>CAVRLM010000001.1:0-1062730 GCA_963722365.1 uncultured Acidobacteriaceae bacterium
GGAACCTCTGAAATACTCGCCGATCCACAGGCTGCGCGGGTAGTGTGTAAGTCGGAGGGAAAACACGAGTGCGACAACAGACGCTGGCGGCGCAGATAGGTTTCGAGAGGTACGGGCGGAAGTCCAAGCGAGAACAGTTTCTCGACGAGATGGAGCAAGTGGTGCCCTGGGCCGAGTTACAGGGGTTGGTAGAACCACACTATCCGAAGGGAGAGAACGGACGGCCTCCGGTGGGCCTGAGCATCATGCTGCGGGTGTACTTTTTGCAGCAGTGGTTCAATCTGAGCGATCCGGGTGCGGAGGAGGCGCTGTATGAATCGCCCGCGCTGCGGCGGTTTGCGGGCGTGGACCTGGGGCGAGCGCCGGCGCCGGACGAGAGCACAATCTTACAGTTCCGCCATCTGCTGGAGAAACACGATGTGGGCGGAGCCATGCTGCAAAGGGTGAACGAATATCTGGAGAGCCGGGGCGTCCGCATCAGCCGGGGCACGATTGTGGACGCGACCATTCTGCATGCGCCGTCGTCGACCAAGAACCGCAGCGGAGAGCGCGATCCCGAGATGCATCAGACGCGCAAAGGCAAGCAGTGGTACTTCGGGCTGAAGGCCCACGTCGGCGTGGACTCCAAGCAGGGCCACGTGCATTCGGTGTGCACGTCGGCGGCTTCGGTAGCCGACAAGCACATGCTGCCGGACCTGCTGCACGGCGACGAACGAAAAGTGTGGGGCGATGGCGGGTATCAGGGACAGGGCGAAGCGATCCGGCAAGCGGCTCCGCAGGCACAAGATATGACCAGCCGCAGAGTGAAGTACAAGGACTTTGTGGATGAGTTACAAAAGGCGAAGAATCGGACGAAGGCGCGAGTCCGCGCGAAGGTAGAACATCCGTTTCGGATCCTGAAGCGCATCTTCGGCTTCGAGAAAGTGAGATACCGGGGATTGAAGAAGAACCACGAGCGGCTGTGCGCCTGCTTCGCGCTGGTGAACTTGTATCTGCACCGGAAACGGCTGGCGGTCGCATAGGCGGGAGTGTGTCTGAAACCCCACGTGCATGGCGGGTTTCAGCGAGATCGCAGAGAATTCTGAGAACATTCACCGGCATTGTGCCCTATGCCCGAGGCCGGTACTCAAAATCGACGAGTTGCTCAGAGGTTCCCTAGTCGTTGTCGGCAAACCGGATCTATGCTTTGATCGAAGGTTTGTCAGCGCAGCCCACTGGCCGTGACGGAGTGAATGTGGGGGCTGTTCACGCCAATCCGACTGATCGCATTGGATATTCGGTCGCGCCTGAGTCGTTGAACTCGTTGAACTACTCGGACTCGCGCGTCACAGAGCGCACGTTGGCAAAAGCTAGTCGGATTAGATGCTTCAAGATTGGCACGTGCGTCAGATCTGATACGCGAGTTGTGGCGATGCGGCGGCAGATGTGACGCTGTGGCATTCCCCCTGGGAGAGCAGCACTACCTCTCGGCCGGAACTGATTCGAAGGTGCATTCTGCAGGCCGTCAAGCATAGCTTCCGAGTAGTTGTCCGAACGTAACCCGCAGCGGAACCTCATCTTAGTCATTTGTGGGGTCAGATCTCAACTTCACAGAGGGATACGCAAGCTTCGAATCTTTAAGAGCAAAATCCGGGAAACGATTACGAGTGGCATTCGAGACTGGCGAAAGAAGCTGTTGACCGCGGCGTGCCGCTGGCCCGCTCGATCAATTAGAGCGACGGGATCTTTTAGAGCTACGATCTTTCGGCTGTTAGCGGCCGCCCACTAACTCTTTCCTGCTTTCAGGAGTGTTGAAGCTACTTTTGAGACTTCCATCGCGACATAAACTGTTGCCTGTTCGTCGCCAAAGTTGATTTCGGTTGTTCCGCTTCCATAATCGCTAACGCGGTTGACCCGATCCACGTTGACGAAAGTTTCCCTCCCATTGATGTCTTCAAACCTTACCAGCTTCACCTGACCTCCTCATGTCGTTCGCGGGTTATCACGCTTGTTCGGACTCTTGTGCCGCCGCAGGGCATGGCAGGTTCCACCGCTCGCATTCACGCAGCACGAGTCATCGTCTCTTGCCGCACCGGGAACTCGATCATCGTCTCTTCAGCAGAGTCGAGTCGCAGGCGCACCCAGTATCCCCTGGATCGAGGCATGCAATCTTTCTTAATGCCACTAAAATCGCACATAGAATGCGACACCACAGGTGCACAACACCATCAATATGGTTTTGACAACCATCTCGGCCTCCAGGGCAGAGTCCAGCGTCCTTACCGACGCGCATGAAATCAGCCGAGTCCATTGGACAGGAGTGGCCGTGAATTTCTAATAAACGAAACATAAATTGTTCATAAAGGTTGACACTCAGTGGGGTGCTAGTGCTTGGTAACTGGCTGTTAGCATTGCGATCGCTCCCGCGAAGGAATGAGTTGCTCGAAATTCTTTCGTTTACCACTGCGAGGTTGTTACGAATTCAAGACATAAAATCCTAGGCTAATGAATACCAACGGAACCGCCCAATGTCCCCAGCGATCAACGGAGCGCAGAATGAGCGTGTGCTTCCCGAGCCATCGGCCCACCAAACACCACATCGCGACATCACTGCATACACGCTCAAGATCAGCCAGAGGTAAGGTCGGCCGCTCACGAAGAACGGTACGTACACCCCGATGTTGTCGGCGCCGTTCGATAAAGTGACGAAAGCGATCGATACAACACCACCGCTGCTAAGGTGGGGGGATTTTTGGTCGGCTCGGCGAGTTCGCAGTAAATGCTTGACTCCTATCGCAAGTGGCACCAACCCTAGAAGGCGAATCCAGCGATGCGGTATCGTGAGCGCGGCCCAGACGCCGAACAGACTAACCAGGATGATCGCCCCGAATCCAAGATACTGACCGGCGACAATGCGTCGGGTTGAGATCCCCGGGCAAAGAAGAGAGTAAGGAGAAGGCGTCATCCACATTAGTGGCTGCAAACGTGGTGATGCTCGCGGTGAAGACGCCGGTCAAGTATTGATTCACGACAGTCCTGATCTGTCCCTTCCAGGAACGCACTGCGGAGAACGTAGGGAAACCACGACCGCAGGTCCGCCTCCGAGGACGGACTCGAACCTGGCTATAAGTTCATTGTTCCCGGGCGCTCGTTCATGGAAATCGTGAACCGGCGCGCCAACTCTGCGATTCGATCGGGTTGCCGCCGGCGGATCGCTTCCCTGGGGATCAACTCCGCGCCGATGCCCAGCGCAATCGGCGCCGGCCAGAATGAAGCTGCACGCAGTCTGCTGATTCACTCCACCAGCTGCGATCGGGGCACGTTAGGAAACATCGTCTTCAAGGCCCGGATGTAGCTCTCGCCACCGACCTGTCCGCAGGGAACCACCTTGACAAAATCGGGCCCATCTTCCACGCTTCAATGACCTCGCTCGGGGTCAGAGTTCCGGGATGATCACAACCGCATTCTCCTCCACCGCAAATCTTACGATTTCAGCATCAAACCCGTCGCTGGTCAGGAAGCTGGCTCCGGCATCCAGACAGACTGCGCGCCGTTTCCACATCCTAGACGCCTCCTGCGCCGACAATCACATCCGGCGCGTTCCGAACAAGGTGGGAGATCACCTTGTGCGCTTCGGGCACGGTCAACGTGACCTCGACGATGGGAATCCCGCCTCGGGAACTGCCTCCGCGGCGAAAAGAGCGTCTTCAGTGGAAGAGACACGAACTCGCCGGAATGATTCCAATTTCCTCGATCCGGCTTCGTACATCTTGCTTGTTCACGAATACGGGCTCCTTTGGCGATCGGGTTCGAAACTCCATGCCGGATTTCCATTCAAGCGGACTTCAGATGTAGCTATGGCAGATCTCTCAGCCCCACCGCTTCTCGAAGCTGCTCGAGAGCCAGCAAGTACGCGGCCAAGCGCTTGCCGGTAGGCGAGCTGGGTGGCGCGATAGCTGCGCTCGGCGTCCAGAAAATCCAGCAAGCTGGCGGCGCCGCGCTGGTAGGCGTATTCGCTGATGTCGCGGTCTTTCTGCGCCACATCGAGATAGCCGGAGCGATAAGAGTTACCACTTTGTCGTTTGTCCGCAGACCCTCATAGGCGTCGTGCACATCGGTCAGGACCTGCTCGCTCGCCGCCTTCTGCTGCTCCTGCGCTTGAGTGATGGCGTACGTGCGCGCGCGATTTCGCCCTGGTTGCGGTCGAAAATCGGCAGCGGAATGCTTCCAAAGAACGAGGCGGTGTTGAGTCCACTGACGTGCGAATAGTTGACCTGACACCGTGACATCGTGCTTGCCGATGGCCTTCTGCAGTTCGTACTGGCTTTTTGCAGCGGTCACGCCTTGTTGCGCGGCGCGCAGATCCGGCCGGTTCTGCAGAGCTTTCAATTGCAGGTCTTCGAGATTGCCCTTCACCGGCTGGTAGTCGAAACGCCCGCCGACATCGTAATCCGCGGACAACGGATTCGTATCCCAGCAGCTGCCGCAGGTCGGAGAGCGCCTGGACCTTCGCGAGCTGCGCCTGTTGAAAGTCGGTTTCGAACTGCAGCAGCTGAAGCTTGATCTTCAGGTAATCGTCTTCGCTGATCCCGCCGGCTTTGTAGCGCATCTCGCCGAGGTCCACGGTCTGCTGAAAGCTCTTCAAATCCTGCTCCGCGAGTTCGAGCGTCGATTCGGCGAGTTGCACGTTGACGAACTGAGAGGCGACATTGAACGTAAGCTGCGTTCGTTGTCGGCGACCAGCGAGCGGGTCTGCGCCGTGATGTCCTTGGCGGCCTGCAAGCCGGTGCTGCCGTTTCTTGCCGCGCTCGAACAGATAGCTGAGGCCGATATCGAGCTTCGTGAATTGTTGTGGAGGTAGTCGAGTGTCTGCCGCCATAGACGTCAGGATTCTGCTGGCGGCGAGCCGAGCGGCAGGTATTCCCAGTCGGCAAACAGCGAAGGATTCGGCCGCAGGTTCGCCGTCATCTCCTCGGCCTGGCTCTGCTGGATCGTGGTGCGGGCCGCCAGCAGGTTGTGATTGTGCTGAAGCGCCATCTGGATGGCTTCGTCGAGCGTGATTGCTGTACCGGGCTCTGGCCGAAGGCCGCTCCGGCGTCACGTCGGCACGAACGCCAGACAGCCGAGCAAACGCCACGTCAGTCCTCGCGGCACGACCTTCGGAGCAGCTCTAGACTTTCAAGCGGCTGCCTCCGGTTCCGGGAGCTTGTCTCCATCCCTGGCGATCCAGACATACAGCGTGGGCAGCAGGACAAGGCTCATCGCAAGGGCGGCAATCAGGCCACCCACGATGACGATGGCAAAGGGCCGCTGCGAGTCGGAACCGATGGCGTGCGACAGGGCCGCCGGCACCAGTCCGAAGGTTGCCACCAGCATGGTCATCATGATGGGACGAAGCCTGAGCACCGCGCCTTCGATGGCCGCATCCACGATGGTGTGGCCCCGAGCCCGGAGCTGGTTGATGTACTCCAGCATGATGACGCCGGTCTGCACCGACACGCCGAAGAGCGCCAGGAAGCCGATGCCGGACGACACGCTGAAGTGCGTGCCCGTGAGCAACAGCGCCAGCAATCCGCCGATGCGGCGCCATGGCCACGACCGCCAAGAATCAGCAGCGCCCACTTCGCCGAGCGGAACATGGTGTAGAGAAAAATGAAGATGATCAGGACGGTCAGCGGCACGATGACCGCCAGGCGCGCCGAGGCCCGCTTCGAGCTCTCGTATTCGCCCGACCATTCCAAGCGATAGCCCGGCGGAAGTTTGACCTTCTGATTGATCTGCGCCATGGCTTCTTCGACCGAGCTGTTCAGATCCCGCCCGCGCACGTTAAAGGTCACGCTGACGTAGCGGCTGTTTCCTTCGCGGTAGATGTCGTAAGCGCCGTCGCGAACTTCCATGTTGGTGAGCTGCGCCAGCGAGACCCGCTCTCCGGAAGGAGAGAGCAGGCGAATGTTGCTGATGGCCTTCGCGATCCTTGCGATAAGGCTCCTGATAGCGCACCACCACGTCGTAGCGCTCCGGAGTCCCTGCCGGCAGCACCTGGCTCACGGCTTTCCCGCCCACGGCGGTTTCGATCACGTCCTGTATATCGGTGACGTTGATTCCGAAACGCGCCGCCTGCTGCCGGTTGATGGTGAAGTTGAGATTCGGCTGGCCGGTGTCGCGATACAGCTTGACGTCGGTGATGCCGGGAACCCGCTGCATGATGCCGCTGATCTCGTCGCCCTTCTCCTCGAGGGTCCTCAAGTCGTTCCCGAAGACCTTCAGCGCAAGCTGGCCCTTGGTGCCGGTGAGGGTTTCTCCGACGTTGTCTTCAATCGGTTGGGAGAAGTTCCAGGTCGCGCCCGGCAACTTTGCAATCTCTCGATTCATGGCGGCGATCAGCTCCTCTTTGTTCTCTCGAAATACCGGCCGCCATTCCGCCTTCGGCTTGAGGTCGACGAAGTATTCCGTGTTTCCGAACCCGCCGGTGTCGGTTCCGTCATCGGGCCGGCCGATTTCGGAGATCACTTGCGTTCGCTTCCGGGAACGACGCAAAAATCAGGCGCGCCTGGTTCATGAAGCGCGTGCCTTCGGTGAGGCTTGTGCTTTGCGCCAGGGTGCCGCGAGCCCAGATCGAGCCTTCATCCAGGTGAGGCAGGAACTCCGCGCCAATGACTCCGCTGAAGCCCAGAAACAGCGTGACCACCAGACAAGCCACACCGACGCCGACGGTGAGCCAGCGATGCTCCACGCACCAGCGCAGCCGCCGCCGATAGCGCTCGGTCAGATAAGCCATGACCGGATTGTGCGTTTCCTTGACGCCCTTGCGGAACAACGCGCTCGCAAGCACCGGCGCAACCAGGATCGAAAACGTCATCGCGCCCAGCAGGGCGAAGGCGACGGTCCAGGCCATGGGCCGGAACAGCCGGCCCTCCACGCGCTGCAGCGTGAAGATGGGCATATAGGCGGTGATGATGATGAGCGATGGCGTAGAACACCGGGCGCTGCACTTCGTGAGCGGCCTCGCGAATCGATCTGCTCGGGTGTTTGGTCATGCGCGGCCTGCAGCGGAACCGTTCTTGCGGCGGCTCATGTGCCGCACGATGTTTTCGACCATGACCACCGCGCCGTCCACCACCATTCCGAAATCCAGCGCGCCCAGCGAGAGCAGGTTGACGGGAACTTTGGTCAAGTCGAGCAAGATGGAAGCGAAGAAGCAGAGAGAACGGAATGGTCAGCGCCACGATGAGGGCCGCGCGGGCATTGAGCAGAAACAGGAAAAGGATGATGGTCACCAGAATCATCCCTTCTCCCAGGTTGTGCAGCACCGTGTCCAGGGTGAAGCCGAGCAGATCGCTGCGGTCGATCATCCGCTCCAGCTTCACGCCCGGAGGCAGGATGCCGTGGTTGAGCTGCTCCACTTTGGCGTGAAGCTTTTCCAGCGTCGGCCCCGAGTCGGCGCCCTTGCGCATCATCACCTGCGCGAAGATGACATCGTCGTTGTCGACGATCATGCCGTCTTCCCGGCGGATGGCCCTTCCCTCGTGGCCCAGGCGAACCTTCGCGCCCTGGCTCACTTCCGCGATGTCCTTGACGCGAAGAGGCGTCCCGGACTTCGTGGTCAGGACCGTCTGCTCGATATCCTTCACATTGCTGAAGAGCCCGATGCGTGCGGACGTTCATCTGCTGCAGGCCGGTCTCGACGAAGTTGCCGCCGGCGTTGACGTTGTTATTGGCAAGCTGCTGCTCCACCTGGCCGATGCTCAAGCCGTAGGACACCAGCTTGTTGGGATCGACGCGCACCTGATATTCCCGCGTCGTGCCCCCGAAGGTGCTGACGTCAACGATGTCGGGAACGGACTTGAGTTCCTTCACCACGGTCCAATCCTGGATGGACCTCAGATCCATGAGGTCGATCTGAGGATTCGTGCTTCTCAGCACGTACCAATAGATCTGTCCCGTCGTGCTCCAGTCCGTGCCCATGGAGGGCTGAAGGCCCGGCGGCAAATCGGCTTGAGCCATCCGCTCCAGGACCTTCTGCCGGTTCCAGTCGTTGTCCGAGCTGTCGTCGAAGATCATCAGGACGAAGGACAAGCCGAAAATCGATTCCGAGCGGAGATGCGTGAGATGAGGAATTCCGTTCATCTGGATTTCGATCGGAATCGTGACCTGTTGCTCCACCTCCTCGGCGGCCCGGCCCGGCCACTGCGTGATGATGGTGACGTAGTTGTCCGCGATATCGGGATAGGCTTCGACCGGCAGGTTGTGAAACGAGATCGCTCCCCAGCCGAGCGCCAGGATCGCGAGCGCCAGCACCACGAACCGGTTGTTGAGCGCGAAATCTACGAGGGCGCGAATCATTGTCTACGTTTGCTCCTGAGCGTCCTGCGGCCGTCATCCTCTACTGATCGATCGTGTGCTCCAAGACCAGCGCGTTCGCGACCACCTGCTGGCCGGCGCCAGCCCGGACTTGATTTCCTGCATGTTGTTGGGCATGGCGTCTCCGCTGACCACTTCCACGCGGCGGAATTTGTTGTCGGGCGCGGGCACGTAGACCCAGTCGCGGTCGTGTATATGCAAGATCGCGCTGGCGGGAACCACGGTGTGCGTCTCCTTCTTCTGGCCGTGGAAGGTGGCCGTCGCAAACATGCCGAGGCGCATCATGCCCGGGATTCCGCACTTCGATGCGCACCTTGGCGGTGCGGATGTTGGGATCGAGAATGGCGCCGATGTTGCTGATCCGTCCCTGTAATCACCTTGTCCGGGATAGGCGTTCAAGCGGATTTCAGCGGTGTCGCCAACGCTGGACGTTGGCCAGATCGTTTTCGTACACGTCGCAAACGACCCAGACATAGGACAGATCGGAAATCGTGAATGGGTTCGAGCCCAGCGCCTGCACTCCCGCGGCATTGGTGACTTGCTGATCGGTGATCACTCCCGAGACGGGCGCGAAGACGTCCACGACGCCGTTCGGCTTATCGGGATCGTTGCCGAGCAAGCGGAGATGTTCTGCCGTGGTTTCGACGTCGACCTTGGCCTTGTCTTCCGTGTCCTGGGCCACTTGAAGATCGTTCATCGACGATGGCGCCGTGCTCGTACAGGTCCTTGGCGCGCTCCAGTTGAGTGCGCGCCAGGACCTCATCGGCGACGGCCTTGCGGTAGTCGGAGAAGCCGCCGGCGACATCGTCGCTGCGAATGCTCAGCAACAACTGTCCCTTCTTGACCGTGTCGCCTAGGCGCGCGTGAATCGCCACCACGCGTCCCGTAGCCAGCGAGATGACAGGAACGTTTCGGGAAATGTCGGGAGCTTCACCGTGCCCGTGACCACCAGATTCGGAGCGGTTGCATACGCTCGGTGCCGCGGTAAGGGGAAACTGCTCCGGATGGTCAACCGCGAAGAGACTGACGTCTGGTATCGGCTGACGACGGTGGCGGGAGGCGGCGCCTCCGCCGCCGGATCTCCGTGCGCGCGCTACAGCCAGCCAGGGCCAGCAGAGCTAGACGAAGAACAGACGCCAAGAAGAAGTGCGGACCTTGCAACGCCTGACAGGTCGGATTCGTAACTGTCGAACAGCTGACTCCGGTTATCGCATCGCGCGATCGCGCTGTCGCCTGTAGCTGCCAGTCTCTCCGAACGAAGTCTAGAACTTCACCATGATGGCCAGTCTGAGGGTGCCTTCGTCCTTCCGCAGGTCTGGGCAGAAACCGGTGCTTCCTGCAACACAGGTGAGACCCGGCGTCGGCGGACAAGAACGGCCCCGGCACAAACGTAGTGCCTCCCACTAAAGATCCAGCGGCTGGGTTTGGAACAGTGCTAGGAGCGCCGTTAACGCCAGGCGTTATCCCGCCGCGACCCGAAAAATACCGCACATTAGCGTGGCGATAGCCGTACTCCCAGCGGAAGGTAATGTACTGCTTCGGCATCCAGTCGAAGGTGATTGAAGTATCCCAGGCTTTGAATGGGTCGCCGGGATTCGCCGTAAAGTACGGCGTTCCGGAGATGGCGTCCGCTCCATTGATGGGTGGCAGCAGCGCCAGGTAGCGGCCCGGATTGTTCATCTCGTCCGCCGCCGACCGTGAGTCCGTACAGGTCCTTCTTGAACCAGAAGCGGTTGTAAGCCATCCAGCCTAGGAATGCTCTGCTTGTGAGCAGTAATGTTGCCCGATCGCATCTCTTGTGATCTCCAAAGCAAGCCACGCCTCCGCCGTATTCGCATCCCGAGATCGCCGGTAAACGAGAACGCCATCTTGTCGAGAGTTTTGTCAGGATGGTCGTAGTACTTGACCTCGACACTGTCGTCGGTGTGAATGCGACAGCGGCCCAGTTTACCGTTACCGGCGCCCAGCGTATCTTCACCCATGCCGTAGTTGTTGAAGACCAGCGAGAGCCATGGCTTCGGACGGTACAGAATCTGTCCGCCCAGGCCCGGCTTGCTGCCGAACCTGCCATAGGATTGCCATCCGTTGATGATCCACGGCTCAATCTTCAGCTTCTCGGTGGGGAACCACTGGATGCGCAGCCCGTTGAAGAACCATGGCGTGTTGGACGACACATACGACGGCTGGTAAGCCCAGTTATCGAAGTTGTAGTAGCTGAACAGGCCGATGTACGAAACGAAGATTCCAGCGTCGACGTTGAGCCCATGGTTCACGTTGAAGTGGTACCCGCCGTAGGCTTCCGAAAAGTATTTGTACGCTCCACGCAGGTCCCATTGGCCGCGCCCAGGGCTGGCGTCATTCCGTGGCGTCGTGACGCCGAACATCCCTCCCATGGTCAAGACCCGGCCGCGAACATTTTGCCAGTGGAAGTCGCCGCCAAAGCTGATCTGTTCCAGTTGGACTTCGTTCGACCGGAAGATTTCGCTCGAACCCGCCGATGGTGTCATCTTGGGGATGGTTGAAGCTGCTGACAAAGTTAGTGTCGAATCTGATTTCCGGAGTAAAGAATTTCGAATCCCACACTGCATCTTTGTTGCGGGCAGTGCCGTTCAGCCATGTCCAGTCCGCGTAGGCAAACGGCACGGATGGTTCGGGTTTTTCGGACTTGGCGGCAGCATCCGCGGCAGCCTGCTCCACAGCAACAGCCGATTCGGCCTTTGTCGTCTTGGGGACGAGGCCGGTTGCCTTGATGGAGGATTCTGGAGTTGCTGCCGGCTCGGGTTCCGCTGCGCTACGGCTCTTCAGTTCCGTTTTGAGTTGCTCGATCTCCGCCTTCATGGCGGCAAGTTCTTTCGCCACTGCTGGGGATATTTCCGGATCTGGCGCGGGCGTCGGCCCCTCGGGCAATCCTCGCCCCTTCGCTCCCACAAGAGCAGGCTCCTCCGACGAAGCATTGTCCGGCTGGGACGCTTTGGCCAGTTGCACTTGACTCTGTGGTTGGGCCTGGGCCTGCGCATAACAACGCGAACCTTGCGCAAGTGCGAGGCACAAAACAAATGCAGCCAGGAATATTGCACCATTCGTCGTTGCACACAAAAGAGCTCTCATAGCTTTCACACCCCTTCCCACTTTTGAAATCATTTCTTGCCGATCTCTGCGGCGTTGTAAAAACGTTTCTTGACTGCCATGTCTAGGTTCTTCGCTGCTTGGTAGTTTTCGGTTTCTGAACCCACAAAGTTGACACAAACTAAGCGTCGCCCGTTGCTATCGTCCAATAGATAATTTCTTTTTAGCGGATAAACGAATTAGCCATAAGTTATACCTAATGAAGCAGGCAGTAACTCATAAGTTGGGGCTTGGAACCCTTGCAGCATGGTTTTGTCGCCCAACGTTGCTTCCGGCTTCAAATGATTTATTCAATACCAAAGCGCACAAAGATCCCGTAAGGAGCACATAAAGAATTCATTAAAGGTCAAGGCTGAATCGTAGGACTGCTGGCTATGAACTAAAGCGGAAACGCTCCATCACCTGTGAGCTTTCGGAGAGCTGCAGCGGGTCGTCGGACAGCCATCCCTGTGGTTCGTCGCCACCAGACAGCCGACTACCGATCGCAGCTCGGATGGATGTCGCAAGGGCGGCCTCGATCAATGCCCGGGCTCTCGTTGGGGGCGTCGTCCGGGTGCGAAACAATCCGAATCGCGCTTCGGGAAGCACGGGCAACCTGGCGTACTTGACCTCTTTGATCCGTGAATTCCCGCCCGATTCCTGTAGCAGAGCTGATACTCCCATGCCCGCTTCGAGTGCCGCCAACGTTGCGTCGAGACTCGCACTTTCAAACACGACGCGCCACTCCCACCCAGCTCCGCGCAACGAAGAGAGAATCGCATCGTGCCACCAGTTTGTGCTCTCGCACAGTACAAGTGGCAAGGCTTTGAACGGATCGATCGAGAGATCCGCGCTTGCAAGCCAGACCAAACGGGATCACCAGTGAATGATCGGCGCCCCGGCGATTCGAGTAGGATCGCCGATCGCAAAGTCCAACTCCCCTTGCCCAAGCAGCAATTCAAGTTTTGCCGGCGCCGCCACGATCAGTTTGAGCTCAACGTCGGGATGGGCCGCCTGAAACT
Source organism: uncultured Acidobacteriaceae bacterium (assembly GCA_963722365.1). GTDB lineage: Bacteria > Acidobacteriota > Terriglobia > Terriglobales > Acidobacteriaceae > Sulfotelmatobacter. The sequence goes on from CAVRLM010000001.1 coordinate 12,468, forward strand.
CCTTAAGCGCCAGCGTCAGTCCGGCGAGCGAAGTTTCCTCGCTGATCCCAAGGCACACGGAGCCAGATGCGGATTCTTCATGGAGCAACGCTAGCACCTCTTCATTGAGCGCGATGGCACGATGGGCATACGTCGCCAGCAATTCGCCGTGACTCGTGAGTGTCACGCCTCCTGGACTTCGATAAAAGAGCTTTCGGCCCGTGAGTTTTTCCAGGCGCAACATCTGCTGGCTCACGGCCGGCTGTGTCTTCGCAACCGCCATTGCTGTTCGTCCCATGCTGCCGTGCCGAACCACGGCCAGAAACGTACGCAGAAGACTGAGTTCCAAATCTTCCCGTTTCGTCGTCATGGTCATATCGCATACCCAACTCACTCGCTGACTTCGCGAACTCTTCCTCGAACTCTCCACGGCGCAAACGATAGAGCACTAGCCATGAAGAACCCGTGAAGAACCTTCATGAAAACTTCCGCTGTACTCGATAAAACTTTTGAGTACACGAAAGGCACTCGTGGACTAGAAGGCATCGCAGCGGCCGGACCAAAGCCGCTCAGAGTGATTCATTATCCGTCGCGGTTGTTTGGATCTGTGGGATCGCAGAATCGGTAGCCTACCCAAGGTTCGGTCAGGATGTACCTCGGCCGGGTTGTGTCGTCTTCGATTTTCTTGCGAAGGGCCTTTACATAGGATCTCAAGTACTCGAGTTCAGTGCCGTAATCTGGCCCCCAAATCGCGCGCAACAATTTGCCGTGTGTTACAGGAACACCTTTGTTCCGCATCAACAAAACCAGTAAGTCAAATTCTGTCGGTGTCAGATGAATCGCACTTCCATCCTTTCGCAGAGAATGGGCGTCAACATCTATCTCTAACGCAGCCACGCGAATCACCGTTGGTTGAGTTGCAGTGTTCACCTCGAGCCTCCGAAGAACGGCGCGGATTCGTGCCACAAGCTCGCGAACACGAACCGGCTTAGTGACGTAGTCATCGGCGCCCGCCTCCAATGCGCGTACCATGTCAATCTCCGAATCTCGCACGGTGACCATCAAAATTCCAATTCTGGGCATCAATGCGCGAATCTCACGGCAGGTTTCCACTCCACCCATTCCCGGCATATTGATGTCGAGGAGTACCAGATCAAAAGGGCCCCGGAGAAGGATTTCAACAGCCTCTTCTCCTCTACGTGCTTCCCCAATGGCAAAACCACTGGCCGACAGGGAAGTTCTTAGCACTTTGCGCAGGGCTGCTTCATCATCTACAAGCAGAACATTAGGCGGACCCGATTCCGTGGTCATGCTACGCCCTGCCGTTTCTGCATCGCGAAGAACACCGAACCTTTCCTCATCGACCCTTAGCTTGCAAAGATAGAGGGATCGGCATGAAGAATTCGTAAAGAATTCCTAAAAGGATTAGGTGGTTATGGTGTGGTGTGACTAGGTTCGCTCTTTATTTTGCGATTGGGATGGTGAGGGAGAAACAGGTTCCTTCGCTTTCAAATGCATCGCCGCCTTCAAAATCGAGATTTCCGCCGTGCGCCTGAGCTATGTTCCGCGCAACATACAGGCCGAGGCCCGATCCCGGCGCAACTTGCCGTGCCTGTGCGCCACGAAAAAAGCGCTCGAAGATCCTTGCGCGCTCGTTCGGTGCGATCAGACCACCCGTATTCGATACTCGAACCGCGACCGACTCATGTTGTGATTCGATGTCTATCTTGATGAGAGATCCTGCGGGAGAATATTTGCAGGCGTTATCCAGCAATTGAAGGAGGGCCAGCCTCAGCAACTCTGCATCGACGAGAACCTCAGCAAAGGGTACGTTCGTGGTTAGCGATAGCTTTCGGTCGGTCCAGCGTTCCATAGAGTCGTCGGCGAGATGTTGGACCAGTTCGACAATTTCGGTTGACTCCAGTTGGGGCCTGACCTCTTCCCTGTCGAGCCGGGCAATACGGAGCAATCGCGAGGTCAATCGGCCTAGCCTTGAGGCTTCCAGTTCGGCCGTTTCGGCTAGTTCCAATTGTTCGGGACGTAAGTTATCCGTTTCGCGAAGGCCGCCGGCTGCGGCCACAATCGTGGCTAAAGGTGTCTTGAACTCATGAGCGAGCGCGTCGAGGATCGCTCCGCGGAATACTTCGGCCTGAGCGGCCGCAGAGGCGTAGCTTGCATCTCGAAAAACACGCACTCGTTCCAGCATCGCGGCAGCGAGTGCCGTAAGATGGCCTGCCGTCAATTCACCATCTCTTAAACCCTCGAACCCGACCGCTCCGATTGTTTGTCCTGCAGCCCCCAGACACCGGATGAAAACTCCCGAGGCCTTGTCATCGGCAGCTTGGCGTGAAAGATATGCGGCGCGAGTATGCTCCGCGAGATCCCTTCGAGACTCTCCTTCGCTGTAGAGTTCTGTGTTATCCCCGTCGTACAGGCAAACGGCCTGGATATGAAAGACTTCGCGGAGCAGTCCGACCGCCTTTGGCAGCAACGAATCGTCCGGATCTAATGCGAGCAAACGTTGCGTCAGTTCATACAATAACTTCATCTGGTGACGTTGGAGGTCGGATGCCTCCGCGGCCTGGCGAAGCTGAGCCATGAGGCGAGTGATGACCAAACCGGTTAGCAAGAAAGCAATCAATGCCCAAGCGTCTGAAGAATCGCTTACCCGGAAAGAGAAACGCGGCGCGACGAAGAAGAAATTCAAACAAAGGTCAGCCACGATCGAAACAACCGCCGACGAGACCAGGTCACCAAGCAGAGACTGCAACACCACAACAATCAGATAGAGAAATCCAGTTGTCGTGACATTCAACCCTAGCGCGTAGCAGATGAGGGTCATTAAACCCACAAGAAGAGTACCGGGAATCGCTCGAAGCCCCGAATGCCAGAACTTATGGATGTTGAGTCTTTTCATTCGGAGTGCCGTGTTGTCGACTTCGGGCTCGCCCAGCGACCTAAATCCTACGCTAATCGTGGGTAAAGCTCGTGTGGGGATCATGGAGTTCGCGGCCAGGAACGTTAGAAGGACGATTCAAACAGCTGGCGGGTCACGGTGTGCAGCTCATGCACAATTGCAACGCGCGGGTACCAAGGACGTCTAAACGCGAGAGTACACCTACCGGGGAAACTATTCCGCAGGTGCGTAATAGCCCTTCTTGGCATACAGCCGGAAAGATCTTCGTGATGACGATCCTGCGAGTTGAACTTTGAGCTTGTGCCATTTGCCGTCTCGACCCCGATTGCTGGGGTAATAGCCAAGGATGTACTGATTGCGCAACTCGCGACTGATCTGCGTGACAGCGCGTGAGAGGTCTGCCGAGCTATGTGCAGAGAGAACTCGACCGCCTGTAACCGATGTGACTTCGTCGAGCTGCAGTGGTCCCCTCTTTTCTTCGATGCGGGTTGCATATGGATCGAAGGTGCCGATTGCGTACATCGCCACGCTCCCTTCTTTCAGCAGCGACTTTACTTCCGACTCCGTGTACCGGCTGTGGTTGTCACCACCATCGGAAATCACGACCATCGCTTTTTTTTGGTAGCGCGAATTCTTCAACGTCTCGATGCCGAGATACATGCCGTCCCACAAGGCTGTTGCACCTTCCGGTTGGAGTGCGTTCACTATTCGCTGAATATCGATTGCGGAGTCGTCGAAGTGAAGCGCAACCCGGGGCTCATCGCCAACGATGATCAGGCTGAAATCATCTTGCGGGTTTGAGGCGTTGAAGAGTTCAGTAACGGCGTCCCGCGACTCCCGGACCTTCGATGCCATACTCGCACTAGTATCCAGAACCACGGCCAGCGACATAGGCTCATCAACATTGGAAAGATACCGGATGACCTGAGGATCCCTTTCATCCAGCACCGCAAAGTTTGCGGGCTCTAGTCCCGAGACCGTTCGACCCTCCCGATCCAAAACCGTCACATCCACCAGTATTAGGTCAACCTCAGTTCGAACCACATGCTGCCGAGGAGCAAAAGAACCGGGAGACGTGCGAGCGAGAACGTGTACCGCACTGACATCCACCTGTGCTGTCACATGAGCCGAAACGGCAAGTGCCACAATCCCAGCCAACAAGAACGGTCGAAGCAGGCGAGACGAAAAAGCCGTGTGGAGTTCAGCGCCCCTTCGCAATCGCTGACCGTCGGATAACGCCTTGGCCCAGGGAATCCTCATCCTCACCCCTGCAGCCAGCCTATTTCAAAAGAAATGAAGAAGTACTAAAGAAAGCATAAAAAGGACATTAGCATCCGTAAATCCTTCCATGTCACAGTTCCTGGCTGGGATCTGGTTGTGCTCGCGGCCACCACCGTCTGCAAGACAGTTCACGCTCCGTCCACTCGTCCGAGACCAGCAGGCTGATCACCCCGTTGATGCAGAGCTTGCAGGTCAAGCTGATTCTCTGTTTTGATGGGAACGAAACGCATGTTCTCCCGGTCCACGACTTCGGCAATCGCCTCCGCATTGCGGTAGTCGTTCTTGCTGGACTTCACGAACGGTCGCACAACCAGAGCGGGAATCAGGCGTACTTCATGCCCCTGTTCGCGCAGGGTTCGTCCCTGAAATGCGATCCCACTCCCGCCTCCATCCCGATCAACGAGGAAAGCAAATTGGCCTTGTATTCCAGTAGCTGGGTACGGGAGAACTTCTTGCAGCTTACCGCCTGAGAATGGGTTCCCAGTCCGACGAGATAAAGGTAGTCTTGCCCAGATCGATCCCGATCGATTTAATCTGCATGGTTATGATCCTCCGTTTGGCTTTTTCCAGCAGTCGGGAATACGAGATTACATGTCTTGTTTGCTTTGCCTTTCACACCTTGAGACTCTTGACCAGCTTCGCAGGAATCGGGATCTCACGTTCCTTATAGGCCTTGGGTGTCCAGCCACGATCCGGCTTATGGCTGACACGTACAGTCGCGTGGGCGAGGTTGACGTCCCACCAGTACGTGTACATGACCTCCTGCTCTCGCATGCCCGTCATCAGGAAGAACCCATACCAAAGTCGCTCTTCGGCGTCGCAAACCTTAAAGAGCTTATCGAGCTCTTCCTGCTCGTACACCTCAGGCTCTTCTTCCGTATAGCGCGGCCAATCGTTCTTGCCCATAAGACCGCGAATACCGTTTGCCTTTTGAAACGTCATCACGTTTTCAAACTTGTTGTAGACCGACCGCGGTGCCTGTTTCTTCTTGTCCCGCAGGAAGGCGCAGAACTTGAGCAGATCTGCACGCTCGATGTCCTGCAAGTAGAGCTTGGGGCAGGATTCGGTGAAGTAGTTCAGAACGGTCGTGTAGGCCGCCAGGGTCTTCGGCTTCTTTGTGAGTTCCGTTTCATCCAGGAATGCGGCGACCGCAGTTGCGATGGTCCTATGACCGTTGCTGTTCTCAGGGATCACGGACACGACACTATTGAGCGCGTTCAGTTCGGCTTCTTTGCGTTGGCGTCGTGCGTCCGCATCCTGAGCATCTTTGCCGACCGACAAGCGAATCCTCTTGCCGTCTTCGCGCCACTCCAAGCAATACGCACCCTCGGGATGCCGTTCCTGATGGCCATTCACGACAACAAGATCAGGCTTGACTCGGCCATTGGCAGACTCAGCAACGGGACAGTAACGCAGTCCCTGGTCCGTTTGCACACGTTTGGTGAGATTCACGGAGTACCCGCCAGTTCGCATGACGTACCGCTTCTGATTCTCGAGGCGTGTAACGTATTCCAGATTGGAAGCCTCGTTGTGAAGGCAGTCGCCGTCCTTGTGGGTAATCTCGTGGTTCGGTGGACAGTCGCCGAGAAAGGCAGCAGCAACCAGGCTATGGACCGTGCACTTTCGTTGGAAGCCGCTACTGGACAGGGTCACGTAGAGCCGCCCGTTCTTCATTCTGACGGGCTGCATGAGCTTTCGGGTTTGGGTGTTGCGGACTTGCCCTTGGTCGGAAACCTGATAAACGCCGTCGTACCCAGCAATATCGCGCCATTCGGCCATACACTGCTCCTTGGCGGGGGCACCCTGAAAAGGTATACCCCATGGACTCAGTGTAGGTATCACCAGCTTGTAAGTGCTAGATAACTAAGGAACTGGCGGAGAGGGAGGGATTCGAACCCTCGGTACAGGTGTTAGCCCGTACAACGGTTTAGCAAAAGGGTCGTTCTCGCCGCCCTCACTCATTTTAAAGGGCCTTCAGTCGGAGTAACGGCTCCAAGTCGGACTCAGGGGCTCTCATTCGGCAGTTATTGTGCTCCGCTTTGTGCTCCACTTTGCGCCGCAGTGATCCGATCGAACCGTAGTGCTGGCGAGAGAACAATCACTATCCAAATACTACCCTCGGTACAGGTGTTAGCCCGTACAACGGTTTAGCAAAAGGATCGTTCTCGCCGCCCTCACTCATTTTAAAGGGCCTTCAGTCGGAGTGGAGGGCTCCAAGTCGGACTCAGGGGCTCTCATTCGGTAGTTATTGTGCTCCGCTTTGTGCTCCACTCTGTCCGCAGCGATCCGGTGGAACCGTAGTGCTTGCGGAGAACAATCACTACCCAAATACTACCCTAGGACTAATAGCAACCTAGTTAAAGAAACCGATAAACGCGGCGCCATCCTACTTGAGCGCAAACACCTCGTGACCGACGAAGATTCCGTTAATGCTAAGTTTGCAGTCGAACTTGTTATTCTGAGTCGTTTATCGGAAAGGAGGAGAAAACACGACCCGAAATAGTAAAAAGAGTGCTGACAGGCCCTCAACTCACCCGACTTTCGATAAGGGGGAACCTTGGCGGAGCTGCTTTTCCAAATCCTGCAAAAGCCGGAGGTACTGAATGCTCAGTTCGCGATGCGAAGCCAGGGTTTTCTTTGCCACGGCGGCCAAAGTCTTGGCCCGCGCGGAGTCTCCGAGATCGAAGTAGCACTCCCCCAGTGCGATTTGTGCTGCCGCCAAGGCCGGACTGATCGGGTCGAGCATGCTCTCCCGAAGTTCGACGGCCTGCTGAAGCAGCGGCAGCGCCTCGGATGGACGGAGGCGAAGCATGTCCGCTCGTCCTTCGACCAGCGCGGCCCGAGCTTCTAGCGCCTTCAGATAATCCCGCTGTGCACTGCCCGCGATCTCCTGGACAACCTGTCCAGACAGGTGGGCCGCAGTCTCTCCGTCGCCCCGCGCCAGGGCGATTTCAGCCCGCGACGCCAGTACTTTCAGCGCATCCAGCGCCATCGCGCCCGGCGCCGGCACGGAAGGATGGAAAGCGTTCAACGCAGAATCTGCCTCATTGACCCGGCCTGTGGCGATCAGCAGACTCGCGCGTTCATCCGCGGCCATGTAGGTAGTGGGGTAATTGACCTTCTTCGCGATGACGTCGGCCTCGTCCATCAGCCGCTGGGCTTCCGCATAGCGACCCAACTCAAGCAGAATCCACGCCTGCTGTTGCAGCATCTGCGCCAGGTAACGGGTGCCGGGACGGTTCTTGCGGCGGTTCTCGACCGCCTTTGAGACATAAGCTAGGCCATCCTCCAGTCGTCCCGCATTTGACAACGACCGTCCATACTCGAGGAATACCTGCGGCGCAAAGAACGGGTCGTCTTCCCTGCCAGTGCGAAGCAGGATCTGCTTGGCACTGTCGATGTGCTGCAAACCCTCGGTAATTCGCGATGTGGCGGCCAGGAATATCCCCAACCGCAGCTCGGTCTCTAGCGTATCGATATGGTTGTCCCCGTTCAGCTTGCGGGCGACGAGCAGCGCGTGCCTGAGACTCTCCTCAGCAGACCCGAACTCCACCAAGTCCTGCTGCGTCTGGCCCAGATAGGCATAAAAGCGGGCGAGGTTCGCGTTCGAATCTCCCTGAATTCTGGTCGACATCTGAACCGCCTCCACCAGCAGCGGTTCGGCCTGACGTGGCTGAGCCAGAATGGAGAGAATAAGGGCCTCCTCGTACAGCGCTTCGGGCAACATGGAATCGTCGGGATATTTTCGATAGACATCGACCGCCTGCCGCGAGTTGTCCAACGCCCGCTGCACGTCCGAGCTTTCATAGTGCTGCGCAAGGACGACGGAAAGAGCTCCCCGTTGCTGTGAGCTGAAATCGCGACGTTGGTCAAGGATGCGCTTGGCTTCGAGCAGTACCGTTTCCCGCTCACTCACTGAAGTGGACGCATGCAGCGCGCTCCCCAAATCGGTAAGCGCCTCAGCCACTTCCATTGAGTTGTTGCCGTACAGCTTCCGGGCCAGTTCGACACGCTTATGCTGCAGGTTTACGGTTTGGTCGCTCAGGCCGAGATCGTAGTACATGTTGCCAAGGGTGTTCAGGATACTGAGCTTCGCCTCTGGCACGCCGGCGAGCTCATCATCGATCTTTCGGGCGCCGATATCGAGTAATTCACGCGCCGTGGTTTGCCGAGCCTTCACCGGGTCGTCCTGATAAGAGCTGTTGGCGTGGAAGATATCTTCCAGGAACTTCTCCATGGCGGTTGCGATCTGGGTTTGGCGCCGCGCGACATGGGCTTGCCACAAGGCTGTACTCAAGCCTGCCGCCAACGCGAGCACGACCGAGCCCACGGAAACTACCGCCCATCGGCGCCGGGACACAAATTTTTTTACCCGGTACCACGTATTTTCCGGCTGCGCAATGACTGGCACACCGGCGAGATATCGGCGCAAATCTTCCGCGAAGGCATCGGCAGTCGGGTAGCGCTGGGGTGGTTCCTTACACAACGCCATGAGCACGATCGCGTCGAGATCGCCGCGCAACTGTCGGCAGAGTCTTTCCGGAGTCGTGCCGCGACTCTCCGCTGCCGCGTTGTCGCCGACTGGCGCAAAGTTACTCGATGGTCGGGGCGGTTCACTCTCTACAATCGCTTTCATCAGCTCCGCCAGAGTATGAACACTTCCCCCCGCGGGATGCAGTCCCGTGAGGAGCACATAGAGCAGCACTCCAGAAGCGTATACGTCAGTGGCAACGGTCACTGCGCTTCCCCGTTAGTTGCTCGGGCGCGGCGTAGGCGGGAGTGAGTGCGCTCCCCGCTTGTTGCGTGAGCAGCGAGGCAGTGGCTGCATCCGCTTCCTCTTCCAGAAACTTGGCGATTCCGAAATCCAGCAGTTTGACTTGGCCTTCCGCGTTGACCAGCACGTTCGACGGCTTGATATCCCGGTGCACGATCAGGTGCGAGTGCGCGTGCGCCACTGCGTCGAGCACATCGAGAAAGAGACGAACTCTCGCGCGCACATCCAGCTTGCGCCGATCGCAATACTCATCGATGGGTGCACCCTCGACGTATTCGATGACGAGGTAGGGGTGTCCCGCGGAGGTCACTCCTGCGTCGAGCAGTTCGGCGATCTTGGGATGCGAGAGGCGTCCCAGGATCGCGCCCTCCCTTTTGAATCGTTCTTCGCCGCCGTGGCCGATCAGAGCCGCACTAAGAAACTTCACGGCTGCTTTGCGTTCGAAACGCCCATCGTTGCGCTCCGCCAGCCAGACCGCACCCATGCCGCCATGACCAAGCGGCGAGACCAAGCGGTAGGTACCAAGAGTCTGGCCAGCGAGACCTGGATTCTCCGGTAGCGCAATCGGACTCGTTTCCAGAAATGCTTCCTGTTGCGCCGCCTGATGCTCGCTCAGGAGCTCCTGCAACTGCCTCGCGAGATCGGGGTTCTCGGCTCTCAGCGCTTCCAGCCAATGGGCACGTTCTGCTTCCGAAAGCGTGAGAGCTTTGTCTACATAAGGACTCAGGGCGCTCCGCTTATCTGGGCTCAAGGTTGACATGCAGACCTCACAGTAGATCTGTGCGTAACTCGTGACGGCGACAAATCCGCGCTTTTTCCCGTTGCCGCTTACTTCGGAGTTCGCCCTCCCATTTAGGCAGGCCGCGTATTGTGAGGCGGTCAAGTGTCTCGGTAATTGTCCTGGGTGCGTTGCGCATGTAGTCGGGACACCTACTGGGGCTGAGTCGGCTGTGTCTGTTGAGCAGGCAGAAGCGAGACTGAGAATCCCAGTGAAGAATAGAGGCCAGGAACCGCGCGGTTGATCGCATGGCTAGAACCTCTGTATGCGGGATGATAGCGCTGATTACTTCACCTGCCAAGCGCGACGATCAACTTGCAAGGGCAAACATCGACGATGGTCCTTGATGCGTCAAATTCGGCCAGGCGGTTGCGAAAGAGAGTGGCTTCATGGTGGGAAGAGGCGCGATATGGCAACCCATAAGCACAGGATCGATCTCCTTGAATTGGAAATGGGATTCAGGAGATGGTTGTGCCACGAACGTCTTCTTGAAAGTCTCAGTGTCGAGCAACTGGAAGAGTATGCGTGTTTTGGACGACTACCAGAGCCGTTACCAGAATCTCTGCCGAGGGGTAAGATGAATCGCGCCGCAAGTACGTGGACGGCTCGTTCTTGGATACCATCCGGCGAGCCGAAACAAAGTGATTTGGCGAAAAATCGCCAGAACGCTCAAAACCCCTCAATCAGCCACCTGATTACAACACTTGAGAAAATGGCGCGAGGTTGGCTAGCGGGCAAAGGGGCGTACTTTATTCGACAGCCAAGACTACGAAGCGTTCACATTTTTGTATGGGCGTCGATAGTTTGTGGATTGAATACCAGGCAGCTACCCGGCTATTCCGAATTCTGCCTCAACATCCGATTCCGTCTCGCCCGTTCATTTGGTAAGCATTGTCCGAAGGTTACTGCACTTTCCAGCCATCGATGGAGTTTGCAACAATCATCGATTGCGAGCAATCTTCCGGGTTGTATCTGACATTCACCGTTCTCCCTACCAGAGCCGCGTTGAGCTGATCCAAACTAGCATTTGGATTCCAAACGATAAACGATCCGCCCTGCCGGGCACCGTCGACCTCGTACAGATAGGAACAGATGTAGTCCCGCCCATGACCTCCGTTATACCGTCTGGAGCACGACAGGATCTGCGCCGATGTACACTCCCACGTATTCGAACGTAGTTGCCGAAGCAGCCAAGTTCCGCCCATCATGATCATGCAGAACGCTATGAACAGCCAAGTCACGATGTTCATGCGCTGGGCTGGCGGGTAGCGAAGGATGGCCAGCCAGCCGCAGACGAGAACGGCAGCGACACCCATACCAATCAGCGGCGTGCGCATATCTGAATCATTCCGCCGGTGGGGTGGAGAAACAAGTTACCTTCGGCCAAGTCGCGCCCGCGCGGATGAAGTTAGGCCAAGCGCTAAGCGTGGAAATCTAAAGTTTTCCACACGAAATATTCGAGGTAACAGCGACAGACGGCGATGTGTTCGAGGAGTTTCCTTCCATCGCGCCTTAGTCTAGCGCGGCCAAGTTGAGACGTTGCCCCACGAGCCGATTGATGAAAAATCCCCATATCGCTCATCCTATGAAAGGGGATGTCAAGGAAAAAAGATTCTCCCTGCCCCTCTGAGAGATGCGGGCGTAGTGACTTACATCCAGCCCCACCTCATTGCTCACCTCATTCTTAGAGGGGTTATTGGTTTGGTCGCTTTGGCTCGCCGCAGTTCCCCGCGGTGATGCCAACCCCAGTTGCTTGTCTCCACTCGACGGTTTCATGACGCTGTGGTACTCGACGCCATTCGGTTACGAAGCTACGCAAGCTAAACGTTGGCTTAAGTGCCAACCATGATCCTATGTGAGGCTCGAGGCCTACAGCTTTTTTCGGTTATCCGAGAGGGCATAGGATTGAGCCGGAGACTCGGTGCTGGACTACCGCACACAGAGTGCCTGAATGAGCGAATGGATACTCTCCCTCGAACCGGAGCATCGCAAGAACCGATGGGCTACCACCGAGGCATGAAAACCTTGGGAGATCACCTGGGTTCTATTCGATGCTCAAGCTGCTTGCGTCTTCAGTTGTTCGACGTCGAAACCCTCCTCCTTTTTCCAAAGTGTTAACGTAATGGCCGCGATCTTGCGCGCCAGGGTCAGACGCGCCATCTCCGGCTTCATGCCCTTGGCCAGCAAAGCCTCGTAGAAATCGTGGAACGGTCCCCTGCCACAGCTGGCCCGGGTGGCCGCACTCTTGAAGATCTCTTTCATCTCATGGTTGTGATTTCGATTCAGACCACGAACCTGCTGAGGTTTCTTAGAGAGTTGCAGTTGTCCACGGACAAAGCGGTATTGCGCACTGTCGTGCGTCTCAATGCCCAGGCCGCTGTAGGTCCATAGTTGCCGCTTGCTGCGGAACCGGTGCGGGGTTTGCATCAGCCCGATCAAACGGGCGGCTCGAATCGGACCGATGCAGGGAATCTGGCGCAGCAGTTTCGCGGCTTTATGTTTCCGGCTCTCGGCCAAAAACTCGGGTCGCACCTCGCGCCGCAAGGCCTGCAATCCGTCCAGCTGTTGATAGAGCAGCTCCGCGCGGCGGCGCAAGCCGGCTTGCGGAATCTTGTTTAACCATTCCTCGCGACAGCGCGCAGCATAGACCTGGGTGCCAGCACAGGGAATGCCCCAACCGCGATACAGCGCCTTCAGTCGATTCATCACCCTCGTCAAATCTTTGCCGATGGTCTGATAACTGCGCCCCAACTCGCGTAGTGTCCGTAGTCCATTTTCCCCGTGGTAGACCGCTCGCAGCATGCCGGTGCGTAACAAGTCGGCCAGCTTCTGCGCATCCACCTTGTCGCTCTTGCTGCCCTCCTTTAATAAGGCATTGCGCCGCGGATTGCACACCACAATGTGCTGCACCTGCGGCTGCAGCAGATCATATAGCCAGGCCGCCCAGGTGCCTTCTTCCCAGGTCACATGCAGCTCGCCCCGTAGACCGTGGAGAAACTGCAGAATGCTGCTGGCTTTGGTTTCGATGACCGACTCCATCACCAGTTTCCCGCTCTCATTCAGGACCGCGATCACAATCGCTTCCTTGTGCACGTCCATTCCGATATATTTGACGTCGTGACTCATTTGAGTTGCCTCCTTGGGGGAAAGCTTTCGTGCCAACGCTTGGCTTTCCCTCAAGGCAAAATGCCATTCTCCAGCTAATTTGACTAGGCTCTTCTGTAGTCCTTTCCCACCGGGCACACTACGGCAGTTACTCTCGAGCGCCGCCGTAGCGGAGCGAAGCCCTGCACAGCGCAGCGCAGCGGAGGCGGCGCCTCATCCGGCTTCGACCTTCTGAAGCGGGGCGCTCTTTCATAATGCATTGACCCCTGACCGGGCATTCTGAGTGTTATGGCCTGTTGACAGAAGTTGATAACAGAAGTTGACCGCAGGCGTGTTGCAGACCGAAATCAGTCTGGCCGCGATGGTCTACAACCTGAAACGAATGCGGAACGTGCTGAGCGGAACCTGCTTGCGAGCGACACTGGTCTCCTAACCACCGCATTCCCTTCGCATCCGAACCCAAACGCGAAAAAGCGATGACCGGATCTCTCGACCATCGCTTCTTCATCATTTAGCGCCGCCCGTTTCGTAACAGACTGGAAGCGGCCCTGTCGATTCGGCTGGTGTTCACTTCCTTCTCAAACCGCCATTGAACTGGAGGTCTGTTCGTTCCGGCAGCGAGCGAATCAACGAAACCCCGTGAGCCGGTAACTGCATCAACTCGCAGAACCCCTGTGCCACTACCGGGCCGTCGATCGAGTCCTTACGCAGTAGCAAAGCTCCCTCGATGAATGCACCCATCGGTGTAATCGTCTCCTGTTCAGGGTAAGTCGGGGATAAGTAGAAGGTCCCTTTCGGCGTCTTCAGTTCTCCCCACCAGGGGAAATCGACCCCGGATTTGGGTGACTTCCACCACTTGATCGGTGTGAACACAAAGGACGGACCAAACGAGTATTCCGGCGCTTGACCTTTTGGTATGAAGGCGAACCGATCCACACCATAGTGCGGATCCTTCCACCCTTTCTGCTCAGCACTCAGATCGTAAATCGCGTCGGGATCCAGTTTGCCGGCAGGGTTGCCATAGTACTGCCGCCAGGTGATTGCATCCCCGCTATCGAAGCGGGCATATCCCCAGAAGTATCGGCACTGTTCTGTATTTTGGAAGTTGCCCCATTGGTGCTCGAACCAGGCAAGGCCCTCAATCTCATGGACGCCGTCATCCAGAGTTACCTGGCCGGTCATCTCCATCTGCGGAGCGGTGTAGTAGTACGTCAGCCCGTACATGGTTTCAGGATTCTGGTCGAATTTTGGGTTGTATCCGATGCTCTCCAGCCCCCAGTACGCCATGGGCACATAGCCAGGAACCTTGACGAACCCGGTTACGTCCATGGAGTAGGGCTTGCCGCCGATAAGCTGACTCTTGGGCGTCGCGAAGGATTTGAAATTCCACCGTTCCTGCGCGTAATCGTAGGACGTAAAGAAGCCTTTCTCATCTGGGTCCTTAACCGAGTACTTAAACCCGAACTCATCCCCGCTGGACCCATCGGACTCCAACTTTCCGCTGGGCACAACGGTACTGCCGATGAACTCGCCCGTATCTTTGTCGTGCCAGGCGAACATTTGCAGGATATTGGGCCGGTTCAAGGGCGCGACCCAACCCTGCCAGATGATCACTGAGAACAAAGACACGTTGTGGCCCGTCTTTTTGTCCTTGCCCAAAAAGGTGAAATAATGCCACTCGTTGAAGTCGTCGCAGAAGTAGGTTGGCCCGCTGTGCCAAGCGTGGTCCCGCGGAAGGTGGTAGAGCCCCTGTTCTCCCATTTCCAACCCCTTACCCACGAACCAAGGAGCGGGTTGTTTCTGCGTGCCAGTCACGAGGTACGGATTCACTTGAGGTAACGCGGACATTTCGATTCTCCTTATGGTTTGTATGTTGTAAATGTCTCGACCTGCCTTTCCGCAGATCCCCAATTTTGTTTACACCTCAACATTGCCCCACCACTGGCGGCCTTCGGCAGGGTGGGGAGGGTGAGATAACTGTGGCTAGCATTACAGCTACCACCGCGGACAGGCCGACGCAACTGGCAAAATTGTCAGGTGACTTGCATTCAATTGCATTTGAGTGCCGCCAAGGTCAACGACAGCGTTGGGCCGCGCGGAGTGACCCATGCCCATCGCCTCACTCCATCCTCCGCTCAGGGTTTTGCCGGAGGTGTTTTCGGAATCCTCAACGTGCCAGAGGATCATTACGACCTGAGTTCAACATAGTTTAGGAGGGGGCGAGTCGATCTGGGACCAGGGGGGTGTGTACATCTCGATTTTGGCGCCTCTGACCACCCTGGGAATTATAGTTCTAAGTGATAACTGTCGAAACATCGCCTCTCTGACAATGTCGGCGGTGTCAAGCAACTTTTGAGCATACCTATCCGTGCACTCGGAGAAGAGCGCCATTTCGCTCTTGTTGAAATGGCCGTACCAACCACAGGCTCGCTCGTAATCGTTTTTCAGGTTCAGACTCTCGGTCCGACCCATGCATCTCTTCGGTCACGTACTGCGATCATGATTACTACTTCGAACTCCTCACTGAAGAGGAGCGGGACGCCCAATCAATTACTCGGTGTTCGACTGCACACCATCGCGATGTCCGGGCTGTCCCGCGTGCGAACCGAACTTTTTCAGCTGCTCGTAGTCCCATTCCTTGCGCATCATCCAAAACAGCTGCACAGCCAAGCGGCGGGCCATAGCAACTTTCGCAATCTTCCGTCCGCGCCGCAGTACCAGATGAAAATATTTGCTGCGCCACTCCGGCAGACTGCGCACCGTCACCTGCGCCGCCTCCACCAGCAGGAAGCGCACGATCGAACTGCCCTGCTTGGTGATGTGTCCCAGGCGCCGGCGATTCCCGCTGGAGTCTTCCAGCGGCACCAGTCCCAGATAACTCGCCACCTGTTTGCCGCAGTGAAAGCGTTCCGCGTCGCCAAGTATCAGCACAAACGCCAGCGCCGTTAGCACGCCCACTCCAGGGTGTGTTCTCAGCCGCTGCGCCGCAGGGTAGTTCTCCACTTCGCGTTCGATGGCCTGCGTCAGCTCCGCAATCGATGGATTCAGGCGGTCCAGCAAGTCCAGCAGATCGCGTCGTCGCCGGCTCGCCCACGGAGCCAGCGCGAACGATTCCAACTGCTGCCGTCCACGCTCGCGCCACAACTTCTTCTTGCAGTGCAAACCTTCGTTCAATGCCACCGCTTGCAGTTGATTCATGACTCGCGTGCGCGCCTGCACCATGCGATGCCGATGCCACAGCAGTTGCCGCAGATCCCGGTTCTCCCAGTTCGGCACCCAGATCTTCGGAAAGTCATCCTTCAGCATCAGCTTCAGAATATGCTGCGCATCCTGGCGATCCGTCTTCTGCTTCCGCCCCCGCTTCGCGCGGATCTCGGCCGCGTCGCCGATCCACAACTCAAACTGCAACTCGGCTACGAGACGCTCGAACCAGCGTGCGTGCCCACTGGCCTCCATGCCGATGCGCACTGTCTCGCCCGCACTCGCGAGAGCACGGTAATACTTCTCCGCCTCGTCGGGATGTGCCAGCCGTTTCTCCTCGACCTCTCCGGTCGTGGTGTTGAGCAAAGCGATTTGTTGAAACTCGGGATGGAAATCTACTCCTATAATGATCATCGTTCGGCTCCTTCTCCCGAGCCTGTTGGTTGGTTTTGCCACCACCAACTTTACTCCGGGTGCGGGAGCCGACATTGTCATGGAATCAATTACACTCAAAATGCCCGGAACGGGGATTCTGAGCGAAATGGCCTGGCAACAACAGTCGACTTCCGATTTGCCCGTTTGAACGAAGCCGCTTTGCGGCGGACGCTATCGCGTGCTCGAAGCAAGCGGCATCGGAGATTCGAGACGTGCATACGAATAGATCACAAGCGTCTGCGTCCCGAGTCTTGCAGAATGGTCTGTCTCGCGTTACGATGAGGCGATCGTGAGCTTGGGCTTCATGGTTAGATCGATGAACTTCGATTTGAAACTCCCCGCAAGTACTCTTCTTCTCAACAACTTCCAAACCGAAGTCGATTGAAATCCCATAGCGTCCGCCGCGAACAAAGCGGCTTCCTTCAAACGGCTGTATCGAAAGCGAACTCCTGAGGCCCAAGCCAACCGAACCTGTCACGCCGGTTCGCTTCCGATACAGCTCTAACGTGACTCGGGCGCACGCTTCGGCTCGCGTCCAAAAACGAGGTTCGTGGAACTCTGGGGCGGGTCGGCAGGTTGCTATGGCACGAAATGCTTGTTATCAAGTGCACCTTGGATTGTCCGTATTAGATAGCCGCACCCCAAAGTTGAGGACTTTCACTCCTGCAAAAGATCTTTGCAGTAGACTTGTCGGGGTCGGAGAGAAGTTCTGCCTCCCGCAACCTGAAAGAATATTAACCTCTCTTTAATTCCTGCGTCACACGCTGCCCTTAGGATTGCGTTCCACCGGATTCCCTGCATTCCAACGTAAACAAAGAAACGGCTTCTGCGACAGAGAGGCCGCTTCCGTGGGGTCCAGCTTTCGACATTTCTCGCGACGCAAGGAGCTGAAGTCATGAAAATTCGTCGATCCAGTGCGACTATCCTCCTGTTCTCGAAATCTACACTGGGCCTGCTACTCGGCGCCCTGATTGTTTTCGGCGGAGCACGATCAGCATGCGCCCAAGTGGATCGGGCCGTGTTCGAAGGTACAGTGAGCGATCCTTCGGGAAGTGTGATCGTCGGTGCAGATGTTAAGTTGGTCGCGGTCGAAACCGGTTTAAGCGAAGAGGCCCACACAAATTCCAAGGGTTACTACCGTATCTCGGGCCTTGCCGTGGGTGGCTACAGGGTGACGATTACAAGTGCCGGATTCAAGACGCAAGTTGTCGAAGACATCATCCTCCGCGTCGGGCAAACGCGGACCTTGGACGTGCAACTCGCAGTCGGCGCGATCAACGAGCAAATCTCGGTGAAGGCATCGACAGGACCCGCCGACCGCAGTTCGGCTGAGGCATCGACGGTCATTGATACCACTCAGATCGCCAATCTTCCGAACAATGGCCGCGATTGGGCTAGCTTTACATTGCTCGCGCCTTTCGCGCAAGACGATGGAGGCGGGGACCAGCGGACGATTCGTTTCGCAGGACGCGCTCGCGACGACAACAACTTCTCGTTCGACGGAGTTGATGCCGGCGGTATTCAAGAACAGGCCCAAAAGTCACAAACTCGTTTGCAGATTTCTCAAGACGCCATTGACGAATATCGCGTCAACAGTGCTCTGTACGACGTGGAGTACGGCACGCAGGCGGGCGGACAAATCGATGTCGTCACCAAGTCGGGGACGAACGACTGGCACGGCACAGCTTTTGGGTATCTCAGAAACTCCGTGTTCGATGCTCGAAATTTCAATGACTACAACCTGCAGGGCAATCCAGCCGTGCCCCCGTTTCGAATGGGGCAGTACGGCATGACCCTCGGCGGGCCGATTAAGAAGGATAAGCTTTTCATCTTCCTTAATTATGAGGGGCTTCGGCAACTGCAATCGACGACGCAACAATTCGCGGTGCCATCGGGGATCTGCTGTGGCCAACTGTCGACAGGCAACCTCGCGGTTCCGTACCAGCAATATGTGCTCACGAACTCGCCGCAGATGTGTTCCATCATGCAAGCGTATCCATGGCGCGATTCGGTTGGAACAATCGGGAGCTGTGCGCCTCGCTTTACTTATCCCGACACCGCGTTTCAAGCGACTTCCGATCCCAATGCCGATCTGATAACCGCCGCGACGCCGACGACCATTCATGAAGATACATGGCTCGTACGGATGGACTACAAGATCAACGCGAACACTCTGCTGTACGGCCGTGCGCAGCGCGACATCAGTCTGGTGGACGCGCCCAATGGCAGCAGCCTGCCCGAGGACAAACTGCAGACCATTAACCACCCGGCGAACTACCTGTTGGCGCTGGAGCACACGTTTACGCCGCAACTGTTTAATGAAACCAAGGTCTATATCAATCGTTCGCCGTATCACAATCCGCAGGCGAGCGCGCTCCCTTATGCGGTGAGTACAGCCAACTTCATCGGCCTCAACAACAACACGGCTGACATTGAAGTGGGCACAACCTACGGCGTGGTGGATAACATGACGTGGACCCACGGCCGACACGCCTTCAAGGCTGGGATGGAGATACGCCGCGTCCGGCTTAATCAGGGGCAAACCGACGATAACGTCCTGACCTTCTCTAGCCCAGACGATATGGCGAATGCCCTACTCTCCAACATCACGTATGTTGCGCCATGGTGCTGTCACGGGCTGCGCCGCACGTTTTATATGCCGTATTTCCAGGATGAGTGGAAAGTAACGCCGACGCTCACTCTCACGGCAGGGCTGCGCTGGGAATATTACGGCGTTGCGCACGAGGCGACGAACCGGACCACGGTATTTGACATGAACCAGTTCCACGGAGTCTGCCTGGGGTCAGGCTCGTTTAATACTTACCCGGTGCCGACAGGCTCAGGTCCGATCAATACTCTGCCGTGCCCCACGAATCCAGCCCTGTATAACCCGAATTACAAGAACTTCGATCCGCGGATTGCGGTGGCTTGGGCGCCGGGCGCGCTTCACGGGAAAACGGTTTTTCGCGCGGGCTTTGGCATTTACCATGGAGCCGCTCAAAATGACGACCTGAACGCGGGACTGGAGAGCGACACGTTTCGGGTAAAGGTCAACCAGCAAATTCCCCTAAGTCCTGCCTTTGAGCAAACTGCGCCGGACCTTTCCGGTGTCACTGCTCAAAAACAGGCTTCACATCCGCGGGGCTTGCAACGGCAAGACCGACGGGATTTGTATTCTGAGACGTGGGGGCTGACCATCGATCAGCAACTGCCCGCCAATTTCCTGGTCTCCGCGCAGTATCTTGGGAGCCACGGCGTTCGGCTGTTTTCTCGCGGCGCGGTGAATCTCTGCACGACTCCGGTTACCTTCAATCTGATCGATGGCGATTGCGTGCGCCCATTGGATCAGTATTATCCGGACCCGAACAATCCCGATCCGTTTGGCTCAGTGGACTTCAAACATGATGTCGGCTCGAGCACTTACAACGCTCTTGGTGTGTCTTTAGAGCGCCGCTTTGCCAAGGGGTTGGCGTTTCAGTCGCGGTACACCTGGTCGCATTCCATCAATAATGGTTCAGTGGGCGGCGGCGAGTCCAACGGACCGGAGAACGTGACTTGTCTCGCTTGCGACAAAGGGCCAAGTGTCTTCGATGTTCGGCACAACGTCACGGTAAACGCCGTTTACGATCTTCCATTTGGACCGGGCAAGCCGTATTTGAACAGTCCAGGGGCGATCGCAAAGATCGTTGGAGGATGGAGTTTGAGCAGCATCGGACTTTGGCACACGGGTCATCCGTTGACGGTCACCATGGACCTCGGCGACAACATTAGCGGCGGTCCGTTCGACGGACTGCCTTACACCTACCTCCTCCCCGATGGCAACGACCAAACCGACCAAAGGCCCGACGTCATTCCCGGAGTGCCTCTAACTTTGTCAAACCCGCGTCCAGCTACTCCTTTCGGTCCTGGCAATCCGCTTATCAACGCCGCCGCTTTCCAGGCTCCGCCGCTGGATGCCAATGGAAATTTCATCCGCTATGGAAATGCCGCACCCGGGCTGATTCGGGCATTGAATTCCTGGCAGATCGATATGGCCCTCTCTAAGGAAACGAAATTGACCGAGCGCGTCATGATGGAATTTGGGGTGCAAGCGTTCAACATTTTCAATCACGTACAACTGGGCGACCCGGGCAATTTCACTCTTATCTACACGCCCGGACAAACAGCGAGCAACCTGATGGCTGATTCGACCTTCGGCGTCATCAGTTCGACCGTAAATTTCAACAACAACAACGATAACGCGGCTTCGCCCAACACTGGGACCGGGCTTCCGCGACAAATTCAGTTCATGCTTCGCTTCAAGTTCTGAGTTGAGGTTTCAGACAGATTTCAGGCACTTCGCTTAAGGTTGTGGTGAGGATCAATTCATGCTAAGTACCAAGTTGTGTCTGGCAACCGTCTTGGCCGTGAGCTCCACGCTCGTCGCGGCTCAATCTCCTTCAGGCGGATATTCCGTCGTCAAGAAGATCCCAATTCCGGGTCAGGGAAGTTGGGACTATCTCACGGTCGACGAGGCGGCTCGCCGTTTATACGTATCGCATGGAACGCAGGTAGAAGTCCTCGATATCGACTCACTGACGGTTGTGGGTAATATTCCGAAGACGCCCGGAGTGCATGGAATTGCACTTGCTCCCGAACTCGGCCGTGGATTCGTCAGCAACGGTCAGGCTTCGACCATCACAATTTTCGATCTGAAGACGCTTAAGCCGATCGCGGATGTCCCTACGGGACAGAAACCCGACGCCATTATCTACGATCCGGCGACGTCGCGAGTCTTTGCCTTCAATGGTGGAAGCAATAGCGCCACCGCGATCGATGCCGCCACTGGCAAGGTCGCAGGAACGGTGAATTTGGAGGGCGGGCCGGAGTTTGCCGCAGCCGACGGGAACGGATTTGTGTACAACAACCTGGAAGATGAAAGCCTGCTCCTGAGGATCAATTCCAGGGAGTTGAAAGTGGAGCAACGCTGGCCGACAGCCCCGTGCGGTTCTCCCAGCAGCATGGCCATGGATCGCCCGAACCGACGTCTATTTCTTGGTTGCCGCAGCAAGGTGATGGCCGTGGTAAACGCGGACACCGGGAAGGTCATTACGACTCTGCCCATTGGAGATCACGTCGACGCGACAGCATTCGATCCGGAGACGAAGTTGGTTTTCAATTCCAACGGCGAGGGCACGATAACCGTGGTTCACCAGGACAGCCCCGACAAATATTCTGCCGTTGAGACAGTGAGGACAGCGCCGCGGGCCAAGACCATGGCGCTCGACCCGAAAACTCACCGGCTTTTTCTGTCCACGGTAGAGAATGGACAATTCGAAGTCCTGGTTGTAGGGAGATCAGGATTTTGATTCCCAGCGGGGACCTCTCACTGAGTTCGTGCCGCAAGTCTCTCGCGGAGACTGCGCTCGTGTGGTTTGCGGCCGCAATGCTGCTCGCCTTGACCTCCTGCAGCAAGAAACAGACCGCTCAGGTAGCTCCGGGCGAATTGAAACTTGATGTGAAAACACCGTTTCGCTTCGTGGCATACGGCGACACTCGCTTTCATGATCCCAAGGACTTCGAAGCTGCGAATCCCCCAGTGCGGGTCGCGCTCGTGCGGGCTATCGCCGAAGTAAACCCTGCGTTTATCTGTTTCACCGGCGACATCGTTTACAACGGAAATGACACTGATGACTGGCGCGTGTGGGACAACGAGACCAGCGTCTGGCGCGACAAAAAAATCCCGGTCTATCCAGCGTTGGGTAACCATGACTTGCATGGCGACCCAACCGTTGCACTGGTGAACTACTTCCAGCGCTTTCCCGATCTGAAAAACAGCCGCTATTACTCGGTGCGAGCAGCGAATTCGTTAGTGCTGGTGCTCGACAGTTCGTTGGACGAGGCAGGCGGTCCGCAAGGTCAATGGCTGGCTGACAAACTCGATCACGTGCCAGCCGATGTCGACTTTGTGCTCATAATGCTTCACCATCCTCCCTACACGAGTTCTTCTGACTCGAAGGCTTTCGGCGGTGGACACTCGGCACGAAGCCCCGAGCAGACGCTAGCCAAGATGCTTGAGCAGCGCCAGGCTCATGCCCGTTACCGTATCGTAGTTTTCTCGGGCCACGTCCACAACTACGAGCGCCATGAACACGGTAGTGTTACTTATTTTGTATCGGGTGGAGGCGCGGCTCACGCTTACCCGATTGAGCGTGCTCCCGACGATCCGTTTCAAAGCAAGCAAGTGAACTATCACTACCTGCTCATCGAGGTGGACGGACAACAATTGAAGGTCACTATGAATCGCCTGGATCTATCCAGCGGGAAGGCAGTCTGGACGCAGCCTGACTCGGTGAAGATTACCGTTCCTCTGGCGACCGCCGCGCTGGCGACCGAAAATTAGGTTTTGCAGAACTCTACTAGTTAGCAGAACAGTCTCCCGAGATGGGTTCTTCTTTCGCAGGCCTCAAAGGCTGGCCGCTGGCGACTAGCCCTCCGGGTAAGGACCGCCGTATCTATTTCCTTGCGGTCTCTGCCGTAACTTTCTTTGTCGAGGGGATGGCGTTGAGTGCTCCCTGTTACTCGAGTAAAACCATCTTTTCTTTCTCCAATTGCGTTATCAGGCTCATAATTTGTGCACCTCAACAGAAGACGCGATTCCGAGAAGATAAGGGTTTTTACGGTGGTTTTTCTCCGCAGCCTGTACTTGTCCCATAGCCCGGCATTATAGCCGCGTGCAACGATGAATGTTGATCACGCCATTGCACTGAAAACCTCCAGCCAGGGGTTAATGAGGGTTATCGCGATTTTTCGTCCAATCATCGAAAGGCACTCCCGATATCCGAGTGCTGCAATGCCTCTCCAGAGTCGCCAAAGTTACTCGGAGAACACGTGCAAGCCGCTCCCGAGATACGATTCGGGCGGGCTCGTGGTTCGAGCAGTCGTAGCCAAAGTGCGCCGGTCGCGACGCGACAAAGAAGCAGACGCCCGCGACTAGTAGAATCCTGCAGCATCTTCGGGCCGTTCGATTGCACTTTCGTGGAATTGGCTAGCGGTGACACAAAGCCTAGAGTGACCATTAAGATGTCGTTGTTAAAACTAAACGGCTCTTAGCGGGACTGCACTCGGGGGAGGGCTGGTCCCGCTTTTTACGTCGCGCTGTTGCTCGGGTGGAAGGACGGCCAACTCGCGAGCCCTAACGCCATCCTTCCCAAGGCGCCGAGCGTTCACCCAGTCTTCGCAGTTCCTCTTGAATCGCCAGTAGATGTAGCCATCCGCGTCGATTTGCCGATTCAATCGACTTTCCCCTGATGAACCCGCTACAGCCGGTGTAGACAGGGTGGGCGGGCCGTGCGGTCATCACCCGAAGGCGACTGAACCAACACGGCCCTTACTCCATTACCGATACCTCGAATAGCAATCTAAACTGCCCTGGCTTTTCCATCTGCGCTTCCCTAAGCGGCTCGATATCTTTTGCGACTTTGCTAACAAGCTTCATCCAAGGGTCAGGATTTGGAAATTGGGTTGTCTTCTCGACTGGGCAATACCTGCATCCTCGAAGCGTAACTTCTTCGTATAGCGGAAATGGAAACCGCACGATGTTATTGCATTTGACACACTGCAATCTCAAAGCAACAACCTCTGCTAGGTCGACCATTTGTGTGGGCATGAGGAAAGGACCTCCTTCTTCTTGCTGTGAACACGCTAACATCAATTCGACTCCCATCAACTTCTAGTCCTTGCCGGAAGGACGTTGTTGCCCCTCAAGTTATCGACGTGCTCGAGCTAGAACAGAAAGTGAGTACGACTCCCATGGCGATGCGAGAGGTGTTCGGGGCCATGCCGCGCTGTCGGATCGCGCTGGAGACGGGGACAGTATGCGGGCGAAGCGCAATTACGCCATGTTGGCCATGCTGTTCGGTTGCGGCTTTCGCAGATCGGAACTCGTCGGCTTGGAGTTGGACGACATCCAGATGCGCCAAGGGCACTGGGCGGTGGTTGATCTGATCGGCAAAGGTGGCCACATCCGCACCGTGCCCATTCCGAACTGGGTCAAAGCCGCTCTCGACCAGTGGACACGCGCAGCCAATATCAGGGAGGGCAAAATCTTTCGGCGAGTCGCCAGACTGGGAAAAGTGTGGGGCGGCGGCATATCGCAGAACGTTGTCTGGTACGTGGTCAGAACCTGCTGCGAGAGAGCCGGCTTAGAGCACATCGCGCCGCATGATCTGCGGAGAACGTGTGCAAAGCTGTGCCACGATCGAGGCGGTGAGCTTGAGCAGATTCAGTTTCTGCTCGGGCACGCATCGGTCCAGACCACGGAACGCTATCTCGGTTGCAAACAGAATCTTGGTCACCCAGTGAACGATCTTTTCGACCTCAGAACGGACGTGCAGCAAGCGAAACACGACGAATCTATTGCGGCGAACCCGGCCAGCGAAGCTGTGGAAACCATGAACCAGATAGGGATAGAATGTCGCGACGGAGGATCGGAAAATGCCCAGCCCGTCGACGATGCAAGACCTCTATCCCTACCAGAACCAACTCAACTGGTCGAAGTCGGAAAGGCTCATCGCCCGCAGAGCCTTCGACGCTGCTCTGAAGCGGGAACTTCACGAGATCATCCAGCAAGCAAAGCGGAAAGCAAGTCAGATCACAGAACCAGCGGACGTGTGGGAATTGGAACGTTACTTGACCCGGCGTCGTAAGGACATCGACCAGAAATATCAATTTCGGAATTCGCGACTCAAAGATGTGTTGGGGAGACTGTTGTATGAAAATCGACTGCTCAAGGAAGATCGGCAGGGATTGAGCAAAGACAAGTTGCAGAAGATTCGCTCCTTTGCACAATTCCTCGCTGAGGAAGTAGCCTGACTTCGATTCTGAGCGCTATGGCCTGATTTCGTACTAGCCAGATCCTTCTCCCGCCTAGATGTAACAATTGACAATACCCATCCCAAAACTACCAGAACTGCCTGTGCTGATCGCCGGATTTGGTCCGACTCGCACCGCCTCTCAAACCTGCCGATTGTTTCTGAACTGCCACCTGAGGATGGCGGCAAGAATAAGGGCTGCGCTTGCGACGCAGCCCTTAAGTGCGATGGTCGCGCTCCGTCAATCGCCACTCAGGGAAGAACGATCACACTTCCCGTCATACCGGAACCGTCGTGAAGAGCGCAGATGTACGAATAGGTTCCGGGATTGGAGAATGTCACCCGAAAGCGTGTGACCCCAAGCGGTGCCTGGGCAAGGCCAATCCGATCTTGCGGTGCGGCCTGAATAAAGCCAGAGTGCATGCTATCGGAGGTCGAATTGATCACGCCATGGCGAGCTCCGTCCGTATCGACGGTGACATTTGCCGACGGGTCGATCAGGTCTACCGGTTCTGTTCCAAAGGTGATGGTGTGGGGAGTGATGACATCGCCACTCGTCCATTCTACGGTGTCACCTTTGTGGATCGTCACTTTATCCTGCATAAATCGCAAGACCGAAAGGGTGCGCGTTCCGCCACCGGTCGCTACGACTTCTCCCAGCCCGACCATCACGGCGTTGGCGGAGTGGTGCTTGCCGTGTGAGTCCTTGCCCATGTCCTGCAGCATGTCGTTCAGCATTGCCTTGCTATCCCTCTTCGCCTGATTGTCATAGAACGCCTGGTCGTGAGGGAGCTTTTCTGCCAGGTCCAGCACGTGAACGGTGCCCTGCATGTTTTCATGGAACAGGCAGGAAAGCTTGAAATTACCGGTTGCCGGAAAAATCACGGTGAAGGTCTGACCGTTCACCATGGGTGGAGACGACACGCACGCCGTGTCATCGAAGGGCGAGTTGTCGGGCGTGTATCCTGGACAACCGACGTTGAAGGGATTGCGGATCTGGTTCGCTATCAGGAAGGTGACGGTGTGGGGTTCGATTTTGGTGACCAGCTTCCACTCGATGCTGTCGCCGACATGGATCCAAATTTCGTTTGGCAGAAAGGCTAACGCCTGACGTCCCTGATCGCCGCTTTCGGCTCCTACGCTGGCGGTCCATTGAGCGAACAGAAGCTGGGGAAGCAAAACGAGCAAGGCGGCCAACAACCAGCGGTATTTCCTCAAACAGCTGAGTGATTCCAGAGTACGCATATTCCTCCTGCGTTGCATCGAGTGACGATAGGGTGGGTAAGACTGAGGCCCGACTTTAGGCCTAAGAGAACTGCAATTCTGTCCTGATTTGCTCAGTATTTGAAATATATGCAAGGTTCCGACTTGCCTGTCTGAAATTGATTGCGGCCTAATAGTTCGCACATTTCCAATCAGCGGCAAATAACCCGAAATTAGCTGCCAGTTTGCCTGATGGTTGTTGCAAAATCGCGATTTCAGTGCGCCGGGCTAAACCGGCATGAAGTAGAGGATGAAAGAGCCTTACGAGAAAGGAGTAGCGATCCGCTCGGCCTCGAGTCTTGCGCTGCTACCGCGAGGGACACAGCGAAGCGTAGACAGAGGATAGGCGGGGTGGGTATTCAGCTCCGAAAAGATGCAATCCGGACGCCGACGCCCTTGTAATGCGCGGAAGGCAACATGAACGGAGACGATAGCGCGAGTCCGTTCGGTCCGGCGTAGTCGAAGACCCCAGACACGCCTAGAAACTTCAAGCACGAGAACCGGGAGACCTCGGAGACGCCTGCGGCAAAAGTGAGTTGCAGGACGGCGGGAGAAGGCTTAGGCCACACGGCCCGCATGTACGTCTGCGAGGAGTCGGACAGCGGCATAGTACCGATGAATCATTCGAACAACGACGGAAAGCACGTCGGCGGAGAGTGAGGAGGGAAGGCTGCTGATCAAGGAGAACACTCTCCCACTCGACACGTACCCGACATAGAGCGGGACTGCGCGTGTCCCACGGGTGGGCGAGTGTGCGGACAAGCAGCACGCTTGGCCGTTATTCATCTGCGATAAGAGCCGCATGCGCTAATGAGCGCTCGTGCGGATCCGCGCGGGGGGCGATCAGCAATGGTCGTCCCTACCGCGACCTCAAAATGCCCGGAGCAGGGGATTCTGAGTGTAACGGCCTGCTAACGACAGTTACGCTCGTAATCGTGCTGCCTGAATCGCTCCGGTGTCCAATCAATGTATGAACTTGCTGGCAGTTGCTGTGGCCCTGCTTGCTACTTTCTTTCCCGTACAGGGTGCTGAGGACAGAGCCAAACCTGAAGGCACGGCAACCCGTCTCGCTCAAGAGGATGACATCCGCGAAGCTGTCTTTCGGTATGAATTCCGCCACAATTCGTCGATTCAGGGACAACGAGCAGGTGTGTACTGCGTTTCAGTCGGGGAAAAGAATGCTGACCCATCAGATCGGTTCATGCAGAGGTTCACGGGATTCAAGCCGCCAGTCGGTAAAGCATCCGATTGCAGCACCCACCCATACAACGGGGTCGTGGAGAAAAAGACAGGTAAGCGCGGCTTGCTATTCCGCGTGAGAAGCATAAAGTGGCTTTCCAATATAGAAGTTCAGGTCGTCGGTGGATATTTCGAAGACGGTTTGAGTGCGTCAGGCAACACTTATACAGTCGTGAGAACCCGCGACAAATGGATGGTAAACAGCGCAGGAACAAACTGGATTTCGTAGTGAGTATTCGCCCTTTCGCGCCAGCCGTCCTGAATCCCGTAGAATCGGCGTGAATGCCCAATACTGATCAGCTAATAGATGCTTTCGCGGCGATGGTGAAAGGCCGCGGCGTGCCGATTCGATCGGAAGATAATGCATCGCGGCTCCGCATGTTTGAGGAGAAACTCCAGAAACGGATGCCACATTCGTTCGAGTCCTTTCTATCAAGGTACTCGTTCCCAGCGTTCGACGTGCTTGGCGTCACGCTGTTTGAGTGGGAGTCTGACTCGAACAAATACATAGTGGAAGCATCAGCGCCCAAGAACAGTTTGTCTGAGTTGCTGATTCCAGCCGGATACGTGCAGATAGGTCGTCCTGATGGGGGAGACTTTGACGCGATTTGCTTCGATCTCAACCGTCAGGCTCAAAACCGTGAGTATCGAGTTGTGCAGGTGGATCACGAAGACATTCTGTGCAACTGGAAGGTGCGGGTGACGGGGGAACTTTGGTCGTCATTCGTCAAACTTGTCGAGTCTGCTCTGAGCAGTGACGACCCGCAGGTCTATTACGAGGAACCGATTGAGTAGTTGTTGAAAAATCCCCATTACACTCAAAATGGCCGGAACAGGGATTCTGAGTGTAATCGCTGGTTACGTCAACCACCGTGTTTCGGTGTCTTACTTCGCTCTCTACTGGAGGCCATGCGTCACGCCAGCTATTGGTGCACAGTCTGAGTCACTGACGCCGAACTCTTGGCGATGTTCGAGTTCCCGTAATACGTTGCCGTGACTTTGGTTGAACCTACTGCCAGCGTGGAAATTGTGAACTTTGCTTTTCCGCCGCTGAGCTGCGCCGTCCCCAGCACAGTCTTCCCTGCCGTGAAGGTGACCGGTCCCGTCGGGACCACGGTCGGCGACGAAATCGTCGCAGTGAAAGTCACTGCCTGGCCTTGCGTGGACGGGTTCGGCGACGAAGTGAGGGTGGCCGTGCTCGTGGCCTGCAACACCACCTGGTTCAGAACCGCTGACGTGCTGGGTGGATTGTTGGCATCACCGCCGTATACCGCTGTCAGCGGATAAGGGTCGGCGTTGAGGTTTGATTTGGTAAGAGTCGCCACGCCGTTACTGTTGAGCGTTGCAGAGCCTATGGTGAAACGACTCCATCTGAAGGTGACTTTTCCCGTCGGCGTGAAGATGCCAGAGGGTGCCACGGTCGCTGTAAATGTCACTTTCTGCCCGTAGATAGAGGGGTTCAGGCTGGAAGTCAGCGTCGTCAGCGCGCTGGGTGCAATTGCCACCCCCACGGGGGCGGCCCCGACCTTCACTGTCGTGGTTACGGTGTTAGTGGCCGTGTCGATCACAAAGACGGAGTTGGCGCTGAAACATGCCACATAGATACGGCTTCCGTCCGGAGTGATGGCCAAAAGCTGAGGGTTGACTCCAACTCCGACCGTGGCAATCACAGTGTTGGTAGCTGTGTCGATCACCGAGACGGAGCCAGCGCCGGTAGGGTTATTCGTCACGTAGGCACGAGATCCATCTGGGGTGATCGCAACTCCGGGTGGTTGGACCTGCGCAACCGTGTCAATCACGGTGTTGGTGGCCGTGTCGATCACCGAGACGGAGGCGCCGAGGTTATTCGCCACGTAGGCACGAGATCCATCCGGAGTGATGGCGATTCCTACGGGGTCCTTCCCAACCCCGACTGAGGCAATCACAGTATCGGTAGCCGTATCGATCACTGAGACGAAGCCGGTGCCAGAACTGGTCAAATAGGCACGAGATCCATCCGGGGTGATAGCAACTGCCGTAGAGTCTCTTCCGATGTTTATCGTGTCAATCACGGTGTTGGTGGCCGTGTCGATCACCGAGACGGAGTTGGAGAAGGAACTTCCCACGTAAGCGTGAGACCCATCCGGGGTAAAGGCCAATCCCTGAGGAAAGGACCCAACGGCGACGGTGGCAATGACGGTGTTGGTCGCCGTGTTGATCACCGAGACCGAGTTGGACCCGGAATTCGCCACGTAGGCACGAGAGCCATTCGGCGTGAATGCGACTCCAATGGGCCTCGCCCCCACCCCGATCGCGCCTTTCACAGAGTTAGTCGCGGTGTCGATTATCGAGACGGAACTGGAATTGGAATTCGTTACATAGGCGAAGGGCTGAGCCTGCGCCGAGTTCACCAGCAAACCTGGGGTTATGAGCGCCAGCGTCAAGACACTTCTCAAGACTAGCCGCCAGTGCGCCTTCGCCCAGACGCCGTTTGCGTCACGGAGTGGTAGGTGGTGAAGAGACGTCTCAATTGTGTGTGGAGTCCGCATGGCTATCTCCTTCTGTGTCCACGATGGCTAGGCAGGAAAGAAATTCGTGGATTGCCAAATAAACAAGAAGGGCCTGCTCAGACAGAATCGGCTTTCTGCGAAAGACTCTGGTGAGGTATGTCGCGAAGTACACTAGGACAATGAACGCTCCCTAAGGGCTTGTCAAGAGGAGAGTCGGACGAAGACTGTACGCATGGGCTGATAACTGGCGATAAATCGCCATTTCACTCAAAACCTCTCAATGAGCGAAATGGCTCGTCTATAAGAGGGGATGTCAAGAACATTTTTCTCCCTGCGCCGGATGCGGTGGTTTGGTTCGCGACCTCCAGCCCCTCTCACTATAGAAGACGCTGGTGCGATGTCGTGTCCCTGGGTGATTCCATTTCAGCAGCTGCATCTTCGTTAGTAGTGACTACGCCAATCAGTTTCGAAACTGAATCAAGCCGTGCGGTTGTACGGTGTCAACCATGGGTCTACCTGAGGCTCGAGGCCTAGTGCTTTTTCGGGTTATCCGAGGGGGCATAGGGGTTACACAGAGACTGGATGCCACAGGCACCGTGTCGTCTACAGGCCATAGTCATACTCACCCTCGAACCCGAGCGTCTCCAGAACCGACTGGCCACCACCAGAAAGATCTACCGGAGATGGAAGGGCTCTTCACCCGAGACGCTCAAGCGGCTTGCAATTTTAGTTTTTCGGCGTCGAAGTTTTCTCCCTTCTTCCACAGAGTCAGCGTAATGGCTGCGATCTTGCGCGCCAGCGTCAGACGCGCCATAGTCGGCTTGATGCCTTTGGCCAGCGCAGCTTGGTAGAAGTCCTGGAACGGTCCGGGGCGCACACTGGCCATCGTAGCCGCTCCTTTGAATAGTCCTTTCAGATCATGGTTGTGGTCCTTGTTCAGGCCCCGAATGGAAAGCAGTTTCTTCGATCGCCGTACTTGACCTTCGACCATGCGATATTCCGCACTGATGCGGGTTTCCAACGCCAGTCCGCTATAGGCCCACAGTTGTCGCTTGCTGCGGAAACGATGCGGAGTCTGGATCAGGGCCACCGCCAGCGCCGAGCGAATCGGCCCAAGATACGGAATCTGTCGCAGCTTCGCGGTGATGGCATGCTTCCGACTTTCCGCCAGCAGTTCCCGCCGCGCCTGCTGCCGCAAGTGTTGCAACATGTCCAACTGCTCATAGAGTCGCTCCGCTCGTCGCCGCACGCCGGCTTCCCGAATCTTGGCCAGCCACTGCGCTCGATGCCGACGATAGTAGACGTCCCTTCCTGCGCAGGGAATCGCCCAGCTGCGGTACACCGCTTTCAGCCGGTTCATCACCCGCGACAGATCTTTGACGATGGTCAGATAACTCCGGGACAACTCCCGCAACATGCGCACGCCGTTCTCGCCATGGTAGACCGGTTTGAGCTGGTTGCCGCGTAACAACTCGGCCAGCTTGCGCGCATCGATGCGATCATTCTTATTCCCGTCTTTGAGCAACGCGTTCTTCCGCGGATTGCACACCACCAGTTTGTCAACGTGAGGCTTGAGCAAATCGTACAGCCAAACCGACCAGGTTCCTTCTTCGAACGTCACCGACAAAGTTCCACGCAAGCCGGCGAAGAACTGAAGTATCGTCGCCGCTTCGGTTTCCAGAATGGATTCCATGATTAACTTACCCGTGGAATCCAGTACTGCCACCACGATGGTTGCTTGATGAACGTCCAGCCCAATATACTTTTCGTCGTTCACGAGGGTGCTCCTTTCTGTAGGTCATGATGCAGACCATCACAACCTACTCCTAAAGGGGCGCCCTTTTATAATGCGGTTTCGACAGTTGAGCAAACTGGGGGTACAATCCTCCCGAATGTTGAAGGAGTTCCAAGGAGCCTTTCGGGGCGTCAAACAGCCCTTAGCTTTACACCATCGTGCGTCAATGGTGCTCGTCGCATTTGCGTTCATCTATCTAGTTCTCTGGATACTGCACCTGCTGTACGTGGCCAGGAGCTATGTGCTGCTCGTTCTGGTGCTGATCTTGAGTCAAGTCATCGGAGTGAAAGTGGCACGGCTAATCAGAATGGCAGTGTTGTCCCCTCCAAAGAGCAGCATCAGCCTCAACGAGTGAAATGGCCCGCTTTAAACAGCTATGATTCCCGTATGCGCGACTACTTCTCCAACTTCCTTGTGAGCGTTGCGGTCTGGCTGTGTTGGGGGCTTTTTTACGAGTTCATGTTCCGTAGATCGAGCGATCCTAAAAAACGCTCGGTTGCTCCTGCTGCGGGTCTCGGGTGGCTGTGCATCACAGGATGGATGATCTACAGCTGAGTCATGTGGAGGAGCTTTCATTGAACGTGGTTTTGAGTGAAATAGGCCTGCTTACGACAGTTGAGTGCTTTGCGTCAGTGGTACGCCATCCACACCGCTAACAGAATCACGACGACCACATCAATGGCGGTGCCTGTTAAGACGGAGTTTCCCTTGAGTGGGCTTGCGCAAACGGATCGCGTTGTGAGGGCGTGGGCAGCGACTCAGTGGCCCTCCACTTCTGTTTGAATCCACCGCGTGATTACTTGGGCAACCTGCGCCTCTTCTCCAACGTACTCGTGGTTACCATTTGCGATCATGACGGTATCTACCCTGGCTGGACCGCGTGCCAGCCGCCGAACCGAAGATGTAAGCAGTGCGAGGTCCTTTTCGCCTCCGATGTCATCCTTCGATCCGTAGAAAGCCAGTACCGGGCACGTGACTCTGGTGATTGCGGCATCCGGGGTCTGAGTTCCAAAGAAGTCCTTGTACTGACGCGGTGTGTTGATGATGTCAAGCTGTGTCGCAGCACTGACGAACGATGGGTAAGAGCGGCTCGGCAGCCGGATCAGGTCCTCACCGGCGCCTTCGTCCACGAGCTTCTTCGCTTGGGCGATCAGTTGCGGGTCGTCTGGCTGGGGCGAGTAACCTACGCCCGGGGAAGCAAAGACTATACCCGCGACCCGGCGATCCTGCGAGTCGGCCTGATAATGAGCGACACTGGCCCAGCCCGCACTGTGGCCGACGAGGACGACCCGGCTGTATCCCAGACTGCTGAGCGTAATCAATCCAAGCGGCGATATCTCGCGCGTCCTCGCTGGTGATGCCCCAGTACCCGCCGCCCCGTACTCGCTTCCCGAGGAGTGTGTACTTCTCCACGTTCCCTATGTCGTGCATGCGCGTATTGACCGAGATGGTTGGAAACCCGTGCTCCGCCAACTCCCGCCCGATTCCAACATAGCTCGGGGTATAGAAATTCGTTCCCCAACCGTGCACCCAGATGATCGCCAGAGACTTCGAGGGCGAACTGGTGGAGGTAAAGAGGACACCGCCGCTGACAACGTCGTCTGCGGAGCGAACGTAGACCAACTGCTCCGGAAATTTGCCCGGCTTCTGGTTCTCCGGATGAAAATTCATCCTCAGACCGAGAAAGAATGCGGCAAGTGCAACGAGGATCGCACCAATGGCGCCGAGCGTGAGTTGCTTTTTCATCGATCAAAGATACGAAATTGTGGACGGAGGCAGTTCGGCCGGAAGTAAGGCTGATTTTCGAGGTGGCGCCGTCTTGTCCGGCATAATAGATTGCCTCATTTGTGGGAAACACACGCGCCAGCTACAGGCGAAATTATAGCAACTGTCGTAACATCTCCATTTCACTCATCATCCGAACGAACTGATGTGAACCGAACCAAAAGGAATCGGAATTTGAGTGTTAAGGCGGCCTGATTTCGTCAGGCATCCCTCTTTGAGAAGAAATCGGAGAGCGCGTTTAGCGAGAGTCCAAGGAACGCTAGGAAACTCATCGCAGCCCATGTCCAGTCGAAAAAGTTCATCAGACTGTTAGGGTGAAGGTAATGCGCCGCGCAAGCGAAAGCAATGCAACACAGTAACGCGGCGGCAGCGCTTAACCACGGATGTGTATCAACCCATGACGAACGACTCATGGAGATAATCCTTGCGAAATCATACCACTAGGGTGCTTTCAGTCGCAGCCGTTCTGGACGAGTGGCGTTAAATCCCCATTACGCTCAAAATGGCACTTTGCGGCTCAAAGCGTGTAATGGGCTGGTTTCAACAGTCAGAGAGTGGATCACGGAACCGCGCTGTATAATCGCCGCTTAAGGACACCCGGTGCACCGCCAGCGAAGTCGAATACTCGACATGTTCTATCTCGTCGGAGCGGCAATCCTTCTCTGCGTACTTGGTGCAGGAGCATTCATAGTCGCCGACATTTATCACGTCAATCCGCTTTGGGTAATGGTTAGTTTCATCTCCGTTGGATTCTTCGCCGGGGCGCGACAGGATTACCGTAAAGAGTTTCGATCACCGCGATTCGTGGCATTCGTTTGCGGCTGGGTTGTAATCAACGTCATCGTGTTCATCGCGTTGCTTACTCTTTTTGGCTGGCTATGGTTGATACCCGCCCTGCTTTTGGAGCAGTTCCTTTTCTACATGACTGCATACTGGTTCTTCGATATACCTCCGCCGTCGAAGCGATGGGCCTTTCAACGCGCTGAGTCATCGGATAGGGACGGGAGTGACTTGCCATAGTCGATTGGCGCAAAATCCCCATTGCACTTAAATCTTGATTCAACAGTTGTTTTTCAGCGCGCCGGTGCGTAATATCCGGATTGCGCATCGATGTTCGACACTCGATTCGGCCCAAGGATCACTATCCGATGGAATTTGCCATCGTGCTTCAAGTCTTTCGGACTGTAGAATAGTTCATACCCTTGCCGAAGATCGTTGATCAACCGCTGGATCTCACCTGTTCTTTCTATCTCCGGTTCGTCGGCTTGGATCAGACGGCCACCTGTGCCCTCCGTTAACTCCTTCAGCGCAATTGGGCCCGTTGATATTGCTCCGGAAGCGGGCTTAGGAGCAACGGCATACACCACAGTATGTACAGCTCGACATGCATCTACCGCATCACGCAACGAAACATAGCTCGCCGTATCTTCGCCATCTGAGAACAGCAGAAGCACATGCTGCTTGCTAGCCGTCTCCTGTTCTCCAAACTCATAATGGCACGTATTGAACAGAGCCTCGTAAATAGCAGTGCCTTCTTTGGCGACATTGCGGCCAGAACCGATAACCCGTTCAAATGCGGCAAGGACGATTTTCTGCTGATTGCTCCAAGGTTGGATCACCTGACTTAATTTACCGAAGGAAATGACCACGGCAGAATCATCGGGCCGCGTCAATAATTTCTGCGCCAACAGAGATTCCAAAAGGCGATTCCTTCCCGCATAGCTCGCCATCGATTCGCTCACGTCGATCAGAAATCCCAGGGAAAGCGGCTGGGTGGCCAGCGGCTGTATCGCTAAAATATGGCCTGGGCCTTTCTCCTCGTCGAAGAGCTCCAGCTCCTCGGGCTTTAGGTCACTGACCGTCAGCCCACGCGAATCTTCCGCATGAAACAAAATCCTTACCTCATCCACCCTGAGATGAATTTCATCTGGAGCAGTGTCCTCCGATCCGCGAGCAATCTGACCCACTGCACTACGAACATAAGCCCAGCAAACAAACGCAAGGTAAGTCAAAGCCACCATTACCCACGGGATCCTCTTAGCCGCAGCTTTCCTCCAATCAGCACCATGTGAGCATCCACGTCTTGCCAGCACTACCCGATCCACTGTTGTAGCACCTCGACAACGCGCTTACTGACCTCCGAGCACGACGAATGGTTCCACACAGTCTGCGTCATACTCAAAGGTCTGGTCCCGCAGGTATCCAAGCTGCGATTCTATCAATCGTCACTGACACAAGTGTCAGTTGTTGAAAAATCGCGATATCGCTCATTGACCCCTGACCCGGGCATTCTGAGTGCCATGGCCTGTTCTTGCCAACAATGAAGGCTGACGGTGTCTATACACGTATGAATGTTTTAGTCGTCGCGCTAATCGCGGCGTTTCTCCAAGTTGGTACGTACGGTGCGCGGGTTGTCCAACACACCAGACTTGTCGCCTGTGCTTGCGACATCGAGAACACCGAGTGCTTGGCAAGTGCGCAGATGGCGCAGCACGCCGTTCACGTTGAGATGGAGCCTGACCGGATGGGGAATCACTCAAATTATGAAGGTGTTGCGGTTTTCCAGATAGGATTCGACGAGAAGGGTTGGGTCACAGGGGCGGAGGCAATATCAGGCCATCCCCTTGGTATTTCTCACCTGATGGCGGCGGTCTCAAAATGGAGATTCAGGCCAGTAATCGTGAAAGGCGCAAGAAAGAGGGCGTGCGGCAAACTCTTCGTAAAATTCGCGATGAAAGAGAACGTTCCCTCAGCCAAGGTCGCGCAGCAGGAGTAACTGTCGCAAAATCGCGATTACACGTGCGCCGTGGAAAGGCGCTGGACGACTGCGGGTGAAAGTCCCGCCCGGGAACTGGGTTCGCTCCACCCGGAAGCAATCGGAGCGGCGGTGGAGGAAACGAAGCCGTCGGAGCCTCCGGTGTAGAGGGTCACTTAGGTGACTTGGCGAGCATGCAGGCCGTAACGTGAGTGAACGCTGAGCAGGCCTCGAAACGATTAACGCAGGAGCCAACCCGCCGTGTAATCGGGATGGCCGCCGCTGATGGGACAGTACGAGCGAACGAGGACCATCAGACCTGCCGGGGTAATGGCGACGGCAAGCAGGCAAAGTTGACCAGCAGCAACACGGGAAGCCCCAGCGGTGATGGCAGACGCGATCAACCGGCAACTCGCGAGAGTCAGGCTGGGCCGTGTGGGGTGGCGGAAAGGTCCGTAGTACCGAAGAAGCCGGGTAACGCTGGTGGAGGGAAGGGGCCTTAGTTAAAGACGGACGCAAGAAGCAGCGAAGGACCTGGGGATTGACGATGAGTCCAGCCACCCCTGAGTTGTGTTCAGAAGCTGTAGACGGCGTCACACGTAACATCGTGTGTCTTTTCCGAGAGCCGGATGCGGGAAACCCGCCTGTCCGGTTCGATGAGCGGGAACAGGAAACAGAGCCATGCCAAACCGGACTGAGGCGACGACGCGAAAGCTTTGTCAGCAGCCACCGGGAGACTACAGTCACTGCGCCTGTTCTCGACTCTACTCATTGACCTTGGTTCGGTGGCTCTGGATTAAGCCACTTCGCCCGTGATGTTCTTCCGGACAGCGTCGCGGAGATAATTGGCCCGTGCATCCTCTCTCTCGGTACGGTTCGACAGAACATACGGATGGCTTCCTTTCTCAGTGTCCTTCACGGTGATCGTCGAAATTCGCAGCCAGCGCTTCGTGATCTCCCGATCTGATGGATGAACCTCCCATATGGAGTTATCTTCGAGAATGACAAGTCTGCCATCCTCAAGCTTATCGCGCAGCCAATGTTCCTCGTGGGTTCTGTTGTAGAAGGCCATGATGGCGCTCCTGAGTTCTGCGATGCGTCCGAGTTGCTGCACGTGCAGAAAAGCTTCGTCGAGCTTTTCGCGTGAATGATAAGAGCTGGGATCTGGGATCTACGGTGATTCTGCGCCTGCCACTAAGCCAAGTCAAGACGGTGAAACATTGTCATTGGCTCAGCTCGTGCCCCCGCGTGTGGTGAACCTTTCATTCCTTGGGAATCGGCAACCGAGGTAAAGTCCTGCGGCACAACTCAGCGGCAGAGGTTTGCTTGGTGTACTGATTTGAGCCGGGGGATTTCCATCACAGACTCCATCGGATCGAAACTGTAGTATGATCGGTGTCCTCCCCCTGCAAATCTGGCAAGATCGGAAAATCGGATCGTTGGCCCCCCCCGCTGATCGAAAAAGCTGCCTGAACGAAAGCGGGCTACTCCCGCCGGAGGGCATATGTTCATCAAGATGCTTTGGGCCGTGGTTCTACTAGCACTGCTGGCGGTTTCACCGGCACTTGCACAAACCGAGTCAAAAGCTCCGCAAACCAAGTCCATAACAATCGGGAAGTTCACCTATCTTGGAACAGCCGTCCAGACGGATGGGACAGGAGGACAAAGTCCAGTCAGTACATACATCTTGGATTTGGATGCGTCCGCTGTCACAGTCGAGCCAATCACTTTCGGAAACGTAATCTTCCGAATAAAAGGAGGGCAACTTGGTACAAAGAACGCTGGTTATCCAATTATTTCCACCGGGCCAGGATGCACTAATGATCCTCGCTTTCCTCCCTGCGAATTACTAACTACTGGAGGGAAGGGATATTCTCTTCCAGCCTGTGCCCAGTCAACAACCAAAGGCGTAGTGCAGAATTGTGTTTCGGTTGCTCTTCAGCTGGTTTCATTGACGGGAAAGAACTTCACCTTCCAGCTGTTGGATGGAGAAACATTCTGCGCCGCTGGAGTAACCAATGTCTATGTCCTTGCCAAGGACGATCAACTGGCAATGGATCCGAAATGTGATGTAAACAACTTCTGCATCGGAGCCTCTACTCCAATCGTTCTACATGCTCTGCCGATACAGAATTGCAACTAATGGTGCTGTCTCGAATGCCCCGAGTGCGGCCAAGGGTGATCACGCGGGCGTCATGTCGCATCGTCTGCAAGCGGCTCCCAGCAATGCGCTCAGCGCTACTAGCTCGTGCGGGGGCGGTCACAATGGTGAGCGTGGCTAGAGCGATCAACACCGCGGCGAAGAATATCTTCAATTGTGTGTGAGTTCGCATGACGATCTCCTTCTGAGTCCACGAGGACTGGGCACTAGCGTGCTCGTGGACTGCGTCGACTAATAAGAAGGTCCCACTCAGTCAGAGGGGTTGTCAAGAAGAGAGACGGACGAAAACTGTACGCCTAGGCTGATAACTTGCGAAGAATCTCGATTACGCTCAAAATGCCCGGAACAGAGGTTCTGAGTGAACCGCCTGTTAGCGTCAATTGAATGCACTCATCGGCTTTGTAGCACAGTCCGGCTGTATAAGGGCTGGGTAGGTCGTGCATCGTTCCGGTACAGGTTAGAGAACTGCTGTATCTCCGCTGCCGAAATTGTCATCGGATGTTTGAGCACGAACCACGTCACGTCTTCGCTACAGGGCGGTGTGGTGAGAGACCCGGGAAAGGTGTAATAACCGTGATCCGACGGCACTAGCTGAGACACATCAATTTGGACTTGGTCGAAGAGTTCTTCCTTGTCCTTTTCTTTTGGGGTGTCCTTCCACAGTTCACGCACCAGAGCGTTGTCTCCGCCCTCCTGGAGTAGAACCGCCACCACGGCCAGCTTACCTTCGGCGTCTGCATGTACGAGATGCAAGGTCATCTCGAAGCTCTTGCCGTTGATCTTTTCTTCGCTAGGTCTATGAAAGTGGAATTGTTTAAGCGTGTATTGTTTCCCGCCGACCGAGATGGAGCTTCCAGGTCCGTAATTGATCATGATGGTATGGCCGTTATCAATGATGTGCAGCGGAGAAGGCTTGTAGTCGAAGTGGAGCACCGGAAGGTTAGCCTTCTTAGGATTGCGGATGTCGATCGGCGATTGGAGATGGCCGGTTTTGCAGGTCACAAAGTCCGGCTCCAGATCGCCCCAATGGCGCGGCCCATGGGCGTCACCATAATCCCAACTATGTCCAGGGTGAGGCTCTTGCGCAGCAATTCCAGCCATAAGGACGACGGTGCAGCAGACAATCCCAGTGGAACAAAGTTTCTGCATTTGAACCCTACCCTCAGCGAGAAAGTTGCAATAAGAATAGCGGAACGAGGACGCAGTGACAGCCTGTAATTGTTGACAGCGTTTTGGCGAACGCCGATTGACGATAATCCCTCACTCATCTTCCCGTAGTCAAAATATTCTTCCTCATGCTCACCTGCGTAAAAGAGCTGATTTCGTCAACCATCAGTTTGATGTTCGTTTACCGAAAGCCAACCATGCGTATCCCAAGGTGAGGCCGAGTGAGCCGTACACCGCCGCGTTCATCGGGGCAAGTAAGAAAAAGGTGGTCACCACCGAGGGATCGAACGTCATCTTCACGAAATACAACGGACACAGCGAAAACATCAGTTGGGGATCGAGATTCCAGCGGTGCGGAGCGAGATAGGCGACGAGAGCTAGGAGATACGAAATCGCCGCGAAGCCACCGAGCCATTTGAGGGGCGCTAGAAACAACTGTCCATCGTCTCGATCTTTCTTGCACGCTTTCGCGATCCACGAGCGGGGCAGCACCGCAAGCGTCACGCTGAAAAGGCCCACCAGTGCCAGGGCAGCCACAAATATGACCCATTCGCTCTGAACCGGCAGCTCGGCGCCCCGCAGCATCAGAAAAGGAACGCCCGTGAGAAGTGAAATCAGTCCGCAGAGGAAAAACGCGATGCGGGATGTAGTCCTGATAGCGCGTCCGGATATGACGCGGATTCTAACAGCGGTCCCAAGTTTGAGCGCACCTGATTGCGCTGACCGAACCAGTGCAAGAGCCGCTGCCAAAATGCTTGCGGCATGGCTGCCGCTCACAGCCCGAGTTCACCCCTCGGCTCGTCGGTAACTGTCGCAAAATCCCGATTACACTCAAAATGCGCTCGGGCGAGTTGTAAGTGGAAATCGCCTCATTAGGCAGCATTGTTCCTGATGGATCAGTTCCCAACTGAAAAACCTTTAGTAACCTACGCACGACCCGAAGCAACTGCTACGCTGCGAAGCATTAACTCCTCAACCAAATGCGTCCTCGCCGTTGCCTTCCTACTCGTAGTGTGCATGATGCAAGCCCAGCAGGCTCGCAAGGTCATCTACAGGACGAATCC
Source organism: uncultured Acidobacteriaceae bacterium (assembly GCA_963722365.1). GTDB lineage: Bacteria > Acidobacteriota > Terriglobia > Terriglobales > Acidobacteriaceae > Sulfotelmatobacter. The sequence goes on from CAVRLM010000001.1 coordinate 53,508, forward strand.
CGTTTATCCACCTGTTCTAAAGGATAAACAGATCGGCGGACTAATTCGGATTCTGGTGGTCGTGACGCCTGCGGGTGGCGTGAAGCAAACAGAAGATCTTGGCGGCAATCCGGCGCTCTTGACGGCCGCGGAAGCTGCGGTCAAACAATGGAAGTTCGAACCTGCTGCAAACGAGACGCGTGAGATCGTGACACTACGGTTTGATCCAACACAGCACCGCTAGATTGAACATGTGTCGCGTCTATGCCCTATCTGAGGTCGCAAAACTGTTGCCCAATCGCCATTTCACTCATCGACCACGTTGCGGGTGAAAATGTCGATTATCTACAGGCGATTCGTGCCGCCGAATCTAGCCGAAAATCTCATTCACCTTATCCCGCACTTTCTGGCTGCGTGACGGCTTCAAATATCTCATCGTCGATTCCATGTCCGAATGACCCAGCCATTGCTGAACGGTCCGCAGATCGACACCCGCCCAGAGACACCGAGTAGCAAACGTCGCACGGAACTTGTGCAGCCAGAAGTTGTCTTCATCGAGCTTCGCCCGCTCGGCCACGGCCTTCAGGCAGTCGAGAAAGTCGAGCTTCGGATTACAACCAGCGGTGGGAAATACCAGATTGCAGGCCTTGTTTGATTTAGCCTTCCAAGCCTTCAGACTTTTCACCAGCTTGGCAGGGATCGGAATCTCGCGTTCCTTGTACGCTTTCGGCGTCCATCCCCGGTCCGCCTTGTGGCTGACGCGGACGGTCGCGTGGGCGAGGTTTACATCCGACCAGTACGTGTACATGACTTCCTGCTCTCGCATGCCCGTCATCAGGAAGAACTCGTACCAGAGCCTCTCTTCGGCGTCGCAGGCTTTTAAGAGCTTGTCGAGGTCCTCCTGTTCGTACATCTCGGGCTCTTCCTCCGTGTAGCGCGGCCAGTCATTCTTGCCCGCAAGACCACGAATCCCGTTCGCCTTCAAAAATGTCATCACGTTTTCAAACTTGTTATAGACACTGCGTGGAGCCTGTTTCTTCTTATCCCGCAGGAAGGCACAGAACTTGAGCAGGTCTGCGCGCTCGATGTCCTGCAGGTAGAGCTTGGGGCAGGATTCGGTGAAGTAAGTCAGAGCGGTCGTGTAAGCGGCCAGAGTCTTCGGCTTCTTCGTAAGTTCCGTTTCCTCCAGAAACCTCGCGACTGCAGTTGCGACCGAGGGGTGCCCGTCCCCGTTTTCGGGAAGAACAGACACCCCATTGTTGAGGGCATTGAGTTCGGCTTCCTTGCGCTGGCGTCGGGCTGCCGCGTCCTGTGAGTCCTTCCCCACGGATAGCCGAATCCGCCTGCCTTTCTCGCGCCATTCGAGGTAATACGCGCCTTCGGAATGGCGTTCCGGCCGCCCGTTTACAATGACCAAATCGGGCTTGACCCGCCCGTTTGGCGACAGAACCACGGGACAATACCGCATGCCCTTGCCGGTTTGGACGCGTTTGGTGAGGTTTACTTCTTTGGATTGGGTATTGGGCACCGGTGCCACCTCCGATTCAACTCGGAATCAGTTAAGGTATCACCAGCATATAACTTGCTGAAAACAAAAACAATGGCGGAGAGGGAGGGATTCGAACCCTCGGTACAGGTGTTAGCCCGTACAACGGTTTAGCAAACCGCCGCATTCGGCCACTCTGCCACCTCTCCGGTGTGCGGAATTACAGTTTACCACGGGAAATATGGAGTTCCCCACACGCGACAAGCCTCGTGATTAATTCGATCGCATCCTCGGCTGTACGATACCGTAGGCCTGGTCTGCACGTGGCAACATGCTGGGCTATGTATATGCTAATAGTTCCGATCAAGCGGTAGCGACTCGTCCCATGTGGAATTTCTTCACGGCAAGGATGCCCAGCACAACGAAAATCGCCATCACCGCTAGTTGTGCCATCAGAAATGGCGGCTCTTTCTGCGTTGGAGCTAGTACTTTCAGTGCGGGCACTTTCAAGAAGGACTGGACCACCGCCACAAAACAGTTCAAATACAGGGCCAGAACTGCGCAAACTACATAGATCCACCGCCATGCCCCGCCCAGGTGGAGGGCATAGCGAGCGACGATGGCAATCGTCAATGCCACAAGCGATATCAGGCCCACTACGTGCGAGAGTAAGAGATGTTCGACGGGAAACAAGAATCCTGTCAGGCTGGTCAAGGCCGTGGTCGCGAGAAAAATCTTGGTCCACCCTTCGAGGGGCCTTCTGGTTAGTAATCCATACACGACGACGAATCCCGAGCCGATTCCCGCCAGGCTTATCAACACGTGCAGAAGGGTGAACGTCGATGTTGTCATCCCCAGGATCATGATGATCTCCTTTCAAAAAGCGAGAGCTGAGGTACTGTGGAGCGGACCGTCGCAAGAAGGTTGAGAATTCGATCGATTGAGGCGCCGAGTGAGTTCTATTTAATTCTGCGCACAAAAACCTGGGGCCTGGGACAAAACGGTAATGAGATGATGGGCGTGGTTTTCAGTACACTAGTCGCCGTCGGGGTGGGAGGATTGTGGCAGAAGACAAACCTGGAGTCAATAACGCTGCCAAGTTAGCCAGGTCTTCCCGCGATCGCGCCAGCGGAATTCCATATGCTCAACCTCCCATCGAGGCTGATGGCGTTCGCATTGCTACCCCGCCACGAGTCGCAGCCGGACTGCAGTCCGTCCTCAAGGCCGCCGAGGTGACGCTCAAAGAACCTGGACTCGTGCGCGGCATTGCCGCTCTTTCTCGCCTCAATCAATTTGACGGAATCGACTGTCCAGGTTGCGCATGGCCTGATCCGGATCATGATCGCTCTGTCAATGAGTACTGCGAAAACGGCGTCAAAGCGATTGCGGAGGAAGCGACTTCCAAGCGCTGCAGACCTGAGTTCTTTCGATCTTGGAGTGTCACCGATCTCTCTCGCCAATCGGATTACTGGCTGGGCCACCAAGGGCGATTAACCGCTCCCATGGTCTTACGAAGCGGCAGCGATTATTACCAACCGATTTCGTGGGGCCACGCATTTGCCATGATTGGGAACGAACTTAACGCTTTGGAAACTCCCGATCAGGCTGTCTTTTATACGTCGGGCCGAACCAGCAACGAAGCCGCGTTTTTGTATCAGTTGTTTGTACGGCAATTTGGCACCAACAACTTGCCGGACTGTTCCAACATGTGCCACGAGTCGTCGGGGCTGGCTCTCAAAGAAGTCATTGGAGTTGGGAAAGGAACCGTCAAACTCGAGGACTTCGACCTCGCGGACACTATCCTTATTATTGGGCAGAACCCAGGCACGAACCATCCCCGGATGCTCGCCACCCTGCAAAGAGCAGCTCGGCGCGGAGCGACGATCATCAGCGTCAATCCGCTGGCAGAGGTGGGTCTGACCCGCTTCAAACATCCCAAGGATTTCCTTCACTTGTTCGGATCGGGCACCAAGATCGCGAAACATTTTGTTCAGGTTCGGTTAAGCGGAGACCTTTCTTTCTTCAAAGGCCTGTGCAAGCAGATCCTGGAAGAAGAAGCTAAGCAGCCGGGTCGAATCGTCAACCGTGCGTTTATTGAGCAAAAGACATGCGGCTTCGAGGACTTTCGCGCCGGCATCGCCGGCGTGTCCTGGAACGATATCGTCGAACAAAGTGGAATCTCGAGATCTCAGATTCAGGAAATCGCAGAGGTGCTCCTACGGTCCAAATCCGTGATCGCTTGTTGGGCGATGGGCCTGACGCAACAGAGGCAGGCTGTTGCCACGATCCAGGAGATTGTGAACCTGCTGTTGCTCGGAGGAAATATCGGGCGTCCGGGTGCCGGAGTCTGTCCCGTGCGCGGACATTCCAACGTCCAGGGCGACCGCACTATGGGCATCTGGGAAAGAATGCCCGACAGTTTTCTAGATCGACTTCGCGACACCTTCGGATTCGAACCGCCGCGCAAGCATGGCTGGGATGTCGTGGAATCAATCAAAGCCATGCACCGGGGCGACGCGAAAATATTCTTCGCCATGGGAGGAAATTTTGTTTCGGCGACGCCCGACACCGAATTTACCGCGGAAGCTCTCTCGCGTTGCCGTTTGACCGTTCAAGTTTCGACCAAGCTCAATCGAACTCATTTGATTACCGGCGAACAGGCACTGATTTTGCCGTGTCTCGGTCGCACGGATCGAGACCAGCAGGGGAGTCGGCTTCAGTTTGTAAGCGTTGAAAACTCCATGGGTGTTGTTCACACATCGCGCGGTAACCTTGAGCCTCCCTCGGATCAGGTTTTAAGTGAACCGGCCATCGTAGCCCGACTGGCCACCTCCACCTTGGGCAACCGGACCACCGTGGATTGGTTGAACCTCGTCGAAGACTACGACCGTATCCGCGATTTTATTTCGCGTGTTGTTCCGGGCTGCGAAGACCTGAACCGTCGCCTGCAAAATCGCGGCGGGTTCTATTTGCCCAACGCCGCGCGCGATGATGATTACAGGACAAAAACTGGGCGAGCAAATTTTGTGGTATCCGCCGTTGAGCCGATCAACCTCCTTCTAGGTCAGTTCCTCCTGACCACGCTCCGCAGTCACGACCAGTACAACACCACGATTTACGGTTTGGACGATCGCTATCGGGGTATTTTTAACGGTCGCCGCGTCGTACTGATCAACCCAGACGATATGAATGAGCATGGATGGAAAGAAGGCGACCGTCTGGATATCACAAGTCATTTTCGGATCGATGGAAACGAGCAACGACGGATGGCACTTTGCTTCTTGGCAGTGCCTTATGAGATTCCCCGGCGCTGCGTGGCCACGTATTTCCCCGAGGCGAATGTCCTGGTCCCCATTGACAGCGTTGCCGAGGGCAGCAACACTCCCACATCGAAGGCGATTGTCGTTAGTTTTGTTTTGTCATCCGACCGTGGCGATTCCATTGTCCAACGTACCGCTGGCCCTGCTGACAAGGTTTGTTCGTGATTCGTAACGAAATAAAATCGGCTGAGATTTTCGAGCTAATGTCGTAGAGAATGTTTTCAACTTGAGGGGGAGAAGGAGTGGCTCCGGACGACTGCCCGAATTGCGGCGGTAGTGGATACGTTGCGAAGCCCGTGGACATGAATGGTAAGTCCGAAGGTGTCGCATTTATTCGCTCGAAGTGCCCTGTTTGCGGGGGTACCGGCCGGAAACGCATCGTCTCACCCAAAACCGCCGGCTGACCGCACGGCCCGCGGTGCTTGCGACAGCGTTCGGAACCGGACGGTCACACAAACTTGTTTTGCGCTGACAGTCCGGACCGCACGCTATCCCGCCGATGGAATCCTCATCTTGTGTGCCTTTGATTTGCTCCAGGCTTTGGAGGTTTATGCAATTCCAGCAGTCTTGACGCGGCTTCGGCGTCGAGCCACGGAAGCTGTTTCAAGGCGGTTCCGACCATTGGCCTTGGCCCGGTAGAGCGCCTTGTCGGCTGCCTGTAGTACGGCATCAGGATCCAACCCTGCTCTATCAGAAGTCGCCACACCGATACTCACCGTGACCGATAGTGGTTCCGGAGCTTTCTCCTGAGCGAGCTGGCGAATTGCGTGACCTTTGCGCGCCCGGCCAGCAGACCGTTGATTCCGCCGATCCGGCCCTCGGGGCGTCTGGCGGCGGTCGCCGCTTCGCATACGAAACTCTGAGGTTTCAACTGCCACTCGCAAACGCTCCAGGTGGTCCACGACCTCGGCTGTCGTCTTACCTGGAAACACGATATTGAACTCTTCGCCGCCACATCGATAGGCCTGCCCGCCACCCGTGACGCGCGACAAACATGTAGCAACTAATCGTAGGACTTGGTCGCCAGTGTCGTGGCCGTACGTATCATTGAAGCGCTTGAAATGATCGATATCGACCACCGCAATCGAATACGGATTCTGCAGCCGCAGGAGGGCATCGTTGAAAGCACGCCGCGAGGGCAAGGTGGTGAGTTCGTCGTGATAGGCCAGAAGGTACGAGTTCTCGATAATGGACGCGCCCAGAATGCATGCGGCGGTTGCAGAGTAAACGGTCGCAGTGCGCGCCGTCCCTATGAATCGCAACGAGAGGAAGAAGGCGCTGAGGGACCACAGCAACGCGCTGTCAACCGGCTTGCGATTGATCAGAAACCGGACCAGGAGGAAAACGCTCCCAGCAACAAAAAAGGCCAGCGCATAGCCTGGCAAAGGAACGCTCACCGTCGGGTGATGGGCTCGAACGGGAGACGATGGCGCTCCCTCTGCCACTCGACACAAAACCGCGACGATGACCGATTGCACGAACAACAACATGCCAACCGGCGCCGTCGATGCAACCGTAAACCCTCGCTCTTGCATGAGCGCGATGAGAATGAAGTCTAGCGGCACCAAGACGGCGGCGGCCTGTGTAGCGGTCCAACCAGGCGTTCCGGGCGCGAAGTGTCCGCCCCCGAAGAGCGCAATCGCCTCCTGCGTCAAGAACAATACAACCAGCGCGAAAAAGATGCGGCTGGAATGAAATCGCCACGCCAGAATCATCCCACCGATAAGAGCGCAATAATAAAGGAAGCTGAGGGCAGGTAAGGTTAGAGTCAGCCATCCGGAATATAGAAGTACCGCGACCCCTAGGAGCAAAATTCCGCCAGGCACCAACAGCGACTTTAGTGTGGTTTTGCTCCACAACCGCAAGATCGGACTCCAATCGGAAAACTCCCTTCGGAATTATCTCTGGCGAACGGGCGCAAAGGAATTGGCCGCGAAGGTTCGTACCAGATCGGAACATATCGCAGGAGTTCTGACGCAAAGTCTCCCCGTTTGGGACTGCGCTCCATTTCTGCAACTACATACCTTTGTGTGGTCTTAGTTTCGGCTGCAATTGAGTAGTTTCTAACTAGACTGGGCTGTTGTATTAAGGACGGTTCACTCTATGCGCATTCTTATTGCTGAAGATGATGAGGCGTTGGCGAAGTTCGTTCGGCAGGGCCTCGAAGGCGAACATTATTCCGTGGATGTCTTATCGGATGGCGAGCAGGCTCGAACGGCAGCGACCGAGTTCGAATACGACGTGGTCATCCTCGACCTGAACCTGCCGAAGCTGGACGGGGTCAGCGTTCTACGACACTTACGTACGAAGAAGCCCAGTGTCCCCGTCCTCGTCCTGACCCAGCGAACCCGCGTGGAAGACCGGGTGCAATGTCTCGACACGGGTGCGGACGACTACCTGGCCAAGCCATTTTCGTTCAGCGAACTCTCCGCCCGAATCCGCGCGCTATTGCGGCGCAGCCACCTCCCCTCGGAGTCGGTCTTGACAGCCGCCGATCTCAAACTCGATCGAGTACAGCGACTGGTCGAACGCGGCGGACGTCGGATCGAACTGACGGCGAAAGAGTTCTGTTTGCTGGAATACCTCATGCTCAATAGCGGCCGCCGGGTCACGCGGTCCATGATTATTGAACACGTTTGGAATCTAACCTTCGATACCACCACCAACGTAGTCGATGTCTACATTTTCGGGCGCTGGCAGAAAGTCGACTCCTTGCGCGGAGCCATCATCGGCCTCGGATTTCACCGCGTCAGTGACATCGCCATGTCGTGCGGCGTCCTCAACATTATGCCGAAGAACCTCGGCGATCTTGACCCCGTCGTCTTTTGGGAGCACTCCCTCGGTTGCGCCATCGTCTGCCGTCATCTGGCCCGCAAGATTTCCTTTCCCGATCCCAGCAAGGCGTACCTGGCAGGCCTGCTTCACGATCTCGGCATCATCGTTAACTTGTGGATCCTACCGAAAGAATTCCGCGAAGCTTTCGAGTATGCGCGCACCCAGGGAATACCTCTTCATGAAGCAGAACAATTCGTTCTCGGCTTTACTCATTGCGATAGCGGACGTTTGCTGGCGGACAAATGGGAACTCGCTCCCGACCTACGTGAGGTGGTTTCGTACCACCACAACCTTCCAGCATCACACGACTACTCCACTCTCGTCGCGCTCGTCGAGACCGGCGATTTACTGTGCCGCATGAGTGGTCTGAATCACGGCTATCTCGAGGATCGCCAGGTCAACCTTCTCGAGCAGACGGGATTCGGTGTTCTATCGCGACAGTCCCAGGGACTGCAAAATTTTGATTGGGCTCGCCTCACCTTTGAAATGGATTCCTACATGGATGAGGTGCACTCGCTCGTGCGCACGATCTACCGCACATGACTCAAACTGCCGAAGGCCGTCCGCCCGTTCGGGTGCTGATTGTCGAAGATAGCGCTTTCATGCGCGTACGGCTCTTTCCCGCATGATCGCCGCCGAGGCTGGCTTTGAGGTGGCTGCCACTGCCTGCAATGGCTCCGACGCGCTCGACAAGATCTCGGCTCTCGATCCTGACGTTGTCACCCTCGACATCGAAATGCCTGGACTCGATGGCTTGCAGACACTCCGCTACATCATGACTCAATTCCCGCGACCCGTCGTCATGGTGAGCGGTGCCAACGAGAAAGACGCGGACAACACCTTTAAGGCTCTCGCTGCCGGAGCTTTCGATTACGTTCCGAAACAACTGTCTCCTACTTCGCTTGATATCATCCACATTCGCCAGGATCTGATCAGAAAGATTCGCGCTGCTGCACAATCCCGCCCTTCACACTCCCCCCTCGCCATGGCTCGAAAACCTTCGCAGTCCTGCCTCTCGAATGCTCCCCCTCGGTGTGCCCTTCCGACTCCGGCAATCGTCGCCATCGGAATCTCGACTGGTGGACCCAAAGCACTGCAGGAAATCTTGCCGCTCTTTCCTCGCGACCTTTCAGTTCCCATTGTGATCGTGCAACACATGCCCCTGGGCTTTACCGCTCCCTTTGCCCAACGACTCAACACGCTCTGTTCGGTTAGCGTGCGCGAGGCATCCCATCGGGATCCCCTTCGGCCTGGCGTCGTCTACATCGCGCCCGCTGGAATCCATCTGAAAGTGGAGCGACCCTCCAACTCCCACGCTGTTCTCTGCCTTGACCCTCAACCCGAAGACGCTCTGCACAAGCCCTCGGTCGACGTGATGATGAACTCGGTGGCAGAAGTCTTCGGAAATCTTGTCCTGGGCGTCATCATGACGGGAATGGGCTCGGATGGTGCAAAAGGAATGAATGCCATTCATCGCCGCGGTGGATTCACGATCGGTCAGGACGAATCGACTTGCACCGTCTACGGAATGCCTCGAGCCTGCGCCGACTTGGGCGTGCTCACTCGCATCGTTCCGCTTTCCCAGATCCCGACCCTGATCCTTTACGCTACACGCTACCGCAGGCGGGCATAGGTTGTTCTTCCATCTCCTTCGGCAATATCACCACGCGCTCCAACAATTCCCTCACCGTTCGCAGCAGCACTTCGCTGGAAAACGGTTTCCCTAAGCACTCTTCCTGCATTGTCTCTGCCACTCCCATCTGCTCCGAGTATCCGCTGACGAACAACACCTTGAGCGTGGGATCCTCTCGCCGTAGCCTTCCCGCTAGCACTCGCCCCGTCTCTCCCGGCAATATGATGTCGGTCAGCAACAATTCCACCTCGCCACTCTGTGCCTCGTACAGGCTTGCCCCTTCTTTGGCATTCTTGGCCGTCAGTACGCGATACCCTGCAGCTCGCAGCACTTCGCCAGTTACCTCGCGCACAAACGGTTCGTCTTCGACCAGTAAAATCGTCCCCGTCCTCTCGACACCTTTCTCGTGGCCAACAATGCTCCACCCGCTTGCCTCTTCCAACCTCGCAACCGTCTGAACGCACATCGTAGTTCCCTCGCCGTTCGCAATCCGTTATTCCAATCCACATCCCCTTGTAAGCACATCGTGTTCCATATCAGGTGCGCGCATTCTTTAGTCGCTACAGGAAAATAGGACACTTAGGGGAGGGCAGACCTCAAGACCATGCGCCACGGACCATTCCGGGAACCGCATCTGGAATTTAGGACCGAATCGGAATAGTACAACTCCCCACCTGTACTCGAAGCACTACCTCGGACTGGTCAGGATCGTCTCGTTGGGATCGAGTACGACTTTGTGTGTTCCCGCCGGAGCCGGTAAATGAAACGTAGACTCTTCCCCGTCCGCGAAAACTCGTCCTAGCAAAACTGCCTGCTTTCCCGCCAAGACTGCGTAAACCGGCACCGACGTTACCAAATCCTGCGGTGCTTCCTTTTGCAGAATCGTGCCGCTTACTACCGCCCCGCTCCCCTTCGGAGTGATCTTCACTCCTTTGAGTTCCAGCCTTGGCAACGCCGTGCCATTCACCCATCCATCGACAAACCAATCCAGCGAACTCTTGCCTTCATATCGAAGCGGGCGCGGAAGATCTTCTGCAAACACTTCGAACAATTCGCGTGTGCTGATCGATTTGCCCTCGTACCTCTGCCGGATTTTTTTCAGCGCACGCACGAAGGGCTCATCGGTCCCGCTGTGCCCCTTGCCGCCACTTTCCTGTATCGCGGCATCTTTCATCATGGTGCGAAGCATGTGAAACAACCACGTCCCGCGGCCGTAGAGAATTGCTTCATATCCTCCGGGAAATCGCGATGAAAGGAGTCGCCCTCCCAGCGTCACCGGGCCCGCTTCCATTGGAGACACTCCATCTTTATTCGTAGCCGTCAGATCGCGGCGGTATTTGTCCATCACATCCCGAAATCCGGCCGGATTCTTTTCCTGCAGCATCATCAAGGCGCAATAATTCGCCAGGCCCTCCGAGAACCACTGGTCGCGGTAGCTGCTCCAGGTAACCAGGTCGCCCCACCACTGATGCGCTGCCTCATGGGCAGGAATCGACTCCTGCAGAAGGATCCGGTATGGCTCAAAATGCATTTGTTCGCGCTCTTGTTGGTCAAGAAACGCATAGGACGACAGAAACACTAATCCCGGCCAGCCCTGGCTGTCCCTGCCCGGCATTTGTGTCAGTGCAAGATGGCTATAGGGATAAGGTCCAAACCGGTCGGCGTAATATTGGATCGCGTGAGCGGCCGCTTCTGCCACGGTCGCCTCGTTTTGCGCCGGAGATGGCCGGCTGGGAACGATCATTGTGCCGCGTCGTGCGGTGGGATCCGACGGACTCGGCGCGACCACCTGAATTGGCGCAGAGGGAAAGTCTCGCTCGACTCCTAACGTCGCATAGGTTTCCACTGTCACGTCGCCTGCGCGCGCCGTTGCCACTTTGTATTTTCCCAAGTTGAATCCCGCCACTGGAATCGGGCGATCCGATACATAGCGTGCCGTGGGTTGTCCGGAGCTATTCGAAGCCGTTCCTGGCTGAAGAACGTTTGTCGGCGTCCCGGTCGCCACCAGAGTCCATCCTTGCGGATACTCAAACTCCAAATCGAAGTCCGCCATCGCCATTCCACGATTTGGATACCAGGTACCACGCGCGCCTACGTAAAGTAATCCGTTTCCTGCCTCTGCTAGAACTTCCCCGCCATAAACAAACTCCAGCTCAATTTTCTGTCCGGCCTGCGCTGGTTCCGGAAGTATCACTGCGACAATGTCATTTCCCCGGCGCGAAAGCTGCGTGCCTTCGACTGCCGGGTTGTGGATGAACTCGACCGGTTGACCATTGAGTTTGACGCTTTCGATATTCAGGAATCGCGACAATTCAAACACCAGGTCGCGCGTCCCGCCTTCTTTCACGTTCAGTTCCACTTGGGCTCGGGCGTGAATCCGTTTCGGAGGCTGCACCTCGGTCCGAAGCGTGTACCGTTGAGCTGCAATCCAGTCCTCCCGTGGGCTGGGATTGCCTGGCCCCGATGCACCGCCGGCGTCCTTGTCCCCGGCCGTGGGTGCATTGGGCGAAAACGATGTCCACACATCGTAGTACTGAGCGCCATCCTCCGCTGCCTTCGCCTGTCCCGCTTCCACTTGCTCCGCCGCCAGCGAATCGAAGAGGACGTCAAAAACTCCCAGCTTGATTCCCTGCAGACGCGCGTGAAAAAAGTGGTCGGGAAGTCTGCCCAGTAAGTTCGTATTCTCCCCCGGAGCCGCTCCGCCCTTGAATGGCAGCATTCTGCTGAACGTCACCAGCAATCTCATGGCGTCGGTTTGCGCCAGATTGCGCGCAGTGCCCCCCCACTGTTCCACGAATGCTTGTTGGCCGTCCGCTGCACGCAAATCATTCCGCAAATCGTTGACCGCATCATCATTGAATCGGAAATACGCGCTGGCAAAGTGTTCTTCCAGGATTGCCATTCCCGTGAACAGGCTCATCGACTTTCGTTCAACGCTATCCGGAGGCGTCAACAACACTTCTCCGTCGCCCACAAAAAACGCGCCGGTAACGTGACCGAGCACATCCTGCGTGAACCCGATGGTACCGTCTTCCAAAGTGATGTGGATCGCAGATCGCTCCAGCGAAGCACCACGCACCTGATAGACCCGAGTCGGATCCAATCCCACCTGCCCAAGCTGCAGATAGAGCGCTTCAGCCGGTTTTTCTGGGGGACTCTCCGCCATCGCGCGCCCTAATAGCGATGCGCAGATCACCAGTCCTGTCGCGGACACGACTCGCAAGCCCCGCATTTTGAGTAGTACCTTCGTCACGTAGTAGCGATGCCCCCAGTTGCTAGAATGCGCCTGAATGCGGCTGCGTGTCATCATCCTCTTTATAGCAGTGGTTTTTGCCAACAGTGCTTGGGCGGACACCATCCATCTGAAGAATGGTCGTCGCATCCTCGCCGACCATGTTCGCGAAAACGGCAATCATTACGAATACGACATCGGTGACGACTCTTACGCGATCCCCAAGTCCGTCGTGGACCACATCGAAGAAGGAGGTATGCCGGCCCGTGCAGGATCGGCTGCCGCCAAAGTCGGCGATCTCCCTTCCTTCACTCCCGCCGACAGCCTGGGCAATGAGGGTGATCTCGTTACTAAAATCATTAAAGACGGCAAGGTCAACGCTGAAGTGCTTGCCAGTCTCGAGAACAAAGGCAACGCCGAGTTGAGCGCGACTGCCGATTTCATTGCCGGCAAGTTCGAGTTCGAACACGGCAACATTGGCCAGTCTCGGCAATATTTCGAAAGCGCGCTCCGCTTCCAGCCCGACAACTCCACCATCCTTATCTATTATTCGGCCGTGCTGGTTCGTACCGGCAACGCAGTCCAGGCATTGCCTTATGCCCAGCGCGCAGCCCGCTCCGCCCCCAATTCGCCCGACGCTTACACCATGCTGGGATACGCCCAGTTCGCGTCGGACCACACCAGGGAAGCCGTCGCCTCCTGGAAGCGTTCTCTCGAGTTGCGTCCCGATCCCGCAGTCCAGAATTTACTCGCCAAGGCTCAACGCGAACAGACGGTCGAGACTGATTTCTCCCAGGGCGAAAGCATCCATTTCACTCTGCACTATGAGGGCCGGCAAACTTCCGAAGCCTTTCGCTCCCAGATCATCGCCGCTCTCGAATCCGACTATGACGACCTGGTTCGCGATCTTGGCAGCCCGCCGCGCGATAACATCCTCGTCACTTTGTATACCGAGCAGGCTTTCTTCGATGTCACCCACGCACCCTCCTGGACGGGCGCGATCAATGACGGCAAGCTGCGAATCCCGGTTAGCGGCTTGAATTCCATGACCACGGATCTCGCCCACGTTCTGAAACATGAACTGGCTCACTCCTTTATTACTCAGCTTTCCGGCGGTCGCTGCCCCTCATGGCTGCACGAAGGCATCGCCCAGCTCCTGGAACCCCGTAACCTGAATGAAGGACACCAGCTTTCCCTGCTCTTCCAGTCGCATATCAATATTCCTCTGAACGCCTTAGAAGGTGGTTTCATGAACTTGTCGGGCATTCAGGCTCACGTCGCCTACGCAGAATCGTTGGCCGCCGTCTCGTACATCAACGATTCCTACGGCCTCAGTGATATCCAGCGGATCCTGCAGCGCATCGGCCAGGGCAATTCCGCCGAGGCCGCTCTTCGAGCCACCATTCATTGCGACTATGGCCAATTGGAATCCGATCTAGCCAGATATCTCTCCGACAGGTACGGGCAGTAGCCTCAACCAGCTTCACCACGCGCCGTTTGCCGCACCGTTTGCCCCACATCCATTCCTGTGCTAGTTTTCCCTTTGGGCGTGCCAAATGCGATCCCTCTTCAGATCCCACCATCCCGACGACTCGCCAATTGTCGAGCCTATCCCTACCACATTCCCGAAGATCGAGGGCGCTGACATCGCCGCCGTTTTCGTTGGCAACCGTGTGGCCGGAGACTTCTACGACTCGGTTCGCGTGAGCCCTGAGCGCGTTCTCATCGGTATGCTCGACGTCGCCGGACGCCGCGAAAATAACCGTAGCATTCTCAATGCTGCCCAGGAGATCTTCCGCAATTTCGGAACGGAGCTCTTCGCTCGTCCGGATATCAACGAATCCAACGCCATGACCGAGCTCAGCCTTCGCATCAACCGCGCCATCATTGAAGCCTCCAGCGGAGTTCGCTCCTGTCCCGCCTTCATGGCCTGCTACCACGAGAAGTTCGGCACACTCTGCTACACCAATGCGGGACACACTCCCGGGCTTCTCCGCGACGGCAATGGCGTCGCCGAACTAGGCTCCGGAGGCCTCCCTTTGGGACTTTTCTCCCACGCCACCGCAGATGCTCCCACCGTCGGTTTGGAGAAGGGCGCCACTCTCCTACTCGTTTCGCGTGGAGTCCTTGAGTGCGAATCCAACGGCCGACATTCCGGCGAGGAATTCGGATTGGACCGGGTCAAGAGCCTTTTCGCTGTCCTGCCAACCTCTGGAGCCCAGGCACTCTGTTCTTCCATCCTGAAAGCCGCGGGGGAATTTGGCGCCGAAGCTCCTATCTGTGACGACCGCACTGCCTTGGCCTTGATCCGGACCGCCTGACCCGGGGGGCCAACTTTCCAACCCACACCAGCGTCAAAACCAAGAGGTGGAACGCTCTGGCTTGGCGCTAAAGGAGTAAAATAGCCTATCGGCCTGAGCCCACTTTTGCCCGCAAGCCCAGGAAGCGTGGCGGCCCAATAGATCCTATGAAGAAACTTTGCCTCGTTCTTGTTCCTTTGGTATCCCTTTCCGCCTTCGCGGTCGCACAGGCTGCTGCCCCTGCCGCCGCCCCCCAAACCACTCCACAAGTGGCGCCCCAGGCGGTTGCTCCAGCGGCCGCCTCAACCGGCGGACAAGTCGTCGAAGAGATCATTACGCGCGTCAACAACCAGATCATCACGCGTTCCGAATACGATCGCAGCAAAGACCAGCTCCGCGACGAAGTCAAGCAACAGGATTCCAAGGACCCCGATAAGAAATTTGCCGAACGCGAAAAAGACGTTCTGCGCGATCTCGTCGATCAGCAACTCCTCCTCGACAAGGCTAAAGACCTCGGTATTACCGGCGACACCGACCTCATCAAACGTCTCGACCAAATGCGCAAAGACATGAAGCTTGAGACCCTAGAAGACCTCGAAAAAGAAGCCACCAAGCAGGGCGTCTCTTGGGAAGACTTCAAGCAGAACATGCGCAACCAGATTATCACTCAGAAAGTGATCGGCGAAGAGGTCAGCGGCCATCTCTCCGTCTCTAAGGAAGAGGAGCAGAAGTTCTACGACGATCACAAAGACGAGATGGCGCAACCTGAATATATTCGCCTCAGCGAAATTCTGGTCGCACCCAAGTCCGCTCAGCCTGCGGGAGCGCCCGCATCCGCCGCACCAGCAGCCGATCCCAACGCTCCTCCCGCCGCCGCTCAGCCCGTTGTCGATGAAGCGTCACTGAAAGCTGCCGAAGCCAAGGCGAACGATCTCCTCAAGCAGATTCACGATGGCGCCAGTTTCGAGGACATCGCCAAGAAATACTCCGACGGTCCCTCCGCTGCCGATGGCGGCAATCTCGGCACCTTCGAGCGCGGCAAGCTCGCTAAATCGATCGAGGACCAGACGTTTGCTATGAAGTCTGGCGAAGTCACCAACGTGATTCAGACGAAGCAGGGCTATGTCATCCTGAAAGTTGTCGACCATCAGCAGGCCGGCATCCCCCCCATGAAAGATGTTCTCCCAAAAATTCAGGACGCACTGTATTACCAGAAATTGCAGCCCGCGCTCCGCGCCTACCTAACCAAGCTGCGCGAGGAAGCCTACATCAAATACGCCCCCGGCTACGTGGACACTGGAGCCAGCCCGAACCAGACTCAGCCCGTCGAAACGGCAGCTGCTAAAGAAGCCGACGCCAAGAAGCTCGGCAAGAAGAAACATAAGAAGCTGGGCATCCTCTGACCTCGCCGCCAGTGCGTGCTTTATACTCAGGGACCACACTCTATGAAAGAGTTCTACATCTGCGATTGCGCGCGCCAGGAAAATAAGGTCATCACCTCGTGCTTTGTCGTTGTAGGCAAACAGATCAAGCCCAAGAAGACCGGTGAGCCTTACTTGGCTCTAACTCTCGGCGACCGCAGCGGCCAACTCGAAGCCAAAATGTGGGACAACGTTGAAGAAGTCCTCGACGCCTTCGAGCAGGATGACTTTCTTAAAATCAAAGGCCTCATCAACAAGTACAAGAATCGCTTCCAGTTGACGATTCACAAGCTACGCAAGCTGGGCGAATCCGAAATCGACTTTGCGGACTTTCTTCCCAAGACCACCAAAGACGTCGATCAGCTCTGGCAATCCCTGACGAGTTTCATCTCGTCATTTCAGAACCCGCATCTGAAATCGCTCGTCCAGTCCTTCATGGCCGATCCTGAAATTGCTGCCGCCTATCGCAACGCTCCCGCCGCCAAGACCTTGCACCATGCTTACATCGGCGGCCTGCTCGATCACGTCGTCTCCCTCTTTCGCTCCTGCGACTTGATGTGTCAGAACTATCCCCAGATCAATCGCGATCTCCTTCTCACTGGTGCGTTCCTCCACGACATCGGCAAGATTCACGAGCTCACTTACAACCGTTCGTTTTCCTACACGACGAAAGGCCAGCTTCTCGGTCACATGATCATCGAACTGGAAATGTTGCAGGCTAGGCTCGCCCTCCAACCAAATTTCCCCGACGAACTCAAAACCATGATCGAGCACCTCATCATTAGTCATCACGGCCAATACGACTTCGGCTCACCGAAACTTCCCATGTTCCCCGAAGCTCTCATGCTGCACTACCTCGACGACCTCGATTCCAAGATGGAGGCCATGCGAGCCCAGTTCGAGCGCGAAGCTGGATTCGACAGTCCGTGGACCAGCTATAACTCCTCTCTCGGCCGTCCGCTTTTGAATACCGAGAAATTTCTTGCTCCAAAGAAAGTCGCTCCTCCGGAAGAGCCTGCCTCCGATGCTGATCTGGAAGCCCCAGAGCCCGCCGCCTCCTTGCCCGGCGCCGACTCTCGGCGCTAGTGCTGGCTTGGGCTGAAAAGGATTTCCCACACAACGCGACTCGTTGGGAATTCGATTTGGGGAAGGCCTGAGCCGCCAGCGCGTATCCGTTCGTCCATACACTTTCGATTGCCCCCTCGGCGCCTCTTTCGTTGCCCATGTTTACGCATTCCTTTACATTGGCAGCATCACCCTGACAATACTTTAGGAGGCTTATGCGCTCTCGCGCCGTTCTTCTCACCTTTAGTCTTTATCTCGCATTCGTTGCACTGGGATGTACCAGCAAGCCCGCGGCTGACAATACCGCCGACACCAACAACACACCCACAGCCAACAACGACACCCCTAACTCGGATTCAAGTAGCACCGACAGCACCGCTCCGAAAACCGCCAGGAAAGTCAGCCACGAAGCCCAAAAACGTCGAGAATTGAAGGAAGTCAAAGAAGTTAAAAGAGAACCTCTCGTTATCCCGGCTGGAACCGCGGTCACGGTAAGCCTGGGGTCGGACCTCGGCTCGAAATTGAGCAAGGCCGGAGAGACCTTCACCGGGTCAGTTGCCAAGGATGTATTGGTTGGCAGCGCAGTCGCAATTCCTCAAGGTGCCAACGTAAGCGGCACAGTCACCGATGCCAAGGCTCTCGGCAAGTTCGCTGGCGGCGCAGTTCTCACTGTCCGCCTCGATTCCATCAACGTCAACGGCTCTGAAATGCCGGTTCAGACCGCCGACAAAACCTTTTCTGAAAAAGGCAAAGGCAAGCGCACCGCCTTGATCACGGGCGGCGGTGCAGCACTCGGTGGCATCATCGGTGGCCTCGCTGGCGGCGGCAAAGGTGCCGCTATCGGTTTGGCGGCTGGCGCGGGCGCCGGAGCCGGTGGCTCCGCGCTCACTGGAAACAAAGAAATCGTTCTGCCCGCGGAGTCTGCCGTCAGCTTCGAGTTGTCGCAACCGATCCAAGTGCGCCAGTAAGATCTGCCAATAACGGTCTCGCGTAAAATAAGGTCACCTTCAGCCCTGTTCTGAAGGTGACCTATAATTTTTTATCCTTGCAGAACAGGATCAGCCATGCTCGACTTCGACCGTTTCCAGGTTCTCACCTTTGATTGTTACGGCACACTGATTAACTGGGAAGCGGGTATCTTCTCCGCACTTCGTCCCATCCTCTCCGCCCACAACAAAGAGATCGCTGACGCCACCCTGCTCAAACTCTACGGAGACTTCGAGCAACGCGCTGAACAAAGCCCATTTCGCCCCTATCGTGAGGTCCTCGAGTCCGTAGTCCGCCAGTTCGGCGATGAACTTCAATTTACTCCGACGATGGATGAAGCCCGCTACCTGCCCGATTCTTTGCCCTCCTGGAGACCCTGGCCCGATACTGTCGCGGCCCTCCATCGCCTGAAATCCAGATTTCGCCTGGCCATTCTCTCCAATGTGGACGACGATCTCTTCGCCCGCACCCGCCCCCAACTGGAAGTGGAATTCGACGAAGTCGTCACCGCGCAGCAAGCCCAAGCCTACAAACCCTCGCTAAAACTATTCGAACTGGCCCTGAGCCGGATCAGCGCTCCCGCCCATCGCGTGCTGCATGTCGGCCAAAGTATTTATCATGATGTGATCCCCGCTCAATCGCTCGGCCTCACGGCCGTCTGGGTGAACCGCCCTTCCGCCCGCCCCGGCGTCGGCGCCGTCAAATCAGCCGAAGCAAAACCCGATCTCACCGTCCCCACCCTCGCAGACCTAGCCACCCTCGCCTTCGGCGACAAGGACTAAACAATTTGTTGGCTGAAGGAGACGCGAAGGAGGGGTAACCGGAAGGCTACGAAACGAACCCTCGAGGAAGGGCACCACTAACCATCAATAATTCACCGGCAACTTCACAACTCTCTTCTGGATCGCCCACATCACTAACTCGGCCTTGTTGTGGATCCCCAGCTTCCTCATTAAATTGAACTTGTGAGCGTCCACCGTCTTCATGCTGAGCCCCAGAACGTCGGCCGCAGATCTCACCGTCCGGCCCTCGGCCAGCAACTTCAATACTTCGCGCTCCCGCGACGTCAACACCCGCTTCCGCGGAAGCAGATTCTCCGACGGCCATATCCCTCGCCGTCTCTCCGGCATATCCCCCAGCACCATCCTCTGGGCGGTATGGGTTCGCCTTACCATCTCCACTAACTCTTCGGCGGACGTGTGCCGTACCGCGTAGCTGCTCGTATCCGTGGGCGCTGCTTGCGCGTCGTCACCTTTATGGGCTGTCAGAAACAGCACTTTACTGTAAGGCGACTCGCGCAGAATCATTCCTTCGGTTCGGTCGGCCGCACCCTCAAACATGTGCGCGTCCGTGATCACGATTTCGGGTCGGTGCTCAAACGCCTTTTGCAACGCTTCCGCTACATTCCCGGCCTCGGCCACGACTTGCATGTCCGGTTCGTCGTCCAGTAGCCGCTTCAGGCCCTGGCGTAGCAGGACATGGTCGTGCACCAGAAGGCAGCGAATTTCCTTCTTGCCAATAGCGTCTTGGCGAATCTGTGCGGGGGGACACACAGGGCATCTCCTTTTTCGTGGCCAGAGAAACTTTACGAGCGGCACGGGCCCGGTCTGGACCCGGTACGGATGGACAACTATTAATTGTACCCTCTTATTCCGGCATTTTGCTCATCGAAATCCACTTTCCTGTATCTTTTCTATAAAATCCGCCCCGCCCCACTGTCAATCCACAATCCAGATTCCACCTCGCATCAGGTACAATCGACCGTTTATGCTCAACTACTTCACTGCGGGCGAGTCCCACGGCGAAGCTCTGGTCGCCTTCCTTTCCGGCCTGCCCGCCGGATTGAAAATCGATCAGGCCTTCCTCGACCGGGAACTCTGGCGTCGCCAGCAAGGCTATGGACGCGGCGGCCGCATGAAGATTGAGCGCGACACTGCCCACATCCTCTCCGGCGTCCGTCAGGGTCGCACCATCGGCTCACCCATTTCCGTCCAGCTTGAAAACCGCGACTGGAAGAATTGGCAGGAATCCTTACCCGTCGGCGAGGGCGATCCCGCAAAGCACAAGCGTGTTGCCTCTCCCCGCCCCGGCCACGCCGATCTCGCCGGTGCTCTGAAATACAACTTCCCCGAGGCTCGCTACGTCCTCGAACGCGCCTCCGCCCGCGAGTCCGCCGCCCGTGTCGCCTTAGGGGCCATCGCCAAACTTTTCCTCCGCGCACTCGGCATCGAAGTCCTCAGTCACGTCGTCACCACCGGCAGCGTCACTCTATCCGATCAAGTCCCATGGGAGAAAATTCTTGGCCTCCATGAACGTGAGGAAGTCCTCCTCAACTGTGCCGACCCGGACATCGAACAGCGCATGAAAGAGGAAGTCGACAAGGTTCTCAAAACCGGGGACTCCCTTGGCGGCGTCTTCGAAGTCGTGGCCCACCAGGTTCCTCCCGGCCTTGGCACTTACGTCCAGTGGGACGAGCGCCTCGACGCCATGCTCGCCTCCGCCGTCATGTCCTTGCAGGCAGTCAAGGCCGTGGAAATCGGCGCTGGAGTCGCTGCCGCTTTCGCTCCTGGCTCTGCCGTGCACGACGAGATCGGCTACACGGCGAGCTCCGGCTACACCGCGTTCTCCCGCACTCGCAACAATGCCGGAGGCATCGAGGGCGGCGTCTCCAACGGACAGGAAATTCGTGTCCGCGGCTACCTCAAACCAATCTCCACTCTTCGTCGCCCCCTGCAGTCGGTAGATTTTTCGACGCGTGAGCCCGTGAAAGCCGCCTACGAGCGTTCCGACGTATGCGTGGTGCCCGCGGCCGGAGTGGCCGCCGAAGCCATGGTGGCCCTCACCTTGTCGCGCTGTGCCCTCCAAAAGTTTGGTGGCGATTCCATGACTGAAACCCTAAGAAACTTCGATGGCTACTGCCAGCAGCTGAAAAACTATTGATGATTTACCCCATCGTAAAATTCGGCAACCCGGTTCTCGAAAAGCCTTCCGAAACCGTAACCGTCTTCGACGAGGAGTTAGAGAAGCTCACCGAAGACATGTTTGAGTCGATGTACGCCGCCCACGGCGTCGGCCTCGCCGCCCCACAGATCGGCATTGGCCGCCGCATCGCCGTCATCGATGTCACTTTCAAAGAAGATCCCAACGCCAGGCTCGTCCTCATCAATCCCGAAATTATCCACACCGAAGGTCGCCACACCCAAAGTGAAGGATGTCTCAGCATCCCCGACTTCCGCGAGAACGTCACTCGCCCCAACAAAGTCACCATCCGCGCCCAGGACGTTCACGGCAAAGTCTACGAAAAAACCGGAGAAGAGTTACTAGCCCGCGCCTTCCTCCACGAGACCGATCACCTGAACGGCAAACTCTATATCAGCCACATCAGCGCCCTGAAGCGTGACCTCATGAAACGGAAAATCCGCAAGATGATGAAAGCGGGAGAATGGTAGGAATTGTGTAATTTGGTAATTGCGTAATTTGAAACTCGATCGCATCCGAAATTACTCAATTACCAAATTACCCAATTACAAAATGCCCTTGGATCTCGTTTTCTGCGGAACCCCGCGCTTCGCCGTTCCTACGCTTGAAAAGCTCGCCTCGGCTGGATTTCGCATTCATCTCGTGGTCACCCAACCCGACCGCCCCAAGGGCCGCGGCCTCGAACTCGTCCAGTCACCCGTCAAAGAATCAGCGCTCGCACTGAATCTCCCTATCACTCAGCCAGACCGCATCAAGACTAACGACGAATTCCGCGCCCAACTCACCGCCCTTAAGCCCGAGGCCATCATCGTCGTCGGTTACGGACGCATCATTCCACAGTGGATGCTCGATCTCCCTCCACTCGGCAACATCAACCTACACGCCTCCCTGCTCCCAAAATATCGCGGCGCCGCCCCCATTCAATGGGCCATCGCCAGCGGTGAGACCGTCACCGGCGTCACTACCATGCGCATCGATGCCGGCCTCGACACCGGCGACATCCTCCTCCAGCAGGAACTTGCAATCCCCGACGACGACACCGCCGAAACCCTCGCCCCGCGCCTTGCCGCGATCGGCGCCGACCTCACAGTCGAGACCCTGCACCTCCTGCAAGCGCGATCCGTCCACCCGCGCCCGCAGGACAACTCGCAAGCCACTCTTGCCCCCATTCTGAAAAAAGAAGACGGTCTGGTCGACTTCACCCGCTCGGCCACCGACATCTTCAATCGCGTTCGTGGCTTCCAGCCTTGGCCCGGAGCCCACACAAGATTCCGCGGTAAGACTCTGCAGATCCTGAAAGCGCATCCTGCTTCTGACGCAGTTCCACCCGCCGAGTTGCGCGCCCTCTCCGATCGTCTCCTAGTCGGCTGCGGACACAGCACTTCGCTCGAACTCCTGGAGCTTCAACTCGAAGGCAAAAAGCACACCTCCGCCGCCGACTTCATCCACGGATATCGTCCCCGCGAAGGCGAATCGTTGGGCCTCCCCATATGAAAGTGTTGGAAATATCACAGCCATAGACTGCTTTAGGGGATTTATCAGCAGAAACGATCACTAATGATCCTTCGTCGCGAAAGAAGCTCGTTCAACCTCACGTAAAGCCTAATGCGCCCCTCGCCGAGGAAAAGGACTCCTTTCAGAACCGTGGAAGAGTGGCCCTTTAGGGCCGCGTAAATCGCGCCAAATCAGTGCGGGCTTTAGCCCCCGAGTTGATGTTCCGCGAAGTTCCTCCACACCGTTCCAGTAAAATGAATCCATGTCTGAGAGCAAGCCCTTTCGGCTAACGGAGTCCGTAAAAGCTGCGGGTTGAGCGTCCAAGCTGAGTCCGGCGGCGCTGGACACGGTGCTTGGGAAATTAGCCCGGCAACACGACCCCAATGTTCTGGTCGGCTTCGACCACGCCGACGACGCCGGAGTGTATCTCATCGCCCCCGATCAAGCCCTGGTGCAAACCGTAGATTTCTTCACCCCCCTAGTCGACGATCCGTACACCTTCGGACAGATTGCGGCCACGAATGCCTTGAGCGATGTCTACGCCATGGGCGGCAAGCCGCTTACCGCGCTCGCTCTCGTCTGCTTTCCTGAGAAAGCTGATCTCGCAATTCTGGAGCGCATTCTCGCGGGCGGCCTCTCCAAGATGATCGAAGCCGGATGCACCGTGATTGGCGGCCACAGCATTCGCGACGAAGAAACCAAGTTCGGATACTCCGTCACCGGCACAGTTCATCCAAAAAATGTCCTCGCGAATAAAGGCGCCAAGGTGGGCGACTCATTGGTGTTCACCAAGGCGATCGGGACCGGCGTCATCTCTACCGCTATCAAGCGAGGCAAGGCCGAGACCGCGTGGATCGACGCAGCGGTTCTCTCAATGACCACCCTGAACAAGCGCGCCGCAGAAGTAATCGTTGACGGAAATTTTCGCGTGAATTCCATGACCGACGTGACCGGCTTCGGCCTGATCGGCCACGCCCGCGAAATGGTGCTGGCCTCGGATGTCTCCATCCGAATCTCCGCCGGCAAGATTCCTCTTCTGAAAGGCGCGCTCGACTGCGTCCGCGCCGGATACGTGCCCGCAGGTCTCAAGAACAATCGCGAGTTTGCCGAATGCCTGGTAGAGTATGACGCCGGAGTTCCCGACGACGTGCGCGCCCTGCTATTCGATCCTCAAACCGCGGGAGGTCTCCTGATCTCCACTCCCGATGGCCCATCGCTTACTCGAGCTCTCAGCGACGTCGGCGTTGCGGCCGTCGTAATCGGCGAAGTTGTGCTGAATGCAAAGCCGAGAATTCATGTGTCCCGTTAGTGTGCTGTCCTAGAAGCACGCGACATAATTTTAGCTTGTCATCCTGAGCGAAGCGAAGGACCTATGTAACTTTGCCTGTACCATAGATGCTGTCGCGGGCGCTGCAAGCGGCCCGTTCTTCCCACGCAATATCCGTGCACCAATCCCCGGCTCCCGACATCTAGTTAGTATCACTTCGTACTCATAAAGAAAGCAGGTGTCATCAAAATGCAAATTCGTGAGCTTGGACGCAATGGTCTCAAGGTCTCCGCCCTCGGCCTGGGTTGCATGGGCATGTCGGAGTTTTATGGAGACACCGACGATGCCGAATCCATCGCAACCGTCCACCGCGCGCTCGATCTGGGAATCACGTTCCTCGACACGGCGGACGTCTACGGCCCCTTCAAGAATGAAGTACTCGTCGGTCAGGCGATCAAAGGCAGGCGAGACAAAATTGTGCTTGCAACAAAATTTGGGATCGTCCGCGATCCCGGCAATCCGGCCAAGCGCGGAGTCAGCGGCAAGCCGGATTACGTGCGTAGCTCGTGCGAAGCCAGCTTGCGCCGCCTGGGCGTCGAAACCATCGATCTCTATTACCAGCACCGCGTCGATCCCAACACTCCCATCGAAGAAACCGTCGGCGCCATGGCGGAGTTAGTAAAAGCAGGCAAGGTTCGATATCTCGGCCTGTCTGAGGCTTCCGCCCAAACGCTCCGCCGCGCCGTGAAAACCCATCCGATCGCCGCGCTGCAAACGGAATATTCGTTGTGGACGCGCGATCCCGAGAACGACATTCTGGCAACTTGCCGCGAGTTGGGAATTGGTTTCGTCGCGTATAGCCCTCTCGGCCGCGGATTTCTGACCGGGCAGTTTCAGAAATTCGAAGACTTCGCAGCCGACGATTATCGCCGTCACAGTCCTCGCTTTCAGGGAGAAAACTTCCAGAAGAATTTAGATCTGGTTCGTAGCGTGGGAGAGATCGCCCGCGAAAGAAAATGCAAGCCATCGCAGCTGGCCTTGGCATGGGTGCTCGCGCAAGGCAACGACATTGTTCCGATTCCCGGAACCAAGCGGCGAAAATATCTCGAAGAGAACGTTGGCGTTCTTGAAGTGAAGCTAACCAAGGAAGACTTGCGTCGAATCGATGAAGTGTTCCCGCCGGAGGCCGCCGCAGGCGGAAGATATCCCGAGCACATGATGGCGATGGTGAACAGATAACCCGCCGCCTCTAAAATCTTGTCAATAGGCAGAAATTACACGATCGCACTTAAGTCGATGAAAACATTTGCGAGATAAAGTTCGAAACCATGTCCACTTTATCCCCTCCAACTTGATATTCTAAGAATATAGAGACAATTTAACGGTCAAGCAGGCGCGCCCTCCAGGTCGCGCCTTTTTTATTGGGCGAAGTGTGCACGCGTAGCGGCGGACGCAGCTTGCCCTGAGCAATGCCGAAGGGTCCGCTCGCCAGAACCTTGCCGGACCGAAGACGAGCGCAGCGAGCCAGAGCGAAGCAGTATGGACGAACACAGGGGATGGTCACAGGAATGAGCAAAGGGAAAACCGTCAAACAGTGCAAGAAAAGCTGGGAGCGATTCAGCAACTTCAAACAGCGCGGCGAATGGGTCGAGCTGCAATTTATGGCTGAGGCGGCGAAGCGCTGCTTGTCCGTCAACAAACCCTGGGGAGACACCCAGGCTTATGACGTCGGCATTGAACACGGCCCGAACTTCCTTCGGGTGCAGGTGAAATCGACAACGGTAAGGTCAGGTGCCGGATATCGCTGCCAGTTCATGCCCAACCACAGGAAAAAGCGCGACTACTCTCTCAAGGAAATCGACCTGTTCGCCGCCTACGTGATTCCGGAAGATGCGTGGTACCTCATCCCGGCAGTCTTACTGCTGGGTAAACAAAGACGCTTCATGGCAATGCTGTTCCCCGTAGTCCCCGGCAAAGAAGGCCAGTTATCGCTACGAATGCTATCGCGAAGCCTGGAACCTGCTCACCAAAAGCCGAGCCGAACTGGCGCAGTACAAAGTCCCGCCTTCTCCGCCATCTCATCATCGCAAGGCAGGCTCACGGAAAGTAAAGAACTCGATTTTGGGTGGGGCAGCGCCTTAAGCACTGCGAATTAATCGTGAAAGAGCGGCCCTTCAAGAGCCTGCCCTGAGCTTGTCGAAGGGGCCGCGAAACGAGTCCAAGAATTGATCTGGGCTCTAGCCCCTGAGGTCCGCTGGTGCGTCAGCCCCCGGCCCGTGTTATCGATTTCGCTGGGATCACCGACGCGGTTGCTCCACCCTTCCCGCGGTTTGTGCGGGAGGGTGGGCCTTCGGGAAAGTCGGCACCACTCCCTGCCGTTCCCGCTTCCGTGCGGTCCACTGCGATTCAATTTCAACCACTCCCTCGGCGCCAGTGGCATAGTGCGCGAAGCTGCTCCACTTCCAGTCCTCGGGACGCTCGGTCAATCCGCGGCGCACGGGATTGCGATGAATGTATCGCAGCTTCTCAATCCGCTTCGCCTCGGTCCGGACGGGAAAGCCGTAATAACGAACCTGCCAGAATCGCTTCAGTTGCCCCGGTCTTCCCGCATTGTCGGCGGGAGGGTGGGCCGCAGGCTTCAGTTTTCGTGAGGTGAGTTGCTTCAGCATCTGGATCACGAGCGAGAGCTTTCCCCGCTCCGGTTCGCTGATGAGTAGGTGCTCGGGCATCACCACATATCCGGTGATAAAGCAGCCATACCAGCGGCGGACACGTTCCAGTTCGCGCTCAAAAGTATCTCTGGCCGCAGCGGAGACGAGCAGCTTCATCCGCCAATAGCAGCTGAAGGTGATGAAGTGCAGGCAGCCTTGATTCTGATAACGGACTGGCTTGACGTGCATTCATTGCCGATTCTAGTCCGCACGAAGGCCCACCCTCCCGCAAAATGCGCGGGAAGAGTGGGGCAACCCCGCTTTGGGAATCATCGAAAGCGTGGCCACCCGACTCCGGTCTTGTTCTTGTTGATCAATCTCTCGATGACCCGGCTGAGGAAATACCACCACAACGTGCCTACAACAACAATCCAGATTACGGTTACCGGGCCGTTCCACCAAGCTGAGACGTATGCGATAGACCGGCAGGTCAATCAACATGATTCCAACCCAGATGATCCCAAGAGATTGCAGATTTGGGATTACGTGCCCGACCATACTGATCAGACAAGCGCTCAAATGAAGAATCGGCAAAATATAGACCCAACTGGGATGTCTTCTCGGCTCCACGGTTCCCATAGTTCCTCCTCTCGAATCTTTATTCGCAACGTTCAATTCCTTGTGCGGGCTGGCCATCCTTTCGCTACTTCTCCATGGCGGTTGCCCCACCCTTCCCGCGGTTTGTGCGGGAGGGTGGGCCTTCGGAAAAGTCGACACCACTCCAGCGCACCGAAGCAGCGGCGGCGGAGCAATCGGTGGGCGTAGCTTCGCAGCTGCAAGCGTTCGTGATACGCGCCCTTCAATAAAGAACGCGACGAGCCTGCACTGAGCGCAGTCGAAGGGACGGGCACCACCGTGTTGGTGATGCCATCGAGATCAAAGCCTGGGCCACTCGCCCAGGCCATCCACCTATGCAACAGCCTCCGGCAGCTTCCAAGTCACATTGCAGTCCCTCGGCGGATTGCATCCCTGATATAGGCCCCCCGGGAGCTGGCCCACTTAACTAGGCTGCCCCTCTGTGCGGTTTTCGCAGGGTGGGCACGATACTGCCGAAGCCAAACCCCAGCGGCTAAAGCCGGGGCTAATTTCATGACGTTTACGGCATCGCTAAAGCGATGCCCTGATACGAATCCGGAGTTTTTCTGCCTATTGACAAGATTTCGGCGGACGGGCGAAGGGCCGGCGGAAGATTGGCTCGCAGATAATGCCAGAAAAGGCGGGTCGACCAAAAATCGGTCGGATGCGACCCCACCTCCTGCGAAGGTTCGACAATTATTGAATCCCACCCAAGGGTCCCTTGGCATCGATGAAGTTGCTCGTGTTCAAGACCTGAATGCCCGCGTTATGATCGCCGTCGAAAGGCGTCACGGTGGCCGGACATCCCGCGTTGCCCGCCTGTGTCGGATCGGCAAACCAGAGCCCGAGATGGTGCAGTTCAACCGGGACGGCGGGGCTGCCCGGGTTCAGGATGAAGGTTTCATCCCTGAAGATCCCAGTCACGTTGAGGACGCCGTTGCCGAGAGCATTCGTTGTTAGGTCGCCTTGGTACCACGCAGGCGTAAAAGGTGCGTTCGGAGTATTGATAACAAACAGCGTGAAGTCCGTGTTTGCCGGAAGGTTGAATACTTCGAGGTGCAAATTTTGAATTGGTCCAAGGTCGCTGATCGAGACTCGTCCAACAGCTTTGGGATTGAGGCAAGATAGCGCACCCGCGGACTTAACCATGTTGAAGACGGTGCTATCGTTCGCCGCCGCTCTTACGAGCGGGGTGAGGCCAGTAAAACCGAGAGCGACAGCCATAGCTACCGCCAATAGTGTGTTTTTCACATTAGCTCCTTAAATTAGTGTTGCTTCTTGAAGTTCATTCCGCCTGTCAGCGGAAGGCCGGGTTGCCCCGAGCACTGTGCCAAAGTAACAGCGAGGGTTTTAAAACGTGTCACTGCACTGTAAATGGTGAGTAAACAATTTGGCCTTGCCTGGTGGAGCGAGCATTCTGGCAGGCCCGCTTCTACGACTTCAATGTCTGGAGGACGAAGAAACGACTGGAGAAGTTGCGGTACATGCATCGCAATCCCGTGAAACGTGGGCTTGTGGAGTCTCCGGAGTTATGGCATGGAGTAGCTATCGACACTATCATCTGGACGAGGCCGGGCTCGTATAAGTCGATGTAGGGTGGGGAGAGATTTCGTTTCGAGATGGAGCGGCTTAAGATCAAAACCTCATGGGGTCGGCAGCATCGTACCCGCCCTTGCAAAAATCGCAAGGACGGGGCACCCTCAGTTTCGGAAAATGCGGAAAATAAATCAGGGTGGGCCACCCGCCCCGTCGCACGACCCTAGCGGAAGGGAAGATCGAGGCTAGAGCCCTCGTCGGTTCTGAGCAACTGGCGACGCGATAAGAACCGACCCTTTCACAACGCAGCAAGATACAAGTTTCCTACCTCGCACTCTGTAGCCGTGACTTCCGCCGAAGATTCTTTGCAATAAAAAAGCGCGGGCGGAGGCGCCCGCGCCACCTACTACTCATTCTCTTACTGGATCAGCGTCCCTCCGTTGCCGTTCGGCTCAGCTTCAGGGGCAATCACCACAGCAGCCGCCACACGGTCGCCCGGTTCCATATTCAGCAGCCGGACGCCTTGTGCATTCCGTCCAGATTCGCGGATCGTCGTTGAATCCATGCGGATGATCTTGCCGTAGTGGCTGATCAGCATGACCTCCGACGTTTCGTCGACCTGCGCAATCGCGACCACTTTTCCAACCCGCTCCGTGGTCTTCACGTTGATCA
This sequence comes from uncultured Acidobacteriaceae bacterium, assembly GCA_963722365.1. Classification (GTDB taxonomy): domain Bacteria; phylum Acidobacteriota; class Terriglobia; order Terriglobales; family Acidobacteriaceae; genus Sulfotelmatobacter. Next base: position 83,001 of record CAVRLM010000001.1, read on the forward strand.
CGCCCTTGCCGCCGCGGTTGGTAAGGCGGTATTCGTCGGCGGCAGTACGCTTGCCGTAGCCGTTTTCGGTGACCGAAAGAATCAGGTCGCCTTTCACCGCTGCGTCAATCACCTCGGGCTCGCCTTCAGCCGTCTTTTCCTTGGCTGCCACCGGCGCGCCCGGCTTGGTCGTCGTCGCCATGCCGACTACGTAGTCATTCTTTTCCAGATCAATTCCCCAGACGCCGAAAGCCGCGCGGCCCATCGGCCGAACATGGCTCTCGTCGAAGCGAACGGCCATCCCCTCGTGCGAAGCGATGAAGATGATCTGGTTCCCGTCGGTAATGCGCGCGGCCACCAGTTCATCTCCCGGCTCAATGCCGATCGCATTGATGCCGTTTGATCGCACGTGCATGAACTCGCGCACCGAAGACTTCTTCACCAGGCCGTTGCGCGTGGCGAAGAAGACGTACTTGTTTTCTTCTTCAAGGTTGCGCACCGCGACCGTGGTCTTCAGTGTTTCGCCTGGTTGCAGGCCGACGAGGTTGCCGATGTGCTTGCCGCGTCCGGCGGCGCTGACGTCAGGAATTTCGTAAACCTTGAGCCAGTAGACGCGGCCGGTGTTTGTGAAGATCAGAATGTAGGCGTGGGTTGAGACGATGAAGAGATGCTCGACGAAATCTTCGTCGCGCGTCTTCATGCCAGTACGGCCCGTGCCTCCGCGGCGCTGCATCCGGTAAGTGGAGATCGGCGTCCGCTTCAGATAGCCGGAGTGGCTGACGGTGACCGCGACCTGCTCGTCGGCGATCAGATCTTCGAGAACGATCTCCGCCGCTTCGTCTTCAATGCGCGTGCGGCGCTCATCACCGTAGAGCTTCTTCACTTCCTCCAGCTCTTTGATGATGACTTTGCGCAGCTTCGTCTCGGAGCCGAGAATGGATTCGTATTCCGCGATGTTGCCGCGCACATCCTTTAACTCGTTCGAAATTTCATCGATGGAGAGCTTGGTCAGGCGGTGCAATTGCAATTCGAGGATTGCATCCGCTTGCCGCGCAGTAAACGGCTTCTCGGCATCCAGCTTCGGCGCGCGCCCCGTGGTGTTGATGTCGATCTTCTTGCCGCCAAAGTACAACACCAAATTCTCGCGGGCGTCGGCGCGGTTCGCGCTGCCGCGAATAATCGTGATGACGTTGTCCAGATGATCGAGCGCCGTCAAATATCCTTCGAGAATGTGCTCGCGGTCCTTCGCCTTCTGCAGCAGGTAAGCAGTCCGGCGGCGCACCACGTCGACGCGGTGCTCGATGAAGTACTTGATGGTCTGGATCAGGCCCATTTCACGGGGCTGTCCGTTGACCACCGCCAGCAGGATCATCGAGAAGCTTTCCTGCATCTGCGTGTGCTTGAAGAGCTGGTTCAGAACGATCTGGGGTTCGGCGCCGCGCTTCAGTTCAACCACAATGCGCATGCCGTCGCGATCACTTTCATCGCGAATGTCAGAAATATCTTCGATGTCTTTGTCGTTGACCAGCTGCGCAATGCGCTCGACCAGGCGGGCCTTGTTCACCTGGTACGGAATCTCGGTGATGATAATGGCCTGGCGGTCCTTGGTGGCATTCTCAATCGCCGCTTTGGCGCGCATCATGAATCGGCCGCGACCGGTGCGGTAGGCTTCGAAGATTCCAGAACGCCCGTGGATGATGCCGGCGGTCGGGAAGTCCGGCCCCTGCACGAACTTCAGAATCTCGGCCAATTGCGCGTTGGGATTGTTCACCAGCGTGATGGTGGCGTCGACGATCTCCGTCAGATTGTGCGGCGGAATCTTCGTCGCCATTCCAACCGCGATTCCGTCCGATCCATTGATCAGCAGATTCGGAATGCGTGCGGGAAGAACGTCGGGCTCGATCTCGCTTCCGTCGTAGTTGTCGTGGAAGTCGACAGTTTCTTTGTCGAGATCTTCGAGTAACGCGGTCGAAACCTGCGCAAGCTTCGCTTCCGTGTAACGATCCGCCGCCGGCGGATCTCCATCGACTGACCCGAAATTTCCCTGCCCAAAAATCAGCGGATACCGCATGCTCCACGTCTGCGCCAGACGAACGAGAGCGTCATACACGGCAAGGTTCCCGTGCGGATGGTACTTGCCCATCACATCGCCGACGATGCGAGCGCATTTACGCGTCGCCCGATTCGGCTGCAACCCCATCTGCTGCATGGTGAATAAAATTCTGCGGTGGACGGGTTTCAGGCCGTCGCGGACGTCGGGGAGGGCGCGGCCGATGATCACCGACATCGAATAGTCGAGATATGACCGCTTCATCTCCTCTTCAATGTTGACGGGTTGAATGTTCAACGCACCGGGGCCTTCGCCGCCCGGAGGAGGAGTCAGGGGAAGTTCTGGGTTTTGATCGTCAGCCATTCTTTTGCTCTCAGCCGTCAGCGTTTAGCCGTCAGCTCGAAACCGATTTTATCTTCGCGGAACGCTGTAACTGCTTGTAATTGCAGGGCGTTATGTGCCTTGGGAGCTATAATAATTATAACACGCAAAGGCGCGGAATTGGGGCGCGGGGGTTGACCGCCTTGAGGCGGCGTGCCGAGTTTATGGAGGCGTTGTGGGGTGACGAAGAATCGAATTGCCACTGAGTGAAGAAGTCGTTGAGGACGTCTCTACGGGCCTACCAGAACTTCATTCGGTGCGGAGGGGAGCTGGAATTTTATACCGCGGGATTGATTAGAGCGGACGGTTTCGGCGAGGTCCAGCAATGAGAGTTCTATTTTTCTGATCCAAGGTCCACCGGTGTATGGGCTCGCACCGATGTAGAGTACTCCGTCGGCAATTGTATAGCTGGTCGTTTCTTCGCGGTGGCCATCGCGAAACAGGAGAACAGCAACGGGCAACCGGACCTCATTATTTGCTGCGTGGCTCACTGCAGCCGACGGGCTTGACGGCTCTCTGCTCAATGCCAGCGTTGGATCGATCATCTGTGCTCCCGACGATTCTTCACCGCGCACCCGAACGTAGCGGTCCCCGCGGAGTTCGATCATGAGGGGCGGAGCGGGCTCGGGAGATGCTGCAACCGGCGCAGTCGCTGGTGGAGGTTGCAAAATCACAACCGGCGGTTGGCTGGCGATGGGAGCAGTGCTTATGTAGTCAGAATAGAAGGGGTCACCATAAGCGAGCGGATAAAAGAACCCTCGCGAATGCTCACCGCGTGCAAAATGAGGACCGAAGTGCGCAGCTCCCGCAACCATTCGCTGGGCGTGGAGGCACGGCGCGAGAGCAGCGAGCAATGCTACGAGAAGCAGCACCAGCCCTCGCATGTTCAGTTCGCCTGTGGGCGCGGTGGTAATTGAAAGGCCACGCCTCGATCATCGTTCTGCTTGCGTGTGGCCTCTAGATCAAGATCGGCGATGGCAACTCGGCGGGCGTGTCCCGGAGTCAGATCAAAAAGTGTCGCGCCGATGATGGCGTAGTTTCCCAGCTCCAACTTCCGGCCATCCTTGAAGACGAGCAGCGTCGGTTCCTGCGGAGGATCCGGATCAGGGGCAGCGACGTCAGCATTAGCGTACGCTTCCTGAGCAGCAGATCGAGGCCTTGCGCTATTCGTCACCGGCGGTATGTACGATCCCGCACCGGAGCCGCGGCGATCAAAGATCGTGGGACCTCCCTGGTAGTTCGCGTCCTGCTCCTCCGCATTCGAATCCTCGACATCGTAAGGCGCATTCATGTCGACTGCGTAAGGAACAGGCACAGCGTATGCCACCGGAGGCGGCGTGAATTCGGTGCGATGGTGATGATGACCCGTACCGGCGTGAGGGCTATTGAACGTGTTGAACGTAACGCGCGAGTTGGGTACGAGGCCGCGAGGGCCCAGAGACGTGACGCTCGGCGGAGTGCCGTTGATCGCACGGCCACCGAATCCGGGAGAAGTCACCGAAGCGGGCGTTCCATTGATCTGCGCATGGCTGGATGAGACGAGGGTCACCGGCGGCGCCAGTAGACCGAGAAGTGCGAACGAGGCAGGAATCGAATGCCGCACAAAACTATGATACTCCAACGAGCAAGTCATGGCGCACCTCAAAGGCAGACCGTTCGTACCCCATTAGATTGCACTAAAGCCTTGCTGGATGCCCAATCTGGCCGCAGACAGCCTCCGCCTCATCTTAATTGAGTGAAGGTGAGTTATGCTGTTGGTAGCAGGGAAGCTATGCCTGTGCTGCCTCCTGGAAAATGAGATCTGCAATCCGATTCGCGATGCTGGCTCTGGTGCTGGTGATTGTGGCCATGGTCTCGGCGCTGACAGCGATGCGGTTTGCGATCCACGGACAGGAAGTCGCCGTGCCCCCTCTGGTCGGAGTTACTCCGGCGGAAGCCGAGCGGGCGCTCGCATCCCTCGGTCTGCAGCTGTCGATCGAACGTCAGTATTACAGTCCCCAGGTTCCTGAAGGAAGAATCATGTCGCAGCTGCCCTTGCCGGGAACCAAGGTCCGTCATGGCTGGCAGGTGCGAGTCGCCGAGAGTCTGGGGCCAACGCGCGTTTCAATCCCCGACGTGACCGGCGAGAGCGAACACGCAGCCGAGCTCAACATACGACGGCGTGGACTGGATGTCACGTCGATGGCGCAAATGGAAGTGCCCGGCATCCCGGCCGATCAGGTGCTGGCGCAGAATCCCACCGCCAATGCAACCCAAGTTGCGGCGCCCAAGATCAGCCTGCTGGTATCCGCGGAGTCGCAGCCCCAAGCTTTTGTCATGCCCAGTTTTGTTGGGCAGCCCTTGGGAAGTGCCAGCCGGACGTTGCAAGATTCAGGTTTCAAGCTGGGGAATGTAAACGTAGTCGCACCTCCGAACCCGGCGCCCGGGGATGCAGCGAACGCAGCCGAATTGGATTCTCTCGCATCCGGTGCTCCGCCAGTGCAAGCTCCCCCTCCGCCGCAAGCGACGCCCGCCAGCATCATCGTTGCGCAGTCACCCGCTGCCGGCCAGAAAGTCTATGCCGGCACCGCAGTGAATTTCGATGTGCGGTAAGTATTGCCACGGATTTTGGGCGGATCACGGCGGATCACTTCAAGAGATCAATCCAAGATCATCGTGAGAATCTTTCCAGTACCGCCGCGAAGAATCCATCACATGGGTGCACGCCCGGAATCGTGCGCAAGTAGGAACCGCGTGTGAGCGCCTCGGCATCAGGCCAGGTTAGATCGCCCGCAGCCTTCAGGAGTTCGAGTTCCTGCCGGCAATCAATCAACTGGAAGAGAGGATTCTCGGCCAAGGCTTGCGCGATGACATCTTCGTTTTCTTCTGGTTCCAAGGAACAGGTCGAATAGATCAGCCGTCCTCCTGGAGCGACCTGGGCTAGCGCGGAACGGAGAATGGCAAGTTGCCGCTGCGCCAACTCCCCAAAGTCATCGAATGCGAGACGCCACTTGATCTCGGGATTGCGCGCGATCGTGCCAGTACCGGAGCACGGGACATCGGCGAGAACGCGGTCAAACCTTGAAGATACCGGGAGATGCTGGGCATCGGCATTCACAATCTGAATGCGCGACGCATGCGGGTGTAAGAGCTTTTGCAGCAGTCGTGCACGGTGGGGATGCAGTTCAACCGCGGTAATTGTGCTGTTCGGGGTATGGTCGGCAATCGCGAGCGCCTTGCCGCCGGGCGCGGCGCAGCAGTCCAGTATGCTGCGACCATCGCCAGGAACATTCAGGCTTACGAGCGCCGCGACCAGCTGCGAACCTTCATCCTGAATCACTGCTTGGCCTTCGCGAAGCGCCTGGGTCTTCGTAACATCTCCCGCAACGACGCGCCGGGCTGATGCGAGCAGGCCTCCCGGGTGGAGTGTGACTCCTTCCTTCTTTAGCTGTGCTTCGGCCTCCGGGGCACGAAGACGGATCGTGGTCACCGGAACCTCCTGATCATATTTGCAGACTTGCCTGGCGGCCGTCGTCCCGTATTCGCGGACCCAGCGGTCGACCATCCAAAGAGGATGTGCGTATTCCCGCGCCAACGTCTCGGACGAAGTGGACTCTGTTTCTGGTGTGCCGGCCTGCGCGGCCCCAGCGAGCTTGCGCAAGACTGCATTCACGAAGGGAGCCGCGGACCGCTTGCGGGCGCGCTTCACCAACTCGACGCTCTCATTCACAGCCGCACTCTTCGGCACGCGATCGAGCCATCCGAATTGATACACCGCCAACCGCAATGCAATCAGAATCTCGATGTCAAGTTTGCTAAGCGGTTGTGACGACGCGGTCGCGATGGCAGCGTCCAGTCTCGAGCGCCAGCGGAGCACTCCCATCACGAGCTCGGTCGTTAAGCCGTGATCGGCCGTAGATAGACGCTCGTAGGCCGAAGAGTGAAGCAGCTCGGAGGCATAGGACGATTCGCGCTCGACGCGCAGAAGGATGTCGAAGGCAGCGGCGCGGGCAGGTGAGACGGGCATCGCTCCCCGATTGTAGGCCCTCGGCCCAACGAAGAAGCTATTTCACCGTGACGTCGGTGACCCGGATCTGCGGATACTCGTGGCTCCACTGCGCAGAAATGCTGTCAAACGTCAGGCGGTAGGGCTCGGTCTGCCCCGGTGCCAGCGGCGAGATGCTCACATCGACAGGCTCCGTGTACGCGCCATTGGTCCGGATCACCTGCAGTGGCATTTCGTCGCGCTGCGCCACTTGCCCCATCGAATCCTGGAACAAGACCTCGACCACGACATGGGTTACGGTCTTGTCGCCGGTATTGGTGATGGAGCCGTCGATGTAGCTGACGGTGTGGCCAATGAAGTTCTCGGCAGCGCTCATCTTGAAATCGGAAAACTTCAGGCTGGCAAGATAGGGCGAGGCCGCCTTCGGAGCCTTCGGAGGCTCGCGCAGCAGGAACGCCGCCGCGAGCGCCAGGCCGATGACCACGAGCACTGCAACCCCAATTATCAGACGGCTGGAGTCGCGCTCTTCAGCGACCGGAGGTTGTCCCAAGCTGCTCATGACTGGAATTGTAGGCTGTTGGTTTTTGATTGTCGATTCTTGCGGCGAGGAACCTTGTACCACAGAGGCCACAGAAAAACGACACAGGGGAAGGACCTCAGCAGCGCCAGGTCAGGGGCGCCCGTTACGCCCTTCGTGAGGCCAGCAACTTCGCCGCGTTGTCGTGATACACCTGCTTCAGGATCGCATCGCTCAAACCGAATCCATTCAAACTCCAGTGATACGAAAACTGATCCGTCTCATAAAAGTGCTCGTCCAGCGATTCGAGAATTCTGAACGTAACCCGGTACATCGCTTTATCGACGCCCATATCGGTCCCGTATACAAGACGGTCGGCGTGCTTCTCGTAGAAGGCCGCAGCAAAGCGCGGGATGGGCCCCGTCTCGGCATAGCGCGCAGAAATATCCGCATAGAGATTTGGATTGCGCTCGAGCACCTCTCCCAGGCGCGCCAGATCATAATCAAGGTTCGCGAAGTGACACGCGACAAAAGTTGTGTTCCGGTGCTTTACAACCGTGCGTTCAAGAATGTCGATCATACCCGACAGGTCCACGATGTTGGGCTCATTGTCGAGCCGCCACTCGTAGGCGTTCATCAGCCCATCGTTGTGCCGGTCCATCTTCTGATACATCCAGATCGGATCCGCCACGTGCAAGCTGATCGGCATTCCGAGTTCTCCACATTTTTCCCACACCGGATCCATGCGCGCATCATCGGGATGCATGCCCGGCGCCTTCGACTTACCCGCGACCAACCCCTTCCCCTTGTCGTGGATTTCCCCCACGCCGCGCGCACCGGCTTGCCGGCAGCGTTCCAGTTCCTTGACGGCGCCGGGCCCAAATCCGGGCTGGTTGTAGCCCGACAGATCGAAGCCGCACCACATCTCAAAGCGGTCCGGATATTTCGAGTATTTTCGGAAAATGCCGTCGAACTCCGCGCCTATTGCCATCGTCAGGATGATGGTCTTCTCCACGCCAACTTCGTCCATGTTGCGCACCCACTCGTCGATCTCCGCCGCAGTCTTGGCGTAGGGATGCGAGTGCATGTCGATGATCGGGAACTTGGCTTTGGCAACGTGTGTGACCGGAATCTTGTAAATTGAAACCGGCCGGTAGTCTTTCAGCAAAATCGTGTTGGGCGACGCGGCATTCTTCTTGGCGGAAGCCTGCTCTTGCGTGCCTGCTTGCGCGTCCGCTGGAGTAGCCGCGAAGCCAGAGGCTGAAGGAAAACCTGCCGCCAGACCAGCCAGATTAGCCCACTTCAAGAATGATCGTCGATTCATGGAATCTCCAGTGTCGTGATTCGAAGCTTACCGCAAAACATCGCGGCTGAACCTGAACAAGCACGTCTAAGGGGCGGTGCGAAAGAATGAAATCAGAAACAACACACCCAGCGTTGCGTCGATCGCGGCCAACACCAGGTCGGTCGGATGAATCCGCTTCTGCAAATAGAGGACGAGCAGTGTGGCTCCATAACCGAACTTTTCCAGCACCGAAGGAATCATCATTATCCGTAACCGCACTGGGTCCTGCGCGATGACCAGGAATGCAATCTGCCACGCCAGCCCCACGCCGACGAATCCGTAATAGAAGCCGGGGTGCGTAATGGCCGGAGGATCCTGCCGCCCGATGAGGTCGAACATGAAATAAAGAGGTGTGAGAACGAGCAGGCCCCAGATGCCTGCGATCCAGAAAACAATTTTGGCGAATTTCATGGTGCTACCTCTGGAAGATGTGCCGTGAGTCTTGCAGGAGCATGGTAGCTGACAGCGTTATCCCGCATTATTCGGGCGGCATTGATCATGCTTTCGCGTGCAAGCTATTTTGCGAAGAAGTAGTCGAAGGAGCGGACGGCGGTGAATTCGTCGTCTTTGATGTCGAAGACGGTGTAGAGCTTGGTGACGTAAAGGACGTCTTGCACTTTCTGGGTGAGGCTGAGGAGTTTGAGCTCGCCTCCGGCTTTGCGGACGGTGGTGAAGCTGCCGACAAGTTCTCCGACGCCGGAGCTGTCGATGTAGTCGACGCCGGCGAGATTGAGGATGATCTTCTTCTTGCCTTCAGCGAGGAGATTGCGAACGGCGTCGCGGAGGTCGCCGATTTCATCGCCAAGGACGATGCGCCCGTGGATGTCGAGGATCATGACGTGAGCGACTTCGCGAGATGCAATCTTTAGAGGCATGTTTTGGGCACGTACCTTTGGCCGATGGCGGGAATGGTAGTAGGTGCCGAGGGGCAAGTCAATGGGAGGAATAGCAAAGCAAAACCAAAACCATTCACCACAGAGGACACGCGGGACCCAGAGGAACGACCCAGACTACGAGTGTGCACCGTGGGGGCGGGAATCCAATTCTAGCGGGGCCAGGGGGCAATCGCGGATTTCCTGAATAGGCGAGGTAATGATTGGAGTGGCGTACTGGGGATGGCGAAATTCCAGGTGCATGCCGCGGCCCACATATTGGAGCTTGAGCATGGAACCTCCCCAGGTCGAGCCGGCGATGGCAACCTGCACGGGCTGGGGACAGAATTCGGGATGGCCGGATAAGAGAGCTTCGCTTCCACCGAGAAGCACAGCGGTATAGCAGTGGTGCATAGTCTGGATTTGAAGAACTGTGTCTGGAGGAAGATCGTTCAGAAAAACGCCACCTTCAATTTCCGACTGGATGATCCCGCGGTTGACTTCATCCGCCAGGTTGGGGTGGGGGCTAAACATACAGATGACAGGGAAATAGGGTATCCCGTTTCTGAAACCTCGACAAGGGCCCCGGAGGGCTGGCTTGGGTCCAGTCGAACATGACCTTTAGAGAAAGGTCGGGGCGGCTGGGTTGCAGGAAGTTTTTGGGGACGCCGGGTCGGCGGATCACGACGAGGGCGGGAAGGTCAAAGCGCCGACAGCCGAAGGCGGCTGTCCCCACATGAGCAACCCCCAAAGGTGGGCTGCTGGTACGACGGGAACGTCCAAGCCTGATAAAATATAAGGACAAAGGGGTTACCTTTCATTCATGCCAGTTCCCGTTTCACAGATGTGGACCGTTTCGAGCTATGTGCTCAAGCAGAAGCTCGCCGGTCGAAAGCAGTATCCGTTGGTGCTGATGCTGGAGCCGCTATTCCGGTGCAACTTGGCTTGCGCGGGATGTGGGAAGATCCAGTATCCGGCGCATATCCTGAAAAAGGACCTCACGCCTGAGGAGTGCTTTCGGGCGGTGGACGAGTGCGGCGCGCCCATGGTGTCGATCCCGGGCGGAGAGCCGCTGATGCATCCGCAGATCGGGGAGATCATTGAGGGGCTGGTCGCGCGGAAGAAGTACATCTACCTGTGCACCAACGCGTTGCTGCTGAAGGAAAAGATCCACCTGTTCAAGCCGAGCAAGTATTTGACCTTCAGCGTCCACCTGGACGGCCAGCGGGAAGAGCATGACTTGGCGGTCTGCCGCGAAGGCGGGTACGACATTGCAGTCGATGCGGTTCGCGAGGCACTGAAGCGCGGCTTCCGGGTGACGACCAATACTACGCTGTTTGATGGGGCGAATCCGAAGTCGGTGCGGGCATTCTTCGACGAAATGATGGATCTGGGCGTCGAGGGCATGATGCTCTCGCCCGGCTACTCGTACGACAAGGCGCCGGATCAGAAGCACTTTTTGGGACGTGCGAAGACGCGGCGGATGTTCCGGGCGATTCTGTCGAACCGGAAGAAGGAATGGCAGTTCAACCTGTCTCCGCTGTTTTTGGAATTCCTGATGGGGAAACGGACGTATCCGTGCACGCCGTGGGGGATGCCGACTTACAACGTGTTTGGATGGCAGAAGCCTTGCTATCTCTTGCAGGATGGGTACGCGGAGACTTTCGCCGAGTTGCTGGAGACGACTGAGTGGAGCAAGTACGGGACAGAGTCGGGGAATCCGGCGTGCGCGAATTGCATGGTGCATAGCGGGTATGAGGCCTCGGCGGTGAATGCGACGTTCAGTTCGCTCGAGGGATTCCTGGCCACGGTGAAGGGGACGCTGTTCCCCGCTTATCGCGATGCAGAGGCGCTTCGGATGCTTGAGGAGCCGACGGCCGCGGTGCATCCGCTGGTGCAGATTGAAGTGCCGGATGAAACGTTGCAGGGGACGCGCGCGTAACACTTTGTGTTGCTCATAGCGAAGGTCGAGAGTTTCTTCACGCTCACTGGCCGTGGAGCGGTGATTGTGCCTATCTGGCTTTCGGATCTCAGGGTCAAAGTTGGTGATCCGGTTCAGCTCCGCTCTCCAAACGGTCGAGTGAAAGACACCCGTATTGCCGGAGTTGAATTGCTGAAGCCGACAAACGGTGAGTGTCGGACCGCGTTCCTCTTGAGCCGCGAAATAGTGATGCCAAGGAGGAATTGGGCGAGGGAACGGAGATATGGGTGACTGAGGCTCCCCAGCGGCGGTCGTGGATTCCCTTCCTAGGCCGGTAGTGGCGTCCGGTGGCGCGAGGTCCTTCGACTGCGCGGCGTCGGCGCTTCGCTTGACGCTGCTTCGCTCAGGATGACAATTTCGATAAGAGTTCGACAGGTCGGCAGGACTCTGAACTCACAGAAAATTATGACAGGTAAAGAAGGCGGACATATCGATCACGCTTCGCCGGCGGCGACTCCGCCGCATGCGAATGTGATCAATCCGGATGCGCTGGAAGTTGCGCCAGGGACGGCACATGAGCGGCTCGAGGGATGGATCCCGGAGCTGGCGAGTGAAGACGAGCTCCGCGCGGCTTTGGAGAAGGCTTTCGACTATCGCGGTGATGTGACCATCACGCGCAAGGATGGGTCGAAGGTCGAAGGATATTTGTTCGACCGTCGGACCGCAGCTTCGCTCAAAGAGTCGGTGGTCCGGCTCTATCCCAAGAATTCAAATGAGAAGATCAGCGTCTCGTATGCGGAGATTGGGGCGCTCGCGTTCTCGGGGCGCGACACCGCCGCCGGCAAGAGTTGGGAAGCCTGGATGAAGAAGTATGCGGAGAAGAAGGCGGCGGGAGAGAAGGATTTGAGTTTGCATCCCGAGCCGCTGGAGTAGCTTTAAGTTTGCGAGGGCTCGTTAGGCGATCTACGCAGTAACTCTTCTTTCGCCCCTTCCGGGGCTAATTCAACTTCCTGGTTAGGCTACCCACGGCTTGCGCGTGGGCTGCATTCTTTCGCATCTTCGCGGCTGATGCTTTTCCGGACCCCACACCACCTTAAGAACATTCACGAACCCGGTTACACCCACACCAATTCCGTTTGAATCCTTTTTCTGCAGGTGGGGCTCTTCCATAGGTAGGAGGGAATTTGAGCCAATCCATCAATGTGAGTGACTTGCAGGGCAATCTGTCAGGGGTCGGGCAGTTGGTCGATGTGCGTTCCGCTTCGGAGTTTTCGGCGGGGCATATTCCGGGGGCGGTCAATATCCCAATGGATCAGATCGAGGCGCGTCTTGCGGACTTGCGTCCTAATGTTCCGCTTGTGCTCGTCTGCCAGGCCGGCAAGCGTGCGCGCATGACGGCGGAATTGCTCGCGCCGTGCCGGCGGGAGATTACGGTTCTAGAAGGCGGGACTAGTGCCTGGGTGCAGGCGGGCCTGCCCGTGGTCCGGAGCGTGAAAACTCGCTGGTCGCTGGAGCGCCAGGTGCGGCTGGGAGCGGGGCTGCTGGTGCTGGTGGGAGTGATCCTCGGATTCACCGTCAGCATGAATTGGATTTTTCTGTCGGCATTTGTAGGGCTCGGGCTGACCTTTGCCGGGCTCACAGACATCTGCCTGATGGGCGAGCTGCTCGGAAAGATGCCGTGGAACGGACGCAGCCATTGCAAAGTGGATCTTCCGAACATGGAATCGGGCACGAGCAGGACGTGAGCGTGAGCACAGCCGCTGCTGCACCGACAGTGACAGAATGCTGGAATGGGTCTGAACAGCGAGAGTCCAGAGACACTGGACCACGAGACGCGAGAGTTTGACCGGTTGACGCGGGAGCACAAGGATTCCGTCTACCGCCAGATGTTGCGCGTGTGCGGCAACCGCGAAGACGCGGAAGATGTCCTGGTGGAAGCGTTGCTGAAGGCTTACCGGCATCTTGATCAGCTGCGTGATTCGGCGGCGTTCCGGGCGTGGCTGGCACAGATCGCGAAGCGGGTTTGCTGGCAATTAAAGGAGCGGGAGGGGCTATTGCCCTTGATGCAACTCTCGACGCTGGAGGAGGAAGGCCGCGAGATTCCGGGAGGCGAGCTTAGTCCTGAGGGACAGCTGGCACGCCGCCAGATGAAGCAACTGCTCGATGACGCGATTGCGGCGCTGCCGCCGATCTATCGCGAAGTTTACCAGTTGCGCGACATGGAGGACCGGACGGGAGACGAAGTCTCCGAGACGCTCGGAATTTCGCGGGCGGCCATGAAGTCGAGGCTTCACCGGGCGCGCGAGCTGGTCAGAGCTCATTTGGACGCGGCGCTGTTGCGGGATAGTCCGCATTAGAAATTCATTCGTGGAGGGCCTTATGGAAGTCACAGTCGAACATTTGGGAGCGGTGCAGTTTGAAATCAAGGCGCGCCAACACGTGATTTCGTGTGACCAGCCGGCGGAGAACGGTGGATTTGACGAAGGCATGACGCCTCCGGAGTTGCTGCTCGCGTCGCTGGGATCGTGTGCGGGGTTTTATGCGGCGCAGTATCTGCGCAAGTTCAAGCTCGCGACCTCAGGAACGCGGGCGCGGATCACCGCCGACAAAGTGAAGGATCCGGCGCGAATGGATCATTTTCGGATTGAAATCGATTGCCCGGTGGGGTTGAGCGATCAGCATCGAGCGGGAGTGGAGCGAGCGGTGCAGCATTGCCTGATTCACAATACGCTACTGCATCCGCCGCACATGGACATTTCGGTATCGGTAAAGGAACCGGTGGCGGAGGAAGTGGTCAAAGGCTGAGGTGGGCGGCCTTAAGACGTCGCTGGCGCAATCGTGCGAACCTATTTGACGGCCGGGGCGAAGGTCAGGCCGTCGACCAGATCTTCCACTTCATCGTCGGTGCCGCCGATTACGGTGATTGAGATGGCATAACCGTGCGAGAGCATGGCCAGTGTGGATTGACGCATGACGCGGCTGCCGACATCTTTGTGGAAGTCTCCGCGAACCAAAGTCTTTGTGCCAATGGCAATGTCGTAGGGATTTTCGTCGAGCGTGAAACCCTGGGCTTTCGCGACCTCGGTGAGCGGCTCGAAATATTGGGCAGCCTCTTCCAGTCCCGGGTACGAGGCAACGCTCTCGGCGGCGATAAGAATGGAGGCGTTCACGTCTTCAGCGCGGGCCTCCGGCGGGCGGGAGAAGGCGGCAAGAAGAACTTTGGCTCCGGCGCTCGAAGCTGCAGGTTGAGGAGCTGCACTATCCTTCGTTCCTTTTTCTTCTTTCTGGTCTTCTTTCGGGTCGACTGCCTTTTTCTCGTCTCGCGCGTTCATCTCTTCGGTGCGCAGCACCCAACCCTCAGGAATCTTGCAGGAGAAGGCGAGCGTCTTATTGCGGTAAACGCCGTTGGTGATGGTGCCGTTATCAATGCCGGACTCGGTTGAGGCGGCGGGCTTCTTGAGGTGCCTAGTGGAGGACGACGAAGGAGATTGTGTCTGGGTCTGCGAGCAAAGAGGGATTGCCGGAAGTGCGAGGCAGAGCAGCAAGCAATGAAAGCGCCGAGGGCGGCGGAGAATCATCTCTCCATGTTACGCGAGATTGTTAGCCGAGGTTGGCGGCTCAATTTGCCGCGAGCTGGAAGTTCACCCGGATTTCGGTTTCCACTGCGACGGGTTTTTCTTCAAGCAGGTAGGGGCGGTACTTCCACTGCTTTACTGCATCCAGGGCAGCTTGCGTAAGCATGGGGTCGCCGGAAATCACGGAGAGGTCAGCGATCTCACCTTCCTTGCTGATCTTTGCATGCAGAACCACAGTGCCCTCGATGTGGTTCTTGCGAGCTTTCTTGGGATACTTCGGAGGCACCTTCTTAATTAGCATGCCGCGCGTCGCTCCTACTTCGACACGCACGTATTCGGGGGAATCCGGCTGAGCCTGGCTCGATGGCGGTTGGGTCGGGCTAGCATGGTCCTGAGTCTGACCCGGTGCCAGCCCGCTGAGCGCAAGAGCTGAAAGCATAGTGAACAGCGATTTTTGCACGCGGCGGAACATCGTCAGGCGGCCCTGCTCATCACGGGCTGGGTACAGTGAGAGCAGCGCCGGGCTTCAATTGGAATCTCGCTGAGGCACTCGGGACATTTCTTGGTGGTGGGATCCGGGGGGGTCTCGCCTCGGTGCATCCGCGCAATCAAAGCGTTCACCGGCAGGACTACAAAGAAGTAGACGGCCGCTGCGATCAGAATAAAGGAAATGCAGGCATTGATGAGATCACCGACCGGGAATTCAGTACCACGAATGTAGAACTTTAGGCTTGAATAGTCCTGCTTGCCAACGATCACCGCGATCAGTGGCGTAAGGAATGCCTTGGTCAGTCCCGTGACGACTCCGCCGAACGCAGCGCCGATGACTACGCCTACGGCCATATCCACAACATTTCCACGCAGGATGAATTTCTTGAATCCACTTAACATAACGTCGTCCTCCCTAAAGTCTGGGTGCCGCCAATGTAAGGCAGGGGGGGCGGGAGGTCAAGAGGGACGGGCAGACCCGGAGCTTTGCGCAGGAAATCAGGAACGCAAAATTGCCGAGCGTGGAAGGGCGCCAGAACGCGATTTTGAATTTCTCATGGAAACAGAAACTTTACTGCTAGCTAGTGCGGGCGGGGTGCCCGCGCCACATCGGCCCCGTCAGATCCTCATGGGCATGACGATGTAGCGGTACTTGTAGTCGTCGCCTTCGGCGGGGCGGAACTGGCCGGCCGACTGCGGATCTTTCAACTCCAGGCGGACTTCGCTGGTCCCGGCGGCTTTTAGAAACTCCACCAAATATTGGGCGTTGAAGCCGATCGTCAGAGGTTCGCCGGTATAGGGAGCTTCGATGGAATCTTCGGACTCGCCGGCCTCGGTGGAGCTCGCAGAAATTTTGAGTTCGCCTTTTTCCAGGCGCAGGCGGACGGCTCGCGAGCGCTCGTCGGCGAATTGGGCTACTCGGAGGATGGCGGAGTTCAATTCATCGGAGTTCAGCGGGACAATCTTGCTGTTGTCCTTCGGCAGCACGGCTTCGAAGTTGGGGAATTGTCCGGTGAGTTGGCGCGACGTCAACAGACGCGATCCGATGCGGAAGAAGAGGGTGGAATCGTCTTTCGCGAACTCAATGGTCTCCGCGTCGGTGGAATCGAGGAGCGACTTCAACTCGTCCATCGCTTTCTTCGGGACCAGCGTTTTCAGTTCGCCGCTGACACCTTCAAACTTTTCACCGGGGCGTTCACAGTGGGCGAGACGATGTCCGTCGGTGGCGACCATGGTGATGGACTCGGGCTTCAGCAGCATCAACGCGCCGTTCAAGGTGTAGCGCGACTCTTCATTTGAGATCGCAAATCCGGTGCGGGCGATCAAACCGCGTAGAACCTGGGCCGGAATCGTCACTGCTCCCGCGGTGGGAAACGCGGGCAGGCTGGGGAAGTTGGACTTCGCCATGCCAACCATCTTCGTATTCGAGCGGCCGCAGCGAATGCTGACCCAGTGATTTTCCAACAACTTGATGGTGATGTCGGCGTCGGGCAACAGCTTCACGTAGTCATGAAGCTTGCGCGCGGGGATGGTGCAGGAGCCTTCCTTTTTGACCTTGGCATTGCACGAGGTGCGGAGGCTGAGATCGAGATCGGTAGCGGTGAGCGACAGGCGGTCGCCTGCGGCCTCGAATAAATAATTGGAAAGGATTGGAATCGTGGTCTTGCGCTCGACCACACCTTGGGTGGCCGTCAATTCCCGCAGCAATTCGAACTTGCTGACTGTGATTTCCATCGTGCCCGCGGCAACAGCGGCCTCCACCGGCATAAGTCCTTCTCCCCGATAACGACGCTACGTGCCTGCTACTTTTAGTACTAACCTTATATCAAATGCAAAACCTATAAAACCAGCAGTAACAGAAGGGGCTGCGAAGAAGTGGAAAACCGGGCCAACTCGCCTGTTGTCACCGGGTTCCGGGCCTACCCTTGATGTTAGAAATCGGTCCCGAACTCTGCGGAGACGGCAGTGTAACTAAGCCGTGCTACCGATTTCATCCCTGCCTTACACAACTTCCACATCTCATTCACAGGCATTGCCAAGGAAGACTAGACGAATGCGTGGAAAACTCAATCACGCACGCGAATCATCCGCCTAGTTGCTCGGTCAATTTATTAATCAGCCTGTTTAAATCTTTGTCGGTCTTGCGTAACTCTTCGATCTTCTCGACCGAGTGCAGCACGGTGGTGTGATGCTTGCCACCGAACTGACGTCCGATCTCCGGCAGCGAGGCTTCGGTCATGTGCTTGGCCAGGTACATGGCAACCTGACGCGGGTAGACGATGGCGCGCGAGTTGTTCTTCGCCTTGATCTCAACCAGGCGCAGTCCGAATTGTTCGGCAACCATCTTCTGGATCGATTCGATGGTGACCTTGCGGGCTTGCGAGTCGATGAAATTCTTCAGCACCTGCTGTGCATAGGGAAGCGTGATCTCTGCGCCAATCAAGGACGAGTGCGCCACCAGGCGAATGAGCGCGCCTTCGAGTTCACGCACATTCGAACGAATGTTGGAGGCAACGTAGAGCGCCACGTCGGTCGGGAGGGTAACCTTTTCCTGCTCGGCCTTCTTTTGGAGGATGGCTACTTTGGTTTCGAGGTCGGGCGGTTGGATGTCAGCGATCAACCCCCACTCGAAGCGACTGCGCAAGCGGTCTTCGATCTCGGCCAACTCTTTGGGAGAGCGGTCGCTGGCGATGACGATTTGCTTCATCGACTCGTGCAGGGCGTTAAAAGTGTGGAAGAACTCTTCCTGCGTGCGCTCTTTGCCGGTGAGGAACTGGATGTCATCGATGAGCAACACGTCGACGTTGCGGAACTTGTCGCGGAAGCTGGTCATCTTGTCGTAGCGCAGCGAGTTGATCATGTCGTTGGTGAACTTCTCGCTGGATACGTAACAGATGGCGGCCTGCGGCATGCGCCGCTTCACTTCGTGTCCGATGGCCTGCATCAGGTGAGTCTTGCCCATGCCGACGCCGCCATAGAGAAATAACGGGTTATAGGCCTTGGAAGGACGTTCGGCGACGGCTTGGCAAGCGGCATGGGCAAACTGGTTGCCGCTGCCGATCACGAAGGCATCGAAGGTGTAGCGGGGATTCAGTTGCGCGGCGCCGTCCCAGTCGAAACGGGACTGCGATGGATTTGAGGCAGCCACCGCAGTAAGACCTCCATCGTGACGAACAGGCGTAGCGGCCGGATCGTCCTCAGAGGTGACGAACTTTACATCATTGAAACCGAGGCCGAGATTATCGATGGCTTCTTGGATGAGGTCAGCGTACTTGTCGCCGGCGTGGCGAAATTCAACAGTGGGAACGCGGACAAAGAGAATGCCTCCGCTGGAGTGGCTGTAGCGAGTGGGCTTGAGCCATGTGTCGTAGGAGTGCCGATTAATTTTCTTTTCCAGCGCATCGAGAATGCGCGCCCACGGATTCGGGGAGAGAGTTGTGCTGGGGACTGACATATATGAATTGTTCACCGCGGCGTCCCAGTGGCTGGTTGAGGGCGCCTGTTCAAAAGTGCCGTTTTACTTAAGTTGCTGGAACATCAAGTTTACTGCGGAATGCGCTCGATTTACAGTGCGCGAATGCAAAAAGCAAAAAGAAATTTGAAAGCAGGATCAGTCCGGCATACTAGCACAAAAAATTTTGTTGTGTAGAAAACTTCGGCTGGAAGTTTTTCGCGAAGCACTATTCAGAACCCGGATGCAGTGCGCTGTCAAGTGCCGCGATGGTAACTGCCGCGGAGAAGGTGCAAGCGTGGGCTCGCGGCGATAGAACAAAAAAAGAAGACTAAAGAAAACGAAAATAGGACGGAAAAGAAAAAATCTTGAACCACGAAGGACACAAAGGATCACGAAGGAACTCGTTCGGCGGTTTTTCCTTCGTGCAACTTCGTGTCCTTCGTGGTTGCGGCTTCGGCATCTTTCGACCCAAATCGCGGTTTGGACGTATTGCACAGGGTGATTTATACTTACGGTTTGCCCTAAGACTGTCGAACGAATCAGGAGCACGTACTTTTCATGCCCAAGCGTACATTCCAACCCAACCGGCGCAAGCGATCCAAGACACACGGATTTCGCACGCGCATGAAGACCCAGGGCGGCAAGAAGGTAATTTCCCGCCGGCGCGCCAAAGGGCGTAAACGGGTCTCAGTGAAACCAGGTTTCCGCGAATAGTCCAGTGACGCGGGCGTAAGAGTCCGCTCATTCGCTGTTGCGCCGGTGATTTTTCACAGTCATCTGGGGAATAGCGATCTGGAATTTTGAGTCCCTGTGACTGCCAGTGTGCCTGGAGGATCGAACCATGAGGTTACGCCGCGAGCCGGCCAGGGCACCTTTCCCCGCAACGCGCGGCTTTTGCGTCACGCCGATTTCGAGCGTGTATACAAGCAGGGCCGGCGGCATTTTTCGGCATCGATGACGGTGTTCTATTGGCAGCGGCCGGAGGGAACCATAGGTTCGGCGGCGAAGTCGCTCATAGCGCCGGGCCTGCGCATCGGATTTACCGTGAGCCGCGCACTCGGCGGCGCGGTGCAACGCAACCGCATGAAACGGCGATTGCGCGAGGCGGTTCGGTTGACGCGCCCTGCGGCAAGCGCGGATGCGGATGTGGTGATCAATCCGAAGAAGTCGTTGCTGACCGTTGAGTTCTCGGCGGTGGTGAACGAAGTGAGCCGGGCTTTCGTAGTGATAGAACAGAAGCTCGCGGGCAAGATGGGACCAGCCGAACCCGGACGGAAAAATTCAGTAAGGCGGAAGTGGGAAGCCTGAAAGCAATTCCATGCGCCAGTTCGCCAAACTCGTCGCGTTACGGCTGTTGCGGACTTACAAGTGGGCGATTTCGCCCATGTTTCCGCCCGCATGCCGCTATGTTCCTACCTGTTCGGATTACGCGATGGAAGCGGTGGAGCGGTACGGCGCGGCGCGCGGCGGATTGATGGCGCTGTGGCGGCTGCTGCGCTGCCATCCGTTTGCGCATGGCGGATACGATCCTGTGGTGAAACACAATCCTCGCCCTTCGACTTCGCTCAGGCCAAGCTTCACGCGGAGCACGCACGAAGTCGGGCAACCGAAGATACTCTGAGGAATAGGTAACTTTGCCAGACATTCAGAATCCACAACACGAACCCGGCAGCGAGAAGCGGTTGCTGCTGGTCTTTGTGCTCACCTTCGTCGTGATGCTGTTGTTCCAGCCCTTACTCAAGAAGTACATGCCGCAGCCGGTAACGCCGGCCCAGCAGAATCAGGCAACCCAGACGCAGCCTGCGGCTTCCACGACTCCAACGGCGACGGCCCCTTCGGCTGCCCCAACTCCCGCGGCCGGTGTGACCAAGCAGGCTTCCAGTGAATCTGAAACCGTCATTGAGAACGATCTCTACCGGATCACCTTCTCCAACCGCGGAGCGCAGGTGAAGTCGTGGATCCTGAAAAAGTTCGACAACGATGCGGGGAACGGTCCGCTCGACCTGGTGAATCCCGCCGCCGCGGAGAAGTTTGGTTACCCGCTTTCCTTGTGGACCTACGACGAAGGGGTCCGCAACAAGCTGAGTTCCGTCCTTTATGTCGCGTCCCGCGAAGGCAAGCAGACGTCGCCCACCACGATCACGTTTGAGTATGCCGACCAGGATCTGGCGGTGCGCAAGACTTTCGGTTTCGATAACAGCTACGTGGTGAATGTCGAAACTTCCGTCACGTCGAAGGGTGCCAACGTCAGCGCACTTCCGGCGTGGCCCTCGGGATTCGGGGATCAGGTAACCCCGGCGTTCTGGGCATCGGGGTTAATCACCTACCAGTACAACAAGAATATCGAGCGTGTGCCCATCAAGAAGGTCAAAGGTGGAGACACTGTTTCTGGACCCTTCCACTGGGCCGGACCGACCGACCTCTATTTCGCAGCGGTATTTATTCCTGATGATCCGTCCTCGGCGTCTATGGTCACCCTGCATAACCAGTTGGCCATGCCGCAGAAGGATTCGAAGGATACGACGAACGTGGATGTGCTCGGAGCCGCCGTCGGCAACTTGCACGGTCCCACAAAGCAGCGCGTGTTTGTCGGGCCCAAAGAGCTCGAGGCTCTGCAGAAAGTCCCAGTGCCCGGCATGTCAGGCGCCGATAACGACCTCAACGGGCTGGTGGATTTTGGCTGGTGGGGCATCATTGCGAAGCCGCTATTTGTCTGGCTCAAATGGACCCACCAACATATCGTCAGCAACTGGGGATGGGCGATCGTTTTGCAGACGCTGATCATCAGTGTGGCGCTGCTGCCGCTGCGCATCACGCAGATGAAGTCGATGCTCAAGATGCAACGCGTGGCGCCGCAGATCAAAGCCATCCAGGAGAAATACAAGAAGTACAGCTTGCGTGATCCACGGAAGGCGCCGATGAACGAGGAGATCAGCGCCGTCTATAAGAGAGAAGGAGTGAATCCGGCCGGCGGGTGCTTGCCGATGCTGATTCAGTTTCCATTCCTGATCGCGTATTACCGCATGTTGGGGGCGGTGCTCGAGTTGCGCCACGCGCACTGGCTCTGGATTCACGACTTGTCCGCGGCTGAACCGTTCCCCTACGTGCTGCCGGTGCTCATGGTCGTGAGCATGTTGGTGGTGCAGAAGATGACGCCGCAGGCCGGGATGGATCCGGCGCAGCAGAAAATGATGACCGTCATGATGCCGCTGATGATGGGCTTTATTTTCTTCCGCTTGGCGGCCGGCCTGAACTTGTATTACGCCGAAGCCAACCTGATTTCGATCGCGCAACAAGCAGTCATGAACCGGACAGCGCTGGGTCGCGAGATGCGCGAGATGATGGCGAAGCGCGCGCGAAAGAAAGAAAAGTAAGCTGCTACCTTCTAGCGACTAGCTAGGAGCGAGGGCGGCGGTAGTGGCTGCAGCGAGTTGCTCTAGACTTCTGGCACTGACGATCAAAACTAAAATCAGCCCGCTGAAAGCTGACGGCTGATAGCTGAGAGCTGAATTCATGTCCATTCCCGATAAAGTCGCTGCTGCAAAAAAGATCAACGAGTTTCTGACGGCCGTCGTGACCCATGGCGGTTTGCGCTTGAAGTACCGGATCATTGTGGATCCGCCGCTGCCCGAGAACCGCGATTGGGAGAAGCCGGAGATCCTGGTGGATTTCTCCGGACCGGATGCAGCCCTGCTGCTGGATCGCGGTGGAGAACTGCTGCGGGCTCTCGAATTGATTGCCCTCGAGATGTTGCGCCTGCCGTCGGGCGAGCACGAGAAGGTCTCGTTCGACTGCCAGAACCAGCGGTCCCTCCGAATCCAGGAATTGAAGACCGCTGCTACCGTTGCGGCCGAGAAGGTGCGCCGAACCGGGACTCCCTACGAGTTCAGTCCAATGTCGTCGCGGGAGCGGCGCATCGTCCATCTTGCCTTGCGCGACGAAGCCGACCTGCGGACCGAGAGCGAGGGAGAAGGGATGCGGCGGTGTTTGGTCGTCTATCCCAAGGATTACAAGTCGGCAGCGAAGTCCGCTCCCCGAACGCGGCCATAATCCCACTTTGATGGGTTTTGCGGCAACAGCCGATTGGAATGCGGGCCGACTTGAACGACGAACTTCCACTATTACTAGCTAGGTTCCTCCCATCTCGAATCGTCAGTCTTTGAGGAGCGGCCTAATCAGCCGCCCTTTCTCATGCTCGGAGAACGCCGCGATCCGGCGACGTTAAGAATCAATGTGATCAACAAGTGGGATGAACCACTGCAGAACTCGCGATGAGCGGGTCATGTCCAGCCTACACAGAGAAGCGAGTGGGACGATCGAGCAGAATGCTCTTGTGACACAAGTCGTGCAATAGAGAGTTTGCACCGTGGCAATAGTTGACGAAACCAAGGCGACTTAACGTCCACTTTGCTCTTGTTCGCGAGCTTTGGTTGCCGCGAATCGCAGTCGTACGTAGTCGGCCACCCAGCGTCCATCGGCATCGCGAAGTTGCGGTTCCAGCACCGTCCGCACCTCTTGCAGATAGTCGTTGCGGGCTTCGTCGGAGAAGCCCTGAAAAAAGTTGAGAGCAAAAGTCTCCAACCAGCTAATTACGTCACCCGGCAAAGGGGTCGGTCGCGGGATGAGTGCAATGCTATCGACGCGAAACCCTGCGCGTTCCAGTCTGGTGGCGTAGTCGCCGGGGGTGGGGAAATACCAGGGAACGCGAGCCTCACCGTCAAACCCACGGCGGTCCAATGCTTGCACCAAAGCAGTCCTGATTTTGTGGACGCAACCGTGGCCTCCGCATTCTGCAACGAAGCGCCCACCCGGTTTCAAAGAACGATACACTCCAGCCAGCATTACATCTGCACGCCGAATCCAGTGCAGCACAGCGTTACTAAACACGGCATCGAATTCCTCGTTGTATTGCAGGTGCTCGGCGCTGATCGCGAATGCGTTCAGCCCGAGCTTCCTTGCGGCTTCGACCTGCGGCAGGCTCGAATCGACCGCCACGACTTCACAACCCAAATCGGCCAGCCTCTTCGTGAGTACACCGTCTCCGCAACCAAGATCGAGAATCCTTTCGCCGGGCTTCGGTGCAAGCAAATCGACGACGGGCGATCCTAAGTCCGAAACGAATCTCGCGTTTCGAGCATAAGACGCCGGGTCCCAAGTTTGTGCGGTGGGCATGGCCGCAATCATAGCAGCGCAAAGTTCGAGTGCGCGAAACGTGTTAGACGGTGAGGCGGCGTAGACGATCTGCGGGTCGGTGATGGTTTACGTTAGAGCTGTATCGGAAGCGAACCGGCGTGACAGGTTCGGTTGGCTTGGGCCTCAGGAGTTCGCTTTCGATACAGCCGTTTGAAGGAAGCCGCTTTGTTCGCGGCGGACGCTATGGGATTTCAATCGACTTCGGTTTGGAAGTTGTTGAGAAGAAGAGTACTTGCGGGGCGAGTTTCAAATCGAAGTTCATCGATCTAACCATGAAGCCCAAGCTCACGATCGCCTCATCGTAACGCGAGACAGACCATTCTGCAAGACTCGGGACGCTGACGCTTGTGATCTATTCGTATGCACGTCTCGAATCTCCGATGCCGCTTGCTTCGAGCACGCGATAGCGTCCGCCGCAAAGCGGCTTCGTTCAAACGGGCTACTCGGAAGTGTCTGTTGTGAGCAGGCCGTTACATGCAGATCACGGTTTCCGGCATCTTGAGTTGCTAGCGCGATTTTTTCGCCAACTGCGCCTTCGGAAGTTTTCGTGTAGCCCATCAACCACCTGAAGGTCGTTCGTCTGCGGTTGGCCAACCCCTAAGAGCACGCCACGATCAAGGCGCGAACAGTTGGCTTAGGAGGCAGCGCTACGGGGAAGAGGAACGGAAGAATAAAATGGCGCACGGGGGTGAGTAACCAATGCCGACGATTGAGGGGAAACAAGCGGGGACATGGATTGACGATTATGTGAAGAAAGCGGGGAAGTGTGAGGACGTAGCGAAGGCGGTGCGGGCGCTGGTGAAAGACGCGGTCAAGGGAGTGGAGGAATACGTGAATCCGTGGAAGATTCCGTCGTTCGATTCAAATGGACCACTCTGCTGCTTCATGGTCGGTAAAGAGCACGTGACGTTTGCATTCATGCGCGGTGCGGCCCTGCCGGACCCGGAGAAGTTGCTGGAGGGAACGGGGAAGGGCGTGCGACATGTCAAACTGCGGAGTGTTGCCGATGTGAAGAGGCCGGGAGTGAAGAAGTTGATTGCGCAGGCAGCGAAGCTGAACAAGAATGACCCGCCGTCGGGAATGATGGTGGGGATGGAAAAAAGAAAGCAAAAAACTAACTGAACAGGTGGCAAAGTCAGACTGAGGGGACTAGCTGTCGTCAACAAGCGCTTTCACCGACTACGGACCTCAGAGCAGGGGTTCTGAGCGTAATCGCGATTTTTCGCCAACTACCAATCAATCACTGGTTCGATCTAATCTCGGACAGGGATTGGCTGATGGCGGTGAGTGCCTGCGCTCGTTGCTCCTGCAAGTCAGCCCGAGTCACACGTAGGACCCTCTGTCTTCGCGCCTCTAGAGAGTTCGATTGCGCACGTGGATTGTCAGCAAGGGTGAGCGGAAACATCGTCAGAGCGTCCGCAAGTTCCTGCTTTGATAACAGCCCTTTATTCGCAAGCACCAACAAGTCTTCCATGCCGTGGTCGGAAAATCGACCCAAAGCTCTCAGAGCGTCCTCCAGATTTCCGCCGTCAAGCTCTTTCAAGTGCCCCGCCGAATACTCAGCGGCCCATCTATTTCCTGTCGCTGCCATGTTGTTCAACCGATTCAGATTGTTATTCGATGAGCCGAAGACGCCCCAACAATCCGATTTATCCAAGGCGACAAGTCCTCGTTCATCTGGGATTTTGAGGAACGTGCGGACTGCCGATTGGCAGTCGGAGGGGGCAGTTTGCCCCAAAACCTGCAGATGTAGAGTTCCGAAAAAGCACGCCGGAACTAGAAACACTGTCGTCCGTCTCACGGGAGCACTGTATGCCCAAGACATCACAAATGCCAGATTACTGTCGTAAACAAGACCATTTCGTCATTGAGTGGTCACGGCCCTGCACGTTTTCAACGAGTGGCTTAGCGACATGCACGGATAGCGGCCACTCCGACACCGGAAACGGGCTACATCCTTTATGCCTAGTCGCAAGTATCACGATGCTTGTATTACTTTCCTTTGATGTCCAAGCCGCAACGGGAGGGTCGATCTCGGCAAGGAGAGCGTCATCGCGTTGGCCTATGGCAATGCGCTTGATTCCCCGAACCCGCCGTGCGATTTCAAGTCCATAGGTGTCAGTTGAACTCAAATAAAAGTCCGGCGAAGCCATAGCCGATTCCTGAGGATTCATGCCTGCAATGTACACCGACAGAGGCCGTGGCGTGAGTCAACTATTCAAATCAGCCGTCGCGCTCAGAACCCCCGGCCAAGGTAGGTTAGACTTTCAAGCGCTCACGAGCGAGCCAGCTGACCCGGTCTCGCAGTCGATAAACAGGCGCTGAGGGACGGCGTTCCACTTCTTGGGCGTAAAGCCGGGTTCAGCCATCCGGAAAGCGGCACGGCAAAAGCCGTGCCCTTCCCAAAGCCGATCAAGAACCTTTCCTTCTGGAACAAACTTTCCCCGAAACCGATGCTCTCTACCGACCGGCAGCTGCCGCAGCCGCAGCGGGCATCATGCCAGCAATCTTCATGGATTCAATACGGTTCAGGACGGATTCCAGGCTCGCGCCGGTATCGGTGCAGGCATCCACGTAAGGGTGGCGGCTGCCGTCGGCGTGCATGACCAGCACGCTGGTCTCGGAACTGGCCTTCTTCACCATGTAGGGCAGGTGATGACGATCGTTGCGGGTCAGGGTTGCGCCCAGCACCACAAGGTCGAACCGGTTTTTCTGCAGAGCCTCGGTCACGGCCTTCCGCCCTTCCGCGCTCTGTACGATGTGTCCAGCCTTTTCCATCGCCGCCGCTTGCGCGGTTAAAATCTCGCTATCGCCTTCGCCATAAAGAATTCGCAATTTCGATTTCGCCATTGATTCCTCTCGATTCCTCGTGTTCCCAGGCACCTGACGCACCAGTACCTGCAAGTGACGGTAGCAACCGCCGGGGGCGCGGGAAACGTCACCGAAGACACATGACGAACGGGACTATCAAGCCCGGAAGAAGGTCGAACTGCGCAAAATGCTTCCCCTTAAGGCTCTGCGGCGATACACTTCTGCGCGGAGGACCTTCCGCTCATGTCGGCGACACTCGTCTGGAGAGCAGTACTCATATCGTTATTGTGGACACCCTGGCTGGCCGGGCAATCGGGCACTCCCAATTCCACGACCACGTGCAACCTGGACGACGGACGCCAGGTATACGTGCGTTACAACGCAGTTGCGAACAAAGAGAAGCCGGCAAACGGCAAGCCCTGGGCTCCGGGCGGTGCGCCCATGACACTGTTCACCGAGGCGCAACTGGCTTTGGGAAGTTCCGTGATTCCGATTGGCGCGTACACGGTGTATCCCATCCCGGCGAAAGGAAACTGGAGCCTGGTCGTGAATAAGAATGTCGCTCCGGGTGCGGCCTACGACGAGAAGCAGGATATCGCTCACGCGCAAATGGAAACCGCGCAAGTCGATCAGGCGTCGACGGCGTTGGAAGTGGCTTTCGCGCATGTTGGGGCGCGCTGCACACTGCGCATCTATGCCGGCAAGAGCGCCTCGTTCGTGGACTTCACGGCGAAGTAAGCCGGCGCTGATGCGGGGTCCTGTGGTGGCACTTCGTTCCCCAATCCTCTGCGACAGCCGGCGCGATGCCGGCGCTACAATCTCTGCATGCGGTGGCTTACCTTTTTCTGCACCTTCTTCTTCCTTACTTTGATGGGCATCGCCGCGGCTCAAGACGTGCCGCGGATACAGTTTTCGCATACCACGGAGAGCTTGCGCGGGGTGAGTACTGTGTCGCGACAAGTGGCATGGGCGAGTGGGACGCACGGCAATTACCTGCGCACGGTAGACGGCGGGCGAACCTGGACTCCGGCTCAGGTTCCGGATGCAAGCGCGCTGGATTTTCGCGCAGTAGTAGCGTTTTCAGCGGACGAAGCCTTTCTGATGTCCGCCGGGCCGGGCGACCAGTCGCGGATTTACTACACCAGCGATGGCGGAAAGCACTGGCTCCTTCAGTTCACCAATACAAATCCCAAGGGATTTTTTGACTCCATGGTGTTCTGGGATTCGAAGCATGGAGTCGTGCTGGGCGATCCGATTCCTGATGAATCGGGCAAGCTGAAGTTCGAGTTGCTCATGACGGACGACGGCCAGAACTGGCGAATTTTGCCGCCCGCGCAATTGCCGGTTGCCCTCGAAGGCGAGGGAGCATTCGCGGCGTCGAATACCTGCCTCGCGATTGTGCCGGGAGGCTCTGATTCGAATCTTTGGTTTGCTACTGGCGGGAAAGCGGCGCGCGTGTTCCATTCGGGGGATCGGGGTGAGCACTGGGAAGTTTTCGATACGCCCATGATTCACGGAGCCGATTCGACTGGAATTTTTTCAATTGCCTTTCGCGATCCGCTGCACGGAGTGATTGCCGGCGGAGACTACAAGAAGCCCAACGACGACGGTCCGAACCTGGCGTTCACCGAAGACGGAGGAAAATCGTGGACGCTTTCGCCGCTGCATCCGCTGGCCTACTTTTCGGCGGTGGCCTATGACCGGCGCGTAAACGATGCGGCGATTCGCCAGGGCATGAGCCAGAAACAGCAGCGCATCAAGCCGATTCCGCCGGAACGGATCTTCATTGTCGGCCAGGATTTTGTCTTCGACTTTCGTCCGCCGATCAATCCGCACCGGATCAACGGGAAAAAGAAGATGAAGCTTCAGTTCAATGCCGCCAGTGCGTATCCCGAAGGCGGCGTATTGATAGTGGGAGCGAAAGGCGCAATGGCCTATATCCCCTGAGTGAAACAGCGTAGCCACCGGCTCTTCGAGTCCTCTGCGTCCCCTGTGTCCTCTGTGGTGAGCTCGGTTTACCTCTGCACCGATGTGACGAAAGTGCTATCCCTTCCTGTTCTTTGTATTCCGCGCGACATCAACGAAGATTATTAAGCAGATTAGTCTGTTCTTATCTCCCCCAGATCGAGAACTCCGTGAAAAAACTTTCTTTGGCGATTTGTGTATTTGCTATGGCAATGCTGGCATTTGCGCAGATGCAAACCACTACCTCCGCGAACGCCCCGACCGTGTCGCGCACCACCAAGGCCGTGCATTACCGGCTGCAGGGTGGGACGACCAAGGTGGATTTCCAGGGGACCGACCTGCTGCAGCGCGCCTCAGGCGAAGCCAAAGTTGAAGGCAAGAAGACCAACTTCGAGATCGACGCCAAGTTTCAGGGCATGGAAGACGCCACTAAGTTCGGACTCGAATTCCTGACCTACGTTGCCTGGGCAGTCTCGCCGCAGGGGCGCCCGGTGAACCTCGGGGAACTAGCTCTCGATCACAATGGCAATGCGCATGTGAAGGCATATACCGACCTGCAGACGTTCGGAATGATCGTGACCGCCGAGCCCTATTTCGCGGTCACGCAGCCCGGCAACATGGTCGTGATGGAAAGCGCTCCGGTCAATGGCGGCGGAGGCGAGAATATCGACGCACGTTACGAGCTGGTAACGCGAGGCACCTACTCCTCGACCAATACCCACATTCAGGATGCGATTTTTGGAATCGACAGCAAGACTCCTCTGGAGTTGTTTGAGGCGCGCAATGCAGTACGCATCGCGCGCATCGCGGCAGCCGACAAATATGCGGCGTCGATCCTGTCGAAAGCCGGACAGCAGTTGATGCACGCCGAAGAAATCTACCGCCAGAAGCAAAACAAAGCAGCAGTAGAAGCCGCCGCCAAGGAAGCCACCGAAACCGCGGAAGAAGCGCGGCTGATGGCGGTGAAGCAGAAGGCCGAAGATGAAGCGCAGGCCGCCGCTGCGGCGCGCGAAGCCAAAGCACGCGCGGATGCGGATGCCGAAGCCAAGCGGCGGGCCGATGCTGAAGCTGCGCGTGCGCAGGCGGAGCAAGCTCGCGCTGAGGCCGAACAGGCGAAGGCTGAAGCCGAGCGCATGAAGCAGGAAGCGCTCGCCGCCGCGCAAGAAGCCGCACGACAAAAAGATGAGGCGGAGAAGGCCAAAGCCGAAGCCGTCGCACAGCAGCAGGTTCTGGCCGCCGAGACCGACAAGGCTCGCGCCGCCGCCGCGCAATCGGAGAATCTGCGGCAACAAGCAGAAAAGGAAAAGCAGGATTTGCGAGCGCGGCTGCTGCAGCAACTGAATTCGATTCTGGCGACGCGAGACTCAGCTCGCGGCCTGATCGCGAACATGTCCGATGTTCTGTTCCGCAGCGGCAGCTTCGAATTGCTGCCAGGAGCGCGCGAGCGGCTGGCGAAAGTTTCCGGAATTGTGTTGGCGTATCCCAGCCTGCACGTTGCCGTCGAAGGACACACCGACAGCGTCGGCAGCGACGAATACAATCAAGAGCTCTCGGAGCATCGCGCACAATCGGTGCGGGATTATTTCGTGCAGCAGGGCATTCCGGCCGGCACGATTGAGGCGCGCGGATTTGGTAAGAGCGAGCCCATTGCGACGAACGATACGTCTGAAGGGCGTCAACAAAACCGCCGCGTGGAACTAGTGCTCTCCGGCGATGCGATCGGCAGCATCGACGACGCGCCGTCAACGACGGCCACGGCGCAGAACAAGTAAGCGAACAGGTCTCCTCAACAGGAGTCATCCTGAACGGAGCCGCTTTTCAGGCGGAGCGAAGGATCTCGCGAGAGTCCGTGAAGACCGTCACCGTCTACCTCAGGATACCAACCTCAATCGTCACCGCTCAATCTAGGGGTTGCATTCCCGAGATAGACTGAAGTGCGCCTACATGGGAGGGATGGGATGACCAACAATCACGAGCAGTCACTGCGCAAACATCTGGTCGAGTTGCTTACTGGTGGATCAGCGCACGCCAAGTTCGAGGACGCCATCAAAGGCTTGCCGCCGAAGTTGCGCGGCGCAAAGCCGGTGGGCTTTCCGCATTCGCCGTGGATGTTGCTCGAGCACTTGCGCCTGGCGCAGTGGGACATTCTCGAATTCAGCCGCAATGCCAAGCAGGTTTCCCCGAAGTGGCCCGAAGGATATTGGCCGAAGAAAGAAAGCCCTGCGAACGCGGGCGCTTGGACTAAGAGTGTGCAGCAGTTTCGCCGCGACTTGAAAGCGATGCAGAGTCTGGTGACGAATCCCAAGACGGATTTGTTCGCGCCCATTCCCTGGGGCGACGGACAGACGATCTTGCGCGAAGCCCTGCTGGCCGCGGATCACAACGCCTATCATGTCGCGCAGTTGGTCGATGTGCGGCGGCTGTTAGGTGCCTGGCGGTAGCGAAAGTTTCAGTTGTTCCGGATCTGCGAGAAGAGAGAACCCGATGAAGAGTGGCGGCTCGACCGAGGCGGTCATCAACACCGCTAGCAAGTAAACGCCCCAGCCATACCACGAGGTGTCTCTGAGTTGGTCAGGAACCAACATTCGCAGGCCATGGAAAGTCGCATACCATGCAAGGTAAGAGCCCACTAGCGATTCGACGACCAATAGGAACAATGCTCCTTCGTAGCCGCTGCTAGACTCCACACTCCTCTTGAGCGCCGCCCAGACTGTGGTGTTTCCCCCGAGGATAATGGGAATCGTGGCTCCGAGCCAGCTGACGATGCTGGCGACCATAACACAAAGGACCAATGTCGCAGGAACTATGAATCGTGAAAAGTGTGACCAGCCGACCAACTTGAATGCGGCAAACTCGACAAATTGGGCCACAGCCAGGCCTATCAGGAAAACACAGAAGGTAAACGCGGCTGCGAGCACAATGCTTCCTAAATGCTCGCGAGCGCGCTGATGGCTGTCGTGCTCCCAAGTCAAGTCGTCGTCTGCGTCCAACCGGTTCACGACGGTCGCAATTGCCGCCAACGCGAAACATCCCAGCAGCCAACTGACGAAAAATCCTCCGAAGCGTAATGCCAATGCCTGAACGACTTCGCCGGCGTGATAGCGCGTCTCGCCTCGTGGCATGCTACGGAAGATCGCTTTGACCTGTTGATCTGACAGGAGAATCACAAACGAGGCCAACACTGAGGTCGGCGCCATGATGGCCAACCACCGACGGAATTGAGCTCGATACAGGGTGTGGACCTGTTGAAGAAGAAAGGCGGCACGAGGCAGAGCTTTGACTTCAACTTGCGACACGATTCGCCAGTTCGATCCCACGCTTAGTCTCCGGCCGTTTCCGGAAGACGACTTTTACTCCCTCGCGCCAGCGCTCGTCAATGCCCACCAATTCCCACTCAATTTCAGGCGAGATGTAGCGCAGCAAAATGTCGGTTGCTGGATGCACGTGCAATGCCGGCGCCACTAAATAAAGTCGCGGCTTATCCCCCGATAATTCCCGGTCGGCGAAATATCCAAAGCGCGGAAATTCTCCGCGGGAATGGTGCCACTCCACTCTCGACCAGTAATCAAGCCCCTGCAGCGGCAAATGGATATCTTCGTCGGCCTTGAGTTCAACAACCGCGAGCCGCCCCTCATGCGTGACGGTCAATACATCGAGCATGGCGCGGTCCGACGCCGAGAAGGCCGGCACCTGCGAATACGGCGTGCGAGACTCCAGGCGCTCGTCGATCACGCTGACGTCCGCCACTACGAGCGACTCCAGCCAGCGTTCGGGACGCAGGCGGAAGAGAGGGTGCTGGCGCGGTCCGTAAGGATGGCGACTCTCGCGGATCGCGGTGATTAGCTGGACGAAGAATGGAAAGCTGCGGTCTTCCAGAACACGCTCTTCGGCGCCCACGCCGAAGACAATCTCCTGTTTGCAGCGAAGCGTAACCGCCTCGGCGCCTATGCGGGCTCGGGCAAACTCCAGGCCCCGCCACCGAAAGGCCAGTTCCGCCGGCGACAGCACGGCAACTTCGCAATTCGGCAGGATCCCGTTGATTCTCGCGATCGACTCTGCGAACCTCTCGCGGGCGGCCGATTCATTGGTCGCATGCACCAGCCGTGTCGACACATTCCCACGGTCACTGCAATCAATTTCAATCACGGCGTCGTGGCGCTCGTTGAGTTCGAACAGGCTCCACTTGGCGGCGGCGCGATTCAGGTTGGCGATGCGTTCGCGCGTGAGCGCCGAGCACCCATGCGGCACAAACAAGTGAAGTCCCTCGACCAGGAACTTCCCCGAAGAAGACTGGCGGCAGGCGTCGAGCCACAAAATTCCGAACGTGAGCGCCGCATCGACGGAGGCCTGCGTCTCCGAGGCATTGACTCCGAGCACCGCGAACGCCGACTGCCCTTGCCGCAACACTCCTCGCGCATAGATGGGACCGAAAGACTTCGACAGATCGACCGACGTTGTCAGACTTGAAATGGCGAAGCCGGGAAAGTGTCGCTCCAGGGCTCGCCGCAGCTTCTGCTCGTAGCTGGCGCGGGCGGCCTTCTTGGCAGCGGGCGAACGGCGATCGCGCTCGCGACAGATTTCAAGCTTGGTGGGACGCGACTGGCCCAGCCGCTGCACCATCAGTTTCAACGTGCCGTGCTTGATCTCGGCGTCGAGCACGCGCCGCACCGTATTCCGTTCGCCCGACCAGAGATGCAGCAGGCACTTCTCGTACTCTCCGGAAATCGAATACTTGGCCTCGCTCAGGTCGAAGGCCACCGCGCCATCTTCAAGGACGACCGCGCCTGCCGCCTCGCTGAGAAAATCCTGCACTGTGCGGGTAAGGGAATCTGGGGTCACCCTCGCATTCTCCACATTCGACGGGCCGGGGTCTGTGACGAGTGACCATCGTTATAGCCGCGCATGTGGAAGACTGGGACGGACAGGCCCCGAGGGAGATTGTGTATGGGATAATGAATAGACCGGTCCCATCTCCGCAAAAAGGCTGGGCAAGGTGACGTCCCGCCGGGGCTGAAGTCCGGAGTTACATGGGCGTTAACGGTCGCAGCAGAAAGCCACGCCCGATCCAAAGGCTTTCGAATCACTATGGAGTAGCTAGCTTCCGAGTCCAGTTGGAACTCGCGGGCATCTAAATCTTGTGGATAACAAACAGCGATTTTTCTTCGAACACTACGGCCTGACCGAACACGACCTCGAACGCTACCTGTCGGCCGCTCTCTCGGCGGGCGGTGACTATGCTGACCTCTACTTCGAGTACCTTTCCTCGACCTCTCTGAGTGTCGACGAATCGATGGTGAAGTCTGCCTCTCAGGGCATATCGGCAGGATGCGGGGTGCGGGTCGTCTCTGGCGAGCGCACCGGCTATGCCTATACCGACGACTTGTCTTCCGAGCGCATTTTGCACGCGGCGCGTACCGCTGCTCTGATCGCCAGCGCTCCGGCGAAGGCGACGGTTGCGGGATTTCAAAAAGCGGCGGCGCGTAGTCTGTATCCAGTCACGCTGCCCTCGGTGGACGCGGAGATCAGCGCCAAGGTTGAATTGGTCATGCGCGCCGATAAGGCGGCGCGCGCCTACGATCCGCGAATTCAGGAAGTGCGGGCGAGTTATGGCGACGAATTGCGAAACATTCTGGTTGTCGGGTCGGATGGAACATTCGCCGAAGATTCGCAGCCGCTGGCGCGCATGAACGTGTCGTGCATCGCGAAGACCGAGGGCAACTCGGCGCGTGGCACATCGGGCGGTGGCGGGCGCGTGGCACTCGATTTCTTTTTCGGCGAAAAGACTCCAGAGTTCTTTGCCAAGGAGTCGGCGCGGCAGGCCATTCTGCAATTGGACGCCCGCGAGGCTCCGGCAGGCGAAATGGAAGTTGTGCTCGGTCCGGGATGGCCGGGAGTTCTGTTGCATGAAGCCGTAGGGCACGGGCTGGAAGCGGACTTCAATCGCAAGAAAACATCCGCGTTTGCGGGACTGGTTGGCAAAAGAGTGGCCAGCGAAAAATGCACCGTCGTCGATAACGGAACCATGCCGTGGCGCCGTGGATCGCTCAACGTCGACGATGAAGGCGAGCCGACGCAGGAAACCGTCCTCATTGAAAACGGAATTCTGAAGGGATATCTCAGCGACAAGCTTTCCTCGCGGCTGATGGGAATTTCCGACACCGGCAACGGCCGTCGCGAAAGTTACGAGCACATTCCCATGCCGCGCATGACCAACACGTACATGCTGGCAGGCCAGGATGATCCCGGGGACATTATTCGTTCGGTGAAGCGCGGCATTTACGCCGTAAATTTCGGCGGAGGACAGGTCGACATCACCAACGGAAAATTTGTGTTCTCGGCCTCCGAAGCCTACATGATTGAAGATGGGCAGATCACCGCTCCGATCAAGGGCGCGACGCTGATCGGAAATGGCCCCGACGTGCTCACCCGCGTTTCGATGGTCGGTAACGATCTGAAACTCGACGAAGGCGTCGGCACCTGCGGCAAAGACGGCCAAGCCGTGCCAGTAGGCGTAGGTATTCCAACGTTAAAAATCGATCGCCTCACGGTTGGCGGGACAGCCAGAAAAGATCCCGGCGGGTTCATGCAATAGGACTTCCTCCGTGTCCTCTGTGTCCTCTGTGGTGAATGAAATCTATGTCCTCTACTCAAGTCGTACCTGGAAGTCCGAAAACTGAAACCGACCTCCGCGAAATCGCGCAGGACATCGTCCGCCGCGCCATGGCCGGTGGCGCCACCGCCGCCGAATGCGTAGTGCGCGAAGGCGATGAGTTCTCTACGCTCGTCCGCCTCGGCCAAGTCGAGACTCTGAAAGAGTCCGGATCGAAGTCGATTGGCGTGCGCGTGTTCTTCGGACAGCGCGCGGCCAGCACGTATTCGAGTGATTTTTCGCCAGCAGGTCTCGACCGCATGGTGAAGTCGGCGTTGGAGCTTGCGAAGATCACCTCGGAAGATCCATTTGGCGGCATCCCCGAGCCTTCGCAACTCGGTTCGATTTCCGGCAATCTGGATCTCTATCACGAAGATGTCTATTCTTTGCCCGGCGCCGATCGCATCGATTACGCGCGTCGCGCGGAAAAAGCCGCGCTTGATTTTGATCCGCGCATCAAGAACAGCGAAGGCGGATCGTTCGACGCCGCTACCGGACACAAAGTCCTCGCCAACTCGCATGGATTCGTCGGCGAATATCGTCGCTCGTACTGCTCAGTGGCGGCCGTGCCGATTGCGCAAACAGAAGACGGCGCCATGCAGCGCGACTATTGGTATTCGGTTGCTCGAACATTAGGAAAGCTGGATGCACCGGAGAAAGTAGGAAAGATCGCTGCGGAGCGCACGCTGCGACGCTTGGGCGCGCGCAAGGCAAAGACCGCGCAGGTGCCCGTCATTTTCGATCCCATGGTTTCGACTTCGATCCTCGAGCACATCTTCGAGGGCGTCAACGGAGACTCTGTTTATCGCGGCGCGTCGTTTCTCGCCGGCAAGCTCGGACAGAAGATCGCCGGCGACAACGTCAACATCATCGACGATGGCACAATTGTTGGCGGATTCGGAACGAGTCCGTTCGATGGCGAGGGCGTACCCACGCGCCGCACCGTGGTCGTCGAGAACGGAGTGCTGCGGTCGTATCTGCTCAACACCTACACGGCGAAGAAACTTAAGTTGCAGACTACCGGCAATGCCTCGCGCGGACTTGCGGGCACGCCGGGCATCGGCCCGGGGAATTATTTTCTGCAGCAAGGTTCGAAAACTCCGAAAGACGTGATCGCTGGAATCAAAGAAGGCTTGTACGTGACCGAGTTCCTCGGGCAGGGCGTGAATCTCGTAACCGGCGATTATTCGCGCGGCGCTTCGGGCATGTGGATCTCAGGCGGAGAGCTCGCGTACCCGGTCGAAGAAATTACCGTCGCGGGCAATCTGAAGGAATTGTTTTTCAACATTTCCGAAATCGCCAGTGACCTGGAATTTCGTGGCTCGGTCGCCGCGCCGACCATTCGCGTCGATGGCCTCACGGTGGGCGGCGAGTAAACTGGCGCGGGATACGCTTCTGGCGCATGGATCACGGTGTCCATGCTGTTCCTACTCTGCCCCCGAACCGCTCTAGGCACGCCCCAAGGCCGCCTGAGCCAGCTACTATTTTGGTAATCGTTTCTTCGTTTCTCATGGGCCCGGCAAATTGCGTGAGTTGGGAGTCGCGCCGCTCATGGACAGTAGTAGTGATCACCGCTCGCTGCAGGCCAAGACCGCCAGGGAATTACTCTGGACGTCCAACCACTCTTTCCATGGATGGACCTGCTCGCAATGTGAATGGAATTACCCGCTGCCGACTCTACTGAACGATCCCGAAGCCAAGACCGCCTATGACCGCCTGGCAGCGGCCAAATTCCGCGATCACAAGTGCGCGGATCACCACTCTCGCCTCGCACCTGCAGACGATGCCGATAGCTTTACTCCTCGCATCCGCAAGCTCGTTTCGCAAGGCTTCAAGCCCAAGGATGCCGTCGAACTCTTCCTGCAGGAAGTCGCCCTCGAATACCGCAACAATCCAAAAGTTCTGGCCCAAGCCAAAGCCGACGGCGAAGACTTTCTCCGCCGAGTCCGCGCCGGCCTGATCTGAGAGCAGACGTCCAAAACAGGACTGTCATCCTGAGCGAAGCCGTGACGAAGCGAAGCGAAGTCACGGCGCAGTCGAAGGATCCCTTTCGCACCCGGAACTCAACCGGCCCCGAGGGGAATTCTCTGGCTGGGTTCCTGGCGATCGCCGGTTAATTCTCACTCCCCATCTCTCTCAAAATATAAGCGTAGTCAAACGCCGAATCCTTCAACCGGTCATATCTCCCCGACGCTCCACCATGTCCCGCCGGACTCAGATTCGTCTTGAAGATCAGAATATTGTGATCCGTCCGCGTCGCCCGCATCTTCGCCACATATTTCGCCGGCTCCCAATACATCACTTGGCTGTCGTTGAACGAAGTCTTCACCAGCATGTCCGGATAATTCTTCGCCTCGATATTGTCATACGGCGAATAGGTAATCATGTAATCAAACGCCGCCTTCTCTTTGGGATTTCCCCACTCCTCAAACTCTCCCACCGTCAGCGGCAGCGTTTCATCGAGCATCGTATTCATCACATCCACAAACGGCACTCCGACGAGCGCCGCCTTAAACAGATCTGGACGCATGTTCAACACGGCTCCCATCAACAACCCGCCCGCGCTGCGTCCTTCGATCACCAGCCGCTCTTTCGATCCATATCCGCGCTTCACCAGATCTTCCGCGCACGAGATGAAATCGGTGAATGTCGTCTTCTTATTCATCATGCGTCCCGCGTCGTGCCACGCCTTGCCCATCTCTCCACCGCCGCGGATGTGCGCCACCGCCGTCACCACTCCACGATCGACCATGCTGAAAATATTTGAATTGAAAAACATGTCGATCGGGACTCCATACGATCCATACCCGTACAGGTACAGCGGCCCCGTCCCGTCGAGCTTCGTATTCTTCAACCGCAGCACCGAGACTGGAATCTTCGCTCCATCGGCCGCTACCGTATAAATCTGCTCCACCTGATACTTCTTCGGGTCATATCCTCCCGGCACTTCCTTCTGTTTCAACAGCACCGTCGTCCCCTTCTCCATGTCATACGCAAACACCGACGCTGGCGTAATCGGAGACTGATACCCATACCGGAACTCCGTCGTGTCATACACGCGGTTCACATACGAATACGCCGCATACGCCGGCTCCGGAAACACAAGTCGGTTCGACTTCCCGGTACGCAAATCGGTCACGCGAATCTGCGGCAGTCCATTCTCGCGCTGGTAAAACACACAGAAATTCCGGAACAGATCGATATCGTCCAGCATGATGTCCGGACTCTGCGCGACTACCTCATGCCAGTTCTTGCTTCCCGGATCCGTCGTCGGCGTCCGCACGAGCCGAAAATTTCTTCCTGTATCATTCACGCGAATGTAGAACGAGTCCCCATTCTGGTCGGGATAATATTCCACACCCTGCTTTCGCGGCTCCATTACTTTCCATTCGCCCATCGCATCGATCGCCGGAAGATACCTCGCCTCGGTGGTCGTATGACTCCCCGAAATCAAGAAGAGAAAATCCTGGCTGCGCGTCTTGAATGCGGCAACCTCAAATCGCTCGTCCGGCTCTTCATACACCAGCGCATCGGCGGCCGCCGATCCCGCCGTGTGCCGGTACATCCGGTACTGGCGCTTCGACACCGCATCTTCCTGCGTATAGAAAATCGTGTGATTGTCGTTCGCCCAAACCACCGACCCCACTCTCTCCGCATGATCGCCCAGCGTCTGCCCCGTCCGCAGATCTTTCACCGCCAGCGTGAATTGCCGGAACCCAGTGTTGTCGTACGAATAGGCCAGCAGATTCCCATCCGGACTCACCGCAAAGGCCGCGATCGACATGAACGCCTGCCCCTTGGCCATTTCGTTCACATCGAGTAGCACTTCTTCCGGCGCTTCCATGCTGCCTTTCCGCCGGCAGCGGATCGGATACTGCTTCCCCGCCTCCGTCCGCACGTAATAGAAGTAGTCTCCTTCTTTATAGGGAACCTCAACGTCAGTCTCTTTGATCCGCCCCAGCATCTCGTCATACAACTTCTTCTGGAATGCTTCGGTTGGCTTCATCACCGCATCGGTAAAGGCGTTCTCCGCCTCCAGATACGCGCGCACCTCCGGATTCGGCTTGTCCCGCAGCCAGAAATAGTTGTCAACCATCTTGCGCCCGTTCACTTCCGTCGTATGCGGAACTTTCTTCGCCACCGGCGGCGCAGGCAGCGTCCCGTTATCCGCCGCCGTCAACACCATCACCGATCCCAGCACCAGCCCGCCAACCTGCACGCGACGCATCCATCTGTGATTCATGAATCCTCCCAAGTGGCTAAAGAAAACGTAAAAATAAAATTACTAACGCCCCGTCATCCTGAGCAGAAGCCCTGTCACCCTGAGTAGCCCTGTCATCCTGAGCAACGCGAAGGACCTCTGCACTCCCAGCCATCTACGAATTCGCGCCCGGCCAAGTAGCGCGAGCAGTCGCATCCCGCATGCCACCCGCACGATACGCCGCCGCGCTCGTAAATTGCAATCGGGAGGAATCTGCGCATGCCGGTGGGCCGGAGCGTCCCCTTGATTAAAGACCGTTCGATAAACGAAGGAAAGGAACGAAGTCGTGCACTTGCGAGCTTCGCTGAGCTCTCCTACCAGTAGCCTTTGAACAGCAAATAGCAGGGCAGGGACGACCGTCCTTGGGCGGCTGCCTGAACGCTGCACGCGAATGTCCGACAGTCATGGAAGATCGGGACGTAGGGGCCGACAAACTTGTGATGGCGTATTTTTTGGATGAGGACATCCGCCTGCGCAACCGTTAGCGGGATCGGTTTGCCCAGAGAGTGCCCGGCCCCTGGTGTTTTTGCGTACCGGTAACTCAGGGGTGGCAGGCCCAAGACTGGCACCGGATGCATTCCCGAAATTCGCTCGATGTTGCCATATCGGTCCTGCAGAGAAATTTGGCCGGCGTCGATGAACGGCACGGTGGCGGGACCGAAGCCGAGAGTCACCGCTCCGATCGAACTCTCCACCTGTAGCCAGTGATGCGCGAAGGGGCCCCCATGCAACGCGCGAAGTTCGAGGGTCACGGCCCGGGCGGGATCCTCTGTCACGAACTCAAATTCCGAAGCCGGACTGTCAGCACGCGGGGCATCATCCGGCAGGAAGCAACTGGCGAAACCGAGGTTGCAGGGTTTTGTCCGGTCTTGCCAAACGGGATTCGAGCGGAAGGGCGCAACCAGGCGGTGCAAAAGTTTTCCGCTCCACGGAGCGGCGACGGCAGGTGCGGGCAACTCCAGTAACATCAACACGAGGAGGCCCCACTTAAGACCAGATGCGCATCCGGCCGTGCGCAACGTGCTTGTCCACCGCTCAGGCGTGCAACGGCGTCGATCTCGTCCTAACATGTTCCC
Organism: uncultured Acidobacteriaceae bacterium; assembly: GCA_963722365.1. Taxonomy (GTDB): domain Bacteria; phylum Acidobacteriota; class Terriglobia; order Terriglobales; family Acidobacteriaceae; genus Sulfotelmatobacter. The sequence goes on from CAVRLM010000001.1 coordinate 123,524, forward strand.
TCCTGGCGGAGGCTTGTGCAATCGGCCGCCTTCAGGCGGGGTTTCCGAGGCTCCAAAAAAGAAGACTCGATTGTACTACTGAAACCCCCTGATGGTCCGTTGGCGGAACTGCCTGTAAGCCGCCGCGGTAACTGAACCGGGCGGCAAAACTAGAAGTCTTCAGCAGTCGCAGACCCAAAAAATCCAACCCGGTCCGTGGTACCTTAAAACTCTGTATTCATGTCTCGCATTGCTCTCACTCTGCTCTTGATGTGCTCCGGATCTGGCATTGCCTTCGGTTGCACGCAGCTGCCAGCCGGAGCCTTATTGTGGATTCGTCTCAGCCAACCGGTCTCTTCGTACAGCGCGAAACCCGGAATGCCCGTGTCCGGATTCCTCCTGGACTCCCCTACCTGCGAGGGCGTTTCTGTATTGCCCGCCCAAGTACGAGTTGAAGGCCGAGTCGTTTCCGCACACCGCGTCGGTCTGGGACTGGTTCACGAAACTGCCAGGCTGGAGATCGAATTCTCTCGCATCATACTTCCGCACGGCTCACCCATTGACATTCGCGGTCGCGTCCTTGAAATTGACAACGCTCGCGAAACCGTGAAGACCGGCGTAATTCACGGCATTCGCAGTACCGACACTCCGCAAGGCCAAATCAGCAGCCGCTTGAAATACCTTCCATCGTTGCGCCTGTATCCCGACCCGTTCTTACTGGGCTTCAAACTACTATTCCCCATATTTCCGGAGCCGGAGATTTACTTGCCGCCGGGAACTGATTTACTGGTCCGGCTCAAAGACAACCTTCCCTTGCCCGAGGAACTCCTGCCACCGTTGCCCCTCCCCGGTCTTCAAGACGGCGTACCGCAAAGCATCGCGGAAGTCCTGGGCCCGCTGCCGACGCGCACACTCGACAAGAAGTCCCGCGCGGCAGACCTCATTAACATGGTATTCATTGGCACTCGTGAGGAGTTGCTTCAAGCCTTCCGGGACTCCGGCTGGAAGCAGAGCGACTCCGTTTCCTGGCGATCGGTCGAGCATCAATTCCACTCCTTCCTCGAGAAATCGAGTTACGCTACCGCCCCGATGTCCCGCCAACTCTTCGATGGACGACCGCCCGATCTGACTCTGGAAAAGACTTTCGACAGTTACAGCAAGCGCGACCACCTGCGTATCTGGAAATTGGAATCCACCGTGGATGACCAGCCCGTTTGGGTTGGCGCCGCCGTCCGCGAAACCGGCGCGACTCTATCTGTCATCCATGTCGGATTTGTGCACCATGTCTCGGACGATCTCGCGGGAGAGGAGCGTGCAATCCAGCGTGATTTACTGGCTGCCGACTGTGTAGATTCCGCCGGTAAGGTTGAGCGCCCTGGGATGGATAAGGCCGTGATCAATGCCACTGGCGAAGTGCTGCGCACGGATGGCAGCGTCATGGTCTTGCGCGTGAAGGCCTGCGGCGCCCCTTCAGACTCTGATTTGAACGATCCGCGCTTTCGGCCCGGCTCGAAGTTTTCCCGCTACCTTCGCAAGGAGATTCTTACTGTTCGCAGCGACCTTCTGCGCGCCAACTCCATCTATGCGATGTTTCGTGTGACCGTAGCCACTACCAAGACTCTCCGCCAAATGTCAGCACGCCGTGCGGACGTCCGCTCAGTCCACCTCGCATCCGCGCACCTCCCTGCGAGTGAACCCGTGCCCGACCAGTCTCCAGTCGACATTCCATCGCCAGGATTTGAGTTCGGCCAGCCTGTTTCAGAAATGCGAAGCAGCCTGGATTACTGATGTGACCAACTGCTGCTGCAAATTGTTCGCCGATCAATTCGCTCAATGAGGATGAGCAATCGGCCCAACCCGCGACTGACCAGCAGTCGCTTCTTTACTTATTGTTTGGCGGGAATTTACTAAGGAGCTTGGAAATCGCTTTCTCGACTCTCTTCAGGCTGTCGTTCTTCTGCTCAATATCCAACTTCTGTGTGACCGTGCCACTCCATATTATCTTGTGCAAGTTCGGATCAACAAAAGTCAACATCAAACTCCCTTCCGGAACCGAAGGTGCCGAACGAAGATTGTCTGGACCTGCCGACCCGGTCCACATCGTCGCGTTTGCCGAAGGCGGAGGGCCGCTATAAGTGGGCAGGATGGGGGCCCCAGCCGCGACATTTGTTCCGAAGTCCATTCCTCCAGTACAGATCAAGACCAGATCGCCACCAGAGTCAGACGCCTCGAAGTGTTTCGCCTTTAGAGCGTTGTAGATCGCCCCCATCACAGTCGAGTAAAGCAGAGGCTTAGTGGGCTGCATGGAGGGTTTGGGAATGGTGTAGCTCTTGTATCGCGAGAAGTCGATGGTCTTGTCGAATCCGACTTCCACTTTCTGGCCAAACGCGGGATAAGCGACTGCAATCAGCAGAAGCCACATCCATCGCCGATGATGCTTCGTTTCAGACATACGATTCCGCCTCTACAGCCCACATCGGCCGGAATGCCGCCAGAACAGTTTTTGAAACGAAGGAATCTCTCGACATCCAACCTGTTCATGATTGTCAAGAACCGCCGGGTTCCTGGGCACTGTCAAAAATACCAGCTCAGTGAAGCTCGGCCCGGCTCATCCACGGAGCCCTCTGCCGTCGGCGCAATCCCACGCCTCCCAAAAGCCCTGTCATCCTGAGCAACGCGATGGCCCTCTGCACTCCCAGCTATCACGACAAAATTCTCGGGCGCGCGCCCAGGAGAATTGCCAGTCAGACTCGCGCAACCTGAAGAATTCCTGTCCATTGGATCCGCCTTGCAGTAACCACGAAAAAGGCTCCCCTCTCGTTCGCGTTCTCTGCGAAGCGGATCCGCTTCACCAATCAGCTAACCACGGCAAATAACTGGCAGTTCTTCCAGTTGTGGGCTGTCGCTTCCTGCCGTATGGTTCGGACTCCATCCACGATGACGTCATTAGCGCGTCGAGGAAGACGGATTCACCGAGGGGCGAACTCGACTTCGTAATGAGAAACGAAGCATCTCTACATCGGAGTTTGGAAGTGAAGAAGAATATTGCCCGCTGCTTTTGCCTCAGTCTCATTGCGGTATCCTGCACCGTCCCAACATTCGCCCAGGCGACATTCTCCAAAGCGCAAGTCGGCGACCGTATTCGCAGAGTCGAAGACGGCGTAGACGAGTTTCAGAAATGGGCGGAGCAGAGGGGTAACACCGCCAAAAGCAATGCCCAAACCGCACAGGATAGCGGTCGTACTCGCCGTCGCGGGAACTCACCAACCGATGCACAGAAGCAAACCGCGCAGCAGACCAAAGACGATCTCAATGATGCACTTTCCGATTTGAATCGCTCCACGAACCGCTTGCGGCGCAAGTTTGATCCGCTCGACAAGTGGATGGAAACGAAGGCGCAGATGCAACAGGTGATGGACGACGGCAGACGGATCAATCAAGTGATGGTTCGCGGCAATTATGGCTCCCAGGCAGAGAAATATTGGGCAGCCCTGCGGAACAACATCAATGACCTGGCGCGCTGCTACGGAATATCGCCAATGGGTGCGTAGTCGCACCCGAAATCTGAATACCTTCCGGGAAGGGCAATATTCTGATTGATTGAAGAACGGTCCCTTCGCTACTCCTTCTCGTACACCGCCGTTGCGCGAAAAGTGTAAAGGATGTCCCGGGACACTTTGTAAAGGATGTCATGAGACTGGACACCTTCTTTGCGAAAGGGTGGGAGGAAGTGACCCGGAGTTCCTTGAATCGGAGTTCGTCATCCACGAGGCGTTCGCCGAGTGTCGCTGATCCCCTTGTCTGGCTATGGTTTCATCAGGTGGTCGTAAATCAGCTGATAGGGATCTGCTCGTACTCCCAGATCCCCCCGGAACGGACGATCAAGGGCGAAGGTCATGAAGATGACCAGGCCGATGAACATTGCCAGAAGCACCACCAGGATCTGGTGCAACCACACATCGTCGACTTGGAAAAAGAAGGAGGCCGTCAGGCTGATGATCGCGCCCGCAAGCACCACGGCCCACATCACACCCGGCAAACCGATGCTCACGGAATCGAGCCGCAACCGGCGGGCCTGGATCATGTTGTTGTAAGCCCGCAGTGTCTCAGCGTGGAGGATCTTCTGGCCCTCGGTCGCAGGCTCGAAACCTGCCAGCATGCTCTGAAAGCGGTTCACCCGCTCAATGCCAGCGGTCGGAACCTGGCCGTGCTGCTGCAAAGGCCAGGCTTCGTGGATGGTGTAGTCGACGTAGTCACGCAGTTCCTTCTGTAGTTGAGAGCGAATCGGTTCGGGATAAGAGCTTACATCCCGGTACAGCGCGGCCAAGGCGGTCGCCTCCTGCGAAATGATCTTTGACACGTCGGCGTAGGTCTCGAAGACGTTCACCGCGATTAACGCGAGCGCCAGTCCGTAGAAGACCATCACGCTATGCACCATGGCTCCGCTAAAGTGGGCGTCCTCGTGATGAACCCGCAGACGTGGCAACACGTAACGGCGAACCAAAAGCAGTCCACCGATCGCAAAGAGGCACAGCGATCCGACGATAATCGGCCCCGTGATTAGCAGTGGGAGATCGAAGATGAATTCAAGCATGGGTTGGGCTTCCAGAAATGCACCCTCACTTGAATACGGGCAAGTGGGTTCGGCAACTGTCAATAATGCCAGCGTTCTGCTTTCAAATCAGACAGATGCAGTTGGTACCAACCCGCCTTAAAAAGAACTGTCATCCTGAGCAACGCGAAGGACCTCTGTACCCCCAGCCATCCCTGGAAATTCTCCGACGCCGATTCGATCAGCCCCGAGATCCGCCCTTACCTGCCCTTACCCGAGAGCTCGATGATCTGCGCTTTCGACGATGCGCTGTCGGTAATCGAGACCAGCCCGGACTTCGATCCCGCCGTGCGGAGAGAAAGTCACGCTGATCGAGCAACTCGTGCCGGGCGCAACCTGCACAGGGCAGGTGGTGGAACTCAGGTTGAATTGACCCCTCACTGTTAGAGAAGAGATGGTCAAGGTGCTTGTGCCTGTGTTGGTCAGGCTGGCACTCTTGGGCGCGCTAGTGGTGCCGGTGGCCTGTTGCCCAAAATTCAGCGGCGTCAGGCGGAGCGAAAAATGGTAGTGCAAGAAGTTGCACACAGGAAAGCCGGCTAAGCTCGAAGAATTTCTTGGGACTCGCCATCGACGGTGGTAACCTTTGCGGGCAGCGGAATTTAAATGTCTCGCCTGAAGCCCGGAAATTCCGCACCGAGCGTCGCCAGTAGTGCACGTTCTCGTAGAACGGGTGAATGGAGTTGCCTCATGGGTCGGCTTCAGGGCACGGCACGCGTCAGCGCTTCCGTTTTTCTCTTTTTCTTGGCAGTGAGCTCGTCGGCTTGGGCCCAGTTTGAGTCACGAGCGACCGTTCCGACGGGAAGAGTTCCCACTTCAATTGCGGTCGGGGATTTTGATCACGACAACAAACTGGATCTGGCAGTGGTTGCAGCCGGTTCCGATCGAGTACAGGTGTTTCTCGGCAATGGAGATGGGACTTTCCGTGCATTCGTGTCCTATCCGAATCCAGCAGGCCCCTTCTCCATCGCGGCCTCGGACCTAAACCACGATGGGAATCTCGATCTAGTGGTAGCCGACGGTCAGAGCACGGTGAGCGTGCTGCTAGGGGATGGCGACTGAACATTTCAGTCAGCGCGGAACATCAAAATCACGGCCTCCCCCAATTTTGTTGCGGCGGGAGACTTGAACGGCGACCACAAACCCGATCTCGTGATTCTCGACTCCCCCTATATAACCGTGATGCTGGGAAATGACGATGGAACCTTTCAGCCCCCAATGGATATATCCACGCCCTATTCTCCCTTCGCGCTTGGCGTAGGTGACTTCAATGGCGACGGCAAACTCGATCTCGCCGTTGGTGGCCAGAGACTCGACAACCCCTTCGAGGTCGAAATATTGCTGGGAAACGGCGATGGAACCTTCCAGGAAGGTGCTGACTATGCGCTCCCAGCATTTGCCGAGTCGATCTCGGTGGCGGACTTCCGCGGTAGTGGCAAGCTGGATCTTGCAATCGCGACCGAATTCGGAGCGGTACCGGTTTTCTTGGGCAACGGTGACGGAACGTTTGAATCGCCTACCCTATACTTTCCGCCCGCTTTTACGTCGAATTGGGTTACGGCAGCAGACTTCGATGGAGACGGCATAATCGACATAGCAGTGGCAAATTTTCTTGGACCACCAGGTATCAGTGTGTTCCTGGGCGACGGCGATGGAACATTCCGACCTGCGACCATGTACCACGCTGGAAGCGAACCACGCTTCGTGGCCGCCGCAGATTTTAACGGCGACCACAAAACAGATCTGGTGGCGACTGATTATCTTTTTAACCACATTAATGTTCTCCTTAACACTGGAGTCGTTGGCTTCTCACCGATGACGCCCGTCAAGTTTTCTCCGCAGCTCCTTAATACGACAAGCAGTCCGCAGGCTGTGATTCTGACAAACAGAGGGGCTAGTACATTGTCGATTTCGTCCATCTCCGTGCAGGGGCAATTCAGTCTGAACAGCGGCACTACGTGTAGCACGAGCGTCGCGCCGGGAGCAAGCTGCGCCATTAGCGTGGCTTTCAAGCCGCTCGCAATTGGGAACAAGAACGGAACCGTCACTATTCTCGACACTGCATCCTCGAAACCGCAGGTCATTGACTTACTGGGGCCGGAACAGTCGTAAGTCTTTCGCCCGCTCAGCTGAACTTCCCTCCTCAAAAGGTAGGCGGTAAGAGCGCACCTCTCCACGTAACAGTGACCAATGAGGGCACTACTTCCATCACATTCAGCAGCATTAATCTAGACGGTACGAATTGGGGAGACTTTTCAGAAATCAATACCTGCACTGCGCAGCAGCTCCAAGCTGGAGCAAGCTGCACTGTCACGGTCACGTTCTCGCCGACAAAAACAGGACAGCGCACCGCCACCGTGTTTATCTATGATGACGGCGGTGGTACGGTCCAGAGTGTGGTATTAACTGGACGCGGAACATAGGAGTAAAGTAAGAAAAGACGGCTTACTCGCCAGTTTTCTGCGCGGGTGAGCCGTCTACTAGAATAGGCAACTACAATCGCGCTAGTTGTGGTTACACTGCGTCAGCATATTCGAGCGGCGAGACAATTCCGGCCCACTATGAACAGGTCAAGCAAGAAGGTTCTGGGCGGGCCTTTCACGCCGACCCGCGGCTGTGACTTCAGATTGCAATCACGCGAACTTGTTCCAGCCCCATTTGACCCGCGCCCGCAAATTCCCTATCCTACCCTCGCGAGCGCGAAGGGCGCCTCCTGTCCGCGGAAAGGGCCGTGCCCACCTGTTCTACAATTTCGAAGGCTACGAACCTTCTTTCAGCCTGATCGCGTGCGGACTCCAGGCGCTTTTGAAAGGAGCTTCGTATGTTTCCCCACCCTCACGACGCACTCCCGCTCCCTCCGCGACCCAGCCTCGAGCAATACAAAAAGCGCGCCAAAGATTTGCTCAAAGCCAGCCAGTCCTCCGACCCCGCCGCCATCCGCGCCTGGGCCGCCCGATGGATCGATTCGCTCCTCCGCCTCTCCGGCCTCACCCTCACACCCCAACTCCCCGTTCGCGTCGAACACTGGACCGATGAACTCGAAACATTCGCACGAAACGAACTGCCCCAGACTACGTCGGGACTGACGCATTCGTCCGTCCCGCCGAGCGCAGCTCGGCCATCTCAACCCGCTACCCTGACCGCTGCTCAATTCGTAATCGCCCGCGCCCACGGATTCGAAAGCTGGCCCAAGCTGGCAAAGCACCTCGAGTCAGTTGCCCACACGAATTCCCCGCTCAACCATTTCGAGCAAGCCGTCGACGCCATCGTCACTGGAAATCTCAATGCATTGGAAAATCTGTTGCGCGAACACCCTGACCTGGCCCGCGCCCGCTCCTCGCGCCGTCACGAGGCCACGCTCCTGCACTACGTCTCCGCCAACGGCATCGAAGGCTACCGCCAGAAAACTCCCGCGAACATCGTGCCCATCGCTGAACTCCTGCTCAATAGCGGCGCTGACGTTAACGCTATCGCCGACCTCTACGGCGGATCCACCACCCTCGCCCTCGTCGCCACCAGCCTCCACCCCGAACGCGCCGGAGTCCAATCCGCACTGCTGCAAGTGCTCTTAGATCACGGCGCGACCATCGACGCCCCGAACTCCCGCGCGACACTGGTCACCGCGTGCCTCGCCAATGGACGCCTGCAAGCCGCAGAATTTCTGGCCCGACAGGGTGCAAAATTAGACTTGGAAGCAGCCACTGGCCTCGGACGTCTCGAGAAAGTGAAAACTCTCTTCGCTGAATCCGCAACGAACGCGCTTCTCGCAAACGAGCGAAAAGAACGCGCCCTGCTCTGGGCCTGCGAATACGGACGCAACTCAGTCGTAGAATTCCTCCTCGACCGCGGCGTCAACATCGAGTCCCAAGCCAACACCGGCCAACCCCCACTCCACTGGGCCGTAATCGGCGCGCACGCAGACACGATCACGCTGCTCCTAAATCGCGGCGCGAACCTCGAAGCAAAAAACATGTACGGCGGAACTGCCTTGGACCAAGCCCTCTGGTCCGCCAGAAACGGCGATCCAGCAATCGACTACGCTCCGATCATCACTCTGCTAAAGCACGGCGCAAAGCCGCAAGTTAAGAGAGAAGCAGAGAAGAGTTGAAAAAGTGGAACGGGTGCCCCACCCTTCTTTTCGCGCTTTCTGCGAAAAGAGGGTGGGGACTCTGACCTGGAAATCTTGACTCATGTGGCGCGGGCGCCCCGCCCGCGAACGCCGAAACTCGTCAGGGACGCAAAGTGGACAGTCCCAGAAAGCCCCGCCCCCGGACTGTCCACCAGTGCTAACTCACCTCATTTCCATTGTTGCGATCGCGCCTTCCACCAGAACCGTTGGCTGCTTCATCGCGAGTCTCCTGCTTAAACCGCTTGCCGCTACCGTCCCGCCCGGCTTGGCACTGCAACACGTTCCAGTTGCCGGCTGCGATCAGGTTCTCTTGCGGTGTGCCGCCGAACGAGCAAGCCGAAGATCAGAAAGTGTGTGACTAGCAACGGTGGTACGACCGCAGTCACGATAAAGAACGCCGCTCCGAGCATTCCTGGTTGAAGACCGGCCCGCCCGCCCTGATAGAAAGCGAACAGGAAGTCTGCGACGCCCCACAGATTGAACAGCCATACGCTCGGGATGGCCCACTTTGTGCGGTTCACGAGCGCGATCGTAGCCACGATCGCCAGCATGCCGACGATGAAGTCCCCGTAGGCTGCGGGCATGGCGAACGCCGCTGGTAGCAACGGAGAAACAACACCGGGCACTAGGAGACTCAGTCCGATAAAGCGAAGGAACATGTGAGGCGCGACCAGCCAAGTGAGCGCGCGATTGCGATCGGCGTCTTGCAGGCGCGGCCATGCGACGAGTCGGGCCGCGACCACAGAGCTCACAAAGCTCGCCAGGATGCTGACTCCGAATAATGCGAACGCGTTCATCGGCCACCTCCTTCGGTTCTCAGTTCTTCGAGTCGGGCGCGAACCGCCTGCATGCGGACGTCGAACGTGGAAAGCGGGGTGACGGTCGTCTCCATCCGCGGCCAGACCGGTAAACTGCTAATGAGACCGTCCAGTTCGTCGGGTGATTTGGCGTTAACGATCAAGGCGAGAGCAATCGCTCCGCTCAGCGGTCCTCCGGCCACGATCCTGTTCTCCGCCTCGAGCCTTTTGCACATCTCCAACGTCGGCAGGATGAACTGCTCGATGAATACTCTGCCCTCCTGTGGGGTTTCGGGCCGGCTGGCGAGTTTTAGTTGAACCAGGTAATTCATGGAACCCTCCTCTTCAGTTCCAAATAGATGTATATGCATCTATGGGGATGCAGGAATATTGGCAATATTGCTCAGACGAGTGAGATGGATGTATATACAGATTATGAAACAGCCCGCATTGAGCCCTCGAAACGAAATCGTGTCCTTGCCGTGTGCCTGCGCAAATCTTCGCCGCGCCGCCCGTCTCGTGACCCAAAGATACGATCAAGAACTGCAACCCGCCGGCATAAAGGCGACGCAGTTCACCTTGCTGCAAGCCCTAACGACCGTTGGGAGCATTTCGCAGGGTAATTTGGGGGAGCTGCTCGGGCTCGACAGCACAACTTTGACGCGAACGCTCGCATTGCTGCGAAGAAACGGATGGATTCAGACGAAGCCTGGCGAAGACCGGCGAGAGGTCCGATTGACCCTAACCGCAGAAGGGAAGCACAAATACCTGAGTGCGCTGCGCTACTGGCAATCCGCCCAAAGGCAATTGCAGACGGCACTGGGGGAAGCACGTTGGAAGCAGATGATGGAGTCGACGATTTTCACTGCCGCCCGTGCTCAGCAACTGTGATCGCCTGAACCCCTTAATTCGCCGGCGAACCAGACGGATCACTCAACTTAATCAACTTCCCAGGCGGATACTCCGTGGACGTGAGCGGCGTGCTCGGATCAGGATTCACAATCTTCAAAACTTTTCCGCTGCGAACTCCACGAATAGTCAGCGATTGCCCCTCCACCGCGACCACACGATATTTCTCGTCGAATAGTTCTCCGCCTGTGGTCTTCATAGGTCAATTGGATGCCGGATCCCGCGCCGGCGACTCCCTGCCTTTTCGTTAAGATGATTCTTTCTGCCGGGCCCACTTCTAATTCCAGAATATCCTCTTTTCCAATCTCCCGTCTTCCCCTCTACAATCTGGTGTCTGCTCCCTATGGACACCGCCCGCATCGCCGAACTCCTCGACCCTTTCCTGCGTGCGCCCGTCCAACAAAATGAAGATCAGAATACTGAAGATCAAAATATTAGAAATCAGCCCAATTCAGCCGATCAAAACATCACAAATAACGTTTGTGCTCTCTCCGCCGCGCAGCTGGAGCACATATCGATATACATCGATATACTAGTCCGCTGGAATTCCCGCATCAACCTGACCGCGATCCGCACTCCGGAAGAAATCGTAACCCGCCACTTCGGCGAATCCCTCTTCGCCGCGAGCCGGCTGTTTCCCTACTCTGTGACCTCCGTGTCCCTTGTGGTGAATGATTTTGATCCCCCCTGCTCAGTAGCAGACGTAGGCACAGGCGCAGGATTCCCCGGCCTCCCCCTAAAAATCTGGAACCCCGCTCTGTCCCTGACCCTGATCGAGTCCAACCACAAAAAAGCGACCTTCCTTCGCGAAATCACCCGCGCCCTTACATTGACCGACGTCAATATACAAATCACCCGCGCCGAATCCATCCAAACCAAATTCGATGTAGTAACCCTCCGCGCCGTCGAGCACTTCGAAAAGATCCTCCCCATCGCTGCCGCCCTCGTGTCCCCCACCGGCCGTCTGGCTCTATTGATCGCCACCCCACAAGTCGACATAGCCCACTCTCTCCTGCCGGACTTCACTTGGTCCACGCCATCCCGAGTCCCGCACGCAACTTCAAGGGTTCTCCTAACGGCCATGAACGGAAAAAGTGGTCGATAATCGAGCCGAGTTAAGCTATTTATGCAAATTAGCGCAGTTATTAGCATAAAGTGGAAAATGTTAGGGTAATCAATGGTTTACGAATATTGAGCTTTAACGCCTGCCTCGCTCGGGAGGTATCGAGATAGTAAATGTGGAAATTATTAACTAATCCGAGGCGTTTTGGTATGTATACATGGCAATATTACAGTGCCACGCCGCAGAAAGTGGAAAATATTTCCGTTGACAGGACTTTATTCCGTCCGCTCGAAGCAATCCGACAAAGTGTTCCCATAGGAACACTACTCAATTTTGTCCGCTTACACTTCCTCTATGCGTCCCAGAAACCAAATGTTCCTATAGGAACGTTCTGATGACTGGAATATCTCCCGGCAACCCAACCCGAGTCGTGTTCCTGTGGGAACACTGCAACCGATCCGTATTCAAGTTTCCTAAGTGTTCCTACCAGGAACAATCAGTCTCGTAGTGTTCCTGCAGGAACATTCGGACGTGTTTTGCACACAAATTCACGCCATGCACAGCAGATCTTGATTGCTTCGAAAACTAAACAGCATTATGCTGCGACTAGCTCTGCTTCTCCTGACAATTCAATGGGACGCGTTATCGCTGTTGCCAACCAGAAGGGTGGCGTGGGCAAGACCACGACCGCCATCAACTTGGCCGCATCTTTTGCGGCTGCAGAAGTCAACACCTTACTCATCGACTGCGATCCGCAGTCCAACGCTACCAGTGGCCTGGGCTTCCCAAAAGACCCGGACCGTGTGAGCTCGTACCATCTTCTGATGGGCGCAGCCTCTGCGGAAGAGGCGCTGCTCACAACAGAGCTCGAACAGCTATGGCTGATTCCTGCGCACAAGAATCTGATCGGCGCAAATATTGAGCTGGTTGATGCAGAGGGACGCGAGTATCGCATGCGCGATGCCCTTGCGCCTCTGCGCGATCGGTTTCAGTTCATCGTGATCGACTGTCCTCCTGCGCTTGACCTGCTGACACTCAACAGCTTGGTTGCTGCAGACGCAGTGCTGATTCCGATGCAGGGAGAGTACTTTGCTCTTGAAGGCGTCAGCGAGTTGCTCGATACGATCGAGCGTATTCGCGCTGCACTGAATCCTGAACTAGAGATCGAGGGCGTGGTGCTCACCATGCTTGATGAACGCACCAACCTGGCGCAGCAGGTCATGGCTGAGTTGAAAAATTATTTTGGCGAGAAGCTATGTCGCACGACAGTGCCTCGGAATATACGCCTGGCGGAAGCGCCCAGCCATGGGAAGGCAGCGCTCGTATACGATCCGCGGTCGAAGGGTGCGGAGAGTTACATTCGGCTCGCTAAGGAGATCATTGAGAGGCAGCCGGGTCAGGTATCGGCTGTGAGCTCTGAGCTCTCAGCTGAAACCGTTAGCGCCGAGGGTAGCGGCGAACAGGCTGCTGTGGAGGAGATTCCTGCGGTGGCGGATGAAATGGATAAGACGGCTTGAGCGCCGCTCGGCATACATCGATAGCCATCAATATATTATATTGATGAGCGTCGATATAGTTACCGGCGAGGGCATAAGAGAGAGGACTGGATGACGAATACGGCGGCGGACGGTACGGTGCGAGTGGCGGAGAAGGAAAAGGTTGAAAAGCGGCGAGCGTTGGGGCGCGGGTTGGAGTCGTTGCTGCCGGGGCCGCGGGTGGTGGGAGGAGCGGGTGTGCGGGCTGCGGTGCCACCGCCCCATGTGGCTGCCGCTCGGGCGTCGGTTCCATCGCCTGAGGTTCGGAACGATCAGGTTGCCGGGGTGCCGTTCGACGGGACGATTCAGGCGGTAGTGGAGGGAGCAGTGGCAGCCGAGCTTCGCTCGGCCGGACAGCCGGGGGCGGCTGTCCCCACACCACCCCTCGATGCACAACCTCTGTCGCAGGTTTCTGGTGGCGAGCCGATTACGATTTCGGCGCAGGCGGACTCGCGGATGCCGGGGAACCTTGTGGTGAATGTGGCGATTTCGGATATCGACAAGAATCCGTTTCAGACGCGGTATGTGGATGATGACGAAGCGCTGGAGGAGCTGGCGGAGTCGATTAAGGCGAATGGGGTGGTGCAGCCGATCATGGTGCGTCCGGGGGACGAGGACGGGCGCTACATATTAGTACTGGGTGAGCGGCGGCTGCTGGCGTCGAAGAAGGCGGGGAAGACGACGATTCCGGCACTGGTGCGGCGCGTGTCGCTGCAGCAAGCCGCCGAGATGACGATCATTGAAAACCTGCAGCGCGAAGATTTGAGCGCGCTCGAACAGGCGCAAGCGTTTCGCGTGCTCAGCCAGGAATTTTCACTGACGCAGGCGCAAATCGGTGAGCGGGTTGGACTATCACGCGAGTCGATCGCGAATTACATGCGGCTGCTGAAGCTACCGCGGGAAGTGATGCAACTGCTGGCGGAGAAAAAGATCACCTTCGGCGAGGCGAAAGAGTTACTGAAGCTGGAAAATGACGATCAGATTACGAAGGGAGCGTTGTACGCGGTGCAAAAGGGACTGAGTCTTGAACAGATCGAGAGGATGGTGCTCTCGATGAACGGGCTGCTGGATCCGTTCCCTGGGATGCCGGGACAGGTCACGAAGAAAACCGGAGGCGGGGCGCGATGGGTGGATCCGAATGTGCGCGCGGCGCAGACGGACCTGGAGCGATTGTTGGGAGTGCGTGTGCGCATTCGCGATCGCAAGGGAAAGGGCAAGATCGTGATCGAGTACCACACGGTGGATGATTATGAGCGGGTGGTGGAGATGTTGAGGGGGAGGAGTTCCTAGCTCCTAGCTTCTAGCTCCTAGCTACAACCGGGCGGCCTTGCGGCCGCCTTTTTTGCGCGCGGATGAATCACGGTCGATTCCGGGATGACAGGATGCGCGGATTTTAGCGTAGGCATCTGGAATTTCCGCTCTTCAATAGATACCCGGCACAACCCTAGCCGTCTGTCGAGCGTAGGCTTCATACTCGCGGCCGAAAAGCTTGTGGAGGTGGGCCTCTTCGAGCCGAACTTGTCGCAAAATCAGAACCCACCAGGGCACTACCAACAACCATCCCACCGCGCTGGCAAATATGAGTGCGACAGCAATCTTTTGCATCATTGCTCCGGCATAGTACGGGTGCCTGATGCGACGAAACGGACCCGACTGTATAAGAGCCGGAACGGACCTTTATCAGCAAATGCGGTCGCAAGGTAGCGTTGGGTCCACTTCAACCACAACGCAATCGCTAAGTACAGCAGAAGTCCGAAGGCTTGCGCGCTCGGCCGCTCCAAGCCAGGCACCAAGTGCCAGTGTCCGTAGTCAAGAAAGACTGCGAGATCAGCAATTGTTAGCGCAAGCGCCCAATTTACCCAACCCGGTGCCGCGGTACTGCCCCAGCGCTCTCGTTGACTCTCGCTGGAGAGAGGCGCCTTGGATTGGCTCAGGATCGTGCGTAACAACGAGAGAGTACGCATTAGCAGGTATCCACCGGGGAAGACGTCTACCCGCGACCATAACGAAGGCTTTCCCCATGAATAAGGAAAACGAACATCGCCGCCACATACCCAACCTTGAAAAGGAGCCAAGGAGAAATCTGTCGGCGAGGCTGTGAGATCGGGTTGCTTGGCGCAGGGATTGTATTTGGAGGCGTAGCGTCTGCCATGGCGTTAACGGATCCCCTGGCTGCCGTGTCCTTTAATTTGTTCGACAGCGGCAATGATTGGACAACTCGGTCTCAACGATTCCGGTTACTGGTGCGATCCAAGGAGTGAAAGTGCCGACCTAAAAATGACAAGCACAAGACGTACCGCCTCGTCCGGATCTTCGGCGGTACGACTGGCAGGGCGAGATCGAAACGGCCGAACTGCGAAAGAGTTTAGCATCAACTGGCACGACATCGCGATTGCACTTACTTGGCACGAACCCGAGAGCAGGCATTGGTGCTGGTTCCCCCTCCGCATCGCGTCATGTGTATTCTTCTTGTCCTTACCCCGGACTTGCGTCAGAGCTAAAATCTGTCGCCCCTTCGCGCTCGCGTTTGCTGGGATATGATCCGGAAAATTTCGAGTCTTCGGCTGCCAACAGTTGACAGCGTTTCACCGAAGGGAGGATACTTTCCACTTCCATAGTTAGTCTATGCAAAGAGAGACTGATGAAAGAATCTAAGACGAAGAGCAAGAATGAGCTGCTTCCGGGCACGCTCGAGATGTTGATTCTGAAGACGCTGTCGATTGAACCAATGCACGGCTACGGCATCGCGCAGCACATCCAGATGCTGTCGGCGGACGTGCTGACGATCGAAGAGGGGTCGCTGTATCCGGCGCTGCAGCGGATGCTGGTCAAGGGATGGGTGTTGGCCCAGTGGAAGATTTCGGCGAACAACCGGCGAGCGCGCTTCTACAGGCTCACGACTGCCGGGAAGAAGCAGCTCGGCGTCGAGGAATCGCGATTCTCGCAGATGTTCGGCGCGATCATGCGGGTGATGAAGACGACGTAATGTCCTGCCTCTCAGGAGGGTGCCATGGGTTCTGTGCTCCGACGTCTGCTGTTCTTGTTTCAGCGGAATCGGTTCGATCGTGATCTGGAAGAGGAGCTGCGCTTTCACGAGGAGATGAAGGCACACGCCCTCGCTGACGCGGATGGAATGAGCGACGACGAGGCGCGGGCAGCCGCGCGGCGGCGGATTGGCAATCCGCTACGGCTGCGCGAACAGTCGCACGAACCGTGGACCTTCCCAACCGTCGAAACCTTCATGCGGGACATGCGTCACGCGCTGCGATTGATGCGGCGCGATCCGGCGTTCACCTTCACTGCCCTCGCCACACTCGCGCTCGGCATCGGCCTCAACACCGCGATTTTCTCCGTTGCCTACGGCGTGCTCTGGCGTCCGCTGCCGTATCCGAATCCCGATCAACTGGTCATGATCTCGTCAGCGCAGCAGACCGAGAAAGGCCCCAGGACCTTCTCGACCTGGGCGCCCGTGTCGTACGAGGGGCTGCGCCCGCGGGTGGCCGCGCTCGAGGATCTCGCGGCCTACAACTCGATCGACGTGCCGCTGACCGGACGCGGCGAGCCGCTGCAGTTGCACGCACTCGAGGTGAGTCCGAATTTCTTCGTGACGCTGGGCGTCGAGCCAGCGCGCGGCCGTTCGTTCCTCACCGGGGCCGCGGCGCCAGACGACGATCGCAGCGCGATCGTCAGCGACCGGCTGTGGCGCATGTCGCTGAAGGCCGATCCGGCGATCGTCGGACAGTCCATCACCATCGACGGCCTTCCCCGTACCGTCGCCGGCGTGCTGCCGCCGGACTTCAGCTTCAGGCCGGTGCTTCCACGCCTCGGCGCACTGCCGGAAACGGACATCTTTCTGCTCAATCGCTGGCCTGGCGACACCGGCAGGAATGCGTTCCTCTTCTTGCTGGGCCGCATGAAGCCAGGCGTGACGCAGGAACGGGCGGAAGCGGAATTGACGGCGCTGGTGAACGATTCGTCGATCGTGCCCCCAGGCGGACTCGCGACCGAGGGTGCGCAGGCGCCGAACGTCCGCACGCTCGCGCGCGTTGTCGGGCTGCAGGAGTACGGCACAGAGTCGGTACGCACGCTGCTGCTGATCCTGCTCGGGGCGGTATCGTTCGTGCTGCTGATCGCCTGTGTCAACGTCGCGAATCTGCAGATGGCGCGCCTCAGCGCGCGCCGCGGCGAACTTTCCGTACGCATGGCCCTCGGCGCGGGACGCCGGCGCATCGTGCATCAGTTGCTAACGGAAGCAATCGTGTTGTCGCTGCTGGGCGCGTCGCTCGGCGTGATGCTGGCGCGGATCGCGATCGAGGTCACGCTGCCGCTGGTGCCGCAATTCGCGCTTCCACGCCTCGGCGGGATCGTGATCGACGCGCGCGTGATGGCGTTCTGCCTCGGCTTGTCGGTCGTCTCTACTCTGCTGATCGGCCTGGTGCCGGCGCTGCGCGCCAGCGGAGCCGCGTTTGGCGAAGGCCTCGCGCTGCACGCCGGCGAAGCGCACACGACGGGCGACCGTCGGGGAGAGCGATTGCGGACGCTGCTGGTCGCCGCACAGTTCGCGCTGACGCTCGTCCTGCTGATCGGCGCGGGCCTGCTGATTCACAGCTTCGTGCGTCTCACGTCTGTGTCGCCCGGCTTCGAATCGCGTGGGCCCGACGGCGTCGTGCAGACAGTCAGGGTGACGCTGCCCGAACGCCTCTACGACGAGCCTGAGCGCATCCATGAATTCGCGCGCGGCGTACTCGATCACATTCAGTACCTGCCGGGCGTGAAGTCCGCGAGCCTGATCAACTCGGCGCCGTTCGGGATGATGTTCATCCGCGACGACTTTTACATCGAGGGGCAGCCGAAGCCGAAGATTGATGCCGGCAGGCCGAAGATTGGCGCGGGCTATTTCAACACCATGGGAATTCCGCTGCTGGCGGGACGCGAGTTCACTGCACAGGACACGGCGGAAGCGCCGAAAGTAGCGATCGTCAGCGAGCGCATCGCGCGGGAATACTTTCCGGGGGGGCCGGGCGAGGCGCTCGGCCGGCGCGTGCGCTTGAGCGATCGGGGCGAGTGGCTGACGGTGGTGGGCGTGGTCGCCGACATCCGTCAGAAGGGACTCGATCAGGAAGTGCAGCCCATGCTCTACGTGCCGTTCCAGCAGGAGCGCGTCGAGTTCTTCGTACTGCGGTTCGTGTCGTTCGTCGTGCGGACGGACACACCCGCCAGCGTGGTCGAAGGGATCCGCGCGGAAATTCGCCATGCCGCACCCAATCTGCCGATCGAGAGCACAGTGACGATGGACGAAGCGGTGGCGGCGTCGGTGGCGCCGCCGCGTTTCCGGATGTTTCTGCTGGTGCTGTTCGCGATCACCGCGACGCTGATTGCGACGTGCGGAATCTACGGATTGATGGCCTATGCGGTGACGCAGCGCCGCCGCGAGATCGGCGTGCGCATGGCGCTCGGCGCCGAACGCCGCGACGTGCTCCGACTGGTGCTCACGCGCGCGCTCCGCATCGTCCTCGCGGGCCTGATCGTGGGCCTGGCCGGGGCGGCGAGCGTGACTCGCGTGCTGCAGACGTTCCTGTTCGGGGTGACGCCGACCGATCCGATAGCATTCACGATCGTCACGCTGCTGCTGATGGCGGTGGGTCTGATGGCGGCATGGCTGCCCGCACGGCGGGCGACAAGGATCGACCCGTGCGCCGCGCTGCGCGCGGAATAGCCGTCAACGGAAGTGATCCATCAGGGATGTAGTTCGATCAGGAGGAGCGGCATGCGTGTCCGAAGCTTTCGAAATTTTTCTGCACTTATCACCCCGCTTGTATTGATTCTCTGGATTGGCACGTGGGCCGGAGCGCAGGTTGCGCAGACGGAGCCGATTCGGTTGCATCCGAAGAATCCGCATTATTTTTTATTTCAGGGGAAGGCGGTGGCGCTGGTTACCAGCGGAGAGCACTACGGGGCGGTGTTCAATGCGGATTTTGATTATCACAAATATCTGGAGGCACTCGCGGCGGGAGGAATGAATTACACGCGGGTGTTTGGCGGGTCGTATGTGGAGGCGCCGGCGAAGTCGTTTGGGATTTTGCGGAATGATCTGGCTCCAGCGCGGGGGAGATTTGTTGCGCCGTGGGCGCGGAGTTCGACGGCGGAGTATGCGGGCGGTGGAAACAAGTTTGATTTGGAGAAATGGAATCCGGAGTATTTTTCGCGGCTGCACGATTTTCTGGCCGAGGCGGCGAAGCGCGGGATCGTCGTCGAGCTTACATTTTTCTCTTCGCAGTATGGGCAGTTGCAGTGGGATTTGAGTCCGTTCAATCGCGCGAACAACGTCAATCAAACGGATGCGATCGACTGGAAGAAAGTGAACACGCTGGAGAACGGGAGCGTTCTCGCGCACCAGGAGAGGTATGTGCGGAAGCTGGTGCGGGAGGCGAATGCTCATCCGAATCTGATTTTTGAGATTGCCAATGAGCCGTGGTCGGATCGTCCGGTGCTGGAGAACGTGGTGAATCCTTATTTGTTCTCGAGACGAGATCAGTATCCGAATTCGATCGAGCTGGCGGATGAGTTGTCGATGGCGTGGCAGACGCGAGTGGCGGAGTGGATCACGAGTGAAGAGGCGACACTGCCCAAGCGACATTTGATTGCGCAGAATTGCTGCAACTTTGTGTATCCGGTGCGCTCGGTGATCGCGGGTGTGAGCGTGGTGAACTTTCACTATGCGTATCCAGAGGCCGCGCTGCAGAACTACGGATTGGGCAAGGCGCTGTCGTATGACGAGACCGGGTTCCTGGGGCGCGCGGATGAAACCTACGCGAGACAAGCGTGGAATTTTATGTTGTCGGGAGGGGGCGTGTTCGACAGCTTGGACTATTCATTCTCGGTGGGGCATGAGGATGGAAGCGACGCGGAGCCGAACGGGCCGGGTGGCGGGAGTGCGGAGTTGCGGCGGCGGTTGCGGATCTTGAGTGAGTTTCTGCAGGGACTGCCGCTGGTGGATTTGGCTCCGGATATGAGCACGGTGAAACACGCGGGCGGAGTGGTGACGCATCTGCTTTCGAGTTCGCAGGGAGAGTATGCGATGTATGTCGATGGAGATGGGCCGACGGAAGTGACGTTTAGTTTGCCTGCCGGGAAATATGTGTTGAGGTGGGTGGATGTGATGAGTGGGGCGGTGAAGGATGAAGTGCGCTTCAAGCATGCTGGTGGAGAGAAGATGGTGCGAAGTCCGGAGTTTCGGGGCGGGATGGCGATGCGAATGAAGAAGGGCAGCTTCTAGCTGCTAGCTTGGGTCGGTTTCGGGGCCGGCCTTTCTTTTTGCGTGGGGGAATCAAAGACGTTACTCGGTGGAGTGGATTAGCGTATTTACTTGCTGATGAAGCGCTGACATAGAGCTAGCGTGGCTGAAGAGCGCCGCTAGTGGGAAGTCGGGGCGATTACTTTGTTGGTTCCGCATCGTGCACGGGGTCGCCGCGCTTCGCGCTGGCGAGACAGCCGAAGGCGGCTGTCTCCACATGAACTGAGGTGGGAGTCGGGCTTGTTCCAAGGTCATCTCGATGTGACAGTCCTCCCTCGCATTAATTCCTCTTTGATCACGCTTTGAGATCGGGCTCGTTGACAAAAGACTAATTATTCTGTATATTCAGTTCGTACTGAAAGAAACGTTATGGCGGAACTTACCGGAGTGCAGAAGCAGTACATCCTCCACTGGGGCGAGATGGGGACGCGGTGGGGGATCAACCGGACGGTGGCGCAAATTCATGCGTTGCTGTACCTATCGCCTACGGCGCTGCCGGCGGAGGTGATTGCCGAGACGCTGAGCGTGGCGCGGTCGAATGTGAGCACGTCGATTCGCGAGCTGGAAACTTGGGGAATTGTGCGCGCCGTGCACGTGCTGGGAGACCGGCGGGAACATTATGAGTCGATGAAGGACGTTTGGGAGATGTTCCGGCTGGTGATCGAACAGAGGAAGCGGCGGGAAATCGATCCGACGCGAGAGATCTTGCGGCAGTGCCTGGCCGACCTGGATCCGAAAGAAGTAGGCGCGGAGTACACGCGGGAGCGGTTGGTGGCGATGGCGGGATTCTTTGAGGCGGTGACGGAGTTGTACGACCAGATGAAACGGCTGCCGACAGGGACGGTGCGAAAGCTTTTGCGCATGGGAACGAAGGTGAGAAAGAAGGCGGGGTAGGCCTTTTTTTATTTACGCATTTCGCTTCCTACAGAAACATCTGATCTTTATGACATTACGCGACGCGCTCAGGACTGAGGAGGGCCGATGGCAGCGAGTGTCGTAATCACCGGCGCGTTCAGCTATACGGGGAAGTATGCGACAAGGATGCTATTGGATCGCGGCTACGAGGTTCGCACCCTTACGAACCATCCTCCCGGCGCTGCTGGCCGGACGAATCTTTTTGGCGAGCGCGTGCGGATTTTCCCATATGACTTTGATCGTCCAGATGAGCTGCGGCGTAATCTTCGGGGCGCTGCCACTCTGATCAATACTTATTGGGTTCGCTTCCCACGCGGAAAGACGAACTTCGAAATTGCGGTTCGGAATTCGCGAATTCTCATTGCAGCGGCCAAGGACGCCGGAGTGCGCCGGATCGTGCACGTCAGCATCGCGAATCCTTCCATCGAATCTCCCCTGGGATACTACAAAGGAAAAGCTGAAGTGGAAGAAGCGGTGATGACCTCCGGGCTCTCATACGCAATTCTGCGGCCGACGGTGATCTTCGGCGCGGAAGACATTCTCATCAACAATATCGCGTGGTTCGTGCGGCATCTTCCGGTGTTCGGGATTCCGGGGGATGGACGTTACAGGATTCGTCCCATTTATGTCGAGGACATGGCGCGACTGCTGGGGGAGTCGGCAGAGCAGGCAGGTAATTCGGTGAGGGACGCAGTGGGGCCCGAGACGTTCGGTTTCGAGGAACTGGTGAGGCTGATTGCACGGAGCGTGGGTCGTGACGTGCGGCTGGTTCATGTGCCGACGGTCCTCGCGTATTTGTCGACTTTTTTGGCGGGCCGGATCGTGAAGGATGTCGTGCTGACGTGGGAGGAATACCGCGGGTTGATGGACAACTTGCTGGCGCCTGGAGGACCCGCTACCGGAGAGACGCGGTTGAGTGAGTGGCTGTTGGGGAATGCGGAACGGTTGGGGCGGGAGTATGCCTCGGAAGTCGGGCGGCATTATCTGGGTGCTAAAACCCCTCACCACGGGGGACACAGGGGACACAGAGGAATTCTGGAGAGCTTATGAATAGCGAGGGGATGATTTGGGCGATACGAGGGGCTGGGGTGGTGCATGTGGTGTAACGACTGCATCTCGTTCCGTAATCAGCCAGAACCCGGCGTGATGCCCGGCAACAACCCTTCGGCAAAAGAGAGCCGACGCTGAGGGCTGCTGGATGGGAAGTAGCTGGCAACAAAGATTCGGATTTTCGATTTAAGATTACAGATTGATCTTCGAGCGAACGATTTCCAGAATACTTTCACATTGGGATTGAGTGGCGCGGCGGTTGCGCCCCAGGGAAGGGGTACGGATTATGACGACGGGACAGGGCGGGACTGGAAGCCCCGCGGATAAGAAGATTTGGGTGACGCTGCGGGGATTGCCGCTGACGATTCGGCTGGAGTGGCCGTTTCATCAGTCGACTTCCGGGGCAGACTTCTTCGTGCTGCATGGCGACATCGGGCTGGAAGGGTCGGAGGGCTTGCATGCGCCGGTGGCGGTGAATCTTTCGCAGACTGTGCGTGAGGTGTTGCCGTCGCTGGATCCGAAAGATGCGGAGGCGCCGGTGATCAACGCGCTGCGTAAGGAAGTGGATCGCAGGCAGATTGAATTCTTGAAGTCGGGGAAATTGCTGCCGGTGCCGTTTTCGAGCCGTCACTATGATTTCAAGCGGCAGCAGTGGGTGTTTGGCAAGGCCGCGGACGATGTGATGGCGGAATTCATCGAACGCAAAGTGTACTGGCAGACAACGCTGGGAAGCGAGAACCGAGTGTGGATCGGCGATCCGACGGAGGCGCAATACCTACAGACGGCTCCGGGGCATTTGATCGAGATAGCGGCGCGTCTGGTGGCGGCGCAGGGACTGCTGCGGATCGAGGGCGAATGGGCGGAGGCGACACAAGGCCTGATGGGGCAAGCGCAAAGATTTGAAAGCGCGCGGCAGCAGGCGTTGCAGGAGCTGGAGAGGAAACATGCGTTTGAGAGAGGGTAGGCAGGCAAGAACGGGTTGAGAGTGGCGAGGTCGACATTAATCTTGCGCGCATTCGTGAAGATCCTTGTGATCGGGTTGGTCGTTAGTGCGCTTGCCTGCGGCAGCGGAATCGGTTGGTTCTTCTTTTACGCCCGCGATCTTCCAGATATGAACGGCCTAGCGCGGTTTGCACCAGCTCAGGTCGTGCCCGTTTCGGATCCATGCTTGACATCTGCGACAATCGCGATTCCTTATGAGTCCATCGGAAATAACCTACGGGCGGCTCTGAGCGCGGCTGAGATCCACGGAGACGATCGGGGGGTTCTCGCCAACCTATATCTGGGATTCAAAGACCGCGCTTCCGCAGGGCACCGATTTCGTCGCAGATTTCTCGCAGCATGTTCTGCGCGCCTTCCAAAGCGTTGAATCGTGAGGTCGGGGAACTGCGGATGGCTGCGCGCTTGGAGCGACGTTTTTCGGGCCAAGAGTTATTCACGATTTTTGCCAATCGGGCCTGGTTCGGCGACGGTCAAGTGGGTGTGCAAGCCGCCTCACAATATTTTTTTCAGGAAGATCCGAATCAGTTGCAGACTGGAGAAGCAGCGCTGCTGGCGGGGTTGATCCGAGCTCCTGCGCACTTGTCGCCCTTTGGACACCCAGATCGTGCTCTTCAACGACGGAATGAAGTAATCGACGCCATGGTCGCGAGCCACGCCATCAGCGCTGAAGAAGGTGCGGCAGCAAAGGCAAGGCCTTTAGGAGTTGTGGCGAGGAAAATCGGCTGCATTCGTTCACGACACTGTTCTCGTAAAGCTGTCGAGCTTTGCTCGACTGGACACCCGGAGCGGCTGTCCCCAAATAAACCTGGCTGCCCCAGTTGCTAAAGCCCTGATGGCTGGCGGATTTTATAGCACGACTGAAGTCGTGCCCTTCCCTTTGCTCCAATCTCATCGAGCCCTCTCACTGAGGGCAGCGAGACGATCCAACCTTTGTCGGCAACAGGATTGTGGAGAGAGTGCATCGAAATGAATTTAATGGTTGCGGGCGATAGAGCAAAGAAGCGGGCGCACGCTGGTCCGCATAATCGAAAGATCGCGCAGAATCGCGAAGGGTGATGACGTTGGGGACGGCAGGCTGCACTCGCGGAGCCCTCTGTTCGATTGTTTTGTTATGGATTTGCCTCGCGCTGCAAGTCGGGATCGCTTTCGCGCAGGACGAAACCAAGCCGCAGCCTCCACCGCAAGCCGGGGAGCCGGCTACGCCATCATCCCCGAACGAAACGCCACAGGACGAAAAGCAGGAGGAAAAACCGGAAGAGAAGAAAGATGACAATCCGAATCCCGCGCAAGCGGCCGCGGACATGACCAAGCAAGTGACCGCACAGGCGGTGGAGGCCACAAAGAATGCGGGGACGGCTGCCCTGATCAAAGCACGCGATTGGGAAAGTGGATTGGTCACCGGAATCTTTGTAGGAAAGGATCACCAGCTGGTTCCTTTAGACGCGTCACAGCGGCGAACGATCTATTTAGATCAGACGCTGGCGACCCCGGGAGCATACATGAAACGCATGTTCGCAGCGGGCATCGACCAGGCGAGGGGATCTCCACGCGAGTGGGGTGGAGGATTCGGAGGATATTCCAAACGATTCGCGTCGCGGGAAGGGCAATTCATTACGGCGAATACCGTGGCTTGGCTGGGAAACGCAAAATTGAAATACGAGCCGCGGTACGACCAATGCCGATGCAGCGGATTCTGGCCCCGGACCAGGCACGCGATCATGCGGAATTTTCTTACCTACAATGAAACCGAGCAGGAGTTGCGTCCACAGTGGGCGTTGTATGGAGGAGCATTCGTGGGGGGCTTGGTTTCGACGGCCTGGAAGCCGGAGCCGCGCAATGCGTTTGCGGAAGGGGGGCGCGCCATGCTCGGGCAGGCCGGATACGGAGTGCTGCTCAACATCTTCATCGAATTTTCGACCGACATCAACCGCAAGCTAGGGGTCAGGCGGAAATAGGAATCCTTACGAGCAAACTGGAGTTTCCCCGGTTTTCTGGTCAGGTGCGCTCCCGATAGCAAAATACGGCGAGCATGTTCGAACTAAGGACGGCGGTTCGCGTGTCGACCAAGCAGTGATCGCTCTGGCGTGTCTCTCCGGGCCGCCTCCTTCTCCAATGATCTGGTTATGCTGCCGACGGTTTGCGGACGAATTGTGCTACGACGGCTCCCAGGGTGAGCAGCGACATGAGAGAGATGATTCCGAGTGAGATCACACAGTAGATGCACCAGACACCGAGCACGTGAGCTTCAATGTTGGCCAGATAAAGAGAGAAGGCGAGTCCGGCGAAGGTGGGGACGAGCAGCAGGCGGAACGAGCGCAAGAATGCGAGCGCGCCCATGAGAAGATAGCCGACGATGCCGAGAGTGGCCACGGGAATTCCGGCGAGCATGGCGTAAGGACTGTGATTGACGACGCCGCAATCCCAGCGTTCGTTGATGGAGCAGGGAGAGTCGCCGTAGGTGCGATAGTGCTCGCGGAGCGCGAGAGAAGACACGACGACGCCCAGGACGGCGAGAATTAATAACAAATATTTCATCTATCTATTCCTCTTTCCGTTCGACGAATGAGTCTGTTTAGCAGGATCATCAAGCCGCGACAGACGCCTCCGGCGCTAAAGCGCGATTGCTTTGCGCTCAGATGGCACGACTGAAGTCGTGCCCTTCCCAAGATTGTGCTCTTCCCAGAATCGTGCCCGTCCTAAGCCGTGTCTTTCTCAAGATCGAGCCTTCCCAGAATTGTGGCTGTCGCAAAGTCGTGCCCTTTGCAAAACTGAACCCTTCCCGAAATTGTGTTCTTTCCAGGTCATGCCTTTTCCAGGCATGACTCGTACGCTCTTTAAGCCGTGTGCGAATCGATCGTGGTCACGTTTAATTTTTCGGTGGGCCAGAGCTGGCCACATCCTTTATTAGATCAGAAGGCTGCCAATCGCCGCCGTGATACCACTTCAAAATCTTACCGTCGGGGCCGATGACGGCGGTGCTGAGATTGTGAGTGATGAGTCCGCCTTCAGGTTTGACAGTCAACGCAAAGAAATTGGCGATTTTGGGCAGATCCACGGAACTGGGAGCGGCGAATTGCCAGCGGCTGAAGAGCGCCGCGTCTTGCGTGTGAGCCACCTGGTGAGCATAGTCGCGGAGAACCTTGGGCGAATCATGCTCGGGATCGAAACTGATGCTCAGCAACTGCGTGGCTGACAAAGCTGGATTCCCGCCGAGTTGCTTGTAGATCTCCGCGAAGTTGCTGCTCATGCGGGGGCAAAAGTCAGGAAAAGGGCAGCGCGTGTAAATAAAGGTGAGGAGCAGAGTCTTCCCGCGAAATTGCTTGAGGGAAATGCGCTTGCCGTCCTGATTGGTGAAGGAGAAGTCCGGCACCTCCTCACCGGGCGCGGGGATGTGCAGGGAGTTCGGAGCAACTGCCGGAGTGGTGTCCGCGTGCGCAGTGACCCTGACATTTTCCAGCCAATAGGCGGGTTCGGTGTCGTCGTTCGAAGTGTCGCGCGGCACGACGACAACCTCGGCGGAAATCGTGTCGCCGGGAAGTAGATGGTTTAGCGTCGCGGCTGGCTTGACCTTGTAGGGCATGGCCATTGCGTCCATGAAGCCGGGAATGGCGTCGCCATCCACGAGAGCGGATTTTGATTGGGTGTCAACGGAAACGACATGCCCGCTAAAGGGATAGCGTTTGACAATCGGCGTGTTGCTGCGGTGGCAGGAGGATCCAAGAACGGCGGCAATCAGGATGAGAGCGATCAGATAAAAACGGCCAGTATGGTTGTTCACGTTGTATCCACTTTAACTCCGAGCGTGGCTTGCGTGCCATGCGTGCCGTATTGTTCGCGAGCCGCTTTTGTGAAATCCTCGACGCGTCTTCCGATCCAGATTTCACACGACGAGGCGATTCATGGCATGTGATCCAGAGGTATTGAAACACGTTCCACTGTTTGCGTTGCTGGATGACGAAGAGGCAGCAGTGCTGGCCGGGCAGGTGCAGGTGAAGACTTTTGCGCCGCGGCAACGGATCTACAAGATCGGAGACTCCGGTGGACAGGCCTATGTTGTGGTGTCGGGAAGAGTGCGGGTCTCGACCGTGGACCACGAGCACCAGGAAGTGGTGATCGACGAACCGTCGCACGGAGAGTTCTTCGGCTTCGCGTCGATGCTGGAGCAGACTCCGCATCAGACTGAAGCGATGGCGATCGATGAAGCGGTGTGTATCGAAGTCGACCAGCAGGACATCGCCGTGCTGCTGCAGCGCAAGCCGCTTGCCGGAATGGACATGCTTCGCGTGCTGGGCCGGCAGTTTCACTCTTCGCAGCAGTTGGTGCGGCTGCGGGCGAATCGTCATCCCAATGAAGTCATCGAAAAGGATGCGACTTTCGGGGAGCGTATTGCAGATAAGGTCGCGGGATTTGGCGGGTCGTGGACGTTTATTCTCTCGTTCGGCTTTGTGCTGGTGAGTTATGTGAGCCTGTCTATTTTGCTGGGCAAGAGAGCATGGGATCCCTATCCGTTTATCTTGCTGAATCTGTTTCTGTCGATGTTGGCCGCGGTGCAGGCGCCGGTGATCATGATGAGCCAGAACCGTCAGGACACGAAGGATCGACTGCGCGGCGAACTGGATTACGACGTCAACCGGCGAGCCGAAACCGAGATTCAGGGCCTGGCGCGCAAGCTGAACATGCTGGGAGAGAAGATTGGCGACGTGGAAGAGTTGCTGCGTGAGAAGCAGCGCGGTGTATAAGTTTGGCTGTTCGGGTTACGAGTAAAGTGATAAGGGCGGGCCGCCTGGGTCCGCCCTGGTTCTTATACTGAGAGTAAGCGCTGGAAGAACGAACGATAGCGTTGCAGAGCAATGCGCAGGTCTTCCGTGGAGACGTTGTCGCCGCGATCCCATTGCTGTTCGAGCCGGGAACGTTCTTCGGCGAACACTTCTGCCAAGCGTTTCATGGCCGATGCGACCAGGCTGTCTGCTTGCTCGACGGCGCTGCGAGGCTCATCGACGAAGGCGGTCTGCACACCGCTCCAGCGATTCCTCAACTCTTCCAGTTCGTTGTTGGGGAATAGCGGGGTCGAATCAGTGGAAGTGCGGCCGGGGCTGGCGGCGTTGCGAACTTCATCGGTAGTGCTACGAATGTCGCTGGCCGCGGCGTTGACATTTTGCTGCGCGATCTCGCCGGAAGCTGACGAGGGGCGCCCGGCAAGAACTGGTTTTGGCCGATCGTCGTTGAGTTGATCCTCGCTGAATCGATCCTCATTTAGTTTGAGCCGACCTTCACGCACATCTTGTTTTGGCAGATCTTCAGACACGGGGCGCTTGCCCTGAGCCAGATCGGCCGTGGTTATTTCTTCCTCGAATTCCGGTTCCTCTTTCCTCATTGGCACGCTCATGCTCGTGCCTCCTTTCGTTGGGGGTATGCATCTCCGAGCAGTTCTTCGAACAGCGTCCGGTAGTGAACCATGGCTTTGCGCAGGTCTTCGGTGCTGACTTCACCGCGGCCTTGGCGAAGAGCAACGTCGTGAGCGATCCGATAGTTTTCCACGACGACTGGATGGTCAACGGAAATATCGGCGGCACGCTGATCGAAGTCCGCCATGGGATAGCCGCGGGTTTCCATCAGTTGGTTGACCAATTGATCGGCCTGGGCGAGAGAAGCTTTGGGGTCGTCAACAAAATTCGATTGCACGATCCGCCAGCGTTCCGCGAAGTCGACGCGGGTTTCTTCAGTGAGCGGGCGTAAGGGGAATTGTTCTCGGCGCTTGGCGCGAATTTCGAGAACACCTTCCGCGCGGCGTACAGCGCCTTCTTTTTTGACGACCCGGTCATATTCGGGTCCGAAGCGCTCGCGAAGTTGTTGGCTGCGGCGCCTGCGGACCACGAAAAAACCGCCGACCGCCACGATGACAACTCCCGCGATCACCGCAATTATGATTGTCCACTGCTGCTGGTCCATGCGGCCTCCGCGTGATTCCATTGAAGTGGCTATTGGATTCCGCACTGCGGGGAGGGGTTGTGCCTGATCTAACTTTGGGCTCTACCCGCTCTGGTCACGAGGTTGTTAGGATGCGGCGGCTATTTTGCAAGGAGACCATTTCGAGAATGCGTTTGCAACGTATTAACTCTGCCATCCTGCGCAATGCAGTCCCTGTCCTGCTTGTGCTTGTGTTTTCAACCCTATCAATTGCCGGCGATACTTCGTCGATCACGTGGAAGAGGTTGCATACTGCCGCGAGCTTTACGGCGAGAGCTGGCTTTGCTTCGGCCTACGATCCCGTCAGCAAGAAGATTGTTTTGTTTGGCGGATTGGATTCCACAGGACAACTCGGTGACACGTGGACGTTTGATGGAACCACATGGGAGCAGGTAGCGACCAGCGGCCCGAGCAATCGCGCCGACGCGGCAATGGCGTACGACGAGCGAATTCACAAGCTCGTCATGTTCGGGGGATTCCAGGGGCAGGCTTTCTTGAATGAGACGTGGTTGTGGGATGGTACGACCTCAACCTGGACGCAAGCGCAGCCGAGGACTGTTCCGAAGGGCGCGACCAATCCAATTCTGTTCCGCGATCCGGTCAGCGGACATGTCGACATGTTCGGCGGATATCAGGGGCAATTCTTTTCCCGCAGCATGTATCAGTGGACGGGAACGAACTGGAAGCAGCTGAACCCGACGACGACGCCGTATCCGCGAGCCGGGTCGGTGGTCGCATACGACCCGATCCGGAAGAACATTGTGCTCTTCGGTGGGCTGTCTGATCTTTGGGTCATGCGGAACACGTGGACCTGGGACGGAACAGACTGGACACAGCAGAATCCGACAACGCAGCCGCCTCCTCTCTATTTCACCAGCGGAGGCTTCGATGAGAAGCTTGGACAGGTGATTGTATTCAGCGGAGGCTATGCGGGAGTCGACCAGAAGGCAACGTGGGAGTGGAACGGCAGCGACTGGAGGCGAGTGGCACCGGTCAATAGTCCTCCCGCGCGTGAGCTGTTGGGTACTGTATGGGATCCGGTGGGACAGCAATTCGTGATCTTCGGCGGATTGGTATTCAATACCGGAGCGCTCTTCAATGATACGTGGGCTCTGAACTAACAGTTGTGTTCTGCGAGAAAGGGGTAAGGCACGCGCGAGCGTGCCTTTTCTCTTATGGGGGTCAATTTTATATGTCCTCTACATCAGAAATGAAAGCGGTAGCGGAACTCGACGAAAATCTCTCTGGGATTGTTCCAGTGGAAGCCTCCGAAGGTGACGCTATTGTCGAGTAGCACGCGCCGGTTCGCGACGTTCAAGGCGTTGATGGAGGCGGAGATGCTCTCGCCGAAGTCTTTGCCCAGAGTCAGGTCGAAGGTGGTGTGCTGCGGCAAATAATCTCCTGGATAGGGCTCGCCGGGGAAGCCGTTGGTGAAGCCGGAACCGTAGTAGACGTTGGTGGAGGCGTAGGCGCGCCATGGAAGCGTGACGTCGGCACCAATGTTGAGCGTATTGCGCTGGTCGTGATCGAGCGGGCCCCAATCCAGGGAAGAAAAATCAGTAAGACCGCCGCTGATGTCGCCTCCGGCCCAGGCCACTTGATTCGAATACGCGAGGTGAATCTGTGCGCGGTGCGCAATGCGAGGCGAGCGCAGAGTCAGTTCCCATCCGCGCACGATCGCGCCCTCAATTGTGAGCGGGAAAAAGAGATTCGATTCGCCAATGTTGTTGTGATCGAAATAGTTTGACGCGTTGGTGCGAAAGACGTTGGCGTCGAGCACCCATCCGCGCCAGGGAATGCTGACACCGAATTGTGATTCTTCGTCTCGCTCCCCGTGCAGAGGGATGAACGCCAGATTGGCATTGTTGGCAAACTCCAGCAGTGGACCCGAGGCGGTGATGAGGGGAGGCGCCTGATAGTAGTGGCCGTAAAAGGCGCGGAAGGTCCAATTCAAGTGAGGAATATTGAGCGCGGCGCCGAAACGCGGGCTGATCGCGGTTTCTGTGACTTCTCCGGAAAAGCGGGTGGGACGCATCCCCGCCGACAGCGTGAGCCAGGAGAAGGGCTTGAACGTATCGTCGATGAAGAAGGCTGCGAGACTGCCCGAGGCGTGCTCGATATCGGCAAGGGGCGGACCGGGAGCGCAGCCAGGGAAATTCGGGTCTCCGTTATCGGGGCAATTGACAAGAACTCCGAGATTGTCGTGGTCGCTCTGGCCAAATCCGTAAAAGCCTGCCTGAACAGTGTTCTTCGGCAGATTCGCGCTGAAGTTCACCTGCCCGCCCGCATAGCTTGACGCATGATGGTCAGTGCTGGCGGTGGGATAGTCGTTAGGATCGCTTTCGTAATTCGCCGCCGTGTGGTGGTAGAAGGGCGAAACCGTGAGCAGAAGTTTCGAGTTGAAGGTGTGGACCCAGGAGAAATTCAGGATCGCATCAGATTCGTGGTCCGCATCGCGCAGGCCGCTGCTGTCGTACTGCGAACTCTCAAGGTCGTTGAAGTTCGGGTCATAGGGAATTTGGTAGTAGTCCTTCCGAAGTGATGTCACGAGGCGAAGTTGGTTCGAAGGGTCGGCATTGAAGATCAGCGAACCGAATCCGCCATAGCCGTTCGCGGCATCGTGAACCACCTCCGGCACGGGCGTCTGAATGCCGAGATTGCTGCGGTTTCCGTTCACGCTCGCGTAATAGGCGAAGCGCTCGGTATGACTGCCCAGGCTGAACTGGTCGTTGGTCTGAAAGAAATTGCCGGCGCTCAGCACAAGTTCTGCCTGGCGATTGCGTTCAAAGCCGGTGCGCGGGATCACGTTGAAAACGCCATAGGTGCGATCGCCAAATTCGGCGCCGTACCCACCCCGGCTTACTTCGAGCGAATCGATGTCTTTGGGATCGAACTGCGGCCCGATGTTGGAAGCGATGTTGGTGTTCGGCACAGGAACGCCGTCGACCAGCCAGCTGGTTTGATGTCCGCCGCGAATGTGAAGTTGATCGTGCGTGACGTAGGAACCGGGTACGAAGTTGGTGATCATCGCCATGCTGTTCGACCGGGTCGCGCCGGGAGTATGCGCAATCTCATTGCGGTCGATGACCGTGGTCGGAGTCGATGAATCGGTAGGAGCGTAATCAGGGGTGCTGGTGACGTTAACCGTCTCTTTCGCCGTTGCGACGTTGAGCGCAAAATGTAAGACCGGCTGCGAGCCGGAAACCAGCATGACATTCTGCTGCGTCTGTTCGAATCCCAGGCCGGCGACGCTGACGACATATTCTCCGAGTGGCACTGCGTTGAAGGTGAAGTTTCCGTTCGCGTCGGAAATTGCTGAGGTCGACCAGTCCGAGGACTTCGCCTTGAGCATGACCATGGCGTTTTGCACGGGGCGATGTTGGGGATCGTGAATGAGGCCGCGCACGGAGCCGACCACCGTCGCAAAGGCGGCGCAGGTCAGGCAGAGTGCGAGCAGCAGAATGTGAAGCCGGCGCATAGGTCTCCAATCGTGATGCGACTTTAGCCGGCCGATATCTCCCCAAACGGGCTAAAGCCGATTCTCTGTTTGCGTCGTTATGGCACGACTGACAGTCGTGCCCTTCCCGGTTCTGATTTCAGAAATCAGAATTCGGGAGTCACGAGTAAGAATCGGGAATCAGGCGATGGAGACTTGCGGGGGAGCGCGCGTGGATTGGGTTGCGAAGCGTTCGCTTACCGGAGTTGCGGGACGCGATTCGCTCGCGTGGACGTCGATGCTTGGCACGAGGGCCGATTTCAGCGACGGCTGCGGATGTGCCGACTGCGACGTCCTTACGGCGCGGCAGCAGTCGTGGCTGCAGCAGCCTGTCGTGCCGACGGAGCGTTGATCCGTTTCCGAATCAGAGCCGTGGCACTGGTGAACCGATTTACGAAGGCAACAAGCATGCGCCGGGGCAGTGGCGACCGCCAGCGCCAGCGGAACAAAAGTTCCGGCCAGAGCAAACAACAGCAGTAATTTTGCGGTCCAACGCTGCATGAATGTTATGTAAATCAGAAGCCCCAGGGTGAGGTCAGCATAGAACACAATGGTAAGAGGCGCAAGCGCTGGGCCGCGCAGCGGTGATTACGCTTTGCCATTCATCTTGGCCCACCACCAGCGGACGCCGACGAACAGGAATCGCCAGTCGCTGAAGAATTCCGGCGGCTTGCCTTCGAAGGCGTGACCAACGAATTGCAGGATCCATCCGATCACGAACAGTCCCAGCGCGTAGAGCCAGAGGCGATGAATGAAGATGCTTGCGAGAAACACGGCGACCGAGATGAGAATCGTCGGTATCCCAAAAGCGTGGCAGAGGCGATTGATGGGATGCTGGTGGCTGGTGGAGTATTGGGCGATCCACTGCTCGTTGCTGCGTCCGCCTAGCATCGGGAAATGATACACCCGCTTGCACGGGCTTGCCTTAGGACAATTTGAGTAAAGGTAGTGGATTCGCGGGCGGGATGCTCCCGCTACCTCCTTCTATTCTGACCGTACCGGTGTTGCATGTGATTTTGGATCCCAGGCCCAATCGTTAAATTGCTGGCGCAGTTTGCTCTTCAGCAATTTCCCGGTCGAGGTGTGCGGCAGTTCGTCGACGAAGACAAACGCATCCGGTAATTGCCAGCGCGCGAAGCGTTGCGACAGCAAGTCGCGCAATTCGGAGTCGCTGACTTGGCAGCCGTCCTTCAAAACGATGACCGCCAACGGACGTTCCTGCCACTTGGAGTGCGGCACGGCGATCACCGCAGCTTCTTTAATCGACGCATGCGCGACCAGCGCATTTTCCAGGTCAACCGAACTGATCCACTCTCCCCCGGATTTGATCAGATCTTTCACGCGGTCGGTGAGTTTTACGTAGCCTTCGCCATCGATGGTGACAACGTCTCCGGTGCGAAACCAGCCGTCGGAAGTCCAACGGTCGTCACGTTCAACACGGAAATAGCTGTTCGTGACCCACGGTCCGCGGACGTGCAGTTCACCCGTGGTCGCTCCGTCCCAAGGAGTTTCGCCGGACTCATTGATACTTCTGATCTCGATAAACGGCGAAGGCAGGCCTTGCTTGGCACGCACGGTATAGCGTTCGTCGTCGGGCTGGGTTTCCATGTGGGGCTTGAGCGTGCAGAAGGTGGCCAGGGGCGTGGTTTCCGTCATGCCCCAGGGTTGAATGACACGCACGCCCAGCTTGTCGAAGCGTCGGAACATCGACTCGGGGGCGGCGGAACCGGCGACAGCAATGCGCAGGCCGGGAGCCAGCTTCCAGCGGCCGGGATGGGAATCCATCGCGTTCAGTACCGCCAGCCAGACTGTGGGCACTCCGCCGGTCAGTGTGACTTGCTCGCTGGACATCAGGTCGAGCAATGCTTCCGGCTGCAGATTTCTTCCGGGAAAAACCTGCTTGCATCCGGTCATCGTGGCGGCGTAGGGAAAACCCCAGGCGTTGGCGTGAAACATTGACATTGCGGGGAGAACGGTGTCGCAGCGGCTGAAATGAAGATGATCGGGCAAGGCCATCGACAGCGAGTGCAACGCGAGTGAACGGTGCGAGTAGAGAACGCCTTTCGGTTTGCCCGTGGTGCCGGAGGTGTAGCACATGGAGGCGGCGTCTTCATCGGAGAGATTTGGATATTGTGGCGTACCGTCCGACTGGGCGAGGAAAGCTTCATACGACTCGCACCCTTCCGGGATTCTCCCGCCGCCGTGATCGACTACGAATACGCGCTCGAAGCGGACGTGGGGGCGGATTTGTTCGAAGACGTCGAGCAGCACCTCATCGACGATTAGAAAACGGTCCTCTGCGTGGTTAACGATGTAGGCCAGCTCTTCCGGGTGCAGCCGCAGGTTCAACGTGTGAGTCACGGCTCCGGTCGCGGGCACGCCGAAATAGGCTTCGAGGTGCTGGTGCTCGTTCCACATTAAGGTTGCGACCCGGTCTCCGTTGGCGATGCCTGCGCCCTGCAGGGCCGCCGACAATTGCCGGGCTCGGCGATGCAGATCGCGATAGGTGCAGCGGTGGCGGGAACCATCGCACCGCGCCGAAACGACTTCAACCTCGGGATAGAACCCGGCGGCGTGTTCGAGTATGCCGGTCAGGAGCAGCGGCGACGACATCATGGTCGACTTCACGGGAACCTCCAAGGGGCCAGTCCGGTTCGGATGAGCCGATTGCCTCCCCCGGTGGTGGCGCGGGCGGGAGGCCTTTCTGAGGGCGGCAAATTATAGCTTGGAAAGCGGTGAGGCGGCCCACAATGTTTCCAGTCGATTCTGCCGAGGTCATCCTGACCGAAGCCGTTTTTCAGGCGGAGGGACGGATCTGGCGTGTCCGATGATCCGCGCCAGATCCCTCACCCGGCGGAACTGCGCCGGGTTCGGGATGACGCCCCTTACGGGGGTGGCCATGTGCACGTCGCTGACCCCCAACCCCGGTTGAGACGGCTGCTTCCCACGTGGTAGCATCCATAGTTTTGGCAGGGGATGTTGGGTTGGCCTTCCTGTCCTTATCCTCTTCATGGGTCGTTTCCTTCCCACGCCTGCCGAAGGGAGCCCAACGTGAAAGTCTATTCAGGAACAAACATCAGGAATGTCGCGATGGTGGGACACGGGCATGCGGGCAAGACTACGCTCGTTTCCGCCATGCTGTACACCGCGGGAGCTACACAGAGGCTGGGACGCGTCGACGACGGGTCTGCCACCACCGACCACGACGAAGAAGAAATCGCCCGCAAGATGTCGATTTCAATGGGTGCCGCGGTCGTCGAGTGGGGTACGAGCAAAATCAATATCCTCGACACGCCCGGATTCAACATGTTCGTGCATGAGGCCAAGATGGTGCTGCCCGTGGTGGACGCGGCGATCGTCGTGGTCGATGGCGTGGCCGGAGTGGAAGTCGTCACCCAGCGTGTGTGGAATTATTGCGAAGAGTACAAGACCCCGCGGCTGATTGTGGTGAACCGCATGGACCGCGACCGGGCCAACGCCGAACGCGTGCTGGAATCGTTGATGAATGCCTTTGGCCGCGACGTGATTCCGATCGAGCTGCCCATCGGCAGTGAAAAGAGCCTGAGCGGCGTCATCGATCTGGTGCGCATGAAGGCCTACACCTACGAACTGGGCGGGAACGGCAAGGGGAAAGAGACGGAGATCCCGGCTAATTTGAAAGAGCAGGCGCAGGAAGCGCACGAGCGGCTCGTCGAATTGGTCGCTGAAGGCGACGACAAACTGATGGAGAAGTTCTTCGAGGCTGGGACGCTCGGGGAAGAAGACCTGGTCCCGGCGCTGCACAACGCCATCCGCGAGGACAAGATTTTTCCCGTCATTTTCAGTTCGGGCCTGGGTAACATCGGCGCCGACCGGATCATGGATTTCATTGTCGACTACACGCCCGCGCCTTCGGAGCATGAGTGGGTGCAGGGTGAAGCGGCGGGAAACGGCGATGCCCCCAAACGGCATGAGTCGGACACAGAGCCGGTTTCGCTTTACGTATTTCGCACCGTGTCCGACGCATTTGCGGGTCGCATCTCGTACTTCAAAGTTTTCTCGGGCGTGCTGAAGAATGACGCGGTGCTGCAGAACTTCAGCCGGAATGGGCAGGAGAAATTCGCGCACATTCAGGCCATGCAGGGAAAAACCGGCATTCCTGTGCCGGAGTTGCACGCTGGCGACATTGGCGCTGTCGCCAAGCTGAAAGACACGTTGACCGGCGATACCCTGGGCGATAAGTCGGCGCCCATTCAGTATCCGCGCGTGAAGCTGCCGGAGCCCGCGATCACGTTTGCCATTGAGCCCAAGAGCCGCGCTGATGAAGACAAGTTGGGGCCGGGCATTCACAAGCTCATGGAAGAAGATGGCATGTTGCGTTTCTTCCGCGATCCGCAGACCAAGGAATTTCTGATTGCGGGTACGGGCCAGCAGCATATCGAGGTCATCGTCTCGAAGCTGAAGAAGCGCTATCACACCGAAGTCGTACTGAAAGCGCCCAAGGTGCCGTACCGGGAGACCATCCGCGGCAAAGCCGACGTGCAGGGACGCCACAAGAAACAGACTGGTGGCCACGGGCAGTACGGAGATTGCAAGATACGCATGGAGCCGCTGCCGCGTGGAGGAGAGTTCGAGTTCGTCAACGACATTTTCGGCGGCGCAATTCCGAAAAACTACATTCCTCCCGTAGAAAAAGGAATTCGGGACGCCGCGGCGCGCGGGTATCTGGCGGGATTCCCGGTCGTCGATTTTCGCGTCGTCCTCTATGACGGGTCTTATCACGATGTCGACTCGAACGATTTGTCGTTCCAGATGGCGGGCCGCATCGCCTTCAAGAAAGCGATGGAGGTGGCCAAGCCGACGCTGCTCGAGCCCATCATGGCTGTGGAGATTACCGTGCCCGACGACTTCGCCGGATCGATCATGGGCGACCTCAACAGCCGCCGCGGCCGCATTCAGGGCATGGACAACAAGGGTGGCAACACGGTAGTGAAAGCCGAAGTGCCCATGTCCGAGATGCTGACTTATGGCGTCGAGCTGACGTCAATGACGCAAGGCCGCGGCAGCTTCAACATGGAAATGCATCACTACGACGTCGTGCCCGGACAATTGCAGGAGAAGATCATCGAAAAGGCCAAGGCCGAGCGCGGAGAGGTGAAGGAAGAAGAAGAGTGAGGACGCCGGACTCACTTCCAGAATGAAATATCCGTGCTGGCGAAGTCGGTCCCTTTAGCCAGTAGTGGTTCGCCGACGGATTTGGCCAGAGCGTAGGAAAAACAGTCACCGAAATTCAGGCCCGCAGGGTGGCGGCCCTTCCCGTATTTGCGCCAGGCCGAACGCGCGAGGTCGACCTGCTCCGCGTCAACGGGGACGATTTGGAGATTGGCGCGTACGACGAAGAGATCGAATTCCCGCCCAGCCATTTCGCCTTGTCGGGCTTCAAGGACGATCCCAGTTTCGAGCACGCTCGCGGCCGATACCAGCCGGCTTCCTGCGGCGGTGATGGCGGCAAGGAATTTCTGTCGCTCCGGTTCGGCGAAAAAGATGGCTACGAGAGCGGACGTATCAATGACCATGAACGTGGCTCAGCGAGGAAGTCCGTGCTCGTCGTAACCGAGGATTTCGTCTGCGGTACGTTCATCCAAAACTGGCAACCGGTCGACGCGACGGAGGATTTCTTCCAACTGGCTTGCGAGGATCTGACTTCGGCGCTGGTTTCGCAGCCGCTCAAGCCGTTCCTCCAAAGCCTTTTGAATGGCCGCAGTCAAGGATTCGCCAGTCTTAGAGGCGATCTCCCTTGCGAGGCGCTCTGCTTCTATGCTTTTGATACTAAGTGCCATAGCGGGAGTAGTATACCATAATAGAAATGTTTATATAATTATTTAGAGCTTCTAAGCGATTGACTGCATCATATATTTCTGGCGTATAAGTGTCGTTGCGAGGTTCCAATGCCAGTGAAAGAGATCGTGCTTGTTCTTTGCTCGTCCCTGCCTTTTTTCACACTTTCGGTCGATGTGCATGCTGCTTCCGAGCCACAAACCTTTTCTACTTCCGCGGGCCCAGTTAAGATCACTCCTCTAAACCATGCCAGCACGCTGATTGAGGCGGGTGGCAAGGCGATCTATCTGGATCCGGCCAAGCCCGCGAAGCTCGCGGGACTTCCTAAGGCTGACCTCATTCTGATCACCGATATTCACGGCGATCACATGGATCCCGATTCGATCAAGGAAATCAGCAAGAGCGACACGGAAATCATCTCTTCGCCGGCAGTTGCCCAGACGGTCACCAACGCCAAGCCCATCGCGAATGGGGAGACGAAGAACTGGCAGAGCTGGACGATCGAGGCCATCCCCGCCTACAACCTGAAACGCGGTCCCGCGCCTGGCAAGCTCTTTCACGACAAGGGCCGCGGCAACGGATACGTCCTCACCTATGGCGGCAAGCGCTTTTATTTTTCAGGCGACACTGAAGGCGTGCCCGAGATGCGCGCGCTCAAGAACATCGACGTCGCGTTTGTCTGCATGAATCTGCCTTATACCATGCCGCCGGAAGAGGCCGCGGAGGCCGTGAAGGCCTTCCATCCGAAGGTTGTGATTCCGTATCACTATCGCGGATCGGACCTCGCTGTGTTTCAGAAAGGACTCGAGGGAACTGGCATTGAGGTGCGGCTGCTCGAGTGGTATCCGAAGTAGGGCCGTGACTATTGTTGCCCCTGCCATCCTCCGGTATGGGCATGCACTGTCATCCTGAGCGGAGCGAAGGACCTCTGCACGCCGCCTGCAACTACACATGTCCTTCGCTTCGCTCAGGATGACAGGTAGCACGCCTAGAACGTTTACGCTTTGAAGATTTCTTCCACCGGCTTGCGAAATATTTTTGCGATTTTGAAGGCTAGCGGCAGGCTGGGGTCGTACTTCTCCGTCTCAATTGCATTCACGGTTTGACGCGAGACGCCGAGCTTATCGGCGAGGTCGGCCTGAGTCCAGTTCAGTTGGCCGCGCAGGTCGCGGACGCTGTTTTTCACTGGTATCTCCTCTTCGCAATCTGCAAACCGAGTCCCCATAGAAGAATCAGGAGAGGCGCGACCCAACTCACATCGAAGCGGGGCAGTCCGGCATTCTGCTGAAAGGCCCACGTCAGGGTGATGAAGCAGGTAGCCAGGAAACTGAACGCTACGGCCTCGAACTGAATGCGGCGCTGCAATTCGTCGAGCCCGCGGAACATCCGCATGAAAGCCCACAGCGCCAAAGCCGACGGGATGATTGGCAGAAAAGCGATCGCATAACCAAGCGGCGTGTGCTCGTGCCCGCGCAACAGCGTGACTGAAAGCGGAACCATGACGGTATAGCCGGCCATCGCCGCGCCGAATTCCTTCAGATATCGCTTGCCGTTGGCGTCCACAGCAACCTCCAAGTCAAGCATGCTTGACATGCGTAATGTAAAGCAACCTTGACACCTCGTCAAGCGAAATTTATGGTCAGTGCAATTGGCTGCGGCAGCCGTCTTTGGTTCCCCTGGGGAGTGTGACGCATCGCGAATTGCGCGTCTTCGCATTTCGTTCTACCATCCGAAGCAATGGCTACTGCGGAAAACAAACCTGGTCCGGACCGCGACCGGCTGGTATCAGCGGCGCCGGTCGGCGACGATTCCTCGTTTGAACTGAAACTGCGGCCGCAGCGGCTGGCAGAGTTCATCGGACAAAAAAAGGTCAAAGAGAATTTGGCGGTGGCGATCGAAGCCGCGCGTTCACGCGGCGAGGCCATGGACCACGTGCTTCTCTACGGGCCTCCCGGCCTGGGCAAAACCACGCTGGCCAACATTATTGCCAACGAACTGGGGGTACATTTTCAGCCGACCGCAGCGCCGCTTCTGCAAATCAAGGGCGACCTGACAGCGATTATCACCAACATGCAGGACAAGCAGGTGCTGTTCATCGACGAAATTCATCGCCTGCAGCCCGTGCTGGAAGAGTTGCTCTATTCGGCGCTGGAGGATTACAAGCTCGACATCATCATCGGCCAGGGGCCATCGGCGCGCACCCACACGCTCGAGGTGAAGCCATTTACGTTTGTGGGTGCAACGACTCGCGCGGGATTAATTTCATCACCGCTCCGATCGCGCTTCGGCATCGTGCTGCGCCTTGAATTTTATGATCCACAAGACTTGCAGGTGATCGTGGAGCGTTCCGCGGAAATTCTCGGTGTGGAAATCGACGATGCCGGCGCGAAAGAGATTGCCGCGCGCTCTCGCGGTACGCCCAGAATCGCAAACCGACTTCTGCGCCGGGTGCGCGACTACGCCCAGGTACGCGGCGCCGGCAAGATCGACGAGCCCACAGCCAAGGCTGCGCTCGAAATGCTCGAAGTCGATCTCTATGGATTCGACGAAGTCGACCGCCGCCTGCTGCTGACGATCATCGAGAAGTACCAGGGCGGCCCCGTGGGTGTGAACACGCTGGCCGCTGTGCTGGCCGAAGAGCCGGACGCCATCGAAGAGATCTACGAGCCCTTCCTGATGCAGGCAGGCTTCCTGAACCGCACTCCCCGGGGACGTGTGGCGACGCAGCTGGCGTATGAATATTTCAAGATCACGCCGACTCGCCGACAAAGTTCGCTGTTCTGATTCAGGCTCTTGCGCCGGAAGCGACTGATTGCAGAGCGTTTGCTTACCGCCGGAAGATCCACACAGGACGCTTCAGCGTTGCCGAATCCTATCGCTATCCGGTAGAATCTAATGATTCGAATCGAGGTTAGGACCCCGTAGGGGCAACACTATTATGAAAGCAGCTATCCATCCCGCTTACAACGAAGTACGCGTGCATTGCGCGTGCGGCAATACTTTTATGACCCGGTCGACCCACAAGGGCGACATCGGCGTTGAAATTTGCTCAAGCTGCCATCCCTTCTTCACCGGCAAGCAGAAGCTTATGGACACCGCCGGGCGCGTCGAGCGCTTCCGCCGCAAGTACGCCAAGGCCGAGCCGGCGAAGAAGTAAGTAACTTCTTCCCCGCGGATTGCGCGGATCAACGCGGATTGAGAAAGAAATCGAGCCCTCGCC
The DNA here is from genome assembly GCA_963722365.1 of uncultured Acidobacteriaceae bacterium. Taxonomy (GTDB): domain Bacteria; phylum Acidobacteriota; class Terriglobia; order Terriglobales; family Acidobacteriaceae; genus Sulfotelmatobacter. The sequence continues at coordinate 165,306 of CAVRLM010000001.1, forward strand.
CCGGCGGGGGCTTTCGTTTGCATCGTCGCATAAAATAGGGCTAGTCAAGTTTCCTCCATGTCCTCCGTGTCCTCTGTGGTGAAAGGTTCTTGACCGATGCGTAAGTTCTGGGACAACTCGGGCAACGGCACAAATGGCACAAGTCAGCACGAGACCGTGTCCCTGAAACCCGTGCCAGCTACCCTTCGGATCGGCACCGTTACCATTTCCCCCGCCACGGTCCTCGCTCCCATGGCCGGAGTCACCGACACCGTCTTCCGCCGCTTCATCCGCAACCTGGGCGGATGCGGTCTCATCATGACCGAGTTCACCTCGGCCGACGGAGTCCTGCGCAAGAAAGATCAGAAGGCCAAGCGCTATCTGCATTTTTACGAAGACGAGCACCCGATCTCCGCGCAGCTTTTCGGCAGCGACCCGCAGGTCATGGCCGAAGCCGCCCGCATGGTCGAAGGCCTGGGTTTCGATCTGGTCGATCTCAACCTCGGCTGTCCCGCCAAAAAAGTCGTCAAGTGCAATGGAGGCTCCGGCCTGCTGCGCGATCTCCCGGCCATCGGCAAGATTTTCGAAGCCGTCCGCGCCGCGGTGACAATTCCCTTCACCGTAAAATTCCGCGCCGGATGGAACGACGAAGAAATCGTCTGCGTCGAACTGGCGCGCATGGCCGAAGATTGCGGACTCGCCGCCGTCGCCCTGCATGCCCGTACCCGCGAAATGGGATACAGTGGCCAGGCCCGCTGGGAGTGGATCGCCGCCATTAAAGACGCTGTGAAGATCCCGGTGATCGGCAACGGCGACATCCGCAGCCCCGAAGACGCCAGCGCCATGGTCACGCAGACGGGATGCGACGCAGTGATGATCGGTCGCTCCGCCCCCTCGAACCCGTGGATCTTCCGCCAGATCGAACAGTATTGCGCAGGGATGAGAGATTCCGCGGAGAGCGAGAATCGGGAAGGGCACGACTTCAGTCGTGCGGTAAACGCGAACCTTGAGGAACAGGCTTTAGCCACTGAGAGCCAATTTCCTTCGCACATTCCCCCAGGGGCTAAAGCCCAAGACTTTCATAGTTCAAATGGCACGGCTGAAGCCGTGCCCTTCCCGTCCGTGCTCCTGCCGAAAACGGGATTGGGAAGAAGGCTCTATGAAGAGCCTTCTGAGGCTGACCGCTACCAGATGATCCGCACCTACTTCCAGATGCTGATCGAAGAAGAACTCCCCGACGCCGTTGGCAAAATGAAGCAATTTGCCAGCTGGTTCACCCACGGTGTCCCCGGCGGCGCACACCTCCGAAAAGAAATCTACGAATCGAAGGTCGCCCCGGAAGTCCTGAAGCGCGTAGAAGATTTCTTCGAAGCCAGACTATGTGGCGCGGGCGCCCTCGCCCGCGAGACCGCAGTCACAAGTTCTGCGCCAAATGGCTAGAGGGTGCTGAAACGGCTGCCTAAGTCCCGATTACAACGTTGAAACTGCGGAATCCCAAACTCAGACCTTGAAACTCTTTCACTTCATTCCGCATTGGAGAACTCCTGCCTCGTCCATCCACACATCGAACCATTTATCTAGTCTTGGCATGTCATTTGCCGTGACCATGACTTTGAGAGCATGCCGTTCTGTAGCAGGTATTCGCTGATTGACACTGTTGCCAGCAACATGGTGAACGGAAATGAACCGATCCCCGCAAAAGGCTGATACCAGGTCGATGTTCTTGGGTTCACGCCGATTTAGATCTAGTACAAGGGCATGTGGAAGTTGATTGTCGTGTTTTTGCTGCAACGTGACTGGTAGCCAGTTCAGATCTCCGACCTCTGGTTCTATTTGCTGAAGCTGGACACGGACTCCATGTATCGTTAGCGCTTCACTTATGTTGATAATCTCGAAGTAATAGAGTATTCCGTCGCGACCTTCAAGTGTGTATCGCTGAGTCAGTACCTTCGTGACTTCGATTTTCTGTTGCAAACGGAGATGATCAGCGCGCCAGACGTAATATCCAGCGAAAAATAGTGCGACGATGCAGGCAGCCAACTTCACTGGATAAGGCCAGTCCGCCGTTATGAAGTGCCAGCCAAACGCCACCGCTAGCATACTTCCACCCCAAATTGCAGCCTGCCAGCGCGTGAATAGAAGGGGGAAGTATTCTTCCAAATGATCCAACTCCTTGAATCGTCTTTTGAACCATTGAAAAATTCTGTTACCCATATTTCGCCTAAGGCGAATAGTACTCCTGACCGCGGGCGAGCCAAGCGTATTCTTGCCTGATGTTGTCACGCACCTTCGTCATTTGCGCGAATTAGGCTGGCTTCGCAACCATCTTCCCCAACTCGTCCTTTTCCAGATAAGCCCACGGTGTTTTCGCATCATGGGTGAACACCGTCAGCCATTTCTCCGGGATCGCCTCAGCATAATACTGTTTCTTGCTCTCAATCGTCTGCAGCGGATACAGGTCGAAGGCCATTCCCCAAGTCAGGTCGGCATGCGCTGTCGTCGGGATTAGATCCGAGATATAGCAAGCCGTCTTGCCTTGGCTCTGCACGATTACCGCCTGCATATGCGCAGTGTGCCCGGGATAAGTTTTCACCGAAATGCCCGGCACAATTTCTTCGCCGCCCTTGAGCAGTGTCATCTGGCCGCTTTCGACCAGTGGATCGTAATTTTCAGAGATGAAGCTGATGCTGTCGCGCTCGCTGGGATGCCGCGCATACTGCCACTCCCCCTCCGGCGCAAAGTATTTTGCGTGCGGAAATGTGGCCACGAAAGCTCCCTTCTTGTCGCGCACGGTATTCCATCCACAATGATCAAAGTGCAGGTGCGAGTTGATGACAATGTCGATATCCGCGGGCACGATCCCGCCTGCCGCGAGATTGTCGAGCAACTGCGTCGGCTGTCCGTAAAACTTGGCCATCCGCGGCGAGAGCTTGTTGCCCATCCCGGTCTCGACTAGCACGGTCTGTTTGCCGGTGCGGATGAGCAGAGAGTTGAGCCCGGTGGTGACGTAGTTCTTGTCATCAGATGCGATCTTGCGCGACCACATCACCTTGGGCACGACACCAAAAAATGCGCCCCCATCCAGGGGATAGGTTCCATCCGAAAAAACGCTGAGCTCAAAGTCACCAAGTTGAACCTTGTGCATAAAGCCAGTGTGCCACATCGACTTTATTGGCCACGGATTTGCGCGGATCTTCACGGATCAAAGTCTTGGGATTCCTTTTCGGGATCCGGGGCAATCGCGGCCAAGAAGTTCTTAGAAATCCACAGTATTTTTGTTCAATCTTGTGACATGTGACCTTGTTTCATAATTTCAAGTGAGGCATGATAGCGACCGGCATCGCCGTGAGTGAACCTAGCAGGGCCCTAGCCAAGTCCTTTGTTTTCAAGATTTTGACCTATACCCCTTGGGGCTCAAGATTTTGCAGACACATTTTGTAAACCCCGCGCCAGTCGCGGGTTTCGAAGGGGAGGGGGGGTGGGGGTACCAATCAGTAAACTTTCCACTCTGAGAACTCACTTTCTCGAATTGCCGACAATATTTCGGTGAAATTCTCGCTTTTGTTAACACTTCGACCTTCCTGCATCTCCTGGCATAAAAGCTGGACCACAGAGGACACAGAGACCACGGAGAAATTCTCTGTGTCCTCTGTGGTTGAATGGTTTGCGTTAGCCTTTCCCCATGCGGCGCCCCGCTGGAGTCACCGTCATCTCGATTCTCTTCTTCGCGGCCGCGATCTATCTCTGGGCAATTGGTATGGTGAAGCTGCTTGCACCCGATGCGATCACGTTGATGAGCGGTGCGCAACTCATGTATGGATTGGAACTCGCTGGTCCTTACATGGCGCTGCTTGTCGGCGCCGGTTGGGCACTCGTTGGTTGGGGATTATTTCGCCTGCACAATTGGGCGCGATGGGCCGCGATGCTGGTGATGGTCATCGGCGTCGCGTGGCTGGTGCCGAAGATCTCGATGGCGGAGTTAGGTGTACCTGTGTTCTGGTACGGATTGCAGATTGCCCTGCGCGCTGCAACTGCGTGGTATCTCGCGCAGGCGCCTGCGGTGATCGACAGCTTCGCAGCGAAATCCTGATCGAGTCACGGCCACGGATTTACACGGGCCAACGCGGATCATCCTCCAAGGATTTATCCGTGACGATCCGCGAGATCCGTGGCGTTCTTTTACTCCTCGTGCAGTTCTCGAATCCAGATGTTGCGGTAGCGCAGTGCATCGCCGTGATCCTGCAACTGCAGCGGACCTTTGTCGGGACCAGGCTTGTATGGTGGACGTTCGCCGTGCGCGGTTGGTCCGGTGAGTTCCACGTTGTCTTGAACGAGGACTCCATTGTGCAGGATTGTGACGCGAGCCGGACGAAGCAACTTGCTGCCGTTGAATCGCGGGCCGTGAAAGATGATGTCGTAACTCTGCCATTGCGCTGGAGGACGCGAAGCATTCACCAGCGGAGGATATTGTCCGTAGACTGCTGAAGCTTGGCCATCGGCGTAAGTCTTGTTCTCGTACGAGTCGAGCACCTGAATCTCGTAGAGGCCCATCAGGAAGACGCCGCTGTTGCCGCGTTCCTGGCTCTCTCCCTTGCCTGGTGAAGGCTCGGCGAATTCCACGTGGAGCTGGCAATCTCCGAAAGCATCGCGCGAGGAGATGTTGCCGGTCTTGGCCACGACTTCCATGTAGCCGTTCTCGACTTTCCATTGCGCAGGCTTTCCATCTTTGTCGACCCACTTCGACAGATCTTTGCCGTCAAAGAGCACGACAGCGTCTGAAGGAGCGCGACCCGGCGCTTCCTGCGTGCTCGCCGTTCCGGGATCGACGATCGGAGGTAAGGGACGATTAAGGTCGTGGATTTTCCATTTCATAGGACTTTGAGCCAGGGAAAACTGAGAGAGAAAAAGAGCTGAGATCAGTAGCAGGGAATGTTTTCGCATCAGAGGCGCCTCGGACCGGAGAACATCATAAACCTTTGCAACGGATCTTCACGGATTGCACGGATAATTCTTTCAATGCTTATCCGCGCAGATCCGTGAAATCCGTGGCCCGGTTTTAGCGCTTTGCTTTGGCTGGCTCTTTCTCTCCGACGCGCTGGCTGACCGCGAATGTCATCTTGCCGGCCTTTTTATCGGCGTCGACGATGATGTGATCGCCGTGCAGCACTTCGCCGTCGAGAATCTTGAGGGCGAGCGGATCCTGAACGAACTTCTGAATCGAGCGCTTCAAGGGACGCGCGCCGAAGTTCGGATCGTAGCCTTGCGTGAACAGAAGTTCTTTTGCGGCGTCCGTCAGTTCGAGCGAGATCTTGCGGTCGGCGAGGAGGCGACGAACATCTTCCAGGCGCAGGTCGATGATCTTGACCAATTGCTCCTTGCCCAACGGGCGGAAGATGATGATGTCGTCCACGCGATTCAGGAACTCGGGTTTGAAATGCGTGTGCAGAGCATTCATCACCTGTTGCGACGCTTCTTCAAACTGCCCGTCGGATCGCGAACCTTCGCCCTGCAGGAAGGCCGAACCGATATTCGACGTCATGATCAGGATTGTGTTCTTGAAGTCGACGACACGGCCTTTGCCATCCGTGAGACGCCCATCGTCCATCATCTGCAAGAGGATGTTGAAGACATCGGGATGCGCCTTCTCGATTTCGTCGAAAAGCACAACTGCGTAGGGACGGCGACGAACCTGTTCAGTAAGCTGTCCACCTTCTTCGTAACCGACATAGCCCGGAGGCGCGCCGATGAGGCGAGAGACGGAATGCTTCTCCATGTACTCGGACATGTCGATGCGTAGCAACGCGTGCTCGTCGTCGAAGAGGAATTCGGCGAGGGCACGCGCGAGTTCGGTTTTGCCGACGCCAGTTGGGCCGAGGAAGATGAAGGAGCCAATCGGCCGCTTGGGATCGCTGAGTCCCGCGCGAGAACGGCGAATTGCATTCGCGACTCGCTCTAACGCAGGATCCTGGCCGACGACGCGCTGGCGCAAGCGTTCTTCCATGGTGACCAGCTTTTTGACTTCGCCTTCCAGCATCTTCGAGACCGGGATTCCGGTCCACTTGGAGACGATGCGCGCGACATCTTCCTCGTCGACTTCTTCTTTGAGCATGCGCTTGCCGCCCTGGTTTTCCATTTGCTTGCTGAGTTTTGCGAGTTCCTGTTCAGCTTGCGGAATGAGTCCATAGCGAATCTCGGCGACGCGCTCATTGTTGCCTTTGCGTAACTCGGATTGCTCTTCGACCTTGAGCTTTTCAATCTGCTCTTTAAGGGCGCGAACGCGGGCGATGAGGTCTTTTTCTTTCTTCCAGTTCGCCTTCAGCGTGTTGGACTTCTCGCGGATCTCGGCGAGCTCTTTTTCGATGACCGCGAGACGTTCGCGGGAGTTTGCATCGTCTTCTTTCTTGAGCGCCTGCTTTTCGATCTCTAACTGCGTCGCTTTGCGATCGAGCTGATCGATGTCGGTGGGCAGCGAATCGATCTGAATGCGCAACGATGACGCGGCCTCGTCGATGAGATCGATGGCCTTGTCGGGCAGAAATCGATCGGAGATATAGCGATGCGAGAGCGTCGCGGCGGCGACGATGGCGGAGTCTTTAATGCGCACGCCGTGATGGACTTCGTATTTCTCTTTCAAGCCACGAAGAATCGAGATGGTGTCTTCGACATTAGGCTCGCCGACAAAGACGATCTGGAAGCGGCGTTCGAGGGCCGTGTCTTTTTCGATGTACTTGCGGTATTCATTCAGTGTAGTGGCACCGACGGCGCGCAGCTCTCCGCGGGCGAGCGCGGGCTTGAGCATGTTGGAGGCGTCGATGGCGCCTTCCGCGGCTCCTGCGCCAACCAGCGTGTGCAGTTCGTCGATGAAGAGGATGATCTGGCCTTGCGAGTCCTCGATTTCCTTGAGAACCGCTTTGAGGCGGTCTTCGAATTCGCCGCGATACTTTGCGCCGGCGAGCATCGCTCCGAGATCGAGGCCCACGACGCGCTTGTTCTTCAGAACTTCTGGAACGTCGCCGGAGATGATGCGCTGGGCGAGGCCTTCGACGATGGCAGTCTTACCGACTCCGGGCTCGCCGATGAGCACGGGATTGTTCTTGGTGCGGCGTGACAGAACTTGCACCACGCGGCGGATTTCTTCATCGCGTCCAATGACGGGATCAAGCTTGCCGCGGCGTGCTTGTTCGGTGAGGTCGCGGGCGTATTTGTCCAGGGCCTGGAACTTTGCTTCGGGATTCTGGTCGGTCACTTTCTGCGAACCGCGGACCACGGCGAGCGCTTTCAGAATCGCGTCGTTGGTCGCGCCGTGGGCTGCGAGGATTTGCTGGCCTGGGTCGCGCTTAAGCTGTGTCATGGCCAGCAAGAGGTGCTCGGTGGAGACGTATTCGTCTTTGAAATTGGAAGCTTCTTTAAAGGCCTGCTCCAGCAGCTTGTTGACTTCGTTGGAGAGCGTCGCCTGAGCGGATTCTCCGGAAACCTTGGGGAGCTTTTCGATCTCTTTGTAGACCTCGGCCAAGACGGCTTGCGGGCCGATGCCGATCTTTTCGAGTACCGGCGGAACGATGCCTTCCTTGTCCTCGAGTAATGCGTCGAGCAGGTGAAGCGGGCGCAGTTCGGGATTGCCGTGCTCGGAAGCGAGCTGGTTCGCACGCTGGACGGCTTCCTGCGCTTTGACCGTGAATTTGTCCCAACGGATTGGCATGGGAAACCTCTACTTTCTTTTTGTCATTCTGAGCCAGGCGAGAGGCGAATGCAATTTGCTGGTGGGAGTTGCCTAGGTCCTTCGCTTCGCTCAGGATGACAAACTATTTAGTTGCAAAAGAAACGGGAGGCGGTCACCTCTGCCGCCTCCCGCTGACCTCAGGGGCTAAAGCCCGCATTCTCGTGTTCTGAATCGCGGCGCTGAAGCGCCGCTCTTCCACAGCCAAGTCGCTCGCACTGCCAAGTCGCTCGGCTTCTCAGCCCATCTCGCTCGGCTTTGCCTTTGCGGGGCGGACCCTTCGGCTTTGCTCAGGGCAAGCTGCGTCCGCCCCTACATGAGCTGTTACGCGGCTTTGCTGGGGCCTTTGCTTTCCAGGGTCTTTTCGCTGCCCTGCTTTTCCGAGCCGATGTTGACTTTGATCTGCTTCGGCTTGGCTTCGGCCTTTTTGGGCAGAGTGATCTTCAGCACGCCTTTGTCGTAGTTCGCCGAAACGTTCTCGGTGTCTACGGTCGTGGGCAGAGTGAAGGTGCGGGTGAAGGAGCCGTACTGGCGCTCCACGCGGCGATAGTTCTCTTCTTTCTCTTCCTTCTCAATCTTGCGCTCGCCGTGCACGGTGAGAGTGTTGTTTTCCACGCGGACGTCGATGTCTTTCTCGTCGATTCCGGGCACTTCGATCTTCAGCGAAACCTTGTGCTCATCTTCGTAGACGTCGACGGCTGGGGCGAAGCTCGATGTGCTCAGAGCCTCATCCTGGCCTGCACCGCTGTAGGAATCGCGGAATACGCGGTTGATGCGGTCCTGCAGGGTGGCAAACTCGCGGAACGGCTCCCAACGGGTTAATACGGTCATGGTGAAATCCTCCTTCAGAATTTGGTTAAGTCAGAAAGTTTGATTTTGCGACCAGACTGCGAGGCAGTTCTTGGCAAATGACTTCAGGTGCGAAAGCCCGTGTCATTCGTTGCTCCAACGCGGCGCTGATGCGCCGCTCTTCCACTTGAAGCGCCCATGCTTCACAGGGCCAGTCACTTCATTAGACGCATACTTAGCGTAAAAGAATCATAAAACTTGAGTGTGTTATTGTCAATAACTCAATTGTATTCTTTTTCATTAGTTTGCGGAGGCAATAAGACACTTCAGGTAGGCTGTTTCGGGGACATTCAAGAGGACAGGGTGGTCTTTGGCTTGGCCACGGACCTCGATCAGGCGGAGGGTGCGGTGGGCGTCAAGTGCGGCACTGGCGAGCATTTCGAGGAAATCTGACTGGCCGACATGGTAGGAACAGGAGCAGGTAACGAGGATGCCGCCGGGGCGGAGCATTTTGAGGGCGCGGAGATTGAGCTCTTTGTAGCCGCGTAGGGCGGTGTCGAGGTCGCGCTTGCTCTTAGCGAACGCAGGTGGGTCGAGAACGATGGTGTCGTAGCGGCGATCAGAGGAGGAGTAGTCCTTGAGTAGGTCGAAGGCGTTGGCCTCGATCCATTCAATCTCTTTTCCCTTCAGGAGTTGGTGGTTGAGTGCGGCGTTTTGATCGGCTACCTCGAGGGCAGGACGGGAGCTGTCAACGCCGGTAACCTGAGAGCACTGGGAGGCGAGATGGAGAGCGAAGCCTCCCTGATAACAGAAGACGTCGAGCGCTTCTCCGTGGGCATAATGGGCGGCGGCGGCATAGTTCTCGCGCTGGTCGAGGAAGGCACCGGTCTTCTGGCCCTGGAGAGCGTCGTAATGGAATTGGACGCCGTTCATGGTGAAAGTTGTGGCGGTCTGGCTGCCGAGTAAGAGGCCGGAAGCGCGCGCGGGAAGAGTTTCCAGTTCACGTACGCGTGGGTCCACGCGCTCGATGATTGAAACGGGCTTGAGATAGTTCCCTAACTCAGAGATGACGGCCTCGCGAAAAAGGTTGGCGTCCATAGCCTGGGTGAGAATCTGAAGAGAGAGGATGTCGCCATAGCGGTCGACGATGAGTCCGGGGAGGAAGTCAGCTTCGCTGAAGATCAGGCGGTAGGCGTCGGTGTCGTGAACCAAGGGCTCGCGATAAGAGATGGCGGCGGCGATGCGCTTGCGGAGGAGGGCGGGGAAATCCGTGACTTGGTCGTTCGAGATCATGCGGATGGCGATTTGCGAGGAACTGGAGTAGAGGGCCGTGCCCATGGGCTTGCCGCGATGATCGGTGACTCGGACTACGGAGCCGGGGTCGACGTTGTCGGCGGAGACGATGTCGGAGCGGTAGACCCAGACGTGTCCGGCTTTCAGGCGAGTGGCGCCGCGGGGGGAGATTTTGACCAACGGGACGCTTTCGGGGCCTTTGGGCATGGTGTCATCTTAAACGGTGGGGTTCGGGTTGCTGTTGGCAGGGGTCGAGCTTGCGCTCGACGACCGGCCAATGGGCCCGGGCCCACACAAGTAAAAATCACAAGCAGAACCTGGACAGCCGAAGGCGGCTGCCCTCACAACATCGCCCATCCCCAACAATCAGGAAGTTTTGCGCAGGAGGAAGATCATCTGCTCGGCGGTGTTGTCGAGGGGAGTTTTGGCGAAGGAGCCGTATTCGGCTATGGGCTCGAGGCCTGCCAGGAGGAACAACGCGCGGAGGTGCGGGTAGGTGTAGTAGCAGAGACGAAAGGGCTCGGTCTCTTCCTGGATCAGTTTGCCTGAAACGTAGGTGCGGAAGATAAAGGTGAAGCTGAAAATCTGGTTGATCTTGTCGATGGAATCTTTGCGGAAGAAACGGCGGACGATTTTGGTGGGATCGGAAGATAGGTTCCATCCCATCTCGGGGACTTCTTCTCCGATTTTGGTCCAGATCATTTCAAATTTCGGGTAGAAAACGTCGAAGGCTAGCGTTCCCTGATCGGTGAGATGGGCTGCCGCGGTTCTGAGCGCGGCGACCTGGTCCTCGACGGTGAACATGTGCTGCATGGGGCGGAAGGGGATCATCACCAGGGGAAACGTTCGATTGAGGCGGAAGGTGCGCATGTCGCCTTCCTGTACGGTGATACGCTGGCGCACTTCGTCGGGCTCCCGGGCGAGATTCTCTTTCAAGACCTCGAGCATCGAGAGAGAGTTGTCGACTCCGCAGATTTCGATGCCTTTGCGGGCGATGGGAGCAGGACGCGTCCGGTGCCGCAGGCGATTTCGAGAACTGGGCCGCGGGATTGGGTGGCGAGATCGAGGTAGAAAGGGAGGTCGACCAGATCCTGCTTGGCTGCGTAAGCGCCGTCGTACTACTTGGCGATGACGTGGTAGGTGTCGACTGGGGACATCAAGGCTTCTCCTGAAAGCGGTGGAGAAATCTTAAATCAACAGCGCCGAGAGTGGCTCACGGCAGTGTCGAGCTGGCGCTCGACGGCCGGGCCGATGGGCCCGGTCCTACATAAACAAAGCAAAAGCAAAACACAATCAACACCTGGACAGCCGATGGCGGCTGTCCCACATAAACCTAATGCCAAACAAATCTAGCTGGCGGCTTGTTCGGTGGAGGTTACCGGGGCGGAGGGCTTCACGTGCGATCCCGCGGCAGCTTCATGACGGGCCAGGTCGAGATCGAATCGGAGGGAATCCAGGGCAACCATGGGGAGTTCCGTGCCGAAGTTGTCGAGCTCGTCTTCGCTCCATCCACCGTTGAGGCGCATGGCGCCGGTGATGTCTTCCGGGAAGGCCTGGCGGTAGTCGCCTTCGCGGATAAGGATGTCGCCGATGAGGCGTCCGGTGTGGACGTCGTAGACGCGGCGGCTGGACTGTCCGCGAGCGGTGGTCAGGCAGAGGAATACTTCACCGATGTCGCCGAACTCCGAGCGGTAGTACCAGGCTTGGGGAGCGTCAATTTTCGGATGATGGCGTTTGGGGCGTGTGGTGGAGGGCTTCACGTCGGCAAGTTCGTCGGCGGCATTGAAATAGAGGATGCGCTGGCAGGAGTCGCAAACGATGGTCTGCTGGCCGGATCGAACTTCATTGTAGGTCTGCGGCCGAAGCATGACGCGGCATGCCATGCATTTCTGATCGCGGACTTCAGAGAGGCCGCTGCCGCGGAACTTGGAGACGCGCTCGTAGTGGCGGAGCAGGTCTTCGTTGACGCTGGTGCGGATCTGATCGCGCTTGGCGCGCCATTCGGTCAGTAGCTTTTCGTCTTCGGCGGTGCGCTGGCGGGCTTCTTCTTTCTCTTTTTCGATCTCGGCGGTTTCGGCTTTGAGCTCGGCCTGAGCGGCTTTGACTTCTTTATCGCGGGCGTCGGCGTTGACCATCAGCTCGAGAATCTTGTCTTCGTTAGCGGCGATTTCTTTTTCTGCGAACTGAATTTCGTGGAGGAGAGCTTTGTACTGGTCGTTGGTCTTTACGTCGAGCGACTGGTCCCGATACTTGGAAATTTTCCCGCGGAGGTCGTTAATGGCGGTGTCGTACTTGCGGCGGGCGGCTTCGTCAGCCTTGACGGCCGTCTGGGCCTTTTCCAGCTGAGACTTCGTGCCAGCTACCTTCTGCTCGATGACGGCGACGCGTTTGGGGAATTCAGCGACCTCGTCCTGCAAGCGGCGGATTTCCTTATCGGTATCTTGCAGTTTGAGCAGGTTTTCTATGTCGGGAAGCATTGATTATGTATTGATTCTAGCACGCGCTGGAGCGTGATTTCGGGGCTCGGACGAGAAGGTTGGGGGCGGTTTAGTGGCAGAAATCAGTTCAGCCCCTGCAGGAGGTAGAGCTCCGAGAGCTGGCGGAGGGTGTTGTAAGCGTAGGACCGGCCGTCGGGCGTGGCGACAATGCGGGTGATGCCGAAGCCGCCGGTTGGGTCGCGCATTTCCAGGGTTCTGACCAGTTGGCGGTCTCCGGTGTCGACGCGAAGGCGGTAGATAGTGGCGACCAGACCGTTGACGTTGACGATCAGGACTGACTGTCCGTCGTCGGTAATTTGGATGATCCTTTCCTGAGGCTGCATTCCCTTGATCTCGTGGCCCGGTGAACCGCCGTCAACCGGAACGAGATCGGGGGCAGGCTTATCGCCGCGCACGATCAGGAATTTTCCATCCGGAGTGACCGTTCCACGCGTACCTTCGGGCGTGAGTGGTTGAAGTTTGGACGAAGCAGGGTCGAACACAAAGAAGCGGACCGGATGTCCGGGTTCGTTGGCGAGCAGAATCACGCGGCGGCTATCTGCTGCCAGCCCCAAGGGCACAACGTTCTCCACACCTGTCGGCTTGAGTTCAACGGCTTCACCTGCGCCCGTGGGAATGAGAAACGGACGAGGTGGGGCGGTGGGGGTATAGTCGAGCACCCATTTCTGGTCCGGCGACAGGGCCACCGAATAGCCTTCACCGAGGCGTACGGCAGAAGAGCCATCGGTTTTGCGTAGAAAAATGGTGCCCAGCGACCCGCCGCCTTTGCCGCCTTCGTGAAACAGGACTTGCTTGCCATCGGGAGATATGGCGACCAACACAGCGCGATCGAGCCATGTCAGTTCCCGGTCGGGAGAGTTTGGAGAATCGGTGAAGAAGATTTTCCGCTCGCGATCGTCGATTGCGATCACAGCCGTACCATCAGCGGAGACATCGTGTAGCGTCAAATCACCCGGCGCAGCGGCGAGGAGACGGAATTCACCGGACATATTCACGGCCATGAGGCGACGTGCGATAGTGGTGACCGTGGGATCTGCCGTGAACCAGACTTCATCGTCCTTCGGGGACCAGGCCAGCCCGTAGAGGCTGGAGAAGTTGCCGAAGGACTTGGTAGTGCCGGTTCCATCGGAGTTGATAATGGTGACAGAGCCGCGGTCATCGCCGCGCTGGACATGCGCGCAAAACGCGATCCACTTGCCATCCCGCGAGATGCGGGGGTGGCTGATCCAATTCGGGGCTAAAACCTTGTAGACGGTTTTGCCGGCGGGATACTCGATCCGGTTCTCTTTGTCGACACTGCGGACGACCAGCAGGTTCGAGCCGTCTGGGGACCAGTCGGACCACTCCACGTTCTCCAGCATTTCCCGGGGCGCGGTTCCGCCCGTGAGGGGCGTGCGTCCTAAGGTGCCCAGCGTTCCGAAGAATCCTTGCAGCGGAGTGGGTTTCAGAGCAACTGCGATTTCTCCTTGTGACGAGATTCCGAGAAGATCAACTTGACTCAATCCGACCGGGCGGGATTCGATGCTGTCCTGGCGGGTGGAGAAAAGTTCCGGAGGGCTGCCGCCCCAGGCCGCACTGTAAAGGATGGTGCGATTGTCGGGGGCAAAGCGGGCGCTCAGCACCGTTCCTTTGCGAAAAGTCAGCTGGTGATACGTGACTTCGGAAGATTTTCTTGTCCTGTGGCCGAGAAGGTAGCCCAATCCAATCCCTAAAGCTACGAGCAGAACCACGATCGGAATCTGAAAGCGACGCACACTCTGGATCGCGCTGGGCTTGGCAACCATACCTGCATTGGAGCCGGAGTGTTGGGAGAGCGCCTCGAGATCGAAGGCGAGATCGCGGGCGGACTGAAAGCGCTGTTCCGGATTCTTCTCCAGGCAATGACGAGCGATGCGCTCAAGAGCCGGCGAGATGTTGCGATTCAACTGTGTCAGCTCGGGCGGGTCTTCTTTCAAGATTGCCGTCATGGTTTCGGCGGCGGTATCGCGGCTGAAGGCGCGCTGACCGCTCAGCATTTCGAAGAAGATGGCTCCGAAGGCGAAGATGTCAGATCGATGATCGACGCCCATGCCGCGTATCTGTTCGGGCGACATATAGCCCGCGGTGCCCAGGACTTGTCCGGCCTCGGTGAGCGCTACGTCGACCGAGGTGAGGGTTTGGGCGGCGTTTTGCTCGGAGCCGGCGCGGGCAATCTTGGCGAGGCCGAAGTCGAGAATCTTTAAGCGGCCTTCTTTCGTCAGAAAGATGTTTTCAGGTTTTAGATCGCGGTGGACGATGCCCTTGTCATGGGCAGCGGCCAGGCCTTCGGCAATCTGAATCGCGATCTCTGTGGCTTTGCGCGTGGATAGGACACCACCGCGCAAGCGCTCCCGCAGCGTCTCGCCCTCCAGTAACTCGCAGACCATGTACGGCGAGCCATCGTGCGTTCCGATATCATGCACGGCGAGAATGTTGGGATGATTGAGGGCGGCGACGGAACGGGCTTCCTGCTCGAAGCGGCGCAAGCGGTCGGCATCGGCGGCAAATGAAGCGGGGAGAACCTTGACGGCTACAGTGCGGTCGAGGCGGGAGTCGCGGGCACGATAGACCTCGCCCATACCGCCGGCGCCAAGCGGTGCGAGGATTTCATACGGGCCGAGTTTCGTGCCGATGGTGAGCGCCATTGGTGCGCGGCCATTATAGCGGAGGGCGGAGTTGCTCTCGCACAGTTGGCAAGTTGCATTGTTGCCCTGCCCGCCAGATCCTTCCCTCCGCCTGAAAAACGGCTCCGGTCGGGATGACGCCATAACCTCCTTGGTTTTGTTCCTTCAATTGTGATCCGCGCGAAAGGGGCTGGCGCGGTGTACACTCTTTCGTTCAACCGTTATGGTTCTGCAGTTACTTCTTCCGTGAGGTCGCTTCGTGAAAAGACAGACTCCTTTCTGGTTTTCCTGTGCCCTGTTCATAGTAGCCTTCAGCGTTTCTACAGTAATAGTGCGAGCCCAGACGACTCCGACCCAACCGCTGACCATTGAAACTCTGTATCAGCCCGGAGGGTTGGGTGGGCGCGGTCCGGAGACGACGGAGTGGAGTCCGGACGGAAGCAAGCTTACGTTTGTGCAGCGCGATGAAAAAGGAGAGAAGGGCGAGCTGTGGTATGTGGATGCCGCGACCGGCGAGAAGAACGTGTTGGTCAGCGCGGCCAAGTTGGCGTCGCTCGATCCGGATGTGAACAAGGTGAAGAACGAGCGAGAGAAGGAACGGCTGACGCGGTATCACGTGGCGGCGTATTTGTGGGCACCGGATTCGAAGCATCTCATTTTTGATTCGCAGGGACAGTTGTGGCACTACGATCTGGGAACGCA
Source organism: uncultured Acidobacteriaceae bacterium (assembly GCA_963722365.1). Taxonomy (GTDB): domain Bacteria; phylum Acidobacteriota; class Terriglobia; order Terriglobales; family Acidobacteriaceae; genus Sulfotelmatobacter. The sequence continues at coordinate 180,926 of CAVRLM010000001.1, forward strand.
GACAGCGGTGCAGTTTACGTCGGCGCCTGAACCCAGCGGCGATCCCAAATTCTCACCAGACGGGAACCATCTTGCCTACACGCGCAAGCACAACTTGTATGTCCGTCCCGTTAACGGCAAGGAAGAGAAGGCGCTGACAAAGGACACCGGCGAGAACCTGTTTAACGGGGACATTGATTGGGTCTACGCGGAAGAATTGGGTGTGCGCAGTAATTACTTTTGGTCGCCCGACAGCAAAGAAATAGTGTTCCTGCACATGGACGAGACCAAGGTGCCGATTTATCCGATTACCGACTGGATGACCACGCACCCGACTGTGGATAACGAAAAGTATCCCAAGGTAGGCGATCCGAACCCGGTGGTGAAGCTGGGCGTGGCGGACGCGGACAAGGGTAAAGTGCGATGGATTTCGCTGACCAGCGACGAAGAATCGTACATCCCAAGATTTGGGTGGGTGCGCGATGGAGTGATCTGGGCTGAAGTCTTGAACCGCACCGAAGACAAGATGGACCTGTACTTCGTAGACGCGAAATCGGGCAAGTCGCGGATTGTGCTGACTGAGACGACTCCGGGAGCGTGGATTGACTTCGAGCACGTGGAGGTTAAGTTTCTGAAATCCAGTGGGCAGTTTCTATGGCCGAGTTGGCGCGACGGGAACATGCACATTTACCTGTACAGCTTTGACAAACAGAATCCAATGGGCGCAGACGCAAAGCTGGAGCGGCAACTGACGAAGGGTGATTTCGAAGTGATGGGGATTGAGGGCGTGGACGAAGTCGCTGGAACCGTGTTCTTTTCGGCGAACAAGGATGATCCGCGGCAGTTGCACATTTATTCGGTGCAGCTCGACGGTTCGGGATTCAAGGCCTTGACCACTGAAGAGGGAATGCATTTTGGGGATTTCAGTGAAGATGGCAAGCACTACACGCACATGTATTTTGGGCCGCAGAATTCGCCGAGCATTACGCTGTGCGCGGTGGGAGGGGCGTGCAATCCAGTCTGGCAGGCGCGGAATGTGATTGCCGATTACGGGCTGCGTCCGCCGAAATATCTGGAGTTCAAGGCGGATGATGGGACTGTGCTTTATGGACGATTGCTGCTGCCTCCCGACACTCCGGCGGGCGCGAAGATTCCGCTGATCATCAACATTTATGGAGGCCCGGCGGCGCAGATGGTGAGGAAGTCGACGCCGGATCCGTTCGACGAAATTCTGGCGCGCAAGGGCTTTGCGATTTTTGCGGTTGACAATCGCGGGACGCCGGGGCGGGATCGCAAGTTCCAGACGGCGATCCGGCATGAGTTCGGCGCGGTTGAATTGAAGGATCAACTGACTGCGCTCGATCAGTTATTGGCGCAGTATCCACAACTCGATAAGGATCGGATTGCGATTTGGGGCTGGTCGAACGGCGGGTCAATGACGCTGTATGCGATGACGCACTCGGATCGCTTTCGCGCAGGAGTGGCCGTGGCTCCGGTGACGAATCAGCTCAATTACGATTCGATTTATACCGAGCGCTACATGGGGCTACTGAAGGACGACAAGGCCGGCTACGAACAGTCAGATGTGACTGTGAACGCTGACAAACTGCATGGGGCGCTGCTGCTGGTGCATGGCACGAGCGATGACAATGTGCACTTCCAGAACAGCATCCAGATGATTGACGCGCTGATCAAGGCGGGGAAGCAGTTCCGGCTCATGATTTATCCCAACAAGACCCACAGCATTGCTGGGAAGGATGCCAGGATTCATCTGTTCACGATGATTGAGGATCATTTTGAGAGGGAGTTGAAGGGAAGTAGTCAGTAGGTAGGGGTCAGGAGTCAGGGAAACACACACGAGCGGCTTCGGCTATACGGAGCCGCTTTATTTGTGTCTTCCGGAGCCCTTACGCGGACTCTCCTTGGATGTACTGGCCGTGGACGAACTCTCTTTCGAGGAACTGTCCTTTGAGGAGCTTTCCTTGGATGAGCTTTCTTTGGACGCGCCGTCCGACTTGGGCTTGTCGTCTTTCTTGTCTTTCGAGGAGTCGCCGCTCGAGGAGCCTGCAGACGAGGGTTTCTTGGCGTAGTCGGTGACGTACCAGCCGGAGCCCTTGAACTGGACGGCGGGGGCGGAGATCATTTGCTCGACCTGGCCGCCGCATTCGGGGCACTTCTTGACCATCTTGTCAGAGAATTTTTGTATTTTCTCGAAGCGGTGGCCGCACTTCTTGCATTCGTATTCGTAAAGAGGCATGAGTGTGAGACGGTTGTGAGGAACAACTCAGTTTCATATTGATTCTAGGGGCGCGAGAGGAATTGCGTCAATTCTGAGGGCCATTCGAGAGCGGGCCGCCTTATCTTGCGAGAGAGATCAAAGGCATAACCACGAAGGACACGAAGTGGCACTAAGATGACGCTTCGAATATCCAGCGATTCCAGACGGAACTTGGGTCAGGGCTTTTTCTTTTGCAGGCCCTTGGGAGCCGTGTTGCGCCAGGCGGCTTCGATGGCCTTGCGCACAACGTCTTTGTCGGCTGCCTTCAGGACAATGCTGGTGGCGCCGCGACGTCCCCAGACGCCATTCACTGGGATGAAGGCTTCGGGATGATCCTTCGACAGATAATGCTGTTGCTCGGGCGGAAGCTTCACCATGGCGCGGGATTTGTCGGGGTAGCCGAGAGTGGCAAAGATCTTTCCGGCCACGCGGAAGTCGGGATGGTTCATGTGCGCGCGCTCCTCGGTTTCGGGAAGGGCGAGCGCTAGCTTGCGGAAATCGTTGGCGGTCATGAGTGCTCCGGCTTGCGAAAACAACTTAACCACGAAGAACACTAAGGTACACGAAGGAACCCCTTCGTATCTTCAGGAAGCTTAAACCGATGGGGCGTTGGAAAGGTTACGGGTGGTAGACTTCCGGCCATGAAGGATGTGGAGCCGGACTTCGATGATTTGGATGCCATGCCGCAAGCGAAATCTGGCGCGGACAAGAATGGTGTGTCGAGGCCTGGGCTCTATCTGGTGGGCACGCCGATCGGGAATCTCGAGGACATCACGCTGCGGGCTCTGCGACTACTGAAAGGAGTGGACGTGATCGCCTGCGAGGACACGCGGCAGACACAGAAGTTGCTCAATCACTATGCGATCGGGACGCGGACGACCAGCTATCACGAGCACAACGAGATGACGAAGTCGGCGGAACTAGTGAAAGAGATGCAGGAGGGGATGAGCGTGGCGCTGGTGAGCGACGCGGGGATGCCGGGGATTTCCGATCCGGGGTACCGGTTGATTACGCTGGCGATTCGGCATCATGTGCCGGTGGTGCCGATCCCGGGGGCAGCGGCGTTTCTGGCGGCTCTGGTGGCCAGCGGGCTGCCTACGGATTCGTTTCGCTTTAGCGGATTTCTTCCGGCGAAGCGCGGGGAGCGGCGGGCAGCGCTGGAGGCGATCAAGAGTTCTCCGCGAACGCAGGTGTTTTATGAGGCTCCGCATCGGGTGGTCGAGTCTCTGGAGGATGTAGTCGAGATTCTTGGTTCGGGGCGGCAGGTGGTTGTGGCGCGCGAGGTGACCAAACTGCATGAAGAGTTTCTGCGCGGGCGCGCGGGCGAAGTGCTGGAGAACTTGAAGTCGCGCGAGACGGTGAAAGGCGAAATCACTTTGCTGATTGGGAAGGCAAGCGAAGAGGAAACCCGGCTAGGGACGGCCGCATCCGTCCGTCTGCCGGTGCGGCAGCGGGTGGAGCAGATCATGGCCGAAGAAAAAGTGGACGAGAAGGCGGCCCTGAAGAAAGTGGCTAAGGAGCGAGGGGTTTCGAAGAGCGAGGCTTACCGGGAGTTCCAGAGAAGCAGGTAGCAGCCATCGAGAGGCTCCCAGGCTGGCAACCTGTCATTCTTCTGGTGCCAACCTTTCCGGAAACGTCCTGGTCTCAGCGTGAAACTCGTGAAGCTCAAGGTGCTGGGCGAAGCCGACCCGGTGCATCTCTCCGCAAATAACCAACACGCTGTTTGATGAGCCCAGCGAAACCATAAGTCTGGCCACCATTGCCTCGTCGCGCTCGGCTATCAATGCTTTGTCGGTGCCTTCGGGAAGCGGGTCTGCTCCTGGAGGGCGGATGTCAACGTAGCTACCTCCCAGAAGCTCGTCGGCTATGAGTTTCGCTATCGTGTCTGGGGGATCGTCCACGATTTCGTCGCGGAGAACCGCAAACGCATCGGGGGTTCTCGCCTCGTCGGCCCTCAGGCGGGCGTGTACCTCCTTCTTGTCTCCCGCTTCTTCCGCAATCAGATCAACGCCCCTTTCATTTAGGGTCGCCCGAATCAGATTCTCGAAGTCCGCTCTGATTCGCTCTTGCTCGACGCACCCGTCTCGGTGCCGCTGGTATGCGTGCGAAGTACCAATCACGAAGGCAGCTTTTCTGACTTGCTCAGCGTTCACCGAGAAGACGCCTCATCTCATAAAAGCGGCCGCCCGGGCTGCACTTCTCGAAGTACGAACGGAGAAAAGGAGCTACTTGGAGCAGCGGGACCGCTGTTGCTACGGACGGGTTTTCGATGAAAGGGTATAAGACCCCGAGGAACTCCGGTTTGTAGTAAGCTGTCTCGCCCTTAGCAGCCGCTTCCTGTTCGGTCATTTTCAACATGTCTCTGACCTCAGCAGCGGTCATGACGAGATCGCAGTTCGTCAGAACGTCGCTCCAGTCTTGCCCTGGGGCGCTTTGAGGCTGGCCGCTTTAGCGGCTAGAAATCGCTTCGACCATGCCGTCACTCCTGTAAGCGAGGTGGCATCAACTCCTTCCGCGCGGAGTGATGTCGCCGCTTCACTACTAGCGATTTGCTCCGCTTCTGTTTCCGAGAGGGCTGGGTCACTCTCTTGGATTTGCCGCCCCCGCATTCTCGCCGTGTGGCCCAATAGCGTCCGACGCCGTATTTCGTCCAGCTTTTTGGACAGACGTTCGAACATACGGCGACCTCGTTACTTCCCCGACAGTTCTTTCCTCACAATCTCGCTTACCATTTTGCCATCCACCCGCATGCCGGAGGCGTTGAATCTCGCTATGGCGTTCTTCATGACCGTTCCCATGTCCTTCATGGTGGGCGAGCCCATCTCGGCGATGGCCGCCTTAACGCCGGCGACTACCTCCGCTTCTCCGGCGGCTTTGGGGAGATAGGATTCGATCACGACGATTTCGGCGGCTTCTTTGTCGGCCATTTCCTGACGTCCGCCCTTGGTGAATTGGTCGACGGATTCTTTGCGTTGCTTGATTAGGGTGGCCAGGACAGCTTGGGATTCTTTCTCGTCGAGCGGCGACATTTTTTCCACCTGGCGGAGATGTAACGCGCTCTTGACCATGCGCAGCGTGGATAGGCGCGCTTCCTCTTTCGCTTTCATGGCGGAGACGATGTCTTTCTGGATCTGTTCGGTCAGGCTCATGAGGGGATTATAGTCGGTGGCGGGGGCGATGGCGGTTGGGAATGAAGGTCGAAACCCCCACTGTAGCCGCCAAGAACGCGGCTAGAATGGGGCACCCCGGCGGAACTGGAGCCGTCCAACATCCCGATTTTTTCTGACGAAGGGCGATACTTCGTCAGTACGTTGGGCATCAGATGGGCAGGAGGAACACACACATGGCACTACTTTCTATTTGGGCGCAGCTTGAGGCCAAGCCGGGAAAAGAAAAGGAAGTTGAGGAATTTTTGAAGTCGGCGCAGCCTTTGGCGGAGCGAGAGCCGGGGACTATTACCTGGTATGCGATCAAGATGGGGCCGGGGAAGTATGGCATCTTCGATACGTTTGCGGATGAGAACGGGCGCAATGCGCATTTGAACGGCGAGATCGCCAAGGCGCTTTTTGCTAAGGCGAAGGATTTGCTCGCGAGTCCACCCAAGGTTGATAAGCCTGAGATTCTGGCATCGAAGGGCGGACGCTAGGTTCAAGAGCTCGCTTCCGGAATTCGTTTCTTATCGCACCAGGATGACTGACTGCGGCCCCGGACGAATGCGTCCGGGGCTACGTGTTTTTGTGTGACGCGGGTCACGGCGCGGAATTTGATTTTGCGATACAAAGTTGTTCAGCTCAACGTGCTGCAATGGCGCGGTTCCGGTAAACTTAACTATCCCTACTCATAAGGACATTGACTATGTTGCACAAGAATCGCCTTTTTACCCCGGGTCCAACGCCGCTACTGCCGGCGGCGCAGACGGCCATGGCTTCGTTTACGGCGCATCACCGGACGGCTGACTTCCGTGCGCTGTTTCAGCGGGTGTTGGTCGATATGAAGGAATTTATTGGCACCAAGAGTGACGTGCTCGTTCTGGCGTGCTCGGGTACCGGCGTGATGGAGGCATCGGTTTCAAACCTGACGTCGCCGGGAGACAAAGTCCTCGTGCTTACCGCAGGTAAGTTCGGCGAGCGTTGGACGGGGCTGGCCAAGGCGTTCGGCTGCAACGTTGATGTGCTGAGCGTCCCCTACGGCGAGACATTTTCTCTGGACGAAATTCGGGCAAGGGTGACCTCTGACCTGCGCGCGGTGTTTGTGCAGGCGACCGAGAGTTCGACGGGAGCGCGACACGATATTGAAGGCATCGCAAAAATCGTGCGCGGCCAGGGCGATGGCACGCTGCTGGTCGCGGATGCGATTACGGGGCTAGGGACGACTCATCTCAATATCGATGGCTGGGGCGTGGACGTGATCATCGGCGGATCGCAAAAGGCTTTGATGATGCCGCCGGGCCTCGCGTACTGTGCGGTAAGCGAGCGCGCCTGGAAGCGTATGGATACGACGACTTCGCCACGGTATTACTTTGATCTGCGCAAGGAGCGCAAGTCGGCGGCGAAGGGAGAGTCGGCATACACACCGGCGACGTCTCTGTTTGCAGCGTTGGGGGCGGCGTTAGAGTTTGTCCGCAACATGGGCAACGGGGATCTCTCCGCGGGCCGCGAGGAACTGGTCAACAACGCGGAGCTTTGTGCGGAGATGACTCGAGCGGGAGCGAAGGCTCTGGGGTTAAAGCTCTACGCATCGTCGCCGGCCGCAGCGTTAACCGCGATCAATGCGCCTGAAGGCATTGACTCCAGCAAGATCGTGAAGGAATTTCGCGAGGCGTTTGACGCGGTGGTGGCGAACGGACAGGGCGAGATGAAAGGCAAACTGTTCCGCATCGCGCACATTGGGTATTACGACTATCTTGACACGATTGGCATTCTAGGCGCGCTTGAGCACGTGTTGGCGCGAGTGACAGAACGCAGCGTCGAATATGGCGCGGCGGTGCGGGCAGCACAACAAGTCTATGCCCGCACCCTGGCTGGAAAGCGACAACTGGTCGGCGCCTGAAGGCTGAACAAGCCGAGTCCTAGTTGATGGTGAAGCTCATGGGGCTCGAGGTTGCAGCCAACGAGCCACCGCTTCCGTACATGCCGGTGCCTGGATTCGCGGGGTTGGTCACAGTCACCGACGCGGTGCCAGCGGTCGCGACGGCGGTAGCCGGAATTGAAGCGGTCACTTGATTCGCGCTGATGAACGTCGTCGGCTGTGCGGTACCGTTGAAATTCACGACTGCTTGGGAGCCGAAGTTGCTTCCATCGACTGTCAGGACGAACGTGGCGCCAGCATTGGCGCTATTGGGCGCGAGTTGACTGATTGCGGGCACCGAGCCGGCGACCGGCGCAGTGGTTTTCTTGCTGTAGCCGCACGCGATGGTGAGGGCCATCGATGCCAGCAGCAAGGTTGTTTTAAAGGGTTTCAGTAGTTGAGCGGATTTCATCGTTTTTCTCCCAGGGCTGGAGCCCAGTGAGAATAAGTCTAGAAATTCCAGTTCAGGGGCATGTCAGGGTGGTGTCATTTTCCAGTCAATTGGTTGTCGGGCAGATGTCTGCATCAGCATCCTCATTTAAAGGATTTCATACGTGAAAATCATCGTAGCGGAGAAGATTTCAGCAACAGCCGTGGAGCAGCTGCAAGAACCAGGCTGGACTGTGCTTACAGTGGATCAACTGGACGGCAAGCTTGAGGAGCAATTGGAAACGGCGGACGCGCTCATTGTGCGCTCCGCGGTGCAAGCGGATGCCAAGCTGCTGGAACATGCGAAACAGCTGCGGGTCATCGGGAGGGCCGGAGTAGGCGTAGACAACATCGACCTCGATGCGGCAACGCATAAAGGGATCGCGGTGATGAACACGCCGGGTGCAAATGCGGTAGCCGTCGCGGAGCAGACGGTGGGGATGATGCTTGCCATGGCGCGCCACTTATCGCGAGCGGACGCCCTGATGCACGCCGGCAAATGGGAGAAAAAATCCCTGCAAGGAACCGAGCTGCGCGGGAAGACGCTGGGCATTATCGGGCTGGGTCGGATCGGCATGGAAGTGGCGCGGCGCGCGCGAGCATTTGCGATGGATTTGGTGGCGCACGATCCGTTTGTTTCGGTGGCGGTGGCGAAGGAGCAGGGGATCCGACTGGCTGCTCTCGACGAATTGTATGCGGCGGCGGATTACATCACGCTGCATGTGGGGCTTACGCCGCAGACGACGGGGATGATCAACGAAGCTTCGATCGCGAAAATGAAGAAAGGCGTGCGGCTGGTGAATTGCGCCCGCGGCGAACTGGTGAACGAGGCCGATTTGGCGAAGGCTCTGAAGGAGAAAAGAGTGGCCGGCGCTGCGCTGGATGTTTTTGTGGAGGAACCCCCGAAGAACTCTCCGCTGCTGGCGCTGGAGAATGTATTGCTCACGCCGCATGTGGGTGGATCGACATTCGAGGCCCAGGAAGCTGTGGGCGTGCAGATTGCGCAACAAGTGAAGGAGTATCTGAAGCACGGGGTGATTCAGAATGCCGTGAACGTGCCTTCGGTTTCGGCGGAGGAATACGCGGTCATGCAGCCTTACATTGTGCTGGCAGAACGCATGGGGTCATTCCTCTCGCAGGTATCGGAAGGGAGCATTGAAGAAATCTCGATCCGCTACGGCGGGCACATTGCGGAATGGAAGACGGAGTTGATCCGCAACGGTGCGATCAAGGGCATTCTGAACGAGGCGCTCGAAGAGAAGGCGAATTTGGTGAATGCGGCCACGATTGCCGAAGAGCGAGGGCTACGGGTACTGGAGTCGCACAAGCCGAAATCGTCCACCGGAGGCGCGGGGAGCGTCCTGTCGATTTTTCTGAAGACTTCTACGGAAGAACACCTGGTGAAGGGCGCGGTGTTGCACGGGGAAGCGCCGCGTTTATTGCATGTGGATGGCATCGACGTAGAGGCTCCGCTGGAGCGCAGCCTGATCTACCTGCGGAATCGCGACGTACCGGGAGTGATTGGCAAGGTAGGAACGATCCTAGGCGAGGAATCGATCAACATCGCGGACTTTTCCCTAGGGCGGCGCGCGGTGGAGAAAGAAGTTCAGAAGGAATCAGACCCGCCGCGCGAAGCAATCGCCGTCGTGCACGTGGATGGACGTGTGCCGGAGGAAGTGTTGGCGAAATTGCGGACGATTCCGGCGGTGCAGAAGGCCAAGGCGGTACGGCTGTTCTAGCCCGGAAAGGAAAAATGTCAACCACGAAGGACACGAAGGTACGCGAAGGAAATCTCAACAAGGAAATCCTTCGTGTCATTCGTGATTATTGCCTAGGATTCCGAATCTTCACGCTGGAGTTTGCGGCTTTCCGCCAGCAGGGCCATCGAGTGCATCAGATTTTGTAGGGTGACGATGCCAATCAGGCGCTGGTCCTCAACCACTGGAATCACGCTGGAATTGCGAGCCGTCAGTTTGCGGAAGGCTGAGCCCAGGGAATCCTGGCGCAACGAAACTTCGAAAATCTTGTTCATCACGGCCTGAACGTAGCCGTTGCCTTCCGCTCGCAGCGCGTCAAGGATGCGCTGCTTCGAAATCACTCCCACCATATCCATGCCGCGAACTACAGGGAAATCATCTTGCAGGGAATGGACCGCCTTCTCCAGAGCGTCTTCCAGAGTGTCTGCCGGGGAAAGCGTCGCGAAGTCGGTGAGCATGACCTCTTCGAGGCGAACGTTGTCGAGCACCGACTGGAAGACGAGTGCGCGTTCCTCGAGTTGAGCCGCGGAGAAAACAATCACGCCAACCATGGTCAACCAGCTATCGCTGAATAAGCCCGCGATCATCAGAACCATGGCGATGGCATTGCTGATGGAGACGGCGCGCCGAGTCGCAATGGAGGGATCGAGAGTGCGCGAGAACAAGGCCCTCAGGATTCGCCCGCCGTCGAGGGGATACGCGGGCATGAGATTGAAAACCGCGAGGTAGAGGTTCGCCCACACCAAGCTCTTGGGCAAATTCGCAGCTTGGAGGAAAGGCCACTTCCACAATTCGATTCCACGGCCTGAGGCGGTCACGGCAGCGGCCGCGAGGCAGGCTGCAGCCAGACTCGCCAGCGGTCCAACCAGCGCAAGGCGAATTTCCCTCTTCCAGGGCTGCGCCGCAGGTTGCGGCTTCTCGGTGCGGGATTCGTCATAGAGCGCGACGCCAGTCAGTGGCAACAAAATTACTGCTTTCGGGATGAGACCGAAACGGCGGGCAGCCAACATGTGTCCGCATTCATGAATGGCAACACAGAGAAGGATGATGCCTACGATGGCCAGATCGCGAGGCCCGGTAGCGTTGTCCTGATGCGCCGCGTAGTCTGTCCAAAAAATAAACATCGGCAGCACGAAGAATGTGAGGTGGAGGCGAACGTCCACCCCAAACAGCCGTCCCACCGGAATGGACCAGCTTCGCATAAGCCTCCGCTACTTTTATTCTACATGGATGGATATAGTGAAAGCGGGAACCAGAAATACAGGGCCATGCGAGTAATTGCGGGAAAATATCGGAGCCGGCCGCTGCGGGCGCTGCGAGGGATGGACGTGCGACCCACGTCGGACCGGCTGCGGGAGACGTTGTTCAACGTGCTGACCGCGGGAAATCCGTCTGCACTTGAAGGAAGCGTCTGGCTGGACCTGTTCGCGGGAACGGGAGCGGTGGGCATTGAAGCGTTGAGCCGAGGAGCCAAAGAGGTGTACTTTGTGGAGCACTCGGCGGACGCGGCGGATGCCATTCGGAGCAACTTGCAAAGCCTGGGAATTGGCAACAGTTTCAAGATCCTGCAGGAAGAATTGCCGCGCGCGTTCTGGCGAATGGAGCGGCAGCATGTGGCAGCCGATGTGGTGTTTATCGATCCACCGTACCGCATGCAGGAGGCTTACGTTAATACACTGACAGCGCTGGCGGAATCATCGCTGGTGTGGGCGATGTCAGTGGTGATCGCCGAGCATGAAAAAAGATTTGATCCGGGCGCAGAGTTCGGACCTCTGAGGAGATTCCGCCATCTGGCCCAAGGGAGTGCCGCGCTGAGTTTTTACCGCATGGGAAACACGGGGAACTTGCGGGTATAGGGCACCCGGCGCCACGGCGATGCCTACATAATCAGGTCGTTGGTGCGGCGAACGATCGGGTGCTGCATCTCTTCGAGATCGTTCTTCACCATGTTGAGTCCGTAGACGCATCCCTCAAAGTTCTTCGAGAGACTGGCAAACAAGGGCGCCACCTTCGCGTATTCGAAGTGTTCGAACTTGGAAACGATGTAGTAACTCTCTTTGCCGGCCTTTACCCATTCGACAAAATTTTCCAGACGCTGGCGGCGCAGGCGGAAATGGTTGATGCTCTCGGGGAACATTCCCGCGAGAAAGAGGGTGTAGTCACCGATGTGTTTGCGTACCTGGCGCTCGCGGTCGAAGGACGGGGCGGGGCCATAGACCGGGTCGGACTCAAGCAGCATTTCACCCACATCGTCGAGCGGGCGATTGGAGGCGTTATGCACCTTGAACATCTGATCGGCTTCGCAGAACTCCGCCAATAAATGAGAGACGTAGGCGACGATTTGCGGATCGCGAATGCCGATTTCTTCCGCGTAGTGCCGTCCGACAAGATCCTGAAATAGCTGCTGCAGCGGATGCGATTCCGGAATCATTTTGAGCCCCCTGAACTCCGCATCAGGCACGGAGTCTCAGCCACCTGCGTGTGTAGATACCTTACTTTGATGCCGAAACGCAAGTGACTTTTGTTTATCGGCACGATTCGTTTTCTCGATCAGTTAGAAGATGTGGCATGAGAGCGACGTTGTGCAGAGAATCCGTTAGAGACCCGTAGTTCGTCAGCGAGTCTAAGCCGGATTTCTCTGTAGTTTGCTGGCAGTCGATGAAGACGGCTGCCAATTTCAACGGAGAGCTAATTCCGCCGTGTAGAATGAGCCCACCATGGAGGATCTTATGGAGCGGCAGAACATTGCGACCGGTACGAAGTGGGAGCCCATCGTCGGTTACTCTCGTGCTGTCAAAGTTGGTTCCTATATCCATGTTTCGGGAACGACCGCTACCGGTGAGGACGGAAAGATCGTCGGCGTGGGAGACGTTTACGCGCAAGCGGTGCAGACGTTGAAGAACATTGAGAGCGCCTTGCAGAGGGCAGGCGCGAGCCTGAAGGACGTGGTGCGTACTCGCATGTATGTGGTGAATATTGCGGAGTGGGAAAAAATTGGAAAGGCGCATGGAGAATTCTTTCGCGATATTCGTCCGGCCACGTCGATGATGCAGGTGAGCGCGCTCATCTCGCCGGAGATTTTGGTGGAGATCGAGGCGGACGCAATCGTGACCTAAATGCAGGATGTGTTCCAGGGTTCTTCAGAAAATCAGCGAATGAGTGAATCCATGACGAATGTCTCACGTTGGGCGATCGTTTGCTTTCTGGTGTTGGTCTCAGTCGCGTTCGGTCAGAACAATGCAGGCCAGACGGTCACTGTGATTCGCGCGGGAGTGTTGATCGATGGCAAGTCCGACAGACCGCGGCGTGATCAGGTCATTGTTATTCGGGGCAACCGGATTGAGAGCGTCTCAGATGCCGCGAATGCGAAGATCCCTGAAGGCGCGAGCGTGATCGACCTGTCGAAGCAAACGGTCTTTCCGGGGCTGATCGATTCGCACACGCACATTTTTCTACAGGGAGAAGATCCGGCCCAAGGCGGGTACGATGCCAATATTCTGTCGGCGCCGCTGGCGCTGCGGGCGGCACGAGCCACCGTCGCAGCCCGGCGGGCGTTGGAGCAGGGTTTCACAACCTTGCGCGACGTGGAGACCGAAGGCGCAGGATATGGCGACGTTGGGATCAAGCAAGCGATCGAGGGCGGATACATTCCGGGACCGCGGTTGCTGGTGGCGACGCGTTCGATTTCGACGACTGGCGGCTATCCGCTGGAAGGGTACGCGCCGGAGTTGGAGATGCCGAAGGGTGCGCAGATTGTCGACGGCCCGGTGGAAGCGCGCAAGGCAGCGCGGGAACAGCTCGACCACGGAGCAGACTGGATCAAGGTTTACATGACGCACCGCTCGTGGGTGGGGAAGAACGGCGAACTGGTGTCGCAGCCGACGCTCACGGTTGAGGAACTAAGCGCGATCGTGGACGAGGCGCACGGATGGGGTAAGAAGGTTGCGTGCCATGCCTATAGCGGGATCGGGCTGCACCGCGCGCTCGATGGAGGATGCGATTCGATCGAACACGGACTGGATCTAGATGACGCAGTGATTGCGCAGATGCTGAAGCAGGGCACCTGGTATGTGCCGACGTTGAGCGTCTATTACACGGACTGGGCGCCGGCGGATACCGACGGCGGGCGGCGAGACCGCCTCCGAGCGTCGGCTCATGAGGTGTCATTCAAGAAGGCGCTGAAAGCCGGGGTAAAGATCGTCTTCGGCACTGATATGGGCGGGATCCCGTGGAGCGAGCCGATCGCACAGGAATTTACGCGCATGGTGGAATTCGGGATGCAGCCGATGGATGCAATCCAGAGCGCAACCTCGCGGGCGGCACTGATGCTCGACATGGAGGGCAAGATCGGCGTGGTGGCGGCGGGCGCCTTTGCCGACATCATCGCTGTGAGTGGAGACCCGCTGCACGACATCCAGGCTCTGCAGGGAGTGCAGTTCGTGATGAAGGACGGCAAGGTATTTTCGACAAAGTAGTTGTCTGCGGGAACAAAAAGACCACTCCAAGCCGGCTGAACCGAAGATTTTTTAACAAATTTCCTTGACAAGCGTTTAGCCGCGATCATAATGCGTCAATCCAGTTAGTATTCGGCCCTCTGCTTCGGGTGGGGGCTGACGGAGGTGTTTATGAGCGTGCTGGAACTTTGTGACCGGGAAATTGCTGCTGTGGGGCTGGAAGCAACCGTGGCCGATGCGATTCATAAAATGCTCGATCACCACGTGGGAGCGGTAGCGGTGGTTGACAGCGAGTATCGGGTAGCGGGAATTTTTACGGAGCGCGACGTGCTGCGAAAGATGGCGCTCAGCCATGTTGATCCGAGGACGACGTCGGTACGCGAATTAATGACTACGCCCGTGGAAATGGCTACCCGCGGCACCGGTGCGGGCGAAGCGTTGAGTACGATGTTGGAGCGGCACTTCCGCCACCTGCCGGTCGCTGACGACAATGGCAAGTTGCTGGGGATTCTTTCCATACGTAATTTGCTGGAGTGGCGCGTGGATGACTTGAGCCACGAACTGGATTCCCTCGAACAATATGTTTCCAACGACGGTCCTGGAGGCTAGACGATTCCGCTCGCCGGCTTCAATCTGAACTGATGCCCACCTCCTCGGCGTTGTCCCGAACCATAGCGGGCGTGCGGATTGCAACGTCTGTGTTCTTCCTGCTGTTCGGAGAATACAAAGTAGCCGGGCCGGGCTTCGCGCACGGCGGCTTTCAGACTTATCTCCAAGACTACATCGCGAACAGTGCTGTGAGTTTCTATCGTCCGGTTCTGGCGCAGGTGTTTCTGCCGCATGCAGTGTTCTTCGGTTATGTGGTTGGGGTCGTCGAGTTGTTCATAGGAATTTCTCTTCTGATCGGGCTTTGGGTGCGGCCATCTTCCGTTCTCGGCATCCTGTTTCTGCTCAATATGCTTCTGGCGACGTGGTGGGGACCGGGTCATGGAGTGCCGGTCTGGCGCTACTTCGGCAACGAACTTGAACATCTGCCGCTGTTGCTGCTATTCATCATCTTCTTCGCGGCGGATGCGGGACGCGTCTGGGGTCTCGACGGACGGCGCGGTGGGTAATCGCGGGTAGTTGGTCATCCTTCAAACAATCAGGGAAAGGGAAATCATCTTGAAGATAATCCACAATGCTGTGGCGGTGGCGGTGGCGTTGTTTTGTCTGGTGGCACAGGGGCTTACTCAGACACCTCGGCACGTTGCAGTTCATGCCGGGCATCTGCTTGACGTGAAGAGCGGCAAATTGCTCAATGATCAAGTGCTGGTGATCGAGGATGGCCGGATCATCAGCTCGGGCGCTGCGGCGGAGGCAAGGATTCCAGCGGACGCAGTCGGCATTGATCTAGCCAATGCAACCGTGCTGCCGGGACTGATCGACGCGCACACGCACCTGACGATGGAGCCGAAGTTCGGCTACGAGCGGCTGGCGATCTCGGTGCCGCGAGAGGCGCTGATTGGGGCCAAGAATGCGCGAGTAACCCTGATGGCAGGATTCACTACAGTGCGCAATGTTGGCGCGAGCGGCTTTACTGACGTTGCTCTGCGTGACGCCATCAATGCGAGGGACGTACCTGGCCCGCGGTTGCTAGTCAGTGGGCCTGCGCTCAGCATCACCGGCGGACATTGCGACAACAACATGCTGCCCTCCGAATATCACGCTACCAGCGACGGTGTGGCGGATGGCGTTGCAGAGGTTCAGCACAAGGTGCGCGAAAACATCAAGTACGGCGCGGACCTGATCAAGGTCTGCGCGACCGGTGGAGTGCTGTCGCTGGGAGACAATCCGCAGCATTCGCAGTTCACGCAGGAGGAGATGAAGGCCATTGTCGCGGACGCGCACCGGCTGGGGCGGAAAGTTGCGGCGCATGCGCACGGGGCAGAAGGAATTCGCTGGGCAGCCGAGGCCGGAGTCGACTCGATCGAGCACGGATCGTACATCGATGACCCCGCGATCGCAGCGATGAAGGAGCACGGCACTTATTTGGTTCCAACCCTTTACCTGGGCGACTGGATGATTGATAACTCTGGACTGACCCGCTTGCCGGCTCCGCTGCTGGCCAAGGCGAAAGATGTGATCCCAGCGGCTCGCAAGAACATTGCGCACGCGTTTGCCAGTGGCGTGAAAGTTGCATTCGGCACCGATGCTGCGGTTTATCCGCATGGATTGAATGCTCACGAATTCGCAGTCATGGTCAGGCTCGGACTGACGCCCCTGCAGGCCATTCAGGCGGCGACCGTGAATGCCGCTGACTTACTGGGATGGTCGGGTAAGGTAGGAAGTCTTGAGCCGGGGGCGTGGGCAGATATTGTGGCGGTGGATGGAGATCCGATCAAGGACGTCACAACCCTCGAGCGCGTGAAGTTTGTGATGAAGGGCGGCGATGTGGTCAAGAATGAGTACGCGAAGTGAAATGCGGGTAGCGCTTTCTGTTCGGTCACGATAAGGCTCGTTTGGTTCGAACTTACCGTTAAGCTAAGTGGCGCGATGTGGAGTGCGTGCTCTTTCCGTGACCCAGTCGGTCCAGTAGGAGGATGCTCCGCTGGCGAGCAGTGGCGCTTTGCCCTCGACAGAATCCACGAAGTTTTCCAGCATGGGATAGTGCAAGTTGGCATGTGGCGGCAGAGTCTCGCGGCCCCCGGGATAAATGAGGTCAGGACCGTTCAGCGGAGATAGTTCCATCTCGCCGTCGGTGCCACGGATGCGGCATTCGTCACGGGAAATTTTGGAGTGCCAGCGCACGTCAACGATGCCGCGAACGCCAGCCGGATATTCAATCATCACGGAAGCATTGTCCTCCACGGCGTAGTGGTGCACGACATTGGACAGCTGGGCCACCACGTGCTGTGGTTTGCCAAACAGAAAGTTCAAAACATCGATGCGATGCGAGGCGATGTCGAACAGCGGTCCGCCTCCGGCCTTGGCGGGATCGACCAGCCAACTACGGCTGCCTTGGCCATCGAACCAGCCATGGCAAGTAAGCTCGGCAAGAACCGGTCTGCCAATCGCTCCGGCTGCAAGTAATTCTTTTGCACGCTGCACTTTTGGGTAGGAGCGGCGATAGTAGGCTACGCCGAATGTCTTGCCGCTCTCGTCGGCCGCGTTCAGCATGATGCGCGCCTCGGGCTCGCTCATGGCCATGGGCTTTTCGCAGAGCACGTGTTTGCCCGCGCGAAGGGACTGGATGGTTTGCGGGGCGTGGAGAAAGACAGGCGTTCCCACATAGACGGCGTGAACTTGGGGATCAGCGAGCGCTTCCTCGAGAGTCTTCCACACGATGAGACCGTAGGGAGCAGCCTTCGCGGGATCACGAGTGACCAGGCCGTGGAGGCGGCTGCGGGATTCGGCCTGGATCGCTGGGATGACGCGCCGTGTTGCGATGTCGCCAATTCCGATCACGATCCAGTTCAGCATGTGGAAATTGAGCCTCTCTCGAGTTCGACAAAAAGCTACGAGGACTGTTTTTGCTTCCGGCACGGCGGGCGAGACGCCCACCGGACAACCGCCGGGACGGCGGCGCTACAAAATAAAAGGCCGGCCTAGGCCGGCCTTCGTGACGATCTCAATACAAGAACTACTTCTTGGGGGCGATCGCGTCTTTCGCGGCCTTGGCGACGCGGAATTTCACGACGGTCTTAGCCTTGATCTGGATGGGTTCGCCGGTCTGAGGATTACGTCCCACGCGAGCCTTGCGGTGCGCCTTCACCAGACGGCCGAGGCCGGGCACAACGAAGATGCCATTCTTCTTGGTTTCTTTGATAGCGGTGTCGGCCAATTGCTCCAAAAACGCCGCCGCGGTTTTGTTGGGAAGCTCGGTCTTCTCGGCGAGGTGCCGAATGAGCTGTGTCTTTGTCAAACCTGCAGCCATGTGTTTTCTCCTCGACTAAAAAATCGGTTTAATACCAGCGGAGCCTATCTTATACCCGTGAGCCTGTGGAAAACACCTTATTTTACGAGGGTTTTCTAATTTTAAAATGCGGGAGAGGCCATTTTTACAGGTGTTCTTGTGCATCCCCGTGGCGAAACGAGCCTGTCATGCGTACCAGCGTGGTAACCATCGAGGGATTGCAGATTGCAGAATTCAGATTTCAGATTGAAGTCCTTTGCCCGTCAAGCAGCGTTTTGAAATCTGCAATCTCAATTCTGCAATCTGCAATTGCTGCCATGACTCGAGACCTCGATGGTCGAATTGTAAGACGGATGACATAATGCTTGCAGGGAGTCGCGATTGAGTTGCGCTATTTGTGAAATCCGCAAAGAGAAACGATTTTGCCCCGCTGTTCATGGGCGCATCTGCCCACAGTGTTGCGGCGAGCAGCGCGAAGTCACACTCGACTGCCCGAGCGATTGCCCCTATCTTTTGCAAGCGCGAGAGCATGAGAGGCCGCGCTCGGCGGACCAGATCGATCCTGCCGGATTGTTTCTTCAGGTGGAAGTCTCGGATCAATTCATGTACGAGAAAGAACACCTGCTCATGGGCCTGACCTACGCGCTCGCGAAAGCGGCTCGCGCCGACCGCAGTTTGCACGACCAGGCTCTGATTGCCGCGCTTTCGGTATTGGCGAAAAGCTATGAGCGGCTGGTGAATTCCGGTCTTCACTATGAGCAACCGTTGACCAGCGAATCGCAACGCAGGGCTGCGGTTGAAGTTGAGACGATGATCCGGGAGTACCGCGAAGCCGAGCAAAAGCACACTGGCTACGCGGCTCTGAAGGATTCTGAGGTACTGAAGGCTCTGGTGTTTCTGGTGAGGCTCGCCAACGGGCGGACGTCCGGTCGTCCAAAGTCACGGGCGTTCGTAGATTTTCTGTTCAACCAATTCCCGGAGAATGAATCGGCCGTGACTGCACCCGCACAGGCGGGAAGTCGAATCATTCTTCCCTAAGAGCTTGAGTCCACGTATAGCGGTCCGGGAATTTTCGCACAGTTTGTCCCGCCGGCAACGCATCGAGCATTTCCTGAATCGATTTCTTCAAAACGGGGTGCCGTGTTTCCGGCGCAATTTCAGCCAGAGGCTGGAGAACGAAACGGCGCTGCTGCATCGCTGGATGAGGAATGGTCAATGTGGAGGAATCAAGGATGATCTCGCCGAAGAGCAGAATATCAATGTCGATGATGCGCGGGCCTTTGGGCTGAAGGCGTTCGCGGCGCATTTCATGTTCGATGTGCAGAATGGCCGCCATGAGTTCTGGAGGAGCTTCTGTCGTCTCCAGAGCGACAACACAGTTCAGGAACCATGCCTGATTTGTGAATTCGACCGGCTCGGTCTCGTAGAACGAGGAGAGCAACACGATGCGACGGTTAGCTTGCAGCCGGGCGATCGCGTCGTAGAGATGTCCCTGACGATCGCCGATGTTGGATCCAAGCGAGAGATAGACTAGAGGAGGCATTTGGCGGCAATTCAGTTGTACTCCCCTGGAATTCCCGCGCACAATTGCAACGGAGTATTAATGTAAACACCGCCGTCAGAAATACCGAATCGATGCTTTCACAATTTCGCTTTAGCTGCAGTTCACATCCGCAAGGACAATGACGTTGGTCACTATCGTGCAGTTGCACCGAGCCCCTAGAATCTCGGTATGGCGTTGGATTCACTCCTCCTGAGCCAGGATCCGGAACTGGTACGTGTAATCCGGCCTACGCTCGAGAAATTATCGATCGAGGTTGAGATCTGCCACGAGGCGCGGGCAGGTGCCGACATTCTGATCACGGACAAGTTCGACGCAGTAATCGTGGATTGCGACGATCTGAACGGCGGCCTGGCCGTGTTGCAGGGACTGCGAAGCACACCCAGCAATCGGAACTCGGTTGCGTTTGCGATCCTCAATGGCAAGCGAACGACCACGCAAGAAGCTTTCGGCATGGGCGCCAACTTCGTTCTGCAAAAGCCGATCAGCTTGCTCAACGCGTCCCGCTGCTTTCATGCGGCTCTGAATTTCATGGTGAAGGAGCGTCGCCGGTACTTCCGTCAGCCGGTGAAGATGCTCGTCAAAGTCGTATTTGAAGGAAAAACCTTAAGCGCGACCAGCACGAATATCAGCGAGGGCGGAATCGCCTTGATGTTGCGGGAGGCGTTGCCGAAAGGCGCATCGCCTCATCTCAAATTCTGCCTGCCCGAAACGGATGTTCAGATCGACGTTGAAGCCGAGGTAGCGTGGGTCAACGTCAAAGGACTCGCCGGGTTCCGCTTTCATGACCTTGCAAAGACCTCTCAAGAAAAACTCGACCGCTGGCTCGATGATCAAATGGAACAGGAATTTCCCGGAGCTAAAGATCGACTGGCCGCCGCAGAATCCGAAACTTCTCACTAGATCCCTCACTCCAGCAAGACTCTTCCTTCACAGCGGACGACTGCCGACGCGGTCACACGTCCTGGGGTCGGAAGGGGTATCTCTCTTTGGACTTGCGCAACGTGATCCGCGTGGCAATCTGATAGATCATTCCTGCAACAAGGGAGATACCGAATGTTAACCAATGACTTTCGCATCGCAAAGGTGCAGCGAACGCTGCGCTGGTTTGAGGAGGACATTCCACTCCTCAATATGCGGGTGAAGGAATTGTCGAAAGAACGGCAAGACTCCGCCCGCAAGTTTGCGGCGGCGGTGATTGATCAGACTCGGGCTGAGCTGGAGAGGCTGCTGCAAGAGCAGCCGCGCGATGTGCAGGACTCCAGTGAAATGCCTTGCGAGCCCGCGGATTAAATCCGGGAAGTCCGGAAGTGAAATCAGAGTGTGGACCCGGCAGTTGCTTCGGCACTGGGCGGAATCGTGTCGTCGTCGGCGTCCTCGGTGGAAGTGACTTCCTCCCACAACGTCTTGTCACGCAAAATGCGCGAGACCAAGGCCGTGTGCATGGCGTGTCCAGCACGGTCAGCCACAACGTTTCCCCGAATCTGCTTCCCCAACAGCGCCAAATCGCCAACCAGATCGAGCACCTTGTGTCGAACAAATTCGTCAGGGAAGCGCAGCGGGCCGTTCTCGATGCCATCCCGAGTGAGCACAATGCAGTTCTCGCTGGAGGCGCCACGAATCAATCCCATGTTGCGCATGGCCTGCTCGTCCTGGCGCGAACCAAACGTGCGCGCGGCCGCAATGTGCTTCAGATAACTTCCGTTGGTGAGTTCTACCTGAAACGTTTCTTTCCCGATGAGCGGGTGCGGGAAATTGATGGAGTAGGACACGGAATAAGTCTCGGAGGGATAGACCGCGATGAACTTGTTGCCTTCGCGCATCTCGACTTCGCGCCGAATCCTCAAATACTTTCGGGGCCGCCGCTGCTTGCGGATACCGGCCATGCGAATCATTTCCACGAAAGGCTTCGCGCTGCCGTCGAGAATTGGTAGTTCGAGGTTATCGAGTTCAACGATGGCGTTATCGATTCCCATGCCGATGAAGGCGGAAAGAACATGCTCGGTGGTCGAGATGAGCACGCCTTTCTTCATAAGGCTGGTGGCATAACTGACGCGCGCCACGTTTCGGCTGATCGCTTCAATTTCGAAGCCATCCAGATCGGTGCGCCGAAAAACGATGCCGGTATCTGACGGGGCCGGCAAAATTCGCATGGAGACGGGAGCGCCACTATGCAGGCCGACGCCGCTGCATTCCACCGCGGAGCGGATTGTTTGCTCGTGGTTCAGAAATAACTCAGGTATGTTCCGGTGAAGGTGTAGCTTACGCTAGCGTCCGGAAAACTGTATGTGGCAAAACCGCCACAGTCCGTGGTACGACGAACGCCGCATGCGGGAATGGTGCCTGCGATAACAACGCAATAAGACATTTATTATGAATGAGTTATGGATGTGTTCCCCCGGGTGGCAGCCGCATTCGGGAGAGCAATGAAAGTACTTAAGCATCCCAAATCCGAGAAATGAAATCCTCAATGCTTGCTGTTCTGCTTGCCCGAGGCCTTGTTGGGGTTGTAACCGGAATTGGGATCGAACATGGATTGGTCGAGACCCTGATTGATGGTGACGGAGTTCATGAATCGCTGGGAGGCCATGTCGCCGTTGAAATAGCGAGTGACGTTGTAGGGTGCCATGATGCCAGAGACGCTTTTGTAGTTCTCGTAGACTTCTTCTTCCAAATTCTTCTGCTTGTCGACGGGATCGCGCCAAGTGAACGACTTCTTCACGGGCAAATGCGTGTCGGTATCGAAATAAAGCGTGACGCTCTCGTTCTTTGAGTTAATGAGGGTGACCTGCGATGCCGGATGTTGTGCCGCAATGGCGGGACCTTCGAAGAGGAATACGACGCCCGGATCATTGACCCAGGTGCGCAACACAGTATCGAGCGAGTACCGGCGGCGGCGAAGGTAGTCATCGAGGTCTTTCAGTTCTATGGGACGCGCGCCTTTGTAGGTGAGTTCGTATGCCTTGTTGCCAACATAGAGCTGGGCAATGTCGCGCTCTTTGGTGAGCTCGATGCGCTCCTTGTCGGGAAATTCCCAGAAGCTCCAAAACACGCCTCCGCCGCTTTCGCGGCCATGATGGAAGCCGTAACCGCGTCCTTGTAACTCGCGGTCGCGGATCGTGAGATAAGTCTCTCCTCCTAACGCTTCGATGCCCTGATTGATGATGGCCCTCGCTTTGCGCGCGTTTTCCTGGTCCGGGGGAATCGCGTCGGCGGGCTTGGCCGCGTCGGTGGCAGCTTGCGGCGAAACCTGGGAAGCCGTAATCTCGCGAGGCTGTGCGTCCGCCTGAGGCCAGGCCGAGCACACCAAAATCAGAATCGGGAAAAACTGTCTCATTCCGCTTGAGGGAGTGATCGCGTGCAATCAGAATTGTAGCGTTTCTTGTGGACTTCCTGCGCGCAGTAGTGAAAGCTCCTCTGAAGCCTTGGATGCAGGAAAAGGCCCGGTTGCAAGCTGGCAGAGTGCGTTTTTGTTGAGTTTTTGTGATTGTCAGCCGGTTAAAACTGCTCCGCCGTTTACGTTAAAGACTTCGCCAGTAATAAAGCTGGCGTGCTCGGTGCACAAAAACAGGATGGGAGCTGCAATTTCCTCGGGCCGGGCAGCACGGCCTAAAGGAATGGTGCTACGAATTCGTTCTCCGCTCTTCGGGTCGGCCAGGGCTCCGGCACTCATGTCGGTGTCAACCCAGCCCGGGGCCACACAATTTACATAGATGCGCGCGGAGGCCAGTTCCGTCGACAGTCCCTTCACCATGCTGATGAGGGCGCCCTTGGTCGCGGAATAATCGCAGTGAAAAGCTTCTCCGCGCTGACCACTGGTGGAACTAATCAGTACAATGTGTCCCGCAGGATGAGTGGTGCGAGGCTGGGACTTCATCTGGGCCACGGCGTGCTTCACCAGACCGAAGACTCCATCAAGATTAATGGAGAGGGTGGAGCGCCATTGCTCGTTCGACATTTTCTCGATGGGCACATCCTGTTCCGGCCAGACACCGTGGTTGGCAATAAGAATATCCAGCCTGCCAAAATGCTTCACGGTCTCAGCCACCAGGGACCTGGCTGCCTCGGGGTTATTTAAATCGGAAGAGATCGGATGGCAATTTGACACACCACATTCTTGGGCGAGTGTTTCGGCTTGAGCGCGCGCACTGCGATAGCTGAAAGCGACCTTGGCGCCAGCAGCTGCAAACATTCGCACGGTTGCTGCGCCGATGCCGCGAGATCCGCCAGAAATCAAGGCGACTCTTCCGGAAAGAGATAGAGGAATAGACATGGCAGACTAGTTTCCAGTTTTCAGTCTGCCGTTGCAAGTGGGTGGTTCAATCTCTGTCAAAGCTCGTTAGAAATGTCCCCATCGGTAACTCATTAGAAAGGTCCCCTTGGTTGGGATTGATGTGATTCGTGGGAATGCGTCCTGGAGCGAAGCCCTGTAGTTAGGGCGAAGCGTAAGGGCGCATTCCCACGAGCGGTGCGGCGATCGTCGGCTTCGCCGGCCATGGCTTCATAGTTTGATAAGGTTGTCGCCACGGATGCTCGCTGGCTGGCCGCTTCGTCACCGTGGCGCGGATCGCTGGCCGTTGCGGTGCAACCGCTTTCTGCTTCGGCTCCTTCAGTTCCGAAAACGCGATTCGCTCTCCCCGGTAGTACACCTGGATCACTCCTTGTTCCCATTCACAGACCAGCGCTTTACTCTGGGTCGGCCCGTAGCGGCGCTGTCGGGGATGCAGTTGCATCCAGCGGCCCTCATGTCGGATCACCCAGTCGTTGCTGATCGTGCGTTCGGTCTCCAAACGGAATATCTCCTGCAGTTCGCGGGCGGTCGGCTTGCGTCCGTGATAATCCTCTGCCTGGGCTGCTTCCTGAGCAAAGCGGCGATTGTGCTCCGGAAGATATGCTTGTTCCAAGTACTGATTGGCCGCCGGGTAACTGGCGATCTGCTTGCGCCGCATTTTCTTGATCAGTCGATCCTGATGCGTGCCATGATTGCGCTCCACCCGCCCTTTGGCCTGCGGCGAACTGGCGGCGATGATCCGGATGCCCAGCTTCTGACACATACGCCCAAACTGCGTCACGGCCACCTCGCCCCGCAACTGCTCGCCCGACGTGGCTTTTCGCTTGTACACATTTTTCCAATCGGTGTAGAGCGCACGCGGCACTCCGTAGTTCTCAATCCAACTCCGCAACACTCCCACCGCCGCCCAGATGGTTTCTTCTTTCCCCATGCGCGCCTCGGTCGTGCTGGTGGCGTCGTCCACCATGTTCATCAAACAGCCCCGCGGACCTCGCCCTTCCAGCCAGTCATGGAAACTTCCGTCCAGTTGCACCAGTTCGCCAAAATGCGCCTTGCGTTCTCGGCGCTGGCAATGTTTCTTCCGCTGGCGCCGTCGACTCCACAGCCCCTGTTCCAGCATCCAGCGCCGCAAGGTCTCGTGGTCCAGCACGATCCCATCTTCTTCCGCCAAGTGCTCGGCCGCCAGCGTCGGCCCGAATGGCTCCCCTTCCGAACCGGAATACTTCTTCTCGATTAACTGCAGCACTCGCCGCCGCAGTTTTCCTGGCTTGCTCCGATTCGACGGCCGACCCGCGTTGCCATGCTTCAGCCCCGCACTGCCCGCTTCCCGATACCGCCGCCACAACCGCTTCGTCTGTCGATAACTCAACCCCAACATCTCCGCCCCACTGCCCAATGCCAAATCCCCGCTCGCCACTCGTCCCATCACCGCTGCCCGCTCCAGTTCGCGACGGCTCATCGCTGTCCTCTTCAACCGACCTCCTCTGGCTGGAGGTCTCAGTCTATGGGGACATTTCTATTGAGTTTTCCAGGGGACACTATCAAAGAGTTTCAACAGTGGGTGGTTCAATCTCCAGAGCCAGAGGACATACGCTCGGATTTAAGCCCACGCAGAAGCAGGCGCACTAACATGCCATCGAACCGGGTTCCGCTCATTTTCGTCAGTTCGTCCAGTGCCTGTTCCGGAGTGCGCGCTGCAGCGAACGATTGCTCCGTAACCATGTTGGCGTAGGCGTCGGTCAGGGCGATGATACGGGCCCACAGCGGAATCTCCTCGCCTCGCAAACCGTCGGGATAGCCGGTGCCATCGAAACGTTGATGATGGTGTTCGATTGCTTCCCGCATCATTTCGAGAGTGAGGGATGGTGGCTACGATCTCTGCCCCAACGTGCGCGTGCATTCTCACCTGCACGAATTCATCTTCGTTCAGCGGACCGGGCTTGTTCAGGACACGCTCGGAAACGAAGATCTTACCCACATCGTGAACGCGGGCGGCGTAGACCAGGTCGGCAGTCTCCTCGGAAGAGAGGCCGAGCGCCCGGGCGATTACTTCGGAATAACGCGCCACCAGATCGCCGTGGCCGGAAGTTTGCAATTCGCGAGACTCGGCGGCCCGGCTCAGAGATTCGATCGCTTCCTTCAGGACGGGAACATTGCAAACGCCTTCTCCACCGCACAGCTTGTGCAAGGTTGAGGTCAGTTCCTCAAGATGTTCAGGTCCTGTATCTTCGCGCTGGAGAAATCCTTCGATGTAGGCTGAGATCTGTTGACGCTGCCGGGCGAAATCCTGTCCCTCAAGAAATTCTTGCGCGGTTGAGACAGAATTTCCGCCGGAACGCTTGGAGACGTACATGCCGGCATCGGCCACGCGAATGATGTCTTCGATGGAGAAGCCGTGCATCGGGAAACTTGCGACTCCGAAGCTGCCCGTGATGTGATGTTCGCTCAGCATCGGGTCAGTAGCCAGCCACTGGCGCAAGCGCTCGGCCAGCACTTGCGCTTGCTCAGATCCAGTTTCTGGCATCAGGACGATAAATTCGTCTCCGCCATAGCGGGCGACAACGTTCGACTGCCGTGATTTTTGCTCGAGCAATCGTCCGACGCGCGCCAGGACGAGGTCGCCTTCGAAGTGTCCCATGGTGTCGTTCACTTCTTTGAACTTGTCGAGATCGATCAGCACGACTGAGAATGGACGTCCGGAACGCGAGGCACGTTTCCACTCGGCCGACAATGCTTCCCAGAAGAAGCGCCGGGTCTTGATTCCGGTCAGCCCATCGGTGATCGATTGCTGCTGCAAGTTTCTGGAATACGAACGCGTTGTGCAGCGCCGTCGCCAGCAAGTCGGCAAGCGTATTGAGGATCAAAACATCTTGCGGAGAGAAAGCGTTCTCGCTGCGGCTCTCGATGTTAAGCACGCCCAGCAGCGATTCGCCGTAGGTAATCGGAATACAGAGCACTGCGCGAGAATCCGGCAAGAATGCCGGTCAGATTGCCGGGCAAAGCATTTTGCACAAGCGCGCGTTCGCCGGTGCGAGCGACCCGTCCGAGAATGCCGACCCCCAGCGGGATTCGTTTGCCCATGGCATGAGCGGTCACGCCGGCTTCAGCTTTGATCTCGATTTCTTTGGTTCCGTAGTCGAGCAACCCGATGCCGATGTGGTCGAAGCTGAAATTCTTTTGGATCTCACTCACGATCTGGCCCAGCATGTGCACCGGATCGTCACTCGAGATGGCCGTGCGGGAAACGTTATTCAGAAAGGCGAGTTGCCGGGAACGCCGCTGCTCTTCGGCAAACAGGCGCGCATTTTCGACCGCGACCGACACCTGCCCGGCAGCGGTGACGAGTACATCCAGATCGCGCTGCTCAAAAACGAATTCGCGGTCGGGATTCATCGCGACCATGATTCCCGCACGACTTGTTCCCTAAGAAAATCGGTGCAGCAATCAGGCACTTGGCCGGGCGCTGCGGAACATGGGTGATCCCCAAGACGTTCTGCGAGTGCTCTCGAGCTCGGAGCGGATCAGCAGCGGCTCTGCACTGCGGATCACGGACTCCGTGAACGCATTTCGCAGTTCGCGCGTGCGCTTGGCCAGAACGCGATTGTCCCGGATCTCCAACTCGAAAGCGAATTGCTTCGCCTCCTGAAAGGCGATGTAGAAATGGCTGGTATCAAAAATCTGTCCCAGCTCGATCTGGATGGTGCGAAGGATCTCATCCTGATCAAGACGCGA
Source organism: uncultured Acidobacteriaceae bacterium (assembly GCA_963722365.1). Classification (GTDB taxonomy): domain Bacteria; phylum Acidobacteriota; class Terriglobia; order Terriglobales; family Acidobacteriaceae; genus Sulfotelmatobacter. Next base: position 208,369 of record CAVRLM010000001.1, read on the forward strand.
GCTGATCGCCTTCCCGATTTCCGTGAGCAGTTCATATTCTTTGGTGCGGCGGTGCGCGTCGTGGCTGACCACATAGTTCTCAAGCGTAAGGCCTAGTTGCAGAGCAAGTCCCACCATCAGACGCGGACCGGAAGATCCGAAACGCCCTGCGTTCGGCGTGGGGAAACAGGATCACTCCAAAATTGTGCTCCCGCGTTTGCAGATTAATGGCGGTCAGATTGCGGACGTCGGCCTCGGTGAGAATGCGTTTGAAATCGGCGAATGTTCCCATCGGCGCCACCGGCAGAGGCTCGGTCATTTCCGCCAGATCTGGACGGTGAGGATCCCGCTGCGGCGGATAGGCGAGTTCGCAGATATAATCCGCCCGCGCCGCTCTGTTCCAGCGCCTCGAGAAATCGCGGGGAAGCCGTGCTGCACTGAAGGCAGAAGACCGCGCCAGCGTTCGGTAATTACAATCGCCGCCCGGTCCATGTGGCAAAGCGCTGCTCAGCCGCTCTAGCGCGGCCTGCATGCTGGGTACAAGCTCATCGGCAAAAAGACAGCCGCCGTGGATCGACGCCCAGAGTGGACAGAGCCAGCGTCTTTTCCTGCACCGCGTTGCGCTGGTTCTCGAATAGACACCATCACCATGGCGATGCCGAGCAGCATCTGCGGCACCGGGCCAAACAGACGGCTGGCATTGCCGAACATGTCCATCCAGGGATTCTGCATCTGTCCAACGCCCATCAACACGGCCCAGAGCGCCAACGGAATGGCCAGCACCTGGAACGCTAACGACCCGCGCTTGTGCCCGTTCACGTAGAAGACGGCAGAGGCAATAAAGCAGAATGGCGGCCAGACCCAAGCCTAGCCGGACTGGCCGGCTGCACGTCGGGGCGAAAGACGCCATTGATGATGTGTCCGCGCAATGTCCAGGAGCGCGAGGGCGACTCCGACGACTCCCAACCGCAGCGTCGTACCAGCGGAACTGATACGAGCCTCGCATCACGCGCGTCGAAATTAAAATGCAGAGCGCCATCGCGACCAGAAACAATTCGCTGACAAAGAACGCTATCGAGGATGCCGGAAAGGTATCGAGAACGTAGTGCAGCGAGTACGCGGCCCACGCTAATTGCCACGCCCGGAAGTAAGGCTGCCGGCTCTGCTCGTGCAGATAGGTGAAGACGAGAAACAGCAGCACCGAGACGAATCCCGGGATCAAAACCGTCGTGATGACGACACTGTTCATAGGGTCGGTGAAGACACCTCTGGCCCGGCTTGCGGGCCAGTTTCGGGGGGAAACAGTTCGTCAATGTTTTCATACCGAGACCCCAAACACAATAGGATTTAAGTACAGTGTCCGACTTCGATATGCTTTTTGAATCAAAGGGTTGCATACAAAATCGATTATGTGTCCGGCTTGACGATGCCTTTCGCCGCCCGTACCATCGAAAGTCAGACAATCCAGCGTCCGACGATCGAGGCGTGCCGAATTACCTTTCCCAGAGGCAAGCCTGAGTTTTCCATTCTGCGATATGTCGAACTTATCCCGATTCCTTGAAGTCTCAGCGCGGAAACCCCGTGTCCGTTTCGCGCCTTCGCCCACCGGATTTCTCCACGTGGGCAGCGCCCGCACATTCATCTTCAACTGGCTGTATGCGCGCCGAAACAACGGAACCATGATTTTGCGGCTCGACGACACCGACGTGGAGCGCAATACCGACGCCTCCGTGAATTCGATTTTTGAAGGATTGAAGTGGCTCGGACTCGGGCTGGGACGAGGAATACAAACAATCCGAGCGCGGAGCTCTTCACCGCCAGATGGCGGACACGATTTTTCAGAAAGGACTCGCCTATCGCGACTTCACTCCCGCCCACACCGGCGACAGCGAGAAGATCTGGCGCGCAGGGGACGTGGCTGTTCAATCCCGGGATGCGCGAATTTCGCGCGAAGAGAGCGACCGGCGCGCCGCTGCTGGAGAGCCATTCGCGTTGCGTTTTCGCGTGCCGCGCGAAGCGGGCAAGCCGTTGCGCTTCACCGACGCGGTCTATGGCGAGCAAGTGAAGGCTGGCGCCGATATCGAAGACTTCGCTCTTCCTGCGCTCTGACGGCATGCCGACTTATCACCTGGCTTCCTGCGCCGACGATGCCGATCTCGAATCAGCCACATCATTCGCGGCCAGGATCATCTATCGAACACTTTCAAGCACGTGTTGATCTTTGAAGCCGCCGGCTTCGCGCCGCCGCTGTTCGCGCATTTGCCCTTGCTCGTCGCGCCGGATGGAACCAAGCTTTCGAAACGCCGCCACGGTCCCGTCGTCAGCGTGACCACCTATCGCGACGCCGGATTTCTGCCCGAGGCCTTCATCAACTTTCTGTGCCTGCTGGGCTGGTCCCCAAAAAATGATCGCGAACAGATGAGCCTGCCAGGAGTTGACCGATGCTGTTCTCGCTCGAAGGCATCAACCGCGCGAATGCCGTCGTGAACTTCAAAGAGCCAGATGTGGCGCGGGCGCACCGCCTGCGAACTCTCCCCAGAAGAAACATTCGACCCCAAGGCGATATGGCTGAACGCCGAGCACATCCGCGGGTTGGCGATTGAAGACCTCAGCGCAGCGCTGCTGCCGATCATGCGCCAACGCGGGGTTCAAGATCACGCCCGAGAGAATGCTGCGGATCACGCCGCTGATCCGCGAACGCATCAAGCTGCTGCGTGACGTTCTCACCGCCGCCGATTTCTTCTTTGTCGACCAGTTGCCGCCCTACGATCCCGCCGAATTGATTCCGCAAAAGGGCGATGCCGCCATGGCGCTGAAAGTTCTGCAGAAGGCGCAGGAGGTTTGGCCAGACGTCGAATTCAAACACGATCCGCTGGATCAGGCTTTGCGAGCCGCCGCGCAGGAACTCGGCGTCAAAGCCGGACAGATGTTCCAACCGATTCGCGTCGCGGTCTGCGGGCGAAAAAATGCTCCGCCGCTGTTTGAAACGCTGGAAGTGTTGGGAGGGACGAACACGCTGGCGCGGATCGAGCAGGCGATAAGTAAGGTGGGTGAGCAGCCGCGTCTATGAGCTGGTCGCATCGACCGCTCAGCTCCGCTCTCAATCTTTTTCTTTGCAATTTCGCCCGCCGAGTCCGAAGTCTATACGCTACGTTGCATCCGCAACAAATCCTTCCTAATCGTAACGCAGTGAAACGAAGAGAGGTCCCCTATGAAAGCCGTCCAAATCAGCAAGCCAAATGGCGATTTCGAAATCGTCGAACGTCCCGATGCCCGAGCCCGGGCGCGGTCAAGTGCGCATCAAGGTTGAAGCCTGCGGCATCTGCCACAGCGACGAGCTGGTGAAGGAAGGGCGTTTGGCCGGGCCTTCAATATCCTCGCGTTCCCGGACACGAGATCGCCGGCCGCATCGACGCGTCGGCGCCGACGTCACTGCAGTGGAAGCACGGACAGCGCGTCGGCGTGGGCTGGCACGGCGGCCACTGTTTTCAGTGCGATCCCTGCCGCCGTGGTGATTTCATCAATTGCAAGTTCGAAAAGATCACCGCCATCCACTTCGACGGCGGCTATGCCGAATACATCGATCGTTCCCGCAGAGGCAGTCGCGCTGATGCCCGACGACCTACCCGCCGAGGAAGCTGCTCCCTTGATGTGTGCCGGCATCACCGTCTACAACTCGCTGCGAAATGCCGGGGCGCGCAGCCGGCGACACAGTTGCCGTCCAAGGCATCGGCGGACTGGGGCATCTCGGCATTCAGTACGCCCGCCAGATGGGATTTCGCACAGTCGCCATCGGCCGCGGCGGCGACAAGCAGGCTCTCGCCAAGAAACTGGCGCGCACGAGTACATCGATACCGGCGCCGAGTCCTCCCGCGAAGCTCTGCAGAAGTTGGGCGGCGCGCACGTGATCCTCGCGACCGCGCCGGATTCCAAATCGATGTCCGCTTTGGTCGACGGTCTTGGCCCGAACGGCACATTGATGGTGATCGGCGCAGGCATTGAATCACTGACCGTCAACCCGCTCCAGCTTATTCTCGGCAGCAAAGCGATCCGCGGATGGCCTCTGGCACAGCGCGAGACTCGCAGGACACACTCGAATTCAGCGCCCTCAGCGGGGTTCGCCCGATGATCGAACGCTACCCTCTGGCAAAAAGCCGCCGAAGCCTATGATCAGATGATCAGCGGCAGGGCGAGATTCCGAGCTGTATTAACGATGGATTCGTAGCCCATCTGGCGACTATGAGACTGAGACCGGGGAGACAAAACTAGGACTCTGATATTGATGTTTGACTAGTCGGCGGCCATCGCCGGGAAGACAATTTTGGACTGGAGAGCCGCATGGTGCTCCAGTCTTTTTTTTCTGGTTTAATATCAAATTGACACGAAGTACTTTGTAATATAAAGTTATTTCATGATCGACCCGAACGAGCCCTTCCTCCGCTCCATCCCAAAGCGCTGGATTCCCCGCGAGATGACGACCGCGCCAGGTCTCGATCCCACCGAGCCTCGAGGATTCATCGAGCGACGCTATGCTCTGCTGATCAATCCCTTCTACCCGAAGGACGCCAATGCCAGCTTTGGCAAGCATGTGCTCACGCCTTCGCTCGCGCTGACCAGCTTCGCCGCAACGACGCCCGCGCATTGGCGCGTCGAATACTGGGACGAGAACCTGCTCGATGGACGGCCGCCATTCCAGCCACTGCCCCATGTGGTCGGCATCACGGTGCATCTGACCTTCGCCCGGCGGGCTTTCGAGCTTGCGGACTGGTATCGCGCCCGCGGATCGAAAGTGATCTTCGGAGGCCTGCATGTGCTCTCTTGCCCTGATGAATGCGCGCCCCACGCCGATGCGCTCGCACTGGGCGACGGCGTGCAGCTATGGCCCCGTATTCTTCGCGACATCGAAGCAGAACCGACTGCAACCGCGCTATGTCGCCACATATGAGAACGATTATTGCGACGATCCCTCACCTCGCCGGAGCGATTCTTCCCGCGCCGCAGCTTTCTAACTACGACAAGCCTGATCGCCACACGCGGATGCCACAACCGCTGTGGCTTTTGCTATCTCGCCACCGATGGCCTGCGCATGCCGTATCGCATGCGCCGTCCGCAGCAGGTGGTCGATGAGTTCCTGGCCGACGACCAGCCGTACGCGGTCTTCATCGACAACAATCTAGGATCGCGCCGCGACTATCTGCACTCGCTCTGTGCCGCTCTGCGTCCTCTCAACAAAATCTGGAGCGCCGCCGTCACCATCGACGTCACAGACGATCCCAGCCTGATCCGCAACATGGCCCTTGCTGGCTGCACCGGAGTCTTCATCGGCTTCGAATCGCTCTCCGACGACAATCTCGCGGACTCGCACAAGAAGACGCCGAAGACATCCGACTATGCGCGCCGTGTTCGCATCTTGCACGACTACGGCATTCAGGTGAACGGATCATTTGTTCTCGGTTTCGATCACGACCGCAAAGATGTTTTTGCCCGCACCGCGGAGTGGATCGAAGAAAATCGCCTGGAGTGCTCCACGTTCCACATCCTCACCCCGTACCCGGCGACGCCGCTGTTTCGCCAGATGGAGGAGCAGGGCCGCATCCTGCATCGCGACTGGACGCTCTACGACACCGGCCACGCCGTCTTTCAGCCCAAGCACATGACTCCCCAGGAACTCGAGCAGGGATACGCCTGGATCTACCAGCGCCTGTTCTCGCATGCCTCGATCTGGCGCCGCCGTCCGCGAAGACCTGCAGGCGATCCCGCTCTACCTTGCGATGTCGTATCTCTACAAGCGCTCCAACCGCTTCTGGCACCTGCTGATCAAGCACGACCTCGTGAATCCGGTATGGAAGCCTCTGGTCGAAATGACGCGCTGGCGCCACGTCCACTACCGGCAGCAACTGGCGCGACGGGAAATGGCGGTCGGCGCGCCGGGGCAAGTTGTATCGGCGGGAGTGTGATGCCAAGACCTCCGGCGTGGTAAATTGCCCTAAACGCGTCGAGGCTCGATATGTTCCTAAGCCTTCGTCATGCACTCCGTCAGCTTCGGGAAAGCCCCGGTTTTGCTGCCACCGCCATACTGACGCTTGCGTTCGGCATTGGCTCTTCGACGGCGATCTTCGCCGTTCTCGATGCGGTGCTTGCTTGAGCCGCTGCCCTTCCCTCAGCCGATCGACTCGTCGCCGTGGAATCCCAGCCAGACCGCGTTGTTTCCATCCCGACGATGCAGGACTATCAGTCGCGCTCGACCACGTTTAGCAGTCTCGCTGCGTATCGTCAGTGGTCGCCGACTCAAAACGACAAACGACGCTGCGGCGGCCCGTCGGATTCTTGTTGTGTCGCAAAGGTTCTTCTCGACACTCGGAACGGATTTCGCACTGGGAGCCAGCTGGCCGATCACAGGGAATGAGCAGGAGTGCTCTTCGCAGGCGGTGGTGAGCGGCGGTTACTGGAAGCGTCTGGGAGGCGGCAGCGCACTCGGCAACCGAATGCTGAACCTGGACGGACGAGACTTTCAGATCTCTGGAGTGCTGCCGCTGGAGCAGACGATTGAGGGGTCCTACAGCCTGAATCAGCCGGAGGTCTTCGTTCAGATCGGCTGCGACAGCGCAGGAACGCCCGACTTCGCGAGGCGACAGAAGTTTTGAATTGATCGGCAGGCTGCGGCCAGGAGTGACACTTAGTCAGGCGAACGCCGATCTGTCGCGCGTGGAGCAGACGCTTCAGAAGGATTATCCCAACGACTATATCGACTACGCGGCTGCGCTCAAGGAACCACCCGTGGTTTTTCCTTATATTGAATTGCTTGTCGGCACGGAAACGAAGCCCGCGCTTCTGATGACCCTGGCAGCCTGCGGCTTTCTGCTTGTCGATCGCTTGTGCCAATCTGGCGAGTCTATTGCTGGCACGCAACACTCGACGACGGAGTGAATTCGCTACAAGGGCAACGCTCGGAGCCACGTCTTGGTCAGCTCCTCAGGCAACTGATGATCGAAAGCGCAGTACTTGTTAGCCTCGGCGCGGCCGGTGGCATTGCACTGGCCCTCCTTGTTCTGGGATTGCTGAAGACCACGACGGAACTGCACCTGCCTCGCCTTGCCCATGCCTCAATGAGTCCAGCAGTCCTGGCGTTCGTGATTGCAGTCTCCGCTGCGGTCACTTTCTTCCTCACGCTCTTGCCCGCTTGGCGTACGTTGCGTCCTGGTCTGCTGCAGGATCTGCAAGGGGTGGGGCGAAGTTCCGCTGGTCGAAGCCTGCGACTCGCCGGACGCTTGCTTGTCGTTGCGCAACTCACCCTGACTGTCGTGCTTCTTGCCTGCGCGGGATGGATGATCGGCAGTGTCTATCTACTGTTGCACCAGACCCTCGGATTCGTACCGGATCATCTGCTGATGTTGGAAGCGGATGTAGGTTCGGATCATTTGACGAAGCCAGAAGCGCTACGAGCGGAAGTGAATTGAGCGAAATGGCAGAAAGCCTGCGTCAGTTGCCGGGCGTCGCTGCCGTCGCGTTCACGGATCATCCGCCGCTCGGACATTCGGTCAACCGCTACACCTTCTATGCCGATGTACATGCGGAGCAATGCCAAGCGGCAGGTCAATCATCAATCCCAACTCCTACGCCATCAGCCCGGGCTATTTCTCAACGATCGGGCAATCATTCCTCGAAGGCCGCGACTTTAACGCAGCAGATGATGGCCGCAATCATGTCGCGATCGTCAACCGGGCATTGGCAGAGCGTGAATGGCCCGGGGAGAGTGCTCTGGGGCATCGCGTGCATACCGGAGAGATCCGTGTTCCCGAGGGTGAGAGTTGGGCCACGATAGTTGGTGTCGTGGCCAATGTGCACAATTATGATCTTGTCTCGAAACCCGGCCCCGACTTGTACATTCCGCGCGCGGAAAACCCCAGCGGCTTTGCCAGATTTCTTTTGAAGGCAAATGGTGATCCCGCGATTCTGAAGAACGCGGCCAGGTCAAAGCTTAAGAACAAGTTTCCGGAAGCGAAGATCTTCGGTTTCGAAACTATGTCGGAAGAAATGTCGAGCGAGGTCTCGGAACGGGTATTCCTGATGGAAGTGGCCATTTCATTCGGCGCGGATCGCACTGTTTCTCTGCGATACTTGGAACGTACGGCTTGCTGGCCTATGAGGTTTCGCTTCGCGAAAAGGAAATCGGCATACGCTTGGCACTTGGATCGTCGCGAGAGAGGATCGTCACGCTCCTGCTTTACGAGGAGGGGCGCTGGCTGATGGCGGGAACGGTCTTGGGCCTAGTTGGTGCGGTCGCTGCTGGCTACATCTTTCGGTCGCGATTCTACGGCGCACAGGCTACATCGCTTCCTGTCTTGTTGGGATCAGCTTTCCTTCTGTTCGGGCCAGCACTTCTAGCGATCGCGCTGCCGGCACGCCGGGCCGCTCTACAAGATCCATCCGAAACGCTTCGCCGGGAATGACGCCCACATGATCTAAGGTTCAGCCAGCGGCCGGAAAAGCCGGCTTCTCGAACCATCGCGACGGTTGTCGCACTACCGCTTAACCAATCTGAAAGACTTTTTCCCAAAAAAGATCTTGACAAGTTATACTGTATATCATACAGTGTGTGTCACATACTATATGACGAACGGTACCAAAGTCGCAGCAGATATCTTGGAAAACCTGAAGTTGGAGCTCCGCCGGGGGTGCCTGATCGTTGCCGTCCTGGCTCAGCTCAGGACCGAGCAATACGGCTACACCTTACGCAAGGCGTTGGCGGACGACGGTTTAGCGATCGACGAAGGAACGCTATACCCCCTACTGCGTCGCCTCGAAACTCAGGGCTTGTTGGTTAGTCAGTGGCGGGAAGAGGACAAGCGCAACAAGCGTTTCTACCGGCTGTCGACCGCCGGCGAAGTGATTTTGGGCCAGTTGCTCGAAGAGTGGGAAAGCATCAACAAGTCGCTTAGCAAAATTCTTCAAGAGGCATCGTTATGAACAAAACCAGCCGCAACCCCATGGAACTCGTAGACCGCTACCTGCAAGCCGTGCGCTTCTGGGTGCCGAGGACGCGCAAGCAAGAGGAGCTTGTCGCCGAGCTAGGCGAAGACCTCCGCTCGCAAGTGGAGGACAAAGAGACCGAACTCGGCCGTCCCGTGAACGAGGAAGAGGTTTCGGAAATTCTGAAACGCTGCGGTAATCCGATGCTCGTTGCCGGCCGGCTCGGCCCCAAGGGATACGTCATCGGGCCGACTCTCTATCCAATCTATCTGTTCGTTCTGAAGATGGTCCTGCTCTGGATTCTGGTTCCAGTCTTCATCTTCATCGTAGGCCCGGTAAACCTGGCGACCTCCGGCGGGAATCTGGGAGAAGCTATTGGCCATACCATCGGCAATCTCTGGTCGGGCCTGTTTATCGCCGGCGGAGTAATTACGCTGGTGTTCGCCATACTGGAGCGCACCCACGCGCAGATGGGGACGGAGTGCGAATGGGATCCGAGTTCCCTGCCGCCGCTCCAGAAGCAAGAGCGCAAAACCTCCCTCGTGCAAGCGGTCTGCGAACTTGTCTTCGGATGGTTCGGAGTGGTCTGGCTGCTTTTGCTCCCCCACTACCCGTTCCTGATTCTAGGACCTGCGGCAGGATTCTTAAAAGCCGCGCCCATGTGGCACACGTTCTACTTGCCGATCGTGCTGGTCGCAACGTTTGGCCTGCTGCGGGCGGGGATGATCCTTGCGCGACCGCAATGGACCTGGCTTCCATCGTTCAGTCAGCTGATGCAAACGGCGCTCAGCCTGATCGTTCTGCACTTCATTCTGAACGCGGCAACCCAGACCGCCGGGGGGACTTGGCACCCGTTCGTCGTTCTAGCCGACGGTGTACGGGATTCAGAGCGCTTGGCGCACATCGCAGCGATCGTCAACGCCTCAATCCTGCTGAGCCTCGCATCGGCGTGGCTCGGCCTGTGCATCGCCGCGATCGTTCAGACCTGGGAGTTCATGAAGCACGTCCGCAAATTGGCGACGGGCATAGCTCACACTGCGTCGCTCGGCGTGCAATAGAACCCAAACACTTTCCAAGATAGCCGTCGCGCTTGCACACGCAAGCGCGCGCTGGGAAGTGTGCGGGTCATTCTTTGCGGTAAGATCAGAGTTATGAAAACGTCTGATACTGCGGCTGAGACCGGCGCCAATGCCGCGCCCGAAGCTCGCCCGTCCAACTTCATCCGCGACATTATTCTTGACGATTTGAAGACGAATAAGTACGCCGGGCGGGTACAGACGCGCTTTCCTCCCGAGCCCAACGGATACCTGCACATCGGCCACGCCAAGGCGATCTGCCTCGATTTCGGTCTAGCCGACGAATTCGGCGGACATACCAACCTGCGTTTCGACGACACCAATCCTGAGAAGGAAGAGACCGAGTATGTCGACTCGATCATGGAGGATGTGAAGTGGCTCGGCTTCCACTGGGACGGACTCTTCTACGCCTCGGATTATTTCGATCAGCTCTATGAGTGGGCGCTGAAGCTGATTCGCGATGGCAAGGCTTACGTCGACGATCTCTCCGCCGAAGAAATTCGCAATTATCGCGGCACACTCACCGAGCCCGGCAAAGACAGCCCGCATCGCAACCGTTCGGTAGAGGAGAATCTCGACCTGTTTCAGCGCATGAAGGCGGGAGAGTTTCCCGACGGCTCACGCGTGCTGCGCGCCAAGATCGACATGGCCTCGCCGAACCTGAATATGCGCGACCCGGTGATGTATCGCATCCTGCACGCCGAGCATCATCGCACCGGCAACAAGTGGTGCATCTATCCGATGTATGACTACGCCCACGGGCAATCCGATTCACTGGAAAAAGTAACGCACTCCATGTGCACCCTGGAGTTCGAAGATCACCGTCCGTTGTACAACTGGTTCATTCAGCAGCTGGGGATCTTCCCCTCGCAGCAGATCGAATTTGACCGCCTCAACCTGACACACACTCTGCTCAGCAAACGCAAGCTGCTGCAACTCGTGCGCGAAGGTCGGGTACGCGGTTGGGACGACCCGCGCATGCCGACGCTGAGCGGCATCAGACGCCGCGGTTATCCGCCTGAGGCGATCCGAAATTTCTGTGCTTCAATCGGAGTCTCGAAGACGACGGGCTCGATCGAGCTCGCCATGCTTGAGCATTTCGTGCGCGAGGACCTGAACAAGCGCGCGCTACGCGTGATGGCTGTGCTGCGCCCGCTGAAAGTCGTGATCGACAACTATCCGGAGAATCAGGTCGAACAAATGGACGCCGTCAACAACCCTGAAGACACGGCCGCCGGAAGCCGCAAGGTTCCATTCTCGCGCGTGCTTTACATCGAGCAGGACGACTTTCGCGAGGTGCCACCGCCCAAATATTTCCGTCTGACACCGGGGCGCGAGGTGCGTCTGCGCTATGGCTACTTCATCACCTGCACGAGCGTTGTGAAAAACGACCAAGGCGAGGTCGTCGAAGTTCATTGCACCTACGATCCGGCAACTCACGGAGGGAATGCTCCCGATGGCCGCAAGGTGAAGGCGACCATTCACTGGGTTTCGGCCGCACATGCGGTCGATGCCGAAGTGCGCATCTACGACAATCTTTTCCTCAAGGAAGATCCCAGCGACGTGAAAGAGGGCGAGGATGTGCTCGACAATCTCAATCCGGCCTCCCTGGAAGTCATCACCGACGCGAAGCTGGAGCCCTCGCTGGCCAACGCCGCGGTCGGAACCCGTTATCAGTTTGAGCGACTGGGATACTTCAGCGTTGACCCCGACACCAAGCCCGGGAAGCCGGTCTTTAATCGCACAGTCGCCTTGAAAGACGCCTGGGCGCGAGTAGAAAAGAAACAAGGCGGGAAGGGGTAGCAATTGGAAGGCCGTGTGCTCGGTATTGACCTGACCTATCCACATTCGTACGAAGTTGAAGAGCTTGGCGAGATGCCGGGAACGGGGCATTCAAGCGTCCAGGTTGTTTACTTCCCGCGTCCCAAGAGCAGACCGGAGCACGACGGCTCGTGGTTGAAGGTCCATGCCGGGAGTGGCAGATCTTGGCTTGGAGTTTTTGCATTCGGATATGCATCACCTCCAGCCTTTTCTGGTGTCGTTAGCTCACCAGATCCAGACAGGTTTTGCATTGTCTCAAGAGGCTGCGTCCATTGTGAAGGCGGACGATCCCGAAAGCTGGGAACAGGTTCCGGTTGCGCCCGTTCTTGATGTTCGCCAAATAACGGAGCGCGGGTTACTCCTGTTTTCGGATCTTACGAGATTGGCTGCTTTTGGCAGCGGAGGCCTCGTCTGGCGAAGTCAACGGGTCTGCTGGGATGAGTTAAAGATTACTGAAGTGACGCGGGACCGCGTCGAAGGTGTAGGGTCCGACCCAACGAACTTTGGCAAGTCGCGGTTCGCGGTCGACATAGCAACTAGTCGCTCCTTACTCGCCTCGCCTGAGTCGAGAGATGGAACGCCTCTGTGGTAACCTGAATCGACCGACCGCGAGGGCAGCGCTGCGCAAAAACAAAACCCCGAGCCGTTGTCAGCTCAGGGTGTAACCTGTCCAGCTACAAATCAATTATCGGCAGCCTTCTATCCGAAGTCAAGGTTACTTGCGGAGTCTCCTGACCTGAGACTCCTCGTCCGGTCTTCGTAGTACAATTTCACGCCTGTACTGACCACAGGAAAGCGCGCTCTCCCTGGAGCGCGATCCGTTCGCCTGGCATCGATATGCATTCAGCCATTCTCGCGGTATTCCTTGAGGTCTCGCGCACGGCGATCTCGATGTGCAGCGCGGGAATCGTGCTTTTCCTGATTGCCTTGTGGGCTGCGAAGACCGCGATCGCGCAGGCCGAAGGACTGGACAAGATCGTACTCCTGAGTAACCTGTGTTTCGCGATCCCATTGGCGGTTTTCGGCGCGGAGCATCTCTCGGCTGCGCAATTCATCCAGCAGGGCGTGCCTTCGTTTGTGCCGTGGCATTTGTTCTGGGCGTACTTCGTCGGCTTTGCCTTGGTGGCCGCGTCGCTAAGCATTGCCACAAGAATTCAGGTGCGATGGTCGGGCCTGCTGTTCGGGATCATGATGTTTCTTTTCGTGGCGATGATGCACATTCCGGGAGCTCTTGCCAGCCCCGGAAACAGGTTCGGATGGACTCTTCTCCTCCGCGAAATGGCTTTCGGCGGCGGAGGCTGGTTACTTGCGGGAGCCGCTCTCCGTGGGCAGGGCAGCTTGCAAGGCGCACGCGGTCTTATCGCCGTGGGCCGTGTGTTCGTTGGGATCGCCACAATATTTTATGGCGTGGAGACTCTTCTGCACCCGCTCGGTATGCCCGGGGTTCCCCTTGAAAAACTGATGCCCGAATGGATTCCTGGGCGCTTGCTTGTCGGCTATATGACGGGAGTTTTTCTCCTCGTTGCCGGGGCAAGCATTGTACTGGCGAAGAAGACACGGATGGCGGCGACTTATCTCGGCGCTTGGATCGTGCTCCTGGTTGTGTTCGTCTATGGGCCGGTTCTGATGGCGTCGCTAGCCGACCCAAGCACGGCAGTCAAAGTTGAGGGACTTAACTACTTTTTCGACACGCTGCTGTTTGGCGGAACGATTCTCGCGGTGGCGAGCGCAATGCCACGCGCGGATTAGAACACCAAGTGCCGATTATGACGTCAGCTGCCGATATGTAAAGTCGACAGCTAATCAGCTCTGAGCGCCTTGCATAGGTCCTTCGCTTCGCTCAGGATGACAGGCTAGGTGGCGGCGGAGCGCCGGTTTACTTCGCCTGCGCTGCCGCCTCCGCTCCCGCCAGCATCTTGTCCAAGTCGTGGCGCGAGAGATAGCGTCCGTTCACAATAACGGCGGCGATCTTCTGAGTATTGCGAATGTCGTCCAGCGGATTCGCGTCGAGCAATACCAAGTCTGCAAGCTTGCCCTTCTCGATCGTGCCAAGGCGATCATCCATTCCAAGGAACTTTGCGGGACTCAGCGTCGCGGTCTGCAAAGCTTCCATGGGAGTGAATCCTGCGGCCACGAATCGTTGCAGTTCCTCATGCAGGCTGAAGCCGGGAAAAATGTAGACGCCAGGAGGGGTGTCCGTGCCCGCGAGAAATGGAATTCCAGCCCGGTGCATGGTGTTTACAACTTCCAGTTCCTTCTCCACAAACCGCTTCCGGGTGGCGAGATCATCGGTGTTGAACTCATGAACAATTTCCTCTGTGAATCGTTTCCACGTTACGTCTTTCCAGTATGCGGGCGCGTACTTGGCGCGCGTGTCGTGCGCAAAATCCGTCTCATCGATCAAGTCGCCGCCACGCTCCCACACCAGCGTAGGACACTGCCAGGTGCGATTCTTCGCCAGCAAGGCGAAGAATTCCGCCGCCCGCTTCGGATCATACGTCGCGAGAAATTGGCCTTGTGTTTTGGGCCCTTTCAGAAACTGGTCTTCCAGTGCAGAACTACCCTCAAAGATTCCGATCAAATGCTCAAAGCTCTTCTGCCCCGCATTCGAAGCTTCGGATGCACGCACCGAATCGGGCACGTGCCCGACGAAAGACATTCCCTGTTTGCGCGCCTCGTCCGCGATGGTGAAGACCGCTTCGCGCGGAATCAGTGATTGCAGCTTGATGAAGTCCGCGCCCCGCTTCTTGAGATCGTCCACGGCGCGGCGCCCATCCTCGGGTGTCTTGATCGCGATCGAACTGGGAAAGCGCGGCTGCGGACCGTCCAGCATGGGCCCGGAAATCACCATGCGTGGGCCGATTAACGTTCCAGCAGCAATCTCCTTGCGCCATGCTTGCAAGACTTCCAACTCGCCGCCCATGTCTCGCACGCCGGTCACACCATTGGCGACAAACAGCGGCAGCGTGACTTCCTTCCCGCGCGGGAACCAATCCCCGAACACCATGTGAACGTGCATGTCCCATAATCCGGGGATCAGAAACTTGCCGCGTCCGTCCACGACAAGGCCGGCGACTTTGGGGTCCGCTGCGCTAGTGATCTGTTCGATCGTCCCGTCGCGCACCACGACTGTACGATGCGCCTGCGTCGGTCCGCCAGTCACATCAATCACCGTGACGTCGCGGATGATCACAACCGAACGCGAGGCCGACTGCCCCGCCAGCACGCCGCAAGCCCACCAAACGAAGATCGCGCACGCCAAGGGATGTTTCATCGGACGGAATCTTAGAGAGCCGATTCGCGATAGTCAAAAATGAAGCCTGTTCAGGCGAAAGAAAAAGAGTTAAAGTTACCGCCAATTTTGCGTCTTGACGCACCCCCAGGAGGAATCCATGGCACGTCGAGCGTTTCTTACCCGATTGGCGCAAATGGCCGTTCTGCCATTCTGCGCAACCACCGCCACTCTGCAGGGGCAAGGCACCCGCAAACCGCTCAAGATTCTTGTGAAGAGCGCGTGGGGTTCGGACGATCCAACGAAGGCCGCATTTCCGTTTTCGCATGCGCTGGCGCTCACCGAAGCGGGACACGAGGTGCAGATCTATTTGCTCGGGGAGGCCGTCGTGCTTATGCGAAAGGTAGTCGCCGACGCAGTTACGCCCGTTGGCTGGCCCCCGGTAGGAGAGTTCCTGAACAAGCTTTCCGCGAAGCATGTGCAAATTTACGCGTGCGGCGCGTGCTCCCGGGCGCGAGCCGTCACCGAATCCGACCTTGCGAACTACGGCGCCAAATTCGGCAGCCCACCCGTCTTCGTCTCACTGGTCGAATGGGCCGACCACATCATCACGGAATAGCTTGTTCTGAGAGCTGAGAGCTGAGAGCTGATCGCTGAAGCTAGTTATGCACGTGCGGGCTCTGAGCCGGATTAGCGTGATGTGTCGGCGGCTCCTTCACCACTTTCACCTCGAAGCTCACCGGCTGGGTCTTTGGTGGGAAGCACTGCGCGTTGTCGCAAGCCTGGTAGCGAAGCACGCCATGCATCACATATTTCCCGGGCACGACAGCGTGTAGCGGATGCACGGCTACAGCGACCGTGAAATCTCCGCTGTACACATTCAGCTTCTGGTCAGGCGAAAAGGGAAAGCTAAGATCCTTGCCCTCGGGATAATCAATTTTTCCCAGGATGATGTCGGTGGGCAAGTCCATCTTCAAACTGGTGGGAATCAGGAACTCGTCCTTCGGCGCGTTGGAGTTGATGTGGAATCCGGAGGCCACACGGAAATTCAAATTCACCATCGTCTGCGCGGCGCGCGGAGCCGTGACGAGGGCCACCGGAGCGAAAGAAACCGAAGGCGCCTTGCCTCCTTGCGCAGCCGCGCTGCCGACCAGCAGCATAAGCAGACAGATCAGATGCGGATTGTGCTTGCGCAAGTTCATTTCAGCCACCCAATAGTAGAACGACCCGCGATTCGGGGCGACGTTACTTCTGAGCAGGCCCGTTTTCGCGCAGCATCCGGGCCAATGCTTCATTCTTTGCGGATTCTGTGCCCAGCGCTTTTTTGATCGAATCCTCGATTTCGCCCTTGCCCTTTAAGCCGATGATCTTGTCCACGATCTTTCCGTCGCGCCCAATAAAGAAGCTCTCTGGAAGCGCCGGGACACCCCCGTACGCATCGCCAACAGCCTCTTTCCCGATGAGCACTGGATAATTGACGCCCATATCCTTGGTGAACTTGGCGATCTCATCCTTGCCGGAATCATCCATCGCGATACCGACCACCTGCAGCCCTTGTGACCCATACTGGTTCTGCAACTCCACGAGCCAGGGCGTCTCAATCTTGCAGGGTCCGCACCAGGTAGCCCAGAAATTCAGCAGCACCGCTTTGCCGCGCAGATCCGACAGGCGCACGCTCTTCCCGTCGAGCGATTCCAAAGTGAAATCCGGCGCGGTAGATGCCTTGCTGATCGGCGGAGGTGGCGCCGAGCGCCGCGCCATGTGAAAGCCAAAGTACAGCATTGCGGCAGCGACTACAGCAACCACCACCAGAGCCAGCGGATTACGATTCCCTCCACGGCTTTGCGAAGATGCTACACCCGAAACCTCCGCGGACTGAAACGTCGCACCGCAAGCCGCGCACGTTACAGTTTGCGGAGCCCCTTCCGGCGCGGCCCCCACGCTTTGATTCAGCGCAGCTCCGCACTTTGGACAAACCTGAAATTCTTCCGTGTTCAAAACCCGATCCTCCAACTACAAAGCAAAACGATTCAGAAACGACAGCCAGCTTGAGATTAGCGTAAACCGCCCAATCACCAACAGCACACCCAGTGCGATCATTAGCCCGCCGCTCGCCACTTCCAGCGCATGCATGTGCGATCGAAAGCGGCTATAAAACTTCAGGAAGCGCTCCATCAACACCGAAGTCAGCAAAAACGGTACCGCCAACCCCAGCGAATACACGCCCAACAGCAGAATCCCTTTCACCAACGTGTCCTGTTCGCTGGCCAGCGTGAGCAACACCGTGAGAATCGGTCCCAGGCAGGGCGTCCATCCGAATGCGAACGCAAATCCAACCACGAACGCGCCGACCGGTGTGCTGCTCCCCTTCACCCCGTGCAACCGAGCGTCCGTGTACAGCGCCTTGATCTTGAAAATTCCAGTCAGGTGCAAACCAAAAATAATGATGACCACGCCTGCTACGATCGACAGAGTGTGCTTGTAGCGCGCCGCCAGTTGGCCGATCTCCGTCGAGATCGCTCCCAGCGTCACGAACACCACGCTGAATCCCAGGATGAATCCGATGGAGTTCACCATGACCCGGCGCATCAGCTGGGATTGAGCCGACTTCAATTCCTCAACACCCGCGCCGGAGATCAATGAAACATATCCAGGCACGAGCGGAAGCACGCAGGGCGACAGGAAAGAAATCAGCCCCGCGATGAAGGCGGCAATCGGTAGCGGAAGGCCCGATAGATAGCTCGACATGAGTCTTTATTGTACCTGCTGGATGCCAGGTCCCAATATATGACGCTTCGCAGGGAAATTAGTTGCAGGAATCCTGGCGCGATTTGAGAGGAGTCATCAGCGAGACTTGCCCGGCTTCGCTGGCGTCACTGCTGGTCCGGATTCCGGCATCTCCTCGGGAAATTCTCCCAGCTTGCGAAACACTCCGCTCGGGAGAATAGCCGAGAGCACGGCGTGGTTGCCCTCCTGCCGCACTTGCAAACTGTCAAACACCGCCTTCACGTCAGCATCATTGCCCGCCGAGCCCACCGACATCTCGGCACTGCGAAACATTGACAGGAACACATTGGCCTTGTCGGAGATGTTGCGGGCGTCTTCGTCGCTATTCGTCCAAGCCTCCGCCCGCAGGTGCAGCACCCCGGCGCGCAACGGCAGATGCAGCGGGTTGTAGCTGGCCGAGATAACCAACTCGGCGGACCTGGGAAAAACTGCCGACCACGACTCAAAGCCCGGTGATGCCGGCTCCACACGCGCCACCAGCCAAAATGGGCTCGCCAACTGCACCCGCTTGTAATACTTACGCAGCAGAGCGGGTCCGCCAAACGGAGACGCCAGCCGCCGCGACCGGTCGACGATTCCCCGGATCACCGCCGGGTCATCGTGATTCGAGGCCGCCACTGTATCCACGCCAAGAACTGCAATGCGGAAAGATCGTCCGTACAAAGGAATGGTGAAGATGTCGATCGAGTTGTAGTTCTCCACCGACTGTGCCGTCCGCTTCAGGTAGGCCAGGCACCTGCTGCCATCAAACCGCCCCACGAAGACTTCGGAAAACCGCGGCTCTGGCGCGCCCCCCCCGGTCCCGCCGCCGGGCCACTTCTCGGGATAGTGGACCGCGAAGGCTACCGCGTCCAGATCGCGCTCGAAATCAAAGCCAGTTTCCTGAATGAACTTCTCATACTCCGGGTCGTGGGCAACTGGAAATAACAGCTTTCCGCCATTGGCCTTGCGAGCCCACCCGAGGTTGCCGAACACAAATGCGTCAGCGCCGGGAAGCAGCCTCGCGGGCTCAGGCGGAGCGATCTTTCGCAACTCGACGGCTAGAATAACCGCCGCAGCAACAATCACAACTGCCAGAGCGATGGGGAGAGAGCGCCTTATTCGCATGAATTGCGGGTCAGGAATGAAATGATAGCACCCAGAGCCGCCACTCATTCATGCCGAAGTGCCGTCATGGGGTCGATCTGGGATGCTCGTCTTGCCGGAATCCCACCCGCCACAAGCGCCGCCACCAGCAGGATCGTCACCGCCACGCCCAAGGCGAGGGGATCATTGGCCTTCATCCCGAACAGGAACGAAGCGACAAACCTCGAAGTCCCCAGCGCGATCGGCACACTGATCGCGAGTCCGACGACCGCAAGCACCCCCACTTCGCGCAAAACCATCCAGAGCACCGGGCGAGGTTGCGCCCCCAGCGCCATCCGGATCCCGATCTCTCCAGTCCGGCGGGCCACGGTGTAAGAGATCGTGCCATACAGACCAACACAGGCAATCGTCAGCGCAAGCACGGCGAACGCGGAACACAATTCCGCCAGGATCGTCTCCTGGCGTACTTGATCGTCGACTTCTGCCTGCTGCGTTCGAACGTGTGAAACCGGCACTCGGGCGTCAGCTTGATGAACGATCTGGCGAATGTTATTGACGTAGGCCAAGGGATCGCCATACGTGCGCAGCACAAACGTCATCTCGTGGGGAAGAGGATGGCCCTGGTTAAACGGCATATAAATGACCGGCGGAATCTCGCGTTTTACGTTGCCGTAACTTGCGTTCTTCGCTACTCCGACGATTTCCATGTCGCGCACGATGGAATCGTTGACTCCCCACAAATGCAGATGGCGCCCTAGAGGATTTTGACCGTGAAAATTGAGCTTAGCGAACTGCTCGTTCACCACGGCAACCTTCTGCGAAGTCGTGCGATCATGCTCGCCGATATCGCGGCCTACGAGAATCGGAACCTGCATCGTAGTCAGAAATCGGGGCCCAACCGTCAGATAACGGTTGTTGATGTCGGGTTGCGCGCCCGGCAGACTGATCGGCATCTGGTCTTCGCCGCTGATCATTGAGCCACCCGCAAGCCCGGCGCTCGCGATGCCGGGAATCGCAGCGAACCGTTCTCTTAGACCGTTGTAGAAGTCATCGATGTCCCCATCCTGGTGCCCGGACTGCCTGCCATTCAGTTCGAAGAGAAGCAAGTTCTGGCGATTAAATCCGAGATCGACCGATTCGAGATTCGACAGAGTACGTACGAAAAGCCCAGCCGCGACCAGGATCAGAAGCGAAATGGCGATTTGTCCCGCCACCAGCACACGGCTCAAGCTGATGGAACGCAGACTAGCCCAAACTCTTAGCGCGCTGAATCGAGGCTCTGAGGAAACATGACGTGGACCAGGTTGTTGCCACCGACTCTCTTTCAGCGCGGTAACCAAGTCCAGCTTCGTCGATTGCAGGGCGGGAACGAGACCGAAGACTACGCCAGTGATCAGAGACAGGGCCGCGGTGAAGGCGGCAACGTGCCAGTTCAGTTCGGCGTGAAAGGCGCCCACATTGGAGCTATCGCCCAGCAGTACCGTTAGAAAACAGATTCCCCAAAATGCAACCAGCAAACCCAGAGCTCCTCCAAGAACGGCCAGGAGAATACTCTCGGTGAGGAGTTGCCGAATCACGCGCATCCGGCTGGCGCCCTCGGTCAGCCGCAACGCGATCTCTCGCCGGCGCGAGGCGGCGCGCACCAATTGCAGATTCGCAACATTTGAGCAGGCGATGGCCAGAATCAACCCCACCAGCGTCATCAGTACGTACAGCGGCTTGGAGAATTGCCGGCGGAGCGTATCGAGCCCGCCCGCGCCTTCTCTGAGATAAAAGATTGGCAGATTCGATCGCTGTGTGTCATTTTGCGCCGTGGTCGCGACCCATTGGCGAAACCGCGGCGCCAGTTGCGCCTCTGCTTGCGCCATGCTCACACCCGGCCGTAGGCGAGCCATCACTTCAAGCCAGTAGTAGTTCTGGTTGAGATAGTCCGCCGGGGTGAATCCGTACGGATCCTCAGCTCCGAGCAGAATATTGGTGTGTAGTGGCACGTAGAAATCGGGAACGAACTCGGGATCGACGCCGAAGAATTCCGCGGGCGTGACTCCCGCAACGGAGAATGCAACGTTGTTAATGAGAATGGATTGTCCAACAGCGTTTTCTGCCGAGCCGAAATGTTTTTCGGCGAAGGCATGACTTGCCACAACTACCGGAACCGCTCCAACGCGGTCATCGTCGGGCAGAATTAGCCTTCCAGCAGCAGGCGGAACCCGCAGCCCGTGAAAGTAATCTCCAGAAACAAGTTCTCCTTTCGCACTGTCAGCTTGACCATTGACGTTCACGCTCGTATTACGGACCTCTCGCGTGTGACAGTATGCAAAGACGTCGGAAAAAACTCCGTCCTTCGCGCTCTGCGCTTGCTGGAAGACTTCGAAAGCCGGGTACGGAAAGATGTCGCTTACCGATCCAAGGCGCGGATCGTCCCCCACATAGCCGCTCATGCCCTGCATCACCGAGTCCTGACGGTTGGCCTTCGCGTGCCAGTTTAGAATCACCAGGGAAGCAGGGTCAGAGACAGGCAGCGAGCGCAGCAGCAACGAATCGAGAAAGCTGTAGATCGCGGTATTGGCTCCGATGCCGAGAGCCATTACCAGCAGCGCCACAAGAGTGAAACTCGGAGCCTTTTTCAGCGTGCGCGCCGCATAGCGCAAATCGCGCCAGGTATCTTCCAGCCACGCGATGCGATTAGTTTCCCAGACTCTCTCGCGAATGCGAAGCGGATTGCCCAGCCTCACATACGCCTGCCGCCTCGCCTCTTCCGGGCTCATGCCGCGCGCCAGGTTGTCGTCAATCTCATGCGCCAGATGCGATTCGAGTTCTTCCGAAAGCTCGGCGTCTTCTTGGGATCGTCTGAAAAGTCGTCTAAGATTCACGGTCCTCCCTCCTGTCGCGCTCCGCAAAATCGAGCGCCGCGATGAACCGGGCCCACATAAATCAAGAAGGACACGGCTTCAGCCGTGCCGCTAGCTGCGCCGGAAGAGCCGGGCTTTAAAGCAAGAGGCTAACGGGTCTCGCCCAAAACCCGTCCAATCGCGGCCACCACCGTCGCCAACGATCCGTCTCCGCGGTGAGTTGCTTCTTGCCCGCCGCCGTCAGCTTGTAGAACTTCGCCTTGCGATTGTTCTCGCTCGTTCCCCAGTACAAACTCACCCAGCCGCGATGTTCGAGACGATGCAGCGCCGGATAGAGCGATCCTTGCTCGACCTCGAGCACGTTTTCCGACATATGCTCAATCACGTGCGCGATAGTGTGCCCGTGCGCCGGGCCCGTGACTAGCGTTCGCAGGATCAACATGTCGAGCGTGCCCTGCACCATCTCGGAATTCGCCGTCTCGGAACTCTTGGGCGCGCGATCGACCATCTCTCCTCCACTCGAACGTCTAGGTAAGAGCATACACCACTCGACGGTCTATGGGAATAAAAAACGAGCGAGAGCCTTCAAAAACGGCTTGATATCATTTTGACTTTCCGCCCGTCCAAACCACCATGTTTCAGAGCAACGCAATCTGGGGAGATATCCGCTACGCCGTTCGCATCATGCGCCGTGCGCCGCTTTTCACTGCCACTGTGGTTCTGACAGTTGCGATTGCGATTGCGGCCAATGCAACCATCTTTACCGTCGTGAATGCGGTGATGATCCGCTCGCTGCCCTTTGGCGAGCCTAATCGGATCATGCAGGTGGCGGAAAAGAACGACAAGCTCAACATTCCGACCTTCGGTGCTTCTGTGCTGAACTTTCTTTCCTGGCGGGAACAGACGCAGTCATTCGAGCAACTCGCTGCGGTGGGCTACGTCACATTCACCCTGAGCGGCAATGGTGAACCCGAACAACTAAGCGGGAACCGTATCAGCCCGGTCCTGACCCAGGTTCTAGGCGCCAGGCTTCTCGCCGGTCGAGACTTCACATCGGACGAGGAAAAGCCCGGAGGCGCAGCGGTCGCCATGATCGGCGAAGGTTTGTGGAAGAGCCGATTTGCTTCGGATCCAACTCTGGTTGGCAAGACAATTTCCCTCGATGGGCTCCCCACGATGATCGTGGGTATCGCGCCCGCCAGTTTGAAGTTGCTCGGCGGCGGCGATATCTACACGCCGCTGACCATCGATCCCAGCAAAGAACTCCGGTTGAACCACGTCATCACAGTCTTCGGTAAGCTGAAACCCGGCGTCACGCCCCAGCAGGCGCAGGCGGAGATGGATACGATCTCGGTCCGCGTCGGCAAGCAGTATCCCGAAGTTCGTTATTGGGGCATTCATCTCCTCAGTTTGTTCGACACATTTGTTACGCCCGATCTGAAAACCGGCCTCCTGGTTTTGCTGGTCGCGGTTGTATTCGTACTGCTGATCGCGTGTGCCAACATTGCGAACCTGCTGCTGGCGCGGGCTTCGACCCGCCAAAAAGAAATGGCGGTGCGCACCGCGCTGGGCGCCACGCGCATTCGCCTGATCCGCCAGCTTCTGGTGGAGAGTGTCGCTCTTTCGATCCTCGGCGGCAGTGCGGGCCTGCTCGGAGCGGTAGCTGCCGTGCGCGTGCTAACTCGCGCCCTGCCGGAGGGTACATTGCCCATTCCTGATGTTGCGGTCGACTCGAACGTTCTCTGGTTCGGTTTCGCTTTGACAATTGCTACCGGCCTGCTGTTTGGGCTGGCCCCGGCCTGGCGCATCGCAACCGCCAAGACCAACGACACGCTCAAAGAAGGGGGACGCGGTTCCACGGGAGGAATTCGCAGCTGGTTGCGCGATAGCTTGGCCGCGGGTGAAGTAGCCCTCGCCGCAATCCTTCTGATCGGCGCAGGATTGCTGATCCAGAGCCTCGCCAATCTGCAGCGCGTTCGGCTGGGTTTCGATTCCAGCGGGCTGATGACTTTTCAACTCGCCCCGCCGGTACCTCAGTACCCGCTGGCTGATAAAGGTCCCGATCTCTATCACTCGCTCATTGAGAACCTGCAGACCATTCCCGGTGTGCGCAGTGCTGCCGTCTCTAGCGGGATTCCCTTCGGCGCCGGAAATTACGCCCGGCATCCAATGATCACCACCGAGGCGTCTGTGTTGCCGCCGGGGACCGCCGTACCGATCGACTGGCGGAGCGTTAGCCCGGGCTATTTCGACACCATGCACATTCCGATGCTGCGCGGCCGCACCTTCACCGACGCCGACGTTCGCACCGCTCCCCTGGTAATGATCGTCAGTCAATCGACGGCCCAGAAATTCTTTGGCGACGCCGACCCCCTCGGCAAAGCTCTGCGCCCCAGCGCCAAGCCGGAGCTCGCCTACACGATTGTCGGGGTCGTGGGCGATGTTCGTGATCAAGCTCTGAACCAGCAGACTCCCACTCTTTATTACTCCATCCCTCAACGGGGCTCGTGGCCTCTGATGGACGTCGTCGTTCGAAGCGAAGCCCGCACCGATGGTTCCGCAGAGGCGCTGCTGCCCTCGATTCGCCAGCGAATCCATGACCTTGACGCGGGGCTTGCGCTCGCCAACGTGAACACGATGGATCAATGGCTATCGAACAGCGCCGCCCAGCCACGGCTCAACACCATCTTGTTGACGGCCTTTGCCGGCGTGGCGCTGCTGATTGCAGCCATCGGCATCTACGGGGTGCTGGCCTACTCCGTGAACCAGCGCACCCGCGAGATCGGCCTGCGCATGGCCCTCGGCGCAACGCCCGGCAGCGTTCTTCAGCTCATAGTTGCTCAGGGGATGAAGGTGGTTGTAGTCGGTGTGGTCATCGGTCTGGCCGGAGGGCTCGCTCTCGGGCGAGCAGTGTCGAGTCTTGTGTTCGGCGTTCCCGTGCACGATCCCGCGACTTTCAGCCTGGTCGCGGTTGTACTGACTGCGGTTGCGCTCGCGGCATGCATCATCCCAGCGCGCAGGGCTGCGCGCGTCGATCCGATGGTGGCCTTGCGAGAAGAGTAATAAAAAGCGCGACTACACCCCTGCGTCATCCCGAAGCCCCGCGTTCTTACCAGCGGGGCGAGGGATCTCGCTTGGGGTGTCTCCGGCTGCGGTAGCCGGTCTGCTCGCAAGATCCTTCGCTCCGTCTGAAAAGCGGCTACGGTCAGGATGACGCTCGGTGGGAACGAAGGCTGTAAACTCAGACTACGCCAGACGCAGACTCTCTCTGTTGCGCCCAAACTTGCCGTTGTGATACCTTAAATAATTGTCCCGGACATCTGGCAGGGATCTGAGGGATCAGCTTGCGCAACGGCGCATCTTTCCCCCGAATTTGCTGGCGTAGCTCAGTTGGTAGAGCATCTGATTTGTAATCAGAGGGTCGGGGGTTCAAATCCCTTCGCCAGCTCCAGTAAATGTATTTCCGCCAGCGGCGGACTCGGTAGCGGCGCAACAGGTTTTTCCAACGCACTCCATTCGGTACTTTTCCGGTGTGCAGTGATCAATGATCTAACGATCAGCGGTCAGTGATCTTCGCGGCGTCTTCTTGCGCGAGCCTTGGTTTCCCTGTGATGCGATAGTAAAGAGTGCATTGTGCTTGGTTTGGTCTGCGGGTTTAGCGTGTGTGCAGTCCAGCCCGCCCGAGAGTTTACGCACAGGTGGGTGAGTGGTTAAAGCCAACAGACTGTAAATCTGTCCCTCCTAGCGAGGTACGAAGGTTCGAATCCTTCCCTGTGCACCATGATTCACGGTGAATCGTTTGTCCATCGCGTTGGTTTGTTACGTAGTGCTGGGAGCGCTGACTTGGACGACGATTACCGACCCGAAGATCCGGGCGGGAACACTAGTGGTCTTAGCGCTGTTCGCGGTGAAGTCGGTGTTACGCCGCAATGAAGTAATGCACCCCGACAAGGACGCGGAGTAAGTTGAGGCACTTTGCGGGCGTGAGTGAAGCGGGAGCCCGCAGCCGAAATCCCGAGCGTTGTGTGCGAGGGATCTCAAGAGCTGAAGGCTAATAGCTGACAGCTGGTTTTGGGCCGATGTTGAGCCGTCTAGCGGGCGTGAGCGAAGCGGGAGCCCGCCGGCGAAATCCCGAGCGCTATCGCGAGGGATCTCTAGGTCGGCAAGATAGGGCCGATGTAGCTCAGTTGGTAGAGCACTCCCTTGGTAAGGGAGAGGTCACCAGTTCAATCCTGGTCATCGGCTCCAGATTTGAGGCGATTTGCGGACGTGAGCGAAGCAGGAGCCCGCAGCCGAAATCCTGAGCGATCTTTGCGAAGGATCTCCGCAGGCGGGAACGATTTGTGGAAGGGCGCGGCTTCAGCGGTGCCGCAAGGTTTTGTGGAAGGGCACGGCTTCAGCCGGGCCGTTAGCGGTGGAAATTGGAGCGGCTTTAGCCGCTGAGGGTTGGCTGACGGCTGATAGCTGACAGCTGAATTACAGGGCGGGAGTAACTCAGTGGTAGAGTCACAGCCTTCCAAGCTGTTGGTCGCGGGTTCGATTCCCGTCTCCCGCTCCAGATTCGACGGTGTTTGGAGATGACAGTGGGATTCGAGAAGGCTGCCATCAAGGTTGAGAAGGTTGAGGAATTCGGTCAACTGCAGCGCGCCGTTGAAGAGGCGTTTTCGCCCGAAAAGGTCCAGCGCTTTATGAAGGGACTGCAGCGTGCCCGAGTTCGAATTCGCGATTTCGATGCTGTGGTCGTACTCCACGCGCTGGAAGCTGCGACGGGGAGAGCGGATCTGAAGGCGAGGCAATTGTACGGGTCGCTAACCCTTTCCGATCAAGGCCAGATGCGCGAGTTTTACTTGTCGAAGCTTGAGGGCGTCGACGTCGCACTGCGGCACAAGTTTAAAAAGCTGTATCAGTATTACTGAAGTTTCATAGGTCCTTCGGCGCAAAAGACGCGCCTCAGGATGACAAAGGGTGTAACTGAGAGCTGACAGCTGAGAGCTGACAGCCTGATCGACAAGCTAGGAGCTAGAGGCTGAGTTATGGCGAAAGAAAAATTTGATCGCAATAAGCCGCACTGCAACGTAGGGACGATTGGTCACATTGATCATGGCAAGACGACGTTGACGGCGGCGATCACCAAGGTGTTGCAAAAGCACAATCCGAAGATTGTGTTCCGGTCTTTTGACTCGATCGATAACGCGCCGGAAGAGAAGGCTCGTGGTATCACGATCGCCACGGCGCACGTGGAGTACGAGACGGCGAACCGGCACTATGCGCACGTCGATTGCCCGGGCCACGCCGACTATATCAAGAACATGATCACGGGCGCGGCGCAGATGGATGGCGCGATCTTAGTGGTGGCGGCGACCGATGGTCCGATGCCGCAGACGCGGGAGCACGTGCTGTTGGCGCGTCAGGTGGGTGTGCCCTACATCGTGGTCGCGTTGAACAAGTGCGATGCGGTGGATGATCCTGAGTTGCTCGACCTCGTCGAGTTGGAAGTGCGCGAGTTGCTGAAGACGTACAAGTTCCCGGGCGACGATGTGCCGGTGATCCGGTTGTCCGCTTTAGGGGCCTTGAATGGTGAAGAAAAGTGGGAAAAGCAGATCGATGCCCTGATGGAAGCGGTGGACAAGAGTGTGCCGCAGCCGGCGCGTGAGTTGGACAAGCCGTTCCTGATGCCGATCGAAGATATTTTCTCAATCTCGGGACGCGGCACGGTGGTGACGGGCCGAATCGAGCGCGGCAAGGTGAAGGTGGGCGAGGAAGTGGAAATCGTGGGCTTCCGCGACACGCGCAAGACGGTTGTCACCGGCGTGGAAATGTTCAAGAAGCAGTTGGACGAAGGCATGGCGGGCGACAACGCCGGGCTTCTGCTGCGCGGCATTGGCAAGGAAGATGTCGAGCGCGGCATGGTGCTGGCGAAGCCGGGATCGATCACACCGCACACGAAATTCAAGGCTGAGGTCTACATCCTGACGAAAGAAGAAGGTGGACGACATACACCGTTCTTCAAGGGATATCGGCCGCAGTTTTATCTGCGCACGACGGACGTGACGGGCGTGGCGGAGTTGCCGGCGGGCACCGAGATGGTGATGCCGGGGGACAACGTGAGCCTGGTGATCGAGTTGATCACGCCAGTTGCGATGGAGAAGGGCTTGCGGTTCGCGATTCGGGAAGGCGGCCACACGGTGGGCGCAGGAACGATTGCGGAGATTGTGCAGTAAAGCAGCTTCTAGCTACTAGCCTCTAGCTACTAGCTAAAGCCGCAAGGCGGAACGCCGGATGGAATGGCGAGAATTAGGGTGGCTGATTGCAGTCCTCGCGGTTCTTGCGGTTAATTGCGTGCTGTGGGGAGCGTTGATCAGATTGGCGAAAGACGAGGCAAAGAGGCCGCCAAAGGATGATGTTCTCTGTTTTGCTAGAAGCTAGCGGCTAGGAGCTAGCAGCTAAGTTAGGAGCTGTTGAGATGCCCCGAGAAATAGTGACATTACAATGCGGCGACTGCAAAGAGCGGAACTACTCGACGACCAAGAACCGGAAGACGACGACCGAACGGTTGGAATTCAAGAAATTCTGCAACCGTTGCCGCAAGCACACGCCGCACAAAGAAGTGAAATAAGTTTCGAGTTTCAAGTTTCCCGTTTCGAGTGCTACGAAAACTCGAAACTGGAAACACGAAACTTGAAACTGCATTCAGGGGCGTAAGCTCAACGGTTAAACTGTCGGTCTCCAAAACCGAACTTGGGGGTTCGAATCCCTCCGCCCCTGCCAGAGTTTACGGCCCGAACGGCCAGCACAGGCGTAGCAGACAGAGCGAGAAGAAAGAAGTAAAAGATGGCGACCATGACGGAACAAAACGCACTTGTCACGACGGTAAAGTCCTGGCCCGAGAAGACCCGGAACTTCTATAACGACGTGCGCACTGAAATGCGCAAGGTGACCGCGCCCTCGTGGAAAGAAGTTCGAGCCACGACCACGGTGGTCGTAATCACGGTCTTCATCTTCGCGCTGTATTTCGCCGTGATCGACTTTGTGATTCAGCACGGCGTCACGGCGCTGTTCAGCTTCTTCAAAGTTCATTGATGCAGAGTCGCGTATCAGATGGCAGCCCAGAGCTGCTAAGTAAAGGAATCGCTGGCCGAGAAGAAACACCCACATATGCAGGACGAAGAGAAAAACGAAGCAGCACCAAGCACAGCAGGTGAGCCGCAAGCCGCCGGCGCCGAAGGCGCTGCCGCTACCGCCGAGGCTCCACGCAACCCGAACATGAAGTGGTACATCATCCACTCGTACTCAGGGTTTGAGCGCAAGGTGAAAGAGTCCCTGGAGTCGCGCGTCGCAGCCTTCGGCTTACAGGACAAGATCGGCAAAGTGCTGATCCCGACCGAGTCGGTCACCGAAGTGCGCGGCGGCAAGAAGTACACCTCCGAGCGCATGTTCTATCCCGGCTACGTGCTGGTCGAAATGGACATGGACGATCACGTCTGGCATGTGGTGAAATCCACGCCGCGCGTCACTGGATTCGTTGGCACCGGTCAGCAACCCACGCCGCTCTCGGATGAAGAGGTCCAGCACATCGTTTACAAGGTCGCCGACAGCCGCGAGAAGCCGAAGCTCAAAGTTAAGTTTGAGAAGAACGAATCGGTCCGCATCAGCGAAGGACCGTTCGCCAGTTTCACCGGCATCGTCGACGAAGTGAACGAGGACCGCGAGACCTTGAAGGTGATGGTTACGATCTTCGGCCGCTCCACCCCGGTTGAGCTCGAGTTCAACCAGGTGGAAAAGGTCGCATAGAGTTTGTGGAAGGGCGCGGCCTTAGCCGTGCCGATAGCGCCCGAACGAGACCGGGCTTTAGCCCCTGAGGGCAGTTTCGAGAAACAATTAAGTCCGCAGATTGTTGAGCCGAAAATCCTAGACTCGCGCTGCAGACGGAAGAGAGATCATGGCAAAGAAAGTTACAGGTTATGTAAAGCTGCAGATCGCCGCAGGCAAGGCGACTCCAGCACCTCCGGTCGGCCCGGCCCTCGGCCAGGCGCAGATCAATATCATGGAGTTCTGCAAGCAGTTCAACGCCAGAACTAACCAGAAAGAGATGGAGGGACTGATCATCCCGGTCGTAGTCTCCGTGTATAGCGACCGCTCCTTCACCTTCATCACCAAGACGCCTCCGGCTTCGATCTTGTTGAAGCGAGCCGCCGGCATCGCCAAGGGTTCCGGCGTGCCGAACAAAGATAAGGTTGGCAAAGTCACGATCAAGCAGATCGAGGACATCGCGAAGCAGAAGATGCCCGACTTGAACGCCGCCTCGGTTGAGACCGCGATCAAGAGCATCCGCGGCACCGCAAGATCGATGGGCATTGAAGTAGTCGGCTAAGAGTTGAGTGATTGTGTAATTGAGAAATTGAGTAATTTGAAATCGCTGCACGGTTTTCAATTGCTCAATTACCAAACTTCTCGATTACTGAATTGTCAAAAACACCACGGCTCTTCGATTCAACGATCGGCGGTGGGAGACAAGGAAAAGCAATGAAAAAAGAAGGAAAAAATATCGCCAAGGCGCACTCCGCAGTCGAGAAGCGCCCTTATGTTCTGCAGGACGCCGTTCCTCTCCTGCAGAAAGTGAAGTTCGCCAAGTTCGACGAAACCGTCGAAGTCACGTTGCGTCTGGGCGTCGATCCCAAGCACGCCGACCAGATGGTTCGCGGCACCGTCGTTCTGCCACACGGCCTCGGCAAATCGAAGAAGGTCCTGGTCATCGCTACCGGCGACAAGATCAAGGAAGCGGAAGCAGCCGGCGCCGATTTCGCTGGCGGCGAAGAGATGGTCGAGAAGATCACCAAGGAAAATTGGACTGACTTCGACGCCCTGATCGCCACTCCCGACGTGATGAAGTCCGTTGGACGCCTCGGCAAGATCCTCGGCCCCAAGGGGCTGATGCCGAACCCGAAGACGGGCACGGTCACCTTCGACGTGGGCAAAGCGGTGCAGGAAGTGAAAGCCGGCAAGGTCGAATTCCGCACCGACAAGACGGCGCTCGTGCACTGCCCAGTCGGCAAGATTTCGTTCACGCCCGACAAGCTGATCGAGAATGCGACCGTGCTGATTACCAGCGTGATTAAGGCGAAGCCGTCCGTCGCGAAGGGCAAGTACATTAAGGGATGCTTCCTGAGTTCGACGATGGGTCCTGGGATTTCTCTGGACGTGACTCCGATCGAGACAGCGGCGAAGGCTTAACCCGGCGCTGAAGCGCCCGGACGGACGAAAAGCGTCCGTCCCTACATGAGATCACTGCGAGGAATTGAATCATGGCGGTTACCAAAGCGAAGAAGACACAACAGGTCGAGAAGCTGAGCAAAGACCTGAGCAACGTTTCCAACGTGGTCGTGGCGACCTACACCAAGATGACCGTGTCCCAGGACTACGAGCTGCGCAAAGCTCTGCGCGGTGCGGGCGCGAAGTATCAGGTGGTCAAGAACACCCTGGCCGAGCGCGCCGCCAAAGGCACCAAGGTCGAAGGCGCTCTCAAAGAGCTGTCTGGCGTCACCTCGATCGCCTATACGACCGGCGACCCGGTTGCGATGGCCAAAGCACTGACCAAATACGCCAAAGACACGCCCGAATTTACCTTCAAGATCGGCGTGGTCGAAGGCAAGGTCATCAACATTAAAGAGATCGAAGCTCTGGCCAGCATGCCTTCGAAAGAAGAGCTGTATTCCAAGCTCCTGTTCCTGATCAACGCGCCGGCGCAGCGTTTGGTCACCGTGATGAACGCAGTGGGCCGGAACCTGGCAGTCGTCGTCGACCAGGGCGTGAAGGAAAAGAAGTTCAAAGAAGCATAGCTCGTGGAGCGCCGGACGCATTCGTCCGGCGAGGTTTACCGCGATACAGGTTCTGGATGGCGCAAGCCATCCGAAGAGATTTGGTTACCGGCAAGTCGGGGGTTGCGCGGTTCGTTCCAAGCGTTGTCTGGCGCGAGGAATCAGGACCTGGACGCACTGGAACCCTGGCCCACGGCTAACGAAATCAACAAAACTGATAACAAGTGGAGAAATAACATGGCGGATCTGGCACAGTTGGAAGAATCAATCGTAGGGTTGTCGCTGCTCGACGCGGCGCAGCTCGTGAAGAAGCTCGAAGAGCGCCTCGGCGTGTCGGCGGCGGCAGCGGCCCCGGTCATGATGGCTGGTGGCGGTGGCGGTGCAGCAGCAGCGGCTCCGGCCGAAGAGAAAACCGAGTTCACCGTCGTCCTGAAGGAAGTGGGCGCCAACAAGATCAACGTGATCAAGGCCGTCCGCGAAGTCACCAGCTTGGGCTTGAAAGAAGCCAAGGAACTGGTCGACGGAGCTCCCAAGAACGTGAAAGAGGGCGTCTCCAAGGACGAAGCTGAGACCATCAAGAAGAAGTTCACCGAGGCGGGCGCTGTCGTCGAGGTGAAATAGCTCGTTTGTGTGGGGATGGTGCCTTCGGCCGAGCGCAGTTCGGCGGGTTTGAGTCGCTTCGCCACCGGACAGTCGAGGCGACTGTCCCCACATAGCACCTTAACCGGTGCAATATCGATTATGTTGCACGTTCCTACTTGTGAACCTTGGGCGGCGATGTTAGCATCTATATAACATCGATTCCTAGGGCTTCACTCAATCGCGAGCATTGCTCGCGGGGGAAGTTTTGGGCACGCTGCTCCGCGGGCAGGCGGGGCGGAAACAGGCCGAAGAACTGGCGCGAAAGATTTCAAATCAAGAAGGGCGAAACGCCTTGGTTGGCGTCTGCGGGAACAACTGTCCCTGCGGGCGCCCCGCTGTCTTTTAGTTTCCTGGTTGTTCCGGTTCTGCACACGTAGGTCCCGCGGCGCCACAAGCGCCCCACATTCCGCGGTATAAGCGCGACCCTCGGTCGCGTGAGAGATTGGGAGTTCTGACGAATGAAAAATGCCTTCCGTAAACGCTTTGATTTTTCCAAAATTCCGGCCACCATTCAGATCCCGAACCTGATCGAGGTTCAGAAGCGCTCTTACGACCGCTTCTTGCAGATGGACAAGCTGCCCAGCGAGCGCGAAGACGGCGGCTTGCAGGCGGTGTTTCAGTCCGTTTTCCCGATCACCGACTTTCGAAACGTATCACAACTTGAGTTTGTGGATTACGCCATCGGTAACTGGGAGTGCAAGTGCGGCCACCTGAAAGGGCTGCATCACCTCCGCACCACTTGCAAGAATTGCGGATCCACCGTCATCACCGATCCGTTTCATCCCGGCGAAGTTCTGTGCGGCAAGTGCGGCACCTACAACGCGAACACGCCTGACTTCTGTAACAAGTGCGGCGACCCGGTAGGACTGCAACTGAAGTACGACGTGGCGGAGTGCGAAGAGCGCGGCATGACTTACTCCGCGCCGCTCAAGGTCACGATGCGTCTGACGATTTTCGATAAGGACGCCGAGACCGGCAACCGCTCCATCCGCGACATTAAGGAACAGGAAGTCTTCTTCGGCGATGTTCCGCTCATGACGCAGAACGGCACTTTCATCATCAACGGCACCGAGCGCGTCATTGTCAGCCAGTTGCACCGCTCGCCCGGCGTCTTCTTCGAGACGGCCAACAACCGCACCTACTTCCTCGGCAAGATCATTCCCTACCGCGGATCGTGGGTGGAATTCGAATACGACCAGAAGAACGTGCTCTATGTCCGCATCGACCGCAAGCGCAAATTCCTCGGCACGATTTTCCTGCGCGCTCTCGGCCTGCGTACTGGCGAAGACATTCTGAAATCGTTCTACACCGTCGACCGTCTCGCCGTCCGAGACAAGAAGCTTTTCTGGACGCTTGATCCAACCAGCGAGAAGCCAACCAATCTTCTCGGCATGAAACTCGCCCACAGCATCAAGAACAAGTCGGGTGACGAAATCGCCCACTCGGGTCGCAAGATCAATGCCCAGGTGCTGAAAGATATTCAGAAAGCGAAGATCACCGAAATCGAAGTCGACATCACCGACCTCGAAGGTGCGTGGACGGCCGGCGACATCGTCGACACCACCACCGGCGAAGTCATGCTCGAAGCCAACTCCGAGCTGACTGCCGACAAGGTTTCGAAGATTCTCGATTCCGGCGTCGTAGAAATGTCGCTGTTCTTCCCCGAGCGCGACGACGTGGGAACGGTCATCAGCCAGACCCTGAAGCGTGATGCCGTCAAGACTCCGCAGGAAGCACTGATTGAAATCTACCGCAAGCTGCGTCCCGGCGATCCGCCGACGCTCGACACGGCGACGGCATTGTTCCACGGCATGTTCTTCGACCCGCGCAAGTACGACTTCTCGCGCGTGGGCCGTTTGAAGTTCAACATCAAGCTGTTCGAGAACCAGGAAGCGACCAGTCTCGACAAGCGCACGCTCGATCCCGACGACTTCTACGCCACCATCGCGTACCTGCTGAAGCTACGCAAGAGCATAGGCGCGGTCGACGACATCGATCACCTCGGAAACCGCCGCGTTCGCGCGGTCGGCGAGTTAATGGAGAACCAGTTCCGTATCGGCCTGGTCCGTATGGAACGAGCAATCAAAGAGAAAATGTCCGTCTACCAGGAAATGTCGACGGCCATGCCGCACGACCTGGTTAACGCGAAGCCGGTGATGGCCGCGATCCGCGAATTCTTCGGATCGTCGCAGCTCTCGCAGTTCATGGATCAGACCAACCCGCTCTCCGAGATCACGCACAAGCGGCGTCTCTCGGCCCTTGGGCCGGGCGGTCTGTCTCGGGAACGCGCCGGATTCGAAGTCCGCGACGTTCACCCGACGCACTACGGCCGTATCTGTCCGATTGAAACGCCGGAAGGTCCGAACATCGGACTGATTTCGTCGTTGAGCTGCTACGCCCGCATCAACGACTACGGCTTCATCGAGTCCCCCTATCGCAAGATCAAGGGCGGACGCGTGATCGACTACGTAACCGTCGTCAACGTCGGCGATAGCGACCACAAAGTCGGCGATCACATGGAGAAGCATGAGATCGAGAAGATTAATGAGGCCCTGAAAGAGAAGCGCAAGAAGCCGGCGACCATCGAGCCGTTCTCCTTCTACCTCTCGGCCTGGGAAGAAGATCGTCACACGATCGCACAGGCCAACGTGGAACTCGACGACAAGGGCAAAATCGTGGCCGAACTGGTCAACGCCCGTAAGGCCGGCAACTTCGTCCTGGTCAGCCGTGATGAAGTGGACTACGTCGACGTCAGCCCGAAGCAACTTGTTTCGGTCGCTGCCTCGCTGGTTCCGTTTCTCGAGCACGACGACGCGAACCGCGCGCTGATGGGCGCGAACATGCAGCGCCAGTCGGTGCCCTTGCTCCGCGCACAAGCGCCGATCGTCGGTACCGGAATGGAAGGTGTTACTGCTCGTGACTCGGGCGCAGTCGTTCTCGCTCGCCGTAACGGCATCATCGACTCGGTCGACTCCGAGCGCATCATCGTGCGCGTTGAAGGCGAGCACCATCCCACGCAGCTGTCGCGTGAAGTTGGCAGCGACATCTACCAGCTCACGAAGTTCAAACGCTCGAACCAGAACACTTGCATCAACCAGAAGCCGGTGGTCAAAAAGGGACAACGCGTACTGAAGGGTGAGATTATCGCGGACGGTCCTTGTACCGATCACGGCGAGCTGGCGCTCGGACGAAACGTCCTGGTCGCCTTCATGCCATGGCGCGGCTACAACTTCGAAGACGCAATCCTCGTCTCCGAGAAAATGGTGAAAGAGGATTATTACACCTCGCTTCACATCGAGGAGTACGAAATCGAAGCCCGCGACACCAAGCTCGGTCCCGAAGAAGTTACGCGCGACATCCCCAACGTCAGCGAGTCCATGTTGCGCAATCTGGACGAAGCAGGCGTCATTCGCATCGGCGCCAGCATTAAGCAGGGCGACATCCTGGTCGGCAAAGTTACGCCGAAGGGCGAAACCCAGCTCACGCCGGAAGAAAAATTGCTTCGCGCGATCTTCGGCGAAAAAGCCGGAGACGTGCGCGACGCCTCCCTCTATTGCCCGCCGGGCATTGAGGGCGTAATCGTCGACGTGAAGATCTTCTCGCGCAAAGGCCAGGAAAAGGACGAGCGCGCGAAGGCCATCGAAGCCACGCAGATCGCGAAGTTGGAAAAGAACCTTTCGGATGAAATCCGAATTCTGACCGACGAGCGCCTGAAGCGCCTGGAGAACATCCTGGGCGGCAAGGAAGTGCAGGCCGACTTGCACGACGAGCGTACCAACAAGCGCCTTCTGACCAAGGGCAACCTGCTGACGCGCGACGAAATCGAGCGCATCTCGACCCGCAACCTGAAGCGCATCAAGTATGCCGACAAGGATCCGCGGGTGAACGAGCAGATCGACGAGATCGAAGAAATGACTTCTCGTCAGATCGACGTACTCAAAAAGATCGTCAACGAGAAGAAGGAAAAACTGACCAAGGGCGACGAACTGCCCCCGGGCGTGATCAAGCTGGTCAAGGTCTACATCGCCATGAAGCGCAAGCTGAGTGTCGGTGACAAGATGGCCGGCCGTCACGGCAACAAGGGTGTGATTGCCCGCATTCTGCCGGAAGAGGATATGCCGTACCTCGAAGATGGAACCCCCGTGGAAATCGTGCTCAATCCGCTCGGCGTGCCTTCCCGTATGAACGTGGGCCAGATTCTTGAAACCCACCTCGGATGGGCGGGCTTCGTGCTCGGCGACAAGATCGCGCAACTGCTCAAGGAAAATACCCGGACCGAAGCCATCCGGCGCGAGTTAAAAGCGTTGTTCAAGGACTCGCAGCTGGCTGACATCATCTCCGACATGAGCGACGAAGAACTCGATGCCATGGCTCCGACCTTCACCAAGGGCGTGTTCATGGGATCGCCGGTATTCGACGGGTCGAAGGAAAGCGAGATCAAAGCGTTGCTCGAACACGCCGGTCTGCCGACCTCAGGTAAGACGACTCTTCATGACGGCATGACAGGCGACAAGTTCGAACAGCCTGTCACCGTGGGTTACATCTACATGCTCAAGCTGTCGCATCTGGTGGACGACAAGATTCACGCTCGTTCCATCGGACCGTACTCGCTGATCACCCAGCAGCCGCTTGGTGGTAAGGCGCAGTTCGGCGGACAGCGTTTCGGAGAAATGGAAGTCTGGGCGCTGGAAGCCTACGGCGCAGCGTTCATCCTGCAGGAGCTGTTGACGGCGAAGTCCGACGACGTATACGGCCGCACCAAGATTTACGAGGCCATCGTCAAGGGCGAAGCTGCCATGGAGCCCGGCGTACCCGAATCGTTCAACGTGCTGATCCGCGAGCTGCAGTCGCTCTGCCTCGATGTGGAATTGATTAAGGCAGGCGAGAAAAAGCCGACGGCCAGCGCCGCAGCAGATTAAGAGCAGTTCTCAGTACTCGGTACTCAGTACTCAGTGAAAGCTGAGGCTGGGACCGGGTCCTGAGGCGTAGAAGAGATTGCGAATTGCGCCACTGCGGCATCCGAGCTCGATGCCGCGTGAAGAGGCGAGAGTTCACTGAGTACCGCGTACTGGGTACTGAGAACTGGTTTACGAGCTCCGTCAGCGGACACGTGAGAACCGCAGGAAGCGGAGGAACACCTTGTTTCGTTCGAGCCCTTTTGAAATGGCAAATGTGATTGCGGACTTCGACGCCATCCGTATCAGTTTGGCGTCTCCGGAGAAAATCCGGAGCTGGTCGCACGGCGAAGTCACCAAGCCCGAGACCATCAACTACCGTACCTTCAAGCCGGAACGCGACGGTCTGTTCTGCGCGCGTATCTTTGGCCCGGTGACGGATTGGGAGTGCTTGTGCGGCAAGTACAAGCGCATGAAGCACCGCGGCGTGATCTGCGACAAGTGCGGCGTGGAAGTCACGCTGTCCAAAGTTCGCCGGGAACGCCTCGGCCACATCGAACTGGCCTCACCCTGCTCGCATGTGTGGTTCTTCAAGGGACTCCCCAGCCGCATCGGCCATCTGCTCGACATTTCCCTGCGTGACCTCGAGTCCGTGCTCTATTTCGAAGCCTACGTCGTGGTCGAACCTGGCGACGCGCCGGTCAAAGAGCGCGAAGTGATCAAAGACGAAGCCAAGTTCCGCGAACTCGATCAGCAGTACCGTCCGGCCGGTTTCAAGGCCATGATGGGTGCTGAAGCGATCAAGGAACTGCTCAAGCGCGTCGACACCGACGGCCTTTCCGTGGAACTGCGCGAGAAGATGAAGAACGAGAGCTCGCTGCAGAAGCGGCTCAAGTACGCCAAGCGCTTGAAGGTCGTTGAGGCCTTCCGCAAGAGCGGCAACAAGCCGCACTGGATGATCCTCGACGTCATCCCGGTCATTCCGCCGGAGCTCCGCCCTCTAGTTCCACTGGATGGCGGCCGCTTCGCCACGTCGGACTTGAACGATCTCTATCGCCGCGTCATCAACCGTAACAACCGGTTGAAGAAGCTGATGGATCTGCACGCTCCCGAAGTCATCGTGCGCAATGAAAAGCGCATGTTGCAGGAAGCCGTCGACGCCCTGTTCGACAACGGACGCCGTGGCCGCGTACTGCGTGGCGCCAACAACCGCCCGCTGAAGTCGCTGTCCGACACGCTGAAAGGCAAGCAGGGACGCTTCCGCCAGAACCTGCTCGGCAAGCGCGTTGACTACTCGGGACGTTCTGTCATCGTGGTCGGTCCCGAACTCAAACTCCACCAGTGCGGCCTGCCCAAGAAGATGGCGCTCGAGTTGTTCAAACCCTTCATCTATCACCGGCTCGAACAAACCGGCAACGTCACCACCATCAAGCAAGCGAAAGAAATGGTGGAACAGCAGGAACCAATTGTCTGGGACATCCTGGAAGAAGTCATCAAGGATCACCCGGTACTTCTGAACCGCGCTCCTACGCTTCACCGTCTCGGCATCCAGGCTTTCGAGCCGGTGCTCGTCGAAGGCAAGGCCATCAAGATTCACCCGTTGGTCTGCACGGCGTTCAACGCTGACTTCGACGGTGACCAGATGGCGGTTCACATCCCGCTGTCTCCTGAAGCCCAGGTCGAAGCCAGCGTATTGATGCTGGCATCGCACAACATCTTGTCGCCTGCTTCCGGTCAGCCGATCACCGTTCCTACCCAAGACATGGTGCTGGGACTCTACTACCTGACCAAAGGTAAGCCGGGTGCCAAGGGTGAGGGCCGCGCTTTTGCCAACATCGAAGAAGTGCTGATGGCATTGGATGCGGGCGAAGTCGAAACACTTAGCCCGATTCGCCTTCGTTACTCGGGGGAATTGATCGACCTGACCACCGCGTACGACGATCAGGACATCATTCACACCGAACCCGTACAAGTCGAGCGCTCTTTTATCAACACCACGGTGGGCCGCGCGATCCTGAACGACCAACTGCCCGAGGGCATGCCCTACATCAACGGCCTGCTCAAGAAAAAGGGCATTGGCGCTCTGGTGAACTACGGCTACCTGCGTTTCGGCCTCGAAGTCACGGTCAAGATGCTCGACGAGGTCAAGACCTTGGGCTTCAAGTTCGCGACCAAGTCAGGCTTGTCCATTGGCATCGACGACATGGTCATTCCAGACAGCAAGAAGGTTCTGGTCAAAGACGCCGAGAAGCAAGTTGTGGCTGTGCAGCAGCAATATCTGGATGGAGCCATCACCAACGGTGAGCGCTACAACAAAGTCATCGAAATCTGGTCTGGCATTACCGAAAAAGTGGCCGACGAGATGTTCGGTGAAATGCAACGCCGCGACAAAGAAGGCGAACTCAATCCGATTTACGTCATGGCCGACTCTGGCGCTCGAGGATCGAAACAGCAGATCCGCCAGCTCTCCGGTATGCGTGGATTGATGGCCAAGCCCTCCGGCGAAATCATCGAGTCACCCATCACGGCGAACTTCCGTGAAGGTTTGACGGTGCTCGAATACTTCGTCTCGACGCACGGCGCCCGCAAGGGATTGGCCGACACCGCACTGAAGACGGCGGACTCCGGCTACCTCACTCGCCGCCTGGTCGACGTCGCACAAGACGTCATCATCAGCGAATACGACTGCGGCACCGTCGACGGCATCTACGTGCAAGGTATCGTAGAAGCCGGCGAGATCATCGAACCGCTGCGCGACCGCATCGTCGGCCGCGTGTCGCTCGAGAAGATCAAGGACTATGACGGCAACGTCATCGTCGACATCAATCAGGAAATTACCGAAGACCTCGCCGGATCGATTCAGGCTGCCGGTATCGAGCGCGTGAAGATCCGCTCGGTGCTGACCTGCGAATCGAAACGCGGAGTCTGCGTCATGTGCTATGGCCGCAACCTGGCCTCCGGACGCCTCGTCGAACTGGGCGAAGCTACCGGCGTCATCGCGGCGCAGTCCATCGGCGAACCTGGAACCCAGCTCACCATGCGTACCTTCCACATCGGCGGTACGGCATCGCGAGTCTCCGAGCAGTCGCGCCTCGATGCCAAGAACAACGGCACTGTGCGCTTCATCGGATTGCAGACCGTCAAAGCGAAGTCGGGCGATCTCGTCGTGATGAACCGTCAAGGTTCGATCGCGGTCGTCGACGACAAAAATCGCGAACGCGAGCGCTACTCAGTCGTGTACGGCGCCAAGCTGAAAGTCAACGATGGCGATCCGGTCACTCTTGGCCAGGTCATGGTCGAGTGGGATCCTTACACCTTCGCGATCCTGACTGAAATCGGCGGCACCGTGCAGTTCAAGGACTTGCAGGAGGGTGTCACGCTCCACGAAGAAGTGGACGAGGTCACCGGCCTGTCTCGTCACGTGGTGGCCGATTCGCCTGACGAAAAACGCCAGCCGGCCATTGTGATCAAGGGCAAGGCCAGCAAGCGCTATCTAATGCCTTCCCGATCTCACCTCATGGTGCTGGACGGCGATACCGTTACTCCCGGCGACGTGCTGGCGAAGATCCCGCGCGAAACCACCAAGACGAAAGACATCACTGGTGGTCTGCCACGCGTGGTCGAATTGTTCGAAGCCCGCAAGCCGCATGAAACTGCGGTCATCAGCGAAATCGATGGCACGGTCAAGTTCGGTGAAGTTTCCAAGGGCCAGCGCAAAATCTACGTGGTCGCCGACAACGGTACCGAAAAGGAATACTCGGTTCCGCGCGGCGTTCACATCAACGTGCAGGAGGGCGAGCGCGTCAAGGCGGGCGAACCGCTCATGGACGGCCCGTTGAACCCGCACGACATCCTGGCCGTGCTTGGCGAAAAAGAACTACAGGCTTACTTGGTGAACGAAATCCAGGAAGTCTACCGCCTGCAGGGCGTCAACATCTCTGACAAGCACATCGAAGTGATTGTTCGTCAGATGATGCGCTGGGTGAAGGTCGAAGACGTGGGCGATACCCGGTTCCTGCTCGAAGAGCAGACC
Organism: uncultured Acidobacteriaceae bacterium; assembly: GCA_963722365.1. Classification (GTDB taxonomy): domain Bacteria; phylum Acidobacteriota; class Terriglobia; order Terriglobales; family Acidobacteriaceae; genus Sulfotelmatobacter. Next base: position 249,557 of record CAVRLM010000001.1, read on the forward strand.
GATAAGTTCGCTTTCCGGGAAGAGAACGAGCGCGTGATTGCGCAGGGCGGCAAGCCGGCCACTGGTCGGCCACTGCTCCTCGGCATCACGAAGGCATCACTCTCCACCGACTCGTTCATCTCGGCGGCGTCGTTCCAGGAGACCACGCGCGTGCTCACCGAAGCCAGCATCAACGGCAAGGTCGATCACCTGCGCGGCCTGAAAGAAAACGTCATTGTCGGACGCCTCATCCCTGCCGGAACCGGCATGGAGTACTACCGCAACGTGCGGCTCTCGCCAGAAATGGAAGAGGCCGCCGCCAAGGTACAGGCGGAAGTTTCGGCTGCGTACGAAGAAGCCGAGCGCGCTCTCGAAATGATGCGTCACGAGGGCGAAACCGACGACCTGCCCGTGGAACTCCCCGCGGCTGAGTAGTCATCGAAGCGTAGCGCCGGCATCTTGCCGCTGTCCCGAGGGCCTCTCGCCCTCGGCCCGGCGAGCGAAAAACTCGCCGGACAACCATCGGGACGCCGGTGCTACGGTCTTTTTCTAACATTCAATGCACGCTACCCCCCAGCGATTACCCATTCAGGAACCCGGCGAACTTCCTTCTTTGCGGCCAGTGCCACTTGGCCCTACTCTAGAACAGCGCATGTTACGTTTCCTCCGACTCTTGCGACTGTCCTTCTGGCGGGCCTTTGTCCACGATTCCTTCGCCACTGCCAAGGCGTCGGCCTATTCTTCGATCCTCACTTTCTTCCCCGTGTTGTTGATTATTGGATCTGCTCTGGCAAGTTGGCGGAAGGGCGCACCGTATTTGCGCGAAGTCTCCTATGCCTTGGGCAGCATCTTGCCGGCAGGCGGAACTACTGCGCTGAGTTATCTCAAGGGAGCCGCCCAGCATCCCGTAGGCACCCTGGCGACGACTTGCATAATCACCCTCTGGACTGCATCCGGCGTCATGATCTCTTGGATGGAAGGTTTCCGCCGCTGTTACGAACTGCCGAAAACCTGGGGACTCGTCAAAGAACGCCTTATCGCGTTCCTGCTCGTCATCTTCGCGCTGATCCCCATGACCTTCGCCACACTGCTTGTGGCCGTGGGCAGCAAGTTTGAAGCGCGCCTTCTGCCCTATATCGATCCCGACTTCAGCATCTACATCTTTCTGCTGTGGGGCGGCATGCGCTGGCTGATCGCGACACTCACCAGCATCGCGGTGATTGCGTTGATCTACCACCACGCCGTTCCGCGCACCCAGCCCTGGCACAGCGTAATGCCCGGCGCCATGTTGGCGACCATTCTCTGGTTCACAACGACCGTCGGATTCCGCGCGTACCTGCAACACTTCGGGGATTTCGCTACCATCTATGGATCGCTCGGAGTCGCCATGGCGCTGCTGGTGTGGATGTACATGGTCTCGCTTGTGGTCCTGGTCGGCGCGGAATTCAATGCACTGCTGTTCCCGCGCGCGATGCTGGGCAAGGAACTCACGGCGATCAGCGGTCCTCGAGTGGCCGAATAACCCTCGCAGAAACGTTGCTTGCAACGTCGCTATCGCTGTCGCTGGAAATGCCAAGGTTGTCCCCGGAACCCTGATTGAGGAGATAGGTTGAAACCCAGCAAGCCACAACCGATCGCAGATCCCGCCACCGGCCAGCCCTTGCCCCGTCGCGCCAAAATCATCTGCACCATCGGCCCCGCCTGCAACACCGAAGCCGTCATGCGCGACTTGCTCCGCCTTGGCATGGACATCGCCCGCTTGAATTTCTCTCACGGCACTCACGAAGATCATGCCCAGAACATCCTTCGCCTGCGCCGCGCCGCCGAGCGCGAAGGACGCACTGTCTGCATCCTCCAAGACCTGCAAGGCCCGAAAATCCGCACGGGCCAGCTGGAGCGTCACGAGCCCGTTCTCCTGAAAACGGGGTCGGTCGTCACCATCACTCCACAAGACACGCCTGGCACCGCGACCCGCATCTCCACCACTTTTCCTGATCTAGCCCGTGAACTTTCGGCGGGTGCTCGCATCTTGCTGAGCGATGGTCTGATCGAACTGCGTGTCCGAGGTGCCCGTGGTAAAGATGTGCTCTGCGATGTCATCAACGGTGGCATGCTCGGCGAGCACAAAGGCATCAACCTTCCCGGCATCGCTCTCACAATTCCCGCGCTCACGGAAAAAGATCGCAAGGATCTCGAATTCGGTCTCAATCACGGCGTCGATGCCGTCGCCTTGTCCTTCGTCCGCACTCCGGCCGACGTCAGCATGGTCAAGCAGATTATCGCCGCGCACCAGAGCGATGTCCCTGTCATCGCCAAACTCGAGAAGCCACAAGCCATTGATCACCTCGAAGAAATTCTTGAAGCAGCCGATGGAGTCATGGTCGCCCGCGGAGACCTCGGGGTCGAAATGGCCCCAGAGAAAGTTCCCGTCATTCAGAAGCACATCATTCGCCGCGCCTCCGCCTGGCGCAAGCCCGTCATCACCGCCACCCAGATGCTTGAGTCGATGATCGAAAACCCGCGTCCCACGCGCGCCGAGGCCAGTGACGTGGCCAACGCAGTCTTTGACGGCACCGACGCCGTCATGCTCTCCGGCGAAACTGCCAGCGGACAATATCCGCGCGAATCGGTTTCCATCATGTCGCGCATCGTGGTGGAAGCCGAATCGAACACCAGCGATTTTCAGTTTCGTCGCCGCCGCGAAAATCACGGACTCTCCGTCGCCGAAACCATTTGCGAGGCGATTGCTCACGCCGCCGAAGACCTCCCTATGGGCGCCATCGCAGTCTTTACTGAGACCGGTAACACCGCCCGCATGATTTCGAAATATCGCCCGCGAACCGCCATCTATGCCTTCACGCACACCGAGGCCGTGGTGCATCGCATGAATCTTTACTGGGGAGTTCATCCCGTCCGCTGCCGCCAGGCTCTCTCGGCCGCACATATGTTATCGATTGCCGAGCAGGACCTGGTTCGCCGCGGAGTTCTCAAGCCCGAGGATGTCCTCGGAATCGTCGCCGGCACTCGCCAGACTGCGGGTTCCACCAATCTCTTGCACCTGCATCTGGTCACCAGTGAAGAGGCCGACCGCATCTCGCACTCAACGGAGAAGCGCTCGCAGAAACATCGCGCCAAGAAACAGCGCTCCGCCGGCCGCCGCAAGTTATAATCGCCCCGTATGCCTCAGGAGATACTATCGGTGGCCGTCTGGGAGCCAATCCCTGAGATGGAAGCGGTGTCGCTCGCCACCATTCGCGAACTCACTTCCATTGTCATCACCAAGGGATACGGCCGCGACATGCTCTACCGCGACCGCGAATCGCACTACGTTTTCCTGCGTTACTGGAAGTCCGAGGAAGCGCGTCGCGCCGCGCAAGAAGATCCCGACATGCTCCGCTGCTGGGCCCGACTCGGCAACGAAATTCAAATTGTGAAGGTCTACGAGACGCTGACCGAAGTGTCTGTAGATGATACGAAGTAGTCTTGCTGATCATCCACAGATCACGCGCTCCTCGCACCATTTCACCTCGAAGGTCCCCGTCAGGGTTTCGCCGCCCTTGAAACTCATTTCGTAGTGTCCGGTTGCTCCGGCGCGCTCCTCATAGGTGTCGAAAACGATCGTGGCGGATTCCGCAAGTTTGCAGTCGCCCTCTTTGGCGCATCGCGCTGCGGAGCCGGCATTCGACCCCGGTCCAAACTCAACGACCTGGCGGGCATGGATGGGCAGGCCTCGCCAGATCGCGAACGATACATAAGGACCGCTGGGTCGTTTGCACGCGGATCGCTCCGGGGTCAGCGTAATCGCGATTGCGGGCGCGTCTGTCGGCGCGCAAGAGCTTCGGATCGTCCCGTATGAGAAAGACGAATCGGCGGGTATTGCGATTGCAACAATCGCTGTCAAGGCCAGGACGATTACTGCACCGATCAGTTTTCTAATGAGCATGCGGCGGTTCTCCTTGCACTGGCCCTGACCAGCACGATAACACACGCGTCGTGCACAGCATCGCATCGGCTCTCGCTTCTTCATAGGTCAAAAATCGGAAGGGCCGCGTGCCCCATTTCTCGCGTCTTGTGCGAGAAGTGGGATTTAAACTATCGAGGATATGTCCGCTTCCATCCGCGACTTCGTCGACAACACCGCTGACCCCAAAGTTCGCGGCTACCTGCATCTGCCTGAAACCCCCAACGGCGACGGCCTGGTCCTCTCGCACGGCGCCGGCTCAAACGCGCAAGCACCTCTTCTGATTGCCCTGGCGGCAACCTTCTCCGCCGCCGGATTCACCGTCCTCCGCTGCGATCTCCCCTATCGCCAGGCCCGTTCGTTCGGCCCTCCCGGTCCCGGCGACGCTGCTCGCGATCGCGCCGGACTGAAAAACGCCCTCGCCGCGATGAAGAAGATGATCTCCGGCCGCCTGTTCCTCGGCGGCCACTCCTACGGAGGACGCCAATCCAGCATGCTCTGCGCGGAAGAGCCGAACCTGGTTGCAGCTTTGCTCCTGCTCTCTTACCCGCTGCATCCTCCGCGCAAGCCCGAGCAACAGCGCACACAACATCTTCCGGACCTGCATACGCCGGCGCTCTTCGTGAGCGGCACGCGCGATCCCTTCGGCACAATCGATGAGCTGAAACAAGCCCTGAAGATGATTCCAGCCAAGACCAAGCTGGTAGCAGTGGAAGGCGCCGGTCACGATCTAGGATTTAAAGGGAAGGCAAAGCGGGCAGCATTGCCTGCCCTCGTCTTGTCGAATTTGAGAGAACTCGTATCGTAGAGTCGTTGATTGCAACGTTTCTACGACGAGACGCGGCGGTCCTAATTCACCCAACCCGACTTCCCGCCACCATTCCCCTTGCGCGTGGTGTCATCATCCGGGGGAATGTAATTCCCATGCTCGTCGAAGTGGACCTGGCGGTCATGCTTCGACATATAAACTTCGAACTTCTTCGCCGCCCGCCGCCGTTTCCAGCGGTAGTATGAATTCCGAATTCCGTAATAGCGTTCCGACAATCCCACATTCACCAGCGCCGCCTTGGGTCCCCGCCTCACATAGAGCCAGCCGAAGAACAATCCGCCAAGATGGGCGACGTAGGCCACATTACCGCCGCCCGCCATTGCAAATGCCAGAGTGACAACGATCAAAATTCCAACGAAATACTTGGCCTTGATAAGAAAAGGGAACGGAATCATCATGATTTCGTTGTCCCCAAATAGCATTCCGAACGCGATCAGAATCGCGAACACCCCGCCAGATGCGCCTATCGTCGCCCGATCCGGATTTCCCAGCAGGTGCGAATACGACATTGCAACCGTGGTGATCGCCGCCCCAATAAAGCCAATCGAATACAGCTCCACAAAGCGCCGCGTGCCCCACGCGCTCTCGACGGAGGCCCCAAACATCCATAGTCCCAGCATGTTTCCGAACCAATGCCAGAAATCAAAGTGGATGAAGCTATAGGTCACCAGTTGCCAAAGCCATCCATGATGAACAACCTGCGAAGGCGTCAGAGCCAGATATTCGAGGGCGAAATCGTCGAATGGAACTCGCGCTAGTCCGAGCACCAGCCGCAGCAAATAAAAGCCTGTATTGATTCCCACCAGCCAGGTCACCGCCCGAGTGAACGGGGGCAGGCTCAACGTCATGGGTTCGCCGGTTCGCCGCAAAGAATTTCCTCTCGTCTAATTCTACTCGCACCCAGCGGGATGCAATGCCTTACCGCTCAGGAACGGGCACGACCGGCAAACTACGGTGCCCCTTGCCGTCCACTGCTCGTACCGCGAAGATCACGTTGTCCTTCGACATTTTCATGGTGGCGCGAGTCACACTCCCAAAGCCTTGCGAGTGCTCCCACTCCGGACTGGTCGTCGCCCGCCATACCACCTCATATTCGGCTCCAGGCGCACCCTCCCAGGTCAGTGTGGAATCGTTCTCCAAATCCTTTGTCAGGATGTGAACATTCGTCGGAGGCGGCGGAGCCGCTGCGATCGATGCCAGCGTCGCCGCGTTCAACCTCGCCACGTGGGCCACATAGTCGTAGTCGACAAACTTCGGCACATCGCCATATTCCACGCCGTTTTCCGTTCGCACATTCTGATGCTGGTGATGAAAGTCCTCGCGAAACTCTGTGAGCCGTACCGCGGCAAATCCTTGCTGGTTGAACGAATAATGATCGCCGCCCCGCAAAAAGCGATCCAGCCGGAACACCAGCATCGGTTTCACGCCTGCATCGTAGATCCGGCCCACCTCCGCGATGTACCGCGCCACCTGCCGCGACGCCGAATCGTTTTCTCCTCCCAAACCTCGAATCTGCCGGATCTCCTGTTCTGTCGCCGCGACGGGCACTCCCTCGGAGAAAACTCTCACCACCGAATGATTCTGTCCCGCATTCTTGTCGCCGCCGACGATGTCATTATTGAGCGCTGCCTCGACTTCCCAGCCCTCGTCTTTCGCCATCTTCGCGAAATGGTTGCTGCCGTTCAGTCCCTGCTCTTCGCCCGCGACCGCAAGAAAGATGATCGTTCCCGGAAACTTCAATTTGCTCAGCACGCGCGCGCATTCCAGGCTGACAGCGGTTCCGCTGCCGTCATCGTTCGCTCCGGGTGCAGCTCCATTTACGTCGAAGGTATCGCTGTTCCGCGAATCGTAATGCCCCGTTACCAGCACGATGCGCTTTGAATTCGCCGCGTCGGTGCCCTTCAAAACCGCATAAACGTTGGTGATTTCGGTCGCCTTGGGAATTCGATCGGCAGCCTCTTCCGTGAAGGCGTCGGTCTTCACCTCAAGGCATCCTCCACAATCCTTTGAATAGCGCTCGAATTCCGACTTGATCCATTCCCGCGCCGCGCCAATGCCCCGACCGGCCGTAATCGAAGCCGGATCTTGGGCCGAGAGGGTCAGACGCGTTCCAAAGCTGACCAGCTTTTCGATGTTCGCCTGAATTCGTTGCGCGGAAATCTGCTTGAGAGCCGCCGCAATCTGCGGGTCGGCTTTGATCGCCGGCTCCGTTTTGGTCGTTTGCGCCGCACACGCAATGGCTGTCAGAACAACGCCGATCGCTACCGTACAGACTGTTTTGCGGAAATGGAGCATGTTTTGACGGTCTCCGTCCAGAAAAATCCCACTGTGGAAGGGCGATTCCCGATTCTCAGAAAATCTTTCGTCTCCGGCTTGTCCCCCTTGACCGAACAGCGGCGGAGAATCTAAATATTATCAGGAGGCTCTAATAGGCGAGGGAGGCTTTATGGTTCTCTGTCCAGAATGCGAAACCAATTTAGACGTCGAAGAGGAAGATGTCGACGAGGGGGAAGTGATTTCCTGCCCCGAGTGCGGCACCGACTTTGAAGTCGTCACCACCAGTCCGCTCGAGTTGAAAGCTGTGGAAGAAGGATACGTAGAAGAAGACGAAGAAGAAGCAGAGGAAAGTGAAGACGGTGACTTCTCGTAGACTCCGCATGGGCCAGCCTTCTGCCAGGTTGTTTCCCCTCGCTGTTCTCCTAATCTTATTTCTCTTGCCTGCCTTCACTGCTCAGTCAGATCTCTTGGCCGACTCCAAGTCCAAGCAGAAGCCCTACGCGCTCATCGCGGGGACTGTCTGGGGCCCGGACGATCATCCGGTGTATGGCGTTCCTGTCAAGATCCGCCGCGCCAAGGATAAACCGAACAAGGCTCGCTGGCAGCTCATTTCAGACCATATGGGTGAATTCGCCCAACGGGTTCCGCCCGGGGAATCCGACTACATCCTCTGGACCGACCTCAAGGGTGTCAAAACTACCGACGGAAAGCCGCTGCGCCTGGTCCAGGAAGTAACGGTCCATGTCTACGGGGACGAACGCGTCGACACTGGTTTGCATCTCACCCATTAGTGGCATTGATCCCCGGCAAAGGCATGAGACAATCAATCAGCATGAACCGCACACCGCCCTTGGCAAAGGTTGTTATTCTAGCTTGTGCGCTGTTGATAATCCTTAGCGCAATATCCAATGCAACGCCCGATAAGAAGGACAAGCCTGTTGGACGCCTGCTGTTCGGCAAAGTACTCGATCCTCAAGACAACCCCCTTCCCGACGCCGTCGTCTATGTCACGAACACACGTACCCGCACAGTCAAGACCTACATCGTAGGGCCAGATGGCACCTACCGCTTCCCCGCTCTCTCTACGGCGGTCGATTATGAGATCTATGCCCAATACAAGGGCCGCAAGAGCGATACAAAATCCGTCGGCCAGTTCGACGATCGCTCACAGGTCTATCTCAACCTCAAGGTCGACACGAAGTAGTCCACGCACCTCTTGCGCAACTTTTCAGTGCCCTTCCGTGTTTACTATAAATAGGAAGAGTGTCTGGAGGACATTGTGAACGGATTGCATTTTTCTCGTAGATTCCGGTTCGCCGGTTTTTCTGCGACGGCCGTTTTAGCCCTTATTTCATTATTCTGCGTAGAGTCCACCTTCGCTCAAAACGGTGCCATGAGCCCCTATCAGGATGAAAAAGACGGCGTCAGTGCCGGAGGCAAGTGGATGGCGTTCCAATCCGAGAGCAAGATGACGGGCGCCAAGAATGTGCGCTTCGAGCTTCTCTCCGACAACTATTTTCGGGAAGACCCAGATTACAAGCCTAGAGTCGAACTTACTTGCACCGACGGCAAGCTGACATCTTCAGAGTTCAACCCCGGCGTTCGGCTTCCTCCTCCCAATCGCCCGGGCTTTTGGGGTCAGCCTCAACTGCAAGTCCAGGTTCGCATTGATGATTATCATGACCACAAAGGCTGGAATTGGATGCGAGGCCGCTTTCTATCCATGGACAAAGGGACTGCGCGCGGCCTGATCGGTGCCCAGATATTTAAGATTGAGTTGCCGACTCGCAGCGGACAGCAGATCGCTGAGTTTTCCCCGGCTGGTTTGGATCTCGATCAGGTGCGCAAAGCCTGCGACCTGACGCCGAAAAAGCCCAGTAAAGACTAGCTTCGGAGCCACCCTCGCACCTCCACCGCGAGAGTGTCTCCCCTTCAGTTGCAGTTCCGTCGCAATTCCAGTAACTCATCATGACCTCCAACAGCACGAGCTCCCTCATGACCTCCGGGGGAGCCGCCCTGGCACTTGCGTGCCCGGTGGGTCTGCTGGTTCACTTTGGATTGTTCTAGTTTTGGTGTGTCTGAAAGCTATCTCACAACTCGCTTCGGGTTGGACATGGCTTCACAGTTTGCTGAAAAACTGCAGATTCGTATCAGGGCATCGCTTTAGCGATGCCGTAGAGACCGTGAAATGAGTCCCGGCTTCAGCCGTGCCGGCCGCTCCAGTTAACAATGGGCGTTAGCCCCTGAGCGGCCCGGCTTATTGTGAGATAGCTTGTAGCTGTGCCGACTTAGAAAGCGCGGGGAGGGCTAACGATGGGCAGCAGCATCATTACGGGGCTGGCATTTCTGCTGTTTGCGGTCGGCATGCTCATATACGCAGTCATCCTCTACAACGGGTTGGTGCGTCTCCGCAATGAAAACGACCGCGCCTGGGCCAACATTGACGTTCTGCTCAAGCAACGTCACGATGAGATTCCCAATCTCGTCGAGACCGTGAAGGGATACATGCAGCACGAGCAGCAGACCCTGCTCGCGGTAACCCAGGCCCGCACGGCCTCGATGAGTGCTTCGAGCATCGGGCAGAAAGCGCTGGCCGATCTGAAAGTGGAAAGCGCCTTGCGCGGTCTGTTTGCCGTCGCCGAAAACTACCCTCAGCTCAAAGCCAATGACAACTTCCTCAAGCTGCAGACCCGCATCAGCGAACTCGAAGAGCGCATCGCCGACCGCCGCGAGTTCTTCAACGACGACGTCAACACCTACAACACCCGCATCGGCCAGATCCCCGAAGTCTTCGTCGCTAGCTTCCTGAACCTGAAGCCCCGGCAGATGTTCAAAGTCTCTGACGAAGACCGCCGCCAGGTTAACGTGATGTTCCAAGGCCAAGGCGCAGCCGGAACCTAGGCTTGTAAGTGCAGGCGTACCCCGCACCGCATGCCAATTCGGCCGCACCCTCCTCGCGTTGTTACCAGATGATCTTGCCAGCCAGCTGAATGTGACGCGAGCCGCCCGATCCGATAACCGGATTAGCCGCCGCCACGTCCGGTGTATAAACCACCGTTCCAACGTTGCTGAACACCGACAAATCGGTATTCATCGTGAACACGTCAAAGTTGGCATGGTTAAGAATGTTGAATACCTCTCCGCGCAGTTGCAGCTTCACCCGCTCTCCCAACTTCCACACCTTCGACACTGACATGTCCCAATTCGTGAACTTCGGGCCACGGAAAATATTCCGTCCCATGGTTCCCTGCGTCATGTCGGCGGGCGGCGTAATCACCGCACTCCCCGACTGATAGCAGCCGTAGTAGTACAGGTTGTCGAGCGTTCCCAGCGCCGTTGCCTGCGTCACACAAGCGGCATTGCTGTGCTGATCGTCGGAGAAGTCGAAAAATGGGAGAGGAGTCTTGGCCGACCAGTGAACATCTTTCGCATTCCCGCTCATGTTCCAGCGGTCGTTAAACTCTCCCGTAAAGCTGATGTCGTCGTTGAAATCCCCCAGCGTGTAGGGCTCGCCGGCCTGCAAGTTCAGAATGCTTGTCACTTGCCAGCCTTCCAGCATCTGCCACTTGCTCTTCACCGCGGGCAAGTCATAGGTCGCGGACAGCGTAAAGCGATGCCGGATGTCGTAATCTCCATTGCCTCGTTCGGCGGCGTAGTTGTTGCTGTCCGGCGGCACGCCCGCCAGGTTGCTCGTCGCCGTATCGATCGCATGACCGTAGGTGTAGCCCGCCAGCAGATACAGCCCGCGCGAATATCGCTTCGTGAGCGTTACCTGCAACGAGTTGTAGGCGGAGTTCGAGCGATTGCTCAAGAAGCTCAGGTACCCGATCTGGGGGAAACAGGGGCCGCCAAAGCCTTGCCCACCCTGAGACACCGGGCAGTTCGTCACCAGCGGACGGCCAATCGTTTCCGATCCATCGTCATACAGCGGGTTCACCTGGTTGATATCCGTAACGCTATACAGCTTCACTCCGTGATTGGCGACATAAGCCACCTGCAGAATCATGCTCGGCGTCAGCTCATGTTGCACGTTGAAGTTCCAGTTCATGACGTAGGGCGTCTTCAGGTGCTGATCCACGCCGAACACATCACACTGGCTGTCCACGCTGCAAAGTGCTCCCGAGGATGAAACTGGAAAGACCGTGGGCGTCTGGTTCGGCGCCAGCCAGTTAATCTGCGTGCCATCGGTGGATACTTGCAGAAAAGATGTGATCGTTCCTGCGGGCTGTTGGGTAACTCCGTTTCCGTCCACGTAGGGAATTCCGCTGGGATTCAAATTCAGTCCGCCACCATTGAACATGAACGTGCGGATTGAGGGTTGTTCAAAGATCACGCCAAATGCCGACCGAAACACCGTTTTGCCCGTTCCAAAAATATCCCATGCTAACCCTACCCGCGGAGACACGTTGTTGTAGTTCGTTGGATACGGCGTGCCGATTCCCTGGCCTACCTGCACCAGCCCCGTCGCGGACGTCGGCACATAGTTTGCCAGCAGGTCGTGGCTATCCTTGATCGGATCGGTCACGTCATAGCGCAGTCCCAGATTCAACGTGACTCTGCGCGTCGCTTTTACCTGGTCCTCCAGGAAGAAGCCAAACGATTTCTGGCTGACTTGCCGCCCCGGGTCTCCGTATAGGAATCTCCACCGCCGAACATCTCCGCTCAGAAACTGATAGAGCTCGCGAAAGTCAACTCGTCCCCTGCCATACCCCGCCCGGAAGTAGTCGACGTCGCCGAAGCGAAAGTTTCCTCCAAACCGGACTGTCTGCCGGCCGCGTGTGTATGAGGCCGTGTCCGAAAAGCTGTAAGTCTTGCTGGGCGTCGTGTTCAGCGGCCAACTCGAGTTGCCACCCATGTAATTGAATTCGCCGCCCGGAGTCACTCGCGGAAATCCGAATAGCCGCGGATCGGTCACGCCCGTATTCAATCCGTACTGCGTCGGATTGACGTGACTGTCAACCGGTGCAATCGACTCGTTGAAGCTGTTGTAGCTGAAGCGCACTTCGTTCGACCACGCCGACGTCGGATTCGAAGCCAGACTCACCCCGAAGACCTCAGTGATAGGACTGGTCGTCGACAGCCACTGTGGCGCTAGCGGAATCGTGTCTTCTTCGGTCTGGTTCGTGTTGGCGTAGATGAAGCGCGCGCTGAGGATGTGGTTCTTGCTCAAGACAAAATCGGTCTTCGCAACCAGATTGTCTCCGCGATTGTTGTTGTTGAAATCGAAATCAACTGCAGCCGGATCGCTCTGCGACATCGTGAATCCAGGATTGGGCAGGAACAATCCCTTCAGCTGTAAACTCAGCGGGTTCACGGCACAGGCCGACGTCGAATCGACGTTCGACGGGTCTTGGCAGTAGGCTACATTGGTGGGATTGTTGAAGTACGCGATCGCGTCGGGCACGCTGTACAGCGCCGAATTCGGGCTACCATCGGCGTTCGCGATCCCGCCCATCTGCGTTGCCAGCGACTCCGTTACGGGACTGTCCGTCACCCCTGGATTCCCTACCTTGTCGCGGATTCCCTCATAGTTCACGAAATAAAACCACTTGTTCTTCAGGATCGGCCCACCGATCGACGCGCCGAATTCGTGCATGTTCAGCGCCGAGAATGGCTGCGGCGCCGGATTGAAATAGTTTCGGGCGTCATACGCGGCGTTGCGGTTGAAGTAATACGCCGAGCCGTGGATGTTGTTCGTCCCCGACTTGATGCCAATGTTCATCACTACGCCCGGCTTCACGCCGTAATCCGCCGAGGGACTTTCCTGCGTGTTGAACTCCTGAATCGAGTCGAGCGGCAAGAAACTGGCAGGCGTTCCCTGAATGCCGGCCTCGTTGGCCACGCTCTCTCCGTAATAAGCGTCGTTGTCATCGGCGCCGTCGATAAAAAAATTGTTGTCATCCGCGCGGTTGCCATTGGACGTAATCGACTGGAACCCGCCGCCCGGAGTTCGTTGTACTCCGGGATGTAGTTCCAGCAGATTCTGGAAGTCGCGTCCCTGCACCGGCAGTTCCAATACCGCTTTGTTCGAGAGCACACCATTCAGCGTCGTATCCGTTGTGTCAGCCAATGCTCCTTCCGCGCTCACCTGCACCGTTTCCGTGATCGCTCCTGGTTGCAACTTCAAATCCACTCGCACATCCCGTGACACTTCGAGAACAAACGGTCCGCTCAACACCTTCTTGAATCCCCCTGCTTCACCCGCAACCATGTAGCGTCCGGGAACCAGGTTCGGTGCGACGTATTCACCCGCACTTGTAGTAACTAACTGGCGGCTCACGCTCGTCGCGGTGTTCGTGATCGTGACTTTCGCTCCCGCAATCACTGCGCCCGACTGGTCAAACACGGTTCCCAGGATGCGGCCTTCCGATGTTTGTGAATACACCAACGGAACAGCGGAGACTAAAAGTGCAAAAACCAGAGCAAGCAAACGGAAGGCTTTCATCAATGATCTCCTTTACTGCAAGGGCTAGTACTCGATTGACGTGCAAAGTTCCCGGATTAGAGAGGAATATGAATCAGAGCCCTGATTCAAGCTTTCCGGTGTCGACTAGGGCTGACTGGCGCTTTGACGCATGCAAAGCCGAATGGTAAGCCAATCGAGCTGAGGCGCGAAGTTCCAATGACGACTTCATCTCCCAATTCAGCTTTTGCATGCGCCACATTCTAGCACTGGCTTGTTAGCGTCTCCTTCGAACGCACTCCTACCGTCGCTAGTAGTCTCCCAGCCGTCGAAGCTGCTATCCTTTACCCTCTCAGCGAGCGAACATGCTCAACCAAACCTTGTCGCACTACCGGGTTCTGGAGCAAATCGGCGCCGGGGGTATGGGCGTTGTTTACCGAGCGCGCGACGAGCAACTGGAACGCGACGTCGCCATTAAAGTCCTACCCTCGCGCGTCCTCGCCGACGAAGACGCGCGCAAGCGATTTCGCAAGGAAGCCCTCTCCCTCGCCCGCCTGAATCACCCCAATATCGCGACCGTCCATGAATTCGGCACTCAGGGGGACATCGATTTCCTGGTAGTCGAGTACATTCCCGGAACAACCCTGGATGCGAAGTTGGCTCGCGGTTCTCTCACCTCAAAGGAAATCATCGATCTCGGCGTGCAACTGGCGCGTGGCCTCGCCGCCGCACATGAGCAGGGCATCGTCCATCGCGACCTCAAGCCCAGCAACCTGCGCCTCACTCCTGACGGTCGCCTCAAAATCCTCGACTTCGGGTTGGCGCAACTTGAGCCTCACGCCAGCGAACTGGGCTTGACCGCCACCTTAACCAAGTCGCAGGAAATGACTGGGACTCTTCCTTACATGGCGCCCGAGCAGCTTCGCGGGGAACGGGCCGATACGCGCAGCGACATTTGGTCGGCTGGTGCCGTGCTATACGAAATGGCAAATGGCAAACGCCCTTTCCCACAATCCAACCAGGCCATGCTCATCAATGCCATTTTGAATGAGCTTCCGGAGCCACCCAGCAAGAAAATCACCGGCCCCATTCTCATGGGCGCGGAACAAATCATCCTGAAGTGTCTGGACAAGGATCCTGGCCGCCGCTACCAGAGCGCTCGTGAACTCGCGGTCGACTTGGAGCGCTTGAGCACTGGCACTTTGCCCGTCGGGGTTCCTCAACCCACTCCCACGAATCGGTATTTCTTAGCGGGCCTTGTCGCATGTCTCCTGGCTGGTTTGATCCTCGGCTATTTCGTCCTCAGCCGAAAAAAACATTCGCCTCCTGCGGCAGCAGCGCCCAGCCACCGCCGCTCCGTCGCTGTGCTTGGATTTCAGAACCTTGCCGGTAAACCCGAAGACGCCTGGCTCTCCACAGCCCTCTCCGAGATGCTCACCACCGAGCTCGCCCAGGGAGATCAACTGCGCACCATCCCCGGCGAAAGTGTTGCGCAAATGAAACGCAGTCTCTCGTTGCCCGATGCCGATAGCTTCAGCCAAGACACGCTATCCCGCATCCATGAAAATCTGGGCACCGATGACGTCGTGATCGGCTCGTACCTTCCACTGGCCCCTGGTGTCATCCGCGTCGATCTCCGCCTGCAGGAGACCAAGGCGGGCGAAATTCTCGCGTCCGTTTCCGAGAAAGGAAATGCCTCGGAAATAGACCAGTTAGTCAGCAAGGCTGGTGAGGAGTTGCGCGCCAAGCTCGGCGTCGCCGCACTTTCAGACACCGAATCGGCCAGCGTTCGCGCAACTTTGCCTTCCGTTCCCGAAGCGGCCCGACTTTATTCTGAAGGTCTCAAGCAACTCCGTCTGTTCGATGCTCTGCAAGCCCGCGCCCTGCTCGAACGAGCTGCTGCTCTCGATCCCAATCATGCTCCTACGCACTCCGCACTGGCTGAGGCCCTCTACACTCTCGGGTACGACGAGAAGGCGAAACAAGAGGCGAAGCGCGCCCTTGACTTGGCTTCTTCCTTGCCTCGCGAAGAGCGGCTCGTGATCGATGGCCGCTACCGGTCTCTGACCAGAGACTGGTCCGGCGCCATGAACAGCTACCGTACACTCTGGGCATTCTTCCCCGATCGCGTGGATTATGGCCTGCTTCTGGTTCGGGCCCAAATCGCAAACGATCAGCCCAACGAAGCTCTTGTCACTATCGCCGAACTGCGCAAACTTTCTGTTTCCAAAGGCGAGAGTGTTCTCATCGACCTCGCCGAGTCCTCGGTCGCCGCTGCCCGCAGCGACTATAGGCTCCAACAGTCGTCAGCCGAGAGAGCCGCGCAGGCCGCAGGCGCCATTGGCGCAAATCTCCTGGTTGCCGGAGCCCTTCGCATGGAAGGCAATGCCTGGCAACGCTTGAGTCAACCGGAAAAATCCCTGGCCGCGCTAGAGCACGCCCAGGAACTCTACACCGCGGCCGGCGACCGCAATGGAGCCGCCATTTGCCTGATGTTGGCCGGAGACAACATCGATAGCCAGGGACGATTTGCCGACGCACGAAAACAGTTCGAACGGGCCCTCCTGGTCTTTCGAGAGATCGGAGACCTGCACCATACTCGGGGAACCCTCGAAAGAATCGGCAACACCTTTTACGAACAGGGAAATCTTCATGTCGCCAATGATTACTATCAGCAAGCCCTGAAGATCGATCTCGAAACCGGGCAAACCAGTGATCTGGCCAGCGACTATGGCAACATGGCCAACGCCCTCGACGGTCTCGGGGACCTGACGGGCTCCCTCAAAATGCAAGAACAGGCTCTCGCTGCCTTCGAAAAGACCAGCGATCGCCGTGGCGCGGCCGTCACCCTCGGCAACATTGGCGGTCTCATGATCGAGCTTGGCGATCCCGACAGCGCTAGAAAATATTTTGAGCAGGCTCTGACTCGCATGCGCGAAATCTCTTTCCTTTCCGGCGAATCATATCCCGCCGCCGGCCTGGGCGATGCTTCCTACATGCAGGGCGATGTAGCAGCCGCCCGGAAACTATACGAAGATGCTTTGCGGATCGCTCATGAAGCGCACCGCGATGACCGCGCCGCCGAGATCCAGACAGCCCTGGCTGTGGTGGCGCGCGAAGAAAAACGCTTTGCCGACGGCGAAGCCCTGGTACGCTCGGCCCTCGCAACCTTCGACAAGGACAACTCGATCGAGAACGCCGGCTGGGCGCATGCGGTTTTAGCCCGTATCCTCCTCGCTCAGGGAAGCCTCGCTGAAGCACAGATCCAGGCCGACAAGGCGATCGCCCTCTCCCAACAGACCCCGAGCCAGCTCCCACATTTCGAAGCCATTCTGGCTGATGCCCAAGTCAAAGCGAAGACTGGAAAGACCTCGGAAGCCAGGAAAGAGTTAGAAGCGATGCTCGTCTCCGCCCATAAGTCCGGATACCGATTCTTCGAATACGAAGCTCGCCTCCTTCTGGCAGAAATCGAGTTGCAGTCGCACTCCCCTGCCGCCGGACCACACCTCGCAGCTTTGGAAAAAGAGGCGAAGGATCACGGCCTCCTCCTGATTTCGAATCGCGCGCAAGCGTTACAAGCGAAGTAGCACCTTCACTTGCTTAATTAACTGCTTCGTCATCCTGAGGCCCGCGTCTTTTGCGGGCCGAAGGACCTATGCAGTTTTGCTGCTCTTCAGCGGTCTGAGCCACGTCCGCCAGCGGGCCCATGACTTATAATGACGCGCACGGATGGCCCTCAACCCTGGCACCAAACTAGGCCCCTATGAAATCGAATCGCCGCTCGGCGCCGGCGGCATGGGAGAGGTTTATCGCGCGCGCGACAAACGTCTTGAACGCACCGTTGCCGTCAAGATTCTTCCCGCTCATCTTTCCGACAATCCCGAAGCGAAGCAGCGCTTTGAACGCGAAGCCCGCGTCATCTCTTCTCTGAACCATCCGCACATTTGTGTGCTCCACGACGTGGGCACCCAGGACGGCATAGCGTACTTGGTCATGGAGTACGTGCAAGGCGAGAGTCTCGACTCCCGTCTTGCGAAGGGTCCTCTCCCGCTGAAACAGGCGCTGGAGTGCGGCGTGCAGATCTGCGATGCCTTGGAGAAAGCGCATCGCGCCGGTATCGTGCACCGCGACCTGAAACCGGGGAATGTCATTCTCACGGCAACGGGCGCGAAGCTGCTCGACTTCGGCTTGGCCAAGCCAGTCACGCTCCTCAGTGCGCGCCCTTCGAGCCAGCCCGGCACTCTAACGCCATCCACTCCCACGATGAACCTGTCGGTGCTCGCCGCGCCTCCCGGCGCACTCACGCAGCAGGGCACGATCGTCGGCACCTTCCAGTTCATGGCGCCCGAAGTCCTCCAAGGACTCGAAGCCGACGCGCGCAGCGACATCTTCAGCTTCGGATGCCTGCTCTACGAAATGCTCACCGGCCGTCGCGCTTTCGAAGGCAAGAGCCAGATCTCGGTCGCATCGGCGATTCTCGAGAAAGAGCCGGAATCAATCACCAAGCTTCTTCCTATGGCTCCGCCCGCCGTCGATCATGTCGTGCAAGACTGCCTGGCAAAGAACCCTGACGCACGCTGGCAAAATGTCGCCGACGTGGCGCGCCAGTTGCGCTGGATTGCAAGCAGCGCTTCAGGTGTCAGCACGGCGCCAGCAGTTCCGCCACGCGCCCGGTTGCGCGACAGTCTCCTTTGGGCAGCTCTCGCGGCCTTGTTCCTGGCGCTCATCGGCTCGACCATCCTGTGGCTGAATTTCCGCGCCGCCGAGCCCGCCCGCACTTTGCGGTCATTTCTGCCACCTCCGGCGCAAATGAGCTTTGACTTTACCGGCGATTTTTCCGGTCCGCCGGTCATTGCCCGTGACGGCAGCGCGATCGCCTTTTGCGCGCGCAACCAGAAAGATCGTGACTCGATTTGGGTGCAGTCCCTCACCGAACTTACGCCGAAAAAGCTCGATGGCACCGAGGGCGCCTCGTTTCCGTTCTGGTCCGCGGACGGAAAGTTCCTCGGATTTTTCGCCGATGCTCATCTGAAAAAAATTCCAGCGGCCGGGGGCCCGGTCACCACTCTTGCCGACGCGCCCAATCCGCGCGGTGCAACTTGGAATCTCGACAACGTCATTGTTTACGAACCCGACTACCGTGACGTGCTGTGGCGAATCAATGCCTCCGGTGGAACGCCCGCCCGTCTCACCAAGTTTGAAGCTGGCAAGCACACCACGCATCGCTGGCCCCGGTTCCTCCCCGACGGCAAGCATTTCCTGTTCTTTGCCACTAATCACTCCGGCGACTCAACTCCCGGCATCTACTTCGGCTCGCTCGCAGACGGCTCCTACAAACGCATTCTCGACTCGGATTCCGATGCCCAGTATGCCTCTGGCTATCTGATCTACCACCTCCAGTCGCAGCTGTTGGCACAGAAGTTCGATGCCGGAACCGGCGCGGTGTCCGGCGATCCGACGCCGGTAGCGAATTTCGTCGAATACGACACCGGAACCTGGCACACCACCTTCGCCGCGAGCGACAACGGTGTGTTGATCTATGAACCGGGATCGAAGGCTCTCGGCACCGATCTCTTCTGGTTCGACCATGCTGGAAAAATGCTCTCCCGAGTCGCCGATCGTGCCTTTTACAAAGGCAGCGGCCGTCTTTCCCCAGACGGCAAGCGTCTTGCCGTATCCATGGGAGATCCCCAAGCCGACATCTGGGTGATGGATTTAGCCCGCGGAGGACGTACTCGCCTGACCTTTGGCGGTGGCACGCACCTCGCTCCCTCCTGGTCGGCAGACGGCCAGCGCGTAGTCTACGTCAGACAGAACGGCACGACGGTCATGGCCGGAACGTCGCTCTGCTCGCACCTGGCGAACGGCGGCGGCCAGGAAGAAGTCCTGATGGAAGGCGGCCCCAACGATACTGCGGGCACGCTGTTATCGCCGGAGTTTTCGCCCGACGGTCGTTACCTGGTCCACATCGAACAAAGTGGCCCGACCGGCGCAGGGATATTCGCCTTGCCGTTGACCGGGGATAAGAAACCAATCCCCATCGTGCAGCCTCCATCTGCTCAAACAAGAATCGTGCAGCACCGCCTCTCCCCCGACGGCCGCTGGCTGGCTTACAGCTCGACCGAGTCCGGCCGCGAAGAGGTCTACGTCACCCACTTCCCCAGCGGACAGGGCCGTTGGCAGGTATCTCAAAACGGCGGTACCTTCCCCGCCTGGCGCGGAGACAGCAAAGAAATCTGGTACGTAGGTCGGGATGGCACGATGCACGCCGCTGCCGTGAACCCCAAAAGTGCAGAATTTGAGTCGGATCCCGTACAGAATCTTTTCCAGATCGGCTACATCACTCCGCTCGGCAATCCCTACGAGATCACGCCCGATGGCCAGCGCATCATCTTCAGCACCTTCCCCGAAAGCGTTCCAACCCCGCTGGTGCTGGTCACAAACTGGACTGCAGACCTAAAGAAATAGACCGTCCGCGGATCAAGCTAGCAACTTCGCCGCATCCTTCGCATAATAAGTAAGAATGATGCTGGCCCCCGCCCGCCGTATGCTCAGCAGCGACTCCATCATGACGCGCTCTCGCTCGATCCACCCATTCTGGGCCGCCGCCTCAATCATCGCGTACTCGCCCGACACTTGATACGCCGCCAGCGGCAACTCAAAGCGCTCCCGCGCCGCCGCAATCACGTCGAGGTAAGGCATCGCAGGTTTCACCATGATCATGTCCGCGCCCTCTTCCACATCCGCCTCGATCTCGCGCATGGCCTCCCGGATATTCGCCCCATCCATCTGATACGACCGCCGGTCGCCAAACTGCGGTGCCGAGTCCGCCGCCTCGCGAAACGGCCCGTAGTATCCCGACGCAAACTTCGCCGCATACGACAACACCGGCGTATTGATAAATCCCGCCTCATCCAATGCCCGCCGGATCGCCGCCACCCGCCCGTCCATCATGTCCGATGGCGCGATGATATCGATCCCCGCCCTCGTCAACGAAACCGAAGTTCGCGCCAGCAATTCCAGAGAAGCATCATTCACAATCTCGTAACTCGATTGCGCCGCCCGCGCCGCCCGCGCCGCCACGGCCGTCAATGCCTCAATCGCCTTCTCTTTCTCCTCGGGATTCTCTACCGCAACTCCTCGCGCCGGATTCATCGCCTCGATCGCTGCCGCTCCCAACGATTGCGGCGCTGCCTTCACGATCCCGCAGTGCCCGTGCGACATGTATTCGCACAAGCAAACGTCGCCCATCAGCAGCAGCCCCGGCACTTCCCGCTTGATGGCGCGCGCCGCCTGCTGCACGATCCCGTCCTCGGCCCAGGCCCCGGTCGCGACTTCATCCTTCTTATCGGGTAGCCCGAACAGAATCACCGACGGCACGCCCAGCGAATGCACCTCCTGTGCCTCTTTCACCGCTTCGTCCACCGACAAATTGAACACGCCCGGCATCGAGCGCACGGCCTTGCGCACGCCTTCCCCCGGACACACGAACATCGGGTACACGAACGCATCCGGAGTCAGGCGGGTTTCGCATACCAGGTTGCGCAGTTCTGCAGTCCGGCGCAGGCGGCGAAGTCGGGTCACGGGGAATGCCATAGCAGGTCACCAGGGCCAAGGGCAGTGTGTGCCCAGCCACCTCGATTCTAGAACATCTCTCAGGAGGTGTAACGAAAGTAACCTCCATGCTCCCATACGGTCCTCGGAATCCCAGTTTGACTCTCATAGAATGGGGTCGGATGAGTCCGTTTCAGCGTCACCGTTGGTTTATCGCAGCGGCCGGGATTACTCTCGCCTACGCCGTCGTGTCGCTGTCCGCTTCCCCCGGCCTTCGCCTCGCAGCCTTCGCGGATTTTGCCGGCTTTTTCACCATGCTTGCAGCTGCAGTCATTACTGCGGCCAACGCTTTCCACCGCCCTGACCAGGAACGCAGTTTCTGGGCGATGCTCACCTTAGGATTCACCCTCTGGTCCATCAACCAGGCTGCCTGGATTTTCTATGACGTCGTCCTTCATCGCCCGCTCCCCGATCCCTGTTTTTTTGACATTATTCTTTTCTTTCACGCCGTGCCCTTCATCGCCGCCGTGGTGTGGCGTCCGGACCTGATCAAGCGCGAAGGCCGTCTCCATCTCAGTCTGCTCAATTTCTTGATGTTGCTCGGATGGTGGATTTTCCTCTACGCGTTCATTGTCTTCCCGCACCAGTACGTCGTGCTCGATGTCCATCTTTACGATGCCTACTACGACAATCTCTATCTGGTGCAAAACAGCTTGTTTCTCGCGGTTCTCGCTCTCGCGGCCTGGACCAGCTCTGGAGGATGGCGTCGCGTCTACCTTAACTTTCTCGCCGTGGGCGCGATCTATGCTGTGGGCTCGCAGTTGCTTGATCGTGCGGTCGCCAGCAACGTTTACTATTCGGGCAGTCTCTATGACATTCCTCTGATCGCGACAGTTGCCTGGATGGCGGCCACTGCCTTGTCGGCGCGCGATTGGAACCTGCATAGCCGCGAATTCAACTTGCATCCGCAATGGCGGAAGGTCCTCCCTCGCCTCGCCATGCTGGCTCTCCTGTCGCTTCCCATGCTGGGTGTGTGGGCCGTCCTGGCGGACCACTCCCCCACTCCCTCCCGAACCTTCCGCGTCTTCACCGTCTTGGCCGCGATGTTGCTTTTGGGGGCGTTCGTATTCCTGCGCCAATTTTTCCAGGACCAGGCGCTGATGACCCTGCTGCAGGAATCCCGCCGAGGGTACGAGAGCCAGAAGCGCCTGCAGAGTCAACTTGTCCAGAAGGAGAAGCTGGCCTCCCTGGGCACTCTCGTCGCAGGCGCGGCCCATGAGATCAATCATCCCCTGACTGCCATCATGAGTTATTCCGAGCAGTTTTGGGCGAAGGAACAGCTCACTGACGAACAGAACCGTCTGGTACGCAAGATCGTGAATCAAGCTCGCCGTACTCGCGATCTTGTTACCGACTTGCTTCGATTTGCCCAGCAGTCGTCCGGCGAGAAAATTTCAGTCGACCTCCAGATGCTGCTCCAACGCGCAATCCAAATGCTGGAATTGCGCCGCCCCGGAAGTAAGATTCGTGTGGAACTCTCCATTCCCCCCGCTTTTCCACGGGTTCAGGGCAATGCCAACCAGCTTTTCCAGTCTTTTGTCGAAATCATTGAGAACGCCATGGACGCTCTGGAAGAGGCCGGCGGCGGAGCCCTGGAGATTGCTGCCCAACATCAGGGTGCCGATGTCATCCTGCAATTCTCCGATACCGGCCCTGGCATTCGCGAACCTTTGCGCGTGTTCGATCCCTTTTACACCACCAAGCCCGTCGGCAAAGGCACGGGTCTCGGTCTCAGCGCTGTCTATGGAGTGATCCTCGATCACAACGGCCTCATCACCTGCCAGAACAAGCCCGAAGGCGGAGCGCTCTTCGTCATCCGAATTCCGGCAGTCACTGAACCCGCCGCGCAGGTTGCCGGTGCCGGCGCCGACTGAATCTCTTCTCCTGCTTACGGTTCTCCCTTTCCATCAGCCCATTCCGCTCCTGCTACCATTAATTTGCGATGGCCAGTGAACTCTCCCACAGTTCGGCGCGTGTGCTCGAGTTCGATTCCTTGCGTGAACTCCTCCGCGGATACGCCTCCTCGCCCCTCGGGCAAGAACTCATTGCTGCGCTTGCCCCCTCCACCGACCACGACTGGATCGAAAACCAGCAGGCACTCACTCAGGAGATTCGAGAGTTCCGACGGGTCGGCGGACGTTTCGATTTTTCCGGACTCATCGACATCGATCTGCTCGTGAAGGAAGCGCGCATTGCGGGCGCCACTCTCGAAACCACCGAGATTCGCGACGTGATTCTGGTCGTCGATCGCGCCGCGGAATGGCGCGAGATCGTGCTCCATCCCCCCGCCAGCATGCGCTCCGACTGGAGCGGGGTTCGCGCTCTCTCCAGCCAGATCATCGATTTCACCGAATTCCTCCGCCAGTTCCGCAACAAGATTCAGCCCGATGGAACTCTCGAAGATAAAGCCTCGCCCGAACTCGCACGCATTCGCCGCGAGATCGAAAGGCAGCGCCGCTCCATCCAGGAATCGTTGCGCGGATATTTACGTCGGCTGTCCGAGGGCGGCACGGTGCAGGACGAACTTGTCACCATCCGCGGTGAACGCTTCGTCATACCCGTAAAAGTCGAGCAGAAACGCCGCGTGCAGGGCGTGGTCCACGGCGCCAGTTCCAGCGGCCAGACCGTATTTGTCGAACCCCTCGAAACGATCGAGCAAAACAACGAGCTGGTCCGGCTCCTTGAAGAGGAACTCGCCGAGATTCATCGCATCCTCCTCGAGATGACGCAAAGAATCGGCGCGCGTTCCGAAGAGATTCTCGCAGCCGTCGATGCCCTGGCCGAACTGGAACTCCAATTCGCCAAAGCCCGCTTCGCCGAAGACTACAACTGCGTAGCGGTTACCTTGGCTGGCCAAGGCCCGTGTAGCGACGGACGCATTCGGAAGCCTGCCCTGAGCGAAGTCGAAGGGTCCGGGGCGAGCAGCGCTCGCCTCCTACTGCACAATGCCAGGCATCCATTACTGGAACGAAATCTGAAGGCCAAGGGTATCGCGGTAGTCCCCGTCACCGTCGAACTCGAAGGCACCCGACGCCAGCTCATTATCACCGGCCCTAACACTGGCGGCAAAACCGTCACCCTCAAGACCGTAGGCCTCTTGGCGTTGATGGCCCAGTCCGGCCTTCCCGTACCAGCCGACCGTGCGGAACTCCCCGTCTTCGACGCCGTCCTCGCCGACATCGGCGACTACCAGTCCATCGAACAAAACCTCTCCACCTTCTCTGCCCACGTTACCAATATCGATCTCATCTCCCGCACCGCAACCGGCGACTCACTGGTCCTGCTCGACGAACTGGGCTCGGCCACCGACCCCGAGGAAGGAGCCGCTCTCGCCGTCGCCATCGCCAGCCACTTTGGCAGCATCGGGTGCATGACGATCATCTCCACCCACCACACATCTCTCAAGGTCTACGCCGCAAACACTCCCGGCGTCCTGAACGCGTCAGTCGGATTCGACGAAGCCACGCTCCAGCCCACCTACGAACTGAAAGTGGGTGTGCCCGGAGCATCGGCAGGCATCAACATCGCGCGCCGCCTGGGCCTCAATCCCGCCATCATCGACAGCGCCCGCTCGCGCCTCGGAACCCAGGCCCGCGACGTTGGACAATTCCTCGACAAACTGCACGCCGACCTGCGCGAAGCCGAAAACGAACGCCTGCGTCTGAAAACAAGGGAACAGGAGCTTGAGAAAGAGCAGGCGCACCTCGCCGCCGAAGGACGCAAAGAACAGCAGATCAAAATTCGCGAGATGGAGAAGAAACTCGAAAGCCTCCTTCGCGATTTCGAATATCACGCGCGCGAGGCCGTCAACGCCGTCCAGGAACGCGCCGCTGCGCAAAAGCTTTCCAAAGAAGCTGAGCGCCGGATCGCGAAGATGCGCCGCGAGTTCAGCGAGCAGTTCAATTCCACAGTGGTCGCCCATTCCACCGGAGCCGACCACGGCGATCCCCATGCCCAGCCGCAGGTCGTCAAACACGTTTCCGAAGGCGATACCGTAAAGCTGAAGTCGACTGGTCGCTCGGCACAGGTTGTGCGCAGGGTCGATGACAACCACTTTGAAGTCCAGATGGGCGTAATGAAGATGAAGATCGCCCGCGACGACATCGCCGAAGTGTTGGCCAGCGCGCAGGGGCAATCGGCTAGCACTCCGGTGAAAGCAGCCCGCGCGCGCGGAATCTCTGTGTCGCTCGAGAACGAGGATGCGAACGTCCCCAGCGAGATCAATGTGATTGGCCAAACCGTCGACGAAGCCTCGCCGAAAGTCGAGAGATTCGTCGACCAGGCCTTCCTCGCCGGCCTGCCCCGAGTCCGCATCGTTCACGGCAGCGGCATGGGCATCCTCCGCAAAGCCCTAAGACAAATGCTCCAACATCACCCCCACGTAGCCTCCGTAGCCGAAGCCCCTCAAAACGAAGGCGGAGGCGGAGCAACTTTAGTGGAATTGAACGTGTAGACCTGAGAGGCCCATTTTATGAGCCAGATGTGCGTCCTGCAAAAACCGACGCGATCGTGGTAGAACCGGCTGCTCGAAGGCCATGGAAGAGTGATAGTTCAAAATAGCTGTGCGAATCGCCGTGGAAGAGCGGCCCTTCGAGGGCCGCGTCAGCGCCTTCCTAAGATTTGTCGGGCTTTAGCCCCGGTTTTGCACACCATTCCACACGCGTCCGCTATTTTCCCCCGAATCCCAACCTGATAGGCTCAATTCTGCCCCTAATGGCGAACCCCGGCGACTTCGCATACACCGTCAAGCAGCAGGCCGACATCGTCCGCATCATCGGCGACTACGTCAAGCTGAAGAAGGCCGGCGCGCAAAATTACTCCGGGCTCTGCCCCTTCCACGGTGAGAAAACTCCATCCTTCTCGGTCCACGCCACGCGCCAGTTCTATCACTGCTTCGGCTGTGGCGTCTCGGGCGACGTCTTCAGCTTCATCCAGAAAATCGAAAACATCACCTTCCCCGAATCCGTCCGCATGGTTGCCCAGAAGTTAGGCATCCCGCTGCCCAAGGCAAGTTACTCCACTCCCGGCGAAGCCAAGGAAGCTCGCCTGCGCGGACAAATCCTCGACGTCCACGAGCGCGCAGTAGCCTTCTTTCAAGAGTGCCTGCGCCGCCCCGAAGGCGCCCGCGCCCGCGAATACCTGACGGGCCGCGGCCTCGATCAGGAAATGATCTCGCGCTTCCGCATCGGCTACGCCCCCGATTCCGGATTCCTCCTCCGCGACCGCCTGAAAGAAGAATTCACAGAAGAAGTCCTCCGCGAGAGTGGCCTGTTTTCCTGGAAGCAAGACGCCTCCAGTCCATCCACTCCCCCTGTCATCCCGAGCGAAGGTGAATCGCGAGCAAGCGAGCGATCCACCGCAGTCGAGGGACCTGCTGTTATCTCCGCCGGAAGCCGGAAGCCGGAAGCCGCTTCCATGTACTCCAAATTCCGCAACCGCGTCATGTTTCCCATCTCCAGTGAAGCCGGCAAAGTCATCGCCTTCACCGGACGCACGCTGGCAGCAGATGAAAAATCCGGGCCAAAATATTTGAATTCCCCCGAGACCCCCATCTATTCCAAGAGCAAGGTCCTCTTCAATCTCGACCTCGCCAAAGAATGGATCAAGAAGTTCGACTACGCCATCCTCGTCGAAGGCCAGATGGATTGCATCTCCGTCTACGCCGCCGGATTCCACAATGTGATCGCCAGTTCCGGCACCGCCTTCACCGAGCTGCAAGCCAAGTTGCTCGGCCGCTTCAGCAAGAATGCAGTTGTGAATTTCGATCCTGACACGGCCGGAGCGAAAGCGACCGAGCGCACGCTAGGACTGCTCGTCGAAGAAGAGTTCACCATCAAAGTGCTTACCCTCGAACAGGGATTCGATCCCGACCTCTACATTCGCCGCAAAGGCCGGGAGGCTTATGGTGAAGCGCTCAAGCATTCGCAGAAATATTTCGATTACCTGATCGAGCGCGCCCGCACGCAGTTCCCCGTGCGCAGTGCAGAGGGCAAGGTGAAGGCCCTGAACCATCTGCTCCCCCACATCCAGCGCATTCCCAGTCGCATCGTCCGCGACGAACTCGCCCATGAGATCTCGCAGAAACTAGGCATCGACTCTGCCGTCCTGCGCCAGGAGCTGCGCCACGCCGCCAGCACACGCGCCACCTCCGCCGTCAAAGCCCCCGCGGAAGCGCAGGTCACTGACGCCGAAAAGGTTTTAATCCGCGCCCTCGCCTCGGCCCGCCAGATGCAGCCCAACGAAGAACACCTCTCCGCTCGCGACGGCGCCGAAGAGGAATTCGATCCTGCCCGCCAGGCGCAATTCGTCCTGCAGAACGAGTCTCTGCATCGCGGCCTCGCAACCGAATCTCTCGCCGAATCTCTTCTCAACGTAGGCCGCGATTTTGCCGATGTTCTTGAAGTACCGGCGACGGAGAGTGATCGCCGCCTGCTGGCTCTAATTCTTCTGAAGGAGGATGAAGAACTCACGGCAGAGGTGCTCGAAGCCGCCGTTCGCGCCCTGCGCCGCATTCACCTGCGCCGCCGTCAGGAGGAAGTGCAGCAAGACCTGAAAAAGCCCGGCCTCGCCGCAGACAAAGACCGCCTGCGCGAACTGCTGACAGAATTAGAGCGAATCAGTCGCGCCTTAAGAGATCCGAGTCTGGCCGAAGATGGCCTGAAAAACGCGGCAAAGCAGAAAACAGCGTGAAACAAAAATGCGCTGTCAGCCATCTAAGTATTTAAGAGAATTGAAGATAGCGGCTAGTGCTGGGGAATGAAGCGGGCAACCGATAGACCGCACAGCACTTATGTGCTAAAATCTGAAAGTTTGTGCGAGACGCAGGACCCCGCAGTACCCACATTCCCACCTTTTAAGGAACTGTATCACACGCTCCTGTGGAGCGGAACTAAGTAGTTTTGAGGACACACCTTTTGGCTCTAGACGACAAGTTCGACGATATCAAAAAGCTGATCGACACAGGCAAAGAAAAGGGATATCTCACCTACGATCAAGTAAACGATTTGATCCCGCATGATGTGCATAGTCCCGAAGACCTTGACGATCTGCTGACTACTATTGGTACGCAAGGCATCGATGTGCTGGAAGGGCCCAAGCTCCCTTCGGCGGCGCTCGATAAAAAATTCGATGAATCCGAGGAAGGCGAGGACGTTGAACTCGACCTGACCCCCGGAGCCCTGGAAAAAACTAACGATCCTGTCCGCATGTATCTGCGCGAGATGGGAACTGTGCCGCTGCTCACACGGGAAGGCGAAGTGGAAATCGCCAAGCGTATTGAGTGCGGTCAACTGCGCGTGCTCAAGGCGCTGTCGCGGTCGCCAATTGTGATCCGCGAATTGCTGGCCATGGGCGAGGACCTCAAGAAAGGCGTGCGCTCGATCAAGGAAGTGGTCACCTTCGATGAAGAGGAGATCACCGACGAGATTCTGCAGAATCGCCTGAACGAGTTCACGGGCAAGATCGACGACATGGCCAAGCTGTACAAAAAGGCCGCGTTGCTTGAAGAGAAGTACCTGGAAGTTTCGAAGACAAAGAAGCCGAAGGATCACCGCCGGGCCCGGCGCAAGCTGGCTCGGGGAGTGGTTGCGGTATCGAAGGCAGTGCGCAAGTTGGGCTTTACGAACAACGAGCGCAAGCGGCTGATCGAACGCCTGAACAAGACCGTCGACGGCATGCGTTCGCTCGACCGGCAGACGCAGAATCTCGAACGCAAGGCCGACGCCACTCGCAGCGAAGATCAAAAGAAAGAATATCGGCGGCAGGCGCGCGCGCTTCGCGGCGAAGTTGAAAAACTGGAACTCGAAACCGGAGTGTCGTTTCAGGAGCTCAAGCGCACGCAGCGCGAGATCATCCAGGGCGACATGGATGCGGAGCAGGCCAAGCGCGAGCTGATTGAGGCCAACCTCCGCCTGGTGGTTTCGATTGCCAAGAAATACACCAACCGCGGACTGCAGTTCCTCGACCTGATTCAGGAAGGCAACATCGGCTTGATGAAGGCCGTCGACAAATTCGAATACCGCCGTGGCTACAAATTTTCAACCTATGCCACGTGGTGGATTCGGCAGGCTATTACCCGCGCGATTGCCGATCAGGCACGTACGATCCGTATCCCAGTGCACATGATCGAAACCATCAACAAGCTGATCCGCACTTCGCGGCAGCTGGTGCAGGAATTGGGACGCGAACCCACCTCGGAAGAAATCGCCAAGCGCATGGATATTCCCGTCGCGAAAGTGCGCAAGGTGTTGAAGATCGCGCAAGAACCGATCTCTCTCGAAACTCCGATCGGCGAAGAAGAAGATTCGCATCTCGGCGACTTCATCGAAGACCGCGGCGTAGTTTCACCCGCTGAGGCAGTGATCAACGTGAACCTGAAGGACCAGACCGGACAGGTCCTGCGCACGCTGACTCCGCGCGAAGAAAAAGTCATCAAGATGCGCTTTGGACTCGAAGATGGCAGCGAGCACACCCTGGAAGAAGTCGGGCAGTCGTTCGCCGTCACCCGCGAACGCATCCGCCAGATCGAAGCCAAGGCATTGCGCAAGCTGCGGCATCCCTCGCGCTCCCGAAAGTTGCGCGCGTTTATGGATGGGGTGCGCGACTAAATTCGGGAGTAGGTTAGAAAATCAAGAGTTGCTGGGGCGGACTTGATGTCCGCCCCCTTCCTTTAGATAAGGCACGAGAGTGATTCCCAATCATGGGGCGATCTGGCTTGAAAGCATCTTCGTCTGCGCGAAGATCCAAGAAGGACATCCATCTCCTGACCGTGAAGAAGACGGCTGCATCGGCTCGAATCATCGGCACCGGGGAAATGGCCGAACTCACGCGGGCGTTTGATTGGGCAGCGACTCCCGTGGGTCCGGTCGAAAAGTGGTCCGACACTCTTGTGACCACGGTGAACTTGCTGCTCGCCTCGCGCCATCCCATGTTTTTGTGGTGGGGACCCGATCTCATTCAGTTCTACAACGACGGATACCGCCCTAGTATTCGTGCGGACAAGCACCCGTCCGCCCTGGGACAACGCGGTGTCGACTGCTGGCCCGAAATCTGGCCCATCATCGGTCCACAAATCGAAGCTGTAATGAACCAGGGACAGTCCAGCTGGAACAACAACCAGCTTGTCCCCATCAATCGCAATGGAAAACCAGAAGAAGTATTTTGGACCTACGGCTATAGCCCGGTGCGCGACAAAGATGGCAGTGTTCAGGGAACCCTTGTCGTATGCAGCGAGACCACCGAACAGGTCCTGAGTGAACGGCGCTTGCGCGCTCTGCTCGCGATCACCGTCGATCCCTCGCCCGAAGAGCAGGTCACCAACTCCGATCCGCTGCTGACTCTTGCACAGAATGTTGTTCGCAAACTTGGTGGAGATCCCGCAGATCTACCGTTCGCCTCTCTTTACTTACTAGATAAGGGCAAGGTGTTGCATGCGGTGAGTACAGCCCCTGAGATCGCTCTCTCGAGTCCGGAGCACTGGCCGCTGGCGAAGGCAGTGCGTTCCCATGCTCCTGTGGTCGTGGCGGACCTGCAGGCGCGGTTTGGCGATTTGGCGCTCGCGCCCTGGCCCGAGCCTTTGACCCAGGCATACGTTTTGCCGCTGAAACTTGCACGGTCGTCGATTCAGGCAGTGCTCGTCTTTGGCCTGAGTCCGCGGTTGCCTTTCGACCATAGCTACCAGACATTTCTTCGATTGGTGGGTGCCCGCATCGCCGGATTGTTGCAGAGCGAAGTTCACCGGCTTGAAGTGGCCGAGGCCGCGGTACGATTCAGCCGACTGGCCGAAGCCAACCCGTTCGGCACGGTGATCGGCGACCTTAGCGGCAAACTCAGGTACGTGAATCCCGCATTCCTGAAGACACTGGGATACACAGAAGCAGACGTGGCGGCGGGAAAAGTTCGTTGGGACGCGCTGACTCCTCCCGAGTACGCGGAAGCCGACGCGCGTGCCGTGCAGCAGATTCGCCAGCGCGGGCGCTGTGACGTATACGAAAAGGCCTACATCGCACGGAATGGACGCCGGATGCCCATCCTGATTGGCGCGGCGGCGATCGATTTCGCGGGTGGCGATCCTGAAATCGCTGCATTCGTAACCGACCTCACTCCTCTGAAGGCCGCGCAGCAAGCATTGCGAAAAGCCAATGAGGAACTGGAAAAGAAAGTGGCGGAGCGGACCGCGGCCCTCGAAGGTGAGGTTGCAGACCGCAAGCGTGCGGAAACAAGCTTGCGCGAACTGACCGGCCGCTTATTGCGAACGCAGGATGAAGAACGTCGTCACATGGCTCGCGAACTCCACGACCACGCCGGTCAGACCCTGGTCGCGCTCGGGCTGAATCTTTCGGCGATGCTCGATCGCTTGAAAGGCCAAGACCCAGCCGTCGTCAACCTGGTCACGCAGAGCCAGGCGCTCTCGGATGACCTGTCCAAAGAAATCCGGACGCTATCGTACCTTCTGCATCCGCCGCTTCTCGACGAAGTTGGGCTGGTCTCGGCGTTGCGATGGTTTGTTGAAGGTTTTTCCCAACGAAGCGGAATTGAGGTTGAGCTCGAATTGCCGGAAGATTCCGCCAGGCTTCCGAAGCCATTGGAACTCGTTATCTTTCGAGTTATCCAAGAAAGTCTGACCAACGTGCATCGCCATTCCGACAGCCCAACGGCGAAAATTCGTCTTACCCAATCCTCGCGCCTGGTCGAGTTCGAGATTGTTGACCAAGGCAAAGGAATTTCTGCGGAGCGGCAACGCGCCCTAGCGACGGCTCAGCTTGGAGTCGGAGTACGGGGCATGGAGGAAAGAGTGCGGCAGTTCGGCGGAACCCTGAAAATTCAGTCAGGCCTCAAGGGGACCAGCATCTGCGGGACGATTCCTTTGGGGGAGCGGGACTGAGAGCTTTCACCACGGAGACACAGAGGCACGGAGAGGGACTTTTGCTCAAGGGCACGGCTTCGGCCGCGCCTTTTTCTTTGTCATCTTTCTGTCATCCTGAGATTCGCGTTTTGAGCGGACCGAAGGATCTATGGAGTTGGCGGGAGTGTCGGCGCTGCCGGGAGGGTGCATAGGTCCCTTCGACAAGCTCAGGGCAGGCTCTTCGGCGCCAAACGATGGCGCCCCGCAGCGGCTGAAGCCGGGCCAATTTGTGGTGTTCATATCGGCACGACTGGAAGTCGTGCCCTTCCCGGTCGTGGCGCAACCAGAGATCGTTGCGTCGTTGAAGAAAGTCAACGGCAGCGGACAGGGGCGTCCGCTCGACATGGGCACATTTTGGCGTTCCCATCTTGGGAATCGCCGCTGCTTTCTTCCGTCATTTTTCTTGCTTTCGACTTTTCATTTCTGTCGAATTAGAAGATTAGGCCACATTGGCGAATTGTGGATCGCCGCAATGACTGCGACGAAGAGCGGGCGAGGTTGAAGAGGAGGCCGGTTTGGCGGGCGTGAAAAGGCGGAAGCCGAAAATTATCAAGGACAAGAAGAAGCGTGGAGAGTGGGCGGAGTCGATGTTTCTGGTGCGGGCGGGCGAGCGGGGATTGGCTGCGAGCAAGCCATGGGGAGACTCGTGCAGTTATGACTGCGTAGTGGGGCGTCCGGGGAAATTTGTGGCGGTGCAGGTGAAGTGCACGATCGCGAGGCTGGTTAGTGGCACAGGTTATAACTGCTCCGTGTGCAGTAGTCATAGGCCTTATCCGCCGGGTTCGTTCGATTTTTTGGCAGCGTATGTGATTCTGGAAGATGTGTGGTACATCATTCCGGAGAAAGAAATTCGCGGGCTGAAATCGATCTCGTTGTGTACGACCGAGCTGGGGTCGGAAGCGAAGTATGAGCAGTACCGGGAAGCCTGGGCGCTTTTGCGGAAAGCCTCGGAGATCGAGGGTAGCGATGACTGCACCGAAAAGTCTCCGGCGGTGGAAGCTGGTGTGGTGGAACCCTCGAGCGCGGTGGGGCGGATGAAGACAGCTGCGAACTTTGTCCTGCGTTATATGGAACGGGGTAACGTGAATCCACGCAAGATGGGCAGGTAGAGGTCGCTCGGGTTCCGTCTTTCGAAAAACACCTGCCCCGGCTTTGCCGCTTCGAGTGCTCTTTCGGCACGCTTCGCTGGGGCGGACGAATGCGTCCGTCCCTACACGAGCATCTTTAGTGCGAGAGTTTGTATACATACAGCCGGCCGATAGGTTCCTGGTTTTGATCGGCGGAGCCGACATAGACTGTGCCGTTCACGACGGTTGGTGACGACGAAACGATCTGCTCGTTGTTCACCAGCAGTTGAGTGATGGGATGGCAGAACGCGGTGACGCATCCGCTGGCGTTGAAGACCATCACCATGCCGTTGTTCTCGCCGACATAGACCAATCCGTTCGCCACCGTGGGAGACGAAATGATGGCGGCTTGCGCGCCCACGGCATCTCCGGTCCAAAGAGGAAGGCAAGTAGAAGCGCCGCATCCCGCCGCTCGGAAGGCATAGAAAATGGAGTCGCCGTCTCCCACATAGACCACTCCATTGGCCACCGACGGAGACGATGAGATGAATGGACCGGTCGAGCCGGTCCACAGCGGTTGGCAAGTGGATTGGCCGCACCCGGCAGAGTTAAACGCAAACAGACCACCGTCGAATGAACCGATGTAGGCCACGCCACCCGAGATTACGGGGCTGGAATCCACGATGGAGCTACCGGCGCGCGCGGTCCACAGCGGGGAGCAAGTGCCGGCGCCGCATCCGGCGGCGGTGAAGGCGTAGAGATTGCCGTCCTGCGAACCGATATAGACGACGCCATTGTCGACGGCCGGCGACGAGGTGATGTGATCTCCTGTGGCACCGGTCCACAGCGGGTTGCAGACCGCGGCTCCGCAACCTGCAGCTTTGAAGGCGTAGAGCTTGTTGTCGAAGTCTCCCACGTAGACGATGCCATTTACCACCACCGGCGAACTGTCGAGGATGGCCCCGCCGGTGGCTCCCTTCCAAAGCGGGGAGCAGGTGGCTTTGCCGCATCCCTTGGCGGGGAAAGCGTAGAGCTTGTGATCGGCGGAGCCAATGAATACGGTGCCATTGGTGACGGCAGGCGAGGAAGTGATGTCGTTGCCGGTGGCGCCGCTCCAGAGTGGTTGGCACACCGTCGCCGGAGCGCAACCGTTGGCATTGAAGGCGTAGAGCTTGCCGTCGAACGATCCGACGTAGACGATGCCATCCACGACTGCGGGCGAGGAGAAGTCGACAAGGTCGCCCATTTGTCCTTGCCACGCCAGGGTGAGACTCGTCGCGTTGTTCTTGCTAATTGTGTTTTCCAGCGCGTTGAAGCCGAGGTGCGTCGGCGAGTCCTTGAACGAAGTCCAGTCGGTCCGGACGAGGAACTTGGTGGAGGCGGTGAGGCCGCTGGTCTTTCCGGTGGCCTGCACAGCGTGGGATCCGGGCTGCGCGGACTTGGCTACGGTCACACCCAAGCTGAAATTGCCTGAGCTGTCGGCAGTCGCGTGGCCCAGAGTCGCGGTGTCGAAGGTTAGAGTCACGCTTTCTCCGGAGGAGAAGCCGGAGCCAGTGGCGGTAGTGCGAGTCGTGGGTGGTCCGAAATTTGGCGAGAGAGAAACGGATGCGGTGGCCGCGAAAGTGACGGCTGCCAGAATCTCAAGAACGACAATTGCGGCAAGCGGCCGCGCAAAATACGATCGAACGGAAATCATGAACGCCCCTCTTCTGGCTGGATGCTGCGCCAGTGTTGAGTTTTATAGCAGACGACAAAGGGGGTGATTGTCGCACGATTGTCAAGAAATAGTCGAGAAATGTTCTGCAGAAATCATGTGCATGCAAAGCGCTTCGCAGTGAAAAATGTTTCACTCTGTCTTGTTCCATTGATCTTGGGGCTGCAGCTTGGGATCGTGAGGCGCCCTCCGATAGTTGTAGGGCGTGCAAGTTCTTGAAAGGGCAAGCTGGCGCGTATAGTGAAAAAAATTGCATTCTCAGTTTTCCTCCGGCTTCCACAGGGAAGTCACATCGTCCACAGCTTCTGCACAACGAGGCAAGGTTTTTCTGTTGCGAGACGCAACAAACTGCAGGAGAGTGGGTTCAGCGAAACGTGAGATTTCCTGAGCTTGCCGAATGATTGCGGCAGAGCCAGCGGCAGCCGGTGATTCTCGAGGGTGAATCGCCGGGGGATTCCAGAAAACGCGCGCAAGTGCGACTGGTTGCCCGGGCATAGCGGCCTCCTCCCCCACCCAGCTCTTCGGAGCCGGGAAGGACCGCTGGCCACCGCAGCAGTTGCAGGTTGGTGATCGCACGATCACAAGCCGGCAACTGGCTTTGGCAAATGCGGCACTTCTTGGAAGTGTTGTCGGGCTGAAGCGGTCATTCCGCCGCCACGCGGTGACAAGCTGGAGCAGGAGTCCACGTACGAATGCGGTCCGGGTGGCTGGCCTGGACCGCATTTGATTTTCTGGCACCTTCATCATCCCGCTTGATCTTCGTCGTTTGTTCGCCTACACTCGACACGTGTGCGGGTCGCGGAATCGGATCGCCAACTTTTTTCTATTTGGTGAGAGTTTTCCAGAGGACGCGCGTCGCATTCACAAGGGGATTGCGGATACTGTTCGTTTTGCACTTCCGCGAAATTTCCCGAAAGAGAAATCTTTGGCCACTTCCGATTACGCGATCAGCACACTTCCCGCCAACGTAGAGGCAGAGCGCTCGATTCTGGGCGCGATCCTGCTCGACAACTTTGCCTACAACCAGGCTGCGGAACATTTGCGGATTGAGGATTTCTCGCTGGACTCGCACCGGCGGATTTACTCGCGGATGGTGGATCTGGCGGAGTCGTCGCGCCCGATCGACATGATCACGCTGATCGAGGAACTCGATCGGAACAAGGATCTGCAACCGATTGGGGATGTGGCTTATGTGTCGAGCCTAGTCGATGGCGTGCCCGACCGTCCGAGCATTGAACACTACGTCAAGATTGTGCGCGACAAGGCACTGCTGCGCGGGCTGATTTCTGCAGCGAGCACGGCGATTGCGCGGGCATCGGACCAGGGAGATGCGGCGGAAGACGTGCTGAGCGATGCCGAGGCGGCGATCTTTCAGCTGTCGGAGAAGCGCATTGGGCGCGGCTTCATGGGTGTGCAGGAGATTGTTCGCGAGTCATTTGGGTCGGTGGACGCCTTGCTGCAGCGCGGGCAGCGCATCACCGGACTGGCGACGCATTATACCGATCTGGATGAGATGACTTCGGGGCTGCAGCGTTCTGATCTGGTGATCATTGCGGCGCGGCCTTCGATGGGCAAGACCGCGTTCGTGATGAACATTGCGGAGAATGCGGCGATTGAAGATCAGCAAGTGGTGGGAGTCTTCTCGCTGGAAATGTCGCGCGAGGCATTGCTGATGCGCTTGCTGTGTTCGCAGGCACGGGTGGATGCGCACAAGATGCGCACGGGATCGTTGTGGCAGGACGACACGAAGAAAGTCGTGCGCGCGATGGAGCAGTTGGCGCATGCTCCGATTTTTATCGACGATACGCCGGGCATTTCGCTCAGTGAGATGCGGGCGAAGGCGCGGCGGCTGAAGCAGGCGCAGGGTGGCCGGCTCGACTTGATCATCGTCGATTACTTGCAGCTAATGTCGGGCGGCGGAAAGCGCTTCGAGAACCGCACGCAGGAAGTTTCGGCAATCTCTCGTGGGCTGAAGGCGCTGGCGAAAGAGCTGAGCGTGCCGGTGATTGCACTGTCGCAGTTGAGCCGCGCTCCAGAAGCCCGCGGTGGAGATCATCGCCCCCAGCTGGCCGACTTGCGCGAGTCAGGATCGATCGAGCAGGATGCCGATCTGGTCATGTTCATTTTTCGCGAAGAGGTTTACAAGCAAGACGATCCTGAGTTGCAAGGCAAAGCCGAGATCATTATTGCCAAACAAAGAAACGGTCCCATCGGGAAAGTCAGGATGGCATTCCTGAAAAACAGCACCCGATTTGAGTCACTAGCCGAGGGTGGACTGGCCGGTGAGGAGTAACTTCCCAGGTACAGGATTGACTGTAGAGATGGGTAGGTAAGTCCCTTAGGAAGTTAGGCTTGCGCAGGTCACGAAATGAGGCCGATTGCCTGTGGAAAAGCTTGTGGAATTGAAAACCGGCTTCTCAATTTCTTAAAGCAAAGACCGATCGGTCGGTTTCGGGAAAGCGATTTGCTGACCTTTAAATCCATGAGTAGTAACCAGTTATGCAATTCACGGAGTATTAACATAACTGCTAATCCAGAGTAGGGGAATTCCTTCCAGTTTTGAGATTTGCACATTTTAGGGTAATAGTACTTTCGTTTTACCCTCGATTTTAGAGGCTTTTCGACATGAGGAGCGAGCGTCCCCCTGAGTGTGAAAACCGATCATGACAATCGCTTTTCGTGATTCAGAACACGACCAGTTTGGGAACGAAACGAATTGTTTCGTTGATACTCTCGCCAACCCTGGGAACGACCTTTCCACGTCAGCAAAATCCTCCTAGCCCCCGCTGTGTCGACAACAGAGAAAGGCGATAGAGGATCACAACGCTCCTCTTCCTACGTCCGTAATTGTCACGAATGGATTACGATGGGGCCACCACCTCCGCCACCTTCACCAACATCAATCGTGACCTTAATGTCCACATCTTTTGTCCCGGGACGAACGATTCTGAGCAGTTCGCCCGGTTTGATCTTTATCGGATTCGGCCTGAAGGTATTGTCCGCTTTAATCATCATTCTGTGAATTTTGGGCTTGGCAGCCTTTGCCCCCGCTTTGGAGGCCTTTTTCTTCGCTGACTTCTTTGCAGCTGTCATGACATTCTCCTTTATTGAGATTTAGCTGAAACCAAGAACTCGGGATCGGTGAGCACCTGTTGCATATCGGGGTCGCGGCGGAGGTCGTCGATCGTGTAACCATTCTGCAGGGTCATCCGGGCATATTTCAGGGCCTGTGAGTGATCACCCAGGGCTCCGTACATATCACTTAAATTGGCGAGCACGTCTGGATCATTTGGAGCCAAGGCGAGCGCGAACTGCGCGTGAGTCAGCGCCAGGTCGCGCGCACCTTTCTTACCGTATTGAAATGCCAGATGAGCTTGCACCTGGGCATCGCGCGGACGCGACTGAGCGGCTTGTTCGAGTGCTCCGCGCGCCTTGTCGCGCGCCGCAGCAGCCTTGTCGTTTTGCCCCGACCCACGGTATGCCCAATCGAGGTTCTCCCATACAAGGAAATCTTTGTCGTTCAACTGGGTGGCCTTTAGCGTCATCTCCGCCGACTCCTGGTACCGTTGCTGTTGCAAGTAGAGGTATCCCAGGTTGGCGTAGGTCGAATAGCTTGGAGAGATGGAGATCGACCTTCGCAGTGCCTGTTCGGCGGCTGCCAGGTCCTGAGGACGTCCATAGCTCAGATAAACTCCGGCCAGATTGGCATAGGCGAGGCTGTTGTCTGGCGTCAACTCCACCGCCTTCGACAACTGAGCGATAGCGTCATCAAGCCGATGCCGACGCTGATAGAACAGTCCCAGGGTATTGTAGCTATCCCAATCGTCAGGCCGGAGTGAGACCGCTCTCTTGTAGGTAGCTTCCGCTTCGGCGATCTGGCCGGCGGACTCCTGTGCGTAGGCGACACCATTCAGGGCGTGAGCGTTGTGCGGATCCAGTGCGAGGGCCTGCCGAAACTCCGATCCCGCCAGATCGTCGTTCCCCGCATCGCTGTGAATGCGTCCCAGCGTTACGTAGACCGCAGAGAGGCTATTATCGAGTGCCAATGCGGTTTTGCAGTTCGACAAGGCCTGTTCCAGCCACTTGGCATCGTGGTCTTGTTGGTACTTCAGCCGGTACGCTTCTCCTAACTCGGCGTGGCCGAGGGCAAACTGGGAATCGCGTGCGATTGCCGAGTGGAGTTCGGCGATCGCCAGGTCAAGATTGCCAGGCTTGTCATACCTCTCGATGTACCTATTCGCCGACAAATACGATTCATAGGCAGCTGTCACCCCTGTGCGCCTCAGCACATGGACAGACACCCACGATCGCAGCGGCGAAAACCAGAGTGCTGCCACAATGGCCGCCGCCGCGATCATAGTCAGCAGTAGAGTTCCAAACCGCCGCTCTCGATTACTGTGACTGTTCGCGCTGCCCGACGCATC
This sequence comes from uncultured Acidobacteriaceae bacterium, assembly GCA_963722365.1. Taxonomy (GTDB): domain Bacteria; phylum Acidobacteriota; class Terriglobia; order Terriglobales; family Acidobacteriaceae; genus Sulfotelmatobacter. Next base: position 288,728 of record CAVRLM010000001.1, read on the forward strand.
CTTGGCATAACGCTGAAGGTCTTTCAGCGGAATCGAAGGAGTGGCGAGTGTTACTTCGTCTGGATGGCCTTGGACGACTTGCAGATGCTTACGGAATTTCTCGAGGTCAACCAGCAGCTCGTTGCAATCCTGGTAGCGTTTCTCGGGGGCCTTGGCCAGCGACTGAAACACGATCGCCTGCAAAGTCGGCGGCACTTGAACCCGCTCGTCAGGTAGTTCGTTGAGAATGGCATAGATAGTGGAGGCCCAGTTATCTCGAACAAAGGGATGATGGCCGTGCAGCATCTCGGCAAGAACCACGCCAACAGCCCACGTGTCGGAACGCTTGTCGGGCGGCACCCGTTGAATTTGTTCCGGCGCCATATACACGGCGGTTCCTTGCACGGCCAGGCTTCGAGTCGAGCCCATCTCCGTAAGCACCAGGGCCAGGCCAAAGTCCACGATTTTCACCACCCCTTGCCGCGTAAGAAGGATGTTCGAAGGCTTGATATCACGGTGAATGATGTTGTGCTTATGGGCCTCGCCGAGTCCCCGTGCAATCTGGCACGCGAATCCGACCGCGTCGTACACAGAGAGAGGGCCCGAGGCAATCCGCTGCGTCAGCGTCATGCCTTCGTAAAAGGCCATGACGATGAATGTTTGGCCGTCCGCCGTTTCTTCGATCGCGTGAATGACACCGATATTCGGGTGATCGAGGGCTGAAGCCGACTTGGCTTCATGCCGCAGCCGCCTGCGATCCTGATCGCTGAAGGTAAGGTGAGGAGGAAGAAACTTGAGCGCAACCTGGCGCTCTAGCTTTGTGTCTAAGGCGCGGTAAACAACACCCATCCCCCCGGCGCCTGCAACACCTTGGATTTCATAATTCGCAATATGGTCGCCAGCCGCAAACGTTCTGACCGTATCTTCCATATAGCACGAGGAATGACGCTGAACCGCCTGCCCGAGGGAACATGACTTGGGGAATAGTGCCGCGAAACCGACTGCCAGGCAAGCGGAAAATGCTTGGCAAACTGGGAAAAGACAGATCAACTCTACTCTACGACGTCACAAAAGAGTTGCTTTCGGCCCTAAGCTGGCCCAAAATTCGCATCACGGCGCGAAGTGGGTTGCGATGCCGCTGCAGTATTGCGAACCGCTCAAGGAAGGAGCCACCATGCCCAAAGTGGATGTGGCGGGTAACGTCACGCTGTTCGCGCAGAACAAGGGGTTTTTTTGCGGCGAGGCGATCGCTGAGATGGCCCGCAACGGATATCCCGACCCATCTAATCGCTTCTATTACGCTCAAGACGACCTGCGAAACAACATTGTTGCTCACGACAGCACCGCCCCCGGCGATTTGAATCAATGGAATACCGACCCGCAGGGCCTGTGTGACTGCCTTCAGTCTCTTTCCGCCGAGCCTGTCAACTGGGTGGGATTCCCCAGCGTCAGTCGCGACGATGCCCAGATGTTTCTACAGCAGTCCATCCAAAGCACGCAATTCCCCGCGGGCGTGTTGATTCGCGCCGGCGAACACTGGGTGCTGGTTGTCGGCTATGAGACTGAAGTAGACGCAACCGGCAAAGAAAAACTCAAATTCATTCATTTCTATGACCCTGAGCCGGTCGGAATCGGAACGGATAGGACCATTCGCGCAAGCACATGGAGCGGCTCCAGGTACTTTGTGAAAGTCAAAACGTCCGGTACTTGGGAGGGTAAGTTCGTCGTTGTCGGCCAATCGCCGCAGTGAATCGGAGGTAAAGTTCGACTATGAGGCATCAACCGACTCATACCTTCCTGACACCGGATGCCGCCATCAAGGCCGCAGAGCGCGCCATTCAGGAAAACGGAATGCTCAAATGGCCCCAATGTGCCATCTTAAAAAATCCCGGAGTCATCCCCCAGCCCCCCATGCTGACAAGCGAACCGTCCGTCGAAGACGGAGGCGATGACAGTCACAGCTTCATCGTGCCTTATGGTTTGAAGGGCGAACAGACCCCCTCCGGCGTCCCAATTACCCGACTCTGCATTCTGATCGATGCGGTCACTGGCGAGTTTGAAGAAGTCGCCACATTCGGTATGCCGATCGCCTACTTGCAGCGGGAAGCCGCCATTCGCATCGTGGCGTCAGCCCTTCGCGCACCGGAAGATCATTTGCCGGTCACCGATGCATCGCTTATGTTCCAATCCAGCGAGATCACACATCTTCGCGTTTATCCGTTCTGGCGAATTGTGGTCCATGAGCGTGCGTATTACGTGGACCAGGAGGGAAAACTTTACAACGACATTCCTCCCGGTAAGTCGGGATCCTGAGCGCAGAGAGTCACCCGTGAGGATGGAAGTCTTTCCAGACTCCGGCCAGCCTTCCTTGGGCGGACCGGCCTAAACGTCGGGGTCGTGGGCTCTTCGGCTGCACTAACATTGCAGAAGAGTTGAAGACACGCTCGTCTCAGTTGCTGCCTTCGCCAACCTTCAGGACCGCGAGGAAGGCTTCCTGGGGGATGTCGACGCGGCCGATGCGTTTCATGCGCTTCTTGCCTTCCTTCTGTTTCTCGAGCAATTTGCGTTTGCGCGAGATGTCGCCGCCGTAGCACTTGGCCAAGACGTTCTTGCGCATGGCGTGGACCGTCTCGCGGGCGATGATCTTCGCGCCAATCGAGGCCTGGATGGGGACTTCGAACATCTGGCGAGGGATCAGTTCGCGCATCTTGGCGACCAGTGCTTTGCCGCGTTCATAAGCGAAATCGCGGTGCACGATGATGGAGAGAGCGTCGACGGGCTCACCGGCCACCAGGATGTCGAGCTTCACCATGGGAGATTCCCAATATCCGGCGAGGTGGTAGTCGAGGGAAGCGTAGCCGCGAGAAACCGATTTGAGACGGTCGTAGAAATCGAGAACGATCTCGTTCAGCGGAAGCTCGTAGTGCAGCATCACGCGGGATGAGCTGACGTACTCGAAAGTTTTCTGCTTGCCGCGCTTTTCTTCCACGAGCGCGAGAATCCCGCCAACGTATTCTTCGTTGGTGAGGATGGTGGCGAGGATGACGGGCTCTTCGACTTTGGCGATCTCGCTGGGATCGAGCCATCGCGACGGGTTGTCGATTTCGACCATTTCACCGTCAGTCTTGGTGATCTTGTAGCGCACGCCGGGAGCGGTGGTGATGAGATCGAGATTGAATTCACGCTCGAGGCGTTCCTGGATGATCTCCATGTGCAGCAGGCCGAGGAAGCCGCAACGGAAGCCGAAGCCGAGCGCGACTGAGCTTTCAGGCTCGAAGAAGAAAGAGGAATCGTTGAGCCGCAATTTCTCAAGGGCCTCGCGCAACACGGTGTGCTCGTGGGCATCCACGGTGTAGAGCCCGGCGAAAACCATGGGCTTGATTTCTTCGAAGCCGGGAAGCGGCTCAATGGCGGGATTGCCGTCGTGGGTAATGGTGTCGCCGATCTTGGTGTCGGCAACATTCTTGATGTTGGCGACGAGGAAGCCGACTTCGCCGGCGACGAGCTCGTCGATCTCCACGGGCTTGGGAGTGAGCACGCCGAGAGTCTCAGCATCGAAGGTAGTTCCGTTCCACATGAGACGGATTCTCTGACCCTTGCGCAGCGTGCCTTGAAAGACGCGGGCGAGCACGATGACGCCGCGGTAAGCGTCGAACCAGGAATCGAATACCAGCGCTTGCAGCGCGTTATTGGGCGAGCCCTTGGGCGGCGGTACTCGCTTCACAATGGCTTCCAGCACATCGGGAACGCCCTGTCCGGTCTTGGCGCTGATGAGGACGGCGTCGGTGGCATCGAGTCCGACGGCGCCTTCGATCATTTCCTTTGTGCGCGGGATGTCGGCGCTCTGCAGGTCGATCTTGTTGATGACCGGAATAATCTCGAGGCCGTGATTGATGGCGAGATAAGAATTGGCTAGGGTCTGGGCCTCGACGCCCTGGGAGGCATCGACGACGAGCAACGCTCCTTCGCACGAAGCCAAGGAACGGGAGACCTCGTAAGAGAAGTCGACGTGACCGGGCGTGTCGATCAAGTTGAGCTGGTAGGTCTGGCCGTCATGCGCGGTGTACATCATGCGAACGGCGTGGGCCTTGATGGTGATGCCGCGTTCGCGCTCCAGATCCATCGAGTCGAGCACCTGGGCTTGCATTTCGCGCGCGGTGAGTGATCCGGTCAGCTCCAGCAGGCGGTCGGCCAGCGTGGATTTGCCGTGGTCGATATGCGCGATAATCGCGAAATTACGGATGAAGGCGGCGTCCATTGCGGTGAGCGGCTAATCCTCAATTCTAACAGGCAGTTTTGGACGGCGCGGGCGAAGGTTCTTGCCAACTGTGTAGTGGTGGTTTAGTCTCGCTGCCGGAACAAATGAAAGTCAGAATCAACATTGCGCTGACGCTGATCGTGGGACTGGCCCTCGGCTTATTTGCCTACAAGAATCTTCCGGCGAAATGGACGCCGCTTCAAACCATCGGATTGTTATTGATGGCCCTGGGCTTCATTCTGTGGACTCTGGCGCGTTTCCAACTGGGGAACTCTCTAACCGTGTCGGCGCAGGCGAAACAACTGGTGACGCACGGGCTTTATTCCAGGGTGCGTAATCCAATTTATGTTTTTGGCTCGACTCTGATTGCCGGGCTTATTCTTCTGATGGGACGTCCAGTGTGGCTCCTGGTTTTTGCGGTCATCATTCCGTTGCAGCTCTGGCGCGCTGGCAAAGAGTCTCAGGTGCTCGAGACGGAGTTTGGGGAAGCTTATCGCACGTACCGTGCGTCGACGTGGTTTTGACGGTGCGTCCCTCGGGGGCTAAAGCCCCGGTGCATGTAGGTCTTTACGGCACGACTGAAGTCGTGCCCTTCCCGAAATTCTTTGAGCAACAGTCAGCAAAGATGCGTCGCCATTCGTAGCATCGCATCCGATGAGTTTTGCGCTAGTGACTTCTCACGGGAGGAATTATGCGTCGTGCATTGGTTCTGGTGTTGATCAGTTGCTGCTCGTTGGTAGCGGCGCAAACTCTTTCGCCCGCGGTGCAGGCCTTCGTCAAGATCAACGCGCCGGTGGTTGCTTTGACGCACGTGCGCGTGATCGATGGCACGGGGGCGGCGGCGCGAGAGGATCAAACTGTCGTCATCAGCAAAGGGAAGATTGAGTCGGTGAGCGATGCCTCGTCGGCGAACGTCCCCAAAGACGCGCAGGTACTGGACCTGCATGGGTACAGCGTGATCCCTGGCTTGGTCGGCATGCACGATCACTTGTTCTATCCGATGGGGAACGGAGTGTTCGGGGAGATGGCGTTCAGTTTTCCGCGACTCTACCTGGCTGGCGGCGTGACCACGATTCGGACAACCGGATCGCTGGAGCCTTACGCCGATCTGGAACTCAAGAAGTCGATTGATGCGGGGGAGAGTCCGGGTCCGAAGATGCACGTGACGGGCCCGTATCTCGAAGGCAAGGGATCGTGGGCAATTCAGCTGCATCAACTCACTGGTCCCGAGGACGCCACGCGCACGGTGAATTTTTGGCTCGATCAGGGAGTCGATAATTTCAAGGCGTACATGTTTATTACGCGGGCCGAACTTGGAGCGGCCATTGCAGCCGCACACAAACGCGGTGCGAAGGTTACTGGACATTTGTGCACCGTCAACTTTCGCGAGGCGGCCGATCTAGGCATCGACGATCTGGAGCACGGATTGTTCGTGGATACGGAGTTCCTGGCCGGCAAGAAGCCGGACGTGTGTCCGGATGATCCGGAAGACCCGGTTGCGATGGCGAAGCTCGATGCGAACTCGGGCCCGCTTCATGACACGATTCAGTATCTGATTCAACATCATGTGGCCGTTACGTCGACTCTGCCGGTGTTTGAGATGGGAAGTTTCCCGGGGCGGCCGACCATGCAGAAGCGCATGTTGGACGCGCTGTCGCCCGATGCGCGCAGCGCAGTGCTCTCGAATCGGTTGCGAGCGAGCGACACCAGCCGCATTCGCCAGCGATTTGGCACCGACGTATCTCCGTACGAGGCCGCGTTCAAGAAAGAGGAGGAATTCGAATATGCGTTCTCGAAGGCTGGCGGATTGTTGCTGGCGGGGCTCGATCCTACGGGCATGGGCGGAGTGATCGCGGGCTTTGGGGACCAGCGCGAAGTCGAACTGCTGGTGGAGGCGGGGTTTACGCCAGTGGAAGCCATCCACATCGCGACCGCGAATGGAGCACAATATTTGGGAGACTTGGACCGCGTTGGAACGATTGCTCCAGGCAAGCAGGCTGACCTGGTGGTGATTAAGGGCGATCCGTCGAAGAAGATTGACGACATTGAAAATGTGGAGACGGTTTTCAAAGACGGCGTGGGATATGATTCTGGCAAGTTGATTGAATCGGTGCGCGGCGTGGTGGGCAGCAGATAGAAGCGGGAGTCAGTAGTCGGTCGTCAGGAGTCAGCAGTCGGCAAGATCGCTTTCGATATCGCATGATCGTTCTCGCATCGGCTTCGCCGCGACGGCAGGAAATTCTTCGCAATGCGGGGATTCCGTTTAGTGTGCAAGCAGCAGATATCGATGAAACTCCGCTGAAGGATGAGTTGCCGCGCGATTGTGCAGAGCGGCTAGCACGGGAAAAAGCTCTTACGGTCTGGCGAATGCGGCCGCGCGACATGGTGTTAGGGGCGGACACGATTGTGGTGGTGGATGGAGCCATCCTCGGCAAACCAGTCGATGGTGACGATGCGGCGCGGATGCTGCGGTTGCTCTCGGGTAGAGTGCATCAGGTGATTACGGGTGCGTGCGTTGTAGGAGGACGAGGCGATAGCCAGTTAAATTACAGCGAGCCTGAGACACGAACTGCTTCCGAGACGACGTCGGTGACGATGAATGAATTATCGGACGTCGAGATTCGCGAATATGTCGCGACCGGCGAGCCCATGGATAAGGCGGGAGCGTACGCGATCCAGGGGATGGCTTCGCGCTGGATTCCGCGCATTGAAGGAGATTACAGCAACGTGGTTGGACTGCCGATGGCGCTGGTGTATCGAATGCTGCGAGAGCGGGGAACGGTTTGAGTTGAGATCGGTGGCGGGCGGCTACGACTTTTTCTGGTCTTCGTCTTTTGGGGTCGCTTTCTTTTCGTCTTCAGGTTGCTTCATCGCAGACTTGAAGTTGCGAATGCCTTCGCCCAGACCCTTGCCCACGGCGGCGAACTTGCTGGTGCCGAACACCAGAAGCGCGATCCCAATGATCAACAGCAAATGCAAAGGCTGAAACAGACCTTCACCCATAAATCCTCCGCGGAGATGGTCTTCGCTATTACGGCGTGAGCAGCCGAAGTCCCCTAGAAAAAGTTTAGGCCAGGCTACCCGCAGAGTCAAAGGCGGAAAGCAGGAACTCCTATTCCACAGGCCAAGGAACGCTTACCCAAGGGTGTTTGGAGAGTCTATGCTTAAAGAATGCATTTCCTTTATTCCGGGATTAGACCGATTGCAGTTGCGCTGGCCTTGGTCCTTCTGGGCGGGGCGGCGTGGGCGCAGAGCCCGGCTCCAGCGCAGGTTGCGCCTCCGGGCGAGCAGCGCAAAACCAGCGAGCCTTATACCGGCGACCTGTCGATTTTCGATACGGCTGGGCGCGAGGAGCGGCTGCAGATTAACCGCGTGATGGACATTCTGGGGATCACGGATGGCAAGTCTGTCGGCGATATTGGCGCGGGCTCCGGTTGGTTCACGGTACGCGCGGGGAAGCGCGTTGGCGCGGGTGGCACGGTGTATGCGGTGGACATTAATCCCGAGGCGATTCGCTACATCGGCGCGCGGGCGAAGAAGGAGCAGTTGAAGAATGTGAAGACCATCTTGAGCAAGGCTGAAAATCCGATGTTGCCGGATCAGTCGGTCGATGCGGTGCTCTTGCTGAAGACCTATCACGAAGTGGCCCAGCCTGTGGCGTTGCTGCGGAATCTGCGGCCGGCGCTGCGTTCGGGGGCGAAAGTCGGAGTGATTGATCGCAATGGAAACGGCGAAGATCACGGGGTGGAGCGCGAGGTGGTGATTCGCGAGGCGCAAGAGGCTGGCTACAAACTTCTGGATCAGTACGATTTTGTGAAGCCCGACAAGATGGATTACTTCCTGGTCTTCACACCAGCAGAGTAAGTTCTTCCACGACCGACCTCGGAATCAGGCGCTCTCAATCATTCCGGCTAAGAGCAGGGCGCGGCGGGGCAACTCGGAGATCAGGATGTGTTCGTGGACAGCGTGCGCTCCCTGGCCTGAGCCGCCCATGCCATCGAGGGTGGGGATGCCGATGCCGGCGGTGAAGTTCCCGTCGGAGCCTCCACCGACCGCGGCTTCTTCTAATTTCCAGTCAATCTGCTGCGCGATCGTTTGCGCTTTTTCAAAAAGTGCGGCTACGCCCGCCGTGCGTTCCATGGGCAGGCGGTTGATGCCGCCTTCGATCGTGAGCTTGCAGCGTTTGTCGACGGGCCTCAGGGCGCGAAGCTTGCGGTCGAGGGTGGCGGCTTGTTTCGCATGGGTGATGCGGACGTCGACTTCCACCGTGGCGTCGGCGGCGATCACGTTGGTGCGGGTGCCGCCGCGAATCACGCCGGGGTTGACCGAAATGCCGTGTTGCAGATCGTTCAACTTTGAGAGGGCGATGATTTGGCGGGAGAGTTCGAGGATGGCGCTGTGTCCCTTGCCGGGATCGAGGCCGGCATGCGCGGCGATGCCTTTTACGTTGACGACGTATTCGCCGACGCCTTTGCGCGCGGTCTTTACCGCACCGCGTCCGGCGGCGGGTTCGAGCACGAGGACAGCGGCGGACTCTCGGGCGAGCGCTTCGGTGATCTTGCGAGAGGAATAGCTGCCGACTTCTTCGTCCGAGACCAGGAAAACGGTGACGGGCCGTGGAAGCGCTCCGTGCCAGGCCTGCAGAGCGGCAATGGCGTAGAGCATGAGAGCGATACCCGACTTCATATCGAGGACGCCAGGTCCGTGCATCTTGCCATCGGCAATGTGACAGGGCATGTTGGCCAAAGTGCCCAGCGGATAGACGGTATCGAAGTGGCCGAGCAGGAGAACGGGTTTGGTCTTGTCGCGCCCGGGGAAATCGATCTGTACGCTGTCGGCGTAGTCTTTGTCCTGGTGGACACGCGCGCGGCCGCCTACAGCTTCGAAGCTGCCGGCGAGGAACGCTCCCATGCGGTCGGCCGCGGGCTTGTTGTCGCTGGGCGATTCGATCTCAACGAACTCGCGGATGGTCTGGACAATTTGCTCCTGGCGGACCTCGAAATAGCGCAGGCGTTCGGTCCAGATCGGGTCGGCTTGGAAAGACTGAGGGCGGGTTCGCTTGGTTCCTGATGACTTTTTGGTCGACATCTTTCCTCTGTTCTCGGACGTGCGTGGTTACGGCTTGCGTGCTTCTCCTATAAATTCCTTGCGCCCTCTGCGATCCAAACGCTCTTGAACGCAGAGACAGAGAAGCGCCGCGAAGTACGCGGAGAAAAAACGAGGCAGGAATTCTGGAGCTGCATCGCTACCTTGCCCGACTGAGCGCTAGCGGGCCAAGTCGTACAGTATAATCTTCAAGCCGTTTTGAGACGAACGGTTTGAGATCATCATGAATGAGAGCACCCCTGTGCCGGAGACTTCGCCGGGCACGACGAAGGCCGCGCTCGACATCCACGACATTCTGAAGATTTTGCCGCACCGCTATCCTCTCTTGCTGATTGATCGCGTGCTGGAACTGAAGCGGAAAGAGCGCATCGTGGCGATCAAGAACGTCACTATCAACGAACCGTTCTTCATCGGGCATTTTCCGGGGTTGCCGATCATGCCTGGTGTTCTGATCGTGGAAGCGATTGCGCAGGCGGGCGGTGCGCTGCTGCTGACCGAGGTAGAAGATCGCGCCGACAAGGTCATGGTGTTTACCGGGATTGAGCGGGCAAAGTTCCGCAGGCCGGTCAGTCCCGGAGACCAACTGCGGCTGGAAGTGGAGGTAAAAGGCTGGCGCTCCGTGCCGGGCATGACTGCGGCGAAGATGCAGGGATACGCGTACGTTGGCGACAAGCGCGTAGCGGAGGCAGTCGTTTCCTGCCAGCTGATCGATAACTCACGCGGGCGGGACGGCGGGAATGCGGAAGAGACTCCGCGGCTCTTCAGGCGCACTAATGGTTTGCGTGAGCCCAGCCGCGACATGATATTCGCATTCTGTCTTCGATGAACGTTCATCCCACAGCCATTATTGATTCGCACGCCAAGGTTCCCGCTTCCTGCAAAGTCGGGCCCTATTGCGTGATTGGTGCGGAGGTCGAGCTCGGCGAGGGCTGTCGGCTGGTATCGCACGTTGCGATCGAAGGGCCGACGAAGATCGGCGCCGACAATGCTTTCTTTCCTTTTTGCGCGATTGGAATGGCTCCGCAGGATGTCACCTACAAGGGCGAGCCGACACGGCTGGAAATTGGCGATCACAATGAGATCCGCGAGTACGTAACGATCAATCGCGGCACGGTGAAGGGCGGAGGGCTGACGAAAGTCGGCAGCCATCTGCTCATCATGGCGTACACGCATATCGGGCACGATTGCGTGATCGAGCGATCACGCCATGCTGGTGAACGGCGCGACCCTGGGCGGACACGTGACCGTCGAAGAGTGGGCCGTGGTGGGAGCGCTGTGCCCCGTGCACCAGTTTGTGCGGATCGGCGCGCACTCGTATATCGGGGGCGGGACGACCATCACGCAGGATGTGTCTGCCGTTCTCGATGACGTCGGCCGCGCGCGAGACGCATGCTTACTGGCATGAATAAAGTGGGATTCAGCGGCGCGGATTTTCGAAAGAGCGCATTGCGAAGATTCATCACGCGTACAAGGTTTTGCTGGCGTCGAAGATGAATACGTCGCAGGCATTGGAGAAATTGAAGTCAGAGTCGGACCGCGGCGAGGACGTCGAATATGTTGATCCGGTTTATCGAGGCGTCGGAGCGAGGCGTTATCAAGTGGCCAAAGTCGTTGTGTTGCACCAGGCATGCAATGGTTCGCCCTTCGCTAGTTTCCGGAGTGCTGTGCTGCCTTTCTTGTCGAGCAGCTTTTCCATTTCATCCATCACGCGATTCATCTTTTTGACGGTCAGCTCCAGCGGTTCGTCGGTAGTCATGTCGACGCCGGCGTCTTTCAGAAGGTCGATGGGGTATTTCGATTTCCCGGCCGAAATGAATTTCAAGTAGCGCTCGGTGCTCCGGGCTCGCCGAGCCAGCACTTTTTCCGACAACGCAGACGACGCGGTAAACGAAGTTGCGTACTGGAAGACGTAGAACGAATTGTAGAAATGGGGGATGTAACGCCCATTCGTTGGCGACGTAGTCGTCGACGATGCAGACTCCTGATCGTGGCCGTAGTATTTCTTGACGATTTCGCCGTAGAGTTTCGACAGCGCGTCGCCGGTGAGAGGCTGGCCCTTCTCGACCATCTCATGCATGCGGAGTTCAAACTCCGCGAACTGTGTTTGCCGGAAAACCGTCCCCTTGATACTCTCGAGATAGTTTCCCAGCAACGAAAGGCGGGTCGCATCGTCCTTGATCTGCTTGAGCATGTAGTCCATGAGCAGGGCCTCGTTGAAAGTTGAAGCGACCTCGGCGACGAAGATCGTGTACGACGACAAGGGATACGGCTGGGTCTTGTTGGAGAAGTAGCTGTGCATGGTGTGGCCGAGTTCGTGGGCCAGCGTGCTCATGTCGTCGTACTTCCCGTTGTAGTTCAGCAGCATGTAGGGATGGACGTCGTAGGCAGCGCCGTTGGAATAGGCGCCCGCAGGTCTTGCCTTCGGTGGGATACATATCGATCCAGCGCTCGGTGAAGGACGCTTCGCTCCCGCGGAATATTCTGTGCCGAGCGGGGCAAGAGCCTCGAGGATGTTGTGCTCGGCGGCGTCCACCGGATATTTCAGTATCGACCGAAGAGACGAGAGGAGCGTACAGATCGTAATAGTGAAGTTCGGAAACCCCCATCATCCGCTTGCGGAGTTTCAGGTAGCGGTGAAACGTCGGGAGGTTGCGATCGACTCCCTCGATCAACCGTGAATACACCGAGACCGGGATGTTGGGCCCGTCGAGAGAGGCCTGCAGAGAGGTATCGTAATGGCGCGCATGCGCGTAAAAAACGGAGCTCTGCACATTGGAGTTCATCATCGAACCGAAGGTGGCGCGATATTTTCCCAGCGAGGTGAAGAAGGCTTCCATGACCTTCTGGCGGTCTTCGCGGGACCGGGAAGCGCGGTGCAGCGAGAAAGCTGCTTTGTCCAGCTTGACGGCTTTGCCATCGCTCAGGGTGACGGAGGGATACGGGAAATCGGCATCGGCAAAAATCCCGAAGACACTGGACGGGGCCGCTGGCCATGACGGAGGAAGCTGCCAGCAGTTTCTCTTCGGCTTGCTGAGCGTGTGGGCCCGCCGGCGCAGATGTCCTCGAGGTACTGGCGGTAAACGTTGCAGGCGAGGCTCTTGCGTAAGAAATCGCTCGATGGTCGCGTTGTCCATCTTCAGGATCTCGGGCTCGATGAACGCTTCCTCGTGCCCAGCGTGGCCCCGAGCTGAATCATCTCCTGCTGCATGCCCTGGTAGAGGCTGACCCGCGTGTCCTCATCGGAATTCATGCTGGCATAAACGAAGAGGCGCGTGAGTTCTTTGTCGAAGTTGCTGTCGAGTATCGAGAGCTGTCGGCCAAACGCGAGGGAGAGAAGGCCAGCGTGCCTTGAAATTCCCGGAGCTTGGGCAATTCAGAGGCAAGCTTTTCCTTAGCGGCGCGCCATGCCTGGTCGGAAGGGTAGATGGCCGTGAGATCCCACTTGTACTCGTTCGGGACCTTGCTGCGGTCGCGCTCTTGAGTTTGCGAAACGAGGGTTGAGGTGGTCATCAGAATGAGCGCTCCTGGCAGGCAGCGGAGAAGGGTTGAGACGACAACGTGCATTGGCAGTGCTCCTTCACGATTAGACGACCTCCGAGATAAAACAGAAGCTGGACTGGAACCTGGGAATGGGGGCTAGTCATCATCCGGGTTCAATGAAACAGATTACTTCATTTGCGCTGTTTCCGTTTCTAGAGGCCATGAGGGTGGGTCGAACGCGCGGCGTAACGATTGATGCGCTCCAAAGTGCTAGACTGACTCGGCGTCCGTCGGATCCAAAGCCTACCCCATGCCTGTTCAGAACGAAAAACTCGGGCTGATTGCCGGCAACGGCAAGTTTCCTTTTCTCGTGCTCGACGCGGCACGGGCCCAGGGATTCGAGGTAGTAGTGGCTGCGATCAGCGAAGAAGCCTTTCCGGAAATTGAATCGCATGGAGCGGTCGCGGTTCACTGGCTCTCGCTGGGAGAACTGTCGAACCTGATTGAAACTTTCCAGCGCGAAGGGGTGCGGCGCGCCGTGATGGCGGGGCAGGTGCGGCACAAGCAGATTTTTTCGAGCATCCGTCCGGACTGGCGGCTGGCCAAGCTACTGCTCTCTCTCACAACCCGCAATACTGATTCGTTGCTGGGAGCGATCGCGAAGGTGCTGGCCGATGAAGGGATCACGCTAGAGAAATCTACCTGGCTGTTGGAACCGCTGCTGGTGAAGCCGGGCATCCTCACAGCGCGCGAGCCAAGCGAGCAGGAGCGAAAGAATATTGAGTACGGGCGGGCCGTGGCGCGGCAGTTGGGGCAGCATGATATTGGGCAGACGGTAGTCATCGCCGAATCCGCTTGTGTGGCGGTTGAAGCGATGGAGGGCACCGACGCCACGATTGAACGTGCCGGACAGATTATGCGTTCCCTGCATGGCGAGGCGTCTACGTTGAGCCGCGCACTCACGGTCGTGAAGATCGCCAAGCCCAATCAGGATATGCGCTTCGATGTGCCGGTGATCGGGGTGAAGACCATTGAGGTCATGCAGGCGGCGGGTGCGAGTTGCCTTGCCGTCGACGCCGGGAAGTGCTTGCTGCTGGACGGGCAAAAGATTATTGACGCGGCGAATGCGGCAGGGATCGCGATTGCCGCGGAGGAGAAGTAAACGGTCATGAGTGAGAAAGCAGCTCGAAAAGTATCTGAAGCCGCGGGCATCGCGGACCAACTCCGCCGCGCTTTTGAAGGCGGAGCATGGCACGGTCCCGCGCTGCTTGAGCTGCTGGAAGACGTCGATGCGGCCACGGCTGCGGCCAAGCCGATCCCGAAGGTCCACAGCATTTGGGAGCTAGTGCTGCACATAGCGGTGTGGGACGATGCGGCACTGCGGCGGTTGAGCGGAAAGAAATGGCAGCCGACGGGCCCGGCGAATTTTCCGCCGGTGTCCGCGCCCACGGAAGCGGCGTGGAAGAAAGCAGTCTTCGCGACCAAGGGCACACACGATACGCTCGTCAAAACGGTTGCAGCCTTACCCGACTCGAGACTTCGCGATCGCGTTCCAGGAAAGCGATACGACTTTTCTCACATGCTGCAGGGGATTGCGCAGCACGAGCTTTATCATGCGGGGCAGATTGCGATTCTGAAGAAGGCGCAGGATCCGATGCGGGGTTAGAGGGAGAGTTTCGGCTTCTACAAGCGAATCTGACAACAGTTTGGTCTGTGGCGATCACTCCGCCGCTGACGTATGGTCGTGGATAATCTTCCAGCCTGAAGGGAATTTTCGAAAGACGAGCGTGAAGAGGCCATGAGGAGTTTTTCCGTCGGGCATGGTCAGATGCCAGGCGCCGCGGGCGAAGGCGGCATCGGGGCCAAGCACTTCGATACGAAGGGCGGAAAATTCTAGCGTTCCCATCTCGTGGCCGGGACTTGCGTAGGTGGCCTTGTAGCGGTCTAGAGTTGCCTGCCATCCGCTGGTTTGCTTAGCGCCAGAGAAAAAGGTCAGGTCGGCGGAGTTCCAGTATCCGGCCATGAAGGCGTCAAGGTCGTGATGATTCCAAGCGTCCTGCTGGGTGTTGAGGACCTGTTCGATGGCAGCCTTGGAGTTATCCGCGGACGCATTGCTCTCAGAAGTTTGCGCGTTGGCTGAGAATACTGCGATTGCGATAAAAATGAGTAACAAACTTCTGAGAGCGAACTTACGCATGAGTCCTCCGAGCTTGTGATACTACCGCGAAAATCGAAGCGCGGGCATTTCTGCGAGACGGAGAGTTGCGCGGGCGGGACAACCCCGCGACAGCCGGCAGGATGCCGGCGCTACTTTTAAAAGGCTCCTTCTCAATGTGCCTCTTCGGTTGCGGGGGCTGCGTCGGGCGTGTCTACTTTTTGGGGTATCGAGCGCGGCACAACCGGTGCGGGCTGGAAGTCTCCGGGATCTTTACCGGCCATCGCCACCGTCATGAAATTCATCCAGATGGGTAGGGCCGCGTGGGCGCCTGTCTCTTTCGCTCCCAGCGATTTCTTTTCGTCGTAGCCGACCCATACTCCACAGGTCATGGTGGGGGAGAATCCCATGAACCACGCATCGGTGAAATCATTGGTGGTACCGGTCTTGCCTGCAACAGGAAAAGGCAGCTTGGCGGCGGCGATGCCCGTGCCGTGCAAAACGACTTCGCGCAGCATCGAGGTCATGATGCGGGCGGTGCGTTCGCTGATGACATCTTTCACGTCGGGGAAATCTTCTTCGAGAACGCGTCCCTCGTAGTCGGTGACGCGGGTGATGTAGCGCGGGATGACGCGCACTCCATCGTTGGGGAAAACGCTATAAGCCGAGGTCTGCTCCATCAAAGTGATTTCGGCCGAGCCCAGCGCCACCGGCAAGTAAGGCGGGAGTTTGGCGGTAATGCCGAAACGTCCGGCATAGTCGATGACGCTCTTGATGCCGACCTTGTTCGCTAACTTCAGTGCCGGGATATTGCGGGACTGAGCCAGTGCACGGCGCAGGGTGATGACGCCCTCAAACTTTTCGTCGTAGTTGTGCGGCGTGTAAGGACCGGATGAGTTCTCGAAGCTGATAGGCTCGTCGAGAACTGTGTCGTCGGGGCTGGCTCCGCCGTCGATAACTGTCGTGTAGACATAAGGCTTGAACGAAGAGCCGACCTGGCGCATGGCCTGGGTGACGCGGTCGAATTTCGACTCGTTGAAATCGCGCCCACCCACCATAGCCTTAATGCCGCCAGTGGCATTGTCGATGGCGAGCAACGATCCCTGGGCTCCGGAATCCTGCTCGAGGCTGACATGGGCCGCGCCGTTTGCGCCAAGCGAGAGAACTTTGACGTAGCAGATGTCTCCAGTTTTGAGAATGTCCGCAAGTTTGTGCTGAGTCCATGCCACCTCGGCTTGCCCGACGGCGGCGGTGTACCGTCCAAACTTCAAGGTGGCGATGCCAGTTCCGACGAAGGTCACGAGAGCGTGGACGTAGCCATTCGCCTCAGGCTCGTCGTCCCAGTCAGGATGAACGTACTTGTCCAGGGCAGCATTTTCGCCCACCACGTTCTCTAAATGGCCTTTCCAGCCGTGGCGTCGTTCGTACGCGGCCAAGCCATCGAGCACCGCCTGATTCGCAGCCCGCTGCAGATCGACGTCGAGCGAGGTATAAACCTTCAGGCCGCCTTCGTGGACCTGATCGGTTCCGTATTTCCCTTCCAGGTAGCGGCGGATCTCTTCTACAAAATTAGGAGCAAGAGAATTCGGGTCGTGCGCCAGATGCAGGACCACCGGTGCGGAGCGCGCGTCCGCGGCTTGCGCGGCGGTGATCTTGCCATCTTCGAGCATGGCGTTGATTACCAGATTGCGCCGCTTCTGGGCGCGGTCGGGATGATTGATGGGGGAATAGACGGCCGGACCCTTGGGCAAACCGGCCAACAAAGACGCCTCTTCCAACGTCAATTTCTTTGCGGGCTTGTTGAAATAGAATTCCGAAGCGGCTTCGAATCCGTAGACACCGTGGCCGAGAAAAATCTGGTTGGCGTAGAGAGTAAAGATCTGCGGCTTGGTGAAACGGCGCTCGATCTGGATCGCCAGCATCGCTTCCTGCACCTTGCGCTGCCAGCGGCGGTCGGGCGACAGGAAAAGGTTACGGGCGAGTTGCATGGTCAGCGTCGATGCGCCTTGTACCTTGCCAGCAGAGGCAATGTCGCGATAAGCCGCGCCCACAATACGCACGAAATTAATCCCGGAATGCCGATAGAAGTCTTTGTCCTCGATCGAGACCAATGCGTCCCGTAATACGGGAGGGAAATCGTCGTAGCCCGCGACCACGCGGCGCTGCAGCGCGAACGAGCCAATCACCCGGCCGTGGTCATCGTAGAGTTCGGTAATCGAACTGGGGCGGTACGCTTCCAGAGCGTCGACCTGCGGCAGGTCGGTGGTATAGACGAGCAAGAGGCCGGCAGTCGCACCCACCAGGACGGCCACCAGCACGAGCAGACCGAACAGAACGCGGCCAACGAGCTTGTGCCCACCGATTTCGACCGGCGGGAGAGTGTCGTAAAGAGACTTCATCAGGAGACGAAGTCAGGATAGCACCTCGCGCGGCACTGCTTGCTGTACGAGGGTAACGGCGGGGTTGCCACTTCCACTGACGGAACTTGACCGGTATTCGCAAGGAGCCCAAACAACGATCGCGCACCTACTGGTGCGCGATTGTCGAGCGTACTGATATTTGAGAACTGTTAACCGTTCCGGCTCTTCAGTACTTCCACGGCCTTGTTCAACTGATCATCGACGGTGTTCTTGGGTTTTGCCTCCTGATCGGGAGCGGGCGCGGTGCCGTCCTCATCATCGGGAGAGGCGGCATCGTCTGGGACATCGGCCACCACAACATTCGGAGTGATCGCCGCGTCTTGAATGGCCTTTCCACTGGGCGAATAATACTTCGCCACCGAGAGAATCAAGGCGCCACCATCCGGAAGATCAATGGTTTTTTGCACCGAGCCATCGCCGAACGTCTTGTCGCCGACAACGTCGCCGCGGGCATTCTCAAGGATTGCCGCCGCCACAATCTCGGCCGCCCCTGAGGTTCCGCGATTCACTAGAACGGCCACGGGAAGAGTGGTAATGGCTTTCGCAGGATCAGCGTTGAATGCTTCCCGCGGAAACTTCTGCCCTTGCAGGTAAGTGATGGTGCCGTGATTCAGGAACAGATTTGCCACCGCGACGCCTTCACTCTCTTCGCCTTCCGCGCAGTTGCGGAGATCAAGCAGGATCTTCTTCGCTCCCGACTTCTCGAGCGTCTTGATCTTGGCGGCGATTTCCTGGCTGCGGCCCTTCGGCAACGCTTCAACCTTCACGTAGCCAATGCCGTCGTCCATCATCTTGTCGGCGATCGCCGGCAAGGTCACAACGTCGCGAGTAATGACAACCTTCTGCGGCTCGGCCTTGCGGGCGCGAACCACCGCCACATTCAGAGTGGATCCAGGAGTGCCGGCCAGCAGGCTGCGAATCTCGGGCAGCGACATTTCGCGCGTGCTCAGGCCTTCGATGGATTCGAAAATGTCGGTCTGCTCAATGCCAGCCTTTTCCGCCGGAGAGCCGGGCAACACCGCCACGACGGCGGCATAGCCGAAGCGCTTCGAAACCACGGCACCGATTCCGCCCTTGGCCTCTGCCTTGTGATTCTTGTAGGCCTTGTAGGCGTCTGCAGACATGTAGCTGGAGTTGGAGTCGAGGGATTCCAGAAGACCGTGCAGCGCGCCGTCCGTCACCTTGGGAATGTTCGGCTCTTCGACGTACTCACTGCGCACGCGCGAGAGCACTTCACTGTAAACCTGAAGTTGACGGTACGAGCCGTCGTTGGAAGAGGAAGCGTGCACGCCTCCCATCGAACCGACGACGACAAACAGTAATACGGCAAAAGAGGTGACGAGAATCGCTGCTTTGGTTTTCATGGACATCTGTTTTGGTCTTTTTCTGGAAGGAACAACTTCCCTGAAAAACTCTCCCTATTATATCTCTCTAGATGCGCGTTGCGTCCCCCCGGCTGCATCATTTGAGCCCCTTCGGTAACGCAGAGGGCCGTGGCTTAGTCAACAGACGGATGAAAGCCGGGCCTGTCACCCAATTATGCTAGCAATGAGCCTGGCGAAGTATTGGCTTTTCTGGCGTCCCGAACAAAACAAAAGACTTATTTCACGATGTCGGCTTGAAGTTGATGGTCATCTGAGTCTGGACCGATACCGCCCGGCCGTTCATGGCATAGGGCTTGAACGTCCACGATTTCACGCCATCGATCGCATTTCGGGCGAACAACAACGATCCCTGTAGGAATTTGGCGTCTTGCACCGAACCATCGCGGCCGATCAGGACCTGCAACACGACGGTGCCCTGCTGGGCCTTCGCGTTGGCCGGATAGGGAATGGCTGGCTGGTCCGTGAGTAGAGCGCGCTCGGTGAGCTCGGGAACGTTGACGGGCTCGATCGAAGGCATGGCAGCTTCCGGCGCCTTGTTGCCGCCAGTATTGGGAGCCATGGTCACCATTTGGGATTTCAAGCTTGAAGGAACATTTCCAGGCGCGGTTGAGGAATGCGGCTCAGGATTCTTAGGTAAAGCAGGTCGCGGTGGGGCAGAAGATGCCGGCGTAGAAAACGGATCAGCGTGAACGCTTGCCACCGGAACCGGCGCCGTGGAACCGTGAGTGCCGGTGTTTTCAACAACTGGTGCGGAGACGGGCGCGGAGACTGGCACGGTCGTTCCAGGAGTTGTCGGTGCTGGCTGATTCTCCGGAGGCTGGGCTTCCGCTGCAGGTGCTTGATCCGTTGGAGTCGTGCTGGTAGCGTCAGTCGGCGGCATGGCGTTGGAGCCTTCGTTGTTCGGCTTCTTGACCGTCGGATCAACCACCGGTAAGACCTGAATCTGCGATGGATCGGTGGTGGCGTCAGGAATATTCTCCGCGACTGGCAGCTTGTATTCGTCGCCGGCACGCGCGAAGTCTTCGTGCGCGACCGGTGCCTGCACGGGCGTGACGGGCTGCGGATTCAGCCAGGCATGCAATACCTGGCGGCCTCGGGCCCAGTTTGCCAGAACCTTCGAATGCCACGGCGCGTGCGGTGCGACCGCGATAGCGCAGCTCGCCAGCAGAAATGCGCCAATGATCGCCTTCTTCAGCGGGAATCCAGTCCGGACGGGTTTGTCGGGGTCCGTGCCATCCGCCATGTAAGCGAAAAGTTCTGCTTCCTTTTTCTGTTCCTGCTTCGCTTCTTGCTGCTTTTCCTGAACGGCGCGAGCGTTCGCGGGTTTCGGGGACGCAGGTGTGGGAGCGGAGTCGGCGGAGTCCGCTGGAGATGTTGGGGAATACGAAGGCGTCTGGTCGAAGCCGAGTAGCTCTGGCTTCGAAGGAGCGGGGGGCTCTGGGGCGTGCGCGGGAATCGGAGGCAGCGTGCCGCCGCGCGTCTTTTTGTACCATTCCAGCCCGCGCGTCTCGCTGGGTGGCGGAGGAGGCGGTGGTGGCGCTGGCTCTTCATGCGCCACTGACGCCGCCATAGGTTCCAGGTTCGCTAGCGGATCGACGGCTTCGACTGGAGTCGGTTCGAAAGATGCTTGGGAATCGGATTCTGTGACGAACTGGCCGCCCGGAGCGGGAGGCGCGGACTGCAGAAACTCACCGGCGCGTAAAGTCTTTTCCTGGCCGCGATCCATGGCCGGGAAACTCGATGCGGCGCTCGCAGATGCCGCGGCAGCGGCAGCTTGCGCAGCCGTTGCGGCAGAGTCTTGCTTGGAACGCAGCAGATCACGAGCCGTGGTTAAGGTATCTTTCACCTGGTTGAACAGGATGGGCCTGCGCAAAATCGAGTTGGCCCCGGCCTGCAGTGCCTGCGGCACGCTCAGGTCATTGCTGACGATCGCTAACGTGAGAGGCCGCTCGACCGCCCTTCTTTCGCGGGCTGCGGTGAGCAGCAAGCCGGCTTCAGGCTGCCGATCCCAATCAATAATGACGAGCTGATAATTCTGGTGAGTGACCTTCTCCACCGTGGCCACTGCGTCCGGACAGTGTTCGACCTCGACGCCAAGATCGGACAGCGCCTGCCGGATCGGCGCGGCGGTTCCTTCATCCGAAGTGAACAAAAGGCAGCAAAGGGCCATGTTCTTTCAGATTAGGGGCAGGCAGTAACTGCGGCAAGATTACCGTGGATGCGAAAGATCAGTTGGGCGGTCACCGGACGTACATGTACCGCTGGGGTAGGCGCTGATAAAATGCTCGGTCACTTTCACCGTACGTCGCCGTCTCGCATGGCTTGGCGCCGTGGTTGAGAGGATTGGACTTGGCCCTATCTGCCCTCCTATGCCCCTGCAAGAACGCAACTATTGGCTTACTACCGCGGAATTCCCGAGGCTCGGCGGTTCCGAGCCTCTTCCCGAGGTCGTCGATGTTGCTGTGATTGGGGCCGGGTTTACCGGGCTCTCCGCCGCGCGCACGCTTGCCAAACGCGGCGCCAGAGTTGCTGTGCTCGAGTCTGAAACGATTGGTTGGGGCGCCAGTTCCCGCAACGGCGGAATGGTCCTTACCGGCATGAAGCTGGGTGTGAACCAACTCGTCTCGAAGTATGGCCGCGAGCGAACGCAGCGCATGTACGCGGCCTCGCTGGCTTCGATTGACTGCGTCGAGCAGATTGTTCGCGATGAAGGAATTGAGTGTGATTTTTCGCGTTGCGGACACCTCGAGGTCGCATGCAAGCAGAAGCACTTCGACGATTACGCGCGACAGGCCGAGGTGATCGCGCACGAGTTTGGTCACACGCTGCGGGTGGTGCAGAAACAAGACTTGAATTCGGAGATCGGATCCAATATTTATTTTGGGGGGATGGTCGATGAGGTGAGCGCGGGCTGCAATCCGGCGCGGTACGTTGCCGGACTGTCGCGCGCAGCCATGAAAGCGGGCGCCCATATTTTCGAGCACGCGCGCGTGGCGTCGGTGCAGCGCGATTCGCGAAACGGCGAGGTGGGGTGGAAGGTGGCCACGTCACGCGGTTCACTGTCGGCGCATGAAGTCTTTGTGGGCACCAGCGGGTACACGGGGAGTGCCACGCCAGGTCTGCAAAAGAAGCTCATCCCTATCGGATCGTTCATTGTCACCACGGAAGTGTTGCCGGAAAAACTGGCGTGGGAACTTAGCCCACGTAACCGGATGATTTACGACTCGAAGAATTTTCTGTACTACTACCGCCTCACGCCGGATCGGCGCATGTTGTTTGGCGGTCGAGCCGCGTTCTTTCCGGAGAGCGCTCAGACGGTGCGGCAGAGCGCGGAGATTCTGCGGCGGGGCATGATCGATGTCTACCCGCAGTTGAGCGACGCCAAGATCGAGTACGTCTGGGGAGGCACTCTCGACTTCGCCTTCGACATCATGCCCCACGCCGGACAGATGGATGGCATGTACTACGCGGTCGGGTATGCGGGCCATGGCGTCGCGATGGCTACGTACCAGGGACAAAAGATTGCGGAATTGATGGCGGGAGATCAGCCGGAGAATCCGTTTGTGGGGATTCCATTTCCGGGAGCGCCGCTCGGTTTGTATAACGGGAAGCCGTGGTTCTTGCCGCTGGCGGGGGCCTGGTACAAGTTTCTGGATTGGGTAAGCTGAAATCTCCGAGCTGCATCCGCCATGTGATTTGTCATTCAGAGCGAAGCGAAGGAGCTGTGCAATTCCCTGCAGATTGCATAGGTCCTTCGGTCCGCCAAAAACGCGGACCTCAGGATCACAGTGCGGTGATGCCGAGGAATCAGGGTCTCCGACGCCGCAGTGTGAGGTACACCAACGGTCCCACTACGATCGCGATTGCGCCGCCGATCATACCGAAACGGTCGCTGCCCAGCAGGGCGACTAACGCCATCACTACCGGCGCGCCGACCACGTACAGCAATCCTACGTGCCCGCCGGGGATTCTGAACGAGCGGTTCAGTTCCGGCTGAGTGCGTCGGAGTTTCCACGCCGAAAGTACGGTTAGCACCGTCGTCGCCGAGCGCAGCCAGATATAGACGGAGATCAGCTCAGCGAGACTCTGCCACGCTAGCAGCGCGTAAATAGCCGCGGATGTCACGATTGCCAGCCAAGGAGTTCCGTATTGCGGATGCTTGCGGGTGAGGACTTCCGGCAGGTATCCATCTTCGGCCATGGCGAAGGGCATGCGAGTGGTCGTCAGTACCGTGCTGTTGAGCAACGCGACGTTGCCGACCATGGCCGCAAGAGTCATCCACGTGCCCAACCAGGGGCCGCCGATCATGCGGGCGGCGTCGGAGAAAAATCCGGTGTGCCACTTCTCCCAGTTTCCCGCGGAAGCCAGTCCGGCAAACGTGGGCAGAAAATACGCGGCGATCGACAGCGGGACGACTAGCGCGAGCGCGCGCGGATAGGAACGCTGAGGATTTTCGACTTCCTCCGCCACGGTTGAAAGTTGCTCGTATCCGGAGTACAGCCACAATCCCAAAGCCAGTCCCACGCCAAAGACTTTGAACGTCGCCTGATGTGGCGGGATCCACGGGCTGAAAGGGTTGTGGTGCCAATGGAATAGGGCGATGACGACCATGGTCATCACGGGGATGAAGATGAAAATCTCCAACGCGGTGGCGACCTGCCCGACCATCGCAATGCCGCGCACGTTGATCCAGGTAAGAATCGCAATCAGCGCGACTGAAACCAGGTAGTGCTCCCACCACGTCATCTTCGGAAAGTAGTAGACGAGGTAGTCGGTGAACAGGACGGCGTAGGCGCCGCCCAGAAGGAACGATGCGGTCCAGTTCCACCATCCGGCGAGGAATCCCCAGAAATCTCCGAAGGCGGCGCGCGTCCAGCGATAGAAGCCGCCTTCGACCGGCATGGCAGTCGTGAGTTCCGCCGATACCAGCGATACCGGGATGCACCAGAAGAACGGCAGGACCAGGAGATAAAGCAGCGTCATCCCCGGGCCGGAGGTGGTGACCATGTCCTCGAGGCCGAAGGGGCCGCCCGTCGTGTAGGAGAACATGACGAAGACGAGGTAGAAGAGGCCAGCTTTGCGGAGAGCGGAGCTTGTCTGGGTTTGGGTGGTCAAGTGGTTGATTTCAGATTGATGATTTTAGATTGCAGTAGCGCTCAAGCCAGTAGCGCTCGATCTGGAATCTAGAATCTGCAAGCACAAATCGCAAGACACGAATCGGGAAGCTACGCCGCCAAGAGTCCGGTCAGGGCGCCTTCCAGCTCCAACAGCTTGCGCTTCAGGTCGAGGCCGCCGCCATAGCCGCAGAGGGTCCCATCGGATGCGATCACACGATGGCACGGGACCACGATCGCGATTGGGTTGCGGTTGTTGGCCATGCCAACGGCGCGGAATCCCTGCGGACTGCCGACGGCACGAGCAATGTCGGCATAGGTACGAGTCTCGCCATAAGGAATCTTCAGCAGGGCGCGCCAGCAGGCGACCTGAAAATCGGTGCCGCGAAGGTCGAGGGGGAAGGTGAACTCGCGCCGCTGTCCGGCGAAATACTCCTGCAATTCCTGCACATAGGGGAGCAGATTCTCGGCCGATTCTGTGAACTTGAGGGCTTTGGTTTCGGTTCGCAGATCGCGGGGATTGGGACGGATGGTCTGCTGACCGGGAAGGCGGGCATCGAACTCCAGTGCCACCAGCCCGCGTTCCGAGGCGGCTAGAAAGAGCGGCCCGATTTGGGACTTAAATATCGTGGAATGAAGTGTTTCCATGGCTATCGATTCCGCCGCACGGTACGATGAAAGCCTCCTTAACCATAGCACGGGCATTGAATTGCAGACAGGGTTTAATTCGCGAAGCCGTTGACAGGAACGATTTTTTCGAAGAGAGTGTGTCTCGTTGCCGTTTGTGCTTGGGAAACCGCAGCATTGAAAAAAACCATCATCGTCCTAGCCGCCGTGGTCCTCGCGCCCGTGCTTGTCGTCAGTCTGGTATTGGCTGCCGGAGACTGGAACACCATCGGGCAGACTGAAGCTGGAGACAAGGTCTCGGTCAGCTCCGTTCGCATCCTCAAGAACAACCAGCGCCTAGCCTTGGTACGCATCGAATACAAGGAGCCCGCCGAACTCCCGCAAGGCGGACCCTTCGTCGAGATGCGCGCGCGGGTACGCTTCAATTGCGGCAGCGGTACCGCAGCGCCCACAACCGTCTGGTTCTACTCTCGTGACCGAAGCGGACGCTTCGTGGTCAGCAAGAAAGCCACGCACGACGACGAGTTTGGCAAGAGCGCTGAAGGCGGCTTCGCAGAACTGGTCAACAATCACGTCTGCAGCCAGACCAAGTAACGGCCCCTGATCACTTCTTCAGCGCAAACGCTACATACACCCCGCCCGACTTCGACTTCAAATCTTTTCCGCCTCCTGCGGCGATCACGATGAACTGGCGCCCATCGACCTCATAGGTCGCCGGAGTCCCATTGCCGGCGAAAGGCAGAGTCGTCTCCCAGAGAAGCGCGCCGGTGGCTTTGTCGAAGGCTCGAAACTTCTTGTCGTAGTTGGTTGCGCCGATAAAGAGCAGCCCGCCCGCCGTGACAACGGGTCCGCCGTAGTTTTCCGTGCCGGTATTTTTCAGTCCGGCCGCCGCCAGTTCGGGATACTCGCCGAGCGAAATCTTCCAGAGATATTCGCCGGTGTTGAGGTTGATAGCGTTCAGCGTTCCCCATGGGGGCGCAACCGCGGGATATCCGTCGGGATCGAGGAAACGGTTGTATCCGGTGAAGTGATACTTGATTGCCGTCGGCACCGGTTCTGACGTCACCAGTTCTTTACTTTCAGCCTGGTTCGTGCCGCCGCTCATCACGTACGCCAGCAGACCCGATACTTGGTCGCCCGTGAGATTCGAGAATCCGGGCATGCGGCCTTTGCCGTTCTTGATCGTCGAGGAGACATCGGAAGCAGACATGCGGTCACCGATCTTCTGCAATGACGGGATCGCCGGGGGAGACCCTGCCATCGTTTCTCCGTGGCACGCGGCGCACTGGCTGATGTAGAGAGCCTTCGGGCTGTTCTCTGCATTTTCCGCAGGTGTGTTCTCGGCGAGAGCGCCCGTCCAAGCCAGATCGTTGGCGTTGACGTAGAGAATTCCGGTCTCGGGATCGGCAGCGGCTCCGCCCCATTCCGCTCCGCCATCGAAGCCCGGGAAGACAACCGTGTCTTTGCCCACCGTGAAAGGAACGAACTGACCGTCACTGCGGAAGCTCCGAAACTTTTCCAGCGCCCACTGGTGGGCCGCCGGTGTGCGATTGGTCAGAAGGTCGTCGGTCAGGCGTTGTCGGGCAAACGGCAGGGGTTTGGCAGGCAGGCACTGATGGCGAACAGCGACTTCGCCCGGGACGTCGCTCGCGGGATAGTCGCGGCATTCGATCGGGAACAGCGGCTTGCCGTTCGCGCGGTCAAAGACGAATACGAAGCCCTGCTTGCTGGTCTGCGCGACCGCGTCGACCTTCTTGCCGTCCCTTGTCAATGTCAAAAGCACAGGCGGGGCTGGGAAATCGCGGTCCCACAAATCGTGTTTCACCGCCTGAAAATGCCAGATGCGCTCGCCGGTGTCGACCTTCAAGGCGATCAAGCTATTGGCAAAGAGATCCTCGCCGATGCGATCGGCTCCATAGAAGTCGAACGCGGCCGAACCAGTGGGAACGTAAACAATCCCTCGCTGCATATCGACCGTCATGCCGGTCCAATTGTTGGCAGCGCCGCTTGTCTTCCATGCGTCCCTGGGCCAGGTGTCGTAACCGAACTCTCCCGGATGCGGAATCGTATGAAACGACCAGACAAGCTTTCCGCTGCGCACATCGTAGGCCCGCACATCCCCCGGAGATGCCGGTAGTGTCTCTGACTCGCGCCCGCCCACGATCATCAGGTCTTTGTAAATCACGGCCGGGCTCGTCACATAAATCGACTGACCTGACGGCTCCCGCCCCAGGTCTTCGCGCAGATCGATGCGGCCCTCGTTGCCGAAGGTGGAGATTGGCGTGCCGGTCGTAGCATCGAGCGCATAAACGAAGTTCATAACTGCAACCACGATTCTCGGTGCATTGCCGTCCGACCAGTAGGCCAAACCTCGGTCGGGCTGCGTGCCTTTGATTCCGGAGTCGAACTTCCACAACAACTTTCCTGTGGCCGCGTCGACGGCAAACACTCTTTGAGACGGAGTTATTCCATACAGCACTCCCTGCACCACGATCGGGCTGGTTTGTAGCCCGCCGGTTTCCCCGGTGTCGAAACTCCACGCCACTTCGAGTTGCTGAACATTGCTTCGATTGATTTGCTTCAGAGGAGAGAAGTGATCGTTCTGGGGAGTTCCGCCATAGATCGGCCAGTCATAGCTGTTCTCCTTGGCCTGCCCTTTTTGCGTTGAGGAGCTTCGATCGCCAGTTGCTGCGCCGGTCGACTGCGCCGTCGAGGCCGTCGTCATCACGGCCATCATCGCGGCCATCGTCATTGAGGCAAAAAGCGCAGTCGTTCTTGTTGCGAATCTCATCAGCTTCTCCGCGAGCATTATCGTCGAGAAATCCTGCGCGGTGATTCTAGAACAAGATCGCAATGGTTCGTCGCCGCCGGAAGTTTGTCCCAGCCCATGGCACCTCCGTAACCCCGCAACCACTTCCACGTCAGCCGCTTTCGGCTTATGCTGATATTGAAGTCGGGGGAGCGCGAACCGATTTCACCCACCTGCAAATGGACTCACTTCGACTTTATGGGCTGGTAGCAACGGGCGGCATCGCCCTGCTGGGCGCATATACGCTACTGCGACGCAAGCCCAAGACGGCCGACCAACTGGAGCGCGAGCGCCGGGCGTGGCTCGAGGGCACAGGACGCATCACCGATGGCACCGTGATCGATGTCCAGGAACTGGCGGCGGCCAATAACTATCACGCCGCCATCATGCTGATCTACAAATACGACGTGGCCGGCGTGTCCTACGAATGCTCGCAGGATGTTACTTATCTCAGGCACTGGATCAATCTGCACTCGTGCCGCCTCGGCCTGCCCACTTCGGTAAAGTACGACCCGCAGAATCCCGGGAACTCTTTAGTAGTTTCCGAAAATTGGATGGGATTGCGCCAGTAACCGCCGCTACTGCCAGCTCAGGCGCATGACGGTGTTGTGCTTGTCGATGGTGACCTGCAGAGACTTCTGTCCGCCACCCACAAACTCAGCGGCCACCGTTTTGGAAAGATCGATCGTCTCGTCCGCAGAGAGCGTTCTTACCCGAAGAACATGTTTGCCCGCTGGAACTTTCAGCGTTTCCGACTGGGAGCCATGCAATCCGTTGAATACCACCATGCGCTTTTGTGCGGCGCCGTGCAGAGGTCGCGTCAGCACCAGCTTGTCATCGACCCAAACGAACAGCGTGGCGTCTTTAAACTGATGCTGCACCGCAAGATCGAGCGTCGAAAGAGGCACGACAATCTGCTTCGCCGGACGCACAGCCGCACGTTCTTTGCGGGGTAGAGTCGGCCCCTCCTGTGACGCCGTGGTTCCAGCGCTGGCGGTCGTCAATCCGGAGGACGCGTTGTTCGCGGGACTCGGCTGGCCGTTGGTGGTTGCCGATGGGATTGGAGGCGCACCGCTTTCGCTAATTTTAGGAGACGTCACCAATACCTTTGTCTGAGCCCCGACGAACACCAGCACGATCAGGATGGCCGCGCCCAGAATGAGATCCCTCAGCGGAGCTCTCTGCAACACGATGTGGGCAAACTTCTCAGCTTGCGCGACCTCGGCGACGGGACTCAATCCGGAGGCGGTCTTGGTGATCCGTGTGCTAGTCGATCTGGTTCCTGTGGGCGACGCCGCTCGAAGCGAGGTCGTGGTCGATCCCGGCTTGAATAGCTGCTGCAGCTGCCGCAGATCTTCGGCAAACTCTGCGCCTTTTTGGTAGCGCTGCTCGGGATCTTTGGCCATCACTCGTGAAATCACATCATCCAGCTCGCGCGGCACGTTGAGGTCGAGAGCGCTGGCCGCGACCGGCTCGCGGTTCGCGACCTTGAAGCACACCGTGGTGGCGCTGTCTCCCTGGAATGGAGAGTGGCCCGTGACCATGGCATAAAGAATGACGCCCAGCGAGAACAGATCAGAACGGCCGTCCACGCCTTCGCCAGCCAGTTGCTCGGGGGCCATGTAGGCCGGAGTCCCCAGCACTTTTCCGGGCAGAGTGAAGTGCGCCAGATTCAGCTTGGCAATGCCGAAGTCGGCAATCTTGGCGTGACCGTCCTGGGTCACGAGAATGTTTCCCGGCTTGACGTCGCGGTGAATGACGCCTTGTGCGTGAGCGTAATCGAGGGCTTCGGCAACCTCTTCCGCCAGCTGCAATGCCTTCTCCAGCGGGAGCTTTCTCTCTCTCGCAAGAATTCGATTCAGCGGCTCGCCGGCAACATATTCCAGAACAATATAAGGATCGTGAGTCTCAGGGTTTTCGCCTACGTCGAAGATGGTGACGATGCCCGGATGGTGAAGGCGTCCGGCGGCTTGCGCCTCGTGCATGAAACGCAGGCGGAATTCCTTTTCCTCGTCCGGTTCCTGCCCCCAGAGTGTGACCGATTTCACCGCAACCATGCGATTGATCTGCGGGTCCCGGGCTTGATAGACCACACCCATAGCCCCGCGCCCCAATTCAGCGACGATCTCGTAGCGGCCAAACCGCGTGATCTCGGGATTCTCCATGGAGTGTTCCGAAGCCGCGCCTGATCTGACACAGTGCTGCGGAGGGATGTCTATCATGGTAGCGCCAGCCATGCAGTGATCCCGCCTGTTGTTTTGCTCGGCTCATTACGGCGGTAATGGCAAGATCCTTTGTTTTGATCAGAAAAGCCGCCGGCTTGGCCAAATGCATTGGCCCGAATGCCCGCGATTCCAGTCACCAACCCATGTGACTTTGGGCACTTACCGGCGTGGCACAGCTTTATACGATTTCTCGGGGAGCCGTATAAGTGTCTGTTTCTAGCCTCAACACGATCGAGGGTCAGTCCATTTCTCACTACCGGGTGCTCGAGCGCCTTGGCAGCGGCGGCATGGGGGTGGTCTACAAGGCGGAAGACCTGGAACTCGGCCGATTTGTGGCCCTTAAATTCCTCTCTGACGACTTGATGCGAGATCCGCAGGCCTACGAGAGGTTTCACCGCGAGGCGCGCGCCGCATCCTCCCTGAATCATCCGAATATCTGCACCATCTACGAAGTGGGAGGACAACAGGACAATGTATTTATCGCCATGGAATGTCTGGAGGGCCATACCCTGCGCGAGTTGCTGCACGGTCAGGCCTTCGAGTTCGATCGCCTGCTTGAACTCGCAATTGAGATAGCGGACGCTCTCGACGCCGCCCATGCCCGGGGCATCATCCACCGCGACATTAAGCCCGGCAACATCTTCGTCACCGATCGCGGGCACGCGAAGCTGCTGGACTTCGGTCTGGCGAAGCTGAGCCCACCGCCTGTCATCGGGGCCGAAACCACAGCCAGCGATAGCAACCTGACCACGCCCGGCACAACCATCGGGACCGTCGCCTACATGTCGCCCGAGCAGGCCTTGGGCAAGGATCTCGACCCCCGTACCGATTTATTTTCGTTCGGGGCCGTGCTCTATGAGATGGCGACGGGTGCGTTGCCGTTTCCGGGGAATACTTCGGCGGCGATTTTTGATTCCATTCTGCACAAAGTGCCCGCGCCGCTGGCTCGCTTCAATTCCGCCTTGCCGCCAGAATGTGATCGGATCATCCAGACTGCACTGGAGAAAGACCCTGATGTCCGGTATCAGACCGCCTCGGCGCTGCGCGCTGACTTGAAGCGGCTCAAGCGAGACACCGACTCCGACAAGGTGCTCTGCTCGGATGGTCGACTCTCGCACTCGACAGCCCTTGCGAAGCGAAGCAAAGCCAAGAAGGCTCTCGTCGCTTTGGGCGGCTTGTTGCTGATCCTGGTCATTGCCGTTGCAGGGTGGTTGCTACTTCCCAGATCGGCGCCGAAGGTGATCGGTCTGAAGCAGATCACGCGCGACGGACTAGTAAAGGAGCGTCTGGTGACCGATGGCTCACGCATCTATTTTCCCGAGTTTTATGAGGGACACATGGTGCTGGCACAGGTTGCCACTTCTGGAGGGGACACGTTCAAGATCCCGATCCCATTCCAAAACGTCAGCATCTACAGCCTGAGTGCCGACCATTCGTCTCTCCTGATTTCTGAGTTCAAGGGGGCTGCGCCCTCTCCGTTCTGGGCACTCCCGCTGCCTGCCGGCTCTCCGCGGCGGCTTGACGACATCGATGGTCACGAAGCGGCATGGTCGCCGGACCACGAGCAACTCGCATTCTCCAAGGGACTCGATCTCTACCTCGCCAATGCGGACGGCAGCCATGCTCGCAAGGTCAGGAGCGTTCCCGGGATTCCCCACCACATACGCTTCTCGCCTGATGGGCAGCGGATCCGCATGAGCCTGTTGTCGCCGGGAAAAAAAATCTCGTCCCTCTGGGAGGTGCGGGCCGACGGTTCGAACCTGCATCCCGTGCTGCCTGGTTGGAAGACGAACGCCATGCAGTGTTGCGGGGATTGGACGCGCGACGGTCGCTACTACATCTTCGAGGTCCAGCCTTCTGCGGGAACGATTGATCTGTGGGCTGTGCGCGATTCTCGGCGCCTCTTTCGGCAAGCCTCCGAACCGGTGCAGCTTACCAACGGACCGCTGTGGTACACCGATCCGGTCGCGAGCCCGGAAAGCAATCGGGTTTTCGCCAATGGCGCACTCCTTCAGGGCGAGTTGGTGCGGTATGACACGCAGGCGCGGCAGTTCGTTCCGTATCTATCGGGCGTTTCAGCGGGCGAAGCGGACTTCTCTCCGGACGGCCAGTGGATCGTTTACGTGAGCTATCCCGACCTGACGCTTTGGCGGTCGCATCTCGACGGCTCACAGCGGATGCAGCTCACGTTTCCGCCCATCACGGCCACACTGCCCAGATGGTCACCTGATGGCAAACAGATCGCCTACGTCGGATTGGAAGAAGGCAAGCAGTGGAAGGTGTATTTGATCTCCCCCGATGGCGGCAGTTCGCAGGAACTCTTGCCGCAGGACCGCCAGGAAAATGATGTCACCTGGTCGCCGGACGCGAAACAGATTGCCTTCGCGCGACCTTCCTACGGCATGGACCTCGGGGAACTTGAAATCCAAACCTACGATTTGGCGACTCGGCAAGCTTCTACGGTTCCTGGTTCCCGTGGACTGTTCAGCCCGCGCTGGTCGCCGGATGGCCGTCACCTGGCGGCGCTTTCGTCGGATTCGAAGAAGCTGATGCTGTTTGATTTCGAAACCCGGAAATGGACGGATTGGCTACGGGCAGAGGACGGAACGGTGGGATATCCGGTCTGGTCCAAGGATGGGAAGTCGATCTACATAGAGCGCTTCTATGCGACGGAGCCTTCCTTGCACAAGCTCATGCTGGGCGAGTCTCAATCAAAACTGTTTCTTTCCTGGAAGGGACTGTCTCGCTTCGGCGGAGTGTGGGGAACCTGGTCGGGCGTGGCTCCCGACGGAAGCGTGCTCGCCGTGCGCGACACCAGTTCGCACGAGATCTATGCCCTCGATCTGCAGTTGCCTTAGCAGCAGCTGTCGGCCATCAGCAAATACTCATCCCGGTTGCCGATGCAGCACTGGAAGTAACCTGATCACGTTGCTAATCCGGCTGACGTAACCT
The DNA here is from genome assembly GCA_963722365.1 of uncultured Acidobacteriaceae bacterium. Taxonomy (GTDB): domain Bacteria; phylum Acidobacteriota; class Terriglobia; order Terriglobales; family Acidobacteriaceae; genus Sulfotelmatobacter. The sequence continues at coordinate 321,238 of CAVRLM010000001.1, forward strand.
CCCTAATTATGTTCATTGACCTTGAGCAGGGGTTTTGAGCGCAGCTTCGGTTGAGAAAAATTCTTCGTCGCCGTTACAGCAGCAGTGCTAACCTTCTTCATTGCCGGTCTCCTTTATCTCTTGCGCTTCGAGCGCGTCGATAACTTGGGAGCGCACAGCATCCCGCCGGAGATCGGCCTTCTCATCCCGTCTGATTTCGCCAGTTGACAAGACTCAGTGGAGTTCCCAGTCCCCCAGGCGTAAATTGTTGAAGCGTGAAGAGTGATTTGATCGAAGTCATCGTAGGCGCGGCGACTGTTGCCTTGATTGCGACTGCGACACGTTGGTTGTTCAATGCAAAAGGCGACCAGAAGCCAACCTTTCGCAACGGCGCGCACGTCTACGGACTCAAATGGCAGATTCGCATGGTCAGCTACGCGGCAGCAGCGTTGTTCCTGCTCATCGGTATCGAAGGAGTTCGCCAAGACTTGCATTCGGCGCGGTGGACGATAGACCTTCTATTCGCTGGCGCAGCAGTGGCGTGTCTGTGGTTCGGCAGCGGCGTGGTGCTGACCGATCAAAATGGCATAACCAAGAAGTCACTTTGGAAATCCCAAGTCTTACGTTGGGAAGAAATATCTCAGGTTCAGGTCCACAAACGCGATGCAGGTGCTATCGAGATGCGTGCTGGTTCCCGGAGATTGACCGTAGATTCTCGATTTGTCGCCCCAGCGTCCCTACTCCGGGAAATTGAAGATCGCACCAATGCGCCCGTAGCGAGGGATTGAACAGCTAGGCTCCTAACTGTTGAAACATCGCCATATCGCTCATCAAAACGTCAGCCCATGCTGGTTGACAATCCGTCCTAGGCAAGATACCGTTTGCTCGCCGAAGGCCGATGCCCACATCCATCACATCGCTCGCGATTCTTTTGCTCTATGTGGGTTGATCGCATTCGTCCTCTTCTATGGCAAAGAGGAGGGAACCACGCGGGCATATCTGGGTGCGTTCGCCGCAATATTGATCGCATTCGTCTTGGGCGTTTTCTATAGGATCACCATCCTTGGAGCGATGGTCGCTGCAACCTTTTACGTGGCAGACCGAAAGAACCGGAGCAGACTTTGGGCGGTACCGGCTATGTTCTTGGGCCCGCTTGTTCTACTTGCAGTCGTGCTATTGCCAAAGCGCGAGACCTCCAGCCTGTCATTGAGTCGCCCCTCCTAGCCTAACTGTTGCAACGTCTCCATTGCGCTCATCGTGGCGGCCCGATGAGTGCTCCACAGCAACGACATTGTCTTACGCACGTGCGATGTTTGAATCGGCTCAGTCCGGTCTCCCCCCACCTGCTGAGGGGGTGCGTGCCGCGAGGCGCGCTGTACTCCAGGTGACCGGGCTCAGCTATGAATCGCAGTCAGTTGGCGAAACAGTGCGCCGTGAAAAGGCGCTGGACTTCAGCGGGTGCAACTCCCGCCCGGGAACTGGTTCGCTCCACCCGGTAGCAATCGAAACGGCAGCGGAGGCAACGAAGCTGTCGGAGCTTTCGATGCAAAGGGTCGCTCTAGGCGACTCCGCGAGCGTGCAAGCCATAACACGAGTGAACGCTGAGCAGGCCCCGAAAAAACAATTGCAGGAGCCGACCTGACTTTTTCACAGGGAAGGCCGCTGACGATGGAGAGGGACGAGCGAACAAGCTCCATCGGACCTACCGGGGTAATGGCGATGGCATGTACGCATAGGAGACCAGACGCAACACGGGAAGCCCCAGCGGTGATCCTAATAAGGATCAACCGGCAGCTCGTGAGAGACAGGTCGGGCCGTGTGGGGTGGCGGAGAGGTCCGTAGTACCGAGGAAGCCGGGTAACTCCGGCGGAGGGAAGGGGCCTCTGTTAAAGACGGACGCAACAAGCAACAAAGGACATGGGGATTGACGATGAGTCTAGCCACCCCGAGTTGTGTTCAGAAGTTGCAGACGGCGTCACACGCTTCCTTACTTAACTCAGAAGGCGTGTGTCTTTTCCGAGAGCCGGATGCGGGAAATCTGCCTGTCCGGTTCGATGAGCGGGAACAGGAAATAGAACCAAGCCAAACCGGATTGAGGCGGGCCCTGCGAAAGCACCCCAACAGCCACCGGGAGGCTAAAGCCACTGCGCCTGTTCTCGACTCTACTCTCCATCTGACCGCATTCGAAGAACTGTCAGTCGATGATCGCGAACAGCACCTCTATAGCAATGTCGGCAGTGTCAAGGTCCTCCGGAGCGTACCCCATGCAATCCGAAGAGCGCACCGTAACTTGCAGCGCTTCCCCTTCCGCCAGCAGGAACCGAGGCAGCGCATTGCCTGAACTTCCGCCTCACACTAAATATCGTGGCAAGCGGGACAGAACGTTTTTACCGAGAGTTGAAGGCTGATAGCTGAAAGCGGTCTTCTAGCTTCCCGAGGACAAGCCGCCGTTGTGGGCGACCGTGATGCGGAGGTACTTGTAGGGGTTCACTGGGGTGTCGTTGATGCGGACTTCGTAGTGAAGATGCGGTCCCGTCGAGCGTCCGCTCTCTCCGACATAGCCAATCACGTCGCCGCGGTGAACCGATTGCCCGGCGGTGACTGCATAGCCCGACAGATGGCCATAACGGGTGCTGATGCCGTTGCCATGGTCGATCATGAGTGCTTTGCCGTATCCGCCCATGATCTCGCTCAGGGTAACGACTCCGTCGGCCGGAGCAATAATCTGGGCGCCATAGCTGCTGCCAATATCCACGCCGCTATGAAACGCGCCTTCACCGTTGAACGGATCAATCCGTTCGCCGAAACTTCCAGTGACTTGGCCTTCGACAGGCCATAGGTTGGGGGCGGAATTTGCCTTGAACCAGTCGGCAGTTGTGGCGTTGCGGGTCAGGCCCATTGTCAGGCCGACCATGGTGGCGCCGGTTAGAGCCGAGGTTCGCAGGGCATGCAACTGGTCGAGCGACGAGGTTACGTCTGCGTCATGAATCTGGTCGGCAGTTGCCGTCACCAGCGTCGGCTGAGCCTTCAAACCGTAAAGGGCCGAAACTTCCCCGGCAATCGATCCCAGAGAAGCTACCTGCACATCGCGCTCTTTGGCGACCTGCTCCAACCGCGAATAATTGTCCTTGAGCTGATCTTTTTCGGTGCGGAGCTGGTTATAGCGGGAAACCTTTAACAACATGCGGGTGTAGGAGCTGGCAATGCCGGTAAGACTGAGGAATCCAATCGCGGCGCCCACCACAAACACGTACAGGTAATGCACGGGGATAGAAATCTTGCGCAACTGCCCGTCATCCCCGCGGGCCACGAAAAGGATGTAAAAGCGTTTCTGCAAATCGCTCCTCTATCACAACTGCAAAGATTGAAGCATCAGGTCCGGAACTCCAGGCCCAGTCTCTTAGTTGCCGAAACGCCTGTTCGGACCACCTGATTTTTTCGGGCTGCGCTCCCATCTTGGGAATGGAAACTTTCTCGCGCCCTACTTCTACCACCGACGACCGGGAGAAAGAAAACTCTCGTCTGCAATCTCAACTACTTGCAGAACTTAGCTCGGCCAAAGGTTATTGTGAATGACTGGTTAACGGTAACAAACTGGGTTCCCCCTGTCAACGAGGGGAAACACCATTTCCGGTTACTGAAGGCGGGTAACCAGGTAGCCGCCACTAGGACAGATTACTTAGGGAATTGGATGAGGCCGGCATGCAGGCTTTCCGAGGCGCTTTCCGCCACAGGCGGGAACACCGGGGAGTCCCTGTCCGCTATATTGGTGGCGTCGTGCCACTGCCGGAAAAAGCGCTGATTGCCCAGATTCGTCGCATGGCGGGGCCCGTCCGAGCCAGGAAGGCTCGCCGCCCTGCACCCGGAGTCGTGATTGCTGGCATCGGGGACGACTGCGCCATCCTGCGGGTCCCGGCAACGCAAGACTCGTTAGTCACGACCGACTTCTCCCTGGAGGGAATTCACTTCCGGCGTGACTGGCATCCTCCAGAGTCGGTGGGACATCGCTGCCTGACGCGCGGACTTAGCGATATCGCCGCCATGGGAGGCGAGCCGGTCGCGGCCTTCCTCTCGCTGGCGCTGCCTCGGGACTTACCTCAAGCCTGGGTTGCGCGCTTTGCACGCAGCTTGATCGGTCTGGCAAAACGATTTGGCGTCAGCCTTGCCGGAGGCGATACTGCCCAATCGCCTGGCGGAATCCTCGCCGACATCATCGTGGTCGGTGCTGTCCCCAAAGGAAAGCCTCTGCTGCGGTCGGGTGCTCGGGTCGGCGACCGCATCTTCGTCAGCGGAGAGCTTGGCGGCTCTGCCGCTGCCGTCCTGCAAATGACCAAGCGCAAGAAGAAGGTGACGGCACGCGACTATCCCCGGCACTTTTATCCTGAGCCGCGGATCCAAATCGGACGCATCCTTCGCGAGAAGGGCTTGGCCTCAGCCATGATTGACACCAGCGACGGGCTGTCCACTGACCTCGCGCATCTGTGCGACGAGAGCGGCGTCGGCGCGGAAGTTGACGCCTCGCGAATACCTCGCGCCAGAGTCGGCAAGCTGGAACGCCAGGTGGATCTCGATTTAGCCTTGCACGGTGGGGAGGACTACGAACTGCTTTTTACTGTGCGACCCGGGAAGCGCGTTCCGAAGCAGATCGATGGAGTTCCGTTGACCGAGATCGGCAGGATCATCCGCTCGCGGAAGATCTTTCTTCGGACCGGCCCCCATCAGGTTCAGGAACTCAAGCCGCGCGGTTGGGAGCACTTCCGAAGTTAGGGCAGCGAACCGTGATTCTGACGGTCTATGGTTACCTCCGTCACTAGTCTGTCTCTACCATCGAGCGCAAATCCGGACTACAGTAAACCCATGTCGTCCAGCAAATTACTCCTCCTTCCTGCGCTTGCTCTTTTGTTGACGCTCGCCGCGTCCGCCGAGAAGAAGCAACCGCCTCCGCCGCCGGCTCATGCGAAGACTCCGTCGCCTGCGGTGACCGACGAACTGATCCACAAGCAATTTGGCGATAACTGTTCTCTGCTGCCCGGGCCGCCGCAGTTCGTGGCCGACATGGACGGGGATGGCATCGACGACCTGGTGGTCGCAGCGAGATGCAAGAACCCGATGGCCGACAAGGACGAATACAGCTTCGTCGTTGCCGATCCCTATGACAGTTTTCTCGGCTACAGCGATGTGAAGGTTACATCTACGTTTGCATCTGACGAACCGGAACGCCGCGGGGTCAGCCTGCTCATCATTCACGGCGCAGAAAAAGATGACTGGCGCGCCGAGACTCCCAAGGCCAAGTTCCTTCTCATCAACATGCCGTTCAAGACTCTGGTCGTGAAAAGACTCACCATCAAGAAGAGAACGATCCTCGGAATTTACATGGAAGAAAAGGGTGAGGGCGAGAACATGTCTTCCGTCATTTTTTGGGACGGGAAGAAATACAAGTATCAGGGTCTGGGCTCAACCCTCGAGTAGCTCTTGGAAAGAGCTTCAACCACAGGGGACACGGAGTACACAGAGGATCTAAATCGCTCTGTTTGGAATCTTCACATAGGGAAATTCCGCCGTCCCCACCTGCTTCACATTCACTTCTGCAAATTCGACTGCCCGATCGAGCGCGGCCTGTAGTTCCGCGGTATAGCGCTCTAAGTCTCCTTCGGTTGCGTCTTCGGGCACATGAATCAGTTTGCCGAACCGCAGCAGCGCCCGCGAGAACGGCTTCGGGATCATCATGCGGTCCCACGAGTTCAGAACCCAGGCCCGGTCGATTGCCACGTGAAACATGCTCATCGGAATGCCTGTCGATCGCGCCAGAGCTACTGGACCGGGCTTCACCTTGTGTCGCGGACCGCGTGGACCATCGAGCGTAAAGGCCACCGTCCAGCCTTCTTCCAGCGCGCGGCGAAGCCCCAGCAAGGCGCGCACGGCGTTGCGACTGCTGGATCCCTTCACCGCCAGAAATCCGAACTTGCCGATGATCCTGCCCATGTACTCGCCGTCGTAACTGTTGCTGCTCATCACACGCACGCCCATCCCGCGGCAGATGTAGGTTGCGGGGATCATGCAGGAGTGCCAGAACGATTCCACCAGCGGGCGCTGCTCGCGGGTCTGCTGCGCACCCTCCTCATAGGAAATCGCGACGCGCAGCGTCGAACCGATTAGTCGAATGACCCACGTACCGGCCCAGATGATCAGGCGCAGGACAATGCGTTGGCGAAGCGTATAGCGTTGTGGGTCGATTGGAGGTAGCGGCGGCACTACCTCATTGCGGGTGCTGGCCTCTGGCACCACGTTATTGTAATCGGAATCTCGCGGCGACTCAGTTCTCGAGATACGAGTCGATCCAGGTCTTGATCTTCTGTCGCCGATCGTCGGCGGCATCGAATCGCACTCCCAGAGACTTGGGTTTGCGCCAGCTGACGTAGCCTTTGAGATTGACGCGGGGCAACGTCATCAAAGCGAAAGAAATCTCGACGTTTGTTCCGATCGAAAAGTCTTCCGCACTCTTGATCGACATGCCGCCACTACTGATTTCGATACTGCTCGCGGCCACCCGCCGCCCGTCACCGACCAACGAGACCTCGGTCATCACGGGAATCCGCACATAGCGCCGGAACTCGTGCAGCACCAACATGCGCGTGGCGCGGATCAGCTTCAACGCAGCCGGCCGCTCCAGCGGTTCGCTGAACATGGCGTTGATACCGTATTTGGAATAGCGCATCGCTTCCTGCGCATTCCCGCCGATTCCGTAAATGATGCAACGGCTGTTCGATGGCGATGAGCGAGCCGCTTCCATCACCGCCTCGGCGCCGTCGGCCAGGCTCATCACGCAAGCTTCAAATTTTTCCTTCTTCAGCCGTTCGGCCGCATTGGCGGTCACGACCACGGTTTCAATGCCGAACTGTCGAAATCCTTCCGACAGCAGTGCACGGGCTGGCTCATTCAAGCCTACGAGCGCGGTGCGGGCGGCGGCTTTTCGTGGAATTGGAGAGGGAGCGAAGGGCGTAGCGAAAGCTTTATCCATAGGCTTTGGGGAAGACTCCACTTTCGAAAACCATTGTGGAGGCGCTCCCCAGAGTTGAAAAGACACAAAGGGTCAACGCGCGAAGTACCAAAGTGTCGTTACTATTTCGGAGTCTGCGGGAGAGAGGACATTACGGCCAAAACCCGCGCCAAATCAGGGGTTTGGAGCGAGCTAAAAATCAGATGCGAAAAATCTAAGCAAAGTTTTATTCATTCCAGCGCCGGAATAGCAGCGCGCCGTTGGTCCCGCCGAAGCCGAATGAGTTTGACATGGCGTATTCGATTTCCGCCTTGCGCGCCTGGTTGGGAACCAAGTCCATGCCCACGGTATCGGGATCAGGGTTTTCCAGATTGATCGTCGGAGGCAGAATCTGGTCGCGCAACGCCAAAACGGTGATGCCAGCCTCGAGCCCTCCAGCGCCGCCCAGCAGGTGACCGGTCATGGACTTGGTAGAACTCACGGCGATCTTGCGATCGCCAAAGAAGTTTCGAATGGCGTGCGCCTCGAGAGTGTCGCCGATCGGTGTCGACGTGCCGTGGGCATTCACATAGCCGACTACGTCGGGAGTTACGCCGGCATCGCGCACCGCATTGCGCATGACGCGGAATCCGCCCTCATGTTCCGGTGCCGGCTGGGTCATGTGGTAGGCATCGCCGCTCATGCCGTATCCCGCGATCTCCGCGAGAATGCGAGCGCCCCGCTTACGGGCGAATTCCAGTTCTTCCAGGATCAAAATGCCTGCGCCCTCACCAATGACAAAACCATCACGATCACGATCCCAAGGGCGGCTCGCCTTCTCCGGCGCATCGTTCCGAGTCGAAAGAGCGCGCATGGCCGCGAATCCACCTACGCCCATAGGCGTGATCGCCGCTTCCGCGCCGCCGGCGATCATCACGTCGGCATCGTTGTGCTGGATGATGCGGAAGGAATCTCCAATGGAATGGGCGCTAGTGGTGCAGGCGGTCGCGGTCGCCTCGTTCGGTCCCTTCGCGCCGTAGCGCATCGAAACCTGGCCCGCCGCCAGATTCACAATTGCCGCAGGAATAAAGAAGGGAGAGATCTTGCGCGGCCCGCCTTCCATCAACGCAGTATGTTCGCGCTCGATGATGTCGAATCCTCCGATGCCCGACCCGATGTGAACGCCGACGCGTTCGTCGTTCTCGGGCGTAATCTTCAGTTCCGACATCTTCATCGCTTCATCGGCGGCCGCGATGGCCACATGAATGAAGCGTCCCATCTTCTTGACTTCCTTTTTCTCAATGAAATTCAGCGGGTCGAAGTTCTTTACCTCGGCGGCGATCTGGCAGGCAAACGCGCTGGCGTCGAAGCCCGTGATGCGCCCCACTCCACTCTTGCCTGCCAGCAGGGCCTTCCACACCACGTCGGTGGAATTGCCCACGCCACAGATCAAGCCAAGACCTGTAACTACGACCCTGCGTCCCAACTATTTCCCCGCTTTCGCGTGCTTGCCGATATAGTCCACCGCGTCCTGCACGGTACGAATCTTCTCCGCATCTTCGTCGGGAATTTCGATGTCGAAAGCTTCTTCGAACGCCATGACCAGTTCGACGGTGTCGAGCGAGTCGGCGCCCAAATCGTCCACGAATGACGCGCTGGAGGTGACTTCTCCTTCATCCACTCCCAACTGCTCCACGATAATCTGTTTTACTTTCTCGTCTACGGCTGCCATGTGTCTCCTCGTTTACTTCGATTAGATTTGTATTCGGTTCTTAAGTTGCGCAATCGCAGCTCTTCTTGTCGGCTGATCCATGTCTGTTGGTCGGGCTTCAGCCCTCCATCATTCCTTCATCTCTCACGCACAGCGATACGAAAAAAGGCGAAGTGTGTAGTGTAATTGTCCCGGTGAATTAGTGTAAAGGAAAGGCCCTGCCCATTCCGGCGAGGCCTCGGCTGACTTGGGATTGCACACCTAAATCCTAAAGGCATTGCGTTGCCGGGGTCAAACGTTGGCCGGGCCTGCGATGAAGTGCTGACCGGGTATGATGGTTCGTCCAACTCCGTAACTTGAAAGGACTATCGCGTGAGATATGTATGGTGGATTGTGCTGCTTTGCCCGCTGGCGGGTGCCGCGACGTGTCCCACGGGCCAGGTGAAGGACGGCAGCGCCCTGGTTCAGATCGAGCAGACCTGGGCAAGCTCCCTGGAGAATCGCGATACTTCCACTCTCGGCTGCATTTTGGCCGACGAGTTTGAGGACGCGGGCCCCGATGGCATGCTCACCAACCGTGCCAGCACACTCACCAAGGCAGCCGCTCACGCCGCCGTCCACCACGAACTCTCGGACCTCCAGCCGCACGTGAATGGCGACTTCGGCTACATCCGTGGGTTGGCGACGGCCCTCAATGCGCAGGGCAAACTCGTGGCCAAGGTGCGCTTCACCGATGTTTATGTGTATCGTGACGGCCGCTGGCAGTGCGTTGCCGGACATGAATCGATGCTGGCGCAAGCGGGCCGCTGAACCGAGGAAGCGTATGCGTGCCGTTGTGCAGCGCGTCAGTCGCGCCAAGGTGACCATCAACGAGTGGGTTAGCGGCGAGATCGGCCTCGGACTGCTGGTGCTGCTGGGCGTCGGTCAGCAAGACACCGAGAATGACGCAACCTATCTGGCTGAGAAAATCGTGGGCCTTCGCATCTTCGAGGATTCTGACGGGAAGATGAATCGCAGCGTACAAGACGTGAGCGGGAGCCTGCTTGTGGTCTCGCAGTTCACGCTCTATGGCGATGTGCGCCGCGGCAAGCGTCCGTCATTCGACGCGGCGGCGCCTCCCGGCGAAGCGCGCCGGCTCTACGAATTCTTTGTCGACCGCGTTCGCGCCGCGGGCCTGCGCTGCGAGACTGGACGCTTCCAGGAGATGATGCAAGTCGAACTTGTGAACGAGGGCCCGGTGACCATCCTGCTGGATTCCGCCAAAGCGCTTTAGGATCCTGTCATGCACATCTTCGACGCGACTTGGATCGGCAAGGTCGTGGCCTTTGCGACTCTGGCCGCGATCTTCGCCGTGTTCTGGATATCCCGCAAACTCGAGAAACGCGGCGTCTTCAAGAACTACTCTCGCGGCCTGGGTCGCGGGTTGCTGGAAGTTGAGACGATGCTGCGTCCCTCGCGGCAATATGTGCGCAATGCCAAGGAAGACAAGAGGGCTTTGGATGATGATCAGGGTGGTCCCGGGCCGGAGCCGCACTGAAGGCCTCACGCAGGATTGCAGTATTATCGACGCGCCATGAAAATTGCAATCTCTGCTCTCCTCGCGGTCTCGCTGTGCAGCTTCGCCGCCGAAAAGCCGAAAGCACTACCCGCCGCAACCCAGCCCGCCGCCGAAACGCTGGACCTTGAGACCATCGCCCGCATCCGCGATGAGGGCATCAACCACTCGCACATCATGGAATACGCCAGTGGACTATTCGATGGCGTTGGCCCGCGCCTCACGGGGTCGCCTGATTTTGCGAAAGCAGAGGAGTGGTCGCTCGAGCAATTGCGCCGGATGGGTGCGTCCAACCCGCACACCGAATCGTGGGGAGAGTTTGGCATGGGGTGGCAACAGATCGGGACTTCGGTGCAGATGACCGCTCCCGGCACCTCTACGATTCTGGCGCAAGCCACTCCCTGGTCGCCCGCCACGGTTAGTGAAGCCACCGGTGATGTGATCGCCGTCCCTCCTCTCAAAGAGGAGAAAGACTTCGATGCCTGGAAGGGCAAGCTCGCGGGAAAGATCATCCTTTACGGCGACGCGCCAAAGATCAATCCCAACCCTTCGAACCCCCTGGAGCACTACGACCAGGCTAAACTCGAGCACTTCCGTTCCTATCCGCTCGATGGTGACCAGAACGACAGCCACGTGCTGCCGAGCGACCCTGCCTTGTGGGAGAAGCTTTTCAAAGAGAGCGCATTCCTGGAGAAGGTCGGACACTTCTTCGCCGACGAGCATGCCATCGCCGTGCTCCGTGCCGGAGGCTCCGGTGGAGTGCTTCACGACGACACCAACGTCTCGCTTGGCTGGTTCGTCTACCGGCCCGAGCACAAGCAGGCGATTCCTTCGGCCGTCATCGCCAGTGAATCGTTCGGTCGCATGCACCGCCTCGTTTCGCATGGCGTTCCGGTATCTCTGCGGGTAAATATCAGCACCAAGTTTTTCGGTGAGCATGAACCCGGAAGCAATGTCATCGCTGAGATCCCCGGCATGGACCCAGCATTAAAGGATCAGGTAGTCATGGTCGGCGGCCATCTTGATTGCTGGATCGCTGGCACCGGAGCCACCGATGATGGGGCTGGTTCCATCATCGCGCTCGAAGCCATGCGCATCCTGCGCGCCCTCAACATCCAGCCGCGACGCACCATCCGCATTGGTCTGTGGGGCGGCGAGGAGCAGGGCATCTTCGGTTCAAGCGTATATGTCGGCAGCCATTACGGAACAGTTTCCTATTCCACCAAGCCCGAAGAGCAAGTCGTTCCCCTATTCCTTCGCCAGCAGAGCGGACCGGTCACACTCAAACCTGACCATGCCAAGTTCGACGCCTACTTCAATACCGACAACGGCGGTGGCAAATTTCTCGGCATCTTTGCCGAAGGCAACGCCCCTGTCGCCGCGATCTTCGAGCAGTGGGTTGCTCCTCTCAGCGACCTTGGTTTTACCACCGTGACGATGCGCAACACGGGATCGACCGATCACGTTCCCTTCGATCAAGTCGGACTGCCCGGCTTCCAGTTCATCCAGGATCCGCGAGACTACGAAACCCGCAGCGCGCACTCCAATCTGGACACCTACGAGCGCCTTTCCGAGGAAGATATGAAGCAAGCCGCCACGGTGATGGCAGTCTTCCTTTACAACACCGCGCAACGAGACAGCATGCTTCCCCGCAAACCGTTGCCTCACCCCGAACTCGAGGAGCAGCGCGCCAAACCGCTGGAGGGGATCTTTCCGGCAAAGCCGTAGCGAACCGGCGATCTCAGAGAAAACTCCGAAGAGAGCCGCACGATCACCGCTCGCATTGCAGTTGCTCGGACCGTGTGAGGTCAAGCTACTCAACGCGTCTAGTTCGCTGCGATCCCAGCGCGAGCACGAACGTCCGTACCCTTTCGTGTGCTTGTGGCAGTGGCCCCGAGGACCGAGAATGAACCATCGGGTTTCCGCTGTAGGGGCGTACTCGTCTCCAAACGCATCTTATGTTCCGGGTCTACGTCCGAAGCTTGCGCGGAAAGATTGCAGCCCGGACTGGGTCGTCAACCGCCCGGCAGGAGCCGGTCGGAAGTTGAATGCTTGCAAAGGATGGCATCGCATATGAGACAACTTACGAAAAATCTGCGTCGAACAATCGCCCTGCTGGCGCTGGCGATGGTGAGTACAGCGCTGATGCAGCAGGCCGTCGCGCAGGACCAGCCAGATCAGGATGATCCGCCGAGTCGCGTCGCCCGCCTCGGTCAAATGGAAGGATCCATTTCGTTCCAGCCCGCCGGCGAGTCAGAGTGGGTGGAAGCGGTTCGCAATCGGCCGATGACAACGGGCGATAAAGTATGGGCCGACAAAGACTCGCGCGCTGAGCTCAGTCTCGGTTCGGCTGCCATTGATCTGAACAGCAATACTGGCATCTCCTTTCTAAATCTCGACGACCGCACAGTTCAAATTCAGTTAAGTTCAGGTGCTGTCAGCGTTCGCGTCCGCCATCTGGATCGCGACGACGTGTTTGAGATCGATACGCCGAACCAGGCCTTCTCCATCTCTCAACCAGGCCAATACCGCGTAGAAGCCAGCGAAGATGGAAGCTACACCGTTGTGAGCGTACGCCAGGGAGAAGGTGAATCCACCGGCAACGGGCAAACCTATACCGTTCATGCCGGTCAGCGCGCCACCTTCGAAGGGACTGACACCTTGAGAGCCCAGGTGGAAGACTTGCGCGGCTCTGACGATTTCGATAACTGGATCGACGCACGAGACCGTCGGTATGAGAATTCGCCGTCCGCGAGATACGTCTCTCACGACATGGTCGGCTACGAAGATCTGGATCAGAACGGTGATTGGAGCCCGGATCCCGGCTACGGCAATGTCTGGTACCCGCACGTGGCAGCTAGTTGGGCTCCTTATCGTGATGGCCACTGGGCCTGGATTGATCCTTGGGGATGGACTTGGGTCGATGACGAACCCTGGGGCTACGCGCCATTTCACTACGGCCGTTGGGCTTCGATCCGTGGCCGTTGGGGATGGATCCCCGGACCGGCGGCAGTGCGGCCGGTGTACGCGCCCGCTCTTGTCGTATTTGTCGGCGGAAGTCCCGGCGGATTCGGTGGCAATGTGGGCTGGTTCCCGTTGGGTCCGCGAGAAGTGTATGTGCCGTCCTATCCCGTGAGCCGTGGGTACGTCAATCGCGTGAACGTCAGCAATACCACCGTGAACCAAACCACGGTGACCAATGTGTATAACACAACGATCATTAACAAGAACACGACCATCAATAACGTCACCTACGTCAACAAGACGGTGAATGGTGCGGTCACAGCCGTTCCGCAAAATTCCTTTGCCAGCGCTCAACCCGTGTCTCGATCGGCAGTGCGCATGGACGCCCGTCAGATTGCCGCGGCGCCCGTGAATGCGAGAGTGGCAGTCGCGCCAACCTCCAACAGCGTGCTCGGAGCGCGGGCTAATACGGCGAACCGTGTGGCAGCGCCTCCGGCTGCGGTAGCCAATCGCCAAGTTATCGCAAAGGCGGCTGCGCCTCCGCCGCCCGTGCCCTTCGCCGCTCGGCAACAGGCATTGGCAGCGCATCCAGGACAACCGATTGCTCGCCAGGAGATGGCGAAACTGCGTCCGGTAGGTAATCCCGCTGCGGCGCATCCGATGGTCAAGCAGGCTCCTCCTGGAAAGCCCGCGACCCCCACCATGGGACGGCCCGGTGGCCAGCCCGCCAATCCCGCAGCCAATCAGCCAGCGAATCGGCCGGGTAATCCGCCAGCTGGAAACGAACGCCCGGGCGCGAACCCGGCGCAACCTAATCGTCCGAATAACCAACCGGCTCAACCGAACAACCGGCCCGAACCGAATCAGCCGCAGCCGAACAACAACCGTCCGTCAGAGTCGCCCACGCGGAACGATCGCCCACCTTCCGCGCAACCGAACAATCGGCCAGAGCCCAATCAGCCGCAGCCGAATAACCGGCCGGAGCCCAATCAGCCGCAGCCGAATCAGCCGCAGCCGAACAACAACCGTCCGGCAGAGCCGCCCACACGGAACGATCATCCTTCGGCTCAACCGAACAACCGGCCTGAACCGAGTCAGCCCCAGCCGAATAACCGGCCGGAGCCGAATCAGCCGCAGCCGAACAACAATCGTCCGGCAGAGCCGCCGGCACGGAACGATCGTCCTTCGACTCAACCGAACAACCGGCCTGAACCGAGTCAGCCCCAGCCGAATAACCGGCCGGAGCCGAATCGTCCGCAGCCCAATCAGCCGCAGCCCAATCAGCCGCAGCCGAACAACAATCATCCGGCAGAGCCGCCGGCACACAACGATCGGCCCTCGGCTCAGCCGAACAATCGTCCCGAGCCGAATCGTCCGGAGCCGCAGCGCAATGAGCCGGCTGCGCACCCCAACGATCGCCCTCCGCAAAACGCACAACCGCAGCAGGCGCATCCCGCTCAACCTCAACCGCATCAGCAATCGCCTGAGGACAAAAAGAAGCAGGACGAGCAGCGGAAGAACGATAAACCGAACCGTTAGTGAACAGGAACTCGTTCACTCAGCCAGGCAAACAAAAAGGCGTCCGAATCTCGGACGCCTTTTTTCTTGCCTCGCGGTCGCCGAATGAACAACGCTGCGTCTAACTCTTCGCGAACGCCAACTCCGACGACAGATTCTGCCGAATGTATTTCTTGCTGTCGAATTTTCTGCCCGTGCTCTCGCCTGACATATAGCGAATCTGCCCAAAGATGGGCCGTTCGAACCATGGCCGGTCGAACTTTCCCACGATCGCCCACGCAATCCCCGCGTAGCCGTTCGGGTCGCGCCCATCAAGCTCGTACTTGTCATTGAGGCGCACAGCAATTCGGTATGCTTCCGCCGGAGAACGGTTCCACTCCAAAATCTTTTTCGCCCAGTACATGCGCATGTAATTGTGCATCCAGCCGGTTGTGACCATCTGCATCTGCGCTGCATTCCACAACGGATCGTGAGTCTCGGCCTGTTCGAGCTGCCACTCGGTATAGAGGACAGGCCGGTGATCAGCGGCGTGTTTAGCCAGCGTGCGATGAGCCCAAGGCTCTCCGCACTCGAAATTGTCGTAATCAGGATTAAAGCGAACCAGGTTCACTGACAGTTCTCGCCAAGTGATGATCTGGTTCAGGAAAGCGTCCTTGTCAGCCTTCGGGACTCCTGACTTCTCAATCGCCAGCGCGACCGTCACTGGGCTGACGTGTCCGAAGTGCAAGTAGGGCGACAGACGACTGGTGCCGTCGTTCTCCGGCTTGTTGCGTTGCGTGCCATACCCCTGCAGCTTGTGATTGGCAAACTCTTTCAGCAGACGCTGTCCCTCACGAGTCCCGCCGCGCCACTGCGAGACCGCAGGGACGGTCCGATCGATCTCCCACCCTTGTGTGATATCGAAATCCGGATCCAGCGACACCAATCCATGAGGCTTCGTCCACGTCACCTGCGCTCGCGGATTCCTGGACGCGATCAGGAATTCCTTCAGCTGCGCCTGCAACCGTGGACGAATGATGTGCGCCGCATACTGCGCCTTCTCCAGCAGCTTCGACGGGACGATCACATCGGCATCTACCGTCCACAAGGGAGCCTTCAACTTCTTCGTCGCTGCTTGCCGCCACGCCTCGGGCTCGCGCATCGGATTCTCATCGCCGATCACCAGAGCAGCATTTACCTCTTCACAAAACTGCAGCAGGCTGTGATGGGGAAAACGCCGAAGCACGAATCCGATATTTCGCTTCGCCAGCGCCGCCGAAATATCAGGAATGCCTTCCGCTAAAAAGTGATAATGCCGAAGGTTTGCATTCGGGTAATACGGCACAGGTGCCAGAAAAACCACGACCGGCTTGCGTAAGACATTCGCCGCTTCGACTGCGGCATCGAGTGCAGGATTATCGATACCCCGTTGCGCCCGTTGCATCCAGTAAACGACACAGTCACCCGCGGGATCGGCCGGTCCCGCACGGCGCACGGTGACCCGCGCATCCAGCGAGATTTTGGTGAGGTCATCCATCCGCGAGAAGCCCTACGATCAGTGTAGAGCGACCAGAAGTCCTTGCCGTTGCGAAGCCTCACTTGAGTTGATCCGAAAGAAAAGTGAAGAGGAATATTTGAGTTCCGAGAAAACGTAGCACCGGCCTCCTGCCGGCCGTACCGGAGGCGTCTCACCCGCGGTGTCCTGCTCTCTTACCGAGCCTGCAAAATCGCATCCGCCACGCGTGCCGCCTCCACCGCCGGCTTCACGTCGTGCGTCCGCAGAATGTGCGCGCCCTTTAAAATCAGCGCAGTCTGCGTCGCCAGCGTGCCATACAGTCGCTCCTCCGGCGGTACATCTTTCCCGTCGCGCCCGAGAGTCCGGCCGATAAACGATTTCCGTGAAGTGCCCGCCAGCAGCGGAAACCCAGCCGTCTGCAGTTCGCTGAAACGCCCCAGCAATGAATAGTTCTCCTCGAAACGCTTTCCGAATCCGAAGCCGGGGTCGAGCACAATCCGTTCGCGCCGCATTCCCGCCAGCACTGCTTTCTCCGCCCACTCCTTGAGTTCCCGTTTCACGAGCAGCACAATGTCGCCTGGCGGCGGAAGTGTGCGCCACTCTTCAGGGCGTCCTCGCATGTGCATCAAAACCGCGCCGCAATTGAGTTCGGCGATCGTCTTTGCCATGCGTGTATCCCAGCGAAATCCGCTGACATCGTTCACGATCTCCGCGCCGGCTCCCACCGCCGCGCGAGCCACATCCGCTTTGTAAGTGTCCACCGAAAGAACTGCCGTGGGATGCTTCTTCTTCAACTCCGCAATCACGGGCAGCACGCGCTTGCATTCTTCTTCGCCACTGACCGCTGGCGTTCCCACCTTTAGATTCGGCGTTGTTGTTTTCCTGGTGTCGGGTGGTTTGGCAACGCTCACATCCACGCGAGCTCCCGGCCGGGTCGACTCGCCGCCGATGTCGAGGATGTTCGCTCCTTCATCGAGCAATCGCTCGGCGTGCGCCACCGCTGCGTCGCGATCCAGAAACTGTCCACCGTCAGAAAACGAATCTGGGGTCACATTCACGATGCCCATGATCAGGGTTCGTTTGCCCAGTTCGAGCGAGCGCCCGCCCAGGTTCCACTGGAAGACGGATCTCATGCGGCACGATTCTAAATGAAGTTGTCAGGCGGGATTTTCAAACGGGACGGCAGGCGCGCTATCTGCGGCGCACCGCGGCTTCGCGCCTGCGAATGCCATACGCCGCGCCAGGGCCGGTGCCGGTCGGCGGTTTGCGCGTGCCGTCGAGAAGTTCCTTGAGGATGACCGCGTTGTTGTGCATTTCATCTTTCGAGGCAAAGAGCAGCGTTAACCGTTTGCGTTTCTGAACGAGCTTGTAGAGTTGCTCCAGCGAGTCGTGGGCCTGCGGTTGCGAAAGCTCTTTGAGGTATTTCTTGCGGAACTCCAGCCACCGTTCGGGCTGGGCATGAAACCAGCGGCGCAGTTCATCGGAGGGCGCCAGATCGCGCAGCCATTCGTCCACCGCGGCGACCGCCTTTGCGACGCCACGTGGCCACAGGCGGTCGACGAGAATCCGCGTCCCGTCGGTGCGGGATGCTGATTCATAAACGCGTTTGAGCACAACGGTCATCAGCAAGGCAACTGGGCTTTGAGATGTGGGCTTTGTTTTATCATTGTAAAACGTCTTGTCATTTCTGCTATGGCACGATCGAGGGATGTTGATCCAACAGAAAGGCGATGTTTTGATGGAGCCCATGCGCAGCAAGACTCGCGTACAAATCTTCTTTGGAATCATTTTTTTACTTTCGTTTTTCGCCCTGGCCATCGCATGCGACGTCGAGCCTCGCAAGTCAGACGCCGAACTTGGTCTTAATCCCCAACAGTCAGCCGGCCGTAAAATCTACGATTCGCAATGCGACCGTTGCCACGAGCCCTACTCTCCCCGCGGGAAAAAGGGCCCATCGCTCAAAGGCGTCTTCCAGCACAAATATCTTTCCCTGAGTGGACTGCCGGCGAACGATGAACGCGTCACCGATATCATCCGCCTCGGCCGCAACGAAATGCCAGGCTACAGCCAGACGCTGAACTCGCAGGACGTTCAAGATCTGCTCGCCTATCTGCACACGCTATAAAGGCGAGGTCCCAGCCTACTGCGATGGTTTCGTCCATTTCATGGGATAATCCGGGGATGAATGGCGCGACGAAATCGGAGCTCTTTCGCGATCTTCCCTCGGTGGATGAAGTCCTGCGAATGCCCGGCGTAGACGCTCTCGCGACCCAGCACGGGGCCGCACCCGTCACCTCCGCCGCCCGCGCAACGCTCGCCCGCCTGCGCGAAGAGATTGCCTCTGGACTGCTTGACCAGCCAACATTGCGAATTGCTCTCGAAGGTTTAAGTGACGCCATCGAAGAGCAACTGCGCCGCGCGCTCGGACATTCGCTGCGTCTCGTGATCAACGCCACCGGTGTCATTCTGCACACGAATCTTGGCCGGGCCCCTCTGGCTGAATCCGCGCTGGCTCACATCCGCGAAACCGCCGGACGCTTTTCGAATCTGGAATTCGATATCGCCGCCGGCGAGCGAGGCAAGCGGGATGTCCACGTCGACCGCCTCTTTCGCACTTTGCTCAATGAAGGTGTGACCTCTGCTTATGCCGAGCCCCCTGCTCATGCGGGGGCAGCCGCCCCGGCTGTCCAGCCCCGGCGAAGCCCGGCGGAAAATTCCCAACCCGTTTCGACCATCGTCGTAAACAACAACGCTGCCGCGGTTCTGCTTGCACTCAACACCCTCGCGGAAGGCGGGGAGGTCGTCGTCTCCCGTGGCGAACTGGTCGAGATCGGCGGTTCCTTCCGCATCCCGGATGTCATGACCAAGTCTGGCGCAACTCTGCGCGAGGTTGGCACCACCAATCGCACTCGCGCCGCCGACTATGAAAAAGCTATCTCCGAGCGCACCCGCCTGCTGTTGCGCGTACACCGATCGAATTTCGAGATCACGGGCTTCACCGAGCAAGCGTCGACTGCCGAACTCGTGGCGCTTGCGCGCCAGCGCGGCATTCCTCTGATGGAAGACCTCGGCAGCGGCGCTCTGGTGAACCTGCAGAACTTCGGAATCACCGGCGAAGCCAGCGTTCTCGACAGCATGCGCGTTGGAGTCGACATTGTCACCTACAGCGGAGACAAGTTGCTGGGCGGACCGCAAGCCGGATTAATCAGCGGTCGCGCCGACCTGGTGACGCGCATGCGAACGAACTCGCTCTTCCGCGCCCTCCGCGTCGATAAGCTCACCTACTCTGCCCTTGAGGCTACGCTGCTTGCCTATGTGAAACGCGATCACGAAGCGATTCCAACGCTGCGCATGATGCGCCTCACCAAAGAAGAGATCGGCAAGCGCGCCGAGTCCCTGGCCGCGCAGATTCTCTCGGAGAAAATCAGCATCGACCTTATCGACGGCGAGTCCGTCATCGGTGGGGGCGCCGCTCCCTCCTCGGTGCTTCCCACCCGCCTGCTGGCCATCAGTTACGCCGGACTCAGCGCGGATGAACTCGCCGCCCGGCTACGCGCCTCTGATCCCCCTATCATTGCCCGCGTCGAAAATGGCAAGGTTTTGCTGGACCTGCGCACCGTCTTTGCCGATCAAGATCCCATGATCGCGGGCGCACTGCATCGAATCGCTTCGTAGAACATCCGCATCCAAGAGTCTTGGCCGTTCTCTACACCATCGGACACTCCACGCGCACGCTCGACGAGTTGATCGCCGCGTTGCGTGCGCATCAGGTTCAGACACTCGTCGATATCCGCGCCTTTCCCATGTCGCGCCGCCTGCCGCAGTTCAATCGCGATTCTCTGCAGGAAACATTGCCGGCAGCCGGCATTCGATACCTTTGGAGGAAGTCTCTAGGTGGCTATCGCAAGAAGGTTCTCAGCGATTCCCCGAATATTGCCCTGCGCAACCAGAGCTTCCGCAACTATGCCGACTACATGCTTACGCCGGAATTCGCCCAGGCCGCGTCTGAACTGATCGCGCTGGCTGAGAATTCCCGTACGGCCTACATGTGCGCCGAGCGCCTCTATTTTCGCTGCCACCGCATGATGGTTTCCGATTACCTGACCGCTCACGGTCATGAAGTGCTGCACATCGACGCCGAGGATCCGGTGAAGCCGCATACTCTGATGGCGGAAGCTCGCATCATCGATGGCCAACTTATCTATCGCGGAGATCGCTTGCTGTAAGATTCTGTGCGAACGGATTTTCCAACCATGATCGTAGGCACCGGCATCGACATCGCGGAAGTTCCTCGCATCCGCCAATCCATTGAGCGCTTCGGACAGCGTTTCCTCCAACGCATCTACACACCCGGAGAGATTCACTATTGCGACTCCAAGGCCAATCGCGTCGAGCGTTATGCCGCGCGCTTCGCTGCCAAGGAAGCCGCTATGAAAGCTCTCGGTACGGGCTGGAATCATGGCGTCCGTTGGCGCGACTGCGAGGTGGTCCGCATGCCCGGCGGCCGCCCGACCATGACCTTTCACGGCAAGGCCGGAGAATTCGCCGCGAAGCTCGGAGTGAAAAACGCCGCCCTGTCAATTTCACATACGCAAGAGCAGGCCATCGCCCAAGTGATCCTCGAGAGCTGACGCAACCAGCCTGCCCGCCCGACAAATCACCCGTTCGCCATCTGCTAGACTGTCGCCTTCCACTTCAAATATGTCCGCCATCACCCTGACTCCTACGCCTGCTGTGAAGAGCATTCAGATCCCGGAAAAGACTCTACTCGCCGGACTCGCCCTTACCAGTTTTTCCGCACTACTTCTCGAGTTGGCGCTGACCCGCCTCTTCTCAGTCGTCCTCTTTTATCATTTCGCCTTCCTCGCAATCTCCATTGCCCTGCTCGGGTTGGGCGCTGGCGGAGTATTCGCCTACTTGCTCAAGGCGAAACTGGCAGCCGTCGATACGCGTACTCTCGCGGCGCAGTTGTGCATGCCGAATGCCGTGGTTGTGTTCGCTGTACTCGAAGTCGTGCTACACGTTCCTGTTGCCCTGCAAGTGTCGTGGGCAAACTTCGGGCGGCTCACCGCACTCTACCTCGCAGCGGCCGTCCCTTTCTTTCTCACCGGACTTTTATTCGCGGTGGTCTTCGCACGTGAAACCAGCCGCATACCTCGTCTCTACGGCGCCGACCTCTGCGGCGGCGCCATGGCCTGCCTCGCCATCGTCCCTTTGCTGAATTGGGTCGGAGGTCCAAACGTCGTTCTCGTTGCCGGCGCTACGATGGCCGCCGCTGGCTCGATCTGGGCCGAGCCCGGCCCACGACGCAGAAATGCGGGCCTTCTGTCATTGGCCGTACTAGCACTGATCGGCGCCAACTATTCCGGGCGCTTCATCGATGTGGTCTATGCCAAGGGCATGTTCCGCGATCCCGCGTGGGTGGAATTCGCGCGCTGGAATGCGCTCTCGCGCGTGGAGGTCGACCGCCAGGGTCAGGCCAAAGTCGTCGTGATCGACGCTGATGCTTCCACCTACATCATGAACGCCGATCTGACGCATTGGAAAGGCACTGAATGGGAGCGCAACCTGATGGATGCTCCGCCTGCCGTTGCTAATGTTCTGCGCCCGCACGGAGATTTCGCCATCATCGGTCCCGGTGGCGGGGTCGATGTCTTACGCGCCGTGGCAAACGGCAGCGCAAGTGTCACCGGCATAGAGATCAATCCCATTATCGCGACCACCATCATGCGTGGCCGTTACGCCGATTACTCCCAGCATCTCTACGATCGCCCCGACGTGCATATTCAGGTCACCGATGGCCGCTCATTTCTCCGCTCCACGCCACAGCGTTTCGACGTGGTGCAGATGACGCTGGTAGACACTTGGGCATCCACCGCGGCCGGCGCCTTCGCACTCAGCGAAAACAATCTCTATACCGTCGAGGCATTTCAGGAATATTTCAATCACCTTAAGCCCGATGGGATGATCGCCATCACCCGCTGGGAATTTCGTCATCCCCGCGAGGCTCTGCGCGTGGTCGCAGTGGCCATGGAGACTCTGCATCGCCTTGGCGTCTCAAATCCCGCCCGTAACTTCATGGTCGTTTCCGAAGGAGCCTTGAACGAAGACGGCATCCCGGTTGTCGTGCTGGCAAAGAAGACTCCATTCACGCCAGTTGAAGAGCATGCCGTTACCGAGCATTTCGGTCGCTACTCGAAACTTCATGCTCTCTATCTGCCCTCGCATCCCGGTCAAAATCCGTTTTCCGACCTCATCGCGAGCAATGATCCTTATGGCTTCGCGCGCGGTTATGCCTACAACACTGCTCCCGTCACCGACAATGCTCCTTTCTTCTTCTTTACGCTGAAACCCGCCCAGATTCTTGGGGAGACCGGGTTGCGCACTGGCATCGATTGGAAGGTGAACCTTGGAGTTCTGGTCCTACTGCTGGTGTTGCTCATTTCCCTGGTCGCCGTGCTTGTCTTCCTGGTTCTTCCGCTCAGCCTCAAAAGTCGTGCCAGTCGCCGGTCGCCGCTTCCCCTTCTCTACTTCGTCGCCGTGGGTTTGGGATACATCATGGTTGAGATTGCCTTCATTCAACGCTTTGTACTATTCCTCGGGCATCCCACGTATGCGCTGACCGTGGTGATTTTCCTGCTGATGCTTTCCAGCGGCGCCGGCAGCCTCTTCTCGCGCATCTGGCTGCCCCGTACGAACCTTGGCTGGGTGCCACTGGCGCTCGTCATCGTCACGCTGGTTGCCGACGTCTTGTTTCTGCCCAACCGCTTGGCGGCGCTGGTTGGCATGGCTTTCGGATATCGCCTGCTGGTCAGTGGCATTCTGCTCATTCCCCTGGGATTTGTCATGGGAATGCCGTTCCCCACGGGACTGCGCGCGCTCGCTGCCCTGCCCGCTCCCGAATTTCCCGCTGGGCAAAATGCTTCCGACAACTCCGTCGAGTGGGCATGGGCCATGAATGCCGCGGCCAGTGTGCTCGGATCTGTCTTAGCCATGGTCATCGCCATTCAGTTTGGTTTGACCGTGTCTCTGGCCTGCGGAGCCGCCGCCTATCTATCCGCTCTGTTGCTCATGCCTGTACTACGTTTCAGAGCGGCGTAGTCTTCGCTTCCGTTTTTGTTATCATGCTGCGAGGAGCCGGGCGCGATTTCGAATCGTTCGTGCGGCGCATGCATCCATGCAGACTGGCGTCATGAGGAAATCATTTGCCTAGCCAGAAGCAACTGAAGTGGTCACAACTTCGCGTTGGGATCACGGTGGTGGCTGCCAGTTTGACTCTCGGTTTCTTGCTGTTCCTCATGTCCGGAACCTCCGGCCTGTTCACCCACCGCATCATCGTCAAATCTTATTTCGACAACGCTGAGGGACTGCGCGTCGGCGCTCCCGTGCGCTTGAGCGGGGTGGACGTCGGCAACGTGACCAAAATCAGCATCGTGCCCTACAAAGATAAGCAAACCACTCCTGTCGAGATCACGATGAAGCTCAGCACAAAATATGGGTATGCCATGCGCCGGGATTCGGTGACCTCGCTGGAAACCGCAGGCGTGCTCGGAGAAACCTATCTCGACATTGACAGCTCACAGGCCATAGGTCCCCCGGTGCAGGATGGCGACACCCTGCCCACTCAGGTCCATCCCGATTTCAATCAGGTCGTAAAAGCCAGCCAGAGCACGTTACAGAACATGGACGCGCTGTTGAAGCGCGCCGACCGTATTCTGGCCTTTGCAGAGAGCGGCAAGGGATCACTCGGAAAACTCATCTACGATCCCACTCTCTATAACCGCTTCTCTTCTACCGTCGCGGAGTTTCAGCAGATCGTCCATGAAGTCGGGAGCGGCGAAGGAAGCTTAGGAAGGCTGATTTCTCGCAACGACGCTTATGACAAGTTCATCGCCACGCTCGACAAGATGGATAAAGTGGTCGACGACCTTCAAGAAGGCAAGGGCACAGCCGGAAAGTTCCTGAAAGATCCATCGCTCTACAACAATGCGAACGACACGATCGCTAACGTGAAGAAGATCACCGAGGACATCAATGCCGGCAAGGGCACCATCGGCAAGCTGACGAAGGACGAGGAACTGGCCAAGAAGCTGGATAACACCATCAGCAAGCTCTCAGAATTGACCACTCAGCTGGAAGCTGGCCAAGGCACGGCCGGGAAGCTCTTCAAAGATGAAGCGCTCTATAACAATGCCAATGAGATGCTCGTCGAAACCCGAAGCCTGGTCAAGGCGGTCCGCGAGAACCCCAAGAAATATCTCAGCATCAAACTGCACATCTTCTGAGCAGGAAATGGAAAAAACTGATTTGCGAGGGATCCCAAAAATCGGGATCGTCGATTCTTATGCTCCACGAATCCACGAGGATTCTACCGACTCGCTACGGTCGAACTCACTTTGCCGTAAGGTCGATCAGTTGGATATATGAATTTTCCCGCAACCGGTCAAATACAATCCGGCTGCCATCAGGAGTGATATCAAAGGTCCGCATTGCAGCGGGATTGCTCAAACGGGACAAACGCCGTGAGCGCATCGTGCCGATGTCGAGCAGCCAGAAATCCTGCCCAGCCGTCGTGCTGCCAAGCATATAAATCAGGCCACTGCCATCTGGTAGGAATCGCGCCCGTTCCCCGTCGCGCTGCAAATTGATTTCGGGCAACTTCGCCGGTGTGCCATCCGGATGTATTGCCAACAGGGGCATGACCGTGAACACCTGCGTCCCGCCATACACGATCAGGTCTCCTCGCGGAGACCACACAGGATCCAAGAACGGCCCAGTTGCGATCCGGACGGGCGAGCCGCCGTCCGCGGGGAATTTGAACAAGCCGGCTCCGTCGCGATCGGTGCCCGCGGCGACGATCCACTTGCCGTCCGGAGACCAAGAAGCCGCGCCCCGAACATCGACGTCGCTCGACAGAGGACGAAGCCCCGTTCCATCCGCGGCGATCACGTGCATCCGCCGTTTCCCGTTCCGCCTAAGCGCAAACGCAACACTGCTCCCGTCCGCTGAGACTGCTGCCGGCGACTGCAAAGCGCCCTCGGAACCCTTCCAAATCTCCAACGCTTGCCCATCGCGATAACTCCACAGCCCGTCAGCGCCGTCCCGCGAAGACAAATAGAACAACGACGCGCCTCCGTAACGCGGCGCCTGCGCGCGTAGGGTAGGCAACGGAAAGGCTTCGACCTCCTTTTCTTCGATCACCCGATTGGTAATCGGCAAGCTCCATAAGTTAACCCGGGAATTGACGACACTCGCGGCAAGCCTTCGTCCATCCGCCGCCATTGCCAGAGCGGTATATTGCTCCAGGCCAGAACTCACGCGCTGCGAAGTGCGGGTCTCCACATCAAACGTCCACAACCACGGGCCGGCTCCGTTCTGGTCACGCCCCACGAACAGGACCGTCCGCTCGTCGATCGGAGTTGGATAAGCGATATCGGCATTTACATGAGTGAGTTGTTCCGGTCGTCCTCCGTTCGGCGAGATACGCCACAAATCCATCTCACGGGAGGCTGGCTGGCCGCGAACAAAATAGATCCAGCGCCCGTCCTTCGACCAGACCTGATAGTGGCTGTGCACGCCGGGCTCGCTTTTCAGGATTTGTCGTTCATTGGTGCCATTTTGATCCGCCACAAATGTGGGGTCGCCAGCTTCCCACGTGTGATAGACCAGCCGCGTGCCGTCGGGCGACCAGGCCACCTCGGCGGTATGTTCATCCAGGAAATTGCGCGGCGCTCCGCTCACCAGTGGGAACAAACGAAGCCTCCGCCCGTGCGCAGAAGCCGTGCCTTCCATTCCCGAGCTCCACACCTCCGATCCATCCCCTGTGAATCCGACCGCACGGAGGGGCCCGCGCACATCTCCGATCCGGCCCTGCGTGAGATTTGCCAAGCTGCCACCGCTGGCTTGGATCAGCCAGATGTCGAACGTGCCGCTCCGGTCGGAGATGAAGGCGACGAATTTCCCATCGGGAGAGATAGCGGGGTTCGTTTCGGCTCCTTCGAAGTCGGTGAGCCGCGTGAAATGCGCATTGGTCAGCGGATTCTGAACTGCAGCCCGGAACCGGTTGGTAAGAATCCAGCCACCGACTCCCGCCACCAGCATCGCCGCTAGAACCCATGCCAGCCAGCCGTAGTGCTTCGACGCCGCCACCGTCGGACGCAATGGCGTGGCTTGCGTGGTGTGCCCTCTTGCCGCTTGCCCGGAGGATGGTGCGTCGCTTGCCGCGGAATCGGATGGCACAGCCACCAAGTGATCGGAACTTGAGTCGCGCCGGAGCCGCTCGAGATCGGAGCGCATCTCGGTGGCAGTTTGGCATCGGAACTTTGGATCCTTTTCCAACGCCTTGTTGATGAGTTCTTCCAGCCGCAGCGGCAAATCCGGATTCAGTCGCACCGGCGCGATCGGGGTGCGGTTCAGGATCCCATCAAAGATCACCCCCGAGGTATCGCCGCGGAAGGGCAACGCTCCAGTTCCCATCTCGTAAAGCACGACGCCGAAAGAAAATAGGTCAGTGCGATGGTCGAGTTGCTTGCCGCGAACCTGTTCTGGCGACATGTAAGCAACCGTGCCCAAGGCCGCGCCCGGGCTGGTCAGGTTCTCGTTCTCGTTCTCAATGCTTTCTGTGCGTCCCGTCCCAACCTGGCTTGAAGAGCCTACGGCCGGATTGATCTTCGCCAGCCCAAAATCCAGAATCTTGGCATGTCCTCGCTTGGTGACAAAGATATTCGCGGGTTTGATGTCGCGATGAACGATGCCTTGGCCATGCGCCGCATCGAGTGCGTCCGCAATTTCCGTCGCAAGAGAAAGCAGCGTCGCGATTTCCAACGCTCTCCCCCCGATCAAATGTTTCAATGTCATCCCGTCTAGGAACTCCATGACAAGGAACAGATGGCCGTCCTCTTCACCAATTTCATGGATCGTGCAGATATTGGGATGATTCAGAGCTGACGCCGCCCGCGCCTCACGCTGGAAGCGGGCCAAGGCCTGGGGATCCTTCGCAACATCGTCAGGCAGAAATTTCACAGCGATAAAGCGGTGCAAGGTTAAGTCCTCGGCCTTGTACACCACACCCATCCCGCCGCCGCCGAGCTTTTCGACAATCCGGTAGTGCGAGATGGTTCGCCCGATCACTGGCGCGAATCTTACGTCGGCGAAACAGGCAAGTCAATGAAAGCAACGGGTCCGCATTGGCTCAAGGGGACGCTGTTCGCGACGTTAGCCTTGCACTCGTTGAACTCCGTCCCGGCCCGGAAAACCTAGTGCTCCCCAATTCCAAACACAGAGCCCAGCAGCAGAATGATGAGTACGCCCAGCGAAATCCAACCATACTTCCAATCTTTTTCCTGAAAAAACAAATAACAAGCCACGATCACGCGCACGACCGGAGTTGCCAGCATCAGTAAGACTCCGGCCCGCTCAATGTCGAGAGGAATCCGGCCGCCCATGAATAATCCGTCGATGAGCCCGGCTAGCATGACGAAGAAGCAACCGAAGGCGCCGATGCGGAGCACCAGGGCCACCGCGCGATCGAAGTCCGGCTCTCGTACCTGGCTCATAGCGCTACTCTCAGCAGGTGAAAAATTAGGTGCCCGGCCAGGTAAAGCATGACTGCCACCAGCAAGTACACGACGACTTTCGTGTGAATCCGCGGCGCCATGCGCGCGCCAAGCAACGATCCCATGAACACTCCCACGGCCAGCGGCGCAGCATATTGCACCAGGATGTCGCCGCGCCGGTAATAGACGATCGCGCTGGCCGCCGCCGTCACTCCAATCATGAAGTTCGACGTCGCCGTCGCCACCATCAGCGGCACATTCATGAAGATGTACATCACCGGAACTTTAATGGGACCGCCACCAATCCCGAGCAACCCTGAGAGCGCGCCCGCAACCAGCGCCGCTGCCAATCCCAGCGGATAGCGCTTCGGCTCGTAAGGTGGAATCGCGCCCTCCTCGAGGGCAGGTATGGGCTCATCCTCCAGCGGTTTCACTTTTCCGCCCTTGGTCAGGATCGTGATCGCGCTGTATAGCAGAAACCCCGCGAACAGACCTTCCAGCGCGTTGCGATTGAAGTAGCCCACCAGGTACGCCGTGACCGCTGCGCCAAAAGCCGTAGCCAGTTCGAGCGTCATGCCCAGTCGAATATCGGTCGTGTGGCGTTGCAGGTGTACCGACGAACTTGCCGCCGACGTTGTTATTACCGCGACCAGGCTTGTGCCAATCGCTTGCCGAATCGGAATGCCGAAGTGCAGCGCGAGAATGGGAGTAAGAAGAACGCCGCCTCCGATTCCCGTGAGTGCACCCAGCAAGCCGGCGAAAAATCCCAGGACGACGAGAAGGGCGGTTACCAAGGCAGCAGGTGCCTCCGGAAGCCGATTTGTTCGATGGGGATACTAGAACTCAGAATCTTGATCTTCAGAAGAACGACTTTGGCGAGGAAGGCCGTCGCCCGCAAGCTATGTCACCGCCCGCGGCGTCGCAGCGGCATCGGCATGCTCGTGCGCGTGATAGCTGGATCGCACCATCGGCCCCGACTCCACATGACGGAAACCGAAGCGCAGCGCCTGGTCTCGCAGGTACACAAATTCCTGGGGCTCGTAGAAGCGCGCAATGGGCAAGTGATCCTTCGACGGCCGCAGATACTGCCCGACCGTAAGAATGTCAACGCCGCGCGTGCCCAGGTCGCGGAAAACCTCAACCAGTTCCTCCGACGATTCACCCAGCCCCACCATGACGCCGCTCTTCGTCACCATCCCGGGTGAGAATTTCTTGGCATTCTCGAGCAAAGCTAGGGTTCGCCCGTAGCGCGCGCCCGAACGCACCGCGCGATACAGCCGCGGCACTGTCTCGGTGTTGTGGTTCAGGACATCCGGCTTGGCGTTGAGCACAATCCGCAGCGACTCTTCCAGACCTTGAAAATCAGGAATCAGCACTTCCACACGGCAATCGGGAGTCAATTCGCGAATCTCGCGGATGGTCTCGGCAAAAATTCTCGCGCTGCCAAGGTTGTCATCGTCGCGGTTTACGCTGGTTACGACTGCATGTTTCAGCCCAAGCGTAGCGACTGCTTCCGCCACACGGCGTGGCTCGTCCAAGTCGATCGGCTCCGGACGCCCCTTGGGAACGGCGCAGAAACCGCAGCGCCGCGTGCATATATCCCCCAGCAACATGAACGTCGCCGTCTTATGGTTCCAGCATTCGCCGATGTTGGGGCACTGTGCCGACTCGCAGACTGTATGCAACTTCATGCCGCGAGCCAGCTTCTTCAGATTGTGGAAGTTGTCGCCCACCGGAGCTTTCGCCCGCAGCCACGACGGCTTCGGCACCCGCTGCGGAGCGCTTACGTCAATCTGAATCAGTTGGGAAGACCCAGCCATTCTTACGATTCTATCAGTTCAGACCATGCCGACCGCTCACGAGGCATCACGTCCTCGACGGAGACTCAGGGGCGTTCTTCGCTTGTCTGTTTCATCCAACGTGCAAACGAAATCCCGTCCCGTAACGTCAAAGAAATTTTTCAAGCGCCTCGGTAGTTTCCGTAGGTTGCTCTTCCATCACCCAGTGGCCCGCGTTCTTGAGCACGACAACGGTCGCGTCTGTCGCCACCACTTTGGCTTGCTCTCCCAGCTCTTTTCCTAAAGATTTGTCGCCGCCGATGGTCAGCACCGGCATGATCAGCTTGGTTTGGGAGAGTTGCGCAAAGTCCTTGGCGGCTTGCAGGAAGGAAACGAAGTAGGCCCAGCCTGCATGCATGCGACCCGGCCGCGCATAAGCCGCGGCATAGGCTCTGCGGTCCGCCTCCGGGATCGAATGAGTCTTGTCGGCGGCAAAGTCATTCCAGAAATAGTCAAAGTAGATGCGCTCGCGACCCTTCACAAGCGCCTCGGGAGTCGGTCCATTGAAGCGGAAATGCCAAATCCCCGGGTTGTTATAAATCGCCTCCCAACCCTCCACGCCGGGAAGGAACGCATCCATCAGCACCAGTTTGGTCACTTCTGCGGGAAACTGTGCTGCATATGCGTAAGCAACCATCAGGCCGATGTCGTGTCCCACCACCTCGGCTTTTTGCACGCCGAGCGACTTCGCCAGATCGTGAATGCGGATCGCGGCGGTCTTCATGTCCATCCCGTCGGATGGAATGTCTGAGTCTCCGATGCCGGGCAGATCGGGCGCGATCACCGTGAAACGCCGCGCCAGCGCAGGCATGATCGGTTTCCACATCAGCGAGGTCTCGGCATAACCATGCAACAGGATCAGGGTCGGACCGTGCCCCGCCGTCATGTAATGCAGCTTCGCTCCGTGGATCTCCACCCTCCGCGACGTGATGGCTTCGTCCGCATACGCTTCGCAGTAAAATCCAGTCGCGGCAATCAGCAGGCCGAGAACAAACTGGAGAACTAGACGCTTCATCGCAAACCTCGATTCACAAGATTATTTCGGACGTACAGTTTAAAGCATGAAGCGCCAAGCGTCGGCGCGAGAGCGGTGCTAAATTGGACAGCGTGCGCACCTCTTCTATTCTCGTTGCGGCAGTGCTCCTTTCCGGAGTCGCCGCCGCGCAGAAAACCGTTTCCTTTCCGACCGAGGACGGCGGCACCATCTTCGCCGACCTCTACGGAGACGGCGACCGCGCAGTCGTCCTCGTTCACGGTGGTCCGTTCAACAAGGAGAGTTGGGCGAAACAGGCTCAAACTCTGGCGGCGGCAAAATTCCGTGTGCTGGCGATCGACCTGCGCGGCTATGGAAAATCGAAAGGTCCGGGCGATTCCGATCCCATGGATGCTCCGCTTCACCTCGATGTCCTGGCCGCAGTCCGCTACCTGCGGCAGTCGGGCGCGAAGAGTGTCTCGGTCGTTGGCGGCAGCATGGGCGGATCGGCAGCCGGCGATGCATCAGTCTATTCCCGCCCCGGTGAGATCGATCGCCTGGTATTCCTCGGTTCAGCGCCCAACAAACCGGGCGACAAACTCAAGTCGCCCAGCCTATTCATCGTGGCGCGCGATGATGCCAACGAAGATGGCCCGCGCCTCCCCGGAATTCGTAAGCAATTCGATAAGGCTCCCGAACCCAAACAGCTGATCATTCTTGAGGGCTCGGCCCATGCCCAATTCCTCTTCCAGACCGACCAGGCCGAGCGCGTGATGAACGAAATTCTCCGCTTCCTCTCGGCGAAGTGAAGCGGGTCATCCCACCTCAACCAGTCCATACGTATGCTGCCAGCGCGCCCGCATGTGGACCAGCGCACGGCTGATCTCCTCGGCGGAAATCTCGGCATTGGGCCCAGCAATCACGGCCGCCGCTTCATGCTTCGCCGCCTCCAGCAACTTCGCGTCCCGGATGATGTTGGCCACGCGGAAACTCGGAATCCCCGCCTGCCGCGTTCCGAAGAATTCACCGGGTCCGCGCAGTTCGAGATCGAGTTCGGCAATCTTGAAACCGTCGTTGGTCTTCGTCATTGCGTCGAGCCGCCGTTGCCCCTCTTCGGAAACTTTTCCTCCCGTCATCAGGATGCAATACGACTTGGCAGCCCCCCTGCCAATGCGACCTCGCAACTGGTGAAGCTGTGCCAATCCAAAACGCTCGGCGTGCTCGATCACCATCACGCTCGCGTTCGGCACGTCCACACCTACCTCGATCACCGTCGTTGCCACCAGAATCTGCAACTCACCCCGCTGAAACATGCGCATGACCAGCTCTTTCGTCTCGCCATCGAGACGCCCGTGCAGCAGGCCCACCTTCAGGTCCGCGAAAATCTTGCCGCTGAGTTCGCGATACATTTTGATCGCAGCTTTCAGCTCGCTCTCCTCATTTTCTGCAATCACCGGATAGACCACATATGCCTGATCCCCCGCCGTCACCTGCTTGCGGACGAACTCCCACACCTTCGGCGACTGGTCGTCAGAAACACAATGCGTTGCGATGGGCGTGCGGCCCGGCGGCAATTCGTCGAGCACACTGAGATCGAGGTCTCCATACAACGTCAGCGCCAACGTCCGCGGAATCGGCGTCGCGGTCATCACCAGCACGTCCGGCTCGGCTGGGCTTGTGTGGGGCCGGGTCTCTGGCCCGGCCGGCCCGAGCGCAGTTCGGCTGCTCTCCTCACCCTCTCCCGACTTCCGCATCAGCTTCAGCCGCTGCAACACTCCAAAGCGATGCTGCTCGTCAACGATCACCAGCCCCAGCTTGCCGAACTCAACCTTCTCCTCCAGCAACGCGTGGGTGCCAATTACCAACTGTGCGTTGCCCTGCGCGATGTGCCGTCGCACCTCACGCTTACGATCCGCTTCCAGCGACCCAGTCAACAAGACGGTGCGGTACCCGGCATTCTCCAGAATTCGGCGCGCCGAAAAATAATGCTGCTGCGCCAGGATTTCAGTCGGCGCCATCAGCGCCACTTGGCATCCATTCTCAATCGCAATAATCGCCGCCTCGAACCCCACAATCGTCTTGCCCGACCCCACGTCTCCCTGCAGCAACCGCCGCATGGGATAAGGCTTCTCCATGTCTGCGGCAATCTCTTTCAGCACCCGCTTCTGCGCCGCAGTGGGATGAAACGGCAGAATCTTCTTGATCGCCGCCCGCACCCGGTCGTCCAGCCGAAACGCGATTCCGGTCTGCGCCTTCTGCTGGCGCCGCTTCAATTCCATCCCCAGTTCGACGAAGAACAACTCGTCGAAGATCATCCGCAAATGCGCCGGAGTGCGGCACGATTGCAAGTCCTGGAAGCTCTCCCCCGGCTCCGGCCAATGCACGTTCCATAGCGCGGTGCGCGGCGAGACCAGCCCCAGATGCGCGCGCACGGCGGCCGGAATCGGGTCCGGCAAATCGGGCGTCAGGTTATCGAGCGCGGTGCGGATCGCCTTCCGAAACCAGCGCGGAGTCAGCCGCCCAATCGCTTCATAAATGGGAACGATGCGTCCGATCTCCAGCGACTCCGCCGCCTTCTTCTCGGCGCCATTTTCAGAGTCGGTGGGGTCCCCCAGAATCTCAAACTGTGGCTGAACGATCTGCAACTCGCGGCTGCGCTGGTCCTCTTCCACCTTTCCGTACAAGGCAATCATCTGCCCGGGCGTGAACTTGCCCTGCAGGTAGGTCGCGTTAAAAAACAGGCAGCGCAGGCGCGCCCGCCCCTGCCCCACGGTCAACTGGAAAATCGGCATGCTCCGCGTCCGGAAGAGCCCCGAATTGCGCACTTCGCCAACAACCGTCGCCATCTCGCCGGCACGCAACTCGGAAATCCCGCGCGGGTTTAGCCGGTCTTCATAGCGAAACGGCAGGTAGTGAAGCAGATCGCCAACGGTGTAAATTCCCTTGGCCGCCAGAATTTCCCCAATGCGCGGACCAACCCCCTTCACATATTGGACCGGGGTGGAGAGTTCGAGCATTCGCTAGTGTTCCGTGGGCGTGAACAACGTGAAAAGGAATGTTAGCAGGAGCAGGCGAATGCCCGCTCGCGCATCCCGAACGGTCGCCACGGGACGTTGAGTGTAACGGACTCGTTACGCTACTTAAAAGGAAGGGTCGTCTGCTGCTTCAATCCAACATTCGAAACCGTGGAAAAGAAGCATCAACGTTTAGGCACTCTGAATTACCTGGGGAAAAACCATACCCCGCTGCCTGATGTCTAACAAAAGTGCGTCCGCTTCACGCTCCTGTATTTCTTCGGCCAATACATACCACGTTCCATCCACGTCCATCCTGAGGACCGGGCCACTGTGCGAGAAGAAGGCGAAACCAAAATCACGGACTGCCAAAAGCGGAAAAGACCTAGTATGCCATCTGAAAGGCCGAATTTCTCGCCACTTTAGCCTGTCTGGCCGGATCCAAAGCGTACTCCATACAAGCGAGAAATTGACAACGACAAGCCCTAAAACAACAAGCAGTAGCGATACGAGCAAGCCGATTAGCGACGGGATCGTAAGTCCAAAGGAAAGCACACAAGCATAGGCAATGACCGACCACGCGGCACTCCAAAGCAGCGCCTTGGTCAGACGCGGCCAGAGGTGCTGCGAGACATACAACCTCACCTCAGGATGATTCCCGTCAACTCGATATTTGAAGGATTCAACCATGGCCATCAGTGGCGACAATGTTAACGCTATTGATGATGGCCCACAACACAATCTAGGTTGGGGCCGTTTCAGTGGTTTAGTAAATGAGGAGCTGTCATTGTTGAAAAATCGCCGCTGGCATTCAATGAGCTTGGGCCTCGTTCCGCGAACGCGATGGTTAGTCAGTTCGCCTCCATCGCCGCCGTTCGTTCTCGCCGACGCAGCATCAAGGCCAACACCGCAAAAAGTCCTGCTGGGAGCCAAATCCAAAGAAGTTCATTTTGAAGAATGAGATATCCGTGCGGGCTGAAGAAGCGTCCGAACGCGATTGGTGAAACGCGAATCGGTCTCCACGGCAAGAAATAGCGGCGAGTGTCGAAGGGTGAGAAGAATGCGACCCCGAGCCCGCCGTTCGTCATAGCATCGAGCACGCCGTGGCTGGCCGTCGCCAGAAACAAATACGAGAACAGGGGAAGTCGTCCCATCCCAGACGCCCCGCGTCGGAGCACGATAATCGCAACCACACTCGCCAGAAGAGCAGCGAAAACCAGCGAATGCGTAAATCCACGATGCCCCCAGAAATCTGCATACGGGATACCAAACCGAAACCCAATCACGTCAATATCGGGAAGGTCGGCGCAGAACACACCCGCCGCCCAAATGCGCTTGGACATGCGTGGTCGATAAAAGCATGTTCCAATGCTCAGAGCAGCTACCGCATGTGA
This sequence comes from uncultured Acidobacteriaceae bacterium, assembly GCA_963722365.1. GTDB lineage: Bacteria > Acidobacteriota > Terriglobia > Terriglobales > Acidobacteriaceae > Sulfotelmatobacter. The sequence goes on from CAVRLM010000001.1 coordinate 356,210, forward strand.
GAGCGCAGATGCCACGGCCGAACACTTCCTCCGAGTACCTTTCTCCAATTTATCCTAGGGTTGCGAGGCGGGTGGTTGTAGCGCGGGTTCCTGAAGGCGTTTGCATCTGTGGTTGGCGCGAAATCTCTCTTACGCGCACTGACTGCGCCCCGGCGCACCCAAAGGCAGCTACCCGATTGCCACCACGCTGGATTGACCTACTCCCGGCTGGCTTTGATGGTCCCTCACGTTTTTCCCGAAGCCCTTGCAAGCAACCAGCTACGCCGCGTAAATAGGTAGCATCCTCGGATGCCCTCTATGGTGTCTAAACCACCAGTGCTCATCAATTTTCTCCAGGCTCTGCTGGCGATCATACTGGGCAACTTAGTGTATTTCGCCCTGGTGCCTTCCTTGCCCCCGGTCGCCCGCCATCACCCATTTCACATGGACCTCGGGATTGTTCTCGATTTCTCGTTTTGCCTCGTAGCCTATGGCCTGATCCGCACCGCACGAAGATGGCGATAGCCCCCCGGCCTGTCAAAAGCCAGTTACTTTGGGAACCTCGGTAACCCCTTTCCGCCGTCGTACAATTCGTTCGATCATGCCGAAACTCGCGGTCCTCTACGACGCCGGCCAAGCCGTGCTCTCCACCTTCGACTTGGACGAGGTGTTGCAGAGGATTCTCGCCATTGCGCGCGATTATTTCCGACTGCCCAACGTGGCCATCCTGCTGATCGACAAGGAGGCCCGGCAGCTCTGCGTCCGCTCGCAAATCGGTTGGGATGCAGGTAAGGACAAGATCTGTTTGGGATATCACGACGGCATCACCGGCGCCTCGGTCCTGAAGAAACAGCCGGTCTATTCCCCCGACGTCACCAAAGATCCTCGCTATATCTGCGCCGCGCTGTCCACGCGCTCGGAGCTGGCAATTCCGCTCATGGTCTGCGATGAAGTCGTCGGCGTGCTGGATTGCCAGAGCGACCAGATCGACCGTTTTGACCATGAGACCATCGAACTGTTGACCTTGTTTTCCACCCAGGCCTCCATCGCCCTGCAGAACGCTCACCTGTATTCTCTGGAGCGCAAGCGAGCCCGGCAACTCGAGGCGATTAACGCCATCGCCCAGCAGAGCACCGCGGTCATGGATCTCGAGGATCTGCTCGCCCGCGTTTGCTCGGTGATTCAACAGGCATTTCAGGTGGAGCACGTATCGCTTCTCTTGCGGGAGGAAAACGATCTGATCCTGCGGGCGCATCACGGAACCCTGACTCCCTGCATCCCCACCAGCGGACGCTTTCCCGCCACTCAGGATCCTTGGTCGCGCGTTCTCGCTACCAGTGGCACCGTGATCGAAAAAGATCTCGGCAGCACCAGTGACGCTAGCCGCATGTTCAAGGAGTCCGCGTCGCGCATGAGTATTCCCCTGATTTCCTTTGGGCAGACGCTCGGCGTGCTCACCCTGCACAGTTCCCGGTCCAACGCGTTCCGCGAAAGCGAATTGCAATCGCTCGAATCGGTCGCCGACATTTGCGCCAATTCCATTCAGAACGCGCATTACGTCGAACGCGTCAAGCAACTGGCATATATCGACGGGCTTACCGGAATTTTTAATCGCCGCTTCTTCGAGCTTCGGATCGTGGAGGAGATTGAGCGCGCCCGCCGCTATCAAACCGGCATGGCGGTGATCATGGCCGATATCGATCAATTCAAGAAACTGAACGATGAGTTCGGCCACCTGCTCGGTGATGAGGTGCTGCGGCAGGTCTCGTCACTGTTTCACCAGCAGCTGCGCAAGATTGATGTTGTGTGCCGTTATGGCGGAGAAGAATTCGCTATTCTGCTCACCCAGACCAACATCGAGCAGGCGGCCGTGATCGCTGAGAAACTCAGACGATCGGTGGAAGGCTATCAATTTCCTGGAGTCCCTCGAAGAGTCACGATCAGCGCCGGTGTCGCTGCTTTTTCAACTCACGGCAAGACCCGCGACGAAATGATTCGCGCGGCCGACAACGGTCTCTATGCTGCAAAACAGTCTGGGCGCAACCGGGTTTGCGTCCCCAAAGCGGCCGCCACCACTGCTGCTGGCAAGTAACTCAGTCCCTCGCGGTCCGCTAAATATCAGCCCAAGTCCGAAAGAACGTAGCCTGCTTGCGTCGCATCTGATTCAGTTCAAGCCTGAATTCTCGCTGCTGCTTCTGAAACTGCCTGCGCTGCTTCGCGCTTTCCTTTTGCCACTCGCATTTGGACTTTTGCATTTCCTGCGCGGACTCGCTACCTGCCAGCTCGATCAGCGGCTGCAGCTTGGCGAGTTCGTCCTGCAGTTCTCCCAACTCAACTTCGGAATCGGCGTCGATCTGCAGATCCTCAGAGCTTTCATTGTCCAGAAGCTCGCCAGACTCTTTGCGGCTCGGCAGAGTCAGGTTCAGGTTCTGCTCCTTCTTTTCGCGGATCACTCCCACGCTGACCGAATCACCGCTGCGCGATTTCACGGCATGGCTGAAGTCGCTGGTGTCGTGCACCGGCTGGTCGTTGACCTTCACGATTACGTCGCCCGCCCGCAGTCCGGCCTTCTCGGCGCGACTACCCTTCTCGACCGAGCGAACCAGAACGCCGTTCCCATTCTTCACGCCGAAGAACTCTCCCAGTTGCGGAGTGATGTTTTCCACCATCAGGCCGCTGCGCGCCGACGATGTCACCACCACCATGTTGATCGACGGAATGTCGACGTCCGGCATGGGAGGAATGGTCGGCATCTCGAAGTGAAATTCTTTTGCCTTGGGATGCGCCATCGCGTATTCACTGTGCTTGTCGGCTAATTGCACCTTGATCGTCATCGGCTGGCCATCCCGGCTCACTCCAAGGCTCACAATCCGCCCCGCTGGGGTCTCGTGGATCATACGCCGCAGCTGCGCGCCGCTTTCAATGCTCGTGCCATTCATGGTGAGAATGACGTCGTGCTCCTTGAGCCCCGCCTTGCCAGCTGGAGCATCCTGGTCGACCATCGTGACCTCTACACCTTTTTCCTCTTTCAGCTTCAACGCGCTCAGGCGCTCGGTGGTCACGTCGGCGATATCGACCCCAAGATACGAACTCGTCCCGGTTTCTTCACTCGAGAAAACCCACGGTTGCGCCGGCGGATCGACCGACCAGCTTTGTGCCGCATGCGAAACGGTGAGCAGCAATGGCAACAACGTAATGCCGGTCATAACGTACTGGCGCATGGTCATCCCCCCAACAGCATTTTCTAAAGCGTCAATGCAAGTCGCCTCGCTGGAATTCAACGACCGTTGCTGAGTACTGAGTACCGAGTACCGTCTTCCTACTAGTGATTCGCCCGTTTGAAGCAGATGTCGCCACTCGAAGTTCGTACCTTCAACATGGGCCCGCCGCCATTCAGACTGCCTTCTGCAGTAAGTGTCTTCGGTCCCCACTTGTCGCCTTCGCTGGCGATCCGGATATCCGAAAAATCAGACGTGATGCGGTGCCCGCTGCCCATGTCGACACTGGCGCGCACATTAATCGCCACGTCCGAGGCAAGGTAGACCGTCACGTCGCCCGACCCGGTTTCGAGATCGGAATCGCTGCGCTCGGCTCCCGTATTGACAAGCTTCACAATGATCCCGCCCGCGCTGGTTTCCGCCGACGCCGACGGCACGCCATAAAGCTCAATGCCGCCGCCACCTGTTTCTGCGTGAACGTGGCCCTTGGCCGAGGTGAGCTTGATGCTGCCTCCGCCGGTCTCGATCTCCGCCGGACCGCCCACGTCGCTCAAATCCACGCTGCCCCCGCCCGTCGAAACTTTCACCTTCCCATTGCACTGGCGGACTTCGATGCTGCCGCCACCGGTCTCAATCGTCGCTCCCTGTGCGCCCGACTGGATGGTGACTCCTCCTCCTCCAGTTTCCGCCACGACCTTCCCATTGGCGCGGCGAACCATGATCGAGCCCCCGCCCGTGTGCAGTCCCAAATCCCCGCCGACCGTACCGACATCGATTGACCCGCCTCCGGTCTCGGCGTTCACGCCTCCGCCAATGTCATCCAACTTCATGCTGCCGCCGCCGCTCTCCGCCTCCACGCGGCCGCCCACTCCCATGGCTTCCACGTTGCCACCGTCGGTTTCCAGTTTCACCAGCGCCATTTCGCGCGGAACCATTACGGAAAACTCACCGGAAAAATGTCGTGGATGCCTGCCGCCTTGCCAATCTCCCACGATCCAGGCGGTGTCGCCCTTTACATAAGCTGTGACTTTGTATTGTTCGAATTGCCGGCGGGCGTCCTGCTCAGAAGAATTGCCAAAATGCGTATGAACGACGTAATTGATTCCCTGCTGCTCTCCGCCGTGCACTTTCACGGAGCCCATGTCGACTTTAATTCTCAGGTTCTTGACCGCTGCAAGAGAACCCGTGATCTCCTGACCCCAGGTTCCGCCTTCGCGGGTGATATGTGTTTCCTGCGCCAAGGCCAGCGGCGCAAGCAGGGCAAGCACACTGGCCAGCCCGACGAATTGTAGCGCGCGTTTCAAAATTCCCCCCTCAATTCTCGCCAACGTTCAGCGATTCTTTCTCACACCAAACTCGCCAACGATGCGTCGCACCGGTGCTTCCTGCCAACGATGCGTCCCACCAAACCGTTCGGGAAGGGTACGGCTTCAGCCGTACCACCCGTGCCGCTATTCCTGCGGCTTTAGCCGCTGAGGGACGCCTAATCAATCTCCGGCAACTGCGCCAGCATGGTGCGGGCCTGCGACTTGATGTATGTGCTTTGATCTTTCGCCGCCAGCGCCATCAACACTCCGCGCACGCTGCCATCGGCCTTCACCGGCTCGATCAGCCGCAGCGCCTCAATGCGCAGCCCGGAATTCGAATCATTCACCAGTGCCCGCAGCACCGCATCGCGGACGTTGGTATCGCTCTTCACGTAATTGCCCAGCGCATCCAGTGACTTCAGCCGCACGCCCGGATTCGTATCGTTCTGCAGCGCATAAATCAGCGCTTCCCGCACCTGCTGGTCGCTGCTCTTCTGGGCCAGCAGTCCAACCGAGTCCACCCGAACCCCCGTGTTGTAGTTGTTGCGGGCGGCGTACAGCAGCAGTTGCTGGATGTTCTGGTCGTTCAGTGATCCTTGTGCCTCCTGCGTCGATACGGCGTTGTACTTGATGCTGATCTGGTTGGTGCTGGGGTCTTGCACGATGGAACTGATGCCTGCGATCGAGGCTTCGGTGGGAGTAGGTGTCTGGATCGTTGTCGTCGGGCCTTGAGCGATCGTGGCGTGCGATCCATACAGCTTGTAGGTTGCGCCAACTCCGCCCGCAAATCCCAGAATCAGAATCGCCGACGCCAGAGCCGGAGAGAATTTCATCTGCAGCAGCCAGTTCGCCGGATCGAATGCCAGCCGGCTGAAGAAGCTGCCCTGTTTGGCCGTCTCCAGCGCTTCCTGCAACCGCATGCGCGAGGAAGCCACCAGGTTCGGTGAAGGCTCGGTGGCACGGTCGGCCGCCAGCAGCGCGTGAAACTCTCGCTCCGCCTTCAGTTCGGCTGCGCAATCGCCGCAGCGGGCCACGTGTTGCTCCAGTTCATGGCGGGCATCATCGGCCAACTCGCCATAAACCTCGAGCACGATATTCTCTTTTACCCATTCGCATTTCATAAATGCCACCTATTGCATCTCAGGTCTTGGGTGATAGGTTTTGGGCCCAAGACCCAAGACCTACGACCGAACACCTACCGCATATCCGCCAGCGCCCCGCGCAACTTCTGCGTGGCGCGGAAGAGCGTATTCTTGGCGGTCTCTTCCGTGGTCTGCAAAATCTCACCCACCGTGCGCAACTTCAGCCCGTGGTAGTGCTTCAACTCGAACACCATGCGCTCGCGCGGCGTCAGCTTCTCCAGCGCTCCAGCGATGCGCGCGCCCAACTGCCGGCGCAACAAGTCTCGTTCCGGATTCGCCCCGGCCCGCACGTCCGGAACCTGGTCGAGCAGGTCGTACTCACCGCCCGACGGATCTTTCGCCACCGGAGCATCCTCTTTGCGCACGTTTCGCTTGCGCAAATGATCGAGACAAAGATTCGTCACGATCCGGTAAATCCATGTGTAAAAGGAACATTCGAACCGGAAACTGCCGATGTTTTTATAGGCTTTGAGGAAGGCGTCCTGATAGACGTCCTGCGCGTCCTGCTCGGTGCCGGTGAGATGGAGGGCCAGGCGCAACACAGCCTGGTCGTAGTGACGAACGAGTTCCTCGAAGGCGGCGCGGTTCCCGCGCTGGGCCTCTCGAATCAACATCGTGTCGTCTATACGGCGTTCTTGCCCAGCCATGCGGCCCCGCGTGGGGTCCTGGTTATCGCCGACTCTCTCCACCCTCTCGCTTTTCGTCTTCGAGCGGGCCCAATCGCCAACCGCAAGTGGTATTGCCCAAACACCTGCCGGCATGTTTCGTCCTGTCCTCTGTTGCCCGGTATTTGCCGTATCCGGGCTTGCACAGGAATAGACGGGTCGTCAGCGGAACCGTGAGCAGAAATTATAGGACACACAGGGATTATTTGGGCTGCCTAGGTGATTCTGGGTCAAAGATTTACAGGGAAACAGAACATTGGTCCACAAGGCCGGATACGCCATTGGCACAAAAAATGCCCCGGGAGTGAGGCAATCGTAGAGACGTAGCTAGCTACGTCTCTGCCGACAGCGTGCCTGAAGCCGAATGGAAAGGGGAATTACTCGGCGGCGGCTTCCTTCTCGATCACGACTTTCAGGTGCGCCGTCACGTCCTTGTGCAGCTTTACCGGAACCGTGAACTCGCCTACGGTCTTCAGCGGCTCGTGCAGCTGGATCTTGCGCCGATCCACGTTGAAGCCCTTCTTGGTCAGCGCGTCGCCAATATCGCTCGAGGTGACCGAGCCAAAGAGCTGATCGTGCTCGCCCGTACGCCGCTGGAACGACACCGAGACGCCGTCAAACTGCTTGGCCAACTCCTCGGCCTGCGTCTTCTCCTTGGCCGAGCGCCGCACCGAAGCGGCCTTCATCTGCACAATCACGGCCTTGTTGCCTTCATTGGCCTGAATGGCCAGCTTGCGCGGCAACAGATAGTTCCGTCCATACCCTTCCGCGACCTTCACCACATCGCCGCGGGACCCCAGCTTCGCTACATCTTCCTTCAGAATGACTTCCATGGGAATGACTCCAATCTCACGAATTCTTGCCACGGATTCACGCGGATCAAACGGATAACCCAAATGACTCCAAAAGCCTTATCCGTGTAGATCCGTGCTAATCCGTGGCGAATGTCTTTAGGACGCCCGTCCCGCAAACGGTAGCAGGGCGATATTCCGCGCCTTCTTGATGGCCGCCGACAGGCGATGCTGGTGCGGTGCGCAGACGCCAGTCAGGCGCCGCGGCACGATCTTGCCGCTCTCGGCGACGAACTGCCCGAGCATGCGGTAGTCCTTGTAGTTGATGTCTTCGATCTTCTCGACACAGAACTTGCAAACTTTCTTGCGCCGGAAAAATTTGCGCCCCCCGCCGCCCTCGCGCGGAGGACCGCCGGGCCCTCGTCCGCCACCGCCACCACCAAACCGCGGACGATCTCCCCCCGAGCGGGGCCCGTCACTGGAACGCGGCCTCTCACTCGGCGCTGCTTGCTCTGGTGCTTTCGTTTCGTCAGCCATATCTCTCCTTCAGAATCTCTTTGCCAAACTTGTCTGTACCCGTAGTCACTAGTCAGCGGTCAGTCTTTCGGCGCACTCCCGATTCCTGACTACTGACTCCCGGTCTTAAGCCGTTGCCGGAGCTTCCGCCGCTGGAGCAGCGGGTGCCTCTGCCGCTGCCGGGGCCGCCGGCTGTGCGCTTACTTTCTTCTTCGCGTCGCGCAGCTTCTTGATCTTGTCCAGCCGCTTCTGCTCTTCATCGATGCGCACGGTCAGGAACTTGATCACCGGCTCGGTCACGCGCAGGCGGCGTTCGAGTTCATGAATCACCGCGCCTCCGCCCTCAATGATCATCAGCACGTAGATGCCTTCATGGAAGCGGCGCACGGTATAGGCCAGGCGGCGCTTCCCCATCTTATCGACGCGCTGCACCGTTCCGCCCGTCGGCGGCACGACCCCTTGCAAAGTCGCAATCAGCTTGTCCAGATCTTCTTCCGTCATATCTGGCCGCACAATAAACATCAGCTCATAGGTACGATTCATTCGTTATCTCCAAGTCAAAACTTGTCATCCTGAGCGAGAAGCTTTTGTCTCGCGAAGGATCTGGGCGAGCCGCGCGATCAATCTCGCGTATTTTGCGAGATTGCGAAATCGGGCGTTTGGCTCGCTTCCTTATTCGTCCGGCTTCCGGTTGAAGCGGTTCATCGCCGCCGCCGGACCTTCTTTCAAAATCACCTTCACCGCTTCTTCCGCGGTATCGAGCATGCCGTCTACAATCGCCAACTCCGGCTTGCGCATCGGAGCCAGCAAATAAGTCGCGCCGTCTCCAACTTTTCGCTCCGGCGCCACGCCAATCCGGATGCGCAGAAAATCCTGCGTGCCCAGCGCCCCGATGATTGACTCGATGCCGTTATGCCCCGCCGAACTCCGTCGCGTATGAATGCGCAACGTGCCCAGCGGAAAATCCAGCTCGTCCTGAATCACAATCAGATCCGACTCGGGCTTCGCCTCATACTCCTCGATCAGCTCTCGCACCGAAACGCCACTCAAATTCATGAACGTTTCGGGCTTCGCTAATAGCACCGTCTGATCGCCAACCACCGTCCGCGCCGTCAGCGCCCGCCGCTGCCGGTTCCTCACTTCCACTCCCAGGTTTCCCGCGATTCGATCAATCGCCAGAAAACCCAGGTTATGCGGCGTGAATTGATACTCGATGCCGGGATTGCCCAGACCAACGATCAGTTTCACGCCTAAATAGCTTCCTCAGTTCAAACCACTTGTCATCCTGAGCGAGACGCTTTTTGTCTCGCGAAGGATCTGGGCGAGCCGCGCGATGCGCCGCGTCCTTTGCGGCGCAATATTCGCGCGTTCGGCTCGCTTCCCTATTTCTTTTCCTTCTTCTCGCCCTTCTCCGCTTTCGCAGCCGGAGCCTCGGCACCTTCTTCCTCGGTCTCCTGCTTGCCCTTCTTGATGACTTCGGGCTCGGCCGGAGTTCCCGCTTCCGCCGCCACTGCTTCCGGCGTCGCGACCACTTCTTCCTTCACCGAGGTGACGTGCGCCACGGGCTGATTCTCATCGGTAATGAACTTGATCTTGTCCGAATGCGGCAACTCCGAAACACGCAGCACCTTGCCAAAAGTCAAGTGGCTGACGTCGGCATCGATATGGCTCGGAATGTCTCCCGGCAGGCACTCGATCTCGACTTCGCGCAGCATCTGCTCCATGATGCCGCCCTCCTGCTTCACGCCCGCCGCTTCGCCGACCAGGCTGACCGGCACGCTGACGCGCAGCACCTTGTCGAGCGCAATGCGCTTCAGGTCGATGTGCAGCAGATGTCCCTTGATGGGCTCGTACTGCCAGTCGACAATCATCGCCTTGGTTGGCTCGCCGCCGCTAAGGGCTAGATCGAAAATCGTATTGTGCCCGGTCTCGGAGTTCAGGATGCGCTGCACGTGCCGCGGATCCACGCTGATGGAAAGCGAGTCCTTGCCCGCTCCATAAACCACGGCCGGAATCTTTCCGCCACGCCGTACCTTCCGGGCATCATTCTTGCTGCCCGCTTCCCGCGCCTGTGCTTCCAATGTGTTCTGTTCCAATGTAGTCGCCATAAATTTCAATTCCTCACTTGAATGTCATCCTGAGGCGACAGCTTTTTGTCGCCGAAGGACCTGAGCGCGCCGCGCAAACAATCTCGCGCTTCTTGCGAGATTTCGGAAATGCGCGTTTGGCGCGCTACCTTGCTAACACCCAACTACGTAAACAACTTACTGACTGAAGTCTCTTCGTGATTGGCCTGAATCGCCCGGCCAATCAATCCCGCAATCGAGAGGACGCTGATCTTTCCTCCCTTTTCCGTTCGCGCCGCATCCGCTTCGGCCGTCAGCGGGATCGTATTGGTGACCACCACTTCCTTAATCACGGAGTTTCGGATGTTTTCCACCGCCGGCCCCGAGAGCACCGCGTGCGACGCGCACGCGTATACCGAAGTCGCCCCGTTCTCCACCAGCGCCGCGGCTGTCTTCACCAGCGTCCCCGCTGTATCGATCAAGTCGTCGATGATCAAGCACGTGCGCCCGTCGACGTCGCCGATCACGTGCATCACTTCGGCAACATTCATCTCGACGCGCCGCTTGTCGACAATAGCCAGCGCCGCGTCGACTTTCTTGGCAAAAAACCGTGCCCGCTCCACGCCGCCTGCATCTGGCGAAACCACCGTCAAGTTTGGCAGCGCCAGCTTGCGGAAGTGATCCACCAGCACCGGCGAAGCGAACAAATGATCCACCGGGATGTTGAAAAATCCCTGCAACTGCGGCGTATGCAAATCCACAATCAACGCCCGGTGCGCGCCCGCCGTGGTCAGCAGATCGGCCACCAGCTTCGATGAAATCGGACTGCGCGGCTTGTCTTTTCGATCCTGCCGGGCGTATCCGAAGTACGGAATCACCGCCGTGATGCGCCGCGCCGAAGCGCGTTTCAGCGCATCGATCATCAGCAGCAACTCCATCAGGTGCTCGTCCACCGGACGACACGTCGGCTGCATGACAAATACATCCGCGCCGCGCACGTTCTCCTGGATCTGGACGTAACACTCGCCGTCTCTGAACCGGATCACCTGCGCCTGCCCGCGCTGCATCCCGAGAAAGTGGCAGACTTCATCGGCCAGATGCTCGTTCGCAGTGCCGCTGAAAATCTTGAACTTCTCATCCATCCGCGGCCGCTGCTTCCGCTCAGTCTTCTCATCGGTCACAGGCGGATTCTTCTTTTCAACCTTCTCGGTCTTGTCGGTCGGCGTCACCAAAGTAGCCATAGTTCGCTCTCAGCCGTCAGCTTTCAGCTCTCAGCCAAACCGCCATCGATAACTCTCCTTGAAGCTGAGAGCTGACGGCTGAAAGCTGACAGCTGTTTTTGGCTGGGCCGCTAGGATTCGAACCTAGACAAAGTGCTCCAAAGGCACTTGACCTACCATTAGTCGACGGCCCAGTAACCAATCGTTGATTGTCGACTTTCGATTGTTGAGTGAACCCCAGCGGGGCACTTCAATTGTCAATCAACAATCCAAAATCAACAATCAAAAATTCACGCCGACCACGCATCCTGCGCCACAACTCATGTGGCGACGGCCGCCTCGGCCGTCCAAGCGAAGCCGCAGGCGAGCGCCCCGTGCAGCGGCCTTAGCCCACAACAACCCGCTTCCAGTAAGCCCGTCGCGGCAGCGTCACCGTAGTCTGCGCCGCCCAGCCCTGCTTCCGAAGCCGTTCCGTTGCCCGCACTGCCGCCTCTCGCGAGGCAAACAGCCCATACAACGTCGACCCGGAGCCCGACAACGACGCATACTTCGCGCCCGCGCGCAAAAGCGCACTCTTACCACGACTCAGCTCGGGATATTCAGGAAAGACGACTTCTTCGAAGTCGTTCTTGATCCCAGCCCGGACAAGCCAGAGAAGCGGATTCTCGGCCCGACCCCCTCTTGCCAATTCAGAAGGAGCACTGGAGTACTGCCCGCTCAGCCACGCCGACAACCCGCGGCCAAGCTCATCCATTCTATCGGACCGCACCCCCACCGTCAATTTCGGACCGCTCTTGTAGGGACGGGCGCATTCGCCCGTCCAGGTTTCAAAGGGGACAGATGTTCTTGTTGGGATAGAGGTTTCCGTGGAGACAGCCGCCCCCGGCTGCCCAGCCGAGCGCAGTTCGGCTGGTTCTTCGCCCGACAGCACCTCGTTCTCCATCGCCGTGGAAGAGCGGCGCGTGAGCGGCGCGTCAGCGCCCTGGGAAGTTCGGGTGGAAGAGCGGCGCGTCATCGCCGCGTCATCGCCGTCAAAGGATCCGGGCTTTAGCCCCCGCAACCGATCCCACTCCCCAAATGCCTTCGGCGTCGACACCCCCACCTCAGGCGTCACCACAACGCAAGGAAGCGAAGGCAAATCCTCCACTGGATACACCTGCTCCCCTCGCCCCACTCCCAGCACTGTCCCGCCGACCAGAAACAGCGGCAGATCCGACCCAACCTCCGCCGCAATCCGAAACCTCTCCGCCGCCGGAATACTCTTCTTCAGCGCCCGTTCCAGCCCCAGCATCGTTGCCACCGCATTCGCCGAAGCACCGCCCAACCCGCCCTGTACCGGCAGCCGCTTCTCAATCTCGATGACCACCCGACCCTTTGCGCGCAAGCATTGCATTGCCTTCGCGACGATCCGATAGCAGGTGTTGGATTCATCCCTCGGCACCCGCGGATCCGCACACCGAATCTCAATCCCGCTCCCACGCCCCACACTCACCTGAATCACGTCATGCAGCCCGATCGTCTGATACACCGTCAACAACTCATGGAAGCCGTCCTCCCGCGCCGCGCCAATGCACAGCCCGAGATTAATCTTGGCAAACGATCGTACCGTCACCGTCATGGAGGGATGATTGTAAAGTCTGCTTTGCAAATTTACGATGCCGTGCAATCCATGTCCGGGTTAATCTGAATTCGCCATGCGCCACTTCGACCCCTGGGGCCTTCTGCCGATCTTTAGGGCTGCGGAGCTCGCGCCGCCCCGGCCAACTGAACCCAGCCGCAAACTTCAGTAATCTCGACTCCTTACCTCAGGTAGAACATCATTGTTGTGATTTCAATCACAACCGTCCTGAAAGACGGCCTCCCCGTTGAGTTGAAACCGTACGTTAAGACCAAACCCATGTCCTGTCCCGGATGCGGTCCGGGCCGGTGCAGCATCTCCCCATGTTGCTGCAAGTTGCGTGGGAGCGGGAGCAAGTATGACGGCAAAATCGAATGCTTGGAGCCAGCGCCCACCGCGCAAGCCGGCCCCGTCAGGCATCAAGGGGATCGGTATGCGCAGAAACACTTCGCCGTACTTAGTATTGGCATTCTTGTGTGCCGCAGCTGCAGTGGCCTTTTCCCAGAGCGACTACAAGGTCGTCGCCGTCACCGACGGTGGCACCATCTCCGGCACCGTGAAATGGTCGGGAGCCGTTCCGCGCGCGCTGACCTTCCCGGTCACCAAAGATCCCAAGATTTGCGATCCCGACTCCAACAAGACTTCCGACCTCGAGCGCCTCATCGTCGGATCCCAAGCCGGCGTCGCCAACACCATCGTTTACCTCAAGAACATCTCCCGCGGAAAAGCCATGGACTTGCCGCAACAGCGGCGCCACCTCGACCAGAAAACTTGCCGCTACGTTCCGCACATTCTTCTGGTGCCGGAAAAGGCAATGCTCGACATGAAGAGTTCCGACACCACTCTGCACACCATTCACATGGACGGAGCCGCCACCTACAACTTGCCCTTTCCTTTTCCCGACCGCGTCAGCTCGCGCAGCATGCCCGCCGCGGGCCTGGTTCACTTGCGCTGTAACGGCGGCCATGTCTGGATGAACGCCGAAATGATGGTGGTCACTCATCCTTACTACGCCGTCACCGACGAAACTGGAAACTTCCAATTCACCGACGTGCCTCCCGGGACCTACGAGATCGTCGCCTGGCACGAAGGTTGGGGCCTCGGCGGCAAAGAGCAAGCCTACGACGTCCTCACCGAACGCAGCGTACAGCGCCCCGTCTTCACCGAAGCGCGAACCTGGGAGAAGTCCGTCACCGTAACCGCCAACCAGTCCAGCACCATCGACTTCGTAATCTCCAACGCAAAGTAATCTCGAAAGCGCTGCCCCACCCTTCTCGCGCACTTTGCGAGAGGGTGGTTTTTTTGACTGTACAATCCGACGAGCTCCATCTGACACGTTGATCTCAACCTCCAAACCACTCTTCCTGCTTCTCGCGGTCGCCGTCGTGCTCGCGGTCATCGGATTGTTATTGCCAACCATCCCACAGCCGCTGTCTTATCACAACTTCGCCGACCATCGAGCCTGGCTTGGGATTCCGAACTTCGGCGACGTTGTCTCCAATCTCGCGTTTGCCATCGTCGGAGTCTGGGGCTTGCTGGCTTTGTTGGCGTCCGATGCCGCCAAATTCGTCGATCGGCGCGAGCGCTACCTTTACCTCGTGATGTTTGCCGGGCTGATTCTCACGGCTCTCGGTTCAGCGTATTACCATCTCGCACCGGGAAATACGCGCCTCGTCTGGGACCGCATCCCCATCATGTTCGTCTTCATGACGCTGGTTTCAGCGGTGATTGCCGAGCGTGTCAGCGTGAACGCGGGGCTTTGGCTCTTTCCTGCGCTTCAGGCAGTAGGCATCGGGAGCGTGCTCTTATGGCGCGCCGGCGAATTGCGCGGGCACGGCGATCTGCGACTCTACGCCGGAATACAGGTGTACGCCATTCTGGTTCTTCTGCTCGTGCTTCTGTTTCCGGCGAAATACTCGCGCGGCTCAGACTTCGCGGTCGTGGTGGGCTTCTACGTCCTCGCCAAGATTCTGGAAGAAAGTGACCGCCACGTCTTCGCCGTCGGACACATCGTCAGCGGCCACACCCTGAAGCATCTCGCCGCAGCCGCGCCCGGATACTGGATTCTGCGAATGCTCCAGAACAGAGAAGTTCTTCGAACTTGATCGGTGGGAATCCGCGCAAATCCGTGGCGAACGGAGTTCGAATGAATACTCTCTACAGATTCTCTTGGATAAACTGCGGGCTGAGGTGAACGTCCACTTGCACCAGCGGCGAATCCCCCACCGCCTTAAAACTGTGAACCTCGCCGGCCTTGATGACAAAGATGTCTCCAGCGCTACCCTCGAAGGTCTTGCCGCTTACGGTCCACACCCCTCGGCCTTCACGGATGAACTGGATCTCATCATAAGGATGCCGGTGCGGCCCCGGCCCCGAACCCGGCTTCCCATGAAATAGGAACACCGAAACATTGGTGTCGCCCCGCTCAGCCCCCACAAACTCATACGAACTACCAACAAATGGCAAGTTCTCTTGGCGCACGTGATACATCGTTCGTCACTCTCCTGCCGGGATTGGATGATCGTGACCACAGTTTGGCTCCGCGAATACCGCTGAGCGACATAACGATATTACGGACCGGGAACGCAGTAATCTCACTATCCCAAAAGCCGCTCCGTTTGCGACTTGTGAGCCTGTCCTGAGCTTGCCGAAACGGTGGGATGTTTAACTTCAGTTCACGACATCGGGAAGGACACGGCCTCAGTCGTGCCGTAAGATTCCGAAAAAAAATCGGACTTCAGCGCCCGAGGCATCTCGGAGGAAGAGAGATCCGATCAGATCTTGATCCGCGAAAATCCGCGTAAATCCGTGGCAGCGGAAGTGGTTCTAGCCGCGTCGTGCCGAAGGATTCCGAAAAACCCCGGGCTTCGGCCCCTCAGGCATCCCGAAGGAAGAGCGATCCGATCTTGATCCGTGAAAATCCGCGCAAATCCGTGGCAAAAAGAAGTTCGGATAGCATGCATCCCCATGCCAGCGCCCCGCGTCAGGACTTTGCGCCAGACCGCAGCGCCATCGCCACGAGAGCTCCGATCAGCGTCGCGGGAAAAAGCTGCCCGACCACGGCCTCAGCTATGGTCAGCGATCGAGCGAACGGATCGAGCGGCGCAATCGTACTGCCGACGGTGGTGAGAGTAGCGAAACTGAAATAGGTAAGCTTGGATGTGAGTTGGTCGATGTCCCTCGGCGCCGAAGTAAAGTAGAAGGAACCCGGGTGTAGCTGCTCAAGAAACTGAAACGCCGACGCCCACAACATTCCAATCAGCAGATAGACGCAGAATCCCCCCTGTATGCGGCCCCAGGTCACGGGCCCTTTGCGGAACATCACGGTCAAGACAATCCGAACATAAAGCAGCAGCGTGACGATCACCAAAGCGCTACCCCATTGATGAAGAACCGGTCTTGGATGGACGCGCCCTGCCCCCAGCACCACCGCAGACACCACGACAATGCCGATCGCCAAGCCTTTGGCCATCCGGGTGTGATCGATGGCCAGGGTGCCGAGAATCATCAGCGTGACCACGACCAGGTCGAAGAAGAGGCGCCCGGGAAGCCCTGCCTCGCGCAAAGGTGTGATGACGAAAACGAGCACGGTCAAGGACAGCGTGACGAACGTAAGACCGACGTGAGAGGACCAGAACTGGTTCAGATCGATACCACGAGTTTGGTGTTGCGGTCCTTGCGTATCATTCGCCATGAATAGCGTCCTCCAGCGATTGCGGTCTCACCACAGATCCGACGAGTGTGGACGCGTCGCGGGCAACTCGTCCACAATTATCTTCCTATCTTTCGCGTGTAACAGCTTGCTTCAACAGGGTGGACGGCCCTCGCGTCCAAGGAACGGTCCAGGGTAGGACCATCAATGGGACATACCGCGACGAACATGGACTGGGACACTGGAATGCCACGCGATCCGAGTAACTCCTTCGATCGAAGTGCCGCTTGACTGGGGGACGAAAGAAATTTCTGAAGATTTGATCCGTGGGAATCCGTGGCAGAAGAAGTTGCCCTACCCGCGCCGCTTGTAGAGCACTGCAAACTCAAATCCCACGTTCGGCGGAAACAACTCCGCCACTTTCCGCAGCCGTTCGGCGAGCGCCGACGGCGCCAGCAGCGGATAGTCCCTCTCCCGCAGATCGTAATAATCCACGTCCAGATACAACGACAGCAGATAAATCGAAATCGTGTCCGAGAACGTCGCGTCGAGATACTCGTTCTTGAATCGCTCCGCGTCAGGGCCACCGGCGGTTGCCAGCTTGCGTGCCTCCCAGGCATCGAGCGAGGTCTCGCCGCGCACTCCCGCTTCCACCTGGCTCCACGCCAACTCGCCGAACTCGCGCGAGACTCCGGCGCGCTCCACCAGCGCGTGACCCACATTGATATAGAACTCGAAGGCCACTGAGAACTTGTCGTCCATCAACCGCGTCGAGATAAACACGCACTGCGAGTCGCCCAGATTCAGGTTGCGATGGCACACAGCGTTGTCGCTGAGCGCCACGTCGTAGCGGTCGGCGATCAGCGTCTCATCGTTCTGGCTTACGGTCAGCGGAACGAAGTAGTACGCCTTGCGTTCCAGCGCCGCTGCGATCCGCGTCGGGACAGCGGCGATCATCCGCTCCAGATCAAACGAGTTGACCGCGACCTCGCCAGCCGAGGCGTAACAAATACCGTTGGGCGCTTGCGAAACCGGCGTCAACCGAACAACTTCAGCGGGACTGCGCGTGATGGCGGAGGCTGCCTGCGACATGCAGGACTATTCTACACACAGCTTAGGTCTCGCCTCGTTCGTCGCATTTTGGTTCTCGAAAGTGCTCGGCGCCGCGTGACCTTTTCCACAGCTTTCCACAGGCAAAAATCGCAATCTTGTGACAAACAACCTTTACCGAGGATTTCAGAAGGCGCAAGCTTTCTATATATGTATGCACTCTCTTCGGGAGAATTCCGAAAGCCCCGGCGATTTTCCTCCGTGTCCCCCTGTGCCCTCTGTGGTTGGAGGTGTCACGACGGCCTCGCCCCTAAGTCCTTATTCCGGAATATTTTAGCCGTAAGTCCTTACGGCTCAAGATTTTGCGGTCAGTCAACGCAATACCCAACCTAACCTCAATGAAATCAAGATTTTGAAGAAAGCACAAAGAAAAAATGTTACACAACACTCGGCTACGTTCAACCTCCCATGCAGATCCAACACCCGGAGGTTTGAAACCGTACGAACCATAAAACCGGCTTCTTCTGCGGTCCAACTGTTCTCACGAACCAGTAGAATGATTGCGAACGTCATGCCCCCCGTACGCCCCTCCCGCGCTCCCCGCTGGTACACCATTCCTGCACGCGTCTGTGTCGTAACCTTCGTTGGGACGCTCCTCAGCTTTGCCGTGATTCTCCTGTTTGCCATTTTCGGGACGGTGATTGTCGCGGCTCTCAAGGGCGTACATCCGGACATGCGGATGGCTTATCGCCACATCGCAGTGCCCATGGCGCTGGTGGCCGGCGCAGTTGTGTTCGTGCTCGCCGTGATCATGGAGATTCGCCACTACCGCCAGGCCAAAGCCCTGTCCGCGATAGAAAGACTGGGCTAACCGATGCCTCCGCGCATCGCCATTCCCATGCCGCACTCAACGGACCACGAGTATGGAGAGCGGGCAATCCCTCAATATGAAAAGGCCGTCGCCCTGGTGGGAGGAGAGCCGGTCCGGGTTCAACTCGAGCAAACGCCTGACGCAATCCTGCAGTTGATGCAGACCTGCGACGGAGTGCTGTTACCCGGCAGCAATGCAGACGTCGATCCTGCCCGCTTCCGAGCGCCACGCTCACCGCGCACCGCGGCCGCCGACCCCCGCCGCGATGCCGTTGACGATCTCCTTCTGGAGAGTGCGTACTCCTCTCGCAAGCCCGTGCTCGGCATCTGCTACGGCTTGCAAAGCCTGAACGTCTATCGCGCCGGATCACTCATTCAACACATCCCCGATTTCCTTTCCGAAGAGACGCGCCACCGAGTCAATCATGAAGCGGGAAAGAATGTGCCAGTCGCACACTCCGTCGAGATCGAACCGGAATCCAAGCTTGCGAAGATCGTGTCCGCAGAGGTTAAAAGTCGGGACGCTGAGGTCCGAAGTCGCCTGATCGTTCCCGTGAACTCGTCCCACCATCAATCCGCGGAGGCAGTCGGCCAGGGCCTGCGCGTCGTAGCCCGCTGTCCAGACGACGGCATCATCGAAGCCCTCGAAGGAACCGCACACGATCATTTTGTGTTGGCAGTGCAGTGGCACCCCGAGCGCTCCGTGGATACCGATGCGGCTTCACGCGCCATTTTCGCCGCGCTGATCGCTGCTGCGCGCCAACGACCCTAGAACCATCGGCCGACTGAGCGATAGGAGGAGCCGTTGAAGCACTCGAAAAGATTGGGCCTCACACTTGCGGCCGCATTGCTGTCGACCGTGGCCCATGCCGCACCTCCCGCTTCCCCAAGGCAAGTCATGGCTTACCTGGAGGGCGGCAAGGCGTCCTACGAATCGCTGACCGCGTTCCACACCTACTTCAATCAATTACCCACCGACACGTTCGCAGTCGACATGCACGGAACGATCAGTGGAACCGCACCCGCCGAGGCGCTCGAGTTCGCGAAGTCGAAAGGCATTGCAACTTTCGCGACCGTGTCGAACTTCGACGCCATCGGATTCGATGCCAACATCACGCACGCCATCCTCAACGAATCCAAAGCCAGAGCGCAAACCATCCAACAGATGCTGACGCTCGTAAAGCAATGGGGATATACGGGCATCAATATCGATTTCGAATCGATCGATTACAGCGATCGCAAAGCCTTCACTTCGTTCGTCCACGATGTCGCGCAGAAGATGCGCGCCGCCAAATACCTTACCGTCGTATCGGTGCCCGCCGAATTGAAAGATAATCCGCAAGACTCGTGGACCGGTGCGTTTGACTTTGCCGCGCTGGGAAAGACAGCCGACATCCTGCAGGTGATGACCTACGACCAGCACGGTCCGTGGGGATTGCCGGGGCCTGTGGCCGGACTGAACTGGGTGGAGCCGTGCGTCGTTTACGCGGCGTCGGTGGTCGCGCCAGGCAAGCTGAGCCTGGGAATTCCCGCCTACGGATACGATTGGAACCTGACCGCCAAGACCGGAGTCCAGGTGTTCTGGAAAGATATTCCGGCGCTCATCGCGAAGAGCGGCGCCAAGCCGCAGTGGGACAGCGCCTCGTCATCGCCATTTTTCAACTACCAAGCGGCCGATGGATCAAGCCATGTGGTTTGGTATGAGGACGAGAAGAGCATCCCGCTGAAATCGGCGCTTGCGGCCACGTATAAGCTGGCAGGCGTGTCAGTGTTTGCGCTCGGCTACGACGATCTGAGTTTCTGGCAGGCGCTGCGCGCCGGTGGGTTCTGACCTACCTCTTAGACTTCTTCTTCGGTGTTTTCTTTTTCGGGCGCGGAACGTTCTCCAGCAGGACTGCGACGTGCGCGATGGCGGCGTTGTCCAGGTTCAATCCTTCCGGAGTCTTTGCCTTCAGTCCGACGCAGTTGATGTGCACTCCGAGCAACTCCGCCACGCGGGTACGAATGACGGTCGCATGTGGACCGATCTTGGGCGCGGCCAGGATCAGGCTGGAGTCGATATTGGCTACGACGTAACCGGCCTCTCGCACGCGCTTCAACGCCTCGCGCAAGAAGATGACCGAGTCCGCCCCTTTCCACTTGGGGTCCGATGGAGGAAAGAGGGCCCCAATGTCCGGCGCGGCAATTGCCCCGAGCAGTGCATCGGTGATGGCATGCAGCAGAACATCACCATCGGAATGCCCACCCAGCCCTTTGTCATGCGCCAGCGTGAGCCCGCCAATCTTCAGCCGAATCCCCGCGCGGAATTCGTGCGAATCGAATCCGTATCCGATTCTCATGCCAGGACCTCAGCCACGGATTCACACGGATTTGCACGGATCTTTTTTCTTTCATTGTCGTAGAGCAATCGGCGGAATTGTGGACGAAGGCCGAAGTTCAGGAGCATGCCTACTTCGATTGTTGTTGCCCGAAGATAGTGCAGTAGTTGGGCCTCGTGGGCTTTGTCGAGCGTTCTTGCGGCTTTCAGTTCCAGGATGACGCGATTGTCCACAACGAGATCTGCGAAGTATTGCCCCGCTTTTCGGCCGCGAAACCACACTGGTACGCCAACTTCCCGTTCTGTCTTGAGTCCCGCCTGTTCCAGCGCTATCACCATCGCTTCGGCGTATGTGGATTCGAGAAATCCGTAACCGAGTTCATTGTAGACATCGTAAAACACACCAATGATCGAGTCGGTCAATTCAAAATGTTTCAGGCCAACTACGGTTGCGTCCATCACCGCTGAGTTTACGCCGTTGAAACGGGGTTGATCCGTGGAAATCCGTGCTGATCCGTGGCTCATTTCCTTAAATAGAACTCCGCCAGTTCCATGTCAGCGGGTGTCGTGATCTTGATGTTTCTCGGAGAGCCCATGACGACGGCAACTTCGTGCCCGGATCGTTCGGCGAGCGAGGCTTCGTCGGTGCCGGTGAAGCCGTCGGCGGCTGCTTCGTCGAAGACTTTCTTGATAACGCCGTACTGGAATCCCTGGGGAGTTTGTGCCAGCACGACTCCAGCGCGGGGGATTGTGGCCTTGATGATCGCGCCTTCCGACGTGCGCTCCACCTGCTTGATGGTATCGACGGCGGGCAGCCCAGCGATCGCGGCGCCGTATTTCTTCGCGGCTTCGATTACGTCGTGAATGATCTCTGCAGTGACCAGCGGACGGACGGCGTCGTGCACCAGCACCACGTCCTCGGGATCAGCAGAGATGGCATTGAGCGCGTGCTGAACGGACTGCTGGCGGTGTTCGCCGCCGACCACCAGTTCGATCTTCTTCTTGAGCACATCTTTCGATTCCTTGCCAAGGCGGTCGCGGAAGGGTTGGATTTCGTTTTCCCGCAACGCAATCCATATTTCGTTGACGGCCTCGACCGAGGCGAACCGGCGCAGCGTGTGAATCAGGATGGGTGTTCCCGCCAGGTCGGTGAATTGCTTTGAGGGATGAGGCTTCTTTGTCTTCGCGTCCTTGGCGCTAGGCATGGGAGCCATACGCGTCCCGAGGCCAGCAGCCGGAATAATGACTATGACCTTCATAGCGGGCTGTAAGTATACGAGTCGGCAGAGGGAGAGTTCAAATCGGGCCGACAGCTCCTTGCTCGATGCGCCGGGGGCGAGACACCTCTTCGACCAGCTCAGGGCAGGCTCCCGGGACAGTCGGCAAGATGCCGGCGCTACGCTCCGACTACGAGGTGCCTTGTTTCGTCTCCAATGGACTCGGCGCAGGGACCGATGTCGGGCCGGGGCCCGGAACTGGGACGGGCGGAGCAGACGCCGGGACCGGCGTTGCCTGGCGCGAGTAAGCGGCACGCTCGTCCCACTTGCCGAAGATCATCTTTCCGGCAGTGGTCTGAAGCACCGACGTCACCGAGACGTCGATTGTCTTGCCAATCATCTTCCGCGCGTTGTCGACCACAACCATGGTGCCGTCATCGAGGTAGGCGACTCCCTGGTTGTACTCCTTACCTTCTTTCAGGATGAAGACGCGCATGGTCTCGCCGGGAAGCACGATCGGTTTCAGCGAGTTGGCCAGTTCGTTAATGTTCAGGACTTGCACGCCCTGCAGTTGCGCCACCTTATTCAGGTTGAAGTCGTTGGTGATGATCTTGCCCTCGTAGAGCTTGGCCAGTTCGATCAGCTTGAGGTCGACTTCGCGGATGGCGGGGAAGTCGTCTTCGACGATCTGAATGGTGAGGGTTGCGACCTTTTGCAGGCGCTGCAGAATGTCGAGACCACGGCGTCCGCGATTGCGCTTGAGCGAGTCGGCGGAATCGGCCACTAGCTGCAGCTCGCGCAAGACGAACTGCGGGGTGACGATGATGCCGTCGAGAAACCCGGTCTCGGCAATGTCGGCGATGCGGCCATCAATGATGACGCTGGTGTCGAGAATCTTGTAGCTTTTCTTGCCCTGCTTCTCGCCGCCGAAGATGCCACCAAGCGCGGCCAGGTTCAGCAGGTCGCCCTTGTTGGCCCCGACGATAAGGCCGACGTAGGCCATCAGCAGCATGACCAGGATCTGTAAAAAGCTCTGGGTGTGTCCTTCGGGAATGCTGTTGCGGATCACGAGAGCGAACAGGTAGGCGCCGCAAATTCCGAGAAAGCTTCCAATGGCCGCGCCGATGAGCCGCTTCAGGCTCACCATGCGCAGCTTCCATTCGAAGACGACGATCGCCGCCCCGATCAATGCGCCGATACCCGCATCTACATTGCGGGTCAATCCGAAGGGCTCAATGACGAAGCAAGTAACCGCTACAACGATGAGAAAAAGAAGACGTACAAGAATAAGATCCACGGTAAACCTCCCCGCGGATGCAGTTTGCCCGTATGGCCCATACCACTAGGCGATGCACCCGTGCCAGTTCCTCCGCCGCCCCCGGCGGGGAGCTAACCTTTCGCATGCGGGGCGCGCAAGAATTATAGGGGAATGAATGTACGCCCCGTTCCGGCCTGCTGGGGCTCGGCCGGACTACCGGAAAAAGCTAACGCCACGAGTATATACCTGCGGTCGGCCGCGAGGAAAAAACCGGTGTCGATCATTCCCAGGTAGGAGAAAGCCAGCCTTCTCCTACAGGTTCTTCCCGGCCTCCTTACAGCAATCGACCCGGAGCGCAAGGTGGGGTCGCGAGCATCTGATTGCAGTAATCGCGAACTGCTTGGCGGGCAGATCGTAAGCCCTTTGTCATTGAGATCATCTCGGAGGAGACCATGCGAGCTTTCAGATTTGTGAACGTAGCGATTCTCTCGGCCCTGGTGGCAACTTCGGCGGCACTATACGCTCAGGACGAAAAGCAGCAGGAAGACAAACCTCGGCAGGAACAACCGAAGCGCCAAGAGGAACCCAAGCAGGCACAGGAGCCCAAACACGAAGAACAGGCTCACCCGGCAGCCCGGCAGGATGAGATGAAGGCTCCGAAGCAAGAGGAAGCAAAGCCACCCAAGGAAGAAAAGCAAGAGACGAAGCAGGAAGAGAAAAAAGAAGACAACCGGCAGGGACGCGAAATGAAGCCTGCCCAGCAAGAAGGTCACGCCGGTCCGGCGCGTAAGAGTGCGCATATTCCGGACGAGAAATTCCGCGTGCAGTTTGGACGGGAGCACCACTTCGCGGTGCGGCGTCCAGTCATGGTAGAAGGCGCGCCCGGTTTCTTTTACGGAGGCTACTCGTTTGTGATAGTGGATGCGTGGCCGGCGGAGTGGGCCTACGATGACGATTGCTATGTGGACTATATCGACGGCGAGTACTTCCTCTTTGACCTGCGGCATCCGGGAGTGCGCATCGCACTCATGGTAGTGGAGTAGCGTATCAGTGAATCAAAAGAATGGCCCCTTTGAGCAGCTTTGACTGAAGTTGCTCAAAGCGGGCCACTTCGTTTTTGGGCGGCAATATCGATCCGGCTGCCCTGCTAAACTTTCCTCATGAAAGCCCTGATTCTCTCCAGCCTCTCGGGACCTGACGCTCTCAAAATTCAAGATGCCCCAGACCCCCAACCGAAGGCGGGTCAAACCGTGGTGCGTGTCGGCGCGGGTGGGATGAATTTTGCCGATGTAATGACAACGAAGGGAGGCTATCCGGGGACGCCCCCGCCTCCGTTGATCGTGGGTCGCGAGTTTGCCGGGGTCGAAGAGAGCAGCGGGCGGCGCGTGATGGGATACGCGCAGTGGGGCGCATTCGCCGAGAAGACTTCGGCGTATTTGAACATGTTGTGGGACGTGCCTGATGGCTGGACGGACGAGCAGGCGGCCGCGTTTCCGGTGAACTACTTTACAGCTTACTTGGGATACTGGCAGGCCGGCATGACCGAACCTGCGCCTGCGGGCAAGACGCATCGCGCGCTGATTCATGCCGTTGCAGGTGGGGTTGGCACGGCGGCCGTACAGATCGGGAAACTGCTCGGAGTAGACATGTATGGGACATCGTCGTCTGATGAAAAGCTGGCGCGGGTGAAAGAGCTTGGATTGCAGCACGGCATCAACTACAAGCAACACGACTATGAAGAGACGGTGAAAAACCTGACTCACGGCGAAGGCGTAGATGCAGTCTTCGAGATGCTGGGCGGGGAACACACCGCCAAGAGCTTGCGCTGTCTGCGCGACTTTGGACGAGTGATTCAGTACGGGACCGCAACGGGCAAGCAGCCGCAACTCGATGTGCGCGCTTTGTACGCGAAGTCGGCGAGCGTGCAAGGGCTGTGGCTGACGTATTTGTCGCAGAAGAAGGAGATTATGGAGCCAGCGTGGAAGCGGCTTTCCGCGTGGATCGCGGAGGGAAAACTGACTCCGCAGATCGGGCAGGTCTTTCCCCTGGAACGCGCGGTAGAAGCGTACAAGCTGCTGCAGGATGGGAAGAACTATGGGAAGGTTGTCCTGAAGATCGCGTGAGTGGTGCGGTGAACGTTTGCTTTCTGTTCGGCGGCTTCTAGTTCTTCAGGATTCGACACTCTTAATTCTCTTCATTCATTCTCTTCAAACACCCACGTTTCACTCACCAGGAAATTCGCCACCGAGCAGAGCGTGATGGCAATCGCATTGGCGTGCAGGTAATTCATGTGGCCCTGACCGACCATCAGCTTCATCAAAGCAAGGTTGCCGACGATGGAAACTCCTCCGTTGGTGAGATTAAAACGGAATAACCTTACCAGTGATCTGCGCCACGAGCGCTGGGCGCGATCTGCCCAAGTGAATTGTTCGTGCCAGACAAAGTTGTGGACGACGGCGGCCTCGACGGCGATGGCGGTGGCGAAGAGGTAGTGGAAGTGCAAAACGCCGTTGAGGAAGAACAAGGCAGCGAACTGGATTACGATTCCCATGCCGCCGACCAGGTTGAACTTACACCAGCGAACCAGCGTGGAGGGCGGCGCGGCGTTTGCGTTCCTGCTGATCTTCATTGCGGGATCCTTTCTTCGCGATAGAGCCGGATCGTGTTCTGCAGGGTGAATACGACGACCATGAGTCCCATGCCAATCAGGCCGATGGCGCCGCCGAGGTCGAACAAGCGATGGATCCCGCCCAGGATGTGCACCGTCGGTTTCCAGAAGAGGGCGAGATTTCCGAAGGCGAGCAGGATGCGCAGTTCGGTTGGTCCGAAGCGCCAGAACGAGATGCGGAACTCTCCGAGCGCGTGTGTCGCAAGATACGACTGGATAGAGAGCATCAGGAACCCGATGAGCAGGCCGATGGCGATTGCGGGATGCATGTATCCAGAGAGAGCCAGGCCGCCCATCAGCGCAAGAGCTCCGAAGCTGTCGACCATGTGGTCGACGTAAAAGCCGTAACGGGGACGCTGGCGTTGCCGAACGCGGGCAAGGGTGCCGTCGAGCGAATCCCCGAGCCAGTTGAGGGCGAGGCAGGCGATGACGCCGACGAGGGCGTAACGGTTCCAGGCCGAGAGGGCGTAGAAGACGCCGGCGCCGATCTGCGCGCCAAGGCCGAGAACGGTCAGGTGATCGGGGCCAACGCGATCGGGGGTGCGGGCGGCCAGCCAGAGCAGAGCACGCTTTTCGGCAGCGGCAACCCAGCTTTCCTGGACGCGGAGCATATCGGGGAAGGGGCGGGTGCGCCGCATTTCGAGCAAGACTCGGGGGTTGGTCTGCTCACAGAATTCGGTCATGGTTTCGAAAATGGGAGTTGCCATCGTGGCCTCCGGGGCTGACGCGAACAAAGGTCGCGCAGATCGCGGCAAGGGACAATGCACGCGGGGTCAAGCCGGGATCAAACGAAGATCAGGCGGTAACCGGTTGAAAATATGGGAGCTGTTCGTCGATATCAAACGGGCGGAGAGAAGTTCGTTCGACATTCTGGGGCTTTGATTCCGGGTGCGGGTCAAGGCGGCGGGCGAGACGCCCGCAGGGCAGCCGCCGAAGCGATGTCGAAGGGACGGCGGCGCTACCTTGCTTCTCGGATGGACGCCGCTAGGGTTTCGACTGACCACGCGATCTGGTCCGGAGTGATGACGGCTGGTGGAGCTAGAAGAAGATGATCGCCGCTGGTGCCGTTGACACTGCCTTGCATGGGGTAGACGAGGAGGCCTCGTTTCAGGGCGGCCGCCCCGACTCGTCCCGCGTAATTCTGATCGGGCAGGAAAGGGCGCTTGGTCGATTTGTCGGCTACAAATTCCACGGCCCAGAGCAGACCGACTCCGCGGACATCACCGACAGTGTCTTGGGCGAGCAAGGTCTGAAGCGCTTGCTTGAAGTGCGTGGCTGGGGTTCCGGGATTGGTGGAGTCGGCGGCGTTCACTAGATTCTTCGACTGCAGGTGGCGCAGGACTGCACGCCCGGCGGCCACTGAAATAGGATGCGCGTTATAGGTGAAGCCGTGCAGAAACGCGCCGGAACCGGTGGCGATCGCGTCGACCACTTTTTTGCTGGCGATGACGGCGCCGAGCGGCGCGTATCCGCTGGAAAGCCCTTTGGCGGTGACGAGGATGTCAGGCGCGATGCCGCTGTGTTCGACGGCGAAATTGCGGCCGGTGCGGCCCATGCCCGTCATGACTTCGTCGGCGATGAGAAGCACGCCGTTCTTTCGGCAGATTTCCGCGATCGATTGCAGGTATCCCGGCGGAGGAACCACCGCGCCTAACGTGGCGCCGCTGACGGGTTCGAAGATAAATGCGGCGGCTTCGCCGTTGCTGGCTTCGATGGCATGCTCGAGTTCCGCGGCGTACTGCTGGCCGCAATTGCGGCAACCGTCGGTGCAATCGAAGTCGCAGCGGTAGCAGTAGGGCATACCGATGTGTGCGAACTCGCGCACCATGGGCAGATAGATTTCGCGGCGGCGCTTGTTGCCTGACACCGACAGAGCGCCCAGCGTTGAGCCGTGATAGCTCTGCTGGCGGCTGAGGATTTGATAGCGGGCAGATTGTCCGATTTCAACATGGTACTGGCGGGCCAGTTTCAGCGCAGTCTCAATCGATTCCGATCCGCCGCAGGTGAAGTAGACGGCGCCACCTTGGAAATGATCCCCGGCAAACGCGAGTAGCTCTTGCGCGTACGCTTCCGCGACCGGCGTGGTGAACTGGCTGGTGTGAACGAATTCGAGGTTCGCGGCCTGCTCCGCCATGGCGGCCGAGATTTCGGGAACGCCGTGACCGATGAAGTTGACGGCGGCGGATCCGGCCAGATCGAGATATTTGTTTCCGGCGGCGTCCCACACGTAGACGTCTTCCCCGCGGACGGCTGCGGGGAAATCTTTGCGGAACGATCGGCGCAGAACCGCGGAGCGCGCGGCAGTGGTGGTCGATTGGGTCACGTCTGAATTATCGCATTGGAATTGTTATACCTTCGAACGAGGCATGTCGATCGTCCCACCTTTTGCCGCGGCGAATCATCTAAAGACATAGAACCACGACCTCAACGCGTCCTCCGCGACTTGTGGCGACACGTAGAGTTGTGGTCTTGCCAGGAGCATCTCATGAACAAATATCGATTCATAGCAAATGCATTCTTGAGTCTTGCAATCTGGATGTGCGGTGCGCAGAGTCTTTCGGCGCAGCAGACCTCAGAGGGTGGAGTTCCGGCGCACATGATTGTGACCGTCGAGCCGCATCATGGTTCCGATGTGCCAGTGGTGAACCGCGAAGACGTGATGGTGTATGAGGGCAAGGATCGTGACAAAGTCACCGAGTGGATTCCCGCCAAGGGAGATCACGCCAACCTCGAGTTCTTCGTTCTGCTCGACGATGGGTCGGACACAAATCTGGGGATTCTCTTGGACGACATTCGAAAGTTCATCAACGAACAACCGGCGTCGAGCAAGATTGGGATCGCGTACATGCAGAATGGCATCGCCAAGATCGTACAGAGTCTGACGGACGATCATGCGCAGGCGGCAAAGGCGATTCGATTGCCGATGGGAGTCCGCGGGGCGAATGGCAGTCCGTATTTTTCGCTGACCGATCTGATCAAGAAGTGGCCGGCCAGCACGGCACGACGGGAGGTCGTGATGATCTCCGATGGCATCGACGAGTATTACGGTACCGGCGATTTACAGGATCCGTATCTGGAACAGACCATCGCTGATGCGCAGCGCGCCGGCATTCTCGTGTCTGCGATTTACACCCCGGGGGTCGGGCACTTGGCTCACAGTTACTGGCAGAACTATTGGGGACAACTCTATCTGGCGCAGATGGCGGAGAAAACTGGCGGGGAAGCCTATTACATCGGGTTCACTCAGGCCCCAGTTTCCCTGGCTCCGTACCTGGATGATCTCGCGCACCGATTGGGCCATCAGTATTTTCTAACGTTTCTTGCCAAGCCACCGAAAAAGGCGGAGCTGGTGCCGGTCAAACTCCGGACTGAGTTACCGAATGTCGACTTGGTGTCGGCGGACCGAGTCTACGTCTCGCCCGAAGCAAAGTAACAGTCGAGACCCGTTTCGGCACTCAGGGCGGGAGTGTCCCTTCCACAACTGTTTGGCGGTTTGAGATTCCGATAAGATTGAACGTTCTCATCGGATCTCAATGACGAAATTGCTCCGCTTCTTCCGGCCATCGCACCAGCACACGGCATTTTCGGCGACGTTGCTGCTGATGACCACGGTCATGCTTTCGCGCGTGATCGGCTATGCGCGCGAGGCCTATATCGCTTACGCCTTCGGCGCCGGCTCGCAGACGGATGCATACGTAGCGGCGTTTACCCTCCCCGATTTTCTCAACTACATTGTGGCCGGGGGCGCCGCCTCCATCACTTTCATCTCGATTTACACGCGGTTCCTGGCTGAGAAGCGCGACGCCGATGCGCAGAAGACGTTCTCCATCATCATCACGGTGATGACGGCGGTGCTGCTGGTGGGGACGGTCGCGACAGAAATTTTCGCGCCGCAGTTTGTGCGTTGGTTCGTCAAAGGATTCAAGCCGGAGCAGATCGAACTGTGTATCCATCTAACGCGAATTCTGTTGCCGGCACAGATCTTCTTTTATGTCGGCGGAGTGGTGTCGGCGGTGCTGCTTTCGCACCGGCTGTTCCTGCTGCCGGCGTTTGGACCTCTTATCTACAACGTGTTCATCATTCTCGGCGGGGTGGTCGGCGGGCGGCATTTCGGAATTGCCTCATTGGCTTACGGAGCGATGGTGGGGAGCGTGGCCGGTCCGTTTTTGGCAAGCGTGATTGGGGCGGCACGCATTGGAACTGGATATAAGCCATCGTTTGATGTGACGAATCCGGCGTTCCGCGAATGGGTGCGGTTATCAGTCCCGCTGATGCTGGGAGTGTCGCTGGTGACAGCGGACGATTGGATCCTGCGACACTACGCGGCCAGCGGCGTGGGCGATATTGCCCGACTCAATTATGCGAAACGGCTGTTTGCCGTGCCGATTGCGGTGTTGGGACAGGCCACGGGCCAGGCATCTCTGCCTTTTTTCGCGCGGTTGTTCAATGAGAAGCGACTCAAGGATTTTGCCGCCACAGTGAACGATTCGGTGTATCGGGTATCGGCGGCATCGTTTCTGGCGACGGGCTGGATGATGGCGGCGGCTGTGCCGTTGATCGATTTGGTATATCGGCGCGGCAAGTTTCTGTTTGGCGACACGCAGGCTACTGGAATTTACTTTTTCTGGTTCTCGGTTTCGCTGGCACTGTGGGCGGCGCAGGGATTGTATGCGCGCGCGTTCTATGCCGCCGGCGACACGCTTACGCCGATGGTCGCGGTTAGCGTGATTACCGCTGCGTCTTTGCCCGTGTATTCCATTCTTTTTCATGCCTTCGGAGTAGTAGGCCTGGCGTGGGCGTCGGATATTGGAATTGGAGTGAATCTGCTGGCGCTGGCCTTGCTGCTGCATCGCAAGAAATTGGTCCCTCTTGGGGAGTTGCGTTGGGGAGAGTTAGGAAAAGCCGCGATCACTGCGGTGATCGCCGGCGGCATCAGCTTTGAAGTTGCGAAGATCGTGCCGATCACGCCGGGTCATGGCAGCCGGGTCGCGGACTTGACGCAATTGGCCTTGGTCTCAATCACGTGGGCGGCGGCGGTGGCGGCGGGAATGTGGCTGCTGCGCTCGGAGTTACCGGCAGAGTTACGTCGGCGCAAGGGTGCAGTGTATCCCGTGGTGGCGCAGGGAGAGAGTAAAGAGATTTCGGATGCGGGCACGCAGCCTTAGCTCAGGTCTTAGGTCTTGGGTCTTCGGGTTTGGGTCTCAGGCCTGACGTCCAAGGACCGCTCGTTGGGCTATACTCTTTCTCCGGAGCCGCATTATGACCACCGCCGTAAAGCCTGTTTCGATCCAAACCCTCGTCGAAGGATTGCGGCAATTGCCCGAGTCTTCGTTTGAGCCGACCGAGCCGATTCGGCGGTTTCTGCAGGAGACACCCGTCAACGCTGATTCGCTCGCTCCTTTTTTGAATTGGGATAGGCAACACTACACTCGCAATCTGATTGACCGCAGTCCGCTGTACGAGCTGTTGGCCATTTGCTGGGAAGTTGGGCAGGCCAGCTCAGTGCACAATCATCGCGATCAGAATTGCTGGATGGCCGTCCCCATGGGGCGCTTGCAGGTGGAGAACTTTCATCTGGTGCGCCAGGATTTAGACGGTGGAACCTGCTCGCTGGAGCCCACCAACACAGTTGAGATGAACATTTCCCAGCCATGCGCGGTGGATCCCGCCGATCCGGTGCATCGGGTGGTGAATCCCAAGGAATTCAACCAGCGTGCGGTCAGCTTGCACGTATACTCGCGGCCCTTCGATACCTGCGTGGTGTACTCACCGGAGCAGGGGACGTGCGGGGAAATCAAGCTTCACTTCAACACGGAATACGGCAAACCGAAGTAACTTCGTCGAGCCTTCGATCGCTAGGTGATCCGCCGTTCCCTCGCTAACATTTTCATAGGGAGTAGCGATGAGGGAGTGGCTTGGATTGTTGACGGCGAGTCTCGTTCTGGTCTTGGTCGGATCTTACGCCTGGGTCCACCGGAATCATGTAGCGAATGCGGTGGCGGTGCCGGCTGCGGTTCCTGCCGCGACCCTGCCGAACTATGCGGAAGTGCGCGAGGCGCAAAAGACCGTCACCGTGGCGGGACCGCTGGCAGACTACATGTCGAGCCAGAACGGTTCCAGGCAGGAATCTTCCAAAGTAGAAACGATTTCAACGATTGCGTACAAACCAGCCGCATCGGATCATGTGGGAGGGTCGCCGGTCGGAACCAGCAATCCGATTCTGCACCAGACGTTTCGCGTTGCCGGGATTGTGAACCTGCCTTTTGAAGTGCCGGCGCACGCGGCCAATCCGCAACTCCGAGGGACCTATCGATCGTTTGTGAAGCGTGAAGGAACACTCGCGAGCGATGCCGCCGCCGACGTGGAATTTCTCTTGTTGAACGAACCGCAGTACGACGAATTTCTCATCGGGCGTGGGGGCGAGGCGGTATTCTCCGCCGACGATTCGCATTCGCAGGAAGTGAATACCGGGCTGCCACCCACGCTTGCTCAGCCTGCAAAATATCATTTAGTCTTCCGCAACAACTCCCGCGACCATGTGAAGAAAGTGGTCGAGGCCGACTTCCGTATCGACTTCTAACGGGTTTTATGCTGCTACACTAAAAGGGTTGCCCCCGCGTAAGAAATCACCGGACCAAGCCCCCGCAGCGGTACCTTCGAACGGGAAGACGGCGAAGGCGAAAGCCACGGCCGGCGCGGCATCCCAGCCGTCAGCGGCCAAAGGTCGTGTCTATCTCATCGACACTATGTCGTTCATTTTTCGCGCCTATCATGCCATGGCGCGGCAGCGGCCTATGTCGACGAAAACCGGTCTGCCGACGGCGGCGATTTACGTTTTCGTCAATATGCTGCGCAAGCTGCGCGACGATTTTTCTCCGGAGTATCTGGCTGCAGTGTTCGACGTGGCCGGTCCGACCTTCCGCGACGAGCAGGCCGAGGCGGTCACCCGCATCCGCAAGTTCGACATCAAGACGCAGACGTTTACCGAGATCGAGTACAAGGGGTACAAAGCGAACCGCAAGGCGATGCCGGAGGACCTGGTGCAGCAGGTCCCGTACATTCGGCGGGCGCTGGAGGCGTACCGGATTCCCATTCTGGAGGTCGTGCGATTCGAGGCCGACGATGTAATCGGCACGCTGGCTCGCAAGGCGGCCGAAGCTTCGCATCTGGTGTATGTCGTTTCCAGCGACAAAGACATGATGCAGCTAGTGAACGACAAAGTGCAGATCCTGAATCCGCCCAAGGATAATTTGATTTGCGACGCGGCGAAGGTGGAAGAGATTCTCGGCGTGCCCCCCGAGCGCGTGATTGACGTAATGGCCCTGCGCGGGGATTCGATCGACAACATTCCCGGCGCTCCGGGGATCGGAGACAAAGGGTCGGTGGAGATCATCAAGCGCTTTGGCACCGTCGAACAGGCGCTGGAGCGCGCTGCCGAGGTTGAGAGAAAGATCTATCGTGAGTCGCTGCAGAACAATCGCGACACGATCCTGTTCAGCAAGAGCATGGCGACCATCGATACGAATGTGCCGATCGAATTGGATGTGGCGTCCATGCGCGCCGGGGAGCCCAATGTGGAAGATCTGCGCGCGCTCTTTACCGAGCTGGAATTTACCTCGCTGTTGAAAGAACTGCTGCCGGTAGTTGAGGTGAGTGAGACCCACTACACCGAAGCGAAATCAGCGGCTGATGTCGACAGCGTTGTGAATGCGATTGGAGCCGATGGCACGCTAGCCTTCGCCGTGGAACATGAAGAGTCGGTTGTCGCGACAGAAGAAGAGGAGAAGGAAGAAGAGACGCCGGACGCGCAGATGTCGTTCATGGGCGGCATGGCCATGGCGATTGCCGCGCCGCCCGAGCCGGCCTCCCGTCGCGTTGCGATCTCTGCGGCGGCTGGAACCGCGACGATCGTCAAGCTCGATTCCGGTGACGCAGCTGAGAAATTGCGGTCGCTGCTCAAGAGATCCAACGTGCCTATCGCTGTGCACGATTACAAGGCAGCGATTCACGTGCTCGATCCGCTTGGAATTCAGCTCGCTGGGATCCGTCATGATCCGATGCTGTACTCCTACCTGCTGGATCCGACGTACTCGTCGCACCGGCTGGCGGACGTTGCGTTGCGGCGGTTCAACCTTAAGCTGGCGGAGCAGCTTGCCGAATCTGCGGACATCACCGGAAGGCTGGCGAGCGCGCTGCGCAGCGAGGTCGAGCAGGCCGGGCTCCTCAAGCTCTACGACGAGATGGATCTTCCGCTGGTGCCGGTACTGACTCGCATGGAACAGGCCGGGGTGAAGATCGACACGGCTGCACTCTCGCAAATGTCGGGCGACCTGGAGCGCGCGATTGGCACCAAGGCAAGAGAAATCTACGAAGCGGCGGGAATGGAATTCAATGTCGGTTCGCCGAAGCAACTGGGCGACGTTCTATTCAATCGCATGAACCTGCCCAAGCCGGTGAAATACGGCAAGGGGCGGACGATTTCGACGGCGGTCGACGTGCTCGAGGAACTAGCGGAAAACCATCCTATTGCGCGCATGGTGCTCGACTACCGGCAGTTGACGAAGCTCAAGTCGACATATGTGGATGCGCTGCCGGCTCTCATCAATCCCGCGACTGGACGGTTGCACACCACCTTCGGGCAGACCGGAACTGCGACCGGGCGGCTGTCGTCGGCGAATCCGAACCTGCAGAATATTCCGATTCGCACCGAGTTGGGACGCGGAATTCGCGCGGCCTTCATTGCGGAGCCGGGCCACGTACTCTTGACGGCCGACTATTCGCAGATTGAGTTGCGGCTGCTGGCGCACTTCTCACATGATGCGTTGTTGGTGGAAGCCTATCGGCGCGGCGACGATGTTCATACTTTGACGGCCTCGCAAGTATTCGGCGTACCTCCGTTGATGGTTACGCCGGATCATCGACGGCAGGCCAAGGTGGTGAACTTCGGCATCGTGTATGGGCTTTCGGCGTTTGGACTTTCGCAGAATCTTGGCATTGAACCTTCCGAGGCGAAGCAGTTCATTACTGCCTATTTCGAAAAGTACAGCGGTGTGCGCGCGTTCATCGACAAGACTCTGGAAGAGGCGCGGCGCGACATGAAAGTGAGAACGCTGTTCGGCCGGGTGCGGCCGATTCCCGACATCAACAGCAAGAACGCCAACCAGCGTGGATTCGCCGAGCGCACTGCCGTCAATACGCCGCTTCAGGGGACGGCAGCAGACCTGATCAAGATTGCGATGATCCGCATCGACGCTGCGCTGCGCGAGCGCGGAATGAAATCGAGAATGACGCTGCAGGTGCACGACGAACTAGTCTTTGAAGTTCCGGAGAACGAAGTGGAGATCATGCAGCCGCTGGTGCGCGAGCACATGGAGAAGGTCCACGCACTGGCCGTTCCCCTGCAGGTGGATATGGGTGTAGGCGCGAACTGGAGAGATCTGGACTAAGACCAGGTTGTCGTCCTGAGGTCCGCGTTTTGCAAGCCGAGGTACCTATGCACACCTCTGGAGGAGTTGCATAGGTCCTTCGCTTTGCTCAGGATGACAAGACGCGTTTTGCCCGAACTGTAGTGTAGAATTGCAGAGTGAACCCCTCCGCTGGTTGACGGCATCGAGCCGTCGCACCAATGGATTCCTTCCTCGTCGGGACGTGGCTCAGCCTGGTAGAGCACTCGCTTGGGGTGCGAGGGGTCGGCAGTTCAAATCTGCCCGTCCCGACCATTCAAACCAAAGCTGTTTTATGCGGCTCTCACTACAGCCGCGAATAACTAAGGCGAGTACCCTTTCCGCGCAAGGACTTTCGGCAGGTCGTTACTTTTCTTTCCGGCCGTCGGGCCCGGCCTTCTGAGCGGGCTCCAACGCTTCCAGTGCCCGCTGAATGGTGAGCAGCTCTTCTCGAATCCGTTCTATTCGGTCGAGTACATGTCCAATGTTTGGAGGCGGGTCGGAATGTGCCATGCCGATAGGCTACTCTTTTTTGACTGAAGAGTTGGTACGCTGGCGCTCACTGACGCTGCTGACGTTAGGCGGCCATCGATTTCCCTGTCACCTTCGAAACATAGCAGGCTTCGTGAATAGGCTGTCCGCACTCATCGACCATACTCTCTTCAAGCTTCACAGATTCTTTACAGAGGACGCACTTGGGACGCCACTGAACTTCTGGAGGTTCTTGAACGTGGGACATTTGAGCACTCCTGGGAGAGACAGTCCCACGTTAATCTTTTTGCAGGTACAGGTCTGAGCAATACCGCACACCCTAGTCTTTCGATGACGAGGGTTTTCTTTTGCGTAGGCGAGGGACGACAGGAAATTTATCGCAGTCGTGTTTGTCGAAGGCTTCTTTTACGGAGCTGGATGCCTTGCCGGACGGTGAGCTGGGATGGAGTATGATCCAGTTGCACGCCGCACATCCCCAAGCCGCGAAACTGCTATTTTCAAGCCAAACCAGTTCTCGACGAGTCATGTCTCAGGGGCCGGTTACGAGACACCGGAACGGAACGCAGACCCCCCTCACGCTCCGGCGTCCCCTTTGCGCTGCCGAGTATAGGGCTAATTCCGCGGGTGTCAAGTGGCCCATCCGTGTAGCCTGACCCTTCCCGAAGGTCTTTTGTGGGACGGCCGTTGCTACTTGATGCCGATAACCATGGAGTCGGGGCCGATCAGATGCTCTACCTGCACTTCGCGGAATCCTGCTTTTTTCATCCACTTTGCGCAGTCGGCGCCCGTGTAGTCGAAGCCGTCGGAGGTTTCGATCAGCATATTCAGGCTCATCAGCAAACCGAATGCGTTCTGCGAGCGATCATCGTCGATGATGCTTTCGTAGACGATATACGTGCCGCCCTCAGGCAAGGCTTCGTAGGCTTTTCGCACGAGCATTTGTTTCATCTCCAGTCCCCAGTCGTGCAGGATGTGGCCCATCATGATCACATCGGCTTTGGGCAAGGATTGATCGACGAAACTGCCGGGAGCAAATTTCACACGGCCGGAAAGTCCGTTGGCCTCGATGTATTCTTCGAAGATTGGTTCCACCTCCGGCAGATCGAAACCTGTTCCTTCAAGATGCGGATTGGCCAATGCCACCTGCGTGATCAGGTCACCCTGGGCGGTGCCGACATCGACCGCAGTATGATATTTGCTCCAGGGAAATTGACGTGCGATCGCGAGGTTGGCGCCGCGGCTCACTCCCGTCATGGCTTTCAGGAACTCTTTCAGCCGGGCCGGATCGGAGTAGA
The DNA here is from genome assembly GCA_963722365.1 of uncultured Acidobacteriaceae bacterium. GTDB lineage: Bacteria > Acidobacteriota > Terriglobia > Terriglobales > Acidobacteriaceae > Sulfotelmatobacter. The sequence goes on from CAVRLM010000001.1 coordinate 392,994, forward strand.
GGGCCACGAAAGGGTTGGGGCCGCCATCTTTGATTTCGTTTTGAGGAAGTCCAGTTCGCAGCGCGGTGGTGAGATGGCTCCAAAAGGGATAGAGCCGGTGGTTGGCCATTTCCAGAATGCCGCCAATGTAGGAGGGCTTACGCTTGTCGAGGAAGAAGTCGGTGCTAGGCGTGTTGTAGTAGCGGCCGTCGCGGCGTTCCAGAAATTTCAGCGACACGAGCGCATCGAAGAAATCATGCGCCGATCGCGGATGCAGGCCGAGCCGTCCCTGCAGCGTTTCGAGATCCTCGGGGTGCTTGGCAAGCTCGGTAAAGAGCTCCATCTCGACGGCGCTCAAGAGTGTTTTTGAAGCCCAGAATCCCAGACCCACCTGCAGAATGTGATCGGGTCGTGCCTCGCTCATGCGCGTTTCTTCCTCCGGACGATCGTGCAGTATACCAGCCCGGTGAGCCAGAGTCGTGCAGTCCCCCTGAAAGTAGTGAGCCACCTGGCCACCATTGAGAAGCTCGTAGAAATGGCTCTGATTCAGTCATCTGAGCTCATCGAATTCTGATCCGTTGCGGGCCCGTTGACCTAGGAATAGCATGGCGTGGGGGCTTCGTGTGCTGCAAGCTATCTCCCAGTACGAGATCCGCCGCAAGGTCGGCGAGGGCGGCATGGGCGTTGTGTTCGAGGGCTGGGACTCACGCCTCGGACGCCATGTTGCCATCAAGACTCTGCGCGGGGCGACCGAGAGCGCCGAGGCTAAGATCCGGTTGTGGAGCGAAGCGCGGTCGTTGGCGCGCGTGAGTCATCCTGGAGTCTGCCAGATTTTTGATGTGCTCGAGCAAGGCCCGGACCTCTACCTGGTGCTGGAGTTTCTGGAAGGCCGCTCGTTGGCGGACCGCCTGGGATCGGGGGCGATGAACGCGGCGGAGGCAATCAAGATCGAGCGCCAAGTGCTGGAGGCGCTTGAAGCGCTGCACTCGCTGGGAATCGTGCACCGCGACCTGAAGCCGTCGAACGTTTTCCTGACCCCACACGGCGTCAAGTTGTTGGACTTTGGACTGGCACGCACGAACCCAGTCGCGACAGAGGTGAGTCAAGCGGAAGCAGTCACAGCGCTCACAGCTCCGGGCTTCATCGTCGGTACCCCGCAGTACATGGCGCCGGAACAGGCACGAGGCATCATGGCAGGTCCGGCTGCAGACATTTTTGCTGCGGGCTGCATTCTCTACGAGATGCTGGCGGGCAAGCGAGCTTTCGACGGCGCTACGGCCGTCGATATCCTCTACTCGGTGCTTCACCACGATCCTCAGCCGCTGAGTGGATCGCGCGAGATCGAGGCGTTGGAGCGGGTGATCCGGCGAGCCATCGCGAAGCGGCCGGATGATCGGTATCCCACCGCGCGCATCATGCTTGAAGAGTTGAACGCGGTTCCGGCGGCCAGTAGCAGTGCGGTGCGGCCGAAGGTTTCCACGGTAACACGATTAATCGCTCTTCCATTTCGCTGGCTCAAGGAGGACGAGGAAACCGCATATCTCTCTCAAAGCCTGCCCGATGCAATCAGCAATTCGCTCTCCGGAATCGATCATCTGATCGTGCGCTCGAGCATGCTGGCCACGCGGTTCGCGACCACGGCAGATTTAAGGCAAATCGCCACCGACGCCGGCGTGGACGCCATTCTCGCGGGCTCGCTGATGCGCATGGGCAACCGCTTACGCCTGACGTGTCAGTTGGTCGAGGCACCCAGCGGAACTGTGCTGTGGTCGGAGACACTGAATTCTCCTCTGCAAGACCTGTTCACGATTGAGGAAGAGCTCTGCAAGAAGATCGTGCAGGCCTTGTTGTTACCTCTCACGGAACGGGAACGGGACATTCTGCGACGGGACGTTCCGCGGAATCCCAAAGCTTACGAATGCTACCTGCGTGCAAACCAGATTGCATCAGTCCGCTCGATCGATAGCATGAAGCGTGCGCGCGCACTCTATCTTCAATGTTTGGACGCCGACCCGGATTATGCTCCCGCCTGGGCGCAGCTGGCGAGGACGAAGCGCTTCATCGAAAAGTTCGGAGAGGCTGCGGACCAGCACTTCCCCTCGGCCGACGATGCCTTCCAAAGAGCGTTCGCGCTCAATCCGGATCTGGCCATCGCGCACAACCTCTACACGCCGGTTCAGTGCGATCAGGGGCAGGCCGCTACGGCAATGCGCCGGTTGCTGACGCGCGCCTGTTTTCGCCGCAACGATCCGGACTTATTTGCCGGACTGGTGCAGGCTTGCCGGTATTGTGGCGAACTGGAGGCTTCGGTCGCCGCGCATGAGCGCGCGCAAAGCCTCGATCCGAACATTCTCACGAGTGTCCCGCACACCTATTTTCTCCTCGGAGAATACGAGAAGTCTTTGGCTTGCTATGGGACCAAGGTTGGCTTCTATCTGGACTGTGCGGCGCTCGTCGCCCTGGGCGATCGCGACGAGGCTCTATCCCGACTGCGAAGCCGCGAGGATTCAGGGAGCGCGTCCGGCGGGATCCGAGCGATCATGCAGTCCCTACGCTACTATCTTGAAGGCAATTTTGCGGAATGCCTCAAAGCCATCGACGCCGGGGAGTCGCACGCTAAAACAGACCCCGAGAGTTTTCTGTACATGGCACGACAGCTCGCCATGATCCAAGAGACTGAGCGAGCCATTCAGGCTCTCTACCACGTGATTGAAAAGGGATTTGTCTGCGCGTCGGCCATTGAAAGCGATCCTTGCTTTGCAATCCTGCGCTCGTCGCCCGGCTACGATGAGCTGCTGGCATTGGCGCGCACGAAGCGCCGGGAAGCGCACCAGATATTTCTCGATGCCGGTGGGCCGGAGCTTCTGAGTATCAGTGCCGGGAATGAAGCACGCGCCTAGAAGACGGACATTTTTGTCAGCGAGGTTCCGGTATCAGCCTGACGCTTCGAGTTCCTCTGCGATCGCAAGCATCTTTGTAACGCTGTTCCAGTTGCGAGCAGTGCCCTTCGTCTGTAACAACTTCTCAACTCTCGACCACGGCAGTTTGGATTTTCCCGCGCCGTCGGGAAAGTAGATGTACAGCTCGCGGCCCTTGAGATGGATTTCCTCAGGATAGGACTTGAAGCTGAGGAGCGTGGTGGGCGCGTCGGGGCCGGCCTCGGTGGCCAGGAAGGTGACCAGGATTTTGCCGGGCTCAAGGCCGCGACTCGCGAATGGGCTGGCGGCAATGGCCTCCCCCAGTTCACCGGTCGTGCGGAGGATGACGTCAGGTCTGCACTTGAAGGTGCGCTCGATTGCACTCTGAATCTTCTTCGCCAACGCAGCCGAGTTTTTTTCTTTCGTTCGGAAGATCACGTTGCCGCTCTGGACGTAGGTGCGCGGGTCTTCGAGTTTGAGGGACTCGTAGAGCGCGCGCAGGTCATCCATCCTTATCTTGTTGTGGCCGCCCACATTCACGCCGCGGAGCATGGAGATCAGCACAGGCATAGTTGTCCTTCAATTCGTCTTGGGAGAAGTTTTGCGCACATTGATCCGACGGAAAAACTGCTTCTCGGGGCCCAGCGTTAACGTGCCGGTCATGATATTGGCCGAGATGTGGAACTCCCAGTCGTCGTTCTTGTCGGTATTGGCGGTACAGCTGAGGTTGGCCTCGTTCGCGTGATACTGGCAGAAAACCGTTCCCATGAATTGCGGCGAGCCGTTGACGATCTTGTCGGCATCGATGGTCAGCCGGGCTGGATTCTTCTTGTCGGCGGCGATGCGATAAACGACGTGTTCGTCGTGGCACGGGGAATCAGGGACGGTACACTTGGACTCACCCTCCCAAGTGCCGATGACGGCGGCGGTTGGCGCCGTTTGCGGCCACGCCGGGGAGACCAGAAGGACAATCGCGATGGCACCGAGTGAGAGTCGCATTGGCGGAATTTTGAGAACCACATCATAGGATCATCGCGACTCAGCTGTCGAACTTCGCTCGATGGACAACCGGGGACGGCTGCCTAACATTGGGCGCTTCAGGATGGCCTACCGAGTGGGTGGAACCAAGAGAATCACTTTGACACGATGTCGATTCGCTCGGAGAATCGAGAGAAGCTCTGGCCGCGACCTTCGTCAAAAACGCCGAAGTTCGAGATTGATCTTTTCAGCTGTTCCATCCAAGTCGTACCGCTCACGACTTAGAGGGCTTTCGGGCCCAGGGAGAAGTGCCTATGTCGGGACAAGTCGTTTTGTATTTCGAGGACCAGGCAGACGCGTTGCGTTTCGCGCTGGCCGCGGGTTCTGTGATGGCGGGGGAAGGCGCCAAATTCACCAGCGATCTGGTGCAGGAAACGGCGCGGGTGACGCGCATCCGGTTGGACGCCGTGAATGCGGGAAACTCGAAGAAATCGAATCCCATGCGCGTGGCGTAAAGTCGGCGGGTTGAGAACGCCGCTGCGACGGCTGCCGGGCTGCGCCCGGCGGACAGCCAAGGGCAGCCCCCACACCAGCAGCCTGCTCAGGCGGTTCCGGCGTTCGTGAATGCTTCGAGCGCGTCGGAGAGCGTGGGGAACATTAGAAATATCTGTTCCATCTTTGTAATCTCAAAAACCTTCCGCACGCGTTTGTTCACCCCGGTCAGAGCCATTCTGCGGCCAGCCTTGGCGCAAGTGGTGCAGGCACTGACCAGCGATCCCAGCCCGGAGGAATCCAGATAAGGAACATTGGTGAAATCCAGAATCATGGTAGGAGCGTCTTCACGTCGAACCGCGTTGAGGAAGGGAGAAACGTTCTCCATGGTCAGCGGGCCGCGAAAGCTCAGGACGCCCCGGTCGAGTCGCTCGATCTCCAGCGGTTCCGACGCCATAGGGCTGAGATTCTAGGCTAGATGGCAAGGTGGGTTCAAGTGGCCTGCACCTTTGAGCTTCCCGGTTACTTTCGACACCGTCCCTTCCTTTGTAATCTTTTTGTGTTTTCTTGGGGCATACGGTTGCAGCGCGTGCCCGCACGACTACGATTGTTACAACGGCATGTGGGGGGAAACGGATGACGAAACGAATTGGAAACTTCTACGAGCAGTGCCGATGTCAGCCATCATAATTCTCACCTCAATGCCTCTTCCCCCGCATTCGAAACACATCCCAAGGGATCCCGGGCCCGAGTTCTCCTGAGTTCGGTCTTCGGACCGTACGCGCAGGACGACGAATTCGGCAGTCGCTCCATCAACCCGATGGAGCTTTATCACAACCAGGTCACGCGCGCGCAGGGCAGTTTTTCGCTGCGTATGTTCCATCGCTCCTGGGGCATCATGATGATCCAGGCGAATATCTCCGCGCCCTGTGCGGTGCTCGACTTTCCCACGCGTGAAGACTTTAGCCGCCAACTGAAAAGCAATCAGTACGACATTGTGGGTATTACCGGGATCATCGTGAATGTCGCCAAGGTACGTGAAATGTGCCGCATGACGCGCGACTTGTCCCCGCAGTCGGTGATCGTCGTGGGCGGGCATGTGGCCGCCATTCCTGGAATCGAAAAGATGATCGACGCCGACTATATCGTGAAGGGCGAAGGCGTCTCTTGGATGCGGCGGTATTTGGGTGAAGACGAGAGCGCGCCCATTCGGCATCCGGCGATTGTGTCCGGCATGCGCACGCGCATTATGGGGATTCGTTTGCCGGAACGCAAAGGGGCAACGGCGGCGACCATCATTCCATCCGTCGGCTGTCCCATGGGATGCAACTTCTGTACGACCTCGGCGTTTTTCGGGGGCAAGGGAAAGTTCGTCAACTTCTTCGAGTCGGGCGACGAACTATTCGACGTCATGTGCCGGATGGAAGATGAGTTGAAAGTGAATTCATTCTTTGTGATGGACGAAAATTTTCTGCTGCATCGCGAGCGCGCCATGCGCTTGCTGGAACTGATGAAGCGAGGGAACAAGAGCTGGGCGCTCTCGGTGTTTGCGTCCGCCAATGCGATTCGAAAATACAAAATGCATGAGTTGGTGGAACTCGGCGTGTCATGGCTCTGGATGGGGCTGGAGTCGCCGAAAGCCGGCTACAGCAAGCTGCAAGGGGCAGACACGCGGGAACTGACCCGAGAACTGCGCGAACATGGGATTCGCGTGCAGGGATCGACCATCATTGGCCTGGAGCACCACACCCCCGAAAACATCATGTCGGAGATCGAGCACGCGGTGTCGCACGATACCGACTTCCACCAGTTCATGCTGTATACGCCAGTACCCGGAACCCCGCTCTATCAACAGATGTCGGACGAGGGACGCCTGTTGCGCGATGTGGATTACGCCGACGTCCACGGCCAATTCAAGTTCAATTTCAAGCATGCCGCGATTTCCCGGGATGATTCGAAACGTTTCCTCGATTGGGCATTCTGGCGAGACTTTCAGCTCAACGGTCCGAGCTTGTATCGCATTTCGCGAACGTTGCTGGCAGGATGGAAGCGCTACAAAGACCATCCCGACGCGCGCGTGCGCACGCGTTTTGAGCGCGAGATGGGGAAACTGAGCGGCGTTTACAGCTCAGCACTTTGGGCCATGGAACACCAATTCCGCAAAGTAGACCGCAACGTCAGCGAGCAAATCCGTGCGCTGCGGAAAGAGTTCAAGCAGGAATCTGGAATCGTCTCGCGCATGCTTCCGGCCTTGCTGGGGCCGGTGCTTCTGTGGACGACCCGGCGCGAGGAGAAACGCTTGGCGCACGGGAAAACTTACGAACCTCCGACGATTCTGGAGCGTAGCAATTGGGTGGAAGCCTAGCCGTTACCCAGGCTATCCGGTCCTACGCGTCGACAGCAGATTGAGGATCTCGCGCAATCCCTGGCGGATGTACTGGAGTTCGGGCCCGCTCTGAGACGGGAAGGGGATCGCACTCTGTGTCTTATCAGTCTTGGTTTCTGAACGCAGATGCTGGCGTGCGCCGGAAATAGTGAACCCCTGTTCGTAGAGTAGTTGCTTGATGCGCAACACACTCTCGACGTCGCGCTTACGGTACATGCGTTGACCCGTGCTGCTCTTGACCGGCTTCAGTTGCGGAAATTCCGACTCCCAGAATCGCAGCACGTAAGCGGGCAGGTGGCACAGCGTCGCGACTTCGCCGATGCGGAAATAAAGCTTATCGGGAATGAGGATTTCATCCGACTTGTGCTTCACCGTGCTTTTTTTTCGCGCCGACATTTTGGGATCATGCGGCAAATGCCGCGTGGTCTGCCTATTGTGCCACACGGCAAGGCGAGCCCAACCACAATTTCGTTCGGTGCCAAAAGGAAAAGCCCCTCAAGAGGTGCTTCTCTTAAGAGGCCAGTGAGAAATCGTGATGTAAGCGAGGTATCCCTCGCTGACGGTTAGTGTTTCTTCTTTTTTGCCTTCTTTTTCGTTGCCATGAAGGTTCCTCCGTTGAACGATTTTCCCTTGCAAAGGTTCTCGACTACGGGCCCTTGTACTTGAAAGGCCCACCCTACTTGTAGTATGGGAAGGCCCTATATCACAAGATATTGCGGCACAGATGAATAATGTGTCAATAGAAATCTGCGTGGAAAGGCAGGATTTGCAGCGTGGGGGAGTCAGGAGTCAGCCGCAACACCTCTCGATAACCTCCTATGTGCGAGTCAAGTCCTCGGGTCGCTTAGATCTTGCTGACTCCTGACTACTGACCGCTGACTCCTTCCCCGAATTCCAGTACACTGCGCCTCATGCGGCGCGATCCGGTGGAACTGGAAATTTTCAAGAACCTGTATCACTCCATTGCGGAGGAGATGGGTGCGGCGCTGCGACGGACCGCGTTTTCTCCGAACATCAAGGAGCGCCGTGATTATTCGTGCGCGGTGTTTGATGGCGCGGGAGAAGTAATCGCGATGGGAGATCACATGCCAGTGCATCTCGGGTCGATGCCCATGTCGGTGCGGGCGGCGATTGATGCCGGCGGGATGGAGCCGGGCGATGTGGTGATGCTCAACGACCCATTTCGCGGCGGGACGCATTTGCCCGACATTACCCTCGTCGCGCCCGTTTACGTGGAGAAGCAGGCACGCCGCGGGAAGAAAGCCCGCGGACGACCCTCTCCTGACTTCTACGTGGCTTCGCGGGCGCATCATGCGGATGTGGGAGGAGCGTATCCGGGATCGATGGGGCTTTGCCGGGAAATTTACCAGGAAGGAGTACGCATCCCGCCGGTGAAACTTATGCGGCGAGGCGCGATGAATGCCGATGTCCTCGCCATGCTGCTCAACAACGTACGCACCCCGCAAGAACGCGAGGGCGACTTGGGGGCGCAGATCGCCGCGTGTCATACGGGCGCGGAGCGGCTGCGTGAAGTCTGCATGCGCTATGGAATAGAGCGGGCCACGCGTGCAGCGAACGACCTGCTCGACTATTCCGAAGAGTTGATGCGCGCGTTCTTGTTGCGCGTTCCTGCGGGCGACTACCGGGCCGAGGATTTTCTAGATGGGGATGGGATTCGGAATGAACCAATCAGGATCGCGGTTCGGGTTACAGTTCGTCGAGCGGGGGGGATGCGACGGCAGGATGCCGTCGCGACAGCCGGCCGGGATGCCAGCTCTACTCGAACCCGCTCTCGACGCCTCGTAACGGTGGATTTTACGGGGACCGATCTGCAGGTTGAGGGGAGTGTGAATGCTGTGGCGGCGATTACATTTTCGGCTTGCTTCTATGTGTTTCGTTGCCTGCTGACGGAAGACGTTCCGGCCGCTGCCGGGCTGATGCGACCGATCGAGGTCATCGCCCCTGAAGGTACGATTGTGAATGCGCGGCCTCCGGCGGCTGTGGCGGGCGGGAATGTGGAGACTTCGCAGCGCATTGTCGACGTGGTCTTGCGCGCTCTGTCGCAGGCAATTCCAGATCGTATCCCTGCGGCAGCTTCCGGGACGATGAACAATCTGACCATCGGCGGCATCGATCCGCGCACCGGCGAGCCGTTCGCATACTACGAAACCATTGCGGGCGGGATGGGGGCGCGGCCGGGCAAATCCGGCGTTTCCGGCGTTCACACCCACATGACCAATTCCCTGAATACCCCCGCGGAGGCGCTGGAGTATGCGTATCCGCTGCGAGTGCGGCGATACTCGCTGCGCCCCAACAGCGGAGGGCAGGGATCGTTTGTCGGCGGCGACGGAATTGTGCGCGAGATTGAAGTGCTCACCGACTGCGAAGTAACGTTGCTGGCAGATCGGCGCTCTCGCGGTCCGTGGGGACTATCGGGAGGAGAGGACGGCGCGCCGGGGAAGACTGTCATTACGCGCCTCGATGGCTCGGTCGAGCCCATGCCGGGGAAGTTCAGCACCCGCCTGCGCACCGGCGAGAGAATCCGGATTGAAACCCCGGGCGGCGGCGGTTGGGGCTCCTCGCACTTGAAGGGATGATTCCTTTGCGGGCCCAAGCCATCTAACGTCGGTGGAAGGCAAATAATCCATGACCACTGATCTTGCTACGCACTACATCGAAGAAGCGCGCCGCCAGGTGCGGGGACAAAAGCACATGGGCGAAGGGGCGATGGCACAACTACGGGATGAAGATTTTTTTGTGACGCTCGACCCGGAGGCGAACTCCATTGCGATTCTGGTAAAGCATCTGGCCGGCAATATGCGCTCGCGCTTCACCGACTTTCTGATCACCGATGGCGAAAAGCCCGATCGCTTCCGTGATCGCGAGTTTGAAGTGAATGCGGCGCTCACCCGCGCCGACGTGTTGCGGTGGTGGGAAGAGGGGTGGGCTATTGTTTTAGGCGCAATTGACGCGCTGAAGCCGGAAGACATCATGCATACGGTGACCATTCGTGGCGAGCCACATACCGTGTTGCAGGCCATCAACCGGCAGATCGCGCACTATGCGGCGCATGTCGGGCAGATTGTGTTCCTGGCGAAGCATCTGCGATCGAACGAATGGAAATCTCTGACCATACCGCGGGGTAAATCGGAGGAATTCAAGAAGGTGGTGCCGAAACTGCCCAAGCCCTAAGCCCGAATGCGGGAGCCGCTGTCTCAACATGTTTTCGATGGCGCAGGTCACGCTCATTTACTTTTCTCTGTGCTTTCACCTTTCGAATCCTTGGCCTCACCTTTCGGCCAGACTGGCGCCACCAATTCCGTGCGCCACATTGGCCCTCCCATATACGAGAGTGTTTCCGATTTCACGAAGGTCGGCGACTCTCCGCCGAGAATCCAGACATGCGAGTCAGGCGGTTGCTTTCCCAGCCACGGCGCGACTAATCCGGCGAGGCCTCCGATCTCAACTTTGATGGCATAGTGCAAGGCCTCGCGTGCGGAACCCGCAAGCGAAAACGGATCTTTCGGGCGGCTGCTGATTGCGAGTTTCACCAAGCGAGGCTTGGGTGTGGCTACGACCATTGATACTTCCAGCGGCGGTGTATCGGGCGGCAGATTCTTCATCAGCGTCAGAACTAATCCGTTGGCGAGGTCCGGCGGCAATTTGAGATGCTCATTCTCGGTCTTCTTCTTGCCCTCGTCATCGGTGTACTGGACCGAGACCTCGCCTGTCGAAGCCTTGATCGAAACTTCCGTTTCATTCTTGAATGCCGGACCCTTCTGCACCAAGTGATAGCTGATGAGCCGGAAGTTTCCCCGCTGAGAAAAGACTGTGGTTTCCTCCTGGCGGGATCCATCTTTGAAATGGTAGGTCAATCTGCTGGTGATGTGATTTCCACGCGAAACCTGGATGAGATCGCCTTGTGCAATGGGCGTGCCGTCCAGCGTGCTCAGCACGAGAAAGCCGTGCAGCAAGCCTTCCTTGTAACGAACGGCGACCGGGGACGCCGAAACCGTCGCGCCGGAAAGGGCGAACGCGCAGGCCAGTAGAACTGCAAAGGCCCGAGAACGCAGATTCCCACCTGCAGTGTTCAAGAATGGCACAGGCTTTCGATGCCGTTACCACGGTTGTGGTTTGCGCCCTTGCATCGGAGCCGCTCGCGCAGATCAGGTTTTACATTTTCGTGACAATCGTTCGGGAACCTGGCAGTGAGGCGCTCGGGAATCACGGAGCGGAGCACCCTACGGTGCTAGAATCATACGTTTTGTGTTTTATGCCTTTTTCGACTTTATAGGTGGCATTCATGGCGACAACAATGATGGCGGTGGTCAAGCCGGAAGCGGCGGCGGGCGCAGAGATTCGCGAGGTGAAGATTCCCGCTTTCGGACGCACCGACGTGCTGGTCAAGGTGAAGGTCGCATCGATCTGCGGCACCGATTTGCACATCTACAACTGGGACCGCTGGGCGCAGAACCGCATTCATCCCCCGCTCATTCCCGGGCATGAGTTCTGCGGCGAAGTGGCTGCGTTCGGCGATGAAGTTACCAGCGTCAAGGAAGGCGACTTTGTTTCTGCCGAAATGCACGTTGCCTGCGGCAAGTGCCTGCAGTGTCGTACCGGCGAAGCGCACATCTGCCAGAACGTAAAAATTATCGGCGTCGATGCCGATGGCGCCTTCGCCGAGTACGTCGTCATTCCCGAGTCGAATATCTGGAAGCTCGATCCCGCCATCCCGCTGGACTATGCGTCGATCCTCGACCCGCTTGGAAACGCCGTGCACACTGTCCTCGCCGGAGAGATTGCGGCCAAAAGCGTGGCCATCACGGGCTGCGGCCCGATTGGGCTGTTTTCGATTGCCGTCGCTAAGGCGGTCGGTGCAACCTCGGTATTCGCGATCGAAGTGAACGAACACCGGGCCAGGATCGCGCGCGAGATGAAGGCCGACTACGTGCTGAATCCCGCAAAAGAAGATGTGCATGCGATCATCCTGGAGAAGACTGGCGGCCTGGGTGTCGACGTAGTGCTGGAGATGGCGGGCCATCCCGACTCCATTCGAACCGCGTTCGACATTGTGCGCCGCGGAGGAAGAATTTCCCTGCTCGGGTTGACCTCGAAGCCGATCTCCGTAAATTTTTCCGAGGACATCATTTTCAAGGGCATCACCGTGCAAGGCATCAACGGCCGCCGTATGTACCAGACCTGGTACCAGATGACGGCATTACTCAAGAGCGGCAAACTCGAACTGCATCCAGTAATCACCGACCGCATCGCGATGAAGGATTTCTCCAAAGCCATGGAGCGGCTGCGGACAGGTGAAGCAAGCAAGATCCTGGTGTATCCCAACGGCGTGCGGTGAACCGGCTTTCGGCTCCCGGCATCAGATTCGGCGGCACCGCCGATTTTCCGGAAGCCCGAAGCCGGCTGCCCCACGCAGAGGATTAGAAGCCCCAAGGAATAGAGATGAGTCTCGACGCATTCGTACGTTGCACCTGCATTCGCGATGGCCGAGCCAAGCCCCATCCCCTTCCCAGCAGGTTCATGTGGGACGAGTCCAGCTCGCCGTCGCTGTCCGGCGATCCGACCGAAGAAGAATGGGATGCACATGATGGCTGGCTGCAAGAGTCATGCGAGCACGAAGGCTTTCTGGTTTGCGAGCCGTTGGGCAATATCACGCGGATCCAGCATGTGCGGGAGTTTCTCCGGCACCTGCAAGGAGATCCCGGCCCTAAGTTCCCGATTCTTCTAAAGAAGGTTGTCTACGACGGCACGCACACCGGCGACTGGCTTCCCGCGAAAGAGTCGGCGGCTCTGTTGCGGGAAGTCGATCTCGTGCTGGGGTCGAGCGACATCCTTACCGATGGAGAGAAAGAGTTCTTTCACAGCATGAAGCGCCTGTGCGAAGCCAGCGTTGCGACGGGCAATCCGATTATGTTTTGAGGGCGGAAATTCTTTGCCACGGATCGCACGGATTTCCACGGATAAACTCTCCAATAATGCTGGTCGGCTGCCTTTCGCTTTTGCAATGGGGCTAGACTTATGTCTTTGCATCTGATCCGTGTGAATCCGTTCTAAATCCGTGGCAAAAGGTTTCGAGGCTGACATGACTACCGCAATCCGCACCAATCCTCTTTCGTACCTCACCGACCAGCTCAACGAACTCAAGGCCAAGGGCACGCACTTCAAGCTGCGCGTGCTCGAGGACGAGCAGGCGCCCATCTGCACGTTCGATGGGAAGAAACTCATCAACCTGGCGTCGAACAATTATCTCGGACTGACCACACATCCTAAGTTGCGCGAGGCAGCGCTCGAGGCTACGCGAAAGTTGGGCGTGGGGTCGGGCGCGGTTCGCACCATTGCGGGAACCATGAAGATTCACATGGAGCTCGAAGAGAAGATCGCGCGCTTCAAGAACGTGGAGGCCTGCGTCGTCTTTCAATCGGGCTTTGCGGCGAATGCGGGAACCGTGTCGGCGGTGCTGGGCAAGGACGACTTCATCATCTCGGACGCGCTCAACCACGCGTCGATCATCGATGGGGCGAGGCTTTCGAAGGCGAAGATTCTCGTCTTCCGCCACAAAGACATGGCGCATGCGGAAGAGCAGTTGGCCAGCATCAAGAACGAGCCGGGCAAGAAGCTGCTAATCACCGACGGCGTGTTTTCCATGGACGGCGACATCGGCCCGCTTCCCGCACTGTGCGATCTCGCCGAGAAATACGGTGCCATCATGATGGTCGACGATGCTCATGCTTCCGGCGTGCTGGGCCGCAACGGACGCGGCACCATCGACCACTTCGGCATGCACGGGCGTGTCGATATTCAAGTGGGGACACTGTCGAAGGCAATCGGCGCGCTTGGTGGATATGTCTGCGGGACGCGCGACCTGATTGATTTTCTCTATCACCGCGCGCGGCCGTTTCTGTTTTCGACGTCACATCCGCCGTCGGTCGCAGCCACGTGCATCACGGCATTTGATGTTCTGGAAAACGAGCCCGAGCGCATGGAGAAGCTCTGGGAAAACACACGTTTCTGGAAAAAGGAACTCGGGCTGCTCGGCTTCGACATCGGTGGGCGGGCGACGCCAGCCAGCGAGACTCCGATTACGCCCATCATCATCGGCGACGGCAAGTTGACAATGGAGTTCTCCCGCGAGTTGTTCAAGGAAGGTGTGTTGGGGACCGGCATCGCGTTTCCGACAGTGCCGGAGGGCAAGGCGCGCATCCGCACCATCATGACCGCGACGCATACAACGGAACAGTTGCAGCAGGCCTTGGAAGTTTTGGGGCGCGTGGGAAAGCGCATGAAGATCTTGGCGTAAGCGTGCGGGCGAAGGATGCCGCCTCCTTGTTCACTCCGGCACCACTTCAATTGCCGTCACGGTTGCATACCCCGTGACCGGCACGAACTCCAGCAGCAATTTGCCTTGCGCGTTCGGCTCCAGGCCTTTCACTTTCCTCGCCAGGGGACGGTTCTCTCCAGCCAGTTGAAAGATGTTCAACTTGGCTACGATTGTCTTCCCGTTGCAGAAGACGTTGAACACGCGCTCAGAGGACGGTGTTCCCGAACCATCCGCCGACTGGCCCGCACCCGCGTGGTGCTCGATGAAGTGCAGCGTCACCGAGTACCGGCCCGGGGCAACGGGAATCGCGTAAGAAAAATGGCCCCAACGCTCCGTCTCGTAGAACTCCGGATCATCCGTATCGGTCGCCGCCTCCTGGCTGCCGCTCAGTTGGCCGCCTTTAAAGAATGCGTCGGGACTCCACCAGTGGCTGTCATTGGAGTAATACGGCACGTCGCGGGCGACGATGCGTACCGGGCGGATTCGTCCACGAATTCCTGGCAGGATCTCGATCGCCGACAGCATCCCGCTGCCGCCCTGCACCGCTGAGAAGCTGAGATGCAGTTGGCCGTCGGTGGCCGGCGAGACATCGGTAAACACTTTGACCTCGGCCGTGCGGTCTCCTCCGGAATCGGCGAGCACGTCGAAGTCATGCAGCAGGGGCTGTCCATTGACCAGCACCGTCATGATCCGGCTACCCTCGCCGCCACCTCCGGCACTTTCCGGGCCGTAAAAGGTCTCGGCGAAATGCAGGCGCAATTCATACGTTCCCGGCTTCAGCGGAATGTTGTAAGCGAAGTCGCCTTGCCGGCTGCTCCGGTAGATGATCGGGTCTTGTGTTCTCCAGATGTGCTGCACCGAGCTGAGCACTACGCTGCCCCCGGAAAAATACGAATCCGGACTCCATAACTTGCCTGCGTGGTCGACATACTTCCGGCTAGCCCCGGCCAGGATGCGAAGCTCTTCCCCTACGGGAAGTCCAACAGGTGGCTCGGCGGCGGCTTGCTGAGTATATGAAGAGCGAATGATGGGTTTTGCTTTGGACCGCTCGCGTGCCACAAATGCTGCGGCGATCAGCACCACCAGAACCACGACTCCGCCTAGCACCCAAATCTGTTGTGGGCTGGGTCGCCATGCCGAACCATCCGGAGCTCGCGCGTGTGGAACGGTCGCTGGCTTCGTCGACGGCTGCAGGTCGGCGATCGTCTTAAACGCTGGAATGTATTGGCCGATCGGGATCGTGATCTGGACGGGATGAGTCGCCCCTTCCGACGCGTAGTACTCCGCCAGTCTCTTCCGCAGGCGATTCGCCTGAACACGAACAATGGAATCGGTGTCCTGATCGAACGAGTCCCGCCGGTCGAAGACATCGAGCCCGACCGAATATTCCTTGATCTGGGCACTTTCGCCCGCAAACGTCTTCTCACAGAGGTATGAAAGCAGATGAGTTAGCGTCGGGGACCGGGCGAAGAGATGAGACTGCAGAACCGCCTGCAATTCAGCGCGTTCTGTTTCCCAACTAACGGGCTCGGCTGTGATCGAAGGCACGACAGACCTCCCGTGAAATGCGCCTTCTACCCTTCTTTATACACCCGGCAGCCGAACTCCGGCGGCCTACAAACGGTTACGTAACCCCTGTAACGGACGATTCACCCCAAATCGGAATTGCGTGCGCCTCGATCTCATGTTTCCGGCAACCGATTGCCCTTGCAGGAGATAGTCGAGCGACCGAAGTAACCTCCCTGGCATAGCCCCCAGGTAGCAGGCATAGCGTTGTGGAGCGCAAGCATCGGCGCGATAACTGGAGCGTACGCGGAGAGCAGATCGCCGGGGCAAGGGCTCAGCCCAGACCGGAACAGAGGCAACTCCGGAAAGGGAGGCTGGTTATGCGACACGCTGCAGCAAGAATTGCGATCGCGACGATGCTGATGGGATTACCACTCTACGGCATCGACGCGCCGGTTCCACAGCAAGATCAGGCTCAGGTCAACATGCAGGGCATGACTCTCGCCCAATTGGAAGCCAATGCAGATACGGCTCGGGCCCGCAAAGATTACCCGCTGGCGATCCAGTATTTCCAGGCGGCACTCAAAAAGGATCGCAAAAATGCAAACCTCTACAACAAGCTGGGGCTGGCGCAGCTGAGGAATAATGAGCTCAAGGCCGCCCGAATCAGTTTCTCGTCCGCGGCGAAATACAACCCGAAATACGCCGACGCCGTGAACAACATTGGCGCTGTCGACTACATGCAAAAGAACTATGGTGGCGCAGCCAAACACTTCAAGAAGGCTGTCGCCCTCGAAGAAACGCGGCCGGCGTTCCATGTGAACCTCGGGGCCGCATGGTTCAGCCAGAAGAAGTTGGACCAAGCCCTCGCGGAGTATACCCGGGCGCTGGAACTGGATCCGGATGCGCTCAGACAGGAATCGAAGGTGGGAGTCACCGCCCAGATCTCCAGTCCCGAGGAGCGGGCGCGCTATTCCTACATGTTGGCGAAGATTTACGCCAAGCGCGGCGATGTGGACGGGTGCCTCATGTGCCTGAAGAAGGCCAAGGAAGACGGCTATCGTGACCTGGCCAACGTCTATAAAGACGAAGAATTCAGCGCCATGCGGACCAATCCGAAGCTGCATGACGTTGTCCCGCCGCCGGCACCCAAATAGCCCATTGCGTTTTCCCGGGGCATCTCCTCCGCGCCCGTGGAGGAGATGCCCAACGGGCGGTTTAGCCGATGGGGTCCAAGCGAAGAAAACCTGTTACCAGTGCCCCCTCAAATTTTCTTGCATATCTTTTGAAACGGTCTGCCCGGTTTCCGCACTATCCCTATGAGTGGAAGACATCGGCTTGAAGAGCGATGAGCCACGGTTTCAGGAACCCAGACCGGCGACCACTGGGAGGGTTCTCGTAAGTGCCGGAGTCGGTCCGGGGGGAAGCGGCTCCGGCGCTTCTGAATTAGAACTTCCCCAACAGAACACAGGCCATTCGTTGCAGCTCACATTTGCAGGAGTCAGTTACCCCCAGTGCAGAATGCCCGGCTCAACCCGCTCAAAATTTGCCGTCGCAGCCAGCCTACCTTGATCAAACGGTCCGCCGTGGCTGCTGCCGAAAACCGCGTCGCTACACCTGCTCCGGTGCTACACTTTCTGACACTTCAGAACGCACGGGGCAAGTACTTGCAGTTTCATTCCTTTGACGAATCGTACCTGAGCCTGTTACGGGCGGGAGATTTTCGTACCCAGGAGCATTTCTCGGCCTACTTCACGGCGTTGATCAAGATCAAGTTGGGCTCGCGCCTGAAGTCCCCGGAAGCGATTGAGGATGTTCGTCAGGAAACCTTTGCCCGGTTTTTTGTCGCATTGCGGGATGGAAAGATATTGCAACCCGATCGGCTGGGTTCGTTCGTAAATTCAATTTGCAACAATGTGTTGCTCGAGCACTACCGTTCCGGGTCTCGCAATACTTCCCTGGACGATGAGGAAGAACAAAATTTCCCGGCGCTGAATGTCGATCTGGTGGGTGCGCTGAGTGCTCAAGAGAGAGAAAAGAAAGTCCGCGAGATCCTGGAGAAGCTGTCTGAGAAGGATCGCCGGCTGTTGCGCGAAGTTTTCCTGGAAGAACGTGACAAAGATCAAGTCTGCCGAGATTTCGGCGTCGACCGGGAATATTTGCGCGTGCTGTTACACCGCGCCAAGCAGGCATTTAAGTCGTCGTACCTTAAGCATTGTGGAGAAAATCCCCCAGATTTTGTTTCCGCTTAAGAACGATGCAATGCCGCGAGGAGCCTACTGAGATGAGGGGGAATTTAATCATGGACCACACAGCGGTGGTTCGAGACAAAATGACGGAACGATACCTGCTCAACGAGCTTGATTCCGACCTGCGGAACCAATTCGAAGAGCACTACTTTGACTGCCAGGAATGCGCTCTGGACGTGAGTGCGGGCGCCCAGTTTGTGGAACAGAGCAAGCTGATTCTGGCGGAACGGTCCGAACCGATTCTGATCCGCTCGACGCCTGCCCCGCGCCCGGTTTCTCGCGGATGGCTGGACTGGTTTCGTCCGGCGTTTGCCGCGCCGGCTCTGGCGCTTTTACTGCTGGTTGCGGGGTATCAGAATCTGGTAACGCTTCCCGGCCTGCGAGCAGCACTGAAACAGCCACAGGTTCTGCCCGCAGTCTCGATCAACATGGGGACTTGGGGTGCAGGAGGTTCGCCCACCGCGGTGCCTGAAGGGCAGGGCCTTCTTTTGTTCGTCAGGATCCCTCCTGACGTCAGCTATGCACGTTACACCGTGGATTTGTTTAGCCCGAACGGAAAGTCGGCGGGCTCGTTCTCCATCGCACCTGCGGCCGGTCAGGATCAGTGGCCGGTGATCGTTCCGCGGATCGACCGGGAAACGGGAGCCTATACGATGGCAGTCCACGGAATCACCACTGGTGGGGAGTCGAAAGAGCTCGGAAGCACGTCTTTCCAATTACAAATTCAGAGATGAGTTGTAACAGGAGCGGAGGTACACTATGGCCACTATGACGGAAATACCAACCGCAGTCACCGGAGCCAAACCCTCGCATGAATTCCACGCTGAAGCTCACGTCCTCAGCGGGCACCTGCAGCGCCCGATCGAGCAGGTCATTGAACGGCACGCGCCCGTCAAATTGAGCGACCGCAGGGGCGGCCACCTCACCCGCGTGACCGAGGACGTCAGCATCGAAGGATTGATCAATTTTGCCAAAGGGAAGACCCGCGTGTCGGGATCGCGCAGCTTGAAAAACAATGGATGGGTGACGCTCTCGACCTCCATTATGGAGGGTATGAACGTTTTCGAGATCATCACGGCCGACCGCATGGTTTCGCAAATATCGACCGATCATTCCTTCAACGACGGTCACGTTCCCCGTGTAACCTTCTTGGGAACGCAGTTCAACAATCTCATGGTCAGCGGCTTCCCGGTTAAGGTGACCTGGGACTTCGGGATTTGCGGAGACATCCCCGCCAACGGCAAGTCGTATCTTGAGGATTCAAAATTCCTCGGCCGGGTGAAAGAACAGGCGGCAAAGATTGCCAAGGCGAGCGGTCTTCCCAAAGAGATGAAGGATCAGTACGATGAGAAGCTTGGCTCCATCAACAAGCTCATCGATAGCTGCGACGCGGATGGCGAAGGTATCCACGAGCCCATCACATGTTCCCTGGTTCAGAAGATCGACGTCGACATTCCGGGTGTGAAGACCTTCGGAAACGTGATGGTGATTCAGGAGTTTGGCGCGGTGACGCTGGGCGAGATTGTAGTGGGAGAGAAAATGTACGAGGGCTCCACTCGGCCCGACGTTTATTTCCAACTGACCGGAATCAACATGAACTTGGGCTGCGTGGGGCACGGGGTCGTCGCTGGGGCAACGGTCGCCGCCAATGGCCATCACAGGCCCTAGCGGCATTCTTCCTGTTACTAATAATCGCTCCGGCAGCAGGGTGCGGTGGGAAGAATAGATCCCCGGAGTTTCTCTATGAACATGCGAATCGCGCTTTTCTTAGCGGCGAACTGAAACAAGGTCAGGATGAAGCGCGTCGGGGGTTCGAACAATTTCAGAGTTCACGTCCAGAATGGGCTTGGAGGTTTCGCATCCTCCAGGCCAAGGCCGCCCTGTGGCGGGGTTTGTACCAAGACGTTCAGGAGATTATCGCTTCTGGCTCTTTTCCTTCTGATCGACCGGACATTGAAATCCCCAGCCTGACGCTTGCTGGTCTCGCCAACGTTTACCTTCACGACTTTTCCCAAGCAGAAAGGGCGATCAACGCCGCGGTGCGGTTGTGCGACGATTTTGCGGGCAGCGATTGCGGTGAAGTGCTTCAAGCTCGTGGTTTCTTGGCGAGTGAGCAGAAACGTTCTGCCTCCGCGGAGAAGTTTTACCAACTCAGCTTATCGTTTGCAGATGTTCACAATGACGTATTTTTGAAATCTACCTCTCTTC
This sequence comes from uncultured Acidobacteriaceae bacterium, assembly GCA_963722365.1. Lineage (GTDB taxonomy): Bacteria > Acidobacteriota > Terriglobia > Terriglobales > Acidobacteriaceae > Sulfotelmatobacter. The sequence goes on from CAVRLM010000001.1 coordinate 413,046, forward strand.
TCAATCTAGGGGCTGAGTCGCTATCGGAGGGCCGCTTCGATGAAGCTGTCGACAGGTCCCGTGGCGCGTATCAAGTTGCTCAAGCGATCAATGCCAGAGCTGTTCAGCTCGTTGCTGAAGGCAACCTGGGCTGGGCCTATTACGAATTAGGAGATCCAGAGCGGGGCCTGAACCTATTGCTTGAGGCTCAAACTCTTGCCACACAACTTCAAGACGTTTCGAATCAAGAGAACGAGCTCACGAACATCGGTTACATCTACATGGATCAACGCAAGTTTGATCTGGCATCACAGTCGTTTCAACGGGCATTGCAGATTGCCAAAGACATTAAGGCACAGCAGGACATGTACAACGCTCTGCGGGTGCTTGCTCGCCTGGCCTTGCAGACGAATGAGCCCGACAAAGCCAACAGCTATGCGGAACAGGCAATGAATATCGCCCGTGCGAGCGGTAACCATGTGGACGAGATTTATCCCTGGCTTATTCAGGGGCAAGTCGCAGCGCGACGAGGTGAAGCGCCCAAGGCACAGCAAGTCTTCCAAGCGGTCGAGCACGATCCTGTGTGTCCCATCTTTCTGAAATGGGAAGCGCGGCACTCACTGGCGCACCTCTACGAGAGTGAAAAGCAAATCAGCGAAGCTGACGATGAGTATCGAGCCGCACTAGCCACCTTCGAGTCAGCCCGATCCACGGTACGAAGCGAAGACTTTCAACTCTCGTTCCTGACCAATGCCGCCCGCATCTACGACGACTACGTGCACTTCCTCGTGGCGCAAGGAAAGTCGAACGACGCCCTGAGGTGGGCGGACTACAGCCGGGCCCGCACGCTCTCCGAGGGACTGGGTCTGCTGTCAAAGGGAGCCGGAAAAGCCGATCGCGCAGCACCTCCGCCTTTGAAGCAAGAAGAGATTGCGCGTCGCGCGAAGAGCGTGCTTCTTTTCTACTGGCTCGGAGAGAAGCAGTCGTACCTTTGGGCCGTGACACCGCAAAAGACGAGCCTGTTTACTCTGCCTCCCGGCGCCGACATCGATGCGATGGTCCAACGCTATCGCGAGGCCCTGAAGGGTCCACAAGACGTTCTTCAATCCAGCGAGGATGGACGCGCTCTCTACCGCACCCTCATCGCACCCGCAAAGTCGCTGCTGGCGAATGACGCGAAAGTGTTGATCATCCCTGACGGGAGCCTGAACAGTCTGAACTTCGAAACGCTGGTCGTTGCTGAGCCCAAGCCCCACTACTGGATTGACGACGCCGATATTGCGAACGCCAGTTCCTTGCGGGTGCTCGCAGCGTCATTTGCCCGTGATCACAAGAAGAAACCGGCTCGCCGCCTGCTCCTCATCGGCGACAGCGTTGCTCCCAGCAAAGAATATCCCGAATTGCAGCGAGCCGCGCAGCAGATGACGAATGTCGCCCGGCACTTTCCTGCGTCGCAGGAAACGGTCTATCAGGGCGATCAGGCGACTCCGGCTGCTTTCCTGACGAGCGGCCCCGACAAGTTTTCACACATTCATTTTGTGGCGCACGGCACGGCCAGCCGCCTGAGTCCGCTCGACTCGGCCATCATTCTTTCCAAGAGTGCCACCGAATCAGACTCCTTCAAGCTCTATGCTCGCGATATTGTGCCGCTCCGGTTGAACTCTGAACTGGTCACGATCTCCGCCTGCTACGGCGCGGGCGAACGCGCTTATTCCGGCGAAGGCCTCGTCGGGCTTGCCTGGGCTTTCCTGCGCGCCGGAGCCCACAACGTGATCGCCGGCCTGTGGGAGGTCACCGACGCATCGACTGAACAACTGATGGATCGTTTCTACGACGAACTCGACAAAGGAGCTACTCCCGACGCGGCCTTGCGCGCGGCGAAGCTTTCATTGCTCCACGGCAGCCTGTATCACAATCCTTTCTACTGGGCGCCGTTTCAGCTTTATACCGGCGCGTAATGCAGCGATCTCGAAATCGTTTCTGATCGCACCAACTGATAAGCTCATAGGCGGATTTCTGCCGTGCATCAGCGGCACTAATCCGCTCATACCGTATGCACATTCTGCACGTCGTCGGCGCCCGTCCAAATTTCATGAAAGCCGCTCCGGTCTTCCATGCTCTGCGGACGAGGCCTGGAATGCGGCAGACGCTGGTGCATACCGGCCAGCACTACGACAAGAACCTGTCCGATGTTTTCTTCTCTCAGTTGGAAATTCCCGCACCTGACGTGAATCTCGGGGTTGGCTCCGGCACCCATGCCCGCCAGACCGCCGACATCATGACCGGCTTCGAGCCCGTCTTGCTGGAGAATAAACCAGACATCGTCCTGGTTTACGGTGATGTGAATTCGACGGTCGCCGCCGCCCTGGTATGCGCCAAGCTGCTCGTGCCGATCGCGCACGTCGAAGCCGGCCTGCGCTCATTCGACCTCACCATGCCCGAGGAAGTGAATCGCATCGTCACCGATCGCTTGGCCGACGTGCTCTTCACGCCATCGGAAGATGGAGACGAGAACCTCGCGCGCGAGGGCGTTTCCCCGGAAAAGATTCATCGCGTGGGAAACGTCATGATCGACTCTCTCGTGCGGTTACTTCCGGCCGCGAGCCAATGCTCCACCAATGGATTCCCCGAGCGCTTTGCCCTGGTCACCCTTCATCGCCCCTCCAACGTCGATGACAGCGAAACATTGAAGAGTATTCTTGAATCATTGCTCGCCGTAAGCGACCAACTGGACCTTGTATTTCCCGTTCATCCACGAACGCGGGACCGGATCGCACAATTCGGCTTGAGCACCGAGAAGCTGCATCTTCTCGAACCGGTTCCCTACATCGAATTTCTCGCACTGCAAAGACGCGCCACCGCCGTAATCACAGACTCAGGGGGAATTCAGGAAGAGACGACCTACCTGCAAGTGCCGTGTCTCACGCTCCGCAGCAATACCGAGCGGCCAATCACGGTCACGATGGGAACGAACACGCTGGTAGGGCAGGACAGCCACAAACTTGCGTCTGAGTTATCGGCAATCCTCGAGGGCGAAGGCAAGCCCGGAACCATACCACCACTGTGGGACGGCCACGCCGCAGAGCGCATCGCCGACGTGTTACAGCGACTCTAATCTCAGGCTAGTTTTTTCACTCGCGTGCGAACCTTTTCAAACTCGTAAGTGCCCAGTCCGCGCTTCGCCGCCATCTTTAAGTATGGGAGTGCATCCACTTCCATGTTCCAGTATGCCTTCGCGACGTAGGCATCGAGCGCCACCGGATCCGTCCCGGCAACCAAAGTCCTTTTGAGCAACACGTCGTCGAGGCTACCGCCCGTCGGACCGTTGCGCACGAGAATCCGATAGCAATCGATGATGGTCAACGTGGGCCGCGCGAAATCGGCGAGATCCACCAGGCTCTCGTGAATCCTCTGGTGCAGTTGGTTGCGTTGGCCGCCGAGCATCCCGTACCAGTTCTTCATGCCGAGGGTGGTGCCGGTGAGCGAGTGATGCTTTGCGATCGGAATGTTGATGACCTTATCGACATTCAGAAAGGGATCGAACACCTGCCACGCGTGTAGCACCTCGCCCTGCAGGTCCACTTCCTTGAAGCGCGAAGGTTCGGGAAGAATCACGTCGGCGCCCGCGAGCTTCGCGGCCTCTGCAATGCCCGAGCGCTGAAAGCATCGCCGCGCATCGTTGCAGCTGACGTCAGTAACAATCACCCGCTTGGCTCCGGCGTTTATGCACTGCCGCACAATTTCCGCGACGACCTCGGGATTCGTGTTGGCCGCCTGCTCCGGCGTGCGGTCCCAGCCGATATTCGGCTTCACCAGAACCACGTCACCGCGCGCAATGAAGCGCCGCATGCCTCCGAGCTCCTCGATCGCCTGACGGGCCAGTTGGGTCGGATCGCCGTCTTGGATGATGACCATCTCCGGCAGCTTCGGATCGGCCTCTACCGTGTGGCCGTGCTTTGCCGCCATGGCCAAGGCCTTCTCCGGGCGCCAACTATGGTCGCTCAGCCAGACACCCAGCCCGGCGGCGCCAGCGCCCGCACCCGCGACTCGCAGTAATTTGATTAACGCTTCGCGACGGCTCAACACCACGGCTTCGTTTTCCATAAACACTCCGTAATTTCAGCGCGACGAAAGTCCACGTGGATTTAGTTCCATCGTCATGACTTCTTCCGATTCAGCAGAATCTGATTGGTTCGCGAACGGCTTTCGCCGACGCTGGTGACGTAGACCGCGGGACGGTCTTGCACCGGGCACGCATGCTCACACGCCCCACATCCGACACAGAGCGCAGGATCCAGGTACGGCTGCTTCACTTGCTTGACGTTGCCCGCCGCGTCAATTACTTCAGCCGGCCGGAAATAAATTGCCTTCGGCGATGTCGGACACCACTCCTCGCAAACGATACAATCCGTCCCCATGGCCCAGGGCAGGCATCGCCCCCGATCGTAGAATGCTGTCCCGAGGCGTATCGGCTTTGCCGCAGAAGTCAGGTCGACCGACCATCCTTTCTCTTTCGGCGTAATTTCCCAGATCGCGCCTGTGGGACAGACCTGCGAACACAGCACGCAACTGGTCTCGCAATAACCAATGCGCGGAACCACAACTGGCGTCCAGAGCCCTTCCAAACCCGCCTCAGTCAACGTGGGATGCAGCGCATTGGTCGGGCACACCTTCATGCATTCGCCACAACGAATGCAGCGCGACAGGAAGAACTCTTCGTCGAGCGCTCCCGGCGGACGTAGCAACCGCTCATGATGTTCGGTTGCAAAGCCCGGAGTGCTGCGCGCCAGAGGAACCAGCGCCGCTCCAGCGGCCAGTCCGGTCAGAACTTTGCGCCGCTGCAAATTTGCTCCTAACACCTTCTGCGCCGGAAAGAACTTGAACTTCAGGCTGTGTTCCGGACACTCGACCACGCAATTCAGGCACACATGACATTCCGGTTGGTGCCACGGGACGCCGCCCGAAGGATTGTCGCCACCCTGGCAGCGCAGCAGGCAGCGATTGCAGTCATTGCAATGCTCCGCGCTCTTTACCAGCCCAAGCACAGACCAGCGCGAAACGAGTCCCAGCAGGGCGCCCAGCGGACAAAGGGCTCGGCACCAGAACCGCGTGATGCGAAAATTCAACGCAATCACGAAGATGAAGATGAGCCCCAGCCAGATTCCCTGGCGAAAATATGGCTGTTTGAAACTGAGCAGCGTCGCTCCCAGAACGAAGTGCAGGATTCCGCCCGTGATCTGCACGGGCGCAAGCCGGCTATGCTCAAGTGCGTCCAAAACAGCGCGCAGGCTGTAGTTTGTTGCCGGAAGAACCGACAAGCCAAGCGAGCGCACTAAAAACGAGAACGGGTCCAGCCAGCCCACGATGCCCGTCCCCAGCACGGCCGCGATCAGTGAAACAATTAGCAGGTAATACTTCGTGGTCTGCCAGCGTTTGTAGCGGTTCGACTCAATCAGTTGCTTGCCGCGCTTGCGCTCGGACTTGAAGCTGCTGAAGAAGTGATGAATCGATCCGAGCGGACAAATCCATCCGCAGAAGAAGCGCCCGAGAAACATCGTGGGAATCAGAATCGCTAGGCTTGCCAGCAGACCCTTGTAAAGCGCGCGGCTGGCGAGAGCGTTCGAAAGCGCGACTAGCGGATCCAGCCGGAAGAACAGTCCAACCGGATAAGGTAGACGAATCTCGCTGCCCGAAGCCGCCAGCGATCCCCGAAACTCGGTACGCAGCAGAAGAAATAGGAACAGCAGAAAGAAAGCGATCTGCGAAAACAGCCGGACCTTCGTCGGTTTCGGAAAACGCACGATAAGCCCTCAATCACTGCCGGATGGCCGCTCGCAGGGCAAATTCTGCGAACCTCCATGTTCGTTCCCGACGACCTACCGATCTGTGATCGAAATCACTCCTCTGCGTGTTCCTTACGCCGAGTGCTAGTGGCCTTCCACCAACCGCCGAATCCGCCCGAAAGCCCAATCAATTTCCTCGCGCGTAATCGTGAGGGGTGGCGCGATGCGGATCACGCGGTCGTGCGTCTCCTTGCAGAGGATGCCGACTTCTTTCAGCGCTTCGCAGTAGGGACGCGCCGGGCTGAGCAGTTCGATTCCGATCCACAGCCCTTTACCGCGGATTTCTTTCAAGTCCGGGCTCCGCATGCTCTGCAGTAGGCCAAGGAAGTAGGCGCCGAGTTCGGCGGACCGCTCTACCAGCTTTTCTTCCACCAGCACGCGCAACGCGCCGCGAGCTACGGCGCACGCCAACGGGTTGCCGCCGAACGTGCTGCCGTGATCTCCGGGCTGGAACACTCCCAGCACTTCCTTCGACGCCAAAACCGCAGACACAGGATAGAAGCCACCCGAGAGCGCCTTGCCCACAATCAGGACATCTGGCTTCACGTTCTCATGCATATAGGCGAACAGCTTCCCGGTTCTGCCCAGACCCGACTGAATCTCGTCGCACATGAACAGAACGCGGTGCTCGCGGCAAATCGCCTCGGCTTCTTTCAGGTATCCAGCCGGCGGCATAACGATGCCCGCCTCTCCCTGGATCGGTTCGACCAGGAACGCACACGTGTTCGGCGTGATGGCGGCGCGCAGCGCATTTGCATCGCCGTAAGGGATGATGCGGAATCCCGGCGTGAACGGTCCAAAGCCGTCGCGATACTGCTCATCGCTCGAGAAGCTGACGATCGTGACTGTGCGTCCGTGGAAATTGTTGGCACAAACGATTATTTCAGCTTTGCCTTCCGGGATACCTTTGACCTTGTATCCCCACTTGCGCGCGGCCTTCACAGCAGTCTCCACCGCTTCTGCGCCGGAGTTCATGGGCAGCGCCATTTCAAATCCAGTAAGTTCGTGCAGTTCCTTGCACAGAAGAGGCAACTGATCGTTGCGGAACGCCCGCGAGGTCAGCGTCACCCGCGACGACTGCTGAATCAGCGTTGCCAGAATCCGCGGATGGCAATGTCCCTGGTTCACCGCGGAATATGCCGCCAGGCAATCGAGATAGCGTTTGCCCTCCACGTCATAAACCCAAACGCCTTCAGCGCGTTCGATGACGACATCGAGCGGATGGTAGTTATGAGCGCCAAACTGCTCTTCGAGTGCGATGAGTTCTTGTGGAGTTTGTTCCGGAAGTGCGATGTCTCGTGTTGGCATAGGTTCCTTTCGAATTAGTAGTCAGTAGCCAGTAGTCAGGAGTCAGCTTTTGCCGATGCGCACCATGCGCGCAATCCGTTCAGCACTCGACCTACTTCGTTGGCACCTTTTAGTAGCTCTGCGGCCGCCGGGCCCGACAGGTAGCCGAGATCGCGAGCGATTTCAAGTTGTGTTTCGACTTCAAGCAATGACCCTCGAGCATGACCGACGAACTGGTGGAATTCCCGCCGAGAGTCTCGACCATGCCCCTCTGCGATATTGCTAGGGACGGAAATCGCCGCTCTTCGGAGTTGGCTCGTTAACCCGTAAACCTCTTCTCGCGGAAAATCTTTCGTGACACGATAAATATCCTTCACCAACTGCATCCCTTCTTCCAAGCCACTAAATCCCTATGTCCCTGCACAACACCTCGCAATTTCTGACTCCTGACTCCTAGCTACTGACTCCTGATTAGTCCAAAAGCATCGTCAGCAGCGCCATGCGCACAAACAGCCCATTCGCCGCCTGCTTGAAATAAAGAGCCCGGGGATCGTCGTCCACCGTCTTGTCCAGTTCCACCGTTCGGGGCAGCGGGTGCAGAATCAACGCATCGGATTTCATCTTCCTGAGGATTGTGGAATTGATGGCGTACCGCTGTAGTTCTTGCCGATCCCGCACGCGCTCCGGCCGGATGCGCGTCTGGTAGACGACGTCCACTTCGCCCATGACTCGATCGATGTCGGACTCAAGCTCGTACTGCACGCCGTGGTCGTCGAGGTACTCAAGAATGTCGGGTTTCATCTGCAGTTCGGCCGGGCTCACAAAGAAGATTTTGACTCGCTCGAATTTTGCTAGCAGATAAGCGAGCGACCGCGCCGTCCTCCCCTTGTCGAGTTCTCCAATGATCGCAACGCTCAGCCCAACGAGCGGCCGCTCTCGATAAATGGTGTACAGATCCAGCAACGCTTGCGTGGGATGCTGTCCCCCATCGCCGTCTCCCGCATTGATGACAGGCACGGGCGAAACATTCGCCGCCCTCCGCGCCCCTCCTTCTTCCGGATGGCGCACCACGATCACGTCGGAGTAGCTGCCGATAGTGCGGATCGAGTCTTCCACCTGCTCGGCTTCCACCTCCGACGAAAACGTTCCCGCATGTTCGGTGGAGAGAACCTTGCCGCCCAGTCGGTGCATTGCCGCCTCGAAGCAGAAACGGGTGCGCGTCGAAGGCCGGTAGAACATCGTCGCTAGAATCCTGTTCTGATAATCGAGCGTTCCGCCGCGAGCGACCACGCGCTCCATCCCACGCGAACGGTTGAACAGTTCCATCAGCAGCGGCACTGTCAGTTGCTGCGACTCGATCAGATGTCGCAGCTTCATCGTGTCAGGCTTCGGCGCGCGTGCCTGATCGGCCACGGGTTTTGCAGGCACTAGCGTCATATTCGACATCGTTATCGCCCTCCCACCGGAACGCTAAACTCGACGCGTAATTTGCGGGTGACAACCTCGGCATCGGGAACCACGTGCGTACCGGCGCGTCCGGCGACCGCTTCGCACAGATGGTTGTTGGAGGTGATCACTACTTCTTTCCCTCCCGCCCTCAGGAATTGCAACGCCGATTCCACCTTGGGCCCCATGTTTCCCGGCGGAAAGTGCCCGGCGCGATAGTGCTCCTCGAGTTCCGCTGCCGTCACTCGCAGCAGGGGCCGCTGGCTCGGCTTCTTGTAATCGAGGTACACATAATCGGTGTCGGTAGAAATGGTAAAAATGTCAACGCCCAGTTCAGACGCCAGCAAAGCGGAAGCCCGATCCTTGTCAATCACGGCCTCCACGCCATGAAGTCCGCCTTCTTCGCGCACCACGGGAATTCCCCCGCCGCCGCACCCCACCACCAACACGCCCTGGCTCATCAGCCGGCGAATCACTTCTTGCTCGACAATCTCGATCGGCTCGGGCGAGGGTACCACCCGGCGATATCCCCGCGCCGCATCTTCGACGATGTCCCATCCCAGCGTGCGCTGCCGTTCCTCTGCCTGCGCTCGCGAATAAAAAGGGCCAATCGGTTTCGTCGGATGCTTCATGGCAGGATCGTTGGCCGAAACAATGCTCTGCGTCACCAGGCTGACCACCGGCACATGCAGCCCCGCAGCGGCTAACTCGTCTTGCAACGATTGTGCGAGCAGGTATCCGATCTCTCCCTGGCTGGCCGCTCCGCATACGTCGAGCGTCTGCCCGGGCACAAGATCCGCAGCCCTCTCCGAACGCAGCAACTGCGCTCCCACCTGCGGCCCATTTCCGTGTGTGATCACCAGGTGATAGCCATCGCGAATCAGCCCGATGATGGCTGCCGCCGTCCGGCGCGCATTCGCCATCTGCTCGACAACCGTCCCCTTCTCCCCTGCCCGGATCAGGGAGTTGCCACCGACGGCGATCAGCATGGTTTTCATGGTTGTTAGTAGTCAGTAGCCAGTAGTCGGGAGTCAGCAGTGCACACTTCGGTTTTGCTGACTCCTGACTCTTGCCTACCGACTGCTACCCCTCACCTTTCGCTCGTGCCTACCAGCTCTTCTTGCAGCGCTGGCACCTCGCGGTACTGCATAAACTCCAGTAGGATCGCTTTCTGCGCGTGTAGCCGGTTCTCCGCCTGCTGGTAGACTACGGAATGCGGCGAGTCGATGACTTCATCCGTAACTTCTTCTCCGCGATGCGCCGGGAGGCAGTGCATAAATGCGGCGTCGTACTTCGCATGGCCGAACAAATCGCAATTCACCTGGTAGGGAAGGAACACTCTCTGCCGCTCTTCTTTTTCCGCTTCTTGCCCCATGCTCGCCCAGGCATCCGTGTAAACCACGTCGGCGTCAGACGCCGCCTCCAGCGGATCATGCGTCAGAGTGCACGTTCCGCCAGTCTGCGTGCCACGCCTTAAGACCCACTCCACGGCCTCCGGCTTTGGTTCGTATCCCGCAGGCGTAGCCACCCACACGTGCGCTCCCAGTTGTGCACCCGCAAACATCAGCGAATGGCACACGTTGTTGCCATCGCCGATGAACGCGATCTTCAGACCCGCCACGTCGCCCTTCAATTCCTGCATCGTGAGAAAGTCGGCCATCGCCTGGCAGGGATGGCTGTAGTCCGTCAGCCCGTTGATGATGGGAATGTTGGTGTACTCCGCCATGCGCTCGACAATGTCGTGCGCATAAGTGCGGATCATGATCGCCTGCACCATCCGCTCCAGGTTCTTCGCCACGTCGTACACCGACTCGCGCTTGCCCAAGTTGATCTCGGCGTTCGAGAGATACAGAGAGAAGCCGCCCAGTTGCTGGATGCCCACATCGAACGAAACCCGTGTTCGTAGAGATGGCTTTTCGAAGATCATGGCCAGCGTCTTGCCCTTCAACGCGCCTGTATGCGCCGAAGGATGAGTCTTGATCTCACGCGCCAGATCCAGCAGGTAACGAATCTCCTCCGGAGAAAAGTCTTTAATCGACAGAAAATTATGACGGCCCATACTGCGACTCACTTTCCAGGCGCGCACCCGGTGCGTGGCCCTGAACGTCCCGGCAACTTGGGCCGGGAGTAGATGAACTGAGACTGAGGAAGATGAAAACACGCTGCGGAGTGCAGCTAAAGGAAGCGTTCTTCGACTCTTGCCGCTCGCTATAACTCATTGAGCCCACGGCGACATCCTGCCGTCATGGTCTCTTTTCAGGGGGTAGGTGGGCAGTGAAAGGCGTCACTCGGACGGGTGATTGGGGTCACGCCCTAAGGGCGCTGGCGCAAGAAGGGGTTACCTCACGGCCGGGCGGTTCCTGACTGATTCCAACTCGACAGCATCTTACTCACAGCGCAACGCCGCCATTGGATCGACTGCCAGAGCCCGCCGAGCAGGAATCAGGCAGGCCAGGCCTGCGACTATAACAACCAGCAGCGAGACTCCAACGACCATCAACGGATCGTGTACCCCATTGTGTATCCAGCGCGTGATCACCTTGCCCATTCCAAGGCTGAGCGCCAGGCCTGACGCCAGACCGATCGCCACACTCGTACCAGCAGACCACAATACGATCCTCAGCACGTCCGCCGGTTGCGCACCGAGTGCCACGCGAATACCGAACTCGCTCGTCCGCTGTACCACGGTATACGACACCACGCTAAACAGGCCCACTCCAGCTAGCGCGAGCGCAAGTCCCGAAAATGCTGAAAACAGGATGGAGATCAGCCGCGAAATCGCGAATTCAGGTTCACGCACAATCCAAGTCTCAAGGTCGTCGACCTGCGCGTACGCCTGCTGATCGGGATTAACCGCGGCAATCTCCTTTCGGACTCGGTGCAGCATAGCGAGCGGAGCCCCTTGGGTCCGAACGAGAATCTGCGTTCCCATCCACATGTTGATGGTGTACGGCAGATACAAGCCCGGCGTGACGGGCTTGTCGAGCCCATCATCCAGAGCATCAGCAACTACCCCGATGATTTGAAGCCAGCCGTCACTGCCCTGTGCGTCCAGCCGGTTTGGCGGTTCACTTTTCAATCGAGGAATGCGGACTGAGTGGTTCAGCACGTCTTCCCCGGGAAAATAACGTCGCACAAAGGCCTGGTTCACGATCGCAAGTGTAGCCCCTCGCGAAATTTCGCTTTGCTCCCATAGGCGCCCCTCATCCAACGGGATATGAAGAATCGTGAAATACTCCGGGCTCACGAAGTTCACCAGCGTTTCCTGCTGCTCCGATGCGTTCTTGCCCAGAATGTCAAAGGGTTGAGGCCACCCGTTGCTGGGGGGCGTGGCGTTAGTAGAAATGCCTGCCGAAATCATTCCCGGCACGGTGGCGATGCGATCGCGCAGTTGCGTGATGTAATTGGCCCGCTCGGCCCACGTGTTGAGCGTGTTCTCATGGATGGGAATGCCCACCGACATCACGTTGTGCGGGTCATAGCCCAGCGGCCTCCGCATCATGCGTGAAAATCCCTGGATCGCGGTCCCGGCGGCAGTGAGCAGCAGCAAGGTAAGGGCAATCTGCCCTGCAATCAGTCCCGTGTGCATGTGTTTGCCGCGTACACTCCCGGCAACTTTGTGAGTGCCGGCCTGAATTGCCTGATTGATATCGCGCCGCGCGGATTCGAGCGCCGGGAAAACTCCGAATAACACACCTGACACGACGGCCAGGCCGACGCTGAAAAGCATCACCGTCACATTGATGTGGAAGTCCGCCTCGTGGGGGAAAGAATATTCAGGCAGTCGCGACACAATGAATCCAAGCACGCGGTACGCCAGCACCACTCCCAATCCCGCACCCACCAAGGCAAGCAGAAGAGACTCAGTCAGCAATTGCCGCACGATGCGGAAGCGGCTGGCTCCCACCGCAGAACGGATCGCCAGTTCATGCTGCCGCGCCGTGCCGCGCGCTAAAAGCAAAATCGAAACATTGCTGCAGCCAATCGCCAGCAGCAATGCCACCGCTCCGAAAAGCAAATAAAGCGTGCTTCGAAGATCCCGCACGTAGTACTCGCCCATTTTTCGAACCGCGATGCGGAATTGTTGCGGATAGTCGTCCGGCCTTTCTTTTTCGAACTGTTGTAACAGAGGTCGAAATTCCGCCTCGGCGGCTTCGGGCCGAACGCCCGGCTTGAGTTTGATCAGCGTCCCGTAGGTGACATTCTTGTCGTGCGACATCTTCATCGGCAGGTAGACATCGCCGTCCCTCCACGTAAATCGGGGTGGCAGAACTCCCAGGATGGTGTAGTCCTTGTGAACCAGTTGGATATTCTTCCCGACAATTGCTGGATCGCCGTTGTAGTGCCGCTGCCAGAACTTGTAGCTCAAGACCGCTACCTGCTGGGGATCCTGATCATCGGGCGCGTCGGAGGGCAGAAAGTACCGGCCCAGAATCGCCGGCATTCCAAAAAATGTGAAGGCATTCCCGGTCAGATAAACTCCGGTCACGTCTTCCGGCACATCGCTGCCGGTGATGATCAGGTTCCAGCCGTTCTCGGCGACCACGTCCTCGACCGCGGCCGCTTGGCGCAGTTGGCGCACTTGGGGGCCGGTGAATCCGACTCCGTTTTCGTTGCCCGTCTTGCTGATGGTGTTGATCTGGCAAACGCGATCGAAACTGGCATAAGGCCAGGCGTTCAGGATCGCGCTGTAGATCACGCTAAAGACTGAAACGGTTGCCCCAATCCCGAGCGCCAGAGACAGGATTGCAGTCAGAGTAAAGCCTGGAGTTCTCGCCATCTGCCGAAAGGCATAGCGCAAGTCTTGCAAGAGCTTTTGCATTCAAGCCTCGCTCAGGAAGGGTCGCAGACTATTGGCGTGTCGAAAGCAATTCTGGAACCATTGTCTGGCTCCGATAAGGTGCTCATTTCATTGGAAAAGTGGCTGAGGGCGTGGAAGCACACTGTCCGATTCCCTCGATTGTGCTGTTCAAAAATGAACAAATCACTCTTGGCCAACTGGGGCAGGGCTAAATGTTCGTCTTCGCAGTCGGGCGATTGCGACTCGTGTCAGCCCCTACTGTTTCATTCTGTTGTGTAGTTAATTTCCATGCGCCGCACCTGCAAGCTCGAGGCGTAGAGCGCGACCAGCGCCACGGCCAATACTCCCAGGACGGCAACAGGGCGCCGAGACAGGATCGGAGTTGGAAATCAGGAGTGCCAGGAGCGGGGGAGTGCCCGGCTCTGCCGGAATGTCGACCGGGCATAGCGATTTCAGGTAATAGATCACGCTGAACTGCTTCAGGAGTCCCGGCAGGAATGGATTGATCCCTTCCCAGATCAAGATCGCCGCCGCCGGCAGAATCGGATTCTTGAACAACATCCCGGCCACCAGAAAGAATGCACCGTACCCAATGCAGGCGAGTACTGTCACGCCGAGGTAAATTGCGGCATGCTCCAGTCCATGATTTTGATAGAGGTACAGGTCGCGCGCGCTCGGGGAGAAGTGCCACAGGAATGCGACCGTTTGCAGTACTTCGCTGGTGGCAAAAATCGTGCACGTCGCCAGCAGTCCTGCAAGAAATTTTCCGGCCATCACGACTTCGCGGCGGATCGGAGCCAGAAAATAAAAGTGCAGGCTGCGGTCCAGGATCTCCCCGCGGAACAGGTTCATGAAGATCCCAAGGCATCCAAAGAAAATCGCCAGCCGCAGAAAAAAGAACTGGAAGACGCCGGCGAACATGATCGTGTCCTGCCCCAGGTTGTTCCCTTCCTGCAGGTGGATGCCCGCGACCTTGCCATTCTCCAAGCCGACAAACAAATCGTTCTGGCCATCGGAGTAGTGATAATCCTCGTGCTGAACCTCGACCGTTTTTTCCTGCTCCGGCTTTTGCTCGCCCTCAGAATCGTTCTCAGTGGCCTTCTCAGGCTCCACGTGTCGATCTTCTTTCCATTGGAACCGAAGCGGAGGCTTGCCCAGCAGCGTGACTACTTCCTCAGCGGTCATGCCGGGCTTGACCGCCTGCAGATCCTGGTAGGTCAGCGGCCGCTCGCTCTTTCCGGCGAGGTTCGCTCGCCCGTGCTGCTGGGTCGAGGCCGCAATGGCATACGCGATGAAGAGTAGAACGGGAAGGAGCGCGACCACGTAGATCCAGATGCCGCGCTTGGCGAAGAATGTCTTCTTCATCTCCAGCCGGATCACGGCCTTGATTTGCTCCCACCACACTCGTTTCATCGCACTGCCTCTTCGTTGCCGATCAGATATTCGTAGACCGAAAGTACGTCGTCGTCCGCCGGAGCAATCGATTCAATCTCAATCCCGTTCAAGGCCAACTCATTGAGCGCGAGGTAGAAGCGGTCGGCATTCCGTGTCTTGAGCAATAACCCGCGTTCGTCTTTGTGGATGGAAACTTCGATCGTCAGTTCGTTCTCCAGCATCTTCGCCGCCAGTTCCCGCGGATGGCTGCAGCGCACCAGAATCTGCGTGGGATGCTCCTGAATCTCGCCCCGTACGGTGGCGATCTTCCCTTCAGCCACGACATAGCCATTGCTAAGCAGAATGACTTGGTCGGAAATCACGTCCACTTCGTGCAGGATGTGGCTCGAGATAATCACATAGCAGCCTTGCGCCGCCGTTGCGCGGAAGAGCGCAATCATCTCCGCTCGGGCCAGCGGATCGAGGCCGTTCAACGGTTCGTCGAGCACCAGCACCTTGGGATCGTGTGCCAAGGCCTGCGCCAGCCGGATCCGCTGCCGCATTCCCTTGCTATAGCCTGCGACGTTCCGTTTGGCGGCATCGACCAGGTTCACCCGCTCAATTACACGCCACGCCAACTGCTCCGCACTCTCGCGATCCCGTCCCGCCAGTCGCAGGTAGGAATAAATAAACTGAAATCCCGTCAGGCCCTTTGGGAACGCATCAAATTGCGTGCTGTATCCCAAAATCTTGAACAGGTTTTCCGAATCGTCCGTGCGATAGCCGAGAACTTCGATGCGCCCCCGCGAAGGCTTCACCAAACCCGTCATCAGGTTCATCAACGTGGTCTTGCCCGAACCGTTCGGGCCGACCAGGCTTGTGATCCCCGGCGGGATCGAGAGGTTCACTCGGTTCACGCCCAGAATCTCTCCGTAAAACTTCGACACATCTTCGAAAAGGATGCGGTCGCTCAACGGATCACCTCATACGCGCGAACCTTGCGCAGCAGCAGCGCAAGACAGGCCGCGCAGTAGAGAAGCAGCGCCACCCACGCTTCGGCGACCGGAATCGAATACCCGTTGTTGAGCTGAAATAGCGCACTCCACACAATGGCCATCAGCTGAGCAATATTGAAAAAGTGGCCCGACTCGGTTCGTAGCACCGCGTTGATCGCTCCGGCGAAGCCCGCGCCAAAGAACATCACGCCGAGTAGCAACGCGCCCGCCACGATTCTCCACTTCACCCATGCCGACAGCGCCATTGCCAGCAATGAAAGAATGGCAATCCAGATCAAAGACGAAAGGATCAGGCTGCCCGCGATCCACAGATGGCCCCACGTCCAACTCCACCCCGCGAGACCCGCTTGCACGAGGAACAGAACCACTCCCGGCACCCAGGTGATTTGCGAAAGCAGAATGGCCAGCACCGACGCCTTACCCAGCACATATTCAGCCCGCGAGAAAGGACGGCAGAAGTACAGCGGCAGGGCGCCATTGGCAAGATCGGGCGAAATCAGTCCCGGCCCGGTAAAGGCGGTCAGAAGAAACGCAAATGTGCCCTGCACTCTCATGAAATTGAAAAAGAAAGTATTGTTGATGGAGAGCACGCCTTTGGCCACGCCGACCTGCTCAAGAAAGGTTGCGTTGTGCGCCAGGTAAATCATGAGCAGGCACACCAGTGGCCAGAAGAAACACACGACATACAATCCCGTCAGAAACTTGGAGCGAAACAGGTTCCGCCGGGAATAGCGGAATAGCACGAGACACCGCGACCACTCGGGAGTCAACGCGCCCGCATACGGCTTGTAGTTACGTCGATAGACAGCCACCGTTGCTCCCCCGATCTGGCATCACGCTTTGCATATCAGGTCTTCGCTCTTAGCTCTTGGCTCGAAGCTCCTAGCTTTCAGCTTTCCATGGCCTTCAGGAAAATATCTTCCAGCGTGTCGCGCCTGAAGTTCATCCGCCGGATGCGCACCTGCTTTTCCGCGGCCAGCCGGAAAATGTCGCGCGTTTCAATCCCATCGGCCAGAATCATCTTCATGCGATTGGCGGTCACCGCGCACTCGCAGCCCAGTTTCTCGATTGCCTCGGTGAAGTCGCCATTCGCGCCGTAAGTTTCGAGCTCCAGAAACCGTTTATTGGCGCGGCGCTCTTCGTCCAAGTTGGAGTAATGCGCGATCAGCCCCTGCTTCAGGATCAGCACTTCGTCGCACGTATCCTCGACGTCGCGCAGCAAGTGCGAGCACAGGACAATCCGCATCTCTTTGCCGTCGCGAATTTCTTTGATCATGCGGATCATGCGCTGCCGCGCCGAAGGATCCAGCCCGTTCGTCGGCTCGTCGAGAATCAGCAGTTTCGGACCGTGCACGATGGCCTGCGCCAACTTCGCCAGCTGCTTCATGCCCAGGGAATACGTTCCTAACTTCCGGTAGCGCGCCTCGGCCAATCCCACGTAAAACAGCGCTTCGTGCGCTCGCTCCAGAGCCATGCTCGACGGCAACCCCGAAAGCTCTCCCATCATCTGGACGAACGACACGGCGCTCATCTTGGAAATGAACGCGTCGTTTTCCGGCATGTATCCGACGAGCCCGCGAATCTTGCGGACTTCCTTGCCTACGTCGTAGCCAAACACCCGCGCCGAACCAGCCGAAGATTTGTAGAAACCGAGGAGGGTATTGATGAGCGTCGACTTGCCCGCGCCGTTCGGGCCAAGCAGCCCAATCGAACGCCCGCGCAAAGTAGCCGTAAGACCGCGCAGGATCTCGCGATGGCCAAACTTCACCGCGAGACCCTGCATCTCTACCAATGGTGCAAGCGGAGCAGCCGGCGTCGATGATTCAATCTCGCCTACTGCTCCGCGTTGTGCCGTCGTACTCATTGCGTCGGTTGGGCCGGGTGAGTCATTCCGCCGCCCAGAAACATCTGCGGCAGGAACGGTCCATTATGGCCCATCGTCAACAGTGTGCCCAGGTCAAATCCCATGAAGCCGGTGTTGCTCGCCACCACAATCCGGTCAGGCTGGCCATATGCATAGATCAAGCCTGGCGCGGAGTTGGCTTTGAGCACTTCGATCGATTGTTGCTGTTGCGGAGTCAACGCTCCACTGGACTTCAACTGATCGGCGAGCGGCCCAACGACGGGCCCGATATTGTGATAGTAGATCGCCGAAAAATTGGTGTAGCCATCGGTTGGCAGCAACGCCTGGAAGCCGCTCGAATGCGGCAGAGTGAATCCTGCCTCACGATTCTGAATCGCCCGCGAGATCGTCGCCACATCGGGCGCGGCCACCAGATAGTTGTCGACGAACGTATAGTCGATTTCGTAGTTCACCTGGTTTGGACTGCTGATCACAAAGTAGGTGCGCGAGTTCACTTGCCGCGTGGTCAATTGCAGCGCGTGTCGCTTGGCATTGCCCTCGCGATTGAAGCTGTCGATCAGCTTGGCAATCGTCGATTGCAGAGTCGTCGGATCATACACCTCGAAAATCAGCTTCCACCGTGGGGTTGGAATCATCGGCCCGTCGAACGCCATCGTAACTTCGCCGCCCAACGGCGCCGCCATGTCGTTCAGCACGTTCACGCCCGTCTTCGACTCGAATTCGGACAGGTGCTGCGTAAAGTCCGCATCGCCGCTGCCGATCATCTTGAAGACTTCTTCCATGATGCTCCGCGGATTCTTGAGGACCGCCGAGGTCACCATGCTCGCGTTCGGGGAAACGAACTCCAGCGATCCCATGGACGCAGGCTCTGCCAGCCACGAAGCTACGCCTTGCCGCTCGGATGCAAACATCAGGTCGGCACGGCTCTCGCTCTTCCCGGCAACTTCGCGGTGTTCCATGGTCAGATATCGCACGTCAGCTATTCCTGGAGGCAGTTCGTGGGCCTTGCTATCAGCTTGTACGTTCTGCGCGATAATTTGTTCCATGTCGACGCAGAAAAGATATTCCGCTCCCTGCTGGTAGGAACGGGCAATCTGCTCGTAGAACGGCGTCCCGGCAAAAGCTCCGCTGCCCCGTTTTACGCGCGCCGCCGTGCGCTTCAGTTCGGCCACGTCGGGACTGGCGATCAACAGGTCGTTATTCACGTACACCAGCAGCGGATGGTTCGCCCCTGGCACGACCGACCACGGGTCTTTCACTACTTGCAGCGCGACATGTGACGGATCAGAGCTCAGCTTGGTACCTTCTTTTTGCAGGAAGGCTTCTAGCCCGCCCTGCCGCACTTTCGCCAGAACGACTGGCGCCGCGTATTCTTTTCCGTCCTTCGCCATGGCGAACACAATCTCGTCGCCCAGATAGCTGTTGAACGTTTTCAACTGGCTCAGCACGTCTTCCAGCTTCGGCCCGCCGCCCTTTTGCTGCTGCTTCCACCAACTGCGCAGTTCCGGACTCTGTTGCAAGCGGTCTTGGAACAGGCGCGTCGCTTCTCCCAAGGTATTCGCAAGATTCGGAATCGCCGCATAGACCACGGTATGATCCGGCACGTAGGGAAGAAGATCAGAGTTGTAACGCAGTCCCGGCCCCGGTATTGCGGCGAACTGCTTTTGCAGCACGGCAAAGTCGCCCAGCAGCGCCAGATATTTCGCGGAGTTCTTGCTCCACGCAATCTCGCTCTGGATGGGAACCTTCGCGACGCTCGGACCGGAAGTCGCCTGGTCTCCGGGGTTCAGGTCCGTTTCGTTGTCTCCAAAATTGACCCGGACCACACCTTCAATCACAGCCACGCGCGAGCCCTTGATCCCGTGATTCACGGAAAAGATTGTGCCTTTGACCGAGACCAACCCGTCATCGGTGGCGACATAGAGCCGTCCCGAACGCTGCTTGGCCGCCTGCACAATCACTTGCCCGCCATCCAGACGAATCGTCGTGCCCTTCCATGCTCGCGATACCGAAAGATCGGAGCGCTCGCCCATTTCGACCAAAGAGCCGTCGAGCAGGCGCACAACAGCGCTGGATCCCTTTGCCGTGCGGACCTCATCGCCATTCCGGATCTCATATCCCGCGGGAATCAAACGCGTTTCCGCGCCCGCGCCGGTATAGAGTGAGCCGTCCACACTCTGCACCGAAGCCCGAACCACATGCTGCCCGGGAAGCATTCCGTTGTTAAAGCCAACCACGGCGAATGCCGCGGCAAACACCGCAGCCGCGCCCATCGCCCAGCCCCATGCCATGCCACGCGGACGCTTCCGCTCCACGCGCCACACTTTCTGCGTTTCGCCATCGCGAGCGCGCTCCAATGCGTGCCGGCAGGCCACGCAGGCATGCGTGTGATCTTCAAACAGCAACGCGCGCGCCGGCGCCAGTTGCTTGCCCACATAGGAGGGGATCAGCGCCTGAAAGTCCGCGCAGCTTCGCAACGTGTGCGAGTTGAGTTCGGGCGTCGCAGAGGCTCCGGTGATCGATTTCCAGACGCGCTCGCCAGCCTTCGCGACCACCTGGTCGTCTACCTGTTCATTCCGAATGTCTGAAAGAATGCGGTCGAACTTTTCGTTCTTCATGACCTGTCTCCTCGATAAGTGCCAAGCTCCTTGCGTAGTTGCTGCCGGGTGCGATGGACAAGCACGGCCACCAGCACCTGTGAAATCCCGAGCATCCGCGCGATCTGCGGATTGCTGAAGCCTTCCAGAAAGCGCATCGCAAAAATCTCCGCCGAGCGCGGCTTGAGCTGTGCCAAGGCGCGTCCCAGGGCCTGCCGCAGTTCACGGGGATCATCGTCCGAAGGTTCTGCGGGCAGGTCTGTCAGCTCTACCTCGCGATCGGTCTGTCGTGCGCGGATCACATCGAGCGCCGCGTTGATAGCCGCCCGGCGAAGGTAACTCTCTTCGTTTTCCAGGACTTCGCCGTGATTTCCCCGCCTGTAAAGGCGCAGAAACACCGTTTGCGACACGTCCTCGGCGTCCGCGGCATTGCCCGTGATCCGGTAGGCCGTGCGGAAAACCAGGCCGTGATATGCCCGAAACACCCGATCGAATTCGTTCGGGATTGCGATAATCCGTTCCTCTGCCAGTGCGCTTTGCAGGGTACGCCTCCAGTTGCTCTCTTTCACAACTAAAGACGGTATCTTTGGCCAGTTATTACAGTCTCGCCAAATTTTCTTGTTGGGTCTGGGCTGCAGCCCCGGCCACAACCTGTATCATATTCAGGTTTCACGGCTTCCCCGAATCATGGCGAAACTGGACATCAAGCCAAAAAGCAATTGCATGTGGGATCTGATCAGCCTGGGCGAGGTCATGCTGCGCCTCGATCCCGGCGACGAGCGCATTTCCACCACGCGCCACTTTCGCGCCTGGGAAGGTGGCGGCGAATACAACGTTGCTCGCGGACTGAAGCGCTGCTTTGGTTTAGACACCGCGATCGTCACCGCCCTTGCCGATAATCCCGTCGGCCGCCTGGTCGAAGACCTCATGCTGCAAGGCGGCGTCAGCCAGAAATATGTCCGCTGGATGTCATACGATGGAGTGGGCCGCACGGTTCGCAACGGATTGAACTTCACCGAACGCGGCTTCGGCATTCGCGCGGCGCTCGGTTGCTCCGACCGAGGTCACACGGCGATTTCGCAGGTCAAGCCCGGCGAAATTGATTGGGATCAGATTTTCTCGAAAGATGGCGCGCGCTGGTTTCATACCGGCGGAATCTTCTGCGCGCTCTCCGAAACCACACCGCTGGTCGCGCAGGAAGCCATGGAAGCGGCCAAGCGCGCGGGGACTATCATCTCCTATGATCTGAACTACCGGGCGTCTCTTTGGAAATCCATCGGCGGTAAAGCCAAAGCACAGGAGGTGAACCGGCGTCTTGCTCCGCTCGTCGACGTGATGCTGGGCAACGAAGAAGATTTCACCGCCGCCCTGGGATTTTCGGTCTCCGGCCTCGACGAGCACCATTCCAAGCTGGAGTCAGCCGGTTTCAAGCAGATGATCGAAACGGTTGTGAAGGAGTATCCCGCGATGTCGGTGATTGCAACGACCTTGCGGAACGCGAAGACTGCCACTGTGAACGATTGGGGTGCGCTTTGTTTTAGCGATGGCAAATTTTATGAAGCTCCGGTGCGCGAGGATCTGGAAATCTACGACCGCGTCGGTGGCGGCGATTCTTTTGCTTCCGGACTGATCTATGGATTTCTGTCCGGCAAAGATCCGCAATGGTCGGTAGAATGTGGCGCCGCGCACGGCGCGTTGGCGATGACCACGCCCGGAGACACGACTATGGCAACGCTCGCGGAAGTTCAGCAAGCCATGAAGTCGCGCACGGCCCGGATCGAACGCTAATCTCAACTGGATGTGGCAAGAGCTATGACCATTGATGATGTAATTCTCAAAATCAAAGAGATTGGAATTGTTCCCGTAGTCCGCGCCTCCTCGGTCGAGGAAGCCACTCGCGCAGTCGAAGCAATTTGCGCCGGCGGCATTCCGGTGGTGGAGATCACCATGACCGTTCCGAATGCGGTGACGGTTATCCGCGAGGTGGCGAAGCAGTACGGAGCGAACGTGCTGATTGGCGCGGGTACCATCACTTCGGCGGAGCAGGCGGAGTCGTGCATTCGCGCGGGAGCTGAATTTCTCGTCAGTCCGGGCCTTTCGGTGCCGACGCTCTCGGTGGCGCGGGCCAACGAGAAGTTAGCCATCCCCGGAGCGCTGACTCCGACGGAGTTGATGAACGCTCAGGATCAGGGCGCTCGGCTGGTCAAGATCTTTCCTTGCGGCAATGTGGGCGGGCCGAAATATCTGAGGTCGGTCAAGGCGCCGTTCCCGAACGCGCAGTTGATTCCGACCGGTGGAGTGAATGCGTCGAATGCGGCTGATTTTATTGCGGCCGGCGCATTTGCTCTCGGAGTGGGTGCTGATCTGGTCGACGCGACTGCCTTGCGCGAGGGGAACCTGGAAAAGATCTCATCGGCTGCGCGGGAATTGGTGCAAGCCGTTACCTCTGCTCGCTCGACCCTTCGCGAGAAAACAGCGCGCTAGAACTCTCCGTGCCCTCTCTGCGCTCGTAAGTTATTGAGTCTTGGTGGAAGTGATTGAACATCCTTGTAATTGAGTGAAAGTTCGTAGAACGTCGCAGGAGGCTGCTACGCGAGCGATTTCTTGTTCAGTGATGCTTTCCTCGTCCGCGATGACGATCATCGCTGAGAGGGCCGTTTCCGGCTCAGGAAATGGCATCCCAGGCGACGTCGGAGGTGGCTGAAAGGCGTTTCTCGAGACGGCCAGTCATACGGCGTACAAATACATCATACATATATGTACGTACACTATCGATAAGTCCTATAGTCTATTGGTTTACGCCGCTGGCGAGCACTCCGCCATCCACCGGCAACACGACACCAGTGACAAAGCTGGCTGCGTCGGATGCCAGAAAGACAGCCGCCCCCACCAGTTCTTCAAGTTCTCCAAAGCGTTTCATCGGGGTGCGCATCATCACCTCTGCTCCGCGGCCGGTACCCACCAGCAGCTTTTCGCTGAGCGGAGTGCGGAAGTATCCGGGAGCGATTGCGTTGACGCATACTCCATGCCCGGCCCACTCGATTGCCAGCGACTTGGTCAGTGACGCCAAACCCGATTTGCTGGCAGAGTAGGCTGCAACCTCGAACAGCGCCAGGAACGAGCCCATGGACGCGATGTTGATGACTCGCCCGTAGCGCCGCTCGACCATGTGCCGTCCGAAGACCTGGCAAGCTCGCAATGTTCCCGTCAGGTTGGTATCGAGGATCCGGTTCCAGTCTTCTTCCGAAACTTCCAGAGTTGGAGCGCGCTTGGTAATGCCGGCCGCGTTGACCAGGATGTCGACTTTCCCGAAAGCATCGAGGCAAGCCTGCAGCAGGCGATCCAGCGAATCGCGGTCGGCCACATCGCAAGTCACGCGCAGCGAACGCCGGCCAAGCGATTCAATCTCATCTGCCAGGGCCTGCACCAGTTCCATGCGCCGCGCGCTGGCCACGACATCAGCGCCGGCCTGCGCCAGACCAAGTGCAATTGTTTTTCCGATTCCAGAACTGCCGCCCACGACGACCGCCACTTTGCCGGCGAGATCCAACTGCTTGTAAGCCATATGTCAGAAGCTCCTCAGGAGTATGAAACTCTGAACAACTCAAGTTTCGTAGCAGGCTATGCCTTCAGGCATAGCGTCAGGATCGTTTCATCCGACGTGCGCCTTCAGGCCTTGCACGGGCGCTGCGCACTACCAGTTGAACATTGTGCCATCAAGTTTTCGATTTACCGGCAGGTAGGCGCGTTCGTAGGGGAACTTCTCCGCCAGTTTCTCGTCATAGTCGACGCCAAGTCCTGGCGCATCGCCCGGATGCAAGTATCCGCCCTTGAACGAGTACGCATGTGGGAACACTTCGTCGGTTTCCTGCGTGTGACGCATGTATTCCTGAATCCCGAAATTGTTCACCGAAATATCGAAGTGCAGTGCCGCTGCCATAGCCACCGGAGACAGGTCCGTTGCCCCGTGAGATCCGGTGCGCACGTGATAGATCTCTGCCAGCGAAGCGATCTTCTTCAAGTGCGTCAACCCGCCGCTGTGCACGACGGTCATGCGCAGGTAATCGATCAACTGCTCCTGAATCAGAATGTGCGCATCCCAAACCGAGTTGAAGACTTCCCCGACGGCGAGTGGAATGGTCGTGTGCTGGCGAATGATGCGGAATCCTTCCTGCAGATCCGCGGTTACCGCATCCTCCAGCCAGAACAGGTGATACGGTTCCAGACTTTTTCCCAGCCGCGCGGCCTCAATGGGCGTGAGCCGGTGATGCACGTCATGCAGCAAGTGCAGATCATCGCCGAACTTCAAACGTAAGGCCTCGAACAGCTTGGGAACCTGCAGAAGATATTTCTCGGTTGACCAGACATTCTCTGGAGGCAGGCCCTTCTCGGCGGGCTCGTAATACAGCTTGTCGCGCGCAACGCCGTAGGTCGAGGGCAGCCCTGGGATTCCTGACTGTGCGCGCACCGCGAGGTAGCCCATTTCTTTGTACTTCGCGACTTCTTCCGTGGTCTCGGCAATGTCACGTCCGTTGGCGTGGCCGTAAACCATTACTCCGCTTCTGCTTTGGCCCCCGAGCAGGTTATAGACGGGCGTCTTCAGGGCTTTGCCCTTGATGTCCCACAACGCCATATCGACGGCCGCGATCGCAGTCATGGTCACGGGGCCGCGTCGCCAGTACGCGCCGCGATACAGGTATTGCCAAACGTCTTCTGTCTGAAACGGGTCGCGTCCGATGAGGCACGGAATCAGATGATCGGTTAGGTAAGAGGCGACGGCCAGTTCCCGGCCATTCAGCGTTGCATCTCCCAGGCCGTACACGCCTTCGTCGGTCGAAATCTTCAAGGTGACGAAGTTTCGTCCGGGACAACTTACGAACACCTTTGCTTCCGTGATCTTCACCGGCATCTCCTCCGAATCAATGCCACCGAGTGTAACGAAATCTGCAAATGTTGCGCACCTTTGCGTTACAGTAGCGCTGGCGTCCCGCCGGGGCAGAGCGCAATCTTGGTATTGGACGGAAATGTCGTGAAGAGCTTTCACGGATTGTTAATTGGCTTGGTGCTGTTCGCAACCACAGTTGCGGCTCAGCCGCAGCACGATCGCGCCTACTGGCAAGAAATCGCGAAGAACAAATACGCGGTTCCGGAACACGAGTCGGCGGATGCCCTTTCGCAGGAACTCAGCCCGCTCCTGGCCTCACCCGATCCCGAATTGCGCGACGACCTGGCTTATTCCATCCTGGCGCGATGGATCTATCGCGGCAAGATCTCCACACCGCAACTGATCGTCCTGACCGATGAATGGCGAGCGAACTTGAAAAACGGTCTCGGCGAGGTTGGCACCAACTCGGTGTTGAAGCGGTCTTTCTCCGCATTGTGCTTGTCGTCGATGGCGGCTCGCGAGGCAAAGACGCCGTTCATGGGCGCGGAGCGATATCACCAACTGGTCGCCGAGAGCATCGCCTACTTGCAAGCCGAGCGCGACCTGCGCGGGTATGACGCGAAGCTGCACTGGATTCATTCGACCGCACACACTGCAGATCTGCTCGCGGCATTGGCCGACAGCGCGCCGCTTACGAAGGATGAAGAGAAGGCAATGCTTTCCGCGATTGCTGCGCGTCTTGCGACGGCTCCTGAGGTCTACACGCAGGGGGAGCAGGATCGACTGGCCGCCGCGGTAGTGGCCGTCATTCGCCGTTCAGACTTTCAAACGGCTGATTTCGAATTGTGGCTGAAGGGAACGCAAAACGAAGACCGTGACGTGTGGACTGCCACTACGCCGGAATCGCTGGCACGATTTCAAAATCACAACTACATGCTGCAGGCACTAACCGTTCGCCTTTCGCTGGAACCGCATTCGGCGCGGACTTCGGAACACAAGCAGAAGGTTCTTGAGGTTCTGAAGACGCGTCTCGATTGAAATGTTGGCAGATCATAACTGCGCCGGCTTGAGTCGCGGCGCCAGGACCTGCACGAAAGCAAAAGCGACGAGATACGCCAACCCAGCCATGACGAAGATTGGAATGTAGGAACCGGTTCGTTGCAGGATGTAGCCGACCGCCTTGGCCACGAACATTCCGCTGAAGGATCCAGCCATGGTCGCGAAGCCTACGACGGACGCGACCGCGCTGCGCGGGAACATGTCGGAGGCCAGCGTATAGATGTTGGCCGACCATCCCTGATGCGCTCCCGCGGCGATGGCAATCAGGAAAACGGCAAGCCAAGCGTTATTGGTGCGAGCAGCAAGCATGATGGGGGTCACGGCCACCGCGCATACAAAAAGCGCACACTTCCGGCTGGGGTTGAGCGCCCATCCTCGCCTGAGCAGTGAAGACGAAAGCCAGCCTCCGCCAATGCTGCCGACGCAGGCTCCGCTGTAGATGACAAACAGCGGCAGCCGCATTGCGCTCAGGTTCATTCCGAGATTGCGGCTGAGGAAGTCGGGCATCCAGAACAGGTAGACCCACCAGATGGGATCGGTAAAGAACTTTCCCAGCGCAATCGCCCATGCTTGCGGAAGCCGCAGCATGATGCGCCACGGAACGGCCGTCTGCGAAGCGTTCTGATCCGGAGGATCGCTCTCGATGTAGGCAAGTTCGCTTGCGGAGATCTTCGTGTCATCTTGCGGCCGGTGATAGAGAGCGAGCCAGCAGGTGATCCAGACGAATCCCAGGGCGCCGGTGGCGATGAATGCCATGCGCCATCCATAGCGATGCGTGAGCCACGGCACCACGAGCGGTGTGACCAGCGCACCGATGTTGGAACCGGAATTGAACAGGCCTGTAGTCAGCGCGCGCTCCCGCTTGGGAAACCATTCCGACACGGCCTTGATGGATGCCGGAAAGCTGCCGGACTCGCCAATGCCCAGGCTGAAGCGCGCCACACCGAACTGAAAGACGGAGCTTGCCGCGGCATGAGCCATGGCGGCCGCGCTCCAGACGAAGACTGCGAGAGAAAATCCTTTGCGCGTGCCAAGCCGGTCGATGAGCTTTCCGATGAACAGCAGTCCTGCACCGTAGGCGAACTGGAAGGCGGTAACAATGTTGCTGTATCCAACCTCTGTCCAGCCGAACTGGACTTGCAGCATCGGCTTGAGCAGCGCGATCACCTGGCGGTCCATGTAGTTCACGGTGGCCGCGAAGAACAGCAGGCCGCAGATGAGCCAACGACGGTTGCCGGTGTGATTCCGGACGCTTTCGGGAGCGGTTTGTGTTGGAGGTAGGCTCACGACGTTCAGCGCAGCGCAGACGCGTTGCTTCACTAGACATGGTGGGCGCCTTCTCCGTCAAGCGGTTGCTGAACTGATATCATTCAGGGCTTGCATCGCTCCCCGATGCGGGCGATTCAATCTGCCTGCGAGCCTGCCCATGAACGGCTTTATCACCGAAGACTTCCTGCTATCGAACGATCCGGCACGGCGCCTTTATCACCAGTTTGCGGCAGCGCAGCCGATTTTCGATTATCACTGTCATCTTTCCCCGCGAGACATTGCTGAGAATCGGCGATTCGCCAATCTCCACGAGATCTGGCTTGAGGGAGACCACTATAAATGGCGGGCGATGCGCGCGAACGGCGTGCCGGAAAAATACATTACCGGGGACGCTACGCCCTACGAGAAGTTTCTGGCCTGGGCACGAACCGTTCCTTATACGTTGCGCAATCCTCTGTACCACTGGACGCATCTCGAGTTGCAGCGCTACTTCGGAATTGCGGAGTTGCTGGACGAGAAATCGGCGCCGGCGATTTGGGAGCGTGCCAATGCAACGTTGGCGGGTGAGCTGACGGCGCAGGGCATCCTGCAGAAGTTTCGCGTGGAGGTCGTCTGCACCACCGACGATCCCACCGACGATCTTCGGCATCATCAGGCGATGGCGAAGTCGAATCTGGCGACGCGAGTGTTTCCCTGCTTCCGCCCGGACAAAGCTCTTGCGGTTGGCGAAGATGCGTTTGTGGCGTGGGTAGAGCAACTTTCGCGGATTGCAAACGTTGATATCAGAAATTTAAGTGCTCTGCTGCAGGCACTCCAGAGGCGTCACGACTATTTTCATTCCCTCGGTTGCCGCCTGTCAGACCACGGGTTGAATCATTGTTATGCGACGCCCTGTTCGGAGCAAATCGCTGCGGAGATTTTCTCGAAAGCGCGCGAGGGTCGGGTGATTTCTGAAGCGGAGCACATACAATTCGCGTCGTTCATGATGCTTTTCTTCGGGCGCCTCGACGCCGAGAAGGGCTGGACCAAGCAGCTGCACCTGGGCGCACTGCGCAATGTGAACACACCCGCCCGTCGCAAGCTCGGCCCTGACACTGGCTACGATACCGTGGGCGATTTTCCGCAAGCCCGCGCTCTGGCCGCATATCTCGATCTTCTGGCGCAGGAGAACTCGTTGCCGCAGATGATCGTTTACAACGTGAATCCCTCAGACACGTTTCAATTCGCGACGCTGATTGGCTGCTTTCAGGAGGGCGACAAGCCGGGCAAGATCCAATACGGCAGCGCGTGGTGGTTCCTGGATCAGAAACAGGGCATTACGGCGCAGATCGACGCACTCTCCAACGTCGGACTGCTGTCGCGTTTCATCGGCATGGTCACGGATTCGCGGTCGTTCATGTCGTATCCGCGGCACGAATATTTTCGGCGCGTGCTTTGCGACATCGTCGGGCGGGACGTGTTGCGGGGAGAACTTCCTAACGATGACGCGCTGCTGGGCCGTCTGATTCAGGATGTTTGTTACAGAAACGCAAAGGAGTATCTTCGGCTGCCCACGGAAGCTCCAAGTTTGTAAGGTCGAATACTCAGGCGAGCCTTCCCTCCTGCCCTCGTATTTTCAACGATTTACATTTAATCGGAAATCCCAGGATGCCCGGGCATCTCCAAACTTTTCTTTTGCAACTAACAAATTAGTTGACCTTTTCATGGGTTCTACGTCTTAATCAATGGCACCGCTAAAGCCGCCGAGGAGGAGTATTTGGCCCGCAGCAAGTCCGCAACCCTGACTGAAGCCGAGTTGCGCATTATGAATGTGCTTTGGGAGCGGCATTCGGCGACCGTCCACGAGGTGTTGGAAGCCATCCCTTCAAAACCCGCGTTGGCCTACAACTCGGTGTTGACCATCATCCGCATCCTCGAGAAGAAGGGGTACGTGAAGCACGAGAAGGATAAGCGTGCACATGTCTTCCTGCCGCTCGTGGACCGGAAAGATGCGACGCGGTTTGAGGTGCGACATCTGGTGAGCCGATTTTTTGGCAACTCCAACGAGCAACTCGTGCTGAACGTTCTAGAAGAGACGAGCATTGACGCGGAGGAACTCGACCGCCTGCGCCAGTTGCTGGAAAGGAACAAGTGAGCAGACGATGAGCGCAGCTTTTCAAATAATTCAGGCCGGGCTGAATGAGATTGCCCGAGCGTCCACGTTGCGCATCGTCGACTGCCTGGTTGAAGGCACGCTGATCACGATCTTCGCGGGGCTGGTGTTGCGGGCGGCTCGCTTGCGGAATTCCGGGACGCGGTTTGCGGTTTGGTTCGCTGCATTGGTGGCGATTGCGGCTGTACCTTTTCTTGGCGGCACTTGGGCGCATGGAGTGATTCCGTCCCCAGTTCTGAATCGGCCGGCGATCACCGTCCCCGGATCGTGGGCGATCTATCTTTTTGCAGTGTGGGCTGTGATTGCGGCGTGGGCATTGTTCCGGGTCGGGCAAGGGTTGTCGCATCTGCGGGTTCTGCGTAGGAGTTGTGTTCCGGTCAATGTGCATGAACTCGATGCCCGTATTCAGAGAACTCTTTCCCGAAAGCTGGCCAGGAGAACCGTTGCGTTCTGTACGTCCGACCGGGTGCAGGTTCCGACTGCGATTGGGCTGCTGAAGCCGGCGGTGATTGTCCCCAAGTGGGTTCTGGAAGAACTCTCTGCGGATGAACTTAACCAGATTCTGTTGCATGAGTTGGCACACCTGCGGCGCTGGGACGACTGGACCAATCTCGCTCAGAAAATTGTGAAGGCGCTATTTTTCTTTCATCCGGCGGTGTGGTGGATCGAGAAGAAGGTATCGCTGGAACGCGAAATGGCTTGTGACGATGCCGTTCTGGCGGAGACTGAGAGCCCGCGCGCTTATGCGGAGTGCCTGGCCCATCTCGCGGAGAAGACTTTGATTCAGCGCAGCGTCGCGCTGGCTCAGGCGGCGTTGGGACGGCTGCGTCACACGTCGCTGCGCGTGGCAAAAATTCTCGATGGAAATCGCGCGCATGGGGTGGCAGGAGCGAGCAAGCCGGCCGTATTGCTCGTCGCAGGGTTTGCGGCGGCGTGTCTCGTGTCGGTGTCGGCGGCTCCGAGTTTGATCGCGTTTGATGACGGCGGTCCGAATGCTGCCGTCGCGCCTGCGATGGCAAACGATTCCATGAACAACGCGGCTGAGAGCGTTTCGCCGGCAATGCCAATGGCCCAGATTACAAACGCGAAGTTTACGGCGCAATCAGCTCCTTGGGTGCAGGCGAACTTGAAGCTTCAAGAGCCTAATAGGCGGGCGCAGAAATCGAAGCGAGTGGTTACGAAGCATGCAGTTACTCCGACTCTGAAAGCGCTCGCCGAGGTTCCAGCGTCCGAAAACGTCAGTCAGGGCGATGTTCGCCAGAGTGACTTGCGGCAAGCTGATGCGCGACAGACTGATATTCTCCAGAGCAGCGTTCATTCCACTGACGCGCGCCTGACGGATGCCAACGTGATTCCCGTGGTCTTGACAGAGACGTTCTTTGTGGTTGTTGAAGGACGCGAGAGTGGCTTTTCGAACCAGCCGATATATCAGATCCAGATGTGGCAGTTGACGGTGCTGCATCCGGTGGTTGATTCCAACAACAGAATTCATCCCAAACAAATTTAGACATGAAAGACAGCAGAAAGCGACGTGGAGTTGCAACTCTAAAAACTAATGAATTAGTTGATAACCATCTCGAAAGGAAATAACCCAGATGAATGTAGCAATGCAGTGGAAAGACAGCTTGAAGAAATGGACGCGGCGACTGGCAATGCCTGCAATGGCATTGACGCTGATCGGTGCGTTCGCAACCTATGAATGTGTGAAACCTTCGGCAGCGAGTGCGGCCAATGCGGCGCCATCGGCTGCGCCGCTTGACGTCGACAGCGTAAGTTCGTTGCTTGCGGTCGACAAGGCGATGGAAACCCTGGCGGCGCGGGTTACTCCCGCGGTCGTCAACGTGACGGTAACTTCGCGCGCCAGGGCGGAGAAGGCTGGGCAGCAGATGCCGGAAGACATGCAGCAGTTCTTCGGGCAGGGGAATCCGTTTGGCCAGTTCTTCGGGCCGAACATGCGTCAACGCCAACCGCAGATCGAACACGGGTTGGGTAGCGGCGTCGTGATCTCGCCTGACGGATACATCGTCACCAACAATCACGTAATCGACGGGGCGGTCGACATTCGCGTGACCACCAGCAATCGTCGAGTCATGAAAGCGAAGCTTGTGGGCGCAGATCCTCTGACCGATCTAGCGGTGTTGAAGGTGAACGCGACTGATTTGCCGAGCGCTCCATGGGGAGACTCGAAAGAAATTCGTCAGGGACAGACCGTGCTGGCATTCGGCAATCCTTACGGATTCCGTTTCACCGTGACGCGTGGAATCGTGAGCGCCGTCAATCGCGCGAATCCCGATCCCTCGAATCCCAGCAAGCCTGGCGAGTTCATCCAGACGGATGCCGCCATTAACCCCGGCAACTCGGGTGGTCCGCTGGTGGATGCCCGTGGTCAGGTTGTCGGCATCAATACGTTCCTGATCTCTTCGAACGGCAGCTTCTCGGGAATGGGCTTTGCCATTCCGACGCAAATTGTGCGCCCCACGGTTGAGACCTTGATCCGTGATGGCAAGATCAGCCATGGTCACATCGGAATCGGGATTGCGGACGTGACTCCGGAGAACGCGAAGTTCTTCGACGAATCGAACGCGAGTGGTGGAGTGGTGACGCAAGTCGAACCCGATTCTCCAGGCGCGAAGGCCGGCCTGCAGATCGGCGACGTCATTACGGAAATCGACAACCAGAAGGTGACCGATGCCGGAGAACTGCAGGTGATCGTCGGACAGAAACAGCCTGGTTCGAAGATCATGCTCAAGGTTCTGCGCGATGGCAAGAGCATGAGCATCCCTGTAACTCTGGAGGCGTTGGGTAGCCACTCGGGTGAGGGCGACGATGACTCCGGCAAACCAGAAGGCAAGATGCGCTGGGGAATTGGCCTGGGCAACCTGACGCCGGACGTGCGCGACCAGCTACAGGCTCCGAAGGACGTTCGCGGCGCCGTGATCGAGCAGGTGCAGCCGGGAAGTTCGGCGGATAATGCTGGATTGCAGCAGGGTGACATCATCCTCGAAGTCAACCGTCACAAGGTGCAGAGTGCGAGCGATGTGCAGCAAGCGCTCTCGACCGTGAAGAAGGGCGACGACGCGCTGGTGCTGGTGTGGTCCAACGGTGGGAACAGCTTCCGGGTGCTGCACGCTCCCGAAGGCGCTTAATCAAATCGCGCCGCGCTTCTCTGCCAGGGAGCGCGGCGCGTCGTTTTTCCGCTCGCTTCAGCATGCCGTTCCGAAGAGTCGGAATTGAGCACAACTATGTTCTGAGAAATGTCATCCCAATCTCAGGAGATTGGCCGCATCAACTAGCAGGTCCCTGCATTTCGGTCGGGATGACTTTGTACCGATTGCAAGTCAACTAGCTTCAATGAGGTACGGCGTGAAAATGTCGCGAGTCACGATCATTCTCTTTTCGTTGCTCATTGCGTTCGCTGCAGCGGCCCAGACTCCACCGCCCGATGCGAGGCTTACTGACAATCCGGTATTCGAGAAGAACTGTGCGAAGTGTCACGGGAAGACCGCAGAGGGGCGCCATTTTGGCGGGCCGTCGCTCGTCTCTGAAGGGGCCATGGCTAAGTCTGCGGACGAACTCCGAGACATCATTACCAGTGGCAAGCACCACATGCCGAAGTACGCGGGCAAACTCACTCCAGAAGAAATCAACGCGCTCGTCGATCAGATCAAATCGCCGCCCAAGAAATAATGCGACTCTTGCGGCGGGGTCTGCCTACTTAGCCCTCTTTGTTTCTGCATTCGCAGCATTCGCCGCGACGATAAAAGAAGACACGCCGTCGACCACGTACTCGTTTGCTGTCGGGAAACGCCTCGTGCAGGAAATACATTTCGGTGGCGAATCCGGTCACGCCACTGGAGCTGCCCCACTCCAGGGATTTTTCGAGAGCATCGCCTGCAACTCGGGCTTGTACGCGGCCAGTGCCGTGCCGAGTGCAGCTTTGAATTCCGAGTTGATGAAGGGGGATGCGGCATTTGAAAACTGCCGTCGCGTCGAACGGGAGCGAGTTCTCGGACGCTGTAATCCCGCGCTGGTCATTGCGGGCGCAATGGTTCGCTTAGATAGCGGCTGGCGAAGTCTAGAAAGGTGGGCCAGTTCGGGCCAGGCGTATGTCCGCCGCTATGTTGACGGAACGCAACATCACCGTGGATGAGCGGAGTCTCGATTGGCGGGAACTCGCTGGTTCCCAGCTCTTTCTCGCCTAGAAGCGTATACACCGGGCCGGCGGCGACGGCAGCCAGGAACATCCCTTTTGCATCCACCCAACCATCTCCGTTGGTTGCTCCCGCGCCAATGAACACCGGGCGCGGTGCACACAGAGCGATCAACTCGTGTTCGTCGACGGGCAAATCTGCATCGGTGAGCGGCCCCGAGTATTTCAGGAAGTTACCCGCCATCCAGTGATACTCGCCGGTGCCGGCGATGTTCCCGATCTGCTCGCCGAAATGGTGGCGGAAGAGTTTGGCGCCTGCTTCGCCGGACGAACTGATATACGCGATCGCGAAGCGTGGATCGTAAGCCATCGCGACGAGCGCCGCCTTGCCGTAGCGCGAGTGGCCGTCGATGCCGACGCGTTTTGCGTCCACGGATTTGTCGGTCTCAAAATAGTCGAGGGCGCGACTTGCTCCCCAAGCCCAGGCTCGAAGGGCTCCCCAATCGTCGAGTTTTCGAGGCTTGCCTTTGTTGACCAGTCCAATTATTCCTTCGGTTAGCCCTTCTCCATTGTCCGCCTGTACGCTGGTCGGAATATAGATCGCATAACCCCATCCCTTCGCCAGGACCTGCTGCTGCCACGACGGGCCTGATTGTGCCGCCTTGATCTCGGGATAGCGCTTGGCCAGAGCCTCCATTACTTCCTTGCTCCAACTGAGTTCCATCATGAGCGGAACGGGACCGCTCGCGTTTGCGGGAGTCGTGAGCGTCAAGTCGATATTCACGGTTACGAGCCCGTGCGCGGAATTGTCGATGTGACCCATCAGTTTCTTCGTGACGACCGGAATGTCGCCATTCATTTCTTTGGTGGTGCTGACAACTTCCCAATTCACTTTGGGGGTGTTGTGGGGCACTCGGCCGTAGATCTCGCGGTCGAAATCTTCCACGATTTCGGGGCGGCGCTCGGCCCACCACATTTTTGCGGCTGTGACCTTCTTCCCATTTTTCAAAACCAGAGGGTCCGGAAGCTTCGCAACCGGATTGGCCTTGGCCTCGTCATAGTTTGCTGCGTTGGGCGATTTCGGATCACCGTCCGCGCCTGGTCGCAGCGAGGTAATGTGCAACTGATCCATTACGCGCTGATGGTCCTGCTCTGAGGTGAGATGTGTTGGTTGCGATGGGCTGGAACTGGTGGCCTGCGAAAGCGCAATCGGCGAAAGAACCAGCATTATGAACAGAGTGCCGGTGCACAGAGTGTTGCCAAACCTTTCCCGCATGCATTCCCTCCGCAGACTCATTTCGGCGCCGGCGTTTCTTCGATTTTCACGTTCGAGAAGACCGCTGTTTCCAGCGTCGTCGCCACGTGCGAACAGACTCCCAGGCCCACGTAGACTGGATCTTTCAGGCCGAAATATTCCACGGGGCCAACCATTTTCAATTCTTCGTTCGGCTTGCCGGCAAACATTGTGAAGCGACTACCTTTCCTCTCGATGCGGAGACGCACCGTTCCATCGACCTGGGTGGGTATCTGATATGTCTGCTCGTTCGCCGCGCCGCGGAATTGCAGCGAGGTCAGCCCGTTGCCATGGGATACGGCATCGGCGTACGCGGATCCCGGATCCAGGCTCTGACGCACCATCAGCAATGCCTTGCGATGTTCGGCAGTGCTGGTCCCGACCCATTGCACGTCGGCGGTAAGGGTGATATCGCCGGAGGCTTTCCTCCAAACGAAGTAGAAGGCGTCGGAGGTGCCCCAGACGTTGGCGCCGCCCCCAGTGATTCGATATTCGCCCTTCGCGGGATCGTAGTGTGCTGTGCTTCCAGGCGGAGTTTGTCCGATGCTGCTCTGATCGGTGAAGAGGCCAAGGTCGGACGACTGCGCGATGGCAAGGCCCGTTCCGATCAGTAACAGGACGGCCAACTGCCCATTGCGACAGGAGCGAATCAGCATTTTGCGGATCGGCGAGGGCGAGTGTTGAGTGTTCATCATTCCTCACGTTAACGCGAGGATTCTAAACCACCCGCGCAATGCGCTGGGATTCTGGCAGGGGAGGAGCCTTCGATCGTTCAGTGGCGCGGTTGTCGAACTTCGTTCGACGGACAGCCGATGGCGGCTGTCCCCACATGCAGCCTACAGGGCTACTGCGAAGCGCTGGCTTCGCCTTGGCTTTTTGGAGGTTGGTCGTCTTTGTGGTGGAAGTCGAGTCCGAAGTGGGGCTCGGAGCGGGTGCCAGTGACCTTGAAAGGAACTTCGGTACCGGCTCCGTGCTTTTCAAAGAAAGGATCGATGGGCTTCAGCAGAATCGATTTCCATCCTGTCGTCAGCTGCGACACCTTGGCATCGAGTCTCAACTTGCCGTGAAAATCAAAAGTGTTTCCGTCGAGGCTGTAGTCGCCTGTCATGTCGGCGTGGGTGCCAGGAATTTGGAAATGGAGGAAGGAGAACGAAAGCAGTCCCTGTTTCAGCGTGAATTTGCCTTGCAAGTCGGACCGCACGCTCGCCATTTCTTGATCGTTTTGGTTTGTGTGCTTGCCGCGGCTCCGCATGCTGAAGGAATCGATGCGACCCTGCAGCTTTTCGTTCGTGAAGAAGCCCTGAGGAATGTGAAACGTGCCGGCGAGTTTCAGGCGGTTGGCAACGTCGGCGGGGCCCGGTGGCAAGCTTAGTTTCGTCTTCATAGCAACACTGCCTGTCATGATGGGCGGATCGGTTTTAACGCCGAGTTTGAGCAGATCTTCAATGGTGGCGTGGCCGAGCACGACGTTGAGTTCAATGTCGTGGCCGTGCTGCGGTTCTTTCATGCGTACGATCTTTCCACTCGCGGTGAATGAAGAGTGCAGGACCGTAGCCTTGACTGGCTCGAGGTAGGTGTCGCCGTCGGTACCGTCGACAATGGCGTGAAAGTCGGTGTGCAGCGGGACGGGATGACCGCTCACCGCAACCTGAAAGTCCGGCGTATCAGTTTTCCCGTCCACTACGATGCGGCCTAACGTGCCCGCATACTTTCCCGTGGACGACAGAATGCCACCAATTCCTTTAATAGTTCCCAAATCCGCCTGCGTGAAGGAGTAGTCTCCGTTGACCGCGGAATCACGCGGGCTTTCTTCGTTTAACGGCCCGAACGATCCGGTGGACTGTATGTTTCCGACGGGTTTGGGATTGATGAGCGTGGCCTCGAAACGCAGAGGCTGCCCGGGGCCAATGTCTTTCATCCGCAGATCGCCGATATCGAATTCCAGCGGCGCCTTGCCGGGTTTGTTTGTGTTAATGAGCAGTTTCGTATCCGTGCACACAAAATGGTCGACGCGAATTTTCATCTTTCCGCTGCCCTTGCGAAAGTTGCTCATCTGCTTGCGGTCGCCTTTAGGGGGAATGTTCATGGTGAGACCGTTCAAGTAGATGGTGTCGACGTTCATGGGGTCGCGAAAGAGGTTGGTCAATGCGGTCTGGAAACGAAACTCGCCGATCTCGAAGAGCGGTTGTACGCCGGCTTCCCACGGATTGGGATCGGTGAGGCCGTAGATCTGCAGGCCCTTGCCCTCGACGTGCAAGCCATTCGCGACCCAAACGTGGAGTTCGGCAAGTTCAACGCGGCTTTTGAAACGTGCCGAGAGTGTTTCGACGACGCGAGCGCGCAAGATGGGCTGAGCGCGGACAATCACAATGCGGATGCCGATGGCTGCAGCGATCAGAAACAGCACCAGAATTCCGGCAATCCAGCGCCAACGCCGCGAGTTTCGACGGGGCGGCATGGAGACGACCCGGGAACGGCCTTCTTCGATTGGAGATGAAGGGGGCAACGACGGCGGAGAAGATGGGGAGGCGGAACCCACACTTCTTTTTTAGAGAGTGGAGATGTGCAGGGGAATCGGGTGTTTACTGCAGAATGGCACGGATAGCTTTCTGGAAACGGTGTCGAAACGTGGACACGAGATCAAGGAGTGACCTCATCAAGACGAATCGAAAACCTGGTTGTATTTGCGGCTCCGCTATCCTTGCGGAACATGTGCCAAAGCGAACAACGTCGTTGCGACGTAGATGAGCAGCAGAACAACAATGCAAGCCGCAACCAGGGGACGATATGACGTCTCCAGCAGATCCGCCAACACACCCGCGACAAAGATGAAAAGAAACGGAATGGCCGCGAGCAGAAATCCCGCGCCCGCCAGATCGGGATGCGCCATGTCCAATGCGAAGAACAGCACCGCAACCAGCAGCGGCGCAGCGTTGCCAAAATACCGCGTCCGCGGCCACACGGCGTATGTCGCAATCGCAACTGGAAGCATCAGCGCCAGCTCCGGGCAAGCACGCCCAATCCGCACGGCGACTTGCTTGTAAACGCCAAGCACGGTGAAGCCGCGCCAGCTTACTCCCCAGAATTCTGCGCGCCGCATGCTTTCTGCGAAGGTGTGCAGATGAAAGGAGTACATTGCGAACAGCAGGAGGAAGCCCACGACGCAAGCAGCGATCCAGATCACGACTCCCGCCTGACGACGCACCGGAGCGACGTAAAGCAAGAAGCCGAGAGCCATCGGAACCACTACGATCAGGGAGAACTGCGATCCCACAGCGATTGCGAGGGAGATGCCAAGCAGAACGATTCGGCGCCAGTTCCAAAGCACGACTTCGCGGGGGGCGTAGAGTGTGTGCGCTACCGCAATCGCGGTGAAGATAGCTCCGAAGGCGCCCCAAGCCCCAGCAATCTCCGGCTCGGCGTGCCACACTGCGCTTGCCTGAATCAGTGAAGGAGAAAAGCAATAGAGGATAAGCGCAATGAAGCCGCCAGTATTTCCGCAGAGGCGACGAGCCACATACCACAACGATGCTCCCAGAAAAACGCCGCAAGCAAGAAACGGAATGCGCGGCAGCCAGCGCCAGTACATGGCCGAATCGGTGGCAAAATCTTTGGGCCAAATCAGCAGCGGGGCCGCCGAAGCAACGTAGAGAAGCGGAGAATGTTCGGTATCGAAGCCGGATTGATCGCTGTGAAATGGGTCCGGAGGAGTGATAGCCGCATCCAGGAACGGGGCCGCAGCAATCCCGCGACCGTGCCACTGCTTCCAGCCTTCGCCAATGCGGACCGCCTCCGATCCATCGGGTTCGTTAGCGGCTCGCAACTCGGAATGGAGCAGCCATGAGGCTTGTGCCAGAAAGCAAAGCAGCAGCAGTCCGGCAAGAAATTGCGGACGTCCGAAGCGTTCGCGAGTGAAATATGGACGCATAAGGTCGAGCCGAGTGTTTTACCATGGCGGAGGCGGTTTGCGGGGAAAGTTCTGCAATGGCTGAGGTCGATACCAACACGGAAGCTACTCCGGCGCCGAATATCGCGCCCGCAACGTCAAGTCCCGAGTTTGCCGTCGCTACTCAGCCCTCGTACGCTCACACGCTGTTTTTTGGTTCAGAAGGGCTGCGGCCAGGTTGGGGATTTGCTTTTTATGTGGCGATGTTTTATCCGCTGCAGAAATTGGCCGTGGATTTGGCATGGTCGAAGGATCTTGGCGCTAGCGGCTTGTGGTCGATGCTGTTGGAAGAATTCTGCGACCTGCTGGCAGCGGTTCTTCCGGCGATCGTGTTGGCGCGCGTGGAGCACCGGCCGTGGAAGTTGTTTGGCTTGCCGGGAAGGCAGGCATTCGGAAAATTGTTTTGGACGGGTGCGGCGTGGGGATTTGCCGGGATCTCGATGCTGATGATCGCACTGTACGGCATGCACTCATTTTCGTTCGGGCACATCGTGTTGCATGGAGTTCGAGTCGCGCGGTTCGCGGCGTTTTGGGCATCGATGTTTCTGTTGGTCGGACTGTTCGAAGAGTTTCTGCTGCGCGGATACATGCAATTTACATTGGCGCGCGGGATCGGCTTCTGGCCGGCAGCGTTAGTGCTTTCGTGCGCTTTCGGATTGATACACCTGCGGAACGGCGGCGAGGAGTGGCGAGGGCTGCTGGCGGCCGCGTTCATTGGGTTCTTTTTCTGCGTAACATTGCGTCGCACGGGCAATCTGTGGTTCGCCGTCGGCTTTCATGCAGCGTGGGACTGGGGAGAAACATTTTTCTATTCGGTGCCCGACAGCGGCATGGTCGCTCCAGGACATCTGCTGAGTTCGTCCTTGCGAGGTTCCGACTGGCTCAGCGGGGGATCGGTAGGACCGGAAGGAAGTGTGCTCTGTTTCGTGGCGATCGCAGTGGCGTGGGTCGCGTTCGACCGGGTGTATCGACATCCAGTTGCTTCCAGTGATTCAGCGACGGCGACTCTGCCTGCCGCTTCCGGCCTGTGACGAGATCTGTCGAGCGAAAACTGCCGCGTCCCAGTTCAGGAGTAGCATGCGTCAAACCTTCCGCGACAGAGTCGCCTCTTTTGTGAACACCTTATACTGGATTTTATGACCCCAGAAGCCGACCTGCTGACTCCGTTGCGGCGCTACTGGGGCTACAGTTCGTTTCGCCCGCTGCAGGAGCGGATCGTGCGCAGCCTGCTGGCAGGACACGATACTTGTGTCGTGATGCCGACGGGCGGGGGCAAGTCTCTTTGCTACCAGTTGCCAGCACTCGTATCGGATCGCACCACAGTTGTGATTTCTCCGTTGATCGCTCTCATGCAAGATCAGGCGGCGCAGTTGGCGCAGATGGGGATTCCTGCGGCTGTGCTGAATAGTTCGATCAGTAGCGAGGAACAGACCCGTATTATGCGGCAGGCGCGCGATGGAGCCTTCCGCCTGTTATATCTTTCGCCGGAACGACTGCAACGTGCCGATACACTCAGTTGGTTGCAGCAGGTGCCGATCTCATTCTTTGCGATCGACGAAGCCCATTGCATTTCTGAGTGGGGGCATGAATTTCGTCCTGAGTACCGGCAATTGAGCAGCCTGCGCGGGAAGTTTCCGGACCGTCCGATCGCAGCGTTTACAGCCAGCGCGACCCGCCATGTGCGGCACGACATTCTGACGCAACTCCAGTTGCGTAATCCGGACAAATACATTGCCAGCTTCCATCGTCCGAACCTGCGTTACCTCGTGCGCCAGTGCAGCAGCGTGGAACATACCGCGCTGCTGATAACTGCGCTGCGCCACTACAACGAAGGCAATGTAATTGTTTACTCGCCCACGATCAGCAAGGTCGAAGAGATGGTGGACTTTCTTGAGGACCATGGGATCGCGGCGACCGGATATCACGCCAAGATGGATGCCGGCGAGCGACGCCGTAATCAGGAACGCTGGATGTCGGACGAAGTGCGAGTGCTCGTCGGCACGATCGCTTTCGGTCTGGGGATTAACAAGGCGACGGTTCGGGCCGTGATTCATCTGGCGCTACCGAAGTCGGTTGAGCAGTTTTATCAGGAGGCGGGACGTGCGGGACGCGATGGAAAACCGGCGGATTGTTTATTGTTATGGCGCAAACAGGATGCAGGACTGCTGGGATATTTTGCCAACCAGATTCTCGAAGCCGCCGAGCGCGAGCGTGCCTGGCAGCGATATCACACGATTCGTGCCTTTGCCGAGTCGAGGAGATGCCGCCACCGGCAGATCTGCACACACTTTGGCGAGACGCCGAAGTGGGCGTCATGTGATGGATGCGATGTCTGTGGGGCCGCTCCGGAGTGGTTGACGCAGGCGGCGACTCCGGCCGTTGCACGCCGCCGTGTCGCGAGGGTGGCTTCATCTTCATCCAGCGCGTGCGTGGCGCAGAGTCCTATGCCTGAGGCGAACGAGGATTTGCGAGAGTATCTACGCGAGTGGCGCCGGAAGACTGCTAAGGAGCAAGGCATGCCGGCCTATGTCGTGCTGCATGATAGTTCTTTGGATGAGATTTGCCGGCTACAGCCGACTTCAATCCAGCAGTTGATGAACATAACCGGAATCGGCGAGCGTAAAGCGGAGCTGTACGGACAACCAATCCTATCTGCGATGCGCCAGTATCGCGAAGGCGCAAGGGCGGCGTCGCTAGAGAAGAAGACCGCTCCGGCTCTGGAAACTTTGCAACTTCTCGCCGAAGGAAAGAGCTTGGAAGAGATCGCCCAGATTCGGGGGCGGCAGCTTTCGACCGTGGTGAACGCTGTGGCAGGGCTTGTCGAAAAAGGCGAGGTGGAGTTTCGTCCGGAGTGGATCGATCGCAATAAATTAGCGGTCATCGAAGCTGCGTGCACCAAGTTGGATCTTGAAAACCTGCAGCGCCTGAAGCCGCTGAAAGAAGCCTTGCCTCCCGAAATCACCTACGACGAGATCCGGTTAGTCATTGCGCGTCTGCGCCGTGCCGGCAGTGCGGAGCGGCCGGAAATTCCTGCTTAGCAGTTCTGCTTGACTCCTGCGATCCGAAGTATAATCCCACGCACAAATGTCTCTGGCGGCGGGAGTAAAACTCGGGCCCTACGAGATTGTCGCGTCCTTGGGCGCGGGCGGCATGGGCGAGGTGTACCGGGCACGCGACCCGCGCCTGGGTCGCGACGTTGCCATCAAGATCTTGCCCGCCTATTTCTGCCAAGATGCGGATCGGCTGCGGCGCTTCGAGCAGGAGGCGCGTGCGGCAAGCGCCCTGAATCATCCCAATATTCTCGCGGTTTATGACATCGGAACCAACGATGGAGCTCCTTATCTGGTCACGGAACTTCTGGAAGGCGGCGACCTTCGCGAGCGTTTGACTAGCGGGGCAATGCCGGCGCGGAAAGCGGTTGAGTGCGCCGTACAGGTTGCACACGGATTGTCAGCCGCACACGACAAAGGGATTGTCCATCGCGATCTGAAGCCCGAAAACATTTTTGTCTGCCGCGACGGCCGCATCAAGATTTTGGATTTTGGCCTGGCGAAGTTGACAACCCCGGAGACCAGGGATGCGACTTCTACCAGTCTCGACCCGTTGAACCAGACCGGGTCGGGAGTTGTGCTGGGGACGGCTGGGTACATGTCGCCCGAGCAGGTTCGCGGAGAGAAGGCTGACGCACGCTCTGACATTTTCAGTTTTGGAGCCGTCCTGTACGAGATGGTCTCCGGGCAGCGCGCTTTTTCCGGACGCACGGCGGCGGATCGAGCCAGCGCCATTCTGAAGGACGAACCCCCTGATTTGCGCTTGTCGGGGCGGAATGTTCCTCTGGGATTGGATCGCATTGTTCGGCACTCCCTGGAGAAGAGTCCCGAGCAGCGATTTCAGTCAGCGCGGGATCTGGCATTCCATCTGGAAACGGCATCGCCGGATTCCGAGAGTAGTGCAGTACTGACCGCTCCAGCGCAAGATCGTAGGAAAGGCGGCGTGTCGGGTCTTATTTTCGCTATTGGGAGTCTTGTCGTTCTTTTGGCAGCGTTGGCCGGGTGGTGGTACGGGAAGAAGCCGCAAGCGGCACACAAAGAAGTGACCTTTCTACGCCTCACCGATTTCGCGGGACTGGAAGACAGCCCCGCATTCTCTCCGGACGGGAAATCGGTAGCGTTCGTCAGCGATTCCAGTGGTTCGCGGCAAATCTGGATTCGTCTGCTGGCGGGCGGGCCGCCTCTGCAACTCACGCATGATGCTGGAGACCATCTGGAGCCGCGGTGGTCGCAGGATTCAGCTGCAGTCATTTATTACACTCCACCACCCGAGGGGAACACGCAAGGAACGCTCTGGGAGCTTCCGGCGCTGGGCGGATCGCCGCGTCGCCTCGCCTCCAGCATGAGTGGCGCCGACGTTAGCCACGACGGCAAACGTCTGACATTCTTCCACCTCAACGGCAAGCAAATGGAGTTGGTAGTTTCGGAGCGAGACGCGTCGAATCCGAGAGTGATTATGCAGGCGGCGGTCAGTTTCAGTTTTCGACAACCGCGCTGGTCGCCGGACGACACGATAATCGCTTACCTGCACAGCCTCCAAAATTGGGCAGACGATGTCTACATCGTTTCATCTCGAGGC
This sequence comes from uncultured Acidobacteriaceae bacterium, assembly GCA_963722365.1. GTDB lineage: Bacteria > Acidobacteriota > Terriglobia > Terriglobales > Acidobacteriaceae > Sulfotelmatobacter. The sequence goes on from CAVRLM010000001.1 coordinate 456,637, forward strand.
GGTGAGGTGCGGCAGGTGACCACCGATAATACGCTGATGAGCGGGCTTGCGTGGCTCATCGACGGTTCGCGTCTGGTGTACAGTTCGGCCCGCGGAAGCACCGTAATCTACTTGCCGACAATGCATTTGTGGACGATTACCGCGGACGGCAAGGATCTGCGGCAACTGACCTTTGGGGAATCGGGGGACGAGAATCCAGATGTCGACCGGGAAGGCCGCATTCTGGTGAGCCGCCGGCACATGCGATTCGATATTTGGAAGTTTCCGGTAGATGGCACTCCCGCGGAGAATGTCCGAAACGCATTGCGAATCACTCATCAGACGGGACAAGTGCAGACGCCGACCTTGAGTCCCGATGATCGCGAAATGGCGTACCTGTCTGATAATGGCGGCCACGGCAATTTGTGGGTGATGGAATTGGCAACTGGCGAGACCCATCAGATCACCTACGAAAAGGATTCCGGCACAATCATGGGCGTTCCGGTCTGGTCGCCGGATGGAAAGACCATCACATTTGCCACCAATCGTCCATCCCGGTTGGGGCGGGGTGTTGGCTACTGGTTGGTACATCCGGATGGAAGTGATCTGCACCTCGCGGTGCCGGAAGGGGCGTGGGCGACGTGGTCGGGCGACAGCAAATGGCTTTACTACGCGGACTCGTCGCCGGTGCGCAATACGGGAAGCTTCCGGTTATTGAAATCGCCGGTCGAAGGTGGTTCATCCATCGTAGTGCGCTCCGACAATGCGCGGGGGCCGGCATTGCCTCTGGACGATTCAGCGTTGTACTACGTCGTCCCTCTCGAAAACTTGAACGGTTTGCTCGACTATGAATTGCGTGTAGCCCGCCCCGAGGATGGACCGTCAAGGCTGCTGGCTCGCATTTCCGGAGAGCGCGTGCCCATCTGGCAGGGCCTGCAGCCGGTAATTTCGCGGGATGCGAAGTGGTTGGTCTTGCCGCTGGATGACGGACAAGGAACGAATCTGTGGGTGGCATCGACGGTCGATGGAAAACTCAGGCGGATTACGGATTTTGGCACGAAGCGCACGTTCATTGCGCGGCGGGTTTCGTGGTCGTCGGATGGCAAGTGGGCATTCGCCGCGGTGGGCGAGGGTGATGCCGATATTGTGCAAATGGATGGGCTTTTAAAGTGACTAGGGCAGCTTGGGCCGCCGCATTTGTACCCTAGTGTACAATTCCTTGGGTTCTTAATTCCCATCAACTATCAATTCCAGTAGATCGCCAATTCTTGGCATCGCCCGTGACGCTTCCGTGCGGTGAAGTACTTAACAGCGTGCGATAACGCGCGTTGAGGTCTTCGAAGGGAGCACGTCATGAGAATTCTGCTCTACAACCCTGACAACGGGGTAACTCGCAACTTCATGCCACATCTGTGGATGTTCCTGCTGCAGTCCTTGACTCCGCCCGGACATGAAGTAGTGCTGATTGACGGCAATGCCAAGCCGATGAATGAGGCGCAGATTGCGCAGTATGTGCGCGACGAGAAGATTGATCTGGTCGGCATCGGCGCGATGACGCGCATGATTGCAAAAGCGTATCGCATTGCCGACGCGATTCGCGCCACTGGAGTGAAGGTGGTGATGGGCGGTCCGCACGTTACCGAGTTAGCCGACGAGGCCTTGGGGCGCGATGGCGGGCCACGTCACGCGGACGCAGTGGCGCTGGGCGAAGCCGACGAAACCTGGCCGCAGATTGTGAACGACGCGGTTCGTGGAGAGCTGAAGGAAATCTACACGCCGGTGGATGAGACCGGGAAAGAGCGCAAGCCTTCGTTGAAGCAATATCCGGTGATTCCGTGGGAGTCAATTGATCTCGAGCAGTTCAATCTGGTGCCCAAGGCCGCATTCCCGCTGCTGAAGAGGGTCGGCGAAGGCTGGGGGACATTTCGGATTATCCCGGTTGAGTCGGGAAGAGGTTGTCCATACGGCTGCGAGTTCTGCACTGTCACGGGATTCTTCGGAGACTCGATTCGATTTCGTACCAACGAGAGCGTGGTGAATGAATTGCTGCTCTTGAAGGCGCGCGCCCGCAAAGAGAAGGGGCAGATGGCGGTATTCTTCATTGATGACAACTTCGCAATTAACGTGAAGCGCACCAAGTCGCTGCTACGTGACATTATTGCGGCTGGGGCACAGGTGCATTGGGTGGCACAGATCAGCGCCAATCTGTTACGCGACGAAGAACTTGTTGATTTGATCGCGGCGTCTGGAGGAAAGTGGATCTTTATCGGCATGGAGTCGATTGACCCGGCAAACCTGAAGGATGTGAACAAGGGATTCAACAAGCCGAGCGAGTATGCCGAAGTGCTGGAGCGGCTGGCGAAACGCAATGTCTATGCGATCACGTCATTTATTTTCGGCATGGACAATGACACGACTGGCGTGGCCGAGCGCACTCTGTCGCAGGTTCGGACATGGCCGCCGGGGCTGCCGATCTTCGGGCTGCTGACGCCGCTGCCGGCTACGCCGCTCTATAAGCGACTGGAAGCTGCGGGGCGGTTGACTCGGGTGAAACACTGGCAGGAATTTATTCCGTTCGCGATGGCACACACGCCGCTGAAGATGAGCATAGAAGAGGCTCACGCGGAAGTGAAGTATGGGTGGGCGCACGCGTATAGTCCGGAAGCGTTGACCCATGCGGTCGACTCGCTGGCTGACCAACCATTGGGGCATCGCATCAATATCTTCCTGGCGCGAATTTGTTTCCGCGGAATTTATTTTCCCATGCTGGGGAAGTTGGCTTGGGTGAAAGTCATAGCGGAAAATCGGCATACGATTTTCAAGCTGGTGAAGGAGGCGGTGTTTGGGCGTGGCCTAAGCAAACCGCATACTCGCCCAGCAGCGGTGCCACAACCGCAGGTTAGCGCGGGGGATTAGGCGTCGGTTTGCTAGGGAATTGGAAGGGCCATCGGCATTGCCTGCGGATGGCCCTTTGCATTTGTGCGATGACTTAGCCACGGGATTTATGCGCTCGTCAAAGGCGAGACGTAGCAAGCTACGCCTCTACGAGGTGTTTCGCGGCGTCGCGGCCGGTACGGACGCAGTCGGGAACGCCGATGCCGCTGTAGGCGTTGCCCGCGAGAGCAAGGCCGGGCAGTTGTTGGCGGAGACGCTCCATGCGATTGAGGCGCTCGAGGTGTCCAACCCCATATTGGGCCATGGCGGACTTCCATTTGTAGACACGAGCGAATAGAGGTTCGGCGCGCAGGCCCAGGATTTGATGCAGTTCGTTGCGGACGACCCCGATGATCTGATAGTCGGGAAGCGACCAGACATCCTCCGCATTTCTTCCAGCGAAGAAGCAACGCAGCAGGGCGCGGTCATCGGGAGCGCGATGCGGAAATTTGTTGTGCACGAATGTTGCGGCTAGAAGTTTCTTGCCTTCGCTGCGCGGTACGAGAAATCCAAAGCCGGGAGGAAGAGTTTCGCGCACATCGCGGTCGTAGCCGAGACCTACCGTGATGGAAGAACTGTATTGGATTGCGGCAAGTTCGGTGGAGAGTTCGGGGCTCACCATGCGCAGGACGTCGGCGGCTGCGGGTGCGGGCAGAGCCACGATGACGCCATCGAATTGGTCCGATTGCAGCCCCGCCGACACAACCCAGCTTCCGGCTTCGCGTTGAATGGCTTGCACCTGGACGTTGGTGAGCAGTGACGCCGGGGTGAGTCGCGATACCACGGTCTCGGCCAGGTGTTGCATGCCATTCTTGAGTGAAGTGAAGAGTGGAGGCGAGGGCTTGCGTGGCCCAGCGAAAATTTTCTTTCGCGCCGCAAGCATGGCGCGTCCCAGGCTGCCGTGCTTGCGCTCCATCTCGGCAAAACGCGGCAGAACCGCGCGAACGCTGAGGCTGGCTGCCTCTCCTCCGTAAACTCCGGAGAGCAGCGGATCCGCGAGGCGGTCGACCATCTCGGAACCATAGTGGCGCTCGACGAAGGCGGCGACGGACTCGTCGTGATCGACGGCGCGCGGCGGATGGAAGAGTTCCCGCGTCATGCGTAGCTTGGTCTTCCACGAAAAGAGTGGCGACATGCCAGTGGGCAGGATTTTCGTGGGGACCATGAACATCAGGCCGTCAGGCATTTCGACGAGGCGGCCTTTGGTCAGAATGTAGGTCTTGCGGTCGGCGTCGTTCGAACCGATGAGTTGGTCGCCGAGGCCAAGCGCGCGGCAGAGATCGGTGGCCCAGGGCTTTTCGGTGATGAAGGAATCGGGGCCGGCCTCGACGATGCATCCGTCGATGTATTCGGTGCGCAGGACACCGCCGAGTCGCGGCGACGATTCGTAAAGAATATAGTCGACATCGACGCCCGAACGGCGGCGTTCTTCGAGGGTGTAGGCGGCTGAGAGACCTGAGATTCCGCCGCCGATGATGGCAATGCGAGTCACGGAGTGCGGCTTCCGGCTTTCGGCTCTCGGCTTCCGGATGCCGGAACGTGGACGCCGGACGCCGGTATGGAGTATTCCTGCACGAAGCGAGCCAGATTCTTTACGTTGTCCACTGGGGTTTCCGGGAGGATGCCGTGGCCGAGATTGAAGATGTGGCCGGGGCGTCCGGCGGCGCGGCGCAAAATATCTTCCGCGCGCGACTTCAGTTCCTTCCAGTCCGCAAAAAGAAGAACCGGATCGAGATTACCCTGCACGGCGCACTTGTGATCGAGGCGCGCCCAACCTTCGTCGAGCGGGATGCGCCAATCGAGTCCAACGACGTCCGCTCCAGTCTCTTTCATGGCGGGCAGCAGCGTGGCGCTGTCGGTACCGAAATAAATGATGGGTACTCCAGTTTTCTGCAATTGCTTCACCATGGCGGTGACGTGGGGAAGCACGTAGCGGCGATAGTCTTCCACGCTGAGGCATCCGACCCAGCTGTCGAAAATCTGGATGACGTCGGCCCCGGCGCGCACCTGATCGGCGGAATAGGAAGCGGTCACCGCAACCAGCTTGTGCATCAGTGCGTCCCAGTCAGCGGGAGAGTTGTACATCATTTTCTTGGCGTGGACGTAGTTGCGCGAGCCGCCACCTTCGATCATGTAGCTGGCGAGTGTGAAGGGAGCGCCGCAGAATCCGATGACGGGGAGACGCTCGCCGAAATGCTTTGCGACTAGCGCCACCGCTTCGGAAACATAGCCGAGTTCTAAGGCGCGGTCGGTGCGCAGGTTTGCGATGTCCTGTGGGCTGCGGACGGGCTTTTCGATGACGGGGCCCTCTCCGGCGGAGAAGTGGAATGGAAGGCCCATGACTTCCAGGGGAAGGAGAAGATCAGCGAAGATGATGGCGGCGTCGATGCCCAGAATTTCCGCGGCCGTGATAGTGACTTCGGCGGCGAGGGCGGGCTTCTTGCAAATCTCTAAAAGCGAGTGCTGCTTGCGGACCGCGCGATACTCGGGCATGTAGCGTCCGGCTTGGCGCATGAACCAGACAGGCGTGCGGTCGACGGGCAGGGATTTGCAGGTGCGGACGAAGGTGGAATTGGGAGCTGACATGAACTAGTGACTGTAACATTTTTTGGCCGGAGCCGCTGTGACCGGGAGGGGAAACAAAGGCGATAACCACGAAGGGCACGAAGTTTCACGAAGGAAAAACTCGAGCTAGTAAAATCATGGAATGGGGTTTAGGGTGGCCGCTACTCATAGTTGGATCGCGGTCTATTTCTTCTTCGCTCTTCAGAAGGCCGTGGCGCCCTCCACGCCAAGCTTTTATAAAGATGTGCTGCCGATCTTGCAGGATCATTGCCAGAGTTGCCATCGAGTGGGCGAAGTCGCGCCCATGCCACTCGTGAGCTATGAGCAGACCCGCCCCTGGGCGGGGGCGATGGCGCACGCAGTCGAGATGAAGATGATGCCGCCGTGGTTTGCGGATCCACGGTACGGGCATTTTTCCAACGATGCGTCACTGTCTGATCAGCAGATTGCGACGATTCTGGCGTGGTCTGCAGCAGGAGCGCTGGCGGGGGATGTGCGCGACGCGCCTGCGCCGAGGAAATGGGCTGAGGGGTGGAACATTCCCCAGCCTGATCTGGTGGTGAAGATGCCGAAGTCGGTGCCGATTCCCGCTCGCGGCGATATTGAATATACCTACGAAATTGTGCCTACGCATTTCACGGAAGACCGGTGGGTGCAGATGTCGGAGTTCCGGCCGGGGAGCCCGGCTCATGTGCATCATGCGGTGGTATACATTCGTCCGCCGGATTCGCAGTGGCTCCGGCATGCGCCGGTGGGTGAGCCGTTTACGGCGTCGACGTTGAGCGATCTGTTGGAACGGCGCGAAGCGCATGAGACTACAAGTGACTTGCTGCTGGTGTATGCGCCCGGCAGTTCGCCTGATCAGTGGCCGGATGGGATGGCGAAGTTCGTACCGGCGGGATCGGATCTGGTCTTCCAGATGCATTACACAAGCAACGGAACAGCCGATCAAGATCAGACCAGCATTGGTCTGGTGTTTGCGAAGACGGCGCCGAAGCAGCGTGTTATCACACTGCAGTTGAACAATCATGCGCTCATCATTCCGCCGGGGGCGGATGACTTTCGCGTACAGGTGCAAGGCACGCTACCCAACGATGCGACGTTGCTGAGCCTGTTTCCGCATATGCATCTGCGCGGGAAACGGTTCGAGTACGACATTGTGCACGACGATGGCAGGGTGGAAGTGCTGTTGCGGGTGAGCTATCACTTTCACTGGCAACTGAGTTACAAACTGGTTGAGCCTCGACCGCTGAAGGCAGGGACGCGATTGCGCGCCATCGCCTGGTACGACAACTCCAAAAACAATCCGCACAATCCTGATCCGACGAAGACTGTGACATGGGGCGATCAGACATCGGACGAGATGATGGTCGGTTTCTTTGATGTCGCGGTCGCCGCAGGGATGGATAAGTGGAAATTCTTTGTGCGGCCGGGGAAAGAATCAGCAGATCCGAAGCACTAGACCTCTCTTACCGCCGTGCCCACCTCTCCGCGCGATTCGTTCAGGCACAATCCGAAGAGCCGGCAGTCCATTCGTAGCGCGTTGAATTACTCTTGTCACTTTCTCGCACCCGCCCGCTACGATATAAAGATTTGCACTCACCAATTCAGATTCTTCCTACCTGCGAGGTTTCATGGAAGGCGCTCCAGTCGCTGCCGTGTTGGTATTCGACTTTCTACTGCTGATGGTCGTGTTGTTCGGTACGAGGTCGAAAGGCAGCCGGGCGCAGTCCGCTCTGCTGGCAGCGCTGTTTTTCTGCTCCGGTTTCCCAGCCCTGATTTACCAGATTGTCTGGCAGCGCGTGCTGTTTTCTATTTACGGGGTGAATGTTCAATCCGTTGCAGTTGTAGTGAGCGCTTTCATGCTGGGTCTAGGAATTGGCAGCCTGGTTGGTGGTCGCGTGTCTGAAAAATTTCCGGATCGCGGGATCTCCATCTTCGGCATCTGCGAACTGGCGGTCGCCGGGTTCGGCCTGATTTCGCTGCGGTTGTTTCACTGGGCCTCGGTATTCACGGCGGGAACGAGCCTGGGGTACATCATCCTCTTCAGTTTTCTGTTGCTTATCCTGCCGACCATGTTAATGGGCGCTACGCTCCCGCTTCTGGTTGAGCAGTTGGTGCGCAGTTCACGCAGTGTGGGCTACTCGGTGGCGACGCTCTACTTTGTGAATACGCTGGGTTCAGCAGTGGCCTGCTATGTGTGCGCGCAGGTGCTATTGCGAAACTTTGGGGAATCGGGTTCAGTCACACTGGCAGCGTGTTTGAACACCGTGGTGGGCGCAACCGCGTTTCTCTACGGGCGCAGCCAGCGACTGAATCCGGGTAGCGCTGAAGTTGACGACACTTCCGACGCTCGTACGGAGAAATCACTGAGTCTGGGGACTGCCGCCGTGATTGCCGGGGCGTCGGGCTTCCTGGCACTGGGATTCGAGATTGCGTGGTTTCGCATTTTCGCAATTGCAACCTTCGACCGGGCTCCGGCGTTCGCGCTTCTGCTCTCCACCTACCTTGCCGGCATTGCCGCAGGCTCCTTTCTAAGCGAGACGTTATGCCGGAGAAAGCGCTTCAATCCTGTGACGGTGGCTGGTTCGGCAATGCTGGTGGCGGCTGCGATTTCCGTTTACCTGCCTCCACTGATGGCGAATCTGTCGTGGCATAACATTCCTGTGCTGATGAGCGCGCCGGCTTTTTTCCTTGCGGCTTGCTTTTTGGGATCGGTATTGCCTCTGCTGTGCCAGTCATCGGTTTCGGCTGACAATTCGGCGGGGAAAAGCGTGAGTCTCATCTATCTTTCAAACATTATCGGCTCGACGCTCGGCAGTCTGGTGGTCGGATTCGTCCTGATGAACTATTTCGGCACGCAGGCAATCTCGATGCAACTGGCAGCGGCAACCGCGTTGACTGGTTTGATTGTGATCCTATTCCGTGGGGGACATTTTCAGGCTCCGCCGAACGCGGTGTGGGCTCTGGCGATTGTGTCTGCGATCGCGATTGCCATCGCAGGTCCGACTTACGGCAACCTCTACGGGAAAATGATTTTTGGACCCAGGGCAGCAGAGGTTGGTTACATGAAGCACGTGGTCGAAAACCGCAATGGCATTATTGCGGTGACGGCGGATGACGCGGTGTTCGGAGGCGGCGTATATGACGGTCATTTCAACATCGATCCCGCCAACGACAAGAACTTTGTCATCCGCGCCTATGTTTTGAGCTTGTTTCATCCCCACCCAAAGCATGCTTTCATGCTGGGACTGGCATCGGGATCGTGGGCGCAGGTGGTCGCCAACAATCCTGAAGTGGAGAGCCTGGACATTGTGGAGATCAATCCGGGATATCTGCCTTTGATCGCGCAATATCCTGAAGTGAGTTCATTGCTGCACAATCCGAAGGTTCACATCTACATCGACGATGGCCGCCGGTGGCTGGTGGCGCATCCTGAGACGAAGTACGACGTCATGGTGGCGAATACTTCGTATCATTGGCGGGATCATAGCTCGCAAGTACTTTCCACAGAGTTTCTGCAGATCGTGAAGCAACATCTATTGCCCGGTGGGATTTACTACTACAACGCGACTGAGTCCCCGGATGTGTTCGTTACGGGGCTTCACGAGTACAGCTATGGCCTGCGGGTCATAACTTTTCTGATGGTCAGCGACTCGCCAATTGTGTTCGACAAGGGGCACTGGTTTTCGGTGCTGAACCAGTATGCAATCGATGGGAAGAAGATGTTCGATGTTAACAATCCCCGTGGAAAGCTGGTGCTCGCCGGCTACAACGCCTTCGCGGATAGCGTGAAAGAACGTCCACGCGTGTTAGGGATGGAAGCGGGTGATATGTTGTCCCAACGACTTGGTGCGCGGCGGATTATCACCGACGACAATATGGGCGCCGAATGGACGCCGGCGCCGAAACCAGCATGGCGATGAATCCGGAATTCGGCTAGACATGGAGTAGTTGGATTGTAGTGTGCTGGATGACGGTCCGAAGCGTTGTTAGACTCTTAAGATTCCAACTGAGGCAGACCTTTGATAAAGGAAAAACGGGCGCGGGTAGGAATGATTATCGCGGCATTGGGATTCGCAATCGTTGGAGCGACAGCGCAAACCTCCGGGGCCCCGCATGGCAATGTCCCAGGTCAGGCAGCTTCCAATGCGGCACCGAAAAGAGCCGAGGAACAATTCAAGAATATTCAGGTGCTCAAAGGCATTCCGGCGGATCAACTCATCCCGAGCATGCAGTTCATTCAAGCGTCGTTAGGTGTCGAGTGTGAGTTCTGCCATGTGCACAACGCATTCGAGAAGGACGACAAGAAGCCGAAGCAGGCGGCGCGAAAGATGATGGAGATGATGTTCGCCATCAACAAGGACAGCTTCGAGGGCAATCGCGCCGTGACCTGTAACTCGTGCCACCGCGGCAGTCCGAAGCCGCAGGCGATTCCGGCAGTGATGGCTGAAGACACCAAAGCGCCGGCCATGGTGATCAAGCCTGTCGAAGTAAAGACAGGCGGCGGACCGAGCGCAGATTCGCTGATCGAAAAATATGTGCAAGCAGTCGGCGGGGCGGCGGCGATTGAAAAGGTTTCGAGCCGCGTAATGAAGGGCACGATCGATTTTGGTGGGAAATCTCTTCCGATTGATATTTATTCGAAAGACCCGGACAAGCGCATTTCGTTCACGCACTTGCCGGAGGGGGAGAGCATCACGGCATTTGATGGCCGCGACGGATGGCTGGGCACGCCGGGGCGTCCAGCGCACGAGATGCATGGGAGCGAACTGGATGCGGCATCGATGGACGCGGATCTGCATTTTGCCACTCACTTGAAAGCGATGTTCAGCGCAATGCAGGTTGAGGGCCCTGAGCGGATAGGGGATCGCGACGCCTATGTGGTGGTGGGAAAACGCGAAGGGAAGACACCGATTCGATTGTATTTTGACGAGCAATCCGGGTTTCTCTTGCGGCTGGTGCGGTTCGGAGACAGCGCGCTGGGTTGGCTTCCCACGCAGATCGATTACGCGGACTATCGTGACACCAACGGCTTGAAAATACCTTATCGCTGGACCTTGGCGCGGCCAAGTGGACGCTTCACCATCCAGGTGAGCGAAATGAAGCAGAACATTCCCGTGGATGACTCCAAATTCGCTAAACCTCCGGCGGAAGGACCAAAAGGTCCCGGGATGTAACGGGCATCGACCCGCAATCAGGGGCGCGGGCGGGAATTTCCTTCTCCGTGACCAAGGACCGATTTGGTTGCCAGCGCATCGGCTTCTATCTTGATATCAACTTCCGCTCCCTCTTCAAGCTTAACCTTTCGACCGTGCTCATCGGTCAGACTGTTGGGAACTCGAATCTCACGATAGAGGTGATCGGCACCTTCCACGGAAATCTGAGCTTTTTCTGGTTCGCCAGAACTGGGATGCGGCTGAATAACCTTTTCGACGACTCCTGCTAGCGTGGTGCTTGCCTTGGATGGTTCTGAAGACACGGTGATTTCCCTCCACTTGCCCCTGAATATGCTTTCTTGTAACTCGACGGACGAGATAAACAATCAGTGCAGATAATTTTCCTCCGGGGTTCTACGTATGCGCTATCGGGGAAACACCGTAGGCGAGGGAACGGGTTGGAAGAACGACTGGATTCCCATTGCAATGCTCACCACAAGCTCAGATTAGTGGTTTTTCTGACGAGGCACCTTCCCGCCGATACCAACTCGAGGTGTATTTCAAGGTCTGAGCTTTGCAATAACAAAACCTGATCGACACGATAAATAGTTTCGATTTCCGTGAAGGCGCAGAGGACGGTAGAGTGAGGCGGTCTCATGATTGTCCACGTGTGACAGATTTCATTCTTTGAACGGGGGCAGGCGCGCGGTGTCTCTTGGGAACAGGTTGATGATTGGACTGGCGATGGCATTGCTGGCCTTTACGTTAGCGCCGGCGCTGCGCGCCCAGAGCGCCGGCGTGCCGCCGAGTCCGTCGACGGATGTCAGTTCGCGATTGGCCAAGCTGGAGGTACAGGCGGCGGACGCGAAGAGCTCCGCCGACAATGCCTGGATGCTGACCAGCTCGGCGCTGGTGCTGATGATGACCGGGCCAGGGTTGGCGCTGTTTTATGGCGGGCTGGTGCGCAAGAAGAACGTGCTGGCCACCATGATGCAGAGTTTCGCCTTGATGGCGGTGGTCACCGTGCTGTGGGGGCTGTTCAGCTACAGCTTGTCGTTTGGCCCAGGCAATAGCTTTATCGGTGGACTGCAGAATATCTTTCTGAAGGGCGTGGGAGCGGCGCCGGACGCGGATTACGCCGCAACCATTCCGGCGCAGACCTTCATGGTCTACCAGTTGATGTTTGCCATCATCACTCCGGCGCTGATTGCGGGTGCATTCGCCGAGCGCATGAAGTTCAGCGCCATGGCTGGCGTTCACGGTGCTGTGGTCGATTCTTGTTTACGACCCGATGGCTCACATGGTTTGGGGCAAGGGCGGGCTGCTGAATGCGTCGCTGGGCGGGCGATTCCCCACGCTTGATTTTGCCGGCGGGACGGTGGTGCACATTACTTCGGGCGTTTCGGCGCTGGTGTGCGCGTTGTATTTGGGAAAGCGGGTGGGATATCCGAAGGAACCGATGCCCCCGCACAGCGTCGTGCTGAGCTTTATTGGCGCGTGCCTGCTGTGGGTGGGATGGTTCGGATTCAACGCCGGGAGCGCACTGGGGGCGGGCAGCCTGGCCACGAGCGCTTTTGTGGCAACGCACTTTGCCGCGGCCGCCGCGGCGCTTGGATGGGCGGGAGCTGAATGGATGCGAAATGGCAAGCCCAGCGTGCTCGGAGCAATTTCGGGAGCGGTGGCTGGGCTGGTGGCGATTACTCCGGCTGCCGGATTTGTGAAACCGATGGCCGCGATGGCGATCGGACTGATCGCGGGAGTGTTCTGCTACTTGATGGTCGCGAAAGTGAAGGCGAGGTTCGGCTATGACGATTCGCTGGACGCCTTCGGCGTGCACGGCGCGGGCGGGACACTTGGGCGCGCTGCTGACGGGAGTTTTCGCGTTGAGCGCGGTGAATCCGATTTTCAAAGATGCGCAAGGGAACGTTCTGGCCTCGGGCCTGCTGGAAGGAAACGCGCACCAACTGTTGAATCAACTCGTCGGGCGTCTGCATTGCCTGGGTGCTGGGAGTGTGGGAACTCTGGCGATCTTGAAGCTGGTCGACGTAACCATCGGTTTGCGAGTTTCAGAAGAGGAAGAAGTTCAGGGACTGGATCTCTCCCAACATGGTGAAGAGGGATATTATTGGGAGGCGTCGGCATAGAACGGCCCGGGAGTGGCTATCTATTCTGACGGGCGCCAGCGTGAAGAACGCAGACAGGACTCTGACGAAATTATGACGAAGATCGAGGCGATCATTCAGAACTCAAAGCTGGAAGCGGTGAAGAGCGCGCTGCAGGAAATTGGCGTCGAAGGCATGACGGTATCGAGGTGCGCGGTCACGGTCGTCAGAAAGGGCATACCGAGGTCTATCGCGGACGGGAGTACAGCGTGGATCTGATTCCGAAGACGAAGATTGAGATGGTGCTGGCCGACGCGATGGTGGAGAAGGCGGTGCAAGCGATTCTGGGCGCGGCGCGGACAGGGAAGATCGGCGACGGGAAGATTTTTCTGTCGCGAGTGGATGAGGCGATTCGGATTCGCAATGATGAGCGGGGCGAGGGAGCGCTGTAGGCGTGGTGCAACGGTCTTCCGCGCAAAGCACGTGCAAGGCAATTGTTACCGGGACGCAATCGGAGAGCATCTGACAGCGGCAACTGTAGTGGCCTTCCCCCGGTGGCAAGCGTCACGGGGTAAATTACTTTCATGATGGCAGCGTCCTCATTGATCAGCGAATTGCGGGGTTCTCTCAGCGACGAATCGGCGCGCATTCAGCGGGAATTTGAGGTCTCCGGGGACGGGCGCGCGGCCGTGGCGCAGCGGACGCGGCTGGTGGAAGATATTCTCGTGCGGCTGTGGCGCGATATTGTTTCGCCGGATGCCGGCCAAACCTGCCAACTTTGCCTGGTAGCCACCGGAGGTTTCGGGCGGGGATGGCTGTTTCCTTACTCCGATATCGATCTGCTTTTTCTCTTTGGCGATCGCGATGCCGAGCAGGCGTTCAAAGATCCCGTTCGGCGCTTTTCGCAGGAACTGTGGGACCTGCGGCTGAAGCTGAGTCCGGCGTCGCGGACGTTGAGCGAGTGCGATCGCTACGATCGCCAACAATACTGAGTTCACGATTTCCCTTCTCGACTGCCGCTATCTCGCCGGCGATCACGACCTGTTCCGGCGACTGCATGACAAGGTAATTCCGAAGCTGGTGATGCGCGAATCGAAGGCGCTGCTGGCAGGGCTTGGCGGAGGTCACGCGCGAGCGGCATGGCAAATATGGAATGACACTCTATCACCTGGAGCCGAATTTGAAGGAGGCTCCGGGCGGGTTGCGCGACTGCAACGTGGCGTCGTGGCTGGCGCTGATCTCGGCGATGGACAAGCTGCACGACTGGCCGGATGCGAGTTCGCTGCGGGCTCCGGTGCGCAAACAGTTGGATGCGGCGCTGGATTTTCTGATGTCGGCGCGATGCTTTCTCCACTTTCGGTACGGGCGTGATGACAACACGTTGAGTTGGGAGGCGCAGGACGAGGCGGCTGCGCGCAAGGTGGGATCGGCCTCGGAGCCTCGGATTCGGGCGGAGTTGTCGGCGGCCGATTGGATGCGGATCTACTTCGGCCATGCCCGCGCCGTGCAGCGTACCGTGGCGCAACTGCTGGAGGAAATTCCGGAGGCGTGGTCAGCGCTGTACCGGCAGGTGCAGAGTTGGCGGTCGCGGCTGACGACCGCGGATTTTTCAGTAGTGGATGGGCTCATCTTTCTGCAGCAACCTTCGGCGCTGCAGGATCCGGAGGTGTTGCTGCGGCTGTTCCATTTCATGGCGCACCACGGGTTGAAGCTGAGCGCGACCACGGAGTACCGTATCGAGCAGGCGCTTCCGGCTTTGGCGTCGATGCCCCCGCGGGGCGCAGAGCTGTGGCTGTACCTGCAGGAGACGTTGCTGCAACCGCATGCCGCCGATGCCCTGCGCGCCATGCATTCGCTGCGGCTGCTAACCTTGCTCCTGCCGGAATTGAAGCTCATCGATTCGCTGGTAGTGCGCGATTTCTATCATCGCTTCACGGTGGACGAACATTCGTTCCTCGCGATCGAGAGCTTGCACCGCCTGAAGCAGTCGCAGTCGGAGTGGGACAAGCGCTATGCGGAACTGCTCAGCGAATTGGAGGATCCGGAGTTGTTGTACCTAGCATTGTTGCTGCACGACACGGGCAAGGGTGTGCCGGGCGGCAATCATGTGGTGGCGAGTCTCGACATTGCGAATCTCGCCATGGACCGGCTTGATATGGATCCGAGAGAACGGGCCGAGGTTCTTTTCCTGATCGGCAGCCACCTGGAATTGTCGGCGGCTTTGCGGCGGGACATTTTCAATCCGGAGACGGTTTCGGCATTTGCCGAGAAGATGGGAACGCCCGAGCGTCTGAAGATGCTGACCTTATTGACGTATGCCGACATCAAGGCGGTGAACCCGGAAGCATTGACTCCGTGGAAGGCGGAGAACGTCTGGCAGCTCTACATGAGCGCCGAGAACTACCTGAACCGCAGCGCCGACCAGCGCGTACATGCGGATGTGAACGACGAAAAACTGGCGCGGTTGCGATCGCTGGCGCCGGTGACCAGTGGCAAGTTCAAGGAGTTTCTCGAAGGATTTCCGCAGCGATACTTGCTGGTCCACTCTGCCGAAGAAGTGATGCGGCACATGGGGATGGCCGACGAACTCGGTACCGATCCGGTGCAGGTTGACCTGAAGCGTGGACGGCATTGGTATGAGCTGACGCTGGTGACACGCGACCGCCCTTCGCTGTTTGCCAAACTGGCGGGCGTGCTCGCGGCATGGGGAATGAATATTGTGAAGGCCAACGCGTTCTCGAACGAAGCGGGAACCGTGGTCGACACGCTTTACTTCACCGATCGCTTCCGGACGCTGGAACTGAATCTATCCGAGTGGGAGCGGTTCAAGCGAAGTGTGGCCGACGTCTTGATCGGACAGGCCGATCTTGAACGAATGTTGCGAGACCGGCAGCGGTCCGAGAAGGGCGCGATCGCGAAAGTCAAAGTAGAGACGAAGGTCGAGTTCGACGATTCATGCTCGTCGACCAGCACGTTGCTGCAGGTGATTACGCAGGACCGTCCTCGGCTTTTGCACCGGATCGCGTCGTGCTTGTCGGATCAGGCCTGCAACATTGAGATCGCGCTTATCGATACCGAGGGGCAGATGGCGATTGATACGTTTTATCTCACCTCGGCGGGGGCGAAGCTCAAGCAAGAGCATTGCCGGAAGGTAGAGAAGGCGCTGGGCGAGGAACTGAAAAACGAATGATTTCCTGATCCCAGTAATCTGGCGAACAATGCTGCGCTCACGATCGGTTTGACGCGGCGGCGGCCGCGCTCGATGGATGACCTGGCAAAGAACGCACTATCGATACTGGGTGGAAAACAACGGTGGTGCGTCGCCGCGACGCCCTGTCGCGATGAGTTCTGTTCCAAATTGTCCACCCTGGTTTACTCCGAAAAGCCGGTGGCGGATGCGGTTTTGCTGGAGAAGTGGCCAGCGCAGCAAGGCTCCCACTCGTTGCTTGGTGGTCGCAAGGCCGACGCCGGGATCGTGGAAAGTGATGTCATCGAATCCACAAATATCCAATAGCGATTTCAGGTTTGACCCGCAGAACCCGTACTCGTGAGCAAGAGTCACGTAGTAGCTGGAGTTGGGAGTGGGGCCTTCCATGTTGGGAGTTCGCAGCATCAGCACGCCTCCCTTTTTCAAAGCACGATACAGGGCGTCAACCACCCAGAGCAGGGAATACTTGGGAATGTGCTCGATGACATGAGACATGTGGATGAAGTCGTACTCTTCCGGGTGGTGGCTGAGAAAGTCGCCGATGTCACTCTCAATTTCATGCAGGGCAACTACGCCTTTGCTCCAATCTCGGATATAGGTTTTGTTCGAGACGCCAAAATCAGCACCCGAGATGTTCGAGTACCCCAATTTCAAACAGGCAGCCATGAACCATCCACCGCCGAATCCGATGTCGAGGATGGCTGCCATTTTGTAGGTCGGCAACAGGTGAGAATATTCGGAAATGGCAAGCAATACCCGCGAATCATTCTCGATTTCGGCGAACGTTGGTCTGAGGCGTTCGGCCTGGTGTCGTAGAGACATCCGGCGATACACTTCGGCCACGAATGCATTCGGTTCCAAGATTGATGACTCCGATATTTCCCTGACCAGATAGTTCCTGGTTTTACTTCGCCGAAAACTTGAACACCGTTTTTGACTTGAACGTCTCGCCCGGTTTTAGAGTCGTGCTCGGGAAATCCGGGTGATTCGGCGAATCCGGGAAGTGCTGGGTTTCGAGGCAAAGGCCGTAACGGCGTTTGTAAACGTGGCCCTGCTTACCGGTGACGGTGCCATCCAGGAAATTTCCGGTGTAGAACTGAACGCCGGGTTGAGTCGTGGAAACTTCCATTACGCGACCGCTGGTGGGCTCGTAGACGCGTGCGGCCAACGTGAGACCGTCGCCTTTGCGGTTGATGACCCAGTTATGGTCGTAGCCGTGACCGAGGACCAGTTGCTCGTAGCTGTCATCGATGCGAGCGCCGATCTTGGTCGCAGTAGTGAAATCCATCGGCGTCCCTTTGACGGGGCGCAGTTCGCCGGTCGGAATCAGGTTCTTGTCGACGGGAGTGAAGCGGTCGGCGTTGAGCATGACCTCGTGATTCAGGATGTCGCTGGTGCCCTCGCCGGCGAGGTTGAAGTAGCTGTGCTGGCTAAGATTGAGGACCGTCGTCTTGTCGGTGGTCGCTTCGTAGTCGATAACGAGCTCGTTGTTGTTCGTTAACGTGTAAGTCACTCTAACCTTCATATTGCCGGGGAAGCCGTCGTCGCCGTCTTTGCTCAGATAGGTGTAAGTGACTCCCGCTTTTCCTTTCAGCGGTTCGCCATCCCAGACGACTTTGTTGAAGGTCTTGTCCGTGCCTCCGTGCAATGTGTTGGGCCCGTCGTTCTTGGGCAGAGTGTAGGTCTTGCCATCGAGGTTGAAGGTGCCATTGGCAATGCGGTTGGCGTAACGTCCGACCACGGCGCCAATGTAGGGAGGATTAGGAACGTAGCCTTCGAGATTCTCATGGCCGAGCACGATATCGGCGAACTGGCCTTTGCGGTCGGGGACACGAATCGAAAGAATGATGCCGCCATAATTCATGGTGTCGACTTCGACGCCGTTTGCGTTCGTAAGCGTGTACAAGGTGACGGGCCTCCCATCCTGCGTGCCAAAGGGCTTTTGCTGCACTGCTTGCTGATGTCTTTTGCTAGCTTGTGCGAAGGCGAGTCCGACGATCGTCAGGCTCAGAAGGATGGTAGCGCATAAGGCGATGAAGGGTTTTGGCATCATGCGGGAAAGTGTACTACGAGGGAAGGGTTCGTGCCGTGTGCCTTGGGCCAGGCAACCTGTTTGAGTACGTTCCGGAATCAAACCTTGTCCAGCTTCGCTCGACGGACAGCCGAAGGCGGCTGTCCCCACATGCACTGTTCGCCCTCACTTCTTGTAGGGCCATTGCGCTTTCGTGAATAGGGCGCCGTCGATCCAGATGGTTTGTCCGCTGATGAAGGATCCGCCTTTGCTGGCGAGAAAAACGACCGTGGGCGCAATGTCGGCGGCGATGCCCACTCGCCCCAGCGGTGTCAGCCTGGACCATGTGCCGGCGTAATCCGGATCCTCCAGCCGGGTGCGTTCCGATTCGATCGAGCCCGGTGCGATGCAGTTCACTCGAATCCCATATTGGCCGAGTTCAACCGCAGCTTCTTTCGTGAACATCTCGATCCCGCCCTTGCTTGCTGTATAGGCCACCAGCGAGGGGAATGCGAGCTTGTTGCAGCCCGAGCCAAGATTGACTATCGATCCGCCACCATGATCCTTCATATGCTTGGCCGCTTGCTGGGTGCATAGGAAGCAGCCTTTCAAATTCGTGTCAACGACCAGGTCCCATTCTTCCTCAGTCACATCAAGAAGCGGCTTCCAGGTTTGCACTCCCGCATTGTTGACCAGAAGATCGAGGCGGCCGAAGGCGCCGATCACGCGTTCGAACATTGCCGTCACCTGGCTGCTGGAGCGGATATCCGCCTCGATGGGTAGAACCTCAGCTGGCAAGGCACCGATCTCGGCGGCGGTCGCCTCTGCATTGGCGGCATCGTCGAAGTAGTTCATGGCGACGCGGTATCCATTGCGCGCCAACTCGAGCGCAATCTCCTTTCCAATTCCACGGCTGGCGCCGGTTACCAGAGCAGTCTGGCCCTCCATAGTCACCTCGAAGATGCGTAAGATTACAGCGCAGAGATCATAACGAAAACCCGGGCAGGCGTGCGCGATGCTCGCTTGCTCGTTTGTGCCTGCTACGCGAGCTTTCCGCGCAGAGGGATTTTCGATTCTGCCTGGGTGCGACAGGAATCGCACATCGTGCTGTCGCGCAGGTCGATCCATTCGACGGAGTGCGACGAGGCCATGACGCAGCTGTAGTCCTGGCAGTGGCGCAGGTCGAGAGTGTGGCCGAGTTCGTGGACGGACTCCTTGAGAAGGCGTTCCCGCAGCAGCGAAAGATCGGGCGTGAGTCCGTAAAACTCCTGGCGCAGACGATGGAGCGACACTACCGCGCAGGGGCCGCCCATCTGCGCTTCTCCGAAGACATACTTCAGGATCGGGATATACAGATCGACATTGGCGATAGCCAGGAAGCGCCAGTCATGCGGGCGCACCATCGTCTGCATGCGATGCAGAATTTCGGACGAATGATATTGCTGCCGCTCCGGGTGATATGAAGGCGCGGGATCGAGTTCGTACGGGAGGATTTCGCAGGGTATGTGGAGTACCGCAGGAATGGCAGCACACAGAGTTTGCAGGAGTTCGACCTCGATCCTCCCGACCGGAACGATGTGTAGCGTATTCATTCGGAACAGCCTTCACTCGCACCCTGGCCAAGCTTCGACAGGGATGGTTAGTTTCGCGATTCTACCGGTGTGCGGGTCCAGCCATAGCGCTTGAGTTTGTGATGAAGCGTGACGCGGTCGATGTCGAGAACCTCGGCGGCTCGGCTCTGGTTGCCTCCACACTCCTCGAGAATTCGGAGGATGTGGGCGCGCTCAATATCGTCCAGACTTTTGCCGGCAACGGCGAGGGGAGGCTGCGACTTAAAAATAAAATCCTGCTCGCCGAGTTCTGGCTCTTGCGCCACAACCATGGCGCGTTCGACGGCATTTTCCAGTTCGCGCACATTGCCCATCCACGGCTGTTGTTGTAGTCGATCCATCGCGGAGGGTGCAATGTGCATGATGTGCTTGTTCATGGCGAGGTCAAACTTGCGGACGAAATGCTCCACCAGCGGAGGAATGTCTTCGCGGCGCTCGCGCAACGGAGGGAGCTGAATTCGAAACACATTCAACCGGTAAAAAAGATCCGGGCGGAATGTACCCTCTTCGATCATATTTTCGAGATCTTTATTAGTAGCGGCAACGCACCGGAAATCGACCTTGATAACCTGATTGCCCCCGACCCGGGTGATCTCGCGCTCTTGCAGCACACGCAGCAGATCAGTCTGCGTCTTCAGACTGATATCGCCGATTTCGTCGAGAAAGACCGTGCCGCCTTCGGCGATTTCAAATTTTCCCTTCTTGCGATATTGCGCCCCGGTGAACGCTCCCTTTTCGTGACCAAAGAGCTCGCTTTCGAGCAACGTCTCGGTGAGCGCGCCGCAGTGAATGACGACCAGGGGATGGAAGCGGCGCATGCTGGCCGCGTGAATGGCTCTTACCACCAACTCTTTTCCGGTTCCGCTCTCGCCGGTGATCAGGACATTGGCGTCGGTGGGGCCCACCGTTTCGATCGCCTCGAATACTTTGCGCATGGCCGGACTCTGACCGACGAGGTCGCCGGGCCGTGTGGCTTCGGCAACGGTCTCACGCAGACGGATGTTTTCTTTTTCGGCGCGGCGGTGGGCGAGCGCCTTCTTAACCAGATGCGCGATCTCGTCCGGATCCAGCGGCTTACTCACATAATCGTAGGCGCCGTTCTTGAGGGCCGTGACCGCGGTCTCCACTGAGGCGTAGCCGGTCATCATGATGACGATCAGGTCGGGATCCATCTCGTGCAGGCGGCGCTGGAGTTCGATCCCATCGGTGCCCCGCATTTTGATATCGAGCAGAGCAAGATCCCACTTATTTTCGGCCATGCGGGTGAGCGCATCGCTTGCACTTTCGGCGGTCCCGATCTCGTAGCCTTCTTCGCGAAACCATTTCCCGAGAGAATCGCGGACGCTGAGCTCATCGTCGACGATCAGCAATTTCCCTTGCGTTTCCACGTTGATCACCTCCCGCTACCAATAGCGGCAATCTTAGTTGCCGAGGGTGGAGCGATCTTCTCGGGCTCCGTGTGCCAGGGCAGAGTTACGGTAAAAGTAGTGCCGCGCCCAACGTCGGACTCGACTGAAATGCTCCCGTTGTGGCGTTCAAGAATGCTGTGACTGATGGCCAGGCCCAAGCCGACACCGCGGCCGGTTTCTTTGGTGGTAAGAAAGGGCTCAAAGATGCGCGGCAGGATTTCGGGCGGAATGCCAGCCCCGTCATCCCGTACCACAATGCGGACGTGGTCGGGTTCATGGCTGAAGCTGGTTACGATCCAAAGGTTTCCACCTTGCGGCATAGCGTCGAGAGCGTTCATGACCAGCGCGAGGATGACCTGCTCGATTTGCGCAGCGTCGCAAACGACGGGCGGCAGATCGGGATCGAGCTGCGGCTGCACTTGAATGCCCGCGAGATCGAGTTGGTGTTGGACCAGGCGCAGCGATCGGTCGACGACCTGGTTGAGATTGGCAGGTTGTAAATTGATTGGCGTCGTGCGGGAGAAAGTGAGCAGATTCTTCACCAAGTCGCCGCAGCGCCGGCTTTCCGAAGCGATGAGGTCCAGGGAGTCGCTGATTTCCTGACGGCGAGCGCGACCGCCATCGTCGCGAGGCACTTCTTGGCGATCGGTCCATTTCCGCACCAACTTGGCATATGTGAGGATGCCGGACAGCGGGTTGTTGATCTCGTGCGCCAGCACCGCGGCCATCTTCCCAATCGAGGCCATCTTCTCGGTGTGCAGAGCGTGCTCGTGGGCACGCTTGAGTTCGCTGGTCTTATGCTCGACGCGCTGTTCCAGGGTGTGGGTCCAGGCGACGTTCTCGTTATGCTCCGCCTGCAACTGGCGGCTCATCACGTTGAATGAATGGGCGAGTTCACCGATTTCGTCGTTGGAGTGCACGTCGATCTGATATCCCAGGTCACCGGCGGCTAGACGATGGGTACCGCGTTCGAGCGCTTTCACCGGGCGTCCTACCACCTGCCAGATAAAGAACCAGCTCAGAAGCGCGATCAACAGCAGGGCGCAGCCTGTATAGGCGATCATGCGGCGGCTGCTCTCGGCTAGCTGGACGTCGGCCTTGGCCAGAGAGAGATTGGTATCAAGGACGCCGAGGATTTGCTGCTCCGCGGGATGCGCGTGACAGGAAGCGTTGGAGCAAGCTGGCTGATTCTCGATAGGCGTAATGATGCCGAGAACGCGTGCCCCGGCAACGTTGCGATAGATCCGAAACCGGTCGGGGCGTTTCAGGCGCGCCAGAGGTTGAGATTGGGCGTGGCAGGCATAACAGGCTTCGGCGGTTTTATCAACCACATGGTTCTGTTCGGCCGCATCGGTGGTGTAGGTGATTCGGCCCTCTTGATCGAAAATCCGGATCTTCTCCATGCCGGGCTCGGCCGCCATGGTTTTAATGGAGTGATACAGACCCTCTTGGTCGTTGACCAGCATGTAGTCGCTTGTGCTGTGCTTGATGACATCGCTGACGCGTTCCGCGCTGAGCAGCGTGTTCTGCTCGAGATGCTGGCGGTGGAGGCGGACATTGAGGTAGCCCAGCAGGGCGAAGATCACTACCATGGCGCCGAGCAAGAGTATGTTGAGCTTCGCGCTGAGAGTAAGAGTCAGGCGCAACCAGCGGAGGCGAGTTGGCTCAGTCTCCTGCATGCTCCATCACCGCTACTTCCGGGATCGCGGAGTCCGGCTGAAGAGCTGCCTCCAAAGCCGCTTCTTCCTTGGGAAAGATCGGCAAATACTTCACTGCCATTCCGAAGAGCGCGAACCCCGCGGAAATGATCATGCCGGTGACGGCCAATTCGGTCCACTTGGGGAAGTAGCGGACTCCCGTAGAGCCTTCGAATCCCGTAATGCTCACGTTCATTCGGTTGGTAATGAAACCTAGAACCACAAGCACCGCGGAAAGATAGAGCCCGTTAGCGCTGTTGCGAACCTTTCGCTGTACCAATAGCAGCAGCGGAAGGATGATGCAGAGCGAGATCTCCAGCCAGAACAGGTACATCTCGTATCCCGGTTGCACAGTTAGTTTGAGCGCGCCGCGATTCGCCAGGTCTTCAAAACGGAGGATTGCGTACACCCCAAGCACTACCACCAGTACACGGCCGAGTTCCTGCAAGACGGGAAGTTCCAATTGCAGTCCGAAGTGCCTGGAACTTAGAGAAGACTCGAAGATTGTCATGGCCAGTCCGACGGCAATCGCAGAGAGAAAGAAAAACACCGGCAGCAGCGGGCTGTACCACAGGGGGTAGAGTTTCGTCGGAACGATGAGGTACAACGTGCCCAGCGACGATTGATGTAGTGTCGAAAGAATAACCCCGGTGATCACGAGGGGAATGAGGATCGCCCGCACTACCTTCAATGGCTTCTCCATGTGAAAGCGTTCAAGGACAATCGGAGAGAACTCGAGCGCGAGCACGGTGGTGTAAAGCATGACGCAGTACGCTACCTCGAACATCACGGAGTGAGGATTCCGCATGATGAGCGGATGCCATATGTTGTACGGTTTGCCAAGGTCGAACATGAGAGCCGTGGAAACCAGGATGTAACCGAGGAACGCGGTGAGAATCGTCGGCCGGATGATGGAGTGCAGGCGCTTGATGTTGAGAATGTGAACGGCGGCGGTGAGGGTGAATCCGCCGGCGGCCAGCATTACGCCGCAGAGCACGTCGAAGCTAACCCAGATACCCCAGGGGAATTGATCGCTGAGGTTGGTCGAGGCGCCGAGTCCCTGCGTGAAGCGAATCACGGTTGCATAGAGGCCGGCGGCCATCAGGAAAAAGAAGACGAACTTCCAGAAGGTGAACTTGAAATTCGCGGCGCGGGCCATTATGGCTTCCTCCCGTTCTTGTTGTTGCCAGCATCCTTTGATTGGGCGCTCGACGCTTCCCCGCCCTCTGCGAGGGCGACCTCTTCGCGCCGATGCGTGATCCACCAAATGCCTCCCAGCACCATTCCGCCTAGAGGAACGAAGTCGGGAATGTGAGACAGGACGCGATAGGTGAGCATGGGCATTGGGTCTTTGGTCAGGTTGCTGCGATATCCAAAGGTTTCGAACGGAACGGCGGAGAGCAGCAGAACCGACGTGCCCCCCACTTCCTCGAGGCCATAGATGTGGTCGACGTAATTTCCCGGGTTGTCGTGAATTCTCTTTCGAGCTTCGGCGATGAGTTCATCGCGCTCGCCGAACTTGGTGGCGCCCGTCGGACAAATCTCCGCGCACGCCGTTGGTTTTCCAGCGGATACACGGTCGGGACACATGGTGCATTTCTGCACCTTGGGCACCAGCTTGCCCCACTCATACTTGGGGACGCTGAAGGGGCAGGCCACCATGCAATAGCGGCATCCCATGCACTTGGAAGCGTCATAGGTGACGGGGCCGAGTGCCGTCTTTTGGAGCGCACCGACCGGGCAGACCGACGCGCACGAGGGCTCCGCGCAATTCATGCACAAGCGGCGCATGAACTTATCGCCGCGCGTGAGCACGACGGTCATCTTATGGGCGGACTGGATTTCTTCGCTCGCGATGGCGTCGTCGTAGGGGAGATTGTTTTGGCTGGCGCAGGCCTGTTCACACTGCTTGCAACCGATGCAGGCCGTGGAATCATATAAGAGTGCTTTGCTCATGAAGTATGTTTCCGGGCATGGCTGTACCCACTGGCCAGAGCCTCCCGAAAAACCCTTTCGACCGACGCCTGAGCTGAGGAGGAAGACGAAGGAGCGATTACCGGCGTAACCGCAGACGGGAATCGGACCGATTACAAGCTGCTTACCTCATCAGATCAAAGGCTGTCGCGAAATTCAGCAGCTTCAGACAGCTAGGATTCTCAACAATTAGGGATTTCTCAGCCGTGACCCGCGTCACTTCTACGCGTGACGGCGGTCAACAGGGTTCGCAGGAAGTAGGGTTACAGCGATATGCGTTGTTTATTGCAGCAGTACTGTGATGCGGATCGCATCACCGTGCCAATTTGGGTCAAGTTATTGATAGCAGGTCGCTTCACATGTTCGATCACGCTGTAACTCTTCAAAGTTGACGTTTTCTGTGCTGCGATGTTCATCAGAAACGAGTGCTGCGTTTTTCTTCACCTTCGGTCCTCTGTTCCTCTGGCGTGTTCCTATCTCGCTCAGTGCGCATGAGATAGAGGTCCGGATCGAGCCGTCCGAGATCTGAGCTCGGGTTTGGTCCGGCGATTGCCTTTAGGAAAGGCGTGAGTGACCCAGGAAAAATGGGAACTCCGGGCGAGGTGGGTTATGACAGTCATCATGGTTCTTCTGACGTTCGCAATCTTCTTACTGATTGACTATGTGCGTGGGCAAAAGCAGTTGGCGAAACAACCCGTTCTTCAAACAGCGAATCGAGAACCAGCGTCGCGTCTGGTCCCGGCGATGGTTGCAGGGTTTCAGGTTCCGGAAAATGTGCGCTATCACGCGGGCCACACTTGGGCGCTGAGTGAGAGCCGGGAACTGGTGCGGGTCGGAATCGACGATTTTGCTTCGAAACTGATCGGCAAGATCGAGAGCATTGCCGTACCGCAGCGCGGCCGCTGGGTTCGCCAGGGACAGAAAATCTGGACCATCTTCCGCGACGGAAAGTCGGTGGATATGGTTTCCCCGATCGAAGGCACTGTAACCGACATCAACGAAGCCGTGATGAAGAATCCGGAACTGGCGCGCAAGGATCCGTACGGAGAAGGCTGGTTGCTGACCGTGCAGGCCCCCGATTCGAAAATCAACTTCCGTAACCTGATGGGCGGCATGCTGGCCCGCTTGTGGACGGAATCCTCCGCGCTCCATCTACAGAGCAAGATGCCAATGGCAGTAGGTGCGCTGGCGCAAGACGGCGGCGTTGCGGTCGACGACATCACAGCTCATCTGCCCGGTGAAGACTGGGCGACACTGACCAAGGAATTCTTCCTCTCATAGACAGAGCCAAAGGAAAGATGGCCGAGCAAGCCTCGCCTGACCTCCATAGACAACCGCCCGGGATCAATCCCGGGCGGCTTTTTGTTGCTATGGGGGAGATTTTCAGTCGGACAGAACTTCTTCAGCCACAGGTCGTGAGAAAGAGCGAAGAATCCAAGTTCCAACAACCACTGCGGAAGAAAGCATGATCACGCGCAAATACTGCGCAGCGGGCAAAGAGACATCCCCGAAGATGGTGCGCAGCAGTCCGAACGTCGCGCTGCTGGCGCAAAGTGCGAAATAACTCCGCTCCCTAGTGCAATGAGCAAGGCTGACCAGCCATGCAAGGATCGACGCCACGATCAGGTAGATTCCGATCAGGATGAAGTCGCCCGCCGACCCGCGCAGCAAAATCCCAGCTTTGGGTGACATGAAGCCGTGCAAGGCGATCCCCAGGAAGACGAAGGAGTGAATGAGTGCGATCAAGGCTCGCTTGCGATTGTTGAGAACCCCAAAGTCATTCATAACTGGCTGACTTAAGTTTCTCCGCCGGGCATGAATTCTGGTGTGACTTCTCGTACCGGAAATTGTGATTTCAATCACACAATAACTGGCGGCCGGAGCGGCCGGCTTTTGCCCACCAATCGACGTCGGCGCACCCGGCGGGGAGTGGTCTGGCATTCGGCAGATTCGTGGTGGTACCATCGCGGGCCATATGAGTACTCCACGCCTCGTTTTTTTCTCGATATCGTTGCTGTTGATTCACGCCATCCATGCAGCCGGACAATCTCCCTCCCCACAGGCCCATCCGATAGTGCTTCGGGCAGCGCGCCTGCTCGACGTGAAGACGGGTAAGATGGTCAAGCCCGCAGAAGTTCTAATTCAGGGCGAACGCATCGTTGAGGTCGGAACGTCAGTCAAACATCCGGCTGGAGCTGAAGAGATCGACCTCGGCGATCGGACTCTTCTTCCTGGACTGATCGACGCTCACATCCATCTCTTTCTTCATCCAGGTGCGGAAGATTTGCAGACGGTGCAGGAATCGGTACCGCAACGCACCATCATCGCCACTCTCGCCGCGCGTGACGATCTAATGGCTGGCTTCACCGCCGAACGCGATATGGGAACCGAAGGCGCGGGCTCAGCCGACACGGCAGTGCGGAACGCGATTAATGAGGGCCGCATTCCCGGGCCGCGACTGCGCATTAGCGGAAACGCAGTCAATATCCTTGGCGGTCACGAGGACGCCATTGGCTATAACCCCGCACAGCACGTTCTGCCAAACGCCGACTACGCCAATAGCGCGGAAGAACTGGTCGCGGTCATCCGGCAGCAGTTCAAGGAGGGAGCCGACTTCATCAAGATTTACGAGACTGGGGCCGACTCACTTCGAGATGGAAAACTCTCAACGCCTTATCAATACACGGAGGCCCAGCTGGAAGCGGCGGTCAGAGAGGCGGCGCGTTTGGGTCGGCGCGTGGCGGTTCACGCCACTGGAGAGCCGGGAACACTTTTTGCCGCGCAGGCCGGAGTGGTTTCGATTGACCACGCTGACCAACTCGGCGACGAGACCATGCGGCTGATGAAGGAAAAACAAATTTTTGCGGTCCCGACATTCACGATATTCGAATACTTCGCTGAGCACGCTGCCACTCCCGAAAAGGGCGAGCAGCAGCGCCAGATGATCGATGCCAAGGTGAAGGAATTCAAGAAACAACTGGCGGCGGGGGTGCCAATGGCCTTGGGATCCGATGTTGGTCCGTTCCCCCACGGCACACAGGCGCGCGAGTTCATCCTGATGGTGAAATACGGCATGTCACCGTTGGCCGTCCTGCAGGCTGATCTGTTGAACGGCGCAAAGCTGCTTGGCTGGGAAGGTCAGATCGGGTCGTTGGAGCCTGGTTATCTCGCGGACGTGATCGCGGTTCAGGGAGACCCTACGCAAGACATCAGCGTGCTACAGAACGTCGGCTTCGTGATGAAGGGTGGCGTTGTCTATAAGAAATAGGATCGTCAACATCGACGTGGCAAATCGCAAGCGCCGGGTGTGAAATAGAGTGCACAGTAACCTCTCGCTCTCATTAAGAACGCCAGCTAAGCGACGCAGTATCAATTATTTACGATGCACGTAACATAGGCACCGCGGCCATCTGCTTGCCCCTTCCTGAGTGCCACGCCGATCTCGGTAGGCACTTATGACTCTCCGCAAACTGCTTGAATCGCTTCGATGGACCGCCGCTACTCTTGTCATCAGCGCCGTCTTTGGTCCTGCCGTACATGCACAGGAACTTGTTGCGGCTGCCCCTTTACCGGATGCGCCAATGCCACCAGCTTTGGTGGAAGCTGTGACGCCGGCGGCAACTACAACGGCACATCCTCAGTCGGAACACAAGTTCTGGGACAAGCAGAATTGTGTTTTGTTTATCGCCGCCGCTGCTATGAACGGCGCCGACTTCGCCGTCACTCGCGCTAATCTCCAGAGCGGAGGACAGGAACTGAATCCGCTGGTGCGCCCGTTCGGTCAATCTACTGCAGGACTCGCGGCAAACTTCGTGGGAGAAACCGCGGCCGTCGCTGCCATCAGCTATTTCTTCCATAAGACCGGACATCACAAACTTGAACGCGCGGTATACCTGGTGAATATCGGATCTTCCGCGGGAGCCGTGAGCTTTGGGCTAGTGAATCGCTAGAGCCTCCCTGAAAGCGATGTCGCGTCAGCCTTCAGTGATTTTGCGCCAACGCCGTCAACCGCTGCATCCAACCTTGAAATCGCTAACCGCGGGAAATAGATCAGGCAAGTGCTTCTGGTTAGGGCCAAGCCTCCTAAACGCGTCCCTATGCCGCGTTGGACTCCTGCGAAGTTGGTACTATTACCACGAAACGAGTTTGCCCGCTAACGTTGGAGGCAAGACGTGCTATGAAGATCGCAAAAGATGTCACGGAGTTGATCGGCCACACGCCGCTGGTGCGGCTCAACAAGGTCACCGAGGGATGTGTCGCCGAGGTCGTGGCGAAACTCGAGAGCCAGAATCCGCTGGCCAGTGTGAAAGACCGCATCGGCGTAAGCATGATTGCGGAAGCCGAGCGCGAAGGCAAGATTCATCCTGGCAAGACGGTGCTCATCGAGCCCACCAGCGGCAATACGGGAATCGGGCTCGCATTCGTTGCCGCAGTGAAAGGCTACAAGCTGATTCTCACGATGCCCGACACCATGAGCTTGGAGCGGCGTGTGCTCCTGCTCGCCTTTGGCGCGGAGATCGTTCTTACGCCAGGTCCACGGGGAATGACCGGCGCGATTATGAAGGCGAAAGAGATTCTAGCCAACACTCCTGGCGGCTACATGCTGCAGCAGTTCGACAACCCGGCCAATCCCAAGATTCATTTTGAAACCACAGGCCCTGAGATCTGGGAAGACACCGACGGGCGCGTGGACATTCTCATCTCGGGCGTTGGCACAGGCGGCACGATCACCGGAATCTGCCAGTACATCAAGCCGAAGAAGTCGTCGTTCAAGGCGGTTGCGGTCGAGCCCGCCGACAGCCCGATTCTCTCCGGCGGCAAACCGTCTCCGCATAAGATTCAGGGTATCGGCGCCGGATTCGTTCCCAGCATCCTGCGCCGCGACTACATCGACGAAGTCATCACCGTTACGAACGACGAGTCAATCGCGATGGCGCGCGAACTTCCTCTCAAAGAAGGATTGTTCGTCGGAATCTCTTCGGGAGCCGCAGTCGTGGCCGCATTGAAAGTAGCCAAGCGCGCCGAGAACAAAGGAAAGCTGATCGTAGTGATTCTGCCGTCCTTCGGTGAACGCTATTTGAGCAGCATTCTGTTTCAGGAACTGCGGGAGAAGGCGCTGCAGATTCCTACGGTGACGCTCCCGGCCTGATTTGTCGATCCCATGCCGCACCTGCTGGCGCTAATTCGCGAAGACGTCGCCAATGTGGTGGAACACGATCCCGCGGCCAAGTCTCGTCTGGAAGTCTTTCTCTGCTACTCGGGTCTTCATGCGGTTTGGTTCTACCGCATGAATCACTGGCTCTGGAATCATCGCCTTTTTCTGCTGGCGCGTATGCTGTCGCAAGCCGCCCGCTTCCTTACGGGGATTGAAATTCATCCCGGCGCAAGAATTGGAAGGCGCCTCTTCATCGATCACGGCAACGGCGTCGTGATCGGTGAAACTGCGATTGTTGGCGATGACGTGACTCTCTATCAGGGCGTGACTCTGGGAGGCACTGGCAAAGAACATGGCAAACGTCATCCCACGATCGAAGACGGCGTGGTCGTCGGCGGCGGTGCGAAAATCCTGGGCAATATCACCGTCGGAAAGAACTGCCGTATCGGCGCCGGGTCGGTGGTATTGCGCAATGTTCCCGACAATTCCACTGTTGTCGGCGTCCCCGGACACATCATCTTCCGCGAAGGCAAGCGCGTTGTCATTACCGATCCCAAGCAGATAAACGATCCTCTCTCGGAAGCTCTTGCTTCGGTAGCGACCGAAGTGAGCCATCTCCGCGAACGGGTCCAGCAACTTGAGGGGCACGAGGGGAAAGGCGAACCCATCCCGGAATCGCTGCAGAGAATCATGGAAGACATCGACTACCAGATTTAGCCGCGCCGACGTAAATGTGTTCTGGTAACTCTGTCCAGCCGCTAAGCGACGAAAGAGCGCTGCCCGCGGCGCAAGCCGTGGGTGGCCATGCGCGTTTCGGCGTGCCCCATCGGGGCGAAAGAAAACACCGATGCTCTCAGCGTTCTATCTCGACATCTCTCCGTCTACCATGCGCCAGATGCTCAACGGATTTCCGTCTTGCAGCGACTCAGGCAGCGCACTATCCGGAAATCCCTGATAACAGACCAGGCGCGTGAACCGGAAAATCGCCTGGCTGCCGACGGAAGTGGAGCGCCCGTCGGAGGTCGAGGGATACGGTCCTCCATGCACCATGGCATGGGTGACTTCGACGCCCGTGGGAAATCCATTGAACACTAGTCTTCCAACCTTGTTCTCAAGAATCGCAACCAGATCGGCAAAGTCGCGCAGGTCTTGTTCGGTTCCGTGAATCGTTGCCGTCAGGTGACCTTCGAGGCTGCGTGCAATCGCCAGAACTTGATCGCGGCCGGAGTGCCTCACCAGCAACGTGGTGGGTCCAAAAATCTCTGCGTCCAAGTGAGAGCCTAGAAACGATCCCCCATCGGTTTCAAAAAGTGCGGGAGTCACCGCGAAACTCTGATCTGCTGCGTCGTGCAGGCCCTCGGCCACGAGTTTGACGGAAGTTTCGTTCTTGCGAGCTGTAATTGCTGAGTCGTACGAAGTGTGAATTGCCTGGGTCAGCAAGTGAAATGGGGTTGATCCGCCAACCAACTGCTGTAATTTTTGCGCGAAGGCGTCGGCCTCCGCACCCTGCGGCAGAAATACCATGCCCGGCTTGGTGCAGAACTGTCCTGCTCCCAAGGTGAATGATCCGTGAAGTCCGGTCGCAATGTTTTCGCCGCGCTCCCGCAACGCTCCCGGCAGAATGAATACAGGATTCGTGCTGCTCATCTCCGCATAGAACGGAATTGGCTCAGGGCGCGATGCTGCGACGTCCATCAGGATCCGCCCCGCGGTGCGCGAACCGGTGAAGCCCCCAGCTCTGACTAGCGGGTGTTTCATGAGTGCCGTTCCGATTTGCGGGCCGCTGCCGAACAGAAGCGAGAACACACCTTCGGGCAAGCCGCACTCTCGAACGCTTTCTTGTATCGCGCGGCCAACCAGCTCGCTCGTGCCCGGATGTGCCGCGTGCGCCTTCACGATTACAGTGTTGCCGCCTGCGAAGGCGGAAGCAGTGTCTCCACCAGCGACGGAGAATGCCAGCGGGAAATTGCTTGCGCCAAATACGACTACGGGGCCAAGCGGGCGCAACATCGACCGGAGGTCGGGCTTCGGTGCGGGTTTGCGATTGGGGTCGGCGTGATCGACACGTGCCTGCACCCACGATCCCTCTTCCGCCACCTGCGCAAACAGGCGAAGCTGGGCGCAGGTTCGTCCGGTTTCGGCTTGCAGGCGCCCCTGCGGCAAAGCTGTTTCCTGGGCGGCGCGTTCGACGATCTCTGCCGCAATCGATTCGATTTTCGCGGCAATCGTGCGCAAGAATGCGCCCCGATCACGCCCGGACACGCGCTGGTAAACCTCAAACGCTTCCGCCGACAGGTGGACCGCGAGTTCAATTTCCTCGGCTGTGGCCGGGATGAAGCCCGGTTGCAACCGTTCTCCAGTCGTGGGATTGGTGGCGTACGACCCTTCACCAGCGCCGCAACCCTCGCGGGATCCGATTAACGACCGCCCTGCAAGTTTTGTTACGAATGATGTCTGCATTTCATTTCCCATTCTGTAACGCGTACGCACCCGCGGATTGCGGTTTGGACTGCAACGCGTCACCAATCAGTTTCTTCGTCTGCTCGAGTTCTTTCCCTACCAGTTCGAGCCGCGGAGGGCGTACCCGCGAATTCCCGATGCCCGCTTCCGCCTGCACTAGTTTGATAAGTTGAACGAAGTTTGGAACCGTATCCATTCGCAGCAAGGGCAGGAACCAGCGGTACAACTCGAACGCCTTCTCGCTTTCTCCGCTCATTCCATAGTTGAACAGATCCACGGACTCGCGCGGCAGCGCATTCGCTAGACCTGCGATCCATCCCGTTGCGCCGACGCCAATGGCTTCGATCACCGCGTCATCCACGCCCACACAGATCTCGAGACGATTGTCGAGCAAAGCACGGATCGCAGACAGGCGGCGCACGTCGGTGCTCGATTCTTTGACCGCTGCAAGATTCTCGTGTTCCGCCGCCAGTTCGCGAATCTGTTCGGGAAGAAAATCCGTTCCGTAAGCCACCGGATTGTTGTAAAGCATGCAGGGCAGCGCGGTCGCTTTGAATATGGCTGCGACGTGCGCTTTCATCTCGCGCCAATCGCCCTTATACACGTACGGAGGCAGAACCATCAGGCCGTCGCAGCCGAGATCCGCAGCTCCTTTGGCCAATGACACGGCCTCTGCTGTCGAAAGCGCGGAGACTGCCGCGATCACCGGTCCGCGCCCGTGGACAGCACCGACGCACGTGCCCAGAATGGCCAACTTCTCTTCGAAAGTCAGAGTTGCGCCTTCGCCCAACGACCCCAGAGCAACGATGCCGGTGCATCCGTTGTCGAGAAGCAAACGGCAATGCTTCACCATGAAGCCATGATCGATGCTGAGATCGTTGTTGAAGCAGGTCGTGATGGCGGGCATGACGCCCTTCCAGTTCATTGAGAACCTCCTGTGACTGCGCTGTGCTCTGGCTCAGAATCGGATGCACGTCCCGCCAGATTTTCTACACGCGCGGGAAATATCGGTGGCCGCACCGAATCCGGAATCCACTGATACAGAAACTGTGTGGCCGGCCCACAAATTCGGCCCTGGCACGGTCCCATGCCGCATCGCGTATGCAATTTCGCCGCGCGCCACGATCGATGCTCCTGCAGGCGAGAATGGGGAACATCCTCGCAGCGACATACCAACGTCTCGGCGGAAGGCAAGTCTCTTAACTCCGGACGAAGGGCGAATGTTCGCTCCAGCAAGCGGGCGAATCGCCGTGCCTTTCGTCGTTCCCCAAACAGCGCGCGAACTTGTGTCGTCTTGTCAACCGCCGCCAGGCCTGCGATCTGTCCTTCCACCAGCGCCAACTCCACGCCTCCGATGCCCGTGGGTTCACCCGCACAGTAAACTCCTTGCACGGAGGTTTGCTGGAAGTCATCCACCTGCACGAAGCCATCGGTGATCGTGCAACCCAACAACGCTTGCAGTTCAACGTTGGGCACCAGATGAAATCCGCAAGCGAGATAGTCGCACGGGATGATCTCCGCCTTGCCGTTTCGTAAAATTGTAACGCTCTCGAGCATCTTCTCGCCGTGCGCTGCCAGGGGCCAGCTATTGGCAGCAAACAGGATGTCTGCGAGGTCTCTCTTCAGCTGCCGTGCCTGCGCAATCTTTTCTGAATAAGCGATCAGAGAAGCGCCGAATTGGACTAGCTTCGTCCACGACGCCTGCTCGCAAATCATAGAAATTTCGGCGCCGTGCTTACGCAGATAAGCGGCCACCGCGAGCAGCAGAGGCCCTGTCCCGGCGACAACCACGCGTTTGCCCCGAATCGGCAAACCCGACTTCACCATGGCCTGCAACCCGCCCGCTCCCATGACATTCGGCAGAGTCCAGCCCGGAAATGGTAAGAATCGTTCCCGCGCTCCCGTTGCGAGCACCAGATTCCCATAACGCAATTCGCGGAGATCGTCTCCTCCCTCTACCCAAAGCACTCCAGCCTCAGGCTGATGAAAGACTCTCATCCCATAAAGTCTGGTGACGTTCGCGGAACGAAACGAGCGAATCCATTTCGCCGCGTCTTCTGTGGATTCGTCTCCCGCCCCGCGCCAGATCTGGCCTCCACAGTTCAGGTTGTCGTCTACAACTCCGACTCTGGCCCCGTGCTCCGCCGCTCGCACAGTAGCCGCAATGCCAGCCGGGCCCGCGCCGACCACAAGCACATCGAAGTGCTGATGTGAATACTTAGCCATCGGTTTTCACTTCCATGCCAGGTGCGCAGATGATCTGGCAACTTCGGCAATGTGGTGTTCCGTTGATCCGCACGCGACACTCGAAGCAAATTCCCATCCCGCACAACGGACTGCGGGCTTCGCCTGTCACCGATGTCCGGCAAGCTTGCCCCGCAATCGCGACGGCGACCGCTACGGTTGCCCCTGCAACCACAGTCACAGGAGACCCGTTCACGGTCAGGGTGATCGAATTCGTAGCGACATCAGGCATGGACGGTTTCCTTCAAGGTCCGCGACGGTAAGTAGGGCTCAATCGGGATCTCCGGCTTCGCGCCCGCAACCTGATCGACGAGGATCCTTGCCGTGGCCAGCGAGGTGGTGATCCCCAATCCCTCATGCCCAGTTGCCAGAAACAGACTCTCGTCGCCCGGCCATGGCCCAATCAGCGGTAGCTTGTCAGGGGTGGCCGCGCGAAATCCAGTCCAGGCCCGCACGGCCGACATAGTTCCTAGCCCCGGCATGTATTCCTGAGCGCGCCGCAGCATCCGGGTCAGCATATGCTGGTCGACGTCCTTATGTTCGGTTCCGTATTGTCGCGACGATCCGATCAGGATCTGCCCCGTCCGCCGCGGCTGAACATTGAACGCCACCGAATCGCTGCTCACCGAGTGCGCGCTCTTCAAGTATCCCAACTCCACCAACTGATGCCGCAGGAATCCGGGATAACGATCCGTGATCACGAGATGCCCCTTGCGTTTCTTGATCTCAACTCCGGCGGCCAGATCTGGCGACCACGCCCCGGCCGCATTCACAATCATTCGTCCCGCGATCTCAACTCCGTCCGTGGTGCGGACGCGTCCTTGTCCCATCTGCGCGACCGACGAGCCCAGACGGAGCTCGCCTCCGTGTTTCCGGGCTCGCTCCATGAGAAAGCGCGCGGCGCAAGGCGGATACACTACCGCATCCTCTGCAACCAGAAGCCCTCCGGCCAGTCCATCCCGCAAGTTTGGCTCGGCGCGCCGCAATTCCAGCGAGTCGAGAACCTTGGTGGGAACGCCGCGCTGCGAATAGAACTCGCGTTTACGCAGCACCTCCGCCATTTCTTCTTCGTCGGCCGCAACCCAGATCGTTCCGCTCTGCTCATATTCGACATCGTCCGGCAACTCAGGCCGCAGCGCCTGCCAGAGCTGCTGCGAATATCGCGTAAGGGAAAACTGCGCCTCAGAGTCGTCCATGACGACGATGTGGCCCATCCCAGCGGCGGTTGCGCCGCCTCCCACCACATCGCGGTCGACAACCGCCACCCGCATGCCGCGCTGCGCAAACTCGTCCGCACACGCCGCACCAACAATCCCGGCACCCACTACAATCACGTCATAGGCTGCGCTGCTCATGCGTTCTGACGCGGGGCGAACATCCTGAGGCGTCAATTCGGTGTTTCCCCAAGTCGACGATTAGTGTAGACAATATCCATTGCCGTTGCACTCGGGCTACCATGAATAGGGAGGAATTGATGGCTCACTCGGGATCATTGTCTCGCCGGAATTTTCTAACCGCGGCCGCCGTGGCCGCTGGGTCGACGTTCCTGCCCACACGATTGAAAGCGCTTTCTCCGCAGGACCCGGTCGTCAACACGCTCCGTAAAGATGGCAAGCCCACCAACCGCGAGAGAGTGTCCTGGAACGCCATCCCGTTCCCACTGCAGCAAGTCCGCCTCGGCGAGGGCCCGTGCAAAGTCGCAATGGAGGCCGACCGCAGATATCTCCGCTCGCTGCCGCCCGATCGTCTGCTGCACACCTTCCGCATTACGGCCGGCATTCCCACATCCGCCCCGCCGCTTGGCGGATGGGAGGCCCCCGATTGCGAGCTCCGCGGCCACTACGTTGGCGGTCACTATCTTTCTGCCTGCGCGCTCATGTACGCCGCCTGCGGAGATGAAGAGCTCAAGGCCAATGCAACCACCGTTGTTACCGGGCTCGGGACGTGCCAGACTGCATTGAAGAGCGGCTACCTTAGTGCCTTCCCCGTCGACTTCTTCGATCGCCTCCGCGAGCGTCAGCCGGTCTGGGCACCCTTCTACACCATTCACAAGATCATGGCCGGCCTACTCGACATGTACTTCTACTGCGGCAACGAACAGGCACTCGACATAGTCCAGAAAATGGCCGGATGGGTCGCACTCTATGCCGACTCTCTCAGCTACGAACACATGCAGCGGGTACTCGGCACCGAGTTCGGAGGTATGGGCGAGGTCCTCTGCAACCTCTACGCCGTAACCGGCAAGCAGGAATATCTCGACCTCGCCCAGCGCTTCGACAAGAGGCAGTTCCTCGATCCGTTGGCCGCCCACCGCGACGAACTCAAGGGCCTGCATGTGAATACACACATCCCTCAGGTGATCGCAGCCGCGCGATACTACGAACTCACTGGCGATCGCCGTTATCGTGACATCGCTGAATATTTCTGGGAGGAAGTGGTTAGCGAGCGCTCCTACTGCACTGGCGGCACCAGCAATGGTGAGTCGTGGAACACCGATCCTGGCAAGCTCTCAACCGAACTGGCGCCCGACACTACCGAATGCTGTTGCGCCTACAACATGATGAAGCTGACGCGCCACCTCTTCGGTTGGTCTCCTGACGCCGGCCTCATGGACTACTACGAGCGGACGCACTTCAACCATCGCCTCGGCACGATCAATCCTGAGGACGGCACCATGATGTACTACCTGCCCCTCGCCTCGGGATATTGGAAGACCTTTGGCAAGCCCTTCGACGCCTTCTGGTGCTGCACCGGAACGGGATCGGAAGAATACGCAAAACTCGCTGACACCATCTACTTTCATAACGACGACTCTCTCTACGTGAATCTCTACATCGACTCGCAACTGGACTGGCCCGAGAAGAGACTGCATATCACGCAGGGCACGCGCTTTCCTGAGGAACAGGGGACCACGCTCACTATCGCTGCCAACAACCCCGCACAACTATCGATCAACCTTCGCATTCCATACTGGGCGCAGGGCGGCAGCGTGAAAATCAACGGCACCGCGCTTCCGGCATTCTCAAGTCCCAGCAGCTATCTAACGCTCAACCGCGTCTGGAAGACCGGCGACAAGATTGAACTCAGCCTTCCGATGGGCGTGCACATCGATAGCATGCCCGATGATGCGAGCGTGCAAGCCGTGATGTATGGCCCGCTGGTGTTGGCCGGGCGGTTCGACGCTGTGACGAAAGATAAGACGTACGGCGAACCCGGTCCGAAGCGTGGCGAGCAGATTAGCGTGCCCGACATTGTGGCAGACCCCAATCATCCCGCGGCGTGGATCGAGCCTGACCCGAAGCAGCCACTTTTGTTTCACACGGTCGGCCAGCCGCAACCAATTACGCTGGTTCCGCTAAGTCAGGTGATCCACGAACGCTATGCGGTGTATTGGAAGGTCAAAAACAAAACGCTCTAAGCGAGGCTCGTCCAGGCACGGCCACGCTCAGCTTCCTATTTTTGATCGGCCGCTCGTTGTAAGGTTGCGATGTCGATCTTCTTCATCTGAAGCATTGCTTCCATCACTCGTTTTGCCTTTGCCTTGTCTTGCCCCGCGAGCAAGGTTAACAACATCGTAGGCGCAATCTGCCACGAGAGCCCGAACTTGTCTTTCAGCCATCCGCATTCCGACTCCTGTCCGCCGCCTGCGGTCAGCTTTTCCCAATAGCGGTCCACTTCTTCCTGAGACTCGCAATTCACCATGAACGAAATCGCTTCGGTGAATTTGAAGTGTGGCCCGCCATTCAACAAAATGAATTCCTGGCCCGCCAGCTGAATTTCTCCAGTCATGACGCTTCCCGCAGGGCCGGGCGAACCCTCGGGATACCGGGAGACTTTTGCGATCTTAGAGTTCTCGAAGACCGAAATATAGAAGTTCATGGCCTCTTCAGCGTTGTTGTCGAACCATAGAAACGGCGTGATTTTCTGCATGAGGATCTTTGCTCCTATTCAATCGAAGTCAACGTCAAGAAATGGGTGATTGTGACTGGCGCGATGGGCTAACGATCCGCGTGTCCTTCAAGAAGATACAAAATGGTGTTGTTGGGATGAAAGTATCCAGTCAGGGTTGTTCAAAGAAGAATCGGCTGCAAGTGTCGGTGGAGGTCCGAAGAGGATTGCCCTGAGGGGCATTGCGTTCACCGGTTAAAATTCGAAGCGTTCTGGATTAGCATAATAGGGCAAGTCTCCAGACATTCCGCCGCGAAGGGGGAGGAGAGCCATGCGCAGCTTGATCGGAGTAATTTGGATAATGGGGCTATTCGTTCTTTCCGCGCAGGGCGCCGATCAACATCTTGCGCCACAAAAAGCATCCACTTCGATTGATCCCGTCTCGATCGTAATTGTCTTCAAAGACGGGCACCAGGAGACATTTGCGATGGCGGACGTCGCGCGAGTTGAATACAAAGGTGAGGGCGACGCCTCGCTTGGGCTGGTACATTTTCTGGGCAGTTGGGAAGCCGGCGACGGCAACAGCGGAACATTTTTCATTACGCTTGGACCAAATGGTGAGGCCACGAGGTCGATCGGTGCGAGTCACGGAATTTGGACAATCGTCGGCGATGAAGCTCGCATTAGCTGGGACGACGGCTGGCACGATATTTTGCGCAAGGTCGGCGACAGTCATGAGAAGTTCGCTTTTGCGCCCGGCCCTACCCTCGACGATCAACCCGCAAACGTCGCCATGGCACGGAAGATCAACTCCGAAAATACCGAATCCGGGAAGATATCGTCGAAGCCTTAATTCGTTTCCTCTCCGCACTCTTCCCTCAATCGGACCGCGCGTTGCTTCGCCACGTTCCGCGCGGTGGTTCCGTGAACTGCTAAAACGCATACCTGGTTCGTGGACGCCAAAGCCGTTGTCCCCGCTAACGCGGCTGTGAGTGCAACGTGGGTACAGAGGACTGTGGTCCACACGACTGGTGCGGCGAACGGAAAGTCTCACACGAATCTTTGACAAAGGTATGCAACTCCGTTTAATGTTCCGTTGCGTAAACGTTTACGCGAAGCGTATTTTTGGCGCTCGATTGTAGGCGTTTTTAGATCTCATCTTTTCCTCCCATGCTGCTGAAGACACTGCGCGAAGAGGTACTGGAAGCCAACCTGGAGTTGGTGCGCCGCGGCCTTGTGCTCTATACCTTTGGCAACTTGAGCGGCATCGATCGCAGCCAGAGTCTGGTAGCCATCAAGCCCAGTGGCGTTCCCTATGACGACCTTACCCCGGAGCAGATTGTGATTTCCGACCTTTCCGGAAAGATCGTGGACGGGAACCTGCGCCCATCCTCCGATCTGCCTACGCACCTGGAGTTGTACAAGCACTTTCCAGACATTGGAGGCGTTGCACATACGCACTCGGAATATGCGACTGCCTGGGCCCAGGCGGAGACCTCGATTCCATGCTTCGGCACTACTCATGCGGACTCCTTTCACGGCCCAGTTCCGGTCACCGAGTGGTTGACTAAGGCAGAAATTGCCGGCGACTACGAATTGGAAACCGGCACCGCGATTTGCCGCAGGTTTGCCCACCTCGATCCCAACGCCATTCCGGCGGTGCTAGTCGCCGGACACGCTCCCTTTTGCTGGGGCGCCAATGCCGCGGAAGCCGCCCACAATGCGGTGATCCTGGAATACGTGGCACGCATGGCGTCTCACACTCTGTCGATCAATGCTGAATCCCGGCCCATTGCGCGCGAACTGCATGACAAACATTTCCTGCGCAAGCACGGCCGCAACGCCTACTACGGACAGGTAAAACCTTAATGAATCCTGCTCTGCTGGTGCTGAGTTCCGCCTCCACGCTGGTGCATTTGTCGCCAGTCGATTTAGTGATCATCGTCTTCTATTTCGCCCTGGTATTGGCGATTGGCTTGTACCTGAAGGAACAGGCCAACACCGGCGAAGATTTTTTCATGGCCGGCAGAGAGATGACGGCTTGGGTGGCGGGCCTTGCCTTCCTGTCCGCGAACCTGGGATCGCTCGAACTGATGGGCTGGGCGGGCAACTCCTACAAGTACGGTATCCTCGCGGCTCACTGGTACTGGATTGGCGCCATCCCCGCCATGCTCTTTCTCGCGCTGGTGATGATGCCCTTCTACCACATCTGTAAGACGCATTCGGTCCCCGGCTATCTCAAACTCCGCTTCGGGCCAGGCGCTCAGGCCCTGTCATCGGTCTCCTTCGCTTTCATGACCGTGCTCATGAGCGGGATCAACATGTACGCCATGGCCGTGGTGATGAGGGTGGTGCTGGGATGGGACCTCAATTTCAGCATTTTGATCTCATCCGTTACCGTTGCGGCCTATGTCGCTCTTGGAGGATTGCGTTCCGCGATCTTCAACGAAGTCCTTCAGTTCTTCTTGATCTGGGCGGGAGCGCTGCTGATTCCGATCCTGGGACTGGTCGAGGCCGGAGGTTGGGACGGGATGAAAGCAAAAATCCTGCAAAACCTGACCGAACAACATGTGGCGAACCCGGGCTCATATACGCACGCATGGGCGACACTGGGCCACTTCAGCGACAATCCCATGGGCATCAATTGGGTCGGGATTGTTTTCGGTCTCGGTGCCGTGATCTCCATGGGCTATTGGACCACCGACTTCCTTGTCGTGCAGCGCGTGCTGTCGGCAAAAGATCTCCGATCCGCCAAGCTCGCTCCCATCATCGGAGCAGCCTTTAAGATGATGGTTCCTTTCATCGTCATTCTTCCTGGTCTGCTCGGTTTGGCTCTGTTGCGCGATCCTCACACCGGCAACCTCCTGCGGCTTGTGCCTGCGGACCTCGCATGGTCCGCGGAAGGACAGGCGCAGGGCCTCCACGGATATGACGAAGTCCTGCCACTGATGTTGGCACGCTATTGCGGTCCGGGCCTTCTTGGTCTCGGCATTACCGCATTGATCGCCGGATTCATGTCTGGGATGGCGGGTAATGTCAGCGCCTTCACTACCGTTTGGACCTATGACATCTATGGCGCTCTGATCAACAAGAATGCATCGGACGAGTCAAAAGTGCGGATGGGCCGCTGGGTCACAATTCTCGGCGTTGTCGTCAGTATCGGTACAGCCTATTTGGTCATGCACGCGCAGAGCATCATGGACTATGTCCAGTCGCTCTTCAGCTTCTTCATCGCTCCGTTATTTGGCACGGTCATACTCGGAATGCTCTGGAAGCGCGCTACCCCGGCCGGCGGATGGACTGGGTTGCTGGCTGGAACTCTGTCCTCTGTCGGAATGTATGTCTGGGTCAAAGTCGATCCCGCAGCGGTCCGTTATGTCGCCCTGTCGCCTCAAGCCCAGGATCAGGCGCAGAACATGTTCCGCGCCCTGTGGTGCTGGCTGATTTGCGTCATCGTCACCGTGGTGGTCAGTCTGATGACCAAGCCCAAACCGGATTCGGAACTTGCCAATCTCGTGTATGGGCTCACGCCGATTCCGCACGAGGAAAAGGCTTCCGTCTTTCACAGTCCGGTTTTTTGGGGTGTTGTCGTCGCGATTGTGTTTTTGATTCTGCAAATCATTTTCTGGTAGGGGGAAACGATGAAATCCGGCGGAACGTTGTCGATTTGGTTCTTCATCGGAGTGTCTTTGGCGGTGAATGGAGCCGTGATTTTTGCCACGGGACTGTACGAGTTGGCCTCTCCACCGGAACATCAGGTTGTGCTTTACAACCTGCACGCCAATGTCTGGTGGGGAGCGATCCTGCTGATTCTCGGCTTGTTCTTTAGCGTTCGCTATTCGCCCGCGCGCGAACGTGCCCGCATGGCTGGCAATTCTTAACCAAGTTCATAAGCGCGAAGAAGGGTTTTATGTCCGAAAAAAAAATGACGATGGGCGTCATCATCGGGAATCGCGGATTCTTTCCCGATCAATTGGCGAAATCGGGGCGCGAAGAGATGATTCAGGCGCTCACCAAGGCCGGCATCGATTGCGTGGTGCTCGGCCCGCAGGATAGTAAGCACGGTGCTGTAGAAACTCATGAGGAAGCCAAGCGGTGTGCCGCGCTCTTCCAGAAGAATCGCGACCGCCTTGATGGAGTGATCGTATCGCTGCCGAATTTCGGAGACGAACGGGCGATCGCTGACACCTTGCGCATGGCTCGGCTCGACGTTCCGGTACTGGTACAGGCCACGCCCGACGACGCGGCCAATATGACGATCCTGCACCGCCGCGACAGCTTCTGCGGCAAGATGTCGGCGTGCAACAATCTGCGCCAATATGGCATTCCCTATTCTCTGACCAAGC
Organism: uncultured Acidobacteriaceae bacterium; assembly: GCA_963722365.1. Classification (GTDB taxonomy): domain Bacteria; phylum Acidobacteriota; class Terriglobia; order Terriglobales; family Acidobacteriaceae; genus Sulfotelmatobacter. Next base: position 499,378 of record CAVRLM010000001.1, read on the forward strand.
TGCATACGGTGAGCCCCGCCTCGCAGGATTTTCAAAACGATCTGGCATGGTTCGCGGCTGTGTGCCGCGTAGCCAACGGCATGCGCAACCTGCGCGTCGGCAGCATCGGTGCGCGCCCGACGGCATTCAATACCGTGCGCTACAGCGAGAAGCTTCTAGAATCCCATGGTATCTCAACCGAAACGCTCGATCTCTCCGAGGTTTTCGGTCGCATCGCCAAACTGAAAGATGATGATGCCGGCGTTCAAGGCAAACTCGCCGAAATTCGCAAGTACGTCACTACCGCTGGTGTTCCCGATGCGGCGCTCCTCAAGATGTCCAAGCTTGGCTACGTCATCGATGACTGGATGAAGCAGACCGACGTCAGGATCAGCGCAGTGCAGTGTTGGACGTCGATGGAAGAATATTTCGGCGTCGTTCCGTGCACCATCATGAGCATGATGAGTAACAATCTGCTGCCCGCCGCCTGCGAGGTTGACGTGTGCGGCACGTTGAGCATGCACGCCCTGGCTCTGGCATCGCAGACTCCCAGTGCATTGCTCGACTGGAACAACAACTACGGCGACGATCCCAACAAGGCGGTCTGCTTCCATTGCAGCAACCTGCCCAAGCACTTCTTCCAGGACGTCCGCATGGATTTCCAGGAAATCATCGCCGGGACAGTCGGCAAGGAAAATACCTTCGGCACGGTCGTCGGCCGGGTCAAGCCCGGCGCGATGAGCTTCGCACGTTTCTCGACCGATGACACCGCAGGAGTCATCCGAGGCTACGTGGGAGAAGGCTCGTTTACGAATGACTCGCTGAACACCTTCGGAGGCGTCGGCGTGGTGCAAATCGCCGATCTGCAGAGGTTGCTGCATTACATTTGCGAGAACGGCTTCGAGCATCATGTAGCCGCGAACTTCTCGACAACGGCTGCCGCGGTGCACGAAGCGTCGGTTCGGTACCTAGGCTGGCAAATGCACTGGCACCGGAACTAGAGTCACTGTAACGCCGCCGGCCCGGCGGCTGTCCGGCGGGCGTCTCGCCCGCCGAGCCGAAAGCGAGATGTATCTTCGATTTGTTACCGCGAGGAGAGATAGCATTTCATGGCCATCGTTGCAGGAGTAGATTTCGGCACGCTCAGCGTGCGGGTCTCGATTGTAGACAGCGAGCGCGGCCTGCTGGCCTCCGCAATCTCAGAGTATCCGTTGCACCGCAAGCGCGAAGATCCTGACTTCGCCACCCAATCCCACGAAGATCATATGCGCGCCTTGGCGGAAGCCACGCGGCAGGCGGTGAAGTCAGCCGGAATCTCCGGCGACCAGGTGCAGTCCATCGCACTCGATACCACTGGTTCCAGCGTGATCCCGGTCGGGGAGGGAATGGCTCCTCTCGACGATTATTACCTGTGGTGCGATCACCGCGCGAAACAGGAGGCCGCCCAGATCACAGAACTGGCGCGGCTGGAAAAGTTGCCAGCGATCGAGTGGTGCGGTGGGGTGTACTCCTCGGAATGGGGTTTCGCGAAGTTGCTGCACTGGTTGCGGCACAATCCGGAGAAGCGCGAAAAGTTTGTCAGTGCCTTTGAACACTGCGACATGGTCGCAGCCACGCTTTGCGGAATTACGGATGCCAAGCGAGTGAAGCGCAGTGTTTGCGCCATGGGCCACAAGTGGATGTGGAACGCCTCGTTGGGCGGCCTTCCTCCGGAGAGTTTTCTCGCGAAGGTCGATCCTCTACTGGCGGGCGCCCGGGCGAAACTCGAAGGCGACTACGAGACCTCTGACAAAATTGCTGGAACCTTGTCGCCGTACTGGGCGGAGAAGCTTGGGTTGAAGGCAGGCATTCCGATTCCAGTTGGAGCCTTTGACGCCCATTGGGATGCGATTGGCGCAGGCGCGAGAGAAGGCGACGTCGTCAACGTAGTTGGCACTTCTACCTGCATCATCGCCTATGCCCCGAAGGCGCAGTTGATTCCCGGCGTGTGCGGCGTCGTGCAAGGCAGCGTGCACCCACAATTCACGGGCATCGAGGCAGGGCTGTCCGCGACCGGCGACATCTTCAGCGCAATTGCCCGACGAGCCAATACCAGCGTAGAAGAGTTGAGCAAAGGATTGGCAAGTTATCGCGCGGGTCAGACCGGCCTGCTACGCATGACCTGGGACAATGGTGACCGCACGGTTCTCGTGAACCCTAACCTCGGCGGCATGACATTGGGATGGAATCTGCTGCACACGGCCCAGGACGAGTTGTTCGCCGCGATTGAGGGAACCGCATTTCATACCCGCGTGATTCTCGATCGCATGAGCGAGTACGGCGCGCCCACATTACGCGTGATCAACGGCGGTGGCATTCCGCAGAACAATCCTGTGCTGAATCAGGTTTACGCGAACGTTCTCGGCCGTCCCGTGTTGGTTCCAAGTGGCAAGGTGACAGGCGTCGGTTCTGCGATCTTCGCTTTCCTGGCCGCAGGCATCTTCAAGACCGTTGAAGAGGCGCAAGCGAAAATCTGTCCTCGGCACACGGTCTACGAGCCGCAAGCAGACACCCAGGATGCGTATCGTGAACTCTACGAACTCTATCGCAAGATTTATTTCGCGTTCGGCACGCCAGGGGACGGATCAGAATTTGGGCAGGTGTTGCCGAAGTTGATTCAGATTGCGCGCGGCTGACCCTTTTACCCGCCAGCGATCGCCCCGACAATCAGAAACGGCTCCTTCCCAGACGTGACGGCCTCAGGTAGTGGAGCGTCGGGCGATTCGTGCGAAAGATCTTCTTCGCAGGCGAAGAAACGCAGGAACGCTCTCCGTTGCAAAGTGCCGTGGTCGCGGATCGTGCCGCGCAACATGGGATAGCGAGCTTCAAGCGCGTCAAGGACGGACCGTTGCGTGACCGGATCTTCGACCTCAAGTTCGACTTCACGTCCAACGTGGGCGAGGGTGCGAAGGTGTTGCGGAAGTTCGACTCGAATCATATGACACTAATGCGGTCGCGCAAGATATTAGATGCGGCGCCCATGGTTGCATGCGGCGGCGCATCTCCCAGACGACGCCTTACTTTACCGCAGTTTCCTGGATGTAGAGGGCCTTCCAGTCATTCCCCTCGTGCACCCAAACCTCACCGAAAATGCTGTCTGACTTCTGTGTCTGGCCCGCAGCCGTCCCTTCGTAATGCGCGGAGTAAGTGACCAATACGCTGTGCGGCCCCACCGACTTTACGGTGAAATCCTTGAGAAGGTAGCTGGAGAGTTCGAATTCGTCCACCATCGCGATTTCCGCTTTCTTGTCTCCCAAGCCGCTGCCGCCTTCCTCCATCTCGCGGAAACCCTCGGCCAGCGAGGAGGACAGGCCTTGCTTGTTCTTGCTCTTGAAATCTTCCCAGACTTTCCGGACCTTCGCTTCTACCGCGGGCGTGGCCGGGGCGGATCTCGCGGCAGGAAGGTGGACTTCCTGCGCCGTCATTGCACTCGCTACGAACAGCAGGGATGCCACTGCAAGGTGGACCATCTTCATGTCTTTCTCCTGGAGTAAAGCGCAAACGACGCTATCACCCGGGGAGCGGCGAAGTCAAAATCCCCATCCTCTCGCAAGACGTGCGAGAAGGATGGGGCACCTTGCGTGTTCTTCAGTCATGCGAGCGTTTGCACTTCCACCGACAGAACCGCTGGAAGATCGCGGACGATCGGGTTCCAACTGTCTCCCGCATCAGGGGAACAATACACCTGCCCGCCGGTAGTGCCGAAATAGATGCCGCACCTGTCGAGCTTGTCTACGGACATGGCGTCGCGCAGGATGTTCACGTAGCAGTTTTCCTGCGGCAGGCCTTTCGTGAGAGCTTCCCACTCGTTCCCGCCAGTGCGGCTGCGATAGACGCGTAGCTTGCCGTCCATCACATAGTGCTCGCCGTCGCTCTTGATGGGAATCACGTAAACCGTTTCCGGTTCGTGCGAGTGAATGTCAATCACGAATCCGAAATCTGTGGGAAGATTGCCGCTGATCTTGGTCCACTGATCCCCTGCGTCGTCCGATCGCATGACGTCCCAATGCTTCTGCATGAACAGCACGCCCGGGCGCGATGGGTTCATCGCGACGTGATGCACGCAATGTCCGATCTCAGCTGTCGGATTCGGAATGTATTTCGAGTAGAGCCCCTTGTTAATCGGCTTCCACGTTTTGCCGCCATCGTCGGTGCGGAACGCGCCCGCCGCAGAGATCGCGATGTAGATACGATCGGGATCGCTGGGATCAAGGATGACGGTGTGCAGGCACATGCCGCCGGCGCCAGGCTGCCACTTCGGTCCCGTACCGTGCCCGCGCAGGCCAGGAAGTTCGTGCCAGTCTTTTCCGCCATCGGTAGAGCGGAACAGTGCAGCATCTTCGACCCCGGCATACACAGTCTCGGCGTCGGTGAGTGACGGCTCGAGATGCCAGACCCGCTTGAACTCCCACGGATGCTGCGTCCCGTCATACCACTGATGAGTTGTGAGAGGCGCCGCAGCGGCGTCGTAGACGAATTTATTGCTCTCGCCCTTGGGCATTCCGCCAGGCCCTGTTTGCTCGCCGGGAGGCGTTCCCGGTTGGTGCCATGTCTTGCCGCCGTCATCCGAGCGCTGAATCACTTGCCCGAACCAGCCACTGGTTTGCGAGGCATAAATTCGATTCGGATCCACGGGCGATCCCTTCAAGTGATAGAGCTCCCACCCGGCAAAGTGCGGGCCGCTGACCTCCCAGTTTTGCCGTTTGCCGTCTGCCGTAAGAATGAATGCGCCTTTGCGAGTGCCCACCAGGACTCGGACTTTGCTCATGAGTTATTCCTTTCCGCTCGAATAATAGGTCACGATTTTATCCGAGTAGATGATTGGGAAGTCAACTGGATCTGGTGGAAAACTCTGTCGGACCAATTCGTCACGCCACTCGCGGAATTCGTGTGCCAATACCTACAAATGCGCGGCGCTGTCCGATCCTGCCCGCTGGTAGACGCGGACATAATCGACCAGCATAGTTTGCGGAAAGACCGAAGTCTCGTCCGGATTTCCTGGCCAGTCTCCCCCTACTGCAACATTGAGAATTATGAAAAATGGATGGTCATACACCCACTTCGTTCCCTGAGGAATGTCGGCAGGAGTGCGAGTTTCGTACAAATGATCATCGACATAGAAGCGGATCGCTTTGGGTTCCCACTCGACGGCAAAGACATGAAAGTCATCCGCGAATCGCGGATTGCCGGGTAGACCGTACGACCCGCCGAGGCCGTTTGCACCCGAATATCCCGGCCCGTGAATCGTGCCGTGTACGAGCGCCGGCTCCTTCCCAATGTTTTCCATAATGTCGATTTCGCCGCAGTCGGGCCAACCAGGTTTGTCAATGTCGTTCCCTAGCATCCAGAAGGCGGGCCAGATTCCCTGGCCGCGAGGAATCTTGATCCGCGCTTCAAACCGCCCATAGGTCTGCGAAAACTTGCCTTGAGTTTTCAGACGGGCGGAAGTGTACTCTCGGGCAATTCCGTCCGCTCCGGTGTATTTCTCGCGCATTGCCTTGATGACCAGGTTGCCATCCTGTTGCAAGGCATTCTCCAGCCGAGTCGTATAGGACTCCAGTTCGTGATTGCCCCACCCGCCTCCGCCGGTTTCGGAAACCCATTTGGAAGCATCAACCGCCGTGCCGGTGGGTCCATTGAACTCGTCGCTCCAAACCAATTTCCATGCGGGAGAGGTAGCGGCTTGCGGTGCGGCAGTCACTTGGGCAACACTCGCGCCTGCCATCAGAGTGATTACGACCCAGGCCCATTGCAAATTGTTCGATTTCAAATCGGAACTCCTTGAATCGCTCTGGCGAAATTCGCCCATCAGGTCGTCTACTCCCGAACTATACTCACATCGAACTCATTCGTGCCAGGAGGCCCCCGTGTCGATCGAACATACTAGACGAGCCTTTTTGAAATTATCTGCCGCAGGATTGACTGCCACTGGACTAACCGCCACTGCCAGCGCTGATCTCGAGTCAGTGCTGGCGCCTGCTCCGCAAGGGGATATCGCTGTCCGCGTGACCGGCGGCAAACTTCGTTATGCCGCGGTCGACAACCTGGCCTGGAAAACTGCAAACACCACTGCCGGCAGCGCTATCGTGCTGAATCCGGGCCAAAAATTCCAGGAGATGCTGGGCTTTGGCGCCGCATTCACCGACGCCGCCTGTTACATGTTCAATCAACTTCCGGGGCCGGCTCGCGAAGAGCTGTTTCATGACCTGTTTCACCCGTCGCAGATGGGATTCAACGTCTGCCGCACGTGTATCGGGGCAAGCGACTATTCCACAGAGGTCTTTAGCTACGACGAAGGCGAGCCCGATCTGGAGATGAAGAGATTTTCGATTGCGCACGATCAGGCCTATGTTCTGCCGATGCTGCGGCAGGCGCGAAAGGTGAACCCAGATCTTTTTTTGTTTTCCTCGCCGTGGAGTCCTCCCGGATGGATGAAGGCGGGGGGCTCGATGCTGGGAGGTTCGATGCGCCAGCACTACTATGCGCCCTATGCTCAATACTTCGTGAAGTTCCTGCAGGCCTATGCCGCGGAAGGTGTTCCGGTACAGGCGATCACGGTGCAGAACGAAGTCGATACAGATCAGGATGGGCGCATGCCCGCCTGCCTGTTTCCGCAGGAATATGAGATCGGGTTCGTCAAGGATCATCTTGGGCCGGCTCTTCCGCAGAACGGGCTATCCACCAAGATCTGGATTCTCGATCACAACTACAACTTGTGGGGACGTGCCATTTGCGAACTCGATGACAAGGACCTGCGCAAGTATTGCAATGCAGTCGCTTTCCACGGATATGTAGGTACTCCCGACATGATGGACAAGGTGCATGATGCGCATCCCGACGCTCAGTTGTACTGGACGGAAGGCGGACCCGACTACACCGCACCCGACTATGCTACGGACTGGACGCAGTGGGGGCACACCTTCACGCAGGCGATCCGGCACTGGTGTCAATCGTTGTCCGCATGGAATCTGGCCCTCGACGAAAAGGGAAGGCCAAACATCGGGCCGTTTCCGTGCGGCGGACTCGTCACCATCCATTCCCAGACGAAAGAGATCACACGCAGCGGGCAGTATTGGGCTTTTGCACATTTTTCGAGGCAAGTGCGTGGTGGGGCAAAGAGATTTGAAACCGTGGGTACGCTTGCCGGAGTCGACCATGTGGGTTTCCAGAATACCGATGCGCAAAATGTACTCGTACTGACGAATTCTGGCGCAGAGAAAACAGTAATCTTGAAGCAGGGAAATAAGTCAGCCGAAATCACTCTATCAGCGGATTCGGTGACCACATTGTCGTGGAGTTGATCGGGCGGCCTCGATCCGGCACGATCCAGAAGAGGCATTCACGGCATGCTGGCGGAAAAAATTACATTCCAGTTACAACAATTGAAGCGTCAATCGTCTTAGAACTAACAAGTTAGGTTTTGGCACGTCCGGTGCAACCTTTTGCACGTTCCCGTCCTCAGATAGAGGCTATTGCTTTTGGAAGGAAGCGACCGACGCACCATTTTGTGTGTCGTCGCTTCGACTACTGCGCGGGAATCGCCCCAATTAAGCGCGCTATTCGTCAAAGACGCGATCCCCGCGTGATATGGCGAAGGCAAAAATTGTCCCCGTTCAGTGGTTGAAATTCATAGATTCAGTTTTTGACTTGTTTCGGTAATCGCCTTGGGGCAGAGCCACCCACGGACGGCGTGGGCCTTGGAGAGCGTGTCAAATGCGATTGCTTAGCGCACGACTCATCATTTCTCTCATCATCGGCGTGACCCTGGTATCGCTGTGTACTTCCTACTATCAGGCGCGGGTGCTGAACCAGGGGCTGCAAAAGGACTTGCGCCGTCGAGCCGAAGTGCTGGGCGAGAGTCTCTCGAGTAATGTGGAGCACGACCTGCAACGGGATGCCCAGAAGACTCTAAAGCGAACCGTCCAGCAGTTTGCCAACCGGGAACATCTCGCGGGATTGGCAGTTTACGATCCGCAAGGCCAACCGATTGCCGTCACGACCAGTATTGAGCCCTTGATGACGACCGCCCCAGCCATCGTCTTGCAGTCTCTCAAAGAGAATCGCAATACGAATGCCTTCCTTCGCTTGGGAAACGCTTCCCTCCACATCTATGCCTCGCCCTTGCATCAGGGAGATCAACTCATCGGCAGTCTTGCGATTGTCCATGACTCCGGCTACATCCGGCAGGAGAGTTTGAGAATCTGGCGCGAGACGTTCCTGAGTGCATTGGCGCACGTTGTTCTCATCGTCCTGATCACACTGTTGATTGTGCGTTGGAGCATTGCCGGACCGATCGCGCGAACCGCGCACTGGATGAAGGCTTTGCGAACGGGGCGGGGCACGGTGCGGATCAAAGTGCCAGACTTGGAGTTGTTTCGTCCGCTGGCTCGCGAGGTCGCGACCTTTGCCGAGAGCCTGAATACCGCGCGCTCGGCGGCTGAATTGGAAGCGCGGCTTCGTGAGACCGGCGAATCCATGTGGACGTCCGACCGCCTTGCGGTGCACTTGAGTTCGCGGCTGGAAGATGGAAGGCTATTCGTCGTTTCGAACCGCGAACCATATATGCACGTACGGCGCGGCAAGACCGTTGTCGTGAACCAGCCAGCCAGCGGTTTGGTGACTGCAATTGAGCCTGTGTTGCGAGCGTGCGACGGGACCTGGGTTGCGCACGGTTCTGGCGATGCAGATCTCGAGACCGTGGACGCGCACGACCGCTTGCTGGTTCCGCCAGATGATCCGCGCTATACGCTGCGGCGCGTGTGGCTGAATAAAGAAGAAGAGCAGGGCTATTATTACGGATTCGCAAACGAGGGGCTCTGGCCGCTCTGCCATATCGCGCACACGCGACCACTATTTCGGGCTAGTGACTGGCAGCATTACCAGGAGGTGAACCGCAAGTTCGCCGACGCGCTGCTGGAAGAGATGCAAAACGTCAACAAGCCCGTGGTACTGGTGCAGGACTATCACTTCGCACTCCTGCCGCGAATGATTAAGCAGAGCCGCCCCGACGCGAGAGTCGCAATCTTCTGGCATATTCCGTGGCCCAATCCGGAAGCCTTTGGGATCTGTCCGTGGCAGCGCGAACTCGTCGACGGCTTGCTGGGCGCCGACATGATCGGGTTTCACATTCAATCACATTGCACGAATTTCTTGCAGACGGTCGATCGTGTGGTTGAATCGCGCATCGACTGGGAGCACTTCTCGGTGCAGCGGCTGGATCATAACACCACGGTTCGACCTTTCCCCATCAGTGTCGAAGTCGCGGAGGCGGAAGCGAACCCTCCTCGCGAATCAGCCTACGAAGAGCGAGCGGCGCTGCTGAAGAACCTCGGAGTCCAGGCCGCTCTCATGGGAGTAGGCGTCGATCGGATGGACTATACCAAGGGAATCCTGGAGCGCTTTCTCGCCGTGGAACGCTTCCTGGAAAAATATCCGCGCTACCAGGGTGTGTTTACGTTTGTGCAGATTGGCGCGCCCACGCGCACCCACATCAAGCGTTATCACGACCTGCAGGCCGAAGTTGAGGCGGAAGCCGACCGCATTAACTGGAGATTTCAGGCGGACCAGTGGAAACCCATTGTGCTGTTAAATCGCCAGCACAGTCATCAGGAGATCGCACCGTATTACCGGGCTGCCGACATGTGCCTGGTGACCTCATTGCACGATGGGATGAATCTGGTCGCCAAGGAATTTGTGGCGACTCGGGAAGATGAACGCGGCGTGCTCATTCTCAGCTGCTTTACCGGAGCCGCCCGCGAATTGCGAGATGCCTTGCAAGTAAATCCCTACGACATTGACCAGACTGCTGAAGCAATTCGCGCCGCACTCGAGATGCAGCCCGACGAGAAACAGACGCGAATGCAGCGCATGCGAAGGCAAGTACGCGAAAACAACATCTATCGCTGGGCCGGAAGTTTGATCGGCGAACTATGCGAAGTTCGTCTCGATACCGCAGAGGGCGGCCCTAACAGGTTTCGAGCGGGCGCTTCGGTAGGCTAGACAGAAGTTTACAATCCCGCCAAGGGCCGGTAGACAACCCCACCGGCCAAGAGTGCTACCTATAAAGGCGCTATGCCTACTTCGGTCGAGCACTCGGTACGAAAACCCGACAAGCCCTTTTACTTCAATACGTCGGAACACTTGGTGCGCATCGGCAGGCAAAAGGCTACTACGCTCGCCGAACTATGGCAGGCGCTACAAACCTGTCCCGACGATTCAATCTTTCAGCATACGTTCCGGACTTTGCAGGAACACCACTTTATCCGGCAGGGTTTCTCCAACGACTTTGCGCACTGGAGCCTGTCGGCGTGCAACGAGCCTGTTTTAGCCGAACAGCTAGCCAGCGTAGACGTGAGAGAGTTTACGGCGATTGATGGCCTGCGTAGAAGGATGGTCAAAATCGTCGATGAATTTCTGCATCAAGATCCACACAAGGGTTCGAAAGCAGCGCATGAGCCCTTTTTCTTCTGCGCCTCCGACATCGTAGTGCTGCCTACCCGGTTCGCGCCGGAAACTCTGCCTGGATTTGTCGATGCCCTGCGGCAAGTTGGCTTGCACTCGATTCACCATCACTTCATTGAGGCGAGGCTGCGTCTGCACCGCATGTCGAATGATTTTTCCAACTGGCTGGAGCAGGAAGTCGGTCTGCCCGAGACGGCCGAAGCGATCGAGCGTATCGACATCTATACCAACACGATGGAAGGCGTGCGGCAGCAGATTGCCAATATCGTTGAACAAGTATTGATCCGGGATAAGCAGGAACGTGAAGCCACCGTCTGACCAGCAACGAGCAGCATCGAACCCGAATACGGCCGGGCCTGCCAAGCCTCCGGCCCGGCAATACGGCGCTTCGATTGAATCATCAGATCCAAATAAGTCGTCATCAGGAAACGGCAGAACTCTTCCCGCAAGCATCCTGACGCCCCCACCGCCCGCTCCTGCGCCTCACTTGGATGATTACCGCGACATCATTGGCCAAGCGCATTTGGACAGCTTGCGCTTTCTGGCCCGTGACGTGAAGGGAAAGTCGATCAAGATGGTGAATTCCACCGCGGTCGGCGGCGGCGTCGCGGAGATGCTGAACCGGATGGTTCCTCTGCTCTCAGAACTGGAAGTGCAGACGCACTGGGATGTGATCACTGGCGGCAACGACTTCTTCGAGGTTACGAAGGCCTTTCACAATGCACTGCATGGCGGCAGCTATAACCTGACCAAGGCTGCTCAGGAAGTATTCCTTGCGTACAACGAGCAGAATCGCGAGCGGCTGCACTTCGAGGAAGAAATGGTGGTGATCCATGATCCGCAGCCTCTTGGCCTGGTTTGCTCGCGAGACCAGTCTCGATCCAGTTGGGTATGGCGCTGTCACATTGACCTGTCGAATCCGAATGAACGCGTCTGGGAGTTCTTGCGTCCATTTGTCGAGCGGTTTGATGCCGCCATTTTTTCCTCGCAATCCTTCGCGCGACAGCTGCCTATTACGCAATATCTTTTTTATCCGTGCATCGATCCTCTCTCAGAGAAAAACAGAGACCTTCCGGATGCGGTTGTGCAGAAAGTATGTGACGAGTTCGGCATCGACCGCTCGCGTCCGATCGTGACCCAGGTTTCGCGGTTTGACCGGCTTAAGGATCCGGTTGGTGTGGTGCAAGCCTACAAACTCGCGAAGAAGTACGTAGACTGCCAACTGGTACTAGCGGGCGGAGGCGCGTCGGATGATCCCGAAGGCGCGGCTGTGCTGGCGGAAGTTAAGAATGAAGCAGGGAATGATCCGGATATCATCATTCTTGATCTACCCCCATGGTGCGCTCACGAAATCAACGCCCTCCAGCGCGCGTCCTCGATTGTGGTGCAAAAGTCCCTGAAGGAGGGATTCGGACTTACCGTGACCGAGGCGTTGTGGAAAGCAAAGCCAACGATCGCCAGCGCCGTAGGGGGCATTCCGAACCAGATCATTCACAAACTCACAGGGGTGCTTGTGCACTCGGTAGAGGGCTGTGCGTTTCAGATACGCTATTTGCTGACACATCCTGATTTCGCGAAGCGCATCGGCGCCAACGGACGGGAGCACGTAAAGGAAAACTTTTTGATGACGACCGACGTCAAACGCTGGCTGCTGCTGTTTCGAATACTGGAGCGCACGAAGTGGCAGCGCGGAACTCTTCGCTGAGCCGTGACAGCGGGTCTACAGCGCTTCAAGTCCTGGACCAGCGTTCGGCAGATGAAAGTACTCACTTGCCGCCTTCGGCAACACTTTCATCCGACGCGGAACTGCTTCCTTCTCGATCTGTCGAAGCACCGTCTCGGCCGCGGACTCCCCCAATTCCGACAGCCACGCCTGCAGCGCGGTGTCCAGCGGTTCCGGCAGATTCAGGTACTCGAGTTCCACGGAAGCCACGGGCAATTTCAATTCCTGCGGAAGAATGGCGTCAATCGCGATTACGCCCTCGATGCCTCTCTGGTTTAGCTGAACGGGGATCGTATTCCATTCCGAGGCGCAGTCAAACGCCAGGAGCGCCAGCAGGTAGCCACGCCTGTGCAACAACTTTTGTACGCCGGCGATCACCCGGGCGACCGGCGCTTGGCCGATATCATTCGTGACTGCCGCTACCAGGCGGGTTTGCTTGGTTCGCAAGGACCGCGCCCACAGATTGGGGCGGTAGTTCAATTCACCTGCAGCGCGGAAGACCCGCTCCTTGGTGTGCTGCGGAATCGCCCGCGATGCAGGTGTATTGTTCAACACGGCAGAGACAGAGCACGTCGCGAGCCCAACTCGCTCCGCCACGGTTCGCAGGCCTACCACGGGTTTCTTCTCGGACACGTGTCCCCCTAATCACCTTAAGTATCCTTACCCCCAACCTTTCAGTTGAGGATTCAGCCGTTCATTTCGACGACGAGGTCAACTGCAGGAAACCCGTGCGTGGGGAACCCAAACCGCGGAGGGATTTGAGTGCTTCTGCGACGTGGCAGAAAAATGTTCCACTACTTTGGAACAGCCGGATCAGTTAGTCCAACGCAAAAAATCCATTGTAAAGATTAGTGCTGCGAGGACATCGACGATGGCGGCGTCATTTGCCCTCAAACTTGCCATGCTGCCGGGCTTCTTCGCAGGCTTCAATGGGATCACGCCCGGTGACTTCCTTGTACCACGCAGGATGAAACGTCCACGCCCACGCTTCGCTGACCGCGCCGCGAATCATCGCTTGAAATGTGCCGGGCTCGCCGATGGTGCTGAGGTAAATGTGAATGAAGATTCCGCCCAACATAATTACCGCGGAAATATCGTGCAGCACATAGCTTACGGCGACGGCCCAGCGTCCGAAGGTGTCAGCGCCCATCCACAGAATGATTCCGGTAATAATGAAGACCACACATCCACCGACGATCTCCCAGAACTGTGCCTTCTGTCCGCCATTGAAGAAGCCCGTTTCGGGATGCTCCTGCTTTTCTTTTCCTCCCACAATATTGCCGAGATTCCGCATCCACCGCGAGTCCGCAGCCGTCCACTTCATGGGCTGAATCCAGTTCAGCATCTGCAATCCGAAGAAGACCACAAATCCTACACCGAACCACGGATGCATCGCGCGGCTGAGCGGCCCGCCTCCAAAAATAGGAGTGAACCAGCGAAAGAGCCAAGGTAGGTAAATGCCGAACCCGGAGAACAGCGCGAGAAAAAAGAAGAGCGCCACCATCCAGTGCAGGAATCGAGTGTAGACGCGGTGCCGCAAGAGTTCGCCGACGTACACTTCGTTTTGTCCGATCTTGTCGAAGGCGTCGCGGGCCTTGTCGTCGAAACGGTCTACGGCGGTGGACATTAGCTCTCCTTCCCCGGCACAGGTTCGCGGAGCGGCGGTTCGGGCTGCGGCCGGCGCGGCCCCACGGTAATGTAGTGCAACAAAACACCCATTAATCCAAACAGGGCGAATGTTCCGAGAACCGGCTTGAAGAGCCATTTCCAGACGGTGTAGCTCCACGGGATCACCGGGTTCTTCGGCAGTCCACTGTAGCGCTCCGGATTTTCTGCGTCATGCAAAACGTAGACCACATGTGTTCCGCCGATCGACTGTGGATCGTACACACCCGCTTTATCGAATCCAAAATTATCGCGCAGTTGCTTGGCGCGCTCTTCCGCAATGTACTTCATGTCATCCTTGGTGCCGAACTTCAGGCAGCCCGTAGGACACGCCTTGATGCAGGCGGGCTCCAGACCTCCGCCGACGCGGTCGGAGCAGAGCGTGCACTTGTAAACCTTCTTCGTCGCGGGATTGAACTTGGGAATGTCGTAGGGACATCCGGAAACACAGAACTCACAACCGATGCAGTTCTCCTGCTGAAAGTCGACGATGCCGTTGGTGTACTGCACGATCGCGCCGTCCGCCGGGCAAGCGCGTAAGCAGCCGGGATCGGCGCAGTGCATGCACTGATCCTTGCGCATCAGCCACTGGATCGTGCCATCTTCCCGCTGATGTTCGTTGAACTTGATCAGGTTCCAGAAATTCCAGCGCGTCTCCGGCATCGTCTGGTAGGTGTTGTCGAACGTGGTGGGACTGAACGGCATATCGTTCCACTCGACACACGCCACCTCGCAAGCCTTGCAACCGATGCAGATCGTGGTATCGATCAGCTTGCAGACCTCCGCATCGCGCTGCATGTCGAAGCCAGCGGCCGCTCCGGAGTGCCCCGAGATTTGCTTAATCTGAAGCGTCTTTCGATCACTCATATAAGCCTTCAGCTGTCAGCCATCAGCTTGCAGCTAATCAACACCGCCGTTCTTGAAGCGGACGACTGATAGCTGATCGCTGAGAGCTGCTCTTATACCTTCTCGATCTTCACCAGAAATCCCTTGAACTCCGGCGTGAACGCATTCGGATCGATCACCGTAGGAGTCAATTGATTCACCAGCGTCTTTGCTGTCTTTCCCTCATCCTCCGCAATGCCACGGAATCCCCAGTGAATCGGCATTCCGATCTGAAACATTTCCTTACCATCAATCTTCATGGGGCGAATGCGGCGCGTGACCATAGCTTTGGCGATGTAATGGCTGCGCGCGCTCGTGACTTTGACTTTCTCCCCGCCGCGAATGCCCATGCGGTCGGCAAGCTCAGCCGGCACTTCCACAAACGGCTCCGGCACCAGTTGAACGTTCATGGGATTGTTCTTGGTCCAGTAGTGATAGTGTTCGGTCAAACGGTAGGTCGTGCAGATCACATTGAATCCCTGATCGACTGTGCCGTACTTGTCCATGTCGGTCTTGTATCTCTTCACAACTGGGTTGTTCGACTGATTGGGATGCAGCGGGTTTGCGATCGGACTTTCGATCGGCTCGTAGAATTCGGGGAAGGGTCCGTCCGCCATGGCGCCGAGCGGCACGAACAGCCGTCCTACGCCTTCGGGATTCATGATGAACGGTCCCATGTGGTCTTTCGGAGCCGAATCAGGCTTGAAGTCGGGCACGTCGACTCCGGCCCACGTTTGCTTTGCCTCATCCCACCAGACCTGCCGCGCGATGCGGATCCCACGGCTTGCCGTTCACATCACAGGACGCGCGGTTGTAGAGCACTCGCCGGTTCATCGGCCACGACCATGCCCAGTTCGGATAAACGCCAAGGCCGGAAGGATCTTCGGTGCCACGCCGCTGGATCAACGCGCCCGCCTCAGTCCACGAGCCGCAGTAGAGCCAGTTGCCCGAGAGAGTCGTGCCGTCATCTTTCAGCCAGGAAATCCTGGAAGCTGCTGGCCGGCTTTGATCGTGATATTTGTCTTGGGATCGGTGATGTCGGCGAGCGCTTTTCCGTTGATCTCCTTCGCGACCTCTGCCAGAGAAGGGTTGTACGGATCGGTGTACGCGAACGAGGCGTTCAGCACCGGGTCAGGGAACTTACCGCCCTCTTTCTGATAGAGTTCGCGCACCTTCAGGAAAATCGTTGCCAGAATTTCCTGATCAAGCCTGGCCTGCCCGGGCGGAGGCAGTGCGACATTCTTCCACTGCAGCCAGCGCGCGGAATTCACGAACGTCCCATCTTTTTCCGCAAAGCCCGCGCCCGGCAACCGGTAGACCGTGGTGTTGATCTGTTTCATCTCGTCGGTCGTGATGCCAGGAGCGCGCCAGAATTCGCTGGTCTCATCGGGATAAATCTCGCAAACCACCAGCCAGTCGGCCTTCTTCAGCGCATCAATGTTCTTCTGCGAATCGGGGCCGATCATCACGCCATTCATGCCGAAGGCAAAGATTCCCTTGACCTTGCCTTCGTACATGTCGTTCCAGATATTTACCCACGAATAGTTTCGGTCAATCTTCGGCAGGTAGTGGAACGCGTAGTCGTTCTCTTTGGTCGCCGCCGTTGCCATACATCGCCTTGAGGAACGACACCGCAAACTTCGGTGTGTTCGACCAGTAGTTGAACGAGTCCCACGGATCAGGCTTGGATGTCGTCGGTGTAATCCGCTTCAGGTACGTGGCGAGATCCGTGTCCGCGGGATTAGGCATCTTCAAATAGCCCGGTAATATGTCGAAGATGCCGGCCATGTCGGTCGCGCCTTGAATGTTCGAATGTCCGCGCAGCGCATTCACGCCGCCCCCGGCGCGTCCAATATTTCCCATCAGCAACTGCAGCATCGCCGCAGTCCGGATGATCTGCGTGCCGAAACTATGCTGCGTCCAGCCCACTGCATAAATGATCGTCGAGACCTTCTTCATGTCCCCGTCTTTGCGAACCGACGTATACAGGTCGGCTGCCTTCAGGAACTGGTCCTTGGGAATTCCAGTAATCCGCTCGACCATCTCCGGCGTGTAGCGCTCGTATTGCTTCTTCAGCAGTTGATACACGCAGCGCGGATGTTGCAGAGAAAGATCAAATGCAATCTTTGGAGGCAGCGTGGGGCCAGCCGCCGCCCCACCTTTCGCGCCTGCCGGACTGGCACCTTGATATCCCTGCCCCTCCTGTTTCGGAGCGCCCGGTTGGGCGTTCGCCTGATCATGAGGAGGAGGTGGTTCCTGCGCTGCCGAAGTCGGTGCGACCGGCTGGCCTTCCAAATTGCCGCCTTCTTCGTAGTTCCAGGTTGCCTTGTCGTACACCTGCTTTACAGGATCGAAACCAGAGTACAGCCCGTCATCCGGCAGCTTGAATCCGTCCTTGATGATGAATGCGGCGTTCGTGTAGTTAACGAGATAGTCGCGCGCAATGCGGTTATTCTGGACAGCATAGTTGATGAGGCCGCCGAGGAAAGCGATGTCGGCGCCTGCGCGGATTTGCAAGTACATATCCGCGGTGGCTGCCGTCCGCGTGAGGCGCGGATCGACCACGATCGTTTTCGCATTACGATGAATCTTGGCTTCAATCGCCCACTTGAAGCCGCAAGGATGGTTCTCCGCTGGATTGCCACCCATGATCAACATCATGTCGGTGTTCTTGATGTCGATCCAGCCATTCGTCATTGCCCCGCGTCCGAATGTTGGCCCCAAACTGGAGACCGTAGGGCCGTGTCAAACCCGAGCCTGGTTTTCCAGGTAGCAGACCCCCAGGCTGCGCATGCTTTTGACCACCAGATAATTGAACTCGTTCGTATCAGTGCAGCCACCGGTGAAGGCGATGCCTTCACAGCGATTCACAGTGTGGCCGTTTGTGTCCTTTTCTATAAAGGTGTCATCGCGCGTCTTCTTCACGCGTTGGGCGATCTCGCTGTAGGCCTGATCCCACGAGATGTCCTCCCAATCGGTGGCACCGGGTCGCCGCACTTGGGGCTTCAACAGACGCCGATCATTCATGATGTCCTGCTCGAGAGAGGACCCCTTCGGGCAGAGCGTTCCGCGATTAATGGGATGATCGGGATCGCCCTCAACGTGCACCACCTGCGGGATCGCGTTCTTCGCCTTGTCGCCCAATGTGTAAATAATGACGCCGCAACTCACCGAGCAATAGGGACACGTGCTTCGCGTCTCGCTGGCTCGCGAGATCTTCAGATTCTGGGTTTGAGCGTAGACCGGGGTGAGGTCAAATCCGAGTGCGGAAATGCCTGCACCGCCAAGGATGGTGCCCTTGATAAATGTCCTGCGGGAGAAGTCCATAAAACCTCCAGCAACTACCGCTCGCGATTCGACTCGTTGCGGACCCCGATCGCCTAGGATGTGAGACGGAGGTTGAAGGTTGCGGCCGTCGCAATACTTACTCCCGGCGACCAAAGTCGTGCCCCTTGCAGATTGCGGAGACTATACCTCTGACTCGGGAAAAGAGTCAATCCGGAAGAAGTCGTAGAGAGAACATTTGATGATCGCTCTCTGGCAATTGCCGTCGCTCAGGATTGCTCGAACTCTTCTCCTGGCCCGATAATCGGGAGGTGGCGACTTCTCCCTGGCAGCGTCGTATCAGTCGAGCGCAAGAACTTGCCGGCCGATACCCGTTCTCCGCAGAGATGCTCGGGTTTTACATCCATGCCGCTCATTTTCAGGAGGACTTGCATCGCCGATTGATGACGACGCTGCAGTCCCGGGAAGCTGCTTTCGATCGTAAACTGTCGCGCTCCGAAATATCCGAACTCTCATCCCGGTTTGAAGCGTTTCTCTCGATGGTGGAAGCATGCGGCCCGAAGACACTCGCTGTGCTCAGCTGCGACCTGCGTAGTCTCGGCGAGGACATGTGGTCCGAGTTGCTGAGCGCCGGATGGGCCGCCCGCTCCCTATCGGACGCCCGGGGGTTCTTAGGCCAGGCTTTCCTGCAACCTTACGCCGAACTGATACGCTCCCGCTCCACCCCGCGCGCGATTCAGACTTCGCATGCCTTGTGTCCTTTCTGCAATCGGAAGCCAGCTCTCGGCGTGCTGCGTCAGATGGGCGATGGTGGCGCGCGATCGATGATGTGTTCCTTCTGCGGGGCCGAATGGGACTTCCGCCGTATCGTCTGTCCCGGGTGCGGCGAGGAGAACGACAAGCATCTCGTGGTGTTTACCGCGAGCGATTTCGACTACATTCGCGTGGAGTGTTGCGACTCGTGCAAGACCTACATCAAGACCATCGATCTCACTAAAGA
Source organism: uncultured Acidobacteriaceae bacterium (assembly GCA_963722365.1). Taxonomy (GTDB): domain Bacteria; phylum Acidobacteriota; class Terriglobia; order Terriglobales; family Acidobacteriaceae; genus Sulfotelmatobacter. The sequence goes on from CAVRLM010000001.1 coordinate 518,415, forward strand.
TGGCCATGCCGAACCCTTGGTCGACGAACTGGCCTCGGCTCCACTCGATCTCTGGGCTCGTGAGCACGGATACGCCAAGCTGCAAACCAACCTCCTGGGAATGTAGTGCAGTTGTCGGCGGTGAAGAGATGAAGACTGAACATGAAGGACACGAAATATCACAAAGGAATTTCACGCTTGGAAGGGTTTCCTTTGCGTGCCCTCGTGTGCTTGATGTTCAAGGTTTTGGAACGCACGCGCGTAGCTGCGATATGCTCACAAGATGATCGGTCGCTTCCCAACTCGCGGGGATCAGAAGTTGATCCAGATCGTGGACGCCGCACTATCCGATGCGGCTCGCAGGAGCGGGGAGTGGCTTGTTTGCCGCCCGGGATGCACACAATGCTGCATCGGTGTCTTCTCCATCCATCAACTCGACGCCATGCGGCTGCAGCGTGGACTGGCCGATCTGGAAAGACGCGAGCCGGAGCGTGCGGCCAGAATCCGGCAGCGGGCCCGTGAGTCAGTCGGGCGTTTGTCATCGGAGTTCCCTGGCGATCCCGTCAGCGGTGTGCTGCACGAAGGTGAAGAAGCCGAACAACAATTTGCTGACTTCGCCAACGACGAACCTTGCCCCGTGCTCGATCCGGAGACGGGATATTGTGAGCTGTACGAATCGCGCCCCATGACGTGCCGTGTATTCGGTCCTCCGGTGCGCTCCGAAGACGGACTAGGTGTTTGCGAGCTGTGCTTCCAGGGCGCGTCTGAGAAAGAGATTGCTGCGTGCGAGATGAGACCTGATCCCAACGACCTCGAATCCCGCTTACTCGCAGACCTTGAGAAAGGCACCGGACGACGCGGGAACACGATCATTGCGTTCTGCCTTGCCTCTTGAGACTTAAGCTTGCTTCTTCTCAAGCTCGGCCCATCGCGAATAGAGCTCATCTACTTCTTTCTGCGCAGCGTCGAGTTCAGCGTGAGCGCTAAGGAGTCGCGCGGCGTCGGTGGCGATAGCCGGATCTTCGGCGGCTGAGCGCTTTGACTCGAGTACCTGTTCGGCGGACGCGACGCGCTCTTCGATGCTGGCATATTCGCGAGCTTCGAGGTAGGAGAGCTTCTTTCTTGACGTGGGTGGCGGCTCCGAAACTACGGCTTTTGCCGAAACTCTTGCACTGCTCTGCGCTTCCAACTCGCGTTCAGCTTGCCAAGTCTCCCATTGTGAGTAGTCAGCAAAACGCTCCGCGCTGCCACGTCCATCCAGGCCAAGCACTACGGTCGAGACTCGATCGAGCATGTAGCGATCGTGCGTCACCAGAACGAGCGAGCCGCGAAACTCGAGTAGGCTTTCCTCCAGGATCTCGAGGGTTGGAATGTCGAGATCATTCGTGGGCTCGTCGAGCAACAGAACGTCGGCGGGCTGAAGCATTAACTGGGCAATCAGGACTCGCGCACGCTCGCCTCCCGAGAGGCGCTCGACCGGCTGGTTGAGTTGTTCCCCTTTGAACAGGAACTTCGCCGCCCACGATGCGACGTGGACTACGCGATCCTGATAGATGACGGAATCGCCTTCCGGGGCCAGCGCGCGGCGCAGCGTGACATTCGGATCGAGTTCGCGGCGCTGGTCGAAGTACACGACTCTCAGCTTTTCGGCTCGACGAATCTCTCCTGCAGTGGCGGCCACTTCTCCGCGGACCAGGCGCAGCAACGTAGTCTTGCCGCTGCCGTTCGGACCAACCAACCCTACTCTCAGCCCAGCAGAAATGATGAAGTTCAATCCCTCAAACAGTCGTCGTCCGCCGATTTCGTACGACACATTCTGCAATTCGATCAACCGTTTGGTTTTGCGGTCGGTGGCGGAGAAGTCGATTTGCGCGGTCCCGCTGCGGGTGCGGGTGTTGAGGTCCGCCAGTTCCTCCATCAGTTCGCCGGCTTTATCGATGCGGGCTTTCGATTTCCGCGTGCGCGCCTTGGCGCCGCGCCGCAGCCATTCGATTTCGGAGTGGACCAGGTTCTCCAGAGCCTCCTGCCGCTTCGACTGAGCGTGCAGGAATTCTTCTTTCTTCTCCAGGAATGTGCTGTAGCGTCCCTTCACCCGCAGCAAGCCGTCAGGATAGATGCGACTCAGTTCCGCCATCTCGTTGGCGACGTTCTCCAGGAAGTAGCGGTCGTGGCTGATGACCACGCAAGCGAAAGCGAGCCTGCTCGAGCACTTCTTCGAGCCACTCAATGCCGGCCAGGTCCAGGTGGTTGGTGGGCTCATCCAGCAGCAGGATGTCGGGATCCTGCACCAGAGCCTGAACAATCGCCAGGCGCTTCTGCCATCCGCCGGAGAGTGCAGTGGCTTCGGCGTCGAGGTCTACGAAACCAGCGCGTCCCAAGGTCTCAGCGAAGCGCGTGCCTCGCTCGGACTCGGGAACGGCAGCACTCGTCAGTGCGGCGTTGATTACCGACCGCACCGTGTCCCCGGGGTGAAACTCGGACTCCTGCTCCACGTAACTCAGACGGGTTCGCTTGCGGACTGCGATTTCCCCGTCGTCGGTATCTTCCGTGCCTGCCAGAATTCGAAGGAGCGTGGATTTCCCCGAACCGTTCGGACCAATCAGCCCGATGCGATCGCCCTCCGAAACCGTGAAGGAGACGTTCTGAAAAAGAGGATCGGCTCCAAAGGCTTTCGAAATGCTCCGGACGTTAATCAGCGGCGGCAAGGACGTGCGATCTCCTGAAGGGTGATTGAGGGTCTGCTTTGAGATTAACAGGCAAGGTCCACGCCGGGCGGACGCTCATCAGCCTGAATGCCCCAGGAGGTGCGCCCGATGAAAAGTCGCGTAGTACCTCCTTAACTTTTTTTTCTTCACTTTTCCTAAAATTATCATTTCAAAGCACTTGGGCGTACGGGTTGCCGTCCACTCGACGCAAAATCTTGAACCGCAAGGACTTACAGGCAAAATATTCCAAAATAAGGACTTAGCTCCCGAGCTGAGTTCGTTCAAAGGAGGAACGGTAGGCGGGGAGCCGCTGTACATAACCTGAGCTTGCTCCTTTCAAAATCCTCGGTAAAGGTCGTCCGTCACAATAAACAGGAATATTTCTTGCCAAGGCTGTGGAAAAAGATCGTGAAGGATGAGGTGCTAGCCCCCAAAAGCGTGTGTGAGTCGAATCGGATCGATCCGCCTGCTTGCGGAGGCTTCTAAAGGCAATTCTGGGGGGACTCAAGCAAGTATTCCCGAGGGGTCTGAACAAATACACCTTGAAACTCGCCTCCTGTGAATCGGATGCACCAATCGGTGTGTCGGGCCGTCGATGTTTTGTCGTGGTCGATACGTTCGTCTAATAGACTCATCCGCTTAACTCTGGCTTAATCCTTACTACCCCTCGACAGAGTCATGGTCACATTTGTTGTTCCAGGAAAGACTTCATCCGAAGAACATTCGTGAGATGATGCCTGCACGCAAATCAGTTCGAGCACAAAACCAAAAAACCCACGCGACTCAAAAGGAGGCCACCATGACCCAAGTCAGCACTACACAACAAGACAGCAAGACAGGCGGACGACAAGAATGCAATTCGTCCGTTTCATGTGAACGTTCCGGAAGCCGACCTGACCGAATTGCGCAGGCGCATCAATGCAACGAAGTGGCCTGAACGGGAAACGGTCACGGATGCAACCCAAGGCGTACAACTCGCGACGACTCAGGCACTCGCGCGCTATTGGGCGACAGAGTATGACTGGCGCAAGATCGAAGCAAAATTGAATGCCCTGCCGCAGTTCATCACCGAGATCGATGGACTGGACATTCACTTCATTCACGTCCGTTCAAAACACGAAAATGCGTTGCCGCTGATCGTCACTCACGGATGGCCCGGCTCAATCATCGAACAGATGAAGATCATCGATCCGCTGACCAATCCCACCGCACATGGCGGCAACGCATCCGATGCGTTCGACCTGGTGATCCCGTCAATGCCGGGCTACGGATACTCAGGAAAACCGACCACCACCGGGTGGGATGTTGCCCACATCGCGCGTGCCTGGGTCGTGCTGATGAAGCGCCTCGGGTACACGAAATTCGTGGCGCAAGGCGGCGATTGGGGCGCGGTCATCGTCGATCAGATGGGCGTGGATGCGCCTCCGGAGTTGCTCGGCATTCACACCAACATGCCTGGCATCTTTCCAAACGACATTGACAAGGCGGCTTTTTCCGGGGCGCCGGCGCCATCGGGTCTATCAGCCGATGAGAAGGTCGCTTACGAGCGTTTGCAGTTCGTATATCAAAAGGGAATCGCCTACGGGTTCCAGATGGGGCTGCGACCGCAGACGTTATACGGTATCGCGGACTCGCCCGTCGGCCTGGCGGCTTATTTCCTTGATCACGACGCGCGCAGCTACGAGCTGATCGCACGCGTCTTTGAGGGAAAATCCGAAGGCCTCACGCGCGACGACATCCTCGACAACATCACGATCGCCTGGTTGACGAACACGGCGCTTTCTGGCGCCCGTCTCTATTGGGAGAATTGGGGCAAACTGGGGTATTTCAATGCCAAAGGCGTCAACATCCCGGTTGCCGTGAGCGTCTTTCCTGACGAACTCTATCCAGCCCCGCGGAGCTGGGCAGAGCAGGCGTATCCCAAACTGATCCATTACAACCAGCTCGACAAAGGCGGTCACTTCGCAGCATTTGAGCAGCCCCAACTTCTTTCAGAAGAGATTCGCGCGGGCTTCCGATCGCTGCGGTCAGACGTAGCGAAGTCGGATGAAATGTTGGCTAAGGCTAGCTAGTCGTTCGAAGCACAGGGGAGCCTCGATGGTCGAGGCTCTCCTTTTCGATTCTGGACAGATATCCGAACCTAACAATTCACCGAAAAGACATGGTTTGTATCACGACACCGCGTTTGTCGGCGTCGTGAGGGTCCGCGTCGAAAAAAATCATCCCCGCACCGTCGTAGAGAATCAATAGCAGGAACCGATTCTCATTCGAGGTACTTGCATGCAGCTCAAGCCGTTCCTGCTCGATGCGTGGCTCGACCAATACGAACACGACATTGAATTCAACCTGGCTGCGAGCACCGGGCCGACATGGACGGTCAACGACATTCTTGCCCTCGCCGACGAGGAAACGCGCCACCGCTTCCTGAACCACAAGCTGGTCTATAGCCGTCCCGCCGGCGCCGACGGTCTGCGTGAGGCGATCGCTGAAATGCAGGGTGTTCCGGTCGAGGCTGTCCAAATTGTGACTGGCGCCTCCGAGGCGCTGGTGGCCCTGATGTGGCTGGCCGCTGAGCCCGGTGCGAATGTAATTATCCCGTTGCCTGGATTCACTACTTTCTCGGCACTCCCGGAGTCTCTCGGCCTGGAGACCCGTTTTATCGCGTGTGTCGCGAAAACGGCTTCCGCATCGATCCCGACGAAATTAAAGGACTCGCGGACTCGAAGACCAAGCTGATCCTGGTCAACAGCCCGCACAACCCCACGGGCGCGACCATCGGCGACGACGAAATGGGAGCCCTGCACAGCTTCACCGCCGACCGCGGAATTCAATTGGTGTGCGACGAGGTCTACCATCCCATTTATCACGGAAGACAAACGCAATCGGCAGCCCGCCTGCCGTACGCCACCGTGATCTCCGACCTGTCGAAGGCATTTTCGATTGCCGGCGTGCGCACGGGATGGATGATCGAGCATGACGCCGGGCGTCGTCAGCAATACTGGAACGCACGCGCCTACTTCTCGATCTGCAATACCACTACGGGAGAAATTCTTTCGGAAATCGCCGTCCGCAAACGGGAAGCGGTGCTCGGCAAGGCCCAGGAAGCCGCCACCCGAAACCTCAAGTTACTGGCTCATTTCATGGCGGAGCATCGGGATGTACTCGGCTGGATCCCGCCGCGAGGCGGCATGACCGCGTTCCCCTGGCTGCTGAGCGGAGAAAATGCCCACCCATTCTGCCAGGCCGCCGCCGAGCGTGGCATCCTCCTGGCACCCGGCGATTGCTTCGATACTCCCGCGCATTTCCGCCTGGGCTTTGCCGCCGCCGGAGACAATTTCTCTGAGGCCCTCGATCGCTTCGGGGCGTTCGTGAAGAACTGGTCGGCGAAGATGGTCACAGCCTGACGGGAAGCAAGTGAAGAGACAAAGACAAAAGACAAAAGACAGAACCACGAAGGTCACGAAGTATCACCGAAGAACCGCATGCAAGCATAAGGATTTCCTTTGTGTGCCTTCGTGTCCTTCATGGTTAAGGGTTCGGAAGTCTGCTCAAGGTAGCGCTTACGCGGGCGGCGCTGTGCCGCTCGGTGAAGCGCAGTCCATAGCGGTTGAGACTTGAGGCGAAAGAATCTACCAGGCGGGCTTGCCGTCTTTGAATCGCAAGGTCAGAGTCTCGCCGCTCTTGAGTACTTCCCGCGCCAGGGTCAAATCGGCTCCGTCCTGCTTCACTTTGGAGCCGGTGACCTCAACCTCTTCCGATGCCTTGAAGACGATGCCCATGTCGTCGAGAAATTTCTTGGGGCAAAGGAAAACGTGAACGGCATCGGTACCGCTCTTCATGGTCAGGTATGCGACGGGCTTGCCACCGGACGGAGGAACCAGTGTGACTTCCTCTACGATTCCTTTGATCTTGGCTTCGGTGGACGGATCGTACTTGGGTGGCGCCTGGCAGAACGCGGAACTCGCCAGGAAAGTGATAGCAACAATCTGGAGCAGATGGCTGTAAATCGGGCCGGACGAAGTCATGGGCAGGCCCTCCGGCGCGAATATTAGGCCTAGCAGGTGGGAAAATCAATGGAATTATGAATCGCGTGAGCTTCGAGTGCTTTTATACTCGAGGACTCGAGGAAGCCACGCGACGATGACATCGATCCGCAGGATAAGAGCGGCTCTCCGGTTTGCGAGTGTGCTGACGCTCTTTTGTACGGTTGCACTAGCTCAGCTCAGCAAAATCGAAACTGGAACTGAGGCCTGGCTTCGGTATCCCGCATTAACTGCCCAAGCGGCCCAGAGCTACCAAAGGCTGCCTTCTCACATCGTGATGTTCGGTGACTCTGGCTCGCTCAAGACCGCAGAGCAGGAGTTGGTTCGGGGCATTGCGCAAATGCTAGGCGAGACATTGCAGGAAGATGGTCGCTCCTCGCCACAGAATGCCATTGTCCTGGGAACTCTCCGTCAACTACATGTCGTGGTTCCGGCGTTGCATCCGGCGCAAGAACTTCGATCCGATGGCTACTGGTTGAAGGCGACGAAGATTCACGGGTCGCAATCTTTGATCGTCGCCGCGGCCAATGATCGCGGCGTTTTGTATGGAGTGTTTGCGTTGTTAAGCAAGATCGCGCGCGGTGAGAGTCTGGCTCACATCGATGAAGTGCAGCAGCCGTATGCGCCGGTCCGCTGGGTGAATCAATGGGACAACCTCGACGGTCGCATCGAACGCGGCTATGGCGGAGCATCTATTTTCTTCAGCGACGGAAAGGTCCGCAGCGATTTGATGCGCGCCGGTGAGTACGCTCGTTTGCTGGCATCGATCGGGATCAACGGCTGCACCATCAACAACGTGAACGCAGCTCCGGGTGTTCTCGAAGACAGTTTCATTGCGCAGGTCAGCCGCATTGCCGACGTATTTCGTCCCTGGGGCGTGCAGCTCTCGTTGTCCGTCGATCTGAGCAGCCCGAAAGTCATGGGTGGTCTCGACACGTTTGATCCGCTCGATCCGCGGGTCGGCGAATGGTGGCGCAAGAAGGTTGACGAAATTTACCAGCACATTCCCGACTTCGGTGGGTTCGTGGTCAAAGCGGATTCTGAGGGCCGACTTGGTCCTTCGACATATGGCCGAACACCGGCCGATGCAGCCAACGTGATTGCGCGCGCGCTGAAGCCCCACGGTGGAGTCGTCTTCTATCGGGCCTTCGTTTACAACCACCACCTCGATTGGCACGATCTGAAAAACGATCGGGCGAAAGCCGCCTACGACAATTTTCATCCTCTGGATGGCGCCTTCGGCGATAACGTCATCATCCAGATCAAGAATGGTCCCATTGATTTCCAAGTGCGCGAACCGGCCTCTCCACTTTTCGCCGGATTGCATCGAACGAACGAGTCCATTGAATTGCAGATTACGCAGGAGTACACCGGGCAGCAACGCCATCTGTGCTTTCTCGTTCCCATGTGGAAAGAGGTTCTGAACTTTGACATGCGGATTAATGGAAACGCGACGCCAGTGAAAGATCTGGTTGCGGGCCGCGTATTCCATCGGCCTGTCGGCGGCTTCGTCGGGGTCGCGAACGTGGGCATGGATGCGGACTGGCTCGGCAGTCCTTTGGCGATGGCCAATCTTTACGGCTTCGGGCGGCTCGCATGGGATCCCCAATCTGAGTGCGGAGAGGATCGTCGAGCGAATGGACCCGCCTCACTTTCGGCAGCGATCCTCTCGTGGTCAAGACAGTCTCGGCGATGCAGCTTAGCTCATGGAAGATCTATGAAAGTTATACGGGGCCTCTGGGCGCTGGAACGCTGACTAACATTACCGGCAATCACTTCGACCCGGGGCCCGAGTCGTCAGAGGAGAATGGCTGGGGTCAATGGCATCGTGCCGATCACGTTGGGATCGGCATGGATCGCACGGTGGCGACGGGGACGGGATACATCGGCCAGTATCCGGCCGAGGTGCAAAAATTGTTTGAGCCTCTGAATCGCTGCCCGGATAATTTGCTTCTGTTCTTTCACCACGTCCCCTACACGTACGTGCTGCATTCGGGGAAGACGGTAATTCAGCATGTTTACGATTCCCACTACGACGGGGCCGACCGTGCCCGCGACTTCATCGCGCAATGGCAGACCCTGAGTGGTCATATCGATCAGGAGCGGTACAGCGATATTCTGGCGCGCCTGCAATACCAGGCCGGAGAAGCAATTGTGTGGCGCGATGCCATCTGCAACTGGATCTATCGATTGTCAGGCATCCCGGACGCAAAGAGTCGCGTCGGAAAATAAGTCCCTTCTGCTCGCGATTCGGGCCTACCACGAATGGCGGTTCGCGCGGCGACCAGGACTTTGTATGGTTAAACTGCTAACACAGTGGAAATTCAATATTTGTCTGAGGTCGCTTGCGCAATTCGGCGACTTCCGTTAACGTTTACGGTTCTGAGCCGTCTAAGCCCTTCCTCGGGCAATTCAGATGGTTTGGAACGAACACGGTCGAAGAACAATGAGTAAGTCCCCTACCACTCTCCGTGACATTGCGAAGGCCTTGGGTACGTCGATCGGCTCGGTGCATCGTGCCTTGCATGACAACCCAGGGGTCAGTCCGCTGACCAAAGACAGAGTCTTGCAGATGGCTCGGACCATGGGATACCGGCCCAATCTCGCGGCCAGGTATCTATCTTCCAAGAAGACGCTGCGGATTTCCGTCAACACTCTGCGAGGTACAACATCATTTTGGGACGAGGTGCGAACCGGAATTCGAGAGGCGGCCGCTTCCATTCTCCTGGAGAATATCGAAGTCGAATTTCGCAATTATCCCCGTCTCGGCGAAGGCGACGAAGAGGCGTTTGAAGCGGCGATCGGGGATGATGTGGATGGGATCATTACCTTCCCCAGCCGGCCGCAGGTTTTGCGCTCCTGGATTCGGCGGGCATCGCGGGCCCGGATCCCGGTTGTGTGCGTAGCCACCGACGCTCCCAATAGCGGTCGGTTGGGCATCGTCGCCATCGATACTCTTGCCAGCGGTTCCATTGCCGCGGATCTGATGGGAAGATTTGTGGGCGGGCGGGAAGGTTCGATCGCAATTACCGTGTCCGATATGGCGATTACCGAGCACGCGGAAAAGTATGCGGCGTTCGAAGGTACCCTGCGATCCTTCTATCCGAATCTCCAATTGCTAAGTCCCATCGAAGATCATGATGAGGAAGCGGAAGCGTACCGCAAGTGCCGCAAGTTGTTTGAAAGCTGCCCGAATCTGACCGGTGTTTACGTAACGACCGAGGCATCGATTCCGGTGCTGAATGCGGCGCGTGACGCAAGATTGCTGGATCGGCTGACCATCATCACGACCGACCTGTTTTCCGACCTGGTTCCGGAGATCCGGTCGGGGACGGTGGCGGCAACGATTTACCAACGTCCGCGCGCGCAAGGTCAAATCGCCTTCCGCATGCTGCACGAGTTTCTGGTGGAAGGGAATGGCCGTACGAATCAGGTTGCCCTGCCGCCGCATCTGGTGATGCGAGGGAATCTCGATTTCTTCTTGCAGAGACAATCTCAGGAATCCGCCAAAGAAAAGGTCAGCGAACCGCATGAGGCGGTGCGGGACTTGGCACGAAATCTCGCTTAACGGCATCCTGCGGCACCGAATCGAGGAGGGAGCATCGCTTATCTCGGGATCGACGTAGGCACAGGCGGCACGCGCGCGCTCGTCATGGACGAAGGCGGCAAGGTCATTGCCTCCGGATCGGAAGAGCACGAAGCATTTCTGAGCCCCAAGCCGGGGTGGGCGGAGCAGGATCCGCGAGACTGGTGGCGAGCTTGCGGACTTGCGGTCCGGAAGGCGCTGCAGTCTGCGAATCTAAACGCAGAGGATATTGCGTGCGTCGGCTTCTCGGGTCAGATGCACGGGGCCGTGCTGCTGGATGCGCAAGATGAAGTCGTGCGCAGCGCCATCATCTGGTGCGACCAGCGCAGCGAGGCCCAAAGCAAAGAGCTCGAAGAATTGTTCGGCCTTGAAACCCTGATTCAGCTCACCTGTAATCCTCCGCTGACGAATTTCACTCTGACGAAACTGCTTTGGGTGCGGGAGACCGAGCCGGAAAACTGGGCGCGGGTCGCGCACGTCATGCTGCCGAAGGACTACGTGCGCTTCCGCCTTACTGGGGAACGCGCCATCGATATGGCGGATGCTTCAGGGACTCTTCTTTTGGACGTGACTCATCGCCGCTGGTCGACTGAGGTTCTCAGCAAGTCCGGCATCGACGTTGGATTGCTGCCGGCACTCTACGAATCGCCGCAGGTCTGCGGAAAAGTTTCGGACGCAGGTGCCGAGGCCACGGGCTTGAAGGCTGGAACTCCGGTCGTTGCCGGCGCGGGAGATCAGGCTGCGGGCGCCGTGGGCATGGGCATCGCGCGGGCCGGCGCAGTCAGCGCAACCATAGGAACTTCCGGTGTGGTGTTTGCTGCGACCGATCGTCCGGCGCTGGATCCCAAGGGACGGTTACATACTTTCTGCCATGCGATTCCCGGACGCTGGCACGTGATGGGTGTGACGCAGGCAGCGGGATTATCTCTGCGTTTTTTCCGCGATCGTTTCGGAGTGTTGTCGAAAGACGGACGTGATCCGTATGACATTCTCGCCGAGGAAGCGAGCGCGGCGCCTCCGGGCTCTGAGGGAGCGTTCTGGGCGCCCTATCTGATGGGTGAGCGCACTCCGCATCTGGATCCGAACGCGCGCGCCGCTCTTCTCGGGCTGACGGCCTCGCACACGCGCGGCCACATCATTCGCGCGGTGATGGAAGGCGTGGCCTACAGCTTGAAAGACACGTTCACGATTTTCGAGGAGATGGAGATTCCGGTGACGTCGATTCGCCTGGGCGGAGGCGGCGCGAGATCGCCGCTGTGGCGGCAGATTCAGGCCGACGTCTACGCCCACGAAGTAGAAATTGTTGCCGCCGAGGAAGGCGCTGCCTACGGAGCCGCGATCCTGGCAGGCACAGGGGCTGGTGCGTGGAGTTCCGTCGACGAAGCGTGCGACAAAGTGGTTCGCGTAGCGTCGCGTATCGCTCCGAATCGGGCCGCTGCGAAAACCATGAAGCGCGGCTACCGCAAGTACCGCAAAATCTACCCGGCCTTGCGTCGGGTGTTAAAGTAGCGCCGCCGTCCCGGCGGCTGTCGCGAGGCCGTCTCGGCGTTGCTCCGGTCTGCTGAACGAAACGAGGTCCTGGTCGAAAAATTCCTGACCGCTGACAAGTCAATTGCGCGCGGCTCTTTTGTTCCGCAGTTAAGATCAAGGTTAAAGAGCGAAGTCGATTATTTCAACCGAGGCGAAATTAAGCCGGCAATGATTTTGGAGCTTGCTGACAAGTCTGAGGGGTCACGAGATGTTCATTGACCGGCAAGACGTTCTACTGACGCCATCCGCTCGGCCCGCCGTACGCCGCTCCGACCTTCGTCACGGTGCTGGCTTTGTCCGTCGGTATCGGATTGAATGCAGGCGTTTTCGCCATCCTCAACTTCGTGTTCCTCACTCCTCCAACGAAGAAAGACCCCGCCAGCTTTGTCCAGATCTATCCCCGCTATCAAGGCTGGTCTGTCGGACCGGCCACGGACTCTTCCTTCAACGCAGAAGACTACGAAGCATTCAGGCCCAGGCGCGCTCTTCGCCGATGTGGCGGCATGGCAGACGATCCGCACCACCCTCGAAGTTCTTCGGCCAGGTGGTGACTCGATCCTCGGTTACCTGTAACTACTTTCGCGTTTTCGGAATCGATCGTCCTCTCATAGGACGCTTTTTCAATCCCGAAGAGTGCACCCCGGGCACCGCGGCGCAAATTGCCGTTCTAAGCGAGCATTTCTGGAGAAACTGATTACTCGTCCGACCCGCTCATTAACGGGAAGGTGCAGATATTGTCAGCCAGCCGCTGACAGTTCGGCATGTCAGACGAGTCGGAACATGCTGTCCGAGCGTATGGATCTTAACCCGCGGCCCGCATTCAATCATGGCAAAGCGCCTTCCAGATCCAACTGTGATGGTCGCCGGACGCTGAATTGTACTCGCGCGAGCACGGCGCGGGGTCTTGAGCGCAATGGCGATATTACGACAGTTGACCGGATGGACCTCGCCTTCTAACGTGTTCGCACTTCCCGAAATTCAAGTGTTAAACTTCCGTTCCTCATGTGGGAAAGCAAAAACGAGTTTGAGTTAGTGTTCCGTGAGTTCGTGTCAGGCTTCGGTGGTGAGGTGCTGCCGGAACCGTCCGATAGCAAAATTGCTGACTACCTATTTCGCACTCATAACGTTGTTGCCGAACTGAAGTGCTTGGTGGAAGACCAAACCAACGCAATGAACGAGAAGCTGCAGCATGCCATAAGAGCGTGGTGGCGAAATGGTGGCAAGATACCAGAGGATTATGACACCAACAAACCGCTGGAAATTGCGACGGCACCGAAAGAAATCCAAGACCTATGGTTGGAGATTTTGAAGGCACCGATTGAGAACGTGATTAAGGACGCCAACAGACAGATTCGTGAAACCAAGCGACGTTTCAACCTGCATGACGCTTTGGGTCTAGTCTTAGTTTTCAATCAGGCCAATCAGTTACACAATAGACCCAAAGATTTCAGATTACTGACGGCCAACCTGTTAAGAAAGCGAAGAGTGAAAGAGCGTAGGTTTGCTGATATCGACGGTCTTGTGTACTTCTCATACGATAGTGTCAAAACCGAAAGAGAGAACATGAATTTTTGGTTAGCACTACAATTGCAGACCGAGACAAAAGATGGAACAGCGATGAAAGATTTTCAAGACGAATTGCAACAGGCGTTTTATGCGTTTGTCGAGAAAAAATGGAGAAAGAAAGTGAGGCAATTTTCAGGACAGTGAAAGAAATTCCACCCACTGTATCGGCCAACGTCTGGCATTTCACGTTTTGAGGCGAAAGATCAACTTGCCGTCCGTGGATTGCTCCTAATCTCTACTTGGCGGCCTCTTTCAGTGCAACCACACGGTCCCCGGCCACGTCGCGCATCTGCTGCACGATACCCGAAGGCCACCGGATCTCAACCAACTCCGCTGTCGCATTTGCTCCTAACCCGAAATGAACTGGGCCCGCGCTCGACGAAGCGTATCCTGCAGCTGGTGGTCATGTGGTTGTACTGCGCGCCGGATTTCGTGACGACCTTAATTCTCGCCCCGATGCCATCGCGATTGCTCTTGGTGCCCTGCAGCTTGAATTCGATCCAATGACCATTTCCCGGACTCTGGTTGATCCAGATCTCCGCGGGCGCATTGATCGCGCTTACCACCACATCGAGGCGCCCGTCTCCATTCAAGTCGCCAATGGCCGAGCCGCGATGCCGCGAAGGCGGCTGGGCGGTTAGTCCCGCCTCCGCGGTCAGAGGCGGCGAACTTCATTCCGCCCAGATTGCGGAAGACGGTGTTTGGCTGCTCGACCGTGAGGTTCGGTTGCGCAAGCAGGGACTGAACGTGCCCTCGCGTGACGAAAATGTCTTTCCATCCGTCGTTATCGAAGTCGGCAATCGTCGGAGAGTAACCCGCCATGGGCAGCGACAGCTTGGTCATGTTGCTCTCGCGCGTGACTTCTACGAAGCTGCCTTTTCCCGTGTTCGCGATACAAGGGAAAAGTTTCGCCATCGAGCGCCACGATGGAGATGTCGGGATAGCCGTCATTATCCAGATCGCGGAAGTCGACGCCCATGCCGGAAATGTAGACGCCATCTTCGCGCAGGGCGACGTTTTCCTCGAAGCCGACTTCCTCAAACTTGCCGCCTCCCTTGCTGCGGAAAAAGGAGTTCATCAACTTGTCGTTGGGAATGATGAGGTCCATCTTGCCGGAGAGTTCAGAGTCAGCCGCCGCCACTCCCATCCCTTTACCCGGATGTGCGCGAAACCCGGCCTCGACGGAGGCATCACGAAACGTCCCATCGCCGTTGTTGATGAACAACTGGTTGGGAGTCGGCTTGTACATCTTGGGATGGCAGTACTCGCGATGCCCGTAGCCTTCGCACAACGGCTCGTGATCGACGTCCCACTTCAGATAGTTGATGACCACCAGATCGAGCAGTCCATCGTTATTGACGTCGATCCACGCCCCGGCCACGGACCAGAGCGGCCCGTACTCGGCATCAGGCTTGTTGAGCCCAGCTTTCGCCGTGACATCGGTAAAGGTCCCGTTGCCATTGTTGTGATAGAGCGTATTGCGGTGGACGCCCGCGATAAAAATGTCTTCGTAGCCATCGTTGTCGTAGTCTCCGATGGCGACGCCGGTGTCGTAGCCGGTTCCAGCCAGCCCAGCTTTCTCGGTGACGTCGGTAAAGTGTCCGTGGCCGTCGTTTTCAAAGAGCCGGTTGGAATATTTCGCGGAAGCTTTTCTTGAGGGTCTTGATGTCCGCCCCGTTGGTGAAGAAGATGTCGAGCTTGCCGTCGTTGTTGTAGTCGAAGACGGCGACACCGCCCGCCATGGTCTCGGGCGCGTGGCGCTCGGGAGTCTCGTTGCTGTCGAGTTTGAAGTCGATTGGCTGGAACGCGAACTGAATCGGGCTGTCGGAGGCGGCTGCCGTTTTGGGAGGGTCACTCGTCTGAGTCTGAGAGCGCGTCGATACGGGCCCGCACACAAGCATCAACAGGAATACGGGCAGGAACCTGCGTGGGATCATATTGAGCCGACATCTTTATTGAACCACAAAGGACACGAAGGACACGAAGATGCGCCGAGTCAAAATCGCAGCTTCGTGTCCTTCGAGGCTCCGGCCAGTTGTATTCGATCTATTCGGGCAGCTTCTGTTCCCCCTGAATCATCAAGTGAGAATCCGCATGCGCGGCGCCAGTTCCCGGTTGCCCTCCACCGACTGTAATCAGGTAATCGCCGGTCGAGAGCATGCGATCTCCCGCTTCATTCACATAGCTGAGGTCGCGCGGACTGAGTGTCAGCTTCACATGCTTCTGTTCGCCCGCTTTCAGATGGAATGCGGGTGAACGCCTCGCAGAGCATGCAGCGGTGCACCGGGCAGTTTCGGGAAGGTGATGTAGAGCTCGGCAACTTCGTCGCCATCCCGCTTGCCGGTGTTCTTTACATCGACTTCAACATCCAGCGGATTGCCGGCCTGCAACTGCGGGCTCGACAACTTCATCCCGCTGTATTCGAAGGTGGTGTAACTCAGTCCATGCCCGAATCCATACAGAGGTTCGCCGGTGAAGTAGCGATACGTGCGGTTCTGCATGGCGTAGTCTTCGAAGTCGGGCAGCTGCTCGGTGCCTTTGTAGAAGGTGACGGGCAGCCGTCCAGCAGGATTGTTGACTCCGGCCAGCGTCTCAGCGATCGCGGTTCCGCCTTCTTCGCCGGAGTACCAGGCGTCGACGATGGCGTTGGCGTGATCGTTCGCCCAATTCACGGCGAGGGCGCTGCCGTTCATCAGCACAACGACGAGCGGTTTGCCGGTTCCCTTAAGCGCTCCGAGCAAGGCTTCTTCTTCAGCCGGAAGATTGAGGCTGGTGCGGTCGCCGCCGCGGAATCCGGGCACGGTCGACCTTCATCTCTTCGCCTTCCAGCTTCGAGGTGATGCCGACGACTGCGACGACTACGTCGGCCTTCTGCGCTGCCGATGTGGCTTCGACGAGCGGATCCTTCCTCGCAGGCTGCCAGACCAGCTTGATGCGAACGCGCCCTTGAGGAACTCGACCTTGACCGGGTAACGATGCCCTTTCGTCGAGTGCAACGGTGGCCGTCTGAGGATTGGGATCGTGAAGACTGGCGTCATCGACAATGAGCTTGCCGTCGAGCCACATGCGCTCGTTCGATCCCGACAGTCCGATCTGGTAGGTGCCGGACTCGGTGCGGCGTCAGGAATCCGGTCCAACGCACCGAAAAATCTTTCATCCCGTCCGGGCACAGGAACGCGTGTGGATCCGGGATGAACGCGAGGTCTGAAGATCGACGATCGGATCAACCCGCGTGACTTGTGGCGTGCCGGTCAAGTCGCCGGCAAAATATTCAGCCTTGAGTCCGGGCTTTCCATCGTCGGTCGATGAGCACGGAGTTGGAACGGGCGGGAGCTCGCGCAGGAAGTTTGTTCCCGGCTCGTAGGAAACCTGAGCGCCGAACTGCTTGCGAATGCCTTCCAATGCCGTGACGGCGTGCGAGGCCGTGCCGCTGTAGTTGCCGTGCAGCACTTGCGTGGATTCCGCCAGCGGGCCCACCACCAGGATCTTCTTCTTATCCGGGCTGAGCGGCAGGACGCCGTCGTTCTTGAGAAGCGTCATGGACTCGCGGGCAATCTTCAGCGCCAGCTGGCGATGAGGAGCGCTGTCGATTTCAGATTCCGGCGTCTTGGCGTACGGCACCATGTCCGGCGGATCGAACATTCCCAGCCGCATGCGGGCGGTGAACAGCCGTCGCAAGGAAGTATCGAGATCGGCTTCGGTGAGCAGTCCCTGCTTTACCGCATCCACGAACGGCTTGTAGTCATGATCATCTTTCGTGATGGTGAAAAAGTCGGCGCACTCGTTGTCCATGCCCGTCTTGATCGCGGCGGCCGCGGCTTCGGCCTGGCTCTTCACGAACTTGTGTCCCTGGAAAATGTCGACGATGGCATCGCAGTCGGAAACGACGTAGCCATTAAATTTCCACGCGCCGCGCAACTGGTCCTGCAGCAGGAATGTATTCGCGCAGGCGGGCTGGCCGTTGACACGGTTGTAGGCGCACATGATCGACTCCGCTTTGCCTTCAGTCACAGTCGCGCGGAATGCGGGCAGGTAGGTGTCTTCCATGTCGTGTTTGGAGACCTGCACATCAATGGTGTGCCGCGACGGCTCTGGACCACTGTGCACGGCATAATGTTTCGGCGTCGAAATTACCCGAAAATATTTCGGATCGTCTCCCTGCAGACCCGTCACGAAGGCCACACCCATGCGTCCGGTGAGGAAAGGATCCTCTCCGTAAGTTTCCTGGCCGCGCCCCCAGCGGGGATCGCGGAAGATGTTGATATTCGGCGACCAGAAATCCAAGCCTTCCATGATGTCCCGGCGTCCCGCTCTTATCGCTTGATTGTGTTTCGCGCGCGCTTCGGTGCCAATGACGATCGCCATTTCGTGGATCAGAGGATCATCAAATGTGGCCGCCAGCCCAACAGGCTCGGGAAAGACTGTCGCGGTTCCGGCATTGGCCACGCCGTGCAAGGCCTCGCTCCACCAGTCATAGGCGGGGACTTGAAGGTCGGGGATTGCGCGGGCCTGGTTCACGAGTTGCGAGGCTTTCTGCTCGAGAGTCATCCGCTTAATCAGATCGTCCACGCGGACATTGATAGGTTGTGATGGGTCGAGATACAAAGCGTTGCCCGTGTTTTGTGCAGTGGCACGGACGAGAATAAAGCTGAGAAAAAGGACTACGGAAAAGGTATTTCGAAGATGCTTAGACATGAATGATCTCCTCGCAACCTGCGCGGTCCAGAGGCTCGCGAGAGCGCGGGTTGAGTAGCTAAATATAAACTGCGTTAACGATTACGGTCGACCGTCGCTTGTAGCACAGCGTAATCTCGCGGTCAAGGATTCTTGGCGCAGGAGAATTCCTGGCGGTTCAGAACGCGCCGGATGGGCTACTTGGCCGGCGCGGGCTCAATGCCGGCGAAAACGTACATCGTCAGTTTATCGAGTTTGAGATTGGAGTGACTCGACACCAGGGCAATGGTTCCATCCGCGCTGCTCGCGACTTCCACATTCTTCATGAGGACGCGGTGATTCGAGGTGGTGGCTGCGGGAGTGTTCGGTACCGAGGAACCTTGATCAGAGTCGCCGGTAGGGAACGGCTTGTAGGTGTCCGACGAATTGGGATCCGGGTAGGTGCCGGCGCCGTTCCAGGTACGGGTGGCTGGTTTTTGCGGCCCATACTCCGGGGTTTGTCCAGTCTCGTAATGGGTGGGGTAATACCATGCGGTCAAATAGACCTTTACGGGGGCGGATCCGCTCTTCCACTGAACAGTGTCCATTCGAACTGCCAGGCGGGAGGGATTGGTCTTGGTTTTAGCGCTCGAAACGGTCACTTCCCCGAAAAACACGGCATTCCTTGGCACCACGGTCCCATTGACGAGGGTTGCGGTTCCGAGTTTGGCCTGGATCTTGGTTCCGACCGGCGTCTTGCCGGCGGTTATCCCTTGCTGCAGGATGACGGGAAACTCCTCGGCGCCGGTCGCTACCGCGCTGGCAGGCGTTTGCTGCCCGATGAGGCTGGCGGAATAAAACACGGAGAGCACCAAGGTTGGCAATGCCAGAATACGTGTGGACATCGAGGTATCCCCTTTCGCCGTCTTGACTCGGGCGACCCCGCTGAAAGCGTTAGCACTGCCCGATAGGCGAACTTTCGTAATGCCGGAGTATACCCCTGTTTGGTGCGGGATTCAGGGCCATTTTTTGCGCCAAACCATCAAAACCACCGTAAGGATATCGATTTTCTTCTTGACAACGCTTATTCGGCTGGATGTAACACCGTAAACGATTCCAATCAGGGGTAGTCCCAGCCCTAGATATCGCAACGGCTTTTCGCAGTTCGTAGATCGCGACCTATAATTCGGAGGCTCCAAATGAAATTCCTCTCGCCAACGTTTGCCGGGAGTTTTGACGCAGCTGTGAAGCGCAGTGTTTGCCGCCTTGCAGTTCTCCTCGCAGCTTTCTTTGTTATGTTTGCTGCACAAGCCCTGGCCCAGGAAGCCACCATCGTCGGGACCGTCACAGACCCGTCGGGCGCAGCAGTCCCCAACGTCTCGATTACGGTCACCAACACCGATACCGGAATCGCTCGTACGTTGACCACCAGTTCAGAGGGCCAATATGTGGCTCCTGACCTTCACATCGGACACTACTCGGTGCGCGCTCAGGGCACCGGTTTCAAAGTCGTCGAGCATACGGGGTTGGTCCTCACCGTCGGCGACCGTACTCGTGTCGACTTCAAGTTGACCTTGGGCGGAGCGTCCGAGCAGGTCACGGTAGAAGCCGCGGCGGTTGCGGTTCAGTCGGATAACGGCGAAGTCAGCGACCTGATTACCGGACAACAGATTGCGCAGCTGTCTACCAACGGCCGCAGCATGTACTCCCTGATCTCATTGACGCCCGGCGCGTCCAGCGGTCAAGCCGATTTTCAGATCCCCACCCCGGTGGGCGGCGACGCCAATGTAAGTTTTAACGGCCTTCGCCAGAGCCATAACCTTTACTTGCTCGACGGCAGCGAGAGCAGCGACCGCGGCGGCGCCGGCGGTTCTGACGTCATGCCCTCCCTTGACTCTATCGCTGAGTTCCGCACCATGACTTCGAACTACAGCGCCGAATTCGGCCTGTCGTCCGCCGCGACCTTTACGGCAGTCATCAAGTCCGGAACCCGTCAGTTCCATGCTTCGGCGTGGGAATTCCTGCGCAACGACGCGCTGGATGCTCGCAATTACTTTAACCGCGCCCCTAACCCGGTTGCCGAACTGAGAATGAACACCTACGGCTTCAACGCCGGCGGCCCGGTGGACTTCTGGAAGAAGGAACATAAGACATTCTTCTTCTACAACATGGAATGGCGCAGCCTGATTCAGGGCCAGACGCTCAACCAGTTGGTGCCTCTGGCTAGCGAGTATCCGACTGCCGCTGGCGCAGTGTTCCCGACTGCGATTACGGTTCCTACCGGCGTGGATCCTTCGATCCTGTACGCTGGTTGCGGCGGTACGGCTCCTGCTGGTGTCGTCCAAGGACAGCCTTTCCCCAATAACACGATTCCTGCTTGCATGGTAGATCCCAATGCGGCGTCCTTGCTGGCGGCGGGAATCTTCCCGACTCCGACAGAGGCTGCTGCGGCGGGCGCAACCAGCGCTCACTTCATCGGCGGCAATAACGTTCCTACTCACGTGCGGGAAGAAATTGCCCGCATCGATCACAACTTCAGCAGCAAGTTCTCGGTATACGGGCACTGGGTTTCGGAGCAGATTGCTCAGAACTTCGGTACCTCGATGTGGAGCGGTGACAACGTTCCGACCGCCAGCAACACCTTCGGCAACCCCTCGTACAGCGCCGTGATCCATACGACGTACATGATCAGCCCGACGCTGCTCAACGAGGTTGCGTTCAACTACAACGGCAACCGTATTGCGATTTTGCCCACTGGCGTCGTCGCCCGCCCGAGCGGCTTCACTTCCCAGAGAATCTTCAGCGGGCCCAATAACGACGACCGTATCCCGGAAATCCACCTGAGTGGCACCACCGGATCGGATTACACCACTGCCAGTTGGCCGTGGAACAACAAGGCCGATGACTACCAGGTCCGCGACGATGTTTCATGGACCAAGGGAGCCCACCAGTTCAAAATGGGCGGCAGCTGGGCAATCTACAAGAAGATTCAGGACCTGTTCGGTAATACGCAAGGTTCGTTCGCCTTCGATGGCAGTAACACCGGTGTTGACTTTGCCGACTACCTGCTCGGGGCCGCGCACTCTTACGGTGAGCTTGGTGTGCAGGACAGCGGCAAATGGAACAACGTATCCTGGGCTGCTTACATCCAGGACAACTGGCGCGCCACGAAGCGACTGACCCTGAACCTGGGTCTCCGTTGGGATGGCGTTCCGCACACCTACGAAGCCAATAACCGGATGGGCAACTTCTATCCGAACCTGTACAACCCATTGGCTGCGCCGCTCTTCGACGCGACCTCGAATGGCAACGCTATGTGCGCGGGACCGAATAACCGGTCGGGTCCGGTTGCACGGCTGCCAGTCCCTGGTTTGGGTACCAGCCCCAACCCGATTCTGGCCGGCACGCAGTTCTACCTGAACGGCATCGGCATCCCTGGCAAAACGCCGGGAGTTCCGGACGGCTTGGTGCAAAATCACTGGGCAGCGTTTGGCCCGCGCATCGGCTTTGCTTATGATCTAACCGGATCGGGCAGGACCGTAATCCGCGGCGGCTTCGGCACCATGTACGAGCGCATTCAAGGCAACGACATGTACAACGCCGGCCCCAACCCTCCGTTCAGCACCAATGTGAACTTCAACAACGTGACCCTCGTGAATCCGTCGACCAGTCTTCCGAATGCTTCCACGTTGACTGCTCCGATTACTGTGGCCAGCATCACCGGGCTTAGCTACACGCAGAACAAGCTACCGGTCAGCTACCAGTACAGCATCGGAGTGCAGCACGCGATTACTCCCCGCACGGTCATTAACGTCACATACGTTGGGAACCAGAACCGTCATCAGAACGATTATCGCGAGATGAATGCTCCGGATCCCAGCCTCATCCCGGCTCTCTTTGCAAGCAACGGAACTGGCTACAACAACTTTGTTCAGTTCTCGGGCTTCAACCAGATCCGTCTGTCGGAAGATGTCCAGAACTCCCACTACAACGGGCTTCAGACGTCGATTCACAGCCAACTCAAGAGTGATCTGACGTTCGAAGCGGGTTATACACTTTCACGCGCCATTGATCCGGCTACCAGCGGAAACGGTGTTAGCGATTTGAACAACGTCTCTAACCCGTATAGCTACACTTACGATAGCGGGCCTTCTGGTCTGGATCGCACCAGCATCTTCTACCTCAACTGGGTTTACGACATTCCGCTGCTGAAGAACAGCTCGAACCGTGTGCTGAAATCGACACTCGGTGGATGGCAAGTGTCGGGAATCGTAAGCGCAGTTTCGGGCGCGCCGCTCAATATCACCGAAGGTGGTATTCAGAACTGTGCGCAGGGCGCCAACAACGATCCTGTAAAGTGCGCGGGCTCGCTCAACGGAACCGGCAACATCAGCAGCATTATCCCGAACGCCAACAACCGGCCTAACGTGAGCGGCAGCATCACCACGCCGCATACGGTCAACAGCTGGTTCGGCACATCAGCCTTCTCGCCCACGGTCGCCGGCGAATGGGGCAATATGCCCTTCAATGGTGTGCGTGGTCCGGGCCGTGATAACTGGAATCTGTCGCTCTTCAAGTCTTTCGCCTTCAACGAGCGCGGCAGCCGTCTGGAATTCCGGACTGAGTTCTTCAACGTCTGGAACCACACTCAGTTCAACAGCGTTAGCACGGGCTTTACGAATGGCGATTTCGGGCAGGTCACAAGCGCGCATGACCCGAGGACGCTCCAGTTCGGCCTGAAGCTGTACTACTAAATCAACGATGTCCATCCCATTGGCCCTGCTCACGGTTAATACCCTGTGAGCGGGGCCTTTGTTTTGCATTCATTGACTGCCGGACCGAACTAATCCGCCACTCTCACCGGGCCCTGAGAGCTACTCTTAGGCATGCCCTCATCACATCGGACCGATAGGTCTCGCTTTGTTTCGCCGTGGTCTGCACCCCTGCTCGCTCGCAGCAGGCCAGGTATGAAGAACTGGAAACTTGAATTCGTTCTTGTGAGTTTAGTGGTGGCCACAGCGACGGTCTGGGCAGCCGCGCAGGCCTCGACGGCTTCTGAGGCAATCGCCTTGGAGCAGCAGGGGCGCTTGCCCGAGGCCACCGAGGCTTGGAAGGCTGTAACCGTCCACAATCCGACCGATGCAGCGGCTTTCGCCAGTTTAGGCGTCGTCCTGGCGCGGCAAGGAAAGTATCCGGAAGCCACCACCGCCTACAAGAAGGCTCTTAAGCTCAATCCGAAGCTGCCCGGCATTCAATTCAATCTAGGACTGGCCGAGTTCAAACAGGGCGCCTTCCCCGCGGCGGCAACTGCACTTCGCGCGGTGCTGGCCACCGATCCCACGAACGTCCAGGCCCAGACCTTGCTCGGATTGAGCTACTACGGCGAACGCAAATTTGACCTTGCGACGCAGTTTCTTGAGCCGGTGTCGAAGGCAGATCCGGCCAATGCAGAGCTTCACCAGATGCTCGCCCAAAGCTGCCTGTGGGCGCGAAAGTTTTCCTGCGCACAAGAAGAATTTCGCCGGATCCTCGAGCAGAATCCGGATTCCGCTCCCGCCCATGTCCTGTTCGGGGAAGCGCTCGACGGTTTAGGGAGAATGCCCGAAGCCATTGCCGAATTTCAGGCCGCTGCCAGGATTTCGCCCTCAGAGCCCAACGTTCATTTCGGCCTCGGCTATCTCTTCTGGAAGTCGCAGCGCTATGAAGAAGCACGTCAGGAATTCGAGCGTGAACTCGCTCTCGATTCCACCCATGCCCAGGCCCTGGCCTACCTCGGGGACATCGAATGGAAGGCCAATCATCCGGAGGCTGCGCTTGAATTGCTGAAGCGATCCATGGCCGTGCAAAAGGATCTGCGCATCGTCTACGCCGATCTGGGCGCAATCTATCATGCAACAGAAAAACTATAAAGATGCAGAGTCGGCTCTTCTCCGGGCAGTAACGCTCGATCCTACCCAGCCCGACGCCCACTACCAACTGGGGCGCCTTTATCAAGCCGTCGGGAAACCGGCGGAGGCAGAGAAAGAACTGCACAAAGTTCAGGAGTTACACAAAAAAGCAGAAGACAGCCTGGTCGGGAAGATCGCATCTTCACCACCGGCTTTGAATCCATCGGAGGCGAAATAGCGTGGTGACAAAATCGAAAGGCAAGATGAACGAACCTTATCAGCCCAAGCCCGAACATAAATTCACATTTGGATTGTGGACCCTGGGCAACCGCGGTCGCGATCCCTTCGGCGATGCCGTGCGACCCGCATTTCCCCCCAACGATATCGCTTCGGTGCTGGGCGAAATCGGCGCTTGGGGCGTTAACCTCCACGACAACGACCTGGTTCCCATCGATGCCACCGCCGCTGAACGCGACCGCATCGTGCGGGAGTTCCGCAAAGCCTGCCAGCAGGCCGGCATTGTCGTTCCCATGGCTACTGTTTCCCTTTTCTTCCATCCCGTATTTCGCGATGGAGCTTTTACAGCCAACGATCCTGAAGTACGAGCCTATGCGCTGCAGAAGACGATGCGTGCCATGGACCTGGGAGCCGAACTCGGCGCGAAGATTTTTGTTTTATGGGGAGGCCGCGAAGGCGTCGAGACCGATGCCTGCCGACGAGCCGATGAAGCCGTCAAGCGCCTGCGCGAGGCCGTCAACTATCTTTGCGAATACAACATTGCCCGCGGGTATAAGTATCGCTTTGCCCTGGAAGCCAAGCCCAACGAGCCTCGCGGCGATATTTACATGGCCACCACCGGTCATTATCTTGGATTCATTCCCACGCTCGATCATCCCGAAATGGTAGGCGTCAATCCTGAAGTCGCCCACGAACAAATGGCCGGCCTGAACTTCATGCACGGCGTGGCCCAGGCATGGGAGGCTGGAAAGTTGTTCCACATCGATCTCAACGATCAATACCCCGGGCGCTACGATCAGGATCTCCGCTTTGGTTCTGCTAATCCCAAGTCGGCATTCTGGCTGGTGAAATTCCTGGAAGATGTCGAGTACAACGGTTCGCGCCACTTCGACGCGCACGCGTACCGCACAGAGGACTACGAGGGCGTGAAGGACTTCGCTCGCGGCTGCATGAAGACCTACCTGATCCTGAAAGAGAAAGCCGCGCGCTGGAACGCCGACGCTGAGATTCAATCCATTCTGAAGGAAATTTCCGCGGCTACTCCGGGAATTCCGAAAGCTGGGGCGTATTCCGCGAAGGGCTCAACGGCTCTTCTGTCGCACACTTTCGACAAAGATGCGATCATGCGGAAACGCTTGCCTTACGAAAGACTGGATCAGCTGACGGTCGATACTTTGCTAGGGGTGAGATAACGCGATCCGACGAACTGCGCCTAGAGTTTGAATTGAGGAGTTTGAACTAGAAATGTGGAGGAGTTTGCATTAGAGCGGTGGACGAGCGGCGCTTCGGCGCCGCGTCATACGAGCTAGAATGCGCTTTAGCCTTGGTGCGTAGTTTACGCTCGGCCCTTTTTCGCCGCCACCGCTTTCTCTTTACCAGCGACTTCCCAAGGCCTTTTCGGCCGATCTACGACCGCCTTGTCGCGGTTCTCGAGGCGGTCATACTGATACGCCTCGCTTACCGTGCCGAGCGACTCGTTGTACAGGCTCGGCAGGTTCAGTGCTTCTTTCAACTCTTCAGAGAACGTCTGCAGCGATTTCAGGTGATCGGCCGTAGCCGGCACTTCGGTTTTGGAGGTCTTCAGAAATTGCTGGTATCCGCGGTTGACCAGCTTTGATATTTCACTGCCAACCAGGTACCCGGGATAGGCGAAAATCTTCACAGTATCGTCCGGCCCCTTCTGGATCGCCGCCGACACGTTGTACTTCCGCAGGAACACGCGGACCGTCGTTCCAGGAGCGTCGGTCACGTCGAACCCATGATCGCGCAGCCAGGCTAGCGCTTCTTCATAGGTTCGTGTTTCAATAGTTTTAGGCATTGCGTCTTAATTCCAACCTTTCCTTACCACCGTATGCTCGTCTATTAGATGCATCCTTTATAAGGACCGACCGTAACTTTACGCAAGCTGCATCGCCGGGCGAAACTGACTCATCTAATCAAGCTACTACATATCTCGTTTTCGGCCCTATAGCACATTACGTTGGTCACGGCGTTTCGGTTCATCGATGGCACAGGGATCTTCAAGAATGGCGGCAATGTCAGCTCCAGCACCACACATCGGGTCACGCGAAGTAGCGTCAGGACTGGGTGAAACGCTCGGCCACAGCCTGATTGACCGGATCGGCAACACTCCACTGTTGCGTTTGGACGCCCTCACCGTCGACCTGCCAGGTGTAGCACTTCTGGGTAAGGCCGAATGGTATAACCCAGGCGGATCGGTTAAAGATCGAGCCGCGGCCAACATCGTCGCCGAGGCGCGCCGTCGCGGCCAACTCGGCCCGGGCAAGATGCTTCTCGACGCTACGAGCGGCAATACCGGCATCGCCTATGCCATGCTGGGCGCGGCTGAAGGATTTCCTGTCACTCTGTGCATGCCGGAAAACGTTTCGCGCGAGCGCAAGCAGATTCTCCAGGGCTACGGCGCCAACATCCTTTATACCGATCCCGGGGACGGCTCCGACGGTGCGATCCGCATGGCGCGCGAATTGGCGGCTAAGCATTCCGATCAATATTTCTACGCGGACCAATATTCGAACGAAGCCAACTGGAAGGCTCATTATCACGGCACAGCTAATGAAATCTGGCAGCAGACCCAGGGACGCATCACGCATTTCGTTTCAATGCTCGGTACGAGCGGAACTTTTGTAGGCACAACGCGTCGCCTGAAGGAACTAAATCCGGCAGTCCAGTGCATCTCGCTCCAGCCCGATTCTTCGTTCCACGGCATCGAAGGCGCCAAGCATATGGCGAGTGCGATCGTTCCCAGGATTTACGATCCCCAACTGGCTGACCGGAATCTCGAAATCGCGACTGAAGATGCGTACGCCATGGCGCGCCAGCTTTCCCGCAATGCCGGACTGCTGGTCGGCATCTCCGCCGCCGCCGCTGTCGTCGGATGCCTGAAAATAGCCCATGACTTGCCGCTGAAAAAGAAAGGTCAGGAAGCAGTGCTGGTGACGATCCTCTGCGACTCCGGCGATAAATACCTCAGCGAACGATTCTGGACCGAAGGCTGAACTTTTCTCGCCACGGAGGCACAGAGGCACCGAGAAAACCAGAACCACTATCGAAAACGCGTTACTGGTTAGCCCGACAGGCGGATCCCCATCTCCCGCCCCGGATCCCCATCTTGTTTTTCCGTGTCTCTGTGACTCCGTGGTTAATTGACTTTATGCTGAAAATGAAACGCACAGATTACGACGCCCTCCGCCAACACGGCGAAGAAACGTACCCGCACGAGTGCTGCGGCATTCTGCTCGGCCGCATGGACGACGACGGCACTCGCATCGTGAGCTCAACCGTCCGCTGCGGCAACACGCGCACCGATTCTGCTCACAATCGCTACAACATCGATCCCAAGGAACTGGTTCGAATTCAGCGGGAAGGCCGTGAGCGCGGAGAAGACATCGTCGGCTTCTACCATTCTCACCCCGACCACCCCGCCCAGTGGTCAAAGACCGACCTGGCCGAAGCCCACTGGTTCGGCTGCTCCTACGTCATCACCAGCGTGGAAAAAGGAAAGGCCGTACTGACGAACTCGTTCGAACTGACGGGATCAGACGAGTCGGACAAGCTCCTGGTGGATGAGACCGTAAACGTCGGTTGAGGTCGGATGGGGTCTGTGTGGACAGCCGCCTCGGCTGTCCGCCAAGCGAAGCTGGGCATCCAGTGCGGGACAACCGCCGATCGATCTACAAGCCGGAATCCGCCAAACTCTAGCCGAGCAGTCGCAACATGTGAACGCTGGGCACCGTCACTCGGCGATGGTCGAGCTGTGCTCGGCGGACGGGCGAAGGCGGCCGTCCCCACATCGATCAAAATCCAAATCCCTTGCTGGGCGCGCGAAGTGCACGATTTTCACAGTCGAGGAACAAACGATCGCGGCATGCTCCAACATTCATTTCAGCCGATGAATTTGGGGAAACCCGTATCCAGCGCAGGTTTCGCATGAGCGTGTGCAACGACTCTGCACCAAATCCGGTCACCGGCTTGTGGACGGGCTGCACTCGATTGAAAACACGTGTACTTACAAACGCGTAATTTTCGTTGACGAAAAAAATAGAAGGAGTACAACAGGATCGTTCTTTGACAGCTTCTTAAGTTTTTCCGGTTGGTGCGGCGTCCGGGGCTCAAGCGGAGTCACTGTTCTGATCGCAAGATTGGGACGGAGGGTGAGCAAGGGTCTATAGCAAAGCGCTGGTTGAGGAGAACGAAGAAGAAATGTTGAAGGCAAGATAGAGTTCCGAGGCGTAGGGTAGGTTTATCCGGTTGGCGGTGAGCCCGGAGCCCAAGCGAAGATCGCGTTGCCAGCTGCCCGCAAGGGTAGCGGCGAAGCAGGTCGAGCAAGGGTCAAACGCGAGCTACTGGCCGAGACGAATGGACCTTACATCACCTCGGAACTCTTAATTTTTAGAGCTACGAGATCTACGAGCTATCAGCCGTCGCTCTCAGCTCTCAGCTACAAGTCTTTAGCCCACCCTGGTTGGAATCTCCGCGTCCCTAGCTTTTCCCCCGAATTAAATCCGTGAAAATCCGTGTGAATCCGTGGCCAAGAAGTTGTTCGTTACTTCCCCGCATTCCCCGGCCCGCCCACCGCATAAATCCGCGGAATCCTCTGCTCCAGCACGGCAGTGCAGGGAATGCAGCATGCGGCTCACTCTGATACCAGTATGCAACCGAGAAATATTGTCAGAGCGCACGTTCGCGTGACCATGCTCAATCGTTGCCCGCAGCGATTTCGTGAACGGGATCGGAGAATCCAGGTGGAACCGGTATAGTGACCACCGCCCGCCCGCGACCTCCTGCCCGACTACTGGCGCCCCAAAAAGCTGATAGGCAAACGGACGCCCGCCAAAATCCCACGCCCCCAGAAAATAATCTTCCGATCCGGTTCCGTTGATCGAAGGCGCGCTCTCTCCATCCACGAAAAACATGTCGTCGCCCTCACCCCACCACCCATCCTGATTCTCGAGCACCGACATGGTCACACCCACAAAGTGGCCGTGCCCGGTCGCTTCCATCCAGACGTAGTTGCCGTCGCCGTTCAGATTCTTCTTGTCGTTGACGATCGCGTCGCCGTTGGACTTCCACTGATTCGTCCACCCCTTGGCGGGGGCGGCCTGGCGGTACTGCGCGTGGAAATAGAGCAGATCCGCCGGAAGGTCTTTGATGTACGCCCGATAGTCGATGTTGAAATAAAACGCGTCGGTCTTGCGCGAGCCTTCATTCGTCACCGTGATGCGCGCATGCTTCTGAAAAGGCATCGGGAAGAAACAATTCAGCGCCTTGTCCGCCCCCACCGACAGCGGCTGCGACTGGTACAGGTAATAGTCTCCCAGCCCGAGCCCGAAGAAATCGCCAATGGGCGTCTCGACGCTGGGCGTGCCTTCCCCATCCCAATAAATGCGCAGGACCAACGCCTTCAAGTGATTCGGATCGTCGCTGGCAATCGTGACCCAAATATGACTGATCGACCCGGGCCCAGCCTCGTCGAGCAGCGTCAGCGTCTCCCCCGGCGCAATGCTGCGCGCATCCGCATTCCCGCCCGTCCGGTCATAGCTGGAAACGCGATGCTGCACATAGTCCTTGGCTTGCGGCAGCGACGTAATCAAGGTGGCGCTATTTTGTGCGAAAGCGCCTACCGTAATCAGGCAAAATACAAGAATGCTTAGTCTCAACTTCATTTCGCCCCCTTGGGAAATTCCTCGATCACCTTTCCTTGCTCGTCGAGGAATTTCATCGTCGGATTACCGTTCGCCGCGACTGAAATTAGAATCCGGTCTCGTCCCTGCGCATCTTCCAGTTCCAGCGCGGACGATTGGTCAAATTTTCTTCCCAAATACGCTCTCTGTTGCGGTTTATTGTTTCCGCTGAACAGTTCGCGCAACTTGGACTTGCGCTGATCGGGCGAAAGCTGCAATGCATCGGTCACCAGATTCAGAGGAACATCCGGCTCATCCACAAACTCAATGCCCGCGTGTCGTTGTCCATCCATTTCCTCCGCATTGAGTACCATCACCTGGTCGCCCATGTAACGGTCGAAACTCAAATGTCCCCAGCTTTGCACTTTCCCGTCTTTGTCTTTCGAGCCTCCAAAGACCAGGCCGCCATTCTCGGTTCCCTCATCGTCGAAGAACAGCATCCCCGCTGTTTGCCGGTCGTGCGGATACTCCTTTCCCTTCACGATGAGCCCGGGAAAATCCGCCCGGTTCGAAATGACCATACGAATCGTTCCGTCGGGCTCAACCAGATTGATCCGCTTTACGTCGATCTCGTCAAAGCTTGCCTTCTTCTTTGAACTCGCTCCGCTGAGCAGCACTACACACAACACAACCGTAAGCACGCCGGAATAGGCCAGTAAGACACGCTGGGTAAGCACACTTCGATCCACAGCACTCACTCCTTCTCAGTTTCTATAAAGGTATGTTCCCATGCTTCTTCGGCGGATTCTTATCCCGCTTGGTCTCGAGCATAGCTAGCGCCTGGATCAGCTTCTTTCGCGTCTCCCGCGGCTGGATCACCGCATCCACAAACCCGCGATCGGCGGCCACATACGGGTTGGCGAAGCGATCGCGGAATTCATCAATCTTTTCGCGGCGAAGTTGCTCGCGGTTGGCGGCGGCATCGAGTTCACGCTTGTAGACAATGTCCACCGCTCCTTCCGGGCCCATGACCGCAATCTCGGCGGTCGGCCACGCGTAATTCACATCTGTGCGGATGTGCTTCGACGCCATCACGCAATAAGCTCCGCCGTAGGCCTTGCGAGTGATGACGGTGACCTTCGGAACTGTGGCCTCTGCGAATGCGAAGAGCAGTTTGGCTCCATGCTTGATGATGCCCCCATACTCTTGTGCGGTTCCGGGCAGAAATCCCGGCACATCTTCGAACGTCACCAGCGGAATATTGAAGCAATCACAAAAGCGCACGAAGCGCGCGCCCTTCACCGACGCATTAATGTCCAGCGTTCCCGCCAATACCGACGGCTGGTTCGCAACGATCCCGACCGGCCTGCCATCGAGCCGGGCAAATCCCACGACGATATTCTTCGCGTAGTGCTCCTGCACCTCGAAGAAGTAGGCATCATCGACCACCGCGTGAATCACGTCTTTAATGTCGTAGGGTTGATTCGACTGCGCCGGAACGATCTTGTCGAGCGCCGTATCCGCCCGGTCAACCGGGTCCGTGCAAACTTTCCGCGGAGGCTCATCCAGATTATTCGACGGCAAGAAGCTCAACAACTCGCGCACCATCGACAAACACTCCGCGTCGTCGTGTGCCAGGAAGTGCGCCACGCCGGAGGTCTCGTTGTGCGTCATTGCCCCGCCCAACTGATCTTTCGTGACCTCTTCCAGCGTGACGGTCTTGATCACGTCCGGCCCGGTGATAAACATGTACGAAGTCTTATCCACCATCAGCACGAAGTCGGTGATCGCGGGAGAGTAAACCGCGCCTCCCGCGCAGGGTCCCATGATTGCCGAAATCTGCGGTACCACTCCGCTGTACAGCGTGTTGCGCAGAAAAATATCCGCGTATCCGGCCAGCGACATCACGCCTTCCTGAATTCGCGCCCCTCCCGAGTCGTTCAATCCAATCACCGGCGCGCCCATCTTCGCTGCCAGGTCCATGATTTTCACAATCTTCCCGGCATTGGTTTCCGAGAGCGATCCGCCGAATACGGTGAAGTCCTGCGCAAACACGTACACGAGTCGCCCTTCGATGCGCCCGTATCCCGTGATAAATCCGTCGCCGTAGATCTTCTGTTCGGCCATCCCGAAGTCATTGCAGCGATGAGTGACCAGCTTGTCGGTCTCCTCGAACGTTCCTTCGTCGAGCAGAAATTCGATCCGCTCGCGCGCCGACATCTTGCCTTCTTTATGCTGGCGTTCGCGGCGCTTGGCCCCTCCGCCATCTTCGGCAAGCTGGTTTCGTTTCTTCAGTTCGGCGACTTTTTGTTCGAGATCCATGGCGGGAGAATTATAGCGGTGCCGGGGCACGCCGCATATGAAGACCGTCCCACCGCTGACATCATGTCCTTCCGAAACGTGATGGCGAGTAAAGTTTTTTGTACCCTAGGCACGCAAGCTCTTTCGGAGGAGCAAATGTCACATAGAAAATGGTTCGCCATTGGTGCCGGAGCCGTCCTCTCCCTTGCCCTTGCGGCAACACCGGCGGTTGCCCAGGGGAACGGCCACGGCCACGAGAAACACGATCGCGACGATGACGATGATGACCATGGCCACGGCAAAGGCCACGAAAAACACCACGACCGGTATTCCGATCATGACCGCGACTCGGCCCGCGATTGGTATCGGGCGCACTCGGCGCACCTGCCTCCCGGTCTGGCCAAGCGCGACCGCCTTCCTCCTGGGCTCGAGCGACAACTGGTTGTCAATGGGACTCTGCCTCCCGGCCTTCAGAAAAAGATTCAGCCCTGTCCCCGTGAGTTGGAAGCGATGTTTCCGCCACCGCCTCCGAACTATGCCCACGTCGTGATTGGCGGCAATGTCGTGTTGGTAAATCGCGTGAGTTTTCAGGTTGCAGACGTTTTGCACCTCGACGTGAATTTCTAGGCGAGTTTGATCGTGTCGAGTACCCGCCCTGGTGGCTGATTCGCCAGGGCGGGATTTTTGCTTTCGACCGGCCCGGCACTTCCTTTGGAATTGAGGTTCCTGACTGCCGTTTGCTTCGTCGTGCGTCTCGTGCGATACACTGCCCACAATGTCTGTCACCGACCAAATGGGCTTCAGCTTCCGCCCGCCCGAGCGCCGGGTCTGGAAAGTCCGTGAACTGGTCGGAGCCGTACGCTCCCATATCGAGCGCGAATATGCCGACGCGTGGGTGGAAGGCGAAATCTCCAACTTTCGCGCCCCCGATTCCGGCCATCTCTACTTCACACTGAAAGACGGTAACGCCCAGATTCGCGTAGTGATGTTCCGCTCGTCGGCGCGTCTGCTGCGCTTCCGTCCCGCTGACGGCCTGCAGGTAATCGTTCGCGGCCGCGTCACAGTCTATGAAGACCGCGGCGAGCTCCAGATTTCCGCCGAGCATATCGAACCCAAAGGCGCCGGATCGCTGCAATTGGCCTTCGAGCAGCTCAAGGCCAAACTCGATGCCGAAGGCCTGTTCGCCGCCGAGCGCCGGAAGCCGATTCCGACGCTCCCATCCCGCATCGGCCTCGTCACTTCCGCGCAAGCCGCCGCGCTCCGCGACATTCTGAACATCCTGCAGCGCCGCCATCATTCCGTGAATGTGCTGATCTACCCGGCGCAGGTGCAGGGCGATGCCGCTTCTCAGGAAGTCGCGGCTGGCGTTCGCTACTTCAACCAGCACGATAATGTTGATGTCATCATCGTGGCGCGTGGCGGCGGCTCCGCCGAGGACCTGGCAGCCTTTAACAATGAGGCTCTGGCCCGCACCGTGGCTGCGTCCGAGATCCCAATTATCTCCGCCGTCGGCCACGAAACCGACTTCACCATCGTCGATTTTGTTGCCGACCTCCGCGCCCCCACGCCCTCCGCGGCTGCGGAGTTGGTGATCCGTTCCCGGCAGGAGGTCGAAAATCATGCGGACGCTTTGCACGATCGTCTGAGCCGGGCCATGCGCTACCGCCTTCTCATGGGCAGGCAAGCCCTGTCGGAACTCGCGCAACACGGCGCCTTCGCGCGAATGATGGAGCTCATCCGCCAGCGCCAGCAGAAGCTCGATGACCTTACCCACCGCATGAAACTGGCCGAGCGCAACGTGCTGGGGCAAATGCACCGCCGTTGGGAAATGATCTCCGCTGCTGTGCGTCATTACGATTTGCGACTAGTGCTGTCAGGCATGCGCAAGGAATTGGAGAGTGACACGACCGCGCTGGTCGCGGTCATGCGCAACGTCCTGCTGCAGCAAAGGGTGCGCAGCGAGCGCCTGCAAACCGCCCTCGAGTCGCTGTCTCCACTGGCTATTCTGGAGCGCGGATACGCCCTGGTATTTGATTCAGAGGGAAAACTGCTCAAGGACGCTCGTGGCTTGAATATTGGCGATGGGATTTCTGCCCGGGTAGCCCGTGGCGAGTTCCAGGCCGCAGTTACAAAGAAACAGGAATGATCACGTCAGCCCACCGCGGAAGCCAGCTTGTAAAAGTTCGTCAGTACCGCTGAGACCGGAAATCCACTGCATTACAATGGGTTTTTCAGAAGTCAGTCCGACCAGGAGCGATTCGAGTGACGCCAGTCATCACGTCGTGGACGCAGGGCGCATGGATTGCGCTCGACATTCTCCTCGTCGCTCTGCTGATCTACCAGGTCCTTGTGATGATTCGGGGAACGCGCGCCGTTCCCATGCTGGTTGGTCTCGTAGTGGTTGCCATCACTTTTTATCTGGCGCGCATTGGCGAACTCACGACGCTGAACTGGGTTGTGAGCAATGTGCTCCCTTACCTGGTGTTCGCCCTGATCGTCGTGTTTCAGTCGGAGATTCGCCATGTGCTCGCGGACTTGGGCCGCAGGCTGACGTTCTTTAGCGGATCTTCCGCCGACAGCGATTCCTACGACGACATCGTGCTGGCAGCTAATCTATTTTCGCAACATCAAACGGGCGCGCTCATCGTAATCGAGCGTGAAATTGGATTGCGCACCCACATCGAGAGCGGAGTCCCCCTCGATGCGCGCCTTTCCTATGACCTGCTCGCCACGATCTTCCGACCCAGCGCACCTCTGCACGATGGCGCCGTGATCGTGCAGAAAGACCGCATCGCCGCGGCCGCGTGTTTCTTGCCGCTCTCCATGAATCCGCTTCTCTCGACCCAACTCGGAACCCGGCATCGCGCCGGCATCGGAATCACCGAGGAGACCGATGCCATAGCGGTGATCTGCTCCGAAGAAACCGGCGCAATCAGCCTTGCCATCGGCGGCAAAATCGAGCGCGACCTCACGGTCGAACAACTCCGCGAGCGTCTAGGGAGTGAACTGCGGCGTTATATGGCTCCGGTTACCCTGCCGACTTCGATTGTGCAGAACAATGATGATGAATCGGATGCGGCCCTCGATTCGCCCTTAAGCGAGCCGGCACCACAACGCACCTCGAACGCCGGTTCAGATTCGGAGCCGCTGCCTTGATCGCACTCTTCCAGCGCCTCGTCGTCCACAACTTCGGACTGAAAATCCTGTCCCTTTTACTGGCATCCGGGCTGTGGTTCATGATTTCGCGTGACGAACAGCCCGCGGAGGTGGCCCTGCACGCACCCATCGTCTTTCAGCACGTTCCGTCGCAACTGGAGATCAGTTCGGAATCGATTCAGGAAGCTCAGATTCGCGTGCGCGGACCAGAACGAGTGATTCGCCAACTCCAGGCGAACCAGGTCCATGCTGAAATCGACCTGGCCGAGGTGAAGGCGGGCGAGCGCACCTTCGATCTCACCTCGCAGCAGGTGCGGCATCCCGGCGACATCACTGTCGTGCAAGTGGTGCCCAGCCAGTTGCACCTTGCGTTTGACACCAAGATCACGCGCGAGGTCGAGATCCATCCCCGGGTGACGGGTAATTTTGCGGGCGGCGAGCAGATTGTTAAAGTGGGCGCCGATCCATTTCGTATCACCATCACCGGCCCGCGACACCATGTGGAAAAAATCGATGCCGCCACCACGGATCCGATCGACGCCACTGGAACTCGCGGCAGCGCAGTCTTCACCACCAACGTGTACGTCGCCGATCCGCTGGTGCAGGTGGTTCAGCCAACTTCCATCCGCGTGACCGTGCTGGTAGAGAAGGTGGGAACGCCTTCAGCGCATTGAGCGGTGAGAGCGACAAGCAGCAAACATCAGTCTTTGCATCGCGGAAACAGACCCGTCAACGGCCCTTCATTTATCATCTCTAGTCCTTATCTTTTCGCGGATGTTAAGAGTTTTCTATGAGCCAGCAAAGGCAGTTGTTCGGAACCGACGGAATTCGCGGTGTTGCAGGAGACTTTCCGCTCACCAAGCAGAGTACTTATTTAATCGGTCGTGCCCTCGGTCACGACCTGATGGCGACGAATGCAAAGGCCAAGGCTGTCATCGGTCAGGATACCCGCGAATCGAGCGCATGGATCGCCGACCGGGTTGCGGAAGGCCTGGCGGCGGTTGGCGTCGATGTTCACAGCGCCGGCGTGATTACCACTCCGGGCGTGGCTTATCTCGCGCGTTCTCGAGCTATGGCGGCGGGCGTGGTAATCTCCGCCTCGCATAATCCCTGGACCGACAATGGCATCAAAGTTTTTTCCGGAGATGGTTTTAAGCTTACGGACGAACGCGAACTGGCGATCGAAAAAGAAATCTTCGCGCTGTTGGAAAATGCCACCGCCGCCGACGACACTGCCCTCAAGATTCCCAAACCATCGTTGCCGGGCGAAGCCGAGTTGCGTCATGCCTATGTGAAGTCGCTGGCGGATGGCGTGTCCTCGGATTTGAGGAAGTTGCGTGTGCTGGTGGATTGCGCTAATGGCGCAGCTACCGCCGAGGCACCGGAACTGTTTCGCACTCTTGGGATTCAGGCGACATTCGTCCACATTTCTCCTGACGGCAAGAACATTAACGAAGGCTGTGGTGCGTTGCATCCGGAGACGCTAGGAAAGATGGTCGCGGAATTTCCAGGACAGTTTGACTTGGGTGTGACGTTTGACGGCGATGCCGATCGCGCGCTGTTCTGCGATGCCGCAGGCCGGGTTGTGAATGGCGATGGCGTTCTGCTGGCCGCCGCACGCGATCTGCATGCGCAAAAAAAGTTGAAGGCCGATACCCTCGTCTCGACGACCATGTCAAACATGGGACTCGAGATCGCGCTCAAAAATTCCGGCATTCGCATGTTGCGCGCCAACGTCGGCGACAAATATGTGTTGGAAGAAATGCTGAAAACCGGCGCCACACTCGGCGGGGAGCAGTCTGGACACATCATCTTTCGCGACTGCGACGCCACCACCGGAGACGGCCTGCTCACAGCCCTGCGACTGATGGATATTATTGTTCGAGCAGGGAAACCTCTGGCAGAGTTAGTCGGCGATCTGAAAGTATTCCCGCAAAAGATCCAGAATGTGCGCGTCCGCGAGAAAATTCCATTCGCCAAGATCCCGTCCGTCCAAGTGGCGATTGACTCGGCCGAACGCGAACTTAACGGCAACGGGCGCGTCGTCGTTCGATATTCCGGCACTGAAGCTCTGGCTCGTGTGATGGTCGAAGCCGAATCCGAAGAGAAGATGAAGGCTCTCACCGCCGCCATCGCCGCCGAAATTCAAAAAGCCCTGGGGGTGTAAGTATTTCGGCGTCCCTCCTTTGGGTGGCGCAGTGCTTCAGCGCTGCGGTAACCGGACTTCAATGAATGAGGCTTTAGCCTCAGAGGTATCTGCAGAGCAGAGCTCCCGCGGCGCAACTACCTCTGCTTCCGTCGCTTCCCCTTCGCCCGCACCGGTTCTTCCTCAAGAACCGCAAACTGGATTTTCTTCTCCACTGGATCAATCCGATCCACCAGCACCCGAATCCTCTGTCCCAGACTGTAAATCTTGTGCGACCGTTGCCCGATAATCTCCCGAGTGTTCTCGTGATAGGTATACCGGTCGTCGGTCAAAGTATTCAGCGGCACCAGTCCTTCGATAAACAAGTCCGTAAGCTCCACAAAGAAACCAAACTTGGTGACGCTCGTGATGAGCCCCTCAAATTCTTCACCGACTCGATCCGCCATGAACTTAACTTTCTTGCCCTCCATCAGTTCACGTTCCGCATCGGCGGCACGCCGCTCGGCCCGGCTCGATTCTTCCGCAATCTCGTGTAGTTCCTCCACCCCGATCGGTCCTCGCAAAACCTCAGGTGTTGCGTGTCCCCGCTCCTTCTCGGGCGTGCGCCGCTTGGACCAAGGCGAAGCCTTCTCCTCAATACCTGGGTGCCCCATCCTTGTCGCGCTTTTTGCGACAGAGCCTGCCCTGGGCTCGTCGAAGGGGTGGGGATTTTGACTTTGATGTCCGCGTAATACGTCCTTCAAAATCCGGTGCACAATCAAATCCGGATAGCGCCGGATCGGCGACGTGAAGTGCGTATAGCTGGTGGCCGCCAGCGCAAAGTGTCCCAGATTCTCCTCCGAATACCGCGCCTGCTTCAGTGACCGAAGCATCAGGTAGCTCAGGATGCGCTCCTCCGGCTTGCCAGCAATCTTTTCAGTGAGCTTCTGATACATCCGCGGAGTGATGTGCACATCTTTCGGAATTTCGATCTCGCGCACCCTCTTCCCCGTTCCATAGGCCGCTCTGCGGTCGGCTTTCATCTGCACGCGATGAATGGGAAGTGGTCCAACGCCTAGCGAATAGCCAAATGTCGCCGCGATCACCTCGAAGTCATACACGCGCTTCGCATCCGGCTTTTCATGGATGCGATACAGGGACGCCACGCCTCGCGATTCCAGGTCATGCGCCACGCACTCGTTGGCCGAGAGCATGAACTCCTCAATCAGCCGGTGCGCAATATTGCGCTCCGAACGCGCAATGCTCTTCATCATCCCAAGCTCGTCGAACTCGATCACAGGCTCCGGCAGATCGAAGTCAATCGATCCTCGCCGCTCCCGCTTTCGATT
This sequence comes from uncultured Acidobacteriaceae bacterium, assembly GCA_963722365.1. Taxonomy (GTDB): domain Bacteria; phylum Acidobacteriota; class Terriglobia; order Terriglobales; family Acidobacteriaceae; genus Sulfotelmatobacter. Next base: position 557,175 of record CAVRLM010000001.1, read on the forward strand.
CAAAATCAGAGCCAGGTCGCGCATCAGCTCGAACGTCGGAACCAGCGGGGCGTATCGTTCTCGTGCAGCCGCATCGCCTTCCAGCACGGCATTCACCGCGGTGTAGGTCATGCGCTCCACCGACCGGATTACGCCCTCACTCAATTCGTAACTTACGATCTCGCCGCGATGATCCATCTCCATCACGCACGAAAGCACCAGTCGTTCCACCTGCGGGCGCAAGCTGCAAATGTCGGTGGAAAGTTCCAGCGGCAGCATGGGCACCGCGCGGTCGGGAAAGTAGACACTGGTGCCGCGCAGGCGCGCTTCCTGATCGAGCGCTGAGTCCTGCGTGACATACTGCGCTACATCGGCAATGTGCACCTGCAATTCGAAGTTGCCATTCGGTAGCATGTGCACGTAAACCGCGTCATCGAAATCGCGCGCCGTCTCGCCGTCGATGGTCACGATGGGAAGCCCGCGAAAATCCCGCCGACGCTCCACTTCGCGCGCCGGAATCACGGCCAACGTATCCTGCGCTTCGCGCAGCGCCGCCTCCGGAAAATGATGGGGCAGATGAAACTTGCGAATAGTGATCTCGACATCCACCCCGAAGTCGTCTTCACGCCCGAGAATCTCAATGACCCGCCCCCGCGGATTCTGTGTCGGCGATGGCCAGTCGGTGATCTCCACATCCACCACGAGACCCTCAAGGTCATCCCACTCAGTCCGGCGTGCCACCTCGTCGCCCAGCACGCGATCGACAGATTTTTTCCTCTGTGTTCTCCGTACCCTCTGTGGTGCAGGATGTTGGTCCGGGTCGTCGGTAGGAACCGCGGAAGACTCCGGCCGTTCCATTCCCGCGGGAATCAGAATTTCCTGCGTAATCTTGCTGTCGATCGGCCGCACGTACCCCCCACGGCTCCCGTAATGAAAAATCCCGACCACCGTGGGATGCGCGCGCATCACGGGCCGCACAATGCGCCCCTCCGCCCGCCCATCCGGACGCACATTGACAATGTCGACCAACACGAGATCCCCATGCATGGCGTTGCCGATGAGATGTGGCGCAATGAAGATGTCGCCCGTAAGCCGCGCCTTGAGCGAAGGACTCAGAGACTTGGGGTCAGGAATGACGAAGCCGAATCCATCGCGGTGCATGGTGAGCCGGCCTGCGACCAGATTCTTGTTGGCAGCCGCCGTAGGCAGAGCGTATCGATCCGAGTCAACAGGGAGAAGCGTTCCACGCGCCACCATCTTCTGCAGCAGGGAATCAAGCTCGCGCCGCTCTTCCCCGTGCAAGCCAAGTTCACGCACGAGCTGCTTGAATCCCGCAGTTCGCTTGGGCTGTCGCGCAATATGTTTCAGGATGGTCGAATCAGAGAGCATAGAAGCAGTCGGCTATCAGCCGTTAGCTTTCAGCTTAACGCATCGCGGACATTTACAAATCAGCAGCTCGATTACCATGTATCCCCGCCACCGCGTGGCGGCCACGCTCCGAGCGTGCGACGGATCAAAGCGATCTGCCCCACGTGATAGCTGTTATGAGCAACCATCTGCCAGAGCACCGCCTCCAGCGTTCCTGCAACGTTCTTGTCGCCCTCATGTACGCTTTCGATTTCGCGCTGAAGGTCCTGCGGAGAAGACTGTGCTAACTTCGCAAACTCGCTCAGCAAATCCGCCAGGCGTCCTCGCAGCTGATTCCATCCGGGCGCATCCAGCGTAGCGGAAGCGGGCGGGAAACTCTCGGAGTTGTGTTCGGGATACGCTGGCCTCTCGCTGCGAATGCGACGCAGTTCGTAATCCATCCAATAATTCATGTGGAATACGAGCTGCCCGATCGAGTGAGGGGCTCCTGCTACCTGCCGCGCCGCCACCTCCGCAGAAATATCTTCCACGCATGCTATGGGGTCGACGTGTGCGCCTTTGCCCCGGAACAATTCTGTCAGTGCGCGCTGTGACATGTTGGAGAGGAGTGCGTCAGCAGAATACCTCTGTCATCCGGAGCAAAGCGAAGGATTCTGCACTTCTCTCACCGCCGTCAAATCGCATGGGTTCTTTGCAATCCAAGCTCATCGGTGTCCATCCGCGTGAATCCGTGGCAAAGAAGTTGACTTACTCACCGCCCCACAAAATACTTCTCCTCCAGAATCCTCCGATGATGCAACTCATGCCCCGCGATGATGTAGGCGAGGGCCCTCACACTGACCTCATTCTTGTTCGCCACGCCGCGCCGTACCCAGGCGGCCTCATCGAGATTGCGAAACAGCGTGATCGACGCTCGCCGCACCGCAATGTAATCCTCAATGATCTCTTCCATCGGCGCCTTGGCGAATGGACCATTCTTCACATAGTCATCCTGTTCGAAGCCGGCCAGTGGCGTTTGGTCACCACGCGCAATCCGCAGGGCGCGATACGCAAAGACCCGCTCGGTATCGCACACGTGCCCCAGAGCTTCCTTCGCACTCCACTTACCCGCCGCGTAGCGATACTCCCCGTCTCGGTCGTCGCGGCCGGAAAGCAGGAGCAACGTCTGCCGCCTCTGCGCGTCGAGCGTTCCAAGAATGTCGGTTCCTGAGACCAGTGAAATATAGCGTTCATAATATGGCGCAAATTCGCAAGGCTCAGGCCGCGCGATGGTGAAGGCTGGTGGGCTAATTACGGCTGGATCTGACATAGACGTGCTCGCTTTCCAATGAATTCCGGCGGTCATCCTGGCGTGGTTTCCCGACCGTTCCCGGACCCCTAATGAAAGATTAGACTCATTGCTCGTAATTCCGTTTTCGATAAATCTTCGTCCCTGCGAGCATACTCCGCAATCCCTGTGGAAGGCAGCCTGCGGGCAGTTTTTTCCGGGAATCGTTACACCATCAGGCAGAAAGTATGCAGCCCTGCAGCCTTGGCGAACCTTCCCTCAAGCCCCGCCGTCGGTACCATCCAAGGAACTCTTGATTGAAAATAAAGGATTTTCCACAGTGCTCATATTGAGACGCGGGAGTACAATTCGCTTTGGTCACGAAAGTGCGGCCAGTGACCCCTAATCCCAACAAGGAAAGGAACTTTCAACCCCATGTGGAAGCCGACCAATCAACCTCAGACCCCTGCCCGCCCCTCCGAGCCGGAGCGCCCCACGATGTCTACCCCCAGCGCGCCTGCCATGACCTCGACGGCGAGTGAGCCCGTTCCTCCCCGCCCGGTAACCACGACTACCGCGGACCAGGCGACCATCGGCAAGTCTCTCGTCATTAAGGGCGAAGTGACCGGATCCGAGTCGCTCTACATTGACGGCCGGGTGGAAGGTTCCATCAATCTCTCTGGGAATCGCGTTACCGTGGGCCGCAACGGAGTCGTTGCCGCCAACATCAACGCGCGTGAAATCGTTGTCCTCGGCAAAGTCCGTGGGAATCTCACCGCCAGCGACCGCGTCGACATTCGTAGCGACGGTTCGCTTACCGGCGACGTAATCGCGGCCCGTATCTCCATCGAAGACGGGGCCTTCTTCAAGGGCGGCATCGACATCCGCAAGGGCGGACAGCCTGCCCAGCAGAAGGCGAATGGCGAAGATAAGTCAGTTCCGGCTTCTGAGCCGGCTGCCGTCGGCGCCCGGGCATAGGTCTCGCACGAGAAAAAGTTTGGCCGGTCTTCAGCAGCGGGCATCCGCAAGGATGCCCGTTTTGCTTTTTCGCCACCGTCTCTGAACGTACCATGTCTTCGCGATCATCGACCATATCTCCGACCCAAAGCAAAAAGATTCTGAAAGCGGATAACGTGTCTGGCCGATCATGTTGTACTTTTAACGAAAGGACCCCGCTTTTGAAGCTCCCAACCGATCCCCCGGTTGCGACCTCCCCGTCAAGATCCCTCCGTGCCGGCAAAACTTAGGGCGTGATCTTGAAAACCGTCCCACCCCGCTGATCAATCAGGAAATTCTGCTCCGCCGTGCCAAACAGATTCCCCGCGGCATCGCGCAACAGTCCAGAAAAAGGCGTGGCCCCATCTTCGTCGCCAGTGAAGTTGTGCAGGACTATCAGTTGCCCCGCCGAAGTCAGCTTGAACACCGTTCCTAAGGAAAACGTTCCGCCGAGCTGCGCCGCGCCAAAAATGTTTCCATCGGAATCGCGAATCAGTGCGCCGTTCGGATTCGTGCCGTCCACCGCACCCGAAAAGCTGTGCAGCCGCCGGAAGGCTCCATTTTTGGAAACCTGGAAGATTGTTCCGTTTCCTGTGTCGCCACCGCCGAACGCACTGCCGAACAGATTGCCCGCGCTGTCAAGCAGCAACCCGCCCTGCGGTGTTTTTCCGTCGCGCGCACCCGTAAAGCTGTGCAGCACTGTCAACGTTCCATTCGGCGCGAGTTTGAAGATCGTACCCGCGTTATGAGCGCCCTTCTCTGCCGCCGCGCCGAAAATGTTGCCGGCTGAGTCCCGAACTAATGGACCTTGGGGGCTCGCACCGTCCGCCCTTCCCTGAAAGTTGTATAGCACCTTCAGATTGCCCGCTGGATCGACCCGGTATATCGTCCCAAATCCCAGCCCACCGAGCAGCGTCGCACCATAAAAGTTTCCCGCCGCATCCATGATCACGCCGCCCGACGGCACCGCAGCCTCACTGTTTTGTCCGCCCTGAAAAGCGTGGAAGGTCACCTCAGTGCCGTCCTTCGCCAACCGGAACAATACCCCTGCTCCGCCCGGTCCTTCGTCAGCGGTGCCATACAAGTTCCCCGCCTTGTCTCGAACCAGCCCCGAAGCCGGGAACGATCCGTCCGAAGTATTGAATGCAAACAGGACGCTCTCTTGCCCATTCGGCGTCAACGTGTAAATGGTGCCTTCACTGTCGCCACCGCCGCCGAACGTTGTGCCAAAGAAGTTACCGGCGCCATCCCGCAACAGACCACCGCGCGGCCCCGATCCATCGCTAGGCGCTCCTTGGAACTCGTGCAACACGGTAAATGTTTGCGCTGCCGCTGGCCGCACAATCGCAGCCATCATTAGCGCAAGAATTAAGAACCAACCGGCTCTCGCCGCTTGTTTGGTTCGCGAAACTCTACCTCGACCTGCCTCTATCCTTTTCATCCCATCTCCTGTCAATTTGAATTGTTTCGTGTGCGCAGGGATCTCCCTGCGGTTTCGAGAACCGTTTTTGCCATCCATCAGTTTTCAGCCGACTCCCCCAGGCGAAGTGTCACCGCGCCCGGGCTAACGCCCCTTTGGTTGGGTATCGAACTTTGCAGGGTTAGATTCGGATTGGATTCGCCAGATTCGGCGCGCCTGTCACTTGTTTGTCAATTGATGTCTCTGTCTGGAGATGATTGGGACAACCGCGCCGCTTACTCGACAAGCATGCAATCCCCGTAAGAATAAAACCGGTAACGCTCGCGAACCGCATGCTGATAAGCGCGCATCACGTTCTCTTTTCCACCCAGCGCGCACACAAGCATCAGCAGCGTCGACTCCGGCAGGTGAAAATTGGTCAGCAGCGCGTGCACCACCTGAAACTTGTACCCGGGATAGATAAAAAGATTCGCCTCGCCGGAGCCCGCGCATACCTCACCCGCATTCTGGTGAGCGGCAAATTCTAGAGTCCGTACGGTCGTAGTCCCGACCGCCACAATCCGCCGCGATTCTTTCCGCGCTCGTTCAATCTGCCCCGCCGTCTCCGACGAGATCGAATACGCCTCCGAGTGCAGTTGATGTTCCTCGACACGCTCGCTCCGCACTGGCTGAAATGTTCCCAGCCCCACATGCAGGGTGACGTCAGCCGTCTCAATCCCGCGCTCCCGCATGCGAGCGAGAATTTCCGGCGTGAAGTGTAGCCCCGCCGTGGGCGCCGCCACCGATCCTCGTTCCCGGGCATAGACGGTCTGATATCGTTCCCGATCGCTCGCAGAATCGTCGCGCGCAATGTAAGGTGGCAGCGGAATATGCCCGATCTTCTCCACGATTTGGAAGAAGTCGCTCTCCAGATGATTCTGTGGGGACAGCCGCCTTCGGCTGTCCGGCGGTTCAAACCGAATTCTCCTCTCTCCAAAACTCCCTCTTCCTATTACCTCAGCCTGCAACTCATCGTGCTCCCCAAAGAAGAGTTGTTCGCCCACGCCAATCTTTCGTCCCGGACGTACCAGGCACTCCCACTCATTCGGCTCCTGCTGCAACTGCCGGGTCAGTAAGACTTCAATCCGTCCCCGGAGAAATTCCCGCGACGCCGGGTTGTGAGCACTCACTGCCTGTGCCCTCAGTCCGCTCCGTCTCCCATACAGCCGCGCCGGAAACACCCGCGTATTGTTGAAGACCACCAGATCGCTCGGTCGCAGCAACTCGGGCAATTCGCGAAACTGCCGATCTTCCAACTGACCAGTTCTCTCCGCTGCCGAGCACACATGCAGCAACCGCGAACCTGCGCGATCTGCCAGCGGTTGCTGCGCAATCAATTCTTCTGGAAGTTCGTAGTGAAATTCGGAGACCAGCACGCCTCCGATTATAGGCACTCCCACACGCTCCGCGACCCATGTCGAAGGCCCGTCGGACCTGCTTTTTCCCGGAAATTTGGATTGTTTCTCCCCGCTACCTGCTGGTACTATGCGAAGGTTAGCTGCGATCTGCTCTTTAGTCTCTCCCCCCAAGGGTAACCATGCCGACGGAACGCAAACATAGGGAAGAAATCGTCCGCTACGGCCGCATGCTCCACGAAAAGGGGTACGTCGCCGCCATGGACGGCAATCTTTCCGTACGGCTTAAGCAGGACCGCATCCTTGTGACTCCGACCGGTGTCAGCAAGGGCGCCATGAAGACGCCTGACATGGTGATTGTCGACCTGGAAGGCAAGAAAGTCTCCGGCCGCCGCAACGTGACCAGCGAAATCGGCATGCACCTGCTCATCTACCGCCTGCGCCCCGATATCCAGGCCATCGTGCATGCGCATCCGCCTACGGCCACGGGCTTTGCTGCAGCCGGCATCCCGCTTACTGAACCTTTGGTGTGTGAAGTTGTGATGGGCTTGGGATGCATTCCGCTCGCCCGATACGGTACCCCTGGCACATCGGAATTGGCACAGACGCTCGAGCCTTACGTTCCCGCCTATGACGCCATCCTCATGTCGAACCATGGTGTGGTCGCCTATGGCGACACGCTCGAACATGCCTATATGAAGATGGAAACGGTCGAGCACTTCGCCCAGATTGCCTTGGTGACGCACCTGCTCGGTCGCCAGCAACCTCTGAAAGAAGTGGACATCGAAAAGCTCTTGCTGGCGCGCACAAAATATTTCGGCGCAAAAATCGCCGCTTCCATGCCGTTACCCCGCGACCCGCAAAAAATAAGCTAGGGCCGGCCCTTGTCGGTCCGACGGCACCTTAGAGATTCGGCCCCGCTGCTTCCTCTGTGTCCCCCTGTGTCCTCTGTGGTTCAAGCCTTTGTTGGTCACTCCCCGCCAATCCGAAACCTCAACCCCGCCCGAAAATTCACCGGCAGCGCTGGATACCCCACGACTTCGTTGTATTGCCGGTCCAGCGCGTTCTCGATGTTCGCGTAAGCGGTGACCCAAGGCCGCACCGCATACCATCCTCCGAGATCTACCCGCACATACCCCGCCGCGTGATCAATCCCGAACCCAAGAAAATCCGAGTCTGGCCGCTGCCCCACAAAATTCCCCCCAAGGGTTCCGCCCCACCGCGTCCCCAGATAGGACAAAAGCGCTGTCGCCGAGTGCTTCGGTCGTCGCAGCAGGGGCTCTCCCGGGTTGTATAGATCATTAATCGGCGCCGGATTCTCCAGGATCTGCGTTGACGTATACGTGTAGGCCGTGCTCAACAGCAGTCGAGGCCGCAACTTGGCTTGAATGCCCACCTCCGCCCCGTGGGCCAGCGCCTTGTTCACATTCGAGTACTCGCCCACAAAGTTCACGAAGTCCACCGTCACATAATTGATCTGGTCGCGAAACAGATTGTTGAAGTACGTCGCGGTGAATACATATTTTCCATGCCACAAATCCTGCTGAATCCCGGCCTCAAACGCTCGTGTATGTTCGGGCTTCAATCCCGGATTCGCAATATTAAAAGGATTCGGCGGGATTCCATTGAACGTCTCCTCCAACCGTGGCTCCTTAAACGCCGTTGCATACGAAAACCGCAAGCGTGTTCCCGAAAGAATGTCTCCCCCGCGCAGCGCTTGCCAGGTCACTGCCACCCGCGGCACCCCGATGTTTCCGTATGCGCTGTTATGCACTAACCGCCCACCCACGATCATCAACAGCGTTCGCCACGTTACCTGCTGTTGCGCGTACAGGTCATTGCTGAGCCTCTGCCCATGCGTCTGGTCTCCATACGCCAGGTTTCCCACAAAGCCGTTTTCATTTTCGATCCGATATCCAAACGTCGTCTGCGCCCAGCTTCGCTCCGAATAGCCCCCCTGGTACTCAAATCCGGCGCGATTGATGTGATCCACTTCGTGCGACGGAAAATCGAAAATCCTGTCGGGATCTCCATTCAGGTTCAACTCGTTGTAGCGATACAGATAATCGAATCCGCTGAAGTGATGCTGCCACCCCGATGGTCCCGTCACCGACAGTTCCGCACTGCCCAGCAGGCTGTTGAGTTGCGACCAGTCGCTCGGATCCGGCGGCTGAAGTTCCACTCCGTTGAACTCCCACTCGCCGGGAACCCCTGTATGACTATTGGAGTGGCGAACGCGTACTCGCAGGGAAGTACGATCGTTCAGCGCAACTCCGACGTTCGCGCCCTGGAGCGAGTCCGAATACGCATTGTTGATCCCTTCCCCGTTTGTATTCAGCTGGCTGCCGAACACGTTGTAGTCGAATCGTCCACTTGCTCCTGCCAGCGATGCGTAACCACGCGCCGTCTCAAAATTTCCCCCGTCCGCCCCAAACGTTAACTCAGGTATGCGCGTACTGCCGGGCCGCGTCCATACCTGGACCACGCTGGTCATCGCATCCGATCCGTATAGTGTGCTCTGCGCCCCACGCACCAACTCCATGCGGTCGGCCTGATCCATCCGCAGCGTGCCGAAGTCAAACGTCCCACCCGGCTCGTTGATGGTGACTCCATCCACAATCACCTTGTTGTAGCGCGATTCTCCTCCGCGCACGAACAGGGAAGTCAGCCCGCCGCGCTGCCCTGCATTGTTGATGATCGCGCCCGGAAGAAAGCGGATCGCGTCACTTGCCGCCAGCGGTTGCATCGCCGTCAACTGCCCCCCGTTCAGTGAATCAACATCGGCTCCTGCGTCCTCACCTGGCACGGGCGTTCTCGTGCCGCTTACCACTACTGTCTCGGAAGCAGTCGCCAGCCTCAGGCTCACATTGATTTCTGTCTGCGAAGAGACCTCAACCGTCTCCGCCGCAAATCCCGGCGCCAGCACCTGAATCTGATAGGCCCCAGTGCCCGGCGTGCGAAATGTCGCAACACCTTCGGCGGAGGTACTCTGTGTATTCAGAATCCTGCCTTCACTCCGGCCGATGAGCGATACTTGTGCGCCCGCCACCGCCGCAGATTGTGGATCCACCACTTTGATTTTGAGATCGGTCGCGGACGCAGCCACAGAGAGAAAAAGAAACAATGCCAGAAAAACACCAACAACGACGCGCATACCTTCCTCCTTTGCTCGCGAAAGAGGTTGAAGTAGACGGATCGCGCCGGTCTCCTGGCTTGCGAGTAAGGATGCCCTTTCCATCCGTTCACGCCCCCGTCCTTCCCGGGATCTCTCCCAGTGGCCGATGGCAGTTTCCTCGCTTACAGTTGCGCGGCAGCGCGGGATTCTCGCCCGCTTCCCTGACCTCACCGAGCGGTGAAGTCGCGCGTTCCGAAGAATTTACAAAGATCAAAACAACCGTCGTCGAAGAATCTAACGACTGCGAATCCGGAAGTCAATCACACCTTTGAGATCGCGAACAGGATCACTCAAAACAAGACAAGTCGCAGCTCGCATGGAAGGGCCTGAAATATACATCGTTAGATGTGCGGCGCGAACCCTCATCGCCTCCATCTCCCCACCACGTACAACACAATCGAAAGCACCACGCTCACCAGCAGCGAAGTCGCTAAAGGAAAATAAAACGTCGTGCTTTTTCCCCGGTAGACGATATCTCCCGGCAGCTGCCCCAAAGGGAAGTTCGCCCTGCCCAGGCCGACCAGCACAAATCCTCCCACTACCAGTACCAGTCCCGCAATGATGAGAAACTTGCCCAGATCCGTCATTTTCATCATCCCAAAATGCGCAGGCTTAAGCCCTTTGAGACCCTGCAAAACCCTGCGTAGAGAAGAAAGGCCGTCTCTTCTTCTGCTCTTTCCCTGTAGCCTATTTCCCAACGGCTACCCTTGGCCGAATCCCCCGGAGGCCCGTACCAATGCGACTACTCCAGACCACTCAGAAGCAGTCCTATTTTCGAAGTTTACCAGCGCTACTGCTCCTCGGGATGGTGACCTGTCTGGCGGCCTACTCCCAAGATGTCCTTACTTACCACAACAACAATGCGCGCACGGGTGCCAATAATCAGGAGACCACGCTCACGCTAAGCAATGTGAATTCCGCCTCGTTCGGGAAGTTGTTCACCATCCAGGCGGATGGATACGTCGACGCCCAGCCACTCTACGTTTCAGCTGTCTCCGTCTCTGGCGTTACTCACAATTTGCTGATCGTGTCCAGCGAGCACGGTACGGTCTACGCCTTTGATGCCGATACCGGAGTGAAGATTTGGAGTGTCTCCACCCTCAAGTCCGGTGAGAGCCCTTCCGATAGTCGTGGCTGCTCCCAAATCACGCCCGAGATCGGAGTTACCTCGACTCCGGTCATCTACCGGCCCAAGACCGGGTCTCCGACAATTTACGTGGTGGCGATGTCGAAGGACAGCTCCGGCAAGTATCACCAACGCCTGCACGCCCTTGACGCTACCAATGGCGCCGAACTTCATCACGGCCCCGTCGATATCTCTGCAAAATATCCCGGCACCGGCGACAACTCCGACGGAACGAATGTGATCTTCGACCCCGCGCAATACGTTGAGCGCTCCGGCCTGCTGCTGGTGAACAACACCGTCTATCTCGCTTGGGGCTCGCATTGCGATGCCCGCCCTTATACCGGATGGATCATGGCCTACAACGCCAACAGCCTGGCTCAGACCAGCGTCCTGAACGTAACCCCGAACTCCAATGAAGGCGCGATCTGGGGCGCCGGGGCAGGCATGACAGCCGATGGCTCCGGCGACATCTTCCTTCTCGACGCCAACGGAGTCTTCGACAGCACGCTCAATTCCTCAGGCTTCCCTGTCGATGGCGATTACGGCAATGCTTTCCTTCGCATCTCTACCAAAACCGGACTTGCCGTTGCGGACTATTTCGAGATGTTTAATCAGGCATCCGAAAACGGTTCTGATCTTGATCTCGGGTCCGGTGCAGCCCTGTTGCTGAATCAGAAGGACTCGGCCGGCAAGACTTGGCAGCTCGCAGTCGGCGCCGGCAAAGACAGCAACCTCTACTTGGTCGACCGGACCAAGATGGGTAAATTCAATTCGAGCACCAATAAGATTTATCAGCAACTCTCCGGCGTCCTGCCCGGAGGAATGTGGTCCATGCCTGCCTACTTCAACAACAACCTTTACTACGTTCCGACTGGTTCGTCGATTCTCCGATTCCAGTTCAGCAACGCAAAGCTGCAGTCGACGGTGGCGGCGAGATCCTCTAACTCATTCCCCTATCCTGGAACTACTCCCAGCATCTCTGCGAACGCGGGCACGAACGCCATCCTTTGGGCGGCGGAGCATACCACGCCCGGCGTTCTCCACGCCTACAATGCCAGAACTCTCGTCGAGCTCTACAACACCAACCAGGCCACTGGTGGCCGTGATCAGTTCGGGACGGGCAACAAATTCAACACCGTCACCATCGCCCATGGCAAGGTCTACGTCGGCACCACAAGCGGCGTAGGAGTTTTCGGCCTCCTAAAATAGCAAGCTGCCCAGGTAGCCTTCCCCTCACGACAGGCTCCGCGCCTGTCGTGCATTTTGTTCCGCCTCAAACTCAGGCAAGCTCTCACCGGACTGTACAGCATCAACCGGATGGGGACCGCGGTTCGCGCCGTTTACTCTCCAGTTACGCCTACTTCGTCAGGAATTCTGGGAGCTTTTATGAACCGACCGACTCGTCTACTACCCGCACCTATTCTCCTTGCGCTCTGCAGCCTCTTCCTTATGACGGCAGCCGGTTTCAGCGCAGACAAAGATAACCCTTCAGACATCGAAAAACGTATCGACAACTCCTCCAAGGTCCTTGACGAAATCATGGCCACGCCTGACAAAGGTATTCCCGACAAGATCATGAGCGACGCCAAGTGTATCGCCGTCATTCCTTCGATGGTGAAAATCGCGGTTGGCTTCGGCGGCAGCCATGGTAAGGGGATCGCAACCTGCCGTCTCGACAATGGGCGCTGGAGCGCGGTGGCCCCCGTCACTATCACCGGCGGTAGCTGGGGTTTGCAACTTGGAGGTGAAGCGGTCGACCTCGTCATGCTCATTATGAATGACGATGGCATGCACAACCTTCTATCCAGCAAATTCAAGATCGGAGCAGACGCCTCCGCCTCTGCTGGACCGGTTGGCCGCCACGCTGGCGCCGATACCGACTGGAAGATGAAGGCGCAGGTTTTGACCTACTCCCGCAGCCGCGGCCTTTTCGCCGGCATCGACCTGAATGGCGCGTCCCTGACGCAGGACAAAGATGAAACTCGCCTTCTTTATGGCAAGTTCGTGCCCTTCGATCAGATTCTGGAGGGCAAGGTCCGACGCACCAGCACAAGCCAGCCATTCTTGACCGCGTTGTCGCGTTACACCGGCCCTGCCGGCGCCGAGGCCAAGCCCTCCGCCGCCCGCGAGTAAATATCTTCCCTTCGCTCTAGGCCCCACCCTTCTCGCGTCCTTTGCGAGAGGGTGGGGTTTTTGATTTTGATTTTTCGTCCGCTCTGCGCTGCGTACGGATTTGTTACGTCGTCCCGAGCGTAGCCGTTCTTCAGGCGGAGCGAGAGCCTGCCCTGAGCGTAGTCGAAGGGAATCTCGTGCGAGTTCAAACCTGCTCGCTCGTTGACTTGCCCCGCCATCCCGCCTACCATACCGCCACCGCATGATCGGCGAAACCATCTCGCATTACCGCATCGTCGAAAAGCTCGGGGGCGGCGGTATGGGCGTTGTCTACAAGGCGGAAGACAGCCGCCTCCACCGCTTCGTGGCGCTGAAGTTCCTCCCCGAAGATGTCGCCCGCGATCCTCAGGTCCTCGCGCGCTTCCAGCGCGAAGCCCAAGCCGCGTCCGCACTGAACCATCCGAACATCTGCACCATTTACGACATCGGCGACCACGACGGCAAAGCCTTCATCGCCATGGAATTTCTCGAGGGCGTTACCCTGAAGCACCGCATCGGCGATCGGCCGATGGAACTCGAAAGTCTGCTCGATATCGGCATCGAAATCGCTGACGCCCTCGATGCGGCTCATTCCAAAGGAATCGTTCATCGCGACATCAAGCCCGCGAACCTCTTCGTCACCGAACGCGGCCACGCCAAGGTCCTCGATTTCGGATTGGCCAAAACCCATCCGCCCGTTACCCCAGACGGCGCCACAATCGCCAGCGTAGACGATCCCCACCTGACCAGCCCCGGCAGCACGCTCGGCACTGTCGCTTACATGTCTCCCGAGCAGGCCTTGGGCAAGGACCTCGACGCCCGCACCGACATCTTCTCCTTCGGCACGGTGCTCTATGAGATGGCCACCGGACGCCTTCCCTTTCGCGGGGACACGACTGCCGCCACTTTCGACGCTATCCTCCACAAGGATCCGCCATCGCTCCTGCAATTCAACCCTGAGCTTCCCCCAGAACTCGGACGCATCATTCGCAAAGCGCTCGAGCGCGATCGCGAGATACGCTATCAAAGTGCCGCTGACACTCGTGCCGATCTCAAGGGCCTGAAGCGCGACAGCACCTCAGGAAAAGTTAGCGTCGCTGTTTCTTCGATTACGCCGGCCACAAAATCGAAGCGTCTCTGGCCGTGGGTGGTCGGCGCTGCCGCATTGGTCTTCTTGGCGGCCTTAGTCTGGTATCTGCTCCCAGTCAGCCTCCCGAAGGTCACCGGCACTACGCAGATCACCCACGACGGCTTCCCGATGGGAAATATGCTGACCGATGGGGCGCGGATTTATGTCACCCAGTTTCGTCCCGAAAGGATTGTCGTTGCTCAGGTCTCCACTACGGGCGGAGATAGTTCCGAGATTTCCACTCCCATCAAGAGCGTGACGATCCACGATATTTCTGCCGACCATTCGCAACTCTTAGTTGGCACCATGGTTCCAACTGGCAGCCGCGAAACTCCTTTATGGGCTGTGCCTTTGCCCGCCGGCTCTCCTCGTCGCCTGGGCAACATTGTCTCCAGTAGCGCGAGTTGGTCGCGCGATGGCCGTCAGATGGTGTTCGTCAAAGGTTCGGACTTATATCTCGCGAACGCCGACGGAACCAGCGAGCGTCAACTCTTGTCGGCGACTTCTACAGTCTTCTTGCCCACCTTTTCCCCCGACGGTAGCCGCATCCGCTTTACCGAGCAAGATCAGAGTAACTCGCTTTCTTTGTGGGAGGTCCAGTCCGACGGGTCCAATCCGCATCAACTGATCAAGGGATGGCACAATCCCCCCGCTGAATGTTGTGGCCGCTGGACCCAGGACGGACGCTACTATATTTTCGAAAGCGGCACTGGGCGGACCAGCGATCTCTTCGCTCTCGCCGAATCCACCTCTATCTTTCGTAAAGTTTCTCGTACCCCTACAAGACTCACCGCCGGCCCGCTCTTATTCAACACGGTGCTGCCGGATCCAAGCGGCCACAAGTTATTCGTCGAGGGCACCCAGCAGCACGGCGAGCTTGTGCGCTACGACGCCGCGAGCAAGCAGTTTCTTCCTTTCCTCGGTGGGATTTCTGCCACCGACGTCGCTTTCTCGCGCGATGGCAAGTGGGCGGCTTACATTACGATTCCCGACCTGACCCTGTGGCGTAGCCGCATCGATGGCAGTGACCGCTCGCAGTTGACCTACCTTCCCGAGGCTGCGACCCTTCCCAGCTGGTCCCCCGACGGAAGCCAAATCGCTTATGTCTCCTTTCGCGTCGGAAAGCCCACGAAGATCTTTCTGGTTTCCGCGCAAGGCGGCCAGCCCGAGGAGCTGTTGCCTGAGAACGTCGGTGAAGTGGACGCTACCTGGTCTCCCGACGGCACCCAGCTCGCCTTCGGGCGCGTTTCCTCTAGAAATACTCAAACCATTGATATTCAGGTGGTGGACTTGAAGACCCGTCAGATTTCCACCTTCCCGGGTTCGAAAGGCTTGTTCTCTCCGCGCTGGTCTCCCGATGGCCGCTATCTGTCAGCGACGAGTGTCGAAGGTTCGCACGCGATCCTGCTCTATGATTTCCATACTCGACAGTGGTCGTCATGGTTGGCCAACGCTGATAACGTGAATTATCCGTACTGGTCCGCGGACAGCCGCTACATGTATTACGACAACTTCGGCACAGACCATGCCAAATGTCACCGCATAAAGGTCGGAGACCATCAACCCGAGGATCTCTTCGACTTAACCAGCCTGCGCCGCTTCGTCGGCGTCTGGGGAGCCTGGAGCGGCCAGGCCCCCGACGATTCGCGCCTATTCCTCCGCGACCTCAGCACCCAGGACATCTACGCCCTCGACGTAGATCTCCCCTAAGACTTTTCCGATCGTCAATCGTGAGGCGTCATCCCGAAAAGTTAGAATCCCACATCGTGAGGCGTCATCCCGAAAACCTAGGATCCACATCGTGAGGCGTCATCCCGAGCGGAGCCGCTTTTCAGGCGGAACGAGGGATCTCGCGCGGAACTTAAGCAGACATACTCCGTTCGTTGACGTAGCATCCGGATGTCCCACCCTTCTCGCGTCCTTTGCGAGGGAGCCTGCCCTAAGCTTGTCGAAGGGTGAGGATTTTTACTTTCGATTTTGTCATTTGATCCTGAGGCGTCATTCCGAGCGTAGCCGTGTTTCAGGAGAGCGAGGAAACCCGCGGAGGACTTCCTGATTCCGTGGAAGAGCGGCCCTTCAGGGCCGCGTAAAAGCTGAAAATAGCGCGGGCTTGAGCCCCTGAAATACCACTACATCCGATCGGTTCTTTACATCACAAAGTACTTGACACCCGTCACGAGCCCCGCTATCTTATCTCCATGTTCGACCCGCGGCCCCATCGCATCCGGCGCTTCCATCGCTCGGCTGAGAGTTCGGTCCGCCCCTCGCGCACCGCTCCCGAAGTCTTCGAAGATTTGCGCTTCATCCGCGACACCATGGAGCGCTCGGCCGCCTTCACCGCCGTCTCCGGTTGGGGACAAGTTCTGCTCGGTGCAACGGCCATCGCCGCCGCCTACCTCGCGTCCATTCAGACTTCACCGTTCGCCTGGCTCCGCGTCTGGCTGGCAGAGAGCCTTCTCGCTGTCGCCATCGGATTGTTTTCGTGCACCTGGAAGGCGAACCGCCGCGGCCTCCCGTTGTTCTCAGGGCCAGCGCGCAAAGTCATCCTCGGCCTTGCTCCACCTCTCGTCGCCGGAGCCTTTCTAACGTTTCTCTTGTTCCGCGCAGGATTGCAGCCCGCCCTGCCGGCAACGTGGTTGCTGCTCTACGGTGCCGGCATCATGACTGGAGGCGCATTTTCTGTCCAAGTCGTCCCCGTCATGGGCCTCTGTTTCATGCTCCTCGGTGGCCTCGCTGTCCTCGGCCCAGCCGCTTGGGGCAACTGGTTCCTTGCCGCGGGTTTTGGCGGACTCCACATCCTCTTCGGACTCTTCATCGCCAGGAGGCACGGTGGCTAGACCTCTCCTATCTCACGGGAAGCATTCCAAACACGAGCCTGAGGTTCGAGAAAAGACGCGGGGCAAGCTTCGCGAGAAGCACTCCACTCAGTCTCATGAGGAGGTTCACGCGCGTGCCCACGAACTTCCGGAACTCGATCGCCTGATTCACGAACGCATCCGTCTCGGCATCGTCAGCGCCCTGGCGACCAACGATTCCCTCAGCTTCAACGACCTCAAGCGTGTGCTCAAAACCACCGACGGCAACCTCAGCGTCCACGCCCGCAAGCTCGAAGAAGCCCAATACATTTCCTGCGTAAAGTTTTTCGAAGGCCGAGTCCCCCGCACCGAGTACCGTCTAACGGCTACGGGCCGCCGCGCCCTCTCCGAATACCTCGACCAAATGGAGGAATGGATCCGCGTCACCCGCGAAGAATAGGAACCCGCGCCAGAAAAATAGAGAGCCAGGGCTTGAGTCGTGCAGTGAAAGAAACAAGGGCGTCGCACCAAAGGATACAAAGGGAAGGGCACGGCTTGAGCCGTGCCGTTAGAGTGTCACAAGAATCAGGGCTTTAGCCCCTGAGGGGCCTTGGGTGAATCCAAGCGGCAAATGCGCGCTACTGCTTATGGGTTCGCTTGTTATTGCTGCCGCGGTATTCGTCGCCAGCTACTTCGTGTGGGACTTTGCGTGGATGCACCTTGTGGTTAGCGACCCTGAGCAGATTGGGCTCGGCGATGGCGTCATGGTGATCGGCGGTAGCTTTCTTACTCTGGGATTGGCAGCGATGGTCTGGATACTTTACCGATACTGGCCCCGAAGAACTAAGACTTAGTTAGGCGTTTTTTTTGACTCGAATGCTTTGCAATATAAAGAACACTGTGTAGTGAATCAGGGCGATGCCCAATAGCGATCCCAACACGATCTCCGCCGCCGGCTTCTGGGAAGTCCGCCGCCTCATCTACAACGCAGTCCTCACCACGGTCGTTCTGCTGTGGCTCATCTTCACTTGGCCGCATTTCCGCCCAGCCCTGACGCTCGGATCCCTCGAAGCCTTCATTGTCCTCGGTCTCGCCTCCAACCTGTGCTACTGCGCCGCCTACGTCGCCGAATTCTTCATGCAAACCCTCGTGCCCAGCACATCCTGGCGACGCATCCGCCAAATACTCTTCATCTTAGGAACGCTCCTCGCGTTGCTCGTCGAAAACTACTGGATCGCTGACGAAATCTATCCCTACGCTGACCATGCCCCGGCCAGTCTCTTTGGAGGAACCAACGCAATGTCCGCCGCCCACATCGCCACCAACATGAATTTCCCCGCCCCGCTCGCCGTCCTCGGATTCCTCGCCGCCGTCGGCGGCCTCTTTCTCGCGGTCGCGTCGATCCTGATCTTCTGGTTCGCGCGCAAACCGAAATTCGCCCGCATCGCCACCGTCGCCATCGGAGCTCTGGTGGTGGTCTACTTCGCTCTCCTCTTCGGATTCTCCGCCGGCAGCCGCGAAACCGTTCTCGCCCACGGCCAGGAAAAATACTTCTGCGAGATCGACTGTCACTTAGCCTATTCGGTCGTCGACGCCAAACCCCAACCCAACGGACACCTCGCCATTACCCTCCGCACCCGCTTCGACGAAACCACAACGTCTCCCAACCGCCCGAAAGAGGCCCCGCTCACTCCCTCTCCTCGAGAAGTCCGCCTGGTTGACAGCACGGGCTACGAATACGCTCCGGTAGCCACCACCGGCACCCCGCTCCTGACGCCTCTCAAGCCGGCCGACTCCTACACCACGCAACTGGAATTCAACCTCCCCAAAAAATTCTCCGGCTTGCGCCTGCTGATCAACACCGCTCCCCAATGGCCCGACAAGCTAGTCATCGGCGACGAAAACAGTTGGCTCCACAAAAAAACCTACTTCGCCCTCTAAAGGAAAGTAGTCAGCGGTCAGGAGTCAGTAGGCAGCCTGCAACCACTCATCCATTCATGGCCGCTGACTACTGGCTCCCGGCTACTGGCTACTGACAACCGTTCACGCTACAATCCCGCTCATGCGACGCAGCATTCTTTATCTTTTCCTGACCGCCGTCCTCTCCGCGCAATCTCCCTCCGTCGTCGAAATTACCGCCGAGCCTCACCACCACCAGGTCCTCGTCAACGATCAAGTCCGCGTCTTCACCGTCGATGTCCCCGCCCACTCCGAAACGCTCATGCACTCGCACCGCCACGACTATGTTCAGGTCACACTGCAGGGCGCTCAGATCGTCAACGCCGTCGAAGGCAAGACGCCCGTCTCCACCAATCACGCGGATGGCGACGTCCGCTTCGTGCCCGCGCCGTTCTCCCACATCCTCCGCAATCTTTCGCCGAAGCCCTTCCGCGATCTAAACATTGAACTCCTGCAAGACGCCAAGCTCCGCAGCACTCCCACGAAATGGGACGAAGACCGCGGCCTCGACATCCTGCACGGAGGCACCAAAGAGATCCTCTTCGTCCGCGACAGCGTTCGCGTCTCCCTGCTCGAACTCCAGCCTGGAGGCATGGTCCCGCTGCATCAACACATCGGCCCGCACCTGGTCGTCGCCCTCACCGACTACGAACTACGCAGCGATGTCCAAGGCAAGCCGCCCAGCAATTTCACCATGAAGCAGGGAGGAACCAACTGGGTCCCGGGCGGCTATTCTCATACCCTGATGAACACCGGCCACACCGCCGCCAAATTCATCACCGTAGAATTTCACTAGTTGTTAGGTTCCAAGCCGCGGAGCGGCGCCAGAATGCAGCCCACGCCGTAAGGCGTGGGATATGTTGAATGGAAAAATGAACAAGCCCCGGGAGGGGCGAAAGAAAGGTTCCCAAAACGCAATCCGATCTTCGCGACACATGCGAACTTCTCCGCGCCTCCGCCTCTACTCCACTCGCACAATCACCGGTAGCCCCGGCACTCTCTCACCCGCAACCACCGCCGCACGCCATTCCCCCAGCGTTGCGAGCAACTGCCCTAAACGAATCTCCCCAAACTCCTCCGGACACGCCGCCAGATTCCTCCGCGCCCGCTCCATCAACGAACAAGCTCCCACCACATTCCCGGTCGAATGATGATGCAACGCCACCGCCGCCTGGATCAGTCCCTGCAAGAATCGCTTCTCCAGCCCATGCGAGTCGCGCCACACATCCTCCCAAACCTCATGCGCGTCATAAAACTCCCGCGCATTGAAGTGCCGAATCCCCACCCGATATTGCTCCCCAAAAGTCATCCCGAAGATTCTACGTTCAAGAGACAGATCAATGTGGCAGGACGGATGGCGTGGTACAGATTGTGTGGGGACGGACGCATTCGTCCGTCCCGTTGCGCGAAGCGCGACGAAGGGAACGAAGCCATCTTCGGGAAGAATAAGCGGAAGATAAAGCGCGCCGACGAAATCCTTCCTCGGCGCGCCCCAGCAAAAACTTCCTACAGCAACTTGACCGATGTCACCTTCAGCGTGTCACCCTGCAAGTCTCCACTCACGTCGACTCGCAGATGATCTTTCTTGTCCGACGCCTTCAATGCCTCGGTGATCTTCTCATTGCCAGCCGCGTCGAACTTCAGAAACTGCTTATCGGAAGTAACAATCCCGAAGCCGCTGCCCGCGCACTTCAACGCACAAGCCCGCGTATGCGAATCCGGATCGGCCGCCACTTTCTTCGAGCAGTTCACATCAACCACCGCGACATCTTTATAAGTTTCCGCCGCCGCAAACAATGGCAGAGCGCATATTCCTAACACCAGAACAAGGGAAGCAAGTTTTCGCATTACGATTCCTCCATTTGAATTTTGTGCCAACCTACAACCAAGATGCCGGCTAGTTCGTTGCCAGCTTCTCCTCGCGCACTGTCGAGAGTTGCGACAGCGCAAACGCCCCAAGAGCAATCTCCACATCCCGCATGGCCAGGTCGTAGAACATCCCAGTCGTCAGCAGGTTCACGGCAATGCCCAGCAGCCACAGCATCACGATGTAGCTGCCAATCTTCGTCCACCGGCTCAGCACGATCAGCCCGGCAACAATCTCCACCACGCCGACCACGTGCATGAACGTCGTCGCGCTCACCGGAACCACCTTCGTCGCCAACGGACTCAAGTACATTCCCCAGTCCGCAAGCTTGTTGAAGTACTTATCCAGCCCGGTGATGATCGGCCCAACTCCAAGCCCAATCTTCAGCGCCCACCACGCCCAATCCAGCCGCTTGTCAAACCCAGTCATTTCGTCTCCCACACAAAAGAGTGTCGAGCCGGCAAATAGATACAACTTCCCCCGAAATTCTTCCCCTGGGAAAATCTTGCGCCCCATGCCGTCTAAACCGCTGTAACCTTTTGGAAGGTGCCCGCTCTATACAGGAAGAGGCCCCCCATGGAGACGACGACTGCAGTTCGCCAAGCCGCCGGATCCGACCTCACCGACAACGAGGTCGTCGACCGCGTCAAAGCCGGAGACACCGCGCTCTATGAGATCCTCATGCGCCGCTACAACCAGCGTCTTTACCGTGTGGCCCGCGCCATCCTCCGCGACGACGCCGAGTCGGAAGACGTCATGCAAGACGCCTACGTGCGCGCCTACGAGCACCTCGATCAGTTCGCCGGACGCTCCCAGTTTTCCACCTGGCTCACCCGCATCGCCGTTCACGAAGCCCTGGCCCGTCTCCGCCTGCGCACGCGCAATCCGCAATTCGACGACACCGACCCTGACGGAGACCCTGCCATGAACCTCGCCACTCCTTCGCCCGGACCGGAAGAAAACGTCTCCCGCTCCGAAACCTGCCAGCTTCTCGAAGAGGCCGTTCTCGGACTCCCCGAGCAATACCGCATTGTGGTCACGCTCCGCGATATCGAGGAGCTGAGCACCGCCGAAACTGCCGCCACCCTCGACCTGACGGAAGAGAACGTCAAAGTCCGCCTGCACCGCGGACGCGCCCTCGCCCGCAACTGGCTGCTTTCCCGCGTAGGAGCCGGCGCCAAGCAGGCCTTCCCCTTCATGGGAGCCCGTTGCGACCGAGTCGTTCGCGGCGTCTTCGAACGCCTAGCCACATTGCACTGAGGTTTGCCGGGCGGCGGCCGATTCGGCGACCCCTAGTGCCGTTGAGAGTTCGCCGACAGCAGTTGCTGCCGGCGATCGAGGTTTGAGTTGCGTAATGTTTCGTTCAGACTAGGCAGCTTTACGCCCTCCGGTTGTGTCGGTCTTGCCCGGCTCGGGTTTCCGTTCTTTCGTGAAAGAGAGATTTTGGCTGCTGGTCTCATTCAAGAGTTTTTGTCTTTTCCACCGGTTGTAAAGAGGAACTCCTGCGCCTATCAGGAGCACCACCACCACAATCGAAACAATCATACCGACAGATCTGCTGGTGGAGGCCGTTGTGGCCGGTGCGGCAGCAGGAGCAACCGCGGTGCTGGCAGTCGTCGGAGGTGGAGCAACCGGCTCGGTCGGGACGGCCGCGTCCGCGACAGGTTTGGTGACCGGCTCGGCCGGTGCAGGCGCCGCAACCGGCGTTGCGGCCGGTTTCCGCGATCCCGCTGATGCTGGCGTGCGGTGAACGGCGGCTGCCGTAGCGGGTGCGCTCGCAGTTTCTGCTGGCGCGCTGACAGCCGGCGCTGAGGCGGCAGCTGGAGGTGTGCTGATCGGTTCTTGAGGCGTGCTCACGGTCGCAGCGGGAGCAGCTGCGGGAGGTGCATCAGCAGGTGCTGCCGAAGAAGGACGTTCGATAACCGTCTCCGGAGGGGAGCTCACAGTCGCATCCGGAGCAGCCGCGGCAGGTGCAGCCGCGGCAGGTGCGGTCGCCGCATCGGGTGCGCTGACCGTTTCCGCCGGCGCGCTGACAGTCGCAGCCGCCGCAGTAGGAGGTGTACTGATCGTCTCCGCTGGTGCGCTGGCAGCCGCAGCCGGTGCAACCGCTGCCGCCGCACAGTGTACCGAGATCATGTTCAGTGCGGTGACGGCAAGGCCGTCCTCCGCTGTACCTTCTTTGTGCCCCGTGATGTTGACGTCCTGGCCGACAAACGCCTTGAGGTCAGCACTGCTGGTAGTGATCTTGAAAGTCTTGCCTGTGTTGTTCTCCAGAACGGTATAGTTGCCGTCCGAGCCACCCAAGCATCCTTTAACGTTCATCGGGTCTGCATTGCTGCTCGCCGCGGGAACTTGTGCAAACCCCATTGCGACCAGCAGCGCCGGTACAACGATCAGCAGGAATACTCTCTTCATGGAATCCTCCGAGAAGTCTCGCCTTGCGGCGGTCTGAATTCCGCTTGGGTTTGATTGTGCTTCCGATTTCTCTGTCGATTCGTGCGCGTGCGGGCCCCGGCTGGAGAACTTGGAACATCCAAGTGAAACTACACAACCTTACCGCGTAAGAATCGGACTGTCTGTTCCAAAGCGCTCACATTGTCAGGCGCATGTGAGGGAACGAATGTAGAGACAGAAGGATGTGGGGACGGATGCATTCGTCCGTCCCGTCGAGCGCAGCTCGACGATGGGAAAGAACCCCGAAAACCGAGAAATTCCAGAATTCTTGTCAAGCCCCCAACCCACCCTATTTCCCCCCAACCCAAACTTTCTAACCCAACTATAAAGTCCCGAAAATGTCCACTTTGCCCCCATCACTTGATAAAATAGAACTATAGAAAGAAATCAATGCGGCCGACCTAGGCCGCGCTTTTTATTGTGTTGCTCCGGACGCAGCTTGCCCTGAGCGAAGCCGAAGGGTCCGGGGAAGTACCGCAAAGATTCCATGAAAAATCCAGGGATGTACATCCGCCACCCCAAGGCGCGGGGCGAGTGGGCGGAGCTGCGTTTCATGACTCGCGCCACCGAACTCGGCTTCATCGTCACCAAGCCATGGGGAGACTCTGCCCCCTTCGATCTCGCTCTCGCGCACCACGGGCACTTCGTCCGCGTCCAGGTCAAATGCACCCTCTTCCACCGCGGCAACTCCTACAAATGCCACCTCGACTCCAACGGAGTCCCCTACCGCCCCGACCAAATCGACTTCTTCGCCGCCTACGTAATCCCCACCGACACCTGGTACATCCTGCCAATCAAAGCGACAAACCACCAGCCCGACATCCTCCTAACCCCACACCACAAAAACGCCAAGTACGAAAAATACAAAGAAGCCTGGCACCTCCTGAAGCTCTGATGCTGTCCCCCGCCGTGTCGTGCTGTTTGCATTGTCATCTTGTTTTTGAAATGTCATCCTGAGCGAAGGAGCGCGATTCGCCTTTCGAATCGCGCTCCGCAGTCGAAGGATCCCTATTCCCTCAACGAAACCGTAGGTTGGAAAGGGAGTTCTGACGTGAAAGCCGGGATGCCCCGTTTCTCGCGTCCTTCGTGAGAAGCGGGGAAGTTCGCCGATATCACCACGAGCCGGGAAAAAGAACCCGGGAAGAAAAGAAACCGGGAAGGGCACGACTTCAGTCGTGCCGCAAAGCAGCACCAATGTCGCTCGGCTTCAGCCACTGAGGGCCTGCGGTCGTAGGATGCTCGTGAGCAGCGGACAGCCCTTCCGTTGCGATCTGTCATCCTGAACGAGAGCTCGACAGGGCCGGCCAAATGTTCAAGCGATTACTTGAGGACAAGAAAGAGAACAGGCCTACCAGCCTCGACATGGAGAGTGCCATATTGTTGGACCGCCTCGTCGAGGCGGCGGGCGACCTCGAAATAAGTGGGCTGTATGGGGTGGCTCAGTTGAACAGCTTTCGTCGACCGAAATAGAGGAAGGCCTCGCCGCCGGCACCAAACCAGTAAACTTACGCATTTTTCAAATTGTCCCTTGCAATTTTTCGGATTCATCTGGTATAAACAATTCACCGAGAGCAGATGTGTGGCAGCCGGTCGTAGTTTGTTTGAATCTCTCGTGTCCGCCCGGCATCTAAGTTTTCAGAGAATGCAGAGTTCTCAAGTCGTCCCGGCCACGGGACTTGATTCGGAAACACCAGTAGGTTTCTGAAGGGTACCTTCAAAGCAAGGACCTCCAAAGCAAGTTCTTTTCTCAATTTTCTGTCTTCCGCCTTGGCTGCTCTAAAAAGCCCTGCGCCGATTATTCGGTGCTTCGAAGGTCCAAAGCGGAAGGCCATACCGTTGCGCTCTGTAATGAGCACGAACCGGGAAGGGCGCGACCTTAAGTCGTGCCGCCAAGGCCGCGAAGAGCTCGCGGGCTCTAGCCCCTGAGGTTCCGCTCTCCTGTCCGCATTTCACATGTGGAAATCATGTGTAAATGCTGTGGGATGTGTGGGTTGACAGGGTTTCGCGCGGACGATATGGTTAAAAGGTTTCGAGGACAGCCGGATTCACTCTAGTAGTGAGTCCGTCTAGAACGAAGGCGCGCCGCTCAGGCGGAAGGCGATTCGATCTTTGACAACTCGGTTGAACGTGCCAGTCGTGAGAGAGCGGATTCGGGCATAAGTCCGAAACGATCTCACAAGATAGACCACCATGAACTTCTATTCTCCTTCGGGATTCGTCCTGAAGAGGAAGCGGAGGCTGAATGGTGGCGCCATCCCGCGCTGTTGAAACCAGAGCAGCTTTTGCAAGTTGCTTCGGATGTGCGGCGATGGCAGTCTGCCAACTACCCGTCGGCAGACATCAGGTTTCAAACGAGAGTTTGATCCTGGCTCAGAATCAACGCTGGCGGCGTGCCTAACACATGCAAGTCGAACGAGAAAGTGGAGCAATCCATGAGTAAAGTGGCGACCGGGTGAGTAACACGTGACTAACCTACCTTCAAGTGGGGGATAACCTCGGGAAACCGAGGCTAATACCGCATAATATCGCAAGATCAAAGCAGCAATGCGCTAGAAGAGGGGGTCGCGGCTGATTAGCTAGTTGGCGGGGTAACGGCCCACCAAGGCGAAGATCGGTATCCGGCCTGAGAGGGCGCACGGACACACTGGAACTGAAACACGGTCCAGACTCCTACGGGAGGCAGCAGTGGGGAATTTTGCGCAATGGGGGAAACCCTGACGCAGCAACGCCGCGTGGAGGATGAAGCCCCTTGGGGCGTAAACTCCTTTCGACCAAGACGATAATGACGGTACTGGTGGAAGAAGCACCGGCTAACTCTGTGCCAGCAGCCGCGGTAATACAGAGGGTGCGAGCGTTGTTCGGAATTATTGGGCGTAAAGGGCGCGTAGGCGGTGCCACAAGTCACTTGTGAAATCCCCGGGCTTAACCCGGGGCCTGCAGGCGAAACTGTGGTGCTGGAGTATGGGAGAGGTGCGTGGAATTCCCGGTGTAGCGGTGAAATGCGTAGATATCGGGAGGAACACCTGTGGCGAAAGCGGCGCACTGGACCATAACTGACGCTGAGGCGCGAAAGCTAGGGGAGCAAACAGGATTAGATACCCTGGTAGTCCTAGCCCTAAACGATGATTGCTTGGTGTAGCAGGTACCCAATCCTGCTGTGCCGCAGCTAACGCGATAAGCAATCCGCCTGGGGAGTACGGTCGCAAGGCTGAAACTCAAAGGAATTGACGGGGGCCCGCACAAGCGGTGGAGCATGTGGTTCAATTCGACGCAACGCGAAGAACCTTACCTGGGCTCGAAGCGCAGTGGACCGGGGTAGAAATATCCCTTCCCCTTAAAAGGCTGCTGCGGAGGTGCTGCATGGCTGTCGTCAGCTCGTGTCGTGAGATGTTGGGTTAAGTCCCGCAACGAGCGCAACCCTTATCCCTAGTTGCCATCGGGTCAAGCCGGGCACTCTAGTGAAACTGCCTCGGATAACGAGGAGGAAGGTGGGGATGACGTCAAGTCCTCATGGCCTTTATGTCCAGGGCTACACACGTGCTACAATGGTCGGTACAAACCGTCGCAAACCCGTGAGGGGGAGCTAATCGGAAAAAGCCGGCCTCAGTTCGGATTGGAGTCTGCAACTCGACTCCATGAAGCTGGAATCGCTAGTAATCGCGGATCAGAACGCCGCGGTGAATACGTTCCCGGGCCTTGTACACACCGCCCGTCACATCACGAAAGTGGGCCGTACTAGAAGCTGGTGTGCTAACCGCAAGGAGGCAGCCATCCAAGGTACAGCTCATGATTGGGGTGAAGTCGTAACAAGGTAGCCGTAGGAGAACCTGCGGCTGGATCACCTCCTTTCTAAGAGAGAACGTCATGGCACTCACGCGACTTCGTCTTGAGGACTTCGGTCTTCGAGACAATGAAGTTTAAACACGCGTGGGATGTTGCCATGTACCCCAAACTGCATTCACAATAAACCTGAGGATGCGGCAAGGGAGCCTCGTTTCGGGCCTCTCTTTCTCGATTCACGTTTCCATGATGGTCAGCTCCGGCTTAGCTGGAGCGCACGTTCAACCTTGTCCTCGAATAAAATTTTGAGCTTCTGGCTACTAGCTTCTAGCTCCTGGCTGAATCGTTTCGATTCGGCTGGAAGCTAGCAGCTAGTAAGTTGGGAGCCGGATCGTAGGCTCCGGGAGTTGTAATTAGGACCGGGCCTGTAGCTCAGGTGGCTAGAGCGCACCCCTGATAAGGGTGAGGTCGGTAGTTCAAGTCTACCCAGGCCCACCACTTTGAATGTGGGGCTGTAGCTCAGCTGGGAGAGCGCCTGGTTTGCAACCAGGAGGCCACCGGTTCGATCCCGGTCAGCTCCACCATGAATTGACCGAGTGAGGATTCAATCCGATGTTGGGCGTCAAGTTTCTTGGCGCCGAACATTGGGTTGGAGGGGTTCTGGGGTTTGCACGACTCTGGAATCAGTAAGACCCATACCCGCCGAGTGCGGGGTTTGCTGGGGCTTCAATAGATTGAAGCAGGCCAGCGAGGACGATATTTGACAACTGAATAGATTGGGCAAATTACAAGGCGTTGTAAATTTTTATGAGTGCCTGAATTTAGCCTGCTGGGGCGCGACAACACTGATAGGCGTTGAGCGCGCGATGAGCAGGCAACTAGGCCCATAGAGTTAAAGCGGCGTTGTTCGATTTGCTCTTAGCGGATGGCGAAAGCCGGAAGCCGGGAGCCGATTGAGTGTGTCGAGTTAATTTTATGGTCAAGCTACTAAGGGCGCATGGTGGATGCCTTGGCAGAAGCAGGCGAAGAAGGACGTGGCAAGCTGCGATAAGCCTCGGGGAGCCGCAAGCAGGCTTTGATCCGGGGATTTCCGAATGGGGAAACCCACGGGGGCAAACCCCCCGTACGGCGTGATGAATCCATAGTCACGCACGAGCGAACCCTGGGAAGTGAACCATCTCAGTACCAGGAGGAAAAGAAAGAAACCTCGATTCCGAGAGTAGTGGCGAGCGAAATCGGAACAGCCTAAACCGGTAAGACCTTCGGGTTCTACCGGGGTTGTAGGGTCGACAACAGTAGAGTTACCAATCTGGACGTTAACCGAAGCCCTCTGGAAAGAGGGGCCATAGAGTGTGATAGCCACGTAGGTGAAAACGAACCAGACTCGAAGTCGATACCTGAGTACCGCGGAGCACGAGAAACTTTGCGGGAAGCTACGGAGACCATTCCGTAAGGCTAAATACTAGCTTCTGACCGATAGTGAACCAGTACCGTGAGGGAAAGGCGAAAAGAACCGCTGTGAGCGGAGTGAAATAGTACCTGAAACCGTGTGCCTACAAACGGTGGGAGGACTATGCGGCGCAAGCCGAAAGTCTGACCGCGTGCCTATTGCATAATGAGCCGGCTAGTTATTCTTGTCAGCAAGGTTAAGCGAAAGCGAGCCGTAGCGAAAGCGAGTCCGAATAGGGCGATCCAGTTGGCAGGAATAGACGCGAAGCGGGATGATCTACCCTTGGCCAGGCTGAAAGTGGGGTAACACCCACTGGAGGGCCGAACGGGTGTTTGTTGAAAAAAGCTCCGATGAGCTGAGGGTAGGGGTGAAAGGCTAATCAAATTCCGTGATAGCTCGTTCTCTCCGAAATAGCTTTAGGGCTAGCCTCGGATGATTTGTCGTGGTGGTAGAGAACTGAATGGACTATGGGGCTTTCCAGCTTACAGAATCCAATCAAACTTCGAATGCCATAGAACAACCAATCCGGGAGTCAGACGGCGGGGGCTAAGCTTCGTCGTCGAGAGGAAAACAGTCCAGATCGCCTGCTAAGGTCCCAAAATACAAGCTAAGTGGGAAAGGAAGTCGGAACGCCCAGACAGCCAGGAGGTTGGCTTAGAAGCAGCCATCCTTTAAAGAAAGCGTAATAGCTCACTGGTCAAGCGGTCCGGTGCCGACAATTTAACGGGGCTTAAGCTTGTTACCGAAGCAGCGAATGCATGGTGTAACAGCCATGCGTGGTAGGAGAGCATTCCCAACAGTTTGAAGCCAGACTGAGAAGACTGGTGGACGGTTGAGAAGAGACCCTGCCGGCATAAGTAGCGATAACGGAGGTGGGAACCCTCCGCGCCGAAAGTCTAAGGTTTCCTGAGAAAGGTTAATCCGCTCAGGGTCAGGCGGTCCCTAAGGCGAGGCCGAAAGGCGTAGCCGATGGACATCCGGTTAATATTCCGGACCTCCCTTGTTTCGTTATACGATGGGGTGACGCAGTAGGATAAGCAGGCCGTTCTATGGCTATAACGGTCGATGCGTGTAAGGTGTTTCTCGTAGGAAAATCCGCGAGGAAGTTATCACTGAGACGCAAAGCAGTACTCCGTATGGAGGAAAGCTGCCGATTCCACACTGCCAAGAAAAACCTCTAAGGAGAACACAAGGGAACCGTACCTCAAACCGACACAGGTAGACGAGGAGAATATCCAAAGGCGCTCGTGAGAACAGTTGGTAAGGAACTCGGCAATATAACCCCGTAACTTCGGGAGAAGGGGTGCCCCGGTAGAGTTCATAGCTCGAGGGGGCCGCAGCGAAATGCGCACTGCGACTGTTTAACAAAAACACAGGTCTCTGCAAAGTCGAAAACGACGTATAGGGGCTGACGCCTGCCCGGTGCTGGAAGGTTAAAGGGAGAGGTCAACCGCAAGGTGAAGCTTCGAACTGAAGCCCCAGTGAACGGCGGCCGTAACTATAACGGTCCTAAGGTAGCGAAATTCCTTGTCGGGTAAGTTCCGACCTGCACGAATGGCGTAACGAAAGTGCGACTGTCTTGCCGACTGACACGGCGAACTTGTAGTGCCGGTGAAGATGCCGGTTGCCCGCAACTAGACGGAAAGACCCCGTGCACCTTTACTATACCTTTACCATGAACTATGGCCCTTGCTGCGCAGGATAGGTGGGAGGCTTTGATTCCAGGCTCTCGGGCTTGGAGGAGCCAACGGTGAGATACCACCCTGCGAGATCTGTGGTTCTAACTTACTCCCGTAAACCGGGAGAGGGACATGGTAAGGCGGGTAGTTTGACTGGGGCGGTCGCCTCCTAAACGGTAACGGAGGCGCGCGAAGCTACGCTCAGGCTGTTTGGAAATCAGCCGACGAGTGCAAAAGCATAAGCGTGGTTGACTGCGAGTCCTACAAGACGAGCAGGTACGAAAGTAGGCTTTAGTGATCCGGTGGTTCTGCATGGAAGGGCCATCGCTCAACGGATAAAAGGTACGCCGGGGATAACAGGCTGATCGGAGCCAAGAGTTCATATCGACGCTCCGGTTTGGCACCTCGATGTCGGCTCATCGCATCCTGGAGCTGTAGAAGGTTCCAAGGGTTAGGCTGTTCGCCTATTAAAGCGGTACGTGAGCTGGGTTCAGAACGTCGCGAGACAGTTCGGTCCCTATCTGTTGTGGGCGCAGGAGATTTGAGAGGACCTGTCCTTAGTACGAGAGGACCGGGATGGACGAACCTCTTGTGTTCGAGCTGTCATGCCAATGGCACCGCTCGGTAGCGAAGTTCGGTTGTGATAACCGCTGAATGCATATAAGCGGGAAGCACTCCTCAAGATGAGATCTCCCAACCCGTAAGGGATAAGAAGGGCCCAGGAAGACTACCTGGTTGATAGGCTGGAGGTGGAAGCGCAGTGATGCGTGTAGCTTACCAGTACTAATCGCCCGTTCGGCTTGACCATAAAATTTACTCGGTGCAGAAAACAGCTGTCAGCACTCAGCTTTCAGCCATCAGCTAGAATCTGAGCTGCGGCTAAGCGAGTTTCTCTCATCCGCCAGAAATTGGGCGAAGAGAAAGAAAGACGCTGACAACTGTGCGCCGACGAAAGCCGAAGTAATGAGTGGCAGAAATCGGAAGTAAGCAAACAAGAAAGTAAGCCACACCCAATCTATTCAGTTGTGAGAGATCGTTCTCAAGATCTTTTACAAATTACGCTCTCAGCTCTCAGCTTTCAGCTCTCAGTTTGAGCGGAGGTTGAGAAGTTGGGACAATCAAGTTTGCTGTCCATCCGCCTTGAAAAGTCAGCGCGGCACGAGTTGCTGAAAGCTGACGGCTGATAGCTGACAGCTACGACTTGTCGGTGATCTTACCGCGGGGGATCCACCCGTTCCCATCCCGAACACGGAAGTTAAGCCCCGCTGGGCCGATTGTACTGCACGCGAAAGTGTGTGGGAGAGTAGGTAGTTGCCGGCATTAATAAAGGCCAGTCTGAGAAATCAGATTGGCCTTTTCCTTTTTTCATCAGCGTCGCTCTCTTCCGTCCGTTTTCTGCCTCGCATCAGCGAATCGTACTCAGCGAGTGGTAATCTAACAACGCTCAACTCCCATCTCACATGGCATCTTTCTATTCTGGAAGTGTTCAGGAATTCCTAAGCGAAGGAGTCGAAAATGTCCTCGCTCGTCTGGCGGTTGGATACGCAAATCGCGGATATACAACTCAATACTCAGACCAGACTCTGACTTGGCAGCGAGACCTGCAGCATCTGCGGAAGGCTCTTGAAGAGTGCGTCGCTACCTCGAGCTCCGCCGGGCGATGGGGATTGCTTCTCGAGTTCTCAATTCCTCGAAAAGAGCGTCGCATTGACGTGGTCTTGCTGATTCGCAGTTCAGTCGTTGTAATTGAGGCGAAGACCGGAGGTGTTGCCTCGGACGCGAAGCGTCAGGTCGAGGAGTATGCGATGCTCCTGCACTACTTTCACAAGGCGACCTCGAGCAGTCGAATTTTGCCGGTAATTGTCGCGGGCGATCGCATGGAGAGAGACTTCGACAGCCCAAGTTGGAATAGTTCGTATCCACAGACGGCTTCCTACTGGGTCGCGGCGGCGGTCCGAACCTCATGGGCGCAACTTGCGGGATTGCTTGTGGATGTCGACGCGCTGGGTGGCGAGCAGATATCCTCGGACGATTGGAATGGTAGTCCTTACTTCCCGGTGCCGAGCATAATCGACGCCGCGCTGAGCCTAAGAAGCGGACTTGCCATTCGAGAGATCGCGCAGTCCGAAGCTTCCGAACACGAGATCGAAACCGTCCGCCAATCTATTCAGTGCTATGTTGATCGCGCCCGCGAGGAGAAGCAGCATGCCATTTGTTTCTTGACGGGTGTTCCGGGATCTGGAAAGACACTAGTAGGACTGGGGCTCGCACATTCCGAAGAAAACAAACAAACCCCGATTCACTTCATGAGCGGCAACGGACCGCTCGTCGCGGTACTTCAGCATCTTTTCACGCAGGAGAGCATGAGCGCCGGTGAAAGTGCGACTGAGGCTCGATCCCGTGCGAAAACTCTGATCGAGAATGTTCATGTATTTGCTCGCTATTACGTGGATGATAATCCGGGAGCTCCTTCGAATCACGCCATTATCTTCGACGAGGCACAACGCGCTTGGAACCGAGTTCAGAACTTGAAGAAGTTCAAACGCGCCTAGGCGAGTCGCTCAGCCCGCAGACTCCGATTGGACGTTCGCAGATGTAATGTCGGATTCGTCGTCACCTGCCTCTTGTTAGTCAAGTCGTCGAATAGTCGCCTGGGTGAATGAGGTCATCCAGGGAAATGCCAGTAAAGCCGCTTCCCTTGATGTAACCACTAAGTTCCCGATTTTTCTGTCCCGCGATTTGCAGCAGACACGGCTGAAATTGCGCCAGCAGAGGATCGGAAATACGCGGTACGGACTTGTTGGTTCCTCTGGGGCTATGCGTTTGCGGGCCGACGGTCTTGAGCCGAGCTCGAGTTTTCATGCTGATTATAAATGGGAGCACTGGTATCTAAGCGACGAAACCGATGTGCGGTCGAGCTATAAATGCGAGGTGTTTGCCACCGAATTCGAGATCCAAGGGTTGGAATTAGATTGGGTCGGAATCTGCTGGGGCGGAGACTTTGTTTGGAGCGACGTGGACGGTTGGCTGTTGCGCAATCTACGGCCGTCTGCACCAAGTGCCTGGAAGATGATCAATCGGACCGAGAAGCAGATCTACCGCCGGAACGCTTATCGAGTATTGCTCACTAGAGCTAGGCAAGGACTGATCATCTATGTTCCAAAGGGGAACGAAAGTGATCCGACCGTTTCTCCGGAGGAGTTTGACGCGACTGCGCGGTACTTGATTCGCTGTGGAGTAACTCCTCTATAGTTCAGAGGCGCAGGCTGCCCCGCCTTTTGCGGTTTTCGAAAGGTGGGAATCGATGCTGGGCGCGCACTCAGAAGGCTTTGGGGTTGAACTCGAAGTAAGGAACCCGGTGTAGGGAACAACCGTTACTGCGGGGTGCATCGTGCCCACCCTTCGAAAATCGCGAAGGGTGGGGCAGCCATTTATCGATCTTCGTCGGAGCAGGCCTTTTGCGCCGTCCGGTCGGCCGTTCAGGGTTGCCACTGCGGGGCGTAGCTCTCGATCTCTACCGTAATCCCTTCCATTCTCTGCCCGAACCATCGAACGATGACAGTTGGCGGGTCCGCCGGATCCAATGCCCTGGATAACTTGTAGACGAGGGTCACCTCGTCCTTGACCCGGCAAGCACAACTCGGAGGCCAAAACTTCCAGCTTTGGAGATTCTCGATCGCCGCCTCCCGCAGGAGTTTGTGGCCAGAGGTTGCCTCGACATCGGCTGTGTCTCCGTTCTCGTTGACCGTGAAGCGCAGAGTTACTTTGCCTTCAATACGAGCCTGGCGAGCCAAGGCCGGATAGAAGGGCATCGCTGCGGACTTGAAATTCGGCTTTGTGTCGGCTGCGAACAAGCTGACGCTTAACAAAAGAAGGAGGGGTATCGATATCCGCTTCATCGCAGTCTCTCCACGCTCTTCAGGGATTGTATTCCCGGGGTTTCATTTGGCAGATCCTTCGCATAGAGGCGGGTGACCCATTTTGGCCGCGGTCTTTGTGGCTCATCCCAGGTCAAAATCCCCACCCTAACGTCGCAAAAAGCGCGACGTTAGGATGGGGCACCCAGATCTTTCCTTCTTGCGCGATGATTTTCTGCTCTACGGACTGGGCGGAGCGCTCAATAGCTCGCAATGGTCGACGCACCTTACCGTGTTGGCTTCGACCGTGGCTTTCTTGTGGCCGGAAACATCGATGTCGGGGAGGATTAGGAGCGTCTGCGTTCCATCGGCGACGTTGAACGTGCAATTGAAGCTCATCGACTGGACGCCACGTTCCTTGCAGCCGGTTTGGTCGAGGGCGGCAGTGAGGGTGACCGTCTTGTCGTAGACCTGGTCGGCGAGATGCGACGGCAGTAGAGCGACCGTCAGGGGGATCGGCGACTTGATCTTGACGCTGAGTTCCTGGCCGTCGTGGTCAGGAGTCATCAGGCTGTAGACCTTGGGCGCCGCGGTGATCTGGTATTTTTCGTCGAGGATGCGCCGCCAGTGGAACTCCGGCTGAACGCAATTGTAGTACTGGATGTGAAGATCGTTGGGCGAAATGAATTGCCGCACTCCGGGTCCGAGGATGGCGCCAATGGTGGTGACGACGGGCTTCTCGGGCCTGCGCTCATCGTGAAAGGTAATAATCATCGGGCGTTCGGAGGGAAGATGACACTCGTAAATCGTGCTGGTGACATGCTCTTTCACGCAGAGGAAGCTGAAGTTTCCAGGGGCTCCGGGCTGCTGGGCGGCGTTCCATTCGTCGGCCCAGGTCATGGCCACGGTGACCGGGTATCGGGAGTCGATCTGTACATGCATGTCGCCGCCCCCGACAGCGGGACTGTAGACGCGGCCGGCATGGAGGCTGGCGGGCTCCAAAGGAATCGTCTCGCTGTTGGCAGCACTCCAGTAAACGCGATTTTGGGCATGCGAGTTCGCGGCGAAGGCGCAGAACAGCAGTGCGGCGAGAAAGGAAAGGTTCCTCATGCTAGAAGTATTTGCTGGGTCAATGCGCGTACCCTAGCGAATTCGCGGGGCAGGGATTACGAAGGTACCAGGTGGCGGCCAGGGCTTTGCCGTCCTTCTGGATCCCTCAAGGTTAGACCCACCGGCATTCATCGCAACCCAGGGTGTGTGCTAGGATAATTACTGACAAGTAAAGCGGCCGCTGAGAGAAATCTCGACGGCCGTTTGATTTTTGCCAGTTAAGGTTCAAGCGTTTCAGAGCTTCATGGCTTCACGGTGAACCTTCGCGATCGTTGAAATCTCGTGAGCCAGTAGAGATTTGTAATTTGCAGAGTTACAAAATCAAAATCACCCGCGGGCCTCTTGGGCTCGCGGGTTTTCTTTTGGAGGAAATCATGAATGCATTCAGAGGCAATCGCGTTGTCCACGAATTCACGCAAACCAATCCTGCCACTCCGGAGAAAGTCTTCCCGCTGCTCTGCCCCGTTCGCGAGGACGACTGGCTGCCGGGATGGAAATATCGTCTGATTTATTCGGATTCTGGCGTCGCCGAGCTGGGATGCGTCTTCACCACGCCCAACCCGCCAGGTTCCGCGGCCGACGCGCCTCCGAGCGAGACCACATGGATCGTGACCGACTACGATCCTGCCGCATTTCGCATCGCGTATCTCTGGATCAATCCCGGACTTGTCATCACCGAACTCGTCATCCAGTTGACGCGGTCCGGTGTGGAAGAGACTCGCTCCCACATCCGATACCGCTACACGGGACTGTCGCCGGAGGGCAATCGTGAACTGGAGGGCTATGACAAGGAATGGTTCGAGGCGCGGCTACGGAACTGGGAGGCTACGATCAATTATTACTTGAAGAATGGCAGGAAGATGGCGTCTTAAAACCGTTACTGCAAGCAGCATCGTGCCCACCCTTCGAAAACCACGAAGGGTGGGGCAGCCTCAGATATTGCGGTGGACAGGTGGGCAGTCCCCACCCCGTTTGGATATCGATCCGCCGCGCTGGGGGTTCGAGCGATTTCATTTCCCGTTCTGCTTCTGGAATACGACGCGTGGCGGACGAATGCGTCCGCCGCTACGTGAGCAATCACGAAACTGCACCAAGTTCTCAAGATCAAAATCCCCACCCCTTCGACAAGCTCAGGGCAGGCTCTCTCGCAGACTGCGCGAGAAGGATGGGGCATCCCGGCCTTTTCCGGTTCGCTCGACAGCGCATCGCTGCCAATTCCGTCTCTCCGGATGTAGCCGGTAACACACCTGCCGGGCAGGAGTGTCAGCTGGATTACAATGCTCCGATGATTTTTCAGCACGAACGAGAAAGGACGGAACGCAATGCCGATGAACACTATCACCCTGTCCCTGGAGAATCGTGTTCGGCAGAATAGATCCAGGAGATCAACTCCTACCCAAATGTTGTCGATGCTCGGCGGCCGCCGAGCGCTGCTTATGCTGGTCGCGGCATTCGCCTTCGCCACCGCGGCGCACGCCCAGTCTTATTATTACGTCGACTGCTCGGGCGCAAATTCGGCGGACTTCTGGACGATCGGCGCAGCGTTGGCAGTGGCTGGACCGAACTCGTACATCCTGGTAACCGGAACATGCAATGAGAATGTAAACATTACCAACTTCTCGAATCTGAATCTCGGAGCAGTCTATGGTTCCACGGCAACCATCCATGGCAATGTCTCGATCGTAGCTTCCAATAGTGTCTTCCTCTACGGGCTCAATGTCACAAACCCGGCTGGCGACGCATTCGATATCACCAGTAGCCACAATGTGACGTTATGGACCTGCACGGCCAATGGAAATTCAGGTGTTGGGTTGTCCGTCGGTACGTTATCAGATGTTGTCGTGCAGGGACCAGGGTCCTTCGACTCGAATGGCGCAGGTGGAGTCAACGTGACGTTTCAGTCGGCTTTGAACGTGTTGGCGATGGCCGGGCCGGTGGATATCAGCGGCAATCACGGAACGGGGGTTGGAGTCGGCGACGGGGGTTTGTTCCAGACGCTGGGAAATACGACAATCGCGAACAACATCAATACTTCGACATCGGTTCGGCCAAACGGCTTCGGCATACAGGCAGTCAGTGCTTCCAAAGTTCAGGTTGCAAACTGTTTTGGGACCTCCCAGATCTCGGACAACCAGAGTGGCGGAATTGATGCTCGCGAGCATTCCCAGATCTCGATTTGGGACTGCGGGACGAACGGTGACAACATCGTCAAGGACAATGGCGCCGTGGGCGTCGCGGTCGGGGTGGGAAGCCAACTCGCTCTTTACAACAACGTCGTCATCTCGGGACACACGCGTGCGGGGATCGATCTGTACGCCGCGGGGCAGCTCTACACGTACGGCCCAAATGTAATTTCACAAAACGGGAGCAGCGACAATCCACGGAGCGCCGGCGTCATGGTCGATGGAAACTCCGAAGCTTATCTGCGGGGAGGAACGATCTCCAGAAACGAGGGTCCGGGCATTCTGGCCCTTGTCAATTCCAGCGTGGACTCTGTGGGTGCGACTTTCCCTGACAATTCCGGAGGAATCATCACGTGCGACTCGAGTGCATACTTTGTTAGCGACCTGCTTCAGGCCACCGGGACTCCGCGTAAAGGAATTGAATGCCGCACGCCGCACCATCTGGGGAATGGAGACCGTCCAGCTGCGGGACCGGCCGCACCGGACGTCACGGTACAAAAGAAACAAGCGGCGCAGTACAAGAAGTTCGCGTCGCCCAAATGAATCGGGTAGTCCCATTTTGCCGCAGGAAGGATTTGGACTTTGACTTCCACTGCTCACCAACTCTAATCACTAACCCCAAGTCAAAATCCCCACCCTAACGTCGCAAAAGGCGCGACGTTAGGATGGGGCACCCGCGCATGGTCATGGTGATGACAACTGCGTCTGCCGTGAGTCTAATGCGGCGACATGGATACTACAGGCGCGGGTATGGGAGATCGGGTGGCGGCGGTTTCGGTTGAGTCGTCGGCTGCTGGCGGGATCGTGGCGGGGAAAGTTCCGTCCGATGGGTATCGGACGGTGGCTTCGTTGTGGCACACGCTGTTGGTGCTGGTTGTGCAGGGTGTGTTGTCTTATCGCGCGGCGGTGAGCTTCGGGAAAGTGCATGCTCTGGTGGATGGCAATCGTGCTGTTCTCTACGAGCGCACCATGGTGACGGAGTGGGTGATGCTCGGGGTGGTGCTCATGGGCGTATGGTGGCATGGCTCGTCGCTGCTGACGGTGCTCGGAGAACGCTGGCGGTCGGTGAGACATCTTCTGCGGGATGTGGGCATTGCGATATTGTTGCTGATGGTGACGATCGCGATATCGACATTCGGGCGTGGAGGGGGAGGTGCGTCGGCGGCGCATTCCATCCTGCCGCAGGGGCGGACCGAGATGTGGCTGTGGGTGGCGCTCTCGGTGACGGCGGGGATTTGTGAGGAGGCCATCTATCGCGGTTACCTGCAGCGGCAGTTCATTGCGGTGACGAAGAATGTTCCGGCGGGGATCGTGCTTTCTGCGGCGGCGTTTGGGGGAGCGCATCTTTATCAGGGGATGGCGCAGGCGCTGAAGATTGCGCTGCTCGGAGTTGTATGCGGGGTCGTGGCTTACTGGTGCAAGAGCGTGCGGCCAGGAATGATCTCACATACGTGGCAGGATATTCTGGGAGGGCTGGCGCACCATTGAGGCCTTGTGTCGATCTCAGCGAGTTCTCCTCGGCGGCGCTTGCTTTGGGAGAACTACGTGAGCGATCCCACGGGAAAACTTATGAAGCGATCAGCCACTTACGGGACGGCAATTGTATTGGCGCACTTGTTGGTCAACATTGTGCATGGCGCTGCTCACCGCGAACTCGGCGTGGGCCTTTCTCCGCTTGGCTCGATCTTTGTGATTGTGGTTGTGCTGGTTTTGCCACTAGTCGCGATGGTGCTGCTTTGGACGGTGCGGCTGAGACTCGGATTGATTCTGCTGGCGCTTTCGATGGGTGGAGCATTGCTATTTGGGTTGTATCACCACTTCCTGGTTGCGGGCCCTGATCACATTCACGCGCAGCCGAGTGGAGGATGGGGTAGCACGTTTGTGCTGACATCGTATCTGCTGCTCATCACCGAGGCGCTTGGAACGTGCGTTGCGTTTTATTTTCTGAGGAGCGGGAGCTTGGGGGCTCCAATGAAGAACTGAGAGGCTTTGTCAAATCCGCATGCTGACGTCGCAAGCGACGCGACGTTAGGATGGACCGTCAGGCAATTCAAAACGGAGGCGCGATGATTGGTGATTCAAGGGCGGCATCGGCTGGCGTTTCGCGACGGCAGATCTTGAGTGGAGTTTTCGTCGCGTGTTCCGGAGCGTTGGTGGGTACCGTGGGCTGGGGACAGGACAACAAGATGGCGGCGGCTTCCACGGAAGGCAATCAGAGCCGTACCTCGCTGCATCAGGAGATTGAGTACAAGTCGGCGCCGCAGCGGATTTATGAGGTGCTGTTGAGTTCGAAGGATTTCTCCACGTTTTCGGGAGCCGCGGCAGAGATCGATCCGAAAGTGGGCGGTGCGTTTTCCATGTTTGGCGGGTTGGTGGTCGGGCGGAATGTTGAGTTGGTTCCTAACCGGCGGATTGTGCAGGCGTGGCGCCTGGCGCAGGAGTTTCCGGAAGGAACTTATTCGCTCTTGAAGATTGAATTGAAAGCAAAGGATTCGCGGACACGGCTCATTCTCGATCACACTGGCTTCCCGGAGGGGCATTACGATCATCTATATGAGGGATGGTATTCACATTATTGGGAGCCGCTGCGGAAATTCCTGGCGTAGCCGATTTGCAGTTGCGGCATTCGCCGGGTGGAACGAATGCGTCCGCCGCTACATGGGCATGAATGAAGGAATGACAGGGTGAGCAAAGTTCGAGTGGCTGCGTTTTCTATTTCTATTGATGGATTCGGCACGGGGCCGCGGCAGGATTTGGAGAATCCGCTTGGCGTGCGCGGGACCGAGCTCCACGAGTGGTTCTTTCCTACTGACATTTTCCAGAAGATGCACGGGGAAGGCGAGGGAACCAAAGGCACCGACAACGATGTGGCTGCGCTGTCGTTCGAGAATGTCGGGGCGTGGATTCTGGGGAGGAATATGTTTGGGCCGGTGCGGGGGCCGTGGCCAACGACGGGAGAGCCGTGGAATGGATGGTGGGGCGAGAGTCCTCCGTACCATACGCCGGTGTTCGTGCTGACGCATCATGCGCGAGCTCCGTTGGTGATGGCCGGTGGGACTACGTTTTACTTTGTCGCCGATGGATTAGAGTCGGCTTTGCAGCAGGCGAAAGCGGCGGCCATGGGAAAAGACGTACGGATTGGCGGTGGCGTGTCGGTGATTCGGCAGTACCTGGTGGCGGGGCAGATTGATGAGATGCATTTAGCGATGTCGCCCGTGTTGTTGGGGGAAGGGGAGCATCTGTTTGCGGGGATCGATCTTCATCAGCGGGGATTTGCGGTGGTGCGGAGTATCGCGGGAGAGAAAGCGATGCACATCTTTATGAAGAGGTAGCGACGCGAGGTTTCAGTTTCGATCCCTTGTGAAATCAAAATCCCCACCCTGTCTCGCTAAACGGCGGCGAGACAAGGATGGGGCACCCTCCGATTTTTGCTGCTATCCTCTGATGCCTTTCCCCGCGATTCCACTCCGCTTCTGTTCCTAGAATGCTAATGAGTCGGATCGTGTGGTGCTTGCTTCGTTTGCGGGGCGGACCCTTCGGCATTGTTCAGGGCAAGCTGCGTCCGCCCCTAGATGGTTGATCAGGCTGCGGCTTGCTGTTGATAGGCCGGGACGAACGACTCGGCTACGAAAGTTTCGTAAGTTGTGGGTGTGGTGTTTTGCGGCGTGCGAGGTTCGAGGGCGCGCATGGTTCCGGCGTTGAGTGCTGCGGCCATCTCGAGAAGCAGTCGCGCGACTTGGTCCGACATTCCCATTTGAACCATGGCGGCGCGAACCTGATCATCGGCCAATTGCATATATTTCAAGTCGGGCGTGCCGATTGCCCTGCCGATGGTCGCGACGACCTCGGTGTAATTGAGATCGCGTTGTCCCAGCAGTTCGCGAGTCTGCTTGCCACGGACAGAAGGGTGCAACATCGCCTCAGTGGCGGCAGCGCCGATGTCGCGGGTGGCGATCATGGGAATTTTCAGATCGGGGCGGAGTGGCCCGACGGCATAGCCCATCTTGCGGATCGCGCCGACTTGGGGAAGGGTGTTTTCCATGAAGTAGGCCGCACGCAGGTGGAGTACATTCGCGCCATTGATCTGGTTGAGCTTTTGTTCGAGGTTGTGAAGGCCGACCACGGGACCGGTTCCGCTGGGTTTGTCGGCTCCAACGCTGCTGAGCGCAACCACGTTTTTGGTTCCTGCATTTTGCACGGTGGCTGCGATTGCGTCGCTGACCCGATTCGAGTAGCCCAGCGGGTCTTTGCTTGTGGTGTTGGGCGGAATCATCACGTAGGCCGAGTCGGCCTGATGAAAGGCTTTGGCGAGAGCGCCCGCGTCGGTGGCATCGGCGACAAAGATCTCCGCACCTTTTGCCGCGAAAGGCTGCAAGTGGGCTGCGTTTCTGCCGACGACGCGAACCTTCTGCCCGCCGGCAAGAAGACTGTTCGCCACTACACGTCCGGTGTTGCCGCTTGCTCCCAAGATGACGTACATAAAGTTACCTCCATGGCTGGTTTGGATGCAGGGAGCGGTGTCTTGGACGCCGTGGGCATGTTTTTTGATTGACGATCGCAAGAGGCCCGGTACAATCCTGAGACATATTTGTCCTTCGTCCGTTGGCGAGGTGCCTCCATTGAGCAGCACGATCTTCTCGTCGCTTGCAAGAAAGAGCGCCGGCCAATTTCTTGATCGTACCGAGCTCCTCGCACGATTCGAAGAGCACAAGCAGTTGTTGCGCACCTTCGGCTTCGCACTGCTGGTGGGCATCAGTTACTACGCGGGAACTCGAATCGGGTTTGCCCTGACCCCGAGCCAGCATCCGATCGCCACTTTCTGGCCTCCCAACGCGATCCTGCTCGCCGCCCTGTTGCTGGCCCCGACTCGAATGTGGTGGGCGTTTCTTCTGGTATTGTTTCCGGTTCATCTGTTCGTTCAAACGCAGGCGGGAGTGCCGGTTTGGACGGCCGTCGGATGGTTCACCAGCAACACCGGGGAAGCGCTGATCGGCGCCTGGTGCATCACGCGGTACACCGACGGGAAGCGGGTGTTCGATAGCGTGAAGGGAGTTCTCCTCTTCCTGGCTTTTGGTGTGCTCCTCGCGCCTTTGGTGACCTCGTTTTTGGATGCGGCGATCGTGGTGCGCACGGGTTGGGGCACCGGCTTTTGGGGAGTCGGGATGCATCGATTGTTTTCCAATACATTGGCTGAGTTGACGCTGGTTCCAACCATTGTGGTTTGGGGCTCTGGTGGAGTCGACTGGATTCGAAAGGCCACCGTTTCCCGATACCTGGAAGCGGGCCTGCTGGTGGGCGGAATCCTGGTGGTGAGCTTCTGGGTCTTTGGCTCGCAGACTGCGCCCGGTAACATTCCCGCGCTCATGTACGCACCTTTGCCGCTTCTGCTGTGGGCGGCGGTGCGCTTCGGCTCTGGCGGGTTGAGCGTATGTCTGCTCTCGATGGCGCTGATCTCAATCTGGAATGCGATGCAAGGCCGGGGACCGTTCATAACCGCGTCGATGGAGGAAAATGTTCTGTCGTTGCAGGTGCTGCTGTGCATGGTCGCTCTGCCGCTCTTGTTCCTGGCAGCATTGATGGTCGAGCGTCGCCGTGCTGAGGAGTCGCTGCGAGACATCAGTTCTCGACTTATCGATGCTCAAGAGAAGGAACGCCGGCGGATCGCTCACGAGCTGCACGACGACCTGGGACAGCGCCTGGCGTTCTTGCACTTGAAGCTTTCCGGATTGGGAGAGTCGGAGCCGATGTTGAGGCCGCGATTGAGTGATCTGGTGGACCAGCTTGCCGAGGTTTCTACGACCACGCATGAACTTTCCCACGGCCTCCATCCCAGGGTGCTCGAGCTTGCAGGTCTTGCGACAGCGGCGAAACGACTGTGTGCGGATATCGCGCGTGGAACATCAGTGTCGATTCGTCAGACGGTGGGAGATTTGCCCGAGCCGCTCCAGCCCAGGGTTTCGCTGTGTTTATATCGAGTGATGCAGGAGGCGTTACACAATATCGTGGTCCACAGCCGGGCGACCCAGGCCGAGATCATTCTTCGCAGCGAGGGGGGGCGAGTCCTTCTTTTGGTAGTGGATGATGGCGTTGGTTTCACGGTCGGAAAAGAGTCCCCGGACGGCCTGGGCCTGGCGAGCATGCGCGAACGAGTACGATCCATTGGCGGGTCGATTGATGTTGCCTCTGCGCCGATGAAGGGGACACGAATCGAAGTTTGGGTGTCGTTGGGTGAGGCCGCGCCGGGGCCTATGTCGGGCGCGGATTGAGTCAAGGGGACTGGGTGGTTTCTTCCCCACAATATACTGCGACACGGTCACAGATTCTTGCGATGCCGCCAATTGCTGTGAGAGGGCGTCTAGTCAGCATCGGATGCTATAAGACTGGCTCTTGGAAATGGAAGATAAGATCATCCAATGTGATCTGGAAGAGTGACTGGGCGGAATTTCCAGAAGTACCTAAATATCTTTGACCTTTGCTCCTCGCTAAACTCAAGTCAAAACCCCCACCCTAACATCGCAAAATACACGACGTTAGGATGGGTCACCCGCGCCGCGTCTCGTTAGCATCTAAAATGTCGGCTAAGGTGGGGTGACTATGGAAACTTCCGAGAAACCTGATTTCAGCAAGGGGATTTCAATCGACAGCATTCCTGACGACGGAAGACTGGTCGGAGTGGTGGAGGGAGAAGATGTCTTGCTCGTGCGACGCGGAGCAGAGTTTCTTGCTGTGGGGGCATCCTGTACGCACTACCACGGGCCGCTCGCCGAAGGGCTGCTTGTCGGGGACGAAGTGCGCTGCCCCTGGCATCACGCCTGTTTCAGTTTGCGAACCGGAGAGGCGCTACGCGCTCCCGCGCTCGATCCCATTCCGTGCTGGAAGGTGGAACGACGCGGCGATGCGATCTTTGTAAGGGAAAAGATTGCAGCTTCGAGCCCAAGCCTCACGAACCAAAAACATCCGTCGTCGATTGTAGTTGTCGGTGGAGGCGCTGCTGGATTGGCCGCTGCAGAGATGCTGCGCCGCAAAGGATACGCGGGCTCACTAGTCATGATCAGTGCCGACGGCGCTCCGCCATGTGATCGTCCCAATCTATCGAAGGATTTTCTTGCGGGAACGGCGCCCGCCGACTGGATCCCGCTCCGTCCTCCTGAGTGGTACAACGAATACAAGATCGAATTGCTCCTTAACACTCGCGTGACTGAGTTCGACACTGCGACCAAAACGGTTCGCGCCAATAACGGCAAAGATTACCGCTACGATGCCCTGTTGCTCGCCACCGGCGCGGATCCAATCCGGATTCCCATGGAAGGCGCTGAGGCATCGCAGATCTTCTTCCTGCGCTCATTCGCCGACAGTCAAG
This sequence comes from uncultured Acidobacteriaceae bacterium, assembly GCA_963722365.1. Classification (GTDB taxonomy): domain Bacteria; phylum Acidobacteriota; class Terriglobia; order Terriglobales; family Acidobacteriaceae; genus Sulfotelmatobacter. Next base: position 601,674 of record CAVRLM010000001.1, read on the forward strand.
CGATCGTAGCGAAGGCAAGTAACGCGAAGAAGGTGGTTGTGGTCGGGGCAAGCTTTATCGGGCTCGAAGTTGCCGCTTCTTTGCGGACGCGGGGCATCGAGGTGGAGGTGGTGGCGCCGGACCATATCCCAATGGAGAAGGTCCTCGGCGCAGAACTGGGTAATTTCATCCGCGGATTGCACGAATCGCACGGTGTCGTATTCCATCTTGGTGAGACGGTAAGGCGCGTCGATGCGAAGCAAGTGACGCTGAGTGGCGGAGGAATCGTCGAGGCCGACTTCCTGGTATTGGGAGTTGGCGTGCGGCCTTCGATCGCTTTGGCGGAGCGAGCGGGGCTAACAATGGATCGAGGAATCCTGGTAAATGAGCATCTTGAAAGCAGTGTTCCCGGAGTATTTGCCGCGGGCGATGCGGCGCGATGGCCGGAACCCCATTCCGGGGAAAAGATCCGCGTGGAACACTGGGTCGTCGCCGAGCGCCAGGGGCAGACTGCCGCAAAGAATATGTTGGGGATGCGCGAGTCATTCGACGCTGTCCCGTTTTTCTGGAGCCAGCACTATGACGTCGCTATCAACTACGTAGGTCATGCCGAAGAGTGGGACTCGCTGGAGATCGATGGCGACATCAATCAACGGGATTGCTCGGTCCGCTACAAGCAGCGGGGAAAGACAACGGCCGTAGTCACGATTTCACGCGACCTGGAAAGCCTGAAGGCGGAACTTGAGATGGAACGGGTTGTCGCCGACAAGCGTGACTCGGGGCCGGACCCGGCTTCAACACTTCCACGTTCGGCGTAGGCCAACATCGCAGGCTACGATCAGGGCAGGCTAGGTGAGCGCATCCATCAGGACGTAGTCGAGTTGGTCTACCAGGGATTTCGAAAGGGTCTTCGACCATCCGGCATAAATGGGCTGCAGGCCAATGCGGACGGGATAGTTGCGTAAGCCGTCGATGTACTGCTTAAGGTCGGCGTCGGACTTAATCTTTTCGTTCGGGCCGGGATGCTCCACGATTCCGATCTGCACGCCACGCTCTCTGCCCAGCGCGACTGCCTGCTCGATCGTGAGAGTGGGGCTCAGGTGGACGTGATAGTCGGCGACCGGGAAGGTGGGCTTGACGGGCGGCGCGGATGCGATCGTGGGCGTAGCCGCGAAGAGATGGCGTTCGGTTGCAAGTCCGGCTGCGGCGAGCACCGCGCCGGACGTCATTGAAGTGTGAAGGAATTTTCTGCGCGAATACGTCACGATGGATTTTCTCCAGGAGCGATCAGAGTCTCCCTATGGAGCATATGGAGCAACGATACGCGACATCAGTGATCGGGGTCACTGATGAAGCGTCTAAAGACGCCGTTTCCAATATCCGGGCTTACGGCTGGTATGGGCAACGGCGAGGATCTGGATCTTACTCCCGGCCCGCTCACGATAGACCAGAATGAAAGGAAAATATCGGAGGAGGAAACGACGAGTCGCGTGTGGGCCTTCCGCCCAGCGTTGAGGTGAGGAGATGAGTCTCCGACAGTGCGCGATCTACTTCTGCATCGAACCGGAATGCAGCGTCGGGGCTTCGCTTGAGGTACCAGTCAAAGCCGTGTCATATTCGGCGCCAGCCTCGGGATGAAATCTCGCCGATTCAGTGGGCACGAGGTAATTTTGCCAAGTTGCGCTTGCGCACTTCTTCCCAGGAGGTGGTCTGAACTTGGCCCGAATCGAGTTCAGCTACGCGCTTGGAGATCTCTAATTGCCAAGAAGCTGTGACTCCTTCGTCGACATGGCCGCCTAAGTTCGAGATCAATGAGTCTGCCAGCGCTTCCTGCTCTTCCAGCGAAAGCGACAGCGCGCGCTCTAGCAACTTCGAAACCTCAGGCGTCATTTGTGGCATGAAAACCTCTCCCCACCTATTCCAGCGCTTCCTGGATGTACTCAAAAACATGGTTCCAGCGGAAGGAGGGGAGAGAAGCCGTAAATGCATTCACAGATGCGACGTTAGGGGAGAACTTTCAGGACGGCGGCGGTGATGTCGTCGTGGGGAGCGGTGCCGTTGGAGAAGGCGAGGAGACCGTCAAAGAGGTGATCGAGCGATTCGGCGGCGGACTTGGACCGGCTTTGGGCGAAGAGAGTCGACATGCAGTCAGAACAGAATTCGATGCCTTGGGGATTGACCGCCTCGTAAAGGCCGTCGGTAGCAAATAGAACAGTGTCACCGGGCGAGAGTTGCACGACGTGGCGGTCGTAGCTGGCAATCGGGAGCAGGCCGGAAGGGAATCCGCCGTCGCCCAGAGGACGACATGTGGTGGCGCAGGCATGGAGGGGGAACGGCAGGCCCGCGTTGGAGAATGCCAACTTGCGCGTCGCGGGATCGAATACGGCGTAGAGTGTGGAACAAAAGCGGCCGGGCAGAGGGCGCTGCAAGAGGCGCTGGTTCAGCAGAGAGAGGATGCTGGCTGTGTCGGCCCCGGTTTTGTGGATGCCGCGAAGTGTCCCCATGACGAGCGCTCCGTACATGGTGGCAGGAAGTCCCTTGCCCACGACGTCGCCGAGGTAGAGGCCGACGAGACCGTCGGGCAGGCGGAAGAAATCGACGAAGTCTCCGCCGACCTCGAAGAAAGGAGTGAAGCGGAACGCGATCTCAATGGAGTAATCGCACAGGGGCGCGGTCGGGATGAGCGACGACTGAATGATTCGCGCCTCGCGCATGTACTCGTCGCAGATGCGGCCACAGGAAGGAGTTTCCAGGTCTTGGATCGATTCGCTTTCAGCGAGGAGGTCGATGGGATGCAAGGCGCAATTGTCCTCTGCAGCCTTAGATCGGCAGGAATTGGGTCGGGCTTGATCGAGACGGTAGGCCGTGGAGGTCGAGGAGATTCGATTCGGGAGTGGCTTAATCGGGAAGTCGGAGCGCGGATCGGCGGCGCGGGATGCGGAAGGCAACGACGAGGATCACGAGGAGTACGGTCGCGGCTCCGACGGCGGTGTTTGCAAGGAAGTCGAGGAGCGCATGGTCTATGCCGAGGGTTAAGAGAAGAGAGCGGGTAGCGGCTTTGAGGGAGGTGGCGAGGAGTGGGATGGGCATGGGGCGAGTTTTGATTTCAGTCGTCAGTCGTCAGTCGTCAGGAGTCAGGAGTCAGAGGTCAAAAGCCCCACCCTCTCGCAAACTGCGCGAGAAGGGTGGGGCAACCGGTTACTGGGCTGGGGTTGGACTCGGTGCTGGGGCTTCGGCGGTCACTTCGGGGGTCGGCGTGACTGGGGTGATCTTCACTGTGGCCAGGATTTTTTCCAGGCGGTCGAAGACTTTGTCGCGGTCGACGTGCTTGGTGATGCCGTCTTCAGAGGCGACGGTGGTTACGTTGAGGGCGAACTCGTAGCACGCTCCATTCTGGAAGGCGTGGAAGTATTTCGAGTCGCTCTGGCGAGTGCCTTCTCCGGAGACCGCTTCGGTGCCGCGGAGTTCGAGGTCTCCAACCATCAGCTTGGAGTTCGAGCCATTCGACAACTTTGCCGTGCTCGGTCGATCGGGAGTAGATGCGGGCTCGGACGGCGTGGAAGCAGTCTGGGTCGAGGCTTGCGTTGACGCTGATTCCGTCGACGTGACTGGGGTGGCAACTTTGGGCTGCGGGACGGCGAACTCGGTGCATTGATCAGAAGTGAGATTCTTGTGGACACTCACGTTGAAGAATGCGGAGGAGAAGTCGGTGTTGGCGAAACTGGTTTCGGGAAGTTCGATGGCGGCGAGGGCGACTCCACCGGGTTGCACGAAGTTCATGGGGAGAGGATTCATGGCCACCAGTTCGGTGGCGGCGGCGCCGGTTTCAATGGCGTAGCGGCGCGGGTATTCGAAGGTTAGTCCGGAAGTCTTATCGGTGTAGTTCACGGTTGCGGGTTGCTTGTGCTGGACCGACCTTTTGGGAGCTGGCTTGCTTGCGGCCTGCATCGGTGGCGGCGCTGGCGCTGGCATCACACTCGGCGCTTGCGTGACGGGAATCTGGGTGTTGGAGCTTGCGGGTTTCGGCTTGTCATTGGAGCAGCCGACGGTTACGGAGCAGATGATCAGGACAGCGGCGAAGACTGAGATGCTGCCGTGCTTGCCCCAGGTTATGGAACTACGGGTTTCTGCGATGCTGCGAAGAGCGTTGATGCGGGTCATGGCTGGTGGCCTCCTGCCGGGTCTCGGCGCCTTGAGTCATGCAGCCGGTGTGCCATGCGGAGGAGCGTTGATTTGGCGGGGGTTAGGCGATGGATCGATGAAAAGCCGCGTGGGGCGCGGGACACGGTGTGGCGGGCAGAACACGCGGAGGATGGGGAAGTCAAAGTCCCCACCCCTTTCTGCCTTTCACTTTGGTCGATGAGAGGGAGTTCGTTAGTATCCTTACGCGGTGACAGAGAACACGACAACCTTGTACCGGCCGGTGGGACGCGGCGAGTTCGAATTGATACGGGCCAGCGGGTTTCGCGAATTTCCTCCGCGATTGCCCGAGCAGCCGATTTTTTATCCAGTGCTCACGGAGGAATATGCGACGCAGATCGCCCGTGACTGGAATACCAAGGATGAACGGTCGGAGTTCGCGGGATATGTCCTGCGATTTTTGGTGCGCACGGAGTTCTTGCGCAAGTACGATGTGCACGTTGTTGGAAGCTCGAAGCATCGCGAATATTGGATTCCTGCGGACGCGTTGCCGGATTTGAACGAATATTGTCGGGGACATCTTGGTCGTGTCGGAGTTCATGGGTCGTGAGAGAGAGTCAAAATCCCCACCCTAACGTCGCAAAAAGCGCGACGTTAGGATGGGGCACCCGAGAGAGCGCACCCAGGAGAGGGGAGGAGATGTGATGAGCGTGGTTCGGTGGAGAGGCTTATTAGGTTTTCTTCTACTGATTGGTTGCGGTGTTGCCTGGGCGCAGGCGTCGCCGCAGAAGGTCATTATTGATACCGATATTGGCGATGACGTGGACGATGCGTTTGCGCTCGCGCTGGCGGTGAAGAGTCCGGAGCTGCAGGTGCTGGGGGTGATGACGGCGTTTGGGGATACGGAGACGCGGGCGAAGATCACGGACAGGTTTCTGGGTGAGGTGGGACGCGGAGATATTCCCGTGCTGGCGGGGAAGGCGACGGCGACGAAGAATCCGATGTCGCAGCGGAAGTATGCGGAGAATCACTTTGCGAAGGCAGCGCATGGCGACGCGGTGGAGTTTTTGCTGGAGCAGATTCGGAAATATCCGGGCGAGATCACGCTGATTGCGATTGGGCCGCTGATGAATGTGGGTGCAGCGATCGATAAGGATGCGACAACGTTCCGGATGTTGAAGCGCGTGGTGCTGATGGGTGGGTCGGTGCGGCGCGGGTACGGGGATTTGGGATATACAGCTGCGGTGCCTCCGATGCCGGAGTGGAATATTTTGAACGATGTGGGGTCGGCGCAGAAATTATTTACGTCGGGCGTGCCGTTGTACGTGATGCCGCTGGATTCGACGCAGTTGAAGCTCGATGAAGTGAAGCGGGCGTTTCTATTTTCGCAGGGGACGGCGGTGACGGACCAGCTGGCGGTGCTGCATCACTTGTGGGGACAGGAGACGCCGACGTTGTTTGATCCGATGACGCTGGTGTTTGTATTGCGGCCGGAGTTGTGTCCTGTGACCGGGATGCGCATTCGGGTGGATGAGAAGGGATTCACGCGGGAGGAGCCGGGGGCGGTGAATGCGCAGGTTTGTCTGGATTCGAATTCGGAAGACTTCTTCAAGTTTTATTTGAGGAGGGTGGCGGGGAAGTGAGGGGAAGGCGAGAATTCGGAGTCAGGAGTCAGGAGTCAAAATTCCCACTCTAACGTCGCAAAAAGCGCGACGTTAGGATGGGGCACCCGGCGGTGTGAAGATTATGCGATTAGATGAGCTGGCGCGACGCGGATTTTTGAAGAGGGCGGCGGTGGGGGCGATGGGAGTGCCCGGAATGGCGCTCGTTCCGGGGATTTCCAGGGCGGGCGCACAAGACTCGGCGGGACTGAAACCCATGGGAATTCCTTATGAAGTGCACGCGTTTGGCGCTACCGGGGACGGAAAGACGATTGACACGCCTGCGATCAATCGGGCGATCGATGCGGCTGCGGCGAACGGCGGGGGAACGGTTTACTTCCGGTCCGGAAATTATCTTTGTTATTCGATTCATTTGAAGAGTAAGGTTGCGCTCGTTCTGGATCAGGGGGCGACGATTGTTGCGGCGGATCCAGCGGCCGAGGGCGCACAGGGCTACGATCTCGCGGAGTCGAACAAGCCGTGGGAAGACTATCAGGACTACGGGCACAATCACTGGCACAACAGCTTGATCTGGGGGGAAGGACTCGAGGGGATTTCGATCTGCGGGCCTGGGCTGATCTGGGGCAAGGGGTTGAGCCGCGGATGGGGAGCGGGGCCGAAGGCGGAAGATCCGGGTGTTGCGAACAAGGCGATTGCGCTGAAGAATTGCCGCAATGTTTTGCTGCGGGATTTTTCAATATTGCATGGTGGGCATTTCGGGATTCTGGCGACGGGCGTCGATAACCTGACCATCGACAATCTGAAGATCGATACGAATCGCGATGGCATGGATATCGATTGCTGCCGGAATGCGCGTGTTTCGAATTGCAGCGTGAATTCGCCGTGGGATGACGCTATCTGTTTGAAGAGTTCGTTTGCGCTGGGTCATGCGCGCGCCACCGAGATGGTGACGATCACCAATTGCCTGGTTGCGGGCAGCTATGAGGAAGGGACGCTGCTGGATGGGACATTCAAGCGCTTTGCGGCTGATGCCAAGGTGCAGCGGACCGGAAGGATCAAGTTTGGGACAGAGTCGAACGGCGGGTTCAAGAACATTACAGTTTCGAATTGCGTCTTTGACGGGTGTAGAGGACTGACGATTGAGAGTGTAGACGGGGCGGTGATTGAAGACGTCAGCGTGACGAACATTACGATGAGGGATGTGGTGGAAGCGCCGATCTTTTTGCGACTGGCGTCGCGGATGCGAGGTCCGGCGGGCGTTCCAGTGGGAGTGATGCGGAGGGTGATTTTGAGCAACATCACGTGCTCCTGTGCGCCGGGGTGGCGAATCGGAGCGATTGTGGCGGGGATTCCGGGGCATCCGATTGAGGACGTGAAGTTGAGTGACATTGTGATCGTGCATCCGGGTCGTGGGACCAAGGAGGATGCACAGCGGCAGTTGCCGGAGAAGGAGAAAGATTATCCGGAGCCAAACATGTTTGGAACGACTCCGGCGCATGGGTTTTTTATTCGGCATGCGCGGGGAGTGGAACTGAATGGGATCAAGATTGAACATGCGAGCGAGGATTTGCGGCCGGGGTTTGTGGTGGATGACGTGGAGGGGGCGGAGTTTGGACGGATCAAGGTGCAGACGACGGCAGGGGTTCCGGTGTTTGTGCTGCGCAATGTGAAAGATTTCAGTGTTTGGCGGAGTAGAGGCGTGGTGGACGCGGAGTTCGCCAGCGTAGAGACGAAGGAGATTTAGGTACGTAAGCGCGTGGCCGAAAAAGAAAGTGCATTGACCACCAAGGACACAAAGGTTCACGAAGGGCAAACAACAAAAAACATGAGAACTCTAAGAGCTCTTTCGATTTCGGTTGGCATTTGCATCACTCTTTGTGCGGCGGTGTTTGGGCAGAGTCGGCAGGATGCTGATCTGCTCGTCAGCGGAGGGATCGTCGTCACCATGGATGGTGCACGCACGATTCTTCAGGATGGGAGTGTCGCGATCAAGGGTGACACGATTGTGGCGGTGGGACCGCGCCCCGAGATTGATGGCAAATATAAAGGCACGCAGACGATCGATGCGCGGGGGCGGTTGGTCTTGCCAGGGTTTATCAATGGGCATACGCATGTGCCGATGACGTTGTTTCGCGGGCTGCATGATGACGTCACGCTGAATGACTGGCTGTACAAGTACATTTTTCCGGCGGAAGCCAAGAATGTGAATGAAGAATTTGTGCGCTGGGGCACGAAGTTGGCGGCGGCGGAGCAGATGCGTGCGGGCGTGACTACGTTTGCGGATATGTATTACTTCGAGGACGCGATCGCCGAAGAGACCAAGAAGGCGGGAATGCGTGGGGTGCTGGGGGAGACGTTTATTGATTTTCCGGCACCGGATAATAAGTCAAACGCGGAAATGATGGCTTATACCGAGAAGTTTTTGAAGAAGTGGCAAGGAGATGCGCTGATTCATGCGGCTCCGGCTCCGCATTCGATTTATACGTGCTCGAAGAAGACGATTCAGGATGCGGCTGAGTTGGCCAAGAAATATCATGCGCCGCTGTTGATGCATGTGTCGGAGATGAAGAAGGAGTGGGAGGACAGCAAGAAGGCGAACGGAATGTCTCCGGTGCAATATCTGGAGAAGATTGGCGTGCTGGGGCCGGATCTGGTCGCTGCGCATTGCATTTTTGTCGATGAGGCGGACCGGAAGTTGCTGGCGGAGAGGCGGGTGGGATGTGTGCATAATCCGTCGAGCAACATGATGATTGCGAGCGGAGTGTCCCCGGTGCCGGAGATGCGGACGGCAGGGGTGGCGGTGGGGCTGGGGACGGATGGTCCGGCAGGAAGTAATAACGATCTGGATTTGATGGAGGAGATTGACTTGGCGGCGAAGCTGGCGAAGATTTCGAAAATGGATCCGCTGGCATTGAATGCCAAGAGCGTAGTGGAAATGGCGACGATCGATGGAGCGCGGGCGCTGCACATGGAGAAAGAGATTGGATCGCTGGAAGTGGGGAAGAAGGCGGATCTGATTCTGATCAGTCTCAACGAGCCGAATGCTGTGCCGATGTATGACGTGTATGCACAGATTGCTTATTCACTGAAGGGGAGCGATGTAGAGACGGTTGTGATTGCGGGACGGGTCGTGATGCGAGACCGGAAACTGCTCACGGTGGATGAGGCGGTAGTGTTAGAGAAGGCGCGGGAGTATGGGAAGTCGGTGAAGGCTTCGTTGGGAATGGAGTAGAGATAGTAGCCAGTAGCCGGGAGTCAAAATCCCCGCCCCCTCCCGAAAGTCGCGAGAAGGGTGGGGCACCCGGTCGTTGGAGTGGAGTTTAGGTTTTGGCTTTGGCTTTGAGTTTGACGTGGCCGTTGGTGAGTTCGACGGAGTATTCGACGTTCTCGCAGTGGTACTGCTTTTTGATCTGTTCGGTTTTCTTCTGAACAAAGGCGGTGAACGAGTCGATGTTGCCGGAGACATTTTCTCCGGCTTTTTTCTTGGCGGCGACCAGCATGTTGTAGAGGCGCTCGACTTGCTCGTGTTCGGCCTGGTCGACGCTATGCAGCGTGAAGTGCGGCGATGAAGATTCGCCGGCGGCCGCCGCAGCGGCGTGGCTTACGCCGTAGACCGGATGGTGCTGCGCCTTGTGTTCGTCTTCGGCAACGCGAACTCCCTGCACGGAAAGCAGCGCGTCCTGCGGGCGCCGGTAGCCTTCTTCGCGAATGCGGGATTTCTTGCGCCACAGATCGCTGTAGACCGCGTAGCGCTGGGCCATTTCGTTGTAACGGTAGCGCTGGGAGAAGTTCATGCGGCCGCCGTCGGAAAATTTCCGGAGCAGGCTGAGCACCTTCCACTCGATGTCAGCAGGAGGACGCTTGGTCGGATTGCTGAAGAAGATCTCGTACTCGATTTTTAAACGGCGCAGTTGCGAGTCGAGAAGATTCAGTTCCTCGTCGGTGGTCACAGGTGTCTCCATGGACAGTGTAGTAAGCGGAAGAAGGGAGGGGGAGGTGCCTGAGGGTCACTAAGGGGAATGGAACGAAAGTAAGCAGAGCAGCCCTCAGCTGTCAGCTCTTAGCGATCAGTGAAAGCCGCACGATCCTCGACTGTGAACTTTGAGAGACCTCTGGAGAGGTTGTCTGAGCGGGATCATGTAGCTGAAGGCTGAGAGCTGACGGCTCGACGCTATTTTCCCGAATTCGACGCCATTTTCTTGACCATGGCGAGGACGAGTTTGCGGTCGCTGTCGTTGAGGCTGGTGGAATAGCGGCGGATCTGGCTGAGGAAGCGCACTTCGTCGTCGGAGAGTTGCGGCAGTCCCTTGGAACCGTTGTTGTGGCCGGGCTCGGCGAAAAACTGCGACAGCGGAAGTTCCATGGCGCCGGCGATTTTCGACAGGGTATCGAGCGACGGGATGGTGTGGCCGTTTTCAACGCGCGACAGGTAGCAGCGCAGCAGGCCGGTTCGCTTTTCGATGTCGCCCTGAGACATGCCTTTTTGGAGCCGGTAGTTGCGGATCGTCTCGCCGATGTTCATCGTGGGAAGCATTGCAGGATGGGTCATAGTAACCAGATCGGCACCATCTGGCAAGTGGGAAATTTGTGCCATGCGGCGGACGTTCGTGCCATACGAAAAACGAATGAGGTTAAGCGGAAGTTCACACAATCCAGCGTCGATGCTTGCAGAATGTGCAAGCATCGAATATGGCTGAACCGGGCGTCTGACGTGGCTTTCGAGTCATTGGGCGCATATCAGTTTTTTAGAGTGCTGGACAGGAAATCGACGGTACGCTTCCATGCGTCGGCGGCGTCGGCTTCGCGATATCCTTCTTTGTTGTTGGGATTCTCGAAAGCGTGTCCAGCATCGTCGTAGATCTTGATGTCGATCTTCTTGCCGAGTTGGTCCAAAGTCGCGCCGAACTTCTTCACGTCGGCGGGAGGGATACCTCGATCCTGGGCGCCAAACAGCCCCAGGATAGGTGCATTGATTTTCTTGAGCGCGTCGGTGTCGGTCGCGAGATGACCATAGTTGATCACGGCGGCGGCCAAGGTTGGTTCTTGTAGAGCGACATCGAGCGAGTAACCTCCGCCCATGCACCATCCGATGGAGCCGATGCGATCTTTCTTCACGTTGGGCTGCGACGCGAGAAAATCGAATGCGGCATGAAGATCGCGTTTGGCGCGGTCTTCGGGAACTCCGCGCATAATTTCATGAGCCATGTCGGGAGTAGTCGCGACTTTGCCGCGATAGAGATCGATGGCGAGCGCGGCGTATCCCTGGTCAGCGAGTTTCGAAGCTTGATCTTTCACCCAATCGTTCAAACCCCACCATTCGTGGATGACGATCAACGCGGGGAACGGGCCTTTTCCTGCGGGCGTGTAAAGAATACCTTGCACAGTTTCGTCGCCACTTTTGTAGGAGACGGGCTTGCCCTCGGCAGCGAAGGTGGAGGCGGCAAGCAAGACGATGACTGCGAGCAAGAGAAGTTTTTTCATGGTGAGTTCCTTTGCGCAATTGCCAGCGGACATTCTGTCTGAAGCGGGTGGGGATTACAACAGCAGTTCCATGTAGATAGTGCCGGGCATGGGATTCACACGGTAAGGGGCGATTTCGCGGAAGCCGAGTTTGCGGTACATGGCGACGGCGTCTTTCATGACTGGTTCGACGGTATCGAGGCGCATGCGCTGGTACCCGATCTGGCGGGCATCGGCGATGATGCGATCGGCCAGAGCTCGGCCTAAGCCTTTGCCGCGGAATTGCGGGCGCAAGTAGAGGCGCTTCATTTCACAGATACCTGGATCCAGTTTGTGGAGGGCGGCGCAGGCCGCGAGTTGGACGTCGTAATGGGCAAGGAGAAGGCGGCCATCGGGCGGGGCGTAGTCTCCGGGGAGATCTGCAACCTCTTTGTCGAAGCCTTGAAAGCAGAGGCTGAATCCCAGGGACTGCGCGTATTCCAGGAAGAGTTCGCGGGCTTGGGCAAGTTGGGTCAGCGACTCCGCTTGAACAAGAGCAAAACCCTTTACCACAGAGGACACAGGGGACACAGACGTAACACTGTGTTTTGCATTCATTTCCTCTGTATCCTCCGTGTCCTCTGTGGTGAAGTTTTGAAGTTTATCCCATCAGCATGCCGCCGTTTACGTTCAGGACATGGCCGGTGATGTAAGAAGCGTCGTCGGACGCCAGGAAAGCTACGGCTCCGGCTACATCTTCCGAGGATCCGACACGGCCCAGCGGAATCTGTTTCACGGCGGTTTGCTTGAATTCGTCGCTCAACACAGCGGTCATAGCAGTTTCGATGAATCCGGGAGCGACCGCGTTGCAAGTAATGCTACGGGAGCCGACTTCGCGGGCGATGGCCATGGTAAGGCCGATGAGTCCGGCTTTGGAGGCGGAGTAGTTGGCCTGTCCGGCCTGTCCCATTTGGCCGAAGACGCTGGTGATATTGATGATCCGTCCCCAGCGTTGTTTGAGCATGGAACCGATGACCTGCTGAATGCAAAGATAGGCGGAGGTGAGATTCGTTTGGAGAACGGCGTCCCAATCGGCGCGCTTCATGCGCATGACTAGCTGGTCGCGGGTGATGCCGGCGTTGTTGACGAGGATATCGATTTTGCCGAGCTGCGCGATGATGGCTTTGACGGTGGACTTGACCTGCTCTTCGTCGGCAACATCAAGCGCGAAGGTGGAGGCTTTGCCGCCTGCGGTCGTGATTTCGGTGACCAACTCGTTGAGCTTGTCCTGATTGCGGGCGGCAACGGCTACGGTGGCGCCGTCTTTGGCGAGGCGAAGGGCGCAGGTTCGTCCGATGCCTTGCGAGGCGCCGGTGATCAGGGCTACCCGTCCTGAAAGAGACATGAGAGTTCTCCGGATTCCATGATTGCTGCGGAACGCCGCATTATACGCGGTGCTGGGCGCGGTCCGGAAACGGGAGTCGAGCTCAACGGCAGTCGAGCTGCGCTCTCCGGACAGCCGAGGGCGGCTGTCCCCACATTGGTTTCTCCACACCTGGGCTTTCTACGAGAACCGAGCAGAACGAATCGGATTGCTATTCCACAAGCGTGCCGAGTAACATTCGAGCACTCATGCCACAGACTGTGACCAATGAAGTGACTGTGATGCCCGAACCTTCCAACAAGAATTCATCTTCTGCAACTTCAGCTGATGGGCACCGGTCGACGCAGCGGGCTTCGGCTGGGGAAGGGCCGCCGGTTGTGAAGCCTATTTCGGAGGGGCCATCCACCGAGGTCTTTGCCGTGTTTGGCGTGGAGCCCGAGATTCAGGCCTATGCGATGGCGAAGTACTCGCGGTCGGCGCTGTCGATGAAGGAGTCGCTGCGCGAGATCAGCACGCAGAAGGCAGAGAAATTCCTCAACACTTTTTATTTCCAGTATGGGCATCGTTCGATTGCGGATTTGGCGCATATTGCGCTGGCAATCGAGAGGCTATCGATTCTGGCGGCGATTGAACTTGCCGATGAGCAGCGGTGGGACGGGCAGGAGCGGTCGACGCGGTATCAGGACTTTAAGAAAAGTGGATACTACACGCCGGATTTCGGGGCGGACGAGGAAGCGCGCAAGCTCTATCGCGAGACTTTGGATTTTCTGTTTGCCGAGTATGAGGCGCTCTCGGGGTACATGACGCAGCACCTGATCAACATCACTCCGAAGCCGGGTGATATGAAGCAGGATGCTTACGAGAGGACGCTCAAGGCACGGGCGTTTGACATCACCCGGTATCTGCTGCCGCTGGCCACGAATACGTCGCTAGGCGAGATTGTGAATGCACGTACGCTCGAGACGCAGGTGGCGCATCTGCTGTCGCATACACACCGGGAAGTGCGGGCACTGGGCGAGTCGTTGAAGAAGGCGGCGACGGGAGCGGCTTATAACGTTAATTCGGAGTCGTTGCAGGATTTGGTGGCGCGGATTCGGAAGGTGAGTCCTGAGTTGGGGGCGCGGGCGGAGCAGGAGTTGCTGCGCGAAGTGCGGGTGGCTCCGACGTTGGTGAAGTATGCCGATCCCAATGAATATGAGATGGCGACGCGGCGCGAGTTGCGGCAGGCCGCGCGGGAGTTGATGGCCGACGAGCCGCTGGCGCCGTCGAAGGCGATTGTGGACTTGCTGGATGACGAGCCGCTGGAAGTCGAGATTGCAACTACGCTGCTTTATGAGCACTCTCATCATTCGTACCGGCAGATTCGGCAAGCGGTGCAGGTGGCGGGGGAGAGACGGCGGCGGGAGATTATCGATCTGGGGCTGCGGCATCGCGGCAAGCACGACGAGATGTTGCGCGGATTCCGCGCGGGGCAGCAGTTCCGCTTTGACATTCTGATGGATACGGGCGGTTTTCGTGACATGCACCGGCACCGGCGGTGTATCCAGGTGATGCAGGGATTCACGACGCAGCATGGATACGAGATGCTGCTCGATATGGAAGATGCCGGCATGCGTGGGCGGTTTGAGGCGGCTATGCGGCGGGTGCAGACCGCGGTGGAAAGTCTGGCCGGGCGGAAGAGCGCGGAGGCGGAGGAGAATTCGCAGTATGCGATCCCGTTGGCCTTCCGCAAGCGGGCGCTCTTCAAGATGGATTTTGCCGAGGCGGTTTACATTTCCGAACTCCGGACGACGCCGGCGGGGCATGTTTCTTATCGCAATGTGGCGTATGGGATGTATGAGGCGGTGGCCCGGAAGTATCCGGCGCTGGCTAAGTATTTTAGGGTGCATGATGTGACGGCGCCGGTGGATTTGCTGCAGCGGTAACTCGATGGCTGCGAGCATTTCCAGCGGTCAGTTTGTCGGAGTGGTCGTCTTCACGGTTGGGGTACTGAATGCTTTCTTCTACAAGGCAACTGGTCGCAAGTTTTTTGCCAAGACGCAGTCGGAACGGCCTTTTATTGCAAAAGTCTGGGCTTACGGCGGGGAGAGGGGAGTTCAGTTTCTATTCCTTGGATTCGGAATCCTTTTGGCCATCATTGGTTGCGTCCTGATTGTGGCCCTCGGTTGAAGGATCTGAGTTCCGCTTTGGAACCTTCCACAGGTTAATTATGTTGATTCGCCTTTTCTTCGCTTCGATTCGTATGTATAATCCGGCCAGATTAGATTTCATTTAGTCGGCACTCATAAAGGAGCCACTCCATGGCGGATGAACGGGGCAAGGCGATCGAACTGGCGGTTTCACAGATTGAAAAGCAATTCGGCAAGGGCTCGATCATGCGGTTGGGGTCGAAGGAAGCGATCGTGCCGATCTCGGTGATTCCGACGGGGTCGATTTCGTTCGACGCGGCTTTGGGTGTGGGGGGATTTCCGCGGGGGCGAGTGGTGGAAGTGTTCGGGCCAGAGTCTTCGGGCAAGACCACCATTACATTGCAGGTGATCGCAGAGGCCCAGAAGATCGGGGGCATGGCCGCGTTTGTGGATGCCGAGCACGCACTCGATCCGGGGTACGCCAAGAAATTGGGTGTGGACGTGGACAATCTGCTGGTGTCGCAGCCGGATTACGGCGAGCAGGCGCTAGAGATTACCGAGGCGCTGGTGCGGTCGAATGCGATCGACGTGCTGGTGGTGGATTCGGTGGCGGCGCTGGTGCCGAAGGCCGAACTTGATGGAGAAATGGGCGACAGCCACATGGGTTTGCAGGCGCGGTTGATGTCGCAGGCGCTGCGGAAACTGACGGGAACCGTTTCGAAATCGAGAACCTGCCTGATCTTTATTAACCAGATTCGCGAGAAGATTGGCGTGATGTTTGGGAATCCGGAGACGACTACCGGCGGACGGGCGCTGAAGTTTTATTCTTCGGTGCGGGTCGATATCCGGCGCATCGCCGCGATCAAAGACGGCGACGTAGTCACTGGCTCGCGGACCAAAGTGAAAGTTGTGAAAAATAAGGTGGCAGCGCCGTTTCGCGAGGCGGAGTTCGACATCCTTTATGGAGAAGGCATTTCACGTGAGGGCGACTTGCTGGATATCGCGGTCAACAACAACATCCTGGAGAAGTCTGGGTCTTGGTTCAGTTACAAGGGCGAGCGCATTGGCCAAGGACGCGAGAATGCCCGTCAGTTCCTGAAAGACAATAAGGATGTGATGGCGAAGCTGGATGCTGAGGTCCGCAAGGCGCTGGGGTTGGCTCACGGTCCGGCGCAACCGGCGGCCGCAGCCGCGCCGGCGCCTACGAATGGCGCGACGGCCCGCGTCACTACCATGCCCAGTGCGCCTCCGGAGCCGGCGAAAGTGCCGGTGGCGGCGAAACGATAAACTTCAATTGCCTCCGGGCGCGAAGCCGCTTGGTTTCCCGCCCGGGTCTCCCACTGTTCAGTACCCGGTACCCAGTACTCAGAACCGAGTCAGTGCGAGGCAGAGTCGAGTCGAGACCTGTTGTCACGCGCATAAATTGGCACTCGCCGCTCGATAATCTCTAAACGATTCCTTCTTCCCGCACTCGGCGATTGCCATTGTTGCTCCCGCCCGCATAAAATCTTCTTTTGCTCCTCAGTTGCTGAAAGAGCTGTAGCCGCCGCCATTCCTGTGAGGACGATTGAATAAGGGCATCGCTGTTTATCCCGGCTCGTTTGATCCGCCCACCAACGGGCACCTCGATCTGATTGAGCGAGGCAGCAAGATGTTCGAACAGCTGGTGGTTGCGATTCTGCGCAACTCTGAGAAGACTCCGATGTTTAGCTTGGGAGAGCGGCTCGAGATGCTGCGACACCTGACGGCCGATTGGAGTAATGTTCGAATCGACACGTTCGATGGCCTGATGGTGGAATACGCCAAGTCGATCGACGCGATGTGCGTATTGCGCGGCATCCGGGCCATTAGCGACTACGAATACGAGTTGCAGATGGCGCTGATGAACCGCAAACTCGAGCCCACGCTCGAAACGGTCTTCATGATGCCGGCCGTCAAGTATTCCTATGTCAGTTCGCGGCTGGTGCGCGAGGTGGCGCAGGCTGGGGGGCCGGTCAAAGATCTTGTCCCTGACGCGGTAGAAGAAAAGCTGCGGGAAAAATTGGATCCTGCATACAAACTTCGGGACACGCACATCAGCGAAGTCCCGAGAAAAAGGAAGAAGAAGGCATGACCACGGCCAGCATTACTACAGAAAAGACCGAAGCGCTGAGACTCACGGAAAGAATCAACCGGATTGAGCCCTCCGCCACGATGGCGGTGGTGGCCGAGGCCGATAAGCTGCGGTCGCAGGGAATCGACGTGGTTGATTTTGGCGCCGGGGAGCCGCATTTCGCGACGCCCCAGCACATCAAAGACGCCGCGATTGCGGCGATTCATGGAAATTTCACGAAGTACACGGCGGTGGCGGGTACAGCGGAGTTGCGCGATGCGATTGTGCACCGGCACGCCGTCGACTTCGATTCGGATTACAGGCGCGAGGAAGCGATTGCGGCGACCGGTGGTAAGCATGCGCTGTTCAACGCGATCCAGGTTTTGGTGGATCACGGAGACGAGGTGATCCTGCCGGTGCCGTACTGGGTTTCATTCAAGGATATTGTTCGTTACGCGGGCGGGAACTGTGTGTTGCTGGAATCGGATGAGTCGCAGGGATTTCGAGTGACAGCCGAGATGGTGGCGCGGTTGATCACGCCGCGGACGAAGGTGATCATCCTGAACTCGCCGTCGAATCCATCGGGCGCGGTGATGAGTCCGGAAGACATGACGGAAGTGATCCGACTGGCGCATCAGCGCGGGATTTGGGTGCTGTCGGATGAGTGCTACGTGTATCTGAATTACACGGGCAAGAATTTTTCGGTGGGCGCGCTGCGGGAATACAAAGAGCGCTTCGTGGTTCTGGGGTCACTATCGAAAACTTACGCGATGACCGGATGGCGGCTGGGATATGCGCTGGCTCCGGCAGCGGTGGTGAGCGCGATGGCAAAGCTGCAGAGCCAGTCGACCTCGAATCCGACGTCGATCGTGCAGAAAGCAGCGGTGGCCGCGCTAAAGGGGTCGCAGGAGTGCGTGGAGCAGATGCGGGCTGAATACATTGAGCTGCGGGATCACGTGGTGAACGGATTGCGCGCCATTCCGGGCGTGAAGTGCACCCTGCCGGAAGGAGCGTTCTACGCGTATCCAAATATTTCTTCGTTCCTGGGTCGCGGCGGCCTGAAATCGGCATCAGATGTGGCGGGACGGCTGTTGCGGGAAGCTCATGTTGCGACCGTTCCGGGCGAAGGATTCGGCACGAGCGACCATATTCGAGTTTCTTATGCGACGTCGAAGGCTGAATTGGATCGCGGGTTGGAACGAATGCGGAAGTTTTTCGCGGCACTATAGCTAACTCTCTATGTCTCTGGTTGGAACAAAGCAATCACCACTGAGGACACGGAGGACACAGGAAACGCTGAATTGAGTTGGTTCGGCAAAGGCCGTTCCGTTTGCGGGCGGTCTTTTTTGTGGGCGTAAGTTGGCATGGGAAATCTCTATCCATTGTTGATGCTTCCGGGATTTGACCCGCGTCCGTGGGGCGCGTTCGATTTGTCGCCGATTTATCCCAATCATAAGTTCGAAGAGAAGATTGGCGAGGCCTGGCTGAGTGGTGATGATTGCAAGGTCGCCAACGGTCCCCTCTCTGGGAAAACCCTTGCGCAGTTGAGCGAGGAATATCAGCGCGAGTTGGTGGGCGAGGCGGCGCGCGACTCGAAGAGATTTCCCTTGCTGCTCAAATTTCTGTTTCCGCACGAGAAGCTTTCGGTGCAGGTGCATCCGGATGATGCGCAGGCGCAGCGCGTTGGACAGCCTTGGGGAAAGACCGAATGCTGGTACATTGCGCATGCGAAGTCCGGGGCGCAAATTGCGTTGGGATTGAAGCCTGGCGTCACCGCCCAGGATATGGAAGTGGCGATCCATGAAAAGCGGGCCGAGGAAGTGCTCAACTGGATCAACGTTTATGCGGGCGACATGATCTATGTTGCGGGTGGTACCGTACACACGCTAGGGCCGGGGTCCGTGGTGGTGGAGACGCAGCAGCAATCGGATACGACCTACCGCCTGTATGATTACGGGCGTCCGCGCGAATTGCATTTGAAAGACGGGATGGCGGCGGTGAAGGAGAAAGTGAAGTCAGGGAAGGTGGTGCGTCCGGCGCCGGAGCAAATGTGGGGAAGCAAGAACCGTCATGCACCGTTGGTAGGCGCGCCTTATTTTGTGGTGGACATGTTTGAGGCAAAGGATCCGCTAGAACTTGCGACGTGCGACGAGACAGGACGCAGCTCGGTTCAGATTCTCGTGGCGACGGAAGGCTGCGGCGTGATCGAAGCAGCGGGCATGGATCCCGTGACGTTGGCAAAAGGCGATGCGGTAGTGGTTCCTGCGTGCGTTGGCAAGTTCGGGGTGCGTCCGCAGTGGGCTTTGGAATTCTTGCGCGCTTATGTACCGGGAAAGCCGTTACCTGAGCCCGAAACAAGACTGTAGTCGACCCAATTTTGTTGGCGTAGATTTTTTCCAATAGTAGATCAATGAGAATCCGTGGCTAAGAACTCGAATTTCTATCCGGTAATTCTGGCGGGAGGGCGTGGTACGCGCTTCTGGCCGTTGAGCCGCAAGAAGCGGGCGAAGCAATTGCTGGCGCTCGACGGCAAGCAGACCATGATTCAGCAGACGGTGGCGCGGCTGTTGCCGCTAGCCGTGCCGAAGAACTTCTGGATCATAACCAATGAAGATCTGCGGCTTGCGATTGCCAGGCAGCTTCCGAAGCTACCGAAGGCGCAGGTGCTTGCCGAGCCGGTGGGACGAAATACGGCGCCGGCGATTGGCCTGGCGGCGTTTCTGCTGTTGCGCGAAAATCCAGAGGCCGTGATTGGCATGTTTCCTTCCGATCACGTGATTGCCGATGAACCGCGCTATCGCGAGGCTCTGGAGCGCGGGATCGCGCTCGCGGCTGCCGGCGCGAATATCGTGGTGCTGGGAATCCGGCCGAACCGCGCCGAAACGGGATACGGGTACATTGAGGCCGGGCGCGCATTTCAAGGTGAGGTTTTGCGCGTGCGTCGCTTTACCGAGAAGCCGGATGCGAACAAGGCGGCAGAATTTGTGGCTGCCGGAAATTACTTCTGGAACAGCGGAATGTTTTTGTGGAGCGCGCGCACGTTGACGGATGCTCTGCAGGAGCATTTGCCGAAGACCGCGCCCTTGTTGGAAGAGATTGCGGCCGCGTTTGGCACGCGCAAATTTGCGAATACCTTTCGAAAGCTGTATCCCAAATGCGAAAACATCAGTGTGGATTATGCGGTGCTGGAGCCGCGCTCGGCGAAGGGTGAGCAGGCAGGAAACATCTTTTGCCTGCCAGCGGATTTTGGCTGGAACGATCTGGGATCGTGGACGGCCTTGCATGAGCATCACACGGCGAAGAGCAGTCCGGCGGATGGGAACCTGGTATCCGGGGCCGGCGTTTGCCTTATGAATGCGCGCGGAAATTATATCTATGCTCCGGGAAAATTTGTTGCGGCGGTGGGAGTGAACGATCTGGTGGTGGTGGAGACTCCGGACGCGCTTTTGATTACAACGCGGCAGAACGCGCAGGATGTCGGCAAAGTCGTGAAGTACCTGGATGAGAAGAAGCTGCACAAACTGACATAGTTTCCAGACCTATGACGCAGGAAATCAAATTTGGTACGGACGGATGGCGCGGGATTATCGCGGATGACTTTACTTTCGACAATGTGCGCCGGGTGGCGGGCGCGATTGCTGCTTATGTCTTGAAGTACGAGGACCCCAAGCGCGGAGTGTTCGTGGGCTACGATGCGCGGTTTGCATCGCCGCGCGCAGCGCAGATCGTAGCGGAGGTGATCTCTGCGGCTGGGATTCCGGTGAAACTGGCTAACGACTTCACGCCCACGCCTGCCATCTCGTATGCGGTGAAACATCAACACGCGGCGGGCGGAGTGATGGTCACCTCGAGCCACAATCCATGGAATTGGAATGGAGTGAAGTTCAAGGGTAATTTTGGGGGATCGGCCACGCCCGCGATCATGAAGAAGATCGAGGAGGAACTGGCGGCCGGGGGCGCTCCTAAAGGGAGCAAAGCGGCCGTTGAGGAAGTTGATGTCAAGAAGCCATACATCCAGGCGGTGTGTGCTTTTGCCGACATGGATCTGATCGCAAAGACCAAGTTCAAGTTTGCCGTAGATGCGATGTATGGTTCAGGGCGCGGCGTTCTGCCGGGAATTTTTGCAGATCGCGGAGTACAGTATGTGGCGATTCGACAGGAGTTGAACCCGCTGTTTCCAGGAATCAATCCAGAGCCGATCGAGCCGCACACAGCCATGCTGCAGGAGACCGTGCTTCGAGAAAAATGTGACGCGGGCCTGGCTACGGATGGCGACGCCGACCGCATTGGGGCGGTGGCTGAGGATGGCAGCTTCGTCGACTCGCACAAGATATTCTGCGTGTTGTTGCGCTGGTTGCTGGAGCGAAAGAAATGGCCGGGGGACGTCGTCCGTGCGTTCAACACGACGCGAATGCTCGATCGCATCGCCGCGAAGCATGGGCGTAAACTCCACGAGACTTCAATCGGATTTAAGTATATTGCCGACCTGATGATGGAAGGTGAAATTCTGATTGGAGGGGAAGAGTCTGGCGGCATTGGGTACTCGCGGTTTCTGCCGGAACGCGATGGCGTGCTGAACAGCCTGCTTCTGGCCAATGTGATGGCGGAGGAAGGCAAGCCTCTGGGACAGCTGGTGGCAGATTTGCAGCGCGACTTTGGCGCGCACTACTACGGGCGGCGTGATCTTCACATTCCGGAAGAAATGAAGCAGAATGCGATTCAGCAGGCCCGTGCCGAGAGCACGCAGAGTCTGGGAAAGTATCGCGTGCTGAAGAAGGAGTATCGTGACGGAGTAAAATTTTTCCTCGATGCTCCCACGAACGGGAATGGAGCGGAAGCCTGGGTATTGTTCCGCGCGTCGGGAACGGAGCCGCTGTTGCGACTTTACACCGAGGCTTCGTCGAAGGATTTGGTCACTGAGTTACTGACTACAGGCGAGAGCTTCGTAAGGAACGGCTAGGCCCTGGCATTGCAGGATGTTGACGGTTGCAGATCATGGTAGACGATCCTAATGTCGCGCAGGCCGACTCACCGGAGGCGCAGCGCTACAATCGCATCCGCCGGTGGCTGGGTATTGCGGACTTTTTGGTTGGGCTTGTGTTTCTGATTGTGTTGTTGGTTACGGGCTGGTCGGGTTGGTTGCGGGACATTGCTTACCGGGCGGGATTTCAAAATTATTCCCTGTCGCTTTTCATGTACCTGCTGCTTTTGCTTGTGATCAGCAAGGTGTTAGGGATCGGGCTCGACTATTATGGCTTCGCCCTCGAGCGCAGGTTCAAGTTGTCGACGCAACGATTTCAGTCGTGGATTTGGGATGAGTTCAAGGGTTTCCTGCTGGGTTTGGTCTTGGGGACCGTGGTGGTGGAAGTGTTGTACTTTACCCTGCGGCAGTGGCCTCAGCATTGGTGGGTGCTCGCGTGGGCACTCTTCATGGGGCTGTTTATCATCCTCGCACAACTGGCGCCGGTTATTCTGTTTCCAATTTTCTATAAGTTCGAACCCCTCGACAACGAAGATCTGCGGAGACGCCTCGTGGTGTTGAGCGAGCGGGCGGGTACGAGGGTGCGCGGAGTGTATCGGTGGAAGCTCTCGGAGAAGAGCAAGAAGGCGAATGCAGCTCTGACCGGGCTGGGTGCGACGCGCCGCATCATTCTGGCCGACACGCTGCTGGATAACTATTCGCCCGATGAGATCGAAGCGGTTCTGGCCCATGAACTCGGACACCATGTGCACCGGCATATTCTGAAAAGCATTTTCGTTCAGGCGGGGATTACATTGTTCGGCTTCTGGGCGGCGAACTGGGCGCTGCATTACGTCGTCGACCAGCACATGTTCGAAGAGTTATCAGATTTCGCAAATCTGCCGTTGCTGGCATTGGTTTCTGTTGTGCTTTCGTTTTTGCTGATGCCTGCCCTGAATGCGTATTCTCGTTTCAACGAACGACAGGCGGACCGCTTTGCTTTTGAGTCGATTGCCAGCGTTGAGCCATTCATCTCCTCGATGAACAAGCTGGCGGACCAGAATCTCGCGGAACGAACTCCTTCCAAGTGGGTGGAATGGTTTTTCCACTCGCATCCTGCGATCTCGCGGCGGCTAGCTGCGGCCGAAGCGTGGAATCGAACGCAGAACCCCACACCGCAGGTTTGAATTTGAACAATCGATTGAGTTGGGGAATCGCTTGGCTGTTGGCCGCGCTCCTGGCGTGCGCAGCGGTTGGTCAAAAGGGAGTGACCGCTTGCGCTAGTTGCCCGGAATGGAACAAAACGCAGAAACCGTTCCGAATTTTAGGTAATACATACTACGTGGGACCTCGTGGTCTGAGTTCGATCCTGATCACCTCAAAGAGTGGGCATGTACTAATCGATGGAGCGCTGCCCGGGTCGGCGGCGCAGGTGGCGGCTAACATTCGCTCCCTGGGCTTTCGGATCGAAGATGTGAAAGTTATTTTGAATTCTCATGTGCATTTCGACCACGCAGGAGGAATAGCAGAATTGCAGCGGTTGAGCGGTGCGCGCGTGATCACGAGCAAGTGGAGTTCGGCTGTCATGCGAAAGGGCGGCGTGGGCAAAGGTGATCCGCAATTCGGAACGCTGGCGCCGATCTCCGCCGTCAAGGACGTGCACGAACTGCACGACGGCGAAACATTTCAGGTCGGAGCGATTGCGATCACGGCGCATTTGACACCGGGACACACGCCGGGCGGGACGAGTTGGACGTGGAAGTCCTGTGAAGCAGAAGTCTGCCGCGATATCGTTTATGCGGACAGCCTGACGCCAGTTTCGGCTGCCGGATTTAAATTCAGCAAGAGCCACGAATATCCCGACGCGCTGGCGGACTTTGAAAAATCGTTTGCCTTTCTGGAGTCGGTGCGGTGCGACATTCTTGTGACCACGCACCCGAAAATATCTAACTTGTGGGAGCGGGTTGAGGCGCGAGATCGAGGCGTAACACCGGATCCGATGGTCGATACCGGTGCGTGTCGGCGGCTTGCGTCGCGCGGACGCGATCAACTGCGCGGCAGACTCGCCGACGAAGGCAAACCCTAGGTAGCACTGCTCAGCGTTGTTTCATGATCCCGATAACGCGCTGCAGGTCTTCTTCCGTATCGACACCAATGCTGTCGTGAGGCGTCTCGCCGACATGGATTGGTATGCCGTTTTCCAGGAATCGAAGTTGCTCGAGTCGTTCGCTTTTTTCGAGAGAAGACTCGGGTAGTGTGACGAACCGATCGAGCGCAGCTTTGCGATAGGCGTACAGGCCCAGGTGTTTGAAGTAGCGAGGCCGGGTGCCGTCGCGATCAAAGGGAATGGTCGCGCGGGAAAAGTAAAGAGCGCGGCCGGTGAGATCGGCCACGACTTTCACGGCACTGGGGCTCGCAATGTCAACGTCAGCGGCAGGAGTCATCAGCGTCCCGACCGGGGTCGCGGGATTTTCCATGACCTGCAACAGCGATGCAATTTGTTCTGGGCGCACGAGAGGTTCGTCGCCTTGCACGTTGATGTAGACTTCGGCGGACTCGCGGCATGAGACTTCGTGCACGCGCTCGGTGCCACTGCGGTGGGTGGGCAAGGTCATCTGCGCTTTCCAGTTGTGCTGTCGGCAGAGCGTCATGATTTCATCAGAATCGGTGGCGATGAGAACATCGGCGAGCAAGGACGAAGAACGGACGGCTTCGTAGACCACACCGATCAACGGTTTTCCCGCGATTTCACGCAGCATTTTGCGAGGCAATCGCGTGGAAGCCAAGCGAGCTGGAATGACAGCGATCGCCTTCATCGACTTTCCGGTCATCGTATTAAGGAGCACCGCACATCCGCAGAGTATATCGGTTTATCGAGTCGCGATTGACCTATTTCGAAGGCGCTTTTAGAATTAAAGATTGGACGTAGCGCTCCCACGGGTTCGTTGCTTCCAAGCTGCGATTGCCGGGAGCGTACCGGCAGTTCCTTTCGCGCATCCTTCCCGATTTGCAGGCATGTGGCGGTGTAGCTCAGGTGGTTAGAGCGACGGTCTCATAATCCGTAGGTCGTAGGTTCGAGTCCTACCGCCGCCACCAAATTCCAAACGACAGTAGACGGCGTTTACTGCTTGGCAGAGGGCACGGGTGCAATCTCAGAGGTCCTGTCAGAAGGCCCAGATCAGCGAAAACGTCGCGTTGTTGGCATGAAAATAGCGGGGATCGGTAGGTCCCACAAAGGATCCTTCCCCGTACTGATAGTAGTTCCATGCCGCTCTTGCCGTCAGGTTATGACCAATATCGACGCTCAGATTGGCCAGCGGTTGAAGGTAATTGTATTCGAGTGAACCGAGCGGTTGGAGAACGTTGAACTGCGGTGTCTGGCCAGTCACGCTGGTGATACTGTAGCCGAGTTGAGTAGTAATGCGAGCGTGTGGCTTAAACATCACCGATGCCATGCCGTACTGCGTGTTGCTGGTGTAATAGCCATTCGTGAGTAGTGGGTTCTTGCTGTCGTCGAAGCCGTTCGCCGTGCAACTGCCTGCGTTTGCCACTACAGACAGTGTCGTGTTGGAGTCATTAAAGCAAATCAGAGCATTCTGCTTGGAATCGTTGTAGTTGTAGGCGAATTCGAATCCAAAACGTTGGCGAGGCGTGAGGTTCGCAGTGAATCCATAATTGTTATTGTGCGCATGATAGTCAGTGAAGGTGTCGCCATTCGAAGCGTTCCAAAGGTTGATGGACATTCCGAGGACTGCCCAGGGCTTTGGAGTGTAATTTCCCTGAATCCGGTAACGGTCTTGCTTGCGCGGCGCAATTCGCACGATGGCGTCGTCGTTGTTCGTGTGCTCCCAGTCGAAATTGAATCGCAAAGTCCGGGTAGGCTTCGCCCACAATGCGAGCAAGGGTGTGTATTCATGGACGACAACCCGGTCTTCGTCTCCTGTGGAAAAATCAAGGACCTGATGAAACACTTGGTCGCCATATCTGAATCCGATGCGGCCTCCGAAGTGCTTTGACCCATCCCACACGAGATCGACCTGGTTCCTCGTCCAATTCTGGTTGAATGACAATTGGCTCGCGGTGTTGGTTGCGCTCGGTGTGGTCGCGTTGATCGGAGTGAGTAAGTTGCAGGTTGAGAGGTCATTGCACGTCCAGTCGGTTTCGGTAGAACTAAAACTCTCCGGGATGCGGTAGCTCCAGAAGCGAAACGTGTCGACGAGTCGGAAGTGCTCTGACACGTGCAGCGTGGCGGTGAAATCGGCAACATTCGAGATGCGCGTCGCATGGCCCGGGCCCGTGACTGTTTCCTGGCGGATGTCTGAGCGCTGGATGAGTCCGTTGAAGGACTCATTCAATGGAGCGTTCATGTCGGCCGAACTGTAAGCATACGATGCGGCCAGTTCGAGTATTTGGAAGTATGTACTGTGCAGACTCAGGCGCTCGGTGGGCTGGGATGTTCGAATGCGATTCGTGCGGTTGTAATCAAAGTACGCATTGCACGAAGTGTTGGTCAGAGTTCCCGTGGAGTCGATCAGACTGGTTGCTGGCGGATTAATGGCGCAGGGGTTTTTGTTGGCCGTATCGATGGGGAGCCCCAGTTCTACGGTGCCCGGTGTTCCCGGCAAGAGTGCTTGAGAAAACGGAGCTAACTGCCAAGTCGTATCTCCTTGGTAGTAGTCAAGGAATTGGTCGTAGCTGATGACGGTGTGCGGCAGGATCTTCAGGTCTGCGCCGAAGCGGTACGAGTTTAGAGTCGTGTTCCACGCTTGGTAAAGAAGAGCATCCGTACCCTCATGGACGCTGGAATAAGATGGCCCAGTCATGTTGTTGCGCGAATATCCAATGCGGAAATCAATCTTCGACTGCGGCAGCAGCGTGAGGTCGAAGTCGCTCATTCGGCGGCGAGTTGTGAAGGTGTGAGGCGAAAAGGTAACGGGTAAATTTGGGTTCGAAGTCGATGGATTGAGGGGATTGGCCAGAAGGTCATAGTTGAAATCCGTCTGGTCGCGACGGAAGTTCGCCCTGAAGTCGTACCAGGTATCCTTCTCCATTCGGACTCGGGCACCGTTATTAGGATCGCCGCCCCAACCGTAACTATTGACGAATAAGTTGTCAAAGAGCAGGCTGTCGTGGTTTTGCGATTGCATGGAGAGACTCTGTTCCAAGAAGCGGGGCCCGGTCCGCAAATCCACGAGTGTGTTGTACATTTGCTCGCTGCCGGTTATGTCCGATACGCGGTAGCCGACCTCGATAGACTGGTGAATCGTATAGCCGCCGCTTTCGTGGCCTTCTGGCTGCTGCTGGCTCTGGCCAGTATTACTCCCAGCCGTCTGAGCGCTTGCCGCGACGTGCAAAGAGATAGCGATCACGAAAAGATGTTGCATCGGGAGCCGTTTGGAACGCATGGTGTACCTCTTCATCTGAAAAACACGTTGCTCGCGTTGGACCCGTGGATCGCCGCGTGGCACATCGTGCACGCCTGGTACTTGGTGGACTGATTATGGGCAGGTCCCGCGGGACCTTGGACCGGGAATGTGTGACATTGCAGGCAGAGCAGATTCACCTGGCTCACGCGTAGGAAACGCGGATTGGTCGACCCATGGGACATGTGACAACTGCCACATCCTTCCGTCTTCACAGGTACATGCTCAAAAACGAAAGGCCCCTGCTTGTCGGTATGGCACTTGACACAAATCGCGTCCCCACTCGGCATGGACCTGACCTGGCGGAGGGTGGCTGTGCCGTGGACGTTGTGGCAGTCGCTGCATTGGATGAGGCCTTCGTCTACGCGATGGTGATATGGCTTCGCGAAGTCGGCCTTCGCGTTGACATGGCATCCGTAGCAAAGTTTGGGTTGAGACGAAATTAGGAGGTGCTCCGGCTCTTTTGCGTTGTGGGGCGAGTGGCAGTCCAGGCACCCAACGTCGTTGCTCGCGTGCGCCGACGCGGAAAAGTGTCGCTGCTTATGATTTTCACCGTGGCAACTTAAGCAGCGGGCGTTGGCGTCCTGCTTCGACATCGACTTGAAGCTAATAATCTTGGTCACATCGCCGCCGCCCTCTACGTGCGCGGCCCCGGGACCGTGACAGGACTCGCAGCCGTGACCGTCATGCAAGGTGGTCTTGAAGTGCGGTGTGTTTTCGAAGTTCTTCTTGTACAGGTCTTCGTGGCAGGTCTTGCAAACATCTACCCCAACGTATTGGCCCGTCTCCTTGGGAGTGGGCGTAACATTTTTTTCTTGCGGGCTTGCAAACAGAGATGATCTATACAACAGACATAGAATTGCTAGCCCCGGAAGAAATATGCGCGCTCTTATCGCCATCACAGTCGGACCTCCTGCTTCGTAACCTGCGTGACGGACTCACTCAGCGACGCCCAGCACGCGGCACTTTTCGATCTACTTTAGGGTCTTAATGAACTCGGCAATCGCCTTGGCTTGCTCGCCAGTCAATCCGCTGATGCCCTTGTTGTGGGGGGCCTTACTGTTTGGCTCTCCCTTAGTGACGTGCTCGACGATTTGGTCGACTTCGAGGGTAGTTCCTTTAACCGCTGGCGCTTTTATCGCCGGCTTGCCTTCACCATTGGCGCCGTGGCAACCTGCACACTTGCCCTTGTAAAGAGTTGCCCCGTCATCCGCCGCCCATGCGTGTATCGACACCGTTAGTAAAACCGCGATCAACATAGCCATCAATTTCCAGGTCATAAAGCTCCTTCCTTGTGATTCAAGTCTTCGCGTGAAGATTGAGAGTCATTGTTTTTGGACCTTCGAGATCCGCTCCGCAATGCCTAAAGTCTTTAGAATCTCTGGTGAAGTTTCTTCCATCGCTAGCGGCTCATGACAAGTGTTGCAGTCTTGAGTGATCGTTGTGCCATCTGCTGCGGCGTGCGAACCGTCATGGCAGCGAAAGCAACCTGGAAAATCCATGTGGCCGAGGTTGTTCGGGTATGTGCCCCAAGTGACCTTCAAGTCCGGGAAGACGTTGCGGTTATAGATCGCAAGGATCGCCTGACTGGCCTGGCTAATGTCTTGAGAACGCGCCGTTGCGAGGTCTGGGTAGCTCTTTTGATAGAAACCGACGACGGCGCTGGGCAGTTTGTCAGCCGCTTCCTGGCTTGTTCTATAGTCGGCCTTCAAGACCTCCATTCCTCTCTTCTTGATGTAAGGCAAGGTGATCGCTATATCGCCGCGAGCGAGAGCTTTGTCCATAGCGCGCTCGGGCATATCAAAAGTGTGAGTTGGGCGGTTGTGGCAATCTACACACTGCATTTCGAATTTCGGCAACGTCGTGGCGGGATCAGCGGGTGATCCGGCACTAGCAAAGGTCTTCACTACTCCGGAGTTCGCGTTGCGATATTCGATCCAGGGTATGCCCTGTCTTTTCGCGTCTGCTACCACAAACCGTATGTGAATCCCCGGGCCCAAGTGAGCGCCGTGAATGCCTTCGAACTTATTTCCTCCTATCATCATCATGAGGACGGTTTGTGTACGCGTATTAGCTTCATCCTCGGCATATTTGTTGATCACGCGGAGAGTCACACCACCAAACTTCTGAGGCCAATGACAGTTTTCGCAGGTCTCCCTGGCGGGTACGAGGCGACTACTCTCGAGGGCCGATGGAATCGGTCTCGGGGAGGAATTCATTACCGTCTCGACCAGTTGGCGGGTCCCATTTGCTTTGCTGTCGACCCAGCCGCTCAGACCGGGCGCTACATGACAGCCGACACATTCCACTTTGGAGTGTGGGGAGTTCTGATAGGCAGCGAATTCAGGGGCCATCGTGTGGCACGTGGCTCCGCAGAATTGCGCCGTCTCCATGTGTTTCACCGCCCGATAGGTGACTTGGGTTCCGATCAGGATGTTCAGAAGAGTTGTGGCGCCAAAAAACCAGGCGATTCGCCGCAGAGCCGATTTGCGATCGAACGTCTCCTCAGCCAAGCTTCCGCGAATCTGGTGCTTACTCAGGTAGACCCCGACCGGAATCAGCAGCAGCCCAGTGAAGAAAATCGCTGGAAGAATGAGAAAGACGACGATGCCGACATACGGATTTTCGACGTGTCCGCGAATCTGTTGCGGCAGCACAAAGAGCCACGAAATCAACGCAGTCGCGACCAGGGCCAAGCCAAGCAGGCTCAGCCAATGCTGAGTGAGCAGAAACCAAACCGGCCTCTTAGTCGTGGCATTCATTGATTCCCAACGAAAAAACACCCAGATCTCACGCTAAAGGCAGTTTAAGAAGCACACGTGGAAATGCGAACTAGGGAAATCCCTAGTTCCAGTCTTATCGATCTCCGACTAGCATCGCGCACAAGAGTGGGCCATCCCAGTGGATCGAATGGGGTCTGAGCAAGATAACTGCGTTAGTAGATTTTCACTCGGTCCAGACGGAGGCCGGATCGTGTCCTTCAATGGGAAATGGGGATGGGGACTGCCAATCCGGGAACCAAGAGTGAGGCACAGAATCAGATGGAAGGTCATCCAGTGTCACACGGCCTAACAAGAATCAACCGCCGAGACTGGTTGCGAGCGGCCGTAGGCGGTAGCGTTGGCCTCGCACTCGATGGCCTTCTCGATTTGCCTACGGTGAAGGCTGCTAGCCAAAAATTGAAACTCTCAAATGTGAGCGAGTTTACCACCTCGTGCAACTTCTGCTCGTGCGGGTGCGGCATGATCGCCGCCGTGCGTGAAGGCAAGCTGATTGCCATGGAAGGGGACTACGACCACATCGTGAACCGCGGATCGCTGTGCGTTAAAGGCATTTCCATGTTCGCGACGCACGCCTCTCCGAACCGACTTCAAACGCCGCGTTACCGGGCGCCGGGCAGCGATCACTGGGAGGACATCTCCTGGGACGATGCGATCGTGCGGGTCGCGCAGAAGATTCGGAAGACGCGCGATGCGACATGGATCGCCACCGAGAAGGTCGACGACAAGGAGGTTCCGGTCAATCGGACGGATTCGATCGGCTTCCTGGGCGGCGCGCAGAACACGAACGAAGAGTGTTACCTCTTCCAGAAGGCGGCCCGGCTGCTCGGCCTGGCTTACGTCGAGCACCAGGCCCGACTTTGACACAGCCCCACGGTCCCCGGTCTGGGGGCTTCGTTCGGGAGGGGGGCGATGACCAACCACTGGATCGATCTGCAGAACTGCAAGACGATCCTGGTGGAAGGCAGCAACGTGGCCGAGAACCACCCCATGGCCTTCAAGTGGATCCGGAAGGCGCAGGAGAACGGGGCGAAGATCATCCACGTCGATCCGCGATTCACCCGGACCTCCGCGGCGGCGGACGTGTACGCGCGCATCCGGCCCGGCACCGATGCGGCGTTCCAGAACACCATGATCAACTACATCCTCGTCAACAAGCTGTACGACGAGGATTACGTCACGACGCACACCAACGCCCTTTTCTTGGGCAATCAGGAGTTCGAGTTCAAGGATGGCGTTTTCAGCGGGTTCGACGAGGAGAACCACAAGTACCACACGGAGACCTGGGGATATCAGCTCGATGCCAAAGGAAAGCCCCGTGTCGCCAAGAGCCTGGATGACCCGCACTGCGTCTTCTCGCGCCTGAAGACCTTTGTCTCCCGGTACACGCTGGAGACAGGCGAGCGGATCACCGGCATTCCGGCCGACCAGATCCGGCAGATCGCGGAGATGATGGCGAAGAACCGTCCGGGATCCATTCTCTACGCGCTCGGGATGACTCAGCACACGACCGGCGTCCAGGGCATCCGGGCATTCACGATTCTGCAGCTCCTGCTCGGAAACATCGGCAAGCCCGGCGGCGGTGTCAACGCGCTGCGTGGCGAGCCGAACGTCCAAGGCGCGTGCGACATGGCGGTGCTCTACAACTACATGCCGGGCTATCTCAATTCTGCCTCGAACGCCGAGCCGACTATCCACGACTACGTGCGCAAGAACGGAATCGCCGACAGCCGGTATCTCGTCAATACGCTCAAGGCGTTCTTCGGTGAGGCAGCAACCGCCGAGAACGATTATGCCTACGGCTGGTTGCCCAAGCGGAACGCGTCCAAGGACTACGGGACCCTGCCGATGTTCGAAGATGCCCTCGCGGGGAAGCTGAAGATGCTCTGGATCGTCGGCCAGAATCCCGCCGTCACCGTGCCCAACCTCAAGCTTACGTTTGATGCAATGGCGAAGCTCGAGACGCTCGTGGTCCAGGAGATTTGGGAGACAGAGACTGCGGCGTTCTGGCGGCGGCCCGGCGTTGACCCGAAGTCCATCTCCACCGAGGTGATCCTGCTGCCTGCAGCATTCTTCATGGAAAAGAATGGCACCATCAGCAACTCGGGCGGCATGGTGCAATGGCGCCACGCTGCCGTGAAGCCTCCAGGACAGGCCAAGCCGGATGGCGAGATCGTGGACCTTGTCTTCCGCGCGGTGCGCGATCTGGTCAAAGACTCAAAGGAACCGAGGGACGAGATCATCCGAAAGGCCTTCTGGACCTACACCACGGCTGAGGACGTCCTGCGCGAGATCAACGGGTACGCCCTGCGCGACAACCCCGAAACCGGCCTCAAGGCGGGCGATCTCGTCCGCAAGGTCAGCGATCTTCGGTCGGACGGCTCCACGTCATCTGGTGCGTGGATCTACGCGGGCGTCTTCGCGAACGGCGAGAACCTTTCGAAGCGTCGAGACTCGCAAACGGATCCCGGAGGTCTCGGCCTCTATCCGGGATTCGGGTGGACGTGGCCCAACAATATGCGCATCCTCTACAACCGAGCTTCGTGCGACCGGCACGGCAGGCCGTATCCGGGCTCGAAACCGATCGTCTGGTGGGACGAGCAGGCGAAGCGCTGGACGGGATATGACGTACCGGATGTCCCCGTCGCGACCGACGGACCCGCCACGCCGAACGGCCAGCGCGCCTTCCACCTGGGCGCAGAGGGCGTCGGACGCCTCTTCGCAGCCGTCTACTCGGACCCGGACGAGAAGCATCCGGGGTATCCGCGCGATGTGGCCTACGTGCCGAAAGATGGCCCGCTGCCGGAGATGTATGAGCCTGTCGAGAGTCCAGTAGAGAACGTGCTGCACTCGAAGGTGAACCACAACCCGCTGCTCAAGTATCCACGCGTCAAGTCCTACCAACCGATCGGCAAGGTTGCGGACTTTCCCTACGTGCTCATGACATCCACCGTCGCCGAACACTGGTGCGGGGGTTCCTCGACGCGCAATATTCCGTGGTTGAACGAACTCGTACCCGAGCCCATGCTCGAAATGCCAGAGAGCCTCGCGCAAAAGCTATCACTAAAAACGGGGGACTGGGTGAAAGTGTCTTCCGCCCGCGGCGAGCTTACTGTGAGAGCCGTGGTCACACCCCGAATGAAGACGCTACAGGTAGACGGACGGGAAGTCACTGTCGTGTGGATGCCATACAACTGGGGCTATAAGGGCCTTTCGACAGGCCCCAGCGTGAACCACATCACGATCGATGCCGTGGACCCCGGCGCTGGAACTCAGGAGACGAAGGCCTGCCTGGTCAATGTCGTCAAGGCGCAGGCCCGTTCCGCAGAAGTACCCAAGGTGAGAGGGAGAAGGTCATGACGCAGCTGGCAGCCGAAGTTCCCATCAAGACTACCCTGGTGGACATAACCAAGTGCATTGGCTGTCGCGCGTGTCAGGTTGCCTGCAAGCAGTGGAACGATCGCGACGGGGAAGATACCCAGTTGGATTTCAACCTGGGCTTTCAGAACCCTGCCACACTCAGCGCAAATACGCTCACCCTGATCACCTTTCATGAGCTGCCCGACGAGAAAGCTCCGGGAGGTTTGCACTACCTTTTCACGATGCGGCGTTGTCTGCACTGCCTGGAACCAGCGTGCGCCTCAGCCTGCCCGACGACCGCCCTGGATCGCCAGTCCGATGGACCCGTCATCTACGATTCGAACAAATGTATAGGCTGCCGATACTGCATCTGGGCGTGCCCTTGGGGGGTGCCTACTGCAGAATGGGACTCGCTGGCTCCGAAAATACAGAAATGTACTCATTGTGCGGACCGCTCCGACCAGCCGTTCCCCGCGCCCTCAACGGGCAGGCACTCACCCTGGAGCAGAGCAAGCGTACCGCGAAAAGATTGTCACGCCGGCTTGCGTCAAGGCGTGCCCGGCTGATTGCCTGCGTTTCGGGACCAGGGAAGAAATCCTTCAGGAGGCGCACAGCCGCATTTCCGCTCAGCCTGACAAGTACGTGGACCACATCTACGGAGAAAAAGAAGCGGGCGGCACGAGCGTTCTATATTTATCCTCCGTGCCCGTTCGACAAACTCGGGTTTCCTGAAGTTGGCAATAAGCCCTATCCAGCATTCTCCAAAATGGCTCTCCATGCGGTGCCCCCCGCGGTCATTGCCGTCGGCGCATTGCTTGGCAGCATCTTTGCCTTCCTAAAACGGAGGGCATCCGCGCTGGCGACAGCGTCATCCGTCAGACTGGCACTGAGGATCGCGCCATCACGTGGAGTTCGAGCCCCTTCACCGCAAGCTCTTGACGCCGTTCAATTGGATCCTTCTGGTGCTCATGGCATTCGGTGCCATTTCACTGGTCGCTCGGTTCGCTGTGGGCTTGGGCGCCAGCACACATCTTTCCGACACGTATGCATGGGGACTCTGGATCGTTTTCGATCTGGTCTGGATCGCAGTGGCCGCCGGTGCGTTCGCGACCGCCGGGCTGATCTACGTCTTCCAAAGGAAAGATCTTTACTCGATGGGCCGTTCCGCCGTGCTCATGGGCTTCTTGAGCTATACGTTTGTTACAGTCACGCTCAATCGCTGACCTCGGTTTGCCCTGGCACTTCTATCAACTTGGATTGCAGGCTCCCGAGCACTCGGCAATGTTTGAAGTGTCGTGGTGCGTCGGCCTTTATGTCACGATCCTGCTGATCGAATTCCTTCCCGTACCGTTCGAGCGATGGGGGTTGCAGAGGGCGATGGACACATGGCAGCGATGGTCCGGCGCTTATGTGGCATTTGCGGTCACATTGTTCGTCTATCTGCTCTCGCGGAATCTGGTTTATGCGGCACTGGCTGCGGCCATCTTCTCCTTCCTTGCATGGTCATTCCGTTCTCAGGGACAAAAAAGCGGAACCCATCATGCTGGCCATCGCCGCGGTGACCCTCTCTACCATGCACCAGAGTTC
The DNA here is from genome assembly GCA_963722365.1 of uncultured Acidobacteriaceae bacterium. GTDB lineage: Bacteria > Acidobacteriota > Terriglobia > Terriglobales > Acidobacteriaceae > Sulfotelmatobacter. The sequence goes on from CAVRLM010000001.1 coordinate 636,569, forward strand.
CCTCGGCTCGTTATTCCTTCTGATGCCGGACAAGCTTGGCCCACAGTGGTGGTCTCCCGTGATGCCCATCTCTTTCTTCCTCTCCTCGATTGCAGCCGGTACTGCTCTGGTCATCCTTGTTGAAATGTGGATCGCCAAGGCATGGAAGCGGCAGCTTCGAATCACGCAACTGGCGGCGATGGGCAAGATCACTTTCTGGTCGCTCTTGGTCTATCTGGTCTTTCGGCTCGGCGATATGGTCATTCGAGGTCAGTTCGGCAGCGCATTTTCTGGAGGATTAGGTACGCTCTTTGCAGTTGAGATTCTCCTGGGCGGCATCCTTCCTTTGATCTTATTAGCCCCGCCACGGCTGCGAGCCAATCCGACCGTACTTTTCGTCGGGGCACTCCTCACTGTGTTGGGCGTGGTTTTCAATCGTGTGAATGTCGTGCTGTTGGCCATGAGCTTGAAAGGGCCAATGCCGCAGATCGCACCGGAGACCTACTCTCCATCGATTTTCGAGTGGGGCATCTCGGTGGGCCTCATTGCAGCCACCATCTTCCTCTTCGGCTTGGGTGCCCGACTCATGCCCGTACTTCCCAAAGAACAGGTCGGACAAGGCGATTGATCCCGTGACTCAAGACGTCTGGTTGTCGACCCATGCATACCTCCAACCGGTGGCGCAATTGCACGCGCTGGTCGATACAGCGGCGGCCGGAATCCCGAACGAAGACTCTTGTGTTCCTGTCTGGGACGACTACACTCGCTGATTTTCAGGAGGGCGTGCCGCTCCTGGAGAGCTCGGCCGCCGTCATTGACCTCATTGCTGCGGCGAGAGCTAGTTGTATTGTTAGTCGAGAAGTTGGCCTCAGCTCCCCTGCCGGGCAAGCTAGCACAGGAGACCAGAGCTCTAGATTCCGAACTGCACTGCGACCCGGACGCATCTCACCGGGCGGTTGCGTGGCTGCTCGATAGAGACGTATATGCGTCCGCGTGTCCGGGTCTGTTGCGTTACTTTGGCTGGACTGCATTGGCTCGGTACCTTCGCCCTATGGTGGAGGCGTTCGCTGGATGGCGTGATGAGGAGCGATGGCTCCGCAGCTTACTGCCCGACTTGCGGATCGCGACCCAGCATGGCTCAGTTGGTCGGCACCGATCCTGGGCGCCTCCGACTCCTCTCTTGCGGTTGTTGCAAAACACGCTGGCGGTATCGACGAACCGGATGCCCATTTTGCGAAAACCAGAATGATCACCGCCTCACAGTTCTGGCGGTCGAAGGAGAAGGAGGCCTCCGCATTGATTATTGCGAAGCCTGTCGCGGCTATCTCAAGACCTACGAAGGGGAAGGAAGTGAGAACGTGTTGCTGGCTGACTGGACCTCAATTCACCTCGACTTTATCGCCCGTGATCGCGGACTGAAGCGCTTGGCTGCTTCGTTGTACACCCTGCCAATTTAGAGAACCGCGGTGCCGAGGAACGCCGTTCAATTTCTCGGCGTTCTATTGCTCCCATGGCGATTTAGGTTGAAAACAAAACGTCCCGGACTCAAAGAGTCACGGGACGTTTGTCGAACAGCCCTCCCCCGAAGTCTGCTCAAAAACAGAGTAACGTGGAGGGCGCCGCACGGGAATAGCCCCGATGGGCTATTACGGATGTGACCAGTCCGATGGTTACTCTTGGCATGCGGTTGGGCCGGACTTCCGGAAGAAGGGCGCGAGGTTCAACGGCATGTCGAATAGGCGTAGAATACGCAGGCGCAAGCAGCCGCGCGCGGAGAATAGTCGATGGGCGACGCCGCAGGTAGTCGAACCGGAGAGGTCAGAGGTACCACGACGATGGAAGAAATTGACATCCTTTGGATGACCGCAGGGTTGGGCTGTGACGGGGATACGATTGCGATGACTGGCGCAACGCAGCCAAGCATCGAAGATATCGTGACAGGCGCTCTGCCTTGGATCCCGAAAGTTAAGTTCTACAATCCCTTCCTGGCCTACGAAAACGGGGATGAATTTGTGAGACCCTTCCGCGAAGCGGCCGAGGGCAAATCTGGCCGGCCATTCATTCTCGTGGTGGAAGGGTCCATTCCGAACGAGAACAACAAGACTGAAGGATACTGGGCATCGTTCGGCACCGATCCGGTGACGGGTCAACCGATTACGACCTGCGAGTGGATCGATCGACTCGCGCCGAACGCCTGGGCGATCATTGCGGCGGGAACGTGCGCGACCTACGGTGGACTTCATGCCATGGAGGGCAATCCCACAGGGTGCATGGGACTGCCGGACTATCTTGGATGGAAATGGAAATCGAAGGCGCAGATTCCAATCGTGTGCGTTCCGGGATGTCCGGTGCAGCCGGACAACATGATGGAGACAATTCTCTACCTTCTGTATATGACGAGCGGCCGCGCTCCCATGATTCCGCTCGATGATGCGCTACGTCCGACGTGGCTGTTTGGCAGCACCTTGCATGAAGGATGTGATCGGGGCGGTTACTACGAGCAAGGCCAGTTCGCCGAAGAATATGGATCTCCGCTCTGCATTGTGAAATTGGGCTGCTGGGGGCCAGTGGTGCAGTGTAATGTGGGGAAGCGGGGATGGATGGGCGGCATTGGTGGGTGCCCGAACGTTGGCGGGATCTGCATTGGCTGCACGATGCCCGGGTTTCCGGATAAATTCATGCCGTTTATGAACCAACCTCCGGGATCGCTGCTGTCGTCCCAAGCGGTGCAGACCTATGGCCGGGCGATTCATGCGCTGCGACGGTTCACTCAGGCCTCTCTTAACAAAGAGCCGAACTGGAGAAGCCGGACGAATGCCTCGCCGTCGCATTAATGTTTGGACGAAGTTGGAGTTTTTTCGATGAGCACCTTCTGGAAAACAGGCGAGGACGTGGCGAAGGGAGTCGCCTCGCCGAGTACGGAAGAGAATCTGCTCAGCCCCGAAGCTGCGGAATCCATCCTGCATGAGCTCGCGAGCACTTACCTAAAAGACAAGGACATTGCTGGAACGCCGGGAGCGGTTCATCATTTTTTCGAGCGACTCGATCAGACTCCCGTCAGTGACGCGCAACTTCCGAATTTAGAGGCTAAGTACCGGGCCTTGGTGGAGCAACTTCCCGCGGTCGTGTTCATGGCATATCTGGACCGTGGGATTGGCGAGGCATACGTGAGCCCGCAGATCGAGGCGACGCTGGGATTCTCGCAAGCCGAATGGCTGGAAGATCCGGTCCTATGGTACCGGCAGGTTCATCCCGACGACAAAGACCGCTGGAGCATGGAAGCGTCGGAAATGTTTCTGTCGGGCAAGCCGTTGCGGTCCGCCTACCGGGTTCTCGCGCGCAATGAAAAGGTGATCTGGTTTCACTGCGAAGCGAAGATGATCCGTCACCCGGACGGCCGTCCCTGGTTTATTCACGGCGTCGCGTTCGATATCACTGATCTGAAGCGCACCGAAGAGGAACTGGAAGACGAGCGCAACGTGGTGTCGGCGATTCTTGATACGGTGGGAGCTTTGGTTGTTGTTTTGGATCGCGAGGGGCGGATCGTCCGGCTGAATCGCGCCTGCGAACAGATGACAGGGCGAACGATCGAGCAATCGCGGGGGCAACGCGTTTGGGATTTGTTTGTTGCGCCCAAAGAGAAAGAACAGTATCAGGCGATCTTTCAACAGATTTGCGAAAACCAGTCCCGTACCGAATACGAAAGTTCTTGGATTGCCCGTGGCGGTGCCTTGCGAACGATTGCGTGGTCGGCGGCGGTGCTGCCCGCGGCCAAGCAAATGCCCATGTATGTCATTGCGTCGGGAATCGATGTCACGGCGCAAAAGCAGGCACAGGCGCGCTTCCGCGGATTGCTCGAGGCGGCGCCGGACGCGGTCGTGGTCGTGAACCAAAAGGGAAGAATGGTTCTGGTGAACGCACAGGTGGAGAAGTTGTTTGGCTATCCGCGGCAGGAACTTCTGGGCGAGGAGATCGAGAAACTGGTGCCGCAAAGTTTCCGGGGGAATCATCCGACCCACAGGCGGAAGTTTTTCTCGGAGCCGCGGGTGCGCCCGATGGGCGCGGGCGTGGAATTGTACGCCTTGCACAAAGACGGGCACGAGTTTCCCGTGGAAATCAGTCTCAGTCCGCTGGAGACGGAAGAAGGAGTTCTGGTGTCGAGCGCGATCCGCGACATCAGCGAACGCAAGCGGCTGGAGAAGACCGTTCTCGAAATCAGTGAACGGGAGCAGCGTAGAATCGGGCAAGACTTGCATGACGGACTGGGGCAGCATTTGACAGGCATCGCCTTCATGACCAAGGTGCAGGAGCAGAGGCTGGCCGAGCGACAGATTCCCGAGGCAGCAGACGCAGCGAAAATCGTTCAGTTGGTCAATGATGCCATCCGTAAGACAAGGGAATTGTCGCGAGGTCTGTTGCCGGTGGTTTCGGACGCGCATGGCCTAATGTCGGCCCTCCGGCTCTATGCCACGGAGATCGAGGATCTGTTTGGACTCACTTGCCGGTTCCAGTGTGACGAGGCCGTTCTGATTCACGATGCTCCGATGGCGACCCACCTCTACCACATTGCACAAGAGGCCGTGAACAACGCCATCAAGCACGGCCACGCAAAAAATATATTGATCCGGCTTTTTTCTGGCGATCGCCAGGGAACATTAGTCATCAAAGATGACGGAGCGGGGATCGAGCGACCTGTCACGCCGCACGCGGGAGTGGGATTGCACATTATGAACTATCGGGCCGGAATGATCGGCGGGAACCTGGAAGTGCGCCGGGAGCAACCAGGGACGGCGGTTACGTGTCGATTCCCGATGAACAGCACAGATGAAGGTCGAGGGGCAGTAAATGAATCAGACCGCTGAGGCGTTGAAGAGAAGAGTCTTTGTAGTCGATGATCATCCCATCGTTCGGCAGGGGCTGGCCTTGCTGATCAACCGCGAATCAGACCTCATGGTGTGCGGCGAAGCTGAAGATGCGCACACTGCCGTGCAGTTAGTGGCGACCACCCACCCGGACATCCTCGTAGTCGACATTTCTTTGAATGGTCCGGATGGGTTGGACCTACTGAAGGATGTTCGGACAAAATATCCAGAACTTCCGGTTCTCATTCTCTCCATGCACGACGAATCCATTTATGCCGAACGGGCGCTGCGCGCCGGCGCGCAAGGCTACATCATGAAGCAAGAGGCGACTGAGAAAGTGCTGGTCGCCCTTCGTCGGATTTTGAGCCATGAAATCTATGTCAGCGAGCATATCGCAAACCGCATGCTGCAGCGTTACATCGGTAGTCCGGGTGGAGGCAGGCCCTCGTCCATCGCCGACCTTACGGACCGGGAACTGGAGGTCTTTCGCTTGATTGGAGAGGGACACTCTACGCGTCAGATTGCGGAAGAGTTGCACATTAGCGTTAAGACCGTGGAATCGTACCAAGCGCACATCAAAGAAAAGCTTTCGCTGCGCAGCGCTCGTGAACTGGTGCAGCACGCGATTCAATGGAACGTCAGCGAGAAAGCTTCTTAGCACTCCAGACGATTCAGTTGTTCTGCTAGAAATCCCTACGTCGCTGGCAGGTCGAACGGGGAAACCCTGACCGTCCCCCGGTATTTTCACATCATAAAAAAGAGGATGCGCCTGCTTGTGGCGAGGGATCAATTTTGTTGATTCTTGCTATCGACAATTGTGTGCAATGGATGTGTAAAATCCGCCCGCATTTCCTGGCGGAGCCTTTGCTTGTCGGTGTAGCGGCTCGAGAATCTGCGGTCCAGACATCGCACAACCATTTGGGGTGATCGCGAAACAAATGAAGATCTGAAGGAGACCGAGATATGGCAACGGAAACAGCTCCGTATGGTCGCATTACGCAAATTCCACCGGCCGTTTCGGAGGTGCACATAGTTTGGATTACGGCCGGCCTCGGTTGTGACGGCGATTCCGTTTCAATCACGGCGGCGACGCAGCCGAGTATCGAAGATGTTTTACTGGGAGCCATCCCAGGCCTGCCCAAAGTTCACCTTCACAATCCCGTGCTGGCTTATGAAAACGGCGACGATTTCTTGAAGTATTGGTATCTGGCGGAGGAGGGCAAGCTGGAGCCGTTCGTTCTGGTGGTGGAAGGATCGATTCCGAACGAGAAGATCAAGAAAGAAGGATACTGGGCGGCACTGGGCACTGACCCCAAGACCAATCAGCCGATTACGACCAACGAATGGATCGATCGCCTTGCGCCGAACGCGACCGCGATCATTGCCTGCGGCACTTGCGCAACTTACGGTGGCATTCACGCGATGGAAGGGAATCCCACCGGCGCGATGGGGCTGGCAGACTATTTGGGTTGGCAATGGACCTCGAAGGCCGGATTGCCGATTGTGAATGTCCCCGGATGTCCGGTGCAGCCGGATAACTTCATGGAGACCGTGCTCTACCTTCTTTATCAGGTAGCGGGGCGCGCACCCATGATTCCTCTGGATGATCAACTGCGACCCACGTGGTTGTTCGGGAAGACGGTACACGAAGGTTGCGATCGCGCGGGCTACTACGAGCAGGGCGATTTCGCGGAGAACTACGGTTCGCCCAAGTGCATCGTGAAGTTGGGGTGCTGGGGTCCGGTTGTTAATTGCAACGTCCCGAAACGCGGATGGATGGCGGGGATCGGCGGCTGCCCCAATGTCGGAGGCATCTGCATTGGGTGCACCATGCCGGGATTCCCGGACAAGTTCATGCCGTTCATGGATGAACCGCCGGGCGCAAAGGTCTCGTCGGCGACGATCAATGCCTACGGCCGCGCCGTCACTGCCCTGCGCTCGCTGACGCAGTCGACCTGCAACAAAGAACCCAGGTGGCGCCATCCGCGGGCTGAGCTCACAACCGGTTACCACCCGAGATCTTACTGACGGAGAGCGAACGAGAGATTAAAAGAGGAGCGATTCGATATGAGTACGATTACTGCACCGACCAAAGAAGTCGCGACCAAGGGCAGAAACCTCGTCGAGATGAATTGGGACCCGATCACGCGAATCGTGGGCAGCCTGGGCATCTTCACCAAGATCGATTTCGCCAATCACCAGGTGGCCGAGTGCCACAGCACGTCATCCATTTTTCGTGGGTACAGCATTTTCATGAAAGGGAAAGATCCGCGCGACGCGCATTTCATTACCAGCCGCATTTGCGGAATTTGCGGCGACAATCACGCAACCTGCGCCACGTACGCGCAAAACATGGCTTTTGGAGTTCGTCCTCCAGCGATGGCGGAATGGATCGTGAATCTCGGTGAAGCCGCGGAGTACATGTTCGACCACAATATTTTTCAGGACAACCTGGTCGGAGTGGATTTCTGCGAGCAAATGGTGAAGGAAACGAATCCGACGGTGTGGGCCAAAGCGCAGTCGACGATGGCGCCGAACTCCAACCTCCATGGGTTCCGCACCATCTCTGACATCATGACGGCACTCAACCCGTTTACCGGCTCGTTCTATCGGGAAGCGCTGCAGATGAGCCGAATGACGCGGGAGATGTTCTGCCTGATGGAGGGAAGGCACGTGCATCCGTCTACGTTGTATCCGGGCGGCGTGGGAACGGTGCCGACCATTCAACTCTTCACCGACTACATTGTGCGCTTGATGAAGTACGTGGAGTTCATGAAGAAGGTGGTGCCGTTGCACGATGACCTGTTCGACTTCTTCTACGAGGCTTTGCCGGGATATGAAGAAGTGGGCCGGCGCCGAGTGCTGCTTGGTTGCTGGGGATCGTTCAACGATCCGGAACATTGCGACTACCAGTACAAGAACATGACGGAATGGGGCCGCAAGATGTACGTGACGCCTGGAGTGGTTGTCGACGGCAAACTGGTGACAACAGATCTGGTTGATATTAATTTGAACATACGAATTCTGCTGGGCAGCTCTTATTACGACGACTGGCAGAACTCGGAGACGTTCGTGAAGACCGATCCGCTGGGCAATCCAGTGGATAAGCATCATCCCTGGAACCAGACTACGATTCCACGGCCGCAGAAGCGGGACTTCGGCGGCAAGTATACGTGGGTCATGTCGCCTCGATGGCTCGACAAGCGTACGGGAGATCATTTGGCGCTCGATACGGGCGGCGGCCCGATTGCTCGATTGTGGGCGACGGCGCTGGCTGGACTCGTCGATATCGGCTACATCAAGTCTACGGGTAACAGCGTCAAGATGTACCTGCCCAAGACGGCTTCGCTTCCAGAGGTGGAATTCGAATGGAAGATTCCGAAGTGGAGCAATGCCATTGAGCGCGATCGCGCGCGAACGTATTTCCAGGTCTATGCAGCTTGCGCCGCGCTCTACTTCGCCGAGCGGGCACTCGAGGAATTACATTCGGGCCACACGCGAACGTGGAATGAATTCAAGGTGCCGGAAGAGGGAATCGGCTGTGGATTCCACGAAGCGGTGCGCGGTGTTCTATCGCACCACGTTGTGATTCGCAAGGGCAAGATTGCCAACTATCATCCTTATCCCCCGACGCCCTGGAATGCCAATCCGCGGGACGTTTACGGCACGCCTGGTCCGTACGAGGATGCGGTGCAGAACACGCCGATCTTTGAGGAAAACGGTCCGGACAAATTCAAGGGGATCGACATCATGCGCGCTGTGCGGAGTTTCGATCCTTGCCTGCCCTGCGGCGTGCATATGTATCTCGGCGATGGAAAGGTGCTGGAGACTCGGCATTCGCCGATGTTTGGTTTGCAGCCTTAAAGTCTTTTCAACTGAACCAGGGGCGGGAGTCATCCGCTTCCGCTCTTTTCGTTTAGGAGGATTGTGGGCGTCGACAAAGACTTTCAAAAGCGGGTTCAGAAAATTGGCAGTCTGGTGCAAGATTTGGAGAGCATCGCGGATCCCGCGTCTCGATCTGCGGCAAAAGAACTGGTGCAATCCCTGATGGATTTGCACGGAACGGGCCTGGAACGAATTCTCGAGGTGGTTTTTGAGTCGGGTGAATCAGGTCCCCGGATTATTGATGAACTAGGGCAGGATTCACTGGTTAGCAGTCTGCTGATTTTGTACGGTCTGCATCCCGACGAGTTGCAGACCCGAGTTGAGCGGAAGTTGCAGCAAATTGAGTCCAAGCTTCACAAGATGGGGGCGGAAGCCAAGTTGGTCAGCATCAACGGCGGCGATGTTCGTGTGCGGGTGCGAATCGAAGGCCATATCTGCGGGTCGACGAGCCGCACGGTGCAGAGCACGGTGGAAGAGGCGATCTATGAAGCTGCTCCCGACTTGACGTCGCTGGTCATCGAGGGACTGGAAGAGCCTGCCGATTCCGGATTCATTGCAGTTGAGAAGCTAATTGGAGCAGCTACGACGAATCATACTTCGCGTCGGGTTGCGTCGGTCGGAAGTGAAGGCATGGACTGAAAGAGTTCGAGCCGTGATACCCGATCATGGTCATGATGAAGAGCGATCAGCTTCGAGAAACGTCGCAAGCCTTCGACACATTGCGGCAGTTTGCCCGCAAGCCTGCTTCACGACAGGTAGAGCAGTGCGAGATGTGCAGCGCAGAATTGCGCTCGGAGCACGCGCACCTGATTGAGTTGACGCAACGCAGGATGCATTGTGCGTGTGATGCGTGCGCGATGTTGTTCAGCGGTCAGGCCGGGACGAAATACAAACGGGTACCTCGCGACATCCGGCTGCTGGCTGACTTTCAACTGACTGACGCCGAGTGGGACGGTCTGCTCATTCCCATCAATCTAGCTTTCTTCTTCCAGAACAGTATGGATTCGCGCGTGAGCGCTCTGTATCCGAGCCCGGCAGGGGCCACTGAATCGCTACTTCCGCTGGAAGCCTGGAGCAGCATCGTGCAAGCCAACCCTGCACTGAACCAACTGGAACCCGACGGTGAAGCACTGTTGGCGAACCGCGTGGGGCAGGCGCGAGGAACGGCCGCAGCAGAGTATTACATCGTGCCGATTGATGCCTGCTACAAGCTGGTGGGCCTGATTCGAATTCATTGGCGCGGATTGTCGGGCGGCACGGAGGTTTGGCAGGAGATTGGCAACTTCTTCACGGACCTGCGTCATAAGGCGAAGGTTGTGACCGGGGCGACGCATGCCTGATTTGGGTTTCAGGATCGCTGGCGCGGAAGCGGTCAAATTCGCGGCCTCGCCTCAGATTGCGTTGAAGTTGCAGGTGACTAACAACAATCCGGCAGAGACGATCCATTCCGTTGCACTTCGCTGCCAGATTCAGATCGAGGTCACGCGCCGGCGGTACACGGCGGCGGATCAGCAGAAATTGCGCGACTTGTTCGGCGAGCCTGAACGATGGAGTCAGACCCTTCGCAACTTGCTTTGGACGCACGTCAACGTAAACGTTCCCCCGTTTCGGGATTCCACGATGGTGGACTTGCCGGTTCCATGTACCTTTGACTTCAACGTGGGCGCGACGAAGTATTTTTACGGTCTCGGCGACGGAGATGTCCCGCTGTGCGTAATGTTCAGCGGCACCGTCTTTTATGCGCGGGACGGCGAACCCATGCAGGTGTCGCCGATTTCATGGGAGAAAGAAGCGCGCTTCAACATGCCGGTGAAGGTGTGGCGGGAGATGATGGATACGTATTATCCAAACACGGCGTGGTTGTGCCTGCGCCGCGATATTTTTGAACGTCTCTACGAGTACAAGGTGCGTCACGGGATTCCGACATGGGAGCAGGCGCTGGAAAGCATGATGCAAACGGAAGAGGCGATGCGCTCATGAACCTTGCCCAGGTTGATCAAATTGCAAAGGCGGTGCTCTACGAAGGATATATGTTGTATCCCTACCGGCCGTCCTCAGTAAAGAACCGGCAGCGTTGGAATTTTGGGGTGGTGTATCCGCGCGATTACAGTCAAGGCCAAGCGGGCGATGAGCCTTGCAGAATGCGCACGGAGTGCATGCTTTCCGCAAAGGCCGGAGCGATCCTGGAAGTGAAGGTGCGGTTTCTGCATCTGGGAATTCGGTTGGTGCGTGCGTCTACTGAGGCCCGGCCGACTTCGCTGCCGGATGGCTGGCAGGAAGCCGTGGAGCGGGAAGTGAGCCTGCTGGAGTTTGCCCTGGGAGTCGCTGGCCGTGAAGCCCTGAAGTGCGCCTTCAAGTTCCCGGCTCAGGCGCACCTTCCGTCGCAGAATGATGGGCAGCAGGATCGCGTTGAGCTTGGGCAGGAACCCGTTGAGGGGATAGTGATCGTCTCAGGGGAGCGTGTGGGAGAAGGTCTCTTCAAAGTCAGCGTCGAAGTTCAAAATGTAACGCCAGTCGGCCCTCAAACCGCCGATCGGGAGGCCGTGCTGATGCAGTCTCTGGTTTCGACACACGTAGTTCTGGGCGTGAAAGATGGTGAGTTTGTTTCGCTACTGGAGCCTCCCGCGGAATTGCAGGAACTTGCGTCGAGTTGTCAGAACATTGGCGCGTGGCCCGTTCTCGTAGGCAAGCCGGGGCAGCGAGATACTGTGCTCGCCTCTCCCATCATCCTCTACGACTATCCGCAGATTGCTCCGGAGAGTGCCGGAGACCTGTTCGACGGCACCGAGATCGACGAGATCCTGTCGTTGCGAATCATGACGCTGACGGATGAGGAGAAGCGAGAGATTCGCGAATCCGACGATCGCGCACGGGAGATTTTGGACCGCACGGAAGCAATGCCCGCGGAGCAGTTCATGAAGCTGCACGGCGTCGTGCGAGGGTTGCGCCCGCTCAAGGAGGACGCTTCGTGAACGAGTGGGAGTGGCAATTGCTGGAAGATAAAACGACTGTCGACGGGGTGACGATCGCCGGCGTTGAAGTGCGTTTGGGCGATCGAGTGCGACTTCGTCCTCGGCGTGGCGGCGATGTGCTCGACATCGCGCTGGCTGGGCAAATTGCGATTGTCGAGAGTATCGAGCAGGACTACGAAGGAAAAAGTCATGTGTGCGTGGTAATCGAGGACGATCCAGGACGAGATTTGGGGATGTTGCGGCAGCCCGGGCACAGATTCTTCTTTGATGCCAGCGAAGTTGAGACCTTGCCTCAGGAGGAAGCGCGTCGCAAAACTGCGACACAGACCGCAACCATTCTAGTGGCGGGGATCGGCAACATCTTTCTGGGAGACGACGGCTTTGGGGTCGAAGTTGCAAAGCGCTTGTCGGCTCACGAATTTCCGTCAAGTGTGCGAGTTGTTGATTTCGGGATTCGCGGCTTTGACCTTGCGTACGCTCTGCAGGACGGATACGAGACAACAATCCTTGTGGATGCTTATCCGCATGGTCAAGCGCCAGGCGCAGTGTCTCTGGTGGAACCCGACATGAGCAAACTGGATGAATCGCCGCAAGCAGTGGTCGAGACACACGGAATGAATCCGCTCAATGTGCTGCGGATGGCTTCGGCGATGAATGGCGGCCTGAAGAAGAAGGTCCTGCTGGTCGGCTGCGAGCCCGCTACCTTCGGAGGCGAAGAAGGACATATGGGATTAAGTGAGCCCGTCGTGGCTGCTGTGGACGAAGCAGTAACGCTGGTTGCGTCGGTCGTTGACAAATTACTCCGGAAGCAACAGTAAGAAACTAGAGTAGCCATCTCGAAAGGAGATCAACGTGGCGGAAAATAACAACCACTTCGAACCTGGGACCGACAAAGACACGCTCTTCATGTTGGGCGGCGTGGCGTGCATCGTGTTTGGCGCTGGGCTCATTCTTTCCAATCCGATTATTCGCCGCTACCTCGGGCAAATGGGCGTCGGCAGCCTCATACAGGGAGCGTTGCCGGACTTGGACCGTTATATAAAGTTGCGGTCAATGTAACGCGCGGGATTTTCACCGTGGCAGCTCGAAAACAGTCTTGACGGAGTGAATTGGCCGATCCGATGGACGAGGAGAACCCGATTGTGCACGCGACCAGCCCACAGGCCGAGGACGCCACAGTTCACTACGTAATTGATCCACAGGGGAGCACGTTCATTGCGCAGGCATTTGCCACGGGATTGCTCTCGTCTTTTGGACATAGTCCGAAGCTAGCAATCCGCGATTTCAAGGGGGAACTCAGCTTTAGCCAGAACGGGATGAGCATTGAGGGTGCCCAGTTGAACATCAGCATTCAAGCCGATTCCTTGGAGGTTAGCGACGATATCGCGGAGAAGGATCGGCAGGAGATCCATCGCAAGATGTGTGAGGAAGTTCTGGAGACGGATCGCTTCCCGGAAATCGTGTATGCGTGTTCGCGAGTCTCGGCAAGCGGCAGTGGTGCTCGGTACTGGGTGTCATTGAACGGGGAGTTGATATTACATGGAGTGACTCGACCGATGCCGGTTTCGGCGCGAGCGGTGATCAACGGAAGTTCGTTGCGCGCGAGCGGAGAGTTTTCGGTCCGGCAGAGTCAATTTGGCATTGCGCCTGTTAGTGCCGCTGCCGGCGCGATCAAAATCAAGGACGAAGTGAAGTGCACCTTCGATATCCTGGCCCGCAAGCAAGAATAAACCGGTATTTGAACGCCTGATTCACTACTCTTCCCTCAATTCCCAGATGTTACGTCCGAGTAGTCCACACGGCAATTCGGTCGCCTTTCGATGATATCTTTGTGGTGAACCGTCGACCGCGGTGATCGCGGCGAACACCATGGACATTCTCAAAAATCTCTTTGAGCAGCATTTCCGCATCCCGGTAGAGCACGTGCAGCCATTGCAAGGGCAACTGGGCGGATCGGGGCGCAAGATTATTCGGCTGACCAGCGGAAAACAAACTGCCATCGGAATTCTGTATGACGTGCGCGAAGAGAACGTCGCCTTTCTGGAATTCTCGCGTCATTTTCGCAAGCATGGCCTCCCGGTCCCGGAGATCTATGCGCAGGACCTGGATCATGGGGCCTACGTAGAGGAAGACTTAGGGGACACCTCACTCTTTGAATTTCTTTCCCGCCATCGATCGGGCGAACAGATCGATGCTTCCGTGATTGATGCTTATCGAAAGGTTATCGGCACGTTGCCAAAGTTTCAGGTAGAAGCGGGCCGGGACCTTAACTACAAAGTGTGTTATCCGCGCGGAAGCTTCGACCGGCAGTCGATTTCGTGGGACTTGAACTATTTCAAATATTACTTCCTGCGACTCGCGGGCATTCCATTCAGCGAGCAAGCGCTGGAAGATGATTTCAGCCGGCTGACGAAGTTTCTGCTGAGTGCCGGGCGAGATTATTTTCTCTATCGCGATTTCCAATCACGAAACATTATGTTGCGTGATGGACAGCCGTATTTTCTCGACTATCAAGGTGGTCGAAAGGGCGCGCTGCAGTATGACGTGGCGTCGCTGCTGTTCGACGCCAAGGCCGATCTTCCGCCGGACCTGCGGCAGCAGTTGCTCGATCACTATTTGGCCGCATTGCGCGGATTCGTCGAGGTGAAGCGCGAAACGTTTCTGCAGTATTACTACGCGTTTGTATACATCCGCATCATGCAAGCCCTGGGGGCGTACGGATTCCGCGGATTTTATGAGCGCAAAGTGCACTTTCTGCAGAGTGTGCCGTATGCGTTGAAGAACCTGCGCTGGCTGCTGCACAACGTTACCCTGCCGATTGCGCTGCCGACGTTGACGGCTGCTTTCCACAGCATGCTGGCATCCGAGAAGTTGCAGGGGCTTGCCTCCGATGCCGACAATCTGGTGGTGCGAATTGTCAGCTTCTCGTTTCATCGTGGCCTGCCGAAAGATGAGAGCGGAAATGGCGGCGGCTTTGTTTTTGACGGGCGCAGCCTGCCGAATCCCGGCCGCGAGGAGCGATTTAAAGTTCTCACGGGCCGTGACGCTCCCGTGATCGAATATCTCAATCAACAGGAGAGCGTGCATCAGTTTCTCGCCAGCGTCATGTCGCTGGTGGATGCCAGTGTTCGCAATTATCAGAACCGAGGTTTCAAGAATCTGATGGTGTCATTCGGATGCACCGGCGGGCAGCATCGCTCCGTGTATCTGGCTGAGCAGGTGGCGAAGCGGTTGCAGGGAAGGAATGGAATTGAGGTTGTCCTCCAGCATCGGGAGTTAGAGAGGATGAAGGCGGAGAACACTGCAGCGGAGAAGGCTGCGAGATGAAAGCGATGATTCTGGCCGCGGGCCTGGGAACGCGCCTGCGGCCTCTCACGGACGATCGCCCGAAAGCCCTGGTGGAAGTAGCAGGACACACTCTGTTGGAGATCACACTGCGGCGCTTGCGTGAGTTCGGAATCCGCGAAGTGATCGTGAACGTGCATCACTTTGCCGACATGGTGGTTGACTACCTAAAGAAGAACGACAACTTCGGCATGCGAATTGAGATTTCGCGCGAAGAGGTTTTGCTCGACACAGGTGGTGGTCTCAAAAAGGCAGCGTGGTTCTTCCTGAATGAGAGCAAGCCTGAAGAAGCGTTTCTGCTGCACAACGTTGATGTCCTGAGCACAATTGATTTTGGCTGCATGCTGGAATCTCATGAGCAGAGTCAAGCGCTCGCGACTCTGGGGGTGGAGGAGCGCGAGACGTCGCGGTATCTGCTCTTTGATGAGCAAAGTCAACTCTGCGGGAGGCGCGGGGGTAGCGATCGAAGGGCCGAAATGGTAAGGGCCGCACGGCAGACGACGGCATTGGCGTTTTCGGGCGTGCATGTGATTTCTCCACGGTTCCTGAAGATGATGACGGAGGAGGGAGCTTACTCCATTATCACTTCGTATCTGCGACTCGCAGGCGAAGGGGAGAGAATTCTGGGCTTTCGAGCGGACGATTATTATTGGCGTGACCTCGGCAAACCTGAAAATGTGGCTCAAGCTGCACAAGATGTTCACCAGGGAGTTCTTCAGCTCTAGTTCAAGCCGAAAGATGCAGACGCGGCTGCGGGAGGGAGAAGATTCCAATGGAAGTACTTGGATACACGTGGGCCGGCGTGCGAACCGCGGATCTGAAATCCGCTGCGACCTTCTTTCAGGATGTACTTGGCCTCTCCCCGATCCACGAAGGTAAGGGGATGGTTCAGTTTGAAATGCCCTCGGGCCAGTTGTTCGAGGTATTTGGTTCGGAGAGCAAGTACTATGGGCTCCATGCTTGTCCCGTGCTTGCCTTTCAAGTGGAGGATGTACGTGCGGCAAGGGAGGAGTTGGAGTGTCGCGGGGTGGAATTTGTCACGAGCGTCGAAGGAAGCGAAGCCGAGGCATGGACCTATTTTCGCGGGCCCGACGGGTATTTGTACGAACTATGGCAGACGGCGCGAGCCTTGAAGGCCTTGCCGCACAAGTAGAAGATGCCGACTTTCCGCTTGCAGCAAGCCCTTAGCTTCGATACCATCGGGGCACCGTTATGAAGAACCTCTATCTACACCGAATTCGTGTCGGAGTTTGCGGGGTACGAGTTTTTGTACCCTGTGCGGTGTGGAGGGAACCAGCGAGCTGAGAAACACGAAATCTTGAAGGCTCCCGAATCCCGCCCCGCCAGAAACGCTGGCTCGGTGGGTTTTGCTTTTTAGGAGCCGTAGGGAGTTCGCATAAAGGACAAAACGCCGATGCCAACAAGAAGCATGACCGGAGCCAGCATACTGTGGGAGTGTCTCGAACGAGAGGGCGTGCGGCACGTGTTCGGCTATCCCGGCGGAGCGATTCTGCCCGCGTATGACGCGTTGAAGGGCAGCAAGATCCATCACATTCTCGTTCGGCACGAACAGGGCGCAACCCACATGGCCGATGGATACGCGCGCGCCAGTGGACAGGTAGGGGTGGCGGTCGCCACTTCGGGGCCCGGCGCCACCAACATGGTCACCGGAATTGCCACGGCGATGCTCGATTCGTCGCCGATTGTGTGTATCACCGGGCAGGTGGGAAGCAAGCTCATCGGTTCCGATGCATTTCAGGAGACCGATATCACGGGTGTCACGCTTCCGATTACGAAGCACAACTATCTGGTGACACACGCCAGCGAAGTCGCGCGCACGATTCGGGAAGCGTTTTACGTAGCGCGCTCTGGGCGGCCAGGTCCGGTGCTGGTGGATATCACCAAGGACGCGCAGCAAACGACCTGTGAATTCGACTGGGAAGCAGCGAGGCCGCAACTGCCGGGTTATCGTCCGGATTTATCCCCCGATAAGAAGGAGTATGAGCAGGCGCTGGAGTTGATTCACAACTCCAAACGGCCAGTGATTCTGGCAGGGCACGGCATCATTATTTCCGGGGCGATGGCGGAAGTTCGTGAATTCGCCGAGAAGGCGGGCATTCCGGTGGCTCTGACCCTGTTAGGGCTGGGAGCGTTTCCAGCGTCTCATCCACTCAACCTCGGCATGATGGGCATGCACGGGGAAGCCTGGGTGAATCACACCATCCAGGAAGCGGATCTGTTGCTGGCTTTCGGCATGCGGTTCGATGACCGTGTGACTGGAAACCTGAAGACCTATGCATCGAATGCGAAGAAGATTCACATCGAGATTGATCCGGCGGAGATCAACAAGAACGTGAAAGTAGACGTTCCCCTCGTCGGCGACTTGCGGGAGGTGTTGCATGAATTGTTGCCGCATGTCGAGACCATCGATCGAAGTGAATGGCTCGACTCGATCGACAAGCTGAAGGGTGATGCCGCGGTGCGCGATATTCAGAACCTGCCGGACAGTGGACATCTGTACGCGGCGCACGTGATCAATGATCTATGGCGCGAGACTCGCGACCGCGATACCGTCGTCGTGACGGATGTGGGCCAGCATCAGATGTGGGAAGCACAGTACTACAAGCATGAAAAGGCGCGCAGCCTCATCACCTCGGGAGGCTTGGGAACGATGGGCTTTGCATTGCCGGCAGCAATCGGCGCGAAGGTGGCGCGACCCGAATCGGATGTATGGGTCGTGGTCGGCGACGGTGGCTTTCAGATGACCTTGTGCGAACTTGCGACGATTGTGCAGGAGAAACTGAAAGTAAACATCGCCATCATCAACAACGGATTTCTTGGCATGGTGCGGCAGTGGCAGGAATTCTTCTACGAGCGCAACTACGCGGCGACGCCTCTGCTGAATCCGGACTTCGCCAAACTTGGCGAAGCCTATGGCATTCGCAGCATGACGGTTACGGAGCGCGCGCAGGTAGTGCCATCGGTGCAGGCGGCGCGCCAGCATGATGGACCGGTGCTCATAAATTTCCGGGTGGAGCAGGAGGACACGGTATATCCCATGGTGGCTGCGGGAGCGTCATTGCACGAGATGATCCGGCGTCCCAGCAAGATTGTCGAAACAGCTGCCGACGAATAGAGAAAATATGCTCAACACTTATGTGGTGTATGTGGAAAACAAGCCGGGCGTGCTGACGCGCGTGGCGTCCTTGTTTCGCAGGCGCGCTTTCAATATCGATTCGTTGACGGTAGGGCGAACGGAAAAGCCAGAAGTCTCGCGCATGACCATCACGGTCGAGGCCGATCATGACCAGGCACGCCGAATCGAAGCGAACCTCTATAAACTCGTCAACGTCTTGTTGGTGGAGAATATTACGAACGAGCCTTCGATCATCCGCGACCTCGCCATGATCAAAGTCGCGGCTACGCACGAGGCGCGTTCGCATGTGTTGGAACTGGCCAGTGTATTCCGAGCGCGAGTTGTGGATGTGGCTCCCGAATCTCTGACGATTGAAATCACCGGGGCCGAGGACAAAATCGACGGTCTGCTCGAAGTTCTGCGTCCCTATGGCGTGCTGGAGATGGTGAGAACTGGGATTGTGGCGATGCGGCGCGGTAAGACCTCGGGCAGTCTGCCGGCCACCAGCAATGATGAGGACGTGGCGGAAGAAGATATTTCGCAGTCGGTTTGAGACAAGAATCCTAATTCCTGACGGGCCAGAAGGCACGAGACTGGCCGCCTTGGGGTCGTAAATCCGATCCCAATTGGGCGAATTCAAGAAGTCTCACCTGAAAAACGCCGCAAGTTACGAAAGTTTCTCGATTTTCCCCTAAATTATTGTTTCTAAAAGCGTTACCTGTTATTCCTGTGAGAGCTGGGCTGTCTCATCCGCCGCAGCTCGTTTACTCGAATGACTGGTGCAACCAGCGCTGCCATGGGTCTGCCTGCGCAATCAGGCTCGTGGAGAGGACTGTCGGTTCTCGCCAAGCTCTTCGTCAGCTTGATGGTTATCGCGGGGCTGGCGACATTGGTGTACGGGGGTATCCACCAGAGCAGTAAGAACATTGCTGAATTTATCTGTTATCTGGGTATCGCCATCCTGGCGTCGCGGCTCAAGGTAAACCTGCCAGGCATCACCGGCACTCTGTCTGTCAATTTTCTCTTCATCCTGATTGGGATTTTGGAGCTCAGTTTCAGCGAAACGCTGATTCTGGGCGCGATCTCAATGCTGGCGCAGTGTATGTATCCGGAACGGCCAAAGGCGATCCAGGTAACCTTCAACGTATGCGCCGGGTCGGTTTCGACCACGCTTGCATACTTCGTCTACCACTTGCCGGTCGCAAACGTGCTGGTCGGGAGCCGCCCGGTGCTGCTGGGATTGGCAGCAACGGTTTATTTCATCGCCAACGCCGGTTCGATCGCGACCGTTATTTCGCTCGCCGAACGCCGGCCTCTTACCCGAATTCTGGTGGATTGTTATCTCTGGTCATTTCCCTACTATTTGGTGGGCGCAGGGATTGCAGGCGCGGTGGCGTGGCTCAATCATACGTTCAACTGGGAAACGTCGCTGCTGATGGTTCCGGCGGTTTATGTCATCTACCGCTCGTACCGTCTCTACCTGGGAAAACTCGAGGACGAAAAACGTCACGTCGAGGAGATGGCGAACCTGCACCTGCGGACTATCGAGGCCCTGGCGCTCGCGATTGAAGCCAAGGATCATACGACGCATGAACACCTGCAACGGGTCCGTGTCTATGCCATCGAAGTGGCCAAGGAATTAGGCGTGACTGGTCCCGAACTCGAGGCGCTACACGCGGCCGCACTTCTGCATGACATTGGAAAACTGGCAGTACCGGAACACATCATCTCGAAACCTGGACGGCTTACGCCCGAAGAGTTCGAGAAGATGAAGATCCACACCCTGGTGGGGGCGGAGATTCTGGAACGCGTGCGGTTCCCGTATCCGGTGGTGCCGATCGTTCGGGCCCACCACGAAAAGTGGGACGGCTCTGGCTATCCCATGGGATTGAAGGGAGCAGAGATTCCGATTGGAGCCCGAATCCTTTCCGCGGTCGACTACCTGGACGCGCTAGCCTCGGATCGGCAATACCGGCGTGCCCTGCCCCTGCGCGAAGTCATGCAGAAGCTGGGGGCGGAATCGGGCAAGTCGTTTGATCCGAGAGTCGTGGACGTCCTGCAAAAGCGCTACCAGTCACTCGAGCGCCTGGCGTTGACGAAGTCATCGCAGGATCCCAATGGCCCGCTTTCCACTGCGATCAAAATCGAGCGCGGTCTGGAGCCCGCCGCCGGATTCGAGAATGCTACCGTCCAGGATTATGCGGGGCGCGAGAACACTTTCCTTTCGTCGATTGCCGCGGCCCGTCAGGAAGCGCAATCGCTATTCGAACTGAGCCAGGATCTGGGCGCGTCGCTCAGTTTGACCGAGACGCTATCGGTGTTTTCAGTGAAGCTCAAACCCATGGTGCCGTACGATGCCATCGCGATTTATGTCAGGCGCGAAGATGAACTGGTGGCTGAGTATGTGAACGGAGACAACTACCGGCTCTTTTCGTCATTGAGAATTCCGATCGGGCAGGGATTATCGGGCTGGGTCGCGCACAACCGGAAGCCGATTATCAATGGGAACCCTTCGGTGGAACCGGGATACCTGAACGATCCGTCAAAGTTCAGCACACTGCGCTCTGCCTTGGCGGTGCCATTAGAGGGAGTCGCCGGAGTGATTGGCGTTCTCGCTCTTTACCGCGGAGAGCGAGATGCCTTTACATCGGATCACCTGCGGATACTGCTCGCGGTGAGTGGCAAGATGGCGCTGTCGATCGAAAACGCTCTCAAATATCAGCAGGCCGAGAGCTCTGCGACGACCGACTATCTCACTGGCCTACCCAACGCACGGTCCCTGTTTCTGCAACTCGATCGAGAACTGGCGCGCTGCAAACGCGACGATTCATCCTTGACGGTGATGGTCTCGGACATGGATGGATTCAAGCAGATCAACGATCGCTTCGGCCATCTCGAGGGCAATCGCGTGTTGCGGCTTTTTGCCCAGGCGCTCAAAGATACCTGTCGTGAATACGACTACGTCGCACGCATGGGTGGTGATGAGTTCGTGGTGATCGCCCCGGGACTTTCGGCGGATGCTGCTGGCAAGAAGGCTGAACAAATGCGAGCGCTCGCACGGCAGGCGGGAAGCGAAGTCTGCGGAGAAGACATTCTTTCACTGAGCGTTGGGCGGGCGATGTATCCAGAAGATGGCAAGGATGCGGAGCAACTTCTGGCCGAAGCGGATCGCCGCATGTACCTGGAGAAACAGAAGCAGCTTTCTTACAAAGACCGGCGCTCTCATCCGCGTTTGAAGTGCAGGGTCACAATTGAGATGCAAACCGAGGCGGGTGGACCTCCGCTGTTTGCCAACGTGACCGATGTCAGCTTGGGCGGGTGCTACGTGGAGACCAGCACGATCCTTGCGCCGGGCAGCAGCATCAAGCTGGGATTCTCCATGGATGACGCTACTCTGTCAGCCGAGGGTGTAGTAGCCAGGCTCGATCCGGGCTCCGGAGTTGCTGTGCAGTTTCGGGAGATGAACCGCGAGGGCCGGGAACGGATGTTCCGGATTCTCGAGTTTGTGCAAAAGACAACTACGTTCTTCAACAACCGGTACATCGATAGCCTGAAGAAGAGCTGATTCAGAAGGGCGAATCCAATTCAGGATTGATTTCGCGCCGCCACCTGCAGGCTCGTGGCGCGAACGATTTCAGCAGCCACATCCTTGAGAGGCAGGACTTTGTCCGCAAGTCCGCTACGGGCGACAAACCCCGGCATGCCCCAAACCACGCTGCTGGATTCATCCTGCACATAGATGCGCGCCCCTAGTGCGCGCAGTGCCTCACAACCCTTGAGCCCGTCTTGTCCCATCCCGGTAAGCACGACAGCCAACGCACGGGGCCCGAATTGGCGGGCGATGGAATGAAACAGGACGTCCACCGACGGACGACAGTAGTTTTCCTTGGGCGCCCGGTTCGTCTTCAGAAGAACTACGCCGTTCTCCTGATGGACCACCATATGAAAATCTCCAGGAGCAATGACGGCGCGACCCGGGGCTAGGGCTTCGCCGGAGACGCATTCCCGCACCGGCAATGGCGACTTTGCAGAAAGGCGCGTCGCCAGGAGCGAAGTAAAAATGGGCGGCATGTGTTGCACGATAACCAGCGGGACGCTGAAGTTCGGCGGCAAGCAAGGCAAAATCCGCGCCAAGGCGTCAGGGCCCCCGGTGGAAGCACCAAGCGCCACTAGTTGTATGGGCGCCAGCAGTTGGGGGCGAGCTGGAACGGGGAGTACAGCGCTCGGTGCCGCAGGTTTTGCGGTCGGTTGGGAGCCCGCCTGCGCGTAGGGCAGATGGCAGAGAGCTCGAATTTTCGGAATCAGTTCCCGGGAGATTGCCTTGAGCGTCGCCTGCATATCGACATTGCTGGGCTTGGCGACGTAATCCGTTGCGCCCAGAGACAGAGCCTCTAGCGTGACAGAAGCGCCCCGCTCCGTGAGGCTGCTAAACATGATGATGGGAACGCGAGAGTCGATTTTGCGCAGGGCTCGAACGGTTGCGAGGCCGTCCATATCCGGCATTTCGATATCCAGAAGAACAATGTCGGGCTTCAGCGAGGGAAATTTCGCCAGGGCCAAGCGACCGTTGGCCGCTGTGCCTGCGACTTCAAGATCGCGATCCTGAGCGATCGCGATCGACAGTGCGCTGCGAACCACCACAGCATGATCGACCAGGAGCACGCGTTTTTTCTGGGCTGCCGGCAATTGGGTTGAACTCCCTTGGTCGACCGCTCTCCCTACAGCCCGGCGCGGGCGGTCATGCTCTTGGCGGTTTCATCGGTGGCGGGCGCCGCTAAGTCCTTGCTCGCCAGTTCGAACTGTTCCACCAGGCCGTGTAACTGCGATGCCATTTCGGCCAGTTCATTGGCTGCCTTCTGCGATTCCACTGCGCTTGAGGACGTGCCACGCGCCGCTTCCGCTACGCCTTCAATGTTGCGCGTGATCTCTCCCGACCCTTTAGCGGCGTCCCCTACATTGCGAGTCATCTCGTTGGTGGTCGCACTCTGTTCCTCGACCGCGGTGGCAATCGTGCCAGAGATGTCATTGATCTGACTGATCACGGCGGTAATCCTGCCAATCGCCTCGACTGCTCCTTGGGTACCCGTCTGGATGGCCGTGATCTTGCGGCTAATATCTTCGGTGGCTTTGGCGGTCTGCTTGGCCAACTCTTTGACCTCGTTGGCGACGACGGCAAACCCCTTCCCAGCCTCGCCAGCGCGTGCCGCTTCAATCGTGGCGTTGAGCGCCAGCAGATTGGTTTGTTGAGCAATGGAAGTAATGACTTTGATGACTGCGCCAATCTCGGCACTGGAGGCGCCCAACTTGGCGACGGTCGCATTCGCGGCTTGCGCCGTTTCCACCGCATTGGAGGTGACCGTTGACGCCTCGTGGGCGTTGGAAGCGATCGATTGGATCGTGGAGGTCATCTCCGCGGCGCCGGTGGAGACGCTCTGCAGATTCTGGCTGACTTGCTGTGCGGATTGGGAAACCGTACTCGCCTGGGCCGAAGTTTCTTCGGAGTTCGCCGAAATCTGCTGGCTGGTCGCCGACAATTCCTCACTGGCGCTGGCCACATGCCCGGCCGTATCCGCAATCGACTGCACCACTTCGTGCAGGTTGTTTTTCATCGTGTTCAGCGCCAGCATGGCCTCGCCGACTTCGTCGTGTGCCCGGATCTCTAAGTCTTCCACGTTCAGATGTTTTTTCGCGATGACGGCAGCGAATGCGGCGCATTGCTCCACCGGATGAATCACGAGTTGGCGAAGCACTACATAGACCACGGCAATCGCAGCCAACAGAGTGAGGAGACTGATCAAGAAGGTCGCAAGCATGTTCGAGCGCGACTGCTCCACGAGTTTCCCGGTAGGGGCTTCCAGGACGAACGCGGCGCGCATCTCGCCGGCGCTCATCCCTTCCTTGGGATAGCCGAAGGGGTCTTTCTCTCCGGCTGGATTTCCATGGCATTGCAAGCAGTCCTGCGCTACCCGGACAGGTTGGGCGTAACGCATGATCTCGCGGCCGTCCACCGTAAGGCGCTCGCCAAATTCCTGTTGCGAAGGATCTTTTTCGAAGGCTTCGAGAGCGCGCTTCTCAAATTCATTCGCCTGATTCTTGGGGTTGCGGGGGTGCAGTGACGGGGTTCGAAAGGTCAATCCTTCCTTACTGGCGTACTGTTCGGCCGTACGCATTGCCACGACGACGGGCACCTGCTCCAGATGCTTGAAATTGTGGTCGGGACCCATGATGTCGATATTGCCGGCAAACCAGGTGCGGGTGGCAGCGGTCATGCCAGTAATCTGGCGCAACTTGTCGCGAAAGGCCTCATCGGCCTGCGAGTTGATGCGGCTCTGCAGAATCCAAAAGCTGATTCCGGAGGTGATCGCCAGAACCAGGGTGATGGCCCCAAGCAACTTTGCCGACAGTCTCAGATTTCTGAACATGAGTGCGACTCCCTTCGAATCTGGTTTTTCACCGTCCTGCGCCTACGGCCATACTCCTGGCTTGGGGATATGCGTTTGGAGATAACTTGATTCCGGCAGCGTCGGTGTCGGTCTTGAACTGACCTACCAGACCGTGGAGTCGCGCCGCCAGTTCGGCCAGTTCGGTAGAGGCCTTCTGCGATTCCTGCGCGCTCGACGACGTGCCCCGCGCCGCTTCCGCTACCCCTTCAATGTTGTGCGTAATCGCTTCCGATCCCTGGCGGCATCGGCGACGTTGCGTGTCATTTCATTGGTCGTTGCGCTCTGTTCTTCGACGGCGGTCGCAATCGTGCTGGAGATGTCATTGATTTGGTTGATGACTCCCGTGATGCTGCCGATAGCCTCCACCGCACCCTTGGTATCGGTTTGAATGGCGTTGATTTTCCGGCTGATGTCTTCGGTGGCTTTGGCAGTCTGCTTGGCGAGTTCCTTGACTTCATTGGCGACGACGGCGAAACCCTTGCCAGCTTCGCCCGCGCGTGCCGCCTCAATCGTGGCATTGAGGGCAAGCAGGTTGGTTTGCTGCGCGATGGAGGTGATGACCTTGATCACTTCGCCGATCTCCGCGCTGGAGGCCCCCAGTTTGCCGACCGTGGCGTTGGCGGATTGGGCTGTCTGCACAGCGTTGGACGCGACCGTGGCCGCCTCATGCGCATTACTGGCGATGCTTTGGATGGTTGCAGTCATTTCTTCGGCGCCGGTCGAGACGCTCTGTAGATTCTGGCTGACCTGTTGCGTGGCCTGTGAGACGGTGCTGGCCTGAGCAGAAGTCTCTTCCGAGTTGGCGGAGATCTGTTGGCTGGTCGCGGAGAGTTCCTCGCTGGCGCTCGCCACGTGCTGCGCCGTGTCCGAGATCTGATGGAGAATCTCATGCAGGCTGTTCTTCATCTGGTTGAGCGCGATGCCCGCCTGGCCGAGTTCATCCTGGCTGGTGATCTCCATGTCAGGGATGGTCAGATTCTTGTTGGCGATCTCCTGAATCACGCCGACCATGCGGGAAAGTGCACGCTGGATCGAGTTGACAATCAAGACCGTGACCAACACGCCGATGGCCAGTCCGGCTACCGCCAAAATTTCCACCGTCCGGATGGTGTTGGTCTCAGCCTGTTCGTGTTTAGTCTGGGCTGCGTCGCGGAGAGTTTCGATCAGAGCAGTCAATTCGTCGATCGTCTTTTCCACGTTGCCCCGGATTTGCGTGGTTCGTTCACAAAGAAGAAGTTCCGTCGCTTCCTGGGTCTTGCCCGACCGCCGCAATTCAATGGCCCGGCTCTGGATCTCTCGAAATTCCTTGGCACTTTCTTCAACGCGGGCCTGGAGTTCCTTTTCGCGTTCGGTTTGCAGCAGTTTTTTCAGTTCTTCCATCACCCGATCGCTGCGGGTTATCCCTTCTTCGCGACGCTGAAGAATGGAGTCCCTTCCGGAGAGCACAAATCCACGGGTGGCGCTGGTCTGCAACTCCATCCCTTCATCCAGCTCAGTCGACAGCTGCTTCTTATACATCTGCTTGTCGACCTCATCCGCAAGGTCGGAGAGTTTGTGGATCGAGTTGTAGTTCATGATGCCCATCGCGCTGATGATGAGAAGCAACGATGCGAATGCTAGCCCCAACTTCATTTTCAAACTGATGCTTTTCACGGCTATTGCCTCCCGAGGAGATCTGCCTGGACTGAATGCTCAAACCCCCACAAATGCCTGCCGGGGCCAGTTCGCACGAAGAATTCATCGGCAAACGGGAGCACGCCTTTAATAGACCGGATCGAAGGAGACTAATAAGAGATCACTAAGCGAGAAGTGACAACCGGACAATCCCGATCTTCGCGCAATCCGCCGGGATTGTGGATATATTGAAAATCGGGGACCAACGCGAAGTGTTGATTGAAGGCCAGCTTGTAGTACAGTTCCAGCGTCAGTTCGCCGGTCGGCTCGTAATCGCCCCACTCTCGAGAAAACTGAACCCAGGTGGCTGCCGCGCCCGCCGAATCGTGGCTGCCCACGGACCACGGGCCGTGGAGCACAACGCCTCCGCCGAGGTGTTGCGTAATGCGGCTGCTTCGGCCGTCTGCCCAGCCAAATTGGAGAAATCCTGACACACTTCGTTCGACTTTTTCTGAGCTGTGCCAAACGGATTGTTCCAGCAGAGAGTAGAAGCCGTTTGTGCCTTGCGCCTGACTTCCATCAGAGAGATCGGTCTTGCCATCGAGCCGCCAATATCCGAAGCTGGCGCGTCCCCCAGATTCACCGGGGCCCATCTTCCAGTTACGCGTGGGCTCCAGGATCCACATCGTTCCTGCCGCAGCCCGAAAGACGCCGCCGCCGACCACATAGTTTGTGCTGGGGCGGCCCAGGAAAACGTTGAGCCCCAGCTTGGGCTCAGGATACGTGGGAAACGAAAGGATGGTGGGACTGAAGCCCATCGAAGAATTCAGGAAGTCTGGCGCGGTGGAATCCGCAGCAAATTCCGTGTTGGCATCGATCTTGCCCGCCTTGAGCCGGATTTTTTCGGAGAAAAAGCTCTTTTGAAACCAAGCTTCATACAGCGTCGTGCGCGAGGAGGCGTCAATATTGGAATAGATCTGGGCTTCGTCATCGTAGGTTTCGCCAAAGGCTTGCAGATGATGCTTGAACCGGATGAGCCCGGAACTGCCGTCGAGTCCAAAGGCCGCCTTGCCGTCCACCGGCATCATCACATCGAGAGAGTAGCGGCCGAAGCCGAGAGTCGCGTCGTCGTTGTCGGCAAGGGACTTGGACCAGTCGAAGACCAGCATTGCCTGAAGCGAAATCCCGTGGGCATTCAGGTCGTGGAGAAGAGTTCGCGACGCACGCACATAGCGGTGAGCGGCTTCCGCGTCCGCAGGTTCGGGCGCGGAAGAAGATTCCTGCTGCGTGAAACCAAGGCAAGAAACTGCCATGAGAAACGAAGAAAGGGACCAGGCAAGTCTGGCTAGACGATGCAAGTAATCTCCTGCGAGCGAGACGGTAGCTCGATCTGGGCTGTTCCTTGAAGGCAGCCCGTTCGCGCCGGATGGAGGGGATCCCGGGAAACAGATCCGGTTACGACGCGTCGAGCTTGTCGTGCACCTGACACGCTTTCTCCGCATCCAGCACATGCAGCAAGCTGTCGCTTAATTTATGGACTCCTAAAATCACCTGGAGCAGCGGCCCGCGAAGGGTTTCCGGGGGCGGTTCGAAGGTCGATGGCTGCACGTCAATCACATCTCCGATCTGGTCGACCAACAGACTCACGGCGCCGTCGGGCGTTCGGACCACCACGTTCATCGGCAATTCGCCCTCGGGACGCTCCGCAAGTGACAGCCGGAGCCGGAGATCGATCGCCAGCACGATTTGGCCCCTCAAGTTGATCATGCCGCGGACAGCCGGAGGCGCCAGCGGCACCGGGGTCATCGGTTGAAAGCGGATGACCTCTTGCACGCGAGGGACCGGAACTCCAAATAAGTACCCAGAGAGAAGGAACGTGCAAAACTGTTGTGCTTCCATAAATGTCTCCTAGGCTCTTCCGGCCTCAGGCTCAGTCCTGTCGAGTAAGCCGGGGACCGCCGCCCTTACGATGGCAGGCACATCCAGCAGATCGGTAACGTGCTGCTCGGTCACAAACGAACCGACGACTCCGGCACGCGGGGTGAGAGATTCGATGGCGGCGCGTTCGTCCACGATGTCGACAATGCGGTCCACGATCAGGCCAACCGTGCGAGTTCCCTCAGAGTAGACGACGACCTGAATGGAGGGCGCACTGGCCAGTAACTCCGCGTCGGTGGTTGCGGGAATAATCTGGGAAAGCCGCACCATAGGAATAATCTGGCCGCGATACTGCATGACTTCCTGCATTCCGGCGTGCTCGATCACGGTTTTAGGAAACTCCTCGAGCCGCGCCACCATCGACAGGGGAATGGCGACCCTGCCCTCAAGCCCGTTCTGGGCAAGCAGCAGGGCGTTGCCATTGCGGACGGCCTCTGCTCCGCCTTCGCTGCGGGCTTCTTCCTTCGCGGCTTCGCGTTCTTCCGTGATGACCTTGGCACGCTGCGCAAGTCCGGATACATCCAGAATCAGTGCCACCCTGCCATCTCCCATGATGGTGGCGCCGGAATAAGCGCTGATCCCTTTGAGTTGTTTGCCCAGTGGCTTCACCACGATTTCCTGGGTATCCAGAATGTCGTCCACCACCAATCCAAATTGCCGTCCTTCGGCTTGCAGGACCACGATATTCACGTTCTGCAGTTCGAGTGCCCGGGCTTCCACTGTGGTCAAGATTTCGAGCACGCGCTCCGAGAGTTTTGTCACCGCGTCGAGTGCCGACCGGGCCTGTTTCTCGTTGCCGTTTAACTTCGAGGTCACCACTTCGCGCACCGCGTCATGAAACTCGCGGTGAGCTTGTTCCAGTGTTCGAATCTCGGTGATCGCTTTGTACTGGTGCATGCCGCTGGAATACAGCCATTTGCCCAAAGCGCAGTCTCGCGGAGATCCGGCTTGCTCCACCGTCATGCTGGTGGTTCCATCCAGCACCGATCGCAAGCGACTGACCCATTGGTGGTGTTTGTCGCGAGCCGCGGCGAAGTCTGGCAGTTCATCGCGCGAAGCAGCCCTTGCCCCGTCTTCCAAAGCCGTCGTGAGCGTCCGGCTGAGATACACCAACGGCAACAAGCTCGCGCAAGCGATAGACCGGGGCGCCGTGCACCATCTCAATGCCGCTATTTCCTTCCAGTCGAACGAGCTCGATGAGGCTGACTTGGGGAATGGCAAAGCGCTCGCCGCCGCAGGTGGCGATTAATGCCGGAATGATGGCCAGAGTCAGTGGAATTCGCACTCTCACGGTGGTTCCCCGCCCCGGTGTCGATTGGATGTCGACGGAGCCGCCGATTTTCTCGACATTGGTTTTGACGACGTCCATGCCGACGCCCCGGCCCGAAACCTGAGTGACTCTTTCGGCGGTGGAAAATCCCGGAAGAAAAATCAAATTGAAGACTTCGCGGTCGGGCATGCTGGCGGCCTGCTGGGCAGAGAGCAGTCCTCGCCCCACGGCTTTCTGCCGGATCCCATCGCTGTTCAGACCGCCCCCATCGTCACTGATTTCGATATTGACTTGCCCACCTTCGTGAAAGGCTCGCAGCGTGAGCACACCCACCGGATCCTTGCCGGCAGATTTGCGCTTTTCCGGGCCCTCAATGCCATGATCCATGGAATTGCGCACAAGATGCGTCAGCGGGTCTTTGATGGCTTCAATAATCGTCCGATCGAGTTCCGTGTCCTGTCCTTTCATCTCCAGCCGAACTTCCTTGCCGCAGCTGAGAGCGAGGTCGCGCACGGTGCGCGGGAACTTGCTCCAGATGTTGCCAATGGGCTGCATCCGGGTTTTCATGACTTCTTCTTGCAGTTCGGTGGCAATCAGGTTCATCCGCTGCGATACCGCCTGAAAGGTGGCGTCCTGCGTACTGTTGGAAAACTGCAGAAGTTGATTTCGGGCCAGGACCAGTTCCCCCACAAGATTCATGAGGCGGTCGAGCAGCGTGACCCCGACGCGAATCGTCTCCACTGCAGTGTCAGGATTTCGCGACTCATCGGGATGCGCAGGTGCCTGGGGGATGCTCATGCTGAGGGGCGGCCCTTCTGCTTGCGGTTTCTGGGGAGCAAGTGCTTCGACGGTCGTTTGGTATTCGCCAGGTTCAATGGACGCAGCCTCAACCGGAGCGGAGTCGGGGTTTTCTATTGCTTTGGCTTTACGCCGTGACTTGCGCCGCGGCGTGACAAGTGGAGTATCGGACGGCATCGCAGGCTCTGACACACCGGCAGTTTCCGTGGCAGGCGGAGCCGAGGGAGATTGGGCGGAGGGTTCCGGCGAAGGTTGTGCTACCTGTTCCTTCTGCAACTGCGCCAGCAGCTCGATTAGCGGCGCATAGTCATCCTCGCCGTCATGTTCAGAGGCTTGAATGCATGCCAGCATTCGGCGAACCGCATCGACCATAGCGAGCAAGCCGCTGGTGATTTCAGCATTCAGCGTGAGCTGGCCATCGCGCAACCTGGAGAGCAGGCTTTCACCCGCGTGCGCCAGCTTCTCCAGCCGTGAGAAGCCGAGAAACCCACAGCTCCCTTTGATGGTGTGGATCGTCCGGAAAACACTGGCGAGCAGGTCGTTGGAAGAAGGATCACTCTCCAGCTTGACCAGTTCCTGGTCGAGCCGATCCAGGTTTTCATTGCTCTCGATAAGAAAATCCTTAACGATTTCGTCCATAGTCCGTTCCCACCCGGCCTTACCGTCTCGCGTTTGCCCTCTCAGACTCAAGGAGACGCGAGCACGTACGCAAAGTCGTACAGCTTGGTTCCTATGCGCCTGTACGACCCATCGGCATTCGCGCGAAACAACTTAAGTGCAAGTGGTCTTTGGCGTAAGAGCGAATCACGCGTACATGGCCCAGCGTGCTTTTTGACCGTTTTTTTTGAAGGTCAGGAAGGCTTGAAGGGCGTCGCGAACCCCCTTACACTGAAAACATGCACGTGCACGTCCACGGCGCGGGAGGCCCCACGCGAGTCTTGAAGATTTCGCTCGCCGTGACCCTTGCATACATTGCCTTGCTGGTTGTGGCGGGCGTGCGGGCACATTCCCTGGCCCTCCTCTCGGAGGCGGGACATAATCTTTCCGACTTTCTTGCATTGCTACTTTCGCTTGTGGCGGTTTATTTCCAGTCTCGTCCCGCCAATTCCACGAAGACGTACGGATACCATCGCGCCGGAGTCCTGGCAGCCCTGGTCAACGCGACTTCACTCGTAGCAGTTTCATTCTTTATCTTCTACGAGGCCTTCCGCCGGTTGCAGCATCCCGAGGCGGTGCAAGCCCGCGTGATGATGTGGGTGGCTGCGGGCGGCGTGGTGATGAATGGAGCGATTTCGCTGCTACTCTATCGCTCCAGCAAGGGGTCTGGGAGCGACGTTAACATTCGCAGCGCGCTGCTGCACGAGGTCGGCGACACGCTTTCGACAGCTGCGGTAATCCTGGGCGGCTGGGCCATTCTGGTTACGGGAAACTACTGGATTGATTCCGCGCTCTCGTTCGGCATCGGAGTGCTGATTCTGTGGTCAGGCTTCGGCATTGTGCGCGAGACTCTCAACATTCTTCTCGAGGGTACGCCGCGTGGCATGAGGCTGGAGAAGATTGAGTCGGCGATCCGTTCCGTCGGCGGGGTGAATGATGTGCACGATCTCCACGTCTGGAGTATTGGATCCGAGACCCACGCGCTCTCCTGTCATATTTCGATTGCCGACATCCCGCCATCCGTCAGCGAGCGGATTCTGCGCGATGTGAAGGAGCGTCTGCTCCACGATTTCCGCATCGACCATACGACCATCCAGTTCGAGCACGCAGTGTGCGAGGTAGCGCACGGTTGTGTGATCCCAGTGAGCGAGAGTGTAGAGCATCATCACAGTCACGAGCATTAAACGCGGAACTGGTGTGAGAAATCGCACTACGACATAGCGCGGTCAGCGGACGGGCGCCTGGCTCTCGAAAATCTGGCGCGCGGTTTCAATGGTGTCCGCTTCTTCGAACGATTTATCCGGCCGCAGCCGCACAATTCTCGGGAAGCGCAATGCATACCCGCTCTCGTGCCGGTCGGATTCCATCATGTTGTTGAATGCGACTTCGATGACGATCCTGGGCTCAACCACGCGCCGGAATCCCTGGTCTTCGATCGTGTGATCCAGAAACCACTGGGTCATCTCGGCGATCTCGGCGTCGGTAAGACCTGAGTAGGCCTTGCCGATGTTGACCAGCCGGTCACCGTCCCACACGGCGAATGTGTAGTCGCTGAGCACGCCAACGCGCTTGCCGTGCCCGTATTCGACCGCGGTCACCACGACATCCAGCGTGGCCAACTCGCGCTTCATCTTCAGCCACGATTTGCCGCGCTTGCCCGGTGTGTAAGCGGAGCTGAGATCCTTGATCATCAGCCCTTCGTTCCCCCGCTCCTGCGCCGCCGCGAACAACTCTTCCAATTCGTCCGCCGACATATTCCGGAACACCGGCGCTCGGATGATGCTGGCCGGAGCGCGTTGTTGCTCGCCTCGATCCTCAAAGGCGAATGATTCCTGAAGCGAAGTTTTCCCCTGTGTGCCTCGGTGTCCTCGGCGGTGAATCGGTTTTCGCTCCGCCGTTAGCAGCGTATCTAGAATCCTCGCCCGCTCCCCCAGAGGCCGCTCAATGACCAACTCTCCTCCGGCGTACAACACATCGAACACAAGGAACGCGACCGGAACCTCCGATAACATCTTTTCGCTGACTTTCTTCCTTCCCAGCCGTTGCTGCAAGACGCTGAACGGGCGGGCCCTTCCCAGTTGCATCGCTTTTTGCTCGCTCGCCTGCGAGATTTTGTCGTCCACCACCTGTTGTGTGTCGGAGAGGCTCTCGGGATATTCCCAAGCTACAATCTCGCCGTCGAGAATAGCCTCTTGTGGCAAGCGAGCCAGTGCGTCGGGCAACTCCGGAAATGAATCGGTAATGTCATCCCGGGTGCGCGAGAAAATCTTCACCTCACCATTCGCGATATGGGCCTGCGCGCGGATACCGTCATACTTGTCCTCCACGGCGGCATCCGCGAAGTAGCTCAACCCTTCCTCCGCCGACTCGATGGGACTCGCCAGCATGAAGCCTAAGGGATGAAACAGTCGCATCTCTGCTGCGTCGAGGTGTTCCGCGGCAGCCAAGCGGACAGTCTCGCCGATGTCGCCCAATAGCATATTGGCGCGCTGCACTTGCGGCGGCGTTGCGCCGTAGGCTCGCGCAATGGCCTCCTCGACCAGGCTTTCCTTCAATCCAATCCGAAGATCGCCAGTCATGATCTTGATGATGTATTTGGCTTCAAGAGGAGTAGCGCGCGAAATCAGATCGCGAACTAAAGCCGCCTTTGCCGCGGGGCCGCGAGTAGCCGCAGTTTGACGGAACAAGTGCTCGACTTCCAGCACGTCTAGGCCTTGACCGGAGCGCTTAGGAAGGACTTCTCCTGCGACCGCTCCCAAGTCACCGTGTCGCCGGTACGCCGCAGTCATTTCGGCTTCATCTTTTCCCGAGAGTGACGCCACAATTTGCCAAAGGGATCGCCCGCCAACCTGCAACGTTGTTTCTTCCCATGCCGGAAACGCCCGTCCCGAAAGAAAGGTTGCCGAGACCGCCGCCTCATCCGTCGTACGCGACTTTAGATAGTCAGCGACGATCCCCGTCTTCAGCAGTTTCTTCGTTGTGGCGGCAATCGCTTCGCAACAGGTCGCTAACCGCTCCATGAATCTCCAATCCTCCGCCTACTCCTCCGCAAGCCCTGCGCATCCAAAGAAGAACGCCTTCTCCGGCAGTGAGCCATCTAACCCCCGTCCTTGCACTAACTTAGCTGATGGCTAACGCTATCCTAAATCACTAATCACTGAGGCGCTGTGGTACCCTAGAGTCTGCGTCGTGTTTTTGCGAGGAGCATCCAATCAGTCGTGCGTACTCTAAGAAACTATCTGCGATTCCTTGTGGCCGTACAACTTCTTCCTGCACTGGAAAGTGGGGAAGAGACTCTGGTCGGCGGACAAGCCGTGCTTGAGGGCGTTATGATGCGCTCTCCGCACGCTTGGGCTATCGCCTGTCGCAAACCTACCGGCGAAGTGGTCACCATGAGCGAACCGCTCGAGCGGCCTTCGGAGAAGCATAAGTGGATGGCTTGGCCCATTGTGCGTGGTGTGATGACGCTGGGCTACGCGATGAATCTTGGGTACCGTGCGTTGCGTTTTTCAGCCAACGTGGCCATTGAAGACCTGATGCAGGAAGAGCAAGCGCGACCCGGTGATTTGGCTGTCGCTACGGCCCCGGCCGCGGTGAATTCTTCGCAGGCGCAGAAATCTTCTTCCCAAAGCCGGGAAAAGGCTGCCACGGTCAGCAACTGGCTGGCGGCCGGCAATCTTCTGATATCGCTGGCATTCTTCATTTTTATGTACAAGTACGTTCCGCTGCTGGCAGCGACGGAACTGAAGAAGATTGACCCGGCACTCGGTGGACGGATTGTTTTCAACCTGATCGATGGCGGGATTCGACTCGTGCTATTCCTCCTGTTCATCTGGGGAGTCTCGCTGTGGAAGGACATTCGCCGGGTCTACGAGTATCACGGCGCAGAGCACAAGACGGTCTTTGCGTTTGAGAATGGCGATCCGCTGAACACGGCCGCTGTACAGAAATATTCGACGTATCATCCGCGTTGCGGCACCAGCTTTCTGATGACGGTGATGTTAATCTCGATCGGCTTCTATATGCTGGTCCCGTTTACGACGTTCTGGGCCCGCTTTGCTTCTCGCATTGTTTTGCTGCCAGTGATCGCTGGCGTTTCGTACGAGATTATTCGTTTCGCCGCGAAGCACCGCGGCTCTCTCTTTGCGCTGATGACCGCTCCTGGGCTGTGGCTGCAACGAATTACCACCCAGCCACCGTCTGATGAGATGGCGCAGTGCGCCATTACTGCCCTCGACCAAGCCATGTCTCTGGAGAAAGAGCGTGGAGGCGAGTTGGTGATTGCCTAGCGGTCCCGCCGCGAATACTTTCTCTCTGCCTCCTCACAACACTACAATGCCGTTGAGACGCGAATGGTTGCGTCTCCTGAGCCAACGATTTGGCCGCGGCCTACCGAGACGTAGCAAGCCACGTCTCCAGGGAAGAGTCCAATGTTTGAACGACTTGATCAAATTGAAGCGCGCTACGAAGAGTTGACCAACGCTCTTGCCTCGCCCGACATCGTCAACGATTCGGCGAAATATCAGAAGACCGCGAAGGCGCATAGCGAAGTCGCACCCATCGTTGAGAAATATCGTGAGTACAAGGATCTGACCCGTGGAATCGCGGAGAGCAAGACCCTCGTTCTTGACGAAAAAGATGCCGATATGCGCGCCTATGCGCAGGAAGAACTCAATCAGTTGGAAGGCCGAGTCACAACCGTTGAAGAAGAGCTGAAGGTTCTTCTTCTTCCCAAGGATCCCAACGACGAGAAGAACATCATCCTCGAAATCCGTGCCGGAACCGGTGGAGATGAGGCAACTCTCTTTGCCGCCGAAGTTTTTCGTATGTATACGCGGTACGCGGAAACCCAACGGTGGAAGGTTGAGGTTCTCTCATCATCGGAGTCTTCCGCCGGAGGATTGAAGGAAGTCATCGCGATTATCGAAGGTCACCGCGTCTTCTCACAATTGAAGTATGAGAGCGGCGTGCATCGCGTGCAGCGGGTACCGGCCACCGAGCAGCAAGGCCGAGTGCACACTTCGGCGGTAACGGTCGCGGTCTTGCCGGAGGCCGAAGATGTCGACATCAAGATCGAAGCCAAAGACTTGCGCATCGACACCTTTTGCTCCTCGGGACCGGGCGGACAATCGGTGAATACGACGTACTCAGCGGTCCGCATTACGCATATCCCAACCAACACGGTGGTGAGTTGCCAGGACGAAAAATCGCAGATCAAGAATCGCGAGAAAGGCATGCGTGTCTTGCGCTCCCGCCTCTACGAGATTGAGATGGAGAAGCAACAGCAGGCGCTTGCCAAGGAACGCAAGGCCATGGTCGGATCAGGTGACCGCAGCGAGAAGATCCGCACCTACAACTTCCCGCAGAATCGTCTCACGGACCACCGCATTGGCTTTACAATCCACCAACTCGAATCCGTCATGGACGGCAAACTGCAGCCTCTGATCGAGGCGCTCACTACGTACTATCAGGCCGAGAAACTGAAACAGGAAGCGGCGAGCGTGGTGTAACCCAGCGGAGTGTAACTGTAATAATGTAGCGCGGGCGCCCTCGCCCGCGAAGTTGGAGAGGATATGTCGAGGCTCGAGGAGACGCTCGCATCAGTTCTCGCCGATCGCTATCGTGCTAACGCCGCGCGCGTTCATGAACTATCTGCCCCACTTAGCGTCGAACAATTCTGGAAAAAGCCATTTCTCTACGGAAACAGCTTTGGTCACCTGGTCCTGCACCTGACAGGAAACCTGAACTATTACATTGGTGCGCAGATCGCGAACACGGGATACGTCCGTGATCGTCCGCGGGAATTTAACGACCCGAATCCTCCTGCGAAAGAAGAAGCTCTTCGACTCTTGCATGACGCAGTCGCGATGGCAATAAAGACGATCGGCAACCAATCGCCAGAGGACTGGTCCGCGGAATACTCGGCTGTTGGAACGAACTGCTCGAACCGCCTCGACATGGTCGTGCAATGTGCCGCTCACATGCAACACCATATTGGCCAGATGATCTATCTCGCCTACGAGTGGAAGCGACAATCAGATTCAAAATAGCGGAAGCAACCCAGACCCGAAGCTTGTCACCTAAGAGCCATGACGAGAGAGAAATCGCGATCTCTGCTGGCTTTGGCTGGCTTCGGTGTGGCTACCGCGAGCGCAGCGTGGTTCGGCGCACGCTACAGCCGGAATGGCAATCGTGACTCGTGGTACCGCGAGCTCGATAAGCCCAGTTTCACTCCTCCGGACAAAGTCTTTCCCGTCGTCTGGACCACTCTCTACGCGCTGATTGCCTGGTCGGGTTGGCGCATTTGGAGCGCCGCGCCGTCACGCGAGCGCAATGCGGCCCTTCGCCTCTGGGTCTCTCAGTTGGCCGCCAATGCTCAGTGGTCGAAGCTCTTTTTTGGCGATCATCGTCCGACCCTTGCGCTCGCCGATGTACTGGCATTGGAGGGAATGATTGCTTCGTATGTTACCGCTGCGCGCAAAGTTGACCGGGCTGCGGCGAATGCGTTTATTCCGTACGGCGCTTGGGTGGCATTTGCCACGGTGCTCAACGCCGAGATCGCCCGCCGCAATCCCCAGGAAGGATGATCGGCGGTCCAGGGAAATAGTAGGATCCGTCTTTAAGTTTTTCCTCCGTGCCCTTCCGTGTCCTCTGTGGTGAAATGGTTTCGTGCAGCTGAAACTAGCCCTGACCTCGGCGATCACACGCCTCACCGCAGACAACGTTCCGTCGCCACGCCTCAATGCAGAATTGCTTTTGATGTTCACGCTTGGCTGTGACCGCGCCTATCTCTTCGCACACCCGGAGCGAGAACTCACCATGAAGGAACAGACCCGCTATCAGGAGGCCCTTGCGGAACGCGCCCGCGGAGTGCCCGCGCAGTACATCACTGGACACCAGGAATTTTGGGGCATGGACCTGATCGTGACCCCGGCAGTGCTGATTCCGCGCCCGGAGACCGAATATCTGATCGAGACCGTACTGACTCTCGCTGCTGACAATGGCAAGTCGCCCAATGATTTGCGCATAGTCGATGTCGGGACCGGCTCAGGTTCTATTGCGCTCGCGCTGGCCAAAGAGTTCCCTCAGGCCGAAATTCACGCCATTGATGTTTCTGAGGCGGCGCTCGAGATCGCTCGCGCAAACGCCGCCCGCCACCAGGTCGAGCAACGCATAACGTTTCACCAAGCAGATCTTCTGACCGGGCTCAACCTCGGGGTCTTCGATTTCGTGGTCTCGAATCCTCCGTACGTCGGCGAATCAGAAGAAGATCAAGTTCAAGTCGAGGTACGCAAGTTTGAGCCTCGAAACGCAGTATTTGCGGGACACGAAGGCACCGAAGTGATTTCACGTCTGATTCCGCAGGCACAGGCAGCACTGCGAACTGGCGGATGGCTTGTGTTGGAAGTGAGCGGCACGATCGCGGACACAGTTCAGAAACTTCTCAACGGCTGGGACGAAGTTCGTGCCATTCCCGATCTGCAGTCTATTCCACGCATCGTGCAAGCGCGGAAACGCCTCTAGCGTCGCACGGTTGCTGGCTGGATTTCATCGATATCGACGATATCGGTTGGATAATTTCCCGTGTAACACGCCGAGCAATAGGAAATTTTATCTCCCTCTCCGCAAGCCTTCTTGAGGCCCTCGAGTGAAAGATAAGCCAACGAATCGGCGCCAATATAGTCGCGAATCTCATCCACAGACTTATTGGCCGCGATGAGTTGCTTCTTCGAAGGCGTGTCAACGCCATAGTAGCAAGGCGAGATCGTCGGCGGACAGGAGATGCGCATGTGCACTTCCTTCGCTCCGGCGCTGCGAATCATGCGCACAATCTTGCGGCTGGTGGTGCCGCGCACGATCGAATCATCAATCAGCACGACGCGCTTTCCCTGCAGCAGAGAGCGCACGGGATTCAACTTTAGCTTCACGCCGAAATCCCGGACGCTCTGACTGGGCTCGATGAACGTTCGTCCCACATAGTGATTACGGATCAAGGCAAAACGAAACGGGAGCCCGCTCTCTGCGGCGTAGCCCACCGCAGCCGTGACACCCGAGTCAGGGACGGGAACAACGAGATCAGCATCCACGCCCGCTTCCCGTGCCAACTGGCGTCCGAGTTCCTCGCGGCTGGTTTGGACGGCGCGACCGAAGACGATGCTGTCTGGTCGCGAGAAGTACACATGCTCGAAGATGCAGCTCGATTGCGGCGCCGCGGTGGAGTAGAAGCGCGAATTAATTCCTTCCGGACCCACCACGATCAGTTCGCCGGGCTTCACATCGCGGACATAATCCGCGCCGATCAGATCAAACGCACAGGTCTCGGACGCAAAAACGATGGTGTCGTGTTTCTGCCCTTCCAGCGCTGGTATGCGGCCCATCGCCAGAGGTCGAAACCCGCGCGGATCGCGGACGGCAAACACGCGGTCGTTACTCATCATCACCAGCGAGAATGCGCCCTCTACGCGTCGCAACGCATCCGCAACTGCTTCCGGCAGCGTCTGCTCTTTCGAGAGCGCGATCAGGTGAACGATGACTTCGGTATCGCTGTTCGTCTGGAAAATCGAACCCTGACTTTCCAGCCGCGCCCGCACCTGAACCGCATTGACGAGGTTCCCGTTGTGCGCCACGGCGATGGATCCCTTATTAGATTGCACCAGGATCGGTTGCGCGTTCAGCAGCGCAGAGTCCCCCGCCGTCGAGTAACGTGTATGGCCGATGGCCAGCGATCCTCGCATTTTCGAGAGCACGTCTTCGGTGAAGATGTCTGCCACCGAGCCCATGTCCTTATGGGATCGCGAGGTCATACCGTCAGACGTGACGATCCCGGCAGATTCCTGTCCGCGATGCTGCAGCGCATGCAGACCCAGGTAGGCCAATTTCTCCGCTTCAGGGTGAGCAAAGATCGCCACCACGCCGCACTCGTCATGAAATTTGTCGGAAGTCAGCATTTAGCTCCTGGCGCTTCGATGTTAGCTCTCGGCTTCTCGGCAAGCTTAAAACCGTGTTCCCTCAGTGCCCTCTGTGGTGCAAGCTTTCAACTTAAATCAATCTGCACCCACCAACTCCGGATCCGTTCGCAACGCTGACTCCAGCGCGTTTTCGTATACCACACTCAACTCCGAAACCGCCGCCGCAATCACAACCTTGCCGTCGAGGGAAATTTCCAGTTTCTCGGGAACTGTTTCTCCAATGATCTCCGCCGACACCCCAAACTTCTCCGCTACCTGTTTGATTCGCGCGACCTGCCCCGGGTCGCAAGAGATCAGGATCCGGCTGGCATCCTCCCCAAACAGGGCGAACTCCGCGAACAGACTGCCCGAAGCCAAATTCACCCGTGCACCCACCCGGTTGGGCATGGCTTTCTCGGCTAACGCGACCGCCACTCCGCCGTCGGCGCAGTCATGCACCGACTCCACCAGGTCCTCCTGAATCAATTCGATCACAGCCTTTTGCAGTCCGGCTTCCTGCTCCAAATCAAGCTGCGGCGGATATCCCCATAGCGCTCCCAGAACTTCCTTCGCGTATTCGGACGAGCCAAACTCGGTTTGCGCATCGGTGATATCGCCCGCTTCTCCGGCGCGCAATAGCACGACCGTGCGTCCGGGTGCGGAGAAATGCATTTTCGGTGTTTTGTGCACGTCCTCGAGAATTCCAACCACTCCCAGCACGGGCGTGGGATAAATGCCTTCGCCCAGTGTCTCGTTATAGAAGCTGACGTTCCCGCCGGTAATAGGGATTTCCAATTCTTCGCAAGCCTTGGTGATGCCATCAATCGTCTGCGAGAACTGCCACATGATGTGCGGCTTTTCCGGATTGCCGAAGTTCAAGCAATTCGTCGCTCCCACCGGCGTTGCTCCTGAGCAAGCCACCTTGCGCGCTGCCTCGGCGACCGCGTGCATCGCGCCTAGGCGCGGATCCAGATAGCACCAGCGCCCGTTGCCATCGAGCGCCATGGCAAGCCCGCGCTGCGAGCCCTTGATGCGAATCACCCCGGCATCGCCCGCTCCCGGCGCTTCGACCGTATTGGTCTGCACCATGTGGTCATATTGCTGCCAGACCCAGCGTTTGCCACAGATATTCGGGCTGGCCAGAAGCTGTTTCAGATTCGCCGTGAAGTCAGCGGTTGCGCTGAGTGTGATGTGCTCCGGCATCTCCCTTGGCACCGGCGGCTCCCATCGCGCCAGCGGTCGTTTGTACAGCGGAGCCTCGTCGGTGAGCGCGGGATTCGGAATCTCCGCCACAATTTTGCCGTGCTCGAGAACGCGCAGCGTGTTGCCGTTTGTAACCTTGCCTACTTCGACCGCATCGAGCCCCCATTTTTCAAACACGCGGAAGACCTCGTCTTCGCGGCCTTTTTGCGCGACCAGCAACATCCGCTCCTGCGATTCGCTGAGCATGATTTCGTACGGAGTCATGCCGGTTTCCCGCTGAGGCACGCGATCGAGTTCGATTTCAATGCCCACACCCCCGCGCCCGCCCATCTCGCAGGTCGAGCACGTAAGCCCCGCGGCACCCATGTCTTGGATGCCAACGATTGCCCCAGTCTGCATCGCTTCCAGGCAAGCCTCGAGCAGCAGTTTTTCGAGGAATGGATCGCCGACCTGGACGTTTGGCCGCTTCGCTTCCGAAGCCTCACTGAACTCCTCACTGGCCATGGTCGCGCCGTGAATGCCGTCGCGTCCCGTCTTTGCGCCAACGTAGATCACCGGGTTGCCCTCGCCAGCCGCTTTCGCGTAGAAGATCTCATTCTTTCGGACCAGGCCCAGGGCAAACGCATTTACCAGCGGATTGCCCGAGTAGCAAGGCTCGAACTTGGTTTCGCCGCCAAGATTGGGCACGCCAAAACAGTTTCCGTACGAAGCAACTCCGCTAACCACGCCGTCGAGGACAGAATGATTCTTGTGGAGTTCTTTCTGCGAAACATCCTTCGACGGTGTGATCGGTCCAAACCTCAGCGAATCCATCACCGCAACGGGCCGCGCCCCCATGGTAAAGATGTCCCGCAGAATTCCGCCCACGCCAGTAGTTGCACCCTGAAATGGCTCGATAAATGACGGATGATTATGGGACTCGATCTTAAAAGCACAAGCCCAGCCATCACCAATGTCGATGATGCCCGCATTCTCTCCGGGCCCCTGCAACACAAGTTTGCTGCGTGTGGGCAGACGCTTCAGATGCACGCGCGACGATTTATAGGAGCAGTGCTCGCTCCACATCACGCTGAAAATGCCAAGTTCGGTGAGCGTAGGCTCGCGGCCGCCGAGAAGTTGCTTGATCTTCTCGTATTCATCAGGCGTAACGCCGTGCTGCCGGAGGATCTCCGGAGAAAAGGCAGAGGTCAAGGAAGTAGCCATGGGAAGAGCTTCTATTGTCGCATTTGGCGCAGCGGATGGGTAGCACCCACGCCATCATTTATGGCTGAATCTGTCTGAATAAATTGGTCTGGGGCAGATTTGCAGGCGTGAACCTGTATGGGGTGAATTTACGTGCAGTCAATTTGCTCGTCACCCTCCCTAATCAGCACTCACTTCGGGGCCAGGACGGCAATTGCAGCCGCCATCTTCTGTTCGCTTCCCCTATGTCGTCACGCCTTGCAAGCGAACTTGGTTTCGTTCATGCTCGAAAGGTCAAGGAGCGAAGTGGCCTGGCCACATCCGCCATACTTCGAGTAGCTCGGCGAATCGCGACTCGGGGATTTCGGGGTGATCGCGAAATTAAAAGCGCAAGACGAAGCGTAAAATGCATTCCAGCAACATGGCGAATCGCCTTTTGCCCATCATTGCCGTGTTCGTGACCGTTTTCTCGCCGCTTGCCGCGCGCGCCCTAACGGGCTGCCTGAGCGGGAGGGTCATCGATAAAACCGGCCTGCCGGTGAAGGGAATCCGCGTTACAGTGGGCGATAATGTTTGGACCACAGCACTAATTTCTCCCGAGCCGCAATCTGACGAATCTGGGCAATTCAAGATCGAGGGCATCCCTCCGGGCAACTACAAAGCGAATGCTTTCAATGATCAGCTCGGATATCCGGGAATCTGGTGGCCGGTGCGTGATGTATCCATCGCGGCGTCCTCTCTCTGCACGGACATCACCTTCAACGTGCGCTCGCGCGCCGCAAAGTTGAGACTGGTAGTCACCGATGCGACGACCAACAAGCCAGTTTCCAACAACTTGCTCCATGTATTTCCTGGAGAGAAACCCGGCCTGTGGCTAACTGTCGAGCCACTTCTGAGCTATGGCCTCCCGCCGCAGGTTCCGTCGTTGGTCAAGATACGACTTGTCGTCACGGCCAAAGGCTACTCGTCGTCCGAATTTATGTTTCCGTCACTTGTGCCGGGAGAAACCCGTGAAATCGTCACGAAACTTTCTCCCAAAGGGCTAGGGTGCATAACCGGCGTTGCGGTGGATGAAAACGATTCTCCGATAGCCGCAGCCAAAATAAGTCCGCGATTCCTGGGCAAAGGCTACGCTGGAGACGTCTCTCAGCCCGTAACCGCGGACGACAATGGAAAGTTCATCCTCGATAATCTTCGCCCCGGCGACTATGTCCTCTGGCCCGAGAAGGAGTCGGACGGCTTCTCGACCAACTGGTCGGGCTGGCGCGGCCAAATCGAGCTCCAGAGAGCCACGGTCGCGGCGGGAGGCGCGTGTCAGGAAGTCACGCTCAACATGGGAGCACGCGGTGCGATCATGCGAGTCCGTGCAACGGATAGCGCGACTCACGAGCCATTACCCAACATTCAGGTGAACTTTCGAAATGCAGAAGATACACATCAGGGCGGATCGGTTGTCGGAGAACCGCGCGAGTTTCATGAATTCCTTGTCCCCTCACGCACGAATTTCATCTTGCAGGTTTGCTCCCCAGGATACCGAGCGTCCGAGCCAATGCGTATCGGGCCATTATCTCCTGGAGAGACGCAGGACCTGATGGCTCCCTTG
Organism: uncultured Acidobacteriaceae bacterium; assembly: GCA_963722365.1. Classification (GTDB taxonomy): domain Bacteria; phylum Acidobacteriota; class Terriglobia; order Terriglobales; family Acidobacteriaceae; genus Sulfotelmatobacter. Next base: position 680,404 of record CAVRLM010000001.1, read on the forward strand.
CAGCGCGAGACCAGATCTCCCGAACCGCTACCGTGACAAAACAGATTTCGGATTGCCGACTCGTGGTGGCCCGATTCAGCATCGTTGGTGAAACCCGATTTCATTGTCCCGCAATGAGGCGAACAAACGGTACAAGCCTGTGCTATGGACCTGATTTCAACATCTATGATTCGGCTATCAATTTTGACAGTGTTCAGGAGGCCCCGCACGAAGGAGGATGAGCCGCGCGTTCTGTCTTCACCTGGCGCTCTTGAAAAAAGAGACGATTGGGTTGCCGGGCCTGAGAGGAGAATTACGATGTCGCTTCATTCGAGGTGGCACAATGCCGTGCTCGTTGCGTTCTTCGTCCTAGCCGCTTCCCTTGCCTGGAAGGACGTCGTTGCACAAGATCTAGTTCATGATATTTCGGGTGTCGTGAAGAAGGTCGACAAAGGGACCAAAACCGTTGTGATCAAGACATCAGACGGCACCGAACACACCATCAAGTACACAGATAAGACCGTTGTTGAGGGCACGAAAGACGCGGGAAAGGGCGTAGCGAAGGGTTCCGCGGAAACTTATTTCGGCGCCAAGAAAGGGGCGAAGGTCACGGTCCACTACACGGAGGAGGGTGGCGAGAAGACTGCCACCGGTGTAAAGGATGCTTTTGATTAAGGCGTCCAAACGGTCAAGCGTGATTGCAACAGTTACTTCCGTAGCCCGGGTTGTCCGGGGCGCCGATGGTGCGAGGGGCATGGTTGTCACTTAACCACTGCCACCCATCACACCATCTTCAATTCCTCATCGCAAGCGGCCGCCCGGCAGGCAAAGATGTAGCAGTCTACCTCTCTACAGATGCTTACCGGGATATCGCTCCCTGCTCGATCACGGCGTTCGAGCATCGCGCAAAGTCTTCCGGCTCGAACATCTGACGAACTTCGGTCTCGCCCTCCCATCCTGGCCAGTATTTTTTGTGGAGTTCCATGAAGCGGACTGCCGATTCGACCGCCTCCTCTTTCGACTTCAACTCAAACTGGGCGTAGCCGCCGATGACCTCTCTGGCCTCGGTGAAAGGCCCGTCAGTTACGGTTACGCGTCCTCCGGAAAGCCGGACGCGAGCACCTTGCGCGGTTGGCCCCAAGCCACCATTTCCGAGCATGGTTCCGGCTTTGACTTCCTCTTGCGCCAAGATTGCAATCACGTCCATCAGCTCTTTGGGTGGCGGGCTCTGCTTCTCGGCGTGCTTGACTATCATCATGAATTTCACGGTCCTCTCTCCTTATCTCGAGTTGGGAGCCGGGCTTTTCCAATAGTTACTTGTAACCCAGTTCTATTGGTACATCGAACTAGCGACCACAAAATCGACATACAACGAGATTATTCTTTTTCCTCCGCTTTGCTCGCGCAAGCTGTCTTGCTGGTCGCGCAACTCAGGGGTTAATTCGGGACCGAAGTCGCTTGCCGCGAAAACCTGGCGGGTCTCCTAGACCGCGCAATGCGACTTTTCCACAGGCCGCCCAAAAATAATCCCGATTCTTGTGACGAACGACCTTTACCGAGAATGCAGGAAAGTGCAAGCTCAATCTATGCACACTGCGCTCCCCAATGAGTGCGCTCCAGCAAGCCTCGTGGGCGGATCAAACCCGACAGCTAAGTCCTTATTCTGGAATATTTTACCTGTAAGTCCGTGCAGCTCAATATTTTGGCAGAATCGCGCCCCATCCGTATCCCATAAGTCATTCGAAATCAAGATTTTAGAAAACGGGACGAAAAAAAAGTGAGAGACCACTTCACCCCAAGTCGGTATCTCATGTCCCTCACACTCGCCGCACAAACTCCATCCTCCGCCCGTGTACGATCCAGGGTGCGTATCCTCGCTAATAAACTTCTTGCAATCTCGCATTCAAGCCGTCGGCGTTCGCACATGGTCGCTCCCAGTGGTTGCTCAGTGATCGATGCCCGCCGCAGCTCAAAACCATTCGTTAAGTCCTTGTTCCAGAAGATTTTACCTGTAAGTCCTTACGGCTCAAGATTTTGGCCGGCTCAAAGCCTATCTGTGTCAGGTAAGTCATTAAGAATCAATATTTTAAAAAACACGTAGAAAAAAATGAGAGAGGCCGCTCCACCACTTTGAGAGAGCCAAGCGACAAAGCTGAAGGCTAAGAGCTGATAGCTGATAGCTGACAGCTGAAAGCAAAGAACTTGAAAATGAAATCGATCATCGTAGGCACGGCCGGCCATATCGATCACGGGAAGACAGCGCTAGTGAAGGCGTTGACCGGGATCGACGCCGACCGGCTGGAAGAAGAAAAGCGCCGCGGCATCACGATCGATTTAGGTTTTGCGCACCTCGACCTGCCGGGCGCGGATGGAGAGCTTCTGCACCTCGGCTTCGTAGATGTCCCGGGCCACGAGCGCTTTGTGCGCAATATGCTGGCCGGGGTCGGCGGCATTGATCTGGTGCTGCTGGTCATCGCGGCCGACGAGTCGATCAAGCCGCAGACGAGGGAACACTTCGACATCCTGCAGTTGCTCGGGGTGCAGCGGGGCATTACCGTGCTCACCAAGTCGGACGCGGTCGACGCGGAGACGCTTGACGTGGTGCGGCTGGAAGTCGAGGAGTTTCTCCAGGGAACCTTCCTGCAGCCACCAAAGGCTCCGATCGTCGCGGTGAGTTCGCTGACTGGCGCAGGACTGGATGACTTGAAACGCGCGATGGTGGCCGCGGCGGCCGAGGTGCAGCCCCGCGACTCAAAAGCCCTGGCGCGCCTGCCGGTCGATCGCGTATTCACCATGAAGGGTTTTGGGACGGTAGTCACCGGAACCTTGATGTCGGGCACGATTCACCGCGACCAAGAGTTGGAGGTTTTTCCGACTGGGCGGAGAGTTCGCGTGCGCGGAGTGCAGGTGCACGGTCAGGCGGGCGATGCCGCCGTTGCGGGACAGCGCACCGCGTTGAACTTGGCAGACGCGAGCACGGAAGATCTCTCCCGCGGCATGACCCTCACGCCAGAGTCGACGTTTACGGCGGCTCGCCGCGTGGATGTGCAACTCAGCCTGTTAAGTTCGGCGCCGCGACCGTTGAAATCCCGAGCGCGCGTCCACTTCCATGCCAACACGATGGAGGCCGTGGCGGAGATCGCGTTCCATGGCGTCAAGCAACTGAGCCCCGGTTCGCACGCCTTTGCGCGGATCAAGCTTCCCGGGGCTGCACTGTTGCTGCCCGGTGACCGCTTCATCATTCGCCAATTCTCACCGGTCGTCACGATTGGCGGCGGTACTGTGCTCGATCCTGCTCCGGTTCCGCGCATGCCGGGACTCGAGACTTTTCTGCAGCTTCTCGCCGCGGGCGAACCAGGCTCCATGCTGCGGGCGCGGATTGCCAGGCGTGGTCACAATGGAATGACGATGTCGCGACTGATTGCCGAAACGGGATGGACCAATAATTTCATCGAAAGTCAGGTGGCAAAAGCGGTGAAGGAAAAGGTAGTGCTGCGGATCGGCGATCTGTTTGTCGACGCCCCTGCGATGACCGGACTCCAACAGACGATCGTTAGCTCGGTAGAGGCATTTCACCGGAAGAACTCGCTGGTGGGCGGAATTGCCAGGGAAGCCCTGCGCGAGCAAGTGAAAGCGTCGACGGAGGTCTTCACCGCGTGCCTCGATCTCCTGGCGGGAGAAAAGAAGATCGAAACCGTGGGTGATCTGGTCCGGCTGCCAGGTCGCGGCGTCGTGATGAAAGATGACGAAGCGGAATCCAAGAAGAAAATCGAAGACGCTTTTGCCGCGGCAGGATTGAAGGTCCCGGCGCTACACGAAGTGATCGCGGGACTCAAGGTGGATAAGTCGCGCGCGCAGAAGATCGTCACCTTGCTGCTGAGAGACAAGATACTCATCAAGATTTCCGACGAACTCGTCTTTCATCGCAGCGCACTGGAAGAGCTACGGCGGCTGGTGATGACGCAGAAGACCAAGTCCTCAAAAATGGATGTAGCAAAATTCAAAGAGTTGACAGGCGTCAGCCGCAAGTATGCCATCCCCCTGCTGGAATACCTCGACCGGGAGCACGTCACGAAGCGGATCGGAGACACGCGAGAAATCCTTTAGCCACAGATTTCACAGATCACCACGGATCAATCCAATCTTTTTGGCCAATGCGCATTGATCAGCGTGAATCGGTGGCAAAGGGTTAGATATTCTCCTCGGGAAACTCTACTTCCAGTCCCAGCGGATCCGTGAAGCGGTTGGTGAGATTGGCCAGGCCCGTCAACAAATGCAGGTCGACGATTTCCGGTTCGGAGAAATACTTTTTCAATATTGCGAAGTCGCCGTCGGAGACGTTATGAGGCGTGCGAGTCAGTTTTTCCACATAAGCCAGAGCCGCACGTTCTTTCTCGCTGTAGCGCGAATAGTCTCCCGCTTTCAGTGCGGACCAGTCCTCCTGGGTCAGCCCGACCCGCTTCGACGATGCCACGTGGTGTTGAATGCAATAGTGACACTGGTTGATGAGCGAGACGCGAAGGTAGATCAGTTCATAAAGCTTGCGGTCCAAGGAGCGTCCCACGCTCGCGTAGAAGCTTAGAAAGTTCTTAAGCATTTCGGGGCGATGAGCGAGAGCCTTCTGCGCGTTGCCCGGCTTGCCGCGAAGGGTCTTCTCGTAAATCTCTTTCACGTCTTCATTCGCAGCTTCAGAGCTGATCAGGGTAATGCGCGCCATGGAGTTCTCCTAAGGTGAATGCGATTCAGGACTTCATCATCGCAGATCGTATAAGGTCGTGACGAATTGCGAGCACACCGTCAAGGCTGACGGAGTGTTGCCCAAACGGAGTCACGCAACTGCAGGTCGCCGAAGGCGGCAAACCCTATAATTGCGGTCGACGATCATTTTTGCGGAATACACTGGAAGTGCCTGCGGCACCAGGCGCGGGCTTTCGTAAGCAAGGGCGGGGGACCAGTTCGTCAACTGGCGGCGAGGCCTGTGAATCGATGAAGGCCAAGAGTAGGAATGCGACTGACGCGGTCCGCCTATTTCCGACGCAAGCTGCGTGGGCAAAATGGCTGGAGAAGAATCATCGTTCATCGAACGGTCTGTGGTTGCGGTTGGCAAAGAAGGGAGCCGGGTTGAAGTCCGTGACTTATGCCGAGGCACTCGAGATAGCCTTATGTCATGGATGGATCGATGGGCAGAAGCGTGGTGAGAGTGAGCAGGCGTGGTTGCAACGATTTGTTCCACGCTCGCGGAAAAGCATCTGGTCGAAGATCAACCACGACAAGGCTGTCGCGCTCATCGCGAGCGCGCGGATGAAGACTGCTGGGCAGGAGGCCATTGAAGCGGCCAAGAAAGACGGTAGGTGGGATGCAGCCTACGACTCGCCCAAAGGCGCGAAGGTCCCGGCAGATTTTCAGCAGGCGCTCGATGCGAATCCGAGGGCGCTGGAGTTTTTCCAGTCGCTCGATGGCGCGAACCGCTACGCTGTGCTGTTTCGCATTCAGACGGTGAAGAAGGCGGAGACCAGAGCCCGAAAGATTCAAGCGTTCATCCAGATGCTCGAGAGGAATGAACGAATTCACGAAAAGCGGAAAACACCAGGGCCGAAGAAATAAGGTCATTGCAGGCAGAGAACGAAATGGCGGTGATCAAAATCATTGGAGCAGGGCTGGCTGGGTCCGAGGCCGCGTGGCAGTGTGCGCAGCGGGGCATGGAAGTCGCACTTTTCGAAATGAGGCCGGTGCGCTCCACCCCGGCTCATCAGACGCCGGATTTTGCGGAACTGGTTTGCTCAAACTCACTGAAATCCGAAAGCGAGAATACCGCTCCGTGGCTGCTGAAGGAAGAGATGCGGCGGGCCGGGTCGTTGTTGCTGCAAATTGCCCGAGAATGCTCGGTCCCCGCCGGACACGCGCTCGCAGTCGACCGGGTGACATTCGCCGCACGAGTGACCGAAGCGATCTCCCGCGATTCGCGGATCACGGTGAAGCGAGAAGAAGTGACGACCGTCGATGAAGGAAGGGACGCGACCATCATCGCAACCGGACCTTTGACCTCGGAAGGGCTGGCGGAGGAAATAGCACGGCTGAGCGCCGGGGTCGAGGACGCCGATCCTGATAAGGCAGGGGCACCGGCCCCACAGAGTCCGCATCTGTACTTCTACGATTCGATCAGTCCGATCGTGGAGGCGGACTCGATTGACATGGAGCGCGTATACATGGCGGCGCGTTATGACAAAGGGTCGGCAGACTACATTAATTGCCCGATGACTCCAGAGGAATACGGGTGCTTTTACGATGCGCTGCTAGCTGCGCAGTCCGTGGAAGAGCGCGATTGGGAGAACTTGAACTATTTCGAGAGTTGTTTGCCGATTGAAGAGATTGCCCGCCGCGGTCGCGATACACTTCGCTTCGGGCCGATGAAGCCGGTAGGCCTGATCAATCCCCGCACAGGCAAGATGCCTTATGCGGTAGTGCAATTGCGGCAGGAAAATCTGCGCGCGGATTCGTACAACCTCGTGGGATTTCAGAATCACTTGAAGTTTGGCGAGCAGGCGCGCGTGCTCCGGTTAATACCAGGCCTCGAGAATGCAAGATTTCTTCGCTATGGACAGATTCACCGCAACACGTACATCAATTCTCCGACGTTATTGCGCGAGACCCTGCAAATGAAAGCGCACCCGAAGGTCTTTTTCGCCGGGCAGATTTGCGGGGTCGAAGGTTATGTTGAATCGATCGCCACAGGTTTACTGGCAGGAATACACGCTGCAAGGCTACTCTCAGGGGAAGAAGTGGTTGCCCCTCCGCGGGCTTCTGCCTTTGGATCACTCTCCCATTACGTGACACACGCGGACGCCAGGAACTTCCAGCCTGCGAATATCACCTTCGATCTGCTCCCTCCGCTGGACAAGAAGGTCCGCGATCGTAAGGAGCGGCACAGGCTGCAATGCGAATTGGCGCTCCGCGAGTTCGAGGACTGGAAGAATCGCGTTACGCTGGTTCCCGCTCGAACTTGAGGGGGTAGCACATTAGAGCGGTGGTCCTGCAAAGCCACAAGAGCCAAGCTCCCTGATCCGTAGGACTCTCCCCGCAGTTTTTTCTTGAAACAAAAAGCCGATCGTTCGCGTATCCACTAGTAGGCGGATAGTGGGGATAACTTTCCTTCCCGCACTGCGTCCAACCTCTGTTATGACGGTACGTGACTTGATTTTCGACGTGCTGCGAACCTTGTGGTCGCACAAACTGCGAGCTTTCCTGACAATGTTCGGCATCGCATGGGGCATCGTTTCGATCGTGCTCATGGTGGCCGCCGGAGAGGGCCTCCGGAAAGGCCAGGAGGAACAGGCAAGAAATCTCGGCAAGGACGTGATGATCGTATTCCACGGCCGTACCAGCCTGCAGGCTGGCGGTACGCATGCGGGACGATCCGTACACTGGGAAGACGAGGACGTTCCGGTAGTACAGGCAGAGTCTCCGGACTGCGAATATGCGATTCCAGAACTTGAGCAGGATACGGTTCGAGTGCACAGCAACTTTAACAATGCAGCATTGACTGTGACCGGGTCTTATCCTCCCTTTGGCTATATACGGAGCCTTGATGTTGGAGTGGGACGATTCTATGACTGGGACGACATGCGTGAAGCCCGGAGAGTAGCTTTCCTGGGCTCAGATGCGGCCAAGCAGCTATTTCCCGGTAGAAATCCAGTGGGCGACACTGTCTATCTGAATGATTTTCCCTACACCGTCATCGGTGTGATGGCAAAGAAGAAGCAGGATTCCAGCTACGACGGCTGGGACGTGAATAAAGTGTTTCTGCCTTTTGCCGCGATGCGCCGTGACTTCCCTGACAAGCCGCCTGGCACAAACACCAGCTTCGACCAACTCCTGGTAACGCCAAAATCGGTAGATCAGCACACGGCCTGCAAACGCGAAGTCCGCGTGGCTCTGGCGCGGATGCATCGCTACGATCCCAACGACAAGGAAGCTTGTCCGATCTGGGACACCGTGCAGGAAGCCCAAGCCTTCAAGACGATGACGGACGGGATGAAGTTCTTTCTAGGCGCTGTGGGGATCGTGACGCTGGTGCTGGGAGGTATCGGAGTCATGAACGTGATGCTGGTGGCGGTGCGGGAGCGGACTCGCGAAATTGGGGTTCGCAAAGCCATCGGCGCACCATCAGGAACCATCCTGCGCCAATTCTTTATTGAAGCGTTGATCATCGCTCTGTTGAGTGGTGGGATCGGTCTCGGCGTCGCCTTTGGATTTTGTGCGTTGGTGAACATGCTACCCATGCCGGATTTCTTCGCTGGACTGATTCCGAGCTGGAGCTCAGGCTTGATCGCCGCCGGGCTGTTGGGCGCGATCGCGGTGGGAGCGGCTCTATATCCAGCTCGAATCGCGGCATCCATCGATCCGATCGAAGCGTTGCGGTATGAGGCGGGCGGATAGGTAATCGGGCAATGCAGATGTTGATGCAAATCGTTCTCGAAGCGTGGATCGCGTTGAAGCGAAACCTGACGCGCAGCTTTCTAACCATGCTCGGAATTGTATGGGGCATCGCGACCGTGACCCTGTTGATCGCATACGGCAACAGCTTTCGGAGCGTCCTGGTACACGGCTTCGACGCATTTGGCAAAGGCGCAGTCATTTGCTGGCCGCAGCAAACCAGCGAGCAGCCGGGCGGCCAGCGTGCCGGGAAGAAGGTTGTTCTCGAGCAAGCGGATCTCGACATGGTGAAGCAGACGGCTCCGCTGGTGAAGCATGTTTGTCTTGAAACCGTACGTCGCCCCGGAATCGCTTACGAAGACCGCATGGTGGGGACCGCACCTGTCCGCGGCGTTTGCCCGGAATATGGCGAGATGCGCAACGAAGTTCCTTCCGAAGGCCGGTGGATTAATGCCGAGGATGAATTGGAACGCCGGCGAGTGATCTTCCTGGGCGGCAGATTGAAGGAGAAGTTGTTCAGCGGACGACCCGCAGTGGGTGAGACCGTGCAAGTCGCCGGGGTCCGCTTCACCGTCATTGGCGTCATGGCACGAAAAATCCAGCTGAGCAATTATTTTTCCAGCGACGACGAATCATCGTGGATTCCGTATTCAACGGCGGGCGATTTGTGGAATACCCGATATGCCGCCGTGATGGTGTTTGAGCCCATCGCGCCGCAGTTCGAAAAGAAAGCAATGGGGCAAGTGCTCGCGGCGGTCGCGACGCGACAGAACTTTTCCCCGACTGATCCCAAGGCTTTCCAGATGTTTGGCCGTGACGAATTTCGTCCGGTCATCGATGCGCTTACGATTGGACTGCAAGTGTTGCTGACGTTCATTGGCACGTTGACGCTCGGCATCGGGGGCGTGGGTGTAATGAATATCATGCTTGTATCAGTAGACGAGCGCATCCGCGAGATCGGCTTGCGACGCGCCCTCGGAGCTCGCAAGCGGCACATCAAGCTGCAATTTCTGGCTGAGACATTGCTGATCATGCTGATCGGAGGAGCGACTGGGGTGATTCTGTCGTACCTGATCGCTTGGGCTGTAGGTACGGTACCCATGATGGGGCCGTTGTTTGAAGACGATTCGGGACAAGGCGATATTCATCTTCGCATTTCGCTGATGACGGTCATTCTGTCAACCGCAGTGCTATTAGTGGTGGGCGTCATTAGCGGGCTGGTTCCGGCGATGCGAGCCTCAAAACTCGACCCTGTTGAGGCGCTACGCTACGAATAATCTCCTTCGATTATTGACAGCTGGCAACGGCGCTCGCATTTGCATTTCTCCGGTTGCACGAATTGATTTGCTCCGCACCTCGCTTCGCAGTACCTTGCTGATGAGGTAATTCCGAGGTGAGCCTTGGCGATTTCCGCCGTTGATACGATCACGCCCGCGTTTCAGCACACCAAACGGCAGTTGTTCCAGCCATTTCGATTCGGACAGTGGTCTAGACTCGCGTTCGTTGGCCTGCTGGCCGGCGAACTGGGCTCCGGAGGAAGTTCTAAATTTCCTACATCGTTACCGCGTTCTCCGGGATCTTCCGGTCACGGACTGGGCGAAATCTTCCCGAAAATCGATCCTGCCCTTCTGGCTGGACTGATCGCATTCCTGCTGGTGGCAGCCTTCATATTCGTGATCCTGATGATGTACATCAGCAGCGTAATGCGATTCATCCTTTTCGATAGCGTGGTGGCAAAGCAATGTGAGATCGGGCAAGGATGGAGGCGAAGGCAATCCCCGGGATGGAAATACTTTCTGTGGCAACTAGGTTTTATGTTCGCGACGATTGGAGGATTCGTGCTGCTGGCCGGAATCCCGCTTGCCTTAGCCTTCGCACTGGGATGGTTTAACGCTCCCCGCGAACATGTGCTCGGGCTGATATTGGGCGGGATTGTTTGGCTTCCGTTTCTGCTTCTGTTCTTTTTTGTTGCCGCGGTCGTTCACGTGTTGACCAAAGACTTTGTGGTACCTCAGATGGCGCTGGAGGGCATCGGCGCGGTTGAGGGATGGCGCCGCTTGTGGCCTATGATCCAGTTGGAAAAGGGCGGCTACGCGATTTACGTTCTCATGAAAATTGTGCTCGGGATTGGCGCGGGGATCATCGTCGCGGTTGCTTCTGTGATTCTGGTTCTTGTTATCGCTATTCCGACCGCCGGACTCGGCATCATCGCAGTTTTGGCCGGTAAGACAGCCGGTCTCACATGGAATATTTTTACGATCACGCTGGCGGTGGTTGTGGCGTGCATACTGCTGGCGGTTTTTCTTTATCTGATGGCGTTGATTTCCGTTCCCGTCATCGTGTTCTTCCCCGCCTACTCGATTTATTTCTTTGCGGCCCGATATAACCCGTTACGGCTGCTCTTGTATCCTCCTCCCCCGCCAGCGCAAGAACCTCCTCCAATTCTCGCTCCGCAGCCGACTGGATAGCGTTTGTACATCCAGGATTCGAATTCCTCGCAAAGAAAGCGCGATGCAGTTCATTTCTTTGCTTGCGGCTTCAGGAACTCCTTTGTCCCATCGGGTGTCTGATGTTGCAGACACGCGCGTGCCAAGACAGGAGCAAATTCCATGGCTTTCTCAATGGCAGGGGGCAGTGCGCGTGGTCCGCAGATTAATGTGACGCCGCTGATTGACGTGCTGTTGACGCTGATCATTATGTTCATGCTGGTGGTCTCGATGGACAAGGAGTACCAGGAAAAGACGCAGATTCCGCAACCAAATCAGACGCAAACCGCAGAGGAAAAGCAGTCGCGGACGATCGTGATCGAAGTGGTGTGGACCACCAAAGACCAGCCGCCGATCGTCAAGATCAACCGGGAAGATGTGCGCTGGGAGGACTTGTCGACGCGACTGGCGCAGATTTACTTGAAGCGCGCGGAGAAGGTGGCGTTTGTCCGTGGGGATGCTGATGTAGATTTCCAATACGTCGCAGATGTGATCGACGTGGCCCACCATGCGGGCGTGGAGCGCGTGGGTTTGCTTACCAAAGGGCAAGATGTGGCGGGCGAATAACTTTCTTAGTTTCGGGCTAGGAAGTTCTCGCCCGGTTCTTGATCCAGATCGGCGTTCCGATAAAGCCGAAGGCCTCACGAATCTGGTTTTCAAGAAACCGCTGGTAGGAAAAGTGCAGTTTTACCGCGCGGTTGGTGAACAGCACGAACGTCGGCGGGGCGACTGAGGCTTGTGTCATGTAGAGAATCTTTACTCGGGATTTCATGGGGACGGAGGCTCGCTCGAAATCGACGCGCTCAATGAAGCGGTTCATCTGCGATGTGGTTACGCGCTTGCGGCGTTCGGTGGCAACTTTCTCCAGCAGCGGGAAGATCTTCTCGGTGCCTTTGCCGGTCTGAGCAGAGACGAAGACAATGGGAGCATAGTTCAGAAACTTCAGTTCATAGCGTAAGCGCTCTTCATAGGCGTCGCGATCGCCCGGACGTTTGCCCTCTCGCATCCGCTCCGCCTTCGTCGGTCGGCCCGATTTTTGGTTCCCGCTGATCATCAGGTCCCACTTGTTGACGACGACGATCATGGAGCGTCCGCTTTCGTGGGCAAGGCCGGCGATGGATGCATCGAGCTGGCTTACACCTTCGGTGGCATCGATAACCAGCAGGGCAATGTCGGCGCCTTCAAGATGCTTGCGCGCCATGACGACGGAGAGCTTCTCCGCCATGAGGTGAGTCTTGCCTTTGCGTCGGATGCCGGCAGTATCGATAAAGCGAAAGCGCCGACCATTGTGCTCGACGATTTCATCAACCGCATCGCGTGTAGTGCCGGGAATGGGTGAGACAATTGCCCGGTCCGATGAAGTCAGGCAATTGAGCAGCGTGGACTTGCCCACGTTGGGATGCCCGATGATGGCGACCTTCACCTCATGAGGATCGTCGCTCTCCACAATCGGTTCTGTTCCATCGGCTTCTCCTGCGACCTCCGTGTCTTCTGTGGTTAAGATCTCCGGCGGAAGGGCTTCGACTACGGCGTCAAGCAGATCGTCGACGCCGCGTCCATGTTCCGCGGAGATCGGAAACATCTTTTGAACACCGAGCCGGTGAAAATCGTTAATGAGCGAGGATTGTTTTTCGGAGTCAACTTTGTTCACCGCCACGAAGAGTGGCCGGTTGGACTTGCGCAGCAAACGCACGAGTTCAAGATCCGGACCCGCGAGTTCGGTGCGTCCATCGACAACCATAACAATGGCGGCGGCTTCTTCGAGGGCCACGCGGGCCTGGCGATAAATCTCCGACGGGATCAGATCCTTCTCTTCGGGAAGAATGCCGCCTGTATCGACGATCCGCAGCTTGCGACCTCCCCATTCTGCGTCTCCGTAGAGACGGTCACGGGTGATGCCCGGTTCGTCTCCCACGATGGCACGCCGCGAGCCGACGATGCGATTGAAGAGTGTGGACTTGCCCACATTGGGGCGTCCTACGATTGCGATTGTAGGAATGCCGGCGGCGGTGGTGGCGAGAGTGCTTGTCGAATTGTAAGTTGGCTGAGTCAAAGTTAGGTCAGGAAGTCTGGTATTCCATGTGGGGACGGCCGCCCTCGGCTGCCCCACGTGAGATGTGCCGGTGCATGTGGCCGGAAATAGCTATTATAGAGACTCCAGTGGCTTTGAGGTCTCAACCCGCGCCTCCAGCGTCGCCGACCGGCGTTCCCAGCAGCAAAGACGCTACGCTTCACCAATTCTTCGCCCCGGGTGGCGTCCTGTCGCGCACGCACCCCGCCTACGAATTTCGCCGCGGCCAGTTACAGATGGCGCAAGCCGTCGAGCAGGCGCTGGAAGAAAAGCGGCACCTGATTGTGGAAGCGGGCACTGGCACCGGCAAGACGCTGGCATATCTGATGCCGGTGATTCGTTCGGGCAAACGAGTCATTATCTCCACCGGAACAAAGAATCTGCAGGAACAGCTCTTCTATAAAGACGTACCGTTTCTTGAGCAGGCTCTGTACGGGGAGGCATCGGGTTCCCGCCTCTCGGTCTGCTACATGAAGGGACGCAATAATTATCTGTGCCGCAAGAAACTATACGAACTGACGGACCAGCCGGTGCTGAGCGGTTTGGAAGAAATTGAGCAGTATCGCGCCATCGCTGCCTGGGAAAAGACCACGGGGACCGGCGACCACGCCGAGCTAGCGGAACTCCCCGAAGCCAGTTTGCTCTGGCACAAACTCGACGCCCGGTCGGACGCGTGCATCGGTCAAAAGTGCAGCGAGTGGGAACGATGCTTCATTACCGAAATGCGGCGTAAGGCGATGGAGAGCGACATCATCATCGTGAACCATCATCTGTTCTTCGCCGATCTCGCGATCAAATTACAGGCCGATGGAGCGCCGGACGCGGGCGTTCTGCCAGAAGCCGCTGCCGTCGTTTTCGATGAGGCGCACGAATTGGAAGATGTGGCCGGAAACTACTTCGGCATTTCGGTGAGTAACTTGCGGGTAGAAGACCTCGCACGCGATGTTGAGAATTCGATGCAGCACAACCGAATGCTCTCGGCTTCGCTTTCCGGAGCTCTTGGAAGCTTGAGGGAGCGTTCTCAATTTTTCTTCTCTCTGTTGCCTCCCGGCGACGGCAGATTTTCGTTTGATACCCGTCGCGAATTTCTGGAGGAAAACGGAGACGAATTCGTTTCACTGAATCAGGCGCTGACGCGGCTGGCGGGCGAACTTGAAGGATTGCCGCAAAAGCCGGAAGAAGTATTTAATTTCGTTCGCCGCGCACAGGAAATTCAGGTCCAGCTTGGCTTTGCGCTCGAATCGGAGGATCGTAATACTGTGTTTTGGATCGAGCGCCGTGGTGGGCGCTGGGGATCGCGGGGCGCGGCTTCAGGCGCTGAAGGTTCTGCCCGCGGAAGGCAAAATGTGTTTCTGCAGGCGACACCGATCGATGTTGGTCCAATTTTGCGAGAGTGCCTATGGTCGAAGTTGGACTGCGCCGTGCTGACTTCTGCAACTTTGGCCGTCGGCGGCGGCTTTGAATACATTCGGCAGCGCCTTGGGATGGAGCACGCGCGCGAATCGGTGCTGCCGTCGCACTTCGACTACGAAAGTCAGGCCCTGTTCTACGTGCCCCCGGACTTGCCGGATCCGCGCACCCCGCAATTTACGGTCAAAGCATCGGACCGAATTCGCAGGCTACTGGAGATTACGCGAGGCCGGGCATTCGTTCTTTTCACCAGCTATGCACAGATGAACGACATCTACCAGCGACTGCTGGGCGAAGTTCAATTCCCAATTCTTAAGCAGGGGGACGCCCCGAAAAGCGCGCTGCTCGAGGAATTCCGGTTGACGCCGAATGCGGTCCTATTTGCGACATCTTCGTTCTGGCAGGGTGTGGACGTTCAGGGAGAGCAATTGAGCTGTGTCATCATCGATCGCCTCCCGTTCGCCGTGCCCAGCGATCCTGTGGTGGCGGCGCGGGTGAAGGCTATCGACGCCGACGGCGGGAACGCGTTCTTTCAATATCAGGTGCCATCTGCCGTGATCACTCTAAAACAGGGCTTCGGAAGGTTGATTCGATCGCTGCATGATCGGGGACTTCTGGTGCTGCTGGACAACCGGATTCTAAAAAAGCAATACGGGCGCGTCTTTATCGACAGCCTGCCGAACTATAAGAAAACCACCGACATCCGTGCCGTGGAACAGTTCTTTGGCGTGGGCTACTGACCCGTCTCAAACATATTCGCGTTCCGCCTTACGAATCGCTCTGTATCGCTCGAATACTTTTCTTTCGTCCTCCAGCCCTAGAGCTGAGCGGAGCGAACTTCCGCGAAAGGTGTGCGCCAGCATTTTCGGAGAGTGAGTCAGGACGAACCACGGGTCGTGCCGAAAGACTGCGGGCACGTGGTGTGTTTTCATCCAGCGCTCTGCTTTCCAGCGTAAGAACTCAACCTCGTCAGCAGGAAGATGTTTGGTCCGCACGACCGCCGTGGTGCCATCGTATTCTTCGACGCGCTCGTTTTGAATGAGTCCCTGGTCACGGAATTCCTTGGTCATGGGCGTTCGCGGATAAGGTGTCGGATGCTGGATATAGGGCCAGTCGACATAACGGCGCGCGAATTCAAGGTTGGCTTCGATCGACTCTCGAGTGTCTCCGGGATTGCCGACGATCAATCCGCCGACGACGTACATATCGTTGCGGTGCAGATAATCGATCGCCTGCAGAGTGGCATTTCCCGTTTGATGGCCGTTGGTCCGAGCCGTATTCTTGGCCGAGGCGCGCAGAAATTCGAGATCGCCTTCGAGGATGTTCTCGATCCCGAGAAAGACGTAGCGGAATCCGGCACGCTTCATCAGAGGGCCGAGGCTTTCCCCGTGATTGGCGATGGAAGAAGTCATGGCCTGCAGAAAATAATCGAGATGGTTGAGCCCAGCGGCGATGATCGCTTCGCACAAGGCTTCGAAGCGTTTTACGTTGAGCATGATGTTATCGTCGACGAGGAAGAGGGTGCGAGCGCCGTGATCGCGCGCGTCCCGAATGTCGGCCAGCACTCGGTCGAAGGAATAGGTGAAAAAATTGCGGCCGCGCATCTCGATGATGGAGCAGAAGCTGCAATCGTAGGTGCAGCCGCGCGAAGTTTCGATCACATCGACCTGACGTCCAAGAAAAGTGTAGCCCTTGAGAACGCGCGCGTCGCGCTTGGGCAGCTTGATTTCGCCACCTTCCAGCCGATGGGGAGGCCGGGCCGGATTGTGCACCCAGCGATCTGCGCTGCGATAAGACAGGCCACATGCCTCTTTACCATCGCCGCCTTGTTCTAAGGAGCGCAAGAGTTCCCGAAAGGTAACTTCCCCTTCGCCACGGATCAGATAGTCGATGTTTAAGCCTTCATACGCTTCCGGGGCAAGGCTCGGGTCATATCCACCGACGACGATCTTCGCGCTGGGTTGCAGGGAGCGGACCAGTTCAACAATGCGCAGGGCGGTAGGACGCTGGAAAGTCATAACGGATAGGCCGACGACCTCCGGCTGTAGCTCCCGTACCAGGCGAGTGACGGTTTCGCGCACGCTTCGTTGCACGAGGATGAGATCCGCAACGGCAACGCGGTGATGAGGGTCGATGTTGCCGGCGATCGAGGTGAGTCCGCCATTCGGCATCCGGATCGCAAGCGAAGGCATATGCTCGAACGAATCGGGCATGGAGAGCAAGAGGATGTTCATGAGTGTGTGTCCTTACATCACTGACTGAAATCCCACAGGGGTCGGAACGAAGAGGCACGGTTACAGAATGCAGGGATTGTAGCGCGGTTGGGGGGGCCGAAGCGAACTGTTCGATCTGCAGTCGCGAGCCTGTTGGCTGTAGAATAAAGGGTTATGCAGTAGTGCGGATTACCTTTTGGTCACGGGGCGCCGCTGAGGGATCATGTTCGAAGTCACGGTAGAAGACACATTTGCCGCAGGCCATTACCTGCGCAATTACAAGGGCAAGTGCGAGAACCCGCACGGCCACAACTATAAGATCCGGGTCACCCTGGCTGGCGGGGAATTGGACAAGGCCGGGCTGCTGCTCGATTTCAAAGACCTGCGCGAAGTGATGAAGCATGTCATCGAACGCCTGGATCACCAGATGATCAACGATATTGAACCGTTTACGGTGATTAATCCGTCGGCGGAAAACCTGGCAAAATATTTTTACGACGAGTCGAACACCAGACTGCAATCGGTGACGGGTGGGCGTGTGCGAGTGAAGGACGTAACTGTTTTTGAGACCGACACGACCACCGCAAAATATTCGGAATAAGGGCTGGCAAGTCGGCCGCCCAGACCTCAGCCTAGAATGCAGATCACGGAAATTTATAAATCGCTGCAAGGCGAATCGACGTACGCAGGGCTTCCGTGTGTCTTTGTCCGCTTGACCGGGTGCAACCTGCGTTGTTCGTGGTGTGACAGCGAGTACACCTTCCAGGGCGGCCGAAAAATGGATCTCGAACAGGTCCTGGATGAGGTTTCGCGGCTTGCGCCGGGTGGTGGTCTGGTCGAAATTACCGGCGGCGAGCCGATGCTGCAGGAACGGGAAGTTGTTCCCTTGATGCAGCGGCTCCTGAATGACGGTTACACCGTTCTGCTCGAGACAAGCGGCGAGCGGCCTCTGGAGCGGGTTCCGGAGGAAGTCATCAAGATCGTCGACGTGAAGTGTCCGAACTCCGGCGAGGGCGGGACGTTTTGCGGGGAGAACCTGGAAACTCTTTCCGCTCGCGACGAAATCAAATTTGTCTTGAGCAGCCGTGCCGACTACGATTTTGCCCGGGAGTTTACTCACCGGAACAATCTCGCTCAAAAAGTGAATGCGGTATTGTTTTCGCCGGCATTCCGCAAAGACGCAACCGGCGCACGCGACAGTTCGCACTGCCTGCTCGACCCCCAGGAGTTGGCGGATTGGATGATCTCCGACAACGTCCCCGCCAGGCTTGGGCTGCAAATGCACAAGTTCATTTGGGATCCAGCAGTGAAAGGAGTCTAGGGAAGCAGTTCATCGATTTCTTCCTTGATGCCAGGTTCGAAGCAAAGTCGCGCGGTCGTTCTGCTGAGCGGCGGTATGGATTCCTGTGTTTGCGCCGCCCTGGCGGCACGCGACCATGACGCAGCTGCGGTTCACATCAGTTATGGTCAGCGCACCGAGGAGCGCGAGCGACAATCGTTTCTCGCTATCTGCCAGCGACTGAAGATTCACGACAAGCTCATGGTCCGAAATGACGCCTTGCGCGCGATCGGAGGTTCTGCGCTTACCGATACGTCCATCGAGGTACCCGTGGCCGAAGAAGTTGGCCACAGCGTTCCCGTTACTTATGTTCCTTTTCGGAATGCCCATTTTCTGGCTGTGGCGGTGAGTTGGGCCGAGGTTTTGGGCGCGCAAAAAGTTTTCATAGGAGCGGTTGAGCCTGACAGTTCCGGGTACCCCGACTGCCGTCCGGCCTACTACGAGGCTTTCAACGAGGTAGCGAAGACCGGTACGAAAGATGGCATCATCGAGATCGTTACTCCGCTCATCGCGATGCGCAAAACCGATATTGTTCGCCTTGGCCTTGAACTGGGTGCACCCTTCGATTTAACTTGGTCATGTTACAGTCGCGAGGATCAAGCTTGCGGAGTCTGTGATAGCTGCGTGTTACGCCTCCGCGCCTTCGAGGCAGCGGGAGTGCAAGATCCAATTCCGTACGCGGCACGTTAGGCATCTAATCAAGAGTCGCTTTTGATCGACTTTTAGCAATCGGTCAGCAAATTCGATTTGCCGGGAGGCAAGATGAAAAAGCACTTCGCAATTCTTCTTTTCGTAGTTCTGGCGCTCGGGCTGTGTGCTCCTCCAGTCTTTGCCCAGGCTTCAGGATCGGTGAAAGGCGTCTGCAAGGATGCACAGGGCAACCCTATCGCCGATGCAGTGATCGTCTGGACCAATATGGACAATGGTCAGAAATACATCCTCAAGACCAACAAAAAGGGTGAATACTTTTCGCTCGGCCTCTCCCCTGGAAAATACCTGGTCACACTCTACAAGACCGCGGACGACATGAAGGCCAATAAGGAATTGGACCATGTCAAAGGTTTTCCGGTTACGCTCGACGAGAACGAACTGCCTTTTGATCTGAAGAAAGATCAGGAAGCTGCTGCCAAAGGCCAAGGGTTGACTCCTGAGCAGGCGAAGCAAATGCAGGAAGCCCAGGCGAAGCAGGCAAAGGAAACGAATACCGTTAAAGCCCTGAACGAGAAGCTCAACGCGGCTAAGACGGCGGCCGACGCCGGCGATTTTGACACCGCCATTGCGGCGTTGACCGAAGCAACTCAGATGGACGCTACCCGCGATCTGGTCTGGTTCAAACTTGGCGATTATTACAGGATGTCGGCGCCGAAGCAGACTGACGCAACGGAAAAGCAGAAGCGTCTGGACTCCGCTGTCGCGGCTTACCAGAAAGCAGTGGAGATCAAGAAGTCCACCACGAACGACAAAGATCCAAACGCAACCAAGAATCTTGCTGCGTACTACAACAACCTGGCCGATGCCCTTTACAAGGCAAAGAAAATTGATGAGGCCGTGAAGACCTATGAATTAGCCGCGCAAGCGGATCCTTCGCAGGTTGCACAGTCGTACTTCAATATCGGCGCGGTCCTAACAAATTCCGGCAGGCCGGACGACGCCAATGCGGCGTTTGATAAGTGCCTGGCAGCCGATCCCAATCGCGTCGAAGCCTATTACCAAAAGGGCCTGAATCTGCTGGGCAAGGCTACTCTTCAAGGCGACAAGACAATCGCCCCGCCGGGAACCGCCGAGGCGTTCCAGAAGTACCTGGAACTTGCTCCCACGGGACCTAACGCCGATAGTGCGAAGGCGTTACTTGCTAGCATCGGTTCCACCGTGGAAACCAGTTACGGGAAGAAGAAGCAGCCGGCGCCGAAGAAGTAACATATTTAAATTCAATAGTTTAGGGCGGCTCTTGCGAGCCGCCTTTTGTGCGTTCAGTGCGATTTGCGGACGTTACGAAGGTCTAAGCACTTACTGTCCTTCGCACTCGGCCCCCAGCGCGGTACAGTGGACTAGCTGAGATTTCTTCCAACTTCTGTGGTGCATGCGATTCCTGAGGTGTGAGGACGAATGGCTGCACCAAGCATTGCTCCGATTTCCGTTGAATTAGAGGGTTTTTCTGGGAGTGGTAGAGTCGCCACTCCAGCGCTGCTCGGCGCGATGTTGCGCGCCGGAGAGAAAATCAGCGACCTCATTTTTTCCCCGGGCCGTCCGCCGCAAGTGCAGGTTTATGGGCAGATGATTCCGGTGCAAGTGCCCGGACTCACTTTCCTCACGCCCGACGACACTCGGCATATCGCCGCTGACCTCATTGGTGATAACAAGCAGGCGATCACCACCCTCCGGGAACATGGTGCTTGTGACATTTCCTTTGGACTGTCTGGCTTGGCGCGCTTCCGGGTGAACATTTTTATTCAGCGCGGCAGTTGTGCGGTCGTGATGCGCGTGATTCCCACCGTCATACCCGACTTCGCGGCCCTGCGAATGCCCCAACAGTTGACGGAAGTCACCAAGCTTCGGGACGGGATTGTGCTGGTCACCGGTGCGGCGGGTTCCGGCAAGTCGTCAACGTTGGCGGTGCTTCTCGACAGCATCAATCGCGAGAAGTATTACCACATCATTACCATCGAAGATCCAATCGAGTTCCTGCACAACCACAAATGCTCCACGATTCATCAGCGGGAATTGCACAGTGATACCCCGAGCTTTGCCCATGCGCTGCGTTCCGCGATGCGGCAAGCGCCGAAGGTGATTCTGGTTGGGGAGATGCGGGATCGCGAGACGATCGAAATCGTGCTCGAAGCGGCCGAAACGGGTCACCTTGTTTTCTCCAGCCTGAATACCATGGATGCCTCCAAGACCGTGGAACGGATCGTCAGTTCGTTTTCTCCGGCGGAACAGCAGTCGGTGCGCGAGCGTCTCGCGAAGTCGTTCCGTTACATCATCTGCCAAAGGCTCATGTCGAAGCACGACCGGAGCGGTCGAGTTGCGGCATTCGAAATCCTGAAGGCCAACGCGCGCACGCGAGAATGCGTTGAAAAGGGCGAACGCGAAAACAAGAGTCTTCTCGATGCCATGAAAGCTGGCGTTTCTGACGGCATGCAGCATTTCGACGGCGAGATTGCTCAACTGGTACAGGATCGCGTCATCGATCTCGAAACGGGATTGTCCTTCGCCAGCAATCCCGCGGTCCTGGGACAAGAGCTGGCGCGCTAGCTTCTCAAGTGGCTTAGGAATGTCACCCTCGTTCGCCTGTCGTATGATTTCTTCATGTCCGCTCCGCCAACGAATTCCATAGTCCTTCCTTTTGAAGACGCGCGGCGCGTGGTCGAAGAGCAAGCAAGACTGGTCTCAGCGGGTGCAACGGAATCGCTGGATTTGCTGGCGGCTCCTGGCCGCGTGCTAGCCGAACCCGTTGTGGCCGATCGCGACCTTCCGCCGTTTGCGCGTTCTACCCGCGATGGCTTTGCTGTCAGGTCGGCAGATCTGGCACATCTGCCCGTGGTGCTGAACATCATCGGCGAAATCAAGGCGGGAGAAAAGCTCGACCGGATTCCAGCCAACATCGGTAGCGGACAAACCGCCTCCATCATGACCGGGGCTCCTGTTCCCGCTGGTGCAGACGCGGTAGTGATGGTTGAATACAGTTCGCAACGCGGGGAGCAAGTCGAAATCCTGAGGTCTGTTGCCAGCGGGGAAAATATTGTTCCCCGCGGAGCCGAAGCCCGGGAAGGTTCCGCGTTGCTCGTTCGAGGTTTCAGGCTGAATGAGGCCGCTATCGCCCTATGCGCCTCCGTCGGGAAGTCTCGCTTAGAGGTCTATAAGCGGCCCCGAGTGGCCGTTTTGACAACAGGGGATGAGATTGTCGACGTCGATGCTCGCCCAGGTCCGACTCAGATTCGCAACTCGAATAGCTATTCGTTGGCTGCGCAGATTCTGCAAGCAGGTGGCGAACCGGTGCTCTTGACCGTTGCCCCGGACGAACTCCAGGGATTGCGTCACCTGATCGAAGAGGGCCTGAAATCAGATCTGCTTCTTTTGACCGGTGGGGTCTCCATGGGACGCTACGATCTGGTCGAACAAGTCCTGGCAGAATTGCACGCCGAGTTCTTCTTCACCGGAGCCAAGATCCAGCCCGGACGACCAGTCGTGTTCGGGAAATGTCCGGGCGCCGGTGCCGAGGCTGGGAAAGGCACGTATTTCTTCGGCCTGCCAGGGAATCCGATTTCAACCATGGTGACCTTCGAACTGTTTGCACGCCCGATGCTGGAGGCGTTGGCCGGGCAGTCGCCCCGGAAACAAGTGTTTCTGCATGCGAGGTTAAAAAAAGAAGTCCGGTTCAAGACGGGCCTCAAGCGTTTTCTTCCGGGCATTCTGTCCGGGGAATTTGAGAATTCGGAAGTTGAGTTGGTTGCCTGGCAAGGATCAGGCGACATTGCCGCGACGGCCCGCGCGAACTGCTATGTCGTGATTGCGCCAGACCGGGAGTGCATTGCGGCGGGCGAATGGGTTGCGGTAATGCTGCGCTAGGCGAAAGTCGGCCATGGCTGGGCATGTCTCGCCATGGTCGTGCATGTAAGATAGATCAGTAACCGATGCCCGGAAAGCTCCCTCATTACGACCGCGCGGGCCGTGCCCGGATGGTGGATGTCTCGGACAAAGTCGCGTCCAAGCGTGAGGCCGAGGCCAGCGCCTTTGTAGCCATCAAGCCCGCAGTGCTCGCAGAGCTGCCACGAAATCCTAAAGGCGATCCGCTGGAAGTGGCACGCATCGCTGGGATCATGGCCGCCAAACGCACTTCCGAGTTGATCCCCATGTGCCATCCGTTGCCGCTCGCGCTCGTTGATGTCGATGTGCGGCTGTGCGAGAATGGCGTCGCGATCACGTCTAGAGTTACGACGACTGCCGAAACCGGCGTCGAAATGGAGGCGCTGGTTGCGGCAAGTGTCTCGGCGCTAACGATTTATGACATGCTCAAGGGCGCCGACAAAGGAATTGAGATTCGGCAAGTTGTCTTAGAACGAAAGAGTGGCGGGAAGAGCGGCGAGTATCAGCGGGCAAAGTAGACACTGCAAACTTCAATGGCGAATAACGTCAAGCTGCTGGTGGTGGACGACAATCCGATGGTGCTGGCCATGTTGCAGCAGGCCCTGACTCCGCTGGCCGAGGTCACGACCGCTACCGACGCCGCCGATGCGCTGCTCAAGGCCGTGGATGATACCCCGGATTTGCTGGTATGCGACTACAAGATGCCGGGCATGGATGGCCGGCAGTTGCTGGAGAAATTGAAGAGCCGGCCGGCAACCGCGAGTTTCTCCAGCGTGTTGATGGCGAGCAAGGTTGATATTGCGGAGCGGCTGTCACCGGTCGACGCCGCTGACGACTATCTGGAGAAGCCATTCTTCCTGAAGGATGCGACGCGCCGCATCAAACGCACGATCGACCGGATCGCACTGGAAAAGATGGCGAAGACTGCTCCCAAGGATGGCGTCGTCCGCGGCAGTCTGGCGCAGATGAACGTGATCGACCTGATGCAGTCGCTCGAGATGGGACGGAAAAGCTGCCAGCTTTCACTGAGCAATGAAGGCGATAAATGCGAAGTGTTTTTTGTCGAGGGACAGGTGAAGCACGCGACCTACGGAGCGCTGGTCGGCGACGAGGCTGTTTTCAAAGTACTGCGCTGGACGGGCGGGAATTTCCAACTCGACTTTGAAGGCAAGACCGACAAGGAAACCACGCAACTTAATACGCAGGGCCTGCTGATGGAAGGGTTGCGGCTGCTCGACGAGTCCTCGCGTGATGGCGGAGGCGAGCCGGAACCAGAGGCTGCGGCGGCCACAGCCTCTGCGCCCACGCAGAGTGCTCCTCCCAGTGCGCAGCCCAAGGCGCAGAGGGAAGAAGAGGAAGATGTCCTCCTCGATGGCTGAGACGCCAGGAATCACGGCTGCCATAGTAACGGTCAGCGACTCCTGCGCGCGCGGAGAACGCGAGGATTTATCCGGCCCGGCGGTGGCGCAGGTACTTCAGAAGCTTTCCTTCCAGATTGCCGTGCGCGAGGTCGTATCGGACGATTCCATTCAAATTCAGAATCTGTTGATTCGCCTGGCGCGCGAGGTGCAGTTCGTCGTGACGACCGGCGGAACTGGAATCGCTGCACGCGATGTCACGCCAGAGGCGACCCGTGCGGTATGCGATCGGCTCCTGGATGGCGTGGCGGAACGCATGCGCAGCGAGGGCAGCAAGAAGACTCCGTTTGCGGTGCTTAGCCGAGGAGTTTGCGGCGTGCGCGGGAAGGCGCTCATACTGAATCTGCCTGGGAGTCCTGCCGGGGCAGTCGAATCCCTGCAGGCTGTTGCGGAGTTGATTCCACATGCGGCTCAGTTATTGAGCGGGAAGACGGCGCACTAGACGCCGGCCGAGGGCGCTGCCGCGACGAAGACCGTCGTGGCCGGACAGCCGATGGCAGCTGTCCCCACATGCCAGCTGTTCATACGAACAATGCTATTCAATGCTTTCCTGGGCCCACGAGGGCGCGGCCCGGGAAGATATCCGGGACGGGTTTACCGTCATCGATGATGGGAGTTCCTCCGACCAGGAGGTAATGAACACCAGCACTCGGCTCCATCGGCTTTTCGAAGGTGGAGCGGTCGGCGATGGTCTGAGGATCGAAGACGACGATGTCAGCGTCGGCGCCTTCCTGCAGACGGCCTTTCGTGCGCGCTGCTGGAGTGGATCGCTCGAGCATCTGGGCGGGCATGAGAGTCATTTTGCGAATCGCATCCATCAAGCTGAGAGTCTTTTTCTCACGAACATATTGCGCGAGTACCCGCGAGTAGGTGCCTGCGTTGCGGGGATGCCCTTCGGCTCCGTCACTGGCGATCATGATGAGTGAGTTTGGAATGATTGCGTCGACTGTTTCCTGAGTATTCGCGAACACCAGCACCCACTGTTGCTTGCTCGAACTGTGCAACTCGTCGAAGCGTTCTTTGGTGAGGTGTTCGCCGCTGTCCGGAAGAACGAGGTTGCTGTAGTCAATGCCTAACTTCTCGCGCCACCCCGGATTGAATAGTGCAGAATTGATGGCAGTCATGCCGGCAATGTAGGGATAAGCCTCGGTGGTCACGTCGAGGCCCCGGGCGCGGGCTCCTTCGATCAGAGAGATGCATTCCAAGGAATCGCGTAGACATGTGCTGTTGATGTGAACAATGTGCAGAGGTGCGCCTGTAATAGCGGCCGCGCCAATGACTTCCTCGACAGATTCAATTGCCGAGCCGGGTTCGACGCGCCCGGCGCTCCGCATGTGGGTGTAGACGGGGACCTTCCGCTCGGCGGCCACGCGAAACATATCAATGACTTCAAGGCGCGTTGCACCGGGAGCGTACTGGATGCCCATGCCGACGCCGAGCGCACCTGCATCGAGTTCGTCGCGCAGGTGCTGTTGCATCTGTTTGATTTGTTCGGTACTGGCCGGTTGATCGGTGGCGGGGCCGCTTTTCGGCAGGATTTCCCCGTCGGGCAGCGGCGCACCGAAAACCAACGCGCGCGCTGCCAGATGGCTCGCAGTGGTGCCGTAGTGAATCAGGGAATGGCCGTCTTTGGATTTGAGGAACTCGGCGACATTGGGGGCGCCAATCTCCATTTCCAAAGCGGTGGTTACGCCGTCGAAGGCCTTGACGCGCTGGCTGGCGAGCCCCTGACCGTGCTGGTGCAGGTCAATGAAGCCGGGGGCCACCACGAGGCCAGCGACGTGGATCGTACGGCGCGCGCTCAGCGGAGCGGCGGAGATGCGCACGATCTTGCCATCGCGGATGCCCACATTGCGCACCGCGTCGAGAGAGGTTTCGGGATCGATGACGCGGCCGGCTTCCAGCACGAGATCATATTGCTGGGCGGAAAGGGCCGTGGTCGCGAATAGGAAAAGAAACCAAATCAGTTTGCGCATGTCGGCTCCAAAGCAAGGGATCATAGCAGGAGTAAGTGAGGGCGCATGCGTGAAGCGCGCCCGGGAGTTCTTGATGCTGTGCCGTTACCGGCCCCGGGTGGCTGACACATTCCTTACTCGATCACGTACACTAACTGTTCCTTTTGAAGAAGATTACACACATTCTGGCGCGCTACACCGCGTGGGTCCTGGGGATGATGAAGCTGCTCGGATTCTGGGGCGTCTTCGTGATTGCCTTTGCCGACAGCGCTTTGTTAGGCATGCCTGTGGATTTTGTGGTTGCCACCTACGTGCATCAGGATCGTCATCGATTGCTGCTCTACATAACCATGGCAGCCCTGGGATCGGCTCTGGGGAGCATTCCCCTGTATATCGTGGGCTATCTGGGCGGAGAGAAGGTGCTGCGCAAGCGAATTTCAGAAGAGAGGTTCCAGAAGATTCATCGCTCGTTTGAGGAGCATGAATTCTGGGCGCTCATGTTCCCGGCGATGCTGCCGCCGCCCCTACCGTTCAAAATCTTCGTGCTGGGCGCGGCAGTATCTGAAATGCGATTTCGCGACTTTCTGGTAGCGATTTTTCTAGGAAGGTGCGTGCGCTTCGGGGTGCTGTCGATCCTCGTGCTCTGGTTTGGACCGGCGATTGTTGGACTGCTTGCCGTCTTGCTGAAGCGGCATTGGGCAGGGCTTGTGGTCGGTCTATTGGTGGGCGTCATTTGCTTGTGGTTCATCCTGCGACGGAAACGAGAAATTCCTTCCGACGGCAATCCAGAGTAGCGGAGTTCGTTTCCGAATCGCAGTTTCCGAATGGCAGGTTCTGCGACCATGCGACGTCTCGCAGGCTGTCGAGATTCTCGGCGTAGGGCCTTCTGAGTATTCGAACGATCGAAAATCTATTGCAGATCATCGCCGTCCTGATACACTGGCGCGCAAATCCCAAAATTTAATCGTCGTTGCTGCCCCGACTAGCAAGTCTGCCGTTGCAGTGCGCGGTCCCAGAGGGTGTATGCGCAGACCTGTGTTCTTGCTCGCTATTGCGTTCGTGTCTTTCCTTGCCTGCAGTGCGGCTCTTGCCGCGTCAGGACCTAAGACAGCGTGGAATGTGTTCACGCTGCCCAACCCGCAAGTCACACCGAATTGGCGGGCTTATGCACCCGCGGACTGCCAGTCCGATCCCGACGCCTGCGCCCAGGATCATCGCTTCTGGGAGGAGTGGGACTTCAGCAATTTCCAGACGGCTATCAACGATTCGTTCGCGGCAGTGCATTCTCTCGGAAAATATCAGGGAGTAATGGTGAACCTGCCGTTAGGAGATACGCCGGATTACTGGAGCAACATTCAGCTCATGTACCAATCGGCCGCCAGCCATGGAGTGAGGCTCGAGATTGCATTGTTTCCAAAGTGGAAGTATGGGTCAGAGTATTGCTACCTGTACAACAACCAGGCCCCTTCCGGTTGTCAACTGGTATCGGGAACCACTACTGCGTTGGCTTACCAGAAGCTGATGAACCTGATGAATTTCGTGCAAAACCTTGGTGGGCCCTGTTCTACCAGCGATAAATACCCGTTTGCCGTTTGGTACGGGTGGAGTCAGTTCTCGCCAGGGTATGCGGTATTGAAGAATTTTTGGCAATCTTTGCCGACTGGTCCCTGCAACTTTCAAGCTTCTTACATCACCTGGCTGGATTCTGGGTTTGCGGGGACGCCCGAGGTGCAGCAGTTACAGAAATATGTGATAGGAAGTCTTCATCGACATTACTGGGTGAACACGGAACTCTACAGTTCTTCACAAATCCAGCAGTATCAAACGATGTATGCGCCATATCAAACCATTATCACTGGTTACTGGGGAGCGGCTGACGCTGCTAGCTGGGCGCAGGGTATGTGCGCGGCATGGAACACCGCTCTGCAGCCGGTGCGCCTGGGAGTATGGACGTTCTATGACCGTGATGTCCCGAACTATGAGAGCTACCGGTCATACATCAACGGGTCGATGGCGGTGATCGGTTCGATCTGCGCCTACTGAACTCAGAGCTGGATGGTCCTAGAATGCGAAGCTGCGACTGACGGGCGTCGCGGCATGGACGGCCGAAGGCGGCCGTCCCTATAGTCTGACAGTCGTTTTTACGCGGCGGCGGAGTGGTCGCCTGATTCATCGAGCGATCCGGTTACAACGTGGTACAGGACCGGCGCGCCAAACATTAGTGTGGTGAAGAGCAGGTCCCCGACAACGCCATGGCGGAAGAAGGGGATACCGGCGCCGTAGCAAGTCATCAATCCGGCGAAGCTGTGTGGATACATGTCCCAAGCGGCCCACACGGCGAAGTTGCTTATCACGAAGAACGAGACCGAGCCTGCCAGGGCGGAGCCGAGGATTCGGAATGCGCCAGCGTTTTGCTTAAGCGTCGTGCCGAACCCGAGCATCGCGGCATACCACGCCCATGTCACGAAGTGATCCCAGCTGAAGGGATACTTGTAGAACAAAGTGGTGAGGAGCACGTCGGAGGCCGCGAGCAGGACGAGCGGAATCCAGAGGCGGCGACGCGGTGCACGTGCGCCAAAGTAAAGCAGGGCCGCACCCACTGGAGTGAAGGCCATGGGATGAGGCATGAAACGGAAAGCTATGGCGAACAGGACGAATAGGTATGCCAGCATGAATCACCTCGCGACGAAATATTATTCTGGGCGTTGCGGAGGCTGCCGTCAAGGGAGGATCACGAGATAGCGCTATCTCAAGATGGAGGCAGCGAGAAGTCGGTCGAGCATGGGCGCAGGATTCGGGTCAGTGCTGGCCGGGTTCGGGGACCACGATTTTTCCCTCTTTCGTCTCATAGACGTCGCCGACAACATGCAGATTCTGGTCGAGTTGCACCGCTTTGCTGAGTCCGCCGCGCCTTCGGGTCAAAGAGCGCGGGATGCCGGCATAACGTAGGTCCTGGAAGAGAACGATATAGCCCTTTTCCGGAGGCTGCAGCGTTTCGGTTTCTGTGATGGGATATTGCGCCCAATCCAGAAATACGCGTCCGATGTAAGAATTCTTTGCCGCCAAAGTGACGGGGGTTTCCTCCGGCTTGTAGCGAATTTCCAGGTTGCCCTCAGGATCGACCTCGGGGGCGAGAGAATCGACCGGGGCAAGGGCGAAAAAGGCCGGAGTTTCAACGACGCCATCCCAGTGGAAGGGATCAAGCACCTTGGGATAGGCCGAGGCGCGAAGGGGATCGACGCCATTGTAGGTGCGGGCCTCGAGGGCCTGGACCGCCCGGCGATGCTCGTAGTCTCGTAGTCCCCACATGAGGACTATGCCGACGAGCGCCAGAGTTGCGGCGACACGACCGCGCGGACCGTGACGGCGGGCGCCAATTTCTTTGTCGATCAGGCCGAAAAGCGATGGAACGGTCAGCCCCAGGATCAACCAACCGAGCATTACCGGTTCGTAGATGAATACGATGTCCCAGGAATACCACTTCTCCGAAAATGGCCAGAAAGGACGAACGCCGTAGTTATTGGTGAAATCCAGCAGGATATGGGTGAGTCCGGCGAGACACGCGTAGAGGAAAAGAATTCCCCAACGGGGCGGGAGGTTAGGATCAGCGACTTTGCGGCCGCGGATGCGCCAGAGCAAATACACGAAGCCCACCACAACGAGGGCGTCGAGAGGCACCCCGAGGAAGGAGTGGGTGAATCCACGGTGATGGGCAAAGGTGAAGGCTGAGCCGCGAACCATGCCGAAGGGGACGTCCAAGTCGGGCGCTTCGGCGGCGAGCGTCAGCGTGAGCGTGGCGAGTGCGGTCTTCCGGTTCAGCCCGGCGCGTCCCAGGCAAGCGCCGGTCAGAAAGTGGGTGACGGGTTCCAAGTGGGTCGAGGAATTCTATTTCGCCAGGCTGCGAAGCGCTATGCCAGATGCGACAGGAGACTCAGCGAAGTTAATTTGACGACTGGGGGTTGGGCTACGACGCATAGTAATTTTTGTGGCCGTGCGATCAGCGGGACGGCGCCAGCAATGTTAGAGCATTCGGTACGACCGTAATCTGCGCAGGGAGGGTACCCAGAAGTTCGCCATCGGCTTCGACATAGATCTTGCGTTGTTCGGACGACTGTTTGGACGGCTCACGGTACGTGCAAGAGACGCTGTTGCTATAGGCAAGGTCGATGCCGGAGATCTTCGTGCGCAAACGCAGCAGCCCGCGAGTCACGTAGGCGAGATAGGCCAGGCGGCTGGCGGTACGGCACGAGACTACGCGCAGATCGTCGCGGTCGAGGGATGCCCCGGGAGCGAGTTCTTGCAGGACTCCGCCGAAGTTGCTGATACGGACAGCCATCAGTTCTGTGACCTCCGCTCGATAGGGTTCGCCGCGATCGGCTGGGGGTAGCTCAGCGACAAAGCGAGTCATGGGGTAGCTGAACCAAAGATGCCAGGCCTTGGCATAATAGGCCGCCATTCCCATGCGCTGTTTGGTTCCCGTGTGAAGTTTGTAGAACAGGTGAGCGTCGACGCCGACTCCTGCTGCGACCACAAAATAGCGGGTGCCGGGATTGCCTTGAAGATCCGAATATTTCACGCGACCGAGAGCTACACGGCGCGGGCTAAATCCGAGGGATGCTTTGGCGGCCGCGACTACTTTGAGCGGAAGCCCCAGGTCGTGCGCTAGCGCGTTGGCCGTGCCCAGAGGCAAAACACCGAGAGCGGCAGGTGAGTTGGCGAGCACCTGGATGAGGTTGTGGATGGTGCCATCGCCGCCGCAGGCGAAAATGGTGTCGCAGCCGGAATCGATGGAACGGCGGGTTTCTTCGATGGCATGTTCCGGAGATTGCGTGGGAACCAGATCGGCTTCAACGCCGGCCTGCCGGAGCACGGCGAGAGCGGCTTCCAAGTCACTTTGGCGTTGCTTACTGCCGCCGGACGCCGGATTGTAGACCAAAGCCGCCTTGCGCATAGGGCGTTCGAAGCTGGATTGCAGAAGCTGGATTGTAACTGAGGGGCAGACTTCAGCTGTGGTCTAGCGTGAACCCCACTCCCACATGCCGAACATGGCCTTTTGGGGCATGGGATGGCCAACTTGGCGGGCCAGCATCGTGATCTGTCCTCGGTGGTGGGCGTCGTGAGCGATCAGATAGCCGACAAATCCAGCGACATCGGGACGAAAGCCTTTGACCCGGCCATCGGTTTGGAGCGCGCGGCTGATAATGATGCTGAGAGCATTTCGGCTGGCTTCCAGTGCCTGGAATGCTTGCTTCGGAGTGACGGAAGTGCGATCCAATTGCGGAGGTATCTCCTCTGCTTTGGCGGCTTTTAGCCACATCACGCGGACGTTGTGCATATGCGCGACGATGGCAGCAATGGTGCGACCCTTGCCATCGAGCGCCTTCGCCCTCCAGGCCGCATCCGGAAGATTGGCGATCAGATAGTGGTTGATGCGGTCGTTGGTGTTGAAAGCGTTGAGCAAGGATAGCGATAGTTGCTTCCCGTACGACTCTTCAATGGATGTCTGATCTGGTGGTTTGGGGGCCTTCGGCATGGTTGACTTGCAAGCAACTTGGCAAGAATTTCAATTTGGCATAAGCTGGGCGCGCTTGCAAGGGGCATCCCCGCCAGTCTCTTGGCGGTTTGGGACTCGACTTTCAAAATTGAATCAGGAGGGTTGACCAGATGAGAATTCTGGCGCACATGCTGTGCGGTGCTTTGCTCTGCTTGTCCGCGAATGCACAAGATCATACGATGCACGCGCAGAGCCACCCTGTCACACTGGTAACCGGGTTGAGCGATTTGCATCACCCGGTCTCGACGCATAACCCGCAGGCGCAACAATTTTTTGACCAGGGGTTGCGCTTCATTTATGCGTTCAACCACGACGAAGCGGCACGATCGTTTCAACATGCGGGGGAACTTGATCCTAAGCTGGCCATGGCGTACTGGGGCGTGGCCGAGGCGGTGGGGCCGAATTACAACGATCCCGCGGACCCTGACCGCTACAAGCGCGCACATGACGCGGTGCAGAAAGCCGTGGAGTTGTCCGCGGGTGCGTCGCCCAGCGAGCAGGCATACATTCAGGCGATGGCGAAACGATTTCCGGCTGATCCGAAATCTGATCTAAAGAAAGCCGCGGAGGAATACCACGACGCGATGCGGCAGGTTGCGGCGCAGTTTCCCGACGATTTGGACGCCGCCACACTTTTTGCCGAGTCAGGAATGAACCTGCATCCCTGGGGACTCTGGCATCAGGATGGCACGCCCCAGGCCGGTACCGACGAAATTGTGGCGACACTGGAATCGGTGTTGAAGCGCGATCCGGACCACCTGGGAGCGGTTCACTACTACATCCATTCGGTGGAGGCTTCGAATAGCCCGGAGCGTGCCCTCGCGGGAGCGAACCGGCTGGCTGAAATCGCACCTGGCGCAGGACACATCGTGCACATGCCAGCACATATTTACATTCGCACTGGCGATTACGAGGCTGCGGTCAAGACGAATGAGAGGGCAGCGGAAGTGGATCGGGCCTATATCAAGGCGACGGGTGAGCAAGGCATCTATCCGATGATGTATTACAGCCACAATCTGCACTTCGTGGCGATGTGCGGTGCTATGAACGGCCGCTACGCAGAAGCGCGGAAGAACGCAGACTTGCTCGCTGCGAATGTGGGTCCGCACGTAAAGGAGATGCCGCCGCTCGAAGGCTTCATGACGATCCCGATGGCGGTGGAGATTCGCTTCCATCACTGGAACGAGATTCTGAAAATGCCCGCGCCGGATCCCTCGATGAAGACGACGACGGTGTTCTGGCATTTTGGGCGTGGCCTGGCGTTGGCGGGAACGGGCAAGGTGACGGAAGCGGAAGCGGAGTACAAGATTGTCTCCGAGGCCGAGGCTGCCACCCCTCCCGATGTCATTTTCCAGATGCCGATCAACAACAAGGCCAAAGACATCATGAAGATCGCCGAAAATGTTTTAGGCGCAAAGCTGGCAGTGGCGAAGAAAGACAACGCCGCTGCGATTTCCTTGCTGCGGGAAGCCGTCGCCATTCAGGACAAGCTGAACTATGGTGAGCCGCCCGACTGGTTCTATCCCGT
Source organism: uncultured Acidobacteriaceae bacterium (assembly GCA_963722365.1). Taxonomy (GTDB): domain Bacteria; phylum Acidobacteriota; class Terriglobia; order Terriglobales; family Acidobacteriaceae; genus Sulfotelmatobacter. Next base: position 713,374 of record CAVRLM010000001.1, read on the forward strand.
GCGGGAATCACTGGGAGGAGTGCTGCTGATGAGTGGAGATTCTGCGAGTGCTGAGAAGGTGTTCCGCGAAGACCTCGAACGGAATCCGAGGAATCCGCGATCTCTGTGGGGATTACATCAAGCGTTGTTGCTGCAGAAGCGGGACTACGATGCGGGGTTCGTGCAGAAACAATTTGAGGCGTCGTGGAAGGGCGGAGCACAAGCGCTAAAGGTGGATGATCTGGTCTGAAAGTAAGGTTCTTAGCAGGGCAGGGGCTGGCGATTGCCAGCTCCATTCATTTTCCGGCCTGATCGCGTCGGATGCTGTACACCAAGTGCGGCAGGCCTTTCCGCACAACTTCCTTCCATACGGTCATGCCGTTCTTCTCAGCCACCCGGCGCGAAGGCAGATTCTCCGGACGAATCAGTGAGATGAGTCGCTCCACGGGCAGGAGGTCGAATCTGTAATCGCGGCAGGCTCGGGCTGCCTCGGTAGCGAACCCCTGACCCCACAGATCGCGGCGTACGTGATAGCCGATCTCGATTTCGTTCTGGCCATCGACGTCTTGCACTGTGAGGCCGCAGTCTCCGATGACTTCGCCGCTGTTTTTCAGAATCATGGCCCACAGACCATGACCGTCCTCCTGATAGCGGCGCAAATTGCGAGAGATCCAGGAATCAACTCCGGCGCGATCGAGAGGGGCGGGATAGAAGCGCATCGTCTCCGGATCGGAGAGGACCAGGGCCAACTGTTCGGCATCCTCGGGGATGAACTCTCGGAGGATAAGGCGCGATGTTTCGAGGATTTTCATGCCAGGTACAACGTGCAGCTCTGTCCAGATTATTTTGAATATAATCTCTCTGCCATGGCTGCGAAAGACGCCGAAAAAAAGATCGAGGCGCTGCGCGAAAAGATTCGCCACCACGAGCACCTCTACTACGTACTGGATAATCCCGCAATCAGCGATGCGGAATTCGACAAGCTGATGCAGCAGTTGAAGGACCTGGAGAGCGAGAATCCGTCGCTCGTAACGCCCGATTCTCCAACCCAGCGCGTGGGCGGCAAGCCGCGGGAAGGATTCGTGAAGGTCCGGCACTCCACGCCAATGTTGTCGCTGGATAACACCTACAACGAAGAAGAATTGCGCGGATGGGAGCGGCGTGTCCATGAACTGACGGGCCGCAAGGACGTGGACTACGTCTGCGAGCTCAAACTCGATGGCATGTCCCTGGCGTTGATCTACGAAGACGGCAGGTTGGCCCGCGGCGTCACCCGGGGCGACGGATCGGTGGGAGAAGACGTCACGCTTAATGTGCGTACGGTGCGCTCAATACCACTGTCGATCCCGAAGGAGAGGCTGAAGAAGGCTGGCATTCCCGTGGAGTTTGAAGTTCGCGGTGAACTTCTGATGCCGACGGCGTCGTTCAAGAAGATCAATGAAGAACGCGAAAAGAACGGCCTGCCGACATTCGCGAACCCCCGCAATTTCACTGCGGGGACCGTTCGACAACTCGATGCGAATATCACCGCAGAACGGCGCATGGATTTTTTCCCCTACATCCTGCTCGAAAACGGCCGCACATATTTCGACCGACACTCCAAGACACTCGGCGCGCTCGGGGCTGCAGGATTCAAAGTCAACCCGAACCACAAGCTGGTTCATTCGATGGACGAAGTCTCGTCCTTTATTCAGGGGTGGGAAGGGAAGCGCGAATCGCTGCCGTACGAGATCGATGGCATTGTGGTCAAAGTTGACCGCACGGCGCTGCAGGACGAACTCGGTTTCACGGGTAAAGCGCCGCGCTGGGCGATCGCTTACAAATATGCTGCGCGCGGCGGAGTCACGAAACTGGAAAACATTCGCTGGCAAACTGGCCGCACCGGCAAACTGACACCAGTCGCGGAATTGGTGCCGATTCCGATCGGCGGGACAACCGTTCGCAACGCGACACTACATAACATGGATGAGATCCGCCGCCTCGGAGTGAGGATCGGCGACAGGGTTCGAGTTGAGCGTGGTGGCGATGTGATTCCCAAGGTCGTTGAGGTCGATAAAGAGCATCCACGCGGAGACAAAGACGTAGAGGATCCCGAGAAGTGCCAAGTCTGCGGAAACAAAGTCGTCCGCACCGAGGGCGAAGTCGATTATCGCTGTGTGAACGCGAATTGCCCCGCCAAACTGCTGGGGACCATCCTGCACTTCGCCTCGCGTGGTGTGATGAATATTGACGGTATGGGCGAAGCGCTCGTCACCCAACTGACCGAACGCGGCCTGGTGAAGAACGTCGCCGATATTTACAAGCTCACAAAGGCGGATTTACTCAGCCTGGAGCGCTTCGCCGACAAATCAGCGCAAAATATTCTCAAGGAAATCGAGAATTCGAAGAAGTTGCCGCTCGAACGGGTGATCTACGGGCTTGGCATTCGCATGGTCGGCGAGCGGACCGCACAATTTCTGGCGGAGCACTTCGGTTCGATGGAAGCCCTGGAGCAGGCGGGTGTCGAGGAATTGCAGAATGTGGATGAAGTCGGGCCTCGTATCGCCGAGAGTATCGTGGAGTTCTTCAGCATCCCCGCCAATCGCAAACTGGTTGAGCGCCTCGGCCAGGCTGGACTTGCGTTTAAGGGCAAGAAGAAAGAGCGTGGTACGAAACTCGCGGGGAAGACTTTCGTGCTCACCGGCACTCTGTCGAAGTACACACGCGACGACGCCAAGAAGATGATCGAGGACGCCGGAGGGAAAGTCGCCGGCTCAGTCAGCAAGAAAACGGACTACGTTGTGGCGGGCACGGATGCGGGGTCGAAGCTCGACAAGGCGAAAGAACTGGGTGTCGCAGTCATTGACGAGCAAGAGATGATACGGCTTGTTGGCTAACTGGCATTGTCATCCTGAGCGAAGCGAAGGATCTGTGCAACGGGCGGGAAGTTCATGGATCCTTCGCGGCAAAGTGCGCCGCTCAGGATGACACCATGTTTTAGGCAGGAGCAACAACTTATTTCAACGCCTCCTTCATCCTCGCCCACGTCACATCCAGCGTTTCCGGCAGAACGCGGGTTTCTCCGATAACCGATACAAAGTTCGCATCCGCTACCCAGCGCGGTAGAACATGCATGTGGATGTGTCCCGCGATCCCCGCACCTGCGGCCTTGCCGATGTTCATGCCTAAATTGATGCCGTCCGGATGGTAGAGTTCGCGCAGCAAAGATTCCATCCGCTGGGAAAGCGTCATCATCTCCTGAGCAGCTTCTGCAGGAAGCCTACGCAACTCGTCCAAATGCGCGTAAGGGACGATCATCACGTGCCCCGGAGTGTAGGGATAGGCGTTCAGAATGACGTAGCAATACTGGCCCCGGTACACGATGAGCACCTTAGAGTCGTCCTTCTCTTTGGGCGCATCACAGAAAACGCATCCAGCGGTCTTTTCCGTGGAGGAGACATAGGCGTAACGCCACGGGGTCCAGAGGTAATCCATAGCAGGGCAGGTTAGCAGATGAGGGGTGTGTTCCGAAATCGTGACACTGTAACCCGATTGAAATATTTGGGGGGATTTGCGTTTGACACTGTTCGCGGCACGTTGCTATAGTCGAAGAGTTCCCATTGGACGCGGGTTCTCTGTTAAACGTCCGACAGCTGGGATTGTCCAAGCTCACTCGCCAGGGTGGGCCCACCACAACCAAACGACTCATCCAGCAGTCCGCAACGCAGGCCCCGCATCCGTTACCAGAGAGGCATAACCTTGTTCGACGAGACCACCGCCCCCAACTCCGATTCCAATTCCTCTGTCGCGACCGAAGAACCAAAGACAGAGCAGCAACACCAGCCCGAACAGGATCAGGCTGCCGCGACCACCGACCATTCCGCTCAGGCGCAAGCTGACTCTGCCGTAGACGACAAGCTGGCTGCCGGCGAGGACTTCGCGTCAGTGCTGGAAACGTTCACGACCGAAGCCGAAGAGGCGGTTAGTGAAGACCGCGTCATCAAAGGTACGGTTCTGAAACTGACTGGCACGCACGTCGTCGTGGATATCGGCGCCAAGTCGGAAGGCATGTTGCCGCTGGCGGAAGTTCTCGATCACGAGGGCAATCCCAAGTTCAAGCCCGGCGATGAGATCGATGTCATGCGCGACAAGGGACAGGCCGAAGAGGGCTACATCAACCTGTCGCATCAAAAGGCACAGCGGATTCATGCCTGGGAAGAAATCGAGAAGGCGTACAACGAGAAAAAGCCGATTCAGGCAGTCGTCGTCGATCGCATCAAGGGCGGCCTCACCGTCGATATTCTTGGCGCGCACGCCTTCCTGCCGGGCTCGCAGGTGGATCTGCGGCCGATCCGCAATCTGGACGGCATGAAGGGCCAGACGCTGGAAGTCGCGGTCATTAAGCTGAACAAGAAGCGCGGCAACATCGTGGTCTCGCGCAAGGATCTGCTGGAAGGCGAGCAGAACGAAAAGCGCTCGAAGACCCTGGAGCACCTGGAAGAGGGTTCGGTGCTCACCGGGGTGGTCAAGAATCTGACCGAGTATGGCGCGTTCGTGGATCTGGGCGGGCTTGATGGACTGTTGCACATCACCGACATGTCATGGGGACGCCTGACTCACCCGAAGGATCTGGTCAACGTTGGTGACCAGATTCAGGTCAAGGTGTTGAAGTACGACAAAGAGAAGCAGAGGGTTTCTCTAGGCTTCAAACAACTGACGCCCGATCCGTGGCTCGACGCAGAGCATCGCTATCCGGAAGGCGCTCATGTTGGGGGGCGCGTGATCAGCGTGACCGACTACGGTGCTTTTGTAGAGTTGGAGCAGGGGATCGAAGGTTTGGTTCACGTCAGCGAAATGACCTGGTCGAAGCGGATGAAGCATCCGTCGAAGCTGGTCAACGTTGGTGATCAGGTGGAATGCGTGGTTCTGAACGTGAACCCGACCGAGAGACGCATTTCGCTTGGGATGCGGCAGCTAGCGGCGAATCCGTGGGACTCGTTACACGAGAAATTCCCGGTTGGCATGACCGTAGAAGGACGCGTGCGCAATCTGACTGACTTCGGCGCCTTCATCGAAATCGAAGATGGCATCGACGGCTTGGTTCACGTCAGCAACCTGAGCTGGACAAAACGCGTGAAGCATCCCTCGGAAGTGCTGAAGAAAGGTGATCGCGTGAAAGCAGTAGTTCTGGCGATCGAGCCTGACAAGCGGCGTCTGTCACTGGGCGTGAAGCAGCTTCAGCCGGACGTCTGGGAGTCGTTCTTCCAAACCCATCACATCGGCGACGTGGTTCACGGCAAAGTGTTGCGGGTGGCCGCATTCGGTGCGTTTGTTGAAATCGCAGAGGGCGTCGAGGGTTTGTGCCACAAGTCCGAAGCGACCGACGAGAATGGTCAGCCGCTCCATCTTGAGCCGGGCCTGGAACACGACTTCAAGATCATCAAGATGAATCCGGAAGAGAAGAAAGTGGGTCTCAGCATCCGCGCCGTGGGCGAAGAAGCGTCACGCTCGGAAGTCGAAGCCTACAAGCAGCCGGTTTCCAGCACGAGTTCGACGATTGGCGAGTTGATTTCCTGGAAGCGCGCCAGCAACGAAAACAACTAGGTATTCAAAAACATGATCACGAAGGCCGCCCGAAAAGGCGGCCTTTTTCTGCGACCAGGTTCCCTTGGTGAACCTTAGTGTGCTCGTGGTGAAGGCTTTGGGTCTTCGTTTGGCCGCTTTGCTACCCCTGTTCTAGAATCATTCGTTTGCCCTGAGTCATCTCTACATACTGAGAAGCGAGGATTATTCCATTGCCCGAAACCATTTACGACGTAGCCATCATTGGCAGTGGCCCTGCCGGATACACCGCCGCGATCCGCGCCGGCCAATACGACCTGAAGACCGCGCTCATCGAAAAAGACGGATTCCTCGGCGGAACCTGCCTGCACGTCGGCTGCATCCCGACGAAGGCTCTGCTGTTTAATGCCGAACTCTGGGACCATCTTAAAGATGCCAAGGAATTCGGTATCGAGGGCGTGGACGCGCGCAAACTCAATTGGGCTGCCGTCCAGGAGCGCAAGGGGAAGATCGTTGCTAAACACGCCAAGGGTCTCGAGTTCCTGATGAAGAAGAACAAGGTGGAGACGGTAAAAGGATATGGCAAGCTCACAGGCCCGGCGCAAAATGGGGTACTTACCGTCGAAGTCATGAACGGTGACAAAGCGGCCCAACTCAAGACGAAGAACGTCATCCTGGCTACAGGTTCCGAAGCTCGCATGCTGCCCGGTCTCGAAGCCGGCGATCGCATCCTGACCAACATCGAAATCCTAAGCCTGAAAGATCTTCCCAAATCGATCGTAATCGTCGGTGCGGGAGCTGTCGGCGTCGAGTTCGCCTCGATCTACCGCTCGTTCGATTCCGAAGTGACGATTGTCGAAATGCTGCCGCGGCTTGTCCCCGTGGAAGATGAAGAAGTATCCAAGGAGCTCGCGCGCGTCTATCGCAAGCGGGGCATCGCCTTCCACACTGGTGCGAAAGTCGACAAAGTCGAGAAGACGAAAGCGGGCATCGCCGTAACCATCACCGCCGAAGGCAAACAACAGAAGATCGAAGCCGAAAAAATTCTGATCGCCGTTGGCCGCAAGCCTCGCACCCAGAACATCGGGTTGGAACGTACGAAGATCAAGCCGGATCGCGAGTTCATTAAAACCGATTCGTGGATGCAGACCACTGAACCCGGCGTCTACGCGGTCGGCGACATTGTTTTGGGAACGCCGCAACTGGCTCACGTCGGAGCTATGGAGGCTCTCGTAGCAGTCGCGAAGATTGCAGGCAAGCCCAGCAAGCCGATCAATCCTGAACATATTCCTGGCGCCACCTATTGCCATCCGGAAATCGGTAGTGTCGGCCTCACTGAGACCAAGGCGCGTGAAGCAGGGTACAACGTCAAGGTTGGAAAGTTCCCCTTCACCGCCAACTCCCGCGCGTCGATCGTAGGCCAGCACGAAGGCTTCATCAAGATCGTCAGCGACGCCGACTACGGGGAAATTCTCGGTGTCCACATCATCGGCCCGCAGGCTACAGAGTTGATCGCTGAAGCGGTGGCTGCCATGGAACTCGAAGCCACAGTGGAAGACCTGATGTGGACAATCCATGCCCATCCCACGCTGGCCGAAGCTATGCTAGACGCGTCGAACAGCGTATATGGGATCGCGATCAATGCGTAAACTTTTTGCCACGGATCGCACGGATGAACACGGATAACGATGAGCCAAAGAATGCATTGTCATCCTGAGCGCGCCCTCTGCGCGAAGGATCTATGCAACCCCTCTGTGTACTCCGTGTCCTCTGTGGTAAGGTTTTGTTTCTGATCGGTGGATTCGCAATCTGACAAGATCTTGAATCCAACTCGGCACTGTCGATTACGCCACAGGCCTGCAACTGCAGAGGCAGCTGGTAATCTTCGCAAAGAAGAAAAAATCGGCGACGTTCTTCTTCTTCTCGAACACGAGCCAGTCATCACGCTAGGCCGAAACGCGAAAGCTGCCAATGTCGTCGCCTCGCCCGAGGTCCTAACCCGCCGCGGCGTCGAGCTCTTCGAATGTGATCGTGGCGGCGACGTGACCTTCCACGGCCCCGGCCAAATCGTCGGCTATCCCATCTTCGACCTCCGAGCTCATGCGACACCCGACGGCAAACGAAAGACGTTAGGAGTAATCGAATTCGTACGCCGTCTCGAAGAAGTCCTGATCCGCACCTGTGCCGACTTCGCCATCCCAAGTAAACGGCTTCCAGGCCTGACCGGCGTCTGGACGGACCCACCCTCACTGTCATCCCGAGCGGAAGAGAACGATTCGAAGAATCGTTCTATGGAGTCGAGGGACCTGTTGGTTGCCAGCGCTGCAACGAACGCCAGCGCCGAATCCAAACTAGCCGCCATCGGCGTCCACATCTCCCGCTTCGTCACCTCTCACGGCTTCGCCCTCAACGTAAACACCGATCTCAGTTATTTCAACCTGATCGTCCCCTGCGGTATCACCACCAAGCCCGTCACATCAATGCAGCGAGAACTCGGCAAACCGCTCGACCTGAACACCGTCGCCGAATCCATCTCCCGCAACTTCGGCACGGTTTTTTCCAGCCAGATGCTCTGGGTAGAAACCCTCGACGCCGTCATAGGCCGCTTAGTGTGCGACTAGTGCAATACCGTGCCCACCTCCGCCAGCTCCAGGCGGAAGACACGACCCGAGCCTGGTTCACGCCGATTTCCGCCAGAATCTTTTCTGAAGAAGATACCCGAGAACCAGCCACTGTCCCGTGGCCAAAACGAAAAGGATTGCAGCTCCTATGTAAGAGCCCTCAGAGATGCGATGTGCCTGAGGAGCCAGAAGGGCGACAACAACAAGCTGAAGAACGATCCGACCAGCATTGCAGGTATATCTGCCAAGATGAGGGATTTCAAGGCCCAAGACTGGTAGTGATAGTGGAATGGCCTTCCGGCAAAAAAGGTCCAATCCGCCCCTTGAACAGTATTCAGAAAATCCGCACCCGACCGTGATGGGGGTCCCATGCTCTGAATTCCAAAATAGAACCATAGCGCATGAGCGCCCGCGAGTAGCCATCCCAACCGACTCGCTGCGCAGCCTCGCAGAAACATCGAAAACCGGCGTCGAAATGTTATCTCGCCACTTAGCATTCGCACCTCTCACTACTATTTGACACCACTTCGAGGCGCGCTGCATCGCGCCCTAGCCCAATTCCCCACTCTCGCGATACCATCAATACATCGCGCCCAAAGCGCCGCCTGACATGGGGAATAAGAAAACCAAATCCAAACACAGTTCCAACGGCAGTCGTCCGGGCAATGGCCGTGTCGAGAATGCTCGTGTGGGGACGGGCGCATTCGCCCGTCCCGTCGAGCGCAGCTCGACGAAGGGAAACCACAAACCGGCCACCGACCTCCGCACCTACTCCATCCCCGACTCCCGCCTCGAGCACCCCGACTTCACCGTCCGCCAGCACACAGAAAAAGACCGCCAGGGCGCCGAGCATGTCCGCTACGAAGTCGAAGGCAATCTCGACACGCCCGTCCCGCCCATCCGCGACTCCAAATATCTCAACAAGCAACAATCCATCGAGATCTACCGCTGGATGCTGCTCAACCGCAAAATGGAAGTCGCGCTGGAAAATCTCTACAAGCAGGGCAAGGTCGTCGGCGGAGTCTATTTCGGACTCGGCCAGGAAGCCTGCTCCTGCGCCTCCGCCTACGCGCTCGACAAAGACGACTGGTTCGCGCCGATGATCCGCAATCAGGGAGCGCTCCTCGTCCGCGGCTTCGCCGCCCGCGACACCATGATGCAGTACATGGCCAAGGCCGACTCGCCCACCAAGGGCCGCGACGGCACTTCGCACTTCGGCGACATCGAAAAGCGCAACATGGTCTCGCCCATCTCCATGCTGGGCGATCTGATCCCGGTGCTGTCCGGCGTCGCTCTCGGCGCGCGCCTGCAGGGACGCAATGTCGCCGTCATGACCTACATCGGCGACGGAGGCCAGTCCACCGGCGTCACCTACGAAGGCATCAATTTCGCCGCCGTGCAAAATCTAGGCCTCGTGCTGTTCGTCGAGAGCAATCTCTGGGCCTACTCCACGCCGTCAGAAATGCAGTACCGCTGCAAAGACCTCGCCGAACGCGCCATCGGATACGGCATCCCCGGCGTCATCGTCGACGGCACCGACGCCTGCCAGGTCTACGACGCCGCCCACGAAGCCGTCGAGCGCGCCCACCGTGGCGAAGGCCCGACGCTGATCGAAGCCAAAATGATGCGCATGAAAGGCCACGCCATCCATGACGCCGCGAGCTACGTCCCCAAGCCGATGTTTGAATTCTGGAAAAAACGCGACCCGCTGGGGCGATTTGAGAATTATCTGGTGAAAGAAAAAAAGTGGCTGACGCGCAAAAGAAAACGAAGCGTTGATCGCGGAAGTAGAAGAAGCGATCGAAGCCGAGCGGGAGATTGCGGTGAACTCACCCATGCCAACGCCCGAATCAGCCGAAGGCGGCGTCTTCTGCGAAAACGGCTGCCACGAGATCAAGCCAAAATACGGCATGCCGAAAGTAAAGAAGGGAAGCGGCAGCTACAAAGAAACCGAAGCCGCCGTGCACTTGAAATAGCTGTATCCGTGTAGATCCGTGGCAAAGAATCTGACTATGCAACTTACCTACCTCGAAGCCATCCGCCAGGGAATCTGGGAAGAAATGGACCGCGACCCCTCCGTCTTCTGTCTCGGCGAAGACATCGGCATCTACGGCGGCGCCTTCAAAGTCACCGACGGATTCATCGACCACTTTGGTCCCGAGCGCGTCATCGACACGCCTATAGCCGAGTCCGCCATCGTGGGCGCGGCCTTTGGAGCCTCGCTCACCGGCATGCGTCCTGTCGCCGAATTTCAGTTCATGGACTTCATCGGTTGCGCCTTCAACCAGATCAGCAACATGGTTGCCAAGTCGCACTATCTCTGGGGCGCGCCTGCTCCGCTTGTCCTGCGCGGACCCAGTGGCGGATACGTCCACGGCGGCCCGTTTCATTCGCAGAATCCCGAGATGTGGTTTGTTCACAATCCCGGCCTGAAAGTGATCTGTCCCGCGACGCCCTACGACGCCAAAGGTCTGATCAAGTCCGCCATCCGCGACAACAATCCCTGCATCTTCTTTGAACACAAATTTCTCTATCGCCGCATCAAAGGCGAAGTTCCCGCGGAAGATTACATTGTCCCCATCGGTAAAGCGAACATCGCCCGCGAAGGCCGCGACCTGAGCGTCATCACTTATGCGGCCATGGTCCACACCGCACTGGAAGCCGCTGACATCCTTAGCAAAGAGGGAATCGATCTCGAAATCCTCGACCTCCGCACCGTCTCGCCGCTCGACCGCGATGCGATTACTCAGACCGTTAAGAAAACGAATAAAGTCATTATTCTCCACGAGCACTCGCGCACCGGAGGCTTGGCTGGCGAAATCGCCGCGATCATTAATGAAGAGGCATTCGACGATCTCGATGGCCCTATCGTCCGCATCGCGGGATTAGATTCTGCTGTTCCATTTTCTCCGCCGCAAGAGCAGCACTATCTTCCGAAGGTGGAAGACGTTGTCCGCGAAGCGCGCCGCCTGAAGGTCTATTGAGCGAAGGGGAAAAGCACGCGGGGACCACAGACTTCGCTCGATCCAAGAAGCTGCTGTTTCGCGATAGCGTCTCGCCTGCTGCATCTGCCACAATAGTCACCGTGGAGGCTTCATGGGCAAGTTCATTCTCGGTGTGATTGTCACTCTTCTCGTTCTTGTATTAGGCGGACTCGGTTTCGCCATGCTCGGGTTTTTCCCCACTGCTGCAAACGTCGAACCTCCGCACATCGAACGCCGTTTCGCCATGGGCGCGGTCGATGCCTCGATGGAGCGCCATGCCCCCCGCATCAACAATCCGCTGACGCCCACCGATCAGAATCTGGAAGAGGGGATGAAGCTCTACACGATGAATTGCGCCCTCTGCCACGGCGGCCTCGACCGCAAGCCTTCGACTTTGGTCAATTCGTTCTATCCGCCCCCGCCAAACCTCATCTCTGATCCTCCCGATGACCCCGAATGGCACATTTTCTATACCATCCGAACCGGGGTGCGTTACACCGGCATGCCGGCATGGGACAAAACCCTGGGCGAACAAGACATGTGGAAGATCACGATGCTACTCTCACACTTGGATAAGCTTCCGCCGGCGGTGCAGGAATATTGGAAGACGAGCTTCGGCGCCGAGCCGGCCGTCGAGAAAAAAGAAGGGATGAAGGATCACGATCACGACCATTAACCCCACGACCTGGGGTGAAGCCAGAATGGGTGCTGCCGTTCAAGCCTCTAACTTCTATCAAACGCTATAATATTTGGTTGCGTTCGGCCCTTTCTGTCCAACGATGGGCCCCGCGCGGAAGGAAATCATGCCAACTGACATCATCATGCCCCAGATGGGTGAATCCATCGTCGAGGGCACTATTACCAAGTGGTTGAAGAAGCCTGGCGACAAAGTTCAACGCGACGAACCGCTGTTCGAAATCTCCACCGATAAGGTCGACGCCGAGATTCCCGCACCCGCCTCAGGCGTCTTGCAGGACATCAAGGTCACCGAAGGCACGACGGTTGGAGTCAACACCATTGTCGGAACTATCGCTGCCGATGGCGAAGCCGCAGTGGCTCCAGCAAAGGCCGCGGCGCCTCCCGCGGAGAAGCCCTCCGCAGTGAAGGTCGAAGAGAAGAAGGCTTCCGCGCCAGCTCCGGCGCCGGCCCCGTCAGCAGCCCCGCCTGCCCCAACGTCAAACGAAGAGGAAGAAGAAGCGCGCTCTTCCCCGCTCGTTCGCAAGATCGCACGCGAGCACGGCATCAGTCTTTCTCATGTTTCCGGCACCGGACTCGGCGGCCGCATCACCAAGCAAGACATCATGTCATTCATCGAGAGCCAGGGATCTTCGCAACCGGCTCCGTCTGCTCCACCTGCCTCTGCTCAGTCTGCCGCCGCCGCTCCAGCGCCTCGCCCGGCAGCTCCCGCACCCTACCCAGGCGATCTCGTTCCCATGACGAACATGCGCAAGATCATTGCCCAGCGCATGATCGAGTCTCGACGAACCAGCGCCCACGTCCACTGCATGTACGAAGTGGATTTCACCCGCATCGTCAACCTGCGCAACAAGCACAAGGCTGGCTTCGAGCAGCGCCACGGCGCGCGTCTCACATTCATGCCATTCTTCGTACGCGCCGCTGTCATAGCGCTGCAACAATGGCCCATCATCAACGCTACTCTCGAAGGCGATAACATTCGCTATCACCGTCAAATCAACATGGGAATTGCCGTTGCCCTCGACTGGGGCCTCATCGTTCCTGTGCTGAAAAATGCGGGAGACTTGAACTTCCTCGGTCTACAGCGCGGCATCTCCGATCTCGGCGAACGCGCTCGCACCAAGAAGCTCAAGCCCGAGGACGTCGAAGGTTCCACATTCACAGTCACCAATCCTGGACAATTCGGCGCCGTGTTCGGCCTGCCTATCATCAATCAGCCTAATTCCGCGATCATGGGTGTCGGCGGCATCACGAAACAGCCGATGGTAATCACCGACAAAGACGGTACTGACTCAATCGCGATTCGTTCCGTCGTCCATCTCACCTTAGGTTACGATCACCGTCTGATTGACGGTGCCGTCGCCGACCAGTTTATGGACTTGGTGAAGAAGACGCTGCAGACGTGGAGCGAGGAAGTCGGGTAATCGACTTTTCAGTGAGCTGGCAATAGACAGCTTGGGGGATGCAAGACGCATCCCCCTTTCTCATGACCGAGTTCCCAGTTTATCGATCGTCCAGAACGGGCGCTATTGGGGAATCGCAGAAGGAGCCTGCTTGTTCCCTTTGGCCCACGTGGAAGCATTCAGGCATTCCAGGGTTCCGTCGATTATCTTTGACACCCCATTCCTGAAGTTTTCCGGCTCCACGATTTCTCGCGCTGCCACGGCATCCATGGTTGTCAACGCATTCTCCAGAAACGACATCACGGCGTCTTTTTTTTGAACGCCCGATTTTCCGCCGAAAAGCGCTTCGATTCCATTCACCAGAGCAGGCACGAAAGCAATCCCACGCAACAGCTGATTTAGAAAATTCATATTCATTCCCCTTTTGTCAGTAAATTGAGATCACGGCTCCGCTTTCCCGTTGTGTTGCAACGTGGAGCGGTTTCTCGCTTAGTTCGCTTGAAACTTGTCTGGATGTGAGAGTTCTACTTGCTTAAACGGGCTTTTTTACTAGCGCTGTCATGTGCTTGAATCAGCGCTTTGATCTCAAGTTGGCCATCTCGTAGTTCACCAAGTTGTACTTCAGTTCGTATCCGGGCTTCGGTATTCGTGGCCGCGATCTGCTCCAGACGTACGACCCTTGCCTTGGTCGCTTCGATTTCGCTGTCTTGCCTGGCGGTATTGCGCGCTTCCTGAATTACATACCCGGTGACAGAAAGTGCAATTGCCCCGAGCGCGATCAATGTGCGACTGTCGAACTTCACTAGACGCTGTTCTTTGGCAGCCGCCAACTTGTTGTTCCAGGAATCCTCTAAGGACCCAGCGAGTCGCTGCACTTCCGCCAACTTATCCAGAACCTCGAGTTGAAAGTCTTTCGCCGTGTATTGCGCGCCCGTGGATGGTTTCTCCACACTTCGAAACCGTCTGCCTAGTGAATGTTCTTCGGTCATAACGGATAAGGTGCGTTGGCATTATTCGACGTGTCCACTCCTGCCGGGCACGGAGTCAACGTAATCGTCGCCTGTGTTCCCGCGACCAAACCACTCCCCGTGCAACCCGCCGTGCAGCTCTCCGTCATCGTCCCCGGTTGCGGCCAGTTGTAACTCGAAACCACAAACGGAATGCCTGCAAAATTATTTGTCGAGAACTGTGTTCCGGCCGCTTGTGTAATGTTCTGGCTCACCCCGACAGCAGGATTGGTGGAAACATTTCCTGTCCCTCCTCCCCCGCCGCATGCGCCCCACGTCCCATTCCCCAGCAAGCAACTTCCCGAGTTCGCACTTCCAGTTCCCAACTGGCTCGCAGGCACGAGCCCAGAAATCAAATCCGCCTTTGTTGTCAGCCCCAAATGCACATATTGCTTGGTCGATGCTTGAAGGGGCGCGACAGGATTCGACGGCAGAGTAATTGGCCCCGTCACCGTTCCTCCCGCTGTCGAGAGAAAACTTCCCGCTCCTACACTGGAAATCGACGAATCCACGTAACCTTTATTGGCAACCTGTCCATCGCTTGTCGGCACCGGAACGTTCGGAGCATTCACGAACGTCTTTGCGCCGCTGACGGTTTCTGCACCGCCCAAATGCATCACCGCGCTGTCATCCGCCTTCGTCGCCAGCTCTGAGTTCACGTATTGCATCGATACCGGTTGCCCCGCCACGCCCGAACCCGGCGTCATCCGTACCGTCGCCAAACTCGCCGGAGAACTCGTCGGCACCACCCAGTACTCCGTCTTCGCGGTTCCCGGTCCCAGTTGATACACGACCGTGTAGTACACTCCCGCCGGAGTCGCTCCTTCGTTCGGCACCAGGTCCACACTGAGCGCACCCTTCGTGCCTAGTGTCACACTCAGCCGCCCTCCCGCTACCGCCGACCCGCCGGCCGTGACAAACGCCGGCCACGTGATGATCAGGCTTCCCTGCGCCCCGCTTCCATCCGCCATGTAAATCGTGTCCGCCACCGTGGTGCTTGCCAATCCACTCTGAGGAACCGGTGCCGCCCCGCTGGCCGTCAGTCCACATCCAGCGATCATCACCACCGCCAGTAACCAATAAAAGAGCCGCCCCATGGGGCGGCGGTCCGCGTCAAACATCGTTTCCTCCATCAAACCTTTGTCGAGCGGACGTTCCTGTCCGCTGCCGTTCTTTCAAACCCGCAGAATGCCTTCAGAAAAAATGGGAGCCTTTTCCGGGCTCCCTTCTCCAGGCCATCATTCATCAAACAATCAGACTTAGTCGCTGTTCAGCAACCGAGTGCAGCTCTCAACTCGTGAATCTCACACTGATCGATTAAAAATTTTCCAACTGTCAGAAGACTCTGTTCCGGGGAACATCCTCGGCCTCGCTGCCCAGGAACTCTCTTACACTCTGCACATACACGGCAGCGAAGTCCGCCACCGGACGCAGATCCTCAATCAAATGCATCGCCTCTTCCACGCTCCATCCCATTGATCCCAACACCGCCAGCGCCATCATCGGTGCGCGGTGTACCCCCGCTGCGCAATGGATGAACAGCTTGGCATCCGCTTTTTCAAATGCCGCTGTCGCAAACTCCACGCCGCGCCGAAACAGCGCTGCAGGCTTCGGCTCGAAATCATCATCCGTCGGGTTCCACAGCACTTCAATGCCCTGTGCCTCTCCCAACTCCGTATCGTCAAACTCGATTTGCATGTCGATGATGTGCGTGATCCCGGCGGCCTTCACCTTCGCCATGTTCTCCGGCTTCCAGATTCCGCCTCCGACCGCAAGCCGGGCGGTCAACCATGTAATATCCATCCCAGTCCTTTGTCGCTTTCCTCGTCTTTTCTGGGTGCCCCACCCTTGTCGCGTTTTGTGCGACAGGGTGGGGATTTTGACTTTCTTCGTCCCCACCCAAACCGCAACCGGTGATTCTCGTCGCACCGCTCCGCCTCATTTTACGGTATACCCGATAGTTGATTTGTCTTCCGATGCGAGAGCAGCGAGGCCGCTTCCTTCGCCGCCAAGATTCGCATCGCTCAGTCACGATCCACCACGCGGTCCTCACACGATGACTGGTTGCTTGCTTTCGTCGCCAGCCTCCAACTCGGCTTTAGACCTATCATCCGAACCCGCTCCCGGCTCTTCCTCGTCGATTGCCTTTGGCTTGGGCTTTTCCTCCACCGAGGCCGGCACCAGTGGATCTTCTTCATCCCGGGGAATCGGCTTATCCGGAAGTCCCAGGCTGCGCATCAAAGTCTCCGCCAGACTCTCCTCGTCCTTCGTCGAAAAACTTCCGTCCGTTGACGACGGATAGATCGACGCCATTTCAAACAGATACTTCGCTGGCGCCAGTTGCCCCGTCATCGCCTGCTCCATAACGGCCTTGGTAATTCTTTTCGCCCCCGATTCCACGATCTTCGCGATATCGTTCCTTACCGCGGCCGGATTTCGGTCTTTCTTGCTCCTTGGCAACTTTTTCTTCGATGCCGTTTTCGTCGCTTTCCTCTTCGCTTTTTTCTTGATCATTTCCCCGTACTCGGATTCCCTTGAATTTAGTTGCCTTCGCCTAAAATACGGAAGGCGCGCCTCAAGGCGCGCCTTCGTTTGGAATGATTTCCTTTTTTCTAAACTCTATATATCCAGAATATCAAATGGCTAAGGTAAAAGTGGACATTTGTAAAACTTTATATTTCCAATCGTCGCAATCACTTGCAGCAGTTCGCCCCGTTTTACCCCCTTGACAAGAATTTCTTCGTCTCATGCTCGATGCGTCTTTGACTCAAAAAAAATGCGTTCATCCCGGGTATATGCCTCGTTTGGCCTCGCAGGGCAGACGAAGCCACCTCCATCGCCTATGCCGTACCTGCGATAAGAAAAGGCGCGCCGTCGAGGCGCGCCTTCTATGAGTAAGATTGCGATTACTGAACCCTATATATTCAGAATATCAAATTGCTAAGGTCAAAATGGACATTTTGAAATCTTTTTATTCGTCGTCTTCACAATCACTTGCGTCGAATGGACCGTTTTCTCCCTCTTGACAACAATTTCTCTGGATCGGCTCGAGTCGCTTCATCAACCCCACATCCAGCAGAATCTGACTCAGCAAGTCCAAAACCAGAGGGGTACAACGCCGTATTGTCTTCTCGTTGCAGTGCAGAAGTTTCGCCGTGCCCCACCGATCGTGTTCTTGCAGGATATGCCGTGCAATCAGCTGCCGCGAAAACTCGTCCAGCCGGTCGAGGCACTTCTCCATGTCGTGCACGAAAATCACACGGTCCTCGAAGGTGACCACGGTGTACGCCGTCACCTTCGCCCGAAAGAACTCCGCCCCTAATAGCGACGGCATCCTCCCCGTCTCGATCGAGTAACGCATGTAGCGCCTCAACATTGCCACCGTCCGCCCTCGGTAGATCCGCCGCTCCCGGTCCTCCTCTTCGTCCCGACGTTGCTGGCTATCCTCCTCCAAAATTCCTTCAAGTGTCTCTTCCCCTGCTTCATCCGTGTGTTCACGCGCAGGGAACTGATGCTCTGCCAACTGCTCTGCCAACCGTTTCTCGTCGTGGCGCGTTCGCCGAGGAAACCCCGCGCTCGCCTCTGGTTCGGTCCTTTCCGCTTCAGCGGAGATCTCAATCACTCCGCTCACGCCACACCTCCCGCCGCTTCAAAGTCGTTCGATTCGTCAATGTCGATTTCGAATGCGCAGTCCTCGATCGCCGTAGGCGGATGCACCGGCAGGATCAGCCGGTTCGATCTCATCTTCGGACTGGGTAAGTCCGCCACTTTTGGCTGGCACTTCTCGCAATAAACAACTCCTGTACCTCGCTCCCTTACCCACAGCCCCCCACAATGCTCGCAATACTTCAGTTCCACGCCAACTTCATTGCTTTTCTTATCTTTCTGACTGCTTTTCATCACTCCTCCGAGTTATTTGGATCAATGTTGTGTTTTGCTCTCGCCGATTTAACTTCGCCAAGTTCCAAATGCCAAAAGCAGAAAAGCCCTGCGCCGATCCCTGCATTTGCAGGAACTGAACGCAGGGCTCGTTTTTCTTACGATGACCTGCTTGAGCTATTTAGTTTTGCCGAACCTATGAAAAACGATCTGTCACCGCACTTCTGTTCGTCGCCAACATCCTCCCCTTCTACAATTTAAGCGTGCTTTAGTCGTCATGCCGCTGATGGAAGTAGCCTTCCTCGTAACCCGACTTCAGCACGCGACCGTTTTGCATCACCACGCTCACTTTTCCGGTGAACCCGAGCGATAACAGCAGGTGCTCCATCGACGCCGATAGCACTTCTGCCGACTTTACTTTCCGGCGAAATTCGCCGAAGTTCTTTTCTTCATTCAACTTATCCAAGTGACTCGTCATTGCTTTCTACCGGAGAGCATAATGGCCTCTAGGATGTCGCGATCGTATATCTGTGAATTTTCTCAGTCAAGGTTGGATAGACAATTGCCGCCTGTGGAAAACTGCCGGCCTTAGCGCCATGTTATAAACCGGTGCTATACTCCGGCAAATGAAGTTCAAAATCCTGCAAGATAACCTTCGCAAGATACTCTGGGAGCGCATCGAAGCAGGTGAATTAACCGGCCTTAGACTTGCCCAGCAGACTGGCTTCAAACAGGCCCATATCTCCAACTTCCTCAACCGCAAGCGCGGCCTCAGCATTGAAGGCATGGACAAAGTTCTCTCCGTCCAACACCTTTCCGTCCTCGATCTGCTCGATCCCGCCGAGGTCAACAAGCGCGCCTCCATCTTGCCTCCCAGCGACGACGAATTTGAAAACGTTCTGCTCACTGACCCCTCCACCGCTGCCACTCAGCCCTTGATCACCAGCATGCACGTGCAGGAAATTCTCAAGTTCAAGAAAAACTTCCTGCGCAAGCTCAAACCCGAAATCGAAGGCGATCGCTCTTCCTGGCAGCGCTTTGTGCTCATCAAGCTCGACGCCAGGGAAGCGATGCCGATGCATCCACGTCTCTCACCCGGGGCAACTCTCTTGATCGACCGCCATTACAACTCACTCAAGGCGTATCGCAAAGGTGAATTCAATATGTACGCTGTTCTGAAAAACGATACTTGCACGGTGAGATACGTCGAGGTGGCAGGAAATCATCTAGTCTTGCGCCCCCACAATCAATCCTCTCCCATCGAAGTCGTCACCATGGACGACCGCAAGACCGCCGCCGACTACCTCATCGGCCGCATCTGCCACGTAGCCCTGGAAGCGTAAGGAAGGATTGGTAACTCTCTCCTTCCTGTCATCCTGAGCGAAGCGAAGGGCCTATGCAATCCTGCTTGCGCCTTTGCATGTGCCGGGAAACAAAGCCTTCAGCCCGCGAAGTTGCGGGCCGAAGGATGCAAGTCGAGGCAAGACTTCTAGAAGTTGAACTTCACCGCCAGCTGTATTTCGCGGGGTGTGTTCGACGTATAACTGATCGTCCCGAAGCTGCCATCGTCTAGCGACGTATCGGGCGTCCCGAACACGGGATGATTGAATGCGTTCCGCGCCTCGATACGGAACTCAAGGCTCATCTCTTCGTGTACCACAAACTGCTTCGAGAGCGACAGGTCGACGCCAAATGCCCACGGTGTTCGTATGCTCCCCAGAGCGCGGGGAGCGTCGCCCAGCGTGAAGTCGTCAGGCCGCTGGAAAACGTTGGGATCGACGAAGAAGTTGTCGATCCAATCCGTTCCGTGATTGCGCTTGGGCGTGCCGACAATGTTGGGCCGCTGTCCACCGTACGTCGGCAGCGGATTTCCATCGGAGACCGTGAGAGTTAACGGACGGCCGGCAGACATGCGCCATAGCCCGTTGGTTTTCCAGCCTCCCACAATGGCTTCCAGCGCACGGGGCATGTTGCCGAGGAAGGCGCGGCCGCGCCCGAACGGCAGATCGTAGGTGTAGCTCATTTGCAGCACTTGCGGAATGTCGAAGGTTGACAGGCTGCGCTCCAGCCATGGCTTGTTGGGATCCTGCAGGCTGGTAAAGCTTCCCAGCCACGTCACGTTGTCGTCGGCCTGCGAGGAGTTATCGATCGATTTCGACCAGACGTAGGTCACCAAAAACTGCAATCCGTGGGAATAGCGCTTCTCGGCGCTCACCTGCAGCCCGCTGTAGCTCGAAGCCGCGATCATCTGAACGTCCGTCGCGACGCCCGTGAACTGGGGATGGGGAAGTTGCAACTGGAACTCTTGTACCGTCGGTGACGAGAGCGTACTGTTCGGATCGCTGATGGGGCCGCCGTTCTGCGAGGAGAACGGATTGTCCACGTAGGTGAGGAGCCCATTAATGTCAGCGTTAGGGTTCTCGATCTGGGGCCCAAGGATGTTTAACTGGTTGGCCCCGCTGAACGGCAAGTGGGTTCCTTTCTTGCCGATGTATTCCACATTGAGCACGACGTTGCCAGGCAGTTCCCGCTCGACTCCGAGGCTCCAGCTTTGTTCATAAGGAGTCAGGTTCGCGTCTAGAGTGCGAAGCGGGCCGTTCGCCCCGTATCCAACATCGTTCAACAAGCCCAGCGAATTCCCAGCCGGTTGAATCAATCCGTTGGGATAAGGATTGCTCAAGTGCAGGTAAGGGGTCGCGCCGTTATTCTGATAGGTGCTGATTACGTTGGTGTACTGGTTGAAGCCCTGGCTGCCGTAGGGCGCAACGCCGCTGACTCCGGAACGGGACTGGCCGTAATAAATGCCGTATCCTCCCCGGAATACCATCTTCGGCGCAAACTGGAAGGCAAGGCCGAACCGCGGCTGAATGTTGTGCCAGTCGGTCACATAGTTCGTGCGCTGGCTCGACGTCGCAAACACCTCACCGCCGCGCAGTTGCAGCGTCGTTGGTTGGAGGGTGATTTCGTCGTTGTACGAGAGACTGCCTCCGTTCAACGGATTGGTTACATTTGGATCGAACCAGTTTTGCCGGTTATAGCGATCCGTCCGGGGCAGCGTGACGTCATATCGCAAGCCAAGGTTCAGTGTCAGCTTGGGACTGACCTTCCAATTGTCCTGGCCAAAGATGCCGTACTGGTAGTTTGTGGCTGCCGGCCGAAACTGGATTTCGTAGTAGGAATTGCTGTTCATCGTCCCCATCAGGAAGCTGGACATGGGGTCTCCGCCGCAAAACTCGAATCCCGTCTGTCCATAGTTTGCGTCGTTCACACCTGGACATGCCGCGGAACCGCTGTTGTCGAAGCTGAAGATGCCGACGGGGGCATTCGTCTGGATATAGTTCATCTGGTGTATCCGCCCGTCGAAGCCGAATTTCAATTCATGGGGGCCGTGAACTTTATCGAGGGTGACCGTCAGTTGTCCTGTGTCCTGCCCCAGTCGGTAGTTGCCGTACGGGTCGGTGCCCTGCGTCGTAAACCCGGCGGAATTATATTGGCCGACAAAGATCGCGGGCACACCTGGAAATCCGTTGCTCTGCAAATACGACGGGAATCCCAAAGTGCCGAGAGGATCATTCACTCCTTGTGGGTTGTAGGCGTCGATATGCCACACCCCGCGGGTAAAGCCCAACGTCGTATTCAGCAACAGGGTCGGAGTGAAAGTGTGGGTGTCGTTGATGGCGAACAGATGGGCGTTGGTCCAGTTCGGTCCGCCTTCACAGGGATCGGTAAAATTCTTGAAACAGTTAAAGCTATCCCCGTGGCTGTATTGTTGCGAGTACTTGACGCTCATCAAATTCTTTTCGGTGAAACGGTGGTCGACCTTGACGTCGAACTGCCAGTTGTAGCTATGGTTTGGGCCGGTTCCAATCCAGTTCCGGTAAATGCCATCGGACGTGCTGATGTTCGGCTCCGGGAAGTAACTCAACATTTTCTGCGCCACCGGGTCGATCAGATTGCCCGGCACTCCGGGGGCTGGTTGAAGGTTGGCAGGCAGGTTGGGGCTGCCGGGACTGATGTAGAGAGCGAGGTTGTTGTAAGGAATAAACGAATTGGTGTTGTTCCAGATCGCGGCGCCGACATTGGAATCGTAGGTGCGCTGGTAAGGATCCCATAGCTGACCTTGGTCAACGCTGCAACGTCCTGTGCCATCGAATGTCCCGCCTTGCTGCCCGCAGACCTCACCAAAGTCACCCGCGCGCATCAGATCGCTAGGCACTCCAGCCTGGTTGGTGCTTTGAGTTGTGGCGCGAAGGGCGTCGTAGTCAAAGAAGAAGAACGTCTTGTTTTTCCGGATCGGTCCGCCAATGGTGAAACCATAGTTGTTGCGGCGCAATGGCGGGATTGGTTGCCCAAAGTGATTGGCGAACCAGTTGTTCGCATCGAGAACCGCGTCTCTCACAAAGTCATACGCACTTCCGTGAAACTTGTTCGTGCCCGAGCGCGTGATCATGTTGACGACTGACGCCCCGGAGAAACCATACTCCGCACTGAAGTTCGTCTGCTCGACTTTAAACTCCTCCACGGCCTCCGGAGATGGAAGGTACGTTGCCTGCGTGATGCCGCCGTTGGGCTCGGCATTCGTGACTGACGCGCCGTCGGTAAGAATGTCGGCCTGGGCGCCACGGCTACCGTTAGAAACAAAATTCGTGCCGGTGCAGGTGACGTCACACTGATCGTCCATCGCGGTTATGCCCGGCGCAAGGTTGACGAGCTCAATCACATTGCGATCGATCAACGGCAGATCATTGATGAACCTTCGATTGACGACCTGGCCCGTTTCCGCATCCTCCGTTTGGATGGCCTGAGATTGCGCGCCCACCTGGATGGTCTGGCTGGCACCCGCAACTTTCAGCGTCAGATTCGTCGTCGCGTTCTCATTGATGTCGACCTTGAACCTGGCGCTCAACGTTTTGCCAAAGCCGGCGGCTTCGACCGAAACTACGTACATCCCCGGCGGCACCGACCGGAACAAATATCGCCCGCCGTTATCGGAGGTTGTCGCAAACGAATAGCCCTTTTGTTGATCCACGAGGATGACTTTCGCCCCGGCCACTACCGCGTCCGTGGAATCAGTCAGCACGCCGCTGACGGTGCCGAAATAGGACTGTCCGAAAAGCAGGGTTGACAATGCAAGCACAGTTGCGATGACCAAAAATCTGCCTGTGATCCGTTGAAAGTTGCGCTGCAGCGAATTGGATGTATGCATCTCTGCCCCCTGGTCGACGTGCAAATACGGGCCGCGTGGCGGCTCCGAAAATCGGTCCGCGGGAATATTAAACCGATTTAATATTTCGCGCTAGAGCAAGAAATAATTTTCAGCCAGAAAAACTTATATCAATGCACAAAGGTTTAAGATTCCATGCGATGGACTCGCCGAAACGATCGCGCGAGCGATTCGCGAGTGCGGACGACGAGCCTTGAATCTTTGAGAATTACAGCCAGAAGTCGCGGTTTGGAATGGCAGAGGAGCCATGACCGGCGCCGGCCGCGCGCCCCACGCCGGGTTCCACGCGGT
Organism: uncultured Acidobacteriaceae bacterium; assembly: GCA_963722365.1. GTDB lineage: Bacteria > Acidobacteriota > Terriglobia > Terriglobales > Acidobacteriaceae > Sulfotelmatobacter. Next base: position 736,999 of record CAVRLM010000001.1, read on the forward strand.
TGCGTCCGGCGTTCTTCGCCTGATAAAGCGCGGTGTCCGCGCTCTGCAGCAACTTTTCGATCTCAGCGGCAGTTTGTCCGGTTGCAACTCCCAGGCTCAAACTGACCTGAACCGTTGAACCTCCAACCATGATGTTGCAGCCTGCCACATGGGCGCGCACGCGTTCCGCCAGCTCCCAGGTCTCGGCCATCCCGCATCCCGGGGCGACGATCAGAAATTCTTCTCCGCCGCAACGCCCCACCGAATCGTAGGGGCGGACCACGGCGGCAATGCCGCTGGCAATAATGCGCAGGACCGTATCGCCGGCGGCATGACCGCGGGTATCGTTGATGGCCTTAAAGTGATCGACGTCGATCATGATCAGACCCACCGGTTCCTGCTCACGTTCGGCGCGCAGCAAGTCCCGTTCGAGAATGGCGAGAATCGCTTTGCGATTCCACAGACTGGTCAAGCCATCCCGAGACGCCTCACGGCGCAGTGCGTCTTTGGCTAACAAGAGCCGGTTTTGCGTGACCAGCAGGCGGGCGCTCGAACACACAAACGAGAGCAGCACGACCGCAGCCGCCAAGCCCAGGCGCTCGCGCGCGATGCGCAACGACATGAACAAGACCAGCAACGGGTACAGCAAAAAGAAAATTTCGGTGTAAATCCGTTTCTCGCGCCGGGGCGGATCGAACGAAAGTTCCGGGGATTCCGCCTGCTTCCAGGTGGCTGCGATCAGAATGGGAGCAACCAGCAGTCCGCTCCAAAGAAGATCGAACCATGCGCCCGTGCCCATTCCGCGTCCCGGCCCGTAAAAGTACAAAGCGTCAGTGAGGCCGGAGAAAGCCATCAAGATTCCCATGCGTCCAAACAAGGCGCGCGAATCTCGCGAACGCGTGACGGCCGAGCGCACCACAAAGGCTCCGGCGACAAACGCATAGCCCGCGAAGTACGGAGTCCATACCGAGTGGGCCAATTCATTCGGCGATTCCGACTTGGGCAGATAGAAGAAATACAAGTACGCCGCGACGCAGACCAGCACGGCTTGCACGAAATCGAGAGCGACCAGGGCGTCGAGCTGCCCAGCTTCGTGCTCCGGGTCGAGGAACATGGCCATCGCCAACGGCACGAACCAGAAGCAGAACAGCAGATTATTGATCCAGGAGACGAAGGGCGACGCAGCCAGATCGTTATAAACACTCAGCCCTTGGGCGATGAGCCAGAAAGAATACGCTGTGGCCGTCAAACGCCAGAACGAGCGAGCCAACCCTTCTGAGCGAAGGCTGGCCTCCACGATCGCATAAATCAGAACAACCCCGAGCGTGAACTGCATCAGGTCTGACAGGAAAGCCCCGGGAGGCTTGGTTCCGAATACGACGACGACACCGCCATGCGCCAGCCACAACAGGCCGGCGGCGATCATGACGATTCGCGTACGTGGCGTTGCAATCATGTTCGTAGAAATGCTTACAGATGGCGTCGCAGGGAGGGAATTTCACCGGAATGCAGATGACTCGGCGAGCCGCCGACTTCTGGCAGCACACTTCGACTCAGACCCTAAGACCCACTAGTATCAGGTACGGCGCGGGTAATTTCACGTAACGATAGTACCCCGGGCTTGATTACTTCAAGTAGAAATCAACGCCAGCCATCCAGCACTTTTCTGAGGATTTCCACACCCTCGCCCAGCTTGGCCAAATCTTGCCCATTGAGAGCCTCGAGACGGGAGGCGAGATACGCGATGCGCAACTCGCGACCTTTCTGCAACAGGCGGGTTCCTTTGGCAGTGGCGCGAATGCGCATGCGGCGGGCATCCTCGGGATCAGCGGTGATTTCAATCAGGCGGCTGCGGGCCAGTCCGGCGACGATGCGGCTCATCGTGGGCGGCTTGACTTGTTCGGCCGCCGCCAGTTCGCCGAGTGTTTTCGCACCGCCGAACACCAGCACCGAGAGCGCCGAGAGCCGCGCCGGGCCCTCTCCGGTGGCGACATCCTGCTTGCGTACGCGTCGCAGCAGGTGGATCGCCGCTGAATGCAGCCGGTCCGCGATCGCGCCAGGGCTCGCATCGGGTACCGGACCCTTCGGATGCATCTTTCCGCTTGACTTGGGAGAGCTCAATATAGTTAGCTATGCTAACTAATATGCCGATGGAGGTCAAGAATTGGATACGACGGTCGTGGGAGTAGGAATTTCGCGCATCGGACAGATTGCCATCAATGCCAGCGACGTCGAGCGCGCCGCCACTTTCTATCAGGATGCCCTGGGACTGAAGTTGCTATTTAAGGCCGGGCCCAGCTTGGCATTCTTCGACTGCGGCGGTGTGCGCCTCATGTTGACCCGGCCCGAGAAACCGGAGTTCGATCACCCCAGCTCCATTCTCTACTTCGCGGTGCCTGACATTCAGGCCGCCCACGCCACGATGAAAGAGAAGGGTGTGCCCTTCGAAGATGAGCCGCACCTGATCGCAAGAATGCCCGATCACGATTTGTGGATGGTATTCTTCCGCGACTCTGAGAGGAATTTGATGGGACTGATGAGTGAAGTGAAGAAGTCCGAGGCCTGAAATCCGATCTCGGACATTTGCAGTTTGAGTCGCAGAGATTGAGAATGGGCCGCAGGGGGCATACCCCATGGAAACGGAACCGTCTCGTAAGACTTCCTTTGGCCATCCCTGGTTTGCATTGACGGTTGCGTTTGCGCTGCATGTTTTCGACGAAGCCGTCACCGGATTTCTGGCCATCTACAATCCCACGGTAATCGCTCTGCGTGCGCGCTGGGGATGGTTCCCCATGCCGACCTTTGAGTTTCGCGAGTGGCTGGTGGACTTGTCGCTGGCGGTCGTGATTTGCTTTGCCCTGACCCCGTTGGCTGCGAAGGGCGTTCGCTGGCTGCGTCCGATCGCTTGGATCTACGCTGTCATTCACTTGCTCAATGCGGTCGGGCATACGGCAGGAACGATTTTGGGTCACACGGTGGCGGGCGTAACGTTTCCGCGTCCGGCGCCGGGTTTCTATTCTTCTCCTCTGCTGTTCATTGCATCCGTCTGGCTGATGGTCCGGTTGCGTCAGACGCACCCCATTTAGTCATTGCCAAGCGGGGCTCGGAAAAGCCAGAATCCTAGCGCATGAGTCACAGCCGCAACCGCTCCTCGTCGCACCAATCTGCACCGGTTCCCGATCGCGTGGAGGACCACCATAACGGCCCCGCAGCCAATGCGCGTCACGGTTTCCCCTCCGAACATCGCCGGGGCTTGTTGCCGGAACAGTATTTTCGCTGGCGTGGCGGAGAGATCACGCGCCTGGAAGCATTTTGTGATGTCGTATTTGGTTTCGCGTTGACTTTGCTGGTGGTCTCGCTCGAGGTGCCGCATAGTTACCAGGAAATGATGGCAGCACTGCGTGGTTTTCTGCCCTTTGCGGCCTGTTTCGCGCAACTGATCATGATCTGGCGGGGGCACTACAGATTTTCCCGGCGCTATGGGTTGGAGGATCCTTACACGGTCGTTCTGAATATTGTCCTGCTCTTCCTCGTTTTGTTCTATGTGTATCCGTTGAAGTTTGTTTTCATGCTGATCTTTTCGCAATTAACGGGTGCCGACGTTGCCCGCGGCGTCGGAGAACATGAAGCCGCCGGATTGATGCGAGTCTACGCGGTCGGATTCACCGCCGTATTCTCCATCTTCGCCCTGATGTATACCCACGCGTACCGGCTGCGCAATGAACTGGAATTGAATCCGGTGGAAGCGCTGCAGACCCGCTTCGCGATACAAGAGAACATCGCAATGGTGATCGTCGGCACAGTGTCGTTCGCGCTGACATTCAGGAACCCGGCATGGGCCGGCTGGTGGTACTTCGTGCTCGGCCCGGTTCTCGGAATCCATGGCGCAATGGCTGGAAAACGAATCCGGTTGCTCTCAGAGAAATTGGGGCTGGCTTAAGTGCAAGACCCAAAGCGGGACCACCAAGGACACGAAGGATCACAAAGGAACCCCATTGATAAGGTTTCCTTCGTGATCCTTCGTGTCCTTAGTGGTTAAAGGTTTTGGAAGATTCCAACGCGTTATCGACCCTGCTATCATCGCCGGGTGGAGTTATTTGGCGTCATGCATCGGCTCGACGACGAAGATTTCGAAGACGATGTACCCATTTTTTCCGGAAGAGGAGAAGGCATCATGGAAGAAACTCCCGCTACAGGTTCGGGCGCCGCGCGCCGCAATGAAGACATCGCACTCGATCTCATGAAGTTCATCGCCATGACCACCGGCTACGGCCGGACGGCCTCGACGGGCGTGGGTTTTCAGGGCACGGGCTCAGCTGCAAAACCAGAAGACTACGCTGCGCATCTGCTCGAACTCTACGGCAAATGCCTGGGTGCGGTGGGAGCAAAAAAGTAAGAGCCGAGCTTCCTCCAGCACCTTCTTGGCTGCTTGCGGGTGTGGGCCGCTGTAGTCACGCCATCCTGTGATTCAAGTCACATTCTGCGAAGAAGGCAGGAACGTATCTTCGTAAATGAAATTGAAATTCATTTTCATTTAGGAAGATGCCATGCGCTCTCTTTTCATTCTCTTTCTCGCTTTCATCCTGGCGGCAAGTTTCTCTTTCGCGCAAGACATTGACGGTATCAATCGAACGGCACGGCCAGCGCCAATTCAAGACAACAGTTTCCTGATTGAAGAAGCCTACAATCAGGAAGACGGAATCATTCAGCACATCAGCACGTTTGAAAGGCTCAGCAGCAGCCACGACTGGGTCTACACGCAGACCGACGAGTGGCCGGTACGAAGCCTCAAGCACCAATTGAGCGTGACGCTGTCGGGCGCTCATGCCGGGGATTTCGCAGGATCCGGCGCGGGCTGGGGGGATACGGCCTTCAACTACCGCTATCAACTGACTGGCAGCGGTGAGACCAAGTTGGCGGTTGCGCCCCGGCTGAGCGTTCTCTTTCCCACCGGAAATCCCACTTTCGGGCGAGGCTCTGGCGGGCTCGGCTTGCAGACGAATCTTCCCGTGAGCATTCAGCACTCGGCGCGCCTGGTAACCCACTGGAATGGCGGCGCAACCTGGGTGCCGCGGGCAGTCGACAGCAGCCGCGACGCGGCGAGGACAATCGGTGTGAACCTCGGGCAGTCCGTCGTGTGGTTGGCCAAGCCGCGCGTGAATTTTCTGCTCGAAACTTTGTGGACCTCGGGTGAAAGCGTCGTGGGTCCCGATAAGACTCTGCGATCGCAGGATCTTTATGTGAGCCCCGGAGTTCGCTGGGCGTACAACCTGAAGGGTGACCTGCAAATCGTGCCGGGCGTCGCCGCTCCCGTGGGGATTGGTCCGTCCGCGGGAGACAAAGGGATCATGTTCTATCTCAGCTTCGAGCATCCCTTTGCGCTGGCGCATTCGCGACCGCGATGAGCAGGATTGCGCGCTAAGGCGCTGGCGGCGTGTACTGGACACCCAACTGATCGAACAGGAAGCTGAAGACGTCGGCGTCCTGTTCGATTCGCTCGTCGAGCGAGGTGCCGATTCCGTGGCCCGCGCTGGATGAGGTGCGCAGCAGAATGGGATGTCCGGAACTGTCGGCGGCCTGCAGGCGCGCAATCATTTTGCGCGATTGCATCGGATTGACGCGGTGATCATTTTCTCCCGTGGGCATCAGGATCGCAGGATAGACCGTGCCATCTTTCACGTGATGATAGGGCGAGTAGGCGTAGAGCGCTTTGAACTGCTCGGGATCTTTCACGGTGCCAAACTCGGTGACGTTGAACGCGCCGTTGGGATCGCGTTCCACGCGTAGCATGTCGTAGATCCCAACATAGGACACCACGGCGCGAAACAGTTCGGGACGCTGGGTGAAGGCGGCGCCCATCAGCAGGCCTCCGTTGCTGCCTCCGAGGACAGCGAGTCGCGACGGCGTCGTGTAGTTCCGGTCGATCAGATATTGGGCGCAGGCCAGAAAATCGTCGAACACATTTTGCTTGCGCGTCAGCTTCCCCGACTGGTGCCATTCCTCGCCATACTCAGCGCCTCCGCGCAGGTTGGTTTCGACGAAAATTCCTCCCTGATCGAGCCAGAGGCGCGCGAACGATCCCGTGAAGGTGGGCTTGGTGTTGATGCTGTAACCGCCGTACCCAGTGAGAAGTGCGGGATGCGTACCGTCGAGGGTCGTTCCCTTGCGCCGAATAATGTTGAGGGGAACGCGAGTGCCATCTTTCGAAATCGCGAAGTCACGCACGACCTCGGCGTCTTCAAATCTCACAGTAGAAGACTGCGTCGATGATCTGGTTGTAGTTCCGGTCGAGGCGTCGAAGCGGTATAAGGTCGGGGGCTCAAGAAACGTGGAAACGTAGAAAAGCACTTCGCCGCCGCCGACCGACACCACTTGACCGATGGCCGAAACTGGCGGCAGTACGGGAGCAGGCAACGCTTTCCCCTGCTTGTCAAACACTCGCAGGCGCGACGGTCCACCCACGATGTCGATGACATAGAGCCGATTCGAAGTGGGTACAAAGTTCTCAATGGATGCGCGATCCGCTTCCTCTGGGCCTCCCGGCGTTTGCGGAACCATTACCTTGGCTTCATCGAGATTGAGGTTCGAAAGAGGCAGGCGCAGAATCTGGCCGCGAGGCGCATCCTTGCGCGAGAGCAGGTAGAGGGCGGCTTCCGCCACACCGAACTTAACGGCGACGATGCCATCTTCGAAATGGGTGAGTTGTGTCCAGTGTTTCTGCGCATCCATGAGGTAGTGCGCGAACTGGCCGCCGTCCCCGTTGCCCACCGAGGCCAGCAACCAGCGGCCGTCATCGCTGGCATGCAACTGGATCTCGGCGATGCGTGGAAAGTTTCTGCCGAGGATGTAGATATCTTGCTGGGAAGGTGTGCCCAGTTTGTGAAAGTAAATCTGCTGGTAAAAGTTGGCATCTTCCGGCGCTCGTTCGTTGCTCTGCGGATAGCGCGTGTAATAAAAACCGGAGTTGTCGAACTTCCACGCGATGCTTCCCCCGGCGGTGGCGAAGTTCACGCGCGGAACAACGTCGCGTAGAGGCTTGCCAGTCGCGACCTCGAAGACGCGAGCCTCGGCGTCTTCCGATCCGTTCTTGGATATCGCGGCGACAACATACTTGCCTCCGAACGAGGCTACGAAGAAATCGATCGCCACTGATCCCTTGCTGCTGGCCGTGTTCGGGTCGAAGATGACACGCGCGCTGGCGGGTTCATCGGGCGAATGCATTACCACCAAGACTGGTTGCTGCAAATTGGGCTGGTGCTTCTTGGCAAACAACATTCCAGCGCGGAACTGAAGGTTTGAGTAAGTCAGTGATCGCGTGTTGGCGAGTTGCCGCAGACGTTCCTCGATGGCAGGGCGAGCCGGCAAGTGATCGAGATACTCGCGAGTCCGCGCATTTTCGGCTGCGCTCCACTGCTTCACTGCCGGGTCTTCCCAGTTTTCAAGCCATTGATAGTCGTCGGTCACTTGAATGCCGTAGTACTCGTCGGTGACGGAATGGAGCGGGGTATCCGGAGGCTTCGGAATCGACGCGTTCTGCGCGAAGACGGGGAGAACGAAGAGGGCGGAAGAGAGAAAAATCTGCGAGAAGCGTGCCGGAAGCATGACAGCCTTTCCCAGGGGGCGCGGGCATTATACAACGGGTTCCGCCACGGCTTGTCATGCGGACGCGGCGAAGGAAAGCCTCAATGCAAAGAAAAAACCGCGCCCACTGGGGACGCGGTTCTAAAGTCTTGTACGCCGGAGGCGCTCGCGGCCAACTGCCGACTTAACGGCGGCGTTTGCCTTTTTTCGCAGCCTTTTTCGCCGGTTTCTTCTTCGCGGCCTTCTTGGCGGCTTTTTTCTTAGCTGGCTTTTTGGGAGCCTTCTTCGCCGGTTTCTTCTTCGCAGCCGGTTTCTTTTTGGCCGCTTTCTTTTTTGCTTTCGGTTTGCTGCCGCCACCGCTGGGAGCGGATGGCGCAGGCCGCGGCTTAGGCGGTGGAGGCGCGGGAATCGACATGGGTTCCGGCTCATTCGCTTCCGGAGCCGGCATGCCCGATTCTTCTTCCTCCTCCTCTTCCTCTTCGAAATCCTCTTCCAGCGACTCGCTGTAAGCACCGCTGTCGCCGAATTCCTCTTCTTCATCGCGTGCGTAAAGTGTGGGATCGTCGAACGTCATTGCTCCTCCTGGATTCATTGGCTGCCGGGTGCGGGTATGGCGCCCTGGCTGCGGGCACGAAGAATTAAAAGACCACCGGAACCTTCTGCTGGAACGGCGCGCAATTGTAGCACGACATTCGGTGCTGCCTGCAAGGACTGCCGACACATAAGAAAATCCCGATGTCTCCGGTCCGCGACTGTGAACCGCTCCCTCGCAGAGCCGTTGATTCTGACGGCGCTCCATGGCCCGTTCGTCCCACTTTAGCCCGTTCGTCTATCGGACCGTGCGAAAATTTAGGTTCCGTAATGTCAACAAACGATGAGAGTTAGTGGATTTGACGAATTTTTCGCAACCCGGGATCTCCATCACGATATGGAGACGCAAGGTTCCGAGCCCTAGAGGAGAAAAGGCGGGAGCCGATGAGCACTCCCGCGCCGATGTGCGGCTGCACGAGTGAGACAGTAGCCCCTACTTGTTGCCCCCGGTGAAGGGGAGGCCGGGCAGAACTTCGGTCCCTTCTTTCTGTACGGCCAGCAGGGCGCTGGGATCGTACCCGAGAGCTTGCAGAATCGTAGGAGCCACCTGGCGAGTCTCGACCGCACCGGTGAAGAGTTTGGGCGAGAAGCTGGAGTTAGAGACGATCAGCAGGACATTACGATCGTCGATCGCGAAGCCGCCGTGTTCAGAAACTTTCTTCGTACCGCCGGTGTAGACCACGCCGACATTGGGCGCGACGATCAGGTCCGGAGTGCGCGAGTCGAGCGCCGGATCCGAGAACGATAACTGGAGCGCGTTGCCGCCGAAAATTTCTCCTCCGCCAAACAGTGCGCGGTTGGCCGACAAGGTCGCGATGTCTGCCGCCGTTTGAGTTTGATCGGTCAGCCACATGAGCGAGACATCGTCTTCGATCGCCTGGGCGACCGGCATGCCGGGGCCAATGCTGGCTGGCGAAAGCACTTGCGAAGGCGGTTCCAGCGTTGAGTTGTCCCCGGGAATTCGCAATAACGCCGAAGGATCAATCGGCGACTGGCCGTGCTTGGCCGTGATGATGATCAGGGTGGAGTCATACAGATTTTGCTTTTTCAGTTCGCCGATAAATTGGCCAATCGACGCGTCGACGAATTGAATTTCACTCAGCAGAGAAGGGCTGGGCGTTCCCGCAGCATCGAGATAGCCGCCTGTGGTCGAAATGGATTTCTCCACCAGCTTCTGTCCCACACTGACCGCCTGGAAGTTCGCGCCGAAGAGCGTGGGAACCTGCGTGGTGCGTGAGCCGTCGTGGTTCTTGCCATCGATCTGGTTGAGGACCGCTTGCACGTGTAGCTTGTCGTAGCACTGAATGTTCTGGAAGCTCACCGTCCAGTCATCCGTTGCCGTCGGGTCAGGCAGCGTGTGGCAGCTCGGAACGTTGTAGCCCACCATGTTGAGCGGCACTGCTACCGAGTTAATCTCAGGTCCGAAGAAGTCGCTGACACCGGTGCCGCTGGGTCCGTTGGTCCACTCGTACGAGGGATGCTTGTCGGTCCAGGCCGTGTACCCGCCATTCTGCCGCACCACTTCGAAGATTGTGTTGGTGCGAATCCAGCTGTGGGGATAGACCGGGGTGCAGTTCTTGCTCGCATCGCGCGGCAGATAGTCGGTGTCAATGCCGCCTCCGCCGTTGATCTGCGTGAGGTCGGTGTCAATCTCTTCGTCGAGCCCGACTTGCGTGCCGGCCACGCTGGGGCAGAGCGTGGGTCCGCCCACAATGCCATAGGGCGTGGTTGCAAACGGCGGGGAAAGCTTGCGGTCATAGCTGACGTCGTAATACATGCCAGAAGTGCGTGGGTTCGCTCCGGTCACGAGTGCCGTGAGGCCGGGAAAGGAATCGGAAGGACGCGGAGTATAGGCTTGGAGGTAATTGATGCCGCGCCTTGCCAGCGATGCCAGTGCCGGACAGTAGGGAGCGCCGCTGTTGATGGTGCTAATGCCTCGCGAGCAGTTGGCGAAATCGACGGCATGCATGCCGTCGATGCTGATGAGCAGAACATGCTGCATGGGGCCGGGATTGCGGTCCTTACGCGGTTCCTCTGCGAACGCGGATAACGCCGTAAGCAGCAAAGCGACGGCCGACACGCCGGCACAGAGTCTATGGGGAATATTCATGGGAGATTCTCCTGGAGGAATTGAAAGGTACTACTGCGAGTAGTAGCAGAGGAAAATGAACGGCGGGTGACAGGGACGTTAACGCGGAATGAAAAGCTTGTAGACTTTTGTAGCGTCGGCGTCCCTTCAGTGCCGTTGCCGGCGGCGCTGCCGGTTGTCGCAAGAGCAGTTCGTCTCCGCGCGGGCGGGACGCCCCCGCTACAGCCGCCGGGACGGCGGCGCTATACTGAGCGAACTACTTCAGGCTTTTCACGTACTCTGCTACTGCTTTGGCGTCATCGGCGGAAAGAGTCGAGAGCGCTTTCTTATGCGGCGCTTTCTTGGCATCGTTTCCCTTGGTGAGCAAGTCGGTGATCTGATCGGCGGAGAGGCTGGTCCCCTTCAGCGCTGGACCGACCTTGCCTTGGCCTTCGGCGCCATGGCAGCCAGCGCATTTCGCTTTGTACGTAGCCGCTCCATCCTGTGCAAATGCGGGTAAAGCCAACGTCACAGACAACGCGAGCACAAGAAGCACAATAAACATTTTGGTGAGTCGCATGAGTTCTCCTTCGGAAGTTGGAATTACAGGGCCCGAAAGTTCGAACAGAATTGTACGCTCATATCGAACTTGATCGTGAGCTTACTCGTTGGGGTGCCCCACCCTGGTCGCGTTTTGTGCGACAGGGTGGGGATTTTGACTTTGAGGAGAGACCGCTGCTTCCATTCCCATCCGCTCCCGCTTGCGAGCCGTCCACTGTGATTCGATTTCCACCACGCCTTCCACTCCAGAGGCGTAGTGCCGAAAACTACTCCAGAGCCAGTCCTCCGGTCGCTCGGCTAACCCGCGCTTGACCGGATTGCGGTGCATGTAACGTAATTTTTCGATTCGCTTGTCCTCGCTCCATACGTTGAAGTCGTAATAGCGAGGAATCCAGAACGGGCTCCCCTCAGGTGTACGCAATGCGTGAGAGGTGTTCTGCTTGAGCATTTGCAATACTTTCGACAGCGTACTGCGATCCGGTTCGCTGATCAGCAAATGGACGTGTTCGGGCATTATCACATAGCCGGCAACGTAGAAGCCGTACCACTGGCGCACGCGTTCGAGCGTTCGCTCGAAGACATCGCGGGAACACGGAGCGGATAACAAGGGGTCGCGGGCATGACAGCTAAACGTTACGAAGTGCAGACACCGTGCCTGCTGGTAATGCTTTAGCGCCCACGGCATGGGGAGAATCGTATTTCACGGGAGTGGAATTAGTCTGTGATTTGTAAAGTCTCCCTGATTGTGATTCCGGGAATGGGACAAGCGAAGTCAAAGTCCCCACTCTGTCGCATAAGACGCGACAAGGGTGGGGCACCCTTGCGAATATTGCCTTTTATCTGGGGGTCTGCACAATCAGGATCATTCCGGGATGGAGGACGGCGACGTTGCGGTTGCTGCGTTTGAGGGCGTCAACTGTCGTCCTGTAGGCAGTGGCGATCGAGTAGAGCGTTTCGCCGCTCTTCACTTTGTGATGAACGACTGCGACCTCTGGAGCATCTCGGTCGATTTCTGCGGATTTGGTTGCTGGGGGCTTCGTGGTGGCGGTCTCTGTCGCCTTCGGATGTTTCGCCTTCGTCCGGCTAGAGGCTACCTCGGCGTCGTGAGCGGTCGGAGAAATTGGCAGATGCAAAGCCAGGACTTTGCGCCCGCGAAGGCTATCGCCATGAATTCCGTTCCACCGTCGCAGCATTTGCGGCGAGACGCCGAAGTTGTCGGCAACGGTCTCAACCGTGTCTCCGGGATGAACCTTGTAGCGGGTGATGCGGCGCGCGTAGGTCGCATTGTCGCTGACCGGATGTTTGCCGGGTGCGACCGGAATGACCAGTTTGGCATCCGCCTCGAGTTCGGTGCCTTCCAGATGATTGGCTTCTGAAATCGACTTGGCGGTGGTGTGATAATTCCGGGCCAACGAAGCCAGAGTGTCTCCCGGATGAACCGTGTGATACCGCCACCAGAGTCGCATGTCGGGCGGGATGGAGGCAATCGCGGTCTCGTATTGCTCTTTCGTCCCGGCCGGCAGGTGCAGTTCAAACTTGCCGTCACGTGGCGTCGTCATCCGCAGCAGGCTTGGATTCAAGTCTTGCAATTCGGAGGACGTCGATCCAACACATTCCGCCACCAGTCGCAGGTCCACCGGATGGTTGATGGTGATCGTGTCGTAGTCGGAAGGATGTTCCATCACCACTTCATCCAGCCCATACTGCGACGGATTTTTAGCCATGATAGTCACAGCCAGGATGATAGGGACGTAGTTGCGCGTCTCCTTCGGCAGAACGTTGCGGCGGTAGAGCTCCCAGAAATCAGCGTAGCCGGTACGCTTCACGGCAGCTTGCACGGTGCCAGGGCCAGAGTTGTAGGCGGCCATGGCGAGATACCAGTCGCCGAACTGGTTGTAGAGATCTTTCAGGTGGCGGGCGGCGGCGCGCGTGGACTTTTCCGGGTCCTGGCGGTCGTCCACCCACATATTGTGGTAAAGGCCGTATCCTCGACCTCGGCTGGCCATGAACTGCCAGATGCCGCGAGCTCCGACGCGTGAAACGGCTAGCGGGTGGAATCCGGACTCGGCCTGCGCCAGGTAGATCAGATCCTGCGGAACACCTTCCTCTTTCAAGGTGGCGGCGATCATGTCGTGGTAGCGTCCCGAACGGGCAAAGGCGCGTTCAAAGGTGCCGCGACCTCGATTGGAGAAGTAGGTGATGTAGCCGGCGACCTGGTCGGTCATCATCAGCGGCAGGTCGGAACGCGTGTGCTTGATTTCCGCCTCGGCTTTGGCCTTGGTGCTGGCATCGGCGGACGGGGTGATGCCGTTGGTTTCATCGATCGGAGCCGGTTCAGACTTCTGCTCCGCCGCCTCGCTATCTGCCGTACCGCCTGGATATAGCTTGTTCACCCCTGCGACCACACGGTCGAACTCGTTTTGTAAGCGTTCGTCTGACCGGATGTCCAGATTGCTGCTCAACAGGGCATTCAGTGCGTTGTCGAAATTCTGCTTAGCTTCCTCAGTCTTGCCGGCTTCATTGTTGGATAGTCCAGCTTGGTATTCCTTTTCGGCTCGGGCGATCAGATCGGCGACCGGGTCGGAGGCTGGGGCTGAGGCCGTCGGCGCTACTTGCGGCGAGGCCGGTTTCTGAACGGGAGCTTCTTCCGCTGGCCCTTGAGGCTCTTGCGTTACTGTGCTTTGTTGACCCGGCCCCGGAGCGGTTGCCGGAGATTGAGCTGGCTTCAAGGACGGTGCCGTCGTTGGCGGAAGCAGGGAGACGGGCTTCTGCGCGGTCTGGCAACCGCTGACCGCCAGAATCAAGCTGGCTAGTGCAACGGTCCGGACATAGAGGTTGGCAAATCGCATATTTCTCTATGGGTTACGCAGCTACTCCCTCGGGTGGCGTCCGGTGAATTCTATCAAAATCGTACGCGGCGGTCTTGCCGGGGTCAACGTCGAAAAGCCAAAGCCGCGGTTACTTTGGGCATCCAGCCCGGTTATTCCTAGTGCCCAAAGTTCAACAAATTAGATGACCTCTTCGATTTCCCTGTTGTCAGCCAGTTCTACTGGATCGACGTCCGAATCGGGCAACCAATCGTGTTCAGCGCTGCAGCGGCAGCAAGTATCCCGGGTTGTTCTCCATCGCACCTCCAAAGAATTGGCGGTCAGCGACACGCATGTCCCACGCGATAAGCGAAGAGGGCGTGATCTGGATGGTGACATCGTCCCAGGCAGCGAAGACCGGGCCAACCTTGGGGTCCGCCAATGCGGCCGCGCTCAGATACTTGCGGTGAACTTCAGCATTCTTCTGTCGCGACAGGTCGCCGGTCAGAATCCGGGTGGTACCTGCGATGGTCACGCCACAGGATGCATCCGGGTCGCGGGAGTCGATCATCAACGATGCCTTCGCGTCGGATTGCAGGTTCTGTGCTTTGCGGCTGCGCGAAGACGTGGCCACAAAAATCTGTTGCCCATCGAACCAGAACCAGACCGCGACCATGTGTATGGAGCCGTCCGGATTCGCAGTTCCCAGCGATGCAACGTGACGTCCCGCCAATAGCTGCTGGACCAAATCATCGGTAAGGGAAGCCATGGGAAATATCTCCCTCTGCGGAATTTGAAGTTCGTCCCTGGGGTCTGGAGCCCGAGGGGCCGAAGTGCGGGTTCGTCCCTCAGACTCGGAAGTAATCCGGGCGCCAGCTCTGAATGGCCTTCTTGATGTCAGCTCGCGATAACTTTTCGTTCAAGGCGCGCTCGGTGAGCTTCGGAAGTTCGGCATCGGACGCGAAACGCAGCCCGCACAACTGATCTTCCGTCAATTCCGGAATGCGCGAGCGCAGACCTTCCGGCAGAACTTGCATGAGCCGCAGACGCTCCTCCAGCCGGATTACCCGATCCTGCACCCTGAGCGCATACAGCCGGGTTTTGAAGATCCATGTCAGGAATGTGACCGCGAGCAGTATTAGCAAGAAGGAATGAATGTGGTCGCGCATATCACCTTCGGTGATGTGTGCGAAAAAGTGGACAAGGGTCAGGATGAGTCCTAGTACGAAGACCGGCACAATGAAGAAGTGAAACGGCGGATCCCAGCGAGTGTGGTTCGCAAACGTCTGGGGCGTTGTTGCGGCCATGAAGGGCCTCCTTGCGGGAAGAGGTGCCAGTGTAGCAGAGAGGGCCAAAACCTGGGCTGCCTGGGAGAGATGGCGCGCGAACCTAGGGAGGAATTCAAGTGGAGAGTGGAAAGGGTCCGGAAGCTGCCTGGTTCCGAACCCTTCGATGCCTGGGCTCTTCGGCCTATCTGAGAGACGCAAGCACGATCTGTTCTGTACCGACTACGTTCTGGGCGCGCAATTCGGCTTCCTCTTTGCTTTCAGCGACGGAATAAACCGTGCGCGCATCCGCGACTCTCAGCCCTGACAGGAAATAGCGAGTTCCATATTTATGGAACACCATGGCGTAGGCTGGGGCAGCCGTCTTGCCATCACTCGAAGAGGTGAGAACAAACATGCTTCGATTGGCTTCGACATTGCGAATGACCAGCGTCCTTCCATTGGCATCCATTTTTTGCAGGATGCATTCTCCCGCCGGGACGTATTGGTTGGCGACCATGAACCTGAAAGGCACCTGCGCCACGACGCTATCGTTCGTCGTTAACTGGGCCGCCGCGATTATCGGGACCAGCAGCAGAATCCCTACGAGGATTTTTCTTGCGTGTTTCATAAGGCACCTCCAAGAACCGTTCCCATTTCCTCGAGAACGATTTGATCGTCTACCCAAACGGCAAAAACGTCCATAAAGACAGTCTGAAGCTGTGTCAATCGATATCAAGAGTGGAAGTTTTGACAGGGCGTCAGGACTAACAGTCGGAAGAGGTCGCGGTTCCATGCCAGTGTGCGAACCGAGGATGAAGTTGAAGTCTACCGTTGCCCGACTCGTATAATTTCGCAGATGAGTAGCTCGCCAAATTCATGGACGGACCGGTCGGTCCTACGCCTTGACCTGCGCGAACCGTATTTGTGCGTGCACGACATCATCGTGTTCGTGCGCGATCAGGACCGAAGCCTGAGATTTTATGTCGACCAGCTTGGATTCAGACTGGTGGTGGATCACCGCTTCGAGTCCGGGGAGCGCTGGATCGAAGTTGCGCCTCCGGATGGCAGCGCGAACCTTGCGCTGGTCGCGCCCAAGCCCGATTCTCCGGCACATAAGTTGATCGGCGGCGACCGCTGGATTTTCTTTCTCACCGAAGACGTTTACGTCAAGTACAAGGAATGGAGCGATCGTGGTGTCCGCTTTCTGTTTCCGCCAGAAAAGCCTGCGTGGGGAGGAGTCTTTACACGCTGCGAAGATGTGGATGGGAACTCGTTTGGGCTGGCTGGATTTGACGAAGTGCGACGCAGTCTGGAAGTGCGGCGCCGCGCTCATTTAGAAAGGTTGGAAGCCGAACGACGCGCCGCGCAGGAATTGGAAATTGCCAAGCAGGTGCAGTCACGGCTTTTCCCGCAGGCCCATCCTGAATTGAAGACTGTCGAGTACGCGGGTCTCTGCCTTCCGGCGCGGGAAGTAGGTGGCGACTACTTTGATTTCTTGAGCTTGGTGCACGACCGGCTGGGCTTCATCATCGGCGACGTTTCCGGCAAGGGAATCGCGGCCGCTCTGCTGATGGCAAACCTGCAGGCCAACTTGCGCAGCCAGTGTGCCGTGGCGGTCGACCATCCAGAGTTGCTGTTGAGATCGGTGAACCGGCTGTTCTATGAGAACACCGGCGACAGCGCCTACGCCTCGCTCTTCTTTGCCGAGTACGAAGAAGCGACGCGCCGATTACGTTACGTGAATTGCGGGCATTTGTCGGGTCTTCTCTTGCGCTGCGACAACAGCTTGGAGCGGCTCGATTCCACTGGCACCCTGCTTGGCCTCTTTCAGCAGTGGGACTGTTCCATGCGGGAATGTGAAGTCTTTCCGGGAGACGTGCTCGCGCTGTATACCGACGGCGTCACGGAAGCCTGCAACAAGGCGGGGGAAGAATTTGGCGAAGAGAATCTGATTGCGAGGTTGCGCGAACATCGCGACTTGCCTTGTCAGGAACTGATATCCGTCGTTCTGGAAGAGGTTCGTGGGTTTGGATCGCAGGAACAGCATGACGACATCACGGTGATCATCGCCAAGTTCCGAACCCGCGAATAACGCTCAAAGCTAGAGGATACGGAAGCCCCCAAGGTTTCCGTACCCTCAGCTTGCGACCGGCTGTACTACTCCCGAGAAGCCAACAGGATCTCACTGGTTGCGGGACCATTCTGTGCCCGGATTTCCCGTTCCGCCTTGGTTTCCGGCAACCGGTAGCCATTCCGCGTGCCCTCAATCTTCACTTCCGAAAGGAAGTAGTTGCTTCCGTACTTGTGGAAGACCAAGGTGCACTTGGCGGGCGCCTGTTTGGATTCGACCATGAGAGGCATCGACAGCATGTTCACCGCGGCGTCCCTGTTTCGAATCTGGATTACTTTTGAATCCGAACTCGCCGATTGCACAGTCCATTCGCCCGCCGGAACCACTTTGTTCCCCAGGACAAACTCAAACGGCACCTGCGCCACAAGCTTCTCGCTGCTGTTCAGCTGAGCAGTTGCCAGGAGTGGAAGCATCGTCATTGCCAGAACCAACATCCTCGTTGCGTATTTCATAAATCACCTCCGAAAGATTTTTTCGTACCCGGGGAAGCTTTTGGGATCATGCAACGGAATGAATGAAAGGTCCATGGAGCCAGTGTGAAGCGAAATGAATTGATCTGAAGAACCAAGCCAGCGCTTGACAGGGCCGCGCATGAAGACAAGAATTGCTGATAATTGAAAGGGCTTTGGGGATCATGCCCGAGAAGAAAGTTCGCTTCGCCGAATTCGAATTGGATTTTGGCCGCTTCCAGCTCTACCGCAACGGGCAACCCGTGCGCCTGGAAGGTCTTCCCCTGCAGTTGCTGATGTTCCTGATCGACAACCCAGGCCAACTTGTGACCCGTGAGCAGATCGCCGATGCGCTCTGGGGCAAAGATGTGTTCGTCGACATCGAACAGGGGATCAATACAGCCATTCGCAAAGTGCGCATGGCGCTGGACGACGATTCGGCCCAGCCGCAATATCTTCAGACCGTTGTTGGAAGGGGCTATCGCTTTGTGGCCCCGACCCAGGTGAACGCGGATGCAGCCGGGACGGTTGTAGAAACCGGAAACGGCTTTATGGTTCCTGCCGAAGAATTAGGCCGCGCCATCATGGCGGCGGCCGGCCTCGATCCCGAGAATCCCAAGGCGCCACCGAAACAGCGGGGCGGTTCCTAATCCGTGTTGTAAATTCGGGAAGCTGGTGTCCACGCTGAACGAATCCTCCCAGAGCTATAATCCATCCGCAACCGTGAGTTTCTCTGCGGCGCAATCCTCCAAAGATGGTGCATCCGAAAATTATGAAAGCCATACAAGTCAAACAACCTGGTGGGCCTGAGGCAATGGAACTGGCAGAGTTGCCGGTTCCGCAACCGAAGGCGAATGAGGCGGTGGTGAAGGTGGCCGCCTCGGGCGTGAATTTTATTGATGTGTACTTTCGCGAAGGACGCTACAAGGCCCCCGTGCCCTTTGTGCTTGGCCAGGAGGGCGCCGGCGTCGTGAGCGCGGTCGGCAGCGACGTCACTTCGGTAAAGAAGGGTGACCGAGTGGCATGGACTGGGCTGCAGGGTTCGTACGCCGAATATGTTGCCGTGCCTGCCGATCGGCTGGTGCCGATTCCAGCTGGCGTTACGGATCAGCAGGCAGCCGCCACGATGCTGCAAGGGATGACGGCGCATTATCTCTCGCACGACACCTATCCTCTGAAGCGCGGCGAGACTGCGCTCGTACACGCGGCAGCCGGAGGAGTGGGACTGCTGCTGGTGCAGATGTCACACAATATAGGCGCTCGTGTCATTGCCACGGTCTCCACCGAGCAGAAGGCGAAGCTCGCTCGAGAGGCCGGCGCCGACGAAGTGATTCTCTACACGCAATCCGACTTTGAGGAAGAGACGAAACGCCTGACGGGTGGCAAGGGCGTCGACGTGGTCTACGATTCGGTGGGGAAGACCACCTTCGAGAAGGGCCTGAATGTCCTGCGTCCGCGCGGGTACATGGTATTGTTCGGCGGGTCGAGCGGCGCAGTGCCTCCGTTTGATCTGATTGCGCTGTCGCAGAAAGGTTCGCTCTATGTGACTCGTCCGACTCTGGGACATTACATCGCCAGCCGCGAAGAATTGGTAGCGCGTTCCGGTGCGGTGTTCGGCATGATGGCTGCCGGCAAACTGAAGCTGCGCATCGAACACATCTATCCGCTCGCCGAGGCGCAACAAGCCCACCGCGATCTGGAAGGAAGAAAAACAACGGGGAAGCTGTTGCTGATTCCGTAACGTCAAAGCCTGTCATTGTCATCCTGAGCGAAGCGAAGGACCTGTGTACTGGTTGATATCAGTTGGTGCCGCGAGCGAGTACAGAGGTCCTTCGTCCCGCAAAGAACGCGGGCCTCAGGATGACAGAACTGTGGATCAGACGCTCAAGGACGAACATGAAAGCAATTCGCGTGTCACACACCGGCGGGCCCGAGGTGATGGAACTGGCGGAAGTCTCCGTTCCCCAGGCGAAGCCTGGAGAAGCTGTCGTAAAGGTCCACGTTGCGGGTGTGAATTCCATTGACGCCCAATTCCGCGACGGGCGCCTGCGAACGCCGCTGCCATTGATTCCCGGCCAGGAAGGAGCAGGCTCGGTGATCGCCGTCGGACCCAACGCGAAATTAGTTCGAGTCGGCGATCGCGTCGCATGGAGCGGGACGCTCGGCTCGTATGCCGAATACGTTGCGGCACCCGAAGATCACCTGGTTCCGGTGCCTGCATCGGTCACCGACGAACAAGCTGCCGCGGTCATGATGCATGGCCTGACCGCGCACTACCTGGTGAATGACGCGCACAAGCTGAAAGGCGGAGAGACCGCTCTAGTGCACGCTGCCGCAGGAGGAGTTGGCCTGTTGTTGGTGCAGATGGCGCACGCCATCGGGGCGCGGGTCGTTGGCACGGCTTCGAGTGACGACAAGGCGAGATTGGCGCGCGAGGCGGGCGCCGACGAAGTAATTGTCTTCACGCGGCAGGATTTTGAAGCGGAAGTGAAGCGTCTGACTGGCGGCAAGGGCGTCGACGTGGTCTACGACGGCGTGGGCAACGCGACGTTCGAAAAGAATCTGAACGTCATGCGGCTGCGCGGGATGCTCGTGCTGTACGGCATGTCGAGCGGTCCGGTGCCGCCGGTGGATCCCGCGAAACTCTCGGAGAAGGGTTCACTCTACATGGCGCGCACTACGCTCGCGCACTTCACCGCGACGCGCGAGGAATTGCTCGCCCGCACTAGCGCCCTGTTCGGAATGATCGCCGAAGGCAAACTCAAGCTGCTGATTGCGAAGACGTATCCGCTGGCCGAGGCGGCCCAAGCGCACCGCGATATGGAAGCGCGGAAGATCGCGGGGAAGCTGTTGCTAATCCCGTAACGATTGCCATTTTCGTGTGGGGACAGCCGCCATCGGCTGTCCGCCGAGCGAAGCTCGGCGGTGTCTTGTCGTGGAATCATTGGATTCCGTTTCACTGTAGGGCCGGGCTGCACTGGGCCGGACATTCGATGGCGGCTGTCCCCACATCTTGGTCACCTTGACTGACTCTTGCGACCATAATGCCGCGCGTATTGCGGCACTTTGGTTCCTGGCAGCAATCTCGCGTCGTCGATCGGCGCGCCCGCCACCATTTCCAGCGGCACCACCCCAGCCCATGTGGGAAACGAATAATCTTCCTCGTCATCGATGGCCGGCCCCTGACGGACCTTCGCCGAGAATTCTTCGATGGGCACGCGCAAGACTGAGGTAGCTTTTAGTTCGCGTTCGTTGGGCTGGCGAGAATCATCCCACCGCCCGGGTAAAATGTGTTCCGACAAAGTCCGCAGAGCCACCAGCTTTTCGTGCGGATCATCGACGAGCTTAGCCTTCCCGAGGATTACCACCGAGCGGTAGTTCATGGAGTGATTGAAAATGGAGCGTGCCAGCACCAGCCCGTCGAGCAAGGTCACAGTGACGCAAACCGGCACGCCGTCTTTCAATTGCCGTAGCATCCGGCTGGCGGCCGAACCGTGAATGTAGAGATTTGCGTCCTTGCGGCCATACGAGGTCGGAATCACGAAAGGCTGGCCGTCGACGACGAAGCCGGCATGACACAAGAATCCTTCATCCAGAATGCGGTAGACAGCCTCGCGATCGTACACGCCGCGCTCGGCTTCGCGGATCACACGAGTCCGCGCAGTGGGTGTTTGGGGTTCAGGCATTGGGGAAAAACTCCGGGCAAGCGCCAAGGATGGGTGAACGAAAAGTGTAACACCGTAGATCGGACCTCGACCCGCGACCAACGACCTGCGACCCACGACCGCAGACGCGCTTAGGCCGTGGCCGCCGTCTGACGCCCGAAGCCCGCAGGCCGCCCTTCATAGCGATTCTCGCGATAGAACCGAGTGAATAGAATCGCCACCATTACGAGAACGATGGGAGTGAACACACTCGCCTCCGGACCAACCGTGCCACCCGTGAGCCAGCGCGGCCCGTCGAAAACGGAGCCGAAGAGGTTGTGATACGGAGGGATGCCGCTGTCAGCCACTCCATAAAAGAATGTTTGTCCCCAATCCCATCCCGCGTGAAAGCCGACAGCCCACCACAGGTTGCCGGTGCGCCGCAGGAACAGACAGAACAGCAATCCGAAGAGAACCACCGATAGCAGGCCGGCTTTGCTCTCGCCGGGATTTCCAGCATGGGCGAGGCCGAACAATGCGGAGAGCAAAATCGCTGTGGGCCAGAAACCCATCCCGGTGGTCAGCGTGTATTGAAGGTAGCCACGGAAGGCGAACTCTTCCGCCAAGCCTACGAGGATGAACGTTGCACCCCAGGCCGCGGTAGCAGAGACGATTGTGCTGCCATGAATCGCCAGACCCGTGAGGTGGAATCCGTGAAGTGCGAAAATTCCAAACAGGCAGCTGCTGATGGAGAGAAATCCCGCCAGAATTCCGATCCAGAAATGTTTTCGAAATGCGAAACGCGCTGGCAATCCGTACTGGCCGTACTTGCGATGCTCAATCCGCGCCATGATCAGCGCGGCAATCGAGGGGACTAGAAACAAGGCTCCTTCGGTGAGACTGAGCCCGAGAGGAGTTAGCCCAGAAACGTGGATGTCTCCCTGTGCCGCCGCGAACCCCTTTGTGGCGAATCTGAAGATCGCGAAGAGGAGTCCGAGCCCGACGGTCACCGCCGCAAGCAGCGCCAGAAAAATCAACACCCGCCATCCCGCGCGGATGCCATGCGGCCCTCGGAAGACCGTGTTTGGAGGCTGAGGCGCAGGAATTGGAGTGATCGTAGCTGCCGGTTCCGGTGCTGGAAGAATTTCCTGATCGGCCATACCAGGTGTTCCTTTCCAATCTGCGGACCATTTTCAGGCCACGGCGATCTCTGCGCAACCGACCGCGGTCAGGCCTGTAGCACAAAAAAACTGGATTCCGCGTTAACACGGAATCCAGAGAAGATCTCGAAACCACGCGTCTACCAATTCAGCTTGATCGCGAACTGGAATTGGCGCATGTCGTAATCTGCAGTCGGCTGGCCCGCGTTGCACGACGTGCTGCTGCACAGGGGGCTGACCGCCGACACGTTGACCTTGTTGGCGATGTTGAACATGTCAGTAATCAGGTCCATGCTGAAGCGCTCGCCAAAATTGATCCGCTTGGCGACGCGCAGATCGTTGAATACCGTCCAGGGCGTGATTCCGGCGTTGCGCCCCAGGTTGCCGTCGAGGGCCAGCAGAGTTGGGGTTGCTCCGGTGGCGATGAAACCGACGATGCACGGTTCCTGCAAAACGCCTGTGGGCGAGTACTTGGATTTGTAAGTCGGACCGCACGCGGGATTGACCGTCGTGTTCGGGCGCCCGGTCAGAGACGACAGCTGGAGATTGTCTCCGTTGCCGGTGATGATGTTGAACGGCCGCCCCGAAGAAACGTCCAGCAATGGCGCAACCGTCCAGTCGCTGAAGACCTTGCTCACGAAGCCGCTTCCGCCCAGCTTTCCAGTCTGATAGACACCGCTGAAGACGAAGCGGTGACGCTGGTCGAAGAGCGATGTGGAGCGGTCATACGCGGGGTAGTAGCTGTCCTGGGGTGTGAGCGTGGATTGCAGATCGGTGGAGTCGTCGATGGCGTGGGACCACGTGTACGACGCGAGAAATTCCAAATGCCCGGTGAATCGTTTGCGCAGGTTGGCGGTAAATCCGTGATAGATCGAGCTGCCGCTGGAGTAGTTGGCATCCATGTCGCCGAAGGGGACGCAACCGGTAAATGGCGGGAGAGGGTCACAGCTTGCGTTGAATCCGGGCAGAGTCTGAACCAGCGCCGTGGCTTGGGCAATACAGTGGAGTGGGTCGCCGACGGCGGCGTACGCGCCAGCGATCGACGGGTTTAAGCCGCCGGGGCGAAAAAAGTTCATCATCGAGGCATCGACGTAAGGGAAGGGACTGGTAGCGGTTCCTCCCGGGCTGCAGCCGCTAACTGTAAACGGACTCGCCGGCGTAGGTTGCCCCGCCGCCAGTGCGTCGTAGTAAGCTGCCTGAAAATTGGAAACCATGTAATCGCCACGAATCGTATTCGAGTTGATGGGTCGGTTCAGGTGGCGACCGCCGTTGAAGTTGTAGGCCAGACTGAGAGCGTACCCGTGGCCAAGATCGCGTTCCACCGTGAGATTGGCCTGCTGAGAGTAGGCATACACAAAATTCTTAGCCTGCGGATAGCCAAAGGGCTGAAAGCCGAGCGGCAGGAATGTCGACGGGTTCAGATAATTCTGGTTGAGAAAGATCGACTGGGGAAAGTTCAAAGCTTGGAACTGCTGTTGGTTGGGCAAGAATCCAAGTGCGCTGCCTGTCGTGGGATTCAGAGTGGCTGCACACGGATTCGCCGCGTTCGCGACATTGATCGGAAGTCCCTGGAAAATCGTGATCGCATTCAGATTGCTCGGATTGCCGGGACCTGAGCAGACCGACGTTCCGGCGAAGGCCAACTGCCCGCTGGACGAGCCGTCGGAGGCATCGCCGAGGAAGTAGAGGCCCAGCAGCGGATGGTCATAGAACATGCCATACGATGCGCGCACCACGGTTTTGCCATTGCCATGCGGATCCCAAGCCAGGCCAATACGCGGCTGGAGATTATTCTTATCGGTCTGAATTCCTTTTTGTAATCCCAACAGGTTATATGCGGGAAGCGCCAGTCCCTGGGGTGGCGCGAACTTGGGGGGAATCTCTACGTCGTAGCGCAGCCCGTAGTTGAGCGTGACCCTTGGGTTGATGCGCCACGAGTCCTGCCAGAACGCTCCGATCGGAATGTTCTTGAATTTGTCAGTCGGACTGCCAATGCCCTGAATGAAATCTCCGGGCAGGCCCGCGCCATACGACTGCACCGGAGATAGGTCCGGGAAATCGGGAAGACCGCCTGGTACGGGATTTACGAAACCTAAAGCAGCCGCACTGAAGGCGCCGAAGTCGTACACGCCACCATAGTTCACAGTGAAAGTTGCGGTGAGTGGCAGATAGTTTACGTCCGCACCGAACTTCATGTTGTGGTGGCCCACAGTCCACGAAAAGTTGTCGGTGAATTGGTAGCGTTGTTCCACGCGCTGGATATAGGAGTACGGCTCGCGACCGAAATATGCGAAGCCCGGAATGTTGACGGCCGGGTCGGCGCCGCCGGGAATCTGCGTGTTGTAGAAGTAAGAAAGACCGCGGCGCGCATATTGGAACCGAAATTCATTCACCTTGTTGTTGCCGATGGTCCAAGTGTCCTGCGCGGTTCCCGCCACGTCGCGATAGGTCTGCTCCGATGTACGCGAGTATGCGTTTTGCCCTGCTGGCTGGTCCTGGCCGCTGACTTCGATACCGGTGACCGTACTCGGGCTCACGTTCGCACGCAGCGTCAGGCGGTTGTTGCTGTTGATGTTGTGATCGATACGCAGCGAATACAGACTGGTGCCCTCAAATACCGGGAAGTTCCCGGTCTGCGATGAAAGGGTCTGATAGGAACCTGGAACAAAGCACGGCGGTGCGCTGCAACTGGTCGGGAAACCGGCGATGACGGGGCCGCCGGTCAGACCGACTGGCCATGCTCCATTCACCGCCATGCCTGAAGAAGCGCCAGCCAGAAAGGCATATTGTCCGACTTCCGCTGTGTAAGCCGGACTCAGGGCGGCAGTTTTCGCAACGAGAGGATTGGTCAGGAATGAAATCTGGTCGGGAGTGAGTTGCAAGTTCACGAAACCGGCTGGCGCGCCGAAATATGCCGAAGCGTCGAACGGGCTCAGACCAAAACACGTCTGGCCACCGCTGGTCGTGCAATCTTGTCCAATCGCAGAGAATCCGGTCTCGTGCCGTCGCGTGATCTCGTACGCGAAGTAAAAAAACGTCTTGTCTTTCTTGATCGCCCCGCCAAACGCTACGCCGGCCTGCACGCGGGTATAGGCTGGGTTGGGCACTGTACTGAATGGATTCACCGCCTGAAGGTTCCGATCGCGCAAGAATCCGAAAACATCTCCGTGAAAAGCGTTCGATCCCGAGCGCGTAATAATATTCACCACGCCGCCGGAAGCACGGCCATATTCCGCAGCGTAGCTGTTGGTGATGATCTGGAATTCCTGCACCGCCTCCTGCGATACGGTGGAGCGCACGCCGTTGACCGAGTTATCGGTGGCGTCGGCGCCATCCACATTCACCAGGTTCGCGCGCGCGCGCTGGCCGCTCATGTTCAAGCCGGATGTGGGAGCAGCGCCGGTATTAGGCGCATTGTCGCGCACAATCTGCGAATCGGTCAGCGTGAAATTGATGTAGTTGCGGCCGTTGATTGGAAGATTGTCGATGCGCCGTTGTCCGATCGTGTCGGTTGTTGAACTGCGCGAGGTCTCCACCAGTTCCGTTTGTGAAGTGACTTCAACCACTTCCTTGCTGGTCGAGATCGTGAGCGCGACGGGAAGCTCCACGAGTGAACCAACTGTGACGGATACTCCGGTGTTCTCGACCCGGGTGAATCCCGCAACACTGACCGAAACCGAATACGTGCCCGGGGGCAGCAATCGAGCACTGTAGCCGCCCTGACCATCGCTCACCGCGATTCGCTCCACGCCCTTGGCGGCATCCTGTACGGTTACGGTCGCATTCGCGACGACGTTTCCACTTGGATCTTTCACGGTCACGTGCAGGTCGCCGGTGGCAACGCCTCCCTGGCCCAAGCAAACGGTCGCGAGCAACAAGACAAAGCACGCCACAAGCACATCTTTTACGGTGCGGATCATAAGGTTCTCCCTTGGGCTCGCATAGGCGAGCAGACGGCGGGAACGGCTCCCACGGCAGATTGCCGATGTTTTCACGAAAAGGTTTGGAACGCTTGCCCCGGTGGTTTTTATAACAGAATGGCAAGCGAAAACAAGTAAGGAATAGGGAACCGCGGTATGGATTTCACTGCCGTCAAATTTCTTGAACGCAGCACTAGATGGAGCAGTAAAACGGCGACTCCATGTTTTGCTGCACGCCCCTGGGCCAACGATTACGAGGTAACCGAGATGCGCACCGGGGCAGTGGGATTCTGCAACCGGCCCAGTAGCATGGCCGACCCGTTCAATTGTTCGTAGCTGCGAAGAATCGAAACCAGCGCCAATCCGGAATTTGGCCAAGCGAGCGCAAGATAAATCCTGAAGAGAACGAAGGCCGCATTGCGCCGCAGCAACAGCGCGTGGTCTACCAAACGGCGCGCCGCGTCGACAGTTTGAGGGTCGCCGGCAGTCAACGCATCTTGGGCGAGGAGGATCAGAACGGCGGCATTTCTTCCCGCAGTCTGCACATAGGCGGCCATCGCGTGCAGCCTTTGCCTTCGCACTCGACGGAACTCCCCCGCCGTCAAACGGCGCCGCAGGAATTCATCTTCTGCGGGATCGATCAGATTGCGGAAGGCCTCCACATCAATGGGCTGAATCCGGGCAGCGAGACTAACGCCATGGGTAATCTGCAGGCTGCGTGACACAGTGACGCTCAAGATAAATACGAGTGCGAGCGCGGCGGCGACGGCGAGAATAAGTGCCAAAGTCATTGATGGACGAGACGCTCCAATTCGCGGTTCCAAACGTCGAGATTGTTTTCAGGCAGTGGCATGGCGGCGGGCACAGGGGCGGGCCCAGGAACGAGTACGTAATAAAACCAGAGCAGGACGCTGACGTGGTACGTGCCCATGTTCAGGAAATCGAGAATGACACGTCGGGACGGCGGCAGCCCCCCGTTCGCCGCGATTCCCCAAGTCGCAAGGTGAACACAAGCGGAAATTGCAAGACCGAGAGCGATACCGAAAACAAGACGAGCAGGTCTTAGCCGGAAGTACGCTGCAAATAGGAAAATGAAGACGAGTAGTCCGCATTCGATTAAATATGTCGTTTGCTCGAGCAAGTGGGCGCCCGAGACGATTCCAAAAAGGCTGTCCTGCGGGGCATACGCCGCTGCTACCGCGGCTGTCAGAACCAGTACGACGCCAATGGCGCGTATCAGGAGTTTGCCGAGTCGGGCTAACGATCCGTAAGAACCGAAAACCTGCGCGAATATTTCCCCGATCAGCACAAACTTCAGGGTGCCCTCGATGAGCACACTGGCCCAGTCGATGCGCCAGAACAGCTTTGGCGTAACCCACGGCGTCACATCTGCCAGGTACACCGCAAGTTCCGAAACGGCGCTCAGGATGGCGAAGACAAAAAGAACGCGGAAGCGCTTGCCCAGGCCGCGCTTCCAAAGAACGAACGCCAGGACAAACAGCAAGACATTGGGGGCAACCCAAAGGTAATGCCAGAGTAATGAATGGGCCTGCAGCATGGATAGTCAGCGGGCACTATACCGCGACTTGCTGCATGCAGCAATACACTGGTCACTTTTGTTCTGTTTTCGTAAGAACAGGTGCTTTATGTTATGGCTTGCACAAAACCCTGCCACAATTGGTGGTAGTTGCGCCGCCATCTGCATGTAGGACGGTTGGAATCACTAACGTGTTTAGAAAGAGTACGGCTGCACCAAGAACGAGCAGGGCACGTTTCACGATGGTTTTCTCCTTGTGAATGCGAAGTGGACGGTGATAATTTCATGGGCGAGAGGGCAATCGCAATAGGTTCAGAAACCTTTGAGCGTTCGGAATTCGTAACAAGATGACCCTTAAATCCGCTCTACAGGACGTCAAAGAAACCACGCTGGCGGCCGTGTCTGGGCTGCTGGGCAAGTTGGCCTATGTGGCTTCGCTGCGGCGGGCCCAGGGTCGCTATGAACATTGGGGGATGGAGCTGGTTCACGGGGCTGAATCGGCCGAGCGTGCATTGCGAACGGCGCACACCGAAATTGTGACGGGAATTTTACGAACGCCAATGGAATCGTTGCTGGAAGATTTGCAGGAATCGAGCCGCGGGACCGGGCTCGACGCGAAGCTCTACATCGAGGGAATGCGCGATCGTTTCGAAGACTTGCTGCCCGGTGAGCGCCAGGACTCCGCTGCCGCAACTCACCTTAATTCAGTGCTGCTGGCCCTTTCGACCCTGGAAAAGAATCGAGCGCGTGCCACTCGGTCAACTTCATAGCCACCCCCACGACCTGGCCGAGAACCTCGGCTTCCTGGGGATGGCGCAAGATGCGGACCGGAACCGGAGATAGCGGATGCGGTTGCAGAATCACTTCTTCGCGGCGCATGCTGCACCAGCAGCAGGTATGGCCTTCGCGGGTTTCCACAAAATAAATGGGACGTTCGTACTCCGACCGCCAGCAGCCTTCCAGTACTTTGTTTCTGGATTCATCGACCTGGATAAAACTGCCAGGAGGCAGGATGGGATACATCGTGAAATCCTGTGTTCCGACGTAACCGTAAGTGAAATCGGTTTTGGCAAATTGCGCGAGGTAGGAAAGGGGTACGACTCCCCACTGCTCGACCATGCGCCCCAGGTTGCTGGTGCGCCGTTCGTCAAAGCCCGGATCCATGCGCACGGGAACTTGCACCGACGACACGCCAGCGAGCGCGTCGGAATAATGTGATTTCGGAGGCGACACCAATCCAAAATCGGCGGGTAGATTATTCAGGTCTACGCCGTACCACGACATCAACTCGCGAAAATCACGGCGGTAAATCACCGACAACGTGTAGAGCCGAAAAATGCTTGGCAGAATGCCTTTGGTTTCGATATCGGAAAGACGGCTGGGAGGGATGGAAAACTCTTCGTTGCGATACTTGTCGGCAACGCGCGCACTCGAGTTTTCCACATCGCGCATGGTGAGCCCGAGTTTCTCACGCAGCGTCCGAAGGCTTTTTCCCGCCGGTAGCATAGCTTGCGCCTCCAAACAAAAGTGGGGGAATCATATCAAAGCCAAGTGACCTTGTGACGAAGGATTTGTGCAAAAAATTACTCTTCGTCACTGTGTTACGAAATCCGGACATGCTGGAACCCTTGTTCGGCGCGGAAACTCGCGGACCGACTGTCGGGAACCGCCAAGATCAAGCCCCCGGTTCGCAATGTGGATTTCCCGGGTCTGTTCGGAATTCGTAACAAGCGGCTTGCGGGTACGACAAACCTTTTCCTCACATCATTTCTGCTCGCAGTTGCTCACCTCTGCCATCCGATCCTAGAAATCGAGGATGACATTTGTCACGCCCGCCGCGTGATGGATGGCACTGGCGCGAGCGTCGTGCTTCCACGATGATGCAATCACTGAGCGGGAGCAAGAAGCACGATTTCCGCCGGACGGCGTCATCCACGCCGGGAGGATTGAAAATGCTCGCAACCATCGAACGGACTCGGCGCGCGGAGACGACGACTTCCAATCTTGTCGTCGCCAGCCTCGAAGGCGTGAACAAGAACTACGGAAGCGTAAAGGCGCTGCGTAGCGTCGACTTTCGTGTGCGCGCCGGCGAGTTAGTAGCGCTGCTCGGTCCGAACGGCGCGGGCAAAACGACCGCCGTCAAGTTGCTTCTGGGATTGTTACAGCCCAATTCGGGGCGCGTCCGCGTTTTCGGTGGGGACCCCACGAATCCTGAAAACCGAATGAGGACTGGGGCGATGTTGCAAGTCGGCCGGGTTCCCGAGACGCTGCGCGTCCGCGAGCACATCGACTTGTTTTCCTCCTACTATCAGAAACCGATGGCGCTCGCAGAGGTGGTCGCGGCCGCGGGTCTTGAGAAATTGCAGGATCGCAAGTTTGGCGATCTCTCCGGAGGCCAGAAACAACGCGTATTGTTTGCCCTATCCATTTGCGGCGACCCCGACATGCTCTTTCTGGATGAACCCACTGTCGGACTCGATGTGGAATCGCGGCGCATGTTGTGGGATGAGATTCGCCGCATGGTCGGCCGCGGCAAGACTGTGCTGCTTACCACCCACTACCTGCAGGAAGCCGACGCCCTGGCGGACCGCGTCGCCGTCATCAATCAGGGCGAGATTGTGGCCCAAGGCACGCCCGCAGAGATCAAGGCGAAAACCGCCGGCAAGCGGATTCGCTGCATCACCGGCGTCAGCATGAACATTCTGCGCCAGATTCCGGGTGTTAGTGATGTGAAGGAAGATCGCGAGGCGGTTGAACTTCACGTGATCGAAGCAGAATCGGTTCTGCGAGAGCTTCTCAGCATGGATGCTGGGCTCTCCGGCCTCGAAGTTACCAGCGCAGGTTTGGAAGAAGCGTTCCTGGCACTGACGCAAGATACCGGAACGAACGGCAACCCTCAGAACTAGCAGCCACATCTCGAAGATTTTTTGACGCAGCGGAGGAATCACGATGAGCACGGCAACGGTGGTATTGAGCAACACGCAAATTCAGCGCTCGCCGCGGGACGCTGCGAGGGTTTATCTAAAGGAAGCGAAGTACGAGTTCCTGAAGAATCTCCGTTTGCGAATGTACACGGCGTCGGTCCTCAGTTTTCCGATCATGTTCTACGTGCTGTTCGGACTGGTGCTGAACGCCAAAGAGGCGATTGGCGGAACCGGCGTGCCGACATATCTGATCGCAACTTACGGGACGTTTGGCGTGATGGGCGCTTCATTGTTTGGGACCGCAGCCGGACTGGCTTCGGATCGCGGCTTGGGATGGCTCCAGGTAAAACGCGCCAGCCCGATGCCGCCATTCGCATACTTCGTCGCCAAAGTTATCACCAGCATGATCTTCAGCACCTTCATCGTGCTCGCGCTGTTCGCGCTCGGCATTGGTTTCGGCGGTGTGCGTATGCCTCTCGGAGAGTTCGCCAGACTGTTGGGGACTCTGGCCGCCGGTTCGCTGCCATTCTCAGCCATGGGGTTGGCGCTCGGATACTTCACCGGACCGAACTCCGCGCCCGCAACCATCAACTTGATTTATCTGCCCATGTCCTTCTGCAGCGGCCTGTGGGTGCCGTTTATGTTTCTGCCGAAAATCGTGCGCCAGATCGCGCTGGCCCTGCCGCCCTACCATCTGTCGCAACTTGCGTTGGGAATCGTAGGCGCCGGACGCCACGAATCGACCGCCACCCACTGGGAAGTGCTGGCAGCATTCACCATGATTTGCCTGGGCGTCGCCCGCATCGGATTCCAGCGCGACCAGGAAAAAATGTACGGCTAAGAGTTCGGGATAACAGAGGTTGCGAAAAACGAACGCGCAGATCACCGTGGAAGAGCGGCCCTTCAAGGGCCGCGTCAAACGAGCCTAAGGATTTGGGCTTTAGCCCCTGAGGAACGGGAGCAGCAACCATGAGCATGGATTCGAAAAAATCGATGGGTTGGACACTCATCCTCATCCTGCTGGGAATGGCCGCTCTCTACGGCGGATCGCGATGGCTCGCTCTCCTGATCCCCGCGGCGCTGCTCATCTGGTTCGCCGGCAAGCCCAGACTTAGAACTGGTCGGAACTGACCGGAAGGTTGAAAATAAGGTTGAGACCATAAACCGATGCCGTTCCTTGGTTCGCGTCAATTCGAAGAGGCTTCTTCCGCCGGGCGCTGGTCGCTCAAATTGCGGCCGCTCCGCTCCGTACTTCAGGATCGGGATCACGGATGGGGCCCGCTGCTCTGGGTCCTCTATCTCGGTTTCTTCTTCGTTCAACCCGTCTTCGATCACGTCAGCCGCAAGCAATGGGCCTTCGACGTTCTCGGGGCCGCGATATTCCTCGTGCTTTATTGGGGGATTTTCCTGTTCGAGAGACCTCGCCCCCTAGTGCACGTCGGCGGCATGGTGCTTCTCGGCGTCCTCTACCTCCCTTACAACGCGGGAGGTTGCACGTTCTTTATCTTCGCGGCCGCCATGGTTCCTTTCCTGGTCGATACGCAAGGTCGCGCCATCGCGGGCCTGGCCGCCATCGCGGCTATTGCGGCGACCGAAGGCTTCCTGCTGCATATGGGCCGTGGCGAACTGTTCTGGGCCGCTGTCTTTCCCGTCTTCATTGGCGCGGGCAACGTCTTCTTTGCCGAGCGCAACCGCATGAACCGGAAACTGCGGAAGGCCAATGAAGAGATTGAGAACCTCGCCAAGGTCGCCGAGCGCGAGCGCATTGCGCGTGATCTGCATGATGTGTTGGGACACACGCTGTCGGTGATTACGTTGAAATCAGAACTCGCCGGCAAGCTGATCGATCGCGATCCGCAACGCGCGGGAAAGGAAATTCGCGAAGTCGAGGAGATTTCGCGACAGGCGCTGTCGGATGTGCGCGACGCGATCCGCGGGTACCGCACCAAAGGCTTGGTAGCCGAACTTGCGCAAGCCAAGTCAACCCTCGAGACCGCGGGCATGACAGTGCAATGCGACGCCGCCACCAGCATGCAACTCCCTGCCTTGCTGGAGAGCGTTCTCTCTCTTGCGGTTCGTGAGGGTGTGACTAATGTTGTGCGCCACGCCCGCGCCACTCACTGCCGCTTACGCATCGAGCAGCAAAATGGCTCGTGCCGTCTTGAAATCGCCGATGATGGTCAGGGCTTTTCCACCGTGGAAGGCAATGGCTTGCGCGGCATGCGCGAGCGGGTCGAGATGCTCGGTGGTACTTTGGAGCGTCGCAATAAATCCGGCACCACTCTCACGATCACGTTGCCTCTGAAAGAAATTAGAGCGAAGGACGCCGCTCGAGAAAAAATGATCGAACCCAATCCAGGTCCCCAACTTGAACCCTCCCGCTAAAGATACTGCCACAAACCGCAAAACCATCCGCGTTGTTCTCGCCGAAGATCAGGGGATGGTCCTCGGCGCGCTCGCCGCCTTGCTCGAAATCGAAGGTGACATTTCGGTCGTCGCAAAAGCGGGCAACGGTAAGGATGCTCTTGAAGCGGTTCTCGCCCACAAGCCCGACGTTTTCATCACCGACATTGAGATGCCGCACATGAGCGGCCTCGACGTGGCCGCAGAATTGAAACGTCGCCGCACCGGTACGCGCGTTGTCATCGTCACCACGTTTGCGCGCTCCGGTTATTTGCGCCGCGCTCTTGAATCGGGAGCTTCTGGATATTTGCTGAAAGACATGCGCGCCGAAGAACTCGCGGATGCGGTACGCCGGGTGTATCAAGGATTGCGCGTGATTCATCCCGAACTCGCAACCGAAGCCTGGGGCGAAATGGATCCTCTCACCGATCGCGAACGCCAGGTGCTGCGGTTGGCTGGGGAAGGAATGGCGAGCGGCGATATTGCCGGAGAGTTGGGCCTCTCCGACGGCACAGTGCGGAATTATCTTTCTGAAGCGATCAGCAAGCTCGGCGCCAGCAACCGCGTGGAAGCCGCAAGAATCGCGCGGACTAAGGGCTGGTTGTAAAATCCAGTCACGGCTTGACCACCATTCGCCCCGATGGCATACTTCTGCCCAACTTTGCACCCCCTCAAGGTCGGGGGGCGACAAGGCCTTCCTCCTCTAGGCGTTCGATCGACGACATTTCTCCAGGAGTTTCAAATGCGCAACCTTGGAGTTCTCATCGTAGTTCTATCTGGTGTTCTATTTGTGCCCTTGGCGTCCGCGGTGAAGTTTGCATCTCCCGTTGCCTACCCCACGGGCGCGTTGGCGCCGAATGGAGTCGCCGTCGGCGACTTGAACGGCGATGGCCATCTCGATGTTGTCGTCGCTAACGAAGACAATCCGGGCACAATCGCGGTTCTGCTCGGCAATGGAGACGGAACCTTGCAGCCTGCGGTGACTTATTCTGCGGCCTCATGGCCGGGATTCGTCGTGCTCGCCGATTTCAATAAAGATGGCCACCTGGATGTTGCTGTAGCGAATCGCGCCATCGGCGGCTCAGGGCAAGTGCTTATCTTCCTCGGAAATGGCGATGGAACCTGCAGTCTCCGGTGACCTACGGTCCCTACGTCGATGCATTTTCCCTGGCCGTTGGCGATTTCAATCATGACGGCGCACTCGATATCGCGATTGCTGATGTTGCTTCAGGAAGTCTGCTTCTCGGCAACGGAGATGGAACGTTTCGGTCAGGCGCATCGATCGGAGCTTCCAACGTCACCTGGTTTGCCGTGGCCGATTTCAACCGCGATCACAAGCTCGACTTGGCCGCCGCCTACAACAGCGGGAACACGGTACAGATCTTGCTCGGAAACGGGCACGGTGGTTTTACGCTGCAATCAACCTTTACGGTCGCAACGCCACCTATCGCACTAACGGCGCGAGATTTCAATGGAGACGGCGTTCCCGATATCGCGGCATCCGACGAAGCGGTGAATAATCTGGGCAGCAACGTCACTGTGTTCTTGTCGACTGGTGGAGGATACGTTGCGAAGGAATATCCCTTCGGCGACGAGCCGCGATCGATTGCCGCCGTCGACTTCAACCATGATGGGAAAGTCGACTTGATTACCGCAAACGAGTTCAGTGGGACCGTCGACTTGTTTCCGAACTCGGGGAAAGGAATCTTCCGTGCGCCGCTAGTTCTGTCGATTGGAGCGCCCACTGCCGTTGACGTCGCGGTCGGCGATCTTAACGGGGATGGCAAACCCGACATCGTCGTGACCGATGGGCTCAATTACGTTCGTGTGATTCTGCAGGAATGACTGCGACCTTCCGACAAACTTCCTATTCCGCAACCTCGATAGAGTCTATAGACTCCATCGACTGCAAAATCGTGTCAGGGCCAAGTGCTTGATTGCCAATGGATTCTGCGTCCTCACCAAAAACTTACCCTCCACTCGCCGCATAAACGTTGACCCGCGCGGGGGAACCGGGCATACTTCCGCAGCGATTTCGGGACGATCTTGAGCCGCGAGAAAGATACTTCCTTCTTGCAGACTGACCGATCCATGACTTCGCAGTCCAGATGTATGTCGGTCGTTGATCCGCCAAATCTGTTCTAGGGTCCAGATTTCGGATCAGCTTGGTGCCCCCCGGTTCTGAAGTTTTAGTCCACATCCTTGCAATCGAGGCAGACTTGCCTTCCAGGAGCTGAACATGTGCCGCATCCTGTCCCACTCTCGTTTTTTCGTGTTGGTCCTTGCCCTCACTGTCATTCCATCCCTGCTGCAAGCGCAGGTGTTTACTGACTTGTTCGATTTCGATGGCACCGCTCACGGCTGTTGCTCAACGACTCCGGGTGTTCTCGCGCAGGGGCGTGATGGCAACTTGTACGGAACGTCGCTCTTCGGAGGCGCGAACGGGCGCGGCAATGTTTTCAAGATGACTCTTGACGGAACCATCACCGCTTTGCACGACTTCAATGTCACCGATGGCTTCTCACCCGAAGGCGGCCTGAGCCTGGGAACGGACGGCAATTTCTATGGCACCACTGCCGGTGGCGGATCGCATTCGGGGGGAACCATTTTCAAAATCACTCCTTCCGGAACTCTCACCACGATCTACAATTTTAACAGTGCCACCGACGGAGGATTTCCCCACAACTCCCCTGTGACGGGAAATGACGGCAAACTCTACGGCACAAATCTTACCGGCAGTAATTCCAGAGTCTACAAAGTGACCACCGCGGGCGTGTATACCGTACTGGTCACGTTGGGATTGGAATGCGACGGTCCCCTACTGCTGGCGCAGGACGGAAAATTTTATGGTGTCACGCAGGTCGGTGGAACATTCAATCGCGGCTCGTTCTTTTCCGTGACCAGCAGCGGCGTGCTAAAGACCATCTTCAGCTTTAACGATCCCACTGGAGCTGTACCCTTCGGGCCAGTCCTGCAAGCGAGCGATGGCAACTTCTACGGCACGGCTTCAACCGGTGGCAGTCTGAGCTCTGGCGTCGTCTACAAGGTGACTTCGGCGGGCGTTTACACAGTGCTCCACAGCTTCGACACGAATACCAGAGCGAACGGCATCACTCCAAATACTGGCCTGGTGCAGGGCAGTGACGGCTTCCTGTATGGAGTCACGTCGGGTGGAGGAACCGCGTTTGGCGGCACCATCTTCAAGATCAAGACTGATGGCACCTCGTTCGCAGTCATCCACAGCTTCGATATCACACACGGCTCCACTCCAAATTCACAACCTTTGCTTCACACCAACGGAAAGATTTACGGACTGACCAATTCGGGCGGAGCCCATAACGATGGCGTCCTCTACAGCCTGGATGCCGGCCTGAGCACGTTCGTCGTCCCGGTTGGATTCAACGCGGCGAAAGTCGGCCAGACAGTTGGAATCCTCGGACAGAATCTCACTACCGCAACGCAGGTGATGTTCGGGACCGGACCGGGCACGTTCACCATTTCGGGCAACGGTTTCATCAATGCGAAACCCGCTCTCGGGGCCAAGAACGGAATCATCACCGTGAAGGAGCCCGGCGGCAACCAGCTTTCGCCGGCCAAATTCAAGATCGTGCCGAACATCACCAGCTTCACGCCTACCAGCGGTCCGGTCGGGACTCCGGTCGTGATTACAGGGACGAGCTTCACGGGTGCAACGGCGGTAAAGTTCTCGGGCAAGGCGGCAAGCTTCACCGTCAACTCGAACACGCAGGTCACGGCGACTGTGCCGACAGGGGCAGTCACCGGCAAGATCTCGATCACAACCCCAGGAGGAACTGGCACGAGCACGACGACCTTCACTGTGGAATAGGTCGGACCTTCCAGCGATACTTCGCCGGCATGGCGTGCAGCGATCCGAATATCAGGGAGCGCTGCGCTCGATGCCGGCTTCTTCTTTATGGAGAGTCTTGTAGGCCCAGGCCATGCGCGGGGTGTTGTGCGCGATGCCGATGTGGCCTTGCGGGTTCAGCACGATGATGCCGCCGTGGCCGTCGAGGCGCTGCTTCAGATAGTTCATCGCTTCCTGTGCGGACCACTCGGGCAGATTGCCTGCCTGAATGCGGTCGGCGGTCCACTTGGCTAACACCAATTTCATGATTGGTTCGCCCCATCCAGTAGTGGAAACCGCGGCGCTCTCGTAGTTCGCGTAGCAGCCACAACCGATGAGCGACGAATCGCCGAGGCGACCGGGAGCTTTGTTCAACGTGCCTCCCGTCGACGTTGCGGCGGCAATGTTGCCGTCGCGGTCGAGAGCGACTGCGCCGACGGTGTCGTGCGAGATCGTCACATCGTCAGAGGTCGGCGCGAATAGATCGTTACCATGTTGCGACGAAGGACGCCGTGCGGCTTCTGCCTTGTACTCGCGGAGACGCTCAACTTCTCGCGGGATGATCAGGTCTTCATTCTTGCAGAGTGCAACGCCGTGCTCGGCGGCGAACCTTTCCGCACCTTCGCCGACGAAATAGACGTGCGGACTCTCGCTGAGAATCTTGCGCGCGGCGCGCACGGGATTGCGCAGGCGCTCGACACATCCCACGCCTCCGGCACGGAGCGTTGCGCCATCCATAATGAGGGCGTCGAGTTGGACTTTTCCGTCTCGATTCAAAAAGCTCCCTCGACCGGCGTCGAAGGTCTCGTCGTCTTCCATGATGACGACGGCTTCTTCGACGGCATCGAGAGCAGAGCCTCCACGATCGAGCACGCGCCATCCCGCAGCCAGCGCATTGGTCACGCCATGAATGTGGGCGTCGACCATGTCATCGGGCATGGCCCACGCGCCACCGTGAACGACTAGAACGGGATCAGTTGGCAAGAGCGTCCCCAGAATTGGCGATGCGACTGGATAGGATAGCAGGAAGAGTATTCAGTACTCGGTACTCAGTACGCAGTACTCAGTTTCGGTTTGCGACGGAACGATTTTCGATGCGGCCCTGGGTACCCCCTCCCACTTCGGTCTACAGGAATCATTGAGTCAGAGGGAAATCGCCCAAAAGTCTATGGGGCTCAATATTTTGCGGGCAAGATATTGAAAACAAGGGAGTTGTCTGCCATGGTGCCAAGATTTTTTCTTGTTGCCCCCGCTAAAATATTGTTTTTAAATGAGTTGCAAGATTCGAATACGATTGCACCCTCGCAAAATCTTGAGCCGCTTGGACTTACAGGTAAAATATTGTCAAATAAGGACTTACGATCCCGCCAGGAAATCCCAGCCTCGCCTTCCGGCTAGTGCATGATCGGACGTTTGGGTTTCGAGGGCAAGGTCAGATATCACAGCCGGGTGTGGAAATCGCGAATTCCGAAGGCGAGGAAGAGGTTAAGTTCTTTCACCACAGAGGACACAGAGAACACGGAGGTTTTTTT
This sequence comes from uncultured Acidobacteriaceae bacterium, assembly GCA_963722365.1. GTDB lineage: Bacteria > Acidobacteriota > Terriglobia > Terriglobales > Acidobacteriaceae > Sulfotelmatobacter. Next base: position 775,419 of record CAVRLM010000001.1, read on the forward strand.
TGGGTTGGTCATCCTGAGGCCCCGGCTTTTTGAGAGCCGAAGGATCTATGGATTTGCCGGCATCGTCGGCGTCGCCAGCTTGCATAGGTCCTTCGGCGCCAAAGGACGGCGCCTCAGGATGACAAGTTGAGGAAGTGGGATGCTGTAGTCCTTACCGTCTAGGAACGCCGACGCGCTCGGCTTCGGCGGTGGTGGCGAAACCTGGATCGGTCACCATGTCGTGGATCGTGTTGCCGGAGTGGGCGACGATCATTTGAAGGTGGACCTCTGGTTGAGCGCCGTTGGTGACGGTGAAGGTTCCGGTGCAATCCGGGTTCACCGAGTAGGTTCCCGTGTTCGAGGCCCATCCCGGCGCGACGTTGCCGTTGACGGCTACCGCGTCGAGTTGCGTCAGGTTTCCTTTGCCATCAAAGGTAGTTTTGGCGAGGCCGTCGATAAGAAGCGTGGAGCCGTCTTGGTTAAGAATGGTCCCATGGATGGTGAAGGCGTAGGTGCCTTGGATGGTGGCGTTGGTGCAACCGGCATGGGCCGTCAAGGTTGACGACGCAGCCAAAGCAAGAGTTAAGAGCAAGAGAGAGATGCGAGATTTCATAGTGCCCCCAGTTTTTTCTTGGAAGGCTCGGTGCCCGCCCAAGTGATGAGGTATCTTGCGGCCGAACCCCGTGGGACACAATGGAGGGCATCTGTAGATTGCCTGTAGGACGAGGGCACAAAGTGGATGGCAATCTGTAAAATGGCGCAGGTTCGTGGGGCGCGAGGAAATGGGCTCAGAGAAGGTGCAGTTCGGAGAGTTTGTGTTGGATGTAGACCGGTATGAGCTCTCTCGTGCGGGAAAATCGGTGCGACTGGAACGCATCCCGATGGATCTGCTTATCCTGCTGGTGCGGGAAAAGGGCAGGCTGATCAGCCGAGAGGAGATCATTGACCGTCTGTGGGGGAAAAATCTTTACTTCGATACGGACAACAGCATTAACACCGCGATCCGAAAGATCCGCAATGCTTTGGGCGACGACGCAGGGAATCCGCAGTACATCGAGACCGTGCTGGGCAAGGGGTATCGCTTTAAGGGGCAGACAGTGGTTTCCCGGGTTGTGGAGCCGGCGCCGATCGAGCGGGCGCGCATCATGCTCGCAATCCTTCCGTTTGAAAATTTGAGCGGTGATCCGGCGCAAGAATATTTCAGCGATGGTTTGAGTGAAGAGACCATCATGCGATTGGGGCAGATGTCTCCGCGCCAGTTGGGCGTGATCGCGCGAACTTCATCGATGGCCTACAAGCAGACGGACAAGTCGGTGGCGCAGATCGGGCACGAACTGAGTGTGGATTACGTGCTTGAGGGGAGCGTGCGGCGGGATGGGGAGCGGGTTCGGATTACGGCGCAGTTGATTCGAGTGCAGGACCAGATCCACTTGTGGGCGGAAAATTACGACCGGCAGTTGCCCGGGATTCTCGACATCCATGGAGAAATCGGGGCGGCGATTGCGGATCAGGTGAAGTTGAAGTTGATGGCGGAGGAGAAGCATCAGCTCACTCGAAATGCACCGCGGGATGCGGAGGCGCACGATCAGTATCTGCGAGGGCGTTATCACTACGCGAGATTCAATCTCCTCGATGCGCAGAAAGCCGTAGCGTACTTTCAGCAGGCAAGAGGGCGTGATCCCTCGTTTGTTCTGGCGCATTGCGGACTGGCCGATGCGCTTATGGTGTTTACGCTCTCGGGCGACATCGCTACGAAAGAGGTGTCTTCAACCGCCAAGAGTGCGATTGCGCAGGCGCTTCGCTTGGATCCTGAATCTGCGGAAGCCCATACTTCGGACTCATCGATCAAATTCTGGTTTGACTGGGACTACAAAGGAGCTGAGTTGGCGGCTCGAAAGGCCATCCGACTGAACGAAAACTATTCGCTCGCCCATGTCTATCTGGCTCACGTGTTATCGAATACCGGACGATACGACGAGGCCATGGCGGCGATACAACAAGCGATGGTGCTTGATCCACTCTCGCTATTTGTGGGCGCGATGCGCGGGCAATTCCTTTACCACGCCGGGCGGGATGCGGAATCGGTGGAGCAATTCAAAACGACCTTAGGAATGGAACCGCGATTCTGGATCGGGCAGATTTGTGCGGCGAAGGTGTACGAGAAGCTGGGCATGCACTCGGAGGCGCTGGCGGCGTGCGATCTTGCAGGACAGTTTTCAGGTGGGAATTCGGAGGCATTATCAATCGCGGGGTATGTACATGCGGTCGCGGGAGACCGGGGCAAGGCGGAAGGATACATTCAGCAGATGATGGAGCGGAAGAAGGAGCGGTACGTGCCTCCTTATAACGTGGCGCTGATTTTTGCGGGACTGGGGGAGCATGAAACTGCGCTTCAGTGGCTGGGGACGGCTTTGGAAGAGCGTGATGTGCATATGCCGTTCTTACTGGATTACAAGTGGGACGCGATGCGGGGCGATGAGCGATTTCGGGAGATCGCGGCACGGGCGGGATTTGGGGGTGCAGGGTTGTGACGGTGCGCTCGCTGGACGGACGAAATGCGTTCGTCCTTACACGAGCCGACTAGGCGGCTTGGTTTGGCGTTAACGCTACGGGCGGGTCTTGGGTTCTGGTCCAGGTGTAGCGCATGCGATGGATTACCGTGATTGTGCTTAGGACTGCGATGACCCACAAAACTGGGGCCATGCGGTTGAAGAGGGCGCCGAGGATTACCAGGACCAGGCGTTCGGGGCGTTCCATGAATCCGACGCGGCAGGATCCGATCAGGCTTTCGGCGCGAGCTCTGGTGTAGCTGACCATGATGGCGCTGATCATGACGAAGGCGGTGAGGACTACGTAGAAGAAGCGTCCGCCGCGGGCGAAGAAGACTAGCAGGCCGAGGAATTGGCTGGCGTCGCTGTAGCGGTCGACGACCGAGTCGAAGAAGGCTCCGAAGCGGGTGACGCGGTTGGTGGCGCGGGCGACTTGTCCGTCGACCAGGTCGAAGAAGCCGGAGAAGATGATGACCAGTCCGGCGTAGAAAAACATGCGCTTTTCATTGCTGGCGTTGGCCGACCCGAAGAGGATTGCGGCCCAGGTGTTGACGACCAGTCCCATGAAGGTGAGGACGTTGGGATTGATACGGGAGAGAGCGAGCCAGCGGACGATGGTGTCGAGGAGGACTCCGCAGGCGCGGCCGAAGGCGGAGGTCCAGGAGGCGCTCATCGGGAGCACCTGGCGCGCGGTAACAATACTTTCACCACGAAGGACACGAAGGTGCACGAAGGCAAAGCCTCGTAAACTTGCCTTGATGAGATTTTTTGTCCTGTGTGGTCCATGAAGTTCTTGCGAGTTCCTAGGCGCCTGCCTCTTTGGGTTCGTCGGCGATTTCGTCGTGGATGGTGCTGAGGCTTAGGATTTCGAGTTCGCGCTTGCCGTTGGGGGAGACGACGATGACTTCGTCGCCAACCTTCTTATTCAGCAGCGCGCGGCCGATGGGCGAGGTCGTCGAAATCTTTCCAGTTGCTACATCGGACTCTTCGCTGGTCACCAGCTTGTATTGCATCTCTTCGTTCTTGGTATTGTCGAAAACCTTGACGGTGGAACCGAGGCCCACTTTGTCGTGGGGGATGTTGTTCATGTTGACCATGGACAGATCGGCGAGGCGCTTGCCGAGTTGGCGGACGCGCGCCTTGACGAACTCCTGGCGCTGCTTGGCCATGTGATATTCGGCATTCTCGCTGAGGTCGCCGAGTGCGGCAGCCTTCTTAATCTCTTTAGGAAGCTCGTGAATCAGCTCATGTTCGAGCGCGTTGATTTCTTCCTGCAGTTTTCGTTTGATGGCGTCTGTCATGAGGTTACGGCCGGGCTCAGGACATTATACGCTGGGCTTTCGGCTTCCGGCGTCGGGCTTCGGGCTTCCGATTTTCCTGAGAGAACAGATTTCTGGCATGTCGATTTTGCGATCCCAGCATCGACATGTTGGTGGAGGAACTTGCCGCTTGTGGCTAAACTGCTAGGAACTTGGGCTCATGCAGGCCTGTTGGGAGGTTTGTGCGTTCCTCTCCCTGTGCCCGATGGGTTGAAAGTCTTTAACCACGGAGGACACAGGGGAAACAGAGGGTGGACAGGGATTCTGACTGGATCATCATAAAGAGGAGGATGAAAATGGCGAATCAGGGAACGACTCCGATGGTGCAAAGCGCGGCGCGTCCGCGAGGGTTGGGGCGAAGTATCTGGGCAGTGGTTGCGGGGTTTCTGGTGGTGGTGGTTCTTTCGCTGGCTACTGACGCCGTGATGCACTTGCTGCATATCTTCCCACCGCTGGGGCAGGGAATGTCGAATGGGCTGTTCGCGTGGGCGACGTTCTATCGCACGATTTACGCCATTATTGGCAGCTACATTACGGCGCGGCTGGCACCGAGCCGCCCCATGGGACACGCGATGATCGGAGCGGTCGTGGGAACGATCGTAGGTACAGTGGGAGCGGTCGTGACGTGGAATAAGACGGAACTCGGGCCGCACTGGTATCCGCTGGCGCTGATTGCAACGGGATTTCCGTGCGCCTGGATTGGGGCCAAGATTCGGGAGATGCAGATTTCAAGGTAAGTGAAGGCGTGTCGATTTTGCCGCTCGTCGTTCGACGTTCATATAGAGGTTGGAATCAGAGTTCCAGTCCAACTCAAAAACGAGCAAAGGAGAAATCACAATGAGAGTCATGGTCATCGTAAAGGCGAGCAAGGAATCAGAAGCTGGCGTGCTTCCCGACACAGAAATCCTTAGCAAAATGGGGAAGTACAACGAGCAGTTGGTGAAGGCTGGGGTCATGCTGGCCGGCGACGGGTTGCATCCGACTTCGAAGGCCAAGCGGGTGAAGTTTTCGGGAGACAAGCGCACGGTGATTGACGGGCCATTCACCGAGACGAAGGAACTGATTGCCGGGTATTGGTTGTGGCAGGTGCGGTCGATGGATGAGGCGGTGGAGTGGCTGAAACGGGCTCCGTTTGACGGAGGGACTGAGATCGAAATCCGTCCGGTGTTCGAGGCGGCGGACCTGGGCGAGAACTTCACTCCGGAGTTAAGGGAGCGGGATCAGAAGTTGCGCGAACAGATTCAGGAAAAAAAGTGAGCTAGGTGAATTTTCGTTGTCGAGTCGGAAGGGTGTGATTCGACGTAATTATAGAGAGCGGGATTAGGCTACCTACGAAATCCCGGCGCTGAACTTAATCCAGCAAAAGAAAAGGAGAACTGCAATGAAATTCCTAAGTATCTACAAGGCGGTTGAGCGCAATACCCCTCCAACACAAGAAGAAATGGCCAGTATGGGCAGGTTAATTGAAGAAGGGATGAAGGCCGGTTGGCTGGTGAGCACAGAAGGCTGCTTGCCATCAGCGCTGGGCGCGCGGGTGCGGCGGTCGAGCGGCAAAGTGAGTGTGACCGACGGTCCATTTACCGAGTCCAAAGAAGTCGTGGGCGGGTTCGCGATCCTGAAGGCGAATTCCAAAGAAGAAGCGATCAGGTTGGCTAAGGACTTCCTAAGCGTGGTCGGTGAAGGAGAGTGCGAATTGCGGCAAATCTATGAACAAGGCGCGGACGCACCCTGCACGACCCACGGGGCGGAAGTTGCGCTGAAAGGCTGAACATGATGTGATCGGTAGCTGTGACGGCTACCGAGACACATCGCGCGATTGAGGCAGTGTGGAGGATCGAGTCGGCCCGCATTATTGCTGGGCTGACTCGAATCGTGCGCGACGTGGGCGTGGCGGAAGAACTTGCCCAGGACGCGCTGGTGGTTGCTCTGGAGCGGTGGCCGGAGTCGGGGATTCCGCAGAATCCCGGAGCCTGGCTCATGGGCACGGCGAAACATCGGGCGATCGATTATCTGCGGCGAGGCACGCTGATCGACCGCAAGCACGAAGACCTGGGTCGCGAGATGGCAGAGCGGGAGATGCAGGTGCCGGATCTTGCTGCTGCCATGGATGACACGATTGGCGACGATTTGCTGCGGCTGGTGTTCATTGCGTGCCATCCGGTGCTGTCGACGGAGGCGCGGGTCGCGCTGACGTTGCGGCTGCTGGGCGGGTTGACGACCGAGGAGATTGCGCGCGCGTATCTGGTGGCGGAGGCGACAATTGCGCAGCGCATTGTTCGGGCGAAGAAGACCTTGGCTGAGGCGCAGGTTCCGTTTGAAGTGCCGCGCGGGGCGGAGTTCACGGCGCGGCTGTCCTCTGTTCTGCAGGTTCTCTACCTCATTTTCAATGAAGGGTACTCGGCGACTTCGGGAGACGATTGGCTGAGGCCGTCGCTGTGTGAGGACGCGCTGCGGCTCGGGCGCATTCTGGCAGGGCTGGTGCCGGATGAGGCGGAGGTGCACGGGCTGGTGGCGTTGATGGAGATTCAGGCGTCGCGGTCGAAGGCGCGAGTGGGGCCTGCGGGTGAGCCGATACTGTTGCTCGATCAGAACCGGGCGCGGTGGGATCAGTTGTTGATTCATCGGGGGCTGGCGGGGCTGGATCGCGTGGAGAGGCTGGGGGGAATGCGGGGGCCCTATGCCATTCAGGCGGCGATTGCGGCTTGTCATGCGCGAGCTGGTGCTCCGGAGGATACGGACTGGGCGCGTATTGTGTCGCTTTATTCAGAACTGGCGGAAGTTACTCCGTCGCCGATTGTGGAGTTGAACCGGGCGGTGGCTGTGGGGATGGCGTATGGGGCGGCGGCTGCGTTGGAGTTGGTGGATGGGCTGCGAGGGGATCCGGCGCTGCGGGAATATCATTTGCTGCCCAGCGTGCGGGGGGATTTGTTGAAGAAGTTGGGGCGGCCGGGCGAGGCGCGGGAGGAGTTTGAGCTGGCGGCGTCAATTACGCGGAATGCGCGGGAACGGAATTTGCTGCTGGAGCGGGCGCGAGAGTGTGACGGGTGAATATTTTGCCTTCAGGCCAACAGAACCGTTAACCACTAGGGACACGAAGGTTCACGAAGGAATTCTTGGTGCGCTTGAATTCTGAGAGTTTGGGCTCGGGCTGAGTGAACTTTGCTTTCACGGCGACAAAACCATCAACCACGAAGGACACCGTTCGACCTCGCTCAAGGCAGGCTCCGGTTCACGAAGGAAATCGATCAGGCTTGAAATTCGGAGGCTTCGGGGAAGCGGAGTTTGCACTTTGCCAAGGCGACCGTCAGGATTTCTTCGACTTTGGATTCCTCGCAATTGCGGGCCATGGCGAGTTCACTGACGATTAGATAGCGGGCGCGCTCCAGCATCTTCTTCTCACGAAAAGATAGCGGCTTGGCCTGGTGGAGGGCGATCAGGCTCTTGAGGACGCCGGCCACTTCCACCAACGAACCGGTGCGCATACGGTCGGAGTTTTCCTTGAAGCGGTCTTTCCAGTCACCGTTGCTGCCGTTTTCGTTGACGGAAAGAATGTCCAGAACCTTCTGAATTTCACCGTTGCGGACCACGCGGCGGAGGCCTACGCTGCCCGCGTTCTGGCAGGGGACCATCACTTTGAGGCTGCTGGCCTTGATGTTCAGGAGGTAAAACTTCTCAATGGTCGAACCTATCGAGCGGCTGCTGATCTGCTCAATAACCCCAACGCCATGATTAGGATAGACAACCTTGTCGCCGATGTGGAAATTCAAGTCCGTACCACTCATGTATAGGCACCCAGAAAAAGCGGACGGTTCGAGGGGAACAGCGTAAACAAGCCTATCTACATGGTACTCCCGGGGAAGAGGTAAAGCAAGGAGGGCGGGTTCGACGTTGCGCCGGCAAACCTTGAACCACAGAGGGCACGGGGGAATCACAGGGAAGGCCTTGGCCAAAACGATGGAATGGCTACCCTTATAATCGGGCCGTGGATTCTGAACACAACGATTCATTCTCGGATGATCCCGAGCAAGGCCGCTCTGCCGACGACGGTGGTGGGCGCGAGCTTCCGGATGGGCGGATTTTGGGGCTGGACGTCGGTTCCCGGAGGATTGGGGTCGCGGTGTCGGATCCCCTGGGGATTACGGCGCAGGGGTTGGAGACTTTGCAGCGCACGACCAAGCGACGAGATTTTGATCATCTGCAGCGGGTAATTCAGGAATATGACGTGCGGGAGATTGTCGTCGGATTGCCGCTGCGGATGAGTGGGGCGGAGGGTACTCAGTCGGAGAAGATGCTGGTGTTCGCAGAGGAACTGCGCAAGCGCTTTCGGCTGCCGGTGCATTTGTGGGATGAGCGGCTCACTTCTGCGGAAGCGAATCGTTTGCTGCGCGAGACGGATCTTTCGATTGAGAAGCGAGGGAAGGCGGTGGATCGGATGGCGGCGATTTTGATTCTGCAGGGCTGGATGGAGCACAAGGCCCGGGCTTCCGGCTTTCAGCCTTTGGAGTAGGGGCGTCAGGCATCGGGCGGCAGGCGCAAGCTTTGCTTCGGACCTATGGCGTCTGCGTATGGTCCCCTCATTCGGAATATCCACAGAAGGCGTCGGATTCAATGTGACGTCTGCCCTTGCGGGAGTGAATCAGAGCGTTAAGGATAAGGTTCGAGGTCCGCGACGTTCGTCATGGGAGAGTCTTACCGCGATCTGAGAGTTTGGCAGCGTGCAATGGAACTGGTGTTTGGCGTCTACGATGTGACTCGGAGTTTTCCGAAAGATGAACTTTATGGTCTTGTGAGCCAAATGCGACGCGCTGCTGTATCTGTTCCGAGCAACATCGCCGAGGGCAAAGGCCGGCTGACAGATCGAGATCGGGCCCACTTCTATTCGCAGGCTCGCGGTTCTCTTCTGGAACTTGAGACGCAGATCCTGATCGCGCAGAGATTGGAATACGTGTTGGAAGAGCGTGCAAAGTCGCTCATAGAAACATCAGCAGAACTTGGCCGAATGCTGAACGCACTGATCGAGCGGATCAGGCCGACGGAACCGACGAAACGGTTCACCGCGGAATTCTAAGCAATGAAACGAAGTCTTCAATCTGAGCTTTTGCGCCCCACCGCCTGACGCCCGCCGCCTCCTTCTACCGTGCCCGCATGGCTTTGCGGTAGGCGACTACATTTTTGTTGTGTTCGTCGATGGTGCGGGCAAAGCGGTGGTGGCCTTGTGCGTCGGCGACGAAATAGAAATAGTCGCTTTGGGCTGGGTGCATGGCGGCTTCGAGGGCGCTGCGTCCGGGGTTGCCGATGGGGCCGGGGGGTAGGCCGACGTTGCGATAGGTGTTGTAGGCGGAGTGGAATTGCATGTCGGCGTGGTGCAGGGCTCCCTGGTAGGTTCCGGCCAGGAGTTCGGCGTAGATGATGCTGGGATCGGCGTCGAGCGCGATGTTCTTGGCCAGGCGGTTGTAATAAACGCTAGCAACCATGGGACGCTCTTCGGGGACGGCCGTTTCCTTCTCCACGATAGAGGCCATGATCACGGTGCGTTCCACATCGCCGGGAGTTCCGGCCTGAGAGGCGCCCGAAGCGGGCCCTTCAACGATGCTTAACTTGGCCTGACTGGGTTCCTCGGTGGTCGGGATAAGGCCGATTTGGTGGCTGATCTGGCGAAACTGTTTCACCATGGCGGCGGCCATTTCCTGCATGGTCATCATGCGGGAGAATTCGTAGGTGTCGGGGAAAAGATATCCCTCAAGGGATTTTGCGCCGGGGGCGAAATCGGAAATCAGGGCGGTATCAGACTGGGCGACTTTCAGGAATTCGTCGGCGGGGCCGAGGCCGGCGTCTTCGATGGCGCGGGCGATATCGAACATGGTGAAGCCTTCGGGCACGACCACCGTATGGAAGTAGACGTCGCCGCGGCGGAGGCGCTTCTGAATCTCAATAATGTTCGACGGCTTGTCGAACAGGTATTCCCCGGCCTTGAGGGAACGGCCGTGATGGTAGTAGTGCCAGAGAATGAAGGCCCTCTCGCTTCGGATGATGCCGGCTTTCTTGAGTTCGGCGGCGATGCGGTGCGTGGAGTATCCCGGGCGGAGCATGACGAATGTGTGCCCGGAGGGTTCGACCGGGGTCATCAGGGTCCAGGCGAGCCATCCTGCTGTTCCTAGTACAACGATCAGTATTAGCCAGAGGAGCTTTCGCACTTTATTCACGATACGACATTCACGATACGACATTCACGATACGACTGACCCAGTTTAGATGACGATGAAATGCGGTGAAGCTGCCGATCGTGGGGCGGACTTTAGTAAGTAGCTGATTTGCTTAAGGATGGTGGCGGAATGGGTGTCAACTAGTGTCCTTAGAGTTAATAGGACACTGTGGAAAGTGAACCACACTGCTTTTGAACCCTTTTGAGCCTTGTATACTCAAATGTTCAAGAGGTCATCTTATATCTTCATGAGACGTCGGTCGCCCTTTGGAATTGTCTCGTTATTCTTGGCCTCATTGTTCACCACGGGGTGTGGTGTCTTTTTGCATACTCGCCCGGTGGAGGATCAGTACTCGAAGGTGCCCCTGAAGGAATCTTCTCAGCAGGGATTGATCGACAGCATTAACCATCAGGCCGACTCCATCCAATCTCTGAAGGCCACGGTAGACATCGACAGCTCGGTCGGGGGCATGAAGAAGGGCCACGTCACCGACTATAAGGAAATCCGCGGCTATGTGCTGGCGCGGAAGCCGGATGCGCTTCACATGGTGGGATTGATGCCGATCGTACGTACGACGGCGTTTGACATGGTGAGCGACGGACAGAACTTCAAGCTATGGATCCCGCCGAAAAACCGGTTTGTCATCGGGAAGAACGAGGTTGCGACGTTGAATACGGACCAGCCCATGGAGAACATTCGCCCGCATAATATTTACGAGGCGTTGTTGATCCCCCGGATCGATCCGAATTCCGAGATTGCGGTGCTGGAGAACGGGTACGAGATTCTACACGACGCGAAGGGACATCGCGTGCTGCAGGAAGATTACGAAATCACCGTAATCCAGAAGCATGAGAACGGGTGGCGGTTGGAGCGCAAGATCATATTCGGACGTACGGATCTGAAGCCACATCGGCAATTCATTTACAGTGAGGATGGCACGGTCGCCACTGATGCCCGGTATGCGCAATATAAGGATTTCGATGGGATCAGTTTCCCCTCGCGCATTGAAATCTCGCGGCCGCAAGAGGAGTACGACATCACGCTGAACATGCTGAAGGTGGACATTAACAAGCCGCTGACCGATGATCAGTTCGTGCTGCAGCAGCCCACGGGTGCGACCGTGGTGCATCTGGACCGACCGCAGTCGAGCCTGGTGATGCCACTGGTGAAGTAGGTAGGACTCGGTACTCAGTTTCAGTACTCGGTACTCAGTCACATTCGTCTTGAGACTTCAAAATCCCTACCCGCTCGCAAAAGGCGCGAGAAGGGTGGGGCACCCACGAAGACATGATGAACAAGATGGTGGTTGCCAATCTGGTGCACCGGCCGACGCGGTCGTTTATCGCGGCGAGTGCGATCGCGTTGGAAGTCACGATGATTTTGATGGTGGTGGCGCTGTTCTACGGATTACTGAACGGGTCGAAGGAGAGCCAGGTCGGCGTCGGAGCGGATCTGATGGTGATGCCGCCGGGATCTTCCGGGCTGGTCGCCATGTCGGGAGCGCCGATTTCGGTGAAGGTGGGGGATGTATTGCGGCGCGTACCCCATGTCGTCACTGCTGCGCCCGTTGTATGGGCATTCAGCCAGAAACCTTTGGAAGTCGACTACGGTATTGATTTGGCCAGTTACGACCAACTGTCACCGGCCTTTCGTTATCTCTCGGGTGGGCCGTTTCAAGCACCAAGCGACGCGATCGTGGATGATTACTACGCCGGCATGAACAACAAAAAAGTCGGGGACACGGTCGATATACTGAATAATTCATACCGCATCTGCGGGATCGTCCCCCACGGCAAGGGCGGGCGCAAGTTCCTGCCATTGACGACAATGCAGGATCTGATTGGGGCAGACGGCCGAGCCTCTGTCTTTTACGTCAAACTAGACGATCCTGCCTACATTGATGAGACAACAAAGGCAATTCAGGCAATCCCAGGAATGGAAAAGTATGCGGTTCGATCGATGACGGAGTATCTGTCAATGATGACTCCTGACAACCTTCCGGGGTTTGATCTGGCGATTAAGATTGTGATTGGCGTTGCCGTAGTGGTGGGGTTCCTAGTTATCTTCCAGTCGATGTATACAGCCGTGATGGAGCGGACGCGCGAGATTGGAATTCTGAAATCGCTGGGCGCTTCGAAGTGGTACATCGTGAATGTTGTTCTGCGCGAGACGATGCTGCTGGCAGTAGTTGGCATCATCGCCGGGATTCTTATCAGCATGGTGACCCGACGCGTGATCATGTTCGAGAAGCCGGTGCTGCGGCTCTTCTGGAGTAATCAATGGGCGGTGCGCGCGGCGGTGATTGCCGTGGTGGGAGCGCTGGCGGGAGCGCTGTATCCGGCGATGAAGGCGGCGCAGAGAGATCCGATTGACGCGCTGGCGTACGAGTAGGATCGGATGCGTGGCCGAGACGGCCACGCTACAGCCGGCAGGATGCCGGCGCCACCCGAGTAATTGTTCACGATTTGGTTATTGCCCTCTTGAGTAACAGGGCAGAATCGTTGACATTTCCTTACACATTACGCTATCGTAAAGACTTTGGTGGTCGTGTGGTTGCCCGCCTGATGGCCTGGCGTCCTCGCTAGGGAATCAACGAGCGGTCTTCTTTCGCAGCTTTTATTCAATCTGGGAGAACTCTGATGTCAACCTATTTCCCCAAAGAGGGGGAAATTGTGCGCAAGTGGTACGTCGTGGATGCGGACGGGCAGACGCTCGGACGCCTGGCTTCGCAGGTGGCGCGCATCCTCATGGGTAAAGAAAATCCGCAATATACGCCGTTTCTCGATACCGGCGATCATGTGATTGTGGTCAATGCGGAGAAGGTCCGAACCACAGGCATGAAGGCCGAGCAGAAGCAGTATCACCACTACACCGGGTATCCGGGTGGTCTGCGGACCGAGGATTTCAAGAAGCGGATGGTGCGCAAGCCGGAGGCGGTGATTGAGGCCGCGGTGAAGCGCATGCTGCCCAAGAACAAGCTGGCGGCGCACATGCTGTCGAAGCTGAATGTGTACAGGGGCGAGAAGCATCCGCACCAGGCGCAGAAGCCGCAGGATTTGAAGCTGGAAGTGCGCGAGCACAAGCCGCGCAAAGTGGCGGTTTCGTAAGGACCGCGCGAGATCCTTCGCTCCGCCTGAAGGGCGGCTGCGCTCAGGATGACAACATTTATGAATTCTGCTTCTGGTTTGAGCCAGGAGCTAGGAGCTAAAAGCTACATGGCTGAATTGGTTCAATACTATGGAACGGGGCGCCGGAAGAGGGCGATTGCCCGGGTTTATTTGCGTCCGGGGAATGGCGATTTCAAGGTAAACGGGCGTGAGTTTGAGGAATATTTCGTGACCCCGGCACAGCGGTCGGCGGCGAAATCTCCGCTGGCGTCTTCGGAGACGGCGGCATCGTTCAACATCATTGCGAGCGTGCTGGGCGGCGGAGTGCGCGGCCAGGCGGACGCGGTGAAGTTGGGAATCGCGCGCGCGTTGATGCAGTTCAATGTTGAACTGCGGAAGAAGCTGAAGGCCGAGGGCATGGTCAGCCGCGATTCGCGCGGCAAAGAGCGCAAGAAGTATGGGCAGAAGGGCGCTCGCAAGCGGTTCCAGTTCTCGAAGAGATAGTACTCAGTACCAGTACTCAGTACTCAGTACAGCCGCTAAGTGACGAGCAGACCGAGATTTCTCGCTTCGGCTGAAAAGCGCCTGCGCTCGGAATGACAAGGTTTGTTCTTGCTTCGTGACCTTTTGTTTGGCTGACGGCTGATAGCTGACAGCTTGTTTTAGGTGTTCAATTCTTCTCGTGCCTCGCGGCGCGGGGACGGGAATGGCAATCCGGAACGACGTTTCAAGTTTCGGGTTTCCAGTTTTGAGAAAAGTCGCAGTAGCTGAGGAAGGCTACTCGAAACTCGAAACCCGAAACTCGAAACTAACTTCACCGGATGCAGACTAAAGAGGAGGTTCATTGGCTACCATCACCATGAAGGAGTTGCTCGAAGCGGGAGTTCACTTCGGGCATCAGACCAAGCGCTGGAATCCCAAGATGAAGGAATACATCTTCGGAGAGCGCAACGGGATTTACATCATCGATCTGCAGAAGACGCTGAAGATGTTCAAAGAGGCGTCGAAGTTCGTGCAGGATCTGGCGAACGACGGCCGCATTGTGCTGTTCGTGGGCACGAAGCGCCAGGCGCAGGATGCGATTGCGGAAGAAGCGCAGAAATGCGGAATGTTCTACATCAACCAGCGCTGGCTGGGTGGACTGCTTACCAACTGGGTGACAGTGCAGAAATCTGTGAAGCGGCTGAAGGAACTCGACGAGATGGCCACAGATGGCCGCTACGAGCTGCTGCCAAAGAAAGAAGTGATCAAGCTCGAGCGCGAGCGCAAGCATCTGCAGGCCAACCTGGCGGGCATCAAGAACATGAGCCGATTGCCGGATGCGATCTTCGTGATCGATTCGAACAAAGAGCAGATTGCGGTGCGCGAGGCGCGCAAGCTGGGTATTCCGGTGGTCGCGGTGGTCGATACGAATTGCGATCCCAGCGAAGTGGATTATGTGATTCCCGGCAACGATGATGCGTTGCGGGCGATCCGGCTGTTCACCTCGAAGATTTCGGAATCGATTGCCGAGGGTGCGCAGTTGATGACCGACAAGCAGGTTGCGGATATGCAAGCGGCGGCGGACGCCGCGCAGGCTGCGACCGAAGCTCCGGCGGAAGAGGCTGCGGTGGATGCGAGCGAAGACATCAGCATGGAAGAAGTGCTGGGTCCGGGAACGCACAAGAAGCCGGTAGCGAACGAGGAAGCCGAACTGCCGAAGGTGGAGAGCCAGACGGTTTAGGAGGAGTACTCAGTACACGGTACTCAATTGTAACTCACGGAGTCAGGCGGATTCCTGGGGTAGGAACAAACCGGGCTTTGGAAATCTGACCCGCGCGGGTCGTAGCTTAGAGATTCCCGGCGCGGGTCAAAGTCTGTAAGAGCGGTTTCGAGTTTCAGGTTTCAAGTTTCGGGTGGCCTGAGGCAACGACATCATTCCCATCACTCGAAACTAGAAACGCGAAACAGGAAACCTATATGGGTACTACTACAGTGAACATTTCAGCGACACAGGTAAAAGACCTCCGGGAGAAGACCGGGGCTCCGATGATGGATTGCAAGCAGGCCCTGACCGAAGCCAAAGGCGACATGGAGCAGGCGGTCGTGATTCTACGCAAGAAGGGCGTTTCGGTTGCGGCCAAGAAGGCGACGCGCGTTACCAGCGAAGGATCGGTGGCGAGCTACATTCATGCAGGCGGCAAGATTGGTGTGCTTGTCGAAGTGAACTGCGAGAGCGATTTCGTCGCACGCACCGAGGACTTTAAGGAACTGGTGCACGATATCGCCATGCATATCGCGGCGAGCGATCCGAAGTATGTCCGCAAAGAGGATGTGACCGCGGCCGACTTCGCGCGCGAGAAGGAAATTTTTCTTGCGCAGGCGATTGCCAGCGGGAAGCCCGCGAATATCGCCGAGAAGATGGTGAACGGCAAGATGGAAAAGTTCTATGAAGAAGTGTGCTTGCTCGAGCAGCCCTTCATCAAGGACCAGACCATCTCGATCTCGCAGCTGATTGCGGCGAAGATCGGCAAGCTGGGCGAGAACATCGCGGTACGTCGCTTTGCGAGGTTCAAGGTGGGTGATGTTGGCGAGACTGTCGCCGTCACCAAGCCCACAGAGCCGAAAGGCGAGTAATTTTCAGGGGCGCCCTTCGGGGCGCTCTTTTTTTGGCTTTTTTGAGTGTCTGCGCGGGCGAGACGCCCCCGCTACGAGATCTCCCATGACGACCACGACTCCTGCCTACAAACGAATTCTTCTCAAGCTGTCCGGTGAGGCACTGGCGGCGAACCAGGGCTTTGGCGTCGATACGGCGCGCATTCACGCGATCGCTGCGGAGCTGGCCGACGTTCACAAGCTAGGGGTGCAATTGGCCATTGTCGTTGGCGGGGGAAACTTTTTCCGTGGCGTGGCGCAGCAGGCCAAAGACATGGACCGCGTTTCCGCGGATCACATGGGCATGCTCGCCACTGTGATCAACGCACTGGCCCTGCAGGATGCTCTGGAGAAGCAGAACGTCTACACGCGAGTGCAGTCGGCGATCAAGATGGAGCAGGTAGCGGAGCCTTTCATCCGACGGCGAGCGATCCGGCATCTGGAGAAAGGGCGCGTGGTCATCTTTGCGGGCGGCACCGGGAACCCATATTTCTCGACCGATACCGCGGCGTCGTTGCGGGCGATGGAGATTAAAGCCGAGGCGATCCTGAAGGCGACACGCGTCGATGGAATTTATGATGCCGATCCGCTGAAGGTCGAGGGCGCCACGAAGTTCAACCACATTTCCTACATGGATGTTTTGAAGCTCGGATTGAAGGTGATGGACTCCACAGCCATCAGCTTGTGCAAGGACAATAACCTGCCGATCATCGTTTTCAACTTGAACCATCACGGGAACATTCGGCGCGTGGTGCTGGGCGAGAAGATTGGATCGCGGGTCAGCGCGAAGGGCGACTAAGAGTGTAGCCGTAAGATCGGCCACGGATTTTCACGGATTCGCACGGATTTTTCTGATTTCTTATCCGTGGTGATCCGTGTAAATCCGTGGCCAGTTTTCTGGTTCGGTTTATAATTCAACGTTTTGATTCTTGAAGTGTACGGAGCGTACCCATGGCTGATAGCGCGCCACTGAAAGACATTCGACTTCAACTGAAAACGCGGATGGACAAGGCGGTGGAAGATTTCCGCAAAGCGATGGCGGGAGTGCGGACGGGGCGCGCGAACGTGCACATGCTTGATAGCGTGAGCGTGGATTATTACGGTTCGCAGATGCCTTTAAACCAGGTAGCGCAGGTGCACGCGCCTGAGGCGCAGCTGATCACCGTGCAACCGTTTGATCCGTCGCAGTTGGGAGCGATTGAGAAGGCGATCCGTTCCGGTGATATCGGATTGAATCCGATGAATGATGGCAAGTTGATTCGGGTGCCGGTACCTCCGCTGACCCAGGAGCGGCGGCAGGACATGGTGAAGCATCTGCATCGCGTGCTGGAAGAGCACCGGACTGCGGTGCGCAATATTCGGCGCGATGGCAATGATGCGATCAAGAAAGCCCTGAAGGATAAGAAGATTACCGAGGACGAAGAGAAGCGGTCGCTGGATGAGATTCAGAAGCTGACCGACGGCGAGATCAATAAGATGGAAGAGATGAGCAAGGGGAAAGAGAAGGAAGTGCTGGAGTTGAAGTAGGCCCGCCTGGCTGAGCCTCTCGACCTATGAGCTTAGTCCGACTTGCACCTCCTCCCTGCGCAAGCCGTTGGTACTCCGCGTGAGATCCCTTCGACTATGCTCAGGGCAGGCCCTTCGCTCCGCCTGAAACCCGGCTTCACTCGGAATGACGCCCTCGAGAAGCGACCGCTGCCCTCCCTCACGAAGCACCGTATAATCGTAAAGCCATGAAGCAGGTTGTCCATGCCGCTTGTCCGCACGACTGTCCGGATGCTTGTGGAGTGTTGATTACCGTGGAGGATGGGCGTGCTACCAAGATTCAAGGGGATCCGGAGCATCCGGTGACGCGCGGGTTTTTGTGCGCGAAGGTGGCGAAGTATCTGGATCGGGTGTATTCGCCCGGGCGGGTGCTGTATCCCATGCGGCGGATTGCTCCTAAGGGGCCGG
This sequence comes from uncultured Acidobacteriaceae bacterium, assembly GCA_963722365.1. Lineage (GTDB taxonomy): Bacteria > Acidobacteriota > Terriglobia > Terriglobales > Acidobacteriaceae > Sulfotelmatobacter. The sequence goes on from CAVRLM010000001.1 coordinate 793,163, forward strand.
TGGAAGGGCAGCTGAGCTTCGCTCCGCATGGACAGCAGAAAGACGCTGTCCCCACACAAACCTCCTCCCGAACAGATTCGGAAACGACGAGAGAAATTGCCCAAACTTGGCAGCGGATTTCCTGGGAAGAGGCGCTGGACGAGATTGCTTCGCGGCTTCGCGCGATTTCTGCGGAGTTCGGGAGTGAGGCGATTCTGCCATACTCCTATGGCGGAACATTGGGCACGCTCAACGGGGGCTCGATGGACCGACGGTTTTTTCACCGGCTGGGAGCATCGCAGTTGGAGCGGTCAATTTGTTCGGCGGCGGGAGAGGCGGGCCTGAAATCCGTTCTGGGTGTGAAGATGGGCACCGAGCCGGAGCAATTCCGTCATTCCAAATACATCATCGCGTGGGCCTCGAACATCCACGGCAATAACGTTCACTTGTGGCCGTTCATCATGGAGGCGCGACGCAAGGGCGCCAAGCTGGTAGTAATCGATCCTTACCGCACGCGAACGGCGCAGTGCGCGGACTGGTACCTGCCGATTAATCCGGGGACGGATGCGGCGCTGGCGCTGGGCATGATGCATGTGATCATCGGCGAAAACTTGCACGACGCCGACTATGTTGCGAACTACACGCTGGGTTTCGAGCAACTGCGCGAGAAGGTGAAGGAATATTCGCCGGAGCGGGTGGCCCAGTGGACCGGAATCTCTGCTGATGATGTTCGCAAACTGGCGCGAGAATATGCCACGGCGAGGCCCGCCGTAATTCGTCTGAACTATGGGGTGCAGCGCTCTGAAGGCGGCGGGATGGCGACGCGGACGATCGTGATGCTGCCATGCATCACGGGATCGTGGAAGGAAGTGGGCGGCGGATTGCAAATGTCGGTGAGCGGTGCTGTCGATTTGAATGCTGCGGCGTTGAAGCGGATTGACCTCATGGAGACGGCACTGGGGCGAGAAGCTCGGACCATCAACATGGTTGAGCTGGGGCGGGCGCTGAACAAGGTGAATGATCCGCCAGTCAAAGCGCTGTTTGTGTACAACTCGAATCCGGCGGCGGTTTGTCCGGAGCACAATGAAGTGGTACGCGGTTTGCGGCGGACGGATTTGTTCACGGTTGTGCATGAACAGTTCTTTACGGATACAACCGACTACGCTGACGTTGTCCTTCCGGCAACGACATTCTTTGAACATAAGGATTTGCAGAAGGGGTACGGGCACTACTATCTGCAGGTTTCGAATCAGGCGATCGCGCCGCTGGGGGAGTGCCGGTCGAATGTCGAGATGTTCCGAGCTCTGGCGGAGCGGATGGGATTTGGCGAAGAATGTTTCCGCGAGACTGTCGACGAGATGATCGATTCTGCGTTGGATTCGAAAGATCCATGGATGTCGGGGATCAATCGGGAACGGCTGGAGCAGGGGCAGGTTCGGTTGAACTTTACGGGAGAGGCTGCGGAGCTTTGCTCTTCTGGACAGCCCCTTGGACTGCGCTCAGGACAGGCTTTGGCGGCTGTCCCCACACAAGCGACTCCATTTCTTCCTTTCGCGCATGGTGGTTTCCGCACGCCTTCAGGGAAAGCGGAGCTTTATAGCGAGGCGGTGAAGGCGTTGGGACTGGATCCGGTGGCGGAGTTCACACCGCCAATCGAGTCGCGGCACGGAGCGAAGCGGGGTACACTGCCGCTGGAGTTGCTGGCGCGGAAGGCCGACAACTTCTTGAATACTACGTTCACCAATGTGCCGTCGGTGCAGGAATTGGAGGAGACCGGTCTATTGGAGATTTCCGGAGCGGACGCCCGGGCACGTGGAATCTCTGATGGCGACAGGGTTCGCGTCTTCAATCAACGGGGAGACATTTTGCTGAAGGCGCGGGTTGACGGTAAAGTTCAGCCCGGAGTGGTCTCCGCCAGTCTGAATTGGGCGAAGATGACCCCCGGTTTCCAGAGTATCAATGCCCTGACCTCAGAAAAACTTACCGACATGGGCAACTCCGCAACGTTTTATTCCGTCTTGGTTGAGGTAGAGTTATCCAAGCCATCCTCATGAAGCAACCGTGGGCTTTGACCGTAGAGTCTGAGCTGCAGGATTTGATCCGGCAAGAGTTGCGGTTTGGACGCTTCCAGTGCGCTACCGTATAATGACAGTTTTCTCACATCCCAGAGGCTGAGGTCGTAGCGATTCCTTTTCGCTTTCATTCGGAGAACCTTGTTGTGCCCAAAGGTCCCTGCGTTTCGGGGGCCGTGTCGATGCCATCTTCTTCATTTCAACGGTCTTGGCCGCGGGCTAGGTGGGATTGGTTCAGGTTTTGCGGCGCGCTGGCGATGTTCCTGCTGGCGACCGGCCTATTGACGTGGGCGCAGGCGGATCTGGTCTCTGAGATCAGCGTTGTGGGCAATCGCCGCATCCCAGCCGAAACCATCAAAGCGCGCATTTTCACCAAATCGGGCGATGTGTATGACGCCGCCTCACTCGAGCGCGACTTCAACTCCCTCTGGAATACCGGGTACTTCGAAGACATCAAGTTTACCCGGGAACAGACTCCCAAAGGTTGGCGAATCATCGTCACGGTGAAAGAGAAGCCAACGATCCGCGAGATCAGCTACTTGGGGCACGGCTCGGTCTCAGATAGTGACATTCTTGACCGGTTCAAACAAGACAAGGTCGGACTGGTGGTGGAGAGCCAGTACGATCCCACGCGCATCAAGAAGGCGGAAGTCTCGCTCAAGAACTTGCTTTCGGAACACGGGCGCCAGTTTGCGACGATTCGCACCGAGGTGAGGCAGATTCCTCCCGCGGCCGTAGGAATCACCTTCGTGATCAAGGAAGGGCCGAAGGTTAAGGTCGGCAAAATCAAGTTCGAAGGCAACAAGAATATTAATTCGCGCACGTTACGCGCGGCCATGAAGAATCTGAAGCCGATCGGGATTCCCCACTCTATTTTTCTGGAGAATATCTTCGCCAAGACTTATGACGCCACCAAACTGGAAGAAGATACTGAGCGGGTGCGGGCGGAGTATCAGAATCGCGGCTATTTCAAAGCCGGGGTAAGCGATCCGAAGACAGAAATCCACGACACGGGGCACCAGGGCTTCCACATTCCGCTGCTGCAGGCGGGTCCGGGCAAGGCCGTGGACATTACGATGGCCATCGAGGAAGGCGACCAGTACCGGTTGGCCAAGATCACGTTCAAGAACAACAAGGCGATTTCCAATACCGCCGCGCTGCGCTCGTTGTTCCCGCTCAAGGATGGAGACATTTTCAGCCGCGACAAGATCGCCAAAGGGCTGGAAGCACTGCGGAAGGCGTACGGCCAATACGGCTACATTAACTACACGGGAGTTCCTTCGACGACATTCGATGACGAGAAGAAACTGGCGACGTTGGAAATCGACATCGACGAAGGGAAGCAGTTTTACGTGCGGCGAATTGAGTTCGTCGGAAACACGACGACGCGCGACAAAGTGATTCGCCGCGAACTGTCGCTGGAGGAAGGCGGCGTCTACGATTCCCGCCTGTGGGAACTGAGCTTGCTGCGCCTGAATCAGCTTTCTTATTTCGACCAGCTCAAACCAGACGACCCGAACGTTACGGAAAAGAAGCTGGACGAGAAAAACGGGCAAGTCGATCTGACGCTGAAAGTGCACGAGAAAGGGAAGAACAGCATCGGACTGAATGGCGGCGTCAGCGGGTTGGAGGGCGCGTTCATCGGTCTGAATTACGCTACCAATAACTTCCTGGGGCGCGGTGAAACTCTGCAGATGCAGATCAGCCTGGGGAACCTGGCGCGGAGCGTAATGTTTGGTTATACGCAGCCCTACATGTTTGACCGACCTCTGCAGTTCGGCTTCACCGTGTTTGGCAACAAGTACAGTTACAACCAGGCGAAACAGCTGTCCATTTTCAGCGGGCAGGAACTGAATCTACCGGCGGCCCAGTTGCAAAACCTGCAGAACTATACGCAGCAAAGCGTCGGCTTTACGACAACGCTCAGTTATCCGCTTCGCCGTTCGTTCAAGCGCGTGGGCATCACGTACTCGCTGGATCGATCGAGCCTGGTTGCACTTAGTACGGCGTCAAAGAGTTTGTTTGACTTCATCGCGTTCCGGGGAATTTCCGGACCGAACGCGGTGAATGGAATCATTACCAGTTCGATCTTTCCGAATTTCTCGTTTAATACCCTGGACAGCGGGATCTCCCCACACCGAGGGCACCAATTGACGCTCGGAATGCAATTGGCGGGACTGGGTGGCACGGTCCGGTCGGTGCGCCCAATCGTTCAATACAAGCGGTTCAGGCCAGTCAACAAGGGGCGCAATGCGATTGGGTATACGCTCAACGGGTCGTTTATCAGTGGTTATGGAGGCTTGGTCGCACCGCCGTTCCAGCGCTTCTTCATGGGCGGCGAAAACGACATCCGTGGTTTCGATATTCGCTCAATATCGCCGGTAGCGTTTCTGCCCAGTTCGAACGTTATTACTCTGACGAATCCTGATGGAACGCCGGTTCCGAAGAATCCCGCCAATCCGCGGCAAGGGAACTGGATTGTGCCGATCCCGGTAGACCAGATCGTGTTTCCCGGAGGCGATCTGAGTGTGTGGTCGAACCTGGAGTATCGCATCACGATTGCCGGGCCGGTTGCGATAGCCCCCTTCGTAGATGTGGGCGTCGATCCCATCATCCGGCCCTCTCAGCTGCAAATCGCTACGGCACAATATGATCAGGTGATCGGGACGCCGTTCGGATGTCCAACACTGGATGCGGGGTTCAACTGTCAGGGCGGACATGTCCTGACTCCCACACCTTCGCAGGATCTCAGCGTTTTGCAGTCGGCGAACTGGCAGGTCCGGATGTCGACGGGGCTGGAGTTGCAAATGTTCCTGCCCGTGGTCAACGCCCCCTTCCGCATTTACTGGGCTTACAACCCGCTGCGGCTCGACCAAGTCGCGAATCCACCGATCCCGATCACGCGCGGGATGTTCCCGGCGGGCGCGGCCGGTGATTATACGTATCATCTGGCGGTCAATACGTATTCGCCCAGTTTCCAGTTGCGGGAGCCGCGCAAGACTTTCCGGTTCACGGTGGCAACGACATTCTAAGTTTGAGGATCTAACTTTGTTTGACGGTGCAGGAGCCGGGTCACTATAATGAGTGTGATCTACGCCATCGAGTTAGCGGTCAGGGCGGAAGGCTCGCCCGCAGCCTCGGTGTGCGGTGCTGGCAAATCTAGCGCGCCTCTTCTGATGGCGGCCGCTACCGTCGCGAAGACCTCATTCAGTGCGGCCCAGCGTTGACTGACGAAGCGATCTGAGAACGAATTTCGAAGTTCATTCCCGGAACTATGTTCCAAGGAGTTCAATCGATCCAATGAAAAGCAAGTTTTTGAGAATTCTTCTGGCCATTGCGGCGACGTTTACGTTTTCCGCACTAGCCCAAACCGGCAGCGCCGCCACACCGTCCAGTTCGGCCGCCGCGCCTGCCAATCCGGCCGCTTCGACGCCTGCTACGACTGGCGTGGGCACCGGTACCAAGGTCGGGACCATCAACATTGAAGGGGCGATTTTCGGCAGCAACGAAGGCCGCCGCGACCTCGAAGCCCTGCAAAAGAAATTCGAGCCCAAACAGAGCGAACTGAAGGGGCAGAACGATGAGCTCGAAGGCATGAAGAAGCAATTAACCACGCAGGAAGGCAAGCTGAATGAAGATGCCCTTGCCTCTCTGAAGAAACAGATTGAAAGCAAACAGAAAGTTTTCGATCGCTCGGTGCAGGATGCCCAGGAAGATTTCAGCAATCAGAACCAGGAGATTGCCGGGCGCATTCTGCAAAAGCTGGCTCCCATGATCATGAAGTACGCGCAGGATAACGGCTTCGGGTTGATCATCGATACCTCGAAGCCCTGGCCGCAGAGCCCGATCGTGATGGCTGGCGAAGGCGTGGACATCACCAAGCCGGTGGTGGACATTTACAATGCCCAGTCGGGTGTTGCTGCACCGCCGACGACCGGGGCCGCGAAGCCGCCAGCACCGAAGCCAGGAACGGGTACGGGCGCTACGAAGCCGGCAGCACCTAAGTCGAACTAGTTACTGAAGCAGGAAAGCTGGACACCTTTGGTGTCGGAAAAGTTCCATCAGGCCGCGTGAAAACGCGGCCTTTTTATTTGTGGCGGTGAGGCGCGGCAAGGCGGTTCGTGGTGTCCATAGCTGCAAACAGATTTCACGCGGAGGACACTATGTTTGCCGATAGCATGCTGGAAACCTCATGGGCCCAACGCACACGGCGCAGCTGGACGACGATGACTTCGTTCGGACTGCAGGCGCTGATGATCGGTTGTCTGCTGTTATTGCCGCTTTGGAAGACGGTCGGGCTTCCGTCCGTTCGAGTTCTGCCAACACCGGTATCGTGGGGAGCGCCGCCGCCTGCTGTGGCGCCGATTCGACATCAGAACGTAACAACGCTCGTCCAAAGCAATCTTGCCGATAACGTGCTCATCGAGCCTCGGGAGATTCCTCGACATATTGCGCATATAGAAGAAGTCGAGGCTCCGCCTCAGCTGAGTTTCAATGGTCCGGGAGTGCCGGGCGGGACGGGCAACAGTTCCAGGGACGGGGTGTGGGAATCACTGAACAATTCGTTCCGTCCGGTCGCACCCCTTGCCACTACGGTGCCGCCACCGGCGGCCCACGTTTTTCGCACGTCGACGATTCTTGAAGGGAGCTTGATTCGACGAGTACAACCCGTGTATCCGCCGCTGGCTCGAAGCGCGCGTATTCAGGGCTCTGTGGTTCTAGCTGCGCTCATCAGTAAGCAGGGAACCATGGAGAACCTGCATGCGCTGTCTGGGCATCCGATGCTAGTGCCAGCGGCGATCGATGCTGTCAGTCAGTGGCGGTATAAGCCCTACGTTCTCAATAGTGAACCCATCGAGGTGGAAACGCAGATCACGGTGAATTTCTTGCTGTCGGGAAACTAATCGAAATGTGCCGAGTTCGGGAGGCGAAGGCGAAAGACTCACATGACCGCCGCCCGGACGCCGGGGCTACACAACTCGGGAGTAGCCCCAGCGTAACGTGGGCGCGAGGGCTGCTCCCGCTATAATCGCGAAAGTGGCAAGCACAGCAGAAATCCTGAGCCGCGTGGCAACGCGCCCGACCTGGGCAGAAGTTTCTTTGACCACGTTGCGGCAAAACTTCCGTACAGTACAGAAGCACGTCGGACCGAACGTCACGGTTTGCGCGGTCGTGAAGGCCGATGCCTACGGGCACGGCGCGGTCGAGTGTTCACGCTCTCTTGAGGCTGAGGGCGCCAAGTGGCTCGGCGTCACGTCGCTGGATGAGGCGATTCCGCTGCGCGAGGCTGGCGTTGGCGCGAACATTCTCTTGATGACTGGTTTCTGGCGGGGAGAAGAGAGCGAGATTGTCCGGCTGCACCTGACTCCCACGGTCTGGGAGCCCTGGCATATCGAAACTCTGGATGTTGCGGCTGCCGCACTGGGTGTGGCACAGCATCCGGTGCACTTAAAAGTCGATACTGGGATGGGGCGACTCGGAGTTGCGGTCGATCAACTGCCGGGTGTTTTGAAATCGTTGAAAGCGGCCAGGCATCTTGTGCTGGAGGGATTCTCAACGCATCTCGCGTCTTCAGAGATCATGGACGCGCCCTCCGTCGCTGAACAGGAGCGCGCTTTTGACTCGGCCCGCCGCATGGTAAGCGAGTCCGGGATGGATCCGGTCTTTGTGCACATGGCGAATACGGGCGCGGTTATCTCACGGCGGGAAACCTGGAACAGCATGGTGCGGCCGGGAGTTGCGCTCTATGGCTATTACCTGCCCTTTCAGAGGGCGGGGCGCGAGGTGAGCGGCGGGACGCTCCGCCTGCCGGTGAAGCCCGTTCTGACCTGGAAGACGCGCATTCTCTCGTTGCGGGATTTTGGAGCGAATCAGGCGCTGGGCTACGGCGCGACCTATGTGACGAAGGCTCCAGCACACGTGGCGGTGCTGCCAGTGGGTTACGCCGATGGATATAACCGGCAGCTTTCCAATCGCGGGCGTGTGATCGTGCGGGAGCATTATGCTCCGATCGTGGGCCGGATCTCGATGGATCTGACGCTGGTGGACGTGACCGGCATTCCGGGTGTTGCCGTGGGAGATGAAGTTATCTTGCTCGGTGCCGGTGAAGGGCTGAGCGTCGATGCGTTGGAGCATGCCGAGCTGGCTAACAGCACGCCGTACGAAATTCTGTGCAATATCTCGAAGCGTGTACCGAGACGGTATTCGAACTAAGCAGGTCGGACTCGGATTCATCGTCCTGCGACGTGATGGTTTTCGGAGTTGCGGGGCCGGGCGGCCGCCGTTTGCTCCTTTCTAGCTTCCATATATTTGCGCAGAACCGCGTTGATGGTGCTCTGGTATCCGCGGCCGTGCTTTCGAAAGAATGTCAGCACGTCGGGATCGATGCGTAGAGTAATCTGCTTCTTCGGTCCGGGCCAGAGGATCGCGTTTGCGAAAAACTCCGGTCCCCGCTTTGGAATATCGGAATAATCAATATCCTCGTCCCGTAGCGCATCAACTCTCTTCCAGTCCGTTCGCGATCGCTTCTTCGTATTCTTGGCGTTCTTCATGATTGGCCTTTCTTAACGAAATAATGCGGATGGTGTCGTTCGGGCGTTCGGGAAACGCAACGAAGGCAACCCGGTGTTAAATCATCCCGATTCCAATCCATCGCTTCTCGCCGTAGTCCTCACGCGTATCGGGACGAACAAGAAGAGGGTGACGGAATATCTCCTCCGCCTCCGCGAAATGAAGTCCGTATTTTCCTATATTCGTCCGATTCTTCGCCTCATCCCATTCAAGTGTCATTGTAACTCCAACTGTAGCTACAGCACGAGAAAATTGCGCACCAGCCTTGAATATCGTGGCTGTCCGGGCTCCAATCGGTGACGAGCCTCACAGACTCTGACATTTCTTCTCGGGGGGCGTCCCGTTTAGGTACGGAATCGCGGCTGCCGACCGCCGGTAGTCACCGTTGAATGGTTCGCCCCTGAGCTGATTCGTTCTGCTTGTTACACTAGAGGTTTGAGCATGCCTTCACGCTACGCACAATGGATGTACGACTGGGAACACCGGCTGACCTCGGTGGATAACAACCGCGTGATCCGCCCGTTGGATTGGGGTGTGGAGTTTACGCGGGACTGGCCTTGCCGCAACGGCTACCGGTTCGGACACACGCCGGAAGATCCGGAGAAGTTCATTCTCGATTACAACCGTCGCATTGTGGCGGCGAGCGACGAATTTTATGCGTACGCGCGGCCGACGGATTTCCGTTTGGAGACGCGTGAGGTCAAAGTTTTTTCGACGCGGGAAGTGCCGGACCCGAAGCTGGAAGCGAAGGTCAAAGGGACATTCGGCGAATTCCTGAGATTTACTTCGGCGGTGAAGACGCCGTATCCGGAAAACAATCTGGTGAATGCGCGCTGGTTCCCGGCGAGGGGGCGGCGTGCGATTGTTCTGCTGCCGCACTGGAACGCGGACGCGATCGCTTACGTCAGCCTCTGCCGGGTGATGAACATGATGGGCATCGCGGTGCTGCGCTTGACCATGCCGTATCACGACATTCGCATGCCCGCTGAGATCAGCCGCGCGGATTATGCCGTGTCGGCCAACATCGGGCGAACGCTCGACGCGGTGCGGCAGGGAGTCGTCGATATTCGGAGTTGCCTCGACTGGCTCGAGCAGCAGGGATACAACCAACTTGGCATTGTCGGCACCAGTCTGGGATCGTGTTACGCGTTTATCGCGGCGGCGCATGATCCGCGGCTTCGCGTGGCCGCATTCAATCATGCGTCGACTTACGTTGCCGACGTGGTATGGCATGGGCAGTCGACGCGGCACATCCGCCAGGGTATTGAGCAGCAAATTGATCTGGAGACACTGCGCAAAGCGTGGTTAGCTGTCAGTCCAATGTCTTACTTTAATCAATTTGCACGCTGGCCACGGAAGTCGCTGATCGTGTATGCGAAATATGATCTGACATTCCTGCCAGAACTTTCGCTGCAAACGGTTGAGGAGTTTGAGCGGCACGGGCTTGACCACAAAGTCGCCGTGCTGCCCTGCGGGCATTACACGACTGGCGAAACTCCGTACAAATACATGGATGGGTGGCATCTGGCTTCTTTTCTGCGGACGGCGTTTGATTAAGAGCTTTAACTACGAAGGACATCCTTCGACTTCGCTCAGGACAGGCTAAGGTTCACAAAGGAAAACGCCTTGGGCTGCCTTTTTGTCGGGCTGCCTGCCCTTCGTTTAGCGTGCGGTTTAAAATGCATGGTGCAGCCCGTTGCATCGGCCAAATAGGAATCAGGAAAATCACATGAACAACGCCGCAAAGATGTACCGCCCGCTTTTCGAGAGCGATCCGCAGATTGCTGCTGCCATCGACAACGAAACTCGCCGCCAGCATGAAGGACTTGAACTGATTGCTTCGGAGAATTTTGTCAGCGAAGCCGTGCTGGAAGCGGCGGGCTCGGTGTTCACCAATAAGTATGCCGAGGGATATCCGGGCAAGCGGTATTACGGCGGCTGCGAGTATGCGGATATCGTCGAGAACCTGGCGCGGGACCGGGCGAAGCAACTCTTCGGCGCGGAGCACGCCAACGTGCAACCGCACGCCGGATCGCAGGCCAACATGGAAGCCTATGCTTCGGTGTTGCAGCCGGGCGACACGATCCTGGGACTGAACCTGGCGCATGGCGGACACCTTACGCACGGGCATCACCTGAATTTTTCCGGCAAGACCTACAAGATCGTTCCGTACGGCGTCACAAAAGAAACCGAGACCATTGATTACGACGAGTTGGAGAGGCTGGCAGTACAAGAGCGGCCCAAGCTGATTGTCGGCGGAGGCAGCGCTTATCCGCGCACGATTGATTTCGCCCGCATGCGGCAGATTGCCGACAAGGTGGGCGCGCTTTACCTCGTCGACATGGCGCACTTTGCCGGGTTGGTGGCTGGCGGCGCGCATCCTTCGCCGGTGCCGCACGCGCATATTGTGACTTCGACCACGCACAAGACTCTGCGTGGGCCGCGCGCAGGAATGATTCTTTCCAAAGCTGAATTTGCGCAGGCCATCGACAAAGTCGTCTTTCCGGGAATGCAAGGCGGTCCGCTGGTTCACATCATGGCGGCGAAGGCCGTGTGCTTTCAGGAGGCGATGCAGCCCGAGTTCCGCGACTACGCGCGACAAGTCGTCGCGAACGCCAAGGTGCTGGCGAAGGCCCTGGCCGACGAAGGATTCCGCATCATATCCGGTGGCACCGATACGCACCTTATGCTGGTCGACGTGTTCTCCAAGGGCATGCTGGGCAGCGAAGCGGAGAAGGCGTTGGGCGAAGCGGGCATCACCGTGAACAAGAATGCAATTCCGTTCGACACCAACCCGCCGATGAAGCCGAGTGGTATCCGCATTGGCACTCCGGCGCTGACCACGCGCGGCATGAAGGAGGCGGAGATGACGCAGATTGGGCGCTGGATCGCCGAAGCGCTTCTGCATCGCACAGACGCAGCTCTCCTGAGCAACGTCCGCAAGCAGGTGCTGGAACTATGCGAAGCGTTCCCGCTCTATGCCGATCGCAGGGCCAAGGCGCAGGCCGAGGTGAGGGCATAATTCCTCTGGGCCGTTTCCTGATCTCTGTGGTTAAATGCCAGCGGTGAAGATCGCCATCGATATTCGGCGGATGACCGAGTTCGGCGTCGGCACGTATATCCGCAATGTGGTCCGCACACTGGGACGCCTGGACCATAACAACGAATATTTGCTCTTTGGATCTCCGGCGAAAGTGGAGGAGATCGGCGCGCTGCCGTCGAACTTTCACACCGTTCCTCTGCTGGCCTCCGACCGTTCTATCGAGGGCTATCGCGAATTCCGCAGCTCCTTGAGACGACTGCACTGCGACCTGGTACATATCCCCAATCTTTTTTCTGTGCCGCGTCTGCTTCCATGCCCCTACGTGATTACGGTGCATGACGTGTTGCAGCACATGGCAAGAGCCCGGGAGCAGAGTGGATTGTGGCGGTCTCTGCACTTTCAGATGACCAAGCGGGCGCTTGCCGGGGCGTCGCGAATTTTTGCCGTGTCGAACTTTACGCGCAACGAAATCGAAAAACTGTTTGACATTCCGCCCGAGCGGGTCGACGTGGTGTACAACGCGATTGATGAACGTTTTCTGCACGGGCACGCCAGCGCGGCCGACCGCGACCTGATTGCGCGGCGCTACCAGGTGACGTATCCGTTCCTGCTATACGCAGGCAAGATCAGTCCACACAAGAATGTCGTGCGCATGATCGAAGCCTTCTCGGCACTGAAAACGGAACTGGAACGCGACTTGGCCTATCCCGATCTCAAGCTCATCATTATTGGGGATGATCTCTCCGGGAATCCCGACTTGCGGCGGACAGTGGTGCGCAGTGGAGTACAAAACGATGTGCGCTTCCTGGGCTTCGTTCCGATCGACGTGCTACGCATTTTCTATGACGAGGCGAAGATATTCGTTTTCCCCTCGCTATATGAAGGGTTCGGCCTGCCGCCGTTGGAGGCGATGGTACACGGAACCCCGGTAGTGACGTCGAACGTGTCGTCCTTGCCTGAGGTCGTGGGGAATGCGGCAGTGCTGGTCAATCCTGAAAACGTATTCGAGATCATGCGCGCGCTGCATCGCGTGTTGATAGACCAGGCTCTGCGTGGGCGCATGAAGGAGCGGGGCTACCAGCAGGCCGCGAAGTTTTCGTGGGAAACGTCGGTGCGACGGATTCTGGAAACGTATAGCCAAATCGCCCACGGCGGTCGAGCCCATTCCAATCATCAACCCGCCGCGGACTAAGGGCACAAAGATTTACTTCAGAAGCGGCTGTCCAGGAGAGAGGATGGCGAGCTTATGCAACTTGGCCGTGAGGCGACTCTTATCGGCATCGGTTTTGGCGGCGGCCAGGCGCTTGCGCAACTGGACAATCTTCTCTTTGCGGGTGCGGCGGCGGCGAATTTCCGGCCGACGGCTGGGTGCTGACATGAAAACCTCTCTTGAAAAGTGGGATTGAATATGGCCGCGAAACTGACGGCCGGGAATCAGTTCATTATAACGCGTAAGCGTTTAGACCCGAAAGATACGGATTTCGATTTCCTAGACGGCTCTCTGCGAGATCGAAGAAATTTCGGTTGACACTCCTTTCTATCGTTTTATAATAATTCTCATTCAATAATCATGCGCCTTACCCATGAGCAGTTCCGCGAACTGGCCGCGAAGCACGGCTTGGCGGTCACGCACCAGCGTCAGGTGGTTTATGAGGCTGTTATTGCTTCCCACGGACACTATTCTCCAGAAGACATTTACGCTGCGGTCCGGCGTCGCATTCCATCCATATCTCTCGCTACCGTCTACAACAACCTGCGGCTTTTTATCGAATGCGGGTTGCTGCGAGAAGTGACTCCGCATGCATCCACGTTGCGTGTGGACGGCAACCTCGAACCTCACCACCACCTCGTCTGCTCCCGCTGCAAATCGGTGCAGGACATTGAAGGTGATTTCATCGATTTGAAGCGGCTATCCCGGCAACTGCCGGATGGCTTTGATCTCACGCAGCCGTTGATCGAGGTCTTTGGCCTCTGTCGCCGCTGCAGCGCCAAAACGTAGTTTTCTTCAGGCAGTACGCAATCAAGAATCGAAGGATGAAAATATATGGACAATACACTCGCGACTTCATCAGGAAGTGTTTCCCCCGAAACTAAGGACAAGAGCACGTTAACTGAATCGAAGTGCCCCTTCGGGCACGGCGCTCGCAAATCCCACGCCAACGTTGACTGGTGGCCGAATCAGGTGAACCTGAAGGTCCTGCACCAGCATTCCCCGTTGTCCGATCCAATGGGTAAGGAATTTAATTACGCGGAAGAGTTCAAGACGCTCGACCTGAGTGCCGTGGTTAAGGACCTGAATACCTTGATGACGGACTCGCAGGAGTGGTGGCCTGCCGACTTCGGACACTATGGCCCCCTTTTCATCCGTATGGCGTGGCATAGCGCGGGTACGTACCGCATCGGCGACGGCCGCGGCGGGGCCGGCTCCGGTCAACAGCGCTTCGCGCCGCTCAATAGCTGGCCCGACAACGTGAACCTCGACAAAGCACGCCGCCTGCTCTGGCCGATCAAGCAGAAGTATGGCAAGAAGATCTCGTGGGCCGACCTGATGATTCTCGCCGGCAACGTCGCATTGGAGTCGATGGGATTCAAGACGTTCGGTTTTGGCGGCGGGCGTCCGGATGTCTGGGAACCCGAAGAGGAAATTTATTGGGGACCAGAGGGCACATGGCTGGCCGACGAGCGCTACACCGGCGACCGTGATCTTTCCAATCCGCTCGCTGCCGTGCAAATGGGACTGATCTACGTGAATCCGGAAGGGCCCAACGGAAAGCCCGATCCCATCGCTGCGGCGCGGGATATCCGGGAAACGTTCGCTCGCATGGCGATGAACGATGAAGAAACGGTCGCACTCATTGCCGGCGGACATACTTTTGGCAAAACGCACGGCGCTGCCATCCCCGCTGATTATGTAGGCGCGGAACCGGAAGGTGCCGCCATCGAGGAGCAAGGCCTCGGATGGAAAAATAAATTTGGCAAGGGTTTTGGTGCTGACACGATCGGCAGCGGACTGGAAGTCACCTGGACCCAGACCCCGACGAAGTGGAGCAACAACTTCTTCACCAACCTGTTCAGCTACGAATGGGAGCTGACGAAGAGTCCGGCGGGCGCACATCAGTGGACACCGAAGAATGGTGCGGGTGCTGGCACAGTGCCGGATGCGCATGATCCGGCAAAGCGGCATGCGCCGACGATGCTGACCACAGACCTCGCGTTGCGGTTCGACCCTGCTTACGAAAAAATCTCACGGCGCTTCTTTGAGCATCCGGACCAATTCGCAGACGCGTTCGCGAAAGCGTGGTTCAAGCTGACGCACCGCGACATGGGACCGATCCCTCGGTATCTTGGTCCGCTCGTTCCGAAAGAACCCCAGATCTGGCAAGATCCTGTTCCCGCCGTCGATCATAAATTGATCAGCGACCAGGACATTGCTGCTCTCAAATCAAAGATCCTCAAGTCCGGGCTGACGATCTCCCAACTGGTCAAGACTGCATGGGCATCGGCCGCGTCATTCCGCGGCTCCGACAAGCGCGGTGGGGCGAACGGGGCCCGCATTCGCCTCACGCCGCAAAAGGACTGGGAAGTGAACCAGCCGGCTGAGCTGTCGAAGGTTCTGCCGAAGCTGGAGGCGATCCAAAAGGAGTTCAACAGCGCCCAGACCAATGGCAATAAAGGGAAGAAAGTTTCCCTGGCAGACCTGATCGTTCTCGGCGGCGACGCTGCCATCGAGGAAGCTGCGAAGAAGGCCGGGCACGAGGTGAAGATTCCTTTCTCGCCGGGCCGCACGGATGCTTCGCCGGAGCAGACCGATGTGCACTCCTTCGCTGTAATGGAGCCGGTGGCGGACGGCTTCCGCAACTATCTCCGCGGCGGACAAGTCCTGTCGGCTGAGGAGTTCCTGCTGGATCGGGCGCAGTTGCTCACACTGACTGCACCTGAGATGACGGTACTCATTGGTGGTCTGCGCGCACTGAATGCAAACTTCGGGCAGACCAAACACGGCGTCTTCACGAACCGGCCGGAGACGCTGACGAATGATTTCTTCGTCAACCTGCTCGACATGAACACGAAGTGGGAGCCCTCCAATACGGTCGAAGGCATTTCTGGAGGCGTATACGAAGGGCGCGATCGGAAGACGGGCAAAACCAAGTGGACCGCCACCCGCGTCGATCTCCTCTTCGGTTCGAACTCCCAGCTCCGCGCACTCGCGGAAGTCTATGCATCGAACGACGCGAAGGAGTCATTTGTGAAAGACTTCGCGGCTGCGTGGAACAAGGTGATGAACCTTGATCGCTATGATCTTGCCGAAGCTCGGTGAGAAAAAAGCTGTCGAGCTTGTGATGAAGTTGTTGCTTTTCGTGGGCACGGGGGCGCATCGGCGCTCCTTTGCCGCGTTACCAACAGGTGCAGCGATTTCATGTGGACTCAGTTTTGGTTCCGGAAGCGGGACGCGTGTGCCTGTCAGGGCGAGGCAATTCGACTTGCTCCGGACGATTACAGTAAAGAATCCCCTCACCGCAAGCGCGGCACTCACTCAGCTATGCCGACCGCGTGCCCCCGCTCGCCTACTTCACTGTAGTGCGCGACTCGAAAACCAGCCGATGTCATTTCCGCCTCGAGTTCATCGCGGGTGAACGAATGAGTGTAGTGACCAAGACTTAGGCGATCCCCGAGTTCCAAAGGTCTCCATCCACGTAAGACAAGACTACAAATCGTCGCAGTCCGTTGAACCACGGCCTCATAACGTGAAGACGGGCCGCGTGTGAAAAACGAAACTAATAGCGGCGAGTGCGGCAAAGCGCGCTGGCGCAAAGCCTGAAGGAACGCAATCCGACGTACCTTTGTCGGAATGTGCGTATACGCACTCCAGCCTACAATCAATCCATCGTAATCTGCCGGACCCGGAGGAACACTGTCTGGCGAAGAAGGAAACACGGATTTTGATTCGCCGAGCTTGTCGAAAATCTCCTGACTGGCGCGCACCAGTGGCAGACAACATTCGAACCCGTCCGCCTCGAACCCGCATTTATGCAGCGCCAAAAGCTCCCGGCCAGCACCCGCTGCTCCAACCAAGACGCGAGATCCTCGTCGAAAGTAGCGCTCCAGGACGGGTGTTTCCCAGCTGAAGAAACCGCTCAGATTGTGCTCGGTCGATGCCAGATACTGAGACTCGCCATATCGCGCGGCTGTAATCGCATTGAGGTCATCGGCATTCAGGAAACCAAGCCAGAACCCCTCATGCAAGGCTGTCATGATTCGGACAAGTCGACTGAACCAGCTATCGGCACGCTGGAAGCACCTCACGCGGAATGTTCGTTCACGAAGTGCCATTTGATGTCGAGTGGATTGTGACGCAGCGTGGGCACTCTTCGCAACGTCGAGCTCAGCCTGTTACACCTGAAAAACTTTTGGGATCGGCACTGTCCGTAGGGTCCAAATATTACAATTCCGGAATGCCCGACAGCCTTCCCTGTGAAGCCATGGCCGAAGGCCTCACGAAACTGTATACCAAACTGAAAGCATCACTTCGCCTCGGCCGTAGCTCCTCAGGCTCCCCCCTTCCTCTCCTCGCCCTCGCCGCCATTCTTCTGCTGACCAATCCCTGGTTCGGCCTGATCGACGACGAAGCCTACCAAGTCGGTTCCGCCGCGCAACCAGTCGCCATTGTCGCCACTCAATTCAAGACCGAAGCCCCCCAGTTGCATCCCCCTCTTCCCGATATCCTCCTGCATACCTGGCTCGCTCTCACCGGAAATTCTCTTCTCCTGTTGCGCGTCCCTTCCATCCTTTTCTTCACCCTTGGAATCTGGGTCTCTTCGCGCGCGGCAGATAAAGCGGCCGGCCCATCCGCCGCTCGGGCCACCATCGTCTTGAGCGTGTTATGGCCTTACGGATTCCACTTCGGCCGCTACGCCGTCTGGCTTCCCTTCTGCTTCTTTCTCCTCGCCTGCGTTACGTACACCTATCTCTGCTGGCTCCAGCAGCCGACCTCAAAACGCCTCGCCTGGTTCGTGATTTCCGCGCTGGCGTTGCTTTATACCAACTTCGTAGGCGGGGCGTTTCTGGCGGTGTTGGGTGTGGACCTCATGTTCCGGCGGGAGTTTCACTGGAGAGCGCAATGGCTGCGGCTGGCAAGTGTAGTGGCGCTGCTCGTGGTAGCCTATGCCCCCCTTTGGCCCCAATTCTTTCGCTTGTTGAAGATCCACCCTCCCGCAATTTCCGCCAGCGCTCTCTTGACCTCTCTTTACAGCCTGTACGTTTTGGTTGCGTCGGAATCCATCGCCCCCTGGGTGCTGCCCCTCAGTATCCCGTTGGCATTAACAATGGTTTGCTGCGGCCTTACGATCCTGCTCAAAGCGCCCCGCTTTGCCCGGGTGCTCTTCGCTTCCACATTGGTTTTGGTGTTCGCCCTGGCGCTCTCGGGCGAAATCAATCAGAAACGCGTCATGCCGCTTGGCGCCTGGCTCCTGATCTCAGCCGGTATCGCCTTGGCCACAACTCCACCACACTTTCGGCGCTTCCTCATCGTGGGCCTCACCGTCATCGGCGCGATTTCATGGTTCGGTATCGCGTCGCGACGCTTTTATCCGACTCCTAGGTCCCTTGAGCCTTGGCAGCAGATTGCACAGGTCGCCGCCTCTTCCGTGCTCTCGAATCAGATAGTAATCGGCAGCTATCCGGTGTTTCTGTTCTATCTCACCTGCGACCTGATGGCCGCTGAAGGCATCTCCCCCAACCATTTCCGAGGCAACTATGCCGAGCAGTTGCAGTACCCCCGCGTGTACAACACGGCGGGATGGATCAATGCCGGCCATCCAACGTCGGCGCACATGCTGTTTGTCGACACCATGTATGGCACGGACTTCCGAAATACGACTGCGGTCGCGGCCTGGCTCGACCAGCACTGCCAACGTGAGGACACCGATAAGCTCGTCCCAAATCCAGAATACGAGTTAAAAGGCAGGTTATTCGGGCCCGCCGAAGCCTCGCCTTGGCGGATTGAAGTGCGACGATACGCTTGCAATCCCTGAACAGATGAGGTGGTGCGCGCAAGTGATTGAGAATCCCGCGCCGTCTGAGCGCGTCACATCTAGGAAGTTAGTAGAAGCAGAAAGCAGACAAATAAGAATGAAAGGCAGCCGGACCTGTAAGCCGAATTCGCCGGACTGCATTGCAAACAGACAACTTATTTGAAATCAGTCGCGGTGAACTGTCAATGATGTCAACTTTGGCAGTGTTGGCAGGTTTTGCGTCACACCGGCGTCACAATGGGCGGACCGAGACGATTGTTTGCTGGTAGTCGCGATCAGCCTACTTACAAGTTAGTTAGCCTTGGCAAGTCGACGGCAAGAAGTCATAGCCATTTCTACGGATCGACCCTGCACTCGGCGAGGTTACTGTTCTGTGCTCGTGCGGGCTTCAACCGCGGGCGCACACAGCGTCCGGCGATTTCCTCTGACTCCTTCATTCGGCCGCCATAGCGAAGACTGTGGCGTGGTGTATAAGGGCCGTTGTGGGTTGTCGTTCGCCACCCTGGCCCAGGTTTACTATGGTCTCCGGAGCCCTGTTATGCAGCGTCCAGAATTCACGTCGCAGCGCGAAATCATCGATGCCCTCGAAGACGAGCTCAGAGTAAGCGGCGGGCCGCTAAAGTTCACTGTTTCCGAGGTGAAACCGGATGGCGCAGCGCTTTTTAAGATATTCATCAATTCGGCAGATTCTTCTCACGGACTGGACGAGAGCCTTGAGGGCGCCGCGGCGTGGTGGCCGGGGCCGCCCAAAGGAACAGCTGACGTCCTCTCCGTCTCCGCCGAACACGACCAAATCAACATCCGGTATCTCTGTGGCCCACCACCCCGTAAAGGCGGCCAGATCGTCCTTCACACCCCGCGATATTTGGAGGCGCTGAGGGACATTTGGAAATCACCGCTCTTTGCCGAGGCAAGTCTTGGTTGGCTTGAAAAAGTCACCGCTCTGAATTACTCCCCACTCCCCGATGTGCGTTCGGTACCAGGCTTCCCCCAATTGAGGGATAGGCAAAGACAGGCATTTGGGCTGCTGGATCGAGAGTTCGGGTTCCTTTGGGGACCGCCGGGCACCGGGAAGACCTATACGGTGGGAGCGATATTGGCCTCGTACCTGCATCAAAGGCCGCAAGCGAGAATCTTACTGCTTTCGACGACGAACTGGGCGGTCGACATTGCATTGCTGTCGGTCGACCACCGCCTGGAAGAACTCGAGCGGACCGATCCCGCGGCTCACGGATTGCGCCAGCGGTGCAAACGAATCGGAACCCATTTCATCGCCGGCAACTACAAAGGCCGCGAACACTTATTACCAGTTGTTGATAGCGATCTTGTTAGACGGATTGCTCAGCTCGAAACGCAGATGCCGGACCGAAGCAATGCGGCAGCATATGCCACCTGGAAAGACAAGATTAGCGCTCTTCGAGCACAGATACCGAAGCCCATCGATCAGGCGCAAGTGGCGGCGATGACCACGACCGGAGCATCTTTTTCGTACAGCGCTCTGCGGGCTCGTCAACCATTCGACCTCATCTTGTTCGACGAGTCCAGCCAAGTCAGCCTGCCCCATGCGTTGGCGTTGGCGCCGCTTGGCCAGCGAGTCCTCTTCGCCGGCGACCACAAGCAGCTTGCACCGATCGTGCGGTCAGCGCGTCCCGATGCAACGAAGTGGCTTAGCGTATCAATGTTTAAGTACATGAACCCGCAGAACCGCTGCTTCTTGAATGAACAGTCCCGTATGGCCGAAGAGATTTGTGACATCGTTAGCCACGTGTTCTATGACGGGGAGTTGATCGTCGCCGAGAAGTGCGCAACCGACGTGGACTGGTGTGCGGAGCGACGTACGCAGTTCGTCCCCGGGATGGGCGCCGTCCGCGTACACCTCGAAAAGTGCCCTGCGGAAGGCGACTTCAAACAGACGAAATATGGCATTGGCACACGCTACAAGTCCGCCGAGTATATCGGACAGATCGTTCCTTCTCTCGCCGGCCAGGTCGGTGAGGAAAACGTGCTCGTCTTGACTCCTTATCGAGCACAGCGGGGGCTGATCAAAACTTTTCTCCGAAATGCTGGACAGGCCAAGGTCCCGGTCAGCACCGTGCATAGGGCGCAAGGGAGCGAGTATCACACTGTTATTTTCGATCCAGTGATCGCGACTGGCGGGAGATTGCTAGGGCATCCTGTCGAAGGGCCTCGATTGATCAACGTCGCGCTCAGTCGAGCGAAAGCACGCCTGGTTGTGATTCTGTCCGTCGGCGACTACGCCAATGAGTACCTGCGGCGAATTGCTCACGTGATCTCCGGTGAGGGGTAATTGATGGAGCCAGTCGATGTCCGTGAACTTGAATTACAGCCAGAAATTAGAGAGCAAAGCCTCGCTCGACCTTTTCATAAACAGGATCTTACCCCGGGAAATCGATCGCGTATGGCGAAGAAAATCAAAACAAATCATCAAATGAAAAAATGGATCGATGTCGTCAGGCCTAGACCATGTCCTTGAATCTTTCCACTCGACTGGCACCGCAATTCACCAGGAACGTCCGGCATCGGGGCGAAGAATACTATTGGCGCGACCAAGTCCGTATTGAGCGGGCTTCTGAAACTGAATTGCACGCCCGGGTGCGGGGTTCGCAGACTTATGATGTAGAGCTGAATTTCAGAGACGGAATCCTGTCGGTCTGGTGTGACTGCCCCTACTTCGTGGACAATGGCGTCCCATGCAAGCATCTCTGGGCCACGATTCTGGCAGCCGAGGCACAGGGCGGCCTCTCTGTAGCTACTTCCGCGCCGCAACTGGTATTGAGCGACGATTCTGAATTGCCCTTTGACGACGCTGATCTCAGGACGCTAAAGGCCAGATGGCGAGACTCGGTTGCCCGCTCGAGCGTACCTGTCACCACTCGACAGCGGGTGCCGAAACCGCCATCGTGGCAACAGCAATTCAGCGAGATCGTCGCCCCCGGCTCGCGGCCGGCCGCGCCAGAGTCCACGTGGCCGGCAAAGCGGGAGGTTCTATACATCGTGGACATTGCAACGTGTCTCTCGGGCGGCGGACTGTGCCTCACGCTGGAATCTCGTGATCGCAAGAAAGACGGCAGCTGGACACGCCCCAAGCCGCTCGCGATGAAGCGCAGCCAGATTCAGCGTCTTCCCATAACCGAAGACCAACAAGTACTGTCGATGGTCGCTGGAACACGGATGTACGCCTATGGATACCTGGATCCTTATGAACGTCTTCCTGAATTGTCAATGCTTCCGCCTGCACTGAGCGATATGCTCATGCCTCTCATGGTCCGAACCGGCCGCTGCTACTTGCGGCCTCAGAACGAGCCCGAAGCTTTGCTACCGCTGGCTTGGGATGACGGCGAGGCTTGGAGGTTTGGGCTTGAGTTGGGCAAGGCGGAAGACGGACAGTGTGCGCTCACCGGATTCTTCCACCGTGGTGAAGAGCGAATGAAACTGACGGCCCCGCTTCTCGTCGCACCTGGCCTTCTACTTACCAGGGACCGAGTGGCACGATGCGCCCAGGAAGCTTCGTTTGAGTGGATTTCAGCTCTTCGCAAGAAGTGCTCGATTGTGGCCCCCGAGGGCGAAAAAGATCAATTCCTGGCCGCCTTGCTCTGCTCCCGGAACCTGCCGCCACTGACTGTGCCAGAGGAAATGCGGTACGAGGAATTGGCGTCAATTCCCGCTCCGCGTCTGAAAATTTCCCAAGCGCCGACTCGCTTAGGACCAGGGCGCCTGCAAGCGGAGCTCTCGTTTGCCTACGACGACCGGATTGTGCCGGAGTTCGATTCCTCGCGGGGCGTCTTTGACGCTGCCAGCCGGCGGTTTCTGATCCGCGATTTCGACGCCGAAGCAACGGCTAATGCATTGCTTGATCAACTGGGCGTGAAACGAGGCCAAGCGAGTTACTGGGAGCCCGAACCTGTCCGCGGGTTTGCGGCGAGTAAGCTGCCACGGGTCGTGCGGTCGCTGGTCGAGGCAGGATGGCACATTGACGCCGAGGGAAAAATCTTCCGCCGGCCGGGATCGTACCGGCTCGAAGTGTCCAGCGGTGTGGACTGGTTCGAATTGCACGGCGAAGTGGATTACGGCAGCACTAAGGCGCGACTGCCAGAATTGCTCGCGGCCCTGCGTCGCGGCAACAACATGGTGCAGCTCGATGACGGAACCTACGGAATGCTGCCGGAGGAATGGCTGCGCCGGATCGGTCCCCTGGCCGGAATGGGTTCTCCCGAGAACGGACACATTCACTTTACCCGTTCCCAGGCAGGACTTCTCGATGCCCTGCTGGCCACACAGCCCGAAGCACAATGGGACCAGACGTTCGCGCGCGTCCGGGCCGATCTGCACCAATTCAGTGCGGTGGAGACCACTGCACAGCCTGAGGGATTCGTGGGCCGTTTGCGCGATTATCAGTGCGAAGGATTGGCGTGGATCCTTTTTCTACAACGATACTCTTTCGGCGGTTGCTTGGCCGATGATATGGGTGTGGGCAAGACGGCGCAGGTGCTGGCTCTTCTCGAAATGCGTCGCGAGTTGCGGTGCACCGGCAAGCCAGTCGCACCGTCCCTCATCGTGGTGCCGAAATCCCTGGTGTTTAACTGGAAGCAGGAGGCGGAGCGCTTCACGCCTCAACTGCGGGTTCTGGACCACACTGGCATGGCCCGCGATGGCAACGACTTCGCGGCTTGTGACGTGATCCTCACCACCTATGGTACGCTGCGCCGGGATATCCTTTCTCTTAAGGATCTCGAATTTGATTACGTCATCCTCGACGAGGCTCAGGCGGTCAAGAATGCCGACACTGAATCCTCGAAGGCAGTACGCCTTTTGCGTGGACGATATCGTCTGGGGCTGAGTGGCACTCCGGTCGAGAATCATCTCGGCGAACTCTGGAGCTTATTTGAGTTTCTCAATCCCGGAATGCTTGGCGCAGCCAGCGTTTTCAAGGTTGCGGGCGGCACATGGCGCAATCCCACGGAAGACACGCGCCGCTTGCTGGCTCAGGCCCTGCGGCCGTTCATTCTGCGCCGGACCAAGCAGCAAGTGGCGCAGGAACTTCCGCCCAAGAGCGAGCAGACGATTTACTGTGAGATGGAGACCGCCCAGCGCAAGCTCTACGACGAATTGCGCCAGCACTATCGCGAGTCACTGCTGAAGCGAATCGAAACGGATGGCCTGACTAAATCAAAGATCCAGGTTCTGGAAGCCTTGTTGCGTCTGCGCCAGGCCGCTTGCCATCCCGCACTGCTCGACCCCAAACGCATTGGAGCTCCCAGCGCCAAACTCGAAGCGCTGCTCGCGCAATTGCGCGAAGTCCTCGACGAAGGACACAAGGCATTGGTGTTCTCGCAGTTTACCAGCCTGCTGAAAATTGTTCGCGAGCGGCTGAATGAAAGTGGCATCGTTTACGAATACCTCGATGGCGCGACTCGCGACCGCCAGGCCAGAGTCGAGCGTTTCCAAGCTGACCCAAGCTGCAGAATCTTCTTGATCAGCTTAAAGGCAGGTGGAGTCGGGCTGAACCTTACCGCCGCCGAGTATGTATTCATCCTCGATCCCTGGTGGAACCCGGCCGTGGAAGCGCAGGCGGTGGATCGCACGCACCGCATCGGACAACAGCGTTCGGTCTTCGCGTATCGGCTGATCGCCCGTAACACCGTCGAGGAGAAGATCCTCGAGTTGCAAAATAGCAAACGCGACCTGGCCGCCGAAATCATCGGCGCCGAGAGCAGCGTCATTCGGAACTTGAAGCCCGAGGACCTCGCGCTTCTACTTTCATAGCGTTCTTGTGACAATAACAAGGAAGTAAGAAATGAATCGCGCGAAAGTTGAGGCAGAGTCGGGATAAGTGCAGCTTCCGTCACAATCGGGCGTAGGATTGGCCCAACCGAAAACTGTGTCGAGGGGGGCTTGTAGTCATAAAGGATCGGTATGGGGCATTACTGCAGGATCTGCGGGCGTGAGCGGCCGAACGAGCAGTTCTCGGGCAAAGGTCACAAGATTCATGTGTGCAAGCGTTGCCAGGCCAAACCGGAGACCGAGCGCCGAGCCATCGAGGATCAGGACGATCTCTTCCGGTTTCTCAAACAGTCGCACATCTCCGAGAAGAATGTGATTCGTCTGGGACAAATAGCGAAGTCGGACAATCCGCAGGTCGCCAGTCTCGCCGAGATTGTCCTGGAAGTGGCCCGGCTAAAGCCTTACAAAACCGGGAGACTCAAATTCCTTGCGCAGAAGCATCCGGAACTGCTACGCAAGTTGGAGAACACGGGCTTGATCTTTGCGCATACCTGGGACTGGAGGACTAGGGAAGTCTTCGCCCAATCCAATTCGGAAGAAGCGGAAGTCATTGTCCCAGAGGATTGGGAGGGAACAGATTTGTCCGCGCAAGAGGACTGGGAGATACCGTTTTGAACTGACCTGGCTCAGACCTCGCACTTTCTCCTGCAGACAAAACCGCAGTTGCCGGACATACCAAGGATCCGCATGACGTTGGACGGCACTCATTGGGCCTACGAGTTGCAGCGAATCTATTCCCTCTTCCTGGCTGACGGCCTGCGTTGATTCCGCCACTTTCTAACCATCGCCCGGAGTCCTACCTTGGCCGTTACTTGCGCCAGACGTTTATCAGGCACCGCTTCAAGAACGGATGAGAGGCAATAAAGAAGATGGCTTCGTTTTCGAGATTGGTCCCGATAACGACCTTGTCGCGACGCTCTTCCGGGATTGTTCCTCTGCCGAGCAGTGATTAACGGGTTGTTCCTGCCGAAGCAGCTGACGCGCGTTCCAGCTTCCGAATACCGCTGCCGCTGCTCAAGCAAGCGCGTCACACCGGCGTCACAACGGGATGTGGTGTTCTGTAAGTGATTGAAAACAAAAAGTTGTGGCAGCCGAACCTGTAAGCCGAATTCTGTCCGCGGGATTGCTCCTGCGGGACGGCCATTCCTCTGGGCCGCGCATTGCTGTGCGGCTCTAGCGACCTACCCGGAGGTTTGACGCACCGAGCCGGCACGTGTCCGCGGCCGAAGCCGCGAACTTCCTCCCTATTTGGTCTTGCTCCGTGTGGGGTTTGCCCTGCCCGCTGCATTACTGCCGCGGCGGTGCGCTCTTACCGCACCTTTTCACCCTTACCGCAGCCGGTGAAGGCCGAGGCGGTATGTTTTCTGTGGCACTTTCCGTCGAATTTCCCACCCTTGCGAAGACCGCAAGGACGGGTCACCCTCCCGGACGTTATCCGGCACACTGCTCTGCGGAGTTCGGACTTTCCTCTCCCTGCGCCCGAAAGCGCAGAGAGCGACCGTCCGGTCCGGCTGCCTACGGATTGATTATATCCCGGCGTCCGGCTACCGGCGTTCGGGGTCCGGGATACTGCCTGTGCTTTTGGCGTATCTCCCGTGGACGAGGCTGGTAAACTTGATTCGGACCGGAGTAGCCGCAACCTTTCCGGAAGCCGGACGCCGAGAGCCGGTAGCCGACCTTATGAACATTGCTGAAGCCATCCGCATCGCGCTGCGATCCCTGTGGGCCAATAAGTTGCGATCCGTGCTCACGCTGCTGGGCGTAGTGATTGGGATTGCCGCGGTCATTGCGGTAGTGACGTTTGTTTCTGGGATTCAGGATTACGTTGCGACAAAGATTTTCAATCTCGGCGCGGACGTGTTCATCATCGCGAAGATGTCACCGATTGAGACCAATGTTGAACACTTCCTGGTGGCGGAGAAGCGCAAGAACCTGAAGCTGGAGGATTACCAGGCAGTGCTGGAAGCCTGTCACCACTGCGAATACGTGGGCGCGATGGCTCGTGGCAGCGGCAAGGTGAAGCACAACGAACAGTCGATCAGCGATACGACCATTCAGGGGATCACGCCGTCCGTGGCATCCATTCTCGATACCGACCTGACGTACGGTCGTATGTTGAACGACACGGACCTGAACAATCACCTGCAGGTGGCTGTCGTGGGAACGGACATCGTGGAGCATCTGCTGGGCGGGGCCGATCCGCTGGGGCAGGAAATACGGGTCGATGGCTGGACCTACCAGGTGATCGGCGTCGGGAAGAAAAAAGGTAAGACGCTGGGACAGAGTGCGGACAACTACGTGCTGATTCCGGTGACGGTCTACTTGAAGCAGTACGGATCGCACAACGATAGTCTGCGAGTTTGGGGCAAGGCCACGGCGACCGGGGCACCGCTCAGCCAGGCGATCGATGAGGCCCGAGTTGCGCTGCGGGCCCAGCGTCATGATCGCGTGGGCGAAGAAGATAGCTTCGAAATCGAGACGAATGCCAGTCTATTGAGCATCTGGTCCGGGCTCAGCGATACGTTTTTTATGGCGACGATTGGCATCGCTGCCGTCTCTCTCGTGGTAGGCGGTATCGTGATCATGAACATCATGCTGGTGTCAGTCACGGAACGTACCCGCGAAATTGGTATTCGCAAGGCTCTGGGCGCCCGGCGCGAGGATGTCTTGCTGCAGTTCCTGATCGAGGCCGTGACTCTAGCTTTGGTGGGCGGGGTACTGGGAGTACTGGCGGGCGTAACCGTGGCGGAAATGGTCACGCTTCTGATCGGTATGCCATCATCCATTAAGTTGTGGGCGGTAGCGGCCGGGCTGTTCGTGGCTGCGAGCGTCGGAGTATTTTTCGGAGTTTATCCGGCGCGCAAGGCGGCGCGGCTGGACCCAATTGTGGCGCTGCGGTTTGAAATGTAAAAGGCTCTCGGCTCTCGGCCTTGCGGCAGGCAGCCGGATGGCGGATTTTCATGAAACGCAAAGACGAATTCGGCGAGATCTTCCACATGGCGTCGGACACGATCCGCAGCAACAAGCTGCGCTCAGCGCTGACCGTGCTGGGCATTGTGATTGGCGTCGCTGTCGTAATCGGCGTTTCCTCGATCGGGCGCGGGCTTGACGAGAACGTGCGCGAGATCGTCAGCAGCATTGGTTCGGATGTAATCTTTGCCTTCCACATTGAGCCGTTCACCTTCGGGCGGCCGACCGAGGAAATGCGTACCCGCAAGGAGCTCACTTACGACGATGCCGTTGCCATGCGCGACCTGCCGCATGTGAAAGCGGTAACGGCCGGCATCCGGTACTTTCGCCCGGAGTTGGGAGTTGGAACGTTCGCCGTGAAGTACGGCGACCGGAAAGCCAAGAACACGATTCTTGAGGGCGACCAGGCTTCGGCCAAGGAAGTGTTCGACCTGCTGATTGCTTCGGGACGCTGGTTCAGCGAAGTGGACGAAGAGCACCGGTCGAACGTGGTGCTGTTGTGCTCGGATGTTACCGAAGAGCTGTTTGGCAACGAGAGCCCGCTGGGGAAAGAAGTCAATATTGAGGGCCAGCTTTTTACCGTGATTGGAACGGTGCAGCCAGTGAAGTCGGTGTTCGGGGGCGGCAAGAATCCGGAAGACAACAAAGTCGTTTTCCCGCTGAGCACGCTGCGCAAGCTGCATCCGGAGTTGAAGCAACATTGGATCAGCATCAAGGCGACTTCGCACGATGATGTCCCTAAGGCCATCGATGAGATTCGGGAGCTGCTGCGGCGAAGGCGGAAGGTCCCGGTCGACAAGCCTGACAATTTTGCAGTATTCACCTCGGACTCTATCTCCGATGCGTGGAACCAGATTACGGGAGCGCTGTTTATCGGGATGTTCGCGATTTCCAGTGTCGCCCTGATCGTGGGCGGCGTGGGCGTGATGAACATCATGCTGGTCAGCGTGACCGAGCGGACGCGTGAGATCGGGGTGCGCAAGGCGATTGGCGCACGTAAACGCGATATTCTGCTGCAATTCACCCTCGAGGCCATCATGCTGACGGCGGTGGGAGGGATTATTGGCGTGACTGCCGGGGCGATTGTGGTGTGGGTGATTCCTGTGATGTGGCCGTCGCTGCCAGCGCGCATGTCTGTCTTCTGGACCACGTTCGGTTTTAGCGCCGCTGCCGGAGTAGGGCTGGTCTTCGGAATTTATCCAGCATGGAAAGCGGCGAATCTGGATCCGATTGAGTCGTTGCGTTACGAATAAGCTGGCCTGCCTCCGCGCATGATTCACTCCATCGCCAGAGTCCTACAGTTCACCGCTGTTGCGGGGTGCCTCTGTAGTTCTGCCTACTACCTCATCTGCTTGTGGAGCGTGCGCGGGTTTCTGCGTGGACGGCGGGCGACCGGGAATGTCCAATCCACGCAAGGTCTGCCTCCTGTTTCGATTTTGAAGCCACTGAAGGGTACCGACCCTGACATTTACGAAAGCTTCCGCAGCCATTGCCTGCAGGATTATCCGGAATACGAAATTGTTTTTGGCGTGAGCGAGGCGGATGATCCTGCCGTTGCAAGCGTGCTGCAATTGCAACGTGAGTTTCCGCAGCGGGCTATTCGGCTGGTGGTGTGCTCGGAAAAGCTCGGTGCCAACGTCAAGGTTAGCAACCTTGGGCAGATGCTGGCCGCGGCTCGCTATCAGCACTTTCTCGTAAACGACAGCGATATTCGTGTCGAGAGGGACTACCTTCGCCGGGTGATGGCACCGTTGATGGATGCGCACATTGGGATGGTGACGTGTCTTTATCGGGGAGTGCCGGCGGCTACTTTTGGATCACGATTGGAAGCGCTTGGCATCAGCACGGATTTCTGCCCAGGGGTGCTGGTTGCGCGACAACTCGAAGGTGGAGTTCGCTTTGGCCTGGGTTCGACTCTTGCCTTTCGACGCGCCGATCTGGAGAGAATTGGCGGGTTTCGATCGTTCGTCGATTTTCTTGCCGATGACTACGAGCTCGGGCAGCGGATCACAGGGCTGGGCTTGCGCGTTGAACTCTCGGATGTTGTCGTAGAGACCCATCTTCCCGCCTACGATGTGGCCGGGTTTCTGGCTCATCAACTGCGCTGGGCTCGCAGCGTGCGCGACGCGCGAGCGAAAGGCTACATTGGTCTCGCTTCTACCTATGGAATGATGTGGGCGATGCTCGCCGTGGTTGCTGCTGGTGGCGCGTGGTGGTCATGGCTTGCGTTTGGAGTGACAGTCTTGTTGCGCTTTGCTGTGGCGATTGCCGTTGGCAGCGCAGTGCTTGAAGATCGACGCTTGTTGGAAAGCCTGTGGTTGTTGCCGGTGCGCGATCTGATTGCGGTTGGGGTGTGGGCGGTGAGTTTTGCGGGGCATACCGTCACGTGGCGCGGAGACCGGTTCTTGTTAAAGAAGGGGCGGCTGATTCGGCTATAAGGCTTACTCCCTTGCGGCTATTCGAGTGAAACGTAACTTCTAGACCCGCAGCCGGGAAGGCCCCGCTACTGCCGACGGGACGGCGGCGCTACTGTTGCCGTCGTTGCAGGGGGGCGATTTTTCCGCCTTGGCCGAAGCGGTAGGTTTCGCCGCGCCAGTAGAAGTCTCTGCGGGAGTAGCTTATGAGCCACGCGATGAACCCAAAAAGATCTCTGAACGGATAGAGCCAGCAGTACATTACTGCTCGAGGGTCGCGAGCTACCGTCCAACCTACGATCACTGATTGAATCATGCGGTTCAAGCAAGCTAACGCGAGTAGAACAACTCCAAGCGTCCATTGGCCAAGAGCGGCGGCAGAAATCAGGCCCAGAATGCCGAAGGGCATCGCGTAGGTGAGGCCAGTGCCCGCATGACCGGCAGGACGCGAGTAGCGCGTGCTCTTCATCCATCGCAGCTGATCGCCGAGCGTGCGGAGCAGGGAACGAGAAGTCAGGACATTGCGGACGATGTGGTGCGAGAGAACCACTTTGTAATTTTTTGCCCAAATGCGATTGCCTAACTCGAAATCGTCGGAGTAGTAATCGGCCACGACGCCGATGCCTCCGATGGCGTCGATGGCGTCGCGTCGCACAGCCATCGCTGGGCCGAGGGCGAAACGCATCCCCTCCATCATGTCGGCGACCATCACTCCCGAGGACATCTCTACCGAAAGGCCGAGAGCTTCGAGCCATGACCAGAAATCGGATGCGGGAATGCCGCGATACATGCAAGTGACCAAGCCTACCTTGGGATCGCATAGCGGCGGAATTGTGTTGCGTAAGAAATTGGGCGCGACCCGAACATCACTGTCACTGATGATGAAATAGGAACGCGACGAAGTGGCGATCATCTTCTCCAGAGAGAAAACTTTGGCGTTCGGCCGCGTGGGAGGACCGGAGACAATCACGCGGCTCGGGATATGAGGGTACCGCGCACGTATTTCTTCAGCGATTTTGACAGCGGGATTGTCCGCGTCGCGTGCCCCGAAAATGACTTCGTAATCGGGATAATCCTGCTGGAAGAAACTCTCGAGATTTGTCGCTAGCTGCTCTTCCATCCCATGTAGAGGCTTGAGAATGGTGACTGGCGGCAGGGAAGCCGTTAGCGTGGCGTTGGCGGCCGCGAGTGCCGATCGCGCTATGCGCAGATAGCGGAAGGTCGCCACGAGCGTCATCACCAGGTAGATGGTTGAGGTGAGCGAACCCGCCAGCGCCAGGAGCAAGAGCGCACGCCAAAATAAAACGACTGCGGGAACGATGAGAGTCCCAAGCATCATCGAGGAAGCACGATTATAACCGGGGGATTTGGTCCGCTCTGCTCATTCCGTGGCTCGGCTTCATTGTGCGTGGTTCGTGAAAATTGCCTTCCCGCCACTGCGGGCCAACAAGGAATGGGGCATGCCCAGCAACTCCTTAGGGTCTTCCTGGTCGGTCCACAAGAAGACGCGAACAGAGCCGGACCACAGATCGGCGAACGACTGGGGAGTCTCGAAGACATGCGGCGCGTCCGGGAATTTTTCACCGTACCAGAGGTTGCCACTGGGCGCGTGCAAAACGCGCACAGGAATATGAGTATAGAAATTGAGAGTCGAAGCCTGATGATACTCTCCGTCGATAACGATCAGATCGCCGGGGCGATACTCCTTCTGAATCGCAACCGCGAGATCATACGAAGAAAGGATCGGCGAAAACCGCGCGAAAGAAATATGCACGCAGGTTAGCAGGCAGACCATCATGAGAGACAGCACTGCGTTCCCCCAAGCAGGCTTGGCACGGCGGCGCATCCACCAGTTCAGAACAGTCCCTAGCAACAAAGATAGCGAAGCCCCGAGAAGCGGGCCCCGAAACACGCCCAAGGCTTGGGGCGTGAAATCGAGCACGTGTCCCAGTGAAAAATCGTAGTCTTGCGGGTTCTTCTTTAGTAGTTCCGCCAAGTCCACGCCCGCCGGAGGCTGGTGTGTTGTGGTGAGAAGCGCCAGGCCAATTACTCCACCAAGAATACCTACGACCATCAGAACCAGGGAGGACCGGCGGCCAGCCCGCCGTTCGGCCTCGGTTGCATTGGGGGAAGACTCCCGAGCCAGCCATCCACCCGCCAGCAGGGCGATGCCGGGCAACGCGGGGATGGTGTAATACTCCTGCCGCGTGGAGAAACTGAAGAAGAGCAGGATCACCAAAGCCCACAGAAAAAAGAGGAGGCTTGCTCTCTTGCGGCGGTCTAAGGTCGCACCCATCTGTTGCAAACGCAGCGGTACATCCCGCAACGCTTGGGGCAGAAACACAGCCCAAGGCACGAGCCATAGCACCAGCAACGCCCAGAACAACAGCAGGGGCACGGTGTCATACCCCGGTGGGACCCGCTTGTTCAAGAACCGATTGATGTGCTCATTCACGAAATAAAACCACAAGAATCCTCGCGCTTG
The DNA here is from genome assembly GCA_963722365.1 of uncultured Acidobacteriaceae bacterium. Classification (GTDB taxonomy): domain Bacteria; phylum Acidobacteriota; class Terriglobia; order Terriglobales; family Acidobacteriaceae; genus Sulfotelmatobacter. The sequence goes on from CAVRLM010000001.1 coordinate 825,529, forward strand.
CCCCTGGGCCGGATTGCGCAAGGCCGCGAGGATGTGCCACGGCGCCGCCAGTACAAAAAAGACCAGAGTGCTAGAAACAAGCCGCAGCTTTGCCAGATGGCGCAGATTCCGAGTGAACACCAGATACAGCCCGATCGTCCCAATCGGGAAGACCAGTCCAATTAGACCCTTCGTGAGGACGTTCAGGGCACAGGCCGCGGCAAAGCCCCAGCAGGTCAAACGTGTGGGGCGATCTTCCTCCAGCGAACGTAGGAAAAAATAGTACGAGAGGACCAACCACAGGCCAACCAGCACATCAGGGATCAAGAACCGCGTGAAGATATACGGGCCAATGGAGGTGACCAAAGCGAGGCCGGCATAAAATCCTCCGCGCTCGCCGAATGCGAAGCTTCCAAGACGGTAGGTAGCCAGCACCAAGGCAAGAAATCCCAGCATGAGTGGAAGCCGGGTACTCCAATCGCTGATGCCGAACAGTTTGTAACTGGCCGCAAGACTCCAGTACATCAGCGGCGCCTTCTCCAAGTAGCGAAGGCCGTTGGTGTACATCGTGACCCAATCGTGGCGCAGCAGCATTTCCCTCGCCGCTTCAGCGTGGATCGTGTCCACATCGTCAAGAAGAGGCGGAGTGAACACTCCGGCGGCGTAAATCGCCAGCCAGAGGAAGATCAGAATCAGCAGCGATGCGGGGGCCCAGCGGGGGCTGGAGAGATTTGGATTCGTCGAGGATGTTGGAATCCCGGGTACCCGGACTCCATCAGCTGGGGAAGGGTTCATGCCGCGTCCGCGAAGGCTGATTATAGAGTCTGGGCAGATGCCGGGCAATCCAGCGAAGTTAGGAAGGAAGTTCGTCTCCGTCACCAACACGTGGTGCGAGGGCGGCCCGAATCTTCAGCGAGAGTTGTTTCAACGTATAAGGTTTCTGCAGGAAATTGGTTTCAAGATCGACTACCTTGTGGTCGAGGACCGTTTTTCCGGCATAACCGGAGACGAACAAGAGCCTGGTATCAGGGCGCACTTGGGTGAGATCCTTAGCCAGTTCACCGCCACTCATATTGGGCATGACGACGTCTGTGATCAGCAGGTGGATTCTCGATACATGTGTCTTTGCCACCGTTAAGGCGTCGAGACCATCTTTGGCTTCCAGAACCGTGTACCCCTGCAGCTTCAGGAATTCCGAAGTTGCGTCTCGCACTGCCTGCTCATCCTCTACCAGAAGCACCGTTTCCGAACCACGAGGCGCACTCGTCTTCCGAGTCTCTTGGAGTTCATTGGCGGATTCGGGCTCGCTGACGCAGGGCAGATAAATCTTGAAAACTGTTCCCATGCTCGGTTCGCTGTATGCCCATATGAAACCTTTGTTCTGCTTCACAATTCCGTAGACAGTCGCCAAGCCTAGACCAGTGCCTTGTCCTTCAGGCTTGGTGGTATAGAAAGGTTCGAAAATGTGGGGCAAGTGTTGGCGAGGAATTCCTGTTCCATCGTCGCTGACTGTGATCAGGGCGTAGCGCCCGGCGGTAATAACCGCGGGCTTGCGATCGATGTAGTCGCCATCCAGGTTCATGTTCGAGGTCTCAATCCGCAGGTGACCGCCCTGTGGCATGGCGTCTCTCGCGTTCGCGGCCAGGTTCATCAATACTTGTTCGATCTGCAGGGGATCCACGCGCACCCGGCCCAATCCCTCTCCTCGCAGGAAAGTGAAGTCAATGTCTTCGCCGATCAGCCGCGGCAGTGTCTTGGCAATGCGAGCGATTACCTGATTCAGGTCGGCCACGCGCAAGGCCTGCGGTTGTTTGCGACTGAAAGCGAGCAATTGGCGGGTCAGCTCGGCAGCCCTGCGCGCCGCCAGCAGAATTTCTTGGAGCTTAGATCCGACGGAGCTGTCGTGTGGGACAGAGTCCAGAGAAAGCTCGGCATAGCTGGTAATAATCGTCAGGAGGTTGTTGAAGTCGTGAGCGACGCCTCCTGCCAGGTGCCCGATCGCATCCATCTTTTGTGACTGCAGCATTTGTGCCTCAAGGCGCAGGCGATCGGTCAGGTCGCGCCCGTTGGCAATGAAATGCGTAATGCTTCCCGCGGCATCCCGCACTGGGCAGATGCTCTCCTCCACGTAGTACAGCTCTCCATTCTTTTTCCGGTTTACGAGAATGCCACGATAGGCGTTACCGGCGAGAAGGGTCTTCCACATGGCCTGGTAGGTCTCGGGCGCCTGCTCGCCTGATTTCAGTATGCGCGGCGTCGCCCCGCGAACTTCCTCGCGACCATACCCGGTCAGAGCCTCGAACGCTGGATTGACGTATTCAATAACGCCGCGCCGATCGGTGACGAGTACTGTGTCGGCCGACTGTTCGACTGCTCTCGATAGTTTTCGTAGAGATTCTTCTACGCTTTGTTGTTCCTGCTGCAAGGAGTGAATTGCGATCGTGTTCCGGATGGTGCGGACCAGAGTGGCTCCGTCCAGTTGCGACTTCGATACACAATTCCAAGTTCCTCCGTCAATAAGTTCAGCGACGGTCCTTTCATCCGCTTCCTCGGTCAAAAGAATGAATGGCACGGTGACGCCCGCATGAAGAAACTCGGAGACAAAGTGAACCGCTTCAGCGTCCCCGGTTTCATGCTCAAACAGAACCAGCCCGTAGCTTTTTTGCTGGAGCATCGCTTTGGCGTCCTCCAGCGTCTGGGCATGGTCAAGATCGGCTGCGAACGAACTCCGGGTGCGTTCCAGAATCTCGCGAATCAAGTAGAAATCCTCTTCTTTGTTGCCCACCAGCAGGACATGCAAGGAGGAGGGAGCCAGGGCGGGTTGCGCGGCCGTGAGCACTGAAATGTCTCCGTCACCAGTTACCATCGGAATGTGGAGGGGGTCGCGTTGCTGGGCAGATGTAAGTTTCTGTCGAGCAAGCACCCTGGAATCCCAAATCGGATGCCGGTTAGAATCGGAACAGGCCGTTGAACGAACGTTTTGGCGCCCCCTTCACGGCGACAATCGACTTGCCAAGGACCCCGGGTTAGGCATATTAAGGTCCTTTACGGAAGTGCGATATGGCTAGGCATTGGATTCTCCTGCTAGCGATGGTTCCGTTCAGCGGTTCTCCGATCGGTGCTCAAGCCACTAAAAATGCACAGCGCATTACCGTGCAGGTTTCACCTGCACAGCCTTGGACTGACACCGGCCTCGACCTGCAATCGGGAGACGTGCTGGAGATTTCGGCAACGCCTTCTCCCGTTCCAGCTGGTTCCGCCTTGCCCGCGTGTGACGCGAAAGGTGTGACGGGGAACGCCGTGCGCGCCGCAGACCTACCCCTGCCGGGCGCGCCTGCCGGCGCGTTGATCGGCCGTCTGCATGCACAAGGAGCGGCGACCGTTCTTGTAGGGGCGAGCAATGAACTTCATGTTGCGGAACCGTCGCATCTGATGTTGGGGATGAATGTGTCCGGAACTCCGCTTTGCCAAGGAGGGCTCGCCGTCAACGTGCACGTGGTTCCGGCTGGATCCAGCGCTGGCGGCACGGCTGACAGTACGCAAAAGAGCCGCGGAGACCAGCTCAAGTCTCAACTCTCAACCGCTGCGGAAATCTTCATGTCCGGACAATTCGGTATCGGCAAATCGGAGACAGGCTCATCCAATGCCGCATCCACGGGGACGTCGTCGACCGAAGGTGCCTCGACACCCATCACCCCGCTGAAACTTTCGGACGCGCCCCTGGACGCTCAGTTGCGGAAGAGCCTGGACAGCTTGCCGCGCCGGGTGAACGACCAGTTTAAAAACCTGGGAGACATGGTGAATTTCGTCATTGTCGGGCCGCAAAAGGACATGCAGGCCGCATTGGACGCGGCTACCTGGCACGTGGCCGATACCAGCAACGAAAATGCGGTTCTCAATGCGGTAATGCAGACATACGGCAATAAAGACTATCTTGCCATGCCGATGAGCACCCTGTTTCTATTCGGCCGGAAACAGGATTTCGGGTACGAAATGGCGGAACCCATTGCCATGGTGGCCAGCCGGCACCATTTCCGTGTCTGGAAAGCCCCGTTTACCTGGAAAGGACAGGACGTATGGGTGGGCGCCGGTACGCACGACATCGGGTTCGCCAAGGATAAGAGAAATAACAGCGTGACCCATAAGATTGATCCTGCCGTTGACGGCGAGCGCGACAACATTGGCAGTAGCTTGCAAAAGGCGAATAAAGCCAAGAGCCTCACCTATTACCTGCCCCCCGATCCGATCAAGGAAGCCAAGAACGCTACCGGAGACGGCTACCAATCTGACGGCCGATTGCTTGTAATCTTCCTGCAGTAGACATAACAAATCTGCGCTAGCAATTCTTCCCTAGCAATATTGCCAGGTGCTTCCCCGCCAGGAAAAATTTTGACGAAAGTCTCAGAGCTGTGAAACATCTTGCATCCTACTGTTAACCAATCAGGAAGTGCTGCGTCTAATGCCATAAGAATCGGCGACCTCGTCTTCGCAAGGAATCGGGGGAACGTCGACAAGACAGACTGCGTATCAATCCCTAAGCGAGGATCTGCCCCTTGCCCGATGGATTTTACGTGCACTACGAGGGAGCTAAGACCGCACCCTGCATGCGGTTACAAGCTGGCGCCAAGTGAGGTGGCGCGTTGGAGATTCGTGGGCTTCGACAACTTGTTCGAATATTGGGGGATACGTATGGAAAACGGGCAGAAAGTAAACGGCTCGGTCTTGCCGATCGAAAGGTATGACGTGGGTCATGTGCAGGAAGTCATCCGGCAGGCGCACGGAGAACTGCGGCACTTGCTGCAACAACGCTCTGAAATCATGAAACGCATCGGGACCGTCAAGCAGACGATCTCAGGCCTCGCCAATTTGTTTGGCGATGCGGTCTTGAGCGAAGAGCTGATGGAACTTGTCGACCGCAAAACCAGCGGCCGCCAGCCCGGCTTCACCAAGGCCTGTCGAATGATTCTGATGCAATCGGGACGCGCCATGAACGCGCGCGACATCTGCGAATATTTCCATCAGAAAATGCCGGTCCTCCTGGCCCGCCACAAAGATCCCATGGCTTCGGTCACCACCGTGCTGAACCGGCTGGTGGAATATGGGGAGGCCCAGGCAGTCCTGCTCAATGGCAGAAGGGCATGGCGCTGGGTTGCCGATGTTCCCGAGGATAGGCCGTCCGTGAGCGGCGAAACAGGGTTGGTTGCCTAGGAATTAGCTGGGTAGCGTGCCGGCAAGAAGAGAGTCTCTGGGGCGGAGACCCTTCTTGCCGCGCGCGTTCTTTGTCGTCCTGCTGAAGCGTGCCGTTGTGACCGAGCTCAAGCAATCTCTGCTGGCTAGCCGGGAGGCAGCAGCATCCCCTTTTCCAGGTGCCTCGTAACATGCGCGTACGATGCCGCGTGAGGATCGTGCGTGACCATCACGATCGTCTTGTGAAAGTCTTCATTCAGTCTCTTTAGAATCTCCAAAACCTCAGTCGCGGAGTGGCTGTCCAGGTCCCCGGTGGGTTCGTCCGCGAGCAGTAAAGTTGGATCGCTCACAATCGCGCGGGCAATCGCTACGCGCTGCTCCTGTCCGCCAGAGAGTTGCTTGGGCAAATGACCGACGCGATCTTCCAGGCCAACCAACTTAAGCGCGGTCAAGACGTGGTCGCGGCGCTGCTGAGCCGACAGATGGGTCAACAGCAGTGGCAGTTCTACATTCTCAAATGCAGTGAGCACCGGAATCAGGTTAAACGTCTGAAAGACATAGCCGATGTGCTCATTGCGCCAGCGGGCAATCTGCGAATCGTTGAAACGAAAAATGTCCTGCCCCTGCACCAGCAACTCTCCGCTGGTGGGCCTGTCGATGGCCGCAATCATGTTCAGCAGCGTCGTTTTGCCCGATCCAGACGGGCCCATGAGAGCAAGAAATTCTCCCTTGGCGATGTCGATCGAAACATCGTCGAGCGCCGTGACCTGAAAGGCGTCGCGCTTGAAGACTTTGCTGACGCTGCGAACCTGTACAACTTTCGTTCCCGTGGCAACGTTGTTTTCTGTAACTGTGCTCATGATTGCCCCTTGATTTTAATTTTGTCTCCATCTTTCAATGTTGTTGGCCCGGCGCTGATGACACGTTCGCCTCCAACCAGTCCGTCGACCAGTGCCCCGTCGCTTCGCTGGCTCAGCACGTGAATTTCGCGCGCAACCGCTTTCCCGTTATATGTGATGAGGACGATCTTTTTTCCATCGCGATCATGAATTGCAGTGGACGGAACGTAGACCCCAGAGGGCCCCTTAGCATTGTTCGGCGTTTCGTTAGCCAGAAACCTCACCGTAGCATTCATCTCGGGCCGCAGTTGAACGTCCGGATATTTATCCGGATTCTTGACCTGCACCTTCACCTGCACCGTGGCCTTCTGCCGGTTTGCTTCGGGTGAGATTTGGGCGATGACGCCGTCGTATTTCTTGTCCGGGTAAGCGTCGGTGGTGACCTCCGCCTTTTGCGTAGGATTCAGCCGGGCGAAATCGGCTTGCGCGATATCAAGCTCGACTTGGAGATCATTGAGATCTGCAAGAGAGACGACCTGTCCCTGGGGCCCGCCCGCAGCGGCGCTGGCAAATTGGGCAGTAATGAGTTCGCCCTTTTCCGCGGTGCGGTCGAGGATCGTACCCGTCACGGGGGCGCGGATCACGGTCGCCTCCAGTTGGGATTTGGCGTAATCCAGTTGGCCCTGTGCCTGGGTGACCGCGCCCTGGGCGCGGGCGATCTCCTCGGCGCGAGGGCCGATCTTTGATAATTCAAATCCCTTTTCCAGAGAATTCACACGCTGCTGATCGCTCTCGAATTTCGCGGTAGCGTCGTCAAGGGCCTGCCGCGAAACCACTCCGCTGGCGGCGAGTTCTTTCGTGCGGTCAAGTGTTAGCTTGTCGTTCGTCAAAGTCGCGCGGGCTTCGTCGAGATTGTGCTGCGCTTGCTGAACCTCTTCGGGCCGCGACCCGTGCTGCAATTCGTCGAGATAGGCGCGCGCATTCGCAAGTTGACCCTCGGCTTGTTTGTAGGCCGCACGGAATTCCTGGTTCTCGAGGCGTACGAGAACTTGTCCCTCTTTCACCTTGTCGCCTTTTTCCACGCCGATCCACTCCAGGCGTCCCGTGACTTTGGAGTTCACGTTGATGGTATGGTGCGCAACGATATAGCCAGTAGCCGAGAGCACGGTGCCTCCTGCGTCATTGCCGCCTGTGTCTGCTGTGGCGCGGACAACCTCGACCTCAGGTACGTCAGAAGAAAATGCACGATAGGCCAGGGCGATTACCCCCAACAAGACAACTACCGCGACGCCAATCACAATGTAGCGTCGCGCCCAGGCCGGCGGCTCTCCGCCAGAGTCACCGCGTTGCGTACGGTCAATCCGCAAACTCTGCAAGTCTTCGTGTTTCGTATCAATCGCCATAAGGATGATTACGCTCTAGCTCTCCAAATAGTTTCCATGCTTAGCCACGCAGCGCATTGAGAATATTCTGCCGTGCTGCATGCCACGCTGGGGCAAGTCCGCCAACGAATCCCATAATCAGGGCGAAGGCGATGGCATAACCCGCTACCTGCGGCGTAATGCGTAAAGCAAATACCACTTCGCTGAATGTCACCGCATTCGACGTGCCGGTTTGCATTCCGTTGAACGGAAGCATCAACAGAATTCCTGCGGCTGCACCCAGCAAAGCCAACAAAAGAGATTCCAAGACAAAAGAAGTCAGGATTGCTGGCCTGGAGAAGCCGATCACGCGCAGAGTGGCAATCTCGCGACCGCGATACGCTACGGCCGCGTACATCGTATTCATGGCCGCAAAGATCGAGCCGATCGCCATGATGAAGGCCACCACAATTCCGATTACTTTGATCGGCGCGCCGGAACTGGTTTGCTTGGCGTAGTAATCGGTCTCGATAATTCCCTCGAGCTTCAATCGCTGGTCATCGCCGACTCGGTTCTTGAGCGCGTCAGCGGCGATCGGATCGGTCGCGCGCAGATACGCCGAAGAGTAGCCGCCCTGACGATCGAAATCCGAGGCCATTTGATTTACATCGCCCCAAACTTCGGACTCGTACGCCGAGCCGCCGGCGTCGAACACTCCGACGACCTTCCACGATCCCTTGCCGAATTCCATGGTGTCGCCGATATTGGCGTGCGAGAAGCGTCCCTGAATCGATTTGCTGACCACCACTTCCCGCTGGCCAGTCTGAAACCAGCGCCCCTCCACCAGTTTCACGCTCGGCGGCTTTCCGGGTTCGTCCGGCGTCTGCCGCATTTCAAGGCCATCAGGCATCATGCCCCGCACGGTGACGTTGACTTCGCCCGTGCCATCTTTGCGGGGCAGTACGATTACCACCACCCACTCGCCCGACGCCATTGGCTCTCCACGACTGTCCTTCGCAATACCAGGGAGCGTTTTCAACGTGGGGAAGAGTGCCGCATCGAACCCGCCGGAAAGTTCGGCTTCCGATCCTTTGCGCAGCACCAGCACATTCTTCGCGCTGCCGCTGCTGACGAAGGCGCGGTTCAGGCCCGCGATGAGTGCCATCAGGAAGATGGCCGTTGTCACCGTGAGCGCAATGCCCAGAGCGGTCATGAGCGTGAGCCCCTTGCGGAGCCTCAAATTGCGGACGTTATAGCTGATCGGTATCGCCATAATGAAACTCTTTCTCTGTAACGCCTGCATCCTGCCGATTGCCGCTATGCAACTTGTCCTCGCGGGTGGCGCGAGACGCCGCCACGACAGCCGCCGAGACGGCGGCGCTACTCAACCGATGTAACGCAGTCCTTCCACAATATTCATGCGCGACGCGTTGTAGGCCGGCAAGTATCCGCTTACCAGTCCCAGGATCAGCGCCGCTAGCAACGACAGACCTGCCGTTGTACCTCGAACTTTCATATCGAGCGGTATCCCTAACCCGATGAAACTGTGCGTCAGGAAAGCGATGACGGGAATCGCTATCAAGACTCCAAGCACTCCTCCCGCAACCGCCAGAGCCACAGACTCACTCACGAAAATCGATAGCACCCGTTGGCGGGTGAATCCGAGGGTCTTCAGCACGGCGACTTCGCGCGTCCGGCTGCGCACCGACATCGCCATCGTGTTGGCGGAAACCAGCATGATGGTGAAGACGACAGCTCCGCAGATGCCCAGGATGAATGCCTTGATGTTCCCCAGGGAAGCGACAAAGCCCAGCTGAAAAGCTCTTTCGCTCTCGGTCTTGGTCTGCAGCGGCGAGTTGCGGAACATGTCATCAATCTGCCTGGAGGCGCGCGACACATTCTCCGCCGAATCAACCTGAGCGGCGTACCAGCCAGCTTGTCCCTTGAACCAGGGCACAGCCTCTTCCAGGTATTTGGCATTGAAGTACAGCGCGTTCTGCGGAGGATCGCGGTGATAGATGCCGCGAATCGTCAGATTCAAGTTCGTCGGGAAAATATTGGCCTGCAAAGTAATCCGGTCGCCAATCTTCCAACCGAATTTCTTCGCCAACGTGATGTCCACAAGCGCTCCAGCGCGATCCTGCTGCCAGGCCTTCACCTGATCTGGCGGGACAATCTTGTCTGACGCGACCTTCAAGTACTCCTCGGGATCCGTGCCCATTTGAGCAAAGAAGTGCTCCGGCCGGTCATCAATATAGCGACCTCCGAACCACGTCAACGGAACGACCGACGTCACGCCCGGCACCGCCCGAATCTTCTCCCGATAGAACGCAGGCAGAAAAAATGCCAGCGAAACGCGATCGCGAACGATCAACCGCCGCGAAGCTTCGGGCGCGACCTGATCCACATAAAAAGAGCGCCAGATGCAAATCATGAGCGTAAGCAAGAGCAGTGAGAAGCTGATGCTGATCATGGTCAACAGGCTGCGCCGCTTGTTCCGGAACGTATTGCGCACGACAAAACTGCCCAGCGTCATAACGTCACCCGATATGCCGTAATCCGTCAACAATGTTTACTTGCGAAGCGGTGTAGGAGGGCACGGCCGAACTCAACAACCCGACCACACCCGATGTCAACAGAGCGACGACCCAAATTCCGAACGTGACCTTCATGGGGAAAAAGCTGAAGAACTGCGGAGAATGAGTCAGGCCGTATACCATCAGCCAACCGAGTCCGACTCCGAGCAGACCCCCGGCCAGTGAGAGCGCGACCGCTTCACTCACAAACAATCCCAACACGCTGCGCTTGGTGAAGCCAAGAGTCTTCAAAACCGCCACTTCGCGGGTACGCTCGCGGATCGACATTGCCATGGTGTTGGCAGATACGAGTAAAGTCGCGAACACGACGGCTGAGCAGATGCTCAGGATAAATGCCTTCACGTTGCCCATCATGGCGACAAACTCGAGGCCGAAGGCTTTTTCGCTTTCCGTCTTGGTGGGCTGCGGCGAGTTGCGAAAGGTATCATCTACCGCGCTTGCGACTGTGCTCACGGCCGATGGCGAATCAGCCAGGATGCTGAAAGTGCCTGCGCGTCCCTTGAAGAACTCTACGGATTCCTCAACATATTTCGCGTTGAAGTAGACCGACTTGTTGTCAGGATTCGTGTGGTAAATCCCCCGCACGATCAACTCCAGATTCACGGGGTAGATCGTGCCTTGCAAGGTGATGCGGTCGCCCAGTTTCCATCCGTATTTCGTGGCCAGTGAGTCGTTCACAATCACACCCTGCCGGTCACGCTGCCAAGCCGTGACCTGTTCCGCGGGTATGGAAACATCGCGGTACACCTTGAAAAACTCATCCGGATCGGTGCCGAATTGCGCGAAGAAATTCTCCGGCTTCTGGTCCTTGTAAATTCCTCCGAACCACGAGACCGGCACCACCGCTACTACGCCGGGGATAGCACGAATCTTTTCACGGTAGTAACCGGGAAGATTGAATGTGAGAGATACGCGATGGCGGACGACGAGCCGCTCGGCCGACTCCGCACTGCCCTGATCCAGATAGAAGGCACGCCAGATCGTCATCATCAGAGTGAGCAAAAGCAGGGAGAAAGCGATGCTCAACACCGTCAGGGTGCTGCGGCGTTTGTTGCGGAACGCGTTCTTAGTTACAAACCGGGTCAGGGTCATCGGTGTACTCCAGAGGAAACCGGGAGCCGGCGAAGCAGGCAGGCACAGTCCAGCCCACCAAGAATAGACGAAATCCATCGCTGCCTACAACCGGTGTCGTGACTCGCCCAAACAGCAACCGCAGGCCGTTCCTCAATACTCATAGTTTCGCGCCATCGTCACGCCCACAAGTGGAGATCGTCATCAGATCAGGATGACAAATGTCACACGAATCCTCACATAACAGCTACATCCGCGGGGAAGGCAGGAAAGTTACGTTGAAATTAACCGAAGGGCTCGATCAGGTGCTGGGCGCCGGCGCTGGCTCACGCCGCGGTGGCGCGGCTGGGCTTTGTCTTTCGAACCACTCTGCGTTTCTGCATCGGCGTAGGTTTCCGTCCCTTCTTGCGTGCTTCCCTTCGCCGCACCTTGGCCATCCATTCTCGCGAGTACATCGTGCCGCGGCACTTTCGTGAGCCGCAGTAGCAGGGCGCTGGATCCTCGTCGTCGTAGAGGTTGTAGTCCCAGACGAGTTCTTCCCCCGCGACAATGTCACGGATGGCGAATAGCCAGACGCGGCCCTTGACTTCATCCACCTCGCAATTGGGATCGCAAGAGTGGTTCAGATAGGCGCCCAGGCCGTGTCCGTCAATTACCGTCTTGCCATCGTCGAGCCCGTAGAGGTAGGTGCGGGAAACGCCATCGTAACGGCGATCGGCTTCCTCAACGGTAATCCGCTCCCCCGTGTACTCAACGATGCGAGTGCCTTTACGAATCGGGGCAGCGGCGTAGACGCCGACGGAATGAATGGGCGAAGGGCGAACGACTAGGGGCATGAACTAATTTCGCATGACCGGGCGGTTTTGGGGAATGTGAAAATCGTTGATGGGCAATTTTTCGAAGATCCTCCGGTCGCTTGCCGGCGATTTCGCGCCATAGGCACTTCGAACGGCTTCGAGGCAAGAGCGGCCAGGGAAGCCACGTTGGGACCATGATGTTGGGCACGACCAACCAGAATGTTCCATCGAATCTCTCCCGGCGTGATAGACTTTCGCGGCTGATGAGACGTTGAATTCAAGAATCGATGGGGAGAACCGATGCGCTTCGCTCGCACAATCGCTGGGTTGGCAATGATTCTGGTCGTCACGGGAGCTGCGTTGGACGCAGTGGCGCAGAGCAAGAAGGCTGCGAAGCCCAAGCAGGACTATCCGGCCGCCGTCTACTGCACCACGACCGGGGGACAACTGGAGGTTCGGCACGCGGTGTATGGCACCAACAACCCGCAGCAGGACTGGCTGATCCTGTCAGGTGTGGAACCGTTTTGCCAGTACACGCTGGCCGATGATGGGTCGCGCATCCACTTGTCGCTCGATACCTTGTACACGACAAAACCCACCCTGGCAGCGCTCGCTTACTACTCCCAGGTGCCGTGGAACGGCAAGGGAAATGGAAACCCGGCCTCGTACTACTGCACACAATTGGGCGGAGCGGAGATCGGAGCGACCGACTTCGCCGGTGGCGGCTGGGTCGCGAACGGTGGGATCGATCAAGTACTGGAAGCCTGCATCTTTCCCGACAACTCGACCATCGACTCCTGGGGATTGTTCTATCACTCAGCGAACATTATTCGCGGGATCGATTTGTCCACCGTGCTCCGGTATTCCAATCCGTATGCAACGAAGAAGGGTGAATAAAATCGTCTACGGATCGTAAACCGAATTTCCGTAGCCCTGTTTGCGCGCGGCTTCCTGCATATCTTCAAGACGCTTCTGTTGCTCGTCCAGTTGCGCCTTCATTACTTCCACCCTGTTTTCTTTCTGCACCTGGCGGTCATTCTTCTGGACGCAGTTCCGAAGGCAGCTTACGGGAAAGTGGATTGACGCGCTAACGTCCGAGATCTCATGCTGCATGGATGCGATTGCAGCTTTTTGCGCCTGAATCTGAGACTTCCACTCTGCGGCAGTGAGCTTCCGCTGACCGTAGTTCGAGAATGCGTCAATCGAACTTTGGGATTGGCCGCTTCGACCGGAAGGTGCGTCGGCTCCAACGTGCTCCGGAATCTCATCGTTCGTGATGACTCGCGGCGTCTTCGCCCCAGCGTCAGGAGTGCCGGCGACGGGGTCTGATGCCTGCGCGGATTTTTGCTTTTGGAGTCGCGCTGCTCGAGCAATATCGGCGAGAGATGACGAGTCTTGGCCGAACGCCGGCAAGCCGCACGCGAGTGCACTGATCGCGAGCAAAACCAGACATCGCAGTGTCCCCATCAGAAGACCTCCGGCAGGCATTCCGGGAAACCGGAATGCTCGAACGATGGTATCGTTCGCCGTTGGCAGATCCGAGGTTACGTTCGTACAGGGGGCAGAAGGTATTAAGAGGCCGTATAGCCAGCGATGAGCTCGTCCAATTTTGCGAGGAGTGCTCCGTTACCTTGTCGTGGGTATTGCGACAGAGCTTGCTGATAGTGCGGCAGGTTGTAAAGGAAGGATTCCACACGTTCCTTATTGAGATCTTCCCAGTAATCGCCGTAGCCGGATTTTTCCAGCCAATACGCATTGAAGATTTGTTCAAACTGATGGCTTACGGGAACGGCCAGGTAAGGCTTCCCCAAATGCAAAGCCTCGGTGACGAGGGAGAATCCGGAGTTGGCCACGATAGCGCGCGCGCTGGTGAGATCGGCAAAAAATCCGTCAAGCGAAGGCTTTTTGTAAGTGATGTTGCCCTCTTGGCCTTCGCGCCCGAAGCCGTAGGCAATGAACGGGCAGCGGACAGAGCTTAACAATTTGGCGAGCGCTGGCGCGGGCGAAGTCACATACACCAGCACATGGTCGCGTTGCGTGGGAGTCGCATCGAGAATTTCCTGTCGCAGCAACGGCGGAAACAGGAGCGTGTTCCGCTTGCGGATCGGCGCGGTGAAGAACGAAATGACAAGATATGCGTTAGCGCGCGGAGTCATGAACCGGGTCACCAGCTTCGCAGCAGCAGCATCGCGGCGATACTGCTTCGGATACGAAACGACAGCGTTGGTGAGACAGTGCTGGTTATCGATGGATATGACCGGCAGTTTCTTCCGATGTCCAACGTGGCACGTAAGCGGCTCGAAGTCGGTGATGACGAGGTGAATGTCGTGTTCGTCAACCAGGTCCTTCAGCAGGGAAATGCTTTTGGCGGCTTCGGGAACGGTAACTACGTTCTTGGCGATCGTCCGCTTGTAGCGAACGCGGTTATTGACGTAGGCGAAGCGGAAGCCGTAAATCTCAGTGACGTCGAAGTTTGTCTTCAGATTTTGCAGGCCCCGATCGAAGGACGCCACATGGACGTTGTGTCCATGCGAGATCAGGTGGGCGAGCACTTCTTTGGCGCGAGTAGAATGGCCTGCACCTTCGCCGTTTACACCATAGAGGATATTTGCCATGGCATCGAAGGGGCGAGTATACCGCGCCCGAATGATCTACGGCTGGCCCTCTGGCGTCGGGAGGGTGACTGTGTCTACCGTGGCGGGATCGTCGCGGAGCTTGATATAGAGAGTCTTGGCCTTCGTCGGCGGGATCGACAAAGCATCTTCGACAAATCCTTCCGGTACCGTGACCGAATTGGTGAAATCGGCATCGGTACTCACCGAGTCAAGAAGGAACAACTTGTCACCGCTCAGCGTGCATTGCTTCTCCGGGCCGGATGCGCAATAGATTCCCGTGAATGTTGGCACGCGCACCAGATTCACCAGCGGTTGCCAGTCGCCGTCAATTCCGTCGGATGTTACGGGGCGATACTTCAGAGGCCCGAACGCAGAGGGTCCAAGCAGTTTCATGGGATCGAGAACTGCAAAAACCGTCTTGGAATCCTGCAGAGTCAGGTTGCCGTCTTTGACGCTCAACTGCACTCGAAACGATTCGTCTGCAGTCGCAACTTCAATCTTCTCGGTGGGAGGAAATACGTCGGGCACCTGCGCCTTGAGAAAGAAATTCAGACGTCCATCTTGCGGCAGTTCGTCCTGGCTGCCAAGGCGAACCTCAGACGGAGTTGTGGTCTGATCCGCTTGAACGCTCTTGTTGAGCAGGCTGACCGCCGGTCGTTGCGCTTCCACTTCGGTCTTCAGATCGAGTCCGCGGCCATCTTTAAGAGTGACGTGGACAACAATCGCGTCCCCAGGATGCAACTTGGTCCGAACCGATGCGTCGTGCGCAATGAGTTTGAGTTCGTCCTGCTGGTGCGCGCGGCTCACCGATCCGGGCTCGAAGCGCAGCCCATTCAGATCCAGACTCTCTACGAGATCGAGGCGAGTGCCTTTGAGAGCGCCATCGGCATCGCCAGAGTGGATGCTGAAACTGTCGAGCCGGCCGGCCTCCGCGTAGGTGTGCAGCGCGATTTCGTCAACGTCGTGCAGTCCAAACTTCCTGATCACCATGGTGACGGATCCCGGACTGGTCTTCTGCAACGAAACCTTCACCTCAAGTTCGTCCGGCTTCGAGGCCTTCCATTCAGTCTCAAGTGTTTTGCCTTGCTCGTCCTTGAGCTTGACTTCACTCACGCAGCAGGCGTCGGCAGATTGCAGGTGCAACGTGTCTTCTCGGCCAACGATCAAGGCGCTTGCATCCTTGGAAGCGACGATCCACTGGGCCGGCCTCGAAGGACGCAAACGGTAATGCGGCCCTTCGAACGAGTGAAAGCCCCAGGCGCCACGAAGCGTCCCTGTGATTTCTCCTGACAGCTCCGCCGACTGCAAGGGCTTGGTTTCGACGAGAAACCCGCCACGCATGGGATCCGGTTTCGCCGGCAGATCAATTCCGGGTCCCGACTTGGTTTCAACATGCAGAACCAGGTTGTGAGCAAGGTCTGTGGCATAGACCAGTGGAGCCCCATCTGCCGGGAGAAGAAGGGACGGCCGGCCCACGCAAAAAATTTGCGCTGGATCAATCGCGCGCAAGGGCGGTACAGGAGCAGGCACTACTGGAGGCAGCCCAATTACGATGACCGACTTCGGATTGCGAAAAGAAGGCGGGTTGTTGAGCCGGAGATTCAGTTCGTCCCGCTTGGGCAGAGCCAGGGCCGGGATGTATTGGTACTGCGCGGTATGAGCTGTGCTGAGAATGCGCGCCACGTCGACGACCGCGCCAATATAAGGGCTATAGTAGCCGCTTCGCGCGTTGGGTGTGGAGCTGATTTGGGCCAGCAAGTCCGTCGATGGCCCCGACGTAAGAGTCGCAACCATGGTCTGGCTATGAGCGTCGTCGAGTACCAGTTGATCGGTGTTCTGAGTCAGGCAAGACGCCTGTTGTGCACTGGGCTTGTCGAAGCACTGCTGATCGACCCGGATATTCAGGCTGCGCGACAGGAGCACGGTGCGCGCCTTCAATTGTTCAGGGTCGGTGACGGAAATCTCGCGGACCGCCTCGAGATATTTTTCCAGGCGGGCGCGGTCGAGACTGGCTTGAACCAGATCTTGGGCGGCCCGTACGAATGCCCCGGGCTTCCCTCGGACCGCAGTCCGCAACGTGCTGAACGCCCCTCCGGTTTCGGGGGCCAGGAAAACCAGAGCCTCTTCCGCCTCTTCCGGAACGGTCACAAAGACGCCTTCATCATGAGCCGACTTGTTCCAAGTTTCTACGCGAGTGAACCACGAGTCCGGAGGTGGATTGGTGGCTCCGCGAAGAAAAACGACCACCATGAGGTAGTGCACCGACTGACTGTCCGGGAGATCGGGATGCACCCATAAACGGTCTCCCACCTGCAGATTCGGGACTTGCGCGATGGGCAGAGTCACTCCGGCGCGTTGCACTCGAACATCGACTTTGGGCCCGATCAGGTCGAAGGCACCGCTGTCCGCGTGAGCGGCACCAGCAATCGTCAGAAAAATGACGAAAACCCGCAGCAGATAGCCGGTCTGGCGTCCCCCAATAAGATGCGAGAGGTATGAGATCAAGGGGTTATTTTATCTGATTTGCAAGCGCTATCTGAGAGCCAGTGGAGTCTTTGACTCATTATTGAAGCGCCGACAAACCTCGAATTATCAATCGGTTTCCATACTTTTCCAAGGGGACCAAGACCTCTGAGTTTTCTGTACGTCGATGGAACTCTTCAGAAAGAGGAAACCCTCCGGTGCCGAGAAACATTCTTGAATCTGACATAATCTTTGCATGTGCGGACGCTATCGACTCTCTCGGCGAAAGCAGGTAGTCGAGGAACATTTCGAGAGCTCCTCGGACGAAGAAGACTGGACTCCGCGATACAACATTGCTCCCACCCAACCCGTAGCCGCCATTCGGCAAGCCGGACAGAGCCGAATTCTTTCAATCATGCGATGGGGCTTGGTTCCCTCGTGGGCTAGTGACATTTCGATTGGCAGCCGGCTGATCAACGGTCGTAGTGAAACTGTCTTGGAAAAGCCCGCTTTCCGAGATTCATTTCGCCTCCGGCGTTGCCTGGTGCCCGCCGACGGCTTCTATGAATGGAAGAAGGCGGGCAAGGAACGACACCCATTCCATTTCGTAATGAAAGATTCTTCTCTGTTTGCTTTCGCTGGAGTCTGGGACCGCTGGAGGTCAGCAACCGGGCGGGTGGTGGAATCCTGCTCGATTCTTACAACGGCTCCCAATGAGTTGTTGGACGGCGTGCACGACCGCATGCCGGTCATTCTTCCGCAGAGGCACTATCAAACTTGGTTGACCGCTCCCGCAACTGAGGCGCAACGACTCACGGAATTGCTAGTCCCATTCGACGCGAGCGTCATGCAGCGGTACCCCGTCAGTCCCCTCGTAAACAAACCAGAAAACGATGTGCCCGATTGTGCTCTGGAAGTGCCAAGCCCGGAAACGCAGGGGCAACTCTGGTGAGGGGTCTTGGGGCCAAGAGTTGGCCTCCGCAGGATTCTTGTGCGCAAAACAAAACGCCCCGGACTCGGTTTGAGTCAGAGACGTATGTTGATCAGCCCTCCCCCAAGTGCTGCTCAAGAAAAAGCATAGATACTGCCGGGGAAGTAGAGAATGGCACTGAAGTGCTATATCTGGGACTCGGATTCCCGGGGAGACAAAATTCAGCCCTGATTTGATTCGTGCGCACAACTGACCTCTTATCGGCCACTTGCAGATCAGTGCTCTCCCGCGACATTGTCGAAGAACTAGGTCTCAGTGAACCAGGCTGGCACGAGATTGCTCGGCAACATGATAGGCATAATTGACTTAGTTCTTGATTCGGGTAGCTTCTTTTCTTTCGGTTTCTGGGCGGAGCCGCTAGAGAGCGGAAGTTTGAACGCGCCCTCCAGTTTGATCGCCACAGCGAAGTCGCCCGTTTCTTTCGGTTGCACTCTCAAGACTCTGCCGCGCGCATTCAGCAAGATGCCTGGATCCTGCATGTGATCGACGCCGACAGAAACCTCCACATTCGAGCCCTCTGGAATCTGAAAGGAACTTGAAAGCAGAATACCGCCGAGGCTGATATTTTCGGAACGCGCTCGCACGTCCTTGCGTTGAGCCATCCGAATCAGGACTGGCAAATGCAGTGGGTAGCGAAAATCTCGTCGTAGGTAACGCTGGGGGGAGGGCATACGTTTCTCCTGCTTGGGATGAAGAGAGCATATGCGGAGAGAGGGAAACTATGGCAGGTATCGGAGGTCCACTAACTACGACGACAAAGGCCAATGCTAGGTCAGTAATGTATTACTGCTTGTGGCACGTCTAAATTCCGCATCATGACCAGGCGTACTCCGCTCGCGTACACATTACTAAGTCTCGGAAATGGACAATCTGCGTCCAGCTAATGGTCCTGCCTTCCGATTCTACGAAGATCGCTCAGCAATGCCTCGGGCGAAACCGGCCTGCCAAGAAATTGCTTCAGCTCTTCGGAAGTCTCATGCTCCATGCCCTGTCGCAACAGGCGCTCGGAGATCCACGGATACCAATTTGCATTGCCCGTGGCGAACGGGCCAAGCGATTCGTGAATATGATGACGGATGTCCGCCGTAATCACCGCGCCCAGGCCGTAGTTCACCATGTAACCGGGTGCATCCACCATCTGCACTCGCACCGCCCACCAGGCAAGTTCCGGATGCGGGACGATGTGCAGATAGCGGCTCGTGATCTCCGTCCAGACGACGTTAGGGTCGTCCATGGGATTGTGGAGCATGCGGATTTCAAACAGCGCCCAAGCCACATCAAGCATCACGCCGGAATAGAGCGCACGCAACGAATCGGACTCAGCAGCGCTCGTGCCCAAATATTTTTGCTGCCAGGCAGGCTCGTAGGTATCCCAGGAAGGAACGTCGGCGAATGCCTCGTAAAAAACTGGATCGCCGAGATCCATAAACGCGGGGTCTGTGTGCAGGGCCATCATGTGGACCGCGTGGCCATTCTCATGCACAAACTCGTTGAGCAGTCCCAGGCCCCCGCGAGCGTAGTTACCGGAGACATAGACCACGGTCGGTTGCCACACGTTGTTCGCCATGTGTCCGCGCACCACAAAGTCCGTATACGCCAGCGGCGCCTTGCCGGGTCTCTCGTCGAGGTCGTAGAGAACACCGAGTTGCACCAAATCCGCGCCAAGATCTTTGTAATACCGCTGAGTAATTGGCAGCAGCGCTTCTCGCGGGATCGCCTTGCTCACTGAACGATCGGCTTTGCCGGCGAGATAACGGTAGTCCCATGGCTCAATCTGCTGGTCGCCGCTGACCTGCCGCCAGGCATCCAGAATCTGCACCAGCCAGGTTTCGATTTGAGCGCTCTGCACACCTAGGGTCTTGGCCGCATCATCGACCCGCGAACCATTCTTCGGTGCTTCAGCGGCGGATTGGACTATCATGCGACGGTAAGGACTCCCCGGCTCATCGCTACCGTTTAATGCCTTCCACAGCGGTACAAATGCCATGAAGAGCGCCTTGCGGCGCTCAGGTTCGATCATCTGTGTCATCAAGTCAAAGGCAGAAACGCGGCTCACTCGCTTGCCTTCGAATTCCAGAGTGTTGCCTACCTCGTCGAAGCAAGAGTAGAGCGCAGAGCGCAGGTCAGCAACGTTCAAGTCGCTACGCTGAGCGTCGAGGCACGGTACCTTGGGAGAGAGCGAAGTCTGGTCTGCCGTTGACTTCATACTCTTGCAAATCAGCATGAGGGCGCGTGCGTCCCTTGCGGAAAGCCTCTTCTCTGAGATCTTTTCCAGGAGTTCTTCAACGTCTCTGGATTTTTCGTCGCGTACCTGCTTCCACGCCGAGCGATCTTTACCTCCGTAGCTGGCGAAAAGGCCGGAATCAATCGCCGCCATGATGCTGGAAGCATCCATGAAGTCGGCATAGGAGTTTTCTGTTCGCGCGAGCGATTTGGCAGGGGATTCTCCGCACGAACCACAAATGAGAATCAGAGATGCAGCGAAGAAGATGCCGGCGAGCCGGGCGAAAAAACGAACTTGGCAATGTCTCATCTGAGTTGCGATTAGAGTACAGCCACCTCCTGTCACTTTAGCATCGCCCCGTCAAGCCACCAGAAGGCGAACCTCTCCCCTCAATCCGCACAACAGAACGAAGGAAACGGCGAAGCCGAGCCGGTTAAGCGTGAATGGGTCTCTGTACTTCTTAGAAAAATGGCGGAAGCGAGTGGGGGTCGAACCCGCGGGCAAACGTAGTTTCAACAAGATGCAGGCCAGCGGATGGCACCTAAGGCCGTGAAAAGCAATGCAAGACACGCAAACGGAGCGCAAACGGAGCGCACGCCTAGCATTCCCGCGCTGTAGATTGAACGCCTATCCAGAAACGCTAGTGCTGTATCGGACGCGCCCCGCCGGGCTCCCGAAACTACGGGCAATTCCCTACGGGGCGCGTCCGATACAGCTGTTTGAAGGAAGCCGCCGGCGAGGAAGCATTTATGCAAATTCAATGGGGTTGCGGTGGTGAGAAAGACTTGGGAAATGGGTGATGGAGTGAATCGGAGCGCGGACCGGACTGGTTCGATTGTAGTTTGCGTGCGAAAGCTCGAAGCCCGGAGCTTGGTATGGGGCAACTAGGGCGCACCACGGCTGCAGGTGATGGGAAGCACCGAGGAAGCGAAATGGCGATTGGGGTTTCATGCAGCGGCTCCGATGAGAAACGGTGGAGAACGGAGTTGGAGCTGGGCAGCAGAAAGTCTCTCGATGACCACCATGGGGCCGCCACATTGGGGACAGAGCCAAAGAGGGCGCGGTTCCTTGACAGCCGATGCTCGTTGTTCTACCTGCGGCTGCGGTACCGCGCCGAGTAGTTGAAAGCAAAGTGGCAGGAGAGCGGCGCGGCGCCGGTTGGCGAGGAAGCCGAAGTGACGGATGCGGACGAAGCCCTTGGGCAGTGTGTGCAACAGGAAGCGGCGCAGGAACTCATCGAGCGCCAGAGTCATCAACTTGGGTTCGTTGTGGTGAGCGGAATCGCGCCAGCGAAAGGTGACTTGGTCATCGGCCAAGGAGACGAGTCGGTGGTTGGAGATGGCGACGCGATGGGTGTAGTGGCCTAAATAACAGAGCGCATGCTCGGCGCCGCGGAAGGGACGTTTGGAGTAGACGTGCCAGTCGTTTCGGAACAGGGTTCTTATCCAGGCGGAGAAGGCCTTGGGGTGAGCGAGAGGTTTTAGGTTGCCATAGAAGCCCAGCTTGCCTTGCCGGAAGTTGCGTTTGAGAGCGGCCACAAACTTACCGCGAAAGACGCGACTGAGTACCTTGACGGGAAGGAAGAAGGGGTAGCGTGGCTGGATCCAGTGGGTGCGATCGAGCGACAATCCGCCGGCGGCCACGACACAATGCACGTGCGGGTGAAGTTCGAGTTTTTGATTCCAAGTGTGGAGCACACTGAAGAAGCCGATCTCCGCGCCGAGATGCTTAGGATCGCGAGCGACTGCGAGGAGGGTTGCGGCACTGGTCTGCAGCAGGAGATGGTACAGGATCTTCTTGTTCTGCAAGGCGAGCGGCGCCAGTTCATGAGGCAAGGTAAAGACAACATGGACGTACCGCGTGGGGAGAAGTTCCTGACGACGCGCTTCGAGCCAACGAGTACGAGCATTGGCTTGACACTTCGGGCAGTGCCGGTTGCGGCAACTGTTGTAAGAGATAGCCGGGCGGTACCCGCAGGCGATGCACTCATCGAGATGCCCGCCCAAGGCGGCGGTCCGACAGCGCGCGATGGCTCGCAGCACCGTGAGGTGTTGCCAGGTGATCCACCGGCGACTGTGTTCGATGAAGGCGCGTCCCGCGGCACGAACCAGATCGGCCACCTCAAGCGGCGGCCGGTTCATCTATGGGTTCTGCGGTGACTTATCTTTCAGCTTGAGCGAGTCCAACGGACTCGCGGTGGCGTTGAGATGCCGTCGCGAGAGATGAAGATAGATCGTGGTCTCCTTCAGATCGTGATGTCCCAGGAGCAGTTGAATGGTGCGCAGGTCAGCTCCGTTTTCCAGCAAGTGCGTTGCGAAACAATGGCGCAGCGTGTGGGGATGAACCCGATTCTGAAGGCCTGCCCGCTGGGCAGCTCGTTGGCACGCATACCACACGGCTCGGGGAGTGATGGGACGGTTGGAGGTGTGCCGGGACCCGCCCGGAAATAACCATTCCGTGGGTTTGCGCTTCAGGCTACGCCAGTAGTCTCGCAAGGCTTCGAGCAACCTGGGACTGAGCATGACATCGCGGTCCTGACGACCTTTGCCTCTGCGGATGTGGATCACCATGCGTCGGCTGTCGATATCGGAAATTTGCAGGCGAGCCAACTCTGCGCGCCGTACCCCCGTGCCATAAAGCGTCATCGACACCATGCGATGAAACCGAGTCTGCGAGGAGTCGATGAGGTGGGCCACTTCTTCCGGGCTCAAGATGCTGGGTAGGGGTCGCGTCTTCTTCGGGTAAGGTGTATCGGCTACGCTCCAGGCTTTCTTGATCGTCTGCGTGTAGAAGAACCGCAGAGCCGCGAGCCGTTGCGTCACAGTGGACGCGGCTAGCTTTCTCTCGCGGAACAGATACGCTTGGTACTCGCGGATGTGCTCCGGAGTGAGTTGGTCCGGAGGGCGGCGAAAGTGGCGCGCAAAATCCTCGATCGCTTGGATGTAGCATTCGATGGTAGTCTGAGCATAATTACGACGCTCGAGTTCTTCGAGCATCATTTTGCGAAGGTGGGTCATAGGTGATCTCCTTATGACCCAACCTTATCCGCTCACACACCACCGCTGACACCGGACACGCGAAAGCGTCTGCCCCTAAGGCTTCGTTCAAACGGGCTTGGGGGAGATCAGAGGCGATCTCCTCGAAGCCGACTTCTGGTCCGCGCACGTTTTCCGCCGCGGCCTTTGCGGCTATGATGTCTGGCTATGTCCAAAGTCCGCTGGGGAATTCTGAGCACGGCGAAAATCGCTGTAACGAAAGTCATACCGGGCATGCAGAAGGGCGTGTGGAGTGAGGTAATTGCAATTGCCTCACGCGACCGTGGCAAGGCCGAAGACGCGGCCCGCACACTTGGCATTCCCAAATCCTATGGATCCTACGAAGAGCTTCTGGCCGATCCGCAGATTGAAGCGATTTACAACCCCCTTCCGAACCAGCTTCACGTCCCCTGGTCAATCAAAGCTGCGGAAGCCGGCAAGCACGTCTTATGCGAGAAGCCGCTGAGTCTGACGGTTGCCGAAGCGAGAAAGCTTCTGGCAGTGCGGGACCGCACAGGAGTGAAGATCGGGGAAGCCTTCATGGTGCGCACCCACCCGCAGTGGCTGCGCGCACGCGAGTTGGTCGCATCAGGCCGGATCGGCCAACTGCGTTCTGCCCTGGGTTTCTTCAGCTATTTCAACAACGACCCATCGAACATCCGCAACATACCCGAATACGGTGGGGGCGCGCTGATGGACATCGGATGCTACCCTATTACCACGTCGCGGTTCATGTTCGGCGAAGAGCCTTCACGCGTGTTGGGATTGGTGGAGAGAGACCCGCAGATGAAGGTTGACCGGTTGACCTCAGCTATCCTTGATTTTCCTTCGGGTCAATCGACTTTCACCTGCAGCACGCAACTCGTGTCCTACCAGCGGAGTCACTTCCTGGGAACCCGGGGCCGTATCGAAATCGAAATCCCATTTAACGCTCCCAATGACCGGTTGTGCCGTATCCTTATTGACGACGGGCGCGACGTGTTCGGTAGCGGCATTGCTACCCAAGACTTCCCCATCTGCGACCAGTACACGATTCAAGGCGACGTCTTCTCTAGAGCAGTTCGCGGAGACGCTGACGTGCCGGTTTCGCTTGAGGATGCACTCAAGAACATGGCGGTGATCGACGCCATTTTCCGTTCTGGGGATTCGGGCGAGTGGGAGACGCCCAAAAGCGGAGTAGTCTGATCAAGGTTCTAGCGGAGCTGATCGGGCACTGCGGGCTGGACCTTATACTTCATATTTCCTCGAAGCCGACTTCTGACCCGTGGAGCCTTGCGGCTCGCGACACCAGCGTCCTTCGAATAGCGCCCCCCATTATCCTCTTACCAGACCATCCTAGAGTTCTGGTGGCGGTAAGGATTCAATGCGGCAGTGATCACGGTAAATCCATGCTCCGCATTCTGCAGTCCGGTCCTGCTTTCAGGACCGGACCAGCCGCTCTTGAAGTAGGCAACTTGCTAGCGCGTGGACGCAGCAAAAGCGGTCTCATTTGCTTGAGGATAGTTCCGTCACGGGTGAACTCGCAGGGTACTTAGACTTGGTAAAGGATTGCAGCAGCCCCTCCAGGAATGAGAAAAATAGGTCGACTGCATACCCTACAAGAAAAGCAATGGCTAGGGGCGAAACCGACTCGCCCCCCGTCAACGCGAAATTGAACAGACCGACAACCGCTCCCCCAATACCAGCGATGAGAAAGCGCGCCCAATTCGCCTTCGATGATGGCGCAAATGTTAGTGTCCTGAGTTCCTCTTCAAAGTTGCGTAAGAGAAACGCGCAGGTGCCCAAAAGGGCATAGAAAATCGGCAGCAGGCACGCCGTCACCGCGCCATAGTAAACCGATACGAGGCCGAGAATGTCTTGCGCGAATGATCGTACGTCCTGATATGTAGCGGTAAGCTTGTCTAGAGCCTCGGGCATATTTGCCAATCCAACGGGCAGTTGGAACAAGGTCTTGAGTGTCTCTCGGTTCGCCTCTCGTTCTTTCGGGCTTAACTTCGCATTCCATCGATAGTTCGCATAGGGATCATGTTCGGCGTGCATTACGAACCAGTCCAGTTGCCTCGATCGGGCGTCGATTGATCGTACTGTGGAGGCATATAACTGAAGTTGCGTAATCACGTCGCCCTCATTTAGCCCTTGAGGTAGAGCCGGCTTCTCGGGAGTTCCGCCCGTTGGTGCGCTCGGCGTTCCGAGTTCAGCCCGCAGCTTCACCAGAAGTTCGTTGGCTGTAGTAATGTCGCTGCGAATCGCAGCCGACATCGAAGACGACACGAAGCTCAGAACTGAGAACAGAATAATCGGAACCGCTAGCAAGCAGGTCGACATTCGTAAGGTTCGGATATCCGGCTCAACAAGATCGCTGCACGAAGCTCTCAGGCTATCCGCTGTTACCGGCCTCAGTTTTGCAGCAAGCGTTGCCAGCGCTGTAAGCAAGTTCGCTGCGCCAGCGTAATTCCAATCGGAATCGCCGGCAGCCTTCGCAGTCAGAATGCTCGTACTAGTGGTCTCATCGACGTCCACGCCTTTCTCGGCGGCATGCGTCAGCAGCAACATGGCATCTTCCAAGACACGGCCAAAATTTGGAATTGCCTCGGAAACAAGTTGCGGGCCCTCCATTTTCTTCTTCGAGGGGACCCTGGCCGCGATGACATCGACTGGAATCGAGTCAGCGTTGGTCTCAACACTTGGAGTAATTGCAGCTTGGGTCATTGATCTTACCTCCTTGTAAAGTCACATTACTATTCAGTCAGCCTTGCCCCAATTTTCAGTTCAAGCCAAGCATGGGCGTTTCCGATCGTTGGCCGCGCCGAGGAATCGCTGAAAGCGCAATCCCTCTTCTCCGTGGAGTGCATCTGTCTCCCGGAGAAAAAACGCCCGTTCCTTGACTGGTCGTTTCATGGCACAGGCGGAGTCGCGTTGGTGCTGCGACCTAGCGGAGTCCTCCAGCACGGCCTTAGTTCGGTTTGCAGTTGCCGGCGGTGCGAACCTCCTCGATCCGTTTAAGAAAAACATTCGTCCATTCGTCAAGAGCCGCTTCGTCAACATTCTGCGAGCCTGCGGCGCGCAATCTCTTCACCTGCTTTTGATCCATCATGTTGAAGCGAGCTACCCGGAAGATCGACTTCACGGTTTCACGATCCAGACGCGCTAGACGCTGGATCATGAGGTCCTGTGCCTCTTTCAAAACCTGCTTCTCGCCCAACAGCGTTGCCCGCAACTCGCAATTCCCGGGGTCCAGGAAAACGGTCTGCGGCTCATACGCTTCGAAGATACCGCGCGGATTGGTACCGAACAGATCGAGGCCGCTTCGCTTCTTGCCGAAGGTCGATCCGAGATCATGCACATAAATCATGGGTTTTCGACAAACTTTGGAGTGGCCCGCAACTTCCGGCTCCCACTCCGCACAATCGAGCCGGTTCTGCTGCGGGAGTGCGTTGTAGTAGTGGATCAGCCCCAAAGCGAGCCGGTACGCGTCGTACTCCACTTTTTGCTGGTGCGTCCATTCGCCATCGGAATAAAACTTGGCTGCATCGATCCACGACCAAGTCTCGTCGTCCTGGGGATTGATTTGGTCCCACGGCAGCTCGCGTTCCGCATTCACCACCTTGAAGATGGCTGGCGCGTCTTTAATAGACGCCTTGTTGTCGGCCAGCTTCCTTCCGAACGGATCGTCGCTACACCCAATGCAATTGGCCGCTCCGGCCGGGTACACATGGTCGGCCGGAAAGCCCAGTAGCCACATAATTCTCGTGGTCGCGACCGCCGTGAAGACTTCATTGAATCGCGGGTTGTGGTCGGGGTAGGGTGGCTTAAGATACTTGATCTTGAAGCGGTCGGCCTTGATCTCGTGTTCGTTCTTGTCGTCGTTGCGCGGATAGAGTGACGCGGATTTCTCTCCGCTCTTGTCGTTTTCAACCACGACCTTGACGTCATCCACACGAATCGTTTCTCCCTTCCTGCTATAGAACGCACCGTCCGCAGTCATGTGCCAGCATTGAAATTTCATGCTGTCGCCCGGGACCTTCGCGAAAGCGTAGTGCGGACGAAAGTAGCACGTGATAGTGTCGTCGGCCGTGAAGTAGGCGAATCGGCTCTTCTCGGGCTCTGCCGCGTCGAAGTCCGGGCCATTCGCCAGTTGCGTCGCAGTCAGCGTAGGCTGATCGAGGAGAATGCTGGCCGCGCGGATACAAGGCAGCTTCTGCTCCTTGGTCATACCGGCGGGAGCCTCGCAACCGTGGGTCTGCGCAACACCTCCGGCCACAGCAATCAGAACAACCGAAAGGACAAAAACAGATCGTCGCAACATAGAACCTCCATCGCGGATCGGGAATCGGCGCGCCCCCTGTCAGAAAGGCTTGGCAGTGCAGAAGTTGGGTACCGTCGCCAGACCCATCGGATTGTCAATCGCGGTGAGGTCGGCTGGCTTTTCCTTCCACTCGCAGCGTCCGCTCGCGAGTTGCTCGCGCTTCTGCTTGAACGCGTCCACCCACTGCCGGATGACCGAAGCCTCATCCACTCCCGATTTGAAGCTGCCGTCGTGGTTGTGATACTGGGGCATCGCAGCTACACGGGAGGCCTTGAAGAGTTCTTCGATTTGATGGTCTGAGAGTTGGCACATCAGGCCGGCGTCAAAACGCCGCCCTTCTTCGCTGATCGGCGGATCACTCAGGCCGTCGTGTGCGGTAAGACTCTTACTCAAAGCGGCCTTGCACTGCTTAGGCGCATCATTGGTCCCGACACTGTTCCAAAGCTTCTTGCCTGACCACACTTGCAGATTCATCTTCGCGGAGCCGTTGCTCGTGAACCAGCCTCCGCCCCCGAACGTGGCGCCGACGTCCTGGACCATCACGACCGGTTTTTCGCAGGTGGTGGTGAAGGGCTGAGTCTTCTGATCCACATGTACCGTGTCGCACGTCACACGCTGCTGCGGCGGCTTGTTGTCGCTGTGCTGCACGAACACGGCCAGTAGTTTCAGTCCGTCTCGTTCGTAGGTGGGGCGGCCATTGGCGGTATCCAGTTCCTTCCAACTCCAGCCTTGTTCTTCGTTCCCGTTTTCGTACATTTTGTGGCCGGGATACTTCCGCACGATGGTAGCCGGGTCGAACATCCGCGTTCCTCCGGACCCAGAACCGGAGATCGGGTTCTCAGGACAGTTGTGACACTCGACGCGAACCGAGAACCACGCGTCGGCGTAGTAGCCCAGCGCCCACATCAGGCGCGTGGTGGCGACCTCAGCGTAGACTTCGTTATCATCGGCTCCGAATTTGACTTTGACCGGTTCTTCGTCCATTTCCGGAGTCAAGGTCTGGATCACGCCGTCGGTGCTTTCAACGCGGGTGATCTTACAGGAGAACTTGGGAGTCTTGCCGCCCATTTTCGAGCCGGGCGCATCGAAGTCGCAGATGACTTTGTCGTTGAAGTGTAGTTGAAACTCCTTCTTGTTCTGCGCGGGGCCCTCCAGAATGTTGGCTTCAGCTACGACCTTCGGCGTAAATAAGGACGCCGCGTGCATGGTATCCAGGCGGTCTTTGGCGGAGTAGAACACCTTGTTGACTTTTTGGTCGGCAGGCGCAGTGCCTGCAGTTTGCGCCCAGGTCGTGCGGCTGAGAAGCAAAATCGGTAGAAGCGCGAGGGGAAATGCGGACCGGTGCAGTTGGCGAACGATGATGCGGTGCACAGACGAGACAGTCTTTGGAGCAGGCGGCGTCGGGAACGCTGATGTGCGGCTCACAGGGGCTTCTCCTTTATTTGGGTGATGAGAGAACTCTAGAGTCCAGTAGTTGCGGACAGAATGCCACACGAGCGGACTGTCTAGCTGCCAGACCTTGGATCGGCCGATTTTTCCGGCGCTGAGCAAGATTTTTCCTTGACGGTCGCCGCGAAAGGCCGACCCTCGATGTTATGGTGATCGGCATCGATGAAACGTTTCAACCAGCGAACGCCACTATATGGTGACGCGTTGTGACTCGTTTCCTCGCGCTGCTCGACAGTAGAATCTCGCGACTCTGAAGTCATTCGGGGAGGATCGCTATGCTGTTTGTCACGCTCCATGGCGGCAAGCCTGAGAAAGATCCACATAAGAACAACATCCATGCCTACGATAAAGATGGCAACAAGATCACTTCGTCTGTGCTGGACAAGAGTGAGGACGTGAACCTGAATGAACTTCGAGGTCTATACCTTGTCGGAAAATACCTATACGTGGCCAATGCGAACAAAACCCAAAACAGCTTGCTTTGCTACGAAGGGTCGGGAACGCACTACAGATTCCTAAGCCGGTTTGCGTCAAACCACACCTGCAACGGCATCCTGCATCCGTTCGACTTCACTTTCGATGGCCTCGGCTATTGCTACTTGTCCAGCCAGGATACCAACGTGGTTACGCGCCTGATGGTCTCCGATGATGGCAGGGTCGGAAGGCCGGCGCCCGTCGCGGCGGCGCTCCCCCCTTCCGGGACATTCTTGGCTGGAACCTTCGTGCCTTCCAGCAACGGCAACTTGGCCCAAACTGCGACTACTTCGATGGCGACTCCGGCTGGCCTGGCGTACTCGGACGTTGAAACCAAGAAGCACTCAGTCCGCGGGGTGGTATGGGCGAACGGAAGACTGTACGTTGCTGACCAGCCTGCCGGGACCGTGAAGATGTACGACATCACTGGCAAGTACCTGGGCCAGAGCAACGAGCTGGAGCCGGGGGCCCCGGTTCATCTCGTCGTGCACAACGGTACCTTGTATGTGAGCGGCGGGAATCATGTACTTGCGGCGAGACTCCCAAGCTCTCCGGGCAAATTCGAGCTTCGCCCGATCGTGAAAGTGAAGAACTCCTGCGGAATGGCGTTCGGAAACTCCGGCAATCTTTACGTGGCCAGCCGCACAGAGAACACAATTCTGAAGTTTGATCCCAACTTCAACCCCATGAAGTTTAGTTGCGACCTGCCGGACAATCCAGAATTTCTGTTGCACGGTTAGAAAGCTCGCGCACCCGTTGCTCGCTGCGTACCCCTAGCGGATAAGGGAACGATCCCTAATAAGGTCGGGCAGTAACAATTTTCGCACCCGCGATCTCCTGTCCAAATGGGGCAGAGAAATGAGGTAGTCCCTCAGAATTACGAATTGCAATTCCGAGCCCGCCGCTGCCCTCGTCGGTAAAGGTCTTCCCCGTCTCGGGCACAAACTCCCAATCGTACCCGTTGGGATGACCGCCGACGGTGTGCGCTCCACGGGCATTTCGTTGTGCACGAGGTTCCGCTGAAGCCGTGGGCCGCCATCCTTGTAACGCTCTCCCATGGGGCCGCATAATATGGTGGGATGCTGGATCTCAAGACGATTTCAAAATTCGCGAATGATCTCTGCCAAGAGGGCTTCCGATGAAATTTTCAATCCAACACCAACGCGCCCTCGTCGGAAACGATCTCGTAGTCGGGATCGAAGCTGAAGCAGAGGAACGAATTTCTCGTGTAACCATCACTCTTGACGGTTTCGACCTCGGTGATGACGCAATCGATCCACCTAGCGTTTCGTACGAACGCCAGTTCTTGCAGGTTGGCGATGCGAGCCCGCACATGCAGCATCAGTTGACCGTACTGGCAACGGATCCCGACAGTACAGCTAAGTCTGCCGACCGACGCTGGCAAGATGTAACCTGACAGCCCACGCTCAGTCGGCATCGGCGTCCCAACACGGTTGCTGGTCAGACAGGCCCATCGTCGGCGAATCGGAAACTGTGCCTTTGGCGTTGAGCTCCAAGTCCCAGTTTTGTCGCCGATGCGGAAGTAATCCGGGAGCCCTTTGAGTGCTTCGCGCTCGCGGTCCAGAAACGCTAGTGCTGTATCGGACGCGCCCCGCCGGGCTCCCGAAACTACGGGCAATTCCCTACGGGGCGCGTCCGATACAGCTGTTTGAAGGAAGCCGCCGGCGAGGAAGCATTTATGCAAATTCAATGGGGTTGCGGTGGTGAGAAAGACTTGGGAAATGGGTGATGGAGTGAATCGGAGCGCGGACCGGACTGGTTCGATTGTAGTTTGCGTGCGAAAGCTCGAAGCCCGGAGCTTGGTATGGGGCAACTAGGGCGCACCACGGCTGCAGGTGATGGGAAGCACCGAGGAAGCGAAATGGCGATTGGGGTTTCATGCAGCGGCTCCGATGAGAAACGGTGGAGAACGGAGTTGGAGCTGGGCAGCAGAAAGTCTCTCGATGACCACCATGGGGCCGCCACATTGGGGACAGAGCCAAAGAGGGCGCGGTTCCTTGACAGCCGATGCTCGTTGTTCTACCTGCGGCTGCGGTACCGCGCCGAGTAGTTGAAAGCAAAGTGGCAGGAGAGCGGCGCGGCGCCGGTTGGCGAGGAAGCCGAAGTGACGGATGCGGACGAAGCCCTTGGGCAGTGTGTGCAACAGGAAGCGGCGCAGGAACTCATCGAGCGCCAGAGTCATCAACTTGGGTTCGTTGTGGTGAGCGGAATCGCGCCAGCGAAAGGTGACTTGGTCATCGGCCAAGGAGACGAGTCGGTGGTTGGAGATGGCGACGCGATGGGTGTAGTGGCCTAAATAACAGAGCGCATGCTCGGCGCCGCGGAAGGGACGTTTGGAGTAGACGTGCCAGTCGTTTCGGAACAGGGTTCTTATCCAGGCGGAGAAGGCCTTGGGGTGAGCGAGAGGTTTTAGGTTGCCATAGAAGCCCAGCTTGCCTTGCCGGAAGTTGCGTTTGAGAGCGGCCACAAACTTACCGCGAAAGACGCGACTGAGTACCTTGACGGGAAGGAAGAAGGGGTAGCGTGGCTGGATCCAGTGGGTGCGATCGAGCGACAATCCGCCGGCGGCCACGACACAATGCACGTGCGGGTGAAGTTCGAGTTTTTGATTCCAAGTGTGGAGCACACTGAAGAAGCCGATCTCCGCGCCGAGATGCTTAGGATCGCGAGCGACTGCGAGGAGGGTTGCGGCACTGGTCTGCAGCAGGAGATGGTACAGGATCTTCTTGTTCTGCAAGGCGAGCGGCGCCAGTTCATGAGGCAAGGTAAAGACAACATGGACGTACCGCGTGGGGAGAAGTTCCTGACGACGCGCTTCGAGCCAACGAGTACGAGCATTGGCTTGACACTTCGGGCAGTGCCGGTTGCGGCAACTGTTGTAAGAGATAGCCGGGCGGTACCCGCAGGCGATGCACTCATCGAGATGCCCGCCCAAGGCGGCGGTCCGACAGCGCGCGATGGCTCGCAGCACCGTGAGGTGTTGCCAGGTGATCCACCGGCGACTGTGTTCGATGAAGGCGCGTCCCGCGGCACGAACCAGATCGGCCACCTCAAGCGGCGGCCGGTTCATCTATGGGTTCTGCGGTGACTTATCTTTCAGCTTGAGCGAGTCCAACGGACTCGCGGTGGCGTTGAGATGCCGTCGCGAGAGATGAAGATAGATCGTGGTCTCCTTCAGATCGTGATGTCCCAGGAGCAGTTGAATGGTGCGCAGGTCAGCTCCGTTTTCCAGCAAGTGCGTTGCGAAACAATGGCGCAGCGTGTGGGGATGAACCCGATTCTGAAGGCCTGCCCGCTGGGCAGCTCGTTGGCACGCATACCACACGGCTCGGGGAGTGATGGGACGGTTGGAGGTGTGCCGGGACCCGCCCGGAAATAACCATTCCGTGGGTTTGCGCTTCAGGCTACGCCAGTAGTCTCGCAAGGCTTCGAGCAACCTGGGACTGAGCATGACATCGCGGTCCTGACGACCTTTGCCTCTGCGGATGTGGATCACCATGCGTCGGCTGTCGATATCGGAAATTTGCAGGCGAGCCAACTCTGCGCGCCGTACCCCCGTGCCATAAAGCGTCATCGACACCATGCGATGAAAC
The DNA here is from genome assembly GCA_963722365.1 of uncultured Acidobacteriaceae bacterium. Lineage (GTDB taxonomy): Bacteria > Acidobacteriota > Terriglobia > Terriglobales > Acidobacteriaceae > Sulfotelmatobacter. Next base: position 858,531 of record CAVRLM010000001.1, read on the forward strand.
CGAGTCTGCGAGGAGTCGATGAGGTGGGCCACTTCTTCCGGGCTCAAGATGCTGGGTAGGGGTCGCGTCTTCTTCGGGTAAGGTGTATCGGCTACGCTCCAGGCTTTCTTGATCGTCTGCGTGTAGAAGAACCGCAGAGCCGCGAGCCGTTGCGTCACAGTGGACGCGGCTAGCTTTCTCTCGCGGAACAGATACGCTTGGTACTCGCGGATGTGCTCCGGAGTGAGTTGGTCCGGAGGGCGGCGAAAGTGGCGCGCAAAATCCTCGATCGCTTGGATGTAGCATTCGATGGTAGTCTGAGCATAATTACGACGCTCGAGTTCTTCGAGCATCATTTTGCGAAGGTGGGTCATAGGTGATCTCCTTATGACCCAACCTTATCCGCTCACACACCACCGCTGACACCGGACACGCGAAAGCGTCTGCCCCTAAGGCTTCGTTCAAACGAGCTTCCGGGAGATCGATTGATGATCTCCTCGAAGCCGACTTCTGGCCAGCGTCGTTGAAAGTCTGTCCTGGCACGTTTCCTCCGGGTAGCCCGTTATAGCGTCACTCGGTCGTAATCGCGCCTGAATGATCACGTTTTCGTGTCCTAAAAACGCTGGTTGCGTTGAACTCTTTACATTGGTTAGATTGAACGCGCGATGAGGTTGCAATGCACGGAGGCGGTGATGGCAGATGCAGTGAGAGGTGCACATCGGAGAGTCAGTCGGAGCAGGATCGGCGCTAGAAAGTTACTGAACTGGACCGCGATCGTTACCATTATCTTGCCTTCAGTGACGCAGAGCGGAACGGCCGCTGCGCAATCCATTACAGCCAGCCCTGAAGGGCAGTCGTCAGTCGTTCGTGTCGACGCGACACCGGGCCAAGTCATCAATTCGTTCGATCCGGATAGGGCGTTGGGCAGCTCGATCGATGTTCTATCCCGCGACGGCATCGACAAGGTTTACACTCCGCACATTATCCAGGAGTCTTTGTCCGCGGGATGGGGACCAATCTCCTATCGCAATAACAGCGAACTTCGCATGGCCGCCTGGCATTGGACTGAAAATGGAACCTGGAGCGACCCGCCCCACAAGAGCGGATACTTCACCGGCAGCACGGAACTCAAGGAACCGGTGCGTTACATTCTCTCGTATGCGCTCCCGCACCGCGGATTTTCGACCAGTGGCGACAGACCCATCATGGGTCCAAAGCTCAGCTACTGGAAGAGCAATCCCTATCTGACCAGCAAGTTCACAAAGGAAAACGACTCTCTGCATCCGCAGTGGGTTATCGTCGATCTCAAGGCCGAAAAGCCGGTGAGTGCGATTCGCATAGGATGGGCCAGTCCGTACGCTACGACCTATCAAGTGGAGTACTGGGTGGGAAAGCGCGCGCTCGATTTTGACGCGGGTCCGCAAGGCGAATGGAAAGCTTTTCCCTCAGGCGCGGTAAAAGGCTCGCAAGGCGGCACTGTGTCGCTTAAGCTCGCTGATGCGCCGGTCTCAACGCAGTACGTGCGCGTCTTGATGACGGAGTCGTCCAATAGCTGCGATGAGCATGGTTCAGACGACATTCGGAACTGTGTGGGATACGCGATTCGAGAGATTCGCGTCGGGGGCGCTGATAGTAGCGGCGCCTTTGTTGAGGTCCAAAAGAGCCTCAGCGAACGGCCCACTACCTATACGTCGTCCTCCATCGATCCCTGGCATTCCGCGGCCGATGCCGACGTCAACGCCACAGGAAGTTATCAGCACAGCGGGTTCGATCTTTTCTTCACGAGCGGACTCACGAACAACTTGCCCGCGATGATTCCGGTGACCATGCTCTACGGTACACCGGACGATGCGGCCGCCCAGATTGTTTACATCGAGAAGCGCGGCTATCCCATCTCTTATATAGAGATGGGGGAAGAACCGGACGGCAAACATGCTATGCCGGAGGATTACGCAACGCTGTATCTTCAGTGGGCCTCTGCCATTCACAAAGTTGATCCCAAACTCAAACTGGGAGGGCCCGTTTTCGAGGGCGTCAACGAAGATATCCGAGTGTGGCCCGACGCGCAGGGGCGAACATCGTGGATGGGCCGGTTCGTGGACTACCTGAAGTCGCACGGCCGGCTCGCCGACCTGGCCTTTGTCTCGTTCGAGCACTATCCGTTCGAACCATGCGACATCACATGGAAGAGTCTCTACCAGGAGCCCGCACTGGTGAAGCACATTCTCCAGGTCTGGCGCGATGATGGCGTTCCCAAAGAAGTGCCTCTCATGATCACCGAAGATCACCTCGCGGCCGGCCTCACCGGGCCGATGACAACGATCTTCGCGGCCTTATGGCTGGCCGACAATGTGGGCTCGTTCTTCGAAGGGGGAGGCGCTCTCTTCACTCACTCTCCCATCCAGCCCCAGGGCATCCAGAACACTTGTTTAGGTTGGTCCTCCTGGTCGAACTTTGTATCGGATGAGGAGACTCTCGAAATCAAGGGATATACCTCGCCGTACTTCGCCGCGCACATGATCAATCTGGAATGGGTGCAGCACAGAGCCGGTATGCATTTCATGTTTCCCTCTTCGGTCGACATCAAAGACGGCGACGGCAATCTCCTGGTGACCTCCTATGCTGTGCACCGCCCCGATGGCAACTGGTCATTGATGCTGGTCAATCGAGACGAGATCAACTCACACGCAGTGCGGGTTGTGTTCGAGGACGCCAAGAACAAGCGGGAAGCGTCTTTCTCAGGGCCGGTCACCTTTGTGACCTTCGGCTCCGAACAATATGTGTGGATCAACGACGGTCCCAACAGTCATGCTGACCCCGACAATCCCCCGGTGGGCATCACCATAAAAGGAGAGTCGGGAACCTTTTTCACCCTGCCAAAAGCTTCGGTTACGGTGCTGCGGGGCAAGGTAGGCGCTCTGAAGGACTAAACTTCTCCCGTGAGGCCTGCCATTCATCAACCGACGATTCGAAGGAGAGATTCTATGGGAATCAACACTCGACGAAATTTCTTTGGCAAGATAGCGGCGATCGTGGCTTTTGTAACCGGCGCACCGAAACTCTTCGCCCAACAAGCCCCCGCTGCCGCACCTAAAGGTGGCAGCACACCCGCAGGCGCGCCCGGCAAAGATACTCCTCGTCGCCTCAGCGGCGATCACCACACACTCAACGGGATCTACTATTTCTCTGGGACGGGTTCTAATGACGGTTATTCCAAGGAGGATCACATTCTGGTGACTGACCCCTTCGAAAAACACGTCACTCGCACCATGGACGCGCTCAAGAAGTCGGTCGAGCGTGCCGGCTGCACTATGGATAGCATCATCCATCTCCAAGTCTTTCTCTGTTTGCCTCTTGCAGACACCCCTGCGCCGACCGGCAGGGCGCGCTTCGACGCACATAAGGCGCAGTACGATGCGTTGAATAAAATCTACGGAACCTATTTCTCTTCGGGCAAAGCTCCGTCCCGAGCATGCATGGCTGTCGAATGGATTCCCGGCGATTCGCTAATTGAAATCGTCGGCAGCGCGATGGTCGTCAATCCGCCCACACCATCTGCGGATCGATAATTCGCGAAGGAAGCTGAAAGGGTGCTGCGCATGAACCTGAAGTTTGCTTGGAATCGTCGATCGTTTCTGGCCGCGGTTGGGACCATATGGGGAGGGTTGTTCGCTCCGGCCGAGTCGAACGCCGCGGACATCTTTGACAAGAAGCGCAAGTCGTCCACGCCGCCAGTAGACGGCAGCCCTATCGCTCCCATCACTACCGGCCTTGGCTCCACTGGCGACATCTACGCCGAGCTGGGAATCAAACCTCTCGTCAACATCAACGGCACACTCACTGTCATTGGTGGGTCAGTGATGAAGCCCGAGGTCATGGAACTCATCCGGAGAGGCAACGAGCACTGTGTTTCGATCGACGAACTTGAGATCGCAGCCGGTAAGTTCATTGCGAAACTGTGCAAATCCCCCGTCGGCTACACCGGCCTCGTGACGGGTGGCGCAGCCGCGGCCATGGTCGTAGGCTATGCCGGCATGATGACCGAAGACCTTGAGCCCCGCATGCGAGACATTCCCGACGTAAGCAGTTTTCCCAGGAACGAAGTCATCATCCAGAAGAGCCATCGATATCCGTTTGACCACCAGATCCGCCAGACCGGCGCGAAGCTGGTCGAAGTCGAGACGCGCGAGGAGATGATTGCCGCGATCAACCCGAAGACGGTGGCGATACACTTCACCAATATCCTCTCGGACAAGGGTAAGGTCAGCGGCCCTGAGACCGTCGCCATCGCCAAAGACCATAACATCTACACCTTCAACGACGCCGCTGCAGACGTGCCGCCGAAAGAGCGGCTTTGGGAGTATCCGGCAATCGGCTTCGATATGGTCACATTTAGCGGGGGCAAGGACATCCGCGGACCGCAGGCATCCGGCATACTGATCGGCAAAGAGGAGTTAATCCGTTACTCCCTGCTGAACATGAGCCCGCAGGAAGACCGCATCGGTCGTTGCTGCAAGGTCGGCAAAGAGACTATTTTGGGCCTGCTCAAAGCTCTTGAGATCTTCCTAAATCAGGACTTCGATGCCGAGTTGCAGGTGTACGACGCGCGCGCACATGTGATTACCGATGCGGTGAAGAAACTCGGCGTGACGCCGCTACCTCGGGAGTTCAATCCTCAGGCTCTCGGTAATGTCACTCCCCATTACTCTTGGCATATCGATCCGTCAAAACTCAACACAACCGGACCGGATGTAATGCAGAAGTTGGCCGACACCCGGCCAATCGGTATCGGTAGCATGGGCGCCGGGGCGAGCGGCATGCGCGGACGCAATCCAGACGCGCCTGCGGTTGACGACCATGGCGGTCGTCATGGTCCTTCCAGAGACCCGAATACCTTCGGCTTTGCGGTCTGGCAACTCAAAGAGGGCGAGGACAAGTTGATCGCAGATCGGTTAGTCGAAATCTTCAGCGCAGTTCCGAAAGCCTAAACCTTGATGGAAGATGAATGGCTTGCCCGTTTCAGCGCCCGTCGTGGTCTACAAACGGGCTTCGGGGAAGCGTTCTATACGGCTCGGAATGTGTTGTAGGCAATCTAGAAGTAACGGCGGCGATCAGGATTTCTTGAATTCATGGAGCTGTCATTGGACCCGAGTGGCCCCAGGTTGCAATCCAGGAGAATAGCCCAAGCCTCCTGAGATGCGCTTTATCGGGAAAGAGAAGCCCAGACATCTACCTTGCAGCGGTAACACGCATTCACTTGCTCGCCGGAAGATTTAATCTCACTTCTTAGACTGGAGGCTTGCCCCGTGCCTATAAGCGGCGGCGATCCTCTTCCGTCCGAAATTGTTCACTATTCTTTTCGATAAGGCAACTTCGGGACTGCTTGCGCCGTGGGAGCTGGGATGGCTTCCTGTCCGAACCGACGAAAGCGGAAACAACTGCCGTTGATGCGATGCGCGGCTGCAGAATTTCGTTGAGTCAGAAAAGGAAGAGGTCCGAGACCTTTGGCGGGTAGAACCTGCCTGACGGCTCAGACCGTGACCGGGACGAGGCGGCCGGGCTTCACATATCCCGATGGTTCCGGTGGAGCTTCGGCTGTGACAGCCGCGTGGGTCGCAGGTCCGTGACGGATCAGAACCAGAGAACCAGGACATTCCACTACGACGCTCCGGTCGCTAGACATCTTTTACCGTTCCGGGGCGGCAAAAAACTGGTCCTGTTGGTCGGTGGTCATTTTTGGCAGCTGCGGAACATCATAGGGCAGGTTGCTCCCTCCCGGAAGCTAAATGGATTTATCGTGCCCTAAAAACTCGAACGAAGATTATTTGGGGCGGGCGGAAGTAGCAGCGACTATGGTGGCAGCGGATTTAATTGCTGATTTCTGTTGTTCTTGTCGTGATTCGTAGCGCCCGCGTGCAGGAAGATCTTAGGGCACGATCTATAGTTTCCCTTATTCGGTGGAGCTCCGCGCAAAATGGTATCTGCTCAACCACATTGCCATCGAAACAAACGCCCCTGTGGCTCTTGTTGGACATGTAGGGACTACCTCTGCATTGCCGATTCCCGCGGGGCTCAGGTCTCGGGCCTGTCCATCCCTCTCGTTACAGGGGCTTCCGCGGCGAACCGACGTCGCTGCAACAAAATGAACGTCGTTAGATAAACTGCAAGACCAACAAAAGTCAGTGACCAAACCACGGTGACGATAGCGCGAAGCATGCTTACGGACCATTTGGTCCAAACTTTGTCGGGATCGTATTCGCTGTCTCTCAATGCATCTTCCGGCGTATAAGACGGCCCAAGAATGGACCTCACGTCTGAACGAAGGGTTATGCCCTCAATCACCCTTTCCCTTCCCTGTCCAGGAAGCACAGTGAACCGACCAAACAAGATCAAAGAGCCCACCATGGAGAAGCAAAACACAGCCAGTGCCACTCTCATCCGCACCCCGAGCTTCCGTTCTTGAACATCGTGCCAGAAATAGAACACCCATACAATCGCTACGAACTCCATCAACGATGTGAGAATCGCGACGGCATTCTTGGGCGGTGGTCCCAGCTTGAGTCCAATGTCAGCTAGCGGAGCAGCTATAGCCAGTTTCAACGCTATCGATCCTAGTTGCCGAAAGTCCGCCAGCGTTTCTTTAAACTCAGTTAGTCCGCTCGTCACAATGTTCCTTTTATTTCTGCTTCGGACGAAAGGTAAGCGTCGTGGGTTTCCGGATCTCAAAGCTACCGTCTTCTGGGCCGTTGAGTTCCACAGGCCACTCCGCGAGATAGTGGTAGCGGCCTATCATCTCGTTGTCACCGTCTAGAAGATCATTCCACTCGTTTTCTAAGGGAGCTTTCAGTGCGAGACATTTTTTGTACTCAAGAGCCGTCATGATCTTCACTCGTGCTCTCGGAGGATCAATCTTTACCTCTACTCGATAGCCCAAGGTCGGATCTCTCTGCGCCGGGGGCCCCTTTGCGACTAGTTTGTGTGTGCGCGCATACGTTTGAACCGATGTATTCAAATTCTGAAACTGTTCCTCGATATTGGTAGAACAAGTCCTTTCAGTTTTCCTCGAATCGGCCTCCTGGTTGGACGGATCGATGTTCTCGACACACTGCTTCACGACTCCCTGGACAGCGTCGAGCGGCTTAACCCAGAATTTATCGGTTGGAATCGCCCTTTGGAAATCCCGCTTCAGAGATTCGACACGAATCAGCGCTTCTAGCACAACTGCATAGCGATCAGTTTCCGACAAGACAGTGCGTTTGGGCGCAGGACTCAAATCGAAGAGAAACGTATCTTCCTTTTCATATATCTCAAAGCGTGTTCTGCTCAAGAAGGTATTGCCTTCGTGAATTTCGTCGGCAGCAAGGTACACAAGCAGGTCCAGTACGGTTGGTTTGCGCACTCCGTTGGAAGGACCCTGAAGACTATTTCCCTGCTGTGAGGCTTCAGCAAAAATAGGCTGGCTTGCAACACTGACACGACACGTGTTTGCATCCGCATAACAACGAATGCAACCGACAATCAGCGCAGCCGCGACAAGTTTGCGCACGCCAACGGGCTTAACGTCTTCGCCAAGAAGAGGTTTCGACATTCGAAACTTCGCGTCCTTTGGGTCGTTTCTGTCACTGCGGTTAATCACTGGCTAATCACCATTGTCCTTTGTATTGGCCTGCCCATCAGTCTTCTTCATGGTTGAGCGGGCTGATCACTCCTTCGGACACGGGCATTTTGACCCGTGAAAAATTCCTAAGCCTACGTCCGAGAACGAATATGAGATTCCGACAAGTGGTACTACCTTGTCCCTCAAGCCGCCATCGCCAATCTTGATCGTTACGTTCGCGGTCACCAGGAGATGCTTAACCGGGTTTGCCTTTATTCCGATCGCAAGGCTATTGACCTGGTAGGAACCGTTTATCGGCACAACGCTTGTGAAAGCTACCGACTGGTTGTTGACGGTCGAAGGAACGCTTGTCGGAGTGGACACTTGGGGAGCATCGAAATACAGTTGTCCCACCCAATCAGTTACGACAGTAAGACGTTTCGTCACGCCCATGTCGGCACCCGCCGCGTAGTTAAAGGACATCGGCAGTGTTTGTTTGCCGTTCTGATCTGTGGCGAGACTCGACTTAGAGTTCCACTGATAACCAACGTTGAGGTGGGGGGCAACCTTCCCCCGGCGCGCCACAACGAAGTAGGGCTTAAGGCCAATGGCACCTGACCCTAAAAAGTTTTGTTCATCCCCAGTGGGAATGCGCAATTCCCCGCCTACTGCCAGACCGAGTTTCTCATGTTGGAGCAGCGTCCCCTTTGCCGATACCACTAGGTCGCCAATGCCGCTGGCAGAGCCCGCCAGAAACTCTGTAAAAGATGTTTTGGCTGTATTCGTTGTGCTGTATTCCGTTCCCGCAGCGCTTGCTCCCATAGAAACCTTTACAAATGGAATTGCGATAGATACGTCCACTCGTTGTGAAATCCCAAAGGTGCCGAAGGCCACAAACTGGTCGACTTTCGCGTCCACACGATTCTGAGTGGATGTCACTACCTGCGGAGTTTGCGCGGAGGAAAACACGAATAGCAAAGGTAGATTTTTCAGGTCGTTGCCATCAAGTTCATCGAAGCCGAAGTGTTGGTACGTGAACGCAAGGTAAAGCTTGTGGCGCCCAATCGTTTCTGCGCGTTCAGCGAGCAAAGGTCCGAAACTTTCCTGAGAATCGGTATAGACACCCTTAGCCTTGTCAAACGTGAACAGAAATCCTGAGGCCGGCGTTGCCAAGGGTAACTGGCCAATTTGTGTCCCAAAAGCTTCGTTGAAGAAATTGAAGGTGGGGGGGTTTGTGTGAAAGGCGGTCGGCAGCAGGCAGGAAAGTTTCGTGGTGCCACACGTAGTCGTTTGCCCGGTGGCGTTCGTCGAAGCCAGCAAACCCGCCAATATCGCGACCGTGAGAGCGCATTTGAGCATTGTTTTATCCTGACCTCGTACTCCAACTGCCGTATCGAGCTATCGAGATCTCATCTCCCAGACATCCGGGTGTTGATCCCTCGCCGATCATTGATATGGGCTCACGGTGAGAGGGACGATTAGCGAAGTCTGCACAAAACCGCTACTCGATCCGACCGGCACATCAATTACTGTCACTTGATAGTTTCCTGCCGGAGTGACCTGGATGACTTTCGGAGCTGTGAAGCCACCGCCACAAGAGACTGTCAGCAGTGCCAAAACAGATAAGGCGCTGAGTGCAAATGCTACGGAGAACCGGCGACGATGCGATTGGAGCAATCCAATCCCCAGAAGAGTCAGGAGAGGCAATGGCGCCCAGAATGCATAAACGCGTGTTCCTTGCGTCGTGCCTGTTATTGCCGCTCCTGACGCATTCCCGGTCGTCTGGATCACGATCGTCACCGGCTGAGGCGTTGCTGTCAAAGTGATTTCCGACGGGTTCGAACCGCAACTGATACCGACGCCCGACGCTTCCGTAATGGTGGGAGTGGTTCCGCTGAGTGTCGTAACTGTAGTGCACCGGAATGTCACCTCTTCGGGCTGGAGCGAGGGCGACGCGAGCAGGACCGTCACAGTCGCGGATTGACCCGAGAATACCGGAGGCGACTTCGAAGTTGGTACGATAGTCCACGAGTAAAGAGCGGGCAAGGACGCCAATCCAAAATTGTCGGTAGCGGTGACGCGAATGCCGAAGGTATTCACCGTGCTATAAGTGTGGTTCGCGACATACTCACCGGCTGAGTTCGGACCTACTGATACCGGTGGACTTCCATCTCCAAAATCGATCGTCGCGGTAAGCCCCGCCCCTTGCGGGTCAGAGCAGGTCGCGTTCGCAACCACGCTCAACGGATCGGTAAAGGTCTGCGATCCCGCTCCTCCCACCGACAACGTACAAGTAGGCGGCCGATTCGTAGTCACTGTCACCGTGGCGGTATTGCTATTCACCAAGCCAGCGATATTCGTCACTTGTACCCAGTAACTCGTGGTTGAAGTTAAAACCGGCGTAGTAAAAGAGCTGCCAATCGCTCCTTCGATTGGTGCCGACGTATCTCCCGCAAGGCCTTGGTACCACTGCAAGGTTGCGGGCGCAGCGCTAGTGGCGACCACACTCAATGTCGCAGTTGACCCTGAAAGGATGGTTTGGCTGGCCGGCTGACTAAAGATGACAGGTAGAACGACTGTCATGGCGGCGACACCTTGCGGATCCGCGAATCCCGCCCCGTTTCCAATTGTGGTCACGGCATTCGTAGACACGTCGATGATCGATATGGTGTTGTCGCCGGAATTGGTCACGTATATTGACCCTCCACCCGGGCCCACGGCAACACCAACTGGACCAGTCCCTACCAGTATCGTGTTCACAGGGGGTGTAGAAGTTAGCGTTGCCGCCATCGATGCAATGTCAGGACTGTTTGGGCCTCCTTCAGCGACATATATAAGGTTATTAGGTAAGACAACTAGGCCGTAGCTCGACGGCGCCTGAACGAATTGACTAAGAGGAATGACGTTTTGGGTTTGTCCTGCTGGATCGGTGCAGACAACAGCAAAGCTGAAATTCGCGTCCGCCAGGGAAACGCAAACGATCGATCCATCCGGAGTGACAGCAATCGAACCATTTACGAAGAAGTTCCGGATCTCGAAGCTACTGCTGACGAAAGGCGTAGGCGCGGTTGTATCCACTACGTCAATGCATATATCGAAATCGCAGAGAGAACTGTCTGTCACATAGGCGTGCGTCCCGTCTGGAGAAAACGCAACTGCGGTCGGAAAGCTGACGCCAGATACAGAATCGACAATTGTGTTGTTGGCTGTGTTGATGCGCTCAACAGCACCACCATCGCTGCTAGGCTCGACTACGTATGCAAACTTGCCATCTGGAGTGATCGCAATCTGGCTGGCACTCAAGAACTGGTGTTGGCTCCTGACCGTTGCGGTGACAGTTCCTGTCGCTGTATCGATGACTGAAACCGTATTGTCGCCGTTGTTTGCGACATAAACGGACTTATTATCTGGAGTAATTGCCAACCCCTCAGGTGAGGGTCCAACTGCAATCGTGCCTATCACCCTGTTCGTATTGGCATTGAGTACAGAGACCGAGTTGCTGTTCTTGTTCGCGACGTAAACGCAAGGATAGTTCGCAGTGTTCGGTGGACAAGGTGCGGCTTGAGTTTGAGCACGGGCAAGTGTCGACGTGACCACCAAAGCGACAACTACAAGACAGGATGGCAAGTTGAGCCTCGAACGACAGAAGTCGGTAGCTGCGAGTGGCTGATCGGAGCAGTCGATCTCAGCCTGGTTGGGGACTGGACCCCGCGGTCTGTACATAGGAATCTCCCCCGGGGAAAATACGATTTCTTCCTTTACGATAATTGATCGGCCCGACTGCTAATATCTGAGCGACGCGAATGCGCTAGCGACCCCGTACCCCATCGACAAGCCACGTCCCGTCCGCGGCCTTCTTGAGTTGCACCTCGACGGGGTTTACCTGAGGAGGCTGCTGATGGCCCGCTCGCGTCCACTTCATCCACTGATCGGCGGTCACGGTGGCGGTATTGCCGCCAAAGGCAATTTCAAAACTCCTCAGTTCCACGATCACGGCCTTCGCACGTTCGAATCCTGTCTTCAGTTCCCTAACTTGGTCCCTGGACAGCGATGGCCACACCTGTTTCAACTGGTCAGTGTCCATGCTCGCATACGCTGCTTGGTAGCGATTTAGAGTGACACGTACAGCGTCTTCCTCCGGGTTCGCGGGCAGCAAGGGAGGAGAAATAGTGTCCCGGATTGCGGCCGGCCGGATACCGTCTCCTTTTCGAAAGAAAACGAAGTCTCCTCCCTCATGACCCGAATCGCGAATCGCCATGTATTCAGGCATCTGCTTCGATCGACCCGGCACCTGCACCCTCACATATCGATCAAAAAGTTCCGAGGCAGAGAACTTGTCGAATTCCATTTCCTCCAGACCGCGAATGAGGGCGTTAGCAAATACCGAGTGATTTCCGTGTCCTGGGGTGTCGCTGTCCGAGACTGGTTCGTTTCCGCCACTGGACATCAGACCTCGTGACTTTTCCGAGAGCATCCGTTCTAAAAACGGATCACGGATTTCCCTAACGCCGCCCGTGTGTTCAAAAGCGCGCGCGAGCTTGCCGGAATAACAACTGTCGGATACCACTAACACGTGACGGGCTGAAATCGCTTTGGCTCTACTCGTAATCTCACTGGCGATGATCCAGTGCGCGTAGGTGTCCTGTCCGGCGTCAACCGGCGCCCAGTAGGCCTGGTCTTCCAGCCGGTCATAAAAGCCGTGGCCGGCGTAGTAAATCAAAAGGCTGTCATCCACGCCCAGGGTGCGCCGATCACGGTCAAGCGCTTCAAGAATCTGATCACGAGTTGCCTCGGGAAGGAACTCAGTCTTGAATCCGTACGAAACTCGTAGGATCTTCTCGATCTCGTTTGCGTCGTTGACCGGGGTTGTGAGCTTGGGTAAGTGCTGATAGTTGCCGACTCCAATCACCAAGGCATAGTAAGCACCCCGACTCGGCCCCAAGGAGTCCTGGGATGGCGTCCCGACAACAACTTCGCGCTCTTTACTGTTATTTTGCGCGCACACAACCGGAAGGTTGATCAGACGCGCGCCTGCCACAAGGGCGCCAGGAAATAGTAGCCAGATACAGATTCTAATCACTACGCAATGAACTGTTTGACGAGTCAACGTTCGTCGCTTCTGATCTAGGTCATGGAGGACCTTAGCCAGCACGGACTTCCGGGTTCCAGTTTCTCTATCCGACAACGCCGCCAAATCTCTAACACGATTGGACTTTCGCCCCTGGCACAACACCGGCATCATGTTGAGAAGGCGAGAACTAAATCCCACACGCGCCAAAGCTCTCTGAAGCTTTTCGTCCGATGGTTGGTCGCGCATGAGAGCCACCTACTTCCGGCATGGGTAGACGAGTTGGGACGTGTTCCGAAGTACCGAGTACCGCGTTTTGCGGAACATCGATTTCCCACTACGTTGTTTGTATGGTGATCTTATTGTCCGAATCGTTTCACGAAAAACCAGAATTAACTTGGAGCAGCACTTCTTGTTCGCCGGCGGCTCCCAGTCTTTAACCCTGAGCTTTCGATCCCGAAGAACCATCAGGAGCAAAAGATTGGGCCGGAGTGGTTTAGGCTCTGCTTCTTCAACCAAAGGAGGTCTGCGAGTACTTCGTAGCCAGGTGAAAGTACCGAAATGTAGTGTTCGATCTTGTTACAAAATCCGAACAATTCATGCTGATTCAACCTGAACTCCCCGGAATTGTGAATGAGATGCGATTGAAGAACAATCGCTTCACTCGGATCGGCACGGGATGGATGAGCGTAGGAATGCGGAGACACGATCTTCGGCAATTTTCTCTGTCGATCTGTCTCGCCCGCACCATCTCTCTTTTGCTCGTAAGCCATCATCGACGAATCGAGGGCCGTCAGATCGTAAAGGCTGGAGCCACACAAACTGTAATCTGATCCGGCTTTGGATTCATTTCAGCCAACTTGTGGTGAGAGTCGTAGCTCTGAAACTTGGCTTGCTCGACTGGCTCGGGGGCAACGAGATCGGTCCGCCGAGTTGGAGGATCATTTTCGGAACGGCCTTGCGCAGGCGGCCAACCTGATCGTTGTACTGATTGAAGTTCCTTGAGATGTGCCCGGTTTTTGGGTCGCGCGAGTGGATGGGCGGGAGGGTTGCTCCGGCGTTGTAACAGTCGGGCTGGCCCTCATAAACGAAGTAGTTAAGCTCCATAGTCGAGGTAGCATCCTGGCGTGTCGTCGCGAATCGTCCCGCATCTCAGAACTCCGCACACGCGAGGCAGGCAAACTGGAAATTCCCGCGGCCATTTATTTGTTTTCCGACTGACCGACAGTCAGCCGATGGTTCTGTCCAGTCGCCCATGTTGCCGGGATGAATTCTGCACACAGTTGGCACATTATGCTTCTTCGTGGAGACGATTTCGTAGTGGGACGGAATGCGTGTTTCAATTCATAAAAGCGCATCTATCGCGAGCTCATGCAGTGAGCGTAAGTTTCAACTTGTCAATGTTTGGCTCGACGCAGTCACCGAGACTGCGCGAGCACGACGCACCAGTGAAAAACATCAAATTTCGCGCCATGGCCACATAGCGCGCAGTACCAAAGTGCTGCCGTTGCAGGAGTGTGTTGAGAACGCGGACGACTGCGGGTGTACGATACGGAACGGCCGCTGCTGTATTCTCGGGCACGGGATACGCTAAGCGTGAGCACGATGGACCGGCGAGTGAGTTTCCTGGCAGATCTTTGGCAGGCTTAGTTGAGAAATGGCAAGCACATGAATGTTCCTAAGTTGGACGCCATGTTGAGACCAATTCTGGCGCTGTCCGTTAATGCGCCGATTACACGAGCGTCAGCCACTGAGTCGATGGCGCTGCATTTCGGGCTTTCCGCAGAAGATCGCCAAGTTCGAATTCCCAGCGGGAGGTCGACTTATGTTCGCAATCGCACTGGCTGGGCCATGACATTTCTCACCAAAGGTGGCTTGATCGAGAAGGTCGCACCGAAGCAGTATCGCATCACGGAACGCGGTCGAGCCTTCCTTGCTGCCCACCCGGAAGAAATCACGACGCGAGATTTGGAGGCGATTGACGGATGGGAAGAAGCATGGAACGCCGATGCTCCAGGTGTCCGCAATGCGCAGGCCAAGGACAGCGACGACGATGATCCGTCGGAAGCCGACCCTGAGATCACTGAAGCCCGAATCAAACGAAAGATCGAGCGGGCGCTTCCAGAGCCGGCAATCCGGGCGGCCGTGCTGGAGTTTCTTGCGTATGGCGTTGAGACAGTCGACGAGGAGGGGAGCCATGCGTGGCGGATACGTGAGACTAGGCGCGGGTTTGAGCTGAAGGCGGGCCGCATGCTGGCGTTGCAGATTAAGCCGAATGACTTCGGTGTCAGTGTGGTCGGCCCACTTTCTCCCGAAACATCTGCGCTGCTCGGAATCAACAAGGAAAACGAGGAGCCATGGAAGTTGGTTGCGGGTGGTCTGTACTTGGCTCTTCGACCAGATCGAGTCGCAGCCCATCTTGACCTGTTGAAGGATCCGTTCGCCAAGTTCGTTGATGCGGCGATTGCCCGAGTGCGGAGAGAGGTCGATTTGGACGACCACGCGCCTGAGGCGATCACCTATCTGTCGAAACTGGTGGGTCGAGACCTGCCCCAGCCAGAACGGAGCCAGGCGTCGGAGGAAGCCGACGAACCGGACACCGATGATGACGCAACTGAGCTGTCGCGTGAGCCCAAAGAACGTGGTCGGGCCGCGATTTTCGAGCTGGGGCAAAGAGCTGTTGGATCTCTGATCGAAGACATCGATCCCAGCCGAGGCGTCATTGCACTGCCGGACCTTCAGCGTCCATTCGTCTGGGAAGATACCAAGGTCCGGGATCTCCTCGATTCACTGTTCATCGGGTTCCCCATCGGGACATTGGTCCTCTGGTACACAACGGACGAGCGGGAGGCCCGGGCGCTTGGCGCCTCTGATAGGGCCCTCCGCGCCACTACTCTGGTTATCGATGGTCAACAGCGACTGACCTCGCTCTTTGCAGTGATGCGGGGCATTGAGATCCAGGGCAAGGATTGTGAGAGGCGACTCATAACCATCGCTTTTCGGCCCCGCGATGGACGCTTCGAGGTGTGTGATGCGGCTATCAGAAAAGACCCTGAGTTCCTGCCGAATATCACCGAGCTCTGGCGCGGTCCACGCACCAAGGCGCAGATTCGTAAAGATATGCTCAAGGCGCTTGAGGAGCGCGGTCGAATCATCGATGACGCATACAGAGATGCAGTGGACATGAACCTTGATCGTGCTCAGGGGATTACAAACTATAGATTTCCAACAGTGGAGATCCGCAAGACAGCAACCGCGGAAGAGATTGGGGAAGAGGATGTTGCCGAAATCTTCGTCCGTATCAACAGTCAGGGCACGCGCCTCGGACAGGCTGACTTCGTGTTAACCCTGCTGAGCGTCTTTCATGGCGAGTTGCGTGATCGAATTGAGACCGGTGCGCGGTCGATGTCGATTAATGCAATAGTGCCTGTCGATACGCAACAGATCCTTCGGACAGCCTGTGCGGTCGGATTCCAGAGGGCGCGAATGTCCTCCATCTACAAGTACTTACGTGGCATAGATCCGGTGACCGGAGATCCTAATCCTGCGGGACGAATCGAGCGCTTAAAGGTGCTCGATCAGGCTGTCGATCAATGTCTCAATGAGACGCGCTGGCGAGACTACATGTTGCGAGTCATGCTTGCTGGCTTCGTGAGCCCAGGCCTCGTTGCATCGACGAACGCAGTCGCGAACGCTTATGCGTTTTACGTCCTCGGTACGACGTATGGTGTTCCGCGGCAGCAGTTGGAAGAGGGTGTGTGCCGTTGGCTCTTCGGAACGCTTCTGACAGCCCGCTACTCAGGATCGTCTGAGACCAAATACGAAGAGGATCTCGGGCGAGTTCGCGATGCGTCAAAGGCCGACCCTACGGCATTCGTGCAAACTCTTGACGACATGCTTAGCGACGTCTTGACGAATGACTACTGGAACCAAACTCTTGTGTCCGCGCTCGACACTCAGCGCGGGCGCGCGCCGGCCGCGCTTGGTTTCCGAGCCGCACAGGTCATTCTCGGTGGCAAGGCTTTGTTCAGCGATCAACCATTGCAAAATCTGCTTGCAGCTCCAGGTGGGGGCGGCCGCGCAGCGAGCGAAATGCATCACCTGTTTCCGAAGGCGTGGCTCCATGATCACGAAATCACGGAGCGAAAGAAGGTGAATCAGGTTGCGAATCTTGCTGATGTCGGTTGGTACGACAACGGCTTGATGGGAAGCCAGAGCCCGGCAAAATACGTTCCCCGTTTGCGGGCGAAGTTCGACAACGACCAGTGGGGCAGGATGTGTGCGGAACACGCGCTGCCACCCGGTTGGGAATCGATGACCTACGAGGAGTTTCTAGCGGCGCGCCGCCCACGCATGGCCGAGATCATTCGCATCGCGTTTCGGAAGCTTGGCGGCGAAGCTAACGCGTCGCCCCTCGTGCCACCGTGGTTCCTCCCAGGAGCCGAAGTTGTTTGGCAGCGGATCGGTGACGTAGAGCTGAAGCTTCGTAACATTGTCAGAGAAGTTTATCAGCAGCGTTTTGGCGACAAAGCTGCGGCGGCCATCGAAGACTCACTCGACACTCGTGAACGGGAAGTGTTGGCCCGTGCGGTTCGGAATCGGCCTGCCGGAGTTGATGGTCTGGGTGTTGTCGATTATCTCTATCTGGCGCAGTTGCCAGCGCTTCTCTTCAAACCCGATGTCTGGCAGGGGGCTCGCGCCAGATTCGGAGGTGATGCGGAGGCTAAGCGGAGGCTGCAGATCGCCATCGATCAGGTAACACCGGTCCGAAACGAGATTGCTCACGTACGGGAAGTCGCCCCAGAAAAGTTGCAGCGGGCCAATCTTGCCTGCGCGGAGATTCTTGCAATGTTGGCGCCAGCCTAGTTTCAGAAGATCGTCGGACTCGCGAATTAGGCATTAAAGACTCATTTGCGATGCCAGACACATCGGTGCATGGCGACTCTCCTTCTCTTTGAATTTGCCAGTGCCCTGAAATGCGGAGTATGCGGTTTTCAAGTGTTCTTGGACGGAGTTCATTCGACTCCTGAGAAACGCGGACGTCGCACTCACCGGAATCTACCAGGGACGGAAGGTCGGCATCTGGGAAGCTTTCACAACTGGCGGTGGGCGACTTACCGACAGTAAGTTACCGCAGTCCCAAGCACCTGGTTCGGGACCATGGGGTCGGAGGTTCAAATCCTCTCTCGCCGACCACTACTCGATTATTAGCCCCTCACTCGAACCTTAACCCGGAAAGAACCGCCTTTCGACGTGTGCTTATCTAGTCGAACGGCTGGCCGATATAGCTTAGTAGCGAGAGAGCGACCAATGCCACGCCGAGAAGTGACTGTACTCCCGACAAAACGCGCATCCACCCACGGGCCCGAATATCGAATTCTCGCGGCTGCAGCATTCGGATCCACTGACCGAGGTTAAATTCCCGGAAGCCGATGTTGAAGACACTCATTAGGCTGAACAGAAAGCCAGTGCCTAGCCCCTTGAGCGATCTCCTAAGAGTCTTCGATTTCGTGCATTCAAGCAGGCGGGCCATATGGTCTCTTGTCAATTTGGCAGCCTTGGCATTTTTTTTGAGCCAAAGTACAAGTTTCTGTTTGTCCGGTTTTCGGAACGCTTCTACCATCCATTCGTCTGCGAGCCAACCATGCTCTATCGCATCTCGCATTCCCCACGCGAATCTCCCCGAGTCAATATATTCCTCGTCGGGGACCTTATTGAAGCCTCCCGCCAATGCATACTCGATAAGCCACGGTTGCCCAGGATCGAGCAGTCCGTCAACAAACTTTTCCGAAAAGCTCTGATATTCCTTGTCGGTGATAATCGATCGGGACTGGAGTTGGCTTTTTCGCACGTGAGCTAATGGCGATCACACTCCGACAAAGAGCTCTCGGAACTATGCTTCGCCAATATGTCGTAGATGTCGTTTGGATTTCGTGACACGTCGCTCTCCCAAGTTCCGAATCCACCGTGGGTGTTGACGGCCCGACACCACTCCGTAAGAAACTCACGTTTTGTCTGCTGCTGCTGATCGTCCTGACCCTTAACTTCCAGAACTAGCATCTTTCCATTTGTCAGGCGAACCAGATAATCGGGGCGGAACTTGTGGATGATGCCGCGGAATGAGTATGTGATCTCGAAGCCCAGGTGATCGTTCTTAACCCATGCGCGCACGTGCGGACTGCGGTCGAGCTCGAAAGATTCGCTTGCCTCCCAGCGACTGTCGAAGACGCAGAGATTGATATGGCTGTGGATTGTGTGCTCACAAGGCTTACCGGTATACCACGGGAGCATGTCCCCGGTTGAGCGAATGGGACGTTCTTTGTCGAAGACCGGTTCCAGCGTGAGCGCGTTTTCAAAACGAATTTCTTCCCACATGTGCTGAACGATCTTCGCCATGTTCAGAGTGAGCACAATCCGCCGACGTAGATGGTCCTGATTAAAGAGTGGCGGATCGACACGAATGTTGTCGCTCTCGATGAACCGCTCAACCAACTGGATTAGTTGCGCCAGCAGAAACTCACGCTGCCCCTTCCATGTCGGCTTCATCTGGTCGTAAATTTGGCTTGCGGCGGAGAACACGGTACGTTGCATGCGATATTCGCTGCTGAGCTTCTGCAAATTAATCTCGGTGATCTTCGTGACATCCGGCTTACCTTCGATGATTGGCGCTAGTTGCGCTAGCGTAGGCGTCTGGTGGGCGTCGAGGATAAGGGGCCTTGCCTTGGCTGGGTCGAGGGTCAATTGCGGGCGGTATTCGTGATCGATGCGGATGACGTTAGGCCAGACAATCTCGTAAGCCTTGCGATCGGGAAGCGCTTCCACGCGGGTTTTGGGAGCGGGTGGCGGAGGAGCGGGGCCATCGCCTGTGCCTTCATGGGGCAGGAATGTAAAGGGTACGCCGAAGATGTTCACGTATTCGGGGACAAAGAAACCTTTATCGTCGACTTCGTACGAGGTACGGCGCAGGCCTCGCCCAACGACTTGCTCACAGAGAAGCTGTGATGTAAACGCCCGGAGACCCATGATGTGTGTAACAGTTTTCGCATCCCACCCTTCGGAGAGCATGCCGACGGAGATTACATTTTGGATTTTTTCCCCCGGCATACCCTTGCGGCCGACGGTATCCACCTTCTGCCGCAACTGTTCGGCCTGCTCCAGTTTTGTGAGTTTTGGAACGCGCTTACCGTTGGACTCCTCGCCCGAATTCTCCTCGTCATCCTCGCTCGCGGTTGCATGAGTCAGCGAGAGCTGAACCGGTTCGTCTTCTTCCTCGGCCTGATTGAGCACTCGGGAATCAATATGCAAGAGACGATCGGCATCGCACAGTCTAACGGTGGAAGAGTTTCGGCTATTCGCACTACAGTTAGCCGAGCCCTTCCGCACGATTGCGCTTGTCTCCGTCTGCTTTGGGCTTCGCATAAGCGAATGCTTGGCGCTGAAGTGATCCAATGTGAATTGGCTCGATAGCAAACTCAGTATCCAACGCGGTATCGTGCGACACAGGGTTGACGATGTAAAGACCGTCTACTCCGAGCGTGCGATGTCCGTCGATGCCGAGATGCTGTCAGTCTTGAAAGCCTGGAAACAAGTAAGTCAGTTCTCGGCTAATGAGGATTGGGCCTTTGCGTCCCCGTCACAGTTGGGACGACAACCGTGGTCTTACGATGCGGTTCTTGACGCTTACCTACGTGCATCGGAAGCCGCGGGCATTGGGCGGGTAGGGACACACACGATGCGGCACACTTACCGCTCGTGGCTTGATGCTGTAGGCACGACGATAGCGGTCCAGCAAAAGCTAATGCGTCACGCCGACATCCGTACCACGATGAACGTCTACGGCGATGTAGTCACGGATGAGATGTCGCGGGCACATGGGAAAGTAGTGGGTCTCGCCCTCAACGGAGCGCAGACAGAGCGCAAGCCGAGCTAACTCCTTTATTTTGGCGGAAGCGAGTGGGGGTCGAACCCACCGGTGACAGGATTGCCTGCCGCCCGCCGGTTTTGAAGACCGGGACGATCACCGGACCGCATGCGCTTCCAAAGAGCAATCGGGAAAAATCTACCGACCTATGTCTGACAGGAATCTCACGGTTTCGCCGGAACCGTGAGATTCATCGCAACCGGTCAGCCAATTCTGTTAGCCGCTCCAATCGTTTCTACTTCGGTTGCGCCACGACTCGCAGGTAGGGTTTCAACGTCTTCCAGCCAGCGGGATACTTCTTCTGCGCTTCTTCGTTGGAGACGGCGCCACTGATGATCACATCATCGCCCTGCTTCCAATTTGCCGGTGTGGCAACCTGGTGCTTCGCTGTGAGTTGCAGCGAGTCGATGACGCGGAGGATCTCGTCGAAGTTGCGTCCAGTGCTCATTGGATAGCTCAATTGCAACTTGATCTTCTTGTCCGGACCAACGACAAAAACCGTGCGCACCGTCGCATTGTCGTTGGGCGTGCGGCCCTCGGAGGTCTCGCCCGCCGATGCCGGCAGCATGCCGTAGAGCTTCGCAATTTTGAGTTGCGGATCGCCGATCATCGGGTAGTTCACTTTTGCGCCCTGGGTCTCTTCGATGTCGGCGGACCACTTGCTGTGGTTGCTCACGGGATCCACACTCAAGCCAATGATCTTCGTATTGCGCTTGGCGAATTCCGGCTGTAGCTTCGCCATGGTGCCGAGCTCGGTGGTGCAGACCGGGGTAAAGTCTTTTGGGTGCGAAAACAGGATGGCCCATCCGTCGCCGATCCACTGGTGGAATTGAATTGTTCCTTGCGTGGTTTCAGCCGTGAAGTCGGGGGCAGTGTCGTTGATGCGCGGAACGCTATAGGTTTCGGTCGCGGTAGTCATAATCATCTCCTCGTTTTATTCAGGTCGCTAAGATTCCGGACAGTCTGCCACCCGGCTGTTATATCGGTAAATACGGATGAAAACGAAACCCACCCGCTTTACCGGGTGGGCTGGAAAGAATCTGTCTGATTTCCTACCCACACGCCGGCGACAGTAGACAACAACAGCACCGAACGCAGGCGGCGGAAGAAAATAACATGTTGTTAGGATAGAATCGGCAACGGTCACTGTCAAACGTCATCCACTTCATAGATGACTCTTCCCTCACATCTTTTCTGCATCGCGCCGCTCCCGGGTGCATCCCTTGATTGGCACCACAATTTCGGGGGGACGGTTCAATGAACAAGGCGAAGCGACGGCTGGCCATGGCGCAATGGGATGTCTTTACCGCCAATCCTCTCGAGGGAAACTCGCTGGCGGTATTTTTTGATGCGCGCGGAGTCAGCGACGCGGAGATGCAGCTGATCGCCAAAGAGATGAATCTCTCGGAGACGACGTTCATTATTCCGCGCGATCCTGAGACCGAGCGCGGGCGCGGGGTCCGCGTGAGAATTTTCACAGTGCAGGAAGAACTGCCGTTTGCCGGCCATCCCACGCTGGGAACGGCCTTTGCTTTGCGTGGCGATGCCGGCGCCAAGGAAATCACGCTCGAACTCAACGTCGGAAAGGTTCCGGTACGTTTTGAGGAGACGAATGGGAAGGCTGCATTTGGCGAGATGACTCAGATCGATCCGACATTTGGGGTGCAACATGCTCGCGAGGCAGTCGCGCAAGCCACCGGACTGAAGTTGGACGACTTCGATGCTTCCCTGCCGATTGAGACGGTTTCGACCGGAGTGCCCTTCACCATAGCTCCGCTGAAGTCGCTTTCGACCCTGCAGAAATTGCGCGTCGATCTGAACGGCGCTGCCGAGTACCTGGAAAAGACCGGCGGAAAGTTCCTCTACTTTGTTTCGCGTGAAACCGTCGATCCGGGGGCCCGTCTGCACGCCCGAATGCTGTTTTACAACGGAGAGGATCCTGCTACCGGTTCAGCGGCAGGTTGCGCCGCCGCGTGGATGGTGGCCCACAAAGTTGCTGAATCCGATGAGCGCGTCCTCATTGAGCAGGGAATCGAGATGCAACGGCCGAGTCGGATTTTTGTGTGCGCCTCTTCTCAGAAAAACCGGAAAAATACTCAGAGCGATAACCGGATAGTTAACGTGCGCGTCGGCGGCAACGCAGTCGAAGTGATGCGCGCCGAAGTTTTTCTCTAATCCGGGTTGCGCAAAGTGCGGAAAACACGGCGGCGCATTGCCTGAAGAAAAAATCAATAGCCAGGAAGTCCCATTAGCATCGACGCTACTTTACAGTCAGCGTTCTTCTCGGTAGCATTCATCTCGCTCTGACATTCTTCATATCGAGAAAAGCCTCTGTTGGTTTCGCGACCCGCTGGTGCGGTGCCGCACGACAGATTGCGGAAGGCTAATGAAACCCAAGCGCACTATTCTGTGTGTAGACGACAACGAACAGTCTCTTTCCCACCGCAAGATCATGCTGGAAACCCGTGGCTACCGCGTAGCTAGTTTCTCCCGCGGCGAAGAGGCGCTCACGCGCTTCCTGCAAGGCGGAGTCGATCTGGTGATCGCCGATATGGCGATGCCCGGGTTGGATGGACCGCAGTTGATTGCCAAGATTAAAGACGTCTCGCCGCATACTCCAGCGATCCTCATCTCAAGCAAAGTGCGAATCTACGATCACGATTCCCAAGCGGATGTTTTTCTGACGAAGGGAATGTACGCGCCCGTCGACCTGCTGGAGCGCGTGCGGCTTCTATTGGTGCGAAAGCGTGGACCCAAGCGCATGCAACACCGCACCCCGCAAATGCCGAGCCAAATCGGCGTAGCCTAGTTCCTGCTCCCGGACAGTTTGATAAGTGACACGGTGAGCCTTCCGCGCTCGGCCGG
The DNA here is from genome assembly GCA_963722365.1 of uncultured Acidobacteriaceae bacterium. Lineage (GTDB taxonomy): Bacteria > Acidobacteriota > Terriglobia > Terriglobales > Acidobacteriaceae > Sulfotelmatobacter. The sequence continues at coordinate 881,961 of CAVRLM010000001.1, forward strand.
AGCCTCGTGTAAGATTCTTGTCAGGCATGGCCGACGCATTCATAGAAGCAAAAAACCTGCGGAAGACTTATCACGTGGGCAAAATCGAGGTTGAGGCGCTTCGTGGAATCTCCTTCAGCGTGCAGAAGGGTGAGTTTGTCAGCGTGGTGGGTCCATCGGGCAGCGGCAAGTCGACGCTGTTTTACTTGCTGGGTGGACTGACCCGCGCCGACGGCGGCAGCGTCGTGCTCGATGGCGACGACTTGGCCTCACTCTCCGACGCCGAGCGCACCCGGATGCGCAAACGCAAGATTGGGTTCGTCTTCCAGAAGTTCAACCTACTGCCGACGCTCGATGCGCGTTCCAATATCGAGATCGCCCGCGAAATTTCCGGCAACGGTGCAGGCGATCCCGCGCACTTCAACCGCATCACCGATCTTCTCGGTTTGACCAAACGCCTGGGACATCGACCTTCCGAACTGTCCGGAGGAGAGCAGCAGCGGGTAGCTTTGGCCCGCGCTCTCATCAACAAGCCAACAGTCGTGCTGGCCGACGAGCCCACGGGCAACTTGGATTCCAAGAATTCCGACATCGTACTCGGCATGCTTCGACTCTCGAATCAGGAACTCGGCCAAACGGTGCTGATGATTACGCACAATCCCGAGGCCGCGAAGTATGGCGACCGCATTATTCACATGCGCGACGGCCAGATCGTGCGACCGGAAGACGATCCGCAGTGGGCGCTGCACTAAGCGGCCGTCCTGTCGGGGTGGCGCTGCGGTGGTATCCTAATAACTCTTATCCCGCGACGAGGGCTGTAACCTTTCATGGCTGATCCACAGACGTCCAATTCAGAAACTCCCGAAACGCAAACTGCCGTCGAGGGCACCGAGTCTTTCGGCGATATCCTCTCTCAGTTTCAGAAGAGCCACTCCCGCAAGACCGAGGGCAGCCGGCAACTCCAGGCCACCGTAATCGCTTTGAATGCCGAGTCGGTGTTCTTCGACATCGGATACAAGTCGGAAGGCATTCTTCCTTTAGCCGCATTGCAAGGGGAAACGCTGAAGCCCGGAGACAAGTGCCTGGTAACGGTAAAGGGGCGCGATCTCGACGGCTACTACGAACTCTCCCGTTTCAAAGTCGAGCGCCCCATGGATTGGTCGGCTCTGGAAAAAGCATTTGCTGACAAAACGACCGTTCTGGGCACAGTGACGGCAGTGATCAAGGGCGGGTTCAGCGTCGACGTGGGAGTGCGAGCGTTCATGCCCGCCTCGCGCAGCGGAGTGCGCGACGCCGCCGAAATGGAAAAGCTGGTCGGACAGGAGATCCGCTGCCGCATTATCAAGCTCGACGTTACCGATGAAGATGTCGTGGTCGATCGTCGCGCAGTTGCGGAGGAAGAAGAGCGCTCTGCCAAGGACAAATTCTATTCACAAGTCAAAGAAGGAGAGGCCGTGAGTGGGACCGTCCGCAGCCTCACCGACTACGGCGCCTTCGTCGACTTGGGTGGAGTCGATGCGCTCCTGCATGTGAGCGACATTGCCTGGGGACGTGTGAACAAGCCGTCCGACGTGCTTTCGGTCGGCCAATCGGTTGAAGTCAAAATACTGAAGGTTTCATCGGAAGGGGACAAACGGCGCATCTCCGTTGGCCTGAAACAACTGCAACCGCATCCCTGGGAAGCTGTCGCCAAAAAATTCAAAGCGGGCGACCGCGTACGCGGCACCGTTACACGTCTCATGGAGTTTGGAGCATTTGTTGAACTTGAGCCCGGCATCGAGGGCCTGATTCACATTTCCGAAATGTCTTGGTCGAAGGGAAAGATCCGAAAGGCTAGCGATGTCGTGAAGCCCGGCGAAACTGTCGAAGCTGTGATCCTGCAGGTGAATGCCGCCGAGCATCGTATTTCACTCGGGCTCAAGCAGGCTCTGGGAGATCCCTGGGTCGACATCTCGCAACGCTTTCAAGTTGGTTCCGCGGTCGAAGGCCCGATCACAAATCTGACTAAGTTCGGTGCCTTTGTACAGCTATCCGAAGGTATCGAAGGCATGGTTCATGTCAGCGACATCAGCGCTGAGAAACGAATCAATCAGCCGCAAGACGTGTTGCGCGTCGGTCAAATCGTTAAAGCGCAAGTGCTCGCCATTGACCTCGAAAAACGGCAGATGCGGTTGGGCATGAAGCAACTCGTTCCAACCGGTCTCGACGAATACATTGCCGAGCACAATCCAGGAGATGTGGTCACCGGCCGACTTATGGACGATTCCGGCAACCAGGCGCGCGTAGAACTCGGCGACGGCATCCACGCCACCTGCAAGGTCACGACTGCAGCTCCCGCTAAGGCCGAGGCTCCGCAGGAATCGAAGGCGGATCTCTCTTCGCTGACTTCTATGCTGCAGTCCAAGTGGAAGACTGGGTCTGGCGGCCCTGCCAAGACGGAGCCAGTCCGCGCAGGGCAGGTTCGCAGTTTTCGCATTGTGAATCTGGACCGGGCCACAAAGAAGATCGAGTTGGAGTTCGCATAGCAGAGACGCGGTACGCTTGGAGGATTCCATGTTGCGGATCGTGCTTGTGTTGGCCGTCGTGCTGGTGCTGATCGTCCTTGTTCCACGCCTGCTTTCACATTCAGCCGCGCCCTCCGAAGGCAGTAACGCCCCCGACTTTACGCTCCCGTCCCAGGAGGGTTCCCCCGTCACCCTCAATGACTATCGCGGAAAGTGGGTCGTCCTCTATTTCTATCCGAAAGATCAGACGCCGGGCTGCTCGCGCGAAGCTCACAACTTCCAGGTCGATCAGTCGAAATACATCGAGCGGAACGCGGTTGTGCTGGGCGTAAGCCTCGATAGTGTGGATTCGCACAAGAAGTTCTGTGCCAAGGAAGGCTTAAACTTCAAGTTGCTCGCCGATACCAATCACAAAGTGACCGACTCGTACGGATCACTGACCAATCTAGGGCTGGTGAAGTTTGCGGCGCGACATACGTTTCTGATCGATCCCTCCGGAAAAATCGTGAAGACATACACCACCGTAGATCCAGCCAAGCACAGCGAGGAAGTGCTGGCGGAGTTGGACCAGTTGCAGAAATTCCAAACAGCAAGCCAATAGCCCCCGGTTATTCTCGTTAGGCCCCGCTCCGTCGTTTCCTTGTCGAAGTAAAACATTCGCGACGATTTTGTCCTGGCAGGAAACTCGCCGCTCTCAATCTTCCTTTGCTCGTCCCGGAATTACATTCCACGAAGTAAACTAACAGGATGGCAACTGCGGCCCGGAATGATGTGCCGAGGAACGATGTGTCCGTGCCTGCCCAGTACCGCTTTCCGCCCGGCTTCCAGAGAAATCTGCTCTGGTTCGCGTTTCGCAAGTTCCGTCCCGCCAATCCGATCCTGCTCTTTCAGCACCTCGCCCAGGAGTACGGCGACATCGCGCACTACAAAATCGGGTGGCATCACATCGTTTTCCTGAATCATCCCGATTACATCCGCGAAGTGCTTGTGGTTCAGAACGACAACTTCATCAAAGAACGGACGGTTCAGCGCACGAAAATGCTGCTGGGCCAAGGCATGATTACCGCAGAAGGTGCTCAACATCGCTCGCAAAGGCAAGTGGCACAACCTGCATTCCATCGCCAGCGCATCCCGGAATATGCGGCCGTGATGGTTCAGGAGGCGGCGCAGCTCCGCGACCGATGGCGCGACGGCGAGCAACGCGACGTCGCCATCGACATGATGCATCTCACCCTCAACGTGGTTGCGCAAACCTTGTTTGCCACCGACCTCCGCGAGGAAGTAGACGAATTGGCCGACGCCATCAACCGTATCATGGGCCTTTACAATTTCCTGGTGATGTTGCCGGCAGCGGAGTGGCTGGTGCACGTGCGCCCTCCCGGCCTTGCCGCATTTGTGCGAGCCCGCAAACGTATTGACGCAGTCGTTTATCGCATGATCGCCGCACACCGCCAGCGAGGCTCTCACGGAGGCAGCCTGCTTGATCTGATGCTGGCTGCATCAGACGATAAGAGCGCAGCCTCAGAGCAGTCACTGCGCGATCAGGTGATCACGATTTTCCTGGCCGGATACGAAACCGTCGCCAATGCGCTCTCCTGGACGTGGTATTTGCTCTCGCAGAATCCCGATTGCGAGCGCCGGTTTCATGACGAAATCGATCGCGAATTGCAGGGCCGTTTGGCCACATTCGACGATGTACCTCGCCTGCGTTACGTCGAGATGGTATTGGCGGAGTCCTTGCGCCTGTTTCCGCCAGCGTGGGCGATGGGCCGCTACGCGCGCGCCGATTTTCGGTTAGGAGAGTATGTCCTACCCGCGAAGACTACTGTCCTGATCAGCCAGTTCATCACCCACCGCGACCCGCGCTTCTTCCCCGATCCTCTGCGCTTCGATCCGGAACGCTTCACTCCCGAAGCCAAGGCGCATCGCAGCAAGCTGACCTACTTTCCGTTCGGCGCTGGAGTCCGGCAATGCATCGGAGAATCGTTCGCCTGGATGGAGGGTGTGCTTCTACTCGCGACGATTGCACAAAAGTGGAGATTAAAACTTGTGGCCGGGCATCCCGTCGAGCCCGAGCCTCTGATCACACTGCGACCCAAGCACGGTATGCTCATGCACTTGGAACGGCGCGAAGTCGCGTTATAGCTACTTGTCTGCCAAGTACAGTTCCGCCACATGCTGCGTGATTTTTCCTGGCTCTGAGTCTGCCAGATTCGCCAGTGCGATCACGGTCAACTGATCATCGACGTAACGGTCGATGGCAGTTTCAAATCCCTGCCACGAGCCGTCGTGGTGAATGCAGCGGTGTCCGGCCCGATGATCGATGAACCAGCCAAAACCGTAGTTGCCTTTGTTCTGCTGCCCATCTTTCAAACGCACGGGCGTCCACATCAAGTTAAGGCTCGATCGCTTCAGAAGTTTTTCCGTATACAGCGCGGCGTCCCACTTCTGCAGATCGAGAATCGTAAAGTAAAGGCTGCCGTCGGCGGTCGTGTTCACCATAGGCGCCACCCACTCTTGATTCTGCAATTCGCCCTTCACCAGCCGGTAGCCCGCGGAACGGTTGGCCACGATGTCAGCTTCACTAATAATGCGCGTCGACTGCATGCCGAGCGGCTTGAAGATGCGCGCCTGCAAGAAGTCGCCGTAAAACTCTCCCGTCACGCGATGAATCAGAATCCCCAGCGTCAGGTACCCGAGATTGCTGTATTCCCACTTTGTGCCGGGAGGATACGCCAAAGGAATCCCTTCGACCACTTTCAGCAATTCCTCTTCTGTCCAGTCTTTGCGGAAGTTGAAGTCTTTGGGATAGTCGCTAAACCCCGCGGTGTGGCTGAGCAACTCGCGGACGGTGACTTCCTTCCAACTCGCCGGAGCGTCTGCAAAATATTTCGTAAGTGGATCATCGAGGCCGATCTTACCTTCTTCCACCAGCATCATCACGGCGGTTGCCGTGAACTGCTTCCCGACGGATCCCGACTGAAAGACACTCTCCGGTTTTACAGGCACCTGCAATTCGACATTGGCCAAACCGAAGCCCTCCGCCCGAATGACCTTTCCGTTTCGCACGACCAGCAGGGACAGGCCAGGGATGTGCTGGCGTTGCATTTCCGCCTTCACATACTCGGTGACGGCAGAGTTGATGGAGGAAGTCTGGGCAGCTGCAGAAATAGCGAACAGCGAATTGAGGTAAACGATGAGAAGAAAAAGTGGGCGGAGGCTCATAGAGTCAAAGGTCGCGAATTTGCGCCCCTGAGTCTATCGGCAACAGTCCCTCGCCGCAAGCTTGTTGAGTTACCAAGGCGAGGGGAAGGTTAATTCGGTCCGCCGGAAGTCTCGGAAAGGCGGTGGATGCCAGACCGCCGCATGGCAAAGAGAATCAACCATCCGATCATTCCCGCCAGATAAACGAACGCGAACATCAGCACGATTCCCCCCACTAAGACGGAATGCGTCGGCGGAATAGGCCCGATCGGTGTGCTCGAAGGCGGAACCGAGACCGAAATCGCTTCTCCTTTTTTAATCGCGACCATCACTCCCGCTAAGATGATCGTCATCAGCACTGCCGTCGTCTTCGGAAAGCGGAATTCAGCGTGCATCGTAAACCTCCTTGTGGGAAAACTCATTCCAATCGCATCGCCACCCAAAGCCCGCCAGCGTTCCTGAAAAGCACCGGCAACAATTCCTGCCCATTCGCGGGCCATAAATCTAAACCGTGCAAGTGTGCTCTTGGCATCTGCTTCAGCCCGCCTATCCTCGAATACACCAACCATTTCCTCGCCGAACTGTTCGCGGTGGCACGCCGGATACAGGCGCAACAAGCTTCGATAGACGCCGACGCTGAGCACGGTCATGCCTCCTTCGTCGCGATTCGCAAACTCGCCAGCCGCGTAAGGTGCTTCATCCGGCCTACTTCGAGCTGCAGGTTCTTGCGCCCGCGAGAGGTCAGGCGATACGCCTGCCGCCCTCGCGAAGTATCTTCTTCCTCGATGCGCTCAATCCATTCCTCATCGAGCAGGCGCCGCAATGCGCCATAGAGAGTGCCCGTGCTGAGCACCACGCGCCCGTCGCTCATCTCTTCGACGTCCTTAAGGATGGAGTATCCATGGCGTGGCTGCTCGGCCAAACTTAAGAGGATTAGCAAGACGGGCTCGGTGAGTGGCAAAAACTCAATCATGGCTGTTGACGACATGTCGTACACCGCCATAATGCCGCATTCGTTGATAATTGTCAAGCACTCGAATAGATTTTCAGTGCCCCTCGGTGTCCCCTGTGGTTAAGTGTTTGGGTCAAGCCTTGAAGACGTCCCTATGACTAGGAGCGCCCGCGAAACCGGATGATGTGCCGCCGGTCGCGTTTCGAGGGCCGCCCTTGCGGCAGAATCTCGAATTCCCGCATCGCCTTCCGTTCAGCGGCAGCTTTCTGGCGGAGTTCGCGGCTTTCATCCGTTTCGCGATAGAGCGTTTGTGCGACTGCGGCCGGACCGCGCACCTCGCTGAGAAGAAGAACGTCGACGTGAAAGTCTCCGCCATCATTGGTAATCCGCAACCGGTCTCCCACGCGGACTTCCCGTGCCGCCTTGGCAGGCTGCCCATTCGACAAGATCCGACCCAGTTCGCAGGCCTTCTTCGCCATTGGCCGCGTTTTGAAGAATCGCGCAGCCCAAAGCCAGACATCCATCCGTACGCCGGTCATAGATCCATTTTGCTACAACCGGCAGGATTTCTTGACACCGGCAGAGAAATCGCCTTGATCGCGACGCAGCACAATAGCACCCGGCAATTCGAGTGGCGATCACTAGAGTGAGTACCGCAGAAAGCTTAGGGCGCAACCGCCAATGACGCGTATTCGTTGTGCGAGGCCGTCTGGTAGTGCGTTCCCAAGATACTCAACTGCCCCGTGACAGGATCGATGGCAAATGATCCTACCGCCGTGGAGGTATCACTCGTCCCCGGACGCCATCGGTCGATCACGTACAAGATCTCGCCGGAGGAGTCGGTCAGCATCGCCTCCGCCTCTTGTGGTTCAAATAACGCAGTGATGTCCACAAACGTAATCGTGCCAGTCGCCGGATCGATGGTGTTGATGTTGAAGGCATCGCCCAAGGGCGCGGGAAATGTCGGCTGGTAGAGAACATTGTGCACGGCGTCAACCGCGATGTAGTTAGCGGGGCTGCCATGCCCGGTAAACGGCGATCCTGGTACGGGAGTCAAGACCCCGGAGAGCGTATCGATAGCGTATCCCGAAATTGACTTTGACGATCCGCTCACTTCGTTGCCTGAGAACAGGTACAGGTAATTATTCGAGACAGCGAAAACATTGGGATCAATGCCAGTAGCAAACGGTGAACCTACGACAGGTTTGAGGGCGCCAGTGGTCCAATCGATCTGATATGCAGAAACGGTGTTATCGATAGAGTTCGCCACGTAGAGAAGCTTCCCGGAAGGATCGGTCTTGACTGCTCCCGCACCCTTTCCCGCTGTTGCAGATCCGTTGAGTTTCAGTGCTCCCGTGTTGCGGTTGATGCGGTAGCTTGCGACGGTGTTCGACCCCGAGAACGTTACGTAAACGAAATTGCCCTGTGGATCAATGGCGAGTTTGAAAGGGCCACTACCTGCCGCCGGAAAAGGCGACCCTGGCACTTCGATGAGACCTCCGGTGGCGCGATCGATAGTGAAGGCATCGATGCCGAGCGCCACTGTGGCATAAGCGAAGCTCCCGGATCGATCGGTAACGAAGTCCTGCGGAGGCCCATTTGGCAGCGGCAACTGAACGGCTGGATGTAAATACCCTTGATCGTCGATCGGGTACTGCGAGACGTAGTCGAGATCGTTGCTCGCCATGTACAGAGTGTGACTGTGAGTATTCTGTGCCGTCACCGTGATCGGAGTTTTGTACACGCCGCCACATTTGTCCCAAGCTTGCAGCGTGGAACTATACGTGCCCGATGGCAGGCTGAGAAAAGTATCGAGCCGGTTGGAATTGACGGTATACGCTTTGACCGAAGGCGCCGAGTAAATGCGAATGGACGCAATGCCCTTGCTGCAACTCGAGTTCGCCGAAGCCGACGCCACGAAGTGAATCGGCGAAGTCCACCCTGTGTTCACGGTTGGCGTGTATACCGTAACTCCGCCCGTCGCGGCAACGGTCACCGTGATAGGCGTCTTCCCCACGCCGCCACAATAGTCCCAAGCCTGCACCACTGTGCGGTAGGTGCCGGCGGCGAGACTGACAAATGCGCTGAACTGCGCGGCATTTACTGTGTACGCTGGGATGTAGGGAGCGCTATAAATGCGCATCGACGCAATGCCCTTGGGGCAGTCGGGACTGCTCGCCGCCGCCGCGTAGTAGACGGGGCCCTGCACTGTCGAGGCATTCGCCGGGAACGTCACCGTGACGATGGGGGTAGTTGATGCGGCCAGGGAAGCAATGAACGTCAGAAAAGCGGTAAGGACCAGAGCGGCCTTCGCCATGGGAGAATCCTTTGAGCGGACTCGACAGCGATTTGCTTATCGGCGTGAGGAAGGGGAAGGCGAAATTCTCCGCCCAGAAGCCAACGTTGGATGTAAGCGGTCCCCGCCGAGTTGCCAGGATTCGCTGACAGCCGGTTCCCGCGGTGAGCTTAGAGTGTTTGCCGTACGCGAGGAACGATTAGGAAAGACTGGAGGCGCGGGTCGGAATCGAACCGACGCATAAAGGTTTTGCAGACCTCTCCCTTACCACTTGGGTACCGCGCCCTGCCCCCACGTTAGCGTTCCAGCCGGAAAAAGTCCGTCTTCGGAAAGCATATGGTGGACAAAAATCTGGAGCGGGAGACGGGGGTCGAACCCGCGACATCGACCTTGGCAAGGTCGCGCTCTACCACTGAGCTACTCCCGCTCGTCCTTTGATTCTAAATCACTTCCAATCACATCATCAACTTCGGTCGATTATACCAAGCTTCTCCGCAGCGAGGCTCACGTGGCCCCGAACGATCATGGATCCCATTCGACGGCCCAGTGCAATTCACCTGGCGTGTTCTAACGCTCAAGCTTGCGGAGTTCTTTTTGGTGCTTCAGCGACGTCTCAGCTTCCTTCAAATTGGTGCCAATGCCGAAGGAAAATTGTGCTCCGTCGATTGGCATGATTTTGTCGCTCATCGAATGCACGACAAACGGACTGGTTTTCATGATCTTTTCGGCATTCAAGAGCTTTTCATTGAGTTCTGCGAACGAGTTGCCTTTGATGATGAACTCGTCTCCCTTGTCGTGGTATGCCTCCAGACCAACCTCGACAAGAGTGTCCGCCAACCGCTGAATCAGCACGTCTCCCGCTGCATAGCCAAACTGATCGTTCAATCTCTTAAGACCATCGACATCGCCCATTGCCACGAAAGCACTTGGTCCGCTCTCGTCAAACGCTCGTTTGTTGGGGAGTCCGGTCTTCTCCGAGACCAGCAGGGCTTGACGCATCTCCTCCACTGACATCTCCGACACTCGTTTGCGTGTGGCGTGATCGACTCGACGCTCAATCATGGTGCGATATTATCCGATCGCGGTGCGGCTTTAAGAAGTTACCTCGGTACTCTTGACGGCGGCCGATCGAAAGGCTCAGGGAACTGGTTGAATTTGTTTCTCCGTGGGCGATGAGCGCTACACCCTCCAAAGACCGTCCTCTGGGAACTTTTCGACTCCTGCGCCCCGGCGCCAACAAGAATCCTCTTATTTGAATTATGATTAAGTATTGCGCATTCTACGACGGAGAAACCAGACGTGGCTCAGACGGAAACTGACGGCTTAGAGGTTTTGGAAACCCGGGAATGGGTCGATTCCCTGGACTATGTTCTTTCCAAAGGCGGGCCCAACCGGGCAGGCCGTTTGTTGCAGCAATTGGCGCTGCACGCCCGCCGCGAGGCCGGCATCAACCTGCCTTTTTCGGCGACCACGCCCTACCAGAACACGATTCCTTCGCGCTCGCAGCCGCCTTTTCCCGGCAGCCAGGAGATGGAACGCCGCATCAAGAGCCTCGTTCGCTGGAACGCCTTGGCCATGGTGGTTCGGGCCAACAAGATGCAGGAAGGCATTGGCGGGCACATCTCGACGTTTGCCTCCGCCGCTACGCTCTATGAAGTTGCCTTCAACCATTTCTTTCGCGCGCAAACTGAAAGCGGCGACCGCGACGTTGTCTACTTCCAGGGACATGCCGCTCCCGGAATCTACTCGCGCGCTTATCTTGAAGGTCGCATCTCCAAAGAGAAGCTGCAGAACTTCCGCCGCGAACTGAAGCCCGGCGGAGGCCTGAGCTCCTATCCTCATCCCTGGCTCATGCCCGAGTTCTGGGAGTTCCCGACGGTTTCCATGGGATTGGGTCCAATCCAGGCGATCTACCACGCGCGTTTCATCAAATACCTGGAGAACCGAGGACTAAAGCAGTCCACTGGCGGCAAGGTCTGGGCGTTTCTGGGCGATGGCGAGATGGACGAACCCGAGTCGCTAGGTTCGATCACCCTGGCCTCGCGCGAAAGGCTCGACAACCTGATCTTCGTAGTGAACTGCAACCTGCAGCGGCTCGACGGCCCGGTGCGCGGCAACGGAAAAATTATTCAGGAACTCGAAGCCATTTTCCGCGGTGCAGGCTGGAACGTAATCAAAGTCATCTGGGGCTCCGATTGGGATAGCCTCATTCAGAGTGACCGCGATGGCCTGCTGGTGCGCCGTCTCGGTGAGGTCAGCGACGGTCAATATCAGAAATACTTCGTTGAAAGCGGAGCTTACTTTCGTCAGAACCTGTTCGGCACCGATCCCCGCCTGCTGAAAATGGTTGAGCATCTCTCCGACGATCAACTGGCGCGCATGCGCCTCGGTGGACACGATCCCATCAAGGTCCACGCTGCGTTCCGAGCCGCGGTAGAAACGACCGGCGCGCCGACCATCGTTCTAGCCAAAACGATCAAGGGATACGGATTGGGCGAGGCTGGCGAAGGCAAGAACATTACCCACCAGCAGAAGAAACTCAACGAGGACGAGTTGCAGATGTTCCGCTCGCGCTTCGGAATTCCTATTCCCGACGACGAGTTGCATCAGGCGCCGTTCTACCGCCCGTCCGACGACAGCGCCGAAATCAAGTACATGCAGGCGCGCCGTCAGCAGCTTGGCGGGTACATGCCGACGCGCAAGGTCCGGGCCGCTGCGCTTAAATCCATTCCTGATTCGCACTTCGAGGAATTCCACAAAGGCACCGACGGCCGCGAAGTTTCCACCACCATGGTCTTCGTGCGATTGCTGGCGAAGCTACTGCGCGATCCGGAACTCGGCAAGCTCATCGTCCCCATCGTCCCCGACGAAGCCCGCACCTTCGGTATGGAGGCCCTTTTCCGGCAGGTAGGAATCTACTCCAGCGTCGGCCAGAATTACGAGCCAGTCGATATGGACACGCTCCTCTACTACAAGGAAGCCAAGAACGGGCAGATTCTCGAAGAAGGAATCACCGAGTCTGGCTCGATGTGTTCGTTCATCGCGGCTGGCACCGCCTACGCCAACCACGGCATCAACACGATTCCATTCTTTATTTATTACTCCATGTTCGGGTTCCAGCGAATCGGTGACTTGATCTGGGCCGCCGCCGATATGCGCTGCCGCGGTTTCCTTGTCGGCGGCACCGCCGGTCGCACCACCCTAGCCGGAGAAGGCCTGCAGCATCAGGACGGACACAGCCACGTGCTTGCGCTTCCCGTGCCCAACTTGCTCGCTTACGATCCCGCCTTCGCGTATGAGATCGCCATCATTATTCAGGATGGCATCAAGCGGATGTATATCGATCAGGAATCGATCTTCTACTACCTGACCGTCGGCAACGAGCCTTTGGCGATGCCCGAGATGCCACAGGGCAGCAACGTCCGCGAGGGCGTGCTGAAAGGCTTGTATCGCTTCAAAGCGACGGCGAAAAGTGATGCCAAACTGCGCGCGCAGCTTCTCGGCAGTGGCGCCATCATGTTCGAAGTGCTGAAAGCGCAGGAAATTCTCGAGTCAAAATATGGCGTGGGATGTGATGTTTGGAGCGTGACCAGTTACAAGCAGCTCTATCGCGACGCCAACGACTGCGAGCGCTGGAACATGTTGCACCCAGCAGAGGCCGCGAAAGTGCCCTACGTTACCCAAACATTGAAGGATGCGCAGGGTCCGTTCATCGCCGCATCCGACTACATGAAGGTGCTCCCGGAGAGCCTGGGCAAGTGGGTGCCCGGACAGCTGGTCTCGCTGGGAACCGACGGCTTCGGCCGCAGCGAAAGCCGTGTCGCTTTGCGCGATTTCTTTGAAGTCGACGCCAAGCACATTGTCCTGGCTACGCTCGGCGCGCTTGCCCGTGAGAAAAAGATCGGCACAGACGTAGTGAAGCGAGCGATTCAAGAACTGGGGATCAATCCGGACAAGGCGAACCCTGCGATCAGCTAGGGTTCGTAGCAGGGCATGCTTTCAAGCATGCCGAACGGAAGCATGATGGGGCGCGCCTTCAGGCGCTGTGTCGTAAAAGGCAAGAAGCGAGATTCACAAGAGGAACACACGAAGTGATTGAATTCAAACTTCCCGAGCTGGGAGAAAACATCGAACAAGGCGACCTCGTGCGCCTCATGGTTGCGCCGGGAGCCACAGTCAGCACTGGCCAGTCTGTCATGGAACTGGAAACGGATAAGGCTGTTGTCGAAGTGCCTTCGTCGGTAAGCGGTACCGTGCAGGAAATTCGAGTTAAAGAAGGCGACAAAATTAAAGTTGGCCAGGTCATTTTCACGGTGGATGGATCGGAAGCCAAAGCTCCGGCGCCGCCAGCCGCTAAAGCAGTCGCACCTGCGCAAGAAGCGCCGCCAGCCCCACCGTCTCAAAAGCCGACGGCAACTCCCCCCACTCCTACGCCCACGCCATCATCCTCTGCTCCAGCCGTGACCGCCGCGACGGCCACCGGACCCAGCGAATTCAAACTTCCTGAACTCGGCGAGAATATTTCCCAAGGTGATCTGGTCCGCCTGATGATCGCGCCCGGGACCAAGGTTTCAGAAGGCCAGCCCGTGATGGAACTGGAGACCGACAAGGCCGTGATTGAGGTTCCCTCTTCAATCAGCGGCGTCGTCAAAGAGGTTAAAGTCAAGGAAGGCGAGAAGATCAAAGTTGGGCAGGTGATCTTCACGCTCGAGGGCGGCGCTCCAGCTCAAGCCGAAGCCACCCGCACTCGGAATGCTCCAGTCGAACACGTCTCGGGCCAGCACGGAGCACGTCTCGCCTTTCAAGCCGCGATCCGCGCCGAAGGCAAGACTGAAGAACAAGCTTTACCCCCCGACCAACCCCAGCAGGCGGCGCCCGCTTTCAGCATGCCCGTACAGTTGGGCAAGGTTGCGGGCACCGAGAATCGCGAAGCCATTCCTGCCGCCCCTCATGTCCGGCGTTTCGCACGCGAGATCGGCGTCGACATCTACGAGGTCAAGGGCACAGGCCCCGGCGGGCGCATCAGTGAAGATGACGTAAAACTTTTCGCCAAAGGACTGTTGTCTGCTGCCGCCACCGCGGCCCAAGCGCCTCCGCGTGCCGGACACTTCGCCCAACCGCAGCTCCCCGATTTCGCCAAGTATGGCAAAGTCGAGCGCGTCTCCATGCGCGGAGTTCGCCGCAAGACGGCCGAGCACCTGGCCGAAGCCTGGAACACGATTCCTCACGTTACGCAGCACGACCGCGCCGACATTACCGAACTCGAGCAACTGCGCGCCCGCTTCGCTCCCAAAGCTGAAGAAGCCGGCGGAAAAATGACGGTCACCGCAATTGCATTGAAAGTCTGCGCCGCGGCCCTCAAAGTCTTCCCGCAGTTCAACGCCAGCATCGACATCGAGAAGGAAGAAATCGTCTACAAGCAGTACATTAACATTGGGGTTGCGGCCGACACCGATCGCGGCCTGCTCGTGCCTGTCATTCGCGATGTCGAGAAGAAAAACATCGTCGAACTGGCGGTCGAGTTGTCGCAGCTCTCCAAAAAGGCGCGGGAGAAGAAACTCACGCCCGCCGACATGGAAGGCGGCACGTTCACCATCACTAACCTGGGAGGCATTGGCGGCGTCGGCTTCACTCCTATTGTGAATCACCCGGAGGTGGCGATCCTCGGCCTTTCCCGCTCGCGAATGGAACCCGAGTGGATCAACGGCAAGTTCGAGCCGCGCCTGATTCTGCCCCTCTCGCTCTCGTACGATCACCGCCTGATTGACGGCGCTGACGCGGCCCGCTTCCTGCGGTGGATTGCCGAAGCCTTCGAACAACCGTTCCTGCTGTCGGTGCAAGGATGAGAAACCATGAACCACGAAGGACACAGAGGTTCACGAAGAAAGCCACTAACTCTTCAAGTTTTGAATCGGTCTTCCTTCGTGTACCTTCGTGCCCTTTGTGGTTAAAAGCCCCATGTCTGACAATCAATCCCTCAATATTGCAGTAGTCGGCGGCGGTCCCGGTGGATACGCCGCTGCATTCCTTGCCGCTGATCTCGGCATGACTGTCACCCTCATCGATCCCGAGTTAAACCCGGGCGGCGTCTGCCTCTACCGCGGCTGCATCCCTTCGAAAGCTTTGCTCCACGTCGCGAAGTTACTCGAAGAATCCCATCAGGCAAAAGACTGGGGGATCGAGTTCGCCGCGCCGAAAATCGACCTGGCCCGTCTTCGCTCCTGGAAAGAAAACGTGGTCAAGAAACTCACCGGAGGCTTGGGCGTTCTCTCCAAACAGCGCAAAGTTCATTACGTCCAAGGCCGAGCAGCCTTTGAAAGCTCCACCTCACTTCGTGTAACGAAATCCGACGGCTCGACAGAATCGCTCACTTTCGATCGCATCATTATCGCCACTGGTTCGCGTCCCGCCATCGTGCCTACGTTGAAACTCGATACGCCGCGCATGATGGATTCCACCGGAGCCCTGAACCTCGAAGACATTCCCAGCACTCTGCTCGTCGTCGGCGGCGGGTACATCGGCCTCGAACTCGGTTCCGTCTATGCCGCGCTCGGCACGCGCGTCACGGTCGTTGAAATGCTCCCCGGACTGCTCCCCGGCGCAGATCGTGACCTCGTGCTCCCGTTGCACAAGCGCTTGGAGAAGTTGTTCGAGGGAATCCTGCTCAACACCACCGTTTCGTCGGTCAAGGACGAAGGCACCGGAATTCGAGCGACGCTCAAAGCGCAAGATGGGAACACGCAAGAGAAGGTTTTCGATCGCGTGCTGGTTTCCGTTGGGCGCAAGCCGAACTCGGAGATCCCCGGCCTCGACAAAACCCGCGTGCAAGTCGGCCCGCGCGGATTCATTCTGGTGAACAAGCAATTGCAGACCGACGATCCATCCATCTACGCGATCGGCGATGTGGTTGGCGAGCCCATGCTTGCTCACAAGGCCTCTCACGAAGGCCGTGTCGCAGTTGAAGCCATTGCCGGACACAAAGTTGCCTTTGAGCCTAACGCTATTCCCGCAGTCGTATTCACCGATCCAGAAGTCGCTTGGTGCGGCGTAACCGAAACGCAGGCGCAAAAAGAAAATCGCGAGATCAAAGTTGCCAAGTTTCCCTGGGCCGCCTCCGGCCGCGCGGTCACTATCGACCGCCCCGAAGGCATGACGAAGTTGATCTTTGATCCGCAAACCGAACGCGTGCTCGGCGTAGGCATCGTCGGCGCGGGCGCAGGCGAGATGATCGCCGAAGGGGTGCTCGCCGTAGAAATGGCTGCGCTCGCCAGCGACATAGCTCTCACGATTCATCCGCATCCCACGCTTACGGAAACGGTGATGGAATCCGCCGAAGTCTTCTTCGGAACGAGCACGCATATCTACCGGCCGAAGCGTGGATAACATTGCCGGCCGGCTGAGACGTCATCGTTGACGGCCTCCTTCGGTACAATGATTTCTCACTCGATCAATCCGCATGCGGCAGCGCATCGCTCAACTTCGTGCGGGAGAATGTCATGAGCTCTCTCGTTAAGGCGACTTTCGGATTCCTCCTCGCGGTTGCTGCGCTTCTGACTTCTTTCGCGCAACCCGCATTCAGTCAGGTTCTCCCCGGAAGTGCCTCAGGCACTCCGCCTTCCACCAACACTCCCGTCGACCCGCTGAATCGCACCACGCCTTCCGGTTCGGTCCTCGGCTTTCTGCAAGCCGCTCAGTCCGGTGACTACAGCATTGCGGCGCAATACCTGCAGATGAGCCCGGCGCGCCGGCAAATCGACGGAGAGCGCATTGCAACCCAGTTGAAGGCGGTGATGGACAGTCCCAAAGCCTTTAGTGGAAAGGTTGGAAGCTTTAACCAGGCAGAAGGCACTCCGCAGGAAAGCGTTCCTCTGGGCCGTCAAAGGCTGGGGACTTTGTCGTCCGGCGATGTTGAGGCTGATTTGGATCTAGTACGGGTATCGGATCCGAGCGCAGGCAAGATCTGGCTGATTTCCGCCGACACGCTGGCTAAGGTCCCTGACCTGTACGATCAAGTATCCGCACGGCAGGTCGAGAGAAAACTTCCCAGCGTTCTGGTAAAGCATCAGGTTGCAGGAGTGCCTCTTTGGCAGTGGCTCGCCATGCTGGTCGCAGTGCCGGTGGCCGCCGGCATCGGCTGGCTTCTGCTTGTATTACTTGAAATTCCTGTCCGTTGGTGGGCGCGCCGCCGCGGGCAGGTTGAAATCGCCAACTGGCGGTCGGTATCTGCCCCAGCTTGGCTACTGGCCGGCACGTTGTCGCACCGGGTTTTCGTTCGCTACCTGGGCATCGCGCTGCTACCGCGCCACTATTACTTCCAGTTCACTTCCATCCTGCTCATCATCAGTGTCACGTGGATTTTCTGGAGGGTTGTCCGCTGGTCGTTGCGCCGCGTGCGCAACCGTGCCCTCGCCCGCGGACACGCCGGCACCGGATCGCTCATGCTGCTCGGTGAGCGCATCATCAAAGCGCTTATTTTCGGTGTCGGTGTTCTGGCGGTGCTCGGCAGCCTCGGCTTCAACATGAGCACCGCGCTCGCCGGACTCGGTATCGGCGGCATTGCCATCGGCTTCGGTGCGCAGCAGACCATTGCCAATCTTTTCGGCGGCGTCGCCGTGCTCGGCGACGAAGTATTTCGCGTCGGGGATGTCTGCCGCTTCGGCGACCGCACCGGAGTCGTCGAAGACATCGGACTGCGCTCTACTCGCATCCGCACCGAGGACCGGACTCTGCTGGCGATTCCCAACGGGACCGTGGCAACAATCAATCTTGAGAACCTCAGCCGCCGCGACAAGATTCTTTTCAAGACAACGCTGGGCCTGCGCCCTGAGAGCAAGCCGGATCATGTTCGCTTCGTGCTCTCTGAAATTCGCCGCCTGCTCTACAGTCACCCCAAAGTGGAGACTAAGACGGTCCGCGTTCGTCTCATTGACATTGCGGGGACTTCTCTTTCCATCGAGCTACTGTCCTATATTCTTACGCGAGACTTCAACGAATTCGCCGCCGTCCGGGAAGATCTCTTGCTGCGCATCATGGACGTAATGGAAGATGCCGGCGGCGGCCTGGCGCTCCCGTCGCAGACGCTTTACCTGAGCCGCGATGGCGGAGTCGAAAAAGAAAAAGCTGACACCGCTGTCAAGAAGATTGCTGAACTTAGGGAAGGGAAGCAGTTACCCTTCCCGGACTTCCACGAGCAGGATATTTCCTCTTTTAAGGGATCGATCGAATACCCGCAACCTGAATCCGCGGTGCGCAAACGACCGGGCGATTCAGCAAAATCCAGGTAGGTGAAAGAGTAGCGCCGCTGTGCCGGCGGCAGTCCGGCGGGCGTCCCGCCCGCCATCCTGACCCCTACGACAATGTCGGCCTCCCTTTGTCTGCCGCCCATTCCAGAAACAAGTGCGTCGGAAAATAAACCAGCAGCGGCACCACCATCATGTATCCAAGCAGATAAGCCCACCCGGGCATCACATGCTGCTCGTGAAAGAATGGCCCTCGCGCCCAATTTACATCGTGTTCGGGGCGCCAAAAATAATTGATCGGCACCACAATCCACGTCATCAGTGTCTGCAGCTTCCATCCTCGCGGGTCATACCCCAAACGCCAAATGGCCCAGACTAGCAGCGGCGGCGTGACTACATGAAACAGGCTGAGCAGCCGGATCATCAGAGGCAGGTTTGGATCAAACATGTATTCGGTGCCGCCTACGATGTGGTGCCCGGTAAGCAATGCTCCGGCGAAATCGATCGCAAAAATCGTCTGGAACAAAAGCAATCCCGACGCGACCCACGAAAAAATCAGCGGACTCTCAAGCCACAGTCCGATTCCGATCAGGACGTTTCCCAAATCGCAGAAGAAGAGAAAATTCTGTGCACCGTATTGCCGCCAATAAACCGGCGCCCACACCACGAGCCACACAGTCCACGCGATCTTCAGCCACAGCGGCAGCCGCATGGCCCGCTATTGTATGCGACCCACCGCGATTGTTACTCCGGTCCATGTCCGCCGGGGAATGTGCGGAATTTTACCCACTGATCTCTCTATCTGAGCCGCGAAACCACAAGAATTCACCGCTTGCGAATTACTAGCGTAACTTGCCGCAGCTTACGCGTGTACCTACGATGGCCTTGTATGGGTTACCAAGCTCTTCTCTTCTGTCCCGACGAAAAAACCGCTCGCACGGTGACGCAGGTTTTAAGCGAGCTCGAGTTCAGCGTCGAGTCCTGCATTGAACCTTTCGCTGCAGTCAAGAAGCTGATGGGCCAACACTTCGACGCTGTCGTGGTCGACTGCGATAACGAGCAGAATGCCACATTGTTGTTTAAGAGCGCGCGCAACTCGACGTCCAACCAGGCGTCGCTTGCCGTAGCCGTCGTGGAAGGTCAGGCCGGGGTGGCAAAGGCGTTTCGTATCGGCGCCAACCTCGTCCTGACCAAACCCATCAATATCGAACAGGCCAAGGGAACCCTGCGCGTAGCGCGCGGACTGCTGCGCAAGGGCGATCCGGCCAAACCGGCTGCGGCAGCGTCCGTCGCTGCACCCGCGAAACCACCCGTTGCCGCCAAACCCGTTCCAAGCGCAAAACCAGTAGCTCCTCCTGTACCGGTTTCAGCTGCAACTCCGGTTCAGCCTCCGCCGCCAGAACTGAAGTCACCCTCAACACCGGCGTGGCCCGCGACCGCCGTGGCAAGTTCAGCTCCGCTCAGCGTGCCTGCAAGTAACGACGACGATCTGCTCGACATCGGCATGGACGACTCCGTCGCTTCCCCATCTCCGGCCGCTATCGTCGAGGCCGCTCCCGGCAAGAGCTCTACTCCTGATTCGCAAGCTGCAGTTCTGCCCGCTGTTTCAGCTTCTCCTGCCGCCGCAGCAAAGACTTTCGGCCCGATCGTCCCGGCTGCACATGGCAGTGGTGCCGCCAGCGCGACTGCACCAGCTCGCGAAGTGCCGACCGCTCCCATTTCCGAAGTATCGCCGGCACGCACGCCCGCTTCAGTCGAGCCGCCACTCTCTCGTCCCACTGAGGCTGGCAGCACGGAGTCCTCTGCGTACGCTGGGTCGACGCCATCATTCACGTTCGGTGGCGCAAA
The DNA here is from genome assembly GCA_963722365.1 of uncultured Acidobacteriaceae bacterium. Classification (GTDB taxonomy): domain Bacteria; phylum Acidobacteriota; class Terriglobia; order Terriglobales; family Acidobacteriaceae; genus Sulfotelmatobacter. Next base: position 901,983 of record CAVRLM010000001.1, read on the forward strand.
TGTTCCGGAAAAATCCGGTGGCGCAAGCAAGAAAATCATTCTAGGTGTCGCTGCCGCAGCTATCGTGGCTGCAGCTCTTTATGTGGGCTGGTCCAAAATCCAGGGAAGCAAAACGTCTCCGGAAAGCACGCAGGCCCAAACCGCACCGGCACCCGTGGCAGCTCCACAAATCTTGAAGCCGAGTGCGAATCCGTCCGCGCCAGCCGCGTCGCCTAAGACATCCGCTGCCGCACCGCCCGCTTCAGAACCTTTTTCGAACTCACATACCGAAGCTGCGCCTGCCAAGAAATCTGCTGCCAACTCCCCGGACTCTGCGCCGGAAAATGATGTCACCGTCACGAATCTCTCAAAAAGTACTGGTGTCGCGTCAGCCGCTGATAACAAGAGCGCCGATGAGCCTCGTGTACTGAAGGGTGGTTCTGCCCCCGCCGTGCACGCCAAACCTGCCGTTCCCGACGCCCCGGCTCCTAGCGTGATTGGGATCGCGTCGGCCGGCGCCGTACCTCCGCCAGATCTTGTCGGTGGCGAAGGGAACGCGCCTCAACCAGTTCTGCAGACTGTCAACGTCTCGCAAGGTGTGTCGCAAGGCCTTCTGCTCAAGAAAGTGGCTCCTGCTTACCCTCGAAACGCCATATACATGCGCATTGAAGGAGCCGTCGAGCTGGTGGCAACCATCTCCAAATCGGGAGACATCTCGCATGTGGCAGTGGTCAGCGGAGACTCCCAACTCATTCGGGCTGCCTCCGATGCCGTCAAACAGTGGAAGTACAAGCCGTACATGCTCAATGGCCAGCCCGTGGAAATTCAGACGCACGTGACCATCAACTTCAAGTTGCCCAAATAATCGCTGCAAGTAACGACGATCGCGCCGCAATCTTTTCAAAGGGCCCGCATCGTCTCGGCGCCTGGATTGGCGCCCCTCCTGTTGTCGGCTGGCAAGAAATTCGAAAGTTCGGCGCCCCCTTCCGTTGAAGATCAATTTTCCCGCGCTTGACCCATCAGATTCCGGTTCCCGGGTCACTCCTCTCGTAATTCATCTACTTTTAACAATGTCGTTACCGGGACGAAACACTGCATCGATACTCTTGCGAAACTCGGAGATTGAGACGGCGGAGTGTGGCCGTAATCACGAGCATGGAGGAACAGATGTTCAAAGAGCTCAGAGCATCGGTTGCCCCCAGGAAACTGTTGGCGTTGCTGACCGCAACGACGATAGCCCTGGGACCGAGTGTCTCCCCCGCGTTCGCGGCGTCCACCCCTGGCGCGACCGCCACCCCAATCCAACACCTGGTCGTTATCTTCCAGGAAAACGTCTCCTTTGATCACTACTTCGGAACCTACCCCAATGCAACGAATCCCCGGGGGGAACCACGCTTCGTGGCGAAACCAGGCACACCAAGCGTCAACGGATTCACCAATGCCCTCCTGAACAACAATCCGAACTTGAATCCTGCCAACGGAGATGGAGCGACCAATCCCTTTCGTCTGGATCGATCGCAAGCGGTAACTTCCGACCAGGACCACGATTACACGGCCGAACAACAGGCTTTCGATGCAGGGTTGCTCGATCTGTTCCCTAAGTACGTTGGTACGCCCGGTCCCCCTCCCGATGGAGGAGGCATTCTCGATACCACCGGCTTGAATCTCGGCTACTACGATGGCAACTCGGTGACCGCGCTCTGGAACTACGCGCAGAAGTTTGCCATGAGCGACAACTCCTTTAGCACGACCTTCGGTCCTTCAACGCCGGGTGTCATCAATTTGGTTTCCGGCCAGACGAACGGCGTGTCCGCAACCCTGAACGGGACCGGCGACGAAGTCGATGGCGGCAACGGTTCTCTGACCGTGATTGGCGATCCCGATCCGGTTGGTGATGTGTGCTCCAATTCGACCCGCAACCAGGTCACCATGGGAGGTAAGAACATCGGCGACTTGTTAAGCGCGGCTGGCATAACCTGGGGATCGTTTATGGGTGGCTTCAATCTGTCGGTTGTGAACTCGAACGGAACCTCAGGTTGCGCTAGAAGCTCGGCCGGTCTGGCGGGAACGACGGGCGACTACATTCCTCACCACTCCTTCTTCAACTACTGGACCTCGACCTCGAACCCGAATCACACCAGGCCCAAGAACGTTGCTGAAGTGGGGAACGACGGTCCGGCCAACCATCAGTATGATGTGCTGGATTTCTACACCGCAGTCAGACAAGGCAACTTCCCGGCGGTCAGCTTCATTAAGGCTCCAGCCTACCAGGACGGTCATGCCGGCTACTCTGATCCCTTGGATGAGCAGAGGTTCGTTGTAACGTTGCTCAACTTCCTGCAACAACAGGACAGTTGGAGCAGCACAGCGGTTGTGATCCTCTACGACGATTCCGACGGTTGGTACGACCACCAGATGGCTCCCATTGTCAACCAGTCCACCGGCCCCGCCGACGCGTTGACTGGCGCGAACGCCTGCGGAACCGGCAGCATCGCTCTGCCCGGCGTTGATCCCGGCAATGCCCACGCTCTGGGTCGCTGCGGATACGGCCCGCGGCAGCCTCTGATTGTGGTCTCTCCTTGGGCGCTGGAGAACTCGGTTGACCATACCGTGACCGATCAAACGTCGATCATTCGCTTCATCGAGGACAACTGGCTGCGAGGAGAACGGATTGGCCAGGGATCTTTCGATGGCATCGCGAATTCGATCTCGCAGATGTTCAACTTCTCCAAGATCCGGACGAATGGTTTCCTCATTCTGAATCCGGGCACTGGAGAAACGATCCCATAACGCAGTGCCGAGTTGTTTCCGTTTAATCAAACGACGACTCTGCGAACGATCAATAACCCGGGTATGCGAAGATAGAATTTCTTTGCATACCCGGTTCTGTTGTTGCGAGCATTGACCCTTTAGAGCCACCAAACAAATGTCCCCAACGCGAAGAACTTTCCTTCAAGGCAGTACGGCCGCAATGGCAATGATGATCATGCCGCAAGCAGTCCACCGGCGGCCCGCCCCGCCCGCCCGTCTCGTACTGGATCCCAGTACTTTGACACCCTTCGTCGATCCACTTCCGATTCCCCTAGTTGCGAGCCCGAACGGGCTTCGTGCGACGCCCAGCGACGCTAAACAAAAAGTTCCTTATTATCGTTTGCCTATGCGCCAAGTGGAATGCAAGGCCCACCGCGACATTCAGCCGACCAGACAATGGTGTGTCGGATCTTCGGCTCCCGGACCTACGCTCGAAACTCGAAGCGGCCAGGGAATGCTCGTGGAGTGGGCGAACGAACTGCCAACATCGCACTTTCTGCCCATTGATCACCATATCCACGGCGCCGAGGCTGACAAACCCAACGTGCGCACCGTGATTCATCTGCACGGTTCCCGTGTGCCGGCCGAAGGCGATGGATATCCGGAGAACTGGTTCGTCCCGGGAAAATCAGCAACTTACTACTATCCGAACCAACAAGATGCTGCGCTGCTTTGGTATCACGATCACACTCTCGGTATTAACCGGCTGAATGTGTATGCCGGCTTGTTAGGGCTTTGCATTATTCGCGATCCCGTCGAGGCGAACCTCAACTTGCCAAATGGCAAATACGAAGTTCCCTTGGTTCTTTACGATCGTTTCTTCGATAAAGACGCCCAGCTTTACTACCCGGTCTCGCCGGATCCTGAGAGGCCATGGATACCGGAGCTATTCGGAAATACCATTCTGGCGAACGGTAAAATCCTTCCTTACCTGGACGTTGAGCCTCGCAAATACCGGTTTCGCGTGTTGAATGGTGCGAACGGGCGCTTCTTTCATTTGTCGATGTCGAACGGGCCGGCATTTCAGCAGATCGGGAGCGATCAAGGCCTCCTGGCATCTCCGGTCCCGCTCAAGATTGTTTCCATTGCCCCGGGAGAACGAGCCGACTTGATTCTCGACTTCAGCGATCACGCCGGCGATCAAGTCATTTTGAAAAATGACATGCTTCAGCCAGTCATGCAGTTTCGTGTCGCCAAGGGAAAAGTTACTGACGACAGCTCAGTGCCCTCCACGCTGCGGGCCGTGCCAAAGATCGCAGAATCCGAGGCGACCAGGACTCGCACCCTCATGCTCGGAGAAATCGAAGACCTTCACGGCGACTCGGTTGGCATGTTGTTAAACAATGCACATTGGAATATGCCCGTGACCGAGAATCCCGCCCTCAATTCAGTTGAGATCTGGAACCTGATGAATGTGACCGACGATGCTCACCCAATCCATCTCCACATGGTGAAATTTCAGATTCTCGATCGTCGCCGGTTCGATGCCTTCGCCTACCAGAACGAGAACAATCTTCTTCGCTATCGAGGCGCCGCGGTTGCTCCGGAACCACAGGAGGCGGGCTGGAAAGACACGGTGCGAGCCGATCCGGGCATGGTCACTCGAATCATCATTGGTTTTGAGGGTTATGTAGGCCGCTACGTCTGGCATTGTCATATCTTGGAGCATGAAGACAATGAGATGATGCGGCCCTATGACGTGATCGCGGCACGATGATTCAAGCCGCCTTCGCGTTGCTGAAACGCTGTCTCCTATTGTTTCTGCATTACGTCGTCAACCACGACCTTCCCACCCTTATCGACGGTGACGACCTTGTGCAACGGCGCATACCCGGTCATCGTAACGTCGACCACGTAGTTTCCTGGATCGAGCATCACATCCACCGGAGCATTCTTCTCCAGCATGTGCTGGTTAATCGCCACCTGCGCTCCCTTGGGTTGCGTGTGGATGCTGACCGTCCCTTGTCCGGGCTGGCCGCCCTTTCCGCCGAACAGCTTTGACATCTTTCCAACGGTCTTGATGTTGTCGGTGTTGCCCAGCGAGCGTAGCGTCGGGGAGAAGTTGAACGTCTGCCCTAACACGAACTGCGCCGCCATGGTCTCATCAATGTATCCCGACATTCGGACCAGCACCACATGTTGCCCCTTATCCACACTCACCTGGGCTGGCGTCTTGGCGCCGACGTCGCGGCCGTCCACAAAGATGTTGGCGCCCGCGGGATCGCTCTTTACTACGAGCGTGGCCAGTAACTGCGTCAGGTGAACACTCGTCGTCGCCCGGTTTCCTGCCGTCACGTTCACTGTGCGAGTGTCGGTGGCATACCCGGCTTTGCTTACCGTAATGGAGTGTTGCCCCGGCTGAAGATTCGTTAGCGCAAAGGGCGTAACGTAGCTCGCATCCGTCTGCCCATCGACCTGCACCTGCGCTCCCTGTGGCGTGGAATCGATGGCTAGCTGTCCCGGAATGATTACCGGCGCTGTCGCTGCTTTCTTCTTCGACCCCTTCACCTTCGAAGGAGCCACTGCTTTCGGTTGTATCGTTTCAACCTCTGGCGCAGGCGCGCTCTCCACAGGCACGGTTGCCTGCGGCGCTGGTGCTGGAGCGGGCGCCGGCTGAGTTGCCACGGGCTGGCTCGGTGCCGGCTGTTCTTCTGGTTGCGTCGCCACTGGGCGTCCCGCGTCGGGATCGATGTCGCTATTCAAACTGTGCACATAAAACGTGACCGCAATCCCGATGATGAGGATCAACACAACGGCGCCCGCGATCGAGTACAGCATCAGCTTTGGAGGAACGTTCTTGATCTCTTTGATTGCCTTCTCGGCAACTTCACGGGGCTGTACTTTGGGCTTCTCCTCGGCCTTTTGCCCACCTTGAAACACAGTAGTCGTTGGAGCCGCAACTGGGGCGGGTGCAACCGGCGGAGGAGGCGGTGCAATGTAGACTTCCTTCAACGGAGGCAATTCCGTCATCTCTGAAAAACTCACGCCGCCGCCGCCCTGGGCTCCGCCCTCCGCCATCATCGGATCGACGGCGACTCTTGGAGCGTCCGCATCTGCTGCTGGCTCGAATGTCTCGACTTCCGGTTCGTCGGCAACTGCGGCCGACATGTGCGCCGATGGCATCTCCGGTTCTTCGACCGTCGCGTTTGCGGAAGAGAATTGGTTCGACAAATCGATTTCCGGAACTTCCCCGGACGATGGCGTCCCATCGCCTCCAACTCCCGCGGCAGCCGCCGCTGCCTTCGGAACCGCTAGCTTTGAAACGGCCCTGGCCGGAACTGCCGGCTTCGCTGTCACCGCCGGACTCGCAGGTCGCGAGGTCGCCGCTTGCACGGGCTTCGTAGCAGCCGCGGCAGGTTTCGCGGTGGCCTGGCCCACGAACTTAGCCTGGGCCGTCGCATTCGGCTTGACCGTCGCAACTGCGCTCTTCGGGGCATCCGCTTTCTTCGCTGGCTTCGATTCTTTGCACTTCTCAAGATCGTCCAGCAATTCCCGGCCACTCTGGTACCGCTCCGCCGGGTCTTTCGCCATTGCTTTCATGATCAGATCGCTCAGCACAGGATGGATCTTGGGATTCACATGCACGGGTGCGACCGGCGTGCTTTCCAAAATGCTCTGCCGCAATCCTTCCGCATCCTCCCGGTCAAACGCTTTGCGCTCCGTCACCATTTCATAAAACATGGCACCCAGGCTGAACAGATTGGATCGTGCGTCGGTCGCCTCGCCCCGAACCTGCTCCGGCGACATGTAGTACAGCATCGACGGAATTTCGCCTTCCAAGTGTTGGATAAAATTTCCAACGCTGGAAACGCCGTAGCTCAGAATCTTGACCGTTCCATCCCAGCCGCACATGATCTTGGAAGGCTCCAGGCTGTAGTGCACAATGTTGTGCGACTTCGCGTGCTCCAGCCCAGTCGATAACTGCCGTCCAATATCCAGAAGATCCCAAATCGAAAATCCCTCTTTGCGCGCCAGCATTGTCGCAATGCTGTTGCCCTGGATGTACTCCATCACCGCGCAGAATTGGCCTTCAATCACGCTCGCACTCGTCACGTTGGCGATGTTAGAGCTGCTCAACACCTTGGTGGCTTCCGACTCAGCCAGCAGCGCCTGTTCCAGCTCTGCGGCGTTCTCTCCGAACGCGCTCAACTGGATCGCTTTCAACGCGATCGTCTGCCCACTCTCGTCGTTAGCCTTGTAGACGGTGCTAGTGGGCGATTTCGCCAGTTCACTTAGGATTTCGAATGAGCCGAGTTTCGTAGACATTTCGTTTCCTGCTCCGTTCCACCGCAAGCTTTTCTTGCCGTGACAAAGCTTGGCCGGATCAATCCCGGGGAATGGGTAGGGTTAGGATATCGCCGCTTGGGTTCGGCTTCGAGTTACTAAGGTAAGCGCGGATGCGCCTTCAAAGGGATGGCTCCAGTCGGCTTCCGACCATATTGGAAGCCGACCAGAGATACACAATCTAATTCACGCCATGTTCCTTAAAGAAAGCCATGGCGGCTTCGCGATGTTTGGCCCGCCTGGCATTTCCTGCACTATCCGGCGCAGCTTTTAGATAACTGTAAGTCGGAGTCTTCCCGGTCGGTTTCGACACCGTTTCTGACACGGCTGTACCCTTCGTCCCCATCTTTTTCCTTGCAGGAGGATGATGGTCCAATGCCTTCAATCGCTTTACAAGTTCCTTTTGCGCGGCTGGATCGAGCTTCAGAAATTTATCTCTTAGCGATGCATCCTGCTCTTTTGCTTCCGGCGTCGCCGAACTTGGCTTGGTTTGTGGCAAAGGCGATCTCGGTTTAGTTCCGGTTGGCGGCCCCGGAATCATCCCAGTCCAATTCAGGTTTAGATCACCCACGAAGCCGTCTTGCTTGGAAGGATCCTGAAGATTGAACGTGAGCAGCAACCCGTCATTCGTCGGCTGATACCCCCAACTCTGCTGGTTGTAATCATCCTCGTCATCCCCATATACCCAAACATTTTGACCCACGATAACGTTGTTTGCGCCGGCATGACGGAGAAGTACTTGCACCTTTCTGCCTGGCGGATAGAAGTATTCCTGGTGATCTGCGCAGAATCCTTCGTCGCCCCAGTTGCGAACAAAAAATGCCCACCGATCATCCGAAGGATCATCTTGCACGTGCACGAACATGGCATAGACCGGGTGCAGTTCCGTGTGGACGGAATGCTGCGCATCGAGTCCCGCGAGCCCGATGATGATCACTTCTTTGCCGTCGATGTGTCCGTGAGCGGCGTTATCGTTATCATCCACATAGTTGTGGTGAAAGTCGTCCCACCACGTGCCCGTGTCGTCCCAGTAATCCACGGTTTCATCAGAATCGAACTCCAGTTCCACGGTTGAGGCATACGCGGTGTAAAGCGCGTGATCCTGATTATATTTTTGATCATCGCGATAAGTGTTGAAGTAGTAGTCGTCATCGTCGTAGACAGAGTTTGAGTGTCCGGACCAATTGACCACTCCTTCGTATTCGACTGGCAGCCAATTCCAGTGCCCGAAGCATAAACTTCCACCATTGGTTTCGAGTGTCGCGTCAGTGCAGTTTCGTGCATTCGTCCAGGCCTTGGGATCCTGATTGGAGTTGTCAGGATTTGCGTTGTCGCAAGGACAGAAATCACAAACGGCGGGAGGCGAGCCACTCTGCTTCTGTTGTTGCCATATTGGATTGCGCGCCAGACCGTTCGGATCCACGAGGTCAGACGACCAGACAATGTCCATCGGTTTTGGTTTTGTGCATCCAGTCCAGGTTAGAAGCATGATTGTGGCGGAAATCGCCAGCAGTCCGCAGCGAAAACGAATCCAGGAATCCGCCGTTTGAATACGTATAGACATACACTCTTCCTCTCAGCTCCCTGCTGCAAAGAGACGATGGCACGCGCTTCGAAGAGTTGTCTGTTCCTGCTAACCTGCAGTGGAAGCATTCAAAGCGATTTTTGTGATCAGTAGTCTACTTCTGATAGGAGCAGTAGTCACCGGTTTCTGCCACGCTACAGCTTGCTGGTGCGAGAAGGGACGCTCCCGGAACGTAGTCCTCCCGGAGGGTAATCTGACCCCCCGTACTATTTATCCTGAAGGTCGCGAACAAAGGCTCGTCAGCGTCTAGAGGAACTCGGTGCCAACGAAATATTACTCAGCGCTGCGCGGTGCCGGCGCCTTCTTCCCGTGTTCCCGCCATCCTTCAATAATCAGGTACAGCACGGGAATAAAGAAGAGATTGAGGATAGTTGACATGATCATGCCGCCAAAAACGGTTGTGCCCACCGAGTGTCGTCCATTTTCTCCGGCGCCAGTGGCGAACACCAGCGGCACAACACCTAGAATGAACGCCAGCGAAGTCATCAGAATCGGACGGAGTCGAATCGTCGCCGCCTGCACTGCGGCTTCGATCAGCGGAACTCCGCGTTCGCGCAACTGCTCGGAAAATTCCACGATCAGGATCGCGTTCTTGCTCGAAAGACCGACCAACATCACCAATCCGACTTGGCAGAACACATCATTCTGCAATCCGCGGATCCATTGCGCCCCCAGCGCTCCTAGTAGCGCCATCGGTACCGCCAGCAGCACAATGAACGGCAACACAAAACTTTCATACTGCGCCGAGAGCGTCAGGTACACCACCAGCGTGCCCAGTCCAAACAGAATGAGCGAGGTCCCGCCTGCCGCCAATTCCTCCAGCGATAATCCTGTCCAACTGTAGGAGAACCCCTGCGGCAACTTCTTCGCCAAGTCTTCCATCGCTGCAATCGCCTGCCCTGAGCTGTATCCCGGCGACGGCGAGCCATCGATCTCCGCTGACCGGAACAGGTTGTAATGGCTGATCACCTGCGGAGTCGTAGTCTGCGTAATGCTGATCAGGTTGTCGAGCGGCACCATGGCTCCGCTGTCGGAGCGCACGTAGAACTCCTTCATATCCTGCGCCGTTGCCCGGAATTGCTTATCCGCCTGCACATAGACTCGGTACGACCGGGCGTTGAAATCGAAGTCGTTCACATAGGCCGAGCCCATATACACGCCAAGCGTATCTGTAATTTGCGACAGCGGCACGTGCAAGCTCTTCGCCTTCTCACGGTCAATCGTCACCAGGTATTGCGGATCGTTTGCCGTAAACGGCGTGTACAGCCCGACCAGTTCCTTCCGTGACGCCGCATCCCGCATCAGTCCGCCTGTCGCGCCGGCAAGCTCGTCCAGCTTGTGTGCTGCCAGATCCTGCACCACGAACTGGAAGCCTCCAAACTGTCCTAGTCCTTGAATCGCCGGCGGCAGCGTGGCAAACACAATCGCGCCTGAAACGCCAAACAGCATGGGGCGCACACGATTCACAATCGCCGTTGCGGTATGCTCTTTGCCTTTGCGCTGCGAATACGGCTTCAAAGGAACAAAAATGAGTCCCTGGTTCGCCGCCGCTCCCGCGAAGCTGAAGCCCGCAACCGAAAACGTTCCCTCCGACTCGGACACGTGGGCCAACATGTCGGAAACTTTCTTGCCGATGTCTTTGGTATATTCCAGCGAAGCCCCCGACGGCGCTTGGATCACGATAATGAAATATCCCTGATCCTCATCCGGCACAAACCCAGTCGGCACGCGCGTGAAGACAAAATACGTCAGCCCTAATCCGGCGAAAAACAGCGCTGCCATCACCACTTTGTATTCCAGCAGGTGATGGAGCAGGGTGCGGTATCCTCGCGTAAGGGCCCCAACCCCTTCGTCGAACTTTCGCAGCCACCACCACTTCTCTCGATGGGGTCCGCTCAGAAAAATCGCGGCTAGCACCGGAGCCAGGGTCAGCGCGTTGAAGGCCGAGATGGCAATAGAAAATGCGATGGTCAGCGCGAACTGGCGAAACAGAATGCCGGTCGTCCCGGGAAAGAACGCAACCGGCACAAACACGGCAACGAGCACCAGCGATGTGGCGATAACGGCACTGGTGATCTCGGCGGTGGCTGCCGCCGCTGCTTTGCGCGAGTCGTGCTCGCCCCCAGCGATATGGCGCTCAATGTTTTCAATCACCACGATAGCGTCGTCAACGACCAGGCCGGTCGCCAGCGTGATGCCGAACAACGTGAGCGTGTTGATGGAGAAACCAAGCAACTTCACGAAAATGAAGGTGCCGATCAGTGAAACTGGAGTGGCGATGAAGTGAATCATCGTCGTCCTCCAGTCCCCGAGGAAAATAAAGATCACCAGGATGACTAGAAAAATTGCCGAACCTACTGTGAACGCAACATCGCGGATCGACTCGCTCACCGCGTCGGTCGTGTCAAATGCCAGCTTGTAATGCATCCCTGGCGGAAAACTCTTCGACAGCCGGTCGAGTTCGGCAATAGCTCTCCGGTCCACATCAAGAGCGTTCGCCGTAGAGAGCTGCGCGACCGCGATGCCGACGGCGTCCTGCCCATTGAATTGCAGATCCGATGCATAGCTTTCAGCCCCAAGCTCCGCGTGTCCCACGTCTTTGAGGCGTACCAGCGTGCCATCACCATTCGTTTTGAGAATGATGTTGTCGAACTGCGCCGGCTCGCTGAGTCGCCCGACCGCCCGCACGCTCACCTGATACTGCTGTCCGGCAACCGACGGCGGCTGTCCCACTTGCCCCGCCGCGACTTCGACATTTTGCTCCGCCAGCGCATTCACTACATCCGAAGCGGTTAGCGCGCGGCCAGCCATCCGCACCGGGTCGAGCCACAGCCGCATCGAGTATTTACGCTCTCCAAAGATGAAAACCTCAGCAACACCCGGGATCCGCTTCAGCGCATCCCTCACATACACGTCCAGGTAGTTGCTCATCACGAGCGTGGAATATTTGTTGTTATCGGAAGTGACGGCCGCGCCAAACACAAAGTTCTGCGAGGTCTTCTGCGTCGTGATGCCCACGGCTTTCACCGCGCTCGGCAGCCGCCCTTGCGCCGTGTTGACCCGATTCTGAATGTCGACCGTCGCCAGATCCGGATTGCGCGTCAGATCAAAGGTCACCAGAATCTGGCTCGACCCGTCATTGCCGCTGGTCGAAGTGATGTACTTCATTCCCTCGGCACCGTTGATCTGCTGCTCCAGGGGAATGGTGACCGCGCTTTCCACAGTTTGCGCGCTCGCGCCCGTGTAGAAACTCGACACACCTACCTGCGGCGGAGCAAGATCCGGAAACTGCGCGATCGGCAGCGTTGGAATCACCGCCGTCCCCGCCAAAACGATCAGCAGCGCGCACACCGTGGCAAATACCGGACGCTGAATGAAGAAGTTAACGAACATGAAGATCCCGTATACGGCCGCTTTCGCCGCCAATGATGAATGACTGCTATGTTGGAAACGGCTTCCGGATTCCGCTCCACATCTTCCGGCACATGATCCTAAGGCACGACTGCAACCACTACAATCTTTGAATTTTCAAGACCGGGAGCCGAAAGCCGGACGCCGAAAGCCGAGAGCCGGACGCCCCTGCTAGCCCATCGGAGTCACCGGCGCTCCATCCTGCAGAAACTGCGTTCCCGACACGATCACCTTATCCCCGGGCTTGATTCCGTCCAGCACCTCGTAGTCGTTGCCCACGGTCTGTCCGATCTTCAAAGGCTTCTGCCGCGCCACATAGGCGCCGCCATTCTGCGGCTCCGCTACAAACGCAAAGTATTGTCCCGCGAGTCGTGATACAGCCAGGATCGGCACCTGGGGGCTGGGATGTGTCCCCCACACCACTCGCGCCCGAATGAATTGCGATTGACGCAGCGACTCCTTTCCATTCGCAATGCGCGCCTTCACCAGCACCGTTTGCGTGGTGTTATCCACCTGCGGAGAGATAAAGCTGATCCGCGAATCGGCCAGCACCTTGCCGTCGCTGTCAAGCAGTTGCACCGGCAAACCCATCTTGAGCTGCGCAGAATGCTCGATCGGAACGTACACGTAGGCCTCAAGGCTTCCCGGCTCGTCAATCGTGGTCAAAACCGTTGACGTCGTCACGCGGTCGCCTACGTGGACAGGAATATCTCCCACAATGCCGCTCTTTAACGCGACTACCTTGTAGTAGCGCAACTGCACTTCCTGTTCACGCACCTGGGAATCCAGTGAATCCATCTGCGCCTGCGCCTGATCCATCGTCGCCTTGGCCTGGTCCAGATCCTGTTTGCTCACCACACCTGCCGCTGACAGTCCCTGCGCGCGCTCGTATTGTTTCTTCGCCCAGCTCAAAGTCGCCGCCTGCGCCGTCCGCGCACTCTCCAGGCTCTTTACGGTTGCCTGCTGCTTCAGTGGATCGATCTCGATCAACGGAGCCCCAGCTTCCACGCGTTCGCCCGAATGCGCGAAGATCTGAGTGATCAGTCCCTCCACCTGCGGCATAATCACGGCTGAATCCCGTGACTTCAACGTCGCGACGTATTCGGTCGCGTCATCAACCGGCACCGCTTTCGCTTCGAGAACCTTTACGGGCATTGCTGGTGGCCCGCCGGCCTGAGGGTTCGGTGCAGAATTTCTGGAGCAACCTGCGAGGAGCAGGCCAGCCGCCAAAGCCGTTAGCAGCAGGCTCTTTGCTATGAATGGTTGAATGTTGTCTGCCATAAGTCGAGTGCCCAGTTCGCCCCTACTACTGTACCCGAAAGCGTCAAACGAATCGGATGGACCGCCAAGCAAGCCTTCGCGAACCGGGTGACATGCGATTCTACGCCACAATATCGAATTCCTCCTGTGTTCCCCATTGTCCCAGGTGGTTAATGCTTTTGTTCGATCCAGAATCGAAGCCAGACTGCTACCCCGCAACCATCCTCCCCAGAATCTCCTTCAAAATCTTCGCCGCCACAGTGGCCGTCACGCCGCCAATATCCCGCACCGGGTTGTATTCCACCAAGTCCGCTCCCACGATTTCTCCCTCAATAGCATGCAGATGTGCAATCGCCTCCCGTACCGAGATTCCACCGGGCTCGCGGTGCGATACCCCCGGCGCAAACGCCGGATCCAACACATCCGTGTCAAAGGTGATATAGACCGGTCCGTCAGCCTTCAACTTGTCAAAGGCTCCTAACGACCGCATCTCGATCATATCCACGCCAAATTTTTCCGCCTGCTCCCGCTGGTGCCGATTCAAAGTTCGAATCCCGACCTGCACCAACCGCTTCGCCAGCCCGGCCTCCATGATCCGCGCAAACGGACAAGCATGGGACAACCGGTTCCCCTCGAACTCCTCATACAAATCCGGATGCGCATCAAAATGAAATATTGTCAGCCCCGGATGCTGCCGTCCCACCGCCTTCATAATCGGAAACGTAATGGAATGATCCCCGCCCAGCAACACGGGCCTTTTCCCCGCGTCGATCAACGCGACCACGCCTGCCTCAATCACCGAAAACGCGTCCTTCTCTGTAAAGGTCAGATCTCCAGCATCCTCATATACTCCGGCAGCACTCAAGTCCACGCCCAACTCCGACCACGAGTTCGAAGCGTCACACGCCATGGCCTCCCTGATTTTTCCCGGCGCCTGACCCGTCCCCCGCAAATAAGACGAGTACGCATCAAACGGAATTCCAAGTAGTGTCGGCCGACCCATTCTTTTCATAAGTTCTCTTCCTCGAATTCCAGAAGCTCCTAACCTGACTTTGGTGTCGAGGTTTTAAGCCTTCCCTGACATGTGCAAATTTTGTAATGTGCTTTCTACATTTCTCGAATCTCTTCTTCTATCTCTCTGAAAATTCGACTGTCGCACCGCGTTCGCAATCAAACCGCCTGTGGATTATTTTTGATCTGTAATTCACCTTCTGTTTACCTCTCCGGGGTCACAAGTGAAGTAGCTTTTCGAACGGATGCTCCATCCTTGTCGCGCATTTCGCGACAGGGTGGGGCTTTTGACTTACTCTTTAGAATTTACCCCTGTGTTCCCCCGTGTCCTCCGTGGTGAGCCTTTTTGCTTTCCCCCGCATCCTTTATCCTAGTACTTGAAATCATGACTCCGAAGATAAAGACATCCAATGGCGGCTCCCGCGCCGCCGTCGCTGAAACCAACAACGGCTCCAATCCCGAACGCGAGCGCATTTTCAATGCCTACCGCCAATGGGGATACCTCGAGGGCGACCTTGATCCCCTCGGCTTCCTCCGCCCCCGCGAAACGCCCGAACTCGAACACGAAGGCGAGTACGCCCGCGAAGCCCGCGCCATCTACTCCAGCACCATTGGTGTCGAAATTAACCATATCTATTCGCCCGAGCGCCGCCGCTGGATCTACGAGCAGATGGAATCGCCGTCGCAAGGTTTCGAAATTACAGAAGAAATCCAGCAGCGCATCCTCGACCTCCTCATTCGCGCCGACGTTTTCGAGCAGGTGATGCAGCAGCGTTATCTCGGCAGCAAGCGCTTCTCCCTTGAAGGCGTCACTGCCCTCATCCCGCTGGTGGATGAAGTACTCGATACCGCCGCCCAGCGCGGCGCCGTCGAGTTAGTCATGGGAATGAGCCATCGCGGACGCCTTAACGTCATTGCTCACGTTGCTCAGCGCCCTCCCCAGGAAATCTTTGCCGGATTCGAAGACGTCGATCCGCGCAGCGTTCTTGGCTCCGGCGACGTGAAATATCACATGGGAGCCACCGGTGAATACACCACCCGCAGTGGCGGCAAGGTTCACATCCACCTCGTCTCGAACCCCAGCCACCTCGAAGCTGTCGACCCCGTCACCGTCGGCCGCACCCGTGCCAAGCAAGATCGCACCGGGGAAGGTGGCCGCGAAAAATATCTTCCGCTTCTCGTCCACGGCGACGCCGCATTCGCCGGACAAGGTATTCTCGCCGAGACCATGAACTACGCCGACCTCCCCGGCTACACCGTCGGCGGCACGATTCACGTAGTCGTTAACAACCTCCTCGGCTTCACCACCAGCTATACCGAAGAACACTCCACGCGCTTCGCCGCCTGCATCGCTCGCCGCCAGTCGATTCCCATCTTTCACGTCAATGGCGAAGACGTCGATGCCGTCGTCCGCGTAGCCCGCATCGCTACCGAATACCGCTACAAATTCGGCACCGACGTAGTCATCGATCTAATCGGCTACCGCCGCCACGGCCACAGCGAGGTCGACGATCCCACCATTACCCAACCTCTTCTATACAAGAAGATCAAGGAGCATCCGCCGCTCTGGGAGATCTACGCCGACGACATCGGCGCCACCGATGCGCAGGCGCAAGCCGCCACCATCAAGGCCGAGTTCGAAACGACGCAGAAGCAAGCCGGCAGCATCAGGCATAAGCCTCTGATGCGCGATCTTCCGAAATACTGGAATAACTACTTCGGAGGCCTCTACCGCCCTGAATTCGATGTCGAAACCGGGCTCACTGCCGAAGAGTTGTCCGAGCTAACGCAACGCCTGACCACCTATCCGGAAGGCTTCCACATCCACCCCAAAGTAAAAAAGTTGCTCGAACAGCGCGCCGAAATGGGCGCAGGCAAGCGCCCGGTGGATTACGGCATGGCAGAGGCTCTCGCCTTCGCGAGCCTGGTGAAATCCGGTACCCACGTCCGCTTTAGCGGACAAGACTCCCGCCGCGGCACCTTCAATCAGCGCCACTCCGTCCTCATCGACGTCGAGAACGAAAACGAATACGTACCGCTGGAAAATATTGCACCCGGTCAGGCTCGTTGCGAAATCTACAACTCCACGCTCTCCGAAGCCGGAGTCCTCGGTTTCGAATACGGATACAGCCGCGACTATCCCGAATCGCTCGTCCTCTGGGAAGCCCAGTTCGGCGATTTCGTCAACGTCGCCCAAGCCATCATCGACCAGTTCATCAGCGCCGGTGAAGCCAAGTGGAATCTGCTCTCCGGCGTCGTCATGCTCCTGCCCCACGGCTACGAAGGCCAGGGCCCAGAACATTCCAGCGCCCGCATCGAGCGCTTCATTCAACTCGCCGCCAAGCACAACATCCAGATCGCGCAGCCCAGCAATGCCGCGCAGTATTTCCATCTCCTGCGCCGCCAGGCCCTGCGCCACTGGCGCAAGCCGCTCATAGTCTTCACTCCGAAGAGCATGCTGCGCCACCCCGACGCCAGTTCGCCCATCGAAGACTTCACGCACAAGAATTTCCTGAACGTCATCCCCGACACCGAAGTCGGAGAAGCCGACCGCATCCTGATCTGTACCGGAAAAATCGGCCACGAACTTCAGGCCGAACGCAAGAAGAGAAAAGACACCACCACCGCCATCGTCTTCCTCGAACAGCTCTACCCCTTCCCTGAGCAGGAAGTCGCCGCCGAGTTCGATCGGCACGGCAAAAACGCCGACATTGTCTGGGTGCAGGAAGAACCGGCAAACATGGGAGCCCTCTTCAATATGCTCCCTCGTTTGAAACGCATCGCCGGCGATCGACCGGTCCTAAGCGTAAAGCGAAGTTCAGGCGCCAGCCCCGCCACCGGCAGTGCCAAAGCCCACGAAGTAGAACAAAAAACGCTCCTGACGCTAGCCTTCACCACAAAGTGACAAATAGAAGTTGAAGCGATTATGTGCGGAGCTGAGGGGAAATCATGTGGGAACAGCCGCCTTCGGCTGTCCAGAGCGCAGCGAGGCGGGGAAGCCAAAACAAAAGGCGCGGCGAAAGGTGCCTAGCCAGGTCTCTCCGTAACCGCTTTTTCCCCAGTCCCCGGCAAAGGGTTCTTCGCCCCACCCGCCAGCGCCCCCTCCAAACTCCCATACGCATAAATCGTCGGCGCATGATTCGCCATCAGCCCTCCCGTATCGGCCGTCGGCCCATAATTGCTGTGCACCTCTCGCCCTAGCATCCGCAGCATCGCCATCAGTTGTCCGCAATGATGCGACGTATGCGTCATCCGCCGTACCATCACCCACGCCCGCGACCGCCGCACCTCAAAAAAATTCGTCTCCGCCTCCCACCAGCTCTCATCCTTCGACTGCAAAGCCACGAGCCGTTTCCCGCTGTTTTCCGCGTACCGCTTCATGAACTCCATCCGTGTCTCCGCAGCCGGCAGCGGCGGCGCCCCCACATCAATCCCCAGCATCGTCCGAAACCACAGGTCCTCGCTCACGCACTGATGCACCATCTGCTCCAGCACGCTTCGCCCCCGTGGATCCCCATCCCGCGGACGCACCCGCAGATCCTCATCGTGAAACTCACTCCACACACTCACCACCTTCACCCGCTCAGTCGCATACGTGTCCACCAGAAAGGCGTATCTCATAGCCGAAAATCTTACTCCCCCTCCGCAATCCTGAAGCGTTAGCCCGGACTCGCCAGTGCCCGGCGGTCATTTCTGAACTCTGCTGTCCGGCGGCGGATCCCCCGCCAAGCGCAGGTTCGCGACCTTCTGCAACAGGTCAAACCAGAATGGTGCGCCTTGGGAAACAGCAAGGATGCTGATCAGAATGCCGACGAGTTTCAGCAGCGCCGGATAGAACTCCGTCGGTGGCCGCCGCGGATCATCCGGCAAGCAGTCCTCTTCACACCACCCCAGCGGAACGGGCAGTTTCTCCAGGTCGTCCCGTGCGTTCGTGACTTTGCTGAGCTCCTCTTTGGTCCCGGTAGGAGCGGACGCGCCCGCCCCGGCATCATTGCCAGTAGTTTTGTGATTGGCATAATTCTTCGCCGCTTCCGAAACCGCCGCTCGCGCCGTCGGATCATTCCACAGAATCTTGCCGACGGAGATTGTGTCCGCATTGAGGGCGATGCACACCACAGCCGCAATCACCCACAGCCAGGCATTCGCCTTCCGCTTGTACCATCCGGAGACATTGTCCATGGCGTCATCGAACCAGTGTTCGATCTTCTTCTTCTCCTCGTCCGCGTTTGCAGCTCCCTTCAAAACAGTATCCAAAATTTTCTGCGTGGAAGCGGGGATGCTTCCCGGGATTGTGCGCAGGTCCTGCAGCACCTGCGCAAACATGTTTGACGAAATGTAAGCCGGCTTATGCACCTTGCTTGCGACCTTGAACAGCCAGTTCGGCCGCCAGACTCCTCTCAGCAGCGGATGCTGGTAAATCGCGTTCTTCAAACTGGCGTCTTGCAGCAGGCTCTCGATCCCGACCTCCAGCGTGTTGGCTCGCCACTTTGCCAGATTCGCGACAATCTCCTGGATCGCGGAACTCAGCGCGCTCAACAGCAAGTAAACGAAAACCAAACTGACAGCAAATTGCAGAGCAGGCGTCAACATAGAAAGACTCCTTCCGCATTCCCCAAGCAGGGAAGCGATTCCTCTTTGAATTGTTTGATTGGGCCCACGGCCGGGCAGGGGAAGGCGCCCGGCTCACCTTCGGAACGCAACACTACGTGATCGCGACCCCTCTGGCCACAAGAAAATGCGCGCCGTTACAGAATCAGAACAGCGGATCTATGGGTCCGGGTACCTCATTGCCTGCCCAGAGCGCAGTCGAAGGGTCTCGCGTCCTTTGCGAGACGTTGGGGATGTAGCGCGGGCGCCCCGCCCGCGCACTGCCGCCAGTGTTACTCTTTTGTGTCCCATGCCTCGCCGCCCTCAACCCCTCCGCATCGCCATCGACACCGGCGGCACCTTCACCGACTGTGTCTGGAACGAAGCGGGCCAACTTCGCATGCTGAAAGTGTTTTCCACCCCCGCCGATCCCTCGCAAGCCATCGTCGAAGCCCTGCAAAAGATCGCCCCCGATGCGGAGGTCATCCTGCTCCACGGCACCACCGTCGGCACCAACACTCTGCTGGAACGCAAGGGCGCCCGCACAGCCCTCGTCACTACGAAAGGCTTCGAAGACGCCATCGAAATCGGACGCCAGGCCCGCCCTAAACTCTATGACTTCTTCTTCGACCGCATCGAACCATTGGTTCCCAAAGATCTTCGCTTCGGCCTCGACGAACGAACCGCCGCCGACGGGAAGATTCTGACGTCGCCCACCACCGGCGATCTATCCACTCTGGCGAAACAACTCGCAGCCGCCAAGCCGCAATCCATCGCGATCTCGCTCCTCTTCTCCTTCGCGAATCCCACGAATGAAGAACTGGTCGCCGAAGCGCTAAAGGCCGCAGGGAGGCCGCTCTCCATCTCCCATCAAATCCTCCCCGAATTCCGCGAATACGAACGCACTTCCACGGTAGTCATCAACGCCTACCTGCAACCCGTAATGCAAAGCTACCTGGAAAATCTGCAAGCCCGCTCTCGGAGAGACGTTGCCAGGAACGTCTCTCCACCCACGAGCACACCCGCCCAAACTCTGAATACTGGGTCCGCTAAGGTGGAAGAGTGGCCCTTTAGGGCCGCGAAAGTCGTGAGCAAGGACAGGGCTTCAGCCCCTGTGTCACGGGTTCTCCCGGAAGCCGAAAGCCGGACGCCGGACGCCCTCCCCCCTCGCATCTTCGTCATGCAATCCAGTGGAGGCATCACCGCACTCTCCACCGCCGCCCGCGAGCCCGTCCGCACTGTCCTCTCCGGCCCTGCAGGAGGCGTCGTCGGCGCCGCCACCACGGCCCGCGCCAGCGGCTTCGACCGCATCATCGCCTTCGACATGGGAGGCACCTCCACCGACGTTTCCCTCGTCGAAGGAGAAATCACCACCGCCACCGATGCCCAGGTTACCGGCCTCCCCATCTCCGTTCCCATGCTCGACATCCACACTGTCGGCGCTGGCGGAGGCTCCCTCGCCCGCTTCGACGCCGCTGGTGTTCTTCGCGTCGGCCCCGAATCCTCCGGCGCCGATCCGGGTCCCATCTGTTACGGACGCGGCACTCAGCCCACCGTGACCGACGCCAACCTTCTCCTTGGTCGCCTCCAGCCCACCCGTTTTCTTGGCGGAGACTTCACGCTCGATCTCGATCGCACCCGCCGCCTCACGCAGGAATTTCTCAAGCAGCAGAGAAGTCGCCTGACAATCGATCAATTCGCCGCCGGCATCATCCGCGTCGTCAACGCCACCATGGAAAAAGCCATCCGCGTCGTTTCCATCGAGCGCGGCCGCGATCCCCGCCACTTCGCGCTCGTTGCCTTCGGGGGTGCTGGAGGCCTTCACGCCTGCGCCCTCGCCGATGCCCTCAGCATTCCCCACGTCCTCATCCCCGCCTTGCCCGGCGCGCTCTCTGCTCTAGGAATTCTCGCCAGCGATGTCGTGAAAGACTATTCGCGCACCGTCCTCTGGCGAGTCTCCGGTAAAGTTCCCACCGACAAACTCAATCTCGAATTCACTACGTTGGAAGAAACCGCAGCAAGAGATTTCCGGGAAGAAGCCTGGCAGGGAACTCCACACTACAACCGCAGCGTCGATCTCCGTTACCGCGGCCAGGGCTATGAACTCAACCTCCCCTTCACCAAAAATCTCCTCCGCGCATTCGAACAAGAACACCACCGCCGCTACGGATACTCCCATCCCAACCGTGAAGTAGAGCTAGTGACCCTCCGCCTTCGAGCGATTCTGAAGTCCAGCACAACTGACGTGGGCAAGAAGGACCAAGTGGAAAAAAAAGTTGATGCGGGGAAGATGGACCATGAGGGGAAGGTGGACCCTGTGGGGACGGGCGCCTTCGCCCGTCCAGGCCGAGCAAGGCTCGACAAGCTTTCCTCGCCCAAAGTCGCAGTCCAATTCGAAGGCAAGATGCAGGAAACGACAATCCACTCCCGCGAAGACCTCCGCCCGGGCCAGCACTATCCAGGCCCCGCCATCATCACTGAATACAGCGCCACCACAGTCATCCCACCCAACAAACACTTTCACATCGACCGCGCCTCCAATCTTGTGATCTCCGCAAATCGCAAATAGAGACTGAGTGGGCGTCATCCCGAGCGCAGCCGTTTTTCAGGCGAAGGGAGGGATCTCGCGCGGATCATCCGAAGTTCATGCCACCCAATTGTTAAAATCCGATGAAAATCTGCTCCAATCTATCCCCTGACTCCTGACAACTGACTCCTGCCTACTTGATTCCAGCTACAATATCCCCGTGAAACCAAGTCTGTTCGTCGTCGAAGACGATCCCGACATTTCCCGCCTGGTCCGCCATCATCTGGAAAACGAAGGCTTCACAGTCCGCGTCTATCCCACAGGCGCCAACGTACTCGCGGACGCCGAGCGTCAACGCCCCGCTCTCTTCATCCTCGACATCATGGTGCCCGGGAAAGACGGCCTCGAAATTTGTCGCACCATCCGTCAGACTGCCGGCCTCTCTGCCGTCCCCGTGATTTTCCTGACCGCTAAGAGCAGCGAGGCAGACCGCGTTCTCGGTCTCGAACTCGGTGCCGACGACTACATTGCCAAGCCTTTCAGTCCTCGAGAACTCGTCGCTCGCGTTAAAGCTGTGTTGCGCCGTTTCGAGCGGCCCCTGCCGCCCAGTCCCTTGAAAGTTGGAGAGATCGAGATCGATCCTTCGGCCATGACCCTCACGGTGCGCGGCAATCCCGTCTCCACCACCGCCACCGAATTCCGCCTGCTCGATTACTTTGCCCGCCACAAGGGACGCGTCTTCAGCCGCGACCATCTTCTTGACTCCGTCTGGCGCGACACCGCCTACGTCACTCCACGCTCCGTCGACGTTTACGTCCGCCGAATCCGCGAAAAAATTGAGCCTGACCCCGAAAACCCGCGTTACCTGAAAACCGTGCGCGGCGCCGGATACCGCTTCGAGTCCCCCAAATGAGGCGACCGTCACAACTTCTCCACCACGAGGGTGCCCCACCCTTGCTGTGTCTTATGCGACAGGGTGGGGGTATTGATCTGCGCTTAATTTCCCCCCGCGCGTTTCCACTTCCCCCAACGAGGAGAACGTGAAGAACCGCATCTTCTTCAAGCTCCTTGCCGTTTTCCTCATCGTCATCGCCGCTACCGCTGCCACCCTCGACGTCATGATCGGTGGCGCATGGGAAGCTTCGCTGCGCACCGAGATCGAACGCAACCTCACGCAGAAGACTCTCCTCTTCGCCCATCGAGTCGAAATCGACCGTGCTCCTCTTTCTGAAATCGCAGCGCAGGAAAGCCTCGCCGCCGGAGCCCGCGCCACTATCATCGACGCCTCCGGAAAAGTTCTCGCCGATTCCGAAAGCAATCCCGCGACCATGGAGAATCACGCCACTCGCAAGGAATTCGTCGCCGCCCTCGCTGGAAGGACGGGTGAAAACGAGCGCCGCAGCGCTACCGTCGGCATTCCATTCCTCTATGTCGCCGCTCCAGTTTCCGGAGGCGCAGTCCGTCTCGCCTATCCCCTCTCTGATGTCGAAGCGGTTCAGGCGAAAGTCCGTCGCCGTCTGATTTGGGGCTCGACGATCGCGCTGTTCATCGCGTTGCTCATCGCCGCTGCCGTTTCCGTCTGGACCGCGCGACGCCTCGAGCGCATCGTCGATGTCGCCGTCCGCATCGAGCGCGGAGAACTCCAGGCCCGCGTCGAAGATCCTACGCTCGATGAAATTGGTCGCGTCGCCGCCGCCATCGACAAGACTGCCGGACAGGTCGAACGTAGCTTCGCCGCCGTACGCTCCAGCCAGCGGCAACTCGAAACCCTCCTGAACAGCATGCAGGACGCGGTCATCGCCGTCAGCTCCGACGGCCTCGTGCAGTGGGCCAATCAGCCCATGGATCGCCTCATTCCGCAACACGCGCGTCTCAACGCTCCCGTAGTCGAAACCATTCGCGATCCCGATTTTCTCGCCGCCGTCAAATCTGCCACCAAATCCAAAAAAGTTAGCACCACCCGCGCCACTTCCATCGTTCCCGGCCGCGCCTTCGACGTCACCGCAGCCCCACTCCCCGATGGAGGTGCCGTCGCCGTCCTCCGCGATCTCACCGAAACCGAGCGCGTCGAAAAAACGCGTCGCGACTTTATCGCCAACGTCTCCCACGAGCTCCGCACTCCACTGACCTCCATTCAGGGATACTCCGAGACTCTCCTCGACCTCACCGCCGACAACTCCGGATCCAATCGCGAATTTCTGGAAATCATCCGCAAGAATGCTGCCCGCATGTCGCGCCTCACCGAAGACTTGTTGACGCTGGCGCGCGTGGAATCTGGCGAGACTCGCTTCGACACCGAAGCCGTCCCGCCCGTCGAATTACTGCACGACGCCGAAGAGAGCTTTCGCGAGATTGCCCGTACCCAGGGGGTAGATTTGCAAATCGTGGAGAACAACGGCGCAGGCAATGTGGAATCGCTCCCCAGCGTACGGGCTGATCGCGAAGCGATCCATCAGGTTTTCTCGAATCTGATCGACAACGCGATGAAGTACGGCCGCTCCGGCAGCCGCGTGGTTCTTGGTGCGCGTCCCGCAAAGCGGGGCATTCAATTCGGCGTCGAATTCTATGTACAGGATTTCGGCGGCGGTATTGCCTCGGAACACTTGCCGCGCCTCTTCGAGCGCTTTTACCGCGTCGATAAAGCCCGCTCCCGCGAATCCGGCGGCACCGGACTCGGCCTCGCCATCGCCAAACACATCATGCTGGCCCACGGCGGTTCCATCCGCGCCGAAAGCGAACTCAGCCACGGCAGCACTTTTCTGTTTACCCTGCCGACCGCATAAGAATGCAACTTCCTCCGTTTCAGTTGTGGGCGGTGTAGGAGTTCGACGCCAGCCATACAGGTCTTCGTCGTTCTCGCAATCGCAACGCCGGACGTTCGATCGCATAGTAAGATATCGCCCCTGCGAGGAAGGCCATCCCAACATTCGCCGGAAACGCCGCGTACCATGCCTGCGAGCTTCGATCGAGAAACAGTTGCTGCCACAAATACAGGCTGTAGCTCAAGGTCCCGATCCACACCATCGGTTTCATATTCAGCACCCGATATCTCGCCACAATCGCATTCTGAATACAGAGTGCCATTCCTAGATGAAGCGCACCCAGCCCCACCAGTGCGAAGGTCCGTGCGTGCGGCCGCGCTAGTAGCGGGACACTCAGCGTCAGTAACCAAATCAGGAAGAATCCACGCCAGGCGAAAAATGACGAATACCTCTCCAGCCTCGGCTGGAATAGCGCCAGCAGACATCCAGTCGCCAGTGCGTCCGCGACTGTCGGAAAATACACACCCATGCCGAAAATCCCCAGAAACATCAGCGCCATCCGCAGCGCCGGACTCAACACGATCGTTGCCCAAGCCACGCGGCGCGCCATCCATGGCCCCATCAGCATCGCCGCCGGCCACAGAAAATAAAACTGCTCCTCGACCGACAGCGACCACAAATGCCCGAACAGCCACGGTCGATATACCGAATACGAAGTCAAATAGGTGAAGGCCAGCGCAATGTCTTTTCCCGAAACTCTCGCATAAAAAACCGTGCTTACCAGAATCATGTAGGCATAAGCTGCCGGAAGAATCCGGTACGCGCGCCGCACATAAAATTCCTTCAGATGAATCGTCCCGGATTCGGCGTAGTCCTTCTGCAGGAGAGTGGTAATTAGAAACCCGGAAATTACGAAGAACATCCGCACTCCCACATCGGCGTACAAATACGCGAAATATAGCGAATGCAGCGGAAAGTTCCGCGTGCCTGCCAAGTGGCCGAAGATCACGGCCGCGATCGACAAGGCGCGCAGCCCATCGAGCGATGCAATCCGCGACCTAAGCGCGGAACGCCCCACGGTCACTTCCGGCATCGCCTCGTCCTTTAACTCCACTCGTCTCATGGCGTCAACGGATCGTGCCCACGTCTCTCCCCGCTTCTGACAAGCTTCTTCCCTGAAAAGACGACCGATTATAAGCCGCTCTCACGGCTCGTTTGTCTGAAGCGTGTCAATTGCACCGCCGCACTGCGCAACTGGAAAATCCTCAAAAAATTCACAGCCCGTTAACCACCTCGTGCCCGCCTGCAACGTATCCTCAGGCTTTGGCGATCCCTCTTCATGACAGTTAGAATTGCTACAAGCCGTCGAGTGGTTCGCGCCTCGTCCCGGAGGAACGTCATGAGTACCGCAGTGAAATCTCCAGATCCCGAGCCGGCGCATCAGTACATCGTTCGCCGCACCGTCGAAGCCTGCCACATGGCCAAGGAAGCGGCTGGCGCTGCGGCCGAGGGCATTGCCACCGGTTCGACCGTCCTCCTCAATTCGCTGCGCCAGCGCGAACGCGATCTGGATACGCTCGACCGGGAAATCGACAGCGGCGTCACTACCGCCATCACCGAGGTCGGTCCGGCCGAGGCCCGCGAACTCCTCGCCTGCATGAAGTTCATGATCGGCCTCGAGCGCATCGGCGACCTCCTCCTCAGCTTCGCCAACAGTGCCCTTTCCGTCAGCGGACGCATCGACTCCGAAGACACGCGCGACCTTACTCAAATGGCGACCATCCTCGAAAAAATGCTGACCGATTGCGGCACCGCATTCTCCGCTCGTGAGGTCGGCAAGGCTATCGACGTCCTTCGCGCCGACGCCGAAATGGACCGCCTCCGCAACCTCATCTTCCTGCGCCACATCGAGAATCCTGAGGACGTCCACCGCCAGGCCAGCCTGCAGGTCATCTTCATGACCCAATCTCTTGAGCGCGCCGGCGATCACGCCAAGAATCTCGCCGAAGAAGTCTGCCACTTTGTCAGTGGTCACACCGTCCGTCACGTCCTTATCGCCTACGACAAGCCCGTCGAACAAATGTTCATTGACTACCTCCGCCGCCGCGACCATACCCGCTAAGGAATAGCAGTATGTGGCGCGCGCGCCCCCGGCCGTCCAATTTGGTCCGTCCACCTTGGACCGTCCACCTTCCCGCACTGTCAGAATTGCCATTTGCGCTGGTCACCAGAACTTGGCAAGATCTGTGGCATCTGACCTGGGGATCGAAAGGAAGGATCGTTATGAAGCCTCTGCCTCCGCTTTCGCGTCGTAAATTCATGACCCTGTCTGCCGGCGGCTTGACTCTCGCCAACTCCGTGGCATTGTTCGCTGGACGGCGCGGGGAAGCAGCACAAAAGGCAGCATCCCCTAAAAAAACCACTGCGCCTCTCAATGCCGATGAAGCTTGGCGCGACCTCCTCGATGGCAATGCCCGTTTCGTAAAGGGCCAACCCTCGAGTCCGCGACGCAGCCCTGAAGATTTTCGCGGCCTAGCCGAAGCACAATATCCCGAGGCCGTCATCGTCAGCTGTGCCGATTCCCGGGTGGCCCCCGAAATCCTCTTCGACGTTGGCGTCGGCGATGTTTTCGTAGTGCGCGTCGCCGGCAACGTCGTCGGCGGCGCGGGTGCTGTCGTCAAAGGCAGCATCGAGTACGCCATTGCCGAACTCAACGTGCCTCTCATCGTGGTCTTAGGGCACAGCAGTTGTGGTGCGGTGAAGGCCGCGATGAAGCACATTGACGCGAAGGATTCCCTGCCCGGCGCCATCGATGGCCTTGTAGAACTCATCAAGCCTGCCGTTACCCAAAGTCACGGGCGACCCGGCGATCCGCTCGACAATGCCATCCGCCAGAATGTCGAGAACGGAGTCGCGCGCCTCAAAGAATTGCAGCCGATCCTGGCCCCTCGAGTCACAGAAGGCAAACTTAAGATCGTCGGCGCGGTATACGATCTCAGCACCGGCAAAGTGACACAAGTCTAGCGATAACGCTGAGACGGTAATCGCCAGAGCATTGCGGCTAGACTGAAGATTCGCATTTAGGGATTCGGGTTTGGGTGGCGCAGCGCTTTCAGCGCTGCGACGAGCAGCCTTCTCTTTGAATCAGGCTTTAGCCTCCGAGGCACGTAGTCGCGAATGCTCCCACAAAAGTTACTTCCGTTCCCCAATACCCCCTGTCCCGAGGTGTACGATGCCCTATGAAATCAATCAGCACTTCCATGCGGCCGTTCTGCGCACTGCTCCTCGCCGTGCTGATCTTGCAAGGTTGCAACGCACTCAATCCTCTTTGTCGAAGCGCCCGTCCCGCGCCCGTTCTCAACTCGCTCTCTGCGACAAGCATCACCTTTGCTGAGGTGCAGTCAGGATTTGTTCTCACCCTGACTGGGAGTGATATTCTCGCCTCCTCAGTCGTCGTCATCAACGGAACTACGCTTAGCACCCAAATCCTGAGTAGCACGCAGGCGCAGGTGACCATCGATACCGCCCTAATCCCCGCTCCCGGAACAGCCAATGTCACCATCAACACTCCCAGCGGCAACTCCGGCGACCTCGGTTGCTCCAGTGGCGGAACCAGTCACGCTCTCGTCCTTACGATTACCTAGAACAAGTTGCACGGCATATGCCTCAAACTTGGTGCAAAGCATACAACAAAGTACTTACAAGTGTTCCTATAGGAACATTTGTACGTACAAATATGGCTCGATAGCTCCCGCTCGCGGCTCTGTCTGAACGGGAGTGAGAGCAGCAGAGCATACACTTTCGTACTTTGCATGGAAGCGACGAAAGAAGTCATCCTTAGGAAATCCAAGCGCGAGCGGAACTGGTTGAGGCTCCCGCGCTTTTCAAGGGGCGTGATTATGGCTATCTCAAGTCTGATCAGCAGACGAAGTGGTGCGGCTGTGCGAGTAGTGACGGTGAGCGCAATCCTGTTTCTTATCGCGCTGGCTGCACTCGCAGCTCCGCAATATCAAGACCGCGATCGCGATCACGATCGGAATCGCGACCGTGATCACGACCGCACGATTCTGATCCTGTCGCACGAGCGGGTTGCGCAAGACTTTGGCGGCGGCAATGGCGGAAGGCCTGCGCCTGATGCGTTGTGCGAACCAGGATTTGTAGCTGTAGGTTTTCACGTGCAGACTGGCGAGTTCTACAACCAGGCGTGGCTCGATTGCGCTCCCATGCGGTCGGATGGATCGCTGGGTGATGAGCGCAGAATGACTGGCAGAACCGGCAGCCCTGGTGGCCGGCCGGTTTCGGATGCGAGCTGCTCGAATGGTCTCGCACTGCGCGGACTTCGTGGGCGCACCGGCGCCTCCATTGATGAAGCCATCGGCGAGTGCAGCTTGATCCGCGACATCGCTCAGCGTTACGACAATCCCAGAACTGAATTCACACAGTCAGTCATGCGTCCTCGCCCTGGCGGACGGCCCGCTGAGGGAGAATGTCCTGCAGGCAGCGTGGTCACCGGATTCCGCTCCATGAGCGGCGAGTACATGGACCACCTATGGCTCGTCTGTTCTGAACTGCACCGCAGTTACTAATTCGGTTGGGTGCCCCCATTTCTCGCGTTCTCTGCGAGAAATGGGGCGTTGTTTCTAGGCACACTCTCTCGATGCTGCTACGCCTGACTGCTCTTCAACCCTATCCGGGCGCTTCGCTTCAACTTTCTGTTCGCCTTTGCGGATCAATACGATCGCGGCGAGGATCGCCACCGATGCCACTACTACCCGCATGGTCAGCGGCTCGGAAGCAAGCAGCCATCCGAGAAACACTGCTACGACTGGGTTCGCATACGTGTGCGTCGCCACCAGCGCGGGCGGACACTTCTGCAGTAGCCATGTATACGAAGTGAACGCGACGATCGAACCAAAGACAATCAGATACGCGAGACCCAAAATCGATTTCATGGAAATGCTCGCCCAGTGTGTGGCGTGAAATTCTCCTGTGAGGCCTGCGGTGACCAGCAGCATGAGCGCGCCGCAGAGAGTCGGCAGCGCGGTGCGTCCGAGAGCATCGTTGGGCAACTTGAGTTTGGGAGAGATCACGACACCTGCGGACCACGAAAACGATCCCGCGAGCACAGCCAGCAGCGCGAGCACGCTCGAACCTTTCACTGACAACTCCACACCAGTCAACGCCGCCACGCCGGCAACGCCCAAACCCAAGCCCAGCGCGCTGAGCGGACTGATCTTCTGCTGCCCCATCGACCACGCGAGCACCAGGATGAACATGGGTTCAGTCGCGATGAGCAGCGCCGCCAGTCCTGATCCAACGTACTGCTCGGCCCAATGCAGCGTGCCGTGACCGATCAGAAAAAACAAAGCTCCCAAAACAAATCCAGAGATCCAATGCGCACGCGTGGGACGAAAGCCACGCGCCCATGCCCAGGCGAGAAGAACTGTGCCGGCAATGGAATGCCTGATGCCCGCAGTGACCAGCGGCGGAATAGTCTCGACCGCATAGCGAATCGCAAGATAGGTTGAGCCCCACACGAGATAGATTGCGGCGAAGGCAAGCGCCAACTGGATCGAGTAGGTGCGACGACTTGCGAGTTTGGGTGGGCTGGTCACGAGCACAGGCCTGCCTCCTATGTTAACGATGTTGCCGCTGCGGATCAGGGCCATCATTTGCGCCGCTTCGTGGCTCGGCATGGTCTAACCTCCAAAAACGTATTTATCGGTTAATGAATCCTAGCGCTAACGATTCTAACTTGTCAAGATGGTTTCACTGGTTAGATAATAGGACAGAGGCAAAAAGGTCTGAAGAGAACTCGCGAGTCAACGAAAATTGTGCGGCGCCGTCCACCGCGATTTGATTTGATTGCGGGCAACGTGTGCCTGGATTTCGTGAACACGCTCGACGATCGCTACACGAAGCCCAAGGAACTATTGGAAACGTATATTGATCTCGTGCGATTTGGCGAAGACACAGGAGTGCTGGATTCGAGGCAGGTGGACCGGCTGTTCGAGCGAGGTCAAGCGGATCCCGATCGCGCGCAGAAAGTGCTGGGTTGGGGGAGGGAGTTACGCGAAGCCATTCACGATGTTTTTCGGGCGCTCATGGATAAGAGTCCAGTTCCGCCGGCGCCTCTGGCGAGGCTGAATGCGTATATTCAAGATGCGATGGTTCACTTGCGACTGGTGGCGGTGAAGAGTGGCTTCGAATGGACGTTCGGCGACTTCGGCGAGTTGGACAGTGTACTGTGGCCGATTGCGCGATCTGCGGCCGAGTTGTTGGTGTCGGATCAGCTGCCTTATGTGCGGGCTTGCGTCTCCAAGACTTGCGAGTGGTTTTTCCTGGATACGAGCAAGAACCATCAACGACGGTGGTGCGACATGACACGGTGCGGAAATCGGGCGAAGGTGCGGAATTTTTACGCGCGGCAGAGGAACAGCTGCTAGCTGCGCTTCGCGCGCAATTCTTCGCGGAAACTTATTGGTAAGCGCTGCCAATGATGAGCGGGTGCTAGGGATTCTTCGCTTCGCTCAGAATGACAGGCATCTTTTATGACAAGCGTTCTTTTCGGGAGGTGGTCTTGATTGCTCGTATCCTCGCTGTTTTGCTGCTGGGCGGTTCTACATTTGCGCAGAACGTGGTGCACTACACGACGACGAATGCCAATGTGAAATATCTTTTCGCGACGGCAGAGCCGGTGTTGCATTTGAAGCAGGGGGACATTCTCGACACGAATACGCTCGATTGTTTTGGTAATGGGCTGAAGAAGCCGGGGGACACGCTCAGCATGGCCAAGGGGGACAATCCGCTGGCGGGACCGTTTTACGTGGAGGGTGCGGAGCCGGGGGATACGCTGGCGGTGAAGATTCTGGACCTGCAGGTGGACGGCGGGTACGGAGTGGGGGCGTTCTCGCCCGGGTTCGGCTCGATTAATTCATCGCACTATACGCCGGTGCTCGGCGGAGAACTACCGGAGCGGGTTTGGTTTTACCGGATTAATCACGACGACAACACGGCTACCTTCAAGGCTGCGGATACGGATTTCTCGGTGAAGATTCCGATGCATCCGTTCTTCGGATGCCTTGGGGTGGCGCCGGCGAACGGGGAGGCACGGAGTTCGATTGTGCCGGCGGAGTTTGGCGGGAACATGGATTCTCCGGAGGCGAGCGCGGGCAACACGGTGTACTTTCCGGTGAATGTGAAAGGCGGGCTGCTCTATTTAGGCGACGGGCATGCGGCGATGGGAGATGGTGAGGCCGCGGGGTCGGCGATCGAGGTGCCGCTGAAGGCGCGAGTGCAGGTGAGCGTGATCAAGGGGCGGACGATTCAGTGGCCGCAATTTGAAAATGATGACGCCATCATGACCGTGGGGGCGTACCGTCCGCTGGAGGACGCGACCCGGATTGCGTTGACCGAACTCGTGCACTGGATTCATAAGGACTATGGGCTGTCAGAGTTGGATGCTTATGAATTGTTGTCGAAGGTCGCGAAGATTCATTTGAATGAGATGGTCGATCCGAATTATGTGGTGGTGGCGTCGGTGGAGAAGAAATATTTGCCGGCGCGGAAGTAGCCGTAGTCACCGGGGCTGGTTTGCATCCGGCGCAGCTGGATTTTCCGGGCGCTCCAGGGGAAAGCCTTTCACCACGGGGGGACACAGAGGACACGGCGGAAAATCTGCTGAGAGGCCTGAGGCAGACTATGTTGGGCTGGCTTCGTCGTAGGGAAAGAATCCACGGGGCATACAGCGCGGATGGTAGGGCCGTAGGAGTTGGCCGCCGCATCTCAATCGACGTTGTTCGCTCGCCAATTCCCAGAAGGGTTGGGCCCGCAGTATGTCTCGCCGTTTTTGTTTCGTGTTGCTCGCCTTTGTTTCGGCCTTCACCAGTTCAGTTCTGGCATTCGCCCAGGCCGCGCCCTCTCAGACTGATTCCAATACCGCACCGGTTGCATTTGTGTACGTTACTTCTACTACCAGCACAAGCAGCTATGAAATCAACGCCTATGCCGCCTCGGCGAATGGGGTGCTGACTGCCGTACCTGGCTCACCCTTCGCAGCGAATGGACCCTATCTGGGAGCGAATCGGCGGTGGCTTTTCTCAACGGATACGGTCAACATCGATTCGTTCGCGATTGGGTGGAATGGGGCGCTTAAGGAAGTGTCGGCGATCGATGCGCAACAGTACAACCTGTATCCTACGGGCGGGCCGGTCAGCTTGTTCTTTGACCGCAGCGGCACAATGCTGTACGACGAAGATATCTATGCCGATGGCGCGAACAATGCTTACCAGTTCTTCGATTTGACCAAGGGTACAGGCGGGCTCAGCTATCTTGGCGCGACGGCTACAGATAGCGCGG
The DNA here is from genome assembly GCA_963722365.1 of uncultured Acidobacteriaceae bacterium. GTDB lineage: Bacteria > Acidobacteriota > Terriglobia > Terriglobales > Acidobacteriaceae > Sulfotelmatobacter. The sequence goes on from CAVRLM010000001.1 coordinate 934,558, forward strand.
CATGGATCACGACCCTGAGCTTTGGGGGAAATAATGCGGACGCCTATGGAGCTTCGTGCGTGCGGGGGGACGCGTACATTTTTGGATTCAGCCGAAGCGGCGATGGAACATTGACGGACTTGAATATTACACCTGCGATTCCAACGGCGCCCAAGGGGGGATACTGTCCGTACCTGACTGCGGCGGATGATTCGAATCATGTCGCGATCTCGCTCACGCCGATGATGGACGGTTTGACGCCCATCGGTGCGGCGCGAATCGCGGTATACACGGCGGATAGCTCAGGGGACCTGACGACGAACAGCACCAGCGCCAATATGCCGAAAGTGGCGGTAGGAGCAGTGATCGACATGAAGATGTCGCCAACGGGCAAGGTGCTCGCAAGCGCGGGAGCGAGCGGCGTGCAGGTGTTTCACTTCAACGGCGCCAATTCCGTTACGGCATTTTCGGGGCTCATGACGAGAGATGAAGTGGACCAGATGTTCTGGGATGATGCGAATCATCTGTATGCGGTCAGCCGGTCGGCCGGGAAGTTATTTGTGTTTACCGTGACCGAGACCGGTTGCAGGCCGGCGCCGGGGTCGCCGTATTCGATCGGGAGTCCGTTCGGGTTGGCGGTTTTGGCGAGGTAGGATTTCGGGAGATTGGACAGGCTCTAATTTCCTCTCGCAGAAAGTCAAAATCCCCGCCCCTGTCTCTGCAGGAAACGCAGAGACAAGGACGGGGCACCCTCGGTCTTCTTTCCCTGATCTTATCTACTAGCCTTTCACGATCTTCTTGGCAGATGCGTCCCACACAGCAACGTCCTGGTTGAAATACGAGAAGTTGGCAAGGTGGCAGCCGATGGCGGCGTTGTTGCCGAACACTTCGTTCTCAACAACTGGCTTGCGAGTGCGCACGGCATTGTAGAAGTTTGCCTGGTGATCGACCGTGTCGCTGTAGCCGGGAGGATTCGCGTAGGACTCGCCTTCCGCGTCTACCTTCCACTTCAAGGCCGCCGGTTCGGGATGCTCTTCGTGCCACTTCTGAAGATATTGGTCACGCAGGGCCTTTGGCCAGCCGAATACTGAATAACCTTCCGGCTCGGGGCGAGTGTCCTCGGGCTTGTAGGTGAGGCTTGCGTCTTTGATGATCATCGTACCCTTGGTGCCGTAGAAGCCGATGAACTCTCCGCCATTGTTGTTCAGGTTGCAGCGCAGGGTGACGCGGCAGTTGGGATAGTCGTAAAGAGTTTCGATGAGGTCGGGGAACTGGCGGCCATCCTTGAAATGGTAAAGACCTCCGGAGGATTGCGCGCGCTGAGCGGGTTCGTTGATGCCGGTGATGAACATGATTCCAGAGAGCAAGTGAACGAAGAGATCTCCGCCGAGGCCCTCGCCGTAGTCGGTGAAGCAGCGCCAGCGGAAGAAGCGAACCGGATCGTATGGAACCTTAGGAGCGCCGCCGAGGAAAGTATTCCAGTCGATGGTCTTTTCGCTGGCATCGGGCGGGATGGGATAAACCCAGGCGCCGCTGGGGGAATTGCGATCCCAGTAGGCGTTGATGGAAAAGACTTCGCCGAGCTTGCCGGAGTCGTAAATCTCTTTAGCCTTGGCATAGAGGACCGAGCTGACACGCTGGCTGCCGACGGCGACCATGCGATTGTGCTTGTGGGCGGCCTCGACCATGGCGAATCCGTCTTCGACGGTGTGGGACAGGGGCTTCTCGCAGTAGACGTCTTTGCCGGCGGCGCAGGCATCTTCAAAGATGTGGCGGTGTTGGTGGTCCATGGTGGCGATGAGGACCGAGTCGACGTCTTTGCGATCGAGAATGGTGCGATAGTCGCGGGTGGCGGGGACGCTGGGATTATTGACGGCTTCCTGAGCGGCGATGTGGCGACCGTCATACAGGTCGCAGACGGCGACGCATTGGATGCCGGGAACCTCGAGCGAAGCTTGAAGGTGTTCGCATCCGCGAACGCCGGTGCCGATAGAGGCGAAGCGTACGGTATCGCTGGGAGCGACCGGGCGGCCGGACGCCGAGAGGATGCGAGGCTGCAGAATTGTCTTTCCAACGGTCGTGGCGGCGAGAGCGCCGGAGCCGAGATGAATAAATTGACGACGGGACAGGGGATACTTGGCCATTAGATTCTCCGTCTTTCGATTTCAGAGCTTCCGTGACAGCGAGCGCGCCGGCGCGGAATTCTTACAGCGGAGGAATTATCCCACAGGAGCGGGGGGTTTAGTAAAACGATTTTCTAATGGGTGGGAACGAGGTTGGGGTCCGGCCGGAATCGGGAAAAGCTTGAACCACGAAGGACACTCAACCTATGAACCACGAAGGAACACTAAACCTTTGAACCACGAAGGACACTAAGGTTCACGAAGGAATGCATGGAGTTCTTACGAGGCGATGGGGGGTGTTCTGCGGATGCTGGTCTCTAATTCAGGGGTGAAAGAAAAAAGGCGGGAAAAAATTGAAAGGGCCGTGACATTGGTTATGCTCTAGCCGCTCGCTCCTGCGAGGGAGCTTACAGCGTGGAGGCATGTACCGTCACGACCCCTTGATGCGATCACTGCTTTCGCAGTTCCGAACCCCAACTGCCCCTCGCAGAGCCGTCGGTTTTTTCAGGTCCAGTCACCCGGCAGGTCGCCCCGCCTGGCTGATCACTCAGTCTTTCGGACTGGCTCGTTTTATTGTGCCAACCCTTTCGACCGTCGACGCAAACCACCTTAACAGAGAAATAAAAATCGTCAACGCAAACTATTGGTGCAATGGTGCGCATCGAAGCTGTGCATAACGAGAAATGCAAACGGTTGCAAGGCGGGAGTTTATCCACAGGCAGATTTAATTCGTCCTGTTTTTACACATAAGATTGCACAACGATCGGGCGCGTCGTCAAAGCGATGAAAGGGAACCAAATAATCGTCTTGACGCTGGAACGCGACGAGCGCATCTTTCAGAGAGCAAAAGAAATCGCAGTGATAGCAGAACTCGTGGCCTACGTGGACGGTGGTTGCCTGGGGAATCCGGGGCCATCGGGCATTGGAGTGGTGATCAACGGCTGCGCTAGCGGCCCCATACGGATCGCCAAGTGGATTGGCCGCCAGGATAACAACGTCGCCGAATACGCCGCGCTTATGGAGGCACTGCAGTATGCGGTCGCTCTGAAGGCGCAAAAACTTCACGTTTATTCCGACTCGCAAGTGGTGGTCCGGCAGATGACCGGGGAGTACCAGTGCCGCAGCCCTCGACTCTACTCGCTGCATTGGACCTGCCGGAAGCTAGCGAGGTCGCTGAAATTTTCGATTTCGCACGTACCGCGCGAGAATAATGCCGAGGCAAATGGGCTGGCGCAGGCCGCTCTGAGGCTGCGAGCTGTCCAAAAAAACGTGGGCCGACGTCTCTTGCGGGACGCGGCAAAGCTCATGGAGCGAGGAGACATTGCCGGCAACGTCTCCTCGGCGGAACTTTTGGCTTAGTACCTTTGCGCGGGAAATTCTTGACAGCGCGCGCTCTCCGAGCGAGACTCCGAGTAACATATTCCTTATAACTGAGTGAGTTGCGGCGGGCCGATGCGCCCCGGTTTCGCCCAGCCCAGGTGCAGTGCGCGCCATGGAACCTTGTTCTCCTGGTGAGTATACGTCGCCAGGGGCTTGCGCGGACGATACTGGGTGAGTGTTGGTTGCGGGGAAAGTCGAATCGGGAGCAGGCTTTGCAGCAGAACAATTCAAACCGGAATCCACAAGGCAGTGTCTCGGCGGCTCTCAGCGCCGCGCGGGCGGAGGCCAACGCTAATTTTCCATTGCCTCTTCAGTCCTTATCGAACGGGTCGCCCGCAATGATGGGGTCGAGCCTGCGTTTTCCCGGGGAGGACGGCGGACGTTCGCTGGCAGAGATGGCACAGCGTGATCTGGACGCGGCGCTGCAGTTGCTGGCGGACCGGGCGCAGTACATTACGGGCGCAAGCGGGGCGGCGATCGCCCTGCGCCGTGACGGCAAGAATGACATGCTGTGTCGAGCGAGCAGCGGATCGAACGCGCCAGAATTGGGCGCACTGCTCTCGACCGAATTTGGCCTTTCCGGGGAGAGCGTGCGTACCCGGCAGGCGCTGCGTTGCGACGATGCCGAGCGCGATGTCAGGGTGAATCACGAAGTGTGCCGGCAGATGGGCATCGCGTCGGTGGTGGTGATGCCGGTTGTGAACGATGATGAAGTTCTAGGTGTCTTTGAACTTTTTTCCGGGCGCGCGAATGCGTTCGGCGCGCGCGATGTCTCGGCGGTGCAGCGCCTCAGCGAAATGGTGGAGACCGCGGTACGGCTGGCGCACGTGACGGAACGATTGCCGGACCGTTTGAAAATGAACTCGCCTGCGGAGACACAGCCCTCGGATGATCAGATTCTGGCTGGAGAAGTAGTGGCGGACATCGTTCTGCCAGCTCCAGTTTCAGAAGAAAGCATTCTGGAAGAAGGACCGCCGATTGCGAAAGATATTGTCGGTGCCTCAAAGAATGTGGCGGTAGCAGTCCTCCCCAAAAGTGAAGAGTCAGTCGGGGCCCCGCAAAAACCGCTTCCATCCAAGAACGATCCGCCACTCACGAGTCAAACACCAGAGAAGCCGGTAGCGCAGATTAGGTCAGCTTTGGCAAGCCTAACCCCCACGCCACCAGTTGCAACGACAGCGGCGGGAATTGGTGCGATGCCATCGGCAGAGAGCCTGTTGACTAAGAAGAATCTGTTCTGGTCCGCTGCGGAGAATCCGGCGGTCGATGCGGGAAAGACGGATCATGCGGATCGCAGCCATGTTCCTCCCGTATTGCGAGGGTTGCGCCAGTGTGAAGCCTGCGGGTTCCCGGTATCGGCTGGTCGCACGTTTTGCGTGGAATGTGAAGAGAAGAAGTGGAAGGGGCAGCTGAAAGTAGAGAAGACCGCGCCTCGTCCGGCGGTGGTGGCGGCTTCTCCGGCCGCTGAAAAGCCGGCGCCCGAGGCTACCAAGCCCCAGGCTACCAAGAATGAAGCCCTGACGAACGCTACGAGTTCGATCGCGGAACTGGATGCAATGCGACGCGCGGCTGTGAAGCACGCAAGTCCTGGCACCGTTTCCGTGGATTCGAAGGCGTTCGCGGCGGCTGCAAACACTCCCGTAGCGGTGCCCCAACCGATTGCGGCCCCGATGCCGTTCGCGGTGCGCCCCGCAGAAAAGGAATCAAAGACTACTCTCCCGGCGGACTCGCGCCCTGCGGTTCCCCAGACGGTAGCCGCCGCGGAGGTTGCTTCTCCCGAGTTTGTCTTGAGCGCGGGGATGGAACCTTCGCAGTCCTGGTTCGCGGCGAACAAGTACATCGTTGGCGTGCTTCTGATGGTGATCGTGGCGATTGCCGCGATCTTTCTGCTGCGCTCCTAGTTCAAACTACTGTCGTTCTGGAGCGCTCTGCAATTGGCGGGTCCCACAACTCTGATCCGCCGAAACCCTTGACAACACAGGCAACTCTGCTAAAGTTCGGGAGGAAGGTTTGCAAACTTTGACACAATCGGCAGGGAACATGGTCATGAAGAACGTTTACGAAGTATTGCGGCAGAAGGAGATGGAGCTCACCCGCCTGGAGAAAGAAGTGGAGGCGCTGCGGTTGGTAGCCCCGCTGCTTTCCGAAGAAAAAGAGATGGCCGCAGATATGGCGAAACCGTCACTGGCGACTGCCGTCAACGGACCGCAGGCGACCGCCCGCGTTTCGGTGGCCGCCCCGCCTTCGATTCCGGCGCCACAACCGGTGCGCGCTGCCGGATGGGAAGACACCGCCAAGCGCTGGCCGTAGGATTGTAACCAACCTGTCGCGTCGCCCGCGCCTGCTGGCGTGGGAAGATTTTATGGCCCGGGATGCGTCCCGGGCCGTTGTGCGTTTGGAGTAAGCGACTTCAGTTCAGTGAATCAGGGTTTCCTGATTGGCGACGCACTTCCAGTCTCCGTTGAGCTTCACCCAGGTATCGGTAAAGCGCCCGCGATGGACGAAAGGCTTGCCATCGTCGGTTCCTTTGGTGCGATAGACGCTGGTGCAATGGCAGTGTTGCCGTAGAGATAGACACTCGTGTCGGAGTTCGCGATCTCCTCGGGTTTGAAAGAGAGGTCCTTGAGGCTGGCGAGATACTGCGATTTGTTCTGAAAGGCTCCGTGGTGATCGACGCTAATGAAGGTGTCAGCCATGATGGCGGCGGCCGCAGTCGCGTCGTGATGAATCTCCGCCTGGTTCCATGCGCTCTCGAGCGCGAGGATCATGCTCTTGTCGTCCGCGGAACTCGCCGCCTTGTTCTGGGCAAGGGAAAGCACGGAGGCCGTCGATAGAACCAGGGTGAGTGCCAGAGTGCGAATCAAGGGCTGTTCTCCTTTCAACGTGCCGGTCCGGTGGGGCGGCTTCTCGAACGAAGCTGCGGCCAGCTATCCTGCGACGATTTCGTGCAACGCCGCCAGCAGGCGATCGGCTTCCTCCATCGTGTTGTAGTGAACGAAACCGAGGCGGAGGAAGCCGCCGGATTTCTCGACGTCGAGGTGCTCGGTTAGATTCAGCGCGTAGTAGTTGCCATCCCAGGTGAAGAAGCCGCGTTCGTCGAGTTTGGTGGCGAGTTCAAGCGGTGTGTGACCTGGTTTCCCTGAATCGATGCGGACGGCGAGCGTGGCGCAGCGTTCGTTGAAACGTGCGGGGTCGGTGATGCCGTAGATTTTCAGGCCGGGAATTTTCAGCAGGCCGGCGATGAGTTTCTTGAGCAGGGCGTTTTCGTGTTCGTGGATGGCTCCGTACGCCGCTTCAATGGCGGCGCGTCTTTCAGTTCCACCATCTTCACTTAACCCACTTGTGACGGCATCATCGTTCCCGCCCTTCGAAAGGCGCGAAGGGTGGGGCACCCTTTTATTCGTCACCCCATTCGCTAATCCACGCCCGAGGTCGGCGAGATATTCCACGCAGGCGGTGATTCCAGCGATGCATTCGTGATTCAGCGTGCCCCACTCCCAGCAGTTGGGAATCGCGTTTGTGTTGGGGCGCACTTTGTAAGGACGAAAGCGCTTGAGGTGCTCGCGCTTGCCGAAAAGCACGCCCATGTGCGGGCCGAAGAACTTGTAGGTCGAGCACGCCAGGAAATCGCAATCGAGCGCAGCAACGTCGATCAGGCCGTGCGGGCCGTAGTGAACGGCGTCGACGTAGGCGAGGGCTCCGGCTTGATGGGCGAGTTGTACAACCTGTTTCACGGGATTGATGGTGCCGACTGCATTGGACGCGTATCCGACGGCGACTAGTTTGGTCTTTGAATTTATTTTCGAGGCGAGATCGGCCATGTCGAGGGTGCAGTCTGCGTCGTGGATCTCGGCCCAGCGGACGGTGACGCCGCGATCTTCGGCCATGGCGAGCCACGGGGAGACGTTGGCATCGTGGTCGAGGCGGGTGACCACAATCTCGTCTCCGGGTTTGAGATCGCGGCCAATCGCGCGGCTGATGGCGAAAGTCAGCGTGGTCATGTTCGGACCGAAGGCGACTTCGTCGGCGCCACAGTGCAGGAAGTCGGCCATTGCGCTGCGCGCTTCTGCGATCGTGGCGTCGGTGCGGCGGCTGGTGGCGTAAGCTCCGCCGGTGTTGGCGTTGTCGCGGCGCAAGTAGTCAGAGATGGCGTCGATCACACGCTGCGGGACTTGGGTGCCGCCGGGGCCGTCGAGGAAGGCGGCGGGATGTCCGTTGACGGTTTGGGCGAGCGAGGGGAACTGGGAGCGGACGTAGGTGAGGTCGAGGGCGGCGATGGTTTGTTCAGTGGTCGGCATATGATTCTCTTGATTTCTATCATGAAAGGTTAGTGGAGAAACGGTGATTTCACTGCACGGGTTGAGGTGGTTTCGGATTCGTTGGCTCAGCCCGCCAGGAGGCATTTCCATGGTAAGTGTCGGCAGAAAGGGAAAATTTCTGGCCACATGCAAAGCATTCAAACTCGTGACTGACGATATCCCCGGGCAGCGGTGACTTAAAGAGGTCTTCGAGTGGGCAGTCGCCTTTTACGATTCTGAAAATTCCCTGCCCCACGATCTCGATCAGCTGACGAGCAAGGTCGGGGTATTCCCGCGCAGACCGGAAGTTCATGCGTTCGGCGAATCCTTGGCATCTCGGGCACATTTCTTCAAGTATCGTAAGCTGCAGCGAGCTGCAGCGGCTAAAGCCGCATCGATCTTGAGCTGCCTAACGCGGCCCTGAAGGGCCGCTCTTCCACGTTGCGTCAATTCGTCGCTGCTCTCACGAAATCCGCCAACAATCCGTAAGCGGTCGCGTAGAGGCCGGGGTTTTCCTCAGTGATGGCGAGGCCGGGGAAGATGTCGGTTTCGAAATAGATGTAGGACGAGGTGCCGGAAATCTTTCCCATCGGCGAGGTCGCTAGCACTTTTTCCGGCGCTATGCGTGCCTTCACGCTCGCGGCTGTGCGCTGGGCGCGGCAGACTAGTTTGAATGGCCAGCCGTCTCGCTTCGCATTGCGGAGAGCTTGCGGGGTGAGGTCGCGGATGCCTTCACGATCGATGTCTTCCAGTCGTATCGGGATATCCATCAAGACAGTGATCAGGGCGGCGGTTTTGACGGCGGCGTCCCAGCCATCGATGTCGTGGGTGGCGTCGGTTTCAGCGACGCCTAGCGCTTGCGCCTTCTTCAGTGCTTCGTCGAAGGTGAGGCCTTGCTCCATCTCGCTAAGGATTACGTTCGTTGTTGAGTTCAGGATTCCGTGGAAACCCTGCAGGTGGATCGCGGGTAGTTGATCGAAAAAAGAAAAGATGGGGACGCCATCCATGACCGTAGATTCGAAGAGGAATCGTTTGCCTTGCTTCGCGGCGAGGTCGCGCAGGTCGCGGTAGCCATGAACGATGGGGCCTTTGTTGGCGGTGATGGCATGGGCTCCGTGTTCGAGGACGGCGCGGATGTAATCGACGGCGGGCTGGCCGTCTTTCACGCTGAGCGAGGTGGCTTCGAAGACGACGTCGGCCTGGGCGGCGGCAAGCCATTCGCAGACGTCTCTTACTGCGATTTGGCTGGCGCTACGATTTGGATTCGCTGCTAGCTCGTCGCGCGCGGGGGCGCGCGCGTCACATACTTCGTTTACGTTCACGCCTTGCGGATCGGCGATCCAGCCAAGACTTCTGGAGGCGATTCCTGTGATGCGATAGGTAATGCCGTGGCTCGTGCGGAGTTCTTCGGCACGGTCGGCCAGGAGGCGAACGAGTGTCCGGTTGACGTTGCCGAAGCCGAGGAAGCAGAGGTTATAGGTGTGGATGCGACCTCGCACAGGGGCTGAAGCCCGTCAGTTCACGGCTGCTAACGCGGCGCTGAAGCGCCGCTCTTTCACGGTTGCTAGCGCGGCGCGACCGCGGCACCTCATCATGTGTTTCCACATCCTTATTCGTAAAGACGTTGCTTGCAAGGTCTCTGGCTTGCGGCATTGACGCTGTCGACAAGAGACGTGGCAAGCTACGTCTCCACGAATATGGCTATCCCATCACCGTGGTGTGCTCGGGCTTGATCTTGTAGATCACGCGAATTTCGCTGGGCTGGGCGTAGGGATACTTATCGACGCCCAGATACTTCTTGGCCAGCTTGTTGATGTGATCGTCGGCGCCGTCCTCGGTGATCTCGACGACACGGCCGCGAATTTCGAGATAGCGGTACGGGTTTTCGGGGTCGATGATGGCAAGCGACACGCGCGGATCGCGGCGCACGTTGCGGTCTTTCTGACGCCCCTTGGCGGAGTTGAAGATGACGTGTTCGCCGTCGAAGTCGCACCACACGGGCGTGACTTGCGGGCGGCCGTCGGGCATGAGGGTCCCCAGGCTGGCAAAGGCCCGCTTCTGAAACAGATCGCGGTACTTCTCGGGGATGACTTGCGACATAGAAGCCTCCGAAATTTGGGTTGCTGCTGCATTATAGAACGCAGGTTGGATGCGAAGAGAGGGCGGCGCGGCTTTTCCTTTGCGGTAGCCTTTGTTTAATATTGACGGTACCGGAATTCAGCAAACTTTGTGGGTGCCTGCTCGGCGCCTGCAGTTGCTCTTCGCACAAGCCCTGGCTTTCTAACAGACTTATCGGACTTCAAGTAAAGGAACTGCGATCTCATGAGTGAAGGTATTCCCAAGAGGAAATCCCCTGCCCATGCAGCGATAGTTTTGCTCGTAGTGTTACTGGTACTCGGCGCTGTGCCGGCACAGTTGCGCGCCCAGGCTGCGACAGCTCAGAAGTATCCGCCGACGATCGTGTTCATGACGGATTTCGGTGTGGTCGACGACTCGGTGGCGATTTGCCGCGGCGTGATGTACGGGATCATGCCCGACGTGCGCATTTTGGACCTGACGCATCAGGTGACGCCCTTTTCGATCGTCGACGGAGCGCGCTTTCTGTTTGGGGCGACGCCGTACTTTCCTGCGGGCGCGGTTTTTGTTGTGGTTGTGGATCCGACTGTGGGCAGTTCGCGAAAGGCAATTGTCGCGAAGTCGAAGCGCGGGCAGTATTTTGTGCTGCCCGATAACGGCCTGCTGACGCTGGTGGAGCAGCGCGATGGCATTGAGGCCGTACACGAAATCAAGAATCCCGAGTGGATGATTGGGAGCAAACTCTCGTCGACCTTTCATGGGCGCGACATTTTTTCGCCGGTAGGGGCGCACATGGCCCGCGGAGACGACTGGAGCAAGGTCGGTCCGGAGATGCCAGTCAAGGATCTGGTGCGACTGGATTGGAAGGTGGCAACGCTCGACGAGCGAGGCTTGAGCGCGATGGTGATTGCGACCGATGGGCCGTTTGGGAACCTGGTGACGAATGTGGATGGGAACGAATTTCTGACGCTGGGATACGAGCGCGGGCAGGAAGTTCCGGTGAGGGTTGGCGACAAAGAGATGAAGATGAAGTTCGTAAAGACCTTCAGCGATGTCCCGTTGAACCAGCCTCTGTTGTATATCGACTCCCGCGGGCATTTGGGGCTGGCGGTGAATCAGAACAGTTTTGCAGCAACGTATGGAATCAAGCCGCCGGTTACGTTGTTTATTCCACGGGCGGGAAAGTAGTTGTTGGGCTTTATCAGAAAGGGAGTTCGTCATTATGAAGTGCGCCGCTTCGCATTCATTTCGCAAGAGCGTGTCTGTGGGAGTGTTTCTCGTTATTGTTTTGCTGCTTCCGGGGATGGTGCTGGCACAGAGTTATCGCGGATCGATCCGTGGCAAAGTCAGCGATCCGGGCGGTGGCCTCGTGGCGGGAGCGAAAATCACGTCGAAGAATATCGACACTGGTCTGTCGCGGGATGGGGTGACCAACGAAGAAGGGACGTACGTTCTGGCTGAACTCCCGGCGGGAACTTATACGGTTACTGTGAACGCGCCGGGATTTGCCGCCGTGGCACAGAATGTCGTGGTGAGCGTTGGACTCGACACTACTGCCGATTTTGGCATGTTGAAAGTAGAGCAGCACCAGGAGAGCGTGACCGTCACGGGAAGTGCGCCCCTGGTCGAAGCCACACGGGACGTGCTGGGAGAAGTCGTCGACCGGCGGCTGGTGGAGAATCTTCCGCTGAATGGGCGCGACTTCGGCAAACTGGTTGCGCTCGTTCCTGGGGCTACGGTCGAGCCTTCGGGAGTAGCCGCGATTCAGAGCGGCTTCGGACAGTTCTCCATCAACGGCAATCGAGATCGTTCGAACAATTACACCGTCGATGGCACGGATAATAACGATCCCTTCTTTAATAATTCTGCATTCAACCAGACGGGGATTGGGGGCGCGCCCGCGTCGTTGCTGCCAATTGATGCGATTCAGGAATTCAACCTGCAGGCGAATTTCGCGCCTGAGTACGGACGCAACAGCGGGTCGGTCATCAACATCCTGACCAAGTCGGGGACGAATCATTTCCATGGGGCGGCGTTCGAGTTTCTGCGCAACAGCGCGATGGATGCGCGCAACTACTTCAATCGCGAACCGGCGATCAAAAGCCCGTTTCAAAACAACAATTTCGGCGCGGCTCTGGGCGGGCCGATCGCGAAGGATAGGACCTTCTTCTTTGCCGCCTATGAAGGACAGCGCGAGCGAGTGGGATCGGACTTCAGCTTCCAGGTGCCGGGGAATAATCCCGCGCTTCCGGCGAGTGGAAGTTCCGTGCCCAACCAGATCACGGCCGCGCAGACGCTGGTCGAGGGTGATGGCATTACGCCGAGTCCTGCCCTGACCAATATTCTTCTGTCGAGCTTTCCGACGGCAACGGGCTTCAATGGGATCGCCGGAACGCTGGCCGGCAGCGTGCAGGATAAAAACGATGGAGACAGTTTTATCGTCAAGGTCGACCAGCAAATCACAAAGAACGAATCGCTGACGGGACGCTATGCATTCGCGCGGAGCCAGCAGGTGTTTCCACTGGGCGGGCTGGGATTCGGAGCGGGATCGCGGCTGCCACAGTTTGCGCAAAGTTCGCCGACTCGGGTGCAGTTGGTCTCGTTCAGCCTGCTTTCGACCTTGAGCGCAACGAAGATCAACGAAGTGCGTTTTGGCTACAGCCGCTATCGCACGTCGTTCAACGCACTCGATGCGAGTATTGATCCGGCCAGCTTTGGCACTGCGACCGTCCCGTTCAACATGGGAACCGGCAAAACCGGTTTACCGGAGATCGATTTCGGTGGGACGTTCGAAAACTTGGGAGCGAGCGCGTTTAGTATTCCACGCGGACGCACCAGCCAGAGTTTCCAGATACTCGACAACTTCACGTGGCTGCGGGGACGCCACACGATGAAGTTTGGCGGAGAGTATCGGCGGGCCTCCATCAGCAGCTTCAATGACAACCTGGAGCGAGGACTATTTTCGTTTGGATTCGACACGAGCAGTTTGGCGTTGTGCCCCGGCGGTCCAACGGATCTGGTCGAATGCAGCGATGCGGGCGCGGTAACGCTCGCCAACTATTATCTGGGAAATACTTTCCCGCTGATTAACGCGGGGAACACGCAGCGCAGCACATTCAACAACGGGGTGGCTTTCTTTGCGCAAGATGACTTCCGGCTTTCGCCGAAATTCACTCTGAACTACGGCATGCGCTGGGAATACTTTGGGTCACTTGGCGAAAAGAACAACTTGCTCTCGAACCTGGGCGCGGACGGCAATCTTGCCGTAGTTGGCACCGACGGGTTGCATGGGGCCTACAACCGCGATGCAAACAACTTCGGTCCGCGCATTGGTTTTGCGTGGAGCGCGCGGCTGAAGACCGTGGTGCGCGGGGCTTATGGAATTTATTACGACTATGTTCCGCAGGACTTGCTGATTGCGAACTTCACGAACTCAGCCGGGCTGGCGACGAATCCGATCGGGCCGCAGGCGGTGCTTTCGCTGAGCAACACTTTTGATTCGACGGCGTGGAGCGGGATCAATCCGGCGAACACCGTGGTGAGTGCGATTCCGCCGCCGTATCCGCCCTCGGGCGCCGACATTTTCTTCACGCCGCGCAACCTGGTGACGCCTTATTCGCAGAACTGGAATCTGAACGTGGAACAAGAGCTTGCCGGGAGCATGGCGCTGCAGTTGGGCTACATCGGAAGCAAAGGAACGAAACTCGTTCGTTTGCGCGATGCCAACCAGCCCGACATTTTCGGGAACCGGCCCAATCCGAATTATGGGTTCATGGACGAGTTTGGCACGATCAGCGCTTCCAGCTATAACGCGTTTCAGGCGACCCTGCGGAGCCGCAACTGGCATGGCCTTTCGGGATTTGCTGGATATACGCTTTCGAAGTCGCTGGATGATGCATCGGACGGCATCGACTTCAATTTCGCGACGGTGGCGATCCCGCAAGACTCGAACAATCTTGCGGCTGAGCGCGGGCCGTCGAACTTCGACACGCGCCAGCGCTTTACGGCGGCGTTCACTTATCTATTGCCGCGATTCAGAGGACCCAAGCGCCTGAGCGATGGGTGGCAGGTGAACACGATCATCACGCTGCAGAGTGGGCGGCCGGTACCGGTGGTCAATTCCGACGATACCAGCGGGGCCGAGTTTGATCAGTTTCCGAGCCCCTCGAACTTCCACCAGCGTCCGAACCTGGTTCCGGGGCAGGCGATTGTGAATTCGAATTGGGCTTCGGCTCCGGACACGATCGGGTATTTCAATGGCAACGCGTTCGCGGATCCGGCGCTGGGAACGTTTGGATCACTCGGGCGCAACGCGATTTATGGCCCCCACTTCCGCAACATGGATTTTGCGGTGACGAAGTTCACGCCGATTACGGATCGGGTGGGACTGCAGCTTCGGGTGGAATTCTTTAACATTTTCAATCATCCGAATTTTGCGCTGCCGAATTTCTTTGTGAGCCCGGGGACTCCGAATGAAGGGTTGATCACGCAAACTCCGGACCAGGCGCAGACCAATCCGGGGCTGGGTGGGGGCGGGCCGCGGGTGATTCAGGTGGGGGCGAAGTTCTTGTTCTAGGTGCACTTGAACTGCGAGTAAAGTAAGAATCCCCACCCCCTCGGCTTCGCTCAGGGCAGGCTCTCTCGCAGAAACCGCGAGAAGGGTGGGGCAACCTCTGATTTACTCACTCACGTTTATCGCTCACGTCTTCCGCGATGCGGGGTAGGACTGCGCGCAGGAGGGCTTCGAAAATCGTCTTGACTCGCTCTCCGGTTTCCATCACCTCTGCGTGCGAGAGCGGCTGGTCGAGAATTCCGGCGGCCATGTTGGTGACGCAGGAGATCGCGAGCACGTTCATTTCCATGTGACGCGCGGCGATCACTTCCGCGACTGTCGACATGCCCACCAGGTCCGCGCCGATGCGGCGCAGGTATTCAATTTCCGCAGGCGTTTCGTAGCTCGGGCCGAGCAGTCCCGCGTAGACGCCCTCATGTTGTGGGATATTCAACTTGGCGGCTTCTTCTCGTGCGATCTGGCGGTATTCGCGGGAGTAGGCGTGGGTCATGTCAGGGAAGCGGGCGCCGAAGCGATCGTCGTTGGGGCCGACCAGCGGATTCGCCCCTTGCAGGTTGATGTGGTCGCGAATCACGACGAGAGCGCCTTGCTTGTAGCTGAGGTTGATGCCTCCAGCGGCGTTGGTGAGGATGACGGCGCGAATACCCATACGTCCGAAGACGCGGACGGGGAAGGTGACTTCCTGCGGGGAATATCCTTCGTAGAGATGCACGCGGCCCTGCATGGCCGCGACGGGGACATCGCCTGCTCGGCCAATCACCATTCTTCCGGCGTGGCCGATTGCCGTCGATTGCGGGAAGGCTGGGATCTCGGCATAAGGGACGCGAGTGGCGTCGGTGAGTGAGTCGGCGAAAGCGCCCAGGCCTGAGCCGAGGACGAGGCCGATCTTCGGGCGCATGGTGGTGCGTTGCAGGATCAGTTGAGCTGCGGAGTCGGCGAGTGCGAATTGGTCAGTCATGTGTGAGTTGCAACGTGCCCGAACCGGCAGTGGGCCTCAGCGGCTAACGCCGGATACTATGCGGCGATCTCACGGCACGGCTGAAGCCATGCCCTTCCCGGTCCGTACCCGCCAGAATTCCGGTCTTTCTTTGTCGTGACTTCCCGGCTGGCGTTTTTTGCCGCTCCCCCCTTTTCCATGAGCGGGTTAGAGGTCGCCGTCAACCAGATGGCGGCCGTGGCCGTTGCGTTCCAGCCAATCATACAGAAATGTCTGATAGAGGTAGGACGCGACGATCTCTTCGCCAAGTTCGTGAGTCTCAGTGCAGATGAAGGGCAGGCGCAGCCCTGCAAGCACGGCGATCAGAGACTGGGTGATGCGGTTGGGATTGGCGGCACGGTAGGGATATTCGGACTTGATCTCCGTCAACGACGCGGTAATGACGAGCAGGCTGTGGGGACGCTCGCTCATGCGCCGCAGCCGGTTGATGAAGACGGCGCGATTCGAGGTGAACGATCCGATGAGGTCGGCGAGATCTTTTCTCTCTACGACGCATGAGTCTTCCATGCCGCCGACCGAGTAGTCACCGAGAGGGAGGGCACGTTCCTCGATGCCGGCGAACCATGTTCGAAAACGGCGGAAGGAGAGCGGGTTCTGTTCGCGGGTGTCGATGATGGCGACGGGCAGAGGCGTGCGGAGTTGCGTGCCTCCGCGCTCGGCGAGGACGGGGAGCGGCGGGGGAGGAACCGGTTGGGCGATGGGAGACCATGCGAGGGGAGACGGGATTAGGGTTCGTTTGCGCGGCATGGATTCGTCACTTTCTCAGAGTGGCTACGTCTCCCGTGCCCAGAGGATGCACTGCTCGGGATTCGCATCGATCCCGTTGTTTGCAAGATCCAGCAGGCTCGGAGGAACCCAACTGATCAAATAAGGTTCAATGAAGCAGATCCAAGTATCCCATGGCGGCATATTGTCGACGTCGAAAAATCCCTTGGATGAATACTGGGCAGCTCCATCGCAGAGGTTTTCACTTGGAGCGTATTTAAGCAGCCGTCCGCCTGCGAGATGGTCGACGAGGACCAGCGGATAGCGATGTTCTAGGCGCAATTGATCAGCTCGTCTTTTGGCAACTCCCTCGACGATTTGCGCTCTCTCGGCCGAAGGCTGCGGATACACAAAAGGGGCCGGACGCAGGCTTAGAGTGCGGAGTTGTCGGGCGAGAGGTACGATCTCATGTAGTTTGGCGATAGCCCAGAGCCGGCGAGCGCGGCGCTTGAGAAGCGACTTCCAGAAACCCGGCCCTCGCGATACATAACCGCGCCGCGACAGTCCCGCTGCGTGTTCCCCCATTTTTCGCCGGTCCTGAATTTCGGGAGTTTCCACAGGGTCCGATTCCAAAGGTTGCGCGGAGCACCACGCCACGGTTTCAGACAACCTGGTGCGGAAATTGGGCACGTGAGATTGGAAGTGTTCGAACATCAATACTCACAATTTCGTGCTAATCAGAACTCTTTCTCGAATCTGGCAAAGGCGGTTTCGAGCTTCCACTGTTCGTGGGCGCGTTCGTTGGCGGCTAGGAATTTTTCGCAGGATGGCGTCGGCTTTTCTTCGGTTGCGACATCCGCGGAGCACGCAGCCACCGGACGGAAACTGGCTTTCGTTTCTGCCCACAAACTTTGGCCGGGCAGAAAGCTATGCTCGATACTTTGGCGCACCATGCGTTTCAGTTCCGTATATGGCAGACGATAGCCCTCAACGGCGCGCAGATATTCGTGTGTCATGTCGGAGCGGGCCACACCTTCGTCGTCGGTAGAGATCGCGACTGGGACGCCGTTCTTTATGTAGATCGGTAGCGGATGGTCGTCGCCGCTGACGTTGAGAATCTGATCGTTGGACGTCAGATTGATTTCGACCAGCACGTTGCGTGCGGCCATCTCCTTCATCAATCCCAGGGGATCTTTCTCGAGCATGATGTCGACGCCGTGACCGATGCGCTCAGCGTGTCCGCGCTCAACGGAAGCGCGAATGTGGAAGTTGAGATCCTCGGGCTTCACCAGGCCCAGCGCGATTTCGCCGGCGTGCAGGCTGATGTGCACTTTGGGGTAAACGCCGTGCAGATAATCGAGCATGGCCATGTGCTCGTTGAAGTCGTGAATGGGAACGTACCAGTCTTCCGGCATCACCAGATTCAATCCCACAAAATGCGGATCGGAAGATGCGAGTTCGAAGCCAAGAAGAATCTGTGCAAATACGGCTTCCTGCGGCAGGCCCCGCAACACCTGATAAAGATAGCGGACCATGACGTTGCAACCAGGTTCGGCATCGCGAGTGCCGCAGTTCAGTTCACTTCGGGCACGGGCGTGGTCTTCGGCCAGAGTCTTGCTGGTGGCCACGGCAATTTCTTTGAGACCGCCGGCGAGAAGTTTTTCCCGCATCTGGGCGAAGTCATCGTTCCATCCGAGTTGCATTCCGAGTTTCGGGGCGGCGCCGCCGTCCGCCGTGTGCATGAATTCCACATACTGCACGTTTTCTCGGGCAGCGCGGTTGATGACCGTGGCGACAGCCTCGGCGATGTGGTTATGGGCGACGAGTCCGAATTTGTCGAAGGTGGCGAAGAAGTGATCGTGGCCGGATTCGTCGCCCGGGCGCCAGTTGCGCATCGACCATGCGTCGATGATCTGGTTGTAGAGGATGTGGTCGTCGTAGGCGCAGCGAATGCCCGGCTTTGGCGTGTAGTGCTCGCAGGAATCGCAGGGCGCGCCTAGCAGTTGCGAAGTGGTGCGGTCGACGCAGAAATTGTCGGACGCGGCCCAGTCGAGGACATCTTCGGCATAGATCGCGCCGGTGAGGTGACTGTGCAGGTCTCCACCTTTGGGTATCTCATGCAGAAATGCCTGTAGCAGAGGAGGCTGGTTGCGGATGGAGTCGAGATAGCGTGCAGCTTTCTGCTCGGACGTTTGGGCGACGGCGAAGGCGGAAAGCACGAAGAAGATCAGATACCGGCTACTGATGTGCGCGCTCACGAGCGGGCCTCCGAGAATTCAGGATTGTAATGCGCGGGAGGGGCATGCGCCAATCTGAGGGGCGAGAAAGTCCCGGCGCTCTAGCTTCAGAGGCGAGAACCAAAAAACCGCGCTCGCTTCGCTTCGCGGGGCGGACGAATGCGTCCGGAGCTACACGAGCAGATTTCTCTGCTACATTGTTTTCTTATGCCGCAAGGGTCCAACCAGCCTACTCGCAGCTTTGCCAGCGACAACAATGCCGGAGTGCATCCGGAGGTTTTGGAGGCAATCGCGCGCGCCAACCAGGGACACGTGGTGGCTTATGGCGATGACCGGTTCACGCGTTCAGCTGTCGCGAAGTTTGAGGAACATTTTGGCGCCGGAATCGACGTGTTCTTCACTTTCAACGGAACCGGAGCGAATGTCCTCAGCCTGGAGTCTCTGAATCGTCCGTACCACGCCGTGTTGTGCAGCGAGTATGCGCACATCTATACCGATGAATGTGGTGCGCCGGAAAAGCATACGGGATGCAAGCTGATTCCTCTGCCGCATCAGGATGGCAAGATCACGCTCGACTCGGTGCAGCATGCGTATCACGGAATCGGGGACCAGCATCACGTGCAGGCGCGTGTCATCTCGATCACGCAGTCGACCGAGATGGGGACGGTCTATCGTCCGGAAGAGATTCAGGCACTCGCCAATTTCGCGCACGAGCACGACATGTTTCTGCACGTCGACGGCGCGCGCATTGCCAATGCCGCTGCCACTCTGGGACAGACGCTGCGGCAGGCGACACGTGACCTCGGCGTGGATGTGCTTTCGTTCGGAGGCACCAAGAACGGAATCATGGGCGGGGAGGCGGTTGTTTTTTTCAACCCGGCACTCAGTAAGGATTTCCTCTACCTGCGCAAGCAGGGGATGCAGCTGGCCTCGAAGATGCGATTCATCGCTGCGCAGTTCGAAGCTTTGCTCAGCGATGATTTGTGGAAGCGCAGCGCTGAGCACGCCAACCGCATGGCTCGAGTGCTCGAGGCCGAGGTGCGAAGGATTCCGCAAGTGCGCGTGGTGTGGAAGGTCGAGGCCAATGGCGTGTTCGCGCAAATTCCGCGGAACGCGATTGCAAAGATCAAGGAGAAGTATTTCTTCTATCCATGGATTGAAGAAGAGTGCATCGTGCGCTGGATGTGTTCGTTTGATACGACGGAAGGCGATGTAAAGGATTTTGTGAGGGTCGTAACGGAGGCGGTGAAAGGGTAAATGAGAGCCCGTGGAGCTATTGCTTTTTGCTCAACCATTGGCTAGATTTTCCCCATTCCCCCCTCAGAAGCGCGTTGTCAAGTTTTGAGAAACTAGGAGCCGTCGATGAACGGGAAGTGGCTGAGCCTTGTGTTGTTGACTGCGGTTGCGAGCCTGCTTACAGGTCTTAACAGTTGCGGACGCAGCCAGGAATTAGTGTCGATCCAGATTCAGCCGGCGAGTGAGACTTTCGGTGCCGCCGACGTTCCAGTCATCGCCAATGCAGGTTCGAACGTGCAACTCAGGGCGTTGGGTACTTACATCCATCCGCCGGTCACCAAAGACATCACGAGCCAGGTGACCTGGGCATCGAACGATCCTCAGATGATGACCGTCGACGCTTCGGGTCTTCTGACGGCCACGGGTCTTTCCTGCGGAGCGTCGCTGGTTTCAGCGACGATTACAACCAATAAGAGCGAGGGAGGCCTATCCTCCAACGGAGCTGTGGTTACGGGGTACATGACCGGGAACGTGACCTGCTTTACCGGTTCGAATGGAGGCGCAGGCGCCCCGGTTCTGACTTTGACTTTCGCGGGCACTGGCTTGGGAAACGTCGCGAGCTCTCCGCTGGGCTTGAGTTGCAATAGTCCCACACCCTGCCTCGCTCAGTTCACCAGCGGCACTCCCGTGACGCTCACAGCGTCTCCGATCAGCCCGTCCGTCTTCGGAAGTTGGACGGGATGCGACTCCCCTCCAAGTACGAATCCTTGCACTCTCACCTTGACGGCAAATCGCACGGTGACGGCGACGTTCAACTAACGTCAGACTGAGTCATTCCCCTTCTCGCAGCAGTTCACTCAACGTGGTTTTGTGCCTCTCCGGCTTTTTCTTTTTCTCAATCACTACCTGACCAGCGGGTGGTGCGCCGACCCGTTCGCGGGCTAATTCCTTGACCGCGGTCACGGCTCGAAAACGTTTTACTTTCTTTTTTCTGGCCACAAAACTCTCCCGTTGAAGGCTGCCCGAAGGCGTTCAAAAAGTGTAACCTGAGCGCCCTCGACCCGGCGTTGCGAACGGACGCCGCGCGAAATGTGCAATAATTCATACTTAGTCGGGAGCCAGACAGTGGAATCCCGCCACCGAAACTTATGGAAGAGCGCGATTTTTTTGACGAGAAGCAAGAAAAAAAGCCAGCTTCACTGAATTGCCCTCACTGCCATCAAGCGGCCGAATATGAAATTACGTGGGTGGTGCGAACCAAAAAACGCCAGCTTCCGGGACGCGCCGACGAACGAGACAGGGCCCGCTTCGCCAAGTTCCGGTCGTACATGGTCCGCAAGGACGACGTGATGGCGTGCAAGAACATGCGCTGCCGTAAACGGTTCGACATCTCCGGACAGTCCACCGTGATAACGGAATAGGCCTCGTTTCCTCAACGAGCTGTTCCCTCGATCGTGACCTGCGATCAACGTGATTGGGCCAGAACTGCCACGCCATACACCGCTAGCTTCACCGATGTTTTGGAGCCGCCTTCGAGCACGTCTTGCATCCCGCCAGGCAGTATGATGGTTTGCGCCTGCTTCGAGAGATTCACGAGGACATAAACGGTCCCGTGCGCACCTTGTCTGACAGACACTTCCACGCCCGGCGGAACATTGGGTAGAGGCGTGTTCACGCCGCTGGTTGTTGCCATCCACTTCGCAGCACTCTCCATCGTTTTAGGATCGAGCCAGGCGCCAATGTAGGTGATGCGGCCCTTTCCGACTTTGCGCGTGATCGCCGCGGGCTGGCCGTCGAGCCAACCATTGCTCTTGCCGTAGCGCATCAAAATCTCGGTGTCTTTTTCCTTGGCGCTTAGCAATTCTGCCCAGAGAGGCGATTCGCCGGTGCCCCATTGCCCTTCGATTGGGACAGGATTATTGAGCGCGTAATACTGTTCGACACGGCCACCCAGAAGTTCGCCAAGCGGGCCGGGCTGTCGATCGGGTTGCAGGCCGTTGTCGTCGTCCTTCATGGCTGAGCGCTGCCCGAGAACTAAGTGGCCGCCGGCGCGAACGTAGGCAGCAAGGTTCTTGGCAGCATCATCCGAGAGCACATTCAGGCCCGGAGCGACAACAAGTTTGTAAGAAGAGAGATTAGCCGTTGCCGGAACAACATCAACGGACTGCGCAATAGGCCGGATCGCCGCGTAGTAACTTTGCAATTGAACATTGGGATCGTAATTCTTGTTATGGCGCTGCCAATTAATCGCCCAGCGGCTGTCGTAGGAATGAAGAATCGCAACTTCGGACTTTACTGACGTTCCTGCCAGGGCAGCCCCTGCCTTTTCGAACTCCTTGCCGACCTGCGCGATCTCAGCGTAAAGCGGCACGGGAGTTCCATCTGCCCCGACCATCGTACCGTGATATTCCTCCTGGCCGTTGAGAGCGCTGCGCCACTGCCAGTAGCTCACCGCGTCCGCGCCGTGACCCACATCGTGCCAGGCCATGGCACGCACTTCTCCTTTATCAAGTGCGTTATTGACCGGGGCCCAGTTCACGGAGCCGGGCTGCGTTTCCATGACCCAGAAATTCTTCTGCTTGAAGCCGCGCGTCAGATCGTGAGCAAAGCCGTTCTTCGCGACGTCGAGCTGGCCCTCGCCGACGTAGTCGTCCCAGGCTGCAAGGTCGAGATCCTGTTCCACGGTGTAATGGTCGTAGCCGTCAAACCAACCCATGGTGTTGGTGGTGATAAATTTCGATGCGTCGGAGTTGGCGCGAAGCACTTCGAGCTGATTCTTCTGGTAGCTGCGCCAGGTATCGCTCACGAAGCGCATCCAACTTAGAAGTAGTCCGGGATTGCCGTATCCCACTTGAATGGGGATCTGGTCCCACGCGGTGTAACTCTCGCTCCAGTAAGCAGTCGTCCAGCGGGCATTGAGATTGTCGAGCGTGTGGTAGCGAGCCTTGAGCCACTGCTGAAACTGCGCCTTGGTCTCAGGATCGTACGAAGCCATTTCATACTCGTTGTCGATTTGCCAGCCCAACACATATGGATTGCGGCCAAACCGCTTCGCGAGCTGCTCAGCAATTTTGCGGGCGAGTTCCCGATATTTGGGATTGGCAAAGTTGAACTGTTCGCGGTTGCCGTGCTGGTCGCGGCGTCCGTCTTCATTCATGCGCAGGGTTTCCGGATATTTTTGCGTGAGCCATGCCGGCGGTGCGGCCGTGGGAGTTCCGATCACGGTGTAAATATTGTGCTTGGCAGCCGCGGTGATGGCATGGTTGATCCAATCGAGATCGTACTTTCCTTCTTCGGGCTCCATGCGGCTCCAGGCAAATTCCGCAATACGAACCATATGAATGCCCGACTGCTGCATGAGATTGAGATCGGTGTCCCAGCGCGATTCCGGCCACTGTTCGGGGTACCACGCAGTTCCCAGAAGGAGTGGCGGCGGGGCAGGAACTGTCGTTTGAGAGGAGATGCTTGGAGCGAGAGTGATAAGCACCAAAAGGACGCAGAGGGATGTTGGAACGCAGACGGCCCAACGGCGCGCGGAATGATTCACGATAATTCCTCCAGAACGGGCACCCGAGATATTAGCTTGCTTGACTTGAACAGTCGATAACCGGCGTCCCTGCCCTTGAGCCCTACAGCAGTCCAGGCTCGTGAGCGTACTCAGGCCGCTGAATTTCTGGCAGGCCCTCGAGGCCGGATTCTTTAGCTTCGCGTTGTGCGAAAGCGATCATCTCCTGTTCGCGCTCCGGGGGCAGAGGATGGCGCTCGTATGCAGAGAGCAATTCTTCTACACGCTGGCGGGCGCGCTGCAAAATGTCAGGTGAGCTTCCATCCATACTGGAAAAGCCGCGATCGATGATTGACGAAGGGAAGTGCTGCTCTTTGCGAAACAGGGCGCGAGTTTCTTTCAGCTTCAGGAAGTCGCCTTGGAGTCCGGTTTGCGCGAACATGGCCACGGCCAGCGAATCGGCGTTGGCTTCAACGCCTTCAACCAAGCGTTGGGCCGAAGCGATGGCCTCGGCATCGATGACAAGTTTTTCGATGCTGTGGCAGGCTAGAAAATCGAGCATGCCGGCGCCAGAAATCATATTGATTCCCGCCAGCGCGCCTAGCACGGTTGACATGCCACTTTCCATTTCGACTTGGGCGTCGATCACACGACCATCGCCCGCAACCATGTAGGCGTGCGTAGGCAGACCGAGGAATTTCCCGACTTCCGCGCAGCCTACATCGAGCATGGCGGTTTCGATAGCGCCCATTGGGGTCTTGCCGGTGCGCATATCGAAGATGGCAGGAGCGCCTCCCCAGACGATGGGGGAACCGGGCTGCGCTAATTGATGAATGACGATTCCGCTGATGCACTCGGCGGCGTGCTGCACGATGGAGCCCGCAAGGGTTACAGGTGCGGTCGCGCCTGCCAGCGGCATGCTGACGATTTCCGCGGGAACTCCGGCACGCGCCAGGTCGACGAGATTCTGCGAGGCGAACTCAGACCAGTTCAGTGGAGGCGAAGGGCACACATCAAAGATGGCCCGAGGATGTTGGCGCAGGGCCTCGCGGCCTCCACTCTCGATATCCAGGAGATCGAGCAGCGTGTGCAAACTGGAAGCCGAAAACGCGCCAGTGACGACAGGTTTTTCGGAGTACCACAGCACTAGCAGCAGCCGGTACCAGTCCCCGATCTCCTGCGGAACATCGTTACAAACCATCGCAGTGGATTGCGCAGCAAATTGCGGCAGCATCTCGGCGACTTGCACCAACCGTACCAGATCGGCCGATTGTGCCGGACGCGGCTGCTGCGTCTCGGGATCGAGAATGTTCAGGCACGACGAGCCGGGATCGAAGTGGACGTCATCCCCGCCATAGCGCACCGCGGGCCTGCCATGGCGGTCGTAGAGGCAGAATCCGCGGGGCACGAGATCGAGCAGACGACGGGCCAGCGCCTCCGGAATGTGTGCCACGCCATCTTTCACAGTGATGCCCGCGCCCCTCAGCAGTTCAAATACATAGGGTGCGACGCGCACGCCGGGATCTTCGATCAGCTGAAACGCCTCGTCGAGGATGCGTTCAAGCAGAGGCTTGTCGAGCAACTGGAATTTCGGTCGGATTCTCATACGGGCTCCGCCACGATGGCGTTCGTTTTCTGGGCCATCAGTTGCCGGGCCAGGTCAACCGCGCTCATGGCGTCTTTGGCGTAACCATCGGCGCCGATCTCGTCGGCCCAGCGGCGCGTGACCGGGGCGCCTCCAACCATGATCTTCACCTGTGGGCGCAGTCCGGCCAGCTCCATGGCTTCAATCACACTTTTCTGATTGCGCATCGTGGTGGTGAGAAGTGCAGAGACTCCCACGATGTCGGCATTGAGTTCCTTTGCCTTGGCGGCAAATTTCTCGCCCGCGACATCTACTCCGAGATCGTGCACGCGGAAGCCGTGCGCGGTGAGGAGCGTTCCAACCAGAATCTTTCCGATCTCGTGGATGTCACCCTTAGTCGTGCCCAACACCACTACTCCGGCCATGGGACGTTCGGTGCCAAGCTTCTTGAGTTCCGGATCGAGCACTGCCATGGCAGCGCGCATCGCCTCGGCCGACGCCATCATGTCGGGAAGGTACATTTGTCCGCGGGCGAACTGCTCGCCAACGTCGTGCATGCCGAGGACAAAGCCCTCGTTGATGGCGTCGATGGGCGCGATACCGCTCGAAACAGCCTGTTGCGCCAGCCCGGAAGCGGTGTCGGGAGCGCCGTCAATAATGCTCTGCCGCATGGCAGAAAACTTTTCGTCTGGCATAGAAGCCTCTCGCCATGCTGACGGAGGGAGCGACGCGAGTCTGTGATTGGGATCACAAAACAATGACGAGTGGTACATTTCCACTCGCGGCGGGCGCTCATTTATACTCTAGAGTTTTCTTATAGTGCCCCAAAGTAATAAGGGCGAGGAGTCCTGATCTTGAAAATCCTGGTTTGCATGAAGCAGGTGCCGCAAAAGGATGCACCGCTCAAGCTCAACGAAAGCGGCGCCTGGATCCGCGAAGACGTCTCGTATGAGGTCAACGAACCCGATGCCTACGCCCTGGAAGAGGCGCTGCGGCAGCGCGAGAAGCATAAAGGCGAGGTGGTGGTCATCACCAGCGGGCCGGCACGCGCCCAGCAAGTGTTGCGCGAAGCTCTCGCCAAGGGGGCGGATCGGGCGATCCACCTCGAAGACGATAAATTCGTGGGGCTGGACGCATTCAACACCGCGAAAGCTTTCGCGGCCGCGATCAAAGACGAACAATTTGACCTGATTTTTACCGGGCTGCAGTCCGACGATTACGGCCACGCGCAAACCGGCGTGATTCTAGCCGAGTTGTTGGGGCTGCCGCATGCCACCATCATCATGCAGATCGAAAAGACCGCCGTCGGAATCCGGGTGAAACGCGAACTCGAGGCTGGATATTTCCAGTTCGTCGATATGCCCACGCCGGCGGTGCTGACGATTCAGTCCGGCATTAATAAGCTGCGCTATGCCACGCTGATCGGCATCAAACAGGCGAAAAATAAGCCGCTGCGGAAGGTGCCGCTGGCGGAAGTCCAATCAGCGATTGGGGACAATCTGCAGAAGATAGAACGGCTGTACGTCCCGCAGAAGACGAAGAAGACGGAACATATCGAAGGGTCGGCGGGAGAGATTGCCAAGAAACTGGTCGACAAGCTGCGGAACGAGTTGCGCGTGCTCTAGTGTAGTTGCGGACGCATTCGTCCGCGGGCCGAGCGAAGCTCGGCGGACAGGCGAAGGCGGCTGTCGCCACACGGGCCTTGGTAATGGTGAGATTTGAGTGAGAACCGGGAACCGAGAACTTCTTTATGGCGGATACCATCTTAGTTGTCGTCGAACAGCGCGAAGGAAAATTGAATCGCGTCTCGTGGGAAACCATTGCTGCCGGACAAGCGATCGCGGCGGCAACCGGCTGGAGCCTCGAAGCGGCTGTGGTAGGCGGCACCGCCGCCTCGTTCGCTGCCGAGGTGGCAGGGAAGAAAGTGGCGAAAGTGTATGCGATCGAGTCACCGAAGCTCGAGCCCTACACTCCCGACGCGTTTGCTGGTGCGCTCAAGCAATTCCTTTCGACCAAGCAGCCGAAACTGGTCTTGATGCCGCATACGTACCAGGTACGTGACTTTGTGCCCAAGCTGGCGACGGCCATGGGCCGCACCGTGATCAGCGACTGCATTGGCTTCAAGTACGAGGGCGGGAAGTTGGTATTCACTCGCCAGATGTTCCAGGGCAAATTAGCCGCAGACGTGAGTTTCACGAGCGATGCTCCATGGTTCGCAACGTTTCAGAACGGCGCCTTTCGCGGCGACAAGGCTGAAGCCGGTGCGAGCGCGGCTCCCGTCGAGACGGTTGCCGTTGAAATCGCCGATGGCGTCATTCGCAACAAACCGCAGGAAGTCTTCAAGGAAGCCAAGCAGGCCGTCGACCTTACCCAAGCCGAGATCATTGTTGCCGTAGGCCGAGGCATCAAAGAGCAGAAAAATATCGAGATCGCCAAGCAGTTGGCCGAGGCGCTTGGTGGAGACCTCGCCGCATCGCGTCCCATCTGCGATTCGGGCTGGCTGCCCATGGACCGCCAGATCGGATCGTCGGGCCAGACCGTCGCTCCCAAGCTCTATCTGGCGCTCGGCATCAGCGGCGCCATTCAGCACATTGTCGGCATGAAAGGCTCTCGCACCATCATCGCGGTGAATAAAGATTCAGAGGCCCCGATCTTTGAGATTGCAAATTATGCGATCGTGGGAAATCTCTTCGACATCGTCCCGCCGCTGATTGAGGAAGTGAAGAAGGCGAAGGCAGGAAGTTAGTTTCCAGTTTCGTGTTTCGAGTTTCGGGTGTTCGGAAAAAGGGGCTTTGAGTTGAGCCATCGGTATCAGGATCTCATCGTGTGGCAAAAGGCGCGGGCTTTTGCCACCGAGGTCTATCGTGCAACAGAAGACTTCCCGAAAGCCGAGATCTATGGATTGACGTCACAACTTCGGCGAGCGGCCGTTTCTATTGCGTCGAATATTGCCGAGGGACAGGGCAGGCTGACAGTCGGGGAATTCCGCCATTTTCTTGGACAAGCCAGAGGCTCTCTCCTGGAGTTGGAAACTCAACTAACAATTGCAGTGGACCTTCATTTTCTCACCTGTGCAGAATTCGAAACTCTGGAAGGTCACTCCTCGGAGGTTCGTCGTTTGCTGAATGGCCTAATACAGTCTCTTAGACTGCGAAAAACGGCAAGTGCATAGAACTCGAAACTCGAAACTTGAAACCTGAAACTCGAAACTTATGCTGATTTTCCGCAGACCTATTGAAGGAGTCGAACGGCCGCAGATGCCGGCCGATGTGGTCATCATCGGCGGCGGGCCGGCCGGGATGGCGTGTGCTCTACGGCTTGCGCAACTCATTGACGCACACAACGCCGCCCATCCTGATTCGCAGCTCAGCAAAGAAAATATCTACGTGCTCGAGAAAGCGCGCGAAGTTGGACAACACTGTCTCTCGGGCGCGCTGCTCGACCCGCGCTCGATGCGCGAGTTGCTGCCTGAGTTTGAAAAAGAAGCGCCGCTCGATGCCAAAGTCGAAAAGGAATCGGTCTATTTCTTCACCGAGAAATCGAAGTTCAAGTTTCCCATCACGCCGCCGTTCCTGCGCGATCACGGCAACTACGTTATCTCGCTGAACCGTTTCGTGAAGTGGATGGGCAGCAAGGTCGAGGAGACCGGGATCACCGTCTTCACGGGCTTCGCCGGGGCGGAATTGCTGTACGACGGCGACCGCGTGACGGGCGTTCGCACCGACGACAAAGGCGTCGACAAAGAGGGGCAGCAGAAGTCCAACTTCGAGCCCGGCTACGATCTTCAAGCCAAAGTCGTCATTCTCGCCGAGGGCCCGCGTGGATCGCTGACCAAGCAACTCGTCTCCAAGTTTGATCTCGCGAAGAATGCCAACCCGCAAACCTACGGCGTAGGCGTGAAGGAACTTTGGGAAGTGCCCGCGGGACGAATCGCGCCGGGCGAAGTGATCTACACGATGGGCTGGCCACTCACCACGAAGGAGTACGGCGGCGCCTGGATTTACGGATCAAAAGACAATGTCGTTTCTCTGGGCTTCGTGACAGGGCTCGATTATTCCGATCCCCGGCTGGATCCGCAGCACGTGTTGCAGGACTTCAAGCAGCACCCGTTTGTGGCGAAGCTGCTCGAAGGTGGCAAGATGATTCGCTACGGTGCGAAATCGATGCCGTATGGTGGATGGTGGGCGATCCCACCGGTTGCGGGCAATGGCTGGATGATCCTCGGCGATTCCGCCGGCTTTCTTAATTCGGCGCGCCTCAAGGGAATTCATTTGGCAATCAAGAGCGGGATGCTCGCGGCCGAAACTGCGTTCGAAGCGTTGACCAAAGATGACTCGTCAACGGCAACCCTGAGTGGCTTCCAGAGAAAAGTTGAGGCGAGCTGGATTAAGGAAGAACTCTGGAAGGTCCGCAACCTGCACCAGGGATTTGAGCATGGGATGTTTGCGGGTATGTTCCACACCGGATTGCAGATGGTTACGGGCGGGCGGGGCCTACGCAACCGTTATCCGGCCAAGGCTGGCTACGAACAAATGCGCAAGCTGGCCGAACTGCCCCCCGATGGCGGTCCGGAAGCGCACATGCTCGGGCCCGCGAAGGGCGACGGCAAGCTCACGTTTAACAAGCTCACCGATCTTTATCACTCGGGGACTAAGCATGAAGAAGACCAGCCGTCGCACTTGGTCATTCACGACACGAACATATGCAACACGCGTTGCGTGAAGGAATTTGGCAGCCCCTGCCAGAATTTTTGTCCGGCCAACGTCTACGAAATGGTCGAGGATGCAAGTCAGCCCAACGGCAAGCGCATCAGCCTGAATCCATCGAACTGCGTCCATTGCAAGACGTGTGACATCGCCGACCCATACCAGATCATTACCTGGGTTCCGCCAGAGGGTGGCGGCGGGCCAAACTACGACGGCATGTAATGCCTACAAGATCTTGTGATGGACTGAGCCCAACCCGATGAGAGCCATTGTGCGTCTACGCTATTGAAGCGCTCTCGTGCCGTGAATAACTGCGGCAATCAAGACCAGATCGGGCTGCAAGCGGTAGATAATTCGGTAGCTGTATACGATCAGCTCGCGAATATTGTCATCATCGAATTCCGGAACCTTGCGTCCGGAACGCGGGAAGGCTGCCAGTGCCTTGGTCTGATGCAGGATCTTCTTTACGACAATCCCGGCATAAGTGGGGGAATCAGCCGCAATATACTCCCCGATGCTCTCCAAGTCCTGAAGTGCACGCTGCGACCAATCTACTCGGTGAGCCATTTGCTGAGGCGGTTTTCCACTTCTTCCTGTGAAAGCGTACCGTTGGCCCTGGCATGGTCCAGTCCGCGGCGTACCTTGTCGAGGACGTAGAGATGATATTGAATGTCCTCGACGGAGGCGTTGTCCGGCAGTTTTTGCAGCAGCGATTCGACGTCTTGTTTAGCGGTATTCATAAGCTACGCACAAAGCATATCACCGCCGGACCCGTATCCCGTATCAACAAACTTTCGTCAGCACAAACCCAACCCGTTGTACACTATCTCCCCGACGAGGACCCAAACCCGAATGCCACCGACAACCCGCTTCCTGCTTCTGACTGGCTTTTTACTTCTCACCTTCAACCTTTTTGCCCAGGACACCGACGCCGACGGGTGCAAAGACTCAGCCATCATCACTCGCATGCCCGGGAGCACCATTCACAATTGCGACAACAAGGAATTTGATCAGGCCAAAATGCCGATCGATAAAGACGGCAACGAAAAGGCAGCGGAAGGCGAGCTTCATTACTGGGACTATGGCACGCGCGAGGGCGTGAGCGAGATTCAGGTCTTCCGCAATTTCGAAACGGCCCTGAAGCAGGCTGGCTTCACGATTGTGTATGAGGATTCTCCCGGAATCATCACCGCACACAAGGGCGGCACCTGGTACATGCTCGACAACAAGGGCACGTTCTACTACCAGACTATTGTCACCGAGAAGTCGATGAACCAGGAGGTCACTGCCGACGCCTCGACGCTTTCCGATGAATTGAAAAAATCCGGACACGTCGCCGTCTACGGCATTCACTTCGAAACAGGGAAGGCCGCGATCCTGCCGGACTCGGAAGCCGTGCTGGGAGAAATCGTGAAAATGCTCCAGCAGAATGCAGACGTCAAACTGAGTGTGGAAGGCCATACCGACAATGTAGGCGCACCCGCCGCAAATCAGACGCTGTCAGAGAAACGTGCACAGGCGGTCGTCTCCTGGCTGACGGCGCACGGAGTTGCTGCCAATCGCCTGACAGCCAAGGGTTGGGGACAATCCAAGGCCGTGGCCGACAATGGAAGCGAAGATGGGCGCGCCAAGAACCGGCGTGTGGAACTGGTGAAGATGTAAGCGCTGTGCAAGAATCTGACCGCAGGAGCTGAAATGTTCTTTCAACGTTTGCATAAGCTGGCACTCACGGTATCGGTAGCAGCGATTCTTACTGTTCCTGCGTTCACCCAGACGGCACAACCTGCGGCACCCGCCATACCCTCCACCGGCTTTGCCGGTCTCGACGATTACCGAGCGCGGCGTATTGCGGTGTTCACCGACGACTACGGGCAACTCGCGCGTTACCGGAAAGCCAATGCCGAACTCAAACCGCCATCGCCCGGGGAGAACCGGGTCGTGTTTTTCGGGGACTCCATTACCGACATCTGGCATCTCGACGAATATTTCCCCGGGAAACCCTATGTCAATCGCGGCATTGGGGGGCAGACCACGCCCCAGATGCTGGTGCGGTTTCGCCAGGACGTTGTGAATCTGCAGCCCAAGGTCGTCATTGTTCTTGCGGGCACCAACGACATCGCCGGCAATACCGGGCCCATGCGGCTTGAGGACATCGAGGCCGATCTCACCTCTCTGGCGCAGCTCGCGCGCGCCAACGGAATTAAGCTGATCTATTCGTCGATCCTGCCAGTGCACAATTACACCGACAAGTCGAAGGATTTTTTTGCTCAGCGCTCGCCCGAAAAAATTCTTACGCTGAACAGCTGGCTCAAGAATTATTGTGCGACGGTGTCCAACGGCTGCGTTTATCTCGACTACTTCAGCGCCATGGTCGACGATAAAGGACTCATGAAGAAGGATCTGGCCGACGACGGGCTGCATCCGAATGCAGCCGGGTTCAAGGTCATGGCCCCGATGGCGGAGGCGGCGATTGAGAAGGCGCTGAAATAGCTGCGTTGTCGGGCTTTCGGATCGGCCGAGCGCCGGACTGCGCCCGCGGTCGCCGAAGTTGAGTCCGAAAGCTTGAATCCTCTTTCCGGCCCGCGCGTCCTATAATGTGAGTGTTCAGTTTCCGACCGCCCAAGCCTTCGGGCATACCCGGGCTGTGGCGGCGAGGGAAGGATTCGCGGGCGAGGGCGCCCGCGGCACATTTTCCCGAGGGTGTTGGTGGAAACGCCGGCGCCTCCCGCGCTTCGCACGAGGCGCATTGGAAAGGAGACAGCCGCCGGGATCTTCCCGCCTGTTTGATTCCTTTCTTAGATTGTTCTTGGCGTCTGAGCCGAGAGCCAAAAGCCGAGAGCTTAAGATTTTGCCGCTTCACGACAAATTCGGCCGCGCCATCACCGATCTGCGGATCTCCATCACCGACCGCTGCAACTACAAGTGTGTCTATTGCCGCACCGGCAATGAGGGCGCGCTGTACGGTGACTTGCCCTTCGAGGATTATCTGCGCATGGCGCGCGTGCTTGTCGAGATGGGCATCAACAAGGTTCGCCTGACCGGCGGAGAGCCGTTGTTGCGCAAGGGCGTAGTTGAGTTCGTGCGCGAGCTTGCCAGCCTTCGCTCACCGAACGGCAATGGCTCTCGTGAACAGCTCGACATCGCACTTACGACAAACGGGCACATGCTGGCTGAACTGGCACAACCTCTGAAAGACGCGGGCTTGACGCGCGTCACGGTTTCGATGGACGCAGTGGATCCGGACCGTTTCGCGCGTATCACGCGCGTGCCCAATGGATATGATCACGTACTGGCGGGCATCCGCGCTGCTCGCCGAGCGGGGCTGTGGCCGCTGAAAGTCAATTGCGTGCTGATGCGCGGGTTCAATGAAGACCAGATCATTCTTTTCGGCATGTTCGCCCGCGAAGAGGGAGTGACGGTCAGGTTCATCGAGTTCATGCCTCTCGAAGAGGGACGCACATGGGCTCCATCGACGGTGGTCACGCTCGACGAGATCCTGGCACGGATGGCCGAATACCGGCCGCTGGTCGAGATTCCACATGCGCGCTCGGAAACGGCACGGCGCTATCGCTTCGAAGACGGCGTCGGCGAGATCGGCATCATCGCGCCGGTGTCGCATCCCTTCTGCGGACATTGCAGCCGCATCCGCATCACCAGCGACGGCAAGATCCGCACCTGCCTGTTTTCGGTTTGGGACCACGACCTGCATGCGCAGATGCGGCGGGGCGCCAGCGACGAAGAACTGGCGGAGTTCATCCGTGGCGTCGTCCAGAAGAAAGAAGAACGTCACCACATCGGCGAAGCGGATTTTGTGCCGGCGTCACGGACCATGGTGCATATCGGCGGTTGAGCGGTTGCAACCACAATCGTAGAGAAGTAGCTTGCCGGCTAGGTCTCTACGGCGAATAATTGCTTGTGCCTTTGTACAATACATCTTTCGCGCTTGTGCTCCTTCTCATCTCGGTTCTGCCGCAGGGGCAAGATTCTCCATCGTCTTACCTCGGTTTTGACCGCAACGAATATCCCGGCGACGCCAACCTCAAAACTCTGCGCCAGACTTTTTCCTACGCCGGGTATTGGCTGAACAATCCGCCCGGAGAGTCCTCGAACAGTTGGGCCGGACATCGCGCCGCTGTCGAATCTGCGGGATTCGGATTTCTCGTACTGTTCAATGGCAGGCTCTACTCTCAATTGAAAACAGTCGCAAACGCCAAGCGCCTTGGGCAATCGGACGCGCAGGCCGCCACTGCGGCGGCGGCCCGCGAAGGCTTCGCTCGCGCCACTATTATTTTTATCGATCAAGAGCAGGGTGGACGCATGTTACCTGAGCAGAAGGCTTACATCTTTGCTTGGGTCGACGCGGTCATCGCTGCGGGATTTCGCGCGGGCATCTATTGTTCCGGAATACCTGCACCCGACGGGAGCAATGTCGTGACTGCCGAGGATATCCGGCAAAGCGCCGGAAGCCGCGCCATCACGTACTGGGCGATCAACGACGCTTGCCCACCTGCGCCGGGGTGCGCGTTTCCACAACGCCCGCCGTGTCCACAGGAGAGCGGGGTACAGTTCGCTGAAGTTTGGCAGTTCGCGCAATCGCCCCACCGCAAGGACGTGGCCGGACGCTGCACGAATTACAGCCGTGACGGCGAGTGCTATCCTCCCGGTGTCAGCCCTGCTCTGAAGTTGCACGTTGACGTCAGTACTGCGACGTCCATGGATCCGTCGCACGGTCGAAGCCGCTGATACGAATTCATAAGGGCACCAAAATCCCGCCCTATTGAGAGATTACTTGCAGGAAACCGCGCACAATTCCCGCGTCATGGTTACAGTCGAGTGGGTTTTGTTCGCGGCGCTGCTCGCCGTGTTCGGAGTGAAGGGTTTCCTGCCTGCCTGGCGTATCCTCAACACCGACTTCCCTAATTATTACGTGGCGGCCTCGATTCATCGCCAGGGAATTCCGCTGGATCGCGCCTACGAGTGGAGATGGTTCCAGCGCCAGAAAGATCACCAGCAAGTGGAGCAATCGCTCGTGGGCTTTGCTCCCCATCCGCCGATGTGCGCGTTGCCCATGTTGCCACTGGCAAGATTGTCGGCTCTCGACGCAAAACGGGTCTGGTTGCTGCTGAATCTCGGATTACTTGCGGTGGTGATGTTGATTCTCCGCAAGGTGACGCGGCTTTCCTGGGCTCGCATTCTCGTGCTGACGTTCCTATGTATGCTGCCGCTACGCGCCAATTTCCTCTTTGGCCAATACTATGTTGTGATCCTGATGCTGCTCTGTGGCGCCTACTATGCAGCTCATCGCGGTTGGCGCTTTACCTCAGGCGGCCTTCTGGCGGTTGCGGCTTCATTGAAAATCTTCCCGGCGTTCTTTCTGATTCTGTTCCTCCGCAAGCGGAACTGGCGAGCGGTCGCAGGCATGGTTGCAACGGGTGCCGCATTGATGGCGCTTTCGATTGCGATTTTCGGCTGGAGCGTGCACAAGATCTATCTGCTGGAAGTTCTTCCACGCGCCATGCGCGGCGATCTTCTCGGACCCTACACATTGCAATGGAACTCTTTCACAGCGATCTGCCACCGGCTGTTTCTGGCGGAACCCGAACTGAATCCCACACCCTTGCTGAATTCTCCCGCGGTGTACGCGCTGGCACAGGCGATACTGGCGACCATTCTGCTGTTCAGTTTTCTGCTGCAATACCAGCGAGGATGACGCGCCGCAGGTCTCCGCTTGGGAATGGGCGACCTTCATGCCGTTGCTCCTTTTACTGTCTTCGATGCCGAGTCACTACCACTATTGCATCCTGATCTTCACCGCTATCGTCGCCGCGGACTGGTTGCTCAAAACCGGGCGGTGGCGCAGCGCTGCCGGAGTTGTGCTGCTGTTCGCCATTGCGTGTTGCCCAGTACCCGGATCGGCGCGACTGAACTTGCCGGTGCGGTTGACCGGGCTTGTCTTTCTCTACGTGCTGCTTTTGTGGGTATCACCAAGTCGCACGGGCTCACGTGTCTGGAAACTTGGATCCTCATTGGCCGTGGTTTTCCTGATTCTTCTGACCGTCTCCAACTTGCGCGCCCAGCGCAACCGTTCCGAGGATTTCTCCCGGCGCCTGGTCTCTTCGGGCCTCGGTACTTTCTCGGTGGCCCGCGCCGGGGACCGCATGGTTTTCGACGAAATGGCTGACAGAGCGTATGCCATGGTGGTCGGTTCTAAGGGGAGGCGCGATCCGACGCCTGGGCCTGGAGATGTGCTTTCAATCGCGGCCGGGCCGCAGTCGCCCTACGTTTATTTCGAGCTGACCGGCGGCAGTTCGCAGATTTTTCGCTTGCCTGTCCCGCAGATCGGTCGCCCGGATGCTGTCCCTGAGTACTTTGCCGAAGGCCACGATCCTGCGATGTCGGTTGACGGCCATTGGCTAGTCTATCTCCGCGAGGAAAATAGTCAGACGATCATCCTTCTGTCAGAAAACGGAGCACCCGCGGCTCCCGTGCACGGATTCGAGAAACTGTCTGGCGTGCTGGAGATGACAGTGAACACTGAAGGCAACCTCATCGTGGCCTCGGGCGGAGCAGCCGATCCTCATCTGTTTCGTCTCGATACTGCTTCGGGCGAAGTTCGCGTGCTCTCTGAAATCGATGGCGCCGTGCGACATCCCGCGATTTCTCCTGACGGGAGGCACCTCGCCTTCAGTCGCCGCGAGTCCGGATCATGGCACCTGTACGTGCGTGACCTGGCTAGTGGTGCAGAGCGGCAACTCACTTCTGCGGCTTGCAATGCGACCTCGCCCTCATGGGAGGATTCGAAACGCGTGCTTTACGTCAGCGATTGTGGCCGCACGCTAGGTCTCAGCGCGCCGGTGCGCACCGCGTCGAAGTTCGCGCCGTAAGCTCCTGACTGCTGCTTAGCTAAAATAGGAGTGCTATGGACAAACATTTTAAGACGGGAGTTCTTTTCGTCGCGCTGGTGATTTCAGGAGTGCAGGTACGGATTCTGACCGCGCAACAGCTGAAGACGGCGGCAGCACCGATTCCAGCACAGATTTCCGTGGCCAAGAGAGTGTTCGTCGCCAACGCCGGCGGGGACAGTCCCTCCACGGAAGATCCCCTATTTGCCGGCGGACCCGACCGCGCCTACAACCAGTTTTATGCGGCGATGAAAACCTGGGGTAAATACGAATTGGTGAGCAGTCCCGCCGACGCTGACCTGCTGTTCGACATCCGGTTCATGCTGCCGCCGATGGCTCAACCAGTTTTCAAGGGAGATTCCATGGGCGCAGCCGCCTTCGATCCCCAACTTCGATTGGAAATTCGCGATCCCAAATCCACCGCCATTCTTTGGGGATTCACCGAGCACTTGCAATGGGCTATCCTAAAGGCAAATCGCGACAAGAACTTCGACCTGGCGATGGCCCGACTCGTGGACGACACGCAAAAACTCAGCGCCCAGGCGACCGCCGACGATTCGAAGAAGTAGTAGACATTCATCGTGGACTCCCGCCGACCAGCGGACACCCCGTGCGGTAAAATAGAACCATCCCATGGCCGACCGTACGTTTACGCTTGATGAAGCCCAGTCGCTGTTACCGGTGCTTGAATCACTGCTCCGCACCGCAATCGCAGGCAAGAAAATCATCGAAGAAGTCGAAGCCGAGCAGCAGGCGCTCAGCCACAAAATCTTTCTGAACGGCGGCACCTTTGTCGATGTCGTGCCCCTAGCCCGTCGCAAAGCCGAGCGGATGAAGGCAGAGCAACGCGCCAAAGATGCGCTCGCGGAGATCGACTCCATCGGCGTGCAGGTGAAGGATATTGATATCGGCCTGCTGGATTTCCCTTGCGAAGTCGAAGGTCAGATTATTTTGCTGTGCTGGAAGATGGGAGAGACATCGATTACCCACTGGCACGGAACCGAGGAAGGCTTCGCCGGCCGCAAGCCGATTGATGAGCGGATCACGCGCGGCCGGAAGACGAACTAGTTTCCCCTCACCAAACCTGTTCGTAACACGGCAAACATACCGATCCCGGGCCTCCAGGGCGGTTGCTCGAAGCTGTTTTCTCCCAACCCGCTGATTCCAAATAATTTCGGATCGCAGCAACATCCTTACAGGTTCAGGGTTTACATGGAAGGAACGTAAACGGCCCAAATGCCAGAGTTTGCGGCACAATGGGCGTCTGCGCTGGATCGGTTCCGGCCGCTTGGGTACTAACTTTGGGAGAAAGATTGATGCATAAAGATCGAGCCATAATGCGCTGGCTAATGCTGGCGGTCGTCATCTTGTCGTGTTCCGTGGCGTCATTTTCGCAAATCGGAGTTGGCATTTCCGTGCGGGTCGGCCCGCCGCCGCTACCCGTTTACGCGCAGCCTCTCTGCCCCGGACCCGGCTACATGTGGACGCCAGGCTACTGGGCCTGGAACGAAGCTGGCGGCTATTACTGGGTTCCGGGAACTTGGGTAGTTGCGCCCGTCGGAATGCTCTGGACGCCGGGATACTGGGGCTGGGGAGGCGGATTCTACGCCTGGCATGCCGGCTACTGGGGACCGCACATTGGTTTTTATGGCGGCATTAACTACGGATTTGGCTACACCGGGGTAGGATTTGTCGGCGGCGAGTGGCGCGGGGGGGCGTTCTACTACAACCGCTCCGTCACGAACGTTAGCGTCACAAATGTGACCCACGTCTATAACCGGACCGTGGTTGTGAACAACACTCGGACCACCAGCTTCAATGGCGGGACAGGTGGAGTGGAAGCGCGTCCCACGGCGCCGGAGGAAGCGGCGGCCCGCGAGCAGCACACCCCCGCGTCGGAGACGCAGGCGCAGCACGAGCGTCTGGCCAGCCAGAACCGGCAGAACTTCGCTTCCGAGAATCAGGGACGGCCTGCGGTAGCCGCGACTGCCAAGCCGGGCGACTTCAGTGGACACTCCGCAGTTCCCGCTCGGGCAGCGGGCGGGGAATATCACGCTCCGGCGATGTCGCCGAAGGATGCCCGTGGCCCTTCCACGGCAGGAAACAACGGTAACTCCAGCGAGGGATCCCGTCCGTTCACTCGTCCGGAATCGAGCAGTTCGCAGAACAAAAGCGCGAGCGGTGATTCGACGCCGCCGGAGCACGGCAATACCGGTACGACTTCCGCGCATCCGTCCAATGACCGGCCGGCGACGTCGCACGAGTCGAATCCGCCGAAGGCAAATGCATCTCGGCCGGCGCCACACCATAATTCCAACCCGGCTCCGCACAAGCAAAATGCTCCGAAGGAACAGCACCAAAAAGGTCACTAGAGGGAGATTGTCGACGCGGTGGAAACGGCCAGCGGTGGTTCGGGCGCTGGCCGTTTTTGTAAGGTTGAATTATGTGGGATAGCCGTGGCTGTCCCCACGTCAGTCTCTCTTGCTTTTTCTGCAAGCGGGGAAGGGGGAGAGCGTTCTAACCGGGAAGGGCCCTGCGTGGCGATTGACAGGGATGGTTCCGCGCGTAGTTCAGGTACTGGAGTGCGCGCTGTGTGAAATCATCTCTGCTACAATTTTTGCAGAACAAGCCGTAAAAGCGTCCTAAAAACTGACCATGCGCGCCCAAGGAGTTTCCAAAAACATGTCATCCAAGCAGCAGAGAATCCGCCTGGTGGGCGCATTTGCCGCACTGGCAACGCTGGCGCTGGCAGTCAGTTGCAAGGGATTTTTCGTAAATCCCACGCTGACCGGCGTGTCAGTTGGCCCGCAGGGTCTGACTCTGAGCGTCAACCAGACATTCCAGATGACGGCGACGGGCACCTATGACGACGGCAGCCAGAAGAATCTTACGTCAGGCGTTGCATGGTCCTCCAGTGATCCAACCACGGTATCGGTTGGGCAAGCCTCGGGACAGGTGGACGGGCTAATCACGGGATCCGCTACCATCACAGCGTCCTCTGGCGGGTGCGCGGCATGTACTGGATCGACAACTGTCACCGTGGTGTTGACCGGAGTCACCTCGATCATCGTTGCCCCTAGTAGTGCGACTGCTACCGTCAATGGGACCGCGGCCTTTTTCAAAGCGACTGCCCAACCCGGCTCGATTGACATTACGTCCTCGGCAACGTGGACTGTGTTAGACGCCAGTAATACCGACCAAACTGCGGAATTCTCGTTGTCGTTTATCTCCGGCACAGGTTCTGGTACTGGTGAGTCATTCTTGCCAACCACGGCTACGCCAGGAAGCTACACCGTAGTCGCGAGCTATCCCGGCACCAATGTTACTGGTAGAGCCACCTTGAACGTGAACTGATCGTTCTTTGTTCGGTGCCCCATTTCTCGCTTATTTTGCGAGAAATGGGGCTTTTGATTTTTTGGTCTTAAGTTAAAGACTGCGACCTTGATAGAAAGCAGGTCCACAACTACCAACTGGAACCAACGTCCCCGCTTCTCGCAAAGAACGCGGGAAATGGGGCACCCAGTTATCGCGGTACCCTTGTTCGGCACGACCCGTAGTAACGTTGTTCGACGCAATGTCAAAACGTATGATCTAGGGTTCCTCACGACGGTTTCCTATGTCTGACATACGTTGTATTGGCATTGCCACTGGAGGCGGTGACGCTCCGGGTCTGAATGCTGTAATTCGCGCGGCCACCAAGTCTGCGATCCTCAAACACAAATGGAAAGTCTTCGGGATTCCTGATGGTTTCGACGGCTTGATCTGGCCTGAGAAGTCTTTTGAACTCACGCTCGAACGCGTGAGCGGGATTCTGCCTCGCGGCGGAACGATTCTTGGCACCACCAATCGAGGCAATCCTTTCAGCTACAAGACCGAGGAGAACGGGCAGGAGATTGTGCGAGACATCTCTAATGAGATCATCGCCAACGCGCACAAGCTGGGAATCGACGCCATTATGACCATCGGCGGCGACGGCTCACAGAAAATTGGTTACGAACTTTCGCAGAAGGGCATGAAGATCGTGGGCGTGCCCAAGACGATCGATAATGATCTCTCGGCTACAGAATGGACGTTCGGTTTCGACACGGCGCTGCATACGGTGACCGATGCCATCGACAAAATTCATACCACCGCCGCTTCGCATCACCGTGTGATGGTTGTCGAGGTCATGGGGCGCGATTGCGGTTGGATTGCGCTCGCGGGCGGCATTGCCGGCGGCACCCACGTCATTCTAGTTCCTGAAATTCCGTTCACCACCAAAGGCGTGTGCGATTTTATCGCCCAGCGCGAAAGCCGCGGCAGCCGCTTCACGATTGTCGTGGTTGCAGAGGGCATCAAGCTGCCTCCCGAGTTGAAGCAGATGGCCCGAGGTTGGCCGGTAGGCAACACCATCGGCGATGCCATAGGGCTGTTTTCGCAAAAGGAAGTACGCGTCAGTGTCTTGGGCCACATCCAGCGTGGGGGATCGCCTTCGCCATATGACAGGGTGCTGGCCACACGCTTCGGAGTCGCAGCAGTCGAACTCATCGCAAAAGGTCAATTCGGGAAGATGGTTGCGCTGCGCGCCGACTCAATCGTCGCCGTCGATGTGGCCAGCGCCATCGGGCAATTGAAAACAGTGCGCCCCGATGGAGAGTTAGTGCGGACCGCACGCGCCATCGGTATCGGCTTCGGAGATTAGCCTCATTGCTGATTTTAGATCTGAGATTGCAGATTGAAAATCGTGAGTGGTTCAATCTGCAATCTTGATTCTGCAATCTGCAAGCGTTCTTTCTTATTCTTTCATCACCGCGTCGATGGTCGAATAAAGCTGGTTGTTGTCCTTCACTTCCACGTACGGCCGGTTGGGATGGCGGTTGCTCACGATGTACACCGTGGGCGTATGGTCAAGCTTAATAGCCTTGCCGAGATCGCGGTCGGCATTCACTTCAGCGGCGAGCTTCCCGCCCGGATCGATGACAAACGGCAGATCCACTTTATGCGCCGTGGCAAACTTCTCGGCATAGCCACGGAGGTTCTGGGGATTGACTTCCAGTTGGTTCTCGAAAATGTAGTCGCGGAACTCATTGCCCAGCGCTTTGGAATGCGTGTCGAAATAACGCGCGATCACCGCCGCCTGATACGACCAGTTATGCATGGGCAGCGGAAAATCGTGGCGCACCACGGGAATCTTGTAGGTCTTTGAAGCCTGCTCGACCAGCGGCGCCGTCCGCCGGCACATAGGACACTGCAAGTCCTCAAAGACCACGATCGCCACCTGCGCGCCCTTCGGCGGACGCAACACGGAGTCAACGGTATCCTGAGCGGCCGCCCCCGCAACGCCAGCCACGGCCAGCAGCAAGAGGATCGACAAAACAGCGAGGCAATTGTTAATCGTGTTTTTCATCAATGTGGAATATGTCCTGTTGTAATTCTGCAAACAGCTTCTCTTCAAAGTTAGACGCAGGAAATCTCTTCCGGGCTACCTGAGCCGCCGCCCCCACAAGCGGAAATCCTAGCACTATCGTACTCGAGAGAGCTTGGCTGTGTCTCCATTACCGCAGGAGATGCTTTCAGGTGCATAAGACGTAACCCTTTGGGGGAATGAACCCCGTGTCCCGACGCGCTATAGTAGAAAGTCCTCCTCTGGATTCGTTACTCATCATGCGATTGTTGCGCTCATTTCGAGTAAGGCGCCTGATTTTGTGGGTGGGGATGGCAACTCTCCTCCTCCTCCTCGCCGGCTGCGGCCGGGGACGTCACCGGGTGCTGGAGGTTGCCTATGTTTCCGCGCCGCAGGCGGCCCTGCGCGACCAGGTTGCGGCCATATTCAATCGCGTCGGCAACGTAAAGAACGGGGAGCGCGTGGAAGTGCTCGACCGCGAGAAGCGCTTTGCCCGCGTTCGCACCTCGACGGGCATCGAGGGCTGGATCGAGCAGCGCTTCCTGGTTGATCAGAAGACCTTCGACGCGCTACAGAAACTCACTGCTGACAACCAGAACGATCCGGTGCAGGCTCCCGGAGTCTTGCGCAATGACACGAACCTGCACGTCACGCCGGGTCGCGATTCCGAGCATTTGTACCAGCTCGCATCCGGGGCAAAGGTCTCGATCCTCAAGCGCGAAACTGCCGAGAAACAGACGGGAGCCGTGCCCGCCGCCAAGGCTACTGCTAAGATCGCCGCCAAGGCGCAGGCTGGGCCCATTCTCGAAGACTGGTGGCTGGTCCGCGACACCCTGGGCCGGGTTGGTTGGGTGCTCGCCCGCATGGTCGATATCGA
Source organism: uncultured Acidobacteriaceae bacterium (assembly GCA_963722365.1). Classification (GTDB taxonomy): domain Bacteria; phylum Acidobacteriota; class Terriglobia; order Terriglobales; family Acidobacteriaceae; genus Sulfotelmatobacter. The sequence goes on from CAVRLM010000001.1 coordinate 977,120, forward strand.
CGTTCCACTCGACATTGCCCAATACGCTGAGGGACAACGGTTCGTCGCGTTTTTCCCTTTGAATGCAGTCCCGGATAACGACAAGGGTGTGCAGAAACAAGTTCCGCAATATCTATGTGTGTTGACTGACCCCCACGACGGCTTGCCATTCGATTTCGATCAGGTTCGGGTATTCACCTGGAACACCCACAAGCATCGCTACGAAACCGCCTACCGCGAGCATGGACTGAATGGCGTTCTTCCCGTCACCATCACGAAAGAGGATTTCGACAAGGAAGGGACACTTCCCGTCTTTATCCTGCGGGAAAAGGACGATACCGACACGGTAACCGAGCGGAAATACAAGCTCAACACTCCGATTGTTCGCAGGGTCCTAGCCCCTGGAGAAGTCGCAACGAAGCCCGCCAAAAAGCGCCGGGGCTAGGGCGAGTTCGCAAGCTAGCCGTCCGGCCCATCTTCCAAATGCCATATCGTTACTGCTGCCGATCTACGAATTTCGGTAGACAGACTAGACATTCAAATACTAAGTTGTTGGAAACAAATTGTTTGTGAAGACATGTGTTTGGATTGTGAGTTGCATTGGTAACTCAGGTTCCAGAGTGTGTATTGGAAGTGACTTAGACGACGAAACCCGCGTTAGACGGGGTGAGGTAGTAAAGCAACAGACCTTGAAATCCCAGCTCTCACAAGTACGTTAGAGGCCTTAAAAGACTTTGCAATCTATCGGATCGCGCGATTGTTCCCAAGAAACCGGTCAAGGCGCTGGATCCGAATTCTGAGCTGAAAAGTTCCAAGGAGGACAGGAATGCGATTTACAACATTGAGCAGGCTATTTGCGGTGTTGGCGGTTGTGGCCCTGATTGTGCCCGGTATCCTGGTGGCCCAGAACACCACAACCGGAGCGATCAGTGGTACGGTCACGGATCCGTCCAATGCTGTGATTCCGAATGCTCCAGTTACACTGACAAATCTTGGCACCGGTGTCTCGGTCACTGCGACCACGAATTCCAACGGTGCATACAACTTCCCATTGCTGCAGCCTGCGTCCTACAAAATCACGGTGAAGCAGCAAGGTTTCCGAACGCTTGAGCAGACCGTAGCCGTCACAGTGGGACAAACGACGACTGTCAATATCAACCTGTTGGTCGGTCAGAGTTCCGAAGTAGTGGAAGTCACCGGTGGCGCCCCATTAATCCAAACGGAAGATGCGAATATCTCCACTTCGTTTAGCGCGAAGCAAGTCGATCTGTTGCCAAACGGCGGTAACGATCTGACGGCGGTCGCCAACACTGCGCCTGGAGTGCAGGTCAATACCTCGAGCGGCGGTGGATACGGCAACTTCACGGCATTCGGATTGCCGGCCACCTCGAATCTTTTTACTGTCAATGGAAACGACGAGAACGATCCCTATCTGAACTTGAACAACTCGGGTGCGACGAACCTGTTGCTCGGCAAGAACGAAATCCAGGAGACATCGGTCGTCAGCAATGGTTACACCGGCCAGTACGGCCGTATGGCCGGAGCGCAGGTTGACTACGCCACCAAGTCCGGCACCAATAGCTGGCATGGAAATGCGCAGTACTACTTCAATAGCGGCGGCATGAACGCCAACGACTGGTTCAATAACCAGAGCGCCACCCCGCTTCCGCAAGAAAACAATAACCAGTGGGCGGCGTCCATTGGCGGACCCATCGTGAAGGATAAGCTATTCTTCTTCTTCGACACAGAGGGGCTCCGATATATCTTAGGAACGGCGCAGCAAACGACCGTGCCGACCGCGGCCTTTGCGACTGCGGTTGAAGACAGTCTGCCGGCGAATGGTTTCCCGGCTTCGGTACCGTTCTATACCAATATGTTCAACCAGTTCTTGAGTGCCCCTGGCCTAAATCGGGCGGTGCCAGTAGACGATGCATTTGATTCCACCGGGAACCTAGGCTGTGGTGATTTGAACATCGAAGCGTTCGGAGGACCACTGCTCGGGCCGGAACTAGCGCAATTCGGCGGAAATGGCACGCCCAACAATGCGTACGGTGGCACCAACATGGGCGGCGGTTTGCCTTGCGCTCAGCAGTTCCACTCCAACGCCGGCGCATTGAGCCATGAGTACATCATCGCTACCAGGGTGGACTGGAACGTAGCGGCCAACGATAAACTGAACTTCCGGTTTCGCATGGATCGGGGTTTGCAGGCCACCTATACCGATGCGGTCAGCCCGGTTTTCAATGCGAACAGCGGCCAGCCCCAGGACGAAGGGCAGATGAACTGGACCCATGCTTTCAGTCCCCGGGTACTCAACTCGTTCATCATGTCAGGCCTCTATTACAGCGCATTTTTTAAGTCGGTCGATCAAGCAAAAGCAACTGCGGCCTTTCCCTATGCCATGCTGAATTTTGATACATCTGCCTGGTCCACACTCGGTGGAGAGAACTACGCCTTCCCACAAGGGCGTAACGTAACCCAGTACCAGTTTGTCGACGACCTCTCAATCACCCACGGCGCCCATGAAATAAAAACGGGTATCAATTTCAAGCGCTTGGATATCACCGACGGAATTTTTGGCGCTCGCGCGGTAACTCCTTTGACCGAAGTATTTTCCATTACCGATCTCTCGGCTGGTTTTATCGACGTGTTTGCCCAGAGATTCCCGACCAGAACGGAACAGCCCATGGCGATGTATAGCTTTGGGGTGTATGTGCAAGATCAATGGAGAGTAAATCGGCAGCTCAAGCTGACCATGACGTTGCGTGCCGACCGCAATTCGAACATGGTTTGCCAGACGAATTGCTTCTCTCACCTCTCGGCGCCGTTTAACGAAATTACTCACGATCCAACCACTCCTTATAACCAACTCATTCTGGCAAACCAGCACCAGGCGTTCCCCAATATTGAGCGGCTTGTGTGGCAACCCAGATTTGGTTTTGCATGGAACCCGCGCGGGGACCAGAAGACCGTGTTGAGGGGCGGTGTTGGGCTCTTCTCTGACCTGTATCCCGGTACAATCGTAGATAGCTTCGCCCGAAACTCTCCGTCACTTAACAGTTTCGTCCTGCAGGGTTTGCCGTACTCGCCTGATGAGGGATCAGTGAGTGCAGCAGCCACCGTAGCCGCGACCAATCAGATCTACAACACCAACTTCGCAAACGGTGGAAACGCACAGGACTTCCTTGCGGCTGCACCTCCTGGAGCAGCCCGGCCGACCTATAACTCGGTCGCGAGTACCTTGAAAAACCCGAAGTATGTAGAGTGGAACTTCGAGGTTCAACAGGCGCTGGGTAGCAAAATGGTGTTTGATTTGAACTACGTTGGTAACAAGGGATACGACGGGTTTGTCAACAACTTCGCTCCGAACGCCTGGTTCACACCACAGCCAGGAGTGCCCCAGTTCGGCTCACTGTCAACCACCCGACCCGACGATCACTTTGGGGTTGTCTCTTTGCTCAATAACACAGGTATTTCCAACTACAATGGCATGACAGCTACCCTTACGCGCCGCTTCACCGCGGGCTTCCAGGGTACCATCAACTACACTTGGTCACATGCTCTGGACGATGTATCGAACGGTGGCGTCCTGCCCTATAGTTTGGGGGACAGTTTGTTGAACCAAATCAATCCAGCCAGCTTGTCTAGTCTCAACTACAGCAATTCGGACTACGATGTGCGGCACAACATAAGCGCGAACTACGTCTGGGAACTTCCTTTCAAGGCTAGTGGCATGCTGAACAGGCTAGTGAGCGGATGGTCGCTTTCGGGCACATTCTTCTGGCGCAGCGGGTATCCTTACACTGTATTTGATGGGGCTGCTCCGCTGGGTGGCGTTGCCGGTCTCCACAACGCTAGCAGTTTGACGATTCTGCCCGATTTCCTCGGTGGATCTTCGCCGAGCTGCCTGGCACCGGGGACGGCTGCAAATCCGACTGAATGCCTGCAGTTTAGTCAGTTCACAAGCACGGGCGCGGAAACCGGCTTCGGCAACATTCCGCGGAATACCTTCCGCGGTCCTCACTACTTCAACTCAGACCTCAGCATTCTGAAGAATATCCGGCTGACTGAAAATGTGAACTTGGGCCTTGGAGCGAATGCATATAATATCTTCAATCATCCGAACTTCGCCAATCCGGTGTCGGACGTCAGCAGTGGTCAATTCGGAACGATTCGAGCCACTGTGGTTCCGCCGACCAGCCCGTACGGTGCGTTCGTCGGATCCGCTGTGTCAGGACGACTGCTTCAAGTTCAGGCTCGGTTGACCTTCTAAGCCGAGTCGCGAACGCTGTTCTTAAAGGCGGTCTCGAAAGAGACCGCCTTTTTCTTTACGAATAGGAGCCAACGCGAAGGACAATAGGAATGAGAAAACGAACTTACAACGCGTGTCCGGGGTGGCTTGGCCCACCGGGCCAGGCCCGCTCGTTGCTCGCTGGTATGCTTCTGCTGAACGACAGTCCGAAGATGGGACGCGAGATTCTTTTCCGGGAATGATTGCTTGGCTTCAACCGGGCGGACACTATCATCAACGGGAGAAAACAGATATCAGGAACACCTGTTTTTGAGCCGCGATTTGTAATTGAGACCTGACGGCTTAGAAAGAGAGCGGCTTCTCACTTACAGAAACAATGACCCAGCTGTCTTGATTTTGGTGCAACTTTATCCAGACCTTATTTGTCTTCTTCACCGTCTTCGTGGTCTCGGTGGGCGGAGGAGTTTGGGATACCTGACGGTTCATGATCAGATCCCCTCCGGGGTTGGTAGTTTCCATCTTCGCGAAGTGTTCGGTGCGCTCACAGTTGACGATGGCATCGTCCTTCAACACCTGTGTTTGTAAGGGTTGCAAAGTCAAGTGGTCGTTGGAAACATTCGGATCATTGAAATGCTGCTTTATCTTGCCGAGGTCTTTTTTCTGGTTTTGTAGATCGGGCCAAACCGTCAAGAGGTCCTGCAAGTTGCGGGCTTCGTAAGCGGCAACGTACTTCTTGAGCGCCTCCCCAATCTCGGAAGGCATTTGGGACTCCGCGCTTGCCCCCGACGCTTGCGTCGCCTTTGCAGAAGTGGCGTCCTGCGCGGCGGCAGAACACAACAGAAAAGCACAAATGAGACTTACTGATAGAGTTTTCATTGGGGGCGATTGTTTATCCGATCCCCCTCCGCTGTCAAGGTTTTGGCGAGATTCGCACGACCTTCGGAGCGTGGCCCGTCGCTCACTTCCCGAAGATCACGTAGTGATAGCTGCTCGCCATAAAGAACAGCAACGGTACCGATAAGAAGAAATTCGTCCGCGAGGCCAGGAACGCCTGCCGCGCCAGGATGGCCGCATTCGCCGGAGGAGCGCCCGCGAGTGTTCCCCTGATGATCCTCTTATTGTTGGGCCAGATGATGCCCCAGACGTTGAACAGCATCACAATGCCGAACCCGCCACCCACGCCGATGGACAGCACGTGGTTGTCGCTCTGTCCCGTCGGCGTATAGTTCACAAACAGCCAACCCGCTGCGATGCACAGAATCGTAGTGACAGCTCCGAGCACGTATCCACTGGGACTCATCTTCTTGATCATCAAGAATAGAATGGCCCACACACCGATCCAGAGCAGTAGGAACAATCCAATGGTCGCGCCCCCGCTCGTGCCATCGCGCTGCGCATCGGGGCCAACATAGAACTGGCCCCAGTACCAGCCCCCCAGGAATACTGTCACCAGTGAACTCCAGCGAAACCAGTTCAAGGCGGGCAATGTCAGGTACTGAAAGATCTTGGGCTTCATTCCGGCGTCCACCTGTTTCATAAAGGGGACATTCACGAGGTTGAAGAAGTAGAGCAGACCCACCCATAAGATCCCGGCGATGATGTGGAACCAGCGCAAAATGAGCTGCACAGCCTCCGAGCCGGTGTGGCTGGGCATGACGAGCGATGCTGCCACTGCTACAAAACCCTGCATAGAGCTTCCTCCGCCAACTTATCGCTGAGTCTGTTTGTGACCGCCCGAATGTCCTGAGGTCGCGGGCATTCGGCGAAGAGACATTCAAAACCGCACTGATAGGTAAACTCGCCAACCCTAGAACCGCGTCCGGCAGCGTTGTCGAGTCGAGGAAAGTCTGCACTTTGCCGCCAGTGCTGTCAACCCTGAGCCGGCATGCTGGTAACTACCAGTTGAAAAGCGGCGAACTTCGCCGTATGGTACTCACATCTACCCGTTTTAAAGCGCGGCTCGAACCTGGGACGCGATCGACGGGGTTGTCCCCCCTTGTTCCTGTGGCTGCGGGAGCCACGAGGACATGCTGTTGCATTGAGCCTGCCCATAGCGCCTGTGAGCGGGTAGTTGGCAAGTTCTCAGTCTATATTTCAAGGAGATCGGCTATGGACAGCAATAAGCCGGCGCAAAACATACAGGATTCCTTCCTTAACACGGCTCGCAAGGAGAGGCTCAGCATTACGATCTACCTGCTGAGTGGAGTGAAGTTAACGGGCCGCATCCGTTCTTTTGACAAGTACTCCGTCGTCCTGGAGGCAAACGGTCAGGAGCAACTCATCTTCAAGCATGCCATTTCTACCGTGGTGATGGGACGAGTAGCCTCAGCGCATGTCCCTCACGTGGCGCATTCCGAAAAAGCGGCAGCGGCGGGAACGGCGAATACAGTGGCGGCGGCCAGCGCTTCAGGCACCGAAGGATAAGGCGTTTCCGGATTGGTAAGTTCTCATACCAAGAAATCTCGCGGTGGGACGCGTGCCAGCAGGCGTGTGCCCCTCGGAACCGAGGTCGTTCGTCACGATGCCGAACGCGAGCGCGCGTTCCTGGTGGGCCTCGACATTCGAACCCGCGGACGAACCGGCGCGAAGGGCGTTGTCACAGCCCAAGCGGCGACCGCACGCGAAGCCGCAGCGATTTCCGGGAGTGCCGCCAAGTCTTCCTCCAAACCGAGTATTCCCGAGTTCGATGCCGACGAGTCCCTGGCAGAACTCCGCACCCTGGCGGAGAGTGCCGGGGCCCAGGTTGTAGGCGAGATCCTGCAGCGCCGCGACCGGCCCGATCCAGCGACCTTGATCGGGGCGGGCAAGCTTGAAGAAATCGCTGGGGCGGCGGCCTCCATGAATGCCGACGTTCTCCTGTTCGATCACGATCTCAGCCCTTCCCAGCAACGCAATATCGAAAAGATCATCCAGCGGCGAGTCATTGATCGCACCCAGTTGATCCTCGACATTTTTGCGCGGCATGCGCGCACCCGAGAAGGCCAGCTGCAAGTCGAACTGGCACAGTTGCACTATATGCTGCCACGCCTCGCTGGTCATGGGATCGAGATGTCGCAGCTTGGCGGCGGCATCGGCACACGCGGCCCCGGTGAAACGAAGCTGGAAACCGATCGGCGGAAGATTGCTCGGCGCGTGCGTCACGTCGAACAGCAAATCGAGAACGTGCGGCGCATCCGAACCCAACAACGCCAGCGTCGCGAGTCAGCGCCGGTCGCAACCGTTGCTCTCGTCGGATACACAAACGCGGGCAAGTCGACGTTATTCAATGCGCTGACCCAAGCCAAAGTCCTCGAATCTTCGCGCATGTTTGCCACGCTCGATCCCACGATTCGTGGCGTCGAGCTGCCCTCGAAGCGCAAGGTGCTTCTCTCCGATACGGTCGGATTCATTCGCAGCCTGCCGCACACCTTGGTCTCCGCTTTCCGCGCGACGCTGGAGGAAGTGCAGCGAGCCTCGCTGATTCTCCACGTCTCCGACGCCAGCAGTCGTCTCTCGGCCGAGCAGGACGCCCAGGTGGAAATCGTCCTGAAAGAACTCGAGGCCGAGAAGAAACCGCGCCTGCGCGTGATGAACAAGATTGATTTGCTCGACGAAGAAGTGGCGCAGTCTTTAATGGCCGACTCTCTGCGGGAAGATTCGAATACTGTGTACGTCTCGGCCGTAGAAGGCACCGGTCTGGACCGCCTGCTCCAGCGCATCGACTCCCTCATCCAGGAAGACAGCGTCAGTCGCGTGCATGTGCGGGTCCCGCAAAAAGAGGGAAAAACTCTCGCGATGCTCGAAGCGAAGGCCCGCATCCATTCTCGAAAGTACAAGGACGGCGCGGTGGAATTGGACGTCGAGGCTCCGGCGTCAGTCGTGCGCAGGCTCAGGGAATGGGTTGTGGCGTAAGCAGGCAGGGCGGCTTTCGTCCAGAAAATCGTTATTTTACAAGCCGTTGACAATCCAATCCGCCGGACGACTTAGCCTTCCTTGGACATGCTGACAGGCCTGACTGCCGGCAAGCGCCGATCCAAACTGCTCCGGAGGACCTCATGAAAATCCGTCTACTTCTTCTACTCACAGCCTGTTCCGTGTCGTGCACAGCTCGCGCCCAGATTGCCGCCGCTTCTGCTCCCGGCCTTACTGCACGTCCTCATCGCGGCCGCCCGCAGTTCGAATCCACCGCAACTCGGACGCCGCCTCCCTTCGAGACACCGGCGTCACTGGCATGCGTTTACCGGCTAGCCCAACCTCTGGTTCCCGGATGCCCAGTGTTGGGTACGAGCGCGGTGCCAACTGGCGGTAGCGGAGTGATCGTCATCGTGGACGCCTTCGACAATCCTCCGGCGCTCGCCGACTTGAATGTTTTTTCGCGGCGCTTCGGCCTGCCCGAGTGCAATTCCTCCAATCGATGTTTCAGCAAGGTCTACGCCACTGGCGTCAAGCCTCCACCGGACGGTCTCTGGGCCCAGAGCGCCTCTGTGGTAACGGAGTATGCGCATGCGTTCGCTCCGCAAGCCCAGATTGTGCTGGTGGAAGCCGCGAGCTCCGCCATCGAGGACATGTGGTTCGCCGTAGGCGTAGCGAATAACTTTCTCGCGAGCCACGGCGGCGGGCAGATGATTCTGCCTTTCAGCATTCTCGAGGAAGCTGACGAGACAAGTTTCGATGCATTCTTCACGACTCCCGGCGTCATCTACATCAGCGGCAACGAGGGCTCGTTAGGAATTTTTGATTATCCTGCAACCTCTCCCAACGTGATCGCGCTGGGCGGAACCGGATTCGTACGAGACGCGAACGGCAACTTTGTTCGAGAGGAAGCGACGACTTTCTGGGCAGGCGGAAGAAGTCTCTACGAAGCGCGTCCATCTTATCAAGACGGCATTGAAGGAAAAGTCCGCAACAGCCGAGGCATCCCCGACGCAGCCTTTGCTGGAGATCCCATTACCGGCGCGATTCTCTATTACACCAGTGTTTCCGTCGACGGCTTTGTCGGCTGGATTTACGAAGGGAATGTCGGCGTCGGCGAAGCAGGATGGGCGGGAATCATCAATCGCGCCAACAGTCATGCAGCCAACACGCAAGCCGAACTCACAAAATTCTACGGCAGCATCGGCGACAAGAGCGTGTTTCGCGACATCACCAAGGGACAAGCGTTCGGAATCTCCGCTGGACCCGGTTGGGACTTTCTGACCGGGGTTGGCACCGGAATCGGACTGAAAGGGAAGTGACGCCCCAGTTCAGCCAAATTGCGTCAGTAGGTCTCCCATAACTCGACCCTTGTCTTGGTCTTGACACTCTGGCCACCGCGACCGTATGGTCTTGTCGCTACTGTAGTTCCGCGCAAAGTTTCCCGCGCACAAAGGGCGACAATGAAAATTCTGAAAGCTGCCGTCTTCGTTGGTCTTGTGCTCACGATTCAGGCGGTACTGGCGCAGAGCAGCAATCCCAATGGCCCACCCATGGATGGCCAAAGGGCACACCCGCTGCGGTTGGCCTCGACGAAAAGGTTCTCTCAGCATTCGATGCGGATTTGGCCGGCGGAAAATACTACCTGGTCGACAGCCTCACCGTGATTCGTTGCGGCACCGAAGTCTTCGAAAAAACGTACTCGCACGACTACGCCACCATCTATGGCAAGGAAGCGAAAACCCGCGGACCGCTGAACGCGCGCCTGACCGGCCCCTACAACTACTTCGATCCCGCCTGGCACCCCTACTATCACGGCACCGGACTGCACAGCATGCAATCCGTGAGCAAGACGACTTCGTCGATCATTCTCGGAATCGCGATTACCCGAGGAGACTTCAAGGCCAGCCTCGACACCCCGCTGCTCAAGTATTTCGACGTTGCAAAGGTTAAGAACGTCGACGACCGAAAGCGGCGCATCACGCTGCGTCACGTCCTGACCATGACCACCGGCCTCGACTGGAACGAAGAGGTCGCCTATGACGATCCCAAGAACGATTCCAGCTTGATGGAGGCTTCCGACGACTGGGTGCAGTACGTCATCGACCGCCCCATGGCCCAGGAACCCGGCAAAGTTTTCAACTACAGCAGCGGCGTATCGATGTTCCTCGCCTATGTCTTCCAAAAGGAAACGGGGCAGGACATCGAGAAATACGGTGAAAAGTATCTGTTCACCCCGCTCGGCATGAAGTACTTCTGGAAGCGAACTCCGCTCGGCGTCGTCGATACCGAAGGTGGCCTATTCCTCAGCGGCCCCGACCTCGCGAAACTCGGATACCTCTACTTCAACGACGGCATTTGGGACGGGAAGCAGATCGTCTCCAAACAATGGGTGAAAGAGTCGCTGACTCCGTTCATCGACGCGGAAGAGGGCTTCAGATACGGATTCAAGTGGTGGCTCCTGCCGCGAACCGATCGCCAAGGCTATGTCTGGATGGCGCGCGGCTTCGGCGGGCAAGAACTCATGGTATTCCCCGAGGAAAATTTGATCGCCGTGCTTACCGGATGGAATATTCTGAAAGACGAGACGGAGAGCAGAGAACTGGTGAATCGCATCCTTCCGGCGGTGAAGATGGAGAACTGCACCAGCTCACCCCGCTGAACTTGATTGGTTGGGGGCGGTCTAGCGCACGCAATTCGCGACCGGTGAGCATAATTTAAATGGGCCGGCAACCAAGAAGCGGTGACATTCCTTGGCTATCGGCCCATTCGATCCTGAATTGGATCGGAGGTGATGCTTTTAATGCTAATCCTCTTTTGGCTGAAGTCAAGCGCTATGTGCAGAAATCTGCGTGGTAAATCGTCCGGCGAGATTGATGACCGTAAGGTACCTATTTCCAATAGCTTGCAGAAGTCCTTCGCCTTGCGTTTCGCTTCGGGAAAACTGCTCCGTCAAAAGCTAGAGTCGTGCGACCAAACCATCCGCTTCGCGTTGACATAAATTGACGAGGACGCTAGACTTAACAGTTTTCATAGCCCTCATTTTCCGATCTCTATCAGCATCACATGGATAAGACGCTCCAACAACTAGGGGAATTACTGCTCGGAGCAGTACCGACGGTGATTCTGCTGGCGCTGCTTTACGCGCTCTACACCGCCATCGTGCACAAGCCCTTGCAGCGTGTGCTCGCCGAGCGGCGCAGCAAGACTGAGGGAGCGGTAGAAAAATCCCGGGCCGATATAGCTGCGGCCGAGGCGCGCACAAGTGAGTACGAACAGAAATTGCGGGAAGCCCGGGCCGCAGTCTTCCGCGCGCAAGAAGCACGGCGCCAGGCAGCGTTGCAAACTCGCACCAATGCGTTGAACGAAGCGCGCAGCAAGGCCCAAGTGCAGGTGCAGGCCGCAAAGGCAGATATCGAGCGTGATCGGGCCGCCGCAGAAAAGGCGTTGCCCGCTGAATCCGCGGCCCTGGCGCAGGAAATTGCGCGCCGCGTGTTGCAGCCCGCCGGAGCCGGTCGATGATTCCCGCCATGGCACACCCGATGACATATTCGCCCATGCAGGCGGCCAAGAAGATCGCCTGTGCAGCTTTGCTTGTGTTCTTGATGATTACTTGCGCTGCCTCGCTGCCGGCAACCGCGCAGCAGCCACCCGCCGCTCCCGATCAGAGCAATTCCTCCGAGGCTCGAGGCCCGGGAGGTCAGATCGCTCACGAGAGCAACGAAGCCGCCGGAGAAGAAAAGGACGAGAACGAGCAGTTCAAGCACTCCGCCTCCGTTCGCGCCATCTCCCGGATCACGGGACTGAACCTGCAGCAAGCTTACTGGGCGAGCGTCGTACTGAATTTTGTCGTGATTGCTGGTGTAGTGATTTGGCTCGGCCGTAAGAACCTGCCAGGCTGGTCTCGCGATCGTAGCGCCTCGATCCAGAAAGCAATGCAGGAGGCCCAGAAGGCCAGCGAAGAGGCACGCCGTAGGTTGGCCGATATCGAATCGCGCCTGATGAAACTGGATGGCGAGATAGGCATGATGCGCGCCGCCGCCGAGAAAGAAGGCGCAGCCGAAGAAGCGCGGATTAAAGCCGCGGCCGAGGACGATGCTCGCAAAATTGTCGCTACTGCAGAGCAGGAAATCGCCGCCGCCGCGAAAGCCGCGCGTCGCCAGCTCACCGCTTTTGCGGCAGACCTCGCGGTCGGACTGGCTCGCAAGCAGATTCATGTCGACGCCGCCACCGATCAGGCCCTGGTGCGCAACTTTGCCGCGGAACTGGGCGCGTCGTCCGACCATCCGGGAAAGGACAGGAACTAACTCGTGTCGTCTGTCGCCAGCACTTATGCCCGGGCCTTCGCGGATGTCATTCTTTCAGCCCATCTCGACATCAATCGCGCGGTGGGTGGATTGAACCGCATCGCAGACCTGCTGCAGGAGAGCAGCGACTTAAGGCGCGTTTGGGAAAATCCCGCGGTTCCCGCCGAGCAGAAGCGCAAACTGCTGGATGCAATTGTGCGACGCGAAGAAATTGAGCCACATGCCCGTAACCTGGTAGCAGTATTGATCGACCACCGCCGCGTGCAGTTCGTGGGACGTATCGCCGAGCAGCTGAAGAAGGAACTCGATGCCCGCATGGGATTCGCCGAAGCTCAGGTGTCCAGTGCTCGTGAATTGGGCAACGATGAAAAGCGGTCGCTCGAAGCGCAGATCGAAAAAGTTACTGGCAAGAAAGTGCGCGCCCAATTCGGACTCGACCCGTCTCTGTTGGGCGGCGCGGTCGTCCGCGTAGGCAGCACGATCTACGACGGCTCCGTGAAGGGCCAGCTGGAAAAGATTAAAGAAGCGATTAGCTCTTAGCCTTTAGCTCTTAGCTCGAACCCCTGACCGGGCCGAGTGTTGGTGCCAAGGCAGAGCAGAGTGAAGCAACAACAGTAATCGTTGGAAAGAAAGCTAAGAGCTAACAGCCAAAGGCTAAGAGCTGATTTTATGGCACAAATTAAAGCAGACGAAATTTCGAAACTGATCCGCGAGCAGATTGAGAATTACGACACCCAGATCTCTGTGGACGAGACCGGTACCGTCATCACCTTGGGCGATGGCATCGCGCGCGTCTATGGACTCGACAAGGTCATGGCCGGCGAACTACTTGCCTTCCCTCACGGCGTGGCTGGCATCGCCATGAACTTGGAAGAAGATCAGGTCGGCGTCGTGCTGCTCGGCGAATATACCGAGATTAAAGAAGGCGACGAGGTCAAGCGTACCGGGCGCATCATGAGCGTTCCCGTCGGCGACGCTATGATCGGCCGCGTCGTGAACTCGCTCGGCGAGCCCATCGACGACAAGGGCCCCATCGCCACCGATCAGTTCATCGCGCTGGAACGTATTGCTCCGGGCGTCATCGACCGTCAACCGGTGCGCGAGCCCATGGCCACCGGATTGAAGGCGATCGACAGCATGATTCCCGTCGGCCGCGGACAGCGCGAACTTATCATCGGCGACCGCCAGACTGGCAAGACCGCCGTTGCTCTCGACACCATCATCAACAGTAGAGGCAACGACTTAATCTGCATCTACAATGCGATCGGCCAGAAGCGTTCCTCCATCGCGCAGGTCGTGAAGATCTTGGAAGATGCCGGAGCGATGGAGTACACGATCGTCGTCGCCGCATCGGCATCCGAGCCCGCCCCCATGCAATACATCTCGCCCTACGCGGCAACCGCTATGGGCGAATATTTCCGCGACACCAAGCGCCATGCGTTGGTCATCTACGACGATCTTTCGAAGCACGCGGCATCGTATCGTGAAATCTCCCTTTTGCTCCGCCGTCCGCCGGGCCGCGAAGCTTATCCCGGAGACGTTTTTTATCTTCACTCGCGGCTTCTGGAACGTTCGGCAAAGCTGAGCGACAAAAACGGTGCCGGATCTTTGACAGCTCTCCCCATCATCGAGACACAGGCGGGTGACGTTTCCGCCTACATTCCCACCAACGTCATTTCGATTACCGACGGCCAGATCTATTTGGAAACCGACTTGTTCAACCAGGGCGTCCGACCCGCGGTGAACGTCGGCCTGTCGGTAAGCCGCGTCGGCGGCAGCGCGCAGATTAAAGCCATGCGCCAGGTGGCTGGCACGTTGAAGCTGGAACTGGCGCAATATCGTGAACTGGCAGCCTTCGCCGCCTTTGGAAGCGACCTCGACAAGGCCACGCAAGCCCAATTGAATCGCGGCCAGCGCCTGGTAGAACTGCTTAAGCAAAATCAGTTTTCCCCGCTCCCGTTCTCCAAGCAGATTCTGATCATCATGGCCGGCACCGGCGGATTCCTGGACGACCTGCCAGTTGCTCAGGTCCGCGACTTCGAAGCGGAACTATTCAAATACGTAGACTCGACGAACCCCGGCATCCTGCGCACCATCATGGAGAAGAAGATTCTCGATGACGCGCTGAAGACCCAGTTGCAAAACTTGATCAAAGAAGCGAAGCAGCAATTCGTAGCCTCAAGACAGGCCGTAGCAAAGTAGTGTCGGTATCTGTACTCAGTGCTGCCTAAGATTTTCGTTGGCTTCAACTGAGTACTGACAACTGAGTACCGAGTACTGGTTTTCAATGGCAAACATTCTCGACATCCGTCGTCGCATTCGCAGCGTGATCAACACGCGGCAGATTACCAAGGCCATGAAGGTGGTCTCGGCGGCGAAGCTTCGTCGCGCCCAAGAGCGTGCCCTCGCGGCTCGTCCGTATGCGCAGATGTTGACGAATGTCCTCAAGTCGCTGGTCGCACGCGCGGAAATTTACGATCCCGAGACTGGAGAGCCCAAGCATCCCCTACTGGCGCAGCGCGAAGAAAAAACAATCCTGCTGGTTGTTGTGACCGGCGACAAAGGCCTCGCTGGCGCCTTCAACGCGAACATCACAAAAGCTGCGACGCGTTTCTTGGAGTCCAAGGCGGGCAAAAACGTTGACATCGAAGCCATTGGTCGCAAGGGCCGCGACTTTCTGCGCCGCCGCTTTCCCGCCGCCAAAATCCAGACGCAGAGCCTGGCGGATCTGGCCGAATCGATCGAGGTAGAGCCGAAAGAAGCCGAGCGGGCCGGAGCAACAGAGATTACCGGCGAGCACGTTGGCATTCTCGGGAAGGTAGAATTTGCGCAGGCTTCCGCACTGGCACAAAACGTAATCGCCCGTTACAAACGCGAAGAGATCGACGCTGTGTACCTTGTGTTCAACGAGTTCAAGTCGGTCATCGCGCAGCGCCTTATTGTCGAGCAGATTCTTCCGATCGAGCAGATCGGCGAACAGACTGTCCGGCTCGTCGAGGAGATGACGGAAGAAGAGAAGAAGAAAGCCAAAGAGGCGGCAATCAGTGCTGGAGTCGGCATGCGTGGTCCCGACCGTCCCGGCCAAGAGGCCGCAACGGAGTTCGGCACCGCGCAAGTGGACTACATTTACGAGCAGACGCCCGAAGAACTCTTCCGCGCCTTGCTCCCCAAGTACGTCAGCATCCAGATATTCCGTGCTCTGATGGAATCGGTGGCCGCCGAGCACGCCGCGCGCATGACCGCCATGGATTCCGCCACCAACAACGCAACCGATATGATCGATTCGCTGACGCTGGTCATGAATCGGGCCCGGCAGGCGAAGATCACGAAAGAGATTATCGAGATCGTCAGCGGCGCGGCCGCAATGTGACGAAAAGCTATTAGCTCTTAGCCTTTAGCTCCTAGCTTTTCAAGGAAGATTGACGCAGGTCTGGTTATGGCTTCGTTTGAAAGAACAAGCCGCTTGAGATGCTGCGGCTATAAGATTGAGCTAGAGGCTGAGAGCTAATAGCTAAAAGCTGAGGTTTTATGCCTGAAAACGTAGGACATGTAATCCAAATCGCGGGCCCCGCGGTCGACGTACAATTCCCCGAGGGCAAGTTGCCTCCCATCTATGAGGCCGTGAAGGTTGTGAGCGACGGCTTCACCGTGCCCAGTCCGATCAGCGTCATTCTCGAAGTGCAGCAGCACTTGGGAGAAGGTCGCGTGCGCTGTATCGCCATGCAGCCCACCGACGGCATGGTGCGCGGCATGAAGGCCATCGATCAGGGCGGACCGATTTCTGTTCCCGTCGGCCGCGGCACACTGGGTCGCGTGATGAACGTGATCGGCGAGCCTGTCGATCAGCTCGGCCCGGTCGAGTACAAAGAGAGAATGCCGATTCACCGTCTCGCCCCCGCTTTCGACGAGCAGGCGACGAGCGCCGAGATGTTCGAAACCGGAGTCAAGGTCATCGATCTTATCCAGCCGTTCTTGAAGGGCGGCAAGATCGGATTGTTCGGGGGCGCTGGCGTCGGCAAGACCGTCGTCATCATGGAATTGATCAACAACGTCGCCAAGAACCACGGTGGATTCTCGGTGTTCGCGGGCGTCGGCGAGCGCACCCGTGAGGGCAACGATCTGTGGCTGGAAATGTCGGAGTCGGGCGTCATCAAGCCCGGCAAGCCGGCCGAATCGAAAGCCGCACTCATCTACGGACAGATGACCGAGCCCCCAGGTGCCCGTCTCCGCGTCGCGCTTGACCGGACTGACGGTCGCGGAATATTTCCGCGACGCCGAGGGCGCCGACACGCTGCTCTTCATCGACAACATTTTCCGTTTCACGCAGGCGGGATCAGAAGTGTCCGCGCTGCTGGGCCGCATGCCCAGCGCCGTCGGTTACCAGCCCAACCTGGCGACAGAAATGGGCGAATTGCAGGAGCGCATCACGTCCACCAAGAAGGGTTCTGTCACCTCGGTGCAGGCCATCTACGTGCCCGCCGACGATTTGACCGATCCCGCCCCGGCGACGACGTTCGCTCACCTCGACGCGACCACGGTGCTTTCGCGTGCCCTGACGGAAATTGGAATTTACCCGGCAGTCGATCCCCTAGCCTCCACCTCGCGCATTCTCGATCCGCGCATTGTCGGCCAGGAGCATTACGACGTCGCGCAGACGGTAAAGAAAACTCTGCAGACCTACAAAGATCTTCAGGACATCATCGCGATTCTCGGTATCGACGAGTTGACCGAAGATCAGAAGTTGACGGTGGCCCGAGCCCGCAAGATTCAGCGCTTCCTGTCGCAGCCCTTCCACGTCGCCGAGCAGTTCACCGGTGCCGCCGGACGCTACGTCAAGATCGCCGACACCGTAAAGGGTTTCAAGGCTATCGTCGAAGGCAAGTACGACGACATCCCCGAGCAGGCTTTCTACATGAAGGGCCCCATCGAGGAAGTCCTCGAAGCCGCGGAGAAGATGAAAGCAGCTGCATAAGAACAGGCTTCCGGCGTCGGTCTTCCGGCCCACAAGACCGAAAGCCGAAAGCCGAAAGCCGAAAGCCGTTTTGCAATGGCAGATACTTTTAAACTCGAGATCGTCACGCCGGAAAAGAAAGTGGTCGACACGGCGGCCGAGGAAGTCCAGATCCCCGCGAAGAACGGATACCTCGGCGTCCTTCCCGGGCATGCCCCGCTGATCACGGAACTTTCCGTCGGCGAAATCATCTATTGCGAAAACGCCAGCGAGCTGCGCTTGGCGGTCGCATGGGGATTCGCGGAAGTCCTGCCCGATAAAGTCACGATCCTCGCAGAGTCCGCCGAACGTCCCTCGGAAATCGACGTCGATCGCGCCCGCAAAGCCAAAGAGCGCGCCGAGCAACGCCTGGCGAGCGGCGACACCACGGTGGATGTCGACCGCGCTCTCGATGCGCTCCACCGCGCCGAAACCCGCCTGGAAGTTGCCGCGAAGAAGTAATTCTCCACAAATCCGGGCGAACGCACCTCATTCCGGAAACAAAGCCGCGAAGCGTTGCCGCTCGCTGGCTTACAATAGCCTCGTTTCCGGAGAAGCCATGAAATCCCTCGTCGTCTTACTCTCACTCTTTGTATTCACATCTGCGCTATTAACTGCTCAGCAGGCGAAGCCCGCGCAAACCCAACCACAACGGCCGCCGTGGCTCAATACCCCCCAGGTCCACTCTGACAATAGCGTCACTTTCCAATTCCTTGCTCCCAACGCGCAGGAAGTGAAACTGACGCGTGAAGGCACCCCCGAGCCGCTGCCCATGCAGAAAGACGACAAGGGCGTTTGGACCGTGAACACGCCGCCTCTGGCTCCCGACTACTACGGGTACTCCATCCTCGTTGACGGCATCCGCATGATCGATCCGTATAACAACCTGATGAAGACGAACTTGCTCTCGACCGAAAACATGGTTCATGTGCAAGGTCCACCCTCGCTGCCGTGGGAGCGGAACGATCTTCCGCACGGAGAAGTGCACCATCATTTCTACCGATCAGCTGTTGCCGACGATCAGCGCGACTACTACGTGTACACGCCCCCGGGTTACGATCCGGCAGGGAAGACAACTTACCCTGTTCTTTACCTCCTTCACGGCTACAGCGACGACGCCAGCGGATGGACCGCGGTCGGCCGCGCCAACGTCATCCTCGACAACCTGATTGCACAAGGCAAAACCAAGCCCATGATCGTAGTCATGCCCCTCGGCTACGGCACCATGGAGATGATTACGCTGGGATGGGGCGTGTGGGCCCGCACCGATATACGCGACAAGAATTTCTCGAACTTCCGCCAGGCTCTACTGACCGAAGTTATGCCGAAAGTTGAAAGCCAATATCGGATCACCAACGATCGCGATTCGCGTGCCATCGCTGGTCTTTCGATGGGTGGATCAGAATCGTTGCTGACCGGACTAAACAATCTCGACAAGTTCGCGTGGGTCGGCGCCTTCAGTTCTGGCGGCATTCCCGACGACTTCGAAAAAGATTTTCCCGGCCTCGACGCAAAGGCGAACCAGCAACTTCATCTACTTTGGATTGCTTGCGGCACTGACGATCGTCTGATCACCGTGAACCGGAACTTCAGGGAATGGCTCAAGACTAAAGGCGTGCAGCACACCGACATCGAAACGCCCGGCATGCATACCTGGATGGTGTGGCGCCGGAATCTTGCCGAGTTCTCGGAACTTCTATTCCGGTAAGAATTCCAACCCCGGCTGCGTGTTCATGAATGGACACCGCTCCGCGAAAGCGGACACTGCCACCGTTGCAGCGCCGCCCGAATGGAGACAAGCCACTTCCTTTTCAGGAAGTTGCCTCCCAACCATGCTGGTCGTGAAATTGCTCTGAGAGGATGTTGAGCGAAGCAGAGAGCTTTTTCGCCGGAGGACCACATGAACACCCTGATGCAAGACGTGCGGTTCGCTCTCCGCGTATTGCGCAAGTCTCCCGGTTTTGCCTTCGCCGCCGTTGTTACTCTGGCGTTGGCAATTGGCGCAAACGCCGTGGTCTTCGGTGTATTGAACGGATTAATCCTTCGCCCGATAAACGTGCCTCAGGCGGAGACTCTTTACGGGAGCGAGTATGGCGACGATGCCGGTTGGCAATCTTATCCCAACTACATCGATTTGCGAGATCGCAACCGCAGCTTTGATGCTCTCGCGGCCTTTAACTTCGCTTTTGTGGGGCTGGATACTGGGAAAGATCTTTCGGTAGCCACCGGCTTTGCAACCAGTGGAAACTACTTCGACGTGCTGAGGATCCAACCCTATCTTGGGCAATTCTTTCACGCCGCCGATGAGCATGGCGCGAACACTGCTCCCTATATGGTTCTCAGCCATGCGTATTGGCACACCCATTTTCAGGACGATCCTGGTGTAGTGGGCCGTGTAGTTCGCCTGAACAAACATGATTTCACCATCATTGGTGTAGCCCCGCCGGGTTTCCAAGGAACTCTGTTGTTTATTTCGCCCGATTTTTTCATGCCGATCGTGAACCAAGGCCAGGTGTCTGCCGGATTTGATCTCAATACGCGTGGAAACGACCATGGAATTTTTGAAGTTCTGGGACATCTGAAGCCCGGAGTCACTGAAGCTCAGGCGGTCGCCGACATGAACGAGGTGGCGGCATACATCGGAAAAAATTATCCCAAGGAGTCGAGCCATAAGCGGTCGACCCTGTCTTTGCAAGGCCTGACTTCCTTCCGTCGTCCGACAGAAGCCTTCGTTGCTGGATTGATGCTGCTCGCAGGGTTGATTTTGCTGGCCGCATGCGCCAATCTGGGCAGCCTGTTTGCGGCGCACACCGCCGATCGCTCCCGCGAGGTTGCTCTCCGGCTCGCGCTCGGCTCGAGCCGCAATCGTATTCTCCGGCAATTACTGACCGAAGCTGGGCTGATTTCGCTAGTCGGTGGTGCCGCCGGACTTTTGGCCAGCGTTCTTCTGTTACGCCAACTGAGTGTGTGGCAGCCCTTTCCGGACGCTCCCCTGCATGTGCCGGTCAATCCGGACGCGAGACTCTACATCGTCGCCTTGTTACTCGCCGTACTCAGCGCAAGTCTTTTCGGGATCATTCCAGTGCGGCAGGTATGGCGCTCGAATCCATATGAGGTCGTGAAAGCAGGTTCGAGTGCTCAGATCGGGCGGCGGCTCACGCTGCGCGACGCATTGCTGGTCATCCAGATTGCGATCTGTGCGGTGCTGATCACTTCCTCGATGGTTGCCGTACGCGGCCTGGTACGGTCGCTGCACAGCAACTTCGGTTTCGAGCCGCACGAGGCGATGTTGGTCGGTACAAATCTGGCCATGGCGAACTATAGCATCGAGCAAACGCCCGCAATGCAGAAGCGCATGATTGAAGCCATGGAGACGATTCCCGGCGTAGAGCACGCGGGATTGGTGAATAATTATCCGCCGCTAGTGTATGCAGCCGGGCGCCGTGAGAATGTCTTCAAAGACGAAACCACTGATTTCAAGCAATCGAACATTGCCGCCATGCCGTTCAAGTACGACATCTCCCCAGGCTATTTCGATGCGGCAGGCACGAGCGTTTTAGCAGGGAGGAGCTTTAGCTGGCATGACGACAAAAGCGCCCCTCCCGTTGCCACCGTGAACCGGGAATTTGCCCGAAACCTTTTCGGTTCAGTCTCCGAGGCAGTCGGCAAGTACTACAAACTGCAGGACGGAACACGCGTCCAAGTCGTGGGGGTGGTCGAAGACGGAAGGTATTTGAGTGTAACCGAGGATCAACAGCCCGCGATGTTTCTTCCTTTCCTGCAGTCACCGGCTAGTACTTCGGATTTGGTAGTGCGCTCACATCGCGATCCGCAAGAGCTTTCTGCGGCTATCAGGGCCAAATTGCGGGAGATGGACGAGGGACTACCCGTTGACACCGGCACGTGGAGCAGCTTTCTGGATGTGGCTTTGTTTCCCTCGCGCGTGGCAACGATGGCGCTGGGAGTGATGGGTATGATTGGTAGCATGCTATCGATTACTGGCATCTTCGGGATGGCGGCCTACTCCGTCAGCAAACGTCTGCGGGAGTTGGGACTTCGCGTTGCCCTGGGAGCGCAAAGGAAGGAAGTGTTGCACGCTGCACTGGGGCGAGCCGTCACTTTGTTGGCCGTCGGATCAGTGGCCGGACTGGGTTTCGGGATCCTGGCGACCCGAGTTTTAGCGTTTATCGTGTATCAGGCGACTCCGCGCGATCCGCTAGTGCTTGCGGGTGTCGTTGTTGCCATGTCATTGTTGGGTCTGGTCGCCACCTGGATACCGGCACGACGCGCGCTCTCCGTGGATCCTATGGTATTGCTGCGCGAAGAGTGATTACGCCTGGCCGGCCGCGAACGGCACTTCGGGAAACGTGCGAGTGCACCTACGGGACATTCACCTTCTCCCGGCTCTCCGCCGGCACGTAGTTCACTGCAGCTGTACGCTCCAGCTTGTCCCACGCAAACCTGCGGCCTTCCAGCGCCCGCTTCAACGTTTTGAAGAGCACAATCGAAAATAGCTGGCGATAAGCAAACCGCTGCAGCCAAACCTGGCTGAGCAGCCAGACGTCTTCTTTATCGTCGGGGCGCCGTCGTTCGAGCGCAAACGCGATCGCCGACGCGATAAAGTCGATCACCAGGAACGCAAAGAAGAACAACACCAGCTTGTGAAAGTCGGCAGGATCGGTCGAGTCGGGGTGAAAGTGCTTTTGAATGTAATACCAGATCGTCCCCACCGCGAACATGATGTCGATGAGCGGAGACACCAGGGGGAGCATAATCTGGAAGATCACAATGTTGGGCAGCGCCACCCAGCCCAGCGCTCCCTTGCGTGCCATGACTCCGCGATGTTTATAAACCGCCTGCAGGATTCCGAAGGACCACCGGAACCGTTGCCGCATCAGCCCATTCGCGTTCGTAGGCGCTTCGGTGTAAGCGAGTGCCATGTCCTCGTATTCGACGCGATATCCGCGGCGCAGCAACGCCATCGTCAGGTCTGCGTCTTCGGCGACCGTGTCAACGTGGTATCCGCCGGCTTCACGAACCGCGGAAACGCGCCACGCCCCGATCGCACCCGGCACGACGCTCACCGCGCCCAGAACGTCGAGCGCGCGCCGTTCGAAGTTCTGACTGGTGATGTATTCCAGCGCCTGCCAGCGCGTCCACAGATTCACCCGATTGCCAACCTTCGCATTTCCCGCAATAGCTCCAACCTTCGGATTGATAAAGTGCGGCACCAGCCGTGAAATCGCATCGGGCGCAATAATCGTGTCCGCGTCGATCCCCACAAATAGTTCCGCATCACCAATGTGTTCGATACCGTAATTCAGCGCCTCGGCCTTCCCGGAATTCTTCTTCCCCAGGATCACGACCTTTCCCGCAGCAGCCTCTTCAGCGAACGCATTGCGCGCCACTTCGAGCGTCCGGTCCTTTGAACCATCATCAATCACAATCACGCGCAGGTTCGGATAGTTCGAGTTCAGGGCGGCGCGCACTGTGCGCTCGATGACTTTCTCTTCGTTGTAAGCGGGAATCAGGACCGCAACTTTCGGTTTGTAAGAGGCGATTTCCGCCGGCTTGCCGAAAATCTTCTCGTGCACGCGGTCGTACACCGCCGCCGCCCCAATAAAAATCAGCCTGCCGGTCATCAGCAGGTCGCCGACCAGGAAGATCCACGTAATCGCGACGATCCCCGCCTCGAATAGCCAGAATCCGAAACGATCTAGCCGGGCAGCCCACTGCTCGGCCGGAGGTAACGGAGACATCACGTCCGCCCGAGTCTTCCCCAACAACTCGTAAACCGGCGCAATCTCATACCCTCGTGCCCGGATGCCATCGATGATCATCGGCAACGCCCGCACCGTCTCTTCGCGATTGCCGCCACCATCGTGCAGCAGCACAATATTGCCGCAGCGGAGATCTTCCTGTCGGCACGGAGGTAAATGCGACAGCACATACGCCGATATTTTTTTCGCCGACGGATTCCCGCTCCAATCGTTGGGATCGATACGATTCCCCACCGTGATGTATCCCATTTCTTGCGGGATCTCGAGCGGACGAACCTGATCTGCCGTGTCCGGCTCCTCATCAATCGCATACGGCGGCCGCATCAACGTCGTGCGAACCCCCACCAGGCTGGCGAACAGCCGCTCCGTGAGATTCAGTTCCACCTTCATATATGCGGTGGAAATGTTGCTGACATCGGGATGCGTAAAGGTATGGTTCCCGATCGTGTTCCCTTCGCGGTAGATCCGTTTGACCAGCCCTGAGAACTTGTCCGCCTGGATTCCAATCAGAAAGAAAGTTGCGGTCGCGTGCTTCTCTTTAAGAACGTCCAAAATCTTAGGCGTCCATTCCGGATCAGGCCCGTCATCGAACGTGATTGCAACCTTGTTGGGACTGTAGCCATAGCGTCCCACCCGGTAGGGTTCCGGCAGGGTCTGGAAGACCTCGTCGGTGATCAACTTGCTGTTCTCATCCAGGGTCAGATCACGCGTGCCGTGCGCGGGCTTGTCTTCAATGCGAAGGATCTCTCCCTGGCCTTCCATGTCGACATCGGCTCCGGGCGGAACGTCGCGGAGTTTGTCCATGGCGCCCACCTCGCCCGGCACATCCCACACCCGCCACAGGGAGCGGTCTTCGCTCCCCAGGCGCCAGAGGGCGAAGGTCTGGATACCAAGCGACTGCGCCGCGCGCATATGATTCAGAGCCGTCACCGCATCGAGGAACCAGATATCGTGTCGCAATCCCACTTCATCCAGGTAGCTGAAGTGCGGATTCATGGCGTCATCGTCAAAGTTGACGTCTTCGTCGGAATCGCGCGCGGTCAGCCAAGCCTCCTGCGCGCTGCTGGGAGTGTCGTGGACCCCTGCCGGCAACTTTCCGTTCTTCGGTTTCAACACCCAGTCATAGCCATAGTTGGCGATGGCGCAGATGATTTTTTCCTGGGGGATGACCGTCTTGGCAAAATTCAAGTTCTGGACAAACCAGTCCTGCGAGGCCACCGGGCCGGAAGAGCCACCCGGGTAGTGCTCGTCGTAATTCATGAGCACCACTCCATCTGCCGCCGATGCGACCGCGGGATAGTCGTATTCGCTGTTGTGCGGCGGAACTGCCACATACAGCTTCATGCCCCGCGCGTGCAGATCGCCTGACAACTCTTTCAACAGAGAAACGTACCCCGCTTGCCCGCTGGCTGGAAACGCCTCGAAGTCGATCATGAGTCCGCGGTACCGGCCTGACCCAAGAAACAGTCCAGCTTGTTGGCGGAACAGCGCCCGCGCCCCGGGATTGTTCAGAAAATCAACCACGCTTCCTACCCAGTTGGCGCCGTCAAAATTGTTCACCATGGGAAAGACTTCCATCCCAGGATCTTCCGTCTTCAGAAAGGGCATCACGCGATCGTCAACCGGAAGAACACTGCTGCCTTGCACAATGTCAAAGAATTTGTTCGTCTGTTCGTCGACGCCTTGCAGTCGTCCATCGGCATTGAGCACGTGCAGCCAGTCGGGATACAAGATGTCGATCTGTCGAGCATAGGACCGCAGCGATGAGAAACTGGCTGCATCCCAAGGCACATAGAACGCCGCCCGAATTCCTTCTCCCTGGTTCAGCGTGACTTGCGACGCCGATAACTTCGACCTGCGGTGGGAGCGGGCCGCAAGCTTCTTTTGACGGTCGTGCGCTTTCTCTTTTTCACTTTCCTTCAATGCCTTGAAGGCTCGCTTTTGCGGGGAGAAAAGCAGTTCGGGCAGTGGCTCATCTTTCAGAGCGGTATAAACGAAAAAGATGATCAACGCAGAAATGCAGACCGCCGAAACATCGATCAGTCGCCGCAGGCGTTTCCAGCGGGCGCGCTGCGGATCATAGAAAACTGGCTGAGGCATGGGTGAGTAATTGTTAATCGTATGCCCCCGGCGGCACACGGTCAATTCTCGACAGGACGCCAAAGCAGTGCACTTTCGAGTTTGTGCCTGCCGTCTGCGGAGGATCCTTCCGGCACGTATCCCGCCCTCCACCGCAGCGAAGAACTCGCCTTAACACAGCCGAAGGGATCTCGTGAAGATCAATACGTACTGTAAGACAGGATGAGGTTAGCCGCTCTGAGTCTAAGATGCACTTTCCTCGCAACGGGATTGCCATAAACGCGCTATGATTCGCCCCGTACAAAAACTGATGCGGGAACTCGTGCACAAGAAGGCGAGGTTCTTTCTGGCGGCAAGCCTGGCGGCGCTGGGCCTGCGATTGCTCTTGGTCGTCCGCTTTCCGGGGATCGTCGACGATTCCCGGCTCTATGCCAACATCGCCGAAAACTGGCTGCTGCATGGCATCTATGGCATTACGAATTCCGGGGTGATTACTCCCACTCTGTCGCGTTTGCCGGGATACCCTGCCTTCCTGGCCGTATTATTCGGACTCTTCGGCGACGAGAATTATCGAGCAGCCCTGCTCGTGCAGGTGCTCATTGATCTCGTAACCTGCTTCCTTATCGCCGACATGGCCCGGCGGTTGCTCTCCTCTCGCGCGGCGCAGGCCGCGTTTTTGTTGGCAGCGCTCTGCCCCTTTCTCGCCAATTATGCCGCTGCAGCTCTCACCGAAACTCTGGAGATTTTTTTCACAGCGCTCGCGTTCGACTTGGTCTTTGTCGGCCTCCGAATTGGAAAAACCGACACACCATCCGCTCATCCGATTATTGTCTGGCTGGCTTGCGGACTCTCTGTCGGTGCTGCAATCCTTCTTCGCCCCGACGGTGGCATCCTGCTGGCAGCCATCGGCGGATATCTTATATGGCTGCTCGTCCGCAGCTTGCGGATCGGGAGCGAATCATCGCACCTAAGCTTCCGAACGATATTTTTGGCAGGCGTCCTGGTCGCCGTCGGAGCTACCGCGCCGTTAGTTCCCTGGACACTTCGAAACTTGCACACATTCCATCGCTTCCAGCCGCTGGCCCCGCGCTATGCCAATGACTCTGACGAGCTGGTCATGACTGGATTCAATCGCTGGGTGAAGACTTGGACCGCCGACTATGTCTCCGTGCAGGAGATCTACTGGAACGTTCCCGGCTCTGACATCGACGCTACAAAATTGCCGCGGCGCGCATTCGACTCGGAAGCTCAGGGGAAACAGACCACGGACCTGTTCTCCGACTACAACCGCGACCACGACATGACGCCCGAACTCGACTCCCGCTTCCTCACTTTGGCGAACCAACGCGTGCGCGCCGCTCCACTGCGCTACTACGTCTGGCTTCCTTTCCTGCGCATTGCCGACATGTGGCTGCGCCCGCGGACAGAACTATTTCCCTCCGACCCGCGCTGGTGGGAACTGAATGACGACGCTCGCTGGCTCACCCTCAGCCTCGTCTTCGGACTCGTAAACCTCGCCTATGTAGCCATGGCGGCGGCCGGACTGTTCCGCTCCCGTGAATTTTTTGGCATTGGACTATTCGTTTTTTTTCTACTACTGCGTTCCGTATTTCTCGGAACTCTGGAAAATCCCGAGCCCCGCTACACTCTCGAATGCTATCCCGCAGTCATAGTCCTTGCGTCCGCGCTCTTTCATCGCCCTGCATGAATTTCCAATTCTGGAAGTTTCATATGTGAAATGGCGTATTCAAACGTTTCAAGAAATTACATAATCCTGCAGATTCAGCTTGAACTTTGTGGCAGTGAAGTTGCACAATACCGCCCCATCAGGTCCCCAGGGTCTCTCATCGTCTCTGTTTTCCTGGGCAAACGACAATCTGAAAATGTAACGCCCTCGTGGGTGAAGGGAGCTTTCATGCGTTCTGCTTCACGTGTAATCACTCTGTTGGCATCGGTTTTATTCTTGCGCTCAACCTCCTGGCTTCGGCCCAGTCCGCGAACACATCTCTGCGCGGCACGATCTCTGATCCTAAGGGTGCCGTCGTGCAGGGCGCCATTGTCACGATCAGCAATGCGTCGACCGGGTTTTCACGAACCACAAAATCGACCAATGACAGGCGTATATCAATTCCTTGAGGTCCCGCCCGCGAGCTACTCGCTGACGGTAACCATGGCCGGATTCGCGACGTGAAACGGGAAAAGGTCATCCTGCAAGTGAGCCAACCGGCGACCGTGGACGTCGCAATGCAGGTAACAAGGACGACCGAGATCGTCGAGGTGACCGGAGAAGCACCGCTCGTGAACACGCCGACGCGAGCCATGGCAACGAATTCAAAGCTCTCAGTTGACTGATCTACCCTCCGAAGGCCGCGATCCAGTCGCGATTCTCAGCCTGCAGCCGGGCGTGTCTTACATCGGAAAAAACGTGAATCAGGACGACGACAGCCGCGGCGGTTCGGTCAACGGCGCTCGCAGCGATCAGACCAACGTGACACTCGACGGCTTGGATGACAACGATCAGCTTGTCGGGAATGCGTTCCAGGGTGCGATGCGCGCCACTCTCGACTCCTTACAGGAATTCCGCGTCACTACCAGCAACTCGATGCGGCTGCTGGCCGGTCCTCCGGAGCGCAGGTCAATCTCGTGACCAAGAGTGGCACCAACAATTTCCATGGATCGCTGTACGAATATCACCGCCCAACATTGCACGGTAGCCAACGACTGGTTCAACAAACAAGCCGAACTGAATGCGGGATTACCCAACGTCCCTGGCTCGTTCTTCGCAACACCTTTGGCGGAACCATCGGCGGGCCGATCAAGAAAGACCGCTTGTTTTTCTTCGCCGCCTACGAAGGGCAGCGAACGGCAGATCAGCTGCAGACCACACGCATTATTCCCACCCAAAGTCTGGCGCAAGGACAATTGAAGTATCTCTGTGATCCTGACGGGGATGCGAACTGTGTGACCGGCGACAACAGTCCTGGAAATTTCTCCGTTGCCAGCGATCCAACCTTTGCGCCGGATCTAATGTGACGACGCTCTACCCCGCCGGTATTACCTCACTCGATCAGGGTTGCTCCGCAAACGGAGTCTGTCCCCCGACCCCGGGAAATCCCGTGGGGCCCGGGCCGAACGGCAATATCGCGAACCTCGGCGGAGCCAATCCGGCTGCCCTCTTTGCCAAATACCCAGTGCCGAATTCGACCAGCGGCGGAGGTGATGGCCTCAATTCTGCTGCCTATACCTTCCCCGGCGCCGACCCAATCAATCTCAATACCTACATCTTCAAGTTGGACTACAAAATCTCGGCCAACGGTAATCATTCGCTCTTCGTTCGCGGTAACCTGCAGAACGATCATGAATCCAAACCGCCGCAGTTCCCGGGCCTTCCCGCCAACGATTTTCTCACCAACAACAGCAAGGGCATTGCCGGCGGCTACACTTGGATCGCACGCAACAACTTAATCAACAACTTCCGCTATGCGTTCATCCGTCAAGGCGTGGGTGATTCGGGACTCAATAATCAACCCTTTAACCGCCTTCGCGGCCTCGACGACGCCGTCGGGCTTCACGCCCACCATTCTCACCAACGTTCCGGTACACAACTTCATCGACGACGTATCGTGGACGAAGGGACGCCATACCATCCAATTCGGCACCAATTGGCGGCTCATTCACAACAATCGACAGTCGAATGCTCAAAATCTCTCCGAAGGATATTCCAACCTGTACTGGATGAGCCCTTCCTTCATCTCCGGTACCGGTGCGAATCTTGGACCCCGCTCGCGATCCGAGCTTTCCTCTGGTCGATCCCGGGTTTGGCACCTCTTACGACTTTGCCGCCGTACAGTTGATGGGCATCATGAGCCAGGTCTACACCACCACCAACCAGGATAAAAACGCGAACTGATTCCCAGCGGTGCCCTGGTGCAAAGACATTTCCGAAACTTCGAAGGCGAAATGTACTTGCAGGACAAATGGGCGTCACGCCCAATCTCGTGTTCACCTACGGTGTTGCGTTACTCCTTGCTGCAACCTCCTTATGAAGCCGACGGGAACCAAGTCTCGCCCACCGTAAACATGCACCAATGGTTCACGAATCGCTGGCAGGAGATGCAGCAGGGCAACGTGTGACCAGCCCGACTTGAATTTCGATCTCTCCGGCCAGGCCAACGGAAAAAAGCCCTATTGGGCTTGGGACTACAAGAATCTCGCGCCACGCTTCGCCTTTGCCTACTCTCCCCATGCGGCCAGCGGATTCTGGCACAAGCTGTTCGGCGACGCCGGCAAGAGTTCTATTCGCGCCGGATATGGCCTCTACTTCGATCACTTCGGCGAAGGTGTGGTCAACACCTTCGACCGCCAGGCTCTTGGGGGTTGACCACTACCATCAGCAATCCCGCTGGAGTGCTCACGTGGACACCGCCCCCGATTCACAGGATTGCAGGTCCAGGCCAATCTTCCGCCGAGTCCAGGCGTGCCTAGCCCCCACGGTTTCCCATACACTCCTTCCTACTGATCCCAACACTTATGGTCTGGCGATCGCATGGGGCATCGACGACAGCCTGAAGACTCCGTACTCCCATGTCGTGGATTTCTCCATCACTCGCGACTTCGGCCACAACTTCGTCCTGGAGGCGACCTACACCGGACGCTTCGCCCACCACCTGCTCCAGGAAATCGACCTGTCTCAACCTCTTGATCTGGTCGATCCCGTCCAGCCACATGGACTACTTCACGGCAGCCCAGCATTGTCGAAAGCCGCATATGCGGGAGCCACGGAAGACGACCACTTGCCAACATTCCCTACTGGGAGAATCTGTTCCCCCAAGCGGCGGGAGCCAGGTGGCGTTCAGGGATGTGCTCCGCAACGCCCCCGGCATACCCTCACCGCGACCCAGAATATCTATGACCTCTATTATTGTTCCCTGGGCAACGAGACTCTGGCGTCTGGAGGACTTCGGACGCCTTCTGTATCCCTGCCTGTGCCGGAACCGGTTCCAATAACCTAGGCGGCTACGTCCAACCCTACGGCACTCCCTTCCAGTACTACCAACCCCAGTTCTCTTCGCTCTACGGCTGGCAAACGCGCGGCAACAGCAATTACAACGGCCTGCAGGTTAGCTCTGCGCCACGCCATGGCAGCCGGTCTGCAGTTCGATTTGAACTACACCTTCTCCAAGTCAATTGACGTCGGCTCCAATGCTGAGCGCGTGAACGGCTTTGAATCGGGTGGTCTGGCTTTCAACAGTCAGGTGATCAATGCCTTCTCTCCGGATCTCTGGCGCGCAGTCTCCGATTTCGATACAACTCACCAGTTCAACGCGAACTGGGTCTGGGATGTGCCCTTTGGCCACGGACGCCATTGGGGCGGTGGACCAACAATTCGTCAACGGATTTTCGGCGGCTGGGGCCTCAACGGTCTGTGGCGCTGGACCAGCGGATTTCCCATTTACGGTGAATGCCGGCGCTGGCTGGGCTACCGATTTCGAACTGGAGGGCACGTCCTTCTTGACGGGTCCGAAGCCAAAGACTGGCGTCTTCCGTGACTCCAACGGTGATCCCACGGTCTTCAAGGATCCCAGCAACCTCGTCTGCGCTTGCCCCGGGTACGCTGGCAGGTTCGAACTTCCGCGCAACCCTGCCCGGTGAGGCTGGACAACGCAACAACTTCCGCGGGCCCGGCTATTTCGGGGTTGATAGGGCCTCGCTAAGACCTGGAACTTCAGCGAAGCGAAGATGCTGCAAGTTCTCATGGGAAGTTTTCAACGTGACCAACTCCGTGCGCTTTGATGCCGCTGGATCCCTCATCAACCAGGATCTGGTCGACATCACCGGTTTCGGCAAATTCAATCAAACCCTTACCAGCCCTCGCGTCATGCAGTTCTCGCTGCGATTCGGTTCTTGACGCGCGATCCAATGAAAACGGGGACGGCAATTTGCCGTCCCCATTTCTACTTCATTACCCAAAATGTAAAAGGAAGCGCCCGCTTGGCGTTTACGCCAGCGGCGAATCGCTCATCCGGAACCGCGTACGCACATGCTCCGAGATGAGTTCGATTGCCGGTCGGTTCTGTAGCGGGTCGGCCTGCGCCAGGTATTTCATGGCGTCCACCAGCAGCCGTTGCCCATCCACGTATCGAGGGTCCGAAGAGCGCTCTCTGCGCTTATTGCCCAGCTTAGGGGGAACTGTAATCGTAAAAACCTTAGCCATGAATAAACCTTACGAAAGGGTGAGGCTCAGTATAGCGCCCGGAGTGCAATTCTTAGCACACCTTCTTGCCCTTTTGATTCAACAAGTTATCCGTTGGGTGTAATCGTCTGCGTCTTACCCGTTGTTTTTAGCTTAAAAACGTCGTCCGAAATCTTCTCATTTATGCGAATCGAGGA
The DNA here is from genome assembly GCA_963722365.1 of uncultured Acidobacteriaceae bacterium. Lineage (GTDB taxonomy): Bacteria > Acidobacteriota > Terriglobia > Terriglobales > Acidobacteriaceae > Sulfotelmatobacter. The sequence continues at coordinate 1,008,788 of CAVRLM010000001.1, forward strand.
ATACTTGGTCAGCCGGTAGTCGCCCTGTGGCGTCAGGAATTGCTGCTGCACCGAGATTCCTTTGTCGAGATCGATCCACAAGAAAATCTTGCTGTAGTTGTTTCTGCACGTTCTCCGATTTTGGGATGAGTTGCAGTTTCGCCGTAGCGACGCCATTGATCGTCTCCGGCCCCGCATCCGTCACGTCGAATGATTTCAGCAGATCTTGTCCGCTGCCGCCAAAGCCGAGAACCACATAACTTTCAAACTCAGCGCGTTTCTTCCCTAAATCGTATACGGTCACCAGATCTGGCTTGGGCTGGTACATGCGGATCTTGCCTTCGTTGAACAGTACATATTTCCGATCGGGCTTCAACGTATTCGCATCGTTTCCCGCCGTCTTGACCTCGGCCATCATCTCGATCTCTTTGCCGTTGCGGCGGTAGTAGATGGTGCCCTTTTGCACGTCGTCGATTTCGTCAATTACTTTTTCGTACTTGTCCCACTCGAACTCGGCTTGCGCGCTGCGAAAGCTCGCCGAAGCAGAGTCCATTTTCTTCAGGACAGCGTCCAGGTTCGAGTCATCAGGCTTCGGTGCGGCTGCGAAGAGAAACAGGCCGCATGCCAGAGCGACCGCGAAGATGAGCGTGAACCGTTTCATACTGTGTCTTTTCACTTGCACCGCGTCTATTCCCGCTCGGCCAGCACCTTGTAGCCCTGCACCTTTCCCTTGCCGTCAGAAACCGGCTCGTAACTCACAATGGAAACCGCGCCCGAAATTGGTTCGATGATTCGCAGCAACTGCTCGCGGACTGCATGATCATCGCCCGGCGAAATAGCGCTGGCTGCTACCTGATAGAAAAGATGCCCCTCCGCATCAGTCGTCACAACTACCTCAGTCGGATGCGGATTCCGTGCCACAGGTTTGTCATTGAAGTTGATCACGCGCGGCGAGAACAGCACAAAAATGATAATCAGCGTGACCATGATGTCGTAATGCAACGTGCCCCGCTCGTATTGCCACAGAATGTATCCGCGAATTGTTCGCCAGATGGCGTTCATGGGCAGGGGCGCGCCGGGCGCGGTCGTCGTGAGTTCTGCTCTGTGCAAGTCTACTAGCTCCTGGCCTCTAGCTCCTAGCCGCGCCTGTTCACCTTCCGAAAAGCAGTTTTTCCGGAAGCCGGGCAGCGGAAGCTGGAAGCGCTCTAAAACTTCTTCGGCGTAATCTTCTCGGCACCAATGTAAGGACGCAGCACCTCGGGAATCACCACGCTCCCATCGGCCTGCTGGTAGTTCTCTACAATCGCAACCCAGGTGCGCCCCACGGCCAGGGCACTGCCGTTCAGGGTATGGACGAATTCCGTCTTGTTCTTGCCTTCTGGGCGGTAGCGTATGTTCGCCCGCCGCGCCTGGTACGCCTCAAAATTCGAGCACGACGAAATCTCGCGATACAGTTGCTGTCCCGGCAGCCAGACCTCAATGTCATACGTCTTCGCCGACGACGGGCCCATGTCGCCGGTACACAGCGCCATCGTCCGATAATGCAGCCCGAGTTTCTGCAAAACCTCCTCGGCATCGTGCGTTAGCTTTTCGTGTTCTTCGTAAGAGTTCTCCGGCCGGGTGAACTTCACCAGTTCCACTTTCTGGAACTGATGCTGACGGATAATTCCGCGCACATCCTTCCCATACGAACCCGCCTCGCTGCGGAAACAAGGAGTGTAAGCCGTCAGGCGGATCGGCAGCCGCGCTTGGTCCAGCACCTCGTCGCGATAAAGGTTCGTGACCGGAACTTCCGCGGTGGGAATCAACCAGAGATCCTTCTCCCCGTGCGGCACGCGGAAAGAATCGGCGGCAAACTTCGGCAGCTGGCCCGTGCCGTACATCGATTCTGAATTCACCAGATACGGCGGCAGAACCTCGGTGTACCCATGCTGCCGCGTGTGCAGATCGAGCATGAAGTTCATCAGGGCCCGCTCCAGCTTCGCTCCCAGGTCCCAATAGACCGCAAAGCGCGCTCCCGTCAGCTTGGCCGCGCGTTCCAGGTCGAGCACCCCCAATTCAGCCCCCAAATCCCAATGCGCTTTGGGAGTGAAATCAAACTGCGGCGGAGTTCCCCAGCGGCGAACCTCCACATTCTGCTCGGCGCTTTGCCCAACCGGCACACTCGCATGCGGCAGATTGGGAATGCCCGCGAGAATATCTTGCAGCCGCGCGTCAAGGTCGGCCGCCGTCTTCTCGAGAGCCTGGATCTTCTCACGCAGGTCTTTCGTTTGCGCCATCGCGACGCTGGCGTCCTGCCCACTCTTTTTGAGCTTAGCGATTTCTTCCGAAGCTTTATTGCGTTGCGCCTTGCTCGTCTCGGCCTCGGTGATCGCCTGCCGTCGCTGCGTGTCGACTTCCCGAAAATCCTTCAGCACCGCAGCCGGATCCATGCCGCGCTGTCGCAGCTTCTCTTCCACCAATGGCAAATTTTCGCGAACGAAATTCAGATCAAGCATGGGAACCTTTTAAATGTATCGGAAAAGTGGCCGGGAATGCACGCCGCACCCCAGAAACCACCAAGGACACGAAGTTCCACGGAAAAGAACTTCCCTGATTTCCTTCGTGTAACTTCGTGTCCTTGGTGGTGATGGGCTTGCCAGCCATTATCCTTGAATCCCGTGCCGCCACGTGGGATGATCGATGCTACAAGAGGGCCTCCCATGACGGAGAAACGGCATCCCGGTATCACCATGCATAAGCTTTCCTTCGGCGGAGGATTTGTGGGATTGGTCTTTGCCGTGGGCAGCGCCCTGATCTTCGTTCTGGGATTTCCCACTCTTTGGTACTTTGTGGCTTTAGCTTTCGCGCTGGGAGTGGGCATTGCAGTATTTCTGCGGGCAACCATGAGCCGGAGATCAAAACATAACCAGCCGCTCTCGATCCTGACCGTCGCCGAGGAACCGCGTCAGGTCGTTGCTCCGGAGCAGGACGGGCACCGGCATCTTCTACAAGCTTTCCCCAAGCTTTCAGCCGCATGGAGCACCCAGTTAGTGCGATCTCTGCTTTGGCTTATACCCTTGGCCTGTGTAAACTACGTTCGCGATGAGATCGTCCCTCTGGTCTGCCCGCGCCAGCATCTTTTTCGTTTTTGCCTCATTCACGGCCATCCTTGGCCTTTCGCCGATTAGCGCAGCCTCGGCCTACAATGCACATCCCAAGCTGGTAGTAGTCATCGTCATCGACCAATTCCGCGGCGACTACCTGGAGCGTTACCGCGACCAGTTCGGCGACTCCGGCTTCCGCCTTCTCCTCGATCACGGTGCGTACTTCCCCAACTGTAATTACAATTACGCCAACACCCGCACCGCTCCCGGACACTCCACTTTGTTCACCGGAGCCTACAGCAACGGACACGGCATTGCCGACAATGAATGGTGGGACCCGAAGAAGAAGCGCATGGTGACCTCCGTCGAGGACGACGACACTAAACTGCTGGGCGTCTCAGGAAGCAAGACAGGTTCTTCGCCCCACAATCTTCTTGCCGACACCATCGGCGACGAACTCAAGCTGGCCACCCAAGGAAAGGCCCGTGTCTTTGGCGTGTCGTTGAAAGACCGCGCCGCCGTGCTTCCCGCTGGCTTTGCCGGCGATGCTGCCTACTGGATCGATCGAGCAAACCGGCGCCTGGGTTACCTCCACTTATTACCGCGACAGTCTGCCCAAGTGGGCGCAGGATTTCAACACGACTCGTCCAGGGAAATATTGGGATCGCGAATGGAAAGACGCTCAGGGCGCAGTTCTCCGATCCACGGCGCATCGCAAGAACGCCGACGGCTCTGATGCCGGTTTCTACGCCGTCATCGGCTCCACTGCGTTCGCCAACGAATATGAATTCGAGTTTGCCAAAGAATTGATGGTTTACGAAAATCTTGGCCGGGGCCCGGCAACCGATTTTCTTTCAGTCAGCCTTTCTGCCAACGACATCCTCGGCCACGCGTCGGCCCCGATTCTCCCGAAATGCAGCAGATGGCGCTCGATCTCGATCGTGAACTCGCCGACTTCATCAATTTCCTCGGTCACCAGATCGGACTTGCCAATGTGTGGATCGCGCTCTCGGCCGACCATGGCGTTTCCTCGTTGCCCGACGCGGTCAAGAAGTTGCGCATTCCTGCCGCGAATCTCGGCATCCAAGAAACTCGAGGCAGATTCAATGCCGCGATCACCGCAAAGTTTTCTCCCGGCCATCCCGCAACCTACGTGAAGCTGGACTATCCTCTCGCTTGGCTCGACCAGGATGCCTTTGCCGCCGCCCACGTGCGCGAACACGATGCCGAAGCTGCCGTCGGAGAGGCCATGAAGCAAGCCGGCTTGCGCGACTACTACACCAAGTCGCAACTGGCCGAGGGCGAAGTTCCCAACACGCCACTGGGACGAAAATATCTGAACAGCTATTCTCCGCAAGGAAGCTGGTTCGTCATGGGCGTTCCTGATATCTACTCGGTGGCTCGAGCAAGGGCACGGACCACACGTCGCCCTACAACTACGACACGCACGTGCCGCTGGCTTTCTACGGCTTGCCGTTCCAGCCCGGAACCTATCGCACGAACGCCGAACCCGTCGATCTGGCGGCCACGCTCGCATCACTGTTGGGCATCAATGCTCCGACTCATTCCGTCGGCCGCGTGCTCACCGAGGCGCTCGCCCCGCATTCACCATGCATCGACCTCGGGAGAAGGCCGAGCCATGAGGGCTCAACCTCGACTCCCGATCTCAGCGTGAGATGTCGCCGGCATTCACCTCAAGAATCCCATCATCGCCGCCAGCGGCACGTTTGGCTACGGAGTCGAATTCGAGGATGTCGTCCAGCTGAGCAAGCTTGGCGGATTCGTGGTGAAAGGACTGTCGAGGGAGCCGATGATCGGCAATCCTCCGCCGCGTCTCTGGGAGACCGCGGCCGGGATGCTGAATGCCATCGGCCTGCAAAACATCGGCGCGCAGGCATTCCTGGAAGAGAAACTACCGCACCTGCGGGAGATCAAAAACATCGTCGTGATGGCCAACGTCTTCGGCTACACCCGCGAAGACTACGAGCGCACCATCGAGATCCTGAACGAAGGCGAAGGCATCGCCGCCTACGAGTTGAACGTCTCCTGCCCCAACACGGCGCACGGCGGCATCCAGTTCGGCAGCGATCCCCGCTCGCTCGATGAAGTCGTCACCACGGCCAAGCGCGTGGCGCGGCGCCCTCTGATCGTAAAGCTCTCCCCCAACGTGACCAGCATCGCGCAGATGGCTTACGTCGCGCAGGAAGCCGGCGCCGATGCCTTGTCGCTGGTCAACACATTCGTGGCCATGGCCATCGATCCGGAAACCCGCAAGCCGCGCATCGCGAACGTGACCGCCGGCCTCTCCGGTCCGGCCATCAAGCCCATCGCCGTCCGCATGGTCTACGACGCGGCCCACGCCGTGAAGATTCCCGTCATCGGCATGGGCGGAATCTCAACCGCCAGCCGATGTCATTGAATTCATGCTCGCCGGGCGCCACAGCCGTGCAGATCGGCACCGCCAGCTACTGGGATCCCTGCGCCACCGAGAAGATCGTAGACGGCCTGCAGCAATGGTGCAGCGAACACGAAGTCACCAAGCTATCCGACTTCGATCGGCGGCATGCAGTTGGAATAGTTGATGCGTGTCGTAGAGACGTAGCTTGCTACGTCTCTGCTGCTCTCTCCAGGTCTACCGCCAAGCCCCCAAAATCGCCCCCATCGCCAGCGTAACACACGAACTGATATCCCGTGTTGATCAAGTAGAGCTTGAACGGCTGCCGGCTGAACAGGGCATTCGTGAACTGCACCGTAGTCACAAATCCCAGCCACACCAGCCAGGCCAATCTTCAGTCCATACAATCGCCGTGGTGAACCCGGCGACCGCGATCAATTTCCCCAGCACAAACGCCGCCAGGATGCTCGCGATCAGCGACATGAAATACGAAGGTCCAGCGCTCTTCTGCATCTCCGCAATTTTGGCCTTGTCGTTCGGATCGTAGCCCATCAAGATCATCCATGGATTGGCGAACAGCGCCGGTGAATACCACAGGAAGCCCACGACCATGGTGGCCAGCGCGGAGACTAAGACGGCCAAAAGATTCACGCCCAGGAAGTGCATGGAATCCTCCGTCGCATCAGATGGAATTAAATGATGAGGCCGTTCTATGCGGAATGCCGGTATGAAAGAATTATGAAGAATTTGAGACTCAGCCGGCCCAACTCGCTATCGGCCGCGAGTGTACCAGATCGAACCGGGAGATTTATAGTCCGTCCTTCGCCCCAGACCGCGTGGGTGGTGCCTTCGCTATCGATGGCCAGGCCGAAGTAATCTCCAAAGGGAAAGCGGAATCCGGTGGACAGGATGTAGTCGTAACCGCGCGCCGGTCCAGAGAGTCGCGTCTCCTGCGCTCCAGGTCGCGCCGCCGTTCGTCGAAGTGCGATAGAAAGTATTCCACAGCGGGCGCTCAGGATGGCCCGCTCGCTCGCCCGCGCATCCATCCATGCGATGCGAACATCACCCGGACGCTCCCGCGACGATCGCAGGAAAGCCATGCTCCACGTCCCGGCGCCGCAGTCGAAACCGCCGCTGCGCGCCGACCACGTCGCTCCGCCTGTCGTGGAAGATGAGAAGTAGATCCGCTCCGGCCCGCCGTTCACTGCGCCTGCATTCCACAACGCGTAGAGCGCGCCCGCAGCGTCTGATGCCAGAGCGATCTGTGCTCCCAGGAAACCGGTCTCGCAGCCTCTGCGCTTCACACTCCGGAGGCGCGCTGGACTGGTCGAGCAAGCAAAGTGTTCCATGTGCGGCCGCCGTCGGCCGAGCGGCTGATAAAAACACTGACGGGCCGAGTCGGCATCTCGCTGGCGCGCATACGCCGGTCCAGCCGAAAATAGACATTTCCCGCAGGATCAATGGTGGCTCCGCCCGCCAACGATGATCCCGGCTCGGCGCTTCGGATTGACCTGAGCTACGCTGAAAGTCTGTCCCGCATCGTGCGAAGCGGCGACACAGAAACTTCTCTTCGTGGTTGAACCCGACATACACATCGGCGCCGCGAACCGTCAGACACCGGCTTGTCGGTTTCTTCCCGCCCGCGCTCCGCCCAGGAGAACGACCAATTGCGCCCGAAGTCGAGCGAGCGCGCGACTACGATGTCGCGCTTGTTGTTCTGCAGCCATGATGCATACACCGTCTGCCGGTCCACAGGATCGACCACGATCTGCGGATCAAACTGCCCGGTCGAAAAGGGAAGCAGCGCCTTCGAAGGCCTGCCAGTGATGCCCATTGTCGTCGCTGATGAGCAGGCGCATCGAAGGCGCGAGTACAAGTCGCGCAATCCCGGAACCGCTCCATATTGCGGATAAAGGACGTAAACGTGCCCGTGGCCGTCGGCGGCAATGGCTGGCTCCCACTGATCGCCGGTGCGATAGCCGAGGCGAATCTGCGGCGCGAATGCCGGAGCTGCCAGCGCCGCCTGAGCGGTCAAACAATCACCAACAACAGTGCAAGTTTCTGCACAGTTCTCGGCCCGGCTTCGAAGCGGCTGGTTGAGAAAACCACGGAACTAACACCTTAGGCAAACCCTGCCCGGACTTTATCGTGATTCCGCGAGGCCGTCAATTGCCGCGGCATGGTACTTGCCTCATTTTACAAACCTGTGACTTTCCTCGCATTTCGCCATCCAATGAGGGACAATACAGAATCCGAGGTCATCATGTGTTCCGTGCCCAGGGTAAGATGCTGAAGATCACAATGGAAAAAGCCACATTCGCAGCAGGATGTTTCTGGGGAGTCGAAGCCACCTTCCGCCAGTTGCCCGGCGTAACCTCAACCCGTGTGGGCTACATCGGCGGCCAGACCGAAAATCCGACCTATAAAGAAGTCTGTACCGACGGCACCGGCCACGCCGAAGCCGTGGAAGTTGAATTCGATCCCGCCAAGAGTCCGCTACGCCGACCTGCTAAAGGTCTTCTGGGAGAACCACGATCCCACCCAGGTCAATCGCCAGGGCCCGGACTGGGGCTCGCAATACCGCACCGCGATCTTCTTTCACTCGCCGGAGCAGCAAGCCGCAGGCGCAGGCTTCAAAGAAGCGCTCGAGAAGGCTCATCGTCTACTCCAAGCCGATCGCCACGCAGATCGTTCCTGCCGTGACGTTCTATCCGGCCGAAGACTATCACCAGCAGTATCTGGAGAAGCGTGGCCTGGCCAGTTGCCACATCAACACCTAAGTTGCGCAGTCTGGCCGGCGCGGGGCAAGCGTTCCAAGCCGCGCAGCGGCGACAGAATGCAGCCCACAGCCTGCCCTGAGCTTGTCGAAAGGGCGCGAGCCGTGGGTGAACTGAACAGGAAAGGGAATAAGCCCCGGAGGGGCGACAGCGACCGCGCCTCTACTCACGCGAATTCATGCCTTGGCCGGCTGTCGCGGCCGAAAGAAAAACAACAAAACAAATCCACCCAAATAGTACGGCACACTCTGCTGCAGGTTGGCGCCCAACACCCGCTGAACCAATCCGAACAGCGCCAGCCCTTCACACAAAGCGTAAGTGACGATGTAACCCGTTTTCCAATGGTTCAGGCTGATCTTGTCCTCAGGATGCGTCGCCAGGCTTTCTTCCGCCCGCAAAACCAGCGTCCGCCGCACCACGAAGATCACTCCCACGACCGCAACGCCCAGGGTCGTGAATAAGTAAGTGAGACTCGGGTCGATCCGGTGAGTTGATCGCGACGCCACCTCTCCAACGAAGACAAAAAGCAGGATGCTCGCCAGCATCCCCCACTGCACCATTCGCAGCATCTTGAGAGCCAGAAGTCATTTGCGTCCGTTCTTTCGGGACGGAAAGTTGTTCCGAACATACTACGGGAATCCCCGTCAGGCAACTCCGGTTTTCCTGTTCAGTGAGAATGCTGATGCGCCGGCTTTCCGGGCCGCATATCGCAGGAAAATCTGAAACGACACTGGATGGACGCCATAACTCGAATCGAGTGCGCTTGGCTTGGAATAGAACGTCACATCCGCCCCCAGCCCCAGCTGCCACGCCGATTCTGAATGAGGTCTCGCACTCCTCCAAACGTATATGCCCCAATCCGGTAACCGGCTGAAACGCGGCCTCGGGAAACAGTTCATCCTTGTCGACGAGTTCCAGCCGCGAAAATACATAGTTTCGTTGCCGAAAGTTCAAAGTCGATTCCAGCAGATAGCTGTTCAGAGTTCGATCGGTTGCGATCTTGTGCACTCGCCCCCAGATCAACGAGGTCGTCCAACGACCGTCATTAGCGGGCGGTTATATTCCACCGACGCCGTCTGCCGCCACTGGCTGCCCGGCTCCAGCGCCTCCGGATGCTCCAGTCGCCCAACACTGTATTGCGCCACCCAATTCGCAGACGGCGCAATGCTGGCCCGTCCCGACCACGAGTCGAGCGGCCCAAGTTGAATGCTCCACCGTTGCTTCATTCGGTTCTCGCCCATTGAACGCCGAGCCTTCCAGCTTCACCCGGTCAATCACGAATCCCGTCGTCACCACTCCGAAACTCGTGTGCGTCGAATCCTGCAAATGATGGCTCAACGGCGCCAATGGCAACTCCGAAACCGAAGCGCGGTGAATATAAGTCACTGGCCCAAGCGCCGGCTCGGCCGACGGCCCTCCGTAAAGCTCCCACGAAACCTTTTTCGCGAGCGGCATCGTGTAGAACAATGACAATTCCGCAAACACATTATGTGGATGCTGATGATCGACCAGCGGCTCCCCATGGTAAGTCTCCCCCGTCTGAAACAGCTCGGGAAATCCAGGATGCGGCGAGGTCAGCGACTCCGCGGAAAACATCTGCCGGAACAGGATCGTTCCCCTGCCCAGCTTGTGCTGCTCCATCAGCATGCCCCAGTTCACCGACTCCGCTTTACCCGCGCCCCGCGGTCCGCCCTGCTGGTTGTAGTCGACGAAGATCGCTCCGTGCGCCATGAACTCCCACCCGCCGCGCATCCACATCCATTCCGGCCCGTGCACCGAAGCCGGCTGCCACGCCGTTCCCGAACCTTCATGCGGCGATGGCAACTGCAACGAAGCGCTTGTCTCATCGGCATGTTCATTCCCGGCATGGACGAATCTTGTTGTGCCGATGTCTGCTCGCCCGCGTGCTCCTGCGGCGCGACGGGCTCAGAAGCTTGCCCCATCGACTGGCCCACTAACATTGCGCACGCCGCCAGCAACACTCCGACAAACAAATTCCTTCTCAAGCGATTCCTCGTAGTCCCTGAATATGCGGGAATACGAATCCGCGAGCGTGCCGCACACATGCTGCGGCATCAGTGTCCGGAAATGTATTTCTCAGATTCGCAGCGGAGCCATGCCCGGTGGACTGCTGGAAGGAACGAGAAGCCGTGAAGGGCGGAAACACGGAACAACATTCAGAACAAGCTCGGGCTACGATCGAGGCCGCAAATTTGCCCGGTCCCGGGCCTCAGAGAAAATGCCGCATTCGGAATCGCCGCATGATGACCATTCAAACAGCACTGGTAGCTTGTCGGAGTTGGAGAGGGAATCTCGGCGAGTGGTCATGACATCCCGCCGGATGGCTCACATGCGTCGCGGGAAATGAGCTCCACTTGGGCAGTCGTAAAGGTCCAGGCGATCGTTATGAAGAGCAACGCCGCGACCATGCGCAAGATTCCATGCATCGCTTTATGTTCCGGTAATTCTGATGCGGAGTTCTTCAGGAAGCCGTTGACGGATCTCTTCCGGCAAGCGATCATGCACTCGCCGCGCACCCTCTTTCGCCGCATCCAGAACCGTGACCGGCGCTGGCGTTGCCACCGCTACACCCAGCCAGATCAGTGCCGACAGCGCAAAGCCTGCCAAGGCAGCGATCTCCAGCCAGAACGCATGCCGCGGTCCCAGGTGCCAGATCACTCCGAACGCCAGCAGAAACACTCCCGCCGAAACCGATGCCAGCGCGATCAGTCCTACATCAATGATGCGATGAATTTGTTGCCGGCTGCGGCAGTGCTCACATTCGGCGAAGTGCTTCTCGTAGTCGCCGCACATCTCAGGCGCAAGGCCGGAGATGTCGTACCGCCAGCCCGCCAGAATCTTACCTACGATTGGATCAACGCACTGCTGACTCATGGGGGTAAGCCAAACATGCCATGCAACCAACCGCCCGCTACAGGCGAATCGGCTCCAGAGCCTCGGTCTGCGATGCCAGCACCACGCGGTTCTGAAACAAGCCGCCCCGCGCGGAAAGCGCCTTCTCTGCCTCTCTCCGAGCTATTTCCGGATGATTGTTCTGCTCAGACAGATGCGCCAGCACCACAAACGTCGCACTATTATCATAGTCGTTCGTGAAGAAATCGGCGAGCGCCAGGTTCGAAAGGTGCCCCACCCGGCTCATCACCCGCTGCTTCACCGACCACGGATAAGGCCCCACCCGCAACATCTCCAGATCATGATTCGATTCCATCACCAGCACATCGCAGCCCCGCAGATGATCGCGCACGCTCACCGGCAAATATCCCAGATCGGTGGCTATCCCCACTTTGATGCCTTCCGCGCGAAAAGTGAATCCCACCGGATCTGCCGCATCGTGCGGAATCGTGAACGGCTTCACCTCGATGTCGCCCACTTGAAACCGATGCCCCGACTCGAACGCTTCAAATTTTTCCAGCTTCGGCCGTTCGCCCGCCTCATTGCGCATTGCGCGCGCCCACGCCTGGTGCGTCGCCCCCGTCATGAACACTGGGATGCGCAGCTTCTTGGCCAGCACTGCCAGCCCGTAGACGTGATCAGAATGCTCGTGAGTGATCAGAATTGCGGAAAGCGAATGTGGATCCTCGCCCAGCACTCTCATCCGCTTGAACGTCTCGCGGCATGAGATTCCGGCATCGACCAGAATCTTCGTGCAGGCGCTAGCCACCACCGCGCAATTGCCGCGGCTCCCGCTGGCCAGCATGGTCACACTTACACCCATGTTCGCAGCATACGCGTCCAACCTGTGGAATCGGGAGTAACTTTCTGGTTAGCCGATACCAAAGAGCGGGCTTCCGGCGTCTGCGCGACGGCTCCGCTAATTTGGAACTCCGGCAATTTCCCGGAAGCCAGGAGCCGGAAGCCGGGAGCCTGAAGCCCGAAGCCCGTAGCCCGTAGCCCGTTCCTACTTCCCCTGCCGCAAATTCTCAATCACACCCCGCATGACCGAGCCTCCATAAGCTCCAGCGATGCCAGGGAAAAATGCCAGAAACGATCCATAGATCTGCGCCCGCGTCGGCTTCACCGTAAGAATGACGTATGCGGACAACTCCGTCAGCGGAATAAACACCCCCACCATCACCACCCACCGCCACGGCCATCGCGGCCGCAGCAGTCCCAGCAAGAGGCACGAAGCCAACACCAACAGCGCAGTAAACAGCAAATCGTTGATCGCTACATCCGCCCATCCTGCTCCAATACCACAGAGAGCGGCCAGCAGGTAGAACCACGCGTCGCGGCTGTCGGCGTTCTTCATTCAGCCAACTAGTACTTATAGAAACCTCTCCCGCTCTTTCTCCCCAGCCACCCTGCATCCACCATCTTGATCAGCAGCGGACACGGCCGGTACTTCGGATCTCCCAACCCGTTCTGCAGCACCCGCATAATATCGAGGCAAACGTCGAGCCCAATAAAATCCGCCAGCGTCAGCGGCCCCATGGGATGCGCCATCCCCAGTTTGAATACCTCATCGACCGCTTCTGCCGTTGCCACGCCTTCCATCACCGCATACATTGCCTCATTCAGCAGCGGCATCAGTACCCGATTGGAAACAAATCCCGGCGCGTCATTTACTTCCACCGGAGTCTTCTCCAATTTCACCGACAAATCGCGCACGCTATCAAATGTTTCCTGCGAAGTCGCCAGTCCACGGATCACCTCTACCAGCTTCATCACCGGCACCGGATTGAAGAAGTGCATCCCGATCACTTTCTCCGCCCGCTTGGTCTGCGCCGCCAGCTTGGTTATCGAGATGGAAGAGGTATTCGACGCCAGAATAATTTCCGGCCGCGTCACCCGGTCGAGGTCGCGAAAAATCTCCGTCTTGATCTCAAACTTCTCAGTCGCTGCCTCGATCACAAAATCGCATTCCGCCAGTTTCGCGCGGTCCGTGACCGGCTGAATTCGCTTCAATGCCGAGTCTTTGTCATCGACGGTGATCTTATTCTTCGCGACCTCGCGCTCCAGATTCTTGCCGATGATCTCCAGCGCGCGATCCAGAAACCGCTGCTCCACATCGCACAGCACTACGTCGATATCTGCCCCGCGCAAATACGTGCGCGATCCCATTTCCCATTGTCCCCGCGCCAACAATGCCGACTCGTCGAATGTTCATAGAAATTGGCCCGCTAAGAAAACGTTCGAGTCTACCACCACCCACACACTCCCCTCCAATCGTAGAGACGTAGCTCGCTACGTCTCTGCGTCCAGTGCCGGTTAATCATGGTTCGAACGTCGCAGATGTCCCGCATGAAACCCGCATCTCCCGAGAAAGTTGCGCCCATACATTCTCCGGCAAATCCGTAGCACTCCTAGGCGAATCGACCCGAGTCCCGCACCAGGCATCGCTTTCAGGCCACTGCCAGCATCGGATGTATGTACAACCGAATCGCCGCTTCGGTGACGGAGGTGATTATGATTCGCAACACAATCTGGCGCTGGATAAAAATTGCAGTCTTGGCCACCGCTCTGGCCACTGCCCTCGGCAGTATCGCCTGGGGCTACGGATGACGACGACTACTACTCCCGGCACGACGAGGCCCGCGAGCACGGCTTCCAAAACGGTTATCGCGACGGCCAACGCGGCGGCAGCTACGACCGCGACCGCGGCTCCCGCTTCAAATTCAAAAACGACCAATGGGAAGACGCCCACGGTTACGAACACTGGATGGGCAACCACGGCCACTATAAGCAGGCCTACCGCGACGGCTACGAGCGCGGTTATCGCCGCTCCTACGGCTACTACGGCGACCGCCACGATGGCTACCGCTACCGCGACGACTGGCGCTAGAAACATCCTGTCGGGTGCCCCACCCTTGTCCCGCCGAACTTTGGCGGGACAGGGTGGGGATTTTACTTCGCGCAGAGAACATTCTCTGGCGTGTTGGGATTTTGACTCTGAAGTTCGAGAACATTCACCGTTCCTCCCGCAGCGACTCCAAGCACACCACCTCGTGCGACCAATCACACCCGTCCCATACCTTCCCCAATACCATAAAAAGTCAGGGAAAGCGCGCCCATGCCCATAAAAACCATCATCGAACCCTTCCGCATCAAGAGCGTCGAACCCCTCCACTGGACTACTCGCCAACAGCGCGAACAACTTCTCGAAGCCGCGTACTACAATCTCTTCCTCCTCCCCGCCGACGATGTCCTGATCGACCTCCTCACCGACTCCGGCACCGGCGCCATGTCCACGCATCAGTGGGCCGCCATTATGGAAGGCGACGAGAGCTACGCCGGCAGCCGCAGCTTTGATCGTTTCAAGAATTCCATCCAGGATATCTTCGGCTACCGCCACGTCATCCCTACGCATCAGGGACGTGCCGCCGAACGCATCCTCTTCGGCGTCGCCTGCAAAAAAGGAGACATCGTCCCCAACAACACGCACTTCGACACCACGCGCGCCAACGTCGAATTCGTCGGCGCCGAAGCCGTCGATCTCGTCATCGAAGAAGGGAAGCACCCCGCATCGACCCATCCCTTCAAAGGCAACATGAACGTCGCCGCCCTCGAAGCCCTCATCACACGCGTCGGCCGCGAACGCATCCCGCTCGTCATGCTCACCGTCACCAACAACTCCGGCGGAGGCCAGCCCGTCTCCATGGACAACGTCCGCCAGGTCAGCGCCGTTTGCAAGCGCCATAAAATCCCGCTCTACTTTGATGCCTGCCGCTTCGCCGAAAACGCCTGGTTCATCAAGCTGCGCGAGGAAGGATACGAAAACAAGACTCCCAAAGAAATCGCTCAGGAAATGTTCCGCTACGGCGATGGATGCACCATGTCCGCCAAGAAAGACGGCATGGCCAATATCGGCGGATTCCTCTGCACCAATGACGATCTGCTCGCGCAGCAGGAAAAAGATCTGCTCATCCTTACCGAGGGATACCCCACCTACGGCGGTCTCGCCGGTCGCGATCTCGAAGCTATCGCCGTCGGCGTACAGGAAGCTCTCGAAGAAGACTACCTTCGCTACCGCATCGCCTCGACGGCCTATCTCGGCAATCACATCGCGAGCCAGGGCGTTCCCATTGTTCAACCTCCCGGCGGACACGCCATCTATCTCGACGCCCGTGCTTTTCTTCCCCACATTCCGCCCGACCAATTTCCCGGTGTAGCCCTCGCTGCCGAACTCTACCTCGAAGGCGGCATCCGCTCCGTCGAAATCGGCACGCTGATGTTCGCCGGCGCGGCAAAAATGGATCTGGTTCGCCTCGCGATCCCGCGCCGCGTCTACACTCAAAGCCACATCGACTATGTTGTGGAAGTCATCCTGGAAGTCTGGAAGCACCGCGCGAATATTCCCGGCATGCGCCTGACGTACGAGGCCCCCTTCCTTCGCCATTTCACCGCGCACCTGGAGCCGCTAAAGGTTGCAGCCGCCACACGCTAGTTAAGTTGGGCACAAACGCGAGAAGAGTAGAAGAATCCGAGGTTGCCCCATGCTAACGTCGCGCCTTTTGCGACGTTAGCGTGGGGATTTTTAATTCAAAGAAGCAACCGCAATGCGATAGGGATTTTACACATATCCTCAAACAAAGCCCGGCGAAACGTGGCCACCCGTGAGCCGAATTCCTCGGTCTAATTCTCTAAAACCGCCCGCCGCGCCTCCACGATCTCCGCTCTCCCCGGCTTATCGGCATGGTCACAAACCTTCAACAGTTCCCGAAAATATTTCTGGCTCGTCTCGCGGCTTCCGCTGAGTTGCGCCGCATGAGCCGCCCCATACAGTGCGCGAAAGCGTCCCGGCTCCTTCGTCAGCGTTCTTTTGAATTGCTCTAAAGCCTGCCCCGGCTCATTCCTCTCCAGCAACATCTCTAGGCGCGTGCCAAGTTCGATTGGGATCTCAGTACGCACTGGGTGCTCGGCCCATGTCTCTGCACCGGGTGCCCCATCCTAACGTCGCGCCTTTTGCGACGTTAGGGTGGGGATTTTGACATTTTGAAGAAATCTAACGGGGACCTCAAATCTACCCTTCTGATCAACTTGAAATCACAATCTGTGACCTCAAGTTGAAAGCAAATTTCCACAGCTCAAAACACGGTTCTTGTGACGAACAACCTTTACTGAGAAACCCAAAAAGAAGCACAATACAAATATGCCGTTCGCAGCTTCCACCGAGTACGCGTCCGCCGAGGTCGTGACCGTGTCGAAATTGTGCACTAAGTCCTTATTCCGGAATATTTTACCGCTAAGTCCTTTCGTCTCAAGATTTTGGCCGGATCACCTGCGATACCCCTGCTGTAACTCATTTGCAACCAAGATTTTGCAGAACAGCGCAAAAAAATCGGGAGGGGTATCTCCTGAGACTGGGCCCACTCACAGCGCGCCAAGGTCACAGTCGCCCCAGATCGGCCCCGCCGTTTCCCGGAAGCCGACAGCCGAGAGCCGGAAGCCTGAAGCCTGAAGCCGCGCTCCAACCGAGGTGTAAAATATCCAAGCAATCCCTAGCCGATAATCTCCCAGCTTCGAAAGGATTCCCCCATGGCAACGCTTGAAGCCCCGGTCCGGCCGCGCACGACCCTGCATCAGGGACCATTCGTCACCGAGCCCTTTTACGATTTCCGCAACGAAGAAAACGCCCGCCGCATGCGCGCCGCCATCGCCAAAGTCCGCGGCCAACTCGGCCACGAATACGACCTCATCATCGGCGGCAGGCGCGTCAAGACCACGGACAAGATCAAGTCGCTGAACCCGTCGCAGCCCTCGCAGATCGTGGGCATTCATCAGAAGGCCGGCAAAGAACACGTCGAGCCCGCCATGCAAGCCGCGCTCAAAGCCTTCCAGTCCTGGAGTCGCACCACGGTCGAAGACCGCGCCAGCCTGGTCTTTCGCGTCGGCGATCTCATGCGTCAGCGCAAGATGGAATTCATGGCTTGGCTGGTCTTCGAAGTCAGCAAGAACTGGGCCGAGGCCGACGCCGACATCTCCGAGACCATCGACTTCTGCGAGTTCTACGCGCGCGAAGCTCTCCGCTTTGCGAAAGCGCAAACGCCCATCCAGCTCCCCGGCGAGCACGACACGCTGCACTACATTCCTCTCGGCGTAGGCGCGGTGATTCCGCCGTGGAACTTCCCCTGCGCCATCATGGCCGGGATGACGCTCGCCTCCATCGTTAGTGGCAACACAGTCATCCTGAAGCCGTCGAGCGATTCGCCGACGATCGCCGCGAAGTTCCTCGAACTGCTCGAAGAAGCCGGAATGCCCGAGGGCGTAGTCAACTTCTGTCCTGGCGCCGGAGCCAGTTTCGGTGATGCCGTCGTCGCGCATCCCAAGACGCGCTACATTGCCTTCACCGGATCGCGCGAAGTCGGCCTGCACATCAACAAAGTCGCCGCGACGCAGGGCTCCGGTCAGGTCTGGATCAAGCGCACCATCCTCGAGATGGGAGGCAAAGACGCCATCATCGTCGACGCCGATGCCGACATCGACTCCGCCGTCGAAGGTGTAGCCCAAGCCGCCTTCGGATTTCAGGGACAAAAGTGTTCGGCCTGCTCGCGCGCCATCGTCGACGAGCGCGTTTACGACAAGTTCCTCGAACAACTCAAAGCCCGCGTCGAGAAGATTCAGATCGGCGACGTCGCCGAAAACGCCGCCATGGGCGCAGTCATCAACGAAGGCTCCATGAAGACGATCCTCGAATTCATTGAGCAGGGCAAGAAAGACGGACGTCTCCTCACCGGCGGCGAGCGCGCCCCCGGCGAAGGCTACTTCATCAAGCCCACGGTGTTCGCCGATATCCCGCCAAAGTCGAAGTTAGAACAGGAAGAGATCTTTGGCCCTGTGCTGGCCGTAATCAAAGCCCGCGGCTTTGACCACGCCCTCGAGATCGCCAACGACACCGAGTTCGGACTCACTGGCGCCGTCTACACCAAGTCGCGAGACAAGATCGACCGCGCCATCCAGGAGTTCCACGTCGGCAACTTGTACATCAACCGTAAATGCACCGGAGCCATGGTCGGCGCCCACCCCTTCGGCGGCTTCAACATGTCCGGCACCGATTCGAAGTCGGGCGGCCCCGACTACCTGTACCTGTTCACGCAAGCCAAAGCAGTAGGAGAGAAGATCAGCTAACCGTAGCGCCGTCGTCCTGGCGGCTGTAGTGGCGGCGTCTGGCCGACATTTCCAGCCCAAGATACGGCTCTAGTCGTCTTACGGCGCAATTGGCGTAACCGGCAACGGATTCCGCTCCGTGAACTGCCGTTGATGCCAGTACGGATAAACCGGCGTCACGTCGCTGGCGCGATCAAGCTTCGCGACCTGCTCCGCTGTCAAGTTCCATCCCGCCGAGCCCAGGTTCTGCCGCAACTGTTCTTCGTTGCGCGCGCCGAAGATCGCTGTCGACACCGTGGGCCGCTGCAGTAGCCAGTTGAGCGCGACCTGCGGCACAGTTTTCCCGGTCTCCTTCGCAACCTCGTCAAGCGCGTCGACAACCTTGTACAGATGCTCGTCAGAGACTTGTGGGCCCATGTCTGCGGTCTTGTGCAACCGGCTCTCCTTCGGCAACGGATGCCCGCGCCGGATCTTGCCCGTGAGCCGTCCCCATCCCAGCGGACTCCAGATCAACGCGCCGACTCCCTGATCGAGGCCCAGCGGCATCAGTTCCCATTCATACTCCCTGCCGATGAGCGAGTAATACACCTGGTGTCCCACATAGCGCGCCCAACCATATCGATCTGAAACGTCCAGCGCTTTCATCAAATGCCATCCCGAGAAGTTCGAGCAGGCGATGTAACGCACCTTCCCGCTCGTTACCAGATGGTCGAGCGTGCTCAACACCTCTTCCTGCGGGGTCAGCGCGTCAAAGCCATGCAGGTGGTAGATGTCGATGTAATCGGTTCCCAGCCGCCGCAAGCTTGCTTCGCAGGCCTGAATCAGATGGTAACGCGACGATCCCAAATCGTTCGGCCCCGGCCCCATGCGGAACGTCCCCTTCGTCGAGATGAGGACTTTATCTCGCCGCCCGGCGATTGCCTTCCCCAGAATGGTCTCGGAGAGTCCCTCTGAATAAATATCCGCCGTATCGAATAGATTGACGCCAGCGTCGAGGCAGATGTCGACCAGCCGAGTTGCCTCCGCAACGTCGCTCGCACCCCATGCCTTGAAGAACTCCGTTCCTCCGCCAAACGTCCCGGTGCCGTAACTCAAAACCGGCACTTTCAAACCAGATCGTCCAAGCTGTCGATATTCCATACCCCGCATAGATGCAGCTCATTCAAAGAATGATTCGGAGAGCGCGCATATTCGGCGTTCCACCCGCGTAGTGGCGGCGAGACCCCGCCATGACAGCCACGCGACTCGACGGCGCTACAAAGACAAAGGCCGCCTTTGCAGGCGGCCTTTATTCTGTTCCAACTCGAAAGCTACTGAGCTACTCCCGCGGGCGGTTGCGGTGCCGCGCCAGTCGTGGTCGCAGCAGCGGCCTCGTTCAGAATGCGGTGATGGATGGTAAACAGCGCCAATTCCAACCGGTCGGACACGCCGATCTTGTCATATACGTTGCGCAGGTAGTTCTTGATCACCTGTTCGGTCGTGCCGAGTTGGGTGGCAATTTCCTTGTTCTTGTAGCCCTGCACGATCAGCGCCACGATTCGCAGTTCCTTGGCGGTCAGGCGATCGCGCACGCGCAGGCCGACCATATCGTTCTCGGTGAGTTCGCTGGGCACTGCGACATCCTGCACCCAGGTCTCGCCACGCGCGACTTTGCGCACACAGTCTACCAGGGCCGCGCTGGTCACGTTGCGATAGACCACTCCGTGCGCGCCATTCGACATGTGCCGTTGTGCGCTCTCGCCCGTATCGGCCAGCACAATCACACGGGTCTTGGCTTTGTTCGCTCCCTGCACGATGGCGGCAAAGTCATTGTGGAATCCCGCTGCCACGACCAACACGGCGGCGCGGAACTTGTCCAAGGCCATGAACATCTGTTCAGGCGTTTGAGCCTGGGCCACGATGCGCATCTCATCTTCCACGGCCAGCACTTTGGCTATGCCCGCCCGGAAGATCGCCTGGTTATCGGCCAGAATCAGTTTGAGCATGTTGTCAACGCTCCAAGAAAGCTTTCTATGAGTTCCTGACGAACTCGTATGAGTCGATCACGCAGGCCACGCCGCGGCCTTCGCCACCCGTTCCCGTTTCATCGGCGCGCACCACCCGCCCCTTGCATTGGATGGTCACATTCTCCTGACCGCCCGTCATCTCCGGGGGCAGCGTGATTTCAAATTCCACCGGCGAACCAATCTCCATTGAGGAATCGGCGCGGATGTACACTCCCGCCGCGCTGAGATTCCCGGTGACTCCCTCGGAGTCTCCGCCGGATTCGCCCTTATGGATCTTAATCGGCAATTCCAGCGGGAACCTTTTCCCGGTCCGTGCTTCTTCACCCACGGTACCTCCTCTAGGCTGGCCGCTTATCTGATGCTCGTCTGCGCATGAGGCCAACGTCGTCAAACCAAGCTCCTGGCGGGCGCAGGCCCGCTTTTATGCTCAGGGGCGGTTATATCACGAATGACACCTATGTAAAAGCCTGATAACCCGTTAGTTAACGGTAGCATCTAGGTTCCCCCACGCATAAGAGCTATTGACCCGAGCCCATGAGACGAGGTTGACGGACCTTTACGTCCGAGCCTAAACCAGCATGGTAGTGTTTTCTCCAGTCACCCTGGTTCGATAGGAGCCGTTTCCCATGGCGAACTTGCTTCCGATTCGCAGCAAACTTAGCGCCCGATTTGTTTGCATTCTTATTCTTCTGGTCGTTGTCGCCCACCTTGCTCCGGCGCAGAGCAACCAGAAACCCGCTGCCCAAGCGCCCGAGAAGAAGAGCGCGCCGGGCCCGACCGAGATCAAACCGTCCGAGCCTCCCGGCCTCTTGGTTCAATTGAATGGGGCGCTGGAGAGTCTCGCAGCAAGAGTCTCTCCTGCGGTGGTGCAGATTCTCGTTACGGGCTTCGGCCCGCTTCGCGAGGAAGATCGATCCCAGACGGCGTATATCGTACGCCAGCACGCCGTCGGCTCTGGAGTCATCGTCGACTCCAACGGCTACGTCATGACGAACGCGCACGTCGTCGAAGGCGCGCAACGCATTCGTGTGGCCTTGCCGCTCCCTATGGGTGACGCCGGCGGTCAGGTGCCAATTGGAAAGCGACGTATCCTTGAAGCCCGCCTCATCGGTCAGCACAAAGAAACCGATCTCGCGCTCCTCAAGATTGAAGAGACTGACTTGCCAACTCTTCCCTTGATCAGCCAGCGCCCGCGCGTTGGACAACTCGTGTTCGCCATCGGGAGCCCGGAAGGTCTGCAGAATTCGGTCACCATGGGTGTGATCAGTGCGCTGGCCCGTCAGCCCGACGCTGGCAAGCCGCTCTCTTATTTGCAGACCGACGCTCCGATCAACCCAGGTAACAGCGGCGGGCCGCTCGTCGATATGAACGGATCAGTCCTTGGCATCAACACGTTCATCCTGTCGCAGGGCGGCGGCAGTGAAGGCTTGGGCTTTGCGATCCCGGCGCGCGTGGTCGATTTCGTTTACCACAGCCTGCGCAAGTACGGCCACGTTCATCGTGTGGAAATTGGCGCGGGCGCGCAGGAGATTACTCCCACGCTGGCAGAAGGCCTGCATCTTCCTCAACGGTGGGGCGTCGTAGTTGACGACGTGAAGCCCGACGGTCCCGCTGCCGCGGCCGGTTTGCAGGTGCAAGACATTATTCTGACGGCCGACGATCGCCGCATTGAAACCTTACCCTCGCTTTCAGCGGCTCTGTATCTTCATCGGCTCGACCAGGTTGTGAAACTGGAGATCCTGCGCGGCACTGAAAAGAAGACTCTATACATTCCGGCGATCGAAAGCCGCGACCACATGGACGAACTCATGGACGCGGTGAATCCCGACAATAGTCTGATCCCGCGCCTGGGTGTTTTGGCGATCGATCTCACCAGCGAAATGCGTTCCAAGCTGGGATCTTCGTTGCGAATTCCGTCGGGCGTAATTGTGGTAGGACGCGCGGCCGACTTGATTCTGCCCGATACCGGACTTCAAGCCGCCGACATCATTCACCAACTCAATACAACTCCGATTGACTCCGTGGACATGCTTCGCACCACGGTGAACGCGTTGAAGACCGGCGACGCAGTCGTGCTGCAAGTCGAGCGGGATGGCGGGCTGCAGTATGTGAGCTTTGAGATGGAGTGATTAATCATAGAAAGCCGCGTGTTTATAGGGTGACAGCCGTCCCGGCTGTCATCGGGCCGGAGGCCCGAGGCCTGTCCATCGAATGGTTGCCAGCAAGAGCCAGTCGAGCTGTGCTCGACGGACAGCCGATGGCGGCTGCCCCCACTACGCAGTGGCACTGCGTGCGTTCTTAGTTGCTATTCACGTGCCGCTCGTGGAATCAAATGAAAAGACCGTCCACTTCTCGCCATCTTTCTCGAAAGGAACTGGAGGGACTTCGCCGCCAACGAAGTCAGAGATGACCTGCTTCCAGAAGCGTTGTGCCGCAACATTCGATTGCATCACGCGAACTTCCCACGAGCCAGGAAATTGTCTCCACAACTTATGCGCGGCCGTGGTTCCAACGCCCCGTCGACGATATCCGCGCAGAACAAAGAACTCAGCCAGATCCCATGCATCCTCATTTCCCGAGACTGCCGACCCTTCCTTCACCAAAGCGAATCCTGCCAATTTGCCGTCGACCCGGAGAAGAAACGGATTCCGGCCGGGCTCGCTCCAATAAAGAGGAAGAGGGTTGTAAGTAAACTTTCCATCCGCCCCGATCTCCACATCGAGGAATTCACTGAAATCGTGGGCATAGAGTTGAAGCAGATTCGTCAGAATCGGCGCCTCTTCCGCTGTGGCCGCAAGTACTTCGACCTCAGGAGTCAGTTTCTCTGGGTGGGGAGTCATGGGAGGGAACACCCCTGAGTATATGCTTGGCTTCGCCGCGCTTTGATGGGAAGCAACACGTACAGAGCAACAGGTGCAACTCGTCCGCCGGCCGCCTATCGCGCAGCTGCGCCGATCGCCGAAGCCCTGGGCGTGCGAGCGCTTTCAAGCGCGTTTCCGATTCCAGCACCGATCGCCTCCACCACGCGGAGATCGTCCGGGGAAAATGCGTCCTGCGCTGCACGATACAAAGCCAGCACGGCAGCGACTCCAGATTTTCCTTCCAGTGGCACGGCGAGTGCCGAGCGCAGCCTGTTGAACTTCGTGGGATCATTCATATAACCCGGCTCGACCGACGGATTGCCGTTCAAGATTGTCTTATGATTTTGCGCCACCCATCCGGACAGACCTTCACCCTCCGGGATTCGCAGGGAAGAGAACAGCCGGAAGTTTTCTCCGCTCACAAATTCCGCCGAGAGCGTACCGTTCTTCGGACAATAGACAGCCAGAGAGTCATGCGGTACCAGCTGTTTCAATCGGACCGCGAGAAGAGACAAAATGTCTTCCGCACCCAGAGAAGATCCGGACTGACGAGAGAAATCGAGAATTGCTTGCCCTTGCTGCCGCGCTGTAGCAATCAACGCTGCTGCATTCCCCACGGGCGCTGATGTTGTTGCATCGGCTTCCGCGGACTCCGCGAAGCCAGCATCGGGTGCCAACCCGCGCTCCACCTTGATGTCTGTCGACAACTTCGGCGGAGCCTGCAGGGGCTGCTCGTTTGCCATCTTCTCGAGTTCGATATAGCGGCGCCGCAAAATCTCGACCACCTTCGGATCAAAGGCCTTGCCTGCATCCGCCACCACTTTGGCCATGGCCTCATGTAGCGGAAGCGCCTTACGATATTGGCGGTCCGACGCCAGCGCATCGAGACAATCCACGGCTGAAAGGATGCGTGCTCCAATCGGAATGTCTTCGCCAGTCAACCCATTCGGGTAGCCACTGCCATCCCATTTTTCATGGTGGGCGCGCACAATCGGCACCACTGGATACGGAAAATGCACCTGCTCGAGAATCTCCGCTCCAACAATGGGATGGATCTTCATTTTCTCGAATTCTTCGGGCGTCAGTTTTCCCGGCTTCGAGATAATGTGCTCGGGCACCGCCAATTTTCCAATGTCGTGCAACACCGACGCGGCCCGCAACGCTTCGGTCTCGTCATCGCTCAAACGCAGATCCTTAGCGAGTTCCATCGCGTACACGCGTACGCGCTGCAAGTGTTCACCGGTAGTCTCGTCTTTGGCCTCGATCGCCAATGCGAGCGCTTCGATGGTTCGCAGGTGCAGGCTTGAAACTTGTTCGGCGTGTTTCTTCTCGGTCTCCAGTTTGCCGAGATAGAGACGGTATGAACGGTACATCAAGTAGATCGGCGGTAGGATGAGCAGCGACGACTGCCATCCTATGTGCCGGTTCAGAAAATGCACTAGGCCCGCTGCCGCCGCTCCCACCATGTAATAGGGGAACGACCACAGATAACTGGCGGTCCACACTTTTGGAATGGGCTTATCTTCCGTCAGACCGATGATGGTCGACATGGCCGCCGTGTTGCATCCGAAGTGTGTGATGGCGGCGACCAGCAGCGCCAGCGGCCCGGGTGCATGCAGCACATAAATGACGACTAGTTTGTAAGCGCCGTACGCGACCGCGCTCGAAACTGTGACCTGCGACAGATTGAAAATGAGCTGAACCAGCTTCACGCGCCGCGCCGGTTTCCAATAAAACTGCGCGAGCGTGCTGGCGAGTCCAATCACCAGCGTTTGGGGCAAACTTAGTTCCAGAATTCCGAGCAGTGTGAACAGGAAGTTCACCGACAGTGTTCCCTCGATGCCCGGCAAACTCACCTTGAGCGACGACGCCAGCAGTGCTGCGATCAGATAGCAGGTGAACTTCACCGGATCGGTGAATTGCCACTGCCAGAGGGCCGTCGCAAGGCAGACGAGTCCCATCAAGGCCATTCCGGCGATGAACGCGCGCGCACCCATGGAACGGACCCATGACATGGTAAGTGTTCAAATTTTCAACGAAATAGAGACCTCTGTCCGCCCAAAAGAGTCGCTAGTGATTACCTTGGTTTCCCAATCAAATCAGTTACTTACAGCAAGAATCGGCGATGATCTTGGCCTTCATCCGACCTAGCTCCGAGACAAGATGTCCCAGGCCCACGGCCGTGGGACAAAGTGCCCGTTGAATTTCGCAACAAGTCGACCTAAGCCACTGAAAACGAAGGGTAACGCCGGTCACCCTTTGGACCCGGACCTGCACACATACAAGTCACTAGGGGCGAGTTACGCGCCTGTGGGCGCTATGAAGTGGGGGAGACATGAAGAGGTTCTTGCTTCTGTTGTTAATCGCTACCGTGACGCTGGCACATGCCAACGACGCCAAGATATCGCCGGAGTTGCGCGGGTACAAATCCACCAAACAGGTCCAGGTGATCGTGCAGTACGCGCCCGGCACGCAGGTGAATTGCTCCAGCCTGCTCGGTCTGGTGAGCTGCCTGGTGAATGACGTCGTGAAGCTCGGGGGAACAATCCTCGGCCAGCTGCCGCTGGTGAACGGAGTGGTCGCGCTGCTCGACGGCAACGGCATTCTGAATCTCTCGAACCAGCCGAACGTGGTGTACATCAGCGCCGACCGGCCTCTGACTCCGTCGCTGAGCAACGCGGCCTCGGCGGTGAATGCGGATTTCGCCTGGCAGTCGAACTATACGGGCGCAGGAATCGGAGTGGCCCTGATCGACAGCGGTGTGAGCAACAGTATCGATCTGTACACGGGTGTGCTGCCTCTCTCTCGCGTCGTCTATCAGCAGTCTTTTGTGCCCGGAAACTCGAGTCCCAATGACCAGTATGGCCATGGCACACACATCGCGGGTCTGATCGCCGGCGATGGCCTCAGTTCCACGGGACCTCTTTACACCAAGACCTTTAAAGGAATCGCGCCAGATTCGAAAATCGTCAATCTGCGTGTGCTGGATGCGAACGGCGCTTCTACCGATAGCGCGGTCATCGCGGCGATCAATCAGGCGATCGCGCTGAAATCGAAGTACAACATTCGCGTGATCAATCTTTCCATGGGTCGCGCAGTGTACGAAAGCTACCAGTTGGATCCGCTCTGCCAGGCGGTCGAGAAAGCTTGGCAAAATGGGATTGTAGTGGTGGTTGCTGCCGGCAACAACGGCAGGTATCAGCCCACCAACGGCTACGGCACCGTTACTTCACCGGCCAACGATCCTTATGTGATCACGGTGGGCGCGATGAAGCCGATGGGAACGCCGACGCGCGTTGACGATCTGATCGCGAGCTACAGCTCCAAGGGACCTACGGTCATTGACGCTGTCGCCAAGCCTGACCTCGTTGCTCCCGGGAACTTGCTGGTCTCGCTCGAGGCCCCTGGGTCCACCCTCTACAACCAGTATCCGGCCAACCGCGTTCCTTACAGCTACTACGTCAAGGGCGGAAGCAGCGCCTCATCGTCCAGTTATTTCACGCTGAGTGGGACCAGCATGGCCGCGGGCGTGGTCAGCGGAGTGGTGGCAGATCTTTTGCAGAAGAGTCCCGCTCTCACTCCTGATCAAGTGAAGGCGCGGTTGATGAAGACAGCGTGGAAGTCGTTCCCGGCGTTCAGCAGCACGACCGATCCGGCTACGGGAATCACTTACACCGACCAGTACGACCTCTTCACGGTCGGAGCCGGATACGTCGATGTGGAAGCGGCCTTGAGCAGCAGCGACGTTGCCAAGGGGACTGCAATGTCTCCGGTCGCCACGTATGATCCGAACTCGGGGAATGTCTACCTGAACGATAGTTCGACTGCGGTGTGGAACACGTCCGCCGCGTGGTCGAACTCCGCGGTGTGGGGATCTTCGGAATTTGTTGCTGGCGCGCAGTCGACGACCATGACCGGAAGCAACGCACTATGGGGTAGCAATGCCCTGTGGGGTTCGAACGCGTTGTGGGGATCGAATGCCCTTTGGGGGAGCAATGCCTTGTGGGGCAGCAACGCGCTCTGGGGTAGCAATGCGTTGTGGGGCAGCAATGCCTTGTGGGGAAGTAACGCCACGCCCGGAGAGCAATAAGAGTCTAAGAAGTCCGAACGAGAGGCCGCGACTTGGATCGCGGCTTCTTTTGTTAGTAGCAAGACTTGCAGATGTGGGGACGGCCGCCCCCCTTCGACTCCGCTCAGGGCAGGGCCCTGGGCGCCCAGCCCGGACGAAGTCCGGCTAAGTGGGTTCAGAAATCCTACGAGTGTCCTGTTACGACCTTCTGAATCGCCGTTTTGAGTTCGTCCGCATGAAAGCCGAACGGCCCGGGCTTGCTCTTGTAGGCCACGCGCCCGGTAGAGTCAATCACATAAAGACGGTCCGGCCACGCTGTGTAAGCGCTCTCGGTCGAGTTGCCGAATTCGTCGAGCACGGCAGGAATCTCAATTCCCAGCTTGCGCACGCAGGACCCGGCAACGAAGCCGCGCTCATTTTCGCTGCGGGGGCTTGCGAAGACCACCTTGTCTTTTATGTTGCTCTGCATCTGCCAGACGTCGCTGGGATGCGCCTCGGTGATGTAGACCACGAGGAACTCAACTTGGTTTCGATATTGTTCGTAGAGTTTGTTGAGGGCAGGAACCTCCCGCCGGAAGGGCGGTCAGGTGTAGCTTCCGAAGACGAGTACTACCGGCCGATCCTTTGTGAGAGCTGATAGTTGGATGTGGTCCGTCTTGTCGAGTTTGGCCAGGTTGAAATCGGGTGCGGGACTGCCCACCTGCAAGACTCCCGAGCGGGCATGCATCCACAGCGTTTCGAACGGAAGAACCAGGAAGGCAGCCGGTTGCGGGATTTTCGCCATCACGCGTGCGAAATCTTCCGGCGAGCGCCGCATCACGTTGTACAACCCGATGCAGGCGATCACCCAGACCAGGGCGATCACGCACAACGTGACGAGCGTCCGTCTTACGATCTTGGATTTTGTGCTCACGCGATTCGCAATCGAACCCCAAAAAGAAGTGGGGCGATTATAGGCGGGCAGAAAGAGCGGTCAATAATTGGAATGTAGTACGCAAGCGAAGGATCTTTACCACCAAGGACACGAAGCTACACGAAGGAAGGCTCAGTGAGGCTGAGTGATACTTCGTGTCCTTCGTGGTTTAAGTCTTTGGGGCACCATTACGGTAGCCGAGGCGCTCAGAACGCGCTCCCGCCCCCACCGCCAAAGCCTCCGCCGGAGAAGCCACCTCCACCACCGCCTCCTCCGCTAAATCCGGAACCGCTCGAACTTGCGCGCGGAGAGGATACGAAGGTTTGATGCATATCGCTTGCCATGCTGTGCATGGAACTCGAAAAGAAAATCGGATTGAAAGTGCCGTACCCTCCGGGCGATACATACCAATGCGGCGGATCTTTCACGATCCCGGCAAACGCCTGCGCCCAGTGATGTTCTACGCCGAGAGCCATCGCGTAAGGCAAAAACTTCTCGAATGTCGTCGGAGGCATGATCTTCAGCCGCTCCGCATCCACGCGATTCATGAATTCCTGGAAGCCAAGGACGGCCACGTGCGTCCGCGCTCCCTTCACGGTCTTAGCCGTCATGACGCGAGCAAACAGCCACCAGATCACGAGCGACAGAGGAATGCAAACAATGAGCAGGATTGCCGAGTTGAAAAAGTTCTCCCAGCCCATGTACTGGAAGATCGCGAACGGAATAAGAATCGCGATGGCCGCTCCAATGCTGTACCCATTGGCCGACTCCGGATCGAGAAGGTAAATCCCCTTCGTCTTCAATGCCGACATAATGTCTTCGCGAATCACCGGAACGGCCGTGTAGAAGCGGTTCTTCAGACTGGAGAGGCGAATGTCGGCGCCACCGGCAAACACGTTCTCCAGCATCACTCGCTCGTGCGGGACCAGATCTGCACCCCATTGCTCGCGCGGCTTGAGCAGGTGGAATACATAGTCCTTGTGCGTAAAAATCAGAACTTTCTCGGCAGTTTCCTCGATCTTGATATATCCCCGCACCGCGAGATCGATGATGGTCGATGTGATGTCACGCGGATGAATCTGGTCGTCGAGCAGCGTTCCCGCCTCGGCTGGAGAAATTCCCTGCGGAGGCTCATACATGGGCGCAACGGAGAGTCCGGCGTCGGGATCGCGTCCCTTGTACCACCACAACGTGAACATGCCGGCAAGCGTCACTAGCGGCAGAAAGACGATAGGATTGCCGCCGAGAAACCAGAAAAACTTGGTTATGGCGCCGGGTTCTTTGAGGATGTCTTTCGGAAGATAAACGTCGATGGTCAGCCCGCCGCGCATGGGCAGCGGATTGCTGGTCTCAAACTGCGCCTCAGCGCCGTCGATATTGGAGGTCGCATCATGCTGCGTCGAGCCGTACACACCGGTGAATGCCTGCGCTCTCAGAGATCCCGCGGCAGAGGAAGGGAATCGCACCGTGGCGGCCGCGTGATCAATCGGCACCGGCCAGTCATTTCCCGTGACGTTCCAATAAAACTCGTCGTGGCTGTCGAAGAACCGCGTCCCGTTGCGAACTCGGTAAACAATCTCAACCGTGCGCGTGGTATCGACTGCGTCAGGAATGTAGATCTTCAGATCACGTGCGCCGTCGGCAGATGACGAGTCGTATTTGAGTTTGCCGCCGCTGCCATCTGTAACGCTGGTGACCTTCAGGAATAATTCGTAGTTCGTGCCGTTGGGTCCGGGATACTCGATCGGAATCGTACGATGGATCCCGTGCCATTCCCCCACAAAGACGAGGCTGATGCGCTCAGTGACCACGGCGCTGCCATCTTGAGCGACGACAATGTTGTCCTGAAAATCGGCGACGCGCCACGATTTCGCAGCCAAAGGTGCGGCCAACAGCAGAATGCATGCGGCCAGTTCGTAGAGACGGGGCTTGCTACGCCGTTTTCTCGCGCGCAAAAGAGACGTTGCAAGCAAAGTCTCTACAAAAGAGAGTGCCTTCATCGGCCTAGAACTTCACCTGCACCGGCTCGCGATCGGCCTCGGTGGTCTCGAAGAATTGCCGCGGCGTGAATCCGAACATTCCTGCCAGAATGTTCGTGGGGAACGACTGAATCTTCGTATTCAAATCGCGCACGACTGCGTTATAGTATCGCCGCGCATTTTGAATCGAGTCTTCCGTCATACTGAGCGACCCTTGCAGCTGGGTGAATTCCTCGGAAGCCTTCAACTCCGGATAGTTTTCCGCCACCGCGAACAGGCTCTTCAGCGCGCCCGTGAGTTGGTTCTCGGCAGCGGCCTTGTCCGCTGGAGTCGCGGCCTGCATGGCCTGCGAGCGGAACTTCGCAATATTCTCGAACGTCCCCTTTTCGTGCGCGGCGTATCCCTTTACGGTTTCCACCAGGTTGGGAATCAGATCATGGCGCCGTTTGAGCTGCACATCAATGTCGGACCATGCCGAGTCGCAGCGTATCCGAAGCTGCACCAGGCTGTTGTACATCCCAATCAACATCACGGCGACAACAACCAGAATTATCAGGATGGCGATTACCATGACACTCCTCAGTAGTTCGTAGTCTGGAGGGTGAACTCGAAATCAATGGGACGGTAACACACTGGAAGCCGCCTCGCAAACGCGGACCAGTGCCCACATTTTGCATTCTGCAATAATAACTTCACAGGGATGAGAGAAAGAGTCTGGCGGGCAAAACTGGGGTCGAGGCCCGAGGCGGTTCCTGCTACTGCTGCGGCGCGAAATATCCCTTGCGCGCGCGCACCTGGGTGTCCTTCTTCAGAGAGGAGATTTCAATCGAGCGGTAGCGCCCGTCCGCATCGAAATTCGCGGGCTTGTAAGAAACGATGTACTGGCTGCGCAACTCGTCTTCAATCGCCGCGAAAGAATGCGTAATATCCTTCATCTTGAACGGAAAGAACGCACGTCCGCCGGTCGCTTCGGCCAACTGCTCGAGAACCTTGTCGCCACGCATCACCAACCCGCTGTCATCGGTCGAGATCGCGTAAATGATGACCTCGGAGCGCTGCGCCATTTCAATGGCTTGTGCCCTGGAGATTTCGCTCTGGTTATCTTCGCCATCGCTGACAATCACGATCGCCTTGCGTACCGGCCGATCCGGTCGATCCTTCAGGAACTTCTCTTTGCAGGCGTGATAGACGGCGTCGTAAAGCGCTGTTCCGCCGCCATTGTGCAACTTGTGCACGCCGGTCGAGAGCAACTGAAAGTTGTCGGTGAAATCCTGCGAAATTTGGCTGTGGCTGTTGAAGCCAACAATGAAAGCCTTGTCAAAGCCTGTGCGAAGCGTGTGTTGCAGGAAACTTGTGGCCGCAGTCTGCTCGAAATCAAAACGGCTGTCGACCGACCCGCTGACGTCGACCAGCAGGCCCATGTGCAAGGGCAAGTCGGTTTCCCGCCGGAAGTTCAAGATGGCCTGCGGCGGCTTGTGGTCGTCAAGAATGCTGAAATCCTTTTCATTCAAGTCGCGTACGAACTTGCCGTGCTTATCGGTCGCGATGAACAGCAGATTGACTTCATTCACCCGGGCATGCAGGGTGATCATCGAACTCTGCGGATCGTCCGGATTCTCAACCGCGGTGCTGCCCGCGTTGTAGGCGCTCAAACTGGGTGACCCGGACACGTACGCGGACTGTGCAGAACTTTGCGCAACCAGCATAAAGGTTGCCAGTAAAAGCGCCGCCAGTCGGAATGTTGCCTTCGTGTACTTCATGCCGAAAGAATCCATTTTTTGCACGCTAAAACGGTTCTTGCCACACTCCCAAGCTATTGGATGCACGCCGGATGCCGAAATCGGGTGCGCGCTGCAACCCGCCATCTGATTGACTTTAGGAGCGCTTCCTGAAAGTTCCAAGTTACAAAAGGAGCACACGTTTGGTCATGGCAAAAGGCTTGTCGATTCTGCCACTTACGCGTACGCCATGTACTGTCGGATCGACTCCGCCCCATTAGCCAACCGGATGCAGGGTTTAACATAGTGACACGAAACCAAGCCGTTTTTCCTTAAAATCTTGTTGGAGGGATTCATGAAGAAATTGATCGTGTGTTTGATCGTGGGGTTGATGTCGAGTCTGGGTGCGTTCGCTACCGACGACCAGCACGAAGCTGAGCGGGTGAAGGATTCCGGTGTAGTTCTGAAAGAAATCTTGAATATTCCCGACAACATTCCTCAGGACCTGCTCGACAAGGCCGAGTGCATCATTATTCTGCCCTCCGTGAAAAAGGGAGCGTTTGGCATCGGCGGCAGCTATGGACGCGGCGTCATGATCTGCCGGAGCGGCGAGCACTACAAGGGCAAGTGGGGATCGCCCGCGCTTTACGCGCTGGAGGGTGTCAGCATCGGCTTCCAGCTTGGCGGCCAGGCAACCGACTTTGTGTTGCTGGTCATGAATCCGAAGGGTGCGCAATCGCTGCTCTCGAGCAAGGTGAAGCTGGGCGCGGACGCCTCGGCCGCGGCCGGTCCCAAGGGACGCACCGCCGAAGGCGCCACTGACATCGTGATGAGCGCCGAGATTCTTTCGTATTCGCGCAACAAAGGTCTGTTCGCCGGCGTCTCACTCGAAGGCTCGACCTTGCGCTCCGATGGCAGCGCCAATGAAAAGCTATACGGGAAGAAGTTGTCGGCCAAAGACATCATTCGCCTGGGAAAAGTCGGCATTCCGCCATCTGCACATGAACTGGTTTCACTGCTTGATTCGAAGTCGCCTGTAAATAAATCGGAACCTAAATCGCTGGAGTAGGTGGCGATCTTCCTCCTTGAGGGATTCTGTGAGCCCAGCGGAAAAGGTCATTTCGAGTCCGGTTCGCTGCACCTGGGCGAACGGCGAACTGTCCATTCGGTATCACGACGAAGAGTGGGGCGTGCCGGTGCACCACGACGGCACGCTCTTTGAATTCCTGATCCTCGAAGGTGCTCAGGCCGGATTAAGCTGGAACACGATCCTCAACAAGCGTGATAACTATCGAAAAGCATTTGACGGATTCGATCCCGAGCGCGTCGCGCGCTACGACCGCCGGAAGATCGATCGCCTGCTGCGTGATCCCGGCATCGTCCGCAATCGCCTGAAAATTGCATCCGCGGTTGCGAATGCCAAAGCATTTCTTCGCGTACAGAAAGAGTTTGGTTCCTTCGATCGCTATATCTGGCAGTTCGTGAACGGCAAGCCGCAAGTGAACGCTCTGAGGTCTCTGAAGCAACTTCCCGCGCGAACTCCTATCTCGGATGCGATGAGCAAAGATCTGAAGAAGCGGGGATTTAATTTTGTCGGTTCCACCATCTGCTATGCCTTCATGCAGGCGGTAGGCATGGTCAACGATCACGTGATAGATTGTTTCCGCTATCGGACTCTAAGCTGACGAATGTGGCAGGTGCCCGCGGGTAAGTAAATCCGAATCCGGGGTGAAGTAACGTCCCCAATTTGCCTTGGCGGGATATTGGCGCGGCACGGTATTCTGTACTCAATCTGGCGGTTTCTTGAAACACGAGGTCCAAGTTCGGCCGGGCATGATGCGAATTGCGACATCGCATTCCTAGAACGCGGAAGTTGACTGTTTCGCCCTCTTGGGCCCATGGCTCCAGCATGAGCATTCAACGAGAGATGTTTCGCCGCCTTCCGGTTTCCAGAAAATTGCTGATGATCGTCGGCGTTTTTGTCGCGATCGTGGTCTGCGTTTTCTATCTTGGAGTTCTCCGCTCCGACATTCTTTCTGGAGTACGCGCTTATGTGGGTGGTGAGGGACTCTGGTCGAAAGCTGAAAAGCGAGCCGCCCTTAGTCTGACCGATTATGCTTCCAGCCACTCCGAGAACGACTACCAGCAATACCTTGCCGAAATCGCCGTTCCTATTGGCGACAAGCAAGCCAGACGTCAACTGCAAAGCTCTTCGCCCGACATGGAATTGGTGCGACAAGGTTTCGTGCAGGGCCGCAACAGTCCCGCCGACGTAGATCGCATGGCCACGCTGTTCCGTCGATTCGGAAGCGTGGGCTATATGGCGCGCGCAATTGCGATCTGGACGGAAGGTGATCGCTACATCGATCAACTTCGCTCCCTGGGCGATGACCTGCATCGCGAAGTCAATTCACTCCATCCGGACGCGCAGAAAATAAGCGAGATTACCGATCAAATTGCTGTCGTCGACGATCGCGTGACTCCCCTCGAAGACGAATTCTCATCGACTCTCAGCGAGGGCGCTCGCTGGATCGACCGCTTGCTCGCAATTGCGACTTTGTTGGCCAGCGGAGTTTTGCTGCTGATCGGAATCGGCCTGTCGTCCGCTGTTCTGAATCAGGTCCGCGATTCCGAGGAGAAGTATCGCAACCTCATCAATACGGCCAACGACGGCATCCTGGTCATCGACGCGGAAACTCGTTTGATCCTCGAAGCCAACAACAAGTTAGGACATATGCTGGGGATCCCGGAACAACAACTCGTGGGCCTGCCAGAATCCACCTTGTACCCGACGAGCGGTGCAGGATCAGACCGTGCTCCTCTCACTCCGAACAAAGCGAAGGCCCCGCTCAGTCAGCAACTGGTTCTGGTGCGGGCCGATGGAGCGCCCGTGCAGGTGGAAGCGAGTGTCAGCGCGACCGAGTTAAATGGACGACCCGCTGTGCTTGGAATCTTCCGCGATATTCGTGATCGCCTTGAAGCCGCCGCCGTTTTACAGCGCAGCGAGGAGCGCTTTAGCTATCTGATTCAAAATCTGTCGGATGTGATCACGGTGGTTGCGGTTGATGGAACCATGCTTTATCACAGTCCATCGATTGAACGCGTCGCCGGATACAAGCCTTCGGAACTGCTCGGCAAGAGCCTTCTCTCGTTTATTCATCCCGACGATGAGCCTGCCGTTCGCGCCGCACTCGAGCGCGTTACGTTGAAGGTCGGGAGTGCTGCTCCTCCA
This sequence comes from uncultured Acidobacteriaceae bacterium, assembly GCA_963722365.1. Lineage (GTDB taxonomy): Bacteria > Acidobacteriota > Terriglobia > Terriglobales > Acidobacteriaceae > Sulfotelmatobacter. The sequence goes on from CAVRLM010000001.1 coordinate 1,043,868, forward strand.
GAGTTTCGTTTCTGCCGCAAGGATGGCACCTGGGTCTGGCTGGAATCCGTTGGCAACAATCTGCTGAATGATGTTGCCGTCGGCGGCATCGTTGTCACCTCCCGCGACGTCACTGGCCGCCGTGGTCTCGAAGAGCAGGTTCGGCAGGCACAAAAGATGGAAGCAGTCGGCCGCTTGGCCGGCGGCATTGCCCACGACTTTAACAATCTGCTCATGGTGATTCGGGGCTACGCGGAAATCGTTCAGCAGGAAGAGAGCGCGAGTCCGTCGGTGCGCAAGAGCGTCGATACCATCGTCCGCACAACTGAAAGTGCCGCCAGCCTGACGCGGCAGTTGCTTTCTTTCAGCCGCAAGCACGTGTTCAGCCCGCAAGTCCTCGACCTGAATTTCCTGGTGAACCGGATGAGCGAGATGCTGCTGGGAGTGCTGCGAGACGAAATGGAATTTGTGGTCAAACTTGATCCTGATTCCTGCTGCATCAGCGCCGATCCCGGACAGATTGAGCAAGTCATCATGAATCTAGTGGTGAACGCGCGCGATGCCATGCCGCAGGGCGGAAAGCTCACGCTTGAAACCGCTCACCTGGGTACCGATGCGCTCCGCTCGAAACGTTTCTCCGGCCTGCCATTGGGAGAATATGTAGTGCTGTCGGTCGCCGATACAGGGGTTGGGATGGATGCCGACACGCAGAGCAGAATCTTCGAGCCGTTCTTCACGACGAAGAATAAAGATGAGGGAACCGGACTGGGTTTGTCGGTGGTGTACAACATTGTCCGCGCCAGCGGCGCCCATGTGCGGGTTAGCAGCGAACTAGGGCGAGGAGCAACCTTCCAAATCTTTTTCCCGCGTGTGGCTTCGCCCTTGAAACCGCAACCGGTGGAGCATCCCGTGGAGGCGCTGCGCACGGGCATGGAAACGATTCTGGTTGCGGAAGATCAGCCCGACCTGCGTTGGATGATCTGCCAGTTCCTGCAGCAACTTGGATACTCGGTGCTGGAAGCCAAAGATGGTGGCGACGCGGTGGCGCTGGCGGAGCAGTATCGCGGCACAATTGATGTGCTGGTCACTGACATTGTCATGCCGCACGTCCGGGGCTCAGAGGTCGCGCACCTCCTTTCCCTGTCGCGACCTGGCATGAAGGTTATTTTTATGTCCGGATACACCGAAGGCGAGTTTGGCGGGGCTCTGGGCGAGGTTGGTGCTGGAACTACGATTCTGCAGAAGCCCTTCGAATTAGACGCTCTCGCCGTGAAGATCCGCGAGGTCCTCGAAGCGCGCAGCCGGCGCTAACTTGCGTGTGAAAAACCGAACTCCGAAGCGGCGCAGGAGTCTAACCCACTCCTTGCCCTGAGCCTGTCGAAGGGGCGTAAGCCGCGGGAATCGCACAGACCGAAAAATGCCTCAACCCTGAAAAGGGGGCGAAGAAATAATGCGGGAGCGAATGCGAATGTTCACCGAACTCTGCTTGTGAACCCCGCAGCGGTCAAATAGATCGCCAACAATCCCAATAGCAGCACCGCTCCTTCCACGCGCGTCGACCACACATGCAGCGCGTCAAACCGCACGCGCGCCGGATTGGTCAAGGGCACCGCCGCGAAATCGTCAACCGACGCTCGCAGCGTGTCCATCCGCGGAATGATCCAGAACTGCGACAGCAACGTAAGCCCAAGCATCACGCAGATCAGTACGTGCCGCATCGTAAAGACATGCGCAGTCCCCTCGGTGAGTCGACTGTAGAGCAGGGAACTCACCAGGAAGACAATTCCGGAAACGATCGCGATCCAATGAAGCTTGCCCAGCGCACGTCCCACGACGTTCCCAGCAAGATGCGTGTTCGGCAAAACCTGAAACGCAGTAGGCGCGAGGACGAAGGCAAAGAAGATCAGCCCGCCGATCCAGGCCACAAGCGACAGCAGCATAAGAAAACGAAGGAAGGACATGTCGGGAGAATTATAGACTCGTGGCGAGGTCAGAAAGGGCCAACCACAGAGGACACGGAGGAACGCAGGAACTGACTCCTGACTACTGACTACTGACTACTGACTACTTTCCTCACACTGGCACAGACACACTCTCGATGATGTCTTTCAGTACCTGATCCGATTGCTCGGACTTCTTCAGCGTCGACGCATAAAGGCCGTTGACGACTACGCGGTGCGCGAAGACGGGAACGACCAGTGGCTTGAAATCTTCCGGAGTGCAGAATGAGCGCCCTTCCAGGAACGCCATCGCTTGGGCAGCGCGATATAGAGCTTGCGATCCGCGAGGCGAGACGCCTAACGATAAGAATTCTGACTCGCGGGTGCGGCGGACAATATCCAAGGCATAGTTCACGAGAGAGTCGTCCACACGAATCTGTTTTACGGCGTGCTGCATCTCGAGAACGTCAGCGCCGGTGAGCACGGGACGAATATCGGCCAGGTGCGAGACGCCTGCTTCGGAGCGCAGAATCTGGCGCTCGGCTTGCGCGTCGGGATATCCCATGCGCACGCGCATCAGGAAGCGGTCGAGTTGCGACTCGGGCAGAGGATAGGTTCCGTGATGCTCCACGGGATTCTGCGTCGCGATTACAAGGAATGGTTGCGGCAGTTCGTAAGAGTGGGCGTCAACCGTGACCTGGCCTTCGTTCATAGCCTCGAGCAGCGAAGATTGGGTCTTGGGAGTGGTGCGATTGATCTCGTCGGCCAGCAGAACGTTGGTGAAGATCGGGCCGCGCTTGAATTCGAATCGCTGTTCGAGCGTCGAAAATACAGAGATGCCCAAGACATCAGAAGGGAGCATGTCGCTGGTGAATTGCACGCGCTGAAAGGTGCAATCGATGGCGCGGGCGAGCGCCTGTCCAAGCGTGGTCTTGCCAACTCCGGGAACACCTTCGATCAGCAGGTGTCCGCGGGCAAAAATGCTGACCAACGCGAGACGAACCACGTCGTCTTTGCCGCGAATCACGCGGCGCAGGGCCTTTTCGAGTTCAGCGGCTTTGTGAGAAACAGCGATGGCAGTCTCGGGCGACATTGTTTGGATTCTACTATCGGGCATGGGAAGGGTGGAGTTACCTACGTCATAGGACCACGAAAGACAGCTGTCAGCTATCAGCCTTCAGCTCTATCGGGCACTTCGAATATCTTCTCTAGAACTTAAGGGCTCGCTGCTCTTGCAGCGAGTATCCTGACAGCTGAGAGCCGATAGCTGACGGCGTTACTGCGTAAACTCCGCGGGCCTTCCGGTCAGGCGCTCGATGCGCTTGGCGATCGGGGGATGCGTGGAGAACAGGCTGCCGAAGTTCATTCCCAGAAATGGCTGGATGATGAACAGGTGCGCGGTTGAGGGGCTTGCTTGCATCGGCAGACGGCGCGAGTAGGTGTCAAGCTTTTGCAGGGCGCTCGCAAGTGCATACGGATTGCCCGTGAAATGCGCGCCGGTTGCGTCGGCTTGATACTCGCGTGAGCGCGAGACGGCGAGTTGAATCAGGCTTGCCGCGATGGGAGCGACGATCAGCATGAACAGGGCGGTTAAGCCTCCGCCTCCGCTGCGATCGCGATCGCGGCCTCCGAAGCCGCCGAAGAGCATGGCCCATCGTCCCATGCTCGCGATCATCGTGATCGCGCCAGCAAGAGTGGCTGCGACGGAGCTGATCAGGATGTCGCGGTTGTTGACGTGGCCGAGTTCGTGGGCGAGTACGCCTTCGAGCTCTTCGTCAGTCAGTAAACCCAAAATCCCATGGGTCACTGCGACAGAAGCGTGGCTGGGATTGCGTCCGGTGGCGAATGCGTTGGGCGATTCGTTGGGAATCACGTAGATCTTGGGCATGGGAATGCCGATTTTCTGTGTGAGGCGCTCGACTGCCGCGTAGGCGCGTGGGAGTTGCTCGCGCGTAACCGGTTGTGCGCGGTACATAGCGAGCGCGATTTTGTCGGAATAGAAGTAAGAGACGAAGTTCATGACAGCGGCGAAGGCCAGAGCGAGAAACATCCCGTTCTGTCCACCGAAGGCGCGGCCAATGAACATGAGGAGCAGCGTCATCGCGGTCAGCAAGAACGCGGTCTTGAATGCGTTTCCCATAATTTTGGTGGAACTATCTCATTGGATGTTACGCGTGGTGGGGAGATGCATTGGTGCAAGTTTGGGAAAAATTTCTGTTGGGGAGGGTACCCCTCCCTCCCCCCGGTCTCTTGGAATCATCGAGTTAGGGGGAAACCGGCGAAAAATCTATGGGGCTCAGCGAGTTACGGATAAAATCCTGCGGAATAAGGAGTTACCGGTGCTTTTGTCCTCGCTCTCGTTGCCATCATCTATTGGAGCGGTTGTGAGTGTCAAGGACTGGGGTCACGGGGCAGTGTGTAACCGCGTGTTCCAGTCAGGTATCGGAAGCGCGATCAGCCAAACGTCAATGAACCGGCACTCACTCGACGGGGCGAAATCACCGCTGAAGTACCTAGCAGAATTTCCAGATGCAAGGAACGAGCGCCACTGGTTTCATATATTCGTTCCTAAGTTGGACTATGAAAACCCAACTGTGGGCGACGCATGCCGCGATGCGGTGAGGTGAAATGAAGAACTCAGTCCGACACATAATTGCAGGCGGTTTCCTGCTGAGTTTGTTTTGGGCCAGCATTTGTGTTCTGCAGGCGCAACAATCTGGGAGCGCGACCGTGGAGCAGAAACCTAAATTTCAGCCGCAACTTGTGACGAAGACCGTGAGCGTCATCAATCCGCCGGCTCGTGGGTCTGTAACCACGACACTCAAGGGAACCGAACTAGCGCCGAGCGCAAGCGGGCAGGCGAAATTGAAAATGGGAGAGATGGAAGTCACGGTCGAAGCGCAAGCCAACGGATTGCCTGCGCCGGGCAGCTTCGGGGCTCAGTATGAAGACTACGTGGTGTGGGCCATTACGCCAGCAGGAAAAGTGTTCAAATTGGGAGTCATGGAAGCCAAAGGGAACCGGTTCGAGTTGAAGACGAAGTCCGCTGTGCGTAGCTTCGCGATCGTGGTGACGGTTGAGCCATACCAGCAGGTGACACGTCCGGCAGATATGATCGTGCTGGAGGTTCCTGCAGGAGGCCAGACGGTCGCCGCAAGCTGCGAGTTTCTTAAGGGCGGCTACGCACCGGTTGGATATGTATTCCAGCCGATTGATACAGGAGCCGGCTACCCGCCGCAAGTTGTGCAAATGTACAATGCCCGCCGTATCGCAATGCTTGCAGGGGCCGAGAGGGACGACAATTTCCGAACAGGAGACGACTGGTTTAATTCTGTTGTCGTATCTGCACAGCGGCAAAAGAAATTTTCGGATGTCATACTGCATCAAGCGACCAGCGCGACCATATATTTCGAAGCGGCTCGCGCAAAGGCGCTCCAACATCTGATGCAATAGAGCAGTTGAACAATTCCCCGAAGCGAATTATCTGCCGTCTCTTAATCTTGCCGTCGCGAAATAACCCGGCCTTAGAGAGTGTTGCTACAAAATCCGGTTATTCTCACTGACTAGCGGCCAAAACACGAAATGGCTGGTTGCAACATTCGTGATCTTGCTGCAGAATCTTAGCCAAGCCACTCTGTTAAGAACGCCATTTGAGTCTTCTGCGCCAGTAACCAGGAGCCGCCGTATGGGCGTCAGCGATCCAGATACTCAAAAGAAGGTGTTTGGACCTCGATGGCAACACGAAATTGAAAAAGAAAGCTGGCCACTCTGGAAGCGACTTATCCATCGTTTCCAACGCTGTCCAATTTGCAGACCGACAATTCCGGGCCGAAAAGTTCAATGAATTTCAAGGCCTGTTAACAATATCTACACCACCAATTCCCTGGATTTTTCAGTGCCGTGCAACTCAGCCTTAAGTATCGTACCGGTGTTTTGTTGTTCGTTGTGGGACTAGCAAGATTCGCCCAAGCGCAGACTCAGCCGCAGACGCCGCCAGTGTCGACCACTGCGCCAGTAACGGCTCCCCGTCCTAACTTTGTCGGGGACGACGCATGCAATTCATGCCATGCAAAAAAAGTCGAGACCTTCCACCAAAGCGCCCACTACTTGACCTCAAGACTTCCGAGCAAGGATTCAATCTTCGGCAACTTCACACCCGACGCAAATGTTCTCAAAACTTCTAACCCGGATTTATTCTTCCGGATGGAACAAAAAGGAGACTATTTTTTCCAGACAGCAGTGGAAGGCGGTGCTCCTTACAGCGAGTCGCATACGGAACGCTTTGGCCTGGTCATAGGTTCGGGAGGCAAGGGACAAACCTATTTGTACTGGAGAGGTGATGGGCTCTTTCAACTGCCGGTCTCTTACTGGAAGGACCTTGGGTGGGTGAACAGCCCTGGGTACCGGGATGGCGTGGCGAATTTCGAGCGTCCTGTGATACCGCGCTGCCTGGAGTGTCATGCAACTTATTTCGAACCGGCTCCATCCTCCGCAAATCGATACTCTGAAATCGGCTTCGTGGTGGGCATCACTTGTGAAAAATGTCACGGGGCGGGCAGTGAACATGTTCATCAAGAAAACCTCAAACATCCTCCGCCTTCTGGCCTAGCCATACTGAATCCCGACCGATTTTCTCGCGAGCGGCAGATGGACCTTTGTGCCTGGTGCCATGCAGGCCACGGCACCGCGGTTGTCCCCAGCTTCTCCTATACCCCTGGCGAACCGCTCGACAAATATATTGAGTTTCCGCGGTCCGATCCTAACTCGCAAATTGACGTCCATGGCGGCCAAGTCGATCTGCTCAGAAAAAGCCGATGCTTCCAGTCATCGACGATGACCTGCCTCACTTGCCATGATGTCCACACGGAGCAGCATGATCTGCCAGCTTTCTCGCAGCGTTGTTTGAGCTGTCACCAACCTGGAAAGGATTCGTTTCCGAAGATGGGTCATCAGGCCACTAGCAACTGCATTGACTGCCACATGCCCGAGCGGGAGACGAATCTCATTGTCTTTGACTGGAAGGGCCACAAGCAAAGACCCCAGGTTCGTACTCACTGGATCAAAACTTATTCGGACACAACTACTTCATCCGGCGTAGGAGAGAAGTGAGCGGGCCTTCGGGGCCGATGTGAGGCCGGCGGCGGGACTCCGGCGCTATTCGGTGGCGTCAAAACCTACCGGGCTGCGCCCGGTGGACAGCCGAGGGCGGCTGTCCCCACATTTCTTCTACTCGTCTACATTTCTACATTTTCTTGTTTAGGCTTTTTGGGCTTCGCGCTTTAGGGCGCGCTGGAGGGTTTGGTCGAGGGCACTCTTTGCGCTTTCGTATTCTTGCTGGCTGATGCGGCCTTGTTTGTGTTCGACTTCGAGGTCGAAGAGTTCTTCTTTCAGGGCTTCGAGCAGCATCGATGAACTGGAGGCGCGCGGGGCCGCGGGTTGTGGACGAGATTGGGCGCGGACCTCGCGAGCTGCTGCCGGAACCGCTGCGGGTTCGTACTCTTCTTCTTCGTCTTCTTCATCCTCTAATACAGGGAGGCTTTTGCCTTTGCCCAGGGCGGCGCGGTTGGCGGACTGCTGGCGCGAGGCTACGTAGACGCCCCCGATGACGAGGACTGCGGCGAAGCCGCCGAGAATCCACCAGCGATATTTTTGCAGAGGGTCGGGAGCGTCGATGGGCGGTCCCAGACCGCCGCCGGGACGGTTGTCGTTCGGTGCGGAGGCTCCTTGCCCGGACTGGGCGTTTTCATCTGCCGGCGCTGCCAGCGTGCCTTCGCCCGAGAGCTTGAACGCCATGGGCTGGCCGACCTTCGTGTTGGAGGCCACTTCGACGTTGGCGTCGGGCTGGCCGGGGAACGGGGCTATCTGAAAGCTGGTCCCGGGAGCGGCAGAGAATTCCATGGCCTTCGGCGCGATGGCGACGAAATGCTCGAGCGAATATACGCTTTTGGGATCGATGTTGGCGCTGCCCGTATAGGGCACGGTGTAGAGAACATTGAAGCGAGATTCGCCAGGGCGCAGTGGAAAGAGGAACGCGTAGCGATTCTTAGCATTCGCACCTTCGGGAACGGGCGCGGAATTCACCGGTTGGCCGCCAGCCGTCATGGCCTGACCGCCGGTTACCGTGGCGCCTTCCGGCACGTAGAACTCGAGGTTGTGCTCGTTCATCTGGGTACGCGGTGGCTTGGAGTTGTTGACCACTGCGAAAGTCCGCTCAACCTGGAGCTGGCCCTGAGCGGCCTGGAAGCGCATGATGTCGGCGACGACCTGTATACCTTCGATCTTCTTGCCGACATCGTAGACTTCGACTTCCACTGACGTGGTTCCTGGAGGGGCCATGCGGTGATAGGTGACTTCCTGATGGATCACGCGGATGAGGTGCGGGCCTTGGGCGTCGAGTTTGAAGCTGAAATTGCCCTTTGCATCGGACTTGGTGCGTCCGGCTTCTTCCATGCCTTGACCGAGGCTGAGGAGGATGACGTCGTCTCCGGCAGCGGGTTTGCCGGTGGTGGAGTTCTTGACGGTGCCGGTGAGGGTTTGGGCGGAGGCGAGGGAGGCGAGGAGCAGGAGAGCTGCGAAGACGAAGGCGAAGCGGTGCGAGACGTTTGAAGCGCGCTGAATCGAGTGTGCAGAGAACTCCCTGACGAGCCGGTTGTAGATGCAGGCAGACCCGGGGGCCTTCGACTGCGCAAGTGCTTCACTTCGTGAAACACTTGCTCCGCTCAGGATGACAGGGGGATGGGATTGCACGTAATGGGGTCGCTTCATGATCTCGCTTTTCTCGGAGTGGTGGCTTTGGCTTCCAGGCGGGCGATTTCGGCCAAGAGAGTGGCGGCTTCGTCTTGCAGGGAAGACTTGATCGACTGGTAATCGGTCTCGGGCATTTTGCCGGCTTTGAATTCGAAATTGAGGTCGCGAAGATTTTCGTAGACGGCGTCTTTGCGCTCGCGCAGGTAGGAGGCGCGAGTCTTCCTACGGCCGACCAGAAAAGTGCCGGGATAGAAAACGTAGAACAGCGCGGCAGCGGTGGCCAGGAGGCAGCAGGCTAGTTCGAAGCTCATAGATCGGTCTCCTCTCGCGCCTTCTCACGGAATTCGTCGAGTTCGGCGCCGCGGACGGGGCGAAGGCCATCGGCAATCGCAGGGGCCGGGCGATTTTTCCAGGCGCGAACTACCATGACGACGATGGTGAGTCCCAAGGCCAAAGCGACGAAGGGGACGATCCAGGCGGTGCGATCGAATCCGGTGTTGGTTGGGGCGGCGAGAACGGTGGGTCCGTATTTTTGCACGAAGGCTTGTTCGACCAGGCTGTCGCTGTCGCCGCGGCTGATGGCGGCCATGAGTTCGTTGCGCATGTTGTCGGAGTCGGGACAGCCGACGTGATTGCATTCAAGCAGGATCTGGTTGCAGCTGCAGATGCACATCATCTGATGGCCGAGTTCGTTAAAGCGGGTGGCGGGATCGCCGGCGCCGGTGAGGGCGAAGACGGCGAAGGAGAGGACGGCACAGTGCAGCAGGCGGCGGTGGGGATGGGGTGAATGCGTCATTTATTTATTTAATTGGGCCGGTGTCACGTCGAGTCCAGCAGTCGTTCCGTCCGCGCCGGAACCCGGGTTCCAATCTCCGCGTTCTTTCGCCCCTCCGGGGCTTGTTCAGTTCAGTTCTGATTACCCACGGCTTACGCCCCTTCGACAAGCTCAGGGCAGGCTGTGGGCTGTATTCTTGCGCCGCCCTGCGACTTCGCTCAGGGCAGGCTTTCGCGGCTGGAGAACTCTACGACCTGTGCCGAATTCTGACCGAGAAGTCTCACTTAATCTCCTGTTGCCACTGGGGCGGCTTGTTCGATGAATCTTCGGGCCGGGACGCGGACGGGGGCGGGGGCGTTGGGGACCAGGGCGAGGACGGTGCCGCCGAGGATGATCCAGACGCCGAGCCAGATCCACATGACCAGCGGGTTCAGGTGCGCTTTGATGATGGGCTGACCTTGTTCGTTCTGACCCTCGTAGACGAGGTAGAGATCTTCTTTGAATGTGGAGCGAATACTCGGTTTCGTAGACGCCTGACGACTGGCTTTGTAGAACAGACGCTGTGGCGTGACCGTGTCGATCAATTTGCCGTTCTGATAGACGTCCATGATCGCCCACTCGCTGGCGACGTTGGCATTGTCGTCTTGCGTGTAGGAGCGGCACACGAGGTCGTAACTTCCGATCGTCATGTGGTCGCCGTAGGCCAGTCCTTTTTCGGATTCTTTGTCTTGATTGAAGGCGGACCCTGCGAATCCGATGATGACGACGACCACGCCGAAGTGGACGATGTATCCGCCGTAGCGGCGCGTGTTGCGGTGGGTGAGTTGGACCATGGAGGCGAACATGCCCTGGCCGGTGTGGCCGGAGATGACTTTACTGCCGCGATAAAACTCGCTGGCGATAGTCAGCGTGACGAGAGCGCAAAGGCTGAACGCCATCAGCGAGTAGAAGTAGGAAATGTCTTTCCAGGGGCGAAGGCCGAACGGTCCTCCCCAGGAAGGCGAAGTCACCATGAGGATGACGGCGACGACGACTGCACCGACGGTGGGCCACATGAAATTCCGCTTCAGGCTTTCAAGCGACGTCTTGCGCCACGCGAGTAGCGGCCCGACAGCGGTCAGGATCAGGAGAAGCAGCGCGACCGGAATCGCAACCCGATTGTAAAAAGGTGCCCCAACCGTAACCTTGTTGCCCTGAACCAATTCGGAAATCTTCGGGAACCATGTCCCCCAAGCTACGGTGAAACAGAGCAGCACGAAGAGAAGATTGTTGAAGAGGAAGCTGGATTCGCGCGAGATCAAGGATTCCAATTTGTGCTCGCTGCGCAGGTATTGGTGGTTCAGAAGAAAGAAGAGAACGAAAACCGCGGCGGAGATGGCAAGAAACACAGCGAACCAGGTGCCGATGGACGACTGCGCGAAGGCGTGGACCGAGGCGATGATCCCGCTGCGGGTGAGGAACGTTCCCCAGATGGCAAGCCAGAACGAGCCGAAGACCAGCCACATATTCCAGACTTTCAGCATGCCGCGCTTCTCTTGCATCATGACAGAATGCAGGAAGGCGGTGCCGAAAAGCCAGGGCATGAGCGAGGCATTTTCGACGGGATCCCACCCCCAGTAGCCGCCCCATCCGAGGACGGCGTAAGCCCAGTGGGCGCCGAGGAAGATGCCGCAGGTGAGGAGCCCCCAGGTGACCATGGTCCAGCGGCGGGTGATGTGGATCCATTTGTCCCCGGGATACTTCATGATTAGCGCGCCCAACGCGAAGGCGAAGGGCACGGTGGTTCCGACGTAGCCCAAGTACAACATGGGCGGATGGATGACCATCTCGGGATATTGCAGCAGAGGATTGAGGCCGCTGCCATCGGGGCGCAGCGGGCCACCGAGCAGGCCAAAGGGGTTCGCCGCGAAATTTACCAGCGCGAGAAAAAATATCTGAACGCCGGCGAGAACTACGGACGCGTATGCGAACAGGCGGGGGTCGGTCTTGTAGCGCAGTCGCAGAATGAAGCTGTATCCGGATAAGAGAAGCGCCCAGAAAAGGATTGACCCTTCCTGGCCGGACCACAGCGTGGCGAACTTATAAGGAGCGGGGAGATCGCGGTTGCTGTGATGAAAGATGTAGGCGATGGAGAAGTCGTCGCGGAAAGCGGCGACTACAAGGGCGATCGAGGCGAGAACAACGAATCCGAAAACTACAACGCCCGCGCGGCGAGCCGTTTCACCGACACGCTCCCAGGTCGGATCGCCTGGGAAGAGAAGGGCGAGTAGGCCGGCTCCAAACGAATAGAGGCTGAAGGCCAATGCGAGGAGCAAGGCAAAGCTGCCGATGAATGCCATGTCGGGAGAACCCCAACGTATTTTTTCAGAAAGCCACGGGAGAGGCAACCGGGAGGAAGAGAAAGATCAGCCGGGAGGGCATGAGGCGACCAAGGCTTACAGAGACCTGGATGCGATTGGGTGGCGAGGAGGATGGAAACGTTTCCGCCAGAGAGCGGGCGGCCGGGGCTCGGCCGCCAGGCGTCTCAGGAAGCGGGGTTATGCACTTTGCTGGTGGTAACGTTGGCGAACTTCGCGTTCCGCGACCAGCCAGTCGTCGGCTTCGTGGCCTGGTTCAAATCCGCGACGCTCGGCGAGCAGGTATGCGAAGCGGCGAATTTCATCTTCCAGATTAATGGGGACGACGTTGGCGCGAGGCTCGGTCTTGACGATCTCAGGTTTCCTCGCGGGCTTGCGGGTTTCGGTCTTCGTGGCTTCAGAGACGGTGACAGCCGCGACGGCTTCTGCCGGGCTGAAAATCGTGTCGGAAGAAGGCGTGGGACTGGTGGTGACGGGAACGGTTTCTTTCACGTCAGTATTGTTCTTCTTGGGCAATCTCGGTTTCGCCATAATGGAATACTCCTTGCATCCTCCTAAGTTTAGGAATGATTGGATTTGTTGATGAATGAACAACATACACATCGCTCCTGCAAAATCTCAGCTACGGTAAGTGTTGAGTTGCGGAGATGTATCTACTATAGCTCGCGACAGCCTGTGAATGGGAGTAAGTTGCACAAAAAAATGTGATGGAGTGGTGCAGAATTCCGGGAATGAAACGAGTGAACAGAGTTGTGACGAGGCGAAGGCAGCTGCTTCGAGCCCTGGGTTTTGTCTTGAGGCATAACTCTCAGAATTTAATGACAATGCCGACAGAAACCCTGCCCTGACTGTTTTGGGTTTCGCTGTTGAATTTAGTCACAATCCAATCCGCCTGCACCAGGCGTAGTCCGATCCCTTTGCGTAGTCCGATGTCCAAACCACCGCCAAGAAGCATGGCAAACGCACTGTCGCTGACCCCTCCACTGGAAATGGTGGCGCCACCGAACAGCGCATGCACAAAGGGCTGAATTACTGGTAGCCGTGCAGTGAGGACCGGACCAACGGTATAGGTGTAAACCGAAGAATCCGTACGATGTGATTTGTATACGCCACTGAAGTCGGCGGTAATTCCCAGGACGTGTTTGAAGTTTCCCGTCAACGAACCGTTCCATCCCACGGCGTTAAAGCTGGGCTGGAGATGTTCGTATTGGCCTCCCCCATAGATTTCCACTCTTTGCGCGAGAGCGGGTGCGCACAGCAGGCCTGCGAGCAGGATTGTGTATATGATTTTAGTCTTCATAGAATCCTTTCCTCAGAGAAAAGCCGCAAGCCAGTCGAATAACTTCGATTTCGTACTTACGATCTAAGGAACACGGCTCGGGACACAGTTGCTCTAGGAACATTCGTTCCGTCCGATTCATCTTGGTCGTCGAGTTCGAAAATCAGCTTGCCGAGTCTGGAAACGATCCTAGGTTTCACCTGATGCCTGCACAACTGGGGAAATCCCTAGCAGGGATGAAACGCCTTTTGCTCGGCAACACAGATTTTCCGTCCGGAATGCCCGTGGCGCTCAGAGGCAAATCGGTAATGGAACTTCCGCTGGCGATCGCCGCAGCCTGCCAGTTTGTATATTAGGGATTTCCCTAGTGGCGAACACTACTTCGTGGCCTTTCAATGACTATGGCAGCCTGTCCGCGCGTTTCGGAGGGCTCGAACGCGATCGCTCGCTGATTCGATAGTTGCTTTGGTTCCGATCACAGTAGTTGACTGCTTCGTCATAGCCTCGAAAAATTTTGAGGAGTAACCACTATGGAAAACCGTGAACGCGAAAGAGTGCGGAAAACGATCATCAAGTACACCTTCCTTTTCGAACAGAATCTCCGCGCTACCGTTGACTTGCACCGGCCAAAGGTTTACTCGTACGCCGAGGTAGTGGCGATTGCAATCGACCAATTAAAAGGCTACGCAGCGCACTACGACGATCTAGCTGCTTCGAAGCTGCTCAAGCGCGAGAAGAAGGTTGCGTAGGTCGCTGCTTCCTCCACCCGGAGGCGGTGTGCACCTCTACCGTTCTTTGGGGAAAATGAAAGCACCACTCATCGATTCGATGACGCCGATACCTCGTTGCACGGAGAGACAATGCCAGTAGCTGACCATGCCAAGTACTGCGAGATGCTTGATCGCGCGCGGAAAGGTAAGTTCGCCTATCCCACCATCAACGTTACGTCACTCACGACGGCCAATGCTGTCCTGAAAGGACTGGCGGAGAGCCGGAGTGACGGGATCCTCCAAGTATCTACAGGAGGGGCTGCATTCGCCTCGGGTGCGGCGGTGAAAGACATGGTGCTCGGCGCCATTTCTATTGCTGAACATGTCCACCGCGTCGCGGACCGTTACCCGGTTTGTGTGGCGCTCCACACAGATCATTGTCCGGCCGACAAACTGGAGAAGTTTGTGATCCCTCTCGTGGAGGAGACGGAGGTCCGCAGAGCAGCAGGGAAGCCAAACTTGTTCAACGGACACATGTTCGATGGCAGCGCATTGCCTTTGAAGGAGAATCTAGATATCGCGGTGAAACTGCTCGAGCGATTCCGGAAGAGCGATCTGGTCCTTGAGATCGAGGCTGGGGTCGTGGGAGGAGAGGAGGACGGCATCAAGGCGAGTGCTGCCGCGAAACTGTATACGACGCCCGAGGACACCTTGGAGGTCGCGCGGCGATTGAACGCCGTCCAAGGTGCCCGCTACCTGCTGGCCGCAACTTTCGGAAACGTACACGGCGTGTACAAGCCCGGCCACGTCAAGCTCAAGCCTTCCATCCTGAAGGAGTGCCAGGATGTCGTTGTCAAGAGATACGGTGAAGAAGCACGGTTTTACCTTGTCTTCCATGGAGGCTCCGGGTCCGACCTGCACGATATCCACGAAGCCCTGGACTACGGTGTGGTGAAGATGAACATCGATACCGACATGCAGTATGCCTTTACTCGCGCGCTAGCTGACCATTTTTTCAAGAACTATGACGGGGTCCTCAAGGTCGATGGAGAGGTCGGCAACAAAAAGGTTTACGATCCGCGATCCTATCTGGCACTTGGCGAGACGGCAATGGCGGCGCGGGTGGTACAGGCAGTGAAAGAGCTGCGAGCTGTCGGAACGACGATAGTTGCGCAAGAGAAGAGGGAACAGCGCGTTGCATGACAGAGATCTCGATTTCACGATAGCGCGGCTGGGCGAGTGCCGCTTCCGATCCCCGATGTCCGGTGTGCGGTTCACTCGCGACGAGGAGCGCGTCGTCTATCATGCGCGACTCGAGGATGTGAAAGCATGGATCGCTAAGGGAGAGGATCCTCCGTCGATGGAGGTGGCAGGGCCGCGGGAAAAGCTGTTTTTCGACCCCTCGCAGCTCGCCTGCGGGATCGTGACCTGCGGTGGGCTCTGTCCGGGGGTGAACGATGTGATCCGTTCGATCGTCCTGAGCCTGTACCGCCACTACGGCGTAAACAAGATCTACGGGTTCCGCTTCGGCTACGAAGGTCTCGTGCCCCGATACGGGCACGAGCCTCTCAAGCTAATGCCCGACACGATCAACCGGATTCACGAGATCGGCGGGACGGTCTTGGGATCCTCGCGCGGTCCGCAGGATCCTGCTGAGATGGCCAGGAACTTGGGGGAGATGAAGATCGGCATCCTCTTCGCGATAGGGGGCGACGGTACACTACGGGGAGCTCAGAAGATCGCCGAGGAAGCGGCTCGGCAAGGAATCGCGCTCAGCGTTATCGGGATCCCGAAGACCATCGACAATGACATCTCCTTCGTTCAAAAGACCTTTGGTTTCGAGACCGCGGTCGGCGAAGCACGGCGCGCAATCTATGCGGCCAACACCGAGGCAGAGGCTGCGCGCAACGGCATCGGACTGGTAAAGCTCATGGGCCGCGACTCCGGGTTCATCGCCGCTTATTCGGTCCTCGTTGAAAGCCAGGTGAACTTTTGTCTCATTCCCGAAATTCCGTTCAAACTCGAGAAGTTCCTCGCCGAACTGAAGACGCGACTGGAACGAAGAGGCCATGCGGTGATCGTCGTGGCGGAAGGTGCCGGCCAGGACCTCATGGAGAAGACGGCCGAGCGTGATGCTTCGGGAAATGTTAAGTATGGAGACATCGGAACGTTCCTTCGAGATGCGATAAAAGCCCACTTCAAGGGAGCCGGCATCGAATTAAGTATCAAGTACATCGATCCCAGCTACACAATCCGGAGCGTGCGAACAAACCCGCATGATTCGGTTTTCTGCCTGCTCCTCGGGCATGGTGCCGTGCATGCCGGAATGAGCGGCAGGACGAATATGGTTGTCAGCTTTTGGAACCATCAGTTCACCCATGTGCCGATATCGCTCGCTGCGTCCCAGCGGAAGAAGATCGATCCCGAAGGATCGCTCTGGAGCAGTGTTCTCGCCTCCACGGGCCAACCGTCGAAAATGTTTTGATAGATGGCCAAAAGACGGACAAGGCGATGCCTTCAGGTCGTGGTTTTTTCTCGAAAGGTGTCCAAGACGTCGGCGACGGAGGTGAACCGATCAATTCCGCCGAGGCGCGCATCTACTCCCTCGCTACGGAACCGTTCGCGCACAGATGACCGCGCTTCGACGACCTGAACATGCCGGCCCGCAGCGGTCAGTTCATCGGCCAAGCTCGCCAGCATATGTGCGCTGTGCATGTCGACATGGGGTGTACTGGAAAGATCCAGTACGACGAGCTTGGGCGAGACAGGTTCAACGCGTACTCGATCCAGAATCGTGTCGCGCACATGGTCCATATTGAAATAGACGAGACCCGCCTCGGGCCGCAGGATCAGCACGCCGGGGATCAGTTCGTTGTTGGGATTACGCTCGCGATCAGAAAACCGACGCGTACCGGGAATGCGTCCGAGAAGGGCAACATGCGGCCGAGAAGCGCGACGGATCAATAGCACTAGAGAGATGATGGCGCCAATCATCACGCCGCGCAGCAGGCCTTGCCCGAGCACGCCAACGATGGCAGCAACGGCCACCACGAACTCTCGGCGATCACCGCGCCAGAGGTGCTTCAGGGCAGAGACGTTAAAGAGACCGACGACCGCCACCAACACCACCGCCGCCAAAACGGGCTGGGGCAGGGCTCGAAGCAGGTGCGAGAAGAACAGCACCACCACCAACATGATTCCCGCCGCGATGCCGCCCGACAAGGGCGTACGCGCGCCCCCACCTTCGTTGACTAGAGATTGAGACATGCCACCGCTAACCGGGAAACCGCGCCCCAATCCAGCAGCGAGGTTGGACGCGGCGAGCGCAAGAAATTCCTGGTTTGCATCCAGACGCCCGCCGTACTTTGCGGCGAAGGTGCGGCCAATCGCGGCCGTTTCTACCGCTCCTAGCAGAAAACATGCGAACGCCAGGGGCAACAACTCATTCGCATCGGACCAATGAATAGCCGGGAGGCCGATGTCTGGTAGTCCTTGCGGCACTTCGCCCAGCAACTTTACTCCGCGAGCGTCGAGGCCGAGCCAGCCCGACGCAACAATCGCACCCACCACGACGAACAACGCGACGGGTTTGTTCTTGAGGAAGATCTTCCCGAGCACGAGCATCGCCAGCGCAACGCTACCGATCGCAAGGGAGGTCGCGTTAGTTTCGCGCAGGTGCTGGAGGAAGTAGCCGCTGTTGACCCAGAAATTGCCATGTGCTCCGTGGATGCCAAAGAGCTTGGGCAACTGCGTGCTGGCGAGGAAGAGCGCCACGCCGCACTTGAATCCCACCATCACGCTCTCAGAGATGAAGTTGATTATCGAGCCGGCTTTGACAAGCCATGCGACGAAGGCGATGACCGCAACAAGCAAGGCCGTGCCCGCCGCCAGCGCGCTGAACCGGGTTGTGTCGCCTCCTGCAATTTCGCCCAGCGACGCGCCCACGAGCAGGGATATAGCGGATGTGACCGTGATGGCTGTGTATCGTGAACTACAGAACAGCCAGAAGACCAGCCCGCCAAACAAACACGCGTAGAGTCCCGCTTGGGGAGGCAGGTTCGCCAGCGATGCGTCGCCTAGTCCGGCCGGCAGAAGGTAGGCAGCGAGTGTGATGCCAGCGACCACGTCACCGCGGAGCCAGCTTCGGTCGTAGCTCCTTAGCCAGTCAAGCACTGGAAGGGGAAGATTCATATGATTTGCACCGAACCTCAACAACTAAGCTCTGCGGCATCCTTCTTCAATACCGAATTCCTACGGTCAGCGCAACAAACTGCGTGCTTATGTTTTTCGTTGGGGCGTAGTGATAGCGCGCCTCCGTGTAAAGTCGGTACGGGGCTTCGCCAACCCTTACGGTGAATCCCACGCCAGCGTTCACTCCCCATGCGCTCGTGCCAGTCGTTGCCCGCGTCTGATTGACCGTTACGATTCCGGACGAGCAACTGAATCCCCACCACAGCCAGACGGGTGTGCAAACGGTGCCGGGGCCGGCCGTAATGCCACGTGAAAGCCAGTTCTTCCGGTAATACCAGCCTCCGCCACCAATGAGATAGGCGCCGAGGAGGTGTCGCTGGAATTCGTATCGGTAGTTTCCAGTAAGGGCATACAGGTTACTGTTGCCGTCGAGATTGCCTAACTGAGGAGTTGTCGCCTGGAGCGGCAGCAACACTCCGCCGGAGGGATACATCCTGTTCCACAAGAACTCGCCGATGATGGCATGGCGCGAGTTGAGGTTGTAGCCGACTCCACCTGTGGCACCCCATCCAATGCCCGCAACCTGCGCGGTTGAACTGACAGGCACGTTGAGCACCATGGCCACGTTGCTATTGATCTTGCACACCTCGCCGCAATCATCCTGAGCTTCCAGAAGTTGCAGAGCCGCAAGGCCGATCAGCAGAGCAAGAATGCTCCCGAGCTTCAACTTGCAAACTCGCATATTTCACTCCAATCGGAGTTTCGCCTTGGCTCCCGACGTGGCGTGGACAGCAATCTGCAGCGTGGCGCTGCACTAAGGGGCCGTTCAAAGCTCAGAAGTATTCATACTGCTCTGTGCATATCTTCACCACTAGGGGAATCCCT
>CAVRLM010000002.1:0-105398 GCA_963722365.1 uncultured Acidobacteriaceae bacterium
TCGTCATCGAGAACAGCAGCGTCTCCGGATCTCCATGGTCCAGGTTGGCGCCAGCCAAAAAGTCCGCACAGATCATCTCCAGACAGTAGCCTCGGGATCGGTCGCTTCCCAGCATCAGAGCCGCCGTCTCGATTGCCTTCTCAATGACCGGCATCTGGCTCTGGTACAGTTTGAACCGAGTAGCCGGACGGGATTGCTCCCGTCCAGCCCTCTAAGAACTGTGCATGAGAGTTTCCCCTCACACAGCTCAAGCCCTTCGAACGCCTCTTTCGGGGAGACGCGGTTTCGAGACAGAAATGCGCTGATTGTGAACCCTGTCATAGCACTCGGGATGAAGTAGAACGCGGTTTTCGGTACTGTGCGAACCGCCCATCACGCGGGGAACGCAGTGGTGAAGGCGCCAACCCGTGATCCGAGTGATTTTGGTATAGCACACAGTGCAGAGCCCGCTTTGTTCATGCCAGAGAAAACGAAGGGTACGAGTACCCCGAAACGTTTCCTGCATATGGGCTCCTTCGCGTTGTTCGAAGTAGGTTTCATAGGCAGGGTCGTAGGGGTTCGCGTCACCTTTGACTTTAACGTGTCGCTTGATGGGTGTGCTACGGGCGTGGCGCAGCCAAACTTGACTGGGCTGCCCCTCGTCATCACACGTTTCACCGAAGAAGGACCAGTCATGACCACGATGCAGCGCAAAGTACTTCTGTTTGCGCCAGCGCGTGTTCTTGTTCGGGTGTCTTCGTCGTGCCCATCGCCATAGACTAGAGAAGATTTCGTGATCAACGCGGACGTACGTGCGTTTACTCACCACGTGCCGATGATAGTTGGCCCAGCCCCTGATTTTGGGGTTGAGTTCATGGATCAAATCGGCGGCCGACATGCCCAGCGCGGCTTTGATTGTCTTGCGGATGCCGCCCAGGAAAGTCTTAACGTTCTTCTTGGAAGGCTTGATGAGCAGTTTCCCGTTGGGATACTTGCGCACGTTTTGTCCGAGGAAATCAAAACCTTTCTCCACGTGGGTGATGACCGTCTTCACGGGAGAAAGTTCCAACCCTCGTTTTTGCAGAAACTGCTCGACGAGGGGCTTGATTTCTCCTTCCAGTAGTTCTTGGGTTCTACCGGTGATGATGAAGTCATCCGCATAACGGATGAGATTGACACAGGGAAATTTACCTCCGAAGGAAGAGAGAGGCTTGTTTGTCGGGAACTTTTCCTTCAAGAGCCGCTCCAATCCATCCAACGCGCAATTGGAAAGCGCTGGTGAGATGATTCCGCCTTGTGGGGTCCCATCCGTGGTTTCGTGAAGGACGTGTTTCTCCATATACCCGGATTTCAGCCACTTTTGGAGAAGGGCTCGATCCATGGGGACGTGAGCCAGAAGCCAATCATGCGAAATTCGGTCGAAACAGGACTTGATATCACCCTCTAGAATCCACTGCGGATTTGGTTTGGACAGTGTCTTGAAACACTGTTCAATCGCATCGGCGCAGGATCGCTGCTGGCGAAACCCATAGGAGTTGTTGTCAGCAGTGGTTTCCACCACGGGATCGAGTGCAAGCAAATGCAATGCCTGTTGGGCTCGATCTTTCATAGTGGGAATTCCGAGCGGGCGCATCGTTTTGCCGTCCGATTTCGGGATGTAAACACGTCGAAGAGGCTGAGGTTGATAGCCCCTATGCTTGAGTGCATGTACAGCCTGTGTCTTCTTTTCTGGTGTGTCCCAGATTTCTTGGTCCACCCCAGGGGTTTTCTTGCCATTGTTTTCCGTCACTCGTCGAACGGCGAGAACCTTGCCGCTGTACGAGTGGGTCAGCAGGTGTTGCAAGGCTCGCACCTTGCCCCATCTACTAGCCTTCGTCGCCTGCACGATACGCACTTGGAGTCGGCGAACGTTACGGTGGATGGCTTGCCAATCAATGGCGTACCATTCTGCCGCCTCGCGTGAGACCGCACCCACAGCTTGCGCTGTCGTCATCTGCTTTGCCTCATATGCCGATTTGCCCAGTTCTCTCGTGTGAAGCACCTGAAGGAAGTCAGCCCGTTTTCGCGACCGGTGATGTTGTCGATGGAACTGACGCAACCGGTATCCGTTCCATTACAGAGCGGCATTCGCTTTCTCCTTCCTCTCATGTCCGCGCCGCCATCGGCCCATCTTGCGATGTGCTTTCCCTTGAGGGAGCGATACGGATTTATCCTGTTCCGTTGGAATGACACGATAGGTTAGGTCCGCTCTTTACGCCGGCAGTGTGGTATGACCATGACGGAACATCTACTACGTTCCGTGCCCACTGCGAGAAGAACCGCGCAGCATTTTAGGTTCTCTGAAATTGACGACGCTTACGAGCATTCGTGTATTCTGACCTTGCTATCAAGCCTAGGCCCTCTCCACATTGTGCTAGTAGATGCACCGTCGCCTCACGGTTCCGATGCTACCCTTGCGGGTATGGGTACATTGTCCGAGGGCGTCGAACGGTTTGTTGCCGCCCCGCTCCTACCTCGTAGGCTACGTGCGATGGCACGCACGGTCTGATAGTACTTTTCCTCCTTCAGACAATCATTCCGACAGCTTTCAGGTCGCAGAGTAGATAATCTCCCACGGTTCTGTTTCCTTTCCCGTCAGTTCCTTCTCAACCTCTTTCTTGAAGTCCTCCTTCGGCATCTGACGGGCTTTGTGCAACCAGGTTGCACAATCGAAGTGCTGCCGGTCCCGCCTCGCCAGTTTCGACCAGTTCGATCCCCTTCGCCCATCCCACTTCCTTCAGTTCCTTCCTCGCCTGCGGTGGCAGGTGTTCGTGGATCGACATCAGGTAGTACGCCTTCCTCCGCGATTCCGGAAACCGCCTCTCCAGGAACTCGTCGAAACACTTCAAACTCTCCAGCCTCCAGTACTGTCCCGCCCGCACCTCGCAGAGATAGCGACCCAGTTCGACGAACTTGGTGTCCCGCTCCGTCTCCTTCCGCTGCTCCCAGGCCAGAATCTCGTCGATCTTGCCCAGCACGAATACGGCTCGGCGACGGTTGAACTTCGGCGGCATAGGCGGATACTCAGTAATTAAGCTCGTCAAGCCAATCAAGACTGTCGGCTCCTGGACGCCGCACCACGGCGGCGTCGATCATTTCCTGCTTGCCAAGACAGAGGCCCACATACGGACAGCTGCTGCATGGGTTCTGGGGAAAGCGGATGCCGCTGTGTGCGGGGAAGTCCGCCGACTCGATTCGACGGATCGTGCCTTCCACCAGGCGGCCAAACTCCTGGCGCTGTTCCTCGGTGATGGTGGTGCGCAGGTACTGAACCTCGACCAGGCTCTTGCGGACGAAAACCACTTGGGCCACTTCCGCAATGCCAGTGATCCACGAGTAGCAGACCAGTTGGGGATCGAGAGACAGCAGCCCCTCAGGCTCTTCCGGATATCGGCTGGAGCTGGTCTTCCACTCGAGCAGGCAGCGCTTGCCATCGAGTGTTCCGATGGCGTCGATATAGGCAACGAAGTCGTTCTTTTCGCCGACAGGCCGCGTGAACTTGATCTGCAGATTTTGTTGAGGCTGGGGACCATGGACACGATTGTCCTGGCAGAACCGGGTTAAGAGCATGAGTCCTTGCCGGAGCATGCGATCCCAGGAGTCGCGGTTGGAGTATTGCAGGTCCTGGCTCTGGCAGGCGGACCACTCAGCGAACAGGACTGCTCCGGGATCTTCGCTGACGGAAAAGCGCCCCTAGCGCTGTTTCGAAGGCGCGACCGAACAGCATCGCTGCCCGGGTGTCCTTCTCCTTCCAGCCATCGAGATAGCGATGCCGATACCGCCGAGGGCAGGTGAGGTATTGGCTGATCTGGGTGTAGCTGTAGGTCATTCAAGCTACCTGTGGATTGTCCAGATTTGCGGGTGAGAGTTCGTCCCAGCGGCCGGCGGGAGCAAAACCGTCGAGCCGGAGCAGGGAAGTGCCGTTGAAGACGATGTGGCTGATCTTGACCACCCCTTCAGCCCTACGAGCTGAGTCTCGTCCACTTCGTCGCGCCCGAGCAGTTCGGTGTCGTAGCCAAAGTCGCGGAGGAACCAGTTCAGCTTCCACAGGGCCTTCGGGCTGCAATAGAGCCGGCTGGAGATGACCTGTCCGGCAAACCGGCTCGGGCTCAAGGATGGTCAACGTCAGCGTGTAATAGGGTTTCTGTGCCTGCCGCTGAAACCTAGCCCGTTGCACTTTAACCAGGAAGACTCCGTCGGGAATTTGGTCAGCGGCAGAGCGATCGGCGGCGCGTAGGCCGGTGATCTGGCGTTTCATGCGGCACCTTCTTTCTGCGACGGGATAGCTGTTGAGCTGGCAGAGCAGGGCATTGCGATCTTTCTCGGCCCAATCGGCCAGGTGGGCGACGAAGTTTTCAACTTGGTCGCGGGTGGCATCGCGAAGGGCCTTGACGCCGCAGAAGTCGGTCGCATAAGCCTTGACCAGATTGGGATCGAGCTGATGCTGGCGGATGACTGGGCAGAGTCGGTCGCGGACTGTCGGACCGCCGCTGTTCCCGTTTGTTCGGCTGCGGAGGCAACTTCTTCGACTCCGAACGCGGAGCGTGTTCGGCAAAGGAGCCAATCTCCTCGACCGAGCAGATGCCAATCCCGTAGGCCTTGCGCAGGGCCCGATTGACAGCACGTGTCTCGGCCACGCGCATTTCGGCGCCCTTGGACAAGGAATGAGACATTGGAAGGGTCCGCATCGCCGTAGCCGACAAAGCCGCGGCAGGTCTTGGACTTGTACACAGTGGCCGCAAATGCCCAGCGTTGAGCTGAAACGTCACAGAATGTCGCAACGGGTTGGACGTGAATGCCTGCACAATGGTTTCGGCGAGCTATACCCAACAAGCCTGTGTGCGATACATACCATCGCCCCTCGAGGAGAAGGAGATCCCCTGCGGGAACTGAGAGCTGATATTCGCGGGTCAGCTCCCTAAGGGCGCGTGAACTAGCCGGCGAAAGCTGATGCCACAATTGCGTGGCTGCTCTTAGATTTGATCTGCAGGTAACTAGTTTCTTCCCCATTACCATGTCTCCGGAACGTTGCTTGTTCCACGTTCCCCGATCCAGAATCATCAATTGCCAACTCGCCGCGACCAAGCTAAAACAACAGGGACAAGCCTCGGGATGGATCCTTGGCCCAGTTGTAGTCTCGCCACTATTGTATCTCCATGGAAATAGTTTATCTCAATAGAGATGAAGCAATCAAGAGCTAAATCGAAGGGTAGACCACAAATCGATCTCCGAGCTGTCGGCCGAAGAATCCGGGAACTTAGGGGTTTCGAGATGACGCAGGCCCAATTTGCCCTTCGCATTGGAGTCACTCAGAGTTACCTATCAACCCTAGAACACGGGGAAAAGGAGCCAGGTGCATCGGTACTATTGGCCATCAGCAAAGAGTTCGGGAAATCGGTGGATTGGCTGCTTACCGGACAGGCCTTGAATTAAGCCGCATTCATTTGACGGTGTGATCGATACCACGACTCAAAGCTCTTTTTGTGTCTTGTTTGAGTACTGCTCTCTGCAACTTAAGAATTAGCCTTTGTGGTTTTCAAAAACTATGGTTGGGTCGGCTGCAGAGGGGATCAGGTCTCCGCAGTCGACGCGATTGTGTGCCCCTAAGGCCTTGGGGCATTTTCTTGTTGCGTCGAAACGCGGTCATTAGCTCCTACGCTCGAGAGTGTGCTGAGGTTGGCAGTCCGATTCAACAAGACGTTGGACTGGCTTGTAAGGGGAGAGAGCAGGGCAGCCGGATGACTCAGGTCCAACACGAGTCCGACCCGAACGCAAGCTCAATGCATCGGGCATCAATTGTCCGACATTTTCAGAACGGAAGCTGTAAGCGAACCCAGCCAACGCCATAGAATGAAATTGCATCTGGACCGAGTCGTCACTCCGCAGTATCCTAGAAATGCATTAAGAGCGAGCCAGACGTGCTCTGGCTCTCCAACCGAGGCTAGCAAGGAGAGCCCACGGTGGTGGCAGCCTGTGCAGGCTGGATGCGGCAGACAAGGAGGTCTGCAAACGATGATTCCTGTTTCAAGTGATCCCTGGCTCCGCTCGTCTATCAGGAAGACACCCTCTGTCCTCTGCTTCCGAGTGAAGGTTTGCCGGAGGGAAAAATGATCACAGACGATACCCTAAGGCAGCACGTGTACCGGTCCATTCTCAAGATGGCCAGCAAACGCCTGGAGCAGGCGATCCCGGGTTCGTCGGAGGGTGCGTTCGCGCATCTGTCGCTAGCTGCATTGCTGAATCTTCTCTTTCTCATGCGCGGCGAATGGGGCTCAATCGGAGACTATGCCACGACGCAACGAGCTCTTCGAGCCACGGTCGGCGATGATCTGCTATGGGCTGACCCCACAAGGCCGACGGCGGCACCTCCTGAATTGGTTCAATAGAAGTTCGACTTGAAGGAGCGACGAGTTGCCAAGAAATTTCCATATGAAGTATCAGCTCATTACCCACGTAACCTGAGTTCCACTCAGTACTCTTGATCATCCTTGATCCTGATTTCTAATCAGAAGGACTCCGACCACCGGGTGGAAAATGCAAGAGTCGACCGAGCCTTCTTTAACAAAGCCTGTAGCGAGCGAAATGCAGTGTGACGCAGCTAACAGAGCTCATTCTGAGACCCGAAACTCTGCGCCGCAAAGTATTGTTCCGGCTAATTTGGTCGAGATCTCTCAGATACCAAGACCGGATTCCCCTGACAAAGAAAAGGAGAACGAGGAAGAGACGGAGGACGAGACGGACGACAAAGCGAACTCACGTGGTGAAGAACACATGACGGGTGAGGGTACACAAAATGAGCTGGGCCAGAAGACCACGAAGAAGGAGCCCTCACCTAGTGAAATAACCTACATGGCAGCGAAGCAGGCTTTTGAGCGTGGGGAGTTACAAGAGCTAGCGACTTAGTGTACAAGGCCGCGCGGCAGCGTGCGGAAGAACGGAGAGCTGATGAGAAACAGGCTCAGGCGCGTGCATATGAAGAAGAACATAGATTAAGGCGTGAGGATTCGGATGATCAGGAAGGTGAGGAGGAATTTGCGGAAGAAAAACAACCTGAGACGCAACCAGACCAATTCGCTATAAACATAGGCGGACGTCCCGCGAAGACGACGCATCTTACCGACATGGAGGACTTGATTCGCCGCAATGAAGTAATCGAAGCGGTTCAATATGTTAGCGCTGAAGACGGCATCATCAATCAATTCTCTGGACGCTTCGAGCTGCCTTGGGGCCTCAGGTCCTTATACGAACCTTTATACGAGTCTTTGATTTTGCCGGCCGGTGTCCAAGGATTCCGAACAACCCGAGAACTTTTCAATGACATATCGGCACTTTTGCACAAACATGTCATGCTTCCCAGCAAGGACTGCTCGCTACTTGCGTACTGGGCGATCGCTACATGGTTCACAGACTACCTTCCTTTCCTTCCCAGCGTGATCATCAGCGGGCCGGCATCGACAGCCGACTTGCTGCTCCGCACGCTAGCGGCTGTTTGCCGTAGGCCCGTTCTGCTCGGGGAGCTCAGTCCTGCGATCCTCCGTAAGCTTCCATCAATGAATTGACGCCTACGCTCTTGATTCGCGAACCCCAGTTGAGTCGATACATGTCAGCGTTGCTAAACGCATCGAATCAACCTGGGTATTTGTTTTTTAGCGGCAACACGTTCCAACAGCTTTACTGCCCTAAGTGCGTCTACGTCGGCGAGTGCTTCAAAGATTCTCCCGCCACGAGCAATAGTGTACGCATAAACCTTGGTGGGAGTGCCTTGATACCAAGTCATGGCTTGCCGGCAAAGGAAGAGATAACCTCTTTTCAAAATCGACTGTTTTCCTATCGCTTATTGAATCACGACCAAGTTGTGGCTGCGAATTTTCGCGTTTCTGGATTCCGACCGGAGATCAGCATCGTGGCAGACGTGCTTGCCGCCGCCATTGTCGATGATGTAGAACTGCAACGTGGAATCATGGAAGTGTTGAAGGACCGCGATGAGCAGTCACGAGTTGATCGTGCGACTGGAGTGAACGGGCTCGTCTTGCGAGCAGTTCTTTTTCACTGCCATCAAAAAGACCAGCGGACATTTGTTCGGGAAATTGCGGCCACGGCAAACCGCTTTTACGCTGAAGATGGAGAGTCGCTGAAGGTCAGCAGCGAAACAGTAGGACACGCCCTAAAGTACTTGGGTCTTTATAGCCGGCGGCTCGGCAACGCCGGCCGCGGACTTATATTTGACAAAGCTACTCAGTCTCATGCCCATACGTTGAGCAATGCCTATGATGTGCTCACGTCTGAGCCTTCTTGCGAACACTGTCACGAGCTCCAACTACCACAATCGGAGGAAGTTGTGCAGGATGTGTAGGTGGTGAAGGATTTGGCAAGGATTTGGCGTCATGGCCTAGAACAATTTCGCGATACCTACGCATATCAATGGACCATGTCCTACGCTATCACGCAACGATCAATCGCCAGCTCTTTCAAGCCATGAACCAATTGGAGAGATTACAGCGACTCCGGAAGCGGAAGAATGTGCCAGCGCCATTGACTGGTGTGTCATTAGAAAAAGTGGGCGCAAGAAGTATTGGAATAGATTTGACCTAGAATTTCAGACGCCATGCGTGACCTCGAACGCAGAGCGCAGCCGCATATCCATCGCAGACAGGAATGTCGCGCAGGGACCATGCGGCAGCGACGGTAGGGTCAGGACGGGTCGCGAGCAGCGCGCTTTGATCGCCGGGTGTTAAGGAGACGTCAAATTGGTGTAGGGGAAGCGACAACCCGGCGCCCTGCGCCTTGATGTAGGCTTCCTTCCGGGTCCAACATCGAAAGAAGCCGTGATACCGCTCGGCAGGAGATAGAGCCGCAATCTGACCCCGCTCCTCCGCGGAAAAAAAGCGTCGCGCGATCGCCTCGTGATCGAAATTGTCGCGTAGTTGTTCGACGTCGACGCCGACTGCGCGTTCACGCGAAAACGCGAGCATGGCGACGGATCCCGAGTGCGACACGTTGAACTCCAGTTGATCTGCCGAGGAAGACGGATGCAGCGACGGTTTTTCTTTCTCGGAATATTGCAGCACGAGTTCCGACGGATTCGAATCAAGGTAGCTGCCCAGAATCATCCGCAAGATTGCTCGCGTCGCAGTGAAGAACTGGCGATCCCGGGCAAAATGAAAACGTGCTGCTCGCGATCGTTCGTCCGCGGAAAGAATCTGCTCCCATCGTCGTTCCGCGGGGGCTACCGAGGCGAGGTCAATCTGCCAGAGTTGGACCTCATCTTCCGGAAGCGCGATTCGCGTTTCTAGTTGAAACGCTTTGTCGGAAATTTTCATCGAGTCAGTCTTTCTGCAAAAACTATGACAGTGTAAAGGAAAAAAAGATTGACCCGCGGTCTGGTTTGAGTACCGCATCGACCAAAAAATTGCCCTTAGAAAAAGGTTATTTCATCGCCGGGCGCGCCAATTATGACTTAGCAGTCCTTAAGGACAGCGTGTAATTTGTGCCGGAGGACTCACTCCGGTTGTGAAGTTTCGACTAAGGTATTTACCCGATGCTCCGATTTTTTGCCACCTTATTCACGGTCGTCTCATCGCGAGCTTTCGATTTCCTGCGAGGGGTCCCTGAAACGGGAAATGCCGCGTTCTATTTGGCTTACGTCGGAGCGACCATCCATTGAGCGTCTCTTTACGCACTTCGATCACGAAAATAACCCTCCAAAGTGCGACAAACCGTTTTTGGAAGGAGTTTTGCACTTTCCCAGATCGCTTCCCGGACGCCTGCAAGTGCCTGTGGAAATTACTGTTCGATCATCACAGACAGGAAATGTCTCAAAGTGGCATTGTGGATGCTATGGGAAATAGAAAGACCACTGCCCCACGCCCCTTGTGGCGAAGGCGATGCAAAAAGTAAAAGAAAAAAGGGGAGGGATGGAAATGATGGAGCAGACTGTTCGGCTGGGTCCCCGCGAACAGCAGATCGTGGAACTGCTTTTACAGGGTTGTGATAACGCCGAGATTGCCACTCAACTGAAAATGGCGCGTCGCACCGTGAAAGCCCATTTCAACCGTTTATTTCTTCGTTTCGGAATTACTGGCGGTATCAAGCGAGTCAAACTCGCGACCCTGTTGTACCGGAGGCAAGCATGTCAGCAAATGGACGCTATGGGACCCGTGTCCCAAGTGAACGTGAACACCGAGTCATCCAACTTGTTGCCGAAGGCCTGAAAAACCGCGAAGTAGCGGAGGCCATCGGGACTACCGAACACGTCGTGAAGAACTATCTGCGGGTCATTTACGACAAGCTTGGGCTTTGGAATCGAGTCGAACTCGCCCTATGGTACGAGTCACGGCGGAGCCCTGTAATGCTCGCAACTCAGTAGATTTCTGCTATCGTGGACGCCGCCCGGAAAGTTTGAGCGGCGTCCGCGAAGCGAAAATATTAATTGCCTGAATTATTCGCAACCAAACGCCTGAAGATTCCTCAGCCTTTCGCCAGCCTGTTTCATTCCTGCTCGTGCCGCTGAGTCGAGCAAGACCCGCGCCTGATCGCAGTTCTTCGAAACTCCCTCCCCTTTGAGGTATAGATCCGCAAGTAAGAGAGTTGCAGCGCCATTGTGTTTGGCCATCGCTTTCCATAGCCATTTAGCTGCTTCCGCCTTGTTGACCGTTTCACCTTCTACGCCATTCAAATACCTCAGAGCCATGGCGAGCTCTTGACTACCGTTTCCCGCTTGGGTGTTGAGTTGCGTCCACTTCTCGGCATCGGAAGAGGCATTTGGTTTTTCTACGGGAGATGTCTTTTCTGCGCTTCGAGGTTTCGGGGCCGAGCTTCTGTCGGCCGCGCCGGGCGCAGCAGGGCCTGGTTCTTTGTCTGCAGTCGCCTTTCGATCGGCCGCCTCAGGTTGTGGCGTACTTGGCTGCGCTTCTGGCGCTGGCGGGGCGGCCTGCGTAGCCACCGGTGGCGGAGCCTGAGGCTCCACATGTCCGGTTTGAGACGTCGCTTGTGCGCTACGCCATGCCATGTAGCCCAGAGCCAGAATCACGATCGCCAGAACGATCCCAATATAGACGCGATACGAACGAGATGGAGCGGCATAACTGAAGATCTCGTCATCCCCGTCATCGTGATAGTCAGCTGTATCGGCTGTTTGAAATAGCGAAAATTCGTTGCGAGGCAACCTCGGCTCGTACAATTCGCGCGCGGCAGGGCTCGGCTGTGATTCCCGCCAATCCTGCGGCGCAGGCTGCGTCTGCCGGTCCTCAACAACCGGCTGAAAGCTGGCAACCTCTAACGGCGCGATGGTCTCCGCTACCGCTTGTCGGGCGCCGCACATGCCGCAATATTTCTGGGATGCGGGCAGTTCTCGGCCGCACGTGCGACAACGAACCTTTATCGGCATTGGTTGAATGTTCTCAGGCTGCATAGGTGTGGTTACGGGCTTTGCCAGGCTCTCCTGTGGCCATGAAGGCGTAGCGCCGGATTGATCGTCCTGAGCAGGTTCCTTCGCTTCCAGTTCACGCAATAGTTCCAGCACCGCCTGCTCACGCTTCTCGGGGGGATTGGTAAAGTAGACCTCGGCCCAGCGACCCATGTTTTGCCCTAAGACTGGATTCAGCAAGGGATTCAGTTCCGGGGCAGGCAATGTTCCAGGCTCTTCAGAATGTTCGGTGGAATGTTCGGTTTGATTGGGCAAATAGGTTCTCCGGCTTATGGGAAATTGACCAGATCAAGATGAAACCGATAGGTATGATTGCACTCCGCTGGCGCGAGGTTGTCAAATTAAACCATGTAGAAGGGCCCAGGAAAAGGCGAATGTGTCTTAATCGCAGGTTTTCCGGGAGGCGGGTTCGAACTGGTCCAGTTGGGCGTTTCTTTGAGACGTAAACTGGCCCTTGGGCGTTTTCCCATACAGATCAGCGCCCGGGCAGTAGTAGAGCGCCGTGTGGAGATCAACCCAAACCTGAACATCCGGATTGCCTTTGTATTCTGGCACCGGGGGCGCTTCGGCGAGACCCATCCGGATCAGCATTCGATCAAACATCGACAGATCAGCGTCCGGTGAGGACTTGCGATGGCCCGCTACTGCGTTCGGGTTTCCCCCCGTCGCCTTCACAGATCGCTCCGACAGGATTCCCCAGCGCAAGACGGCGGCGACGAGAAGCACCGCGACTGCTAGGTAAATGTCGCCGCGACGGGAACTCCAAAAACGAGACAGTGTACCGGCGCGTTGCGCGGGAGCCAGCTGCTCGAGAAAATCGCGAGCGCTCGCAGCCGAACTCCATGCCGTGCCGCGGTCCGATTTTATGAGAGCAGTTGATGTTTGCGTTTCGTTTTCTTCTTCCGCTTGTTCCAGTTTTGTTTCGACAGGCGCTTCGAGGTCCAGCAGAACGGAGTCTTCAAACTCCGCACGAATGGGAGCCTTGTCGGATTCGCTGGATTCTTCGGTACTCTCCCCGTGCATCTCAGCCGACTCAAACAGCTCAGGCATCTGCTCTTCGAGGGAATCGGCAAAAGACTTCTCCAAGTCCGCGAGATCCATGGCAGGGACTGTCTCGTCCGCAGGAGATTTTCTGTCGCCCGTTTCGACGGCATTGTCCTGTTTCCTTGCCTCCTGCATGTGCCACAATGAGGCCACTTTGCTCTGCAGGTTGGGCGCTTCGTAGTCGCTGCTCCGCGGGGCCCCACAATTTCCGCAGAACTGCTCTCCCGCGACAAGATTATGGCCGCACTTTCGGCAGGTATCGGCCGAAGACGATGCCACCGGCGAAGTTGAGCCTCCTCTGCCGAGGGAGTCCTTTGCTGCCGTCTTCTCCATGAGCGCCGCGAGGTTGGGTTTCAATTTTTCCAGGGCTTCCAGCATGGCCGCACGCTCAGTCGCGTGCGATTTCTTCAATGTGACTTCTTCGTCCCGCGCCAGCGCTTCCGTCACCAATCCGGCCATCAATTGACAAGTATGTACATCCTGATCGGTGAAGGCATGCGCAATGGGGTAATACACTTCCAGGGCCCCCACGACCGTGCCGTCGTGAAAGATTGGAACCGCAATCAGGGATTGGATGCCCCGCCGGTGGCATTCTTCCGCATCGAGAAGAAATTCCGGATTTACGTCTTCACAGCGAAAAGCCTGTCCCGTCCGGATGCAAGCGACGCAGAGCGCTTTTTCCAGCGGAACGACTGTGCCGGGGGGAAGCGTCAGCAACCCCGTTGCCGCACGGTAGCGAAGTTTCTTGCCCTCCAGAATGCCTACCGCCGCACCACTTGCACTGGCAATCTCGGTTAGACGCTCGATCACCAGTGAGATTGCGTTGCCCAATTCCAGTTGACGCAACTGAATCTGGCGCTGCAGCTCAACAATTTTTGCGAGGGTTAGCGTGTAATCGGTTGTGGGCTCGCTGGCTACGGTTTGTGACGGCGCGCTCGGAAGCGAGACTGTGGCCGATCGATCCTCGGCCTCAAGCTGATCTCTCTTGAGCGAGAGTCCCAGCTCCATCTCTTGCAGTTCGCGATTGTGCTCTTGCAGGACGTAGGCCGCTTCCAGCAGCTTTGCGAGCGTTTCCTCGTCGAGAACTGGTTTGGGTTTGTCTTCGGACACGATTTCTTTTTCCACCGCTGGAAACCGCCCCATTGCAGCCCGGCCATTCGCCGGAGTGCTTTAATTCTAGTGCATGTGTCACGCCAACACAGACGTCTAACGTTAGCTCTACAGGGGATGAAGCTCAGGGGGATCGAATACCTTGGGTCTCCTCGCGTGCAGGGCCAAGTCTGCCATTAGTTTACCGCCAGTCGTTCCGTCTTGCGAGGGTTCTTATGGACTGAGAATAGCCACGTTCGCGGATGGTAACCACCCGTTAGTAACCACCGTATTCTGCAGAACTTTGCACGGCGATCTCTTGATTTTTCACTTATTCAGAAGCCGCCGCGGATTCCCCCTCAAGGCTGTCATCCTTGCCGCTGAGGTAGAAATGAACAGCGGGCGTGATGATCAGCGAGAGCACCATGGAAATCAGAACGCCGCCAATGACCGCGATTGCCAGGGGTTGCAGCATCTGAGATCCGGCGCCGATGGCGAAGGCTAGTGGGAGCATCCCCGCGACCGTCGCCAGCGCGGTCATCACGATCGGACGCAAGCGCCGGCGTGCCGCTTGGAGCATGGCTTTTTCGGAAGACAGGCCCAAGACCCGCATTTTCTGATCGGCGTCGAGCAGAAGGATGCCGTTCTTAGCCACGATACCGATGACCATGATCATTCCCATGAACGACGAAATGTTGAACGTAGTCCGCGTTATGAGGAGCGCAATGAACACGCCTGAAGTCGAGAGCAAAGCCGAGGAGAGAATCGCAATGGGCGCCGCGAAGGCTCCAAACTCAAACAGCAGCACAATGAACAGCAGCAGTATCGCCAGGATCAGAACGATCACCAGGTCGTGAAACGAGCGTTGCTGTTCCTGATACGTTCCGCCGTATTCCACGCGAATCGTGGAAGGGATATGTAGTCCAGCAACAACTTTCTGCACGTCGGCCATCCCGCTGCCCAAACTTCGGCCTTCCAGGCGAGCGGTGACCGCGACGTCGCGCTGCAGATTTTCACGGCGAACTTCCGTCTGTCCCGGATTCTCCACCACCGACGATAGCGCTCCCAGGGTGGCCGTGTGGCCGCTGCTGCTGACTAGCAGTGTGTCGCGCATGGCTTCGAGTGACGCCCGATTTGCCGCCGGAAAGCGCACCCGCAGGGTATAAGCGCGATCGTTCGCGACGACGGGCGTAGGCGCTGGTTCGCCTTCTAGAATTGCCGAGGCATCCAGAGCGACTTCTTCGGCGGTGAATCCGGCTCGGGCCGCCACGCTCGGATCCACCTGAAAGGTAACCGCCGGTCCGCTGATCGTGTTGTCGATTCCATTCAGAATGTCGACCACACCTTTGACCTTGGCGATTCCGTCGGCTACCTTCGGAGCCCACTCCTCGAGTTGTTTGGGGTTCTGGGAGAAGAGCTTGATCTGAATCGGTTCCGGAGCAGAAGTCAGGTCGCCAATCATGTCCTGCAGGACCTGGACAAACTCGATGTCAAGCGCGGGTTCTTGTTGTTTAATGTCGGCGCGTACGTCGGAAATAATGTCTTCAATGTCCCGCTTACGCTTGGCTTTCAACTTCACCAGGATGTCGCCAGTATTGGCTTCCGTAACCGCCGCCAAGCCTAGTTGCAGGCCGGTACGCCTCGATGTGCTCTCCACCTCAGGGACTTCGCGCAGCATCTCTTCCACGTGACCGACAACGCGATTCGTTTCTGCCAGAGAACTGCCCGCCGGCATGATGTAGTCGATGACAAATCCGCCCTCGTCCATCTCGGGCAGCAGGTCGGAACCGGAGAATGTGTAACACAAATACGAAGCAACGACCAGCACAACGCTGAAGATGACGAGCAATCGGGGACGTTCGAGAGCGCGACGCAACCAGCGTTCGTGAAAGTTCACCACGCGGAGGAAGAAGCCGCTGAGATGTTTCTCTTCGGCAGCAAGCAACTTCATGGCGTCGTCGTTTTCGTCGCGGAATTCACCGTCATCGGTCGCCGTTGACGAGGAAGACGCCATCTCCGATTCACCAGACCGGGCTTCGCTGTTGTCATCCCGTCGCTTGATGAAGTACTGGCTCAGAGTCGGAGTCCACGTGACTGCCAGACCAAGCGAGGTCAGCAGTGATACCGTCATGGTCACCGCGAGCGCGCGGAAGAAGACTCCGGTAACGCCGGTAATCACGATCAGAGGAATGAAAACGACGACCGGCGTGATCGTTGATCCAATCAGTGGGACAGTGATTTCTTTCAACGCACTGCGGATGGCTTCGAGGCGTCCTTGCCCGGCATCGCGATGCAGAACAATGTTCTCCACCACCACAATCGCGTCATCGATGACCAAACCGACAGCCGCGGCAAGACCGCCCAGGGTCATCAGGTTGAACGTCTCCCCCATCACTTTCAAGGCGATGAACGTGACCATTACGGTCACAGGAATCACCAGCCCGGCGACGAGCGAGGTTCCCCAGTCGCGGAGGAAGACCACCAGAATGATCGATGCCAGGATCAACCCCAGCAGAATTGCGTCGCGCACGCTTTTGATGGACTCGCCCACAATGATCGACTGATCGTAGAAAGGCTGGATTTGAACGCCGGGCGGCAGCGTTTTGCGCAGTCGTTCGATTTCGTCGTGAACTTCTTTCGCCACCTGCACCGTGTTCCCGTCGGGTTGACGATTGATGTTGATCAGGACCGCCGGCTTGCCGTTTGCCGTGACAACGGTGTAGACAGGCTTTACTCCTGGCGCCACGGTCGAAACATCGCCGATGCGGACCGGAATTCCCGCCGGAGTATTTTTGATCACAGCATTCGCGATGTCTTCTGGCGTCTTTACCTGGCCGTTCACCAGGCCGAGATAAAGCTGATGATTGCGCTCGAGCAATCCCGGAGAGTCGATCAGATTGGTGCGCCGCACCGCGTCCAGAATGTCCGACACAGTTACGCCCGCGGTCAGCAACTTGGCGGGATCGGGCGTGATATGAAACTCGGGTTCCTGTCCGCCCTGCACGATCACGGTGGAGACGCCTTCCAGTCGATTCAGCCGCGGCTTCATCTCATAGGTCGCCATCTCCCAAAGCTTCGTTTGAGGCATGCCGTCAGAGGTCAGGCTATAGCCAATGATCGGGAAAGCCGCGAACGTCAACCGGTGGGCCTCGATTTTCGCGGTGGCGGGAAGTTCCGGCTGCACTCGTGAAATTGCGGCGTTCACATATTGCAGCGTCTGGAACATGTCCACGTCCCAGCGGAAGTAGAGGTCAACCTCCGCGGATCCTCGACTGGTCGTGGAGCGCACAGTTAGCAGTCCAGGAACGCTGTTGACCGCCTCTTCAATCGGGCGAGTCACAGTAACCGTCATCTGATCGATCGGCATGACGCCGTTATCCACCGCGATCAGCACGCGAGGAAAATCAGTCGAGGGAAACACCGACACCGGGATGGTGAACGCCAGATACGCGCCGAGCAAACCCAGGGTCAGTATGAGAAAGATTACCGGCCGGGAGTGCCGGGCAATCCAGTGTTCTTCATTGGGAGGCTGGCCCGTCGAGCGTTGCTTACTCGTAAGATCGGTCGTGGGTGCCTTCACGCAGATGCTCCGCAGTGGCTATTTTTCATCGGATCCTTCACCGGGAGCTTTGGATCCTTCCTTGGGTGCCTTCGACGTATCAGAAGACCCCTCCGCGGGAGCTTCAGCAGCTTCCACTTTGATCTTGGTCTTGTCCGGCAATCCGTAAGCGCCGGTCGCCACTACCTTGTCGCTAGCAGTCACACCGTCAAGAATCTGCACATCGTCACCGTTGCGAATTCCCAGCTTGACGGCTTTCTGATGGGCGCGTCCGTCAGATCCCGCCAGCATGACAGCGGTCGTGCCATCGGGAGTGGTGATAACCGAGTTTGCAGGCACGACCAGCGCATCTTTCACGGTCTGTGCCGTCAGCGAGAGTTGCACGCTTGTTCCCGGCTTTAAAACAAGCTTTGGATTTTTCGCCTCCATCCAGACTTCAACCGTGGTGCTATTCGGATCGAGAGCTGGACTCACCACCGTGACTTTGCCTTCGATCGGTTCTTCGATCCCGGCCACAGTCATCGAACCCTTGTCTCCAACTTTCAGGGCAGCTGCATCGCTTTGCGGGATATGAGCCTTGGCGATCACCGACGAGATATCCATTACCGTCAGCAGGGGAGTTCCTGCTGCGGCCATTTCTCCCGGGTAGAGTGGCCGGTCGGTAATGACGCCATTGATCGGGCTGCGAATCTCTGAGTACCCGAGCTGCGCCTGCGCTCCCAAGTACTTGCCCTTGGCCGATTCCAGTTGCCCGGCTGCGGACTTCAGCGCCTGCTGCTCACCGATCGCCCTGAGCGCGTCCAGATGCTTCTTGCTGATCGCGTACTGGTTACGAGCCGCCGTTACATCGACCCGTGATTGGTCGAGTTCTTTGCGTGGCAGCGCACCTTGATCGAACAATTGCTGGCGGCTCTGGAAGACTTTTTCTTGCGCATCCAGCGCCTGTTGCGCCTGTTGCGCATCGGCCTCTGCTTTCTGGATCTCTTCCGGCAGACCTGTCTTGGTGGTGGTTTCGTAAGCGGCCTGCGCCTGATCGTACGAACCCTTCGTGTCCTGAGCGGCAGCGCTCAGATCGCGATTCTCCAGGACGGCGAGAAGTTCTCCCTCGTGCACCGCACTGCCGCGTTTTACCAGGAACTTCTGCACCGGAGCGCTGATCTTGGGTACAATCGCCGCTTGTTGGTGTGGGAACAGGACCGCTTGCGCGTTGATGGTGCGCTGGATCGTAGTCTTTTCCACGGGAGCGAACTGCACCGTGACGACCGGCTCGGTGTCTCCCTTGTCAGACGAGCAACCCGCCGTCATGAGTGTACCGGCGGCACATACCAGACAGGCGAGTGCGAGCGTGAAGGAACGCAAGCGATTGAACTCGCGATGACTCTGTGGATTCGTTGCGGTTTGGATGCAGTTCATTCGGCTAGAAGGTTCCTGTCAGAGTCTGTAAGTTTGCCACCGCGAGTCGGAAGCGCGCCTGTCCATCATCGTAAGCGTTGCGGGCGAGAGTCAGTGTGTTCTGCGCATCGACCACTTCCAATACCGTCGATTCCCCTGCCTGATAGCGCAAAGTAGTGAGCCGCATACTATCGGCAGCCAGTTCCGCCGAACTGGCCAGCGATTCCATTTCCAATCGCGCCGTTTCGGCTTCCTGATAGAACTGGCGGAGGTGGCTCAGGAGCTGCCGCTGTGCGAAGGTCAAGGCAACGTGCGCCTGATCGCGACGCAGTTCTGCTTGTTTCAGTTTGCTGCGATCGGAGCCCCAACTGAAAATCGGAATCTGAAGAGTGGCCACCGCGGCATAACCGAGATTGCGGAACCCATCGGTGTGGATGGCGAATTGATTCGAATCGATGCCGTAGAAATAATCGACATTCAAAGCCGGCAGCAGCCCTCCCCAGGCCGCAGTAACCTCGTGATTCGCGGCTTCGAATGCCGCCAGAGCCGCGCGCAGATCCGGATTATTTTTCTTGCCCGACGCTTCGACTTCGGCGAAAGAGGGAAGCGGCTCCGGTGTTTGCAGGTCATCAACGACTGCGAAGTCCTGATTAAAATCGGGAAACAGCAACACAGCCAAGTCGAGACGGCTGCGCTCCATGGCGAGTTGAGCCTCTTGCAGGTCGCGCTGCTGCTGCTGCGCCTGAATCCGCGCCTTGATGACGTCGGCGTGCGCGACCTCACCTCCGTTCTCCAACTTCTGGCTGATGTCGAGGAAGTGCGCAGCCTCAGCGGCAGCGCGTTGCGAGGTTGAATATTTTCGCTGGGCAACAACCAACCCGTAATAAGCCTGAGTCACCGTAACCACCAATCCCCGGGTGGCAATTTCGGCTTTGGCTCTGGCTTGCGCCAGCGCCGCGGACGAGCGCCGGTAGTCCGCAACGTTGGTGAGCGACAAGGCTTCATGAACTTGCCCCTGGCTGATGTACTCGTGGACTCCGTTATTGGCAATAAATTTCGATGTCGGACAGCCTGCAGCACTTGTCGCGCAGTTGACCGGTAGTGCTCCCGTGCCCTGCGTGTAGATGAACGAATTGTTGTAGTCCACGTTCGGCAGCAACCCGGCGCGCGCCTGAACTCTATCCTCGCGGGCCAGCCCGAGGTCCGTAATCGCAGACCGATACTCGGGATCGTTCAAGCGAGCCCGCTGCAGCGCGTCCTGCAATGTGATGGTGAGGGGGGCCCCTGATGTAGAAGTGCCGTTGTCACCCTGAGTCTGTAGCGACGATGTGATCTGTGCAAAAGTCACTCCCGTCACTGTGAGCAGGACCAAAATGAGAATCCAAGGAGTCGGTCCTGAGCCAATTTGGAAAGACGTTTTCTTCACGACAACCCTGTCGAGCGAATGTGTTTTCACGCCGTTACCTCGGAATCAAGATCGGTCGTCCGTTTTGATCAAAGTGCCAGAGCCCAAAGGGATTCGTTAAGCAGTGAGTTCCGGCGGAGCCCGCTCCTTGGATGCCGTGACGAAGCGACAGAACGAACGGCTGCGAATGAAAACTTGAGTCGCAAGCGTTTCTCATAGGTCGCGTCTAGGACCAATTTGGAACTCGCTAGCCTACCACGTGCTTCCTGAAAGCCACATGAAACTAAAGGCTTGTCGTTAAAAGTGCTACGCCCCAAAGTACTTACGTTTTTCTTTGTCGCGTTGCGAAGAATTGGCGAAAGTCGTGCTAAGGGAGAAGCGAGTCTGATCCATCAGCACAATGGAGGGCAACAATGATCGACCAGGGACAATTTAAAGTAACGCCGCGCGACCAGCAAGTCCTGAACCTGCTCGTGCAGGGCTGCAGCAATAAAGAGATTGCAGGCCAGCTCAACATCAGCCCACGCACCGTCAAGCAACATCTGCGCACCCTGTTCTTGCGAGCGGGAATCCGCGAGGGCCGCAAGCGGGTAAAGCTTGCCATCGCCATGTTCACCAAGGAAGGGGCGCAATCATGACCCCATGCGAACGGCTTACCCCGAAAGAGATCCAGATCGCAATTTTGGTTTGGCAAGGCCTCACCAATCGCGAAATCGGCAAGATTGTGGGCACCAGCGAACAAGTCATCAAGAATCACTTGCGTAGCGCATTCGACAAAATTGGGGTTTGGAGTCGGCTGGAACTGGCTATGTACGTTGCCAGCCACGGCGGAAAGGATTGGCCCTCGGAGGCCGAACATCCCGTCTCCTACTCTCAAGCCGTTGGGGCCGATTAGTGGCGCTATCGCGGCCAACCCGCATAAGTCCGGCGCGCCTCTATCGCCTTTATCGTACTGATTATGCCTTCATACCCCAGGGCAGAAGCCGCGCCGGCTTCTGCCATTCTCGTAAGTTGTGGAGTGCAAGCCTAAACTCTGCAAAACGTTTCACGATTGTGGTTTGCCGTTCAGGCTGCGAAGACTATAACTCCTTGTCCGGCAATTGATTACGCAGGCCGCCCCAACGGCACACCAATTGCCCTAAGGAAGTGGTTCGAACACAAGCGGGCTCAACTGCAGCCACGAGCCGGCTTCGCAACCCAAGGGCGAAACCGTGATGGCGTACAAAGAGATCTTCTGGATGGCATGCGACTCCACCGAACAATTGCGGGCGGAGTACGGTCCTTTTCACACCCGGCCGGAGGCCGAGGCTGAGGCCAAGAAACTCGGTTTCGGATACTTGCTGCGCTACGAACATCTTCTGGGAGAGGACGAAGAGGTTCAGGAAGTCCGCTGCATCTTCGTGGAACTGCCGGGGGCCCCTCCCGTGGGAGTCGAGTCAGTCCCCATTACACTGCACACTCGTTGCGCCACCTGTGGCGAGTCTGCCGCCCATGAAAAAGGCTGGCAGGCTGAGGTCTGGGCCGATATCCACGAGTTTGAACATTCTCGCCATCGCGTGCGCTTGTTTGAGCATGCGCGCGGCAAGGGTTTGAAGGAGATCGGCGACTGGCGGGGATAACACTCTTCAAACGCGGTTTCGTCCGATTTCGTCAGTCTAAGATCAGTCAGTCAAGATCAGTCAGTCCAAGATTAGGCAGTCCAAGAAAGACTCTTCCAGTTTCACTTTGTGCTCTTCAGTTGGCTGGCTGCGGCCCGATCCACAAACCACATCAGTCTTCCATCGCTCGGGCGCACCAACTTCGCCGGATACTGTTCCGGCGGCGCATCTTCCTCCAACACGGTCCGCAGCACTTGGGCTTTATCCGTGCCGCTGGCCAGAAAAGCCACCGTCCGTGCCGAATTCAAAACCGGTAAAGTCATGGTGAGCCGGTTCGTTTTTAGTTTGTCGACCCAGTTCGCAATCACCAGACGCGTTTTCTCCTGTAACCCAGCAGTGTTGGGAAAGAGCGAAGCCGTATGCCCATCGGGGCCCATGCCGAGAAGTATGAGATCGAAGACTGGAACCTGTCCCGGCTGCAGCTGGAAGAACTTGCGGAGCGTCTGCTCGTAGGCTTCCGCAACGGCTGCCGCATCGGGATTCTCCGCGGCAATTCGGAACACATTTCCCGCATTGACGGGGATCTTCGAGAG
Organism: uncultured Acidobacteriaceae bacterium; assembly: GCA_963722365.1. Taxonomy (GTDB): domain Bacteria; phylum Acidobacteriota; class Terriglobia; order Terriglobales; family Acidobacteriaceae; genus Sulfotelmatobacter. The sequence continues at coordinate 22,124 of CAVRLM010000002.1, forward strand.
CATGATTTCTTCCGCCATCCGGTAGTTGCTTTCAGGGTCAGTGGGAGGGACGTGCCGTTCATCGCTCCAGAAAAAATAAGTGCGATCCCACGGGAAAACCGTTCGAGCATTGGTGGCTAGCAGGTTGAAGAGATTTTTGGGAGTCGATCCGCCGGAGAGCGCAATCGTGAAGCGGCCCCTTTGCGCCACCGCTTCGGTGGCAGCACGCACCACCTCTTCTGCCGCTACTTCGAACAGTTCCTGCGGTGTCGGCAGGATTCGAATTTCGACGTTAGAACTCACGCTGATTCTTCTTGGTCTTGATTCTAGCCTTTGCCCCGTATTGCCGCGCAGCGCGCCGCGCCCAGCAAACCTGCTTTTTCGTTCGTGACGACTTGCACCGGAATTTCCTCCAGCAGCGGCCGTAAGCGCCCCTTTGCTACGAAAGCCTGCATGAACAATGGCTCCTTCAGTTTGGCAAGAACTTTGGGTGAGATGCCGCCGGCAAGAAACAGTCCTCCGGTCGCCATTACTTTCAGCGCAAGGTTTCCCGCTTCAGCGCCATAGACCGAAACCCACAGGTTCAGCGCTTTCTCTGCGAGAGGCTGCGTTCCGTCGAGCGCTGCTTTTGAAATGATTGCGGCTGCATCTCCTTTGTGAAGTGCGTCCGCAAACTCGGCGGATTCCTTCCCGCATCCGCTCTGGCGGAGGAATTCGTAAACATTCACCAGACCCGGCCCCGAGAGAATACGCTCGTAACTCACGTGTCCAAAGCGCGCTTGCAGGTAACACACGAGTTCGACCTGCAAATCTCCCTGGGGTCCAAAATCCGCGTGGCCGCCTTCGCAAGCGAAAACGTGGTGGCGGCTGCCATCCCAGAACAAACCTGCCTCTCCCAGACCTGTTCCCGGCGCGATCACTGCTTGATTGCCCACCGCGGGCCCAGTTACACGATTCAACGACACGAGGTCTTCATCAGCCAGAGCACCGATGCCCCAGGCGCTGGCCTCAAGGTCATTGATCAGTAGAGTGGAAGGAAGATGAATCTGTTTCGCTAGCCGCGCCTGCTCGACCACCCAAGGCAGGTTTGAAGTCTCCACGCGACCGTTGCGGACCGGACCGGCTATTCCGAAACACGCCGCCTCCGGTTGTGTACCCGAGTCATCCAGAAAGCGGGTGACAATCTCGCCAAGTTCACTATGTTCGCGGCTTGGGAAAATGCGCTCCGTAACGAGCCGCAAGTGCCCGTTCTGGGGTTGAAAATAAGCCAGCCGAGCATTGGTGCCACCAATATCTCCGGCCAGGATCATTTCTCGAAGTTCCTCCAGCGCCGGCCGTCTCGTTCCAGCAATTCATCGGCTTCTTTCGGACCCCACGTGCCAGACGCATAGTTGGGAAAATTCCGTGGCGGCAATGCCTTCCACAAATCGAGCACGGGATTTACTACCGACCATCCTGCTTCCACCATGTCGGCGCGCTGAAATAAGGTCTGATCGCCGATCATGCAATCATGTAAGAGTCGCTCGTAGCCCGTGCTGGGTTGTTTGCCAAAATACTCCTGATATTCAAAATTCATGTCGACGGTTCCCAGTCGCATGACTGGCCCAGGGACTTTGGCTGCGAATTGCAGAGAAATTCCTTCCTCAGGCTGAATATGTAACACCAACTGGTTCGGCATGAGATGTTCGACGGGAGTGTCGCGGAAGAGCACGAAAGGAGCCCGTCGAAACTGTATCACGATATGTGTGTTCCTCACCGGCATCCGCTTGCCCGTGCGTAGATAAAAAGGAACGTCCGCCCAGCGCCAGTTATCGATCAGCAGTTTCATGGCGACGAAGGTCTCGGTCCGCGAATCCGGGGGAACGTCGGGCTCGGTGCGATAGGCTGCCACTCGCTTGCCGTCTTCGGTGCCGTCGCCGTATTGCCCACGGACGCTGCGGCTCAGTACTTCTTCGTCGCTCATGGGCTGAATGGCGTGGAGAATCTTGGCCTGCTCATCGCGCACCGCATTGGCGTCGAAAGAAATCGGCGGTTCCATGGCGGTGAGGCTGATCAGTTGCATGATGTGGTTGGGCACCATGTCACGCAGCGATCCAGCATGGTCGAAGTAGCTGCCTCGCCCCTCAACGCCCACGGTCTCGGCGACGGAGATTTGTACGTGGTCAATGTAACGCCGGTTCCAGACCGGCTCAAAAATTCCGTTGGCAAAACGGAACGCCATTATGTTCTGCACCGTCTCTTTGCCAAGATAGTGATCGATGCGGTAGATCTGTGTTTCCTCGGCCTCTTTCAGCAGTTGCTGGTTCAGCGCCTTGGCCGACTCCAGATCGTGTCCGAAAGGCTTCTCAATGACTACCCGCCGCCAGTGGCCGTTGTTCTGTTCCATCAATCCTGTTGCCGAGAGCTTTTGGACAATGGGACCAAAAAAGCTGGGCGCCGTTGCCAGATAATAGAAAAAATTCTGATGGGTCGAGTGCTCTTGATCTACTGTGCCCAGGAAATTCTTCAACTCCGGGTACAGTTTGTCATCGGTGAAGTCTCCGGCAAAATAGTAGAAGCGCCGTGAGAACCATTCCCAGAGATCATTGTCGACGCATTCCCCGCAGTAGGCCTTGACGTCGTCATAAACCTTCTTGCGGAATTCATCATTGGAATACGTCGTGCGCGCGACGCCGACGACCGCAAACTCTCGCGAAAGCAGTCCAGCCCGCGCCAGGTTGTAGAGCGCGGGAATTAGCATGCGCCCGGTCAAGTCACCGGCGGCGCCGAAGATCACCATGACGCAGGGATCGCCGAGCTTGCCGATGCGCGGAGGAGTTGCCGTCGGTTTTTCCGCTAATTCAGCCATCAGTAGGTCCTCTGGAGATGTAAAAAAAATCGCCGTTTACGCGGACTTCTTGGGTTTGCTGGCGCCTGCTTCCACATGTCCGCCAAATTTTTGCCGCATGGCAGAGAGCATTTTCTCCGCGAACGTATGTTGCTGCCGCGAACGGAACCGTACATACAATGCTGCGGTCAACACATCCGCCGGCACCGCTTCTTCAAGCGCCGCCTGGATCGTCCACCGGCCTTCCCCCGAATCCTGTACGTATCCTTCATATTCGGAGAGGGTCGGGTTTTCCGTAAGGGCCATAGCCGTCAGATCGAGAAGCCACGAACTCACCACGCTTCCTCGCCGCCATACTTCCGCAATGTCCGGCAGGTTCAGGTCGTAGCGTATGCCTTCCGGCAAATCCTTGCTGGTCGCGTTCTTGAAGATGTCGAAGCCTTCCGCATAGGCCTGCATGATTCCGTACTCAATGCCGTTGTGCACCATCTTCACGAAGTGCCCGGCCCCCGAGGGACCACAATGGATGTAGCCGTCCTCCGCTGTTCCGCCAAGCTTTTCCCGCCCCGGCGTGCGCGGAATGTCGCCCTTGCCCGGCGCCAGCGTTTTGAAAATAGGATCGAGCCTTTGCACCGCCTCGTCCGGGCCGCCGATCATCATGCAGTAGCCGCGCTCGAGTCCCCAAACCCCACCGCTCGTCCCTACGTCGATGTAGTGAATACCCTTGCTCTTCAGTTCATTGGCCCGGCGCACGTCATCTTTGAAATAAGAATTGCCGCCATCGATAATCGCATCGCCGGCCTGCATATTCTGTGCGAGTTTCTGAACGGTGGCCTCGGTCGGACCGCCCGCCGGCACCATGATCCATACGGCTCGCGGAGGAGTTAGCTTGGCAATCAGGTCTTCGAGGGAAGAAGAGCCGCCCGCACCTTCACTCGCCAATTGCTTCACAGCATCCGCGCTCAGATCGGAAACGACAAGCTGATGTCCGTCGCGCATCAGGCGTCGAGTCATATTCGCGCCCATGCGCCCCAACCCCACCATTCCCAATTGCATTGTCTTTGCTCCTGAGTAATGCCGGTCCTGAGTAGCGCCGGCGTCCCGCCGGCTGTCGCGAGGGCTTCTCACCCTCGCAGTAGGAATCGCCGAACTCTACAGCGCTTTCCGAACGGCGGCCTCCAATGTAGCCAGACCCGCCTTCAGATTGCTGCCCAAATGCACTCGCAACGCGCGTCTGCCGCGTTCTGCCAATACCTGGAAATCTCCGCGCGCCTGCGCTGCCTTCACAATTCCGAAAGTATATTTCTGCCCCGGTACCGGCAATTCCACGGAATCGTCACAGGTCACTTGCAGAAATACTCCCGAGTTTGGTCCGCCCTTGTAAGCCTGCCCGGTCGAATGCAGGAATCGCGGCCCGAAGCCCAGGCAGGTCGCCACGCGTTTGTTGTCACGCACCAGGTGTCGAACTGTTTGCAGGTTCTGCTCATGCTCGGCGTTCATCTGAATGTAGCCAAGCACGGCAAAGTAATCGCCCGCCTTGATGCGTGCCAGATGCGCCTTCAGATATCCCGCGAGCGTTCGGTCACTCCCTGCGCCTTTCGCCAGTTCCGCGGCATTTTTTTCGTCGGTGAACAGTTTGACGCCTGCATCCTCAAGGATCGGTTTCTCTGCAGGGAGCGAACCAGTCTTCTCATACTCAGAAGTCAGATTTCGCGTAGCAATTTTGCTGGCTTCGACGTCGGGCTGGTTGAAGGGGTTGATGCCTATGATCGAACCCGCGACCGCCGTCGCAATCTCCCAGCGGAAAAATTCCGCGCCCAGGTCATAGGTGTCGGCCATCGTGATGCGCACTACCGGATGACCCGCTTTCTCGATCGCCGCAACCTTCGCTTCCTGATCCGCATTCGGGCCCGATTCCAGCCGAACATAAACGAACACGCGATCGCTGCTGTAAACCTCAGGTGTGGTCAGTGTTTCGCGGTCCACCGGGATAATGCCCTTGCCGACTTTCCCGGTCGATTCCGCGAGCAGTTGCTCCAGCCACGCCCCCAGATCCGAAATTCCAGGAGATGTGATAATCGTGACTTTGTCGCGGCCTGCATTCGCGGCGGCGCCGAGAATGATTCCCAGAACGGCTGCCGGATTGTCTTCCACCGCAGCGCTTGGTCCGCAAGCGCGCACCATTTCCGCCGATCGTGATAGAAACTTCCTGGTGTCGAGCCCCATCACTGCGGCCGGAACCATTCCGAAGTTCGAGAGAGCCGAATAACGCCCTCCGATGGAAGGACGTCCGAAGAAGATATGCAGGAAATGATCTGACTCCGCCACCTGCTGCATCTTCGATCCAGGATCGGTGATCGCAATGAACTGGCTGCCGGCTTTTGTGGCTCCGACCGCCTGCTTGGTTCGCTCAAAGAAATATTGTTTGAAGATGTTCGGTTCGAGCGTGCTGCCCGACTTGCTCGAAACAATAAAGAGCGTCTTGGGGATGTCGATCTGGTGCTCGAACGCTTTCACCTGCGCCGGATCGGTGGAATCTAGCACGTGCAGAGTGGGAAATAGCGGAGTCCTGCCGAAGGTCATGTGCAGGACTTCCGGACAGAGGCTGGAGCCGCCCATCCCCAGCAATAGCACATGCTCGAAGCCGCGGCTCTGGACTTCTTTCGCGACCTTCATCAGCTGATCGTGCTGCGCAATCTGTTCGTCGACAATGTCGAGCCAACCCAGCCACTTCGCCTCGTCGCTTCCGGTCCAGAGCGATGGGTCGCGTTGCCACAAACGCTCCATGTTTCCGCGCGATTGCCAGTCCGCGATCGTCGCCTTTACCGTCGTGGCAAGCGTTTCCGGCAGGGAAGTCTTCAGTCGGCTCACGGCTATCCTTTCGGCTGTGTATTCTTCGCGACCGCAGCCAGCAGTTTGTCAAACGCGTCGGCGAACAACTTGACGCCATCATCGGTAAGTTTGTCCGTCACTGCCTTGATCGAAATGCCCGCACGTCCCAGGTCATCCATCACCTTGGCGGCTCCCGGCACATCTTCGGTCAAACTGTTACGCACCACACCGTGGTCGCGGAAGGCATCGATGGTCGCGGGTGGCATCGTATTCACCGTGTCAGGTCCAACCAATTCCTCGACATAGATGACGTCGCGATAGGCGGGATTCTTTGTGCTCGTACTAGCCCAAAGCACCCGCTGTGTCTGCGCTCCCTTGGCTGCCAAGGCCTGCCAGCGAGATCCGCTGAATATCTTTTGATAGCGTTGGTACGTGAGCTTCCCGTTCGCAATCGCCACCTTGCCCAGCAACCCCTTCAACAACGCCTGCTGACTAGCATCCTGTGCGGTCTTGAGTTTGTCGCCCAGTTGCGAATCGATCAGGGTGTCGATACGGCTGATAAAGAAGCTAGCGACGCTCGCCATTTTTTTAAGATTGCCGCCGCGCGCGGCCAAGTCTTCCAGTCCGCCGATATAAGCCTCGGCAACCTTCTCGTACACTTCCTGCGCGAATAATAATGTGATGTTGATGTTGATGCCTTCGCCGATCAATTGCCGGATCGCCGGTAATCCCTCGGCGGTGCCTGGCACTTTGATCATGACGTTTTCACGATTCACGGCCTTCCACAATCGGCGCGCTTCGTCGATCGTCTCTTGCGTTTTGCGGGCTAAGTAAGGCGAAACTTCCAGGCTGACATATCCGTCGCGGAAATTTGTTTCCTCATAGACCGGGCGCAGCACGTCGGCGGCGTCCTGAATGTCGCGAATGGCAATCTGCTCAAACTTGGCAGTGGTGTCGAGATCTTTCTTCTTGGCCAACGACGCCAGCATGTCGTCATACAGCGAGCTTTCACCGATGGCCTTCTCGAAGATCGAAGGATTCGACGTCATTCCCCGCAGGCCGTCCTCGGTAATCAGCTGCGTCAATTTGCCTGTCGTGAATAGATCGCGCCGGATGTAATCGAGCCACATCGACTGACCATAGTTGAGCAATTCCTTTAGCGGATTCTTCGTGGCTTTCGAGTTTTCGAGAACTCCAGTTGGCTGCATACGACCTCCATTAATCTTTTGATGACTGGAGCAACGGAACCGTTGCGGATCTGTTCCGCTGCTTTTTCATCCTTGCGATGTATATCCCCAGCCCGCGATTACTTGCTCGAGAGTGCCGCGTGTGCCTCAGCCACCACGGTCTCCACGGTAAATCCGAAATATTTCAGCAGATCTTTTAAAGGCGCCGAGGCTCCAAAGCGATGCATGCCGACGTTCCGCCCTTTGAGGCCGGTGTAACGCGCCCACCCAAAAGTGGATGCCATTTCCACCGAAACCCGCGCCGTCACATCCGATGGCAGAACGTTCTCTTTGTAAGCCGCATCCTGTTTCTCAAAGATTTCCCAGGACGGCATGCTGACCACGCGTGCTTTCACACCCTCAGCCTTCAACTTCTCGTACGCCTCGATGCAGAGCGAAACTTCGCTGCCCGTCGCCAGCAGGATCACGTCGGGCTTGCCGCCTTGCGCATCGGCGAGCACATATGCGCCCTTAGCCGTGCCCGCTGCGGAAGCATACTTCGTGCGATCGAGCGTGGGCAGGTTTTGACGCGTCAATACCAGCGCCGCCGGCGAACTCTGCAGGTGCGCGATGATCTTCCACGCCTCCACCACTTCGTTCCCGTCGCAGGGGCGAAGCACAATCAGATTTGGCATCGCTCGCAGCGACGCCAATTGCTCAATCGGCTGGTGCGTCGGTCCGTCTTCGCCCACCCCAATCGAGTCATGCGTAAAAATGAAAATTGACGGACACTCCATGAGTGCCGCCAACCGGATGCTGGCCCGCATGTAATCACTAAAGTTAAAGAAGGTCGCGCCAAATGCGCGAATTCCTGACACGTTCAGGCCGTTGACGCTCGCCCCCATCACGTGCTCCCGCACGCCGAAATGCAGGTTGCGCCCCGCCGGAGTCGCGGCCTGAAAATCTCCCGCGCCCTCGAATTTCAACGTCGTCTTGTTTGACGTCGCCAGGTCCGCCGATCCGCCGATCAACCACGGAATATTCTGCGCCAACACGTTCAGCACCTTGCCCGAACTCTCCCGAGTCGCAACGCCTTTCGCGTCCGCGGGAAAGGTAGGAAGATTCTTATCCCAGCCCGCCGGTAATTCGTGGTGCTGCATCTGGCTTAGACGCTCCGCCAAGTCCGGAAATTTCTGCGAGTACGCGGCGAAGCGCTCGGACCACTGTGCTCTCAGATCGTGTCCGCGCTTTCCAATTCCTTCGCGGAAATGTTCGCGCACACCATCAGGTACCAGAAACTTGGCGTCTTCCGGCCAGCCATAAAATTTCTTGACTAGTCGAACTTCGTCTTCGCCCAAAGGTTCTCCGTGGGCCGCGTTCGTATCCTGTTTGTGTGGTGAGCCGTATCCGATGTGGCTGTCCACCATGATCAAGGTCGGACGGTCGGTAGTTTTCTGGAAAGTCTCAAATGCTCGTGCCAGCATTTCTAAATCGTTGGCATCGGCCACGCGCGTCACATTCCATCCATAGCCCACAAATCGCGTGGCCACATCCTCACTAAAGGACCAGTTGGCTGGGCCATCCAGCGTGATGGAATTGTGGTCGTAGATCCAGCAGAGATTCGACAGCTTCAGATGTCCGGCGAGGGACGCAGCCTCCCCTCCAATGCCTTCCATCAGGTCGCCGTCAGAACACATTGCATAGACGTTGAAGTCGAAGATCTCAAAGCCTGGCCGGTTAAAATTCGCCGCTTCCCACTTGCTGGCGATGGCCATGCCGATACTGTTGCCCACGCCCTGCCCCAATGGCCCGGTGGTTGTCTCCACTCCAGAGGTGATATGCGACTCCGGATGCCCCGGTGTCAGGCTCCCCAATTGCCGGAAGCGCTTAATCTCCTCCATCGGAACCGCAAGCTCTTTCAAGACCTTGCCGCTATGATCGACTCGTCGTACCTCGGCCAGGTTCAACATGGCATAAAGCAACATGGAAGCGTGCCCGTTCGATAACACGAATCGGTCGCGATTCAACCATGTGGGGTCGGCGGGATCGTAGCGCAGGAATTGCTGCCACAAGCAATAAGTGACGGGCGCCAGTCCCATCGGTGCTCCTGGATGGCCCGAGTTCGCCTGCTGCACCGCATCGATGGCCAGAGTTCGGATCGTATTAATGCAGAGCGTCTCCAGTTGTTGTCCCGTCACTACCATCTGTTCACTGGCTACCATACGACTCTGCTCCTCCGGCCCGGAATTTTTGTCGATGCAACTGCCTTACCTGATTAGAGTTTCCGATTACAGAAAGGGTTCAATACGCAGAAAGTGTATCAATTTCCAGGATGGTGTGGATTGCGGTCAGGTGAAAAACTGGCAGGGATGGAAGAACTACGCTATTTCAAAAACTGGAAGTAGCCGTTCTCAGTTTTCGATGTGCGGGTAGTTTCCTGTACGAATTTCAAAAACTGACGCAGGCTGTCCCGCTCGGCAGGTACCATTCCTTCAAAACGGACGCGAACTCCGTTGGCGTTTCCGGTGCGGGCAACCACGCCGCTCAGCGCAAAGCCCTTGACCCAAATCTTTCCATTGGGCACCCAAAGGCCGATTTCAACCTTCGACCCCGCTTTGACTGGATGCGCCGTTTCGATCAAACATCCGCTCGCGCTGGTGTTGGAAAGATTGCCCCAGATCGGGGCCGGCACTTCGTCGACGCGAAGCTCAACCGCTACGAAACACTTGATGCGTGGATGACGCCGCCGATCGCTACCCCAGTTCGGACTGAACAAATCTGGTTCGAACGGGGGCGTCGCGGAAGCAGGAGTTGGCGTAGGAGTTGGAACCGGAGCGGGCGCCGGGTTTGAGGCGGACGCGGATTTCCCCGATGTCAATCCGCCGGCTTTGATCTCGCGCATTGCCGCCAGCAGCGTCTCTTCCCGCTTCTCAACCGGGGCCTCGCGGTAAGCCTGCAACAATTTTCCCACGTGCCGGACCAGGTCCGGGTCAGATAGGATTCGAGTCCAGTCAGTTCCTGTTGCAGCACTCATGCGATAGCAGATCTTCCGTTCTGAAATTTGCGCTTGTCGTTAGCTTGAACCATTAGCTTGAACCTGGGGTCACCACTATTCAAGATGACCTTGGTCACATCGTCCCGGCGAGGTCGAATCGTTTACGCTCAGCAATCGATCCCCGGAAACATCGCCGATACACGCTCTTGCTCAGACTACTGCATTGTGTCGAACACCAGCTGGACCACTTCCGTCGTATCCCCTTGTGTGGATGCAAACCGCCATTTCTCCACGGCCTCGACGGCCGCATTGACCAGCACCGGATTTCCTCCCAGCACGCGAGTAGATTTGACTGAACCGTTCGGGCGAACAACGGCTTCGACTCGGACCGTTCCGTGAATGTTCATCTTCTTTGCCAGGTCTGGATATTTCGGTGCGACGCGCCAAACGATCTTTCGCTCGGAGTCGCTCGAATTGGGGGCACTTTGTGCCCTCATCGTGCTACTTGTCATCGCCAGCACCGCAGCTGCGATGAATACAAGGCTTTTCCCCATTTGGTTCTTCCCCTTTTGAGTAACCTTACTGGGCAATGCGTTTGGCAGCAAAGCACCGAAGAACATTGAACTCGGGTGCAGATGGGCAGTTGGATCCCAGGGTTGATTCCGACTGGTACACTTCTGATCCCGCCACCTCAAACTCGATTCCCTCCCTTGCCCACAATCGTTTGCATCTCTACGGCCTGCAAACGAATCAAACCGGAGGAGTTATGCTAGAGATGAGGAAGGACGTTCCGGTTCCATCGAGGAATACCGAGCGCTCCAACGATCAAAGAATGCGCTGCTCATTGATAGCTTTCCGCACGGCATTTTTCAGTCTTACTCTTGTTTTGCTTGCGGCTCCGAGCTTGCTGGCTCAGGCTACAGGTGGAACATCCTCTGTTTCCGGCGTTACCCTTCCGGGCCCTCAAAATCCGTTCCTGGGAAGCTCTCCCGAAGGAAGAGTGACCGCCGAGGTCCTCCAGATCGATTTCAGCGATGCCATTGATCGCGGTTTACGCAACAACCTCGGCCTGTTGCTTGCGAGTGACCAATCTCAAATAGCGCGTGGCGAGCGTTGGAGACAGTTGAGCGAACTGTTGCCCAACGTCGGTGCCCGCGTGCAGGAAGATGTGCAGACCCAGAGTCTGGCAGCCCTCGGCTTCAATAAATTGTTTCCCTTGTTGGCTGCGCCGGGCAACACCAATACCAGCCTTCCCCGGCTCGTCCCCGCCTTCAACTATTTCGATGCTCGCGCCGGTCTCACTCAGTCGGTTTTTAACTTTAAGAATCTTGAGAGGGAGCGGGCTGCGTCCGAAAATTTAAAGGCGTCGCAGTTTAGCTACAAAGATGCGCGCGAGATGGTGGTGCTGGCGGTGGGCAACGCGTATTTGCAGGCGATCGCTTCCAGTGCCCGGGTTGAAACCACCGAGGCTCAGGTCAAGAGCGCACAGGCCCTTTACGAGAAAGCCGCGGACCAACTGAGAGCCGGGCTCACTCCGGCCATCGACGCTCTGCGCTCGCAGGTCGAACTTCAAACCCGCCAGCAACAACTCATCGTTGCGCGCAATGAACTTGCCAAGGAAAGATTGACGGTCGCGCGGATCATTGGCCTGCCACCCGGGCAGGAATTTGTTCTGACCGAGAAGGCTCCTTTTCAGGCGTTGACGGCCCTCACGCTTGAGACCTATTTGCAGCGGGCTTATGCCTCACGCGCCGACTATCAAGCCTCCCTGGCTCAGGTACGTGCGGCGGAGTTGTCGCGCAAGGCCGCTGAGGCCGGACGCTACCCCTCGCTCGATGTGAACGCCAACTTTGGCGCCATCGGGGTCAATCCCAGCCAATCGAACGGCACCTGGCAGGTGAATGGCGGAATCACCATCCCGATCTTCGCCGGCAATCGGGTTCACGGCGATGTGCTCGAAGCCGACGCCCAACTGAAACAAGCGCGCGCCCAACTCGGAGATCTGCGCGGTCGCATTGACTATGAGGTGCGCACCGCTCTGCTGGATCTGAACGCCGCCGCCGAGCAAGTGGAAGTCGCGCGCAGTTCGGTCGAACTCGCAGAACAGGCAATGGCGCAATCGCAAGATCGGTTTACCGCCGGAGTCACCGACAATCTCGAGGTCGTGGAGGCGCAGGAGAGTGTTGCCAGCGCCCATGAGAGTTATATTCAGAGTCTATATTTTCACAATCTCTCTAAAGTTGAACTAGCGCACGCCATTGGCAACGCGGAAGACGGCGTGAAGCGATATTTGAAAGGCAATCAATAAGCGTATGGAGCAAACCACACAAAGTCCTCCTGCTACCGTAGATAAGGCGGCACCCGAACGTCCGCCGAGCACCACCAAGCCGCTCCCTGCGACGGAAGAAGATTTGCGCAGGCGTCCTTCTCGCACCCAGAGTTCGGGTTTTCGGATCGCGGTTGCCATCGCCATCATTGTGCTTGTGGTTGCCGGTTTTTTCGCCTACCGCTATTTTTCCAGCTATGAATCCACCGACGACGCTCAGGTCGACGGCCACGTCAATTCCGTCAGCGCCCGCGTCTCAGGACATGTCACCAAGCTCAACGTTCAAGACAACCAGTACGTGCAGGCGGGAACGGTACTCATAGAAATCGATCCGGCTGACTATCAAGTCGCTTTCGAGCGGGCCAAAGCGGATTTTGAAGATGCCCAGGCCGCCGCCGTGGCCGCGGGCGTCAACGTTCCGATCACTTCCGTCAGCACGACGAGCCAGGTTTCGGCGACCGCCGCCGACGTAAACAGCGCTCGCGCAGGCATCCAGGTTGCCCGCCAACAATATGAAGCCGCCAAGGCCGAATTGCAGCAAGCCGAAGCCAACGACGTGAAGGCGCAAAACGATCTCGGCCGCTATAAACAGTTAGTCGACAAGCAGGAAATTTCCCAGCAGCAGTATGACCAGGCCACCGCCGCAGCCAGGGCCAGCGCCGCCGGGGTTGCCGCCGCCCGCGCCAGTGCCGACGCCGCCCAGCAGCAAGTGACTCAAGCTCAGGGAAAACTTGTCCAGGCTCAGGCCAACTGGAGCAATGCCAACACCGCACCCAAGCAAATGCAAATCACTCGCGCCAAGGCTACCTCCGCTCTCGCCGAGGCGCAGCGTAAGAAGGCCGATCTCGATCAAGCCACGCTCAACTTGCAGTACACGAAAATTGTCGCTCCAGTGAATGGCATCGTGAGTAATCGTACCGTCGAAGTCGGCCAGAACGTTGCTCCTGGTCAGGAATTGATGAAGATCATCAATCTCGACGACATCTGGATCACCGCGAACTTCAAAGAGACTCAACTGCGCGATATGAAGGTCGGGCAGCGCGTCACCATTGATGTCGACGCTAACGGCAGATCCTATAACGGCAAGGTCGACAGCGTTGCCGGGGCGAGTGGCGCCCGTTTCAGCTTGCTGCCTCCGGAAAACGCTACTGGAAACTACGTTAAGGTCGTACAGCGCATTCCGGTCAAGATCGTCCTCGATCCCAATGCCAACAAGGATCACCAGTTGCGTCCCGGCATGTCCGTGACTCCCAAGGCCTGGATTCGCTAATGGGTGCGGCAACCGCAACCATCGATCAAGCCGACGCCTGGCGTCCTGCGGTCAATCCGTGGATCATCGCTCTGGCGGTCACGCTGGCCACGTTCATGGAAGTGCTCGACACCTCCATCGCCAACGTCGCCTTGCCCCATATCGCTGGAAGCCTCTCCGCGGGTCAGGACGAAAGTACCTGGGTGCTGACTTCCTATCTCGTCTCCAACGCCATCGTTCTTCCCTTAAGCGGCTGGCTCTCTTCCATCATCGGACGCAAGAACTTCTATATGGGCTGCGTGGCGCTGTTCACCATCAGTTCATTTCTGTGCGGACTCGCTCCCAACCTCGCGACGCTCATCATCTGCCGCATCCTGCAGGGCGCCGGTGGCGGAGGCCTGCAGCCCAGCGAGCAGGCCATTCTCGCGGACACCTTTCCTCCCGCGAAAAGAGGCATGGCATTCGCGGTTTATGGAATGGCCGTCGTCACGGCTCCTGCGATAGGCCCCACCCTCGGCGGTTGGATTACCGACAACTTCACTTGGCGCTGGATCTTCTTTATCAACATCCCCGTCGGGATTCTTTCGATCCTCCTCACCTCGCGGCTCATTCAGGATCCACCCTACTTCAAGCGCCGAAAACTGAGCGAAACCCACATCGACTACGTAGGGTTGGGTTTTGTGGCACTCGGCCTCGGCGCTCTGCAAATTGTTCTCGACAAGGGTCAGCGCGAAGACTGGTTTGAATCGAACTTTATCGTCACGCTTTCGATCATTTGCGCGGCGGCCTTGATCTTCGTGGTCATCTGGGAGTGGAGACACAAAGATCCCATCATCGATCTACATCTTTTCCGCGACCGGACCTTCGGGGTTTCGAATCTGCTGATGTTCATGCTGGGCTTTGCCCTGCTCGGCAGCACTCTTCTGATTCCACTCTTCTCGCAAACGCTGCTCGGCTACACGGCGCAACAGGCGGGCTTGGCTCTCATGCCCGGCGGCTTCACCATCATTCTGTTGCTGCCCTTGGTCGGCTTCCTGCTCTCGCGATACACCCCGCGGTGGCTTCTTTTGTTTGGCCTGGTTATCCTCTCTTTCTCGCTGTTTCACATGACCGGCTTCGATCTCCAGATTGATTTCCGGGCGTTGGCCACGGCGCGCGTGATTCAGGCTGCCGGCATGGCATTCCTGTTCGTTCCCATCAATACCGCAGCATATGCGTTTCTTCCACGTGATAAGAACAATGCCGCTTCAGGTCTGATGAATCTTGCCCGCAATATAGGTGGCAGTGTGGGGATCTCTGTCGTTACCACTTTGCTGGATCGCCGTACCCAGACCCATTTGAACGATTTTGCCAGTCATCTAACCGCAGGCAGCGCTGCGCTGCAGTCGTCGATTCAGGGAGCGTCACGCACAATGATGGCCCACGGAGCCAGCGCCGCCGGCGCAACTCGGCAGGCCTACGCGCTGATCCAGGGCAGTGCCCAACGGCAGGCCACCATGCTCGCATATATCGATTGCTTCTGGTTCCTCGGGGTCGCGATTTTGGCCATGGTACCCATGGTCTTCCTGATGAAAAAGTCCAAGCCCGGCGGAGGAATCGCAGTACACTAGACAACGCCATGTTTCGTTTGCTCACCATCGAGCGGGAGTACGGCTGCGGCGCCGCCGCGATTGCCTCTCAACTCGCCGACCACCTCGGCTGGAAGCTCTGGGACCATCTCATCACCGAAGAAATTGCCCGCCTCGCCAATGTGGAGTGCGCTGCAGTCATGCGCTGTGACGAACGCATGGACAGCCGCCTGCACCGCCTCGCGAAATCCTTCTGGCGCGGCAGTTACGAACGCAACTCCGCCGCCCTCGGCAGTCAGGTATTTGATACCGACCGCATGATGTCCATGATGCAGGAGATCATGGATAAGATTGCGCGGGAAGGAAACGCGGTCGTGGTCGGACGCGGCGCTCCGTATCTATTGCGCGAGCACCCGGACGCATTCCATGTCTTCCTCTACGCTCCGCGCGCCGAAAAAATCCGCCGCACCATGGCCGAAGGCCGCAGCCGGCCGGAAGCTGACGAACTGGTCGATTCCGTCGATCGCGAACGCATCGCCTACGTGAAACACTACTTCAATGCCGACTGGCCCACCCGCTCCCTGTACCACGTGATGCTCAACACCGCTGTCGGGAACGAGTCGGTCATTCAAACCATCCTCGATACCATGCACCTGGTGGAAGGCCGTCCCAAAGCGACGGATTACGAGCACCCCAAAGTCCCCACAGCGTCTCAATAGCCCACCACCACACACTCGAACGATCAATCCAGTGGGAAGCGGCGACGTAAGCCCGCCACCACAAGCTCGAAGGGAATCAACCCAGCCGCGGAGCGGCGGCATAACTTAGCCCCGGGCGTAAGCCCGGGACATCTGGCCAAGATGAGAACCAGTCCCGGAGGGACGACAGATGGAGCGACCACGGTACACGCATCGCAACCCGGTAATCCATCGACCGGTTTCCATGCGCTTCGCGGTTTGTTTGGGATCGTGGGCTTCCTGTTGACATGTGGCACGAACGGGAAGGGCACGACTTTAAGTCGTGCCGTTTACGCTCCCACACTCTCGACGGCTTCAGCCGCTGGGGGGCCACGTATCCCGCTTGAATCCCGGAAACGCCGAGCAATACCGATACTCCGCCGGGTTCGCCACCAACTTCCCCATTACCGGATTCTGATGGATATACAACCGATGCCCTGCAAAATCCTGCGCGTCGCCTATCCAAGATGCACATGGTCCGGCATCAAAACGAAAGCATGCAATTGGAAACGGCCCCGTCGACGATATCCATAGAGGGTCTTTAAGAACAGTCGGGCATAAGACTCCACGACGAAGAACCTTCGCCGCCGCAATGTAGAGAAAGTTACGAAGTAAGTCCCCGGGGGAGAGATCAATCGAGTCGGTTTCATCCGCGCTGGCCCTCAGCGGCTCAAAGCCGCGATCTCCTGCCAGGCTAATGCGGTGCGACTCGAAGTCGCACCCTTCCCGTTCGTTTTTTCCCGACCAGTCCCTTATTGGGACAGCACCGATCATACCCGCGAACGGGAAGGGCATGACTTTAAGTCGTGCCGTTTACGCTCCCACCCTCTCGACGGCTTTAGCCGCTGGAGAGCTTTTCCGACTTGCGCGATTCCGATTGTCTTGGAGGCCGTGGGCTTTCTGTTGAGATCGGCACGAACGGGAAGGGCACGACTTCGAGTCGTGCCGTTCAGGCTCCTACACATAATTCGGCTTTAGCCGCTGGGGGCGCAGAGCGTTCTGGCAGGCGCGCTCCTGCGACTTCCCGGATTTCACGCGGCTGAGGATGGAGGCTAGAGTTTCCCGCCTTGTGCGATTCCGATTGTCTTGGAGCCCGTGGGCCTCTGTTTGAGATCGGCACGAACGGGAAGGGCACGACTTCGAGTCGTGCCGTTCAGGCTCCTACACATAATTCGGCTCTACAGAGTACTGAAAACCTGCTTTTGGCCGATCCGCCCCTTACACGACTTTGTCATCCTGAGCGTAGCCGTTTTTCAGGCGTAGCGAAGGATCTCCCGCTTAACCGGCCTAATGCGTAAGCCAAACTGCACTAGCGCGTGGAGAAGCTCCGATATATGCAAGGCAATCCAGTGAAGCGAGGCCTTGTTCAGCGCACCTAGCCTTTCCGCCTTGCGCGATTCCCCGTGTCTTGGAGCCCGTGGGCGTTCTGTTTGAGATCGGCACGAACGGGAAGGGCACGACTTCGAATCGTGCCGCTCCGACTCCTACCCATAATTCGGCTTTAGCCGCTGGGGCCGCGAGCGTTCTGGCAGACGCGTTCCTACGACTTCACCGCATGGACGACGAAGAAGCGTGTGCAGAAGCTGCGGTACAGGTTTGACAATTTCCTCCAATAGCGTAGCCTTCTCCGGTTAAGGCTGAAGCGCGGAGGGGACCTTCGTTGGCAATCCCGTGGAATGTCTCACTGTTCGCAGCAGACGACCTAGACAGAAGGCATTGGCATAAGAAACCTTTCAGTGTAGTGGCCCTCTACGTCTTTTTGTTTGTCTTGTCATACTTGCAGATGCGCGTACCGTCTCCCGGAGTAGCAGTCCTGTGGATGGGGGCTGCGGCCACGTTGATGACCGTATTCGGAGAATTGAATGGAAAGGAAAAGATTGCCTGGACGCTGCTCCTGTTCGGCTTCTTATCTCTGGAACTAACGTCAATTGACCGAGAACGGGATGCAAGCGAGGGGGTGAGGCAGTTGACGATCTGGCGAGAGGCCCTTCATTTCAAGGATGTAGGCACTAGCATCAAGGAATCAAACGACGAAGCTCGGAGGCGGGACGAGATCACGAGTGGCAAGCTCATGGCACTGACCGTTGTTGACCGAAAGATTCTTGTGAACCTACGGCCCACTGGCAACGACCTAGCTCAGCAACTGCATGCGATGCAGCCACCAGCCCTCATTGACACTGCACATGCCGTGGCTAAGGAAATGCGGGTCTACGAACAACGGTACAAGTATGAGGACGATGAGCAGAGCCTGTGGAACTACGAAGCCGCTCACTCACACCTCTTGGACGATCAGGGAAGGCGTCGGGTTATTGCGGAAGGCTTAGCTAAGCGGAACAAGCTCCGCCTCGGGGCTGAGGCTAGTGCTAGAAATCTGATAGCCCAGGCGAATGCGGTGCGGGCGGAAATCATTGGCAGGCTGATTCCATTGGAACCAAATTCAGCTAGAGACAAGGAGGAGCGAGACTGGTTCGAGGACCCAACGCCCTTCGCCTCAGGCAGCCCGGTTAACTCGTTGTTGTACGTTCTAAATCCCCACGCGGAGTATTTGGACGTTCTTGCAAATCGATTGGCTGAGCAAAAGCGGGTTCCCGGAACCTAAAAATGCCGGCCGTCAGAACGGGCGGCGAGACTTGAATCCTTCCCTACCGTAATAAACCCGGGGACGAAACCCGAGGACAGACGGTGGAATGCACCTCAATTTATATGCCCAAAATGGGAATCACGAACCCCGTTGGAAGATCGAATCTCGCTAGCTAGTCTTTTTCCACAAGTCTCCGACAAAATAAATCCCATCCTTGTGACAAACAACCTTTACTGAGAATTTCAGAAAGCGCAACGCTAGTCCTATGCGCGCGGACTCTCCCAACCTGTGTTTCACGCCTGGAAGCCTGGGCCGCCTCCCCTCCGCGCCTAACTCCTTATTTCGTAATATTTTGCATCTAAAGCCTTTAGACTCAATATTTTGCGGGGATGCACAGAGCTACCTTCCAGGCAGTCCCTTAAGAATGAATATTTTAGAGGGACAGTCCCATAACATCGGCCGAGTCGGACACCCAAACCGGCCTTCAGGCAGACGCTAAGTCCTTATTCCACAAGATTTTACCTGTAAGTTCTTGCGGCTCAAGATTTTGCCGGTCTATCGGCCGATCTCTGCTTGGCAAGTCTTTGGGAATGAATATTTTAGCGGGAAGCAAGAAAAAAGTTGTACGAGGGTATACTCAAACTCGATCCGTTCCAGCCCTCTCCCTCGGAGCTAAATCCTTATTCCGCAATATTTTACCTGTAAGTCCTTGCGGCTCAAGATTTTGCCCGGACATGTCCGGATACCTCCCCAGCAAGTCATTCAGAGTGAATATTTTAGAGAGAAGGCGAGAAAAAATGTGGGGGGGGCCTACCAGGCGACGAAATGCACCGGAATCACTTTACTAACTTGGAATCGAGCGCCGCACAGCGGACATCTCCCCCGCTACGCGCCCCCGCCAGGCCTTGCCGCCGTCTCCGGACGCCCCGGGAGTTGCGGCGCCGGACAGCAACTCTCCTCGCAAACGTCCTGTCTGGCGCCGAGAGACCCAAGCGCTCTCCTCTCGGCTCCCGGATCGGTCCGCTCAACGATCAGCTCCCGAATCATCCCAATGAACTTCGGATGCACTCCGACCGTTTTTGCTCGCGCCATCGGCAGAGGCAGCGAATCGCAGAGTTGCCTGGCTTCAATATCCAGGTCATACAGCACTTCCATATGATCGGAAATAAAGCTGACCGGCGCGAGTACCACCGAACTCGCCAGACGGCGCGCCTTCACCTCGCGCAGATAATCCAGAATGTCCGGCTCCAGCCATGGCTGTCCCGGTGCGCCGCTGCGGCTTTGATATACCAGCGCATCGTTCGTGATACCCAGCCGCGCCGACACCAGCTTCCTCACTTCGTCCAGTTGCAGCACATAGTCACACGTGTTCGCCATCGAGATCGGAATGCTGTGCGCCACATAAACAATCTGGGTATCGTGCCGCGCCTCCGCCGGAAGTTCGTGCAGCGCATCACGCAACCGCTCCTCCGTAGCCTCGATGAATCCCGGATGGTTGAAGAATGCGCGCAGCTTGTCGACCTCTGGCGCACCCGCACCAACTTCATTCTGTGCACGCGCAATGTCTTCGCGATATTGCCGGCATCCCGAGTAGGAACTGTATGCGGAAGTCACAAAGGCGAGCGCTCGGCGAATGCCGTCCTGCTTCATTTGCTGCAAGGTTTCCGCCAGCATCGGATGCCAATTGCGATTGCCCCAGTAGACGGGGATCTTGGGTCCAAGCTGCGCCAGTTCGCTCTCGAGAGCTGCAATCAGTTCGCGTGTCTGCTGGTTGATCGGACTCTTGCCGCCAAAGTGGTAATAGTGCTCAGCAACCGCCAGCATGCGCTCCCGCGGCACATTTCTTCCGCGCAGAACGTTTTCCAGGAAAGGAATCACATCCTCCGCGCACTCGGGCCCGCCGAAGGAGACAACCAGAATTGCGTCGTAATTCATTCGTCTCGCTTGCCCTTGAAGAATGAGATGGACGTGGCCGCCAGCCGCTATTTGCCCCCTGCGGCTACGCCGGACGGATCCGTTTTTTCAACCGCGTTCAACGACACTGCTCGATCCAACGATATATCCATTTCCGTGAACCGCGGAATGATGACGTCCCGCCCATGACGCGTCGCCAGGTAGATCGCCGAGACGCAACCAGCGACGATGCGGCCCGTCCCTGCCGTCGACACATCCGTTGCGGTCGAGATGATGGCTTCAATCACCAGTTGCATTCCGTCGTCAGCCACCTTCGCAAATCCGGCAGTCACGCCCAGATTGATCGCCATCCATGCTTTGCCGGGCTTCTCTCCGCGCAATCCGCCCTCGGCATCGATCCTCGTGTGCGATCTCTCGTCCAGGTTCGCACCCGCGATCGAGGCGACGATCGGAAGATGGTTTCCTTCCGGCAGCGTGATATCGGTGAAGCCCAGATACAAAGATCCGGCTCGGCTCAGCATGCGCGGCGGAGTCTTCTTGATGACTTTGCCTTCAAACAATGTGCCCGCAGGCAATACAACTTTGGAATTCAGAAGCACCGGCTCGAGCAATCTCGCTTGGACCGGATCGCCGGGGTTGCTTTTCGACGCGCTCACATTGCCCAACAGAAGAATCTTGCATCGCGTTCCCGCCGGAAGAGTTTCCGAATGGTCAGAGTTTGGCCCCGTCGAAGCCAACTCATCTTTGCTGTTCGCGGCCGTTGCTGTGTTGTCAACTCCGACGGCTTCGAGCACCATCATGGGTGTTTGCATCTTTTTTGCGTCGGACTTAGGTGTTTCGACCGCTCCGTTTTCCGCGCCGCCCGGCTGTGGCGACTTATCTTTCTTCGCTTTGGGATGGATTTCGTGCATACGGCTCACCGAGATGACCGACACATTCAGGGAGCGCTCGTCCGAGACCTGAACGATCGTGGCGCTCTTGAAGATCGGATAGCTCTCATGACGAGGAGTGAACGCATTCACAACCCAAGGCCAGTGGTCGTTGCGAATGCGCTTTCTCTTCTCCAAATGATCCACTGTCAGCCGGACAGTGCTGCCCGAGGGAAACATCTTGCGATCGGAAGAATACACATCCCGCGATAAGCTGCCCTCCACGACGTCGCCGGTCTTCAGTCGCGACATTTTGATGGGGTGGGCGAGCTGCACCTTAATATACAAACCAGAGTCAGCCGCGGCTTTCGGTGCGTCGCCCGCAGCGGCGTCGTCGGAGGCAGTACAAACTCTTGGAAAAGCAGCCAGCCCCGCTACAATCAAAACGAGCGTCGCTATCTTCCATTGCAGACCTTTGGTCATGGTGTTCTCGGTACCTTGCTTTCCTCTGATTAGAAAACGGCTACTTTGCTTTCCGACGGTGCGAAACCCAAGCGGCTTTGACGGTGGAATGGGGGAAACTGGTGCGCCCGGAGAGATTCGAACTCCCGGCCTGTTGCTCCGGAGGCAACCGCTCTATCCAGCTGAGCTACGGGCGCTTGGTCATTACAGTTTACACGGGGAAGGGAAACAGCTTCAATCACAACCTTCGTGGGACGCACCGAGAGTACGACCGCCAAATAGTAGCGACGGCTCTGGGACACACTGGGATGCGCTAAGTCTCATGCCGCCCGCAGTCGCGCAAACCATCGCGTCTGCAGCGCTGAAGTATCAGCGCGCACGGCCCGGTTAGAAGTTGAATGTGGAAGTTGTTACTAGTAACGATCGCGCCGCCCGCCACCGCCGCCCCGGCCTCCGCGATCTCCGCGATCTCGCCCGCCACCGCCACCACCGCCGCCACTGCGTTCTGTCTTGGGGCGCGCTTCATTGACATTGATCGTGCGACCCCCGACCGACGATCCATTAAGAGCCGTAATCGCCTTCTCACCATCTTCATTGCTGGTCATCTCGACGAATCCGAAACCGCGGGAGCGCCCCGTGTCTCGATCGGTCATGATGCTCACTCGATCCACTTGCCCGAACGGTTCAAACAGCTGACGGAGTTCGTCTTCGTTGGTGTTGAAGCTCAGGTTCCCCACGAAAATATTCTTCACGCGTCTGCCTCTGCATTGAGCTGTCGGAAGTGCGAGCAATTCGGCGGACTTGGCAGGTCGGGAGGGCCGTTCCTGAAAATCGAAACCGGAGCTGGCGAACAGTCAAATGCGGCGAGCAGTATAGCAGGTTTCCTGAAGCGTACTTGTCAATTCGATCTCAAAGTGAGAATGCGCCTTCCGCCGCGACGAGCTAGCACTCGTCCACTTTCCAATAGCCCTCGGAATGAAATCCCATTTGCAGCAGACGGTTTTTCGGATCGTGTCGTTTTCCGCAACCTGGACAGATGAGATAGCGGCCCCACGCGGTACCTTGGTGGTCGTAATTCTCTGCCACAGCAAATGTTGTTCCACAGCTGCAGGGAACGAGGAACATTCGCAGCGGAGCCTTGCCCTGTACACTCTTTTCCTTTTCGGGCTTGTGCCGAGGTTTCACGACTCTTCAACGGTTGCGTACGAACTTTTCTTGCGCCTATTCGATTGCAAAGTTTTCTTGCGGAGCCGCAGGGACTTCGGCGTGATTTCGACGAACTCATCGTCGGCGATGAACTCGATGGCTTGTTCCAAGTTCAACGGACGGAAGGGCACGAGTCGAATGGCTTCGTCGGCTGTCGATGCGCGCATGTTCGTCAGCTTCTTCTCGCGCACAGCATTGACGTCGAGATCCGTGTCCTTCGCGTTCTCGCCGATGATCATACCTTCGTACAGATCAATTCCTGGCCCCACGAAGAGCTCGCCGCGCTCCTGCAATCCCCACAAGGCATACGCGGTTGAAACTCCAGCACGGTCGGCGATGAGCGCGCCCGTGAGCCGGTGCGGAATCTCGCCTTGCCATTCGGTATAGCCATCGAACAGCGCATTCATCACGATGGTTCCGCGCGTGTCGGTGAGTAGTTGGCTGCGCAAACCTATTAATCCGCGGCTAGGCACGCGGAACTCGATCCGCACGCGTCCGTAGCCGTGATTGTGCATGTTGGTGACTTCGCCCTTGCGCGACCCCAGTTGCTCCATCACAACACCGACGAAGTCTTCAGGCACATCGACCGTCAGATGCTCCACCGGTTCCATCAGCTTGCCGTCGATGCGCTTGGTCACAATCTCCGGCTTACCCACCATGAGCTCGTAACCCTCGCGCCGCATCATTTCAATCAGGATAGAGAGCTGCAGTTCGCCGCGCCCCAGCACCTTGAACGAATCTGTCGTGCCGGTATCTTCAACCCGCAATGAAACGTTGGTGAGAAGTTCCTTTTCCAGGCGCTCTCGCAGATTGCGTGACGTAACGTACGTCCCATCTTTTCCCGCAAAAGGGGAAGTGTTCACCGTGAACAACATGGCAATCGTAGGTTCATCGATCGCGATGTGCGGCAGCGGAGCAGGGTTCTCGACCTCGGTAATGGTCTCGCCGATTGTGATTCCTTCCACGCCAGCGACCGCGATGATGTCGCCCAACTCTGTTTCTGTGATGTCGGTTCTTTTCAGTCCCGAGAAAGAGAACAGCTTCGTGATCTTGGTCTTGTGCAACGTTCCGTCAAGCTTGGCGATGGCAACTTCTTCCCCGGTAAACATCTTCCCGTTGAAGACGCGCGCGATCGCCAGTCGCCCCAGGTAGTCGCTGTAGTCGAGATTCGCTACGAGAATCTGCAGCGGGCCCGAAACATTCCCTTTGGGTTGAGGAATCGTCTTGATGATCGCATCGAACAGCGGGCGCAAGTCGGTGCCGCCTCCCTTGATGTCCGTGGTGGCTGTTCCAGTCTTGGCATTGGTATAGAGCACCGGGAAATCGATCTGCTCTTCCTTCGCATCCAGATCGATAAACAGGTCGTAAATTTCGTTTAGAACTTCCTGAGGCCGTGCGTCCGAGCGATCGATCTTGTTGATGACCACGATCGGAGGCAGGTGCGCCTCCAGCGCCTTGCTCAATACATAGCGCGTTTGGGGCAGCGGACCTTCGCTGGCATCCACCAACAGCATGACGCCGTCGACCATCTTGAGCGCCCGCTCCACCTCCCCGCCGAAGTCGCTGTGGCCCGGTGTGTCGACGATGTTGATCTTTACGTCGTGGTAGAAGATCGCGGTGTTCTTGGCCAGAATCGTGATGCCGCGTTCCCGCTCCAGTTCGTTCGAGTCCATGACCCGTTCGACGTGATGTTCATTGGAGCGAAATGTGCCGCTCTGTTGCAGCATGGCGTCAACCAGCGTGGTCTTTCCGTGGTCGACGTGGGCAATAATAGCGATATTGCGAATACCTGAACTCAAAAAGGTTCCTTCCCAAAATATGGTGTACTACCACTTTACTATGAGGGGGATGAAACGACCATGGATACCGCTTTATGTGGGAACAGCCGCCGGCTGTCCGGTCGAGCGAAGCTCGTCAGTTCACAACGCTAGTTCTTCACCGGCGCTGCGCTTTCGATCAGCTCAGCGCCAACCTCTGCGCTCCCTTCGGCGCGCACGCGCAGACGGTACCAAACCACAATCGTCACCAGCGAAAATACAAAGATGATGGTCGACACTGCATTGATCTCAGGAGTGATCCCGCGCCGCAGCCGTCCCCAGATTTCGAGCGGCAGGGTGTTGTCGCGGCCGATCAGAAAAAAGCTGACCGCAATCTCGTCCATTGAAAGCGTGAAAATCAGCAGGGCCGCGCCGATGATCGGCAGCTTCAGGTTTGGCACCGTCACCCGCCAGAACGTTTGCCAGTAGTTCGCTCCCAAATCAAGTGATGCCTCTTCCTGCGCTCGATCGAGTTTCTGCAACCCGGCAAAGACTTCGGTGGTCGCGACCGAAATCAAAGCTGTCCCGTGCCCGATCACAATTGTCAGCAGACTGAGATTCGCGCCCATCACGTTGAACAGCATAAGCAGCGACAGTCCCGTGATAATGCCAGGCAGAATGAGCGGTAGCAATACCAACCGGCGAAACAAAGCCTTGCCGGGAAAATGTGCGCGGTCGAGCGCCAGCGCCGCTGGGATTCCAAAGGCCAATGAGATCCCCATCGCCGCGAACGCAACCTGCAAGCTGTTGAGAACCGAATCCCAGATCGCACCGTCGGCGAACAACATGCGATACCAATCGAGCGTGAGATGATGCGGCGGAAACCCTCCCACGCCTTGACCGTTAAACGAATAAAGAACGAGGACAGCAATCGGCAGATAAAGAAATGAAAACACCAAGAACGCATGTGCCAGCAGCCACCGCGACCGAGGTATGCTCGAAGCGCTTCCACTCACGAGAAACTCCATTTCTTTTCCAGTCGCTCTGAAAGAAACAGCAGGCTCACCACAATCACCAGCATGCCCAGCGAGATCGCGGCGCCCAGGGGCCAGTTGTAAGCCGCACCAAACAGGCTAACGACGATATTCGAAATCATGATGCCGCTCGGGCCACCCAGCAGCAGAGGCGCGAGAAAGTCGCCCAGGCTCAAGACGAAAGCAAAGGTTGCCCCGGCTACGACTCCGGGGATCGACAAAGGAAATATCACCTTCCAGAACGTCTGCGCAGTCGTTGCGCCCAGATCATGCGACGCCTCAACCAGGTTTCGCGGAACGTGCTCCAGCGCTGCGTAAATCGGCAAGAACGTAAACGGGGTATAGATGTGCGTGAGCGTGAGCACCACTGCGAATGGGCTGTACAGCAGAAAGTCCAACGGATGCTTAGTTAGGTGCACATACTGCAATAGCGTATTCAAAACTCCGTCTGAGCCCAAGATCGTTTTCCACGCATACGCTCGCACCAGATAACTGACCCAGAGCGGAATAATCACCATCTGGTACAGCAAATCCTTCCGTTTACCTGCGTAGAACGAAAGAAAATATGCCAGTGGATATCCCAGCAGCAAAGAGAACATCATTACCCGCGCCGCGATCCACATAGAACGCAGCAGGGTTTGCCAGTAGACGGTCTTCTGCAGCAGTTCTTTGTAGTTCTCCAGATTCCATGCATGCACGATCGCCTGATTCGTAGAGACCGACCAGAAGCTGTAGCAAAACATCAGCGCATAGGGCACAAGCAGGAAAACGCTCACCCATACGAGCGGCGGTGCGGTCACAATCGTCTTGTAAGTGCGGGAGAACATCAGTTCCTTTCAGGCGACTCCCGCACCACCACCACATCGCTTGCAGAAAACTCGAGTTCCACTTCGCTGTGCATTCCGGTTCCGCTTGCAGCGCGCACGACCAGCACCAGGCCGTCGGAACATTCCACGCGAATCAATTCCGTTGCCCCGTGAAATGCCTGGTGCAACACTCGACCTCGAACGCGAACCAAGGTACTGCCTGGGGGCCCCGCTCCAGCCAACCGAATATTTTCGGGACGCAATGACAAAACAACGGGACCATCTGGTAACGAAGTGCGCCAAGTGAGAGGGCCACAACGCGCCTCACCGCCTCGAACCTCACCCTTCAACAGATTCGTGTGCCCGATGAACTGCGCGACGTACGCGGTCGCCGGATGGCTGTAAATTTCACGCGGGTCCGCTACCTGCTCCAATTCTCCCGAGCGCAGCAGAGCGATGCGATCCGACATCACCATCGCCTCTTCCTGGTCATGAGTCACAAAGACGAAGGCAATCCCCACTTCGCGCTGCAAGGATTTCAGTTCAACCTGCATCTGGCGCCGCAGGTTCGCGTCCAGCGCCGATAACGGCTCATCCAGCAATAACAGTCGGGGGCGGTTCACGAGTGCCCGTGCTAGCGCAACCCGTTGCTGCTGGCCGCCGCTGATCTTTGACGGCTTCTTTTCGGCGTGGGCCGTCATCTTCACCTTGTCCAGAGCCTCGGCCACGCGCTGGCCAATCTCTTGCTCTGGCCGTTTGGCCACGCGCAGTCCATAAGCTACGTTTTGTTCAACCGTGAGATGTGGGAATAAAGCATAGGATTGGAACACCGTGTTCACGCGCCGGCGGTACGGAGGCTGATGATCGAACCGCTCGCCGCCCATCCACAGTTCGCCGGAACTCGCGTTCTCGAAGCCGGCAATGATTCGCAGCAGGGTCGTCTTCCCGGATCCACTTTCTCCGAGGATGGTTAGAAATTCACCTTCTGCGATCTCCAGTGAGACATTGCGCAAGACTTCGTGGCGACCGAACGCTTTGGCAACATTGCGGATGCTGAGCAGGGCTGTTTTTAGGGAAGCCGGTGCGATCGGCGCAGTGGCGGGAGTGATGGGGGATGCCATGGAGTCTGTTGACTAGCCTAGATCACGAACAATTCCACGAACACGGGAGCCGTTACTGCGCTGCCTTCACATCGTTCCAAATCTCGGTATACTTCGCTCGCCGCGGGACATCCTGCCAAAAATAAATCCGCTTCTGATAGTTGTCGACATCATCGAGATGCCGGATCTTGACTTCGTCGGGCGTCATGAACTGTGCCGCCTGCGGGTTCGCCGGAACATAGTTCGTCTTGTCAGTCACCAGTTTTTGCGTCTTTGCCTCAACCATGTACTCCAGAAACTTCTGCGCGAGTTCCTTATTCTGGCTGCCTGCCGTGATCATCAGGTGGTCGATCCAGCCGGTCGTATTTTCTTTCGGGATGGTTTCGCCGATGGGAAAGTTCGCTTTCTTCAGGTCTGCAGTGTTGAGCGGCCAGCCCATCGCGATTACGATTTCGTGGCTCTGAAACAAGTTGGTTAGTTCTCCGCCGGTGGCCCACATCTTGCGGATGTTGGGCTTCAACTCCAGCAGTTTCTTCTTCACCGCCTCCAGTTGCGGATCAGTCAAGTTGTAGAGCTGCGAGGGATCAGGCTTGTCGTAGCCCAGCACCTGCGCCGCCATGTATACGGTCGACAAATCGTCCCACACAGAAACCTTTCCCTTATATTTCGGATCCCACATCACGCTCCACGAATCTGGAGGCTGCGCGAACGCGGTCGTGTCGTAAATAATCGGATCCGGCCCCCACATGAATGGCACGCCATACACTTGTCCGTTCGCGCGCACCAGAGGAAGGGAAGTAAGCTGCGGAGAAAGTTGGCTGTAGCTCGGAATCTTCGACAAGTCGAGCGGCGCCGCCAGTCCCGAGGTCGTGATGGATGTCGCGACGTCGCTCGACGGCGAAATCACGTCATAATTTCCGGCGCTGCCGCCACGCAGTTTTGCCATCAGCTCATCACTCGATCCCATATACGAAGCTGTAACTTTGCAATGATTCTGCTCTTCGAAGGCTTTGATGAACGACGGATCGGCATAGCCTTCCCATACGAGAAGGTTGAGCGTTGGCGTCTTCGAACAGACACTCAACAGCAGTGTCGCGGCCAGCACTGGCAATAAACGCAGAATGCGTCGACCCGTCATCCTTCCTCCTAGAACGTGGGTGGAGTATTAATCCACAGCACCAATGTTTCTTTGCGCCCCGGATTTTTCCATCGGTGCGGGGTAGCACTTTCAAAATAGAAGCTGTCCCCGGTTTTCAGCCTGTATTCCTCACCTTCCACCGTGATCTCAAGATCTCCCCGCAACACGTAAATGAATTCTTCACCTTCGTGCGTGTAAGGATCTCCGCTTCCCGCTTCGGGGGCGATGCGAAATAGGTGCGGCTCCATCACGGTATTGCCCCACGCGAGCAGTTCCATCCGCACACCTGCGCCCGCTTCCAGTACCTTTCGCTCCGATGGACGCACGCGGCGCTTGCTGGCTTCCGAGGCATCGAAAAAATCCAAAATGTTTGTTTTGTAGAAGCGCGCGAGCTTGCGCAGCGTTCCCACAGAGCCGCTCATTTGAGAACGTTCCAGCGCGCTCAGAAATCCAACGGAAATGCCGACCGCTTCCGCGACCTGAGATAACGAAAGCCGTCGCCGCGCGCGCAGTTGCCTGAGGTGAGCTCCGATCGCGCCGGTATTTCCGTCTGCCGAAGGGCGAACCTTCCCTTCACGCTTCAGCAGTTGCACGATCGCGGCTGCATTCAAGCCGCGCACCTTGCGCAAAAACCGCGCTCGCTTCAACAGCTTCACATCGTCTGCCGTGTAGAGGCGGTACTTGCTTTCGGTGCGCCGTGGACGCGCGAGCCCAAGGCTTTCCCACGAGCGAATCACCGATGGCGAAACGCCCACCTTGCGGGCCACATCTCCGATCTTCAAGTAAGGCTCAGCCATGCTGATTGGCACCCATAACAGATGGAGATCAGAAATCTAGATAAGAAATTTCTATGGGAGGAACCCGTTTTTTTCTCCTTGACAGCTCCGGTACCCCTTCTCTAACCTTGCGGGATTATAGCAAGGTTGTCACTGGATACAAGCTGTCGCTTTCACGCAAAAATCAAACAATTTCCCCTGATGTTTGGAGGCCCCATGGTTTCTCTGCGACC
This sequence comes from uncultured Acidobacteriaceae bacterium, assembly GCA_963722365.1. Classification (GTDB taxonomy): domain Bacteria; phylum Acidobacteriota; class Terriglobia; order Terriglobales; family Acidobacteriaceae; genus Sulfotelmatobacter. The sequence goes on from CAVRLM010000002.1 coordinate 51,679, forward strand.
ACGCTGGTATGTAGTTTGCCTTGCCCTTGCGGCTTCTCTCTCGCTGCCCACCCTGCTGTCGGCCCAAGGCACCTCCGGCCGGGTGGTTGGCCGCGTCTCTGATGCGAGCGGCGCCCTCCTTCCAGGAACGAAAGTCACGCTCGTTAACGAGGCGACTAACGTCAGCCGTGACACCAAGACCAATGAGAATGGGGACTACGATTTCGTGGAGGTCCCGGTCGGTACCTATCGGCTGGAATTCGATCTCACCGGCTTCAAAAGGAACGTTCGCCGCGGCGTGAGTCTCGACATCAACCAGGTGATCACGCTCAACATGACAATGCAGGTGGGCGCCACGCAGGAAGTCGTGGACGTGACTTCGGAAGCGCCCTTGGTCGAGACTACGAGCACGCAACTCGGGGCAGTCGTGGGCGATCGCGCGGTCAGCGAACTTCCGCTCAACTCGCGCGATACCTATCAGTTCCTTCAGTTGCAGCCCGGAGTGATGTCTACGGTAGGTTCAAGCAACTCGATCGTTTACGGCAGCAATAACGCTGGCGCCGTGTCCGTCAATGGCGGACGTGGGCGTTCTAACAACTTCAGCGTTAATGGCGGAGATGCCAACGATCAGTTCGTGAATCTACCGACGGTGCAGCCTTCGCCTGACAGCATTGCGGAATTTCGCGTTCTCACCAACACCTTCGACGCCGAATATGGCCGTAACTCCGGCTCGGTCGTCAACGTAGTCACGAAGTCAGGCACGAATCAGTTCCACGGCAACATGTATGAGTTCTTCCGGAACAAGGTGCTCAACGCCAACGCCTACTGCTTCTCCGCGGACGGATGCCCGAAGCCACAATTCAACCAGAATCAATTCGGTGGAACCTTCGGCGGACCGATCGTGAAGGACCATACCTTCTTCTTTGCTTCCTATGAAGGGCGCCGCATCCGACAGGGAATTCAATCGCCGGCGGTAACGGTTCCGACCCTTGCGGAACGCCCGAGTGCAACGCAAGCCTTTTCAGATTTTTCGGGGGAGTCCACTTTTGGCGGTGTGTTAGCGAATGCGTACGCACTCAATCAGAGAGCTGGGTGTGCAACCGCCGTCCCCAGCACCAACGCGGTAGGCGATGCGCTTGTGGTCGGTGGTCAAATTCAGGATAACGTTGCGTACTCCGATATTTTCCCCGGCAACATTATTCCCTTAGCTTGTATGGATCCGACTGCGGTCGACCTGCTTCAGCTTGTTCCTACTCCTGTCAATGGCAACACCCTGGTGACGGTCCCGGTGCAGCCTGATAACGGCGACCAGTTCACGGTAAAGTTTGATCAGCGAATCAACAGCAAGCAAAACCTCAGCGTCTATTACTACTTCGACCATCACAAGCTGATTTCTCCATTCGCCCAATTTCAGGCGGCCGGGGCCAACGTACCTGGCTTCGCTTCCGCCACGAACGAACTTTTTCAACAGTGGAATATCAGCCACACCTGGACCATCAACAACAGCACGGTCAATGAATTCCGCTTCAACTACAACCGCGAAGCCCAACGGACGTTTCAACACCCACAGCGGACGTCTCTGGTGCAGGATTCGTGTCCGCCAGCGCCGTCGTGGCTCACGGCGGCGGTACCTTGTTTCAGCGACGGCACGCCTGGGAATGCGACTGGCATTCATCCTGGGCTCGGACCTGAGCACGAAGGTTTGCCCTTCGTGCAGCTGAGCGGTGGATTCACGATCGGCAACAACGGCGAAGGCGAACTGCCGCAGGTGGGTAATTCATTTCAATGGTCCGACAGCCTGAGCAAGGTCATGGGCACACACTCATTCAAAGTTGGCGGAGACGTGCGACGCCAGCGCTTTGACCAGACTCTATATTTCGACGTCAATGGCGAGTTCTTTGTGGACGGTACTTCCGCGAATACCGTTGGCACGGATACGGTTTTCCCGGATTACTTGCTCGGTTTCCCCGGTTCTTATGGACAGGGCTCCGCGCAAGTGGAGAACGTCCGCAGTACCGCTGTGTATCTGTTTGCCCAGGACAGCTGGAAGATCAAACGCGAACGTGACGCTGAATTACGGTTTGCGCTGGGAACTTAACACTCCAATCGCCGACATCGGACATCACGTGCAAACTTTCCGTCCGGGGCAAAACTCGACGATCTATCCGTGCCAGTTGAATTCGGAGAGCATTGCGAGTTTTCAGTCACTTGGGATCGCGAATCCGGACTGCACCAACACGGGAACAACTCCAACTGGTCTCGTCGTTCCTGGAGATGCTGGCGTGCCAAACGGCTTGACCCAGACCTACTACAAAGCATTCGCTCCTCGCGTTGGAATTGCCTGGAGTCCGGGAGACTCGGGCAAGACCAGCATCCGCGCAGGCTGGGGACTTTTCTACAATCCGATTGAGCAGCTTGTTCTCGAGCAGTTCAGTGCCGAACCGCCCTTCGGCGGCAGCACCTTCCCGGTAGGCACGTTGTTCAATGCGCCGTTCGAGGACCAAAGCGGAACCTTCTCTTACCCGAATCCATTCAATGGAATCCTGAACCCGCCACGCGGCCAGCCGGTCGATTGGTCGACTTTCCGTCCAATTCTGCTCTTCGGCCAGTTTCAACCACACATGCGCAGCCAGTATTCGGCGCAATACAATCTCACGATTCAGCGTGAGCTGACGAATGACATGAAAGTTCAGGTCGGATATGTGGGCTCGCAGGGGCATCGCTTCTTGGCACACACGACCTGAATTATGGGAATCCTCAGACCTGCCTCGATCTTAACAACATTTCGAACCTGACGGGAGATCCGGAGTCTTGCTTGCGGACCCTACTACGCCGATAGTGCTTTTGCCCTTCAAGCGAACGAGATCCCGTCGGGAGTTCAGTCTGCACCTGCCCAGCGGACAGGTAGTGACTGGCCCAAATCCCCAACCCATTGGCCTTGTGGGACTGCGCAAATACTCCTCCCCGAATTGCAACCCGATCGGCGGGTACGATCCAGCGTCCGGCTTATTCACCAACGGCTGTCCCTCGGACGGCATCCCGGTCTTCAGCAGCATCTTCGCCCAGGACACGATCGCCAACTCCGCATACAACTCTTTCCAGGCCTCGCTCGACAAACGATTCTCCCACGGCCTGCAGTTCACGGCCGCCTACACCCTGAGCAAATCGTTCGACGAAGCGTCCAGCTTTGAAGGAATTTTGAATCCCATCGATCCAAGTCGTAGCCGGTCGTTGTCAGCGTTCGATGCTCGGCACCGGATTGTTTTCAGCTACTACTGGGAACTTCCTTTCCGGAAACGCAGCGGTTTCGCAGGCCAAATGACCAATGGCTGGGCTCTTTCCGGAATCACGACGTATCAGACGGGATTCCCCATCCGCATTACTTCTCTCGCGGATAACGAATTGATGTATAGCTTCGATTTCGAACTGCCAGGACAGCCTGCTCAGATTGGCCCATTCCGTACACTGAAGCCGCAAACGAACGGGAACTATTTCTTCGACCCCAACAGCTTCACGGAGAACGCTACCGATAACACCGTTGCGCCATGCAGCGCCGGTGCGGTTTTCGGATGCTACGACCCGGCTCTGTTAGGCACAACCGGCAACACCCGTCGCACACTCTGCTGCGGGCCTAGCATCAGCAACACAGATTTTGCCGTGCTGAAGACTTTCACGATCTCGGAGACCAAGCACATCGATTTCCGCGGAGAGTTCTTCAACATCTTCAACCATACGCAGTTCTTCAACCCCGACGGAAGCAGTTCAGACGGCCCGCAGTTTGGCCAAGTCACCCAGGCCAAGGACCCGCGGTTGATGCAGTTTGCACTAAAGTTCTTCTTCTAAGAGTAGAGTTAAGAGGACACAAAACCCGGGCGGCTTCTACCGCCCGGGCAATCTAATGGCCCGCCTGCTCAATGAAGCAGCCGGCCTGAGTTTTCCCGGAGCAATTCGATGTATCCCGATCTGCAGAAAGAACTCGCCACTTTCGAGCGGCGAACGCCCAAGTCCGCCGAAGCGCATAAGAAGAATCTCAAGCGTATTCCCCTCGGCGTTGCCAGCAACTATCGCGCTTATGATCCCTGGCCAATCTTTGTGAAGGAGGCCAGCGGCAGCAAGTTCCGTGACCTCGATGGCAATGAATACATCGACCACAACCTGACTTTCGGCGCGCTCATGGCCGGACATTGCCATCCCGCGGTCATGAAGGCCGTTGAGAAGCGTCTCTCCACCGGCACCATGTTCGGCATGCCGCACGACATGGAATGGGAACTCGCCGAAGAAATCTGCACGCGATTCCCGGTCGAGATGTGCCGCTTCGGCAACAGCGGCACCGAAGTGACCATGCATGCGATTCGGTTGGCCCGCGCCGCGACCGGGCGTGACAAGATCGTCAAGTTCGAGGGCGCCTACCACGGACTGCATGACAGCGCTCTAGTCAGCGTCAAGCCGCATGCTCCCGATTACGGCGACATCCATGCTCCAACCTCGGTCACCGGCGGCCTCGGTGTGCCGAAGTCTGCCATCGCGAATGTGCTCATTGCCACCTTTAACGATCTCGCCACCGTCGAGCGTCGGTTCAAGGAAAATCCCGGCGAAATCGCCGCGATCATCCTCGAGCCGATTCTCATGAATGTCGGTCTCTGCATTCCGCAGCCTGGTTTCCTGAAGGGCCTGCGCGAGATCTGCGATAAACACGGCGCGCTGCTGATCTTCGACGAAGTGAAAACCGGTGCAAAGCTCGGATGGGGCGGCGCGAGTGAATACTTCGGCGTCCATCCCGACATGATCTGTCTCGCCAAGTCGATCGGCGGAGGCTTGCCCCTGGCCGCATTCGGCACCAGCAAGTCGGTAATGGACCTGATTTCGCAACATAAGGTCTTCCACGGCGGCACCTACAACACGAATCCGGTCTCGATGGCGGCGGGCCTCGCAACGTTCCGTGAAGTTCTAACTCGCGAGAACTACGCCAAAGTCGACAAGCTCGGTAAGAAGTTGACGGATGGCTATCGCGCGACCATCGCGAAAGTTGGTCTGCAAGCTTACATCGCGCAGGCGGGCGCCAATGGCGCGCTGATGCTCTATCCCAAGGAAATTCGCAACTACCGTGACTGGGAGGCGATCGACATCGACCTGTGGCGTCACTACTGGTTCGGCATGGTCAATCGCGGCGTGATGGCTCAGCCCTACTGGTGGGATGAGCAATGGACGATTTCGGTCCAGCACACCGAGGCCGACATCGACAAACACCTGGCAGCGTTCAACGACATCGCAGCCTCGCTGGCGAAGGCGCAGCAAGAACGCGCCGCCCCAGTAGCGGTCGCGCACTGAATTCACGTAGGGGCGGATGCATTCGTCCGCTCCTGCTTGCACAACCAACGGTTATGTGGAGACAGCCGCCAAGCCTGCCCTGAGCGCAGTCGAAGGCGCTATCCGCCGAAGCGGAGCGAGGCGTTCGCGAGAAACTTTGTCCACGAATTCCCAACCCGACCAGCCCCACCTGATCCGCGCCCTAGGCCGCCGCGATCTCGTTCTGCTGTTCGTAGTCGCTGTCTTCAATTTGAATGTAGTCCCCTCTATTGCCGCCAACGGCGGAGTCACCATTTGGCTCTGGATCATCTCGCTCCTCCTCTTCTTCTGGCCCCAAGGCATCGCGGTCATTGAACTTGCGCACCGTTATCCCGGTGAAGGCGGCGTCTACCTCTGGGCCAAAGAAGTCTTCGGCGACTTCCACGGATTCCTCTCCGGCTGGTGCTACTGGACCAACAACATGCTCTACGTGCCGACGGTCATGCTGTACTTCGTCGGTGTCTCGGTCTACGCGTTGGGTCCCGGCCACCAGGGGCTGCCCGACAACAAGCTCTTCGCCGCGTGCGTTTCGCTTTCACTTCTTTCGTTACTCACCTTGCTCAACATCCTCGGCCTCGGGGTAGGGAAGTGGATCAATAACATCGGGGCCGTTGGGACTTTCATCGCGGCCGCCGTTCTGGTCGGCCTGGGTGTTGTGATCTGGTCGCGCTTTGGCTCGGGCATAACCGCCGCGGATTTCAAGATTCCTGCCAACCCGCGCTTCGTTTTGAATTCATTCGGTGTGATCTGTTTCGGCCTGGTTGGTCTGGAACTCGCGTCTGTGATGGGCGATGAGATTCAGGATCCGCGCCGCACTCTTCCTGGCGCAGTCGCATGGGGAGGGCTGCTATCCGGCACCCTCTACATCGCCGCGACGCTGACATTACTGATCGCGGTTGGTAAGAACGTGAATGTTCTGCAAGGAGTCGTACAGGCAGTGACCGGGATGGCTGATCGGGTCGGCGTCAGTTGGATCAGTATTCCGTTTGCACTCATGCTTAGCTTAGCCATCGCTGGCATCGGTTCGGCCTGGATCGGCGGGTGCTCGCGCATTCCCTTCGTCGCCGGCCTCGATTCCTACATGCCGTCGTGGTTGGGCAATATCCACCCGCGCTACGCAACGCCGTACGCTGCGCTCATCGTGCAGGGAATTGTTTCCGCGGTTCTGGTGATTTTGAACTTCGCTGGCGCCGGAGTGCAGGAAACGTTTCAGAAGCTGTTGTCGCTCGCCGTGGTGCTGCAACTGGTCCCATTCGTCTATATGTTCGGCGCGTTAGTGAAGTTTGCGGTGACGGAATCGGCGCCGAAAGGCCAGTACGGTCGCGTCACTCTATTTCTCGCCGGGTCCAGTGGATTTCTAACGACGATCCTCGGCATCGCAATGGTATTTTTTCCTGCCCAGCAGATCACTTCGCTGTGGCAGTACGAGTTGTGGATGTTCGGCGGTACTTTGTTCTTCATCGGCCTGGCCGCATTCTTCTTCTTCGTCTACGGCCGCCGCAAAGCGTTAAAGCGAATTCCGCTTGCGGCTATCGCATCACCGTTACCGGCAAGCGAAGTTCGCCGTTGAATGTTTTTTGATTTTGATCCATGCGGGAAGAGCTGCCCTCGGCTATTCCGCGAGCGCAGCTCGCAAGGTTTGGGAAGAGATTCATATCAGTGCGCGGCTTTAGCGCGCCGTTTGAGACGCATAAAAGATCGGGGCTTTAGCCCCTGCAGGAGGCCACGATGCCCAGCGGAGTGCAGACCGACGTAAAGACTTATCAGATGTTCATCAATGGCGAATGGGTCCCCAGCAAGTCTGCGAAGACCTTCCCGGTTTACGATCCGTCGACGGAAGAGGTCATCGCGCAGGTACCCGACGCCGCCTCCGACGACGTGAACCGTGCCGCCGCCGCTGCCAAAGCCGCTTTCGAAGACGGGCCCTGGGCATCCACCACGGCGCAAGAGCGAGGACGCGTCCTGTTCCGTCTCGCCGACAAGATCCGCCAGAACCTGCCTGCGCTCGCCGAACTCGAGTGCCGCAACACCGGCAAGCCCATTGTCGAAGCCGAGTACGACATTACTGACGTGGCCACGTGCTTCGAATATTACGGCGGACTTGCTACCAAGGTGGTCGGGTACGTCAATCCGGTTCCCGACAATGCGATGTCGCTCACGCTCAAAGAGCCCGTCGGCGTTGCCGGACAGATCATCCCGTGGAACTATCCCCTGCTAATGGCGGCTTGGAAACTTGCGCCGGCACTTGCGGCCGGCTGCACGTGCGTCCTCAAGCCCGCCGAGCAGACACCGCTCACCGCGCTCGAATTCGCCAAACACTTCGCGGACTGCGGTCTTCCGCCGGGCGTCGTCAACATCGTCACTGGTTTCGGGGAATCCTGCGGCGCTCCGCTGGTTCAGCACCCCGACGTTAACAAAATTGCTTTCACCGGCAGTGCTGCCGTCGGCAAGATTATCGTTAAACAGGCCGCCGACACGGTGAAGCGCGTCACGCTCGAACTCGGTGGCAAATCTCCCAATATTTTTTTCGCCGACGCCGATTTCGAAGCCGCCATCGACGGAGCTCTCTTTGGCGTCTTCATCAATCAGGGCGAAGTTTGCTCGGCTGGCAGCCGCATTCTGGTGCAGAAATCTATCTACAAGAAATTTGTGGACGCCATGGCCGAGAAAGCCAAAAAGATCAAGCTCGGTCCGCCACTCGATCGCGAAACCAAGATGGGCGCGCTGGTCAGCAAAGAACAATACGACCGCGTGAACTCCTATCTCGAGATTGGCAAGAAAGAAGCCAAGGTAGCCTCGGGTGGCGGACGCCCTGAAAAGTTCGCCAAGGGATACTACGTCCAGCCGACAATCTTCTACGACGTGAAAAATAGCGACCGCATCGCTCGCGAGGAAATCTTCGGCCCCGTCGCGGCCGTGATTCCGTTCGAAGACGAAAAGGACGCGCTCAAGATCGCCAACGATTCTCCTTATGGGTTAGCCGCAGCCGTCTGGACTCGCGATATTTTCAAGGCCATGCGTGCGGTGAAAGCGCTGCGGGCCGGAATCGTCTGGGTCAACCACATGCAACCCACGTACGTCGAAGCGCCGTGGGGAGGCTACAAACAATCCGGCTTCGGCCGCGAACTCGGCCCTTGGGGTATCGAAGAATATCTCGAAACCAAGCAGGTCCACATCAATCTGAATGAAGCACCGATCGGCTGGTACTGATGAGCAGTGGCCAGTGGTTCGTGATCGGTGGCCAGAATCAAATTCTTAAACTGGACTCTGGTCACTGACCATTGGCCACTAGGATCCGATGATGTCGACAATTCAACTTCGCACACCCATTCCCGGCCCCAAGTCCAAGGCGCTCTCCGAGCGCCGCGCCAAAGCCGTGCCCCGCGGCCTTTCGCACGGCACGCCGATCTACGTTGCCAAGGCGGAAGACGCCTGGCTCGAAGATGTCGATGGCAACCGCTACCTCGATTTCGCAGGCGGCATCGGCTGCCTCAACGTCGGCCATCGCCAGGAACCCGTCGTCGACGCCGTGAAAGATCAACTCGATCGCTTCCTGCATACCTGTGTGCAGGTGACGCCTTACGAGAGCTACGTCCGCCTCGCCGAGCGCATGAACGAAGTCACTCCGGGAAAGTTCGCAAAGAAAACCATTTTCGTGAACACTGGCGCCGAGGCTGTCGAGAATGCGGTGAAGATTGCGCGCGCGTACACGAAGCGCCCCGGTATCATCGCGTTTGAAGACGCGTTCCACGGGCGCACGATGATGACGCTGGCTCTTACGAGCAAGACGCATCCGTACAAGGCAGGGTTCGCGCCGTTTCCCAGCGAGGTCTATCGCGTTCCGTTCGCTTACTGCTATCGCTGCTCCTACAACTTGAAGTATCCGTCGTGCGATCTCTACTGTGCGCGTCATCTCGAAGACACATTCAAGCGTGTGGTAGCCAACGAGGAAGTCGCGGCCGTGATCGCCGAACCGGTTCTGGGAGAAGGCGGATTCATCGCTCCTCCTCCCGACTACTTCAAGGTGCTGATTGACCTTTGTCACAAGCACGGCATTCTCTTTATTGCCGACGAAGTCCAGTCCGGCTTCGGGCGCACTGGCGCGCTCTTTGCCAGCGAACGCTACGGCATCGAGCCGGATCTTATCGTCACTGCAAAATCGCTGGGTGGCGGACTACCGCTCGCCGCTGTGACCGGACGCGCGGAAATTATGGATGCTCCAGGCCCCGGCGGTCTCGGCGGAACTTTCGCCGGCAATCCGCTTTCCTGCGCCGCAGCTTTGGCAGTGCTTGATTTGTTCGAGCGAGAGAACTTGCTGGAACGTGCTAACCAACTGGGCGAGCGCTTCCAGCACCGGGCTCGCGAGTGGCAACGCCGCTGGCCCATAGTTGGCGATGTGCGCGGCCTCGGCGGCATGCAGGCGATCGAACTCGTCCAATCAGCGGAATCAAAGGTTCCAGCTAAGGACGAAACCAAGAAGATCACGCAATATTGCTACGAACACGGATTGATCACGATCACGGCTGGCACATATTCCAACGTGATTCGCGTACTGGTGCCTCTGGTCGCTACCGACGGACAAATCGACGAGGGCTTATCTGTACTTGAGTCCGCTCTAGCCGCAGTGTGCGACAAGAAAGGCGCAGTCGCGCAATTGGTGTAGAAAATAGAATCTGTCATCCTGAGCGAGGATTGGCCTTCGCGCGTAGAGCGCGAAGGCCGACCGCAGTCGAAGGATCCCTATAAGCGGTATCATTTATCTTGCAGCAGCAGGGAATTCTCACAGCGCCTTTGATGACCCTGAATTCCCAGTAGCACATTCTTCGCGATAGCCGAGGCGTCATCATGACCGTAGCCGCACCTCCCGCCACTAAGCTGACGAACTACATCAACGGCCAATGGACCGACTCGCGCAGTTCGGAATGGCGCGACGTAGTCAATCCCGCCACGGGCGAGCTCCTGGCCAGCGTTCCCATGGCCGATGCGGCCGAAGTCGCCACGGTAGTAGAGGCCGCGGCGGCCGCATTTCCAGAGTGGCGACGCACTCCACCGGAGGATCGCATTCAGCCCCTGTTCAAGCTGAAGATGCTGCTCGAAGAGCACATCGACGACATCGCCCGCACCATCACTATCGAAAATGGCAAGACGTTCACCGAGGCGAAGGCCGAGATGCGTCGCGCCATCGAGAATGTCGAAGTGGCTTGCGGCATCCCGATGATGATGCAGGGTTACAACCTGGAAGACGTAGCCCGCGGCATCGACGAGATGATGATCCGGCAGCCGATCGGCGTGACTGCTGCGATCGTGCCCTTCAATTTCCCCGGGATGATAGCGTTCTGGTACCTGCCTTACGCCATAGCTACTGGGAACACGTTCATTCTCAAACCGAGCGAACGCGTGCCGCTCACGATGCGATACATCTATGAACTGCTGGCCAAGACTGGCCTGCCGAAAGGCGTCGTCAATCTGGTGAATGGAGGCAAGGCTGTCGTCGACGCGCTGATCGACCATCCCAAGGTGCGAGCCATCAGCTTTGTCGGATCGACTCCTGTTGCGCGATACATCTACGCGCGCTCGGGCGAGCAAGGGAAGCGATGCCAGTGCCAAGGCGGCGCGAAGAACCACGTGGTCGTGCTTCCCGATGCGGACATGCCAATGGCGACGCAGATCATCAGCGACAGTGCATTCGGTTGTGCGGGACAGCGGTGCCTGGCGGTTTCGGTCGCGGTCACGATTGGCGAAGCGCAGAAAACATTCCGTGATTCCATCGCGGACGCTGCGTCGAAACTTCGCGTTGGCAATGGGCTTGAGGATGGCGTGCAGATGGGACCGGTGATCACGTCGCAGAGCAAGGAGCGCGTGGAATCGTTGATCGGGGTCGGCGAAAAACAGGGCGCGAAAGTGCTGCTCGACGGGCGCAACTCGAAGATCCCGAAATACGAGTCTGGCAACTTCGTGAAACCAACAATCCTGGACGACGTTCCACCGACCAGCGATCTCGCCGACACGGAGATCTTTGGTCCTGTGCTCAGCCTCGTGCATGCCGACAGCATGGACGAAGCCCTGGCATTCCTCGAGCGCAGTGCGTATGGCAATCAGGCATCGCTGTTTACGTCGAGCGGATCGGCTGCGCGGCGCTTCCGCTACGAAGCGCCTGCGGGCAACATCGGCATCAACATAGGAGTCGCTGCGCCCATGGCTTACTTCCCGTTCAGCGGATGGAAGAACAGTTTCTTCGGCGACCTGCATGGCCAAGGGCGCGATGCCATCGAGTTTTATACCGACAAGAAGGTTGTGGTCGAACGCTGGGCCAAAGAGCACAGCCGCAAGTTCTAAGCATCACCACGGAGACACAGAGTCACGGAGAAATGCAGGGGAAGATGACCCGTCGTGCTATGCCAATCTTGTTTCCTTCGTGTCTCAGTGACTCTGTGGTGAATACGCTTTCGTATTGAGGGACTCTATGACTACTACTGTGACTGATTCCATCGAGAAAATGACCGGCAAGGAAATCGTTGATCTCACCAAGAAGCACACACTGTTTGAGTGGTCGGCGCAATCGAAGGTCGATCCTATTCCGGTGGCGAAGGCCAAAGGCATTTACTTCTGGACGCCGGAGGGCAAGCGATTCATCGACTTCAACAGCCAGTTGATGTCGGTGAACATCGGACACGGCGATGAACGCGTCATCGCCGCGATCCATGAGCAGGCGCAGACTCTTGCCTATGCCAATCCGTTCATGGCGACTGAACCTCGCGCGCGGCTGGGTGCGAAGCTTGCCGAGATTACTCCCGGCGACATCGATACGTTTTTCTTCACCAATGGCGGCGCCGAAGCCAACGAGAACGCGATCAAACTGGCGCGCTTCTTTACCGGACGACACAAGATCATGGCGCGATACCGCTCGTATCACGGCGCGACTGCGGGAGCGATTTCGTTGACCGGCGATCCGCGGCGTTGGGCCGCGGAGCCGGGCATTCCGGGCGTGGTGCGCGTGCTCGATCCCTATCACGGCATCGAGCGCGGATGGGAGTCGGCGGAGACTTCGCTGGCCATGATCGAAGAGACGATGCAACTTGAAGGTCCGCAGACAATCGCGGCATTCATTCTCGAGACGGTGGTCGGAACCAACGGCATTCTCATTCCTCCCGACAGATACATGCAGGGCGTGCGCAAACTGTGCGACAAATACGGAATTCTGATGATCGCGGACGAGGTCATGGCTGGCTTTGGGCGCACAGGAGAGTGGTTTGCGATTGATCACTGGAAGGTTGTGCCTGATTTGATCTGCATGGCCAAAGGGTTGACGGCTAGCTATCTTCCGCTAGGTGCGGTGGGAATGCGGCATCACATTGCGCAGCACTTCCAGGACAAAGTCTTCTATGGCGGGCTGACTTACAACTCGCATCCCATGGGCTGCGCCGCGGCCCTGGCGACGATTCGCGTGTACGAAGAGGATCATCTTATCGACAACGCGAAGAAGATGGGCGCAATCATGAAACAACTTGGAGCGGAGTTGCAGTCGAAGCATCCATCGGTCGGAGCTGTCCGGTCGATCGGGCTGTTTGGCATTGTCGAACTCGTGCGAAGCCGCAAGACGCGCCAGCCGATGGCTCCATTCAACGGCACTTCCGACGAGATGGCGGCGCTTGGGCGCTTCTTCCGCGAACAGGGGCTGTATACGATCGTACGGTGGAACTCGTTCTATACCAATCCTCCGCTATGTATTAACGAGCAGCAGTTGCGGGAGGCATTTGCCGTCATCGACAAAGGTCTTGAGATTACCGACAAGTCCGTAAAGGATTAGAGAAGTTCTGATTCGGGGGCGAAGGAGATTCCCTTCGCTCCTTGTTATGCCCGTTATGCCCGGTCACCAATTCGAATCAGCCAATCTTTTGGATTCCTCGCTACCGGAGAATAGGACCTCAACTCTAGGGTTTCAATACACACATCACCACGACCTGCAGTGTGGTCCCTGATAGCAACTTGTACACCTCAGTTTGCCCATCTCAGTGCTCAATGGGACAATAACAAGATATGCAAAAACCGATCACCATTATGTTTCAACTATTGGCCGCCGGGATGATGCTGCTGGGCAATACCCTGGCGCAAGACACTCCAGCCGCAACGACTCAACCCACGCAGTCCGCTCCCGCCAAGAAGCCAACCACTTCGCCAACCAAGAAGGCTCCCGTGACTTCGAAAACCGCCACTCCCTTGACCCTGAAGACCCAGAAAGAAAAGGCCAGCTACGCCCTCGGCATGAAGATCGGTAGCGATCTGAAGCGGCAAGGGGTCGGGGCCTCGGTGGACTCTGCTCTCACCGCGCGGGGATTGAGAGATGCCCTGGCTGGCAACAAGACCCTGATGACCGAAGATGAAGAGAAGGCCGCCCTCATGCAACTGCAGACCGAGGTCCGCGGGAACATGGAAGCCAAGGCGCACGAAGCCGGAGCTGCTGCCCGAAAAGAAGGGGAGGCATTCCTGGCCGCAAACAAGAATAAGGAGGGCATCGTCACCCTTCCCAGCGGCATGCAATACAAGATCCTTACGGAAGGCAAGGGACCAAAGCCCACGACGAGTGACACTGTAACCTGCAACTATCGCGGAACGCTGATTAACGGCAAGGAATTCGACAGCTCCTACAAGACCGGCAAGCCTGTTTCGTTCCCGGTCAGTGGAGTCATCAAGGGCTGGACGGAAGCGCTGCAATTGATGCCGGTCGGATCAAAGTGGCAGCTGTTTATCCCCGCCGATATGGCCTATGGCGACCGCGGCGCCGGCAACGACATCGGTCCCGGGGAGACCCTGGTTTTTGAAGTGGAGTTGGTCTCCATCGGAGAGGAGAAGAAGGAGCCAGCCCAATAAGGTCACATCGATCACCGGGGCCGTCTGCATTCGCAGGCGGCCTTTTCGTTTGCGACGATCGACTCTAAAGCTCCCTGCTTGCGCCGCCGATGTATAGGGAATCGAAGAGGGAGAGCAGCGTGAAGATTCTCTTAGTGGAGGACAGCAAACCGATCCGAAGGGAAAATGAGACTGTCCTACAGCAAGCGGGATATGAAGTGATCTGCGCGGAAGATGGAGAGAGCGCGCTGCAAATGGCGCGTGAACAACGTCCCGACCTGATCTTGCTCGACATGATCTTGCCCAAGGTAAGCGGCCCGGAAGTGTTGCAGACTCTTAAGGGTGACGGTTCCACCGCTGCGATCCCGGTCGTAGTGTTGAGTAGCCTCTCAGAGAAGAACCGGCAGAAACTGCTGGACGCAGGCGCGGAAGAGTATCTGGAGAAGATACCTGGTAATGCCCAGCCGCGGAATGAACCTGTTGCCGAAGGCGCTGGAGAACGTAATCTGCCGCATCAACCGCAAGCGCGGCATCGACTTCTCCAGCGTTCCCGTTCCACGCTAGAGGTTCGAGAGAGTGCGAGGCCGATAGTCTTCGGCCGAAAGGTTGGCGCCCGCCAACAGCAACAGCCCTGACAGGAATGCCCAGAACATCATGCTCACCGAGAGTGAGAACGGTCCGTAGACCTCCTGAAAGTTGAGCCAGGGAAGCGCGAGGATATACGCGTATTTCAGAGCTTCCGATAGCAGCCCCATAATGATGGCCGCCGGCAATACGGCGCGCGCCGGAACCTTGCCATTGGGCAACAGCCAATAAATCAGGAAGAAGATAGCAATACTCGCCGCAATGGCGAACAGCTTCATCATCAGAAACCCAACCACGCGCACGAAACCTGTGCCATATCCGCGGAGCAAGAACTCCATGAAGGCGACTGGCCCTGCAGTCAGGGCGATGGAGAGCAGCGCGAGCACACCGCATGCAAAGGCGAGGCCGAGGGAGATCAGTTGATTGCCGAGGTAGGAACGGTTACGTTCGAAGCGCCAGATGCGGTTCAGCGCGACTTCAAGCGGCAGAAACACGCCCGAAGAGGTGACCAGCAGAATGATCAGCGAGACGAACTGCACACGCTGGCGTGAGTTGACCATGGAGTTGAGGTTGCGGATGACGAAGTCCTGACCCGCAGGCAGGTAGTCGCGCAGCAGTTCCAACACCACGTCATACATGACTCGCGAATGAAAGACCCTGCGAATCAATGTCATCAGCAGCACAACGAAGGGGAAGAACGAAAGGATGGAGTTGGCGGCGACCGAGAAGGCGAAAGTGTGAACGTCGGTGCGCATCAGGTATTGGAAGGTGGAGAGGACAAGACTCGGAGAACGGCGACGGGCGGGAGGTTCGGTACGCTGACGTACCATGTCAGACTGGGCGAGAGTCGGAGTGGGAGTTTCGGCCATGGAGACGATTCATCGTACCAGAGTGCTGTGCTGAGGCTCGGTTCGGCAAGCCGAAGTTCCGAACGGAGGTTACCGGGCTATTTCTTTATCTTCGTTAAAGTTATCCGCGAAACGGACTAAATGACCGATGGTCATAGTAAAATCCCCTACTAATTTTTCTTGCGAATCGTTTTAATAGGCCGTATTATCGGGTGCTCATAACCGGGGATTGGTCCGGTGGTGAGACCAGTAGCGGTTGACGTTTGGGTGTGTTTGAAACGCGCCAAATATTCGGGCTCCGAAAGTTCCCGCAGCGGAATTGACACCGTCGCGGAGGACTGAGGAGTCTTTTCCTTTTTGGGGCACTTCGTCTACACACCATGGACGCAACCGAAAGTTCCACCGGGTCCTTTGAGGGGGGCTTCAATCGAACGAAGCTACGATCGGGAGAGCCGGGGAACAATTCTTCGCGATGGTGAAAGGAGTAGTAGCCGTGAGAGAGAAAGGTACAGTGAAGTGGTTCAACGGGGCGAAGGGATATGGATTTATCCAGCGCTCCACGGGTGAAGACGTATTCGTGCACTTCTCCGCGATACAGGAGAATGGTTACCGCACGCTCAACGAGGGTGAGACCGTGGAGTTTGATCTGCTGAAGGGCCCCAAAGGCTTTCAGGCGGCCAACGTCGTCCGCGCATAAGCTGCGAACTATTTGAGAACCCTCCCGGTCCGAGCGGGAGGGTTTTTTATTGGGTGCTTTGCATCTGTGCACAGGACAAAGGTAGGTCCGGCGCCCCAGTCCCTTCAACCGTCAGTATCCTGAGAAGTGGTGACTCCTGTAATCTCGGCGCCAGCCGGAGTTTCGCAGACTTTCCTTCCAAATAGTTGGTCCACAACAACTTGGCTACTAGCGAGCGAGGCTCAGCAAGGGTGCTGGGGCGCTGCCGTTTTGGGACATTCCGGAATCGGACCGGTTGTCGTTACCACGGTACTGTAGGCGGGCTCTTAGATTTCGCTAACAATCGTTGCAGGTCACGAGATGCGATGCGTCGACCGGGCCCTCGCGGACAGGCAAGCCCAGCGGTGGCGGTTCAAATTTCTCTAGGGGGAACAATGACGACAGGACGACTCTTGCGGGTTGCGATGGTAGGACTGGCGATGACAATCGCGGCATCCATGGCATCCGCTCAGGCGATTAATTCTGGCGGGCAGACGATTGCATTGAACGCCAGCCTTGCAGAATCACTCACACTCAGCCTCTCGGCGAACGCGGTGAACTTCACGCTGGCCGCGGGTAGCGCAGCCAACGCCGGCAGCACCAACATCACGGCAACCACGACCTGGGTTTTGAAGCCCGGGCGGACAGCAGTTGGGGTGTACGCATACTTTGCCAGCGCAGCGGCCGCTTTGACCGACGGCGCGGGCGACAATATTCCGTCGAATGCCTTCTTCATTTCTGATAACGGCGGCGCCTCCACCGCGCTGACCAGCACTGTGGCCTTCGGTGGCGCCAATGCAGGCTACCAGATGGCGAATGTCGCGATCACGGGTGCGAACAAGAATTCCAGCCGCACCGACGTGATGGCTTTCAACATTAACCTGACGGGCGGCACGTTGCCGCAGCTTCCGGCCGCTACCTACACCGGTACGCTGAACATTCAGGCGCAGGCCACTCCGTAATTCCGGGGATGATTGATCGGCAAGGGCGGGGAGCTTGGTTTCCCGCCCTTTAGCCGTCTTAACCAGCCGTCTCAGATAAGAAACTCACGATGCGGATACAGGGAAAACTCGGAGTGTTGGCGGCGCTTGTTCTGGTGGCGGCGATGTTTGCGGCCCCGGCTCAAGCGCAGGTTAGAAACTCCGGCGCCAGCCCGATTGCGCTGAACGCGGTTCTCTCGGATTCGATCACACTGACGCTGTCAGGCAATGCAGTGAATTTCAACCTGGTAGCGGGTAATGCCAGCAATCCCGGAAGCACATCGATTACTGCAACAACGACATGGACTCTCAAGCCGAGTGTCGGAAATCTAAGGCTATACGCGTTCTTCAGTAGTTCGACGTCGGCGCTGTCGGATGGAGCCGGCAACAACATTCCGTCGGCTGATTTTCAGATCTCTGCAAATGCGGGACCTTTTGCCGCGCTGACCAATACCGTGCCGTTTGGCGGGGCCAATGCCGGCTTGCTGGTGTCGACGGTTCGAATTCTGGGCAACAACAAGACTGGCACGCACAGCGATGTGATGAACTTCAACATTAATCTGACCCCCCTGCCGAATTTACCGTCCGGCACCTATACCGGGACATTGACGATCCAGGCCCAGGCAATCTGATCGCTCGGGTAGGGGTCAGCAAAGCAGAATAGCGATGACCTTGCAGTCAAAACTCGTGCGGATGACGGCGATGCTGGCGCTGGCGGTGACAGCATTGTCCGCACACGCTCACGGGCAGGCGCGCAACTCGGGAGCCAAGACGATCGCTCTGCAAGCCGTGCTTGCTCCGTCGCTTACTGTGGCGCTCTCGGGGAATGCCGTGAACTTCAATATGGCCTTTGGGAGCCCAAGCAATCCGGGAAACACGTCGATTACGGCGACCACCTCCTGGGCTTTGAACACAGCCATCGGCTTCGTCAGCCTGTATGCGTACTTTGGAAGCTCTGCTTCAGCATTGACGGATGGCGCTGGGAACAACATTCCGTCCGCCGACTTCCAGATTTCGGATAATGGCGGCGCCTTCAATGCGCTAAACACCACGGTGCCCTTTGGTGGCGCCAACGCAGGACGCCGAGTTGCCGCGACCCTGATATTCCTGAACAACACATCGGGTTCGCGCACGGACGTTATGAATTTCAATATCAATCTCTCGACCCTACCGAACCTTCCGGCGGGCAACTATACGGGGACGTTGACGATTCAGGCCCAGGCCATCTGATACGCGAAGGAATGCATTGCGAGTGAAGTTGATGAAAACGAAAAAAATTCTTCTTACAACAGCGTTCCGGCCTCTGGCTGGAGCGTTGTGCGCTTTTCTCATGTCACTGGGCTGCCTTGCGCAGACGGTGCGGCCCCTGATCAACGAACTCGGGAACCCGGCGAAGGGCCGCGTGGAATATGTGAATGACGGCCTGACTCCACTCAACGTTGTCCTGGAGGCGAAGAGTTTCACGGTTTCAGAAACCGGCGAGATCAGCTACCGTCCGCTCGACCCTGATGTTCATCTGAAGCTCTCGGCTACCAGCTTTCGGATCCAGCCTCAGCAGACGTACTACGTGTTTTATGAGGCGAATGCTCCGCAGAGTCCCACGTGGTTTGTGATCTATGCGTCTTTCTCCGGATTTGCCTTCCGCACTGCCCAAGGGATGAACGTGCGGCTGCAGTTGCCGCACACGGTGTATTTGCTGCCGAAGCAGCAAGTGGAGAAGCCGGAGGTGCACGTGGAGCGCGCTGAACTGAATGTTGTGGAGAACAAGGTGGTGCTGGAGGTCGAGAACGCCGGAAACAATTTTGGGCGCGTGTTGCAGACCCATTTGGTGTATTCGAAGAAGAAACAAGAAGCGCCCGGATTTCCGATTTTCCCGCATAGCAAGCGCATTCTCGAAGTGCCGCTCGATGTAAAAGCAGAAAGGGAGAATGTTCCGATCGAAGTAAGCCTGGAGTTCCAGAATTTCAAAGTCGAAGAAAAGCTGCAGCGCAAGAAAGACTCCGAGTCCGCGGTGGTATCAGGTTTGGCACCTGCTGAAGGAAGCGTCGGGAAGAATCCCTAGCCGTTACGTATGGGTTTGCGAGCCAAATGCGCGCTGATTCTGCTGGCGATAATGCTGGTTGGAAGCGCGAGCGCGCAAGTGTTCCGCGTGCAGGGCGGAACGTCTACCTTGATGAATGCGGAGGGTGGATCGGTCGAGTTCAAAGCCCCGAACTACGATGGCAGCGTCGGATTGGGCTTCTTCGACGGACGATTCCAATACGGAGCCGAGACTCGCTACCAGTACCGCGGTTACACCGTTTTGGCCGGGGACGAGTCGGTCCCTTTTACGCTTCCGACCGATGTGTTCGATGCCAGCCATTATTTCTCAGCGCGCGGAGTGGGCGCCACGCGCAAGTATGATGACGCGAGGTTCTACGCCTTTGCAGGGACCACGTCGACCTGGCTCGGAACGGGATTCTTTAACTCGGCGACCAGTGATGATCCGGTCGGTATGTTCTTCTACGAGCGGAAGATTAATGACCAACTGAAATTCTTTTCGCGCAACATTCTCTCGCACCGCCAGACTTTCCTGCAGGGCTTGGAATATCAACCGAACCACGATCTGAAGGCCTCGGTGACGGCAGGGACTGGTTCCAATCAGAAATACTTTGCTGCCGCAGTGGATCAGGAGACGCAGAAGCTCGCGCTCAAAGCCAGCTATGTAGTCACCGGCGACGTGTTTCAGCGGATCACTGTCTTCAGCCCGATGGCCTCTGAGGTGAACAAGGGCAACGTACAGATGATGTATAAGCCAGCGGAGTTTGTGACAGTTACCACCGGGCACGAAAACATTCTGGAGCCGGTGACGCTGGGCGGAGCCATGCAACAGGCTTCGGTGAACCAATTCTCCACTGACTTTCATGTGGATAAGTTTTATTTCGGCACCGGCCTGTTCACTTCAAGTGCCGCGGGGCGAAGCACGCAGGGAACGAACTTGTATGTGGGACGGCGCATCGGCCGCCGGATCGAAGTCAACACGAACTGGTTTGAAAGCAAGGCGAAGGATGGTGAGAGCAGCACTATTCTTTCGGGCACGCTGCGAGAGGGGTTTTCGTCACGCTTCAGCTTACTGCAATTAATCTCACGTACGAACGGACAAACTACGTTTGCGTTTGGTGGAGATTTCACCAGCAACCGGTTGATGTTGCGCGCGGATTATCAGAATGTGTATCTGCCGTTTCGTCCTGACCGGCCGTTCGAACAGGCACTGGCGCTAAACGTGGCGCTGCGCGTGGCCGGGCCTTTGCAACTCACGGCTGCATCGAACGTGGCCCCGGACGGGCATTTGCGGTATTCCTTTGGCGCAAGTACTTATCTGTATCGCTTTCGGGGAATGATGGCGGCACAGTCGGAAACTTTCTCGATCGCCAAATATGTGGTGCAGGGGATCGTGAAGGACAACGAAGGCAATCCCGTAGAGGGAGCCGCTCTCCATATCGGTAAAGAGGTGGTGTACAGCGACAGTGCCGGGCGCTTCCTGGTGCGTATGTCAAAGCATGGGCCCTTTGCGCTGAGCGTCGCGCCGGAGGAGTTCATCGCGAACGGCGTGTATGAAGTGGTCTCTGCGCCAGCAGAAGTCAGGGCTGAGGCCGAGGATGCCGCGGGCAACGTGGAGGTGGTGATCCGGCGCGTGCCGCCTCCGCAGCCAAACGTCTCCCGCGACAAGTAGCAAACTTAAAGAACGCGAAAGCGTTCAGGTCTGAGCGCCTCCAACGTCGGCCGAGCCGGCAGAGATGGTTACCGAGTTCAAGGTTTTCGTCGATGGCGCAGATCCGGCGGGCGGCTGCAAGGCTCTGCAGGAAATCGCGGTGAGCGTCGTGTCCTGCCAAGAGTTGGAGCCAATTGGGATGCGAACTCGAATTCCGGTTCCAGGCTCAAGGTTTTCCAGTTGGAGTTCGCCGCCAAACTCCTTCACCCGCTGGCGCATACCTGCCAGTCCGACCCCCAAACACTCGGGCCGACAGTCGACCACGCCGGCGTTAATCCCCTTACCGTTATCACGCACAGAAACAATTAACTGGCCGTCCTGGGATCGCAACCTTAGCCAGCAATTACGGGCTCCCGAATGGCGGTAAATATTGTTCAAACCTTCCTGGATAATGCGAAACGCCGCGGTCTCCAAGTCCCGCGGCAACCTGGGAAATTCGGTGGGCTCGATCTCCAGCGATGTCGCGATGCCGCTGCGCTTGGTAAATCCCTCCAAGAACCAACTGATCGCCGAAGTCAATCCGACTTCGTCCAGAAGAGGAGGGTGCAAGAGATGGGAGATGCTGCGAACCTGCGCAATGGCGCGCTCGATCATGCGGCTTGCGTCGGTTGTGGCCAGTTTCTTCTGGGCCTCAGTTGCTCCATCCTGTGAAAGTACTCCGTCCAGAACCATTTTCGCGGCGCTGAGCTCCTGGCCAAGCCCGTCGTGCATGGCGCGCGCGATGCGACGGCGCTCATCGTCCTGTGCGGCAATGAGGCGGTTGGAGAGCGACCGCAATTCATGGTTCAAAGCATCCAACTGCTGCGCTCGGCGGTGTAATTCAGCAAAGACCGACACCTTGGCACGCAGGATCTCGGGAATGATGGGCACGGAAATATAGTCCACAGCACCGGTTTGGTAGCCCTTTAGGCGGTCAAAGTCAGAAATGCAGACAGCCGAGATAAAGATGATGGCCATTTGCTGGAAGCGCGGGTGCTGGCGAATGGTGTCAGCGAGTTCGAAGCCGTCCATCTCCGGCATACTCACGTCAGTGAGAACGACGGCGACGTCATGCTTAAGAAGAAGTTCGAGGGCTTCACTGCCGGAATTAGCCCTGATCAAATGTTCGTTGAGCGGAGCTAGGATAGCTTCGTAGGTGAGTAATTTGGCAGGCTGATCATCCACCATCAGCACGTTGACTTTTTCCTTGGCGCGCATCGGTCGTTCTCCAACCTCCAGGAAGTTTTGCGATCGGCAGCTCGATCGGCAAAAGAAACCGATTGGGGAGCGAAACCACGCGATTGTTTATCACGGTCGCGGACGAAATGCCTTAAGGTCTTTGCTGTAGTAGCGAGGCGAATAGCGGAGTGAGGGCAGGGGCTATTTCAGCGCACTTCGAGTGAGACCAGTTCGCCGTCTTTGGCTCCGACCGGGTTGTAGTTCACCGTAACCTGGCGGTCGCGCCAATCGCAGGAAAAGTCGTCAGCACCGATTAGGACAAGGGATTTGTAATCCGTGGCGTGAAGTTTGAGCGTGTCACCGGCGGCCGAGACGGTTAGCACCGCAGAAGGTGCGTTCGAGCAATCTACTGTAAGCAGGCGTCCTCGGACGAATTTCGTGGTACGTTTGCCATCCGAGGCGGTCGATGGAGTCGCCTTCTCAGCAGCTTCACGCTTGGCGGCATCCTCTTCAAGTACATCGAACGGAGACTTCTGCGGAGCGAGCTTGGGCTGTGTCGCCGCGCCTGTCCCCATGGGAATGCCATACTTGCGTTCCGCGGCTGATCGATCCAGCAACTCGCCAGCCAGGGTTGCGATTTGCGGATTGCTGCTGCCCTTGAGCCGTTCGAGCAGGGCCTGCGATGCCTCCCACTTCTTACTGGCTACGTAAATCTGAGCAAGGTGGTAGGTGTAGAGCTCATTGCGCGGGCTCAGATTCATGGCGGTGCGCTCGGCTTGCATGGCAGCCAGCGAACTGCCGCCTTCACTGCGGGCAACGCCCAGCAAATCGTAGGCTCCCGCCAGTTCCGGATACCAGTCCAATACGGCCCGGAGATCGAGCATCATATTGGGCAGGCCTTGCATGTCGGTGTGCTTGGACTGGGCCACGCGATACTTCAGGATTGCGAGGTAATAGCGGAGCCACATGTCTTTGGGATTGAGCGCGGTTGCATCCGCAATGTCGGTCGTGGCCTCTTCGAACTCACCGTGCTGGATGTGGTCCCATGCCAGAATGCGGTGAGCGAGAGGACTGCCCATTGCATTCGTAGGCAGTTGGTCTGGGTCTTCCGTAGGACGTTTCTCCTGATTTTTTGCTTCGAACTTCTTGTCGGCGGCAGTGGGCGAAGTGGCCAATGCACGCAACTGCTGCAAGCCGGCATCTCGCCGTTCGGGGATGCGGACGGCAACATCGGCGGAAAGGGCGAGGGCCTCGGGTTCGGGAATCGGCTTGACGGTGATGACCGCATCATCTGGACCGACAGGAACTGGAAAGCGGTAGGTCTCTCCGGGGCCGGAGGCGTTTACTGAAGCGGGACTCGTTTGACGAGCAGTGTCAACGGCGGCGAACAGCGCGGCCTGAGAGTGAAAATAATCTTTCACCGCCTTTTCCATTTGCGCCGAACTCATGCCGTACCCCTGTTGAATGGCGTCTTCCACGGGTACATGCTTGTTCAGGACGAGGTCGAAGTATGCGCCGGTTTCAGGGAGCTTCTTTTCGTGGAGCAGGTAGTGCATGACGATCCATGATTCAGCGTAATAGAGGGTGTGGTGCGATCCCTGATTACGGGTCGAGGGGTCATGCTTCATGGCGAAGAGGTCGGGCAGCGGCAGCCAGACCTCAGCGCCCAGCAATTCGGCAAGTGACTTGGGCGGGTGGGAGTCGCGCTGGTTTCCGAGGAGATCCTCGTTGACGGAGGTGCGCAACTCGGGGTCGCCACCGAGTTCGACCTGCTTGTTGTCGACTCGAATCGAGCTGAAATATTCCGCAAGACCTTCGTCGAACCATCCTTGGGCGGGAGGATAGTTGTAGGTGAGCAACATGGTCGCGAAGTCGTGTGCGACCGCACGCCATGGTTCTGGCTCGAACAGATTCAACACGATGAAGTTCTGATCCTCCCCGGGAAGGAAGAATCCCGGGGAGCCAGTGGGTTGACCCTGATGCAATGGCGCAAGTTGGTAGTAGGATTTGTCGTTTTTGAAGGCCAGAATGGTGAGGGGAACAGACTGGTTCAGGCGTTCCTTAGTAAGGAGTAAGGCGAAAACGGAGCGCATCTGCTCAAAACGAAGAGCCACCTCGCGGCCCTTCTTTTCGCCTGCGTCGGTGATGACGGTGAAGTGGGTAGAGTGGACTTCCAGCCACGGAGGCTCGGCCGCCGCCGAGAATATAGATGACAGCAGAACGATAAGGAGAGAGCAGGTTTGGCTGAGCGAGATGGATCTGGAACGCATTGGCGTCACGACCGCGCGGGAACTGCTCTCTTGGAAATGCTACCACGTGGGCCATTGCCGTCGGATGGCCTTCTGGCTTATGGGTGAGATTCCCATTCGAGAACCGGAGGCACCTATTGAACTTCCGGTGCATTCTTTCATGCAGCCTGCGCAACCGTCGCGTCGTATAATTCCCAGTCCATGTTATTCCGCCTGCTAAATCGATTTTCTATTGGGTCCGCTCTGATCGTGTTTACGGTCTCGCTGGGTGCTGCAGCTTCGGGAGCGTCGTGGAATGGGGTGCTGAGCGATGCGTCAGGGAAGCCTGCGGGTCAGGCCGTTGTCGCCTTGCACTCGATTTCGGGAGGTCGCGATTACCGATCAACTACCACGGGCAGTGGCCAGTTCACCTTTGCAGATGTCGCCGCAGGCAGCTACGAGCTTTCCGTGAAAACCGCCGACAAAGAATGGAAAGCCTCCGGGCCACTCGTTGCCAAGGACGGCGTCGCGATGACCATGTCGCTACAGCTGGCGTCGGCTGGACAGGAGATTCGAGTCACGGCTTCGGGCGGAGAGATTTCCCAACAGGCCAGTGGAGGCGAGCATCTTTCCAGCGCAGAGGTTTCGAGCCTTCCCCTCAATGCCCGCGACTTCAGCAAACTCCTGCTACTGGCCGCCGGCACCATGACCGACGCCAACGGCGCGGCCAATTTTACACAGCAGTTCGCGGTGAACGGGCAGCGCGGAGTGACGACCGTCTTTGCCATGGATGGTTTCGACACCACCGACCCGGAAATGGGTGGAGCGACATTTTCCAACTTCAATGTGGACGCCATTCAGGAAGTGCAAAACAATTCCGGTGTGATGTCAGCGGACATAGGACACGGGGCTGCGAGTTTTACGAATGTAGTGACGAAATCGGGCGTGAACCAAGTGCACGGGAGTGTGTTTGAGTTTATCCGTAATGCCTCGTTCGATGCGCGCAACTATTTTGATTACAAAGATCCGACGGGAAAGCATCGTATCCCTCCATTCCAGCGCAACGAGTTCGGATTTACCAATGGTGGCCCAGTCGTAATTCCGCACCTTTATGACGGGCGAGGCCGGACCTTTTACTTTGGCGAGTATCAGGGATTTCGCCAGGTGCTCGGAACTACACAAGTAATTCCGGTACCGACCGCGGACGAGCGACAGGGAATCGATACCCTGACATTCCCGGGCGACACGCTTACTGTTCCGGTAAATCCGGCGGTTCTTCCCATACTCAATGGGTATCCGTTACCGAACCAACCATCCGGAGCGTTTGGCGATCGCACTTATGCGACATCGTCAAAGATCGTCACGCGTACCGATCAGTTTTCTGTGCGCGTCGACCAAGTGATTTCAAATAAGGCCTCGCTCCTAGTGCGGTTCAGCCTGAACCAGGTTACAGGACCGTTGACCAATCCCGATCAGACCGCGATCAATCCGAGTTTCGGAGTGCAGTTTTTTGACCATCAGCGCAACTTTGGGGTGAAGTATTCGCGGGCGGTGACGTCGCATTTCATTTCCGACACTTCGCTGAGCTACATCCGCAGCACGCCGTTCTTTCCGACCACCAACCATACGCAGCCGGGAATCGGTTTCGGAGACGGTCTGTTTCAAAGCTTCAATGCCCCTGCAGGTTCGATTTTCGGATCGTACAGCAATCTTTATCAGTTCAAAGAGGACATGGCCTGGGTGCATGGGACGCATGCGTTCAAATGGGGCGTTGAAATACGAGTGAATCGCGATTCGACAATTTTTGGAACAAATCCCAATGGGGCGTACGAGTTTGGCGGAGGCACGGCGTACTCGCCATATCTCATTAAGTCAGCAAGCGGCACACACGACATCCAGCCGGGCGATCCATTGCCAGACTCGTTGACCGGACTGCTGACTGGGACACCTTTTTCCTACAGCATCACAGTGCCGGCGAGCATCACTCCGGTGGGCGACAAGTTCGACGAAGCGGGTGTGCGGCGCGAGGCCTACAACTTTTATTTTCTGGACGCGTGGAAAGCGTCGGCGAAACTCACGGTCAGCTACGGGTTGCGTTACGAAGTGAACAGCCGCATTCACGAAGCGACCAAGCGGACATCTCTTCCCGTGTTTCTCGGGGCGGACGGCAAACCAACTTCGTACGGCAATCCCAACGCTACGCAGGTGATGCTCGTCAACCCGCAGCCGCCGTATAACCAGGACTGGAACGGCTGGGGACCGCGACTCGGAATCGATTACGCACTGACCCCGCACACAGTGCTGCATGCGGGAGGCGCCATTACTTCATTAATTCCGAACCTGTGGCAGGACAATTTTCTGACTGCTGGCATTCCCTTTGTCTTCGCGCCGTACATTACGGCCTTGCCTGGTGTGTCCGTTCCCTTTCAAAACACGTTTGTGCCAGTGAATCTACCGACCGCATACAACGTCCAGGGGCAACCCATTTTCGCAACGGGGAACAGCGCGGACGTTCCGTCGAACACCGAGATGGATATGCCGCGATTCCAAAGCGATCTGACGGCGCTGACACCGGGCAACCAGGTGCAGTTGCTCACGATTACCGGGATCGCAAGGAATTTCGGCAACGGGGATATCGGCAGCTGGACGGCGGGTGTGGACCATGACTTCCACGATGTGAAGGTGAATGTCTCGTATGTCGCGACCACCGGAATTCATCTGGCGAGGGTCTACAATCCCAACAGTTACAACGGGGCGGACCCCGCGCACGCACCCTTTACTGAGTTCAACTCAGCAGGGCACGCCATCGGAGGGTATGGACAAGAACTCCTGATCACCAGCGGATCGCATTCCTCCTATCACGCGTTGCAGACCAGCGTTACCAAGAATTCAGCGCGGGCCGGTCTGGGCCTGCAGGCGAGCTACACGTATGGAAAGTCTCTGGATGACACCAGTTCCGTGCTGGGCGGGCTATTCGGCTCATCTGGAACAATTTTGCAGACGGCGCCGCAGAATCCGTGGAATCCCTCGGCGGAGAAGGGGCCGTCGACATTCGACGTGACGCATGTGTTTTCTGCCAGCGTGATTCAGTTGTTGCCGCTGGATCGTCTCGGCTTTCTGAAGCCGCTGGGGAAAACGCTGACCAGAGGCTGGCAATTCCTGAATATTACGACGCTGACGACGGGATCACCTTTTAGCGTGTATTCAGGAATTCAGCAGACTGGTGCTGGTGCGGGCGGGGCGGATCGGCCGGATCAAGTCGGTACGCCACATTTCTCGACGAGTCGGCCGGTGCGCGACGACTACTTCGGACTAGGCGCCGATAATCCGTCGTTCTTTAGCATTCCCATCAACGTTCCCGGCGGGACGGGGCCGAATCAGGGACGGTTTGGCACGCTGGGCCGCAATACCTTCAGGGGACCCGGATATCACGATTTCGACTTTGCTCTGATCAAAGACACACCCTTCGGACATCGCGGCGGGGCCGAACTGGGGACGCTGGAATTCCGAGCGGAATTTTTCAACATCTTTAATATCGTGAATTTCGGTCTCCCCTCGAACATCTTGCGTGGCAGCGGATTTGGTGTCATTAGCAAGACCGCCGGAACCTCACGGCAGATTCAGTTTTCCCTGAAGATCATTTACTGAGCCCGCCTCGCACATTTCCTGGGATACGTGAGTCCCCGCTGTCCTTCACAAAGATCCATCAGTTTGTTTGCCCACACCTGAAGGAACTTTTTCACCGCAGCATGCGTAATGTCGACAAGGGGAGAGGTGTGCCCATGCTCATATTGCGGGTTTTCGGGATTCTACTGGCATCTTCGATTTCGTTTTCACAAACAGCTCCGCCGGAGCCAGTAGAGGCGCCCGAGGCGTCGCGGGCGGCCTTGACCGCCGATGCCCTCATGGCACGCGTCGCTTTGAATCAGGACCGCAGCGAACAACTGCGTAAGCAATACGTCTACCGGCAGCATACCCACATTCTGACGCACAAACCGAAGGGTAGAGTGCTACGGGAAGAAACCGCCGATTACGACGTGGTCCCGACGCCAGATGGAACGCAGAAGGATCTCAAGCTACTAACGGGTCGCTATTGGAACAAGGGAACGTACCGGACGTTCCAAGGAGAGCCGGTTCCGGAGGCCGACAGCCTTGACGGCAGTTTGATCCATGACTTTCGCGAGGATCTGTCGAATGAGAAGACCAAAGACGGGCTGGCGAAAGACCTGTTCCCCCTCACTTCGGACGAACAGAAGGACTACGAGTTCAAGTTGCTGGGGCAGGAGATAGAACAAGGGCGGAATGTTTATCACATTGCATTCCGGCCCAAGGATAAAGACGAGATTACATGGGCGGGCGAGGCTTATATTGACGGTGCCGAGTTTCAGCCGGTGCGTGTGTTTACGAAGCTGTCACGGCGGATCCCCTTCGGCGTCAGGACATTCTTAGGGACGGATTTGCCCGGGATCGGCTTCAACGTCGTCTACAAGCGGCAAGAAGACGGAGTCTGGTTCCCGGAGACGTTCGGGACGGAGTTTCGACTTCACGTTCTCTTCTTCATCAACCGGGAAGTCACCGTCTCGCTCCAGAACTCAGGCTTTCAACATACGCACGTAGAGAGCAAGATGAAGGTCGTCGGACCGGCTGACTAGGGTCAAAAGACATCGGACTCCGCTCGATTGGCCTGAAATATCCCCACCAACAAATGTCAGGGGTTGTGTGGTGTCAGGTCATCGCCCCTGGGGCTCAGATTTTTCTTGACGACGCTGGTCGCGCCTGCCTAATTTTGCATCTATGCATGGCGCTCTCGTCTTCAACAAGGCGCTCTCAGTCGTCAATCAGTGAGCGAACCCTCAAGTGATCCAGGTGAAGTCTTTTGTCGGGACAGGCGGCCCTCAACAGTCGCGGTCTGCCCCAAGAAGGAGAACGTATGTCCTCGCGCAGGTCCGGAATGCATAGTCTAAACACTTTTCGCATTATCCTAGCCGCCCTTACTATGGGTCTGTGCGGTTTGCCCTTATCGGCGCAGATCACTTCCGGCACCATCACCGGCCGCGTGCAAGATTCAACGGGGGCCATGGTCAAAGGCGCGACAGTCACCGTTTCGAATCCCAGCAATGGATTGACCCGGCAGCTGACGACCACTGATACGGGAGAATTTGTCGCCCCCAACCTCCTTCCGGGTACTTACAACGTCAGTGTGGATGCTCCAGGCTTCAAGAAACTCGAAACTAACGGTTTCGTGCTCACCGCCGCTGGGAAACTGGACACCGGTAATCTTGTGCTCAACGTTGGGGCCACTGCCAATGAAGTGACGGTTACGGCCGATAGCGGTCAGGTACAACTGCAGGCCGACTCGGGCGAGCGCTCCGACTCGATCACCAGCAAACAACTGAACGATGTCGCTATCAATGGGCGCAACGTGCTGGATTATATGAAACTGATTCCTGGCGTGACGGGGGTCTTTGACGGCCATGCTTCAGGGACGGGTGGGCTGGACTCCTTCAATATTAACGGCACGCGCGCGAACGAGCACGAAATGACGATCGACGGTGCTTCGAACGTGGACACTGGGAACAACGGGGGAACCCACGTCACCGTCAATACCGACGCGATCGAGGAAGTGAAAGTTCTCACCTCAAACTACCAGGCTGAGTTCGGAAAGGCTGCGGGCGGCACAATTGCCCTAGTCACCAAGAGTGGAAGTAACGAATGGCACGGTGACGGTCGTTACTTTCATCGCCATGAGGGATTGAATGCCAACGAGTGGTTCAATAAGAAGAATCAATTGCAGGGCGATCTGCCAAATACTCCTCCCTTGTACCGTTACAACTATGCGGGCTATCAGTTGGGTGGTCCGATACTGAAGAACAAGCTGTTCTTCTTTTGGAGCCAGGAGTTTTACCAGCAACTGGTTCCGAGCGGCGGCACGACGCAGTTTTATACTCCAACCGCGCTCGAGCGAAATGGAGACTTCTCGCAGTCCATCAACGGAGACGGAACCCCCATCCTGCTTTCCGGCCCAGGAATCACGAATAATAAGATCGATCCGACGCAACTTCCGGCAGCGCAAGCGGCGGCGTTTGCCCAGGTACAGAAAATTCTCAATCTCTTTCCCTTGCCCAACGTGAGCGGATTCGGGCCGAACCAGGACTACAACTATTCAAACGCATTCTCGGCAGATGCTCCTCGTCGCGAAGACATTCTTCGGATCGATTTCCAACTTAACCGGAAGAACCGTCTCTACGGGCGCTACATTCACAATTACGAGAAGGATCAGGCTCCGTTCGAAAACTTTCCCGGACCCTTCGGGATCTTTGCCTGTTCGTCGGCTATCAACTTTGAAGGCGGCTGCACGCAGAATCATCCCGGTTGGAATCTCTCGGTGAACCTGGTGAGCACGATCACACCGACTATTTTGAACGAGTTTTCCGTCGGGCCGAGCCATAGTCTTTCCGAAGCCGAAAGCGTGAATGGCAATGTGTCGCGTGCAGCGAATGGGATCGATATGCAGCTTCTCTACCCATTAACTCCTGACCAATCCATTCCAGATATGAGCTTCAACGGCCTGACCAATACAAACTTCGCCGGAAGCTATTTGGGAGGCACTCCCTGGAAGCAGGCGAACACTACGATTAACGTGAACGACAACCTGACGTGGGTAAAGCAAAAGCATACGCTGAAGGCGGGAATCTTCTACCAGCGTAGCCGGAAGGACCAGCCAGCCTGGGGAAACATTAATGGGCAATTTACGTTTGGCACTGGACCCACGGCCCCGTCGCCATGTCCTGCAAATACAACATGCGGCGACCCGCTGGCCAGCGCTCTGTTGGGAGAGTTTGACGGATTTGATCAGTCGACCGCGCGGCCGCTAGGCAAGTTCCGCTATAACCAGGTCGAGTTCTACGTCCAGGACACGTGGAAGATTCTTCCTCGTTTGACGTTGGATTACGGAATGCGCTTTGCGTGGATTCCGCCACAGTACGATGCGAGCAACCAGGTTGCTCTGTTCGATCCCTACTCTTACAACCCGGCGAACGCGGTAACCATAGACCAGAACAGCGGCAACATTATCGCCGCGGATGGTGGAGATCCTCTGAACGGCATGAGGTTCGCCAATCAGAACCAGATCCCGAAGGGAGGATGGGATAGCCGAGGCATTATGGCAGAGCCGCGCTTCGGTTTTGCCTACGATCTCCTTGGCACGCACCGATCGATTCTGCGCGGTGGGTTCGGCATGACTCATGATCGAACGCAAGGCAATTTGATCTTCAATACGGTATTTAACAATCCCGCGATAGTTCAGACGGCAACGGT
Organism: uncultured Acidobacteriaceae bacterium; assembly: GCA_963722365.1. Lineage (GTDB taxonomy): Bacteria > Acidobacteriota > Terriglobia > Terriglobales > Acidobacteriaceae > Sulfotelmatobacter. Next base: position 83,433 of record CAVRLM010000002.1, read on the forward strand.
GGGTTCAGGCAACATCGCCGACCTTCCCACGCTGCAGTCATCGTTCGGAAATGGCGTGTTGGGCAATGTTTTGGGCGCGGCTCAAGACGGCAAGATACCAACGGTGTATAGCTTCAGTTTGGGTGTGCAGCAGGAGATCGCATCGGGCACCACGTTGGACTTAGCCTACGTGGGTTCGTTGTCTCGCCACTTGGTGACGTCGCGTGACATCAACGCCATACCTTATGGCGCGGCCTTCCAGAAGGCCAATCAGGATCCGAATTGCGTGGACAATAATGGTGTCCCGGTCTTTCCTGGCGGAGTTGTGCCTGATATTCAACCGGGCCTGCAACCGCAATATGCCGCAGCTGGATACAACTTCAACGGATTCTGCACTTTCGGATACCACAATTTCACCTCTACGGTTCTGGTGCCTTACAAGGGCTACGGACAGATCCCGTACCTGGAATTCAACGGCACCTCGAACTACAACGCATTGCAGGCGTCGCTGCAGCGCCGCTTCAGCAAGGGGCTGACTTTCGGCTTGGTCTACACCTGGTCGAAGTCGCTGACCACCGCCAATTCCGATCAGGATACGCAGGACACGTTTAACGCTTTACTCGATTACCGGACAGCGGGTTGGGATCGCACGCACGTGTTTGCTGCCAACTATGTCTACGATCTCCCGAATGTCACCAAGCATTTTGGCGGGCCGAAGTGGCTTTCTTACATCACCGACAACTACGAGTTGAGCGGGATCACACAATTTATGACCGGGACGCCAGTTGATCTGAACAACGCGTTTTCGTTCCCGCCGGGCAGCGTCACCGGCTCGGACCAGTACGGTGCGCTACCGTTCTACTACACGCTGGACGCGCACGGGAATCCGATGCTGCCGACCATTGGTCCTCCGGGACGTGGATCGCGCGACATATTGCGCAACGGAGGCATGCAGACTTGGGACATGTCGTTGTTCAAGAATATTCCCCTGGGTAGGGAGTCACGCTATATCCAACTCCGGCTAGAGGCGTTCAACGTCTTTAACCATCCGAATTTTCAGGACAGGAATTTTGGCGCGAATGTGACCGGACCGTGGGCTTACGCGAGCCCAACCGATCCGTTGACCATCACTAAGAATGACAATTGGGGAACGTATTCGGATACCTACGGAACCGGGCCGGGAGGCTTTCGCGTCATCCAACTGGGCGCAAAGATCTATTTCTAGGCTTGAAAGTAATTGCTGAGAGATGGTTTTCGTCGCCTGGACGCGAATGAGGAAGGCATCTGTCGATTAGAAGAATATTTTCTTGAAGGCATCGTGGCGCTGGCGAGCACTTTGCAAAACCGCGCCAAACTCCGGCTCGCTACGCAGGCTATCGAGCAATGGATCGATCGTGAAGTAAGGATACGGAAAAAATCCATTGTCTACGCTGTGCTTAAGCATGCGGAGCGCCGAAGGCCTGTCGCCGAGGACGGCGTAAGCTTGGGCAAACTTGTAGATCGCTTCAGAGTCGCCAACCCCCCGTGCCTGAATCCTCTTCTCTGCTGCGCGCAGGATCTCTAACCCTTTCGCTTCTTGATGTCCGATTGCATCACTGAGTGCTTTGCCTACCTGCACCTGCAATAACGCTGGATTCTGTTCGAAGGCGTGATCGAAATCCGCTGCCGCTTGCTCGAAGTGTTTTTGATAATACTCGGCGAAGCCGCGATAAAAGAGATGGAAGGGCAGTTCCCCAATTTTCGGCAGGCTCTGGAGAAATTCGTCATATTCCCCTAGGTAAAGATAAGCATTCAGCGCTGAGCTGTTGATCTTGACGGCCGGGTCGAGTTGTCTCGCTTGCTCACATTCGGCAACCGATTCCTTCAACATGCCGGCGAATCGGTATGCGTAGCCCAACTCCCAATGAAGTTCCGCGTGATGCGGATTGGTTTTCAAGGACTCTCTCAGCAAAGGTACCGCCTGCTCTACTCTGCCCGTGTCCGTGAGAAAGTTCGCCAGATAGATGCGTGTTTCAATCTGAGCCGGCTGCAAAGCGAGTGCCCGGTCGAAAGCAGCTTGTGCTTTGCGGTAGTAATCCCGACCCTCGAGTTGAAACGAGCCGCTGGCGTTGTAGGAACGTCCCAGGTATGCCCACGTCAAAGCGAAAGTAGGGTCGAGTTCAGAAGATTTCTCCAACATGCGGATCGCCAGCGGAAAATCGCTTCTCGAATAAAGATCGACGCCACGCAAATAGTATTCATAAGCGAGCGGGTTGCCGGGTTCGTCCAGTTTGAGTTGCGCCGCTTCGGAAGAGGAGAGATTTAACTCCAGTCCATGGATGATCTGCTCTGCGACCTGGTCTTGAACGGTCAACAGCTTCTGGTAGCGAAGATCAAAGGCGCCCTTCCAGAGAATGTTGCGGGTCTTAACATCAATCAACTGGCAAGTGATTCTGAGATCATCGCCATCGCGAATGAAGTTGCCGATCAGCAGAGTATCAACGTCCAGGTCGGCAGCGAGTTTCGGAATCTCGACGACTTGATCCCGGTATTTCTCGATGGCATAAGACGGTCGAACTCTCAAGGCTCGAACGAATCCCAGCCGGGTGATGACGGCATCGGCGAGGGAATAGCTGAGGAAGTCGCTGCCGGAATCTTTCCTAATATTTTGGAAGGGAAGTATGGCAAGTCGACGCGGCTGGGAGACGACTTTTGTCGTCGGCACCTCTTTTCGAGATCGCCAGTAGCCGAGCCCCGCCAGCGCGATGGCCACAACAACCGCCGCGAAAAGGCCTACGCGAATCTGTTTGGTGTGTGAAAGTCCTGCCCCGGGTAAAACGACAGGCAATTGTTTTGCCTCACCGGTTTCCGATATGTCTTGCTCCTGCGAACTGCTCGAGGCGGAAGCTATTTCGCCAGGAATCCAATTCCGTATCGGCGTCACCCGAGCGATGAACCGATATCCAAGTTTGGGCACAGTCTCAATAAATTGCTGATGCTCGGGTGTGTCGCCCAGCGCCTTACGCAGGGCTGACACATTCACGCTCAGGTTGGCCTCTTCTACAAAACTGTCAGGCCAGATTTTTTTCATCAACTCGTCTTTGGTGACCAGCCGTCCTTGGCGCTCAATGAGGGTCACAAGAATTTCAAATGACTTTGGAGTGAGGGGTACGGGCTTGCCGTCGCACAGCAGGGAATGCTCCGTGGGATTTAAGCGAAACTCGCCGAACTCATATAAGACCTGCGTTTCCATGGGCATGACGGCTTTGGGAAAAATTTGCGAAACTCCTGCGAAATCTTAATAGCACTCTTAGGACGCTGTGGAGTGTTTCACGTAAGGTCGGCTTGGCTGCGGGTCGGCGCCCGCCTGCTGAAGTCTGGCGAGATTGTAAGTGTAATTGGCTGGACACGGCAAGCGTTCTAGGGGAAGCGTCGCCCCGAATGCCATCGTTCCCGACACTCCGGGACGCGCAATTCAGGCCCAAATTACAAAATTGTAAAAACGAAGGAGAAACACTGGAATGAGCTGTTCTGTTGCAACAAAAGCATTGTCTTTGAAGATCGCTGTCCTGACGGCCGTTGTAGGCGCTGGCTTGGCGGTTCTTTCTCAACCCTTGGCCGCACAGGATGCGGGAGTCGATGTTCTGGCTCCTAAAGTTAACGTCAGGACCTTTGTTCTGCACCCGAACCCGAAGTTCCTAAGTTGTCTCGGTGTTCAGGGGGGAGCGACGCCCTCGGCGAAGGTGACTGTGACCAGAGGAAAGTTGAACGACACCTTGACAATTTCTGGTCAGAACTTCAAGCCAGGCTTGGCGTTCGATATGTTCACTGTGGAGCGCAGTAACCTGCTCTCCGACGCCACCGTGGACCCGGCGTTCACGAATTTCGGCATGGCTTGGTATCAGTCCGATCTGGAGGCAAATTATCAAGGTTCGTTTACGGCCACCATCAAGACCATATTGCTCGATCAGATTTTTGGTTTTGATCCGGACCAAAGCAATCCCAACCCAATCAATACTTTTCACGTGGGATTCTGGTTCAACGACCCTAATGACGCGAACACCGATGGCTGCACCTTCGATGTGACCAAGCCGACACCGTTCAATGGCGAGCACAATGCCGGTCCTGTGGCCTTCATCTCAGTTCCGAATGCCGCCACCAACCTGGGACCGCTTTGCACCGATCCAAACAAGAATACGGTTCCTGTCAGCTGCAACCCATAGTCGTCACTGGCCTTAGAGGATGCGGAGGGAGGCATGAATTGGACGTGTGCCTTCTTCCGCGCCTGTGGGCGCTCCTGCAACTACAGGGTCGGCAGAAAATCGTCGATTTCTTAACAAGAAGTTGACAAGTTCTTCAGGGAGATCGGTTATGAGTTTTAAAGCAGTATGGGGATTTGATCCGGAAGAGGTATTGAAGGCACAAAAACAATTTGTGCAACTGCAGGCCTTTGTTTCGAAGGAAGACGTAGCCGAAGGCGACTGCGAGCCTGAAGTGATTCCGATGCCAAGCGCAAAGGATTCTCAAGTTGCTGAGCTTTGGCGAATCTTTCGCCTGCAGACGTAGAGAAGAGGAGCAATATGTCTGAGTGGATCATGACGTACCGAGGAGTTGTTTACCCATGGCACTGCGATCACATGAAGCATATGAACGTCATGTGGTACGCGGGCAAGTTCGATGAAGCTTGCTGGCAGCTGCTTTCCATGCTGGGTCTGACACCTTCTCGCTTTGCGCAGGGTCGAACCGGCATGGCAGCGGTGGAGCAGCACATCCAGTACAAGCGCGAACTGCATGCGGGCGACGCCATCACGATTCATTCTGCGCTCTTGGAAGTGAAGGACAAGTCCATCCACATGTTGCATAAGATGATCGACGACGCGAGCGGAGAAGTCGCTGCGACGACAGTAGTCGTTGGTGTTCACATCGACGCGATCGTCAGGAAGGCGATCCGGTTGCCAGAGGATGTGCGCGAACGAGCGCTGAAGATGCGGGAAGAAGAACTGGCTGCGCTCAAGGCAGAAGAGTAAACGGCCCAGCGAGGGCTGCGCGGTCAGGCGTTAGTCGCCACTGGCGTGGTTCTGCGTAGGAACCAGAACCAGGCGCGGGCGGGCCGCCTCCTGCTTCGATGAGCGGCCAAATGCATTCAGAATGCAGATGACTGCCGCATAGGCAGCGAAAACTCCCAAGCTCACGGATGCGATTACGGTTACGAAGAGCAGGACGGGCATGAATAGCGAAATCACGATCGACCAACCTTAGAAATTCCCAGAGTCTGTTGCAGCGCGTCTCCCACCCTTACTTACTTGCCTTAGCGCGAATCTTCAATCTAACCTGCGTTGACGCTCCGCGCTGTTGACGACTAAGATACGGAGTAGAGCTGTGCAATTCCACTTTCCAACAATTCTGGTTACCTGTCGACATTACGGAAGGGGCATGCACCCCGGCGAATGATGGCGATTACCAAGATTTCTGTTCGCGGGGCCCGGCAGCACAATCTCAAGAACATCGACGTTGAGATTCCGCGGAACACCCTTACTGTAGTAACCGGGCTGAGCGGGTCGGGCAAATCGTCCCTGGCCTTCGACACCATTTATGCCGAGGGACAGCGGCGCTACGTCGAGACCCTGTCGGCTTACGCGCGGCAGTTTCTGGACCAGATGGAACGCCCGGATGTCGATGCAATTGATGGACTTAGCCCGTCTATTTCGATAGAACAGAAGACCACCAGCCGCAGCCCCCGCTCGACCGTCGGAACGATCACCGAAATCTACGATTATCTTCGCCTGTTGTTCGCTTCAATCGGAGTGCCGCATTGTCCCAAGTGTGGGCGGGCGATTAGCCGACAGTCCGCCGATCAGATCGTCCAACGGGTGATGGCCCTGAGCCCGGAAGATCGGGTGATGGTGATGGCGCCCATCGTCCGCGGGCGGAAGGGCGAATTCAAGAAAGAGATGGAGACGCTCATCAAGCATGGCTACACCCGGGCGCGAATCGACGGGGAACTGGTCAGTCTCGACGACGAAAGCGTGATCAATCTTGATAAGCGAAAGAACCACACGATTGAAGTTGTGATCGATCGCCTGCTGGTGAAGCCGGGGATCGAACATCGTCTGGAAATGTCGGTTGGGCTGGCAATGAAGCTGGCGGGCGGGCTAGTGCAGGTGGCAGTGGTTGGCGGCGACGAGCAACTCTATTCGGAAAAGTTGGCTTGTCCGGATTGCGGGATCAACGTGCCGCAGCTGGAGCCGCGGTCGTTTTCATTTAACAGCTTATATGGAGCGTGTCCGGAATGTCATGGCTTGGGAAGCAAGTACGATTTCGATCCGGCGAAGGTGATTAGCGATTGGTCGAAGCCTTTGCTTGAAGGCGGGCTCGGGCCGGGATCGGCTTCGCAGAATCTTATTCACATGCTGCAGCTTTCGGCAGCAGCGTACGGCATCAATCTCAGCACGCCATTTGAGAAATTTCCCGAGAAGGCGCAGGACTTTCTGCTCAACGGCGAGCCAGGGCGCGGGGGAAGAACTGGGTTCCACGGCATCTTCGGATATCTGAAACAGAACTTGGAGGAGTCAACCTCAGAGGGCTACCGCGACTGGTTGATGGATCACATGTCAGCGACGGAGTGCCCGGCATGCCAGGGAAAGCGCCTGCGGCCAGAGAGTCTCGCCGTCAAAGTGAATGGGATGTCGATCGCCGACTTCACCGCGATGCCGGTCGCCCGGTCCCTGACGGTTGCTCAGGGGATCAAATTGGCGGGACGCGAGGCGACGATTGCCGGGCGCGTCATGCATGAAGTCGTGGAACGGCTGCAATTCCTGAATGCCGTTGGGCTTGGGTATATATCACTCGATCGCTCCGCGGCGACGTTGTCGGGCGGCGAAGGGCAGCGTATTCGGCTGGCGACGCAGATTGGGTCGAAGCTCCGCGGAGTGCTCTATGTGCTGGACGAGCCGTCGATCGGACTTCATCACCGGGACAACGGGCGGCTGCTGACTGCATTGGAGAACCTGCGTGACTTGGGCAACACTGTACTGGTCGTCGAACACGATGAAGAGACGATCCGGCGTGCGGATTACGTTGTCGACCTCGGGCCCGGAGCGGGGCGCCATGGCGGGAATCTAGTTGCGCATGGAACGCCGGAGGACATCATGCGCGATCCCGATTCGCTGACTGGGGCGTATATCTCCGGTCGGACTTCGATAGAGATGCGGCCCGAACGGCGGCATGCCAACGGCGCAGCGCTCACGATTCTGGGTGCGAAGGAAAACAATCTCAAGAATGTCGACGTGACGTTTCCGCTGGGCATCATGACGGTGGTGACCGGCGTATCGGGATCAGGTAAGTCGACGCTAGTGAATGACATTCTTTATCGCGCGCTGGCGCGGCAACTGTACCGCTCGCGCGAGAAGTCAGGAGATCACAAGGCGATTTCCGGGGCCGAGAATATTGATAAGGTCATCCGCATTGACCAGTCCCCGATTGGGCGGACGCCGCGATCGAATCCCGCGACTTATACCGGAGTGTTCACGCAGATCCGCGACTTTTACGCCATGCTGCCGGAGGCGCGCGAGCGCGGCTACAAGGCGGGACGGTTTTCCTTCAACGTTTCCGGCGGACGCTGCGAGGCCTGCCAGGGCGAAGGTCAGCGGCGCATCGAGATGAACTTCCTGCCCGATGTCTACGTGCTATGCGAAGTTTGCGGTGGGCGGCGTTATAACCATGAGACGCTGGCGGTGAAATTCAACGGCTATTCTATTGCCGATTTGCTGGAGATGCCGGTATCTGATGCGCTGCCGATCTTGGAAAATATTCCGCAGGTAAAACAGAAGCTGCAAACTCTCGTCGACGTTGGGTTGGGATACATTCACCTGGGGCAGTCGGCGGTAACGCTTTCCGGCGGCGAGGCGCAGCGCATTAAGCTCGCGCGCGAACTGAGTAAACGGCAGACGGGCAAGACTTTGTACCTACTCGACGAGCCGACGACCGGCTTGCACTTCGATGATGTAAAGAAGTTGCTCGATGTGCTGCACCGGTTAACCGACTTGGGAAATTCGATCATCATCATCGAACATAATCTGGATGTGATCCGAAACGCTGACTGGATCATCGATCTGGGCCCTGAGGGCGGGGAAGAGGGCGGACGGGTTGTGGCTCAGGGCACACCCGAGCAGGTTGCAAAGGTAAAGAAGTCGTATACAGGCCAGGCGCTGGCAGGATACTTCGGGAAGGCGGCTACCGGTTCGCGATTGCCAGTGGTCAGTTGAAAGGGTCTATGACGCGATCAGCGGCCATAAGACTTGCATTCTTTCTGATCGTTCTGGTAGTCGTGTGGGAGGCTTACCACTATCGCATTCGTATTGAGACGTGGATTTGGCATGCGCGTCATGGCGACTCTCGTACGGTCGGCAATTACGTTTTTCCAGTTCCTGTAAATTGGCATGTCGAGGACTTGGGGAATGATAGCTTCATCCTGATTAGGGCTTGACACCGATGATCATACGTCTCCTCGAAAATACAAACAGCATGCCGGAATAATGCTCCTTCACCAAAGACCGATGAAAGATGAGGCGCTGAACCGCATTCTGACGTTGGAGTCGGATCAGTTGAAAAAGCGTGGAGTCAACCCGGTTCCGCAGCACAACTTTAGTCTGGGTGACGAGATGATTGACTGTATCGGTGGGGAACCGATGCCAAGCCCCCCAAATATCCCAGACGTATTCGAACATTCAACCGGTTACATGGAGTTGTAAATCGTCTGGGGGGCTTGATCTAAGGATTATGGGAATCGAGCCCGACTTGAACCAAGTCTGGGAGATCGTGACCCATATCCGCAAGAGGACCTAAGCGCGCACTCGCAAACAACGGTGCTAGCCTTAAGTATTGAGTGAAGGAAACATTCTTTGGCATTCTCCGACAATCCACAGTTTGATCCACAGGCACCCGTGAGCGCCGAGTCGGATCAGATCACACCTGACGCCTTCACGATCGGTCCCGATGGGGCTGTGATCGTCGCCCCACAAGCGCTAGCTCCCCCAGTCAGAGATCCCGTATGGAGCGGCTGGGACGTTTTGTTGATTGCCGGTTTGACCGTGCTTGCCATGTTGGTGCTGCAACTGGTCGTGATTTTTGGGGCCGCATGGTTTGTGTATCCGCACGCGAACCTGACGGAAGTGGCGCAAAAGCCGATTCTGTTGCTGCTCTCGCAGTTTCTGATTTACGCCGTGGTGGCAGCGTTTATGGTTCTGCTGGTCGAAGGCAAGTACCATGTCCCATTTTGGGAAGCGATCCGGTGGAAATGGCCTAGTTCTGAGTGGAAACTCCTGGGACTCGGCGCGACAATGATGTTCACGCTCGGCTTGCTGCAGAGTCTGTTGCCCATGCCGAAAGACACACCGTTCGAGCACTTGTTTGACCGCCCGCGCGATGCATACTTGCTGTCGATTATCGCCGTAACGCTGGGGCCATTGATGGAGGAGATATTCTTTCGCGGTTTTATGTATCCAGTGCTGGCGAGGCGCATGGGAGCCGCTTGGGCGATCGTGTTGACGGCGCTGCCGTTTGGCTTGATTCATTTGCCGCAGTATGGCTGGGCATGGGGAGCCGCATTGGTCATTGTTCTTGTGGGTGTGGTGTGTGGGGTCGTACGCGCCGTGACCGGTTCAGTGGCCGCGAGTTTCCTGGTGCACGTGGGATACAACGGCGCTCAGATGATCGTCGCTATCGTGTACACGCATGGGTTCCGGCATTTGAACGGCACCATACTCTCGTGGAGATAAAGGTCCGACCTCGAAATAAACAGTCAACTTTGAGGGCACCATCTACTACTTCGTGTAGTTGCGACTAGGTCCGGCCTTTGTAAATTCGACCCCCTTCGCAGCGCACTTGCCATGATTCACGTATAGTAGGCAGACCTCTCGGATGGGTTAACGTAAGCATGAGTGAACCGGCTGTTCCCAACCAAAACAAAGAATTGTCGCCGCGGAAAACGGTGGCCGAATCCCTGTTATCACTCAGCATTTTGGAAGCGATTCCTGACGCCGTGGTGGCGGTGAACCAGCAGGGCGTCATGATTCAGGTGAATTCTCAGACGGAGTCTCTCTTCGGTTACACGCGCGACGAGTTGATCGGACAGAAGATCGAGATCCTGGTCCCGGACCGACAGCGGCCACAGCATCATCTCCATCGGGAGCATTTCCACCAACAACCCAAAATTCGACGTATGGGATCGGGGCTCGATCTCTATGGAAGGCGTCGCGACGGGTCGGAGTTCGCGGTGGAGATCAGCCTCAGTCCTGTGACGACGGATGATGGAACGATGGTCTTAAGTGTCATTCGCGACATCAGCGATCGCAAGCGGCTTGAGGAAGAACTGCGGCGTGTCAACGAGGAGCTTGACCGCAGAAAGAGCCGTGAGCTGAGAGATTCTCAAAACCGTCTGGCGCTGATCGTCGATTCCTCGCAGGACGCAATCATCGGCAAAAATCTCGATGGCATCATCACGCACTGGAACAAGAGCGCGGAGCACATCTACGGCTACACGGCCCAGGAGATGATTGGCCGGTCGATCACAGTGCTGGCTCCCAGGGAGCTCACGGACGAAATCCCGAACATTCTGCAGAAGATCCGCAACGGCGAGCGGGTGGAGTACTTTGAGTCGCTACGCGTCACCAAAGACAAGCGAATTCTGAATATGTCCATCTCAGTTTCGCCCATCTACGATACGGAAGGCAAAGTTGTTGGCGCATCCACGATCGCGCGCAACATCAGTGCGCAAAAGAAGATCGAGGACCAGTTGCGGCAATCGCAAAAGATGGAGGCGGTCGGTCGTCTGGCCGGCGGAGTGGCCCACGACTTCAATAACTTGTTGGGTATTGTCACGGCGTGTTCGGAGTTACTGCGCAGTCGCGTCGAAGGCGAGGGCCTGGAGTACCTCGACAACATTCGCGAAGCTGCGAAGCGCGGCGCATCCTTAACGCGCCAACTGCTGGCATTCAGCCGCAGGCAGCCAGTACAAACCCAGCTCCTGGACCTGAACGAGAAGCTCAAAGACATCAGCAAGCTGGTGCATCCTCTCATGGGGGATGATGTGGAGGTTGTCCTGTTACCACGCTCCTCATCCGCCATAATCGAGGCTGATCCGAGCCATTTGGATCAGATCGTCATCAATCTGGCAGTAAATTCACGGGACGCCATGCCTCACGGCGGAAAACTGATCATCGAAACGGCGGTATTCGATTTCGATGAATCGTTCGCTCGCGAGCACCCAGCGATCATTGTGGGACGCTACGTGATGCTGGCCGTCAGCGACAACGGAATCGGCATGGACGAGGCGACAAGATCCCGCATCTTCGAGCCGTTTTTCACCACCAAAGAAATTGGGAAGGGAAGCGGCCTCGGGCTGGCAACGGTCTACGGCATCGTTAAGCAGAACGGGGGACATGTCTGGGTCTATAGCGAACCAGGACGTGGAACCACCTTTAAGATTTATCTTCCGAGTGCAGAACACAAGGTCGGCACGTCATCCGAAGCTCATGCGGAGGAACTTCCCCCCAGCCGAGATGGCGTGACCATCCTACTGGCCGAAGATGATGTGGTGATGCGTCGCCTGACACGGAAGATGTTGGAAGCGCACGGTTACCGTGTGCTGGAAGCAGAAGATGGGACAGCTGCCTTGGACGTGATTAGTTCGCAGGAAGGAAAGATCGATCTGATTCTCACCGATGTCGTCATGAAAGGGATGAATGGGCCCGAACTCGTGCTGCGTATGACCGAGTCGCACAAGGAGACGAAGATCGTTTACATGTCGGGCTACACCGGAGAGCTGGTCGCGAACCAGGGACTCGATACTGGCATACGGCTTCTGGAAAAACCGTTTACGCGAGCCGATCTGCTGAAGACCTTGGATGCCGCTCTGGGGTAGATCGACATTCCGCCAGACAGGATCTCGGAATCGTTCGAAGTCCGGCAACGCCACAACTATTCCTGTTCGTAGCCATGTTGTTTCTATCAGCGACGTTCCCCATTTGCTCTCCGGCACTTGGTTTGCGATACTCGGGGCGCTATGAAAGGCAATCCAAAAGTCATTGCTGAGCTGAACAAGGCACTGAGGGAAGAGCTGACTGCGATCAATCAGTATTTCTTGCACGAGGAGATGTGCGAGAACTGGGGATACAGCAAGCTCTCCGAATTCATTAAGAAACAATCCATCGGCGAGATGAAGCACGCCGAAGTGCTGATTGAGAGGATTCTGTTTCTGGATGGCAGCCCGTCGATGCAGCCCCTGGAGTTGACGGTTGGGGGTTCAGTAAAAGCGATGCTCGAAAGCGATCTTGCGTTGGAGCTTGGCGCAGTGAAGCAGTACAACAACTCCATCGCGATCGCCACGAAAGAGGGCGACAACGGATCGCGTGATCTGTTCGTGACACTGCTTAAGGACGAAGAGGGCCACGTGGATTTCCTCGAAGCCCAAATGCACCTGATCAAAGAAGTCGGCTACGAACGCTATCTGACGATGCAGATGGGAGAGGACGAGGAAGAATAGGTCGCAAGAATTCTACAGCCCCACTTTGCGTAGAGACACGGAGTGGGGCAATACCATTCAGGAGCGGATTTACTTCACCGTAACCGTCAGCAGCTGCGCGCCACTCACCACATAGTCCAGCGGCGGAGTAGCCGTTTCATCGACGTTGGATTCGCCGCTAACAATCATCTCCTGGTTGCCCCGCATGCCTTCCATCACATTCATCACTGAGATGGGCAGCGTAGGCATTACCTTGTCGGCGACGCGGGCTTCCGGATCGGCTTCCAGCAATGAAACGTAAAGGCGATTGTTCGCGTGCTCTTTGTTCAGCAGCGCAATCGTCGAGGCCAGGTCGAGCTTGCGGCCGAAGGCCGGGTTCGTACGTCCGACGCGATCGAGCGTATCGCCATCGCTGACCAAAATACGCAGCGTTCCTTTGCTGGCCGAAGTGGGGATCTTCACCGGAATCTGGCGGACCACGCGCTCACCGCGGTAGGGAGCAAGAACCGTTTCCACAATCACCTGATCGCCAGGCCGGACCTCGCTGACATCGGTGCGGGCGCTTTCCAGGCGCGCCCACCGGCGCTCTCGAACCAGATCGAAATCAAGCTTCACGCTTTTTACGGCCGGCGCGTTATAAGGATTGTCGTAGATGCGCCCGAAGCGCTCGCCCAGGGAGAGTGCGGCCGCCATTGCGGCAGGCTGTCCGTTTTCGGCGGGGACGAACATGTTCTTCAGCCCTACCTCTGGAAAGCCTTTCACATTGATGCTGCCATTCAGCCGGTAGGTAATCTCTTCGCCGTACTCGTTCACACCATGCAGCGCGTTGAAGACGGTCGCCATGATCGCTACGGGACTCAGGCGTGCATTGTTCAGTACTTCATAGTGGAAATCTTTCGTGCCGCTACCACCGTGAATCGTCAATGTGACTGGAATCATGTCCGGCTGCTTGTTGAACACGCCCATGATGCCGGTGTGGCGGTCCTGCACGAAGACTCCAGCTTCCTCAGTCGTGTTGACGATCTTGAATGCGTTCAGCGGCGACGGCAGAGTGGCCAGCACCTGCGCCTTATTCATGGGCAGATCGACTGAGCCGAACTGCAACAGCGGATGTCCGCAAGCCAGCAAGCGCTGCGGATCGATGTAAGTGACCGTGCAGGTGGCCGCGATGTCCATATCGCCACGCACCAGAATCGCGCTCACCGCCGAGCCTGCTTCGAGCGGCTCCGGCTGTTTCTCCCCACTCACGGAACCCGCGCCCATGACCGGGATGACCCCGGCAGATGCGAACTGACTCGCAAAACGGCGGACAGTATCTTCCGAAAATCCGTTGAACACCAGAGGCGTTTCGATCGGCTTCAGGTAGCTCGCAAAATCCTGAGTGGAACTCGAGAGCACGCTGCCATCACCGGGAGACGCGGTCTTTCCTGCCGCGTTCGTTACACCCGGCTTGGTTGCGGCAGCCTCCTCGGCCGGTGACTTGTCGAGCGCGTTGATCTCGAGCATGTCGGCGATCGGGGTAACTCCCGCGATCGGTTCCTTGGAGAACTCGCCGATGCGGAACGCGAGCGCGCCGGCAAGCTTGCCATCCAGATACACCGGGCTGCCGCTCATACCCGCCACCACGCCCGTATATTCTGCCTTCTCTCCGTGCAGCCGAATCAAGATGATGTTGCCCTTGGGCCCGTTTACGTTATGCAAAACGCCCAGAACTTCCACTCCCATGGATTCCGGTTTAACACCTTCGAAAACCGTTAGGGCGTAGCCCCGCATTCCAGCATGAATCTGCTCAACTGGAATGGTCGGCTGCGATGTCTGTGCGGACAGGACAATTGCAGATAGGGATAGAGCGAGGACTACCGGCGCAAAAACAACTTTTCTCATGTAAAGCCCCGAGAGGGAACCCGCCAACAGGCCCCAATACCGATTGGACTCAGACCAACTGCGACTCGTTGCCTGGAGGGGAAAGATCTGGGACCGGGCAAAACATCCCAATTGCGAATCCTTGCGTCTATACTAGCACAGGGACTTTTCGGGGTTCACCATGTTTAATCGTTGCAAAGATAAGACTTTAAAGGGAAACAACGGCCGTTTCGGTGGAGGATTCCTGGTGGGAGCGATATGCCTGGCCCTCCTAAGTGGCTCTAGTTCAATGGCTGCGCAGGATCAGTCGAGTCAGCCGTCCACGTCGCAAACGCCGGACAATGGCAAGCCCAAGCAGGAGGTTCCCGCGGAAGCGGGTGGTCCGACTGACAACATCGGCCCGTATGCAATTCCGAAGAAGAAGGCGGAAGAGGCTCCTCCGCCGCCTCCGCCCGTCACGCCAAAGAAGATCGATGACCTTCCTGACTATTCACTCAAAGTCAACGTACCGCTGGTCAACGTGGACGTGCTTGTCACTACCAAGGCCGGGCAATTTATTCCGGGCCTGAAGCAGGACAATTTCCGAGTTCTCGAAGATGGCGTGCCGCAGGAGGTAAAGCACTTCAATGTGTCGCAGGCTCCGATCACGGCGGTGCTGCTGGTGGAGTTTGCCTCGACGAACTATGTTTTCATGATTCAGGCTCTTCAGGCTTCCTATGCTTTTGCGAACACACTTAAGAAAGACGACTGGGTTGCCGTCACCTATTACGACATGCAGCCGCACATTCTTGTGGATTTCACGCAAGACAAGAAAGCCGTGTACGGCGCGCTGAACCAGTTACGCATTCCGGGGTTCTCCGAGACGAATCTGTTTGACGCCCTTTATGACACGCTCGATCGTCTCGATCGCGTGGAAGGAAAGAAGTACGTCATCCTAGTCACGACCGGCGTCGATACATTCAGCAAACTCACTCTCGACAAAATCATGAAGAAGATTAAGGACACAAAGGATGTGACCATCTTCCCGATTAGCGTGGGATTCATCGTGCGGGAGTATTGCGAAACTCATCCCTGTGGCTACACACACGGCATGGGCATTCCCGTCGGACATATGGACTATCTGCAGGGTGACAACGAGATGAGAACCTTCGCCGCCATGACGGGTGGCCGCGCCTACTTCCCGCGGTTTGAAGGTGAGCTTCCTGAATTGTTTGGCGACATCTCCAACGACATTCGCAACCAGTACACGATTTCCTACGCCCCTACAAACTCGAAACTCGATGGCACTTACCGCAAACTGAAAGTTGAGGTCGTCGGACCTGACGGCGCCCCCTTAAAAGTGAAAGACCAAAAGGGCAAGGACGTGAAAATCGATGTCGTAGCCCGTGATGGGTATACCGCGAAACATACCGTGGATTAGCGGATCGCTCCGATCTGCGAGCCGGGGACCAGCGGCAATTTGTGAAGCGTTGCTGGATTTGCGGGGAACTCTGACTTTCGAAGTTCCGGCGACCACGGAGTCCGGTGCCAGCGCGCTTGAGATCTTGGCGAGTGGAACTCCATCCGCGCCGGTAAGCGTCACGGTGAAATAGAAGTTTTCCGGCGAACCCAGAGCCCCGGCTACACTGGGTGTTTTGTCTGTTCGCTAGTGCACCCGGAACAAGTGATCGAGTAGCAAGAAGACGCCCGCGCCGACAAAAACCAGAAAAGCCATCTTCATCGCAGGCTCTTTGTTGACCTCGGGAATGAGGTCCGAAGCAGCGACGTAGATCGTGACCCCTGCCGCCAGCGGCAGCCCGGCGCCCACATGATGCCGGAACAACGCCATCGTCAGGACGCCGGCAAGAGTTGACGCGCCGATCACTACGGATGCTCCCCATGCCGTGCCCCGGCTGCGTCCCCCGGCCAGCATTACAGAACTGACGGTGAAGCCCTCCGGAATCTTGTGCAGAAAAATCGCCAGAAAGATCAGCCAGCCCAGCCAATTCGATACCAAAAACCCAGACGCGATGGCGATGCCGTCAAAAAACGTATGGATGATGAGGCCAAGCAGCACGGAGTACTGCTTGTGAGAGTCAACAAACTCGTCGTGATGCGTCTCTTCGCCGAAGTGGAAGTGTGGAGTTACGGTGTGTTCAAAGAAATGAATAATCAGGTAGCCCAGCAACACTAGAAAGGCAGCCGGCTTTCCGCGCAGTTCAATACTTTCCGGAACCATTTCTACCAAAGCGGTCGCCAGCATAAAGCCCGCGCCGAGCGCGACGAAATAGCGCAGGTAGCGCCGCTCCCAATTCCGCTGCACGATGATCGCGCCACCGAACGCATTGGCAGCCGCAGCGGTTAGTCCTAGGACCAGACTAGTGATGATGGGATTCATGGAAGATAGCGCGGATCATATCAGCTTCATGTAAAGATCTCACAGAGCGACGTCCACTGAGTACGTCCAAAGAAAACACGTGATTGGATTTCTCCGTGACTCTGTGACCCCGTGGTAGAAAGACACTAGCCTGAGTGTCGAATGTGCATCACGTCCCCATCCTGCACAATGTAGTCCTTGCCTTCCAGTCGCAGCGTGCCCTTGGCGCGCGCATTGGCTTCAGAGCCCGCTTCCAGAAGTTGGTCCCAGCGAATAGTTTCGGCGCGAATGAAATGCTTTTCCAGATCCGAGTGAATGGCGCCGGCGCCTTCCTGGGCGCGCGTGTTGGCGGGAATCTGCCACGCCCGGCACTCGTCCTCACCAGCGGTAAAAAATGAAATCAGCCCCAACAGCTTGTACGTTGTCCGGATCAAGCGAACCAAGCCGCTCTCCTTTAATCCATAGCTCGACAGGAATTCCGCCGCATCAGCGTCGCTCATTTCGGCAAGTTCGGCCTCGACCTTGCCGCAAATCGCCGTGGCTGCCGCGTTCGGACGCGCCGCAATCTCGGTGAGCTTGTATTTGTTGACGGCTTCGTCGAGTTCCTTGCCAAGTTCGGTTGACTCGCCGATGTTGAGTACATAAAAAATCGGCTTCTCGCTTAGGAACATGAATCCGCGCAGGCGCTTCTTGTCTTCAGGCGTCATTTCCATTTCGCGCAGCGGTTTCTCCGATCCCAGATGCGCGTTGGCTCGCTTCAGCAACTCAAACTCCTTCTCGAGTTCAGGAGTCTTCATTTTCTTGAGATCTTTTTCCAGGCGCTCCAGACGCTTTTCAATCTGGCCCAGATCGCTGACCATCAGATCGAACTCGACGTTCTTGATGTCGCGCAGCGGGTCAATCTCCGCCACGAGCGGAACCGCCGGATCTTCGAATACGCGCACTACGTGGGCCAGCGCATCCACTTGGCGCAGATGCCCAATGTAGGCAGTCTCTTTCAGTGCGTCCTGTCCAATGGCACCTACGTCAACGTACTCAACCGAAGTGTGCGTCAGTTTTTTCGGGTTGTAGAGCGCGGCCAAACGATCGAGGCGGTCATCGGGAACCTTGGCTACGCCGATGTGGGCCTCGCGCGGATTGGCGTGAGCTTGGGCGGAAAGATGTGCTTTGGTCAGGATCCGGAACAGCGATGTCTTGCCTACCTGGGGCAGGCCGATAATGCCGGTTTTCATAAAGGGCTCTTAGCTTTGGCGCTTGTTTTTTTCGTTGCTGCTTTTATTGAATTCCAGGACGGGATCGACGGGCCTTCCACCGAGCGTCAGACAACCCTTGAGGATAAACGATGGGGCCGAAATTGCCCAAACCTTGCGGTCATGAATCCGCCGGAAAGGCTCGATGCGGCTGTATGTGATTCTAATCACACACTTAAGTGACTCGCAAAATAGGGGTTTCTCTTGCTTTCGCAATAAGCTCCCGTCTGATGAAGTTCCGCCGAGCTGTTCGGATGGCTACGGGGAATTTGTTCGAGGCCGAGACTGGAGATCCCAAAATGTTCGCCAATCCCGCAGCCAGTTGGCATCACAGCAATCAGTACAACGCTCAGTCCGCGTGCGAACACTGTGGTGGAATCGTGCGTCACGAGCGCTGGTGTATAACCCGCGATGCCTTGGTCCAGTATGCTTACAGTGCTGTTGCGGAGCCCGAAACGCTCAACCTCCGCGACCGTTTGATCCTGCATGCGCTCGGGGTTTCGTGGATTGCAAATACCTGTCAGGGTGCTTGCACGAATCCGAAGACTTAGCGTCTTTCAGCCTGCTTGGCGACATTCGGGACCGTAATGTTCACCGCGTCGGGCTTTGTCCAAACTTCCTTACCGCTGGTCAGGTCCAGGCGATTCATGGTTACACTGACCTGTTGAGAATCCACTTCGACCAGCAAATAGTGATAGTTCACCGTATTGCTTTGAAAAGGATCGTTCGGCCCTCGTGCAATCGGATACGCGTGCGCCCCGCCTCCTCCCGAAACGAAATACATGACGCCGCCGTGCTCGTGGCGCTCGTAGTTGTGCACATGGCCGGAAACTACGATGATGCGGAAGGGAGCTTGCGCTTGTCGTTGCTCCAGCATCTTTGCCAACTGCTGCTCAGGAGTGCGTGCCGCGTGCCCTCCTCGAAGCGGATTCGCGTCAGAAGAACTGGTATACGGCGGGTGGTGAAGCATTACGAAAACAAAGTTGACGTCCGATGGAACGTGGTCAAGCTTGTCAGCCAGCCATAGCCCTTGTGATCCGCTGTTCTCCTCTAGCGAACTGTCTAGCGTCAGGATCAATGCGTTTGCCGTGCGCACCGAGTAATACCGGCTCTTCTTTAGATCGGGAAAGCGCTGAAAGTACTTGCCAAGCGAAACCGCCGGATCTCCATGCAATTCATGGTTGCCGATTGCCGGATATACGGGAATCTTCTTGTCTTGCCAAACGCTGGTCTCGCTGTCCCACACCGTCCAGTCGTTGTCGTCGTAACCGTTGTAGACAAGGTCGCCAGTAAAACAAATGAAGGCCGGATTCGCTTCGGCAATGGCACGAACCAGGGCGGCGCGGACCGGGGGATTCGCCGCGTCAAAATCCCTGGGATCATGGAAGCGTGCGTCTCCATAAGCAACGAAGCGGAATGGCGCTTTCACTTCCAACTTCAATTCGCCAGGTGCGATCAGTAAGGTGTGCTTTTTCGTGCAACCGGTTGGGGTCAGCAGCAGTGCGGACAATACTGCGAATACTGGCGTGAATGATCTCCATCTCACAAACATAGGCTCCGTTCCGACCCCAAATCATTCTCCCATGCCCGATTGCATGTTCGGTGGGTTGCAACTGCAGGAACTTCTCAACCATCGTACTGGAAGGACCTCACGGGAAGAACTACGATACAAACTTGCGATGTGAGATACCGGAGACGTTTAAAATCCTTTCAGGCCTGTTCATAATCTGACCTTCGGCCAGCTTCCGTTTCACACCTCGGCTGTCGAGGTCAGGTCCCAATGGCCCTGGGGCAGATTGTCTAAACGAGCCTAGGGGAAGCACGGCGGATCTCTATGAAGCTTCTGATCGTCGAAGACGAAGCAAGGATGGCTGACCTTCTTCGCAAAGGGTTGACCGAGGAGGGGCACACAGCGATTTGCGCGGCGGACGGCGCAGAAGGCTTCAACCTGGCGCGATCCTATGAGTTTGACGTCATCATCCTCGATGTAATGATGCCTAAGCTCACCGGATATGACGTGGCCAAGCGCTTGCGAGCGGCAAAGATCTCCACGCCTATCCTGATGCTCACAGCACGCGACTCCGTGCCCGACATCGTACGCGGTCTTGATGGTGGCGCCGACGATTACATGACCAAGCCGTTCTCCTTTGATGAGCTCGTGGCCCGCCTCCGAGCAGTAAAGCGTCGTGCTTTGGCGGTGCGGGACACCAACTTGCGAGTGGCTGACTTGGTTCTTGACCCAGCCAGCAGGGAAGTCTTGCGCGGAGAAGAAAGAGTTTCGCTGACCCGCACGGAATACAACCTGCTGGAACGCCTCATGTACCGTGCGGGAAAAGTGGTGTCGCGTGATTCGCTGATCGAATCGGTGTGGGGCTTCGATCGCGAAATCGAAGAAAATACCCTCGACGCTTTCATGCACCTGTTGCGCAACAAAATTGATCCCCCTGGAAGATCGAAGTTAATCCATACCGTGCGCGGGGTCGGCTACATGATCCGTCCGGATGAGCACAGATGAAAAGATTATCGATCGGAATACGCCTCACGCTCTGGTACCTGGCGATCTTTGCGCTCGCTCAAGTGATCTTCGGCGCGGGCATGTGGTTGATCCTCCGTGAGAGCCTCTTTGATCTGGTCGATGATGGACTGGAAGCGCAGGTCGACGACCTCACCAAGTTTCTACAATCTCAACCAAAAGACCGTCCCTTTGGGGAACTCCAGCATGAGATCGGTCAAACCTATGGCGTTGAACATGCTGGTGATTACCTCCAGATCTACGCGGACAGTAACCTGCTGATCTATCGTTCGGAATTTCTGAAATCGCATTCGGCTGCGCTTTTGTCGCCCGATCAGGTCGACCGCCAAATTGAGCGAAGCCGCAAGATTGCGGGTCACCACTTCCGTTTTCTGTTTCAGAAATTGGAGGTCGACGGCCGCGTTTACACCGTGGAAATGGGAATGCCTGCCGACGACGCGGTGGAAACTCTCCACTTGTTCCGTTCATATTTGTTGATGTTTGCTCCGCTGCTGCTTCTTGTGGCTGCGGGCGGCGGCTTCTGGCTAAGCCGCAGGGCCTTGTCTCCCGTCGACACCTTGGTGCAGAGCGCACGTGAGATTGGCGGCACGAGTCTCAATCGCCGATTGCAGAAACTAGAAACTGGCGACGAACTGCAGCGACTCTCCGACACGCTGAACGAAATGCTGGACCGGATCGAAGCGGCTTTTCTGCGGATCACTCAATTTACCGCAGATGCCTCTCACGAATTGCGCACGCCGGTGTCTCTTATCCGCACGGAGGCCGAATTGGCTTTGCGCCGATCCCGGGGAGAAGCCGAATACAAGGAGTCCCTCCGCCACATCTTGCTCGAGGCGGAACGCACGACCGTCCTGATTGAACAGATGCTCGCTTTAGCCCGAACTGACTCCGGCCGGGAGATCCTGCAACTGCAGCCAACCGATTTGCGGCGAACGTTAGGCGGCGTCGTAAACAACTGGCAGCAGGTTGCCGTCGCCCGCAACCTGGAGTTTTCCTCCAGCCTTGATTCTTCAGATTGTTTAGTCATGGGCGATGAGACATTGCTGCGAAGGTTGGTCGACATTCTGCTCGACAACGCTTTCAAGTACACACCCGCGCCCGGCTGGATACACCTGACACTACAGTTGAAGAGCGAGAGTGCAGTCATCATAGTGCAGGATTCAGGAGTTGGAATCAGCGCGGAGGAACACGGTAAGATCTTCGAGCGCTTCTACCGCGTCGATAAAGCACGAAGCCGCGCGCAGGGCGGCGTTGGCCTCGGCTTGGCGATTGCAAAATGGATTGTTACCCGACATCGCGGTTCGATCACGGTCGAGAGCCAATCCGAGAAGGGGACTACCTTTCGCGTAGAATTGCCCATGATTTCGGTTCCCGCCCGCAATCCCCAGCCGGCTTGATCGATATTCAAAATTCCCAACTGCTGCCGTACAATAGAAAAACCTTCCCTTATGCCGGGATGGCGGAACTGGCAGACGCAGCGGACTCA
>CAVRLM010000003.1:0-1234920 GCA_963722365.1 uncultured Acidobacteriaceae bacterium
CGCAAATGGTGAATACGGCCAGTGGCCCGGTGGCCGTGACCGTGACCAACATCAGCGGAGCTTCGGTAACCGTAAGCAGCATTGTGGCGACGGGAGACTTTACCCAGACCAACAGCTGCGTGAGTCCTCTGCCGCCGACGCCGTCGACCGCGTGCCGTATCGATGTCGTATTCAAGCCGACCGCGGTTGGAACCAGGGGAGGGCACGGTTACCATCACCGACAGCGCTCCCGGCAGTCCCCACGTTGTGCAGTTGAGCGGCGTCGTGGTGTTTCAAGTCTGACGTTCTCGCCGACCACATTAACCTTCGGAAATATCAATCTGGGCCGAAAGAGCGCCGCCAAGAATGTCACGGTAACGAATAACGGAAGTTCGCCGATCACGTTCCTCAGCATCACCAGCAACGGTGATTACACGGAAACCGACACTTGCGGCACGTCGATAGCGGTCGGTGGAACTTGCACGCTAACGGTCACGTTTGCGCCCAGCGGATCTGGCAAACGAAATGGCCGCGTGACCTTTAATGACACCGATCCCTCGAATCTTCAGACACTCACCCTATCGGGAGTTGGTGTCGTTCCTGCCAGCACGGTTGCGGTTAGCCCACGCGCGGCTACCTTGACCTCTCAGCAAAGCCAACTATACTCGGCGACCATCAACGGGGTCTCTAGCAACGCGGTGACGTGGGCCAGTCGATGGCATACTCGGAGGCAACACCAGCGTTGGCACCATTTCCACGGCGGGACTCTATAAACCGCCGAGCACCGCCGGTCGCCACGCCATTAAAGCCACGAGCACCGCGGACAGCTCTCAAGCGGCTGTCTCGTTCGCTTATGTCACCAACTACGCGGGTACATTCACCTATCACAACGACACCATGCGTACCGGGCAGAATCTGAAAGAGACGGTCCTGACCCCGGGCAACGTGAACAGCACGCAATTTGGGAAAGGTATTTTCGTTCCCAGTGGACGGCAAAGTCTACGCGCAACCGCTCTACGTGCCCAACGTGAACATTCCCGGGAAGGGCGTGCACAACGTGATTTACGTGGCTACGGAGCACGACAGCGTGTACGCCTTCGACGCCGAGAGCCTGACCAGCACACCGCTCTGGAAACCAGCTTTATCAGTCCCGCAGACGGCGTGACTACACTTTCGATTGGTACTTCTGGCGGTAACGACATCACGTGTGACAGCATGAAGCCGGAAGTCGGCATCACGGGTACTCCTGTCATCAACGCGACTACCAAGACGATGTACCTGGTCGCACGAACGAAAGAAGTGAGTGGCGGCCACACAAATTTCGTACAAAAGCTGCATCAGCTCGATATCACCACCGGTGCCGACAAGGCGAACAGCCCGAGGGTCGTAATTCAGGCGTCGGTACCCGGCAATGGTACCGGCTATGACGGGCAGGGCAACGTAGTATGGGATCCGCTGATTGCCTAACCAGACGTTCCGGGCTGCTGTTGATGAATGGCGTGGTCTACATCGCGTTTGCTTCGTTCTGCGATCCTCCGAATTTCCACGGGCGGCTGCTGCGTACGATTCACACCCTGCCAGCAGTTGCAGGCCTTCAATACATCTCCGAACGGCTGGGCCGGTGGAGTCTGGGGATCGGGATCAGCACCGGCAGCGGACACCAGCGGCAACATCTATATTGCAACGGGGAACGGGACTTTTGATGGTGATTTCGCGGGTTCGAACTACAGCGACAGCATCCTGAAGCTATCCACGAGCGGCAGCTTGTCGCTGGTCGATCCCTTCAGACCGTTCAGCCATACTACTTCATCGGAGGCGGATCTTGACCTCGGATCCGGTGGCGTGACGGTTGTTCCCGATCAGACGACGGGGCCGGCGCACTTGCTGTTTGGAGGCGGGAAGACGGGCGACGTCTACCTGCTGAATCGCGACAACATGGGCGGATACAACGCCTCCCAACAACAACCAGATTCTCAGCGATGTGGTGCACGCCGCCGGCGGCACGGGCAAGGGCGACAAAGGGATCTGGCCGAAGGGCGCGTACTGGCAGAACCAGATCTACTATGTCGGTACCGGCGATGTGCCTAAGGCCTACCGGGTGTACAACGGACAGCTCTCCCCCAATCCAATTTCGGAAGGGAACTTTGTCTTCGCCTATCCGGGCGGGTTGCCGGCGATCTCATCCAACGGCGATTCGAACGGTATTGTGTGGATCGTCTGGGAGGCGACTCCGATCCAGGCCCAGACTGTCCTGTATGCATTCGAAGCCGATAACCTCAGCGTGCAGCTGTACAACAGCACGGGAACCACTACCGGTTTAGGAGTTCAGTTCGGTGTGCCGACCGTGGCCAACGGGAGGGTTTACGTGGGCACGGCTGGCGAGCTCGATGTTTACGGGCTGTTGCCGTAGACGAGAACTCGCAGGAAGGTTAAGATATCGCCCGCTCGTACCTGCCTCGAGGCAGGGGAGCGGGCGAAGTTTTTGGCACGGAGCATTGACCTCCTCATCGTGAAGAGGTTGACCATCAAGCAAGATCACGCTTTGTGCTCTTATATTCAACAGTTGAGAAGAGAATCAGGAGGATATTTCTTTCGAAATTCTCGTTCATCTGAAACTAAGAAAGGCTATCCGCCACGCCGTATACTGAGCTTTTGATATGAAGAACACGTAGAGGACAAGCGGGTGAACTGTCTTCGTATGGGGGTTGGGACACTTCTTTTCTGGGCAGCTGTTTTCGCGGCACCTGGCAAAGTTCCAGTGCCTGTCTTGCCACGCCCTACGGGCCCGTTTGCTGTTGGCAGGATCGGGTTCGATTGGACAGATCGGTCTCGCAGCGAGGTTTTATCGAAGGACCCGGGCGCAAAGCGGGAACTGATGATTTACGTTTGGTATCCCACAGAGAAGGGGGGCAAGACCGGTAAACCTGCTCCTTACCTGCCAGGCGCGGCAGAGATCAACATGCTTTCTGATCGTGCACTATCTGGAGCCGACGGGAAACTATGGCCGGCGATCTTGTCCGGCGAACTCGCCTCGAACGCAGTTGAGGGTGCGACTCCCGCAAAAAACCCCGCTCGATTTCCTGTATTAATGTTTTCGCATGGGCTGGGGAGCCCGGTATTTCACTACACTGCCTTCATCGAGGAACTCGTTAGCCACGGGTACATCGTAGCTTCAATCCAGCATACCTACGAGGTGAATGTAGTTGCTTTTCCTGATGGGAGAACGGTCGCGCTGTCGCAGCTCTCCTGGAGTATTTATGGACCACAGCCGCCCGAGATTTCTGAAGAGGAAGCTTCGAAGAAAGCGATCATGTGGGAGAAAGAGAGAGATAGTGTTTGGGCAGCTGATATAAGTTTCGCCCTCGATCAACTGACAATGCTTGATCGGGATCGAGGCTCGGTGTTTTTCGGCAAACTAGACTTGGCGCACGTGGGGGCGGTAGGTCATTCTATTGGCGGTCGGGCGGTTGGACGTGCCTGCCAGTTGGATCGTCGGATCAGGGCGTGCGTGAATGAGGATGGCGCGCCGGATGAGGGAGCAGTTTTAAATTATCCGGGAGCAGGCCCGCCAAACCAGCCCTTCTTGCTTGAGGAGATTTTCGTTGCGCCCCCAACCGACAAGGAGCTTGCCGACGCTCATGAGTCTCGCCAACACTTCAATCAATCGATAGTTCAGCACGACGCCGCTATCGACAAACAGCTCAGGCATTGCCAAGACGGCGGCTACCGTGTCACGATCAAGGCGCCGGACAGTGATCACAACAGCTTCACGGATGTACCACTCATGGAAGCAGCCGGCGACCCCAAGGCGGAAGGTGCAGCGCTCCATTCCCTCTCATTGATCGTCGATGTAACACTTGCTTTCTTTGATAAATACTTAAGAGACGAAAAGGACAGTCTGCTGGACAGACTTCACGAACTTGGGCCGGAGATTAATGTAAAACACTACTCTGCCGGAACTCCCTAAACTTTCTTCGCAAGCTATTTCCGCGTGCAAGGGGGACCCACGACTGGAGTGGTATAAGGCGTAGTTTTCAGCGACCCGCGACACGTGCTAGTACGTTGTCGCCAGGAACAAGGGTGCGCGATCAATCTGGCTTTAACGCAGCATTGCTCTGGCAGTCGCCAGCGTTCGCCGTCAATGTGCTCCCCAACCCCGCGTCCTGCTGTGTGGCTCGGGCGCCTAAACCAGTGCGAAGTGGCTGCTGGTCCCAAGATACGAAAAGCGGACAACCTCGTCGTTTGTCCGAAGCGGCAGCCAATGAGATGAAGCTGCTTTCTCCTCGCTCCTACTGTCCCGTTCCCGTCAACGTCACATACTCCGGGCTGGTGATGCTGCCATTGTTGTCGCTGAGGGCTACATTGCCCGTTCGTGCCCCAGTCGCGGTGGGCGTGAAGGTTACAGTCACTGTGCAGGTGTGCCCCGGCAGCATTGGGCTGGGACAGTTGTTGGTCTGGGCAAAGTCTCCTGTGGCCGCGATGCTGGCGAAGGTGAGCCTCTGCGTTCCAACATCCCCCACGGTGAAGGTCTGTGAGGCGCTGGTTGTGCCCACCGCTTGAGGCCCAAAGGTCAGGCTTGTTGGGTTCAGCGAGACCTGGGTGGCGGGCCCGTATGCCCGAATCGTATGCGGGCTGGCAGGATCGCTGCTGTTGACCACCAAGGCTCCGTAACGGTAGTCGGTCTGCGTGGGAGTGAATTTGACCGAGATCACGCACTTTCCGCCGACAGGTATGATGTTGTTGCACTTATTGGTCTGAGAAAAGTCTCCAATCATCTGCAGGCTGGAAATCGTAATCGGGGTGGTTCCTTTGTTGGTAAGCGTGACATTGAGCGGATTGCTGGCTACGCCTAACGACTGTTGCGCGAACTTCAAGCCGGGATAAAGCGCATTCTGCGAGATTCCGATGTTGGATCCCGTGCCGGTGATGTTGACCAGCTGCGGACTGGTGACATCACTGTCGTTAATGGTCAACACACCATTACGCTGTCCGGTAGCTGTAGGCTTGAATTGGAAATTGACTTTGCATGCTGCTCCTGGCTTCAACGTCGCCGTGCATGTCGTGGTGCCAAGCGTGAAATCACCGGTGATGGTGCGCGTGCCCAGGGTCATGGCAGTCGTGCCGTTATTGGTGATCGTTACGGCGAGTGGGGTGCTGGTTGTGTTAATCCCGTAGTTGCCGAAAATCATCTGGGTGGTTGAAACGACAGGGCAGGTGCGGGAGGACAATACAACCGGCGGATTCGGAGTTTGCGACCAGTTGAAGCTGTCAGTAGTATCGTTCGCCGCTGAATCGCGTCCTGTCATGGGCGCCAAGCCGAAGCGCTCTTCAATGAATTTCAGAACCGATGAGAACTCGTACTGAGTGTGCGAGATGTACCCGGGCCTCGCAAACGGCGAGATGATCAGCAGAGGCACACGCGGTCCGAGCCCGAACATGTCATTAATCGGCGGCACGACGTGGTCGTAAAATCCGCCAAAATCATCCCACGTCACAAAGATCGCGGTCGAGGCCCAATCGGGCCCCTGCATGATGGCATTGATCTGGCTGACGGTCCAATTCTCTCCGATGCAGGTGCTGTTCGGCGGATGCTCGCTCTGCGGTCCTGCTACCAGCCAGCTGACGGCAGGCAATCGTCCGTTCTTGGCATCGGACACGAAATTGGCGCTGTTCGGCACATGCTGAGTCCAGAGGGAAGTGTTGCGGATGTGACTGATCGCGTTCAGGGTCGAGAACTGATAGCCCCGAGTGCCGAACGGGGGGGCATAGAACGCCCAGGAAATGCCGGCGCTTTGCAGGCTGTCGGCCAGTGTCGGGAAGTCGAAGCAGGGTCGAACGTTGCTTACATCATCATCCGCGTCCATCTGCTGCACCACCACGGTGGGGTCGTCATCGCAACCCCAGCCCTGGGTGCCGATTCCATTGGGCTCGACGGGCGAGAAGGGAATGCCAATCACGCCTCCCGACTGGGCCGCGACGGTGTAAAGGTGATTGGGGAAACTGTTGGCCCGAATCGAGGAAAACATCTTATCGGCGAGAACAAATTTCTGACGCGTAGGTGAAATAGTTGGGAATGTCGGTCTGCGTCATCTGCGTATACGCGAGATAGTCCCCATTGTGGTTGCCGTTGAAGATCAGGTCGTACTGGTCCTGTTTTCCGCCATCGATGGCGGTGTAGGCGGCGTTCCAGGTGTGATCGATATCAGTGGGAGTCTGGTCCGGTGTGTGCCCGAGCGGAATCACCAGTCCCGACGAAATCGTTCCATTGGTCGCGCCATTGGCGCCGGGATAGGTTCCGAAATACTCGTCAAAGCTCCGGTTCTCTTTGATGATGAAGACGATGTGCTGGATCTGGGTAATGTCCTTCGTTCCAGCCAAGATCGTCTGCGCGGAAAGGGACGACAGCAAGCAGAACAGCAATGATCCTGCCAAGGAGAATCGGAGAAGATTCGAACGTCCGGCGTTGCTCATGGGAATTGTTTTTACCTCGTTGGGCATGGACAACAAGTAAACGTGCTCGTCCGGCAGCACAGCGTTCCAGATGAGCGCCTCGTGTGAGCTACAACACGTCGCATGTAACGTCAAATGGCTTGCGACCCTTCCTCACCTGCGCTTTTGTTGAGGGAGACAGTCCCAGCAGATCCCGTTGAATTACGGGCGAATCGGGCTATCTGAACAGCAAACACCGTTTGGCAGCCCAAATCCACAGACAGTTAATTGGTACTTTAATCGCTTCAGGCAAGGGTGTAAATGGCACCTTCGGCGGGTATGCAGATTCTTGCATAGTCCCCCAACACAAGGGCTTAGGCCCAATTTGGCATTGGCAAGATTACGCTCGTACTAACGGCCAAACTACAGGTTGTACTTCTGGAATCTACCGGGTTGACCCCAAGCTTCGTACAGTGTTTCCATTAGCTCGAAAAATTCATATCTAGAGGTTCCCAATGTCCGGCAATCCCCCGTCCGGAAGATGCAATGGCTCGGTCCGTAAGGTTGATGGATCCAGCTTTCAGTCCATCCACAACTCGCGCGTTTACGTAGCGACTTTCATCGCGTTTATTCTCCTGGTTGCAGTCTCGTCCTCATACGCAGGTACGGCAGTACATGTTTCAATCTCTCCGGCGCGCGTAAATGTCTTTTCTGCGCTGACTCAGCAGTTCACCGCGACAGTTACGAATTCAGACAATACGAAAGTTGTCTGGTCAACCACGAAAGGCAAAGTCTCGAGTACAGGGCTCTATACGGCTCCGGTTGTATCGAGCGACACCACGGTGTCAGTGACGGCGACCAGCGTTGCCGATCCCACCAAGTCAGCGACGGCTACAGTCACGGTCATGCCACCGGTCAAGGTTTCCGTCACTCCCACTGGCGTCGTCATGAATTCGGGAAAGACTCAAAACTTCAAAGCGACGGTAACCGGCAGCACCAGGAATGGGGTTACTTGGACAGCCGGGCAGGGAACGATCTCCGGTAGCGGAGTCTTTACGGCCCCCACCGTCAGCAAGACGACGACGGTATCGGTAACAGCGACGAGTGTGGCGGATCCGAAGGTTTCGAATTCGGTATCGGTCACGGTGAATCCCCCCATCAGTGTGTCAAGCACCCCCGGAAACATTAGCGTTCCATCAGCGGAGGTCCAACAATTTACGGCGACGGTCAAAAATACGGGCGATACGCGCGTAACCTGGTCTTCCTCGATTGGACACGTTGCCCCCAGCGGACTCTACACGGCTCCCGACGTCACCACCGAGACCAGCGCTGTCGTGACTGCGACTAGCGTGGCCGACAAAACTAAGTCATCGACGTCAACCGTGACGGTAACCCCGGTTGCGACGCTGGCCATAACGACCACCGGTTTGAGCGATGCGCTAGCGGGGGTGAAATACACTCAGACGTTTAAGGCCACCGGCGGTATCCCTCCGTACACATGGAGCATCAGCTGGGGCACGCCGCCGACGGGCATCAACATCCAATCGAATGGCACGTTTACGGGGACCACGACGGAGACGGGATCATTTACGTTTAATGTTCACGTGAGCGATTCTGCGAAGAGGAAGGCGACCGCGAAACAGGCTTTCACCCTAACCGTGAACTTGAACCTGGCAGGAAAGAATGTTCCCGCGAACATGTTCAATATGCACGTCAACCATGTCAATACGCCGTGGCCAAGCGCTCCAATTTCAGGGCAGAGATTCTGGGATGCCGGAGCCGATTGGGCACTGATCAATACAGCGCCGGGAACCTACGACTGGACTGAACTGGATCAGAGACTGGCGGACGCCAAGCAACACAACGTGGACGTTCTTTACACCATGGCCATGACTCCGGTGTGGGCGCAGTGCGGCGCCAAAACGGCTTCTTCCTGCAATCAGACGCCGGGTTGTGCGTTTGACGGAACGACGTATGGCGGCGGGCCCGGGCAATGCTATTGGCCCGAAGATCTGAATCCGGACGGCACTGGAACCAACCAGCACTGGAAAGATTGGGTCACTGCGCTAGCGAACCATAGCGTGAATAGCGGCGTGGGTCATATCAAGTATTACGAAATCTGGAATGAACCCAACATCTCTGGATTCTGGCGCGGCACAACCGCCCAACTAGTACGCATGGCGCAGGACGCTGCTTGCATTATCAAGGGCATTGGTTCGAGTTGTAAGAACGCGGGCATCGATCCGAATGCGATGATGGTGACTCCATCCGCGGCATTGGGTGGCGCTGCCATCAACACCTGGTTGACGGGATATTTCAACGCGGGCGGTGACGCCGTCACCGATGTCATTGGATTGCACGGATACAGCGGCGACAGTCCAGAAAAAATCACCGGCTTGATCAGTAATGTGAGAGACGGTGCCCTTACCACTTACAAGCTGCTGAGCAAGCCGATTTTTGACGACGAATTCAGTTGGGGAACCGCGGCGTTTCCGGATCCGGATGAGCAAGCCGGATTTGTGGGGCGATCCATGCTTCTGCACTGGAGCGCTGGCGTGAGCCGCACTTACTGGTACGCCTGGGAAGACACGACGCCGCTCTGGTCGATGGATAGCGTGAAGGGTTGCACAACTCCCGATCCCAGCGGAACCGGCTTCATTTGCGGGACGGGCATCGCATTTGAACAGGTGGAATCCTGGATGGTTGGAACAACTCTGAGTCAGCAATGCTCTGTGATTGGAACGATATGGACTTGCGGTTTGAGCCGATCAGGCGGATACCAGGCCCTGGCAGTTTGGGACACATCCAAGAGTTGCAGTAACGGGGTCTGCGGCACGACCAGTTACAAGTTCCCGCCTGCCAGCCAGAACTATACGCACTACCTGGACCTGGCGGGCAAGAGCCATACGATCTCCGGAACAACCGTCCCGATCGGTTACAAACCTATACTGCTCGCGAACCAGTAACATTTCAGCGGCCCCGACAGTCTGATTGAACTGACACTCAGAGCGTTATTCGCTCTGAGTGTTTGTTTTTAGATGGTTTGAGAGACACACCGTGATTTAGGCTCTGCGACAAAGTTACTTGGGATGGAACTCTGGCGATCTCTGCTTGCCAAAGCTGGTCGGTTCAAGGGTAAATTAATAGCATGTCCATTTTGATGATTAGCTCCCGTAGCGCGATGCGGTCGACTCTTGGTTTGTTATTGGTTGGTGCCGCTATCCTTCTGATAAAGCCGGAAGCGAGTGCCCAGAAACCAGTGCTCGTTTGTCCAGCGCCAAAAGGCGTGCCCCAAGTTCACCAGTTTTCGGGATATAGCGTGCGCTTGTCTGGTTCCCCCGGGCGAGTGAACCGATGCTTCGCGACTGTGACCCCTCCCGGAAGCAAGACTGCCGGTAAGAAGGTGGCTACAGATTGGGCCGTGTCGATCAATGCCTTGTCCGGGACCGACGTTAACGGCGACGGAAAGCCGGATCTCATTGTGCAAGGGTTTTCTGGCGGAGCCCATTGTTGTTACACATATCGCATCATCGGGTTGACCGATGGGCTGCCATTAGTTCGCGATATTCACAACCAGGTTCCCGTGGTTTTCAAGACCCGAGATGACGGACGAGTGGAGTTGAATACTGGAGAGGGAGTCTTCGACTATTTTCTGGTTCCGCACGCAAATTCTGTCATTCCGCGGATTTTCATGCGTTTGGATGGCGACCAGTTAGTGGACGTCAGCTCCGAGCACATTACGGATTATGATCACGAGATTGAGAAGGCTCGTAGCGAATTGACTCCTGACGAGTTGGATAAGCTCAAGAAATCAACCTACAGTCAGGGAATGCTGTTCGACCAACTGCCCGCGGTCCAAAAGGTTCTGACCATCGTGCTCAGCTATCTGTACAGCGGTCGTCAGGACGAGGCCTGGAAGGCCCTTGATGAGATGTGGCCGCCTAGCGATAAAGAAAGAGTCGAGAAACTCATTCTGGAACGCCGATCCCGCGGGTTGCTTTCACAAACCACCGACAAGTCCAAGGTTGGATTGTAAGAACTCAGGCGGTCTAAAGATCAACAAGTATTCGACGAGACAAAGAAAGAAGGGCGGGTTCCGGAACCCGCCCTTTTGTTATTCACGATCCTTTGGCTTTTCTCCCTATTGGATCGTCAGAGTAAGTGCCGCAGCGTGCTGCAAGGGGGAAAATAGTCCTCTCACGGACAAGTTGTAAACCCCGGGCGTAGACGAAGTTCCTACCGTGACCGTAATCTGCGTTGTCCCGCTGCTGACGCCGTTCAGCGTGACCGACGTCGGATTCGCCTTGCACGTGGTCCCTGCGGGCGCGCCGCTGCAACTAACCGCGATGGTCTTGTTGAATGCAGCAATGGGAGCGAAGGTTGTAGTGACCGAACCGGCATTGCCTCGCGCTACCGTTAAGGTATTCGACGAATTCGAGATGCTGAAGTCCGGCCCTGAACCAGTCAGGGAAATGATCTGCGGACTGTTCGTGGCGTTGTCGGTGAAGGTCAGACTGGCCTTTGCATTGCCATAGAACGTGGGAGTAAAGACCACACTGGTGCTGCAAAGTGAATCCACGCCTAGTAATCCCGGGTTCGGACAGGTGGTGGTCTGACTAAAGTTGCTAGCGTTGGTTCCGGTGATGGCGATGCTGGAGATATTCAAATCCACGCCACCCGTACTCTGCGTTTTCACTGACTTCGAGCCGCTGGCAGTGTTGATCGCCACGTTTCCGAAATTCATAGGCTGAGTGGGCATGGTGACAGCCGGAGTCAGATGAGCGGTCCGAATGCGATTGTTGCCCTCGTCTGAGATGAAGAGATTGTTGCTAGCATCAACCCATAGGCCGAAGTTGGCCAACGTTGCAAGGGTCGCGAGTCCGCCATCGCCAGCGAACCCACCAACCAGAGGCTTCTTGGCGTTTCCCGCAACCGTGCCCCAGATGCCGGTTTGAGCGTTGATCCGCTGGACGACGTTAGCATTGCCGCCGCCCACAAAGACGTTACCGCTCGGGTCGGTCGCGACCTCGAGAGGGTTCCAGATGCTGCCGTTGATGGCCGGTCCGCCGTCGCCGCACAAGCAAGTCTTGCCCGTGCCCATGTAGGTGTGAATAACCCCGGCGGTATCTACGTTCCGAACTTTGTTGTTGTATTGATCGGAGATAAAGAGAGTTCCACTTCCATCGACCGCAACGCTCGACGGATGGTCCAGATTTGCTTTGGTCGCTGGCCCATTGTCACCCGATCGTCCTTCGATTCCCGTTCCCGCATAAGTGGTGATGACCTGAGTTGATCCGTTGACCTTTCGGATTTTGAAGGCAAAGTAATCGGCGATGAAGAGGTTGTCATTGGCATCGACCGTCACAGTCAGAGGCCAAGTGAGGTTTCCGCTGGTCGCCGGCCCACCGTCTCCGCAGGCGGACGTGGTTGGGAAGCAGGAGTTGCCATTGCCCGCGACCGTACTGATGTTGTGAGTAGAGGCATCGATCTTGCGGACCACCAGGTTCCCGGTGTCGGCGATGAAAATGTTGCCGGCCGAGTCGATGGCAACAGAGGTAGGCCCGTTGAGCATGGCGCTGGTCGCCGCGCCACCGTCGCCAGAGTATCCCACACTTCCGGTTCCGGCGATGGTTGTGATGGTGCCGCCGGAGACCTTGCGAACACGGTTATTGCCGCGGTCAGCAATATACAAATTGCCAGCGGCATCTCCGGTTAACGTGTAAGGGCCTGCGAGGATGGCGTTGGTCGCAGGACCACCGTCGCCGCCGGTCCCGCCGCCAGCAAGAGTCTTGATCACGCCACCGGAAACGATCCGCACGCGTTGATTACCGGTATCAGAAATCAGAATGTTTCCCGATCCATCCACGGAGAGTCCTACTGGAAGATCGAGTAAGGCGCTCGTAGCAGCGCCATTGTCCCCACCAAAGCCTTGAGCTCCCGTGCCCGCGAAGAGGGTGATGGTTCCGGTGCTGTCAACCATACGGATTTTGTGATCCATGGTGTCAGCAATGTAGACGTTGCCGGACCCATCCAAAGCCAACTGCTGTGGCTGATGCAGGTTCGCCAGGATTGCGGGATGTCCGTCACCGCACGTTGTCGTGGAATTGCGGCAGAAGCCGCCATTGCCGGCGAACGCATTGATGTTCCCGCCCGAAACGATTCTTACGCGCTGATCGAGCGTGTCAGAAACATACAAAGTGCCACTGGCGTCAACCGCAACGCCTTCCGGGAGGTTGAGTTGCGCAGCAGTTGCGGCTCCGCCGTCGCCACAATCGTTTGAAGGATTTGCGCACGGATTTCCGTCTCCGACCACAGTCGTGATGATCCCGGTGGCGGCGTCAACGCGGCGGATTTTGTTGTCAACGGAGTCAGCGATGAAAAGATTGCCGGCGCTGTCCAGGGCGATGCCCTGCGGAAGATTGAGCAGGGCCGACGTGGCCGGTCCGCCGTCGCCACAAGGATTGAAGCCGTGAGCGCATTTTTCGCCGCTTCCGGCAACAGTCGTGATGACGCCAGTCGTCGCGTCGATTCGACGCACGCGCGAGGACCCGAAGTCAGAAAAGAAGATATTTCCGTGGCTGTCGAAGGCAATGGCCGCCGGAGCCCCCAACTGTGCATTACTCGCTTGAATACCGTCACCATTGAAGCCGCCGTAGCCCTGACCGGAGAAAACACTAAGTACTCCAGCCGTCGTCAACTTGAATATGTCGGTGGAGGTCGGCGCGGCAATGTAGGTGTTGCCCGCCTGGTCGCGGACCGCGGATGTGGGTCCGGGAAGGTCGGCGGTAAGCGGCGTGCTTGGAGTGGTTCCCCCGCCGACTACGGTGCTGATGATGTTCTGGGCGTGTGCTGGAACAGGTTGAAGGCTCAAACCAATCACCAGAGCCGCGGCTGCCATTACGCTGATCGAACGGGTACGTGTCACAATCTACCTCCGACAGAATTGAGTGCAGTAAGAAAACTCAGTCCAGAATGAATCTGAAGATCCCTTCATCCCGGCTACTGGGAACAAGCTTCATGTTGAGACATTGTCAGAAAAGTTATGCAATCCGCGGGGGAATCATCAACCGCCATGAGGGAGATGTTTGGTCGAGTATGAAGAACGCGGAAAGGGCCTGTCAAGATGAAGGAATTTGCATAGTGTTTGAATCGATTGCCGCAAGTTTCGGCAAGAGCAGTGAGCACCTCCTCGTGTCGCCGACTCGCTTCTAAAGACGCGGAAGACAGGAAGACTGGGACCTCCCTTTGCGTCGAGACTGTCGTGCAGCGTGGAATCATTTGGCTGTTCAGGATCATCAGCGGACGCGAGAGGATCGCTCGCCTGGACCGACCCTGCCGCCGTTTTAGGTCGTATACCGGTCTTGCATTGGAGCTCACTGAACTTTTTCTGTGAAGTTCACCGAGGTCAACCCCGTGGCCGACGCGGTAATGATTACGTTGCCGGTTTTATTTGGAGTCGTGTATGAAACACTCGCGATGCCGGATGCATTCGTGATTACGTTCGGTGCAGACAAAGCCCCTCCCGCTCCATTGTCAGTAAAGTTGACCGTGACGCCAGCAACCACATTCATGAACTGATCGGTCGCTTTAACCTTCAAGGGTTGCTGCAGCAGCGTGTTGGGATGCCCTGTTTGATTGTTGCCCGACACGATGGACAGTGTAGTGGGATTTCCCGCTACCGCTCGTTCCTGCACGCTGGCGTTGAAGCCGCCGCCTGATGCTGTGATGGTGTTGTATCCGGCCTTATTGGGCAGCGTGTAGGTTACGGTTGCCTTGCCGAGGTTATCCGTGGTGGCCGTTTTGGAAGGGTGAAAAACCCCTTGATTCGGACTGTCGCTGAAGGTCACCGAGACGCCGGGTACGCCGTTTCCGTACTGGTCCGCGACCTTAAAGACAATCGGTTTCGCCAACGTGGTGCCCACCGTGCCAGACTGAGATCCTCCTGAAACCGGCACAATCGACGCCGGATTGCCGGCAGTGACTGTTTCTACGAATGTGGTTGATGCATAGCCAAAGCTGCTGACCGTGATCGTCAGCGTGTTGGATGTGAAGTTGGTCGGCAGTGTGTAGGTTGTGCTGGCGGTCCCAGTGCTATCGGTGGTGGGATTCGGGTTGCCAAACGATCCTAACCCTTTTCCGTCGAAGGTGACGGTCACATTGGGCAAGGGCGAACCCGAGTAAGGATCTGTAACTCGGACAGTCAAAGGCAGGGGCAGCGTGCTTCCAGCTTTTCCGGTTTGATTGCCGCCCGAGACGTTGGAGATCACCGGCATCAGGCCATAAACGACGAGTTGCGTTTGCGTCCCGACATATACCCTGCCATCCGCCACAGTGGGAATGACGAAATGAGGTGTTGTTCCCAAAGTGTCACGACTGCCGGCCACAGTGCTGTTATAGGTTTCTGACATAGCGGCCGCATCAAAGGCTGAAAGCTGCTGGGCAGTCCCGAAGTTTCGAACCAGCCACATAATTCCGTTGCTGGAACCGTTCGACGATAGGGAAGGGCCAGCCACCGGCGTGATAGGTGCGGTTTGCTGCGGCAACTTGGTAAGTCGTCCAGTGCTGTCTATGGAATATGCTGTTGCTGGACCATGGGCTGGAGCAAAGAAGACGGTATTATTCCAAAATGCCGGTGTGCCATCGACTTCATTCAGCACACCTTGCAGCCACTGGATAATTTGATTGTTATTGTTGGGGTTGAACCCGCCCATATTGTTGGGATCCACAACGTAGATGGTCCCAGTTTTTCCGGCGCCAATCAGGACATTTGGATTCGATAGCAGCATTACACCGCCCGACCCCAGATCGAGATCGTTCGCGCCCATATTGGCTTGATCAAAGGGAGTGAAGTAATCGCTCCAGGTCAAAAAGTTGCCCGTAAGCGTCAGCTTCATGAAACTGTCACCAAAGTCGGAGCCGCCCATGTTCGCGTCGAATACCCCGTTGGCTGTAAGAAGAAACACATTTCCATTTGCGTCGGCAGCAGGGCCTGCGCCGCCCTGCCAAATATTTGCGCCGCGCGTTTGATTCGGAGCTGTCGAAAATGCCCCCAGTTGTTGCAGGGAAATGGGATTGTAGGCGAAAATCCAGCCGCGCGAGCCGTCACACCCGTTAGATCCGAAAGCGATATAGAGCGTGCCATTGGTAAGCAGCAGTCCCGCCCGTTGGCATCCCTTTGCGGAATCAAACGTCACAATTCCATTCGCACCCTGTACCGAACCCTTGATCTGAACTGGCCCGCCGAATTTTTCCGTGCCGTCCGTGATGTTGATCGCGTGCAACCTGTGCACATAACTAGTAGTACTCCCTACGACTTCCTTTGTTTTGACTGAAACGTAGAGCGTGCCAGCGGGATCAATTACAGGAGTGCTCTGAATGCCCATTTCCACGTAACCGTTGACGGCACCACACCCTTGTTCGGAAATCGGCACCGTAGTAATCCCCGCGCCCGGGTTAATGAAGCTATCCTGCCATAACGGAGCACCGGTGATGTTGTCTGCATCGAAGGCGTACAGGCTGTCATGCATGGTCGCCACAAAAACGACATTGTGAGAGGTGCCGCCAATGGTGACGTTTGGCATGTATAGCGGTTGCGCGACGACAAAACCATCCACGTTGTAGGAGCCCAATTTAGCGAAGGTGGCTGACTTGACGTTCGCCGGATTCAGGAAGGATTCATTCGGATTCAGTCCAGTACGGCCATTGTCATATCGGTTCGTAAGAACACTGACTTGCCCGCTAAGGAGCAGGCTGGAGATCAGTGCCATCGCCGTAGTGAGGAGAACAGACCTCAGTCGAGTGACGGCCCAGCGGGCGTCCAAGGTTCGGCGAGAACAAGCCGCACTATCGTTGGCACTCAAGGTGCGCAGAACCGTTCCTTTTCCGGCGAACGCGTAACTACTTCTCATCTGAATCCTCCAAAGTAAAATCGAACCCCCCGTGCCCCTGGCGCGAGGCCTTCATGAACCATGGCCAGAAATATTACAAACGAACAGTTACTGCCTACTGTCCTATACCAGAGAGTGCGACATTCTGTGGGCTGTTTACCGCGTTGTCGACGATTTTCAATTTTCCGCTGCGGCTTCCCGTAGCATTCGGGCTGAAGGTCACCGAGATTGTGCAGGTTCCTCCTGCAGCCAACGAACCGGGACAATTGTTGGTTTGAGAGAAATCAGCACTGTTCGTACCGATGATGCTGATCGAGCTAATCGTTAGCGGCGTTTTTTGGTGATTTGTCAGCGTCGTAGGTAGCGGACTGCTGGAGTTGCCAACTGCCACCGTCCCGAAGCTTAATGAAGTAGGAGAAAACGTAACCGGGCTAGCGCCGGTTCCGCGGACGGCGATCGTTTGTGGGCTGGTCGCCGCGCTGTCGGAGATCGTGACAGCCCCCGTTTTTGTTCCTAGGACGGCTGGGGTAAACGTCACGGTGATCTTGCACTTCGCACCTGGGGCGATCGAGGTTCCGCAAGTGTTGACCTGGCTGAACGGCGCGTTGGCTACGATGCTGATGTTAGTGAGCGCCACGTTCTGATTGTTCGTCAAAGTCACGGCTGGTGCGGTGCTACTCGAGCCAAGGGTGACATTTCCAAAATTGAGACTTGTGGGTGAAACCGTGACGGGAGTGATTCCAGTCCCGCTGACGCCGATAGTCTGCGGACTATTGCTGGCGTCATCGGTCACAGTCAGAGTTGCCGCGCGTGATCCCAGCGCACCGGGAGTGAAAGTCACGTCGATCGAGCAGTTTGCGCCTGCGCTCAGGCTCGATCCGCAGTTGTTGGTCTGAGCAAAGTCGGAACCGTTTGCACCGGAGAACCCGATACTGCCGATGTTGAGCGTCGCATTCTGTCCATTGGTCAGGATCGCGGCTTGCGAGGCGCTGGTGGTACCGGTTGCCACAGAGCCGAATGCTAGGCCGGTAGCAGGTGAAAGTGTGGTCTGGCCGCATCCGGGAAGCCTGAAGTTGGAGATGCGCGTTTGCCAATTATGTTGCGTTCCGGTCTGGTTCTGGCTGAAGTATTCGTTCACGTACCAGAAGGTGCAGTCATCGACGGGATCCACCGTCATGCTGGTGTAGTCGCCCCACGTGCTCTTATTTTCTTCGTCTGCCGCTCCAGGAAACAAACTGAATTCAACTGGGGCGCTGAGGTTGGCAAGGTTCCACCATGAGGCACTGATGCCGGGATGCGTCGATCCGTTGGAGACGCTGTAACCCACAGCGGCCTCTGCGCTGCCGTCCTGCGCGATGCTCGGCATGAATCGGAATAAAGACGAGTCCGGGCTCACGGTCCCATCCTGGAAGAGCGCGGGAGTGCCGGCGCCTCGAAGTTCATACCAACGGACACCGGTTTGCTTGCTGTTTCCAGATCCCGTCAGAATTGTGTGACTGAACAAGAACGACTCGTACGTACTAAAATTTCGGTAGGCGAGACGCGGCATGAAACGGTCACCAACCGAATCGATACGGATACCTGTGATGCTCGTGGTCGATTCAGGAACGCAAACGGTGTTGACAGGCTGGGCTGCAGTGTAGCAGCCGGGCGTATAAGGGACTACGGGCTGTGTCGATTCAGTAAATGTGGAGTTTGCCGGGTGCAACCAATCAACGTGAAAGTCCCAAATATTAAAAGAGTTCGAGGTGGTGGTGACGCCGTCAAGAACAGGATTTTGAATGGCGACGAAATATTCATCTCGCCCCACGGGCGGAGCATTTGTGCCTTCGAGGTCGGCGGGTATTAGGCTATGGCCGAGATATACACTGGTTCCCCCCGAGGCGGGATCGCGAAAGCACTGCGGAGATCTGGCGACTCCTCCGACTAACATATTTGCTCGATCAAGAGCACAGGCCACAACGCCAACTTCCTTGAAGTTGCTGCCCGGATCTTCGAGGTCGGTCGACATGTAATACGCGTCACTCCAGCTACCGAGCTTAGGCCAGTCCGGGAAATACACATTTCCCTGAGCGTTCGTCCCCAAGATTGAATTCAGCGGAAAAGCATAGGTGAACCACTTCAGCGAACTCGAAGAGAGATCGTCCGTATTGGAAATCGCGACGCAGAAAAAATAATTGTTCGCGTTATTTGTACGGGCGCTGATGATCCATCGTGAAGCCAGGCGATCGAAGTTAACCAGGCCATCTCCGGCAATCTGCGTACAGTTGGTCAGGCCGGCATTTTTCCATGGAGTCGCGCCTGCCTGCGGTGCGGACCACACGGGAGCGAAAGTTACTTTGTCGTACGCCTGATAAGCGACGTTCACCCATTCCATGAACTGTTTCGTGCCGACCGCGCCATTGGGGTCTATGTCGAATCCTGGGTTGGTCAACTGCGACGCGTCGATTCCCTCGAACGTGTTCACCGTTTGCGCGTGCAAAACGGAGCATGTAACGGCAAGGAAAAACAGCCACAGCACTCTGCACGTATTCATAAGACGAGATTTCACCAGCACCCGATGGCTATTCAGTTTGGCGAACTGCAGAGGGAGGAAGACGGAGCTCTCGATATACAGCTTGGTCTGCGTCTGTCGCAGAGCCGATCAATGATTGGGATCATAGCAGATTCTTGCGCAGTCACCACATGAAATCGACAGTGTTTATGCGCTTTTTCGTGTGCAGGTTCTTGCAACCATCGAACCTTGCAAGAATTTGCACAGTGGAAATTCCGTTATGCGGCGCTACCATCACTCGACTCCAACGCCATGCTAGAAACCGGGACCTGAGACGGCACGGCCGCCACTTTCGCTCGGAGAATCCGATCCGGGCAGATGATTTCCAGAACCGGAGTTGTCATAAATGTCGTAAACAATGCCATCAGAACCATCATCGAAAACAACGCCGGAGAAATAACTTTGATATCCAAACCGATGTTCAATATCACCAACTCCATCAGGCCGCGAGTATTCATCAAGGTGCCGAGCCCCGCTGATTCCCTGAGCGGCATCCCAGCCAGCCAGGAGGCGATCATTGATCCTCCCAGTTTCCCGGCGGTCGCTACCAGGATGATCAAAGCGGTGTACATCCACATCTCAGGGCCATTCACTAAGCCGAAATTCGTGCGTAGTCCTGTGAACGCGAAAAACAGAGGCAAGAGCAAAGTGATCGCGATGGTCTCGAAGCGATCCACGATGTACCGTACAAACTTCGCCTCCTTGGGCATGATCGCGCCCATCAAAAAGGCTCCAAAGAGCAAGTGAAGTCCTAACCATTCCGTCAGCAGGGCAGAGCTGAGAACAAGGAGCAGCATTAACGCCAGCAAATTCTCGGTCAAGCCGCCCTTCCGCTCGTAAATCGTCTGAAATCGCCGTAACAAGAGGCGGACAACGTAGATCATGAAGAGAGCAAAGCCCAGCAGGCCGCCCACGGTGAGCCAGATTGGACTTGCGCTGTGCGCCGATCGGATCAGAAGCACGATGTAGGCGAGGATGCACCAGCCAGTCACGTCGTCGACAGCCGCGCAAGCAATCGCGATGGTGCCTAATCGGCTTCCGAGAAGATCTCTCTCTGTGAGAATGCGCGCCAAGACCGGGAACGCTGTGATGCTCATTGCGGCTCCCATGAAGAGCGCAAAGCTGCTGAAGGCGACGCTGTCGTCAGAGAGCTTAGGGTAGAGATAGAGTGAAAGGAAGGCTGCCAGAACAAAGGGAGCTGTGATGCTGACGTGGCTGGTCAGAACGGCGGCGTGCCCGTGACTTTTCAGTTCCTTCGGATTGATCCCGAGTCCCACGAGGAACATGAAGATCATTACGCCAACTTGACTCAGTGCGTTCAGAAACCCCAGGCTGTTGGGCGGAAACAGATACGCCGATACTCCAGGCGCCATCCATCCCAAGAACGATGGACCTAGGAGTATTCCGGCAAACATCTCACCAACTACACGGGGCTGGTGAATGAGACGGAAAAGACCACCAACAATCCGGCATACCGCGACCACCACTGCGATCTGCAGGACCAGCAAAAAGAGATTCGGCACCTAGCGTCCTCCTTTTGCGGCAGGCGCACGCCGGAAAGCGCGGAATTCTACAGGCTTGCAGCGTCGGACAATCGTTAAGAGAGATCGTTCCTGTCAGCGATCTGGGAGTTGCGGCTGGATCCACAGTAGCCAGAAAAGCCAGTTCGCGCCCATGACCGCAATCGGTATCATCGGACGCAGGCATCAGAGACGCCTTCAAGGTAGTACCCACGAGGACGCCTGAAGCTCGTGGACTTTGGAACGTTCGGCAAACTGAGCGTGAAGCTTTCACCGGACTGTGAAATAGCGAGATCTGATGTCGCTAGCGACTTTCCGCACGGGAGAGCCGCTAACCGGGAAGGATCAGCTTGAAAGGTCCAAGTTCCGTCAACGGAAATCGGTGCAGACTTGCCGCGCCCGGTCTTCAGGATACCGACGAGTCCCAGGATCGGAAGTCCTACCAACAAAATGTAGGCGATGATGAAATTCCGGTTGCTGTGCATCATGTTCCCCGCCTACTCGTTCGCTTCAGTTCATGCCGAGGTCGTTGACGAGTTGAGAATTGTAAATGCAGTGAGACCCCACGGTAGAGTCCCACTTCAAATTTAGTGGCCCCGATCGGTACGAACCGAGGGGATATCGGAAGCGGTTAAACCGTCGGACGAAACGCATTCGCTGTCAGATCGCCCAGAAGTTTGTGCCAGGGGTGTTTTTCATTCTGCTCAACTTCCGTCACCATTTTCTTCATCTTCTCCAGCACTTCTGGTGTGGCGTCGTCATAAACGTCGCCTTGCAGCAACTTCAGGACATCCAGGCGATAACGTGGATCGTTGATGAAGTAGGTGAACAGGACATTGAGCCGGTAGTACACAGTGATGAACTCGTACCAGTTCTTCGTGCCGAGGCGCAGCGTGTTCTCAAAGTTCGCGAAACTCTTCCGTGAGAAGTCGTTGGTCTCGAGCGCGCTCAGAATGTCCTTGTGAGCGAAGCGTGAACTATTCAGGGCAATGCTGACGCCGGTCGAGAAGATTGGATCGACGAATCGCCCAGCATCTCCGACCATTACCCAGCGATCGCCGCAGAGTTGCTTCATGGCATAGCTGTAGTCGCCCTCGTCCTTGAAAGGGCGAATGCGATTCGATTTCCGAAGCGTCTCCTCGATCATCGGACGGGTGCCGACCGATTCCCAGAAAAACTTTTCGCGGTCCGCTTTCGACTTGGCAAAGTTCTTCTTCTGCGTCACCACGCCCAGGCTGGTCACGGTGTCGCTGATCGGAATCTGCCAGATCCACGTATTCGAGAGCGGCAGGAAGTGAATATAAATGTAGTCCAGATTGGTATCGCGCTTGGCGAAGACCTTGCGGTCGTAGCCGTCGAACCAGGAGTGAATTGCGTACTGGTCGAATACCGTATCCTGCACCTTAAGTTTCAGCTGATTGCCCAGGAAGGT
Source organism: uncultured Acidobacteriaceae bacterium (assembly GCA_963722365.1). Taxonomy (GTDB): domain Bacteria; phylum Acidobacteriota; class Terriglobia; order Terriglobales; family Acidobacteriaceae; genus Sulfotelmatobacter. The sequence continues at coordinate 21,802 of CAVRLM010000003.1, forward strand.
ATTGCGGCCGCTAGCGTCGACGACCATTTTGCAGCTGACGCTCATTTCCTGCGACCCCATGGTGAACCGAACCAATGGTTCCTTGGGACCGAAGTCTACGGAGACAACTTTCACGCCGTCGTAAACAGTTGCTCCCAGCTTGTTGGCATGTTGCAGAAGCATGAGGTCGAACTTGCCGCGGTCGACGTGGTAGGTATAGTTCTTGTCGATGCCCGGCTGTTGGCGTTCTTCAAAGCGGATGTCGACGTTGCAATCCGGAGCAAGACCGTCGAGGTCATGCACGTAAGGCATCTTCTTATCATCTGTCGTCCAAACCGCGCCGAACTTGTGGGGAAACTTCGCCGCTTCCATTTGTCCCAGGAAGTCCAGGTCTTTGAAGACACGGGTAGAAGAAGGAACTAACGACTCACCCACGTGGGGCCGAGGAAACAGTTCGCGCTCAAATACAACGCAACTCACACCGGCCTTGGCCAGGTAGGCAGCCATCGACGATCCTGCGGGTCCTCCGCCAATGATGGCGACATCAAAATCTGGCTTGGTAATAACCAAAGCTTTCTCCCTTCTGGAATGATGATGCTGTTCTAGCTGGTGGCAACCTGCTTGAAGGCGTCGACCGTCATGTCACCCAGCGACTTGTGCCACGGGTGTTTCACGTTCTGCTCGACTTCCGACACCATCTTCTTCATCTTCTCAAGCACTGGCGGCGCGGCATCGTCGTAAACGTCGCCTTGCAGCAGCTTCAGCACATCGAGACGGTAGCGTGGATCACCCACGAAGTAGGTGAACAGCACGTTCAAGCCGGTAGTAGACGGAGATGAACTCGTACCAGTTCTTGGTTCCGAGTCGGATCTTGTTTTCGAACTCGGAGAAAGCTTGCGCGCGAGAAGTCGTTCTTTTCCAAGGCGCGCAATCACGTTCTTGTGCGCAAAGCGCGAGCTGTTCAGCGCGATGCTGACGCCGGTCGAGAAGATAGGATCGACGAAGCGGCCGGCATCGCCCACCATCATCCAGCGGTCGCCGGTGACCTGCTTCATGGCGTAGCTGTAGTCGCCCTCATCTTTGAAGGCGTGCATCTCGGTCTGCCTTCTTGCAGTGCTTCCCGCAGCGCGGGACGCGTTCCGACGGCTTCCCAGAAGAACTGCTTCGCGGTCCTGTCGTGACTTGGCGAAGTTCTTCTTCTGCGTGACCACGCCGATGCTGGTGACGGAGTCGGTGATCGGGAATCTGCCAGATCCAGGTATTGGAGATGGGCAGGAAGTGGATGAAGATGAAGTCGCGGCTGCTCGTCCTTCTTGGCGAACACCTTGCGATCGTAATTGTCGAACCAGGTGTGGATGGCGTACTGATCGAATACCGGATCTTTGATCTTCAGCTTCAGCTGATTGCCCAGGAAGGTGTTGCGGCCGCTGGCATCGATCACCATCTTGGCGCGTGACGCCCATTTCCTTGCCGTTTGTCCCATGTTGAAGCGGACGACCGGTTCCTTGGTGCCGAAGTCCACCGAGCTGACTTTCACGCCTTCATACACCGTCGCGCCCAGCTTGTTGGCGTGTTGCAGGAGCATGAGATCGAACTTGCCGCGATCGACGTGATACGTATATTCCCGGTCCACGCCATCCTGTTTCCGCTCGTTAAAGCGGATGTCGACATGCGAGGTTCGGGGCTAAGTTGTCTCCCTTGCCGTCGAAACCGCCCTTGAAATCCATGTCATATGCACCGCGGTCCTCGGCGGTCCAAGCTGCGCCAAACTTGTGGGGAAACTTCGCTTCCTCCATCTGATCGAGGAAATCCAGATCGCGGAAAACCCTCATGGCAGAAGGGACGAGCGACTCGCCAACGTGAGGCCGGGGAAACAATTCGCGCTCGAGAACTACGCAATTCACTCCAGCTTTGGCGAGATAGGCGCCCATGGAGCCGCCTGCAGGTCCGCCACCAATGATAGCGACGTCAAAATCGGGTTTCGTAAGAACCAAAGTACTTGCTCCTTGATAAGGGTTATGGATTGCTGCGAAAAGCCAGTCCCTTGGGGGGAATTTTGAGGTACTGCGCTGTAGTTGATCCAATATGACTGGCCTTGCCTGCCACTGTCAAGAGACCTTTTACTCTAGTCGCGGCGCAGGTTGCAGTTCGTTTTACGGTAACGGTTACTTGCGGGCGCCGATTTTCGCTAGGTGATAAACGGCTCAAAATAAAGGGCCGCAACAGCTGCGCTGATTCGCGTCTTGCCCGTGTCCCCGCGCCCGGAGACAGGGGCAGGTAACCAATTCCGGAGGTTACTTGGAAGTTCCTCTCGCGACAGTTTCCGCGCACTGTTTGAAGAACAGGTCCCGATCATGCGCGCAGATCATTTCGAGGTTCCATCGCGGTCTTGCGAATTATTTCAGTCAGACGAAGGAGATGTAGATCGAGAGAGTCGCGAGCAGGGAAGCGCGCGGTAGCTTGCTGCTATCCGCCTTCCAAAGGTGGTACGTACGTTTGAAGCTCAGAGCTCGATGCTACCTTCTCAGAACGGTATATCGTCGTCGGTGATCGGTCCGGAGCCTGCCGGTTCGGGCTCGGGAGTGCGTTGATCAAAATTGTTGCTGCCTCCGGCAGAAGATGACGACCCGCGTGAACTTCCGGCGAAATCGCCTCCGCCACCCTCGCCACGTCCACCCAGAAGGATCAAATCACTAGCTACGACTTCGGTCATATATTTCTTCTGCCCGGATGTCTTGTCGTCCCAAGAACGAGTCTGCAGGCGTCCTTCGATATAGACCTTGCCGCCTTTCTTCAGATACTCGCCAGCAATCTCGGCCAGACGTTGCCAGAGCACGACATTGTGCCATTCGGTTCGATCCTGCCATTCGCCGGCCTTGTCTTTGAAGCGTTCGTTCGTAGCGATGGTGAGCTTGGCAACAGGCGTACCCTGCGGGGTGTACTTGATCTCAGGATCCTTGCCTAGATTTCCAATCAACTGAACGCGATTCAGACTCTTGCCAGCCATAACGGTGCTCCTTTGCAGGGGTTCAATATAACAGAAGGAGGCCGGTGGAGATCGTGCTGCCAAGCACAAAATCCACGCGGAAGTGTCGTTTCGGGCCGGTCGTCTCGTGCTCGTGCCGGATTTTCACGCGCAAGTAAGGTTCATAAATTGAGCGGGTTCAGGGTATAATTCCGCGCATGCCTCCTGCTACCCGGTGCCACCAAAGCCGTCGGTATGGTTCCCGACGAACTGAAGTTTGAACCGAAGTCGAAAGGTCTCGCCACCCCGCGCAAGAAGAAGCCGAAGGAATTGGCGGTCATCACCGAGTGCTGCACCGGATGTGCTGGCTCGCCCGCATGCGTCGAATACTGCCCGGTGGAAGACTGCATGTTCTGGGTTCCCGACGAAGATCATCCGCCGTTCGGCCGCATCCAGATCGATCCCATCCTTTGTATCGGCTGCAAGAAATGCTTGAGCAAGGGCCCGGATGGCTGCTTCCTCGATGGTTGTCCCTGGGACGCAATCGCGATGGTAGATACAGTGGAAGTGGAAAAAGAAGTCGGGCCAATGGCAATTTAGAGAATCTCTCAGCTTTCAGCCGTCGGCTTTCAGTTGCAGCAAGTCCCACCTGTTGCCGTAGAGATCTTCAAAGACCGCGACCGTGCCATACGCTTCTTCGCTTGGCGGTCGGATGAATTTCACGCCCTGGGCAGACATCTTCCGATAATCGCGCCAGAAATCGTCCGTCTGAAGAAAGAGAAAAACACGGCCACCCGTTTGGTTGCCGACGCGGCTCGCCTGCTCGGGATTGACGGCACGCGCGAGCAGCAAGTCCGTGCCCTCAGAGCCTGGAGGCCTCACTAGCACCCAGCGCTTTCCGTTGCCGAGGTCTGTGTCTTCGATTAACTGGAACCCGAGCGATCGCGTGTAGAAAGAAATGGCTTCATCGTAATCACGAACGACCAGAGCAATGTAGCCCAATCGTTGTGCCATGCCAGATTAGTTCGCTCCCGCGCGCTTCCGAATCTCTTGTTCCGTCTCCAACGCTTGCTTGCGTACATCGTTGGAAATATCGGGCAGGTCCCGTTCGTAGGGACGAATCGCTGACAGATCTTCCAGTTGCCCGACCAGATACAGTGCTCGCAGCGCTTCCCATACCTGCTCGGTTCCCGGGTCGACGACTGCCACCTCTGCTCCGGCAGCGACGTTCGCGCCAGGCTGCGAAACGGATCGAATGCGTCCCGGAATTGGAGAGCGGATCTCAACCGGCATCGAGGGAGTGGTGGTTGCCAGTTTTGCCAGCAATCCTCCCTGACGAACCGCCGTTCCGGGGCGGTCGGAGTCGACGACGTGTCCATCCGTCGGGGCGCTGATTTGTGCCGGTTGTAATAGTGCCACGATTTGTGGACGCCCAGTAGCGTCGCCGAAGCGCACGAGTGACAACGCGGCGTTTCCTCGAACCATGGGCGACGGGTCTGCCAGCATCTTCAACAGTGCTTCGTGAAAACCGGCGCCCGAGGGATCCAGTCCCATCACCCATGCGTCTGTATTGCGTACTTCCTCAACCGGATCAGTTGGCGAGACGTACCAGGTCTGGATACCATCGCTGAACATCGGCGTTGCTTGCCGACTTTTCAGAGTGTGTTCTGTCCGGCGCACCCATGCGCTCTCCCATTTGCACCAAGGCATGCTGGATATGGCGTGGCTTCTTGTCGTCGTGGAGATACTCGGTCATCTGCTGTTCGGAAAGATGGCGCCCAAACCACGTATTCCACCAGAACAGAAATGGCATGAGGACGATCAGCCAGCCTGTGGCAAAGAACAGAATCTTCTGAGTGCGCGACATGCTGCGCTTGGCCTTGGCCTCCGGTTCAGTAGAACTCACGGCACTCGGAGCGGACGATTCAGGCTGATTAGACATGGGATATCGAAAAAAACTATAAATCATTCCTACTATTCTTCCACATCGGCGTCGAGCACACGCTCCTGTTCAAGGTAGTGTGACATGGCATACTGTGCCAAAAGAGGCGTCTGGAGGCGGATTTCGGCGCCGATCCACTCGCCTTTGGCATGAGGAGCATCGGGCGGATGATTGCAGCGTCCGCCACTGCCGAACTGCGGTCCGAAATCCGCGCTCTGAATCTGATCATACTGCTGGATCTCGCGCCACGCCGCGTCGCCGACTGTGCCGGAGACATCGATTTTGAGTTTCAGGAGAGACATAAAAATCAATTCACCACAGAGGGCACGGAGGACACCTGGACAAGCAGAATAGAAAAGCTTTAGATTGCTCCTCGGGTACTCGAAGTTTTTGTCTGTCTCCTCCGTGGCGAGTACTAGCTGTGCGGAAACCACCGGTAAAGCATGAAATATACGATCACGCCTGTGACGGAAACGTACATCCAGAGCGGCCAGGTCCAGCGAGCAATGGCTCGATGCCTATCGTAGCGAGCCTTCAGGCCGCGACTTAAAGTCACGATCGCGAGTGGAACAATGACGATAGCGAGGGTGACATGCGAAATCAGGATCGCAAAATAAACTGGGCGCGCCCAGCCTTCGCCGAGGAATCGAATGTTCCCGACCTTGAAATGAAAGAACAAATAACATCCCAGAAATAGAGCTGACGCAATCACCGCTGCAATCATGCAGACGCGATGTGCGGCGACGCGACCGCGAGCAATCAGCACGCGCCCCGTGAAAAGCAGTGCGGCACTTGTTCCGTTCAGAGTAGCATTCAGTGCGGGGAAGAAGGCGTATTGCTCAGCGATCACGCAGCAGGCCTCGTCGTCCGGCGGTTTGCCATCCAAACCGCCAACCCGAGCATGACCAACGAGAAAAGTAGCAGCGTTGCCATGGCGGAAGGCAGTGGAAAGCTGGTTTCGGCCCCTGGATAAAGCAATCCTCGCAGCGCCTCGACTCCGTATGTCAATGGATTCAGCCGCATGATGACCCGAATCCACCCGGAAGCGCCGGCGAGAGGGAACAGCGCTCCCGACAGCAGCCATAGCGGAATCAGAAACAGATTTACGATGCCGTGAAAGGCCTGCGAGGAATCCATCGGCCATGCGATCGCGAAGCCAAGTGCGGTTAGGGAGAACGAAACGAGAAAAACGACAACCCCGACCAGCAACACTTGCACGAGATCGAGATGTACGCCGGCGAAGGGCGCGAAGATCAGGAAAATCATCCCTTGAATGGCCGAAAGCGTGGTTCCGCCCAGCACTTTCCCGAGAACGATTGCAGTGCGCGGCACCGGCGCGACCAGCACCGAGAGCAAGAATCCCTCTTTTCGGTCTTCAATCACCGACATCATTGTGAAGATCGAAGTAAAGAGGACGATCATGATCAGTGCGCCGGGATAGAAGTAATCCAGGTAGTGCTGTTGACCGGGTCCACCACCCGAACGAAATGACGTTCCGAAACCCGAGCCGATCACCAGCCAAAATACCAGGGGAGACGCCAAGACCCCTACCACACGCGTGGGTTGCCGGTAGAAGCGCACAATCTCGCGCCACCAAAGCGTAAATGCAGGTAATGCCACTCCCGCCGAGGGGGCCAGTGGAGGCCGTGTCAAAGTTACAGCGTGGGTTGCCATCAGTTAACTCGCTTTTGCCGTAGGTGCCTTCGTGGGTACGCTTTCCTTCTTCTTGCCGAGCATTCCGCGGTCGCGCATTTCCCAGAATGCATTCAACAGAAAACATGCGGACAGCGTCAGCAGGATCAGCGTCATGAACAGTCCGTCCATTGTGACTGAAAACGGAGACAGGACGATCATGCCACTGACGAAAATCCAAACAACGCCAAACAAGGGAACTACGCCGAGTACGAGAGAAAGCACCAGAATCATTGGACGCAAGCTACCTCCTCTTCTTCTTCTTGTTTTCGGATTTACCTTCGGAAACCGCTTCGCGCTCTTCACTCCAGAACTTGTGGCCGGTGCGATGGATGAATACATCCTCCAGCGCCGGTTTGCTGACGGAAATCGCCTGAATCTCGCCCGGAAACGCCTCGACCACGTCAGGAACAAACCGGTGCCCACCCTCACGCTCAATCCGTACCTGGCTCCCGAGCACGGATGCTTCTACGCGAAACCGTGCCCGGACGTGGTCGGCCAGCAAAGCGGCGTCGTGCGCGGCATCGAGCATGATCACATCACCGCCGATTTCACTCTTCAATTCTGTTGGCGTTCCCAGAGCAACCAGATTTCCTTCATTCATGATGGCAAGGCGGTCGCAGCGCTCCGCTTCTTCCATCAAATGAGTCGTGACCAGCACGGAGACATGCTCTTCATCGCGCAGGATTTGTAAATACTGCCACAAATCCCGGCGCGCTCCGGGATCAAGCCCCGTCGTAGGTTCATCGAGCAAGAGCACTCCAGGATGGTGCAACAGTCCTTTTGCCAGTTCGATGCGGCGCTGCATTCCCCCGGAGAATGTTTCCACTCGCTCTTTGGCGCGATCAGCCAGACCCACCCGTTCGAGAATCTCTCCCACGCGCGCCTTGAGAGCGGACCCACGCAGACCATAGAGATGGCCCTGATGCCAGAGGTTCTCGTATGCAGTTAACTTTGCATCAACGCTCTGCGCCTGAAACACTACGCCAATCTGTCTTCGCACGTTGGCGGGATCCTGCGCGGCATCGCAGCCCATTACCAGGGCCCGGCCGCCGGTGGGAATCATCAGCGTCGATAGAATTCGGAATAGAGTAGTCTTTCCACTGCCGTTCGGTCCGAGTAGTCCGAACAACTCCGCCGGCCGCACATCGAAGGAAACTCCATTCAACGCAGTTCGATTTTCATAGCGGTGAACCAAATTCTGTACGGAAATAACGGACGCGGCAGACTGCTCGGCTTCCAGGCCGGGATCAGCGAGCGAAGAGACTTTTGAAACCAAAGGAGACTCCGAGGACTGCAATCAGTTTACGACATCATGGGCAAAACGATGCGGCGGAACAATAGCGACAGTCGAATCCCTGGGAAGAGAAAGCAACTCGCGGCATCGCTCGCTGTCAGGAGCTTTACGCCGCCGAGGCGTCCCGTTGCGCCTGGGGCAATCGCTCTTCGAAGGCCACGGGCACATGTCTCCATACCTGGATCGACAGGATTACGGTGCTTGCCAACAACAGGGCTCCCACCGCCACATGAGCCACAGTCGCCACCACCATGGGAAGTTCCGGTTGCACCGCATCTCGACCCCAGGACACGCGGGTGAGAAAAGCTGTGAATCCCAGGCACAACTGAGCAATGACCAGTGACAACATAAGAATCGCGGGGCGACGAACGGCCTCGATCTGCGAATAGATCGTGAGGGCGCGGATCGCCGTCCACGCCAGCACGAATGAGACAACTACAGCGTGAACCACGTGAGGCCACCAACTTAACCCGTGGTGACGAAACATCGCCCCCAGGATGAGTTGAACGTAGAGCACGAAAATAGATAATAACGTCAAGGTGAACAGGCTGGGACGACGCGGGTCATACTCGACTTGAGGCTGCTCTTCAATCCACTTGCGGCCGGTGAATAGCGCCATGGCAACCGCGATGCAGAAGAATGTCTGCGCCAATGCGGCGTGGGCCGAAGAGACTGCGGGCGGCAGATAGAACAAAACCGTGATGCCGCCAAGAACTCCCTGGGCAATCACCGTTCCTAGCGCGGCAAAACCAAGATTACGGAGCCAGCGTCGCTTTTCGGTCCGCCAGGTCCAGACCGCAAGGATGATTGTCAGCAGTCCCGCACCCTGCGCGATCATGCGGTGGGTGTGTTCGAACTTCACACCGCCCACCAGTATGGGGATCTTGTACCAGGAACCAAATGACGTCGGCCAGTCGGGTACCGACAGCCCGGCGTCATTGCTTGTGACCAGTGCACCGGCGATGATGAGAAGAAAAGTCCAGCAAGCAAGAATGACCGCGAGCCTGTGATGCCCGCGATTGAAGGATGTCGCGATGGCTTTCAGAGTAGGGCCCCTTGGGTCAGGGAGTCTCCGGAGTTGGAGACTACCCTTGGGTTAGGAGGTCAAGGCAGGCAGCAACAGTGAGTGAGACCTGCCTTGTCCAACCCGGTATTCTATCACCGTAGAAGCTACTCGCCGCCCGCTTTGAAGCTTTGGTCGACGGTCTTCGTGTCCTTGGCAGCGACTGTTACTTTCTGGTCCTGTTCTCCAAGTTTCTCGTGTACGAACGCGATGGTGTAGTCGCCCGGCGGCAAGCCTTTGATCTCATACTTGCCATCTTTGGATGTGACAGCAAAAAACGGGCTCTTTACTACGTTGATATACATCTTCATCCACGGGTGCTGGTTACACTTCACCGGCAGCATGATCTCTTCACGGGCGAAGTTCTTTTCGATCGCCGGAGACGATGGCGGCTGCGACTCGTTCCACTCGCGGTTGTCTTTCGGAGTCGGATGGATGTTGTGAGTCGTCGGATCGTCATTCTTGATTTGGACGGTCTGACCGGCCATCACACCTAGAACATGCGGATGGTATTGGCAGCCCTTCTGATCAAGTTCCACCGGATCCTTGGGCGTGTCGAATGTTCGGCTACCCAGTCCGTCTTTGACATAGACGAAGACATTCGCCAAGTCGCCGCCCGTGACCACAACGTTCTCGGCCTCGTTGGTGCCCTTGCAACCGGGATCCTGGCTCATATCGATCTTCGCTGCTTTGGGTGCAGTGCCGTCGAATTTTACCGTGCCATTAATCGTGGCTACCGTGGCCGGATCGATCGGTGTTGCCGGCTGCGCAGGAGCGGCCGATTCCGTCGGAGCGTTGCTGGATTGCTCTGTATTTTCTTTCTTGCTGCATGCTGCCATGATCAGCAGGCCGCACAAAGCCAGCATGCTGATGGTCATTGCTCCCCAACCCGTTTGCTTATTCATGATGTCGCCCTTTCATTTTATGTGTAGCGCCGGCAACGCGCCGGCTGTCGCGAGAGCGTGCCTGCCCTCGCAGTAGATCGTTAGACATAGGCAGAACCACCGATCAAACCGCACATTCTACCGCGAACCTCCGCCCGCGGTATGATGCGATTCCACCGCTGCCTGTTTACGCTTACTCGAAGGCTGTAGGGACGCCTTCGCCCGCGGCATGGAAGACGCCACACGGCGCTGTTCTTCAGGCGTTAACTGGAAGATGTAATCGGTCAAAAGCTTGCGATGATCACCCTCGAAGCCGTTGAACGTTGGCGGCGTGGGTCCGGCAAACACCCATTGATTGTTCTGCTGCCTGAACAAACCCGAAGGCATTGAGGTGCCCGGGCTGACTGCCTGCGGATCGGTGATCCAACGCTCCACCCAATCGGGTTTCAGCCGTTCCTTCGCCAGCAGGAAGTTGGGGGCTGTCGCGATCTTGTCGTGTGCGGGATCGCCCGTGGCATGGCATTTCAGGCAAGGTGCTGCTGTGCTCGAGAACAAACTTCGCGCCATGTCACTTTCCTTGGCAGTAAGAGTCGGAACTTCTTCCGGAATGTAGGGAAGCGGCTGTTGCGACAAGGCCTCAAAGAAGCGCACCAGCTTTCGTAGTTCGTTATCCGAGAACGAGAAAGTTGGCATGCGGACTTTCAGATATGGCCGCACTCCATTGCGATTTGTGTCAGTAGTGCTGAGCGCCGGATTCGATAAGAATTTCCGGAGCCATTCAGGGTCGACGCGCGCGCCTTCCGTCAGAAGTTTCGGAGGCAGTTGCTCCTGCGCATCCTGGTATTGCTTCAATCCCATCAAGATCGTCCGCTGCCCGGGGATGAACTGGTGGCAACCCATGCAGTTGTACTTCTTAACCACCCACCAGCCTTCCTGAATATCGTGCCGCGCATCGCCCGGCTTGTATTGATAACTCTGGGGAAGGGAAGTCTCCTGACTACCTAGCAGGAACGTCGTGAGGTCGAGCACCTGATCTTTTGTCAGGTGCACGTTCGGCATGCGCAGCGCTTCCGTCTCGCTCTTTACCTTGCCTTGGTCATAGACGTTCGGCTCGGCAAGTTTGTGCTCGAAAAATCCTTTATGGTCATACCATGGTTCTGTTGCCGGACCGTCAGGCAGGCGGGCCAAATCTTCTTTGTCCTTGATCGGCTCTGCGCCTTTGCCGCCGCGCTGTGCGACTTCGGTAAACAACGCGAAATCCAGGCGCTCGATCGGTTTGCTGCCTTCAAAGGTCAGTTCGGTGCCAATGCGGCCTTCCTCCTCCATGCCAGCGATTTCGTGGCAGCCGCCGCAGCCGTAGAAGCGAACCCATTTCTTACCTTCTTCTTTCAGCGCCGGATCATCCATGAACGACGCATTCGCGTAGGACGACGGTTCCTGCTTCTTCTGCGACATCAGATATGTGGCAATGTCCTCGGCGTCTTCCGGACTCAGACGAAGGCTCGGCATCACCGTCATGTTCTGTACTTGCAGTTCGTGTCCATCATTCGGGCAACGGCTGTGGTCCAGGTCGAATACGTAGGGAAGGTTCTTCTTCGCGTAATCTTCGGGACCGATGTCCTTCTTCTCGTAAGGACAGTAAGGCCGTGTCCGCTGCCGGGCGTTGTGGATCCAACGCACCAAATAGTCGTAGTTCGCTTTCTCTCCAACCCGCGTCAGGTTTGCCGCGAAAGTTCCGCCTTGCATCTGGTTGCCCTCTCCAATGGAGTGGCAAGCCAGACATCCTCGCGTCTCAAACAGTTCCTTTCCGTGAGCGGCATTGCCGGGCTTGTGCTTGGGCAGTTCGTCGGTAAAGCCTGATTGCCAGATGTAAGCCGATATCGCCTGAATTTGATGATCGGTAAGGCGGAAGTTCGGCATCTTCGTGGTCGGACGGAAATCCGAAGGCTTTTTTAGCCACACCGGAATCCAATTCTTGTTCAGCTTCAGTCGCGCATCTTTTAGGTTCGGCCCAACCTTTTTCTGATCCTGCATCAGGCTGTGCGACTGGAAATCAAGTTGCTGCAGACGAGCATCCAGCTTGCTGTTGGCGACTCTGAGGTCGACGGCTTGCGTGTTTAACCTGTTGGCTGCGTCATTGGACTCAGCGGCGTCAGCCTGTTTCATCAAGTCTGCGGAATTCTTTACGTTTTCTTTCTTCTGGGTTTCAATCTGCTTGATCTGCTGGCCGACAGAGTTTAGGTCTTCTGGCTCCTTGTCGTAGCCTTCATAGCGATGGCAGCCCATGCAGCCGCGCTGCCGGAACAAGTCCTTGCCGTTGTTAATGGTATCGAATTGGACGTCGCCGCTGGCCAGCACCATGTCGGCGGAATGACAGGTCTGGCAGCCCGCTTGCGAATTTTCTTTGGGATATAGCGGCCACAGCCAATGCTCATAATTTCCATGAGCCTTTTCGATGCTGGTGGTCGCGCGTCCATTTCCTTGATGACACGGGGAACACCCAAACTTCTCCGGATCGTGAATCGACAGCAACTCCGGCTCGGGATGGCTTATGAACGCATTTGCATATTCGTCCGGTTTCTTTTCGCCTTTGCCGGTCATGGCCGCAGCCGTGATTTTCAGCGGCTCGCGTGTGTTCATGTGGCAGGACTCGCATCGGTCCACGATGTTGGCATCAGCCACGTTGATCTGAACGATCGCCGGATCCCATTCCGTCGCCCGTTTCCGCAGTCCCTGAATTTGCTGCTGCGTCAGATCGACCATGTGATCCGAGATGTATTCATCCATCTTCGCCTTGGCTGCCGTGACTGGCTTCAGCACGTCGCCCAGTTCAAGGCTCAGCTTCGTACGCTCGTCGCGGATTTCGTTGTACTTCTCCTCCAATTGCGGAAATGTGAACTTCTGCTTCGTGCCGTCAGGAAACTCTACCGTCGCCTGCTCGGCCTTGTAGGAATCAATGTCTTTCTGCTTGCTTGCTTTCGACGAGGCGCTGGTGCTGGTTTCCAGTTCGTAGGTCAGAGCGTTTACGTACGCGCGGCGGTCAGTAAAAACGCTCTGTACCGCCAGCAAACGGGCGCTGGCGTCATCGAGTTTCTTGCGAGCCTCTTCTGCTTGCGCTTTGGAATCCTGATAAGCCTTGTCGTAATCCTGCTTCAAAGCGGCGTATTGCGGATCCTTTTCCACGGACTGCTCGGACTTCGCGGAAGTCGACTTCGCCGTGTTCAAGAAGGCAGCATAACGATCTTTCCAGTGATCCTGGAATGCCTTCCACGGCCGCTGTCCCCAGGCTTCGTCGTACAAGGCCCAGAACAGCGTGGCGATCAGAATGACCGTCGCAATCAAGTAATGGATGGCGTACGATTTTCCGGTTATCGGATCCTGCTCGGGGATGGGTTTTTCAGGCACCGGATTGTCCCTCTTATCCTTTGAAGACGATCTTTCGAAACCAGGAGCTCGAAGCTAAGAACTAGTAGCTAGAAGCGGCCTTTCTCACACGTTAAACCAGGGCGTGATCCACACATACTTGATGTGCCACAGCAGCCGCAGAGCCATCTTCAACGGCAACGCGATCATGGTGAGCCACAGAAATGCCATGAGCGAAAACTGCAGCAGGCTCATGCGTTGGAAATCTTTTTTCATTTTCCGGCGGAACAGTGAGTACACTGCGCCGCCGCCGACCAGATAGAATCCGACCACTACGATCGCGCCAAAAATTGCTTTCGCCGCGTTCGAGGTGAGTCCAAACAGATCGGGTAGATCGCGGTTTACCTCGTAGATCAACCGGTTGTGGTCCCAGGTTTGTCCCGGCCAGAACCACTGCCAGCCCGGACCGCGAATGAACGTCCCAATGATGATCATCGCGACCCACAAAATCACAAATCCGAACATGAAGGTGGAAATCGAAAACTTGCGCTGCTTCCAGGTGTAATACCCGCTGCCCAAGGGATTGGTATCGATGTAGGGAATCACCATCAATCCGATGATGATCATCGTGGGCATCACAACACCAGCAATCCACGGATCGAAATAGACGAGCATCTCCTGCAGTCCGAGAAAATACCATGGAGCTTTGGCAGGATTCATCGTCAGATTGGGGTTAGCAGGTTCTTCGAGCGGCGCGTTCAGGGTGATCGACCAAACCATCAAGATGATGGTGATGATGATGGCCGCAAGGAATTCGACTCGAAGCAAAAAAGGCCAAACGTGCACCTCTTTTGCCCAACCGGGCTTGAAAGGCCAAGTCTTGCGATGATGCGTCTTGGCCATTGCCGGATCGGCCTCAAGCTGCTCGATCAACTGATCGTTGGCCCGTGCCTGTTTCACCGCCAAATAAATGTAAAACGCAAGCAGCGGAATCAAGCCCACGATCGGCACATTGTCAGGCGCCGAACAGATTTCCCAAAGTTGTCGCCAGTCCATAATCTCTCCACCAACCCTGCGGGGACAGCCGCCATCGGCTGTCCGTCGAGCGCAGCTCGACGCCTTTTTTCACACTGCCGGGCTTTGCCCGGTAGACAGCCGCTTCGCCCAGCTCAATGCGGACTAAGGTTGGCTGTTCTAAAAACCCGCCTACTCTCCTGCGGCCTTTGGCCCCCGCCGCGGTTTGTCCGCTTCCGCTTCCAGCATCACTGGAGCTGGCCCGGAAATCCCGCCATCCTTGCGGACGCGCCAGAAGTGCACAATCATCAGCACCGACGCTACGATCGGAATCCCGATGCAATGCCAGATGTAGGACCTCAACAGAGCATTCGCGTCGACAATCGACCCACCGAGCAATCCAAATCTGACGTCGTTGTATGGCGTCATTCCGAGCATCGACCCGAATGGACCTTCGTGCCCCAGCAGTGGCGTTGCCCGCGCCATATTAGTTCCTACCGTGACAGCCCAGAATCCGAGTTGATCGTCGGGAAGCAGATATCCGGTGAAGGACAGCAACAACGTGAACACCAGCAGCAGAACACCAATGTTCCAGTTGAACTCGCGCGGTTTTTTGTACGACCCCGTCAGGAATACGCGGAACATGTGCAGCCACACGCCGATGACCATCAGGTGAGCCGCCCAGCGGTGCATGTTGCGTAAGATCTTCCCGAACGGTACATCATGCTCGAGATACAGAACGTCACGAAACGCCTGCACCTTGCTGGGGTGGTAATAAAACATCAACAGCACACCCGTATAGGTCAGGATGATGAACAGGTAAAACGTGATGCCACCCATGCCCCAGGTATAGCTGTAACGCACGGCATCCCGATTAATCTTCGCGGGATGCAAATGCAGGAACACGTTGGAAAGCACGCCCAGTGCTCGGTTTCGCGGCGTGTCGTCGTGCTTGTGGCGGAAGATGGACGTGTAGACCTGCGTCTTCGTCGGATCTTTCAGCCCCTCGATCTGTTCCTTGGTCTTGGCAGGGATGTCGGTTTTAAGAGCTCGAATGTCGTCTTTAACGCCGGTAGTGACTCTGTCCACCAGCCCGACTTTGCCGTTTTTTCCATGCGGGCCGCCGTTAGAGCCGCCGTTGCCGCCGTTCGGATTGTTTTCGTCAGCCATAAGATTTTGTAGCGCCGGCGTCCCGCCGGCAGATCGGGAGGCCCTCCGGGCCTCGGTTGCTTACACCCCGGTCAAGAACGCTCCCGGATCGTTAAATTTGCTCGGCTGCCCCTTTGGCCACGAGTACAGCTTTGAGGTGTCCACCAGGACTTGTCCGTCGGGCGCAAGCTCAATGTGTGCACGGTCCATCGGCCGAGGCGCGGGACCTTCGAAGTTAATGCCTTCGCTGTCATAGCCACTGCCGTGACAGGGGCACTTGAACTTGTTTTCGCTGGGTTTCCAGTCCGGCGTGCATCCCAGGTGGGTGCAGCGAGCGTAAATCACAAATAGACGATCGGGAGTGCGATCGACCCAGATGCGGTATTTCTGTTGGAACTTTGTATCGACTCCGAGCGCAAACTCTGACGGGTAGCCGATTTTAAAAACGGAATTGGGTTCGAACAGGGTCCGCGGCAAAAAGAAGCGGAAGAAGGCCAAGAACCACGCCATTAGAAAGCCGGTGACCATCGTCCACACAAATCGACGACGGTGACGGTCGATTTCCGTCGACGGAGCAGTTCCGGCCACGCCAGCGGCCGCTGCCGCTTTCGAGGTTCCTACGGCCGGCGTGCCCACATACTTCGTAGCATCCTGAGCTCCGGGCGCTACGGGTTTCGCCGCTTCGGGATTCGGATTGACCTTCCCGGTCTCCGGCTCCGCCATGAACTTCCTCCTCTAACTCGAGTTGAACCCTAATCCAAACCGGCCGCCGCCGCGTACTCCGGCGCCGCAAACTTCCTCCCCACGCTGTTAATCGGAATCAAGCCGGGAACTTCCTGGTCCAGAGCTTCGAGCACGATCTGCCCCAGAGCTTGTATGAATCTTGGAGAATCGTTGAGCCCGGCGCTCATCTCGAACTGCTCGAAGCCTAGCTTGTGCGCTTCTTCTCGCGCTTCATGATCAATTTCTCCCAGTGTCTCAACATGGTCCGATACAAACGCCACGGGAACGACGCACATATCTTGCACGCGCTCGGTCGCAAGCTGGCGCAGAGTCTGATGGAGAGAAGGTTGCAGCCAACGGCTTGCGCCCACTTTGCTCTGGTAACAAAGCCGCTGCCGATTGTGCCATCCTCCACGTTCGGTCAGAAGCCGCACTGTTTCCTCGATCTGCTGCTGGTAAGGATCGCCTTTTTCAATCACTGACATTGGGATGCTGTGAGCGCTGAAAACGATTTCCGCCCGCTCAGGTGATGCGAAACGCGACAAGGCTTCATTCACTTTCTCGATAACAGCATCCAGATACATCGTATTACGATAGAAAGTCTCGACGCAATGAACGGGGATCTCGGCAGGGAAGAACCGGCGCCATTCGTTCAAACTCGATCCGGTCGTCGTCGATGAATACTGCGGGTACAAGGGAAGCAGCACCACGTCGTCACACTGCGCAGACCGCAGTTGCTCGATCGCTTCGTTTGTGAAGGGATGCCAGTAGCGCATGGCCACAAAGCAATGTGCATCAACCCCTTGATGGCGTAGTTCTGTCTCTAACGCCCGTGCCTGCCGCTCTGTGTTGCGCCGGATGGGCGATCCGCCGCCAATGGTCGCGTAGTGGTGCTGCACTTTGCGCGCGCGGGTGGTCGAGATGAGCTTGGCCAAGGGCTTACGGCCGATGCGGGCAAAAGGGAAGTCGATGATGTCGGGATCGCAGAACAGGTTGTACAGAAAAGGTTCGATCGCTTCCAGCGTGTCGGGTCCACCGAGCTGAAAGAGAACTATCCCCACACGCCGTGATGTGCGCGTCATTTTCCCCAGAATCCCCAGAACGCCAAGGACTGTACCTTGAACCGAGCGCGCGAGTCAATGGTGGATTTGCAAATCAAGGAAACACACTGTGTTCATCACCCTGCGGATTGAAAAAAATGAGATGCGCATGCAATCTGATATCTATGCCAGAGTTGCCAGACATCAGTGCTTATATCAAAGCGCTCGAAATGCGCGTCGTCGGTCAGCCACTGCAGCGTGTACGCATTGCCAGTCCCTTTCTACTTCGAACGGCTCAGCCCCCGCTCGCCGATGTCGAAGGGCGGACAGTGGCGGAATTGCGCCGAATCGGGAAGCGCATTGCCATCGGCGTTAGCGGGGAATTGTGGTTGGTATTGCATCTGATGATTGCCGGGAGGCTGCATTGGCGTACACAAAACGCAAAGCTGGCTGGCCGTCAGAACCTGGCAGCTTTCGATTTTCCCAACGGCTCCCTCATGCTCACCGAAGCCGGCAGCAAGCACCGTGCGTCGCTGCACCTAGTAAAAGGGGAGGAAGCTCTGGGTGCTTTTGACGCTGGAGGAATTGACGTTTTTGCCAGCGATTTGGATGCTTTTCGATCCATTCTGACGGCTGAAAATCACACGTTGAAACGGGCCCTCACTGATCCCCGTCTCCTCAGCGGTGTCGGGAATGCCTACTCTGACGAGATCCTTCATGCCGCACAACTCTCCCCCATCACGCTGACGAGCAAGCTCAAGCCTGAAGAGTGGGAGAGACTGTTCGCTGCAACGCGGCAGACTCTGCATCTTTGGATCACTCGACTTGGTGCCGAGGCGGAGAAAGCGTTTCCGGAAAAGGTCACTGCATTCCGCAAAGATATGGCGACCCATGGACGCTATGGGCTTCCTTGCCCCAGGTGTGGAGATAAGATTCTTCGGATTCGCTATGCGGACAAGGAGACCAACTATTGTGCACGCTGCCAGACGGGAGGAAAAGTGCTTGCCGATCGAAGCCTGTCGCGGCTACTAGGATCAGACTGGCCGCGCACTTTAGAAGAGTTGGAAGCCCTGAAACGTCGCTGAAAGGGAACAGACGAGTCATCAATTTAAAATCAAAAATGGATTTTGTCGGCATGGCACGTTCTGCTGGAATGCGGGCTTAGTGGCTTGGTCTGTGCACCCGAACTTGTTCTCCGATCTCAATCGTCATCAAGTCCTCCCCGACTTCAAGCGGACCCGAGTACGTCTTGCGGGTATGCGGCAGCACGTCCGGAACATCGGGTGGAGCAATATGCGAGTACACAGCCAGCCTGGGCGCAACCTTTGTGAATACCGTGCCTGCTTCTTCGGGGGTGCTATGGTGCTCCTGAACGCGTTTCCTCTGTTCTGGCGTCAGAGAGTTGCCAACTTCGCGATAGGCCTCCGGATCGAAGACTTCATGTACCAACAGGTCAGTCCCGCGCGAGAACTTAATCAAATTCTCCGAGGGACGTGTATCCCCTGAAAGCACGACCGCATGGCCTTCGTAATCGACGCGGAAGCCAAGGGCAGGTTTTACCGGTCCATGATCCACCAGAAAAGCCGTGACTTTGACGCCGTTGTTTTCATAGACCACGCCCTCCCCGATATCTTTCCCCATCAGTACGGCACCTTGAGCAGGTATTTGTTCATCAACGTCCCTGCGCATATGCACGTCGAAGGCGTAAGCCTGCTCGAGACCTTTGAGCATGTCGACGGTTCCCGTCGGACCCCACACTTGCAGCGGGACATGCCGTCCCATGATCCAGCCCGTCAGCCAAAGGTCTGGAAGTCCAACCACATGGTCTGAATGCAGATGAGTGAGAAACAAGGCAGTGACCGAGGAGAGGGGAACCGATGCCTGCGAAAGCCGTATCGTCGCGCCGCGTCCGCAGTCGAAGAGCAGCGTTTCTTTCCCGGCTTCGACCAGAATGCTTGGACCGAACCGATCGATACGGGGCCGTGGATTGCCAGTCCCCAGCAGAGTCACTTTCATGGTTTGACCGTGACAAACCGCTGCCAGCCACGCTGCCAGAATTACAGATCGAAGTATTGCGATTCTCATTTGCTGGAAAGACTTTCTTTGAGGCTATGCCGTAGGTGACTGCATTTCCTCGATGACGGCGTCGGCAAACTCTGAGGTTCCGGCTTTACCGCCGATGTCGCGCGTCAACTTTTCCGGATGACGATAAACTCGCTCCAGAGCGTTCCGAATCTGCGTTGACGCTGCTTGCTCCCCCAGATGTCGCACCATGAGCAGCGCCGAGCGCAAGAGTGCCGTAGGGTTAGCCAGGTTCTTTCCCGCGATGTCGGGCGCCGATCCATGCACCGCTTCGAAAACCGCACACTCATCGCCTAGGTTGGCGCTGGGAACAAAGCCCAGTCCCCCCACAAAGGCTGCGCACAAGTCTGAAAGTATGTCACCGTACAGGTTTTCCATTACCAGCATGTCGTACTGGTATGGATTCATCACCAACTGCATGCAGGTGTTGTCGACAATGTGCTCGCCGTAGGTGATTTCCGGATAGTTCTTCGCCACATCCCGCGCGCAGCGAAGGAACAGCCCGTCCGAAAGCTTCATGATGTTGGCTTTATGAATGCAGTGGATTTTTTTTCGCTGATTCTTGCGGGCGTATTCAAAGGCAAACTTCGCAATCCGCGTCGAGGCTTTCGCGGTGATAACCTTCAGGCTTTCCACGACCCCGGGCACGACTTCGTGTTCAAGCCCGGAATACAGTCCCTCGGTGTTCTCGCGCACGATAATGAGATCGACATCTGGGTAGCGCGTCGGAATATGCGGTAAATTGCGGATGGGTCGGAAGTTGGCATACAACTCGAACTTCTTCCGTAGTGCGACGTTGATGCTGGGAAAGCCTTCACCAACCGGTGTGGTCACGGGGCCTTTCAAGCCAACGCGCGTTCGCTCCAGGGACTCAATCAAATCCTTAGGGATGTATTCGCCGGATTTTTCGAAAGCTTCGGCACCCACGGCGAAGGTTTCCCACTCAAACTTCACTCCCGTCGCTTCGAGGATGCGGACCGTGGCCTTGGTTACCTCCGGGCCGATCCCGTCTCCGGGAATCAGGGTTACTTTATGACTCATGAATGCATTGTCCTCACGGCCAGGTCCTAGGCGCCTTTTACTTTGACTAAATCCTTCAACTCGTTCATGAACTCCTTCACATCCTTGAAGTCCAGATAGACGGACGCAAATCGTACGTAGGCTACCTTGTCATAACGGCGCAATCGGTTCATGATCAATTCGCCCAACTCGCTGGTCTTGCGCTCGCGTTCCGCTGATTCCATCACGAACGATTCGGTTTCGTTGACGATCTGCTCGAGTTTGCTGATCGGTACCGGACGCTTCTCGCATGCCCGCAGTAATCCGTTTAGAACTTTCTGGCGGTCGAATTTTTCCCGGCGTCCGTCTTTCTTCACTACCATGTAGGGAATTTCATCGATGCGTTCATAGGTAGTGAAGCGCTTTCCACACTTCAAACACTCCCGTCTCCGCCGGATGGATTCGGCTTCCTTGCTCTCCCGGGAATCGACGACCTTGTCGTTCGCAAATCCGCAAAAAGGACATTTCATGGCGCGTTATCACCCAGCCTGCAACGGTTTCGGCGGGTCAGAGCTAAAATTGTAACAGTGAATTTGAGCCAGATAAGCCAAGGACGCTCGACTCCAGTTGCACAAGCGGGCACCCGGGAACATCCTCGCGTCACAAAAAACGCAAAACGGCGCTCGCACCCCCTGCGGTACGAGCGCCTGTTTTTCCCCATTCCCTCCCGGTGACGGAGGGGCTGAAGGTTGCGATCCCACCTACAGGGCGGTTTGCCCCCGTCATAGGATCTGAGTAGAAGGTGCCTTACTTGCAGATCATTTTTGTCATCAAAGTGTCTGGATTTTGTAAAAAAGTCAGAACGTTGGCACCCTCCTTACTCAGCGTTTGTTCTGAGTGGCTGGTAGCGTGACGGCCACCACTTCACCCTGCGGTGATGATCTCTCTATACCACGAAATATTTCGCCCCCGGATGATGGACGACGATGGCAGAAGTGCTTTGCTCAGGTTCGAGTAGGAATCCGGAAGTGAGTCGAACACCAACATTGTCCTCGGGCTTTAGCAAGGCAAACAGCTTGGTCTGATCCTCAAGATTCGGGCAAGCGGGATACCCAAACGAATACCTCGACCCGCGATATTTCTGGTGAAACAGATCGCGAATTTCCGTTGCGTCCTCACTGGCAATTCCCAATTCCTCGCGCATCTTCTTGTGATGTAGTTCCGCGAGTGCCTCGGCAGTTTCGACGCTAAGACCATGAATGTAGAGATACTTTGTGTACTCTCCTCCCTCAAAGAGCCGCTGGGTTTCCAAGCTCGCTTTGGGCCCAATCGTTACAAGAGAGAGCCCGATCACGTCCATTTTTCCCGAGGACTTCGGCGCGAAGAAGTCCGCAATCGATAGCCGCCGCCCTTCGCGCTGCCGTGGAAACGTAAACCGCAACAGTTCTCGTGTAGGGACGGGCGTCGGCAGTCCGGCTGAGCCCGAGCTCGGCTGGCCCTCCGCGTCATAAACCACAACATCATTCCCATCCGCCTGAGCAGGGAAATACCCGTAGACGACCTTGGGTTCGAACAATCCGGAACCCGCGACCTCGTCTTCCAGTTTCCGCAGCACGGGGCGGAACTTCTCTTCCACCAGCCTCACATAGTCGGCTTGCGAAGCCGTCTTCAGTTGCCACTGATTCTTGAACAACGCCGTCTCGTTGATGTACTGAAAGAGCTCGTGCAAATCGTAGTCTTTCCGTACACGGACGCCCCAGAATGGAGGTGTCGGAATATTCGGAGCGTCCGTCACTACTGGACTTCGTTCCGCGAATACTGGCCCGGTTTCTTCATCCACGGCCGCGGCCTTCGCGTATTCCTTTACGGTACGGCCCTCGGTTAAACGAGTTTGCTTTGCTCCGTTTTCTGTCGCCAGGTCTTCCATGATGTGCAACCCGGCGAACGCGTCGTCGGCATAGAAGACGGCGTTCCCATACTCACGCCGCAGATCGTCCTCCACATACTTGCGAGTCAGTGCGGCGCCGCCGCAGATCACGGGGAATGCGAGCTTCTGCCGTTCCAAATCCTGGATGACGTACTTCATCTCAAGAGTGGATTTCACCAGCAGTCCGCTGAGTCCAATGGCGTCCGCCTTGTACTCCTGGGCCGCTCTGATGATGGTGTCTCCGGGTTGCTTGATGCCAAGGTTGACGACCCTGAATCCGTTGTTTGACAGAATGATGTCGACCAGATTCTTTCCGATATCATGCACGTCGCCCTTCACGGTCGCCAACACGATCGTGCCCTTCTGCGACCCCGCCTTCTTTTCCATCTTCGGCTCGAGATAGGCTACTGCCGCCTTCATCACGCCTGCGGAATCGAGAACCGACGGCAATTGCATTTTGCGAGCGCCGAAGAGGTCGCCGACCGTCTTCATGCCATCGAGCAGAACCGTGTTGATCAGTTCCAGGGGCGAATAACTCGAGAGCGCATCTTCCAGCAGCGTTTCCAGCGATTTCTTGTGCGCACCCTCGCCGACCGATTTTTCGCCGTTGATGATGGCGAACTTCAGCTTGTCCTCGACCGAGAGCGTGTCGACATGGGCAGTTGTCGTGGCTGTCGTCTTGCCCTTCATACCGGCAAAATGTGCCATGTACTTCTGCAGTGGATCGCCGTCGGAATTGGCATCCCGATGAATCAGCTTTCGCGCCAGTTCCACTTCTTCCTGCGGAATCTTGTATAGGGGATAGATCTTCGTGTAGTTCACGATGGCCATGTCGAGCCCGTGATCCACCGCCTCATGCATGAACACCGAGTTGAGCACTCGGCGGGGATAGGCATCGAGCCCGAACGAGATGTTGCTCACGCCAAGAATGGTTTTGACGCCGGGTAGCTCCTTTTTGATGCGCTCCACGGCGTTGATCGTCTCGATGCCCGCCGTGCGATATTCTTCCTGGCCGGTCGAAATTGGCAGCGTGAGAGCATCGAAAATAATGTCGGTGCTGTCCAGGCCATATTTCTTGGTCGCGAGATCGTGAATGCGGTGTGCGATCGCGACCTTCTTGTCGGCCGTCAGAGCCATTCCGTCTTCGTCGATCGTCAAAGCAATCACGGCCGCCCCGTAGCGCTTCGCCATGGGCAGAACTTTCGAGGTGCGCTTCTCGCCATCTTCCAGGTTGATCGAATTGATGATGGCGCGGCCTGGGATACGCTTCAGAGCCTCTTCAACGACGTCTGCCTCGGTCGAATCCACTAGGATGGGCGCCGGCACGCGGGTGGCGATCTTTTCGAGGATCGAAGTGATGTATCCCTTCTCGTCCTCGCCCACGATCGCGCAGCACAGATCCAGCATGTGAGATCCGTCGTTCACCAGTTTCTTGGCTAAACCGAGAATCTCGTCATACTTCTTTCCCTGCACCAGCTTGCGGAAATGTTCGACTCGGGTGGTCGTGTTCATTTCCTCGGCGACGATCAGAGGCTTGGGTTCCAAATCAAGCGGAACAGTCGTATACGCGCTGGACGCTGCACCCGCGCGTTTCACGTCGCGTTTAGCCGGTTCAACGTTGGAAACCGCATCGACGACGGCTTTCAGATGCTCGGGAGTGGTCCCGCAGCATCCACCGACAATACGAACACCATAGTCCTTTACAAAATGCTTGTGATACTCCGCCAATTCCTCTGGCGACAACTGGTAGACGGCGTGTCCGCCAACGTTCTGCGGCAATCCCGCATTCGGCAAGACCGAAACTTCCTTGGTCGAATTCAGCCCCAGATAGCGCACGGCATCGTTCATCTCCTTCGGTCCGGTTGCACAGTTCAAACCGATTGCGTCTACTTCGAACGGCTCAAGCGCGGTCAGCGCTGCCCCGATCTCCGTACCCAGTAGCATCGTCCCCGATTCCTGCAGGGTGACCTGCACCTGCACGGGAAGAAGCTTTCCCGCTTTTCGCATCGCTTCCAGCACGCCGATGGTGGCGATCTTCACTTGCAGTAAATCCTGCGCCGTCTCGATCAATAGCACGTCGACTCCGCCTTCAATCAGCGCGGCAGCCTGCTCTTCGTAAGATTCAACCATCGCGTCGAAACTGATGTGGCCCAGAGACGGCAGCTTAGTGGTGGGGCCCATTGACCCAGCGACGAAGCGGGGACGATCGTTCGTCGAGAACTGCTGCGCCACTTCCTTCGCAAGTTGCGCCGCCTTTACATTGATCTCGTGCACGCGATCGCGCAGTTCGAATTCACCGAGCACGATGCTGGAACCGCCGAAGGTATTGGTTTCGACGATGTCGCAGCCCACACGGAAAAAATCCGCATGAATCTCGCGGATGATGTCGGGGCGGCTCAACACCAGTACTTCGCTGCAATTCTCCTTGCCCCAGTAATCGTCCAGGGTGGGATTGCGCTTCTGGATGTTGGTCCCCATTGCGCCGTCGTAAACCACGACGCGTTCCTTCACGGTCTGTAAGAAGTCAGCCATTATAGCCTCTAGCTCCTAGCTTCTAGCTCTTCGATTCGGTCTATCCGTGTCGATCCGCGTAGATCGGCGGCGAAGATGTTGAAGTTGCCTTGACTCTCACATGCACGAACGCCGGTCTCGAGGACCGGCGTTGGTTGAACTCGCAGTCGCTTCGAAATCAGCTCCCCGGTACCATCTCCGCCGGCGCACCACCATCCACGTCGGCTTGGTTGAATACCACGTTGGCGCCCATGTGTGCTGGCCGGGGGGCCAGCATTTGCTCCTTGCGATAAACCAAATTGCTGGCATTAAAGGTCGCCAGCTCAAACCCATGTCCGTGGGTAATCGCATCCGTTGGACACGCTTCCACGCAATAACCGCAGAAAATGCAGCGGTTGTAATCGATGTTGTAGACCTTGGCGTAACGCTCGGCGCCACTGACGCGATTCTCCGCCGTATTCTCAGCGGCTTCGATGTAAATGCAATTCGATGGGCATGCCGCCGCGCACAGGAAGCAGGCCACGCACTTCTCCAGTCCATTCTCATCGCGTTGCAGCACGTGGGCACCGCGGAAACGGGCCTCAATACGCGCGCCACGCAGGGGATCTTTGCCGTCGGGATAATTCTCCACAGTCGTGGGCTGAAACATCTCCATGAAGGTGATGCTCATGCCTTTGGCAATGGCGGCGATGTTCTTCAGAACTGGCATCTCGATATTCAGTATACCGAAAGAATGGCGAAATCGTCCCGAAGGCGAGCTTCCGGAGGTGGTGAACGTGTTAAGAGGCTTGAGTAGCCTTTAGACCCGTCCGGACGCATGTATTCTGTGAATGTGAACCAGCAGAACAAAGCGGCGCTGAAGGTAAGTGTGGGTCTGTGTTCGGATTGTCGCTTCATGCGGCAGATCCTGTCCGACCGCGGATCTACTTTCTACCTGTGCGAACGGGCCGCCACCGACCCGAAATTTCCCAAATATCCCCGCTTGCCGGTGCTCGAGTGCGCGGGATATGAGTGCTTGAGCCCTGATCGCCCGCGTGAATAGTAGTTCTGCTACATATCTGGCGAGCGGCCTCGCCGTGGTTCCGTGATTCGCATCACTGCACAGATCAGCACGATGCAGCACTATCGATCTGAGTCTTGTACCCGATACGTTGGCCTGGGACGGAAGGAATTGGATCATGCTGCTAAAGATTCTTGGCGTCGGTGCGATTGTTTTATTTGTCGTTTGAACGATCGCCGTGCTCCAGGCTTGGAGCAAAAGCACGCTTACCGATCATGCGATTGGCCTTGCATTCATAGCTGTATTCGGCGTCGCCGCGGCTTGGGGTGTGCGAACTCTTTTCGGGTAAGGACACCAACCTCGCTTTGCCGAAAACTCAAATAAGGAAACGCGATACGTTGAAGAATGCGTTTGCAGGTCACGAAGAGAGGCCAACCGAGAGCGAGTTGTCGTCTGCGTTGGGTGAGACCGATGCCTTGTGGAAGGGCCTTGTCGCCGATCTGAAGCGTGATCTGAAATTGGATTCGGAAGAATGGAACAGCTATACCGTCAAAGCGGGTTGGTCGTTGCGACTGCAACGGAAGAAACGGAACATCGTCTATCTTTCCCCCAGCAAAGGTTGTTTTCTGGCATCTTTTGCGCTTGGGGATAAGGCAGTGGCAGCCGCACGAATCGCCGTGCTGCCGCCGAGCACTCGCAAACTTATCGAAAAAGCCAAGCGTTATACAGAGGGAACGGCAGTTCGCATTGAAGTCCACGATTCCAAGGATGCGAAGGACGTGAAAACGCTGGCGAAGATCAAGCTAGAGAACTAGGCGGTTCGATCACTCAATTCCAAGTTCCTTTGCCAACATCTTCCACTTGCTGTCGACCTCCGCCTTAGTCTTCGAGTCCATCACAATTTCATCGGGCCATGGCCGTGCAAAACCCTCGCTTGCCCACTTCCGCGTTGCGTCAATCCCCATCTTTGATCCGAAGTTAGGCAACCGCGACGCATGGTCAAGCGAATCCACCGGACCGAGCGTGAACTGAATGTCACGCTCAGGATCGATGTGATTGAAAACCTTCAGAGTTACATCGGCAAGATCCTGAACATCAACGTCCTCATCGACCACGACGATGCACTTGGTAAACATCGCCTGCCCCAGCGACCAGATCGCGTTCATCACCTTTCGCGCCTGTCCCGGATACGATTTCTTGATCGAAACGATCATCAGGTTGTGGAAGACGCCCTCAATCGGCAGATTGACGTCCACTAATTCTGGGATCGTCAGTTTCATCAGCGGCAAAAAGATGCGCTCAACCGCCTTGCCCATATAGGCATCCTCCTGAGGAGGCTTGCCCACGATGGTGGTCGCGTAAATCGGATCTTTCCGATGCGTAATGCAGGTTAGATGGAAGACCGGATAAAGATCTTCGAGCGAGTAAAAGCCGGTGTGGTCTCCAAACGGACCTTCGGTGCGAAGTTCATCGAGATTTACGTATCCCTCGAGGACAATCTCGCTTGCTGCCGGCACTTCCAGGTCGACCGTCTCGCATTTCACCAGATCAACAGGGGCCCCGCGAAGGAAGCCTGCGATCAGGTATTCCTCGACCTCGGGCGGCGCAGGAACAATCGCAGAGAAGGTGACGGCCGGCTCAGTGCCGATGGCAACCGCGACCTCCATCTTCCCCGAAGGACGCGAGCCTTCCGCCAAAACCGAGCCCCCCGAAGAGCGCGCCATGATGTCGACCGCAGCAGATTTTCCATCGACCGCGGCGCGCATGCGTTCCCGCGCGTGCTCCGCCGCCACTTTCTGCCGCTGCCAGTGCATCCCCGTCGTGCGTTCGTCGTAAACCTGCATCCGGTACATGCCAAGATTGCGCTTTCCAGACCTGGGGTCGCGGGTGGTGACGCACGGCAGCGTGATAAACCGTCCAGCATCCTTCGGCCAGCACTGCAAGATCGGAAAATCAAGCAGAGAGAAGTTGTCGCGCTCGATCACTTCTTTGCATGGCCCGGTAGGCACGGTCCGGGGAAAAAACTTGCCGGCTTCCGTCAGCAAAGGCAACATCTTCAGCTTGTCCAGAAAACCCTGGGGTGACTTCACATCCATAAACATACGGATGCGTCCCGCAATCTCGTCGAGAGAATTGACGCCCAGCGCAAGTTTCATGCGGGCTTCGGAACCGAACTGATTGATCAGGACCTGAGCGCCCGAATGACCTTTGATATTTTGAAATAGAAGTGCGGGGCCGCCCGCGACGCCTTGTTTGTCGCGGCTTTTGGAGGTACGGTCAGTGATCTCGGCGATCTCAAGAATAGGATCAGTTTCAGTTTGGATTCGCTTCAGTTGGCCTGCGCGTTCGAGCGCCGCGATCCACTGGCGAAGGTCGTCGAAGGGCAAAGGAGTCCTCTCTGTGACCGACGATTATAAGGGATTCACGTAGCTTCTTCGCCGTGGATTGCGCGGATCACACGGATTCCTGATCCTGCTAGAAGTGAATAGTCATTTCCTCTGTTCCAACTTCACACTGACGGTGACTGTCTGACCATCGCGCAACACTTTCACTTCCACGACGTCGCCCACCTTGCTCCGGCGAAGCGCATCGGTGAAGTCGTACAAGTTCTTGATCGGCTTTTCGCCAAATTGAATCAAGATGTCCCCCGCTTTGAGTCCAGCCTTAGCAGCCGGAGAGTTCGGTTTTACATCAGAAAACTTCACCCCGTTTTCCGTCTGCCCAAAGTCAGGAATCGACCCGAAGTACGGCCCATAACCGCCGCCCCCGCCCGCAGTGGTCGGCTTGTCTTCGCTCACAACCTGGAACGTGGGCGGCTCATTTGCATTCGCCAACTGGACCGCGACGTTTTCCACCAGATCGAGCAGTCGCACCGCCGAGGGCGAGTTGATCTTGTCCCATGTGTCGGAAGGTTTGTGATAGTCCGAGTGCAATCCAGAAAAGAAGAACAGCACTGGAATCTTCTTGGCTACGAATGAAGTATGGTCGCTTGAGGAATATCCACCGGCAGAATATTCGATCTTAAACGGCGTTTCTTTTTTCGCCTGTTCGAGGATGGCCTTGAGCGTGGAACCGGTGCCGACGCCTCCAATGTAAACCTTGTCGTCTTTGATGCGGCCAATCATGTCCATATTGAGCATGGCGACGGCCTTCGCCAGTGGTCTCGTCGGATGCTTGACCCACTCGGCCGAACCCAGTAGCCCAAGTTCTTCCCCCGCAAAGTCCATGAACAGAATGCTGCGTTTCAGTTGTCCGCGCCGTGGCGCCAGAAGTCGTGCCAATTCGAGGACCCCGGCCGTTCCGCTGGCATTGTCGTCGGCGCCAGGATGAATCTGTCCAATCTGGGACGGAGCCAGCGAATCGAAGTTCCCGCGGCCCAGGTGATCATAATGAGCCCCGATGATGACGTATTCGTCCGTTTGTCCCGGCAACCATGCGAGAACGTTTTTGACCGTAGCACGCGTCGTTTCAATGTCGATGTGCAGAGCGAGATGTAACGTATCCGGGAAAGCGAAGGACGCCGGTTTGCTCGTCGAGTTGATCTGCTCCTGAACCTCTTTCAGGGTTTTCCCAGCAGTTTGGAACCAGGAGTCTGCGACTCTATTCTTCACCTGCACCATGACCAGACCTACATTCTCTGGCCCGCTGACACTGCCAAATCGCGTCAGCAGATCCTCTTCTCCGTCACCCAATTTTCCGTTCAGAACGACAATGCCCTTTGCTCCATGATTGCGCGCATTAATAGCCTTAGTGATGAGCTGCGAGTGTTGCGTGAGTCCGTGGTTGCCGCTCTTCTCCGCGAACCCTGAGGGTTCGTAGCGCAGAACAACGACGATCTTGTCTTTCACGTCGAGGCCAGCATAGTCGTCATAATGGAATTCGTCAGCCGTCGCGCCATATCCCGCGAACACGACCGGGGCCGCGATCTGACCGGAAGCAGAGAAGCTAAACGGAACGAAGTCCTGATTGATTTTCAAATCACTCCTGGATCCCGCCGCCTCTACCGCGAAATGGTTATCAGACTTAAGGCGAGCCCCAGTGACCACCGTGAATGGCTGGGTGTAGCCATTCGATCCTGCTGGCTCCAGTCCGAGTTCTTTATAGCGCTTCTCAATTAAACGTTGGGCACGCGTCAGACCCTTGGTGCCAGCGCCCCGTCCCTCCATGTCGGGCGAGGCAAGCGACTTGATGTCGTTCAGGTAGCGTGTAGGATCGGCCTGTGGCCCGGATGTCGACGCCGCGACCAATACTAAAGCTGTAAGGACAATCAGAAGAAAACGATGAAGCCTGAGACGAGTCGTCATGGGACCCCTCGATGAACCGAGAATCGTATGAGGTGGCGGTTAGGGTGTCAATGACGCGGCATCAGCGAATTGTCTCGGGATAGAGTTGGCGCCGGCAGTCTGGGCAGATTCCGTGAGTGAAGGCCGCTTCCGTATGATTCCGGATATAGGTCCCCAGGTTATGCCACGAGTTTTCCTTGTCGCGAATCCTACGGCAAGAAGCGCAGATCGGTAGAAGACCGCTCAGCGATTTCACGCGCCCCAGTGCATATTGCAGCTGTTCAATCAAGCGCTCGCGTTCGGCTTCGACTGCTCTCCGCTCCGTGACATCACGAAAGATGATGCAGGTTCTCAGTTGCCCGTCGGGGCCCTGAAAGACAACAGAAGAAATCTCTGCCGGGAAAAGCGTGCCATCCTTGCGTCGCGCCCTCAATTCCCCGTGAGCTCTACCAGTTCGTTGTCGCTCTGCGACGAGAACAGCAAGTCGAGGATCCGAAGAGTCCATCAGCCCCTGCCGCCCTTCGCTCAGAATCTCTTCCCGAGTGCGGCCTAAAATCCGGCACGCTGCAGGATTAGCATCGAGAATCGAGCCATCCGGTGCCGTTAACATCAGGCCATCGAGGCTGTTTTGAAACAGAAGTCCATAAAGACTTTCATTTTGTGGAAATTCGAACGAGGAGACCTGTGGAATCTTGAAGGGCACCATGGGTTCTGGGTCTTTGGTTGTACGCAGCACGCGAGCCCGAGTGTCGCGCGTGGCCAGCCAAAAGTTATCGTGAATTCTATGCGAGATCGAAGGAGCTAGCAACTTCCGAAAGGTTAGATTCGGTCTACAGTTCTAACTCAGTTAACCTGAACACAAGGGCTTCTACGTGCTTCCACGCAGCGCTTCGAGGGTCAATTACATCGAAGTGTCCAGCCTCGGGGATCTCGAGCAGATGCACATCTTCCTTCTCTTTGACTGAGCGATTTTGCTTGGTTGACACGTAATCGCGACTGAACGCAACCGGAACTTCGTCATCCGCAGAACCATGAATCAACCACTGCCGGGCTGTGGGGATCGAAAGCTCCATCGGATCGGCTTCGCGGTAATGGTCCGGCACCTCGCTGGGCGTGCCATGCAGAAACTCGACGACGGCATCGTGACTGAGGTGTAGGTTGTGCGCACGCTGCAAGTCGACCACGCCAGCGACCGAAACGGCGCGACTGACACTCGCTTCGTGAGCCGCAAGGCAGAGCGCGAGTTGCCCTCCGGCTGAATGTCCCATGACCACAACTCGTCCCGCATCCAGCTTGTGCCGCCGGGCGTTTTGCATAAGAAATTGATAGGCGGAACGAATATCGGCGAAACTGCCTGGCCATCCGCCGCCGTCGTTTCCCACACGGCGGAACTCGAGATTCGCAGTCGCCAGGCCTTTGCTCGTCAGAGCAGCGCATAAATGGCCCGCGTGGTCGAGACTGTATTTGGCGCGCCAATAGCCGCCGTGAATGTTGATCACCAACGGATATGGCCTGGAAACTCTTGTCGCCGAGGGAATACGCAGATCGAGAAATTGGTTGGGATCCGAGCCATACGCGAGGCGCGCATCGGCCGGGGGCGGTGTCATGGTAAGAATGTCGTCAGACATGCCGGAATGATTGTACGGCAGGCAACGCGCTGGCTACTCGTAACGCAGCGCTTCGATGGGATCGAGGTTGGCCGCCCGAAGCGCTGGAACCATGCCACTGATCACTCCCACCACCGCCAAGATCGACGTCGCCACAACCAGGATCATCGGCGAGACAATCAGGCGGATATCCGCTGCCTCGGCATGCTTTGCGAGGGCACTATAAAAAGTGATGCGGCCGGCGAAGATCGATACCGCATACGAGAGAACAATTCCTAGCGCCCCTCCAGCGGCTGTGATCACCATCGCTTCCGAAAGGAACTGAAAAAGAATGTGGTGTCGTCGCGCTCCCAATGCCTTCTCCACGCCGATTTCGCGCGTCCGCTGCGTCACCGATACCAGCATGATGTTCATCAGGCCGACGCCGCCGATGCCCAGCGTTACGGTCCCAATAAACGCCAGCAGAACCTTCAGGGCCATCGTGATGATGCCGAACTGCGCCAGTTGCTTTTGCGCATCGAAGACGAAAACAGCGCGCTGATCGTCAGGCTTAAAGCTGTGAGCGGTCGCCAGGGTGGATCGAATCGTTTTGTCCAGCTTGTCGTGATCAAGCCCCGCGGAGTCGAGCCACATCCCATCGAGGTAGTGATTGTCCTTGAGGACATCCATCGAATTAAAGGGGATATAGACGACTCGGTTGTTGTCATTGTCGCCCTCTTGCATCCTCGGTGCGCCTACGCCGATTACCTCGAAAGTCACGCCATCAATGCGGATTGATTCGCCCACCGCCGGCATCCCGGAGAAAAGTTTGTCGCGCGCTTCCGATGCGATCACCGCATAGAGCCCGTGCTGCATATTGTCGGCATCGTTGAGAAAACGTCCCTGCTCGATGTCGAGATTCCATATGTCCTGAATCGAAGGATCGAGCCCCATCACGGGGAATGTGAACGATCGGTTATTGTTCTGAACCGTCGAATCTTTCTGTGCCATGCGGACAACATGCCGGCACAGGGGAATGTTGTTGCGCATCAACTCGATATCATCATTGGTGAAGCGAACCTGCACACCCGCTTTGTTGCCGCCGGCCTGCTGCGACGTGCGCCCCGGGAACACTCCCACCGCTGTCGCCCCGAAACTTTCGAAGATGGTCTCGATGGCTTTGCCGAAGCCGTTCCCGTAGGAGAGCAGCAGAACCACAGTCGCAATTCCCCACGCCATCCCCGCCATCGTGAGCAAGGTACGACGCAGGTCATGGCGCATTGCCGAGTACGCTTGTTGTAAGAGATCGCGATGCATGATTATTCCTTGCGGAGGGCCTCCACGGGCTCAAGCATAGCGGCGCGACGCGCGGGATATAGCCCAGCAGCTACTCCAGCCACTCCCAGCGAGATAACAGCGAGAAACGCCGTGGATGCGACCAGCTTGGGCGGATCGAACCCTTGGCCGAGATCGACTCCGGACAGCATGGCCATCAGTCCAGCAGCGCCTGCAATGCCGATGCCGCCACTCAGCAGCGTAAGAAATGCTCCTTCCACAAAGAACTGGAACATGATGCTGGCGTTCGTTGCGCCCACCGCTTTGCGCAAACCGATTTCGCGCGTCCGGTCCGCGACGGCAACCAGCATGATGTTAATGATGCCGATTGCTCCGAGCGCCAAGGTCACCAATCCCACGCTCCCCAGGAACATGTTCATAGCATCGAAGATCTTGCCGATTTGATCGACCGTCTTGATCGTGTCCCACTCGTCAAACGCATCAGGATTCTTCGGATCGAAGCCATGGTTGCGGGCGATGATTTTGTGAACTTCCTGCTGCGCGGTGACGTGCAAGGCGCGCGATTTCGGCTGATAGTTGATGAATGAGATCACGTCGGTCGCAATCCCTGTATTCAACGGCCGGAAGTAATCCTGCATGGCATGGAACGGGACAAAACTTCGCAAATTCAGATTCATGTTGTCGCCGTGCCCAACTTTCTGCAGGGTTCCAATCACTGTAAAGCGAACGCCATTGAGCAAAATCGTGGCCCCGATAGCCGGTCGACCGGGGAACAAGGTTCGCCGGACCTCGTCGCCGATCACAATCACCGTGCGCTTTTGCGCGTCATCCAGAGCGTTGATCCACCGGCCTTCATTCACAGGAAGGTATCGGATCTGGTTAAAGTTTGCCGGCACGCCCACGATCTGGCCGCTGGCTTGGAAAAAATCGCTGACGGCGCGGATGTCGCCGCGGGAAATCGCGGGCGCCGCCGCAGCGACGCTCGGACATTCCCGCAGAATATCCTCGTAGTCGCGGTAGGTTAGATAGTACTGGCGCAGGGCGGTAAAGCTCCCCTGCATCACAGGGGCTCGCCCCGACCAGATGAACATCACGTTCTCACCCATGGAGTCGAATTGCTTGCGATTACCAGCGCGGAAACCTTCTCCCAGTCCCACTAGCAGCAGCAGGGAACCAACGCCCCACGCAATCCCGAACATGGTTAGGAACGAGCGCAGTTTGTGCGCCCAGAGGGCCCGAAAGGTTTGACCGATGATGTCGAAAATGTGGCGCACGTTCTTTTTATTATACGGGGCTCGCGACTCGTATTTCTCCCGTCGGATGACGGTCTTGGGTCGCTTCGTGGAGAGACAAAACTCCCTTCGAAGCCACTTTCGTTGGACGTGCGAAATTATGATTTGTTTGACTCCGCTGCGCTCAACCGATACTTAACTTTCCCGACAGTCACTTAGACAGGGCATCTCCCATGATCTTGTCTCCGTTGGGCCTCGACCGTAAGATGCCTGCACACGCGGCCATATTTCTGGTTGCGGCTATTTCACAATTGCGATGTGCTAACGTTTGGTCTGAAGGGTTCCGTCGGGCTGGCGTTTGTCAAAGACACGTCATATCACTATGAGGTCTTGGTGTCCGAGAGCTGCCGCATTAAGGTGTATGGCACCGTCGCGGTAGTCACCGGAACCTCCCATGAAAAGGGATTGTCAAAGGGCACTCGCTTCGACCGCCGTGGACGATTTACTGACACGTGGATTCGCACGAGCGGAACTTGGCGCCGCGTGGCGAGTCACGACAGTTTGCCGCTGAAGGGGTGATCCTCGGATCGAACATCCCTTCTTTTCGAGATTCCCGGCTTCAGAAAGCGCGTCTCCGATCGGACGCTTACGGTCCGCAGTCAAATTCCCGATTTTCGTTTCGAAAGCCGTGCGAGTTCGCTATTCTCTAGCCAGATGATGACTCTGGCTCTCAGCGAATTGCTGGGCGCGACGGTCTACGACCCGTCGGGCGCCTCCGGTCGGGTGCGTGAGGTGACTCTCACCCCGCAAGAGGATCGCTCCCGCATCTCGGGTCTCATCGTGAAGACGAAGTCAGGGCACCGCATTCTCTCCCTCGCCGCGGTTTCCGCGATTAACGGTGGCATCCGAACCAACACGCCGGCTGCGGAGTGGCCCGCCGCCAACGGCACCGAAGGTTTATTCCTCCTGGAGCGCGACCTTCTGGACCAGCAGGTAATCGATATCAATGGGCGGAAGGTTGTCCGCGTCAATGACGTTGACCTTCAGGTTGATGCTCCCAAAGACAAGGATGCGGCCCGCACTCGGCCGGTTTTGCGCGTCCACTCGGTCGACGTAGGCGCCCGTGGCGCCGTTCGGCGACTGCTGCGCGGCGTGGCGCCCAAGACGGCGCTGCATGCTTTGCTCGCCAGAATTCCTGCTCGGAGCATTCCTTGGAACTTCATCGACGTAATCGAGACCGATCCGGCTCGTCGAGTAAAGCTCAAGATCTCCCATGAGGGTCTCGCCAAACTGCACCCCGCCGACATCGCCGACATTGTGGAAGATCTCGCGCCTGACGAGCGACAGGCTGTGTTTCAGACCCTGGACGAGGGGACGGCCGCCGAGGCCCTCGAAGAAGTTGAACCCAAGGTTCAGAAAGCGATTGTGGAGTCGTTGGATTCTGGACGCGCTGCCGACATCGTCGAAGAGATGGACCCCGATGCTGCTGCGGACTTGCTGGGCGATCTCCCGGAAGAGCGCACCGAACAGATCTTGGTCCAGATGGAGCCCGAAGCGCAGCAGGACGTCGTCGAACTGCTGGAGCATCGCGAAAAGACCGCCGCCGGCCGCATGACCACCGAGTTCCTCGCGCTGCCTGTGACCGCGACGGTCCAAAATGCGATCGATTCGCTGCGCGAATTTGAAGGGGGGGTCGAGGTCGTGAGCACGATCTATCTAGTCGATTCCCACGGAACCTTGGTTGGCGCGGTTCCACTTGCAAGACTGGTACTCGCGGACATGAATGCTCCCATGTTGTCGCTGACCCAGGAACCTCTCGTTCTAGCCCATGAGGGTGTCGAAGAAAACGAAGTGGCGGAATTATTCGACAAATACAACCTGCAAACTCTTCCCGTGGTGGATGAGCGCAACAAACTGACCGGCGTCATCACATCCGATGATGTGATCAGTATGTTGCGGGCAAAACTATAGAGAACAACGCCTCTCAGACATCCACCCACAGGCAAACTGCTTCGAAGAAATTGGGGATACTTGTGACCATCTTGAAAACATATTCGAGCACATTCTCAAGAACGATCGCATCCGGGCTGATCAATCTATGGCTCATCCTTGTTTGTGCACAGGGTATCTCCGCGCAGAGTGGAATGGCATGTCACCCGATGGATACTCGCGATGCGGTCGCTCCCGAAAAGCTCCCGCCTCCCCAGAAGTTAACGGGCATCGGAAATGCCCACATTCGTATCACGGCCACGCCTGAGGCACAGATGTGGTTTGACCAGGGCCTGAACCTGCTGCACGACTTTTGGGACTATGAATCCCTTCGCGCCTTCGAGCAAAGCGTCCGCGTCGATCCACAGTGCGCGATGTGTTATTGGGGGATCTATCGGGCAGAAACCTTCGCCCACAGCAATTCCAGGTATTACGCAAACCAGATGTTGGCGAAGGCTGTCAGCCTCAATAGGCGAGCCAGCAAAGCCGAACGACTCTACATCGACGCTAGCGTCGCCGCCGATGCCGAGGAGAAGTCCGAGAAGTCTGAGAACAAAGGGAAGAATAAACAGGATTCGCAGTCGGTTCAGATCTACCGCAAGCTGGTTAAGAGCAATCCCAAGGACATGCAGGCGAAGTTGTTTCTGGCCGACGCCCTTAAGGACGGATACGAGGAGAATGGCGAACCAAGACCGGGTCAAAAAGAAGCCTTGGCGATTTTGCAATCTGTCCTGAAAGAGGACCCGGACAACTCGGCAGCCAATCACTACTGGATTCATGCAGTCGAGACCAGCCGTCACCCCGAACAAGCCCTG
Organism: uncultured Acidobacteriaceae bacterium; assembly: GCA_963722365.1. Taxonomy (GTDB): domain Bacteria; phylum Acidobacteriota; class Terriglobia; order Terriglobales; family Acidobacteriaceae; genus Sulfotelmatobacter. Next base: position 58,633 of record CAVRLM010000003.1, read on the forward strand.
CACAGCGCCGAAATTCTCGGCCTTCTCGCTCCCACATCGGGACACATGGTCCATATGCCCGGCCACATCTACTATCGCACCGGAGACTACGCCAGCGCGAAGCAATCGTTTGCGGCTTCCATGAAAGCCGATGAGCAATACATGGAGGCACAGCACATTCAGGTGGACGATGACTGGAACTACGTGCACAACTTGATGTATGCCATCGCGAACCTTCTGGAAGCGGGGGAGTTCAGCGAGGCCACCGCGCTGTCTGCTAAGTTGAAGGACGCGCGCGGTGAACTGGAAAACACGTTATATCCATGGTCGCCGCGCGATGCGATTTCTCGCCTGAATCCTGGTCTCCCAGTGGCGCTGCGCACGGCCGATTGGACCACGGCTCTCGCATTGCTGAAATCCAGCGATCCGTCACCGACTCTCCCCAATCTTCAGTTCTTAGGACGGCAGCTAACCCAATTCGCACTAGGAATGCAGGCGCTCGATCAACGAGATTCGTCTCGTGCCGAAGCGGCTTCAGTGCAGTTCGATGCGGAACTCTGGCGATTCTCGAATCAACTGAAAGACAAAGCGCAAGTGAAGGCCAAGGAAGAAGGTAAAGACAGCAAGAAAGCCTCGGACGCAGCGCCGCCCATGCTGAAGCTGATGCCCGACGCGTTTCCGGATCCACTGCTGAGCAACCTGTCAGTCATGTCGCTCGAACTGCGTGCCGGTGTGCTCATGGCAAAGAAGCTCACCGACGATGCGAAGAAGCTCTACGCCCAGGCCGCACGAGAGGAAAAGGCTTTGGGATACCACGAGCCTCCCGTTTACATTCGGCCGGTCAGTGAAACTGAGGCGGCGGCCTTCCTGGCCGCATCGGATTGGAGCGACGCCAAGGCTGCCTACCAGGACGCTCTCGTCGAGCGTCCGCGCTCAGGTTTTCCACTCTACGGTATCGCTATCGCGAGCGAACAGTCGGGCGACACCTCTACAGCCGCGGCTGAATACGCGGACTTTCTGGCGGCATGGAAGTCCGCCGATTCCGACCTTCCGCAAATCTCTCACGCCCGCTCGTACCTCTCCTCGCATAACCGTTCCACCGCTGGCAAATAGCGGATCGGAGACACGCGCACCAATACTGGGAAAGCCGACAGTTCGACTCTCTCCCACGCTCGGCGACATAACATCGCTCGTGCACCATCTCCGCCATCCCTAATTCCTTTCCTTCCGCACTTTTCGTTTGGTCAGATTCGCCGCTGCATTTATCCTGTGGCGTCGTTGGTCACTACGTCGCTTTATCCCTATGTTTGCGAAAAGTGCGCATGAAGTTTTTCAAACGTTCAAAAACTCGGATCCTGCTGTTCCTCGCCGTCGTCGGTCCGGGTTTTATCACCGCAAACGTCGATAACGATGCTGGCGGCATCCTGACTTATTCGTCCGCCGGAGCCCAGTTCGGACATCTTCTCCTCTGGACCATGATCCCGATCACCCTCGCATTGATCGTGGTGCAGGAGATGTGCGCGCGCATGGGCGCGGTTACGGGCAAGGGCCTCAGCGATCTCATTCGCGAGGAATTTGGGTTCCGCATCACTTTTTTCATGATGCTTGGTATTTTGATCACCAACTTCGGCAACGTCGTGACGGAGTTCATTGGCATTGCCACCAGCCTCGAATTGTTCGGCCTCTCGCGATTTATCACCGTCCCCGTGTGCGGCGTGATTGTCTGGCTCATCGTGGTCAAAGGCCAGTACAAGACGGTGGAGAAGGTCTTCCTGGCCGCTTCGTTCTTCTACGTCACCTACATTTTTGCTGGCGTCCTCGCCCATCCCCTTTGGAAGGACGCGACCATCGCAACGTTCAAACCGCCCGCGCTCGTCGCCTTTCGCGACCAGGCGTACCTATTCATGGTCGTCGGAGTAGTCGGAACAACGATCGCGCCGTGGATGCAGTTCTACCTGCAAGCGTCAGTAGTGGAAAAGGGCGTCACCCGCCGCGGATTCAAGGCGTCACGCCTGGACGTGGTCACGGGATGTGTCTTCACCGATATCGTTGCCTGGTTCATCATCGTGGCCTGCGCTGCGACCCTTTATGTACACGGCTTCCGAGACATCAAATATGCCGCCGATGCTGCCCAGGCTCTTAAGCCCTTGGCGGGCGACTACGCGTACATCTTGTTTGCCGTCGGCCTCTTCAACGCTTCGCTCTTCGCAGCGTCGATTTTGCCGCTCTCCACGGCGTACACCGTATGCGAGGGATTGGGTCTCGAGTCCGGTGTAGGGAAGAGATTCGGCGAAGCGCCGGTGTTTTACTGGTTGTACACCCTGCTGATCGTGGCGGGTGGTGTGCTCGTGCTGCTGATCCCCGGGCAACAGTTGGTCAAAATCGTCCTATGGTCTCAAGTGCTGAATGGTGTCGTGCTCCCCTTTGTGCTGGTCTTCATGCTTCTCCTCATCAACAAGAAGGACTTGATGGGCGAATATGTCAACACGCGGCTCTTCAATTGTGTGGCCTGGGCGACAACCATCATTGTTACCGCACTTTCCGTAGCATTGGCTTTGGCGATGATGTCGGGGAAAACGGGAGGCTAGCTTGCCCGTTCGGACACAGTCAGTGGCCATCATGGTTCAAGCCAGCATGAAAGATCAGAGGAGCTTACCGGCAGCAAGTTCGCCGACTAGCATTAGATCTGCTTCGAGAAAATCAAAGGTCGGAAGATCCTTGGGATCGGCCCAACGAATATCACGAAAGATGCGATTCTCAATCTCTTTCTGGTATTCGCGCACCACGAAAAAGCGGAGCTCCACCATGCCGCCATTTGGATATTCGTGTTGAATCCTCCTGACTTCGTCCCCGATGGTGGCCAGAATCCCAAGTTCTTCCTCCAATTCTCGTCGTAGGGCATCCCGGGGCTGTTCTCCGTTTTCGATCTTTCCCCCGGCAAACTCCCATTTCAAAGGCATGGTCTGGTGCCGCGTTCGCTGGCACACCAGGAGCTTCCCCTCTTTTACGATGAGGCCCGCGACTACGCGCTTCATGGCTCGGTCACGCTGGCAGCTTGTAGTGCGCTGGTCACCGGATCGACACAACCGGTGAAGGTAAAGGCGAATGCTGCGACACCAGTCGAACAGTGGAGTTCCAGTTCGTGCGAGCCAAACTCGTGATTGTCCAATAGAAAATACATGCGGGCCGAGTCGGCAATCACGTAGCTTTCTTCATCGCCTTTCGCGCCGGGACGAAAACGCGTATCGCGTGTAGCCTGTTTCCGCGTCAGAGGCTTACCGTCTTGCAAAATGACCATTTCCGCCTTCGTGGCATGTGGGCTGGCCATTACCAAGTTTACGGCGGATGCGTCGTATTTCAATCGCAAAGTGTGCGGCCCGTCTTCAACCGCTTCGAAATATTCCGCGGTCGATGCCCATCGTCCGTTGGCATAGAAAAAGTTTTCCTCAACTTTTCCCGCGAAAACATAGTCGGCAATTTGGTCTTCTTTAAAACCGCCTTCGTTGCCGATGCACCCTCGTCGGTTTCCTAGATAGAGTTCGCCGGACGCTCGGTAACACACTGCGCCCGCGTGATCTTCTTCCCGCAATGGTTCCATTAGGGCTGGCAACACCAGACTCGGATCAATCTCGCGCAGTAACTCCTGAATGACCTCCTCGCACTCCCCGTATCCCCCTTCCCCGAAGTGTCCGAAGCGCAGATATCCGTCTTTGTCGAGCAGGTATTTGGTCGGCCAATAGCGGTTCGCAAAGGCCTTCCAGATTTCACGATTGCTATCGATGACAATCGGATAGGTGAGTCCAAACTCACGGATCCCGCGTTCCACGTTTGACTCGTATTGCGCAAAAGTAAATTCCGGCGTATGTACTCCGATCACGGTCAGACCCTTGTCAAGGTATCGCTCGTGCCACGCCTGCACATACGGCAGCGTGCGGATGCAATTCACGCAGGTGTAATCCCAGAAATCGACCAGCACCACCCTCCCCCGCAGTTGACGGAAACTGAGCGGAGTCGAATTTATCCACACCCGGCCAATCTCCGGGGCGCGCACTTTGCCCTTTTCAACTTTCATGGTTTGGTCGTTATTCTTTGACTTCTATTGGCCGGAGGATTCCAGCTTCTTCCCAATCAGCATAGCGCAGTGTTGTACCAGTTCCTGATGTTCTGGCGTGAAGGCCGCGGCGAAATGGCTGTCAATATCTAGCTCGCCCACAACCTTGCCGTGCGCAAAGACGGGGACAACGATTTCCGACTTGGTTTCAAGCGAGCAAGCCAGGTAACGGGGATCTTTGCTGACGTCGTCCACCACGACTGTCTGTCCGCTCGATGCAGCGGCGCCACAAATGCCTTGATTGAGCGGAATGCGCGTGTGCGGCGTCATTGCTCCCTCGAATGCACCCAAAACCAGCATCGGCGGCTGCGCACCCGGTTCCAACAGGTAGAAGCCCACCCAGTTGTATTTCAGCATGCGCTCATGTAGCAGCCGGACCATCGCTTGCATCAACTCCTGTGCGGTTGGGACTGCTTCGGCCAGCGCAGTAAGTTCATTGCGGATCTCTTCGATTCGGCGGGCTACGGGCATACGCAGATCTTATCTCACCCCTCCCGATTCTCACCTATACAAGTGGGAACAGAAGTAATCTGCCGGATTCCTTTCGTGCAGGGGAATAGTTCCGGATGGACCGCAAACGCCAACGCCGTCAAACCCTGCAGCAGAGTCGGCGCCGGCGTATTGAGCAGTTCGTCTGCGATACAAAAGACTCGGCCAGAAACCGCCGCGGGCGTGTCCTGCCAGCCTCGATCGGTGATGATCTTCTCCAACGGGACGCGGTCGCCAGCCCCACACCACGCAGCGACAATCATCTCTGGATCAAGGCCCCGAACGTCCTCGGCAGAGGTCTGAGCGCCAGGCGTGCTCAGAGGCACTCCTCCTGCAGCGTCAATTAGTTCGGCGACCCACGGCTGCGATGCGATCAGCGGTTTGCCCCATTCTTCACACCAGACCCTTGGCCGCTCACTCGTACTCACACGAGCACGGACTTTAGCAATACTGCGTTGCATCGCCGCAATTACCTCTTCACCCCGATCGGACACTCCCACCGTGCCCGCGATCGTCGCAATGTCGGTGTAGATATCCGCTAGATTCTTCGGAGCCAGGCCTAAGAATCGCGCCCCCGCCCGCAGGATTTCACTGACCGCTTTTTCCTGGTAGGGAACCGCTGCGATTACGAGATCTGGCTTAGCGGCTACGATCTGCTCGGTACTAGCAGTCCACGAATCCGCGAGAATCGAGCGCGAGCCATCCGCCACTTGGGGGACAACGTCCGCGCAGTAGCGCGTGCAGGCCACCACACTTCCAAGCGCTCCCAAAGCATCGAGAATCACCGTCGCACTAGGCTGAAGGCAAGCAATGCGACGCACTGTGTGGAAGGACGACATACTCAAGACCGAATCTGCCGCAGAGCCGTCGATAACGCGTCGAGCGCGAGTTGCGCGGCATGCGCCGACGCTTGTGGCAAACCACCCACCGCCGCAATCAGCGTCTCGCGACTCAGAGACCGGCCCTCTTCCACCGTTTTTCCCGAAACCAACTCTGTCAGAGCCGATGCGCACGCCATCGAGGGGACGCATCCTTTGGCCTTGAATCGAATCTCCGCAATTCGGCCGGAATGGATTTTCATCGTCAGGCGCAGTACGTCGCCGCAGGCTGGATTTTCAATTTCGGCGACGGCATCCGCAGCGGCGACTTCGCCGGGGTTTCGCGGATTTTCAAAGTGATCGAGCAACTGCGCCGAGTACATACTCAAATTGTAAATGGGCGGCGCTTCGTCAACCGGCATTCTCACCGGGAGACGCAGTCACGGATCCGTTGCTGACGACCCCGTCTATATGCGTTTCGGGAAGATAGATCGTCCATCGATTCTGGCGGGCGACCGCTTCAAGGTCAGGATTGGGATTAACCGCGAAAGCGTGGCGCGCGATTGCAAGCATATCCGTGTCCCAGTGGGAATTGCCAAATGCGGCGTCGATCTCTTTCTGGACGATTTCACGCAACGCCTTCGGTTTGCCCGGGCCGGATGGAATGCGGACAATCCGATCCGAGATTACCCCATCCTCAAGTTCGACCTTTGCCGCCAGGATGCGGCTTTCAGCGATGCCAAAGCTCTTCATGCCAGCGCGAATCACCCACTCGTTCGATGAGGAGACAGCCCAAATGTCGCAGCCGTCCTCGTGCAGGCGGCTGACTAGTTCCCGCATCTCAGAGAAAATATGTCCGGGAAAAGAGTGCTCCATAAAATCCCCGGCGGCCCTCATCATCACGGCGTCACTCATCCCTCGATGCATGGTGACCATTTCGCCGCACATCTCTTCTTCGCTCACTCTGCCGGCTTTGTACTCGACATAGCGAGCGCGCATCGCATCTCCGATTGCCCCTGAGACGACGCCCTGCTTGATTTCCCAGTCGAAGAATCTTTCTCCCGCGTCGCCTGACCACAGCGTTCCATCGCAATCGAAGGCAGCCACCCGCGGCTTCAACCGCAGAACGGCTTCAACGAATTTCAGTTGCGTGGGAGTTAACGTTTGCGTCCGAGATGTTTCCATGCCTCTCGACGATAACGTGGAACCCGCCGCGAGGCAAATGCCGCGAGGCAAAACTCCCGGCTACGATTCCGTCCGGGTTAGCAAAGCGGAATAGTCGTCGGGGGTATTGATATTCAAGGCCACAAACGGGTCATCCACTGCCACATACTGGACGTGTTCTTGATAGCGATGCTCAAGGTCGCGCGCGCTGGCGGTTGCGGGGGCCTGCAGAAAAACTTCAATCAATTCGCGCCCTACCAGATACGGATGTCCATGCTTTCCCGAAGCCTCTGGCACAACTGCCCAGATACCCTGTGGCGCAGATTCAAACGCTTCCCGCAGACGTTGTACGGTTACTGAAGCAATTGGTGGCCGATCGACAAGGGTTATCACAGCCGCATCGCGACCTCGATTCAGCACTTCGCGCAACCCGACTTGCAGGGAACTGAATTGTCCGCGGCTTGGGTCGGGATTGTGCACCACAGTTGCACCGTTTGCGTACGCAATCGGCGCCAGTTCCGTCTCGTTTTTCCCCACGACTACGACAACGAAATCTGTTGCTGCCGTCAGCGATCGAATCGCTGCGGATAGAAATGTGTCGTGGGAAGGCGCCTGTCCGGCGATTTGCGGCGGCCAGGGAAGCAAGGCTTTGTCAGTCCCCATGCGCGAGGATTCCCCGGCGGCCAGAATGACTCCGGCAAAACTGGGCGAGCGGGACATGTGCGGACAATAGCAGAAAGCCCGGGGAAAGTCAGTGAGCGCGGATACTCACAGGTTGGTTTCGCCTTCTTCCAGCACCTCGGCCACTGGGCCCGGTGGGGCTTCTTCCCGAGCACCCTTGAACCAACTCAGGTGCGGCAGCGCCGAACCGGCATGCCGCCGGTTCGCGATAAGCTCAGCCGTAATTGCAACAGCGATCTCCTCTGGCGTAATCGCGCCAATGTCCAGCCCTACGGGGGCGTGCACTCGATCAAAAAGGTGTGCGGGTAGCCCCTCCTTCTGGAGTGTTTTGAAGATTTCAATCACCTTGCGCTTCGAACCGATCATTCCCACGTAACGCGCGCGCGTCTGCACAGCCCAGCGCAAAATTCGCATATCGTCTCGATGCCCGCGCGTGACAATGACGATGTAAGAAGATTCGTTTGGATCGACCTTCTTCGTGGCCTCTTCGAAATCAAGGGCGAGCACTTCGCGAGCAGTAGGAAACCGCTCCTTGGTCGCGTACGAAGAACGATCGTCGATGACGAACACATCAAATCCTGCGCTAGCTGCGGCCTGGCAAAGGCTGAATGCTACATGGCCTGCACCGAAAACATAAAGTAATGCTGGAGGCAACACAGGCTCCACAAATATTTCCAGCGTTCCCCCGCAAACAAGTCCTGTGTCGTATTTCGGATCCTGATTCAAGTCGAACTTTAAGGTTCGCGGCTTTTCCGATTCCATGACTTCGCGGGCCGCCTGCCAGACATCGGCCTCCACGCAGCCGCCGCCGATCGTACCCACAATCGAACCGTCGTCGCGCACCAGCATTTTCGCGGTTTTGAATGACGGAATCGATCCGCGCACGTTGACAATCGTAGCCACGGCCCCCCGGCGTCCCCCGCGCCGCAGTTCGACGATTTCTTCGTAAATGTCCATTCAGTCGTGATTATTGGGTCTTTCTCCAGGCCAAGTCAAATCCAGGAAAGGCCTAGCTCAAGTCATTTCCGTGCTTCGACGGCCGCATTCCAATATGCCTGGTGCCCGATGTAGTCATCGTCCGCCAGATTCGCAATGATCAGTCGCTTGAGTTGCAACGGATCCACTCTGGAGCTTTGCATCTTGTAGGCGATGCTCCCATCTGGACGAATCAGCAAGGTATAGGGCACCGCCGCGTTCCAGTCAGGATCAAACGCCGCCAGTTCCGTGTAAATGTCGGTCGAGCCTAGGATCAGGTTTGTGCTCGTGGCATGTTCGGCTGTCAGCACCTTCTCCACTCCAGCCTTTTCGTCGGGATAATTGATGCTCACAGTGACGAGGTCAAAGGCTCGGTGACCATACATCCGGAACATGGTTTCGAAGTCTGGCAATTCCTTCCGGCAGGGGCCGCACCAGGTGGCCCAAAAATCCACGAGCAATAACTTGCCTGTCGAATTTTTGCGCAAGGTCTTAAGCTCTTCGGCACTCGCCAATTTAACTCTCACCGGCTGCTTTTCAATTTCCGCCATTTCCTGGCGGCGCCCTTCCTCCTTATAAATCCACTTGGTCGAGCAGCCCACCGAAGGAGTCTTCGCCGTCGGCACCGGTTTTCCTGCCAACACTGCGTCCAGAGCGAGGCGGGCATCCTGCTTTGTGACTAGCGGCTCACGCGGATTGTTATCCACTCGCCCTTCGTATCGAAGCTTGCGATCGGCGCCGAAAATAAAAATGTGCGGCGTGGCAGTTGGACCATACGTCCGCGAAATCTTCTGGGTCTCGCCATCGTAGAGATATGGGAAGTTGAAATGCCGGTACTCGGCACGAATCTTCATCTCCTCCGGCGAGTCGCCCACGTCGGTATAGCCCATTTCATCAAGCCGTACGGCATTGGGATTGTTCGGCTCGATCGCAACCACCGCTACCCCACGATTCTTGTAATCTTCGGCGATCTTCCTGATTCGAGTTTCATAGAGTTGAGCGGTCGGGCAGTGATTGCAAATGAAGGCAATCATCAGAACTTTCGCCCCCGAGTACTCCTGCAAGCAATGCGTCTGGCCATCAATCCCGGGGAGACAGAAGTCGGGAGCCACCGACCCGATGACGAGGGTGGGCGGTCCATGTCCCTCCTCGCTGTCCTGAGACTGTCCGAACGAAGCGAGCAGCGCAAGAACAGTGAAACACGCCAGAAACAACCGACGCCCAGAAGTGCGCGAATTCGGATCAGGGTGAGTAGGAAGCAAAGACGTACGTCGCAGGCAGTGCATGATCGGCCTCGCATCGCATTCTACTGCGGAATTTGCGCGACCTTTCACCGCGAGGCCTGCCGTCGTTGTGGTAGGTTGAACAGTCCTCGATTTCCGCTGGAGGAGAAAGCCCGCATGAAGGCCGTCCGCATTCATCAATTCGGTGGACCCGAAGTCTTAACCTACGAAGATATCCCCGATCCGCAGCCGCGAAAAGACCAAGTGCTAGTGCGGGTGAAGGCTTGCTCGCTCAACCATCTCGACGTGTGGGTTCGCAAGGGACTACCCGGGGTCAAACTTCCTCACGTCTTAGGCAGCGACATCGCTGGCGAGATCGTCGAGATTGGCGAATACATCACCGGATTCAAAGTCGGTCAGCGTGTTCTGGTCGCACCCATGCATTTTTGCGGACATTGCCCGAAGTGCCTAGCAGGAGTGCAAAATCAGTGTCGCGAGTTCACAGTCCTCGGCAATGCGGTCAATGGCGGAAACTGCGAGCTGATCGCCGTGCCCGGCGCCAGTGTGATCCCTATTCCCGACGCCTTCGATCTCAATCAAGCGGCCAGCGTCCCACTGGTCTTTGTGACCGCGTGGCATATGTTGGTCGGTCTTGCCGCCGTGCGCGCGGGCCAGACCGTACTCGTACTCGGAGCCAGTTCCGGCGTGGGTATTGCTGCCATCCAGATTGCTAAGCTATTTCACTGCCGGGTCATCACCACCGCCGGCGACGAAGCGAAGCTCGAAAAGGGACGCGCACTCGGGGCTGATTACGGCATCAATCATTACAAGCAGAAGATTTCCGAAGAGGTCCGCAAGATCACGAGCAAAGAAGGTGTCGACATCGTAGTCGAACACGTCGGCCTGGCGACGTGGGATGAGAGTTTGCGATCTCTCAAGAGTGGAGGCAAGGTGGTAACCTGCGGTGCGACGACCGGACCTGCGGTAGGACTCGATTTGCGCCACCTCTTCGCGCGCCAGTTAACTCTGCTCGGTTCTTATATGGGCACAATGGCGGAACTACATGAGGTTCTGGGCCATATCTTCGCGGGTCGCCTGAAGCCTGTGGTCGACCGAACGTTCCCGCTGGCGGACCTTCGAGCAGCTCATGAGTATTTAGAAAAGAGCCAGATGTTCGGCAAAATCATCATCACTCTCTAGATATCCTGTGCCCTCTGTGCTCTCTGTGTCCCGCTGTGGTTTAGAATGTTTTCATGGCCCGCGAACTGAATTTCGGACCCTACATCGACGTCGAAAACGGCACCAAGACCGTCAAGGACCTAACCTTCGGCAATCCCACCCCCGAAGGGGTGGTGCTGACGACGCTGGACTCCGCCGTCAACTGGATGCGCAAGAGCTCCATCTGGCCCATGACATTCGGTCTGGCCTGCTGCGCCATTGAAATGATGTCCATGGGCGCGTCGCGCTTCGATATCGCGCGCTTCGGCGCCGAAGTCTTTCGCCCGTCCCCGCGGCAGAGCGACCTGATGATCATCGCCGGGCGTGTTTCCAACAAAATGGCGCCCGTCATACGCCAACTCTGGGAACAGATGCCTGAGCCCAAGTGGGTCATGTCCATGGGTGCATGTGCAACTTCCGGTGGCGTCTTCCAGAACTACGCGCTCGTACAGAGTGTCAATCAGGTCATTCCTGTGGACGTGTACGTGCCGGGATGTCCCCCGCGCCCCGAGCAGTTGATCTACGCCATCACTTTGTTGCAGGAAAAAATCCAGAAGGAACGCGGTACGATCAGGAAGGCTTTAAACCTCGGATAGCCGCTCGGGACCTTGCCCCCAGTTTGCAATTTTAGCGGTCTTCCACCCCTCCAAACAGCGTTATAATGACCGCAAGTCGCCCTGGGGTGGTTTATGGAACGTCTTCGCTTCGCGTTCTTCGTTTTGTTTTCCGCACTGATTTCTACGATCCCTGCGCAATCTCAAAACTCCAGCTTAACTCCGCCGCAGGACCCGCCCTCGACTCCGCCGTCGAGTACCCCGGCCCTGCAGTCCACGACGCCTGCGCCGCCCATTCCTGCCAACGCTCCACGCATGTCGAAGCAAACTCGCCTCGAGATCATCCGTGACTTTGAGACCCAGATTGTTTACGCGCGCACCTTTTTCCCGATGGGAGCAACGGGGATCAAGCTGAGAGATGGCGTCGCCACCCCGAGCGGTCCCGCACTGCAACAGGCTCTCGCCATTTGGGGTCCGGCCGTGAAACCTGGCGATCCTGCTCACCTCTCGTACGTCCAGATCAAGGACGACCATATCCATTTCGACATCAACGGTGGGCCGGTTCATCGCAAGAAATGGTACGAACATATCCAGGTGCAGGGTGCGAACGGGACCAACGCTCAAATGGGTCCGAACGAGGCCCCGCAAAATCCTCACGGAACTTATCTCGACGTCTACTTCGACAAATATGTCCCCGAAATGACGGCGCGACAGTTGCGCGATTTGCTCTTACCCGTGCTCGACTTTAACGCCAGAAATAAAGAGGAGGCTTACCTCGACACCGTGCCTCCCAAGGTCAAGACGGCGATCCTGGCTCACCAGGTGTTGGTGGGAATGAATAGCGAGATGGTTGTGCACTCCCGAGGCAAGGCGCCGAAGAAAGTACGAGAAAAAGATGGGGATACGGAATACGAGGAATGGATCTACGGCGAACCTCCACAGGATGTCGACTTTGTCCGGATCGTCGGCGACGAAGTGATCCGCGTTGAAACCATGCGGGTCGGCGGCCAGAAGATTGTTCGCACCGAAAAGGAGGTAATCCTCGAAAAACCCGACAAAGACACTGAGGCGAAACAGGAGGACCGACCGCCCAATGCTCCTAGCCTGCGCCGTCCCGGGGAAGACTCTGAAAACGCGCCAAAACCCTCCGACGGTATTTCGCCGGTTCCGGTCGCACCTCCAGTCGACAATCCCGGACCCGGACAACAAACTCCCCAGCAGGGCCCCGGTGACACAGTGAATGGCCACAAGTAATCGCCGTTGGATAGTCCAGTTGTTTCGCAGACAGGAAGGCTCTTCCTGCTGGCACGGAACGCTTCTCGCATCGGCCAATCCGTTATCATCTCCGCAGCGCGGAGGCACTTCGAATGCGGATCCTCATCCTGGGCGGCGCCGGTCTAATGTCTGCTGGAACGGCGCGCGACCTGCTATCCAACTTATCGAAAGGCATCACAAGTATTGTTTCCGCGGATTCCAACCTGGAGCGTCTGACAGCACTGAAGCAATCGTTATCCGACCCACGCTTCCAGACCCGCGTCTTCGACGTGAACGACCGAGCGGCTCTCCATTCGCTCTTGGCGGACTGCGATCTGTGCATCAACGGCGTCCCGACCTTCGCTGGTCTTCAGATGCACATCTTTCAGGCTTGCCTCGAGGCGAAGCGTCCCTACGTTGATTACGGAGGCATGGGTATCTACACTGTACGCCAGAAGGCCGAACACGACCGGTGGAAGAACATGGGGGCGACCGCAATCATCGGCCTCGGGTCCGATCCCGGACTCTCCAACATCATCTGCCCGCCGTTGCGGACCGGTTGGACCGCATCGATCGCATCAACCTTTACTGGGCGGCTACCAAGATCGGCCCGGAAAGTCCGGTTCTCATTCCCGCGTACAGCATTTCCACCGTTCTGGCGGAATATGCCAATCCCAGCCAGCAGTTTCTCGACGCCAAGCTACGGGAAGTCCCCGCGCAAGCCGGAGCCGAAACCATCGACTTGCCCCAGCCTTGGGGACGCACCACCTTCATTCACTCCCAACATTCCGAGCCACTCACCGTGCCATTTTCCCAAGGGATCGCCGAGAAGGGAATTCGTGAGTTCACCTGGAAGCTCTCTCTACCCTCACGAGATCACGAGGCATGGATTGGTCTAGTCAAAGCGGGATTTGGAGCCACCGACGAGCCAGTCACGGTGAAAGGAGTTTCAGTCCGTCCCCTCGACGTGTTGCAGGCCGTGATCGACAGAAACATCGCAAAAAATCGCAGTCGAATCCCAGCGGAGGAAAGTCACGAAATTCATTTCGCCATTGGCCACGGAACACGAGAAGGCAAAGCCTGCCGAGTGACGTGCCGTGTCATCGGCCATCCCGATCCGCTCTACGAAGGCTACGCTGATGCTGGTACTTCGATGAATATGTCGATTGGGGTCCAACAAATCCTCACCCGACCATTGCGACCCGGCGTGTGGGCGGCTGAAGAATACTTCCACGCGGACGCGTTCTTTGCCGAACTCCGCAAACGCCACTTTTCCATCGAGATCGAGGCGAACACCGTCGAAAGCGCCTGAGATGCTAGGCATGCGACGTAGGGAGCCTTACTGCCCGGTCGAAGGCCTTGTCACTTCGAAGCGACCGCCGCTCCCACATCCGCAAACGAAAACGCCAGCGACACGTTGGAATATTCTTTTCCGTCAACCTCGACATACGGATAAACGAAATAATTCAGCGGCTTACCCTCCTGCGGAGGATTCAAACCCAGGTCGCGGCCCATACTGAACTGTACCCGGTTCACATCGTGCGATCCGAAGAAATACTCGCGCCTCTCCGGATGCTTCCAGGCTTCGGAGATATCTACCGGAATCCAGCCCTTGCCATCGACGTAGAAATCAGACCAGCAATGGTAGCCCGCGATCTCAGCCGAATGTTTGTCGGGCGGCAATGGGAATCCGATCTCGAAGCGTGCCGGAATGCCCTGCGATCGCGCCATCGCGATAAATAAAGAATGAAAGTCGGTGCAGTTTCCCTTCTTGGCGTCGCATGCATAGAGCACGTCGCCGTGTCCCCAGCCGATGCCGGTCTTGTCGTACTTCATGGTCGTGAACACGTAGTCGTAAATCGCCCGCGCCTTGTCTAGCGGCGTGGTTTTGCCCTCGGTCACTTTGCTTGCGAGATCTGCGGGCAGGCCCGTGATGGGGACGAGCGCATCCGGTTGAAGGTCTTGTACCTTTTCTTTAGTTGTCAAAGAGGCGTTGACGGGGTGCGCGCTGGGGTTCAGCGCAATCCGTTCCCGGCGAACGATATCGTATTCGACGTCGAAATGCACTTCGGGCTGAGTCGCGCTGTGGCTCTCAGCGTAGTAGACCTCGTTGCCATATTTTCCTTCGTGCGTTTTCCTCACCGGCAGGTCTCCTCCGGCCGAAACGACCTTTACTTCCTGAAATGCATCCGATTGCGCCGCTGGAATCCAAATACGAACCTTCTTGCCTGCGGGCAGATTCTTGACGGTAAAGGCGTAGTGAAAGGTGAAATGCCGCGCATCCTGGGCGGCGGAGACCACAACAAAAGTGACAAGCAGACACGATAGAACAGAGATCTTATGTAGCATAGGCGGCTTCCTTTGCATGCTCTCAACTGAGAACTGAGAACTGAGAACTGGAACTGGTTGGAAACGACACACGGGCGTCTTAGAGGGAACGCCGTCAAGTGAAGCCGCGCTTCGGGATGCGCATGGGAGAAAGATGCCTCAAGCGAATTTCGCGATGCTGAATTTTTGCACGATAGCCCTTCCGCTCTATTTCTGCTCCTCCGCCGTTGAGTTCAACACAATCGTCAACGGACTGGGATGATCAGGCTTAAGGTAGCGATTCACCAGAAACTGCTTTCCGTCCGGGCTGACGTCATAGGTGAATATATCGGTCGAAGAAATGAAGGCGCGTCCACGGACCTGGAAAAGAGCAACGGGCATTCCGCTGGAAAGCGTCGCTTCAGTCGCAATCGGTACCGCCATCAGCATTCCCGACTGTCCGATATAGAAAAGTTCTTTGCCATCGTGCCGCCAGCGTGGCTCGGTACCTCCACCGCGAGAGATCTGCCACTTTCCGGCTGCTGCTGGAAACGTAGTGACATAGGTTTCCCACTCGCCGGACTCATTCGACGAGTAGGCGGCCCACTTTCCATCGGGAGATATTTGGCCGTTCGTTTCGGAACCCTGAGTCGTCAGGAAGGGCACGGGTGTCCCGCCCGCGGCCGGTATAAGAACGAGGCCCTTAATCCGGTTTCCTGTGCGCTCCGGGAAAAACATCGTGCAGAGGATCTGCTTGTTATCCAGCGTCCAGGAATTGGGCAATGTGTCCGCGGAAATTTCTGCGGTGAACAACGTCTTATCCCGCTCCAAGCCCGAAGCCGCCTTTGACATCAACTTGATTTGTTCCCCTACTGAACGGTAGGCGATACTCTTTCCATCGCGTGACCATACTCCCACGACCTCTTCGCTGGGGCCGAACGTGAATCGAGTATTGGAGCCACCTTGCAAGCTCTCCAGCCAGATATCCACGCTGTTGGCCTTCGAATCGGCAATGTCTACCGCCACACTCTTGCCATCGGGTGAGAGGATAGGATTTGACAACGTCCCGGGTTCCCCCACTCGACCAACTTCCTTGCCCGACCGGTCCATCCAGGTCAGAGCCGACAAGGTGGTCTGGTTCCCGCTCGAGTAGATTAAGCTTCCAGTGGCCGCCGCGGAAAAGTCAGCCCAGATAATCGAAGGCTGAAATCCCACAGATCCTTCGACCACATGCGACTCGGCCGAAACGATCCCTTTCGACATGTCGAACGCAGAGGTCACCAATTGCCGCTTGTCGTTAGCGTAGAAGATCTGTCCCTGCGCGACCCCGGCGTTGGAGTGTGCCAGGACTACCAAAGTCTTCTCTTGACTACCAAGGGAACCCCCGTAAATGCCAGTCGTCCGGTCGTCGCTGCGATTCAGGAAGTTCCCAGCCCAGAATATGAAGTGGTCGCCATCCGGCAGGAATATCGGCCAGCGGTGCGATTGCTCATCCCGGCCCATGGTCGTCAGGGGCGCCGCATTTCTGCCGTCCGCATCAATACGCCAAAGTCCGCCCTGGGGCTCGGGAGCATACACAATCACGTTTTTCGATCCCCATGACCCACCCCGGGCCAGGCCTGCCCTATATAGAGCTTGAGGCGACCCGCCTGAGGCGGCTACCTTCATGAGCTTGCCCTTGGCGAAGAATCCTAGGTAAGCATCATCCGGCGACCAGAAGGGAAAAGTTACCCCTTCCGTTCCTGGCAACTCGACTGCGTTGGGCGATCCAATGCGCTGGACGAAAAGCGTTGGCGTGCCAGTGTTGTCGTCAGGTGATACGAAGGCCAGCATCTGGCCATCCGCCGAAAGAGCAACCTGACTGGCTTCTCCCGGCACTGGCAGTGCAAATTGCATGCGATGAACCGCCGGAGTGCCCCGCAACACCAGCCATGCGAAAGCGGAAACACTGAATAATGCAACTGCCGCCGCAATCCATAACCACGGCCACACGGTGCGGACCGCAGGCTTTGCTGTAACTGCTCCACTAGCATCCGTACCCGAGAGCGCGCCCAACGCAAACGCCAAGTCTTGCGCGGATTGAAATCTCTCTTCCGGTCTCTTCTCCAGGCACCGCCGTACGATGCGGTCCATCGCCGGGGGAACCACCTTCGAACTCTCCGCCAGTTCCGGTGGTTCCTCTTTGAGGATCGCGGTCATGGTTTCAGCCGCTGTATCGCGGTGGAAGGCTCGCTGTCCCGTCATCATTTCAAACAGCACTGCGCCAAACGCGAAAATGTCGGTACGGTGATCCACCGCTTGCCCCCGCACCTGCTCGGGAGACATGTAGCCGGCGGTGCCCATCACTACTCCCGCCACCGTCGGAGAACTGGTCACCGTCAACCCTTCGGGACCGGGTGTTGCAGTGGGAGACTGCGTCAGCTTTGCCAAGCCGAAATCGAGAATCTTCGCCCGCCCGTCTTTGGTGATGAAAAGGTTTTCTGGCTTAAGATCCCGATGGATAATCCCTTTTTCATGCGCCGCCGCCAGTCCCGACGCAACCTGCACCGCATAATCCCCTGCCTTCCGTGCCGGCACGGGACCGTTCTTCAGCATCTCGCGCAAACTCTCGCCTTCCAGAAGCTCAGAAACCAGGTAAGGGCTGCCATTCTGCGTGCCGATGTCATACAGTCCCAAAATGTTCGGATGGTTCAGCGCGGCTACCGCCCGCGCTTCTTGTTCGAACCGACGCAAGCGCTCCGGGTCTCTTGCGAAGGATTCCGATAGAACTTTGATCGCCACATCGCGGCCCAGCCGAGCGTCGCGGGCTCGGTAGACCTCACCCATTCCGCCCGCTCCAATCAAAGACACTACTTCGTAAGGCCCCAACTTCGTGCCAGAGTTCAAGGTCATAAGGTGCGAGGATTATACCTGCAGGGTAGAATCACTCAATGCCTGTAGCCATCCATTGCCGCGACCTGCGCAAGACTTACGATGGCAAACTTGAGGCCGTCCGCGGGCTCAACCTCGAAATCCAGACCGGCGAATGCTTCGGCCTTCTTGGCCCCAACGGAGCAGGGAAGACAACCACCATCGAAATCCTGGAAGGCCTGCTGGCACCTACTTCCGGCGAGGTGTCGATCCTCGGACACACATGGCGCGAGAATGAACGTGAGATGCGCGAGTGGCTGGGCATCTCGCTGCAAGAGACTCGCCTGTCGGAAAAGCTCACCGTACGCGAGACCATCGAACTGTTCGCTAGCTTTTACCGCCAGCCTCGTTCTTCGGACGAAGTTCTGGAGCAGTTGCAACTCACCGAAAAAGCTGACTCCTGGGTCGGCAAGCTTTCCGGCGGTCAGCGCCAGCGCCTAGCCGTTGCAACCGCCCTGGTCTGCAATCCAAAAATTCTCTTTCTCGACGAGCCCACGACGGGTCTCGATCCCCAGAGCCGGCGCCAGTTGTGGGACATCATTCGCGGATTCCAGCGCGACGGCGGCACCGTGTTGCTCACCACCCATTACATGGACGAGGCCGAACGCCTGTGCGACCGCCTGGCCATCGTCGATCACGGCCAGATCATCGCCGAAGGCTCGCCCGCGGATCTGATCGACCGTCTCGGCGGACATCACGTGGTTGAGTTCTCGGTGAGCGGTAACTCCGACAGCGCAGCCCTACAGGCATGGAAGGGATTGCCTAGCGTCGAGTCGGTTCGCGATGACGATGGCATGGTCGCGCTGAACGTAAAGCAGCCGCACCTGACAATCCCGGCACTGCTGGAGACGATTGATCGCCAAGGAAGCCGGTTGCAACACCTTACCACTCGCCAAGCGAGTCTGGAAGATGTGTTTGTGCGTTTGACAGGACGCCATCTGCGCGAAGAATAGGAGAATAGATGGAGACACGAAAGGTTAACGAATGAATCGAGTGCTGAAGTTTGCAGTCGCGACAATTGTTCTAATTGGAGCCATGGGTCTCTTCGCCCGCCCCCAGTCGGATGCCGCCTCCAGTTTTGCTCCCCTCGAGCAATGGAAAAGCGCAGTTCTCGCCGGCGACCCTGCCGCACTCAAAGCGTTCTACAGTACCAATCCGCCTGCAGAGATTGAATTGAATCGAGCGAAGCACGACGCCGACTCCGATGTCAGTTTCTGGCTCGGCCTCAAGGCTCGCAGCATGAATGTCGAAATCGTTCGTCTACTCGTTCGCCCCGATCGGGCCAGCATCATCTTCCGCGCAGACGTCGCCTCAGGCTTGCCCAACGCGCAGACTGTCAGTGTGACCGACGATCAGTACTGGCTGAAACAAGGCGACCAATGGCGTCTCGTCGCGGCCGAAAGGACTGACTCTCCGAAACTCAAACAGCCCGCGGATATGAAGAAGAATATCTATCCGGCCGACGCGGACGCACACGCGGACATCAAAGAAGCCGAGGCACGAGCCACCCGCGAGAAAAAACGTCTTCTGTTGGTGTTCGGCGCAAACTGGTGCTTCGACTGCCACGTACTCGATCTTGCCTTTCAGCGGCCAGATCTGTCGCCTATCCTCGCGATGAACTATGAAGTCGTTCACGTCGACCTCGGACCAGACGAGCACAAAAACGCCGATCTCGTAAAACAATATGACGTGCCCTTGAACAAAGGCATCCCGGCGCTGGCGGTCGCGGAGAGCGACGGCAAACTCGTCGTCAGCCAGAAAAATGGCGAGTTCGAAGACGCCCGTGGCCTGGCTCCCGACGCACTCGCGGACTTCCTGAACAAATGGAAGCCACAGGCACGATAATTCAACAGGGCAATTAAGATGAGCGTTGCACAGGAAACGCCGGTTAGAAGGGCTGAGCCACCGAAAACCCGTCCACCGCGTCCGAACGGGAGGTGGGCTGGCTACAGTCATTTGCTGGCCGCGCGCATGCTCGAACTCAAGCGCGAACCGGAAGTCGTTTTCTGGGTCTTCGTGTTTCCTCTGCTGCTCGCGCTCGGCCTCGGCATAGCTTTTCGCAACAAGCCCGCGGACGCCGTTCGCGTCGCCATTGTTGCATGCAGTGAGTCGCAAGATGCGCAATCTCTGCTGACGCGTTCCCAGCAGCATGACATCTTCAAAATTCAGGTATTGTCGTCCGACGAAGCACAAAAAGGATTCCGTCTAGGCAAATTCGATCTTGTGATCGAGCCCAGCGACAAGGGCGGACTGCAATACCGCTACG
Organism: uncultured Acidobacteriaceae bacterium; assembly: GCA_963722365.1. Classification (GTDB taxonomy): domain Bacteria; phylum Acidobacteriota; class Terriglobia; order Terriglobales; family Acidobacteriaceae; genus Sulfotelmatobacter. Next base: position 78,582 of record CAVRLM010000003.1, read on the forward strand.
ATCCCGCGCGCCCCGAAAGCGTTCTGGCGAAGTCGGAAGTCAACGACGCCCTGCAATCCACCGCAGGCCGCAAGGATATCGTCGCCTCCACAACCGTCTCCTCCTCGGAACCGGGATCCCGCTACATCGACTTCCTCATCCCCGGCCTGCTCGGTATGAACCTGATGAACTCAGGTATGTGGGGGATCGGTTTCGCGCTCGTTGATATGCGCCAGCGCAAACTGCTCAAGCGCTTCGTCGGAACTCCCATGCGCCGCGGAGATTTCCTGCTGGCCATCATGAGCAGCCGCCTGATCTTGATGGTCATCGAAATCGGCCTGCTGCTGGTCTTCGGCATCCTCTTCTTTCACATGCGCGTTCTCGGATCCATATTTTCGATCGCGCTGCTGGGAGGCCTGGGATCCCTTACCTTCGGCGGCGTCGGTCTCTTGACCGCAAGCCGCGCTCAAAAAATCGAGAGCATCAGCGGCCTGATCAACCTGGTCATGATGCCCATGTGGATTTTCTCAGGCGTGTTCTTTTCGTATGAACGTTTCCCCGCAGTGATTCACCCTTTCATCAAAGCATTGCCGTTGACCGCGTTGAATGACGCACTCCGCGCCAGCATCCTCGAAGGCACCCCCCTCCTGCAACAGTGGCCTCGCCTCCTGATCCTAGGCCTGTGGGGCGGAATCTCCTTCATACTGGCCTTGAAGTGGTTCCGCTGGACCTAGATAGAGTCCGGGAAGTCATGCAATTCTGGCTAGATTGGGTCGCGTAAGGGCATGCGTCGGGAAAGGCAGAGGCCGTGGAAGAGCAGGGTTCGTGGAAGGGCACGCCTTTCAGGCGTGCTGTCAGGGTCCAAGAAGAAATAGGGCTTTAGCCCCGGCGGGCGCGACTGCTTCTCCCGGAAAAACGCCTCACCGCCCCGCCTGAACCGCCAACTCCCGTATCTGATTCAGATACCCCACATACACCGGAATCGGAATGTCTGGCGAGTCTCCGTCATTCAAGAAATGCTCCAACCGTATCTCCTTCGGAATCGACCCAATCACCTCGCGAAAGCGCGGCATCTGCAAATACTTCACTCTCCAGATCTCCAGCATCAACGAACGATAATCCTCGCTGACAAAACCCATCCTTCGCTCGCCAAGGTAAATCGCGTCAAAGTGCACCTCGGCCAAAGTCGCTCGTATCGGATCGTCTGGCGGAGAAAACAAATTCGCCAGATGAAACAAATCCGCAAGGTCCCCCCAAAGCACTTTTTCTTCAAACGCGCTGAAGCGGAACGCAGCAGCGCGTCGTTGCTGCACCAGCCTCGCATGATCTTCGCCTTTTAATCCATGCCGCGACAATTCATCTTGAAACCACTGCAACCGTTCACGCGCCAGGTTGTGACGCAGAAACTCCACGGCGTACGCATTCGGCAAATACAAATTCGGATCATCGTCCAATCGTGCGAGCCACTTGCTCCAATCTTTCTGCTGGAACTCAGTCAGCAACTTCCGTAGTTGGCTCACCGTGACTTCCGGATGATATTTCACCGCTTGCCAGAAATGCTCCGTGGAGTCATAAGTGGCGCCGTAGAGCGTAATGCCTTCTTCAATGGGATACCAGTTCGAAAGCACTCGCGCCGGAATCGACGGGGATGCGCTCCAGCAATTCACCGCGTGCTTCCACTTATCCTGCACTTCCAGGAACGCATCGGAATAACCTGGCGGCACCGGCTCCTTTACCCGACCGAGCGCCTCCTTCAATTCTTGCCGGGTATGCGTTACCAGCGCTTCCAGCGGCCTCTCGTCCGCCATCGAAATAATCCGGCTCTCGATTCCGCGTCGCAACAATTCGCGTCCCAGGGCCTGCCGTTCGGTATCTCCGAAAGCGCTGCGGTTCTTCCAGCGCCCGGTTTGCGTCTGGATGTACGGGAACAATTCAGCCAGCGACTTGAATTCAATGAAACCATGCACCGCAAAGGTGACGGCATGGCCATCCTTGAACACAACGGTAGAAGGCGTGACGATCGACTGAAGAGGAATAGTTTCCCCGGCCAATACATGTGTTATCAGGGCAACGAATACGAGAAGAGCAAACACTCGCACTAAAGATCGCGACAATCCTGGCAGTGGCATGGAACAGGGATCAGAGGTCAGAAGGTTCGGCATGTGGCCCCGCGCGCGGTCTTGGGAGAAGTTACGAACGGGACCTTCTGCCTGGTTAAGAAAATAACTGCAGTTAGGATTTGACTAGCTTGGCGGCCTGTTTCCTTACTTTCGCCCAGCGTAATCGTTGCGCATCGGCAATCCGCTTGCGGGCTTCCTTGCTCAAGGTGCGACCTGTCTTTTTGAGCGACTTCCCGCCAGCATGGCCGAGTGCATCGAGCGCTTTCCCCACCCGTCCCATCTCTTTTTCTAGACGAGTGTATTCGTTTCGCAGGGAACTCACTACCTTACTCAGATTGGTCATCTATTACCCCCTCATAAGTCAAGGCTAACATGGGAATCTAAAATATAGTGGAAGATTAGAGGCAGGGTCGCATGTGTTTTTCCGCTATTTCAATATCAATTCCTGCTTGCGCCGATGAAGCCTACTATTCCACGCTAGTTAGGAACTGCGGAGCCCGCCGCGCCTTGGTGGCCTGCTCAAACGAATATGCGAGTTTAATCAGCGTCGGTTCACTCCATGCCCGCCCAAAAAACGAGATGCCGACCGGCAAGCCCGAAAGAAAACCCGCGGTCACATTGATGTTCGGATATCCCGCGACCGCCGCGGCATTCGAACTTCCTCCCGCCACGTGATCTCCGTTCACCAGATCGGTCAGCCATGCCGGCCCTCCCGTGGGCGCCACAATTGCGTCTAGACGATGTTTGTCCATCAATGCGTCGATCCCCTCAGTCCGCGCTAATTGATGATTCTTCGCCAGAGCATCCACGTACGCGTTCTCCGTCAGTGGCCCTTTACCCTGTGCCTTCACAAATAGATCCTGGCCGAAATACGGCATTTCCTTTTGCCGGTTCCGGTCATTGAACTCGATAATCTCTTGCAGCGTATGCACCGGCGCGCCCGGTCCAAGCCTCGCCAGATAAGCATTCAGGTCGGCTTTCAATTCGTACATAAATACCAGCAGTTCGGTGTCATCGAACTTTCCCAGCGTTTCAATGTCCGCCGGATCGACCAGCGTCGCTCCCTGCCGCTTCATCACGCCAAGAGACTCTTCCATCAGCGCGTCCACCGCATCATTGAATCCAAAGTATTTTCGCGCCACGCCGATCCGTGCGCCCTTCAGCCCATTGGGATCGCAAAACTGTGCATAGTCCGTTTGCGCTTTGCCCGCGCTGGCCGCAGTCGCCGCGTCCTCCGGATCGACGCCGGTGAGCGCTCCCAGCAGAATCGCTGCGTCGCGCAAGGTTCGGCACATGGGGCCGGCCCCGTCCTGGCTGTGCGAGATCGGAATGATGCCGCTGCGGCTGACGAGTCCTACGGTTGGCTTGATTCCCGCAAGACCATTCGACGACGACGGACACACAATCGATCCGTCGGTTTCAGTCCCAATGCCAGCCGCCGCCAGGTTCGCCGAGATCCCCGCGCCTGTTCCGGAACTGGACCCACAAGCATTCCGGTCCAGCGCGTACGGATTCTTCGTCAGACCCCCGCGCCCACTCCATCCGCTCACCGAATGACTGGAGCGGATGTTCGCCCACTCGCTGAGATTGGTTTTCCCGAGAATGACCGCACCCGCGCCTCGCAGTTTCTGCGCGACGAAAGAATCTTTCGCTGGCTTCGATCCGACCAGGGCCAGCGAACCCGCCGTGGTCATCATCCGATCAGCCGTGTCGATGTTGTCTTTGATCAGTACCGGGATGCCATGCATCGGCCCTCGCGTTCCCTTAGCTTTTCGCTCCTGATCGAGTGCGTCGGAAATCGTCAGCGCATCAGGATTCATTTCGATGATGGCGTTGACCGCCGGCCCACGCTTGTCGATCTCATCAATACGCTCCGAGTATTTCTCTACCAGTGAGCGAGCTGTGAACTTGCCTGACTTCATCCCATCCTGCAACTCCACAATAGTGATCTCGTCCAATTCGAAAGGCTTGACCGGCGTAGCCGCGCGCGTCGCCGGAGCCAGCACTCGTCCCGCACTCAGCGCCGGGTACAACGCGGCACTTCCGCTAGTCGTTAAGGCAGCTTGCAGAAACTTGCGGCGTGAAGCGGCAGGGCGGGCAATCGCAGAATTTGAGGAACGCATAGACTCCCAGGAATCGATCGGGCTTGAGCTACAGGCCGACTATTTAAACACGAATGACAACACGAATTCACGCCTCTTGCCGACGGTTGTGAGCCTGTAGAGGGAATGATAAGCTAAGGCAGTTCGCCGGCTTTGAGCGGGAGTAGTTCAGCGGTAGAACGCCAGCTTCCCAAGCTGGATGTCACGGGTTCGATCCCCGTCTCCCGCTCCATCAATTCAACAATTTGGAAGCTTCAGTTGTGACGTTCGCGGATTCATCCACAAGAACATCCACAAACCGGGGCGCAATTCGGGTTCTTTCCAGCATTCCTCGACTGCCTGCCGTGCAGCGCTGCCAGAAATGTGCGTATAGTATGGGACCATATCGCTGGCGACATGTGGCCGACCATCGCGCCCACGACCTGCAGAGGCACGCCGCGTTCTCCCATCATCGAGATGAACGTGTGGCGCAAGTCGTGGAAATCGCAAATCACCGAGGCCCGCCGCCGCTGCGCAGATTGCGCCATGCAGTGTTCCACGATACTGGATGCTGTTGTGACGTCGAATACTGAGACCGCCATTAAGCGGGTCATCCTTGCGAGTGTGCTTACTCAAGTCTGCTGGTAGCAGGAAATGCTCCGGGGAGGTGGCGCCAATCTGCTGTGCGCGCTGATACAGTCTTGTGAGACTGCCAGCAGTGCATCCCGATTGAGTTCGATAAGAGTCTGGCGCCAGCATCTGACTTTGTGCTCTGACGCTTGATGCGAATTCTCCTGTTCTCCAAATCGATCGCACCGAGGCGAAGTTGTTTGATCTCTCCACCGCGCACACCTGAGCATGCCGCCAACACTTCCGCGCAGTATGCGACCGAGGTAGGAATACCCGAGAAGCGCCACGGCTTCGAGGTGCGCTATTTCTTCGACCGTGAGCGCACGGCCTATTTCTCCATCCGGTTCCTTGAAGCCGACGATAGTGCTCGCTGAGTGATCGCTTCCAAAGGTTTTCCTGCTTGAGCACCTTGAGCCAGAATCCCAAGTTCCAGATTGATGGGCCTCGCCTGTACAGTTTCGCTGCGCTTCGACTGGTAGTCCTTGAGGTCATCCAGTGTGACCGCCTTGAGTTTCTTCTTCCCCAGGGTCCGGACAAGCTGACGAAGATAGGAGCGCTCGTTAGCTCGCGCTTTCGCGGATCGCAGCACATGCTGCTCGACCCAGCGAGCACATGCCTGCTCAGACACTGCATTGTGCCTTGTCCGTGGGTAGTTGGTCGTTCGCATTGTCCTCGTCCCATTTCTTTTTGAAGTCGAATGCTACTTTGCCGATCTGTTGTAGCAGTAGACTTCTCCGCGCCAGATGCCATCCTTGTTGCGATAGCGAAAACAGAAGATGTCGTATGCTCTGCGATAGAGTCCTTGCTGACGTCTCATCGTTTCCTCCTCGTGCCTTTCTGTCTTTTCTTGAGATTCCGAACAGCCTTCACTGTCAAACCTTTCCTGTAGTGCTGCTTGTTCGGTGACAACATTGGCTTCTGTAATAATCCCTCTGGTATTCCGCCTTCTCTTCCTTGCTCCGTGTCGAGCGGAAGTGAGCCTGACGGCATTCTGTCGAGTGATACTGAGCCTTGGGAAGCCGCGCATAAAACCAGCGTCCGCATTTTGCGCATGGCCGCATCCTGTCGAGCATGCCAAGCGCCATAAGCCGGACCAGCATGTTGAGCCATGTGTGCCCTTGTTCTATACGACCCTGCTGGCTCATTCAAACAAAATACGTCACGGGGAAGGAGCATTTAGCGGCGTGGCCTTTGGAGATCGGAGAACGACGAGTCCACGGGTATTCTTTTAGAAGTTCGTTGATTGATCCCAGCGCCGCTTCGCCGACCTCCATCCGATTCGCAGCTCTTTCTCTGACGTCGTTCAACGCGAGCAATAACGTCTTCAGGCGCTTCTGCGCCTCGACCGGATAACCCCACCCGCTGTCGATTCAGCCATGCGGCTAGGAAATCCCCAGTCTCAGCAGGTTCTTTTTTTTTTTTAAAAAAAAGATCTTTAAGCGACGACGTTGTGCTCGTTTCATTAGCTTTAGAAACTTAGAGTCATAACCGACGTTCTTAGGTTATATTGCACGAATTGATACCGCAAGCGAATTCAGGCGCATGCAGAAAGGGGGTAAATCGATATGAAGGTGTTAACCAGAGAGGGGAAGCGCGCCTTCGGCCTTGGGGAGTTCGCCGCCATGTTCAGCGTCAGCCGGGACACGGCAAAGCGCTTAGCCACAGCCGGGACGTTGCACACGATCAAGGTCGGTGGTCGGCGACTTGTGCCCATCGCCGAGATTGAGCGATCGAGCGGTACGGACTTGAAAGTAAAAAGGTAGGTGCGTGATGACTGAGAACGAAATCTTGGAAATCCTGCGCGACGGATGCGCTCCATTCGTGAATCTGGGGCTTGAGAAACTTAGGCACAGCCGGGAAGCTCGCGGCGGTTCGCATCGCACGCGGTGAGCTTGCCGTGAGAATCGTCGTCCAGTTTGGAGCGCACCTGCATGCGACCTGTCAGCTGATGGATCACGACGGAATCGCGTATGAATTTTCACTCGATGGTTTGCAAAGGATTCAGGTCGACGGGAAGCCGAACTGGAAAGGCGGGCCCCAGAATTTCCGGAACTCTCTTTCGAAAGGAGAGACGCGATGCAGAAGTCGAACGATGAAAAGTTTTAGGAGAAAATTCCATGCATCGACAAGACGATGGGCCAGCGCTGTCGGCGTCTAGGCCCAGATCAAACTACTGTGGTGCACAAACGATCAACAGCATATCACGCTGCACAGATTACCGATCGGTCAGCGCAACGATGGTTTGACGCGCAGAGCCGGATACCTGCGCCGCAGAGGCTTGGAGCGGTCGGCAATTGAATCCGATCTTCTTCGATACAACCTGCGATGGTGCACACCGCCGCTTCTCGATGACGACGTGCGAACCATCGCGGAATGGATTTCAACGAAGCCTGCCGGTTATCCGATCCCTTGGAGGAAGCATGGCGATCGATCCGAGCCTGGCGGAGAACGCCTCGCGTTATGAACGGTTCTTCGCCCTGAAGTGGTACAAGTGCCAGAGCTCGTTCGGCCCGACCAGTTGATTGCCCTGCCGATTGAACGTATCGGCGAACTGATGGGATGCCACTGGTCAACCGTGGGCGCGATTACAGGAAGAAGGCTTTCAACGCGGGATTCATTCAATGCGTCTCGAAGTACATCAAGAAGACAGTTTGCTGCCAAAGTACAAAGTGTGTCACCAGGCGATGAGCATGGCGAAGGACCCGAACAACCCTAACTATCCTAACTATTGTTTAGTGAGGGTTCCCCCAAATCCCCATAGTGAGGGGGAGCCAAATCCCCATAGTGAGGGCTCCGATGGGACGTTTCCCCATAGTGAGGGTGATCTCCAAGTACTTCGACTGGCTGCACGAGGATTCCTGATCTTCCCGGTCATGCCGCGTGGCAAAGTTCTGCTTGTGAAGTGGAAGTCCGCGGCGACGTCGGACCTTTTGCAGATCGAGCAATGGCTGCGGAAATATCCTGGCTGCAACTGGGCGATTGCGACCGGGGGCGTGTCGAACATCTTCGTGCTCGATATTGACGGTGCATCCGGGCTACGAATCGAATCCGCCGATCTTATGTGGAGAGTGCAGGTGCGGAATGGAAGCGTATCGCAGGACTGATACGCTGGGCGTGAAGACGGGCAGCGGCTGTCACCTTTACTTCGAGTATGAACAGCCAATCAAGAACAGCGCGAGTAAACTGGCTAACGGTTTGGATGTTCGTTCCGAAAGGCGCTTGCACGTTGTCGCGCCGCCGTCTGTGCATGAGAACAGCAGGCGAAGTCTATAGCTGGCTCGGCGGCAGCGAGCACAAGCCGATTGCTCCGGCGCCGCACTGGCTTGTCGAAAAACTTGCGACGGGTAGCAGCCGACATTCGACGGCGTGTTCTGAGAGGTCGTTCCAGATGGGACCTTCACAAAGTCGATTGCAGCCTGTTTCAGAGCCGCGGACCGCTGCCGATGTCTGATCCGATGCGAGCCTTGAACCTCTCGGGAAACGGGCTGGAGAGAGGACTGCCGAAGAAACGGATTACAGTGTCTGAGAATCCGCCCGGTGGGCGTCAACGAGTGTAATCGAGATATTTCAACACTTGAGGAGCTTATTGCAGCAGCGGCATCTCTGCGATCCTCAGGGGGGATTTTAGGCCAATCACCTGCCGCGCGGTTTTGCATCCTATAAACTAGGCTTTGAGGAGAATTATTTATGCCAGACGATAACACGCTTGCGACGATTCTCTGCGATTTGTGACCTTATTAAGCACAACGGAAACGGCGTCGGAGCCGCAGTAGAGGCATACGAGCGAGCGATGAAAGACGTACTGGAGTATCGCCGATCCAAGGGACTAACCGAGGTTGCGGGGAGTGCCCGGCAGCCGATAATTCCTGATGACATAGCGACTTTGAAGGCTCGTTTCGAGCTGTGGACTTACCATGGTCATAATCCTGCCGGGGAGGATTTTTAATGCTATGGCGATGTTTCAACAGCTACCGATGGAGGAGCTAGCTCAGGGCTTGGATTCAGAGAATTGCCTGGCTCCGAAAAATGCCAACGAAGGACTGCAAACGATCCCCCCTGCCGCGCCTAGCAGGCCGCAACGTAGAAAGTGAGTCCAGCCAGCAACAGCCAGCCTTCGTAACCGAAATAGGTTCGGCTAGATTTCGAGCCTCGGGTGTGCTTCTGACAAGCGGGTTCCATCTTCAAGGATGTCAAGGTTTAGTGTGTAACGTTGCTCCCTGTGCGCATCGAAGATTCTAATGTGACGTTGAGCCTTGTGATAGCTGTAACTCGCCCCTACCAAAGTGGCCAGAGGAACCTGTTGCGACCGCCTGCCCACCAGACTTGAGTTGCCATTTCACATTCAAAACTGATGCTTCGTTTCCACATCGCTGCGGGCCGTTGCTCATTCCGATAAGGCAGTCCAATTCCTCCGAAGGAATACTCGAATCAAAACACAATGTTGATTCGGTATGGGATGACTCATGCGAGTCTCGAATGTAGGGGATCGGAACTGTCCGGAAAGAGAGCACCACCGGAATGGAAAGAGGCACGGCATTCATTGCCTGAGACCAAAGGTAAATCACCAGTGAAATGCTCGCTGCCGCAACGAAGAGGGCAGCCCCAATGCGGTGTGTAAGAGTGACTCACATAGAACTCGAAAGTCTGAGCAAATCTCTTTTGGGTGTTGAAAACAGGCCATATCGCTCATTGAGAGGTTTTGAGTGAAATGGCGATGTTACATCAATGATTCAACGCACGGGGGCATCAACTGGAGTAGAGAAGCGTCGATACAGGCTTTTTCCGCTTGAAGAACTCGACAACCGGACGCGTATTAAACCAATACAAGAGGGCCACGCTGAGGAGAAACTTTGCGATCAGCAATAGATGGACTCGTGTAGTGGTATATGACGCGGATGGCGACGCGGTATTCCACATGCGAAGACCGAAAATCTGGAAAACAGAAAAAATTAATACTGCAATTCTGGCCCAGTTTCTTCCCATCCAGTAAAACCATATGAATACATACCCGACGGCAATCAAGACAACATTGATTGCTAGTACCCGTAAAGGGTGGGGAATATTCGCGTAGTTGGGAATACTCCAATCAAAGGCACTACACAGCGCCATGAGCATGGCTGTCAGACGTAACCCTTTGGGCCGATTCACGAAGGTGCATTGTCAGCGATGCGAACGAAAAATACAAGCGCCGCATGGCGGTTAGCTGGCGAGAGCCAAGGCGCGTTGCGGCGCCACAACTAACGAAACCAGGCCATTTCACTCGTTGAGAAAAGCAGGAAGGCTATTGAAGCAAACTCGCGTGTTCGGAAGTGCGAAAATCTCGTCGTTCAAATGAGCGAAGTGAGTAGCGGGGCTATTCTCTATGGATCGCAGCAACGGAGCGCGCGGCGGACGCCTCGGAAAATCGGCAAAATGAAACAAAATGTTACGTTCATAGCCATTGCAAGTACCATGTAAATCAATTGTTTGCGAGCTATGTTACATCGACAGTTTGCTCGGTTTTGGGCCGATTCCGAGCCGATTTAAGCGAAAAGGCTCTAAAAGTGGTGGAATTAGACCCTAGTTGTAGGCGGAAAAGTGGAAAATTGACGGAGGTCGATGTGAGGAAGAAAACGACCGCGCAGAAGATCGCGCAAGGCGACACAAGGCAGCGAGGACGCGAAGAACTTGCCGAGGAAATCGCCCGGCAGCCGAAGACCAGCATGGCCTCGAACCCCCGGCAAATCTTCAGGGCGACGCAGCAGACCTCTTCCGGTTTTTCGCCGAGCAACTGGAATTAAGCGGTCTCGACGCCAAACCGGACTGCAGGCGCTTGCAATCGCGTCTGAGTCACTGGCGACAGCGTGGAAAGCTGCGCGCATGCTGCGCAGGCAAGGCGAAGTGAAGACGATCCCGATCCTCGCCGGGATCGGCAAGGCGCGCCGAGTCGTGGGGCATCGGCAAGTTAGGAACCGTTGGTTCGCGATCAAGCTCGAAAGTCAAAAAATGTTCGACAGGATTGCCGGAAAATTCGGTCTCGTCGGACCGGTGTCGAGGTCCGGCCTCGAAGTGCAGCACTCCTCTGCCCAAGACGATGACGAACTCGCGGCGATCCTTGCGAAGCCGTTCGTGCGGCGACCGAAACCGCCCGAGCAACTTGAATGGGAATCGCGACAGCAGCAAGCGACGGAACCGCCGCCCGAACCAGTCCAGTAAATCGGTAACCTGCGGCGGAATCGGATTCGCTTAGAGTTCGTTCGTTGGCAACTGGGTTTGTTGATCCGTTATCCGCAAATCAGGCACAACGCCGAGGGCTTGCGCCGTCACAGCGCGCCGGGCAGCCGCCGATACGAGCTTGCCTCATCCGGTCCTCAGGGACGGTCTGCGCACGCTGCTGGAATCAACGGCAGACGTGCGCGCACAGCGACATCCTGCCGATCCCAAAATTCAAAAGGACTTACCAATGAAATCAGCCATCATTGCGCTACGACAGCGCAAAATTGAACTCATGAAAAGCGCGAAGGCGATCATGGCGACCGCCGACGCGGACAGATCGCGAACTGACCTCGCGCGGAAACACAAAGCCTTCGACAAAACTCAAACCGCGCTCTCTGAAGTGGAGAAGCAGATCGTCGTCGCCGAGAGGGAACTTGCCGCAGAAGCTGGCATGATGATTACTCCGGACGAGAACAGCGCGTTCGCTGCGTTGGCCCACGGGCGGACGCCGCAAGAAAATCCGAGTGCACCAAAGCGGAGGATGCTGGGCAACATCGGGATCAAGAGCTAACGCCGAGCTCTTTCGGCGAGCCGCGCGGGAATTCCGGATTCCAGTCGATGGCCAGAATTCGTTAAGGCGGTGCGCATCTCGGGTCAGAGTTTCGATCCGCGGCTGCAGGCGAGTGGTATGTCAGATAACTGTCCGAGTTCGGGAGGATTTTTAGTACCCTGAGACCTGGGCGCAGGAGATTTTGAACTATGCGATCGAAAGCTCTCTGATCTTGCCGAGGGCAAGAGTGTTTCCGCTGTCGCAAGGGTTCAAATTTGAAGATTCCCGCCGTGAAGGATGATGATCATTCCGCGGGAAGTTTTGTTCACGGGGATCACCGAGCATGTGGGCCAACGAGATGCAGACGATCGACGAGAAAGACATGTCGACGCGGCTGCTGGAGTTGAGCGCGAACAAACTTGCGTTGCTCTCAAACGCTAGCTCGGAACTTGTCGAAGACAGCGCAGGGTTCGAAAACATTTTGACTGCGAATCTGCAAGCGGCTGCATAGCTTCTTCCTCGATTCGAACTTTTTGTTCGGTTCGGGCGTCGCTCGTCCGCTGGGCATGCTCAATTCAGGCAAATCCTTCGTTGGTCGTCGTGAATAAAAACTCGGCGACGCCGACTGGCGGCTTCTTGTGGGAGGATGCAGTCGCGATGTACACGCAGATGACGCCCGCATGTCGTGGCAGAGCAATTTGGATTTTCTCGAACGATCTTTTGCCAGCACTCAGCATCATGCAGATCGTCGTGAAAAACGTTGCGGGCACGGAAAACGTTGGCGGCTCCGCGACGCCGCAATTCACGCTGAACGCAGACGGGACCGGAATGCTGCTCGGCCGACCTGTGCTCTTCACGGAAAAACTGAAAACCAAGGGAACTCAGGGCGATTGCTGCTTCGTGTGCCCGGATCAGTACGCAATTCTTTTGCGTAGAGAGTTCCAACTCCGGCGCTCTCATCGATGCGGGTTTCACGAACGACAGCATCTGGTGGAGACTGACGACTTCGCGTGGACGGGCAACCGCTCTGGGCGAATACGCAGAAGCTGAAGAACTCGCAAGTGACCTCGCCGTTCGTCGTTCTGCAAGCGCGCTGACGTGTTAAGCTAGCAGACGGCGAAGTAGATGATGTTGCTGTTTTGCAGTGCCACCGGGCGACTTCCTGAAGGGGTCGCCCGGCTCATTTTTTGCCGCATGATTTAGAATCCGCGGCATGAGCGCGACTCGAATCTCCGCCACGAAAGTCGTCCTTCGAGTGAACCCAGAACTTTTTCAACATGCCGTGCACGCCGCGAAGTCTAGCGGCGTTCCGGTGAAACAATTTCTCAGTGAAGTGATCGAGTGCGCGATCGCGGATCGTCGCTGCCGCGAGTTACCTCCGGAGCCCGTGAGCGATCCGGTAGAGAAATTCGTGCGGCGTCCTCGCGGAGTGGGTCCGAAGAATCTCCATGGAGCACGGGAGGAGCCGGGCTCACCCGACCTCTGAGAAAGTAGGGCGAAGAAGCTCTCGCATCGCCTCAAGCAGTTCGAGCGAGGCCTGCGGAGACGCTGGGTAGTTGCTTACCAGTTGCAGCCAGTGGGTGGATTTCGAATCACGAGCTTTGGCAGCATATTCCTTCGCAACTCTCAGAGCCTCCTCGTACTCACCAGATCGAAGATAAGAAAGGGAGAGGAGTTGGTATAGCGCATTGACCATTAACGGCGGCGCTGATGCGAAGGCCCGCAGCGCTGTCGCGCGACTCTCGTTGTAGTCGCCCAGGTCGTAGTAGACTTCCGCGAGCGTGGTGACCGCCAATCCCTGGTCGACGGCTAGGTCGGGGATGCTGGCGTCTTTTCTGCCAGCCTAAGCAATCCCGCCGCCTGCCTCAGATCACCGGGCTCGCGCGTGTGGGTTGCAAGGGATGATCCTTCAATGAGTGCGATAGAAAAAAGCTCTGTTGAATCCAAAGCCTCCGCCGATTTCGCGTCGGAATAAGCATTGTCAAAACTGCCCAACAGAAAATGAGCAAGCGCCCGCCCCAGCAGAGCTCGACTTTGAATAATCCGATCGTCTTTGGACAACTCTATGGCACGCGAGAAGGCCGAAACAGCTGCTTTTGCCTCACTCGTCTCACGGTCGAACGCCCCGGGGACGCGGCATCCATCGTGAGTTTCAATCCGAGAGCTAACTCCGCCGCCGACGCTTGGGCCCCCCGTCGCGTTGGCCGTTGCGCTATGCTCCGACCATATTTGCACAGAGCGCTGGCAGCGGGTATCAACGCGTCGACGTTCCGTGTACTTACTGCCGACGCCTTAATGGCATCACGCACGCGAGACAACGTGGTTGATGGAACCGACACATCCCATCGCTGCGCAAGCTGCAGGGTGTCAGTGATCTTCTCTGAATCGTCAGGAGTGAAGGGACGGGCCAGACGTGAGGGCTCGAAGCCTGTAGTCAAGCACCCGCGCCTCAACCCTTGGAGCCGGGAGCACGCATAAAAGAACGACTACGACCGAAACGGCAGCAAGCCTTAGAATCCTACGCCTCTCGAAGACCGGTTTCGCTAACCGGCTCTTCGCGCTAAGGCAGTAACGCCAGGTCCTCAAGGTGAAGACCCCCGATGCGACGGCCACGGAGAAATAAGCGGAGACATCGAACGGCTCCCCACCACCCCACTGCAACAAGATGCCAGACAAAAATCCAGCAACCGCAGCTATCAGCGCAGCTCGCTGGCGCGCGGCATCGTCGATCGTCAAGAAGTACTGGAGTCTACTTATCACTCTTCTGCTGCTGACCTGGTGTGCATACTGGCAGCAACGGCAAACGAACGGAAAACGATCGTGTAAAGAAATAGGCCGAAGACTATTACGGTTGCCAACTTGTGGAGTGAATCAAGAACGAACAGCAGCTCCTTGTCGATATGGATGATCGCCCAAAAAAAGAAAGCCCCCTTCACCACCGCTATCGTTGCAAACTAGACCAGCATGATGACTGCGTCTCTACATTGAGCGAGGATATCCGTTGTACTGTACTTCCACAGCGCCTGGCTGAATCCGATCGGACCTTGCATTGCTGAAGAGTATAGCCCTGTGAGCTGAGTTGCGAGCGCTGTGGAGACGCGACCGCGATTCTGGTGATGGCCCCTCAACGTGCTGAACAAGTGCAGAGCCGTGAAGGCGAAGAAAAGAGAACATCCACAAAAAGATCCACAAAGTCGCCGTGATTTTCGTGGATTAGCACATGGATGTAGAAAAGTGCAGGAAGTGTGTACTCTTTGTTATGTCCTGATTTTTGTGCAGGTTCGCAAACTTCCTTCATGTTTCTGCATCCATCGCTGCGAAGCTTCCCAAGCTGGATGTCACGGGTTCGATCCCCGTCTCCCGCTCCATTCTTAGCCAGTCGATTCACCGGGCGAACGCCTCCGGAAAGGCATTTCAAACGGAACCAGGCGACGGTTGGCTTTTGATCGCGCGGTCGGAGTATCAGGGTAAGGCGCGTTTGCTGTCTTGCCCAGCATTCTGGACAGGTCCCAGCGCCTTCTTGAGCCGGGTGTTGATCTTGCTCAGTTCCCAAAAAATGAGAAGCAGCAGAATCGAAATCACGAACAACAGGAATAGAACGTTCATGGGTCAGCTCTTTGAGTGATAGGGAATGGTCACCGTTCAGGCATTCTACTACCAGTCTGGCCTGTCAGAGTTAACCAAGTCGATCCAAATTATTAGAAGGGGCCAAAGCCTAAACTGTCGCATGTGCACGACTGCCATCGAGGTTATCGTCGGGTTCCGCGCCTAATCGGTCGTTTGGAATTCCATGTTTTCGTCCACCGAGAGTTGTGCAGGCGTTCCCGCAAGGTTCTCTCCTGACCGCGTCGCTACGACACGAAAACTATTGGAGCCAAGTTCGACAGCATAACTATAAGGAGGTCTCTGACGAGCTACGGAAATGTAATTGGTGGAGATCAGATCGTCGAGCGAGGCGTACTTGCCCTCGGTGGCAAAATATCGTCGCTCGGCAGAAGCAATAGTGATCAAATCGCTTTTTACCCCGGTAATGTTGATGGCGCCCTGGGGTGTACTTGCTCCCGCAGGCGCAGACGTGCTTTGAATCTGCTTGGAATAGATGTACATACCGACGGCCATCACAATGATCACGCTGAGAAAGCCGAATAGGCGGCTCATGGAACCCTCCCCAGTCACAATTGCACCTTGAAACGCTAACGTTGACAAGTAACCGGAAGACGGTGACCCGCCAACATGGGGGCAAAAGTCGAGCCCGATCTGAATCCACGTGGGCTTGAAAATCCGTACCAATTTGTTAGACTTCGGCTGTTCTGCACCTGCCGTAAGGAGACAGGCAATGACACAGCCTCTTCCACCTCTCGCGCCTCTATGCTCGATTTGCCACAAGCCCGTGGATCTCAAAACGAGCAAGACCGATAGCAAGGGTCAGGCGGTTCACGAGTGGTGCTACTCCGCCCAGTTCGCCCAAGGGAAATCGTCCTCCGATCGAGCGTAAGGCACCGATCACCGCACGAACCTCTCGAATCGAGTGACCTATAGTCAAAGATCCGCGTCTGCAACGCAGTACCCTGCAAGTCAACTGCGATTCGCAGGAACCTGCGCAGCTTTGTCATCGGCCGATTTCCCGCACTTATTTTGTTCTGGTTGTTCTGGCCCGAAGCGTTCGCTCTGTCGATCGTTCCTCACTCCCCGTCCGGCTTGGTCTTACTGCGGTTGCGCTCGTAGTTTGGTTTACACGATGGATGTCTTTACAGGCTTAATAGCCGGCCTTTTTGGGGCCCATTTGCCGGAATGCTTTACAGATTCCGCTGCTCCCACGGCCAAAATCTGAGATTTTTGTCGCTCTACGCGCACTTTCCCTCTACCTTTGCCTCTTATTCGCGGTGCTGTCCCCGCCATCCGACGATTCAGAGAGGCAATCCTCCACCATTCATCTGCCATGGTTACTTCGGTTTAGCCCGAAATGCGAAAACCGTGATTTCGATCACGAAGAAACGTGATGTGGGCCATTTGCCCGAAGGGGGCCTTCGAAGAAGATGACCGTGGAGAAAGGGGCGATGTGACCGCAGAGGCCACATCCCCTCGCCACGACCCGCCTGAAGCAGGCGAGGCAGGGTGAGGCAAGGGAGGTTCCTATGGGCACAATCGAGATTCATGAACCAGAAGTAAAGCGAGTCCAGCAAGGGCAAACGGCTAAGCGCGCCGCCGGTACGAGCTTGCCCTCTGCGGAATTGATATTAGGGCCACCTCTGCCGCCGCGAGCTATGTTCGCCGACAGCTTGCTCGAATTTGGAACGCAAAACAAGCGTAAGGCGCTGGCGACCACCAGTTCCTTTATTTTCAATTGCCTGCTGATCCTGGTCATGTTGGCCGTGCCTCTAATGTTTACCGAGGAACTCCCCAAGGCGCAGTTGTTAACGTTCTTGGTAGCTCCCCCCCCTCCCCCCCCACCACCTCCACCGCCCGCGGCCGCTGTTCGGGTGGTCAAGCAGATTCAGTCTGATCTGCTCAATTCCGGAGAGCTGCGCACCCCCTCGAAAATTCCGCAAAAAGTTCAGATGATTAAAGAGGAAGAGGCACCGCCGCCGATGCCGTCCGGTGGCGGAGTGGTGGGAGGAGTTCCGGGAGGAATTCCCGGCGGACAACTGGGAGGTGTAATTGGCAGTGTTATCACCGCCACCTCGAATCTGTCAGCTGTTCCCAAGTTTGTCCCGGTGACCCCACAACGTATCCGCATCTCAGGAGGCGTCACCAAGGGCCTTCTGATCCATCGAGTGGAACCGACTTATCCCCCGCTGGCACGCGCTGCGCGCATACAAGGCGATGTGGTATTGAGCGCAGTTATCGACGCCAACGGCCAGATCACAAATCTGCAGTTGGTCAGCGGTCACCCCATGTTGGTGCCCGCGGCCCTTAGTGCAGTCCGCCAGTGGCGTTACAAGCCGTATCTTTTGAATGGGCAACCGGTAGAGGTTGAGACCACGGTCACCGTGATCTTCACTCTCTCCTCTTGAAGTGGGGATGGCGCCCTCTGGGAGCGTCAGGAGTCAAATATGGCTGCTGAATATACCTATCGCGTTTCGGCCTGGTGGACTTCAGGCCGCACCGGACTGGCCAAATGCGAGTCCTCTCCCAATACCATCCATTTCTCCGAGGCTGCCGAGTTGGGTGGCCTGCAGGGAAGATGGACACCGGAGCAACTTCTGCTTTGCGCCCTCGCTGGCTGCTTTACAACCACATTCCACGAAGTGGCTCGGGCCGCGAAGTTCGACTTCACCGATTTGGAAGTGGAGATCGAGGGCAGCGTCCGCCGCAACCGGACCACGGGCTGCAACTTCAACGAAATCCTGATTCGTCCCCGACTGACCGTGCAGTCTGAGGCGCAACGCGAAGAAGGATTGAACCTGCTGCGCAAAACCAAAGCGGTGTGCATGATATCGCGCGCTATCACCGTTCCGCAGACCCTGGAACCCGGCGTCGAAACCGGCAAAGTCCCGGTCGAGGGCTGGAACAATCAGGACGCGGGGGTGAAGCTCCTGGTATGACGCAGCGCCCGGAAACGGGCGAAGGGGGTGCGTATGATGTTCTCTTATAGACTGGTACGCTTGATCGAATCGCATGCCGACGCACTCGCTGCGGGGCTCGAAGAAAAAGTTCAGGATAGTCTGCAAGTCACCCATTTTCGCGATATTTCCGCTCATGAGTTAAGAGAGCGCGTCTACGAAATCTACCGTCACCTGGGCGAGTGGCTGCTGG
The DNA here is from genome assembly GCA_963722365.1 of uncultured Acidobacteriaceae bacterium. Lineage (GTDB taxonomy): Bacteria > Acidobacteriota > Terriglobia > Terriglobales > Acidobacteriaceae > Sulfotelmatobacter. The sequence goes on from CAVRLM010000003.1 coordinate 96,893, forward strand.
GCAAGAACGAACTGGATATCGAGCACCGCTATCGTGAGATCGGGTCACGCCGGGCCCAACAAAAGGTTCCGATCAGCGAGGTCGTCCAGGCAATCGTCCTGACCAAGGAAAATCTTTGGGAGTTCCTGAAGAGCGAGGCGGTCATGGACCGCGCCATTGAAATCATGGGTGAACTCGAACTCCTGCAAATGCTCGAGATGTTCTTTGACCGGGCGATTTATTATGCCGCTGTGGGGTATGAAGAAGAGGTGGCTCGCGCGTCGCGCGGAGAACATGCGCTACGGGCCAGCTAGGGGAGCGGATAACGAATGTCGATGTCGTGGGAAATGGAATACAAGAAGCGGCTGAAATTGGCCGACGATGCACTCCAGTGCGTGAAGTCGGGGATGCGGGTCTATATCCAGCCTGGTTGCGCCGAACCGGAGACGCTGGTCGAGGCGCTGATGCGGCGCGCTCCCGAAGTGCACGACGTGGAAATCGTGCACATGATGACCATGGGATGCGCCCCTTATGTAGCCCCAGAGATGGCAGGACACTTTCGCCACAACGCAGTGTTCATTGGCGCCAATGTGCGCGATGCCATCAACGACGGACGCGCCGACTACACGCCGATTTACCTGAGTGAGATTGAGGGGCTGTTCGAAAGCGGCGCGATGCCCATCGACGTCGCCCTGATCGAAGTCTCGCCGCCCGACTCTCATGGCTTCTGCAGCTTCGGCGTTGGCGTCGACACCACTCTCACAGCTGCAAAATGTGCCCGCTACGTCGTGGCGCAAATCAACGACAACATGCCGCGCACCTACGGCGACAGCTTCATTCACGTGTGCGATATCGACGCCTTGGTCGAGTCCTCGCGTCCTTTGTGCGCTCTTAAGAGGCCAGTGGTCAGCGACCTCCAGATCGCGATCGCGCGCAATGTCGCCGGCCTTATCGAAGACGGCGCTGTTCTACAGACTGGCATCGGCGGAATTCCAGACGCGGTATTGCCCATGCTGATGGATCGCAAGGATCTTGCCGTGCACAGCGAATTGGTTTCGGACGGCGTGATTCCGCTGATCGAGGCAGGAGTCATCACCGGAGCACGCAAGAACTTCAAGCCCCGCAAGATCATTCTGGGGTTTGCCCTGGGCACCAAGCGCCTGTTCGAGTTTGTGGACAACAATCCCATTTTCGAATTTCATCCTACCGCCTATACCAATGATCCCGCTCTGATCGCGCGCAACGACAAGATGGTGGCCATTAATTCCGCGCTGCAAATCGATTTGACCGGCCAGGTCTGTTCCGATTCGATCGGCAACCAGTTTTATAGCGGCATCGGTGGGCAGGTGGATTTCCTGCGCGGGGCATCGCGCTCCAAGGGTGGAAAGCCGATCATCGCGATCTCGTCCACTGCCAAGCACGGAACGATTTCCCGCATCGTGCCCATGCTCGACCCCGGCGCCGGAGTGGTCACTTCGCGTGGCCTCGTCCGTTACGTCGTCACCGAGTATGGGGTGGCGTTCCTGCATGGTAAATCGATTCGGGAACGAGCCAAGTCTCTGATCGAGATTGCGCATCCCGATTTCCGCAACGAGCTCTACGAATATTGTGAAAAGACGAAGTGGTTGCAGAATCCGCAAGGAGCACAAACGGCGGCACAGAGGTGAGGAAATATGGCCGGCCCAGCACGCGGCAATATCACGATTGATGTCGAGGAGTGCAAAGGATGCGGGCTCTGCGTGGAGTCCTGCCCGCCCAAATGTCTGGAACTCGCTCCGGAACTAAGTTCTTACGGAGTGCATCCGGCGCGTTACACCGGCCACGATTGCACCGGATGTGGTATCTGCTTCTATTGCTGCCCGGAGCCTGGGGCCATCCTCGTCTACCGGCTGGTGCCGCCCCCCAAAGTGGCCGTTCCTCAAACCCAGCCTGGAGGCGAACATGCGCCAACTCTGTAAAGGCAACGTCGCAGTCATCAAGGGCGCAGTACTGGCCGGCTGCCGGGCATATTACGGTTACCCCATCACGCCCGCCAGCGAAGTCGCCGAAGCCGCCGCTCTGTATTTCCCCGAAGTCGGCGGGACTTTCGTTCAAGCGGAAAGTGAGACCGCTTCCATCAACATGGTGTACGGGGCAGCCTCTGCTGGAGTTCGTGTCATGACCGCTTCCTCCGGGCCGGGATTGAGCCTGATGCAGGAAGGCATCTCATATCTCGCTGGTGCAGAACTGCCATGCGTCATCGTCGACGTGATGCGCGGCGGCCCCGGCCTGGGCAACATCGCTCCCGAACAGAGCGACTATTTCGCCATGGTTAAGGGCGGAGGCCACGGCAACTATCGCAACCTGGTTTTAGCTCCGGCCTCGGTGCAGGAAATGGCGGACCTCACCATCCTCGCATTCGAGCTGGCCGACCGCTATCGCAACCCGGCCATCGTCCTCACCGACGGATTCGTCGGCCAGATGATGGAGCCGCTTGACCTCGAGTATCGCGAAATCCTCGCTCCCGAAAAACCTTGGGCGGTCAAGGGAACTGCCGAGACTCGCAAGAACATGGTGAGTTCCATCTTCCTCGAGTGTGACGACCTGGAAGAGCACCAGCGCCGCATGGAAGCCAAGTACATTCGTGCCCAGCAGGCCGAGACGCGCTGGGAAGAGTACCGCACGAAAGACGCCGAACTGATCGTCGTCGGTTACGGCATCGTTTCGCGCGTGTTGCGCTCTGCGGTTGACGAAGCCCGCAACCATGGGATGAAGGTCGGCTTGTTCCGTCCCATCAGCCTGTGGCCGTTCCCTTCCAAAGAGATTCTGGCGACGGCGCTCCACGCTGAAAAAATTCTCGTGGTGGAACTGAGCAACGGACAAATGGTGGAAGATGTCCGCCTGGCGATCGAAGGCAAACGCCCGGTTGAGTTTTACGGACGCGGCGGCGGCAACGTACCCTCCATCGATGAACTATTAACCAAGATGGAAGAACACATCCCGGCGCCGGTGTAAGAACACGTAGTCCCGGACGCATTCGTCCGGGGCCGTAGCAAGTAAGTTGGGACAGGTGGGGAGCCAATCATGGCGGAAAACAACGTCATCGCGGAACAACCGAAACCGGTCACCGAGAACTACGAAATCGTTCACCAGAAATCGCCACTCTTTTATCCGCAATATGAGCGCAAAAGCGATCTTAAGCACCAAACTCACTACTGCCCCGGCTGTGGCCACGGCGTCGCCCACAAACTGATCGCTGAAGCTCTGGAAGAGCTGGGTGTACAAGACCAGACCATCCTTGTCAGCCCGGTGGGATGCTCCGTCTTTGCCTACTACTATTTCGACGTCGGCAACGTACAAGTTGCGCACGGCCGCGCTCCTGCCGCCGCCACTGGACTGAAGCGCGCCTGTCCCGACAAGATTGTGATTGCTTATCAGGGGGACGGAGACCTGGCTGCGATCGGCACCGCGGAAATCGTGCACGCCGCCAATCGCGGAGAAAAGATCAGCGTCTTCTTCGTGAACAACGCGATCTACGGAATGACTGGCGGCCAAATGGCGCCCACTACGCTGGTCGGCCAGCGCAGCACCACTTCACCTTGGGGCCGCCGCCCGGTCAACGAGGGCTTCCCCCTTCACATGGCCGAGATGCTTTCTTCCCTCGAAGCTCCCGTTTACATCGAACGTGTAGCTCTCTCCGACAACAAGAACATCATGAAAGCACGCCGGGCCGTCCGCAAAGCGCTGGAGTTACAACGAGCTGGTGCTGGCTTCACCTTTGTCGAAATTCTCTCGCCCTGTCCCACGATCTGGGGAAAGGATCCGGTCGAAGCCCGCAAGTGGATCACCGAGAAGATGATCCCAAACTTCCCGTTGAACGTCTTTCGCGACCGCAAGGTGGAGATTCCTAACAACAACGTTCCCCCTCACAAGACGGTCGCTGAGCTCGTCGAAGGAGAGCGAAAAGTTGCCGGCGGAGAGGCCATCCCCCGCAAGCAACATCATTTCCGCGACCTCGGCATCAAGATCGCTGGTTTTGGCGGACAGGGCGTCTTGCTGCTCGGCCAACTTCTTGCTGAGATGGGCATGCAGGAAGGCTTGGAAGTCAGCTGGCTGCCTTCCTACGGTCCCGAGATGCGCTCGGGCAGTGCTCATTGCCACGTCTGTCTCTCCAAAGACCGCATCGGAACACCCGTCCTCTCCCGGCCGCAAGTGCTCATCGCGATGACGGAGATCTCCCTCCGCAAGTTTTATTCGCAGGTTGCGCCTGGCGGCACCATCATCTACGGCCGCGAGCGCTTGCCCGAGGACTTGGAGATCTCACAAGCGCAGGTGGTATGCATCCCTGCTTCCGAAATCGCCGACAAACTCGGTTCGGCCAAAGTCGCAAACGTCGTCATGATGGGTGCGCTTCTGGAAGAAACCGAATGCCTGTCGCCCGCGACCGCCATGAAGGTACTGGAAAAGAAAGTCAAGAATCCGGTCCTGCTGGAACTCGACCGCAAAGCCCTCGACGCCGGCCGGCTCTACATCGACCACACCGTCGCCATCGGAGCTGTCACGCAGGCCGACGGCTTCGCCCAATAGGTCTACGGCGGAAGCCGCAATTTCGATGGGTGTCGTACGACGAGACCTGCTCTAGCCTCTGCGATTTCCCGACGGTCGCCGCTTGTGTGCCTTGCTGCATGTGATCCAAATCACAAAATCAGGTGACAGAGGGCATACCGGAAAAGTCTTCCGGGTGTGATCTTGAAGGTAGCTGTGGGAGGTGTTCAATGGCTCCTGTAGACGAACTGCGCAATACCCACCTCGAACCGAAAGTCCCCGCTGCCCTTCCGGTAAAGAATGTCCTGTTTGCTACCGATTTTTCAGCAACTTCGGAGGCAGCCCTGCCTTACGCCACGGCCATCTGCCGGCGCTTTGGGAGCACGTTGCATGCCGCGCATGTGCTCTCCGACGCCAGCCTGCTGATGATGACCGGAGGCGTCGATTACGTCAGCATGAGCACGATCTACGAAGATGCTCATACCGAAGCCGGCGTGAAACTTGACCAGATTTCTTCGCGTCTGGAGGGAATCAAACACCATAACTATGTCCGTCATGGCCAGGTGTGGAAAAACCTGGCTGGAATTGTCGACGAGAATCAGATTGATCTGATCGTCGTTGGAACCCATGGCCGCTCTGGTTTGGGCAAATTACTACTGGGTTCGGTTGCGGAAGACATTTTGCGTCATGCACCGTGCCCCGTTCTGACGGTTGGCCCCAAGGTCTCCGGACGAGCTAAGCTCCCCGCAATCCAAACCCGCGGACGCGATCTCGCGCCGCTTGAATTGGACCTGCAGCAGATCGTCTTCGCGACCAACTTCGATCAGTACTCCTCGCTCGTAGTACAAAAGGCGGTTGCGCTGGCCGAAGAGTTCCGCTCGCGCCTCACACTTCTACACGTGATTGAGGACTATACCGGACTGGGCAGCCGCCCCGATTTCATGGAAGACAGCATCTGTCGCCTGAAATCGCTGGTTCCCAACGATGCCGCTCTGCAGTACCCGCCGGAATCGTTATTGGAATTCGGCTCGCCTGCGGACTGCATCCTGAAGGTCGCATGCGATCGCGAAGCTGACATGATCGTGCTCGGAGCCCGCGCCTCGGCAGAGCTAGGCAGCACGCATCTGCCCTGGTCTACCGCGCACCACGTAATCGCAAAGGCGCATTGCCCGGTGTTGACGGTCCGGTACCGATGATTCGAAGGGGCTGATTCCGAGCTCCTTCGCACTTGCACCGACCAAGGAGGGTCGAAGCTAGTCACCGCGAAATGAAAGTGTCGTTTTCATTGTTGCATCCGATGCGCGTGATTCGCCGGCAACAGTCCTACATCGCCGTCGCTGTAGCCATCTATGCGGCGTTATGGGCCGCGGGACGTCCTGTGCCCATTGGCCGTACGTTGATCTACACCCTGACGCTGTGTAACGCGCTGGACCTGATGCAGGATCGCCTCGGCTTTCTCTACAACCGGAAGAAGTTTCTATCCTCATGGGCGATCTTTCTGAGCTTGCTGCTGGTTGTGTCGATCGTAGCTGTCACCGCCATTAACACTCTTCAATTTCCTGCGCTGGGCATTCCCGGCCAGCGCTTGTGGGAGTTCCTGGAAAGCGGATGGAAGTTCCCCTTCATGGCTAGCATGATCTTCGGGGTGAGTTCGCAAATCTACGGGCGCACCCGCGAACGCCTGGAATCCAAGAACCTGGAGTTGCAGCAAACCATCGAGCGCGAAATTGCGGAGCGCGAGTCGCACGGGCAGGAGTTGCAGCGGGCCCGCGAAATTCAACAATCTCTCTTGCCCAAAGAGATTCCTCAGGTTCCTGGATTCGAGATCGATGGCGCGTGGGAACCCGCCAGCGTCGTAGGCGGCGACTATTTCGATGTGATCCGGCTCAGCCCCACCAAGCTCGGAATCTGCATCGCCGATGTTGTCGGCAAAAGTGTCTCCGCCGCCCTGCTGATGGCCAGCGTTCAGGCCAGCGTCCGGGCGTTCGCAACCGAAGCAATTTCTCCTGCCGCCCTCTGCAGTCGGGTCAACTCGGTACTCTGCGCCAGCATCGCCTCCGGAAAATTCGTGACTTTGTTCTACGGTGTGCTCGATGCCGAGCGCGGCTCTTTGCTGTATGCCAACGCCGGGCACCTGCTGCCGATCGTGGTTCGTACCAATGGCGGCGCACAAGAACTGCAGAACGGCGGCGCAGTGATTGGCGTCTTTCCCGATTGGAAGTACGACGACTCCCAACTCCAACTCTACCCCGGAGATCGCCTCCTGTTATTTACCGACGGCATTACTGAGGCTGGTTTGCCGGGTGGCGAAGAGTTTGGGCAGGAGCGCCTGGTCGCCGGCGCTCGAACCTATGCCGCGGGTTCCACTTCTGATTTGAAATCGTGCTTGCTCGCCGCCGTGAAACAGTTCTGCTCCTCGCAGTTGCGGGACGATGCCACCCTGATTGTCATTTCCGCGCTAGCGAAGAGTCCTAAGTACTCGGAGGAAGTCGTCCAAGAGTGTGTTGCTGTGTGACCGTTAAGGCGTAGAACCGAAATGAAACTGAAGTGCAAGAATTATTGCGGGTCCGATCAGCATTGTTGGTTTTATCGGGACTACAATCGTTTCTTAATTGATTCGCCATTCATCATTCATTCTTGAAGCCGTTGCAATAGGGAAGGAACATGCCCTCATACGTTGCCAAGCCAACTCCACCCAATCAGGACAAGCGTTGGAAGCTGGTCGATGCCACCATGCGGCGTCAAGGCCTGCAGCAGCGCGGCCTCATTGAAACCCTGCACACCGTGCAGGAGGCCTTCGGATACCTGGATGTGCAGGCGCTGCGTTACGTTGCCATGTCGCTGCGCGTGCCTCTCAGCCGGGCCTTCGGTGTCGCCACCTTCTACCATTTCTTCACCCTGAAACCCGCGGGTGAGCATACCTGCGTCATCTGCATGGGAACGGCCTGCTACATCAAGGGCGCTCCGCAATTGCTCGACGCAGTCCGGCGCGACCTGGGCATCGCCCCCGGAGAAACGACTTCTGACAAGAAGGTTTCGCTGCTCACGGCTCGCTGCCTGGGATCTTGCGGACTCGCGCCCGCCGTCGTCTACGACCAGGAAGTTGCCGGGAAAGTCGCGACCCCCGCCATCCGCGAACACCTGAAGAAATGGACACACGCATGACGCCCGAGGAACTCGATCAGATCGCCGAAACCGAACGCGAGGCTCAGAGCCAGTTCACCCAACGCGTCAACGTATGCGTCGCCGCCGGATGCCTTTCCTGCCAGAGCCAGTCGGTCAAAGATGCTCTCGATCAGGATGTCCAGCGCCGCGGCACCAAAGACCACTGCCAGGTGAAAGGCGTGGGCTGCATGGGCCTCTGTTCCGAAGGCCCCCTCGTCTCCACCAGTGCGGGAGTGCTTTACAAGAAGGTGGAACCCGCCGACGCCGCGGCCATCGTAGACAGCCTGGAAAGCACTCCGGTCTCGCGCCTGCTCTGTCCCACCGACGTCCCGTTCTTCCAGCGGCAGCAGAAGATCGTGCTGGAAAATTCCGGTGTCATCGACCCCGATCGCGTCGAAGACTACGTTGCTGCCAATGGTTACGCCGCCCTGATCAAGGCGCTCACGGAAATGACGTCGCGCGAAGTAATCGACGAGGTGACAAAGAGTGGCTTGCGCGGTCGCGGCGGCGCGGGATATCCCACTGGCCTGAAGTGGAGCACAGTTTCGAAGTCCGTCGGCACTCAAAAATATGTCATCTGCAACGCCGATGAAGGCGATCCCGGCGCCTTCATGGATCGCAGCGTGCTTGAGAGCGATCCCCACCGCGTGCTGGAAGGCATGCTTATCGCCGCTTATGCTGTCGGTGCAGCCGAGGGCTACATTTATGTGCGTGCCGAGTATCCCCTCGCCATCAAACGGCTGCGTAATGCCATTCGTCAAGCGGAGCGCCTGGGCTTGCTGGGTTCAAATATCTGCGGGACGCGCTTTAGCTTCCGCGTGGATGTGCGCCTCGGTGCCGGAGCTTTCGTTTGTGGCGAAGAAACCGCTCTGATCGCCTCGGTGGAAGGCAAGCGTGGCACTCCTCGCCCACGGCCGCCCTATCCTGCCATGGAAGGCCTCTTCGGCCAGCCTACTCTCATCAACAATGTGGAGACCTTCGCCAATATCGCGCCCATCATCCGTAACGGTGGTGAGTGGTATGCCGGCATCGGCACCGAAAAGAGCAAGGGCACCAAGGTCTTCGCCCTGGCCGGACGCGTGGCAAATACCGGCTTGGTCGAAGTTCCTATGGGAATCTCTCTGCGCGAAATGGTTTTTGAAATCGGCGGCGGAATTCCCGAAGGCCGCAAGTTCAAAGCCGTCCAGACCGGTGGCCCCTCCGGCGGCTGCCTGCCCTCCGACTGCCTCGACATGCCGGTCGATTACGAATCCCTCGCTAAAGCCGGTTCGATCATGGGTTCCGGAGGCATGATTGTGATGGACGAAAGTTCGTGCATGGTCGATGTGGCCAAGTACTTCATGGACTTCTGCATGACCGAGTCCTGCGGCAAATGCATCCCCTGCCGGGTAGGCACGTACCAGATGCATCGCATTCTCACCGCTATCGGCAACATGACCGCTACGCCGCAAGACATGAAGATGCTGGAAGAACTCTGCGATCTGCTCAAGCACACCAGTCTGTGCGGCCTCGGACAGTCCGCTCCCAATCCCGTGGTCAGCACCCTGCGCTCGTTCGCCGAAGAGTACCGGGCGCACATTGAAGAGCATAAGTGTCCGGCGGGAGTCTGCGGTGCGCAGGCCGCCGAAGAAAGAGAAACCGCATGAGCCCCGCCCCCGTCAAGACACTGCGCATCGATGGCCGCGACCTAAGCGGGCGCCAGGAAGAAACCATCCTCGATGTAGCCCGCCAGAACGGCATTTTCATTCCCCGCTTGTGCGAAATGGATGGCTTGTCCGACGTGGGAGCCTGCCGCCTATGCCTGGTCGAAGTCAAAGGCCAGAACAAATTGCTCCCCGCCTGCGTTACGTCGGTTGAGGAAGGCATGGAGGTCACCACCGACTCCGAGCGCCTGCAAGGCTATCGCCGGATGATTCTGGAATTGCTGTTTACCGAGCGCAATCATGTGTGCTCCGTCTGCGTCTCCAACGGACATTGTGAAATGCAGATGCTGGCCCAGCGCCTGGGCATCACGCACGTTCATTTCCCCTACCGTTATCCCAAGGAAGAGGTCGATGCATCGCACGATCGCTTCGTCATCGATCACAATCGCTGCATCCTGTGTACCCGCTGTGTCCGCGTCTGCGAGGAAATCGAGGGCGCACATACCTGGGACATCATGGGCCGCGGCATCGACGCCAAGGTCATCACCGACTTGAACGAGCCCTGGGGTTCGTCGGACACCTGCACCAGTTGCGGTAAGTGCGTGCACGTATGCCCCACTGGCGCACTGTTTGAAAAGGGACGTTCCGTCGCCGAAATGCTGAAGCGCCGCCAGTTCCTCCCCTACCTGACCATGATGCGAGAAGAAAACGAATGAGCGCTGAAGCCCGAAATAAACGAGCGGAAGCTGATCCGAAAGCACGTCGGAGACTGAGACATACAGCCGGGGCAGAGTGAACAGAAACGATCACGGAACAGGTTACCGAACGGGCGTGGATGAGACGAGCGGATGAGCGTGGAAGGGCTAGCAAACGAGTGTGGAAGAGCGGCCCTTTAGGGCCGCGTAAACGGGAAAAGGAAATAGGGCTTTAGCCCTGTAATGCGAAATTGGAAGAAATGAGTGGGATGAATGAGTAAGAAGAAACTCGCCACCGTATGGCTCGATGGCTGCTCCGGCTGCCATATGTCCTTTCTTGATATGGATGAGCGGCTCCTCACCGTCGCCAGCCTGGCGGATCTCGTCTACAGTCCGCTGGTCGACGCCAAAGAATTTCCCCAGGATGTCGATGTAACGCTGGTCGAGGGAGCCGTGAGCAGCGAAGAAGATCTTCACAAGATCAAGATCGTTCGGGCTCGCACGAAAACACTGGTATCTCTCGGCGATTGTGCGGTCACGGCCAACGTGCCCGGAATGCGCAATCCCTTCGGCACCAAGGCGGTTCTTGACCGGGCCTATCGGGAGAATGTGACCTTCGATCCCGGCATTCCCGACCAGATCGTGCCCGCATTGCTGCCCAATTCGCGACCGGTGCACGAATTCGTCAACGTCGATGTATTTGTGCCGGGCTGTCCGCCTTCCGCCGACACGATTTATTACGTCGTCAGCGAATTGCTGGAAGGCCGAACCCCGGACGTTACCTCAAAAACTCGTTTTGGATCGTAATCAGCTGCGAGTTACGAGCTACGAGCCGCGAGAGATTCAGCTGAACGGGAAACAAAAAGAGCCGAGAACCGAAGCTTCAAAAAGCTCGGAGCTCAAAGCTCGCAGCTAAAAGGGAGACTTCGTGAAGCAGGGCAGCAGCATCGTTATCGATCCGGTTACGCGCATCGAAGGCCATTCCAAGATCACGCTCCATCTCAACGAAGACGGTCGGGTCGAGGAAGCCCGCTTCCACGTCACCCAGTTTCGCGGCTTCGAGAAGCTCTGCGAGGGCCGTCCTTTTTACGAAATGCCGTCCCTCATGGCGCGCATCTGCGGCATTTGTCCTGTCAGCCACTTGATCGCGTCCGCCAAGGCGTGCGACTCGCTGCTGGCCGTGAGAATTCCTCCCACCGCCGACAAATTGCGTCGCATCTTCGGCTTGGCACAGGTGACGCAGTCGCATGCCCTGAGCCTGTTTCACTTATCCTCGCCCGACTTGCTCTTCGGCATGGACGCCGATCCCGCGATCAGCAATATCTTTGGCGTGGCGGAAAAGAACCCTGAGCTTGCGCTCGATGGCATCCGCCTGCGCCAGTTTGGCCAGCGCATCATCGAACGATTGGGGGGGAAGCGCATCCATCCTGCATGGGTGGTCCCCGGAGGCGTCAGCGAACCGCTCACCGAGGCCAATCGCGATGCCATCCTGTTCGCCATCCCCGATGCTCTGGCCATTGCCGAGCGAACCCTGGAGTGGTTCAAGAGCACGATGGAGCGCTTCCGCGAAGAGATCTCCACCTTCGGCAACTTCCCCACGCTGTTCATGGGCATTGTCAAAAAAGATAATGGCCTAACTTTCTATGGCGGCAAGCTGCGCATCGTCGATGCCTCCGGTCATGTGGTCGCTGACGATCTCGACCCGAACCAGTACTACGATTACATCGGGGAAAAGGTCGAGCCTTGGAGCTATCTCAAGTCTTCCTATTACAAGCCCAAAGGATTTCCGGACGGCGTTTACCGCGTCGGACCGCTGGCCCGCCTGAACGTTGCCGACCGCTGCGGCACCGCACGCGCCGATCAGGAGCTCGCGGAATTTCACGAATTGCAGCGTACCGCGGTCCTCAGTTCGTTCCATTACCATCACGCGCGGCTCATCGAGATCCTATATTGCATCGAGCGTTTGGAGCAGCTGCTGAACGATCCGGAGATTCTCTCCAAGCACGTGCGCGCCGTTGCCCGGCCCAACGCTTTAGAAGGCGTGGGCGCAGCCGAGGCTCCGCGCGGCACTCTGTTCCATCACTACAAGATTGACGAGCAGGGCCTGATCCGCTGGGTGAACCTGATCATCGCTACGGGGCAAAACAATCTCGCCATGAACCGCAGCGTCTTGCAGGTAGCCAAGCACTATGTCCACGGCAACCGTTTGACGCCCGGCATGCTGAATCGCGTGGAGGCCGTGATCCGTTGCTACGATCCCTGTCTCAGCTGTTCGACCCATGCCTTCGGCCAAATGCCGTTGCGCGTACAGCTTCTCAGTCCGGAAGGAGAACTCCTCGACGAAGTAGCGCGCTCTTAAATGTAGGGGTGGACGCTTTCGTCCGCCCCGAGGAGCGAATCTCCGAGTGTCGACGGCGCCTAGCGCAACCGTGGCTGGCGTTGTGCAGAGCGTTCGCAGTTGCCCGGCGCGATCTGCTCTGTGCCTGACCACATGCCGTTCCCCGGCCGTCATCATCGCGCGCTCCGCGCCCAACTCCGGACGAATGCGTCCGCGGCTACACTTTCCACGATGCCTCGCATCCTTATCATCGCCTACGGCAACCCAATGCGCTCCGACGACGGCCTCGCATGGCGCGCCGCCGATGCACTGAAAAAAAAACTTGCCGGTGCTGACGTCGAGATTCTCCGCCTTCACCAACTGGCTCCGGAACTTGCCGAGACCGTCACGCGCGCAAAGGCGGTCATCTTCGTGGATGCCGCCGCACCCAACAAGACCAACGGTCAGCCCGGAGAGGTGTGCTTGTCCCCGGTCGAGACCATCGAGGGGCCGCCCCGCTTCTCCCATCAACTTTCTCCCGCCGCAGTAGTTGGCTTGGCTCGCCAGTTCTATGGCATTAACCCGCGCGCCTTCACGGTAACTCTGACCGGACAAAACTTTGACCACGGCGAAGCACTATCCCCTGTGGTCGCGGCGGCCCTGCCTGCTCTGGTGGCTCAGATCGAGGAATTGTTTCACTCCCTGCGTTAGCCTGAATTTTCCCGTCGACTCCCGCAAGGCTTAGAATCAAGGCAGCGGCTCTGCCCCTATGAAGACGGTTGCGGCACAATCCGCGACACAACGCCTACGCATCACGCTCCGCGGAGCCGTTCAGGGAGTCGGCTTCCGGCCTTTCGTCTATCGCCTGGCCACCGAAATGTCCCTTACCGGATGGGTTTTGAACTCGTCCGCAGGATTGGTTGTGGAGGTCGAAGGCCCCACCGAGCAATTGATCCTGTTTGAGCAAAGGATCGAACGCGAACGCCCCAAAGCTTCCGTTGTAACCGTTCGTGAATCCGCTTGGCTCGCCGCGGAGGGTTCCATCCACTTCAGAATTCTGGCTAGCCATTCCGATTCCGGCAAAACCGTCAACGTCCTGCCGGAACTGGCGACTTGCATCGAGTGCCGCGAGGAATTGTTCGATCCCGAAAATCGTCGCTTCGAATATCCCTTCACCAACTGCACCAACTGCGGTCCCCGTTACACCATCGTCCTCGATATTCCCTACGACCGGCCCAATACGACGATGCGCGAGTTTGTGTTGTGTCCCCGTTGCCGCGAGGAGTACGAGGACCCCGCCAACCGCCGCTTTCATGCTCAGCCTAACGCCTGCCCCATGTGCGGGCCGCAACTCGATGGCACCATCGAAGACGCGGTCGAGGCGCTGCGCGAGGGAAGAATCGTCGCCCTCAAGGGCATTGGAGGCTTCCAGCTTCTAGTGGACGCCCGTAACCCTGATGCCGTGGCCCGTCTCCGCGAACGCAAGCATCGCGAGGAGAAGCCTTTCGCGCTCATGATGCCGTCACTCGAAATGGCGCGTCAATACTGCGAAATTTTTCCCGCCGAAGTGGAACTGCTGGAATCGCAGGCCGCTCCAATCGTGCTGTTGAGGCCCAAGACCGGAACTGACATCGCGTGGAACGTTGCGCACTGTTCTCCGTATCTCGGCGTCATGTTGCCGTACTCACCCCTCCATCACCTCTTGATGGAGGAGTGCCGCTTTCCGTTGATCGCCACCAGCGGCAACCGTAGCGACGAGCCCATCGCCATCGACAACAACGAAGCCATCATCCGCCTCAAAGACATCGCCGACCATTTCTTGATGCACAATCGCTCCATCGTTCGTGCCTGCGATGATTCCGTGGTTCGACTCACTCGCGGCCGCGCCGGCATTCTGCGCCGCGCCCGCGGCTACGCTCCTCTCGGCATTCGCGTATCCCAGAGCCTGCCACCTGTGCTCGCAGTCGGCGGCCATCTCAAGAACACGGTGGCCATCGGAGTGGGCCAGGATGTTTTCCTCAGCCAGCACATTGGCGATCTCGAGACTCTCGAAGCTCGAGAAGCCTTCAAGAAAGCGATCGAAGATTTGTGCCGCCTTTACAGTTTCAAGCCCGAGGTCGTCGCCTGCGATCTGCACCCCGACTACGCTTCCACCCATTGGGCCGAGCAATCGGGGCTGCCACTGCTCCGCATCCAGCATCATCAAGCTCATGTGGCGGCCTGCGCGGCAGAGAATAACGTTCTGGGGCCTTACCTCGGAATCTCGTGGGATGGCACCGGATACGGCTTGGATGGCGTCATCTGGGGCGGCGAGTTCTTTCACGTGGAAGAGAACCGATTCGAGCGCATCGCTCACCTGCGCTCCTTTGGCTTGCCCGGCGGAGACGCTGCCGTCCGCGAAGGCTGGCGCTCCGCTGCCAGTCTGCTCCACGAGGTCTTTGGTTCCGAGCCCGCATTCCCTGCGGTCGGACAACAATCGCCGGGGAATCCCCGATTGGATGAGATCAAGCTCCGCTATATGCTCGAACGCGGTATCAATGTCGTTCCGACTACGAGTGTGGGACGACTCTTTGATGCCGTCGCCTGCATCATCGGCGTAGCCAGAGAAAATCGCTTCGAAGGTCAGGCAGCCATGCTGTTGGAAAATGAAATTGGCCTTTTGCGGACCGAAGAGGCGTATGCTCTACCGGGTGGAGACTGGGGCCCTCTGATCTCAGACGTAATGGCCGACAAGTTGGCTGGCGTCGCGGTCTCGACCATTGCAGCGCGATTCCACAACGCTCTGGTGCAATGGATCGTGGAAGTCGCCACCGACGTGAAGCTCACGCAAGTCGTGCTCAGCGGCGGAGTTTTTCAGAATCGTTATCTGACTGAGCGCGCGGCAACCCTGCTGGAGTCTCGAGGTTTCAAGGTTTACACGCATGAGCGCGTCCCGCCGAATGACGGCGGCATCGCTCTAGGGCAGGCGGTGATGAGCAAGATGTAGCGCGGCCGCACAATCGGGAAGGGCACGACTTCAGTCGTGCCGCATAAGCTACAAAAAGACGCCGGCTTTAGCCGCTGAGGCCACGGGAGGCTACGAAATGTGTCTCGCAGTTCCGGGCAAGGTAGTAGAAATTATAGACGACGGAGACATCGCCTTCCGCCGCGGCCGCGTTGACTTCGGCGGCATCCGCAAGGAAATTAATCTTGCCTACGTTCCCGAAGCCGAAGTCGGAAAATACGTTCTCGTTCACGTCGGCTTCGCCATCAGCGTGATTGACGAGGACGAAGCGCAGCGCGTCTTCAAGTACCTCGAGGAGATGGGTGGACTACAGGAGGAACTCGGTGAAATTCCTCAGTGAATATCGCGATCAGAAAGCCGCCGAACAACTAGCCCAGCAAGTCTGGAAGAAAGTAACCCGCCCCTGGACGATTATGGAAATCTGCGGCGGCCAGACTCACACCATCGTCAAGAGCGGCCTCGAAGATTTGCTGCCGCGTGACATCACTCTCGTCCATGGCCCCGGCTGTCCCGTGTGCGTTACGCCCATTGATCTCATCGATAAAGCCGTCGCAATTGCGCAGCGTCCGGAAGTCATTTTCTGCTCCTTCGGAGACATGCTGCGCGTGCCCGGTTCCACCAAGAGTTTGTTCGATGCCAAGGCCGAAGGCGCCGACGTGCGCATCGTCTACTCGCCGCTCGACGCCCTGAAACTCGCTAAGCAGAATCCCGCGCGGCAAGTCGTTTTCTTTGCCGTCGGCTTTGAAACCACAGCCCCGGCCAATGCCATGGCTGCGTGGCAAGCCGATCACGATCACATCGATAACTTTTCGCTTCTCGTTTCCCACGTGCTGGTGCCTCCTGCCATGGAGGCGCTATTGTCCTCCGAGAGTTGCGTGGTCCAGGGATTTCTCGCCGCGGGCCACGTCTGCACCATCATGGGGTACGAAGAATATTTTCCGATCGCGGAGCGCTACAAGGTTCCCATCGTCGTCACCGGCTTCGAGCCGCTCGACATTCTGGAAGGCATTCTCATGACGGTCAGCCAGTTGGAAGAGGGCCGCCACGAAGTCGAGAATCAATATGTTCGCGCCACTCGGCGGGAAGGGAACCGCCCTGCACAGGATCGAATCGCCGAAGTATTTGAGGTCGTCAACCGCCAATGGCGCGGACTGGGCGAGATTCCTTCCAGCGGCTTCCAGCTACGTGGACGCTTTCAGAAGTATGACGCCAATCGCCGTTATCCCTCGTCCGCCGAACCCGCGCGCGAGTCGCCTGAGTGCATCAGCGGCCTGATTTTGCAAGGCATCAAGAAGCCGCACGAATGTCCGGCGTTCGCCGTGAAGTGCACGCCGGAAAATCCGCTGGGCGCTCCCATGGTATCGTCGGAGGGCGCGTGCGCAGCCTACTACCACTATGGCAGACGCCAAAACCATGACCGAGTTCAACCTGAGTTGTCCGGTACCCCGAGTCGCTGACGATCGCATCGTCCTGGCTCACGGCGGCGGCGGACGGCTCACCCACCAACTCATCGAAAAGATTTTTATGCCCGCGTTCGGCAATCCCATGCTCGAACAGCGGCACGACGGCGCGGTTCTTCCGGTCAACGGCTCCCGACTCGCCTTCACCACCGATTCTTTTGTGGTGCGCCCGCTGATTTTTCCCGGCGGTACGATCGGAGATCTCGCCATCTACGGCACCGTCAACGATCTCGCCATGTGCGGTGCCCGCCCCCTCTACCTGAGCGCCGGATTCATCCTCGAAGAAGGCCTCGAAATGAACACGCTCCGCACCGTCGTCACGTCCATGCAGCAAGCCGCGGCCAAAGCCGGTGTACAACTCGTCACCGGCGACACAAAAGTCGTCGACAAAGGCAAGGGAGATGGCATATTCATCAACACCTCCGGCATTGGCTTGATTGAAACGAACGTGACGGGAACCATCGGCCCGGCCTCGGTGCAAGAGGGCGACGCCGTCATCGTCAGCGGCGACCTCGGCCGCCACGGCATCGCCATCCTCTCCGTCCGTGAAGGCCTCGAATTCGAATCGCCCATCCTGAGTGACACCGCGTCGGTCTGGCCCGCGGTCGAAGCCCTTCTAAATGCCGGAATCGAAATCCACTGCCTGCGCGACCTCACCCGCGGTGGCCTGGCCACAACGCTCAACGAGATCGCCTCCGACCGCGATATCTGCATCAAGCTCGAGGAGACTCTCATCCCCGTCCAGGAGACAGTCCAAAGCGCCTGCGAAATCCTCGGCCTCGACCCTCTCTACGTTGCAAACGAAGGCCGCTTCGCAGTCTTTGTCCCCGAAGCGCAAGCTGAGCATGCTCTCGACGTTCTAAGGAAAGTCGATGTCTCGCAAGCCTCAGTCCAAGTCGGCAAAGTGGAAGAAACTCCCGGCCGCACAGTCGTCCTGCAAAGCCGCATCGGCGGCAACCGCGTCGTAGACATGCTCAGCGGCGAGCAACTGCCAAGGATTTGTTAGCTAATGAAATCAATCGCAAGCATCCTGCTACGCGCAAGGGCCTGGCAGGTGTTCCTTTTTGTCGCGGGCTTTGTACCTGCGGTTGTAGCGATGGGGTTACTCCTGTCGGAGGCTGATGATGTATTCAGAATCCCGTTTGGCTTCGCTGTCGGGACGGAACTGGTTTTTATCTGTGTGTCTCTCTGGCTTTGGTCCTTGGGGACCTTTCTGGATTCCGTGGTGAGGCCATCTTTGCGGCCCAGTCGACGTTTCTTTTACGTCTCGTTGAGCTTTCCGGTTGTGTACCTACCACTGTTCGAGATTCTATTTCCAAACGTAATGACACATCCCGTAGAGTTCGCGTTGATTTTCCTAGTCCATTTCTTTGCGGTGTTCTGCGGATTTTACAGTTATTACTTCGTTTCTAAGTGTCTTGCTCTAGCCGAGAAGAATCGACCTGTTTCGTACACCGACTATCGAGGATACTTCTTGGGATTTTGGTTTTTCCCCGCCGGTGTCTGGTTTATCCAGCCGCGAATCAATCGGCTGTATGCGGAAAGACAGGGGATCATTTAGGGCGGCAAGTTGAGAGGGAGCAACTCCTGGCTCATTCAGAATGACAGACTGGGGGGCCCCATTCTCGTGGGTTCTTTGCGCGAGAAGTGGGGATCGTCCAGACGATGACCTCACTCCTCCCACGGATTGACCAACTTCACGCCGCAGCGTTCAAAGTCGCCCGTGTCACGGGTCGCTAGGGTAGCTTGGCGGCATTTGGCGATCGCAGCGATTTGTCCATCCGCGATTCCAATGGGACGCCCTTGCATGCGCCGGGTCGCCACGATCGATCCGAACATGCGAGCAGCCTCTTCATCAAAAGCAAGGATTCTACCGGCGAAATCTTTTGCGAACGTGATCTCAGCTTCCTGAAATAGACCCTCACGCCGCTTTCCTTTCGGAAGGAGTTCGATACCGAAAAAGATCTCAGCCATGGTAATTGTGCTGACGAAGAGATCGTCGGGCGGTCGAAGCGATATCCAGGCAAGTACGGCCGGGGCTGGCGTCGCTTTCATCAATTCGGAGATGACGTTCGTGTCGAGAATGATCATTAATTGACAGTGGAGGTAGTGATTACTCCTTCCAATCTTTCAGCCAGTCAGGGTCGCGCATGAATTCGCGGGGCAGGGGCTCCAGGTCCACGCCGCCCAGCCGCGCAAACCGGCGATGGATCGCCTCTCCCAGATTGGTTTGTCGTTTCGGAGCAGATTTTAGAGCGCTCGTCAGGATCTCCCGCGCCTCCTGTTCCATCGACCGGCCATGCATCGCAGCGCGTACTTTGAGCTTCCGCTTCGTCGTCTCTTCCAGGTTTCGGATGGTGATGCTCGCCATGCAATCAATGCTATCATTGCAATCATTGATTGCACAAGGGGTTCAGCGGCCCAAGAACTGAGCTCCAAATTTCCATCTTAAGGCACCTGTTGCATTGTTCGTGGAAGCCGTTCAGAATGACAGGGGTGGCACGGGAGGTACCCGTGGAATCACTAAGCCCTCATTTTCGACACCGCCGTAACCCCTTGATTCATAACCACTACCCTCCACGTGACCCAAATCACCACCGCCCGTGAGAATTGTCACTGCCACTTTCCTATGGAAGCCGACAATGAGGAACAGCATTATCTTCAAGTTGTACCTACGGAGGTAGGACTATGAGTTCTGTATTGACACATCCTGGGGTCAAGGCTCCGGCGGAATACATTGAGCAGGTTATGAGCAGTGTGAAGGCGAAGAATCCCGCCGAGCCTGAGTTCCATCAGGCCGTCGCAGAAGTGTTCGATTCTCTTCGATTAGTGCTGGCGAAACATCCCGAGTATCAGTCCTCGCGTCTGTTGGAAAGAATTGTCGAGCCCGAGCGCGTCATCATGTTCCGCGTTCCATGGTTTGATGATCAGAACAACATCCAGGTCAACCGTGGTTTCCGCATTGAGATGAACAGCGCCATCGGTCCCTATAAGGGCGGACTCCGCTTCCACCCCTCGGTCAACCTCGGCATCCTGAAATTCCTCGCATTCGAACAGGTTTTCAAGAACTCGCTCACCACGCTGCCCATGGGCGGCGGCAAGGGCGGATCTGATTTCGATCCCAAGGGCAAGAGTGACAACGAGGTGATGCGGTTCTGCCAGAGCTTCATGACCGAATTGCAGCGGCACATTGGACCGGACACTGACGTCCCGGCCGGCGACATCGGCGTAGGTGGACGCGAGATCGGTTTCTTGTTTGGCCAATACAAGCGCCTCCGCAATGAATTCACCGGCGTCCTCACCGGCAAGGGTCTGGGCTGGGGCGGTTCGCTGATTCGTCCCGAAGCCACTGGCTACGGCTGCGTCTACTTCGCCGCCGAAATGCTGAAGAGCAAGAAGGATTCCTTCGACGGCAAGCTCTGCCTCGTTTCCGGCAGCGGCAACGTCTCGCAATACACCGTCGAGAAACTGCTCGACCTCGGCGCCAAGCCCGTCACCGTCTCTGATTCCAATGGCGTCATCTATGATCCCGATGGCATCGACCGTGAGAAGCTGGCCTTCATCATCGAACTGAAGAATGTGAAGCGTGGACGCATCCGGGACTACGCCGATCACTACAAAAAAGCGATCTTCATGCCGACGGATATCAAGCTGGAGCACAATCCGCTCTGGAACATCAAAGCGGACTGCGCCTTCCCCAGCGCCACGCAAAACGAGATCACCGCGAAAGACGCGGCCAATCTCATCAAGAATGGCATCAAGCTGGTTGCCGAAGGCGCGAACATGCCCTCGACCCTCGAAGCCACCAAGCTGTTTCTCGATGCCAAGGTCCTGTACGGACCGGCCAAAGCTGCCAACGCGGGCGGCGTCGCCACCTCCGGCCTCGAAATGTCCCAGAACAGCGCACGCCTGAGCTGGACTCGCGAGGAAGTGGACGACCGTCTGCACAAGATCATGATCGCCATTCACAAGAACTGCTTCGAAACGGCCGACAAATACGGCACGCCCGGCAACCTGGTGAACGGCGCCAACATCGGCGGCTTCCTCAAAGTAGCCAATGCCATGCTCGATCAGGGCCTTGTGTAAGTTCGTGTAGTGACGGACGCATTCGTCCGTCCACAATGACTCGGGTGAAGTAGTAGCTGTGAAGTGGGTGCCCCAGGTCTCGCCGAAGTTGCGAGACCTGGGGATTTCATTTTTGGAGTAGGGTCAAAATGGGGTGAGCGTTAAACGATATGCTTCATGTTTTCAGACTCCACGAAGCTCTTCGATTTTCATCAAAACGGCTGGTTCAAAAGTTCTGGGGCGGATCGTCATCACCAAAATATCTGTATCGTTGATCTTAACTGGACCTTCTTCTCGACCTAGGTACCAACGGAAGCTGCTCCAACGCCATTGTTCGGGCGACGCGACCAACCCTCGCTTGACCGGATTGCGGTGAATGTACCGAAGCTTCTCGATTCGCTTCTTCTCTGTCCAAACGTTGAAGTCGTAGAACCGAGCCAGCCAAAACGGATGCGGAATTGATGTGGCATCCAAATCCAAAAATGGGGTGCCCTGGGTCTCAACGATTTTGCGAGATCCGGGAACGCCGCTACCTTCCAAACTGCGGACGAACCCGAGTTTCAATGCTTGCATCACAGTCGAGAGCGTGGCTCTCTGCAGGTTCAGTCACCAACAGATGCACATGCTCCGGCATGACGACATATCCCAAAACCACAAGCCGGTATCTGCGGCGCACCCGTTCCAGGATCTGCAAAAGCAGATCGCAGCGCGATGCATGGTTCAGGAGAGGCCGCCGCTGATAACAGCTAAATGTGAGAAAGTGGAGATCGCGTGCGCCATAGGTACGGTGAAGATTTTCGGGCACCGCTGCAGAGTAGAACAGCCGCGTTATGTCTGTCTGTGACCAACGAACATTTCCGCAATTTCGGTGACACCTTACGGAGTATCGGACGCCCCTGGGCAGACCTGGGAATGCTCTGTTCCCAAGACTCCCGGATTCCCATGTCTCGCAAAATCGGCGAGACATGCGGCCCTCCCTTTCTTCTTTCAGGACCCCTGAGTCTCCTTCTCTCCACCTCCAAACCCATACTCCTCCTGCATCGCCCGTCGAAACTTCTCCCGCTCCTCCGGACTCATATTCCGGCACCGCCCGCGCCAATGCCGTCCGCCATGCCGCCCCGGTCCGTGCCCGCCCAGTCCCCCAAACAAGATCCGGCACAGCGCCAGCAATCCCAACGCTTGCCAGAACCCCAGCGCCCGCCAGCCAAACAGGGGCGGCAACAGCCAGTTCCATAGCCGCATCACCACTTCGCCCCCAACAAATGCAAACACAAAAATCCCCACAATCGCCAGCGGCGCAATCCAAAACCATTTCTTTCTCATAGTTCGTCCCTCATTTCGTAAACTCGTCATACACCCGCTGCAATTGTTCACGCAGATGCAGCACCGCATACCTTTTGCGCGACAGAAGTGTATTCACACTCACTCCAGTCTCGGCCGACAGCGCTTTGAAACTGCGCCCCTCGAACTCGTGCGCGACGAACACCTCGCGCTGCTCTTTGGGAAGCTCCGCGATGGCCCGCTCGAGTTCGCCGAGCAGCACATTCCGTGCGTAGAGCGCCTCCGGCCCCGCATCCGCCGACGGCAGCAGATCTTCGAACTGCAAGTCTTCGTCATCACCCTCGACTCCGAGATCGCCAAAGTTCTCCGGCTCTTTCTTGCGAAACAGATCGGTAATCCGGTTCCGCGCCACACGAAACAGCCAACCCGTCACATGCTCGATCGGCATCAGTAGACGGTTCGCCTCCACCAGTCGGTAGAAGACGTCCTGCAGAATGTCCTCCGCATCGCCCGGATCAGGCACGCGCCGGCGGATAAAGTTGCGCAGCCGGGATTGCTCCCGCCTCACGACCTCGGAGATGCGTTGGTCTTGTTCGATTGCCATCCGCTCGAGTGCCATGTACTTCGGGCTCGCCGCGTCATTCATCCACCTGTGCAGACGATTGAGCCGTGCGGATATTGTAGGCGCGTATAAATTGAGAGACGTAAGAGGGGTTGTAGGTGAAGATCTTTCCTTTGTGAACCTTCGTGTCCTTAGTGGTTCAAGATTTTGCAGGACCCCGGAGAGACCTGATTCCCAAAATGAACCTGCGAATCCGATTCCCCAAGCTTTTCAATTGACATTCAGATAAACAAGTCCAATCCTAAAATTTAGCTGCTGCTTCTGGAATAACCAGAAGGCGAGATAAGTCCTTACGGCACAAGATTTTGCCCCTAAGTCATTGTGCCCCACAGATTACTTTGAGATTTACCGCTAACTCCATGATTCCAATAGACCGGGAGGGGAGGGGGTCCCCAAGGGGGTCCCCCCAATTATCGAAGAGTAAATACCGAGGCCAAAACGGGAAATCCAACCGCCCGCACCCAAATCGAAACCCCTCCTTTGGACGTTCCCAGTCACCGACTGGCTGTCGACGCGCGAGTATGATGAGCAGTTACCGATCAGGCCAATGATCGACCGTCGTATCGCTGCCCCCATTCTCGACGCAGAGCAACGCTTTGAAGGCTTCGAAAACCTGATGCCCTTCAAGGTGCATAACATCCTTCTGGTCTCCAGCCTCTACGATTCCTTCATCCTGCGCGAAGACGGACGCCTCAACGAACTCCTTATCGACGAATCCCTCGAACTCAACCTGCAACAGATTCCGGGAATCACCCACGTCTCCAGCTGCGCCGAAGCGCTTGACCTTGCCAGTTCCAATCCGCAATTCAATCTGATCGTCACCAACCTCGCCGTCGGCGACATGAACGCCGCGCAACTGGCCAGCGAAGTCCGCCGCGCTGGACTCGATGTCCCTGTTGTCGTTCTCGCCTACGACTATCGCGAAATCAAGAACTTCGTGGCGCGCAATCCGACGACCGACATTGATCGTGTCTTCCTCTGGCAAGGCAACGCTCGCATCCTGATCGCAATCGTCAAATACATCGAAGACAAGCGCAATGTTCTGCACGACACGCGAGCGATGGGCGTTCCGGTTCTCCTCGTGGTCGAAGACAACATCCGCTACTACTCAGCATTCCTGCCGGTTATCTACACGGAGCTCATCAAGCAGTCGCGGCGCGTGATTCAGGAAGGCATCAACGTCGCCCACAAACTCGTCCGCATGCAGGCGCGTCCCAAGATTCTGCTGAGTTCAAATTTCGAGGACGCGGCTCGTCTCGTGCAGGAATATCGCGACTACATCTTCGGCCTGGTCTCCGACGTCGAATTTCCTTGGGAAGGCAAGCTCAGTCCAGAGGCAGGTTTCGAACTGGCGCGCCTGGTGAAGAGCCTGACTCCCGACGTGCCTGTAGTCCTGCAAACCAGTCGCCCCGAGTTCCGTCCGCGCGCCCACGCCGAAGGCTACTCCTTCCTGCGTAAGCGCTCGCCCACGCTCCTCAAAGACCTGCGCCGCATTCTGACCGACAACTTCGGATTCGGTGATTTTGTTTTTCGTTTGCCCGACCAACGCGAAGTCGGACGCGCCAAAGATCTCAACGAACTCGAAGAACAGCTTCAGACCGTTCCGCCCGAAAGCTTGATGTACCACGCCCAAAGCAACCATTTTTCCCACTGGTTGATGGCTCGCACCGAGTTCGCATTGGCCGCCAAGCTCAGGCCACGCAAGGTCTCCGACTTCAACGGTCCCGAACATCTCCGCCGCGATCTGATCGAATCAATCAATGACTACCGCCGCGAGCAGAACGAAGTCCTCATCGGCGACTTCAAGCCCGACACCTTCAAGCCTTCAGACTCCAGCTTCTTGCGAATTGGATCCGGCTCTCTCGGTGGGAAAGCTCGTGGCCTGGCTTTTGTCCGTCATCTCCTGCGCACACGGCGCATCACTCGCCGCTTTCCCGGTGTTCGTATTTGTGTTCCCCCCGCCGTCGTTGTCGCCACCGACCAGTTCGATCAATTCCTCACGGAGAACAATCTCGGCGACTTCGCCCTGCACTGCGACGACGACACCGAAATCCAGCAACGTTTCCTCGACTCAGTCTTGCCCGTCGAGCTGATGGAAAACCTGAAAGCGTATCTGGACGAAGTCCAATATCCGCTCGCCGTGCGTTCCTCCAGCCTACTCGAAGACTCCCAATATCAGCCCTTCACCGGTGTGTACGAAACGTTCATGCTCGGCAATCAGCACGCTGACCTGCAAACGCGCCTCGATGAGCTTTCCGAAGCGATCAAACTCGTTTACGCTTCCACCTTCAGCCAGCATGCCAAGGCCTACGTGCGAGCCACTCCCTATCGTCTGGAAGAAGAGAAGATGGCGGTGATCTTGCAACAGGTCGTTGGCACAGCCCACGGATCGCGTTTCTACCCCGACTTCTCAGGCGTAGTGCGTTCACACAACTTCTATCCCGTCGAGCCCATGACCTTTGCCGATGGCATCGCCGCGGTCGCTCTTGGTCTGGGTCGCACCGTGGTCGACGGAGGAAAGTGTCTGAGCTTCTGCCCGCGCTATCCCCGCAACCTTCTGCAGTTCTCCTCCGTCGAAGACATTCTCGCCAACACGCAAACTGAGTTCTGCGCCCTGGAGCTCGACGGCGTTCCCCATGGCGCAGGTCCCGGCCATCTCCGCGAAGCCCGCTTCGGCCTCGACGTTGCCGAAAAGGACGGGACTCTCCACGCCGTTGCCTCGACATACTCCGCCGACAATCAAGCTGTGTACGACGGACTGAGCCGCCCCGGCGCTCGCATCGTGACTTTCGCTCCCATGCTTAAGCACGAGATATTTCCCCTGGCAATGATTCTTGAGTTGCTGGTGCGTGCTGGAGAGGACGCGCTTGGCAATCCGGTCGAAATCGAATTCGCCGTTCGATTGCCGCGAGCCGAAGAACCTGCCGAGTTCGGATTCCTGCAGATCCGCCCGCTTACTCTCTCGCGCGATCATCAGGACCTCACCATCGGCGACGTGGATTCATCTCAGCTGATCTGCAAATGCTCGAAAGTTCTGGGCAACGGCCGCATCGAAAACCTGTACGACATTGTTGTCGTCGATTCCCATCGCTTTGAGCGCAGCCGTAGTCAGGAAGTGGCCAAAGCCGTCGCTCACTTCAATGCCGCACTAACCGCTGACAATCGTCCCTATCTGCTGATCGGAGTCGGCCGCTGGGGATCTAACGACCCATGGCTCGGGATCCCCGTCGAGTGGGACGAAATCTCCGGGGCGCGCGCGATTGTCGAAGCCGGCTTCCATGATTTCCGGGTCACTCCGTCGCAGGGCAGCCATTTCTTCCAAAACCTCACCGCCTTCCAAGTCGGATACTTTACCGTGAATCCTGACGCCGGCGAAGGTTCCGTCGATTGGCCGTGGCTCGCCGAGCAGCCGGCGCTGGAAGAGCAAGGCTGCGTCCGGCACCTGCAATTCACTGAACCTTTGCGTGTGATCATGAACAGCCGAAACAGCCAGGGGGTGATCTACAAGCCCCGCTCGATATAACCTGTTCAAGAAAAAAGGCCCCGAAATCTCCGGGGCCCTGGCGTTAGTTATGTTTCGACGGTTACGGGGTCTTTCGCGCGTACCCCCCCACTTCGTCTTGCATGAACGATCCATTCCGGCTGTCCATCCACGAAGAGAATAGAGTCGCTCCATCCCATGCGTTGCCGGTATAGTCGCCCATGAAGCTGCTGCCGAAGCCATCATTAAAAGGATTCGACATCACGCTGGTGAGCTTCTGGTCGGTCGAGAAACTGGTACCGCCGTTGTTGGAGAACGTCGCGAACGAATCGTAGTTGATGTTCGAGGCGTCGTTGCGACGGTCCAGCCAGGTCACACCGATCGTGCCCTTCGAACTGACGTTGATCCAGGGAAAGAATTGATCGTTAGGCACCGAGGACGGCGCCACCGGCACTCCCGCGCTCCAGGTCGTTCCGCCATCGGCGGAGTGCGAAACCAGCACGCGCATGCGGGTTCCATCCCAGTTGTAGTACACGACGTACAGGTGGCCGGCATTCGTTCCCGTGCTGTTGTCGCTCGCGATGACCGGAATGTTAGAGACGCGTTCAAACGTATTCGGCAAGCAGCCATAGAACGCACCACAGTTATCCGGAGCCAGTTTGACGGTGGCAGACGTTACGGGCTTGGACCATGTCACTCCACCATCGAGAGACTTCGAAACCAGCATCTTCGACGTGGTGCCACCGCAGTCGCCTGCAGGACCAGTGGCTGGGCAGCGTATCCACGACACATACACTGTTCCATCCTTGGCGATTGCCAGGTCGCTGAACTGATCGACTTGCGAAGGGTAGATTTGCTTGGTATCGACCACGACGGTTGACCAAGTCGTTCCATGGTTGCAGGAGTGCGAAACGCTGATCTCGCTGTTGGAGTTGGCATCGAACTGCGTGTTAGAGACGTAGAGGCAATTGACGTGGGGACTGGCGCTGGACAAATCAATTTCCAGCCAGCCCTTATCGGTGGTTCCACCGGACAAGGTCGGAACGGCAGCAACGATCGGTTTGCTCCAGGTGGTGCCGTTGTCCCGGGATCGCGAAATGACGATCACCTGTCCGGGTGAGCCTACCTGGATTCCTCCGGCGAAAGCATTGCCATTTCGGTCGTAGCCCACCATGGGATCTCCCAGCCCACTTCCTCCCGAAAGAACGGGTAGACATTGATGATTCCACGTGGACCCGCCATCGCTCGATGCGTAAATACCCTGGAACGAGGTAGTGCAGCTGTAGTCGTTGGCGCCCGTCAGCAGTTGTAGTGGATTGTGCGGATTGGCTGCGATCGGATCCTCATTCGCGATGTTGACCCCAGCGGAAGCCTGAACGTTCGGCAACACGCAAGGGAGGGGGGTGCATGTCAGATTGTCCTGGACGCCGGATGCCTTGAAAGAGGATGGTAGCTGCACCGTGCCGTTGCGTAGCCCTTTCGCAATCTGCACGCTTCCGGATTCTGGGCTGAGCGGCAGAATAGCGCGTGCATCTTGTGCTCCTGCCAATTGCGTGGCCATCGTGAACAACAGGCCTGCAGTCATTGCCGCAAGCATTCGACAACTTCGAGGGAATTTCTTCATGGTGTCTCCTGGGAGAAGATTTGTCTTTGAAACTTAGAGTTAGTTGTTAGGGTGAGCCAAAAGAACTGAGTACTACTACTCAGACTAGTAGCCGCGAGATTGTGCCACAAATCGAGCCGTGGATTGTCTCTATTTCCAGGAATTCGCAAGAAAAAAATGCACGCTGATGGTATGTGCAAAGAATTGCAAACTCGTGACAGAGGATTGCTCCATTCTCCGCACATCGCGCTGTGATTCAAATCACAGCCTGTCCGCCCTCTTCCCAACACAATCGTTTAGTCGGGAAACGTGCAATCTCTTGATTGCGGAGAGCCTGTGTTCAAAATCATCCACGCAGAATTCTTAGCCCCAGGAGTCAAACGCTTCGTCATTGAAGCGCCGCGGATCGCGCGAAAACAGAAGCCAGGACAGTTCGTCATCCTTCGAATCTACGAAGAGGGCGAGCGCATTCCGGTGACGATTGAGAACTCTGATCCCGAGCGCGGCACGATCAACATTGTTGTGCAAGCGGCAGGAAAGACGACGCACCTGCTGAATTCGCTGAATACGGACGATCAGATCCTCGACGTCGTCGGGCCGCTCGGGAAGCCTTCCGAGATCGCGAACTATGGCACGGTGGTAGTGGTCGGCGGAGGCGTGGGCACTGCCATGGCGTATCCCACGGCCGCAGCGCTGAAGCGAGCCGGCAACCGCGTGATCTCCATCGTCGGCGCCCGTAACAAGGAACTCGTCATCCTCGAACCAGAGATGCGTGCCGTCAGCGATGCCCTCATGATCACCACCGACGACGGCAGTTACGCTGACAAGGGATTCGTGACCGACAAACTCCGGCAGTTGATCGAGAATGGCACCCGCATTGATCTCGTCGTTGCGGTCGGTCCCATCGTCATGATGAAGGCAGTCTCCGAAATGACTCGCAAAGAAAACATCCACACGGTCGTCAGTCTCAACCCCATCATGATCGATGGCACCGGCATGTGCGGAGGATGCCGCGTGCTGATCGATGGCAAGAGCGAGTTCGCCTGCGTGGATGGCCCTGAGTTCGACGCTCATCGAGTCGACTTCGCCGTCTTAGTCCAGCGCAACTCAATGTACCGCGACGCCGAGCAACGCTCTTTGGCGGAATTCCATCGGTGCAAGACCGAAGGAACGGCGCGAGAGCTTGCACACGCCGTTGAGCTTGGTCCGGCCCGGCAAGGAGATCAACGATGAGCACGACCGCAAAGAAATCTCACAATCCCCTGCCGATGAAGGAGCGCATGAAAGTTCCGCGGCAGTTGATGCCGGAGCAGCCCGCCGAAGTGCGCGCCCACAACTTTGAAGAAGTGAATCTCGGCTACGATCCGGATCGCGCGCAGCAGGAGGCGATGCGCTGCCTGGAGTGCGCCAAGCCCACATGCACCGATAATTGCCCGGTCGGAGTGGACGTCAAGGCGTTTGTTGAGCGCATCGTGATTGGCGACTTTCTCGGCGCCGCCGCCAAGGTCCGCGAAAGCAATGTCCTGCCCGCCGTCACTGGGCGCGTCTGCCCGCAGGAAGATCAGTGCGAAGGAACGTGTTTATTGTCGAAGAAGGTCAAGCCGCTCGGCATTGGATATCTGGAACGCTTTGTTGCCGATTACGAGCAGCGGATGGGAACGCACATCCTGCCCAATGTGACGCCCACGGGAAAGAAGGTCGCAATCGTCGGCAGCGGACCCTCCGGCCTGACCGTTGCAGGCGATCTGATCCAGAAGGGGCACAAGGTGCGCGTGTTTGAGGCGCTCCACGAAATTGGCGGAGTTCTTGTTTACGGGATCCCCGAATTTCGTCTGCCCAAGCAGATCGTGCGCGAACAGATTGAATACATGCGAGAGATGGGCGTCGAGTTTGAAACGGATGTCGTCGTCGGTCGCACCGTCACGATAGACGAACTTCTCGAGGAAGAAGGGTACGACGCAGTTTATATTGGCACTGGGGCCGGGCTTCCTCAGTTCATGAACATTCCCGGTGAGCATTTCAACGGTGTCTATTCCGCTAACGAGTTCCTCACGCGCATCAATTTGATGAAGGCGTATAAGTTTCCCGTCTACGACGAGCCCATGCTCGACTTGAAGGGCAGAGACGTAGCGGTGATCGGTGGCGGAAACACTGCGCTCGATGCGATTCGGTCTGCACTGCGACTGGGCGCGCGCAAAGCTTACGTGATCTACCGCCGCAGCGATGCCGAGATGCCCGCCCGTGCCGAAGAAGTGCACCATGCCAGGCAGGAAGGGATCGACTTCCAGATGCTGACCGCACCAGTCGAATTCCTCTCTGACGGCAAAGGATGGCTGACCGCTGCTCGCTGCGTTCGTATGGAACTGGGTGAGCCCGATGCGTCCGGCCGCCGCCGCCCCGTACCGATCCAGGGTTCAGAATTCGACCTGCCTCTATCGGTAGCGGTCATTGCCATCGGCACCAGCGCGAATCCGATCGTGCAAAGCACTACGCCCGGCCTGGGTACCAACAAGCGTGGATACATTCAGGCCAGCGAGGAAACGCAACGTACTACTCGGAAAGGCGTATTTGCCGGAGGAGACATCGTAACGGGGAGCGCCACCGTGATTCTGGCGATGGGAGCGGGTCGGCGGGCAGCGAAATCGATTCACGATTACCTGACCACCGGCGAGTGGTGAATCAGGAAATTCATGAATCACGAAGGGACACGAAGGGTCTCGAAGAAGTTCAATGACTAAGGCTTTCCTTCGTGAAACTTCGTGTCCTTCGTGGTTCAAGATTCAAATGGCAGCTACTCAAAGCTGATTTCCAGGTACGTATCGGTTCGCCACCATACCAGCGGAATCCGCGCCATCCAATACTTGCGATTGATGGTTCGCCGCGCCCGGGGGTGTTCCTCCGCTGGCAGAATGCGTGCCGAGGCCGCAACCTCGGCTCCCGTAACCTTGCCTCGGATCGTGCAGGGCGCGACCCGCACCTGCGGATTATTCCGAATTCGCTTCGTCTTTCCCATATCGCTGCGGGTCATTACGTAGAGCTTGCCGCCTTCTTCTCCAAACCACACCGGAGTGGCGACCCCCGCTCCTGTCTTGCGAAACGTTGTCAGCGAAATGTAATTCTGACCTTGAAGGGCGGAAGGAACTTGACTCGGCATGAAACTATTCTAGAGTGGCCGCGAAAAAACTGCTCCGCTCGCCCTCCTTTTCCCCTATCATCGCTGGTACGCGACCGGCCCGCGCGATTGCTCCTATCGCACGATATATGTTACAAGCCTGAACATGCGTAAATGGATGAAAGATCGATTACAGCGCCGCAAGAAGAAAGCCCCCGAACAGGGAAGTCAGCCGGCGCCACCGCCGTTGCAACCGGCGTATTTTGATGCGGAGCAAGCGCCGAGCCCCGTATCCGAAGCAAGCGATGTCGAGACTAGGCGTACCGAGCCCAGCCAACGCGCCTCAGAAGAGTCCGTTCTACCCGACGCTGAAGCTGAAGCGCAGCCGGTTCGCGAAGAGTCCGCAGGGGGAACTGCACCGTCTCGTCCGTCCGCCGCTCGCGGAGAAGGTCAACGGGGACGAGGCCGTCGTCGTCGAGGTGGACGTGGCCGGGGTGGACGTGGCCGCGAGCAAGCCGTGGCCCAAGCTTTCACACCCGCCGCCGCAAAAGGTATTGTCCCGGTTCTGCCTGATTCGGAAGTTCCTGCCGAAGAAGGAGCGGCAGAAGCAGAAACGCCGGACACAGGAACTCTAGAAGCCACTGAGCCTCAGGCGCATCCTGTACCGCAAGCTCCACACATTCCTGCTGCAATTCCCACAGCGCCGCCACGTCCGCCGAAGGGTATCGTCGTGCTCGCGATCGGTCTCCCCGGTTCCGGAAAGAGTTCGTGGTTCAAGCGTCATAACGTCACCCCTCTTTCCAGCGACATGGTTCGCTCTCTTCTATTCGACGACGTACGCGAGCAGCGTTTTCAGGATCTCGTGTTCTCCAACTTGCGGTCCATGCTCAAGGCAAGACTCATCGCTAAGCGTCCCATGAATTATGTCGACGCCACCAACCTGACACCTCAAGAACGGCAGCACTGGATCAAACTCGCCAAGGACTACAACTACGAAGTTCACGCCGTCTTTTTCGATGTTCCTCTCGAAGTCTGTATTGAGCGCCATCAACGCCGCGACCGCGTGGTCCCCGAAGATGTCATGCGCCGAATGGCCGCGAAGTTCAAGCCCCCATCCTTCGCCGAGGGCTTTGCCAAGATTACCGTCGTGAGGGTGAAGAAAAAAGAAGAGGCTCAGTAGAACGCGCGTGATTGGCATCGTTGTGCGAGTGCGGAACAGCCGGAGGACAAACGCGCACCGGCGGAAGAATTCAGACCGCCGCGCAAACTGTGGGTGCGAACGGGATGATGCTAGCGAGCCCCTGGGGGCGTTAGAAGGCTGCTAGGAATCCAACCGTCGGCACTCCTAACCCTTCAAATGCGGCAACAACTCCCTAAACGCCGCCGAAGAAGACGACCGCATCAATTCATAAATCATCATCTCCGTCGACGAAATCACTGCGCCCGCTGCCCCCATCCGATCCACCCCAATCTTCCAGTTCCACTCCGTCCGCGAGCTAACCGCGTCCGATGCCACATGTACAAGATATCCCTCGCGCAACGCTCCCAGAGCAGTCTGTGTCACGCAGATATGGCTCTCCA
This sequence comes from uncultured Acidobacteriaceae bacterium, assembly GCA_963722365.1. Lineage (GTDB taxonomy): Bacteria > Acidobacteriota > Terriglobia > Terriglobales > Acidobacteriaceae > Sulfotelmatobacter. Next base: position 129,425 of record CAVRLM010000003.1, read on the forward strand.
TGCCGCACAGCAGAAGTGTCGTGCGCTGCCCGGGCAATCGCTTCAGCACGCTACGGAAAACCTCACTGCCGAAGCAGGAAAACAATGTCTTGTCGATGCCGTCGATCCCGGGCAACAAGGAAGCGATCTCCGGCACCGTTCCTCCCAGCCCTTTCGCATATTGCGTGCTTACGAGTACAGGAATTTTCAGAATCCCAGCTGCGCGAATCAGAAGCTGTGAATTCCGCAACAGCTGTTCCTTCTGAAAAATCGGTGGCAGCAACTTCTCCTGAATATCGATCACCACCAGGGCACACTGCTCGGCTTCCAGCGGACGACGCGCTATCTCCGAATAATCCGTGGCAGGAACGACAGAACCAAGAGTGGTCACCATGACTGCTCCTTAAGAAGAGATCGGCCACTCAAATTCTACCGCTTCTACGAATGAGGGCACCTCCGGTTCTGGTTGACCCCACCTCGCCTTCAACCATAAAATCAAAAGAGCTTGCGACTTCGGCTGCAGGCAAGAAGTTGCCCCCTCGTTCAACGGCTAGGACACCTGCCTCTGGAGCAGGTTATCGGGGTTCGAATCCCTGGGGGGCAGCCAACCTCTCTGCTTTCCTCCCGACAAACCATCCTATGCTGGCATGGCCGAATTTCTCGGCGCATCGATTTCCATGGGCACCCTTCTCGTCTTGGCGGTCTCCACTGACTGGCGTTTGGTCTTTCTCGCACAGCACCATATACTTCATCGACTTCGATTTCGTTGAACGCGAAATCGTAGCGACCGGAATTGGATGAGTGCTTCCCACACCGACGGCGACCCGCAACTCGACCGCGGGCTGACTCTCGCTCCAACGATCTCTCTCGTCGTGGGCGCCGTGATTGGCACTGGAGTGTTTCTCAAAGCCACCATCATGGCGCAGACGGTAGGCTCGCCGAGTCTTGTGCTGTGGGCTTGGGCCATCGCGGGCCTGCTGTCAATGGCCGGTGCGCTTACCTATGCAGAGCTAGGCGCGCTCTTGCCTCACGCGGGCGGCGAGTACGTGTTCTTACTCAAGGCCTATGGCGAAGGGCCAGCATTTCTCTTTGGCTGGATGCGCTTCGTCATGGGATCTGCGGGATCCATTGCAAGCCTCGCCGTTGGCTTCGCCACTTTTCTCGCAGCCATCTTGCCGATTAATCATGTCTGGTTCGAATACTCCTACCGCGCCTTTGGTCAGCCGCTCGTCTGGCGATTCGGTACGCAGCAAGTGCTTGCGGTGGCTGTGATCGTTCTGCTGTCAGCGCTGAATTGCGGCCGAGTCGTTCTGGGCGGACAAGTCCAACTCTGGTTAACGGTTCTCAAGGTTGCCGGGATTGCGGTCATTGTCGGCGGCATCCTCTTCTTTTCGAAGGGAGGCACCATCGCCAACCTGGATCGTCCCTTGGGTGTTCGGCCGTGGACTGGCTTTGCCGCGTTTGGCACGGCTATGCTGGCGGCGCTCTGGGCGTATGAAGGCTGGAATCAGATGCCGATGTGTGCGGGCGAGGTGAAGAACCCGAGCCGCAATGTTCCGAGAGGTCTGATCATCGGCACGGCGCTTGTCGTCGTGATCTATTGCGTCGCCAACTTCTCTTACTTCTTCGCGTTGCCTTTCTCTGAAGTTCTGACATCGAACTCCACGACTTATCCGGATGCGCTGCCCGTCGCAGCCCAGGCGGCGCAAACCTTTCTGGCTCGCTATGGCGCTTCATTCGTTTCCCTGGTGTTCGTGCTGTCCACTCTCGGAGCGCTGAACGGAACCATTCTCTCTTCCGCACGCGTGCCATACGCGATGGCACGCGATCGCCTGTTCTTCGCGTCCTTCGGGCGCGTCAGTGGCGCGACGCATGTTCCAGTCTTCTCCATCGTGTTGCAGGGGATCTGGGCAAGCCTGCTGGCGATCTCGGGGACGTACGATCAACTCACCGACTGCGTAGTCTTTGCGTCGTGGATTTTCTATGCGCTCGTAACAACATCCGTCTTCGCCCTTCGGCGGAAGATGCCGGAAGCGGAACGGCCTTACAAGACCTTGGCGTATCCATTTCTGCCGCTGGTGTTTGTGCTGGTGGCAAGTTGGCTGGTGTGGAACACGATCCACACGCGTCCGCTGGAGTCCACTGTGGGCTTGGGACTGATCGCAGCTGGGCTTCCGCTGTATTTCTATTTCCGCAAGTCTCGCGCGAGAACGTTGTGAGGTAACAGGTTACAGCGCGCGCCTGCTTTTACTCTTCTTCGGCTTTGGCTTTCGAGCCCCGGACTTCTTCTGTGGCACATAGGCAACGCAGTCTGCCTCAATCAGCATTCCGGGCAGGGAACTCAAATCACTTCCGACCGTGGTTCTCACCGGGTATGGACGAGAGAAGCGGCGAGCGTAGACGGCGTTGTAGCGTCCAAAGAGCGCAGGATCACTCAGATGGACTGTCACCTTGATGACGTCGGCCAAGCTCGCACCATCAGCCGCGAGAACAGATTCCATGTTGCTGATCACCAGTTCCGTCTGCTCTTCGATCGAGGCGCCGGAGAGCTTGCCAGTCGTAGCATCGACCGGGCCAGTTCCGGTCACGAAGATGAAATCTCCTGCGCGCCAGCCTTGCGAGTACGCGCCTTGCGGCGCAGCGCCCTTGGTGGTCTGGATCACGTATTTCGCCATGGTTCCTCCGTCACGTCAGAGTCTAGGTTCTGAGTCCTCGCGCTTGCACGCGCCAAACTTCTTCGACGCGCTCTCCGCGGAAGCCGATGATCTCGTCGTTGAGATTGGCGCAGGTGCAAGCATGGTATGGGAAGAAGCGGATCTTCTCGCCGAGCTTTACGTCTTCTTCCGTGCGCGCCATGCCATGCTCTTCATTGAGCCGATCCACAAAGATGCGTCGATCAACGGCGCGGGCGATGGATGTGGGAACTGCGCGGCCTGTACCGACTCCACCTGCGTCTCCGCTGAAGGTCTTGGTTCCTCCATCGATGGTGAGACGGTCCTTTCCACTTTTGCTGGTCACCGTGCACAGAACGGAAAACGCAAGCTGATCTTCGGTCGCAATGCCGTGATCCAGTTGCATCAGGTCGTTAAAGACGTAGTTGCCTGCGCGCACTTCGGTCACGCCTTTCACTTCGGCGACCCATTTTCCGGTGGGCGTGCTTCCTGCACTGACCTCTCGGACCTCGAGGCCTTTGTCGCGCAGAGCGTTCGCGAGCTTGACCATCAGTTGACCTTCGGCGTGTCCAGCATCTTTGGGGTTCGGCGCGCCAGGAAAACCACCGGAGCGATAGGTCGTGATTCCTGACAACTGCAATCCTGGCAACGATGTGATGACGCGTGCGAGGCGCTCGACGGCAGCGGCGTCTTCCCAGGGAATTCCGCCGCGATGTAGTCCGCTGTCGATGTCGATTTGGATGTGGATTGTGACTCCCGCTGTCGTTGCAGCCTCCGACAAGCCGCGAGCGGCGAGTTCGGAGTCGCAGTTCACCGTGAGGCTGCGGATGCGCGCGGCTAATGCGGCAAGTCGCTGCCACTTCACCTCACCGAATACCGGATAGGCAATGCAGATATCTTCGATGCCTGCAGCGGCGAAGGGCTCGGCTTCACTCACCTTGGCGCTGACAATTCCGCGAGCGCCTGCGGTGACTTGCATGCGCGCAATCTCGGGAATCTTGTGGGTCTTGATGTGGGACCGGAACTGAATGCCGCAGCTCTTGGCGTGCGCTTGCCATTCGCGGATGTTCCTCTCCAGACGATCTAGATCGATCAGGGTTGCAGGAGTGTCCAGGTCGTAAATGGACGATCCTAGTTGTGGGGATCCTTGCTTTAAGGATGCAGCCAAGTTCTGTTCTCCGCTCCTGTGCTGAAGCGCTCCTAGGATACAGTCGTATGTCTACAACGCGAAATCCTTTACTGACGAGACTTTCGTTTCGTTGCGCTCGGCTTTTCCAGTGGCAACCAGTGAGTCTGATCCGTTAGTATCTCACTCCAAGAACCACAGGAAATACGTTCACACTCATGGGAATCCATCGTAAAACCCAACATCTCATTGGCGCAATCGCGCTTGTATTCATTCTTTGGTCTGCAGGTGTCTGCGCGGTCGGCAACATGCAGATTGTCGTGGTGCCTGTAACCAACATGTATTCGGGACCGAGCGACGATACAGACGTTGTATCGCAGGCGATTTATGGCAGCAACGTGACGCTGCTGACGGCTCGCGGAGAGTGGTCGCGAATCCAAACTGCCGATCACTATAAAGGATGGGTTCCAAGCCGACATCTTCGTCTGGTGCAGAGCGGGTCGGGATATGCGACAACGGGGACTGTGGTCCAAGTCGAGAGCCTGTTCGCCAATTTGTACCGCGAGCCTGATGTGACGCGTCACAAACCTGTTTTGACCATTCCTTTTGAAGCGCGTCTGGAAGTGATGACCGATGCAAACGACGAGGCGGGCAAAGACAAGAAGAGCAAAGACGGTCACGAAGGATGGTTGCAGGTGCGACTGCCTGACAAGCGCAGCGCGTGGATTCAGGCGAGTGATGTGACTTCGGATCCGAAGCCATTCTCGATTCCTGAATCCATTGAACTGGCGAAGCGCTTTCTCGGGATTCCTTATTTATGGGGAGGAAGTTCAAGCTTCGGTTTTGACTGTTCGGGCTTCACGCAGATGTTGGTGCGGGCGCGAGGCCACATTATGCCGCGCGATGCCGATAAGCAGGCTGCATGGAACGGTGTGGTTTCGGTGGAGCGAAAGGATCTGCAAGCTGGCGATCTGTTGTTTTTTGGCGCGTCGGCGAGCAAGATCGATCACACTGGAATGTATATTGGCGATGGGCAGTTTATTCAGGACACGACTGAAGGACATCCGGTGGTGCAGATCAGTCGCATCGATGACGAGCCTTGGAGTCATCTTCTTGTGGCCAGTCGCAGGGTGAAATAGATTAGATTTCCCGTTTCGGCACTCGTTGTTTACTATTTGGTAATCCGGGGTATCCCCCTCCCCCTCCGGTCTATTGGAATCATGGAGTTAGAGGAAAACTTAAAATTAATCCTAGAGCCTGAATGACTTGCGGGCAAAATCTTGAGCTGCAAGGACTTAGTGGTTGGTTTTTCGTGTTCTCGAGACAACGGGCGACCTGGAGATAGGGGCTAAAAGCCCCGGCGTTGTTTTCGACTGCTAACGCCCGGCTGAAGCCGGGCTCTTCCACGAAGCCCTCGCTGACGCCCGGCTGAGACCAGGTTCTCCACAAGACTTCCGCTGACGGCCGGGTGGGCCAGGGGGCGCGGTCGTTCGGTTACGGCCACGGCGGCAGGGCTTGAAGGAATTTGGGTTTTGAACCGGCCTGGCAGCGGCGATCTACTCCATTTCTTTCCTCAACTTCTTCGATAGCTTTTCCATTTTTTTGAGATTGTCGTTGAGGTCCTTGACGAACACCCCGCGCTGGACCTTGAGCAGGTCGGATTGAATGGATGTGCTGAGCGCGGCCAATTCGTTCGCGTCCTGCTGAACGGCGTCGAGGCGGGCGGCGGTCACATCTAACTGTGCGGGTGGTGGCATTTGGTTCAGGCGTTGTTGTTGTAGAGCGACGGATTGGTTGACGTTTGCCTGAACACTGGCACGTTGGCAGACTGCCGGTACGGCTACGAGCAAGAGCAACAGGGTTGCGAGACGTGCGGACATACGCGCCTCCATCGTCGAACGGATTTATAACGCGGGATTGTACTCCGGTCTTACGGGATATCAAACGCTAAACGAATGTTGAGTCTGTTGAGGCGCGAGACCGGGAATGAGCGCGAAGTACGATCGAAGTATTGGAGTTGACAACCTAACTGACATCACATAACAGTTTCGTTATACCTCAACAAACGGACTCTTGGATTGCGCGTGACAAAGGAAAGCAGGACCCGATCTGACCTCGACTTTGCAGTGCACCCTGTTGTTCTGTACGACGGTGTGTGCGGGCTATGCAACCGACTAGTGCGGTTTATTCTGCGGCAGGATCCGGCGGGTTTGTTTCAGTTTGCATCGCTGCAGAGTGCGTTGGCTGCGGACATTCTGGCGCGGCACGGGGCGGATGCCGGGGATCTGGATACGGTTTATGTAGTGGTTAATCGTGGCGGACAGGATGAGGAGCTTTTGGCCCGGTCCGAGGCCGCGATCTTTATCCTTATACATTTGGGGGCAGCCGAGCTGTGCTCGGCCCGTCCGGGTCCGAGACCCGGACCGACACCAGCCACAACAACACCCGCACCAGGATTCGGGCCTGGATATTCATTCTGGCGTTGGGTGGGATCGATGCTCCAACTTGTTCCGCGGAGAATTCGCGAGTGGGGATATGGGGTAGTTGCGCGGAATCGGTATCGGATTTTTGGGAGGTATGATTCGTGTCCGGTGCCGAGCGCAGAGACGCGCGGGCGGTTTCTTGGTTAAGGAGTGCGCAGGGCCTAAAGGCCAAATTCATTTGTGCGCCCTTACGCTAGGCCTGAAGGCATAGCCTGATACGAACCGGGCATGGCTAGTGGTATGTCTGAAGGCATACCATTACACGGACCAGTCGGGCTTGAACCTTGTGAGGGCATGGCCCGATACGGAGCGATCGCGGATGCAAATCGCGATTCTAGGCGCGGTGATTGATTGAGTCCTCGATTTCCGTGCCTTGAGTGACGATGATGCGGAGCAATTCTTCCAATTGATTTTCGGTGACGGTGGGGTTCATACAGGTGAACTTCAGGGATTGGCGATTGCGCACGCGGGTGTGGCCAATGACGGCGAGTCCGCGGTTGAAGAGGCGCTGGCAGAGGCTGGCGTTGAGTTCGTCTGAGTCGATCGCGGGATCTGCCGCGACATAGCGAAAAACCACCGTGCTGAGTTGGGGTTCGCACATGAGTTCGAGTTGCGGAGTGCGCATCACGAGATTCGCGGAGTGCTCGGCTAATTGGATGGTGCGGTCGATCATGGCGGCGAGCTTCGCGCGGCCGAGAGTCTGAAACGACATCCACAATTTCAGGGCGTCGAAGCGGCGGGTGGTGAGGAGGGAAGTCGTGACCAGGTTGGGGATGCCTTCGTCTTCGTGGAGTTCGGGATTGAGGTAGTCGGCGTAGAGCTTGATGGAATCGAAGTGGCGTGCGTCGCGCAATAGGAAAGCGCTGCACGGAATGGGCTGCCAGAAGAGCTTGTGAAAGTCGAGGCCGAGGGAGTCAGCGGCTTCGATGCCCTGAAGTTTTCCGCGAAGCTGAGCGGAGAAAAGCAAAGCACCGCCGTAGGCTGCGTCGACATGAAGCCACGCGCCTGCGGATTGGGCGAGCGAAGCGAGCTCCGGAAGTGGATCAATCGATCCGAAATCGGTGGTGCCAGCGGTGGCGACGATTGCCATGGGAAGCAGTCCGGCAGCTTGCGAAGTCTTAAGCGATTCCCGCAGGGCGGCGGGGATAATGCGGAAGTGCTCGTCCACTGCCACCCGGACTACGGCGTCGGTTCCGAGACCCAACTGCGAGGCCGCCTTTTCTACTGTGAAGTGTGCGACCTCGGAGCAAAAAATGCGCATGCGGCGGGCATCCGGAGGGAGGCCGGATTTCTGAGCGGACCAGTTCCAGTGCTTCTGCAGAAACGCATCCCGCGCCAGCAGGAGGGCCATGTAGTTGGATTGGGAGCCTCCGGTAGTAAAGGTGCCGTCGGAGGTTGCGGGCAGTCCGGCTTGTGTGCACAGCCAGCGGATCAGTTTCTGTTCGACGATCGTCGCGATGGGAGCCTGATCGAACGAATCCATGGACTGGTTGAGTGCGCTGATAACGACCTCTGCGGCGAGAGCGGCCAGCAGCGGCGGACAATGTAGGTGCGCGACGGTGTGGGGATGATTGACGTCCACCGAATGGTTGACCACCGTGCGCAGGGTCGCGGCGATTTGTTCGGGGGTGGCAGGTTGTTGTGGAAGGAAGTCAGTGACCACCAAGCGGTCGAGGTCGGCGGCGTCCTTGCCCTTATAGGGGATGCCGGGGAGCGAGGAGCAGATGATCTCGGCGGCTTCGCAGACAAGCCTCTGGTACAGATCTTTCGCTTCCGGGGTGGGAGTCAGGAACTCGGATTCGAACACGCGGGGCTTTCCAAAGTTCAGGTTATGACTTGCGCATGCCCATGACGAGGGCGACGACGCCTCCAGCAAGCAAGACGATACCGGCAGCGGGCGGAAGCTTTTCGCTGTTTTGGGTTTGAACGCCGATTTTAGCGTCGCCGATTTTCACGCTGTGATCCTCACGGTGAGGAACGGGGACGACGAACGCCAGTACTCCCAAGACCAGCAGCAGAATTCCAACAAGGGTGAGGCTTTTCATAGGGGAAACTCCGGTTCAAGACTCGGTTGTGTGGTTGACTCAGGCAAAACGGTAGCGCCGCCAGTGATCCTATCACTAATGGGGATTGAGGGTAGAATCTAGGGTCCGGCGAGAGGCCGCTAGAATCACGCGGGAACGGCATGCGATACACGCGGGATCCTTCCCTTCGCCTGAAGAACGGCTCCGGTCAGGATGATGCACTTCGAGAGCCGAGAATCCAGGAGCATTTCATCGATGAAGACTGAGAAACTTGCCAAGATGTTTCGCGTGGACAGTGGGAAACATTTTCGGCTGAAGGATTTTGATCCGGCGGATACGGCGCATCTAAAGTCCAAGGACCGGGCCGAAGAAGCGGTGCAGGAGCAAGTGGCTCGTACGGCTGAGTTGCAGGACAAGTTATATGCGCAAGACACGTGGGCGGTGCTCTTGATTTTCCAGGCGATGGATGCGGCGGGGAAAGACGGGGCGATCAAGCATGTGATGTCGGGCGTGAATCCACAGGGATGCCAGGTGTATTCGTTCAAGCAGCCGTCGCCAGTTGAACTGCAGCACGATTTCTTGTGGCGGACAACGCGCGATTTGCCGGAGCGCGGGCATATTGGAATTTTTAACCGGTCTTATTATGAAGAGGTGCTAATAGTGCGCGTGCACCCTGACTTGCTCAAGAACGAGAGCATTCCGGAGTCGCTGGTGGGGAAGCATTCGTGGGAAGAACGGTTCGAGGATATCCGCTGCTTTGAGCGGCACATGGCGAGGAGTGGGACGGTGATCCGCAAGTTCTTTCTGAATATCTCGAAGCAGGAGCAAAAGAAGCGCTTTCTGGCGCGGCTGGATGAGCCGGAGAAGAATTGGAAGTTTTCCGCCGGCGACGTACACGAACGCAAGTATTGGGATGACTATCAGAAGGCATACGAAGAGATGATCAGTTCGACGTCGACCGAAGACTCGCCATGGTATGTGGTTCCAGCAGACAACAAGTGGTTCACGCGGCTGGTAATTTCCAGCGTGGTCGTGGATACGCTGGAGTCGCTGAATCTGGCGTATCCGAAGGTTGAGGATGCGAAGAAAAAAGAACTGGAAGAGGCGAAGAAGGTTCTATTGTCGAAGAAATAAGGCCCTTGGCGGAATGACTCACAGTCAATGAAATGTTGCATAAAGCGGGCCGGGCTTTGCAGCGAGCCTCCGCTGGATTACCATAAACGAATTGTCCACTACATCCCCGGAGATAACCTTGAACATGGGCTCTAACAGCTTTTGTGCGAACGTGTGGGTACGGGTCGTCCTGGTTGTCGCATTCTCATTTTTGTTCGGAACCGCGGTAGTTGGGCAGGCCAAGCCAGAGCGGCAATCGAAGGCGGCGAAGCCGGAACAGGCCACCAAAACGGCTCAGCCTGCAGCCCCGGCAGCCACGGACGACGAGGCAACGTCCGAAAATAATAAGCCGGAAGAGAAGGCGTTCAAGGGAATGAAGTACCGGCTGATCGGGCCATTCCGTGGAGGAAGGTCGCTGACGGCTGCAGGAGTTCCCGGGGATCCGACGACATATTATTTCGGGGCTACGGGCGGCGGAGTGTGGAAGACGACGGACGGCGCGATGACATGGTCGCCAGTGTTCGACAAGGAAGGTACGTCGGCGATTGGGAGCATCGCGGTGGCGAACTCCAATCACAGTGTTCTGTATGTGGGGACGGGCGAGGCGTGTATCCGCGGAAATATTTCACACGGTGACGGCGTTTATAAGTCGCTGGACGGCGGGAAATCCTGGAAGAACGTGGGACTGCGCGATTCGCGCGCGATTGGCAAAGTGATTGTCAATCCCACAAATCCGGACATTGCGTTTGTGGCGGCGCTGGGGCATCCGTACGGGCCGAATCCGGAGCGAGGGATTTTCCGGACGATGGATGGCGGCAAGACATGGGAGAAGGTGCTCTACAAGGACGAGAACACGGGCGGGATTGATGTGGCGTTCGATCCACACAATCCGAACATTTTGTTTGCGGCGCTGTGGCAGGCGCGGCGCACTTCGTGGAGCATGACGAGCGGAGGGCCGGGAAGCGGCCTTTATCGTTCAAACGATGGCGGCACGACCTGGAAGCGCATTGAGGAGCACGGGCTGCCGAAGGGGCCGTACGGGAAGATTGGAGTATCGGTCGCCGCGAATTCGGAGCGTGTGTATGCGCTGATTGAGGCACACAATCCCGATGGCGGCCTGTATCGCTCCGATGATGGCGGAGAGAACTGGCAGCTGGTGAATCCGGATCATAGCCTGTGGCAGCGTCCGTGGTATTACATGCACGTGATTGCCGATCCGCGCGATGAGAACGTGCTTTACATCATGAACGTGGAAGCTTACAAGTCGACCGACGGCGGGCATCTGTTTAATAAGGTGCGCGTGCCGCACGGGGATAATCACGGGCTGTGGATCGATCCGCAGAATACGCGGCGGATGATTGCGTCGAATGATGGCGGTGTGACGGTGACGCTGGATGGCGGGAAGAATTGGACGCCGCAGGACAACCAGCCGACAGCGCAGTTCTACCACGTGATCACAGATTCGGCGACGCCGTATCGAGTGTACGGGCCGCAGCAGGATAGCGGAACGGTGGCGATTGCGAGTCGCAGCGATGATGGGTCGATTGATCGCAGCGACTGGTATGACGTGGGCGGCGGCGAGGCGGGATATATCGCGCCAGACCCGCGCGATCCGAATATTGTGTATGCGGCGGATTATCAGGGGAACATCACGCGTTATGACCGTCACATTGGGCAGGTGAAGGCGATTACCGAGCAGCCGGAACTTTCCGATGCGCATGGAGCGGCGAACCTGGAGCATCGCTTCCAATGGACGGCGCCAGTGATGTTGTCGCCGCATGATCCGAACACGCTGTATCACGGTGGCGAGCGGCTGTTTAAGACGACGGATGGTGGGATGCACTGGCAGGCGATCAGTCCGGAGCTGACGCGCAATGATAAAGAGAAGCAGAAGGTTTCGGGCGGCGATATTACGATCGATGATTCCGGGACGGAGTATTACGACACGATCTTTGCGCTAGCGGAGTCGCCGATCACCAAGGGATTGCTCTGGGTGGGCACGGATGATGGGTTGATTCAGCTGACGAAAGATGAAGGCAAGACGTGGACGAATGTTACTCCGAAGGATATGCCGGAGTGGTCGCGGGTCAGCCTGATTGATGCTTCGCCGTTTGATGCGGGGACGGCGTATGTGGCGGTGGATCGGCATCAGTTCGACGATCTGCGTCCGTACATTTATAAGACGAGCGATTACGGCAAGAGCTGGACGAAGCCGACGCAGGGGATTCCGGATACGACGTTTGTCCGGGCGGTGCGGGAAGATCCGAAGAAGCGTGGGTTGTTGTATGCAGGAACGGAGCAGGGCGTGTTCGTGTCGTTCAATGATGGAGCGAAGTGGCGTCCGCTGCAGTTGAATTTGCCAACGACACCAGTTCACGATCTGGTGATCAAAGACAACGATCTGGTGGTGGCCACGCACGGGCGAGCGTTCTGGATTCTGGACGATGTGTCGCCGCTGCGGCAGTACAGTGATGAAATCGCCCAGAAAGATCTCTTCTTGTACACGCCGGGGACCGCGTACCGGATTCAGGCGGGAGCGAGCGGGGAGCGGCACGCTTCGAAGGTGACTGGGCAGAATCCTGCGGTGGGGGCGGCGATTTATTACTTCCTGAAGGATGCGCCCAAGGCGGAGACGGAGACGAAGATCGAAATTCTGGATGCGTCGGGGAAGGTGATTCGGACCTATTCGAGCACGGAGTATCCGACGCTGGAAGAGCCTCTGCGTCCGGACGACAAGAAGCCGGAGAAGGAGATCAAGCCTGAAGCAGGCTTGAACCGGTTCGTGTGGGATTTACGGTATGACGAAGCGCACAGCGTGCCGGGCTACTACCTATGGGAATATGGCAACGGCGCCCGAGGGCCGGTGGCGATTCCGGGGCACTATCAGGTTCGGCTAACAGTGGGTTCGCAAACGCAGACGGCTGGATTTGATTTGAAGCTCGACCCGCGGGTGAAGGTGAGCCAGGAAGATCTGGAGGCGCAATTCAAACTGCTGATCGAAACGCGCGACGAACTAAGCCGAGTGTATGACGCAGTCAACCAGATCCAGGATGTGCGTTCGCAGTTGGCAGGGCTGAAGCATAGGCTGCCGGAGAACGCCAGCACCAAGACGATTGCGTCGGCGGCGGATGATCTGGAGAAGAAGCTGGTGGCGGTACGCGAGGAAATGGTGAACCTGACGATTAGCGCGAACGAGGATTCTCTGGCGTATCCTCCGCAGCTGGACGCACGGCTGGCGTATCTGGCAATGGATGCGGGGACTGCGGATTCGGCGCCCACCGAGGCGGAACAACGCCAGCTGGAGAAACTGAAGCGGCAAAGCGGGGAACTGATCGGGCGTTGGGATGACTTGCAGCGCCGCGATCTGGCTGCGTTCCAGAAGCTGACGGTACAGGGCAGCTTGTCGACGGTGGTGGTGCCTCCGGCGGGGCGGGCTGCCGATGAGGTAGTTGGGGCGCACTGATCGTTAACAGAACTTTTTAGATTCTCTCGTTGTCGGCACGGCGGGCGCGGACGCCCGCCGGACAGCCGATCAGACGGCGGCGCTACTTATCTGCTGTTGACTAGACGCGTTACTTCTATTACTTCCGTGCCACTTCTATGGCACCGTTGTGCCTTGTTCGACTGCAGGCGTGTTGCTATTGTGCCGATAGAGGTTGATGTCGGTATCTCCCCTACAGAATCACTGAGGTCGATTCCGATTTGGGGGGTGTCTATGCGAACGATGCACCTGTTCTATGCGGCCCTTGGCTTTGCGGTGGCACGCTGGATTTTCAAGCGGCAAGCGGTGGTCGACCCAGTTACACGGTTCCGGTCTCAGGGACTTCTGTAGAACGGTTTTTCCGGGCTTGGGCGTGCGCCCCGTTGCGCAACCATTTCGTCAGCGCGCGCCCATTGCTTCATTCCTCATCCGGGAAGTAATCGTTACCAAGGTTTGCCGGTATCGTGCCGGTTTCTTCGCTCTCTCCATACAATGAACTCAGGAATCCCTTCTGGCAGAAGGGCTGGCCTTCCTGAGTTTTCATGCTGTGGCTTCGCAAAATACGAGTGATACTTGGACTGTGCACATTACTGGGTGCGTTGGCGCCAGTGCGCTTGGCGGCGCAGGATGACTCGGGATTCGGGCCGACTGATGATCCCAACGATGTACCGCTTGGAGACGTGGCTCGCAATCTGCGCAAAAAGATTCCGCCAACGCAGGGAGTGATTGACGACGACAATTTCACGAAGGTTATGGACCAGGCGGAGAGCCGCCGAGCCTCTGGGTCGGCGCTCAGATACCTGATGGCTGGCGACGGGAAAGGCTTTCACGTTAGCGCTCCGGACGTGACGTGCAGTTTGGCATTCACAGCGAATGTGAAGTCGCTGCTTTCGAGCCAATACGCTCAAATGGAACTTCCGGCGAGCGAAGTGTCGAAGCTTGAGGGACCGGCCACGGTCGAAGGAGACACGCTGATCGTTTCTGTCTACAACCAAACCGACTGGCACCTGAGTGAACTGGCGGTGGCGCTTACGATCGTCAAGAAAAGCGGCGTCCGCGTGGCGTCGATTCCGGTGAACGGCGCTGCGGGTTTGGTGACGGCGGTTGCTGCCTATCCGTCGCAGGAAGAGGAAGTTCGCCCGGAGAAGAGACAGGACGTGACTACGATTTACCGGATGCGGGCGGCGTCGCCTCCGTCGACGACGTCGGTATTTAGCGCGCGGCTGGGTCGGGACCTGGCTGCTGACGAGGAGTGGCACTGGGCGATCGTGCAGGCGAGAGGATACCCGCCGCAGAGCTACGCGCATAGTGCCTCAGCGACCGCGGGACAAGGCGATGGGCCGAGATTGATCGAATCTGCTTCGGATCAGCCTTCAGCTGTTTCAACGTCGCCGACGGTAGCGCAACCGCAGAACTCTGCGGCCCCGGCTCCTCAGAATCCTCAATAGGTTCGCCCCGCCACTACTTCACGTATTTTCCGTTCTCTACTTCGTATTCAACGCGGAATGGTTTTTGCGTTTTGCGGTCCTGCCAACGCTCCTGAGCAATTAGGCTGTTCGCCTGCGCCAAGCGCTCGGAGGGCAATGGATGCGAGCGGAAGTATCCCTGCAGGCTTTGGATAGCGAGTTGGGAGAGTTCTTCCTCGGGGCTTCGTGCGTGAATGACGTACTCACTGTGCAGTTTGCTGAAACGCTCGAACATGGTAACTGTGCCGTACGGGGAGTAGCCGGCCAAAACCGCGAGACGCATGCCTTCCCGGTCAGCTTCAAATTCTTCGTCCTTGTTGTATCCGGCTTCCCAAACCTGAAGGGGGATCTGCAGGAGCGCGCCAACGAGTTCGAGGTTCAGATTGCGCATGCGAGCCTCGATCTGCACGCGCTCGGCACAATGATAGTGATCGATGTGTTCGATCTCGTGCGCTAGAACGGCGGCCAATTCGTCTTCACTGTTCATGAGGTCGAGCATTCCCTCACCGATGAAGACCGGTCCGCCGGGAAGGGAGAAGGCGTTGATCATGGAGCGATCGGGCACGAGGCGAAACGAATAAGGCAAATGACGATGGGCGTGCAAGCTTACGGATTGTCCAACACGCCGCACGTAGCTCTCGAGACCCTGTTCTTCCGCACTCAATTGCTGCGTGGTGACGGGATATTGCCCGGAGAGTTCTTTGCCGATTGCTATCTCTTCCGGATCGGAAAGACGAGTAAGGCGCATGGGCGCCCGGGTGAGATCGCGCTGGGCATCGGCCGCCATGACGACGATGGCGTTGGCGGAAACCGGCGTGGGATCACGCCGGCGCTGGCTGAAGTAGAGCCCGGCAATTGCGACGAACAGAACCATCAGAAACGCTCTGCCACGTTTCATAGGAATTGCCGAATCTTCTCGCTGTACTTGTTGTAGAGAAACGACGCGGAAACCATCGCGACGCCGACGATGACAAATGTAATGTAGCGATCGGGCCAAGTCCAGGCGTGCGACCACATATCGAGCAGCAGCATTTTGGCGAAACAGGCTATCAGAAGAAGAAATCCTGTCAAACGGAAGCTGCGTTCCTTGATAAGAAATGCGAAGACGATGATGGAGAGGGCTTCCACGCCCCACGCGACGGTGACCATGCCGGCGCGCATTTTCAGTGCCAGCATAAGAGTCAGCAGAGCGATGGGCGCGAAGAACATGAACTGCTCCGGATGGCACGTAATGGCTGCGATCCAGTTGCGGCGCGGCTGCGACTTGCAGCGATCGCGCCACCGATATGCCAAGGGCAGGCACGCCAGCAACACAGCAACGGCGGAGCCCAGAACGCTGATTCTGCCAAACCAGTCGGTGCCGGTGAAATAGCTGGCGCCGAAAAGATTGTGCATGACTCCGCGGCTACATGCGCCCAACGTCAGCAGCAAAGCTTGATGCAGGAAAATTGTCCGATCGAGCCATAGAGCCAAGCCGAAGAGAACGAAGACCACAATGGCCCACGCGGTAACCAGCCATTCGTTGGCAAACTGGAAATAAAAAAGTGCCACGATCGTGCCGGTGCCGAGGTAAGCGAGCAACAGGTCGAAGCGCAGGAGACGATCGTCGCTCGCTGTCTGATCTTTTGGATCGAGCTGCGCGTAGACGAAGAACAGAATGAGTGTGATGGGCAGAACGGTGTACAGGCGCGGGCCCCAGAATTCGCCGGGAGTTTCGGCGGTCAGATTGGCGAAAAAGATCCGGCCAAAGGACGCGGCCAGCGCGACGTACGCTTGAAAACGAAACTGGCGGGTCTTGCGCCGCAAACCGTATTCGAAGAGAACGAGTCCGAAGACGGCCCATCCGACGGCCACGCTCAGCGGCTGCAACTCGTACCACAGGAGCAGCGAGACAAGCGCTGAGGCCGCCCAGGAATAAATGTGGTGGAAGTCGCGCTCGCGGAGATGCTCGGGCATACGGATGATGCGTGACAGCGCATAAAGAACGGCCGCGACAATGGACAGCGAGAGCAGACGAATGCTAATCCCATGCCATGTTTCTACGACGTAGAGATTCACGGTAACGCTGCGCAGCATGGCAAGGGCGGCGAGGGCGTGAGCCTGCCAACGAAGATCCTCGAGTTCGAACCGGCGATCTACGAGCGCGAGTACGAGAGCAAAGAGGGCCCAAACCGCGGCGAGCCATCCGCTGGGCGCTTCGTGCCAGGCGAGAAACGCCAGCAGGGCGGTTGCGGCAAGAGTGTGCAAGTAAAAAATCGCGCGCCCGGATTCTAAATCAGGCGTCGTTGACTTGCGCGAGAGGAAGTAGAGGCCCGCGGCTACCAGCGAAATTGTGACCAACCGAACAGAAATGCTCTGCCACGAAGGTTGATCGAGTTCCAGATTGACCGTGAAGGCTTGGACCACCGCGGCAGCGGCCACTGCGTTTGCCTGCCATCCGAGCTGGCGATAGCCGATTCTCCGCATGACTAGAGCGAGGAGGACGGCGAAAGCGATCCAGGAAACAGCGATCCACGGTGCGGCCACGGATTCGTTGAGCACCCAGACCACAAGGACTGCAGCAGCCCAGCTATAGGCGACGCGGCCGAGGTTCACGTGAGCTTGATTCGGCACGCGAATCCGGTAAGCGATCCAGTAGGCTCCGGCAAGTACAGGCACCGCCGCGAATGCGTGCAGCGGGATGTTGTGCCATTGCTGAACGCCGGAAGAGTCGACCGTAACGGCGGCGAGTGCAGCCAGAGTTGCGAGCAGATGTGCGTGCCATGCCAGCACCGGATAACTGAATCGCTGCCCGGCTTCCAGAAGGAGCACGGCGAAGGCAACCCCAGCGAGAGGTTGCCAGAACTCCGGAACTTCGAAGTAGATGAGTGCGGTGATGAGGGCCGAGCCTGCGAAAGCAAATAGTCCGCGGAAGAATCTCTGGTTGGGATCATCGCGCCGGGCCGCCCACTTCGCCGTGAGATAGAAAGCTGCCGCGATGACGGGAAGGGTGAGGATCCGCATGCGGACGTGCGTGTATTGCGGAAGGTCGCTATGCAGGTTGACGGCGAGCACGCGATAGATCGTCAGCAGCCCGAGCAGGCCGTACTGCACTTGCAGGTGGAGCGACTTCAGCTTCTGACCGAGTGAAGCAAGAATCAGCATGATGGCGGCGAAGGCCAGGGCAGTCCAATCGGCGGAGAACAGTGCCCAGGCCGCAGAGGCTGCGGCGAAGGCTCCGAGGTAGGAATGTAGCCAAAGCATGGAAGCGTCTGGTGCGTCGCTGAAGAATTGTTCCCAACGGCGTTGGGCGTACAGTGCGTTGAAGTAGAAGACCACGGCGCACAGAGCGAACATGACGCCTGCGGCAAGTACAAGGTTGTCGCCGACGCAACGCGCGGTCATGAGTTCCTGAAAATCAATTCCAATCAGGTGCAGGCCAACGAGTAGCCCGGCTAACAGTCCCAGGCGGCGGAAGACGACTTCGCTGACCATCACTCCTGCGATCAGAAATGCTTCGGCGCCGACCAACCACAGGATGGCGACGTTGTTACCGGAGTAGCGGAAGGGGATGGCGCCGATCATGAGCGTGGCGCCGAGAACGCTGAGGACAACGAACGCCTCGCGGCGGCGCCTGGTGATCGGAAGCTGACCGCAGATGAACTCCGCGGCGCCGATGAAGAGCAGCACCCAGAAGGCCAGCTTAGGCTGCACGGATTGGAACTTCATGGCGCCGAGGAGGAACAGCGTATTCAGCAGGGCCGCGACCGTGGAGATATGTTCTTCCGACGGCGACTTCGTTTTGCGAATCACATACGAAACTCGGTAGGTAATCCAGTAAAAGAGCAGGATGGCGGTGCTGGCGTGATAGTCAGGGAAGGCGCGTCCGTCGGCGCCGTTGGGGCCAAGCAGGCGATAGAGCCAGTACACATGATTGCCGTAGCTCGACAGAATGCCGAAGACTTCGAGCTCGAACCATCCCATCTTGAGGACGATGGCGACCAGGGAGACGGCGAGGATGACGCCGGCCGCGAGGCTGTAGACGTTGTCATTGCTGAGGCCGACGGTCCAGTATGCAAGAAGAAAAGCGATTCCAGTGACGACCTGTGATCGGTAGCGCAACGTGTGCACGACCATGGCAAGGGCCACGATCAGCATGAGAATGAGGTCGGCGCTGAGGGAATCGAGGACGCGCATGGCGTCGACGTGGTTCAGGGCGTAGGTCGTCCAGAAGAGCAGGGACCATCCGCCGCCGATGGCAGGGTAGGAGAAGACGCGGTAGCGATCTTGCTTCTCGAGAAAGACGCCCCCGCCGAGAAGTGCGAAGGAAACGAGATAGGAGAGGACAACTTTGCCGACGGGGCCGAGTTGTCCAAGTTCTTTGATGCCGAAGTATGCGACTCCGAGGACGATCAGGACAATCCCGATCTTGTTCAGCCAATTTCTGCCGAGAATTTCTTCCAGGGCGAAGACGGACTTCATGCGCTGCTGGGCGGTCGTCTTCGGGGCTATGGGCGCGGGGATCGAGGTTGCCGCGCGGAACTGGGCGGACTGCGGAGGTGCTGTGACGCGGGTGGTTGGGGGCGGTGGAACCGGCTGAGGAGGCGGCGCGGAGGGGGTTGTCGGCGGTATCTGGCGCGGAGAGAGCAGCGGCGGAAGCGGCTCGGACCGGGGACGCGTTGGTTCGGGGATTGGAGCTGTGGGCGTCGGTACAGCGGGCGCGACCGGTGGCAGCGGTGCCGCTATTTGGGGCGGCGTGATCGGGAGCGGAACAGGCTTCGGTTCCGACTTCTGCACGGGTGCCGGGGCGAGCGGTTGTGATGGTTTCGGCGGCGTCGCTGCTGGCGTCGGTTCAACTTTTTTCGGTTCTTCATGCGGGACGCTGGCCGCGGGAACCGGGGGAGTTGGGACCGCTACCGATTCTGCCACTCTCCGCGCGACCGAAGCACTTGTCTTCTCAGCCTCTGTATGAATGAGCGGCGCTTCCGCTGGCGGAGTTCCAGCGTGGCTTAACGCGTCCACCTTCCACTGCAGCTCCTGTAGATCGCGGCGCAAAACATCGGTTACTTCTACGCTCAGGCTCGTGAGTTTGAGGAGTTGCTGGCGAACGGTGCGCAGCCGGACGAATAGGATGATGGTGGCGAGAGGAACGGCAAGGGCAAACAGCGCGAACACTACGAGTATGAGCTCCACTACTGGCACTCTCCCGTATGTACGTGATTCTGCAGGTCTCTATAGTAGAACGCGGGCGAATTTCAGGCTTGCAATTTATTTGCTTCGGCAAACTCAGAAGTAACTAGCGTTCTGTTCATTGTTACTGGATTCGCAAAATCCCGCGCGACAAGATGTGCAGAACCCCAAGACGTTGATAAGGGTTATCGCGACCACGTGATTCCGCGGCCCAGCATGAAGATGAAGAGCAGGCTGGCGATGGCTCCGGTCGTAATCCACGCGACGCTGCGCTGAATGGGACGCACAGCTTCGGATTGGCTGGCCTTGATTCCCCGCATCATGCTGGGCAGGCTGAGAAGGCCGGCATTCGCGCCTAGCGTTGAGGGCAGGGCGGAAGCAATCACATAAAAGAGTCCTGCGGGATTGAGCAGGCCGGCCACTCCGGCCAGGATTCCATCGGTGAAATATGGAGTCCAGCAGAGGGCGCGAAGGCTGCGTGGATTCTCGGCATTCCCGCGAAAGGGATTCAACTCGGCGGCGACCAGCAGCATCGAGGCATAGTAGGTGGCCACGCCAACCACGACCAGTCCGATGCGCCACATCCAATGCGGGTGTAGGTCGTGGATAACCGCTGCCCAGTCTCCGAAGTTTGAAACGCCTGAAAAGAAAAAATAGCCTGTGCCAGTGAACAGGTTCCCCGCCAAAGCCAGAATCAGAAAGTATCGAGCGGCAGGCCCATAGCGATGGCCGTTTCGCAAGAGAAGCCACAGGATCCCGGCGCAAACCAGGTTGACGAGCGTGCCATTGGCCGAAACCCATTTCGTCTCGACATCACTTTGCAAGGCAACGGTACTCATGGTGACGCGGTGGGCGCCGTTCAGCCACGCGGTTACGCCATGGCCGACGCCTTCGTGGAGAATATCCTGCAGGATGCACGCGAGCGCGGAGATCGCGATGAGAGTCGGGCTGTCGTCTTTGACTGAAGGGACCTCGGGAGGCATATGGGGGCCTATGGTACATGAGCGGATCAGGCAGGGTTGAGTCGACGAGCACGGATGGCTTCGCCGGGGCCGCCAGCATGCTAGACTAAGCACAAATTCCTGCTTCTGAAGGTGCCCATGAAATTCGGCGTCATCATCTTTCCGGGTTCGAACTGCGATCACGATGCCTACTGGACAATTCAGAATGTCGCCAAGCAGCCAGTCACCTTTCTGTGGCATGAATCGCACGACCTGGAAAACTGCGACGCCATCATTGTGCCCGGCGGCTTTGCGTTTGGGGACTACCTGCGGACGGGCGCGATTGCCAAGTTCTCGCCGGTCATGGAGTCGGTGCGAAAGTTCGCCGATGGCGGCGGGTTGGTGCTGGGCATCTGCAATGGCTTTCAGATTCTTTGCGAGTCGGGCTTACTGCCGGGCGCATTGATGCGGAACGTTGGCCTTAAGTATGTGTGCAAGCCGGTGCAAGTGCGGGTGGAGAATGTCGAGACCCCTTTCACCAATGCGTGTTCGAAGGGTGAAGTGTTGACCATTCCGATTGGGCATATGGAAGGGAATTACTTCTGCGATCCTGCGACGTTACAAGAATTGCAGAGCGAGAATCGCATCGTATTTCGTTACTGCTCGCGTCAAGGCGAAATCACGGCAGCGGCCAATCCAAACGGATCGTCGGAGAACATCGCCGGAATCTGCAGCCCCGGAGGAAACGTCGTCGGCATGATGCCGCACCCGGAACGCGCGGCCGAACCGGAATTGGGCTGGACCGACGGCGTGAAGGTGTTTCAGTCGATGGTCGGCGCCATGGCAAGCCGGTAGTCGCTACAATCTCTCTACAATGTTCTGTTGAGCCAGCTTCCTTTCGCGCAATCCTCTGATGATTCGGATCAGATACTCTTCCATCAAAAGATTTCTCTTGGCTATTCAAGAGCTCCGGTATATTGTCGTGCTTCTTCCCCTGTAATACGGGCCCCTAAAATCCAAATTGTTTTTTAGGCACACGCGGGGAGGCGTGTCTCTGATGACACCGAAGCAAATTCTTGATTCCTTTTCAGAAACATTGATGCGGGATGAGCGGATTCTCAGCGCCCCAGAACGCGCGCTGGTAGCCACCCTGTTGCAGCATGCCAAGGCCGCGACCGCCGCGAATCCGGAGACCCAGGAAGCCGTTCGTGCGGTGATCGCGTCGGCAGTAGGGGAGACCGTAGCACAGCGAGCATTCGCAGTACTTGGTGGCAGCATCGTCGACCGAATCCTGCAGAGCAGTGCGTTACAAAACGGGGAGACGACGAGCGTGCGCCCCCCGGATATCTATGCTTCACCTAAGACGCCCGGTGAGCCGCAGCCGCCGGGTACGCCGGTACCGCCTCCAAGGGAACCGCAACCACCAGCGATCAAAATGGCGCGCACTCCCATCGTCAACAGTCCTGTGGTTCCTCCTCCGAAAGAGCCGCAGCCGCCGGGAGCACCTTTGCGAGATACACCGGTGGTTCCATCGCCGAAGGAGCCGCAACCGCCCGGGACCCCTTTGCGGCGGCCGCTGGAGCCGCAACCGCCGACCGCCACCAGTACCACGATCATCTCGCAAACGAGGGCGGCCGTGGCCGATCGCCCAGCCCATTTGCCGGCGCGATGTGTGGTTCTTGATGAGTTCCTGGCGCCGCAGGAGCTTGAAGAACTCACCCGATTCACGTTGGAGCACGAGGCTGCCTTCAGCACTAGCGAGGTGATTTCTCACAGCGCGAATGGCGGCGTCGTCAATTACGAGCACCGGCGCTCACGCGTTCTGATGGACCTGGAGAAGCATCAGGATGTGATGTTGGAGCGCATCAAAGCTATTTTGCCGCAGGTTCTGAGCCAATTGGACATGGAGCCGTTTGCAATTGCGGATGTCGAGGCGCAAGTTACTGCCAGTAATGACGGTGACTTCTTCCACTTCCATAGCGACAACGGCAGCGAGCGCGTGGCCTCGCGACAGCTGACGTTTGTCTATTTCTTCCACCGCGAACCCTGCCAGTTCCAAGGCGGAGAGTTGCGGATTCACGACGCGCACTTGGAGGATGGGACGTATGTCAGCGACGGCAGCTATCAGGTGATCGTGCCACAGCAAAACCAGATCGTCTTCTTCCCGTGCGAACTCTTGCACGAGATCACTCCGGTGAATTGCAGCAGCCAGTTTTTCGCCGACAGCCGCTTCACTCTGAACGGATGGCTTCGTCGCTAGAAAACTCGGCCTGGTTGCAGAGGATGAGCAGCCTGTTGGAGGAAGGGTCGCGGCAAACTTATACCGTGACGCTTCCTCCTGACCGTTTTTACTGTCTGCTCGACGAACTGCCCGTGCACTTGATCCCGCAGCGCGTTTTCAAGTCTGTCCACTTGCAAGAGTGCGGTGGTCAGGAGCTCTATCTGAATTCCGATTGCATTTTGTGTTCTGACGGGCGATTGCCGGAGGAGCTGGAATTTCGTCGGGAACTTGTTTCTGGATTTGCGTTGCAGGGTACGATCGCGTGGGTGAGAAGTCCCTCTACTGCAAATCTGCTCCCTTTTTGGCTCGGACCACAAACGGAGAGTGCGATTCGAGATCTATGTCCCGGCGAACAGGTGCCATCGTGGGTTCCAGACAGCACAAGGCAGCTGTTGATGGTAGCGGGCATCCTGGTTTCCAAAGATCAGGCGAACCGGCGCCGACGGGAACGCGCCGAGTTGCTCCGGACGGCAAGCACGCTCTTTCGTGAAAAGGGATATGCGCCTCTCGCTGACCTGATCCATCCTTTCCACGTTGCCGCCCTGCGCCGCTATTATCGTTACCTGATCCGCAGTGGTGCGGTTAAGTTGGGCGACGGCCAAAGCTCACAACGTTACGTGGCATATAACGAGCCGGTTGCACGCTTTTTTCATCTCGACATCGCCGCGGCTTTAAGTGCGGTTGCCGGTGAAGCTCTCATGCCGTCGTACGTGTATATGGCCTCGTATCGCAGTGGAGCAGAACTGAAGAAGCACACCGACCGTGCGCAGTGCGAATTCAGCGTGACCCTGTGCCTGGATTTTTCTCCGGAGCCGGTGCTGGAAACGCCTTGGCCCATCCACTTAGATACGCCTCCGGGCACCGTCACGGTCTACCAGGCGCTGGGGGACGGATTGGCGTACCGGGGAACTCGCCTACCGCACTACCGCATTCCGCTGCCGGAGGGAAAAACCTCGACGTCGATTTTCTTCCATTACGTGGCCGCTGATTTTACGGGGTCGTTAGATTGATAGAATGCGGCTGGAGCCAGTGCTGCTATTGCAGTCCGGAAATCAAATATAAGACTGACAGAGTCTGGTTGTAGCTGTAGGCAAAGTGTGTTCCGTCGCTGCTAACTACCACAGGAGCCACGCTCACGACGCCCGCGGGGGCTCCCGGCCGTAACTCTTGAACCATAGTTTGCTTGCGGGTCGCGATATCTGCTTTGTAGATTCTGCTCGGGAGTTCTCCCGCGTGATACCCGTAGAGAGCCGCACCGTCATTGGACCAGCGAACGGGTCGAAAGCCTTCTGCAAGGCCTGGAGTCGATCGCGGCTGGCCTTCGCCCAGCGGATAGATCATCGCTACGTCCGAGTTCTGCGTAAGACCGACTATCCACCGGTTATCGGGCGAAGTTGGACCGCACAAGATTCCTTCGGGTGTAATCGCCTTGGGCTTTCCGCCGGCCAGATCTAACAGGAAGCACTGCTTGGCATGGCCGGCCTGATTGCCAATGACGACGAGTTGCTTGCCGTCGGCCAGGAAGCGGCCCCATCCGTTGTAAATGTGTTCCAATCCGCCCACTTCAACTGGTCGAGGTTGCCCCGCTCCAATGGGAAGAAGTGTCACGCGCTCTGGACTGCCGATGGATACCGAGATCGCCCATCTTCCATCCGGGGAAAGCCCACCCGCGCTGCCGTCGCCCAGTCGGATCGGCAGAGAGCCGTCCACCTTTCGAATCGCAACGGCGTAGCCCGGTCCGGCAGCTTCACTGGCATCTTCAAAAAGAACGAACTGGCCGTCGCGTGAAATATCCTTGGCTACATTCCAGTCGTGCCACGATAATTCTTCGTCTTCCTTGCTGCCCAGAGTACTGAAGCCCATGGCGAGGCGCTTGGTACTCAGCGCGACCAAAACTTGTCCGCGCGGAGAGATATCTTGCAGCGTGATGCCCATGGGCAGATTCAGGAGGGCGCGAATCTTGCCCGACAAATCCACGGCCATAAGGTTCAAGTTGTTGCCCTTCTCGACTGCCGTGAACCAGATCTCCTTCCCGTCCGGCCGCCAGGCAATGCCGTGCTCGGAGTCCCATGGGCCCGAGAGGGTCCGAACTTGACCTTTAAAATCTACGACGCAGACGGAGCCGCGATTGTCCCAAAGCGCCGGGTGATCCATGAAGGCAATCATCTCGCTTTGGGGAGAGAAGCGGATGTTGCTGATCCATCCGCCGCTCTCGTACAGCACATGGCCGACGGGATATTCGAGGCGGCTGTGGCCGTCCACGTAGTTCACGACTGCTAGTTCGCCTTTTGCGTCCCAATCAGCCCAGCGCACGTCGGCCTGCAACTCTTTTGGCGATCCTCCAGCCAGAGGAGCGCGAGCCAGCATGCCATCGACAGTTTCGAGTTGGCCGTTGTGGGTGCCGCGCAACACCACGGCAAGTTCATTATTCCGCGAAATGGCCAACAGGTTCGCGTCCGTAAGATTTAGCGGCTGCGATAGAAGGGAATTTCCAACCGTGGTAAACAGCTGCACCGGCTTGCCGTTCCAGGCTGCGCTGTACACAATGGTCTGGCCGTCTGAGGTGAAGCGTGCCGAATATACCGTGCCTGCCTCGAACGTCACGCGACTGTAGGTCGGGGAGGCAGCGGGAGTACGCGTGACCAGAAAGAGTGCGAGAAGCACGGTCGCCAAGGCCAGTACCGCCGCGATGGCCCACGGCAAAGCGAGTCGTCGAGTGCGGGCCTTCGGAATGCGATACGTTCCGGAGGCCGAAGTTCCCGACAGCGTCTGCAGAGCAAAAACCAAATCCTTCGCGGACTGAAAGCGGTTCTCCGGCTCCTTTTCGAGGCAATGCTTGACGATGTCCTGATATCCCGCCGGGATGGCAGCCTGTTCCAGGTTTGAGCCCGCTGGTTCTTCGCGTAGGACGGCGGTCATGGTATCAACTTCGGTTTCCCCATGAAATGCGCGGTACCCCGACATCATTTCGTAGAGAATCGCACCAAAGCTGAAAATGTCGCTGCGGTGGTCCACCGGTTTGGCCCGCAGTTGCTCGGGAGACATGTAGGCCACGGTGCCGATCACGGCACCATGTTTGGTGACGGTGGTGAGACTTTCGATGGAGCGATTTTCTTCGGCAGGAATCTGGAGCTTGGCTACGCCGAAATCAAGGATCTTGATGCGCCCGTCGTTGGTGAGAAAAAGATTTTCCGGCTTGAGGTCACGATGCACGATAAGCCGGTCGTGGGCGGCGGTCAGACCCTGGGCAATCTGTAGCGCGTAGTCGGCAGCTTCCTTGACCGGGATCGGACCTTCCTGCAAGCGCAGGCGCAGGTTCTTGCCCTCCAGCAGTTCGGAAACGATGTAGGGAGTTGTGCCCTCGAAACCAACGTCATAGATGGCGAGGATGTTGGGATGGTTCAGCGCGGCAGCGGCCCGGGCTTCTTGTTCGAAACGGCGCAAGTGGTCGGGATTATCACTGGAGGCCGGCCGAATCAGCTTAACGGCGACATCGCGTCCGAGTCTCTCGTCGCGAGCGCGAAAAACTTCGCCCATCGCGCCTGCACCAATTTTTTCGAGGACCCGGTAGTGCCCCAAGAGCTGACCCGACATAGAGAATTACATCATCAACCTAAAATTGAGATAGCGCGCGATGCTAGGCATGTTAGGTGCGAAGTCGTACCCAGTCAAGACCGTGGATATTTGAGGGAATGGAGTAGCCAGGGCGGTTCAGAAGAGGTCCAATATCGATTACGGGCTGGCTACGAGCCCGTGCTATAATTTGGGTTCGCCTGCATTCAAACCGAGGCAATCCAGTGATCTCCTCTGAAGGCGAATCCTGCGCCATCCATAGCTCTTTAAAGAAGGACTTTCGACACGAGGTCTAACCATGTCCGGCCATTCAAAATGGGCCACAATTAAGCACAAGAAGGGCGCGCTTGACGCCAAGCGCGGTAAAATCTTCACCCGTCTCATCAAGGAAATCAGCATTGCCGCGAAGAACGGCGGCGGTGATCCTGACTCCAACCCGCGGCTGCGCGGCGCCATTGTTGCGGCCAAGGCCGAGAACATGCCCGCTGACAACATCAAGCGAGCCATCCAGCGCGGCACGGGCGAATTGCCCGGCGCTACCTACGAAGAGTTCTCGCTGGAGGGTTACGGTCCGGGTGGGGCGGCAGTGCTGCTCGACATCAATACCGACAATCGCAACCGGACCGTGAGCGAAATCCGCCACGTCTTCGGCAAGAATGGTGGCAATATGGCCGAAGCGGGCGCCGTTTCGTGGATGTTCCACAAAAAGGGCGACATCCTGATTTCCAAAGCCGCTGCGAAAGAGGACGACCTGATGAATATCGTTCTCGAGTCGGGTGGAGAAGACCTGAATGACGATGGCGACAACTGGGAAATTCTGACGGAGACTTCCGCCTACGAAGCCGTCCTGGAAGCCGTGAAGAAGGCCGGGATTGAGCCTGTTTCGGCTAGCGTCGCCATGATTCCGCAGAACTACATCAAGCTGGAAGGTGCCGCGGCCAACACTATGATCCGCCTGATGGAAGCGCTCGAAGAGCACGACGACGTACAGAACGTGCACTCCAACTTCGACATTGATCAGAAATTGCTGGAAGAAGTTGCGGGATAGTCGAGCAGCAAACGAAGTTTGTGAAGCCGCCCTCAGTTCGGGCGGCTTTTATTATTGAGGCGTTGTTCTTGTCTTGAGCGATGTTCGACTCGCCACGCATTCTGTCGACCGAAGTTTTCAACACGTTCGTGGAAAACGTTGTGGAAAAGAGCCGATCGCCATGCGTAAGTGATTCACCCGTGAGGCGCTTCACCACTTTGCACTAGAGCGAGGGCTGGCACTTTCGTGGTAGAACTTGTTGACAAAAAAAATCTTGAAAGTTCGACTCGACAAACTTCTTGTGGACCGTGGTCTGGCAGCCTCGCGCGAACGCGCGCAAGCCCTCATCCTTGCGGGCAAGGTCCTTGTGGAAGAACAAAAGGTCGAGAAGGCCGGCTCGCAGGTCCCGTCTGCGTGTGCCATCCGTTTGCTCGGCGAGGATCTCAGATATGTCAGCCGGGGCGGACTCAAGCTGGAGCGCGCGCTCGATCACTGGCAGATCGAGGTTGCGGGGAAGATCTGCCTTGATGTTGGCGCATCCACCGGCGGCTTTACAGATTGCCTGCTGCAGCGGGGCGCGGCGCAGGTTATTGCTGTAGACACCGGCTACGGACAAATGGATTTCAAAATCCGCCAAGATGCACGAGTGCGGCTATTGGAAAAGACCAACGCGCGCTACCTGACGCGCGAGGCTGTGGGCTGCATAGTCGACTTCATCGCGATGGATGTCTCTTTCATCTCGGCCACTCTCGTGCTTCCTGCAGTGATCAACGCTGTTTTTCCAGAGTTGCCGCATGAGCGCCGGGGACGGCAAATGGTCGTGCTGGTGAAGCCCCAGTTTGAAGCCGGCAGAGAGCACGTGGGGAAGGGCGGCATTGTGCGCGACGAAGGCGCTCAACTGGAAGCTGTGGAGAAGGTGAAAGCGTCCCTAATAACCCTGGGCGCGGTGCGCACCGATACGATCGAATCACCCATCCTGGGCGCGGAGGGGAATCGCGAGTTTCTGCTTTCTTCAGTGTTCTAACCTCTGCGTCGTCCGTGTCCTCTGTGGTGAACTCGCTGTACAATCTCCTTTTCCCTATGGCCAGCTCGCAAGCAGCGCCCCGAAAGACCGCCGCCATCATTTCCCGGCCAGATCGCCCTGCAGTCGCGAAGATACTCCCGGGCGTCCTCAGCTGGCTCGCCGAACACGGATACAAAGTCATCGTCGACCTGGAAACGGCGAAATACATTGACGGGCAGGAGGTGGTGCCGCGGTCGCAGATGTCGTCGAAGCCGCTGGATCTCGCCGTCGTGCTGGGCGGGGACGGAACCCTTCTCTCGGCGGCTCGAGTGACTGCGGCCATCGACGTGCCGCTCCTGGGAGTTAACCTGGGTTCCCTGGGATTTCTCACCGAAGTTCCGTTGCAGTCGCTCTACTCGATGCTCGATGCGATTGCCCAAGGGCGTGCCGCCGTGGAACGCCGCTCTCTGATGGAAGTGCAATTGTTGCGGGAAGAAACCGTACGCGGCAGCTACCTGGTTTTCAACGATGCCGTGGTTAATAAGACCGCACTTGCACGGCTTAATACCTACGACCTGCACATCGATAAGGCCTTCGTTGCCAGCTATCGAGCCGACGGCATGATCGTGGCCACGCCGACGGGTTCGACCGCGTATTCTTTGTCGGCCGGTGGTCCGGTGCTAATGCCAACTGTTAAGGCGTTCGTGGTTACGCCTGTCGCTCCGCATTCTTTGACGCACCGGCCGCTGGTCGTGCCGGATTCGGTGGAGATTGAAATCCTGCTGCGTAGCGAAGAGGAAGTTGCGTACCTTAGTCTGGACGGGCAGCCTGGTCTCGACCTGCGCGACGGCGATCGCGTGCGATGCCGCCTCTCTGAACATCAGGTGAATTTGTTCCGCACGGGATCAGACTTCTTCCATGTGCTGCGCACCAAGCTGAAGTGGGGAGAACGGCAAGAGTAGTGAAGGCTGGCGCGTGATGATGTCAGCGTTCCGGGCGTAGAAGATCAGACACTTTCTCCCGTCGCCGGATCACCTTGGTCGATTTGCCCGTAACCAGAACCTCCGCGGGGCGTGGACGCGTATTGTAATTGGACGCAAGCACCATCCCGTAGGCTCCCACGTCCAGAATCGCCAGCAGCTTGCCTTCGTCGACCACCGGCAGCTCGCGATCGCGCGCGAAGAAATCTCCCGTCTCGCAAACCGGGCCAACGATGTCGGTCACTTCCATTTTTGCCCCTGACTCGGCATTTTGCGCAACCGGGACAGTCTCGTGATAGGCGCCGTAGAGAGCGGGTCGAATCAAATCGTTCATCGCTGCATCCACCACGAGGAAGCGTTTCCCGTCGTGCTCTTTGCGGTAAACGACTGTCGTAAGCAAAGCGCCAGCAGGACCAACGATCGAGCGTCCCGGCTCCAGAAGCAGGCGCACATCCAGTCCACGCAAGGGCGTGACGAGTGCGCGCGCGTAGGCCGCGACATCCGCAGAAAATGTTTGCGTGGATGGCTTGTCGTAGGCAATACCGAGGCCGCCTCCGGCATCGATGTAATCGATGCGGTGGCCGTCGCCCCGGAGTTCCCGCACAAGATCAGCCACCCGCACCATGGATTCGCCAAACGGCGCGACGTCGGTGATCTGCGAGCCGATGTGCACGCTCACCCCGCGTACCCGGAGATAGCGCGCACCTGAGGCCTTGGCGTAAAGCGACCGCGCCTCGCGAATCGGGACGCCAAACTTATGCTTGCGCAGGCCTGTCGAAATGTAGGGATGGGTTTCGGCTGCGACATCGGGATTGACTCGTAGAGCAATGGGCGCACTTTTGTGCAGGCGGGCCGCACACTCGGCGAGCGTCCACAATTCCGACTCGCTCTCGACGTTGAACAGCATGATGCCAGCCTTCAGTGCCGCAGTCAGTTCCTCTGCCGTCTTGCCAACACCAGAGAAGACGACTGCTCTTGCGGCCTTGCGATCGGCGACCAGCACGCGTTCGAGTTCGCCGCCAGAGACAACGTCGAACCCGCATCCCTTGCGGGCGAGCATTCGCAGAATGGTCAGGTTCGAGTTGGCTTTGACGGAGTAGCAAATCGTGTGCGGCAGGTCGTGGAATGCGGCGTCAAACGCGTCATAGCGTTCGCGAATCGTCGTCGCTGAATAAACGTAGAGCGGCGTACCGTATTGTTCGGCAAGCTTTGGAAGTGCTACGTCCTCGCAGTGCAAGACGAGCGGGCCCGTGCGGCGCAGTATGCCGCGCTTGGTTTCGCGATAAACAAATCCTGGAGGACGCGCTGCCGGGCTCTGACTGCGGGACGTCATTTTTTCTTGGAGCCTGAATGGGCAGCGCCGTGCACCCGGATGGCAACGACGGTCTGATCGTCGAAGGTTTCCACGCCTGCCGAATGTTCGGCGGCCGCCTTGAAAAGGGAGTCCACCACGCAGTTCGCCGACTTTCCCGCGCATTCGGCGACGATCTTCTCGACGCGGCCGCGCCCGAACAATTCGCCTTTACGGTTACGTGCGTCGAGAATGCCGTCACTGAAGAACACAAACATATCCCCAGCCTTCATGCGGAACTTGAACTCGTCGTAGTCCGCTTCGTCGAAAAGGCCCAGGGGTAAGCCGGTTGCCTCGATCACTTCATTCTTGCCGCCATGCACGAAGATGGGGCGGGGAAGTCCGGAGTTCGCCACCGTAAGAGTCCGTTCTTCATCGTCCCAGACGGCGTAAATAATCGAGACAAACTGGGCCTCGATGCGGCGCTCCGCCAGAGAGAGATTGACGGCGGAAAGCATCTCCGCCGATCCAGGCTCAATGGGAGCGTGCGATCGGACGATTCCGCTCACCAGTGCGGCGTAGATGGCGGCCGGGGCGCCTTTGCCGCTAACGTCGCCGATCACGATACCAAGCCGCGACATCGAATACGGAATGAAGTCATACAGATCGCCGCCAATGGCACGCGCAGGAACGAATTTCGCGGCGACGTCGAGGTGCGCCATCTTGGGATTGGTCTGGGGTAGCAGTCGCCCTTGCAACTCGCGTGCTAGTGCCAGATCGCGCTCCAGGCGGCGTTCTTGGCGCTCGATCTCTTCATACAGACGGGCATTTTCCAAGGCGATGGCAATTTGTGCGGCTAGGGTAGACATGGTCCGCTGATGTTCTTCCGTAAAGAATCCGCGGCGCGTGTGCTCCAGATCGAGCACGCCGATCACTTTGCCCTTGTAAGCGAGCGGCACCGCCAATTCCGACCGGGTCTCAGGATTGGCTTCAATGTAGCGCGAGTCCTTGGTTACGTCGGGCACGAGCACGGCCTGCTGGCTCTGGGCCGCAGCCCCGACGATGCCCCGGCCCAAAGGAATCTCGTGCTTCAGATGAATATTTTCATTGAACCGCAGGGAAAAGCGATGCTGCAGTTTCTCGCCCGCCGTATCGAGCAGAAGGATGCTAAACATCTGGTAGTCGATCAGCCGGCGCACCAACTCGGCAACTCGACCGAGGAGCTCGTCCAAGTTGAGAATCGAGGTTAATTCGCGAGCGATTTCGTTGAGCAGCAGCAGAATGCGCGCCTGCTTGGTGGTGCGAGTGTACAGTTGTGCATTCTCAATGCCAGCCGCCATGCGCGAGGCCACCAGCGTTAGTACCTTCACGTGCTCTTCATTGAAATAACCGGGCTCGCGCGCCTCGATATCAATCACGCCGATGACGCGGTTTTTGGTGATGAGCGGAATTGCCAGTTCCGAGCGGACATTGGGGACGCCTTCGATATAGCGTGAGTCCTTGGTGACATCGTCGATGAGCACCGCTTGCCGCAATTGGGCAGCTTGGCCGGTAACTCCCTCGCCGACTTTGAGGCGGCTCCCCTCGGCGAATTCCGGAGGATAGCCGACCTGAAAGCGGAAACGCAGCTCCTGCGTCTTCTCGTTGAGCAGCAGAATCGCGAAAATCTCGTAATCGATGACTTTGCGGACAACTTCGGCGACCCGGCGCACGGTCGTATCCAGGTCAAGCGAGGTCGCCAGCACATCGGCTACGTCGAGCAGCAGCGACTCGACCGGCAAGCGATCCGGTTTGGAGAGAACAGAATCCATTCGTTTGTATGATAGCAGCCATGTTTCTCGCTGCCGTTTGCTCAAGCGCCGTTAGCTCAAGGATAATCGCCTTGAACCCCGTGCTGCGCGCCCAGTTAGCAGCGGCTTACTCTCTGGGAACGATACAAATATCCGGCAAATTGCGATATTTTTCTGCGTAATCCAACCCGTAGCCGACTACGAATTCATCGGGAATCTTGAATCCAACATAGTCGCCCTCAAGCGGAAGCTTGCGCCGCGAAGGTTTGTCGAGCAATGCGGCAATCTTCAAGGCTTTCGGCTGGTGGGCGAGGAGCAATTTTTTCAAGACCGTGAGAGTAAGACCCGTATCGAGGATGTCTTCGACGACGATCACGTTCTTTCCTTGCATAGACTGGTCGACGTCCTTTGTGAGTTTTACTTCGCCCGTCGAATCCCACCCACTCTTCAGTTCCTGGGTCGGGCTGGGGCGATTGCCGTAGCTGGAGACTCCGATAAAGTCGAACGTGCAGTCGAGACCAACCTGCCGTGCCAGGTCCGACAGAAAGATGGCTGCGCCCTTGAGCACGCCGACGAAAATAATGGATTCTCCCGCAAAGTCCTGCGTGATCTTTGCGCCCAATTCGGCCACCCGCTTCGCAATGTCTTCTCGGGAAATCAGCACCTTGAGTTCGGCCATGGCGTTTCATATTAAACTAGGTGGGCGGTCTGCGGCACGAAATGGATTTTCGGCACAGTTAAACTCTTCTTTCTGGGTTGGGCACTTATGAATTTGAACGGCATCAAGCTGACGTGGTTGGGGCATTCCACTTTTCGTATGGAAACTCCGGGCGGGAAAACGGTCTTCATCGATCCCTGGATCATGGGGAATCCCATGTGTCCCGAGGCTGACAAGAAGGTAAAGAAGGCCGATGTCCTGCTGTGCACGCACGGGCACGGCGATCACATCGGCGACGCGGTCACTGTCGTGAAGCAGCACAATCCGCAAGTGGTTGGCATCTTCGAGCTTTGTCTTTGGCTGCAGAAGAAGGGCGCCAAGCAGATTTCTCCCATGAACAAAGGGGGAACGCAAACCGTCGGCGACATAAAAGTGACCATGGTCCACGCCGATCACTCCTGCGGCATTCAGGACGGCGACGAAATTATCTACGGCGGCGAGGCATGCGGCTACGTGATTGAGTTTGAAAATGGTGTGAAGATTTACCACGCCGGCGATACCAACGTCTTCGGCGACATGGCGATTATTCGTGAGCTATACGCGCCCGAGATCGTCATGCTTCCCATCGGTGATCTCTTCACGATCGGGCCCCGGGAAGCGGCGTATGCAATTAACCTATTGAAGCCGAAGACGGTCATCCCGATGCACTTCGGCACATTCCCAGCCTTGACGGGAACTCCAGCTGAACTGAAGAAACTTGTTCCCGGCGTTGAAGTGCTGGAGATGAAACCGGGCGTCACCATCGGTGGTTAAATCAGCATGAAGACAAGCGCAAAAGCGAAAGGGAAGCCTGTGACTCAAAGCAAGAAGAAAGACGACAGAGCCAGTTGGCGCCACTACAACTTCACCACTGCGGGACCAGTTGATGATTATCTGTACTCCATGCTGCCCAAGCGTGACGAAGTGCTCGTTGAGATGGAGGACTACGCTACTGAGCACAAGATTCCTATCGTGGGACCTGCCGTGGCACGCGTCCTGCAGCAACTGGCGTTGATGATCAATGCCCGCACGGTGTTTGAACTGGGTTCTGCGATAGGCTACTCGACGATCTGGTGGGCGCAGGCCGTGGGCGACAAAGGCCGCGTGATCTATACCGACGGCAACTCGAAGAATGCGGAACGCGCCCGCGGCTACTTCCAGCGTGCCGGAGTGGCGAACCGCATCACGCTGCACACAGGCGACGCGCTGGAAGTCCTCTCGGAGCAGAAGCAGGAGTTCGACATCATTTTCAACGACGTCGATAAGGAAGATTATCCGCGCGTGCTGCGCCTGGTGGCCCCGCGCTTGCGCAAGGGCGGACTGTTCGTTACCGACAATGTGCTGTGGAGCGGGCGCGTTGCCGAAAAGAATCCGAGCGATGCCAGTACCAAGGCGATCCTCGAATTCAATCGCAATCTCTACTCTGCGAATGATTTTTACACGACGATATTGCCCATCCGCGACGGGCTTGCGGTGGCGCTGAAGAAGTAGCCGGGAACTTACAACCGGCGCAAGGGTAGTGTCATCCTGAGCGAGAGCGAAGGACCTGTGCATTCTTCTCGCTACGAGCAACTTACATAGGTTCTTCGCTTCGCTCAGAATGACATTGTTGGGATGGTGGAGCTTCTTTGCTTTACTTCGCTGGCGCCTGGGCTAACTCCGCGTCAATCGTGATTGTCACCTCGTCGCCCACGACGCCGGGAGCGCCGACAATGCCGAAATCCTGACGATTGACCTTGGTGCTTGCGGACGCGCCGATGCGCTGGCCGGGGCCCATCGGATCTTTGATCGGCGCCGACGGACCATCGACATCCAGCACGACTTCCTTGGTCACGCCATGCATGGTCAGATCGCCGGTCATCTGCAGTTTCCCGGATCCCGTGCTTTTCACTGATTTTGATTTAAAAGTGATGGTCGGAAATTTCTGCACATCGAAAAAGTGTGGACTCTTCAAGTCGTTGTCGCGCATTTCCACGCGCGTGTCGACCGAACTGGCGTCGATGGTGGCTTCCAGCGAATCCTTCGACGGATCGGCGGGATCATGCGTCACCGAGCCAGTGACCTTGGAGAATGCGCCGCGAACGGTCGATACTCCAAGATGCTTCACAGAAAATTGAGCGGCAGTGTGCTTGGGATCGATCTGCCAGGTTCCAGCTTGAGCGACCGCCGTAGCGGCCAACGCCACAGCGGTGATGAGGGCAAAGAGAAAGCGAGACATGTTTGCGACGGTCCTCCCAGTGAGTTGAGTTGAGTAATGCTAAATGGATTTGACCGGAATGGCCAATAGGTCGTCGACGAGGCCAATTTCTTTTTGCAGGAATGGCTCGGCGTGGGTCACCCCGCCAAGCATACCGTAAAAGCGCGCCATGGCATCGACGCGAGCACGAATTTCGTCATGGGCAGGGAAGAGGTCTTTGCCGGCCTCCTGATCGCTGAACTGCGATTTGTAGGCCATGATGGAGGCAAACTTCCCCTCGAACTGATCGCCGATGTCGACGACGAAGCTTGGCCGGATGTCGTAATACAAAGTAGCGTAAATAATCTTGAACGGCCGGTGCGGTGCAAAGTCTTGGGTCTGAGGTCCGAGGTCTGACGCCCGATCACTAAGAGCTTTCTTCGGGTCCAGTTTCGCGAGTCCCGCTAGAAAGCACGCCTCATACCCGAGCACCGAAGCAGTGTAATGATCCGGGTGCCGCCCCTTCCAGTAGGGAAGAATGATCACCCGCGGCCGCGTCTCTCGAATCACGCTGGCCACCTTCAACCGGTTCTCCCAAGTGTTCTCGACACGGCCGTCGGGAAGGTCGAGGGCGCGCCTCCAACTCACCCCAAGAATCCTTGCCGCGTCGTCGGCTTCGCGGGCGCGGTCTTCCGCTGTTCCCCGCGTTCCCATCTCACCCTGTGTGAGGTCGAGAATGCCCGTGTGCTGCCCGTGCTGCGCGGCTTTCAGCAGCGTGCCGCCGCAGGTCTGCTCCACGTCGTCGCGGTGCGCGGCGATGGCGAGAATATCGAGAGGCTGATTCAAAGAGGAGGAAGACATTCAGTCGAGGCTTCCTTGCTCGATCACAACGTTTTCGCGCACGATCAACCGATGCGCTGCCATCTCCTTTAATGTAGGCAGCACGCGGTTCACGTGCTCATCGGTGTCGACGAAAATGATGACTACCGGTAGCTTTCCTCCAGCTTCGACCAAATGTGCGGTCCCAACAGGTTGCCGCCCCAGGAATCCCGCCACGGCGTGGATCGCGATCGCCGCGTACGCATTTTCCTTACGTAGATAGTTGAGAATCTCCATGTGGAGCGGCCGGTGATGCCACTGGTCCGCTTCATTGAGATAGATGGTGACCTGTACTGCCATCGCGTTCGACATTTTACAGTACCCGCGCCAGGGCTATACCGCCGAGCGCGGCGGCCAGGCACAGTAGGTTGCTACCGACAATGTTCGTAAGCATCAGTCCCCACTGTCCTTGTTCGAAATACGCCATGGACTCGAACGCATAGCTGGAAAAGGTCGTGAACGATCCGCAAAAGCCAACGACTACCAGCAGCCGCCAGCGCGGGTCGAGCAGAGCGCGTTCGGTGGTCCAGATCACGAAGAAGCCCACGATGAAGCTACCCAGGATGTTGATGAGTAACGTTCCGACGGGGAAGACCGGACCAAATTCTCTGGCGGCGAGGCGGCTTAGGAAGTATCGAAGGTTGGCGCCGACGATGGCGGCGACAGATATAGCGAGAACATCTTTCACGATGGAGCTCCCCTACAAAAGTGGATTCAACTCTGTAGGAGTTATCAGCCTGTGCAGGATGCGCAGGCGGTTATGGCGAACTCCATCGCCGTACCTATTTTCTACCACAGGGGACACGAAGAAGCACAGAGTCGTTTGGTCGGGGGCTACTTCTTTCTCTCCACCAAGAATCGCGCCAGTTCTTTCAGCCGCTCGGCGCGCTCCCCGAAGCTGTCCAGTTCTGCGAAGGCGTCATTGACCAGCGCATCTGCCCGCTTTAGCGATTCCTCGATGCCAAACAGCGAGGGATACGTTACTTTTTCCGATGCCGTGTCTTTCCCGGCAGTCTTTCCTAATTGTTCCGACGTTTGAGTCACGTCGAGTACGTCATCGACGATTTGAAAGGCTAAGCCGATCCCCAGCCCGAATGCCCGCAGCTTTGCGACCTGGTTGTCTTTTGCTCCGGCATACAATCCGCCGCTGACCAGGCTTGCAGTGATCAGCGCCGCAGTCTTCGAGCGATGGATATACTCCAGCATCTCCGCCGTCGGCTGCGTATGTTCGGCCTCGAGATCCACGACCTGCCCGCCGATCATGCCGTCCACTGTACCGGTCCTGCGGGCGATCTCTTCGATAATGCGCACGCGCGCTTCGGCCGGACACTTCAACCGCGACAGAACTTCGTACGCTTGCGTCTGCAACGCGTCTCCCGCCAGGATTGCGATGGCCTCACCGAAAGCTTTGTGGCAGGTCGGCCGTCCGCGGCGTAGATCGTCGTTATCGAGTGCCGGAAGGTCGTCATGAATCAGCGAGTACGTGTGCAGCATTTCCAGCGCCGCGCCAAGTTCTTCGATACGCGGGGGCAACGATCCCGCCACCATGCGTCCGGCCTCCATGCAGAGAATGGGTCGCAGGCGTTTGCCACCGGCGAACACACTGTGTCGCATGGCCTTGTGGATCGACTCCGGATGCTGCGTCTCCAGCGGAATCAACCGGTCGAGCGCAGCATCGGCCAGTTGTTGTCCTTGTTCGAGCGTCTCGTTGAGCATGAAGGAGTGAGTATAACAAGGCGGGGAATTTGAAGGTGTTCGCTGCGCGCCACGGAGCTTTAGAAAATGCGAGAGAAAATAAAGGACGCCCAGAGGACGTCCTCACGACACGAACGCTGAATCTACGCGGCGGCGCGCCGGGAAAGTGCCAAGCTGCGCAGAACCGAAGTCAGAACGTTCCCCACATCATCTGTGGAACACACGTCACTGGCGCCGGCGGAAAGGGCCGCCATCCACATTTCTTCGTCGGGAATGCGGTGGGTACAGACGATGGGCAGCGCCGGAAAGTCGCGATGCAGACTCTCTACATCGTCGAGCAGCCAATGCTCCATGTTGAGTACCACAGCTTCGGGACGAGTCCGGGCCACATTGTCCCTCAACTCTTCGCGGGAGCCGGCTAGATGCACTGAAAAATGAGGACGGAGTCCACCCGCCAGATGGCTGGCCACTCTAGGATCCTTCTCAAGAACAATCACACTATGCGTCATATTTCCCCGGGGGTTCAACCTGTCGTCAACGGCGGACGTCAACGTTCGACTAGGGCTGCGGGGTGGCTGGGAAAGCCACGACTCCACAGACATCTAAAGCTCTTGAATCGCTACCAGAAATCAGCACGTTCAACGTCGAGCGGGCAATTTCTCGGTCAGCGGTTCGAATGGTTCGGCTTGGAGCTTCCCGTTCTTCTTCAACAGGATTTCAACTTTTCCCTCCGCCTGCTCCAACTCTTTCCGGCAGGCGGAAGAAAGCTGCATGCCTTCTTCAAACAGTGTCAGTGACTTCTCTAAAGGGACTTCGCCCTTTTCCAGTTCCTGAACAATTTTTTCCAGTCGCTGGAGGCACTCTTCAAACTTTGGCAACGGGGTTTTCGCTCCGTCTCTTATTGTATGCAACTATTTCGAAGAAGTGTCGAGTCTTTTCTATGGTGCGAATGAAAATAAATGGACGATGCAGTCCCGTGGTGGGAAGCAGTTCTAGTACTGGAAAATCCGCAATATCGTTTTGCTGTTGCGATGAATCGATTCAATACTCCGCGCGTCTTAGCGGACCGCCGCTATGCGTTTGCCGTGGACCCCTGGTTGGTCCCCAACGCTTCCAAAACATCCACCGCAGAGCTGTAGCGCCCCTGCGGGGCACTGATTTGTGCCCCCTGCGCCATCTGTTTCGCCGCAATCAACATTTCTCGCGCGATCGCCACGCCTTCACCGCGCGCTGCTTCGGGGGTCTGCGCCTTGGCCATGCGCTCGAGAATTGAGTCCGGCACTGATACGCGCAGTTCGTTTTTCATGAATTCCGCGTTGCGCACGCTTACCAATGGCCATATCCCAGCGATAACCGGAATGCGGCAATGCTCAATCCGCTTCAGGAAGTTTTCCAGCAAGCGTAGATCAAACACGGGTTGGGTCACCGCATACTCAGCGCCGGCTTCGACCTTGTACTCGAAGCGGCGAATTTCTTCGTCGAGATCCGTGAGCCCGGGGTTCGCACCCACGCCGATCACGAAGCCCGTTCCGGTCCCAATCGGATTGCCTCCGAGATCGAGGCCGCGATTCAGATTGTGCACGATGTTGACCAGGCCGATCGCGTCCACATCAAACACGGCGGTTGCGTCCGGGTAATTCCCCATTTTTGGAGGATCGCCGGTGATGCAAATCAGATTCTTGATTCCGACTGCCGCCGCCCCCAGCAAGTCACTCTGAATGCAGAGTACGTTGCGATCGCGGCAGGTGTAGTGCAGGATCGCGTCAATGCCGACCTCGCGCTGAATGAGCAACGATAGCGCCTGATTGCTCATGCGCGCCGAGGCTCGCGGACTGTCGGGAATGTTGACCGCGTCCACGCCTACGGATTTCAGAAAGCGCGCTCCCTCAACCTCCTTCACCACGTCGATTCCCTTGGGAGGAACGATCTCGACCATGGTCACAAAATCGTTGCGAGCCAACCGGGCGCCTAGAAGCGACCGGCTTTCCAGCGGCACAGCCGGAACCGCCGTGGGCGCGGGACCTCCCGTGACGTGAGCAGACGCAGTTTTTCCTCGTGCTTCACCCACGCGCAGTGCTGACTTCATGACACGAATGTGCTCCGGCGTGGTCCCGCAGCACCCACCCACCAGCCTCACCCCGGCGGCGACAAACTTGCGGGCGTAGCTCGCCATATACTCCGGCGAGCACAGATAAATGTTCCTGCCATCTACTGAGCGCGGAATACCTGCGTTGGGCTGAGCGGCAAGAGGGAGGGAAGTCGCAGTCCGCACGCGCTCCATGGCGTCGAGCATGGCGACCGGCCCCACGCTGCAGTTGCAGCCAATGACATCCGCTCCCCACTCTTCTAACTTCGCGACAAATGTCTGCGGATCGGAGCCGTCCAGGCAGTTGCCGTCCTCGTCGATGGTGACCTGCGCCACCAAAGGGATGGACGGGCTCACATCCCGCACCGCCAGCATGGCCTGGTGGATCTCTTCCAGATATCCGAAGGTTTCGAGAATCAGCAGATCGACTCCGCTCTCGACCAACACTTCAATCTGCTGCCGGAAGGCGTCGCGGGCCTCTTGAAACGACGTCTTGCCCAAAGGTTCGATTCTGGTGCCCAACGGGCCAACCGATCCCGCTACCCACACATCGAAGCTTTTGGCGGCTTCACGGGCCAAGCGTGCGCCGGCGCGATTGACGTCGGCTACCTTGTCCGCCAAGCTATGTCGTCCCAGACGGAAAGAGTTAGCACCGAAAGTATTAGTTTCAATAATTTCGGCTCCAGCCTGAAGGTAATCGTGGTGAATTCCACGAATCATTTCGGGCTGGGAAAGATTCAGTTCATCGTACGACCGGTTGATGAAGATGCCTTTGGCATAGAGCAGCGTTCCCATCGCGCCATCGCACAGCACGGGGGATTGCTTAATCCGGGCAAGAAAGTCAGCCGCCATATAGATTCTGAGAATACAGGATCAACGCTGGTTCGCGCATCTTAGCGGATGTTCAATGCGAGCGAGAAAAAGTTCGATTGTCTGAATTTGTTCTCCATCGTCGTCCATGAGGAGAGGCACCGGGTCTGTTATAATCCACCATTTCGCAATTAAATCTTCCTTTTTCATGTTGTTAGGAGCCTCCCGTTTGAAGAGACGCATCCTCGTTTGTGTGGTCGGAGTGTGGGCCGCCCTGAGCTTTCTTTCCTGTGGCGGCAGCAGCAAGCCTAAGAATCCACCCAGCGGCCTGAAGGAACGTGTTCTGGCATCACAGGGTGTCAGCTCCACCCTTCTTCAAGGCAGGCTCGTATTCATTAATGGCACGAATGACACTATTGCACGGGTCTCGCCGATCAGCGCCGGAACATCCCCGGGGCTAATGGCATTGAATCCGAACCGGAGCGTCCTGGCGACCTTCGATAGCAGCACCAACACCGTCTTCGCGGTCGACACGACAACCGAATCCGGCATTGGCAGCGTGCGCCTGGCTGGGCCGACTTCCAGCATGGTGTTTCCCGTGGCAAGCCCAATCGGATATGCTGCGGTCCCTTCGGCCACTGTGAACGGGTTTTCGTTCGTGGGCGCGATCGATGTGATGAACTTTTCGACCGCCGCACTCAGCACAATCGCCGTCAATAACGCACAAACCGTCGTCTCCAATTCGAATGGCACGGAACTGCTCGTCTTCAGCAACGACTCCGATTCGATGACCGTACTGTTCCCAACCGCGGCAGCGCCTCCCGTTGACACCAGTTGCTATTCCAATCCTCCGAACTCTGTGTGCGACATCGTACCGGGATTCGATCGGCCTGTCTTTGCCGTCATCGACGGCAGCACTGCGTACGTCTTGAATTGCGGAGCCCAGTGCGGTGGGACCCAGGCCAGCGTGATGGTCTTCGACATGGATTCGCGTACCATTACGAAGACGGAGACCATTCCCGTAGACGCTGCCACCACGGCACTACTGAATAATTCCACGCTTTACGTGGCCGGCACTTCGCCCACAAATAATGCATGTACGGGGCAGACGACTGCGGCTACCATTTGCGGAAGGCTCGATATTGTTGACTTGGGTAGCGGCACAGTCACCGGCCGTGCTGTCATCACCAACGGGTATCACGACCGCATCGACATGACCTCAAACGGTCAGATATTCGTCGGCTCTCACGATTGCACTAACATTGGCAATATCAATAACCCCGTTGGAGAGGTTCGTGGCTGCCTGTCGATCTTCCGGACTCAAGACAATTCTGTTCTGATTCCGCCTGACAACGGCGATGTGCTCGGCCTGCAGGGATTCACCAGCCGGAACGTTGAGTACGTCGCAGAAGGCGGCGCTCTGCGGGTTTATGACACGAACAAAGACATTCTTCTGATCAACGACTTCGTGCCTCAGGGAAGCATCAACGTGGTTGGCTTCGTAGGAGACATCAAGGCGATCGATTTCTTCTAGCGGATTTTGAAGCTGGCGGCGATTCACTTTAAATGTTGCTACACGGCGCGGCTATTCGTGCCGCAAGGCTTCGATGGGATTGAGGCGGGAAGCGCGGAAGGCCGGGATCATGCCGCTGATCAATCCCACCGCCCCCAGAATCAGGGTCGACGCAATCAGCGTCCCCGGCGCAATGATCAGCCGGATGTCTCCCGCCTCACCATTCTTGGCAAAGGCGCTGTACAGCGTAAGTCGTCCCACGGAAAGCGCAACAATATAGGCGAGCACCACTCCTAGCACGCCGCCGATGAATGTAATGGTCAGGGCCTCGGCAAGAAACTGAAACAGGATGTATCGGCGAGGCGCGCCCAGCGCCTTCTGCACCCCGATCTCCCGCGTCCGTTGCGTGACTGATACCAGCATGATGTTCATCAAGCCAACGCCGCCGATTCCCAGGGTCAGAGTGCCGATAAAGCCCATCAGAACCTTCAATCCCATCGTGATGATTTCAAACTGGTGCACCTGCATCATGATGTTGAATACTCTCACCGCCTGCCGGTCAGACTGGTTGAACTTGTGTTGCGTCGCTAGAATTGTGCGCACGGCCGGCTCCAGTCGTTCGTAATCCGGCATCTGGTAGGTGAACCAGATGGTGTCGAGGTAGTGCGTGTCTTTTAGATCACTCATCGTGCTGAAGGGGACGTAGACGACGCGGTTGATGTCATCATTCCCCTCCTGCATCTTGGCCTTCAAGACTCCGACTACTTCAAAGCTGAGGCCATCGAGACGGATGTGTTCTCCGATCGCATTGCGCCCCGAGAACAGCTTCTCTTTCGCTTCCGAACCGATGACCGCGACGCGGGCGCGCTGCACCTGGTCTTCCATGTTGTAGAAGCGTCCCTGATCTAACTTAAGAGCGCGAATATCCAACACGTTGGGATAATTTCCGCTCACGGCCCAGCTGAAAACTCTAGTGTCATACTGAACGTTGGCCTGCTTGCCGACTTCTGGCGTGATGTGGGTGATCTGCGGAAGATTCGTGGTAAGCGCGTCCACATCGTCCTGTGTAAAGCGGACGGCGACGCCTGACTTTTGACCGCCAGCTTGCAGGGAAGTCTTGCCCGGCACCACGATCACAAGCTTCGTGCCAAAATTAGCGAAGATGGCGGCGCAAGCTTGGCCGAATCCGTCGCCATACGCCAACAACATGACGACAGTAGCAATGCCCCAGGCCATGCCCAGCATAGTGAGCGCCGTGCGCCGCCGGTTATGGCGCATGGCGTTGTAGGCCTCCTGAAGCAA
This sequence comes from uncultured Acidobacteriaceae bacterium, assembly GCA_963722365.1. Classification (GTDB taxonomy): domain Bacteria; phylum Acidobacteriota; class Terriglobia; order Terriglobales; family Acidobacteriaceae; genus Sulfotelmatobacter. Next base: position 172,982 of record CAVRLM010000003.1, read on the forward strand.
ATCACTGATCATAGGTATTTCCTGAGCACTACTCCTGGCGCAGAGCTTCGACTGGCTGCAGCAGTGCCGCTTTACGCGCCGGATAGAGACCGGCGACCACTCCGGCCAACGTCAGACTGCCAATCGCGAGCATGGCCGACATCGGCACCAACTTCGGTGGATCGAAACCTTGCGGTCCTTGCACCCCACCCATGAGCGCCATTAATCCGCCCGCCCCCGCTAAACCCAGTAGCCCGCTCCCCAAAGTAAGCAACAGTCCTTCGAGAAAAAAATGGAACAGAATATTCCGGTTGGTCGCGCCCAGTGCCTTGCGCAACCCAATCTCCTGCGTGCGCTCGCTTACGGCGACCAGCATGATATTGATCACGCCGATCGCACCCAGCGCCAGCGTGACCATCCCTACCGCTCCCAGGAACATGTTCATGACGTCAAAGATGGTGTTCACCATTTTGGATTCCTGGATCGAATCCCATTCGTCAAAGGCATTTGGATCCGTGACATCGAATCCATGATTGCGCGCGACAATCTTGTGAACATCCTGTTGCGCGAGAAGATGCTCCGAGGTCATGCTCGGCTGATATTCGATGAACGAGATGGAGTTCTGATGATTCTCGCCTTTGATCGGGAAGTTCGTGGCCATCACTTCGAATGGGATGTAGCCCCGCATGTTCAGCCACATGTTGTCGCCGCGGCCCAGGTGCGGCATGCTCCCTACGACCTCAAAGCGCTCGCCGTTGATCAACACGAAAGAGCCAAGAGACGGACGCCCCGGGAAAAGCGTCTTCAAAAGCTCGTTCCCGAGCACAATCACATTCCGCCGCTGCGTACCGTCCAATTCATTGAGCCAGCGGCCTTCCTTCATCGGGAGATAACTGATCTCATTCAGTTGCGGCTCGGTTCCCAGGATTTCGCCGCTGGCGCTGGCAAACTCGCTGACCTCGTGAAGGTCGCTACGCGCAATAATCGGTGCCGCGTTTCGAACATGCGGAGCTTGCTGGCGGATGTCGAGATAATCCTGGTAGGAAAGAAGATAGGAGCGTGCCGAGTTCATGTTGCCCATCACCGCCGGCGCGCGCCCGGGGAAAAGAAACATGATGTCCTTACCGAACTCGGCCATTTCCCTTTTGTTGCCTGAGCGGAAACCTTCCCCTACTCCTACCAGCAAGAGCAGCGATCCCACGCCCCACGCGATCCCGAACATGGTTAGGAATGAGCGCAGTTTATGCGCCCACAGGTTGCGGAAGATCTGCGCAAAAATGTCCCACAGTGTCCGCATAATTCAGTCATTGTACCGTTTCACGACGGCGCAGGTGGCGCATTCGCAAGCGGTCTTTGCAGAGTTTTTTCCCCCATGAGTCTTCTGGTTGGGCGAGGCTATCCTGACTCCTGATTAGGAATACGAGCGGAAGCCGCAGAATGTTTCACAATGGGTGAAAAATGTGCCCGGAATCGGCAATCGGTTAGCGAGAATCAGCGGGAAGGCCCTACTTGGCCGGTTCCAGCACCAGTCGATGCGTCCGGGCCACGTCCACCGCTTTCGCGCTGAAGGGAAGAGTAAACGTGGTTCCGTTGTACCAGGCTTTCCACTGATCCATGTAATAGGGACTCAAGAAATTTCCGCCCTGGCCGGTAACGATGTTCAGAGTCGACTGATCCAGGTCCGCAAGATTGGCCGTGAAGCGCTCGGACGGCCCATGGTGCCGCGACACGGCCTTCACCGTGTAGCCGCTGCCCGACTGCTCCTGGACTCCTGGTCCGGACCACCGGTTGATCAATGGAATCTTACCCAGGATCGGATGTTGAATCTCGACCGCATTAAATCCGCCCCAGCGCCACGCCGCCAATTCCTTCGGTGCTTGCGGGCCGTTCACGGCTGCATCCACGGCGGCGGTAAGCAGATCATCGTAACTGGCATATTTTTCCGGCAGCCAGCGCTTCGGTCGGTGAAGCAGAATGTTCTCCAGCCATACCGAGCGCATCTCCCATGAATACGTCTTCCAGCTGAGTGCTGCATCCTCGTGCGCCGGATCGGCGGGCGCGCTTCCCAGCTTTGGCTCGAGCAGCAGTCGCCTCAGTTCCCGGACGGATGTCTCGGCAATGGTCGGTGCCGCCGACGAGGCTTGCATTCGCCCATCCCAACTTCGCATCAGATCCGCCGCTTGTTTGAGGCGCGCCGACGCTTTGGACGCATGATCCACCGCATACACCAGGCGTTCTGCAGCGAACAGATCAGCTTCTGAGTGGATGTCAGTTTGCAATGCCAGCATGTCTGCCGTGGAAAATTGCCTTCCCGACTCCAGCACGTGATAAATCCGCGCTGTGCGCCACGGGGCTTCCCACTCCATACTGATGGAATTCGGATACTTGTCCGGCGTAATTCTCCCGTTTGCGGTGCCGATGATTCCTGAGGGCGGGTTGTAAACGCTCGGGAGTTTGTCGAACGGAATATACGAAGTCCACTCGTGCGCATTGTCCGCGCCGCTTACCGGAAGGCTGCCATCTCCCGCCGCCCGGATCGGAACCTTTCCCGTCGTCTGATATCCGATATTCCCATCCACATCGGCGTAGACCACGTTTTGCCCGGGCGCGTCCAGTTGCGAAAACGCATGCCGGAATTCCTGCCAATTCTGCGCCGTATCCACATCAAAGAATGGAATGTGCAATCCGTCATACAGCGTCCAACGCAGCGCCAGTGGCCGGGTTTCGCCCGGCACCAGTTCGGTGATGATCGGGCCATGCCGCGTTATCTTCACATCCACGCTGACATCGGGCTTCCCCTTGACGCGAATCACTTCCGTGCGATGGTCCGGCTGTACCCAACCGCCCGGAGTCTGGTACGCGCCCTGCGCGTTGAAATTCTCGATGAATACATCGGTCACCGTCGGACCAACGTTCGTGAATCCCCATGCGATCCGCTGATTGTGTCCGACAATCACGTATGGCATCCCCGGCAGCGTGACCCCCGCAACGTCCAGAGTGCCGGCGTGCAGATGCGCCTCGTACCACAGGTTCGGCATCTGGTGGCCTAGATGCATGTCGTTCGAGAGTAACGGCTTTCCCGTTACCGTGTGCGCTCCGGAGACAACCCAGTCGTTCGATCCATTCACTGGCAGACCTTCCTCGGGAGCCCCTATCGGTACTACCGTCTGCGTGACAGAGTTGTCCATCGGATCGTCGTCGCCGTTGTCGTCGTCATCGGAATCGGCAGCGGCGCTATCGGATTCATTCAGATCCTCACGCATCACAGTCGGGGGGCGGTCATGCCACGAGCGATTCACATACAAGTCTGCAGTCAGATCCGGCCCCAGCTTCGCCAGAATTTTCTCCCGCGACAACGCGTCGTAAAAATAGTGGTAGTTGAGGTCCTTGACCATCGAGTTGGCGACCACGACCGAGTCCTCTGCCAGCCATGGTTTCGGTTCGTAGCGCAAGATACGAAACTCCAGCGGCAGGTGATCGCGGTGCGCGTCGATGTAGGCGTTCACTCCGTGCGCGTAGGCCTCGAAAAAACTCCGGTCGCGCGGGTTTGCCATCTCAAGCGCCTTCCGGGCCGCCGCGCGCAGGCCTAGGATTCGCTGCTCGCGGTCGAGCTTTAATAAATCCTCGCCCAGAATCTCCGCCAGCTCTCCGCTCCCATAGCGGCGCATGATGTCCATCTGCCACAGCCGGTCCTGAGCGGTCACATATCCCTGCGAAAAGAAAAGATCCTCCAAGCTGGCCGCTTCAATCGTCGGAACTCCGTGGCTGTCGCGGGTCACGCTGACCGGCGCCGATATCCCGCTGACGTGCAGTTGCCCATCCAATTGGGGAAGGGCAGAGTGCGCGACATAATAGGCATAGGCAATTGCAGCGACTATCAGAAAGACCACAGCCAGCAGTAGCCAGAGCAGTATGCGGGCGACGGGTGACCGGCGCGACTTGGGTAAACTGATCTCTGCCAGCGTGCTCATGGGGAATCTTGATTGTATGCCACGGGTTGGCGCCCCGGCTCGCGCTGAAAATGAATTTCATTTTCAAGATGGCGGATGTTATCCTGACCTCGTTGCACCTGCCTCTTTCGGCCCAACATGCTGCACAAACGCATCGATGACCAGCCCACCATCTCTCGCCAGATGGTCCGTGAAGCCCAGGAGATCCTTCATAAACATTTGAAGGGTGTCGGCCTCAAGCAAACCGCGCAGCGGGACACCATTCTGCGCACTTTTCTTGAAACTCGCGATCACCTCTCGACCGACGAACTTCATCGCCTGGTGCAGAAAAAAGATGAGCGTATCGGCTACACCACCGTCTACCGTACGTTAAAGCTGCTAGCCGAGTGCGGACTGGCCAGCGAAGTCGCCTTCCACGATGGCATTGCCCGCTACGAGCACCAGTACAACCGCCGCAGCCACCACCATATGGTTTGCACCGATTGCGGCAGTTCGGTGGAATTTTTCTCCCAGGAAGTGGGCCAACTCGAGCAGGAAATCGGGCGCAAGTACCACTACCTGACCACCCGCCACACTTTCCAGATCTACGGCGTCTGCGAAGAGTGCCGCCTGAAGAATCATACCCCGCGCCCGCAGTGAGAAGTTTTTGAGAAAGAATGTCGTTACTATCTTTGCAAAATACTTAGATTCCCAAGCTATGTCGAATACGAAGGAGGCGCCGGCGGCCCATTCCGCGTCAACTGGAAATCCCCGCCACTTGCGCAGCCGTCCATTACGCGGGCCGGATTTTATTCAGGGGCTAAAACCCCAGTTTTTCGTTCGGATCTTAACGGTACGGCTAGGAGCGACAAAGTACCCGGCGTTCAGGAAACCACTGGGGCGGGAAGCTACTCTTCGAACATGGGGACTTGGCGCTGATCTTGCGTGCCGCCGCGGCGTTGGCGGCGGGTGGCGCCGATTACTGCCAAAACGGTTAAAGATTCGAGCGCAGTGCGGGGGACAAAGATGCGTTGCGTGTTGGAGCGCTGGTCGGGCGGGCTGACGAGGAATCCTTCGGGCGTGGTTTGAGTAAGGTCGGCGGGCATGAGGCCTTCGAGGATCTCGCTGTCTTTGAAGCGTAGGCGGACCCAGAGGCCCTCGGAGCGGGGACGGGAGGTGAAGGTTTTGCGGGTGAGAGATTCGGAGTCTCCGAACTCGCGGACGAAGTAGACGCCCTTGATTTCGCGGAGGTCCATGGAGATTACGGTGCCGGAGGTGTTGAGGAGTTCGAGCTTGCCCTCGTTGACGAACTGAGTGGGGGAGACGTATCCGGAGACGGAGTCGCGGTCCATCTTGCGAACGATAACTTTTTTGTGCGTCGAGGGCATCTGGCTCCGTCATCCTGAGGGGCGCAAGTACGAATCTTAGATTGTAGACTTCGGATTTCAGACTGAAACGCGTAGACTCATCGCGTCTTCAATCTGAGATCTTCGGTCTAAGATCTGAAATCCGCCGCGCCTGATTCTCGCACTTTTTGGGGGAAAAGCAGCGGAATCCGCCTTGGCAGTAGCCAAAATGTAAACGGTGTGTTATTTTCTTTAGCTTGCCGCAAAGATTCCACTTCGCATAAGTACTTTGTCTTAAGCCACTTGCATTCGGGTGGCTGGGGTATCGGATCCATTGGTCCCCAAGGCTGTGGAAATCTTGTGGAAAGTTTGGTGGATCTGGCTCCTGTCTGGGCGGCGATGTACCTTCGATCGCTGCTGAAAACAGGCCGTCCGCCGCTTGAGAACGAATGGCTGATTACATTTATACGATGGAAATCCGGCTGACGCCGGACCAACTGAAGGGCGTCGGACTGGTTCAAGACGTAGCCCGGGCAGCGGGCATGAACCTTTACCTGACCGGCGGCGCCATCCGCGACATTATCAGCGGATTCACCATCCGCGACCTCGATTTCACCGTCCAGGGCAATCCTCTCAAACTGCAAAAAGATCTGGAGAAGGCTGGAGCCAAGATCACGGCGGTCGAAGAGGATATCCGCACGATCTTCATCTCCCTGCCGGGAAATGCACGCGCGGAAATCAGCATGGCGCGCACGGAGCGGTTTGAGAAGACAGGCAAGCCTCCGATCGTGACGCCGGCGACGATTCACGAAGACCTGCGGCGGCGCGACTTCACGGTCAACGCCATGGCATTGTCGCTCAATGAAGGATCGCGCGGGCTGTTGCTGGATCCATTCAATGGCGTGGCGGATATCGAGGGTAAGGTCATCCGCATTCTGCAGAATTATTCGTTCCTGGAAGATCCGTCGCGGCTGATTCGCGCGACGCGCTTTGCCGCGCGGTTTCACTGGCCGCTGGAAGAGCGCACGCAGGCGCGCTACGACGCAGCGAAGGAAGGGAAGTACATCGACCACATTTTGCGGTCGTCGATTGGGCACGAGATCGCGGCGCTGGCGCATGAGGATGATCCGCTGCACGTAGTGAAGATGTTGGAAAAGGAAGGCTGGCTGGAGATTCTGCACAGCCACTGGAACGTGGCCAAGGTCGACACCAACGGTATCACGCAGCTGATGAAGACCCGGCAGCAGATGGTGGATATGGGATACACGCCCGACGCCGGGCCGGCTGTGATGTATTTTCTGACGTCGCACTTCTCGGACAAAGATGTTGCGGACATTCAGAAGATGATTCCGCGGAAGGATCTGGTGGAGGCGTGGCGAGATATTGAAGATCACGCCAAGGAATTGGCGAAGCGGCTCATGGGGAAAGAGGCGGCGACGCCGTCGCGCACGTGGCAGTTGCTGTCGTCGGCGCGTCCGGAGATGGTGCTGTTTCTGGCGGTGACCGCGAAGCAGCAATCGGTCGAACAGAAGATCAAGAATTATCTGACGAAGTGGCGGCAGGTGCAGCAGAGGCTTCCGTTGCCGGAGATGACAGAGTTGCTGATTATGCCGCAATTGCCGGAGTATCCGAAGCTGGCGCATGACGTGTTCATGCTGCTGCTGGATGGGAAGCTGCGATCGCGTACTGAGACTTTGAAATTCTTGAAGCCGTTTGCGCCGCCTCCGCCGCCTCCGCCGCCGGCCCCACGGCGTGGACGCGCGGCCAAGGCAGCGGCTGAAGCGACCCCGGCTGCTGCGCCAGCCAAACCGGGTCCAAAGGGAAAGAAGGGAAAGGGCGCGGTTGCGGCGGCTCCGGCGGCAGTGGCGCCCGCGAAGGTTCCCGAAAAAGCGAAGGCTGCGAAACCAGAACACAAGCCCGCCAAGCCTGCGGCGAAACCGGCGAAGAAGGTGATCTCGAAGGTGCCAGCCAAGAAGGCGAAGGGGAAGAAGAAAAGGTAGTCACGGTGTTTTCGACGCCGAGCTGTAGTGTTCCCCCAAGGTTCGCCCCTCCGGGGCTTTGATTGACGTCTGTTTGAGAATTCCCACGGCTTGCGCCGTGGGCTGCATTCTTTCGCCGCTTCGCGGCTGCGCTCGGAGCGGTGTTTCGCGGCGGCGAATCGCGCGAGCTTTCGAGTCCGTCGAATATTCCTCTAGTCTGAGACTTACTCAAGGATTTTACCGTTCGAACATTTTGCGACTCGAATGTGTCCTGCTGTTGATCTCTTGCGCCTGTGGCCTTATGATGGGCCGCCGTTATCCTTGTTGCACAAGCCTAGGGACCCTATCGTCATGCATGAAAAAGCTTGGGAAGATTCTGCATATTGGGGCGGGCGTGCTCTGCGTCGTCCTTACGGTTGTCATCAACTTCACGATCGGCTGGCGGCCGTTCCTTGGTCCCAAGAAGCGTGCGGTCACGAGCCGGCAGTTCGAACGCACGCCTGAGCGAGTGGCCCGCGGGCGCTACCTGGCGCAAGGGTTGTTGGGCTGTGTGACGTGCCACTCTCCGAAGGACTGGACACAGCACGGCGCGCCCTCTCAGCCGGGAATGGATCTGGCCGGCCAAAGTTTGCCGATTCCAGATTTCCCGGGAACCATTGTTGCGCCGAATCTAACGTCTGATCCCGAGACTGGTAGCGCCGGCTGGAGCGACGACCAGATCGCGCGCGCGATTCGCGAAGGGGTGAAGCATGACGACACCATTTTATTTCCGATAATGCCGTATGCGAACTACAAGGACCTTTCGGATGAAGACCTGGCATCGGTTGTGGTCTACATCCGGTCTCTGACGCCGGTGAGAAATCCGCTGCCTCCATCAAAAATTAACTTTCCGGTGAACCTGGTGCGGGGGGCGGCGGAGCCAGTTGGTGGAACCGTGCAGGGGCCCAATCCATCGGACCTGCTGGCACGTGGGAAGTACATGGTGCGTCTCGGCTGTGGCTGTCACACCGTAGCGGATGGAACGAATTTTGCAGGTGGCGAGCATCTGGCGGGCCCGTGGGGAGACGTCGTCAGCGCGAACATAACACCGGACGCCTCTGGGATCAGCTACTACGACGAGACGACGTTTATTACGGCGATGCGCACGGGTTATGTGGGTGCGCGCAAATTGAATTCCATGTCGACAATAGCTTGCCGGCGACGTACTGCAAACAGTGCAAGCAGAAACATGGTGACGGGGATCAGAACGCGGCCTCCAGCTAGGGATGCGAGGTCTGAAGCGGCCGCCCTTAAAATTTGACAATGTTGGGCGTGCGATCGGGCGTATAATTTTTGTGTGAGTCGCCTGATGGCCATCACGGCGTTGGCACTTTTTTGTGCAGTGCCCTCGTGGGCGCAGCGCGGCGGAGGGCACGTCAGCGGCGGATTTTCGGGACACGCCGGATTTGGTGGAGGTCACGCAGGTGGCGTCCACGTGTCGGGAGGAATGCGCTCTGGTTTTGGTGGATCGCGCGGGGTCGCGCACTCTCCCTCTTCTTTCGCACGTTACCCGCAACGTAACTTTTCTCGTGGCGTGTACGCCCACAACGGGTTCCACGGCAATCTCTATCACCACGGCAATCCCAACTACCACCCGTACCACAACCACGTTTACTTCTACGGGATTCGCAACAATTGCTACGGCTATGGCTGCCGCGGATATGGTTATCCGTGGGCTTATGGTGCGTATTACGATCCCTCCTGGTGGTGGGATTCAGGTTCGTCGTATGACGAGGACTACGAGCGCGAACGACAGATCGCGAACCAGATGAACCAGCAGAGCCTGGGAGAACAGAGAATGCGGCAGCAGTCGGAGGATGATCCGCCGGCAAATAGTAACGATCGCTACGCGCGATCGGCGCCTGCGGCTCGTGAAACGGAGAGCGCGCCAGTGCCGCCGACCGTGCTGGTATTCCGCGATCAGCATCAGCAGGAAGTGCGAAACTACGCGATTGTGGGGCAGACTCTATGGAACTTTGCTTCGCAGCGCACGCAGAAGATCCCGCTGTCAGACCTCGATCTGGTTGCAACCGCGAAGGCCAATGATGAACGAGGCCTGACTTTCCGCGTGCCCGCCTCGGGCGAAGCGCAGTAGAGCGACCCCGCTTACCGCACCGTTTCCCCTTTCGCTGCATCCAACACCCATTCAGGTCAATGCGATTCTCATCTGGGCAGGGAACTAGTACATTGGAATCAAGCGTTTAGGTCATGTAAAAGGGGTGAAGGGGAACCTGAAGAAACACTGGCGGGAAATCCAGAATCACCCTGTCTGAGTGATAAAATTAGAAGAATACCCATTATGCATTTAAAAACACTGTTTCTGAATCCTCCCTCGTTTGAAAACTTTGACGGAGGGGCGGGTTCCCGTTGGCCCGCCACCCGCGAAATTGAGAGTTATTGGTATCCGGTGTGGCTGGCGTACCCGGCTGGAATGTTGGAGGGGGCGCGGTTGCTGGATGCGCCGCCGCATCACGTCTCGGGCGAAGAGACGATCGAGATCGCCAAGGAGTACGAATTTCTGGTGCTGTTTACTTCGACACCGGGGTTTCCCGGCGATATCCGGTTGGTGCAAGCAATCAAGCAGGCAAATCCCACGATCAAGATCGCTTTTGTGGGGCCGCATGTGAGCGTGCTGCCGGAAAAATCGTTGCGAGATTGTCCGGAGATCGATTTCGTTTGCCGCAAAGAATTTGACTATGCGGTGGTGGACTACGCGAAGGGCAAGCCACTGGCGGATATCCCGGGTGTATCGTTCCTGAAGGACGGGAAAGTTGTGCACAATCCGGACGCTCCGCAGATTCAGAATCTGGATGCGCTGCCGCACGTGACGGAAGTTTATAAGCGCGACCTCGATGTGACGAAGTACAACGTGCCGTTCTTGCTGAATCCGTATGTGTCGTTGTATACGACGCGCGGATGCCCGGCGCAGTGTACGTTCTGCTTGTGGCCGCAGACATTGAGCGGACATCCGTGGCGGAAACGGTCGAGCGATGACGTCGCGGCTGAAATGTTGAAAGCGAAACAGATGTGGCCGGAAGTGAAAGAATTTTTCTTTGACGACGACACGTTCAACATTCAAAAGGCGCGGACCATTGAGCTGTGCGCGAAGCTGAAGCCGCTAGGCCTGACGTGGTCGTGCACGTCGCGCGTAACGACCGACTTCGAAACTTTGAAGGCGATGAAGGAAGCGGGATGCCGCCTGCTGATCGTGGGTTATGAGTCAGGCGACCAGCAGATTCTGAAGAACATCAAGAAGGGCGCGACCATTGAGCGGGCGCGGCAGTTCACCAAGGATTGCCACAAACTGGGACTGGTGGTTCACGGCGACTTCATCATGGGGTTGCCGGGAGAAACGCACGAGACGATCAACAACACTATTGCGTTCGCGAAGGAACTGGATGTCGAGACGATTCAAGTTTCCGTGGCGCATGCGTATCCGGGAACGGAGCTCTACGATTACGCGGTGGAGAACGGCTTCATGGTCGGCGACAACAAGATGGTGGACGAGGGTGGACATCAGTTGGCCCAGATTCAATATCCGGGGTTGCCGGCAGATGACATTCTCTCGGCCGTTCATCGTTTCTATGATGAGTATTACTTCCGTCCAAAAGCGGTGTTCCGCATTTTGAGGAAGGCAGCTTTCGACAGCAATGATCGGAAGCGTTTGTACAAAGAGGCGAAGAGCTTCCTGAAGCTGCGGTCGGCGCGCAATAAGATGGTGAAGAAACACCACGATGCGGCGGCCACCGCCGAGCCAATGAAGGCCTAGCGATATCTGAGCGTTCTTTGCACTTCAGGGAAGGATGCTGTAGATGTCGAGACCACTGAGTCGCAAGTGACCTTTAGCAAGTATCTGGTGCTGGCTGGAGTGACCGTCTTTGCGGCGGCGGGTGATTCCATGCTCTCGCACGGGATGAAGCAAACCGGAAATATCTCTCTCCATCATCTGCAAAGTATTATTCTCGCGGTGGGCAATCCGTGGGTCGCGGTCGGCATCGTGCTGCTGCTGGCTTTTTTTGCTTCGTATATGAACGCCCTGTCCTGGGCGGATCTCACCTATGTATTGCCGGCTACCTCGCTGGGATACGTGTTGCTGGCGTTGGTGGCGAAGTTCGCGCTGCATGAAGTGGTGAGCCCGCTGCGGTGGCTGGGGATCGCGCTGATCACGGGCGGAGTGGGATTCGTTGCCGGGGGACCGTCGCTGACTTCGCATGAGCATTCTCACCCTCCGACCTTCGACGCTGCTTCGAGCGAGGTGACATCGTGAAACACATGTACACGTGGGGCGCGATCGTGGCCGTGGCATTCGCTTCCGTGGTTGGGGATATTCTTCTGGCGCGTGCGATGAAACAGGTGGGAGACGTCCACGAACTGTGGAGGCGGGCGGGATTGTGGACTGTGGTTGCCCGCACCGTGGGGAATCCAAACTTCTTTATGGGGCTGGCCGCGATGGCAGTCGGATTCTTCAGCCTGCTATTTGCGTTGTCGTGGGGAGATGTGAGCCTGGTCGCTCCGGCGGCCGCGTCGCTCACGTTCATTGGGAATGCATTCGCGGCGAAAATCTTCCTGCATGAAAAAGTGGATCATCGGCGCTGGATGGCTGCCATGCTCGTGGCGGCAGGAGTTGCGCTGCTGGCCGGGTAGTGGTTGCATCGCGCAAACCTAGACCTTCGTTTAGTCCGCCTCACGCGTTTCTTACCTCAAAGCCGTGCTGGGGCGCCTGAACATTTCTTTGGAATCACCCAACCTCAGCCGCTTGTTGTGTCTCCGGGTTTGCCTCCGCGACTGCCTCAACTTGGGTTAGCGATGTCGGTAGCAAGTTAAAATGTCCGCTTTTTGTAGCAAGTGAAATGTCCGGTTTCAAAGTTGCGCCCTCGCCGTTTGGGTTGGGTTGATTTTGGGGATGGGGTTGCAGGGGAAGGGGGCAGTTCCCCTTCCCCTGCTCAGCTCTGTAGAAGCCTTGGTGGATAGGGGCGCACCGACTGCGTCATAGCGACCCAGGCAATGCGGTCCGTGGGTGAGACTCAAGGTTCCGTTCAGGTGTTGGTGCACCACCACCTGGCAACCCGCCAAGGTCGCCCGCCAGCGCACCCGCTCGATCTGCAGGCTGAGATTCTGAAAGCTCACCGTGTTGTCGCGGTTCACGTTGCGTTCGAACTGCAGCGAGAAAATCCGTTCCAGGTCACGGCTCCGGCAGGGCACAAAAGCGTTCCCCCGCTGCTTGGGCGCGACCTGAAAACGGCGGTTGAACTCGGCGATGTATTCTTCCCGCAGAAACCGGTTTGCCACCTCCAGCGTCTCCAGCTGGCGCATCCGCAACTCCTGCGGCAAGCGGCCCTGCCAGGTCGAGAAGTTGCGCTCGCTGCGTCCACGCGCTTGCGGCGAGTAGGCCGGGATCATCTGCACTCCCAACTCGTGCAACGCCCGCCCCACCTGCGTGCGGCGATGGTAGTCCACCTTGCCGCCCACCTTCGGCGTCAGCCAGAAATGGCTTCCCCGATCGCTGTACAGCGCGCAGAACACGCCTTTGCGCTCGATCACTTCCCGCAGCCCCGCCATCACCGTCGCCGTCGATTCCTCCTCCACCAGCTGGGCGTAGTAAATCTCGCTCGTGGCATCGTCCAGAATCACGATCAGGTCGTACCAGCGTTCATCCTGAAACCACTGGTGGCGGCTGCCGTCGATATGCAACAGCATCCCCGGCAACGGCCGCCGCTCGCGCCGTTTGCGATGCGCTCCACGCTTGCGTCCGCGCGCCACCAGGCCCGCTCCCTGCAGTGCCTGCTTCACCCAGGTGTAACTCAGTTCGATCCCGTGCTCGGCCTGCAACTTCTCGTGAAAGTGCTGCACGTTCAGATCGAAATACTTGTCCCGGTACAAGGCGAACACTTTCTCCACCGTCGCTACCGGCACCCGCCGCCGCGAGGGCTGGCCCCGCCGCCGGTCCAGCAACCCGTTGTAGCCCTCTTCCACGTAGCGCTCCCGCCACCGCCGCATGTGCCGGTCGCTGATGCCCAGAATCTCCGCCGCCTGCCACCACGTGATCTTTTTCGCCATTGCTTGCAACATCACGTCCTGTACTTTCATCGCCCGCTCCATCGCGGCCCTCGGATAAGCTTCCATGCTCCGCATGGTCTCCTATCCTCACCGCCTGCAAAGCGGACATCTCACTTGCTATCTCAACCGGACATATCATGTGCTACCGACACAACTTGGGTTAGCGCTTGCCCAAAGGCCAGAAAGGGATCATGATGGCGGGCGGCGTTTGAAAGGGAGATATCTGATGCGGATCAAAATCCGGGGAGCCGTCCTGATTGTGGTGGTCATGGCTGTTTTGTCGGCATGCATTCCCGCGCTGCAGGCTCAGACGTATACGGTGCTGCACAATTTTCGGGGAACATATGGCGACGCGCGGGTTCCGTCCACTTCCAGCGTGATTGCGCAGGGGCGGGACGGAAATATGTACAGCACGACTCCGGATGGGGGAATTGACAGTCTTGTGTTCAGAATTACACCTGCGGGAGTGGAGCGGGAACTTCCTTTCCATTTCTTCCCAGCCGAATTTCCTGCGGATAGCGGCTTAACTTTTGCAACCGATGGAAATTTCTGGGGGACGACGGAGGGTTATCTGTTCTGGGGATTGCCCGGAATTATTTTCAAGATGAGCGCGGCTGGGAATGTAGTCGAGTACAACGTGTTCGGCGGAACGGATCAAGTCAACGGGAATAGTTCCACGGCCCCGCCGGTGCAGGGGCGAGACGGCAATTTTTACGGGACCACGAGTGCTGGCGGGAATATCCAGGCGTGCACATACGGAAACGGGGGATGCGGCGTCATCTACCGGTTCACGGCTCTGGGTCAATACAAGGTCCTCTACACATTCGATCAGGCGCATGGCGCGAATCCTTATGACGCACTGGTGCTAGGGAACGATGGCAATTTCTACGGGACTACGCAGTTGGGGGGCGCGACCGACGCTGGCGTTGTTTTCAAAATCACGCCCGCGGGAAGGTATAGCGTTCTGTACACATTCTGTTCTCAAACAAACTGCACTGACGGAGCTAATCCCTACGGTGCCTTGGCACAGGGCGCGGACGGCAATTTTTACGGCACGACGCAGAATGGCGGCAGTGGAATTCTGCCGGATGGAGTCGTCTTCAAGCTGACTTCGGCGGGCCAATACTCTGTACTGTACGACTTCTGTTCGCAGAGCAATTGCACCGATGGCGCTAATCCGCTCGCGGGTTTGGTACAGGCGACGGATGGTAATTTCTACGGGACGACGGTTTCCAGTGGGGCCAGCAACTTCGGAACGATTTACCAGATCACCCCGGATGGGCACTATACAGTGCTGCATAGTTTTGACAACAGCGATGGCGCGAATCCCGCCACTACGCCGGTACAGAACACAAACGGAGTTTTGTATGGAGATACCGCAGCGGGCGGTCAGTCCTTTTTCTATTGTGGTCCCGGTTGCGGTGTTTTCTATAGCGTCGATATGGGATTGTCGCCTTTCGTGACTTTGGTCAACTGGTATGCGAGTGTGGGGCAGCCCGTAACCATTCTTGGACAAGGACTGAATGCGACCACGCAGGTGTCATTCAACGGAGTTCCCGCAACGTTCACGTTAAAGGCTGACACATATCTGACCACGACGGTGCCCACAGGTGCCGCCGACGGCTTTGTGACCGTGACGACCCCGAGCGGCAAGCTGACGAGCAATAAAGTGTTTCGGGTGAAGCCCTGAGGCTAGCGCCCTAGCAGGCTGCTGAAAAACTACTCCCAATCCACAGCCGACTGTGATACCAGAGGGCATGCGCGGAGACGATCAGCAGCAGAATCACATGTTCAGTTACTTGTCGCCGGAAGCGCGGGTGCGGAAGGATCATCCGCTGCGCGCTATCCGAGGCATGGTCGATGAGGTACTTACGCAACTGTCGCGGCGCTTCGACACGATGTACGCCCGCGTCGGCCGTCCGTCGATCGCACCGGAGAAGCTGTTGCGGGCGCAGTTGCTGCAGATGCTGTACTCGATTCGCAGCGAGCGCTTGCTGATGGAAGAGATGGACTACAACCTGCTGTTCCGGTGGTTCGTGGGGCTGAACGCGGACGATGAAGTCTGGGACGCGACCGTATTCACCAAGAACCGCGACCGCTTGCTGGAGGCCGACGTGGCGAAAGAGTTTTTGGCGCGTGTGGTCGAGCAAGCGCGGACGAAAGGGCTGACCAGCGACGAGCACTTCACGGTGGACGGCACGCTGTTGGAAGCCTGGGCGAGTCTGAAGAGCTTTCAACCCAAAGAGAGCAAGCCGACGCCTCCGCCGGATGATCCTGGCAACCCCACGGTGAACTTTCGCGGGGCGAAGCGCTCCAACCAAACCCACGAGTCCAAGACCGATCCCGACTCTGTGCTGGCACGCAAGAGCGAGGGGAAGGAGTCCCGGTTGAGTTACAGCGGGAATCTGTTGGTGGAGAACCGCAACGGGCTGATCGTCGACGCGGAAGTCTTCCAAGCGAACGGGACGGCAGAACGCGATGCGGCGCTGATCATGCTGGAGAAGCTCCCCGGCACGCAACCGCTGACGGTCGGTGGCGATAAAGGGTTCGACACATTCGGGTTCGTGGAGGAGTGCCGCCATCTGCGGGTGACGCCGCACGTGGCACAGAACCTTACGCGACGCGGGGGCAGCGCGATTGATGGCCGCACCACGCGGCACTCGGGCTACGCCTTCAGCCAGAAAAAGCGGAAACGGATCGAAGAATGTTTCGGCTGGCTGAAAACGATAGCGCTCATGCGGAAGGTTCGCCATCGCGGGGTGAGCAAAGTGCACTGGATCTTCACCTTCGCCTGCGCCGCCTACAATCTGGTGCGCATGCGGAACCTGGCTGCCGCAGTTGGAGTCGCGTAAGTCAAGGTCGAGGTCTGTCTGCAGCAGCATCGAGTTAGAAGTAGACCCCGGAATCGAAACATTCGACCTCACCAACGATGAGCAACAGAAAGAAAAACACGCTGCGAATCAATTTTTCAGCAGCCTGCTAGGATTTTGAGGATCTGATCGATGTGATTCACATCGTGTGCTGCCATGTGGCGGCATAGACTCTGCACGGTTAGTTTGCCGCGCTCTCCGTGCACTCCGTGACGCCGCCATTGCGCAGGAGTGAGTTGCGCAAACATGCGCAGGTTGGCTTCCCGCAGGAGGCGAAACATGTCGAGGGCCTCCTGAGATTTCCAGGAAGGATAGTCTCCAAGCCGCGACCAGAGTTCCTGATCGAAGCCGAGGAGCACGGGGCCGTCGTGCTCGATCATCTGGCGGTAGCGCCACGTCCTACTCAACTCGTCTTCCGCCATGTGGGCGAGAATCTCCGTCACACACCACTTAATGGGCGCGGGCTTGTGCGTCAACTCGGGCTCAGGCACACCTGGATTAAGCGCGCCAAGGTGCGCGGGGCCTCGCGCTGCATGGCGATGGGATCCTTGCCATCGATGTAGGCGTCGAAGCGGGCTTTGTACTGTTCCAGAGTTTCGGACATGTTCGAGTTGGCTCGCTGTCGAGGATCAAAGGCTGTACGAAATTGTACAGGTTGTTCTGGAAGAGCGCGCTTCGCATTGGGAAGGATGTCAACCTAACGATGTCTGCTATGGACCGGCCGAGCCCGGCCCCGAACGAGTTGCTGGTTTTGTACCGTTGTTGCGGAGCGCTTGTCGGCGCGCGTCCATTTCTTTGATGAGTCGAGCCAGAAGAATTGACATCCGGTCAGGATCGCGCTCCGTGGCGATCGACTCGCAGAGGGCTTGCCATTCTTTTTCTTCTTCAATAGTCACGCATTCGCTAAGGCACGAGGAGGGCCAACCCTGAGCAGAGGTCTTCCACAAGAGAGGAATTGTAAGTAATACAAAAGGCGGAAGATCTTTTTGCACCCTGAGTAGGCAGCAGAGCGGACTGTAGGAAAATAATTCTCGAAATTGGGGCGCTAGAAACGAAGTTTCACGAACCCAGCCTCGGAGACTAACGGCTGACGGGTCTCACTGTGGGCTGAGGCGAGGTGAAGTAGCGAACAGTAACATCGTTGCCGAAGTGTGTCACGCGACCTTTCGGAGCTACGGAGCGCTTAGCTGCGGGCTTGGGCAAAAATGTGCGAACCGTAACATCGTCGCCGAAGTACTGGACTTCGCTCTCGGCGAGCCGCACACGCCTGCGAGTGACTGTCCCACTGCGGGCTTTCGCGGGTATGAGTTCGGGCTCTGCAACTGTTTTGCCGGGAAGAGGCTTGGCGACGATTTCCGGCTGGTCGGGTGCCGTAGATTTCGGCAGCGTGGAGGACTCCAACGAGGATGCGGGACTGTGGCGCTTGTAGGCAATGAGTCCGGTGAAAGCGACCAGCACCGCGGCCGATACCAACGCCAGAGTGCGGAGGCGAAGGTGGCCCGTCACATACTGCACTCGCCTCGCACGTGTAAGGTATCTCACTCGTTGAAGATTGATGTAGTGGCGGATTCTGCTGCTGCTCAAGAAGCGTTTCGTCTTCTGCTTGTGCAGAAAGTATTTCTCTCGTTGATCGGCGGGAAAACTTTTCACTCGCTGCGCGAGGATGGTCCCAAGGGCAACAGAACGTTGGAATGCTGGCGACTTTTTGGCGGAAGTGAGAGAGGATTGGCAACGTTCGAAGAAAGAGGGGACGCTGGATTCTCCCATCCAGAACCGAGGGGCGTCTTCGAGGTCTTCTTCTTGATGTTGTTCGAGCAGAACATCTTCAGGAATTGCGGCGTCAACCGTGAGATTCGTCGCAACGTCGTGCGGTTGGTTCTGGACGGAGTGTGAGAGAGCGCCTTCGATCTGTTCCGCCATTAGGCGGTAGGCGCGCACTTCGCGATCTTGAAAGGTGTGCGCTTGATTGAAGCGGATGTCGAGAATTCCGGCGACGCCATGATCGAAATAAATCGGGAGCATCAGCAGGGAGTTGGCTCCGAACTGGCGACAGATGTCGGCTTCGATGCGTGTGTCCTTGTGGGCGTCCTCAACACGGAGAATTTCGCGGCTAGTTTTGGTGAATGCGGAGACTGTGAGAGAGGCGGTGACGTACTGACCCACAAACGCGGCGCTGCTTCCGCTGCCCGCGCGGTAGGTGAGGCGATCGCCCTTTAACAGGCCGATGGCGACGCCCGCTGCATTGGCGACGTCTCGCGCCGATTCCACGATGAAGTGCATAGCGCCATCGAGATCGAGCTTGCCGCTGGCGATGGAGCGCTGGATGTCGAGGATGGCGGAAAGAGACTGGCGATTGATCTGACTTTCCTGCACGGCGTATGCGCTCGCCAATAGCTGCTGAAAAGTTTCGCGGTCGACGCTGGAGTGGTCATTCATACGGCTAAGGAACTGCCGGGCAACCTTTGCGGGCGAGCGGGCCGAAGCTGAGGGAAGCCGGCAAGCGCAGTCTCTCACCGGCTGAAAATGACTGTCAATACGGTGTTTTGCTAGTGGCAAACTATTTATTTTTCCGGGTATGCAACCCCGTAGTCCGACTCACTGAGCCGTAATGGTTGTCTTGAGCGGCAAGTCACGAGATGACCGACCGAGCAGAACGTCGCGCGGACCCGAGGGCGTCAGCCACTTTCCTTCTGCGGTCGACCAATACTGAAGTGCGCGTATCGGAACGTGAATGGTCACAGATTGCGTTTGACCGGCGTCGAGGTGAATCCGATCAAAGGCGACGAGAGCATGGAGCGGGAAGTCCGCGCCCGCTGGCTTGTTGGTGGGAGCGGCTAGGTAGACCTGAGGAACGTCGTCGCCGGGAACTTTACCGGTGTTCTTCAGATCGAAGGTGACCTCGAGGCCGCCGTCACTCGCGGGCTTGGCCTGGAGGTCGGAGTAGGCGAACGAGGCGTAGGTGAGTCCGTATCCGAAGGGAAATAGGGGTGCGATGTTCTGTCGGTCGAACCAGCGATAGCCGACTTGAACTCCCTCGCTGAAAGTGGTGACTCCGTTGACGCCTTTGGCGGAGCGCTCAGGATGAGTGGGATCGGTGGCGGGATAGTCTTCGAGGCGCTTACCCCAAGTAAAGGGAAGGCGGCCCGCAGGACTGGTCTTGCCGAGGAGAATGTTGGCAGTGGCCCATCCGCCTTCGTCGCCGGGCCACCACATCTGCAGAATAGCTTTCACTTTAGGCAGCCAAGGCAAAGCCACGGGCTGGCTTACGTTGAGGACGACGATCGTGTTGGGATTGACGGCGGCGATCTCGTCGATGAGCTTGTCCTGATCGCCGGGGAGTGCGAAGTCGGGATGGCCGCGAGTCCAGGCGAAGACGATCGTGGTCTTCGATGCTTTGGCGGCGGCGACGGCGGCGTCGTGGTCGGCTTGGCGCTGCGAGGGCGTCATCCACGAAAGGCGAAGCTGTTCGAGCTCGTTGGAGGTGTCGCCTTCCACGGTGGCAGTAATGGCGTGCGGTCCGGCGGAGAGTTCAACGGCGGCGCGAAGATTGTCGAGGCCGTCGGTGGTGGGCATGAGGCCGTCTTTGCCGCCGAGGACGGTGTCGCCGTGGACGCCGCCACGCATGCCGTTGGCACCGGCAACTTTCTTGCCGTCAATGCTCACGCTCCCGGCGGCACCTAAGAGTTGGAGGTAGATCCAGTAGGAGCCGGCAGAGGGAATGGTGAGAGTTCCGGTCCAACTGGCTTCGGAGTTGGCAGGAAGGGCCGTGCCGCTTTTCTTGGTGAAGTCGAGAACAGGATCAACGTGGGCGGAGCCGGCTTTGTCGGTGCGAAGCAGACCTGGCTGGCCGTCATGCGAGAAGGCGGAGGCCGGGATGGGCGCGCCGGTCATGTCGTCGGCAACGGCGTAGGTGACTTTGGCGTCGGGGGAGAATTGCTTTAAGGCTTGGTAGGTGCCGATCTGCCGCCAAGGAAAACCGAGGGATCGTTCGCCGGCAGTGCCGATGGCGACGGTTTGTCCGGCGCCGGGCCCGATCATGGCTAGGGATGCGAGGTCGGCGGGCTTGAGAGGGAGAATGCTGCCTTCATTCTTCAGGAGAACGGCTCCGTCTGCGGCAGTCTTTTGGATGATTCGGGCGTTGGCATCGGTGGCGTGGGACTGAATCTGGTGAGTCGGAGGGTGATCGAGGTAGCCGAACTTGTCAATCTGGAGGAGCACGTGTCCGGCTGCCCTGGTGATGGTTTCTTCCTTGAGTTCGCCGGACTGCAGGAGATTCCAGAGGTTGATACGAGCATCTTTGCCGGTGCCGAAATTGGAGAAATCGCGCGGAGGCGGTTGCGGCTCTTCAGGCAGATTTATGCCGAAAAATCCTTCGAACAGGGAGTTATTGGGTTTCTTGTCGGATGGCGGTTCCGGCTTCTTGGTGTCGAAAAAAGAAAACAGTAGGGAACCGAGGGGGCTGTCTTTGGGACCGGGGCCGGGCATCTCCATGTCGAGGCCGTTGCTGATGAACGCAGCGGCGTGGGTGGCTCCCCAGTCGGAGGTAACGAAGCCCTTGAAGCCCAGTTCATCGCGGAGAATCTTGATGAGCACGTCGGGATTTCCGCAGGCGTAGGTGCCATTCACCTTGTTGTAGGAGCACATGATGGAGGCGACGTCGGCGTTGACGGCATCGACGAAGGGCGCGACGTAGATCTCGTGCAGGGCCTGAGGGTCGACGACGACGTTGGAGCCATCGGTGTCGTAGGCGACGTAGTGCTTGGCTTGCGCCATGATGTCCTGACTCTGAACGCCTTTGATCAGGCTTGCGCCCATGATGCCGGTAAGGACGGGATCTTCTCCATACGTGTTGTAGCCGCGCTCGAAGGTGATATCGCGATCGATGTTGATGAAGGGCTGGAGGACGACGTCGATGCCGAGGGACTTGGCTTCGCGGCCGATGACGACGCCGTTGTCTTGCGCATCTTTGGCGCTGAAGGTGGCGGCGAGACCCATGGTGGCAGTCTCGGCTTGCGAGGGGAGACGGGTGAGTACGCCGGGAGGTCCGTCGGCCATGCGAAGCGGAGGAATGCCGAGGCGCGGAACTCCGGGGAGGTATCCGGCCTGGCCTTGATTGGTGACGGGATCTTCGTAAGCGCCGCGGATGAGTCCCATTTTTTCTTCGAGAGTCATCTGGCTGAGGAACTTGTCGACGCGGGCATTGCCGGTGATAGCGGGGACGGATTGCGCTAAGGCCAAGGTTGCGGCGAAAGAGGAGAGAAGAATGGCTACAAGAATTTGAAAGAGGGTGTTAGGGAAATTCAAACGGATTGAGCCTTCAGGACTGCTTTTCACAGGGGCCTCCTGAAATGGTGCAAATTTCGGATGTACTGTTCCGCGGCAGAAGCTGGCCGGACGGAACACTCTACTCCTTTGTGGGAGGGAAATGCGGGGATGGGTTCATTTTTCTTTTTCCGGGCCGCCCGGCGGACAGCCGAAGGCGGCTGTCCGCACATTCTTTATTCGTGGCGGCCTCTAGGCCTAGTGGCCGGTGCGGGCTTGGGATGCGAGGCCCGATTGCGGTGGCGCAGCAGCGGTGGGGGCGGTTGCACTCGCGGACGGGGCTTCAGTAGGAGCGGACGCTGGCTGCTTGGCGCACAGTTCGATCACTTCGGAGATGCGCTGCATTTCGTGCTGCTTTGCCATCTGCCAGTTCCACAGGGCTTCTTTCTCACGAGCGACCAACTCGTGATTTTGCTTGAGGCGCTCGGCGTAGTGGGCCGTGACGCGCTCCATTTCGGCTTGTATGCGAGTGTCTTCTTGGGCCTTGCGAGCCTCGAATTCTTCCAATTGTTGCTGCTGTCCGGCTTCGTAGGAGTTGAGCGCCTGCTGGCGGCGGGTGGCGTCCTGGAGAAGTCGTCGGGCGAGGTGCCGGCGGCATCGAGGGCCATGAGCACGGAGGCGCGCTTGATATCTTTGGACAACTCGCGAATGCGGTCGCTATTGAGCATTTCGACGACTTTATGAACGCCGTATCCGGAGCGCGGGCTGAGAATTCCGGCGGCGTGGTAGATGTCTTCGTAGGAAAGCAGGTCGATTTGCTGCTGGCCGGTAATGCCTTCGGGACGAGTGGGGTGCGATTGCTTCACGGGAGCCTCCGTCGGTGTGGCTTTAACAGGCGCGTCGGTGCCGTCCTGCCGGCTGCGCCAGAATTTCGGAAAGAGTCCTTTGGATTGCATAACTTTCCTTTCTTGACGAGGGGACGAGCCTGAGATCTGAGGTTGAGCGCGCAGAGGTGTGTCCGGATGTTGCACTTGGGGTAATTGTGAAGGGCGCGATGGTAGTGCGTTCGCCGGCACGGTATCTGGCGCAGCGGTGATCGGCCGAGCGAGAGCGGGCAGCGCAGGCCCTTTCTCTTGCATTGCTGCGGGAATCCTAGGCACGTCCGGGAGTTTTGGTGTAGATAAGGAATTCACCGGCGGTGGCGCTTTCTCAACTCCTGAAGGTGAAGGCTTGCTAATTTTGTCGCCGCTTGACGGAGTTTCTTTGTGAACTCCCAGCAGGAAATCGCGGCCGTCGCTGCGGCAGTTTCGGGCTACCGCGGAAAATTGTTCGCGGTGCCACCTGACGATAAGTCGGGAACCGACCGTGATCGGAGTCTTGAGGCGGATGCAGGCGCCTGATGGAGAGGTGTCTTCTAGGGTGGCGGAAACGCGATTCGGAGTTCCCGTCTGGTCTTCCCAGAGGACCTCGGCCACCGCCCACAAGACCGTTCTCGGTTCGATGTTACGGCCGTCCATGCCATATGTATCGGCGGGGGAGTGAGCGGGGTTTAGTTACGGTGGGGCGGGGAGGCCGGTACGCATTCCATGATGGTTTCGCCGCAGAGGAAACCGCTGCCGAGCTTTCCTCAGCTCGTCCGGGTCTAAGACCCGGACCCACACAAGCAAACCCTGAGGAACTCAATAAAAGAGGCGCATTAGGCCGGTGGGAGGAAGGTCGGGAGAGAGAAATTGCGAATCTTTGCGACCGGCGGCGCGGGCGAGGACCTCGGCGGCGTGATAACCGCTGCGAACGGCGCCTTCCATGGTGGCGGGCCATCCCGTGGCGGTCCAATCTCCGGCAAGAAAGACGCGAGGCCATTTGGTGATTGGGGCGGGTCGGTAGGTATCGATGCCCGGGCGGGGGGAGTAGGTGGCGTGGAGCTCCTTGATAACCGTGGATTTTACGAGTTTGGCTTCGCGGGCAGCGGGGAAGAATTCGCGGACTTCGCTGAGGGCCAGATCAACGATTTCGGCGCGCGATTTGTCGATGAGGGATTTGGAGGAACTGACGACGAGTTCGATGTAGCTGCCGTTTGTCGCGGAGGCGTCAATCTGTTGCCCCTCCGAGGTTTCCTCGGAAACCTCTTCGGCCTCACGGCTTGCGCCGTGGGCTGCATTCTCACGCCGCTCCGCGGCTAGTACGAGCTCTGTCGGGTTTGGTGCTTGGGTGCGCATGGGTTGGAGGCGGGATTTGTGAAACATCCATTGGATGGTGCGGTCGAGGAGGACGGCGTGGTCGAGGTCGGAGATCTGGCGGTCGAACCAGAGGTGGATGCCCGTAATGGGAGCGGTTTCGAAATGGTTGAGATCCTCACGAAGGGGGACGCTCTCGGGGGCGTCGGGGAGCACGCGATCGAGAGCATCGAAAGGCAAAGCGAGGATCAGGTAGTCGAAGACCTCGTTCGGGTGGGCATTTGATTCGTCGTTTTGGGATCTCGGGCGGACGGTGACCTGGGTGGGATCTGGGATAAAAGATTCGAGGGGACGGCGGAAGTGCAGAATGCCGCCACGGGTGCGAACGTAATCGCCGGCTGCGTTGTAGAGCTCGGTGAGCGGGACGGTCGGAACTCCCATATGGCGGGCGGCCGGAGACTTCATCGATTCACGCACGACTTGTGCGGCGGCGGAGATGGAAATCAGGTCGAGGTCTTCGCTGAGCGCGCTGACCAGGATGGGACGCCAGAAGCGGTCCACGGCTTGTTTTGTTTGACCGTGCTGGTCGAGCCAGTGCTGGAAGGATTGTCCAGTGTCGTACTGCTCGGAGAGCGTGAGCGGGACGAAGGCGCGCGCGATTGCCAGTTTGTCGGCGACGCCGAGGAACGGGAAATGCAAGAACGACGGCGCGGTGTGAAGGGGCGCGGGCAGAGACGATGATTTCATCACCGAGGCGCGGCCGCCGGGTTCGATGAAAGTCATTTCGTCGTACCAGCGAATTTGACCGGCGACGCCGATGCGCTGGTAGAACTCGATGAGGTTGGTGCAGACGCGAAAGAGAACGTGCTGACAGTTGTCGACAACTTCGCCGGTGCCGGGATGTTCCCAGGAGGAGGCGCGGCCGCCGAGGAAGGGACGCTTCTCGAACAGGGTCACGCGGAAGCCGGCTTCGGAGAGGGCACAGGCAGCGGCGAGTCCGGCCAGGCCTCCTCCGGCGATTGCGACAGTGGGTTGGGATGAGGGGGAAGGCATGCTTAGTTCGAATTCAAAGTCCCCACCCTCTTTCGCAAAAAAAACGCCAAAGAAGGATGGGCACCCAGCGCGCGAACAATGCGACACGCGGTTTCGCGATTGCGTCTTGGGGAAATTTCTTTTCCTGTCATGTCAGCCGCTTCAAGAAACCTTTCGCGAGGATGCGGAGCTTTTCCGAGGTGCTCAGAGAGACTTTGGCGGTAAAGACGTCATATTGCTTTTCGGCGATTCTCTCGAGCACGCGGCGGTAGATGGTGACCAGCACCCACAACGCCGGCTGGCTGTCTTCGGAGATGTAGGGGAGGAGTTCTTCGCCGGAAGCGTAGAAATCACGGGCGCGATCGGCTTCGAGCGCGAGCAAGGGGCGGAAGCGCACGGGATCTGGAGTCGCGAGTAGTTCGGAGGCAGATAGGCTGAACTTTGCGAGGTCTTCTTCGGGAAGATAGATGCGGCCCATCGCTGCATCTTCTTTTACGTCGCGAATGATGTTAGTGAGCTGAAAAGCGAGGCCGCAACGCTCGGCCAGAGGTTCGGCGGCGGGATCACGGTATCCGAAGACGTGGATGCAGACCAGGCCAACCACCGAGGCGACGCGATAGCAATAAAGACGGAGATCTTCGAAGGTTTTGTACTGGATCGTGAGGCCGGGAGCACTGGTGGTTTGAGCAGAGGCTTCGGCTTCCTCGATATCCATGGCGGTGCCGTGGGCCAGTTCGTCGAGCAGTCCGGCGGGAATGGAGAAGCGACGCTGGGCGTCGGTCAGGGCAAGCAGGATGGCGTCGTCGGTGGGCTCGCCTTGTTGGGCGCGATGAAGGGCGGCGAGCCAAGTGTCGAGTTTCTGACGGCGGTCGAGCAGGCTGAGGGTCGGATCGTCGGCGATGTCGTCGCAGCGCCGCATGAAAGCGTAAACAGCGCAGAGTGCTTCGCGCTTACGGCGCGGCAGGACCATGAACGCGTAGTAGAAATTCTTGGCAGCTGTGCGCGTAATTCCTTTGCAGACGGAATACGCCATGACCAGCTGCGGCGCAGCGGGATTCCAGGGAAGGGGAACTTGTTGGGTTCCGGCGCTCACGAACGGTTCCCCAGATTTCCGAAAAGTTTTCCCACAGCCGCGCGCACGACCAGAGCCAGCTTGCGAGGCTTAGAAATGGCGGGGCGATTTCCGAGAACGGCGTAGTCTTGCTTCTCGATGGCGTTCAGGATTTCGAGGCCGCCGCGGCTGAAGAGATCGACGTCGATGGCCAGTTCTCGATCGACATTTTTTACTAGTGGGAGGCCCTGCCGGAACCAATTGCGGGCGCGCTCGACTTCAAACTTCATCAGGTCACTGAAGGCCGGAGTGTTGCGGTTGTTGGCGATGTCGTCTTCGCTGACCTGGAACCGATGCAGATCTTCGAGCGGCAAATAAATGCGGCCCTTGGCATAGTCGGCGGTTACGTCTTGCCAGAAGTTGGCGAGTTGCAGGGCGGTGCAGGTGAAGTCGGAGAGTTGCTGACGCTCGGGATCGCGATATCCGCAGAGATACAGCACGAGATGACCGACGGGATTCGCAGAGTATTTGCAGTAGGCCAGCAGGTCGGTAAAAGTTGGGAAGCGGGTGACTGTCTGATCCTGGCGGAAGGCGCGCAATAGGTCGGAGAATTCGTGCTTAGGGATCTCGCACTGACTCACGGTTTCCGCGAGGGCTACGAAGACGGGGTGCTTAGGTGTGCCAGCGTAGCACGCATTAAGCTCACGCTCCCACTGATCAAGGAGTTCGAGGGAGGCGGCGGTGTCTCCGACTTCGTCGCCGAGATCGTCAGAGATGCGGCAGTAGGCGTAGACGTTGAAGAAATGCTGGCGCAGGCGGCTGGGCAGGAACCAACTAGCGACGGAGAAATTTTCATAATGCGAGCGCGCGAGGCGGGCACAGTATTCACGCGCCTCAACGAGCGTGGGAGCCGCGGTGGGGATAGCGTATTCGGCAGGTAGGCGCGACCAGCCGAGGGCGGCGGGCGAGGGTAGGGGACGGGATGGAGCGGCGGTCGGGGTCACGGGGTTTCTGTGCGGTGTCAGCGTCAACTCTTGCTGAAGCCACCGTTTCTTTCGCCCCTTCGGGGCTTTGTTTACTCTCCGTTTGTCCACTCGCGGCTCACGCCCGCGAGCTGCATTATTTCGCCGCGTTGCGGCTAGGTCCCTGCTGTCTGGCGAGAATTCCTCTCGACGCTTCCGCAGCACAGGAGTTGCAGAGATCCTTCGACTACTTCGCTCAGGATGACAGAACCTTTTGAACCCTGGCTGGCACGACTAAAATCGTGACCTTCGCAATCCTCACCGAATCAATGACCGGGGATGATTGCGGTTTTGATGTCGCCGCCGCGGTTCAGCATGTGGCGCAGAACCTGCTGCAGGCGCGACAGGGGCGCCTCTCCGGTTATGTAGTCAGTGGGACGAATTTTTTTAGCTGCGATTAATCCGAAGGCCCGGCGAACTGTTTCCGGCGTGTGGTGGAAGGTAGCTTTCAGGGTAATTTCCGAATAGTGCAGGCGATTGGTCTCGAGTTGCACTTTCGTTCCACTGGCGCAGCCGCCGAAGAAGTTCACGGTGCCGCCTTTGCGGACCATGTCGACTGCCCATTCCCAGGCTTCGGGCTTTCCTACTGCTTCGATGACGACATCGCATCCGCGCTTCTGCGGAGAAAGGGCGCGGACTGCGTCAACGATGTTCGGTACTTTCGTGGTTTGAAGAATTTCGTGTGCGCCCATATGTTTGGCGGCTTCGACTTGACCATCTCGCTTGACGACGGAAATGACGTTGCAGCCGATGGCACGGGCGACTTGCACAAACATGAGGCCGATGGGACCGCCGCCGAGGATGGTGACGGTATCGCCGATTTCGACTCCGGTCTCATGCAATCCACGTAGCACGCAAGCCAGAGGTTCGGTCATGGCGGCCTCTTCGACGCTTACGTTCGGTGGGATGATCAACATATTGGCTTCAACGATGCGGCGCGGTACGCGAATGTATTCAGCGTAGGCACCGTTGTTGAAAAGGAGATCTTCGCAAAGGTTCTCCTGATGTTTGGAGCAGTAGAAGCACATCTGGCAGGGCGCGGAGTTGAGAGCGACGACGCGCATGCCTTTCTTGAAGCCGTTGACGCCGGCTCCGACCTCCTCAATGACTCCGGCCAATTCGTGGCCGAAGAGGGCAGGAGGGACGATCATGCGGGCGTGATAGCCGCGCTGGTAGACCTTGAGATCGGTGCCGCAGGTCAGCGCGACCTGGACTTTGACCAAGACCTCGCCGTCACCGACACGAGGAATAGGTACTTTTTCGATCTTGAGGTCTTCTTTGCCGTACAAGACGGCAGCAGTCATTTTTCCGTTCACTGCAGGTTTCCTTCCACACTACTACCGCCCCTAGTATAAACGGGTTGAATCATGATTTTCATCGACGAAGGCTGAGGATGGGCGGCCAGCTCCAAGGCTTGCGGGCTCTGGGAAAGCGGGAAGCGGTGGCTGACGAGCCTTTCCAAATCCATTTCGCGGTTCATGACGAAGCGGACCGACTCCTGCTGCAAGTCGACCGAGGCACTATAGGACCCCACCAAGGTTTTCTCATCGACACAGATGGCTGCCGGATCGATCAAGGCCTCTCCGTGCTGCGTTTGTGCAAACAGCAATACCCGGCCACCAGGACGGGCCGCATCCATTGCGGTGCGAATCAAAGAGTTACCGCCTACGGCAAGAATCACCGCGTCAGCGCCGCGTCCCTCGGTTAATTCGCGGACGCATTCCACGACATTTGTCCGCGAAGCATCAATTGAAAGGTCTAACCCGAAACTTGATCCTATTCTAAGCCTCTCTGGATACAAATCGGAAGTAATTAAGGTGGCGCCCGCTTGCTTGGCCAGGACACTCAATATGATGCCGATAGGGCCTTGCCCGATGGCCAGAACCATTTCGCCACGGCGGAGGCGCAGCGCTTCGATGCCCTTCATGCAGGTGTTGACCGGCTCGACGAAGCAAGCCTGCTCGAAGGAAACGCCGTCAGGGATACGGACGGTGCCGTGCTCCACGATCCAATCCATAACTCGGACGTACTCAGCGAATCCGCCACCGGAAGGCTCAAATCCAGCTGTGCAACCGACTTTCTTATACGTAGAGCACTGGGCGAAGGTCTTGTTCTGGCAATAGAAACATTGACGGCAGGGGATATGGTGAAAGACCATAACACGGTCGCCAGGGCGGTAGGTCTGAACGCCTTCGCCGACCGCGGCCACCACGCCGGAGGTCTCGTGGCCGAAGATGCGAGGGGCGGAATGAGAACCGGTGGAGATCTTCTTGAGATCGGTGCCGCAGACACCGCAGGAGTGAACGCGAACGAGCATTTCTCCGGGGCCAATGGCGGGTACTGGAACAGTCTCGAGGCGGACATCATTTACGCCGCGGTAGACCGCGGCCTGCATGGTCGCGGGAATCGAATGCCCAGGGGATTCGACCGTGTACTGTCCGGCTAAGGCCATTGGAAGTATTTTAGATGATATTGGCGGTGGCTTTGGTTCAAGTCAAGCAGATGGGTTATCGAGGCTAATACTGGCCGGTGTACGGTGGCGCACGGAGCCAGGCGAGATGCCCACGCTACAGCCAGCCGGGATCCTTCGGCTTCGCTCAGGGCGGGCTGGCGGTGCGATGCCGCTCGCTGGCGGGACTGCGGGAGGCTTTCGTGCTATGCTGCGCAAAACTTCGGCTTTCCAGGACTTAACGTGCTGATTGAAATGCGGTTGGAGAACTATGCGGTGATCGACAGCCTGGTGGTTGAGTTCGGGCCGGGGTTGAACCTGCTGACGGGCGAGACCGGGGCGGGCAAGTCAATCCTGGTCGATGCGCTGGCACTGCTGCTGGGGGATAAGGCCTCGACCGATGTGATCCGCGCAGGGACCGAGCGCGCGGTCGTGTCGGCGGTATTCGAAGCGGAGGGAGCGGCGGAGAAGCCGCGGGCGGAAATTCTGGAAGCGAATGGGCTGGACGAGTCGGACGATGGGTCGCTGATCGTGCGGCGTGAAATAGCGGCGAGCGGCAAGGGGCGGGTGTTCGTAAACAATCAGCCGGCGACGGTGGCTGTTCTACGGCAATTGGCGCCACATCTCGCGACCATCCATGCGCAGAACGAATCGGTGTTGTCATTTGATGGTCCGGCGCGCCTGGGCTTGCTGGATGCGTTTGCAGGCAGCCAAGTCGAAGGGGTGCAGACCGCTTACGGAGTGTGGAAAAGCATCCGCACCCGAATTCAGGAATTGGAACAAGGAGAGCAGGACCGGTTGCGGCTGGTCGATTTGTGGATTTTCCAGAAGCGCGAAATTGAAGAAGGGCGCTTGCAGAGTGGAGAGGACGAGAGCCTGGAGACGGAAAAGCGGGTCTTGGCGAATGCAGAGAAAATATATAACGCCGCCATGAACGCTTTTGATTTGCTGTATGAAGGCAATGGATCAACGGCGTCGTCGCTGCGGGCGGCGCAGAAGCAGGTTGAGGAACTGGTTCGGTATGAGCCCAGGTTTCAGGAGGCTCTGGCGGCGTTGGAGACGGCGCGCATCAGCGTAGAAGACGTGGGAGCGAGTGTCCGCGATTATGCAGGGGGAATTCATGCATCGCCCGAGCATCTGGCGCAGGTGGAGGATCGGCTCGCTCTGCTGGATCGGCTGAAGCGTAAGTATGGGCCGACCTTGGATGAAGTGATCCTGTTTGGGGTGGACGTTTCACGGAAACTTTCTGAGGTGGAAAACAAAGACGAGATCCTGCGGGGTTTGCGGGGAGAACTGGCAAAGGCTGCTGGGGAGTATTTGCGAGCGTCGCGGTTGTTGTCGAGGAAACGTGGGGAGGCGGCGCGACGTCTGGAGAAGCTGGTGGAGGCGGAGATCAACGATCTGGCGATGAAGTCGGCTTTTCGGATCGAGATGACGAGTTTGGAAGGAGAGGAGAACTGGTCGGGTTCGGGCATTGATCAGGTCGTGTACATGATTTCAACGAATCCGGGCGAGCCGTTGCGGCCCCTGGAGCATATTGCTTCCGGCGGCGAACTCTCGCGAGTGATGCTGGCGCTGAAGGCGAGCGTGGAAGCTGGCACACGGGAAAAAGTAAAAACCCCCGCCCCTTCGCTCCGCTCAGGGCAGGCGCTGTCGCAAAAAGCGCGACAAGGACGTGGCACTCAGAGGACTTTGGTATTCGATGAGATTGACACGGGCATCGGCGGGCGCGCGGCGGAAAGTGTAGGCAAGAAGCTGAAGTCTTTGGCTCGCTCCAACCAGGTTTTGTGCGTGACTCATCTGCCTCAAATCGCTACGTTCGGTGATCGGCATTACGTCATCGAGAAGAAGGAGATCGGCGGCCGGGCGCGCACGAGCATTCGAGTGGTGACCGGCGAAGAGCGTACGGAAGAGGTAGCACGGATGCTGAGTGGGGCCAAGCTGACGGAGACGTCCCGCAAGCATGCCGAGCAGATGATTAAGACTAACGCATGAGGGATTCGATGGGTACGGGGCGGCTCTCGGCGATGGTCGTTTCGGAATTGCCGGCTACTTTAATGTTGAAGTTAACCGTGATTTTGGCTTTGGTTTCGACCGCCTGACCATTCTGCAGGACCGGCTTGAAGCGCCACTCGCGAACAGCTTGCTGTGCCGCGGAGGCCAGGATTGCCGGGCCACTCAACACACGAAGATTTTGAACCAGCCCATCGGCGCCGATAATGGCCTGCAAGACCACCGATCCCTGTACATTCATGTGCTGCGCCAGCAACGGGTACGAAGCCGGTGCTGGCTGGGCGGTGGCGGTCGATATCTGCTCGCGCTCGGCTGCGTTGGTTGCTGGGGCAAGATTCGCAGTGGACTGTGAAGGCTCGGTCGTCTGAGGATGAGCTTTAGGTGCGCTGTTAGACGGGTGAACTGAGCTATGCGTGTCGCCGGTAATCACTTGAATGCCGAGAGGAGCCAATGCGGTACGGCTGCTGACGACGACGGGCGCGTCGACTACCTTCGGTTCGGTGGCCGGCTTGGCGGCTACAACGGCTTTCTTCGAGGCAGATGCGGGAATCGAACGAGTCTGCTTGGTCGTAGCCGGGGCTGAGGTCGCTGCTGTTTTCGGGGCAACCGTGGCGGTGGGCTGGTCCGAATCCACAATGGATTGATCAGAACTGAACCAAATGCCCTGATCCTTCAGCAAGAGCGCGACCAGCGCAATCATCAGGAGAAGGAGTGCAAGAAACACGCGGCGGGGTTGGGAATTGTCGGTTGCGACTCGAACCTGCGAGTTGCCGACCGTCCGTCTTGGCGTGAGCTCTATCATGTCAACTGACCGGGGAGTCTGCCCGATGACCTCAATATATTGCTTCAACGGTGCTGTTCCCACAATGGCACTCGGAGGGTAGACCGGGGCACGAGTGGGCCATATGGCCGAACGCCGGAATCGCGTGTTTCTAGAGGACATAGGTGGTGATTTCTATCACTGAAACAGACGTCGAGAATCCGCTATAGGCTCGAGGATGGGACTTCTACCAGCGGCAGATCGAGTAGCGTGGCTGCAGGGACCTTCGGGACGCTGCGAGCAGGTGCCAGACGGTGGCCAGACCCCCGCGAGGCTGGTGCTGCTGGGCGCACCCGGCGTCGGCAAAGGGACACAGGCCGACTTGCTGACCAAGAGCTTGAGGGCCTGCCACCTTTCGACCGGTGACGTTTTCCGTGCGGCGGCGGGAGGAAGGGATTGCCAGCCTAGCCCCGCCATGAAAGAGGCCTTGGACTATATGCGCCAGGGCGCGCTCGTGCCCGATTTAACAGTATGGGAAATGGTCCGCGAACGAGGCAATTGCCTGCGCTGCAGGGGCGGGTTCATTCTCGACGGATTCCCTCGTACTCTGGGCCAGGCCGAGTCGCTGAAGAATTGGATGGATAACGAAGGAATCACGCTGACCGCAGTGGTGAGATACGACCTGCCGGAGCATGAGATCGTGTCGCGGTTAGGCGGGCGCCGAACCTGCGAGAAATGCAAGGCAGTCTTCCACCTGACGGAGTGTCCTCCTAAAATCGCGGGCCGGTGCGACCGTTGCCAGGGAAAGTTGTTTCAGAGGGAAGACGACCGCCCGGAGTCGATCACGGTGCGATTGGAAGCGTATCGTCGGAGCACCGAACCGCTGATTGAATTTTACGGAAAGCTCGGGCTGTTGATTGCGGTGGCCGCCACAGGAACGCCCCAAGAGATTTTCCAAACAACTCTTGAGGGAATGGTCACGCGCGGGCTGCGTTTTTCCTCGTAACTTTTCGAGCGCATTCTCTTTCCATCATCTTCTTCCATAACTTTTTCTTCCATGTCTTTGACGCTGTATCAGACGACATCATCAATTTGTTTTTGTTGGAGATGTATCTTTTCTGGGAAACAGGGAGCGTTTTCTCTATTCGCAGGCCTCCTCGTCTGCTATAAATGTCGGGTTTTTTGCGATGTCGAAAAAACGTTGAGGGGGAGTTTCCATGATCGATCGAGTCGCAGTCACCGGTTCCGTTCGCAACGCGGTCGTCTTTTTGATGATGGTTAGTGTTTGTACGCCAATCTCATCAGCCTCGCAATCCGCGTGGAGGAAATTGAATTTGGCGCATAGTCCGAGTCCGCGGGTCAACATGGTGATGGCATACGACCCAGTGGGGAAGAATATCGTGATGTTTGGTGGCTATGACGGGACGTCGTATTTGAATGACACGTGGATCTTCAACGGGAACGACTGGGTCCAACTGAATCCCACGAATGCGCCATCTGTACGATCGGCATCGGCAATGTCTTTCGATCGTGTCACGGGGACGCTGGTTTTGTTTGGCGGTTATAACGGAAATCAGTATCTCGGGGACACATGGTTGTGGGACGGTGCGACGCGAGAGTGGACAAAGGCGAATCCAGCGACCCGACCAAAGGCGGTGACCTTGCCAATGCTGTACACAGACCCGTTGAACGGGCACGCCGGCATGGTCGGCGGTTACGACGGAAATTTATATCGTAACGAAACGTGGCAGTGGACTGGAACGGACTGGCTGCGGTTGCATCCGAAGACAGTGCTGTGGGCGAGAGGAGCGGCAGTGGTCGCGAATGATGTCGCCCATAAAAAGGTCGTGATTTTCGGAGGACTGGCGGACCTCAATCCGAACAACACCTGGACTTGGGACGGCGTGAATTGGACGATGGAAAATCCGGCGACTCAGCCTCCGTTGGTTTACTACATCCCCGCAGCGTACGATCCGGTGCTGGGAAGGGTCGTGATGTATGCCGGCGTGTCGAGGCAGGACGCTACCTGGACGTGGACGGGCGACGATTGGGCTTTGGTGTCGGCTTTGACCCCGCCGCCGCTGCTGAATTCCCAAGGGATGGCATTCAATGTCAAGACGAATGAACTGATCATGTTTGGGGGCGCCGTCCAGACCACCATCGTGAACGATACCTACCGGCTGGTTACAAAGTAGCAGGGGATTAAAGACTCCGAACCACCACCACTCCTAGAATGGGAGTCCTGGAGCCAAGTGATGCGGACGATCGCTGGCTCCGGGAACCCTTCCAGTTCAGCCGCCAGAATTCCCCGTTCGCTGCTAATCCCCGCGCTTTCTGTGGCTTACGTTGACCATCCCGGCACTTTCCGATAGTTTAGTAGTACCGCCACAATGGGGATCGTGTACCCTGAAGCAGGCGTTTTGTGGCTGTTTTTGCATCTAAGACAGAGAGCAAATTCCTCGCTCGTGTTCGGAATAATAACCGGGCCAGCGCCATGGGATTTGAGGACGGGTTAACACGTGGCTGGAATTCTAGCGAAGAATGACGGAAAGACCTTACTGTTGCTCAAACCGCGGGGCTTTTGCGCGGGGGTAGTGCGGGCGATTGATGTGGTCCGCATAGCCCTGGAAGCGTTTGGGCCGCCGATTTATGTGCGCAAGGAGATCGTCCACAACAGCTTTGTGGTCGAGGAACTGCGAGGCAAAGGCGCGATTTTCGTCGACAGCGAAGACGAAGTACCCAACGGCGAACGGATTATTTACAGCGCGCACGGAGTTTCGCCGGAGGTTCGGGAGCACAGTGCGAAGCGTGGGCTGCGCGTGATTGATGCGACATGCCCGCTCGTGACCAAGGTCCATGTGGAAGCGGTGAAGTTTGCCAAGGAAGGGTATTCACTCATCCTGATTGGGCATAAAGATCACGACGAGGTGGTGGGAACGCTGGGCGAGGCGCCATTGGTCACGCAGGTAGTGGGATCGCCGGAGCAGGTGAAGTCTTTGACGGTACCCGACCCGGATCGCGTGGCCTACTTAACGCAGACGACGCTCAGCCTGGACGAAACCAAGGACATTATTGCGGCCCTGAAGAAGAAGTTCCCGAATATCAAGGGGCCGGCGGCGCAGGATATTTGCTATGCGACCGAAAACAGGCAGGTCGCAGTGAAGCAGGTGGCTTCCGAAGCGGACTTGCTGCTCGTGGTGGGGTCGGAGAACAGTTCGAACTCCAACCGCCTGGTGGAAGTGGCTCGCAACCTCGGGACCAATGCGCATCTCATTGATAGTTGCAACGACATTGAGGCCGAGTGGCTGAAAGGCGTGAAGACCATCGCGTTGACGGCTGGCGCTTCGGCCCCGGAGTGCTTGGTCGAAGAAACAGTGATGTTCCTGCGCAACAAGGGTTTTGACAACATGCAGGAACTCGAAGTGATGCCGGAAAATGTGCGCTTCGGGCTGCCGCCGGAGATCGTAGAGGCCA
Source organism: uncultured Acidobacteriaceae bacterium (assembly GCA_963722365.1). GTDB lineage: Bacteria > Acidobacteriota > Terriglobia > Terriglobales > Acidobacteriaceae > Sulfotelmatobacter. The sequence goes on from CAVRLM010000003.1 coordinate 208,418, forward strand.
TTGCCGCCGCTCCGGCCAATGCAACTGCAGACTAAGAGTGGCATTAGGGATGAAGGCCTGTTTAAGGGGTCTTCACTGGCTCGTTCGGAGCCGTGACCTACTCAAGCCGGCGTGACGTGCAGCAAATGAACGAATGAATGGAGTGTCGAACTGATGGACACAAACTCCCCCGATTCTCGTACTGCTCCTTCCTTAGGTTCAAGTCCAGAGCTGCGATTTGGAAAAATTGAGGAACTGGGCCAGCGCGTGGGCGCGGCAATCGCCGCGGCCCGGAAGTTTTTGTTTTCCCAGCAGCACGAGGACGGGTATTGGTGCGGCGAACTCGAAGCGGATACCACGCTCGAGTCGGATTACATTCTGCTGCACACGCTGCTGGGTACGGGGAATCAGGAACGCTTTCAGAAGTGTGCGAACTGGATCTTGCGCCATCAGAATGAGGACGGTGGGTGGAGTATCTATGCTTCCGGGCCGTCGAACATCAGCGCCTCGGTGAAAGCCTACTTTGGGTTAAAGCTGGCGGGATATACCGCCGACCATCCGGCATTGGAGCGCGCCCGCAAGAAGATTCTTGAGATGGGCGGCGTCACCGAGGTTAATACATTCACCAAGATCTATCTGTGTTTCTTTGGGCAGTATGACTATGGCGCGGTTCCGGCGATTCCTCCGGAGATCGTGCTGTTTCCGAACTGGTTCTGGTTCAATATCTACGAAATTTCTTCGTGGTCGCGCGCCATTCTCGTGCCGCTGTCCATCTGCTACGCCAAGAAGCCATTCAAGAAGATTCCCAACGAAATGGGCGTGGAGGAGTTATTCGTCGGCGGTATGCAGAAATCGCGCATGCACCTGCATTGGGCCAAGAATCTGCTCTCGTGGCGGAATTTCTTTCTGGTGCTTGACCGCATGACGCATTGGCTGGAACGGGTGCATGTTCGCCCGCTGCGCTCGATTGCTCTGAAGAGCGCGGAGAAGTGGATGCTGGCGCGCTTTGAGATGAGCGACGGGTTGGGCGCGATTTATCCGTCGATGATGAACGCGATTATTGCGCTGCGCTGCCTGGGATATTCTCTGGATGATCCGCAGGTGATTCGCGCCATGGATGAGTTTGAGAAGTTGGGGATCGAAGAGCAAGATACCTTCCGCATGCAGCCCTGCATGTCGCCGGTTTGGGATACGGCCTACGCGTTGTTTGCGCTCGGAGAAGCGGGGGTTCCTGCGGATGATCCGCGGATGGTCAAATGCGCCGACTGGATTCTGCAAAAACAGGTACGCAACCCCGGCGACTGGAAAGTGAAGAATAAAACGGGGCAGCCGGGCGGATGGTACTTCGAGTTCAATAATGAGTTTTATCCGGATGTCGATGACAGCGCAATGGTTTGCCTGGGGCTGAGTCGCGTCGAGCATCCGAATGGACGCTACCAGCGAGAGTCAGTGCAGCGCGCGATTGACTGGATATTCTCGATGCAGTGCAAGAACGGCGGCTGGGCGTCGTTCGACAAAGACAACGACAAGATGGTGTTCCAGTACATTCCGTTCGCCGATCACAACGCCATGTTGGATCCGGCGACGGTGGACATCACCGGGCGCATTCTCGAGATGCTCGCGACTTACGGGTACGACAAGGATCATCCGGCAGTGAAGCGGGCGATTGCGTTTATCCGGAAGGAGCAGGAACCGGATGGCAGCTGGTTCGGGCGCTGGGGTGTCAACTACATCTACGGCACGGCGCTTGTTTTGCGCGGGCTGGAAGCGATTGGCATGGATCTGCACGAGCCTTGTGTACAGCAGGCAGCGGAATGGTTGCGGATGGTCCAGAACGCGGATGGTGGATGGGGCGAGACGGTTGGATCGTATGACGATCCGACGTTGCGTGGACAGGGGGAGAGCACGCCGTCGCAGACTGCTTGGGCGATTTTAGGACTGCTTGCGGCCAACGACATTCGCAGCGATTCGGTGGCGCGCGGTGTCGCGTATTTGCTGCGCACGCAGAGGAAAGATGGGTCGTGGGATGAACCCTTCTTTACCGGCACCGGGTTCCCGCGAGTCTTTTATTTGATGTATCACCTCTACCGGGATTATTTCCCTCTGCTGGCGCTAACGACGTACGCGAAGATCATGGAAAAGGCGCAGAGCTAGTTCGCGGGATCCGATGCGCAGTGCTCAGTCTTGATTATTCTCGCAAAGCACTGAGTGGATCTTGATATCTCCAGGCGGCGATTCCGGGTATGCCGATGCTTGACACAGTTCTGAAGCGCTTTGAAGAGCCGGATGAAGTGAGAACCTTCGAGAAGGGAAGATTCGAGCTCGTCTGCATCGGAGGAATGACGATCGGCCGTGCCACGTACGAGCCGGGGTGGAAGTGGTCCGTGCACGTTGGTCCTGGCGTGGGTGCGTCGCGCTGCAACGTCGAGCACGTGGGGCTGGTTCTTTCCGGATGTGCTACGGCTGCGATGGAGGACGGTACCATCCATGAACTCCGTGCGGGGACGCTCTTTCACATTCCACCCGGGCCGCCCGGCCACGACAGTTGGGTGGTCGGAGACGAACCCTACGTCTCGCTACATTTTCTGGGAGCCGACCAGTACGCGAATAATTAGTCCTTACATGCGTCGGCTGAGCTTTATCACTTCTAAACTCGTCAGGTAAGCGAGAAACGAGCACCTACTGTTGAAAGCTTTCGTTACAGGCGCGACCGGATTCCTAGGTTCTCACGTTGCGCGCGTTCTTGCGGACCAGGGAGCCGCCTTGCGGGTGCTGGTTCGTCCTACCAGCAATCTGCGCAACCTGGAAGGTCTGAAGGCGGAGACCGCCTCCGGGGATTTGCGTGATGCCAATTCCCTTGAAAAAGCGATGGCAGGTTGCGACACCGTATTTCATGTGGCGGCCGACTATCGGCTCTGGGTGCGGGATCCGGCGGAGATGTACCGATCCAACGTCGACGGCACCCGGGCGATTCTGGCAGCGGCGCGAAAAAATAGTGTGCGGCGCGTGGTCTACACGTCGAGCGTTGCGACGATGGGATTTACCTGCAACGGACTTCCTGCCGACGAGGACTCTCCGGTTTCTCTGGCAGACATGATTGGCCACTACAAGCGGTCGAAGTTCATGGCGGAGCAAGTGGCGTTGGAGGCGGGGCGCAGCGGAATGCAGGTGGTGACAGTGAATCCGACAACGCCGGTGGGCGAGCAGGATGTGAAGCCGACACCGACGGGGCGCATCGTGCTGGATTTTCTGAAGCGAAAGTTTCCGGCATATGTGGAGACGGGATTGAATCTGGTGGACGTGAGGGAATGTGCGCGAGGACATATCGCGGCGCTGGAAAAAGGGAAGTCCGGCGAGCGCTACATTCTGGGCGGACAGGATCTGACGCTGAAGCAGATTCTGGATACGCTGGGAAGAATCACGGGATTGCCGTCTCCCAAGGTGAAGCTGCCGTACATCTTTGCCTTTGCTGCAGGCGTTGTGGATGAGGCGATCACGGGGCGCATATTGCATCGCGAGCCGCGCGCCACAATCGATACGGTGCGAATGGGCAAGAAAAAAATGTTTGCCAGCTCCGGCAAAGCGGAGCGCGAGTTGGGCTGGAAGATTGTTCCGGTGGAGGGCGCACTGCGGCGCGCCGTCGATTGGTTTCGGAGCAACGGGTATGTCTAAGGTCGCCATTGTGGCTGCTCTGGAGCGTGAAGTGCGCCCGCTCGTAAAGGACTGGCGCCTGCAAGAGCGCGAGGTGGGCGGGCGGCGGTTGCGTTTTTTCGAGAAGGGCGACTTCGTGCTCGTTTGTGGGGGGATTGGGGCGGAGGCAGCGCGCCGAGCGGCAGAGGCCGTGATCGAGAACTATGCCCCCAACGTGCTTTATTCGGCGGGGTTTGCGGGGGCACTTGATCCGGCATTGAAAGTAGCGGATATCGTTCAGCCGCAGCGAGTGGTCAACGCAGGCGACGGCAGCCGTGTGCAGTTGGATCGCGGAGAAGGAGTGCTGGTGAGCTTTGGATCGGTTGCGAGCCCGGAACAGAAGGCGAAGCTGCGGGATTCTTTTGGTGCACGCTCGGTCGACATGGAAGCGGCGGCAGTGGCCCGCGCGGCCGAGGTTCGAGGGGTCAGATTTGCAGTGGTGAAAGCGATTTCTGATGAATTCGATTTCCGCTTTCCGTCGATGGGACGGTTCGTGGATTCCAGAGGACAGTTTCTGGAGTTGCGATTTGCGGCCTTCGTTGCGGCGCGTCCGTGGTTGTGGTTTCAGGTGGCGCGCCTGGCTCGGAATAGCGGCAAGGCTTCGGTTGCCTTGTGCAACTGGCTACGAGCAATGAAACCGGAGTCGGATGCCGGCTTTAGCGTCCATGCGATCGAAGAGGTCAATCGTTGATGAAATCAGCTTTGGTTGCAATGCTCTTGGAACTGAAAGCCTGAGAAGATGCCGTGCGACGCTGCAAACTTTTCATTGGCGGATCGGGTTCACGCAAGAAGCTGCGTGAGTTCGTTCATCTATAATCAGAGAGGCGTTCTCCTAAAACACGATGCATTGTTTTCCCTTGCTAGCAGTGTTCGTCGGCGGCGAAATCGTCGACATGATTTCCAACAGTGGAGCGGTTGCCAAGCTGGTACTCCTTACGCTGTTGGCCTTCAGCCTGATTTCCTGGTCGATCATCCTGACAAAGTGGAGTCTGTTGCGGCGCGCGAAGGCGCAAAGTGGGCGCTTCGTGCGGGCTTTTCGAAAGGCGCAGCGACTGCAGGATATTGCGGCGGTGGCAGATCAGTTTAAACCGAGCCCTCTGGTCGGAGTGTTCGAAGGTGCGTACGAAGAGTACAAGCGGCAGGCGCAAACCTCGGGCACGATTCGGAATCTGTTGTCGATTCAGCGCGGAATGCAAATCGGGGCCTCGGAAGAGATCACTCGACTGGAGCGCAACGTACCCTGGCTTGCGATCACCGCTGCCGTGACGCCATTTATTGGGCTCTTCGGAACGGTGTGGGGCATCATCGATGCGTTTCACGGGCTGGGTACTGCCGGCGCGGCCACATTGCGCGCCGTGGCGCCCGGAATCTCAGAGGCGCTGATCACGACCGCTGCTGGATTGGCTGCTGCGATCCCCGCAGTGATTGCCTACAACCTGATTGGTTCGTCGATCCGCGAATTCGCCGCGCGCAGCGATGATTTTGCGCTCGAAGTGCTCAATGCTGTGGAGCACAGCCAGGCGCAGGCTCAGACTCCGGCGGAGATGAGGCGCTGATGGCGTTCACTACCTCCAACGGACGCACGCAGACCGCACTTGCAGATATCAACATCACCCCTCTCGTGGATGTGGTGCTGGTGCTGCTCATTATTTTCATGGTGACGGCGCCGGTGTTGCAGTCGGGAATCGATGTTAGCGTGCCCAAAACGCGAACGGTCAAGCAGATCACCGAAGAGAAGATGGTCATCACTATCAATAAAGATCAGCGGGTGTTTTTAGGGAACGACGCGATCAACATCAATGAGATTGGCAGCAAGTTGCGTCAGAAGATCCGGGATCCGCGCAACCAGTCCATCTTTGTGCGCGCTGACGAAAATGTTCCTTTCGGAGCCTTTGCGACCGTAATGGACGCGGTAAAGCAATCAGGCATTACGAACGTCAGCATTGTGACGCAACCTCTCGAGCAAAATGGCAGCAAACGCTGAGATTTATTTCGAGCACGATCGCTGGGGTCGAGCCCTTGCATGGTCGGCGGGTCTGCACGTCGGAATCACGGCGGCCGTCCTGATCTATGCCATGTTTGTCTCGCGCACGAGCGGCGATACGTGGGGCGCGGGCGGAGGCGGGGAAGCCATTGGCGCCACATTGGTGTCGACTGTTCCGCTGCCCGCGAATGCCACGCAAACGCAGAACGTTCTAGCTAACGAATCCAAGGGCATTACGCAGTCGCAACCCAAGATTGAAGAGAAAGTGCCGGATGCAATTGAAATTCAAGGCAAGAACGCGAAGGTAAAGCCGAAGAAGAAACAGGAAATGGTGTCGAAAGAGAAGGCGCAAGCCCCACCTGAAGAGGAAAGCAACCAGGTTGCCTTTGGGGAGGGCGGGCCAGTCAGCGGTCCTTACGGCACGTTCAGTGCAGCTGGCGCCAAAGGGGGGTTTGGTATCACCGGAGGCGGCGGAGATTTCGGCACGAAGTATTCGTGGTACGTGCACGTCATCCAGCAGAAGGTTTCGGAGAACTGGATGAAATACGAGGTCGATCCGCGAATCACTTCGGCGCAACGGGTATATATCGTGTTTGACGTTGCGCGGGACGGACACCCGATGAACGTGCAGGTGGAGCAATCCAGCGGCGTACCTTCGCTGGACATTTCGGCGGTGCGGGCACTGCAGCGAATTGATACCTTCGGTCCGTTGCCCCCCGATTACTCTGGTGGCAAGATCTCAGTGGAGTACTGGTTTGACTACAAGAAGTGAACCACTGAAGTAAACGCCGAGCACTTCTGAGTACTATGTGCCTCACAAAGAGGGCACAATATCAAAACGGGAAAGACTTGAGGCAGTGATGCACTGCAAGAGGGAACAAGCCTTGCAAAGGAATAAATATCGTAATACGATAGTGTCGTACGAAGTACGTTTCTCCCCCACACGGATGGACGAAGGCTCTAGAGAGAAATTCCGGCGTCGTAGCAGGCCTTGCCGTCTGATGCCCGCTTTCGTTCTCTTCTTTCTATGTTGGTTCCAAGCGGCTGCACTCCTGGCGCAAGACTGGGTTAAGACGGGCACGAGCCTCGGCGTCGAGAAGGTACGTCTGGCGGTTCCGGACTTTAAGCCTGCGAGCGCGGACGCGCAGAGTGCCGCGCTGCTCAAGACTTTCAACGACACATTGTGGAATGACCTGGACGTTTCCGGCGTCGTTGAGCTGGTCTCAAAGAGCTTTTACCCATTGCAGGTTCCGGGCCAACCGCCGGAGGTGAATTTCCTGGCATGGAACGCACCTCCCCCCAATGCGGCCATGCTGGCTTTCGGGACCTTGGGCGTTGCGGGAGACAAACTGACGGTCCAAGGCTGGCTGTATGACGTGAAGAACACGCAGTCGCCCCAAGTCTTGGGCAAACAATACTCCGACACGGCCAGCGACGCGGCGTCACGCATGATGGCCCACAAGTTCGCTGACGAGATTATTTTCCGGCTGGGCGGTGGTCTGCAGGGAATCGCGGAAACGCAGATTTACTTTGTCAGCGACCGGACAGGGCACAAGGAAATTTGGGCCATGGATTACGACGGCTCGAATCAGCACCAGATCACGCACCTGGGCTCGATCTCGTTGTCGCCACGCGTTTCTCCCGATGGTTCCCGACTTGCCTTCAGCAGTCTGACCAAGAGCGGTTGGGAAATCATGATGTACTCGCTCGAGTTGAACCGGTCGGTTAGTTTTCCGCACATGGGCGGGACGAATCTCTCCCCGGCATGGTCGGGAGACGGCACAAAGCTGGCCTTTTCGTCATCGCGCGGAGGCGAGCCGGAGATTTATGTCTCGGATGCGTCGGGCGGGAATTTCCATCGACTGACCACGTCAAAGGGGCCGGATGTATCGCCGGTATGGAACCGGAAGACGAATGCGCAAATCTCGTTTGTCAGCGGGCGTACGGGCCTGCCGCAGATTTATACGATGGAAGCCGATGGCACCAACCAGCAGCGCATGACCGATCAAGGGTACGCTGTGTCGCCCAACTGGGCGCCGAATGGGCAGTTCCTGTCGTTTTCCTGGGTGCGCAAATACGGGCCGGGCGAGCCCGGTTCCTCAGACCTCTATCTGATGGATATTGCCAGCAAGCAGTGGGTGCAGCTTACACATGATGGCGGGCGCAATGACTTTCCTTCGTGGTCGCCAGATGGGCGGCACATCGTGTTTCAATCCAGCCGGTCGGGCAAAGAAGAAATCTGGACGATGCTTGCCGACGGCACGAAAGTTCAGCAGTTGACCTTTACCGGGCGCAATACTCAGCCCAATTGGAGTTGGAAATAGTAAATACACTTCGTCGGACCTTGGAGGCGAGCCTTTAGGGTCGTAGGAGGAACAACAGTGAAGAGACAGAGTTTCAAATGGCTTTTTCTCATATTTGCCCTTGGTGCTTTACTGACCCTAGGCGCATGCGGCAAGAAAGCGGTACCACCGCCTCCGCCGCCCCCACCTCCGCCACCGGCGCCGACCGCGTCCATTTCCGTGAATCCGAACTCAATTCAGGCAGGGCAATCGGCTTCGTTGACTTGGCAAACTGGGAATGCAACGGACGTGTCGATCGATGGCATTGGCGCGGTCCAGCCGAACGGATCGCAAAGCGTATCCCCATCGGACTCGACGACGTACCACTTGATCGCGAAAGGTGCGGGTGGAACGCAGGAAGCAACCGCGCGGCTTACTGTGACACAGGCGCCGCCGCCCCCGACTCAGCCAACCGGATCGCTTTCAGAGCAGGACTTGTTCAATCAAAGCATCAAAGATGTCTACTTCGACTACGACAAGGCCGATGTGCGCGGCGATCAGCAGAGTTCCGTGCAGGCAGACGCGCAGTTCCTGAACCAGCATGCCGGCGTCAATTTCACAATCGAAGGGCATTGCGATGAGCGCGGGTCAACGGAATATAACCTGGCCCTGGGCGATCAACGCGCCAGTGCGGTGAAGAGCGCACTGACGTCGGCTGGCATCAGCGCAAACCGCATTAAAACTATCAGCTACGGCAAGGAAAAACCGTTCTGCACCGAAAGCAACGAAGCGTGCTGGCAGCAGAATCGCCGTGGCCATTTGGTTTATCAGAAGTAAAAGGCTCGGAGAGACGCCCTTCGGCGTCTCTCCCTATTTTTCCGTAAAGCACCGGCTGCACGACACGGGACGGCCCTTGCGGTGCTCCCGAACGCGCCTTTCGCTATGGAATCGACCCGGCATGTGGGACAATCGGGCATCTAGACTATTTTGATATTTAGGGAATCTCTATGAAACTACATCGCGTTTTAGCGTTGCTTTCCGTGCTCTGGTTGGCAGTCGCTCCGGCTTGGGGCGTCAGCAAAGAGATGGTCCAGTTGCAGACCCAGGTACAGCAACTGCAAGAGCAGATGACGGCGATGCAGCGCAGCTTTGACGAGCGCATGGGCGTCATGAAAAACCTGGTTGAACAGGACACTGATGCCGTCAACAAGGTAGCCAACGCGCTCAACGGATTGCAGACCGCGCTCCAGAAGCAGCAGAGCGAAGGCGGGTCGAAGAGCGAGCAGCTCTCGGGCCAGATCCAGTCCCTGAATGACACGTTGGATGAGTTAAAAGTGAGGCTCGGCAAAGTTAGCAAGCAGTTGGAAGATATGCAGGCGGCACAGCAGAGTTTGGGGGCGCAACAGGCGCAGCAGCAGGCCCAACAACAGGCCCTGAAAGATGCACCGCCCCCGGATGTGCTCTACAACAACGCGTTGCGCGACTACAACGGCGGGAAGAATGACCTGGCGTTGCAGGAATGCTCGGATTACATCAAGTTCTATCCCAATACAGACCTGGCGGGGAACTGCTACTTTTATCTAGGTGAAATTCAGTTCAAGCAAGGAAATTATGAGCAGGCAGCGCAGAGCTACGATCAAGTGCTGCAGAACTTTCCTAGCGGGAACAAGGCCGCGTCCGCACAGCTGAAGAAGGGATTTGCCTTGGTCGAGTTGGGGAAGAAAGACGAGGGAGTGACCGAACTGCGAAAGTTAATCCAACGCTATCCACACTCTCCGGAGGCTTTGCAGGCACGAGAACGACTGCGCAAACTTGGCGTTACGACGACAGCCAGGCCTTCGTAAGCCAGACTCGGCGGCAGCAGTAAGATACTAGACTGAGTTGTAGTGGTGCTTGTGGAGTCTATGTCTTTGGGCGTTATAGGAATGGTCCCGCTGCACACGATGGTGGGTAGCCTTTACGAGCCTTACGTTGGCGTGATGAGTGGACGCCAAGAGCAGTGGACCCCGCGGCAAGGATTACTACCAGGCAAGCCTCTTCAGATACCAGTTCTCCGCTAGGGTTCTCCTACTTTATCACTATATGATTTGGCAGTGTGCAGGGCTAAACTTGTTCCGTAAGACTCATTGCAAGAGGTGGAATCATGCCACATAGTACGCGAGATCAGGATACGACGAAGGGCGCCAGCGAGACCGAGGACCACAATGTCCCGGGTAATGTTGGGCTCCAGGAACAGCTTAGGACATCGCGATCAGGATCCGATGTTGAAAGATGCGGACTCCGATTTTCCCGAACCTGGGCAAAATCCTGAGCATAGCGGCGAGCCGGAACGAAAAACCGCGTAAACAGCCTGCCGAGGAGTCAAAATGGAAAGCCCTCTCTTTCACGAGAGGGCCTTTTCTTTTTGAGTGCGATTGTGGCTAGCGAAGTTCTTCCATCACGGCATCCAGCACTTCTTTGCCAGGGCGGGTCATGGAGTCAGGCAGCGTTGCCAGAGGTTCGTCTACGACGTTGAGCATGTCGATGAAGTTGGGGGCCTGCGGGTTCACGTAGAAGATTCCCGTCAGGACCTCGCCCTTGTCGTGAGCTTCGGTGAGTCGGGTGATGGCGCGAATCTTGTCGGTGGGATCGAAGTCTTCCTCCAATTTGCGCAAGTGCAAGCGGGAGCCGTCGTGCATGGTGACTTCGACGGTTGTGCCCGGATCGTATTCGACTGCGATTTCTTCAAAGTGGGGAACGAAGCTGACGTCCTGCAGAGTCTCTTCGTGCTCTTTTACGTATTTGTAAGACTTGGTCGAGCCCTCGTGATCGTTGAAGGTCACACAGGGCGAGACGACGTCCAGCATCACGGTGCCTTTGTGTGCGATGGCGGCTTTCAGCATGGCGCTTAGCTGGCGTTTATCTCCGGAGAAGGAGCGGCCCACGAGAGTTGCGCCAAGTTGAATCGCAAGAGCGCAGGTGTCGATGGGCGGAAGATCGTTGACCACTCCGGTTTTCAGCTTAGAACCGAGGTCGGCGGTGGCAGAGAACTGGCCTTTGGTGAGTCCATAGACACCGTTGTCTTCGATGATGTAGATGATCGGAAGATTGCGGCGCATCAGGTGAACGAACTGTCCGATGCCGATAGAAGCAGTGTCGCCGTCGCCGCTGACGCCAATGCAAACCAGTCTGCGGTTCGCGAGGATGGCCCCGGTGGCAACCGAGGGCATGCGCCCGTGCACGGCGTTGAAGCTGTGCGACCGACTCATGAAGTACGCGGGAGTCTTCGAGGAGCAGCCAATGCCGCTCGGCTTGATGAGCAACTCGGGTTGCACACCCATCTCGTACATGGATTCGATGATGCGCTCGGAGATAGCGTTATGGCCGCAACCCGCACACAGCGTGGTCTTGCCGCCCTTGTAGTCCATGACGGTGAGGCCGATGCGGTTGGTCTTTGGTCCGGGTGCGGTTGTACCGGGCTCTACGGGAGTCGTTGACCATCTACTTGCCCTCCATGCTGGTCAGTTCGTCGGTAATGGACCGCGCATCGAGCGGCAGTCCGGTGATGTGGGCGATACTGCGAGAGCTTTGTCATCAACTCAGGCTTGAGGTCGAGTTTCAGCAGCGTGAGCATTTGCGCGTCGCGATTCTGCTCGACGAGGTAGATGCGGTCATGCTGCTCGATGAACTCATGCACCTCTCGCGTGAAGGGATAGGCTCGGAGACGCAGGTAATCGGTTTCGATCTAGTATTCTTCGCGAAGTTGGTCGCGGCTTTCGGTGATGCCCCAATGGGACGTGCCGTAGCCGATGATTCCGATTTTCGCGTCTTTGCCCTTCGTAAGTTCGGGCCGAGGCACGAAGGAGCGCGCGGTTTCGAATTTGCGATTCAGGCGCTCCATGTTGTTTTCGAAGTCATCGGCACGCTCGCTGTATTGAGCCTTCTCATTGTGGCCGCTGCCACGGGCGAAGTAGGCCGATGCGGGGTGCATGGTTCCGGGCAGCGTGCGATAGCCGATGCCGTCTCCGTCAACGTCTTTGTAGCGTGCGAATCCGCCCAGGCGGTCGAGATCTTCTTTACTCAGCACCTTGCCTCGATTGATCGGCGTAGTGGGATATTCGAATGGGTCCGACATCCAGTTGTTCATGCCGAGATCAAGATCGGACATGACAAAGACGAGCGTCTGGAATTGCTCGGCCAAGTTGAAAGCGTCAGGCGCCATGCTGAAGCACTCGGCTACGGAGCAGGGGAACAGCATGATGTTCTTGGTATCGCCGTGCGAGAGGAAGGCCGTGGAAAGAATGTCGCCCTGAGACGTGCGCGTCGGCAAACCGGTAGACGGGCCGACGCGCTGAATATCCCAGATGACGCCAGGAACTTCGACGTAGTAAGCGAGTCCGGCGAATTCGGACATCAGCGAGATGCCGGGGCCAGCGGTTGCAGTCATGCTGCGGGCGCCGGCCCAGCCTGCGCCAATGACCATGCCGATTGCAGCGAGTTCATCTTCCGCCTGGACGATGGCAAAGGTGGCCTTGCCGTCGGGACCGATGCGGTATTCCTTCATGTAATCGATCATCGTCTCGACAAGCGACGACGAGGGCGTGATCGGATACCAGGTAACCACCGTGCATCCAGCGAACATGCAGCCGAGAGCGGCGGCGGAGTTGCCGTCGATAATGATCTTGCCCGCCGTGGCGTTCATGCGCTCGATGTAGAAAGCGCCTAGCTTCTTGAGGTTGGCTTTCGCGTGATCGAATCCCGCCTGAGCCGCCGCCAGATTCAAATTCGCGGCTTTTACCTTTTTCGCGAACTGCTTGCGGATCGCCTTTTCAACTTCGCCCATATCGATGTCGAGCAGTTGGGCGACGACTCCGACATATACCATGTTCTTGACCAGTTTGCGCAGCTTGGCCTCGGGACATACAGCGGCGACAATCTTGTCGTAGGGAACGGCGTAGAAGATTAAATCGTTGCGCAATTTGTGGAGTGCGAGAGGTTCGTCGTACAGCACAGAGGCGCCCGGCGCCAACGACATTGTGTCTTCCTGCGCGGTCTCGGGATTCATGGCAACGAGGAAATCAATTTCTTTCTTGCGTCCGATGTAGCCGTGCTTGTTGGCGCGAATCGTGTACCAGGTTGGAAGCCCCGCGATGTTCGACGGGAACATGTTCTTGCCGGAAACCGGTACGCCCATCTGGAAAATGCTGCGCAAGAGCACCGTGTTTGAACTTTGCGAGCCAGAACCATTGACCGTCGCGACCTGAATGCTCATGTCGTTGACGATCCGCTTGTGCCCCACGCCTCCGGAGGATTCCCGGGGCACGACATCCGTAGTGGCCATCCCAACACCTTCCTTCAATTAGCGGGCTGAACCCAATTGCCCGTGATTAGTGGATTGCAGCGGAGGAAACATATCATTATAAGGGCGGCGGCAGCGTCGCGTCCCGTCAAATCGCCCGCCTGTGGCCGGAGGAACCTGCATTGAAAAGGGGGAAGAGGTTCGCAGCCTCAGGCTTCAGTCTTGTAGAACTGGGCGATGTTCCGGAATTTATTATATCGTGATACGAGCAATTCGGCAGGGGCGATCTTCTTGAGTTCGCGATAATGCTTCTGTAGGCTGGCATCGAGCAGGTTGGCGGCGGCTTCGTGGTCGCGGTGGGCTCCGCCCTCTGGTTCGGGGACAATGCCATCGATGCATCCCAACTCACTAAGGTCGGTGGCAGTGATGCGCATGGCTTCGGCCGCAAGTTCTTTCTTGGTGGCGTCGCGCCACATGATGGCGGCGCAACCTTCGGGCGAGATGACGGAATAGATGGAGTTCTCCATCATCAGGACGCGGTCGGCGACAGCGATGGCCAAAGCACCGCCACTGCCGCCGACGCCAATGACGGTTGCAATGATCGGCACTTCGAGACGCGCCATTTCACGAAGGTTGTAGGCAATCGCCTCGGCCTGTCCGCGCTCTTCCGCGTGGATGCCGGGGTAGGCGCCGTCGGTGTCGACCAGGGTGAAGATTGGTCGCCGGAATTTTTCTGCCAGTTGCATCACTCGAATGGCCTTGCGATAGCCCTCAGGATGCGGCGTGCCGAAGTTCCGGTGGACACGCTGCTTCATATCGCGGCCCTTCTGGGTGGCGACGATCAGCACTTCTTCGCCGTGGAAGCGGGCCATGCCGCAGATGATGGCGGCATCGTCGCCAAAGCCGCGGTCGCCGTGGATTTCGCTGAAGTCGGTGAAGATGCGCTCGATGTAGTCGAGGGACTGCGGACGCTGCGGATGGCGCGCCAGTTCGGTTTTCTGCCAGGCGGTGGGCGGCGCGTTCATCTCGCGGCGGAGCGTGTCGATGCGATCCTGCAGTGTTGCGATCTGGCGGCGGGTTGCATCATCGGCGCTCGCGGGACTCCAGTTCGGCGACCTGGCGTTCGATCTGCTCCAATTCCTGCTGCGCTTTTTCTGTGGAAGTCATGCGTTAGGCGATGATGCGGACGCTGCCCCGCCCGCATAACTGTTCTACACGGGCGATGAAATTTCGGTCCGGGATGACATTATAGCCTTCCGCCTCCATCACGACCATGAAATCACCCTGGCGTTCCACGTCGAACAATACTTTGGCCTCCCCTTTACGCTCGAGGAAGAGCGATGCAGGTTGTCGACCGTAGTTTCGCCCGAGCTCTCGAGCGGAACGCGGATGCGGATTGCTTTCGGCAGCGGAACCTTGGCCTCTTCGAGCGGCTGGATTTCAGCCGCCGTGATCTTGGGATTGGCGCCTTCTTCGATCCGTACACCGGCTTTCACGAGCACGGGAACTTCGAGTTTTACCTTTTCTCCAATGCGCTTGTAGGCCTCGGGGAAGACGATCATGTCAATCGAACCGGACATGTCTTCGAGAGTGGCCTGGGCATAGAAATCGCCGCGCTTTCGATTTGAGGACGCGCACGTTCCCGATGATTCCGGCGGTGACGATGGTCTCGTCTTTGCCAGTTGATTTCGTCATCGCCGCAATTTCTTCGACGCTGAGGGCCTGCAGGTCTCCCAGCTTGTCTTTGTACTTTTGCAGGGGATGGCCGCTGATGAAGAAGCCGAGGATTTCTTTTTCGGCGGTGAGACGCGTGTGCTCGTCCCAGTCGGGAATGTTGGGCAGTTTGTCGTTGTGCGATTCGGCATCTTCCTGCTGAAAGACGCCAAACAGGCCATGCTGGCCGGATTCGGCGTCGCGCTGGGCTTTTTGCGCCTGTTCCATGGCCTTGTCGAGCACGGCCATGAGTTGCGCGCGGCGGCCCATGGAATCCATGGCGCCACTCTTGATGAGCGATTCCAGAACGCGCTTGTTCAGCAGGCGGAGGTCGACGTTTTCGCAGAATTCAAAGATCGATTTGAAGCGGCCAAGTTTCTTGCGCGCGGCGACGATCGATTCAATCGCATTGCCGCCGACATTCTTCACGGCAGCGAGGCCAAAGCGAATCGATTCGCCGTGCGGCGTGAAGTTGGCGTCAGAGACGTTGATGATCGGGCGCTTCGACGGCGATGCCCATCTCGCGGCACTCATTGATGTACTTCACGACGTCGTCGGTGGAACCGGTGACAGAGGTCAGCAGCGCCGCCATGAACTCGACGGGATAATGCGTCTTCAAATATGCCGTGTGATAGGCGAGCAGGGCATAGGCTGCCGAGTGGGACTTGTTGAAGCCGTATCCGGCGAACTGCGCCATGAGATCGAAAATCTTCTCGATCTTCTTTGGCGGATATTTTCGCCGCGCGGCGCCCTCGACGAAGCGCTCGCGCTGCTGCGCCATTTCTTCAGCTTTTTTCTTGCCCATGGCGCGGCGCAGCAGGTCGGCTTCACCTAGCGAGTATCCTGCCAGGCGATTGGCGATCTGCATCACCTGTTCCTGATACACGATCACGCCCAAGGTTTCCTGCAGGATTTCCTTCAATTCCGGCAGTTCGTATTCCACTTTCTTGCGGCCATGTTTGCGATCGACGAAGTCGTCGATCATGCCGCCCTGGATCGGTCCCGGCCGGTAGAGCGCGTTCAGAGCGGTGAGATCTTCGATCGAATTCGGCTGGTACTTGCGCAGCACGTCACGCATGCCATGCGATTCAAACTGGAAGACGCCGGAGGTCAGTCCCTTGTGAAAGACCTTCTCGTAGGTCTCGCTGTCTTCGAGGGGAATCTGCTTCGAGCGTGATCGCCGTGCCGCGGGTTTGCTCGATCAGCTTCAAGCGCGTCGGTCAGAATCGTGAGAGTGGTCAGGCCGAGGAAGTCCATCTTCAACAGGCCCATCTTTTCGATGGCGACCATGTCGAAGGCGGTCACGATTTCGTCGTTCTTGGTGCGGTGCAGGGGAACGAGGTCAGTGAGCGGGCGAGGTGAGATCACGACCCCGGCAGCATGAACGCCGGAGTTGCGCACCATGCCTTCCAGCTTTCTGGCTGTCTCGAAGAGTTCGCGGATCTGGCCGTCTTTTTCGATGGCCTCGCGCAGTTGCGGGGAATCTTCGATAGCCTGCTCCAGCGTGATATTGAGCTGCGTGGGGACCATTTTCGCGATGCGGTCAACGTCGGCGTAGGGAATGTCCATAGCGCGACCGACGTCTTTAATGGCTGCTTTGGCGGCCATGGTGCCGAAGGTGATGATCTGTGCGACGTTGTCGCGGCCGTATTTCTGCGTAACGTAGTTAATGACTTCGCCGCGGCGGTTCATGCAGAAATCGATGTCGATATCGGGCATGGACACGCGCTCGGGGTTCAGGAAGCGCTCAAAGAGCAGTTCGTGCTGAAGTGGGTCAATGTCAGTGATGCCGAGCGCGTAGGAGACCAACGAACCTGCGGCCGACCCGCGGCCCGGTCCCACGGGAATCCCGTGTTCCTTAGCGTAGCGGATGAAGTCCCAGACGATCAGGAAATAGCCGGGGAACTGCATTTGCTGAATAATGGCGAGTTCGCGTTCGAGACGCTGCTCGTAGTCAGTAAGCGAATGCTTCAGCTTGCCTTGTTCGTGCAAGGGACGCAGAGTGTCGAGTCGACGGGCAAAGCCTTCGCGAGTCACGTGCACGAAGTAGCTGTCGATCGTGTAGCCTAGCGGAACTTCGAATTGAGGAAACGGGTTCGCAACCTTTTCCAGACGAAGGCTGCAGCGCTCGGCGATGTCGAGGGTGCGAGTGAGCACATCAGGAGAATCCTTGAAAACACGCGCCATCTCCTCGTGAGTCTTGACAAAAAACTGGTTGCCTTCAAACTTCATCCGCGCCGTGTCGTGGATGGATTTGCCCATCTGAATGCAGAGCATCACGTCCTGGGCGTGGGCGTCGTCTTCGCAGAGGTAGTGGCTATCGTTAGTGGCAACAAGCGGCAGGCCTAGATCTTTTTCCAGTTGGAAGAGGCCAGGATGAATGCGGTGTTCCATCGCCAGGCCCTGATCCTGAATTTCGAGGTAGAAATTCTGTTTACCGAAAATGTCAGCGAAAGTGCCTGCAGCGGCGCGGGCCGCGTCGTAGTTGCCCTCGGTGAGACGTTCGGCGACCTCGCCTTTGAGACATCCGGAAAGGCCGATCAATCCGCGGGAGTGTTCGGCGAGAAATTTCTTGCTGACGCGCGGCTTGTAGTAAAAGCCGTGCAGCGAGGCTTCCGACGTGATCTTCACCAGGTTGCGGTAGCCTTCTTCGTTCTCAGCAAGTACCAGCAGGTGATTGTAGGTATCGCCCTCAGGCGCGGCGCGATGGTCGTCCTTCTTGCAGACGTAGAGCTCGCAACCGATGATCGGCTTCACGCCGGCGTGTTTGGCCGCATTGACGAAGTGGACTGCGCCAAAAATGTTGCCATGGTCGGTCATGGCCACGGCGGGCATGCCCATCTCTTTTACGCGTTGGCAAAGTTTCTCGACGTCACAGGCGCCGTCGAGCATGGAGTAGTCCGTATGTAGGTGCAGGTGGACGAATTGGGACATGTGCGGTACAGCTAGTCTACCGCAATAGGGTCAGAGGAAAACCGGGCAAATGTGAGAGCAGAGCCCGCGGGACCGTCTAGTCAGAGCCGGCCCCGGCAGCCTGAGCCTTTGGCAGCAGCCGGCGGGCTTGGGAGATCAACTCTGCGACTTCGAAGGGTTTTACCAGAAAGGCTACGTTGTTCTCTTGCAAGCATGGGCGCTCGTCACTCGGAGCTGCTGGAAAATGTGAACAGGACGTGGCCTTCCATGGCCGGACAGTTTTCTTTAATCCATTGGTAGGACTCTTTAGCGTTCCACTGGCCGGGCATTTTGCCGTTCATGATGACGGCGTCAAAATGCTCCGAGAGCAGGCGAGTCTTCACGTCCTGGCTGGATCTTGCGGTGACAACCGTAGCGCCCGCGCCCGCGAGGACGTCGCGTTCAAACTCGAGAACAGCCTCTTCCTCTTCCACCAGCAAGACGCAGCCGTGAATAGCTCCCTCGTGCTGGCGGGTAGGGGGCTTCGGGGCTTCGGATTCCACGTTGGCTGATACGGCGGCTGGCAATCGCACTTCGATGACTGCTCCACCCTCGGGAGCGTTGTTGGCGGTGATGTCCCCGCCATGTTCTTTCACGATGCCGTAGCAGATGCTGAGTCCGAGCCCGGTGCCTTTGCCTACGCTCTTGGTGGTGTAGAAAGGATCGAAGATGCGCTTGGCGTCTTTGATGCCAGCCCCGTCGTCGGTGAACTGCGTACAAACGTGGCTTCCAACGCAAGAGATCCGAATCTTGAGTTTGCCGGTCCGACCGGTTTCAAGGATTGCGTCGACGGCGTTATTGATGATGTTCAGAAAAACCTGTTCGATCTGATGCGGGTCGGCGACAACCAATGCCTTTTCCGATGGAAGATCGCGTTCCACACGAATGTTGTTGATTTTGAGATCATAGTCCCGCAGTGCGAGCGTTTCGTCAAGGACCTTGCGAAGATCAACTTCATCCCGCTCCGGCTTGCGCTGGCGCGCGAATGACAAGAGGTTCTGGACTACTCGGTGAGTCCGCTGTGCCTGCTTAAAGAGTTTGCTGACGTAGTCCTGGGCGCGAGAATTCAAGCCTTCGGTTTCGAGAAGCTGCGCGTAACCAAGGATGGCGGTCAGTGGATTATTGAGTTCATGAGCGACGCCGGCAATTAACTGTCCAACGGCCGACATTTTTTCGCTCTGCAGTAGTTGTTCCTGGGTTTTGCGCAGATCCTCGTAGGCTCGGCACGTTTCTTCGTAAAGGCGCACTTTTTCGATGGTGGTGGCCAGTTGGCGGCTGATGGCTACCAGCAAATTCTCGTCGTTGCTGGAGTATTCGTAGCCCAGGTTGCTGCAAAGGCCCATGATGCCGACCGGGCTGTCTTTGCCCCAGAAAAGAACCCAAATCCAGGACCGGTCTGCTTCCGAGCGAACGAACTCGGCAACCATAGGCGGCAAGTGCGGAAGGTACTCTGCCGTGACCACTTCAGTGCGCGAGCGCATGACCAGATCACCAAAGCCTTCTGTGAAACAAACCTCGGCCGTGCGCATCTTGTCGCGGCTGCGCGGTCCCCAGGCAGCGCGCCGGCGATACGTGGTGGTGTCGCTGTCGGAGAGGTAGACCGTTCCGCTCTCGGCACCGAAGAGAGTGACGACTTGGCGCAGAGTCAAGTTCAGAATCTCGTCGAGATCGAAAGATTGCGCAGCCACCACGGCCATAGCATTCAAGGCATTTAATTCGCGGTTACGCCTGCGCATCTCATCTTCGGCTCGCCGCTTCTCGGTCATGTCGAGAACGAAGCCCTGGTAACGTTCGACCTTGCCGCTCGCGTCGCGGGTGGCGAAACTGCTCTCGACCGCCAAAAGAAGCGTGCCGTCCTTGCGACGTAGGGTGACATCGAAATTGCGCACGTAATTCTGGCCCTCGATCTCGCGGCGGAAAGCCTCTCGCTGCTTGGGATCGACACAGATTTCCGAGTCGAGATTCAGGACCAGCAACTCTTCCCGGTTGCTGTAGCCCAGCATGTGCACTAAGGCATCGTTACAGTCGACAAGCTTGCCCGACGGGGTTGGCAACGTAAACGCCTTCCTGGACCTGCTCGAAGAGCAATCGATACTTTTCTTCCGCGGAACGCCGATCCGTAATGTCCCGGACAACGTGGATGGTGCCCTTTTGCGGGCTGCCTTGTTCGGTGTAGGACGATGTGGAAACCACGGAGTAGCCGCCGAAGCAAGGATCTGCGCCTTCGGTGAATTCTTCATCTCCACCCATCGCGCAGTAGGGGCAACCGGTCCACTCGCCATACGTATGAGGTAGAGCCGCATCGCAGGAGCTGCCGACGACGTCCGCGGCGGCTTGCCCTAGTTGCTCGAGCAAAACTTGATTGGCCTTGATGATGCGAAAATCGGCGTCGTGAGCCAGGATGATGTCGTGAATGGAGTCGAAGGTATTGATCCACTGCCGTTGCGAGCGCAGCACTTGTTCCAGCAGGCGAAAATTTTCGACCGCGACTCCCAGTTGTTTTCCGCAGCCTTGCAGAAACTCCAATTCATCGGGAGTCCACAGCCTGCTGCTGGAACTGCCGAGCAAGAGCAATCCGATTGGCGATTTGTTTCCCGTGACCGGGATCATTACCAACTGCCGAACTTTTTCGGCCTGCAGCGATTCCTGGGGTTCGGGGCTATCGGCGCTTTTCGTCGTGACCTGTGGGCCAGGTTGTTGCAACAGTTTCGTAACGTCATCGTTGATGGCGGCGAAGCCGGCATCGCGCAGAAAATCGGCGGAAAGACCCACCGCATGCGTCGCTACCAGATGCCCGCCTTCGAGCAGGCGGAACCATGCGGCTCGTACACCAGTCAAGCGATGCAGTTCTTCCACGGCCGACTGGACCACATTCCCATATTGCTGGGCGCTAGCCATGCTCGCGGCAATGGCCTGCACGGCGCGTAGCCTGCGCGTGCGCATCCTCGCTTCGTCCAGCGCCACGAGCAAAATACTGACCCCGAGCGTGATCTCGGCGGCAAGATTGGCAGCCGCTGGGATGCGATCGGTAAAGGGCGACCAGGAAAGATGAAGCAAAGGCAAGGACAGTGCCAGCAACCATGCCGAAGGCTCCCATCGGCCGCGGCGCGCGCGCACGAGCGCAATCGATGCCGTAAGCAGGATGATCCGATAACCGACCTCCACGGCTACTCGTAAGGGTAGGGAATCAGGCCATAGCAGGATGCGTGCTCCGGCGAAACCGACCAAGACCGGGGTGATCACCATCAACGGCAAAACAAGATCACGTCCGCGGGTGTAGAGCAGAACCGCACCAGCCAGCAACCCTACAGAGAGAACGAAAGTTGCTTGTACGGCGACCAGGTCAAAAGGCGGAGGGATTTTCGCGGCAAAGCAGTGCTCGGCCAAGCGCGACGCGACGAAGGCTGTCCAACCCAAGACCCAAACTTTGAAATAGTTCTCGCGGAAGGCGCGTAAACCGAGGATAAAGCTGGCGAGCAGGATCACGAGGGCGAGTTCTGCCGTCGTAGGCTTTGCCAGGCCCAATCGAGCAATCGTGTTCCAAGTCGACCAGAGGGATGCGCTCATCGCATGCGGACGTACTTCTTCCTAGCTTTTGAATATCATGGCCCGGCAATTTCTCGATGGAGAATCCGGACCTGACTGATTACTTTCGGCATCTCGTGCGTGAGTTACAATCGCCGATAGACTTTCGTGTATTCGCATGCCAGATCGCATTCTTGTTGTTGATGACGAAGAGCCGATTCGGGAAATCGTCGCGTCCATGCTAGGGACGGCTGGGTACGCCTGCAAACAAGCGGCCTCCGGAATGGAAGCTCTGGCGGTCCTGACTTCAGGGGAAGAGTTTGAATTGATGCTCTCAGACCTGATGATGGCCGATCTGGATGGGATTGGCCTGCTGGAGCGCACAAAGGAAAAATATCCGGACATGCCGGTGGTGATGGTTACCGCTGTACACGACATTTCTGTCGCGCTGGCAGCCATTCGAAACGGCGCTTACGACTATCTCCTAAAACCGTTCGAACGGGAGCAACTGCTGAACACCGTCAGCCGCGCTCTGGAAAACCGCCGCCTCAAGGTAGAGAACCGGACCTATCAGACGAACCTGGAATCGCTGGTCAAGGCGCGAACAGATCAACTGCAGACGGCGATGGCGAACCTGGAACGCTCGTACGACATCACGCTGGAAACTCTGGGTGACGCGCTGGATTTGAAAGACCGAGAGACGGAAGGTCACTCGAAACGCGTGACGGCGTTTACGATCGCGATCGCTCGGGCGATGGGCCTGCCCCGTGAACAGATCAACACGATTGCCCGTGGAGCGTTTCTACATGACATCGGAAAGATAGCGATTCCGGACAGTATCTTGAAAAAACCGGGCAAACTCGAGTCCGACGAGATGATGATCATGAAGGAGCACGCCTATCATGGTTATCAGATTGTGAAAAAGATTCCATTTTTGGCAGAGGCTGCCGAGATTGTGTACTCACACCAAGAGTGGTTCAACGGTACTGGCTATCCTCGAGGTTTGAAAGGTGAAGAAATTCCCCTTGGGGCTCGCATCTTCTCGGTCGCCGATACGTTGGATGCCATCACCACCGATCGAATTTATCGACCAAAGCAGTCGCTGCGCGCTGCGCGTGAGGAAATTTCGAAATGGGCTGGGCGCCAATTTGATCCCGAAGTAGTAAAGGTGTTTCTCGAGATGCCAGACAACATTTGGGATGACCTGCGCAACGAGATTCAGGATCAGATTTACCACATTGCGCATTCTGCGGGCGCCAGAGGCTAGTCCGTTCGCGAAGGTGGGGACCTTTGAACGGCCGTAATCCATCGAAATTCATTGTTGCCACGGCTGCGCTCTTAACGGCAGTGTTGATCGCGGGATGTGTCTTTCTTCCCCGGGGCTTCGCGCAGACCGCAGTGAGTGACATCGTGAGCGCCCTGCTGATGCTCACCGCCTTCTTTGCATTTGCCTGGAATGGTGCCGCCAGCAAAGGCCGCATGCGTTGGTTCTGGATGTTGCAGGCCGCGGGTTGGGCGCTATGGTTTAGCGATCAAGTGGTCTGGGTGATTTTTGACCTGGTCCTGCAAAAGAAAGTTCCAGGCATGTTTCCCGCAGATGCCCTCCTGTTTCTGGCGGGAGCGCCGATGATGGCCGGCCTTCTTCTGCGGCCACATCGGCAACCTTCAGAGCGGAGTGTACGCCTCGGCGTGCTGGACTTCTTTCTTCTGTTGCTTTGGTGGTTCTACCTTTACATTTCGTTTGTAGTTTGTTGGCAATACATCTCACCGAATGAAAGCGCGTACAACCATAACTTCGATGTGCTGTCCATAGCGGAAACCGTCCTTATTACATTCGTCCTGCTGATTTTCTGGCGTGAAAGTTCGGGACGATGGAAGAAGTTCTACTCCTGGTTCTGCGTCGCATTTGTGTTCAACGGAATCTGGTTCTACGTTCTCAATCGCGCGCTGGAGAAGGATATTTACTTCACAGGTAGTTGGTACGACATTCCGTATTCCGGCTCGTTTGGTCTGTTTGCCGCAGTTGCTCTGCTAGGACGGGGCTTGTCACCGACCGCGGAGACAGCAGCCGATGAATCCTATGGTCTGTGGATGGGAAACTTCGCGATGCTGGCGGTGCTTTCCCTGCCGCTCATCGCCGTGTACGCGCTTTTTGATCCAGCCCTTCCGCACCAAGCCTCACATTTCAGAGTCTTGGTCACGCTGGCGACGATCTTCATGATGGCGTTTTTGTGGTTCATTCAGCACCGTCGACTGAACCGGGAGTTACGTCGCACCAACGTCGTATTGGAGGAGGCGTCGCTCACCGATCCAATGACAGGATTGCGAAACCGGCGTTATTTCTCAGCCTCGATCGAATCGGACGTAAGCCAGGCATTGCGGTCACACGCGGATAACCGCGATCCGCACACGCAGGATCTGGTTTTCTACCTGATCGATGCCGACAATTTCAAAGAAGTGAACGACCGGTACGGGCACGACGTAGGCGACCGGGTGCTGGTGGAGTTGGCTCATCGTCTCAGTACATCGATCCGGCATTCCGATGTGCTGGTACGCTGGGGAGGGGAAGAGTTTTTGATTGTGTCGCGCTACACCGATCGCCGCGAGGCCGAATTGCTGGCGCAGCGCGTTCTCTCGGCCGTAGCGGATACGCCAATTCAACTGCGCGATTCGGGAGAAATGATGTATCGCACCTGTTCGCTGGGATGGGCTGCGTTTCCCTGGTCCTCCGAAAATCCGCAGGCGATTGGTTATGAAGAGGTTCTTACCCTCGCCGACCGCGGGCTGCACCGGGCAAAGGAATTGGGCAAAAACCGCGCCGTGGGTGTTGTGCCCGCAACTGGGAAGCGTCCCGCCACGACGATTGAAGGACTGCACTCCGGCGGCCTTCAGGTTGATCTGCTGGCCGTGGCAGGGCCTGCGTTGGGGCATGGTTAGGCTGAATATCGTCTCAACCGAAGGCAGCAATTTCCTCCATTCTCCCATCCAACCTAGAAGAATTCCTTCAGGGAGATTCCTATGCCCGTTCGTAAGCCGCGTTTCCGAATGAACCTTGTTGCCATGTTGGCTGCCACCCTTTGTTTATGTATTTCAATGGCAGCCCAGGACGCCCCTGCTCCCGTGAATGCTGTGCCACAGGGCACGACATTTCTGATCCAACTGAGCGATCGCCTGGATACGAAGACGGTGAAGGCGGGCGACCACTTTCATGCTCGCTTAGCGGAGCCGCTAGTGTCTGCTAGTGGCCAGGCCATCGAATCAGGAAGGAAGATCAAGGGGCACATCACCGCGGTTGAACCGGGACTGCACACGCGCATCATTTTGAGTTTCGAGGAAATCGAAACTTCCAGAGGCTGGATTCCCTTGATCGCCACGGTGACTGGCGTCCCGGGGGAGCATGGATTACGGCAGATCGGAGAAGAAGGAGAGATTGGGCGCAAGGGGATGACGAAGGAACAAATCGCCGAAGCGGTGATCGTTGGGGCGGGTGAAGGCGCCGCGCAGGGGGAGCGGTCGGGTGGCAAACACGGCGCGGCGGCCGGAGCCGGTTCAGGTGCGGCGGCAGGAGCTTTCTCGGCATTCGAAGCGGGGCACGACCTGGTACTCAACAAGGGAACTGCTCTCGAAATTCGTCTGGATCGCAATCTCGCGGTTCCCACCCGGTAGAGGGCGAGATCGAGAGCCAGAAGATTTGATTGCTTCGAAATCGCAAAATCAATGCTTTCCGGCGTTCTTAAAAGGAAGGCGTCCCATCGTGGAAACTCGATCTTAAATGGGATAATCCTTCCGGAGGGCCGCCATGAAATCTGCCTGTTTACTCTTCGCTCTCATTCCTCTCTTGGTCACTACAGTGATTGCGCAGGATCATCCTGCGGTGAACGCACAGGCGAATAGCGTTTACGTGGGCGCGGACGGGAAGTTCGAAGCAGCTCCCGACACGGCCGTGATCCAGTTCAACGTGTCGGTGCAAGACGAGACTTCACAAGCCGCCTTCCAGCGGGGATCAAAAAACGTGGAGCAAGTGCGGCAGGCATTGCGCACCAATGGAATTGACCCCAAGGCCGCCAACATCGGATTTCTGTCAGTGCAACCGGTCTACGAGTGGAAACCAAAACAGAAGGTGATTGGATATCGCGTGACCACCGACGTGACCCTGAAGTTGAAGGATTTTACGAAGGTCGCTCCGATCACTCAGCAACTGGCCGACGCTAACGTGAGCGAGACCCAGACCCTCAGTTACGCGCTCGAGAATATGGACGAAGCCAAGAACAAAGCCGTGGAAGATGCGTATCGGCGGGCGCGCAACTCCGCCGATACTCTGGCTCGTGTTGCTGGCCGAAGCGTGGGAGAACTCTCTTATGCCTCGGTGGACACGTTCGAGAACCCGCGACCTATCATGCCACGAATGGCTCATCCCATGGCCGCGATGGCCAATGCGGCTCCGGCCCCAACCGAGGAATTCACTCCACAGACCGTGACGGTTACGGCTCATGTAAATGCGTTATTCGACCTGAGATAGATTGAGGGGCGTTCCGTTCGAAGACAGCCGAAGGCGGCCGTGTCCACATGATTCAGCCTAGATTAGAGAAGTGCGGGCTCCGGGTTATTGGGTGGCGGAGTGGCCCCGAGCGGATCGACGTGCAGCGTAAGATCCTCAATCCTGCGGACCACCACGAGTTGTCCCGGCGGCAGGGGTGACGAGGCCACTGCATCCCAGAGTTCGCCGTGGACGAAAACCTTTCCCTGCGGCGAAAGTGACGTCTGCGCAACCCCTGTTTCTCCCACCAGGCCCTGCGCTCCGGTCACCACTTTATTGCGCCGCGCCTTCACGGCGATCGTCATTAAAAAGGCAGTAATGAGTCCGAAAGGGATGCTGACTGCCAGCGCAGTCAACAGATGTACGCGCATTTCCGGAATTGGCGAATCGACCAGGAGCAAGCCGCCGATAGTGAGCAACGCAATCCCACCCGCCGTTAGAACTCCGTGCGATGTGAACTTGGCTTCAGCGGCGAAAAGGGCAAAGGCCCCCAGAATCAATCCCAACGCGGCGAAACGTGTGGGGAGGAAATTCAGCGCGAACGCAGCGAGAAGAATGAACACTACTCCCACGGTGCCGGGGATGACCGCTCCGGGGTGATTGAATTCCACATAGAGAGCCAATGCTCCGACCACCAGCAGCAGAAACGCCACGTTCGGGTCCATGAGAGTATCGAGAATCGTTTCCTTGAGAGTCATGCCGAAAGGCACAACCGGCTGGTTTGTCAGATCAAGGGTGGCTGTCTCTCCATTGAAGCGTTTGAAACTCTTGCCTTGCATCTGGCGAAAGATGTCTTCCGGGCTGGATGCAACGTAGTCGATGAGATGTCCGGCGAGGGCCTCCTGCTCGGTGAAGGATTTGGACTCGCGCACGGCACTTTCGGCAGCTTCCGTGCTGCGTCCGCGCTTGGCAGTGACCGAGCGCATGAGTGCTGCAGCATCGTTTTCGATCTTCCGCTTCATGTCGTCGTCGGTTTTGACCTGCATGGGACCGATGAAGGTGACGGGATGCGCAGCACCGGCTGCGGTTCCGGGCGCCATGGCGGCGATGTCGGCGGATTCGAGAATGAAGATGCCTGCGGAACCAGCGTGCCCGCCCGTCGGTGTCACGTACACGATCACGGGAACCGGAGACGATGTGATTTTCTCCATGATCTCCCGCGTCGAACTGACCAAGCCGCCAGGCGTATTCATCTCGATCAATAAGGCCTGCGCGTTACGACGGTGGGCTTCGTCAATCGCGCGGGAAATGTACTCCGCGCTGATCGGCTGAATTGTGTCGTTGACGACAACTTTCAAAACCTGAGCAGACACAGGAACTGAAAAGATTATCGCGATTGCGATTGCAATGAGGGTGCCCAACTTCATGCAACTCTTAAGGGTCACTGTTAGAGAAGAATGCATGGCGCATCGTCCTTTGCGGGCTGAGCCATCGCAGGATTCGGCCAATATGGCGTGAACCCGCATCCCGCTTCTTTTCTATTGTCCCTCTATTTGAGTGGGCCCGTGTGAATTTCTTGCGCGCCCGGCTCCTTGGTAACGGATGAGTCGGGTTGCTCAGCTGTCCAGCCAGGCAGGTAGGTGCTCCCAGTGATCAACCGCGCACCACGCTCGTAGGTGACATAAGACCATGCCCATTGAATAAAGACCAGCAAGCGGTTGCGGAAGCCGATGAGAAACAGAATGTGAATGAAGAGCCATGATAACCACGCCACGAAGCCTGAGATGTGGATCCGTCCGAACTCAGCCACGGCCGCGGCCCTGCCAATGGTGGCCAGGCTGCCTTTGTCCCAGTAGTGGAATGGAGGACGTGGGCCAAAATCCTGACTTCCATCCCGCTTTAACGCCACTTCCTCGCGAATTACTTTGGCAACGAAGCGGCCCTGCTGGATTGCAGTGGGCGCAACTCCGGGGAGCATCTTGCCGTGCTCGTCTTTCAACGACGCAAGATCGCCGATCACGAATACCTCCGGACGGCCTGGAATGGAGAGATCCGACTGAACAAGTACGCGACCCGCTCGGTCGATCGGTACACCCAGGCACTTGCCGAGCGGCGAAGCGGCGACGCCCGCTGCCCAGAGCACGACCGTCGCTGGGAGGCGCGTGCTGCCTGCATAAACTGCGCCGGGTTCGATCTGAGTGACAACTGTCGAAGTGCGAACTTCGACACCCAGGCGATTGAGTTGCTCCTGGGCGCTGCGGGATGAGTCTTCCGCATAGGCCGCGAGGACGCGCGGTCCTCCCTCGATCAGCAGGATATGGGTGCGCGAGGGGTCGATGGAACGGAATTCCTGAGCCAAGGCGTGATGTGAGATCTCGGCGAGCGTTCCGGCTAGCTCGACTCCGGTGGGACCGCCGCCGACCACAACGAAGTTGAGAGGAGTGGTAGTTTCCCCGGAGGCAGCCTGACGCTCAGCCAACTCGAAGGCGAGCAACACACGACGACGGATTTCCAGCGCATCTTCGATAGTCTTGAGGCCGGGAGCGAAGGGCTCCCAATCATCGTGCCCGAAATAGGCGTGGCTCGCACCCGCGGCAACGATGAGGTAGTCGTACGGGATTTCAGCGTCAGGAGTTTTGACAATGCGGTGCTCAAGATCGAAGTCTGTGACTTCAGACATCAACACCTCGATGTTGCGGTGCGAGCGAAGAATAGAACGGATGGGAGCGGCAATTTCTCCTGGGGAAAGCCCCGCAGTCGCTACCTGGTAAAGCAGCGGCTGAAAGGTGTGGTAGTTTCTGCGGTCGATAACTGTGATTTGAACGGGTGCCTTTGCCAGAGTGCGCGCCGCGTTCAGGCCACCGAAACCCGCGCCGACGATTACAACTCGCGGTGTCACCTTGCTCGCCATCTTGCTGTCTGCCCTCCAGCTCTATAAGATTCACCGCGATGGCAGATGGTTCCAGAAGTTCTGCAGTGATGACTCCGGCGTGGCTTCGCGTAGCGATGCCATCGGTGGCCGACGTAATTTTTCTCGCACTCCTGGGCGTGCTGGTATTAACACCTTTATCGGCGCGCCTGCTGGGAGATGCAGGTATTGGTTGGCACATTCGCACCGGACAGCAGATTCTGGCAGTTCACTCTGTGCCACGCATGGATCCGTTTTCGTCCACGATGGCAGAAAGGCCATGGTTTGCTTGGGAGTGGCTCTATGACGTCGTCGTAGGTCTGTTGGAAGCCAGGCTGGGATTGAATGGTGTCGTCTGGTTCACGGCAGTCGTAATCGCGTTAGTCTTCGCTGCGATGTTTCGGCTGCTCATCTTACGCGGGACGAACTTGCTAGTGGCACTCACGCTGACGCTGCTTGCAACTTCAGCGTCGATGATTCATTTCCTGGCGCGTCCGCATGTGGTCAGTTGGCTGTTCACCCTGGGGTGGTTCTGGATCTTGGATTCCTCTGAGCGGGATTGTCTGAGAGGGCAGAGTCGATCGCGATGGCTGTGGGCTCTCCCATTTCTGATGGTGGTGTGGGTGAATGTGCACGGTGGCTTTCTGGTTGGATTCGTGCTGCTCACAATCTATTTGCTCGGAGCCGGCTGGACGTGGTTCAGAACCAATGAGAACCGTCTCGAAGAAGTTCTGCAAAAAGTCTCCGCGGCAAAAAGAGCGCGCAGTCTCGCGTGGATGGGTGTACTTTCGGTTGCGGCCAGTCTGATAAATCCTTACGGATGGAAGCTATGCGCGCACATTTATTCCTACCTCTCGAACCGGTTTCTGATGGATCACATTGAAGAGTTTCAGTCGCCTAATTTCCACGGGCTGGCGCAGAAGTGTTTTCTCATACTTATTCTGATTGCGGTGAGCGTTGTGGCGATCCGAGGACGGGATTTGCGAATGAGCACCGGCATAACGGTTCTGTTTGCGATTTATGCCGGGCTGTACGCGTCGCGGAATATCCCGATCTCGTCGATTCTGCTGGTGATGGTCATCGGCCCAATGCTGCCTGCCAGGTTTTCTCGGGGTTTCTCGCAGCGCATGACCGTAATGGAAACCAGACTCCGCGGCCATCTATGGCCGATTGTTGCAATTGTCGCAACGCTCCTGATTGTTGTGAACGGCGGAGGCGCGGGGTCCAGGCAGTGGATGGCCGCGCATTTTAGCCCGCAGCGCATGCCCGTCGAGGCCGTGAATTATCTGGAGAAAAATCACCTCCAAGGTCCGGTGTTGAGTCCGGACTACTGGGGTGGGTATTTGGTTTATCGGCTGTATCCCAGAACACTGGTCGTTGTGGATGACCGGCATGACTTGTACGGTGAGCAATTCTTCAGGTCGTACCTAAAGATGATGCACGTTCAGCGCGGCTGGGAGAATGTTCTCGACACCTACAAGGCTTCCTGCGTCGTGTTGCCCAGAGACGCGCCGCTAGCGACCGTGCTTTCGGGAACTCAGGGATGGAAGACGAGCTACGCAGACGAGGTGGCGGTTATATTCGTGCGAGACCATTGAACTCTAAGGCCGCCGACAAGAAGCAATTGACCTTTCCAGTACGCCACCTAATGATGGTGGCACGTTGGTTGTATTTGAGGGACACAGGACTTCTGAATGATGGATGCAACAGGTGACCTCTTCTGCTGGAAAAGCGCGGTTTCCTGCTTTCTTGCGGGACTAACACTGGCGTTGGTCGGGTGTTCAGGATCGACGCCGTCCCCATCAGTTCCAGGAACCCAACCCGGAAATCCTGTGGGCGCGAATCTGACGCAGGTGAGCTCAGACCCCTACTCGATCGGTCCGGGGCAACACGCGACCGAAGTCGAGCCTCACATGGTGGCCAATGGGAAGACTTTGGTGGCCGCGTTCCAAACCGGGCGCATTGCTCCCGGTGGGGCGACCAACATTGGATGGGCAACCTCCACCGACGGCGGCAATACTTGGACCCACGGCTTTTTGCCGGGCATAACAACCGGCGAAGGTTCGGGGCCGTATGACGCAGCCAGCGATCCGGTTGTCGCTTATGACGCGAAGCACGGCGTGTGGTTAATCGCGTCCTTGCCGCTTTCCAGCACGCTTCACACGCCGGCAGTGGTAGTAAGCCGCTCGAGCGATGGCCTGACTTGGCAAGATCCGGTCAGCGTCGATCCGTCCGCTCCGAGCTCCGACAAGAACTGGATCGTCTGCGATAGTTGGGCGAGTAGTCCGCACTACGGCAATTGTTACCTCGAATGGGACGATCCCATCAGTCAGGGCGAAATTCAGATGAGCACTTCCACCGACGGAGGTTTGACTTGGGGGATACCGGTGGCTACCGCAGACTTAGCCCAGGGTATCGGCGGACAGCCTCTGGTTCAGCCGAATGGGAACGTAGTTGTGCCGATCGAGACCAATGTTATCTCGGCTTTCAGTTCGAGCGACGGCGGCATTACCTGGAGCGCTGCTGTAACCATTTCGACCAGGCAGTTTCACACCGATGCGGGTGGGATTCGCAGTGGTCCGCTGCCCTCTGCGGCAGTGGATGGTGCTGGAGCAGTTTGGGTGGTGTGGGAGGATTGCCGGTTCCGGGCTATGTGCGCGACGAATGATCTGGTGTACAGCACGTCGACCGACGGCGTGAATTGGAGCGCGGTTACGCGCGTACCAATCGATGACACTTCGAGCACGGCGGATTACTTCATTCCCGGAATCGGGATTGATCCTGCTACCAGCGGGGGCGAAGCGCATGTCGCGTTGCACTATTACTACTACTCGCAGAGCGCATGCACGGTGTCGACGTGTCAACTCTACGTTGGATATATTGCGTCAGCGAACGGCGGCTCGACCTGGAACGCGCCGGTCGCGCTCACGGGTCCCATGATGCTGACCTGGCTCCCGAATTCACAAAATGGGCTGATGGTGGGCGATTACGTAGCGACCGTCTTCACCAACGGTGTGCCTCACGGAGTGTTCGCAGTGGCGAGCGCCATTTCGGGTACGACATTCGCGGAATCGATTTATACGGGGCAGGGTCTGACAGCGGCTGCAGCAGGTGGGCAGCGATCGTCAGTTGCGGACAAGCCTCTCCACAAGCTATCGGACAAGATTGAAACGGAGCGACCAGAAAAGGGCCTGATTCCACCATCACGTCAGAAAAACCGCCGAAGAGCCAAGTAGTTCTACAACGCGCAAGCCGCGTCAGCTGGCGAGGCGCTTTTTCAGGGCGATGATCGCGATCACGATGGCCGACGACGATATCGAGAAGTCGCTATTAGAACAAGGCTCCAATTCAGCGTCGATCGATGTTCCGGAATTCGCTTTCCGCACTACCTCGGCCGCGAGCATGTGAAAGCGGGTATGCTCATACTTCAGGTTTGTAAACTCAGGTAGAGAGCGGTAGCGTGCGCCTTCGCCGTAAATCCATTGTCCGAGTGCGCATTTGTGGTCAACGCTGACGTCAGCGGGGCGGAGATTGCACTCGCCTTTCGCCAGGAAGCCGCGCAATTCACGTTTCCAGTTGCTGTGTGCGCTGACCGCTTCGTCAAAATCCATCCGCACTCCGGCGTGGGCGAGCATCGCCCTCTATGGGACATCGGCAATAGCCGGAGAACGATCAGTAGTTTGAGACAGGACGGGTCAGAGAGAGTCAATCAAAGGTTCATGACGTACTAGAAGCGATCGTTAGTGTCGATGCCAAAACCCAGAATGGCTGTCACTTCCACCGGTTGATCGCCTCGCAGGGCGGCCCGGAACTTCCAGCTAGTCAAAGCGGCTAATACCCTGGCGGTCATATCGGCTGGGCCTGGGTCCAGCACCCTCAGGTTCTTCAGGTTGCCCGAAGCATCAAGAGTGCAGATCACCACCATGCGAGCGCGGGCTAACCCCTGAGGCAGGGTGGTGCGAATTGGCTGAGGAGGTGTAAGTACCCCTCGGCCCGTCACCGATTCCTCGGAGTATTCCATGACTGCCGTTCCCAAAGAACTCGACGTATCAGGATAGATTGTGTGCTTTTCACCGTGGAGCAGGTTCTTGTAAGGCTCGAAGGCTCCGCCGGAAGAGGCGGTAGCGACTACATCGACATCGAACGATTGCCGTTGCTTTAATGAAGAGTGCCTTGGGCTCTGCGGATCGCTGGCGGAAGGGTCAGACCCAAACGCGGGAATGGTGACTTGACTGCTGCCTCCGCTGATGTCGATACCGCGTACGGCCGGGTTGCCAGAAGGTGCATTCCCGGAGCCACCCGGGCCTGGGGCGGGAGCGATGCCGCCTCGTGCACTCGCATCCGATCCGACCCCGGCGCCAGATTTTCCGGCGCCTGACCCGGCGCCGTTCATGCCACTGCCTGAGCCCTCTCCATGACCAATACTGGTGCCTCCACCTGCGCCACCGAGTCCGGGCTTGTCGCCGCCTGAAGGAGACATCGCGAGCGATCCAGTACCACCGCTACTCGGTAGTCCAACTTTCGTGCCGGGCTGTGTGGAAATCACCGCGCCCGCATTGGTGCCGCTGCCTCCACTCGCGGGCGAAGCCAGATTCGCGCCTGCATCCAGTGGCGCCCCAAGACCTGCGCCCCTGCGACCCGAACCGCCGCCAGTTGTTGCAGAGCCTCCACCAAGAGAAGGTGGAGGCGGAACGATATTGTTGGCCAGCAGTGTGCCACCTGGAGCGCCCGCTCCTCCGCCAGTGTTGCCCGAGCCACCACCGTTGCCGGCAAGCGTTGGCGGGGGCGGGACAACATTAGGAACGCCTACGATTGGCGCAGAGGATGCGGCCCCAGAACGAGTGCCGGTGCCGCCGGATATACCTGCGGAAGGCGGTGGAGCAACCACGTTCGATCCAATGGAGCTACCCATCCCGTTTCGCGCGCCGCGCGGACTACCGCCGGCCGGACTTGCCGCGACGCTTGGTGGCGGTGGAACGATGTTCGTTGCAAGGGAAGTTCCGCTCCCGCCAGTCGGGCCGTTCGAATGAACCGCAGGAGGCGGGGGGACGACCTCGGCAGCGCCAAAAAGTTTTCCCATCAGGCTGCTCATGAACGAGCCGCTGGCCGACTGCGTGGGGGGCGGCGGGACAACCGCCCGCGACGCGTCTGGGATAGTTCCGCCCGCCAAACGATGCGTATCTGGCGAAACATCCGCGGAAGGCGGCGGTGCGACCACAGAGGATGCCGGCAAATTTAGTTTCGAATTCCGCCCGGTGTTTCGTTCGGGCGCCGAGACCGGCGGCGGCACCACAGCCGCATTCGTCATTTGAACAGGTGAACTGGAAAGTTCCCGGCTCATCCCACCGGGTGCGGGCGGGATCACACTGCGAGCAAGCGCGGGATTGGATCGGCTTCGTTCGCGATCTGCCGTAGGCGCTGGCGCTACGACCGACGTGCTCAACATGGGCGCGTTCAGCCCGCGATCGCGGGCTGCGCTGGGAGCAGGCGGAATTATAGCTGGGCCAAGAGCCGGAGCGACCAGACTGTGACTGCTCGAAACGCTGGGGGCGGGAGGAATTAGCGTCGCATTGAAATTGGGAGCCGTCGTTGTGCGATCGCGCGTCACCGACGGCGCGGGGGCTATCACCGAGTCTAGCTGCACGCCGTTGCGAGTGTAATCGCGGACTACGTTCGGGGCGGGAGCGACCACCGCAGTTGAAAGATTGGGAGCAGCACGATTGGAGCGCAGTCCTTCTGCAGGCGGAGGTCCTGGATTCGGCCGAATGGCCAACAGGTTCGCCACCGCATCGCGCGAGGATGGAAGTTTGAGGTTGGGCGCGTCCACCACCTGCGGAGAGAGCGAACCGCCTCGCGCAATCTTGATCGTCTGAGTGCGGTGGTGGGCTTCCTCCCCACCCGCGGCCCCGACGTTTCCAGCTTCAGCGCCGCCGACATCCTGAGTTCGCGGAAGTTCGTCGCCGCTGTAATAGATCACGTCATGACTTGAAAATCTTGGCACAACGTAGGGCCGCAGCGCCGCGATCTTTACCTGAACGACGATGACGGCGAAGATCAGGAAAGCCTCCAGAAGATAGGAAGGGATCATGATGCGTAGAGGGACGAGTCCGAAGGGAGCCTCGCCGGCAAGACGGCGCTCGGACCGCGCCAAGGCCGGCCGAATCGACGTTACAAAGTCATGCCAGGGTGACGACCACTCCACGGCTAGCTTGGGTGCCGCATCCTGAACGACGACGGCCTCTTCGAGTTGGAGTATGGAACTCACGCGGGCAGGAATTGACCATCCTTTTGCAACGTTACTTCAATTCTATCGCCCAATGCGGTTCTGGTTTCTGCCACCATACGACAGGGCAATTCCAATACAGACGCTGCCTGTGATCGGACTGGCCCAAACCGCCATGGCCGCAGACCGCTCTGAAGATGAATTACCTTCATCGAACCGTCCAGATAAATGACGTCGATGGGGAACCCCATGCCCAAAGTATGAACTCCATGGCAAGGAACAATCCAGAGGCCAGCACCGTTACGGAAGTCACTCGAGGAGAGTCCAAGCAAGCCACGCAGCCGGCTCCAATGCGTGTCAGCGACGGCGAGAGCCGTCGCCAGGAATACCTGTCGGGTCTGATTAAAAGCTTGCCCTTGCGAAGATAAAACCGACATAGCGACAACATGCTCCCCAAGTTCTATCTTGCGATTGCTTTGCCGTCTTAGTGACCGCCCGTAACGGGGCTGAGCTGCCGGAATAGTTCGATAATAGCCGGGCCAATCGTGACGAAAATAATCGACGGCAGAACAAATATCACCAGTGGGGGGACCATCTTAATCGTGGTTTTTGCAGCTTGTTCTTCGGCCCGCTGCCGGCGCTCCGTGCGGAGGGAGTCGGAATGCACGCGGAGAGCTTGAGCGACGCTGGTGCCGAAGCGATCTGTTTGAATGAGTGTACCCACAAGAGAACGGATGTCGTCAACCCCGGTGCGGTCCACCAGGTTGCGCAGGGCCTCAGCGCGAGGCTTGCCAGCGCGCATTTCGAGGTTTACGAGGTGAAACTCGTCGCTGAGATCAGGGTGGGCATGGTGAAGGTCCTGACCAACACGGGTGAGGGCTTGATCGAGGGCCAAGCCCGCTTCCACGCAGATCACGGTCAGGTCTAATGCGTCCGGCAGACCGATGCGAATGCGGCGCTGCCGGTCCTTAATCATCCGCTTGAGAACGAAGCGTGGGAGAAAGAATCCTAGACCAGCAACGCCGACCAGGAGGAAAAGATTATCGAATCCTGTAAAAAGGGCGACACCGATAAAGCCGAGGGCGGAGGCTAGAATACGGGCACCGAAGTAGTAGTTGACGTCAATGGCGTCGCGGAACCCGGCCTGAATCAGCCACGCGCGTGTACGCGAAACGTCCGCCGGGGACAAGGGGATCGCCTTGCTGATCGGATCCAGCGCCTGCTCCATCCGTTCGCGGAACGCAGGCTTGTTCTCGACTTGCTGCTGCTGCCCGCCCAAGGCGCGCAGACGGGCCCCAAGAACCGAACTGGGTGTCACGACCGCCGCTCCGAAGGCGAGGACGACCATCACGACAGTGACGAATACGACGATAACCAAAATAAGCGGCAGCATGAGCTAAACGCAGTCCCTAAACTTGAATGCGAATAATCTTACGGATTACGAAATATCCTACGGTTTGCAGGGTAATCCCCGCCACCAGCAACCCGTGTCCAATCGGGTCTGAGAAAAGGGGACGAATGAACGCTGGATTCAGGATAAGCATGACGGTCACGATAATCGGGGGCATCCCCATCAACAAGGACATGGTCAA
This sequence comes from uncultured Acidobacteriaceae bacterium, assembly GCA_963722365.1. Taxonomy (GTDB): domain Bacteria; phylum Acidobacteriota; class Terriglobia; order Terriglobales; family Acidobacteriaceae; genus Sulfotelmatobacter. Next base: position 245,021 of record CAVRLM010000003.1, read on the forward strand.
GCGCCCTTGTGCAGTATAGACCCGTACTTGGCGCTGGATCTTGAAGCGCTCGCGGATGACGTACGACAGGTTATCTAGAATCTCGGCCAGGTTGCCGCCAGTCTCGCGTTGCAGCATGACGGCAGTCACGAAAAACTTAACGTCGACCAGGGGCACGCGCTCGGTGAGATTTAACAGAGCATCCCGAACTGGCATACCGAATTTTTGCTCTTCGTAAAGCTGGCGGAATTCGCCGGCGACGGGATCCGCGACCTCATCCGTAATCATTTCCAGTGCGGTGGTGAAGGCGTGTCCGGCCCGAACCGCGCGCGCCAACGTGTCGATCGCTTCAGGAAATAGCTCTTCAAACTTCTCAAAGCGCTTGGTGCGTCGATAGGACGAATAGGCGTAGGGAAGCACAAACCCGAGCAACATCCCAACCCATGCGATTTCAACGCGGCGGCTCAGCGCGTAAGCCAGGAAAGTGGTGGCGATCCCGGAGGCGGCCGAGATGGCAAGAAAATTCCCGGCGCGCGTCGACATGCCGGCCTGCTCCAGCATTTTCCGGATGTCACTGACCCATGTCGATCGCCTCAGCAGGTTGTCCAGCGCGGGAATCTGGCTGAGTTGTTCATCGCGGAGAAGAGCCAATTCTTCCTCCGCTGCCAAATCGGGAGCCTTGCGCTCCTTTGCCAGGCGTTCTTTCAGGAGTCGAGCGCGCGCATTGCGCTGGTCAAAAATCGAGCCCAGGCCAAAGGCCGCCAGCGCAACCACGATGAACACAACAACCGCAATTAGGGCAGCTGGCATTTCGATCAGACCTCAGTTCTCGATTCAAATAATGCCGGCCGCAAGCGGGCGCCCGTGGTCGCGAGCCGCTCCGCAAATTGCGGACGCACTCCGGTCGCACGAAATGCACCCCGGACTTTGCCGCTTTCATCCGTGCCGGTGCGTTCGAAGGTAAAAATATCCTGCATGCCGATTCGGTCACCGTCCATCCCGGTAATTTCCGAAACGGTGATCACTTTCCGGGTACCGTCCGAGAGGCGTGCAATCTGTATGACGGCGTGCACCGCGGAAGCGATCTGGTGTCGCACCGCGCGCTCCGGAATATTCAGGTTCGCCATGGAGACCATATTCTCGACACGAGCCATGGCATCGCGCGGAGAGTTAGCGTGCACCGTAGTGAGCGATCCCTCGTGACCGGTATTCATGGCCTGCAACATATCGAAGGCCTCCTCGCCACGCACCTCGCCAACCACAATTCGGTCTGGGCGCATACGCAGGCTGTTGATTACAAGTTGCCGCTGGCGCACGGCGCCTTTGCCTTCGATATTAGGTGGCCGGGTTTCCAGACGCACCACGTGCTCCTGCTTCAACTGCAGTTCGGCTGCGTCTTCGATCGTAACGATGCGATCAGAGTTGGGAATATATCCGGAGAGGACGTTTAACAGAGTCGTCTTGCCGGCACCGGTTCCGCCGGAAACCAGAATATTCAGCCGCCCCTTCACCATGGCCGAGAGCAATTCGAGCATCGATTCGGTGAGGGTAAGATTCTCGATCATCTGGCGTGCGGTAACGGGCTCGCGCCCGAAGCGGCGGATCGAGAGCGAAGGGCCGTCAATGGCCAGCGGCGGAATGATCGCGTTGACACGGGATCCATCGGCCAGGCGGGCATCCACCATGGGAGAGGACTCATCGACGCGGCGCCCGATGCGCGAAACAATACGCTCAATAATCTGCATGAGGTGCGAATTGTCTTTGAAGGACAACGCAGTACGTTCGAGCTTTCCCGCGCGCTCCACGTATACGCGATCGAAGCGATTTACCAGAATGTCGGAGACGGTAGGGTCCTTGAGCAACGGTTCGAGAGGGCCGAGACCGAAAATCTCGTCAAGGATCTCGCGCGAAAGTCGTTCCCGCTCGGCAAAGCTCAGGGGTACGACTTCGGCGTTGACGGCGTTCCGAATGACGACCAGCACTTCATCCCGGGCGGAGTCTCCGGTAGCCTTGCCCAGCTTCTCAAGATCGAGGCGATCCAGGATCTTGCGATGCAGGTCGGCTTTAACCTGCTGGTAGTCGGTGCGCTCGAAGGACTGAAGATTTGTCATGTTTGCCCAGTTTCGACTCTAAATACTAAACCGACTTAAACAGCGACCACGCCGCCCGCTTGACCTCTACGTCGTTGCGAGTCAACTCCTGCGCTAACCCGGAGAAACATCGTGCGATCTCTGAATTTCGTTGATCCATGACCGGTGTGCCGCGATCGATCGCTCCTGATATCGCGAAATACTGGTTGGGGATTCGCCACAATAATTTTGCACCAACTGCTGCCTCGGCGTCTGCTTCACTAAAGCCGGGAACCTTCCTAAAGCGATTGAGGACCAGGCGAACACGCTCGCGGCTTCCGGTTTCCCCAAGGTATTGCTGCACCCGCGCTGCGCTCCAAAGCGACGCCACGTCGCTGCAGGCGACGAGTAAGACGGTTTCCGACAGGCTGGCGATTAGCCGGGTGGCTGCATCGAAGCGCGACGAAGCATCGACCACAACGTACCGGTAATGCGTCACGAGCATGTCGAAGAGGCGAACAAACTCGGCGGTCGATGGATCTACGGCAGCGGGCACATTGGTTCCTGCAAGCAACTGCAACCCGCCGCTGTGGCGCGTCATGAAGCTCTCGAGCAGGGAAGCGTCCATGCGGTGAAGATTGCGGGTGGCGTCGGCCACGTTGAATACCGGCTTCAGATTCATGTGGAGCGCGGTGTGGCCCAGAGGAGCAAGGTCCACCAACGCGGTTTGTCCGGAAGAAGACTGCAGAGCCAGCGCTAAATTGACAGCCACGGTAGTCGCGCCGTTTCCGCCTTTTGCATTGATAACCGAAAAAACTTTGCCGCGAATCCCTTCTTGACGTCCTCGGCGCTGCGCGGTGGTGAGGCGCACGAACGCCTCGAGCATATCTGTTGTATTGGTAGGTCGTTCGATGAATTCTCGGGCTCCCGCACGCATTGCGTTGACGATGATCTGAGGTTGACTCAGGGTGCCGATGGCAAAAATGGCGGCATCGGGCATTTCCTGATGCAGCAATTCGATGGCTCGGAGGGCGAGTTGAGGATTGTCGGTGGGAATGTCGACCAGGGTCACATCCGGATTCGCGGTGCGTACCCGCCTTGTCACAGGGTCAGAGGCGGCCACCGGAAAGCTCGCGCACGTATGGACCGTCCGCGCCACACTGGTGCCGTCAACCAGCACTTGCAGCACCGCTCGCTGCTCGTTGTCGGTGGCGACAATTACGACTGAGAGTTCTGCCATAACGTATCAGCGATTTCAGCGCCGAGATTATCTGCCTTTATCGAACTTTCCGCTGTCCATAAAAGGTTTGGGATTCTGGGGTGGGGCGGGCTGCTCTGTGCTCGGAGAGATCCGCCGCACCGTACACAACACCATCAGTTCCGAATTGCTCTTCTGCAAACTCTTACTGCGAAAGAGATTGCCCAGGACCGGAAGGTCTCCGAGTCCAGGAATCTTGTTGTAAATGTCGGTGACACGGTTGTCCATGAGACCGGCGATCACGAAGCTCTGCCCATCCTGTAATTCAAATTCAGTTTCCGCCTTGCGTGTGCTCAAGGCGGGTACGGTGAATCCGGAGATCGTTAATGCATTGGCGAAATCCAACGTGCTGACTTCTGGAGCCACCTTCAAATGGATATTTCCGTTCGGCATGATGACTGGGGTGAACTGTAAGCGCACGCCAAATTCCTTGAACGAAATTGTAACCGCGGTGAAGCCAGCACCGGGCTGCACGATCGGGAATGGAAATTGACCTCCGGCCAAGAAACTGGCTTCCTTGCCGTTGACCGCAATTAAATTGGGTTCAGCGAGAATCTGCAGCAGACTCTTATTCTCCAGTGCCGCGATCACGGCTCCGAAATTAATATCGGAACGAAAAAGAAACAGATTCAGTATGTTGTTGACCGTAGTGGCTGGACTGGTGGTGCTTCCCCCGGATTGGCCCGGAGTCAACGTCTGCGGTCCAAAGGCGCCGAACTGCCCAGTCGTCACCGTGCCGATTGTATTGCCGGCTCCCGTGGAAATGAAATTGATGCCCAGTTGGGTTAGGGCCGTGCGGTCGACTTCGGCAAACTTCACCTGCAATAGAACCTCTTGAGCTCCGACCGGGCCGAACGTCAACACATTCACAACCCGAGGAGAATACGCGCCCGCGAGTTCTCCGGCGCGCTTGGCAACATCTTCGGTAGAAACGTGACCAGACAAAACGACGGCGGCCCTGGAAGGTGTGACTGTGATTTGCTCGTCGGGAAAGACACGCCGCTCTTCTTCAGCACAGGCACTCACGTCCACATCCACGCGAAGATCAAAGCTGCGAGAACGTTCCGCTTCATCCCAGATCAGCAGGGAAACCTCTCCCGGAGTTTTGCCATGAACCAGAATCTGCGTCGGCGTTATCACCTGGGCAAACGCAATGTTCGGATCAGTGATCGAAATACGTCTTAATCGCTCGGTTGTATTGATGAGCAACGACTTGCCCACCATGACCCGCAAGGGCGCGGACCCCTGAGGCTGCGGAGTTTGTGCTGGGAGGGTTGTGGTCTGTGTGTCGGTCGCCGCCGGTGCTTGGCCTGCGGGTTCGGCCTGCTGCATGATTTCCGAAAAAGTGGGGACGACACACGCGGCCAGCAGCCAGGCCCCGAGCAAAGACGTACGAACGTTCATTTTCAGAGTCCTCTCCCTGTGAGGAAACGGGCCAGTTCTGATTTGGAAGGCCGAACTCATTCCACTCAATTCGCGCCGCAATTCTCCTCCGAACATTTCACGATTTCTGGTTTTTTGTCGCCCTGATAGACCTCAACACTCACGCCAGTCGGGGTCGGAGTGGTGGTTGGAGGAGCGACTTTCTTCGTCACGACACGATGCACGGTGGGCTGGGTGGGTGCAGGAGCGGAGATGCCCCGATAGAGGCCCCTGGAATTGGAGGACGGTACTTCGTCCTGCTTAGTGTCCAGCGGATTACGAAGGGCAAGCTGAATCCGTCCTTCGGAGCTGGCCAGAGTCAGCCGCTGGGCATCATCCGGAGAAACCAGAAGTGTGATGACAGCGGTGGTCTGCGCTTCGCCAGTCGAAGTTCGCTCCAGCGTATGTCCGGACGCAAGCACCGCGACATTTTGCAGCACCGTGGTGGTCTGTTGCTCGCCGCCAGAGCCCGGTGTTCCGGTGAGTAGCACGTCGACGCGCGTTCCCGGGGTAACGAATCCGGCGACGGATACGACTTCATTGACCCGCACAGAAACGGCACGCATCCCAGGTGGAATGAGTGCCGGAAGACCCGACCCGGCATTCTCTCCGGCCAGCCGATTGGGAAGAATGAATTCGCCCTTGGCGATAGGAACAATCACCCCGTGACCGATGACATCGGCCCGCCTTCTGGGCGCACCGGGAGGCAGATCAGCGCCTTGGACCTTGATAATCTTGATGTCGTGCTCAGTGACCCGCGCGCCCACCTGCAGGTCGTTTGCAGCGACGATTACGTCGACCCCATTTTCAATGCCGGAACTCGACTTCGACTGCAGGCTCTTGTAAACGTACACACTGGCAAAAAAACCCAACGCGAGTGCTAGAACTCCGATCATCAACAACCGTGTACGGTTCATGCTGCTCCCTTAGAAACTGATACCGGTTACCACGTCGCACTCAATCCCGGTATTATTGCCGGTCACTCGGCGGCTACTGGATGGAACTGGCGACAGAGGAGAATACAGTATTGGCATTCGATCCGATCAGTCGTATGGTTCCAACGACAATCACAAGAATCACTGCCAACATGACCGCGTATTCTGCAATATCCTGTCCGTCTTGTTCGCACCACAATCGGCGTACAAGTCCCATAGAATGCCCCTTTTTCTGGTTTCTAAATCGAGTGGCGTTAGTCCCGCGCCCGGCCTGACCGGCGTCGACTCAGAGACCGCCCCAAAACATACCGCTCGACCACGCGTAATCATACCCTGCAAGCCCTCGGAAAGGTCGTAATTTCTTGCATACCTGGGCAAAAACAGATTACCGTTGGGATACTTCTTCCGCGAAGGTGCTGGGCTCTAACCGTCTCGATTTGTGAGGCTTGGAGACAGTCGGCGTCCAGCGCTTTTTTTGACTTTCCATTTTTTCCTAGAAACGGTGCTTGGCCGGATCCTCGCACGTCACGCGTGCCTTAGGGGGCGAGCAGACACTGGCGATCCAGCCGAGGCGCAAAGCAACTGCGGATCGCAGGGAGATCCCAGACTCCGTATTTCTCCTCTCTATTAACTATAGTCCACTCTGTAAGTTTCCGCGATTACTTCTTGAAGCACATTAATATTAATGGGAGATCTGGGCCGCCATTGCTCACGCCCGGACTGTTATATCGCGGTCCGTTAATATATGTTGGCTAGATGCGCTCTCTTCGTCAACCGGACCGCGTCCGGAGATCGCTATCGCGAGCACAGCCATCAGCAGGCCGACCAGAACGTCGATCACGTAATGCATCTCGAGCATTAGAACAGCTCCGACGAGGAACACGTCGTAGGCGGCGAGGAAAACCACCATTCGGCGCCAGCGGCGCAGGAACCAGAGAACGATCACCGGTTGAACGATGTGCATACACGGAAACGCGATGAAGTAATCCGTGGAAATTCGCGAGATGGCCTGGTGGTGGAACAGGGCCAGCGCATGTGGAATCAGCGTGTGTTGGATCGTGTAGGACTGAATATTGGTGGGAAAACGCGAGAAGTGGTTCGGGCACAACGAGTAAGGACCCTGCGCAGGCCAGAAATAGAAAATCACTAGAGCCATATAGTAAGACGTGAGAATTGTTCCGATAAACTGCAGCGCGCGATTCCTCCCATCGGAGAGAGCGAGAAGGATGAGAGTCGCCCCAATTTGCGGAAACATTCCGAAGTAAATGAACTCCAGGGATCGATATAAAGAAGGCGGGAAAGTATTCACCGCCCAATGTGCCAGTTGCGATACTGAGTGTCCATGCAGGAGCCAGCGATCGATGGCGGCCAGACTGGGATCGGTTGCAAAATTGTAACGGACTGAAACGATGGCACAGTTGTAGGCGAGAACCATCAGAAATCCGAAAAACAGATAAGCAGCGGGCGAAAAGACCGCGGCTATGGTTCGGCGAAATTGTCCCCTGCGGCGGTCAAGTAATTCGAGGAAGGCTATCGTATCAACGCCGAGAACCAGAGCCTTCACCCAATTCGTGGCCCACACCAGAATCACGAAAAAAACAACCAACGCAAGCACGCGAAGACGATTCTGGCGACAGCGCGTCAGAAATGGCACCAGCACTTGCTCGTGTGGCAGGCCGATCAGGCACAGTAGCACGGCAACGAAAATGGACTGCGCTGACAGGATGAACCAGTACGCGATTCCCAGGGTGATCCAGTCAAACCGGAGCGGCAGATGCTGGCTGCGGAGCACTGGTACGAGCGCGAGACACATCAACAGGCTGATGACGTAGTGCCAGTATTTCGTTCTTGTGAACCGATTCGCCAATGTCTTCACGAAGGAGGCGGACTTGCGTCTGATCAACCTGTAGCCACCGGAGTGCGAGCTCCGCTCGCCGAATTCCTAATTAGTCGTTTCCTCAAGAGCACGACTGCAAGCATGGGCATGTAAATAAAAATCACGGTGTAGCGGCCGACCTCGGTGAAACTGTGTGGAATGTGATACCAACGCCACACGCCCGCTCCCCAGCTGAAAAAGACGGTCCAGACAATTTCCCGCCGCGATTGCGGAATCAACCAGAGGATGAAACTATCGAAGAACCAGCGCTGCGGGAATAGCGAAGACAGGAATAGAAATCGCGCGTCGCCGTCCCAGTAGCGCAACAGCGCGAGGATGAGAAGTGCCCCAGGAAGCACCAGGATCGGAATAAAGTGCTGATAATTTCCGAATTGTTGAACCCACAACCATGGCCATTTCGGCATGACGGCCAGGCTGGCGAGAAAGAGGGCGGCACATGCCAGCACGCCTTTCCGACTTAGGCGTGTGAGAAAAACGGGTAATCCAATTTGTGGCTTGGCCATGGTAACCGGCAGCAGTAAGGGGAAGAATGCACTGGCGGCGATAATCGGAGACCACTGCACCGTCAGCATCCCCGCCCAATAGGGATACGCTAGAAAGACGAGCAGGCGAGTATAGCCATGCCGCGTGAGGCCAAAAGCAAGGAGCGCGGAACTGATACCCCAAAATAGTCCAGCAGACAGTTCAGGCTGCAGGCGCACAAAAGGAATCGCGAGCAGCCCGGCGGTGAGAGGATATTGCTCGAGTGGAGTATCGTAGGGGTTTTGTTGGGCAAGAAGCCGGTGGGCAAGGTGAAGGGCCCAGCGGAAGTCGGCGGCGTCCTGATGAAAATGTTTCATCAGAAACCAGCAGAACGCACCGCTCGAAACGCCAATCGCAGCCGAAACTGCAACGCGCCATCGCATGGGGATTTCCATCTCAGTTGTAACATGAAGACCTCGTCAGACCTCGTTGTCACAGAAGTTTCGCCACAAGCCGGGAGCCGAGTGCGCACATTGGGGAAACAACTGCGATTCTTTGCAGGGCTCGTTCTAGCCTTAGTCGTCTCGAGCAGTACGTGGTTCTACATGAACCGTGTGCTCCGGGAGCATCAACTTGCCGAAGCAGCAGCCCATGACCGGCCCCGCGGGAACCTGTCGGACCTCTACCCGCGCTGGCTGGGGGCGCGGGAACTGCTCCTTCATGGACGCAATCCTTATGGCTCGGATATTGCCGTCGAAATCCAGCGCGGATATTACGGCAGGCCAATCGACCCGTCACGCCCCTACGATCCTAAGGACGAGCAAGGGTTTGCCTATCCTGCCTATGTTGTATTTCTTCTGGCTCCCACGGTACGGCTTCCTTTCAATGAGGTCCAAATTGGCTTTCGATGGCTGTTGATAAGCCTGACGGCGGCAAGTGTTTTGTTCTGGCTGCATTCTCTCCGCTGGAAAACATCGTTCGGTACGGGGCTGATTTTTATTGTTCTCATGCTCGGTTGGTTGCCCGTAGTGCAGGCCATCAAACTGCAGCAACTTAGCCTGGTGGTGGCAGGATTACTTTCGGCTTGCGGTGCGTGCCTTGCAGGTGGATGGCTTTTCCTAGCTGGCGGCTTGCTGGCGTTAAGTACGATCAAGCCTCAATTGGCCTGGCCTCTCGTGCTCTGGTTGTTCGTGTGGGCTGGTTCTGAGTGGAGCTCCCGGCGCAAACTAATATTCGGATTCGCGCTCGTCATGCTTTTGTTGTTATGCGGCGCCGAACTGGTCCTGCCTCATTGGCTAGGAATGTTTGTCCAGGGAATTTCCCGCTACCACCAATACACCCAAAACCAGTCGGTACTGACTTCTCTGTTTGGGATGATCGTCGGGCGGATTGTAGGGGCAGCCTGCATTTTGGCGTGCGCCGTCTGCCTTTGGGAAGTGCGAAAGGAACCCGCTTCGGAAGCTTCATTCGGTCGAGCCTCCGCCCTAGTGCTGGCGTTGACGGTGGTCATCGTTCCGATGTCAGCCCTCTACAATGAGGTGCTTCTAGCTCCCGCGGTTCTCGTCCTCTTACGAAGCGTGTGGTCTCGCGATAATCCTATTCTTCCTGCCGTTCGACGAGCCCGAGCGGTGGGTTTCTTAATCTTGGCCTGGCCATGGATTGCCACGATAGGACTGAGCCTGATGTCGTTCTTCTGGCTGACGCCGGAACTGAGGGACCGACTGTGGCCCGCGCCTTTGTACCCTAGCTACGTAATTCCGGTTTTCGTCTTTGGATTGGCTTTGCTGGACGCGTGGGGGAGCCAGCCACGTACCTTGCGGGAGAGCACGCCAGCAGAGTAGTCTGTTTTAGCAGAGGAATCGCTGCATCGAGCGCGACCAGCTACTGGCGACGGCGAATGGCGTGCTAAACAACCATCCATGGCCCTGAGCGCGATCAGTCATAACAGTTCTGGCTCCGGTGTGTTTCCCGCATTGGTTTTCGTGCAGGGGAGTGAGCAGAAGAACATCGTTCTGAATCGCACGCCGTTTACCGTCGGACGGAAAGTGGATAAAGATCTGGTGATCGCCGACCCCCGCGTCTCACGGGATCATGCCCAGATCATGCAAGAAGGTCAGGAGTTCTTCCTCGTCGATCTCGGCAGCAAGCATGGCACGTTTGTGAATGGAGAGCGCATCCAGCGGCAAAAGCTGGAGCGTGGCGACCGACTGGAATTTGGGGCGCGTGATTCGGCCTATATCCTCTTCAATCCTGCCCATGCCACCTCGAACACTGCGCGCGAATTCCTGAGCCAGATCTCGGGCATTCAGATCAAGCAGGAAGCCACCGACCTGGAGAAGCTCACCCTTTTTCTAGAAGCTGCGCGCAAGCTCAACACGGCGGGAGTGCTCGACGAGATTCTGATGACGATGCTCGACGTCACGCTGCAACTCACCCGGGCCGAGCGCGCGTACGTCTTTCTCAAGGATGACGAAGGGAAGCTTCGCCTGGCTGCCGGCCGCAATTCCAAGAAAGAGCCGCTGCTCGATGATAAGACGATTTCGCATTCGATCCTGGAAGAATCGATCCGCTCGAACTCGGAATTTCTCTTGACCGATACCAGCCAATCGCTGGATTTGGCAGGTCGACAGAGCATTGTGGCCTATGACCTACGAACGGTAGTGTGTATCCCGCTGCGCAAACTCGTGGTGCAGGCGACACGCGATGCGCAAACACCTTTGCATGCCGCCACCTCGGCCGAGGCGATGGGCGTTTTGTACGTCGATTCGCGATTTGCCTCCCGCGATATCAGCGGAGTCGGCCAGGACATTCTTCACGTGATCGCGACCGAAGCCGCCTCGCTCATCGAGAATGCTCGATTGGTACAGGCCGAGGAAGAAGCGCGACGATACCAACAGGAGTTGAGCATCGCGGCCAGCATTCAGCAGAGGCTGATGCAGGTGAAGATTCCTGAAGTCCCGTTCGCCAAACTGCGCGGGAAGAATCTGTCTTGTAAAGAAATCGGCGGAGACTTTTTTGACGCGGTGAATACCAAGGAAGGCCTGGCTGTGGTGCTTGCCGACGTCAGCGGCAAGGGAGTTTCGGCTGCGCTGTTGGCCTCTACCCTGCAGGGAATGATCTATTCGCACCTCAGTGCGGGAGTGCCTTTGCTCGATGTAGTCACGGCCGTGAACCGTTTCTTCACCGAGAAATTGGTTGGCGAGAAATATGCGACCGTGCTGCTCGTTCGGTTGCGACGCGACGGAGACCTCGAGTACGTGAATTGTGGCCATGTGCAACCGCTGCTGGTATGCGGCGGCGAGGTGATTCGGCCGCCGCACGGCAACGTCCCAGTGGGTTTGCTGGCTGATGCGACCTTCGAGAGCGCCAGATGCCAGATGAAGTCCGGCGACCGCTTCATTCTCGTGACCGACGGAGTCACCGAGGCGGAAAATGCCATGGGTGATTTTTACGAGGACTTCCGCCTGGAAGCAGCGGCCGCCAAGTCGCCCACGCTCGAAGGAATTTTTTCGTCCGTTACCGAATTCTGCGCTGGAAACCCGCTCAGCGACGATTGCACCGTAGTCGAGTTGTGCTATACCAGCGTCGAAGAGTGATGATCACTCGACTGTGACGACATAGTCCTTTCCTTCCCAACGATTCTCTGCAGGCCAAAAGAAAGTGAAGACCGCCTTGGCCCCACCCTGTAATGACGCGGTTGGCAGGTCGAGGGTGTAGATGCCGAGGCCGGTGTCCCTTGCGTCGGTGTCGTGGGACGTATTCCAGTTGTCCACGCTCCAATGCACTCGTCCCGGCGTTAGTAGGACGATGCGGAGTGTTTTGTTGCGCGGAACACTATGCGTTTTATTATTAAACCTCCAGCCGAAGATTTGACGCACATGCTTCTCAACCAGATAACGCTTAACGGTTTGAGGCGGCTGGTCAAAGATTTTGTTGTCACGAATGGAGCGACGCAGCTTCACGTACTCCGAGTGAGCCCAGACGAGCGGACAAGCGGAGCCCGTGGGCTTGCCGCGGAAAAGTTCCAGAGCGGGGATATCAGCGGAGTCCCAGACTTGTTCAGGCAATAGTCGGCTGTCTCCTGCGGTCGAGTTTTCCATGACGGTGAGTAGGGCCTCAGCCTCATCTCGGTGTCCACCTGCGAGGGCGTAGTGCCCGCGCTCCCCGGCGAGCAGGGGCCACGGGCGTCCGATGCCCGTACCGTCGAAGGCAGAGCCGTCCTTGTGCTCACCATAACCATCCCCGTTGTACCGGTACCAGCATGGCCCTTGGGGTAATTCAACCGACAGCAGGGCGTCGATCGCGCGAAGCGTATTCAGGATTCGTGGATCGTCGGGCGCCCTCAAGCCGAAGCGCACCAAGGCCAATGCGTCGGGACTGATGATGTGGTAGGCGCGTTCACCATCCTGACCGGGTGGACGATTCTTGATCGGAACAAAGCCTTGCGTGGGCGACGCTGCCCCATCCGTGTCAGGGGGAGCAATGCGCACGTAGTATCCATCAATGCCGAGTTGCTGCGCGAGGTCGCCACCGGTGGCATAGACCCAACGCTCAATATTGTCATTCCATGCATCTGCCGCGTCGCGCATGGTCTGGGCCTGCTCGCTATGGCCGGTGAGATCGGCGATATCTGCCGCGGCGAGCAGCGCAGAAATCTCAGCAGCCAGCGTGAAGGGGGAGTAGCCCGCATCCTCTTCCCATCGATCCTGCTGCGTAACCGGGCCGTTGCGCAGAATAAAGCTGACGGCATTGCGCACCATCGGCCACCAGCGATCCAGCTTGCCGAGAGATTCCGGCGCCTCGCGCCGAAGCAGATCGAGCAGCAGAATCGGGAATGCGGTTTCGTCCATCTGGATGCCACTCCAATAAGGGCGCCCGTCGAGCCACAGATTTTGCGCCCAGTTGCCCGCAGCCTCCTGCGTGGTTTCGAGGTAGCGGAGAACTCGCACAGCATCGGTAACTGCGCCGGCGGCCAGGAGCGCACCGGCGGTCTCGACCAGGTCGCGCGGCCAGACCAGATGGTAGCCGCCGAGATCTTCATCTCCTTTGTTGAATCCCCAGGGAATCGAGAGGCTGGCGATGATACCGCCAAGGAAATCTTTTGATTCATGGGTACGCAAGACCGCTGTCGAGGAGCGATACAGGTCGTTTTGCCGCGGCGGTTCGTCGAGTTTCAGTAATGTGGTCTGCCAGTTTTTCCATTGCAAGACGTAGTGCCGTCGCGTGTCGGCGTAGTCCTCGAAGAGTGTGGATCGCGCCTGCTGGCCAGCTTCCGTCCACATTGTTCCGAAGCCGATGGCCAGCACGAATTCCCCGTTGCACGCAGCAAGATCAATCTCTCCGGTGAAAGCAATATTGCCGTTTTCCGCGCGCGAGTATTCCCATTCCATCTGAAAATGCCGGGAGAGATCTTGCCATCCGTCGGAGTCCCCGACAAAGCCCACCGAAGTCTTCTTCCACGGGGCCGAGGATGCGAGTGCCAGCGTCGCCCCATCATGATGGGCAAAGAACATCGGATAGCCCTTGTAGTCGGAAATCCAGCCGGTGTTGCCGTTGCCGCAGTTGGCCAAGTGAGGCGAAAGCAATGCGTACAGGTGATAGTCCGAAAGCTTTCCCTGCAGAGGCTCGAAACGAACTTTCTGGAGCACAACATTGCGATAGGGATCGGTGAGGACTTCTTTCCGGATGCGGTACCGTCCCCGGTTGCAGGTATTGGTCAACTCAAAAGTAGGGATTCCTGGTTCAAAGGGACGATTCTCAAATGTACAGTCGCGCTTCTCCTCGGAAAAAAAATCACTCCCATTGGTGACAACAAATCCCATGTCGCGAGTACAAGCCTGGTCAACCCGCGGAAAATAGATCTCGTTGAGGATGCCATGGCTCAGCGTGAACCAGACCTTGCTGTGCTGGTTCAGCGCGGTGCCGGCGCCCATTTTGGCGCTCGAGGTCCAACGCGGTGGGATGCCCGGCCAACCGGGTGCATAGCGTATCGGGGAATCACTCATTCCAAATATTGTCCTCCGGCAACCCGAGCGAAATGACAAAGGTTTTACAAGGCGGAGCCTTCATGTTCATGGCAGCGTTCATCAAATCGTAAGCGGACCTAGAGACGTGAATTGCAACGAACCAAAGCTCAACGACAATAGGCCAACAAGTCGGAATCATGATTTGTAAATTAGATGCGCGGGCGTGGAGCATAGTAACAGTCTTATGGATCTGTTGCGCCTGCTGTCTTGCGCGAGCGGGTGACGTGCCGACAGCAACCCTCACTCCCCTCGACCGTGGCTTCTCAGGCCTCTACAACCTTGACTTCGCAGATGCCCAACGGAATTTTGCGACGTGGCAGCAGCTGCATCCCGAGGATCCGATGGGACTGGTCAGTGAGGCTGCCGGATTCTTATTCTCGGAGTTCGATCGTCTGGGAGTGTTGGAGTCGCAGTTCTACGAGAACGACGATGCGTTCGCCCGACGTCGGAAACTGACACCTTGTCCTGCTCTACGAGTTCGTTTTATGGATGCGATCGGTCGGGCCGAGCAGTTTGCGCACGCGAGGCTGGCTCAGGATCCCAAAGACCGCGATGCGCTTTTTGCGCTGACCTTATCGTCGGGCCTGCAGGCTGACTACGCGGCGCTCATTGAAAAACGAAATATCGCTTCGTTGCACTTCACGAAAGAAGCTTCTGCCTCGGCGCAGGAACTGCTCGCGGTTTGCCATGATTGTTACGATGCGCTGCTCGCCACTGGTTTCAGCAAGTACATCATCGGAAGCATGGCCGCACCTGTGCGCTGGATTCTGCGCATGGGCGGGCTTCCTTCCGACAAGCAGGGAGGAATTGCCGACCTGCAAACGACTGCGGAGTATGGGCACTACCTTGCACCTTTTGCGCGAATCCTGCTATCGATCGCCTATGTCCGCGAAAAGGATAAGCCCCGAGCGATGCAATTGCTGACCTCGCTGCATGCCGAGTTTCCAGCCAATACGCTATTTCCCCGAGAGATTGCCCGCTTGCAGGCCGCCCACTAACGAACGCCGGGTTCTTTCAGTTTGAATAAGAAACGCATATCCTTCTCTTGGGCCTTTCATCAGAAATTCACCCGTTTGTAACCATCCTGTAACACTGCGCCGATAGAACGGGGTCATATAAACCCAAGGAGGAATTATCTAGTGATGCGCAAAATCGTGCTGTTGGTGTGTGTCCTTCTGGCCTTGCCGGTTGTGGGGCAGACCACGCTCAACGGAGCCGGCGCCACGTTTCCCAACCCGATGTACTCGAAGTGGTTCAGCGAATATCACAAGGCCCATTCCGATGTGCAGGTCAACTATCAACCGATTGGCAGCGGTGGCGGCATTCGACAGGTGACTGCCGGCACAGTGGACTTCGGCGCCAGTGACATGCCGATGAGCGATAAGCAGTTGCAAGACGCGAAGGGCTTGAACATTCTCAATATCCCCACCGTGTTAGGAGCGGTTGTTCCCGCGTACAACATTCCTGGAGTTACCGGCGAAGTGAAGTTCACGCCTGAAGCGCTCGCAGGAATTTTCCTCGGCAAGATCTCCAAATGGAACGACAAAGCCCTCACTTCGGCGAATCCGGGAGTGAACCTGCCTGATAAAGACATCATTGTCGTGCATCGTTCCGATGGCAGCGGGACCACTTTCATCTGGACTGACTATCTTTCCAAAGTCAGCCCTGAATGGAAGAGCCAGGTAGGAGCGGATACATCCGTGAAATGGCCGCTCGGTATGGGGGGCAAAGGAAACGAAGGCGTGGCGGGAATGATCCGCCAGCTGTCCGGCGCAATCGGTTACGTGGAATTGATCTACGCCGTGCAGAACAACATTCCTTATGGCAGCGTGCGAAACTCCGCCGGAGTATTTCTGAAGGCAACTCTGGAAGGCGTTACCGCGGCAGCCGCTTCCGCCCCCAAGATGCCGGCCGATTTCCGGGTCTCCATTACCAATGCTCCCGGAAAAGATGCTTATCCGATTTCCAGCTTCACCTGGTTACTGATTCCGGCTCAATCCAAGGATGCGGCGAAAGGTAAAATCCTGGCCGATTTTCTAAACTGGATGGTAACCGACGGCCAAAAGATGACTTCTGCATTAGCGTATGCGCCGTTGCCGGATAATGTGGCGGCTAAGGTGAAAGACGCAATTAAGCAGGTCAAGTAGGACGTCGAGAGCGGGACAATTCGATCATCACAAGAAAAAAGGAGAGAAGAATGACGTCTGCGTTGAAAGTGTGTGCAATTCTGTTCCTGTCGAGCGGGCTGGTTGCACAAACCAGCACTGCCCCCAAACCCAAAAAGCCGAAGCCGGCCACAGTCACGGCTGCCGACGTACAGGCGTTGAAGGACGCGATCGCCTCTCAACAGGCCGCCTTGGCACAGCAACAACAACAGATCCAGCAACTGCGCGATGAACTTGGCCACAAGGATCAAGTCGTGCAGCAGGCACAAACTACCGCGAGCGATGCCGCGAACAAGGCCGATGCGGTTCAAGCCCAATCCAACAAGGATCAGCAGGCTGTCACCGAATTGAAAGGTGACGTCACCGACCTGAAGAGCAATATGGCCAACACCGTCGTCAGCATCCAGGAGACGCAAAAGAACATGTCTGAGTCTCCACTCGCGATTCACTATAAAGGAATCACGATTACGCCCGGCGGCTTCATGGCGGCTGAAACTGCGTGGCGCTCACGTGCCTTGGCGGCGGACGTCAATACGCCGTTCAACGGTCTGACGATGCCCGGGGCTTCGGCCAGCAACATGTCAGAGTTCTTCGCTTCCGGACGCCAATCGCGTATCTCGATGTTGGCGGAAGGGAAGCTGGCGAGCGCGAAGCTCACTGGTTACGTGGAAGCGGATTTCCTGTCCGCTGGTGTCACCTCCAACAACAACCAGAGCAACAGCTATACCCTCCGGCAGCGCCAAGTATGGGGTCAAGCCGCATTCAACAACGGCTTTTCGTTTACCGGAGGCCAAATGTGGAGTCTGGTTACAGAAACAAAGAAGGGTGTAGATAATCGTACAGAAGCACTTCCCATGACGATTGATGCTCAGTACACGGTTGGTTTCAGCTGGGCGCGGCAGTTTGGTTTGCGCGTGGCGAAGAACTTCAACAACAAGGTTTGGTTGGCGGCTTCCCTGGAAAGCTCCCAGGAGACGCTCACCTCTCACAATAATGCCTCTAATTTTCTGGTTGGTTCCCCTGGTGCGGGCGGCGGTCTCTACAATTCCGCGGTCACAGCTTGCTCCACTTCCATCAACAGCACCACCGGTGCGGCCACAACTACCTGTTCCGCAGCCGCAAACTATTCTTTCAATCCTTCGCCTGACATTGTCGTCAAAGCGGCATTCGAGCCCGGATTTGGACACTATGAAGTCTTTGGTGTATTCAGCCGCTTCCGCGACCGCGTCTTTCCCTGCGAAGACATATCCGCGGCCACACTGTGCGGAAACAGTTTGACTCCGGGACCCAATGCTTCAGCAGCGTTTAACAGTTCCAAAAACGGCGGCGGCTTCGGTGCGAATGCCCGTTGGTCGTTCGATAAAAAGCGTATCGACTTCGGACTGCATGCCCTCGGCGGCAGCGGAATGGGCCGATACGGTACGGGTGGACTTGCGGATACCACGGCTCGTGCCAACGGAACCCTCGATCTCATTCGGAGCTATCAGGGATTAGCCACTTTGGAATGGCACGGTCCGAAGCTCGATGTCTACTTCAACGCCGGCGCGGAATATGCCGGTCGAGCCGCCGACTTCGATCCCGTCTCAGGCAAGATTGTTGGCTATGGAGCTCCAGCATTCAACAACTCGGGCTGCTTTACGGAGACTGGTCCGGGTGCTGGCGGGTTCTTGCCTGGTGGCCTTGCCAGTTGCACGGCTGACACCCGCGTGCTGATCGAGGGGACCGCCGGATTCTGGTATAGGATCTACGATGGCGCCAAAGAAAAAGCGAACCGGGGCAGGGTTCAGTTCGGTACGCAATACTCCTACGTGACGCGTAACGCCTGGTCTGGAGCAGCAGGCGCCGAGCCGCACGGAATTGACAACATGGTTTTCACGTCGTTCCGTTATTACCTGCCTTAAATCAACCTGCCCATACGGGCTTGAACGAAGTTGCACACACCGGCACCCGGAGTAGAATGAATGCTTTCCGGGTGCCGTTTTTTTAAGTCGGTTGCACCACTGCGGCAAGCTGGTGCCTGCTTTGAGTCGCCCTTGCCGGTCATTTCGAGAGGGATGCTTTATACTGATCTGGCAGTGCCCTTCGTCGCGGCAACACTGGATCGATCTCGGCGCTTCAAACGAATCCCACGATTTCATCGGTAAGCATCTGCCATGGCTCGCATCTCGCTCGACAATCCCCACTACTTCCTGAACCGCGACACGTCCTGGCTCTCATTTAACCGGCGCGTATTGGAAGAGGCCGAGGACGAAGGCAATCCGCTGCTGGAGCGTCTTAAGTTTCTCTCGATCTCCGCCAGCAACATGGACGAGTTCTTCGAAGTTCGAGTGGCCGCCATGATGCAACAAATCGAGGACGGCTACAACGAGGCTGGTCCCGATGGCCTGACTCTCACGGAAAAACGGGATGTCCTGAACAAGCTGACCCATGAATTCGTGGATGACCAATACGACTGCTGGAACGCTCGCCTGCGTCCGGCGCTTTCCGAGAACGGCATTCGCGTGCTGGGATTGCATGAGCTAGACTCCGCGGCTCTGCGCTTCGTCGACGAGTATTGCGAGAAGGAACTGGATCCATTGCTCACGCCGGTTACAGTGGATCCGGCACATCCTTTTCCCCGAGTTATTAACAAAGCGTTGTGCTTGGGCTTGCTCCTCCGCCGCCGTCGGCGCTCTGCCCTGACCTATACCGGAGTGGTATCAGTGCCGCGAGCACTGCCTCGCTTGGTGCGGCTGCCGTCGGAAGGCACGGCCGATTTCATCTTCCTGGCAGACCTCGTGGCCCACCATGCGGTACGTATGTATCACGGCTATGACGTGGTTTCGTCGGCGCCCTTCCGCGTGACTCGCAATAGCAATCTATATCTGGCGGAAGAAGAAGCGCGCAGCCTGCTGGAGTCGGTACGTACGGAATTGCATAACCGTCGCAAGGGTGATGCCGTCCGCATGGAGATTGAAGCCGACGCGGATCCTGAGATTGTGGACCGATTGCGAACTGTGTTCGAACTCGATCCCTGGCAGGTGTTTCCTGTGAACGGCCCGGTGAACCTTTCGCGCTTGTTCAATGTTTACGAGCAAGTGAAGCGTCCTGACTTGAAATATCGCTCGTTCTCGCCTCGTGAGCTGCGTTTGACCTCGAAGTCCAAGGACTTATTCGAAGAGCTGCGCGGACACGACATCCTGTTGCACCATCCGTTTGACTCTTACGACGCGGTGGTTTCGTTTATCGAGTCGGCTGCCGAGGATGAGAACGTTCTTTCCATCAAGCAAACTCTTTACCGGACCAGCGAGCATTCACTGATCGTCCCCTCGCTCATGGATGCCGCATCGCGCAAAGAAGTCACGGCGGTGGTGGAGTTGAAGGCCCGTTTCGATGAGGCCTCGAACATCCGCTGGGCGCGCGATTTAGAGGACGCGGGCGTGCAGGTCTTCCACGGCCTCGTCGGTTTGAAGACCCACTGCAAGCTATCGCTGCTGGTGCGGCGCGACCCAGACGGCATGACCCGCAGCTACGCTCACATTGGCACCGGGAACTACAACGCGACGACGGCCCGCATTTATACCGACCTGAGTTTGTTCACGGCCAATCCTGAAGTTACTCGCGCTGTGCATGATGTGTTCAGTTTTCTGACAGCTTACGCTGAAAATCCGAGCTACGAACCCCTGCTAGTGGCACCACTAGATTTGGCGGAAAAAACTATCGCATTGATTGACCGCGAGGCTGAGCACGCTCGCCAAGGCAAGGAAGCACGGATTATTGCAAAGATGAATGCTTTGCTCGACAAGACAGTCGTCCAGGCACTCTATCGAGCTTCGCAAGCCGGTGTACAGATCGATTTGCTGGTACGAGGCATCTGTGCTCTTCGCCCCGGAGTACGCGGCGTCAGCGATAACATCCGCGTGCGCAGCATCGTGGGGCGCTTCCTCGAGCACAGCCGCATTTTCTATTTTGCCAACGGCGGAGATGAAGAAATTTACATGGGCAGTGCCGACTGGATGCCGCGCAATCTGTACGAGCGCGTGGAAGTGTTAGTGCCACTGCGCGATGAGATGTTGCGGGACCGGGTGCGGCATGAAATTCTCGACGCCTACCTGGCGGACAATCGCAAAGCGCGAATTCTGCTCAAGGACGCCACTTACATTCGCGCCTGGCAACCGATACATGGAGCCAGGAATCGTCGGCCGCCTACTGGCTCCGCTGCTTTCTGCGCGCAAGATTTCTTGATTGGCGTTGCGGAAGGGAAGTCCCCGGCGGTTCCCCCGATGCCCGTTTCGGCCAGAAGGCGTAAAGTTGTAGCGGGAAGGGAACGATAAGAGATCATGATCCTTTACTTCTTGCGTCATGCCAGCGCTGGCGAGCCTGTCGCCAATCCTAAGAAAGACGAGAAACGCGCCCTCGATAAGGATGGCATCGAACAGTGCGGGTATGTCGGCCGGGCTCTGGCTGCGCTCGATGTGCAAGTGGATGCCATCGTCTCCAGTCCGCTGAAGCGCTCTACGCAAACTGCATCCCTGGTCGGTAACGAGATCGGCTACGAGGGTAAATTACAGCTTGATGCTGGGCTTCGCCCCGAGGCCGGACTCGCTGACTTCCGTAAACTGCTGGAAAAATATGCTCGTCAGGAAGCCATCATGGTGGTTGGGCACAATCCGAATCTGAGCCAATTCCTGGGAGCGGTCATCAGTGACCCCGGCGGCGAAGCCTCGCTTGAATTGAAGAAGGGCGCGGTTGCGAAAGTTGAGATGCGCCGCATGTCGGGCACTCTGCAATGGTGCGTGACGCCGAAGCTTCTGCGTACTCTTTACGACACCGCCGTCGAAAGCTCGCGCCCGAAGACTTCCCGGAAATAATCTCGCTCTTTCTCGATGGCCCAGAGTTCCAGGTCCACGCCCATTCGCCGTCTCGGGACCAAAGTCAGCCTCACCTCCGCGGAATGCACGCCAATACGCACCTTTTCCACCGCGCGGCTGCGACCTAGGTTCAGAGCACGCGCCAGTCGCAACAGCAGAATGGCCTTCTGAGCGTTGTCGCGATCTGCGGGCTCTACCATTTTCATCGGACCATCTTCCAGGGCGGGCCGTGATTTCCCGAGGTAGCGCGCGATGGCCGCAATCAGGCGCCTCTGCTGCGGCGTATATCCCAGAATTTCTGAGTTCGAAATAATGTAATGGGTGTGCCGATGACGGCCGTTGCGGTTCACATAGTCGCCCACCTCGTAAAGCATCGCCGCCGCTGACAGCCATTCGCGATATTCCGGTGGCAGGCGATGCACTGAGCGCAGCGCGGCGAATAAGTGCGTGGCGGCGTCCCGGACGTCCAGCGCATGCTTGCGGTCGACATGATAGTGGTCCACCGCGGTCATAATCGATTCCCATCGTTCGGACTCGATCTGCCTGCCCGAGCGCGTGCTGCGATCATAGTCGGCCGCCATCTGGGCGAGGATTCCGTCCCGGAGTCCGAGCGGGGAATAGCGGAATCCTTTCAGCTCGAGACGCTCCAGCAGTTCGTGATACACCGTGGCCCCCGCGACTACGATTTCGGCCCGCCTCGGTCCGATGCCTTCGATTTTCCGGCGTTCTGCCACGGGTAGCCGCGCCAGCCGTTTCGCGATCCGGGTCATTTCCGCCCGAGAGACAATGGACCGCTGACGATTCGCTCCGCGACGCATGTGGCTGGCGACCGCCGCCAAGGCGGCCGCCGTTCCCGACGTCGCAATTACGTTCTTCACCTTGGCGCCGGCAATTCGGTCGGCGATGCGATTTACCTCGCGCGTAACAAAGCCGCGCAGCCGTTTCAGTTCACCCTTTCGCACCGGATCGTGGCTTAAGAATTCGTTGGTCAGACGAACTGCTCCCAACGGAAGGCTCACCGCGTCGCGAATGTGTCCACCTTGGGTGACGGTTAACTCGCAGCTTCCACCGCCGAGATCCATCATTAGAGTCGGAGCGCGATCCACGCGGGGGCCGGAAACCAGCCCCAGATGAATCAATCGCGCCTCTTCCACCCCGGAAATGATCTCAACCCGCCAACCGGTCGCTGAGCGTACCCACTCCAGAAACGCTTGGGAATTGCGGGCGTCCCGCAGAGCGCTGGTCGCGACTACTCGCACACTGTCGGTCACGATCTGCTGCGTGGCCCGGTGAAAGCGCCGCAGAACCTTCACGGTCTCCGCAATGGAATCGGGCGTTAGAAACCCGGATCCGAACACTCCTTGGCCGAGTCGCGTGACCTCGCGATCCTCATGTAATGAGTGGAGACGTCCCGATTGCAGTCGGGCTATCTTCAAGCGCACGGAGTTGGAGCCGATATCGACTGCGGCAAACGTAGGCATGCGAGTTCCACAGTTTACATGGATGCGGCCCTAGCGTCGCCGCTTCTGCGCCGGTTCGATTGGATGGCAATGGCGAGTTGAGAATTAGGCCGCTGTTTGGTCTCGACCGACGGGCGTAGTCAGACTGCCGCCCGCTTTCCGCGATGGAACTGCGTTCAACAAAACGGTTCTGTGCGCGATGTCTGCAGTCGTGGGCTCGTTCACTGCAGGCCGGATCGTTGACGACGCTGACAGCGCGGCAACGGCGTGTCGAAATTTCCCGCTGGTTACATTATGAAGGGCGGCAACCAGCGACGATTGACTGACTTCGCCAATTTGCTTGGACGCAGTCTGCGTCAACGTCAGCCAGTCGTGCCAGTTTCCGACTGCGTCCTGCAGTCGCTTGAGTTGTGTGATGAATTGTGCGGCCTGGGTGGATTTCGGCGCAAACTCCGCCGCATAACGAGCCCGCTTCACCGCGATTCGATACCGATGCAGCACATCTTCAGTTATGGGACCAGCCGGGCGCACAACTTCTGACAACATCTTCCGCGCCACCGCCATGGCATCTCGACCGCCCCCGTTTTCGAGATTTTTGGAGCCGCGTTTCAGCCGCTTACGAATCTCTCGAATCATCTCTTTCTTCAGCATCTTGCCGAGTCGTTTCTCATGCTTTGCGCGAAGTTCAATCAGGCCATGTACGAGTTGTGTTTTCCGGCGTGGCTCCTGAAGAACTTTCAGGCTGCGCAGGGCGGCCAGTTGGACGTTAATATCGCGCACTTTGCCCGCACGCTTACGGATTCGCTCCAGCAATTTCAGCAACTTCTTCTGATTACGGTCGCGATCGGTAAGAATCTGTTCGAGCAAAGTCTGTAGCCTGCGGCTCGTGGTACGAAAGGTGTGCACACTTTCAGAGTCCTGTGCCGAGGCCAGTTTCAGCAGAGCTCGCTCCGTCTTTTGAAACGCTATGCGGCTACGTTCGGGTGCAATCGACATAAAAATATAAATCGTTACCGCTGGGGAGAATCATTCAGGACGCGCGCGCCAAAGTACATCTTGCAGACAACAGTCGCTCGAGAATTTCAGGTCGACTGATGGCCCTGCCAAGAGGAAAAAGCTTCTCGATTTTAACACCTTTGTAACACGTCTCTGCTACGGTTAATCGGAATGGCCAACCCTGCTTTACCACGGCCTGATATGCCAGGACCGCAACCCGTTGAGGGGACGAGAGTTACATCCGCCGCGGCGCGCCGCGCACCCTCCCTCCTGCGAGCCTCGGGCGGTGAAGTTCCGGACCGTATTTTCCAATTTGCGATGACAGTGTGCGGGGTCGCCGTTCTGGGCGTATTGGTTCTCATCGTTTACGAACTCATCTCGCGGTCCAGCCTTTCCTGGCATGCCTTCGGCTTCAAGTTTTTCGCCGCCAGTGACTGGGACCCGGTTAGCGAGAAATTTGGTGCATTGCCCTTTATTTACGGAACTCTGGTTTCGTCTCTTCTCGCTCTCGTGATCGCGGTTCCCCTCTCCGTAGGTGTCGCCGTGTTTACGACGGAGATGTGCCCCAAGGCTTTGCGTGGGCCGCTTTCCTTCTTCGTCGAACTACTGGCCGCGATCCCGAGCGTGATTTATGGTCTGTGGGCAATCTTCATCCTCGTTCCCCTTTTGAGCGGATACATCCAGCCTTTTCTTGCCAAAACGCTGGGCTGGACTGGACTTTTTTCGGGGCCTCCTTATGGCATCGGAATGCTTGCCGCGGGAATCATCCTGGCAATCATGATCGTGCCCATCATCTCGTCGATTACGCGAGAAGTGCTGATGGTCGTCCCGCAGCATCAGCGCGAAGGGGTGCTCGCGCTGGGCGCGACGCGTTGGGAGATGATTCGGGTCGGCGTGCTGCGCAACGCGCGTGCCGGCATCGTCGGCGGAATCATTCTTGGACTGGGACGCGCGCTCGGTGAAACCATGGCCGTGACCATGGTTATCGGCAATCGTCCCGAGATCGCGAAGTCACTCTTCGCCCCGGGCTACACCATGGCGAGTGTGCTCGCCAACGAGTTCAGCGAAGCCACGGGCGACGTTTATCTTTCTGCATTGATTGAAATCGGCTTAGCGCTGTTCCTGGTCACAATCATTGTGAATGCACTGGCACAGGTTTTAGTTTGGAGTGTAACTCGCGGCCAGCCTGCGAGGGGACATGCCTGAAACAGCAGGAACATTAGCCGCGATGGGTGTTCCAACGATTGGTTGGCGGCGTCGCGTCACCGATCACGTGATGACGGGCGTGGCGATCCTGACCGTCATTCTGGTTCTCACTCCGTTATTCGCAATTTTCGGCTACCTGGTTTATCGCGGTGTGGGGTCGATCAATTGGGCTTTCCTGACCCAAACCCCTAAGCCGGTCGGCGAGGCCGGCGGAGGCATGGCCAACGCTATTGTCGGATCGATTTTCATCCTGGGCATCGCCAGCGTGATCGGCGTGCCATTTGGAATCGGCGCCGGCATCTACCTGGCCGAGTTCGGCCGAAACAAATTAGGAAGAGTCATTCGCTTCACCGCCGACGTGTTGAACGGCGTACCGTCGATCGTAATCGGCATTGTGGGCTATGCCATCGTAGTCCTCTACCAGAAACATTTTTCCGCTCTTGCCGGCGGCGTGTCCCTGGCCATCATGATGGTCCCGACCATCACCCGTACGACCGAGGAAATGCTCCTGCTGGTCCCGCAGGCTCTGCGCGAGGGGGCCTACGGACTGGGCATTCCGCGCTGGCGCACCACGCTCTCCATCACACTGCGTACTGCGACCTCCGGGGTGATCACCGGGGTCATGCTGGCTTTTGCGAGGGTTGCCGGGGAGACGGCTCCCTTGCTCTTTACCGCCTTCGGAAATCAATTTTGGAGTCTGCACTACGATCAGCCCACGGCGGCATTGCCGCTGCAGATCTTCGTGTACGCCAATTCGCCCTATGACGATTGGCACCGTCAGGCATGGGCGGGATCCTTCGTGTTGATTCTTCTGATCGTGAGCGCAGTCGCGGCGGTGCGATACGCGGTCCGTCGCGGCACGTTCGGAGCGGCATAATTTATGGGCGTTGGAGTCCAAGTCGAGAGTTTGAACGCCTGGTACGGCAAAGGCCAGGCGTTGTACGACATCAATCTGAAGGTGGCGGCCAACCACGCTACCGCTCTCATTGGTCCCTCGGGATGCGGCAAGTCCACCTTTATCCGCTGCATTAATCGCATGCACGAGACGATTCCAGAAGCTCGCGTCGAGGGCCGAATCCGTATCGGAGAGATCGACGCTTACAACGGAACCTCAGCCACCCAACTGCGCCGCCGCGTGGGCATGGTCTTTCAAAAGGCGAATCCATTTCCCACCATGTCGATTTATGACAACGTGGCGTCAGGGCTGAAGCTGAATGGGTTCCGTGACCGGCGCCAACTGGACGACATCGTCCAGCACTCGCTCGAGGTTTCTGCCCTGTGGGACGAGGTCAAGGACCATGTACACAAGAAATCCGGAGCCAGCCTCTCCGGCGGACAGCAGCAGCGCCTCTGTATTGCGCGCGCGCTCGCCGTCGAACCCGAAGTGCTGCTTATGGATGAGCCCTGTTCGGCGCTCGATCCCATCTCCACTGGAAAGATCGAGGAGCTCATCTTTCAGTTGAAGGAGCGGTATACCATTGTCATTGTGACCCACAACATGCAGCAGGCCGCGCGTGTAGCGGAGTTTACCGGCTTCTTCTTACTGGGAAAGCTGATTGAGTTCGACAAAACGGAAAAGATTTTCACCAAGCCATCGGATAAGAAGACGGAAGATTACATCACGGGCAGATTTGGATAAGAAAGGTTTGGATCATGCGTACGCGCTTTCAGCAAGGGCTCGATGATCTTCGGCAACGGTTGCTCCGCATGGGAGGGCTGGCGGAGCAGGCGGTGGATCGCGCCCGCCAGGCTTATGTTGAGCGGGACTTGACCCGCTGCCAGATGGTGCTGGAAGGCGAGAGCCTGATCAACACCGCCGAGCGCGAAATCGACGAAGCCGCTTTCGATTTGCTCGCCATGCAGCAGCCCATGGCTGTGGACTTGCGCTTCATTCTCGCGGTTACCAAGATAAACTCCGATCTCGAACGCGTCGGCGATCAGGCCGTCAACATCGCCGAGCGTGTCATGGACATGGTTGAGCTTCCCGCCGCCGACCTGCCGGTCGACATTGCTCGCATGGGATCGGCCGTAAGCGCAATGGTGCGCCGCGCTTTGGAGTCATTCATCGAGGGCAAGGCCGAGTTAGCACAGGCCGTCCTCGAAATGGATAACGTAATAGACCGCATGCGCGACGACGCTTTCATTCAGCTCGTCAAGACCATGAATGACCGGCCGGAAGTTGTGCGGCAGGCCTTGGACGCCTTGCTGGTAGCACGCAATCTGGAGCGCGTGGCCGATCACGCTACCAACATCGCCGAGGACGTAATCTTCTGGGTGCAAGGCGCGGACGTCCGCCACAACGTACACCCCGGAGATTCAGAGCAAGAGCCTCACTCTCCAACGTCGCAGCTATCCGGTCTCTGACCGCTGGTCGTAGCGACCTTGGTTGCAACGTCCCCATCAGCAGCGTTGAGGACCTCGTTGTACTCCTGGCTGCCAGCACCGGCTTCACACACAAAGTTTCTAGGCTCAGCTAGCTTCAGATTCCTTTGACCATCCCTACCGGATTGCATTACGCTCGTTTCTCTCTCTTTCCAACGATCTCTGAGCGGAGGCGTCGTGATTCTTCCTATCGGCCGTTTTTCTATTGGTTTCTTGATCAGCGTTCTGACCTTGTTCGCACAATCGCCTTCTAGTAGTCGTCCTCCGATCAACCTCCCTTCCAGCAAGATGCTGACGACGCCCTCGCCCGGACTCATCGGGAGCACGAATAGTTTTCCCGCAACTATGGTGTTGAGTCCCGATGGGCGCTATGCGGCGTTGTTGAATGACGGATACGGGACACAAGAAACGCTCGCTCACCAGTCCATCGCTATTCTTGATCTGAAGAGCAATCAGATCGCCGACTATCCCGATGCCCGGCTTAGCGACGAATCGCATCAGAGCTACTTTCTTGGATTGGCCTTCAGCTCCGATGGGGAGCACTTGTACGCCTCCATGGGTTCGCTGACGGATCCGACCGGAGCGAAGCCCGGCAATACCGGAAACGGCATCGCTGTGTATCGTTTCTCAGAAGGCAAGGTTGCGCCGGAGAGGTTCATCCCAATCGCGCTTCAGCCGCTGTCAACCGCGAAGAAGCACGCCGTCGGCTTAAAGGCGCCTCCGCATACGGCAATTCCATATCCCGCTGGGTTGGCTGTAATCACCGACGCAGGCCGCGACAAACTCCTGGTCGCCAACAACCTTTCCGACAATGTCGTGGTGCTCGATCCCACGACAGACAAAATCTTGCAGACTTTCGATCTGAGCACCGGCAACTTGGTCCCATCATCTTTCCCGTATACCTGCGTAGCCACGCGGGATGCGCGCCGCGCCTGGTGCAGCTTGTGGAACGCATCGCAAGTGGCGGAACTCGATCTGACTGGGAAGACGGTTGTCAGGAAGATCACACTAAAACGGCCGGAAGACCCGCTCGCTCCCGGCTCCCACCCCACTGCACTGCTCTTGAGTCCGGATGAGAAAACTCTATACGTCACGCTCTCCAACTCTGATCTTGTGGCTGCGATCGCGTCGGCGTCAGGCGAGGTGTCGCGACTATTCTCGACCACTGCTCCCGGGCAGAAATATGCCGGCAGCTTTCCTACTGCGCTGGCGCAAAGTGCTGATGGGCAATATCTGTTTGTGGCTAATTCCTCGTTGGATGCGGTCGCCGTCTTCGATCTGTCGCAACCGGTCGCGACCTCGAACGTTGAGATTTCGCAGGAAGCTCTGGGATTTATTCCCGCCGACTGGTATCCGAGTGCTCTCGCGGTGCACGATGGCGATCTGCTGATCGCTACCGCCAAAGGGGAAGGCGCACGCTCGAACAAGGAGAAGGGCAAGACCCCCTACGAGATGAAGCATCGCGATCATCCTTACATTCCCACCTTAGTCCGGGGATCAATTGCTCGCCTCAATATTGCGTCGACGATTGAGAAACTTCCCCAGTTGACGCAGATGGTGGAGAAGGACAACCTGCTGCACAACGATCCCGGCTCTATCACCTTTGCCAGCGGACAAAATCCCATCAAGCATGTCATCTATGTCATCAAGGAAAACCGTACCTACGATCAGATTCTTGGCGATCTGAAAGTCGGCAACGGCGATCCGTCGCTCACCATGTTCGGCGAGGACATCACGCCCAATGAGCACAAGCTGGCGCTGCAATTCGGCGTGCTCGATAATTTTTACGACAGCGGAGAAGTTTCGGGAGACGGCCATCTCTGGTCCACCGCAGCGATCACCAGCGACTACAACGAGAAAACCTGGCCCATCGCCTACCGCGGAAAGGAACGCACGTACGATTTTCAGGGCCAGGTAGCCGACGAATATCCTCTGGAGCATAATCAGCCCGATGTCGACGATCCTTCCACTGGCTTTCTTTGGGATAACCTCGCACGCAATCACGTGAGCTATCGCGACTATGGCGAATTCGTGAACGCGTGGTGGTGTAATGAAAAACACAAAGCCGCTAACCCGAAAGAGGGAACTCCATCGGGGAAGCAGGCGATGTGTCCACGCACTGAGTTGCATCAGGGCGACACCCTTCCTCCCAACGTAGGTGACCCGCATGCCAGCTCGAGTCCGTTCCCGTGGGCCGTGCCTTTGTTCGGTGAGGCGAAGCCCACCAAAGCAGTATTACGCGACCACTTCGACCCGTTGTATCCCGACTTCAACACCGAATATCCCGATCAACTTCGTGCCGACGAATTTCTCAACGAGTTCAGTGCCTACGTTCGCGCCCGCGACGCGCACGAGGGCCCGGAGTTTGAATTGCCCTCGTTCGTACTGCTGTACCTGCCTGACGACCACACCGGCGGTACCCGCCCGAATTTGCCGCGCCCAGCAGCGTCGGTTGCCGACAATGACCTCGCACTGGGCCGCGTCGTCGATGCCGTTTCGCACAGCGCTTATTGGGACGACACTGCCATCTTCGTTCTCGAAGACGATGCCCAGGATGGCGCTGATCACGTCGATGCTCATCGTTCGACTGCATTCGTGATCAGCAAGTATTCCCCGGGATCGGCCGCTCAGCCCAATGTGGAACATCGCTTTTACACGACGGTAAACATGATTCACACCATGGAGATCCTGCTCGGGCTCCCACCGATGAATCAGAACGATGCTTACGCTCCCGTGATGACCCAGCTGTTTTCTGGACCAGGCGATCAGCCGGTTTACAAGGCTGACTATCGCAACCTGAAAAATGGCCTGATCTACGAAATCAATAAGCGGGAAGCGCCGGGCGCAAAGGTCTCCTCCAGAATGGATTTCTCGCGCCCCGACGCTGCCGGCGCCTCGCAGCTAAATCAGGTTCTTTGGCGTGAGCAGAAGGGCTCGACGCCGATGCCGGCTTCCAAGCACAACGTGTTCCCCGGGGGCGGAGACTGACGAGCCATGAATTCCGTTGAGATTTCCGCCGAAGAGTTTCTCCGCCTGACTGATCGTGTAGCCAAACTGGCTGCGGAATATCTCCAGAGCATCGATGCTAAGCCGATCTCGCCCTCCACAAACGGGGACGAAACTTCCCGCCTCTTTCGCACGTCCATGCCTGAACAAGGAATGGGCGACGCGGCTTTGAACGGACTGCCCGAAGTAATGAGGCTCTCGCGCGTGCAGAACGGCCGCTTCTTCGGCTATGTGCTGGGTTCAGGAGAGCCTGTGGGCGCCGTCGCTGATTTGCTGGCCAGCGTCCTGAACCAAAACGTAACCGCGTGGCGTTCCTGCCCAGCAGCCGTGATGGTTGAGCAAACCGTGATCGGCTGGCTGGCTCAAGCGATCGGATGCCCAGACTTTCGCGGTCATCTCACTGGAGGCGGATCTTCCGCCAACCTGATGGGCCTGGCAATGGCCCGCGAAGCCAAAGCGCCAGCCAACGAAAAGGGAATCGAGGCAGGCGGGGTTGTCTATGCTTCCGATGAAATCCACATGTCGATTCCGAAGAGTGTGGCCTTACTGGGTATTGGGCGCGATAATCTGCGCCTGATTCCGACCGATGCGTCCTTCCGCATGATTCCGCAGGAGCTCGAAGCCCGCATTTCTAGTGATAAAGCTGAGGGCAAGACTCCCCTGGCCGTTGTCGCTTCAGCCGGCACCGTGAGCACTGGCGCGATTGATCTCTTCCCGCAGATTGTGGAGATTGCCCGCCGCCACGGTGCATGGTTGCACATCGACGGCGCCTATGGCGCTCTCGCAGCGATGGCAGATCGCACGAAATTCGAGGGCTTGGAACTGGCCGATTCGATCTCGCTCGACCCGCACAAGTGGCTCTATCAGCCGCTGGACTGTGGCTGCCTGCTCTATCGCTCGTTCGATGCGGCGCAGCGAACGTTCGCGCACAGCGGTGAATACGCGCGCTCCCTGACCGTGGATCCCATCGAAGGATTCGTATTCTTCGAAGAATCTCTGGAATTGTCGCGGCGATTTCGAGCTCTGAAGCTCTGGCTGTCCCTGCGATATCACGGCCTTGCGGCGTTTCGAGAGTCGATCGCGAAGGATCTTGCGCAGGCTCGCCGACTGGCAAACGCGATCGAGCGCGAGTCTGAATTGGAACTGCTGGCGCCCGTCGAGCTGAGCGCCGTGTGCTTTCGCTATCGGGGATCTGACAATCGATCGAACGAGGAGTTGAACAGCTTCAATACGGCATTACTTAAACGCGTCGTCCAACGCGGGCGAGTATATCTTTCGAATGCGTTGCTGCGAGGCCAGTTCAGCCTTCGTGCCTGCATTGTGAACCATCGCACGAAAGATGCAGACGTCGACAGCGTCATCCCAGAAGTACTGGCCGCCGCGCAGGAAGTTCGCGCTTAATACCCAGATACAGATGTGAGGACAGCCACCATCGGCTGGCCATCCGCGAAGCGCGATTCTGCGAAATTAACCCTCGCCTATCTTGTTCTACCTCAGACTGACAGTTTCCTTCAGCGGCAAGCTCTGTGAAGAGCCACCTACCATGAAGCCGTAATCTCCCGGCAGCAACTGCCAGCCATTCTGCTGAACGTTGAAAATCGAGAGATACTTCGGGTCGACGTCCACAACCACCTCTTTGCTCTCTCCGCCGCTGAGCTTAACTTTGCTCCAACCCACCAGGCGCTTCGGAGGTTCCGCAGCGGCCGCGGGCAGTGAAGCATACACTTCCGCAACTTCCGCTCCAGCACGGTTTCCCGTGTTGGTCACTGTGAAGGTCACGCGCGGAGTCTTGCCCGGCGTTACCTTCAAATTCGAATACGAGTAAGTCGTATAAGACAGGCCGAATCCGAACGGAAACAGCACCGGCTTATTCCCCGCGTCGTACCACTTGTATCCGACCTTGACGCCTTCGTCGTAGGTGACGTCGAAGGAAGGCAAGCCCGCAGCAATCCGCTTCCAGCCCTCGCGATCGGCGTCCACTGCCGCTTTGGGCGGCTTGACGATAGTGGGATGCGGCAAGTCTGCTTCACTCCTGGGGAAGGTAAGCGGCAACTTCGCGCTAGGATTCGCGTCTCCAAAAATCAGATTCGCCACCGCCTCGGCCCCACGACTGCCGGCGAACCACGCTTCCATGATCGCGCTGACCTGATCGACCCACGGCATCGTTACCGGTCCGCCGCTTTCAATCACGACGATCGTACGCGGATTCGCCGCCGCGACTTTCGCGATGATTTCATCCTGGTTTTCGGGAAGGGCAAGACTATCCAGATCCATTCCCTCACTTTCCCACTGATAGGCAAAAACAATTGCGACGTCGGCTGATTTGGCGAGGGCCGCAGCCGCAGCCGGGTCGGCGCCAGAATTAAACTGCACGTTCACTCCGGGCGCTTTCGCGCGAATCGACTTCAGAGGCGAAGTCGGAAACCAAACCGGCTCCAGCCATCGCGTCTGTCCTTTGCCCGGAGGCAGGATCGCGTTTCCAACCGGAGGATCAACCTGCGCCGAACCGCCGCCCGAAATCATCCCCACGTCTGCGTGCGGCCCAATCACTGCAATGCTGTGAATTTTGGAGGCGTCCAAGGGAAGCAACCCGTGGTCATTCTTCAAAAGCACAGTGCTTTGTTCCGCAATCTTCTGCGCCACTTCGAAACCGCCAACAACGTCCACTACGCTCTTTTGCGGCGGATTATCAATTACCCCAGTGGCGAACATCGCCCGCAGTATGCGATGCACATGATCGTCGAGCTGAGCCGCCGGAACCTTCCCGGATTCGACCGCCTTCTTAAAAGCGTCTCCATAGAAGATCCAGCCAGGCTCTTCATGATCCAACCCAGCGGCCGATGATTTCTCCGTGCTATGCGTCGCTTGCCAATCCGAAACGACGAACCCTTTGAAATGCCAATCATTCTTCAGCACATCAGTAAGCAGGTATTTGTTTTCGCAGGCGTAAACGCCATCCAATCGGTTATAGGAGCACATGAAAGCAGCGACGTCCGATTCCTGCAGCCCAATTTCAAATGCGAGCAGGTCGCTCTCGCGGGCGGCACGCTTGTCGATGTGGATGTTGACTGCGTTGCGCCCGCTCTCCTGATCGTTCAGCGCGTAGTGCTTGATGTCGCCCAGCACATGCTGAGCCTGCAGGCCCTTCATCACGGCTCCAACCATCTTCCCGGCCAGAACCGGATCTTCGCCGAGATACTCGAAGGTTCGCCCGTTCCGCGGTTCGCGCGTCAGGTTGATGCCTCCCCCGAGCGACATGTTGAAGCCCTGGGCCCGCAGTTCACGGCCAATCAGCGCGCCGTATTCATAGCCTGCGTCGAGATCCCAGCTCGCTGCACCGGATACATCGGCGGGCAGCGCAGTCGAGTAGCGCCCGTTGTCCCCACTGTTCCGCACTCCGTAGGCGGCATCCGACATCTGAATTGCAGGAATCCCCAGGCGCGGAATCGCCGGGACATAACCCGCTCCGCCGTTGGAGTTTATGGCAAGCGGACTCATAAGGCTGAGCCCTTCCATGCCGGTTCCGTGCAGCATCGAGATCTTCTCGTCAATGGTCATCTCCTTGACGACCATCGCTGCGCGTTCGTCCGGAGAAAGGCTAGAGTTTGACCACGGATGGTTGTTGTTATTGGACTGGGCGAGAGAAGTTGAAACCGCAAAACTTAGAATGATTACCGTTAGGGTTAAGAACGAGATTCGGCGAGAAACTCCTTGCAGGGGCATCGTGGCTCCTCGACTAAAAGTGGCTGCCAAATCGTTAATGTTATGCCTTTTTGAGCATTGTCGGCTGGTTAATTTCGCACGCTCCCGATCCTTCCCGTTCTAAATCGGAACCACGGGGAGACGATATTCGTAGGTCACACGGGACTTTGTTCCTCTGTGTCCCCCGTGGTGAAGGTTCTTTGTCACCACCAGTTCATCGTCGCCTGACTTGGCCACAAATGTCCACAGCTTTACACTAGAGGTGTGAAGATTGCGCTGGGCCAAATCAATCCCACCGTCGGAGATTTCTCCGGCAATGCGTCCAAGATCATCGATTTCTCGCGGCGAGCCCAGGCGGCCGGTGCTGGCTTGATCTTGTTTCCGGAACTGTCCGTGTGTGGATACCCTCCTAGGGATCTCGTCGAGCGATCCTCTTTCGTCACGCGCAATCGCGAAACCGTGGATCGCATCGCCGCCGAAACTCAGGGAATCGCCGTCATCTGCGGCTTGGTCACGCCCGCTCACTCCGATACCGGCAAGGCCGTCATGAACTCTGCCGCTCTGCTCATGGATGGCAAGGTGGCGTTCAACCAGTCGAAGATGTTGTTGCCCACGTATGACGTCTTCGACGAAATGCGCAACTTTGCTCCGGCCAAGAGTCAGGAACTGTTTTCGTTCTGCGGCAATCGCATGGCGCTTACCATTTGCGAAGACGCCTGGAATGACAAGCGCTTCTGGCCCAGGCCGCTATACACCGTCGATCCCGTGGACTCTTTAATTCGGGCCGGCGGCAACTTCGTGCTCAACATCTCCGCCTCGCCGTTCTGGATCGGTAAGCGCGAGTTCCGGCGCGAGATGCTCGCCAGCATTGCCCGACAGCACAAGGTTCCAGTCGTGCTCGTCAACCAGGTCGGGGGAAACGACAGTCTGGTGTTCGACGGCTCGAGCGTGGTGCTCAATCGTGAAGGCCATGTGATCGCCCAAGGACGATCATTCGAAGAAGATCTAATCTACTTTGATTCGCAAACTCTGTCGGGCGATATGCATCAGCAAATCGCCGGGGACGAGGCCAGCGTCTACTCTGCGCTCGTGCTCGGCACGCGCGATTACATGCAGAAATGTGGCTTTCGCAAGGCGATCATCGGCCTGAGCGGGGGCATAGACTCGGCTCTGACCGCGGTTGTAGCCGCCGATGCTGTAGGCCCTCAAAATGTTATTGGCGTCGGAATGCCGGGGCCCTACTCGTCGCAAGGTTCCATCGACGATGCGCGTTCTTTGGCCAAGAATCTGGGGATCCGCTTCGAACTGCTCTCGATCAATCCGGCGTACGACGCCTACCGCCAGACTTTGCGCGACGTATTTGCCGGGCTGAAAGAAGATGTCACTGAAGAAAATATCCAGTCGCGCGCCCGTGGCACCTTATTGATGGCCCTCTCGAATAAGTTCGGGGCAATTGTGCTCTCCACCGGCAATAAGAGCGAATTGGGTGTTGGCTACTGCACGCTCTACGGAGACATGGTCGGTGGCCTGGCTGTGATTTCCGACGTGCCCAAGACGCTTGTATACCGGCTCAGCCAGTATGTGAATTCTCGACAAGCCGTCATTCCTCAAGCCACCCTGGAAAAGCCGCCCTCGGCCGAGTTGCGGCCCGACCAGAAAGATAGCGACTCTTTGCCTCCCTACGAAGTTCTGGACGCTGTGCTCGAAGACTACGTGGAAGACTCGCATCCCGCCGAACAGATTGCCACGGAACATGGGTTCGACATTGAAGTGGTGCGACGCGTCATCCGCCTTGTAGATCGCTCCGAGTACAAGCGCCAGCAAGCGGCGCCCGGCATCAAGATTTCTCCCAAGGCTTTCGGCTACGGCCGCCGGTTCCCGATTGCCGCGAAGTGCGAAGCTTGAAACATGAATTTGCAGTATCCTGATAATTCGCTTCCTCAGCTTAAAATCTTGAATGCGAAAGGACTCCATGCGCTGTTTTCTGAACTCGATCGGTATTCTTCTGTTGGCCAGCAGCTTCGGCGCCGCTCAGACTAATTCGGGGGAGACCGCTCCCGCCAAACCCGCCGCGAAGCTCGGAACGCATGCAACTGCAGATCTTCCCTCAGAAGCGACGGTCGATTCCTTCCTCCATCAGCAATTTGGTTATCAGCCCGATTTGACGTGGAAGATCTCCAGCATCCGTCCCTCCCCGGTTGCGGGGCTGGCGGAGGTCACCGTTATTCTTGCCAGCCAGCAAGGCACACAATCGACTAAATTCTACGTTTCTCCTGATGGCGAACATGCGCTCATTGGCGACATTATTCCCTTTGGCGCTCGCCCCTTTGATCCGGCAAAACACAAGCTGGAGAAGGGAATTACCGGCCCGGAGCGTGGCCCCAAAGATGCCGCCGTTACCATCGTGGAATTCGGTGACCTACAGTGTCCGGCGTGCAAAGCTGCGCAGCCTGCCATCGAAGCGTTGGTCGCGGCCGAACCTAATGCCCGTTTCGTGTTTCAGGATTTCCCGCTGGAAATGCACAACTGGGCGGCGAAGGGAGCGGCTTATTCCGATTGCGTCGGCCGCGCTTCGAATGATGCCTTCTGGAAATTCGTCGCCAAAACCTACGAAACTCAGTCCGACATCACCGCTGAAAATGCCGACGAGAAGCTGACCGCGATTGCCGACGGTGCCGGAGTGAAGGGCGCTGAAATCGCCGCTTGCGCCGTCAAGCCTGAGACCAAGGCTCACGTCGACGCTTCCATCGCGCTCGGCAAGGCCGTGGATGTTACCGGCACGCCTACCCTGTACATCAACGGTCGCAAAGTCGGAAGTATCGATCCGCGCATGTCGGATGTCTACAAAAGCCTCGTGGAGTTTGCGGCGAAACAAGGAAAGTAGTCGGACCAGCGGTAGCCAACGAGTGAAAAGGCTGAGGTCGACTCGGCCTTTTCCTTATTTCTCGCTGACCCAAATCTCGGGCGTAGTCCGGTCAAAGTTGGAGACCACGTGCGGAATGATGATGATCATTAATTCGTCACTATCTTCTTCTTTGCTGTTGCTCACCATCACCTGATTGATTCCGGGCACGGCGCCCAGCCCGGGAATGCCGTTCATCGAGCGCGTATCCGTCGTTGAGACTTCGCCAGCCACCACAGCTGGCTCGCCATCTTTTAAGTTGATGCTGCCTTTGTACTCCCGGTTCGAGATGACCGGAACCCCGTTGTTCGACTGACCGGTCAACGAGCGCACCTGCAGTTCCAGCGTAAGGCTGACGGAGCCATCGCCGTGAATCGTCGGTTTTGCCTTCATGCTCAACCCAAGATCTTCGTAGCTGATGGACGGGAATGGCGGAATATAGCTCTGATTTCCGAGCACCGCTGAAATCTGCGGCGAGTTGAAAATCGGTGCGTAGCTGGCATTCAGGATGGGATACTTTTCCCCGAGGTGGAAGGTGGCATCATTGCCTTGACTGGCACGCATACTCATATTCTCCAGGCTGCGCACCCACGATTCGTTCAGCGAAAGTGCCGCCGAAAGCTGGTCAAGACTTAAGCCGCTGAAGGTGAGACCGCCGCCGAATGTTGCAAGCGGCTGGCTGAAGATGGAGTTTTGCTGTCCTCCCAACTGCGCCAGAAGCCCCGATAGCGCGGAACTGCCCGCCTGGTTAATCCCACCTGAGGCAATCAACTGGTTGATGAGGTCCCCAATATTTTGTCCCGCCAATCCCGCCAGGGCCGCGACCGGAATGTTGTACAGGTTGAAAGTATTCGGGATGTGTACTCCAATGTCGCGCGTCATCTGGTGGCTGATTTGGTATACGCGAATATCGAGTACGACCTGTGGCCGTTCGTTGCTGAGTTGTTCCAGCAGTGCGGAGCAGGCCTCGAGGATCGGCTTCGGGCCGCGGATCTCCACCGTGTCGGCAGTCTGCCCCGAGGTGACAAAGCGCAAGTCGAACATGTTGCGCATCGTGGTCACCAGTTCCGTCGCTTCTTGCGGTGTGGAATGCGGCGGCAGGATGAAGGTGCGCAGCGACATGCGGTCGAGCTGCTTATGGTTCTCTGCATTGTCCGCGGCGATCATCAACTGGTGCGAGTCGAGAGGGGCCCACATCGTTTTACTGACCTGGCACGCCAGCTTTAGCGCCGCGAAAAAGTCGACGTCATCGACGTTGAAACGTATCTGCCGCGGTTGCACCGAATCATCGAGCTGCGCCAGCAGTCCGTATGCCGCCGACAACTGCGCAAACAGTCCTCGAACGTCGCCAGTGTAATGAAATGTGGCCCGCTCATTTCTGGGTTCGAGATTGATCTCGCCTGAATCAACCAGCCGCACAGGCAAAGCCCGAGGTATCTCCGGCAAGCTTTCACGACTGGCTTCGACCAGTCGCTCCCGGGCGAAGTCATTGTCCGCGTCGAGTTCGAGAGCGGCACGAAACTCCGCCGTGGCCTGAGCCCGCTCATTGCCCAGAAGCAGAGTGTTCCCGCGCTGGATGTGATTGAAGACCAGTTGCGCCTTTACAACTTCCCGGGCGGTAAGGAACTGCGTACTCTGAGGCGCCAGACGGGTGGCTTCGTCGAAGCGGTCAAACGCCTCTTCGAGGTGCTGCTGATCCTGTAATTTCACGCCCTTTTGGAAGGCGCTTTTTGCCTCCTTGAGGTCTTTCTTTGAGACGATGCAGTTGACCCCGCCCGGAATCCCGCTTCCACAGGAAATCGGCGGCGGGACAGCAGCGTCGCCGCCACCGGCGAACGCAGGCATGGCCAGGGCCGCCGCAAAGGCAGTAGAAAGAATGAACGATGTCCACCGCATGTGTCGTGATTCTAACGTGATTCAACAATCGAGGGCAGAGGCCAATGGGACCTAGTACCTTCGGTTTCAACAGCCGCAGCTCCCCCCGCAAAAGAACGAAAGATAGGCCAAATCTTGCGGCTTATTCGCAGAAACATCGAAAGCAACGTTTCTACGACAGCATCAAACGCTCAATGCTGTGGGCCTTGCCGGTTTGCTCATCGCAGTCGATCACCACGGCGCACAGCCGTGCATCCCCCGAGGCAGGCTCGAACCGTACCGGCATCCCATTCAGGAACTTGCCCACCACCAGTTCCTTCTTCACTCCGATCACGCCATCGTAGGGGCCGGTCATGCCCACGTCGGTCACGTAAGCCGTCCCGTTCGGCAAAACTCGGTTATCTGCGGTGGGCACATGCGTGTGCGTACCGACCACCGCCGTTACGCGCCCGTCCAAATACCATCCCAGAGAGATCTTTTCAGAAGTTGCCTCAGCATGCATGTCCACCAGAATGATTTTTGCCTGAATTTTCTGCAGAAGTTTGTCGGCGGTCCGGAACGGGTCGTCGTTCGATGCCATGAACACGCGCCCCTGCAGGTTGATCACCGCATAGGGAACTTTGCCCTTCATCCCCTCATAGACGCCCGATCCCGGCATGTCCGCTGGATAATTCGCTGGTCTCAGCACCCGTCGGGCTGGCCCATGCCCATTGCCCTCAACCATCTGAAAGTAGTCGATGATCTCACGCTTGTCCCAGACGTGGTTGCCGGTGGTGATCACATCGATGTTCAGTTCGAAAAGATCTTCGGCCAGCGCCGGAGTGATTCCAAAACCCGCGGCCGAATTCTCCCCATTGGCGATGATGAGATTGATAGAGTGATCGCGAACGATGCCCGGCAGCCGATCCTTGACGATATTCCGCCCCGGTCGTCCGAAAATGTCACCAATAAAGAGAATTCGCATGATGTTGAAGCCGAAATTTGATGGTAACACGCTGGCTGGAAGCTAAATGTGGGGACAGCCGCCATGGGCTGTTCGTCGAACGAAGCTCGACAGAATTCTGCTTAGGATATCGTTGCAAGGACGATTTACGGAGCCAGTTCTGCCGTTCTCAGGAAGTCGTAGTTCCCAGCCGGATTCAGCTTGAGATTTCGCACGCGGCGCGTATGCACGAGCACGTTATCGAGATACCAGAGGTTAATGTACGGCAAATCGTTCGCCAGGATGCTCTGGATTTCGGCATACAGCGGCTTGCGCACGTTCGGATCAATTTCACGGCGAGCTTTATCGATGAGAGCATCCACCTTGGGATTCGAATAATAACCGCGATTCGCCCCGTTTGGAGGAAACTTGGCCGAGGAAAACGCGTATTCGAAAATATCCGGATCCTCGTTGCCTCCGATCCAGCGCAGCCCATACATCTGAAAGGCTCCGTGCTGAACGTCCGCGAAGAAAGTGGCGAACTCGAAGCTGCGGATATCCAGCGCGATCCCCGCCTCCCGCAACTGCTGCTGCATGACCGCGACCATGAGCCGCGTGTTCTCGTCCGTCGAAGTCTTCATGGTGATGTGGAAGCGCACGCCATTCACTTCCGAATAGCCTGCCGCATCGAGTAACTGGTTGGCCTTAGCGATGTTGTGATCGTACGAAGGCACGCCTCCGTTGTAGGCCCAACTCTGCGTCGGCAGAACACTGCGTGCCGGTTGCGCTTGCCCGCGCCATAAATACTCGATCATTGGCGAGCGATCGAGCGTATAGGCAATCGCCTGCCGCACCCGCGCATCTTTCAGAATGGGATCTCGCAGATTGAATCCCAGGTACGCCAATCGTGTTCCCGCCGCCCGCTCGACCAGCAGATTCGGATCTTTCTCCAGCGTAAACACCGTATCGGGCGTCAGGGAATTGATAGCCACGTCGCCGCTGCCTTTCCGTAGTTCTAAGGCCTGAGTGGTCGCATCTGGAACAACCGCAAAACGAATGCGCGCCAGCTTGGCTCGCTCGCCCCAGTAAGCATCGTTGCGTTCAACCGTCACATCCCGATCCGTCTCGGCGCTAACGAACTGGAATGGCCCGGAGCCGATCGGATGTCGCGACATCTCCTCGCCGCTGCCCTCCGGCACAATTCCAATCGCGCCATCCGA
This sequence comes from uncultured Acidobacteriaceae bacterium, assembly GCA_963722365.1. Lineage (GTDB taxonomy): Bacteria > Acidobacteriota > Terriglobia > Terriglobales > Acidobacteriaceae > Sulfotelmatobacter. Next base: position 285,755 of record CAVRLM010000003.1, read on the forward strand.
CAGGTTCCACAGCAAAGTTGCGTCTTGCTCCTTCATATGAAAGACGACAGTGGCATCGTCCGGAGCATCGATGTGGTCCACAAAGCGATAGACAGCCGCCTTGGTGCTGCGAATCCTGCCCTGCAGTAGCGAGTCGAAGGTCCACTTCACATCGCGCGAGGTCAGCGCTCGCCCATCATGAAACTTAACGCCGCGATGAAGATGGAAAACGTAAGTCAGAGGATCGGGAATCTCCCAGCGCTCTGCCAATCCCGGTGCCACATTCAGATCCTCTCCGCGTGACAACAGGTCGTCGAAGATCAGGTTGTCAATCCGCTCCGACTGCGCATCGATTCCCACTCGCGGGTCAAGATTGGTTGGGCTCGACTCGATGACCATGACCAGCGTATTAGGATCGGGCCTGGTCGAGCAGGATAAAAGCGAAAAGAGGCTCAGGAAGCAAAGCAAGGCCACAATTCGCGGTTGCACCACCGAGCAGGAGGCCCGGAAGTCGAGGTCTGAAATCCAAGCTCTGAGGTCCGCAGTCCGGTCCTTACGCATACGAGATCTTTCCCAGCAGCGCGGCCCGTTGTGCGCCCGTAGCCGATGGCACGTTCGAAGGTCGCTGGTGCCAGGTCTCGTAAGCCATAACCGCGAATGCCAGTGCCTCTTTGGCCTCTGAAGGCAAGCCAAACTCGCCGGAGAATCGCAACTGGACGTCGAGAGGCGCGAGATCTTTCCTCAGCATGCTCACCAAGGTGCTATTCCTGGCTCCGCCACCCGAGAGAATCATCTCTCGATAAGAACTCTTTGTCGCTGAACCCGTTCGTGACGTCACGAATCGGCGCACCGCGTCGGCGATCGACCGCGCCGTCAGTGCGGTAGCTGTTGCCACAACATCTTCTTTCCGGACGCGTCCGCACCGGCGCAAGAACTCGCCCACAAACTCCCGTCCGAATTCTTCCCGTCCCGCAGTCTTTGGAGGCTTTGCGAGGAAGAACTTTCGCTTCAGCAACGGTCCGAGCACCGACTCCAGCACGGTCCCCGATGCCGCAATCTTCCCCCCGCGATCAAACGGACGCCCAATCAGCGCTTGGGTGACCGCATCGATCACCATGTTTCCCGGCCCAGTGTCGAAGGCGAATATGCTGCTGGCAGCGCCACCGGCAGGAATCGCCGTGAGATTCGCAATTCCTCCAATGTTCTGCACGATGCGCCCGCTCTTGGAATCACGAAAGAACAGGTAGTCAAGATAGGGAACGAGCGGTGCTCCCTTGCCACCGGCCGCCATGTCTGCTGGACGAAAATCCGAAACCACAGGCACGCCTGCTCGTGCTGCAATCACTGCAGCCTCTCCCGTCTGCCAGGTAGTGGTAATCTTCCGTCCCAGAAAGGCCCGCGGTTCGCCCTGATGATATAGAGTTTGCCCGTGACAACCGACCAGATCTAGCTTCACTCGAAATTTCCGTGCTGTCGCCAGCACGGCGTCTGCATACAACTCGCCCAATAGGAAATTAAGCCGCGCCAGATCGGCGACCCCAGTCTGAGTCGCATTCATAGCCGCAAGCACTGCAGCGCGGACTCTGGCAGGATAAGAATACTCAGCGTGTCCCAAGAGTTTGATCGTGTGGCGCGCGTCCTCTCGCCGATTGCGTGAGCTGGGGGTTGAGTCTCCGCGCGAGTTGGAATCTCCAGCCTCACCAATGCGGGCCAACGCGACGTTAATCCCATCTGCTGACGTCCCGCTCATCACCCCGGCCACGACCATGGTCGTTTTATTCATGAGCGTGCCCGTCGCTTATCTGCTTTGCGCCCGAAAGGCTCCAACCGCACCTGCTCTCCAAATTCCCACAACCGGCGAGTCAGTTTTTCGATCGTCGCACGCGATGGGGCTCTTGTCAGACCCAGATTCTTTCCACATTTGTGTTTCCATGCCCGCACACGCTTGCAGGACTCCCGCACTCTTCGTGCGAATGTTGAATCGCGTTCCGCCGTTTTGATCAACTCCTCGTATGCCTGGAGAACGAAATCCTGGCGATGGCAGATTAAGCACAGATCACCGCCCGCCCGCACAAATCCCACAGCCGCTTCGCCGATCGGTGCTGCCGACAGCACCCCGCCCATCTCCAGATCGTCCGACACGATCAGGTTCCGGTAACCGATGCGCTTGCGCAGAATGTCGGTAATCCATCTCTTCGACAGGGAAGCGGGAGTCCGATCGTGCGTAACCTGCGGATACGCCGCATGCGAAATCATTACCATCGGAAGGTGGCGGCGAAGCGTGCGGTAGGGAAGCAGGTCTTCCGCCCAAAGCGTCTTCAGCGGTCTTTCAATCACAGGCAACTCGTGATGGCTGTCGAGATTGCCTTCGCCAAGTCCGGGAAAGTGCTTCCCGCATCCCATCACCTTCGAATCCCCTAGCCCGGCAAGAAATTCACGCGCGTAAGTCACCGTTTCCAGAGGATCCGCAGAAACTGCGCGCGATCCCATCACGCTGCGCGACGCTTCGAATGCCAGATCAAGCACGGGCGCGAAGTCCACGTTGAATCCCAGGGACCGGCAGTTCGCACCGATGATCTCCCCATGTTTACGATAAAGGTGGCGATCCCGAGTGGCGAAGACATCCCCCGCAGACGGCGTCGCCCCGAGCGACTCGCGAAAACGATCGACCGTCCCGCCCTCAAGATCAACGCAATTGAATAGCCGCTCAGCAACGCATTTCTGACACTCGCGCAGCAAGTTCCAAGTCTGTTCTGGACTCTGAATGTTTCGTGCAAACAAGATGACTCCCGCCGGTTGCAGCCGCGTGAGCAAGGAGCGCAGTCCCGGTGTCATCTCCGTTCCTTCGAAGCCCACAATCAGAAGTTGTCCGAGTTTTTCGATCCCGCGAGTCTTGCCCGAAGCGCCCATATTCTCTGCGAACAATTCCTCTGTGTTCTCTGTGCCCTGTCTGGTTAAATTTCTTTTTTTAAGTCCGCCAGCAAATTGAGTGCTTCCAGTGGCGTAAGCCGGTTCAAATCCATCGCCCGCAACTTGTCCAACACAGGTTGGGACAACGGTGTGAAAATCGTCAGCTGCGTTGGCGGAGGCTCCGCCCCCGGGGACAAATGCGCGGTTGCCTGCTGCTCCGCGAACTCGTGCTCTGCCAGTACCTCCCTCGCCCTGGTAACCACTTCGTTCGGCAGTCCCGCCAGCTTGGCGACTTCAATTCCGTAACTGCGATCTGCCGCCCCGGGTTCCACCCTTCGTAAGAAAGCAATCCCGCCGCCCGTCTCCTTCACGGAAACGTGATAATTTTTCACCCCGGAAAGCAACTCAGCGAGTTCGGTGAGTTCGAAATAATGCGTGGCGAACAGCGTCTTCGCCCGTACTCGCGCATGCAAATATTCCACCGCCGCCCATGCAATCGCCAAGCCGTCATAAGTAGATGTCCCGCGTCCAACCTCATCCAGCAGAATAAGCGACCGCGCCGTCGCGGTATGCAGGATGGCTGCCGTCTCCGTCATCTCGACCATGAACGTTGACCGTCCGCGGGCCAGATTGTCGCTTGCCCCAATGCGCGTGAATACGCGGTCGACCACGGTCAGTCGAGCCGACCGCGCCGGCACAAACGATCCCATCTGCGCCAGAATCACGATCAGCGCCGTCTGCCGCAGATAGGTCGACTTCCCGCCCATATTCGGACCAGTCAGCAGCATGATGTTGTGCGTCGTGCCGTTCAAATAAAGATCGTTGGGCACGAAGCGCTCGCTGCCCCCAGCCATTTCCTGCTGCTCGATCACCGGATGGCGTCCTTCGATAATCTCAATCTCGCTCGCATCCGTGCCCTCTACAAAGCTGGGCCGGCAATAATTGCGAAGAGCCGCGATGTGCGCCAACGAGGCCAGCAAGTCTATTTCCGCCAGCGCCAAGGCGGCTTGCCGAATACGCTTGGCCTCGGCCGCAATCCCGGTTCGCAGCTCGGTAAAAAGCCTCCGTTCGATCTCGACAATCTTTTCCTGCGCGTCGAGAATCTTGGCCTCGTATTCCTTCAACTCGGGTGTGGTAAAGCGTTCCGCTCCCACAAGGGTTTGCTTCCGATCGTAATCTTGCGGAACCAGATGCAGATTTGATTTTGAAACCTCGATGTAGTACCCGAAAATGGAGTTGAATTTCACCTTCAGCGAGGAAATCCCGGTTCGCCCGCGCTCCCGCTGCTCAATCTGCGCCAGCACCTGTTTGCTGTTGCGCGAGAGTTCGCGCAGTTCATCAAGATCCCGATCAATGCCCGTCGCGATGACTCCGCCATCCCCAAAGCCCAACGGTGGCTCCGGCACAATAGTCTTCTCTATGCGTTCGCGCACATCCCCCAATTCATCGAGCGAGCCATGCAGCTTTCTGAGTCGCTCAGCCCCCAGACGTCCCAATGCAACCCGCACTGCCGGAATCTTTCCGAGCGATGCGGCCAGCGCGAGTACGTCTCGCGGATTCGCTGTCTCCAGGGTCACGCGGCTCAGCAGCCTCTCCAGATCCAGCACGCCATCCAGCGCCCGCCGCAACTCCTCGCGTGCGACAATCTCCTTTACCCCGGCTTCCACGGCATCTAGACGGGCATTGATTTCGCTTAGATCGAGCGACGGCCGCAGCAGCCAAGCCCGCAGCAACCGTTTCCCCATGGGCGTCACTGCGGCGTCCATCGATCGGAACAGAGTGACGCCTGCATCCGTCCCCGCAAACAGCGGCTCAATCAATTCCAAGTTGCGAACGGTTACCGCATCCAGTACCAGGCAACTCTGCCGCTCATACCATCCGATCCTGTCGACGTGATCGAGCGATCCGCGCTGCGTCGAACGCACGTAATACAAAATCGCGCCCGCGGCGGCCGCAGCTGCCGTCCGACCCGCCAGGCCAAATCCTTCAAGCGACAGCACTCCGAAATGATTTTCGAGTAGCGGAATCGAATGATCCGGCGCAAAGATCCAGTCATCGAGAGGAGTCTCCGTACAAGTCGCTCCAATTACGCGAGCCGGTGCAGATGAGAGTCCCCGAGTGCTATCAGGCCGGCCAAAGCCTGGCTCTTCTCTTCTTTTACTGGAACCCTCAAACAGTGGCGCCGCCGATCCATAGAGCAGTTCTTTCGGCCGCAGTTGCTCCAGTTCCTCCTGCACCCGCCGCAGTGCGCCTTCGCCCGAGAACTCCGTCGCCCGGAACTCCCCTGTCGATAAGTCGAGCGCCGCGAATCCCACGCGCTCCCCGACCTGCGCCAGCGCTGCCAGAAAATTATTCTCATCGGAGCCCAACGAGGAATCGGCTGCCGTCCCCGGCGTCATCACCCGCGTCACTTCCCGGCGCACCAGCTTCTTCGCCTGCCGCGGATCCTCCATCTGCTCGCAGATGGCCACCTTAAAGCCCTTGCGAATCAATTTCCCGATGTAGCCCTCCGCCGCGTGATAAGGCACGCCGCACATGGGCACGGCGATTCCTTTTTCCTTGTTGCGCGAGGTCAGCGTGATCTGCAGTTCTTTGGCGGCTACAATCGCGTCGTCAAAGAAAAGTTCATAAAAATCGCCCAGCCGAAAAAACAAAAGTGCGGTGGGATGTTCTTTTTTGACGGCGGCATACTGCCGCATCAGCGGAGTGGACGGCTCGGTCATCTGGGCGGGCTTCGGCGGATTATAACAAAGCGCACCGTTTCTCTTCTGCCGCATTTCACATGTGCCGAGTCGAAATTACCGCGCCAAATCCAGTTGACTCCGTTCGCTCGCGGTGTTCTCCTCTGCCTATGGAACTCCGCAAGGATCCCATCACCCGCTCCTGGGTCATCACCGGAGACGACCCTGCCGAATCCGGACCGCGTCCCGACTCCACCTGCTCTTTCTGTGCAGATTCCTCCGCGTCGTTACAGGTGATTGCGAAATCTCCCAACGCCCCGGGCGTTCCCTGGTCGGCTCGTTCCGTGGTTCATCCCAGGCCCCTCTACCGCATTGAGGGAGAACCCGGCCGCCGCGGCGACGGAATTTACGACTGCATGCACTCGGTGGGCGCGCACGAAGTGCTGGTCGAAAATCCCAACCACGACCGCCATCTGTGGAACGCCTCTGATGATGAAATTGCGCACTTCCTTCGCCTTGCCGCCGAGCGCATTCTCGACCTCAAGCGCGACCCGCGCATCAAGTACGTCAGCCTGTTCAAAGACTTTGGCAAGAACGCCGGCCAGGAATTTACCCATCCCACCTCGCAAGTCACGGCGACCATGTTCGTCCCCCGCCGCGTGCTTTACGAGTTGCGTGCCGGACGTGAATACTTCGTCAGCAAGGAGCGTTGTGTCTTCTGCGACATCATCCAGCAGGAAGAGCGCCAGGCTCTCCGGGTGATTGAAGCCCGCGGAGATTATCTGGCCCTCTGTCCCTACGCCCCCCGGGTCCCCTACGAAACCTGGATTTTGCCGCGCAATCACGACGCAGCCTTCGAACGGACCGGACTCAATAAGCCCGGCCTGCGCACAAACCTTGCAGCGCTTCTTCGGCGAACGCTACAGCGAGTGCGTTCCATCACCGAAGACTTTCACCTCGTGCTGCACACTGCGCCCAGCAGCATCCATCCCTCCAAGAATCTTGGCTACTGGAAGACGATCGATGAGGACTATCATTGGCACATCGAAATTCTCCCCGTCCTCAGTTCCAAGTCTCGGTCGTACACGTTTAAAGAGGTTTACTATTCCCCCGTCAGCTCCGAGACCGCAGTAAAACACCTGCGGGAAGCAAAGATCGATGGCTGAATCGAATGGGAAGTAGACAACCGCCTTCGGCTGTCCGCCGGGCAAAGCCCGGAAATAGTGATAAGGGGCTATAGCAATCATGGCCGCCAAAGTTACCGGCCTCATTCCCATGGCGCATGCCGCCGACGTGCAACGCGCAGCCGATTTCTACCAACAGTTAGGGATGGAAATTCGCGGTAGCCTACGCGATCCCGCCGGCAAGCTGCAATGGGTTCACCTGAACTGCGGCCATGCCGACGTCATGTTCACGCGCGCCTCTGAGCCCATCGTCCCCAGCCAGCAAGCAGTAGTGTTCTATCTGTATTCGCCCGATCTGGTCGCTTTGCGGGAAGATCTATTGACCAGAGGTGTGAAGGTATCGAACATCACCTATCCCGACTACATGCCCAAGGGAGAGATCTGTCTCAAAGATCCCGACGGCTACTGTCTGTTGATCGGCCAGTCCGACTGAAACAAGCTAGTACGCCTTCCAGACTTCCTTTCCTCCAACCATGGTCCACACGACTTTGTCGTCCTTGATCTTGTCGGTAGGGATCTCGAACAGATTGTCTGAGAGCAAGATCAAATCCGCATATTTGCCCGGCGTGATCGATCCTCGATTTTGCTCCACAAAGTTGGCGTAGGCGCCGTTGATCGTGTATCCACGAATTGCAGTCTCCAAGTCGATGGTCTGCTCGGGAACCCAGCCGCCCTCCGGCTTGCCGTCGAGTCCTTTTCGGGTCAGAGCCGTATAAATTCCAACGACTGGCTCCATCTCCGCTACATTCCAATCCGATGCAAATGCCAGCGTCGCCCCCGCATCTTTCAGGCTGCGAAAGGCCCATGCGTACTTCCATCGCTGCGGACCCACGGCCTTCGCCCATTGTCCTGTAATGTCGGGGGCGCAGTGTCGTGGCTGCATGCAGGCAATTACGCCTAGTTGCTTGAAGCGTGGGATGTCTTGCTCGTTCAGACATTCAATATGTACCAGTTCATCCCGCCGGTCGCGCGGACCATTTTGCTTCTCCGCATACTCGATCGCATCCAGCGCCGTGCGAATCCCTCGATCTCCAATCGAGTGTATGAAGATCTGGAACTTCATCTTGTCGATACGCGCTACGACGTCCTTGAACTCGTCCGGCGGGTAGTCGAGTTCTCCGCGCGTTCCCGGACGATCGGCATAAGGCTCCAACATGGCCGCCGTGTGCGGTTCGATCACATCATCGATGTAGAGTTTCACGGCCGCCACTCGAAGGCGATCGTCGTTGTATTTTGTGCGCGCTTCGGCGAATTGATCCAACGTTTGCTGACTTGTGCCGCGCCGGTGGAACAGCGCGACTTGCAGCCGTACGGGCATATCGCCATTCTTCTCGAGCTTGACGTAAGTAGGCAGATCCTCCAGGTACGACTGAGGATCGATCACCGTCGTGATTCCACTCCGCGCCGCTTGAACCAGCGTGTCTCGAATGCCGTTGTAGCTTTCCTCCGGAGAGTGCGACGGAAGATGCTTTCTCAACTCCGCCTCTGAGTCCTCCGACAGGCCCGTGCTGCCGAACCCGGTCACGATTCCTGTCGGCTCTCCCGTCCTCGGGTCTTTCTCCACTTTTTCCGCGAAGATAACTTTTTCGGTGGCGCGCGTGATGCTGAATTCGTGGAGCGCCTCGCGATTCATCCATATCGTGTGGTAATCGTAGGCCACGAGGAAGGCTGGTCGTCCTCGCGTCAGTCCGACAAGATCTTTCGATGTTGGCAGCGTGCCATTGGGAAATGCTGAATAGTTCCACCCATCGGCCTCGATCCACTTCATTTCAGGGTGCTGCTCGGAGAAATCATGAACCTGCTGCTGAATCTCCGCCAGCGAGTTGGCGTTCGCAATTCGCAAAACGCTTGCTCCGCCGCCGATCTTTACATGCAGGTGGCTATCGATAAACCCCGGCAGCATCATGCGCCCACCCGCATCGATTACCTTGGTGGAGTCTCCGACGTATCTCCCCGAGTCCTGGTCGGTTCCCACCCAGAGAATGCGATCTCCTCGCACCGCGACAGCTTGTGCCGATGGCCGCTCTTTGTCCACCGTGTAGACCCGTGCATTGCGAATGACGATATCCGCGGCGTCCTTCGGTTGCTGGCGTGCACAGCCGGAAAACATCAGACCGCCAAGAATCGCAACCGCCGACCAGATGGCCTTCATTCGAGCCTCCCGCCTTAGGACCGCGAAGTGTATCACGCAGCTGGTTGCGAGCGCGGCGAAACCGCGCCGCGTCGACATTGAGCGCTCCCTGAGTGGTCATTCCATGGCGTCAACCTGACCGCAGCCGTTTTTCAGGCGGAGGAGAAGGATCTCGCGCGAGGACGGCAATGGTCTGTTCCTGTTCCCGTTGGACCCCGCCCGTATAATGTTCGCTTTCCGGGGAGGCCCCACGCGTGAGAGTTCTCATCTGCTCTATCCTGCTTTGCGCCGCAGTTGTTGCACAAACACCGAATGCTCCGGCACCCAGTCCCACAAAACTCCAAATTCTTTGGCAAAAGCTCGGGGCGAGTATTCAAGAGATCGACCAGCATCTCGACGGCGTGATGGGAGTCGCCATTGAAGACCTCTCGACCGGTGACCACTATTTCCTTCACGAGGATGAGGTCTTCGCCCAGGCCAGTTCCATCAAAATTACTGTCCTCGCCAATCTCTATTTGCAGGTGCAGCAGGGTAAGCTCAAGCTGACCGATTCCTACACTGTGCAATCGTCAGACCTTGTGCCCGATAGCGACATCATGGGCGGGCTCACGCCCGGCGTCACGAGACTCACCTTGCGCGACCTGGCGACCATGATGGTCGCGGTCAGCGACAATTCCGCGACCAACGTTCTGATCGACCGCGTCGGGATGGCGAACGTGAATGCCATGCTCGACACCCTCGGTCTGACCCATACTCGCTTGCGGCGAAAAATGATGGACCTGCAAGCCGCCAAAGAAGGCCGCGAAAACATCTCAACCCCGCATGAAATGATGACGCTGCTTGGTGCGATTTACCGCGGTAAGGTGCTCAATAAAGATTCGACCGCAGACTTTTTCACCATGTTGAGTACGCACAAGGATTCCTGGATTCCTCGCGACCTGCCTGCCGACCTCAAGGTCGCCAACAAGCCGGGTGCACTTGAAGCCGTGCGCAACGACTCCGGGGTCGTATTTGTTGAAGGTCGCCCGTACGTGATCTGCGTGATGACTTCGTTTCTGCGCAACGAGCGGGAAGGAGAAGAGGCCATCAGCAAGGTCTCGCTTTCCGCCTGGCGCATGTTCGACCGCCTTGGTCGCGCCAGCGAGTATGGCAGGGTAGTCTCTCCTGGGAATGGCACGCGCTGAAGCAGCGGTTCGAATTCTTGATTGGTTCGACGATCTTACTGCGCCGCGCCTTTAGTGCGAGTTCCGGCAACCTGCTGCCTCATGAACTGTTGCGCTCCTTTAGCCTCCATGGGTTGCGAGAAGTAGTACCCTTGCCCACACTCGCATCCCAGTTGCAGCAGTTGCTCAGTCTGTCGTAGCGTCTCAATGCCCTCCGCAATCACTTTCAGATTCATTTTGTGCGCCAGGGCTGTAATCAACTCCACAATGTCAGACGTGGCCCGGTCGGTTTGCATCTCCCGCACGAGCGACCGGTCGATCTTCAGCGCATCGAGAGGGAACTGCCGGAGCCCGCGCAGTGACGTTGCCCCCGTGCCGAAATCGTCCAGGATTACTCCAATTCCCAAATGCTTTAAGTGAGAGAGCACGGTAACCGTAAGGGTGGGATCTGTTTCGGCAATGCTTTCCGTGATTTCCAACTGCAGTCGCGATGGGTCCACACCCGTCTGTTGCAATGCATCCTGAATGTCGTTCACCAGCCGCGCATTCGCAAACTGCCGCGCCGATACATTTACCGTAACGTTCATCGGCTGCTTCGAGAACTGGTCAGCTTCCCACTCGCACAACTGCCGGCATGCCTGCAAGATCAGCCAGTGCCCAATCGAGACCAGAATCCCCGTGTCCTCCGCAGCTTCAATAAAACGGTAGGGGGAAATCAGTCCCTGTGTCGGATGATCCCATCGCAGCAACGCTTCAAAACTCACAATGCGCCGGCTGGCGAGTTCAACCACCGGCTGATAGTGCACGCGAAACTGTTTCGAGGTCATCGCCTCCCGCAGGTCAGATTCGAGTCGTAACCGTCCGACCGCCCGACTATGCATGGCCTCGTCGAATACCTGGCAGCGCGACCCGCCCAAGGCTTTCGCACGCCGCATCGCCACGTCGGCATCTCTCAGTACATCCTCCGGACGCTCATGCGTTGGCTCGCTCAGGGCGATTCCACAACTTGCCGAAACCCGCACCTCGCGGGCTTCAACAGAAAAGGGTTCCGCCACGACCTCGTGAATTCCCTTGGCCCACCGCATGGCATCGCTGGGATCATTCACAGCGTCGAGCAGGATTGCAAATTCATCTCCGCCCAGGCGAAACAACACGAAGTCCGCCGCCGCACCCCCACTTCCAATTCGCGCCATCGTGTCCTGTTGCCGAAGATATGTCGATACCCGACGGCCGATCTCCATCAGCACATGGTCCCCGGCACCTGTGCCCATGGTTTCGTTGAAAACCTTGAAGTGATCCACGTTCGCCAGCATGAGGGTATAGGGCCGGCCAACTTCGCGGCGTGATTGCACAAATGAATTTTCCAGGCGCTCCAGAAATTGCCGCCGGTTGGGCAGGCCCGTCAAGGGATCATGAAAAAGGTTATGCTCCAGCCGTTCTTCGGCGCGCTTGCGTTCGGTAATGTCGCGGTTCACGATCACCAGCTTCGCGACCTCGCCCTTGGCGTCCCGGATCGTGCTCGCCACCGACTCCAGCACCCGCCAGCTCCCGTCCTTATGTTTGATCCGGTACTCCAACCGTTTGCCAACGCCCGTTTCCCGCGCCTCCCGCGCCGCCTCTAGCACCTTAAAGCGATCATCGGTATGAATCTGTTCGAACGCGGAAGTTTCCCCCAACTCCGCCGCTGTGTATCCCAGGATTCTCTTATATGCCGGACTGTTATAGAGCCGCCGTCCCTTCACATCCACAAGAGCAATCATGTCGGCGGCGTTCTCGGTCACGATCTGGAAAAGCTCTTCGTTCTTCTTCGACTCGCGGTCGATCTGGAATATCCGAAACTGCTGGTACAGCACCAGGACCGCCAGCGTGCCCAGTGGAATCCAGCACCATTGCAGTCCCATGCCGAGGTCTCCTCCGTGGATCTATCGGCGGAATGCAATGGAAGATTGAATGGAACCAATTTGGATGGAAAGTCCTAGAAAGAAGGTCGAAACCGGGCTAGGAGGATGTCGGCAAAGACTCAATACCGATCTGCTCGTTCGGCCCTCCGCTCTTCGGAATTGGAATGCTCATCAACACGCGCGTTCCGGATTCATCGGATTCAAAGCTCATGCTGCCTTGGAATTGCCGCAGCCGTTCTCGCATGCCACGAATTCCTACGCCCGCGCTCTGCGACTGAATTTCCTCCAACTTCGCCGGCGACATGCCTTTGCCTTGGTCCCGAACACTTACGTTGAGCATGTCTTCCTCGCGCATAATCCGTATCACAGCGGTTTTGCTCCCCGAATGCCGATGAACGTTGGTTAGACACTCCTGCACTAGCCGAAACACCAGCAATTCCATATCCCCGGGAAGTCTCTCAAACTGGTGGGGAATGTCCAAGGTAATCTCCAGGCCGCTGCGCTCGCTCAGCCCCTGGGTATACCAGCTGAGCGCCGACGACAACCCGCTTTCGTCCAGCAACGGCGGATGCAATAGATACGATGCGGTCCGAATTTCCCGATGCAGCTGTTGTACCGTCTCTTGAATCTTCTCCGCATCGTCGGCTAGATCGGGCGCTGTGCGGCCCGTCTTCTGAACCAGTTGCGCGAGATTGATGCCTAGCACCGATAGCGTCTGACCGGCACTGTCGTGCAATTCGCGCGCAATATGGCGGCGTTCTTCGTCCTGGGTTCGCAGCAATCGCCACGATAGCTCGCGCAGTTGATCAGATTGCCGCAATATATCTGCATTTCTTTCTTCTACCTCTTTGGTGCGAGCGCGCACTTCCACGTCGAGATTTTCGGCCAGCTGGCGGTAGTCTTCTTCTGCTTGCTTGCGCAGCGTCAGATCGCTGGCCGCGCCAAACCACTCGATAATTTCGCCGCTTTCATCGAGGCGCGGCACCGCCCGCGAGAGCGTCCATCCCAGACTCCCATCCGCGCGCTGAACTCGATGCTCCAGTTCAAAGGGACCCTTACTCCGAATGGCATTCTGAATCGCCTCTTGCACGATCGCCCGATCCTCGGGGTGGACGTACTCTTGCAACCAGTCTCTCGTGGAACTCTCAGTGCCAGAAATCACACCACGGCCGTCCAGTTGCCGCACCGTGCTCCAGTCGGGACTCACGCGATACACAACATAGGAACTGGCATTCACCAGCGCTCGCAGGCGCTCCTCGCTCTCGCGCAATTCCTCTTCCGCGCGTTTCTGTTTGCTGATATCGCGGGCCACTTTCGACGCGCCAATCACTCTTCCCATCGGATCTCTCAATGGCGAGACCGTGACCGAAGCGTCAAAGGTCGTGCCATCCTTGCGCATGCGAATGGTTTCGAAGTGATCGACCCGTTCTCCGCTGCGCACCCGTCTCAGAATTTCCGCTTCCTCGTCTCTTCGATCGACCGGAACAATGAACGTAATGTGCTGGCCGATCGCCTCTTCGGGGGTGTACCCAAAGATCCGTTCCGCCCCACCGTTCCACGTCGTGACAATGCCGTCGAGATTCTTGCTGACGATGGCATCGTCCGAGGTGGCCACAATAGCGGCCAGCATCTCGGCGTCGAGCCGTAACTTGCGTTCCAGTTCCGCCGAATTTCCCCGAATCCGGGCGATGGCCAGATGCGAGCTGACGCGGGCCAGCAATTCGCGCGCAGAAAACGGTTTGACCAGATAGTCGTCCGCACCCGACTGCAACCCCTCGATTCGCGACTCTTCCCCAGCCCGCGCCGAGAGCAGGATCACCGGAATGTCCCTCAACGATTCCTCGGCCCTGACTGCCTGCAAGACTCCAAATCCATCCACCCGCGGCATCATCACGTCAGACAGAATCAGGTCGGGACGTTGTTCGCGCATGTTCTTCAATGCTGCTTCGCCGTCCGCTACCGACACGACGTCATAGTCTTCGCCCAGCAGTCGTTCCATATACTCACGCATGTCCGCATTGTCATCCGCAACCAAAATGCGGGCGGAGCGGGCGGGTTGCCGCTTCGAGATCGGAGTCGCCGCCGGATGCAGTGGCGAAAATGCGTCTGCCACAACGTCGGCTGACTTCGGGCGGTCCGGCAGCCATCGCAAGGCCTCTTCCACAAAAGCCTTGCTGCCCAGTGCGGTCGATGCCAGGGTGCGGGGACTTCCGATGCGATCGGGCGGTAAGTGGTCCGTGCCTAGCGGAATGTTGACCGTAAACTTGGAGCCTTCGTCGACCTTGCTCTCGACACTCACCTCCCCGCCATGCAGTTTCACCAATTCCTGCACCAGCGCAAGCCCAATCCCGCTGCCCTCCCAGGACCGCCCGCGCGCTCCTTTGACCCGGTGGAAGCGCTCAAACACCCGCGAAATCTCGTTCGAGGGAATGCCCGTCCCGGTGTCGCGCACTGTCAACTCCACCCTCGTGTCCAGCGCCCGCAATGAAACCGCAATCTCTCCTGCAAAGGTAAACTTGAACGCGTTCGATAGAAGATTCAGCACGATCTTTTCCCACATCTCCCGATCGACATAAACCACCTCTGGAAGCGCGGGGCAATCAATCACGAGCCGCATTGCGGCTCGCTCAATAGCAGACCGGAATACGCTCGCGAGATCGGCCGTCATCACCGACAGGTCGGTGGGTTCGTAAGAAGCCTGGATACGCCCTGCTTCGATTCGCGAAAAATCGAGCAGAGTGTTGACGAGCTTAAGCAGCCGCAATGAGTTGCGGTGCGCCAATTCCAGCCGCTCCCGATCCGTCGCCGACAATCCCTCCGGTTGCGCCAGCGCATCTTCCAGAGGTCCCATCATCAGCGTCAAAGGCGTACGGAACTCATGGCTGATATTGGCGAAGAACTGCGTCTTTAACTTATCCAGTTCCGCCAATTCCTCCCGTTGGCGCGCAATCTCTCGCTCGTGCGCCTTCTTCTCCGTGATGTCGCGTCCTTCGGCGGTAATGAATACGACGTTCCCCTGCTCATCCTTGACCGGCATCAGCGAAGCATCAATGATGATCGTTTCCTTGCCGCCCGCTCGTCCGTAGATCTCCGCATCCCATCGCACGAATTCGCCCTGCGCGGCTCGCCGGATCGATTCCCGAAGGGTTGCATTTACCTCTGCCGAAACCTGCCACCAGAAGGTGGTCCAAAACGGTCTGCCCTCCACATCGGAGAGTTTGATGCCTACGGCGTCGAGGGCCACATGATTGATTTCGAAGACGGTACCCTGGGCGTCCAGCAATCCGACAAACTGCACCATCGAGTCCAGCGTGATGCGCGCCAGTTTTTGACGATATTGTTCGCGCGTGTCACTGGCCAGCAGTTCCGTGCCGCGAACCTTGGCGAGATTGAGAGCTATGGATGGATTCGTTGTCATCTCTCAGGCTATTTCACGCACCGTCTGCAGCCCCGCCCGCGACGGAACCAGTGTCGGACTCAACGTCTCTGTAATTAATATCATCGCTTCCGGAAGGCAGGTCGTTTCTATCTTCGACTCGGATGCCTCTACGCTCTTTCCAATCCCCGTGCGCCGCTCCGAGGTCCTTAAGAAGTTATTAGAAAATGTACCTCGGGTCTATGCAAATCAGGCATTTGCTGTATTGACCGCACTCTACAAATACCTCGACACCCGCTGCAACCTGAGACCCTGGCCTGAAGCGGGGCAGGCTACGCGACAAGTGGCTAGGTCGCGTTCCATAATGTCCGCATGTCTCCCAATCCCCCAGTCCGCCGGGTGAAGACTTACACGGGTGCCCAAGGATATGTGTACCAGTACTACTTTGTCGGTAAACGTCCCGCATTGCCAGACGATGCCGAAGCCCCCGCCACCGAGTTCATCTTTGACGTGACCTCCGATCGCAAGCTCACGTACTCTGTGAGCGTTTTCTTCCCCGACAGCACGCGCTCGGCCTGGGCCGAGGCACACGGCCGACCCTTGAGTGACGCCGAACAATATGCCGCTGCCAAACTCCGTCTCTTTCGCGCCTTCGACGAGCTCGAAGATGTGAAAACTCACGGCCGCCGCCTGAGCATCGACACCGCTCTGCTGGAAGAGGTGCTAACCAGTTTGGGCGTGGAATAGCATCGTGACGAAAATATCGCAGACGAGATTAAGACAGAGTCATCCTGAGCGCAGCCGCTTTTCAGGCGGGGCTAAGGATCCCGCGCGAGCCCCATTGCGGCAAAAGATAAGTTCTCTTGTATCGCCACGTCCCAAGCCTTTATAAATGCAGTCGGACTTCTTCCCATGAAACAATTCAAACCCGCATTCCTGTCTTTGATCCTGATTGCAGTTGTCGTATGCACCAATGCCGCCTTCTCGCAAACCGCACGCTGGTCCGAACAGCAAGCTAACGATTGGTACGGACGACAACCCTGGCTGGTGGGGAGCAATTACGTTCCGAAATCGGCGATCAACGAATTAGAGATGTGGCAGGAAACCAGCTTCGATCCCGCGCAAATTGACAAAGAACTCGGATGGGCCGAAGCCATGGGCATGAATACCATGCGCGTTTTTCTGCACGATCTGCTGTGGCAACAGGACGCTCCCGGTTTTCGCAAGCGCATCGATCAGTTCCTGACGATCGCGGCTCGCCACCACATTCGGCCACTGTTCGTTCTATTCGATTCCTGCTGGGACCCCGTTCCTAAACTCGGGCCACAACATCCTCCGATTCCCGGCGTTCACAACTCCGGTTGGGTACAGAGTCCGGGAGCGAAAGCCCTCGCCGATCCCTCCCAATATCCACGCCTCAAGGAATACGTGTTGGGCGTGGTGGGCGCTTTCGCGAAAGACAACCGCGTCCTCGGCTGGGACGTCTGGAACGAGCCCGGCTCCTACGGCGGCGGAGATTATTCAAAAACAGAACTGAAGCACGACGACAAGATCGCCCGCGTCACGGCTCTGCTGCCACAGGCATTTGAGTGGGCGCGCCAAGCCAATCCCTCGCAACCGCTCACCAGCGGCGTTTGGGACATCGACACGTCCAAGGATGAGAGTGCAGTCGAACCCATCCAACAAATTCAGCTACGCGAATCTGACGTTATCTCATTCCATAACTACAGCTGGCCGGAAGACTTCAGGAGCGAGATCAAATGGCTCCGGCAATTTCATCGCCCGGTGATCTGCACCGAATACATGGCCCGCTCTGCCGGCAGCACCTTCGACACAATTTTGCCCATCGCCAAACAGGAGCACGTCGGCGCCATCAACTGGGGATTCGTCGCCGGAAAAACGCAGACGTACTATCCCTGGGAATCCTGGGATCATCCCTACGCCAAGCATCAGCCCCCAGTGTGGTTCCACGAGGTTCTGCGATCCGACGGCACCCCCTATCGTCAAGCCGAAGTGGACTTGATCCGCGAACTAACCCGCAAACCTTAAACCTCTCACCACAGAGGACACAAAGGACACAAAGGGTTTTCTGTCTGTCCCCCGTGCCCTCTGTGGTTAAAGCTTTTTGCTATCCACTCGTTCCGTTTACAATCACCACGTCATGAAGAACTCTGCTCTCTCCCTGATCCTCGCGCTTTCGTGCCTCACCGCCTGCAGCAAGTCCTCCGCTCCGGCTTCGTCCTCCAATGCGTCATCGTCGACTAAGGCCCCCGATGCGGTCCAACAAAAATTGCAGGAAGTTTCCGGAGCTTCCGCCACCGACTGCGGTCGCCTCAACGTGCAAGCAACGCCGGAGCAGTCGAAAGCCGTCGCCGATTGCGCCATGCAAGCCAGTCAGACCAAGCACCCGTTCTATGTCGCCTATGACATGCCCGGCATGACCATCGGAGTTGCCGGCAACGTGGGCGGCAAACTGTTTAGCGTGCAGTCTCAAGGAAGCGGCCCGTCAGCAGCACTAACCAGCGGCGATTGCCCTTCGGAACTGCGCATTGCCTCCAGCGGCCGCGTGACCTGCTTCGCCCCTGGCGACATGGGATCGATGGGTGCCGGCCACACCGCCATCCCTCCCGGTATGCCCAATCCTCACGCGATGCCCAAGAAGGACTAGGCACAGGAGCGCTTTATCGCGGAAGCTTCAATTCTCACTGTCTCGCAGTTAACCTTGAAGGCTGACCAACTGCGGAATCGCTTAGTCTGTGATCCTAATCACATCCTTAAGTGACCCTCTTTCTTTGCCTTATCCAAATCCCCATAGAAAATGAGGATCGTACAAGAGGAAGACAGACCGGACCCGCGATTTGGGGTAAACTCAAGGGATTCCGGAACTTATAAGGCCTATGTCTCTGCTCTGGCTGCGCTTCGCACTGGCTTGCTACTTCATCGGACTGGTCTACGCTTTCGTGGCGCTCAGCCGCACCAGCGACCTGTTTAGCCGCATCGCCCTGCATGCCGCCAGCTTGGGCATGGTTTTCCACTTCGTTTCTCTCACCGAACTCTTTCTTTCGGGACACGTTGTCTGGGCGTCCGTGCACAACGGGGAATCCCTGCTGGCATTTCTTTCGATGTCGTTCTTCATGCTGATCTATGCGATCTACCAGACCACTTCGCCCGGCGTGGTCGTCTTCCCCGTAGTGTTCTTTCTAACCTTTGTCGCGGCCCTCGATGAGCAGCCGGTGTTGCTAACCCAGTTCGTCTCTCACAAGGGATGGCTGGCCGCCCACATCTTCCTGATCTTCATCGGATACGCGGCCTTGCTCGTCAGCTTCGGCGCCAGCCTGCTGTATCTTCTGCAGGAACGCCGCCTCAAAGCCAAGAAATCCACCAGCCTGATTTCATTTCTGCCAGCGCTGGAGGTGATCGATCAGATCGGCTACCGCTCGCTGCTCCTCGGTTTTCCGTTCATGACGCTCGGCCTCCTGACCGGTTCTGTGGTGGCGATCTCGACCTACGGGCATCTCGACTTTCTCGATCCCAAGATTATGCTGTCGGTCTTGATGTGGGTCGTCTACATGGTCATGGTTTTCACCCGCTGGAATTCCGGATGGCGCGGACGCCGCGCCGCCTTCCTGGCAACGTTTGCCTTCGTGGCCGCGCTGGCCGCGTGGGCGGCCAACTACTTCTCCGCGATCCATAGGTTCGCCGCCTCATGAGATTCCAGCTCATTGGCGTGAATCACAAGAGCGCACCGCTCGAGGTCCGCGAGCGCCTGGCGATCCCTGAATCGCGCCTGCCCGACACCTGCCGCGATCTCAACTCCTATCCCGGCATTGAAGAGGGCATGGTCATCTCCACCTGCAATCGGGTGGAGATCGTGGCGCACACGACGAACGGTCACGCAGACCTCCGTGGATTTCTTCACAATCACTTCCACCTGAAGCCGGAAGAACTCGACGCGCACCTCTACGAATTCCGCGAGAAAGACGCAGTCCGCCATCTGTTCCGCGTAGCCTCGAGCCTGGATTCGATGGTCGTCGGCGAAGCCCAAATCCTCGGCCAGGTGAAAGAGGCGTACGCGACCGCCCGTGCAGTAGGCGCGGTTCGCGGACAACTCGACCAACTGTTCAGCCGCGCCTTCGCTGTAGCCAAGCGCGTGCGCACCGAAACCGCCGTGGGATCTTCTTCGGTATCGATCGCTTCGGTCGCCGTAGAGCTCGCCAAGAAAATTTTCGGCACTTTGGAAGGGAAGACCGTCTTCATCGTCGGCGCTGGCAAAATGAGCGAACTCGCCGCCCGCCACCTGATGGCGCATGGCTGTGCGTCGATCTTCGTTGCCAACCGCACCTACGAGCGTGCCATCGGTCTCGCGCAGAGATTCAACGGTCAAGCCATCAAGTTCGATGACCTGTACAACACTTGCGACCGCGCCGATATCGTCATCACATCCACCGGCTCGCCCCACGCGATCTTCCGCCGCGAGCACGGAGAGCAGTTCCTTTCCCGCCGTAAGAATCGCCCGATGTTCTTCATCGACATCGCCGTCCCCCGCGACGTTTCGCCGGAGATGGGAAAACTCGATGGCATCTTCACCTACGACATCGACGACCTGCAGCAGGCTGTCTCCAGCCACGTCGCCGATCGCCACAAGGAAGCCGAACTCGCCGAAGCCATCATCACCAGCGAGGTCGAACGCTTCGAAGCTCGCCTGCATACCCTCGACGTGGTGCCCACGATCGTGTCGCTGCAGGATCACCTGGAAACGATTCGCCAGGCAGAAATCGACCGCGTCCGCGGCCGCATGGGCCAACTAACTCCCGAACAGGAAATCGCCATTGAAGCGTTGACGCGTGGCATCATCAACAAAGTCATGCACACGCCGATCACCACACTGAAGACCGCCGCCAAAGAATCTGAAGCGACGACCGTAGTCGACGTAGTCCGCCGCCTGTTCAACCTGCATGACAAAGCAGAGCCGGCTTCGGAAAAGAAAAACGAAGTGGGTACCCGCCAGTGAATTCTATGCGCACTCCCTCGTCCCTGCATCCGAGCACCACCTTCAAGCTTTGTCATCCTGAGCGGAGTCTGGCGCTGAGCGAAGCGAATCGCCAGACGGAGTCGAAGTATCCCTATCACCCAGATGCAACCCGATGCGACGAGAGGGATTTTCGCATCGCCGTCCGCTTCTTCGATGAGCACGAGACTGAGCAGTGTCCCGTCTCCAGCCGCGAAGCGGCGGCATTTGAGAGCCCAGCACGTAAGTGCCGGATAAGCGGAAGAAATTGAATGAAGGGACAGCCCAAAGCACGCGAGATCGGATGACGCAATGAACGACTCCCACAACGGTTCACACCCGAACAAGCTCCGCATCGGCTCCCGCGGCTCCCAACTCGCCCTCTGGCAAGCCAACCACATCTCGGCCCTGTTGCGCGCCCGCAGCCACGAGGTCGAAATCGAAATCATTCACACCACCGGCGACAAAATCACCGACGTGGCCCTCGCGATGGTCGGCACCAAGGGCATGTTCACCAAAGAAATTGAAGAAGCCCTCGCCGCCGGCCGCGTCGACCTCGCCGTCCACTCGTTGAAGGATCTGCCCACCGAACTACCTCAAGGATTCGAAATCGCTGCCATAACCGAGCGCCAGGACCCTCGCGACGCCTTCTGCTCGCGCCACTACTCCAGCTTTCAGGAATTGCCTCAGGGCGCGCGCGTTGGCACCTCGAGCCTCCGCCGACAGGCGCAACTCAAGGCCGTCCGCCCCGACCTTGACATTCATCCCCTGCGCGGCAATGTCGATACCCGCCTGCGCAAACTCGAGCAAGGAGAATACGACGCCATCATCCTCGCCTATGCGGGATTGAATCGCCTTGGCAAGACCGAACTCGTCAAACAAATTATTCCCGCAGACATCATGTGCCCCGCCGCAGGCCAGGGAGCACTCGGGATCGAGATACGCCTGGGCGATGCCGCCACGCGCAAGCACCTCGAATTCTTGAACGATCCCTCTGCCCGAGCCGCCACCACCTGCGAACGGGCTCTGCTCAACAGCCTTGGCGGAGGCTGCCAGGTTCCCATCGGCGCTTTTGCGGAAATGCGCAACGGAAAGTTGCACCTCGAATCCATCGTCGCCGATCCCGATGGTTCCAAACTGCTCCGCGATTCTCGCGACGGAACGATTGAAGATGCCGAACAACTCGGCAACGACGCCGGCGCCGCTTTGCTGAAACGCGGCGGCGACCAGATCCTCGAAGCCGTCTACGGCCGCGGCCTGGCCGTCCTCCCACAACCGTGATTCGAAAAATGCAGAATTGGTTCATGCCTTGGCATGCACAGTCGGTGAGGTTCGTGCCAGGGTACGCGAAGTTCGTGTCAGGGCATAGGAGGTTCGTATCAGGGCATGCCTTCAGGCACGCCGTTGAGGCCTGCCCCAAGAATTCGCCTTCAGGCGCTGGGGTCTATGCCGGATGAGCCGAAGCATCCTCTTGAAGTTCTTAGGCGGCACAAATTCTTCTCATGCGCTCCACCGCTGGATCAACTTCTGGCCGCCATTCCTAGGCGCGGGCATCCGCGTCAAGCACATCGCGCCCGACATGAAGGCCATCGACGTCGAAATGAAACTGCTCTGGTGGAATGCCAACTACGTCGGAACTCACTTCGGTGGATCCCTCTTTGCCATGACCGACGCGTTCTATATGCTGATGGTGATGGCGAACCTGGGTCGCGACTATATCGTCTGGGACAAGGCGGCGAGCATCCGCTATCGCAAGCCCGGGAGGGGCACCGTCCGCGCCGAATTCCGCCTGACTGACGCCCAACTCGACGACATTCGTGAAAAGCTGAAGACGCTGCCAAAATACGAGCCAACGTTTCAAGTCGAGGTGAAAGACGAGTCTGGCGAAGTAGTATCCGTCGTGGAAAAGCTTCTGCATGTGCGACTAAATCAACCCGAAGAGCAGCCACAGAAGTAGCCGCAGAGGGCGAAAGAAAAAACGTGTACATCCCCGAACACTTCCGAGTACGTGACCATGCCGACGCAATTGCGTTTATGCACGCGAACCCATTCGCGATTCTGATCTCGTCCACCGACGATGGCCCCTTCGCCACTCACCTCCCGGTATTCGTAGAGGCCAGGGGTGAGACACTCGTCCTCCGCGGCCACGTCGCCAAGGCCAACCCGCACTGGCGCCATCTTGAGCGCCAATCGGAATGCATGACGATCTTCCACGGCCCCCATGCTTACGTCTCTGCCTCAAACTACACCGCTCGCGAGAATGTTCCTACGTGGAACTATGGCGCTGTACACGCCTACGGCAATGCCCGCGTGTTTGTCTCGCCAGAAGAATTACAAGGTGTACTGCACAACTTAATCGGCACATTTGAGCCCGCATACTCCGAGCAGTGGTCCAGTCTCGCCGACGCCTACCGGGAACGCATGCTGAGCCACATCGTCGGTTTCGAAATTTCCATCGCGAAACTCGAAGCCAAGTTCAAACTGAGCCAAAACCGCACCAGGGAAGAACAGAGCAACGTTATCGAGTCCTTAGAAAAAGCCGATGACACCGCGATCTCAGGTGTCTCCCGCTTGATGCGGCAACAGGGTTTGGGCGTGAAAAAGGAGCAGGAGTAAGCCGCGAGGAGCGATTTCACAAAGAACCGCCAGCCAACTCCAATCATGAGCAAGAAGCCGAGGTCGACGAAGCATTCTCTGCGAGGAATCCGGGTACTGGTCGGCCGCGCCCGGCACCAGGCTGGCGCCCTCTCTGCAGAACTGAAAAAGCGCGGCGCAGAAGTCGTCGAGATCCCCTTCATTCAAATTCGCAAGCCCAAATCCTTCAAGCCCCTCGACGCAGCGCTCAAGAACATCGATACCTACGATTGGCTGATCCTCACCAGCGTGAACGGAGTCGAAGCCATGTGGGAAAGAATGCAAGAACTGCAGAATCGTTTACGAAAGACTCGGGAAGGGCACGACCTCAGTCGTGCCGTAAAAGCATTCCAAACGAATTCGGCTTTAGCCGCTGGGTCCCGAATCGCCGCCATCGGCCCCGCCACAAAAAGGGCGATCGAGCAGCGCGGGATGCAAGTCGATATCGTTCCAAAAGAATATGTCGCGGAGTCCGTCGTACGAAGCCTAAAGAGCAAAGTCAAAGGAAAGCGTGTTCTTCTCGTGCGAGCCAAGGTCGCCCGCGACGTAATCCCCAACGAACTGCGCAAAGCTGGAGCCCACGTCGACGTTGTCGAAGCTTACGAAACTGTCGTGCCCGAAAGTTCGCGTCGCCGCCTGCGCGCCGCACTTAAAAACCGTCCTCCCCATGTCGTTACGTTCACCAGCTCCTCGACGGTGCGCAATTTTGTTGAACTGCTCGATTTGCGACCTCCGCGAAAACCTAGCCGCGCCATCCGCGGTCAAGACCGCTCGCGCCATGGGCTCGACGGAATCCTGATGGCATCCATCGGCCCGATCACCTCCTCCACCTTGCGCGAGTATGGCCTGCCTGTTGATATCTCTGCGAAAGAGTTCACCATCCCGGGATTGGTCGAAGCGATAGTCAGAGCAATTACGGCACCTCCGAAGCCTAGATCCTAGACGGATGTTGTTGAGAACGTTGAATCCGATAGCCGACCTCGGCAGGTGTGTTTGCCTTCAATCATTTAGCGATAAGTTATTGATCACAGATACGGAGGTAAAGCGAGGAACTCGGTGAGTGTCTGACGCCCAGCTTGCGCGCTAAAATGCCATTTCCTGAGCCGCCAAGGCACCTGACAGCGATAATTGGGACACGACCCAGCCCCCGGGAGGTCACACGCGCAAACCAAGTGCTGAAATCGACTGCCAGCGCTAACCGCTGCTATTGAAATCAATAACTTATCCGTAAGCTATTGAAAACAAACGTTGGCCATTATGTACATACTTGTACGTACAATTTAAAACCTCGCGCGTATTACTCGCTCACCGTGCAACTGCAATCCGCCGGTACAACATGCGCCAGCAGAAAATCTGCCACGCGCTTGTAGGCATCAATCTGATTTTCAACTCGCGCAAATCCATGCCCCTCGTTCTCATAGATCTTCGCGTCCACGGTCCCACCACGTTTCTTGATCGCGTCGACAACCTGCTGCGTTTCTGACTTGGGACACCGGGGATCGTGGCCGCCCGCCAACAACAGCAGCGGTGCCTTGATCTGATCAACGAAGTTGATGGGCGAACGATCTTCATAGAGCGCCTTGTTCTTGACCACATCGCCCATGGTTGCCAGGTCCGACTGCTGCAGCACGGGATCTTCATTCTCAATTTCAGTGAACCAGTTCACGAACGGCACAATGGGTACGCCCGCGGCCCACACATCCGGAGCCTTCGTTACCGCCATCATGCTCAGATACCCACCGTAGCTTCCACCCATCACCGCAATCTTCTTCGGATCGAGGTGGCCCGTCTGCTTGATCCAGTCGACCCCGGCCAATACGTCTTGCAAATCGCCGCCGCCCATATCGAAAAGATTCGCCTGCTGAAATTCCTTTCCGTATCCGGTGGAGCCCCGGTAATTAGGCGCCAGCACCATGTATCCTTGATTCGCCGCATACTGCACGAAGCGATTGAAAGAATTCATGGTCTGCGAAGTCGGGCCGCCGTGAATGTAGACAATGGCCGCATTCTGTCCATTGCGCGCCATGTTGAACGGCACATAGAGAAACGCGGAGATCGTCCACTTGCCGTCGCGGCTGGGATAGTGCACCAGGTACGGCTCAACCATATCTTCCGAGCGCACGCCTGCAACCAGGGAATGCGTGATCTGCTCTGACTTGCCAGTGCCAAAGTTGTGCGTCCACAGATCGCCGGGCGCCGTCGGGCCGTTGTGGTTGTAAAGGAGTCGCTGCCCATCCGGACTGAATGCCGACGGCCCGCCCTCAGGCTCATTCACTCCTTTGGGAATGGGAAGAGCAGTGGACTTGCCCGTCGCAAGATCGTGTACGTAAATGTCTTCATTACCATCGACGTTCGCCGTGAAAGTAATATGCTTTCCATCCGGCGAGAATTCCCCGCCACGAATGCGCCACTTATCCTGAGTCAGCCAGTTGATCTTCTTCGTCGCGACATCAACCAACGCTATGTTGTCGTACCCATTGGCCGCGTTCGAGGTCAGCAGTACATGCTTGCCGTCGGGCGAAATGCCATTGGCTGAAAATCGCTGCTCGCCCTCATGGGGCGTTAACAGCGTGCTCTTTCCCGTCGCGACATCCGCAATAAGGATATTTGAATCTGTGCCCTTCGCCTGCTCTTGCATGTAGACGATCGACTTTCCATCTTTCGACCAGATGATGCCGTAGTTCCCGAGATCCTGTGGAGTGTTCGCGGTGACGTGCTTCACCTCGCGCATCACCATGTCGTAGATGTCAATCTCAAAAGCCGCGGAGGTCTTCGGCTTCACTTCATAAGCGAGGTAGCGGCCGTCCGGAGACCACGTCGGACTCATCTCCGCGATCTCGCGCGTCTGCGTCAGGTTGACGACCTTTCCGGTTTTCGGCGAAACGAGAAAAATGTCCCACTGCTCGTCGCCGTCATGATCCGACTGGTAGGCGATCCATTTTCCGTCCGGCGACCATGCCGGCGCTGACTGCCGCTGGTCGCTGACCGTCAACTGCACCGGCCATCCGCCTTCGGACGGGATGATCCAGACATTGTTTCGCCCGCTCATGTTCGAAATGAATGCAATGCTCTTGCCATCCGGCGACCACGATGCGCTGCCCACCTGCCGCGTCATGTACAACTTCTCGATGGTCAGGCTGCGCGGTTCCACCTGAGCATTGGGCTTCGCGGAAACCTTTTTCGGATCGGTGATGGCCTCGGGCACGGGTAGAGTCTGGGCGGCAATTTCGGTCACAATGGTGCTCATAGCGATGACGATAGCAAACAGTGCGCACAAGCGCATGGCGCTCAACCTCAAGGTAAGGTAGAAGGGAAAGTTTAGCAGAGCATCATTTGTCGCTGTCAGCGCGGATTGATCTGTAGCGGATCAATTCAGAACCGTGCACCACGAAGGACACGAAGGTACACGAAGGGCTTTTTTTCTGAATTTCCTTAGTGCGACTTCGTGTCCTTCGTGGTAAAGATTTTCAAGTATTCCAACTATGAATGCCTCGAAGCTTGTTCGCAGAACTGGCAGTTTCGCGTTATGTTGTGCGTTCGCAGCGGTTCTTGGCTCAGCAGCACGCGGCCAAAGTACGACCGCATCGCCCGCCCACCATATCGGGATTGAAGGCAACCAATTCGTACTCGACGGCAAGCCTCTGCAGATTATTTCCGGTGAGATCCACTACGCCCGCATTCCACACCAGTACTGGCGCGATCGCCTCAAAAAGGCGAAGGCCATGGGCCTCAACACGATTTCGACATACGTCTTCTGGAATGTTCACGAACCCCAGCCAGGAGTCTACGATTTCAGCGGCGATCTCGACATAGCGGCATTTATCCGAATGGCGCAGGAAGAGGGTCTCTACGTCATCCTTCGCCCTGGTCCGTATGTCTGCGCTGAGTGGGATCTGGGCGGCCTGCCGGCGTGGCTGCTGGCCGATCCGAAAATCATTTTGCGCAGCACCGATGAGAAGTTTCTGGGTCCGACGGAGCGCTGGCTGCAGCGCCTGGGCAGGGAACTGGCCCCGCTGCAGATCACGCACGGTGGCCCGATCATCGCCGTGCAGGTGGAGAACGAATACGGCTCTTTCGGCAACGACAAGGAATACATGAAGCGCGTTCTTTCCGCTCTTCGAAAGGCAGGCCTGGGCGATGCGCTGCTTTATACCGCTGACGGCGCCGACGAATTATCCGCCGGAACGCTCCCCGACCTACCCGCGGTCATCAATTTTGCTCCGGGAGAAGCGAAGAAAGAATTTGCCAAATTGCAGAAATTTCGGCCCGGCGCCCCCATGATGAGCGGCGAGTATTGGGACGGTTGGTTCGATCACTGGGGCGATAATCATCACGTCACCGATGCTTCCCAGCAGGCACAGGAGTTGGATTGGATCCTGGGCCAGGGATACTCCATCAATCTCTACATGTTTCACGGCGGAGCCAATTTTGGCTTCATGAACGGCGCGAACTGGGATAAAGGCTACGAACCCGACGTCACCAGTTACGACTACGACGCTCCCGTGAGCGAGTCGGGAGCCCTAACGGATAAATTTTTTGCGCTACGCGACGTGATGGCGAAGCATCGAAAGGGCGTGATGATGCAAGATCCCCCGGCTCCCCACCCAGTCATCGAGATCCCGCAATTTGAGTTGTCCGAAAGTTCGCCGCTGTGGTCGAACCTGCCGGCCCCCATCGGCATGGAGAAGCCGCGCCCCATGGAGGCTTTGGGCCAGTCTTACGGATACATCCTCTACCGTACGAAGTTCAAACAAACGGTGAGCGGCGAGCTCGAGGTTCGCGAGTTGCGCAGTTACGCTAGGGTCTACGTTAACGATAAACCCGTCGGCGTGCTCGACCGTCGCAAGAAACAAGATCGACTCACCCTCCATGCCGAGGCAGACTCTACTCTCGATATCCTCGTGGAAGGTACAGGTCGCATCAACTTCACGGTTGAATTGCGCAACGAACGGCAAGGAATCAGCGGGTCGGTGATGCTCGGAGGACACGAGTTGACCGGCTGGAAGGTTTTTCCTCTGCCCATGGATCGTCTCTCGTCCCTTCGATTTTCAAGTACCAATGGCGACCATTCGAGCGGCCCCGCCTTCTATCGCGGCCAGTTCGAGCTAAGCGAGACTGGCGACACGTTTCTGGATATGCGTGGATGGGGTAAAGGCGTGGTGTGGGTGAATGGCCATGCTCTGGGCCGTTTCTGGAATCTCGGACCGCAACAGACGCTCTATCTTCCTGCTCCCTGGCTTCGCAATGGAGAAAATGAAATTGTGATTTTTGGCCTGGCAGCGCCCAAGAGCCCGACTCTTCGCGGCGTGCGCTCGCCTGTGCTGGATGAATTGTTTGAGAACACTGAATAGCCGGAACTCAAGACAATTTGTCATCCTGAGCGAAGCGAAGGACCTTTGCGCTTCGTTTCGATAGGATCACACCTTCGCATTCTTGTGCATGTCCACCGTGCTCCAGGTTTTATCCCCGGCGTGACAAATGTTCTCCAGGGCACACTCCGCGCACTTGGGCCTCCGCGCGATACACAACTTGCGCCCATGCCAGATGATCTGATGCGAGAAGAGAATCCACTTCTCCCGGGGCAGGATCTTCATCAGATCCTGCTCGATCTTCTGCGGATCGTTTTGCGTGGTAAGTTCCAAACGCCGCGAGATCCGGTGAACGTGCGTATCGACCACCACTCCCACGGCCTTCTTAAACCACGTCCCCAGTACCACATTGGCCGTCTTGCGGGCAACGCCAGGAAGTGTCAGCAGCTTCTCAATGTCGTCGGGCACCTCGCCGCCGAAGTCGGCAACAATCTTCTTTGCCGCCCCCACAACCGACTTGGACTTGTTGCGAAAAAATCCAGTGGAGCGCACATCGGGCTCCAATTGTTCCGGTTTGAGCGCCGCAAAAGCCGCCACCGTCGGATACTTGCGGAACAACTCCGGCGTAACACGGTTCACATTCACATCAGTGGATTGCGCCGAGAGAATGGTTGCCACCACCAGTTCCCAAGCACTCGCGTGCGTCAAAGCACAGGTTACAGCCGGATACAGCTGGTCGAGCCGCTTCAAGATCTCCGCCACGCGCTCGGGCGCCACGGGGTTGTAGCGTTTAACCTTGGCGGCGGAAGCGGCTGCAGACTTTCCCTGGCTGACCGGAGGCGCCTTCGATGCCGAGACTTTTCCTCGCGACGCAGCATCCGTGGCCACCCTGCGAACTTTATCCTGGCGGCCCGTGCGGGCGGGTCGGCGCGGAGCTAAACCACGAGGCATGAACGTCTCCCTGGGGCAAATATCTTAACAGAGGTGCTCCTACGACAGGCGGCGCATTGGCCGTCAGTAACCTCTCTGGGAATTGACGCAAGTTGCGCCCCCCGGTAGTCTGGAAGTACTTCAGCACAAGACAGGACGAATCTCGTGGCAGTTAATTCGATTCAACTCGGGCAAGTGTGGCGCAGTGAAGCCGACGGCCAGGACTATCTGGTCACCAAGGTTTACAGCGAAGTGTTTTCGCAATTCGCCATGCTTCGCCCCGCTGGAATCACTGCTCCCGACGCGCCCACGGTTCGCGTAAAAGTTACCAAAGGGCCCGAAGGCGCTACCTTACCTGGTTACGCCTTTACTCAGGAAGGTTCGTTCTAAACGCGCGATCTCTGCAGGAGCTTTCCGTTACACTAGATACAACAGCTCTCCGTGCCCTGTTCTCAATCTCAGTTTAGCTGCCCGATTTTGGCCAAGAACTGAGAACTGGCAACTGAGAACTGAACTTCTCATGACCGAAAGAATTCTCGCAATCTTATTCATCTTCATCAGCAAAACCATCGCCACCGCCGGTTATGGCGGCATCATGCTGCTCATGGCAATTGAGTCGGCGTGCATCCCGCTGCCGTCGGAATTGATCATGCCCTTCGGCGGATACCTCGTGTTCCAGGGCACTTTCAACTTGCTTTGGGTCGCTACGGCGGGCGCGCTTGGCTGCAATCTCGGCTCGCTCGTCGCATACGAAATTGGCTGCTATGGTGGCCGCCCGCTGGTCGAACGTTATGGCCGCTGGATTCTGATGGGCCGCCGCGAACTCGACTGGGCCGATCGATTCTTCGCGCGCTGGGGATATCTTGCCGTATTTATCGGCCGCCTGCTGCCGGTAATCCGAACCTTCATCGCGCTTCCGGCAGGAGTCGCGCGCATGCCTCGCGGCCGCTTCCACCTCTACACGTTTCTGGGATCGTGGCCTTGGTGCCTCGGCCTTGCCTACCTCGGCATGAAACTAGGCGAGAACTGGCGTGAACTCGGAAAATACTTCCACAAGTTCGATGCCGTGATCGGCGCAGCCCTGGTGCTCGCGATCGCCTATTTTCTCTGGAGCCATTGGCAAAATAGAATCAGCAGTCAGCCTTCAGGGAATTAGCATCAAGTTTGTTCAGCGTCGCCCGCGGGATGTTGTGTCTTTGCCGCGCGTACGTGCCAGAAGAGCCGGAAATATCCCCCACGCCGTAGCGCCGTCGAGTGGTGCTGTAGGAATCAGATTGAAAACTGCGATTCCCAGGCTAAAGAAACCGAGAATGACAAAAAGCATGTTCAAGGCTTCAAAACGCGTATAGCCGAACGCTACCACCCATGCGATTAATGGTGCTGCAACTACGGCTTGGGCCAGCACACCGGCCCAAGCAATCTTGCAGTGGTCGATCCGCGACCAAGGCGTTCCAAATCGCGTCACGCCAAAAATTGGGATAGAGCTCAATTGAGAAAACCGGACAGCCCAATCGCTGGGCTGCAATCAGGTGCCCTGTTTCATGGATGAGGAGTACGCCCCAATAGGCTGCTAGGCCAAGAAGGGTCAATGCTGGACGTCTCAACACTCCGGCCAGAATCACAGCAGCCACGAGGAAAACGGTCCAGTGCACATATGTATCAACCCCGCGAATTTGCCCTATCTTTGTTTTCTTGTCGAATTTGATTGGGTTTGCGAATTTGAAGAGCTGTGGCAATTCCTGTCCTTGTACTCGAATTCGAAGACGGTCATTGTAGCATCGACCCTTCAGCGCTCCGCGGTCGGCTCCGTGGCTCTGCCAACTGTGACATCGCGGTCCGCCAGCTACCAAGGCGCTTCATCACTACATTCCGTATAACGCATATGCTTCCAACCATGAGTCTGAGAATTCAAAATGCTCTTCAAGCCTATTGATGCTAACCGCACATTCGTGTACAAGCAAAGGCGTTCATCAGGAGGATCTCACGTGATTCCCATGCGCCGTCTTTTCGTCATCCTGCTATTCGTCACAATCACCGCGTCTTTTGTCGTCGCCCAGACTGCCCCCACCGATTCCGGTAAACCCTTCGTGGTCGAGTACTACTACAAAGCCAAATGGGGTCATGCCGACGAATTCCTGAAGCTCTTCAAGAAGAATCATTATCCCGTCCTGAAGAAAGAATCCGAGATGGGTCGCATCACCAAGGTCTGGGTCGATCAGCCGCGCTATCACACCACGGAAGACGGCCGCTGGGATTTCCGCGTGACCATCGTCTTCAAGAACGCTACCGTCGCGAATGAGCCCTTCGACGAAGCTGCATTGCAGAAGCAAATGTATCCCGACCAGGACACCTTCCAGCGCGAAGAGCAGCGCCGCTTCGAAATCCTCGACGCGCACTGGGACTTGCCGATCAAGAGCGTTGATTTGGAGACGAAACCGTAGGGCTCCTAACCACAGAGGACCCTGAGGACTCGGAGGAAATCTCTCTTCCCCGTGTTCCTCTGTGTCCCCGGTGGTTAATGCTCCTCATCGATCTTGAGGAAGTTAGCCACGACCTTCTCGTGCCACTTCCAAGGCAGCAGGCGTTTCATCGCCAGCTGAATCTTCGCGTCGCGCCCCACCAGGTAGCGCAGCTTGGGGTTGGGATCCTGCGCAATTGTGACAATGAGCCGCGCAACCACGATTGGATCAGCCTTTGGAAGTTCCCGCAGTCGCTCGCGCATGCGCAGGCTTCGCTCAATGTTCGGGGACGATTGTTTCGTCGATTGCTCTCCCATCCGCGCTCCCCGCGTCCAGATCCCAGTCTGAAACGCTCCCGGCTCGACCAGCACCACCTTGATACCGAGCGAGTTGACCTCCATGCGCAGCGACTCGCTCCAGCCTTCCAGCGCATGCTTCGACGCCGAATAACTGCTCACCGTCACGGACCCATGCAATCCCGAGATCGATGAAACTTGAATAATGTGCCCGGATCGCTGCCGCCGCATCGCCGGCAATACCGCCTTGGTCATCGCCACGGCACCGAAGAAATTGGTTTCGAATTGCAGTCGCAGTTCGTCGAGCTTGATGTCTTCCGCAAAGCCAGCTACAGCGAATCCCGCGTTATTTACCAGCACGTCGAGTCGCCCGTAGTCGCGAACTGCGCCGTCAACGAACGGCTGGATCGTGTCAAAGCGCGTGACATCCAACTCGCGAATATCGAGTTTCGGCGTGAGTCCCCCGGCCGCCGCTGTTTTGTCTAGATGTTCGCGCCGTCCGAGATCACGCATCGTTGCCACTACAAGAAATCCCGCCTTCGCCAGTTCGATCGAAGTCAGCAACCCGAACCCGCTGGATGCGCCGGTCACCAAAGCTATCTTTTCAGGCATGCGAATGGTCTATCACAGTCCCGTAAGAAACAGCAGCCTCGAGTTTCAATTAGTGGCAAAATATAGGTAGACAGGCCGGGTCGCACCATTGCCACGTGCCGAGGAGGTCTTATGCTGGCGACGAGATATCGCCTCACGCGCAATCCGTACTTCCACTTCCACCCGCTGCACACCCTGTTTTCGCTGATTGGAACTCTGATCCTGTTTGGATTGCTGGTGTGGTTTCTAGCAGTGCCGGCGCGCTAATCGACGAGAGCAGCCATGATCCTGTGCCAGCGGCGATGAGACTTCACGAAGCGCGCAGGACACGGAAGAATTCCCCCATGTCCTCTGTGGTGAATGCTGTGCAAATTTGGAAGGATCATCCGCTCCCCGATGCGCAAACTCGCCAAAAGATGTTAAACGTTGGTAACAATCTCGAGGGAATTCCTTTATCGCATCCATCAAAATTTGGAATTAGACATAATCTCTACAAGATCGATAATGTTGCCCATGGACACCCTTATATCTGTTGAGGACTCACATGTTGATGTGCTGCACGAAATCACCGAACGGCTCGGCACGGCGGACGGATTTCATGACGTTTTGAACCGAGTGGTTGACTTCGCTTCGGCGCTGGTGAAGTGCGATTCCTGCCTCATTTACGTTCTCGAAGGCGATGAACTGGTCTTGCGCGCCTCCAAGAATCCACATCCCGAAGTGGTGGATCGATTGAAACTGAGAGTTGGACAAGGAATTACGGGATGGGTCGCGGAGCATCGCGAACCGGTAGCCATTCCTGAGGAAGCCGCTCACGATCCCCGCTTCCAGTTTTTCCATGAGTTGCCCGAAGATAGTTACGAAGCATTTCTTTCTGTGCCCTTAATGTGCCGGGGACGCGTCGTGGGCGTCATCAATCTGCAGCACCGTCAGCATCACGTCTACCGTCGCCGTGAAATTCGCATGATTTCCACCGTAGGATTTCTTGTCGGCGCGGAATTGGAACTGGCACGTCTGGAGGAAGCGAACTCATCGCTCGCCGAGCAGTTGCAGACCAGAAAAATCGTAGAGCGCGCCAAGGGCATTCTGCAGCGCGATCTGGGATTGAGCGAAGAGCAGGCTTACTTGGCCCTGCAACGCCAGAGTCGCCAGAAGCGCAGGCCGATGAAGGAAATTGCCGAGGCAATCGTGCTCAGCGACGACGTGCGAGGAAATTCGCAAGCGCAGCCGACCTAGGCGCCTGCCAACGGGAAACGCGGACGCGTCATTTCGCCCAGGCGAGACCGTCCGCAAACTTTCCCACGTCGATCAGCTTCTGAACATTCCATTGGGCCAGATCAATCGCGGCGACTTTCCCGCTGCCGGCGCAAGAAACATATGCGATCTTCCCGTCAGGCCGAATCAGGATTTCTTGCGGCAGATCGGCGACATCAATGCGGCGCGTCACCTGCAGGGTGTCCAAATCCACGACTGCGACCTGATTCGTTGAGGGCACTGCCACCAGCAGCCAACGTCCATCCGCGGTGGCGGCCGTTCCGTAACCCAGGCCAGGCAGCGCCACCCACGTCTTCACCTTTTTCGTCGCCGTATCGATCACCGCCAGCTCCGGCTTGGTTTGATCTGCCGTAAACACCAGTTTGTCGTCACTGGAGATTGAAATTCGTTGTGCCGTCCCCGACACCGGAATCACCGCAATTGTCTTCTTGCCCAACAGATCGAGCACCGAAACCGTGCCCGGACCGACGTTGGATGTGTAGCCGAAGCGCCCATCGTGCGACAGCGCCAGCATGTGCGACTGTTCCTGGCCAGTTGGCACGGAGCCCACAATCTTTCGCGTTTTGGGATCGATGATCGTTACCGTCTTATCCAGCTCGGTGGTGACATAAAGCATGCCGCTCGTGGGATCGAGCACTGGAAAATGTGGCCGCACCCCGTGACCAAAATCGATTCGTCCAACGATCTGCCGCGAGGGCAAATCGATCACCAGCATTTCGTGTCCATCGATCCCCGGCTTGCCCACCCCCGTGCTGCCATAGATGGGCACAAATGCGGTTCGACCATCGGCGGAGGCCGCGACTTCATGGCCGTGCACTCCCGGCGTCCTTTCTTCTACGGTCGCAACCTGTTTACCCGCGGCTGGGTCGACAATGCTCAAGTTGCTGTCGCCCTGATTAACCACGAGCAGGGTTTGAGCGCTCGTGCTCAAAGGAAGCATTCCGAGAAAAAGGATTGGCAACAATAGGTATTCATACTCAAACTTTGGCATAGGCCGAAAAGTATAGCTTAATGGCGAGGCGGCGAGGACCCCTCGCCAGATCCGACACGCACTATCCTGCATCGTTGCAATTGCGGCCACAAAGGCCGAGGGCAGATCGCCGGTTCGCGATCCGCCCTCGGTTGGGTTGGGCAGGGAGGAGAGACTATTGGCCGGTTGCCCCGGCCGTGGTCGCGGCCTTGGCAATCTGTCTCTCCGTGGGGTGCGGCGGTACGTTGAAATGCAGCGTCATGCCAAACTCGGGCAGTTGTATGGCGCTCACGTAGCTGCCGCCGGGCGTTGCTACGAGCAGGAGCCGGCTCGTATCAGTCGGTTTGGCATCGTCGGTGTTGGGGACGAGCACCATATAACCGGTGCGATCTCCGTTGAGCTTGCTGATATTCAGGGTGTGCGAACCGTTGTCGGGAGCATAAGAGAATGCATAGTCTCCCGCGGGCAGCGTGGCGCCTCCCCAGTGAACTTCATGCGAGAGGCTGAACTTTCCGTGCAACGGCTCCTGGGCTGAAGCCACTGCGGGAGCGAAATACAAAGCGATTACGGCCAAGGCCGCGGCATAAACGTAGTTGCGAATGGTTTTCATGGAATCTCCTTTTCTTCGTCTGAAGAGCACACTCCCGGCACGACGCCGAAGGGCGTGGGCTCAGATTGAGGTGGAGATCAACGGGGTCGAAACGAATTGCACGCCGCGGCAGGGCTGGCACGCAAACAGCAGCTTCACGGGACCGGCTGCAGAGCCAGTTGCGAAGTGATTCCACTATGCAACAGAATCGGTGCACCCGTCCAACGCAAAAAATCAATCCGCATCATCCAAACAGATGCGCATGTGAGACGAGATGCACATGCGGAGACAGCCGCCTTCGGCTGTTTCGCCAGGGCGAAGCCCGGCGACCTCTGAAGGAATGTCAGCGGATAAAGTCGCCGCTCACTGCCTGGTCAGCGCCCCTTGAACCACGATCCTGCACATTCGGCTGTATGACTTTGCCAGATACGCTCCAAGCATGAGATCATGTCCAGTTGGTGGCGGTGGCTAGCCACCGCCACCAGAAAGAGGACACATGTATCAGAAACGCCCCGGAGTATTCATGGCCGACTGGTGGGATGCCGACGGCCGCCGTCATCGTAAACAATTCGCTAACTCCGCGGCAGCCCGCGAACACGAGCACCGTGAGACCGCTCTCGCTCACGCCGAGCGAGCCAGCCGTGAAATGAAGCTTGCCGCCCGGTCGAGTGGCGGTAAAAAGGCGCGTACTGAAGCCAGCCACGGCACCATGGAGCCTGCCAAGGGCAAGCTCGGAGTGATGATCCCGGGCATGGGCGCGGTGGCCACTACATTCGTGGCCGGCGTCGAAGCCATTCGCAAAGGCCTTGCCAAGCCCATCGGGTCCCTCACCCAGATGGGAACGATTCGCCTCGGCAAGCGCACTGACGGTCGCTCGCCCAAGGTGAAAGAATTCGTCCCGCTGGCGGGCCTCGACGATCTGGTCTTCACCGGGTGGGACATCTTCGAAGACGACATGTATGAAGCCGCGTCCAACGCCGGCGTGCTCGACTAGCGGCTCCTCGAGCAACTCAAGCCGTTTCTCTCGTCGATCAAGCCGCGCGCGGCCGTCTTCGATCACAACTACGTGAAGAAGATCGACGGTCCCAACGTGAAGAAGGGCAAGACGAAGATGGACCTGGCCGAACAGTTGCGCGAGGACATTCGCGACTTCAAGAAAGACCAGCGGCGCGAGTCGTCTCATCACCATGTGGTGCGGTTCGACCGAGTCTTACATTGAGCCGACCGAGGCGCACCAGTCGGTGAAGGCGTTTGAGAAGGCGCTGCGAGAGAACGACGAGATGATCGCGCCCTCGATGATCTATGCCTACGCGTCATTGATGGAAGGTGTGCCGTTCGCCAATGGCGCGCCGAACCTGACGGTCGACCTGCCGGTGATGCTCGAACTATCGCGCAAGAACGAAGCGCCGATCTGCGGCAAGGATTTCAAGACCGGGCAGACGCTGATGAAGACGGTACTGGCTCCCGGCGTTTAAGGCGCGCCTGCTTGGACTGAGCGGATGGTATCTCCACCAACATTCTCGGCAACCGCGACGGCGAAGTGCTCGACGATCCGGGATCGTTCAAGACCAAGGAGGAATCGAAGCTGGGCGGTGCTGGAGCACATTCTGCAGCCAGGACTCTATCCCGAGCTTTACGGAAACATGTACCACAAGGTTCGCATCAACTACTATCCGCCGCGCGGCGACAACAAAGAAGGCTGGGACAACATCGACATCTTCGGATGGCTCGGTTATCCCATGCAGATCAAGGTCGATTTCCTGTGCCGCGATTCGATTCTGGCCGCGCCGATCGTGCTCGATCTGGTGCTGTTCCTTGACCTGGCGAAGCGCTGCTCGGAGCTGCGTGGGCTGGGCATTCAGGAGTGGCTGAGCTTCTACTTCAAGTCTCCGATGACGCCGCCTGGACTGTATCCGGAGCATGATCTGTTCATTCAGTCGATGAAGCTGAAGAACACGCTGCGGCATTTGAAGGGCGAGGAAATGATTACGCACTTGGGGCTGGAGTACTACGACTGAGGCGAGAGAAAATGTGGGGTCACTCGCCGGCGCATTCGTCGTAGTCCCGCCTCAGGAGGTCGCTAGGTGATCAATGTCGCCAGATCTCGAGAGCCTTTCCGGCCGATGAGTTAGGGCCTTCCGAGTGCGGCACAGTGGACAACGGGTTGCGCCCTTAGTAATCCCGTACCGATGTCTCGCCGTGAACGCCGGTGCATCCGACGGGTTCCTCGAGCCACGGCTTCCGCGTTTTGTGAGAAATCGCGCCTCTCGTCGATTGAACCTCGCCACAATTCGGCGAGGCATGCGTCTGAACTGGCTCGCTCGCGAGATAGTCTTCACCAATCGCTCAGGTGGACTGGCGTCAGGTCTCGCAGTGTAATGTTTTCTCCTATCTGCGATCTCCTCTGGAAATCGTCAGGCCAACTCCTAACCACTTCTTCTCCCGCTTGTACTCGTCGAACTTTTCAGGAAGCGGTCGATGTCTTTCTTCTGAAGGTAATAAGGTGTCGAAAGGCGTAGCTTGTTCGGGTCGCCCCCGCGGATGCGGATCTTGTGGGTCTTGTAAAGCCAGTTCTCGAGATCCAGACGCGGGACTGGCGGGACGTTGACGCACACGATGCCGCAGCGCAGAGCTGCGTCCGGCGATGTCCAGGATTCGGCGCCACGCTTCTGCATCTCGTCGAGCAAGTAGTCGGCAAGATGGCGATGACGGCGCTCGATGCGATCCATGCCAATGTCGTTCGCTAACTTGATCGAGGCGCGCAAGCCGCACAGCGCGGGCACGTTCGAACTGCCAATGCGCTGGAAGCGTTCGGCGCGGATCTTCGGCTCGTCCCAACCTTCGGTGGCGATGGTGTTCCACAGGCGATCAATCACTTCATCCCGCACATAGAGAAAACCGGTGCCTTTGGTGGCTTGCAACCACTTGTGCGGACTCGCGGAATACATGTCACATCCGAGGTCGGTGACGTTGAGTCGCATCATGCCGGGAACGTGCGCTCCATCGATGGCGGAGAGAATTCCTTTGGTGCGCGCCAGCGCGGCGAGTTCCTTCGCGGGCAGGACAACTCCTGAAAACGTGGTGATGTGGCTGAAGAAGAGCACACGCGTGCGCGGCGTGATCGCGTCGTTGAAGAGGTTCAGAACCTGCGCGGCATCTTTCACCGGGCGGGGAAGCGTGATTTTCTTCACGACGATGCCGTAGCGTTTGGCTTTCAGGTTCCAGGGGTGTTCGCCTCCGGGATGTTCCTGATCGGTCATGAGCACTTCATCACCGGGCTTCATGTCGATGCCGTTGGCAATGTAGCTGTTCGCTTCGGTGGCGTTGCGGAGGAGCGCGATCTCATCGCGCTTGCAACCGACGAAGGCAGCGAGCGGATCGCGGAACTCATTCCAGGAAGCGTATCCCCAAATCGGATAATCTTCGGGCTCATGCTGGTCTAACTTTTCGGTGGTGCTGTATCCGTCGAAGATGGCTTTCAATACTGGAAGGGGACTTGAGCCGACCGTGCCGTTGTTCAGGTAGACCTCGTCTTCGGGGATGAGGAATTGCTTGCGCATTTCTGCCCAGAATGCATCTTCGTTGCTGTCGAGGAGAGAGCGATCGGGAAGCTGCGGTGGATTTTCTACTTGGGCGAAGAGGTCCGGGCGAAGGGCGAGCGAGGCGGCGATACCGGTTGCTGCGGTAGAGAGAAAATGACGACGATCGAGCATGAAGGCTCCTGGCAATCGCGGATGATTGTTGATGGTGATGGGCTGTTTGTCAAAAGAGCGAAGGCTGGAACCACGAAGGACACGAAGGTTCACCAAGGAAGAACTAGAATGAAGCGCGCTTAAGTCCTCTATTCAGAGCACACTTAGAGCGCTGCGAAAGCCGAATTTGGCTCAGCTCCGAGGGGGCGCGCTCGTGAGGGCGATCAAAAGCGCTTTCGCCATGGGGCGCTCCAGCCGGTATTCCGTTCTACAGTGCGGAGTCTAATTTCTCTTGGCGGGCGGCGTTTGCCGGGTCGACCTCGATTGGCTGCGGAAACGCGCAGGCGGAACGGTGAACTCGCGCTTGAACGCGCGGTTGAAAGCGGCTTCGGACTCATAGCCGACTTCGGCGCCGATCTGTGCCACCGAGTAACTCGTGGAAGAAAGCATCTGCTCTCCCAACTGAAGTCGCCAGCGTGTGAGGTATGCCATGGGAGGCTCGTTGAGGTAATGGCGAAAACGCTCGGCCAGCACCGAGCGGGACACTCCAGCTTCTTTCGCCAGGGAAGCAATGGTCCACGGGTGCGCAGGGTTTCGATGCATGAGGGCCAGAGTTTTTCCAACCTCGGGATCGCGAGCGCCAGCGAGCCACCCAGTTTGCTCCGACGGAAGATGCGCAATGTAGGCTCGCAGGGTTTCAACGAACAAAACCTCCGAGAGTTTAGCCAAGACCGCTTCACCACCGGCTCGAGAAGCGTCGGCCTCGTCCACCGAAAAGCGGATTGAGTTCTCCAGCCATCTGCCGGAGGCGTCGTTACGAATGCTGACTTTGAACACCGGGGGCAGGCCGCTAAGGAAAATCTGGCTCAGTCGGGGATCGCATGCCATGAAACCGCAGACAAATTTCGTGATTTCCCCACCACCACCCAAACTCGAGCGTTTCAAACCCTGAGCAAAAATTCGAGCGAGTTCCTGCTCCATCTCGACAGCTTTAGTCGCAGGGCCATTTTCGAGGAAATGGGCGTCGCCGTGGGGAAAGATCACGATGTCGCCGGCCTGAAGAATGATGCGTTCGCCGTCGACTAACCGGGCAGATGCGCGCCCTTCCGTGAGCAAGTGGTAAATGATGACGTGCCTGGCAGCCGGCGCGACGTAAGGCGCGACCGTGCGAGAGTCTGGCGAGTAAAAACTCCACGGCGAGGAGAATTCTCCGTTATAGAACAACGCGCCCTGGAGCTTGACCACCTTCAGAACTTCGGAAAGCACATCCATATGCCCTCCTCCGGACTTCCTGCAAACGTCTCCGGACTCCGGAGCAAATCATCATACGGGAAGGCAGCCGTGAGCAAGAAAGCCGGACGCGCGGGAAAGTATAGGCCGCGATCTCGGCGCATAGTAAGGCACGTCGGAGCATTTGCAAGGTACGAAAACTGCTTCACGCTAATTCAAACTCAAAGCAGCAGGGGCGCGGACCGAACGGTTGTCGAAATTTGAAGTGGGAGGGAAGACAAATGTTTCTTGTTCAACTGAAGTTGATCGAAGAAAACTGCACGCCCGCCGACAAGACGGAAACGAGTACTCCTCCCTCTTGCTGTTGGGCAGATATCAAAGATGTACTTACGGGCGAATGGGAGATTGGCGGGTCGGCGAGGTCAACCGAAACGATCCGTGGACTGGTTGCAGGCAAATAAAAAAACATCGGAGGGAATATGAGCACCATCACAATTACACCAGAAGTGACTGGCCTGAAGGCACGACTGAAAGATACGTGGATGGCCGGAGACTACGATCGCTTTTCGCGCTATATGGAGCAGGGAGCGCGAATTTTTTATGAGCAACTTGATGTTCCGGCGGGATGTGAGTTGCTCGATGTGGCCTGTGGCTCGGGCCAGGTTGCACTGTGGGCGGCGCGCGATGGAGTGAGCGTGACCGGGGTGGACATTGCGCCAAACCTGGTGCAACGGGCACAAGCGCGTGCCGCTGCGGAAGGTCTAAAGGCGCGTTTCATCGAAGGTGACGCCGAGGCTCTTCCATTCGAAGATGCCAGCTTCGACGTCGTCACCAGCTTGGTGGGAGCGATGTTTGCCCCGCGGCCGGAACTCGTGGCTCGCGAACTGCTGCGGGTATGCAGTCCCGGCGGCACCATCGCTATGGGAAATTGGACGCGCGACGGGTTCATTGGACAAATGTTCAAGACCTTCGCGAAGTTCATCGCGCCTTCAGGCATGCCGGCGCCGGTGCTATGGGGAGACGAGGCTGTCGTACGCGAGAGACTGGGCCATGGAGTTTCCGAACTTAGGATGACGCGCCGTCAATATGGATTTAGCTATCCTTTTCCGCCGGCAGACGTGGTCGAGTTTTTCCGGCAGTACTACGGGCCAACGAATCGCGCGTTTGCGTCGCTGGGTGAATCGGATGCGAAACAACTGCGCGTCGACCTGGAAGCACTGTGGTCTAAGCACAATCTGGGAGGGGAAGAATTTACTGTGGTTTCAGCGGAGTATCTGGAAGTGATCGCAGTGAAAGCCTGAGGGTTGGGTTCTCCCTGCGAATCTTGCACGACAAAACGTTGCACAACCAGGAGATAAGAAAATGGCTCTAATGCGTCCGGATCCAACTTTTTACCCTTCACCCGTCATGGCAATGCAAGCCCCGGCCGAACGGCTCGCATATGTCGCGCTGCTCAACGCCGGGAAGAATGGACAGCGCGATGCGATGGGCGTCGTCGACCTCGATCCGAGTTCGTCCGAGTATGGGCGACTCGTCGGGAAAACAGATTTTCCCCGCGGCGATAACGAACTGCACCACTTCGGCTGGAATGCTTGCAGCGCATGTCTTTGCCCGCAAGCCCCGCATCCGCACATGGAGCGCCGCTACCTGATCGTGCCGGGCATCGGGTCATCGCGGATTTACATCCTGGATACCAAGCCGGACCCAAAGCACCCAAAGATCGTCAAGGTGATCGAGCCCGAAGAGTTCATCAAGAAGACGGGCTATACCTCGCCCCATACGATTCACTGCGGCCCCGACTGCATCTATGGAAGCGCGCTCGGGTCGGCCACAGGAGATGGTCCCGGTGGCATTTTTCTAATGGATGCGAACACCTTTGAGCTGAAAGGGCGATGGGAACAAGACCGCGGTCCGCAGGAACTGGCGTACGACTTCTGGTGGCACTTGGGACACGACACCATGATCACCTCAGAATGGGGCACGCCGAACATGGTGAAAGACGGCGTCAATCCAGAGTTGCTCTTGGCCGGCAAGTATGGGCACAAGATTCATATCTGGGATCTGGACAAGCGACGCCATCAGCAGGAAATCGACTTGGGTGCGGAGCAGCAATGGGTGCTTGAGTTGCGGCCCTCTCACGATCCCAACAAAGCATACGGTTTCGTTGGAGTCGGCATTTCACTCAAAGACTTGTCGTCGTCCATCTGGA
This sequence comes from uncultured Acidobacteriaceae bacterium, assembly GCA_963722365.1. Lineage (GTDB taxonomy): Bacteria > Acidobacteriota > Terriglobia > Terriglobales > Acidobacteriaceae > Sulfotelmatobacter. The sequence goes on from CAVRLM010000003.1 coordinate 328,272, forward strand.
TGTGGTTCCGGGAAGACGGTGGTAAAGGCAAGTGGGCCGTCCGTAAGGTGATCGAAATTCCCGCTGAGCCTGCTGACCCGGAAAAACTGCCGCCGCTCCTGAAGGGCTTCAAGGCGGTGCCGCCGCTGGTAACTGACATCAACCTTTCGCTCGACGATCGATTCCTTTACGTTTCGTGCTGGGGAACGGGGGAGTTCATCCAATTTGATGTCTCGGACCCGGCCAAACCGAAGAAGACGGCCTCGGTGCATCTCGGCGGCATTGTGCGACGGGCGGCTCACCCTAGCAAGCCCCAGCAGCCGCTGAACGGCGGCCCGCAGATGGTTGAGATCAGCCGCGATGGCAAGCGCATCTATTTCACCAATTCGCTCTACGCCCCGTGGGATGAGCAGATCTATCCGGACGGTTTGAAGAGTTGGATGGTAAAACTCGATGCCGACCCGAAAGGTGGTATGAAACTCGATGAAAAATTCTTCGTCGAGTTCGACGGGCTGCGGGCGCATCAGGTGAGGCTCGAGGGCGGAGATGCTTCGTCGGACTCCTACTGCTACTCAGAGGCAAAATGACACACGAGATGGGCTCAACTGCGTTGTGGCTGATGCTGCTCCTCGGCGCCTACCACGGAATCAATCCAGGAATGGGCTGGCTCTTCGCGGTAGCGCTGGGGATGCAGGAGCAGAAGGGGAGGGCGGTGGCGAAGGCGCTGGTCCCGATTGCGCTTGGCCATGCTTTGTCTATTGGAATCGTGGTGGTGACTGCGGCATTTCTCGGGATGGCGTTGCCGCCAGAGGTAATCCGCTATTGCGTTGCCGCGCTTCTGTTTGCTCTCGGAATCTTTTCGCTGATACGGCACTACCATCCGCGATGGGTACGCATGCGGGTGGGCTTTCGTGACCTGACGCTCTGGTCGTTCCTGATGGCAACGGCCCACGGGGCTGGTTTGATGTTGCTGCCGGTGCTGCTGGGTAGCGGAACAGTCGAAGCGGCTGACCACATGGCAGGGCATCATCACACACCAACAGCCGCCAGCCCTCTGGCAGCACTGCTCGCGACCGGGGTCCATACGATTGCCTACCTCGCGGTGACGGGGCTCATCGCGTGGGTGGTCTATAGCAAATTTGGCCTCGCCATTCTTCGCAAGGCATGGCTCAATCTCGACGTCGTATGGGCGACGGCTCTCGTGGTGACGAGCGTGGCCACTATGCTGATGTAGCCTCTCAAATATTAGCGGCGGACGGTCAAGGGCGACTAGCGCGGACTTAAGAATTTTCCGGATTTCCCGCCAAAAGAAAACTGACAATTCTTCAGCGTTCTACACAATAGGGACGGGCCCTGTTGCTTTGTGTCCCTGCATTTGACAAAGCGTCAGCGGATCACAATTTCCCAAATTGTGAGAAATGCTCACCTACTCACGAAATGCACTCACTATACGAACTAACAGTGTAAATACCCCCAACTATCCACTAAGACTAAGTTTGCCTCTCAGGATCTGGGGAACGGCAACTCTGGTAGAGTCCGCCACGGAAACAAGAACTGAAAATAGGAGACCGACATGGCTACAGTAGCGACCGAGACACCGTCAATACCCAAAGAGATCGATTCGACGAAACCACAGGCGATGGCGATACCGAAGGAGGGGTACTTCGAGCTTCAAAACGGCAGGTACGGCCCCGTCTATCCACGAACTCCAGCCTGCTATGGATTCACCATCATCGCGAAGATCAAACCGGGAAGGGAAGACGCGATCCGCGCTTACGGTAAGACCATTCAGGGTGCGATCGCTGATCTGCCTGAAGCCCTCGCGACGCTTAAGCTTCACTACCTTCGGTGGGTTCTCTTCGATATCGGAAAAGATACGTATTTTATGTACCAGGGAATTTTTGACACTGATTTCGACAAGTACACCGAGGACGCGGTAGCCCTGTTCACGAAGTACGGGGTGAATACGGTTTTTGAGAACCTTGAAGGCTTTCCGGAAGACTGGAAGACGAACGTGCCAGCGTTCGTTAAGTTCGTTCGTGAGCACCAGCGCCCGAGTTTCTTGGAATATGGGGAGTATCCGTATGTGACGGCGGACGAAATCAAGAAGGCCCTCAAGCTCAAGGCGGCATTTAGCGGCATGCTCGACCTAATGCAGTAACAGAACGATTTTTCAGGCGCGACGGAGAGAGCCGTGGGCATCTTGCAGCAATCGCATGGGATTTTGGGGGATCTGATCGAACGAAGGGAAGAACCAGATTCGCTCGAGCTTGACGATATTCAACATTTCTTAATGGCGAGGCCACCCGCTCTCGCAGCGCGCTACGAGTTTTTAACGTTTAAGCATGCTGCTGGGGGACGCGCGTGGCTGGCCGGCCTGATCGACAAGGTTGGCACCGCGAAGGGAGTAGGAACTAGCATCCTTGACTCCAGATGGGTGACCATCGGGTTGACGTGGAACGGCCTTGGCGCTCTGGGCGTAGCGGACGCAGTATTAGCCACCTTCCCGGAGGAATTTCGTCAAGGGATGGCTGGCCGTGCAGACATCCTCGGACTCACAGGCGCGAACCAGCCGGATCACTGGGCTGACAAACTTTCAAGTCCCAACCTGCACGCTATTGCCATACTGTTCGCCCGCGATGTTGCCGAACGCGAGCGATGCCAGCAAGAGCATGCCAACTATCTGGCGCAATGCGACGGAGTCGAAGTTCTATCAGCTTTGGATCTGGAAGCGATTCCGCCCTTCGACTACGCTCACGAACACTTCGGCTATCGGGATCGGCTCTCGCAACCTGTCATCGAGGGAACGGGAGTGGAGCCTACACCCGGCTCTGGGCCACCGATCAAAGCAGGCGAATTTTTTCTTGGCTATCCTGACGAAAAAGGTCCTGCTGCCGGAATGCCGCAGCCGGAAACTCTTTCTCGCAACGGCAGCTACGCCGCCTATCTGAAAATGGAAGAGCACGTAGGCGCATTTCGCGATTTTCTCCGAGCCCACGGCGAAACGCCGGAACAACAGGAGTTGATCGCCGCCAAGCTGATGGGACGATGGCGGAGCGGCGCTCCGCTGGTCCTGGCGCCGGATCAGGACGATCCAACCCTCGGGGCTGATTCTCAGCGCACCAACGATTTTAACTACGCGAAGATGGACCCTCACGGCTATGGCTGCCCGCTCGGGGCGCACATCCGGCGCATGAACCCGCGCGATACCGCAGTGAACATGAATCGGCGGAAGATGATCCGGCGCGGCGGGACATACGGGCCTCCCCTGCCAGAGGGCATGCCCGACGATGGGGTAGAGCGAGGTATCGCCGCCTTCGTCGGCTGCGCGAGCCTCGTTCGACAATTTGAATTTGCGATGAATGTATGGGCCAACGACCCAAACTTTCACGAACTGGGGAACGAGCGCGATCCAATTTTCGGTACTCAGGACGGCAGCTTTGACATGACCATCCCAAAGCGGCCGATTCGGAAAAAGATCAAAGGCCTGCCAGCTTTCACCACAATCCGAGGCGGCGCTTACTTCTTTTTACCGGGTATAAGAGCGCTCCGCTACCTGGCGTCGAGTGTCGGCCATTGAAACAAGGGTTACTGGAAATACAGAAAGGCAGACAATCATGAGCTCCGTTCCTCAACCGCCGCGTACTTACAACCAGAATCACGCGCCGCGCAAGTACACTCCGGGCAAAAGGCGAGTTTCCATCTACTGGACGTGGAGTTACCCCTGGGAAACGAACCGGGACACCACGGAATTAGACAATCGATTCTCAACCATGACTGAGGTCCGGAGAGTCGCCTGGCCCGCGTATGAGGGGACGGAATGGGATCAGATGCATTTTCTGCAAGGAATCGCAGGCACTCTGGAACTGTTCCACCGCTCCACGCTTGCGTTTCAGAGAGTCGTGGGTGAAGTCACCGGACATTCGGTTGCCGTGTTTCAACGAATCGACCAGGCCGGCTACAAGCTTCCGATCGACGAACGAATCCTCGCTGATACAGACACGCTCATGGTGTTCGGGCTCGATCACCTGGTTTCAGAGCAGGAAGCGAACTCTGGGGAGATTGAGGCGATCCGCGAGTGGCTGAAACGGGAGGGAACTTGCCTTCTGCTTGGGCCCCATCACGATGTGGGTTTTACAGAAGATCTGCAGCAGCGCCAGCTGGAATACACCCACCACGGAGATGCGCTCGTCCCTCGCCAGCAACGCTTCGGGCAATACACGCGTTCGTTGATGCGAGCACTTGGGGTGCCGGTGATGAACCAATTCGGACTTCGCCCGGCCCTCGTCAAAGGTACAAAACAAATTTCGCCACTTACAGTCAACAAAGACCTGGATAAGCTTGGCCTGCTCAACGGGGTTACAACATTTAATTTTCATCCCCACCTGCCGCATTACGCGCTGACCACCGACGACACAAAGTCCATCCACGTGCTTACACGCCAACCGATTGACCTGGACCGACCGCATCCGTTCACCCAGGCAGGCAATACCGAGTTCAACTCGTTCCTCTGGATGCCACCGAATGCACAGCGCGCCGGAAATATCTTGCTGGCGGACTCCACGATATTTACTACCTTGTTTGGCGGCGTCGAGTCATTGGAAACCTTCTGGAAGAATGTGGCAACGATGCCACTGGCAAGCGGCATATCAGCGAAGAAAACTCAGGCTGTCGCCTGATGCGAGACGCGGAGCGCACAGGCACTACACCGGAAAGGTCAAATGGAACTCCTGAGTAAAGCAGTCCCGCTCACGATGCTCGTCTTTGTCGTGGTAAGTATGCTGGCAGTTGGTTCGAGTCTCACGGTTGGGCAAATTGTGGCTCCTCTGCGCAACCGGAAGCTCGTTTTCTTCGCTTTGCTGGCCAACTTTGTGCTAATGCCAGCCGGGGCACTAGCCATCGCCAAACTTCTCAGGCTCGACCAGCCACTTGGCATCGCCCTGATCTTGCTAGGCGTAGCCGCTGGTGCACCATTCCTTCCCAAGCTCGCCGGAATCGCCAAGGGCAACCTTGCCTTCGCCGTCGGATTGATGGTGCTACTCATGGTCTTGACTGTGGCGTACATGCCGCTCGTGCTGCCCCTGCTGCTTGAAGGAGTTTCAGTCGACCCGATTAAAATAGCGCGCTCGCTGCTTCTTCTCATGTTGCTTCCGCTCGGTGTCGGGCTCGCGCTGAACGCTCGGTTCGGAAGCATTGCTGAAAGAATGCGTGCGCCGCTTAACGGAATTTCTAGTCTCAGTCTGGCACTTCTGATCGTGCTGCTCTTGGTGACGAATATTCAAAATGTAATCTCCTTATTCGGGACACGCGGTATTTTAGCGAGCATACTCTTTCTTTTCGTCGGTTGTGGAACCGGGTGGGTCCTCGGCGGTCCGGGCCTCGGGACGAAGGGCGTGCTGGCGTTAGCGACTGCGCAGCGCAACATTGCAGCGGCACTTGTAGTCGGCGGCAAGGACTTCGACGACCCGAAGGTACTCGTCATGATTGTCGTCGTCGCCGTCGTTGGGCTGCTTATTTTGATGCCCCTGGCGCGGCTTTTAGGAAGTCGGACCGCGGAAACCCCGGCTTAGAACATCCCAAGTTCAAGACTGCAGACCCTCCAAGATCGGAACAAATTGTGCACCTTGATGAGAGCACACTTGGCATTGCGCCTCTTTACTGTCGTTACCGTCGTTGTGGCTGCTCATTTCGTTTTGACTCCCGTCCAAGCACAAGTCAGAGGCGTCTATCCTGTAGGCATGAGTGCAACGAACTCTGGAGTAACACCTGAGGCAGGAATCTCCTATTCAAATCTTTTCATTTTTTTCTCGCGTGACGAGGAAAAGGGGGCTCATGGCGAAATATTGGCTACCGGCCAAAACTCGATCATGATGGATATGAATAGTTTTATTTGGGTGAGCAAGAAGGAGATGGATTTCCTGGGCGGAGCCGTATTGTCAGCATCCGCTACGCTTCCGATTGCGAACAACTCGCTTACTTCGGACGTCAACGGTGCCCTCAGTGGCGGCGGCGGGTTTGCGGATTCCTATTATCAACCGCTCATTCTCGGCTGGCGCAAGCAACGCGTTGCCATTCGAGCGATCTATGGATTCCTGGCGCCAACCGGAAGATTTAACGCGGGTGCCAACACGAATGTCGGTTCAGGTTATTGGACCTCAGTTGTTTCAAGTGGACAGACAATATATCTGAATTCAAGCAAAGCCACTGTTCTCTCCGCCTTTCAGATGTACGAATTTCACGGCACCCAACAGGGCACGATGGTTCACCCTGGCCAGACCTTTAACCTCGATTATTCGCTGACCCACACCGTCAACCTGCAACGTGGCTTGCGTCTTCAACTTGGATTAGCGGGCTACGGTCAGTGGCAGACTATCGATAAATACGGCCCGAACATTACCGCGGAACAGTCGGCCGCGCGCTACAAAGTTAATGCGGTGGGGTTCGCAGCAAACGCAATACTGCCTGACCAGAAGGCGAGCATCGGTGTTAAGTACTTTCATGAATTCGAGTGCCGATCCACCTTTCAGGGGTACACACTCCAGATCTCCGGCACGATTCGGTTCTAAACCCGATCCCGTAATTCCCTTGGCAACTACGCGTCCGTTCGTGACAGATGGTCGGCAACCCAGAAGTGACCCGACTCCAATTCAATTCCATTCCATGGCAGGCTCAACTTGGCTCGCGCCCCAGAAGTCTAGAGTTCGCGTTCATGGGCGATCCCCGAGGGCAGTTCCAGATCTTTTCGGAAAAATAGAGCCTTTCACCAGACTCGTCGTGGAAGAGAGTAAACTTTTGGGAACGCAGTTGCGAGAGCTTAGACTTGCCGTCCAGTTGCTGAAAGTTTGTTGACGTTGGGTCAACGACAAAAGGCCACTCGGTTCGTCACCAATCAGCCCAGGGCACAGCCGATTCCCAGGAGACATCTTATGAGCACTCTCACCTCCCCCGCCTCCGACGAAATCCTCCCACTCAGCCCATATGGCGAGACGCGATCGACGATTGCCGGAAAGCCGCTTGGCGCCGAGGAATTGCGGAACACTGATACCTACTGGCGAGCGTGCAATTACCTGAGCCTGGGAATGATTTATCTGCTGGAGAATCCTTTGCTGGAGGAACCCCTGAGGCCGGAGCACATCAAGAGCCGGTTGCTGGGACATTGGGGGTCGAGTCCGGGGTTGTCGTTTATTTATGTTCACCTGAACCGGCTGATCAAGAAATACGATCAGGACATGATTTTTCTGGCGGGGCCGGGGCATGGAGCGCCGGGGGTTCTGGGTCCTGGTTACCTGGAAGGAACGTATTCCGAGGTGTATCCGGAAAAAAGTCCGGATCCAGACGGGCTGCGCGAGTTCTTCCGGCAGTTTTCCTTTCCCGGCGGGATTGGAAGTCACTGCACGCCGGAGACGCCGGGGTCCATTCACGAAGGCGGAGAACTCGGCTATGTGCTGTCGCATGCGTGTGGCGCAGCCTTCGACAATCCGGAACTGATTGTGGCGGCGGTGGTGGGCGACGGAGAATCCGAAACTGGACCGCTGGCGACTTCGTGGCACATCAACAAGTTTCTCAACCCGGCGCGCGACGGAGCGGTGCTTCCCATCCTGCATCTCAACGGTTACAAGATCAATAATCCGACGCTGCCGGCGCGAATCTCGCATGAAGAACTGGAGAGCCTGCTGCACGGTTATGGGTGGACCCCGCTATTTGTGGAAGGCTCCGAGCCCGAGAGCATGCACCAAGCGATGGCGGCCACCGTGGAGCATTGTGTTCTAGAGATCCGGAAGCACCAGGATGCGGCTCGCACGCAGCAGTCCAATGAGCGGCCGCGCTGGCCGATGATCGTGTTGCGGTCACCGAAGGGATGGACTGCGCCGCGAGAAGTCGAGGGTCACCGGCTGGAGGGCTTTTGGCGGGCTCATCAGGTTCCGCTGCCCGACGTAAAAAAAGATCCCGAGCAACTGCGAGTTCTTGAGGGCTGGATGCGCTCGATGAAGCCCGAGGAGTTTTTTGATGGCAACGGCAAGTTTGCCGCTCCATTTCGAGAGCTGGCGCCGGAAGGCCGCCGGAGAATGAGCGCGAATCCTCATGCGAATGGGGGACGAGTCAAAAAAGCGCTGCGGCTTCCAGACTTTCGCGAGTACGCGTTCAATTGCAAAAAGCCGGGAAAAGGGCAGGCGGAAAATACGCGTCCGCTCGGCGAGTTCCTGCGCGATGTGATGAAGCTGAACATGACGAACTTTCGCGTCTTCGGCCCGGATGAAACTACCTCCAACAAGCTCGACGCAATTTACGGTGCGAGCAAGAAGTTCTGGATTGAGCAGTACTTTCCGGAGGACAGCGACGGCGGCGAACTCGCTCCCGACGGCCGCGTGATGGAGATGCTCAGCGAACACACGATGGAGGGAATGCTGGAGGGTTACCTGCTCACCGGGAGACACGGGTTCCTGTCGTCGTATGAATCGTTCATACACGTGATCGATTCAATGTTCAATCAGCATGCCAAGTGGCTTGAGATCTGCCGCCATCTGTCGTGGCGGGAAGCCATCGCATCCCTAAATCTGTTGATCACGTCGACGGTGTGGCGGCAGGATCACAACGGTTTTACGCATCAGGATCCGGGATTTCTCGACGTAGTAGCCAACAAGAGTGCGAGCGTTACACGCATTTATCTTCCGCCGGATGTGAACTGCCTGTTGTCGGTGGCCGATCATTGCCTGCGGAGCCAGAACTATGTCAACGTGATCGTATGCGACAAGCAGATGCACCTGCAGTATATGGACATGGAGGCCGCCATCACGCATTGCACGAAGGGCATCGGCATCTGGGACTGGGCGAGCAATGACGACAGCGGCGAGCCGGATGTAGTCATGGCCTCGGCAGGGGACATTCCAACGCAGGAGGCCCTGGCGGCTACTGCGCTTCTGCGCAAGGAGTTTACGGACATCAAGATTAGATTCATCAATGTTGTGGATCTGTTCAAGCTGGAGCCGAGCACGGAACATCCTCATGGACTGACGGATCGGGATTTCGACTCGCTGTTCACAATCGACAAGCCGGTCATCTTTAATTTCCACGGGTATCCTTACCTGATTCACCGGCTGGCGTATCGTCGGACGAATCACGAAAACATTCACGTGCGCGGATACAAAGAAAAAGGCAACATCAACACGCCGTTGGAGCTGGCGATCAACAACAACATTGACCGCTTCAGCTTGGCGATGGACGTGATTGACCGCGTGCCAAGATTGCAGAGAATCGGCGCCCATGCCAAGGAAAGATTCCTGAACCAACAGATCGAGTGCGTGAACTATGCGCATGAGCACGGGGTCGACTTGCCCGAGGCAGCTGGTTGGACTTGGCCCTACTAGCGCTGCGTTTCAGGAGGGGTGCGGTTCGCCGAGGATGACACGGACGGTATCGCGCGCAATCAACACTTCCTCATCGGTGGGAATCGCGTAGGCGAGCAACGAGGAATCGTCAGTGCAGATCTTGCCCTCACGAGCGACGGTCTCCTGATTGCGGGATGGGTCGAGTTTGAGACCGGCCCATTCCATGCCGGCGCAGATGCGCGCACGGATGTCGGGCGAGTTCTCTCCTATGCCTCCGGTGAAGACCACCGCGTCTGCGCCATTCATGCAAGCCAGGTAGGCACCAATATATTTACGGACGCGATAGCAGAAGACCTCGATGGCGAGGCGCACACGGCGGTCGTCGTGCTCGTTCAATTCCGCCTGTAATTCGCGCATGTCATGGGTGAGGCCAGAGATGCCGAGCAGCCCCGACTGCGTGTTCAGCAGTGTGTCGACCTCCGAGGGAGACAAGCCTTCCTTGCGGGCGATGACGTTGACAATCGCAGGATCGAGATCGCCGGAGCGTGTGCCCATGACCAAGCCTTCGAGCGGCGTCATTCCCATGGACGTGTCAATCGATTGTCCTACGCGGATCGCGGCAGCGGAACAGCCGTTTCCCAAGTGCAGGGTGATGATGTTGGTTTGCTCTCGCGTCAGTCCGCGCAAAGCGCGATAGCGAAACGCAACGTAACGGTGGGAGGTCCCATGGAAACCGTAGCGGCGGATGCGGTGGCGACGGTAGAGGTGATAGGGAACGGCATACAGATAGGCTTGCTCGGGAATCGAGTGATGGAAGGAGGTGTCGAAGACTGCCACTTGGGGAACGGCCTTGCCGAAAAGGTCGCGCGCGGCCTGAATGCCTTTGATGTTGTTCGGATTGTGAAGCGGGGCGAGGTCGATGCAATCTTCGATTCCTTGCAGGACCTTCTCGTCAATCAGCGCCGATTCCGAGAAGCGTTCACCGCCGTGCACAACGCGGTGTCCGACGGCTTGGACATCGGCTGTAGTCTTGATCTCCGGTACGCCCGACCGATCGGATGCGATAAAACGAACGAGGAAGTCCAGCGCAGCCGAAATGTCGCGCAGCGCAGCGGTGAATTTATGGCTATCCCCGCGCTGATTTTTGAAGGTGATGATGGCTTCACCGCCGATGCCCTCAACTTCTCCGCGGCACAGGCGAATGTCCTTGAATTCCTTAATCCGTTCGAGATCCGTGGAAATGACTTGAAACTTCAGGCTCGAGCTTCCGGAGTTCACCACGAGGACATTCATAGACAGCACTCTCTGACTGCTATGGTCCAAGATAAATGCTGTCAGGTCGTGCCCACAATGACGAGTAAAGAAAATCGGGGACGGCCGGTGGGTTGCGCGTGACGTCCGCAGAGACGTAGCACGCTACGTCTCTACGGATCGTGGGTTGCGCACGAGTTGATTAGTTCACGGTGAAGACGGCGGAACTTGTAGCGGTGCCGCCGGGTGTGGTGATTGAGATTTTGCCGGTTACTGCGCCCGAGGGAACGGTGGCAGTCACCTGCGTATCCGAGTTTGCGGTGAAGGTGGCGGCGACTCCGCCGAACTTAACGGCCGAGGCTTTCAGCAGGCTGGTTCCGGTGATCACGACGGAAGTTCCTACCGGGCCGCTCGTGGGCGTGAAATTCTTGATCGCGGGCGTGATCTTGAAGTTTTGCAGTGTGGTTAGGTTGCCGCCTGGTTCCTTAACGGTGATCAGGCCGGTAGAGGCGCCACTAGCGATCTTGGCGGTCGCATAGGTGTCATTGACGATGGTGAGTTGACCAGAGCCCGTGCCGAAGAGCACGCCGGTTGCGGTGTTAAATCCCTGGCCGAGCAGTTCAACCGATGAGCTCACCTTGCCAGCGTGAAGTACGACGGGAGCCACAAATTCTTTGAGGCCGACATTCATGCTGTAGAGAACCCCATTCGGGATAATACTTCCTCCATGCGAAGTTAATCCATAAATGGTGCCATCGGTGTGGAGCAACGGGGTAGACAAAGGTGTATCACCGGTGGCGGTGATGAAGTCGTGAAGGTCGGTGTATCCACTACCGGTGGTGCTCACCTTGTACAGCACCCCTTGGCCGTTCGCGCCGCCCGTAGAGGTAACTCCATAGAGCAACTTGTCGCTCCCTTGAACGACGCCTGAGAAGGGCTTAGACCCATCCGCCCCACTGGATATGAAATTCACCAGAACTTTATACACGCCCGCGGTGGTGATTTTGTAAAGTGCGCCTCCAGAACCGGTTCCGCCGACAGTCGTGGTGCCATACAGTGCGCCATCGACACCTTGCATCAACGGACCCCAAGGGGAGTATTCGGTATTGAAGTTGAACAGAGTCTTGAAGGCTTTGCTGGTCGGCGTGAACTGAAATATGGTGCCGCCGTTAAAGGTCCCGCCGTACAGGGTGGTGCCGTAGAGATTCCCATTGGTGGCAAGTATGAGTGGTGAATAGCTTTGCGCCGCCAGCGTGACCAGCGGCGTAAAAACGCCGGCGGTCGTGATCTTGTAGAGGATGGCGATGGTGCCGTTGTTAGTGGTGCCATAGAGGTTTCCGTCCTCGGCCTGTACGGGGGGAGTCTTGGGATAGGCGCCGTCTGTCGTATTGGTGAAGTTATAGAGTTCCGTAAAGGTGCCGCTGGGCGTGATCTGGAAGACGATGCCGTAACCCTTTCCGCCTTGATAGGTGGTGCCGTAGAAGTTACCGTCCAGGCCCATGCTGAGGCCGCCCTGCGGATATCCGCCATGGGTCAAGTCAAAGTCGTGAATGCTGGTGAGCGTGCCCGTGGGTGTGATCTTGAAGATGTTGCCGTAGAAGTGGATGCCGCCACTGGTGGTAGCTCCGTAGATATTCCCGTCTCGTCCCTGCGCCATCAAACTGGGAGCGATGGCACAGCATCCATTGGTCTCGTTGAAGTCGTGCAAGTCGGTGTAGGTTTGAGCATTTGCCAGCAGGCCGAAAGTCAGGGTTAATGCGACCAGCAGAAACTGGTAGCCATGCGATCTTGAGTTTTTCATTTGGTCCTCTCCTGAGAGGCTTCGATCTTCGCCAGCCAACGCTGGGCACGAAGGCTGCGCTGTAGCTCAGCGCCAAGAACCCGAGAGATATGCTGCGTGGTCGCTGAGCCAAGAAATCAAAAAATCCGGCGATGAAATCCCCCCGGAAATCATCGCCGTGGCAAATTTTTAATCCCGCGGCCGAATACCCCACCGCACCTTGCCTATCTAGTAATGTGAAAAGCGATGGCAAATTAGCTCAGAGACAAGGAAATTATTTTTGGGGGTCGCGTGGAAGCTCCTTAAGTCTCGTGCCTTCAATCTGTTGACATAGGCTCGAATACCGGATATGCTTCGCGGCCAAACGCGTGTCGACCGCCGCGTTGGGACGGACTTGGGCGTGCAGGATTCCTCGAATCCAGTTACCGATTTGCTCGTGCGGTGGAGACAGGGAGACCGCGAGGCGCTCGATTCGCTGATGCCGATGGTGTACGTCGAGCTGCGGCGACTGGCCCACCACTATCTGCAACGCGAACGTAGCGACCATACCTTGCAAAGCACTGCCCTGGTGCATGAGGCGTTCTTGCGACTGGCGGGGCAGAGTCCGCCGCAGTGGCAGAATCGTGCCCATTTTTTCGGGATTGCCGCCCACGTGATGCGGCAGGTCCTGGTGGAGTATGCCCGGGCCCACAGCGCGGCCAAGCGGGGAGGAATCAACTCCTGTAAGGTCACACTCGATGAAGCGCTGGATCTTCCGCAGCGAATCGACGTGGATGTGATTGCGCTCGACGGCGCCCTGAACCGGCTGAACGAGCTGGACCCGCAGCAGAGCCGGATCGTCGAACTGCGCTTCTTTGCGGGGCTTACCATTGAAGACACCTCCGAGGTGATGGGTATTTCTCCGGCGACGGTGAAACGCGACTGGACTTCTGCGCGAGCCTGGCTGCATCGGGAAATTGCACGGAGCGCAGTGGAATGACTCCGGAGCGCTGGCAACAAGTTCGCGAGGTGTTTGACCGGGCGGTTGCGCTTCCTTCCGAAGAGCGGACCGCTTACCTGGGAGCGGCGTGCGCCAACGATGCGCACCTGCGGAACGAAGTGGAGTCGCTGCTCTTTTCCGACGGCCAGGCGGGAGTTGGATTTCTGAATACTCCAGTGGTGGACTTATCGCTGCCGGGGCCAATGCCGGGCATAAGCCGGGTGGGACGCCGGATTGGTGCATACAACATTCTGGAAGAGATCGGTCACGGAGGAATGGGTGAGGTGTACCGTGCGGGCCGTGCCGATGGGCAATACGAAAAGGAAGTAGCGATCAAGCTGGTGCGGGGTGGGTACGATACGGCGGCGGTCTTGGAACGGTTCCGGCACGAGCGGCAAATTCTGGCATCGCTCGATCATCCGAATATTGCGCGATTGCTGGATGGAGGGACGACCGACGAGGGCATTCCTTACCTGGTGATGGAGCTGATTGAAGGCACTCCGATTGACCAGTACTGCAATTCGCACGAGTTGAATGTGTCAGAACGTCTGCGACTCTTCCTGCAAGTGTGCTCGGCCGTACAGTACGCGCACCAACGTCTGGTGATTCATCGCGACATTAAGCCGGGAAACATACTGGTGACCAAGGACGGCGTGCCGAAGTTGCTGGATTTTGGGATCGCCAAGATTCTGGATCCCGCGTCGGGATCGGAGATCACGATGGCGGGGCCTATGACGCCAGAGTACGCCAGCCCGGAGCAGATTCGAAACGAACCGATCACAACCGCCACGGATGTGTATTCACTGGGAGTAGTGCTGTACCAGTTGGTGGCAGGACGGTCGCCTTATCCAGCGAAGACGCGCACTCCGCATGAGTTTGCGCGTGCGATTTGTGAGTGGGAGCCGGAACGGCCGAGCGTGGCAATCCTGAAATCGGTATGAGCGAAGAGAGGAATGAGTTCGAGGTAGATCAAGCGACTCCCGCATGGATCCGACTGGGAGAAGGATCGCCAGCAAGACTGCGCCGCCGCTTGACCGGTGACCTCGATACGATTGTGTTACATGCGCTGCGCAAGGTGCCGCACCGGCGCTATACGTCGGTGGAGCAATTTGCGGGAGACATTCGCCGGCATTTGGAAGGGCTTCCGGTTACGGCGCGGCGAGATTCGTGGAGATATCGCGCGGAGAAGTTTGCCGTGCGGCACAAGCTGGCCGTGGCGGCGACGGCGCTGATTCTATTGGCCGTGGTCGGAGGAGTGACCGCCACGGTGCGGGAGGCGCGCATTGCGGCGGCCAGCCAACGTCGCGCTGAGCAACGTTTCAATGATGTGCGCAAACTGGCCAACTCTCTGATGTTCGAGATCGACGACTCGATCCGGGATCTGCCGGGCTCAACTTCGGCGCGAAGGCTGATTGTCACGCGGGCGCAAGAATATCTCGATAGTCTCAGCCAGCAGTCCAAGGACGACGTATCGTTGCAAAAAGAACTAGCCGCCGCCTACGAGCGGGTGGGGGACGTTTTGGGATATCCCTATGGGGCGAATCTTGGCGACAAAGATGGAGCGTTACAAAACTACCGCAAGGCTCTCGCTATCCGCGAATCCTTAGGGGCAGGGGCTCGCAATGATGGCGACCTGAATCGGGATGTTGCGGGCACGTATGTCCGGATCGCGCACATCCTGGAATCGAGCGGCGATTTCGCCGGGGCACTGGCCGCGTTGGGCAATGCGCAGGGGATTGCCGAGCGTCTCGTTGCCCGTAGCAAAGACCCTGTACTCGCAGATCTATGTGCCGGAGTTTATTACTTCACGGCATCGATTCAAGTCCAAACAGGGAGTTTTGCGGCCGCACTGGCGAACTACCGGCATTCATCCTCGATTCGGGAGGCAGCGCTGCAAGCGAATCCGGGGAGTGTTCCATTGCGTGCGCACTTGGCGGCGGACGATGCCGGTATTGCCCAGTGCCTCGAACTGAGCCACGATCTTCCGCAGGCCATCGAAATGCAGTCGAAGGCGGTGGCGATTCTCGATGACGTTGTGAAATCGAATGCGGAAAATGCAACGCTCTCGGAGTATTTGGGGGAAGGCCTCAACCGGCTGGCGACTTTCCGGAAAGAACAGGGCGATGCAGTTGCGGCGCTTGAGACCTATCGCAAGGCACACGGGATTTTCGGCGAGCTGATGAAGGCGGATGCGAAGAACCGGCTGGCGAAATCAAACTTTGCTTTTAGTAACGATGGAATAGCCAGCAGCCTGATGGCGCTGGGCAGGCCGGCCGAGGCCGCGAAAGTATTTCAGGAATCCATTGTTTCCTTTGAAGAGATGTCTCCCAGCACTCAAGGGAGTCGTTATCCGCGCAGTGGTTTGGCGGAGGCTTATTCAGGATTTGGAGATGCGGAATCCGCTCTGGCGGGTGGTAAGGGGTTGTCTGCGGATCAGAGGCGAGAGTATTGGGCGCAGGCCCACGCCGCCTACCAGAAGAGTCTGGCGCTATGGAATGACAAGGAAAAGCGCGGAGAGTTGGAGAGTGGAGAGCACGACGAACGAGCACTGGTGGCGCAACACGTTGCGGAAAGTGAGAGACATATCGCTCCACCGAGTTCGAAACGGGGCGGGCCAAATTAGACCGGGGCGCGGGTCAATCGTTCGGATTCGTCGTGGAGGCGAAGGATATACGTGAATAAAACTGCGACCACGATTGGCGATTGGCGAGGGGTCAAGGGCCCGATTACGGGCACGGCTGGATGCGAAGTGCCGTCGGGAACCATCGAAGGATCGACTCCAGTGTTGCGGCGGCGGTTGTCGGGCGACATTGACAACATCGTGCTGAAGGCCTTGCGCAAAGAGCCGGTGCGGCGCTATGCATCGGTTGAGCAATTCGCCGAAGACATTCGTCGACACCTCGACGGTTTGCCGGTGAATGCGACCAAGGCATCGTGGAGCTACCGGGCAGGGAAGGTCGTACGGCGGCACAAGGTCGGCGTGGGCGCTGCAGTTCTGGTCGTTTTGGCGGTGCTCAGCGGAGTGGGAGCAACGGTTCGCGAAGCACGAATCGCGGCTGCCAATGCTCGCCGCGCGGACCGGCGTTTTAATGACGTCCGAAAGCTGGCCAACTCGTTCCTATTTGAATTCCACGATGCCATCGAGCATCTGCAGGGATCGACGCCGGCGCGCGAACTGGTGGTGAAGCGTGCGCTGGAATATCTGGACAGTTTGTCGCAGGAGGAGGGAACGGATGCAACGCTGCGTCTGGAACTGGTCAACGCCTACGAGAAAGTCGGCTCTGTGCAAGGGTCTCCGTATCGCGACAATCTCGGCAATTTTCAGGGAGCGCTGCAAAGCTTTCAGAAGGCGGCTGCGATTCTAGAGCAACTGGTGAAGGCGTCACCGCAGAATCAGGATCTGCGCAGTCAACTAGGCCGCGACTACGGGGAGATTGGCGACATTCTCGATGCGTCGGGCGATCTCAATGCCGCGATGGACAACTACCGCAAGGGATTGGATGCACTGGAGGCCGAGAAGCACCCGAACGTGAAGGCGAAGATTCGGGCCGAATCAATGTACGACCGCTACGGACTTGGGCTGACGGAGAGTGGCGACCTGGTTCAAGCTGTGGAGAATTTTAAGGAGTCGATTGGGCTGCTCGATCAACTGATTCAAGAAGATCCATCCGATCGGGATAATGTTCGGGACAAGGCGATTGGCAACATTCATCTCGGGGGATGTTTGAAGCGGATGCGGAGATTTCCCGAAGCATTGGCGGCGAACCGGCTGGCGTACGGACTAATGCAGTCGCTGGTGGTGGAGGGGAATCAGCAATCCAAGCGCGATGTGATCGTTGCCAGTGACGGCGTTGGGGAAATTCTGCAAAAGACAGGGGATAACCGAGGAGCTCTCGCGATCTGGTCGAAGATGCTGGCGGAGGACCGCGTCGAAAAAGAGGCGGACCCGTCGAACGCACTTTCGCGCCGCGATGTCTATCAGGACTACGCCAAGGTTGCCTCGGCACAGTCGGCGCTGGGAGATCTCAAAGAGGCCTTGGCGAATCAGCGCAAGAGTGTGGCCTTAAACGAGAGCGAGATGGCACTGGGTGCTGCGGTTGGCCTGGCACGGAAGGATCTAGAGGGAGGATATTTCCACCTCGGCGAAATCCTGTCTAAGGCCAAGCAGGAGGGCAACGCGCTGCATTATTTCGAGAAAGCGAAATGGGTCGCAGCGTCGCTGTCGAAAGAGAATCCAAAAGATGCAGAGGTTCGAGGCGACCTTGCAGAGATCGGTATGAATCTGGGCGTGGCGGAGCTCGCAGCGGGGAAAGAAGCTGCCGCCCTGGGAGAATATCGCGAAGCGTTGGAGATTGCGGAAGCTGTCGCCGCGGCGAGTCCGGCGAATGCCGATTGGCAGGTTCTGCTGGCGCAACTCTATCAGAAACTTGGGGAGTACTTCGCGCATAAGGACCTGCAGGCAACGACGAGCGGAAAGGATCGCGAGCAAGCGCTGCGCTCGTATGAGAAGAGTTTGGATCTGTGGAAGGGCTTGAAAGCGCGCGGCGCGCTGGGCGCTGATTATGCAGGCAAGGTGGACGAAGTTGCCGGCGAGATTGCCCGTTGCCAATTGGCGAGGCAGTAGCGGTTGATACGGTTCAAGCCTTTCGCTATTTGGAGAGAACCTCGACCGGATCGGCGAGTTTCATGGTCCTGCCGGCTTGTTGGCCGACTTCAATCGTGTGCCCGTGCCGGACATAGGCAGCGATCACGCCGGGCTGCGACCAATCCAGGTCCCATCCGTTTTCGATTGCCAGAACGGTGTAAGTGCCGGGAACTACATTTTGCAGAGTGAACGTCCCGTCAAGATCGCTCTGATCGCGACGGAAAAGATCACGGTTTATTTCCGGGTCTTTGGGAACGAGGACTACCATCGCTCCGGCAAAAGGTTTTCCTGCGCGTTTTGCGGTTCCGTCGATCTTCCGGCTGCCACCGGCCACAATCAGAGAAAGTGAGGCGGCCGCTCCGGCCGGTACGGTCAGGGTTCTGCCGGATGCGGAAGCTCCTTCCGCCGACAGCTTCGCAATCGAATAAGGACGGGGTGGTCCCCAGATGAAGACATCGTAGCGGCCTGGGGGAACCTGTTCGAGGTCTGCTTCGCCTTTGGCGTCAAATTCCTTCCAGACAATGGGTCCGCGGTGCGAGGAACCCAATCCGACGGTCAGCCGCTCCGGTAGAGCGGCTTCGCCGCGTACTTGTGCCGATACCTTGACGCTTCCCATAGCTTCGGCGTTCGTGGTGTCGATCTCTTCGCCGTCTTTGCTGAAATCAAGGCCGTTCATTTGGATGGCGGGGCCGGAGCCGTTGAGCCGAAGGTTGTAGCGTCCGGCGGGAATCCCGGTAATCTCGACCAATCCAGGAGAAACGAATTGGGCGCTGTCGGTGGCGCGAGGGGTGGCGCCGTCAAAGGATGGTTGCTCCAATTGAGGAACGGCGAAGCCATTGTTCTTGTCGGTGGGTACGCGAAACAAAAGATGAAGCGACGGAACCGGGGCAAGGTGAATATCCACCTGGAGACGCTCGCCGCCGCGGATGGGAATTGGCATGGCGCTATCGGCGTCCGTCACGTCGGGGTAGTAGGTCAACGGATACGCGACATCCAATGAGCGGTCAAAGGCTGTGCTGGAGGCAGGATCACTCTCCTTCCCGGAATTCGGTGGAGTGGATGCGGGATGGATTGCGTACCAGGGCTTGGCGTCGACAGACAGAAAATAGGTGCCGGGATTCAGCGAGGGCAACTCGTAGGCGCCCAGATCGTCGGTCTGCGTGCCCCGCGCTTGGCGAATCTGATCGACGCCACCGCTGTGATCGTCGAAATAGGCCGTGACCGAAGCATGACGAACTGGTTCGCCGGATTCATCCAGAATTTTTCCGCTGATCACGGCTGCGGGAGCCAGACGTAAGACCAGATTTTCCGTATCAAGATCGGCGCCCGTCACGATGGCGGTAGAAAACTGATCATGTTGATCGTAGGCCGCAGTGATGTATCCGCGCTTAGTGCCGGCGAGCGAATATTTTCCGGCAGGGATGGCGTTGAAGGCGAACTTGCCGTCGTCCCCGGTCACCAATGATTCGAATTTGTTGGATTCCTTCGTGTCTCTCAAGATGACGCGCGTGCGAGGAAGGGGATGGCCGTCGATTTTGTTGACTACTGTGCCTGCGACTCGGTAACTGTTGCCGGCGTGCGGGATCGTGGGTGCCGTTTGGGCTGGGCTCAGGGAGGAGGCGTAGAGGACGAAGCAGAGCATCATCCACAAGATCCCGGTGCGCGTGATGCGATAGATGAACATGTTTACTCTTTACTCGCTGCCGGAACTGAGCGGTACCTGGACATTCGTCTTCTGGCCCGGAGATAACTGAACGACTTGGCCCTTCGTCTCGTAAGGCTGCATGGCCTCGGCATCGCCGTAAGGAAGATTGGGCTGGGGACTCTTGAACGCGAAGACGCGATACGCGCCGGGCGCCATTGTGTCTAAGGTGAATTTGCCTTCGGGCCCCGAGGTCGCGGCCTGCCGCATCTGTCCAGGGCTATCGCGCAACGGAACACAATAGATATACGCGGAGGGCGAGGCGGCAACGCCTGAATCAGGCGTCAATCCAGTTACGGTGCCGTCCATTTGGGCGGTATCGTCCCGCATTTTGATTTCAATCGGAGTCGTCGAGCCGGGAGCTACCACTAAGGGCTCATGCAGCAGATCGATACCGTTCATGGTTGCAGATGCTACATATCCGCGGGTCGTCGACAGGCGTAGACGGTAACGGCCGGGCGCCAGATTCTCAATCACCATTGCGTCATCACTGGGGCCGGAGGGCGGACGAAGAGACGCGCCACCCTGTCCCTCGAGCGAATCTTCACTCTCGACTCTGACCTGCAGGTAGAGGCGCGGACCGCGCATTTGAAAGGAGCGACCGCCGACCATCCAGTTGCCAGAGGCGTCCGAACGCCTGGAGGTGAACTCTTCATCCACATGCACGGTAATCGAACTCCCAGGGTGAAAGTTCAGCGACGGACCTTCCACGGGGGCACCCGCCACTGCGATGTTTACAGACCCAGATGACGCATTTTGACCGTAAGAGGTCGCTTCGACCAGATAGTTTCCATTGGGCAGCAAGCCCTCAATGCGATGTTCCTCGCCATTGAAGCCCAGCGTGAAACCTGGGCCACGATGCCCCTGCAGGGAGACGGTCACGTTCATGCCGGCGCTGGCATCGGCGTTCGAGAGTGGGATTCGGACTGGATAGTAAGCCTGGCGGATTACGGGTAAATCGGCCTGCACGGTTTGTCCAGCCGTAAGGTCGATTGCGCCGGCGGAGGCAAAATCCGAAACGCCCGGGTAGTAGACTGGCGGGAATCCGTAGGCCTGCCCGCCCGGGACCGAGACGGCGGGGTCATTGTCCATCAACTCATTGGTGCCTAACTTGTAGGTGCCGGGCATGAGTTCCGCAAAACGAAACTCGCCGTTCGAGTCGGCGAGAACGGTATTGGCATGGATCCACCGGGGGATGCCCTCTGTGATCTGCCTGGAGAGAAGTTGCACCGAAATGCCTGATGCTGGCTCGCCTTCCGAAACGAGGACGCGTCCGTTAATGACTGCCTCGGGCATCAGGGGGATGGTGACGTCACCGCTGCCGGAGGTCTGAACCTGGCGGTTGTCGCTGGGGTCGTCGAGAAACCCCGGCTTCCGCGCCATCAGCCAAAACGGGCCACCGGCACCCGCCACCGACCACACGGCGCGGGGCTGGCCTTCGAAGAAAGTGGTTCCGCTATTGCCGAGACCGCCCTTGGGCAACGCGAACTCGAAGCGACCGTCACCATCGGTCAGCATCGCAAATCGATTGTCAGGGGAGTAGACGAGAGCGCGGCTGATGGGAGCGTGGGTGACGGCATTGATCACCGCGCCGCGAACCGTGGACGGCGGTTCGTCCGACTGAGGAGTCTGGGCGGAGGCTTGGGGGATCATAAGCCACCCACTCGGAAGCAACACGAGGATTGCAACCGCGAAGAATGACAGCGCGGGAGAAGTGGTGGTTGGGCAGTGACAGATTTGGACCGGAGTTCCGTCCGCTGTTCGCAAGAAACTCACTCCTACGTAGATGCGCGCGCCCGCGTAGCAGTAACGTCAGGATAATTTGAATTCTTTCCGCAAGCGCCGTCAAACATCGCGATCAAAGGGGTCGGCAGGAAGGGCACTGTTTCCGCCCCAATTGCAGAATTTTGCCGTCTCGTCATCGAACCTTTTCGATATCTCTTTTTGTCGATGGTCTTTCGCCCGGCGCGTCGGTCTACGGTATATACTTTAGTGACTTTTTGCCTTTTGCGGTGGCTAGTTTAGGGGCTTTTGGGTGGCCCAAGCCAAGGCACTCATGGACAATGGGGATCCACGCAGGGAAGCGGATCGTGGGAACAATGCCACCAATCTGCCCGGCTTGAGTGTTCCGGCGAAAGACAGCTCCAGCTCGAACCCGCCTTCCGATCCTGACGCAACCTTGGTAGATTTCGCGCTGTCGAGCCTGGATCCTGCGCCGGTAGATCCCGATGCCACGATGGTCGATGCCGGCCCGGTCAGGCCCCTTCCTGTACGAGCCAAGGCAACCGGTCCCGGCCCCGTGCCGTTGCAGACGAGCGCTCCGGTGTTGCATACCGGCGATGTGCTCGGAGGACGATACGAGATTCTGCAATTGTTGGGCGAAGGCGGGATGGGGGCGGTTTACAAAGCCATGGACCGGGAGTTGGATCGCCCGGTTGCTTTGAAGCTCATCCGGCCGCAATTGGCTGCGAATCCCTCGATTCTGGCACGATTCAAGCAGGAACTTTTGCTGGCCCATCAGGTCACGCACAAGAACGTTATCCGCATCTACGACCTGGGCGACGCCGACGGCGTGAAGTTCATCACGATGGAATTTGTCGAAGGCGTGGACTTGCGCGCCTTGATCCAGGCGAGAAAAACACTGCCTCCGGAAGAAGCGGTCGAGATTACAGAGCAAATT
Source organism: uncultured Acidobacteriaceae bacterium (assembly GCA_963722365.1). Lineage (GTDB taxonomy): Bacteria > Acidobacteriota > Terriglobia > Terriglobales > Acidobacteriaceae > Sulfotelmatobacter. Next base: position 350,614 of record CAVRLM010000003.1, read on the forward strand.
TGCCGCGCACTGGAAGCCACACACACCGTGGGTGTGATTCACCGGGACCTGAAACCGCAGAACATCATGCGCGACAACTCGGGCCGCATCCTATTGATGGATTTTGGTCTGGCACGAACTGTCGAAGGCGACGGCATGACCCAAACTGGAGCGCTGGTTGGGACGATGGAATACATGTCGCCGGAGCAGGCCCTGGCCAAGAGTCTGGATCAACGGTCGGATCTGTTCACGCTGGGGCTAATCCTCTACGAGCTACTGACGGGGAAAACGCCGTACTCGGCAGAGAGCGTGGTCGCGAGTTTAATCAAGCGGACGCAAGAGCGAGCCATCCCAGTCTCCGATCACGATGGGACGATCCCGGCGCCGCTCAGCAACATTGTAAGCAAGTGCCTGGAGCGCGATCCCAATTTGCGGTACCAGACTGCTGCCGAACTGCTGCGCGATCTGGATGCATATTCAGGCAAAGGTGCGGCGGCAAACCTGCGTTTTCAACCCGCGGTCGAGCCATGGGGACGAACCATTCCATGGCCGATCGTCACCGGCGTGGCCACTGTTCTGTTGTTGGCAATTGTGGGCTATGAGTTTCGCGGAACGCTCTTTGCGCCTTCGGCCAAAAAAGCGGCAACGGTGCAGGCTCTATCTCTGGCAGTCCTTCCATTTGAAAACAAATCGGGAGACGCCTCCTGGGACTGGTTGGGACCAAGTCTTGCCGACATGTTGAGTACGGATGTTGGACAATCGGCGCACCTGCGTGCGGTATCTTCCGACCGTGTGCAGCAGGTGTTTCATGACTTGCGGATTGCTCCCAATTCTGCGGTCGATTCCGCCACTCTCGAGCGGATTGCAGAGTTTACCAACGCCGACACGCTGGTTTCGGGGCGATATACCAAGCTGGGCGATCAGATCCGCATCGACGCCACGCTACAGGATCGGAAACAAAATCGAATCATTCAGGTGAAGTCGGAAGCCGCCAATCAGCAAGATCTGTCGGCGGCGGTCGACCGGTTGGCGGCGATGATCCGCCAGAATCTCGCGCTTTCGCCGGATCTGGTGAAAGAGTTGCAGGCGCAATCGTTCAAGCCAACGTCAACGTCAGTCGACGCTCTGCGCGATTACAACCAGGGACTGCAGTTGTTGCGGCAGGGAAATAATCTGGAAGCGAAGAAACAATTCGAGGCCGCGACCAAAGAAGATCCGCAATTCGCAGTTGCCTACTCGCGTTTGGGTGAGGCGTATTCCGATCTGGGATACGACGCGGAAGCCGAGCAGGCGGCGCGGCACGCCGTGGACCTGAGCCAGAACCTGCCGTTGGCGCAGAAATATTTCATTGACGCCAGCCTGGCGCGGATCACGAAGGACAATCAGAAGGCGCTCGCCGACTACGAAAATCTGGCGAAGAGTTTCCCCGACAACCTGGACGTGCAATTCGCACTCGGCAGTCTCTATGAAGACGCCGGCGATATGGACAAGGCACGGTCCTATTACGCAAACGTGCTGAAGACCGATAGCAAGAATGTAGATGCCCTGTTAGCCATGGGGCGCGTCGAGATCAAAGCCGGAAATCCGCAGAAGGGGCTTGATCCCCTCGATCAGGCGCGGCACATTGCGATTGATCTCGACATCCAGGAGCAGCAGGCGCTGATTCTGCAGGCCACCGGGATTGCCTACAAATTGATGAACAAGCCTGCCGAGGCTTTGCGCAATTATGAAGACTCGATGGCTATCAACCAGCGCCTGGGGCAGAAGCGCGGTGTGGCTGCGAGCCTGGAAGAAATTGCGCAGGTGCAACTCTCGCTGGGAAAACCAGACGCGGCCTTGAAGGCTTACAACGATGCTCTGAAGATCCGGCAAGAGATTGGCGCCAAGAAAGAGGCAGGAGATACGCTCATCGATCTGGGCGACCTCTACATGGAGCGCGGCCAGCCGGACAAAGCGCTGCAAATGTTCAAAGAGTCGTTGCAGATTCAGCGTGACGCCGGGGACCAGACCAATCAGGCACTGTGCCTGAGCAACATTGGAAATGCCTACCTGCAAAAGAGCGAGAACGAGGATGCACTCACGTACCTGCAGCAAGCGTTGCAGATCCGCGAGAAGTTGAACGTCCCGACAGATATTGCCCAGACGCTGCAAATTCTGGGCGTGGCCTACGCCAACCTCGGACAGTATGACCAGGCCATGACTACCTATATGCGGGGGCTGGACTTGTACCGCAAAGCCGATGACAAACCTGGAATCGCGGTCATGTCGAACAGCGTGGGCGTGGTGTTTGAGGAGCAGGGCCGTCTGGGGCCGGCGGTGAGCGCGTTGCAGGACGCGGTGCAGGCATTGCGCGATGGTGGAGATCGAAGCGGCACGATGGCGCAGGCCTTGACCGATCTGGCCGGCGCGCTGGCCAAGGCGGGGAGAGGCCAGGAGTCCGCCAAGCCCATCGAAGAAGCGCAGGGTATTGTGCGCAACCTGAAGAATGAAGCGTTGGAGGCGTCGCTGGCGAATGCGGAAGGTGATGTCCACTTCTATCAGGGCGACTTGAAGGCAGCGAAAGAGTCTTATCAACAGGCTGAGCGATTGGCTTCGCACAGTGCGGACAAGGACGTGTTGCTGACGTCGAAGTTGAATCTCGCGAGGCTGGCGGTGGGCGAGGGGCATTCTCCGGCCGCAACTGTCGCCGATTTACGCGCGCTGGCGCAGCAGGCCGACTCTCTCGGCAAGAAGTACATCTCGGTGGTGTCCACCACCCTGATGGCCCAGGCACTCATCGAAAACAAAGACTATGCGCATGCGAAGCAGGAATTGCAGCGGAACTTAAGTAGAGCCGAAAAACTGGGATTGCGGCTGCAAAACGCAAAGATCCACTTCCTGTTGGGCAGGGCGTTGCGGCTTGGGGGAACGACTTCTGAAGCAACGGCGCAGTACCGCGAAGCGCTACGCTTGCTCGATGAGATCCGCAAGGAACCGGGCGCGGAACACATCATCGAGCGTTTCGACCAGAAGTCCGTGTACGAGGAAGCTACGAAGTTCACGCAATCAAGCGGATATTGAATCCCTGAAGTTTCTCGCGGCAGGCAAATACGGAAAAAGAAGGGCGAGATCTGAAGATCTCGCCCTTTGTTTTTGCGAAACGAGTCGGCCTAGTGGCCTTTCTTACCGACTGTCCCGGTCAGTGGTACGGCTTGGGGGCTGCCTGGGGCATTGTCTGTGATGTAGAGGGTTGCAGTGCGCGTGCCTGAGTCATCCGCGTTGAACTTCACCGTGATACCGCAGTTTGCACCCGGAGCCAGCGAGGATCCACAAGTGGTCGTGAAGGTGAAGTCGTCGTTGTCGGAACCGCTGCCGGTTGCGATTGAAATACGCGTGATTCCCAGAGTGGTGTTGCCTACGTTAGAGACGGTCACCGTCAGGAATGCAACTTTGCCCGAGGAGACGGTTCCGAAGTTGAGGCTGCTCGGCGAAATGCTAATCGCCGGCTGGGTGACCAGTATCGTTACCTGTGCGGTTGCCGGGGTGTAATCAACCAAATCGGTTGGCGTGAATACAACCGACAGAATCTGGTTCCCCGCTGGAAGCACCGTTCCTGCAGGTGGTGTGTACACCAACGTTCCGGGGACGTTCGCGGTAGCGTTGAGTTGCTTCGAACTGAGCGCCGTACCGTACGGAATGGATGCGGGCGTAAGCCAGGTGACGGTCGGTATCGCCCGGTTGACAATGAGCAGCACCGAGCCGGAGACCGTTGTGTAATTGACTGCGTCGGTGGGAGTGAACGTTGTTGCCAGCGTCTGCATTCCGGCGTTCAAGAGGGTCCCAGCAGCCGGCGTGTAGACGAGAGTTCCTAGCACGTTGGCAGTGGCGTTGAGTTGCATGGCGCTCAGCATGGTGCCGTATGTGATGGGCGCAGGCGTCATCCACGTGAGCGTTGGAGTCGCTCGGTTCACGGTCAATGGGACAGAGGCCGTTGCGGTCGTATAGTCCGCAGCGTCGGTTGGTGTGAACGTCGTCGACAGAGTTTGATTGCCGGCGCTGAGTATGGTTCCTGCGGCAGGAGTGTAAACGAAAGTTCCGGGGACGTTCGCTGTGGCATTGAGTTGCGCCGCGCTCAGCGCGGTGCCGAAGGTGATACCCGCCGGCCCCGCCCATGTGATGGTTGGCGTCGCCTGGGTCACAACCAGTTGGACAGTTGTCGTTGCCGTGCTGTAGTTGGTGGTGTCGGTCGGGGTGAAGGTTACGGAGAGTGTTTGCGTTCCGGCCGTCGGCACGGTGCCAGCCGCCGGAGTGTAGACGAAGGATCCAGCGATGTTGGCCGTGGCGTTCAGCTGCGTTCCGCTCAATGCGGTTCCGTACGTGATCGCGGCTGGGGCCGTCCAGGTGATCGTGGGCGTTGCTTGGCCCACGGTGTAAGCAGCGGGACTGGAACTGGGGTTGCCGACCTGATCCTGCGCATAGGCGGTGAACGTGTGCGGACCGACTGTAGAGGTGTCAACCGGACTGGTGACGGTGGTAGTGGACGTGGCCGAAATCTGTTGACCCTGTTGCGAAGGAGCGCAGAGGACGACGCCGGAGCCGCCGTCGGTGCAGGTATAGGTGGCCGACACGGATTGATTGAACACGGGATTCGCCACCGACAATGAAGGAGTGCTGATTGCCGGCGCCTTCTTATCAACCCAGAACGGGCCATAGGAGGGGACGGGGACGGTATTGCCGGCAACGTCGGCTACCGAACTTGCTGGAGTCTGGGCTGTGTTGGTCTCGGTGCCACTTGGAACGGTGGTCGAAACATTGAACGGCGAAGGTGTCGCCAGACCCGATCCGCCCGCGTTGTCGCTGGCGGTGCACGGAACGGTGACATCGGTTGACTGCCAGGCCGCCGCAGGCGGTGTGCAATTAAAAGTCGGCGCCGTCTTGTCCACCTGGATCGTGATGGTCGGACTCGCACTGCTCACCGTATTCGCGCCGCTGTCGTTGGTGATTTGGCTTTCGACGGTTCCGGAGCTGTCGGTGGCGAAGAATGTGACCACCGTAGTGCCTTCCACCGTGCCCGGAATCGTGATCGAACCACTCGCCCCAGAGACTGTTCCTGTCGCGGGGGTCGGCAGGTTGGCACCGGTCGCGCTATAGGAAATGTTGCCGATCGTCGGCAGCGAGGACGGCGGATTGTGATTGTTGCTGGGAACAATCTCTGTGCTGTTGAAGTTGAGCGTGACGGGTCCGTTGGTCCAGCCGGCATTCAGAGCAGGACTAGTGCTGGCTGCGGTGTTCGGCTGCACCACGCCGAGAATTGGAATCAGGATGGAATTGAAGTTGTTGGTTCTTCCACCCGAGGTGAGGGCATCGCCGGTGATGCTGGTGAATATATTGACTAGACCTTTGCAGGTGTTATCCCCGGAGGCTCCGCAACTGAGGGCTGTGTCTTTACCCATGATGTAGCCAGGGGCGATCACAGGCTTTTGGGACGGGTCCAGGTTGTAGGTGTTGTTAACAATGATAAGAGCATTGGTGCCCGTGTTGGGGCAGTTGGCGCCGCTGGCGTTTCCGTTAGTCGAGGTTGTGCACAAATCGGTCGTGGTCACGCAGTTGAAGTTGCCGGTGCCCGTGTCCTGATGTTGGCAGGTGCTTCCCTGGAAGGGCGTGTTGTTGACCAGGTCGGAGAATTGTTGATCGGTAATCGGCTGGACGGTTCCTTGCATGAATACGCCTTGGAATGAATTGCCGTTCAGTCCGCTCTGGGAATAATCCGTGACCGCCGTCAGAGCCGGGGTGTAGTTGAAGTTTGTGGCAGTCGTCTGCAAAGGCTGGTTGATCGTGATGGGCGCCAGAGGCAGGGAACTGAAGGACCAGCTGATGATGTCGTTGTTCTGAACGGCGGAACCGGTCGCGGCCGTGAAGCCCACATACGCGCTGCCGTTGCTGGTCAGGTTCAGTTGCTTCGTGATGTCGACCGTCGCCTGCAGAATCAGCGTGCTGTCCATGAAGACCGACAGGTTGTTGCATCCGCTGGTGCACGATCCGGGCGGAAGATAGTTCACCGTAATGGTGTGGGCTTTGCCGTCGGTCAGCGACATTCCAGCGGGCAGGCTCTGCAGCGCGAGTTTCGCCAGGTTGCCATCGGGGCAGGCGTAGTTGTGGTCCGCACTGTTTGGGGTCAGAGTGCTGGCGTTGTTGGGACCGCAGCTTTGCACGGCGATGTGATTGCCGTCCGGATCGTTGTAGTCGGAGTTCAGATGGGTATCGAGTTCGATGGCGAGGCTATTCTTGATGGCCTTTCCGGGTCCGCTGGCCGTGGATACGTCATTGTTGCCATAGGCGATGTTCTGACCGTTTCCGGTGTAGCCGAGGGCGCCGGTGCCAGCGGGATCATTCTGAATAACCAGGGCCAGTCCATCCGCCGGAAATGAGCAGAACAAGCAGGAATTTGTGCTCGAAATCTTGAACTGGAAGGCCGTAGTGAATCCCGTGGAGAGCGGTTGCTGTAACTCAAACCAAGCCGCGCCGTGCTGATTTTGGGTGGCCGTGGTGAGGCGCAAGACCCCCCCCGTCACAACGGCGGGTAGCTTAGGAGAACCGTCAGTCAAGACCTGACAAGCAGGCGGCGGAGTGGTGGCATTCTTGCACACGTTGCTTGTAGTGAAACCGCCCACCGGAAAACTGAAAGTCTGCGCGGCGACTGGCTTTATCCCCAAGAGAATGCCTGCGAACAGTCCTGCGCACACAAAACCACCACGGAACATGGCTTTCATTTTCGCGTTCTCAACTTTCTTGAACCCGCTATGACGGCTGGGACACCAAGGCGCACTCCAATCCATTCGGGGGAAAAGCGTCCAAAAATGGAGAGAAATTCACCAGATCGATACCGACCACGGGGGAGAACGGTCGGCGACCGCTGGCAATTCTCAGGCTAAGTGCGCGGCGAGTCAAGCGAAAACCAACCTCAGGCCTGTAGGCATATCTCCGCTATGGGTGGTTGAAGAGGAGTGCGCGTTGCTTGACTGAAAGCGATCAGGGGTCCAGAAAAGGCTGGAGCCGCCGTTTATCCGAGTTGCCCGGATAACCCGGACCGGAGGGGCGGCGTCTAAGTTTATGGACCAAGATTGGGACTTGGTGTCTTCCCGCCGGGCGTATAATCGTGGTCAAGGAGTACCGTATGAAACTCAGATGGCTGGCAATCGCTGTGGGATTGGCGGCATTCAGCGCGGGGCCGTGGACATTGGCCCAGACGCAGGGGCAAACGCAGGACCCGCAAAGCCAAGTTCCAGACCAGGATAAAGGACAACCGAAGGCGGGCGATGTGCAGAATGCGCCCAAACAGCCGCCAGCTTCGCTGCCGACGGCCGACGACAGCCAGATCAAGCACGACGGCGGTAAGACCGACGTTGATGCCGTGGGAAACCGCAATGTGGGTTGCGGCCGCGGAGTTGGCAACTGGTATACGGTCGAAGGTCAGGTCGCGCGGGGACGCCAGTACGCTCAGCAAATTGAATCGCAAATCAAGCTGGTGAACGATCCCGTGATTACGGAGTACGTGAACCGGGTCGGACAGAATCTGGTGCGGAACTCCGATGCGCAGGTTCCATTCACGATTAAGGTGATTGACTCCGATGTAGTCAACGCCATGGCTCTGCCGGGCGGGTTTTTCTATGTGAATTCGGGATTAATTCTCGCGGCGGACGAAGAAGCGGAGATGGCGGGTGTGATGGCGCATGAGATTGCCCACGTTGCCGCCTGCCACTACGGCCGTGAAATGACGCGCATGAACCTGATGCAAATGGCTTCGCTTCCTGCCATCTTCATGGGCGGCGCTTTGGGTTACGGAATCTACGAAGGGTTGGGTCTCGGCATTCCGCTGACCTTCCTGCACTTCTCGCGTGGATTCGAATCCGAAGCGGATTACCTCGGCATCGAATATATGTATCGGGCCGGATATGATCCGTCGGCGTTCGTGTCGTTCTTCGAAAAGATCCAGGCAATGGAAAAAAAGAAGCCGGGAACTCTATCGAAGGCGTTCGACACACACCCGCAGACTCCGGACCGCATCGAGAAATCGCAGGCTGAGATTCGCAAAATCCTTCCCGCGAAGCAGCAGTACGTCGTTACCACCTCCGAGTTTGATGACGTCAAATCGCGGCTGGCGGCGATCGAGAACAAGCACAAAGTTATCGATGAGAAGGATTCCAGCAAGCCGAGCCTGCGGCGAACCTCGAATCCGAGCGATAAGTCTGGCGACTCCAAGACTGACGATGATCGTCCGACGCTACAGCGGCGTGAAGATTCTTCGAATTGATCCAGTGATCCTAGGATATGGAACTAGACCGGCGGCTGCGGCCGCCGTTTTTTTGCATAGAAGGCCGAACCATTGAAGCTCCTCCAGACTGCGGTATGATGGCGGTGCCCCGGTCGCTGTTGCAGACATCTGGTCATGTCTCGCTTCTTTCCACGCGCGCTCCTTCCTGTAGTTTGTCTGCTGAGCATCCCACTGTTTTCACAAGAAGCGAGCGTAGTGCGCATTGGGATCGCAGTGCTGCGCAGCGGGACGGACAAGGTCTCCGTCACGGAAGCGCGAGACCGGTTGGTAAAGGGACTGAACCAGCGGAAGCCCGATAAGAAGCTGAAAGTCTTGATCCAGTCGGTGGCGCTCGAGGCATCCCAGGGCAGCCAGGCCATTGCGGAAGCAAAAGCAAAGGGCTGCCAACTCGTCCTGTTCAGCGTTCTTACGGACTTGCTGACAGGGTCTAAACAGGAAGTCACGAGTCTTCAGGGTAGTGTTCAGGACATACCGACAATCACCGCGAAAATTGAGTATCAGCTCCAACGAGTGACCGACGGTTCGGAATACGCCATTGGTTCGGCGGCTGGGGAGGACAGTTCTTCGAACCGGGAGGCGATGTTGCAGGCGATGGGGAAGGTCGCTGCTCAGGTGATGAATGATCTGAGGAAGGGCGGCAACCTGCCGGCGAGTGACCCAGCGGCGGCGGAAAGCGTTGCAAAACAGACCGGCTCTCAATCCGTCCAAGAGACTCTCATCGCCACCAACTATTGTGCCTGGCTCCCGACTGACATTCCGCATTCCGAGGCATTACGGGGAGTGTGCGAATTCGCGATCAGCTTGCCGCAGAAGATGCCGAATTTTGTTTGTGATCAGGAGACCTCTCGCTATCGCGGCGAGAGCAAGGTTCCCCGGGATCTGATTACTGCGTCGGTGAGATATGAAGACGGCAACGAAACCTATAACGGCATCCGCCTCAATGGCAAGACTGCTCCAAGTGCCATTACGCAGTCGCCTGGGTTGTGGTCCACTGGCGAGTTCGGGACCAATCTGCGCGCGATCTTCAACCTGCGCAACAGTGCCGCATTTGCCTTCTTGAAAGAAGCGTCGCTTGGCCCGCGCGCGGCGTGGGTTTTTACATATCAGATTGCCCATCAGAACGATCCGCTCTGGCGGTTGCACGGTGGAGATGATGTGTTGGCTCCGCCCTACGGCGGAGAATTGTGGGTCGACCAGAAGAATGGGGACCTTCTCCGATTTCAATCCACTGCGGAAGAAATTCCAGCAACGTTTCCCATGCAGAGTGCCGATCTACTGACGGACTATGACCATGTCTCCTTTGGAGATGGCACGGCCTTCGTGCTTCCCGTAACTGCGACGGTGGCGACGAGATTCCGGGGCGAAGAAGCCACGCGCAATGTGGTGCAGTTCAGAAATTGCCAGAAATTCAGAGCTAAGACGCACATCGTTCTAGGTATTCCCGGCCCGACGGATGCGGTCGCTCCGGTGAACCGGTCAGCAAACTCCGAGGATGTGGTGCAGCAGGAATTGGCGGAGAACGAGACCATTTACGCCGTTCTTCGCGAGCAGGCCATACGAGAGAACGCCGCCCGCCTGCAAGACGAGCAGAAGATTGACCTAAATACCGCTACGCTGGACCGGCTACAGAGGCTCGCTGCTCTGGAAAAGGAGAGTCAGAAAAACCAGTTCGAGTTGGAAGCCAGGGCGGAGAAAGAGTCTACGATTGCGGCTGCAAGAAAAGACGCGACGCCGAGTTTAAAGGTGAGCGTGAAGTTAGTACAGGTGAGCGTCGTGTTGCGCGATCCCAAAGGGCGTGCCGTCGGGAACCTTCGAAAAGAAGATTTTCAGTTGTTCGACAACCGCAGTCCGCAGAAGATCACCAGCTTTTCTCTGGAGACTTCGCCACACGCACAAGAGAGCTCTGCTGGGCAAGATGCGACGAAGGCCACCGGTGCCGCGGACGATGAGAAGCATTCGTCGCCAGGAGAAAGAGACGTTGCCTACGTGTTTGACGACTTGCATACCACATTTGCAGATCTCGCGGGTTCCAGAGATGCGGCGTCGCGTCGCATCGCCGCCTTACGCGAGGGAGACCGGGCTGCAATTTTCACTACTTCGGGAGAGGTGCAACTGACGTTCACATCGAATCGCGACAAGCTGCAGGAAGCTTTGCGGGCCCTGAGACCCCACCCGATTCGGTCTACGGCGAACTGTCCGCCGCTGACCCTGTTTACGGCGAACCTGGTCGTGCAGGGCGACTTAGATGCATTGAGTACGGCGATTCAGGATACGGTGAATTGCGAGTTCGGTGGAATGGCAAGTTCGCCAGCGGAACTGCAGAGAGCTGAGCAGGTAGCTCGGGGCAGAGCGCTTGAGGTGCTGAACGCGGGTAGTGCCGAGAATCAGAGTACCCTGAGCTCATTGCAAGAGGTGATGCGCCGAGCGGCCGACGCTCCAGGAAGCCGGGTCATCGTCCTGGTCTCTCCCGGGTTTCTGATGCAGACTCCAGAAACCCGGAAGGCTGTAATGGATTTGATCGACCGCGCCGTTCGCTCCAACATTGTCATTCACACTCTCGACGTCAAGGGGCTTGCCACCTCAGGCGTCTCGGGAGATAGCCGGCGCCCGAGCAGTCCCCAGCGTTTGCAACTCACGTTAGCGGAAGTCTCGGCACAAGGCGAGGTCATGGCTGAATTTGCCTACGGCACTGGGGGGACTTATTTTCACAACAGCAACGATCTGGATGAAGGTTTTCGACGGACGGCTGACCCGCCGGAATATATCTATGTATTGGGATTTTCGCCGCAGAACCTGGACGGTAAATTTCACAAGCTGAAAGTTACATTCAGCGGCCCCGAGAAACTCACCCTGCAGGCGCGAGAGGGCTACTACGCGCTCAAGCCGGGATCCGAAAAGTAAGCTCCGTGCGCAGCGGCGGACGTGATGCCGAACGGCGTGCACTGGGTTGGACGCAGCAACTGGGCGCGATTTGGCATAAAATCGAGCTAGGCGCGCCCTTACAGTTGCCTGTGATTCTGATCACAGATCAAAATGGGCGTTGGACCTAGGCTCGACTACGCTCAAGTTGATCGCGCGGAGAAGGCGGACCATTTCCCATGGCAGAGAACAACACACTCACCATCACCGATAATCGCACGAACAAGACCTATACAGTTCCAGTGGAGAACGGCACCATCCGGGCCATGGATTTGCGGCAGATCAAAACCAGTTCCGACGACTTCGGGCTGATGACCTATGATCCGGCCTTCATGAACACGGCCTCGTGCAAGAGCGCAATCACTTATATCGACGGCGACAAGGGAATCCTCCGCTATCGCGGCTATCCGATCGAGGTTCTCGCCGAGCGCTGCACCTTCCTGGAAGTGACGTACCTGTTGTTGTTCGGTGAACTGCCTACCGAAAAAGAGCTGAGCGCGTGGGTCTATAACATCACGCATCACACCATGCTGCACGAAACCACCAAGAAGTTCATGGAGGGTTTCCGCTATTCCTCGCATCCGATGGCGATGTTCGTGAGCACCATTGCGGCGTTATCCAGTGTGTATCCGGATGCCAAGAACATTCACGATCCGGCAAACCGCCTGCACCAGATTACGCGGCTGATTGGCAAGGTGCCTTCCATCGCGGCTATGTCATACCGGCATAACGTAGGGTTCCCTTACGTGTATCCCGACAACGATCTGAGCTACACCGAAAACTTCATGAACATGTTGTGGAAGATGGTGGAGCCGAAGTACGTGGCAAATCCCGCACTGGCACGGGCGCTGGACATTCTTTTCATTTTGCACGCCGACCACGAACAGAATTGCAGCACCAACGCAATGCGCTCGGTCAGCAGTTCGCAGGCAGATCCGTACCTATCGGTGGCGTCAGCTGCCTCTGCTCTGGCAGGGCCGCTGCACGGTGGCGCGAACGAAGAAGTGCTGAAGATGCTCGACGAGATCGGCTCGAAGGATCACGTACCGGCCTACATCAAGCGCGTCAAGGAAGGACAGATCAAGCTGATGGGCTTCGGGCACCGCATCTATAAGAACTACGATCCACGCGCCAAAATTATTCGTTGGAGCGCGGAGCAGGTCTTCCAGGTTACAGGGCGCAGTCCCAAACTGGATATCGCATTGGAACTGGAGCGCATCGCGCTGGAAGATGATTATTTCGTGAAGCGGAAGCTCTATCCCAACGTTGATTTCTATTCCGGGATCATGTACCAGGCGATGGGATTCAGGCCGGAGATGTTTACTGTGTTATTTGCGATTCCACGAACGGCTGGTTGGCTCGCGCAGTGGCAGGAACTCATTACCGATCCGGAGCAGAAGATTGCGCGGCCTCGTCAAGTTTACACGGGACCCGCGGAGCGCGAGTTCGTTCCGCTCGACAAGCGTGTTCCGGTGCCGATTCCTGCCGATTACCCGGCACACTGAGATTCGCTCCGGTACGGAAGCAGGCTACAGCAAAATGCCCCGCTCTTCGGCGGGGCAATTTTCATTTAGAGGAAGCGCTTCGCAATTACCGGCTTTCAGGCAGCGTGCTTGGCCAGTTGGGCCAAACGTTCACGATGTCTCTCCGGCGAAGTGATGACTCTCATCTCTTGCCAGTCATAAGGGAATTCCTTGCCGCAATCCAAGCAGGCGACATAAGTTCCGGTTAGAGCCGCGGCTTGCGGGCGGCGTTTCGCGCGCCGAATGGTAACGGGAAAACTGTACCGACTGTGTCGGCAGCCGAAGAATGCCTCCATCAGCTTTTCAAACATGACCCACCTTCCATACCTGAGCGGTGTATGCAAAACCTGGGTTGTAACGCTCGTGCCCGCCCCTTTTACAGCCATCGTGAATCGTGGGCACTCAAATACTTAGATTCACTGATTGCCAAAAAGGTTGAGGATTTCGCAAATAGCCCGGTGCTAACCGGACTCAGATTTGGAAACCCTTGCACTAGAGATAGTTACAACAGGAGGAAAAACGTTTCACAGGATTCGTCAGACGCTTTGCGGGCCGCGCTTTTTCTGCTGCAAGCACTTCGTCATGATGGCCGAACGCAGCCGACTCCGTAAATCTTCAGGCAATTCGTAGAGTTGGGAGTCGCGATAAATCTCGATGGTTTTCTTGGTGGTGTCGCAGACAACGTAGCAGTTGTGGCACCAGGAAAGATGATTTTCTAACTCGGCTTTGGTCTTTTCGTCGAGAACGCCGTCCAAATAACTGGTCAGCTCAGTTAGGAATTCAGAGCATTTCACTGTTTGCCTTCTCCGCTTGAGACATCGCCCGTTTTAACTTCACTGCCGTCTTTACCATTTCCATTCTCACGTCTTTGAAAATAACGTCCCAACCGTTCACGAAGCTGCAAGCGAGCCCGGAGCAGCCGCGATTTTACCGCGGGTACACTCAATTCCAGAGCAGCTGCCGTTTCTTCGGTTGAAAGACCTTCCACGTCTCTTAGTACGAACACCGTCCGGAAACCTGGTGGTAGTCCCTGGATGGTCTTGCTTAAAATTTCACGTAGTTCCGATTGCGTGTATTGCTGCTCTGGATTCGGACTCCAATCCGCAATTTCGCGGGGAAGGGAGTCGTCTTCTGTTTTGATGTCTTCATCCAGCGAAACGGTGCGCTCCGGCTTGCGCCGGCGCAACTTCATGAGCGCTTCATTAACCGCGATCCGCACCAGCCAGGTATAAAACTTAGACTGCTCCTGGAACTGAGCCAGATTTCCGTACGCTTTCAGGAACGCTTCCTGCACCACATCTTCCGCATCTTCGCGGTTCTGCGTGATGTGCTGCGCGATCCGAAACACGTTCCGGTCGTAGCGCCGTACCAGTTCTTCAAACGCCGAGTCGTCGCCCTTCTTAGCCGCTTGTACGAGGGTCAACTCTTCGCTAACTGGCCCTACTACTTTGTTTTGGATGGCTCCCATGCGTTTATCGATGCAGTATTTTCCGCTAAATCAAATCCACAGAATGAACCCTCATTCTACTTCGTAACCTGCCTATTTGCCCAATCGGCTGGTTGTTTTCGGCTCTTGTCCTGCGAGTCCCGCGAGTCGTCATATCGACATCTTGCGCTGATCCCCTATGCGAATGGTATTTCCGCGAACCGGATCCGTTCGCGTGCAGGCCACGCACCCGGTGTCAAGATGGACAATCCTGCGATGCACCTACTTTGCTGGAACATAACGAGATTGCTATAGAATCAAAACCGGGTTTGTACGCGGACGAACAGGTACCGAAGTACCCAAATTTGACCTTACAAGTGCCGTATAATCAGCGGTTAAGCAGTAACATTAGGGTGTCGGGGCACTGGCAATGAAAGATTCGAGAATGGTTCTCTGAGCATGGCGGACAGCAAACTTCAACAGATTGTCGAGCACGCGGTAGCGCAGGTTCTCGACCGAACGCTGCCAAAACTGCAGGCTGAGTTGGTGGAGCGCGTGTTGGCGGAATTGCCCGCGGTTGCGTCACAACCCGCGGAGACGGCTGTAGGAAGCCCGGTTCGCGGCAATCTTGTGCAGGCCGTGGCCGGCATTCATGCCGGGACCACGCAAAAGGAAATACTGCGAGCGCTCCTCGAAACCGGCAGCGCGTACGGATCTCGAGTCGCACTTTTCGTGGTGAAAGCGGGCGCGGCCACGGGCTGGCAGGGTCGCGGCCTGGGCGATGACGATGCCGTTAAAGATTTTCCACTGGACATGGCGGCCGGCCCCGCTGCGCACGCCTACCAAAACCGCACGGTCACACCTGCGAATATTGCCGAGATGGATCGCCGCTTTGTGAAGCAGTTTGGCGGACCGGCGAATGAGCAGATCATGGTTTTGCCGCTGGTTCTGAAAGATAAAGTTGCGGCGCTACTCTATGCTGACGGCGGTGCGGATGGCGTGCTCGACGGCCCCTCACTTGAAGTGCTGGTAATGACCACGAGCGCCTGGTTGGAAGTGACGTCACTGCGCAAGCAGGCACAGAGAGACAGCAGTGAAGCGGCTCCCAGCGTGGAGCGCGCGCCCGTTGCTCCGCCGGTGCAGGCTGTGAGCTCTTTCTCGGATCCGTTTGCGGCGCATACTCCGAAACATATCGCGCCGGTTGCTGCGCCCGAAGCGGAACCCGCTGCGGAAGTTGTTGAAGTGGCATCGCATGCCACTTCTGCCAGCGCAGCCGCACCCGCAGCCGCTACCGATCCATTTGCTGGCATGTCCGCTGAAGACGCGGATACACATCGCAAGGCGCAGAGGTTTGCGCGCCTGTTGGTCGACGAGATCAAGTTGTATAACCAGGCGAAGGTGGCGGAAGGTCGACGCAATAAAGACCTCTACGATCGCCTCAAGGAAGATATTGATAAGAGCCGTTCCACGTTTCAAAAACGCTACGGCAACACGGCTGCGGCAAGTGGAGACTATTTTCAGAAGGAAGTGGTGCGCAGCCTGGCGGAGGACGACTATTCCGTGATGGGCGCGAACTTCCGCAAGTAGTACGGAGTCACGAAACTCCAGGATGCGGGATCAAGCCCGCACGAAGCGATTGGAAAGGCTCTATCATCTTTTGACAGGTTCGTATCCCGCTTCTCGGCGGGAAAATGACTAAGGTGGTTCGATTGGTTTCCAAGTTTTGGTGGGTGCTCGCGCTATGCGTGGCATGCGGGCTCCTGAATGGCACGACGCCTGGCGCGCTGGCGCGTTCTCTACGAAATTCAAGCCTCGCAATTCAGAATCCTCCCGATCAACAGACCGACCCGAAAGCTTCCAAGACTGAAAAGACTACGACGCCGCAAACGGCGAAGCCGAAGTCTTCCAAGCCCTCGACTACGACGGCCAGTCCGCACGCCCCGGCCAAGAAGTCGGGAACGGCAGCGGCGCATCCCGCGACCACGAAACGAAAAAAGCGGATGATGTCTCCGCGGGTCCGCCGTATCCACCAGGCCTTTGTTGCGTCGGCGACGTTGCGTCCCATGGCGCAGCAGTTGATCCAGGATCGTTCGGCCGCTGGATATGCCGGAGTCGAGGCATACGCGCGCGCACACTCGAAAGAAGACGCCGGAGCTCTCGCCTGGCTTGTGGTCGGCTATGCCCACGTCCTCGACAAGGATTGCGCCAAGGCGATCGATCCGCTAAATCGTGCCAAGCCCCTGGCCGGGGACCTGGGAGACTACGTCGCCTACTACCTCGGCATCTGCTACCTGCAGACGGGACACCAGGCCGAGGGGATCGCGGCTTTAGCGAACTTCGCGACTACGTATCCGGACTCTCTGCTGGTTCGCGACGCGCACCTCAGCTACGCCAGCGCTCTCATCAACGAAGGGAGGGCGGCGGAGGGGGTGGAACTGCTCGAGAAAGATCGCATTCCCGCCAGGTCTGATATTGAGTTCGCGCTGGGCCGCGCCTACGCGATTCTTGGTCAGAATGCAAAGGCCGGCGACACCCTGGAAAATATCTACTACACCATGCCGACGTCCCCGGAAGCCGACTTGGCATCTGCGGAACTAAAGAAGCTTCCCTCGATTCCACAGGCAGTGCCGGCTCAGCATAAGGCACGCGCCGATCTGTTGATGAAGGCCAAGCGTTACAACGACGCGGTCGATGAGTATCGCGATTTGGCGAAGAATGCCTCCTCGGACGCGCGTGCTGGAGCCGAGCTTAACCTGGCTGATGCGCTGCACCGTGCAGGCCGGAATCGCGAGGCGAAAGCGGAACTCACTACGTTGGCGGGAGCCACTCCGGAACAGAGCGCGCACCAGCTGTACATCCTCGGAGAAGTTGCCTGGGCATCGAACGAGAATGAGAACTTCTATCACATCGTCGACGAGCTGCGGCAAGCCGCGCCCAACAGTCCGTGGCTGGAGCAGGCACTCCTTTCGGTGGCAAATCTTCATCTGGTGCATCACGAGTACGATCAGGCGCTCGATGCCTTTCGCGAATTGCAGCAGCGGTTTCCCAATGGAACCCGCGCATCGTATGCGCATTGGAAGGCCGCGTGGTTGACGCTGCGCTTTGGCCGCAATGACGAAGCCAAGAAAGCCTTCGAGGAGCAGATCGCCATGTATCCCGGAGGCAACGAGACCTCTGCGGCGCTGTACTGGCGGGCACGTCTGGCGGAAGAAGACAACCAGCCCGCGATGGCTCGTGCGTATTATCAGAAACTTTCGGAGCGTTTCCGTAATTACTACTACGCAGAACTCGGACGCCAGCGGATGGCGAAGCTTCCGGCGTCCACGGAGACGCCGGGACAGTATCCAGTGCTCGACCACATTCCCGCGCTGGAGCACGGCGACAAGGTCACACTTTCAGAACTGCCAGCAGAAGATCTCCACCTGCAAAAAGCGCAATTGCTGGGCAATGGAGGCCTGGTGGATTTTGCGGTGCGCGAGTTGCAGTCCGCCGCCGCCACCGACGGAGGCAATTGGGGACCAGCGGAAACTGCTCATCTTTACATTGATACCGGGCACTACGATCGCGCCATCGAAGTGATGAAACGCTCGGTGCCGAGCTACTTTGCGGTCGATATTCCCATCCTGCCGCGAGAGTATTGGGAGGCACTTTTTCCGCGCCCGTATTGGTCTGACCTGAAGAAATTTTCCACCAGCAATGGTCTCGATCCGTATCTGGTTGCGTCGCTGATTCGGCAGGAATCGGAATTTAATCCGCTGGCGGTTTCGCGCGCGAATGCGGTTGGGCTGATGCAACTCCTGCCAAAAACCGGCAAGGCAGTTGCCCGCCAGGAACAACTGAAGCACTACAACGCGACGCAGTTATTTACTCCGACCGTCAATTTGCAACTCGGCACGCGCTACTTCCGCGGAATGGTCGACCGGTTTGGGGGATCATTTGAACATGCTTTGGCCGCCTACAATGCCGGCTCGGACCGCGTGGAAGAGTGGATGGGGCAGGGTAAGTACCGCGACTCGCCCGAGTTCGTGGAGTCCATCCCTTTCACCGAAACCCGTGAATACGTGCAGGCCATCATGCGGAACGCGAGCGTGTATAAGCAACTGTACGGGACGCCCTAAACCAGCTTTGTCGCCACGGATTACGCAGATTTTTCCAGATTCAACACAGCAATTGCGAAACGCAACGCTTCAGCTATGCTATTGGCAGGGAACGATGCGAGCTCGTCAAATCGCCGGCGTCTCATCTACCGGCGCTTTGTGAAACAGGATCTCAATCACCAGTAAGCACGCGCCAACTACGATGGCGCTGTCCGCCAGATTGAAGACCGGCCACTGGTATTGCCTGAAATAGACCAGCAGAAAGTCCACTACGCGGCCGCTGGCGACGCGATCCCAGAGGTTTCCCACGGCGCCGCCCAGGATTAGCGAAAGCGCAATACCAGTGATCGTCAAGACGCGCGTCTGCCTCCAAAGGAGAACGGACACCACAACCATGGCGATCACGGAAAAGCTGATCAGCAGCGCAATCTTCCAATGGGACGGAGAATCTGCAAAGAGGCTGAAGGCGGCACCAGTATTTTCCGTGTGAGTGAGCCGAAAAAATCGCGGAATAATCTGGATGTGCGAGTACATGGCGATGTGAGCAGCAACCAGCCGCTTCGTCCACCGGTCGAGCAGGACGATGAGGACAGCCAGAAAAAAGTGGGTACTGCGTGCGCGATAAGAAGACATTCAAAGTGTGATGAAGAATGCGGCCGCTGGGGCGACGCGGACCGCGTGACTTCGTTTCATCCGTTCCCTTCGAGTTCTTTCAACACCGCGCTGCAGCGCTCGCAGACCGTGGGATAAGTCTTGTTCTCGCCAACATGGGTGGAATAATTCCAGCAGCGGTCGCACTTCGCGCCCTCGGCTTTTTTGACTTCGATGTGAACGCCGGCGGTCCCGTTTCCCGAACCCTGAGCCAGGGTCACCGCGGAAACGATAAACAGGTAACGAAGTTCATCCCGATGCCGCGCCAATACGGAATAGGCCGGCTCGGCGGCGGTGAGCACGAGTTGCGCTTCCAGGCTCTTGCCGATCTTCTTCGTATTTCGTTCTTCTTCCAAAGCCTTCATGACCTGTTCGCGCACGGCGAGAAGCGTGGTCCAGTCCTGCTGCTGAGGGTCGTCCTCTGGAACGGAGGTGCTCCCGAAAATGTCGGCAGCGTCAGGGAACTTGGCCAGGTGCACGCTCTCCAGGCGCCCCGCTATTTTCGGCAGGTGCTGCCAAACTTCCTCGCAGGTAAAGGTCAGAATCGGAGCCAATAGACGCGCCATGGCCTCACAGATGCGCCACACCGCAGTCTGCGCCGAACGACGCCCGACGGAATTCGGAGCGTAAGTGTATAGGCGGTCTTTGATGACGTCGAAATAAAACGCGCTCAGATCGACCACGCAGAAATAATTCACGCGGTGATAGATCTTGTGGAATGCGAACTCGTCGTACCACTTGCGAACATCCCTCGCCAGCAGCAGCGTCTGCCGGAGCATGTACTGATCCAGCCCCTCGAGCTTCTCGAAAGGCAACGCGTGGGTCTGCGGATCGAAATCGTATAAATTT
The DNA here is from genome assembly GCA_963722365.1 of uncultured Acidobacteriaceae bacterium. Taxonomy (GTDB): domain Bacteria; phylum Acidobacteriota; class Terriglobia; order Terriglobales; family Acidobacteriaceae; genus Sulfotelmatobacter. The sequence continues at coordinate 370,369 of CAVRLM010000003.1, forward strand.
CCTAACGCATTCTTGAACAGCTTGTTGCGAATCTCGCGGTAGTTCTCGCCGACGCGCTGCATCAGCGCTTCGGAGCCGACCACATCCTCGCGGAAGTCGACGGACGCCACCCACAAGCGGACAATTTCTCCACCCAGCCGGCTGGCGATGTCGACGGGGTCCACATCGTTGCCGCGCGACTTCGACATGGCCTGGCCTTTTTCGTCGAGCGTCCATCCGGGCGTGACCACGCCTTTGTACGGGGGCGTTGCACGCGTGCCCATGGCGCAGAGCAGGGAAGATTGGAACCATCCGCGGTACTGGTCGCCCCCCTCAAGGTACAGATCGGAAGGCCACGGATAATCGGGTTCGTCGTCGATAAGGGCGAGATAACTCGCTCCCGACTCTAGCCAGACATCAAAGATGTCGGTCTCTTTCTCAAATTTCGTGCCGCCGCAGTGGGGGCACTTGGTTCCCGAGGGAACGATGTTGTCTGACTCGTGAGTGAACCAGGAGTCCGCACCGGCGCGTGCAAACAGCTCCACGACCTTGCGGTTGACAGCGTGGTCATTCAGCGGTTTGCCGCAGCCCTCGCACAGAAAAACAGCGATGGGTACTCCCCACACACGCTGCCGCGAGATGCACCAGTCGGGACGCGTCTGGATCATGTTCGACAGACGCTCTTCGCCCCAAGCGGGATCCCACTTCACCTTCTTGATTTCGTCCAGCGTGCGGGTGCGCAGCGTGTCGTTCTTTCCCGAACCGCCAGGCATCGGCGTCTCCATGGAAATGAACCACTGCTCGGTGGCGCGAAAGATCACGGGATTGTGACAGCGCCAGCAATGGGGATACGAGTGCTCAGTCTTCTCGGAATGCAGCAATGCCCCGCGGCTCCGCACGAGATCGACGATCGGCTGGTTCGCATCCCACACGCGTTTGCCAGTGTACTCGGGCAGCCCGTTGCGCAGAATTCCTTTCTCGTCGACGTTGCTGGTGGCATCGAGGCCGTATTTCATGCCGGTGATGAAGTCCTCAGCGCCGTGCGACGGAGCAGTGTGAACCACGCCGGTTCCGGTGTCCATGGTGACGTAGTCCGCCAGCACGCCCAGAATTTTGCGGTCAAGAAACGGATGTTGGAAGTTCAAGCGCTCCAATTTGCGTCCGGGAAAATGAGCGAGAGGCTTCGGGTTAGCAAGATTGCACTTCGCAGCCGCATCGGCCGCCAGCTTCGAGGCGACGATGTAGACCTCCCCGCCCGATTCGAGAGCGACATATTCTTCATCCGGATGAAACGCTACCGCCATCGACGCCGGTAGCGTCCAAGGAGTCGTGGTCCAGATTATGGTAGAAACTTTTTTGCCCGCGAGAGCGGCGTCGATCTGGGAAGGATCGTCCAGCAATGCGTACTTCACCCATACGGTCGTGCTGGTGTGGTTTTCATACTCAACTTCCGCCTCCGCCAGGGCGGTTTCGTCGTGCATGCACCAGTAGACGGCGCGCAGTCCCTTGTAGACGAATCCATTCTCGTAGAACGAGAAGAAAGTCGAGAGGACCACCGACTCATACTGCGGAGTCATGGTGGCGTAGGGGCGATCGAAACGTCCGAATACCCCAATGCGCCTGAACTGCGTGCGCTGCAGGTCGAGATATTTCTGGGCGTATTTGCGGCATTCGGCGCGTACATCGCTGGGCCGCATTTGTAGCTTTTTTCCGCCTAATTTCTTGTCGACTTTGATCTCAATGGGCAAGCCGTGGCAGTCCCATCCGGGGACGTAAGGAGCATCAAAACCCGCCATGGTCTTGGACTTTGTGATGAAATCCTTGAGGCATTTGTTCATGGCGGTGCCCATGTGGATGGGCCCGCTGGTGTAGGGAGGACCGTCGTGCAGGATATAGCGGGGCGCACCCTTTCGAGCTTCCCGGATGCGCTCGTAGATGCCCATCTGCCCCCAGCGCTCCAGCATTTTGGGCTCATTCTGGGGTAGATTCGCCTTCATGGGAAAGTCAGTTTTCGGCAGATTAATGGTCTGTTTGAGCTCGAAGGGCACTCGATCACGTCTCCCAAATGATTGAATCTTTTCATTATAGGGACCCCGGCGGGGAACGTCTATGCAAGCCCTTGCAGGTATGCCAAGGGAGCATGATCGTTAGACTGAAGTCATTGAGCAAGACTCTAAGTAACATGCCTGACGGGCATGTCTCTCGGAATTTACAATGCCCACCCGAATGCACTGTTGCAACGGGTCGACTAGAGGTACAATTTCCGTTAGCTGAGACAATCTGGCCCGGTTGGTCGGTGGGGCGACCAAAGGTACCTCATTCGCAAAATCGGGCTGAAGTTGAAGCAACTTGCGGGGAGTGTCGCTCATCTGTGTAGAGAGGCGTCGAACAAACAACGATAGTCAGCCAAATCATCCAGTCCCGCAAGAAGTAACAAAAAAGCTTTACCGGAATTATGGGATCCGAACCAATCAATCCGAACCGCCCCAGCAACGAGCCCGAGCTGCATCTGCTCCTGGCGAATGAGACCTTTGAAGAGCCTCTTTGGAAACATCTATTTCGGGAGGTCGACGAGTTTTTCTTTCCCAAGAAGCTGCCGCCGCTGAAGCTCGAGTCGAAGCCCGAACCGGTCAAGGATATTTGGGGCTTTTATAACAATCGGAAGAACGGCGCCTTGGGTTCAACTGGCGTGCACGTTCTGCTGATCGCCGTCATCATTGCGGGCACCTTGGTTACGCGTCGGGTGGTGAGTGCGGCCCCACCGCAAAAGGTCACAGTTGCGTTGGTTGATCCCGGAGACATTCCCGCTTTGAAGCCGTCGAAAACGCAAGTCGGCGGCGGTGGCGGCGGTGGCGATCGCGACGTTCTGCAAGCCAGCAAGGGCAAATTACCGAAATTTTCGATGACGCAGATTACGCCCCCAGTGGTGGTTCTCCGCAACGAGCATCCCAAGCTTGCAGTTGAGCCGACAATCGTCATTCCGCCGCAAGTGCAGCTTGCTTCGAATAACATGCCGAACCTGGGTGACCCGATGGCACACGCGGTGTTGCCCTCGAACGGTACGGGCTCGGGCGGCGGCATCGGTTCCGGCAGCGGCGGCGGCGTAGGATCGGGCAAAGGACCGGGCTTTGGTCCGGGTGAAGGCGGCGGTACCGGCGGAGGTATTTTCCACGTCGGAGGCGGCGTCAGCCCGCCACGGCCGATCTACAATCCCGAGCCGGAATTTTCCGAAGAAGCCCGCAAGGCGAAGTATCAGGGCGTTTGCACCCTCGGCCTGATCGTGGGCACCGATGGGCGTCCCAGCAACATTCGAGTGTTGAGCAGCCTCGGCATGGGCTTGGACGAACGCGCGATTGAAGCGGTGAAGAACTGGAAGTTTGAGCCCGCCATGAAAGACGGTCACCCGGTAAGGGTCGAAATCGCCGTCGAAGTAGACTTCCACCTCTACTGAGATTTCCCCTAAATCCTCGGTCGTAGGGACGTTGCTGGCAACGTCTGTACTGCGTCCGCTACCGCACGACGTCGGCGGATTCGCTTGTTCTCAGAACCGCAAAGTACATTTCCTTTCTGATACGAAACCCCAGCCATTCGTACAGTTGGACGGCGCGTGAGTTGTCTGCTCGTACGTGCAGCATCGGAGTTTCGCCGCGTTCCCGAATGCGCCGCATGATCTCAGTCATCAGCACACGAGCGTAGCCCTTGCCCGTATGGTCGGGATGCGTGCACACTGCGCTGACTTCGGTGTAGCCCGGAACCTTCAGTCGTTCTCCTGCCATAGCAACGAGCTTTCCCTCGGAACGAATTCCTACGTACGACCCGAGTTCGTGGGTGCGCGTACCGAACGGGCCAGGCTTTGTAAGTGTGGCCAGAGCGAGCATTTCCGCGGAATCCTGCGGCCCCAATTCAACCATTCCAGAAGCCGGGTTGGATGGGCCGTTCGGCAGAGCGCCGTTCGAGTAAACCATCTCTAACATCGGCGCGCCGGCAATGAAGTCCCATCCGTCGCGGGATTCGTACGGAGCATCGAGAAACAACGCTGCTGTGCCTTGCGGCCCTACCAGGTTGGCCAGAGCCGTATATCCCCGGTCGCTGTCTTCCTCAAACGCCGTTAGGGACGTAACCTCACGCTGAAACCTCCGCGCCTGGCCGCAGGCTTCTGCGAATTCGCTCTGCCGCGTAGTGAGTGCCCGCCAAATTACGTTGTCGAGAATGTGAGCCATGAAAATACATGCGCCCGTACACCCGCCGCCGTTCGGCGAGAGATGCCTGCGAGCCGCCCCTTTCAACTTTCTTGCATTGGATTGCGTTTGTGTGCTGCGGATGGATTATTTCTCGACAGTTCGCGCTCTTGCTATCCGATCCTTGCGCGCAAACTATTCCTTGAGGTCTACGTGTTGCACGTCTTCGATCGGATGTCCTAAGAAGCGCTGGCCCAATCGCTGGAACTTCTCCACCGAGTCAGTAGCAAAGAACTTCAGTCGAGGAATGGTCCGTCGTTCTTCGGCATTGGCTGTTGGGGGCACAAGTTGCTGCAGGCGCGAAGCCACAGCTCGAGCCGTAGATTCCGCAGAGTCCACGATGCTCACGTGCCCCGGCGTCACCCGGTGTAACAGCGGTTTGAGCAGGGGATAGTGGGTGCAGCCCAAGACCATGGTGTCGGCGTTGCCAAACCCGTCTGCGAAAGCCTCGGCAAGATAAATTCGAGCGACCTGTTCCGTCACGGAATGCTCGACCCATCCTTCTTCAACCAAGGGAACGAGCAGAGGGCATGACTTCTCCCGGGCCTGCAGTCCGCGCATTTCGAGCGCGCGCCGGTAGGCGTGGCTGCTGACGGTCGCCTCAGTTCCAATCACAACGATCTTCTGATTCTTGGTGGCGGCGGCGGCTGCCTCTGCCCCGGGCTCAACCACACCGATCACAGGAACGTGAGCACCCGCCGTAATGCGATCAAGGGCGAGCGCCGTCGCCGTGTTGCAAGCGATCACCAACATTTGTGCGCCGTGCGATTCGAGGAAATGCGCCGCCTCGACGGCGTAACGGGCAACGGTTTCTACCGACTTTGATCCGTAGGGAAGTCGAGCGGTGTCGCCAAAGTAGACATAATCGGCACCCGGAATAAGTTCAAGTAACGCTTTAAGAACAGTGAGACCGCCAAAGCCCGAATCAAATACACCGATGGTGGGACGTCTCATAGCTGGCTTGATGATAAATGGTGAAGAGCTTAGAGGCTGTAATCACCAAGATGCGGGCACGCGGTTGTGGCGTCGGCAGAAAACAAGGCAGTGTGTCCGCTGTTATTTGGAACGGACCACTTCGCGAACCACCGTTCCTGCAAACCCGCTTACGTTCCCGCAGCACGGTCCCGGCGGAATCGGCGCGCCGTGCGGGCACGTTCGCGGGTGACCTAAGAATGTACAGATCTTGTCGGTCGCTTCCGGGGAAAGAATGTGCTCAAACTTGCAGGCCTGTTGTTCAATCTCGGTCTCGCTGTCCATGGCAAGACTGTCAGTGAATAACCGCTCAGCCAGCCGATGGCGGCGGATGATGTTGCCCGCGCGCTCGCGGCCGTGCGGAGTGAGTTCGACAATCAGCGTTCCATCGCCAATGGATGCAGCAACCGGTTTCAACGCATCATGGCATGGATTCACGAATGGCTTGTGATCATGCGGTTCGGGCGGATGCGGCGCCGAGACCACCATCCCCATCTCAATCATCTTTTCAATTGCCAGACTCACGGGCAGCGCACCGTGTACTTCCATGCGCTCGACCTCGGCGATTTCTCCATGCTCGGCTAACACCCAAAGTTCTTCCAGAACCTCGTCGAGTTGTTCTTCGTCGGCGAGGGAAAAGATCTCTTGCGATGCGATCTTGCCGTGATGCAACTCGATGCGCCGGTCGGCCAGACGCGCCATGACCGGATCGTGCGTGACCATCACGATGGTGCGTCCTTGCTGGTGAAACTCGCGGAGCAAGCGCAGGACGATCTCTTCGTTGGTCGCGTCGAGATTCCCCGTGGGCTCGTCCGCCAGGATGATCCTGGGATCATTGATCAGAGCCCGTGCGATGCACACTCGCTGCTGCTCACCGCCCGACAACTGCGAAGGCAGATGATGCGCCCGGTCGCCTAACCCCACGCGGTCGAGGGCTTCGACAGCTTCCTTCTCGTCGGTCATGCTGTGAAAATACTGCGCCAGCATGACATTTTCGAGAGCAGTGAGGAACGGAATCAAGTGAAACTGCTGAAAGATGAATCCAATTTTTTCCGCGCGCACGCGATTCAGGTCTGCGGCCGAGATGCCAGCGACATTTTGCCCGTCGAGCCAGATCTCACCCGAGGACGGCCGGTCGAGGCAGCCGATCAGATTGACCAGCGTCGATTTACCCGAGCCAGACGGCCCCATGATCGATAGCCACTCGCCCTCAGTAACGTGCAGCGAGATGTGATCCAGCGCGTGGATGGACGCGTTGTCTTTGCCCGACCCGTTGCCCGCTTCCTTGGCGGGATAGAGCTTGGTTACATCCTTGATCTGAATCATTTCACTCTCCCCTCAGAATGATCGCGGGCTGCACCCGGCGCAACAGCGAGATTGGGAGGATTGCCGACAACAACGTCACTGCCATGCTACCAGCCAAAACTACCGGCAGCACGCTCAAACGCGGCACCACTGGGGAGTGAAAGTTAACCCGCCCGATCCAGGCCGCAATGCCAATACCAACCACAAATCCGATCAGGGCGCCCGTAGCGCCGAGAACCGCCGCTTCCGCCGCAAAGAATCCGTTGAGCAGACGGCCGGAGGCGCCCAGAGCCTTCATGATGGCGAAGTCGCGCCTCCGATCAAACACCCATCCCATCAAAGTCGAAAGCACGCACAGAGCGGCGGTCAGGATAATCAGCGCCGCTGCCGCAAGTAGCGTGGCCCGGGTCTTGCCTAGCACACGGGCCTCGCCTTCCATAATCTGTCGCACCGGACGAACATTCCCGGCCGGAATTGCCTGCGTCAGTTGATTCAGGATTCCTGTCACTTCTTCTGGAGACCCGCTGGCCGCCACCTCAATCGTCGATGGCTGCACACCAGTCCATGATTGGAAGTCGGCCAACGAAACGTAAATGCGGCTGTCCTCCGCTGCTCCGGTCTGCACGGTACCCTCGGGCGTGAGATTCAGCGTTCGCCCCTTGAAGCTAAGATCGAACGCCTGATTCTTCGGCGCCACCGTCGGCAAGGCCCGCACTCCGATTAAGGCCTGCTGTGGAACTGAAGGCCAGTTGTTGACCGACCACCACTGATCCAGTTGCCGGACCCGGTCGAAATCGACGCCGGCCACCACGATCGGCTGTCCATCGACTGTGCGTGCTACCACCAAGCCAAACGGCGCTGCGATCCCGCGTCCTGAAAGAACGGAATCCACCTTAGCCAAAGCATCTGCTGGCAGGGAAGCTCCGTCCCTGCCGACGACGATGATGTTTGCCCCATAGTTGCGAAACTCACGCCGCAGCTTCGCCTGCACATCCACATACAGATTCAGCATTGCCGTTGCCACTGCCGCCGCCACCACCATGGCAAACAATGCCGAGACAGCGCGTCCGCGCCGCAGCACCGCCGCCCGCACCAGCATGCGCAGGAACATCGAAGTATGCGGACCACGCGCCCGGCTGGCGGCAAGATCACGCGCGGCATGCGACATAGGCGCGCTCATAACTCACCTCGCAGCGCAAACACCGGATCAAGGCCGACGGCCCGGCGAATGGCCGCAGCGCTTCCGGCAAAGGTCACCATCACCGCGATCGCGAGGATGACCGGTAACAGCACCGGCGGAATCGAAATCTGCGAATTGAAGATCGACCGTCCGATCTGGTGAGCGAGCACAGTACCGATCGCAAAGCCGGCAAGCCCCCCGATCAACGCCAGCAGCGAAGCCTCAGCGAAGAAGATCGACGCCACTGCAAGTTTTCCGGCGCCCAAGGCCTTCATCAGCCCAACCTCAGCGCGCCGCTCGAAGATTGTGGTAGCCATTGCCGCTGACACCGCCAGCGCCGACGCAAACAGCGCCGCCAACGTAATCAGAAAGATAAGCCCTTCGATTCGCGTGAGAACCGCGCCCTCATTCTGCGAGACCTGGCGAATCTGCTCGGCATGGGAGTGCGGAATGGCTTCCGCCAACTGGAACGCAATCGCTTGCGGATATGGCGTGCAATACCAGCGATCGTAGATCGCGCCTGACAAGCTCTTGGGATCGCGCCGGGCAAAGGCATCTTCCGGCTTGGTCAAGGCGCTGACGTAAACCCTCTTGACAGCGTCAGGACGACCCAGGATCTCCTGCGCTACAGCGAGGGGCGCAACAACTTCATCATCTTCCGTCCCGCCCGTGGATAGGATTCCGGTCACCCGCAGTTGACGGCCGGCGACGGTGACTTCCTCACCTGACTTTTTGTCCAGCCGCGAAGCCAAACGCTCTCCCAACAGAACGTCTCGTGACGAATCTTCCGGCCATTCTCCCGAAACTTTCCACCACGGATGGGTCGAGCGCACACCAGTTGTGAAGCGCTCGGTACCGAACGACAGCGGTTTGGCGAAATATGTTCCCAGCAGGGTAACATCCTGCCGTTTTCCGTTCTGCTCGATTGCAATATTGACGGGGAGCACGGGCGAGAAGCCGGTGATGTTGTTGTGCCAAAAGGTGCCTTTGATTTTCGGCAGGTCCGCTTCGCTGAGAAAGGCACCGTCGGTCGGAGGCTTCAGGCTCACTCCTCCAATTTCGACGTCGAGTGAATCTTCCTGCGGGGTGACGACCAGATTGGCGCCGATGGTCCGCAGTTCGCGGTTGATCTTGTCGCCGATGTCGGTGGCTACGGCAATCATTGCCGTCGCCACGGTCACGCCCAGCGTGATGGCGGCCCCCGCCAGCAATTTGCGCCGCTTCTGGCGCCGGAACGATTCGTATACGAGCCGGACGAACATCGCTTACTGTTGTGCGAACATGTGGCCCCCGGCCGCAACGTCCGCCTCCTCAATGATCACGGCATCGGCGGTCTGCGTTGCCTTAAGAGGCACTGGATTGCATCCTCCGGCCGTCCCTACCGATTGCGGATTAATTGGAGCTGCGCAGTTCTTGCAGATCACCCCGTTGCCGCTCTTATAAAAGCCAACCGAACCGCAGATTTCACAGGCATCAAACACGGTCGCGATCTTGCCGTCCGGCTTCTGGTAGAGCCAGAAGCGGACCGCAGTGCCGTTCTCCTGCGCCTGATAGCGATGCAGGTCGCCATCTGCAACCTGTGCCAGGGGAATACTGACGCGACCATTCGAAAACGTAACCTCAGTGGCCGGTGAGAGCGCGCTCACACCCTTGGTATAAATAAACTCCGCCGTCACCAGCGCGATAAATACGAACGAAAAGATATATACCGAGGCCATCCAGAGCCGCTCGCGGCGTGCGCTCCAGTTGGCTTTGCGTCGCTCCGCAGGCGAAGCCGCAGCCGGCGCAGGTTCGCGCCGCTTGGCTTCAAACAGAATCATCAAGGCGGCCAGCGCGAAAATCGTCACAAAGAAGAACCAGTCGTTGCTCACGATCGGCCCAATGATTGCCATCTCGCGCTTGGAAGATGCAATCACCCCGCTCTCGGACAGTTCGTGCAATCCGGAGATCAGCAACTGCGCCGCGACCAGGAACATGATCGCCGTCGTGACCTTGAAGAACTTCTGCAGGTTGATGCGAACGCTTCCCTTAACGAACATCACGCCAAACGCGATCGCAGCCAGAAGGCCGAGCAGGGTCCCGAGAAAACTCATCAGTTCGGTTGAGTTCAACGACACGGCGGAGAGGATCAGCACCGTCTCCGCACCTTCGCGCAGCACCATCAGAAAGATGAAAAAGAACAGCCCGATCCACGCATCATTCCCCGCCAGCAACCCGACTTTGCCTTCGATTTCACCCTTCAGCTTGCGCCCCGTCTTCATCATGAAAATGACCATGGTGACGACGAAGAAGGCGGCCACCAGCATGATCCAGCCTTCGAAAACGTCTTCATTAAGATGAGTGCGGGAGATGACGATGGCCACGCCGATACTGCCGAGAAAGGCTGCGCCCAGCGCCGCATAGACCGTCTTGCGCAGCTCTTGCCGCCCGATCTTGGTCAGGTAGGCCAGGGTAATGCCGACGATCAGAGCGGCCTCAACTCCTTCGCGTAGCGTAATGATGAATGCCTGAAGCATCTAGGAAGTGCCTTTGATTTTGAAAATGAATTTCAATTTCAACTTCAAGGATAGTCCTGCGCCGCCAGAGGCGTCAATCCGCGGCCTCACAACCGCGTGTGATTAGGATCACACTGCGGGAATCAGGCCCTGAATGGTCCTGTAGGCAGGGAAGGTTTCCGCCCCCAACGCTGCCAAATTCGCCGGATTAAAGTCGGCAAACTCACCAGATCCGCACCCGCTCCCCAGGAGCCAGATAGAGCTTTTCCCCCGCCTGCACATTGAAGGCCGGGTACCAGGCATCGATGTTGCGCACGGTGGCGGCCCGATACTCGCCCGGAGCATGCGGATCGGTCATGACCTCCTGGCGCAGCGCAGCGTCCCGCGTCTTCGCTCCCCAGTTCTGGCCGAAGGCAAGAAAGAACTGCTGATCGCCAGAGAGACCGTCCTGCACTGGGGTGCAGACTTGCCCGACGAGCGAAGCCTGATAGCCATCGTAGGCCGCCGCGATGCCGGCCACATCGGCAATGTTCTCGCCAAGCGTCTGCTTGCCATTGATCGCGAGATCCGGAAATGGCTTGTAGGTGTCGTACTGCGCGGCGAGCTGCGCGGTGGCAGCTTCGAAATGCTTGAGATCGTCGGGCGTCCACCAGTTCCGCACCCGGCCTTTCGAATCGAACGCGGCGCCTTCGGAATCGAAGGTGTGGCTGATTTCGTGACCAATGACAGTGCCAATCGCGCCGTAGTTGGCTGCCGCCGGGGCCTGCGGATCAAAGAACGGCGGTTGCAGAATCGCGGCCGGAAAATTGAGCGCATTTTGCAGCGGCAGATTCACCGCGTTCACCGTCTGCGGCGTCATGGACCATTCCTTCCGGTCCACCGGTTTGCCCAGGCGCGCAATCTGGCGCTGATAGTCGGACAGGTTTCCCCGCCAGATGTTGCCGAAAATGTCGTCCGCTTTCACTTCAAAGCTGGAATAGTCGTGCCAGGTTTCCGGATAGCCGATTCCCACATACAGCGTCGAGAGCTTGGCTTCGGCTTCGGCCTTGGTGGAGGCGTCCATCCAGGAGAGCGCTTCGATGCGCTTGCGGAATGCCGCAATCAGATTCGCCACCATGGCCTCGGCCTGCGCCTTGGCCTCGGGTGAAAAATAACGCTGTGCGTAGATCTTGTCCGACGACGTCGCCGAGCAGCCCATCGACCAGAAATACGCCCCGCTGCCATCGCGGCCGCTGCTGCTGTGCGCCGATAGCACCTTGCCGAAAAAAGCGAAGCGCTCTTCCGCCAGCGCCTTTGGCAACACGCCGCCGTAGTCCTCGATCAGGTGGAATGCCAGCCAGTCCTTCCAGGTTTCCAGAGCGGTGGAGGCCACCAACGCGGACTCACCGGTGAAGGCCTCCGGCTGCCAGACCATGAAGCTGCCTTGCTGGCTCAGGCCGGCTGCCGCGAAAATACTCGGCCCAATCCAGCCCGGGAGCTTTGGCCGCAAAGTCCGCCTGCGTCCAGGTGTTGTTGGCCTTGTGAATGTCCTCGTTGTCCGCCAGGCTGCGATGCGTCTGCGCGATGGCGTGCTCGAGTTCAATAATGCGGCCGCGCGGGCGTCCGTGTCTGAGAATCCCGCCAGCTTCAGCATGGCCGCGACGTGCGTCTGATATTGTGTCGCGGATCTTCCGCATCTGCTCGCTGTCGGATAGGTAGTATTCGCGATCCGGCAGTTGCAGCCCGCCCTGCATCAGATAAGCGGCGTAGTGATCCGAATCGTTAAAGCCTGGAGCGACCCAGAGTCCAAAAAGTTTGGCAGTGTGATAGTTCGTGTTGTTGAGCGCGTCCACATCGGCGCGCAGAGCTTTCGCCCAGCGCGTGCGCCAACTCCCGCTTGTCGTGGATGGCAGCGATCGCTTCCAGATGCGGGCGGAGCGGCGCCAGTCCTTTCGCCTCGATCCCTGCCTCGTCCATGTAGGAGTTGTAGAGGTCGGCCACTTTGCGCGTGGCGGAACTTGCCGGCGGGTTGGACTTGGCGATCTCCTGCAATCAAGTCGGCCGTCCGCTTGTTGCTCAGGTCGCCGAGCTTCGAAAAAACATCGACCTCGGCGCGGTCCGCCGGAATATCGGTGCGCTTGATCCATCGCCATTGGCGTAGTTGATAAAAATCGTCCCCCGGCTTGACCGAGTGATCGATGTTGGCGACGCGCAATGCCGTGGGTCGCTGGGAGCGGCTGCTGAAGCTGGCGCGCAAGCGGCAAAGCCGCATGCCAGTACACAGTCACGACGAAGATTGCAAAGAGCGGAAGATTCGTTTCATGAATGACTCCTGACTGACACTGATCGTTTAGAGCGAACATTTCAGTGTATCGCAAACTCGTTTGATGTCAACCGTGAAGTGCTTTGCGGTCCATTTATTTGGCACCGCCAGGAGCGCGCGCTCAGCTGCGCTTTCAGCGATTCAAAAGTCCATGGTCGTAGTATGCTCGTAGCATGGCCGCAAAGTGGTTTTGCGGGGGAGCGCACTGCCTATGGCTATTCAAGTCAGCGACGATCGATCTTCGCCATCATATTACTGGTTCTTTCTATTTTCTTCCTGTGCTACGACATTTCTGCCCCTCTTCTTTATTCCATATTGTTTCCAAACGAAGATCTCAGCGCGTGGTCTTGGCCTTGGAGGACCGGGGCTCTCCTCCATTAGACGCGGACACGGTCATTCAGGAAGCAAAAGCAGCCGGCGGGAACTGCTAACACAAGCAATCCAGTCGGATATTACGTCGGGAATGAGCGTTCAATACACTCGAATGGAGTCCCGCACAGCCGGAAAAGCATCACAGAATCGCAAGTCAACCTACATTGCGTGGTTCCAGAAACGCCCCAAGCCCATGCTCATCGTCAATTACGCTCTACGAAAATGATGGCTGGCCAAAAAGCGTTACGGCATCGGCGAAGGTAAATCCCACTATCCTCGTCCGCGGGTATGGATACCGATCGCAATTATTCGTGGTCTCACTCTTCCTCGTGCGAAGCGAAGAAACCTCAAACTCCGGCGAGCCGTCACGAGGGCGGCACTTACGCCGCCACAGTCGATCTCTCACTCAACGGTAAGTTACAACGACCTATACTCTTTAGAGTCGCTTCAGAAACGCATTCGCCGCCGTCATGTGCGGAAACAGCTTTTCCTCTGCCTGAAACTCCGGCGAGTGCACACACCGCCGGCTTCCGCGCAGCCGCACCGGATGCTTTAAATGCAGCATCTCGTGGTAGACGATGTACTCCAGCACATAGGCCGGCACGCAGGATGATCGAAGATCCGGCTGATGATGATCGCATTGTGCGCCGGATCGTAGTGGCCGAGAATGCGTCGAGTCTTGGTCTGGCTCCAACTCATGCGCGGCCGCGCCATCAGCCCGTGAAAGAACCGCTTGTTCAATTCCTCGAAGATCGTGTCCAAATCGTAGAAATGCCCCGCGCCGGACGCAGCCGCTTGCGCCCGCGAATCTGCCGAACCAGATGGGTCTTGCGCACGATCTCATGACTGGCCACATATCTTCGATAGCGCGCCGCCTGTCCACGCGATCGATTGGCTGCCGGTACATCTTGGCCAGCAGGATATGCGCGATGGCCCGCAGAACGGCGTCAGGCGCGCCTTCCAGAAGATCCGAAAGCCGCACCAGAAGCCGCCCATTCCGCAGTCGAATCGTATTGTTAACGTTGGCAAAAGCAAAGAATTCGATGTTCAACTCGGGAATGGCGGCCACCGGACGTAGCTCCCGGTAAGCATCCTGAAAGATTTCAAGCAGCCCTTCGCGCACGGTGAGGATAGGTTAGCACGCTCCGCAGAGTCGGCAGTTGTTGAATGCCATGGCCGGCTACTCACAATGTAAAGCTACCACCGGATAGGATCATACCAACGGCCGTCCAATCCAGAGCCCACCTCATTCCGGTTTTCCCGAATTCTTCGCGCTGGCATTCGGATTCAACTTCTTATGCTTGGCCGCGTCTTCCTGATCCGCCAGCAGCTTCCGATGATCTTCCGCCGAAGAGTCCACCGTATCCAGAAGGTTCGTGAGAACAAACTCGTACTGCTGAGACTCCGCTGGAGGAATATCGGCCGCATCCTTGAGAGCCCGCAGCTTGGCCTGAAACTCCGTGTCAGCCTCGATAATCACTTTCAGCGGCTTGCGGATATCGTCTTTGCGATCGACATAGGTGTCGATATTGTCGTTGAGTTCGTCGTAGAGCAATAGAAAATCATCGAGCATGTCGTGCGTCTGCTTGGCCCGATCTTTCGTCTTGGGATCGCTGCGTATCTCCTCGAGTTTCACCAGACGCTCGCGGGTGAACTGAACGTAAAGCGTGAGTCGTTGTTTGGGCTCCCAGCTGGCATCGCGAATCTGATCGATCTCCGCTTGGGTTAAGGGCTCGTGATGGCGCTGTGCTCGCGCCATTGAAGCACCCATTGCCAGGAGAACTAGGCACACACAAGAGCGAAGCAGGGAAGTCTTCATTTTGCTCCTTTCGGAAACATCGACTTGAGCAGATCATCCTCCACCTGTTGCAGGCGGCTGATCGCGTCTTTTACCGGGGGCTGATCGTCATGATCGAGGGAATGCGTGAGCTCGGTGAGTTTGCGGGTCATGGCGCGAACCGCGATCTCAGCTTGCTTTTGATATTTGTGCGATTGGATGGCATAGTCGCGAGCTAACTCCGAGTAGGCCACCACGTCCACCAAAGCAGCATTGCCCTTTTCCACATCAGCAGCCGCGTAAAATTTGTCAGCCTCTTTCAGTTGCTTCTGCGCGATCTGCACGCAGATATGAGGCTTGTCTCCAACGCCCGTGGACGCCAGTTTGGCCTTCAATCCTTCAACCGTAGGCTCGTTGGTAGGTGTGGCGAGAATGGCTCCCGTCGCAACCAGCGCAATCGCCGCCACCATTCCGCAGATCCGAACTAAACGCCGCGTCCCAAGCATGATCCGTGCCCCAAGATAACTTACTTTTTCGGCTCGATGGCAATGAGCCGATGCTTCGCCTGCCATTCCTGATCAGGATACTTCCCGTTGGCCGTGTTGAGGAAGAGATGATAATTCAACGATGCCTTCTTGAAATCTTTGAGATTGTCATAGGCCGAGGCCCGCATGAAGTACGTGATCGCCTCGTCGGGAAGCACCTTGGCCCGCATGTCCAGGGCCTT
The DNA here is from genome assembly GCA_963722365.1 of uncultured Acidobacteriaceae bacterium. Classification (GTDB taxonomy): domain Bacteria; phylum Acidobacteriota; class Terriglobia; order Terriglobales; family Acidobacteriaceae; genus Sulfotelmatobacter. The sequence goes on from CAVRLM010000003.1 coordinate 385,716, forward strand.
GATGGTCAGCGGATAATCCTTACCCTCGCTCGCGGCAAAGGCTAAGCCCGTATAGGCTTCCCCGAAATCGGGCTTCAGTTTTACTGCGGCCAGGAATTCTTTTGCGGCGTCCACGAATTTCTTCTGCTCGAGCAGCGATCTGCCCAGCCCTTCGTGGAGCGCGGCATCATTGGAACTGGAAGGCAGCAGTGCACGGTAAGCCGCTTCGGCCTCAGGATATTTCTTGGCCGTTATATAGATATCGGCGAGATCGCGCTGGAGCGCAGCGTCTGTCGGAGCAAGCTTCGCCGCGGCCTGCATCTCGGCAATCGCCTCGTCATACTTTCCATCTGCTGCCAGCACGCGCCCCAATTGAATGTGGGCGTCGGCCAAATCGGGGCGGGCCGTGACTAGTTTCCGTAGTTCTGCCTCAGCCTCAGGAAAGCGGCGCCCGCGCATGTAGATATTCGCCAGCCCAGTCACCGCATCGGTGGATGGCGCCAGAGCCAGCGCCTGCTTGTACTCCTGCTCGGCGTCGGCGAACTTTTCCTGTTTTTCCAGCAGTAGTCCTGCCGCCAAATGTGGTTCAGGATCTTTCGGTTGCAACGCTGCCGCCTGACGATAGGCAGCAATCGCCTCGTCTGGCCTCGACGCTTCTAGAACATGTGCCAGAGAGAGCCAAGCCCGCGCCTGCCCCTCGGCGACGTGGCTGGTTGGTTTCAGTTTGGTGGCTGCCCGCAAAAACTGCTCTGCATCCGGCGATCCAGCCTTCGCCAACTGCAGCCCGAGATTCAAGTTGGATTCGAATACATCCGGCTTGGCGCTCACCGATTTGCGATACGCTGCAATTGACTCCTCGCGCTTGCCGAGCCCGTTCTCGACAAACCCGAGTTCAAACCATGCCACGTAATTCGCTGGATCATTTCCAGCATCGCCCTCGAGGACTTTCTGTAGCAGCGGTTCAGCCCCGGCAAAATCCTGCTTCTGAATCAACTCCTCCGCCTTGGCCAGTTCTGGCGGCGGGCCTTCTTCCTCGGCGACCTTCGTATGATGAGCAGAACCAGTTTTTGTTTTGTGGCGCACGCTGGAGGATGTTCCAGTCTGCGGTTGAGAATCCTGCGTGGTAGGCGAACCAGAGTCTGAAGCTTGCGCCGCGGCGCACGCGGCCGCGCCCGCCAGGAGCACGGCAACCGACAGCCTACGAGCGACCATTGGAACGCGTGTGACCATTCCCGTTCAGGATACGCGCCAGATATTTTCCCGTGTAAGATCCCGCGAGCTTGGCAATTGCTTCCGGAGGTCCCGCGCCCACTACTTTGCCGCCCCGGCTGCCGCCCTCGGGACCCAGATCGATCACCCAATCTGCCGTCTTGATGACCTCTAGATTGTGCTCGATGACGACAATCGATCCCCCTGCATCAATAAGACGGCGAAACGCCGCCAGGAGTTTGCTGACGTCATCAAAATGCAGCCCGGTCGTCGGTTCGTCGAAAATGTAGAGCAGTCGCCGCTTGAGCTTCCCCTCGCTCCCGGATGAGCCTCGGCCCGCATCCCGCGACGCGGGCTGCAGATGCGCCGCCAGCTTCATACGCTGTGCCTCGCCGCCGGAAAGTGTTGTCGCGGATTGTCCGAGCCGTAAATATCCCAGCCCGACTTCCTCCAGGGACCGCAGCTTCTCGGTAATCTTCGGAACCTCGGCAAAGAACTTCAGAGCTTCCTTCACTGTCAGGTTCAGAGCCTCATGAATATTCTTGCCGCGATACCGCACCTCCAGCACCAGCGGCTTGTAGCGCGTTCCCTTGCACTCCTCGCAAATCAGTTCGACGTCGGCCAGAAACTGCATCTCCACGGTGACTGTGCCGTCGCCCTGGCAAGTTTCGCAACGCCCTCCTGGAATGTTGAACGAAAAATGTCCCGCCCCAAACCCGCGCTTCTTCGCCTCGGGCAGGGAAGCGTACAGATCGCGGATCGCATCGAATGCCTTGATATACGTAACGGGATTCGAACGAGGCGTGCGCCCAATCGGCGACTGATCGACCAGCACCACCTGCTCAATAAACTGGTCGCCCTCCAAGCTCTCCCAACTCGCCGCCGGCCCCGTCGCCCCATTGCTCGACTGCTGCTTGGCCTGCGCCAGCGCGCGATAGAGTACCTGATGCAATAGCGTCGATTTGCCCGATCCCGACACGCCGGTGATTGCCACCAGCATGCCCAGCGGAATGCTGATGTCTACGCCCTTCAGATTGTTGGCCCGCACCCCGCGCACTCTGATCTGCTGTGCTCCCGGCTTGCGGCGCAGCGCCGGCGGCTGAATCCGTAAATCCTCTGACAAGTATCGCCCGGTCAGCGAAACGGGATTACGCACAATCTCGTCGTAGGTCCCCTCGGCAACCAGATTCCCGCCATTCTCCCCAGCTCCCGGCCCGAGGTCGAGAATCCGGTCGGCCGCACGCATGATGTCCGGATCATGCTCCACCACCAGAATCGTGTTCCCCAGATTCCGCAGGTCATGAAGAATTTTGATCAGCCGGTGGGTGTCCCGCGGATGCAATCCGATCGACGGCTCATCGAGCACGTACAGAGTTCCCACCAGCCTCGATCCCAGTGACGTCGCCAGTTGGATTCTTTGCGCCTCGCCGCCCGACAGCGTGGACGACAGCCGGTCGAGCGTAAGATATTCCAGCCCCACATCATTCAAAAACCGCAAGCGCTCGCGAATCTCATCAAGCACCTTCTCCGCAATCTCCGCTTCCTCCGGACTGAGCTGGACCTGTTCAAAGAAACGCAGCGCATCTTCCACTGTGAGCGAAGACACCTCGCAAATATTTCGCCCTTGAATCTTGACCTGCCGGGCCTCCAGCCGCAGCCGCGAGCCGTTGCAATCCGGACACAGCGAATACCCGCGGTATCGGCTCAGAAACACGCGCACGTGCAGCTTGTATTTCTTGCGTTCCAGGTGGGCAAAGAAGCCACGCACGCCCAGGAATTTCCCCTCACCGTTGAGCACCAGATTGCGATGCTCTTCCTCCAGGTCAATCCACGGCACATCCATCGGAATTCCTGCGGCTTTGGCAAACCGCTTCAGATCGGTAAATAGTGGTCGATACTTCGGCTTGGTCCAAGGCTCGATCGGACACTCCGCCAACGCTTTCATCTTGTCCGGAATCACGAGGTCCAGATCGAAGTCGATCGTGTTCCCAAACCCCTGGCACCGCGGACAAGCCCCATAAGGATTGTTAAACGAGAAGAGCCTCGGCTCGGGCTCCTCATACCGCAAACTGCAGTGCTTGCACTCAAACCTCTGTGCAAACCGTAAGATCTTTGCCTGTGTGGCGCGGGCGCCCCCGCCCGCGTCTGCCGAAAGCGCCTCGCTCCCCGGGATTTCAAAAATAACTTCGCCCGCCTCCCGATAAGCCGTCTCAATGGCATCAACAATCCGCGATCGAGCCTCCGCAGACACGACCAGCCGATCAACCAGCACAAACACCGGCTGAGCAAAATTGAGATCCAGCAGCGACTCCGGCGTAGAGAACTCATATACCTCTCCCGCCTGATAAAGCCGGTTAAATCCCGCCTTACGCAGATCAAACAGCCGGCTCTTCAGGGAGTCGCTGAGTTCCCCCTTAGCGCCCTTCTTCGCTTTTGGTAGCGCTGGCGTCCCGCCGGCTGTCGCGAGAGCCTGCCCTGAGCTTGTCGAAGGGGCGTCCCGCCCTCGCACCCGGACAGACTTTCCGGCAGTTTCCTGTGTCACCCCGACCGCCCTCTGCAGGGGAAACAACACTTGCAACCGCGTCTCCGGATCAAGCTTCAGAATTGCATCCGCAACCTCGTCGACCGTATCCTTCTTCACCTCGCGTCCGCAGTTCGCGCAATAAGTCCGCCCCACCCGGGCAAACAGCAGACGCAGATAGTCGTAAATCTCAGTCGCCGTCGCCACGGTTGACCGCGGATTCCGCGTCGTATTCTTCTGCCGGATCGCCACCGCGGGAGCGATCCCATCAATCAGGTCCGCATCCGGTTTCTCAATCCGCTCCAGAAATTGCCGCGCATAGGCCGATAGCGACTCCACATAGCGCCGCTGCCCCTCGGCATATATCGTGTCAAATGCCAGCGAAGATTTGCCCGATCCAGACACACCGGTGACGACCGTCAGGCAGTTGTGCGGAACCTCGAAGTCAATATCCTTGAGGTTATGTACGCGCGCACCGCGTACCACAATGCTTTCCGTGGGATTCACAACAGCCTGCGTGGTTTCAGAAGACATCGAATAAGGGCCGCGACAGCCCCGCTCGACCCGAGCGCAAGCGCTCAGAGTCGTCCGCGAAGCGTATCGAATCTTTCTATTATAAAGCAGACAGGAGCGGCCCGTTGCCCCGTAGAAACGGAGCTCACTACGTCTCCGCCGACAACATTTCAAGTGATGGCGAGAGAACCGTTGCCAGCAATCACTTTACGATGAGGGTGTTTCGTTCTCTTGATCGCGGCGCCTGCCGTACCGGACGGCGAATCCAAACCCAACAACCATGATCGCCACCGGCGGCGCCAGCATCACAAAGATCGCCCGGTTAATTGCTCGCTGCGCGTCCTTCGGCGTGGCCTTAGCATTTGCATTGCACATGGCGCATCCCTGAGCAAAAGCCGGGCTGACCGCAAACGCAAGCAGCGACGCTAAAATACAGGCCCGAAGCTTAGAGAGGACATTCATATGCTTAGCCCAATCCAACGCCATTTGGCGGAGGCAACACGCGCCCCGCGTCTGGGAAGAAAAAGAAATACATGATGATGAAGCAGGCAACGACCGAGAAGACGAGCAGCCAGCGCATCAGCGCCTTCTCAAACTTCAAGTGCATGAAGTAGCCAATAATCAGCGCCGACTTAATGATCGAAAGAACCAGCAATATTTCCAGCATCCGCACGGGTGAGAAGACTTGCTTGTATCCCAGCACGACCTCGATTGCGGTCAGGACCAGCAGCGCTCCCCACACCCAGAAATACTGCCCCTTGCTGTCATCATGTGTTGCCGCGTCGTGCATCGTTTTCCCCTCGCTCAAGATTCGTATCAGGGCATCGCTTCAGCGATGCCGTAACAGCCCAAATGAGATCGGCTTTAGCCGCTGAACCCGTCGAGTACTACGTAATCTTCGTCGACAGCAAATACACCAGCGGGAAGATAAACATCCACACCAGATCGACGAAGTGCCAGTACAACCCCGAAACTTCCACATCCTGCGCATCGTAATCTTTCGGCTTCAAGAACAAAATGATCGCCGCGACGATCAGCCCCAGTCCCAGCGCATGAATCCCGTAGTGAAAAACGTTGTCGGCCGGAATCAGAAAATATCCCGCGGCCCAAAGTACGGCCAGCACGGGCAGGAACCACTTTCGAAAAGCAACCACTCCCAGATAAATCACGCCAATCGTCACGTGCAGCATGTGCATCGCGGTGAGGCCGAAGAATGTAGCAGGGAACTGCGGAGTGTTCTTCGAAATGTCGGCCATCTCCCCGACAGCAGCGTGCGCCGGCTTCGGAAACATCGGCAGCGTCAGGCCTTCGTCGATCAGCTTGCTCCACTCCATCCCGTGCAGCACGATAAACGCCGTGCCGAACGCCATGGTGGCGAGCAACCAATTGCGGGTCCAGGCGCGGTCTCCGCGCTGTGCCGCAAACACCGCCATCACCATGGTCAGCGAGCTCGACAACAAGCATGCCGTCATGATGGTGGAGTTCACAATGCTCTGCACGTGAAATGGCGTGGGCCACGCCGTATAAATCCGGTTGTAGCTGAAAGCGAAAAGCAGCGCTCCGAAAGTCAGCGAGTCCGAGGCCAGAAACAGCCACATCCCCACTTTCTTCGAGTAAGCCCCAAACAACGGCGCCTCAAAAGCTCCCGGTAGCCCGTGTTGCACAGCATCATGCTGAAGCGTGGCGTCAGCCATTCCTCAAGTTCCCCTTTCAGTTCCTCTTGTCATCCTGAGGCGAGCACCTTTTGCCCGCCGAAGGATCTATGCAACCTTCGTGAACCTTAGTGTCCTTCGTGGTTCATGCTTTGAGTTGTTATCGCGCAAATCCCAACAGAGCGAACACATAAATCCACAACACCGCCATAAAATGCCAGTACCACGCGGTGATATCCACCACAATCCGTCGAGACTCCACCGGCTTGTGCAGCAGGGAAGCGCTCGCCGCCCAAATCAAAGCAATCATTCCCCCGCCCAGGTGGATCGCGTGCGCAATCGTCAGCAGAAACACAAACGAGCTATTGGGATTGGTATCTACAAAAAACCCGCGAGCATGCAACTCGCCCCAAGCCAACCATTGCCCCGAAAGAAATCCGATCCCCAAGAGCACAGTGATGCCAAGCCAAGGAAATGATTTTTCGTTCCCCAACGAGATTCCCGGGATCGACCTCACCGGAGCCAGCGCCGCCTGCAGCGCCGCCTTCCGCCGGGCGAATTCCATCGTCACGCTACTGATCAAAAGCACAGCAGTGTTAATTGCCAGCAACAGCCAGGGCAAATCCACCCGTCCCCAATCACGCACGTAGCTGTTCGACGCCCCATCAAATGTCGGCAGCCCCTGCCGCACGATGTACGCGCTGGTCAGCGAGATAAACACCATGCAAACGGTGGCGATCCCGCAAGCCAGCCCGAGCCGGGCCCGCCGCAACCGCGCGCCGTAGTTTGGAATGTCGCCGCCGCCACGCCCGTCATCGCCCCCGCCCGTTGCAGGCGGAGCCGGAGGCTTGTGCCCGCGTCCAACGTGATCAACCGGAGAACTTGGAGTGTAGGTCGCCATAACTACTTAGTGCGCTAATGCGTTGCGGTGGTTGCCGGATCCGTCTGCATCACATAATCCTTCGAAGCCCCGGGCACGCCATATTCATACGGCCCATGATTCACCACTGGAGTCACGCCGCCAAAGTTGTCATGCGGTGGCGGAGTCGCTGTCGTCCACTCCAAGGTCGTCGCTTCCCACGGATTGTCGCTGGCCTTAGGCCCCTTGAACATGCTCCAGAACAGATTGATCACGAAGATGAACTGCGCTGCGATCGTGATGATCGCGGCATACGTCATGAACGTCTGCAAAGGCAGCAACTTCTGCTGGTAAGCGACTTCTGTGAATTGAGAATAGCGTCGTGTTTGTCCCGCCATTCCGAGATAGTGCATCGGCATGAAGATGGCGTACGTTCCGGCCAGCGTGAGGAAGAAATGCAATTTCCCCCACGATTCATTCATCATCCGACCAAACATTTTCGGGAACCAGTAATAGGTCGCCGCGAAGATCCCAAAGATCGCTGCCACACCCATGATCAGGTGGAAATGTCCGACCACAAAATAAGTGTCGTGCAACTGAATATCGAGCACCGGTTGCGCCAGGAACGGCCCGCTCAGCCCGCCGGAAACAAATAGCGACACAAACCCGATGGCATACAACATCGGAGTATGGAACCGAATTCGCCCCTTATACATAGTGCCGAGCCAGTTAAATGTCTTGATGGCCGAGGGCACGCCAATGCACATCGTCAAGAGAGAGAAGGCAAAAGCCGAGTACGGGCTCATGCCGCTCATGAACATGTGATGGCCCCACACCATGAATCCGAAGAATCCGATCGACAGCATGGCGTACACCATCGCCTTGTAGCCGAAAATCGGCTTGCGCGAGAACGTCGACAGAATCTGCGACGCCACGCCCATGCCCGGCAGAATCGCGATGTATACCTCTGGATGTCCAAAGAACCAGAAGAGATGCTGCCACAGCAGCGGCGATCCGCCCTTGTGGCCCATGATCTGCCCGTTCACCACAACCAGCGGCACGTAGAAGCTCGTCCCAAGATTCCGGTCCATCAGCAGCAAAATTCCCGCCGACAACAGCACGCCAAACGCCAGCAGTCCCAGAATCGCCGTGATGAACCACGACCACACGGTCAGCGGCATGCGCATCAGCGTCATGCCCTTCGCCCGCAGATCGAGCGTCGTGGTGATAAAGTTCAATGCCCCCATCAGCGACGCGAGACAGAAAATGGCGATGCTCGTGATCCACAAGTCAGCGCCCAGACCTTCGCCGGGCCCAGCCGTTTGCAGCGCGCTCAGGGGAGGATACCCAGTCCACCCGTGCAATGGCGCTCCGCCGGACACAAAGAACGCGCACAGGATCACAACAAATCCCACGAACGTCGTCCAGAACGACAGCATGTTCAGGACGGGGAACGCCATGTCGGGCGCGCCAATCTGAATCGGCAGGAAGTAATTACCGAACCCTCCCTGCGGCGCGGTCGTCAGCACGAAGAACACCATGATGGTCCCGTGCATGGTCAGTAAGGCGAGATACTGTTCCGGCTTGATCTCGCCGACGATTGGCAATACCGCCGTCGGCCAGACCATATGAATGCGCATCAAAAGTGACAGCAGCATCCCGACAAACACTGCCGTGAGTGCCAGGAAGAAATACTGAATGCCGATGACTTTGTGATCCAGACTGAAGATGTATTTCCGGATGAAACCCTGAGGAGCGTGCGCGTGAACCGAAGCCGGGGTCGCCATTTTATTGTTTCTCCGCCTCCCGTGCCGCCAGCCACTTATCGAAATCCTCCTGGCTGACGACGTGGACCATGCCATGCATCTTGTAATGACCGAGCCCGCACAGTTCCGCGCAGGCAATCTCATATTCACCAATCGCCGTCGGCTTGAAGTGCATGTGAATGTTCAAGCCTGGCACTGTATCCTGCTTAAAACGCAGGTTCGGGATAAAGAAACTGTGGATGACATCGACGGCCCGCAGGCTTACATCAACCTCGCGGTCAACCGGGAGATACATCGTTCCCGTCACGACGTCGTCTTTTGCGGCCGGGTCAGAGGTATTAAGCCCCACCGCAGCCTCGCCGCCAGCCGATGGATCCATCAGCTTTGGGCTCGTAGCACCGTATTTACCGTCGGGCCCCGGATAGCGGAAGTACCACGCAAATTGCATACCAGTTACTTCCACCTGAACCGCGCCTGGCTCGGCTGCATCCCAGCGCTGGCTTGCCCATACGCTGCTGCCCATCAGATTCAATCCGACGAACAGAATCGTGGTCAGAACTGTCCAAACGATTTCCAGCGTAGTGTTTCCGTGAGAATACGCCACCGGAGGAGAAGAAGGGCTCTCGCGGTACTTCCACACGATGTACCCGAGCGAGACCTGCGCTGCGACGAAGACAATTCCCATGATCACAAACGTCAGGGTGAATTGACCGTCGATCCAGCCTGCGGCCGCGGATGCGCCCACAGGCAGCCACCAGGTTTTGGCGACAAAGAAGTAGGTGCTGACAAAAGTGATCAGCCAGATCAAAACCAGTAACGCGAGGCCCATTCCCCAGCCCTCCTGGGCACAGTCAAGGATTTCCCCACGGCCGTCACCGCGTCCCACAACGCAAGCAACGGTCGGCGGCGAGTGTAACACAGCCACTCGCGAACAATGCAAGGGTTATTGAGCAAGAAATCAGGAACGTCACCCACGCACTCTCTGCACGCGTGCTATGTTTAATTTTTCTACAGGAGTCTCTCGCAATGAGGATCGTTCTCGCCTCAGAATCGAAGTTCCGTAAGCGCGCCATGGACTTGATCGGCCTGCCCTACGAAACGCGCCCCAGTCATATCGATGAAAAAGCCATTCGCCACGACGATCCCGTCGAACTCACGCGAAAGCTTGCCGAGGCAAAAGCGCACAAAATCGCAGACGAGTGCCCCGACGCGATCATCGTTTCCGGAGATGCGGTCGCGGCCAAGGGAAAAAAGATTTTCGAAAAGCCGCAAAGCAAACAGGAAGCTACTTCATTCCTGAAGGAATTCTCCGGCAGCCAGTTTCAGTTCGTGACCTCGATCGCCGTCCTCCGCGCGCCAACCCGTCGAATGCTCTCCACCGTCGAAACCTTGGATATCTTTTTCCGTCCATTGCTCGATCGCGAGATCGAACAATATGTTAGCCAATACGACGTCCTGAGCTACGCCGGCGCCTTCGAGAACGATGCCGTCCTGCTCTTCGCCGATCGCATCACCGGCAGTTACAACCTCGGAACCGCATTGCCGCCCAGTCGCCTGATCGTCCTATTGCGTGAGCAAGGCGTAGAAGTCTAGCCCAGATTTCCTTCGTGAACCTTAGTGCCCTTCGTGGTTAAAGGTCTTGCTCTACCACTCCGACCATTGCCGCCAAGCCACCTGATCGGTTGCGCGAGCAAGGCGGTAGAGGTCTAGTCCAGGTTTCCTTCGTGAACCTTAGTGCCCTTCGTGGTTAAAGGTTTTTGCTCTACCACTCCGACCATTGCCGCCAAGCCACCTGATCGTACGGTTGCGCGAGCAAGGCGTAGAAGTCTAGTCCAGGTTTCCCTAGTGAACCGTAGTGCGCTTCGTAGTTATAGGTTTTGCTCTACTTGTCCGACCACTCCGGCACTCGCCCCGGAGTCCAAGGTGCCCCCGCGGCCTCCATATCCTTCTCCAGTTTGTTGAGGTCTACCTCAACCAGCGTCCGCAACCTCCCAAGTTGGTCGGCAAATTCCGTGGCCGCGATGTTGTACGAATCCACATGCGACTGCGTCGGCTTCGCCAGTGAGAACCGCTCGCCCTCCATCACCGAATTCACCCGGTCGTTGATCGATGATGGCACCGGCTCACTACGCTTGGCGATTTCGATATCTCCTTGCAGAGCCCGCAAGATCTCGCGATCCCGCTGCGCAAGTGAATCGGCGACCCCTCCCAACTCTTTCTCCGCTGCCGGAGCCTCACGCAACGCCTCCTGAATCGCCTTCAACCGCGACTGCACGTCTTCAGCGGTATGCAGCGCCCCCGAAACTGCCCTGTAGAGGCGTGTCACCTTCCGCATGAATTCTTCCTGTGCCGTGCGGTCCGCTGCGCTCATCCCAGACGCCCCCTCTGTCGTCACCTTGAACGACTGCGGCGCCGCCAACTCGGTCACCGCGCCGCCGACCTTGCTGAACATGCGAACCGAATAACTCCCCGCCAGCACCAGCGGTCCCATGTCCGCGGCGTCCGGAAAGTTTTCACCATCATCGTCCGACGGCTTTTTCACCTGCGGCGCCGAATACCGCAGATCCCACGCCACCCGCTGGAATCCAGCCTCCGAACTGCCCTCCACCCGCCGGATCGCCGCCCCGCTCTCGTCATACACCACGAAATAAACTTCGGGCTTAGCCTCCTCCGCCTCGGCACGCAGTTCATCATTCGTCGGATAGGGAGTTGCCTGACTCTTCTTCGCCGCATCCTTCTCGGCGTCCTGCCGCTTCTCTTTCCTCGTCTTAAACTTTTCCTTTAAGTACGCCGTGAACACCGCACCATATGGCGGGTTATCTGCCGCATAAAACGCATCTCCCTGGAACCCCTTCTTCGGCCCACCCAGCGGATGCCGCTCCACATACATCAGCGCATCTTTCACCGGGAACATCGCAGAAGCTTGTTCTGTCGACTCCGCCTTCATCTGTCGCAGCGGGGTGATGTCGTCCAGCACATAGAATCCCCGGCCAAACGTCGCAATCACCAGATCGCCCTCGCGCGCCTGGATCACCATGTCGCGCACCGAAATCGTGGGCAGCCCACCCTTGAGTCGCACCCAGTGCGCTCCACCGTCGATCGTGAAGAACACACCCGTCTCCGTCCCTGCAAACAACAGGTTCGCATTCACGGTATCTTCCGCAAACGCCAACACCGGCCCACTCTCCGGTAAATCACCCGCAATCGAAGTCCAGGTCTTTCCCGCATCCACCGATTTCAGCAGATACGGCTTGAAGTCCTCATTCTTGTGATTGTCAAACGCCGCAAACACCGTCCCCGCGTCGTGCGAAGACGCCGTCAACCGCGAAACATACGTCATCTCTGGGACGCCCGGAAACTTTTCATACTTCGTCCAATTCGCCCCTCCGTCGCTCGTCACCTGGATCAGTCCATCATCCGTCCCCACATAAATCAGTCCTTCTTTCTTCGGAGACTCCGCCAGCGCCACGATATTTCCGTAAAACGAAGTCGACTGATTTTTCGCGACCGCATCCGGACCCCATACCTTTCCCATCACCGGCAACTTGTTACGATCCATCTGCCGCGTCAAATCGCCGCTGATCGCCTTCCAGGTATCACCGCGGTCGTCGCTGCGGAACAATTTATTGGCGGCAAAATAAAGCCGCGTATGCGAATGCGGGCTGATGATGATCGGCGAATCCCAATTCCACCGCAGAGCGGGCTCTCCCTTGCCCTCCAGCGGCTGCAACACCAATTCTTGCCCTGTGGGCTTGTCGTGCCGCACCAGAACGCCATACTGCGATTCCGCATAAATTGTGTTCGGATCCACCGGATCCACCTGCGACCGGAATCCATCTCCACCCGTTGTCACGAACCAATCCGAATTCAGAATTCCATTGACGTTCCGCGTGCGCGCCGGCCCGCACCACGAAAAATTATCCTGCGTCCCGCCGCACACGTTGTAGAACGGAGTCGCATTGTCCACCGCCACGTCATAAAATTGCACCGTCGGCAAATTCGCCTTAAACTGCCACGACTTCGCATCATCAAAGGTCGAGTACATCCCTCCATCCGACCCCAGCAGCCAATGTTGTGTATTTTCCGGATCAATCCACAAGGCGTGATTGTCCCCGTGATGATTCACTTCGTTCACTTTCCGCAGCGTCTTGCCCCCATCGAGCGACTCGCGCAATTGCACCGACATCACAAAAATGCGATCCACATTCTTGGGATCGGGCACCACCCGCGCGTAATACATCGCGCCGGAATCAAACTCATTCCGCCTCTCCCACGTTGCTCCCTTGTCGCTTGACCGGAAGATTCCGCCCTTTCCATCCGCCGCCTCGACAGTGGCATACACGACATTCGGATCCGCCGGAGAAACGGCCAGCCCAATCCTCCCCATATCGACCGCCGGCAATCCGGATTTCAACTTGTTCCACGTAGCTCCCGCGTCCGTCGATTTGTAAATTGCGCTCTCTGGTCCGCCATCGATCAGCGTGAATACATGCCGCCGCCGCTGATACGCCGACGCGTACAGAATGTCCGGATTCGACGGATCCAGAGCCACGTCCACCACGCCCGTGTTCTCGCTGATCGTCAGCACGGCCTTCCACGTCTTGCCGCCATCCGCCGTCTTATAGAGCCCGCGATCTCCCCCCGATCCCCACAGCGGTCCTTCCGCCGCCACATACACCACCTTCGAATCCCGTGGATCCACCACTACCCGCCCAATATGTTCTGACTTCTTCAGCCCTAGATTCTGCCAACTCTTCCCGCCATCATCGGACCGGTAAATTCCATCGCCGTACGAAACGCTGCGCTGCGAATTGCTTTCCCCCGTGCCTACCCACACCACGGACGAATCGTTCGGATCGAGCGCCACCCAGCCAATCGAATACGATGCCTCTCCATCGAACACTGGAGTCCAAGTCGTCCCATCATTCACCGTCTTCCACACTCCACCCGACGCCACCCCGACGTAGTATTCAGACTTGTTGCGCGGATTCACCGCAATCGACATCACCCGCCCCGAAGCCACCGCCGGCCCAATGAGCCGAAACTTCAGCCCCGAAAAAGTGTCGGCTGTCATCCCACCCTTCTTTTCCTCTTTGGGCTCCTCCTTCTTCTCGTCTTTTTTCTGATCTTTCTTGGCCCCTTTTGCCGCGGGAGGATTCTTCTTGTCGGCGTCTTTGTCAGGCGTTTTACCGGTCTGAGCTTGCTGCGCCAGAAGAGACGATGCTCCAAAGGAGAGGAGAAGAACGAGAATGACAAAACGTTTCATGAAGGCTCCGATGCAGTAATTGATTTTCGACTTGTCATCCTGAGGAGGGCGCACTTTGCCCGCCGAAGGACCTATGCAGTGCTTTGTTCTTTACCACGAGGACTCGCGCGCATGCAGCTCTGCGGCAAGCGGCAAGAAACTCAAAACCGATATGTATACAAGATTTCGCCCGGCCAAAAAAGGAATATCCCGCAGCGCTGTAGCTGCGCCTCGGTGCCCTCTGTGTCCCCTGTGGTTAGTTGTGTTTCGGTGTTCAGGGTAAAATCCCTCCCATGCCACGAAAGTCCCAGGTCCACGGCCACGACACCCGCTATCTCAAAATGCAAAAGAACTACTGCTTCGCCTGCGGCCAGAATAATCCTGATGGCATGCGACTAAAGTTCACTCTCGACGAAGAACGCCAAACCTTCGTCTGCAAATTCCGCCTCAGCAAGCGCTACACCGGACCTCCGGGCCACTGCCACGGCGGCATCATCGCTACCATTCTCGACGACGCTATGGGCAAGGTGAACAAGCTTCACCACGTCGTCGCCCTGACCAAAGAGATGACCGTCGAGTATCTCAAGCCCGTCCCGCTCTATAAGCCGCTGCACGTCGAGGGCAGGGAAGTCAGCGTCCACGGCCGCCAACACATCAACGTGGCCGAAATTCTCAACGAGAAGAATGAAGTCCTGGCCCGAAGCAAGGGAATCTTCATCGCCATCGACCCCGAAAAAATGTTTGCCAAGTTCGTCGAGCGCTAGCAGGTTGACCTTGCGTGGTTTTTCCTTCGTGTAACTTCGTGTCCTTCGTGGTTAATGGCAACCGGGGTTCCGCAAAATGGTTCGCCGGCGTTAGAGGGATTCATCGCCATCGACCCCGAAAAAATGTTCGCCAAGTTCATGGAGCTCTAACAGGTGACCTTCGTGGTTTGTCCTTCGTGTAACTTCGTGTCCTTCGTGGTTAATCGGCGACCGGGGTTCCGCAAATGCCTCGCCAGCGTTAGAATGAGTCAGCGGCGAAACCCCTCCCCAGATCATCAAACCAAGGGTTAGCGGAGGGCTGACTGCTGATTCTTCGCGATCGCGAAAAGGTACCCACAAGGTCTAGACCATGTCCCAACACAACGGCACCAACACCAGTCTCCGTCTCAAAACCGGCCTCGCCGAAATGCTCAAGGGCGGCGTCATCATGGACGTCACCAACGCCGATCAGGCCACCATCGCGGAAAGGGCTGGCGCCGTCGCCGTGATGGCCCTCGAGCGCGTGCCCGCGCAAATCCGCGCCGAAGGCGGCGTAGCTCGCATGGCCTCACCGAAAAAGATTCGCGAAATCATGGCCGCCGTGTCGATTCCGGTTATGGCTAAATGCCGCATCGGACACTTTGCCGAAGCTCAAATTCTCGAGGAACTCGGTGTCGACTTCATTGACGAGTCCGAAGTCCTGACTCCTGCCGACGAGGCTCACCACGTCGACAAACATGCCTTCAAGGTCCCGTTCGTCTGCGGAGCCCGCAACCTCGGCGAAGCCCTACGCCGCATCGCCGAGGGCGCCGCTATGATTCGCACCAAAGGAGAAGCCGGCACCGGCGACGTCGTCCACGCCGTCAAACATATCCGCCAGATTGTTCAGGAAATGAAGATCCTCACAGTGCTCAGCGAAGAAGAACTCTACGCCAAGGCCAAAGAGCACGGAGCACCCTACGAATTGATTCGCATCGTTGCGAAAGCAGGGAAGCTGCCCGTTCCGAATTTCTCCGCTGGAGGCATCGCCACCCCGGCCGATGCAAGCCTCGTCATGCAACTCGGAGCCGAAGCAGTCTTCGTCGGCAGCGGCATCTTCATGAAGGACTCCACCACCTTCGCAGATCCCGTCGAAGCCGAGAAGCGCGCCCGCGCCATCGTGAAGGCCGCCACCCACTATCAAGACCATAAAGTATTACTTGAAGTGAGCGAAGACCTGCAAGGAGCGATGAAGGGCCTCGCCGTCTCCGGAATGGACGAAGCCCAAATGCTGCAAACTCGCGGCTGGTAGAAAATCACGTAGCCCCGGACGCATTCGTCCGGGGCTTTGTTCTTCTCGTTCACGCACTATTCCCCGCGCCTCCGCTGAAACTTCAACTCTCCCAAATCCAACTCGTGCTCCAATTCGCGCAGCAATTCGTCGCCGATTTGGCTCTGGTTGCGCAATTCCACCGCGGTCTTCCGCTCAACATTTAGCAGCTCCCGCGACAAGGCAGCGTACTTCTTGTAGAAATCCGCGTCTGCTGGCTCAGCATGAGCCTCTTCATGGTCCAGTGTCGCCAGGCGTCGCCGGTAATGCCGCTCGATGTCGTCATAGGCTTCGTCCGTGGAATCCGCCCGGCTCTTTACCTGCTCCAGGTGCAACAGCGCCGCCTCAGCCATAAGCCTGCGCGCACTCACTTCCTCCTGATTGCTGATGGAAAGGCCGGCCAGTCCCAGCCCCCGGATCACTGAGGGTAAAGTCAGGCCTTGCAAAACCAGCGTTACGAGAATCACCGCGAACGTTAGAAAAATAATCACGTTCCTCTGGACAAAAGGCTCTCCATTGGCCAGCAGCCGCGGAACCGAAATCGCTGCCGCCAGCGAGATCACTCCCCGCATCCCGGTCCAGCCCAATACGAAAAGCCCCTTCGCTGTAGGCGTCGCTTCCTTCTGATGCAAAACGTGTCTTCGAATCAGATAGGCAAGGTGTGCGCCCGGAAACACCCAGATCAGGCGCAGCACAATCAAGAACGCGCAAAACACGGCGGCGTAGAGCGTAAGCGTTCGCAGGTCGTGATCGCTGATGGTTTTCAATACGTAGGGCAACTGCAACCCGATCATCACGAACACGAGGCCGTTCAAAACAAACGTCATTGACTCCCACACCGCCCACGCCTGCACCCGCACACTCGGAGAAAAAAAGTGCGAACTCTTTCGCGTCAGGTACAAGCCGCACACCACCACTGCCAGAACCCCGGAGGCATGCATCTGCTCGGCGCTGAGATATGCTGCGTAAGGAGTGAGCAGGCTCAGGGCAATCTCAATCGGTGCATCGTCGATGCGATGCTCAATCTGGTGGACAATCTCGCCAATCACCAGTCCGGTCAACACGCCTACGACAATCAAGTACCCCAGCCGCAAGAACCCGAGCATGACGGTAGGCCGTTGCCCGCCCACCAGCAACCCAATTCCAAATTCGAGAGCGAGCAGGGCAGTCGCATCATTGAGCAGGCTTTCTCCTTCGAGAATCTCCACGATGCGCTTCGGCAATCCAATTCGCGACGCGATCGAAACGGCTGCAATCGCATCGGTGGGTGCCACGACCGCTCCCAAGACCAGGCCCATGCGCCAATCCAGCCCGGGCAAGAACCAATGCACCCCCAAACTCACGCCCACTACGGTGAAGGTCACCAGCCCAAAGGCCAGAAACAAGATGCTAACCAGGTTGTAGGAAAACTCACGCCACGATGTGAGCCAGGCAGCGTTGTAAAGCAAGGGAGGCAGAACGACCAGAAACACGATGTCGGGATTCAGGGTGATCCGCGGAATGCCGGGAATGAAACTGAGAAGCAGTCCCCCAATGACGAGCACGATCGGATACGGAGTGTGCAGCTTCTTTGCCAATGCTCCAAAGACGACGACGAAGAACAGCAGCAACAAGAGCACAATCTCGATCGAATGGATATCGCCCAGCACAAAGGCCTCCGCCCCCAAGATACATCAGCGGATTTTACGAGGGGCAATCGCTAATCCGGGGTCTGCGGCGTGGTAACCGGGGAACGCCCTCCCTCGGCGGCCATGGATTCAGCGAAATCGGCGCCGCCCACGTCATATGAAGTGGCATGCACGTGCCCATCTCCGCCCACACGAAAAACCGTGGCTGCATTGGCTTGTCCGACGATAACGTTGCAGGTCGGCATCCCGTCACAGGAGCTTCCCAGGCTGTCAACCCCGTTGTTGTTAAACAGGCTCGCATTCCCATCGGTGCTTTCTGTTTCTGCTTAGATTGCCGTGGCCTGGCCCGTATTGGCCAGGGCCAAGCCGTAAACTCCGGTGCCCGAAGTTCCAGTGTTCACGCCAAATGCCCCCGCTGCAAAGTTCGTGCCCTGAACACCACCACCGGTGTACCCGGCGACGGCGGTCCCTGTAGTGACTTGCACGTGCAACTTGGCCTGCGGGGCATTCGTTCCGATTGCAATATCGCCATTTTTCTGTCGAATCAACGAGTTCCCAATCGCGAAGAGCCGCTCCAAAGCGGAACGGTCCCTTTCGTTCCAGTTCCCGTCACTTGTGCGATCAGCGACGCGCACAGAATATTTGTAATCACCAAGCTCCACCCAAACAATTTCCGCGTCATTTGTTTTCTCCTTGGAGGTTTCAGTCAGTTTTTGGCGTGAAATTCCAGTTCATCCACTACCGGATTCTGTTTCTGATTTCCAAATGTCGCGCCGTCCCCACAGCTTCGATGTCCACCGTTGGTCGGGCTGGTGTTGTCACAAGCGTTGGGCAACGGCACTACGCCTTACTTTGAATCACGTAAAAACTGAACAAAGTAGCTCATCGGGATCTTTGCGGGCCGTTTTGGCAGGTATTTCCTTCTTGCCTTCACTTTTTGCTTCTGCTTGTTCTTTTTTCGGGGCGGCGATGAGCTAGGTGGGGCGGTTCTTGCGTGTACTCGAGAGGGTCAACAGTTCCTCCGTTTCCCCTGTGTCCTCTGTGGTAAAAAAGGTTTTATCCCATGCCTGACATGCTCACCCAAGCCCGTCAGTATCTGAAAGCCATCGAAGACGGCGATGCCACCTATGTTGCGTCGTTGTTTTCTCCAGATGCCGTCATCGAGCAACTCCCCAATCGCATTTATCCGAATGGTCTGCGGGCAGACGTCGCCCGGGTAGCCGAAGCCTTCGAAAAGGGCCGCAAGATTTTCGCTCGTCAGACCTATGAGATTGCCAGCGAGTCCGCCGCGGAAAATCGCGTCACGCTCGAGGTGCTGTGGACCGGCACCCTGGCGATCCCCTTTGGCACGCTGGCGGCCGGTGCCCAGATGCGCTGCCACTCTGCCATGTTTCTCGAATTTCGCGACGGCAAAATCACCGCCCAACGAAACTACGACTGCTTCGACCCCTGGTAGGCTTGTCACCGTTCTTCACAGCATCACTCTCCGGCCGGTCGTAAGATTTC
Organism: uncultured Acidobacteriaceae bacterium; assembly: GCA_963722365.1. GTDB lineage: Bacteria > Acidobacteriota > Terriglobia > Terriglobales > Acidobacteriaceae > Sulfotelmatobacter. The sequence goes on from CAVRLM010000003.1 coordinate 404,646, forward strand.
ATTCGGCAAGGTTTGCTCAGCCGATCGCAAGAACCAACTGCATCAAAGCCTTGTGCATCCTAGCTCAACCGATGCTTGGAGGCGTACTAGGATGCTCAAGCTTTGCCCGCTTGTTCTGACCTTATTGTTTTTCAGCTCTCAATCTTTCGCGCAAAAACACGTCGAGGCCGGCATTTTCCTGGACTCTGTCAGCATCTCGCAGACAAGCACCAATAATTTCGGGCTCGGCGCCCGCTTCGGCTACCGGATTCGCGGTCCCGTAATGCTGGAGGGTGAAGTGGCCTACGACTATGGCATCAATTTCGACGAGGCCTACCACAACATTACTACGGGAGACATTGCGGCGATCGACCGCACATCGATCGGGGTGACCCAAGCCTTGTTCGGTCCTAAGTTGCAGCCTTCTGGCGGTGGCATTCGCCCTTTCGTTACCCTGAAAGGTGGCGTCGTAGATTTCCGTCTGAGCCCCAGCCTGCTGCCCTACAGCGACATTGTGAGTGTGGTTCTCGGATTGCGCACATCGAGCCTGAACGCCGCTATTTATCCGGGAGGAGGAATCGAAGCCAACCTTGGCCCAGTAGGTTTGCGTTTCGAAGTCGGAGATGAAATCTACTTCAACAGTGGTGCGCACAACAATCTGCGAATCACGTTCGGCCCAATCTTAAGATTCTGACTCGTTTGGGCGATAGCGGGAAAGGATTGCTCCTGATCAGCCGAGAAAAATACAACTTTTTTGTAAGTTGTTTGCCCCTCACGACGCGGCGGTGCCACATTCTTTCTGAGCCCTCAAGCACGGGCAAATCGCGTCTCTGGTGGATTGCAGTCGCTCGTTCGTTCAATCCCAACATCGATGAATCCCGACCCTCGAGTGCGAATATCAAATCTCATGAGTCCGGAGGACGCCGGCCGATTCAGCGGAGTCGGATTCTCCGGTAGTATCAAAGAGCACGTTATTTCAGAGCGAAGATCGACGACCCAACCAAACCATGACAATAGGAGTCCTTGCCCTTCAAGGAGATTTTGACGCACACCGCCGCCGTCTTGAGGAACTCGGCGCGGAAGTTGTACTTGTCAAGAAACCAGAGCAACTCGACCAAATCGATGGATTGGTCATTCCAGGTGGAGAATCCGGTACCTTCCTGAAACTTCTCGGCGAAGAAGGGTTCGAAAAGCTCAAGCAGTTCGTTCGCGTCAAACCGACCTTTGGAACATGCGCGGGAGCAATCTTGCTTGCCACCGAGGTAGAAAATCCGCAGCAAAAAGGACTCGGGGCCCTCAACATCCGCATCCGGCGCAACGCCTACGGACGCCAGATTGACAGCTCTATCCGCGAAGGTCTGCTCGGAGTTTCCCCGCTGGAAATGGTCTTCATACGCGCCCCGAAAATCGAACACGTCGGAGAAGGCGTAGAAGTCCTCGCCACCGAAGGCGCCGATCCGGTCGCCGTCCGCCAGGGAAAAGCCATGGCCGCCACGTTTCACCCCGAACTCTCCGATGATCCCCGCGTCCACCAGGCCTTCCTGGACCTGGTCGAAGGTTCAGCCCCCTAGTCTGCCTCGATTCGAAGTATGTGGCGCGGGCGCCCATGCCCGCGCAGGTTCTCCCCAATCGGAAATTGTGCCTTCCCAAAAAAGCTCTTGACAACCCAATCATGTAACTGTAAGGTTACGCATAATGCGTATCCATGCGGTTACATATTCTTCGCCTCATCGAACCGAAGCTACGTTCCAGGCCTTGTCCGACCCCACCCGGCGCGCGGTCCTCGATCTGCTTCGCCGCGGCAGCCAGCCCGCCGGACAGATCGCCGAGGCATTTCCGGTCTCCCGTCCCGCCATCTCGAAACATCTCCGCCTTCTACGGCGCGCTCATCTCGTCCGCGAACACCGCGAAGGCCGCAACCGAGTTTACGAACTGAATCCCGAACCTCTCCGCGCGGTCGACTCCTGGATCGAGCAATACCGCGTTTTCTGGACCGCCAGCCTGAACAATCTGAAATCCTTTGTCGAAACCGAGTACGCCCGGGAAACACAATCCTCCCGCAAACCGAAACCCTAACCACAAACTTTCACAAAGAAAGGAATCCGTCATGACTAGATCGATCCACATCGCCGCCGTAATCGCCATCGCCCTCGCCGCCACCGCCGCCGTCGCTCAATCCGACGCTCAAAAATCCTTCGCGCAACTCAAGTCTTTAACCGGCTCATGGGAAGGGAAGACCCCCGACGGCACCCCCCTACAAGTCTCGTACAAGGAAACCGCTGGAGGCTCCGCCCTCCTCAGTGAAATTCACGGCAAGCACGCAGATGACATGGTTTCCATGATTCACCTCGATGGCCCCAACAAGCTGCTCATGACCCACTATTGCGAAGCCGGCAACCAACCACGCATGCAAGCCAACCTCTCCGCAGATGGCAAGACGATTACATTCACTTTCGTTGATGCCACGAATCTGGCCACTGCCGACGCCGGACACATGCAAAGTATGGTGCTCACCCTGCTTGACGAGAACCATCACACCGAAGACTGGACCTTCATCGATCATGGCAAAGAGATGAAACAATTTTTCGACCTCCACCGCAAACTCTAAACCGACAGAATTGTCCGACGTCAGGTCGAGAAATCATTTCAAGGAGATCCTCATGGCAACCGCCACCATCACTCCCGATCAAAATGCCGTTCTCGCAGAAATTTTTATTGCGGCTCCGCCCGCGCGCGTCTTCCAAGCCATTAGCGATCCAGCGCAACTGCCGAAGTGGTGGGGACAAGACGGCCTCTACCACGTCACCAAGTCGACCATGGACGTCCGCCCCGGCGGCAAGTGGCGCAGCGACGGCGTGGGCGCCGACGGTAAGACATTTTATGTGGAGGGCGAATATCTCGAGGTCGATCCTCCCCGTCTGCTCGTCCACACTTGGATCGGCAGTTACACAGGTCCAACCAAGACTGTAGTTCGCTGGGAGCTCGAGCCCCACACGGTTCACGGCTTGCATCCTAGCGGTCCAAAAAAGTCGGGCACCGGAACCATGGTTCGAGTCCGCCACGAAGGGTTCGCCGGCAACGCGGATCTGGCCGCCTCTCATGGCGACGGATGGAAGCGCGTGCTGGGCTGGCTGGAAGCGTTCGTGGAAGGGAAGTAACCGGCCACGCTCGTCCGACCCCACCCTCGTCGTCCCTCAACCAGGGTGGGATTCTGTTTCTTTCGCCCAAATTCCTGTCAAGCCCCTAAACACACACCATTTCCCCTAACCCGAAGATTCGCAAGCAGAAATAAGTTCCGTGTTTTGTCCACTTTGCCCAACCCGAATTGATAAAATAAATATAGAAGCGAAAAGAAAGCAAGCGCAGCCTCGGGCCGCGCTTTTCGTGTTTTAGCCCATAAAGAAATCTCAGAGGAGACCCAGGCGCGACCCACCGGTTGCGCCTTTTTCGTTATGCAGAAAAACGAAGCGAATCATCAGCGCAACCTTGCAACCGGAAACCGCCGCGCAGCAACAGATTCTGCCGCTCCGATCCTCATCGGAAGGGCGGAAAATATTCAACGCGTGGAGGGGAAAGTGGCCTCGGAAAATCTTCCGAATGGAAATATCGAGCTCCAGGCAGCAGCCCCGCCCACGCGCAAGCGTCGCGGAGAAGCCTCCGAAGCCGCCTTCCTCGCCCGCGCCACCCATTTCGGATTCACCGTCTGCCTTCCTTGGGGAGATAGCGAGCGCTACGACTCCGTCGTCGAACTCGGCCAGGGTTTCCTGCGCGTCAAGGTGAAATCCGCCGCCCGCTATGCCGAATCCCGCTATCGCGTCAAAACCGCCGGAGCCAGCGGCGTCACCTACACGACCGCCGAAATCGACTTCTTCGTTGCTCACATTGTTCCGGAAGACATCTGGTACATCATCCCCATCAAAGCCGTCGGCCATCGGAAAGGCATCCGCTTCTATCCCCACACCTCCCGCAAGTCTCGCGCCCGATTCGAAAAATACCGCGAAGCCTGGTGCCTGCTGGCGTGCTCGCCAAAAGCGCACGGCTGGAAAGACATCCCCGTAATCTGTCGGAGCAGGCACCTACCCATCCGCTGCGCCGTCTGCCCAAATCGTTAACCGAAGCGCATGTCCTTCATTCGTTCCCGGCTAAACCGCAATCAGCAAGAGTCCGAGTTCGTTTTGTCAAACCGCAATCAATAAGAATCCGAGTTCCGTCGTTTGGCTAAACCGCAATCAGCAAGAGTGCGGGTTCAGTCGTTTGGCCACCGCAATCAGTAAGAGTCCGAGTTCAGTCGTTTCGCCATACCGCAATCGGGAAGGGCACGACTTCCAGTCGTGCTGCGAATTCGTCCCAGCACGAGCCGGCTTTAGCCGCTGCGGGCTCGCTTGCGCTCTCCTCCACCCAGTGAGACGATGACCTCACGAAGCGAACCACCCCATGATCAACGGTGCCCACATCGTCCTCTACACGAAAGATCCCAATGCCGACCGCGCTTTTTTCCGCGACGTCCTCCAACTCCCCGCCGTCGACGCCGGACACGGCTGGTTGATCTTCGCCCTGCCTCCCGCAGAAGCTGCCTTTCACGACGCAGAGGACAATAACAAACACGAATTATTCTTTATGTGTGACGACATCGCCGCCACTCTGCGCGATCTCACCAACAAGAATGTTCCAGTCTCGGAAGTGACGGAACAGCGATGGGGAAGTCTCGCCTCTTTCACCCTGCCCAGCGGCGGCAAAGTCGCCATCTACCAACCAAAACATACAAGGCCAATGCAACCTGAGCCCTGAATTCAGAACGATCTAGATCGATACGATCGCGAAGGCCACGAGTTCACTCGTGCCAAACCGTCGCAAGACAATCCGGCTTCCCCGCTGAAGAGCCGCTCGGCCAGCCCTGAGACGAACGGGATCGAGACGATCGGGAAGGGCACGAGTTCACTCGTGCCGTTAAGCCATCGCGAAAGAAGCGGCTTTAGCCGCTGGGGGTAGGTCCGCCCCAAAAGGCAACTCTGGCGCGGCTTCTGGCGTCTGATACCCGCCCCGCTCAGAGGAGGTTGTACCCGTGCACCGTTCTTTGCGTTCCCGTCTGGCCTTTCTGGCCTTGCTTCTAACTTTTTCAGTCTCCACCGCCCTTGCCCAGCACGTTATCAAACGCGTCTCCGTCGGAGTCGAGCCCCGCGGCGTCGCTGTCGATCCCTTCACTGGGCACATCTACGTCGCGAACGTCTACAGCGGAACCATCAGCGCACTACGAGCCGGCACCGTGATGGCTACCTTTCCCGTGGATACGCTGCCGTATGTAGTCGCAATCAACCCCATAACAAACCGAATCTATGCCGCCGGATGCAACTTCCTCACCGGAGCCGGAAGCATGGTGGTCGTCATCGATGGCAGTAACAACCACGTGATCACCGACATCCCGCTCAACCAGTCCGGCGGACTAGGCACACAAGGGATTGCACTCAACCTGTTCACCAACCGCGTGTACGTGAGCGACTACGACGATAATCAGGAGGTCGTGATCGACGGCGCGACCAACCAGATTGCCGCGCGGGTCGATCTTCAGGGACGTCAACCCGTCGGCGTTGCCGTGGACCTGCTGACCAACCACGTTTGGGTCACGCTCGATGGTCCCGACGGCAAGGTGGACATTCTCGATGGCACTACGAACACCTTGCTGGAAACGATTACCGTGGGCAACGTCTTCATCAACAACCTGGCCATCAATCCAACTTCCAGGCGCGTCTACATCGCCGCAGACAGTTCGCCCTCGAGCCTTTATGTTCTGGATGCGAAGAGTCGTCAGCTGCTCACCACGGTTCCGACCGGGCAATTCGCTAATGATGTGAGCCTGGACCAGCTCTCTAACTTGATTTTCGTAACGGATGGGCAGGGAAACCAGGTATTCGAAGTGGATGGAAGCACGAACGCAGTCGTCGCGACCGTGCCCCTCAGCGGAAGTTTTCCGACAGGAGTCGCTCCGAATCCAGTGACCGGGGCGGTCTACGTGACGGAGTTCGGCTCCGCCCAAGTCGAGATCATGACGGAAAAGTAACTGCGCGCGAGGAGCCTCGCGCTCTTTTGCACATGTGGCGCGGGCGCCCTCGCCCGCGCTCCGCGCAGCACTGAACTCCGGGTCCTGAATCTGCTAATCCCCGATCCCGCTGAGAGAGACCATTTGCGGGCTGCCTCCACCGTTGTCTCCGACGTTTAATGTGGCTGTGCGCTCACCCGGTTTATTGGGCGTGAACCTAATCCTGATGATGCAGCTTGCTCCGGGAGAGAGCTGCACGTTGCAGTTGTTCGTCTGGATGAAGTTGCTGGCATTCGGCCCATCCATGGCAATAGTGCTGAAGGTGACGGGTGCGCTGCCGTGGTTCTTTACTGTGACCATCAGGGGGTCGCTTGTCGACCCAACCTCTTGTTCTCCGAAGCTGAGACTCCGCGGTGAAAGCCCGATCACCGTTCCCGCACCGGAAACCTGGATCACCTGCGGCTTGCTGGAGGCGCTATCGCGGATCGTGATGAGGCCGTTGGCAGCTCCCATCTCTTCTGGCTCGAAGCTCACTTGAATATCACAACTGGCCCCTGCCCCCACGCTCTTGCCGCAGGTGCCGTCTACGTGAAACGGTCCGCTGGCGGAGATGGAAGAAATGTTCAAATGAGTTGCTGCCGCGTTCGTCAGCGTGACTGTCTGCCGTGGGCTGCCGGAATTCACTAATTGGGCGGGAAAGACCACCGCTGTAGTGGGAGAAAAGCTGACCGTACCAGTATTGAGTAACACGACGATATCGTCCCGAAGATAATCGGTAAGTGCCAGATCGGGCTTACCATCGCCATTGAAGTCTCCAACCGCGAGTGATCTTGGCTCGTCTGACGCAGAATAAAACGTTCCAGCCTGAAAGGTGCCGTCCCCATTGCCCAGAAATACGCTCGCTCCGCTAGAAAACAAGAAGTTTGCCGCTGCCAGGTCAATTTTGCCATCGCCGTTCAGGTCGGCTGCTATAACCCAGGTCGGAAAGGCTGTCTGGTAATCCGCTCCACGCTGAAAGGTGCCGTCACCGTTTCCCATCCATACCCGTACGCCGATTCCTTGGCTGTTCGCGATCGCCATGTCGAGTTTGCCGTCGCCGTTAAAATCCGCGATTGCAATCGACGCCGGTGAACCCTCGCCCGGATAGCTCGCGCCTCGGTGAAATTTCCCGTCACCATTGCCCAGCAAGATGTTGACGTATTTCTGCGTGCCAAACTGTCCTGCGGTGGCCAGATCCAGCTTGCCGTCTCCGTTAAAGTCGCCGACCCCAATCGTGAAGACCGCGAACGAAGGGCGCGTGATCACCGCATCCTGAAAGGTGCCATCGCCGTTGCCCATCAAAACGCTAATGCATTTGCAGGGATTGTTCAGAGAAAGAGCAATCAAGTCCAATTTTCCATCACCGTTGAAGTCGCCGGTGGTTACGTATTGCTCGAACGTGGGAATTGGAGGGCCCTGGATTTCGGGTTGGAAAGTTCCGTCGCTATTGCCGAACAGGATGCTGATGTACCCTTTGTGAGACGCCACGGCCAGATCAAGGTTGCCGTCCTGGTTAAAATCGGCCGCGGTTATGGATACTGATCCTATGCCTGCCGTGTAGTAGACGGGCTTGCTAAACGTGCCGTCGCCCAAGCCAAACAAAATGACGACGTTGTCTGTGCTCGTGGCGCCGGTTGCAACTGCCATGTCTAGCTTCCCGTCGTGGTTAAAATCACCAACCGCGATAGAGAACGGGCTCTCCTGAGCGCGGAACTGTCCGCGGGTTTCAAACTGGGCTAACGCCAAGGGTGGGAACGCCGAACTAAGGACTAGTACTAAAACCACTAGTACTAAAACCACTAGGCCCTCAACGACTGGCACCATATCGCTCCATTCGAAGTACTATTGTCCGAGTCGGCAGCGCGGTTTCCCGGCAGTCCCCGTAAGCCAAAGACAAGATTCACCGCGAAACCGTACCATTTGCGCGGCTTTAACACAAACATGGTAGCCTTCCCTGGCCCGAAACAGCGCCCGACTGTCGCGATGAGGAGAGACGTATGAGGATCAGCACACTTCGTTTCGCCATCCTGGTTCTCACTGCGGGGACCGTTTTCGTCTGTATGGCTGGGGCTCAGAATACGCCCACGTGCTCCGTCAACTCGGATTTTGTCAGGCCCAACTGCGACCCCAACAAGGGCTGGCTGATCGGTGAAACATGCGTGCACAAGACTGTAAGTTGCAGCTCGGTGAATGGGGTCACCATCACGGATCTCGGCATAACTTTCGGGTATCTCACGCCTCGGAGGCCCAAAGGAACAATTGTATTTTTCAGCCAGAGCGGCGGCACAACTCCTGGCGAGAGCGGTGAACAGGGTTATCCGGGCACCTACTATTCTGCCGGGTTCCAGGTGGTCCAGACGGCTTGGGATTCTGACTGGGAGGACACTGGTACACGTACGAAGAACATCGCCTATGCCGCTGGCCGCGCAGCTGCTCTTCTCAGCTATATAAAAACCAGTCTGTACGATCCGATTCATTTCACGCAGCCCAGTGCCGGTATGTGTGCACAGGGAAGCAGTGGCGGCAGCGCAGCGATTGCTTACGCCCTGGCTTGGTACAACGCAGGCTCCTATCTGGACAAAACTGTGATGGCGTCCGGTCCACCGCTCAGCGACATCGCTGAGGGCTGCGATGTGAACGGCTCCATCCCCCTTGTAACCGTGTGCCCGGCCGGACAACTCGGGTGCAATTCCGCCAATAACCCTCCGTCGTGGATCGCGCCTATTGCTTACACCGACGCCCGGGCTGGAGTGCGGGAATGGTCCGACGATGTGACTCTCGGTCCGAGCGGTGTTTGCCGACGCACCCACGGGAACACATCTGTACAAGCCAGCATCGAGTGGAAAGCGATGAGTATCGCGGACGGAACGATCGGCACGTTCAACTATCCTCAGACGAGCGTGACGGCGTGGCTCTGCTCAAGTGTGTCAAATCATGGGACGATGAATAACTCGTCGAGCGAGGCGCAGCTGTTCTTTCAGAACTTTACCAGCCCGTCGCAAACATTCGGACTGCAGATCAACGGCGTTAGTCACTGCGCAGGACCCGAAGGTGTAAGCGAGGGTATCGCTCCACAGGGCGAGACGGGACGCAATGCAATCGAAGCCGACATGATTGCCTCATGTGTTGCCCACCACTGATTAGCCCTTGTCATCCTGAGCGAAGCGAAGGACCCATGCAACTCGACTTCGACCAAGTATGACAAGGGTTTACATTCAGTCTCCTAGCTCACAGCTCAAAGTTCCGAGCCGGGTGGCCCATCCTTTGCGTTCTTTGCCTTTGCAAAGGGTGGGATTCCACCCGCTCTGGCTAGAAGCTAGCAGCTAGCAGCCAAAACCTCTCCCCGCTATACTTTCCCTATATGTCTGGGGTTCCACAAAACACTGCGCAAAAGACGTTTTACCTCGAAACCTTCGGCTGCCAGATGAACGCTCACGACTCCGAGAAAGTCGTCGGCACGCTGCTGCAGGAAGGCTATTGCCAGGTGGACACGGTCGAGCAGGCCGACCTGGTGCTGTACAACACCTGCTCCATTCGCGACAAGGCAGAACAGAAAGTGTTCAACCGCCTCTCCGACTACAAGAAATACAAGAAACAGGGCAAGACGTTTGGAGTCCTCGGCTGCGTCGCTCAGCAAGAGGGCGAAAAGATTTTCGAGCGAGCGCCCTACGTGTCGCTGGTGTGCGGTTCCGCGTCATACAGCAAGCTGCCGAGTATGCTCGCGCAACTGGAAAGTGCCACGCTTGAAGCGCGCCAGTCCGGAAGCCGAAAGCCGGAAGCCGAGAGCCTGGTCCGCATCACCGGACTCGACGACCGCGAGACCGATGCCTGCTTCGAGACCGAATTCACCGCGCGCACCAATCCGCATCGCGGATACATCACCATCATCGAGGGCTGCGACAAATTTTGCGCGTACTGCGTAGTGCCCTACACCCGCGGCAAGGAGCGCAGCCGGACGTCGCAGTCGGTGCTCGCCGAAGCGCACCAGATGGCCGATCTCGGCTACACAGAAATTCAGTTGCTGGGCCAGAACGTGAATTCCTATAAAGATTCAGCAGGGAACTCGAGCGCCAGAAAAACTTTCGCCGAACTGCTCGCCGCTGTTGGAGAAATTCCCGGCATCAAACGCGTACGCTTTACCACTTCGCACCCGCGCGACTTCGGACGCGACATTGTCGAGGCGATCGACGCTGTCCCAACCCTCTGCGACCACGTTCATTTGCCCGTCCAGAGTGGGTCGACGCGCGTCCTCGACGCCATGCAGCGCCTTTACAATCGTGAACAATATCTCGAACGCATCGCTTGGATGAAAACCGCAAAGCGCGAAATCAGCATCACAACAGATGTGATCGTAGGCTTTCCGGGAGAGACCGAATCCGACTTTGTTGAAACCCTCAGCCTGCTGGACGAAGTCGGCTATGACGCGGTTTTCGCCTTCAAGTATTCCCCGAGGCCGAACACGCCGTCGCTGAAGATGGAAGACGCCATCCCCGACGAAGAAAAGGCCCGCCGCCTCGACGTGCTGATGGCGAGACAGCGAGAAATCCAGACGATGAACTACAAGAAATATCTCGGCACAACCTGTGAAGTAATGGTTGAAGGAAGAAATGAAGCCCGTCACCAATCCATCGGTCGCACGAGCCACAACAAAACCCTCAACTTCACAGCCGCCGGCGACGCAATTCCCAAACCAGGAAGCTACGCCTCGGTCCTCGTGACTGGCAGTTTTCCCAACAGCCTCCTCGGCGAATTGGTGATATAAGAAGGCTTTCAGGAGCTCCCCATGGAAGTAGAAATGACAATCCGCGGCCTAATGATGGATCCGGTTACGAATATGCCGATTGTGGTGTTGAAGGATGTGGGTGGGGATACGGTTTTGCCGATTTGGGTGGGGGTTTATGAAGCGAATGCGATCGCGCTGGAGATGGAGAAAGTCAGTACGCCGCGGCCGATGACCCATGACCTCATCAAGAACGTGCTGACGGGACTGGAGACCCAGGTTCATAAGGTCGTCGTCACCGAACTGCGCGAGGATACATTTTATGCGGTGATCTGGCTGGAGCGTGGCGGCGAGGTGATTAGCATTGATTCGCGGCCTTCGGATGCGCTGGCGCTGGCGCTGCGGGTGGATTGTCCGATCTTTGTGGAGGAAGTGGTGTTGAAGACTTCGAAGCTGGCGGCGAACATGTCGGACCGTGTGACGAGCGACGAGCTGCGGAAGTATCTGGAAGGGCTGAATGATGACGATTTGGGGAAGTACAAGATGTAAGGCAAGGAGTCAGCGGTCAGTCGTCAGGAGTCAGCCAATTCTCATCGGCACAGTTTGTGGATCGTCGGACTTTTATTGGTTTACATAATACCTGTTATCGGACATTGCATGTCGCCACGTCTGAGGAGCCCCAAGACAATGCGTCCTGAAAGTGCGATTCGGCACTAGCTGAGGGTGTATTTCAGGAGGCACCAGAGGGCGCGGATGCCGTCTTTCCAGCCGATTTTCTTTCCTTCTTCGTAGGTTCGCCCCCAGTAGCTGATACCGACTTCGTAGACGCGGAGACGGCGCTTGGCGATCTTCACGGTGATCTCGGGCTCGAATCCGAAGCGGTCTTCTTCGATGGGAATCGACTGGAGGATCTCGCGGCGGAAGACTTTGTAGCAGGTCTCCATGTCGGTCATGTTCATGTTGGTGAGGGCGTTGGAAATGAGAGTCAGGACGGAATTGGCGACGGAGTGCCAAAAATAGAGGACGCGGTGGGGGCCGGAACCCTGGAAGCGGGATCCATAAACGACGTCGGCTTTGCCTTCAAGTAAAGGATGAAGTAACGCGGGGTAGTCAGAGGGGTCGTATTCGAGGTCGGCGTCCTGGATGATGATGTAGTCACCGGTGGATTCCTGGATGCCACGGCGAAGGGCGGCACCTTTCCCCATGTTCTTCGGCTGGAGCAAGACTCGGATCTGGGGATGGGCGGTTTGCAGGTCAGAGAGAATCTCACGTGAGCCGTCACGGGAACCGTCATCGACGCAGATCAGTTCGAGTTCCAAGGGGACCGCGAGCACGCGGGAAATGACTTCGCGCAGTGTTCCCTGCTCGTTATACACGGGCATGACGATAGACAGTCTCATGGAGTTTGTACGAAACAATAAAGGGATGAGTTGGACGCGTCAAGGAATCGAGTGAATGCTGAGGTAACGTCAGTTTGACTCGGAGTTAGAATCGGGCGGTGCTCCCGTCCTACGTGGGATCGGGAGCCGAGCAGGATCGTCACGTGCGTCGATTCATTCTTAGCTTGCATCTGTGCGTTGGGCTAATTGCTGGATTGTTCTTTCTGGTTCTGGGGCTCACGGGCAGCATCATGGCGTTCGAACCGGAACTGGACCGGATGCTCCATGCACATCTGTCGTACGTAAAGCCGAGCGGAAGTGTTCTTTCCCTGCAAGAAATCGGCGAGGCGGCCTCTAAACGGTTCAAAGGGGAGCAGATTGTTGCCTACCTTCCTTCCGAATCACCTGATCTCTCCTCGGAGGTGATATTGCCGAGTGGCATCGTGTGTGTGAATCAGTACACAGGCGAAGTTCTCGGGATGAGGAAGCGGCGGCAAACTATTTTTGGGCTCGCCCACGACCTTCATGTTCGAGTCGCATCTGGCGATGTGGGCCGAGGCATCATGAAATGGTCTGGACTGGCCTTGCTCGTGTCGCTGGTCTCCGGGGCCTATCTTTGGTGGCCGATGAAGCGGATCGGGATTCCTGGCGACTCGAGGAGGGGTAGATTCTGGTTCGATCTCCACAACTCCGTGGGGATCGTCCTGCTAGTACCGCTCGTCGTGTTGGGTGTGACCGGGACGATCCTTGGCTTTCAAGATCAAGCCGCCGCCATGCTAGACAGAATCCCCGGGACCCATCGAGGTCACGAAAGAACTAGCGCTGCTCGACCGCAGTCAGCGGCCGGGGCATTATCGATCACGCCGGACCAAGCGGTCACCATTGCCCGTGAGCGAATACCGGGTGCGATTCCGAATCGGGTGCAGATGCCACGCTATGGCGGCGCCTATCGTGTGAGTCTGGATGATCCGAAAGACAAGGTGGCAGGTAATCGCAATCTAGTATTGATCGACCAGTACAGCGGAGGCGTAATTTCGTCGACTCGATCGGGCGCTTTATCGGCGACCGATAGGATTCTACCTACCAATGAGGCCATCCACACTGGTGAAGCGCTGGGGTTGACTGGCAGGATCGTTGCGTGGCTGACGTCAATAACCTTGCCTGTGCAAGTGATCAGCGGGCTATGGATGTGGCTTCGTCGGGAGCGCCACCCGAGACCGGACCGCATCACGAAAGGAGTTCCATGAGGAGAATTCTCGCGATCGTTTTGCTGTACGCGGTTCATGCCGTGGCGGGAGATGTGAGTGGTAAATGGTCGGGCTCGTTCAAGGTCAGCGGCGGGGATCACAGCACTCCGCAAATCGTGATCCTCAAGCAGGACGGAAACCGCTTGACAGGCTCGGTAGGGCCGGATGCGAGTGAACAATATCCAATTGAGAATGGAAGGGTTGACGGAGATCATGTGAGGTTTGAGCTAACCAGTGGCGAATGGGGATTCAGCTACGACCTGAAGGAGACGGGGCCGGACGAAATGAAGGGGAACCTAGACCTGAGGAGCGTCAACAGCGAGCGGAGCGCAGTCGTGACGTTGGGCAGGGTGAAGTGAGGTTTTTGTCACTCCTTAGCTACATAGGACCAGTTTGGGGTGGAAGAGGGTGCCAGCGACGCGCGTGGCGATGGCGATGAGATCTCTCTGGCCGCTGAAGACTTTCACTTGGCGGGCGCGCGAGAGTTCAGGGAGATTAACGGTACGTCCACTGCGGATTCGAGCGACGGCGGCTTCGTCGGCAGCAACGCATGGAAAGCTGGGAAGGAGTTTGCGCGGGTGGACGGAGAAATTGTCGAGCGATTCCGAAGGTTCCTTCGACAGTATGTCAGTTAATTGTTCGAGCGTGCACGAGTCTGCCAGGGTGAATTCAGCGACTGAGGTGCGGCGAAGAGATTCCAGATGCGCGCCACAGGCTAGTTCCCTTCCCATGTCGTGGGCAACGGAGCGCATGTACGTGCCGGAGGCTACTCGTGCGCGAAAGTGGGCGCGATCGGCGTCGATTGAGAGGATTTCGAATTCTTTGATCTCGACTTGGACTGGCTGCAAAGCGACTGGTTTTTGCTGGCGGGCCAGTTTGTAGGCGGGGATGCCTTTGATTTTCTTGGCGGAGAATGGCGGCGGAATTTGGGTGATGACTCCGCGAAAGCGGGCGGCCAGGGATTCGAGTTCCGTCGCGATCAGAGTGACCTGTTGCAGTTGGGTTGTGGGATCGCCTTCGGCGTCGTAGGTGTCAGTGGCGAAGCCGAAGCGGATAGTGCCTTCGTAGGTTTTTTCCGAGGCAGTGTAGAACTGCGCAAGCCTCGTGAGATTTCCTGTGACGAGCGGAAGGACGCCGGTCGCCATGGGGTCGAGGGTGCCCAGGTGGCCGATGGAACGTTCGCGGAGAACGCGGCGGGCGCGGTTGACCACGTCGTGCGAGGTAAGTCCGGCGGGTTTGTCGATGATGAGGACGGCGTTCATGGGGGGATGCTGTAATTGGGGCGATTGTGTGATTTGGTGATTGTGTAATTTGGTTTTGGGCGGCATAGGCCCCGTCATTGAGTGTTTCCTGCGCCCCTCTGGGGCTCGTCCATTTTGGACATCCTGTCCCACGGCTTGCGCCGTGAGCTGGATTCTTTCGCCGCCCTTCGACTTCGCTCAGGGCGGCCTTTCGCGGCTGGCAACTCAGCGATTCAGCTATGCTGTTGTAGTCTGTAATACTAACTTACCAAACCTATCAAACTTCTATGTTCCCGATCAGAGACGATCAACCACGATACAGCACGGCGTATGTCAATTGGTTCTTGATCGTGTTGAATATTCTTGTTTATTTGTTTCAGTCGATGCTGGATGCGCGGAGCTATGAGTTGTTTGCGCGTGAATTTGGGGTGGTGCCGAGCCATCTGGCGGCGCTCTTATCGGGTTCGCCCAGATATCCACTTCCGGCTGTCATCGTTCCATTTTTCACCTCGATGTTTCTGCATGCGGGGTGGATGCACGTGCTGGGCAACATGTGGTTTCTGTATATTTTCGGCGACAACATTGAGGACTATCTCGGGCACTTTCTGTATTTGGTGTTTTACATTTTGTGCGGACTATTGGCGATGAGTACGCAGGTTGCGATCTATCCCAATTCGAACTTGCCGACAGTGGGAGCGAGTGGGGCGATCGCAGGAGTGCTGGGAGCGTACTTCGTGCTGTATCCGCGGGCGCGGGTGCTGACGTGGTTTTTTGTGTTTGTGTTTTATGTGCCAGCGTGGATCATGCTCGGGTATTGGTTCGTGCTGCAATTCTTGTCAGGAGCGGCGACGCTGTCGGTAGCGCAACGAGGGCGGGATGTGGGGGGCGTGGCTTTTTGGGCGCACATTGGCGGATTCGTTGCGGGGGCGGTGATGGTGAAAGTGTTTCCCGAACGGAGACGGAGATCGCCTTACGCTCACCGCTGATGTTTGGTTCGGGAGACTCCAGTTCAGCGAGTTTTGCTGTCAGCAGCGAGGGCAGGTTGTTTGATAGCGAAGTGCCGGGCCCTCAGGGGCGAAGCCCAAGCTTCTTTTCGGCGCTTAACGGCACGACCGAAGACGTGCCCTTCCCGGCCTGTTTAACCGACTCTCGGTTTTCGGTGCGGAATCCTGTCCGTTTCGATCATTTCCTGACTCAGATGGCGTTTCGAGCGAGTCGGGAACTTCAGAGAACAAGCAATCCACATTCGTGGATCCCGCCCCGCTTAGGGGCGCGACTGGAAGTCGCGCCCTTCCCCGATTTGATTGATCTCTCTCGGATGGTTGGGTTGGCGGGAGTCCGCCGGGAAGTTCAAAGGCCTAGAGATTTACAGTCGCGGAATCCCAGCCGGGGTGTCCTGAGCTATTTCTTGGGGCGCGATTCCGGGGGCACCAGGCCTGAGAGGCGGTAGTAGACCACGAGTTGGCCGTAGTGCTCGCCGCCATGCTCGATGAATCCGTAGGCCATGTCAGAGACGCGAAATTGCTGGTGAGCGAACGGATCTTCGATGAGATCGCTCATTCCTTTGTCGCCTTTAGCCTTGATGGCAGCGGCCCCGTCGGCGAAGGATTTCTTCACGAAGGCGACGACGTCGGCTTTCGTCTTGTACTGATCGCGCTTCGGGTCTTCGCCGGCGGGTGGTTTCTGTCCCATCACTGGATTGGTGAAGTAATAATTGGCTCCGGCGGCGTGGAGAAGTTGTTCGGCGAAGCTACGTTGGGCGGGCGTGGGCTTGAAGTCGTATTTATCTTCGGGGAAATCTTCGGCCATGGCGATGAGTTTGCGTCCGACGTCGTTCCATCCTTCAAGAACAGCTTGCGATGGGGACGCCGGGGGTTTGACGGCAGCATCTTTTTTCATGGTGTCTTGCGCGTGGGCGGGCAGGGCCAGCGTAGCAGCAAGGATGGCTGCAGCTACGAACGGAGACTTCATCATTGGGATTTCCTCCAGCTATTGGATTGGGCGGTCGCAATTGTAATTGGAGTTTTTGCGGGAGGAAAGGTGGGTGGTACCCCAGCGGCTAAAAGGTCGGGGCCGTTCCCGGCGCCACGGCACGATTGAAGTCGGACCCTTTCCGTATCGCTCGCTTCGCCGCGTTTTTGTTTCTTTCATGAACCTCTACAGGGTCCCAGCTGTCGGAAGGATTTCCAGATTCTCTACCGTTGCATTCGCGGGTAGCAGGAGGGCTTGCACTACGGCGTCGGCGACGGTTTCGGGAGTCATCATTTTCTTGCGTGGGGCTTGCGGCCACAGCGTCGTCCAGATGTTCGTGTTAGTAGCGCCGGGGAGGAGGGCGATGACGCGGATCCCTTTGGCGCGGAGTTCTTCGCGGAGGGTGTTGGTGAAGCCGAGGGCTCCGTGCTTGGAGGCGTTGTAGGCTGCGTTTCCGGGGAAGACGCGGGTGGCCGCGATGGAGAGATTGTTCACGATGGTGCCGCCGCGCTTCATCATTGCTAAGGCCGCCTGGGTTACGAGGAACATTCCGGTGAGGTTGGTTTCGAGGACATCTTTCCAGGTGGGGAATGGAAGTTTTTCGATGGGTAGATTGGGATGGGCAATGCCGGCGTTGTTGATGAGGATGTCGAGGCGGCGGAATCGTTGCCGCATGGCGCGGAAGAGATCGTCGACGGAGTGAGGGTCGCGGAGATCGCAGGGGTGCGTGAGGACTCTGATTTTCGCGGCAGATAGTTCCCTGCTGACGCGAGCCAGAGCCGATTCGTCGCGAGCGGTGAGGATCAGGTTGCAGGATTCGTTGGCTAGAGCGCGGGCGATGGCGAGCCCGATGCCGCGGGTGGCTCCGGTGATCAGAGCGACTTGGCGGCGGAGATGAGGGCTCTTTGTTTGGCTTCGGGCCAGGTGTTGACGCTCCTGTGGTGAGCTATCTTATCTCAAGGATCGGATTCGGATGCGGGGCGTATCTTCCAATTCCGCTGTTTGGGATCTGCTGCGAAAGACCTGATCACCACAAGGGACACGGGGGGACACAGCGGGAGATGAGGGGCGAGAGGCACCCCTCATCGAACAAGGAGCCGTTAGACGCCGTTGGGGCGTTGGCGGATCAGGGAGAGAAATTCGGAGCGGGTTTCTTCTTCGTTGCGGAAGCAGCCTAACATGGAAGATGTGACGGCGGCCGAGTGCTGTTTTTCTACGCCGCGCATCATCATGCAGAGATGGCGGGCTTCGATGACCACGCCGACGCCTTGGGGTTCGATGACTTTCTGAATTGTTTCCGCGATTTGCGTGGTCAGACGTTCCTGGATTTGGAGACGCCGGGAGAATAGCTCGATCAGGCGCGGGATTTTGCTGAGGCCGATGACGCGGCCGTTGGGAATGTAGGCGACGTGGACCTTGCCGAAGAACGGCAGCATGTGGTGCTCGCACAGGCTGAAGACCTCGATATCTTTGACGATAACCATCTCGTCGTAGTTCACGGTGAAGAGCGCGCCTTTGAGCAGGGCTTCGGGATCTTCCTGATATCCCTTGGTGAGGAACTTCATCGCTTTATGTACGCGGTCAGGGGTCGCGGTGAGGCCTTCGCGTTGCGGGTCTTCGCCGAGGCGGACGATCATTTCGCGGATGAGATCTTCGAAGGTGGCGCTGGTTAAGGTGGTTGGTTCGGTGGCTGGCTTCATGAGATTCTTTCGCCCCTCCGGGGCTTGCGTTTCTCCCCTGATCGTACCCACAGCTTACGCAGTGGGCTGCATTCTTGCGCCGCCCTGCGGCTTCGCTCAGGGCAGACTTTAGCGGCTGACATTTGCGGATACTCCGCGCCCTCTTCTTAATTTCTGCTTCGGCTACCCTTCTGCCGCTACCTCTTCCGGCAGGCGGCGGCAAAGTTCATAGATCCTTCGGCGCAAAAGACGCACCAGGATGACAGTGAGAACGTTATCTTCGCAACTCGTTGGTGCCGATGTACTCGAAAGAGTTCATCATAGTTTCTTCGAGCCTTACCCTTTCCAGATGCGCGGGGCGGAAGCCGCGCTGCATTATTTCAAAGATCTCGACTGAAAGATTTTCCGTCGTGGGTACGTGTTGGGCGAATTCTTTCAGCGTATTCAAATTCTCCAGATGGTAGCGGGAGAGCACTTCCCTTTCGACGAAAGTGTCGAGGTCGACCAGATTGCAAACCATGCCGGTGCGCGGGTCGACGGGGCCGCTGACGGTGACTTCGAGAGTGTAGTTGTGTCCGTGGCCGTGCGGGTTGTTGCACTTGCCGTAAGTGGCGAGGTTTTCCTCGGGGGACAAGTCGATGCTGTTGAGGCGGTGCGAGGAGGAGAAGTGGTAGCGGCGGTTGAGATGGGCTTTCATACTGGGAACCAGAGTGCGGATATGGTACGCGCGAGATCCCCTTCGGCAAGCTCAGGGCAACCTTTCGCTCCGCGTGAAATGCGGCTGCGTTCAGGATGACGCCGGAATGTTACAGGCGCAAAATTCATTTCTGGACCAAGGCGGGATCTCGTAAGCGCCAACATCATTCTTCTCCGTAGAAATCAACGAAGAGGTCGGACGTTTCGTAGACGCGGACCCGGTGCAGACGTGCTTGCTGAAGCTTCGATTCCAGACGCTGCCAGCAGGCGATGGCGAGATTTTCGGTGGTCGGAATCTGATGGAAGAATTCCGGGACTTCTTTGTTCAGGAAGCGATGATCCATCGCGTCGAGGACCTCGCGGTGCATCACTTCTTTGAGTTGTTTCAGATCAACAACGAAACCGGAGCGGGGATCGACTTCTCCTTTGACGGTGACTTCAAGGGTGTAGTTGTGCCCGTGGCCGTGAGGGTTGTTGCATTTGCCGAAGATGCGGCGGTTCTCTTCCGGCGTGAAGTCGGGATTGTGATAGTAGTGCGAAGCGGAGAATTCGGCTTTGCGAGTGAGATAGACCATAGAAGATCAGTTGCCCAGTTGGCCAGTTGCCGGTGGCCTGTCAATTCAACAACTATACGACGCGGACTCACTCAGTTTATGTTCGGGGCGAGTTCCGGCGGCGGTTCCAGAGAATACGCAGGAATGGACTGCCACTTGGAAGAGGTGACCGATTCTTCTTCCGGACAAAAAGTCTTGTTGGGTTCGAAAACGATCGTTTTGAAAAGGTAGCGCTTGTGTTCTTGCGGATAGTACGCGAAGACGAAGGCGATGCCTTTCTTTTTGTCGATCCAGAATACGAGAGGACGCGAGCCGTGCGCCGGATCCGGAGTGCTGAGGAGAGTATAGGCGTGCATATCTTTGTAAGCTTCGGCGACTTTGTCGGCATGATCGAAGGTGGTGATGCCCTCGGCGGTATGGAAACGCGTGGTGGAGGATTCGATCTGGAAGACCTTTCCTTTCTTGAGCCGGATGAAAACATCGCCGCGTCCGGTGGGATTGGTGGAGTCGACCCAGTCGAGCGTGGTGCCGCAGCGATTCTCCCACTCCTGGTCTTCGTCTTTCTTGGGAAATAGTTCGAGCGCGCGTTCGCGAGAGTCGCCGAGTTTCAGGGGACCGACGCTCAAGCCGGGTTCGATTACGACTTGGCCCGAAGTGGTGGCGTCTTGCGCAGGCGCGGCTGCGCGGGCGACGGGTGGAGTTGCGCTGGGAAATCCCAGCAGGAGAACCGTTGGCAGAATCAGGGCTTGAATACTTTTCATAGAAGTCGTCCTGCGGTGGTGGGCGCACGATCGCTCAGTTGGTTCACGGCAGCGTGGTCCGAACCGTAGGTTCTTCCCTTCCAGCTTACCTTGCCGGCCTGGTGCGATCGTTTCGAGCGCAGAAGCAGGTACGAAAACAGAGGGATGCCGAGAGGAGCGAGAAGAGTTGCACGCCAGGGGAAGTGCGCGCGTGAGATTCGAATGAAAGTTGCCAGAGGAGCGATCAGAAAGAACGGCGCGTAACGAAAGTCGCGGGTGGCAAGCCAAGCGAGAAAAAGGACCAGAGAGGTGACGAGGGCGGCGCATTCCAGGAGGCGCCAGAATGCGAGGCGGGCGGGCGCGGGAAAGAGGATAGCGAGATTCTTGGTCCAGCCTTCGCGGAGTTGCGGGAAGGTGCGATACATGCGGGTGCGGACGGCGTCGCTGCCGTAGCGGAAGAAAATCTTACGTCCGGACTGTTTGATGGAGCGAGCGAGTTCGACGTCTTCGAGGAGGCTATTTCTTATGGCGGCGTGTCCGCCGACGGCTTCGTAGGCTTCGCGCGTGACCAGAATGTATTGGCCGTTGGCTGCAGCGGCCGGGGAGTTAGGGTCGCTCACTTGCGACGGTCGGTACTTGGAGGCTAGTTCGGCGAAGATCACGGGCATGACGGCCTTTTCCCAGAAGCCGGTGACGATCTGGGCCGGCGAGTAGGAAAGGAGGGCGGCCCCTTGGCGTTGGGCCTCTTGCAGACTTCTGGCTAACGAGCCGGGCAGGTGGATAGTGTCTGCGTCGGTGAAGAGGAGCCATTCGCCACGAGCTTGGGCGGCGCCGGTGGTGACAGCGTTGTTCTTGCCGGTCCAGCCTTCGAGCAGGGGGTTGGCTTCGATGACGTGGACTCCCGGGAATGAGAGGGCGATCGCGCGAGTGTGGTCGGTGGAATGGTCGTCGACGACGATGATTTCGAAGGAGACTCCGGTTTGGGACGCGAGGGATTGGAGACAGTCGGCCAAGCAGGATTCTTCGTTACGCGCGGGAACGATGATCGAGATTTGCGGGGGAGTTGGCTCCGTTGTGGACATAGAAAACGAAATCAGTGAGAGCTCAGGGCTAAAGTCCTCGATAAAACTGTTGCTCTATCGCAACGCTGAAAGCGCTGCGATACCCAAAAGCAAAGACGCCGATGCTAGAACCGTACCAAGGGCATTCGTACGCGGCGGTGAAACCGGTGTCTCACTCCGTGTGGAACGAGATTTCCACCAAAGTACCTTATCCCCACAGCGGAAGTGTGCCGGTCAATAAATTACCTACAACACTGAATCTATTATTATAGCGGGGTGCGGCGGACTGCTTCGTTCTCGTCTTTGGTTCTGGTTTGCCTGCTGGGGGCGCTTTCGGGGTGCTACAGCGGGAAGCGACCGGCACGGATTGGGTCGAACGCGCCGGATTTTACGGTGCAGGATTCGCGAAACAAAGTCACGTTGAGCCAGCTTCGCGGGCAGGTCGTCGTGCTAAATTTCTGGGCGACTTGGTGTCCTCCGTGTGTAGAGGAAATGCCGTCTCTGGTCGATATGCAGCGTCGCCTGAAGGACAAGGGTGTGACGGTAGTGGCGATCAGCGTAGATGTCGACGGCAATGCTTACCAGGAGTTTGTGAAGAGTCACAACGTCAACCTGCTCACCGTGCGGGATCCGGATCAGAAGAGCAATGCGCTGTATGGGACCTCAAAGTTTCCGGAGACATACATTATTGATCGCAACGGAGTGATCCGGCGGAAGTTTATGGGTGCGGTCGATTGGACGGCCAGGGACGTTACGGATTTCCTGAGCACGCTTTAAGGGAAAGGCTTTCGGCTTCCGGCTTTCGCAGTGCGGGCTTTCCGAAGTGCTTTCAGCGAGGAGTTCGTGACTTAAGGGCGCCCCTCAGTGGCTAAAGCCAGCAGGGGTTGTGGCACTCATGGTCCGACTGAAGTCGGACCCTTCCCGTTCTGTGCCGTCGTCGATGCTAAAGCTCGGCGACCTCGTGTTCCCGCTCTCCACTCCTGTCGATTCGGTAGCGCTCCGAACGTTAGTGGACCTTCCCTCCCTTCCCAAACGAGACAACGACCACGAAGTTGACGACTGGCTTACCGTTTGCGAGCAGCGGCTTGTATTGCCATTGCTTCACGGCAGCGATCGCGGCTTTGGCGAGCATTGGATTTCCATCGATCAGTTCGACCCGATCCACGGCCCCGTGCTCATGGAGCGTTACATCCAAAACGACATCTCCCCAGACATGCTCCTGCTTAGCCTCAGGTGGATAGGTAGGCGGAACTTTGGAGATCAGCTTCGGAACGACCCGCTTCCTGGGCGGGATCAGAATGGACGTGCCGGCAGGAATAGCTCCGGGCCTCGCCACTACATTTCGATTGGCTTCGAAGATCTGCAGCCACATTCCGGGATCACCGTAAACCAGTTCGGCGATTCCCTTGAAAGTGCCCTTGTCCTTGGCGGTACCAACGACATAAGTGAAGGGCTTTTTCTTCGTGCTCCAGTCCTCTTCTTCTACCTTGAGGGGAGTGGCGGCATACTCACAGCAGCCGGCGTCATTCGCCGGATTGGCCGTGACGTCTAACTTAAAATCGGCGCGAATCTCCAAAGCGACATCGGCCCGGCCGTTGTCCCCGGGTTCCAATACGATTCCACTCTTCTCGACCGCCCTGAAGCCGGGAGACTCGGCCTTGACGGTGTAGTGGCCGACCTTTAGTCCTCCGGCTACGTAATGGCCTACTTCGTTGGTCTTAACGGTGCGAGTGAAATTTGTATCGATGTTGGTAATGGTAATCGTCGCATTTGCAATTACGGCCCCTTGGGGGTCGGTGACGTCGCCGACCAGAGAACACCGGTTATCCTGGGCAGGCACTTGTTCCCCTTTTAGCGGCGGCGGAGCCATTTCACTGACTCCGGATTGACATCCAGAGAGTGCAGGCATTCCGATGGCAAGGACTGCCACGGCCGCCTGCCGCGCCAGTTTGAGGCGCGTTGGAACAGCATGACGAGGCTGAAGTGCATGGGAGAGGCGCAAGGCTTTGAGCTCTTCCCTCAAGGTTGCGCCCTCGGAGAGAAGCTGTTGCCGAGTTCTGGATTCGCGTTCTCTGAGTGCGCTTATAGCGCCGTGAATGTCGGTGCCCATACTGCCGTCAGCGCTCAAGTGGATGACTTCATCGAGCAAGCTGATGGTGTCCAGATTGACGGATCGGACCCAGCCTTGAACGCGGTCGCAGAGCACCGCTTCCGATGGTCGGTTGTAGAAACGCTTCGTCACCGAAGCCAGATGATCGAGGCCAATGGCACTTTGCATGAGGCTGCCGTTGCTCCAGCATCGCGATGCGAAAAGGTCGAGCGAGAGCTTGCAGGCAAGATCCGCAACCGGATCAGACAAGCTATACACGCGAGCGAGATAGTCACCGCGAGCGCGGCGAAGGTCGATCATTCGTTTCTCGAGCGGCGTGCCGGCATAGATTTCCGCACGGCAGAAATTCAAGGGATTGCCAGAAAAGCGCCGCATAAAGGCGACATCGGAACGGAGGGTGGCGACCGTCGCATCGGGATGGAAGATCATCAGGGTAAATTGCGCGGAGATGTCCAGAGCGGCACAAGTTTCCAGAGCGCGTTCCGAATCCTCGACGTTCTGGGTGCGCTCCAGATCGGAGAGTCCAGCAGCGGTAGAGGACTCCACGCCGAGGAAAACGCGGACGAGGCCGAGGTCTTTTAAGCGTCGAAGTAATTTTCGATTGGCGTCGGCGGGTCGGCACTTGATCACCAAGGCGATTTTCTTGATGTTCCGTTCTTTTAAGGCCTTTTCGAACGCAGACAGGCGAGCATGATTGAACGCCTCCGAGGGAACGAGGAAGTTGTCGTCGTGAAAGACGAACTGGCGAGTGCCGCGCTCATAGTAGAGAGTAGCCATCTCATCGGCGATGTCCGACACGCTGCGCTGGCGAAAGCGTTTGCCCGGAGCCAGTTGATGAAGGGTTGTGATGCAGCAATAGGCGCAGTTTCCGTAGCATCCTCGGCTGCCCATCATGTAACTGGTGGGCACGCCAGCGAGCAAATGGATCGGACCACGGCGGTCGGGAAATGGCAGTGCTTCGAGGTTGTCAGCAGTTCGGCGCGGATCGGTGAAATGGACCTTCTGCGCATCGCGATATGCAATGCCGGGGATTGCAGGCAAGCTTTCTTTCAGTTGCGGGGTTGCGTTGGCGATCTCGACCAGCGTGCGTTCCCCTTCGTGGATGACAACGATGTCGATTTCCGGATGATGGGCCAGAAGCGGTTCGGCGGCGCAAGACGCGTAGTGTCCGCCAGCCACGATGAGTTGTAGAGGATTGCGGGACTTCAGCAGTTGGGCGAGACGGAGAAATTCCTGCGCGCGGGATTGAAAGCACATGGACAAGCCCACGATGTCTGCGCGTTGGGCGGCTTCGGCGACCGAAAGTATGTCCGCCGGAGAGTTGAAGGCAGCGAGAGTTGTGTCGTGTCCGGCAGCGAGCAGGGATGAGGATAGACAGCGAATGGACAGGTTTTCTTCGTAGTCAGGTCCCGCCAGTAAGATTTTCAAGCTTTTCTCCGGTGTCCAGGCCTCTGGATACCTTGACCTGCGGGGAGGGGGGTGTCAGTGATGGGCGTCACAGTGCGGAGTTGTTCGGGAAGAGGATGGTTGTGGGGGCAAGGTTCGTAGCAACCTCAGCGGCTAAAGCTGGTGAGAAATGGTGCGGTTTTAAGGCCCGACTGAAGTCGGGCCCTCCCGGATTTTTGATTTCTAGAAATCGAGTTCACGACCAATCGTAAGGAGTCGCGGGCGAGGGCGCCCGCGCCACATACGTAAAAGTCGAAGGTAAGAATCTCGACAGACGGAGCCTAGGTGTTGCGACGTCGAATGGAGGGTTCGCGCGCATTCTTAATGGTAGGGATGCTTCGACTCCGATTGAGCTTCGAAGAGCGAAGCTCAATCTCCGCTCAGCATGACAGAGCTTGGGCAGACCTAGATGCTACGGCGCATTGCATGGGTCCTTCGGCGCAAAGGGCGCGCCTCAGGATGACAAATTTAGGCGGTGGTATACGGGGTTCAGTATCACAGCTTTACTTGGCGGAGGCGGAGGGCGTTGGTGATTACGCTGACGGAACTGAAACTCATGGCGGCGGCGGCAAAGATGGGGCTGAGGAGGATGCCGAAGAAGGGGTAGAGGAGGCCGGCGGCGATGGGAACTCCGATGGCGTTATAGATAAAAGCGAAGAAAAGATTCTGGCGGATGTTACGCATGGTGGCCTGGCTGAGTTTGCGGGCACGGAGGATTCCGGTGAGATCTCCTTTGACCAGGGTGATGTCGCCGCTTTCCATTGCGACATCGGTGCCGGTGCCCATGGCGATACCGACGTCGGCTTGGGCGAGGGCGGGGGCGTCGTTGATGCCGTCTCCGGCCATGGCGACGACTCTTCCCTGCTGCTGCAGCTTGCGGATGACTTCAAGTTTGCCTTCGGGGAGGACTTCGGCTTCGAACTCGGTGATGCCGGCCATCTGTGCGATCCCGGCGGCTGTGGTGTAGCTATCACCGGTTAGCATTACGATCTTGATTCCTTGGTCTTCGAGAGCGCGAACCATGCTGAGAGCGGAAGCCTTGGGCGGGTCCACCACTGAGACGGTCCCGACGTATTGACCTTCCACCGCAACACTAAGGCTCCCAGCATCTCCCGACGTCGTCAGGACGCGCGCCTTTTCGAAAGCTCCCAACTCCGTCATTAGAGTTGAACTGCCGACAGCGACGCGCTTGCCGTCGATCACGCCAGTAATTCCCTTCCCTGGCACGCTCACAAACTCGCTGGGTTGTGAGAGTCGCAGGCCCTGATTTTCTGCAAATGAAATGATCGCGCCGGCTAAAGGGTGTTCGCTGGCCCGTTCGAGGCTCGCTGCCAATCGAAGAGTCTCACGGCCGTCGCCATGCACCTGAGAAACTCCCATAACTTGGGGCTTGCCTTCGGTGAGCGTGCCGGTTTTATCGACGACTAACGTGTCGACTTTTTCCATAGTTTCGAGAGCTTCAGCGTTCTTGATTAAGACGCCTGCATGGGCGCCGCGGCCAGTCCCGACCATGATGGCCATGGGGGTGGCGAGTCCTAGGGCGCAGGGGCAGGCGATGATCAAGACTGCGACTGCATTGATTAGCGCGTGCGCGAGGCGCGGCTGAGGACCGACGACGAGCCAGGCGGCGAACGTGATCGCGGCTGTGGCTACGACTGCGGGGACGAACCAGGCGGCGACGCGATCGGCTAGCCGCTGAATAGGGGCGCGGCTGCGTTGCGCTTGTCCCACGAGCCGGACGATTTGCGCGAGCAGAGTTTCCGATCCGACGCGCTCGGCGCGCATGATGAACGATCCGGTGGAATTGATGGTGGCGCCGATGACTTTGCTGCCGGGAAGTTTTTCGACGGGGATCGATTCGCCGGTGATCATGGATTCGTCGATGGAGCTGCGGCCTTCGAGGACGACGCCATCGACGGGAACTTTTTCGCCGGGACGAACGCGGAGTTTGTTTCCCGGTTTGACCTCTTCGAGCGAAATGTCTTTTTCCGATCCGTCGGTGTTGATTAGCCGCGCTGTCTTCGGGCTCAGGTCGAGCAAGGCGCGAATGGCGGCGCTGGTGCGGCTGCGGGCGCGGAGTTCCATGACCTGTCCGAGCAGCACGAGTGTAGTGATGGCGGCGGCGGCTTCGAAGTAGACGTCGGGGTATCCGCCCATGCGGCGAAGCGAGTCGGGAAAAATTCCGGGCGCGAGGGTGGCGACCACGCTGTAGACGTAGGCGACGCCGGTGCCGAGTCCGATGAGCGTGAACATGTTCGGGCTGCGGTTGACGAGTGAGGTCCAGAAGCGCTGGAAGAATGGCAGGCCGCACCAGAGGACGACCGGGGTGGCGAGAGCAAATTCCAGCCAAGGCAATTGCGTCCCTTCGGTCTGCATGAATTCCTCAGGCCAGATCATGGAACCCATCGCGATGGCGAGAAGCGGCATCGTGAGAATCACGCCGACCAGAAAGCGGCGAGTCATGTCGCGCAGTTCGGGATTCTCTTCGACCGTGGCAGTGACGGTGCGGGGCTCGAGAGCCATCCCACAGATGGGACATGATCCGGGGCCGGGGCGCACGATCTCGGGATGCATGGGGCATGTGTATTCGGTGCGCGTCGAAGCAATGGGAACATCGCGCTCGAGGGCCATGCCGCAGGAGGGACAGGCCCCTGGCTTCGATTCGCGAACCTCGGGGCACATGGGGCACACGAAGGAAGGCTGGCTTCCGGCTTCCGGCTTCCCGGTAATGAGTACCGGCCTCGGAGCGGGGTTGGCGGACGGCATTCCGAGCGTTACGAGTCCGGACGATGCGGGTTTATTCAGGTACGCTTGTGGATTGATTTTGAATTTTTCGACGCAGCCGGAGCAGCAGAAGTAATATTTTTTTCCGGCGTGTTCGTGGATGTGTTTTGCTGTTGCAGGATTGACATCCATTCCGCAAACGGGGTCGCGCTCGGTCGAGGTGGGCGATGTCATCGGTATCGGGTTTCGGTTCTTTCGCCCCTCCAGGGCTTACTCAATCTCTCTTGCTACGACCCTCACAGCTTGCGCTGTGCTGAGCTCTACGGCTTTCGATCCGGCCACTTCCGCGGCTTAGTCGGAAGTATCCAAGTCCTCTCGCGACTATCGGCCGAAGTTCCTTTTGTGGACTCGGACGATGCGCGATGCATCCCCCGTGTGTTGTTGGATCACGGATGCACTATATTGGATTCACCATTGGATTCATCCGACGTGTTTGGTCGAGGTCCAATTCATCATACCGGAGGGGCGGAGGGCGCATGACTTATCTGGAAGTGGTGTTCAACTACGGAGCGATTCCGGGAGAGAATGAGCTTAGGGCAATCGACACCATGCGCGAGGTGTATGGAATTCGGCGGGTGCAGTTCAATGCGAAAGAGCGAACCGTGCGAGTCGAGTTTGACGCATCGCGGATGAAACAGGATGCGGTCGCAAAACTTTTGCGGAACGCGGGAGTAGATGTGCGGGAGCCTGTGGCGCTGGCTTAAATGAATTCGCCACAGAGGACACCGAGAACCATAGGTCGATCAGAACTGGATTGGGGGGAGGGCCGATATGCGCCTGGACAAAAAGCAAGGGGTGCTCACAGAAAACCTCTGGCCGAAGTTATTCTCTGAAGCACCCCGTTGCGCGCCACTTCGTCTGTTTCTAAGGGTTGCAAGCAGCGTGCCATCCGTAAATCCCTCAAAATAGGAGCCTGTTCCACGTCCGCCTCGGTAGGAATTGCCCTGCTGCGGGAAAGAATTACTTCGGGTGACGTACGCAACAGGAGTGCCATGAAACCTGTTGAAAACGACTCGGGCCGCAACAAAAGAGGACGTGGCGCTGAGATGCAGAATACTGCGACGGTCGTCGAGCTGTGGCGCTGATGGAGCAAAACGTATAACCACGAAGGGCACTAAGGTTCACTAAGGAAACACCGGCAAAACTTCTAAGCTTGGCTCACGGAGTCCGTTTTCAGGGAGACGATTCTTGGATATAATCGGCAGGCGGTCCTTTCCTGTCAATCAAGTTGCGCCCTTAGCTCAGTTGGATAGAGCGTCTGGCTACGAACCAGAAGGTCGGGAGTTCGAATCTCTCAGGGCGCACCATCCTAGAAATTTCAACTGATGCGCGAGGGCGTGGTTTCGGCGGGGTGCGGAATCGGGCGTACCTTTCGAGATTCGGGTAGATGCCTTTCGAGCGAGCTTCTGTTAATCTCGATTTAGCCCTGTTGTTTCTGTCATTTGTGGCTGCATCACTCTCATTCAGAATCCGCTTCGGAGGAGTGTCTCCGGACATCGGGTCGGCGCCATGCCAAAGCTAAGTCAGCAACAAGATTTGTCTGTATTGACGACCGCCAAGGGCGGGTTGATCTATTTGACGTCGAACGACTGGGCTCTGATCGCGGACAAGGCGGTGCGGAGACAGTTCAAGGCGGGGGAAGCTCTCGTGCATCAGGGCAAGCAAACCTTCGGAGTATTTATTCTCCTGAAGGGGATCGCGACGGTGCAGATACCTACGCAGACAGCATTTCTGACGATCAATCCAGGCGAGTGCTGCGGAGAGATCTCCTTTCTCGACGAACTTCCAGCGTCGGCCAACGTGGTCGCGAAGCAAGATCTCGAGGCTTATTACCTGGATCGGCTGACCCTTCTGTCACTGTTCGAACTGTTTCCTCATCTGGGGTCGCGGTTTTACCAGTCGCTGGCGACCATCCTTTCGCGGCGGTTGAGAGAATTGATCGGTCCGGCGGTGGCGCCGAAAACTACCTTGCCGAAGTAGAGGAACTCTTCGAGGGTGGCGGCGGAGAGTGTGCTAGCCTACAGATCCAGCGCGGCGAACGAGCCATTTTTCAAACCTGAGCGCGCGGGAATGTTCCTTGGCAGATCCTATCAATCTTCGCTTGGCGTTGCTTTCGGCGGCGGTGCTGGGGTTTCGTCACGGGCTGGATTACGATCACATTGCGGCGATCACAGACATCAGTAGCGTGCAGGCTAAGGCGCGCGACGCCATGCGCTATGGACTGCTTTACGTCACGGGCCACGCGACGACTGTGGCAGTGCTGGGTTCGATGGCGGTGCTATTCCGCATTGGGCTACCCCCGGCCAGCGATCGTTGGGCGGAACGGCTGGTCGGGATTACGCTGCTGGTTCTGGGAGTTTACGTCCTGGCGACATTCTTTCGACCGTCAATACACCGGCATGATCGTCCGCGTACACGAATTACGTTGCTGATTAATGGGGCACTCTGGGTGTACTGGCGCCTGGAGCGAATTTTTGGCGGGACCAGAGTCGAAGCGCCTCAGGTTTTTAAAGACGGATACAGTACCAAGTCGACGTTTCTGGTAGGCGTTATTCACGGGCTAGGGGCTGAAACTCCGACGCAGATTTTGCTGTTTCTGATGGCAGCGCATTTGGGCGGGACGGGCGTTGGATTATTGGGGCTGTTGATGTTTATCATCGGGTTGATAGCGATGAATACCATCATGTGCGCATCGGCGGCGGGATTGTTCTCGGCGACGGTGGCGAGTCCGAATGCTCTGCGGGCTCTGAGTTTGCTAACCTCGGCTTACAGCATCGTGGTGGGTGCGATCTTTCTGTTGGGATCCGCTGACAAATTACCTTCCTTGACGGGATGAACGAGGGAATTAGCCAGGAGCGCGAAAACCACTTCCTTTCCAGTTGCAAAAGGACTAGAGTGTGTGGTCGAGATGGGCTAAGTAGTTTCGCTAACGCGAAAATTGATGTGCCAAATGTGCATGAGTTTGCACTCTGGCATTTTGCGGAACCCACCCTCGACCATATAACCGACTTATTTGCTATAGTTTAGACTTGGTATCGGTCTGGTACTCGAAGTGCAGTATGGATGTCAGAGTTCCAGTCTGTGGGCCATGTCCGTTTTGATTCAGGAGGAGTGGTATGAAGCGAATTCTGTGGATGGCTTTGCTTGCTCTTGCTTTGCCGATGGCCGCATTTGCCAGCAGTTCTGTAGATTTCACCAATAGCGGCGGAACCCTGACCGGCAGCAGCGCCGGAATGACCTTAAGTGGGTCCGAGTTGATTGCGGTCAAAGGGCTCGCGGGTTTAGGCCTTGTGACGGGTGATTTGGGCGGTATTACATTTTCGACGGGGGCGATGACCTCCGGCAATCTGCAGATGGGTGCGACGTTCGATGCCGGCGGAAGTTTTATAGTAACCGGGAACGGCACGGGCGGAATTCCGAATGGCCAGATATTCAGCGGAACATTCAGCGGACCGGTGACTTGGACGCTGGTGACTCTAGCGAACGGAACCCATAACTACACGCTCTCCGGTTCGGTGAGCGGAACCTGGTACAGCGGAAGCACAGTGTACGGCGCAACCGTACAGTTGACCATCAACACCGGCAAGGGGTTCTTCAATGGTTCCACGGAGATTTCCAGTGGCGACACCAACATCGTCGTGGTTCCGGAACCGGGCAGCCTTACCCTGCTTGGTACTGGGCTGGTAGGTCTTGCCGGAATGCTGCGCCGGAAGTTGAAAGCGTAAGCAAGTTCCAGCTCCTGAATCGAACCCCGCCAGGAAATGGCGGGGTTTTTCTTTTGCTAAGGGATTTCTTATCCGGCTGGCGTTCTCATTACCCCGGTAATCTGGGTAAGGGGATTACCGTTGACCCATCCGGCATGGCCTCCTTAGATTGCAAACAGGGGGTTGTATGAAAGATATTCATGAGGTCCTGCGGCAAAAGCAGGCAAAATACGCCCAACTTGGCAAACAGATAGAGATGCTCCAGCAGGCAGCAGAAAAGCTGCGCGAAGTAGCGCCCTTGCTGGCCGAGAACGATGACGACGATAACGGCGTGCTGGCAGAAGTGGACGATGCCACCATTCAGGGAGACTCGATGGCGGCCAAGGCCGGCGCAAGTTCCAGTAGCGCGAGCGCATCCAAAGCATCAAGACCAACAGCTCCACGCTGGCCGTAATCACGGCGGCGCTGGAAATCCGAAGCACTTATGACTCTGCAGGCACTACTGGTATCGACCGACGATTCCGCGGCTGACGTGTTGGGCAGAATTCTGCCTATGCTGGGTATTGCCATGGATCGATCTAGCGATCCGGAAACCACCATCGCGAGGATCCAACAGCAGAAGTTCGATGCTCTCATTGTGGATTTTGATGACAGTGAGCTAGCGGAGAATGTGCTGCGACAGGTTCAACTTCTGGGTGCCGGTCCCATCAGCATTGCCTTGGTTCAGATACGGCCAAGGTCCGCGAGATCCTGAGCGGCGGTGCGCATTTTGTGCTGTACAAACCACTGGGCGATGATGCCGCGAAAGTTGGCTTGCGTGCGGCCGCAGCATTGTTGAGCCGGGAGCGGCGAAGGGCGGTGCGAATACCGGTGCAGGCTCCAGTGGAGATCACCTTGCCAGATACGCGCAAGCTGGAAGGCATTCTTCTGGATCTGTCACAGACCGGCATGGAAGTGTTGACCGCGGAGACCCAGATTCCGGGGTCGTTGTTGGCTTTCCGTTTTCAACTGCCGGATAGCGCACTCGAAGTCGATGCACATGGGCAAGTCGCATGGGCTAATCAAAACGGCCAAACCGGGGTTCATTTCCTGGATCTATCGGAACCGGTATCGGAAGGATTGAAGAGCTGGCTGGAAGCGGCGGCCATTGGCGCGGGAATGGATCCGGATGAGAACGTCCCGCACTGCAAATTGACCGACCTGAGCCTGGGTGGCTGTTACGTGCAGACCGATGCGCCCTTCCCGGAGCGGGCACTTGTGGATCTCTGCCTGAAAGCGAACGAGCTCTCGGTTCACACCGAAGGGATGGTTCGAGTCACCCATCCCGGGTACGGAATGGGAGTGGAATTCCCTTCGCGCACGGTGGAGCAACGCGAGCAAGTTGGCAAGTTGATTGAGTTTCTGCGCAATTGTCCGTCCCCGACCATGTTGGAATTGATCGTTTCACCACGGGCATTGGTAGCAGATCTACAACAGTTTGAGCCGGAGGACAAGAAGACGGAAGAGTCCGGCGACGAACTGGAGGATCCACTCCTGGAGTTGTTGCGCCGGGGCACCTCGTTGCAGCAAGATGATTTCGTGTCGGAGCTGCAACATCAGCGGAGCCCGGAAGAGACATCGGTCTAACGGGCTCGTCTCGAGCCTGCAATCCAAACACCCCACTCAGAGCCTTGTTGGCGTTCAAGCGCCCAGCCCCAGCCCCAGCTACTCATGCGACTTTGTTTGTTCTGAGGGTTTGACTTGCCGGGGTCCGAAGAAGAGAAGGGCCTGGGCCCCGTCTTTGGCACAAACCCCTCTATTCTTCGTGGTCTGTTGTACCCCAATACGCATTACCGTAATCGACGATCGTTGCAGGAGCATTTCAGCAATGTTAATTCTTCGTTACAGTACACTGTCTTCCGTACGCATGTGTAATTAATGCTTAGGGAGTAGGGGAGCAAATCTGAAGAGGAACAGCGAGGCGCAAGACTCTTTGAGAGAACGGCTCGACGTCTCTCACCCTGGCGGCGGACTGCTGTCGGCGCCGCTGCTGCTGATTGCGGCGGTCGCTTTCCTAATCGAGATTCCTTTCTTCTTTCTGGGCACTCCGTCGGGACACGATGTGGAGTTTCACTTGTACTCGTGGCTCGAAGTTCTTTCGCAGTGGAAGCACGGCATCGTCTATCCGCGGTGGGCGGCGCTCGCGCACTTCGCGTACGGCGAGCCCCGGTTTGTTTTCTATCCGCCTGCCTCCTGGACTCTCGGCGCAATCTTGAGCGCAATATTTCCTTGGACGGTGGCGTCGTGCATTTATATCTGGATCGCGTTGGGGCTCTCGGGCGTCTCGATGTTTGTACTGGCACGGCGTTGGTTCGAGCGCCGGGATGCGATTTTCGCCGCGGTACTTTATGCGGCGAATCCGTATCACCTGGTGATCGTTTACTGGCGTAGCGCTTTTGCGGAATTGCTGGCGAGCTGCCTAGTGCCGCTTTTGCTGCTATTCGTGTTAAAGGCGGTGGAAAATAGGCGTCGGGCGATTGTGCCGCTGGCGCTGGTGCTGGCAGCGGCGTGGCTGACGAACGCTCCCGCAGCGGTGATGATTCATTATTCGTTGGCGTTGCTGGTGGTTTACTTTGCGTGGCGGCTGCGCTCGGCGCGGATGCTCTTCGTGGGAGCAAGTGCGGTAGCATTGGGCGCTTGCCTGGCTGCGTTCTATTTGCTGCCGGCGATCTACGAGCAACGCTGGATCGATATTGCGCAAGCGGTCTCGGCCGGATCCCGTCCGGCGGACAACTTTCTCTTTATTCATACGACCGATGCGGATCATGACGCCTTTAATCGCGTGATCTCCTGGGTGGCGGTTTGGGAGATATTGATCATTTTTGTTGGAGCATGCATCGGGCGGGTGTGGCGCGACACGAGACGCGATCTGTGGATGTCGCTGTTAACCTGGACGACGGCCTGTAG
Source organism: uncultured Acidobacteriaceae bacterium (assembly GCA_963722365.1). Lineage (GTDB taxonomy): Bacteria > Acidobacteriota > Terriglobia > Terriglobales > Acidobacteriaceae > Sulfotelmatobacter. Next base: position 438,976 of record CAVRLM010000003.1, read on the forward strand.
TCTGCTGATGTTTCCGGTGGCGGGGTTGCTGTGGAAGATCTTGCCCAAGATGCAATTCATGCAGTTTCCGTGGCGCTGGTTGCTGTGCGTGAGCATGATCTTTTGTTTCTTGGTCACGGCCGCGATGATGATGGAGAACCACCGATGGTGGTGGAGAGGAGCGGTCTGTGTTGCTTCCCTCCTATTGATTGTTGCTGCATGGCATTGGGCCCAATCCCCCTGGTGGGACAACGCGGCAGATTTACGAGAGATACAGGACAACGTGGTGACGGGCGCGGGGTATGAGGGAACGGACGAATACACTCCTGCGGGGGCCGAACCAAGCGCCATTGATAAAGAGGCTCGGAACGTAACTGTGGACGGGCCGGCGCGTGCGGCGATTCACGTGCAGCAGTGGGATGCGGAGTCGAGGATGTTTACGGTGGAGACGTCAGCGGATGATCGGGTGGCGGTGCGGCTGTTTCGATATCCGGCGTGGCGGGTGGAAGTAAACGGGCAGGTGGTGGGAACCACGGCGCGAGCGGAGACTGGGCAGATGCTGATCCCGATCGCGGCTGGGATGAATCGGGTGCAGATCCGATTTGTTAGGACTCGGGATCGGGCGCTGGGGGGATGGGTTTCTTTCATCGCAGCGATTTCGCTGATTGTTTGGACATTGATGAGTCGAATCAGGGTTTCGGGCGTGGGACCTCGAGGCCAGGCCGTCTAGATCAGAGAGGCAACCGGCGCCAATCAAGTTGCACAGATCCTTCGCTTCGCTCAGGATGACAACACGTCATACGTAATGGTTCCACGTAATGATCGACAACATGCGACGAGTTTTGATTGCAACTTCGAATGCTGGCAAGCTGCGGGACTTCGCCGGTGCTGCCGCAGTTCACGGGATTGAGATTGGGGGAATTCCGGATTTCGCTTCCCTGCCGACCGTGGTTGAGGATGGCGCGACATTTGAAGAGAATGCCCGGAAGAAGGCGGAAGGATATAGCCGGGCTGCGCCGGGAGAGGTGGTTGTGGCGGACGATTCGGGGCTGGAGGTGGATGCGCTGAATGGCGCTCCGGGAGTGCATTCTGCGAGGTATGCGGCGGATCAGTCGCATCTGGCCGAAGAGAATACGGATGACGAGGCGAACAACGCGCGGGTGCTTCGCGAATTAAGGAAGGTTCGGGCGGAGAAACGCACAGGCCGATTTGTATGCGTATTGGCAGCAGCGCGGGATGGGCAGACGCTGGCTACTTTTCGTGGGACAGCGGAGGGCGTGATTCTAGATTCGCCTCGGGGTTCGGGTGGCTTTGGGTACGACCCGCTGTTTTACTTTCCCGAAATTCAGAAGACGTTTGCGGAACTTAGTGCCGAGGAGAAATCGCGGTACAGCCATCGGGGCGCGGCCCTTCGGCAGTTTCTGGAGTGGTGCGACACTCTGCCTGCCCGCGAGGTTGAGAAAGAATCGTAGCGGTTGTGCGTTCTGGCTACCTGCACCGGAGTTTGCGCGAGATCCCTCCCTCCGCCTGAAAAGCGGCTGCGGTCGGGATGACGCCTTCATGAACAATATGCTTTCAACTAAGACGAACGGCGTTTATCGACCCATTGAACTGTAATGGAAATCGTCGGTTCCTTGACTTCACTTCTCGTGCAGCCCGATAATAAAAAGTTATTTTTTCATTGCTGAACTTATAAGGAGCGTTTCGTGGCGTCAGCCAGTTCTCCTGCTCCCGTGATTGCGCGTGGAGTTGCTCCGTTGCGCGCTGGTCAGGGATCTTCGTTTGTACTGCGACGGTTGCATTCGCTTTCGGGGATCGTCCCGGTCGGGGCGTTTCTCTTCGAACATATTCTGATTTCGAACTCGACTGCGATCAGCGGGCCGGAGGCATACGCGCGCCAAGTCAGCTTTCTGGCGAATCTGCCGCTCGTGTTCTTTCTAGAACTGTTTGGGATCTGGCTGCCAATCTTGTTCCACGCGCTGTACGGGTTCTACATCTGGTACCGCGGAGATGGGAATACGATTGCGTATCCGTGGAGCGGTAACTGGATGTACACGGCGCAGCGCTGGACAGGCGGGATCGCGTTCGTCTACATCCTATGGCACACCTACACCATGCGATTTACCGGAGTTGATCTGCACGATAATCCGATGGCGTCGTTTGCCAAGGTGCAGGGTGAAGTGATGCATACCGGGTGGTTCCTGTTCTACGTCGCTGGACTGGTCGCGGCTTCGTGGCACTTTGCGTATGGAATCTGGCTGTTCTCGGCGAAGTGGGGGATCGTATCGGGCGACAAGGCGCAGAAGCGGTTGCTACGGGTCTGCCTGGTGCTGTTCCTGGTGCTGTGTGCTGCAGGATTTGCGAGCTTGTATTCCTTCCGTTCGCGGCCGATCGCTGACGATGACCAGAACCGTACGAAACTCCATGCGATTGACAAAACAGGGGTGCAGAGCGCGAGATACGGAAGGCCGGTGCAATAATGGCGAATCCCAAAATCATTGTCGTGGGCGGCGGGCTCGCCGGATTGTCTGCAGTCATCAAGATCGCGGAGATGGGCGGTAGCGTCGACCTGTTCTCGATTGTTCCAGTGAAGCGCTCCCATTCCGTGTGCGCGCAGGGTGGCATCAATGCGGCGAAGAATCTGAAGGGCGAAGGCGATTCCACCTGGAAGCACTTTGACGACACGGTGTATGGCGGAGATTTTCTGGGCAATCAGCCGCCGATCAAAGACATGTGCGAGGCCGCCCCCGGGATCATTGATCTGCTGGATCGCATGGGCGTGCCCTTCAACCGAACGCCCGAAGGCTTGCTCGATTTCCGGCGATTCGGCGGGACTTTGTACAACCGCACCGCCTTTGCCGGAGCGACGACAGGGCAGCAGTTGCTCTATGCGCTGGACGAGCAGGTCCGGCGATACGAGTCGGAAGGCAAGGTTAAGAAGTACGAGCACTGGGAATTCTTGTCCGCGGTGCTAGATGGGAACCGGGTGTGTCGCGGGATATGCGCGATGGATTTGCGCACGATGGAAGTGCGCACGTTCCCTGCCGACGCGATCATTATTGCGACCGGCGGAATCGGCGCCATCTTTGGCAAGTCAACGAACTCGGTAGTTTGCACCGGGTCGGCGCAGTCGGCGCTATATCAGCAAGGATGCTTCTACGCCAACGGCGAGTTTATTCAGGTTCACCCGACATCGATTCCGGGCGAGGACAAGCTGCGGCTGATGTCGGAGTCGGCGCGCGGCGAGGGTGGGCGCGTTTGGGTGCCGAAGAAAGCGGGAGACAATCGCGATCCGAAATCGATCCCGCAGAGTGAGCGCTGGTACTTTCTGGAAGAGTGGTATCCGAAGTATGGGAACCTGGTGCCGCGGGACGTCGCGACGCGCGCGATCTTCAAGGTTGTGTACGAGTACAACCTTGGGATCGACGGCAAGCCGATGGTGTATCTGGACCTGACGCACATCGACCGAAAGATTCTGGACAAGAAACTGGAAGGGATTCTCGAGATTTACGAGAAGTTTGTGGGGGATGATCCGCGGGACACGCCGATGAAGATTTTCCCCGGCATGCATTACACCATGGGTGGAATGTGGGTGGACTTCAAGCAGGCGACCAACGTGGCGGGGATTTTTGCGGCGGGCGAGTGCGAGTATCAATATCACGGAGCCAACCGGCTAGGAGCGAATTCGCTGGTGTCGTGCATCTATGGCGGTGGGATCGCGGGGCCGAACGCGGTGAATTACGCGCGCGGTCTGCAGGCGCTCTCCGACGGGGATGGGTGCTTTGACGCGGAGAAGAAGAAGCAGGAAGGCAGTAATGCCCTGCTCATGAACAATGAGGGCACGGAGAATCCGGTCAAGCTGTGGCGCGAGATGGGCGAGTTGATGACAAAGGATTGCACGGTCATCCGCTACAACAAGAACTTGAAGCAAACCGACGCCAAGGTGGTGGAATTGCTGGAGCGGTTCCGCAAAGTGAATTTGAGCGATCGGACGACGTGGGCGAACACGACGGTTGTGTTTGCGCGGCAGCTTTACAACATGCTGCAGTTGGCGCGGGTGATCGCGCAGGGTGCGGGAATGCGGGATGAATCGCGTGGCGCGCACTACAAGCCCGACTTCCCGGAGCGCGACGATAAGAACTGGCTGAAGACGACCAAAGCCTATTTTGCGCCGGATGCCGACGAGCCGAAGTTTGAGTTTGAGGCGGTGGATACGTCGCTGATACCGCCGAGGGCGAGGAAGTACTGACTGTTTTGTAAAGGCTAAGAGCTAATGGCTGATAAATCCGTCATCATCAAGATCAAGCGGCAAGACACCCCCACTTCCAAGGCCTATTGGGAAGAGTTCTCGGTTCCCTACCGGCCGAACATGAACGTGATTTCGGCGCTGATGGATATTGCTGCCGAACCTGCGACGCGCGAGGGCAAGGCGACAACGCCCATCACCTACGACTCGAATTGCCTGGAGGAAGTCTGCGGGTCGTGCGCCATGCTGATCAATGGCAAGGCGCGCATGGCATGCTCGGCGCTGATTGACAATCTGGAACAGCCGATCAGGCTGGAGCCGTTTTCGAAGTTTCCGGTGGTACGCGACCTGGCGACCGACCGCAGCGTGATCTTCGAGAATCTGAAGGCGGTGAAGGCCTGGGTGCCGATCGACGGCACGTACGACCTAGGGGCTGGGCCGCGGATGTCGGCGGAAGAACAGGAAACGGCCTATCCGATTTCGCGGTGCATTTCGTGTTGCTGCTGCATGGAGGCGTGTCCGCAGTTTAATGAGACTACTGGATTCGTGGGGGCGGCTACCATCGCGCAGGTGCGGCTGTTTAACACACATCCTACGGGCAAGGCCTTGGAACGGGAGCGGTTGGCGGCGCTGATGGGCGATGGCGGCATCCAGGAATGCGGCTACGCGCAGAACTGTGTGGAGGTATGTCCGAAGGATATTCCGCTGACCAAGGCGATCTCTGAGGTGGGCGGACAGGTCATGAAACAGGCCCTCGGTGACCTTTTGCGGCGCTAGATTTGACACTTTTCTGTAAATCGCCCACAACCGGGTTTATCTAAGGCGTCATCCAAATCCCGCCAAGTGGTAGCTGGCGGTGAACATAGGCCAGTTCCTTGGGACTGCTCAGGAATGGCCCGTCATTTGCCGATAACACTGAAGAGCATCTTCCTTCGTGGAAGGGTAGTAACCACGCAGGAGGCGTACTTTGGGTACGCAAGTAACGGTCCGGCAGGAGTGTTCGGTTGGATCGCTTGACAGCATGGCTTAGAATACCGCTACTCACACAAAAGACTAGTGAGGGCGCCTTTCGGGCAGGAGTGCTGGCCCGATCTGGAAAGACCTTTTGAGACGCTTCGTCCGATTTCAATTCGCGGTTGTCTTCCTCCTGGCCATGGTGTGCGGGGGAATGTCGAGCAACGCCTACGCGGTGCGGCGCGCGAATGTCCACCACCGGCGTTTCCGGTGGCTGCATTGGAATCCGATGTTCCGGCCCTCGCACGAGTCTTTGCTGATCCAGAATGCTGAGATCAACCGGCTCGATTTGCCGCGAATTCAGAACGATACGGAGCTTGAGGCTTTGAAGGCGGACGGTTCCCTGCTGGAGATTCGCTCGGGGGAGATGTTGCGCTTCGATCCGAGACTGGATCCGACCCGGAGATATTGCCGGTCGTGGACGCTCGACTTTGTCGACGATTTGAGCCAGGCGTACTACAACCGGTTTCATGAGCAGATCCAGGTGAACTCGGCGGTACGGACTGTGATGGTTCAGAAGAAGCTGCGCCGGCACAACCGCAATGCGGCTCCGGCGGATGGGGATACGGCTTCATCGCACCTCGCCGGCGTGACGGTCGACCTGCAACGCCGTGGTCTGAACAAAGATCAGGTGCGTTGGATGGAGCGCTACCTTTTCTACATGAAGGCGCTCGGCCTTGTGGAACCTGAGGAAGAGCGGCGTCACTGGTGCTTCCATATCATGGTGAGCGGGCGATATTCCGAATGGCGCGAGACGCAGAACATCATTCCGATTGAGCGTCCGGAGAACGATAAGCCCGAGAATGAAGTCGCTTTGGGCAGCGGCGGTAAATAGACTGTCGAGTTTCAGCTTCACGATTCCACACCTTCCGCTGTAAATCCATTACGATTCTCTTCTTATGATTGTGATGATGGCTGGTCTTCCCGGCACGGGCAAGAGCACGCTTGCGCGCGAACTGGCTGTACGGACCTCCGGACGAGTATTGAGCAAGGATGAGATCCGCCATGCAATCTTTCAGCCCGAAGAAATCGAATACTCGACACGGCAGGACGATTACTGCTTGCGCATCATGGTCGAGACTGCCGGATATCTTTTGGCGCGGGACGCGGGGCGTGTCGTTTTTCTCGACGGGCGTCCGTTCTCGCGGCGCTATCAAATTGAAAACGTGATTGCGGCTGCGGATTCTATAGGGCAACCTTGGCGCATTTTGGAGTGCGTCTGCTCAGAGGAGACGGTTCGGCGCAGGCTGGCGGCGGATACAGAGGGCGGAATTCATCCGGCGGGTAACCGGGATTTCCAGTTGTACGTCGCGGTAAAAGCCCGGTTCGAAGCGATTACACATCTCAAGAGGATTATCGATACGGATCAGGAATTGGAGGGTTGTGTAAGAGCGGGAATGGCGGCACTGCGGTGATGAACTTGCCTCGTTTTCTTTCGCCGTCCCGGGCTCACTGATTCCCGCTCTGTGCCACGCACAGCTCGCGCTGTGGGCTGCATTCTTCTGCCGCTACGCGGCTTGGGAGAAAACTTGTTTGCGTTGCTGTGGCTTGGTGGCGCGGAGCATGTGCCTATACAATCTTGACCTGCCCTAATCTTCATGAGTTCGTGGGCCAATACTACTTATGAAAAAACACCTATTCCTCGTTTTTCTGCTGATGTCTTCTCTTGCTTTCTCTCAGGCACCGGAAAACGGCACCGCCACTGGGGCTGCGGTGAGCCCGCGTGCGCAGAAGATTCACGATTCTGCGTTAGTCGTGGACACCCATGCGGATACGCCGCAGCGGTTTCTGGACGAAGGGTTTGATATCGGCTCCACAGATCCGAAGGACATTGGGCACATCAGCCTCGATAAGGCGCAGCGAGGAAATCTGGGAGCGGAGTTCTTCTCGATATGGGTCGATCCGGAAACGAACCATGGCAATTTTGCGCGCCACACGTTTGACTTGATTGATTCCGTATACGAGCAGGCGGCGCGGCATCCGGACCGAATGATGATGGCGTACTCGACGGCCGACATCGAGCGGGCCCGCAAGGAGCACAAACTGGCGGCGCTGATGGGCATTGAGGGCGGACACTCAATTGAGAACGACATTCATTTGCTACGCGACTACTACCGGCTGGGCGTGCGCTATATGACGCTGTCGTGGTCGAACACCAACGAGTGGGCAGATTCATCAGGAGATATCGACGATCCTAAGGTGCAACACCATAACGGGCTGACGGATTTTGGCAAGCAGGTGGTGTTGGAGATGAACCGGCTGGGCATGATGGTCGACATCTCACACGTAGCGGACAAGACGTTCTGGGATGCAATCGCGACGACGAAGGCTCCCGTGATCGCGTCACACTCGTCAGCCCGAGCGCTGGTAGATGCACCGCGCAATATGACTGACGAGATGCTGCGCGCAGTAACGAAGAACGGCGGGGTCGTCCAGGTCAACTTTTTCAACGGCTTTGACGATGCGGGCTTTCGGAACGCGATCTCGGCTCAGGCAAAGGATCAGGCTGCTGCGGTTCAGAAATACATGGACGAACTGAAGGCGGAGGGCAAGCCGGTCAACTATGTGGAAGTCGATCGTATTGAGCGGGAGTGGCTGGCGAAGATTCCGCGTCCGCCGTTGAAATCGTTGATCGACCACATTGATCACATCGCGAAGGTGGCGGGCATTGATCATGTGGGACTAGGTTCGGACTTTGACGGCGTGAGTGGGGCGACTCCGCAGGGAATCAATTCGGCCGCCGATTTGCCGAAAATTACGCAGGCGTTGCTCGATCGCGGGTATAGCGCGGAGGATATCAAAAAGATCTTAGGCGGTAATTTGATACGTGTGTTTCGGGACGTGGAAAGCGTGAGTCGGGAGATTCAAGCGGCTGCGAAGTAGGCGGATCGCGACCGTTTCGTGTTCAATCATGCATAAGATTTACCCACGCGGGATCCCTTCGACTTCGCTCAGGGCAGGCACTTCGCTTCGCCTGAACGGCGGCTACGCTAAGGATGACGCCCAATTGATCTCGCATCCCAGACTGCTCGTATGAGAAGCCAGGCGGCGGCTGTCGTACAATTTCACGTGTGTAATCTCAGCACTATTTTCTTCGATTGCAAGGAGCACTGATGCGGAAGGCATTTGCGATTTTGATAGCGATGACAGTAATTGTGCCGGCTGCGATGGCGCAGTCCAATTCGACTTCTCAGAGTGCGCCAGCCGCCAAGACTGGCGCCGCGGCCAATCCAAGCGGAACGCCTAAGCCTGTCACCTCAACCAAACCTACAGCGATTATCAAAACGACGGCGGGTAATATGACCTGCACGTTATTTCCTGACAAGGCACCGATTGGCGTGGAAAATTTTATTGGTTTAGCCAGCGGGACGAAGGATTGGAAGAATCCCGTGAGCGGGGCTACGAAGCACGGGGTGCCGCTCTATGACGGAACCATCTTTCATCGGGTGATTCCCGACTTCATGATCCAAGGTGGCGATCCGGCGGGAAATGGCTCAGGCGATCCCGGGTACAAGTTCAAGAACGAAGCCTCGCCCGATCTGCTGTTTGACAAGCCAGGACGGCTGGCTTATGCCAACGCTGGACCGGGCACCAACGGCTCGCAGTTTTTCATCACCGAGGTGGCGGTGCCCCATCTCAATGGTGGGTACACGATTTTCGGGCAGTGCGACGAGCCCAGTGTGGAACTGGTAAAGCAGATTGCGCGCATGTCAAGGGATCCTTCGAACGATAAGCCGTTTCGTCCGGTGAAGATTATTCACATCAGTATTGTGCGCGGCACGGGGGCAGCGCCTAAGCCTGCGGCCGGAACCACCGTGAAAAAGCCGGCGGCTACGGCTCCGAAGGCGCCGGCAACACCGAATTAGACTGCGTCTCGAATTTGAGTGCGAGGGCGGGACGCCCTCGCTACAGCCGGTGAGACGCCAGCACGATCCGACAGATTATTCTCGAACTCGAAAGGAAATTTTATGACTCGTCAGCCTGGACTTTACGCCACGTTTGAAACCTCCGAAGGAACGATTGTTTGCCGGTTGTTTGAAAAAGATGCTCCCAAGACGGTCGCCAACTTTGTGGAACTCGCCGAGGGTAAGCGGGAGTGGACGCATCCTTCGACACGCAAGAAATCAAAGGATCGGCTGTACGATGGGACGATCTTTCATCGAGTGATCCCTGATTTCATGGTTCAGGGCGGCGATCCACAGGGCACGGGCATGGGCGGGCCCGGGTACCAGTTCGAAGACGAGACGAAGGGCTCACCGCATAAGTTCGACAAACCCGGCAAGCTTGCAATGGCGAACGCGGGGCCGAATACAAACGGATCGCAGTTCTTCATCACTACTGTCCCGACAGACTGGCTGACGGGAAAGCACACGATTTTCGGCGAGGTTGTGGAGGGACAGGATGTCGCGGTGAAGATTACCGGGGTTCCTCAAAACCGGCAGAATCGTCCGAACAAGGATGTGGTACTGAAGAAGGTGACGATCGAGAAGGTGTAGGATTTGTCCGCTAGCGGTTCGCCAGGATTTCGATTCCCGAGGCGCCAATCAACTTCGCGTCCGCGGTGACCAACGTCAAGTCGAAGACCCTGGCTGAAGCCGCTATCAAACGATCAGCAGGATCACTGTGAGGGATTCCTATCGCTGAAGTCTCCAGCGCAACTTCGGTCGTGAGCGGCGCCTCGTGCAACTGCAGAAGTTCCAGCGTACGGCGCGCCCACAGAACGGGATCTTCCTCTAGTTCCACTCTTCCCTTTCGCGTGAGCATCAACAGTTCCCACACGCTGATCGGGGAAATCCAGAGCTGATTTTCGGAATCATTCAGCGCACTTGCAACGCGCCGTGACAGGCGAGTGGGGTTCAACGCCATCCAAATCCAGATGTGTGTATCGAGCAGGAGTTTCATTCGCCGGTAGCATCCCACTCACTCTCATCGCTGATGGAGCCGACGATGTCACCCAGAATGCGACCCGTTCCGATCATGCACCCCAGTCGGCTGCCAGTAGCCTTCTCCGGCGAAGGTGGGACGACCTCGGCCACCGGCTTGCCGAAGCGCGTAACTCGGATCGGCCTGCGCGTCTTGCGGACCTCTTCAAGGATGCCGAGGCACTTGGCTTTGAATACGGAAATGGCGACTTCCTTCATGGCTAAGTTATACCATGGTCAATGACCATGGTCAACCCATTGAAGGGACGCCTACAGCGACATCGCCTAGGTCCTCGGGGTGCGGAGCCCTCTCGTGCATCCGTTTGCACGACTTGGAGTCGTGGCCGTTCCTCTTCGGAGCAATACCTACACTCCGATAACGCCGCAGAGTTCCTTCACTGCCGCCGCGCTCTTGTCGAGTCCTGCCTTTTCTTCGGGTGTCAGTTTGATTTCGATGATCTGCTCGATACCGTTTGCGCCCAGTTTCACGGGGACGCCGACATAGAGGCCGCTAATTCCGTATTCACCTTGCAGGTAGGCGGCGCAAGGGAGGATCTTCTTCTTGTCTTTGAGGATTGCTTCGACCATCTCGGTCGCTGCGGCGGATGGCGCGTAGTAGGCCGAACCGGTCTTGAGATATTTCACGATCTCGGCCCCGCCGTCACGGGTACGCTGGACGAGTGCGTCCAGTTTTGTCTTTTCGATCAACTCGGTGATGGGGATCCCCGCTACCGTCGAGTAGCGCGCTAGAGGAACCATGGTGTCTCCATGGCCGCCGAGGACAAAGGCAGTCACATTTTCGACGCTGACTTTCAGTTCATCGGCGATGAAGGAGCGGAAGCGGGCGGAATCTAGTACGCCAGCCATTCCGATGACGCGTTCGCGAGGGAATCCGCTGAGCTTGAAGGCAGCTTGCGCCATAGCGTCGAGCGGGTTGGAAACGATGATCAGGATGCAGTTGGGAGAATTCTTTACGACTTCCCCGACAACCGCCTTCATGATGTTGTAGTTCGTGTTCAGAAGGTCGTCTCGGCTCATGCCGGGCTTGCGGGGGATGCCGGCGGTGATGACGACGATGTCGGAGTTGGTGGTGTCTTTGTAGTCGTTTGTTCCGGTGATATAGGAATCGCGCTTTTCGATGGGCATGGCTTCGAGCAGGTCGAGTCCTTTGCCTTGGGGAACGCCTTCGATGATATCGATCAGGACCACGTCGGCGAGTTCTTTGGAGGCGATCCAGTGAGCGGCCGTGGCGCCTACATTACCTGAGCCTACGATAGTGACTTTCTTTCGCATGATTTCCTCGTCAAAAAAACAATCAAAACATTTAACCACAGGGGACACAGAGGAGATCAGCAACGCGGATTGCTCTCTCTATCGTCTGTGGTCTAAAGCGCTATCTCGTTTCTGCCAACATTGCCGCGTCCATGTTATCGATCATGTGACCGGCAAATTCGCTGGTCTTGACTTTGGTGGCGCCGGGCATCAGACGCTCGAAGTCGTAGGTGACTTTCTTCTCTTCGATGGTGCGTTCCATGCTCTGCTCGATCAGGTCGGCGGCTTCATTCCAGCCGAGGTGGCGGAACATCATCACGCCTGAGAGGATCACCGAGCCTGGATTAATGACGTCTTTGTCGGCGTACTTCGGGGCAGTGCCGTGAGTGGCTTCGAAGATGGCATAGCCATCACCGATGTTGGCTCCGGGAGCGATTCCCAGGCCACCGACCTGCGCGGCACAGGCGTCGGAGATGTAGTCACCATTCAAATTAGGGCAAGCCAGAACTGAGTATTCATCGGCTCGGGTAACGACTTGCTGGAAGATCGAGTCGGCGATGCGATCGTTAATCATGATCTTCTTTTTCCATGCGCCGTTGCCGTGGGTGCTATGGATAGCATCGAGAACTTCTTTTACTTCCTTTTCGACAGCCTGGCGAAAGGCCGGCGGGGCGAATTCCATGCCGGGCTCAACTGCTTCGGCGTTCTGCGCAACCGTCAAATTCGGGTTCTTGTCTTTGTTGTCGACAATCCAGCTTTCACGTTCGGTGATGACTTTGTCGCGAAACTCTTGTGTGGCAACTTCGTAGCCCCACAGGCGGAAAGCTCCTTCGGTGAACTTCTGAATGTTGCCCTTGTGCACCAACGTAACGCTCTTGAGGCCATTTGTGATGGCGTGCTGGATGGCCATGCGAACTAAGCGCTTGGTTCCGGTGACGGAAATCGGCTTGATGCCAACGCCGGAATCAAGGCGGATCTGCTTCTTGCCGCCTTTGAGCATGTCCTTGTTCAGAAATTCGATCAGGCGGGTGCAGTCGGCAGTTCCCTGCTCCCACTCGACGCCGGCGTAAACGTCTTCCGTGTTCTCGCGAAAGATGACGACGTTCATACGCTCCGGATGCTTTACCGGGGAAGGCACGCCTTTGTAATACTTCACCGGGCGGACGCAACAATAGAGATCGAGGATTTGGCGCAGAGCCACGTTCAGAGAGCGGATACCGCCTCCCACGGGCGTAGTCAGAGGACCTTTGATAGCAACACGAAATTCGCGGACGGCTTCGACGGTGTCATCGGGCAGCCATGTGTCGAACTTGGCTTTGGCCTTTTCTCCGGCGAATACTTCGTACCAGGCGACGCGGCGCTTCCCTTTGTAGGCTTTTTCGACGGCAGCGTTGAACACACGGAGGGAGGCCTTCCAAATGTCGCGGCCGGTGCCGTCGCCTTCGATGAAAGGGATGATCGGGTTATCAGGGACGCTATACTTGCCATCTGCATAACCGATTTTCTTGCCGTCCGCCGGAACCGCGACGCCGTTATACGAGCCAGCCATTCATGACCTCCGCACAAAGTTTTTGCGACGTGTAGGAAACTGACAATTATAAAGAATGCGTCGGAATAGAGGCGGAAATTGTTGGTTTTCCTTGTAGGAAGGGCCTGTGCCATAATTCGTCAACTGACGCCCGAGTTTCGTCTCCGGGAGGTTACTACGGTGACACGCAATCTACGTTTACAATGGCTGCTTGTCGGTCTTATGTTTTGGATTGCATTCGCAAGCTCGGCATTCGCCGATGGAAACCACGATCGCACTAAGGTCGGAAGAAATATCAACATTGGGGCTGACGAAGAGGTCAGTGAAGCAACATGCTTCGGCTGCAGCATCCGGGTCCGCGGCCATGTCTCGGGAGATGTAACTGCGTTTGGCGGAAGCATAGTGGTTGAAGATCAAGGACAGATCGGAGGGGACCTCACCACCTTTGGCGGCAACCTTCGATTGGGGAAGGATACGAATGTCAGCGGGGACGTGGCGGTATTCGGAGGACGGATTCAGCGCGATCCCGCAGCCACTGTCGGCGGAGATGTGACCACGATGGGTGGACCGGGTTGGCTGATAGTGATCTTCCTTACGCCGTCTGATCTTTCTCGGAGTCTTTGTGCTGTTGATCGTATGGCTGATTCGGCGTTTGCTGCGGCCAGCGACTAGCCCACTTCCAGCGTAAGTACTTCTCTCGGGCTTGTGTACCGCTACCAGCGCCGCGTCCCGAAAGTCTTGCGCACCCCTACGGTCATGAACCGTCCCCATGGACCGTTTGTGCCCAGATCGGCGGGCCCCAGGTATTTGTCGCGCGAGCCCAACCGATCGAACAGGAAGTGTTGGGTAATGCGGAACTCGAATCCTTTGGCGATGTAGATTCCGGCTCCCCAGGAATGCTCGACGCCAATGGCGTCAGGCGACCATGTATAGAGAGTCTTGGGAACGGTTTTTCCGAAGAGGAAAGTGGGCGCTCCGAACACCATGAATCGGCGGAGCGGGCCCCGGCCAAAAGGACGGATTTCAAGAATTCCCGAGATGATATAGCGCGCGAAGAGGCTGCAGGGAGCATTTACTCCGCCGTAGTCGCCGGCATTGCCAGTGCACTGGTTGGGGTCAACCTCGTTGTGGGGAGGCGCGAGATCAAACTGGGCCCAGCCCCAAAACATGTCGTGTGGGAAGAACATTCTGTCTTCCGTGCCAGCGTCGTGCCAGGTGCCTTGTGAAGTACTGGTTTGTGCGGGGCTGCTCTGTGAATCGAAGGATGAGGAAACCTGGGCCGCCGCGAACGAGATCAGTACCGGTAGTGCCAGGAGCCACGAGCACATTTTCATTTTGCCTCCGAGGGCGATGTATTTTTGCTAGGCGATTCCGGATTCACGGGCGTCCTCGACATCTGGCACGCAAGAATGTCGGGGTTCGAAGTGAGTCCGCGTTGAATGGAGCGGAACATTGTAACCTGCGCGCGGCGCAGGCCCGGGTATCGGTGAAGATTCGCACGGCAGAGGAGAGTGAGAGTCTTGATCCCCTTACTCGTGAAGGAAAATGCACTAAGGCGAGGAATTTTCCAAGGTGAGAAGGATGGAATCCTTCCAGAATTCATATCCCATACCGGATTTATTCCATTCATAGTACGTTTACACTAGTGCGAAACGGCGTAAACCACGCCAAAAGAGGGGCCTACGGGTTTGGTGGGAGGATTGCACAATGAAGGCGTAAAGCAAGACCCAGGACCCCTATGCCCCAAGAGATTTCCGTTTCGTACCAAGCGATCAAGAGCAAAGTCTATCGGTTGATTGATTCGCTCGTGGTGGGTGAAAAGAGCGAATCTGAAGTACAAGAGTCAATTCGGCGGTGGTGGGCATTGATCCACCCGGCCGACCGCCCCATTGCCCAGAAATATCTACTGATGGTGTTGGGGCGTTCCGCTTCCGCTTTAGACTCCATGGGAGACGCATTTCTCTCCGTGAGCAGTTGCGAGGTTGCCCGGCCGCAATTGGCTGATACGATGCTTCCTGCCAAGCGCATGCGGATGCTGGAACGGATGAGTAAGGAAATTTCGGTTCGAACTGCGGTCTGACCTCGGATAAACCCTTCTACAAGACATATATTTTACATTTCTACCGTTGCGTTTCGCATCGGTCTACGCGTATCGTCGATCGAACTCTGTGGAACCATCCACTCGCATCTGTGGAAATTTGCAACACTAGGAGTTGAGAATGCTGTCTACTTGTCCGCCGCTCACGCGGTTGAGTACGATTGGGCGCTATTTCCTTTTCGGAGCTTTACTGATTATGGCAACTTCGCTTTCGGCAGGGTCGGGAGTCTATAGCTTCACGCTCAACTCAATTGATGGAAAACCGGCACCGCTCGCTGACTACAAAGGGAAGGTTGTCCTCCTTGTGAACGTCGCCAGCCAATGCGGGTACACTCCGCAATACAGTGCGCTTGAGGCGATCTACGAAAAATACAAGGACCAGGGGTTCGTGATTCTCGGTTTCCCTGCCAACAATTTTGGTGCACAGGAACCGGGGACGAACGAAGAAATCAAGACGTTCTGCACGCGAAAGTACAGCGTGACATTTCCGATGTATTCAAAGATTTCCGTGAAGGGCGCGGACCAGGCGCCGCTTTATGGTTATCTGACGAAGGAAACTGGGGCAGGCATTGCCGGCGACATCAAGTGGAACTTCACCAAGTTTCTTGTGGACCGCGATGGAAAGGTCGTGCAGCGCTTCGAGCCGGCGGTCACGCCCGATTCGAAAGAAGTGACGGCGGCAATTGAGAAACAGCTAAAGTAGGCTTAGGCGCCACTATTAGAATCATCCGCCCAGTTCTCGATCGCGAGATTGCGGATCTTCCCAAACTCTCGGGTGTTGTTTGTAACCAGGGTTACGCCCAGAAACGCGATTAGTGCCGCTTTTCCATCTGGGCTAGGGTCGTGGAGCGCTTCATGATCTACGAATAAGTGTCCGTGTTGAGCATTGTAGCGCAGCATTACAGCTTCCGCTCCTGCACGCGCAGATCTTCGACGCCTTCCATGAAATCCGCCGAGGCCCACGGAGCCTCGGCCAGATACGACGACCAATCGGCGAGACGGGGCGACAGGACAACTTCCTTGCCTTTCCGGATGAATAGTTCCGCGGTGTGAACCGAAAGTCCTTCGACATTCGTTTGCCTCAAACGTCATAGTACAGCGCAAATTCATACGGATGCGGGCGCTGGCGGATCGCGTCTACTTCTTTTGAGCGCTTGTAGTCGACGTAGGTCCGGAGGAGTTCCTCGGTAAAAACGTCGCCCTTCAGCAGGAAGGCGTGGTCGCGCTGCAGTGCGTCGAGTGCTTCTTCCAGCGAGCCGGGCATGCACGGGATGCCGGAGAGTTGCTCGGGATCCAGTTCGAACATGTCTTTGTCGAGAGGCTGGCCGGGATCCATTTTGTTCTCGATGCCGTCGAGACCGGCCATCAACATAGCGGCGAATGCGAGGTAGGGATTGCAACTCGGATCGGGAGGGCGGAATTCAACGCGTTTAGCCTTGGGTGCGATGGAATACATGGGAATGCGGCAGGCCGCGGAGCGATTGCGACGTGAGTAGGCGAGATTGACCGGGGCTTCGAAACCGGCGATAAGGCGCTTGTAAGAGTTCGTGGTGGGCGCGATGATCGCGGAAAGACCCGGACCGTGCTTCATCAGACCGCCGATATACCACAGTGCGAGTTGCGACAGGCCGGCGTATCCGTCGCCGGCGAAGAGCGGCTCGCCGGATTTCCACAGTGACTGGTGCGTGTGCATGCCATTGCCGTTGTCGCCGAAAATCGGCTTGGGCATGAATGTGACAGTCTTTCCGTGGCGCTTGGCTACGTTTTTCACGACGTACTTGTAAAGCAGCATCTTGTCGGCTGAGCGCACCAGCGAATCGAATTTCAAGTCAATTTCCGTTTGACCCGCTGACGCCACTTCGTGATGATGGCATTCCACATCGATGCCGCAACTCTGCATCGTCAACATCATTTCTGATCGCAGATCCTGATAGTGATCTGTAGGAGGGACGGGAAAGTAGCCTTCTCTGAAACGGGGCCGGTAGCCAAGATTGTTGAGTTCCCTGCCCGAGTTCCAGCGTCCCTCTTCGGCGTCAATGTAGTAAAAACCGTGCTGCTCGCGCTGGTCGAAACGCACGTTATCGAAAATAAAAAATTCGGCTTCGGCGCCAAAGTAGGCAGTGTCGGCGACGCCCGTGGAGGCCAGGTACAACTCTGCTTTGCGAGCGATGTAACGGGGGTCGCGATCGTAGCGCTGCTTGGTAACGGGGTCCACGACATCACAAAGGAGCACAAGGGTTGGTACCTGGGTGAAGGGATCGAGGAGATGAAAATTGGCATCGGGCTTCAGGAGCATGTCGCTTTCGTGAATGCCGGCCCATCCGCGGATGGAAGAGCCATCGATGCCAAAGCCCTCTTCGAACGATGATTCAGAAAGCTGCGCGATGGGGTAAGAAATGTGGTGCCAGAGGCCGGGAATGTCGGTGAAGCGCAGGTCGAGGATCTTCGCGTCGTATTGCTTGGCGAAGTCGAGAACGGTCTTGGCATCAGCCATGGGGGCTCCTTGCCGGGAAGCAAATGTCTCAAAAATTGGGCGAGCGGTTGCGGGGAGTCCTGCAGTCGCGCAGGCTGCTACAATCGGTCGCGTTATGCAGGACCGTCGAGTCTACTGGTAGTCGCAGACAGTGGCAATTCGATAGTTTTTATGGCGGGGATAACGCGACTTTATACTGAAAGTCGTCAGGGGTCAGTAGTCAGGAGTCAGCGACTGCCTCGGGCCCGATTCTTTTAGCCGAATAGATTGCCAGTTGACTACTGACTCCTAGCTCCTGATGCGCTCTATGGACTTTGACCAGCTCGAAACGTTTCTCGAAGTGGCACGACACGCCTCATTCTCGCGGGCGGCGGAGAAACGTTTTCGGACGCAGCCGGCGATTTCGTCGCAAATTCGCGGGTTGGAGGAAGAGGTCGGAGCAAAGCTATTTGACCGCTCGGGCGGAAAAGTGTCGCTCACGGCCGCAGGCAAAGCCTTTCAGAAGTATGTGGAGGACACCCTGGATGCTCGCAAAGCGATGCTGGTAACCATTGCGGAGATGGAGCGAGTGCCTCGCGGAGAAATTATCGTAGGGGCCAACGAGGGCACATGTCTGCACATCCTGCCTCATGTGTTTGCCGACTTCAAGCGACAGTATCCGGACGTCTCGGTGAACATCAAGCGGGCGGATTACGGGAAGATTCTCGAATCGATCGTGGACAATTCGGTCGATTTCGGAGTGATTTCCCTTCCGGTGACAGACCCGCGCCTCACGGTCGTGCTGATTCATCGGGATGAGTTAATCCTGATCGCCCCACCGCAGCATCCCCTGGGAAGGGTGAAATCGGCCTCGATTGCCGATATCGCGAAGTTTCCGCTCGTGGTACCCAAAGCTGGGCACACCCGGGACGCGATTGAGCAACTGTTCCACGAGCGGCGACTAAAGCCGAACTTTACGATGGAACTGGATTCGAGCGAACTGCTGAAGCGATTTGTGGCTGCGGACGTCGGCGTCGGCTTTATAGCGCGCTCGAACGTGGAAGAGGATGTGCGCGCTAAGGTTCTGGCGGCTGTCCCCCTTGCCGACGCGCAGGTTCGGCGCGATCTGGCATTGGTCTTCCGCAAAGACAAGGCACTCAGCCGGGCGGCGCTGGCCTTTATCGATATCGCGGTGAAACACAAATCCACGGAAGAGCTAGCACACATCCCAACCCGATGACCAAGGCGACCTCCCGATATTTTGTTCTGATCTGCATCCTTGGTGGTGGTGCCCTTTGTCTGCCTGCCGTGGGACAAGGCACGAGCACTCAAAAACCGCTGTCGCAAATGCCGCCTTCAGCGCGCCAACTGATCGCAATCAAGGTGACGGGGAGCAAACGCTTTCCAGAGGAGGCCATTGCCGCGGCAACAGGTTTGCAAATGGGCGCCGCTGTTGACGACGACGAGTTCAAGAAAGCCGCGCGACGCCTGGGAGATACGGGAGTTTTCACCGATATCGGTTACAGTTTCTCTTATTCCACTGCCGGAACGAAGCTCGAACTGCACGTCACCGATGCGGGGAGGTTTGTTCCGGCGCACTTCGAGGATTTTGTTTGGTTCTCAGATGCGGAGCTTCTCAAGCGCATTAAGGAGCACGCTCCGCTCTTCGATGGAGAATTGCCGATGTTCGGCCGTATGGCGGATGAGGTCTCAGATGTCTTGCAGGCCATGCTGGTAGAGAACTCGATTCCCGGGCATGTGGAATACCGGCGCATGGGCAAAGAAGACGGGCCGGTTGAGTCGATCAACTATCGAGTTACCGACGTTCTCATTGAAGTGCGTAATATCGAATTTACCGGGGCCAGCGAAGCTGATATCCCGGCACTCAAAGCAGCGTCGGAGAAGATGGGCGACCGCGAGTACTCTCGCACGCGGCTGAATCAACTGGTCCAACGCCAACTGCTCCCGGTGTACCACGCACGCGGATTTCTGAAAGCGCAGTTTGGAGAACCACAGCCGAAGGTGGTGAAGTTGCCTGCTGCCGACAACGAAGATGGGCCGCGCAACCAGACGGTGGTTGACGTCACCTTTGCCGTAACACCCGGAATACCGTACAAGCTGAAAAGCCTGGAGTGGTCGGGAAACCGGGAGCTTTCTACGGAAACGTTGCAGAAAATGGTCCGCGCTGAGGTGGGGCAGGCGGCCGACACGGTCCGCATCGGCGATAACCTGAAGGACATCCAGAAACTGTACGGATCCCGCGGATACGTCGCGGCAACGATCAAACCGGACGCTGGGTTCGACGACGCCGCGGGCATGGTCGTGTTGCATATGGATGTGAAGGAAGGCGCCGTGTATCACATGGGAGAACTCGAATTTCGCGGCCTCGATAACAGTCTTACGGCGAAACTACGGGCGGCATGGAAAATTCGTTCCGGGGAAGTTTATGACGCGACGTACCTGAGTGAGTACCTCCCCGAAGCGCAAAAGTTGCTGCCGCCTTCGCTCGATTGGGAGGTTGCGTCCCACGTGACTGCCAATGTTCGTGACAAGTCGGTGGATGTAGACCTGATCTACTCGGTAAAAGCCCCGAAATAGCGCAAGGGGAGCCCTTGTTCGGTTTTTGGAACAATTTTGCCCAGGATTTACGAACCGGGCTTTCACCAAGTACTCTTCCCTGAATCTTGGCTGGGGGCTTCGAGCGCCAGGAGCACTTGTGAAATCTGCATGAGTTGATACACTGGGCCGCAATTCTTCGCGATTCGCCATCGCGAGGATGAACTCTACGAAGGAGAGTTGGGATGAAAGCTAATTTGCGGCATGTGATTTTGCTCCTGGCATTGACGACTTCATTTGGACTGATTGCGGAAAATCAGGCGTGGGCGGCCGCCAAGCAAACATTGACGGGTGAGGTGGGCGATGCTATGTGCGGCGCGAAGCATATGGAAGGCGCTCCGGCAGAGTGCACTCGTACCTGCGTTTCGCATGGTTCGAAGTACGCACTGGTCGTGGGAGACAAGATCTATGTTCTGAATACATCCGATAAAGCCGTGCTGGCCGTGCTCGATCAGCAGGCTGGCAAGAAAGCTACGGTGACTGGAACGGTCAACGGGACAACGGTCGATGTGAGCAACGTAGTCGCGGCGAAGTAGCGAGGCATGGCGAAAATAGATCCAGTCTCCATGCAGTCCGAAATTAAGAAAAACGCTTTGCCCGGGCCCTCCCCCCAACAATCCGGGCACTAAGCGGGGACGCGCGCCAGCGCCTCCCCGCATTTTTTTTTGGCCTTCGGTTGCAAATTCATATTTCCTTTACAAAGCATTGTGTTAGATTGTGCATTCTCAACGATAAATTCTTCTTTTGGAGGATCAGAGAATTGGGCAAAGACATGGTTCCGAAGCGGATTTTCTTTACCAAGGGAGTAGGAAAACACCGCGAGCGTTTGACCTCGTTCGAGCTGGCGTTACGCGACGCGGGAATCGCTGCCCAAAATCTGGTGAGAGTTTCGTCGATTTTTCCGCCAAACTGCAAACTCTTGGCCCGCAAAGAGGGCGTGAAATATCTGCATCCGGGAGAAGTCGTATTTGCAGTGGTTGCCGAAAACTCCACGCGCGAACCGCACCGGCTGCTAGCTTCTTCGATCGGTGTCGCCATTCCGGCCGACCGCAACACGTACGGGTATCTTAGCGAACACCATTCTTTTGGCGAAACCGAAGACGCCGCCGGGGAGTATGCAGAAGAGCTTGCCGCTGAAATGCTCGCCACTACTCTCAACGTCGAATTCGATCCTGACAGGTCCTGGGACGAGAAGAAGCAAATCTATCGGCTATCGAATAAAATCGTGCGCACGGCGAATGTGACCCAATCCGCAGTAGGGGACAAGCGAGCACTGTGGACTACGGTCATTGCGTCAGCGGTCTTGATCTTCGACTAGGCCCCCTGAGTTCGCCCGACTCGATAGCCTCCCCTGTTGTTTGCTAACCTGTGTACAAGTCTGCCCGTCCAATCACCATCGCGAACGGCCACTCAGCGGCGGGCACGAGCTCCCCAACGCCACTAAGTCATTGATACAAAGATAATTAATTGAATCAAAGGCCCCCTGATTTTCATCTGGTAGTAGTAAAACTTTGGTAACTGTTCTCTGAGTCGAATGTATACTCCGTTAACAGGCGTAGTTTATTATTGAAGTGGTAGAAAAGACACGGACTGAGGAAACCAGTGGATCTCGAAACACGAAGAAAGAAGCAACAGACGTTGATGGTGCAGTTGGTGGAGCGGAAAGTGCGTTCCCGGGCGAAGCAACTGTACGAAACTCGTGGACAAACCGATGGTCAAGCCTTGCAGGATTGGTTTCAGGCTGAATCAGAAGTGCTTGAAAATAGTATTCTTGCTCCGCTATATCGACGGATGCGTACAGTCAATCAGGAACCCGTAGAGGGCAGTTCCGGCCGGGAATCTGCGCCGCAGGATTCGTCCGCCCGCGAAAGCAACGTTTAAGAGATCCAGCAGTCCACGAGCTTTACTTTCCGCTTCTGCAGCGCCGCCGTTTGATTCCATGCTTTATTTTCTCGCAGCAGTCTTAGCGGCCTTCTTGGCTCCGCCTTTCTTGGCCTTGTCGAGTCGTTCGATCACCGCGGCCACGATGATCGGAAGTCCTACGGTGGCATCGACGAAAACTTCTCCGAACTTTCCGCCTTCCGCGGGTGGGACGAACTTGCCCCAGGAAATTGCCTCGCTGTAGGGACTGCCCGATAAGCCTCCCCAGTACACCGGCTCGGGACAGATCCGGAGGCCGTAGTGGTAGCGCTTCAAGGGAACATTTTCGCCGAGGCGACGATGGCGCAGTTCGATGAAAGGTCCAAACTGTTGCGACCAGTTGCGCGGGACTCCACCGCCGATCGTGAAGATACCCAGCTTTTTCTGACGCAGAAGCGTGGCAGCGAAGTGCTCGAGGTCTTCGAACGGATCGAAACGAATCTTGTGTCGCCCCGTAGATTCGCGGAGGCGATTGTTCAGCGCGGTGTCGAGACCCAGCTCTGAATCACTGAACGCGGGAACAAAAACCGGAACGCCCTGCTCATACGCTGATTTCAGAATTCCACGCTGATCTTGATCTCGTTTCGCCAAGTATGCGCCGATAGCATGGTTCAGCTTGTAGGAACACATGACCTCGTTGTGGTCCCAGGCTTCAAGAACGGCCGCCATGACTTCCTCGACGTCGTCCAGATTTTGCTCGGGCTCGAGAGTATCGTAAACGCGGTTGTAGCCCTGCTCGTAGAGGGCCTCGTCGGAAACCTCGGGGTTAGCTCGGAAGTGTGCCCGCCCGGTCGCCTCGACCAGGCCGTGAGCCATAAGGGCTCCGGTGGAAACGATCGCATTGACGATACCGCGGTCGATGAGCTCGGTGACGATCAGTCCTTGCTTGGCGACGGTCATGGCACCAGCCAGCGTCATTACGATGAAGGCGTCCTCGTCGAGAGCCATGGCTTCGAGTACATCCGCGGCCTCACCCAGCTGGCGACCGGTAAATGCAGTCTTGGCCATCGCACGCACCAGACCGTCGATCGAATGGACCTTCGCGAGGTCAAGAGGCTCCAACGGGATAAGTCGGTCTTCAATGGGATTGTGCAGGTGCCGATCTTTGCCTTCGCCGCCGGCGGCGTGTCCCTGCCCTGGGTGCGAATGATCCTTCGAATTGCCGTTACCGTGTTTCAACGCAAACCTCCAAGCTGAGTCCGAATCTTCCCGACAGGATACTTTACAGGAAGCGCGGGACGAGATGCCACGCGCACGCCTAAAGATCCAGCACGTCGTCGGTTACACTGCCACTCATGGCGCGCAAACGCGGCTTCGAAGAAGAGATCGCGGCTCTCGATGAACTTCGCCAAGGGCCAGAAGAAGCACGCGTCAAAGCGCTGCACAAAGCCTTGGCACACCGCAACAACTTCATCGTGGCAAAAGCTGCAGACCTGGTTCGCGATTTCCGGATGGCCGATCTGGTGCCCGATCTGCTCCTGGCCTTTGATCGATTCTTTGAGAATCCGGTCAAGACGGATCCGCAGTGCTGGGCCAAGAATGCGCTCAGCCGGGCGCTCGCCGCTCTCGAATATCAGGAGCCGGAAATGTTTCTGCGCGGGATGCGGCACATCCAAATGGAACCGGTATGGGGAGGCCGCTCCGACACTGCGGGAACTCTGCGCGCCACCTGTGCGCTGGCGCTGGTACAGTGCCGCAGTCTGAGTGAGAACGATCTGCTCTTGCATTTGCTTGAGTTACTCGCCGACAAAGACAAGGCGGTGCGGGTGGAGGCGGTGCGGGCGATTGAGCAGGTGGGATCACCCTCGGCGTCGCTGCTGCTTCGTCTTCGGGCTGTGCTTGGGAATGACGAACCCGAGGTGCTGGGAGCGTGCTACGGCGGAATTTTGCGCCTCGAAGGACCGGGTGCTATCCCTTGGGTGCGAGATTTTCTTGCTGCGGGGGATGACAACGCAGCGGAGGCGGCGCTGGCGCTCGCCGGAACTCATTCAGCGGCTGCCTTTGAGGTGTTGAAGGAATGTTTCGGGAAGGGGGAGGATCCGTGGTGGCGTTCGGTGTTGTTATCCGCGATCTCCCTTACGCGGCAACCGGAGGCGTTGGAGTTTCTGCTGGAGTTGGTGCGCACGGAATCGCTCTCTGCCGAGGGCGCAATCGAGGCCTTGCTCCGTTCCTCACCTTCGAAAGAGGTCGTGGAGAACCTCCAGCAGATGGTCGCTGGGAATCCTCGACTGAAGCGCGTCTTTGTGGAGCAGCAGAAAGAAGCTCGCTGAAAAGTGATACTGAGGTCTGACAGCTGATCGCGCGTGCGTGCCCTGCTATATTGGTTTCCGGAGGTCGTGACACTTGCCCCCTGAAAAATTCCGCGTGGCCCTGGTGCAGATGTCGTGTGGCCCGGAGCCCGAGCAGAATCTTGAGAAGGCTCTGAGCCGGATTGCCGACGCCGCTGGACGCGGCGCGAAGGTAGTGTGCCTGCCCGAACTTTTCCAGACGCAATATTTCTGCCAGCGGGAAGATCATTCCCTATTTGATTTGGCCGAGCCAATTCCTGGGCCAACGACCGAAAAACTGGCGGTGTCCGCGCGCAGCAATGGGGTTGTACTAATCGCTTCGCTGTTCGAAAGGCGTGCTGCAGGCGTTTATCACAACACGGCGGCAATCTTTGACAGTGATGGGACCTTGCGGGGCTTATACCGCAAGATGCACATTCCGGATGACCCGCTCTATTACGAGAAGTTTTACTTCACGCCGGGGGACTTGGGGTTTCGTGCTCTGGATACAAGCGCCGGACGGTTGGGCACCCTTGTTTGTTGGGACCAGTGGTATCCCGAAGGTGCACGGTTAACGGCCCTGCAAGGGGCGCAGGTGCTCTTTTATCCGACGGCCATCGGTTGGCATCCGGCGGAGAAGGAGGAGTTCGGCGTGGCCCAGCACGACGCGTGGCGCACGATTCAGCGCTCTCATGCCATTGCGAACGGAGTTTACGTTGCAGTCGTGAATCGAGTCGGATTTGAAACCGGCAATATTCGGGGAAAATCCGCGCCGGGCCAAGGGCTGGAGTTCTGGGGGAAATCGTTTTTCTGCGATCCCTTCGGGCGCGTGTTGGCGGAAGGATCACACGACCGCGAGGAGATCCTGGTTGGGGACGTCGATCTGAAGGCACTTGAAGACATTCGGCGCAACTGGCCCTTTCTGCGCGATCGACGCATCGACAGCTACGCACCCATCACCAACCGGCTGATCGACTAGGAACGTACTGATGACCGAGCGTACCAAAGCGTTTGTGACAGGTGCCGCCATTGCAACCCTAGGTCTCGCGTGCTTTGCCAAGACACCCAGTCCGTCGGGAAAAATGCTCGCATACGATCCTCTTCTACACGCTGCCAAGGCGGCGTCTTTTGTGGCGAACAAAGAGGTGGTCGTTCTCGAGGCAGCCGGTCCGAAAAGTAAGTATTTGAAGATCGTGTTTGTGAGCTTTGGCACGACTCAGATCGATGAGAAGTATTTCGACGGCACTTTACCAATGACGGTGAAAGCATTTCGCGACCGCAGCTGCGATGAACGTGATCCTAAGATGGTGATACAGGTCAGCCTTAATCAGACGCCCGGAACCTACCTGCTGACCGACGCGTTCAAGAATTCGCCACCTCCGAAAATCAAGAATCTAGAGTGCTATGACGCTACGGAAAAGAAGTAAGGACGACCGAAATTCCGTCGCGTCTTCTCCCGCCGCGCTCGGCTATCGCATGCCCGCCGAGTGGGAGCCTCATCGCGCCACGTGGCTCGCTTGGCCGCACTACCAGGGAGACTGGCCAGGAAAGTTCGAACCCATCCCTTGGGTCTATGCCGAAATCATTCGTAATCTGGCGAGGCATGAGCGGGTCGAGTTGATCGTCAACAATGCCGCAGCGGCTAGACAAGCGCGCCGGGTGCTGGAGCGCGCCGACGCCTTCTCTGACAACGTCCGGTTTCATCGCTGGCCAACGAACCGAGTCTGGTTGCGCGATTCGGGATGCATCTTCCTCACGCGCCAAAAGGGCTTTGCCGGGCCGAACCGCCGAGAGCCTGCCCTCAAGTTTCGCTTTAACGCTTGGGCGAAGTATTCCAACTGGCGCTTTGACGAAAAGGTTGGAAGCCTGATGGCAAAAGCAGCTCAGGCAGACGAGGTTCGTCCCCTCTCCAAGAGCACGCGAATCGTGCTTGAAGGTGGGTCGATTGACGTCAACGGGGCCGGAACGATTCTTACGACCGAAGAGTGTCTGCTCAGCAAGGTGCAGGAACGCAATCCGCAAATGGCGCGCATCCTCTATGAAAAGGCATTCGCGGATTATCTGGGAGCGCCGCACACGATTTGGCTGGGGCGCGGCATCCACGGCGATGATACCCACGGCCACGTCGACGATCTCAGCCGCTTCGTATCCAGAGGGACTGTGGTCACAATGGTTGAGCCCGATTCCAAAGATGTGAACCATGCCCCGTTGCGCGCCAACCTGCGGCGACTGCAAAACGCGCGCGACCAAGACGGAAAACAATTGACCGTAGTCGAACTGCCCATGCCACAAGCTGTGGCCTTTGAAGGACGCCGCCTTCCAGCGAGCTATGCGAATTTCTATATCGCAAACGGAATCGTACTTGCGCCTGTATTTAACCGTCCCAACGACCGGATTGCGCTCAACACGCTGGCGCAATTGTTCCCTACCCGCGAGGTTGTGCCCATCTACTCCGGAGATTTTATTTGGGGCTTGGGGGCGATGCATTGTATGACTCAGCAGCAACCGGCTTGAAGCGCCTCCCGTGGTAGATTCTCGGAATGCCCCATGGCGAGATGACTACCAGTCGTTTGGAAGCCTTTAGTGACGGAGTGATCGCCATCATTGTGACGATCATGGTGCTGGAACTTCGCGCACCTTCGCAACCCACTCTTCCGGCGCTCTGGAAGGTGGCGCCCATATTCATCAGCTACGGACTTAGCTTCCTCGTGGTAGCAATCATGTGGGTGAACCATCATCACTTGATTCACGCCGTCCGAAAAGTCACAGCCCGGCTGCTTTGGTCCAATCTGAATCTGCTGTTCTGGATGTCCCTGGTCCCATTTGTGACGGATTTCCTGGGGAAGAATTATCACGAACCAATGGCGGTCGCCCTTTACGGATTGGACTTGACGATGTGCAGCAGCGCATTCTATCTGCTGCGCATCGAATTGGTACGGCAGCATTTGGGTAACAGCGAGTTGGTGGAATATCACCGCAGCATTCAAAGGAAAAATGGCCTTTCCTTTCTGCTGTATTTGAGTTCCGCGCCGCTGGCGTACGTATCGATCTATGCTTCGTTCTTCGTGTTCGTCTTGATCCCGGCGTTGTATTTCCTACCAGAAAGACGACTCGCGCTAGGCGAACAGTAGTAGGGCGGAATTTTCACGATTGTACGGGAGTGTGAGACCGAGCTTCACTTCTTGTACTGCGTAGGCAGTGGGCCTTTTTCCAGGGTTTCGCGATCCCAGATCTGTCCCTCGCGGGTGTAGCTGGCCAGTTCGAAATCCTGGGTAAGTTCGAGCGCGTCAGTGGGACACGCGTCCTCGCACAACCCACAGAACATGCAGCGACTCAGATCGTAGGTGAAGTTGGTGAGTTCCTTGCGGCGGGTCTTCTCGTTACGTTCACTGGAGACCACGATCAGGTGCTCAGGGCAAGCCAGCGCGCAGAGGTCGCAGGCAATGCACATCGTCTCGTCGGTGTCGGGATTCACGTTCAGGCGCGGTGCTCCGCGGTAGCGTTCGGCCACCTGCGGACGCTCAAGGGGATACTGCTCGGTGTAAATCTCCTTGGGATCCTGATAGCGAAACGTAACCTTCAGACCCTGCAGCAGGTCGACGAGGAAGACTTTGCGGAGCAAGCTCGGCATGCCCATATCGCCGTTAGCATACCATTATCCGGCGAATCGCCAAAACCGGAGCATTCGTCTGCCCGGTTGAACGGTTGGCCTGAACGGTTTCTGCTTTCACACGTCTAACCTACAGCTGGCTGTTACGGAGTTGAGAAAGCAAGATTCAGGTGGAACTTTTCGGAACGAGCATCCGTAACCACTGGAAGAGAAAGTCATGAAGGCCTATTTCACAAACTTGCCGACGAAGACGTGGCTATTGCTCGTCGTGCCCGCTCTGCTAGTCGCTTATCCGGTGGCCCGAGTGGTTGTGCCGGAGGTGGTGAACGCGGTCGTGCCAGAAGTCGTGCGAACGGTGTTGAGCGTGATCTGAGATCGGATTCGAGGATTTCGATCGCTCTCGTGGGCACTCCCTGCCCCAACCGAGAGCGAATCTGCCGCCGACCCGCTAGAATACTGCCGAAGGCGAATCTCCGTGCCTCCACAGAAAACAGCAGACCAGACACCCGAAACCACGGCGATCAAACTTCATCCCGATGAACTGTGGATGGAGGAGGCCCTCCGCTGCGCCCAGCGTGCCCTCGAGGCGGGAGAGGTGCCGGTGGGAGCGGTGGTTGTGTGCAACGGCCAGATTGTGGGACGCGGATGGAATCGCAACATCGCGGCCTCTGACCCGACGGCGCACGCCGAGGTAATGGCTTTGCGAGAAGCCGGTGCTGCCATTGGTAACCACCGTCTGGAAGACTGCGACCTGTTTGTTACAATTGAGCCGTGCGCTATGTGTTCGGGTGCGCTGGTGCATGCGCGTATACGACGCCTGGTGTATGGCGCGGAGGACCCCAAGGCCGGGGCCGTGCATTCGGTGATGCAAGTCCTAAATCATCCGCGACTGAATCACAAGACTGAGGTTCGCGGCGGAGTGCTCGCCGGGCGCTGCGCGGAAGTGCTGCAGTCGTTCTTTAAGAGTCGTCGTCAGTTGAGCGGGACGTGATCCTGCTCGAGTCGTGAGCGCGTTGGTAGCGCGAAGGACTCTACAACTGCATAGCCGTCCGACGCGCGGAGAGGTGCGTGAGTGGTTGAAACGATCCGCCTCGAAAGCGGACATACCTTAACGGGTATCGTGGGTTCAAATCCCACCCTCTCCGCCATTGCTTTTGTTTTCAGTAAGATGTAATGTGGTGCTACTGCACGTGATACTAAAATCACGGAAAGAGCACCCGTTGAATCGCCAAGTCAACGTCACCAAGCGTGTACAGACCCCCAAAGGTCCGCGCTTCTGTCCGGTAGTCCTCGCCGCCAATGGCCGGATCAAGCCCGACACAGTTCTAGTCAAAGGAATCCCTGAGAAGCACACCGAAAGGGGCTTACTACCTCGAATGGTATGACGGTCCTAAGCGCGTCAGGCTGTCTGTCGGCAAGGATGCAGCCGACGCAAGTGCACGGAGACAGCGCAAGGAAGCAGAACTCAACGCCGTCAATAACGGTATTAGTGTGTTATCAGAGAGCGGCGAGGGTCGCCGATCACTGGCTGGTGCTGTTGCCGCATACCTTGAAGATGTGAAGTTGACCCACAAGCCGAGAAGCTACGCAGCCTATAAAACTGCGCTCGACTACTTCTGCGAGTCCTGTCACAAACTGTACCTCGAAGAAGTCGACCGTCACGATCTGCTCAAGTTCGGCGTGTTCCTGCGAGATGAGAAAGATCAAGCTCCCCGCACTGTCTACAACAAATTTGAGCACGTGATGACTTTCTTCAAGGCGCAGAACATTCGCGGGCTGGTCGGTAAGAAGGACTGGCCGCGCTACACCGAAGAGGAACCTGAGATATACGAGAAGGAAGAACTCGACAAACTATTTGCCGTCTGCGATGCAGAAGAGCGACTGTGGTACGAGTTCTTTCTAATGACCGGGATGCGTGAGCAGGAAGTCATGTACTGCTACTGGTCGGATGTCAATTTCGCCGCGTCCACCGTGAAGGTCACACACAAGCCAGATCGCGGCTGGACTCCGAAAGCATACAAGGAACGCGAGGTTCCCATTCCAACGAAGTTGGTCAAGGCACTTAAAGAATGGAGGTCGAAGTCTAGCAAGAACTGCACCCTGGTATTCCCTACTTCCGGCTGTAATCCCAAAATGAACTTCCTTGACGATCTGAAAGCCGTGGCCGAGCGGGCGAAGCTGGACGAAGACAACTTCTGGCTGCACAAGTTCCGGTCTACGTTCGCCACTCGGTATCTCTGGGCAGGCGTCGATCTGCGTACAGTTCAGCAATGGCTTGGTCACTCGGACATGGAATCGACGATGAGATATTTAAAGCCATCACGCAGCCAGCAAACGAGAGAGAAGGTGAATGAGATTTTCGGTTAGGTTCGGCGGTGCGACTCGTTTGTAGATAGTCGACGTCTTCCCCGCAACATGGTCAAAGAGTGAAATCGGCCATTGCACTCACTGCGGAGTGGTGCGTCGGGGGCTTTACTGCAATCCTGTTACTCGGCACCCAGTCACAGAAACCGCTAGCAAGATAAAGCTATGGAGTGATCTCATATACGACGCCCGCACA
The DNA here is from genome assembly GCA_963722365.1 of uncultured Acidobacteriaceae bacterium. Taxonomy (GTDB): domain Bacteria; phylum Acidobacteriota; class Terriglobia; order Terriglobales; family Acidobacteriaceae; genus Sulfotelmatobacter. Next base: position 469,460 of record CAVRLM010000003.1, read on the forward strand.
GTCAATGTCTGCGGCGCACTGTAAAGCCGTACCATAAAAATTGCCGGCCTTGTCGAGGACCAGACCGCCAATCGGACGCAGGGACTGGATTTCCCTGGAAGAGATGCATCACTCTATACTTCCACGTCCCGTCTGGCTGCGGGGTTAGTTGAAAGACCACACCGCCATTCGCCGGGCCGCCCAGTTCGGTCGTGCCGTAGAGATTGCCAGCCTCGTCGAAAATCAGGCCGCGACCACGTGACGGATCGAGAGCGGGTTGGCCCTCGAAGATGTGGAGCGACATGTACTTCCACGTCCCATCTGTTTGCGGCGCGAGTTGGAAGATCACTCCGCCATCCACTGGACCTCCCCCAGAGGCGGTGCCGTAGAGATTGCCGGCCTTGTCGAAGACAAGACCGGAGTTCGGATGGGCTGCTCGGCGCTCATCTGTGAAGGAGTAGGGTACGCTGAATGCCCAGCTTCCATCCGAGTTCGGCGTCAGCTTATAGACCACGCCACAGCCAAGGGAACAGCCGTTCGGACTGCTACCGCCCAATAGCGTCGTGCCGTATAGATTCCCGGCCGTGTCCGAGACGAGGCCACTCTCAATATCCCCTCCATCAAAGCCGGCAGCGAAGCTGTGCAGTACGTCCTCGGTCCAGCTTCCGTCTGGGTTCGACGTCAGCCCGAAGGCGGTACCCTCGAACCCGGTGCCACCGAGAGACGTCGTGCCGTAGAGGTTCCCAGTCGAGTCGAAAATAAGGCCGGCTTGCGGTCTATCGCCGCCGGGGGCCATTTACGGCGAAGCTAAACAGCACGCTCTCTGTCCAGGTTCCGTCGGCGTTTGGTGTTAGCTTGAATACATTTCCGCCACCTTCGGCGCCATCTCTCACCGTGGTGCCGTAAAGGCTCCCAGCGGCGTCAAAGGTGAGGGCACTCATAGGGCCCTGTCCGTCAGATCCCTCAAAGCTATGCAGCACGCTCTCGGTCCAGGTCCCGTCGGGGTTCGGTGTGAGCTTGAACACATTGCCATCTCCAGCGGCCCCGCCACTAGAAGTGGTCCCATAGAGGTTACCCGCACTGTCGAAGATGAGGCCAGCGAAAGGAGCCTGACCATCCTTACCTGAAAAGACGTGCAGCAGTTTGTACTTGCCGGCCGCCCCAGCCGCCGGTGACACGAGAGTCATCGCGAGCCCTGTCAGTATTCCGGTCATTCCCAACCAAAACTTTCTCGCTCTCATGGAACCGCCTCCTCAGCTGCGTACTAAAAAAACTGATTCGAGGAATCTAGACCTGCTGGGAGGAAGAGACAGGAACTGTTCGGGCTGGGAGGTCTCATGAGGGCTCGATTGGAGGGCATGTGCTGAGATAGCACCAATGATGTGAGCCTTTTTACCCCCACTCAGACCGACTGTCAAGCGATGGCCTCTGCTAACAGGCCTTTACGATCAAAACCCGATTGCTGGGTCAATGAGTGAAACGATCGAGTAGAGTCGAGAACAGGCGCAGTGGCTTTAGCCTCCCGGTGGCTGTTGGGGTGCTTTCGCAGGGCCCGCCTCAATCCGGTTTGGCTTGGTTCTATTTCCTGTTCCCGCTCATCGAACCGGACAGGCAGATTTCCCGCATCCGGCTCTCGGAAAAGACACACGCCTTCTGAGTTAAGTAAGGAAGCGTGTGACGCCGTCTGCAACTTCTGAACACAACTCGGGGTGGCTAGACTCATCGTCAATCCCCATGTCCTTTGTTGCTTGTTGCGTCCGTCTTTAACAGAGGCCCCTTCCCTCCGCCGGAGTTACCCGGCTTCCTCGGTACTACGGACCTCTCCGCCACCCCACACGGCCCGACCTGTCTCTCACGAGCTGCCGGTTGATCCTTATTAGGATCACCGCTGGGGCTTCCCGTGTTGCGTCTGGTCTCCTATGCGTACATGCCATCGCCATTACCCCGGTAGGTCCGATGGAGCTTGTTCGCTCGTCCCTCTCCATCGTCAGCGGCCTTCCCTGTGAAAAAGTCAGGTCGGCTCCTGCAATTGTTTTTTCGGGGCCTGCTCAGCGTTCACTCGTGTTATGGCCTGCACGCTCGCGGAGTCGCCTAGAGCGACCCTTTGCATCGAAAGCTCCGACAGCTTCGTTGCCTCCGCTGCCGTTTCGATTGCTACCGGGTGGAGCGAACCAGTTCCCGGGCGGGAGTTGCACCCGCTGAAGTCCAGCGCCTTTTCACGGCGCACTTTTTCGCCAACTACCAACGCAGAGCCTTCCAAAATCGCAGGCGTAACAGGGACGCAACTGTTAAGCTAACGAAGAGCACGTTTAAGCGATTGTGCAGCTGCTCGTTGCCTTGGTCTGAAACGCGGTTTCTCTGATCTGTACCGCTTCATCAGTTCCATCCATGCCCTTTTTCTTGAGGACAGTCCTCTCCCTATGCGGGCGGCTTCGCACACCAACGCCATAAGCAGGACCGTGCCGCGGCGCTACATCTTGTTGTAGACGACAGTCTGGGCGTTAGCCTGGCCGGTTCCGTGAACCGTGAGCGTCAACGTCTTGCCATCAGGCGAGACTTCAAATTTCGTGTGGTCCATTACCTCGCCCTTCACCTTGTCGGTTACTTCGAGCGTGTGTGCGTTTACACGCTTGCCTGACGACATTGAGCCGGGCGCGACATTCGGACCCTGCTCTTCGTAATCCTTGCCATCGAATTTCATGCTGAGGGTATCTTTGTAAGCGGGCGTATTGAAAATCAGGCCGTCGCCTTCGTAGGCCTGAATCTCCCACTCATCGGGAGAGGTGAATTTCACGTCGGTATCCTCCCATGTTCCTCCCCAACCCGAGCCGCCGCTTACTTTTTTCATCACAACCGTGAAATCGTCGGTTGTGCCGTCGGGCTTGTTGCCCGTTCCCTTAATCGTCTGCGTCTTCCCTTCTGCCGAAAGCGTGTGAGTCATGGAACTGAGAACCCTGCCATCCTTCTTGATCACCATCTTCCAGTTGTTGGCATCTACGGGAGTGATCGCTACCGTGTTCCGAACTGGGTCGGCTGATCGGTGCCGTCGGCTGTATATGTGTTGGTCACGTTGCCGGATGTCCATTTGTATTTGCTGCCGCCGAGGTCCTCGATTTTGGTCTGCTCGCCGGTGAACTTGCTTTTCTCTATGTTCAGCTTCCATTTCCCGATAAAAGGATCGTCCGCCGCCCAGAGTGTGCTCGCGAGCAAGCACGCAAGCACTAGTGAAGAATAGAAGTGTTTCATGGTTCCCCTCCGGCGGCGGATTATAGACCTTAGCCCGGCAAACGCAAGCGGGAAGATACCGGGAACGTTAAAGTTTATCGCAAGAAATTCGTTGCGATAGAAAAGTGGACTGTGGACACAGGTAGACGACGATGACGTTCTACGATATGGCCCGGCACGGAGTTGCTGTTCGAGCAGATTAGCTAATTCAGTTTCACCATGGGCACCTAGTGGGCGGAACCACCGTTGTTAGCAAGATCGTGAAATTTATTGAGCTAATGAGGGACGCACAGATAAAAAGGCCCGCCCAGTTCAGAGTGCTGTTCGAGATCGCAGCGCGTCACGAATAATTCATCGTGCGGCAAAGCCCTTGTCATTCTACGAATCGGCTATCAAGCGCTGCTCCCTAGACTAGGTGGCGAACGCCTTGTAAGTTCTATCAGTTTCGTGGGTGCTCTCTGTTGTACTTTTCCAGTGCCGCTGTAGCTACTTTCAGCTCTTGTTCCAGTTTGGCAATCTCGTCTGCGTGAGGCTTAGGCCGTGCGCGTGCAGTAACAAGCATAACAGCCCGTGGTGCAAGTCTGGATACGTGAAGCAAAAACTGATGTGATCCACAGGGATAGTTCGTAGAATGCGCGCATGGCAATGAGCAAGAGAAGCGGCGGGGAGAAGCAAGAAGACATCTGGATCGCGCATACGGAGTTGGCGGTAGCGCCCGGGCATCCTTTCTATAAGCGGTTGAATGAGTTACTGGAGGGTGCAGGGTTCGATGAGTTGGTGGAAGGATTGTGTGCCCGTTTCTATCACGCGCGACTGGGACGGCCGTCGCTGCGACCCGGGATTTACTTTCGGGCACTGCTGGTCGGATATTTCGAGGGCATCGAGAGCGAGCGTGGGATCGCATGGCGGCTGGCCGATTCGCTGGCGCTACGACGGTTTCTGGGGATTGGACTGGACGAGCAAACCCCGGATCACTCGACGATCTCGCGGACCCGGCGGTTGATCGACATCGATCGGCATCGCGAGGTGTTCGCGTGGGTGTTGGGAGTGTTGGCCGAACGGGGATTGCTGAAGGGACAGCGGATGGGCATCGATGCGACCACCTTGGAAGCGAATGCGGCGATGCGGTCGATTGTGCGGCGCGATACTGGGCAGACTTACGACGAGTTCTTGCGGGGATTGGCGAAGGCGTCCGGGATCGACACGCCGAGCCGCGAGGACCTGGTGCGGTTGGACCGGAAGCGTAAGAAACGAACCTCGAACAAGGAGTGGAAGAGTCCAGCGGACGGGGACGCGCGGATCGCGAAGATGAAAGATGGGCGGACCCACTTGGCGCACAAGGCGGAGCACGCTGTGGACATGGACACGGGGGCCATTGTGGCGGTGACGTTGCAGGCCGCCGACCAGGGGGATACGACTACGCTGGATGAAACCTTGTGCGAGGCCGGGGAGCAGATAGCAGAACAGATCCGACGCGAGGCCGAGTCGCGGCCCCAGGACAAACCGAAGGTCCATTTGCAGGGGATAGAAGAACTGGTGACGGATAAGGGCTACCCAGTAGTGCGGTGGTCCAGCGGATGAAGAGTTACGAGGTGCGCACCTACATACCGGAGAAGAAGCCGAAAGGGCGGCGCGACTGGCAAGGCCAGCGTGCAGAGCAGCAGGCGGTGTACCAGAACCGGCGACGGGTGCGGGGCGAGTACGGCAAGAGCTTACTGCGACGGCGCGGGGAGTTGATCGAACGTAGCTTCGCGCACTGCTACGAGACGGGCGGCATGCGGCGCTGCCATCTGCGAGGACGGGAGAACATTCTGAAGCGGCAACTGGTCCATGTCGGAGCGTTCAACTTGAGTCTGATTCTGCGCAAGCTGCTGGGAGCGGTAAGCCGCGCGAGCTGAAAAACCGCGCTGGGCAAGCATTTTGGCGACTCTTATGCTCTTTGTCATGCTGGATGGCGGGCGGTGTCATCACCCGGCAACCTCATCGCCCGACTAGCCTGCGGATGGCACCCTCTTTCCGGTGCCGCACACCTCGTCATCGCTCGCCCATTTTCCGTAGTTCTGCCAGGGTGTTAAGCTCCAGGGTTGCTACCCGTGTCTCTAGTTGATCGCGCTTTAAATCCACGTTAAAAACTATAGGCTTGATCTAGATGTTTCGCCAACAAATTAAGCGTGCTCACTTCCGCGGTGCAACGAAGCACATTGCCTCTGTGGCTTCTGGGACAGCTTTCAGATCAGGCCCTTGCCGACTCTCATAAGGAAATCCTCGGCATCAGAACGCGCCTTCTCCATGATCCTCGGATCGTTGCGGTGTTCGATTTCCATCTCATGAAGTACAAGCTCCACTGCGACCTTCGGTTTGTATCCCCGCTTTAATAGCATCCGGGCACGCTCTGCGAAAGCAGTGTCTGCATCGCGCTTTGTCACTTCCTTAGCCACAGCCACGGAAAGACTGTTTTCGACCTCACACTCGTGCTCGCGGAACTTCACGGTGGCTAGGCGGTCGTAAGCAGCCATAGCTTCTTCTCCGCTAAGCAGCGTTGGAACGGGGTATCTCCATCGACAGTTCGAGCAGGCCCATCCTTTTGCGCCGCCCTCGACCCGGAACAACGAGCGCTCGATATTTGAAACCTCAACCAATTACCCAATGAACACTGCCATGATATAGCGCAACCGTCGCCGGAAAACCATTGGTGCAGTTAGAGAGACGGGTGGAGCGAGGGATTAAAAGGAAAACGTCCGGGATTGAAAGCAGAGAACGACCGTGAGTGTGCCTGTTGCTCCCTCCGGCAGGTCATTGAATTGTTTCATAGAGCACGTTTTCGCCGCTGGTCGATTTGATATCAGGATTACCGCCGAACTACCCGACAGACAGCGGCACCGGACCTAGATAGAAGAGCGGGAGTCGATTCAACCGGGAGGGCGCTTGGACCACCCCGCCGAATCTCGCACAATCCCAGAACAAATCGATGTATCAACACGTGCCGCGTTCGACGATTACCAATGCGACCAATACCCACGGGGATGTGTACGGAGGGCATCCCGACGGAGTAGCTGATTCGTTGAAACATCCCCTTGCCCCGTAGTCTGAGTCAGCGGTATGTACGTAACGAAGAAAAGCGCCCGAAACTCATTTCAAGTAACGGACGCTTTATTTGAACAGCCTCCCCCGAGTGCTGCTCAATTTCAACCTAGTCCTCGCAACAGGGTTCGTGAATGGCTCCCGCGCGCCACAGAGTGGCACTGCCGGGCCAGGTTGCCGGAAGATTGCCTGATTACAACCGCAATATCAAGGGAGCTCATTCGAGGCGCTTCTATCGGTCTGACATTTTGATCGGCTGGCGTTGCGAGTCGATCCAGCCGGCGGGCAAAGGGTTCGCCTTGTTCTCCCTGCATTGACTCACGCAGCTTGGGCACCTACCATTGTCGCCAGACCCTCCCCGTGATCGGCCAAACCATTTCGCATTATCGCGTGGTTGAGATGCTCGGCGGTGGCGGGATGGGTGTGGTTTACAAAGCAGAGGACACCTCGCTTCACCGCTTCGTCGCGCTGAAGTTCCTGCCCGAAGAGCTCGCCGAGGATCCCGTCGCGATGGCTCGTTTTCAGCGTGAAGCGCAGGCCACCTCCTCTCTGAATCATCCCAACATCTGCACAATCTATGAAATCGGACAGGAAAATGGCAAGACGTTCATCGTCATGGAGTACTTGGATGGCGTGACGCTGAAGGACATGATCTCAGGGCGCCCGCTGCCGACGGACACCCTGCTGTCACTGGCCATCGAAATCGCGGACGCGCTGGATGCCGCTCACACGGGCGGCATTATTCATCGCGACATCAAGCCGGCAAACATTTTTGTCACGAAGCGCGGCCACGCCAAGGTCCTAGATTTTGGACTGGCGAAAATCGAGCAGCCGCGGACGAAGTCGGGATCGAGTTCCGACGATGTCACAAAGACTCTCCAGGATCTTAGTACGAGTGGCAGCACGATGGGGACTGTGACTTATATGTCTCCAGAGCAGGTTGCGGGATTGCCGCTCGATCAGCGCAGCGACCTATTCTCGTTCGGTGTTGTGCTGTACGAGATGGCTACCGGTCGCCGGCCTTTTGAACGAGCAACGCCCGGAGCGACCTGCGGTGCGATCCTGCACGAAGCGGCCATTCCGCCCAGTTCCTGGAATGCAGATCTTCCGCGGCACGTGGCTGCGATCATTGACAAGGCGCTGCAAAAGTCGGAGGAATCGCGCTACCAGCACGCGGCGGAGATTGGAGCAGACCTCAAAGCACTGAAACGTCATCAAGAGTCGGGACTTCAGGAAGTTGTAAGCCGTGCCGCGGGCGAGTCGACTGCATCCGTCTTGACGAACCGACCGCATCCAACCGTGGAACGTGCTCGCTCATGGTGGCGGACCTGGCGAAACCGGATCGCTTGGACCGTTGTAGCGACAGCCCTCGTGCTGGGCGGTTTCTTCGTGCGGCGGGGTTGGCGGCCGGCAAAGCTGGGCGAGAGAGACACCGTCGTCCTTACTGACTTCGAAAACAAAACGCAAGATTCTGTATTCGACGACACTCTTCGACAGGCACTCACGGTCAAGTTGGAACAGTCTCCGTTTCTCAACATTCTGTCGGAGCGCAAGACTGAGCAAACACTGCGCCTGATGGGGCTTCAGGTCGATCAGCCCATTACAAGTCAAATCGCCCGGGAGCTTTGTCAGCGTGTGGGAGGCAAGGTTACGCTCGCGGGCTCCATTGTGAACCTCGGTGGAGAGTACGTAGTCGGCCTGACCGCCACGAACTGTGCCACCGGAGATTCGGTCGCTACCGAGCAAGCACGAGCATCGCAAAAATCAGACGTGCTCAAGGCCTTGGACAGGGCCGCCTCCCAGCTTCGCGACAAACTGGGCGAGTCACTCGCTTCGATTCAGAAATTCGACACCCCGCTTGAGGAAACCACCACCTCCTCCCTAGAAGGGCTCAAAGCCTATAGCCTCGGCCTGAAGACTCATCGAGAAAAGGGAGACACCGCCGCGCTGCCATTCTTTCAACACGCCATCCAGCTCGATCCAAATTTCGCGATGTCCTACCGTGCGCTTTCGGGAGCATACATCGGTCTGGGTGAGTCCGAGCAGGCGCTCCAGTCCGCCCAAAAGGCTTATGACTTGAGAGACCGCGTCTCTGAGAGAGAGCGGCTTAATATAGAGAGCAACTACTACATGATCGCGACCGGGGATTTGGTGAAGGCGTCGCAAGTGTTCGAGTTGTATGTGCAGACCTATCCTCGAGACTCTCGCGCGTACTCCAACTTGGGTTACACCGACTGGTACCTCGGACGCTACGACAAAGCGTTGCCGGAGTTTCGTGCGGGCCTTCAGCTCGATCCGGACGACGTGCGCAACTACACCAACGTTGCTGGTTGTTTGATCAACATGAACCGCTTCGATGAAGCCCGGGACGTGCTACAGCAGGCGCAACAACGCAAGCTTGACGACGAACTGCTGTGGATCAATCTCTACAGCATAGCGTTCAACAAGCGTGACACGGAAGAGATGCATCGACTGGTGCTCAGCGCGCCGGTCAGGCCCGGATTGACCGACACGTTGTTCGGGCTACAGGCGGGAACCGAAGCCTACTACGGGCATTTGAAGAAAGCCCGCGACCTCACGACTCGCGCGCGGGAGTTCGCTCACCAGAATGGCGACGACGAGACAGCCGCTGGATACGTGATGAGCGCTGCCACGTGGGAAATCGAAACCGGCGACCGGGACAAGGCGGTGCTCGACGTCACCGAAGCGCTGGCGGCGGCGAACGCTCGCAGTGTGCAGCCGGGGGCCGCCCTGGTTCTGGCAAGAGCGGGGAAAGCGCCTCGCGCACTGGCCATCGCCGCCGACCTCAAGAAGCGCTTTCCGTTAGACACGTTGGTCAACAGCCTTTGGGTGCCGACCATTCAGGCCGCGGTCGAGATCGATCGCGGAAATAGCGACCGGGCCCTGCAATTGTTGGAAATCACGTCTCCTTACGAACATTCTTCGGCGATGTATTTCTTTTCGGTGTATTTGCGAGGGGAGGCGTACCTCAAAACGGGGCAGGGCACGCATTCGGCCAGCGAATTCCAGAAAGTTGTGGACAACCCGGGCATCGTGGACAACTCGATAATTGGCGCGCTCGCTCATTTGGGCCTCGCCCGCGCCTACGCTCTGGATAAGAACACTGAAAAGGCGCGCGCCGTCTATCAGGAGTTCTTCGCGCTGTGGAAGGATGCCGATCCTGATATTCCCATCCTGAAGGAAGCCAAGGCCGAGTATGCAAATGTAAAGTGAGCAGGCCTAGTTTGTACGGAGAAACGGTCTACTTTCATTCGAATGGCGGTTCTCCATCGATGGGTTACTCGCCGGGTATCTGGCGAAAAGTCGCTTCTCTAACCAAGGCTCGCGCGCGAGATGTTCCGCGGTTCGGCTAGTGCCCGAAATTGCCGAATTGCTCAATTGACGCTTAAACAGGAGACGCGAACCTAAACCGCTGGCAGCCATCTTGATGGATTATGTAGTCCACCCGTCTCACGTTCTCAGGCTGGGTCGATTCAGGGCTAGGTTTTCGATCTCGTTCGCCGTTCAGAAGTAAGAATCCCCGAAAGCTGGCGGACGCTCTCCCGCAAGGTCTCGAATGCCACCTCGAGCGGTGTCTGTTTTTGTCCGACGTCCGAGAAGTCTGGAGTCTCCATTTGTTCCACAGCCGTTTTGAAGCGTTTGGTGCTTACCGCATCCATCGCCAGGAAGGCGAATGCCTGCGCGAGTGGTATACCATCCGCCCCGGTGTGCAGAAATTCAATGTGTGCATTCACTTTCCCAAAAACTGTACCCAAAGCCATTTCACCGAGCGTGCCCTCGGGAATCGGCCCTTTGACAAGTAGAGCCGATCCTCCTGTTAACGAGAGGCGTTGAACGATACCAACGAACTTCTGGCTGTCGACTGTAAAGATGGCTTTTTGTTGGTGGGGCACGCGGATTCGAGGTGGTCGGTTCTTGCGGGGCTTGTCGACCTTTCTGGGCATTTGTCAGCAGGATTACAAACAGGCCCGAAGGCGTCAATGTTACCTCAGTGTTTCGGTAAAGGCGCTGTCCTCGTGGCGGAAGATCAATCTGATCTCGATTGTGGAATGGAGGCGGTAACAGATAAGTCTCGCTCGAAGCATACTCAGACGAGATTAGCGTCTTTGCCGACATAAAGACTTCGGCACGGGGCAGATTGTCCGCGATGCCGAGATGCTGGGCATTTCTTCGCGGCGCTCCTGACACGGGTGAAGCCCTCGGGGACTCGGCCGCTTTCTGTTCGACTCTTCACTTGCCCATCGTAAACTTTGAGCGGCTGCGAATCCCTCCCGCCACAGGCTGAGAAGTTCTACGGTGCCGCGCAGCATGTGGCTCAGTTTCCGAGTTGCCGCCAAACGACTGCATCCATGTCGTCTCCTCCGCCTTCGTTGACTTGATTCTTTCTGGGACGTAAGATTCGCGCCGATGATCGGCCAGACCATTTCCCGCTATCGCATCCTGGAAAAGCTTGGAGGCGGTGGCATGGGCGTCGTCTACAAGGCCGAGGACACCGAACTGAATCGTTTCGTGGCGCTGAAGTTTCTGCCGGATGAAGTCTCGCGAGATCCGCAAGCATTGGAACGCTTTCGCCTGGAGGCACAGGCAGCTTCCGCTCTCAACCATCCCAACATTTGCACCATCTACGACATCGGTGCGCAGGATGGGCGCACCTTCATTGCCCTGGAGTATCTGGACGGCATCACGCTGAAATACCACATTGCCGGCCGTCCCCTGGAAAGCGATCTAATCTTGTCGCTGTCGATTGAGATCGCTGATGCACTCGATGCCGCCCACTCCGCGGGAATAATCCACCGCGACATCAAGCCAGCGAACATCTTCCTGACGAAACGCGGACACGCCAAGGTTCTCGACTTTGGACTGGCGAAGAGGACGGATCAGAGAGCGCGTGATTCGGGCTCGGGGTCAGATGATCCCACGCTCACGCTGAGAGGTCTTACGACCAAGAACATGGTTCTGGGCACGGTGAGCTATATGTCGCCCGAACAGGTCGCAGGAAAACCTCTCGATGAACGGACTGACCTGTTTTCTTTCGGTGTGACTCTGTACGAAATGGCATCGGGTCGGCTGCCTTTCGATCGAGACACCCACGGAGCGACCTATGGTGCCATCCTCCACGAGCACCCGGAGCCGCCGAGTCACTGGAACCGGCAACTCCTGCCTGCACTCGACGGAATCATCACGAAGGCTCTAGAGAAAGATCGCTCTCTGCGCTATCAGCATGCTTCGGAAATGCGAGCGGATCTGCAAAGACTCAAGCGCGATACAGAGAGCGGGCATGTTCCGGCACAAATTTCCGGGGCAGTCGTGGCCCGCCAAGTTTCTGAAGCAGAACGTCGAAAGGTCAGAGGAATTGCACTTCTGGCACTTGCTGCCTTGGTTATCGCCTGTCTCATCGCCGGAGGCTTCTACTATCGTTCGCATTGGCAAAGCAAGCGCCTGACCGAGAAAGACACCATCGTTCTCACTGATTTTGCCAACAGTACGGGAGACCCGATCTTCGACGACACGCTGAAGACAGCCCTCAGTGTCTCTCTCCGGCAGTCGCCCTTCCTCAATCTTCTGGCTGACGGCGACGTCGCCAAGACTCTGCAGCAGATGACCCGTCCGATCGGCACGAAGCTCACGCCGGAGCTCGCCCGCGAGCTTTGCCAACGCGCGGGCAGCAAAGCTTATGTTGCGGGATCCGTTACCAGTCTCGGCAGCCAGTACGTGCTTGGATTAAAGGCAGTGAATTGCCAAAACGGCAACACGCTGGCACAGGAGCAGACAACGGCCGCCTCCAGGGAAAAGGTGCTTGACGCATTGGGTGACGCGGCATCCAGGCTGCGCGGCGAATTGGGCGAATCGTTGGCTACAGTGCAGCAGTTTGATATCCCTCTGGACGAGGCCACTACGCCATCCCTCGAAGCGCTGAAAGCGTTCAGCCTAGGCGAGAGGGCCGTGAACGAAAAAGGTGCAGCGGCGGCCCTGCCCTATCATCAGCGTGCGATCGAGCTCGACCCAAATTTTGCGTTGTGTTACCGGATACTGGGCGGCGACTACAATGCCCTCGGCCAGCTCGGACGGGCCTCTGAGTACTACACTCGCGCGTTTCAGCTGCGGGATCATGCCAGCGAACGCGAGAAGCTTTCCATCGACGCGGCCTACTATCGCAACGTAACCGGAGAACTCGATAAAGCCGCCCGGACCTATCAGGAGCAGATGGATAACTATCCGCGGTCGGCCGCAGCCTATAACAATCTGGGTCTGGTATCGGCCCAGCAAGGACAGTACGAAAAAGCCGAGGAGATGACGAGGCAAGCTCTACGGCTGGAAGGAGACGTGGCGGTTTTCAACCAGAACCTAACCACCTACGTCATGGCTCTGCAGCGGTTCGACGAGACCCGGCGGATTATTCACGAAGTGCAGGCGAGAAAACTGGATTCTGCGGAATTCCACGTCACTCTCTACCAGCTTGCCTTTCTCGGCGCTGACTCCGCTGCCATGTCGGAGGAGCAAAAGTGGTTTGCGGGCAAGCCCGACTATGAAAACTGGGCACTGTCGCTGGCTTCCGACACTGAGGGGTACGCAGGTCAAGTGGGCAAAGCGGGCGAACTGAACAAGCAGGCCGTGAACTCCGCCATTCGAACGGACGACAAAGAGAGCGGTGCCGTTTACTTATCGAATTTCGCCGTTCAGCAAGCCGCCTACGGTAATGCGGCGAAAGCGCGCAAGTTGGCAGCTGAGGCGTTGAAGCTTGCTCCGGCGAGTCCCGGAACAGCGGTCAATGCAGCGCTCGCCTTTGCGGCGGTCGGTGATATGACGCGCGCCGAGTCTCTCGTCCGTGACTTGATGAAGCGCTATCCGCTAGGCACCCAAATGCAGATCCTCTGGCTCCCAACCATTCGGGCGTTATTGGCACTGGATCGAAAAAATCCGTCTCGCGCCCTGAATGCTTTGCAACCTGCTTTCGCCATGGAGTTAGGACTGGTCCCGTTCTCGAACAACACCTCGTGCCTCTATTCGGTGTATGTGCGCGGAGGGGCGTACCTGGCGGCCGGACAAGGCAACGCGGCGGCCGCGGAATTTCGAAAAATACTCGACCACAGCGGGATCGTCGGGACTTGCTGGACGGGAGCTCTAGCGCGGTTGGGACTGGCTCGCGCGGAGTCCTTGGAGTCGAAGACGTCGCACGGAGCTGATGCCGATGCCGCCCGGGTCAGAGCGCTCGCCGCTTACAAGGATTTTCTGACGCTCTGGCAACACGCCGATCCCTCGATCCTCGTGCTCAAAGAGGCCAAGGCAGAATATGCGAGCCTGCAGTAGCAGGGTACCCCTCGGAGACTCGATTGGCTGTTTTGATACCGATGCGGGCTGTGGATGACGGGCCCCCTCGGCAACATCCCGAGCAGCCTCGCCACACTCGCGGATCAAACCTGACGCAACTGCCGATTCTGAAACAGGGCTTGCGAACAGCTTTCGCCAGTCTGAAGACTGTGACGCGCGAGGCCGAGAGTAATTCAACGAGTTCAGCGGCTCAGAGCGACCCGACTATCCAATGCGATCAGTCGGATTGCATCAGAGTCCCTATATTCACTCCCTGTTACGGCAAGTGGGCTGCACTGAAAAACCTTCGATAAGGCATTGATTCTGGTCTGCCGACCATCCGCCCCGAATCTATGCCGCCGCGACTCAACTATCGCCCGGAGGAGCACAGAATCATAAGATTTAACTGTCGGGGGAATCTTACTTACTCGAGCCCAACCCGATGGACGAGGTCGGTAAATCGTGGGTCGCCGCGCAGAGGATCAAAAGTAGATTCGGTTTTTATCCATTGCAGAAGATTGGACTGCTCTTTGTAAGCCTGCTCGAGCCAGGTGAGAGCCTGCTTCCTTATCGCCAATTCCCACGTAAGCTTGCGCAAGGGCCGCAGCCGGAACATATTCGGTTTGCCGCTGTCGTCTTAATTCGTCAAGTACGCGGAGCGCATTTTTTCGCTGGCCGGCATTGGCGTAGGCTCTGACCAGCACACCTCTTACGCCCGGGCTTCCGTGAGAAACAGAAACAGCCTTTTCGAGAACTGGAATGGCATCCCCAGGTTTGTCTTCCGCTATCAGAACAAATCCGAGAAACCAAAGCGCGTGAGGATCCTCGGGCGTTACCGCCAGCGCCGCACGCAGCTCCCGAGCAGCATCGTCGTACCGGCGGGCCTGGAACAAAATCCAGGCTAGGTTGCTAGCAGATGCAAGCGGGTCGAGTTCGCGGGCACGTTCAGACCACTCGATCGCTTCGGCGGCCCGGCCTTTGCAGAGCAGCCATGCGGCAAAGCCCCCGTGTGCAGCGGAGTTGTTCGGCTCCAGCTCAAGCGCGCGTCTATATTCCGCCTCGGCATCAGTCCACCTCCACTGTTTTCGATAGGCATCTGCCAGTAGGACGTGTGCGTCGGCAAGCTGCGGATCCAGTTCAAGCGCCTTTTGGGCCGCCCTAATCACCTTGGCACGCGTTTCACGCGGAGGGGCGCCAACAAAAACCAGCCCGAGTGCACAATACGCCTGTGCCAGGGCGACGTATGCTGGCGCAAACTTTGGGTCGGTGTTCAGTGCCTGCTCAAAGTAGTGGATGCTCTCGTTCGACATCGGATCGGGTGTACTTGTTGAGGGCAAACTGCCCTCGCAAGTAACTTTCGTAAACCTCGGGAGAGACATGGCGCGCCGCCACAACCCTGGAGCGTTCCTGTCCGGAAACGGTAATGTCAATCTTTCGCACGATCGATTCAGCCACATCGCTCTCAAGAGAAAGGACGTCCTGCAGTTCGCGATCGTAGGATTCGGACCACAAATGCTCGTCGGTAGCCGCGCGTATCAACTGCGCGTGGACACGTATCCGACTGTGCTCCCGGATTACGGATCCTTCAACCACAGCATCCACACCGAGCTGTTTGGCAATTTCAGGAACGGCCAGTTGCGCGTCCTTGAAGCGCATTACTGATGTCCGGGAAATGACGCGCAGATCGTGGACGGCGGAAAGACGCCCGATGATCTCCTCTGTCATGCCATCGGCAAGGTATTCCTGCGCCGAGTCGCCAGAGAGATTTTTCATAGGGAGTACTGCGATGGACTTGATCTTAGGTGCGGTCGCATCAGTCTGGCGGTGGCGAAATATGGCGTATGCGATGAAAAGCAGCGCAAGTCCTGCCGCCACAGCTATCACAAGCCCGCGGCGCGCACGCGGGATGCCTGCTCGGTGCTCAAGCTCCACATGCAATGGCGCCTCCACCCTGTGCACCTCCTCGCCGGGCGGCCCAGACGCACCTCTTTCTTCCCGAGCGCCAAGTAGTGGCGCGATGAACCGATACCCCTCTCCCGTGATCGTCTGGATGAAATGCGGCTGTTCGGGGTCGTCCTTCAAGACCTGGCGAATTTTGCGGATTGCTCCCCGGATGCTGTTGTCGGTATCGAGAAAAGCGCCTTTGCCCCAGACTCTGGTGACGATTTCGTCGCGCGGGACAGTCTCACCCCAGCGCTCGATGAGCAGAACCATGATTTCAAGCGGGATACGCTCGACCTTCAGTACGCGATTGCCGCGGCTTAATCTGCGGGCCGCCAGGTCAAGCTCGAAATCCTCGCCGAACCTGATCGGTTCTTGCACTTTGACTGGCTGAGGGGGCATGGGGCACGCTCGGAGGGAAGTGGACGAATTCTACACCACTTCGCGGCGCTAGTCTAAGTACAAACAACTCTGCAACTTGGCGCGACACAGAAATTAACGCCCCGGACACGCGCTTCGCTATGGACAACAACGTCCGCCACCGCAAGGATGCCAATCACCACTGACCGAAAGCCAGTGAGGAATCAGGAGGATGCACAATGAAAAAGGTACATGGTGGTTCAAAGAAACGAGCTCTCGGGCTATGCATGTTGGTGGCGATTCTATTGCTTTGCCGTCGCAAAAGCCGATGTCGTATTGGACTGGAACGTGATTGCGGTAAATACAGCGGTCACAAACGGCCAGAATCCATTCGCCCAAGCACGATTTGCGGCGATCGTACAACTCGCAGTATTCGAATCCGTGAACGCCGTCACCGGCGAGTATCATCCCTATCTCGGAACAATCGTGGCACCCCCAGGAGCATCCCCCGACGCGGCAGCAATCCAGGCTGCGTATCGCGTGCTCAGCACCTATTTTCCAGCCAGCGCCTCGACACTTGACGCGGACCTCGCCAGTTCGATGGCGGCGATACCGGATGGCCAAGCCAAGACCGACGGCATCGCTACGGGGGAAGCCGCAGCCTTGGCCATGATCGCTCTGCGTGCTGACGATGGATCGTCGCCTCCGCAATTTAAGATACCTGGGCCACCGGATCCCGGAGAATGGCAGGCCACATCAAGCTGTCCAGTTGTGAATGGAGTCGCGGTCGGAATCGCGTTTCAGTGGCAGAACATAACTCCGTTCGGCATCCCGAGGGCTAGTGAGTTTCTCCTCGAGCCGCCGCCAGCGCTCACCAGCCAGAAATACGCGAAAGCCTACAACGAGGTGATGACGGTTGGAAGCATCGACAGCACAGAGCGACCACCGGATCGCGCTGATGTCGCGCTCTTCTATGCGGCTTCCTCGCCAACGCAGGTCTTCAATCAGGCCGTTCAGCAGGTTGCACAGGAACGGTGGCATTCGCTGTCCGAAAACGCTCGGGCTCTCGCCGTAGTAAACATGGCAATCAATGACAGCTTGGTTGCGTCGTTCTTCAACAAGTATTACTACAATTTCTGGCGACCCGAGACCGCGATCCATGCTGGTGACACAGACGGTAATCGCAAAACCGATCCCGATCCAAACTGGGTCCCCTTTGTCACAACCCCATGTTTCCCGAGTTATCCCTCCAACCACGGCAGCGCAAGTAATAGCGCAGCCGAGGTTCTTAAACGTACATACGGTGAAGGTGGGCATTTCATTACAGTGTCAAATCCCGCCGTGCCCGACATCGTGTTGCAATACACGACGTTCAAGCAGATAACGGACGACATCTCCGACGCACGCGTCTACGGGGGGATACACTTTCGAACCGATCAGGTCGCAGGCGAGCACTTGGGAAAGGCCATAGGCAAGGTCGAGGACAAGATCAACTTACGTCCTAGGCACAATCACGACTGAGCGCTCCGCTCGAGGGCCATCCGTGTCCTACGGTCCGCTGGATGTGCGGCTGTGGTGCTCGGATGGCGAGCTCGTGCGAAATCTCTCGACCGAGGTTCGCCCAGTCACCGATCTACACCTTCGGGATTTTGAGCGGGCTACTCGAATAACGATGCGCGGTCGGCCAGTCGAACCGACCTTCGTTTCTGTTCATCAGAGAGGGCTCTCGTCCTCCCCAAGAACCGCCGATTGCCGGGTGGTGAATCAGCCCTGGCGTTGACTTCGAAAATCACGACGACGGTATGAAGTCCGAATGTTCAAACCAGACTGTCAAGGCAGCACGAAATCGACTGTAATTCTGGTTGTAAACGGCACCGCGCGGCTGTCTTGAACCAAGGGCTTGAATCGCCATTTGAGAACCGCGGCGGAAGCGGCAGTCGCCAGCATCGGGTTGCCGCTAATCACGGCGACTTGCTGCACTTCTCCATCCTTATCCACTGT
Source organism: uncultured Acidobacteriaceae bacterium (assembly GCA_963722365.1). Lineage (GTDB taxonomy): Bacteria > Acidobacteriota > Terriglobia > Terriglobales > Acidobacteriaceae > Sulfotelmatobacter. Next base: position 487,376 of record CAVRLM010000003.1, read on the forward strand.
GGCTTCCAAGACGACCAGGCCCTGAATGCCCTGTTGTCGTGCCGCCTCTGGGTACTCCGGCTGGACCCGCTTGAGTGATTGGACGTTTCCTTCCCGCTGGGTCTTAGCCGGGAGTCGGAAGACGACTTTTCCGTCTTGATAAACGACCAAATCGTCGGACGGCATTTCAGGGCTTCTGGCTGTTGCCAGGATCGGAGGTGGAGGGCTCGGCGCGGCTTGGGTCATCTTGTTGGATTGCGGGAGACCAGCATTCGTATTTTCGTTGACGTTTGCCAGCGCTTCTTTTTTGTGTGCAGGTGGCCGCCCCGTAACTCGGCCGAGCAGCCAGCCCACTGACAATGCCACAGCAATCACCAGGATGAGCAGCACCGTCGACGGATCACGTACCTGGAATTGGCCAATCCTTATGTCGGGTGGGCGGACGGACTCATCGGTGCTATCAGCGGCTGTAGACGGCTCATCTTTTGGCGCAACAGCCGGGAGGCTCGGGGAGGGAAGCTGGGCTCCATTTAACAGGCCAGGGGCGACGTCCCCTGTGCTTTCCAGTTCTTGTGTGGGGTCGTTGATAAGATGTACAGCCTCATCGACGTCGAGATCTCCCGTCGTGACCGACCGTCCGATTTCGACAAGAGTAGAGCGCGACTGACTATCCATCTGCTGCACGGCGAATGCGCTCGCCAACAGATCCTGGAAGGATTCCCGATCAACGGTGGGATAATTCCTCATAACCGGGGCACGGCGATCCTGGGGCTACAGACTAGGTGGGCTTTCGGCGGAGAGAGTGAACCAGGTTCGCGGCCAGTGGTCGCAGTCTCTCACTCAATAAAGCGGAGTGTCAATAGCGCGAGACCTGAAGGGAGCGCGCTGGAAGTGGCATCCGTTTTCTGTTCCATCGGATTACTGCCTTGTCTCAAGACCTGATCGTTACAACGACCAAGCCGCCACGACTCGTCGGATCGACCTTGACGCTTTCGACAACTGAAGACGGCGATGCTCGAAGATCAAGAGTTGGCAACGAGTTCATCGGCTGAGAGCGCGACCGAACTATAAATGCGATCAGTCGGATTGGCGTGAAGAGTCCCCACATTCTCTCCCTGTCGCGGCAAGTGGGCTGCGCTGACAGACCTTCGGTCAAAGCATTGATTCCGGTTTGCCGACCAGGACTAAGCCGCTGGTGCGGCGGACGCTACGCGTGGGGTGAACCCGGAGATTTCCGGCACTGCTGACGTAGTGTGGGTCGTAGGAAAGGAGATTCCTATGACTCGTTTACGCAAGATGATGCTGGAGGAACTCCAGCGCCGCAACTACTCCGAGATCACGACGCGAAAGTACTTGCAGTACGTGACTTCGTTCGCTCGCCATTTTGGCAAGTCCCCGGATCAACTCGGGCCGAATGAGCTGCGAAGCTATCAAGCCTACCTGCTCCAAGAGCGCAAAGTAACACCCGGCACTGCTGTGAACTGTGTAGCAGCGCTGCGGTTCTTCTTCGTCAAGACGCTTAAGCGGCATCAGTTCCGCGAGTTCTTGCCCTATCCCAAGGATCGGCGCCGGCTGCCGACAGTGCTGAGCCAAGAGGAAGTCGGGCGTTTGATCAACGCCGCGGGCACACTGTTTCGACGGACGTTGCTGATGACGCTCTACGGCACGGGCATGCGACGCTCCGAGTTGGCCCATCTCAAGGTCAGCGACATTGACAGCCAACGGATGATCATCCGCGTGGTGGAAGGCAAGGGCGGCAAGGATCGTGACCTGCCTCTGAGTCCTGCTCTGTTGGAGACGCTGCGAGAGTATTGGCGGTGGCGGAAGCCGAAGCTATACATGTTCCCCACACGCACGCGTGGCCGGACGCTCGATCAGCCAATTTCCGACAAAACCGTCTGGATTGCATGTAGCGAAGCCGCGCGTCGAGCCGGTATCCGCAAACGCGTCACCCCCCATACGCTGCGCCACAGTTGGGCGACTCACTTGTTGGAGGCGGGCACCGACCTGCGCACCATCCAGGTGCTGCTCGGGCACGGCGACCTGGAGACCACCGCCCAGTACCTGCATCTGTCGCGGCGGCACCTGCAAGCGGTGACCAATCCGCTGGATGGCCTCGCGCTATCCAGCACCCAGAACCTCAGCCGCAGCTTTAAACGAAAAAGCAAAAAATGACTCGGCCCACCTTCGAGGTGGCCGACATCTTACGCGTGCAGGGCGATCGCTTCCTGGATCGGTATCGATCCAGCTTTGGCTTTCAGCAACTCCAGGCCTTTCGCGCCATTCTGCACTGTCGCACCGCGGCGCTCGGCGGCCATCGCGATGCCTGTCCGAACTGCGGTCATCAGGCCATCTCTTACAACTCGTGCAGAAATCGGCACTGTCCCAAGTGCCAGACGCAGGCGCGCCAACGCTGGTTGGCGGCCCGCGAGCGCGAACTGTTGGCCACCAGTTACTTCCATGTCGTGTTCACTGTGCCTCACGAACTCAATGTGCTGGCCCTGGAGAACCCACGTTTGTTCTATGACCTGCTGTTCACCGCCAGTGCTCAAACCTTGCTCCAGATCGCCATCGATGGCAAACACCTGGGCGCCGAGATCGGCGTGATCAGCATCCTGCACACTTGGGGACAAAACCTGCTTCTGCATCCCCACATCCACTGCGCTATTCCTGCGGGCGGACTCTCGCCAGATCATCGTCGCTGGATCCGCCCACGCTATCCTTTCTTCTTACCTGTGAAGGTCCTTAGCCGCGTCTTTCGCGGCAAGTTCCTCGCTGGCCTCAAACGTCTACACCGCCGCAACAAGCTGTGTTGCAACGGTCCCGCCGCCGCCCTCGCCGATCCCCAGCAGTTCGCGAAACTCATCCGCCGCCGGCACCGACATGACTGGGTCGTCTATGCCAAGCCCGCCTTCGGCGGACCCATGCAGGTGTTGCGCTATCTCGGTCGCTACACCCATCGCGTGGCCATTTCCAATCATCGATTGTTGGCCTCCGAACAAGAGCGCGTTACCTTCCGCTGGAAGGATTACGCACACGGTGGCAAGCAAGGTCAGATGACACTGGCCGCCACCGAGTTCTTGCGCCGCTTCTTTCTGCACGTGCTGCCCAAGGGCTTCGTCCGCATCCGTCACTTCGGCTTTCTGGCCAATCGTTTTCGAGCATCCCGTTTGGCGTTGGGCCAACAACTGCTGGCCTCCAGCTCCTCGACACAGCAAGAAACTAGAACACCCGACGTGCACTCCGAGAGTTCTTCTCTCTGGCACTGCCCGCGCTGCGGCGCATCCATGATCGTGATTCAGAGATTTACTGCCACGGAACTATCAACATGCATCTACTTCGATTCGTCCTAACGCGTCCATCACTCGCGGAGCTTGGCTGTGCAGAAGCACGCCCACGCAGTCGTGTGCTCACCCCAGGCCGACCGCCTCGTTCACAACCTTCCATCCACACTCTTGCCTGTCTTTGCGACATAAACCACCATCTTCACCCGCTTCTCCCGTGGTCTCCCATCGACCTGCTGTATCCCAAAGTGCCGTTCAAATCCCATAGCGCACCGCGTCCCCCGCAAACACCAGCGGCTTCCTCCTAGTCTCCTTATCGAAAACGCCTCGGATCAGCTTCTTCTTCCACCCGAAGGCTCCTCTCCGAGGCGTTTCCGATCAAGGCTAGCGACAAACCGCCCGGAACCGCGATTATGCCAGCGCTCAGGCTCCACAACAGACGTTCGAGTACTTCTGTTCAAGTCCAAAGCAAGTGGTTTCTGTCATCAACGAATTTCGTGAGCACGCCAACGCTAGTCACGTTGCCCTGGACCGCTGTCCTCGCTGCGCCGTCGTCGTGACAAACAAAGCCACCGAGTTTACCAACGCGGCTAGGGTGATTAAGATGTGTTTGATCTTCAAGGCGACGGAAATCGCCCGCTGCGGGTTGTACCTGGAATACGCCAGGTCGGCTGCGAGAGCAGGGCAGTTCGTCCGAGCGCGAGACGTTGCGCTTGAACTGGTAGGGCACGTTACGCCTGAAGAGCCGCGCAGTCATCTACTTTTAGGCAAGCTGGCTATCCAACTTAAAGACAAGCGGCTGCTGCGTGAAGCTAAGGAGTTCCTCGGTGTCTTAAGGCAGGAGTGGGCAATCGCGGAACTCAAGAATGCTGAGAAGACGAAGGTCTTCGAGTTCTGACTCTGCGTTTCTGAGTGAAGCGGATAATTATCTAGGCAGATTTCTCCCTAGTTACCGCTGCCGTTCGTTTGATCAATCGGGATCTTCCGTCGAGCCGGTGCGGAGATATCACCTGAATCCCGAGTGGAATGACCCTCTAGGCCGTCTTCTTCCCGGCCTTCACCCGTGCCCATCGCGCCCGTTGTGCAGCTGCGATTTTCCTTCGTGCGGCTGCCGAGAGTGTCCGCTTGCCACGTATAGGAACAACCTTCGCCGTTTCACGAATCTTTACCCAGCGCGGTCATTGCGCCGCCGCGGTCTGTCCCCGAGCGGACGCGGAGAGCTTTCGACTGCCTGTTCCCTTTCAGTATGCATTTCCAAAAGCCTCAAGAGCAGCACCGATTCCTCGAGGTTCCTTTTGCAACCGATCTTGTTCCTTATTCAACTACCGATCGAGCAGCCTCGGCCCAAGGAACCGGAAAAGAAAGAGGACTGGATCTGAAACGAGCGGCATGTCAGCGATTCCCGCCGCCCTCCGCGATCTGCAAGTCGAGACTTACGCGCTCGCCGTTGATCAGGACCGTTCCTGCATCAATCAATTGCTGTCCCGTACAGTCGTAACGCTCGTAACAACGCAGCGCGGCAAAAGGAAAGAAGAACTCTACTGCCTGGGAGTTCGCGCTAGCGCTGGCCTTGGTGGAAAGATGCAACGTGCTGCTGAAGCCCAGACCGTCAAACTGAGAATCATCCTTGAAGTAGTCGAGCACCGGGCGGATCAGATGCGCCACGTGATCGTCGAAAGCCAGCGCCGACAGCCGGTAGCGAGACGCGGTAGAGGGCTCCGCAAGAGTCGTGTTGATCGACAGCTCAAGGTAAACCCCATTGCGGAACGAGATGAAGCTGGGCGGCGCATACGGCACGAAGTGAGCCTGCGGCTCGACTCCCTTCACCATCCCGTCGAGAATTGGCTTGATCGCAGCCTGCATCGAGGTGAGCGCCTCCGGCGAAGTATTCCGTGGCGGTATTGGAGGTACAGCCGGCTTCCCAGGTTTCAGCGCAGGAACGTGCACGGGACTGGGCAGTTTCTCGATATCCTGCTCGCCCTCGTGAACAACCTCCACTGCAGAAGAAGTCGCGCTTGGCTTTGCGGCAGACGGATCTTCCGGCGGCGCCTCCTGCGCAAGTTGCGGTCCTTCGCCGCTCAACCAGATCGTCGCCGGCTTGGCGTTCACATACACTTCTCCTCGCATCAGTGCAGCTTGGCGAGCTGTGTCATCCTTCGCTTCCACCATTCGAGTTGCCGCAGCCTGCGGCATAATCACCACCACATTCTCTGGACGCTCAACCGACACTCCCCCAACCTTCCCCAACACATGATGAGAAATCTCTAGTGCATAAGCCTGCATGCCGGAGTTCTTCTCGAATTGCGGTACTGCGGCCTGCAGTATGGGCAGTACAATCTGCAGGAAGGTTTGTCGCGCCCGCTGGTCTGAGTTCATTGCTGCGGCAGAGTAGGCTGCAAAGTAGTTGCCGGTAATCTTGAGCACAACCTTATCTTTGTACCGGTCGAACTGAATCGAGCGCTGGTCTGCCCACTTCTGTTTGTCCTTGTCGAGGTCCAGCTTGCGGCTCAGGTAAAACGGGTAGTCCGTCGGCAGCGCGAGAATTGCTGCGCCCAGTTGCTTCAGGCTGTCCATGTTGCGCTCTTGCAGCGCACGCAATTCCGGATCTTGAATTTCGTTCGGAGGAAGAACCTGCGCCCGTGCAATCGAGACAACCGCGCACACGCACAGCAGAAGCAAGCTAGTCCTTCGCATACGCCGGACCAGCGCTGCGAGAGGGGGGATCTGCGATGGCACGGATATAGGATATCAGGGCCTGTATGTCTGACTTGCTGAGCGTGTTCCCCCAAGCCGGCATTAGGGCTGATTTGTTCAAAGCGGGCCCGCCGTGGCTGATGATGGCCGTCAGATCCGCGTCGTTGATCTTGTTCAGCGTCTCGCCTTCTGTGAAAGGATGCGGCTTGATCTCCAGGTTATCGAAATTCGAAACTCGTTCGATCGTCGACTCTGCGTTGTGGCAACGATCGCAGTACTGATCGTTGAGATTCCGTCCCAGCGTCTGCTGATAGCCAAGCGCAATCTCTTCAATCTTCACTTCCACTTTCTTGTGAGACTTATCCATTGTGGCCGCAGCAATCTGATACCGCCCAGCCATGCCTCCAAGTGACACGTTGACTGCAACTTGTCCGCTCGAATCCGTAAGCCCGCTAGAGTGGTCAAAGGCAACCCCGGGGGCCGCCGAGAATTCCACCAGAGCTCCAGCGACACCGGTTCCTTGCTCGTCGTTCACCTGCACGACGACCGGTTGCGGCAATAAACTTCCCGTCTGCGCGGTCTGCTTCCCTCCGCTCGATTCCACGATAGCCACCCCGAATGCCGTTGCCTTAGGCAGCGAGGTATCGTCTGACCGGCGCGAACAGGAAGCCGCCACCAGAGCAATCAAAATGATGAAAATACCCGAGCAGTAGCGATTCATTTCTTGGCGACCTCCTGTTTGGCGCCGCCTTTCTGCGAAATCAAAAACGCGGTCAACGCGCTCGCATCTTCATCGCTCATGGCTCGATTCGGCTCCGCAGTCCGCGGTCGCAACGACTGCGGATTCTTCATCCACTGATAAATCCACGCCGCGGTGAGCCTTGAACCAACCTGCGTCAGAGTGGGCCCGATGTACCCTTTGTCGGTCTTCGTATCGACAATGTGACAACCCTGACAGGCATATTTCCCATAGAAAAGCTGCCTGCCCAATTCCACCTGACCCTGTGCATATCCACTCAACGGCATCGCCTCTCGATCCACCGCCGGGCTCTGATATACCGTCAGGATGTAATCGGATAGCTCGTTAACTTCAGCATCGGTCAGGTTGAAGCGTGGCATTCGCCGAATCAGTGAGGGCCGCAGGGTTCCTGGGTTCTTGAAGAACTGCACCAGCCACTCGCGCTGCACCGAACTGCCCTCCCACGTGAGATCGGGAGCCATATCCCCGCCGTGCCCGTTCACGCGGTGGCAACTGAAACACGCCAGGTCCGCCATCAGCTTTCCTGCTTTACCTGCAGGTTGATAGTCCGATTCCGGCGCGGCCGCCACCGCTAACGACGGCGGCAGTGTCTGAGAGCGGTCGTTCAGCGACAGCAGCGCCGTGGTCAGAGAATCTATCTGAGCCGGCGTGAACGCGTACTGCGGCATTTTCAGCCCCTGCCCGAAAGCTCGCGGCTGTTTGATCTTGGTGGCAATGTAGTCGGGCAACGTGTGTTGCATTCCCGGCAAAAAGACTAGCTGCGTGACCGGCTTGCTTCCGATGCGGCTGAGTTCCGGCGCGAAGTTCTCCGGTTTTTTTATGCCCGCGATTTCGTGGCACGACGCGCAGCCGTAATCCGACACAAGGCGTTTGCCATGCGCGATCTGCACGGGCGTCGCCACATCGAGATGCACGTTCGCCAGAAAATCCGGATCCGCTTTCCCCTGCAGAAATCCGGAGAGTGTGGCCAACTGCACTTCGTTGAAACGGTAGTGTGGCATGCCTGTACCCGGATCGTAGGCTCGCGGATTCTTCAACCACGCCTGCAGCCAAGCAGGCTTGACCTTGGTGCCCACACGCGTCAACTCAGGCCCAACGTCTCCGCCCACCATGTTTCCAGCAGCGTTCTGCACAGCATGGCACGAGGCGCAAAAGGATTCTCCATACAGGCTCGCACCGGCCGCAGGATCAAAGGTCGTCTTCGCCGGCACTGGTGCCGTCATCTCCGGCAGAGGCGTGCTATTCGCGATCAGAAATGCCGACATCTCTCGTGCATCTTCGTCGCTCAACTTGAAGTTCGGCATGGTCGAGGTGGCAGCGTAAGCCTGCGGATCTTTGAGCCATGCAAAAATCCATTCTCGCGTTGTCTTGTCGGCGATATGGGACAGCGAAGGCGGATCATCCGTCGCCTTCAATGTCGTTCCGTCTGGCAACTTCACCATGTGACAATGCACACAGCCTTGGCGCACGAGCAGATTGCGCCCTTGATTCAGTTGCGGCGTGCCCGGTAAAGCACCGCGGTGACACTCGCCGCACGACGACTCGATGTATTTTGCGGGAAGAATTGGCTGTTCCCATGCCAGCGTGCTGTTGTGCGCCTCAGTTAGTGTCGTAGCCGCGCCCTGTCCCCGATGGCATACGGTGCATCCGAACTGATCGAGTTTATGCGGGATCACGGGATGCGCCCGAAATGGCTGGTTCGGAACATCCGCCAGGCTGGCTTCTTTCACGCCAACGTGGCAACTTGTGCACCGGTCGACCACGCCCAACTCGGGCAGCCATATCTGCTGGATACCGCCCTGGAAGTGCCGCTGCAGCGTGTTCGCATCGCTGCGGTTGCGGATCATTTTCAGATACCCATGCTGGTATTGCCGCCACTCGCTAAAGAAATTCTTCGCCGGCGCTACCGCCAACGATGCCAGGAAGACCAGGCTGACCACCCCAAACGCGCGAACACTGTCTCCGAATAATTTCTGCCAGAGCGACGTGAGTTTTTCTTTCATGAGCGCCGCATCCTTATGACTACCGTTGTCGACATTGTGTCCATCAACTCTGCCAGGGCCACACGAAGCTCCATCCCGGGCCCCGGAAAAATGTCCCAATCGCCGTAAGCACCACCAGTTCAAACAAAAACCAGGTCATCACCCAGTAGGAAAGCGGCCTCGCCACCAAATACCGACGGAACGCCGAAGGCGATTGCAGAGAACTCTGCGCCGCCAGCAGCATGACTCCGGCCATGATGAGCGTCGGCACCAGTGCCGCATAAACCTTGAACAGCAACAAGAACAGTGAAAGCGCGGTCGCAACGATGTAGAAGATCCGCAACCGTCTCTTACGATCCTTCAGAAACAACCCATCCGCTTCAATGTTGACTTTGAAATACGGAATTACGATCAATGCCATCACAACCAGGCCAGGCGCCAGCACTCCCGCTACCACTGGCGGAAAGTAATGCAGCATTTCTTGCAAACCGAGGAAGTACCACGGCGCCTTGGCGGGATTTGGTGTGTGTGACGGGTCTGCGAGGCCCTCGAGCGGTGCATTGAACATCAGGGCAATCCAGACCAGCACAACCGCCAGAACCATCACTGCGACAGCGGCCCGGAACAGCACTTCTGGAAACGTCTGCATCTGATCTTCGGTCTCAGCCTTGACCTGGGCTGAAGTGCGCCGCGTGATGAAAACAATCCGGCGAGGAGATTTCTTCGCGTTCGAGTCAATACCCGCGGTAAAGTCCTTCGAATCCACCATGGCTATCTGACCTCCTTCGCACCCGCGACCGCGCGTACCGTTGCCGGCTCGCTGGAGTGCGAATACAAGCCACCATCTTTGCGAATCCGCCAGAAATGAATGGCGACGAAGAACATCGCTGCCAGAGGAAGAATCATGCAGTGCAGCACATAAAAGCGCAGGAGAGCATTCGCGTTCACGGCATTGCCACCCAACAGGAGGAAGTGAATCTTTTCACCCACGACAGGCACTGCCGAGGCGATATTCGATCCCACCGTAATCGCCCAGTAAGCCAGCTGATCCCACGGAAGCAAGTAGCCGGTGTAACTCAGAAGAAGCGTAATCAGAAGAAGAATGACGCCGATCACCCAGTTGAATTCACGCGGCGTCCGATACGCGCCTCGATAAAACACCTTAAACATATGAGCGAATACCAGAAACACCATCGCATGCGCCGACCAGCGATGCAGGTTGCGGAGGAACAATCCCGACGAGACCACGAACTGCAGGTCTTTTGTGTCCGCATACGCTTGCGGCACGGACGGGTGGTAATAAAACATCAGCGGGATTCCGGTCGCTACCAGAATTAGAAATGTGCCCAGCGTCAGTGTGCCAAGGTACCACGTCGCACTGAAACTCAGCATGCGCGTGCGCACCTTGGTCGAGAAAAGATGCAGAAACACGTTTTGCTGAATGGCAAGCGCGCGCTTCAAGGTGCTGGAACCTGTGCCACTACGGAAGATCGAACGCCACACTCGCGTGCCGCGTAAATCGTCGAAATATTGGTCTACGGTTTTTGCCATGCCTGTTCTCTCTAGTTAGACCCTCACGAAGGAATCCCGCGCCGTCGGCGGCACGTCGGTGGACCGGTCCACAAGAAGATCGCCGTCATCGTTGAGCCAGATCCGCTTCCATGGCAGTGGCTTGGGAGCCGGACCTTCAATCTTGTCCCCGGCCTTCACCTTACCCTGGTCCGAAACAGAGAACTTGCTGCCATGACACGGGCACGCAATGATGCCGAGTTCCGGCTTCCACGCCGTCAGGCAGCCCAGGTGCGTGCACACTGCACTCAAAGAGAAGTAGCCCTCTTGGGAATGGATAATGTAGATCCCCGAATTCACGTCGAGCGTCACCGAATCGAGCGGATACCGGTCCGGCTTGCCGGCATTGACCACCGGCGACGGTTCGTAAAGTACATTCGGATCGAGATACTGATATGCGAACGCCGCAGTGCCTGCTGCCGCTATACCCAACGATCCCAGCCCAAGCTTCAGAAAAAACTGCCGTCGGTTGACTTCATCCTTCTTCTTAAGTTCGTCTGTCATCGTTGCCTCTTACCTACCTCTGCAGCCCCGCGCCGATCGCTGCAATTGAGATCAACCCCGTCGGCTCCGCGGGGATCAGGTTGTACGACTCCATCGTGATAGTGCCCACCGGACAGCGCATGGCACAGAGACCGCACCGTATGCACCGGGTCTCGTCCTTTAACATCGCGGCGCCAGTGACGACTCCCAGTTCATCAGCGGCAACCTCGTCGAGTTCCACACCGAACAATTCCTGGTTGTCGCGAATGTGCTGCACGGCTTCTGGCTCGAACGCAATGCGATCGAGCGAGACCAGTTCTAAGCATTTTTCCGGGCACACGTCCACGCAGCCGCCGCACAGGATGCACATGCTGCCGTCCTCAGGGACGCCTTCAAAAATGGTATTGACCCAGCAGCGCAGGCAGCGCTGCGCTTCGACTATCGCGGCCGGTGCGTCATATCCCACCTCTACCTCGGTCACGCCAGTCCGGCGTTCGAGCGGCAGCATTGGAACCGGCTGGCGGTTGATGTCCAGATAATCGAGCGGCATGGAGTGCCGCTTCAGCAGCTCGACTTCAATGATCGGGTCGGGATGCTTCCCGCCGCGCAGGAACTCGTCAATACCCACCGCGGCGCGTTTGCCGTCGCCGACGGAATCAATAATGAGGCGTGGACCAAACACGCAATCCCCGCCTGCGAAAATTCCAGGAGCAGAGGTCATCAATGTCTGTGGATTCACCGCAATCAGCCCCCGGGGTGAAAGATCAACCTTGTCTTCAGGCGTAATAAAGTCGAGACGCGGCGCTTGCCCGATCGCCATGATGATCGTGTCGCATGGGATTTGGGTTTCGCTATTCTCGTAAAACGCCGGATTGAACCGCTTGTTCTGGTCGAAGACCCACTTGGTCTTCAGAGTCTCGAGTGCGGTAACCTTGCCGTCCTTGCCCAGAATGCGCTTGGGTCCTTGCCCAGGAAGCATCTTGATTCCCTCTTCCTCGGCTTCGACGATTTCTTCCAGCGCAGCAGGCATTTCTTCGCGGCGCTCCAGGCATACAAGGTTTACCTCGCGCGCACCCATGCGCAACGCGGAGAGCGAAATGTCGACCATCTCGCGCGTAGCCACAGCGTTGACGTTTTCAGTGGAAGGCTCCGCATCCTCGACGCCACCGGCATGCTGCTTCACCACCTCGCGTGCGGCGGAGCGAGCCACATCCATGGCGACATTGCCGCCCCCGATCACAATGACTTTCTTGCCGATGGTGAACTTGTATCCGAGATTTACGTTGAGTAGAAAATCGATGCCTTTGTGAACCCCATCGAAATCAACTCCCGGGATGCTGAGATCGCGGCTGCGGTGCGCGCCGACGGCTACCAGCACCGCATCAAATCCCTGGCGTCGCAAATCAGAGATCGTGAAATCCCGTCCGGCAGCATGATTGAGTTTGAGAGTGATGTCGCCCGTCTCCAGAATCTCTCGGACCTGCGCTTCTACCACGCTGCGCGGCAACCGGTACTCCGGAATTCCCAAATACAACATTCCGCCCGCGACTGGCGCAGCTTCGAAAATCGTGACTGCATAGCCCATCAACGCGAGGTCATGCGCCGCCGAGAGTCCAACCGGGCCTCCGCCCACGACAGCAACCTTATAAGGAAGTTTGTTCTGGCCGCGCCCCTCGTTGACGTTAATCGGACGCTTCGATTCCGGCCCGTATTGCTCAGTCAGGAAGCGCTTCAATGCCCGGATCGAAATCGGCCGGTCGATTTCACCGCGGCGGCAAGCCGTCTCGCAGGGGTGTGCACAGACTCGCCCGCAAATGCTGGCCAAAGGATTTGGGTCCCGTGCAAGGCGATAAGCCTCTTCAAATCGTCCTTCGGCAATCAAGCCGACGTAGCGTCCGGCATTGGTATGCGCCGGACACGCCATCATGCAAGGGAAGTTTGTGTTTAGCCAATCCCCGTCAACCTTCTTATTTTTGAATCGCTTCAGCATCGCGGCACTTTTAATCCGAGTCGGGACTGGAACCTCAACGCATTTGTGAATGCATGAGTGCTGGAAGAAAAGAACTCGAGGGGCGGACCCATGTTGCTGGGGCCGCTCCTCTTGCTTGGCAGTACTGGTTGCATTCCTTACTTTGTCAGGGTGAAGTCCGCTTTGCCCTCGCCCGCAACGGTAACGGGTTTGGACGAACTCTTTGCTCCCTCGTGCCACGCTGTAACCGTATAACTGCCATCAGGGACATTTTCTATCTTGTAACTTCCGGATTGATCAGTGACGGCAAAGTATGGTGTGGGGGATACTACGATGTAAGCCGACATCTCGGGATGGACGTTGCACAATAGCGGCACCGCGCCTGGATTATCGAACTTGAACGAGCGCTTCTCACCTTGCGGCCATGTGCCTAGATTGTGACCAAGCTTCTTGTTGCCGCCCACCGAAATCCAGAACACGTTGTGAGCAACCTTGTCGCTGTTGAGGAACTCGACCGTTGCGCCCTGTTGTACCGCCACGATGTGCGGTGTGAACATCAGCCCTTTCTGATCGATCAGTGGCTTGTCGGTTGGAGCCGGGAACGTTTTTCCGGCAATAACATCGACGTAGACTACCGACTCGCCCGTGACGCCGCCGACTTTTCCGCTGATCGTGCCCGCGCTGGCGGCGAGGCTTGACATCGCGATCGCTGCTGCAAAGATCGTCAAAGTGCGTTTCATTTTGATTTTCTCCCAAGATTGTTCTTCTATTCACCGGGCCTAGTAAACGAATTCCAATGCGCCTGTAGCCGTATTAGTTCTGAAGGGACTGATCGCTTTCCCATTCGAGTCGTAGGCGAGCGCCTGCTGTGGGCGAATCGCATACTCGAAGGAAGCTTTGATGTTGGCGTGAATCAAGAATTGCACGCCTGGAGTTACTCGAATGCGCGTACTGCCAATCGGCGAGAAGTAATTCGCCGACCCGGCTTGGTTCTGGAAATCCGCCGTAGACTGAACCCGGTCATAACGCAGGATTGTCATCAACCAGGGCAATGCCAGGTAGTCGGCTTGAAGGAAACCGCCGTTGAAATTAGCGGCTGGTCCGGGAGTAAATCCGGTTGCCCCGGAGTTCAGCAGCAAATCGTTGTCGTGCCCATACATGAACAAGCCAAACAGGTTAAAGGTGCGATAGTTGAAGCTGAAGTCGCCGCCGACCCGATAGAAGGGCTCGCGAGCCGTCAGCACGGCAGCGTTATCAGCTGTATCGACACCGTCAAAACGCTGCACCGATCGTCCGCCGAAATAGAAGGTTCCTAGGCTCAAGTATGTGTGGTCGTGAGGCCCAGTCGCTCCTGCCGCCTGTATGTCGTGACGGCTTGCCGGATCCTTTTCCAGATTGAAACGGTAGGAGAAGCGGGCATAAACGTCTTTGTAGTTGGCGTCGGAGAAGAATCCCACCGGCGACGAGACGTTAGGCGCGGACGAAGTGGATCCGCTAGTGTTTTGGTTCACAATTGCAACAGAGTAATGGTAGCCACCATATTGATGTCCTCCACTGAGCTCGAAGCCTTGCGCCGCATCCTGTATGGCGAACACATTGTTTACATTTTGCGTGCCGGCGAAACCCATGTTTGCTTGGGCATAAATGTCCCAGCCACTAAGATTGATCGATCGTGCCTGGGAGAAAGGCAGGTCAAGTTCGAATTGTCCCACCCGCAGACTTAGCGAATCGGTCGGAAGTTTCAGGAAACGCCCGATGTTTACAAACTTCAGATAGCCGTCCCCCAACCCTCCGCTAGAGTTCGATCCCCCAACGTTCAGATCGGAATCCACCCAGAACGCGATATCGCTACCGAAGTTTCCCGCCATGAAAATGCTAAAGAGTCCCGGCTCGAAGTCCGTGCGCGGAACATTCGGCCCAGCCGTCGATCCCGCCGGCGTGTAGTTATTCGCACTCGCGCTCGTCGATTGGAAGAACGTGTTAAACCGCAACCCGATCGGCGGCAACCCGGGAATCGTTCCTGGGAACACCGTGTGAGGCCAAAGTTCCTTCTGCGCCGGAGCTCCCAGCATCACCGGAGGAACTTTCAGAAAGCTCTCGTCATCCTTCGGAAATTTGAAGCCGGCATCCTTGAACGCCTTGCCGAAATCGTTCAGTTTCGGGAAGTCCACATGGCACGTGGTACAGGAAGTCTGATACTGCCGTGAAAATGCCGGAATGGCGAAACTGCTAGCCGTCAAGATGGAAAAGGTGAACAGCAAGAGACTTAATACAAGCATGGGTCTACGGTAGCGCATCGGAAATCGCCTCCTAGGTGCGAGTTCGAGAGCTTGGAAGGCCTCTAGTTCTGCCCCAAGAATGGGTCGATACTACCGAGGATCGTAGATAGTTCGCCGGGTAACTGATCACAGCTGAATGTGACTTCAATCACATTTTGCAATTCGCGGGCAGAGGCTCTAGGATTCGAAACCGCAACCTCGTGGAATCGGTTTCTGTGCTCCTGAAGCGCGACGGATACGGGGAAGAGCTCCTGAGCAGCCTGGTATTCCATTAACAACAAACGATCTTCTGGAAACTGGCCACACCGAGCCTTCGGCGCGGCCCTTCAGCAGAACGTGGGAGGGGCCCATGAGAGTGCTCGAAGATGGCCTTCTGCCCCTCAGAAATTCAAGGCTTCGTCCGGCTACTAATCACACTTCGCAGTGATTTCAGTTACAAATTTTAGCCCGGAAAAGTTAGGTTTCCTGCCACGTCACTGATCAAGAGGCCGACGGGCCAATATCCGTCTGCTTCACCGGTTGAGCGCAATTGTGTCGTACCGTAAAACGTCCTGCATCTTCCCGCAGTTCGGCGGGTTTGCATCTCTGGATCTTTGATTGTTAAGTGATGATCCAGGCGTGGAGCGGGGTTTGGTAAATAGGGCCAGCAGATTCGTCTAAATTGGCAAATCGTCAACGACTGCCGCAGCGAGGCCTCCACGATACTGATACCAGTGATACCGTTTCCCGCGGAATTACAGCGAATAGGAGAAACTATAGAAACTGTAGCCGAAGATAGGAATCGCTTGTAAGCCTCTGAAACACAAGGTATTATCGCGGAAGTGTAGGATTCATCAGCACTTGCGGGAATTGGCTGTACTAGAATCCCACGCTCTCCGCCATTTGTTTTCACTTCTGTTCGAGTCCCCTGCTCTGATTTCCTTCACCACCCGACACTCTAGAAAACACGCCCTGCGATTCCGGCGAGAACCGCGAGGCGAACAAATAGCGAATATGATAAGATCCGTCGCCTATGGCGCGGCGTCCTGATCGCGAGAAGCCAGATATTTTGAGCGAGAGGGATATCAACGAACTTCGCTACAACCTTGCGCACCTCAGCGTCGGTGCTGTCCGCGAGTTTTACGAACGAGCCTATCGGGAATGCCGATTGATCTATACCCAACTCCCCAGTCCCCGCCAAATGCAGACTTTGGTACAAGTTTGGAAGCAACTGCGGAAATGGCGCGTTAAGTAAGCCCTAGCGGAACTCTCCTTCTAGCTTTATTTCTCGAACGGCGGCGTCCTTTGCGGACGAAATCCCGCTGCCCGTTATACTGTCCGCCGAGCGCACGAGACAGCAGTGTCGTTCGTTCATTCGAGGAGCTTCCATTGACCGCTGAGACTACCCACTCTGATACAGATCCTCAGCTTCGGCGGAATTCGCTCGGCCTTGCGGAACTGGTGTTTCAAGGCGTGACGCATATCGCTCCCGCGACCAACATTGTGTTCACGTTTCCGATCATTGCCCTCAAGGCCGGGCCGGTTATGCCGCTATCGTTCCTGTTCTCCACGATCATCTGCCTCTTTATCGGGAACACGGTGTCGGAATTTTCTCGCTACATGCCGTCGAGCGGCGGCTACTATTCCTTCGCCACCCGCGGACTCGGCAGTCGCAGCGGCTTCATGGCGACGTGGAATTATTTGATCTACGAAATCCTCGGATCCGCCGGATGTATCGGCTTCCTGGGCTATCTGGTTTCAGACATGCTGCGGGAACAGTTTCACGTAAACATCCCGTGGTGGTTGTTTGCGCTGGCGACCTCGGCCGTTATCTGGGCGCTAACGCATCATGGCATTCAGTTGTCGGCGAGGATCACGGCGCTGCTGGGCGGCCTCGAACTGGCCATCATGCTGGCGCTCGCGGTTACCTTCCTGGCTCACCCTGGGACGGGTTCCACATATCTTGCGCCACTCAAGCCTTCATCGTCGCCGCACCACTTCGGGGGCATTCTGGCGGGCATGGTTTTCTCGATGCTCGCGCTGAGCGGCTTCGAGGCACCAGCGCCGCTTGCGCAGGAAGCCCGCATGCCCGGCAAGTTCATCAGCCAGGCGATCATGCTCTCGCTTGGCAGCATAGGGATCTTCTACATTCTGACTTCCTATGCGAGCGCCATCGGATGGGGTACGGGAGATATGGGCGCCTTCGCCGCCAGTCCCAATCCTTATTACGCGCTCGGTCATCGGTTGTGGGGCGCTGGTTGGTGGTTGGTTGTCCTCGCAATTATCAATAGCGCAGTCGGCGTGGGTCTCGCGTGCGCCAACGCTGCATCGCGCGTGATGTACACGATGGGCCGGGCGGGTACGCTCCCCGCAAGCTTCGCCCGCATTCATCCCACCCACCGGACGCCGACGTTCGCGATCGCCTTCGTGCAGTTGTCAGGGATCGCAGCGATCCTGCTAGTGGGCTGGTTGTTGCAGCCCGATACCATCTTCGGATTCCTGGAAACCGTTGCCACGCTCGCGGTCATCGTGCTCTACGCAATGGCGAACGTGGCTTTGACGCGCTATATGCGCAGCGAACAACGAGACAACTTCAGAGTTTGGAAACACCAACTGGTTCCGTGGATTGCGACCTTGGCCCTCCTGCCTGTGCTCTTTGTGACGATCTATCCCGAGCCGTCCTGGCCCTACAACCTGACGCCATACTTGTTTCTGATTGCGCTACTAGTCGGCTTCGGCTACATGAAATGGCTGGAAACTCGCAATCCTGGAAGGCTTGGCCGGGGCGCAACTATGCTCGTGGATGGCGCTCCAACTGAAGAGGGCGAGGCAGAAGGAAACGAAACTCTCTAGCATGTGCACATGACTTCATCTCTGCCATAGACGTACTAAAGCCGTCTGAGCACTTCTCAAGGATGAGTTTCTCTATTGTTATTGCTGCTGTTGTTCCTGTTCCGAGCGGGTCGTCGCCCTCACCGCTACAGGCCGCGATCGCACAACAAAAGTCGGCATCGCTGGCTCGGGCGGCGCTGTATCGGCAGGACTGACCGTTACCGCCACGCTGAGTTCGCTCTGCGCCTCTCCTTTGTACACGCCGCGGGTCGGAGGAACATCGGCGTAGTCGCGACCGATAGCCACGCGAATGTGGCGGTCGGCTCCCACGAGATTGTTCGTGGGGTCAAACGCGACCCAGCCCAACCTTGGCACTAACGCCTCTACCCAGGCATGCGATGCACCCTCGAGCGAGCGATCATTCTCTGTGTCGTCGCGGTGAAACATGTAGCCGCTCACATACCGGCAGGGGATGTTAAGCCGTCGGACCAGCGCAATCATGATGTGGGCGAAGTCCTGGCACACACCTTGTCGCGCCTGTAGCGCTTCCTCAATCGGCGAATCGACCTTGGTGCTGTTGGGCACGTAGGCAAACAGCTTGTAGATCGCTTCGTTAAGCTCTGTCAGAAGGACGAGGGGATTTCCCCGGCGCTCGCACCGCAGTTCCCTGGCAAGGTTCTCTAGCGGCTCGCCCGAATGTGCGAAGTGGCTGGGCAAAAGCATTTCCCAATGATCGTTAGCTGCAATGAGGGCATCGAGGTCCGCCCAGTCTCCGCTGTCGGCGGCACGAGGAGCGACGGCGGATTGGACCTCAACCGCAGATTGCGCGGTGACCTTCACGAGGCTATGAGTACCCGCGATGTCGAAGTGATGCACCGTGTTCCCAGTGAAGTCACGATAGTGCATGACCGTCGCCGCGGGATCGACATTGAGAGTGAAGCTGAGGCAACGCTGTTCTCCGTCGCTGCGCGGTTGCAGGCGGACCTCCATTACGCTCTCGCGAATCGCGGGCTCGTAGCGGAATGTTGTGGTGTGGCGGACGGAGTAGATCATTTATCCTCTTACGTGGTGAAGCAAGCTCTCAACGGCTAAAGCGGTGCCCTGCCAAAACCTGTACGCCTGAAGAGCCTTTCGCCAGCGATCGACTCCTTTCACGATCAAAGTTCCTCTTTACGGCCGCTGCACGGGCGAGAGTCCAACGCTACAGCCGGCAAGATGGCGGCGCTACTTATACCAGAGCCGACTCGACTGAATAGTCAAAATATACTTGCTGGATTGCCGTGTGCACTTGCGCGCACTGCCAGCGCGCACTATCAACATAGCCCCCCGCGCCTTGCGCCATAATCTCCTCGATCTGGCTGAAACTCAGCGTAGCGCAGAGGCGTCCTGACAAACGTAACGGTTGCTCTGCTTTACGGTCGGTCAACTCCCCAATCGCAATCAGCGCCGCTTGCACGCGATCGACCGAGAAGCGCACGGAATGTGGGAACTCGGAATTCAAGAGCAGGAACTCGGCGACTCGCAGCGGACGGATTTCTGCCGTATATGTTTTGCAATAAGCCTCGAAGGCTGCGCACGACTTGAGCAGGCCAACCCACTCCAAGTATTCCTCGCTCTCAACTGCTTGATCGAGGGGATGCGGGAGTCGCCCGAAGTGCGTTCCGATCAGGCGCGCCAGTTCATCGGTACGCTCTACAAAACGGCCGACCTGGATGTATTGCCAGCCCTCGCCGTGGGACATCGTGGAATCCGTGACTCCTTGGAACAGATGCGCTCCTTCCTGCACGGCGCGAAAGAATACGTGGGACTGGAGCAGCCACGCCTCGCTTTTGGTCGTGCTGTTCACCTGCAGGTAAAGGCGGTTCAGCTGCTCCCACATTTCAGTACTGCACTGTTCGCGCACCTGGCGCAGATTTTCGCGAGCAGCGCCAACACAAGACAAGATCGAAGATGGATTCGTCCGATCGAGGGTGAGAACGTGTGTGAGCGAAGCCGCGTCGATCTTGCCGTCTTCCGGGGTGGGAACCTGCGAGGCTTCCAGCAGCCGAAGCCAACGTCCAGCGCCTGCTTCCGGTGATTGGTCGAGGCGAAGCTGCAGGTCCACATCGATCAGGCGCGCCGTATGCTCGGCACGTTCCAGGTAGCGACTCATCCAATAGAGGCTATCCGCGACCCGCGAGAGCATCGTTGTCTGCCTTCTACCGTTCATTCCAAAGCCCTCATGCGCGGAGAACCCAGGTGTCTTTGCTGCCGCCACCTTGCGACGAGTTGACCACGAGAGATCCACGGCGCAATGCAACGCGCGTCAGCCCTCCGGGTACCAGGGTCACATTCTCGCCGTACAAAATGTAGGGGCGTAAATCGACATGCCGCGCCTGCACTTCGCCCTCTAGGAAGCAGGGTGCGCGAGAGAGGCTGAGGGTTGGTTGAGCAATATAGTTCCGCGGCTCGGCTTCGATCCTGCGGCGGAAGTTTTCCCTCTCTTCTTCGGTACTATGCGGGCCGATCAACATGCCATATCCACCGGATTCGCCGACGGCCTTCACCACGAGTTCGTCAAGGTGCTCGAGTACATAACTTCGTTGTGAGCGGTCACTGAGGAGGTAAGTATGGACATTGGCGAGAATGGGATCCTCGCCCAGATAGTAGCGAATGATTGCCGGCACGTAGGCGTAGAGTGCCTTGTCATCGGCAACTCCGGTGCCAATGGCATTCGCAAGCACGACGTTTCCCGCACGATACGCGTTGAAGAGTCCTGGCACTCCCAAGCTAGAGTCTTGGCGGAAACAGAGCGGATCAAGGAAATCATCATCAACCCGGCGGTAGATGACATCGACACGACGGAGGCCTGCGGTGGTCCGCATATAGACAATGTTGTCGTGCACCAGGAGATCGCGGCCTTCCACGAGCTCGATGCCCATCTGCTGGGCAAGGAATGTGTGCTCGAAATAGGCAGAATTGAAAACTCCGGGAGTCAGCAGAACGACTTTCGGTTCGTGCCGTGCCGAAGAACTAGCGGGCGTCAAGGCGCGCAGCGTCGCTAACAGGGCCTGCGCGTAATGATCCACCGGACTGACGCCGTAGTCGCGGAACAGGGTGGGAAAAACCTTCTTCAGCACCTTGCGATTGGCCAGCATGTACGACACGCCGCTGGGGACGCGAAGGTTGTCCTCCAGCACCGCAAAGCTCCCATCGGGCAACCGGACCAGATCGGTACCGCAAATGCTCACATATATGCCACGTGGAACCGTGAGGCCACGCATCTCACGCCGGTAGTGGCGGCAACTGTAAACCAGTTCGCGCGGGACGATGCCATCCGCCAGAATTCTTGCATGGTGGTAGATGTCTTCGAGGAAGAGATTCAGGGCGGCGATGCGCTGCGTGAGTCCGTTCTCAATCTTGCGCCATTCTTGGTGAGGAATGATTCGCGGCAGCAAATCGTTCGGAAAGACGCGCTCCGTGCCCTCGTTGTTGCCGTACACCGTGAAAGTAATGCCTTGGTGAAGGAACGAAAGGTCGGCTGCCTGTTGGCTCTTTCGCAACTGTTCCGCAGGAAGTTCGAGCAGATTCTGGAACAGAGCCTTGTAGTGTTCGCGCGGAGTTCCAGGCGATTCGAACATCTCGTCGTACGCTGCGTCGAATTGGTAGTTGCGAAATGGGGGACGAAACAGGGAGAGCGGGGACTCCAGCGAGTTCATCCGGCGCACAAGTCCGCGAGTTCGTGTACGGCTCGACTGCACCCATAGGACTTTATGGGGCGGTCATCCATGAGTCCAATCAAAATTGTTTATAGAAGGCATTCGGATTTTACTTGCTGGAGGGTGAATCCGACCAACGTGCCCTAACTATTTCGGCATTGTTGTTTTTCTTTATCTTCTTGAAACAAAGAGTGTAGTACACTCCCTCCACCGCAAGAACAATCTCACTTCCTGAAAGACCCTTGTGCATAGTGTCGATGCACGAGCGGAGCAAGCGCACGCCAAAAACGGGGGGCTTTTTATGAATTCAATGAGGCTAGGGAGAAGTGTGTCCGTAGTCATCGCACTGGCAATCGCTACTGCGGTGGCATTTGCGCAGGTGCCTACTTCGCAACGAGTGGTGCTTGTGATCGATGAGAACAGTAGTTTCAGTGATGTGCTGGCGAATATGCCCTGGTTGGTCGCACAGGGCAGGGCGAACGGATATGCCACGAATTACGAGTCCGACAATGGCGGTTCCCTGCTTGATTATCTTTGGCTAGCTTCCGGCAGTTGCGAATCGAGCGTGAACTGCTCTCTACCGCCAGGAACTCACGACTTCAATTGCAACGGTAGCAACTGCTTTTATCCCGGGACTTCGAAAAGCGATCCGATCACCGACGACAACATTTTCCGAGAACTCAACAATGCAGGGATTTCGTGGAAGGTCTACGCCCAGTCGTACGCCAAGGCGGGCGGCAGTGTGACGACGCCCGACAACAACAACGGCACCTCGTACTACCGAAGGCACAATGGAGCGACCTGGTACAGCGATATCCTGAGCAATGTTCAAGGCTCGGCAGGCAAGATCGTCGATCTTTCCCAGTTATCCACGGACTTGGAGAACCGCAGCTTGCCCCGGTTCATGATCATCGTCCCGGACGGAAATCATGATGCCCACGATTGCCCGGTCGGGATGTCTTCCTGCTCGGAGGCGCAAAAATTGGCAGCGGCAGACAGTTTTATGAGCGGAACACTGGATCCGATTCTGAGCACGCCGGATTTCCAGCCGGGAGGCGACGGGTTATTACTAGTCACCTTCGACGAATGTGGGGGCGGCACCAACGGCGGCTGTGGTGCTGCTGTCTACACCGCCCTGATTGGGCCCCAGGTAACGCCGCATACGATCTCGGCGATCCCGTACAAGCATGAGAACTCGCTGCGCACGATCCTCGATAGTTTGGGAATCAAGAAATATCCTGGCGCTTCGTCGACGGCATCGAATATGACTGATTTCTTCACGACGAAGAATAGCAAGCCAGAAGTGATTGTCGGCTCTCCCGCAGGTGGAGCAACGCTGAGTTCTCCCGTAAACATTCAAGCCTCAGCGTTTCCACCCGCGGGCCATTCCATCACCGGATGGTGGGTCTATGTGGACGGAATTGGCTCCTACAGTGCGGGGGCGGAAAACGCGATCGATGCACGGGTCGACATACATGCGGGTAAGCACACCCTGCTGGTTCGAGCCTGGGATGACTCGGGAAACTATGGCGACCAGAGTGTCACAGTAACTGCAAAAGATCTTAAACCGGCAGTCACGATTTCGACGCCCACCAATCACGCGAACGTGGGTACCCCGGTCAACATTAGAGCCTCGAGTTCGCCGACAGCCGGTCAGTCGATCACGGGATGGAAAATCTATGTCGATGGCGCGACCGCTTACAGCGCCGGATCTCTAACCTCGATCGATGCCAATGTCACAATGCACATCGGAATCCACTCGGTTGTAATTCGTGCCTGGGACACCTCAGGTGCTTACGGCGACCAGACCTTAAGCCTGACCGTGAGTAGCAAACCTGCGGTGGCGGTGTCCACGCCGGCGCCGGGAGTTAACGTCATCTCGCCCACCAAACTTCAGGCGTCAGCCACTGCCAGCAGCGGTCATTGGATTACGGGATGGGCCATTTACCTGGACAGCATCCCGGTCGATAAGGCCGGAGGCAGCGCTTCAATTAACACGAACGTGTCCGCGTCAACGGGAACGCACACGCTCTTAATTCGAGCATGGGATTCCTCTGGTGCTTTTGGAGACCAGACCTTTTCCGTCGACGTTCAGAAGGTGGCAGTACACATCAGCACTCCGGCGGGTGGAGCCTCGGTGACTTCCCCAGTCAACATCGAGGCGGAAGCGTCATCTGCAAACGCAATCACGGGATGGCAGATTTATGTAGATGGCGATTCCTGGTTCGGACAAAACGATGGAAACACAGTAAACGCTAACCTGGGCATGACTCCTGGGACGCACACAGTCTTAGTGCGAGCCTGGGACAGCACCGGCTCCTATGGGGATCAGACCATCAAAGTAACGGTTCCGTAAACGACGAGGCGGCGGAAGGCTATGTTGCCTTTCGCCGCCTCGTGCTGTCTTCGCTCGCTACTGCTTCTCTCTTTGTCCGGCGGCAAATACAGTCCATGGGCCGGCCTTCATATCGCGTAGCACGGGTTTTTGCCATGCAAACTCCGGATGGTGGTCAAGGAATTCTCCGGCGAGGAAGTCGGCTCCGCAAGGATGGCCTGCTCTTGCGATAAAGCTCATCTTCGCGGCCATGGTGCTGTCGGTAGCCTTTCCTTGCACGGCGCCGCCTGGGTTGTAAGCGTCCCATGCCCACTCCTTTACCCCTCGCGAAGATGTATCGACGTGTCCACACAGCCCTCGTTCGTTGGGCTGGTCTTTTTTCTCAAAACTATCGAAGTGGTCCGATAAGAACTGCTGGGCCATCGCAACATCGATCTTGCCCTTCGCCTGCTTCATAATTTCTTCCCATCGGGCATGACGGGCATTTGGAGAAGACGAAGCGTCATTGGGATCAAAGGTGGTCTCTTCACGAATTACTTTCGGGTCGCGGGCGAAATTGGAGCTGACGTAGTAACCATCTTTGGTGCGCCACAGCGGAGTGTTCTTCAGGCCTAACTCCAGATAGGCGATCTCTCCCGTCTTTCGGTCCCCGATGAGCCAATCGTTGGCGTATCCGCCGTTATTCCCTTCCTTCATGATTCGCACATAATCATCGATGCTGTTGGCATACTGGAGGGCTTTTCGCGATCGCATGAATTCGGGTTTTCCGTTTGGATTCCATCCTTCGAACTGCGTGATCGTAGTTTCCGTAATCATCATACCGGCGGAATTCACGCCGAAATCATCGTCGCTCGTAATCACGCCGGGAAAGCCATCCATGAGGACACGATTTCCATGTTCCGGAGCGATGTCAAAGATCACAACCCAGCGGGCGCCCGCGAGATAGCTGGTCCAATTATTGTGAGCGATCACGATCTGGTGATCCTTCGTAGCACTACCGGTAGCAATGAATGCGCTGCAGTTCCCGGGAGCCACCAGCTTCGGCGCCTTCGCGGATTTCTGCTGCTTGTTCAGCCAAGGAAGGTAGTAGTCGGGCACCTCTTCAAACGCATTGAGGGCGACAATGTCGTAGACGTCGAGATCGACTCCGTGGGCCTTGGCCCCGTCGGCAATGCCCTGAAGTTCCTGCTGGTACTCTTTGTCGATATGCGGCCAGAGCATTTGCCGCGCAGTTGTGCGGAAGAACTCCCAATCGCGTTGCGTCTGGTGTGTGTCGAATAATTTGATGGCTTCCAGTGCGTCGGAGATTTCCGGCGCTAGAAGATAACCGTGTTGAAACCCGAGGTCAGACGGCGATCCTTCGAGGTGAACGTACGTCCATCCACCTTTCTGAAATCGATAGGCCTTCTGCAGCCTGGCGTCGTCGGTCGCAGCAGCGGCTTCCGAAGTCATCGCCGCCGAGCAGATCAAGGTCAGGGCGATTCCGAACAAACATCCGGCACGTAACAAACCCTTCCCCATATGGTTTCCTCGCGAAGTTCAGCCTAAAGAATCGACGACACATTCTAGCGTGTCATGCGTGTCTCTAGATATCGGTCCTCTGATCGGGATGTCGAGTGAGGTACCAGCATGGCAACGATGCGGCGTGCGGAAACAGTGCGTGTACGCAGATCTGATCTTGCGGCGGGTCGAAGATGAATTGCGTTTTCCCGTTTTTCTGAAGGACGGCGTAATAATGATTCACCCGGACCGTGCCATATACGTTGCGGTCAGTGGCTGCGCGAATCCGAAATACAGCATAGTCCAGACTAAACGCAATGACTCCTGAGCCAAGCACAGCAAGCATGGCTGCCAAAAACAGTCGACGCAGCCGCATCCTCAGGTTCGGCACAGGGACCAGAGTCACAGGAACAGATTATAGGCTTCCGCCTTTACCAAAACTCTGACACTGGTGAAGCCAGAGTTGAAGCGCTGTTGAATCGTTGACAATGTATACATAATGCACTATGGTTGTTCCGGTCTTCCTAAGCGTTTTGGGGTCTTTCCCGGTTCACTGTGGTCCAGCCCGGACTTCCCGAGAGAGCAAGGTAGCCCACTAAATCGTGCCCGTGACTGCCCGCGGGCTTCCAAGGGGAAAATTCAATATGAAGAAATTGTTCACCGTAATGGTGTGGTGTGTCCTTCTTTGTGTCTCCGCTTCGGCCTGGGCCCAAGTGACGTTCAGGCAGCTTCAGAGTCCCATTCAGACGTGGTCAAACTACGCCCTATCGAAAGATGGCAAAGTCATGGCAGCAAATTTCGGAGGAGAGATTTTTCGTTGGACGTCCGGCGGAGGCTTCCACGACCTGGGACTGGGCGACACTTTCAACTCATCGATCGGAATCTCGGCAGACGGCGGGACGATTGTGACGGGACGGACGGGTGCGGATGGAAATTCGAACCCGGCGATGTGGCAAAGGAGCACGGGCTGGGTCGATCTTGGACACCCGGCCGAAGGCTGCGTCCTTGACGGAAGCTGGGGCGACGCCTGGAGCGTGAGTGGCGATGGCTCGGTCGCAGTTGGCTTGGCCTGGTATTGCCCCGGAGCGGAGGGTTTCCAGTGGACCAAGGAAGGCGGCATCGTTGGTCTTGGACATCCGGCAGGCGCCAGCAGTCGTGCGACTGCGATCTCGGCCGACGCATCTACGATCGTTGGTTTCTACGAGGATCCGACTCAGGGATTCCGGCGTCCCGTGCGGTGGATCTCAGGAAGTACCGACCTCTTCCTGGGTGACGAGATGGCAGGAGAAGCCATTGGTGTCAGCTCCGATGGATCACAGATTGTTGGTCAGGCGGCAAACAGTCGCGGAGTAGGCACAGCGTTTTACTACACTCCCTCCGGCGGCTTGGTATTGTTGGGCGTGCTCTCGGGCAACAAGACGGATGAAAGCGTGGCCACTGGCGTCTCCGATAACGGCATCGTAATCGGGGCAAGCATCAGTACATTCAGCTGGGCGAGTCATCCCTTTATCTGGAGCGCTAAGACGGGCTTGCAGCGCCTGCAACCGCTGCTCGTGAAGAACGGCGCAGTTATTCCCAAGGGCGTCACCCTCACTAATGTGCTGGCGATTTCCGCGGACGGCTCAACCATCGTCGGTCTGTGGATGGATCAGAACTTCAACCAGGGTCCATGGATCGTGCGGCTAAAAGGAAAAGGCTCTCGCTTAAACTAGCGGTTGATCTAGACGTGTGCAGCGTGGGCGGCCCGAACAGGCTGCCCCGTTTTTATGATCCCATTCGCCGGTGCGGCGCGCGATAACCCAACTGCATCGAAATGTGTCGTGCGGCATCCTTTAGCGCTTCCAAAATGCGTGGCATCGTTTGAGCGTTGACCTGGTTCGTCGTCCCGCTTAACCCCACACTTGCTTCAATGGCGCCCTGTTGGTTAAACACTGGTGCGCCCACGCATCTCGCTCCCAAATTGTTTTCTTCGTCGTCGACGGCGTAACCCTGCGTACGAACCTTTTCGAGTTCCTTCAGAAGACGAGGAAGAGTAGTGATTGTTTTTGGGGTGCGCTTTTCCATTGCGCGCTCGGTCACGATCTTCTCCAGTCGATCCTGCGGAACATGGGCAACCAGAGACTTGCCCACGCTCGTAGCGTGAACTCTCATCCGGCGGCCAACCCAGGTGTCCATGCGGATGAATCCCGGCGGTTCGACCTTCTCGATATAAACCGCTTCCGGGCCGTCCAGGATTGCGAGATGGCAAGTGAGGCCGGTTTTTTCTACTAGATGCCGCATGATTGGTAAGGCCACTTCCCGAACGTCGATACCACTGAGAGCGCCGCGACTCAAACTAAGAATCTTCAAGCCGACCCGGTACTTGCCGCTGTTCGCGTCCCGATTCAGGTAGCCCTGGGTTTCAAGGGTGCGCAGGATGTAACTCGCGGAACTCTTTGGAATCTGGAGCTTGCGGCTGATCTCCGCGTTGCTTAAGCCTTCTGGTTCGTGCGCAATCGACTCGAGAATGGTGAGTGCTCGCTCGACTGCAACCGACGGGGAATCGTCCTTGGTGGGCATCGCCAAATCGTTATGGTAGCAAAACCCTAGTTGGACAACAAAATGAATGTATGTTCCGTATATTGAACAACGCGCTTGACCCTCATTCGAGCGCATCGTACGATCCGCCAGTATTACGAAGTGCTGTTCAGTATCCTGCACACTCTTGCACACGGAAAACAGGGAACTGCAACTCTATGACACCCACGGCTACCGCGACATCGGAAACAGGAACTTCGATTCCTGCGATCAATAGCACGCCGCCCGGCTTCGATCCGGCGCGTGACTTACCTTCCGGCTTTATGGAATTCCTTCTGCCGCTTCACCAGGCTTTCACTCCGCGGCAGCGGGAACTCGCACGGAAACGGATTGAGGTGCTACAGAACTCGCTCGAAGGCGAGAAGCCGGCGCACCACTTCCCTTCCGATACGGTCCGAAACGGCTGGAGAATCACGTTGCCGGAGTGGTGCAAGGACCAGCGCAACCAGATGACCGGTCCCGCTGACGATGCGGAACTGTGCGTCAAGATGCTGAACTCGGGCGCACCGGGTGTGATGCTCGACCTGGAGGATTCCTGCGTCAACGAATGGACGCATCATGAAGAGGGCGCGGCAAACATTCTGGCGTGCCTGCGCGGTACGCTCAGTTACTACGACAGAAAGCGCGACCGAACCGTAAACATCCAGCGCAACGGTACCGTAATTTTCACGCGCCCACGCGGACTTCATCTGAATCAAGCAGGTGTGATCCCGGGAGAATTGATTTCGGCCTCGCTGATTGATGTGGCCCGCATCTTTTACGGCATCGAACCGGCGGAGTTGAAACACCCTTTATGCATCTATATTCCGAAATCCGAATCGGCAGAGGAAGCCCTGTGGTGGCGTGATCTCTTCCAGGCATTGTCCAAGTGGCGCGGCCTTCCGCACGACTACATCAAATGCATGGCTCTTGTGGAGTCGCATCCTCTCGCGTATCAGATGGAGGAGTTCGCCTACAACTTGCGCGATCACATCATTGGATTGAACCTGGGCCGGTGGGATTACATGGCCAGCCTGATTCATTTCAACCTCGACAATCCCGACTGGGTTTTGCCCGATCGCAACACGATTCCACACAACGTACCTTTCTTTCAGAACTTGCGGGAATTGATGCCTGAGATTTGCCATCATCGCGGCATTCTGGCGATTGGAGGGATGACAGCCCTGTATCCCAGCCGCGAAGACGCGGAGTTGAACGAGCGTGCTTTGGCCATCCTCGAAAAGGACAAGAAGAACGAAGCAGATTGCTTGATGGACGGAGCGTGGACGGGACATCCCGATCAGAACGAGATCGCGGTGGCGCAGTTCCCTTACCCCAATCAACTGCAGGCTCGGCCGAAAAATGCCAGCCGCTATCCCGACCTACGGCCCGTGCCGGAAGGAGTCGGCGCACGCACGGTGAACGGGACGCGCGCCGCGGTGCGCACCGTGATTCGCTACCGGCACGGCGTACTCAGCGGAAGAGGAGCCAGCTTGCTCGATGGATACATGGAAGACCTGGCCACGGACCGCATCTATCGCCTGATGATTGCGCAACGTGTTTTGCACCGCGAACTGGTTCCGGTGCATGACGAGAACGGCCATCCGGTCAAGCACACGCCGGCATTCATAACGCGACTGTTCGACGAAGAACTTGAGCGATTGCTGGCGGGGCTTCCCAACAATTCCGACCCAGGGGAGGCGGAGCGTTTCCGCCGGGCTCGCGACATCAGCGAAGCCATGATCGTGAATGGAGACTTCAATCCGGCTTAAGCAGTGCACAACATTAGGACCCTAATTACCAGGAGAGAAAGTACATGTCGGCCAAAGGAAACGGAAACAACGCGCAACCCACAACCTCAAACCAGATCGAGCACCCATTGAGTGAGCGGGAACGCGTCGCGCAATACGCTCTAGCCCAGGCTGCAATGAACCAGGATTGGGCCTCCAATCCGCGGTGGAAGGGCGTCGAGCGTCCCTACACGGCTGAAGATGTACTGCGCTTGCGGGGCTCAATTCACATTGAACACACGCTCGCGCGCATGGGCGCCGAACGCATGTGGGAACTTCTGCAAACGGATGCCTATATCAACGCGCTGGGAGCCATGACCGGCAACCAGGCGGTGCAACAGGTGCAGGCGGGACTAAAGGCGATCTATGTCAGCGGTTGGCAAGTTGCAGCCGATGCCAACAACGCGGGAACGATGTATCCCGATCAGAGCTTATACCCGGCGGACAGCGTCCCGAATCTCTGCCGGCGGATTAACAATGCGTTGCAGCGGGCGGATCAGGTACATCATGCGGAAGGCAAAGTGGCGCCGGGACAGACGTGGTTTGCGCCGCTGGTTGCTGATGCCGAAGCGGGCTTCGGTGGCACGCTCAACGCTTTCGAACTGATGAAAGGGATGATTGAAGCGGGTGCGGCCTGCGTTCACTTTGAAGATCAGCTCTCGTCTGCAAAGAAATGTGGGCACCTTGGCGGAAAAGTGTTGGTACCGACGACGGAGGCGATTCAGAAACTCGTGGCGGCGAGGCTTGCGGCCGATGTGATGGGTGTTCCCACGTTGATCATGGCGCGCACGGATGCAGACAGCGCCCACCTGCTGACTAGTGATATCGACCCACGCGACCGCGAGTTCTGTACGGGCGAGCGCACTTCCGAAGGATTCTTCCAGATTCGCGGTGGCATCGAGTCGGCTATCGCGCGCGGACTCGCTTATGCACCTCATGCCGATTTGATCTGGTGCGAGACTTCGCATCCGGACATCGAAGAGGCGCGCCGTTTCGCAGAAGCGATTCACGCCGAGTATCCCGGAAAAGCCCTGGCGTACAACTGCTCGCCGAGTTTCAACTGGCGCAAGAATCTGGACGAAGCGACGATTGCGCGCTTTCAACCCGAGCTGGCGCGCATGGGATACAAGTTCCAGTTCGTAACTCTCGCGGGCTTCCACGCGCTAAATCTCAGCATGTTCGAACTCGCGCGTGGATATAAACTCGCCGGAATGACCGCGTACTCCCGCTTGCAGGAAAAGGAGTTCAGCCGCGAGACGCAGTATGGCTACGAGGCGGTAAAGCACCAGCGCTTTGTGGGCACCGGATATTTTGATCAGGTGCAGCAGGTGATCAGTGGAGGCCTGGCATCGACGACTGCTCTGGCTGGATCCACTGAAGCGGATCAGTTTGCGGAAAAGAAGCCGTTGCTGCGTCCGGAACAGGGTCCCGATGCGGCATGCCAGCCGATTCTCGGCAACTGTCCGCACACTCCGGTCAATATCGATTTGGGGCCTGAGGAGATGTTGCTGCCGTCTGGCGACTAAACGCGGGAGCCATTCGGCGAGAAGGGCCGGAAGGGGGATCCGGCCCTTTTCTATTGCGAGTTTTCGGATGCTGACGATTCAGTGCGCAGCAGAGAGTTCAAGCTCCACAATACTGCTTTGCTATAATTAATTCGCTGCTTGCGTTTGCATTCGTCCGTGCGGAAGTGGTGGAACTGGCAGACACACCATCTTGAGGGGGTGGCGCCGAAAGGCGTGGGGGTTCAAATCCCCCCTTCCGCACCAGCTTTCACTCCTTCTCTAGCTATGCTCTCAGATCTGTTCCAGATCGTCTCTTTACAGCTTCTTCTCCTTACTCTCGGATCGGGATTAACCCGTCCCAACTCTGCCGCATTCGCTCCTCTGCCAACTTAGATTCGGACTCCCGGACACAACTGCCAACCCTTGTTATCGTTCGAGCCCTCTGTTGTTTGCACCAACAGAGTGACTCTGCGGCAGGACGTACAGTGCATTTATTGATTTTCGTAACTGTTCTCCGAGAAATCATGATGCTTCGTGTCACACATAACTCTAGACATTTACGATTTTGCAGACAGCTCTGGGACTTGCACCCGCAGATGTTATGGAGATGAATTTGCCTCTCTGCACTATGTACCACGGTTTCTCGGACGGCGCGGCTTAACACGAGACAGCTCAAAACAACTGTGTCGAGCGCTCCGTTTGGTGGTCAAGGAGAGGAAAGTGATGAAATCTGTTTTTGGCTGCAGGCTTTCTCTGGTAATGACGTTCGTCGCCGTGCTCCTATGCGCGACATTTACGTTGGCACAAGGAATCGTAACTGGCTCCATCTCAGGCGTGGTGCAGGATCAACAGGGCGCAGTCGTGCCGAATGCGAATGTTACGGTCACGCATCTGACTACGAACCGAGTATTCACGGCGCAAACCACTTCCGCGGGAATCATTGCGTTGCGCGACTTGCCGACCGGATCCTACAACGTCAAGATCGAAGCGGCGAACTTTCGCGCTTACGAGGCCAAAAACTTGACCGTAAGTGTCGGCAAGGACACGGGGCTAGGAACGGTCCAACTGCAGCTGGGCGCATCGAGCGAGTCGGTCACCGTAGAAGGCACGGCGCCCCTGATTGAATCCACTACGGACCAAATTTCCGACACCATCGGCGCAGAAAAGGTTACAAGCCTCCCAATGGGAAACACTTTCGACTCTCTGGCCCTGTTTCTCCCTGGCGTAGTCACAGTCGGTGACGCCAGTTTCAGCAACAATAACGGCGCAGAAATGTCGGTTAATGGACTACGTGCTCGCGCCAATAATTTCCAGATCGATGGTCAGAGCAACAATGACAACTCGATCGCGGGACCGTCGATTTTCTTTGGCAATCAAGACGCCATCTCCGAAATGCAGGTTGTGACGAACTACGACGCGCAGTTTGGCCGCAACACCGGTGCGGTCATCAATTACGTCACCAAGTCAGGAACGAACCAATTTCACGGTACTGCCTACGAATTCTGGCAGGGCTCGACGTTCGACTCGCTGGAGAATAACGAGAAGAATCCCTTGCTTGGTTTTTGTTTACCGGACCAGACGGCAGCGGATGGATGCATCGTTCCCAAGGTCCCTGGGTTTGTAGACAACCGTTTCGGGGGAACAGTGGGCGGCCCGATCAAAAAAGACAAGGTCTGGTTTTTCGGTTCAGGCAACTTTGAGCGACAACGTTTTGAAGGTTCTCCGGCTTCGACTGCCGGAGGACTCGTGCCCACGCCAAACGGCGATGCTCAACTGACAGCGGCCTTCCCTTCCAGCCCCATCGGGTTGATAGAGAGCACAATCGGGCCGAATGCGGTAAAGTCTGGAAACCCAACCTTCACTAATATTCAGAACGTGCTGGTAACCAATCAGATCGATCCGACGACCGGTTTTGCATTCCCGTGCGTCACTCAGGGCGTGAACGGTTGCACGCCAGTCGAATTTGGATCGCTCACCCGATTCGTTCCGGGACCATTCAACGACTACGAGGCCACCGGGCGACTCGACTTTAAACTTTCCGAAAAAGACAACTTTTTTGGCCGCTACGTATACCAGAAGACTGATTCCGGTGGCGTCAACTTCGGCAACGGAATCCAGGTGGGCGACTGGCAGCAGATTCCTGGATTAAGCCAACAGATTGGCTTGGACTGGGTGCGGAACTTCAGCAATGCCTTTGTGAATCAGGTGCGCTTCAGCTACTCACGGGCCAGTAGTTTCTTTGATGAGCAATCCTTTTCGGGTTGCAATTCGACTAACCCCACGAATTGCCCGGCAGACATGGTACTGATTGGTTCCGCCCCGCAGGATAGCGTTAGCTTCGGTGTGTCGGCAGGCTTTCCGCAAGGGCGAATCATCAATGTGTACCAACTGCAAGACAATGCCTCGATGCTGAAGGGGCAGCACTCGCTTAAGTTCGGCGGCGAAATCGATCAACAGCGGTCGCCGAACGTGTTTCTACCGGGCAACAATGGGATATTCCTGTTTACCTCGTACAGCGACATGATTGCCAACAATCCGTTCGGAACTCAGATCGCATTGGGCAGTCCAACCTTGCCGTTCAGTGAATGGGACCTGGGCTTCTATGTGCAGGATGATTGGAGAATCAAGAGCAATCTGACGCTGAATCTAGGCATGCGCTGGGATTGGTATCAGCAGGCGATCAACTTGCTGCACGATCAGAGCGTAAAGCAGCAAACTGGTCCGAATCCGCTCTGGACGACCTCTTTGCCACTGAGTCAGACTACGGTGCCGAGCGTTCCGCAAGCATTGAAGAACTTTGCTCCGGTCATAGGCTTTGCATGGACCCCTCACATACTGAGTGGGTTGCTGGGCCAGGACAAGACCGTGATTCGGGGCGGCTTCCGAATCGCGTACGATCCGGCGTTCTACAACATGTTCCTGAACGTTGCCACGGCAGCCCCAAAGGTGAATTTTGCAACTCTAGGTCCGATTGTCGGAGGTGCGCCGACCGGCTTGCCGGCTAATGGTCTTTTCGGGACGCAGGTTATTCCCTTCCTGACGCCACTGGCAGCGGGCGGAGATCCGGGATTCGCAAACCAGGTGCAGGTGCCTCAGAATTTCCGCAATCCTTACACGGAGCAGTGGAACCTGGGTATCCAGCACTCATTCACGCCCAGGATCGTGGCGGAGGTTCGCTACGTAGGCAATCACGCCGTGGGACAATTCCAGGAACTCAACGGAAATCCTGCACTGCAACCGTTAATCAGCGCCGGCTTCCAGAATTTGATCCCTGGCGGATTGACGCCCTGTAGCGATCCAACAGCTCCAGGATCCAGCGCCGGATATGCGAACTGCAACTTTACCAACGTAATCCAATATGCCAATACAGCGTCTTCCAGCTATAGTGGCCTGCAGAGTGAGTTGCGGATCGCAAATTGGCGCGGACTCACCGCCACGGCTTCCTACACGTACAGCAAGACAATCGACAACGCCAGCGAGGTATTCAGCACAGTTGGTGGCGGAAATACGTTGGCATACGCGCAGAACCCATTCAACTCAGGGGAGGCGGAACGGGCTAACTCGGGGATCGACTTTCCCCATGTCGTAGGTGTCGCTGTGGTTTACGACTTACCGTTCTACAAGGCACAGCATGGGCTTGTGGGTCATCTTCTAGGTGGATGGCAGGTCAACACCACATATCGATATACCAGCGGTCAACCGTACACGACCATTCAGCGGTACGTGAACGGAAGCCTCTGCGACCCAACTGGAAATTTCGGTGGCACCTATGACGCCTGCCGTCCGATCGTTTCGAATGCAGGTGCGCCGTTGGACACCGTCGGGCAGTACACATGCACGGGGTTGACCGCTTCGACGTGCAGCCTCTCAGATTTTGTGACCGGGCTGCCGACCACGGCCAGCGCGGTGCACTGGATTCAGAACTCTCCCGCCGCTGCTATCGTCTACGGTACCCCATTTGCCGGAACCAATCGCAATACGCTGCGCGGGCAGGATATCAGCACGGCGAATCTGGCGTTCTTCAAGAACATCAGGATCACGGAGAGGTTGACCGCGCAATTCCAGGCACAGGCTTTCAACGTGTTCAATACCCAATTCCGTGGTGTTCCCGATCCTATTCTGGACAATGTAACTCGGGGCAGTTTTCAGAACACCAACTTCAATAGCAACGGTGGGCTGACCTTCGCGGGCAACAACGTTACGGATGGAATTGGCAGGAGGCGTCTGTTGTTTGGAATGAAACTGATCTTCTGATCGCCCATCCTTCATCCTCAAGTTGCAGGACAATTGAGGGGGCCGGCTCTGCGAGCCGGCCTTTTTCTTGATGCCAACGGCACGTACAACGGCATCGATGGCTACCAAGTCGTGCCGCTGCATCTGTTTACAGTCCGATCAGGGTGTCTTACAATAGCTGAGTTAGAAGAGTGTGTCGCAAGCCCAGTAAACTAGTCGAAGAATGCGCATAAGCGTGCATTGCATTGCGCTGGTTAAGCACTCTTAGGAAAATCGCAGCACGTTATCAGGAAAACACACATCATGATTTATGGTCTCATCGTAACGGTTCACATCCTGGTTTGTTTCTTCATCATCATTGTCGTGTTGCTGCAGAGCGGCAAGAGCGGCGACATTTCTGCGGCATTCGGCGGTCAAGGCAGCCAGACGGCATTCGGTCCGCGGGGCGCGGCAAGTGCTCTCTCCAAAGCCACGACATGGTCCGCTGTAGCCTTCATGATTACTTCCATCACGTTGTCGGTGTACGCTGCGAGGCGTGGCGGTCCGTCGTCCGTTCTCCAGGGCCTGAAGTCCCAGCCGGTGAAAACGCAACCGGCGCCCGCGCAAGCGCCTACAACCCCTACGACGCCGCAGAAATAAGTACTGTTTTTTCTCTTTTAAGCGGACTCCAGGCCTGAGCAGTGAAACCACTCGGTTGCAGCGGGTCCCCCCGTCCAGTCCTGCGCAATCTACAGATTCTCCAGTAATTGTATTTGCCTGACAGAGGATGTACCATCCGTGTTAGGCACTCAAGAGGGAGGCATGCATGTCGGATCGTGATGGCAACAGCTTTGTGTGGTTTCTTGCAGGATTGGGTTTGGGAGCGCTCGCGGGAGTTTTGTACGCCCCTCGCTCGGGAAGTGAGACCCGTGAGCAACTACGCGCTCGCGCCGAGGAAGGCCGCGAGTATGTTCGGAATCGGGCCAAAGAGGCCAAGGAACAAGCGGCGCAGTGGGCCGATCGTAGCCGCGACGCCGTGACACAACAGAAGGAGCAGTTCCGCGCTGCATACGAGGCAGGTCGGCAGGCGTATCACGAAGCCACGACGGAGACGGCTGCGCCTAAGAACTTGTAAACCTTGCCGGCCCGGGGTATCGGAGACCGGGCACCGGAGGTAGTTGCCCGGAGTACGCTTATGGAAAATCTGACTCCAGTGTTTGTGGGGATGACCGCGCTGGCATTATGCGTAGAAGCAGTCGTTTTTGTGCTCATCTACGTCGCTATTCGCAAAAGCGCTTCGCGCATGGAAGTCCTGGTGACCGAAATAAAAGGCAAGGTCCTGCCCGCCGTGGAACAGGCCGAAGTCATCTTGACGGAAGTGCGTCCGAAGCTGCAGGTGATCGCTGAAAATCTGGAGGAGTCGACGACCTTACTGCGCGAGCAAGTGAAGCGCGCGGATGCTACGGTAAAAGATGCCATGGATCGGGGGCGCCTGCAGATTATACGGGCCGACGAGCTTCTGACTCGAACCTTGGACCGTGTTGAGCAAACCTCCGATATTGTCCACAGTACAGTGATTTCACCGGTTCGACGACTCTCGGGATTGGTGCAGGGACTTACTGTTGGACTTGAATTTTTGTTCAGTGGACGTGGCCGCAGAAACGGGGGCAGTCGCGAGCGGCGCCCGGTCCCGCAGGATGAAATGTTCATCTGATTCGCGGCACAGACTTGCTGCATTGATTTTCTCACCGGCTCGGAATAACCGAATGCATTGGTTCCCTTCTTTCCTTCACCACCGATCTAGTGTCTATGCTGCAGTAGTTCTTCTCGCGACGGGCATTGTCGCGCAAGAAAAGACTGTTTGGAGTGAGCAGGAGAAGCCCGTTGTCGAGCAGTTGCGAGGACTTCGTAAGCTGGATGATACGGCGCGGGCGCTTACTACCAAGGAACTCGCCCTCGAGATTCGGCAACTGCCAGTCGTTCCGAATAAGCTGAAATTAGCTGGCGCTTTGGCGGGCCTCTCGACGGAAGGCGACTTTGGTCGCGAAACCTTGCAAGAGGTAACCACGACCCTCGCCACCGCGCTACGCGAACAGCCGCCACCTGCGGGTAAGTCGGGCGAGCCAGATTTTCTCTACGTGCAACTAGCTTCTCTCGTGCGCTACGAACACATGCAGCCTTCGTCGGAGAACCCCCAGTTTGCCGCAGCGATGAAAAAGTTGGAAACCGACGACGCAGTCCGGCAGAAGGCTGATTTCACTCTCAATGATTTGCAGGGCAAACCATGGCACTTGCAGGAACTGCGTGGCAAAGTTGTGCTGGTGAACTTCTGGGCGACGTGGTGTCCGCCCTGCCGTAAGGAGATGCCGGATTTGGATGCTTTGTACAACCGGTTTAAAGACCAAGGATTCATTGTGCTGGCGATTTCCGACGAAGAGACCGCCAAAGTTGCTCCATTCATCGAAGAACGGAAGATCGACTACCCGATCCTGCTCGATCCTGGACGCAAGGTGAACGATCTTTTCCAAGTGGAAGGAATTCCCAAGAGCTTCGTCTACGACCGCAGCGGCAAGATGGTGGCTCAGTCGATCGACATGCGCACCCGGAACCAGTTCCTGGAAATGCTGGCGCTGGCGGGGCTGCAGTAAGGCATTCATGCGTTATCTGGTTCGAGCCCGAGTAAAACCCGGTCGTGAAGCGGATCTGCTCGACGCCATCCAACAAGAGACCTTGGGACAGGGATCGGTCGCCGAAGGTGAATATCTGCGTAACATGCAAGAGGCACGTCTGTGTGCGGATGACACCGCGCGTTGGGTAGAGGTGTGCTATTGCCCAACTCCCTTGCAGGAAGAGCGGCCTTACTGGGAACAGTATTTCGACTTGACGCGTGTGCAAGATGCGCACGACCGCCGCAAGTGCAAAGACGAGAACGGGACGGAATCGTGGGCCTGCAGCGATTGCGACTGTACGGCGCGTCTCGAACAGAAACTGAAAGTCACAGGCAAGCCGTTCCTGGACGAGTTGCAAAGCATTATGCCGGCGGACGCTCTCGGCAAATCGCGCCAACGCGCTGGCGGGGAACGCTCGACAGGACAGGGCGCGTGCATGAGGTCGGGAAGACGCGGCCTTCACTGAGCCCTCCGTCTTTTGAGAGTCATACCAGCTTCGGCAAGATCGACTGCAGCTGTCTTAAGTCCTGAGCCACTTCCCTCAAATTGAATACTAGCGCCCAGAAAGGCAGCATGCGATCCAGTGCAAGTGGCGTTGTTGCCCTTTGCTCGCGCAGTTGGGCGAGATCCGCTTCCAAGGCGCGAGTCACGGCATCGAGTGCGCCAGTATTCGGGACTTCACCGGGATTGCGAACTGCAGTCGCCAAGGAAGTGAAGAGCTCCGCGGTTGTTTCGACAAGAGCGGGCAGTGAGGCCACGAACCCCGGCTGCAACTGCGCGTGCACATAGAGCGTACTGTCTTCCGCCATGGCCGTGAGGCGACGGCGAACCTGATCTGCCATATCCACGAATGACTGGTATTCACCCTGATTGAAGCGGGAGAAAGAGAGCTCGCTGCGGGCTTCGTCCATTTGCTGCGTAACTCCCCGACGCAGAGCGTGCAACTTGCGGTCGAGTTGGCGAACGTGCTCCTCGTTGTCGATTCCCTGCAGGGCCGCGGAGGTGACCGCGCGATAGAGAGCGCCGGCCCCGTCTAAAATGCTCGCAAGTTTGTATCGCAAGCCAACCCGGGCGTGAACGGGCCAAATCAGGGAGCCAACGGTAAAGGCGACCACTGCTCCCAAAATCGTGTAGAGCACCCGCAGCCAAGCCATGTGCCAGGGCTCTCCCTGGCCGCCGAAGACCAGGATCAAGGCAGCCGTGAACCCAGCAGCCGTAAAACTGGGATGAAGTGCGGTCAAGTATCCGAATAGAGTAGCTAGCAGGAACAAGGCAATGCCGACTCGCGCCGTGCCGTTGCCCAGCACTGGCATCAACAGCGCCGCGGAGACTGCTCCACAGGTGGAACCGATCGTGCGGTATAGCGCGGCCTTCCAAGACGCACCGAGATTTGCCTGGGTCACGACCAGGGCCGCAAAAATCGCCCAATACCCTTCGGGCAGATGCCATCCAGCGTAGATCGTATAGGTGATGGTGCCTGCGAGACCAGTCTTGATTCCCTGCTTCACCGAGCTCGAGTAGCGACTCCACAACGATGGTGCGGGTCCGCTGGTCGGATCTTCAGGAAGCGACAGTGAAGGATTTGCCGACGCCATGCGGGGGATTATATTCGGGAGATGCGGATTCGATTCTTTGGAGCGGTTTACTACGGCTGCTTTTCAGCAATGTAGGTCATCGTCGAACCTCTGAGCTGGTCGGCAGATTCGACTTTCATCGATCTGCCATCTTTGGAAACTGTCATAAGAGTGACGACAACAATTTTTCCATCTTGTTTGTCGGTTTCTTCAATAGTGAATTCATCGATCAATCTTAGCGACGTCGTGGCGTGGCCGGGATCCCCGTTCATCGGATAGTCTTTGCCATCGAATTTCACGTCATAGGTCGGACCACCGTCTGAGATGTCTAATCCCCCTAGTGTAGTTCGATAGGTCGTAATCGTACCGGCGCGAGTAGAGTTCTTGACCGTCTGCATCTGCCACGCGCCGGAGAGCGCGTGCGAGCCAGCCGGACCTATCCTCACCCGCACAAAACCAGCCTTCCCAGCGACGGTCTCTGCTCCCATCGTATTGGTGAAGTCCTCAGTCATCGTCTGATTGTCGGGCGACACCGTTTCGATGGCTCGGAAAGTGACCTTACGGTCCTTCTTTTGAATGAATTCGACCGATCGCGAGTCAATCGCCCGCACCGAGATGGTGTCGAAGAAATGCCCGGTGACTCTTTGATCCGCCCCATCCGCCCTGACATCAACTCTTGGAGCGCAGGTCGCGCAGTGGTAGATACCCTTTTCCAGAAGGTATTCCTCTGGCGTGCCGGAGAATCGCAGAGTGTCCATCTTCATCTCCCACTTTCCGTCGAATCGACTCTG
Organism: uncultured Acidobacteriaceae bacterium; assembly: GCA_963722365.1. Classification (GTDB taxonomy): domain Bacteria; phylum Acidobacteriota; class Terriglobia; order Terriglobales; family Acidobacteriaceae; genus Sulfotelmatobacter. Next base: position 527,816 of record CAVRLM010000003.1, read on the forward strand.
CGCAAACAAAAAGTGGCTGCGCAAGCAACAAGAATACGCAGAGGCTTCTCACAGATACTCCATTCGGCAGGGAATTTGCGGTGTGTATGTACGTCTTCCTAAGCGATCCACCCGCCGCCAACCACGATGTCCCCATCGTAGAAAACTGCGGCCTGGCCGGGAGTAATGGCGCGCTGCGGTTCGTCGAACGTGACGAGCATCTCGTCAGGACCCGTTCTCTCGATCATCGCCGGGGCAGGCTCGTGGCGATGCCGAATCTTCACGGCCACGCGTATGGGCTCGTGCAAATCGTCAACCGCAATCAGGTTTATGCGTCGGGCGCGCAAGGTGCGCGAGTAAAGATGCTCTTCTCCGCCCACAATAACTTGCTTGTTCGCGCCGCTGATCTGGATAACGTATAGCGGCGAACCGGTAGCCACGCCGAGTCCCTTGCGCTGACCTACGGTGAAGTTGTGAATGCCGCCGTGCTCGCCGATAACTTCGCCATTGGTCGTAACAAGATCGCCGGCTGTTTCCGGCAATGCTTCGCCCTGCTCGGCAAGATAGGCGTCGATGAAGCGCTTGTAGTCTCCACCGGGCACAAAGCAAATCTCCTGAGAATCGGGCTTCTCCGCCAGCGCGAGGCCGTGATGGCGCGCGAGTTCGCGCACCTCGGGCTTGGTCATGTCGCCCAGCGGAAAGATGGTGCGCCTGAGTTGCTCCTGCGTCAGACCAAAGAGGAAGTAAGTCTGATCTTTGCTCGCGTCGGCAGGACGCTTAAGCAGCCATCGGCCTCGGGCGTCGTCGAAGGCCACGCGAGCGTAATGACCCGTGGCAACCCGCTCGGCTCCAATCTGTTGCGCCACAATCAGTAACTGATCAAACTTCAAGTGATTGTTGCACAGGCTACAGGGGATTGGAGTACGTCCCGAGACGTATTCCTCCACGAACGGTCGAATCACATCGCGCTCGAAGCGCTCTTCGTGATTCACGACGTAATACGGGATGCCGATTTGCTGGGCAACCCGGCGAGCGTCATAAACGTCGTCGAGCGAGCAGCAGCGTCCCTGCACCGACTCAGGCATCCCCTCTTTCCCAGCGAGACGACGCTGGTTCCAGAGCTGCATCGTCAGGCCCACCACGTTGTGCCCGTCCGCGCGCAGCATGGCCGCAACGGTGGAGGAGTCCACACCGCCCGACATGGCTACGGCAATGGTTTGGGTGCTCAGTTCCAGCTCCTAATTTCCCCCTGATTTCTACGTGCTAAGAGCCGGCCTCTTATATACCGGCGAGAGTTCGCGCAGTCGCGCCACGGTCTCGGGCACGAGCGCAAGGGCGATATCAATATCCTCGTCCACCGTCTGCTTGCCCAAGCTCAAGCGGATGCTTGCGCGCGCCTGATCCGGCCGCAGGCCCATCGCCAAGAGTACGTGCGACGCTTCAATCGCGCCCGACGAACAAGCTGCGCCGGTCGACACCGCCACTCCCTTTAGGTCCAGCCCGATCACCATGGCTTCACCATCGATGTGGTCAAAGTGAATATTCGTAGTGTTCGGTACGCGATGCGCACCATCGCCATTCACGCCTGCCTCGCCTACCTGGTCTAGGATTCCTTGCTGCAGGCGGTCGCGCATGGCCGCCATCTTCTTGTCGTCACCGCGGTCAAAAGCAGTTCTTGCCAACTGCGCGGCCTTTCCCAGGCCAACAATTCCGGGGACGTTTTCCGTGCCAGCCCGCAGCGAACGCTCGTGCCTGCCGCCGTAAAGCATTGGTTGCAGCCGAGTTCCCTTCCTCACGAAAAGGGCTCCTACCCCCTGCGGAGCATGAATCTTGTGTCCGGAAATCGAGAGGGCATTGCACCCGATTTGGGCAACATCAATCGCGACTTTGCCGGCGGCTTGCACCGCGTCAGTGTGAAAACAAACGCCAGCTTCAGCTGCGATTTTCGCGATCTCCTCAACCGGCTGCAAGACTCCAGTCTCATTGTTCGCCATCATTACCGAGATGAGCTTGGTGTTCGGTCGGAGAGCGCGGCGAACGTCATCCGGATCAACCAAGCTGCGGCCGTCTACCGGCAGAACGCTTACCTCTGCACCCATGTCTTCCAGATGCTTGCACGCCAGCAGCACCGCATGATGCTCAATACTCGAGGTGATGATGTGGTCGCCGGGACCTGCCAGGCCTGCGACTGCAAGGTTGTCGGCCTCGGTGCCACCACTCGTGAAAACAATTTCCGAAGCGCGACAACCGAGCAAAGCAGCCACGGATTCGCGAGCGTCCTCGACCGCGGCCCGCGTCTGCTGTCCATGATGATGGATCGATGAGGCGTTGCCGAACTGGTCGCTAAAATAAGGGCGCATCGCTTCGAACACGTCGGGCAAGACCGGCGTGGTGGCGTTATTGTCGAGGTAAATGCGACGCATACAGAACCCGCTTCCATTCTACATTGCAATCGTAGAGTCGTAGCTTGCTACGTTCCGCGGACAGAATGCGCGGTGATGGTGAGAAAGACGTTGCCGGCACCGTCTACCACGGCTAGCGCTGGTCGATGGGAATGTACTGGTTGGGGTATTCCGGTCCCAGGTATTCGGCTCTCGGGCGAATCAGGCGGTTATCGTTGAGCTGCTCAATCACGTGCGCAGCCCAGCCACTGACTCGCGAGACCGCGAAAATCGGCGTGAACAGATCCACATCGATCCCCAGCGTGTGATAGGTCGAAGCCGAGTAAAAATCGACATTGGCATTCAGCTTCTTGTCAGCCTTCACGAACTCCTCAATCTTGTGCGAAACCTCAAACCATTTGGGCTGACCGCTGGCGCTGCCAAGATCGCGCGACATGGCGCGAAGGTGGGTGGCACGCGGATCTTCAGTGTGATATACGCGATGACCAAATCCGGGAACTTTCTTCTTTTGCGCCAGCATCCCCTTAACGTATTCAATGGGATCGACTCCCGAGGCATCGATTTCTTCCAAAATCCGAAATACGGCTTCGTTCGCGCCGCCATGCAAGGGTCCTTTCAGCGCGCCGATCGCCGAAGTAATGGCAGAATGCATATCGGACAATGTTGCAGCTGTAACCCGCGCCGCAAAAGTTGACGCATTGAGCTCGTGGTCTGCATGCAGGATGAGTGCAATATCAAGAGCTCGCTCCGCGGTCGGCGACGGATGTTTGCCGTTCAGCATGAGCAGAAAATTGGCGGCATGAGAGAGTGCTCGATCGGGCTCCACGATCGGCTGGCCCTTGCGAATTCGGTCGTAGGTAGCAACGATCATCGCGAGCTGCGAGGTGATGCGAATCGCCTTGTCTACGTTTGCTTTGCTGTCATTGCTCCTCTCTTGCGGATCGTAGAACGATAACGCCGACACGGCCGTTCGCAGCACATCCATCGGCAAGGCGTGACGGGGCGCATTGCGCAGCAGTGTGATGATCGACGCATCCAGCTTGCGCTCTTCTGCGAGGCGCTCATGCAATTCACGCAGTTCGCGGCGCGTAGGCAGCTTGCCGAACCACAAGAGGTAGCACGTCTCTTCGAAGTTCGACTGGTGGGCCAGTTCGTGAATGTCGATGCCGCGATAGGCCAGGACCCCGCGATCTCCGTCGATGTAGCAAATCTTCGAACTAGTGGCAACGACTCCCTCAAGTCCTTTAGGAGCTTGGTTTGTGGTCAGGCTGGACATTGATCTCTCGCTTCGATCGCCGGATTTTGTTGCCGGACCACGCGAGCCGGAACGCGGTGTGCAACCTTTTTTTATACCTGAAATAGTTCGATCTTTCCAACCGGCTCCGTCCACCCCGGGACGTGGCACTACGCCATTAAATTAGCCAGAAACACGGTTTGCACCGCATGTTTGGCGGGTACGGACGCCGACTGCCTCTTTGCCGATGCCTCTCCCAAGGGCGTATAGTAGAGAGTTCTTCTTAAGATCGCCGCGGTAGTGTAGTCGCTCTTCATATTCCTCATGGAGGAACCACCTTAATGAAACGCTTTTTTTCAGTCTTGCTGACTGTCGCCTTTCTCTTTTCCACTTTTGCCCAGGCCGACGAGGGCATGTGGCTCTACAACGCTCCACCCAAAGACAAGATTAAGGCCAAATACGGCTTCGAACTCACCCAACAATGGCTCGACCACGTTCGTCTGTCATCGGTGAGATTCAACAACGGGGGTTCTGGTTCCTTCGTCTCGGCCGACGGCCTGACCTTCACGAACCATCACGTGGGCGCGGGATGCGTCCAGCAACTTTCCAGCGAGGGTCACGATTACATCAAGACAGGCTTCTACGCCAAGACCCAGGCAGAAGAGGCCAAGTGCCCGAACCTGGAACTCAACCAGCTCGTTGGAATTCAGGATGTAACCGACAAGGTCAACGCGGGCGTGAAAGCGGACATGTCGGCCGCCGACGCCGGGCAAGCACAACGCGCCGCCATGTCGCAGGTTGAAAAAGACTGTTCGATATCCACGGGTCTGCGCTGCGATGTGGTGGTTTTCTATTCGGGCCAGGTCTACAACCTGTACAAGTACAAGAAATATACAGACGTCCGGCTGGTGTTTGCTCCGGAGTTCGATATCGCTTTCTTCGGCGGCGATCCCGATAACTTCACTTATCCGCGCTACGATCTCGATATCACGTTCTTCCGGGTCTACGAAAATGACAAGCCGGCCCACATCGACAACTATCTGCAGTGGTCGCGCACGGGTGTCAAGGATGGCGATTTGATCTTTGTCTCCGGCCATCCAGGAAGCACCGGGCGCCTGCTAACCATGGCCCAACTGGAATTTCTGCGCGATATGCAGTATCCCGCATCGCTGAAAATGTTCGCGCGACGTATCGCCCTTCTGCAGAATTTCAGCAAAGAATCAGAGGAAAATGCGCGAATCGCCAAGGAAGATATTTTCGGCCTGCAGAATTCGCAGAAGGCCATCACGGGCTATCAGTCGGGCCTGCTCGATAAGTCCATCATGGATTCTAAGGCCGCTGATGAAGCCAAGTTGCGCGCCGCGTTTAAGGCTGATCCGAAGAACGCGGGTGCAGCCGATCCTTGGGACGAGATTGCCCAGGCAATCAAGGTACAACAGTCGATTTATCCCAGCCTGACATATCTGGAACGTATGCGCGGCTTCGCCTCGCATCTGGCCCAGGACGCACGGGCGCTCGTACGCGTAGCGGCAGAAAAACCAAAACCGAACCAGGAGCGCATGCGCGAGTTCCGCGATTCGAATTTGCGGTCGTTCGAGCAACAGCTATTCTCCACCGAGCCCATCTACAAGAGTCTCGAGATCGTTTTGCTCGCCGATTCGTTGAATGAGATGCAAGACGCGCTGGGCAAAGACAACCCAGATGTTCAAAAGGTGCTGCAAGGCAAAACACCCGCCGAGGCTGCAAAAGATTTGATCGCCAATACCAGACTGGACGATGTCGCCGTCCGCAAGCAGCTTTATGAAGGTGGCGAGACAGCGATTGAAGCCAGCACTGATCCGTTGATCGTCGCGATGCGCGCCATCGATCCTTCCGCTCGGTCCGCTCGAAAGCAATTTGAGGACAAGGTCGATTCCGTTGTACGTCGCGATGGCACTACTGTTGCGAAAGCACGCTTTGCCCAGAGCGGTTTTGCCCAATCACCGGACGCAACGTTCACCCTTCGCCTTAGTTATGGCGCGGTGAAGGGCTATCAGGAGAATGGTCGGTCGATACCCTTCGCAACCAACATCGGTGGAGCTTTTGAACACGCCGCCGCGCATAACAGCCAGGCGCCTTACAACCTGCCCGAGAGTTGGGTGAAATCGAAAGCGAGTCTGGATCTGAAGACTCCCCTGAACTTCGTTTCCACGGCCGACATTATCGGAGGCAACTCTGGATCGCCGACTGTAAACAAGAATGGTGAGGTTGTGGGAATCATCTTCGATGGCAACATCGAATCCCTGCCTTGGAACTTTGCTTTTAGCGATCTGCAGGGGCGCGCTGTGTCTGTGGACTCGCGGGGCATCCAAGAAGCCCTGCGCAAGATCTACGGAGCGACAGCTCTGGCGGATGAACTGATGGGAACCAAGACTGAGGGGGCAAAGGAAGGCAAATAGCTCTCGCTTTCAAGCAAGAACGATGAAGGCCCGCATTCACATGCGGGCCTTTTCCGTTTTGGGGCGAAGGTCACGCGGGCCACAGCGTTAACGCAGTCTTGGTCAGAATTTGTTGCTGAACCGCTTCGCTCAACGGAAGCGCCCTGAATTCATCAAGATTCTTTTTGATATCGGGAACGCCCGGCCCCGGCCAGTCTGTGCCGAATAATGTCTTGTGCGCGATTTCTTCCAGGCGCGGAAAATATTTCAGCAGAGTCTTCGGCGGGATACCGCTGATATCCAAATAGACATTGGGATGACGCCGTACCAGAAAGAATGCTGTCTGCATCCAGAGCGGGCGCCCGCCGTGAGCCAATAAGATCTTCAGCTTCGGGAAATCGACTGCGACGTCATCGATATAAATCGGATCGCCGTACTTGTTGCGCGCTCCGGGAAAAATGGAGGTCCCGGTGTGGAACATCACCGGCACACCATTCGCTTCTGCTGCTCGGTAGATGATCTCTAGCTCCTTCGCGCCACTCAGATAATCATTCGGAAATAACAATTGGTGCGGAGGATGGATCTTGATCATCTGCAATCCCAGCCGCAGAATGTGTTCCACGTCGGCCAATACGTTCGTGGTATGTCTGGGATGCAGGCTGCCGCAAGACAATAAGCGCTTGGGGTCTGCCTTCACATAGTCGGCAACGAACTGATTAACTCCATTGGTAAAGCCAATCACCTCAGGGGCAACGTAGTTGATGAGCATGGCGCGGTCGATGCCACTCTCGTCAAGGAACTTGAGGAAGGCTTTTGGCGAACGGCAGAACTCCCCGATCTGGTCGAAGTTGGCCCGCTTCTTCTTGATCAGTTCCAGCGCGTGGGGCTTGAACATTTCCATCGGCTGGATGTGGATGTGGCAATCGGTAATCATTCGTCAGTTGATCTGTTGTTGACCGCCTGAAGGATACCAGAGGATTCAGTTATCCGCCGCGAGCACGGCTCTCTTGGTGAAAACGCGGATCATCTCGCGACGGTATTCCGGCGTCAACGCAGAAGTGGTCAACGGCTTCGCGGTCTTCGCAGCTAAATCGCCCACCGCCTCGGCCAAAGCTTCGTCCACGGCTTTGCCGGCCAGCAACTCGTTGGCTCCCTTGACTAGAAGTGGCGCGGGATTCACCGCGGTGATTCCGATCCTTGCGTCGGCGACGTGGCCGTTGGTTCGTTTCATCACCACGGCGACACCGGCCAAGGGATAGTCAATCGATCCTCGAACCCGTAGTTTGCGGTACACCCCGCGGTAGCCTGCTGCTGATGCGGGCAGAAAGATGCGCGTTACCAGTTCATTCGACTGCAACTTGCGATAGTTGTCGCCGAGCCCGGTGTAAAAGTCGCGAAGCGGGACGCGCCGGATTCCAGCAGCGTTTGCGATTTCGATTTCTGCGTTCAAGCACAGCAGCGCCGGAGGCGTGTCTCCCGAGAACACCGCCCAACATTTCGTTCCGCCGGGAGCGACGTGACAAAGATCGCCGTCTTTCTTTATGCAGAATCCGCAACCCTTGCGCCAGGTCAGAGACTGGTTGTACCAGAGGCAGCGGGTGTCGAGACATATGTTTCCCCCGATTGTGCCCATGTTGCGCAGAACGGGCGAGGCAACGGTGGCTGCAGCTTCGGTCAACACCGGGTAGTGCTGTTGCAGAAAACTCGATCGTTCAACTGCGCGCAGAGTGGTGAGAGCGCCAATTTCGACGCTTCCATCGGGTTGTGGCGAGATTCCGCGCATCGCGGTCACCCGGCTTAGGTCCAGAACGTACTCCGGCTCAAAAAGCTTTTGCCGCATCGAGGGAATGAAGTCGGTGCCACCCGCGAGAATCTGGGTTGCGCCCGCAACGGCGCCGCGCGAGTTCAAGAACTCGATAGCTTCCGATACAGATTTGGGCCGCAGCAGCTTGAATTGGGGAAGGCTCAATCTGCACCTCCGGATCCAGCAGGCGCACGTCGCGACGGATCCAGTGCATGTCGTTCCGGCCCTTTCTCCTTGAAGCACAACGAACCGCCGTGTTCCCGGAAGCGGGAAGGCGCAGTTGGGTCAACACCTTCCGTCAGATTCAGCACCTTGGCATTTTTCTTCGCGCGTAGCGCGGCCAGCACCCGCTCGGGAGTAAAAGGTGACTCATGCAGGCGCACGCCGACCGCATCATAAATGGCATTGGCAATCGCGGGGATTGTGGCGGCAAGCGATCCTTCGCTACACTCCTTCGCCCCAAACGGCCCTTCGGGATCGACGCTCTCCACAATGATTGGCTCGACCTCGGGCGACTCCACCGAAGATGGACTCCGATATTCAAGCAATCCGGGATTCATCAACATGCCATCTTTCCAGACCATTTCTTCGGTCAGAGCCTGTCCCATGCCCATCCAGACCGAGCCGATGATCTGTCCCTCAACGGAAACCGGATTCAGCGCACGTCCACAATCGTGAGCGGCCCAAACCTTATGCACGGTAACTTCGCCTGTTTCCTCGTCGACACTGACATCGGCGATCTGTGCGGAATATGAATAGGCTGGCGACGGCCCTACTCCTGCGCCCTTGTGTTTCCCGCCGCGAGCTTCCTGCGGAGGAGCGTATGAACCGGTTCCGGTGAGCGCGCCGTGAAAGTCGATGGCGGCGACAACCGCTTCCTCGAATGTCATCCAGTCCTTCGGCCCTTCTTCCTTGCGCTTCTGCTGCAACGATCCCCGTAGGATCTGTCCTTCTACGCGTCCGCTGACCGATGCCCCCTCCTGTGTCACTTCAACTTCCTCTGACTCTTTCTTCACTCCAGGCGCCGCGCTTCCCTGCTTGAAGACCAAGTCATCTCGGAAGATCAAGTCGTCCGCCATACAGTTCATCTTCTTTGCCGCGGCCGCAGTGATCAGCTTTTTTACCTCACTGGCCGCCCGCAACGTCGCATTTCCAGCCATGAAGGTGACCCGACTGGAGTACGAACCAATATCAATCGGCGTCAGGTCGGTATCGGCAGCGATCACTCGCACGCGTGGCAGCGAGCATCCCAATACTTCGGCTGCGATCTGCGCAGTCATGGTGTCCGACCCCTGGCCAATTTCAGAAGCGCCGGTATACACCACAACGCCACCATCGCGATCGATCTTGATGTTGACGGTTGAGTGCGGCATGTCCGAGCGAATAATCGAATTGGCCGCACCACTCACGTAGTGGCTGCAGGCAATCCCCAACCCGCGCCCTCTGGGCAGTTTGCCCTTACGTTCGTTCCAGCCGGAACGCTCGACGGTCTTTTCGATACATTCGGGCAGGCCGTAACTCTGAACTCGCAGGCCGTTGACGGTGATGCAGGGCGGTTGCAGCAGATTGCGTTGTCGGATTTCCGCAGGGTCCATCGCAATCTTTGCGGCGAGTTCGTCCAGTTGTGATTCAAAAGCGAAACGCACGTTTACCGTGCCATGGCCGCGCATGGCGCCACAGGCGGGCTTGTTGGTTAGCACCCGATAGCCGTCATACTGAATATTCGGGATGTCATAGAGCGCGCCCAGCAGCGCACCCGAGTACAGGATCGTGACGACGCCATACGAGCAGTACGCGCCGCCATCCTGCACTACGCGCGCCTTCACGACTGTGATGCGGCCATCCTTCTTGACACCGGTCTTGAGATCAATGATGGTGCGGGGCCGCCCGCGATGCGCCCAGAACACTTCCTCGCGCGTATAAGTGATTTTGACTGGGGCTTGCGCCTTACGCGCAGCCACGGCAGCGATAATCTCCAAGGGAATTACTTCGCTTTTCCCGCCGAATCCCCCACCCACCAACGGCTTGATCACACGAATCTGCGCCATCGGCATTTCAAGCACCAGCGACAACTTGTGCTGCAGGTAGTACGGGACTTGTGTCGAGGACCACACCGTCAGGCGTCCCGGCTTGCCCGTGTGCGGATCGATTTCGAATGTCGCCAGAGTAGAGTGCGGTTCCATCGCCGCATGCGTGACTTCGTTCGCGATGAATCGTGCCTCCGCAACCTCGTCGGCCTCAGCAAAACCTTTCTCAGGATCGCCAAAGACGTGGTGGTAGTCCTTTTCGAGGTTCCCGGGCTTGGAATCGTGAATAAGATCCGTCTTGGCCTTCATCGATTCTTCAGGATCAAAGTAGGCGGGCAGAACCTCGTATTCGACATCGATCAGCTCGAGCGCTTTCTCAGCGGACACCTCTGATACAGCAACGACGCAGGCAACGTTGTCTCCCACATATCGAACTTTGTCGAGAGCAAGCGGATACTCGTCATGGCCCACCGGCAGGATCCCGTAAGGGTTCGGCGCATCCTTCCCGACGGCGACAACAATCACTCCTTCGCACTTTTCGGCACGGCTGGTGTCGATACTCTTGATGCGCGCATGGGGATACGGCGAGTGCAGAATCTTGCCGACCAGCATGCCGGGCAGACTGAGGTCGTCCGTGTACTTACCCGAGCCGGTCGTCTTCTCCGCCGCGTCGATCATTGCGGTAGGCTTTCCGATAATGGAGAAGTCGTTACTCATTGAGTCATTCCGAGCAAAGCAAGGAACCTGCTTCGAGCTTGCATTGCGATTTCACTTAACGACAGCCGCACCCTGCCGCTCAGCATCAATTGCCGATCGAATCGCCTCATACATCTGGCTATATCCAGTACAACGGCACAGATTGCTGCCCAATGCCGCCCGAACCTCGGTCTCAGACGGTTCCGGATTCTCAGCCAACAGCGACTTCACGGTCATAATGAATCCCGGCGTGCAGTAGCCGCATTGCGCGCCACCCCAATCGCCGTATGCCTTCTGAATCGCGGCCAGGGCGCCATGCTCGGTCACTCCCTCGATGGTAGTAATCTCCCGCTCCTCGCAACTCGCAGCGAGCAACGTACAAGACATCATCGCAACCCCGTCCACCAAGACCGTGCACGCCCCGCACGACGAATCATCACAACCGCGCTTCGAGCCCGTTAACTGCAACTCCTGCCGCAACACGTCGAGCAGAAGAGCGCTAGGCTCGGTGGCCACCTCGTGGGTGCGACCATTGATGCGGAGTTCAATGAGTTCTTTTTTCATAAGAAGCGCATATTTCTTAGCCGTTAGCTCGTAGTTGGCAGATTTACCTGAAGGCCCAGAGCCAAAAGCTAAGAGCTTCCTTCAGTACATCGGAACTTTCTCATCCACCCGCCGCGACCATGCATCAATCCCACCGCGCATCGATTGGACTTTCTCGAATCCCTGCTGCCGCAGCCAAACGGTCACGTTCATCGATCGCACGCCGTGATGGCACATCACGACGATGTGTTCCTCTGGATCGAGTTCCTGATGCGCCCGCGAGGGCACATCGCCCATCGGCATCAGCTTCGCGGAGTCGATTCGCGCGGTCTCGAACTCCCAAGGTTCCCGAACATCGAGCAGCATGAATGGCTCGGCCGCATCAACCTTGCTCTTCACTTCTTCGGGAGTGATTTCGTAATCCATCAGCAATCCTATTTCCCAGTCCACTTCGGCGGACGCTTCTCCAGAAACGCGCGAATGCCTTCCTGTGCATCGGCCGTTTTCATGAGTTCCTCGAAATACACCTTCTCGGCCCGAGCCAAGCCCTTGTCAAAGTGCATCGAGTCCCACGCATAGTTCGCCTTCTTTGCAACCGCCAGAGCCGCCGGGCTGAGCCGTAAAAGTTGTCCCACACACACGTGCAGGGCAGAGTCCAGTTGCTGCTCGCTCGCCGCGCGCGTGGCCAACCCAATCGCGGCCGCTTCCCTGCCATCGATCGAGGCTCCCGTCAGAATCATCTCGGCCGCTCGTTTGTGCCCCACCAAAGCAGCCAGCGCCGTACACGCGACCGGCGGGAAGCAGCCGAGTTTGATCTCTGGAAATCCCCACTCAGCGTCGTCGCTGCTGTAGACGAGGTCACAGACCATCGCCAGTTCCGCTCCACCGCCTAAACAGCACCCACGAACCGCCGCGATCGTGATCTTTCTGGTAGACACCAGCGATCGGATCAAACCGTGGAACTTCGTGAGCATCTCCTCAACTTTGTCGGGCGTGTGGGCGGCGATATCCACGCCCGCGGAAAATGCCTTCCCTGCTCCGCGCAGGATGACGACTGCCACTTCACTGTGCGACTCGATCTCAGAGACCACCTGCGCCAATTCCTCCATCATGGAAATGTCAATGACATTCAGCGGAGGATTTCGCAACGCGATGCGAGCGACGGCGCCCTCAATGTCCAGCAAAACGCGCGTTAGCGTAAGGCCTGTGGAAGTCGTCGTCATACGTCAAATGTTGATGGCAGATTTTCTCACTTCGCCAATGCTCGCCAGGGGATCACGCGCACCCGTCTTCTCTGCGATCCACTTCTTCTCGTTGTTGATGATGTCGAGTAGAAGCTTCTTGTCTGCGACCGAAGGCATGTAGTCCTTCAAGTGCTCTTCATACGCGCGATCATCCAGCGGTTCACCCGTCTGCGCATGAAACTTCTGGCCAGCCCACTTTCCAATCGCACGATTGAACCTGATATCCGGGGCATAGAGTCTGCCCTCGCCCGCCTTAAGCGCGCTATTGAACCGTTCAATCAATCCGGCCACTTCGTCGCGATAGAGATTCCGGTTGTAATCGTTCAAGTCGTCAAGATCAGGAGCCTTATCGTTCTTGGGCTCATCGTAACGGCCCTTCACGCCCCAGACGTACGCCCAGTGCGCCGACGAAGAATGGTCGGTGCCAAACAAGTCGTACGAACTCGAGATCCACTTGTTGAGATATTTCTGAATGAGCCAGCCCGGAATCACGCCCGCCTCCACAATGCGGCGAAGACCATCGTTGCCCGTCCCCATGTGGAAGGCTTCTTCGCGCAGCATGTAGGACATAGAGCGCCCCAGGGGCGCGAACGCCGAATACTTCAGCATCTGCAACTGAAACTTGCCATCGCGGTCCACGAAATCGGTATAGGTAAAAAAGTCCATCCAGTTATCTACGTCGACGTTGAAGGCTCCCAGCAGACGCTTGTTCTCGAAAGCACGACGCTCCAGCATCTTCTGTGCTTCAACCTTGCCTGAGTAGCCAAAATGATCGACCAGAAGCGCGCACATCTGCCAACCATGGCGCATCTCTTCGATCATGACACGGGTAATGGCGCGGCGGTCCCACTCAGTCGGCGCATTCTCCAGCAAGTTGCGCTGTTGCTCGACGCTGGCAAATTCCGTGTCGCCCTGGTAGACGATCATGTTCATGAGCGCGTCACGCATCTGCTGCGTAGGAATCTGGCGCAAGTTCTCCCATTTACGGCGGCCCTTGTACGATCCGAACTCAATCTCGTCGGTGTCGATCGCACCATAGAGCGTATCGAAGTGAAACGAGTCGATATCTTCCGTATTCACGCCAATGTCCTTGCGCCAGTCGTTAAACAAACCGATCCAGTCGCTGAAGGTTCCGATTTTTGCTACTTTTCCCGGCATAATTAACCTCAGGCCATATTCAGCCAAACGGTTTTGAGTTCTGTGTAGTGCTCCATCGCATGCGCTCCGAGTTCGCGGCCAAAGCCAGAACTCTTGTAACCACCAAATGGCAGCGATGCGTCCATCAAGCCATACGTATTGATCCAGACTGTGCCTGCCTTCAGTCGCCGCGAGACTGTGTGGGCTTTCTTCACATCCCGCGTCCAAACCGCTGCGGCGAGCCCATAGGGATTGCTATTGGCCTGCTCGATGACTTCGTCCACATCATCGAACGTCAGCACAGAAAGCACGGGACCGAAGATCTCTTCGCGCGCGATTTTCATGTCGTTCTTCACATCGCCAAAGATCGTTGGCTCGATGAAGAAGCCGTTGCTGCCATCGATCGCAACCCGATTGCCCCCGGCGATCAGCTTCGCCCCATCTTTCTTCCCGGCCTCAATGAAGCTAAGCACCGTCTGCATCTGCTCCTGGCTGACAATTGCTCCCATCCTGGTCTTCGGATCCAATGGATCCGCTGGGCGCATCTTCGATGCACGCGCCACCAGCTTCTCAGTAAATTCGTCTTTCAATTTGCTCTCAAGAAAGAGTCGTGACCCGGCATTGCAGACCTCGCCTTTGCCATAGAAAATGCCATTGATCGCGCCCTTCACAGCGCCATCGACATCGGCATCGGCAAAAACTATGTTTGGCGATTTACCCCCAAGTTCCAAGGTCACGCGCTTGAGGGTGTCGGCCGCCCCTCGCATGATCTCTTTCCCTACGGCAGTCGAACCCGTAAACGCGATCTTATCGATTCCGGGGTGCGCCACGATCGCCTTCCCCGTCTGCGGGCCGCCAGTAACAATGTTGACGACGCCGGCTGGAAACCCCGCCTCAACGACCAGTTCCCCAAACTTCAGCGTTGTGAGCGGAGTCTGTTCCGCCGGCTTCAATACGATTGTGTTGCCGCAGGCTAGTGCGGGGCCAATCTTCCATGACGCCAACAACAGCGGAAAGTTCCAGGGAACGATCAAGCCGACCACGCCGACTGGTTCACGCAGCGTATATGTGAACGCAGTTTCGAAAGTATTCACAGTTTCGCCGTAGATCTTCGTCGCGAGGCCAGCATAGTAGCGCAGAACATCGATCACCATCGGCATATCGACGTAGCGCGATTCGAAGATCGGCTTGCCGTTGTCGAGAGTCTCGAGTTCGGCGAGTTCATCGATATGCTTCTCGACCAGATCTGAGAGCTTCCAGATCAGCCGACCGCGTTCACTCGCGGAAAGTTTGGGATATGCACCGTTGCGATCTTCAAACGCGCGGCGTGCTGCAAGTACCGCGCGATCGACGTCCGCCGCAGACGCCTCGGCGACCCGCGTTAGCACTTCACCCGTGGCGGGATTGATAGTGTCGAAGCTCTTGGTTCCATCGGCCCACTGGCCGTCGATCAATAACCGGCCAGGCTCGATCTTCGCTTTTGTAGCTGCAAGCATTCTTCTTCCTCACATCCAGCACAAGACGCGCCCGGCGGACGGGCAAGGCGCCCGCCCCCAAGGCGTCATAAACTACTTCGCTTTGAACTGAGCCGGACGCTTCTCCACGTAAGCCGCCAAGCCTTCCTTCGCGTCTTCGCTCTGGAACAGCAACTGCTGATTCTCGCGCTCCACGGCCAAAGCTGACTCCATGGGAATCTCCCAGCCGGTCTGTACCGCGCGCTTGATGCGTCCCACGGCTTTGGAAGCCTTGTTCGGCGGGCAGAATTGCTTCGCGTACTCCATGATGTTCTCCATGAAGCCGTCGCGCTCGAAAATGTCGTTGATGATTCCAAGTTCCTGCGCCTCTTCAAACGAGAACGTATTTCCCGTCACCATGAGTTCGATCGCCTTGCTTTTCCCTACCATGCGCGAAAGCCTCTGCGTACCGCCCGTACCCGGAAGCACGCCGAGATTCACTTCGGGTAGGCCAATCTTGCCCGCATCCTTGCGTGCAATTCGCAGGTCGGCGGCCATGGCGATTTCCAGTCCGCCGCCCACACAGTGACCGTTGATGGCGGCGATTACGAGTTTCGGCGTGTGTTCCAGCCGCAGGAGCATTTCGTTGGCATGCAAGCAGAAGTAATACTTGAACGTTGGATCGACGCTCGACAGCATTTTGATATTCGCGCCCGCGGAGAAGAACTTGTCCCCAGCACCGGTCATGACGATCACGTATACGTCATTGTCCATCCGGGCCTTGAGAATCGCCTCATCCAGTTGCCGGTTCATTTCGTAGGTATAAGTATTCGCGGGAGGGTCGCACATCTCGATTATCGCGACTCCGCCATCGGTGCGATAGTTGACCAGTTGTTTCGTGGTTTCGCCGCTTGCGGGCTGCACTGTAGTTGCCATGTCTCGCATCTCCTTAAACTTCTTAAAGATCTTTATCATTCCGAGCGAAGCGAGAAATCTGCTGTCGCCGGTTGCCAAATCAGTTTTGGTTCAACGTCCCTCTCGGCGTTTCTTCCCGTCCGCCATCACGCCTCGCAAAAAAACGTCGCCCATTTCCCGCGCAATCTCTGCTGCGTCCGCGTCTACGCGCGGATTGTGCCAGGTGTAAATCCAATTCATCATGCCGAACAGGCTTAGCACAGCAATGCGCGTGGAAAACTGCAACCCGCGATCGCCCCTCAAATCGTCAAGTAGGCCCACGCAAATCCGGTAATACTCCCGCTTGATGGCCGCCACTTCCGAGGCAAAGCCGTTCGTGAGAGCTTCTGCTTCATGTGAGAGCACCTTCATGGCCGCTTGGTTGGCCAGAAAATATTCCAGGTGATTGAGGATGAAAAGTCGAATACGTTCTTCCGGGTCGGTCACGCCTTCTAAACGCGCCTTCAGTCGCTGCACAATCGTCGTAAACGTGTGCCTCTGAATCAGGAACAGCAGTCGTTCTTTGGACTCGAAATAGTAGTAAAGGCCCGCCAGCGACATGCCGCTCTCACGCGAGAGATCGCGCATCGAAGCGCCTTCATATCCCTTTTTGCAGAAAACCTCGGTGGCATGGCGAAGGATCTCCGCCAGCCGCCGATCATAGCGTGTTGCGGGGGCAGCGGTGGAGCGATGCCGGCGCGATGCTACGCGAGTTGCTGTTGAAGCGCTCCCCATAGTGCTGTAGAGAAATTCACTAATTCGAACGAACGTTCGAATAGAAGTATACTCCCAGTGTGATCCTAATCACAAGCGCGGGAAGTCAAAGCTTTGCGGCATCGTAGGCGGCTGTCAACGAGTCGCGAACACCATTAAGCCAGTTGTCTACCTTGGGCCTGCCACTGACGGCAATAGGGGCGTAACAGACCAGACTTTCATTGAATTTAAAGCAGCAGGAATTGAACGACGTTGAGGTCTACTGCAATCACTGGGTTGTCTGTGGCTCTTCCCTCTCCACCAGCAGAATGCGTTTCACTTGATTACGATTCAGGCGCTGGTCTGTGCCGCCGACTTTGATCACGATCTCCATGCCGCCCATCGAAATGACGTCGCCGGTAAGTACGCTGCCATCTCGAAGTTCGATCGTGTCATGAGCCGAGGTGCCAAGTTCGAAACTGACACTTCCGCCAGAAGCGTCGTCAGGTCCTATTTCGAAGGGAAACTTCCCCGGATTGAATCCGGCTCTACTGAACTCGAGAACGTGCTTTCCTACGCCCACCTGTATGATTTTTGGAGTCGTTCCGACTTCTGTTCCATCCAGTTTCGTGATCGCCCCCTGCGGGACAGTGTTGACCGTGATCGAGACGACGCGTGGAGGCGCCAGCGGCACCAACTCTTTCGGTAGATATGTTGCAATCACGGACAGCGACGCTGGCGGCCCCGAAGAGGCGATAGTTGTCTGAAATTTAATCACCTCCCCCGGGTTGACATTACTGACGTTTATCATTGCTTCAGCAATGCGGACCTTATTCTTATCGAACAGATAGAGAGAGAAGTTCGCGTTGCTGATGTGCTTGGTCCACAAATTTTCAGCTGTGGTTTCAGTTACGTAGGATCGTTGATTTCCGACCGATCCCAACTCTTTGAATTTCCCAAAAGTAAAGCGAAAGACGGGCGTGCCGTTCTCCGGCCAAACAATCACCTGCGCCGCAGGGTCTTTCGCGTAACCGAGCACTGGCAAAAGCATCAACAATACGGGAAGCAACAAAAGCGCATGTCGCTTTTTCATGTGGCCGTGAGTTGTAACACAGTCCGGATTTCGAAGCAACAGTAGACGGCTTTGTCTGTTAGTTCCTCACGTCTGCCAGCAGACGCTCGATCTCCGCCTTCAACTCGGCAGTCAGCGGGAGAAAAGGCAAACGCGCGGGCCCGCCGTAGTAGCCGTTGAAGTCCATCCCATATTTGAAGCCCGGAACGCCGAGGTCGCCAACTCGCTGGGCTGCCGTGGCGATTCGTTCTTGCTTCAGTGCAGCAAGTTCTCCGTCGCCCTCTTTCCATGCGGCATAGATCTCGTAGCAGGCTGTCGGGGCGGGACATGCGAAGGCCAAAATGGCTCCGACTGCCCCCGCATCAAGCGAGGGTAGCAGTTTGTGCGCCGCGCCCACGAGCACTTGAAATCCCACTTCCTTGTGGCGAGTTTTCATCTTGCCCACCACAGTGACGGCAGACGAAGACGGCTTGCTGCTCGGAGCGCCCGAGATCCCGCCTACCTGTACTAATTCTCCGCCCTCGGCACTCGATCCCATAGCAGCGGCGGCAAGCATGCGCGGCGTGACCGCCTCGAACGTGTCAGTGACGGTGGCGCTCCGCTTGATATGACGTGTGCCTTCCACCATCTTGCGGACCTTTTCCACGTCACCGCTCGATTCCTTAATGCCAATCAGGTTAGGATGTCCGGCCAGTTCGATCACCACCTCCGCCGGCATGTCGTAACCGGTGGCCTGCGGAAAGTTGTAAATGATGATCGGCAGCGGAGAGCGATCAGCCACCGTGCGGTAGAAAGCCAGGAGGTTGGTCGGGTGCATCTGTTTCTTGTAGTAGTGAGGGGTGCGCACCATGGCGACGTCGTAGCCCAGCTCAGCGGCATATTCGGTGAGCCGCAGCGTCTCAATCGCCGACTCGACGCCCGTGCCGGCAATCAGAACTTTGTTTGGCGCGGCAGCCTCACGCACAGCCTTGAACACATCCCGCCGCTCCTGATCGGACAGCATAATCGCTTCACCGGTAGAACCCAGCACGACTATGCCGGCGACGGGCGTGCGCGAATAGCGCTCCACGTTTGATTCAAGTTTTTTGTAATACACCTTGCCGTCCGGATAAAACGGCGTGGTGATGGGAGGAAAGATTCCGTGCAGGAGCATAATACTTAAGTCTACTTCAAATAGTCTCGCTCACGTAATTCTGCGACTACCTGTTGGCTATGGACGTGCTTGAAATTATCTCCGTGTGCGTTTAGAAACCCAATACAAAGAGACTTTGAACGCTTTGTTAGGTGCTGTGCTTCAAACTCAAAGAAGTTGAGGATGTACCCAGACAGTGGCGAGTTGTACATCCCTTTATTCCTGAGCAGACTCAGCAGACGCTCTACCAGGGGTTCGGGAACCTGATCGTATTCGCAATGGATCGACGACAAGTCAAGGATCGCTTGCTCTACTCCTGAGGCGTCATGTGCAGCAAGACTCCCTATCAAATTAGCAAAGGCCGTTTCAAGACCCATATTTGGGGCCAGCTTTTATTTGTGCACTATGCGATCCGCGTGCAAGTGCTGCAGAGCCTTCACATTGATCTCTCCACGCTGCAATGCCGCAATTCCTTCCGCTGCCGCGCGTGCTGCAGCAAGCGTCGTAATGGTTGGAATACGCGCTGTCACGGCAGCCCTGCGAATCGCTTTCTCGTCGAACCAAGGCTCAAGTCCAGTCGGCGTGTTGATGATGAGTTGAATGCGCTGACCCTTGATAAAGTCCACGACGTTGGGCCGGCCCTCTTTCACTTTGTACACTCGCTCCACGTTCATGCCGGCGGCTTCGATCACGTCCGCCGTGCCCGCTGTGGCTACGATTTTGAATCCCATATCGACGAACTTGCGCGCGACCGGTGCCACGTGCTTTTTATCGTGGTCGGTCACGCTGATGAAGATCGCTCCCTGCGTGGGCAACTTCTGCCCCGCGGCCAACTGTGCCTTGGCGAAGGCTTCGCCGAAATTGTCGGCCACACCCATGACTTCGCCCGTCGACTTCATTTCGGGGCCCAGCACGGTGTCGACGCCCGGAAATTTGTTCCATGGAAAAACTGGAGACTTCACGTAATAGTGGCTGCCAGTGTCAAGATCAGAGCGGCGCTCGATGAATTCCGGCAAGAACTCGCGCAGTTTGCGGCCGGTCATCAGGCGCGCGGCAATCTTTGCCATGGGAACCCCCGTCGCCTTCGACACATACGGCACGGTCCGCGAAGCTCGCGGATTCACTTCCAGCACGTACACTTTGCTCCCCTCACCGCCATTGCCGTTTCCTCGCGGAATCGCGAACTGAATATTCATCAGCCCAATCACTTTCAGAGCGCGCGCCAGCTTAAAGGTATACTCGCGCATGCGCTCCATGAGATCCGCTGGAATATCGACCGCAGGCAGCACGCAGGACGAGTCCCCGGAGTGGATGCCGGCCTCCTCAATATGCTGCATAATTCCGCCGATTACTACGTCTTCGCCGTCAGAGAGGGCGTCGACGTCGACTTCAATCGCGTCTTCGAGGAAGTGATCGATCAGCACTGGGCGATCGTGGGAGTACTCGACGGCTTCTTTCATGTAGCGGACGATCGACTCTTCGTCGTAAGCGATCACCATGGCACGGCCGCCGAGCACATAGGAAGGCCGCACGAGCACGGGAAATCCGATGCGCCGAGCGCCTTCGATGGCCTCGTCGATCGAGGTTGCCATTACTCCGGGCGCCTGTGGAATCTGTAACTCTTCCAGCAACTTGTTGAAGTGCTTTCGGTCTTCGGCCAGGTCAATCGACTCCGGCGACGTGCCAATAATATTCACGCCGGCAGCCTTCAGGGGTAGCGCCAGATTCAGAGGAGTCTGCCCGCCAAACTGGACAATCACGCCTACCGGCGCGCCTTTCGACGTCTCATGCTGATAGATCGCCCAAACGTCTTCGAAGGTCAGTGGCTCGAAGTAGAGGCGATCGCTGGTGTCGTAGTCCGTTGAGACGGTTTCAGGATTGCAATTAATCATGATCGTCTCGTACCCGTCGTCGCGCAGTGCAAACGATGCATGACAGCAGCAGTAATCGAACTCAATTCCCTGCCCGATGCGATTGGGCCCACTGCCAAGAATGATGACTTTCTTCTTGTCGGTTGGCGCCGCCTCGTCTTCGTCTTCGTAGGTGGAATAAAGATAAGGCGTAAAACTCTCGAACTCGGCCGCGCACGTGTCGACGCGCTTATAAACCGGCATCACGCCATGCTTTTTGCGCAGATGGCGTACTTTTTCCTGTCCTTCGAGTCGCCAAGCTGCGGCCAGCCGTCCATCGGAGAATCCCATGCGCTTCGATTCCCGCAGTACCTCCGTCGGAATCGACTCCATCGGATGCTTTTCGAGTTCCAGTTGCTGGTCATTGATTTCTTTGAGTTGATACAGGAACCACGGGTCCATCGAGGTCATCTTCGCGACCTGCTTCACCGTGTGTCCCTGTCGCAGCGCATACTGCACATATGCGAGCCGCTCAGGGTGCGGGGTCACCAGACGCTTGGTCAGAATCTTCGGCTCAATCTTCTCGCCGCCGACGCGTTTGCCGGTATCGAGCGAGCGGATGCCCTTCATCAGCGCTTCCTTGAAGGTGCGTCCGATGGCCATGACTTCGCCCACCGACTTCATCTGCGGGCCCAGCGTATCGTCGGCTCCGGGAAATTTCTCAAATTGCCACTTCGGAATCTTCACGACGACGTAATCGAGCGTCGGCTCGAAGCATGCCGGAGTCTTGCGCGTAATGTCGTTGGGAATCTCGTCAAGCGTGTAACCCACGGCAAGTTTCGCGGCAATCTTCGCAATTGGAAAACCCGTAGCCTTCGAAGCCAGCGCGGAAGACCGCGAGACGCGCGGATTCATCTCGATCACTACCATCCGTCCAGTTTCAGGATTCACGCCGAACTGAATATTCGATCCGCCAGTGTCTACGCCAATTTCCCGGATCACTGCAATCGAGGCGTCGCGCATCGCTTGGTACTCGCGGTCGGTGAGGGTCTGTGCGGGAGCAACCGTGATCGAATCGCCCGTGTGCACTCCCATGGGATCAAAGTTTTCGATCGAGCAGATGATGATGACGTTGTCTTTCGTATCGCGCATCACCTCGAGTTCATATTCCTTCCACCCGAGCACGGACTCCTCAATGAGCGCCTCGTGCACCGGAGAGAAGTCGAGGCCGCGGCTCAGCACTTCCACCATCTCCTCGCGGTTGTAAGCGATACCGCCACCCGATCCGCCCAAGGTGAACGATGGCCGGATGATGACCGGGAATCCGATCTTGCCCGCGAACTCAAGCCCGTCTTTCGTGTTGTTGACCAGCGCCGACTTGGGCACGTCGAGCCCAATCCGCTGCATGGCGTCTTTAAAGACGAGGCGGTCTTCCGCTTTCTTGATGGCCTCAACGTTCGCCCCAATCAGGGTCGCGTTGTACTTTTCCAGCACGCCGCCGTCCGAAAGTTCAATCGCGAGATTCAACGCGGTCTGTCCGCCCACGGTGGGCAGCACAGCGAAACCTGCTCCCGGCGCCATCTCCCGCTCGATGCGGATGATTTCTTCGAGATACTCCAGCGTGAGCGGCTCGATGTAAGTGCGGTCGGCCGACTCCGGGTCGGTCATGATCGTCGCCGGGTTTGAGTTCGCCAGCACCACTTCGTAGCCCTCGGACTTGAGCGCCTTGCAGGCCTGTGTGCCGGAGTAATCAAACTCCGCCGACTGCCCAATGATGATGGGCCCGGAGCCGAGGATCAGGATTTTTTGAATGTCTGTGCGTTTAGGCATGAAAATCAGTTATCGGTATGACCTTGGGGCTTGAGCAGCGAGTCCTTCCACGCGTTCTCCACCCCGCTACAGCGACCTCCCACGTCCATCACTACTCGAACTGGAGTTCGACACCCTTGCCCTTCATAAGGATGAACCAATCGGAAGCTCTGCGAGGCGTCTGCAAACCCTCTGCTCTCAACCCTGATTACGTAATCTCCCGCGGCCAAACTCTTTAACACAAAGGAGCCGTCTGCGCCAGTTTGGGATTCGGCGACAACCTCTTCGGTCTCTGGCCTCTCGACTCGGACCGTCGCGCCCGGCATTTCTGCACCGTAAACGTCTCGAACGATACCGCAAACCTGATGTGTCTTAAACTTCTTGCCCCAAACGCAGGACGTCGCGAAGGACGACACACTCAACGCAAACAGGAGTACTAGGGTCGTGATCGTGCGGCCTGCCTTCACCCTTTCCACTCCTCCATCATCTTCGTAAACTCCTTGAACAGATAGTGCGAGTCATGCGGCCCCGGCGCGGCCTCCGGGTGATACTGCACGCTGAACAGCGGGAGATTCCGATGGCGCAGGCCTTCGAGTGTCTGGTCGTTCAAATCGACGTGCGTTAGCTCAACCTCGCTGTAGGCCAGCGAATCGGGATCGACGGCGAAGTTGTGGTTGTGCGCGGTGATCTCGATCTTCCCGGTCTTCAACTGCTTCACCGGATGATTCCCGCCGTGATGTCCAAACTTCAGTTTGAAGGTCTTGCCACCGAGCGCAATGCCTGTCAGCTGATGACCGAGGCAAATCCCGAAAATCGGCTGTCGCCCCATGAGCCTGCGAATCGAATCCACCGCATATGTGCAGGGCTCGGGATCTCCAGGCCCATTCGAAAGAAAAACTCCGTCAGGCTTCAAAGCGAGCACATCTTCCGCCGGAGTTTGCGCCGGGACTACCGTCACCTTGCAGCCCTCGCCGCGCAGCTTGCGCAGAATGTTCTGCTTGATGCCGAAATCGTAGGCAACCACATGGAATCGCGGAGGCTCATCTTTTACCCCGACCACGGCCACCGGCTCGTGCGAGCGCTCACCGACTTCCCACACGTAAGGACGCTTCGTGCTGACCTCTTTTGCAAGATCCATCCCATCCATCTTGGGGATCGAACGCGCCTTGGCAATCAGCTTGTCGGCATCGCTCTCGATAGTCGACACGACCCCGCGCATCACCCCGTGATCGCGCAGATGACGCACCAGCGCCCGCGTATCGATGTCAGATAGTACCGGCACCTTGAACTGTTCCAGGTATTCTTCGGCGACTTGCTGCGAGCGCCAGTTCGAGCTCACTTTCGAGAACTCGCGCACGATCAGACCTTCGATCCACGGACGCGTGGCCTCGTTGTCGTCGTGATTGGTGCCGTAGTTCCCGATTTCCGGGTTGGTCAGAACAACAATCTGCCCCGAGTAGGAAGGGTCGGTGAAAATTTCCTGGTAGCCAGTGATGGAAGTATTAAAAACGACTTCGCCGTAGCATTCGCCTTTGGCGCCGTAGCCTTTGCCTCGGAAGACTCGGCCGTCTTCGAGCGCAAGGATAGCTTGCATTCTCGCTCCAAGGAGTGGATTTTACGAATCTTATCAGGGAACTCCGCAGGGGCAAAGAGCGGAACGGGCTTTCCAAAAAGAAATCTGTGGATGTTTTCGAAAATCAGACGTGGCCAACCGCCGTTCAAGGCCCAACTGCCGGCAGGATGTAGTCGGTCAGCAATTTCTCCGTCTGCTCGTGCATGCCCCGGGTTCCGTAATTCGTGCTAGTGATGACAACTGTAAGATCGATCCCGGGGAAAACAGCAACCTTGTTCCCTCCATTGCCACTCATGAAAAAGGCCGGATAGCCCTTTCCTCCAGATTGGAAGCTCTTCAACCACCAGAGGTATCCGTATTCGGTCTGATCGTCGATTTGGGCGTGAGCCTCTGTCGAAGCTTTCACCCACGCTTCGTCGACAATGGATTTTCCCTGCCAACGGCCGTCCGAGCGGTAGAGTTCCGCGATCTTGACCAGATCTCGGCTGCTCAGGCGAAGTCCACCCCCGGTTTGCGGAACATTCAAGGGCGAATACACCCACTTTGCATCGGAGATTCCCAGCGGTCCGAAGAGCTCTTCCTGCGCATACCGATCGGTACGCTCGCCTGTCGCTTTCTGCAGAACTTCGCTCAGGGTGAAGACTCCCCCAGTGCAGTAGCTAAAGTATCGGCCATACTTCGGCGGATCGGCCTGCTCGCCCACATGCATCCGACCTCGCACCGGCAAATCGAGGATGAACTGCGCCCAGTCCTCGACCAGATACATGCGCTCTTCGTTGCCGCGGGAAGCATCGTTCCAGTCGTCGCACTCCAGGGGCGATGACATGGTCAGAAAGTCCTCGACAGTGATGTTTTCCTTACGCGGATCGGGATTCTGCATCTTTCGCGCCCGCTCGGGCAGCAACGCCAGCACACGCTCGTCGACGCCGCTCAGTTTTCTCTTGCTGATCGCAATCCCAACTAGCATGTCCGTGATGCTCTTGGTTGCCGAGCGCGTATCACGCAATGTTCCAGCGTCGCCGTCGAAATAATCTTCAAAGACCAATTTCCCGTGTCGAGCCACAAGCACGCTGCCAATCTTCTTGAACTCCCCGGCTCGAACCGCGGCATCCATGTCGTGCAGCGGCTTGGCTGCTACACCAACGGATTCCGGTGCCGCCGTCACCAGCCCGTCTTTTTTGGACTCAGGAGACTGCGCGCTTGAAGCAGATTGGGCGACCGACAGGCGCATCCAACTCAATGTCAGCAAAATGCCCAGGCAGATCGCGGGAGATCTCATCATGGGAACGGTCCTCGCCTTGATTCAGACGTATGAGGACACAAAACGCTAGGAAGGAGAAAGCAACATCAGAGACTAGATCCAAGCGACGGCTTAGCGCACGCGTCCCAGCTTATCCATCGGCCAGTACCCGAAAACCGCCTTGCCGTAGATAAAGCTCTGGTTGACCGGACCGAAATCGCGGCTGTCGTTCGACATCGACCGATGATCCCCGAGCACAAAGTAGCTGTTCTCCGGCACCACCATTTCGGGATACGACCGGGAATCGGTGTAAGCCGGAGGGACGTAATCCTCGTCGAGCGAACGGTCATTCACGTAAACCTGTCCGCCGTCGATACGGATGCGATCCCCCGCCATTCCAATCACCCGCTTGATGTAGCTCTTGGAAGGATCTCGTGGGTAACGGAAGACGACAATATCCCCACGCTCGATGGGCTCCAGCCGGTAGACGAACTTATTGACGAAAATCCGCTCCTGATCCTCCAGGGAAGGCATCATGCTGGTCCCTTCCACTTTCACGGGCTGGTAGAGAAAGATGATGATAAAGGCGGAAATGGCCAGAGAAATGATCAGATCGCGCACCCATACGCCGATCCCGGACCCTATACGGACTGGCGCAACTGCAGCCGGTTGCGAAACCACCACCGCCGGCGTCACTGCGACCGCTGGACTGGCTGAACTTGGATCTGGGAGCGTTCCTGGCATGTTGCCCTATTGTATACAGAACCGCTTCGGCTGACATTGGGTTGTATGGGAACCATCGGTACAACGATCTGCCCTGCCCTGTCACACTTCCGAGCTTGTCGAAGCTCAGGTTACAATAACGACACCCGAGGACACTCATGAACCGCCTTTTACTGCAAAACAAGATCGTGTATCGCAGCCTGACCCTCTGTTTCCTTTTCCTGGTCACTCTAACGATGTCGGCCGAATGGGCCTCGCCGCAGGAAGAAGGAGGCGTTCCGGCTTATAACGCTGGACCTCCGCCGAAGGGGACCAAGCTGCCTCCCCTGTTGACCAAGGCCGATCTTTGGGGGGCCGACGCCCAGAATCCGTATCAGACGCATGCCTATGAGTTGGCGGCCAAGATTCCGAACGTTCTACATCAGCAACCCTGCTACTGCTATTGCGACCGCATGGGGCACAACAGCCTCCACAGTTGCTTCGAGAACACGCATGGAGCCCAGTGCTCGACTTGCTTGAAGGAGCTTTACTACTCCTACCAGCAGCACCAGAAGGGCAAGACCGCGACCCAAATCCGCGCTGGCATTATCAAGGGAGAGTGGAAGCAGATCGACCTGATATCGGCATCCACGATGAACTAATGTCGACAAGAGCCATGAGTACTCTGGCGGTCAACTGGACCTTCACCCACTGTTTGAGTGATACTTTATTGCTCGGTTAAGAACGCAAGATTCCAAGGAGTTCCCCATTACCAAGAGCACAGGAAGAGTTTTGCACATGGCTCAGAAACCCACCGCGAAAAAGACCGTGGCAGAAGATCCGCGTTACACGCAGGCCCTGCAGAGCTACGAAGCCGGGCTTCGGGCGATGCAGGAACACAAGTTCGACAAGGCGAAGCCGCATTTTCAGAAGGTGATTTCCGGTCCCATCAAGGAACTGGTCGACCGCGCCAATGTCCATCTGAATATCTGCACCCAGCATCTGGAACGCTCTGCGGCTACTCAATTCAAGACGCCCGAGGAACATTTTGACTACGCCGTTTCGCTGATGAATGTCGGCGACTACGTTACCGCCCGGGAGCATCTGGAGAAACTGTTGAAGCAAAATGCCAAGTCGGATTATGTGGTGTATGGCTTGGCCGCGCTCGATTGCCTTACCGGCCATGTCGAAGATTCCCTCCGGCATCTGGATGAAGCGCTGCGTCTGAACTCGCAGCTGCGTTTTCAGGCACGCAATGATTCCGACTTCCAGAATCTAGCCGAGGATCCACGCTTCACGGAACTGCTCTATCCGGATCCCGGAGCGGAAGCCGGGTTCGCGGATGGAGAACTCGGCGAAGAAGAGCCAGTTTAAGCAGGCCTGAGGGTACACCCTCGATGGAAACCAAAGCCGCCGAGTCCTCACCGGAGAAGTCCGCGCGCGAGCGCGGACTGCGCGTTGTTGCTATCGGCGGCGGTACAGGTCTTTCCACGCTGCTTACGGGCCTTAAGCGCTTCGTATCCTGGCCCTCGGAAATTCCGGCCAAACTTGACTCTCCGGTCATTCGAGATCTGTGCGCCGTGGTTACGGTCAGCGACGATGGTGGCTCCAGTGGCCGTCTGCGCAAAGAACTCAACATGCTTCCCCCGGGCGACATACGCAACTGCATCGTCGCCCTGAGCGAAGACGAGGCCTTGCTCTCCAAGCTTTTCCGCCACCGTTTCGCTAAAGGATCGGGACTCGAAGGGCACAGCTTCGGCAATCTATTTCTTGCGGCCCTCACGTCCCTGACGTCGGATTTTTCCGAGGCCGTGCGGCTGTCGTCTGAGATTCTGCTTACCCGCGGCCACATCTATCCCGCAACCACATCGAATATCGAACTTGAAGCACTGATGGAAGATGGCACCCGCGTCCGGGGCGAAACCAACATCACCGCGAGCAAGGGCCGCATTCGCGAACTCTTTCTCGTGCCATCGAACGTAGAACCCATGCCTCAGACACTGCAGGCCATCGCGAACGCTGACATGATCACCATCGGCCCAGGTTCCCTTTTCACCAGCCTCATTCCCAACATGCTGGTGCGGGGTATCGCTAAAGCCATCGTCGATTCTCCGGCCACCAAGGTTTACATCTGTAACTTGATGACCCAAGCCAATGAGAGCCTGGACCTCACAGCCGCCGACCACATTCGCGCCCTCAATCGGCACGCGCAGAAACAGATCTTCGACTATGCGCTTATTAATCGCACCCCCGTCTCCGAAGAACTTAAAGCCAAGTATGCGGGGGAAGGTGCCTGCCAGATCGTTAACGATCTGGACGCCGTCGAAGCTCTGGGCGTGATCCCGGTTCTTGGAGATTATCTCGACGAGGGCGGAGTCGCACGTCACAATACCGCCCGCGTCGCCGCCGACCTCATGCAACTCGCCGCCCAGCCCGCAATTCGGCTATCCAAGTCCTCGACCCGGAATTGCGTTTAGATCCTGCCGTCCTCACACGGCATCCGTTCCCGGCGTTGTCGGGATAACAGCATTTCCTGTATCGTGAGTCGTTGCTTCGAGACGTAGCAATCCACTCAAGACATGCGACCCATGCGCTTTCCCGCAGCCCTTTCCTTTCTTCTATTAGCGCCCATACTGGCCTTTTCCCAGGTCGGCCCCGAAAAAGGGGGCCACGAAGTCCAGATCTGGGCCGGGGGCGGCCACTCGGTTAGCGGAGGACGCGGCAATACTGGCGCTTTCAATGCCGGATTGCGCTATGGTTGGGTACTTACCGGACCGCATTTGCCTAGCTTTCTTCGCGGTCGATTCGAATATGCGGTGGATGGCGTTCCGGTCTTTCTGGTATTCCAGCCCGCGAGCACGGCCTATGGCGTAGGCTTCGATCCCCTCGGCCTGAAATGGAACTTCGAGCGGCATGGACGATTCTCCCCTTATCTCGAGCTCTGCGGCGGCACCCTATTCACCAACCATGACGTTCCTACCGGAACCAACACCGTGAACTTCACCGACCAGGCGGCATTCGGTGTACACATCCTCGGCGCAAAGCGCAATGTCAGTCTCGAGCTGCGGTACATGCACATCTCCAACGCGGGGCTCGCCACGCCCAACCCCGGAGTCAATACCGTGCAGGTACGGCTCGGCATCGGAAGGTTTTCGGGACGACACAATTAGGACACGGGGCGAACGCATGAGTGATAGCTGATCCAGAGATTTTCGGCTTCCTGACGCGGACGCAGCATCGCGGATCCTCCCTTCGTAACTTCCCCAAGCGACTCTCGAGTAGAGTTCCATGGCGCTTCTCCTTGTCGTGGGTCCCTGCGTGCAACCACTTGCACGCAGAACAAGTCCGGCCTGCTTTTCTTAGTTGTTGTTAATACTGTTTTTCAAGAGGCCGGGCTTATGATCCCGAAAACATCAGGAGCGTCTTCGTGAACACGTGTCTTAGAAATCTCAGACTTTCCCATTGGCATGGCCTTCTACTCGCTTCTTGCGTCATGGTTCTGTGCGGATGCGCTGGCGTTAGCCACAAGTCGAGCCCTGCTCAGACTCAGGCTCCAACAGCGCTCACGTATAACGACAGTGCCGCAGTTTACACGCAAAGCATAGCGATTGCAGAAAATCGGCCGACCATCACCGGCGGAGTTCCGACTTCTTATAGCGCGACGCCGCCCCTTCCCGCGGGAATCGTCCTGAACAGCACCACGGGTGTCGTCACGGGAACTCCCATCAAGCCGACGGCTTTGACCATTTATACGATCACGGCATCGAACCCCGCCGGAAGCACCACAACTCCCTTGAGCATCACCGTCAATATCGCGCCGCCAACCGGCCTGGCCTATTCGACCCCTGGCGCGTACTACACAGTAGACATCCCGATTCCAGAAAATTTCCCGATCGTTACCGGCGGGTCTCCGACAACTTACAGCGTCACCCCCACCCTTCCGGACGGCTTGACTCTGCGTACCGACACGCCGCCCTACGGCCCCTACGTCGGCACATTGAGTGCGGGGGTAATCAGCGGAACACCCACTGCGACCAGCGTAGGAACTTACATGGTGACGGCCACCAACTCAGCTGGAAGCACAACTGCCAAAATCACGATCACCGTGCTTGCAGCGGACTCCGGGTTGGCTCCGTCAGGCTTGAGTTACAGCGCTCCGGCTCCTGTATATGGCGCGGGGGTGGCGATCACTCCGAACACCCCCATCCTTCGTCGACCCGGTCTAGCTCCTATCTCTTACAGCGTGTACCCACCTCTTCCAAGCGGTCTCAGCATGAGCAGCGCGGGCGTCGTCAGCGGAACTGCCGCCGCAATTCCCTCAACCATCATGCCCCCACCGCCCGTCACATCGACATACACCGTCACCGCTTCAAATGCATCGGGACGCACCACCGCATCGTTGACTATCACTCTCTACAACGCACCGCAATCCGTTCCCAATGTGGCGCAATCGATTACTCCTCTGGCCATCTCGGGCTCCAGCTTTCAATTTCTCGACACCGGCATGGTGATCACCGACCCAATCGACACCAGTGTGCCACCCGTCGAATGGCTTGCCGGATATGGCGCCAGCACTGTAGTCAGTCCCGACGGCAACACACTTTTGGTCTTGACCACCGGATACAACCGCGCATTTCAGGTCGGATTTCCCTTTTTCGACCCGCTGTACTCGAACGAATACGTATTCATCTACGACATTCACGGCGGTCCGCCGGTTTTTGAGCAGGCTGTGCCAATTCCGAACACCTACCACGGGATTGTGTGGGATACCGGAATAGACAGTCAGGGAAATTACAACCAGGCCTTTTACGTTGCGGGGGGCATGGGCGACGCTCCTTATGGAACCGACCCTATTCCTTACCTTTATCCCGACGGCTATCCCGGGGCGTCCAATAATGGTGACAACATCCACATCGTTCAGCGCGATCCCGTTACCGGCATTTGGGCGCAGACCGCGGAATTGGAATTAGGCCAGGTTCCGGCGGGCCAGACTCTCACTCCATTCGAAACCCAAATGGCAATCGCTTCGGGCCACCCTTCCGGCAATGGTCTGCCCGTTCCCAACAGCGGCTTCGCTTCCGTGAACGCCGCCGTCTACGTAGCGCCTTGTGCCGCGGGATTGGGGATTTCACGCGATGGCAATGTGTTGGTCGTGGCGAACTACTATAACGACTCGATCACAATCTTCACTGGAGGCTTGAAGAGCTGGGTGCAGCAATTCCACCAATGGCCGGTAACCAGCCCGCCCAAAGGCACGTTGCAGGGATACGGAGACATACAAGGCGCCGAACTCGATCTGCGCCCCGGCAACGGCTTGCCCGGAGGTGAATATCCGTTTTGGGTTGTTGTGACCGGAAACGGAACGGCCGCGACACCCTACACCGCCTACATCTCCAGCCTGCGCGATCGAGAGATCGATGTCGTCAGCTGGATGGTTGCTTGTACCCCGTACAATGCCCAAACCTGCCCTAACCCGCTCGCCGTCAAAACCCGCATCCCGGTGAAGGGCCAACCCAACAAAATGACCGTCAATCAGACCCAAACGCTTCTGTATGTGGCCGAAGACGAATCCGATACCGTGGACGTCGTCAACTTGCAAACCAATTCGGTGGTCGAGAGCATCCCTGTGATTGCGCCCCCATCTGTACTGCAGAGATTCGCTCTTACGCAATATACGGGTGCCAACACCAACAGCGTGACCCTGCAAGAACCGGGTGAGCACTACCTTTATGTCACGAACGGCAATCTGAACAACATCGCGGTCGTGCAACTCAGCGGCAACAACAGCGGCGATCACGTAGTTGGACTGATTCCGACAGGCTGGTATCCCAACTCAGTGACCCTGAGCAAAGATGGATCATGGGCGTACGTGGTCAACGCGAAATCTCCGACCGGTCCAAATCCGCACTGGTGCTATACCTACGGCCCAGCCGGCTACCCCACGTGCTCCCCTTCCAACGAGTACAATCCGCAACTCACCAAGGCTGGCTTGCAAAGCTTCCAACTCTCCAGCGCAATGGCAAAGCTGCCCGCCCTGACATCGCAGGTATCTATCAATAACCGGTTCTCCAACACAACCCCCACTGGTGGTGTGATGGCCGCAGTGCATCAAGGCGTCCAGCACGTGATTTACATTCTCAAGGAAAACCGAACCTACGATCAGATTCTCGGCGACCTGCCTCGTGGCAATGGAGATCCCAACCTGGCGCTGTTTGGGCAGGCAATCACGCCGAATCAACACAAGCTCGCTGAAGACTTTGTCACCCTCGACAACTTCCGCGCCAGCGCCGAGGTCAGCAATGACGGCTGGCCGTGGAGCACATCCGCTCGCGCGCCCGACGTCGTCGAGCATCAGTATCCCGTGAACTATGCGCAACGGGGCCTCAGTCTCGATACCGAGGGCAACAATCGCAACGTGAACGTTGCGCTGCCGACCGTGGCCCAGCGCCAGGCCTCCCAACCACTGTTTCCCGGCGGTGCCCTTTCGCCCGACGTTCCTAACGGTGAGAATCTCCTACCCGGTCAGGCCGACGTGGATGCTCCCGACGGTCCGAACAACGAACTCAACACTGGATACCTTTGGAACAATGCGCTGCGGGCCGGTCTCACAGTTCGAGACTATGGCTGGTTCATCGATACAACTTGCTACAACGCGGCCCCGTGCCAGACTCCCTTGGTGCGCGATCCGTTCTCCACAAATACGATCGTCGCGCCTTCAGCCAACGTCGCCCTCGCTCCCTTTACCGATCCCTATTTCCGCGGATTCGATCCTTCGTTTCCAGACTTTTATCGCTTCAAAGAATGGGAGCGAGACTTCGATGCCAACTACGCGCAGGGCGGACTCCCGAATCTGACACTGGTTCGCTTCATGCGCGATCACACCGGAAACTTCGGAACCGCCATCGACCTGGTCAACACTCCCGATCGCGACCAGGCTGACAACGACTACGCAGTGAGATTGCTGGTGCAGAAAATCGCGAACAGCCCCGTATACAAAGACAACACGCTCATCTTCGTTGTGGAAGACGATGCCCAGGACGGCGGCGATCACATCGATTCTCACCGCACCATCGCTTTTGTGGCGGGGGCTTATGTGCGAAATGCGCTGGTCTCGACCGAATACAACACCATCGACTTCGTACGCACGATCGAGGAAGTGTTGGGCCTGCAACCGATGAACCTGAACGACGCGTTGGCAACGCCCATGGCCGACATCTTCAACACGGTACCGAATCGCCAGTGGACCTTCACGGCAACTCCCGCTTCGATTCTCTACTGCACCAACTTGCCGCTGCCACTTCCCAAGCAGCCCTGTAATAATCCCGTACCGAATTCGGAATATTGGGCGCGGGTCACGCAAGGCATCGATTTCACGGATGCGGATCGAATCGATGGAGCAGTCTTCAATCGCATTCTGTGGAAGGGCATCATGGGTGAGAAGCCCTATCCTGCCGCTCCGACTGGCATTGATTTACGCCAGAACCGCGAGAAACTGCTGGCCGATTTCCGGCAGTCACTCGCGCAGGAAGCGAAGCTGAGATTAATCAGACACTAACGAGCAAAAGAAAACCGGGTCAGGGTACACGCTCTTTCGCTTCTCTCCTGGCCCGGTTTTCTTGAGCACCAATCGTTGGTGAGGGTCAATACGAGTTCACGCACTCGACGAACGCTGCCTGGTCCATTTTGCCAATGCCGCACGCGAACACCGGCCAGTTCGCCGGTGTGATCGGATTCCAAGGTGCGACATTGTTACCAGAGTTGTACTGCCCCATGTAAAGCGCCTGCTTTGCGCTAGTCGAGCCCAGCTGTGGATACAGCCGTTCCAGAGAAGAGTCCAAGGGACCTTCTATCGCGTACGCCACCGAAAAAGTGTAATAAGGATTGAACTGCGCCGGCGCAGTGGCGAGATCATAGTTCAGAGACTGATAATCGGTCGGAGTAAGAGTGGCTTGTGTAAAGCTATAAATCTCAAACGCAGGATTGTTGCCGAGGTAAGGACTGATGGAAGGCGATATGTCCAGCACGTTTTCTGCGGTCATCACGCGGAATTCGTCGCGATGAGTATGCCCACCCAGGCTTAGCGTGATCGCGCCCGGATACTTCGCCAAGATTTGCAGAAAGCTTTCCTGATAGGCCGGCATCCACATCATCGCAGCGTTACTACTCGTTAGGGACCCGTCAGCGGCAAGATTTGCCGACGACGTACACGTATCTGCGCCCGGCGGGACGTGCATCAACAGCCATACTTTTTGCCCGGCGGTTTGGGCCGCCGCGAGAGTCGTATCGAACCACGCAAGTTCCGCGTAGGCTGCACCTTCGTTGCTGGGAATGGTTGGAGGCAGCGCCGCAAACAAGTTCGTATTGAGTGAGATTATCTTCAAATTGGGTCCCAGCGGCTGTGCAGAATAATATCCACCGTTGGTGAAGGTATTGAAAAATGCCGGATAATCCGCCGCCGTCCCGTTCACAAGATTTGCGTAATAGGGTTCCACCGTATTCGCAAGAAAGATGCTGTCCGGTCCGAGGCCGGTATAGGAATCGTTGTTGCCAACCACAAACATGACCGGGACACTTCCGACCGCAGCCCTCGTCTGCTGCATTACGAACGTAGCCGTCTTGTCGGCAAAGGCCTGCATGGCAAGAACCTGTTGCCCAGTCGGAGTCTGTCCCGCCGTCAGGCCATCGCAATTCTCGTAATACAACGACGAAATCTTGTGCACCAGAAGGTCGCCAGCAAAAATGACCACCGGACTCGCACCCAGGTTCTGTTTGATGCTCGACAGCGCCAGCCCGAGCAACAGGTAGTTGGTATCGGTGTGCAATGCCGGAAGGGCCGGCGGTTTCAGCGATCCCTTCAGGATCGCGGCCCAATCGCTCGGATCCGCGGCATCAAGCGAATGGCACAGGGTCGGATCATCGAGTGGATTGAAGTGAATATCCGAAAAAACAATCACCGGGAAAGTAGGTTCGCTCACGGGTGGCGGAGCAGAAGTCGAGACCCCGCACCCACCACTGAAAACGACGTTCACCAACACCAGAAACAAAATCAAGCGGGAAGTTCTTAGCATGAAAGCCTTCTCCTTTGCTCAGTCACGCAGGCGGCGGCCTTCGAGGCTTTGCCCTCGAATGTCGAGCTACAGTTCCCTCATCGGCGGATTGCATCTCAGACGTGAGGTCCCGTCAAGTCTCGCGGCCCTTCCCGAAGCCTTCAGCAGAGTTGCGGCTCTCGCGTTCGCCAGCTATTCTTCTCGGTTATGTCCACGCTCGTCGAATGCGTTCCCAATTTCTCCGAAGGCCGCGATAAAGCCAAAGTTGACGCCATTGTCGACGCCATGAAGATGCCGGGCGTCTACCTGCTTGATCGCGAAATGGATTCCGACCACAACCGCTGCGTCATCACCCTGGTCGGCGAACGCGAGCCGATTCAGGAAGCCGTCATTCGCGGTGTCGGCAAAGCCGCCGAACTTATCGACCTCACGTCTCATACCGGAGCTCATCCTCGCATGGGAGCCGCCGACGTAATTCCGTTCATCCCTATCGACAGCGTCACCATCGAAGACTGCGTCGACATGGCGAACCATGTTGGCGAAGAGATCTGGAAGCGCTACAAGATCCCCGTATATCTCTACGAGTCCGCCGCCAGAATCCCGGAACGTCAGGGCCTGGAGAATATTCGCCGAGGTCAATTCGAAGGCATTCGCGCCGAAATCGCGACCGTCCCCGCGCGCTGCCCGGACATTGGCGACCCGTGTGTGCATCCGACTGCCGGAGCAACCGTGGTCGGCGCCCGCAAGTTCCTTATCGCCTATAACGTCTTCCTCAATACCCCCGACGTCGACATTGCGAAGAAGATTGCCAAAGCCATTCGCTTCTCGACCGGTGGCATGCGCTTCGTAAAAGGAGCCGGCTTTCTGGTTCGTGGACTTGCCCAGGTCTCGATGAACCTCACCGACTTCGAGCAAACGCCGGTCCACCGTGTTTTCGAGATGGTGAAGCGGGAAGCTGCTCGCTACGGCGTGACGCCGATTTCCAGCGAGATCGTCGGACTGATCCCGAAGAAGGCCTTGGAGCAAGTTGCAGAATGGTTTCTGCAGGTCGAGAATTTTGACTCGTCGTTGATCCTGGAGAATCGCCTCGCCGCCGTGATGGGCGGAAAAATGGCAGTCGGCGGCCTGCGCGCCGGAGTCGAACCTTTCATCGAGCAACTCGCCGCACCTACAGCCACTCCTGGTGGAGGCAGCGCCTCGGCTGCAGCTGCATCCATGGCCGCAGGCCTTGCCGTGATGGTCGCATCCATGTCGCGCGGCAAGAAGGCTTACCTGCAATATGAATCGCAGTTAAGCGCAGCCATCGCTCGCCTCACACCGCTACGCGAAGCACTGAAAGCTGCGGTCGACGCCGACGCCGAATCCTACAACTCTGTGATGAAAGCCTATAAACTGGCAAAGACCGCAGTCGATGAAGCCTCTGGTGAAGCCCTGATCGAAGCCGCGCTGAAACAAGCGACCTTAGTTCCCCTCACCGTCGCGGAAAAAGCCCACGAAATCACAAAGATCTCCAAATCCCTGGATCCCATCACCAATCCCAACATGAAGTCCGACTTGACCACGGCTGTAGCGCTGGCTGGCGCCGCCCAGACCGGAGCGCTCGCCAACGTAGAGATCAATCTCACATCCCTGAAAGATCCGACGTTCAAGGACGAAATTGGTCGTAGAATCGCGGCGCTGTCGTAGGGACGTCGCTCGCAACGTCTCTTCTAACCACGTGTACATTCGACAGCCCATTGATTCGCGAGATCGCCGATCTCCAGACTGGGACTCCAACCGGTCAACGGCCATGTACTTTTGTTCCATTCTGTTACCTTGCAAGTAAAATAGAATGAAACGATCTATTAACGACAAGGGCCGATCGTGCATCCAACCATGGGTATACGAAACCCTAAATGCTTTTGATTCGAGGCGTTATGAAACCTTTCAGGATTTGTCTGGCTTCTTTGCTTCTGGCGAGCATGGCTTACGCAATGCCGCTGAACTCCTCTGCCCGTTCCTGCGTTCCCGCGGAACTGCTGCAACTGATCTCGGTCGACTACCGTGCTCTCAAGGATTCGCCCACAGCGATGGCCCTCAAGCAGCAGTTGATGCCCGACAACATCAAGCAGTTTGAGGCGGCCCTCAAGAATATCGGCCTCGACCCGGACAAAGATGTGGATACGCTCGCCTTTGCATCGTTCCACGCTGGCAAACAAGGCGTGAAGACGGTCGGCGTGGCGGCGGGACCTTTCAATATGAAGGCTGTGTTGAAGAAGATGAAGCTGCAGAAGTTCGTGCCCAAGAAGTATGGCAATGCAGACATTTATCCCATGGACGGCGGCTTCGTCATGAGTTTTCTCGATGACAGCACGCTCCTGTTCGGTGATTCGACCTCCATCAAGTTTGCGCTCGATACCAGAGATGGGAAGGTCCTGGGTTTGGACACCAACGGCAACATGGCCGACATGATGTCGAGCGTCGATTCTGCTCCGGTGTGGAGCATCCTTGACCAGGCAGGCACGCAGAATATGATGCGCTCTGCTATGGGCGATGCCTCCAAGGTCGCAGACTACGACACCGTCAAGAAGCGCCTGCAGGGCTCGCGTTACACGCTAAGCTTCAACAGCGGCGTCAACTTCGACCTTGCCGTTCTTACCTCGGATTCCACCACTGCAGCCACGGTTTCCTCATTGCTGAAAGGCTACATGCTGTACAAGAAGATGAGCGCCACGCCCGCGGAAAAGATTGCTGTGGAGAATACGACTGTCGATTCCGACAGTTCCACGGTGGGGGTGCACTTCAAGGCCAACGATCAACAGTTTCAATCGCTAATGCACTCGGAACTGTTTGCTGCGGTAACGCACTAGGCTTCGCGTCAACTGAAGCAGGCACCGACACTCGGATCCCCGCGTCGGTGCCTTGTTTCTTCGAGGATAACGCCGCCTCACTCGGGTCGCTCGATCTCCAAACAACCTTGCGTAAAGGCAAAGGGAAAACCTCCTGGCTCGTTGACCTTCGTGTATCCTCCGTCGAAGAAAACAAACATCTGCTTCGGATCCCTCTCCCCGTATCGAACCGACGGCTTCCACGGTCCAGAATGCCAGCCACAGTCCCGGGCGGTCATGATCTGGCGAGGCGCACTCCAATCATCGTAATTCGAGGACGGCTTCGGACACTCGCACCACCACAGGCCTGTGGACTGCGGAGCTTGCGTCTTGCCGAGCCACACCTTGGAAAAAACAGCCTCGTAATTCTTGTGGCCTTTGATCACGCAGAAATCGAAAACCTTCTCGTTCGACGCTATGAATATCTTGTGTTTGGTCCAATTCGTCCGGCCATCAGCGCTCTCGGCATAGCCCTGAACTAAATAGTCTTCCAGGTTTGAACCGGCAACGTACCACATCTTCCACTTGCCCTCGGCGTAAATGAGATTGGGTTCATAAACGCTTCCATGTTCCCAGTCCTCCTCAGCCACGAAAACAGGATGCGACTGATCAAGCCACTGTTCTCCGTCCCATTCCAGATAGCCAACCGCGTACGGCCCCCAAAGATTGGCCGCGCCACCCGCATAGTAGATCCGCTCTACCCAGGTTCGCCTCTCCGGATCCCAGCCGCGCACATAAGCCGGACAGTGGCGCCCTCCCTTCAGGTCCCATGCTTTGCTGGACTCATGCCCGGCCAATAGTGCAACGTGGGTGGGATCATCGCTATCTGGAGTCAGCATCCAGCCTTGCGACGCAAGCGGCGCTCCTGCGGGGAGAGACGCGCTGAACAGTTGGATCCCCTCGTGTCCGCTCACTTCGCCGGCAAGGTACATCCACCATCGATCGCCACGCTTCGCGACCGTTGAGTCGGTGAGTTCGATCGGATCGGTGAAAGGGGCGAAACCGTCTGCCGGGTCAAAGATCTTGATTTCTTTTCCGTTCATCCAATTGCGTTCTTCCCTGCTATTTCTTCCGAGCTGCGCGCTTCTCGCCGGCCCATCCCTCTTTTACCACCTGCCGCGCGCGCGCCAAGGCCAGCGCATCCTCGGGAACATCGGCGGTGATGCACGAAGCAGCCCCGATATACGCTCCCTTGCCGATTTTTACTGGCGCCACCAGCGTGCTATCGCTGCCGATGAAGGCTCCATCTTCGATCACCGTCTTATGCTTAAAGACTCCGTCATAGTTGCAGGTAATCGTTCCGGCTCCAATGTTCACCCCCGCGCCGATCTCGGTGTCGCCCAGATAGGTCAGATGATTCGCCTTCGAAGCTTTTCCCAACTTGGTTTTTTTCGTCTCGACGAAGTTTCCCAGGTGTGCCCCTTCGCCAATCTCGCTGCCTGGACGCAGATGCGAGTAAGGGCCAATCACGGCCCCATCCGCAATCTTCGATTCCCTCATCACGCATCCCGGCAGAATCATCACTCCATCCCCGATTTCCATGTCCCGAATCACGCAATACGACCGCACACGGCTGGCCGTACCGATCCGCGTCGTACCCAGCAATTGTACGTAGGGTTCGATAACGGTATCGGGCGCAACCGTAACATCTGCGTCGATCACGCAAGTTGCCGGATAAAATATCGTTACTCCATCCGCCATCAACTGCTGGCACTTTGCCAACCGCATCTTCTCGTCAATGTCCGCCAACTCTGCCCGCGTATTTCCCCCGAGCACTTCGCTGGCATTCCCTGTCTTCCATGCCACCACGCGCCGTCGCGCCGTCCGCAACACCTCCGCCATATCGGTCAGGTAATACTCGTGATGCGCGTTGGCCGTCGACAACCTGCCGATATTTCCGTACAACTCCTTTATGGCGAAAACATAAAAGCCCGAATTAATCTCTCGAATCTTTTTCTCCGCAGTGGCCGCTGCCTTCTCCTCAACCACCGCCTGCACCTCGGCGCTCCGTGGACTTTTCCGCAACACCCGTCCATATCCAGTCGGATTCTCAAGGTCTGCGCTAAGAAGAGTCATGGCGGCCTGCTCTTCCAGGTGAAAATTGCGCAGCCGTCCAATGGTTTCCGGCGTAATCATCGGAGCATCCCCAGAGAGCACTATGACGTGGTCATACTCGGCAAGAGCTTCGCGGCTCACGATCATCGCGTGGCCAGTTCCGCGCTGCTCAGCCTGCAGCACAAAATTAATTCCCGTGTGGGCCATCGCGGTCCGTACCCGATCCGCCTCATGACCAATAATGGCGTAGATGTCGTGAGCGGGTACCATCCTTAGTGCCGCGCGAATCACGTGCTCGATCAAGGGCTTTCCTCCAACTTCATGTAATACTTTAGGAAGTTGGGATTTCAGCCTGGTTCCTTTACCTGCTGCCATGATCGCCACGGCAACGCGCGGACCCGAAATGCCCTCCTGAAAAGGATCGTCCCCGAGAAAACCTCGAGCAGTGGTAGCCTTGCCTTTCAATTTCTTCATTCGCCTCAATATACTGCTCCCTCCAAAACAGTTGCTACTTGCCGCCTCGTAGTGATCCAGCCCTTAAATTCAAGGAAAGAACTAAAACTCCTAAAGCCCAAGCCCTCCATCCACCGCCAGAATCTGGCCGGTCACAAACTGCGGTGCGGTCGCGAAGAATAATACCGCCTGGGCAATTTCCTCCCCCCGGCCGTTTCTGCCCATGGGTGTCTGCTTGGCCATCCGGCGCATGAAAGCGGCCGCCGATTTTTCTCCCAAGTCGATCATCCCTGGTGCGACGGCGTTGACGGCAATCTCTGGCGCGAGTGCCTTCGCCATGACTTTGGTTAACATGTGCAGAGCCGCTTTCGAGGAGCAATAGTGCGCGTGCGTTGCCCACGGTCGTAAACCGCCCAGAGATCCCATGTTAATAATCTTCGCTTCGAGGCCCGGCCCCTCTCCTTTACCGCGCTTCCGCCGCATCCATTTCAAGGCCTCGCGGGCCACCAGAAACGGCCCCCTCGCGTTTGATGCGAAAATCGCGTCCCATTGGCGCACCGTCAACTTTTCAAATTCCACGGTTTCATAGTTTGCTGCGTTGTTCACCAGAACGTCGATACGGCCCAATTCTCGCCCAGCTTCCTTCATCATCGCCCGGACACTATCTTCATCGGTCACGTCACAACGCAGTGCGAATGCTCTCACCCCATACCCCGACAGGTCCACCACCGTCTCCCGCGCCTCTCGCGCGGACTCCTTAAAGGTAATTGCAACATCCGCACCTGCCGCCGCCAAGGCCAGCGCGGACGCCCTTCCTAGCCGCCGGGCCGCTCCGGTAATCAGGGCAGTCTTCCCACGAAGAGGTTTTGCCTGGTGTTCTTGCATGGAGGGATTCTACAGCCTCTGCATGGAGTCGAGGCAAAGGCGGTGCGTTATGTGATCGAGGAGTGACTTCCCGGTGATTCTTACGACGCAGGCAGCAACTTTCGCAGAACTTGAATGAGCGTTTGCGCTTCTTGCAATTTCACGACCACGCTACTCGCCTGTTGCGTAGCTCCGTTGGCAAGCTCTCTCTCGTCGGTCACGACAATGACGATGGGCAACTCCGGACGCAACCTCTTGAGTTCCCCAGCGATGAGGGCAGCTTCCGCGCCGTCGTCGTCCAGATCGATGACCACGGCATCCACCGCTTCCCGAGTAAGCGGATGACTCCTTCATGTCCGCTGCCCGCGCTGAGTGCATTCCATCCGTGCTCGTTCAACGAAGAACAGCGAAGGTTTAAACTGACAGGATCATTTCCGATGCAGAGGACAGCTTTCTGCCCATGTTTCAGCACGGTCCCTCCCGCCCCATAACTTTCAAACGCGGCGACTAGAAATGAGTTGTGCCTAGTGATTAGCAGAACAGCCGAAACCACGCAGTGATTGGAATCACGCTTGTAAAGTGAACGAATTGTGGAATTTAGTTTGGTCTAGCCACCCGACCCCCGAAAACTGCTCACTTTCTTCGTATTTTTGCTGCTGGATAAACCCCATTTCTTCGCGCTAAAATCTTCCGCGCATGCCCGATCCTCGCAGCGTCGTGGTCTATTCCCGCAAGGGATGCCATCTGTGCGAAGTGGTGAAAGAGAGCCTCTCGAAGCTCTCTCGTCGCGGCGGTTTCACCTGGCATGAAGTGGATGTCGACCTCGACTCCGAACTTCGCCGCCAGTTCAACGACGAGGTTCCGGTCGTTTTCATTGACGGACGCAAGGCATTCAAGTACCGCATGGACGAGCAGGAATTTCTGCGCAGACTCGCAAGTTGAGCCCCAACCCTTTTCTCTTTCGATCCTTCATTTTTCCGCTACAATTCCAGCCGGAATGCAACGCACCGAACTCTACGCCGATCCCCACAATCTCTTTCTGCACGATCTCGTTCTCGACTCCTGCCGCCGCAATGCCTCTAAGACCGCCTTGGTAGACGCTGGCTCCGGTCGCCGAGTGACCTATGCCGAATACGGAGACGCCGTCGAGTCCGTTGCCCGCTCTCTGATTGCGGCCGGGGTCAGGCCCGGCGATGTGGTGGCTGTATTTCTTCCCAACTCGTGGGAATTCTGTGTCGCA
Organism: uncultured Acidobacteriaceae bacterium; assembly: GCA_963722365.1. Lineage (GTDB taxonomy): Bacteria > Acidobacteriota > Terriglobia > Terriglobales > Acidobacteriaceae > Sulfotelmatobacter. The sequence goes on from CAVRLM010000003.1 coordinate 570,304, forward strand.
TTTCATGCGATCCAACTTGCCGGAGCCATTCCCACTCTGCTGAACCCGACCTATCGCGAGCGCGAAGTCCGCTACCAGTTGGAAAATTCCGGCGCCGTTCTCCTCATTACCGATGGCGAAAACATTGACGGTATCAATCTCTCTGGACTACCAAAGCTTCGCCGCATCTACACTACGCGTCAGCCTGCCACCGGCGCTGAGCCCTTTGCGAACCTGCTCAACCCGGTGACAGCATCTTGCCCTACGCCCGATCAGTCCTCCCAGCAGACTCTGGCGGCTCTTCCGTACTCCAGCGGCACCACGGGATTGCCCAAGGGAGTCATGCTTTCTCACTACAATCTGATCGCAAACGTCTATCAGATATTGGGCCCGCATGCGACGACGCTCAACGCCGCTGACAACATTCTCTGTTCTCTCCCCCTCTACCATATTTACGGCTTGAACGTTATCCTCACTCCCTCTCTTCTCCTCGGCGCGACACTCATTCTGGTGCCTCGCTTTAACGTTCCGGCGATAACGAAACTCATCGTCGATGAATCGGTGACGATGATGCCCCTGGTCCCGCCTGCCATCAATGCGCTGTGTCAGGCAGCCGAGGCCGGACAATTCCCCCGCGATCATAAAGTTCACTGGGTCAAGTCCGGAGCTGCCCCGTTAGCGCCCGACCTTGCCCGCCGCTTTACCGCCCTGACAAACATTCTCGTATGTCAGGGGTACGGCATGACCGAGGCCTCGCCCGTCACTCACCTCGGATTCCTGGATCCTTCCCTCTACCGGCCCGACTCCATCGGTCATTCCGTGGCGCAAACCGACTGCCGCGTTCTCTCCCAGCCAGAGATCGACCCCGCCGATACTCCAGACGACCTCACGGAAGCTCCCTCCGGACAACCCGGCGAATTGGTCATGCGCGGCCCACAATTCATGCTCGGCTACTGGAACGAGCCACAAGCCACCGCCGCCGTCCTCCGCGACGGATGGTACTGGTCCGGAGACATTGTCACTCGTGACCGAGAAGGCTTTTATCGGGTAGTCGACCGGCGTAAGGAAATGATCAAGTACAAGGGCTTCGCCGTCGCCCCCGCGGAAGTAGAAGCCGTCCTACTGGAACATCCCGCCGTGAAAGAATGCGGCGTGGTGGGTCGTCGTGACGATGCAGCCGGAGAGGTCCCCGTGGCTTTCGTCGCACTCCGCGACGGCTTTCTCGACAGCCACAAACTCGGAGACGAACTCTGCGTCTTCGTCGCCGACCGCCTCACCCACTACAAACAGCCACGTGAGGTCCACTTTGTCGAATCGGTTCCCAAGACTGCTTCAGGAAAGATCCTGCGCCGCGAACTGAGAAAATCCATCAGCTGATGGTCTCGCTATCCCTCTACTTGTTGTGACTCGAGAACTGAAATCTACTGCTGATCTTTGCTCGGCGCTGGCAGTTTGCGCGTAACAAAAAAGCTCCAGATCATTTCATTTGCATTCGGATCGGGACTCGTCTTGCCAACGGTTTTCTCCGCTTCATACTGCTCGCCACCAGGCCATGTGTTCCCTGCGCCTTTCAAGCTGTACAACACGACCTGTGCGTTCTCGTGGCACCCGTTGTAGGCGTCGACTTTGGTTTCCGTTCCGCCCTTCGCACTAGCCATCAATTTGCTCTTCTCAGGCTTTTCTTCACAGCGATCGATCCTCGCCCACGCTTTGGCGCTGTCTTCCACCGAAATTGTCGCAAGATTCAGGTTGTGCTCGGTGCCCCCGCCGTACGGAACGATCGGATCGGATGTGCCATTGACCATCAGGAGCGGCACCGGACGGGTTGGCAGGCAGATCATGGTCTTTGGCATTGCTGCACCCACGGCGGCTATCGCTGCAATCCGGTCGCTCATAGCGCATCCCAAACGCATGCTCATGAATCCGCCTTCCGACAGTCCCACCGCGTAGATGCGCGACGCATCCACCGAAAACTTGCTGCCCAGTTGATCCAGCATCTGATTGAAGAAACCAATGTCATCCGTGGGCGTCGCCCTTCGGCTCTCATTCGGATCTTCGCCTTGCGGTTGCTGCCCGCCGCCTCGGGGATATCCCCCGCCTCCTCCCGGATATCCGCCCCCGGGATATCCGCCGCCGTAGTGCCCACGCCGGCCCGGCCCCATCGTCATCGCTCGGTGCTCCGGTGCGTGCACCCCGACATTCCATTGTCCATGTTGCGCGACCGGATAGATCGTGATAATTCCGTCTTTGTCCGCCACTTCATCAAACCGGGTGAGCCGCTGCATGTCATCCGCATCCTGATTCATGCCATGCAACAGGATCACCACCGGATAGTGTCGTTGTGCGTCGTAGCGTTTCGGCAGCCGCACAATATAGTCCCGATCGACATCGTCGACGGTAACTCTTTCCTTGGTTTGCTGTGCCCAGAGCCCTTGAGTGATCCAAATCACCGCCAGGCAAGCAGTCGCCGCCATTCGGCGCCTGTTGTTACAACGTCCTAATCTCATCCTGTCTCCAAACGACGCCCCTGTCCTTGCGGAAAGCCGACCCTTCTCCCTTGGAAGCACCCACCCTGCTGGGAGTTGGCCGCCGACGGAACTTTCCCCACACCCGCTGCGTATCTGTTGTTGTAAGCGATTTCAGCTAAGCCACACGCCCCGAACCGTAGGAAGGAGAACTACCATGGGAGACATCACAGGCCTTGCAGCAGTGATCATGATTTTCGGAATGCCCACCGCGATACTCGGAATGTACACTTTTTACCGCGTACGCAAGTTGCGTACCGAGGAACGACTCGCGGCCATGCAGCGCGGTGTCGCCGTCCCCATGGAGCCCGATCTTACCGAGGCGGCGCATTCTCGTCGCGCCGGAATTCTGCTCATCGCCGGTGCCGTCGGCTACATGCTGACCTTCACCATCATCGCGAGAGTTGAACCCGACGCCCTGATCGCCACCGCCTTCGGCGCGATCCCCTTTACTCTCGGTCTGGGATATTTATTGGACTCTACCCTGATCCGCCGCGAAGCCCGCGCCTCGTAAGCTCGCCGGGCTGGGCGGTCTTGGCCATGAAAAAGAGGTTGCCCCACCTTTCTCGCGTTCTCCGCGAGAGGGTGGGGACTTTGACTTTCACTCCCCGGTAAGAAACTTAAACTGCGCCTCAGTCAGCGGCACCACACTCAGCCTACCTTGCCGCGCCAGCGGAGAATCCGCAAATAACTTATTCGCCTTCGCCTCCGCGAGCGTCACTGGCTTCGCATTCGCCTTACCGGCTTTAATCTTCACCTGCGGGTTCTTCGGATCCGAATCCTCCACCGAGACCACGGTCGCCGTCCCCACCGCGCTCTTCTCATCGCCCGTGTGGTAGATCACCAAACGTTCGCCCGGCTTCATCCCACGCAGATTCTTTAATGCAACCGGATTCGAAACACCATCCCAGATCGTTGTCTTTTCCTTCTGCAGATCTGCAAACGAATATGTTGACGGTTCTGTCTTCAGTAAGTAATCCATGCCCAATCCCCAGTCGTTCAGAATGAGTGTCGCTCAAAACCTAAATTTGGTCGCGTAGGTCAGTTCCTCGGCGCAGTGGAACTTTCCAATATCGACGATCCGTTGATAATAACGCCGCGCCATTGCATCTTCGCTCCTCAGTTTCGCGAACCACATAGCCTCAAAATATGCCGAGCAACGTTCGCCCTGCGACTTACCGGAGCTCATCGCCGCATCGAACCCGGCCTCATCAATCGCCCCCGACATGAATTGAATCACAGCCTTCGTGGTGGCAGAGTCATCGTCCAACCGGCTGATGGCATCCTGCAAGACGTTCTCGTCCTTGTGCCCGCGGCTCAGTTGAAACAGAAAATCTTCCACCTCAAAGTCGACCCGGTGGCACGCGTTTCGATTGTTCTCCATCGTTTCCAGTTGATCCAGCAGTCCTTCTGCCTTTTTGGTCCATTCCAGTTCGTCGTCCCCGGGTCGGCGGACGCCTGTAAAGTAGTTAATCTCCGCAATCGCCAATGCCGAAACCGCACCCGCGCAGTGATATCGAAGCCCCGAGTTGTACACGCCCGTGTGCAGGTTGAGTGCCTCCTGCACGTCCACTCTCTGCCCGCCTGCGCCCGTAACTCTTGCGCTGGCGAGATTGTTCACGCATCCCTCGTGTCCACTCGCCGCACATTTTTCCCAGTACAAATATGCCGATGGCTCATCATGCAGCTGATTACGCGCCACAAGCCCCGCCCAGTACTCTGCATTGATCTTGTCTACCTCCGGCACGTAGGTAAGCACGGATCTTGCGGTGATGATCCGGTCGAGATCCGCTCGCGCTGTGCGCGCGCCTACCACATCGATAGCCTCGCCCTCATGCTCACGAGTGAAGTTCAGCATCGCGAGAGCCACAGCACGGTAGTAGTGCGCAACTAAGGCATCTGAGGGATCCAACTTCCGCGAGCCCAGAACTCCACTCAGTACTCGCACATCCTGCCGGAGATTCGGAGTCTCCTCTTTCGTGCGCTCTGACTTTCGTTGCACGCGTTGCACATCCTGCACCGCCGTGCTTAAGTCTATGGCCGCGATGGGCGCTTCTTCGCTGGGTTGGAGACGATTCAATTCGACTGGCGCGGGCACCGTGGTGGCCGGTTCGTTGGAAGCCCTTGCGCGTCTAGCCGACCACGTCGACTCCACTGCCAGCCCGATCAGCACCAGCAACGCGAAACCGATCGGAAGCATGCAGGCCAATACCACCGGAACCTGCACCGGCAGTCGAGATGCAGCCACGGAGCTCATATCTGGCATTGCAGGCTCCGATCGCAACCGCTCCTTCACTTGCCGCCGAGCGATGCGATAAGCATCTACTGCCACCAATACTTGAATCGCGGCGACCAACAGCCCGATACCGACTCGCCAAAACACTGTGCCCGGAAAAATGAATCGCGAAGCCTGTATTACGACAAACAGGGCGAGTCCCTTGGTGCGCTCGCCGAGGTAAAAATATCCGAAGCCCGCGGTCAGGAGATTCAATACGACCGCCACGCGCGGATTCTGCCCGTCGATCAGGCTCTCTTGTCCCTTATTGATTTCGATCGCCGTAAAGTATGCGTCGAGAAAGGAGAAAATCCACAGCACCAACATGACTACCAGGGCTTCGCCGACCACTGGCCTGGAGACCTGCGAGAAGCACAAGACCAAGGCTCCAAACCAACAACCCAGCGTAAGCACTCCTCGCGCCGTCTTGTCGCAGTAGAATTGTCCCAGGCCGGGGACCAGAAGGGACAGCACAAACGCCCATCCCGCGCTCTTGTGCCGCGGTTCCGGGGCGAAGGCTCCCGCTGCCAGATTAGCGTTCAGTCCGAGAGACACGGGGTCCTATTCGCTGTTCCCATTTTTAGTCTGATTTCTTGTTCGGATCCGGCGGCGGAGGATCCTGTTTGGGCGCAGCGTTGGGATCCTTTGCACGGTCGTCGTAGACCGAGAACTGGCCCTGCGGCCGCTTCAGCTTGATGGTAATTTCCATCTTCGCTTTTTCGACGTCGTAGTCTTCCCCAAACGTCTGAAATCCGTGCGCCAGCACCTGCACGCGCAGCGTCCCATACGGGATCCCGTCAAAATTCGTCTTGCCTTCTGGATCGGTCTTCAGTTCCATGCCACCGCGTTCCTGCTTGCCCTTTGGATTCACCGGATGCATAATCACGGCCGCGTTACGCACCGGCTTGCCGTTGTCGTCCTTGATGACGGTGAAATATACAAAGCACGTTGGTTCGTCCTTATCCTTTTGCCCTACCGTGGTTCCAACCAGCGCAAGCATCCCCAGCACGATCCCGATAACGGAAATCTTCTTCATGCGAGCCATTTTAAGCAGCTCCGCGCTCCCTGTCATCAACGTTCGCGGGAGCGCCGCCGGCCCCTCGGCTCTTTTACAATGCCGGAGTGAAGACTTGGGACGTGATCATCATCGGTGGCGGCATCATCGGCCTCTCGCTAGCCATTGCCCTACGCAAACGCGGAGCCACCGTTTTGGTTGTCGAGCGCGGCGAACCCGGCCGCGAGGCCTCCTACGCCGCCGGAGGCATGTTGGTAGACTGCCCCCTCGAAACCCCTCCGGTTCTGCAAGCGCTGGCCACGGCCAGCGCCCGCCTCTATCCTGAATTCGCTCACGAACTGGAATTAGAATCCGGCATGAAGGTGGATCTGCGAGACCAGGGCACAATCCTGTTTCCGTCGCAGGAACAAGCCGAGCGAGATCTTAAATTTGTTGCCAGAAATCCGTTTCCCCGCCACTTACAGGAGTTGGAACCAGCACTTGCCCGGCCTCACGGTCCTGCTGTGTACTTGAAGGAACGCAGCGTCGATCCCCGAGCCCTTACTGCAGCAGCATGGAATGCCGCGAAGCATCGCAGCGTCGATTTCTCCTCCGGCGACGAAGTCACCTCCGTGACCATAACCGAGGGCCGGGCAACCGGAGTTGAAACCACGAAAACCGCGTTTCCTGCCGCCAAGATCGTCAACTGCGCTGGAGCATGGTCAGGCCAAATCCCGCCTCATGCCTTCCCTACCCGTCCAGTCAAAGGCCAAATCCTCTGTCTGATCATGCCTTCGCGCGATTTACTCAAGCACGTGATCCGTTCGCCCAAGACCTACCTCATTCCTCGCAGTGACGGCCGCCTGCTCGTCGGCGCCACAGTAGAAGAAGCTGGATTCGATAAACGCACTGACCTCGCCACCATCCAATGCCTGCACCAATCTGCTATCGAACTAGTACCTAAGCTGGCTGACGCCAAGATCCTCGAAAGCTGGGCGGGCCTACGCCCCGGAACTCCCGACGCGCTTCCCATCCTCGGCCCGACCTCGACTCCCGGCTATTACGTAGCCACCGGCCACTTCCGCGACGGCATCCTGCTAGCTCCCATCACCGCGGAAGTCATGACCGCCGTAGTCGAAGGCCACACTCCAGAACACGACCTCACTCCATTCTGCGAAGCGAGATTCCATCTGTAGAGACGTAGCTTCGCTACGTCTTGGCTATGCTTAAGCATCTTCATCTGTGTCCTCCGTGTCCTCTGTGGTGAAAGGCTTTTCACTGGCGCAGCGCTCGGCGCCCGTCCGCGCTATACTGAGTGGTTTCCGCGGCACCCTGACTCCGCAATCATGAGTTATCCGCTGAGATCACAAGAAAGGACGCACCTATGGCTTCCTCTGCAGTTGACTTTGCCCGCAGTAATCAGCAGCGCTTTCTGAACGAACTCAAAGATCTTCTTCGCATTCCCAGCGTCAGTACCCTCGAAGAGCACAAGCCCGACATCAAGAAAGCCGCCGACTACGTCGCTAACGAACTGCGACGCATCGGCATGGAAAACGTCGAGGTCATCCCGACCAAGGGACATCCTCTGATTTATGCCGACTGGCTGCATGCTTCCGGCAAGCCCACAGTGCTCTGCTATGCGCACTATGATGTACAACCTGCTGAACCGCTCGATGAATGGAAGAGCCCGCCTTTTGAGCCCACAGAGCGCAACAACAACATCTACGCTCGCGGAGCGGTCGACGACAAAGGCCAGCTTTGGATGGAAGTGAAAGCCCTCGAAGCCCTCATGCAGACCGGAGGCGGCAAGCTTCCCATCAACGTCAAGATCATCTTCGAAGGTGAGGAGGAAGTTGGCGGAGAGTCGATCGCCGAATACATCCGCAAACAGAAAGCCAAGCTGAAAGCTGACTTCGCGCTGGTCTGCGACACCGAACTCTTCGCTCCCGATCTTCCAACCCTCTGCGTCGGCCTTCGCGGCTTGGTCTACACCGAGATCGAAGCTTACGGCGCCAAGACTGACTTGCACTCCGGCATGTACGGTGGAGCTGCACCGAATCCTTTCTTCGCACTGATCGAAATGATCAGCAAGATGAAAGACTCCAAGGGCAAAGTCCTGATTCCCGGTTTTTATAAGGGCGTGAAAGCTCCGACCGCTGCGGAACTGAAAGCCTGGAAGCGACTGCCCTTCAACGAAGAGCACTACCGCAAAACCGAAGTCGGCTCAAAGGTTCTCACGGGCGAACCGGGATTCTCCGTGCTTTATCGCACTTGGGCGCGACCTACGCTGGAGGTTCACGGCATGCCAGGCGGCTTCGTTGCCGATGGCGCAAAAACGGTGATTCCGGCGAAGGCCAAGGCGAAGGTGTCGATGAGGATGGTTCCCAACCAGGATCCGGACGACATCTTGAAAAAGTACCTGGCATTTATCAAGAAGAACACTCCGAAAGGGATCGAGACCAAGGTGAAGGTGTGGAGCAAAGGTCCGGCGTGCGTGGTCAGTACCGATAACAAGTACATCGAGGCCGCGACCCAGGCGCTGCATGACACATTCAAGAAAGACACGGTCTTCATTCGTTCCGGCGGGTCGATTCCCATCGTCACCGACTTCCAGGATGTGCTGAAGATTCCAAGCGTAATGATGGGCTTTGGGCTACCCGACGACAACCTGCACGCGCCGAACGAGAAATTCCATATCCCGAACTTCTATCGCGGGATCGAAACCATTTGCCGGTTCTTCGAAAAGCTCGGCGGCTGAAGTCAGCAGTTAGCAATTAGCAAAGAAAAAGCGCCCTTCGGGGCGTTTTTCTTGTGCTTGCGAATCGGATGTTCGATTTTGGGAGGATTACCAATTAGTACACTCCCTCCCCCTCCCCCGGGGTCTGCTGGAATCATAGAGTTAGCGGGAAATCGCAAATTAATCTATGGGGCACAATCACTTGCGGGCAAAACCTTGTTTACAAAGAACTTAACGGCTGTGCCTTTTGAACGACGTTCCAAAACGGGACCGACCTGCTGTTCCCGCACCGTCACCGCCTCGACGATGATTGCGCGATTGGAGTGCGGAGCGCAAGGGCAGATGTCACAAACGCGTTGTGGAAAAGCACGAATCCCCTAGCAAAAAGCTCATAAAGACTAAAGATCGATCCATGTGCCTTCGCGCAAAGTCCCTAGCATTTCTTACAGTGGTGCACGCAACTTGCAGGGCTAGCCTCTTTGGAGAAGGCCGAGGATGGTCAATGTGAGTGATTCAATGTCCATCGATGCTTTGCCCGAGACAAGACGATGAAGAGCATTTTGGAAATACTGATTCTTGGCGTGATGATCAGCGTTTTCCTGACCGTTCTGAGCTTGGGGATGCGCGCCAGCCTGAACGACCTGGTTTGCTTGTTCCGTCGTCCAGGACTGCTGATAAGAGCGTTGCTCTCGATGTTTTTGATCATGCCGATCGTCGCCATCCTGATGGTCAAGTCCTTTGACCTGGATCCGGTCATCAAGGTTGCGCTCGTGGTCCTGTCGGTTTCCCCGATACCGCCACTCTTTCCCAAGAAAGCCTTCAAATCGGGAGGTGAAGCGTCATTCACCTTCGGATTGCTGGCCGCAATCTCGCTGCTGTCGATCGTCGCGATTCCGCTCGTCTTCGTTTTATTCAACGCAGTCTTTATCCGAGAGGCGAAATTTTCGGAATCCTGGATCGTGCAGACGATTCTCGTGAAAATACTCCTGCCATTAGTAATCGGAATGGTACTCCGACAGTTCGCACCTGCGTGGTCTGAGCGCTATGGGCAAATCGTGGAAAGAGCAGGAGGAATTTTGCTGCTGGCCTCATTCTTGCCAGTCCTGATCTTGACACTCCCGACAATCTGGTCGCTCATTGGCGTACCTACGATACTGGCGATTGTCCTTTTTGCATTGGTCGGGGCAGCAAGCGGTTATTTTCTCGGCGGACCCGATCCGAACGAGCGGGTCGTGCTGGCCATGGCGACGGCAACGCGCCACCCGGGAATCGCTATCACCCTTGCCATTACCAATGCGGCAGAAACTCCCAAGAAATTGCTGGTCGCCGCAGTTATCCTGTACCTGATCGTGAGTGCCATTGCGGTGACCCCATTCTTAAAATGGCTCTCAGGCCGCAAGACCAGCATAGGAACGATTTCGCGCAAGTCAGCCTGAGGATTGTAAGAGAAACTGTTGCAGCCTCTCGACGACCATACCATGTCGAGAATATTTAGCGAGCGCTGCGACCCGGTAAGAGTTTGAAGGTGATGTCGGTGCGCCACTCGCCTTCGCAGGCCTGATAGAACTCTGAAATACTGCCATTACACTGAAAATCCACCGGCGTGGATTTTGAGTGCTAAGACTTCATTTCGAAAGTAGTGGAAACCGGAACGGGAGAATGTTCCGCAGTATGAAGCGAATGCCTGTCGTCCTGCTACTCATTAGTGGAAGCCGGCTTGCAGTTGTCATCTGGGTCATCCTATCCAACGTAACTCTGAGGGACACGCCCCTCGGAGTGGTCGCCGCGTTTCTTGATAAGCTTCCACCCAGTGTTGGAGCACCCCTATTTATTTTCTTCTGGGTTACGTTTCTGCTTGGCTGGGCAGTCCTTGCTGGCGTCGGGATAAAAGCCATGCTGCACCGGGGACCCCGCAAGCAGTAGGCACGCTCCAGTGACCGACAGGGGTCAATGAGTGCAAATAGCGCCTGATTACAATAGTTGCGAAGAAGAGGGTTATTTCTTTTTCGATGCAGGGACGTCGGTTAGCACATGCGACTCTGCGCGAAAGATGTGATAGTCATCGAATGTCGAATCGTTCACCATGGTCGCAAACGGTCCATAGGTTCTGAAGCTTTCATCCCATTCCGTCAGAACCGTCACCGATCGAGCCCTGGAAATGGAGACGCTTTTCACCGGACAGATGTAGGTCTTGCCTCCGATTTCCCTTGGGCCGTATTCGATCATGATGTCGGACCGGACAAGAGGTGTGGTCGATTTCATTTCTGCCACGAGCTCCAGGCGAAGAATCGCGCCGCTCGCGGGATCGATGGCGATCTCCCCGTGATATCCGGCGGTGGTCTCAAAAGCACCGGTTCCGTCGCCGTCTGGAAGGCAGCAGGCCCCCACCTGATAGCGCGACTTCTGTGCCGGGATCTCGTAGTGAAATACTGCGTGAGGTGCGCCTGCGCCCAGTTCCCAGCGGCTCCAGGACAAACCGCTGGCAATGGCGTCGGTGACCGCACCGAGAAGAGGTCCGAACACACCATAAGTGATCAAATTCCCTTCTTCGACTTTGCGCTTCTTGCCTTTGTCTCCGCTGAAATCCACTACTTCCTTACCATTGCTGTAGAGCACGGTCGCTTTGGAGCTGGCCGCCACATTTAATGGCCGATAGACAATCGGGGTGCTGGCGTTAATAAATTGGGGAGTTTCTTCATAACGAACCGTGGCCCGCGTGGCATAGAAGTTCGGCAGCTTCGGAATCGTGTTGTTTAGGTAGTCGACGGCCAGCGAAATAATGACCTGTTGAGCAGCGAGATCCGGGGCCGCATCGCGAGGGATCTCTGCGACGGGGGGATCCAGAAACGCCGACACATCTGCAAGAGCAACCAGCGCCTGACGGGTCTTTTTGCCTCGTAAGCTTGCGGTCCAGGACGAAAGTTGTTTGGCGCTCAGCCGCTCGGTCAGTTCAAGACTAGAGAGTTGCCGCGCCAGGTCTGCATCCGACTCATTCCTGGCCGCTCCTAAAACATGATCCAACTGTTCAACCGTGACGCGCCTGGTCGCGAGATTTGGTTGGTCGGAATAGAACGGTTGATCGTAATACCCAGTGTTGGTGCGGGCAGTCAAACCGGGCTGGCCGATCTGCACCTGCAGGCTGTGATATTCGGCAGGGCGATCCGCATGGGAGGGGTTGAACGACAGCGTATAGAAGGCGCGCCCCTCCTGAATACAGTCATCGATCTGACGGACCAGGTCGTTACCCGGCCCCAGCACACGACCCCCGCTTTGCACGGCAAGAACTTTCCTATCCAGGTTCTTGAGGCTTGCTTCTTGCGCCGATTCCACTCCGTTTATGAAGCGCAAGTAAAGGTCGGAGCGCGTCTCAGGGTCAGTTTGCCCCACTGTAAAGCTGAATAGAGAAATGCGAGCTTCGCGGAGCAGGTTGGAGAACCAATAGATCGTGTCGAAGGCGTCCTGCTTAGGATCGCGAGTTTTCTTGGGCTCAAATTCGCGCGCGCTCCCAATACCCCAACCAGGTCCAACCCAGAGTAGCAGTTTCTTACCGGGCCTCCGCCTTTCAGCCGTGGCAATGTCGCCGAGTGCCTTCAGAGCTTTCAAGCCGGGAGGATCATCGTTGTCTGAGTCGACGAATTCCCCCGTCCCGTTGCCCAAAAGCTCGCGGCGACGGATAAAGACTAGCTTGTCGCTAGCGATTTCTGCGGCTAGAGCGTTCCCGTCGCCGGAAGCCTGGGCCAGGGTCCAGAACCCGGTATCGGAAAGCCCGAAGATCGAAACGGGCTGACCCAGATGACCGCCGTTCCGCCGCAGGAACTTCTCAACTTCCTCCCGCTCAAAAGCAGCCAGCTCAAACGGCATCTTGATGGTATCGATGAGGAGAATCACTCTGACTGGAGGATCGGGCTTGGAGGAGATTCCATCGAACTCGTGAAAAGAAATGATTCTCTGCGGCTGGCCGTTATCCAGCAAAGCAAAATCCTCGGGCCCGAGGCTGGAGATTGGCTTCCCCGAGTTATTGGTTACTACGACGTCGAGGCTAATGAGGCCCTGCACGGAATCCGACACGCGCGGGCGCCCTTCGCTGAGCGCTGGTACCTCTGGCGCGGACGCCGCCCCAGACCGAGGGGAGGGGCTCGCTCCCGCATCAGTCTGCGCGCACAGAGAAGCCGCGCAACAGAGAATCAATACTGACGGGAGGAGACTCGAACCTGGCAGGTACAGCGGCCCATCCTTGAGCCGAAATCTTGATTTGCAGAAGCGCAAGTCGTTGCTGTTCTCTAGTCTCAGATTCTACTCACATTGTGCTGAAACAAACTCAACCATTGCGCGTAGACCTCGACTGCGCTAGCCTTATCTTGCTCTCGCGGTTCTCCCACCTCTTTTTCCTACTCCACCCGTAAAGTGTCTAACTGCTGCAATGCGTGTGCAACCCAACGCGGTCGGTCCTAAGGCCCCACTATATATAGTGTTATATTGCTTGACCCCGGGCCAATTTCACCGTTACAGTAGCTTAACTTTGTGCACGCCCTATCCAGCCTGGGGCAAGAATGACCGTTCCATGGACGGCATGATGCATCGAACCGATGGGAGGAATCCCGTTAGTAAACATGCGCACATTCGCAGCGGGCACAGCACCGTGTGCCCAAACGACTGGCCACTAAAAACCGGCCACTGTTTCTAAGGAGTTCACGTTGCTCAAACTGAAGAGGCTTCAGATTCTCGGGTTCAAGTCGTTTTGTGACCGCACCGAGCTCAAGTTCCACGGAGACGGTGTGGCGGCCATCATCGGGCCCAACGGATGCGGCAAGTCGAATATTTCCGACTCCATCTCGTGGGTGTTGGGCGAGCAGTCGGCCAAGACACTGCGCGGTTCGCGCATGGAAGACGTAATCTTCGCCGGCACACGCGACCGCAAGCCGACCGGCATGGCGGAAGTGTCGCTGACGCTGATCGATCCCGAAGCCTACAACGGTTCCGACGCCAACGCGCCGACTGAAATCGAAATCCAGGACGACCTTCCGGAAAACAACCTCTCCGACGATTGGGACGAAGCCTCTATTCGCGCTCGCGCCGCGAAGGCGACTGAAGAGGCAGTGGAAGACGCGCAGCCCGGCAGAACCGAAGAAGTAGAAATTCCCCGCAGCAAGATCAATACGATTGCAGTCGCCTTCCCGGACGATGAGCCGATTTTCGCGCTGCCCGCGCACAATGTTGTTGCGCCCGCAACGGCAGGGGCGGTCGGGACGCCGGCTCCGCACGTGGTTCTGAAAATCCGCCGACGCAAGTTCAACCAGCAGCAATTCCGGGCGGGAGAGATCGTGGTCACGCGCCGCCTGTTCCGCTCCGGCGACAGCGAATACCTGCTGAACGGAAAGTTGTGCCGCTTGCGTGATATCCAGGAATTGTTCATGGGAACCGGCTTGGGGCCAGAATCCTATGCGCTGATCGAGCAAGGACGCATTGGCCAGATCCTGAGCAGCCGTCCCACTGATCGTCGAGCGATTCTCGAGGAAGCAGCGGGCATCACGAAATTCAAGACGAAGAAGCGCTTGGCCGAGGCTCGACTTGAGGATGCGAAGCTGAATTTGTCGCGCATCAACGACATCTTCGACGAAGTGACGCGCCAGATGAATTCGCTGAAGCGGCAGGCCTCGAAGGCGGAGCGCTACGCCCGCTTGCGAGAAGAAATGCGCGCCAAGCTGCGTCTGGTGCTAGCCAGTAAGTTCGCCGCAATCGAACAAGAGAGCGCAGCCCTGGAATCTCAGCTGAACGCTCTTGCCGAGGAGATGCAGCAGCGTACCGAGGCCGTGCAGCAACTCGAAGCCGAGCACGCCGACGGAACGCAGCGCGGGTACACGATTGACACTGAACTGCGCGAGAACCGCGAACGCATCAGCCAGATTGCACTCGAAATCGACCGCGCCCACGCCCGTCGCCGTCACAATGAAGAACGCTGTGCGGAATTGGTGGTGCGGGCCGCGTCCTCGGAAGCTGAGTTGGCGCAAGCACGTCACCGCCTGAGTGCACTGGAATCCGAGCGCGAATCGAATCGCCAGATTCTTGAATCTGCTGCCGCCGATTTAGCCGCCGCCCAGAGCGATCTGGCGCTCTGCCAGCAAGAGGCTGTCGCCGCAACCGTGAGCCTCGCGGAAATCGAACGCCAGCAGGAAGAATCGCGCGTCGCCATCTTCGATACTGTGTCGTCAGCATCGCGTCTGCGTAATCAATTGGCGCAAGCGGAGGAACGTTTGGCCGGAGCCGACCGCGAAGCTCGCCGTCTGGAAGCAGAGATTGCCAACGCCACTACGCAGGTGGAGGCCTTTGGCGGACAGCGTGGACAGCTGACACTGGAATTTGAAACAGTCCGCCAGCGGGTCAGCGGGATCACCGAAGAAATCAGCCAACTGCGGCGGTTGATCGAGCAGAAGAAGCTGGAGGAAACTCGTTCCAAGACCAACCTCGACGTTCTTCGCGCCGAGTACGCCACTGCGTTGGGCAAGAAAGGGTCGCTGGAAGCCGTCATCGCCGAACATGGATATTCGACCGAATCGGTGCGCCGGCTGTTTCAATCCGGGGTCATGAACGGAGGGCTCGCGCCCGTGGGCGTGCTTGCCGACTTCCTCGAAGTGGAACCGCGGTACGAGCGCGTGGTGGAAGATTTTCTGCGCGATGAATTGAATTACGTCGTGGTGAAATCCTGGGACGCTGCCGACGAAGGGCTGCGCATGTTGCGCACCGGCGTGGATGGCCGTGCTACCTTCCTGGTGCATCCGGAAGACTCGCAAGCCAAGTTTTCTTTCGTGCTCGATGAGGCCGCGCACTGCGCGCCGCCCGCCGCTCAAATCGTCCCGCTGAAGAACACCATTCGCGTGCTGGATGGTTTCGGCAAATCGCTGGAAGTGATTTTGCCCAAACTACGCGACGGCTACATTGTTCCTGAGTCTGACGTCGCACGCGGCCTGGCACTGGAGAATCCCGACGCTTTCTTCCTCTCCCAAGGCGGGGAATGCTTTCACAACGTGACGGTGACTGGGGGCAAACAGCGCGCCGAAGGACCGCTCTCCATGAAGCGCGAACTGCGCGACGTCTTGCGCCAGTTGGAAGAACTCGAGCGTGCCTTGCGCGATGAAGAAATGCGGGTATTAACACTTGGCCGCGAGATCAAAGAGCTCAGTACCCTGCTCGACCGGCTCGATGGCGAAAAGCGCGAGGCTGAGCTACAGGCCATGACGTCGGGCCACATGCTGCAACAACTCGACTCGGAGATGACGCGCGTCGGCGAACGCCTGAATGTCTGCCAGCTCGAACTGCAACGTCTGGCGGCGGAACGGGCCGAGCAGGAAGGCATTCTCTGCGCCCGCCAGTCAGACATTGAAGTTCTCGAAATCCAGCGGGCTGGGCTCGAACAGCAAATAGCCGCCGCGCAGGAATCGCTGACGGCACTGCGCCAGCGCCGCGAAGAAGCCGCTCAGACGAGCTCGGAGCACGCCGCCCGCGTAGCCACACTGGCCGAGCGCCACCGCTCGGCAGCTGGAGTGCTGCAGCGAATCGAATCCCTCTTCTCTGAAATGGGAGAACGCGTGCACGCGCTGGCCTCGCAAATCGAAGGCGCCGCCGCCGAGAAGTTGCAGCGCGAGGCGGAAAACGAGCAACTGGCGCAGCAAGCCACTGACCTCGAATCGGAGCGCAACGCTTCCCAAGCGCGCGAAGGCCTGCTGCAATTTGAGACTGAACAACTCCGCGCACGCCTGACAGAGATCGACGAACTGCTGCGCAACAGCCGTTTGCTGCTCGATCATGCACGCGACCGCCGAGGCGAACTGTCGGCGACCGCAGCCAAGCTCGAATCCGACGCGCAATATATGTCGGAAACCTGCATCAACGAACTTGGCGTTGTACGGTCGGCCCTGGTTGCCGACACCACCCTCGTGCCGGTAACCGGTGAGCAGCTTGCGGCTGAGGATCAGCTGTATCGCGATATGCGGTCGAAGCTCGAAGCCATGGGCCCGGTCAATATGATGGCTCTCGAAGAGTACAAAGAGACGGCCGCGCGCCACGAGTTCCTCGAAACCCAGCGCAAGGACCTGATTTCGTCGATCGAAAACACGACGGCCACGATCAAGGAGATCGACCAGATCTCGCGCCAGAAGTTCGAGGAGGCGTTCGCCAAGATCAACGAAAACTTCCAGGCTACATTCAAGAAACTCTTTGGCGGGGGCCACGCCTTCATGAAGTTGACCGACGAAGAAAACAGCGCCGAGAGCGGCATCGACGTAGTGGCCTCGCCTCCGGGCAAGCGGCTGCAAAGCGTGCTTCTGCTCTCTGGCGGCGAGAAAGCCCTGACCGCGCTGGCCCTGCTGGTCGGCATCTTCCAGTACGCGCCCAGCCCGTTCTGCATCCTCGACGAAGTTGACGCCCCACTTGACGAAGCCAACATCGGACGCTTTACGGAGCTCGTCAAAGAGATGAGCGTGCAGACCCAGTTCGTGCTGATCACGCACAGCAAGAAGACGATGAGCATCGCTCCGGTACTGTACGGCGTGACGATGCAGGAGCCGGGAGTTTCGAAGCTGGTGTCGGTACGCTTCGGAGCACCAGCTTAGCCCCGTTCAACGGTATTCCATCCTTGTCGCGGTTTTTGCGACCGGGTGGGGTATTTGACTTCTGGCGGTGTGCGGACGGGCAAGATCAAAATCCCCACCCTGTCGCAAAGAACGCGACAAGGATGGGGCAACCCGAGGGAGCAAGTTCATTTTCGTCCACGATATCCACTTCTATCCTCAGCTTTTCCACAACTTCCTCCGCTCATAGCCCTTGCTGGGTATGGAGTTTCGGGCATTCGCTTTCCTGTCAATACTTTTCGTGCAAGCGCCCAGTCGTCCGCAACTCGGAACTGTGATCAGAATCGTTGACATTTTTTTCGGACCAGCTAGAATACGCCTCGCTCCTTACCTGTAAAATTTCATCATGAGCCCCGAAATTCTCGACAACGTCCTCCTGCAAACCGATTTTCCCGAACTCCACCTTCATGCCAGCGGCAAGGTCCGCGATGTGTACACCGTGGGCGACCAGCAGCTGCTCTTCGTCGCCACTGACCGCATCTCCGCCTTCGACTACATTCTGGCGACCGGCATTCCCCACAAGGGGAGAGTCCTCAATCAGATTTCCCTGTTCTGGTTCGACTACCTTGCCGACATCGTGCAGAACCACATGATTACCGCCGATGTCGAGCAATACCCCGGCGAGATTCGCAAGTATGCTGACCAGCTTCGCGGACGCTCCATGTTGGTGCGCCGCGCAGAGATGTTCCCTGTCGAGTGCGTGGTGCGCGGATACATCTCCGGCTCGGCCTGGAAGGAATACAAAGCCACCGGCAAAGTCTGTGGTATCACGCTGCCAGCGGGACTGAAAGAATCCGAAGCTTTTCCCGAGCCTATCTTCACGCCCTCGACGAAGGCGACCACCGGGCACGATGAGAACATTTCCTTCGACCAGATGTGCGAACTGGTAGGCGTCGAGACGGCCAGCCACCTTCGCGATCTTACGCTGCGTGTGTACAAGAAAGCCGCGGCCTACGCTCGCCAGCGCGGCATCATTATTGCCGACACCAAGTTTGAGTTTGGACGCACCGCCAAGGGCATCACCCTCGCCGACGAGGTCCTCACTCCGGATTCTTCCCGCTTCTGGCCCGCCGACAAGTACGCTCCGGGACGGCCGCAGGATTCGTATGACAAGCAGTATGTTCGCGATTACCTCGAGCAAATTCACTGGAACAAACAGCCGCCCGCCCCGGCCTTGCCGGCCGACGTGGCGCTTCGCACCAGCGAAAAGTATCTCGAGGCGTATTTCCAGCTCACGGGACACAAGCTGGATGTCTAATCGCACGTCTGGTGCAACACAAGTCCACGGGTATCCGCTATGACTCCCGCGGATTGGCTTATTTGTGGGTTGGTGCTTCTGAACGTGGTGGCCGCGGCCATGCAGGGCTTTTTTTCCGAGGCTCTGACCATGGCGGGGCTGGTGGTCGGCTATATCGTGGCGGCATGGCAGTATCGCGGCGTCGCGCGGTGGATGGAATCGTTTTTGAAGAATGCGTGGTTAGCTGAGATACTCGGTTTCCTCGTCATTTTCTTTGCCATCGTGCTCCTGTTCGGCCTCGCCGCCAGGTTGGCCCGCTGGGTGATGAAGCATTCCGGTCTCAGTGGTATTGACCGTTTCCTTGGCGCAATCTTGGGGCTGCTGAAGGGCGGTTTGATGGTAGCGGTGATCTTGATGGGTATGACGGCATTCACTCCCACGTCGAAGCTGCTGGAGAATTCGCAACTGGCTCCCTACTTTCTGGTAGTGGGCCGGGCTGCGATTTGGCTGGCGCCGCCGGAGCTGCGTGCCCGTTTCTTTCAAGGTCTCGATCTGCTGCATCAGGCTCCTCAAAAGTTAACCGGCTCCCCTGCTTCCCCGCCGAAATAGGCTGCGGTGCAGTGAAAAATTCATTCTAAAGAGAGAGATCCGTGAAAGATCAACTGGAAGCACTTATCCTGCAAATGTACCGCAGCAATATTCTTTATTCGGAAGGCGTGCGTGAATTCAAGAAGCGTTTCATCCTGACCGTCCTGCAGGAAAACAAGGGCAACCAATGCCGCGCCGCCCGCGAACTGGGCATGCACCGCAATACCCTCAGCCGCACGATCACCGAATTGAAAATTGATGTCCGCCAACTCCGCGACGGTGTCAAACGACCACCGCGCAGCACCCGCTCCGTCACTCTGGAAAAGAAGATCGTCCGCTAGGTGATTCTCATTTAGGCCGCGAAGCGGCTAAAAGAGCTACCAACAGAGTCAGTAGGCGGCAGCGCTTGACGCCGAAGCCGCCACCGGAGACAATCGCACCGGCTCAGTCCGGCTCGACCACTCCCCCTTGCAGTTCGCGGCATTCGCCGCGCGCGTGTGCGTGTGCCACGGAGGATCTGATGACAAAACTGAATGTGTGCGAGCGCGCCTGTCTACTCTTCCTGGTAGGGGCAAGCGCGGCGATTGCATCGCACGCCCAGACTTTCACCACGCTCGTAAATCTGAACCGGGCCGACGGTATTTCTCCGCAGGCATCTCTTGTTCAGGGGACTGACGGGAACCTTTACGGCACAACTCCTTCGGGCGGCAGTAGCGGCCGCAATAGCGGCTCAGTTTTTAAAGTTACCCCTAGCGGCACCCTGACCGCTATTTCCTTTTGCAGGCAACTGAACTGCGCTGATGGCACACAGCCGAGCGGAGGCTTGGTCCAAGCAACCGACAGGAACTTTTACGGTACCACTCTTGCTGGCGGCGACACCGGGAACGGCACAGTCTTCAGCATGACTCCAAACGGGACGCTGACAACAATTTACAGTTTCTGCGTTCAGGCCAATTGCCCCGATGGTAGTCTGCCTGGTGCTCCGCTGCTACAGGCTTCAGACGGAAACCTCTACGGTACGACGTACTACGGCGAAGGCGGCGGCGGTGGCACAGTCTTCACCATTACCCGAGATGGAATGCTGACGACGCTTTACAGTTTCTGCGCCAAGACATACTGTGCCGACGGCGACGGACCTACCGCAGGACTGATTCAAGCTACCAACGGAAAACTCTACGGGACAACATTGACGGAAGGAGCCAACGGTGCTGGGGGCACGGTCTTCGAAATTACGCGGGACGGAACGCTGACCACGCTATACAACTTCTGCGGCGAAACTAACTGTGCTGACGGCAGTGAACCTTCTCCACTGGTTCAAGCAAGCGATGGAAACTTTTGCGGGACCACCCGCTTTGCGGGAGGACGCCATGGCGGCGGCACTGTCTTCAGGGTTACCCCAAAGGGCACGCTAACCACGCTGTACCGGTTCTGCCCCACCGATTGCTTCGACGGTGGTGAACCGGCGGGGGGCCTGGTGCAAGGATCGGACGGGAATTTGTACGGGACAACGGTGGGCGGCGGAGCGTACCACTACGGTACCATTTTCAAAATCACTTTAAGCGGCAGGCTGACCACGTTGCATAGCTTCAACCTTCAGGACGGCACCCAGCCCTACGCAGGATTGTTCCAAGCTACCAACGGTAGCATCTATGGGACAACATACGGCGGTGGGACACTCGGGGGCGGTACGATCTTCAGTCTTTCTGTTGGGTTAGCACCGTTCATCAGCCTCGTGCGTGACTCAGGCAAGATCGGGTCGCCCATCGGCATTCTGGGGCAAGGCTTCACCGGAACCACTGACGTGTCAGTAAACGGAACTGCCGCAACTTTCAGCGTTGTCTCCGACACCTATTTGACGGCGAAGGTTCCCTCCGGCGCGACCACCGGATTTGTCACCGTCACGACACCGAGCGGCACGCTGACCAGTAATAAAATCTTTCGCGTCAAGCCGTAGTATGGCTTGGCGCTGAGCGCTCGATACGCTTTGCCTACTAACGATCTTCGGAGGAAGTTCACCATGAAGACTGCGCTTTGCTCGCTGCTACTCCTGTGTTCGTCCTTGTCCCTCGGTCAGACCGTGCCGCAATGGAAGGTCGTTAAAACTGTTCTCCTGAATAATCAGACAGCAGCAATTCCGTTGACCACTCTCTTCACACCTACAGAGAACAGTGTCTATCGCTTGAGTGCATACATGTCAGCGAGAAACCTGAAGCCGGGGCTTTTTGATGGTTGGACTTTCACTTTCTTAGCTACTGATTTCGTGAACAAAAATACCTCTGGAAATTTTGTACAGGTGGTGGGTGGTCCGCCCTATCAGAGCCTCGGTGCATGGGTTTTCACACCCCTCAAGGGCACCCCGGTAACTTATCAGGTCGCTGAAATTGGAACGCCGCCGCCCGACGCTGAGTACGCTCTAGCCTTTACGATCGAGCAGCTAAAGTAGTGAGCTGTTTGGCTCGGCAACTTGAAGGAAAAGGCAGCCCTCGCAGGCTGCCTTTTTATTATTGCTTGAAACCGTCCGCTACTGCGCGGCGGGCTTGTGGTGCACTGGAGGCTTCTTCGTGGTGGTGGGCGCTGCCTTGGCCTTCAGCAGCTGACCTTTCTCCATGACCATCATGAACGGATTCGGCGTGTATGACGCCGGCTCGCCCTGGAAGTCAAAGCTGGCGCCATCCTTGGGAATCAGCCGGACTGGAACCTTGTCTTCGAACTTCAGGGTGATGTCGGCCTTCTTCGCGTCGATGTCGTCGGAACTGCCGGCGATCGAGAATTCGGTCGGGGTTGTGCCGATAATGGTGCCATTCATCTGCACGGCCTTGCCCTTGATGGCGTTCCAGACCAGGTCCTGATCCTCTTGCGAGCCATTGGTAAATACAAACTGCCACTCGGCAAAGTTCATCTCTTCCGGCTTCTTGGTGGTCACCATGGCATGAACCTGGTCGGCCGGGGAAGGTGCAGGCTTGATGGCCACTTGCGGGCCATTGGCTTTGGCTGCGGCCAGCAACTCAGCCCAACCATCGTCTCCCGCATGGAACTTGATGTATTGCGAACGCGCGTACTTTTCAATCTGCGCCTGAGCCGCGGGAGGAGCCACCGCAGCGGCCCGCGCCGCATACCAAATGCCGTTCTGAGAATCGGGGGGCGTCTGTCCCAGGTAAGCCAAGGCCAGTGGATACACCAGGCTGAAATCCTTCTGGGTATCGGGGCTGGCGTCCACGGCCGGCTTCAGGTTCGTAACCGCGCAGGCATTGTCCTTTCCCTGAAGGCACGCGATGCCGATCGCAGCGTGGAAAATGCCGGTCATCTGGTCTTTGGTCTTCTGAAAATCTGCGTCCGAGGTGCCGTCGGGCTTGTTGAACTTCGGCAGGCAGTCGAGCCCCTGCTGACCATACTTTTTGCCATCGGCGAGGAGTTGCGTTGCGTTCGGATCTCCGCCTTGCGCCATCACGCGGTCAAAGTATGCGAGCAGCGCCAGCGCCCGCACGTTGCACGTATCCGCCGTGACCAGCTTGGTGGCAGTGTCCATCGTCTTCTTTGCATTGCCTGCCTGCTGGTAAGTGCCCATCAGAATTTCGAGCGCCTGGTTCTTCATGACGCTGTTGGGATACTGGGTGATAAAGGCTTCGAGGCCGCTAATCTTCGCGTTGGCATCGGACTGCTGGATCGCGCCTACGTACGCGTTGTACTCGGCCGGATCTTTGATCACCGGCGCCGCAGCTTGACCCGCGGGCGCAGCCGCTTGGCCTTGTGCCGGCGGCGTGGCCGGTTGTCCCTGCGCAGGCGCCGCAGTGCTCTGTGCCACCGCGCTCGCTGCTACCCCAAGCACAACCGTAAGCAGAATCTTTTTCATCAGTATGGCTCCTTGGATCGTTGGAAAATGGCTTTCGGGAAACGTATTCTTTAACGCTGAGCAGCAACTGCATTCCATCTGGACCGCGTCTCGTCCGGATCCTGCTTTGGAATGCCCTGTTTCCTGGCAGGTACCCGGGAAAAGTGATGCCTTGCTGGAACACAAAGGCGCCTTGACCGTTTTTCCCGGTTGGCCGGATTATAAGTACCTCTTCTTCCGAAGGCAAGCGACTTCCATTCGCCCTCCACTTTATTGTTAAGATGCGGATAGCTGACAGGGCGGATGTTCGTCCATTCTGCCTGTCGCGTCCATTAAAACAACTAGTAAAACGAACAGTAGGAGAACATCTTCTATGGACACCGGGCAACCTTTAGTCGGGCAAGTCGCTGTGGTAACCGGCGCAGGCCGCGGAATCGGCGCCGCCATCGCCCGCAAACTCGCCCAGCTGGGCGCGACGACGGTTCTGTGCGGACGCACCCAGTCCGCGCTCGACGCAACCGCGCAGGCGATCACGAACGCCGGGGGCAAGACCGAGGTGATTCCCTGCGACGTTACGGTGTTGCACCAACTGGAATATGCCGCCGCCCGCGTCGACAGCACCTGGGGGCGCCTCGACATTCTCGTCAACAACGCCGGGGTCGGGGCCTTCACCCAGCCCCTGCACAAGTTTGCGCCGGAAGAATGGGAGCGTGTTCTCAACACGAATCTGCGCGGCGTCTACTTTGCCATCAGGGCCTTCGTACCGCTGATGATCCGAGCGCGCTCCGGACACGTCATCAATATCTCGTCCCTCGCGGGAAAGAACGCCCTCCCCAACGGCGCCGCGTATGCCGCTTCGAAGTGGGGACTCAACGGTTTGACCTATTCCATCGCCGAAGAACTTCGCCCGCACAATATCCGGGCGTCAGTCATCTGCCCCGGTTCCACAGAAACTGAACTGAGCCCACATGCCGGCAAGGATCCGGCGAAAATGCTGCAACCGGATGACGTCGCCCACGCCGTCGCCATGCTGGTAACGCAAGCGCCGCAATCGTTTGTCAGCGAGATCCTTCTGAGGCCGACGCAAAAACCTTAATGGCAATGAAGTTCTAAGTTCTAGATGTAGGGACAGGCGCCCTGGCTGCCCGCGGAGGGAAGCTCCGCTGCCTTGGTTCTTAGAGTCCTCAGTGTTCCTGTGGTGAATACTCTGCTATTTCTTGAACAAATTCTCGAAGGCCTGCCGGGCATCATTGGGACGCAGGCTGGCGGGAGTCGAGGTCTCTTTTTCTCGAGTCACCCGGATCTCAAACAGAGTGCAGTCATTTCGCGCATCCTTCTTGGGGATTCGCTCTTTGACAGGCTGCATGCATTCAAAGCGGCTCCCGGGATCGAAATAGGTGCACTGCTTGCACGAATGCAGTTCGAAGCCACACTTTGGACACTGCCCCGTGGTCGGCATCCCCTGCAAGACCGTACCGCACTGCGTACAGCGCGAAACCGCGCGCGTGCCGGGTAAATTGACGGGCCGAGGCCCAAAACTGTTATCTCGTTTCGGCGGTGGAGCTCCGCTTGGCTTTTCGCCGCCACCTTTTCGCGACTCGTGATCGCGATCCTGATATCCATGTTGTCGATATTTTGCCGCCACAAACTCCTCCCAAGCACGCGCCGTATTGTGTACCCGAGGCGCGACCTACCGCAAGTATCGTCCAATTTAACAGGCAGATTGTCATGCGGAGGCGGATTTCTGTGTGGCCCGGTTATCATCGCTTGCTCTGAAGGCATCTCAGGCATCCATCAGCGTCAGGGTCGTCATACAATAACGCCATGATCCACGAAATTCTTCCGGTCGGTCCTTTGCAGTGTAACTGCTCCATCATTGGCGACGAAACGACTCGCGAAGCGATGGTGATCGATCCAGGCGATAACATTCAGGAAATTCTCGTCGATCGTCGGAAAACACAACCTCCAGGTCAAACAGATCGTGATCACGCATGCGCATATCGATCACGTCGGTGGAGCGATGAAGCTGCGCGCGGCGACCGGCGCCCCAATTTTGCTCAACCAGAATGACTACGATCTCTTGCAGATGCTCGACGCGCAGGCCGCGTGGGTGGGCATGGCGTCGCCCGGAAAGGTCGACATCGACCGCAGCGTCACCACAGGCGAAACCGTCACCGCCGGATCGCATACCGCCGACATCCTGCACACGCCGGGGCATACGCAAGGCAGCATCTGCCTTTACTTCCCTGCTGAGAAAAAACTGATTGCCGGCGATACCCTCTTCGCGGGCTCGATTGGCCGAACCGATTTGCCCGGCGGCTCGATGCAGAAAATCCTGAGTTCCCTGCATCACACATTGCTGGCGTTGCCCGACGAAACCGTCGTTATTCCCGGGCACGGGCCGCTAACCACGATCGGCGAAGAGCGCGAGACGAATCCATTCCTGGTTAGAAAGTGAACTATCTAGAAAGCAAACGGCGGAAGAATAGTTCCTTCCGCCGTTCCAGATCGCACGAGCGATCCGTTATTGATGCTCCATGTGCTCGTGTTCTTCGTGCGCGTGGCGCCATTGCCAATACTCCTTCTGCTCTTTTGCTTCAACGTTGATAATCCACATAAGCTTGATGGCGATCGTCGAGCCAGTGCCGGTAAGCTTCGTCCTCGCGTTGATCCCAGTTGTGATAGTCCTTGTGGTACGGATCGTAGACGCGCCTTGTGCCGTCGCGCTCCTCTTGTTCGTGACGCTCGTGATCGTCCTGGGGCGGGCATGGCCAAAGCTCCGATAGGCACCATCAGTGCCGCCGACAAGAAATGGAAGCTAAACATTATTGCCATGATGCATGTTTTATCCTCCAGCAGATGAATTGGCCCAATATGGATGCCTCTGCGGGCGCGGTGGTTGGAGCCTAAATCCGCGTTCCATGAGAGCAATTGGCGGCAGTCAGGAGTTCAGCTGGCTGAGAACGAGCTCGGATTCCTTCGCGAATTCGCTTCTGGTGGCGAATCAAACTCAGCACCAGATACCCATCTCTGGGAAAATCATAAAAGTGCCCGGGATGCACCAGCACCGACTTCTCCCGTACCAACTCAATCGCCAACTCTTCATCAGACCGCGTCACCGGAACGCGCAGCACCGCGTACCATCCGCCATCGACGCGCAGCCGCGCGCAGGCCTTCTGTCCCGCCAGCTGCCGATCGAGCTCCGCAAGATTTTCTGTCACCCGCTCCATGCAATTGCTTTTGAATGTTCTTACTCTGATCCAACAGCGCCGGCATCGCCCACTGAATCGGGGCATTCATCGAGAGGTAGGTATCGGCGATGACTTCCAGCCGTCCCATCGCTGCGCAGCCACATCCTCCGGCCCGCTCGTCACCACCCAAGCCACTTTCATCTGCGGAAGCGCCGAAATCTTCGACAGCCCGCTTAAGCGTAAACGACAGCACATCCCGATTCCCCGCAAAGCTAGCCTGCGCTCTAGACCTGCCATCCCGACGATCCCCAGAAGTGTCATCCGAATCGTCCCCGGCATTGTCATCCCGACTAAGCGAAGGGATCGGCGGTAGCCGATCCGTGAGCGCATGGAGGGACCTGCTGTTCCCGCCCTCACCACGAGCCGTCCGGAGCCCGTAATCCAGAAATACTTCATCCGCAATCACCGCCAGCCCGTGCTCCTTGCAAAACGCATTCAGCAACTTCATCTCGCCCGCAGACACATACGATCCTGTCGGATTATTCGGATGCACCACCACGACGCCCCGCGTTCGCGCCGTCACCGCCTTCTCCATCGACGGAAAATCCATCTGCCAGCCATGGTCATAGATCAGCGGATAAGGCACCAGCTTCACATCCTGCAAATCCGCCAGAAACTCAAACAGCGGATAACTTGGCTTCGGCACCAGCAACTCATCGCCCGCATTGCACAGCAGACGAAACACGAACGAATATCCCTCGCTCGTGCTCGTCGTTAGCACGATTCGCTCCGCATCCAGATCGCGCACGCGTGCTCGTCGCGATAGTAGGCGGCCACCGCTTGCCGCGCCTCTAATAGTCCCTTCGATTGCGGATCGTAATCAAGCGCCTGCGAAGAGGCGAGCGCCTCCAAGATCGCCGCCGAATCGAAACTCCAATACCCACTCGCGTAGGATTCGAAGCCGTCAAGATCCAGCACCTCGCTCCGCTCGCTCGTGCCTCTTCGATAGCCTGCAGTAAAGCGGTTCTGCCCCAACTTCCAGTTCGTCCGGTCAGAAAACATGGAATGGATTCTATGCGAGAGGCCGGAAGAATCGCTGCAACGGCCAGTATGGAGGCAGGAATCGGTGCAGTCGAACGCTCAGCCCGAACACAAAAACCCGACGCGTCGCGCCGGGACGGTTGAAAGGAATGAAAGTTATCCGGAAAAACGCCTGGCCTCGAATGCCGATCGAAACAATCATTTAACGTTGGGACGGCTTACATCTGTCAGGTCGCCCCGGGTGCTGCGCATCTGCAAGCTCGGCCAGTCGCGGATTCCGACCGCCGGGCAGATCACGCCTTTGCCTGCTGGCCGCAAGCAATTGCCGCAGGGTCTGTACGCCGTAAAACAATCCCTGCCCGGTATTCGCCGCCACAATCAAGTGCGATTTATCAGAGAACAGCAGGTAGCCATCTTCGCCGATACCTAGTCGCCTTTCAGCCCATTCCGCGCCAGGAATCGACGCACCCGCGCATCCTGAAGGCGGGCCAGCACAATCGCCCCATCCTCCGCCTTGCTGCAGCCTTCATGCCCAGAATGTCGAGCCTCAGTCCAGACTGGTCTGCGACTTCTTCTGCCAAGGTCTCGGCGGCAATGCGGTCTTCGGACTGGTGCCCGAGTTGTACAAAAATCTTGGTCCGCGGACCTACTTCGAACCCCCCATCCCGCAACTGAACTTCCTTGGGGGTAGGCACCAGTGTCGACAGCGGACTGCCCGTCGGCTTCCATCGCCGAAAGTGCCGATGCACAGAGCAGCAGGCATCCAACAATCCACAAAAGTCGTTTCTTCATTCGGATCCTTGAGCGTGACAACTTGAGCTCACATTGTAACCGTATCTCTGTCGCGGAGCACTATGAAACCTTCCGCAATCGACTATTCAAACCCCGTAGCGATGCTGATTCCTCTTTCACGGCAACTATTCTGTCAAATGCTTCTTTATTAACCACATACGGCATTTTGCTGACATCTCCGTTGTAATTCTGCTCCAGCACATCGATCAGTCCCTGCGCGCATCGCCCCGCCATGCCCTTCTTCGGATCGTCGGACAGTCGCGTAATCCTTGCTGCGCTGGCAAAGTGCGGCATCAGCCGGCACCGGTCAGCGATCGCCGGATCGCGCAACGGAGAATCGGCCGGTAAGCGGCTCTTTCTCATATACATCAAGGCCGCGCCGGCAATCCAATTCTCACGCAACGCCCGAGCCAACGCCTGCTTCATCCACCACCGGACCTCGCGATGTATTGATCAGATAGCCGGTCGCCTTCATCAGACTCAGTGTCTTTTCGTTGAACAAATGATATGTCGGCGTGGCGCTCTCTCCCTCGCGCAAGAGAGGCACATGCACGCTGACGAAGTCGGCTCCCGCGCAACGCCTCTTCAAACGGGACGTACTTGATCCACGCCTTCTCTTTGGTCAGTCCTCGCGCGTGCCGCAGGTCGTTGATCTCCTGAATGGTACTTCACGAACGCGTGGTTTTCGTATGCGGGGTCATAGCACAACACGTTCATGTCGAACCCAAGGCACTTCTTGATAAATGCCAGCCCGATGCGACCTGTGCCAATCACCGCCACCGTCTTGCCGGTAACCTCATCCCCCAGGAAGGGCAGGTAAGGATGCCAGTAGCCCCACTGGTGATCGCGCGTCAGGTGCTCCGCTGTCCACATTCTGCGCGCCAGCGTCCCCATCATGAAAAATGCAAATTCGGCCGTCGCCTCGGTCAGGACATCGGCGGTATGGGTGAAAGGAATTTTGTAGCGGTTCGCGTCGGCGCGGTTGATATTGTCGAAACCCACCGCGATCTGCGCCACCACCTTCAGCGTGCCCTTGCCGGCCTCGAACACCTCGGCATCAATCGGGTCGCGCAGCGTGGTAATCAGGCCATCGATCCCCATTCTTCACTTTGTCGAGAATCAGGCCCTTAGGCGGCGCCTCCGGATGCGGATATACTTCCACCTCGTATCCGCGCTTGCGCAGCACATCAATCGCTTCTCCAATGTCGCAGGTGGCAAACACACGAAATTTCTTATCCATGATTATTTGGGAAGGTCCTTGCGTGGAAATCACAATCAACCGGCATCGAGTCCGCCGACAGCGCGGACCATGAAAATATCATACGCGACAGCGATCCCGGCGAAGAAGATCGCGCGAATTCAGCGCGGCGACGGTGTGCCCGAATACGCACGTCGTAGAGACATAGCTGCGTCTGTGCATTTACCATCGATGCTCCAGGCACCCGTCGCAAGTGTGGTGTCTACGTCCAATCGGCTAAGGACATGCCGAGGCCCGGTGTTACAATCGTGATAGCACACACTCTTAAATCTTAAGAGGAGGTTCCTGTGTCAAGATTCACACTGGTTCTTCCCGCACTTTTTTTCCTGGCATCCGCGCTTCCTGCGCAGCAGTCCTCAACCCCATCAACCCAAAAGACACCGTCTTACGCAGCGATCCCGGTCGAGGCCGCCAAGCAGCCGAATCCGGTAAAGTCGACGCCCGAGTCTTTGGCCCGCGCCAAAAAGTGGTGGACGCTCGATTGCGTCATGTGCCACGGGAAAGACGGCAATGGCAAGGGCGAAACCGCTGCAGAAATGAAGTTGAAGATTGTCGACTTCACCGATCCGGCGACGCTCAAGGATCGCACCGATGGCGAGATCTTCTACATCATCAAGAACGGCCACGAGGATATGCCTCCCGAAGGCCAGCGGGTGAAGCCCGAAGAGAATTGGGACTTAGTGAACTATGTCCGCTCCCTGGCGAAGAAGTCTGCGGACACCGAGCAGAAGTCGCAATAGAGCCAAGAACACTTCAATCGGGCTCCTGGTAGATGCCGATCACGTTTCCGGCGGGATCGCGAAATCTCGCCGTGATCTCGGGAGCATCGCCCCCGATGGGTTGCGCGATCTCGCCGCCATTCGCGACGATCGCCTCGAGTGTTGCTGCCACGCTCTCCACCCAGATGTACACCAGCAGCCCCGGCTCGGACGCAGGCCTGCGTCCCAAGACCCACTCGCCGCTGACTTCCCCCACTCCATCGTCAAACGCGGTGTGTCCATCTCCGCGTTGCCGGATGTTCCAAGCAAAGACGCGTTCATAGAACTTAGCTGAACGCGCAATATCCGTCGCGGGAATCTGCAGGTAACAAATCTTGCCGTGGCCGAGCGTGGGAGGCATAGGGCATCAGTTTACTCCTGCCGCTCAGTGCCCAACCCTTCTCGCTCCCTTGGCGAGAGAGTTTGAATTCGGGCTTGCATTCCCTTCGAGATCCTCTGGGCCCTCTGTGGTTCAAGGTTTGGTCTTCCAAGACCGCCCCCAGCGCACTTGACAATTCCGGGCTCATATCTTAGAATTAGCACTCGATAGGCGTAACTGCTAACAGCGTCGCCTAATCCATCCGAATCATAGGGTTACAGCGGCACAATCAGGCACATCCATCTTCTAACTACTTGAAAGGAGTAGCAAACCATGGCGAAATTTTCACCGCTCCATGACCGCATCCTGGTCCGTCGCGTGGAGGAAGCTTCCACCACTCGTGGCGGCATTATTATCCCCGACTCGGCAAAAGACAAGCCGCAGGAGGGCGAAGTCATCTCCACCGGCAAAGGCCGCACCAACGACGAAGGCAAGACCTTCCCTCTCGCAGTCAAAGAAGGCGACCGCATCCTGTTCGGCAAGTATTCCGGCACCGAGATCAAGATTGATGGCGAAGAGTTCATCATCATGAAGGAAGAAGAAGTCCTCGGCATCCTCACCGGCGCCGCGACACCGGCCAAGAAAGAACTCGCCGGCTCCAAGAAATAAGCGGAGCATTGTCATCCTGAGCGCGTTCTTTGCGCGAAGGATCTATGCAGTATGCGGTTCAGCTAAGAGCTAAAGGCTAATAGCTAAGAGCCGAAGAAACCCCGCAGGCCAATCCTGCAAAGAAATTATCGAAGGAGATTACAGCAATGGCAAAACACATCGTTCACGGAGAAGAATCCCGTCAGGCGATCCTCCGCGGCGTCAACCTTCTGGCCGATGCCGTGAAGGTTACCCTCGGCCCCAAGGGTCGCAACGTAGTCATCGAAAAGAAATTCGGTTCGCCGACCATCACCAAAGACGGCGTCACCGTGGCAAAAGAAATCGAACTGAAGGACGGCCTGGAAAACATGGGCGCCCAGATGGTTCGTGAAGTCGCTTCGAAGACGTCCGACGTCGCCGGCGATGGAACCACCACCGCCACCGTTCTCGCCCAGGCCATCTTCCGCGAAGGCGTCAAGACCGTTGCCGCCGGCGCGAATCCGATGGCTCTGAAGCGCGGCATCGAGAAAGCCGTCACCATCATCACCGGCAAGCTCGACAAAGAAGGCAACCGCATCAACGGCGAACTCGACAAACTCAGCAAGCCCGTCAACAACGACTCCATGATCGCTCAGGTTGGCACGATTTCCGCCAATAATGACGAGACCATTGGCAAGATCATTGCCGAAGCGATGAAGAAGGTTGGCAAGGACGGCGTGATCACGGTTGAGGAATCCAAGACTCTGGAGACCCAACTGGAAGTGGTCGAAGGCATGCAGTTCGACCGCGGCTACCTCTCGCCCTACTTCGTCACTGATCCCGAGCGCATGGAAGTCGCACTCGAGAACGCCTACATCCTGATCAACGAAAAGAAGATCAGCTCGATGAAGGATCTGCTCCCGCTGCTCGAGCAGATTGCCAAGTCCGGCAAACCGCTCCTGATCATCGCGGAAGACGTGGAAGGCGAAGCGCTCGCCACCCTCGTCGTCAACAAGCTGCGTGGCACGCTGCAAGTCGCGGCCGTAAAGGCTCCTGGCTTCGGCGATCGTCGCAAGGCGATGCTGCAGGATATCGCAATCCTGACGGGCGGCAAGGCGATCACGGAAGATCTCGGCATTAAGCTCGAGAACGTCCAGATCTCGGACCTCGGCCAGGCCAAGAAGATCACCATCGACAAGGACAACACCACGGTGGTCGAAGGCAAGGGCAAGCACGCTGAGATCGAAGGCCGCGTGAAAGAAATTCGCAGCCAGATCGATAAGACCACCAGCGACTACGACCGCGAGAAGCTGCAGGAGCGGTTGGCGAAGCTGGTCGGTGGCGTAGCCGTGATCAAAGTCGGCGCCGCAACCGAAACCGAAATGAAGGAAAAGAAAGCCCGCGTGGAAGACGCGATGCACGCGACCCGCGCAGCCGTGGAAGAAGGCATTGTCCCCGGCGGCGGAGTTGCTCTGGCGCGTTGCGCCGCAGCGCTCGACAAGGTGAAGGCCGAAGGCGATGAGCAGATCGGTATCAACATCGTGAAGCGCGCCATCACCGAACCGCTGCGCATGATCGCCGAGAACGCCGGTGAAGAAGGCGCAGTCATTCTGGGCAAGGTACTCGATTCGAAGGAGAACAACTACGGCTTCAACGCTTTCTCCAACGAGTACGAGGATCTGGTCAAGGCTGGCGTGCTTGACCCCACAAAGGTCGTGCGCACCGCCCTGCAGAATGCCGGCTCCATCGCCAGCCTAATGTTGACCACCGAAGCCCTCATCGCCGAGATTCCTGAAAAGAAGGAAGCTCCGGCGCCGGGTGGACACGGCGGTGGCGGCATGGGCGACATGTACTAAGAACAGCTTCTAGCTCTTAGCTTCTAGCTAGGATCAGAGCCCCGCTCTTCGGAGTGGGGCTTTTCTTTTCGGCCGGCAGATTCGAAGGGTGGGCACGATGCTGCCGCAGTCTTAAGAGAAGTTCGACGCTCCTATGCTGAGTTGATATCTCCGAGTAAAATCCGCTGGTATCCTCAGCACGAATGCCCAATCTTCGAAAACCACGAAGATTGGGGCAGCCAATGTCATGAGCCCTTCAGCAAAAAGTCGCGAGCCGGTTAGCCCCCTGCAGGCTCAGGCCGCACGGGAGCGACTGCGCAGGGGCTATCGGCCTGCGCGGGTTCGGATTCTGTTTGTTGGCGAGTCGCCTCCGGCATCTGGACCGTTCTTTTACCAGGCAGACTCCGGACTCTACCGCGCTGTCCGGCAAACTTTTTTGTCGGCCTTTCCTGAACTCAAGAGTGCGGAGTCTCTGGAGTGGTTTCGGCGTTCTTTCTTCGGCAGGGACTTTGTATAGTCGGATTGCTTTTTTCCGGAAGATTGTGCATTTCCCATACGGCAAGACCCATGGCAAAAACCGAAGGATGGCATTCCGCGGATCGTGCTATATTGGCTCGCTATTTCGTCGAACGAGGCGCCACATGATCCGCTCCTGCGTTGCTACGATGCTTCTCTCGCTGGCGTTAGTCACTTCCGCCTTGGCCCAGACCGCAACCGATGAGGCTGTAACTTACCAGATTAATCCTGTTCACACCGGAAACCACAGCACACCTGGCTTGCATCCGCCTCTCTCGATTTTGTGGTCGGTCAATCTGCAGGCCACCGTCTCCTATCCGTTAATTGCCGGAGGGAAGGTGTTCGTACTCGCTGGAGATCCAAACATCGGTTCAATCAGTCTTTACGCCCTGGATGCGCAGACGGGCAGCATGCTTTGGGGGCCAGTTCTAATCCCGAACGCCTTTTACTGGTGGGCAGCAGCAGCCTACGAAAACGGAAAAGTCTTTGTTGTGCCGGACACCTCTTCCCCGTTCGGTGCCGGAGCAATGCTGGCTTATGACGCCGCCAGCGGAGAGTTGTTGTGGACAGCGACGCTGCCAAGTCAATATTTGTATAGTTCGCCGCCAACCGCTTTGAATGGAATCGTCTACACAGCGGGCGCCGGAACCGGCGGCACGCTCTATGCAGTGGACGAGGGAACCAGCAATGTTCTGTGGACCGCCGGCGTGGCCAACGGAGACAATTCGTCCCCAGCGGTAACGAAGACGGGTGTATTCGTCTCGTACGTTTGCCCCAACGTTTACGATTTTAATCCGAGGACGGGTCAACCAATCTGGTCGTACAGCCCGGGTTGCGACGGAGGAGGCGGCAATACGCCAGTTCTTTTCGGCGGGAAACTGTACGTTCGAGATGCAATTGTGTTCAGCGGATACAACGGTGGCGTATTCAATGCAACGACCGGGGCCTTGGAGAGCTACTTCAATAGCACCTTTGCTCCTGCTTTTTCTGGCGCGACTGGCCTTTACACACAAGCCAATTCATTGACGGCGTTCTCCGTCAGTAGTGGCGCGACCCTCTGGACAGCGACACCGAAGAAAGGCGATTCCTATTCGAGCGCGCCCGTTATCGTGAACGGCTGCGTTTACATCGGGACGGCAGAGGGATACATTGCGGAATATTCGCTGGCCACAGGGAAGCGAGTCGCAGCTATTTCTGTAGGAGCCGCGATTCAGGCGGGGGACAACGAAAGCTTCACATCACCGCAGTCCGGCTTGGGTGCCGCCGAAGGCTTGTTAATTGTGCCTGCCAGCAACAATCTAGTGGCGCTCTCGCATAAGTAAGGGGATTCCACTGCGTTACTGTGGGTTGCGTCCCCTGATCTAAGTCGACCACAACGACTGACGTGCTTTAATCTCCACTCATGAACAAGTCTCGCTGCTTGGGGTGGTAGGCGGATTGGGTGTCGGAGCCACCATCTATTACTACGAGAAGCTGGCGCGAGGTTGCGAAAAACTGGGCTTCGCGCTCGACATTGTGATCACCAACGCCGAGATACCACGTGTGTTTGAGTATGTCGAGGCAAAAGATCGTGGGGGTCTGGCCGAATATTTAAGTGGCTACATCCGGCGTATGAAGGCTGCTGGAGCCGAGGTGGCGGCGATCCCGGCGATCACTCCCCTCTTCTGTTGGAAGGAACTCGCCGCAACTTCTGCACTGCCGATCGTGTCTCTGCTCGATCCTTTGAACCGGGAACTGCAGGATCGCAAGGCCCGGCGGGTCGCCATCTTTGGCACGCGATTCGTGATCGAGTCCGATTTGTTCGGCGCGCTGAGCGGGGTGGAGATCATCCGTCCGTCTCCAGAGGAAGTAGCCCTGATTCACCAAACGTATCTCGAAGTAGCAGCGACGGGCCAGTCGTCGGCAGAGAAGCACGAGAAGCTAACGGCTCTCGCTCATCGCCTCGTGAAGCATCACGGCGTGGATGCGATTCTGTTCGCAGGCACTGATCTGACGCTGCTGTTCAACGAAAGCAACACCGATTTCCCGTGCATTGATTGTGCGGCGTTGCATCTTCGGGAGATTTTGAGACAGCTCACCGTGGGTATCTCTGGTTGGAAAGCAGCGGTCTAGACTGCGTCTACTCGTATCTGAGTGCCACCATCGGGTCTACGCGCGTGGCCCGGCGCGCGGGCCAATAGGCCGCGGCCAGGGCAACCGCTAACAGGAACACGCCTACGCCACCGAATGCCAGAGGATCCCTAGAACTCACTCCGAACAAGAGCAGGGATCCCAACGCGAACGGGATTGCGGTGATGGCGTGTGAAACGACCAATGCAGCGGCGAGGCCGAGGCACGCTCCGCCGCCAACCAACGCCAGCGTACGGCCTAGCACCATGCGGAGGATGGAAAAGTGCGGCGCTCCGAGCGCCACGCGAATGCCGATCTCGCGCGTGCGTTGGGCTACCGCGTAAGCGATGGTGCCGTAGATTCCTACACTCGCCAGGAACAACGCCATGCTGCCCACCACACCCGCGAACAGTGTTGCAAGGGTCGAAGGCAGGTGCTGGAACCAGAGCGCGTCATCCATGCTGTGCGCGTTCGCCAGTGATGGGAGCTTGATATCGATCTCGGAAGCAGCGCGCAGCGCTGGCGCCAACGCCTGGTTTGCGTCGCCGCTGGTGCGGAGGAAAACGTCTTCGACCGGAGCGTCAGGCGCGAGCGGCAGATAGAGGAAGTAGGACTCGACCTGCGCAAGATTCATGATGTGTACGTCCTTCGCGACGCCGATTACTTGCATGGAACGCTGTGGGTTGCCCACCTTGATCAGCTTGCCGATGGCGTCCTCGCCCGGCCACAGGTTTCGAGCAGTGGTCTGCGAGACGATGACCACTCCCGCGCGATGGACGATCTCACTCTCGGTGAAGTCGCGCCCGCGAAGCAGAGGAATGCCAAACGCCGCAAAGAAGCCCGGCGAGACGTCATTGTTTAGTACCTGGATCGGTGGCTCACTAGGGTTGGCCACTACTGCCTGACCCATGCCGACGCCGAGCAACGGCACGTGGCTGGCGAAGGCCACTGCACTGACTCCGGGGATGAGCGACAGGTGTGCGCGCAACTGCTGACGCAGGTCACCAATCCGTTTGGCGTCGTAGCCGATGCTGTCGAGGCCGCCAAACTCGATGTTGAGCACATTGTGGGTGTCGAATCCGGGCTCGGCGGATTGCCCGCGCACCATGCCGCGCGCTAGTAGCGCCGCGCTCACCAGCAGCACCACACTCAGTGTGACCTGCACAGCAATCAGCATGTCGCGCATGTTCAAGCGCCAACGGCGGCCGCGGCTGACGGTAGGTTCGCACCCCTTCAACACGCCATTCAGGTCGACGCGCGACGATTGCAGCGCCCCCGCCAGACTGAACAACGCGCCTGCCAGCACCGAGACTGCGCAAGTGGCCGCCAGCACGCCCCAGTTCGGTGTGAATGTGAACGCGAAATAGTAAAGGTCGGTGAAGCGCGCGATGATGCGCTGCTCCGCCTCAAGCCAGATCAATTCGCAGATCCAGGTCGCTGCCACGACCGCGATCGCGCCTCCGGCGAGTCCCAGGAGGACGCCTTCGGTCATGAGTTGGCGCACCAGACGGATCTTCGAAGCTCCGAGCGCGGTGCGCACCGCCATTTCGCGTCGCCGCGCGGTCGCCCGGGCCATGAAGAAGTTGGCCATATTGGCGCACGCCACAAGTAGCACGACACTGAAGCTCGCGAACAGCAGCCCTGCCAGAGCGCGATATTGCGGGGTGGCATCGGGATCAATGAAATATACCGCCGGCCCGCCGACCATGGATGCAGTGACCGGCTCGATGCCGCGGTCCTTCTCGTCCTGCAGCGCAAGCTCGCTGAGTTCGCTCTCGGCTTGCGTCAAGGTTGTGCTCGGCTTCAGCCTACCTACGATTCGCAGTCGTTCTTCCCAATCGCTGCGCGCGGCGCGTAGCGGCATGATCACGGTCTCGGCGGAGAGTGGAATCCATAGGTCCGGCGGCACGGGAGGATTACCACTCCCGATGAACTCCTCAGGCGCAATTCCAATGATCGTCACCGCGGCGCCATAGACGAGGACAGTCTGTCCGAGCACGTTGGGGTTGTTGCGGAACCGGCGGTGCCATGACGCCGCGCTGAGCACTGCGACGGGAGCCGTGCCGTTATCAGCGAGCGTGAATACTCTTCCGGCTTTAGCTGCGATGCCGAGCACGTCGAAGTAGTTCTCGGAAACGAGCTTGATCAGCGTCTGTCGCGGTTCGACAAGTTTGCCCGACGCGATGTCGGGGAGTCGGGCCAGGACCGTGTCATAGTCGCCTTCGGCGACCATGCCCGAGAAAGTCCGGCTGTGCTCGCGAATATTCTGATAGTCCTCGAGTGAAAACTGAGAGCGATAGCCACCCTTCGACAGCCTTCGCTGCAGGATCGTGAGCCTCTGCGGATCCTTCACCGGAAGGGGTCGCCAGGCGGTTGCGTTGTAGGCGTTGAACACCAACGTGGTGCCCACCATGCCCAATGCCAGCGTAAGCACTGCCACCAGGGTGAATCCCGGCGAGTTGCGCAGTACGCGGACCCCGCAGCGCGCATCCTGCAGCAGACTCTCCATACAAAACCTCCAGCTCGAAATGCGGTGCAGACCTAAATGGCAATCGGATGGCCACTCCGATTCGCGCAAGTTGTTGATGGCACGAGCCTCTTTGTTGATCCAATTTGTGCGATGTCCGTTTCCGCGACACTCTGTTCGAATCTGGACAGGTCACCCGACGTCCATCGGGCACCCTAAACTGGCGCTGTAACCTCGAAAATCGCCGTCGGAATGCCCGGTGGGACAGGAATGACCCAGACCGTGTACACCGTGACACCGTAGCGTGATTTGCAAGCATTACCTGTGACCGTGGACATCGGAAGGTTGGTCACAGCCCTTATTACTCCAGGCTACACAACCTGAATGCGAAAGACACAGAGCGTGCTACCACGCAAGATCGACTCTTCGAGTTCTGCTTCGACCGGTTTGCCGAGGATCGCCGAATAGGTTTGTTTCTGCCATCCCAAAGTGCACTCGCACTGATCGGACGGGGTCAGCCCTTTTTCCACTAACGGACAGGTGCAACTCTTGG
This sequence comes from uncultured Acidobacteriaceae bacterium, assembly GCA_963722365.1. GTDB lineage: Bacteria > Acidobacteriota > Terriglobia > Terriglobales > Acidobacteriaceae > Sulfotelmatobacter. Next base: position 608,558 of record CAVRLM010000003.1, read on the forward strand.
ATCGGTCGACGATCCGGATGGTGCCTGTCTTCTCGTTGTATTCGGTTTTTTCCACCCATCCGCCCGGCGCCTGAATCGCAGCGAGGAAACCGCGAATGTCATTCTTATATTTGTCGTAGGTGATCGCGCGAAACTGTTCGGCACAGACGCGTCCCAAGCGTTCAAAGATGCGCTTTCTGGTGGGTTGGTCGATCTCTTCGTCCAGGATGCCCAGCAATTTCGCATACCGGATTCGGATTGCGTCGCGCTGCGCTTTCAGGGTATCGACCTCAGAGTTGCCAGACTCAGCCACTGCTGTCTCGGTCGCTGACAGTGCGACCAGAGAACAGGAACACGCGCCCAATGCACAGCTCTTTAAGAACTCGTTTCGTGTCATCTCAGCCATGATTGTCCTCTTGCGAACTAAAATTCCTTCACTTCAGATTGAACCGGAGTAGGAGTGCCGCCAATAAGGCGTACTCTCCATCCTTTAGCACAACCTGAAGGTCGAAAGATGTGGTTTCACGCGGGTCTGGGACAAGGCCGTCGACTCTTCCGCCCGGGCCTCTAACTCAATCGACTGATTTGCAGGAGTTCGAAAACAAGATGCCCGGCTCTAGCGTGGCAAAAGATGCGACGTTAGGATACAGTTACCGGCTCGTCCCGGGATATCAAGGAACAAGTATGCGGCACTCATTATCATTTCTGGCGTCTGCAGTCGCACTTACGATTTTCGTGTCTTACTCCGCGGACGCGCAGACGCTGAATTTATGGCCCGGCGTCGCTCCGGGCTCCGAGCATTGGACCCAGAAGGAAGTGACCATAGAAAACACTCCCGTGGGAACTGTCATATTGAACGTGGTCACGCCAACGCTAACGCTTTACCTTCCCGAGAAATCCCCGGCTACCGGAACCGGCATCATTGTTGTGCCCGGTGGGGCTTGCGTCGCGCTGGCGATTGAGCAAGAGGCCTACAGTGTGGCGCAATGGCTGCAGGAGCGAGGCATTGCGGCATTTGTTTTGAAATATCGTATTCCTGAAAAGAAAGGTGAAGGCATTCCCGCAGGCCTCAACATGGATGAGGCCTGCAAGTTTGGGATCGCCGACGGAATTCAGGCCGTCAAAATGGTTCGCCAACACGCGGCCGAGTGGGGCATTTCTCCGGAGAGAGTCGGATTCCTCGGCTTCTCGGCCGGGGCTATGGTGACGAGTGGAGCACTACTGCAGGAGGACGCGGCGACTCGTCCGAATTTCGCGGCGCTGATTTATGGTGGACCATTTGGCGTGATGCCGGCCATACCGACGAAGCTGCCGCCGATTTTTATGGCGTGGGCGCAGGATGATGAAACCGCCCTCGAACCGGTCAACAAGTTTTATGAAGCGTTGAAGGCGACAGGGATCAAGCCCGAGGTTCATATTTACAGCGCGGGACATCATGGCTTCGGGATGAAACAACAAGGCACCACCAGCGATCACTGGATCGAGGAATTTCATTATTGGCTGGAAGCCGAGGGATTCACCAAACCGGTTGTTCACTAACGCAATGATGGGCGCATGCTATAGTGCGGTTTCGACATGGGATCCTTTCTGTTCTTCATGTTTTCGTGGTGGTCGATTGGGCTCCGGATTGTGGCCATCATCCACTTCATTCGGCGGCGACCGAATTTCTTCTGGATCTGGGTGATCCTGTTTCACTGGGTGGGAGCACTAATCTACATCCTGGTAGAAGTGATTCCCGACGCAGGGCTGTTGCGGAGTTCGTTTCAGGTCTTCCCGCGCCGCCGGCGCATACAGGAACTGGAACGCATTGTTCTCGACAATCCTTCAGCCGGAAACTACGAAGAACTCGGGCTGCTATATCTGGATGATGGAAAGTTTGTGCGCGCCCGTGCGGCCTACGATAAAGCAATCTCGTCGCGAACCGATCATGCGGATCCGTTTTATCGTCGTGGCATCGCGGAGGTCGAACTCGGTGACTTCGCGGCTGCCGTGCCGGACTTGGAACATGCCGTAAGCTCTGATCCGGACTACGATTTCCATCGCGCCAAGGGATTGCTGGCTTGGGCCTACGCGGAGACGGGCCAGAATGACAAAGCGGACGCCATGTTCCGGGAGGCTACGCGGATTTCCACGATTTCAGAAACCTATTATCACTACGCTATGTTCCTGCAGTCGCAGGGACGAGCGGCCGAGGCGCGCGTGTGGTCGCAGAAGATTCTCGACAAGAAGCCGACCATGCCGCGATACCTTCGACGTCGAGAACGGCCGTGGTTTCGCAAGGCCAGCAATCTGCTCGCACGTCTGCCCGCTTCCTGAGTAACCGCTGACAGCGGGGATTTTAAGGATGCCCGAATGCTAAAATCGTAGGCGGTGACGATTTCCAAAGGCTCCATCCGGCTGCTGGCGACGGATATCGACGGCACACTGCTCAATCCACAATTCCACATCTCAGAAGGCGATCTGCTGGCCCTGCGGCGCGCCCACGCCGCGGGCATCGAGATTGTGCTGGTGACTGGACGAAGGCATACGTTCGCCCTGCCGATTGCGAAACAGCTTGGTTTTGATCTTTGGCTGATCAGTTCGAATGGCGCCGTGACGCGCTCGCTTGCCGGCGAGACCTTTCATCGCGACTTGATGCCTGCGGAAGCCTGTCGCAAGCTTTGTGGGGCTATGCACGAATTCCGAGGCAACACCGTTCTTACCTTTGACAAGGAGACCAAGGGTGCGATCGTGCTGGAGCGGCTCGACGAACTCGGAGCTAGCATCCGGCGATGGCTGGAGAAGAATATGGAGTTCATCGAGTTCGTGATCCCGATTGAAAACGCGCTGATGACTGATCCGGTGCAGGCCATGTTTTGCGGAACCATGACTCGAATGAAGGAAGCGTTGCGGGCGCTTGAGGGCGCTGGCATGGACGGAACGGTCACCGTGTTGCGGACGGAGTATCCGGCACGGGATTTGTCGATGATTGACGTGTTGAACGCGGGATGTTCCAAGGGACACGCTCTGGAACGGTGGGCCAAGTTTCGCGGTTATGGCCGCGAAGAGGTCATGGCCATCGGTGACAACCACAATGACGTCGAAATGCTTGAGTTTGCAGGACATCCGGTTATCATGGGGAATGCGTGCGAGGAACTGCGCAGCCGCGGGTGGACCGTGACTCGCGGGAATGATGCGTGTGGTATAGCCGCGGCGGTAGACTTAGTGTTGGGTGCGGTGATGGCAGAGCGCTAGCCGCACCAAGTTGCAGATGAAACGGTTGAATTTCCATTTACGAGTAGCCATCATCGCGGTGCTGGCGGGCGCGGTACTTCCCTGCTTTGCGGGCGAAGTGGCGGTGCTGAAGAATGGATTCTCCATCCGGCATGAGCGGCGCGAAATCGTCGGGGATACGACTCGTTTGTATGTAAATGCTGACGGGTCAAGTTTCGTCGACGTGCCGACGGTAGAGATTGAGCATTACGAGGCGGCGCCAGATTTGCCGGCTTCGGCAGGGCAAGCGCAGTCGAGCCTTCTGGGTAACCAGCCGCAGAGTCTCTCCTCGAAACCGCCGGCGAGTTTCTCCCGATCAAATGCATTGGACTTGAATGAGGCGGTGAATTCAGCGAGCGGCCGCTACCGGTTGGATCCCGACCTGGTAAACAGCGTGATCAAGGCGGAGAGCGGATTCAACGTTCGGGCCGTGTCCCCGAAGGGCGCGCAGGGGCTGATGCAGTTGATGCCCGGAACGGCGTCGCAACTGGGCGTGCCCAATGCGTTCGATCCGCAGGCGAATATTGAAGGCGGGACGAAATATTTGCGGGAACTTCTGGAGCGCTACAACTTTGATTTGGTGAAGGCATTAGCTGCCTACAATGCAGGACCACAGCGCGTCGAACAATTTGGCGGCGTACCTCCCTACTACGAGACGCGGCTTTATGTGGCGCGAATCGTGAAGGACTTCAATAAGAAGAAAGCAGCTGAGGAAAAACCGGGTTCCACACAGAAGAGCACCAGCACTCAAAAGGCCAGCACCAAGACAAGCAACCGACGGCCCGCGACTCGGGCGACCGCAAGCACGGCGTCGGCCACCGAATAAGCCTGCGTTTGTAGGGCTCGTAAGCACCCCCTCCCGGCCAGACAGCGATCAAGAACACAAGGATAGTCCGCGTGACCTCGAATCGATTGACCCCTTCGACGTGGTCATTTACCTTTGAACGTGCCGTTTGCCGCGTCGCGTTGCTGGGGCTGCGGCGCGGAGCTCTCCCCCCTTCATGGACAAAAAGCGAATTCTGGCCAGCGTTGTGGTGTTCCTCATACTGGCCATCCTGATTTACCTCCAATATCGGCACTGGCGAACCTTCGATTGGGGGACGTTCTGGAGTCAGACGCATCGGATCAAGAAAATTCACGTACTGCACGGGATTGCACTGATCTACATCGGGTACGGGATGAGGGCGCTTCGCTGGAAAATATTCCTCAAGCCGGTGCGGCCAAGAACAACCGTGACCGAAATGGTGTCGCCCACGCTAGTTGGTTTTACCGGGCTGGCGTTATTGGGGCGGGCTGGTGAATTTATTCGCCCCTATTTGATAGCGAGGCGAACCGATCTTTCCTTCTCTTCGCAGTTGGCGGTATGGGCAGTCGAACGCATCTTTGACGTTGGAGCGTTCGCATTCCTGATTGTGCTGGCAATTTTCTTGCCGAGCGCCTTACCTTCCATTCCGCATCCGGAATACTATGCGCGCTTTCGCGAGGCGGGATTTTTCCTGATTGCAGTCGTGGTGGCAACCGCTGTGGGAGCGGTCTTGATCGGCCGCAATAGAGAGGCTGCCGCCCAGTGGGTCGAAAGGCGATTCTCGCACCTATCCTCGAATATTGGACACAAGATGGGCCAAAAAGTGCGTGAGTTCGGGATGGGCCTCAACACCATTCACGGGCCGGCATCGATGCTATGGCTCAGTTTGGTATCGGTCGGGATGTGGTACCTGATCGCGCTTTCCTACCAGGAGGTTACGCACTCCTATGGTGTCGACGCGCTGGAGATCCCCGTTTCGCAATTGCTGATCCTGATGGGATCGAGCATGGTGGGTTCGATGCTGCAGTTACCGGCAGTGGGCGGCGGTTCGCAGATGGCAACCATTGCGACGCTCTCGAGCGTGTTTGACGTGCCTCCGGAAATGGCAGCCAGTTGTGGAATTCTGCTTTGGCTGGTGACGTTCGCTGCAGTGGTCCCGACGGGCCTCGTGCTTGCCCATCGAGAACGATTGTCATTGCGCAAGTTATCGGTGGAGAGTCACCGCGCCGAGGAAGCGGAACAACTGCCACCCTCGTCCTGAGATGCCCCAACGAACCCGCCTGGTGCGCTAAAGGATGAGCGAGTGCTTCAAAAAACCGAGCCAGGCTTGCACTCATTCTGCACTCATTTGCACTGTGAAAAACTCTTCATCTTGACAACGTTCCTGGATAAGGCCACAATTGCGCCGCCTTGGGGAAGGCGATTTCTTGTCTGCCTCGGGGTGTCGAGCCCCCACCGACGACGAACCAAGTAACGTAGTCCAGTTAAAAAAATAGTCTGTACCGGTCGTCGTTTTCCCAGGTGCCAAAGCTGTAAGGCCCCAGCAATATCAATTCAAACAACGGTTCTCGCTAAGGAGACGCCGCATTTTTGTGCGGCTAGCCTGGGCGCGGGCAGAGTTGTGAACGATTCGATTCAAGGAGGAGTTTTATGCGATCGCTGCACCCATCACGCGCATGGGTAGTCTGTGCCCTGCTTGCTGTCCTATCTCTGGCCACGGTGGCCGCTACCACTAAAAGCGGACGAGAGTTTTCCGGATACTTCGATGTCAGCGGAGTGCAAGAGCAAGGAGACGTGGTACAAGTCACCCTTCACCTCAAGCTCTTCAACCACAGTGACGCAGACGCAAAGAGCGTGATTGTCGCGCTTATGGATTCTTCTCCGGCAATGACGTTGCGCGGAAACTTTCAGCCCGTAAAGGTTTGGAAGAGCCAGCACTTCATCGAAATGAGCCAGGAGTTTTCCGTAAGCAAACGCGAGTTCCGAGAATGGATGGCACCCCCGGCTCAACCGAACCTGATCATTCTTTTCCAGGACAGCAAAGGAAAAAGTTGGCAGAAGGGTGCGCAGATCAGCCGCCGCCCGTTGGTGTTCTAACCAGCAGAGCTGCAGCAGGCTGAACATGCTTGAAATCACGACCTCTGAGGAGAAAATATGATGCGCCGCTTCACTTCGTCGACTCTACTTCTGCTGGCCGCGCTGCTGGTGAGTCTTCCCGCAGTCGCGCAAGATGTGATTACCACCGCAATTGGTGGCGGTCCGAACGGCATACCCGCCACCAACGCCAACCTTTACAACCCCTACGGCGTTGCCGTGGACACCTCCGGCAACTTTTACATCGCCGCCTATAACCAGAATCGCGTATTCAAAGTGAACGCCAGCGGTACGATCTCCGTGGTCGCCGGCAGCGGTGCACAGGGATATGCGGGAGACGGCGTAACGGGCGGCGCGGCAAATGCGAGCCTGTACCATCCGTTCGCAGTGACAGTTGATGGTACTGGAATCGTATACATCGCGGACCAGGGCAATTGCGTGGTCCGGAAAGTCGACACCGCCAAGACGATCACGACCATTGCAGGTATTGCCGGTTCGTGCGGATATTCGGGGGATGGCGGGAAAGGAACGGCCGCCCAGATTTACTTTCCGCAGGGCTTGGCATTGGATACCTCCGGAAACCTTTTCATCGGTGATTCGGCGAACTGCGTGGTGCGCAAGCTGGTTCTTGGGACGAACACGATTTCGACCTATGCAGGAAATCACACCTGCGGTTATTCGGGCGATAGCGGCCCAGCGCTCAACGCGGAGTTGTACACTCCTTCCGGACTAGCGACCGACAGTTCGTCAAATCTGTTTATTGCGGACGCTTCGAACTGCGTGATCCGAGAAGTGATTAAGACATCCAACAAGATCCTGACGGTCGGGGGGAACCATACCTGCGGTTTTTCAGGGGATGGAGCAGCCGCCACCAGTGCGTCGATGAACCAGGTATTTGGACTGGCAGTGCTTGGCACCACGGTGACGTTTGCTGATTACTACAACCAGCGAGTTCGCCAGTTCACAGTCGGTGGAAATATGAACACGGTTGCCGGTAACGGCGTTGCTTGCGCCGGTACGTGCGGCGAGGGCGGCTCGGCTACGAGCGCCCAACTCTACTATCCGGTAGACGTTGCTGAGACCAGTAGCGGGCTAATCTACATCGCGAACAACGACAACTACGTCATCGACAGCTTCACCGCCGGTGGAAACCTGAACCTGGCGGCCGGCAACCACTCCTACAATCTTGAGACGCTGGTCAGCGGCGCACCCGCGACGGGCGTGGAGTTGAACTATCCCTATGGAATTTTTGACGATTCCGCCGGGAACGTCTACGTCAACGACAGCCACAATTTCATGGTTCGCGAAGACGTGAAGTCCAGCGGATTGGTGAACTTCTTCGCTGGAAACGGAACCTACGGCTACTCCGGAGATGGAGGGGCCGCGACCAGTGCGGAGCTTACTTACAACTACGGAGTTGCCAAGGACAGCGCGGGGAACGTCTACATCGCCGATACCAACAATTGCCTGGTACGCAAGGTGACCGCGGGCGGAACGATCTCAACGTTCGCAGGTTTGGTGGTCAACAATAGCCCACGGTGCGGATACACGGGCGATGGAGGCTCTGCCACGAGTGCAGAACTCTATAACCCCTACGGAATAGCCGTGGACAGCAAGGGCAATGTTTACATTACGGATTATGTTGAGGATGTTGTCCGTAAAGTTTCCGGTGGCGTGATCACCACCATCGCCGGTATTGGCGGTCTGCAAGGGTACTCTGGAGACGGGGGACCGGCAACCAGCGCGCTGCTGTACGGACCGACGTCGCTCGCTGTTGATCCCGCGGGCAACGTTTTTATCGCAGATACCAACAACTGCCGGGTACGCGAGATCAATGTAGCCACAAACGTAATCAACACCGTGGCGGGAACCGGCAACTGCGCCTTCACGGGTGATGGACTGGCGATCGCGAATGGCATTAGCTACCCACAAGGAATCGCCGTCGATGCCAACGACAACCTTTTCATTGGCGACTACAACAACCGGGTGCGGTGGGTCAGTCCGAATGGGGTCATGACGACAATCGCGGGCACCGGCGTAGCCAGCTACAACGGAGATGGCGGCTTGGCAACAGCCGCGGCACTGTACGAACCAACTGGAATCGCGCTTGATCCTTCGGGCAACGTTCTGGTTTCCGATTACAACAACTTCCGGGTGCGTAGCATCTCGGCATTCGCTGCGGTGGGCACCAACACCGGTAGCCTGTCATTTGGACTTACTTCGGTCGGGTCCACCAGTTCACCGGAAACGCTTATTGTTAGTGCCTACGGTCCGGTCAGCATCAGCAACATTTCGACCAGCACGAACTTCAGCGAGGCGGACAACTGTCCGTCGACGATGGCGAACGGAACCGTTTGCACGATGTACGTGTACTTCGTGCCGACAGCTTCAGGAAGCCTGAATGGGAACGTCACCATCAACTCGAACGGCTACTTCAGCCAGACTAATGCGGTCAGTTTGACAGGTCTGGGAAGCGCCATTTCGCTGGCGGGCGCTCCGCTCAGCTTCGGCAACCAACTCGTGAAAACCACGAGCGCGGCTAAGACCGTAACCCTAAAGAACAGCGGAACCACTGCGATCACGATGGGCGCGATCACGTCGACCAATACCACGGACTACACGATCGCGACCAACACTTGCCCAGCTTCCGGTTCCACGCTGGCAGGAGGAGCAAGTTGCAACATCGGCGTGACCTTCGGGCCGAAGTCCACAGGCGCGAAGCGAGGCTCAGTGGTAATCAATGACAACGATCCCTCGTCGCCGCAGCTCATCGGGCTAACCGGGACGGGAATCAGTAACGTCTCTCTCAACCCAGCCTCAGTGAGCTTCGCAACTACGGCCGTAAGTGTGACCAGTGCGAATACAAAGATAACTCTCACCAACAACACGGGTGTATCGATCACGCTGGGGAATCCGGCGATTACGCTGACCGGGACGTTCGGTAGCGCAAGCACCACAACCTGCACCAATAGCCTGGTCATCGCATCCAACGGAACCTGCGTGATCAACGTCAACTTCAAACCCACCAAGGTTGGCTTTGCGATGGGAACGCTCAATGTGAATGATAGTGACGTGACCAGCCCACAGACAGTAGCTCTGCAAGGGTATGGAACCGGCATTAAGTTCGCGCCCAGCACGGTGAATTTTGGGACGGTTACGCGAGGTCAAACCGTTTCGTCAACGGTTACCATCACCAACGTGGGGACGACGAATGTCTACTTTATCGGTGGTGAGATATTTGGAACCAATAGCGCGGACTTCAGCAGCAACTATGGCGATAACCCGCCTTGTGGGAACAATTCGGCCAATCCGCTGAAGCCGGGGGCGACTTGCCAGATCACGGTAAGTTTCTTCCCCAGCAAGGTTGGTACTGAGAACGCGACCTACAAGGTATTCGACAATAGTGTCGGTAGCCCGCAAGTTCTAACGCTGACCGGCAAGGGACAATAGTCGGAACAACTAGGACGAAGCACTTCGGCCGCTGGAGAAACACCGGCGGCCTTTTTCTTTCTAGAAAGAAGAGGTCGCGGTTAGTGCGAGAGGGTGGCCCCGGATCGCATGAAGCGGAGAAGATAACGGGGGATCGCCGACAACGGTTCGCACGAGGTCGTGCTGAGCTCTCCACCAACCTTCGAAGCTGCCTGCGGGTGGGTGCTGCAGTTGGAAAGGGCGCCATTCCTCGGGATGGCTTGTCCCTTGCAACCAATCGTCACTGAGGACGACACTGATTCTCCTGGTGTCGAGTCGAAGTCCGACGCGCAGGGCTTTGAGAGCGCTCTCCTTGCCGCTCCAGAGCAATGCGAGTAGCAGTGACTGGTCTGGCAGATTCGTTCGCTCAATGAGGGTTTGCTCGGCCGCTGTGAAGTAGTCGGCTACAAAGGCTTCGCTGCGCGGTTCTATTCGTTCCAAGTCGCAGCCGAAGTTGCTGAGTGGCGGCCCCACCGTGCATAAGGCGGTGCCAGCGCGGTGACTGAGAGAAATTGCGACGTCGGCGGGTTCACCATAGAGGAATACTTCTGGAGCGCCAGACTCTGCGGCGTGGATTTCCACGTCCACAAGTGCGCGGATGTCGGTGGGCAACCGAAGGTGGGCGACGAGAGCTCGTTTCGCGGTCCAGCGGCCAAGACGCCAGTCATTGCGTCGTTTGGGAAAGCGCATGGAATGAAGGCAAATTGATTCCTCGGAACTCAGCCAATGATCGTCGGCGGGCACGTCAGATTCGGTTTGTTCCAGCCAGTAAAGCTCCACGGAGAACTCGCCCCTCGCTTTTCTTCCGCCGCTACGCTGCTTCCACGATCTCGAGCGTTCCCTTCTCTACAGGATGTTCCTCGCGACGAATGCCCCGCTCGACCGCATCGATTAAGTAGGAGCGAAGGTTCGCGGGAGGAACAATGTGACTGAGAGCGCCCACGCTCAGTGCACGGTAGACGCTGTGTACACGATCAAACTCGTTGGCCATCTCGCCAAGTTTCTCGGAATAGACGACGTCGTGAAGTTCGTTCCACTGCGAGCGCAGGCGGCCTTTTTCGGTGGCGTCCCCCTGGAGCATGGCTTGGTTCAATGCCTGAAGGCGTTCGTCTTTGCGGGTGCGCGATTCGACTTCTCCGGCAAACACCACCGCTGCTGCCGGAGCGCCTCCAATCACGGAGGCGAAGGTTCCTTCCAATGCAGCCACTTCGAGGCCTTCGTTCAGAGCGCCCGAGAAAACGACATAGGCGCCACCGTGATAGCGCGAGATCACGCAGAATACGATCGGGCCTTTAAAATTCACCACGGCACGGCCGATCTCGGCACCATATTCGAGCTGCAGGCGGCGCATCGATTCCGGGGAACCATCGAAGCCTGACAGGTTCGCCAGGACGACGACAGGCCGATTGCCGCTGGCAGCATTGACGGCACGCGCCACTTTTTTGGAGGACTGCGGGAAGAGTGTGCCCGCCGACCACTGATCGGGGCCATCAGCCGGGACGAATCCCAACCGCGGCACGGAGCGCGATTCGATGCCGATGAGGCATACCGGATAGCCGCCTAAATGGGCGTCCCACACAACGGCGGTTTCCGCAGCCCGCATCCCCGCCCAGCGTTCCAGGGGCGCATGGTCTTGATCGACCGCAGCCATCATCACCTTACGAATGTCGAAGGGCTTCTTGCGGCCGGGGTTCGTTTCGTCCGACAGGATCTCGCCGACCAACGCGAATCCCTCTTCCCCATTTTCACGGTGAGGAAATGTCTGAACGTCGCGGTCGATGGGATCTGTTGTTTCGGCGCGACGTGGAAAGCGTTCGCCCGGTATCACGTAAGTGTGATCGTAGTGGCGGAACAGAATTTGGCACGCATCGTTGATATCTGCGGCCCAGTATTGCGCCTGGCCGTTGACGCCCATGATACGGTCATAACCGCCAATCCCCTGGTTGTCTTCGGCTGAGATCCCACCTGAATAATCGAGCGCTCTCTTGCCGGTGAGGACCATTGCGGCTTTCGGTGTCATTACAAGAATGCCGCGCGTGTGCATGAGCATGGTGGCTTCGGCGTTCCAATAGGGTTGGGCTCCCACGTTGATGCCGTTAATCAGGAGGTTCACTTCGCCGCCAGCTTGCGTAAATTCGATGATCCGCCGCAGGACACGAGCGATCCAGTCCATGTTCTCGACGCCGCTTTCCATGGAGATCTTGGCGCCGGCTGAAATTGGGAACCACTCCACGGGAACGCCTTTTTCTTCGGCCATGTCCAGTGCACCGATTATGAGACGGCATTCGGTTTCAGCGAGCGCTCCCAGATCTCGGCTGGGATCTCCCAGCAGTAAAACCCGGGTCATGCCTTCTGGGTATCGAGTAGTGAAATTGCGGATGACTCCAACGATGATGTTGGCACGGTTCTTTCCGTAGGGGCGATCGGCGCGAACGAGCTTGCGATCGGCGTCCAGATCGTATTCCACGAAATCGCCGGGGGGGAACTCGCCGCGCGCGTCCTCACGGGCGGGAGTGAGCATCTTAATGATCTCGTAGGGATAGACCTGTCCGCGCTGGCGCACGCGAACGACTTTCTGATCGTATTCGGAGAGCGATTTGAGCGCCTGTAGCTTGTCGGCTGGGCGGAAAGTAATGAGCAAGCCGCTGCCGACCGGGCTCGAAATGCGCACTACCAGATCGCGAAGTTCGCCGGTCGCGGGATTGGGGATGCGGGCGCGGACGGCGACCTGCTCGAGACCAAGACCTTCGGTTGCAGGCATGAGCCTGCGCACGATGTTGCGCAATTCGTCGGCATTCAAATCGAGTGAAGGCCACACATATAAGAAAACGCGGTTCCAGTACAGGCGCTCCTGGGGACGACGACGCGACTGAAACAAACGGATCGCGGCGAGAGCTTCCATGAGCATACGTTCCAGATGCGGCAACTGCACGATGCAACCCGCTTCGTCGCGCACAGGAGTTACGTCGCGCACTTCGGCGGCCGCGAACAGGCGTTCATCTTTCGGGTTGTCGCGGGCAACGGCATGCAGAAGATAGACGTCTTCGACTGACGGTACGCGATCAATCTTGAAATTGCCGAGCCTCCAGAGATGCAGGCGCTTCCCCATCATCGGATGCAGGCCGCGATAGAACGGGTCTTCGACATATGCACTGCCGTCGTGGTGGTGGGTAAAGTGCTGCAGGGAGCTTCCCCGAGGTCCCTGGCTCGGTCCCGCCACTGAGACGACAATCCTTCGGATGGCGCTCGGGAATACAACTTGGTTCAGCATCGACTGAACCTCTCGCTGTGTACTATCTGGATCCGAGAGTTTAGCCGGATGGCCAACATTAAGATCGATGACGACATCATGGTCGCGTGGCACTTGCGCGATCATCGGGCTCAATGCCTGGGCCACTGCCGCAAGTCGGGCATACTCCGCATATACCGCGAAAATCTCCGTCGGTGTGCCCTCGGAATCGTATTGCGCTGAGAAATAGGGGTGACCGTCCACAATTGAAGAATGCGGACCAAGTAGCGAGCAGTTGCGGTAATACCGCCAGGTGAGCACCTCGAGCATGGTGCCGCGCAATGCGTTGTCTGCCGATGGGAAGTGAGCCCCAAACAGAACAGCGAGCAACTGCGGACACTCGACAAGCGCGTGCAGCCGCGCGCGACGGTCGGGCGCGTCAGGATGCTCCTGGAGATATTTAAGATTGTCGGTCGCTTCCGTGAAGACCTGATCGCGCGCTCGCTCGAACAATGGCTCATCGAAGTAACGGTAACGCACTTCGCGGGCAAGGTCGCTGACTGCGGGGTAGAGTTCATGCGTCATCGCGATCATGCGATCGAGCAGAGCGCGGAAAGAGCTACTGGGAGCCGGTCCTGGGGCCTTGGCATGGCGCAGACGCCGCTCGAGAATGTCGAGAACCGAGGTTGTCTGCCCGGCCATTCGCTGGTGCGACTTACAAATCCAAAGCAAGGTTTCCTTCAGTTCGACAGATCCGTCCAACGCAAAGACGCCGTAGTGAGCCAGGGCGCCGCGCAATGCAGTTACAAATGCCGGAGGAAGTCCTTCGGCATTGGTCTCGACCATGCGGAGATACGAGAATAGATACGACTCTGCGCTGGGTTCTTCACCAGAGGCGCGGTGGTTGACTTCCGGTTCGCGGTGGAAGAGCGAACAGATGTCCACAAAGATGCTGAGGATTTCGTCTTCGTGCCGGGTGATGTCTTCACTCTGCGCAGGGCAGGTCTGGGTCCAGGCGGCGAGATGGCGTGCGCTGTTGGTTGGATCGAGGTCGAAGCCGAGCATGACCTGGCGCAGTTCTTTGAGCGTATCGATGCAGGTGGCTTGCCGAATGTCTTGCCAAGTGTAGCTTTCCCCAAAGACCACGCGCTTTTGCGGCGCGACCTCCGCATCGCCACCGCTACCCTCGATTTGAAGGAGCGGAGCGCCCGCGTCAACCTGCACGTTTGCCATTGTCATTATTTTCCGGACCTTGCCGGAAAAGGGCGCGACGATTTGAGTCTCCATCTTCATGGCTTCGAGCACAGCCAGACGGTCTCCGACTTCCACGGTGTCGCCCACCTTCACAGCAATGGAAACGACGACTGACGGCGCGGGAGCATGCACGACGCCTCCGTCGTCACGATCCACCTGGTGCGAAACGCCATCAACTTCGATACGCGAGGTCAGACCCTGGCTGACGGAAACTACATGGAACCTGCGTCCGAAGACGCTGAGCCAGCATTCAAACTCGTCGAGACGATCGATGTGCGCTTCAACGCGCACTCCGTCAACCTCGATGCGGTAGTCCTTCGGACCGAGGCGGTCGGTCTTCATGGAGTACAGACGGCCGTGATGACGGAGCGCGAGCGTACGGCCGATGTCGCCCCGCACCTGTGGACGCCCGCGGGCGGCGGACGCATAGAACTGAGCTTGTTCCACCGCCAACTCAAAGTCGTAAGCATTGATCGCCGCCTGCACCAAGGCTGCATCGGCATATTTGCGGCAGAGGTTTGTATCTTCCATCGCGACCCGGTCGAGCCAACCAACGTCGACGGTTCCATTTTGCACTTCGTTACGTTCGAGCATGTCCATCAGAAACGGCTTATTGCTGGCGCCGCCCTTCAGGACGATGACACTCTCGCGCAGTGCGCGCTGCAGGCGAGATAGCGCCTCTTTCCGAGTCTGCCCGTACGCTATCACCTTCGCGACCATCGAATCGAAGTCAGCAGAAATGCTGTCGCCCTCAACGACTCCCGTATCGATCCTCACACCGGGCCCAGTCCCCATGCGGAAACGTTCGAGGACGCCCGGGGCTGCTGCAAAACCGTTGTCGGGATCTTCTGCGTTCAGTCGTACTTCAACGGCATGACCTTTGCTGCGGGGACAGTCGCCCGTGAGGCGTCCTCCCCGTGCAACGTGGATCTGGAGTTTCACAAGATCGAGTCCAGTGGTACATTCGGTCACCGGATGCTCCACCTGCAAACGAGTATTCACCTCCATGAAGAAGAACCGCCTGGGATGAGGCTCGTACAGGAATTCGACGGTGCCGGCATTGGAGTACCCGGCAGTCTTGCTGAGGCGAATTGCGGCTGCGCGGAGATCCTCATCTTGCTCGAGAGAAAGGGCCGGAGAAGGCGCTTCCTCAAGCACTTTCTGATGACGACGCTGAATGGTGCAATCGCGTACGCCAGCTGCCCACGTGGTTCCGAAATTATCGGCGATAATCTGAACTTCAATGTGACGTGCGCCTTCGACCATGTGTTCGAGAAAAACAGTAGGATCACCAAAGGCCTTGAATGCTTCGGCGCGCGCCCGTTCGAACGCCTGCGGGAGTTGACTCGCCGAGTGAACCAGACGAATCCCGTGGCCGCCTCCGCCAGCCGTAGCTTTGATCAGCAAAGGGAACCCCAAACGATCGGCTTGCGTGAGTGCATCAGCGATGGTTTCGACCGGACCGCCGCTCCACGGAGTCACGGCGATTTGGGACTGTTCTGCCAGATGCTTGGCGGCGATCTTGTCGCCGAGTTGCCGCATGACGTCGCCTGATGGGCCGATGAACACGATGCCCATTTCGCGGCAAAGATCGGCGAAGGCCGCGTGTTCCGCCACGAAGCCCCATCCAACCCATGCGGCGTCGGCACGCGCCGCACCCAGCACCTGTTCGAGGCGCTTGTAGTCGAGGTAGCTGCTTTTAGTTCGCAGGGCATCGCGATCCATGAACTGGGCAGCTCCTAGCGAGAAAGCTTCGTCGGCCTCGCGAACAAACATCCCATCACGATCGGGCTCGGTGAACAGCGCGATGGTCCGCAACGGAATGCTCTGCTCGTAACTGAACTCGCGGGCTGCGCGGATGAAACGCATTGCCGGTTCACCGCGATTTACTATCGCGACTCGTCGAAAATCACTTCGCATTAGTCACCCCGATGAAAACGGTTAAGAGTTCGGCCCGCATGGGTCATGCGACCAGGGCGGCTTCGCCAAACATGACCTCATGCAGCGTTCTCAGAGATTTCGCGTCGGCGCCACTGGGAAGGACTACGGTCTGATATCCCGTGATGCGCAAATAGCAGGTCCCTTTTGCATCCAGGACTTCTACGTCGAAGCTCCCCCGAGCAGCCTCGGGAGTAAGCACGGCATACAACGGACCGTCCCCTTCCTTCGGCATCCGGAACAGAGTGAGATGACGCAGGTGCTGCGGCAGGCCCATGCGGCCTTGCACACCCAGCTCCCAGATGCCAGCAGTCTGGAAACAAAGCTCGATTAGCCGCGGCTCCACGCACGTAGACAGTTCAGTTGGGTGGTGATTGGGAGGCAGATGGGCCGCCATCAATCCGATGACTCGCTTGCCGTCCCACCACGCTTTCTCCATAACCTGGTAAGCCGGGCCGTGGAAGTAGATTCGGTAGATGTCGGCAGATTGGATAATGTGCCCTTCCACCTTGCCCAGCATTCGGGCCCGCGTTTGTGTCGGCTGTTTCGAGAGCCGTACCCGCCCGGTGAAGTGGATGGTGCTTTGAGGTTCGCTCTGATTCGGTAGAATGCGTCGGCCGATCAGGCGGCAATCCGCGACCAACTCATCACCTTGCGGACGGATCCTGGTTTCCACTTGGATCTCGCGTGGTTCGCTGCGGTAGAACTTGAATGGCGCCAGGAAGTTCACGTCCTCAATGGACGCAACGCTCCACCCCGGCAGCAAACAGGTAGCTGCTTCCGCGAAGGCCTCGATGCCCATGACCCCCGGCAGCACTGGGGTGCCCTCAATCTGGTGATCATGCAGGAACGGTTGAACTTGGGGATCAAGAGTTGTTTCGACCGTAAAGCCGCCGGAGATGCTGGCGGATACGATCTTGCCGACCATCGGCCCGGTTGCTGGCAAGGACTTCTTGGCAGCCCCCGAGGCTGCAGCATCGAGTCCCTCGGTTGTGTCCCATTCATTCAGCAACACCCCGAGGCGCTGTGCAATGACGATCTCGCCACGCGTGGCGCCCGTCGTGAGTTCGCGTCGAATCAGGGGAATACCAGCATCTGGTAGAAGCATGTCGATACCGGCGAGTTCCATCATCTTCGGTATAGAACCGCGGGTCGCCATGCCGATTCCGCCCCATGCCGTCCAGTCGATGACGATGCCACGTGTGGCGGGACGAGTGGTGCGGAAGCTCGAAGTGATCTTGCAGAGCAGATCGTTCGCGGCGCTGTAGTCGGTTTGACCCGCGTTGCCGAAGCGGCCTGCAATTGAACTGAACGCCACGGTAGCTCCGAGAGGCATGTCGCCGATAGCCTGCAGCAAGTTAAAGAAGCCGTCAGCCTTCACGTCGAAAACAAGATCAAATTCCCGGGGATCTTTGTCGCGAAGGAAGTGGCTTCTTTCAATACCTGCGGCATGCAGCAGGACGTCGATGCGCCCGCTGCCCAGACGAACCTGATCGATCACTCTCGTGACGGCTTCAGCGTCGGCAAGGTTGAGGCTGAAATAATGTGGAGTGCCGCCAGCGGCGCGAACGGCATCAATTGCCGATTGCGCTGCCTGCGCCCTTTCGAAGGCAGCAAGTTCTTTCTCGACGAGCGCCGGAGTGGCGCGTTCGCCTCGGGTCTGTATGCGGGCGAACAGATCGCGCTTCAGGTTTTCCTTATCGGTGACAAAACGTTTGAGATCGGGATTGTCCGGATCTGGCTTGGGTACCAAGTCGAGCAGGTAGAAAGTGCCGCCAGATGCAGCGGCCAGGTCGGCGGTGATCGCTGAGACGATGCTGCCTGCCGCCCCCGTCACAACGAAAACGCTGCTCTTGTCGAGAACCATGCCTGGGTTTCCGTCGGTGGCGGATTGCTCTTCGAGACCGACGGTCCAGCGCTGGTCGCTGGTGTATCCGATCTCGACGGCACTGGGATCGCGCAGCGTCTCGTCAACCAGGAGGTCAGCGATTTCTGAGGCTTTGCGATTGGGCTCGAAATCTACTGCTTTGACGAGAGTTTCTGGCCGCTCGCGCTTGTAGGTTTTAGCGAAACCGGTGACGGCGCCTCCGAGCGGGAATGTTGCGCCCGCGTCGTCGTACCCGTGGTGTCCGCCAAGCCGCGTTCCCGTGACCAGGAACGTGCCTGGCCGGCCGATCTGCTCATCCAGTGTGCGCATTGCAATGTACAGCGATTTCACGCGCAGGCGAATGGCTTCACGCCAACCGGCAGAGTCGAGCGTGCGGAGGTCGCCTTCGTTGTCGAGCGCCGGGAGCCAGTAGATCCCGGCGACTGGCCCAGAGGTGATCCACGCTTTAAGAGTGTGTGTGAGGGCGCCGGCATCGGGAGCACCTTCGATGCGGAGCACCTCGGCGCCTAGCACGCGCAGGCGCTCGGTCAATGCTTCCGCCACGCCACCCTTGTCGGGCATGATCACGACACGGCTGGAGCGGTCGAGTTTCACTCCTGTGGATTTACAAAACGTGAGCGGAGGCCGCAACGTCGCCACCGGCACGCGCCGCAGAACACGATCTGCAGCTTCGAAACTGGCGGGAACCGGGCCGGGGCGATCCGCGAGTTGCGAAGCTGTTGTTTTCGTATCGTCTCTAACAGAAGACTGTGAAGTGGCCGTCACCGCGGCAGAGCGTTCGTGTGCGAACTTGATGACGTGAGCCAACGTCGGGAAATCGCGCAGCTTCATATTCTCGTCGCGCGGAATGTTGTAGGCGCCGCGGACAGCGGCAAACATCTCTGCCTGCTTCACGGTATCGACGCCAAGGTCGGCCTCAAGGTCGAGATCCAGATCCAACATGTCTTCGGGATAGCCGGTCTTCTCCGCCACGATCTGCAGGACTCTCTTTTGGATGGGGTCATCGGAACTGGCGGGGAGTCCGATCGGCGTTGGATGTGGAGCAAATGCCTCGGCTGGCGTTGGCTCAGGCGAGACACCGGTAGTCGCTGTTCCAGCAGGCGCCCCCGCCAAGTCGGGATGTTTCTCGTATACGAAGCGAATCACGTGCGCCAGCGTAGGGTAATCGCGGAGCTTACGGTTTTCATCGCGGGGGATGTTGTAGATTTCACGGATGGCCGCAAACATTTCTGCTTGCTTCACGGTATCGACACCGAGGTCAGCCTCGAGATCGAGATCGAGGTCCAGCATGTCTTGTGGGTACCCGGTCTTCTCAACCATGAGCGCAAGGATGCGTTCTTTCACGAGATCAGATTCTGTTTCTGTAACTTTGATCGGTGCGAGAGCCACTGCGGCAACTGGCGGAGCGACTTTGATCTTGTGCTCACCCTTCCCTTCCGCTTTGGGCGCAGGTTCGGATACAGGGGCCGAAGCGACTGAGGGCGGCGCGGCGCGAAGTTGTGGTGCACGGTCATGCACGAACTGGATGACGCGAGCGAGAGTGGGGAAATCGCGCAATCTGATGGCGTCGTCGCGCACGATGCCGTAGGCTTCACGAATCGTCGCCATTACTTCGGCTTGCTTTACCGTGTCGATGCCTAAGTCGGCTTCGAGGTCGAGATCCAGATCGAGCATGTCTACCGGGTAGCCTGTCTTTTCAGCGACCAGAGCCAAAACGCGATCCTTGACCGAATCGGCTTGCACGACTGGCTTTGGGGGCGATAGCGGCACGGGAGTTGGTGTTTTCGTTTCGACTTTTGCTTCAACCATCGAATGTGGCGGTTCGGTCAGCGGTGACTGTGGCACAGGCGCTGGGGTCGTTGGGACTGGAACGGCCGGCGCTTCCGCCGGTGACTTTGCGACTTCTGCCAAGCGTGCCGCTGGTTTTTGATCTCGCATCCGCAATGTGCGGTGGGCTACTTCCAGATCCGCCGTGGGATAACCTGCAATTTGACTTAGCCAGGATTTCCAGCAGTCCTCGTCGACGATGCGGTAGGCGTAGCCGAGATCGTTGGGACGGCGGTGACCTCCATCTTTCGAAGCGTTCCAGCGAAGCAGCGACATGCTGATCTGTGAGCCGAATCCAGCGCCCAATCGAATCGCGTATTCGATTGGGTATCCGCCGCCCTTGGAGAGGTTCAGCGTTCCCAGCTCGGGGTCGACCTCCTTGAAGTTGGCAACGGGTGGAACCAAGCCGGTTTCCAAGGCCTTCACGGCGAGAACATCTTCGATTCCCGTGCCCATGGCATGGCCGGTTTGACCTTTCGTATTGGCGATGACGATCTGATCCGCGGCGGCGCCGAATACGTGGCGTAACGCGTGGATCTCGGCGGAGGCGCTACCGCCGCGCGCGGGCGTGTAGGTCTCATGAGAAACAAAGACCGCATGTGATGCGATTTGCTCGCGCGAGATGCCGTGCTTGGCTTCGGCCTGCGCGATGAGGTTTTCCATCATCTGACCGATGTGTTGTACGTCGAGGCGGGTGCCGTGGAAGGCACTGTTGGCAGTGACCGTGCTCAGCACTTCGCAGATAGGTTGAATGCCGCGCTCTCGGGCGGCGTCGGCGCTCTCGACTACGAGGCCCGCGGCTCCCATGCCCACGATCAGCCCGTGACGGCGGCGATCGAACGGGGTGGCAGCTTCTTCGACTACTTCGTCGGTTGCGGCCGCGCCGCTGGCAAGAAACCCGGCTCCGAACCATTCAATGGAATGATCTGAAGTCACGTCATCTGCCGAGACGATAATCACGCGGCGACAACGTCCGGCATTGATCCAATCCTGCGCGAGGGCGACTGCTTGTGTGGTGCTCGCGCAGGCCGAATTGATTTGTGTGTTGGGACCGCGCGCGCCAATAAATTCAGCAAACTGCGAGTGGCCCATTGACAGTGTTCTCAGCAGGAAGCGGCGATCGAAAACATACGGCTCTTTCTCGATTGCATCCCGCAAGTCCTCTGTGCGGCGCTCGATTTCCTGTTCGAGGACTGAGTCGCCATTCCCTTTCGCAGCCCGGGCCAGCAGACTCTCCAACAGGCGAGTTGCTCACGGCGGGAGTGGTCGTTGTAATAACGCCCCATCTCATCGGCGAAGGAATCGCACCCGGGGAACGCCGAAGCGAAGATCACGCCAGTGTCATCGCGCAACGCGTCAGGAAGTACCCAGCGATCCTGCAACTGCGTGCCTTTTGTCGTGGTCTTGTAGCGCATGACCAGCGGGATGCCGGCGTCGCGCAGGGCGTCGAGTCCAACCGCGATGGCGAATTGGGTAGCGCGATCAAGGGCGGCACGACGGTCGGCGGAAATACCGAATTCCTGCTCCAGATCGAACGTACTTCCGCGGCCGGCAAGCTTAATGACGTCAGAGATGTTGCTGATGGTCTCGAAAGTCGGTCCGCTGTTGTCGCTCTTTACCAGGCGGGTGATGTGCTTGTCGAGCATGGCCTTGCGCAGGCGGGTGGGAATGAGATCGATGAATTGGTCGCCACGCAGGAGGCGGGCGAGATTGCCATCGTCGAAGATACGATCGGTCCCGGGAAGGCCCAGAGCGGCACCGGTGATGACAACAGGGTGATTTGCCGGGGCAGGGTCGCCCTGAATCTGGCGGGCGCGCTCAAGAACTTCGGCGAAGAAATGGCCAAGTTCGGCGTAGTGATCGGGATTGTATCGGTCCGCAGGGGCTGAAGCCCTTGGAGAGGGGTTGGGCTTTATCGCAGCGCCAGAAGCGCTGCGCCACCCGAGAGATGTTTCTTCAGAGGTCGGAGATGGTCTTGCACCGGGCGACAACGATGCGACCTCCGCTGGCTTCTTTTGCGAGATGGCAGCGATGCCGCGGCCGAGTCCAGCCGCGTACAGGCCACACAGAGCCTGGTTGAACGAGGCGATGTCGCCGAACTTGGGATGGTTGGTGAAGAGTGCGAGGACATCGCCGCGGCCGCCGAGAACATCTTCAGCGAATCCCTGTAACGCCTTCTTCGGGCCAACTTCTACGAAAATGCGAGCGCCCGCCTCGTAGAGAGTGCGCAGACCTTTCACAAATTGCACGGGAGAGGCCACCTGCTTGGCGAGAAGGTCCAGCATCTGGGGTACGACATCGGGTCCTGTGGGATAGAACTCTCCGTTCACATTGGCCACGACGGGAAGGTGGGGCGATTCCACACGCAATCGGGCGAGTTCCTGACGGAGTGGTTCGCTGGCTGGAGCCACGATTGAGGTATGGAAAGCGTGGCTGACGGGCAGTTCCGAGGCTTCATAGCCCGCCTTCTGCAGAACCTGCATGGCTTCGGCAACCGCATCACTCGCACCTCCGATCACGGCCTGGTGCTCGCTGTTGATATTGGCGATGACTACATAGCCGGTGATGCTCTTCAGGATTCGTTCCACCTCCGTGAGAGGCGCAAATACGGCGGCCATCTTGCCTGGGTCAGCGACAGCGACTCGGGTCATGCCACGACCGCGGGCGCTAACAGCTTCAAGAGCATCCTCGAACGGCAGTGCTCCCGACGCAACCAGTGCACCGTATTCTCCGAGGCTGTGCCCCATGGTCATGTCCGCCTGAATGCCGTATGCGGCCAACAGCCGGGTAAGCGCGAGATCGATAGCCAGCACGGCGGGCTGCGTGATCGCAGTCTGCCGCAGATCGTCATCGGCTTTCGACACAGCAGCGGGATCGGTCTGGTCCACGAATACAAAATCAGTCAGAGGCTTGCCCAGCAGAGGAGTCATCACGCGATTCGCTTCGGCAAAGGTCTCGGCGACGATCGGCTCCACGTTGTAAAGCGGACGCAACATGTTGACGTACTGCGAGCCCTGTCCCGTATAAAGAAAAGCCACCTTCGGCGCGACACCTTGGCCACGGAAGATTCCCTGGGCCCGCAAAGCCTTCCACACTGCGGGCTGATTTGCCGCGAAGGCCTTCAGAGCCTTGGCAGATTTATCTGCCAGCTCGGCGGCGTCGGCATAATCAATGGCAAGACGCTGCGGCGCACGCAGGTCGGCTTCAGCAGGAGCGGCGGGTACCGGGGCGCGGCCAGCTTGTGCGTCCTTCATGACCGCGGATAAGCGTTCGACAAGTTCAGAGTCGGAGGCAGCGCCAATCAACAATGCGCCTCGCAGAGGGATTTTGCAGGCGAGCGAAACGGTTAAGGCTGAGGGGGAGGAGGGGGCTGCTTTTACATTCATAACTACCTCTGCGATCGCAGTTTGCGGGAGGTTGACAGCGATTGACCGCTTCCCGTTTCCGGTCAGCCTGTGGGGAATATGTTCTTCAAGCACGAGATGAAAGTTCGTGCCGCCGAAGCCAAACGCGCTCACACCGGCACGTCGCGGAATGTCGGCCGGAACGGTCCAGGGCTTCAGCTCGGTGTTGACGTAAACAGGCGAATGGGCAAAGTCGATATCTGGGCTCGGATGTTCGCAGTGCACGCTGGGTGGCAGGACTTTGTCGCGGAGGGCCAGAGCCGTCTTCAGCAGTCCAGCCGCCCCCGCTGCGCCTTTCAAATGACCGATGTTCGATTTGACTGAGCCCAATGCGACCGAGTGAACCGGAAGATTTTGACTCTTGAGCAGGTCAGCGATGCACTGCGCTTCAACAACGTCGCCAACGCGAGTAGAAGTACCGTGGCCCTCGATGAGCGTAGCGGTAGCGGGAGATAGCCCCGCATTTTGCCACGCACGCTCCAGGCAGAACTTCTGCCCGATCGGGTTGGGTGCGGTAATCCCCTTGCCTTTCCCATCACTCGATGCACCGATTCCGCGGAGCACCGCGTAGATATTGTCGCCATCGCGCTCGGCGTCGGCCAAGCGCTTCATCACGAAGATCGCGGAACCTTCGCCCATCACGAAGCCATCCGCACCCTCGGCATAGGGACGGGTGCCGGTCGCCGAGAGCGCACCGATCTTGCAGAACTTCACGAAAGTCTGAGCGCCCATGTTGCGGTCAATGCCGCCGGTGATGACCGCATCGAAATCGTTCGCGACTAATCCCTCTACTGCGGCCGTCATGGCCGCCATGGCCGAAGCACAGGCCGCATCACAAATAAAGTTCGGGCCATGGAAGTTGTAGAGATTGGCGATGCGTCCGGCAATGCAGTTGGCAAGCTCACCGGGCATGCTGTCTTCGGTGATTTCCGGCAGGCGTTTGCCGATTCGGTCGTGGAGTTCAAGTGTGATTTCGGCGCGAACCGTCTCGGGGAGCGCAGCGAAGCTGGAGATTTCAGCGAGTTCATGCGCGTACTCAGGAAAAAAGACGCGCAGCGCGGTCAGATAGTGTTTCTCCCCCGCCAGAGCGTTGCCGAGAATTACGGCGACGCGATCAGGATCAAGATGCCGCTTAGGGTAGCCGTAGTCTTCTAGGGCCTCACGAGTGGCGGCGATAGCCCACTTCTGCGCCTGGTCCATCGCATCAGTGACACGGGGTGGAAGTGGCATGTGCCACTTCATCGGATCCCACGTGAACTGGCGCACCCATCCACCAATCTTCGAGTACGTCTTGTCCGGGACCTTGGGATCAGCATCGTAATAAAATGCGGGGTCCCAGCGGCCCGGGCTAACATCAGAGATGCTGTAACAGCCACGCTTCACGTTCTCCCAGAAAGCGTTGACGTTGGGGGCGTCGGGCAGCACGGCTCCCGCACCTACGATCGCAATCGCACGATAGGCTGTGTCTTCCATTTGCATTGGGACGCTCCTGTGCAACCGATGGCAGGTTGCACGTCAATTAGTCAGGCGTCTTTACTTATGCGGCGAGCGCAGGCTTGGCTGCGCGGGCGTAGAGGACGTCGGCTACGAAATCCATGTCAAAAATCAAACCCGCCTGGCCACGATGAATGGCGGGCAATTGCAAACTTGTTTCGAAAGCGGGCATCTCGGAGTCCGCGATTGCACCGGACCCGCAGATCCAGCGCAAACCTTCTTCCGCCACCTTGAGTGCGGCATCACGAGCGAAAATGCGACTCACTGCCGCGAGTGCCGTCGCATCAAAGCGACGATTCGCTTTTTCATTCAGCTTGTTCTCAGCATGAAGCGCGGCGCGGCGCGCCAAAGTGCCAGCGCACTCAGCGTAGGTAATCCACTCTCCCAATCGCAGAAGAATATGCTGATATCGTGTCAGGCGTGCGACTCGCGCTTTCTCCATCAAGTCGGCCAGAGCGTGATGGGCTAGTGCAGCCATGTTCGCGCCCACGTCCGCGTGACGCGCATGCAAGGCCTCCAGCTTGACGGCTTTGTCGTGATAGTGCTGACCGCGAGTTTTCAGATGAAGCTGCCAGCGATCTCGGCTGATGGTCATCTCCATGATTTCGGAGGTGCCCTCGTAGATCGTGGTGATGCGCACGTCGCGGCTGATTTTCTCAACCAGATATTCGTGCGTGTAGCCGTATCCGCCAAGAGCCTGAATGCTGGCCTCGGCCGCCTGGTTCCCTGCTTCGGTTGCCATGTACTTTGCGATTGCGCCTTCCGTGTTGAGACTTCCTTCACCGGCATCGATGCGTTCCGCCGTCTGTTCGATATAGGCGCGTGCGGCTTCGAGGCGGACGACGTTGGGTACGATCAGCTTGTGGGTGTAGCCTTGCTTCTCCGAAAGTGGTGCGCCGGCCTGAATGCGCTTCGTGGAATAAGGGATGGCGCGATCGACCGCGGCCCATCCGGCGCCCAGTCCAAAAGCCGCGACCATCAGACGCGTATATCCGAATACTGCCTGCGCCTGATTCAATCCCTGACCTTCAATGCCACCAATCAGGCGGTCAGCATCAACGTAGACATCGTTGAAAGCAAGCGCGGCAGTGTTGCTCAAGCGAATGCCGTGCTTGTCTTCGGGCTCGTCGTGAGTGAATCCCTTGGCATCCTTTTCCACGACAAACCAACTCGGCCCGGCTGGCGTGCTGGCCAAAACCGTGTACGCGCCGGCGATTCCACCGTTGCTAATCCACTGTTTGTTGCCGTTGATCTTGTAACCGACAATGCGTCCGTCTTGCATGACCTGGTCGGCGGTAGTGCGAAGCGCCCCCAGGTCACTGCCAGCTTCGGGTTCAGTGGCACCGTAAGCGAAGAGCAAGCCTTCATCGGCAATCCGGCTTAGCCATAGCTTCTTCTGATCGTGCGTCGCGCCAACGGTAATCGGATCGCTCCCCAGGAACGTAGCCAATACAGAGGTAGCGACTCCAAGGTCGATGCGCGCCATTTCCTCGCAAATGCAGTAGACATCGAACGTGCCGCCGCCCATGCCGCCGAACTCTTCCGGAATGAACAGGAGCTGAATTCCCAACTTGTCGGGGCTGCACATGTCGCGCACGATATCGACCGGACACTCGTCGCGCTCATCGAGTTCAATCAGAACTTCGTCGGGCAAGCGCTTCTTGGCAAATTCTTTCAGTGATTTCACGCTTAGTTTCAGTGTTTTATATGCAAGCATCGGCTCATCCTCACCTGGCAGCAACGCCGCGGAATTCTCTGGCTTTATTGGTAAGTTCGGGGAGGAACTCGAGGAGGTCGTCCACGATTCCAACATCGGCCACCTGGAAGATGGGGGCCCTGGGATTCTTGTTGATGGCAATCAGGAACGGACTCCCCTTGATGCCGGCCAGATGCTGGAATGCGCCGCTGATGCCGCAGGCGAGATAGACCTTTGGCTTCACCGTCTTTCCTGAAGAGCCGACCTGGCGGGATTTTTCCATCCATTTGGCGTCGACTACAGGACGCGAGCAACTGACGGCCGCGCCGAGCACTTCGGCCAGTTCTTCGGCGAGGGCAATGTTGTCCTTTTCCTGGATGCCGCGGCCGATCGACACCAGCAGACTGTGCTTGGTGATATCGACATCGCCGGCTTCGGCGACAACTGTTTCGAGATAGCGGCGCCGTGCTGTCAGCGCGCCTACTTCGGCGGACTTGTCGATGACCTTGCCGGAAGTCACGAGCCGTGGCTGGGGCTTGAAGGCTCCGGGACGAATATTGATCACGGCGCCTGAAGAAATGTCACACATGACGTGTGCACCCACCTGTCCGCCGAACTCCTGGCGCCTGAGTTTCAAAGAGCTTCCATCGGCGCCTTCGATCGCCAGGACATCGGATACAAATGCCGTATTCAGCTTGATCGACAATCCCGGTGCCAGATCGATTCCGAAATGGTCATGCAGGACGAGCACGATGCTTTCCGGCGGTAGTACGCTTACTAGCGCCTGTCGAACAAGTTCGGCGTTCGGGTATGCGAGCGCTTGATTTGCGACTTTCCAGACATCGCTGAAGGAAGCAGTCAAAGAATTGCAAGAAAGATCAAAGTCCGGACCCCAGCCGGCGAGAATCGCAGTGGGAGAAGAAGCGGGATCAATCGCTTTCGCCGCGGCGATGAGTTCGATAGCCGAGTCATCGACTACCCCGCCTTTGTGCAGGATGTAAGCAAAAATGCGAGCCATTAGTTCAAACCTCCCTTCGCAGCGACCAACTCAAGAATCTTTTGCGCATTCTCTTCCCGGCTTCCTTCCAGGATTTCGGCACCCTTGCTGAGCCCAGGGACAAAGTAATCGACACGCTTTGTTTTTGCGGCCGATTTTCCGACGGTATCGTGAGAAACACCGAGGTCTGACGTCCCCAAGGTCGGAATCGTCACGGACGCAACCTGGCGGATGCCGCGCATTCCGACATAACGCGGCTCGTTGATGCCGGTCTGGATCGAGAGCACGCACGGTAGATCGATCTCATTGATCTCGCGGTTGCCACCTTCGATCTCGCGACTCACTTTCAGCTTGCCGTCTTGAACCGTGATGGAGTTCACCAATGATGCGAATGGATAGTCGAGCATCGCGGCCAGCATTCCCCCGACTTGGGCCGCGCCGTCATCGGCCTGCACACCGGTCAGGATCAGGTCGTAGTGTCCCTTGTCTACAAAGGCTTTGAGGATGGTGGCGATACCTTTTCCGTCTGAACCCTCGAAGCTTTCGTCGGAGAGCAGAACGGATTGATTTGCGCCCATGGCCAACTGCCGGCGCAGGATCTCCTCGCCCTCCTCGTTGTCGACGGTGACCACGGTGACATTCCCGCCTACGCGGTCGCGAATCTGCAACGCTTCCTCGACAGCGTAGTTGTCTGCCTCATTCACCGAGTACACGAGCTCGTCGCGTTCAATGTCATTTCCCGCGGCAGTGAGTTCGATCTCGTTCTCCGAGGTGTCGGGCACTCTTCGTGCGCATACCAGAATTTCCACGTTTACCCTCCTGAAGTCACCGTTTCTAATTCCTGTGTTTTCCCTGCGGGTTTTTGTGCCGTTTTGTCGGAAGACCCGCGAATCATGTGCTGGTCTACCAGTTCCGTCAGGTCCATCACCGACATCTTCCCGTCCAGCCCCGCGACCTTGATGGCGTCTTCGATGTTGACCATGCAGAACGGGCAGGCGGTCACGATGACGTTGGCACCAGCCTCCGCGGCCATCCGCACGCGGACTACTCCCATCCTCTGTTGCTCCTTCGGCTCGTAGAACAGCGCCAGGCCTCCGCCACCGCAACAGAAGGAGCGGTCGCGCGAACGCTGCATCTCAACGCGGTGCAATCCGGGGATGGAGTCGAGCACGTCGCGCGGATCGTCATACACCTGGTTGTGACGGCCCAGATAACAGGGATCGTGGTAGGTGTAGACGCGGCTCCGATCATCTAGCCACTGTTCCACCGAGTTGAAGTGAAGATTGCCCGCTCTCGCTTCCCGCGCGAGCAACTGGCTGATGTGCTCGACTGGCGGGACGTCTTTATAGTCGTGCTTGAGAGCGTTGAAAGCATGGGGATCGGCTGTGACGATTCGCTGAACGCCGGATGCCCGGATGGCATCTGTGTTTTGATCGCGCAACGCCTGGAACAGAAGTTCCTCGCCGAATCGGCGGACTTCGTGACCGCTGTCTTTCTCGGCGGCGCCGAGAATTCCAAACTTCATCCCAAGGTTACTGAGGATGCGCGCAGTAGCGCGCCCGATCGACTGCATGCGGTCGTCGTAGGAGGTGATGCTGTCGACGAAGTACAGAGTGTCGGCCTGGTTCTTGCCGTCGAAGACCGGAATGGTACCGTGCTTCAAAGCCTCCGGACTCTTCGCCCAGTCGCCCCTTTTCTTTTCCATCTTGCCGTATGGATTACCGCGGCTCTCCAATGCCTTGAGCGGTTTTTGCAGAGATTGCGGAACGTTCCCGTCATCGATCAAGCCGCGCCGCAAATCAACGATCTTGTCGATGTATTCGACCAACAACGGGCACTCTTCTTCACATGCGCCGCAGGTCGTGCAGGACCAGATTTCGTCTTCGGAATAGATATTACCGATCAACGGCATGCCATTGTTGGCCTTGCCAAACACCGGATAGTGCTGGAATACGTAGTCCCTGGCCTTGATGGTGAGGAAGCGCGGGGCCAGCGGGCGACCAACGGCATTCGCAGGACAGTTATCCGCACATCGGCCGCAATCAGCGCATGAATAGAAGTCGAGGATGTGCTTCCAGGTAAAGTCTTCGAATGTCTTCACGCCAAACGATTTCAGCTGATCGAAATGCTCGTCCGGGACGTCCCAGCGCACAGGCTTGATCGTTCCGCGGTTCAGCTTGGAGAAGTAAATGCTGAACAGTGACGTCTCCACGTGGAACTGGATGCCGAATGGCCGGTAGCACAGCAGAAAATAGAAGGTGACCTGATGGACAAGATACGCGGTGACATTCAGAAACCACAGCGTGGCGAGCGAAGTCGAGCCGACGAGCATCGCCAGCGCCCTCGGCAAAGAGTAGATGGCAAGACTCTCGACAATTGCACCGCTATAAGCATGCCCGGCGAAGCGGGTAGCCGAAAACAGGCTGTCGGCGACCATTAACAGCGCGATCAGCCCCAGTAGGAAAACCGCGTCGGCCGTGTGTGCCTTGCCATATTTAGGGGGCACGGCGTAGCGAGTGGGCCTGAAGACAAGTCGGCGCACAGCCGCGATAACCATACAGATGAACACGACGGTGGCTGCGTAATCGGTTAGAGTCTCGTAGATTTGCCCGACTCGTCCAGAAAGACCAGGCATCACGAAGTTCTCATCGACTCCGATGATGAGCACCGTAAAAGCGCGCGCCGCCAGAAGAATGAAACCAGCAAAGATCAAGATATGGAGCGTTCCGGCGAAGCGGTAGCGTGGATGCTTCCATTGCCCCAGCCAGAACTTCAGGACTCTTCCGAGGCGTTCTAGAGGTCGATCAAAACGGGGATCGCGTTGGGCGCGAAGCAGCGGAACCATTCGCATCGCCACGATATAGAAGAAGCAGGCAATTCCGAGGATGTGGATGGTCAGAAACAGATTCCGGCCGGGAACCAGCCAATCGACAACGTTATGAGGGGAATAGATACCTACCACGGCCTACACCCTGATGTATTCGACGTTGGCGCGTCAACGATTCAGTGACGCGCCGTTCATCTCTATCGTCCGGATCGATTGCCCGTCGCTTCCGCGGCTCTCCGGTCATGCACCCCTATGCATAATCGATCGGGTTTTTCTCGAACCAGCGATTGTCACGAGTCGTGCTGATCTTCTTCCACGCGCTGGCCGCTACACTTGCGCCCAATTCGCGGTTATCCCAAATAAGGCCGGCGCCAAATCCGATCGCACCGCCGAGCAAGCCACAGGCGATGGTTCGTACGGCGGAGTGTCGTTGTCTTCCCAAGCTGCCACCGAACGCCCCAAAGTACGCCCCGACGATGGCCGGAACGACTGCCTGCCGGGCCGACGTGCTCAGATAGGGAGCGAGTGGTTTATTCTGCAGAAATCTGTCTTCGCCCTCGCGCGCTCCTTCAATCGCGGAGCTCACAAGTTTCTGACCGTAGTCAACGCTGGACTTGGACCATTCCACGAAATTCATATCCACCTCACGATGCAATCGTCACGCCGCCCGTTTCGCTTGTGACGCCGCTTCCTCTGACTGCTGCACACATTCCATTTCGGATTCAATCAACCGAAATAATTCTTCCAGGCTGACGCCTCGGTCCAGCATCCGCACCAACTTGTCGGCATGGAAGCCAACTGCTTCGCCGCCTTCCATCAAGCGCTCGATGGCAGCATAGACAGAGACTTCATGCGCCTCGTGCAAGCGAGTCAGAAGGAAATCAAGGACTTCGGTGGTTGGTTGCACGGCGGGCACGCTGCTTAACCTCGTTCCCAAATTAGAACTTGGACTGTGATCGCGGTCAGCAACCGCTGTCACGCCGCAACGTGACCATCGTCACATGGCCGCCGGCAATCTGCACCGAAAACAGGACGGATGCCTCCCGGAAGAGGACAGACAAACACCAATCCGGCCCCAGGTGGGACCGCATCGTTGTGGGAGGATCGAAGGAGCGAATGGGATGGTGGCCCCGGGCAGAGTCGAACTGCCGACCTTCGGTTTAGGAAACCGCTGCTCTATCCATCTGAGCTACGGGGCCGTCGTAACTAAGCAACACATTAAAGAACTTCAAAGCAACTTGATGGGGCCAGCACTTCGCACCATCGGATATTATCGCATTTTCGCGTGAGTACTCTCTGAACGGATGATCTTCCGATAATCCCATCGATCAATGTCATCAATGGGTATCGTGCCCGGTGATGATGGGGTCACGCTGCCCGCCCTGGTCCTTTACGTTTTTCATGTTCCATCCGGCGAAACTCGGGCTCTACAACTTTGTCATGGAAGTTGTTCCCACACTGTTCACAAAAACCATAATCAGAGCCGGGGATTGGTTCACGTGTTTGCGGATCAATAACAACACCCATGGAGACTCTTATCCGGTTCGGACAAGGTTCACCGGGTTTGTGATGTTCGCAAAGATTGGGGTGCCCTTCCCAAGAGCCGGGGCAGGTACAAGGAGACATAACGGCACTGCTCCTTCACGCAGTCTAGCAATGGCTCAGGTTTGTTAACAACAACGCTCAATGCGTTGCCGCCCAATTTTGACTTGAGCCCTAGGAATCTGCGATCGACTATATAGAACGGGCTGGCGTCCAGTAATGCAGTAACGGCAATTACGAGGTGACGTTAACCGGGGGGGTACCAGGAAAGTATCTGTGTCGACAACAAGTTACAGGAAAACCCTCAACCGGCAGCTAGCCTCCGATGGTATTTTGGAGGAGATTCACAATCGTCACCGCGCTGCGGTCAATTCATCCAGAGCCAGATTGAGTTCCAGGACATTTACTAGCGGTTCCCCCAGCAGACCAAGCTGTCGCGGCTGGCTATGCTTTTGTACCAGATCGCGAAGTGCTGATTCGGAAAGTTGGCGCTCACGCGCGACGCGCGGGATTTGAAACTCCGCGGCAGCCGGAGAGATATCAGGATCCAAGCCTGAGGCAGATGTTGTAATGAGATCTACCGGAATCGGCTGCGCTGGATTCTCCTTCTGGAGATTCGCAGCATCGGCTTGTACGCGGTCGATCAGTTTCTGATTGGTCGGCGCCAGGTTCGTACCGCCAGAGTTGGCGGCATCGTATCCATTGCCAGCGGCCGACGGGCGCGAGTGAAAATACTTCGCCGAAGTGAACGGTTGCCCGATAATCCGCGAGCCGATGGCTTCCCCGTTGCGATAACGGATCTGTCCATTCGCCTTGTCCTTGAACAGCACCTGCGCCACGACGGTGATGACGAGAGGGTACAACACTCCCAGCAGGATCGTAGTAGCGATGGTCATGAGGAACGCGGTGATGAGATGTTTTTTCATAGGAACCCTTAAGCCAATCTGACGGCAGTGATGAGCATGTCAATGAGCTTGATGCCAACAAATGGAGCGATCAACCCGCCCACACCATAGATAAGGAGGTTGCGGCGCAATAACGCCTCGGCATTCATGGCTCGATACTTTACGCCGCGCAGCGCAAGAGGAATGAGCGCAACAATAATGAGGGCATTAAAGATGACCGCAGAGAGCACCGCCGATTGCGGCGTCTTCAGATGCATGATGTTGAGCGCATTGAGCACCGGAAAGGTCGCCGCAAACATTGCCGGGATAATCGCGAAATACTTCGCGACATCGTTCGCGAT
The DNA here is from genome assembly GCA_963722365.1 of uncultured Acidobacteriaceae bacterium. Classification (GTDB taxonomy): domain Bacteria; phylum Acidobacteriota; class Terriglobia; order Terriglobales; family Acidobacteriaceae; genus Sulfotelmatobacter. Next base: position 641,498 of record CAVRLM010000003.1, read on the forward strand.
TGAGAATGTTGTCAAAGCACCACGCGTCATCAGCAACTGCTTCCCGATTTCAACCACCTCGATGAGCTTCGTCGGATTGGAATCGAGATCGACCATGTTGCCCGCTTCTTTGGCGGCCTGCGTCCCGGTGTTCATAGCCACACCCACGTCCGCCTGAGCGAGTGCCGGAGCGTCGTTGGTGCCATCCCCCGTCATGGCAACGAGCTTCCCGCCCGCCTGTTCGCTGCGAATGAGTTTCAGCTTGTCCTCCGGCGTAGCTTGCGCCAGAAAGTCGTCAACCCCTGCTTCGCGCGCAATTGCGGCAGCGGTAAGCGGATTGTCTCCCGTGATCATCACGGTGCGAATGCCCATGGCTCGCAACTGCGCGAAGCGATCGCGAATTCCACCCTTGACCACGTCTTTGAGATGAATCACCCCCATAGCCCGCCGGTTCTCTGAGACCACGAGTGGAGTGCCGCCAGAAGATGCGATGCGCTCGACTGCAGCGCGCACTTCTACCGGCATGGCGGAGTTATTCTGCTCGAGATAGTGAGCGATGGAATCGGCCGCTCCCTTTCGAACGTGGCGGCCATCCAGATTGACTCCAGACATTCTCGTCTGCGCCGTGAACGGAATAAATTCGGCCTCGTGGGCCGCGAAATCGCGCCCGCGCAGTTTGTATCTTTCCTTGGCCAGCACCACAATCGACCGCCCCTCGGGAGTCTCGTCAGCCAGGGACGAAAGTTGCGCCGCATCCGCCATCTCGGCTTCACTGACGCCGGGAGCGGGAAGAAACTCCGTCGCCTGGCGGTTGCCGAAGGTAATCGTGCCCGTCTTATCGAGCAACAGAGTGTTTACGTCACCTGCCGCTTCCACGGCGCGCCCCGACATAGCGAGTACGTTATGCTGCACCAGCCGGTCCATGCCGGCAATCCCAATCGCCGACAGCAGTCCGCCAATCGTGGTGGGAATCAGGCATACCAGCAGCGACACCAGCACAAACACGGTCTGTGGCGATCCTGAATAGATCGCGAACGGTTGCAGCGTAACCACCGCCAGTAAGAAGATGATGGTCAGCCCGGCCAGCAAGATATTCAATGCAATCTCGTTGGGCGTTTTTTGTCGGGCCGCTCCTTCTACGAGCGCGATCATGCGGTCGAGAAAAGTCTCGCCCGGATTCGACGTGATCTTCACTTTGATGAAATCGCTCAGGACGCGCGTGCCTCCGGTGACCGCGGAACGATCGCCGCCGGCTTCGCGAATCACTGGTGCTGACTCGCCCGTAATCGCCGACTCGTCCACCGACGCGACGCCCTCAACGATCTCGCCATCCCCAGGGATCAGTTCTCCGGCTGTAACGGAAACCAGATCTCCTGCCCGCAGCTTCGCGCTCGGAATCTCTTCGATCTTGCCGTCGGAGACGATCCGCTTCGCAACCGTCTCCGAGCGTGCTTTTCGTAACGTTTCGGCTTGCGCCTTGCCGCGTCCTTCGGCCATCGCTTCCGCAAAATTGGCAAATAATACGGTGAACCACAGCCACAGCGTGATCTGCAGATTGAAACGAAAGGCCTCGTGCGGTCGAAGAATCAAAAGCACAGTCGTGATCACACTGCCGATCTCAACCACAAACATGACCGGGTTTCCCATCATGTTCCGCGGGTTCAATTTAAGCAGCGAACTCCAGGTGGCGCTGCGAACGAGCTTCACATCCCAAATCGATTTGTGATGGCTTGCCATAGATTTCTAGAAGGTCTTTCCCACTTGCATGAGCAGATGTTCAAGAATCGGTCCCAGACTGAGGGCCGGGAAGAACGTGAGCGCTCCCAGAATCAGGATGACGCTGATCAGCAGCAGTGCGAATAGCGGCGTTGTCACGGGAAATGTGCCAAGCGATGGCGGAACGTATTTCTTCTGCGCCAGGTTGCCCGCAATGGCCAGCATCGGGATAATCATGAAGAAACGGCCCAGTAGTGTGGTGATTCCTGTGGCGGTGTCATACCAGAGCGTGTTAGCCGTCAGTCCTCCGAAGGCCGAGCCGTTATTTCCAGCCGCAGATGTGAACGCGTAAAGAATTTGGCTGAGACCGTGCGGCCCGGGATTTGTGATACTAGCGGTTCCGAAGCCCTTGACCGTTGAGATTCCCGTCAGTGTGAGAATGATTAACGGAAACACCAGCGACACCAGCATCGCCATCTTGACGTCGTAAGCTTCAATCTTCTTCCCGAGATACTCGGGCGTCCGCCCCACCATGAGCCCGGCTATGAATACGGCCAGTACCACGTAGATCAAAATTCCGTACATACCCGAGCCAACCCCGCCAAAGATGACCTCGCTCAGCATGATGTTGACGAGTGGGACCATGCCGCCCAGCGGCGTAAAGGAATCATGCCAGCCGTTGATGGCGCCGCAGCTCGCGTCCGTGGTCACCGTCGCGAACAGTGCCGAATTCGCAATACCGAAGCGTACTTCTTTGCCCTCCATGTTGCCGCCTGGCTGCGAGGCGGAAGCATGCTGCGCCACGGAGGAGGGATAGAGCGGGTTGCCATGCGCCTCCGCCCAATATGCGATCGTCACGCCGGCGAGGAACAGGATAGCCATTGCCGACCAGACGGCCCAGCCGTGTGCGGGAGAGCCCGTCATCCGGCCCAAGGTGTACGTCAGCCCGGCCCCGATGGCAAAAATGCAGAACATCTCGAACAGATTCGTCAGTGGTGAGGGGTTCTCGAATGGGTGCGAACTATTTGCGTTGAAGAAGCCCCCGCCATTCGTCCCGAATTCCTTGATGATCTCTTGTGACGCCACCGGGCCTTGCGCGATCGTCTGCGTCGCAACCGTGTCCATCATAGGTTTACCAGTCGCATCCACAGCCGGTTTTCCGTCAGTGCCTACATGTTGCACCTGTTGCGGCTCGACCAGCTTCACGGTGTCGTAAGGCTTCAAGTTCTGCACGACGCCCTGCGAAACCAGGACCAGCGAGCCAATCACGCAAAATGGCAATAACACCCACAGGCAGCAACGCACGAAGTCGACCCAGAAATTCCCGATCGTATTCATTTGCCGGCGGGCGATTCCACGAATAAACGCGATCGCCAGAACGATGCCGGTCGCCGCCGAGGCAAAGTTGTGAAATGCGAGGCCGGCCATTTGTGTGAAGTAGCTCATGGTCGTCTCGCCGGAGTAGGCTTGCCAGTTCGTATTGGTGGTGAACGATGCTGCGGTATTGAACGCCAAATGCTCAGGCGTCACCGCACCGAGGTGCTGCGGATTGAACGGCATCATGCCCTGCACACGCTCGAGCAGATAGAGCACCAGCATCGAGACCGCGCTGAACACCAGCATGGTGGTCGCGTACTCAGTCCAGCGCATTTCATGCTTCTCGTCGACGCCCGTTAAACGATAAAGCAAGCGTTCGATCGGCCGCAGCACAGGATCCAGAATGGTGCGCTCTCCCGCGAATACTCGAGTCATGAACACGCCGAGCGGCTTGGTAACCGCGAGAACTAGCGCCAGGAAGACGAAGATTTGAAGCCAGCCGTTAATCGTCATCAGAACTTCTCCGGCCGCAACAGGGCGTAGAACAGGTATACGGTTACAACCGCGCTGATGATGAGCATGACGAGTGACTGTGTGTCCATGAGCCCCCTTACTTCATGCGATCGCAAAAGCGAACATACGCAACTGAAGCCGCAAAAAATACAATCGTGACTGCGGTCCAAAGAACGTCTTGCATCGGTACTCTCCTCGACGAATTCGTAATGCTCTTCCAGATCAAAGTGCCATTCGCTTGCCAGTGCCTACCGGTTGCTTCTGCCATTGCCCCGCAGTTTTCATTTCTAGAAGTTTCCCTCGCTCTGTGGAGCGATTGAACTTTGCAGAGTGAGCCGTTCCCACGATGGGACGCCAGCGCAAACCTTCCTTTACTAGAGCTGCCACGACGCGCGAAAAGAACATCACCGCACCGATGCACAGGATGATCAGTGCAACTCTCATGACGTTCCTCGCGCCCCTGACTTTGGAGGATTTCCCAACACCATTGTTCACCTCCGCCCGTAAGAGCGGGATCAAGAGTTCATAAAGAATTCGTAAAGGAACTTCTTCGGAGGACGGGCTCTCGACCAAAGTCGAATGCGCCGCGGCTGCAGTTCAGCAGCCCCACTCTGCCTCGCCCGGCTTCGCGTAGTACTGACGGCCGCGCTTGGAGACCGGCGTCGTCGCCAATTCGAGGAGTGTCAAGCGTGCAGCGGCCACCATCAACTTGCGTTCATCTTGAGGAGTCCGCTCCCAAGAAGACGTTTCTCCCTTGATTCCATGACCGTTGCCGTCGTGCGCCAAGGCTTCCCGATAGTGATAGATGAGTTTCGCCAGTTCTTCTGGAGTGACATCCTGAATCGTCGACATAACGTCCTACCCTTTCTGTGGTTCGGGAAACTGCCGCGGCACCAGATTGGATTTTGGTTGAACTGTGGTTGCAGCTTGCTTTCGCAGCTTGATGAGCAGTCCTACTAGCAGTAGCAGCATGTGTCCCTTAGGCGGGCGGGAGGATCACGTCCGCCCTTCCGCCTTCAACAGATTTGATGACAGAGAGCGTAAAGATTGAATAAAGGGTTCGTAGAATGTTCGTAAGACGACAGGCAGGTGGTCAGATGATGCGGAGTTGGCAGTTACTCCCCGGGTTCGAAGCGGTATCCAACCCAGGGTTCGGTCACGATGTAGCGCGGTGACGATGCATCCGGTTCCAGTTTCTTGCGCAGTTGGCCAACGAACACGCGAAGATATTCCACCTGCTCGGTACTTTGGCCGCCCCAGATCGCCCCCAGCAGAGTGCGATGATTTACAACCTTACCCGGACGCCTGGCAAGAAAGACCAGCAGGTCAAATTCCTTTGGAGTGAGGCGCACTTCGTTTCGGCGTACGGTCACTTTATGCGCCGCTGTGTCAATGCGGAAATCTCCAACCTCGATTACTCCATCATTCGGTTCGCTCTCAGTCGGAACCCGGCGAAGATTAGCCCGCACCCGCGCCAGCAGCTCATTCATGCCAAACGGCTTGGTCACATAATCGTCGGCTCCTGCGTCAAGCGCTTCCACCTTCTGCTGTTCCTTGTCGCGCACCGAGAGCACCACGATGGGCACTTGCGACACAGCGCGCACCCTGCGGCAAAGCTCGATGCCATCCACTGAAGGCATCGACAGATCGGTGATGATCAGGTTAGGTGTCCAGTCCTTCATGATCTCCAATGCCATTTCCCCGGTATTGGCGATGCGAATGTCATAACCCTGCGCGGAAAGACTGGTGCGCAGAACCCGAGTGATTTGGGACTCATCGTCCACCACGAGAATGTGCGGGTGCTCAACCATCAGCGCGCCTCCTGGGTTACGATGTGCACGTCTACCGACGGCGAATCGCGCAGGAAACGCTGAATCGCGGATAGGTAAAGATACCGCTGCCACCCGGTGCGCGCGGAGCGGCCGAAGATTACCTGAGTGATGTGATTCTCCTTCACCAGTTGGGCCAAGCCATCGGCAATACTTCCGCCCGCGCCGCGCACTACCCGAGCTCCGAGATTCTCAGCAAAGCGAATATTTTCTGCCAGAGTCTTTTGATCCTCCGGACGCGTATCCCGCCCGACGTCGATATAGAACACGTAGAACTCTCCGCCCATAGCTTGCGCCATGCGCGAACCTCGGGCGATCAAATACTGGGCCGCGGGATTCGAGCTCACGCAAACGCCAATGCGCTCGCGCACCGTGTGAGCCGGCCTCGTATCATCCTTCTCCAGAAATGCGTCAAGACTGCGGTCGACGACACCGGTGACCTGCCGCAGCGCCAACTCGCGGAGTGCGATCAGATTTCCTGGCCGGAAGAAGTGCGATAGCGCCTTTTGGGCTCGGTCCACGGGATAAATATCCCCGCGCTCCATGCGCTTCTGCAGGGCTTGGGGCGTCAAGTCGGCGAGCACGATTTCATCCACCCGCTGCATCACCCAGTCGGGAACGGTTTCTCTCACCTGCACGCCCGTAATCTGCTGCACGGTAGGGCCGACGCTCTCGACGTGCTGCACGTTCATGGTCGAGAGCACATCGATCTTCGCCTCCAGCAGTTCCATCACATCTTCATAACGCTTGGCATGTTTGCTGCCTTCAATATTCGTGTGCGCCAGTTCATCGACTACAACGACCGCAGGCTTCCGCGCGAGGATCGCGTCAACGTCCATCTCTTCAAAAGTGGTGCCCTTGTACTCGAGTTTGCGGGGCGGGACGCGGTCGAGCTTGCCGGCGAGTTCCGCGGTGGCTTTGCGACCGTGGCTTTCCACCACGCCTACGATCACGTCTTCTCCGCGGCTGGCACGGCGGATCGCTTCACTCAGCATGCTGTAGGTCTTCCCCACTCCGGGCGCGTAGCCGAGAAACAGCTTGAAGATTCCACGCGGCTTTTCCGGAGAAACCTCGTTCAGCCACTCCTCAGGAGTCTTGGTCATCGAGCTATTGTCTTTCCCAAGCTGGGAATTGTCACCTCCATCGTACAATGCGGATGTGAAAACCGGGATCCAAACTCAGATTGTGCGCTACGTATCCGTGTTCGCGGCAATTGCCGCGATCACAGCCATTGACTTCAGGCTGCACGTCAACCACACCACCGTAGCATTGATGTTCCTGGTCACGGTGTTGCTCACCTCAGCCTACTGGGGACTGCGCTATGCGGTGGTCATGGCCGTTGTGGCCACGGCTGCGTTCAATTTTTTCTTCCTGCCTCCGTACGGCACGTTCACGATTGCCGATCCGCAAAACTGGGTAGCCCTGTTCGCGTTCCTGGTAACCGCGCTCGTCGCAAGCAATCTCGCCGAGCGCGCACGCCGCGAAGCCGAGGGCGCAAAGCAGCGCCGCCGCGAAGTTGAACGCCTCTTCGGTCTCAGCCAACGCCTGCTGGCCTCGGACAACGTTCTGGAATTGCTGAACGCCCTGCCAAAGTATGTACAAGATACGTTCTCGGTGAGCAGCGTGGTCGTCATGGCCGCCGACCATCCTACTGTCTACCGTTCCTCGCTCGACGCTCCCTTCGAAGAAAGCGTTCTGCGATCTACTCTCTTGCGTGGCGAACCGATCACCCAGCAAGGCGTCTCCTACGTTCCCCTACGCCTGGGAATGCGCACGGTTGGCGCACTGGGCGTCACCGGAGACGAACTGTCCCGCGAGACTCTTGATGCCCTCGGAAGCCTCGCCGGTCTGGCCATTGAGCGCGTTCGCGCGCTCGAGGCCCTCAGCAAGAACCGCGCCGAGCAGGAACACGAACGCCTGCGCACCGCTCTGCTCGATTCCGTTACGCACGAGTTCCGCACTCCCCTGACTTCCATCAAGGCGAGTGTTACGACGCTGTTGTCGGGGGCTACGCTCGATGACCAGGGCCGGCGCGACTTGCTGACCGTGATCGACGAAGAAACGGATCGCCTTAATCGACTCGTGGGTGAGGCCGCCGAGATGGCGCAACTCGATTCCGGCATGTTCAAGCTGGATCTGCAACCCCACGCGATCGGCGAAGCATTCGAACTGGCCCGCATGGACGCCAAGGCTTCGCTGGAAAATCATCCGCTGGAGATCACCTTACCGCCCAACCTGCCCAATGCCCGCATGGACCTGCAGCGGATTCGTGAAGTCCTTATGCACCTGTTGGAAAATGCCGGCAAGTATTCAGACCCGGGAGTTTCAATTAAAGTAACCAGCGAGGTAAAGGGCGAATATCTGGTGACCAGCGTTGCTGACCGCGGTCCCGGCATCGATTCTTTCGAGCAGTCGCTGATCTTCGAGAAGTTCTATCGCGGACAGCACCAGCGTTACAGCGCGCCGGGTACAGGCATGGGTCTGGCCATCGCAAAAGTAATCGTAGAAGCTCACGGCGGAACCATCGGCGTCGTCAGCCAACTTGGCAGCGGCTCGGTCTTCTCGTTCACGTTACCCTTAGAGAAGGGAAAGTAACGCTGCCCTCCCGGCAGTTGTCTTGATAGCCTGCCCTGAGCTTGCCGAAGGGGCGTCTCGCCGCCACAATGGCGAGTGGATACTCACTACTTCTTGATGTAGTACGCCGCTTCCTCCGGCCGCACAACCCGCGGAATCCATAGCGGCCGCCGCAATCCACCCGGCCCCGGCGCCGGCCGCGCCAACGCCTTCCACCTTTGATAAACCGCGAACGACAGATTTGTATCCACAAAAATGTCACCGTAGCGATCCTCCGACCCGGCCTTCTCCACCCGCACCATCTGATGCCAACAATGCATCCCGCTCACCGGATCCGGATGCACCGGAAACGTAATATCCTGATGTACCCCCGCATCGCTCCACCACACGCGCTTTGTATCCTTATCAACGCTCTCGTACGGCGAGACACTCTCCAGTTGCCGCATCTTCCACTGTCCCTTGCCCACTTCCTTCAGATCGACCCACGCGCTCGACATGCGCTCCACTTGTTCGTCCTTATTTATGCGCCAACGCCCGAGATGATGAGAACACGCCACCACGCCCGGCGTCAGCCCCTCCGTAACCCATGCGTGCAGCACAAAGTATCCAATCTCCGTGTGAACCTTCACCAAGTCACCCGTTCGCACACCGCCAAGCTTTTTCGCGTCCACCGGGTTCACCCACAGCGGATTCTTGTGCGAAATCTCGTACAGGAACTTGGAATTGCCCGATCGCGTGTGAATCAGATTCGGTAGCCGAAAGATCGGCAACAGCGTAAAAACATCTCCGTGCGAATCCTTCGGCCACTCGACCACGGGAGTGTATTTCGGATCGAAGTCCTCGCCCGGTTGGCCAATCGAAGCTCCTTGCGCCGAGCGATGAATGTGGCTGCGATAGTATTCCGGCAGCGCGAACTCCGGCCACTTCCAGTCCGCCATTGTCTTCGAGAACATTTCCAGTTTTCGCGACGGCGTGTTGTAGCCCACCACTGGCCTGTCTTCCACCATCACACCGACTGGTTTTCCCTCGCGAGTGACGACACCGTTTGCTTCCACCTTCGTACCCGCAAGATCCGCCCCCGCAACCGGCTTCTCATTCTGCTTGTACACGTCGCGCGTAATTTCGAACGCCCCGTACTTGCGCATGTATTGCAGCGGCGTGAGTCCCTCTTTCTTCGCGGTCTCGGGTAGGCCCGGCACAGAGTTCCCGAAGATCCAGCCATAATATTCGTCGACGGTGAGCTTCTGCCCAGCTCGATACGGCGATTCGAAGTATTGCCGGATCCCCATCGCCCCATCCGGATCAATCGCCCATGACAGGTTGATCCAGAACTCATCCTCTTCCCAGACTTCCCCGGGATTCGCCTGGTACGTGTACTCAAACTTCTCGCCCGCCCGCTCGCGCAGCACACGATTGACCGGCTGCCGAAATCCAATCCACTTTCCCGCGTACGACTCCTGGCTCATCAAATCGTGCCGCTCGGAACTGAAACCCATGGGCAACACGTAGTCGGCAAACCACGCAGTCTCGCTCCAGGTCGGTGTCAAAGCGGCATGCAGCCCGACTTTCTCTTCATCGCGCAACATCTCTATCCATGAAAAGCCATCCGGATACGTCCACACCGGGTTGAACACTCTTGTAAAGTACGCTTCAATCCGCCCGCGCCCTTCCTTCAGGAAATGCGGCAGCAGAAACGACATCTCGTGAGTACAGAGCGGCCACTCCTGCGGATAGAGCAATTCGTTCCAGCGCTTCTGCGGCGGAGGAACCTTGAAAGTCTTCGGAACGAACTTGTTCCAGGCATTCAGATTGTGTCCACCCTCGGTTCCCACCGAACCGGTCAGCACGTGCAGCAGCATCAGCGCTCGCGCCGGCTGCCAGCCACCCAGATTCCCCGACGCGCTTCCCCGCCAGAGATGCGACGCAAACCGACTGCCCGCCGTCGCGATCTCGCGCGCGGTCTTGATGATCACATCCGCTTTGACGCCGCTTTCCTTCTCCGCAAACTGCGGCGTAAATAGTGCGTAATGTTTCTTCAAAGCGTCGATCAGCGCTTCGAAACTCTGCCCCTTGGCCCGGAAGCCATCCACCTCGAGTTCTTCCCAATTCGTCCAGTTCTTCACGAACTTGGCATCAAAGCGGTCCTCATCCAGAATCACTTTCGCCATCGCCAGCAGCACCGCCGCTTCCGTTCCGGGATAAGTCGGCATCCAGTAATCTGCCATGCTCGCCGTATTCGAGAGCCGAGGATCCATCACCGCCAGCTTCGCCCCCGCCATCTTGCCGTCGATAATGCGCTGCGCGTGCGGATTGAAATAATGTCCGGACTCCAGATGCGCCGAGAGCAACAGAATGAATCTCGCATTGGCATGATCTGGCGAAGGACGGTCCGCGTAGTGCCACAGCAGATAGCCAAGACGCGCGGACGACGAGCAGACATTCGTATGCGAGTTATGCCCGTCGATTCCCCACGCCTGCAGCGTCCGCTCCATAATGAAGTCGTGCCCCGGACGCCCGACGTGATACATCACTTCTTCGCCGCGCCCTTCCTGGATCGCTTTACGAATGCGCGTGCCGAAGGTCTCCAGCACTTCATCCCATGATGTCCGCGTCCATTTCCCTGCTCCGCGTTCCCCACTGCGCTTCATCGGATACAGCACTCGATCCGGATCGTGAATCTGATTGATCGTCGCCGGCCCCTTGGCGCACAACCGCCCGCGGCTCGCGGGATGCATCGGGTTACCCTCAAACTTCTCGACTTGCCCGGTTTCCTTGTCGACATACGCCAGCAGCCCGCACGCAGACTCGCAGTTGAAACAAATCGTCGGAACCAGCGAATAATGTTTCTCGACCCGCCGCGGCCAAGCCTCGGGATCCAGCTCAACCCAGTCTTCCCACTTCTCCACCGGAGGACAGTAAGCCAAATGGCTCCCGTCACGTTTGAACTCATTGCTCATTCAAATCTCCAAATCGCTACGCAAAAGACAATGTGGGGACAGCCGCCCCTTCGACTGCGCTCAGGGCAGGCTCCCGGCTGTCCGCCGAGCGCAGCTCGCCTTTTGCTTTTGGCACCTCAACTATTAGGTACGCTTTGCCCCGCCATCACGAAGCACCACTCAAAAACCAGCAAACCCATCAGCGCGAACCCTCCCGCAATCGCGGTGTTATAGAAATCAAAAGGCGCGAGCCACAAAAGCAAAACGGGCAGAATTCCTCCCAGCCCAACACTGCCGCCCCAGAACCAGTTCTTGAAAGGACCATGCGTAATCAACCGTGCAGCATAAGCGGCGTTGTCTGTGGCATGTGGCATCATGAACTCAGCCGCAACGATCAGTAAATGCAGGATGAGGGTAAAGCCGAGCGCTTCCTTCGCAATCGCCAGTAGCTGCAACGACCCTCCAAGTCCGGATGGCAGCAAGGGCAGTACCGCCGCTCCACTCATCAAAGCCTGCACAATCAAATGCACCGGCAGCAGCGGTGTTTGCCACAAATCGCGCCCCTCGCATTGTCCAAAAAGAAAAGCGGTGTATACCGCAGCCAGAAACCCGGCTAGGACCGTGGGCCATAATAAGAAAGAGGCAATCGTCGACAGCCCTAACACCGAAGCGACGCAGAACAAACCAGCGAGCCCGCTGTATCCGATCAGAATGAACGCTCCCCGCGCCAGCCACGACTTACTCTGCGGCGTGAAAACGACCCGTAGGAAACGTGCCTTGTGTTCCAGATCCCAAACCAGCAGCACAGTCGTTAAAGCCGTGAACAGTAACGCGATGCTTGAGAGCACCACGTCGCGCATGCGATCCGCGCCCAAACGTCCCAGCAACACAGCGATCGCCGGAATCGCCAGCGCCCCAGAGCCTATCGCCTTCGTCCAACAATATGCCGGAACCTGCCAGCCCCAGGGCCGTGCATGCGAAACGTCATACGCGGCCAGCGCATCTTTCTGCAGCAACGGGCTGTCCGGCGGATATAGCGCTCCTCCGCCGTGAATGTCCTCGTTGCGCTGTGACCACATGTAAATCGATTCGTGGCGCGCAGCCGTCGGCACAATCGCGCTCTCATCTCCATCGATGTAATAGAGCTTGGGCCGCGTTCCCTGCTCCGGCTTACGCACGCGCACCGGTTCCCGCGCCAGCAATTGCGCAATCTCGCCATCGCATGCGTCCAGGTCGCCGGCAATAATCGCGTGCTCCGGGCACACCACCACACAGGATGGCTCCAGTCCCACCTCGGTGCGATGTGCGCAGAAATGGCACTTGGCGGCGGTGCCTTCATCGGGATCGATATAAATGGAGTCGTACGGGCAAGCCTGCATGCACGCCTTGCAACCGATGCAGCGCTCTGAGCTGAAATCGACGATGCCGTCTTTCCGCTGGTACATCGCGGTCACAGGGCAAATCGTTACGCACGGTGGATTCTCACAGTGATTGCAACGGGTCACCTGAAACACACGCCGGGTATTGGGAAACGTTCCCTTCTCCACATACTTTACCCAGGTGCGGTTCACTGTAAGTGGAACATGGTTTTCAGTTTTGCAAGCGACAGTGCAGGCATGGCAGCCAATGCACTTGCGATTGTCGATGATGAACCCGTATCTCATCGGAAGTTTTGCAGGCCGGAAGCCAAATCCCGCGCGGCTTGGGTATTGTAGCTGACTGTCAACCACAGATTAGTGACAGCCTTGAGGCGGAGAAAGCGAGAACCTTCGAAGCCCAAAAAGCGGCTGATCGTTAGGAGGGTTACAAGCCGATTCCTCTGTGACCCTCTGTGAACTCTGTGGTTTAAGGTTTTCGATTTTACCAATATTGCCAGCCGCCGCTTCTCCCTGGGCTACAATGCAGGGTGCGTTTTAGAACCGCAGCCAGTCCGACGATCTTGAGCGAAAAGCAAAACATATTCAGTCGTAACGTCTCACCAAACACTCTATGACAGCTGATATCGCAGCCGGCACCACCGCAATCCTCGACGACAAGAAAATCTTTTATAACCGCTTCCTCCTGATCGTAGCTGGCCTCGGCGGATTGCTCTACGGAGTCGACGTTGGCATCATCGCCGGTGCCCTGCCGTACCTCGAGGCAACGTCGGGGCTCAATGCGGGCCAGCTCTCGATTGTCGTAGCCGCCGTGCTGCTCGGGAGCGTGATCTCCACCTTGTTTGCCGGATTGCTTGCTGACTGGATGGGCCGCAGATCGCTGATGGCCTTGAGTGGTGTCATGTTCGTCATCAGCATCCCGATGATCGCCCTGGCGCACGGGTACGGCCCGCTGGTCTTTGGCCGTTTGCTGCAGGGTGTGAGCGCAGGCTTGATCGGCGTTGTCGTTCCTCTTTACTTAGCGGAGTGCTTGACCGCGGCGAATCGCGGCAAAGGTACCGGTATCTTCCAGTGGTTGCTCACCGCAGGGATCGTGACCGCCGCACTCGTCGGGGCCTATTTCAGTTGGCGCGTCGACCAGGTCGCGCAACTTGGTGATGCGGCCAGGCTGTTCACTTACAAGGACACTGCGTGGCGCGGCATTTTCTGGGTCTCTCTGCCTCCCGGAATTCTGTTCGTCATTGGCAGTTTCATGGTCGCCGAATCGCCGCGATGGCTGCTGCGTCGGGGAAAGAAAGACGCGGCCTACACTGCGCTTCTCCGCTCTCGTACGACCTCACAGGCCGATCTCGAGTTCAAAGAAATGCAGGAAGTTTTGGCCGCTGAAAAAGGGAGCACATCCGGTGCAGCAAAAGCTCGCGAGTCACTGTTGAAACGCAAGTACGTTATCCCGTTTGTACTGGCCTGCATTATTCTTGCCTGCAATCAGGCAACCGGCATCAATTCCATCATTGCGTACAACACAAACATCCTCCTGCAGAGCGGGCTCTCGGACATCGCGGCTCACTGGGGATACGTTGTATTCACCATCATCAATTTTGCCGTCACCTTCGGTGGTGTAGTGCTTGTGGACCGAAAGGGTCGCAAGTTCCTATTAGGAATCGGCACGGCCGGAATTATTGTTTCGCTGATCTGCACCGGGGTTCTCTTCCTCAGTACCGAACACTTGCGCGTAGATACCAAGGACTCTGTGCAGTCCATGGTCTCGCCGGATCAGAAGCTCGAACTGCTCTACAACGAACCGACCGCCAGCAAACTGTTAGCCTCAACGGACGCCAACCAAACGAACAATCGCCCAACTTCAATGGTCGTGATTTACTCCTACGGAGACTTTCGCGCCGCTAGTCAGGTCGTTCGATCCGATGACCCGGCCGTGAAGCCAATCGAAGTCACGCGAGACAGTTGCGTACCGGCCAACAAAGTGGTGGCCTTCTTCTCTAATCCTCTCGGCGACTTAGACGCTTCGCGCACGGCGCCCCTCAGAATTGAGAACGCCCTTATCACCCCGGTCCCGACAGCGCGCAATGGCTGGCTCGTAGCCATTACCCTTTTCATCTTCATGGCATTCTTCGCCATAGGCCCGGGAGTATGCGTCTGGCTTGCACTTTCCGAGTTGATGCCCACGCGCATCCGCTCCAACGGAATGAGCATCGCGCTCTTACTCAACCAGGCGGTGTCGACAGCTATCGCGGCGGTCTTCCTGCCCACAGTCGGCAAGTACGGGTACTCGACCATGTTCTTCGGTTTCGCCGCATGCACTGTGATCTATTTCGTTACAGCCATCTGGTTTCTGCCGGAAACAAAAGGAAAAACGCTGGAGGAGATCGAAGCCCACTTCGAAGGCGCAACCGCAAAGTAGCGCCGCCCTCCTACGGGCGTCTCGGCCCGGGTGCGTTGGCGAGTGCAGGAAGAGCCCTGGCCTGTGGGCCTCACCCTTGTGCGGTTGCCCAGGGCACACGGAATGATTTACTCTCAGCCCTGCCGATGACTCCTACGAAAACAAAGAAGAGTACGACCAACCAGAAGTATTCCCACGCCATGCGGAGGGAAATCTACGAGCAGCCCACGGCTATCGCCAAGACCGTCGCTAAGCATTTGAAGAACGACATCATCTTCCCTGGCGAACTGGACGCCATTGAAAGCGCACTACTCACCTTTGAGAAGCTGATCATCGCCGCCAGCGGATCGAGTCGCCACGCGGGTCTCGGGGGCGAGATCATGATCGAAGATCTCTCGGGCGTAGCGGTCGACGTCGAATATGCCAGTGAATACTGCTACCGCTCAACCCACGCGGCCGTCGATCCCATTGTGATGGTGATTACGCAGTCGGGCGAAACGGCAGACACGATCGCTGCCCAACGCGAAGCCCTAACGCGAGGCGTGAAGACCATCGCGATTTCTAATGTTCCCGATACGACTATCGTGCGCGAAGCCGGAGCGGCTCTGATCTCGGGGGCTGGCCCGGAACTCTCGATTCCCGCGACCAAGAGTTTCACCACACAACTGACCATCCTCTACCTGATGGCTCTATTCCTGGCCCGCAAACGCGGCCGCATGACGTCGGAAGTCACGCGTTCCTACTTGCAACGGTTGATGCGGTTGCCTGAGGCGATTGAGAAAAATCTCGCCACATGGGACGCGCTCGCCGGGGACTTCGGCAATGTGCACTTCAAGGCTGAAAAATTCCTCTATCTCGGACGCGGCGTTCATTACGCCATCGCTCGCGAAGGCGCGCTCAAGCTCAAAGAGATCTCCTATGCGCATGCCGAAGGATATCCCGCAGGAGAACTCAAGCACGGCCCGAACGCTCTGGTAGACGAGAAACTCCCGGTAGTGGTGCTGGCGACATGCGATCATCGCGATCCGGATTCTGTTCTGCGTTACCGGCGAACGCTCGAGGTGATGAAGGAGGTGCGATCGCGTCGCGGACCATTAGTGACGGTCGCGACAGAAGGCGACAAGGAAGTCGCAGCCATCGCGGAGCAGGTCTTCTACGTTCCTGCAGCGCCCGAACTTCTGCTGCCGATTGTCGAAGTCATCCCGCTGCAGCTATTCGCCTATCACATCGCGGTTAACAAGGGATATGACGTAGACCATCCGCGAAACCTGGTGAAAGCAGTGGTGACGGAGTAGTCACGCTGCAATTCGATTCCCGAGTGAGTAAAAAGACGCTACTCAGGGGGTTGTTGGGCTGATCGGATCGTCGCTGTGGCAAAGACCGAAGCACGCGATCACTCCGACCGCGACCGCGCCTCCACCGATCACCCATGGTGAGTTCATGATCGCGCCTGCGCCCGGAGTTGCAGCGGCGCTGTGCGGATACGCAGCGCCACAATTCTCTTCGCGCGATTTCTGTTGTCCTTCACTTACTGTTACGCTGGAATTCGCCGCCTGTTTGGCCTGCTTCGGATTGCTCGACCGGGAATTGATGTTCACGTCTTTCTTCAGAGCCGATACAGTTACCTTCCCGTCGCGATCGACTACGTCGTAGTGAGTCCACTCGGTATTGTTCGCCGGTGTGACGATCACGCAACCGACGCGCACCTTCAATCCACGAGAAGTGTTGACCGAGAGGCTGCCATGATCGAGCACTAATGTGTCGCCTTCAAACTGGATCATGGTTTCCGAATTGATGTCGGCGGTCGATCCGTTCGCTTCAATGCGGGCAGCGGCATTCTTCTGAGTTTCGATGAGATCCTCGAAGAACACAGCAGTGGAGGCGGGCGCTGCGTTTCTATTCACCATCACGCCTGCGCCGTTGCTACGCAAGATGGCGGTAGCAGTGTCCTGGGCAAGCAGGGACACCGGCAGAATTGCCATCAAGGGAAGGCAAACGAGTTTTCGCCATTCGAATAACACGAGTCTCCGCAGCGACCCAAACCAACCGCTGCGATAAGACTAGCGTGCGTCTTCCTGGACCGCTATTAGCATGCTTGATGCCTCTGCGGAGGCCGAGAAAGCGCTATGCGCGGGCGAAGTCGATGTATCCCGTCTGCACGTCTGCGCGAATGAGTTTCACGCGAAGCCTGTCTCCCACGTCGAGTCCTTGCTGGCCTTGGGCAAGCATGCCCTCAACGAGGGGCTGGGCAACGCGAACGAAGGTTCCATGATCGGTCACGCCGGTGACAATGGAGTCGAAGGTTTCGCCGATGTGGTTTTGCATGGCGACAGCGGCCAGACGCTTCGACATTTGGCGTTCGACCTTCTTTGCAGCGTCCTCCTTCTGAGTGCAGTTGGTGGCGATGGTGGTCAGTTCAGCGTCAGAGTAAGGATTGTTCTGGCCGGCGAGCAGCGCCTTGACAATGCGCTGAGTGACGACATCGGCGAAGCGACGGTTGGGCGCGGTGGAGTGGGTGTAGTCCTGGACTGCAAGTCCGAAGTGTCCAGGAGCGGGTTCACCGGCACGTTCCAACACGTACTCTCCGGGACCGATCAGCTTGATGACGGCCAATGACAGATCCGCGAAGTGATCGGGATCGGCTGCCTTTCGTCGGATCAGGAAATCATTCAGCGCTTTGGAATCGGGTTGCGCCGGAAGCTTTTCACTCTTGGTTGCGGCCAACTGCACGATGCGATCCCAGCGCTCAGGTGTGCGCACGATGCGGCGCAGCGAAGACACTTTCTCCAGAAGTCTCGCCACAACGCCGTTGGCCGCGACCATGAAGTCCTCGATCAACTCGGTAGCGTGATTTTTCTGCTGCTTCACGACTCCCACAACCTTGTCATTGAGGATGAGCGGGTGGACTTCGTCCGTCTGCAGGCTGAGTGCGCCGTTCTGGAAGCGTTGCGCCTTCAGCTTCTGGGCAACCTCGTCCTGCAGTTTCAATTGCGCTTGCAAGTCCGCAGCGGCCGCGACCTTCGGCGGCGCGGGCGACTTCCCTTCCAACCACGCTCCGACGGAGTTGTATTGCAGTTGAGCCTTGTTGCGGACCAGCGCGCGATAGACGCTCGACGACTTGACAGCTCCGTTGGAATCGACGACGAACTCAGTTACGACGCTGAGGCAATCCTGGTTTTCGAGCAGCGACGATTTGCCGGTGGAAAGTTCTTCGGGAAGCATGGGGAAATTGCGAACTCCGGCATAAACCGTGGTGGTTTCCTTTGCGGCGTGCTGATCGATCGGGGACGACTTGGGAACAAATGCGTCCACGTCGGAAATGCCGATCATGATCTTCACATCCCCGTTCGAGACCCAGTCGGCAACTTCGATCTGATCGAGATCGCGTGACGTGTCGTTGTCGATGGACGACCAGAGCAGATTGCGGAGATCGCGAATGTCTCCGTTGGCAGCGATCTTGGGCGGATGGGCTTTCAACTCGGCCAGTTGTTGCGGAACCTGCGGAGGAAAATCCGGCTCGAAGCCGTAACGCATCATGATTTCTTTTGCTGTGGCTTGCAGATCGAGATGAGAAGGATTGGCGTCTGGCATGAACTCCCTGTGCGGACGTGAGATGGACTCAGGCTACCATGCGGAAGCGAGTCGGGGATGGAACGCCGAAATTCTCTTGAGTGAGATTGTGGAAAACTCGCAAAAAACAGTTCACCTTCCGTCAAACAATTGAGGTTTCAAATCAGTTTTCATTTTGGGAAAAGGCGGTAACGGCGGGGTACCCGCTCCCCACCCCCTCGGAATGCCTTGACTGGTGCGGCTTTCGCGGAAACGATCTACAAAATCTTGAGCCCGTGAGAGTTAGCGGTCAACATCTTGATAAGAACACAGTCAAGACCCTTTCGCGAGGGGTCGTGCGAACCGCCTCCGCCTTGACGATGATCTGCTCTTTGAATTTTCAGGTCGGGGTCAGCGCGCGAACTGAAATGGGTTGAATACGGTCACCTGCAAGTGTCGGAAGTCGCGCTCGTTGCGTGTGGCTACGTGCAGACCATGAACCCGTGCGGTCGCGGCAATCATTGCATCTTCCATCAAGTGCGTTGATTTTCCGGACAGGAGCCGGGCCCACTCCCGAAAGCAGACCGAGTCCATGGGCAATGCCGGAAACGAGGTCTCTATCAACATCAACCAATTCTCAATCTCAATAGCCTTGGCGGCGTCGTTTTTCCGTGTAGCTTCTACGCCAGCCTGAAGTTCGCCCATAGTGACCGCTGACAAGAAAATCTGTTCAGAACGGAGAGTTTTGATCCATGCTACGACCGCGCCATGGGGGCTAGCTTTGCGGAGTTCAGAAATGACGTTAGTGTCAAGCAGATATCGATTCACTGGGACCCGGATTCACGAAAGCTAATGGGTGCACGGCGTTTCCCTGCGCCTCGTTTGGGGACCTTGTCGGCAAAGCGTGGCCCCGGACCTAGAAGCAACTCCTTGATGTCGGGGCGGCTTTCGCTTTGCAGTCGGCGCCATTCCTGGATTGGAACAAGCACGGCCGCTTCCACTCCCCGGCGGGTGACCACTTGGGGGCCTTTCTTGAGAGCGGCATCCAGAAATTCACTAAACCGGGCCTTCGCATCTTGCAATTGCCACGAGTTCATTCGCGACCTCTTCCGTCTATCTTATGACTAGTCAGATGACTAGTCAAGTGGTGACATTATTCACCACTAAATCTGTCACCAGCGAGAGCATAGAGGAGAATCGGCCGAGATCGCAGAGCAAAGCCGCCTCAGACTGGGAACGCCGCTCTCCGAGCAACGTCCTGCCTCCGCCGGACCGCACTGATGCGTACCTTGCAATTAGTTGGGGCGCAGACGTTGGAGGTCGTCGTTGGTGTAAACCCGAGGGGCGCGGGGCTTATGAGTTTTCCAGAAAGCGGCGGTGTCCCCCAAGGGCGCTCCATAGCCGCGCATGCGCAGGGATTGCAGGTTGGTCATCCCCGTCACTCCCACGTCGGTGATGCTGGCGGGGAGTTCTCGCGGCGGCTCGGCGGCTGAAATCTCCACCACGCTCGCCATGGGATAACCGTAGTAGATCGGAAACAAATCTGCTTCATGCCGGAGTTCCGGATTGGCGACGTAAGGTTCATTTTCGACAGCCGGTCCGATCTGCGGAATACTCGGAATCCCGGGCAGGGGGGCGCCCAACGAGAGTGACGGCGTAGCAATGGGCTGGGCGAGAAGCGGCGAACCAGAGATCATCAAGTACTGGGGACCGACGGAAAAGTTCGTTTCCTGCGCGGCGCTGACTGCGGCGAGAGCGAGGAGCATCCAGGACAAAGTAGCGAGACGCATAGAGGCCTCCGGGAACTGCTCGTAAATCACATACATTATGAACCGAAGGCGCCCACTATTGCCAGAGCATTTGGGCTCACTTCCCGCTTCTGGCAAGGGTTTTGTCGCGATGCCGATTTTGATGATGAATGGGAAATCCGATTTTGACGCTCTTCCGAATTCCTGACAGACTCCGCTGTTTCGGTCGTTGGCACTCCTGCCAGAGACAAGCGGAAAACCTGTTTGACGCCGGGCACATTTTCCCGCGCAATGAAGTGATCCACGAGAGTCCGGACCGGTATTCGGGAGCAGCCCAGCAGCCGTAGCGAACCGGCCAGAAGTTCATCTTGCCGTGTGTATCGCGGCGGAATTCTGCCGTTCGCGGCGGTTGGCGCGAATGACGTAGAGCATGTAAAGAACGACGGCGAGATTTCCGACCAGCAGCACGGCGCGCAGCACGCTCAATCCGCGCATGAGTTCGCGGATCTCCAGGGGCAGCAGAAGAGCGCCGGATACCAGGGCCACCCACTCGGCCCAAGTTCGGCTGTGCCAGAGTCCGTAGGCTTCGGTGAAGCGAAGAGCAGAATAGGCGAAGGCGATGCGGGCCGCCGCCCAGAGACGCGCGTCGGTTACATTGTCGGCGAAGTCCAGGAACAATTGAGCGGACCTGCGGTCAGTACTGATGTGGAAGAGAGCCAGCAGACTTTCGGCGTAGAGCCAGACATCCTTGTGCACGAGTGCCAGTGCACAGAATCCCATTAGAACAACGAATATCCCTTTGAAGAATTCGAACATGGCAACGGCCTGGAGGACTCGGCGTTGGCTGCGATGGGGATCAGGCTTGGAGGCGGCTTGGCGCATGCTGCTGACAGTGACTCAAGGCAGAGTATCACGGTGAGGAAAACGCATGCAGGACTTCCCCGTCCGGTGGGCTTGCCGAGACTGATCCTTACCTCCGTAACTGGAGGGCGCGACGGAAGGATGTCACGATGACGCAGGAGAATGAATTATGCGAAGAGTCGTCGTGTGTCTGAGTCTTGCACTCGTCTCGGCGTGCGCTTTGTGCGGGGAAACTGCGCCGGCACCGCAGACTGCACGGCAGGCCCTGCTGGAAATGTTTTTCAGTAAAACGCCGGGGACCTTGGTGAAGCACTTGCCCGCTGTCACGCTGGCGGCTCTGGAGAAATCGGGAGCACTGACCTCGTTACAGACGTACTCGAGTATGGCGACGCAACTCCAGACTCAAGGGAAGACGGTGCAGACGTTCGAGACCGGATCGGTGCTGCTGTCGGGACAGGACCCAAAGACGGGGGACAAGTTCGAGGTCACGGTGGAGAATGACGCGCTGCGGGCCGACCAGGACGATATTGAGTTGTCGTTTCAGGTTTACAAGAACGGGCAGGTCGAACGCACGCCATTCATGCCTCAGATGACTTTCTCGATGAAGCAGGAAGAGAAAGTCTGGAAACTGAATGAGATTTCGGTGACGATCCATCTGCCTTTGGCCGATCCGGACTTCTTAAAGGCGTTGACGGAGAAAATGACGCCGCATGCCGGACCAGCTGCGTATGCCGCACACCCCGAGATATCGGCACAGCCGGCTGGCAGCGATGCGCAGGTAATTGCGGCGATGCGTTCCATTCTGACTGCCGAGGTCACGTATGCCGCTACTTATCCGAATGTTGGTTATACGTGCACGCTTTCCAATCTTGATGGATTTGGCGGCGGAGAGCCTAACGAACACCAGGCGATGCTGATCAATAGCGGACTGGCGAGTGGGAAGCGGTACGGGTATGTGTTTTCTCTCGCCGGTTGCGGAGGTTCGCCGTCGAGCAGTTTTCAGCTCAGCGCTGCACCCAGTGGCAACAGCTTCGGAAGGAAGTCATTTTGCGCCGACCAGGCGGCGGTGATTCGCTCATCGGCGGATGGGGTGGCGGCAACCTGTTTGGCGAGCGGGGTGGCGGCGCAATAGGGGGGGTGTGGCGGCGAGACGCCGCCACTACAGCCGGCGCGATGCCGCGCTCCTTTTTATGACTTCCTCTGGCGAATGGCGGCTCGCAGCTCGGCTACTATTTCCTGCGAGGCTTTGATCGCCGCGGCGTGCTGGTCCACGTTGAAGGAGATGGCGCCGACACGGGCGTGACCTCCGCCACCGTAACGCTCGCAGATGCGGGCCAGATTCACTTCGGGCTCCTGCGGAGCCCAAGGGTTTGATCCCACCGAAACCTTCACGCGAAAGCTACTCTTGCTAAGCCCGACACTGTAAACCGACTCGGGATGCAGATAATACGGGATGAATTTGTTGTAGCCCTCGAGATCGTGATCAGTAACGTCGAAGAAGATCGTGCCGTCTTTGCACTCGGTGCGCTGCTCGAGAATTCCAATGGAGAGTTCGTGGCGCTTGAGCAGAGGCGGTAGAAGGGGAGCAACGAAGGGCTCTTTCAGAATATCTGCTAGAGACTTGGTTGCCAGCAGGGGAATTAAGTTGGGAACGAAGCCATGATCGGGAGCCGACTCGATGACCATGGTTAGCTTCATAGCGGGAGCTTCCATCTCGACCGCGGTCTTGGCGTCGGGATAGAGGGCGCCGTCGATGATGTCGGTCCAGTGCACCAGGTCGGCGACAGAAGACGGATCAAAACCGAAGCGCTGCTGCGCAATCATGGCGATGAAACTAGTGCAGGATTTGAAATCGGGATCGTAGAACTTACGGTTGCTCTGGTCTTGCTCAAAGTGCTCGGCGTCGGCGGGCGAGAGGAAGGCGCTCTCGTGATGATCGAACCACCAGGTGATCTTGGGCGAACTGGAGTACTTGAAATCGACGATAGCATTCTCGTCGCCGTCGAACTCCTTCTCGTCGAAAAGCGCGCCCGCACGATGGACCAGGCCGGTGAAGATGAATTCGGCGTCCTCGCGAATGCGCTCACGATAAAAACGAGAGAACAACGCGGCGGAGGAAGCTCCGTCAAAGCATTTGTCGTGATAGAAGACCCGTACTCGCAAATGAATTCCCCGATCGCCCAGCAGATTTCCCGCCGGCGAAACACCGCGCGCATGGCGCGGGATTGCGATGCGGGTAAAAGCTAATAGGATTGACAGCTTACAGGAAGAAAGTCAAGCGCGGGGGCAGATTGAGTAACAGATTGGAGTCATCGAAGGAGCCAGGTAAGCGGGTGCCCGAGATCCCTTCGCCTCCGCTCGAGGCGAGCTCTTCCCTTGGCCTGAAAAACGACCCCGGTCAGGATGACTTCATCGAACGGACGAAAAAACTACATCGCGTTGGCTTGCTTCTCCGCCATGTCGCCAATCATGGGAAGTTTAAACATCTGCCCCTGATTTGCCTTGAGCAACAGGATGACCCAGATGATTAGACCCGCGAGTCCAACCAGAGGCCACATGAGGATGCTTAGCCAGCCAAGAAGGGGAATGTGCGCGAAGATGCTGAGCGCAATCCATAGAGCTATCCACGCTACCGCGAAGAAGATGGATTGAAAAGCGTGGAAGCGGATGAATTTATTTCTGTTGTACGGTTCCATCACCAGAAAAATGATGGCCGGGATGATGGTAACGTAGGCGAGCATGCCCGCGACGTTGTCGGCCATCCCTCCAGCCGAAGCGACCGGCGTGGCAGGGACGGTTGCCGCTCTGCCCGCACACGCTGCACAAGTGGAGGTACCGTCTGCGATCTGAGTGCCGCACATACTGCAAAAGGCCATGGAGGTGTCTCCTCGTTTGCTTGGAGAGGATGCGGTCCACAGAATGCAACTGGCCGCCGCCAAGCGACGCTGCGGCAAGGTATCAAAAAGAATCCCGGAAATCAACGAACAATTTTCCGCAGCCTGCCCGGAAAGTCTAAGGAACCATGGCATAGTGGGCGGCAAACTCACCGAGGACCGGCAGTTTGAACATGAATCCCTGAAAGGCCTTCACGACCAGAACCAGCCAGATCACGGCGGCGGCAAGCGCGACCACGATGGAGACCAGCACCATTAACAACGGTCCAAGCACCGGAATTATGAATAGCACGACGCTGGCCAGTTTAAGGGCGACCCCGGCAAGGATCGAAGCGCCGCACAAAAACAGACATTGCAGAGAATGAAACCGTATAAAGCGGTTCTTGTTGTACGGATCCAGCACCAGGAAAACAATTGCGGGAATGAAGGTGAAGTAGGCAAGCGTTCCTGCAGTGTTTTCAGTCAGCGGACCAACCTTGCCGCGGGCTGGCTGCTCGACCTCCATGGAACGCCCGCATCCTGGACAGAATCCGGCCGTCTCTGGCATTTGAGCAACGCAATGCGGGCAAGCAACCAAGGGAGCGCTAGGCGCAGCTTCGTTCGGAATATCGGTCGAATCCATTGTCGGGACCATATCAAAACCTGCCGTGTGCGGCAAATGGCAGAATCAATCTAGCGGATTGACCCGTGTGGGGACGGGCGCCTTCGCCCGTCCAGCGAGCGCAGCGAGCGTGATTTTGATCACACACCAACCAACGGCAACCGCGCTACACTCCGAATTCATGAAGCCCGCCCGCCTCCTCGTCTTTCAGGCGCCGCGCAATCCCACCGAGCGCGATCGCGAAATTCTCACGCTCCTCGCCGAAGGCCACACCTACAAGCAAGCCGCTGGACACCTCGGCCTGAAGCACCGCACTATCACCCGCGCCCTCGAGGAAATGCGCCACCGCTAATCCACGCCCACCAATGGAGCTCTCATGGCCCTAGCCACCCGCCTGCAGTGGATCCACGCCGCGATTGACATCCACCAGGACGAAACTTCCCCGTCGCATTCGTGCTAAGGTGTCCACAAAACCGCGATGTCCTAGGCAGTGGACAGGAGTCCTTCTGTGCGGGAAGAGACTCGCAGCAAGCAGACCGTTTGTGTGATCTGCAAGAAGCCGATCACCGAAGCCCAGCGCCCATCCGTCCAGATGCAGCCAGGCAAAGAAGCCCCCATGGAGTGCTTCGTGAAACACCTGCAGGCCGCCGGCAATCCCAACTGACGGACGCCCGCACAGGAGGGGTTTTGAGTGCAATGTGGTTTCAACATTTGACTTTCGAGTAGCCCGTCCATAGGCGTTTAACGACGCACGAACGGAAGGACGGGTGTCACTGTGATAGCCTCCTCTCCATGTTCTTGGGACTCGTGCTTGCCGCAGTCGCTGCGCTACCGCAACCGTGCACTTCCGCGACTTTAGATTGTGCTGAGTGCATCAAGCCCGTGGGGCAACCGTTGCGCATTCTGATCTACCGAACGCATCCCTTCGACACACGGAACGAACACGTCACCCGTGCATTTGTTTTTGTGCATGGAATCCTGCGCGACGCGGACAACCATTTCCGGACCGCACTTGCCGCCGCTTTCTTGGCCAACCGGCTGGACGACACTATCATTGTGGCCCCTCGTTTTGGCTCGAATAGCAGCGTGCCGGGGAACGAAGGTGGGGATTGTCGCGATAAGCTTGCTCCCGATGAAGCAAATTGGGTCTGTGAAAATAAGAGACCCGACACTTGGCGGTCTGGTGGTGCGGCCATAGGTTATGACAAGCTCAGCTCGTTCGATTTCATAGACGAGATTCTTCGGCGACTGTCGCGTAAAGAGTTGTTTCCCAATCTGAAGACGATTATCGTGGCTGGACACTCCGCCGGCGGCCAATTCGTCATACGCTATGAGATGTTGAACCAAATCCAAGACAAACTCGGCATTCCGATCTCATACGTGGTCGCCAATCCATCGTCCTATGCCTATGTAGATGGCCTGCGGCCCTCGGCAAGTGCTTTCCCTGCGACTTTTTCCGTTTCACCGCAGGGACCCACTGCATCGGCTCCTTCAAATTTACCGCCGGCGTTTGCGCCGTTTCCCGATGCCAAGAACTGCACCGGCTACAACACTTGGCCTTACGGACTGAAGGAGCGACCCGGTTATTCTGCCTCGCTTACCGATGAGCAAATCACTCAACAACTCGTGGCACGGCCGGTGACCTATTTACTCGGGGAGGCGGATGTACTGCCGCTCGGAGTTTTCGACACGTCCTGCCCTGCAATGGCGCAGGGGCCTACTCGTTTAGCACGAGGCATCGCTTTCCACAAATACGTGAACGAGAACCTGCACGGGCAGCATCGCATCATTGTTGTGCCTTTTTGTAGTCACAGCCAGCGTTGCATGTTTACTTCTGACGTAGCGTAACCGCTCATCTTCCCCAATTGACGATTAGCGAAATATCCCATTTCGCTCATCGACCCTGGGTCAAAGCAGTTTTCCTCATGCTCACTTGTGGGAACGGCATGAAAACGGCCCGACCAAATTAGGCTTACGTCTACGCCTACACGCTCTGGATGCCCCAGTTCAAGGTTTCACCCGATGGCCTTTCCGCGCTTTGCCGTCAGAATCAGCATGATGGAGGTCTTCTATGACAAGAATTAGAATTGCGACGGGGCTCGCTGGAGTGATATTTGTCTGCGGGACTTTGATGGCTCACGCCCAAGACACGGACAACTCTCATGCAAAAAGCCGCTCGATCACTGGTTGTCTGCAAAACGGGGACAATTCCAAGGAGTACAAGTTGATTGCAAAAGACGGGGGCAGGTGGGATCTCAAGAGCGACAGCGTCAATATGAGCGAACACGTCGGGCATGAGGTCAAGGTTACCGGCGTCGTCAGCAACGCAACAGCCCATAACATGAAGGAAGATATTAAGCAGGGCGTGGGTAAGGATGAGCATGAGACCGGGGACATGACGGTCACAAATCTAAAGATGGTCAGCACAAGCTGTCCCAAGTAGTTTTCAACGTAGACTCGAGGGCGCTCCGGCGTCCTCGCACATTTCCCCACTTGTGAATTTCTCGCAAGACAAGCACTAGACAAGTACGGCACAGCGCCCATGAGGCCGATCAGAGTCGGCGGGTGGCCCGTCCTTCCTACGTTGTTTTTTCTTTCCCGTTCCGGAACGGCGGGTGCCCCGCTCTTGCGATCTTTGCAAGAGCCCGCCCTGAGCTTGTCGAAGGGGCGGGTACGATGCTGCTTGTAGCATGGGCTTGTCATGCCCAGCGGCCTGCATCGTACCTACGGCGCTCATCACCTGCACTTTATCACTGCGTCGTGTTATCGGCGATTGCCTTTGCTGAACTCCGCGCAGGCGCGGGACCGCTTTCTTTCGATTCTTGAACAAACGCGCGTTCGCTACCGCTTTGTGGTGGTCGGATACGTTGTCATGCCGGAACATGTTCATCTGTTGGTGAGTGAGCCTGAGATTGGGAATCCGTCGACCGTGATGCAAGTGTTGAAGCAGCGCACGGCTCAGGCGCTCTTGCCGAAGAAAAGGCGGAGAGACGCGCGGCAGCGCCACCTGTTCGGGGAGGAACGGTTGCGCAGGTCGTTCTGGCAGGCGCGATTCTACGACTTTAACGTATGGACGACCAAGAAGCGGGTGGAGAAGTTGAGGTACATGCATCGGAATCCCGTGAAGCGGGGGCTCGTGCCGTCACCCGAGCAATGGCGGTGGAGCAGCTATCGGTTTTATCTGTTGGACGAAGTCGGGGCCGTGCAGGTGAACGTTGGATGGACCGAGATTTCGTTTCGGGACCAAGTGGCGTAGCTTCGCCCCTGTAAGCGGTCCGTTTCCCCGCCCCTTGGCTCCGAAACAACAAAAACGCCCCCTAACTCCTTCGGGCTCAAGATTTTGCCCCTAACTCACTGAGCCCCATAGATTTCTGCGAGGTTTTCCCCTAACCCCATGATTCCAATAGATCGAGGGGGAGGGGGGTACCCTACATAACCAAGTAGTAATCCCCACCCCAAAACAGGAATTGGATCAGTTGACTGGCGTCAACATGAACGCATGGTTGTGCCCGTTCTTCGTCCCGTACCCCGTAATCTGACCAATGTTGTTGATCGAGTTCGCGTTGATTAACACCCAACCAGAGCCCGCAGGAATCAGCGAGTTCAGATCCTGCATCCCTCCGCTCGAAGTCCATCTCATCGCATGCGGAGCATTGTTAAACAGATTTCCGTACCCCACCACCACGCTCGAATCGTTCACCGAAAAGGCGATGCTGTAATTCCCTCCAACCAGCACGCCCAGATCCTGAATCTTCTGCGACGCGTTCCACAACACCGCATGCCAATGCCCTTGCGCGTTGCTTCCATCCGATTGCCCCACTATCACTCCGGCGTTGTTGATGGAGTTTGCGATACTCGTCACGCCGCCCGAAAGCGTACCCAGATCTTTCATCCAGGAACCATTCCACAGAAACCCGTGCGACTTGAAAGGCGGACCGTAGTTAAACACCGATTCACCCACAATCTGCCCGCTGTCGTTGATGTCGAGTCCCGCCGTAAAGATTGCCTTCGGAAGCGCTCCCAGATTCTTGATGTTCTTGTTCGTCCAGCTCGTGGCATTTACGAGCCCGCTGCTCAGGAACGAATCGCCTGCGATCACTCCCGAGGAATTGATTTCGAACGCAGCACTGGACGAACCTCCCGAAAGCGTACCCAAACTCGTGATCGCTCCCGTCGATGACCATTGCACCGCGACGAAGTTGGTCGCAGGCTTACCCTTCACGTTGGAATAGCCCACGATCGTGCCCGCATCGTTCAGCCCGATCGCGCCGCTCACGGTCGCTCCGGAAAGCGTACCGAGATCTTTGATCCCGCCGCTCTTCGTCCAGGAGAACGCATGCTGCCCCGCAACCACGCCAGTGCACGGATAGCCTTCCGAGGTCTGCGTATCCGAGCAACCCACGACCTCTCCGAGATTGTTAATCCAAAAGCCGCTGCTCTCGTTATCACCCTTGAGCACGCCGATATCGATGATGGTATACGTTTGCGCCGTCGCGACAACAGCCGTTGTCAAGACGAGCGTCGCCCACACTCCAGCGATCATGCTTTTCATAGAAGCCCCCAAATTGATTGATGTCGCGTCAGTATGCCACCAAGCAAGGGCTTGTAACCACTCATTAGTGCAATATTCAGCTAGAGGACCCTCGCGCTCTGACCAATGAGCTCTGCTCGCTCGACTCAAGTCGCTTGAAATGCGTTGAAATCAGAGAAGAGTTGATGTAGGGTGTGAAGTCCACACAGGCCCTGCGCCTGCCAAAGAGACGAGCGGATTCCTTCCTTCCTCCCTTCCGATCGTCTCGAGTGGGCGTCGTCCATCTCGAACACAGGTGTCTCTGCCATGCGAGCGATCCCAGCGTCGTATGTTTCAGATTCTTGTTGCGCCCTTCGTTTCACGGTTCTCCTAACCGTCATTACGGCCCTCATGCTCGTCACATCCATGCGAGCGCAGGATGCTGCATCGCTGGCAGTCACAAGCGTGCGCCCGCTGATCACCCAGACCATCGACGAAACGCGCTTCACGCGGTTGCGAGGAAACACACATCCACTGGCGCGCCCGGAATTCGATCTCGGTACGGCCGAAGCAAGCCTGCCCATGAAGCGCATGCTTTTAGTGCTGAAGCGTAGTCTCGACCAGGAGCATCAGCTGCGTAAGTTACTCGACGACCAGCAGGATAAAGCTTCCCGAACTATCACAAGTGGCTCACGCCGCAGCAATACGGCCAGCAGTTCGGCCCCTCCGAGAGCGACCTGCAGACGATCACCTCGTGGCTGCAATCTCACGGATTCCAGGTAGGCACAACCAAGGGCCGAACAGTCCTGGAATTCTCCGGAACCGCCGGCCAAGTCCAGGAAGCCTTCCACACGACGATGCGCAAATACCTCGTCAACGGTGAACAGCACTGGGCGAATGCCAGCGATCCCATGATTCCGACGGCACTGACTCCAGCAGTCACAGGCGTGCTGACGCTGCACAATTTCATCAAAAAGCCAGCACTGCATTTTTCAAACGAGCTGATTCCGGCGAAGTGGGTGCCTGGGAAAAAACCGCAAGTGACGTTTCCTCCACAGGGCAATCAGCCCGCGACGAATGCGTTGGCGCCGGAAGACTATGCGGTCATCTACAACATAAATCCAGTGTATGCGAGCAACATCACCGGTAGTGGCATCAATATTGCAATCGTTGGCCGCACCAATCTTTCAAACGGCATTTTTGACCTTCAAGATTTTCGTAATACCATCGGGGCAGGTAACGGTCCGGGCGGCGCGGTGAATTTCGGCGTTGGCTTGAATGGTCCCGACCCAGGGGACCTGGGCGGCGGCGAAGAAGCGGAAGCAACCTTAGACTCCAATTGGTCAAGTTCGATTGCCCCGGGTGCATCGGTGGGGCTGATCGCTTCGGCCACCACAAATACGACCGACGGAATCGATCTCTCGGAAGCATACATCATCGAAAACAATTTCGCGGATATCATGACTGAGAGTTTCAGTGCTTGCGAACTGTACGCGACGGACGCGCAACTGGCAGGTCAAAGCGCCATGGCGGAGCAAGCTGCAGCGCAGGGCATTACGTATATTCTTTCAACAGGCGACGACGGGGCGGCGGGCTGCGATGACCCGAGTACTGCACCGGCCGTCTATCCCGTCTCAGTCAATTATCTGGCCTCGACCGCGTTCAATATTGCGGTTGGTGGAACGACCTTCAATGAGAATGGGGATGACAGTAAGTATTGGACATCGACGGCGCCGATTTCCGAGACCGCAATCTCTTATATTCCTGAAGAGACATGGAACGAGAGTAGCCTAGCCGACGGGCTGTGGTCCGGCAGTGGCGGGGCCAGCGCCGGAAATATTCTCAGCGGGTTCGGGACCACACCCGGCGTTCCGAAGCCTTCCTGGCAATTCGGAGTTGCGGGTATTCCTGTTGACGATGTACGGGACTTGCCTGACGTCTCTTTAACGGCGGCCCAACATGACCCGTATCTCCTGTGTTTGCAAGGCTCATGCCAACCGGATAGCCAAGGCCAGATTTTTGTTTATTTCATCAGCGGCACATCCGCATCGGCCCCGTCATTCGCAGGAATAATGGCATTGATAGATCAGGCGCAGGGAGGTAGACAAGGACAGGCAAACTATCAACTCTATAGCTTAGCGAGAATGGCGAGCACGTCTTACCCGGCGCGGTGCAACGGCTCCAATACTTCGTCTGCTCCGGCGAGCGATTGCGACTTCAACGATGTAACGGTGGGAAACAACGTCGTTCCCGGCGAAAGTGGAACGCAGTACCAGGCCGGCGCTGGATACGATCAGGCAACAGGATTAGGTTCAGTGAATGTCGCGAATCTCGTGACCGACTGGAGCTCTGTTAGTTTCAATCCCACTACGACTACCTTAACTGTAACAATTCCTAACACGATCACGCATGGTACTCCCGTGCCCATTACCGTCAATGTCACCCCGAACAGCGGAACTGGAACACCGTCTGGATTCGCTTCGCTGTTGATCTACGGAAGTGACATAGGCGGGTTCGTAACAGGGGCAATAGGTCCTTGGGAACTGTCCGGCGGCTCCGTCTCGGCAAGCACAACTATACTTCCAGGCGGAGCGTATCCGGTTTCTGCCCGTTATAGTGGGGACGGTATTTATGCCCCGAGCATATCGGTGCAGACTTCCACAGTTTTTGTTTATCCGGAGGCAAGCACGACGACTGTCTCTGTGTTGACCGCTGATAGCAACGGAACTGCCATTCCATTCTCCGGTGGACCTTTCGGAAGTTTTGTATACCTGCGGGCGGACGTCGCTGGACAATCCGGACAAGGGATTCCAACGGGAAGAGTAACTTTCACCGACACGTTTGGTCAGATTCCAGGGTTTCCCTATCCTCTGCCTCTGAATAGCCAAGGCAACACAGAAACCCCCAATGGCATTTTTGCTTTCGATACCGGAACACACACAATTGCTGCCGGCTACGGTGGAGATGTCAGTTTCAACGCGAGTACGTCGACGCAGTCGCAATCGTTCACGATCACGCCCGGATTTTTCGCGGCGATTCCATCAGGGCAGACCGTCTTGATTTCGGCTCCGGGTGGTACGGGATCGACTTCCGTCAGCGTCTCCAACTCCAGCGGGTTCAGCGGCAACATCAGCCTGGCCTGCTCAGGCCTTCCGTCGGAAGCGACTTGCACCTTTGCGCCAGCAACTATCGCTGCCAACGGAACCGCGAACACAACCAGCGCATCCATCACCGTAACCACCAAGGCGGCTACTGCGATGTCGAGTTCGCGGCGACGGACCTTCCCAGCAGCGTGGATGACCGGACTTGGATTGCTTGTGTCCGGTCTACTGGCAACCGGTAAGCGACAGAGCGCTCGCGGATCGTATCTGCTGCCGATGCTCATTTTGCTGGTCGTCGTGCCGGGTTGCGGCGGAGGAGGAAGCAGCGCCAGCCACAATCCTCCGCCAGATGCCGGCACACCGACTGGCGTTTCCACCGTAGTCGTAACCGCCACCAGCGGTTCGGTTGTAAGCACGTCGAGCTTCACCCTAGTCGTGCAATAAATTCGCGGCTATCAGTTCAAGTCTTTTCAAAGTAGGGCACACTGATGCCCTCACTACTAGGCGGCGGTTGCGCGCGGGTGGTGTACGATTCATTCGTACTCATTTCATCGCCATGAAACTTTCTGCAATTGCTTCGGCTCTCGACGTGCGCCTTGAAAACGGTTCTCCGGAAACTGAAATCACCGGGCTCAGCGGGATTGAACACGCCGGGCCCGGGGAACTCACGTTTGTGTCGAATCCCAAATACTCGCCCGCGGCCCGGACTACCAAGGCATCTGCCGTCATCGTCGGGGAAGACTTCCCTGCTATCCCTACCGCTATGTTGCGGGCAAAGGATCCTTACTTAACGTTTGCGCGCGCGCTCGAGCTTTTTCATAAACCTGTGCGTTACGCGCCGGGGATTCACCCGACCGCAGTGGTGGCTGCCAGCGCAAAGATCGGCCCGCATGCTCATATTGGGCCCTACGTTGTCATCGCAGAGGATGTCGAGATCGGGAGCAATTCTGTGCTTTTGGCGCACGCGGTAATTTATCGCGGCGTGAAGATCGGCAACAATTTTTTCGCGCACGCCCATTCCGTGGTCCGTGAGAATTGCCGGATTGGCAACAACGTCCTCCTGCAAAACGGGGTCGTGATTGGAGCGGATGGGTTCGGTTTCGCGAAAACTTCCGAAGGACGCTGGCACAAGATTCCGCAGCCCGCACCGGTCGTGATCGAAGACGATGTGGAAGTGCAAGCCAACTCATGTATCGACCGTGCCAGTGTGGGCGAGACCCATATTAAGCGCGGGGTTAAGGTCGACAACCTGGTGCAAGTCGGTCACGGATCGACAGTCGGTGAAGATGCCTTACTGTGCTCGCAGGTCGGGCTAGCCGGATCCACCGAAATCGGAAACCGCGTCATTCTCACCGGACAAGTCGGAGTCGTTGGCCACTGCAAAGTCGGGGACAATGCGATCGTGACGCCGCAAAGCGGCGTGGCGCACGACATAGATGCCGGCGCCCTGGTGAGCGGAGCGCCCGCAGTGGATCACAAGCTGTGGCTGAAGTATTCCGCCATCCTGCCGCGACTGCCCGAGATTGCTCGGGCGGTGCGGAGTCAGAAAAACCAGGGCCTCACCGCCGAGGATACAGAGATCACAGACAAGAGCTAGGCGAAGGCTGTGCCGCCTCGCTCTTTTTCGACCGGAACAGTCGCAGGCGTGAACTGCCGGCACTCTTCCGGCAAGCCACTGTCGATGGCGGCGCGGACTTTCTCCATCAGGGCATCACGATCGCCGAAATCCTTCGGTTCGATCGGTGCATGGAAAATCACCGTCACCAAACCTGGCTTAATCGCGAACCGCGCCTTGGGCATGGTGTAGTGTGTCCCGACGATCGTCACGGGGACCACTGGAACGTCGCACTCAACCGCAAGGTAGAAAGGGCCCTTTTTGAAAGGCAAGAGCTTGCCGTCGAACGATCGCTTGCCCTCCACGTAGATCGTCATATTGAGGCCTTGCTCGACGACGGCTCTTGCCGCGCGCACCGCTTCAATACCGGCATCGCGATTGCCACGGTCGACCGGAACGAGAGATCCCATCCGCATGGCCCGGCCGAGAATCGGAAACTTGAAAAGTTCTTTCTTCACCATGACCGAAGTGCGCTTGGGAATCAGCGGGATTTGAATCGGCGGATCAAGGTTCGATATGTGATTCGTCATGAAGATATAGCTGCGGGAGTGGTCGAATCGGTCGAGCCCGACAGTTTGAACGCGCACTCCGGTAATCCACACGCCAGCCCACGCGCCCCACATAAAAAGACGATAGAGAACCCGGACATCGCCCATGATGTAGCTGGCGGGAAAGCCGATCAGCGCGGCCACCGGCGCGGCCAACGTCCAGAAGATCAACATGAGGATGGTGCGGATCATTTCCCATTATCCCCTGTTGCTGAGGGGGCACCCTGAGCTTCACCCTTCAGCCAGGCAGCGCGACGCGCGCGTTGCTGCTCCGTGACCTGATCGAGATTCTTCACTTCGTAGGAAACTTCCTGACGGCTTCCGATCGTCCACTTGAGTTCGCGCTCGGCCCCGCGGCGCGGCCGGACCTTGACCGTAAGCGCATCGCCGGGATTCATCCGCGCCAACTCCTGCCGCGATTCCTGCCCCGCCGGCTTGCCCTGCAATTCAACAATCGTATCGCCGACGTGCAGTCCCGCGTGCTCGGCCTCGCCGTCGGGAGTCACGGCTACAACAGACATCGGTCCATCGAAGTTGCGGGATGCGGCAAAACCTGCATCGGGCAAGGTATTCATCGTGGTCTCTACGCGCAACCCGACGGAGCGAAAGAAATCATCCCAGGGAATCTCCTCCGTCCCAGCCACGTACTTTACGAAGAACGAGGCTAGATCGGCATGACTGACCGCCTCAGCCGCCTCGCGCACCCCTTGGGAATCGTCAAAGTAACGACCCTTCTTGGCATAGTTTTCATTCATCCATTGCATGACTTCCCGCAGAGTCGTCTGCCCGTGACTCTGGTCGCGCACAGCAAGATCGAGCATGACGCCCAGGAGCTCTCCAATGTTGTAGTAGGAAACACTGCGTTCAGGACGGCGGTAGTATCCGTTGCCTTCGAGCCAGGCGTCAAGGCTTGAGTCCTCGGCCGACTGGGTGAGGTGAGCAGGCCGGCGCTCAAACTCCGTGATCTGTTCTCCGAGACGAGCCAGATATTGCTTTTCGTCGATCAATCCGGCGCGTAATCGAATGATACCTTCCGCCGTGCTGGTCACACCCTCGCTGAACCACAGTGCGCGAGTGTAATTTTCTTTCGTGTAGTCCACGGGTTCGAGCGTCTTGGGACGAATGCGTTTGACATTCCACAGATGGAAGAATTCGTGCGCGGTAACGCTGGTCAAGGGATCCAACGATTGCTTGATGGTCTCCGCATTCAGTTCGATCGCCGTAGAGAACGCATGTTCCATGCCGCCACCCCCGGGACCTCGTGGGAAGTGATAGAGGAAAGTGTAGGTGTCGAACGGGCGGTCGTTCATCCAACTGGTAGCCGCAGCAACAATCTTGTGCAGAGCGGCGATGATCTTGGTCATGTCGTAATCCGCGGGATCGGCGTCGACGACAACGCGGAAGTGGCCGCCCGCCTCGTCGAAGCTGGATTCCTGGAAACTTCCGATCTCAACGGGAGAGTCGACCAAACGGTCATAGTTTGGAGCGTCCAACTCCTCGACCGAGGAAGACGCCAGGGGAGTGGCAACGCGCCATCCTGCCGGAATGTGGCTGAAGTGGACGTGCAGAGGCGCAGACCGAGCGTCCACCGGATACATCAGGAGTTGCGCAAGATTCAGAAAGGCGTGATGCGAGTTTAATTGTGCTCCAAAAGGTCCGGGCGAATCGACAAAGATTTGATACTCAACGATTGCACCCGCATCGGCTCCTTGAATCTGCCAGCGGCTCTTATCGAGCGCATGGATCCGCAGCGCATGGCCGGAACGATCTTTGGCGCGAATCCAATTGACATACTGCGCGAAATCGCGGATCTGGTAAAGAGCGTTCCATACGGGAAGCTGAAGGTCACGCTGAGCGGCGCCCGACGGCAGAACGAATTGTACTTCGACCAGATGCTGTTCGGGAGAAGAGAAAGAAATGGTATATCCGATCGCCCCGGCCGACTGAGCAATTGACGCGGAAGACAACGCGAGAATCGCGGCACAAAGATAGATGCAGAAGGATCGACGACCGACCTGGCACAGCATCATCGGTTCCCTGCCAGATCGCGCAGGCGCGCCGGCAACTTTTCATAAATTCCGCCGAAGCCGCCATTGGAGAGAATGGCCACGACGTCGCCGCTGCGCATTTCAGGCGCGATGTTCTGCACGATGGCATCAGCATCCGCGAGAAGCCTTGCCTGACGGCCGTTTCGTTGGATTTCAGCGGCGAGTGCGGGCAATTCCAGGCGCTCGTTTTCTGGAACTGCTTCGGAGCGAAACACACCGGCAACAATGACTTCGTCGGCTTGCGCCAGACTGCGCGCCAAATCGGATTGCAAAACGCGACGACGCAGCGTGTTGGAACGCGGCTCCAGAATGGCCCAGAGTCGCGCATTCGGATAGCGCGCCCGGAGGGCTTTCAACGTTCCGGCGATGGCGGTGGGATGATGCGCGAAGTCGTCGATGATCGTGATGCCGTTGACTTGCGCTTTCACTTCGAGCCGACGCTTCACACTCTTGAAAGTCTTCAGGGCGGCGGCGATTGCGTCCGCTGAGATGCCACACGAGGCAGCAAGAGCTGCTGCTGCCGTCGCATTCCACACGTTGTATTCCCCGGCAAGTGGGAACTCAAGGTCGGCCCATGGGTTTCCGTCATGCAGAACCGTCCAACAAGTCCGTAGAGGTTCGAGACGAAGGTTCGTCACTCTCCAGTTCGCACCAGGTCCGGCGCCGTAGCGGTCTACGGGGCAGAACGCCTTGGCCAAACAGCGTTCCAGGCTGGGGCTTTCAGCCGCGTCGCCGGCGAACCCGTCAAAGGCCACGATTCGCCCGCGGCGCGGGATGAGATTCACCAGGCGCTTGAATGCCGTTTCGACCGCATCGAGATCGTTGTAGATGTCGGCATGATCAAATTCGACCGAGGTGAGAATCACCGAGTCGGGAAAGTAGTGTAGGAACTTCGGGCCCTTATCGAAGAAGGCGGTGTCGTACTCGTCGCCTTCGAGGATGAAGTGCTTGCCTTCGCCGAGATGAAAGCTCGAGCCAAAATTTTCGGCGATGCCACCAATCAGGAATGATGGTTGCAATCCAGCAGAGTGGAAAATCCACGCCAGCATGGACGTTGTCGTGGTCTTACCGTGGGTTCCAGCAACGACCAGCACTTCTTTATCCACCAGGCATTCGTCGTGCAGTAGTTGCGGCAGAGAACAAAACGGAATGCGTTGATCGAGGATGTATTCCAGTTCAACGTTGCCCCGTGACATTGCATTTCCGACCACAACGAGGTCCGGCCGCGGCTCGAGATTCTTGGCGTCAAAAGGCTGCGCGACAGGGATTCCCAACTCGCGCAAGAAATCGGACATCGGAGGATAGGCCGCGGCGTCGGAACCGGTCACGTGGAAGCGACGCTGCTTCAGCATTCCTGCCAGAGAGGCCATCGCTGTGCCGCAGATGCCGATCAGGTGAATATGTTTTTTGTGATTCATCTTGCTACCAAATCAGAGCTTCTCGACTAAAGATCATGGCGTGACCGCTGATTCCAAAATTCTGAATGTTACTTGCTCATTGCGCACTGTGAGCCTCGAACGCACGCCGAACGGCAACGTAATGTTTCTCGATGAAACGTGTCCCGACTTTACTCCGAAGGCAACGGGCACTCCCAGGTCGCCGACAATCCTAGTGATTACTTCTTGCAGCGTGTACCCCTGATTGGCGGCCTGCACGCAGTCAAGCATTTCTCCGAAGATGATGCCGCGTACATGATCGAGATGACCGCCTAACGCCAGTTGCATCAGCATGCGGTCGATCTGATAAGGCTTCGTGGCGAGATCTTCGAGAAACAGGATGGTCCCCTTGGTCTTAATCTCGTAAGGCGTGCCAAGCGACGCCACCAGGATCGAAAGGCATCCCCCATAAAGAATAGCTTCGGCTTCGCCGTCGACCAAGGCTGTGACGTCGGGGTTCACGGGTACGTCCCAGGCGGTGGTGCCGGAGACAGCCGCTTTCCAGGACGTCACGTCAACTCCATCTTCGTGAGCCCAGTCTTTCGCTGCCATCGGGCCATGAATGGTGACGAGGCCCTGGGCATCATGAAAATAGGTCAGGAGCGTAGTGATATCGCTGTAGCCGATGAAGAGTTTGGGATGCGCGCCGATGTTTTTGAGATCAAGCTCCTCAAGCAGATGGTTCGCGCCGTAGCCGCCACGCGCGCAGAGGATGGCGCGCACCTCATCGCGCATGAACATTTCCTCTAACTCGCCCGCACGCCGCTTGACCGAACCGGCGAAGTAGAGATCCTGCTCAAGAATTGAGTCGAAATAGAAAGGAACGTACCCAGCGCGACGGAGCGCGTCGCAACCCGCCTCCAAGTCACTATGCTTGAGATTGCTCGCAGGCGCAACGATCCCCACGGTATCGCCGGGACGAAGGGCGCGCGGCTTCACGAGTTGATGATTGGTCGAGGACATGGGTGGAGCGCTGTTGGCTGCTTCGAAAATCAACTCACAAAAAACTCTCCTCGGCACACCAATTGCGCAGGGCCTCGCAGGAAGACTTGATTGCCATTCTTGCGAACGGTTTGAGTTCCTCCCGGCGCATGCACTCTGACCGGCGAAGCCACGTGGCCAGTGCCTAGAGCGGCGACTGCGGACGCGCACGACCCTGTGCCCGAGGATTGGGTTTCGCCGACACCACGCTCAAAAAAGCGTGCTCGCACGTCATGCTTGCTGTCGATGGCAACAAATTCTACATTCACGCCTTGCGGAAAGTGAGTGCTGCGCTGGATTTCGGCCGCACGTAGTTGCCAATCCGGTGCGAACTCCGAGACAAAGGTCACGAAGTGCGGATTGCCCATCGACACTGGCATGCCGCGAAATTCGCCACCTGCCACCTCCAGCGTAAGTTCATTTTCGACGATGGCTTCTCCCATTTCGATTTCAAATTCATACGCTGACGCGGTACGCGAAGTGAGGGTGCAGATTTTGATCCCCGCCCCAGTCAGGATCGAAATCTTTTCTTTGCCTTGCTCGGCACAAACATAGGCAGCTACACAGCGAGTGCCGTTGCCTGAGATCTCGGCAGAAGATCCGTCGGCATTGATGAGCCGAATCTCCACATCGGCGGTAAAGTGCGGGAGCATCCACTCGACGCCGTCGGCCCCGACACCAATGTGGCGATCACAGATTCGACTGGTAAAGGCGGCGATATCTTCCGGAGCCAAGGCGCCATCGATTAACAGGAAATCGTTGCCGCAGGCGCTGGCTTTCACGAACGGAATGGTTCGAACGTCCGAATTCACTCGGGGTCCACCCGTCCAAGCGAGGTCACGCCGCTCAGAATCGACGATGCCTTCATGAGCTGGAAAAGTCGCTTCTGATCACGGTTGCAACCCGCAACGTCAAACTGCACACGAAAGTGTTGACCGGTATTTCCGGTCAGCACGTTTTGCATCATGCGGTGCTGCGTTTCCAGGATGCGATTGACCTCGTTGCTGATCTGTTCCAGATTGGCGCCGGTCACCTCGTAACTACTTAACAGCACTTTGAGGTTAAAAGTTTCTTCCAAGTGCCCAAGAGAAAAGAGCGCAATCAGGACGAGACCCGTGGCGAAGATGGCCGTCAGGTAAAGGCCCCCGCCCGCGGCCATTCCGACCGAAGCAACGACGAAGAGCGTGGCGGCCGTGGTCAATCCGGTTGTTAGCCCTCTGGTGTGCAGAATCGAACCCGCGCCGATGAAACCAATGCCAGGTATGATTTGCGCTGCAATTCGCGCTGCGTCGGAAGGAACGCCCGCCAGCCTCTCCGAAAGCAGGGTGAACATCGCCGCGCCGAAACAAATAAACATATTGGTACGCAAGCCTGCTGCACGATGCTTGAACTCGCGTTCGAGGCCGATGAGACCGCCGAGAATCGCCGCCACGATCAATCGCGTGATCGAACTGCCGACGGCTCCGCTCGCCATCTCCCAGCGCAAAATGTCGAAGAAATGCTTCCAGGTCATGAGGACGAAGGCCTGCCCGAAGCAGACTTCCGATGGCCGGATTTTATCATTGGAGTTGTCGGCGCCAACGTTACCTGCGTGATTACCGGGCGCGATATATGATGCCGCGCGCCTGCCCTGTCACATGGACCTCGACGAGTTCTGGGAGGTGACGGTTCTGCACTGCTTGCCACACACTGTCACCTTCGAAGGCGACTACGTAATCCGCATAGTGCGAAGGCTCCGCGAGCGCTCGCTCCCACAAACCATTGGGATCGACGGGCTGCCTCCAGGTTCGGTGATTGCCTTCGTTGATGGTTCGTTTGAGGGGAATTCCGGCTTGTTGCAACGCACCCACGTGATCGCCGAGATACATCAACAGAGTCGCTTCCGGCGGCAGTTTTTGTAACCAGATGGCGAGTTGCGCCTCAAGCTGGATGCGCGTTCCCATGTTGATCTGGGCTTCGTTCAGCGAGATAGGCGTGTTGCGCCAAATCAAGGCATAACTCGCAAGCACGAACGCGACGACCAGGAGCACAGCTGCGGGACGAAACCGAGGCGTCCACCGCTGCTTTTGAACAGCTACATACAACAGAACACCAAGGAACGCCGCAAACGCCGGCAGCATCTGCAGTCCGTACCGCACGTTATAGTGCGAGAACGGCCACCACCGAGGAACGAAGATTGGGACCCCTCCGTAAGCCACGGACAGGGCGTAGAAAGGAACTGGGATGAGTAACAGAAGAAAAATCCATGACCCTGCAGGCAGAGATCCGAGCATATTTGATTTTCGGGAACTCAGACTCACAGCTACAGCGCCTGCGATGGCAACCAGCACCCAGGTTCGCTGCAGCCATTCGTTCTCAGCCATATTTGCTTCGGCCGATTTCAGAAAATACCTTCCGGCTAGCAGAAGATTGCCACTGCCCGGGTGCCCGGGATTGCCAGCGTTTTGCGTTCGCCGTTCGATTGCCTTCGCCGAGTAAGGACCATTCGCAAACTCCAACGGATTGCGATAGACAATGCCGTTGTATGCAAGCCAAAGGGCCGGGGCAGCCGCCGCGAGCAACAAGAACTTCGCTAATGAGGCTCGCGGAACCCGGAGTCCTGACGAACTCTTCCCGGGAACTTCGCCCCAGAACAGATGGAGCAATACCACTACGAAAACAACCACTGCGGCCAGAAACCAACCGTCATAGCGCGTCAGGCAAGCCGCGCCAAGGCTCAAGCCGCATTTCGTAAGAGCCTTTTCATCTCCGCGTACGAACTCGCCGAAATAGACAACCACCCAGATGAACAGAGCAAGGTAGAGCGCCTCGCCCATGGCGGTAGTTTGCATGTAGATGAGATTCGGATTCGCCCCGTATACGATGGCCGCTGTCCAGGCAGCAACGCGCGCCCGCCCGTCGGGCTGAGTTCCTCGCGACGACACGCCGCGAACCAACCGGAAGATTCCAATCACACCCAATACATATGCAACCATGGAAGGGATCGATCCCCCCACGCCGCGCTGCCACATCTCCTTCGAAGCAATGAACGGAATCATCAACAGATGCGGCAGAGGAAGCCACACCGTACCCAACTGCAAAAGGCCGGGAGTCTTTGAATCGAAGACACGGCGCGCGATGTTGATGT
This sequence comes from uncultured Acidobacteriaceae bacterium, assembly GCA_963722365.1. Taxonomy (GTDB): domain Bacteria; phylum Acidobacteriota; class Terriglobia; order Terriglobales; family Acidobacteriaceae; genus Sulfotelmatobacter. Next base: position 683,155 of record CAVRLM010000003.1, read on the forward strand.
GCGCCACCGCGTCGCCGTAGAGCAATACATCTCCACGCTGGAAGTAAAACAAGAAGGAAAACACCGAAACACAGGTCGCCAGCCACGCCAGTAGCCTGGCCTCGGAGTCCCAGTTGGAAGCAGGGGGCGCGTGATTTATTTGCTTGGGCACAAGACGAGTGTTCCCGAAGGCCTGTGCTGGCTATTCGAGGTGAGTCAATTCACGGAAGATTTGAAAACGAGCATCAATTTCTTCTCGAGTAAGCGCTTGCAGCCTTTCAGTCCCGAAGCGCTCGACTGCGAATGATCCCATCACCCCGCCGTAAAACAATGCGCGCTTCAGGACCTCGCGATTCAATTCCTGTTGTGAGGCCAGGTATCCCATGAATCCACCGGCGAACGAATCGCCCGCACCGGTAGGATCCTTCACCTCTTCGATCGGCAACGCCGGAGCACGAAACGGATGATGACCAATTCCAAACGCACCTTCCCGAAAGAAGATGGTTGCGCCATATTCGCCGTGCTTGATGACGAGCGCCTGCGGTCCCATGGACAATACCTTGTTGGCCGCGCGAGGCAGGTTGGTTTCGCCGGCAAGCATCTTGGCTTCGGTATCATTGATCAGCAACACGTTCACGAGCTTCAGCGTTTCAGTTAGCTCTTTCAGCGCTCCCTTGATCCAGTAATTCATGGTGTCGCAGCCGGTCAGACGCACACCATTCATCGCGTGCCGAACATTGGCTTGCAGCGTGGGTTGGATATTTGCCAGGAAGAGGAACTCGGTGTCCGCGTACTCCTTTGGAATCCGTGGCTGAAAAGTCTCGAAGACGTTCAAGTCGGTGTAGTTTGTTTTCGCTTCGTTGAGGTTGTCGGTATAGGAACCGCCCCACCGGAACGTCTTGCCTTTCGCTCGTTCGAGGCCGCGAATGTCGATTCCGTGCTGATGAAACACCTGCTCCTGCTCGGCGCCGAAATCCTCGCCGACTACAGCCACGACGCGAACCTTAGTGAAATAGCTGGCGGCCAGAGAAAAGTACGTAGCAGCGCCACCGAGGATGTTTTTGACGCTGCCCGAGGGCGAAGTGACGTCATCGAATGCAACCGAGCCGACTACGAGAATGCTCATCTTTTCAGTGACTCCAAGGTAGTGGTCCGTGAACAGTGGCCAGAAATTTCCAGCTTCTTTACTTCACGTATTTACTCAAGATCAATTTCAGCTTTTTCTTGGTGGAGACGGGAATCTTTTTGGGATCGGTCAGGATTGCGTGGGCCAGCGCCGAGCCGCACTTGCAGGAACGATCGCGGGGCATCGCGCCTACGGTGGCGCGGACCACCCTGGTGGCATTTTCTGCGTTCTTCAGGAGAACAGCAATGATCTGATCGACGGTCACCGAGTCATGATGTGGATGCCAACAATCGTAGTCAGTCACCATAGCGACCGTGACGTAACAAAGCTCGGCTTCGCGCGCCAGTTTCGCTTCCTGGAGGTTGGTCATGCCGATGACGTCCATGCCCAGGCCGCGATATACATTCGATTCCGCCTTGGTAGAAAACTGCGGACCTTCCATGCAAAGGTAGGTTCCACCATGCTTGCCCACCACGCCGACCTTTTTGCATGCAGACTCAACAACTCCAGCGAGTTCGCCGCAGACGGGATCCGCGAAAGCGATGTGGGCGACAACGCCGCTTCCAAAGAATGTATCGACGCGATGCCGGGTGCGATCGAAGAATTGATCGGGGATCACAAAATCCAGAGGCTTATGCTCTTCTTTCAGCGATCCCACCGCGGAAATGGAAACAATGCGCTCGACACCAAGCTGCTTGAAACCGTGAATGTTGGCGCGGAAGTTCAGTTCACTCGGTAGGATGCGATGGCCTCGCCCGTGGCGCGCCAGGAATGCGACCTTACGGCCATCGAGCATTCCGCAGACATACGCGTCAGAAGGTGCACCGAACGGCGTCTTCACCCGCACTTCTTTTACCTTCGTCAGCCCCGGCATTGTGTAGAGGCCGCTGCCGCCGATAATTCCGATTTCCGCCTGTCCCAATCATCCTCCAGAATCTGTGCGCGAGCGCAAGTCAAACCCGTGATTATACAGGACGCGAAGCACGCTCCCCTCGCACGATCGGCAGATCTGAGAGCGCTACAATTTGAGCTATGAGGTTCTGCGTTGCTGTCTTCTGCTTGTCGCTGTTGTGTGAAATCGTTCAGGCGCAAGAGCCTGGCAAGCGCCCGGCCGAACCGGATTCCGTAACGGTCCCGGCAGCGATCGATCACAACCGGGTTGTGATCATTGCTGAACTCACGTTGCCCAACGGTTCAACCGAGCGCGTTCGAGCATGGGTGGATAATGGTAATCCAGACCTTGAGTTATCGCGCCGCCTTGCGACGCTGCTCGGTCTCGCGGTTTCCTGCAGCGACCATGAATGCTCTTCGCCTGCGCCACAGGCATTGACGGTCGGGGGAATGAAGATTCCTCTCGTGGGCATCAAAGAAGCGAAGATTCCACTGAGGCCTGTGACTGCGTCCTCAGTGCTGGCCCCGGGCATGAATGCGGAGGTCAACCTACCTTCGAGCCTCCTGCGGCATTACGACGTTCTGATCGATTTTCCCGGCCACAAGTTTTCGATCGGCGCGCCGGGCACGATTCATTTCCGCGGACCAAGCGGGAAGGTGCAAATCAATTCCGAGAATGCGCTGATCCAGGTTCCCAGCCAACTTGAAAACAAGAAATATAATCTTGCGCTCGACATTGGGTCGTGCATCAGTTTTCTCTCGGAAGACCTGTTCGACAAGCTCACTTCCGCCCATCCAGATTGGCCGCACATGACCGGAGCCGTGGGCTCGGCGAACATGTGGGGTTTAGAGGATGAACCCAAGTGGAAGGTGATGCGCGTGGACCGCGTGCAGTACGGGCCGCTCTTTCTGACCAACGTCCCCGTTGTGGATTTCCCGAAAGACCGCCTGGAGTTTTTTGCGAAACGCGCGGGCATCCCAACTGCTGGCCTGATCGGGTCGAACGCTTTGGTGAATTACCGGGTAGGCCTTGATTATGCGCACTCGACTGTCTACTTCGAGTTTGGGCGCATGTTCAACTTCCCTGATTTTGATGTCATTGGCCTCACTCTGCGTCCAGAAGACGACGGTCGATTCACGATCCTGGGCGTCGCAGAGTTCGAGGGAAAGCCATCGGTGATCCAAGGGGCGGAGGGCGTGCAGGTGGGCGACCATCTGGCTGCCGTCGATGGCATTCCCGTAGCGGACTCCACGATGGGGCAAGTGTGGGCGATGCTCGGAGGAACGCCGGGACAGGATCGCCGATTAACGATTGAGCGCGTGGGCAAGCAATTCAACGTAGCGGCGAAGGTGCAGCACTTCCTCGCAGAATTGCAGGACGAGAAAGAGCGCAAGAAGAAGTAGCAGACGGTTTAGTTCACCTCGGGGCTGCCGGCGTAGAGAATACTTCTTTCTCCAGAGTTGCGGTCGTGGCCGCATCCAGACTTTCGCTCACCAGTACCGTATCACCTTGCGCTTCGATGACGACGGACCCTTCTTCCGTGGTCCAGGCGTGGCGACCCCTCAGTTGGTCAGGACCGGAAGTGGCATTGTCCAAAGCATGGTCATGGGGGGCTTGCCCCGCGACCTCTTCTGCCTTCTTGTAGCGCTGCTTCAACGACTGCGCATAGATCGCCGCAAACTCTGCAGCATTGTCGGCACTCGACCAGCGCGAGACATATAGCAATCCCAAGGGTGCCACCGCAGCGGAATCTGTTTTCGGATCTGGCTTCGGCTTGGCGGCATAGTAGTATCCGCCGCGCCATTCGGGGTACATGCGCTTCGACAGCGGCTTTCCAGAATATTGTTCGATCAGAACAGCTATATCGAACTCTCCCATGGCGCCGATATCGAACTTTTGGTAGTCCTTGAAGTCGTGCTTGAAGTCGGGGACGGGCATCGGATCAATCTTTTCGCCGGTGATGTACGTCTCCGGCTCCATGATCTGGCGCGTGGTGTGCGGAGGATTTTGCAGCACGGCGGCAAACGCTTTTTCCTTGCCACCTTTCTGCATCAGCTTAACCACGAAGTCCATGCCGTAGCTGTAGGGGAATGTCAGCGACTCCTTCAGAAAAATGGGCGCGGAGTTGAAGACTTTGGTGCTTGCGGTTCCCGTCAACGTTTCTTCTTGCATGGCGTCGACCATCGCAGGCGACGTCGTAATGGAATGCCCCGTGGGCGCAATCGCGTATTGGAACATCATGGCCTGCGCCTGGCCCTCGATGACGGCTTCGCGGGCATTGTCCATCTCGTCGTTTTCAATGTCGGCGGGAGTTGGATCTTTCCTGATTTCGGCCAGATCCTTCTCACCCTTCTTCATCCACTTCTGCAGTCCCACCGCCTGGTCCTGGAGTGCGTGCGTCAACTCGTGGGCCATGACCGGTTCCTGCTCTTCGAGAGGGATCCAATCCAGCAGATTCACGGTTTTAGTCTTGGGATCGTAGTATCCGGCAACTTCTTCGCGCAGCAGGGCGACCAGGAAAGTTTCAAGGTTGAAGTCACGCGGCAGGAGTCCGAATTTCTTCAGCACCAGTTCTGAGCGGCGCAAGCGCCTAGTGTCTTCGTCGTTCAGGTGCTTGGTGAGAAAAGCAACCACTTCATCGCGGCTCGTCAACTTGCGCTTCACCTCGCGCTTAATGGGAAGCCCGGTCTGCTTGCTATCGAAGTCGAGAATCTGGTCAACGGAGTGGAACAATTCCTCAGCTTGCCGCGGCGTGATTTTGACTTCGTCGTTTTCCTTGGACGGTTCCTGTGGTGGCGGAAGAGGCTTGGGTTCCTGCGCGGTCGAGGATGGAGTCGAGGGATTGCTCTTGTCCGCTGGCTGAGTTTCTTGCGCGATGGCGAGACGGACCGAAGTAACGGAGCACAGTACAACCGCTAAAAACAGCCGGAGAATCGCGGAGAAACGCGCTTGAGGCTTATTCATTGAGATTCAGTTTATACGTTTCCGTATACTTTTCCCTCATGACCGCGACTAAGCCTGTCAATCTCTGGACGTCGAACGAACACGCCCGCGATTATTTACAGCGCGCCGACTCGATTTCTCATCGCGGCGAGGGGGAGTCGGCCCTGCTGGAGTTCATCCCACGGAACACGCGGCGCATCCTCGATCTCGGTACGGGGGATGGTCGCTTGCTGGCGTTGGTCCGGCGCGAGCACCCTGACACCGAAGCCGTGGCGGTCGATTTCTCACCAGCGATGCTGGAAGCTGTGCGAAAACGCTTTGCTGGGGATTCCTCGGTCAACGTGGTGGCCCACAATTTCGATGAGGCTCTCCCGGCGCTCGGAAAGTTTGATGCGGCCATCTCCAGCTTCGCCATTCATCACGTGATACACGAGCGCAAGCGAACGCTTTATGCGGAGAGTTACGAGTTGCTGAATCCGGGCGGCGTGTTCTGCAATCTCGAGCACGTGGCCTCGCCGAGCCAGCGATTGCATGAGGAATTTCTGGAGCGGATTGGATTCACGGTTGAGACCGAGGATCCGTCCAACAAGTTATTGGATGTCGAAACGCAGCTCGGATGGTTACGGGAGATCGGATTCCAGGATGTGGATTGTACGTGGAAGTGGCGGGAACTGGCGTTGCTAGTGGGACGACGGCTCTAAGGCTTCACGGGCTGCACCATTCCTTTCGCATGTGTGTAGAATGCCAATCGTCCTCACTGAACGATAGGCAGCGGAGTCGGTTTGAATTTTCTCTCCAAACTCAAGTCGGCTCTTCGTTTGCCACCGGCAGAACCGCCCCTCATTTCTGTCGTTCTGCAATTTCGGCAACCAATGCTGTTGCCGGAGGAGGCTTTGCACGCCGCGGTCACGCGTGCTTGGGGGCGTGACACTCGTGAGGACCTCAACGAGCACATCGTGAACCGTCCACCCATTTGCTTCGTGAAGTTCGATGGAATGATGCTCGCACTCTCCAATGCGAAGAGGCCGTACTGCCCGCCTGAATTACTGGACGAAGCGCTAAGCGAGTTTCCTGAAATGCGGCAGAAAAAAGTGGTCAAGGAACACAGGGCGTTTCTAGCTATCGACCTCCAATACCCAAAAGCACCGCGGAAATCCGAAAAAAACGACTGCTATCGTCGCATGTGCCGATTCGCTGCCGAATTCGTGGATGCGAACTGCATGGGTGTCTACCTGCCCGAAACGCGCCACATGCGCCCCTACGATGAAGACGTGGTGAAGGCGCTCAGAAGCGAACGGCCATTGCAGGAACTGGAGAACTGGGGTAACCCGCCCATGAGCCCAATCGAGAATGACGATCCGCGACTATTGGCGGCCGTTGCAGAGGCACGGCTGCGATGGCCCGAATTTCTTCTTGCATTCCAGCGCCGTAACCCAAATCAGACCTTTTCGGTGAAGGCTGCTTTTACCGACGGGGAACAGACCGAATGGATGTGGGTTGTGGTTTCGTCAATCCATGACGGCATGCTGGACGGAAATCTTGGAAACGCGCCGGTTGACATTCGCAATGTCCACGAGGGTGATCGCGTGACGGTTCGAACATCTGAGATCGGCGATTGGGTATATCAGGACGGCACGAAATTGATTGGTGGATTCAGTCTGACATCTCCTGAGGGTTGAAGTTTCTATTTTTGATCAACGGGCCAACCGCTCCGCCACCCACTCCCCAACTTCCTTCGTTCCCAACGTACCGCCAATGTCCTGCGCAGTCTTCTTCTGGCGGAGGGCTTCGAGCACCGCGGCTTCGATCTTCTGAGCTTCTTCCGCCATCCCCAGGTGACTCAGCATCATGGCCGCGGTCAGGATTGCGCCGAAGGGGTTCGCCATGTTCTTGCCGGCGATCGGCGGCGCCGAACCGTGCACTGGCTCGAACATCGACGTTCTACCCGGATGAATGTTCCCGCTGGCAGCCATGCCGAGGCCTCCCTGGAGGCCAGCGGCAAGATCGGTGATGATGTCGCCGAACATATTGTTGGTGACGATAACGTCGAACTGGCGCGGATCGCGCACCATCTGCATGCACAGGGCGTCGACGTACATATGCTGCGCGATGATTTTCGGATACTCGCCGCTGACTTCTTTAAACACGCGCTGCCACAGGCCTCCCGCGTGGGTCATGGCATTTGACTTGTCGCACATCAGGACTTTATTGCGCGGGCACCCATCGAATTTGGCGTTACCTTCGCAATACTGAAATGCGTATCGGATAATTCGCTCGACGCCCTTGCGGGTATTGATATCTTCCTGCGTTGCGATTTCGTCGGGAGTTCCCTGCTTGAAGACGCCACCGGCGTCGGTGTAGACCCCTTCGGTGTTTTCGCGGAGGACCACGAAGTCTACGTCCTTGGGCTCGACGCCTTTCAGTGGACATAGCGCGGCATCGAGCAGACGCACCGGCCGCACGTTGGCATAGAGATCCATTTTGAACCGCATGCCCAGCAGAATTTCCTTGGCATGAATGTTGGTCTTCACGCGCGGATCGCCGAACGCTCCGACCAGAATCGCATCGAAGTCGCGGCCCAGCATGGCAAAGCCATCAGGGGGCACCGTCACCTGGTCGCGCAAATAGCGATCTGCGCCCCAATCGAAGTGGGTCAACGCCACTTGAGCACCGGAGGCCTGAATTACCTTGACCGCCTGTGGAATGACTTCTTGACCGATCCCGTCACCCGGGATAACGGCGATACGCTTTTTCCTTGCCGCCTGTGTTTCCTTTTTCGAGTCCACGGCAGGAAAGTTAACACAATCGCTATAATCGAACTACCAGTATGGGGAATACGGCATTGCAGGCGAGCGGCGAAGGGTTGGGCGCAACGGGCGTCGACGAGTATCGCGGCGCAGCCACGGCGTCGCATTTCGGCGATCCGCACGCCGAGTTCATGGCATTACGCACGAGTTGTGGGGTCTATGATCTCGGATTTCGCACCAAGATTTCGCTCACCGGCAGCGATCGCGTGCGTTGGCTGAACGGAATGGTCACCAACAATGTCCGCGACCTCGCCGTTGGCCAGGGCGTGTACGCATTTTTGTTGAATCCGCAGGGCCACATTCTCGGCGATCTGTATGCATACAACCGAGAAGAGTCAATTACGATTGACACCGACCTGGGGCAAGCGGAAAAGATTCTCGCGACCTTCGACCACTACATCATCATGGACGATGTTGAAGTCACGAATCTCAGCGGGCAATTGACGGCCCTGGGCATTGCAGGCCCGAAGTCGACCGGGATATTGGCATCGGCCGGGTTCGCGGTCGGGGAAATGCCGCCTTTGCAGGTCCAATCCGTGATGTGGCAAGGTACGGAGTGCAGCGTGGTACGCGCGGAAGATGCCGATCACGCGGCATACGAAGTCTGGATCTCTCCCGCGAACGTCCGGCAACTCTGGGACGCCCTGATTTCCGTCGGCGCCGCAACGGTGGGTTCGAATGCGCTGGAGATGCACCGCATTGTTTCAGGAATTCCGCGTTACGGAGTGGATATCCGCGAACGCGACCTGCCGCAGGAAACCGAACAGGCACGGGCCCTGAATTTCAATAAGGGATGTTACGTTGGCCAGGAGATTGTGGAACGCATTCGTTCGCGCGGGGCTGTGCACCGGAAATTCACGGGATTTCTCGCAGAAGGTGCAGGGCCGATCCCTGCCGGCACCAAGGTGGTTGCGGGAGAAAAAGAAGTCGGTGAGATCACCAGTTCCGCGTACCTGCAACTCCCGGAACTGCATAAGACGATGGCCCTGGGCTACATCCGGCGCGAGGTCGGCGTTCCCGGGCGCGAGGTGGTGATTGGCGAGGCGAAAGCGACCGTCGTACAGTTGCCGATCACAGATGCTGCGCTAGCGCGGATTGAAGGTTCTTTGGAGCGGCGTCCGGCTTAACGACAAAGCTTTGACCGCAAGGTCACAATAGAGACTACCAGGAGCGTGGAGAAACTTTCGCGCTGCTCGATTGAGGAAAGGGTCTATGGCTGAGAAGAAACATGAACAATCTGGTTTCAAGGTAACCGATCGTCGGCTGTTCACTTCGGATGGCGAGTTGCGCGCCGAGATACCGGAAGAAGTCGAAACGCCAAAGGCTGCGGCAACGGCAACTCCAGAGCCTTCTCCCACGCCAAAGGACTCGGCACCGGTGGTTGCGGACTCCAGTGCGACCTTGGATCGTGAGATGCCCTCACCTCCCACCAGCGCTGAACAGGAGGCACAAGCCGCCGCCTACCGCCAATCCTCCAAGGACTTGGACACACAGGTCGAGTTGAGTGGACATTCCGCCAAAGACTTTGAAATTACGTTTGAACGATTTCTTGCCTCGCTTTACATGACCGCGATGATGCAACTGGGCCTCATGCAGCAGCAGGGCGGTCAACCGCAAGTGGACATCATTGGGGCACGCCAGACCATCGACACTTTGAGCTTGATCGCGGCAAAAACCAAGGGCAATCTCAACCCCACGGAAGAGAATTTCCTGCAGAACAGCCTATACGAATTGCGCATGGCCTACGTCGAGGTGACCAACGCACTCGCACGGCCTCCGCAAGCGGGACCTGCCACCGGAACCAGCGGACGATGAAAGCAACGTTGACCGTGTTGGGCAGTGGAACTTCGATGGGTGTGCCGACGCTGGGGTGCGACTGCGCGGTCTGCCATTCGAGCGACCCTCGCGACCGGCGCACCCGCCCTTCCATCATGCTCGAGTACGACGGCAAGGTCGTGCTCATCGACACCACTCCTGACTTTTACACGCAGGCAGTCCGCGAAAACATCACGAGGGTTGATGCCGTGCTCTACACCCATACGCACGCCGACCACATCCTCGGTATCGATGACCTGCGTCCTTTAAGCTATCGGCACAAGCCGGAAAAGTTGCCACTCTACGCGCGGCCCGACGCGGCGGCGTTTCTGCGCAAAATGTTCAGCTACATTTTCGATGCCGACTACAAGTTCGGCGGATTGCCTCTGCTCGAATTGCGCCCGATTGATGGTCCCGTGGATGTTTTGGGAGTGCGGTTTGAACCGGTCATCTTGATTCACGGAGAAACCCAGATCTACGGCTACCGCTTTGGATCGGGGGCCTATCTCACCGACCACAGCGAGATCCCCGAATCGTCGCTCCATCAACTTGAGGGCTTGGATATTTTGTTCCTGGATGCTCTGCGGCATAAACCGCATCCGACGCATTCAACAGTGAAGAACTCCCTGGCAATCGTGGAGAGACTGAAACCGAAGCGAGCGTTCTTTACGCACATTTGTCACGACTTGGCGCACGAGGCAACAAATGCATCGCTGCCACGCCACGTGCGTTTGTCGCATGATGGCATGAAATTGGAGTTTGAGATCTAACGACGGCTGAAGCCTGCGGTGTAATGCCGTTTTTCGATTCCATGCAAGTCTTCCACAAACTCGACGACGTTCCCGCAGACTTGGGGCCGACGTTGGTGAGCGTCGGTAATTTCGATGGCGTACATCGGGCGCATGCGCACGTGCTCGGGGAAATCGTGTCGAGGGCCCGCGCGACCGGGGCAACGGCTGTGGCAGTGACCTTCGAGCCGCATCCCACGCGCATCCTTCGGCCTGAAGCGGGATTGAAGCTTCTCACCCCCACGCCCGAAAAACTGCGCTGGCTGGAAAGTACCGGAGTCGACGCCGTGCTGCTGCTTCCCTTCGGCCGCGATCTCTCGCTGATGACTCCGCGTCAGTTTGCCGAGCGCATCCTGAAGAAACAATTGCATGCCCGCGAAGTTCACGAAGGATTTAACTTCCGTTTTGGCCACAAGGCCGCCGGGGATATGAACCTGCTAGCCGAGTTCGGGCGCGAGATGGGCTTCGAGGTCAAGGTGTATCCGGAGATGACGCTGCGCGGCGAAACGGTATCGAGCAGTCAGATCCGCAAACTGCTCACTGCCGGTCGCGTGAGCCGGGCGCGGCATCTGCTGGCGCGCCCGTTCTGCATTCTCGGAACGCCTGGACGCGGACGCGGCTACGGCTCGAAGTACACCGTCCCGACCATCAATCTGGCGCGTTACGAAGAACTGGTGCCCAAGGATGGCGTCTACGTCACCGGGACTCGCGTAGGAATGGAACGCTTTGATTCGGTCACCAACGTTGGCAATCGTCCAACGTTCGGTGCCGAATCGTTTGCCATTGAGACCCACCTGCTGAATTTCCATCCCATTGAATTGCTGCCGGAGACAGAAGTCGAGATCTGTTTTCTGGAGCGTCTGCGTGATGAAATCAAGTTCCCCTCCGTTGACGCCCTGCGAGAGCAGATTGCGCGTGATGTGAAGAAGGCGCGAAGATATTTTCACTTGCTGCGACTAGCGACCGCCTCGCGCTGATTCCGTCCCACTCCTGGCCTACGCAGGAGTTGCGCGTCCGCATCGAAATCTTCTTCGTCCGTGAGGCTCCGCAAGCACAATTTGAGAATTCGGCTTTAGCCGTTACAATCCGCCAGACCATCTTCACTCGCGCATGGCCATCGGTCCCGTACAGCTAATCCGGCAGGCAACGCCCGGGCAGCGGAGAACGCTGCTGGCCGCGGCTATGGGATGGGCCCTCGACGCCTTCGATGCAATGTTGTATTCCCTGGTGTTGGCACTGCTCATGCGCGATCTGGGCATGAGCAAAACCATTGCCGGATCACTGGGGACACTTACTCTTCTCGCCTCCGGCATCGGCGGCGTGCTCTTCGGATTTCTGGCAGATCGCATTGGCCGTAAGCACGCCCTTATGGCGAGCATCCTGACCTACTCGATTTGCTCTTTCGCGTCGGGGTTGGCGACCAGCATCGCCATGTTGGCGGTGGCCCGATTTGTTCTCGGCCTTGGCATGGGCGGCGAGTGGAATACCGGCGCGACCCTCGTCGCCGAGAGCTGGCCAACAGAATTTCGAGCCAAAGCAATCTCAATCGTGCAGAGTTCGTGGGCTCTTGGATTCGCCGCGGCCGCGCTGGTCGCGGGGCCGGTTGCGCGCTACTTCGGATGGCGCGCCGTATTTTTCGTCGGCATCTTGCCGGCCGTTATCACCCTATGGATTCAGCGTAGCGTGCCCGAGTCCGACATGTGGCGCGAGCGCGAACAAAAGCCGCGGGGCAGCGAGGCTGCCGGCAGAGACGTAACCAGTTACGGATCTACGAAATTTGCTGTGATCTTTCAGCCGCCTTACGTCAAACCTACCTTCGCTCTCTTGCTGTTCAATTTCTTCGGAATGTTCGCCTGGTGGGGTTTGTTTACCTGGCTTCCGCCGTACTTATCCCTGCCTGTAGAGCAGGGCGGTCGCGGCTTTGGGGTCATCGGCATGACCACGTTGATGGTTGTGCTGAATCTTTGTGGAATGTTCCCCGGCTACGCCAGCTTCGGATGGGTCGCCGATCATCTCGGACGGCGCAAAGCCTTCCTCGTTTACTCACTGGTAGCAGCTGTTTTGATTCCGATCTATGCTGCCGCACGATCTCAGACTGTGCTGCTGATCGTTGGAACGTTAGTGGCCTTCTTCGGGACGGGGATTTTTTCTGGCTCGGGAATCATGGGTAGTGAAATCTTCCCGACCGCGGTGCGTGCGCGAGCGCTCGGCTTCACCTACAACGGTGCGCGCACCTTGAGTTCCGTTGCCCCGCTGGTAATCGGCCGCGTAGGACAGACGAAAGGGTTGAGCTGGGCGTTTTATTTGTGTGCGGCAGGATATGTGCTCGCCGCATTCATGACCACGCAGTTGCCCGAAACGAAAGGAAAAACGTTGGAATAGTCGGACTCCCCGTAGCGAGGACGCTCAAGGTGAAAACAGAAAACAAAAGTCAAGCCTTCATGTACGTGGGCGCCTACTTGGCGCTCTGGGCGTCCGCACTCGTCCTGCTGCGGACCCACGAGGCCTTCGAGGCCAGTGAGGCACTGATTGCCCTGGTTATCCTCGGCTTCATCTTCCCAGCGCTCGCTTGGTTGGTGACGCGCGGCGTGCCAGCACTCCCCTATTCTGTTCACCAGCCGAGTATCGAGAGTCTCTTTCTCGTGGCATATCTTGCGGTGATTGCATGGGTGCTTACCTCTGGATTCGGCGCCGTAGCTCGCATCAGCGCTGAGCCGCTGCATTCTCTTGTACTGGTGATCGTCAAGCTTTTGCTCTTTGTGATGGTTCCGGCAGCGACGATTTCAGTGTTAGGACGCTACCGAATTTCTGAACTAATGCCGATTTCCCTGACGTGGAGGAATCTTCGTCCAGCCTTGTGGATCTCTCTCGCTGCCCTTCTCATGCAATCTGTCCTGGGGCGCGGCCTGCATGACATTCGGGCAGCGCATCCGCCCGCGTGGGTGCTCGTTGTGGCAACTCCGCTCAGCTTTGTCTGGCTCATGCTTGAAGTGGGAGTCGTAGAAGAATTTTTCTTTCGCGTGCTCCTGCAGGAGCGCCTCGCCGAGACTCTGCGATCGACATGGGGTGGCATCGTCGCAGCCGCTCTCTTGTTCGGGCTAGTACATGCACCCGGCTTCTACCTGCGCCCGGGCGGCACGTTCGAAGCTCTCGGTGAACACCCCACCCTGGTCTTTGCCATCGGATATTCGATTGTTCTGACGTCGCTAGCCGGAATGTTCCTGGGAGTTTTGTGGATGCGAACCAAAAACTTTGCCCTTGTGGTGGTCGCCCATGCCGCCACTGATTTTCTTCCGAACCTACTGCCGTGGAGTCGCTTTTTTCATCTCCTGCGATAGAACCTTATTCCATGGGTTCCACCACAACGCACTCTTCCGACACGCCGCGACGCGGGAGTTGCACGATCACGATCGCGCACAGCACCAGCACAATTCCCAGGGTCTGAATTGGCCGCAAACCCTCTCCCAATAATGCCGCCGCCAGTAAGATCGAGAAGACGGGTTCCAGGCAACTCGCGATGATGGCGCGTGTGGGCTCAAGGTGCTGCAGTCCGAGAAAGTAAAGCGAAAACGGCCCCAACACCGAGATCATGGAGAACACAAACAGGAATCCCCATTGCGCTGGTGAATATTGCCCCGCCAATACCTTCCACGGAGGATTCACAAACAACCAGAACGCCGAGGCCGCCATCAATGTCCAAATCAGGACGCGCCAACGGTCGTAGCGGGCGAGAATGCGATGTCCGCCAACGTTGTAGAAGGCGAACGAAAACGACGCCAGCAGCGCGGCCAAAAAACCGTAAGAGTTGAGACGAAGAAGCGATGAACCGCCTCCGCCGAGAATGTTGATTGTTAGCGCGATACCCGTGACGGCGACCGCCACGGCAGCAATCTTCTGCAGCGAGAGTCTTTGCTGACCTCGGGCAACGACGTAAAGCAGAACCCAAACCGGCGCCATGTATTGCACGATAATCGCGATGGCTACACTCGTCTTCTGAATCGCCACGTAATAAAAGTAGTTCGACGCGGCCACGCCAAGCATCCCTAGCACGAGGCATTGGATGAGATCAGCTGTAGGCAGCTTGATGCGTTGCCAACCGCGCCGGCCTACAAGAATCAAAAGCAAAGCGAACAGCGAAAATGAAGTGCGCGACTGCGACAGAATGACCGGGTCGACAGGATGCAAGGCCTCCCCATGCAGAGGCAACTTGCCCGTAAACACGGCACGCCCCAGCACGGCGGAGACACCCCACAGAAACGCGGCTGTTCCTATGAAGAGGTATCCACGCAACGGGTGAGCCGTTTTTTGGATGGTTTGAGGAGAGTTCAGGGTTCAGTCACCGAATCCGATGATGGAGCCGGGTCGAGTAACTGGTCAAGGCGAACGGGATCAAAACCAACAATTACCTCCGTCGTTTCTCCGGAAAAGATCACAATCGTTGGCGTCTCGGTGCTGTCAAGTTGTTCGGTCATTTCGCGACGGGCATCGAGGTCGGTGCTGATGTCTCGTTCCTCGAAAACGATCTCTTTCGCTTGCAGAATCATCTTCGTGAGTTCGCAGGATAGGCAACCGGGCTGGGAGAAAAGCAATACGCGGATCGACATTTGATTTGGCCTTTCTCTGGGTCGCTTCGAGATCGTCTAGTGCCCTACTCCTCGAGTTCGATCTTCGACGTGATCTTCGCCGTCTTTTCCAGCATCGCCGACACGGAACAATATTTCTCCTTCGAGAGCCTGACGGCGTCTTCCACTGCTTTGCGAGAGACTTTGCCTCCAATGCGATAGACGACGCTGATCTCCGTATAGACCGCCGGATAGCCCGACGCCCGCTCGCCACTGGCCGTCACTTCGAGCCTGGTAAAAGGCTCGCGCTTTTTGCGAAGGATACCGACAACATCCGACGCGGTGCATCCGCAGAGCGCGATCAGGACCAGTTCCATCGGGCTGCTCGCCGTTTTTTCTGACCCCGTGTCCATCACGATCGCGTGGCGGGAAGAGGCGTCGCCGATGTAGCGCTCGCCGTCGGCCCAGATTGCCTTTGCTGTAATCATCGTGCCGGCTACCTCCGGTTGTCGGTGCTGGGTTCGGGGTGAATCAGCACGCGAAATAACTCCGGCGCGTCCTGTTTGAAGCGAATCTCCAACTCAGTCTGAATATCGTGCACACGGGCCAGAGAGAGATCGTCGGACAACGTGCAATGACACGAGATGTACATCCGTCCCCGGACGCGCTTAATCACGAAGTCATGCACATCCAGCACTTCGGGAAACTGCGAGGCCACGGCTTTCAGTCGATGCTCGAGCTCGGCATCGCTGACGACTTCTTCCGGCTTCTCGATCGTGGCCGGTTCGCTCTCGATGTGCGTAAGAATGTCGGAGATTTCGGGCACGTCACGACGCATATCCGCTTCGAGTTCCGTGACCTCATCATGGGCGTCCTTGAGAGACATCCGCTCGTCCAATTCCACGTGTTGTTCCACGTGCAGGCGTCCGTTCAAGTCCTGCACGCTGATGTCATGCACGTTGAGGTTCTTATGCGTTGCCACGGCGCGGATTCGATCAAAAATATTCTCGGAATGTTGTGCCCGGGGAAGAGGCTGGACGGTTACGTCGGCATCGGGAAGCACCTGATGTACCGCATCGGTGACGGAAGCGGCCAGTTGGCCCGAGCGCTGAAACGTCACGGTGCGGGCGAGGCCTACCGTAAGATCAGCGAAAAAACGGTTGCCGGCCCGGCGGATTCGAATCCGATCCACTTCGAGAACGCCTTCCACCCGCAGCACTGCATCGTAAATCTGCGATCGCACTCCCGGAGGCGCAGCGTCGAGCAGTGCATCAATCGTGCGGCGTGCTAAACGCCAGCTGACGGAGACCACAACACCCGCCACAAACAGGGCGGCAATCGGATCGGAATCGCGGAGCCAATCGACGTGAAGTGTACGACCGAGGAGAACCAATCCCAGGCCCAACACGACGACTCCGGCCGACCAGATGTCGGTTGAGAAATGAAGCGCGTCCGCTTCCAGGGCCTGGCTGTCGTATTTGGTGGCGATACGGGCGAGTACACGGGAACGCCACCAGTCCAGGCACATCGAGAACAACATCACGGCAAAAGCCGCGATTGAAGGCTCGATATCGATGCGGCGAAAGAAGAGTCGCAACACCGCTTCGTAGATGATCCAGGCGCAAGTCAACAGCAGCAAGCCGGTTTCGACGAAGGCCGAAAAGTTCTCGACCTTGCCATGCCCGTATTGATGGTCAGCATCTGCCGGTTTATCGGAAACTCCGACCGAGAAAAATGTGAGCAGCGAAGCAATTAGATCAAGGCCGGAGTGCGCCGCCTCCGAGAGAATTCCCAGGCTGCCCGTACTGACGCCGACGACAATTTTCAGGCCGGTAATGACCACCGCCGCAAGCACGGAGTTTCCCGCCGCCGCACGCTTCTCGGAGCGCATCAAATTCGCCGACGAAATCGCCGAACTTCCCGACATGCAGGAATTATCGCCGCTCCGAGCAGAAAGAGCCAAGCAAATCACCGTAACCGTCCGTGCAGTAAATGGAACACATTTTGCGCCCGTCGTCTGCCGAGCGACGACGCCAAAAACGGGACTATCTTGTGCTACGATTTAATGCTTGGCATTTTCAACTTTCTGATGGACCAATCCTGGAGGAAATGACTTATGGGTAAGAGTTGGCTGATGTGTGTTTTGCTGGGAGCGCTGGCTTGGGGACAGGCCGCCCCGGGCGCCCCTCCCGCTGCCCAGCCGGCCCAGGCGCCAGCGGATACTTCTGCTGCTGTTCCGCCTGACGCCGCGGTAATCACCGTGATCGGCGTGTGTCCGACGCCCGCCAAGGCCACTGCCGCCAAATCAACAGCGGCCAAGCCTGCCACATCCGCCAAGGCTCCAGCAGCAAAAACGGCGGATGGTGATTGCAAAACAGTCATCACCAAGGCTGAGTTCGAGCAGCTAGCCAGTGCCGTAGCTCCCAACGTTACGCCCCAGGTAAAAAAGCAACTCGCGGGCGTCTTGCCGCGCTTCATTGGCATGTCCAACGAGGCCAAAAAAGAAGGCATGGACAAGACTCCGCAATTCGAACAAACCGTCAAGTTCGCGAAAATGCAGATCCTGACAACTCAACTGCAGCGCAAGATTCAAGAAGACGCGTCAAAGGTTCCCCCAGAGGACGTCGAGAAGTATTACAACGCTAATACTCAAACCTTCGAACAATTCAATCTCGATCGCCTGTTCATACCGCGAACCAAGCAGGCCGCCGGCGAGGCCGCCGAAGAAGAAGAGAAAGACGAGAAACTGAGCGACGAAGCCAAGAAAGCCAAAGAAGCAGAAGAAAAAGCCAAGGCAGATGAAAGCGAACAGGCAATGACTAAGCTGGCTGAAACTCTGCGGGGACGAGCGGCCGCCGGCGAGGATTTCGCCAAACTCCAGAAAGAAGCTTTTGACGCCGCCGGGATGAAAATCGAGTCTCCGACGGTCAATCTGCCGAATGTGCGCCGGACCGGCCTACCTCCCGGCCATGTCGCTGTCTTCGAGTTAAAGCCCGGCGACGTTTCGCAAGTCATCAGCGATTCGGGCGGCCATTATGTGTACAAGTTGATCAGCATCGATCACCTGACGCTCGACCAAGCCAAGAACGAAATCCACGGTAAATTGCAAAACGACCGAACCCGCGAAATGATGGACAAGGTAAGCGGCTCATTCAAGGTGGAAACCAATGAGGCCTACTTCGGACCCGGCGGAGTAGGTACCCCGCCGCCTGGACGACTACCGCGCCCGCGCCAGATGCAACCGGGCGCTCCGGGAGCGCAGCCGCAAACCGCTCCACCAGCCGAACCGCCGGCGGCAAAACCGAACTGATGGCCAAACCTGTCGTCGTTGTAACCGGAGTGTCGGGCAATCTTGGCACCAGGCTTCTGCCGCTGCTGGGAAGCTATTCGGTGATTGGGGTGGACGTCAGTCCACCCCGCACCGACTCCGAGTTGCAGTTTGAAACTCTGGACCTGGGCCAGGAATCGTCGACCCGGGTGCTTTACGAATTGCTACGCGATACCCACGCCTACGCGGTCGTTCACCTCGCCTTTGTGATCGATCCGGTGCGTTCTGGTGTGCTCGACATCGAGCGCATGTGGCAAATCAATGTCTCCGGCACGGCGCGCGTTATGGAAGCCGTTACCGAGGCGAACCGCACGACCGACGACGGAGTTAAGCAGTTCATTTTTCCCAGCAGCGTCTCGGCGTACGGGCCAAACCTGCCTGCGCCTGCGACGGAAGACTCCTTGTTGGCGGCGCACACTCTTCCGTACGCAATACATAAGAAGCAATCGGATGAAGTCGTGCAAACTCGCTCGCACGCGCTGCGAGGGTGCAGCGCCTACATCTTGCGCCCCCACATTTTCGCAGGAGCAAGCGTCGAAAATTACCTGATGGGCGCCTTCCGCGGGACGCCCAACGGCAAAAGCTCACGCGCCGAGAAAATGCGCAAAGAAGGCAAGCGCCTGCCCTGCATGTTCCCTCGCGGCCAACAATATCTCGACAACAGGATTCAGTTCATCCACGTGGATGACATGGCCCGCCTGATCCGCCATATCCTGCAGCGCGAGCCGGAGCCACAACGGCTGACCATTCTGAACGTAGCGGGTAAGGGCGAACCTTTGACCTTCGGTCGTTGCGTCGACATGGCGCATGCAAAGGTGGTTCGTGTCCCCGGCAAGTGGGCGATGCGGCAAGTGCTGAAGTTTCTTTGGAAGCAGAAGATTTCTGCCATTCCCCCCGAAGCTGTTCCTTACATGACGGGCGAGTACATCATGAACACCGACCGTCTGCGCCGGTTTCTGGGCCCAGAGTACGATCATGTGATCCGCTACACAATTACCGACGCCTTCGCGGACAGTTTCACGACTTCCAGTTCGAGCTGAGTGGTAGCGATCGTCCTGCCCCGCCGACCCAAATCTTTGCAAAACATGGCCTGGCGCGCACTGTAAATATTTTCTGTCGAGCACGGGAATAAATCGTCCCGTCCGGCAGTTTATGCTATGGAGGTGCCCGACCGACCCTTGCCAGCCGCGACATTTGAAGAACTGGCTATGCCCTTATTCGACCAGCTCTACAACTTCGCGCGCTGGCTCACGCACGACAGCGCGGAGGCGGAGGACCTGGTGCAGGAAACCTTCACCAAAGCTCTGCGCGGGTTCTCTTCGTTTCAGGCGGGGACAAATTTCCGGGCGTGGATGTATCGCATCCTGCGAAACTCGTTTCTGAGTTCGCGAACCGGGCTCAAAACAACCGTCCCTCTCGATGGAGAAAACGATGACATCGTGCTGCCCGCGGAAACCAGTACTCCGGAAAGCATGCTCCTCGAACAAGCGGACAGGGATACCGTGCAGCAAGCGCTGGCGGAGTTGCCCGTTCCCTTCCGCGAAATCTTGCTTCTATGCGAGGTCGAGGAGATGTCGTACCAGGAAATCTCGGAGACGCTGGTCATCCCGATCGGCACGGTAATGTCTCGCCTGTCTCGCGCTCGAAAACGACTGCGCGATTTGTTGCGGAAAAGCAGTGACGGAGGCCGGCATGGCTTGTGAGCAGTGGCGGGGTGATATCGACGCTTACGTCGATGGCGAACTTGATGCCGCTCAGGCGGGAGCGCTGGGCGGGCATTTACGCGAGTGTGCAGCCTGCGCCAATGACGTCCTGGAACGGGTTCAGATGAAGCGTTCTGTCCACGCCGCGGGCAAGCGCTACACCGCGAACGCTGAACTACGGAACCGAATTCAGAAAACGAACTCCGCCAAGCCTCGCCGTGAAGCAGGATGGCTGTGGAAGATACTCGCCGTACCAGCCCTGTCTCTCTTGATCCTCTCAGTCGCCGTAGGTTTTTACGCGCGTCACGAAGCTGATCGTCGCCAGCGGGTGTATAGCGAACTCGCAGACCTGCACGTCGCGGCCCTCGCCAGCTCTGCACAGGTCGACGTGGTCTCCACCGATCGACATACGGTGAAGCCTTGGTTTCAGGGAAAAATTCCTTTCACCTTCAATCTGCCAGAGTTACAAGGATCAATGTTTACGCTGCTTGGCGGACGCGTCACCTATCTTGCACAAACGCCGGGCGCACATCTCATCTACCAGGTGCGCAAGCATGAAGTTTCGGTTTTCATCTTTCAAGATCGCGGAGAGGAAACCGCGAGTCTGCCCTCAGGCCCGGTGCACGCGCAATCATTCACCGTCCAGAACTGGACGCAAAACGGACTACGTTATTTTGTGATCGGTGACGTGGGCGCGGAAGACATTGAGGCGCTGAGCAACTTGCTGCAGAGGGCACAATAGACAGTCGCCTATGCCGAAGAACCATGCGCTTTGGGAGTTCCAAATATAGCCGAAGCGCAACGATGCCGGACGGCTCGTTATTTCCTTCCGCGATATAACCCAGCAATTCCGAACGTATAGGGCGTCCACGTGACCCGGGTAAAGCCCACGCGTCTCATTCTGTAGGACATTTCCTCTGGATCCGGGAACCGTTCGACCGAGGCGGGCAAATATGCATAGGGGCCCCGGACTCCTGAAATCATCGTCCCGATGCGTGGCAGCACCTGCTTGAAGTAAATGCGGTACAGCGTTCCCATAGTCCCTTGTGGCTCCCCAAAATCAAGAATGCCGCACTCGCCACCGGGACGCACTACGCGAGCGATTTCTCGAAGGCCCGCATTATAGTCAGCCAGGTTGCGAAAGCCGAATGCGGCAGTCACAAGGTCGAAGTGCGCGTCGGGAAAGGGCAGATTGAGAGCGTCCGCTTCGATCCACGCTGGCCTTGACCCATTTTTTGAAGCCGCCGTCTTCGCAGTAGCGCGCTGCAACATGGCATGGGAGAAGTCGGCGCCTAGAATCTGCGCGGAAGACTTCCCAGCTTGCCGGCGCAAGGCGAACGTCATGTCGCCGGTCCCGCAGCACAAATCGAGGACGCGCGCTTCCGGATGGGCCAGAATTCTCCGAAAGGTGCGAGCACACCGCCGCCACCACATGCGGTCGATATTGAACGACAACACGTGGTTCAACAGGTCATAGCGCGGCGCAATCGAAGTGAACATCTCCCTCACCGCCCGTGCTGCAGCACGCGTGTCTCGGGCACCCTCCGGTGCAGCGCCGACTACCGCCGATCTGTGGCTTCCCGGCATTTCCTGTCCTTGATTTATTGGCGCTTCTTCCTTTTTCCCGCGCTCTTCAATTGCGACGCGATGCCTTCTACCTGTAACACGTGATTCGTATCGTGCCCGGCAAACATCCGAGACAGGTGAGCGATGGTCTCTTTGCCACGTTCGGCATGCATCCCGTAGTTGTCCCACCTCTCGGGTGGAATCGCCTTCAGCATGGCGAGGTTGTTTTCGCGTAACACGCGAAACACTTCCAGCGATTGTTTCGGATCGCGCTTGCCATATTCAAAAACCGAAGCCCACGCATCCTGATCAAAAGGCTGAATCGCGATTCCATTCGAACCCAGCACCGACCGCATCCGCCAACTAGCTACAATCTCAACGTCAGCCAGGTGCGCGACAATCTCTGCGATCGACCATTTCCCCGGCTCCGGCTTCCACCTCAACTGCTTTGGCGTCAGGCCGTGAATTGCCTTCTTCAACCGCGGCGTGGTTCCTCGCTGCACCTTGATAGCGTCGAGCCCTGCCACGTGCCCCAGGATTCGCTGAATATATTGCTGAGCCGTCTCTGCCATACTTTCTTCCCCGTCAAAGCGAACTATTTTCCCCAGACCCAACCACCACGTGACAAGCGCCGCAACTCTTCCACAGCATCGATCACAGCGCTAGCGGGTACATCGCTCGCCACCTCAACCTTGCCGATCTCACGCGGCAGGATGAAGTGCACTACTCCATTTTGCGTTTTCTTGTCCGTTTGCATCCGCGCCAGAATCTTGCGTGAGCTAACATTCACTTCTGGCAAGCGTCCCAGACTCAACACGGCATCGGCGATGCGGCCCGCGGTGACACTGTCGGTTCGACCCACACTGAGCGCAATATTGGTAGCGGCAATCATGCCCCAGGCAACCGCTTCCCCGTGCAACAGGCGCCGGTAGCCCGTTTCGGCCTCCAGGGCGTGGCCAATCGTGTGGCCCAGGTTGAGAACGCGACGCAGGCCGCCTTCGCGCTCGTCGGCGGAAACTACTTCGGCCTTCAACTTCACCGACTGCGCTATGAGCCACTCCAGTTCCACCGGATCCCGCTTCAGAATGCTCGCGCGATTTTGTTCGAAGCGCAGAAACAGCTCAATGTTCCCGATAATTCCGCATTTCAGAGCTTCGTAAAGTCCGGCGCGGAACTCGCGGTCGGGAAGCGTCTTCAGCACCGCAGGATCAATCAGCACGACCCGGGGATGGTAGAAAGTTCCCAGCAGGTTTTTCCCCGCGACCAGATTCACTCCCGTTTTCCCGCCAATGGAGGCATCGACCTGTGCCAAAACCGTCGTCGGGATCTGCACTAGTTCGATCCCGCGCATATAAAGCGAGGCCAGCAACCCTCCCATATCTCCTACAATGCCGCCACCAAGAGCGACGATCACCGCCTTCCGATCCGCACCCAGGCGCGCCAGTTTTTCAGCCATTGCCTCGACGGTCGCCAGGCTCTTCGTAGGCTCGCCGTCGGGCATCGCCAGAACTTGCGGAGCGAAGCCGCTCGCCTTCAGAGAAGAAACCAGCTTCGTCCCCCAACGCTTGCGCACCGGAGGGACCGTCACTACAAAAATGCGGCTGGACTGCGGCAGCAACTCGCTCAGAACCGACCCCGCCCGCGTGAGCAGCCCGTTCTCAATCAAGGCCTGATACGGCCGCGGCGGCACGTGGATTGTTACTTGCGGCATGCGGTTCAATAATAGCGTATGCACTCGCAGGGCTGCTTTGCTCGCGAAGTGGTACTATTGCCCGTTTATGAAGGGTCTGCCGGTCGAGACCGACTTCGTCGTCCTGGGGGCTGGCGTTGCCGGCCTGCGCGCAGCCATTGAATTGGCCGCTGCTGGACGAGTGCTCGTATTGGAAAAGAACGAAGTCGCCGACTCTATCCTCTCTCCTCCCCCAGTCACAGCTTTGAGCGACGAAGATGAAGTCAGTCTGCACCTGCAAGATACCCTTAGCGCGGGAGACGGTCTGTGCAATCTCCCCGCCGTAAAAACTCTTCTGGAGGAAGGCCCGGAACGCATCGAGGAATTGATCACCTGGGGTGCGCACAACGGAACCGAACTGGTCTTCGGACTGGAAAACCCGCACAGCCGCCATCGCAGTTTGCACACCGAGGGAGACTCAACGGAACGCGAAGTACTCCGAGTTCTTCACACCAAGGCCAAGTCGCTCAAGCACATTTCGATTGCTCAGTATTGCTTTTCAACTAACCTGTTGACCGATGGCGGACGAATCACCGGGGTCTCGTTTCTCGACGAGAAGGGCGTTCACCAGGAAGTTGCCTGCTCCGCCGTACTGCTCGCGACCGGAGGGATGGGCCAACTTTATCGCAACACGACCAATCCCAGCGCGGCTACGGCAGACGGCGTAGCAATGGCTTTCCGGGCTGGCGCGGAAGTCAGCGACATGGAGTTCGTTCAGTTTCATCCGACGGCGTTGTACATGAAGAAGGTGCCGCGATTCCTGCTGTCGGAAGCGCTGCGCACAGAAGGCGCACACCTGCGCAACTTCGAGATGAACCAGTTCATGGGGAAATACCATCCCATGGGCGAGCTCGCGCCGCGCGATCTTGTGGCCCGCGCCATCCTGCACGAGATGGAAGTCAGCCGAGCCAAAGATCCTTTCGTCTATCTTGATCTGACTCACCTCAACGCGAAGAAGGTCGAGAAACGATTTCCCCGGATTTATGCGGCCTGCATGCAACACAACATCGACATCACGGAAGATATGATTCCGGTGCGTCCGGCTGCTCATTTCTGCGTAGGTGGCGTGCGCACCAGTCTTGATGGCAAGACGAATGTCTCGGGACTCTATGCCGCGGGCGAGGCCGCAGCGACCGGGGCCCATGGCGCCAACCGCCTGCCCAGCAACTCGCTTCTCGAAGGCGTAGTATACGGTGCGCGCGCTGGCAAGGCGATGCGGGAGGACGCGAAGCCGGTGTCGCGCAAGAGTGTCGAACCGAAAACGGCATACTCGAACGGTCCCGTGGATGCCAGCGTGGAAGACTTGGTCGGGAAGATGCAGGCCGTCATGGAAAGCGATGTCGGCATCGTTCGTACGCGCATCGGGATGCAGACGGCGATCAAGACGTTGGAAGAGATCGCTTCGAAACTAACGCATCCCAAAACGCGAAGGGCGTACGAAGCGTCGAACTTGCACTTGGCTAGCCTGCTGGTCGCCCGATCCGCTTTGGCGCGCGAAGAGAGCCGAGGCGCCCACTACCGCATGGACTATCCCGATCACGACGACAAGAAGTTCCTGAAGCATTCGGTGGTCCGAGGCGAAAAGGTCGTCTTCCTTTAGGAAGCATATTAAGCGCTCGTCCGTTTATTCCGCCTTCTTCCCCGGAAACTCAACCGAAGCCGCAATCGAAATCAGCAATACCCCTGCCACCACCGCCAGCGTGATCCCGACCGGAACACGGTAGTAGTCTGCTGCCATCATCTTCACTCCCACCAATATGAGCACTACCGCGAGTCCATAGTGCAGGAAGCGGAATGCCTTCATGAGCCGGGCAATCGCGAAAAACATCGAGCGCAGCCCCAGGATCGCAAATACGTTCGACGTATAGACCACGAACGCATTCAGCGTCACTGCCAGAATAGCGGGAATGGAATCCACCGCGAAAAGAATGTCGGTTGTCTCAATGACCACCAGCACTGCCAGCAGTGGCGTCGCGTACAGTCGCAGATTATCTTTTGGGTTGCGGATGAAGAATTTTCCGTCCTGATATTCGTTGGTGACAGGAATCCAACGCCGCAGCGCCTTCACCACCGGATTGCCGGCTGGATCGATTTGGTGATCGCCCATGAATAGAAATCGAATGCCGCTATAAATCAAAAGGCCTCCGAAGAGGTAGAGCACCCAATGGAATCGGGAGATGAGCCCCACTCCAGTAAGGATAAAAATGCCACGCATCACCAGGGCCCCGACAACGCCCCAGAACAACACGCGATGCTGTTGCTGGTCGGGCACCGCGAAGAAGTTAAAAACCAGCAAAAAGACAAATAGATTGTCGACGCTGAGCGAGAGTTCCAGCACGTAGCCGGTGACGAATTCCAGCGCGATCTGTTCCCCTTGCCAGAAAAACAAAAGGACTGCAAACGCGGCCGCAAGCGCGACGTACATTGCAGTCCAACCCAAAGATTCGCGAAAGCTGACGACGTGTCCGGGCCGGTGAAAGACGCGCAGGTCCAGCACCAGCATGACCAGTGCGAAAACATTGAAGAGAATCCAAAAATAGAGCAATGGGAATTCCTGGACAAAACCTTGACTTGCCTACTTCTGTCTTCCGCGCTGGCCGCTGGCCCAATCGTCCCAAATGCCAAAGGCCTTGAGCAGTTCGACACTCTTGGTATCGCGCATGGTCTGCTCAATCTGATCGTGGGTCAAGCGTGGGCCAATCTTGCCCGGAAGATCTGCCAACTCAAGGCTGAGCGCAGCAGCTTCAGCCACATGCTTTTTCAATTGAGCGAAGTCGACCTTGTCGTAGGTGTCGGAAATGGCGTGATAATTTTCTAGATAGTTCGCTTCCTGCTGGTCGGCGACAAACGTGGGCACGCCCTCTAGCATGAAGTCGAAGTGGTCGGTGCCCCACTCCATGTCGGTCTTTAATTCCTTAACGTCAAATTGCGCGAGCGGAGCAATTAACTCTTTGCCCTGATCGAGAATGTCTTTCCGCCCGCCTACCGAAAAACCAGTCGTCTTCCCCGTACCCGAGTCGTAGATTACGACTCCGGCAGCTTTATCAAGCTCGGCTCGATGATTGAACGCGTACGCCCGCGAACCCAGGAGTCCCTGCTCCTCGCCTGAGAAAAGAATAAAGCGGATCGTGCGCCGCGGCTTCACGCCTGACGCCTTAATCGCTCGGAGCGCATCGACGACCAATGCGGCATTGCAACCGTTATCCAGCGCACCCGTGCCCAGTTCCCACGAATCGAGGTGCGCTCCCAGAATCACAAACTCGTCTGGCTTTTCGCCGCCTCTGATTTCAGCGATCACGTTAGCGGTCTTGATCGGCCCACCAATTTGATTCGGAATGGAGAGATCTCCCCACACCAGATTCCCCGCGGCCAGCAACCGCGCAATACGTTCGCCATCCTCACGTGCGACCAGTACCATTGGCAGGCGATCGATTTCTCCGGCACCCGAGTTCGTGTGCCGGTAGAGAATGTCGTGTTCGCGCGTCGCCATGAAAGCAACTGCCTTTGCCTTGCCCTTCACCGCGAGATCGATCACCGGCGGAGCGTTCATGTATTCGGCGAAGAGATCATCCCACGTCTTCAGGACAACCGTGTGTACAAGAACAATCTTTCCCGTAACGTCGCCAGCCTTTTTGAAGTCAGCTTCCTTCCCTTCGCCGACATCCACGATCGGCACGTGTTTCACCGCAGCCAGCGCGGGCGCCCACGCAACCGAAACGGCCCGCACACGAAATGACGAAAGCACCGTCCCTCCTCCTACTTTCGTCGCATCCACCTGGTACGCCGTCGTCGCTGTCATTTCGGTTGCACCTTCCGCCCATGACGCTTGGATCGTGAACCCTTCGGTGTGAACGCTGTCTGCTCCGGCGGCGGTAAACGCTTGCTGTCCCCATGCCACCGCGTGCTGCATCGCGGGCGTACCCGGAACACGGCCGCCCACTTCGTCCGTTAGATGTCGCAAATTGTCCTCGAGGGGTGATGACTGCAATGCTGTCCGGATCACAACATTCGCTTCGTTCGAATCGGCGGGAGGGTTAGCGGCTAAACATGGGAAGCTAAGAAAAAGGGCAAAGAACAGGGTCTTCGCAGTTCTCATATGGGGTGCATTAGAAATGAATTTCTGGAAAAGCGCAAAATGAGTTCGCTTGCGCGTGCGAGTCACTTCAGGGGTAATGGTTCCATCTTGTCGAGAATCCGGACCGTCTCCAGAATTACCATCCCGCTGATTTCCAGACTCTTTGTGCTCAGCTTGTCGACCGTGTCCTGCACCGTATGGTGGAACACGCCGTTATAGCCGTAATTGATGTCGATGATGTCGGCGCACGGAACACCAATCTTCATAAAGGGCAAGTGATCGTCAGAAATAGTGTTGTTTCGGGCAAAAAAGTGCGACTGGTAGCCCATCCGTGTGGCAGCCTCGTAAACCACACTTTCCACCCACGGAGTTGAGTTGGTGTCGCGATCAATATCCAAGTCCGCATCGCCGATCATATCGGCCAGCAGAAACGCCTTGATCTGCTTGGCGGTTCCGTCCTGCTGCCACTTCTGCGCGAGATGACGCGTCCCGTAGACACTGTCAGTGTCGGACCACGTTTTGATCGCCTCTTCAGCGTCGGTCCACAATAGCCACACGCTATAGCCCTCGCGCTTCTTGCCGCGAAGTTGGTTGGCGAATTCCAATAAAAGAGCGCTCGTCGCGGCGCCGTCGTTCGCTCCGATGAATGAAGTGTTCCGCAGCGGGTAGTTCGTGTCGTAATGGCTCGCGATAACGACAATCCCATCTTTTGTTCCTGGATATTTTGCGATGATGTTGTGCACCGGGAACTTCCCTTCGGGGGTATCTGCGGTGAATGCGTCGTCCTCGACGGTATCGCCCTTCAGGTGCGAAGTGATGTAGTCCTCAACCTTCTTATGATTGACGCTGCCGATCGGCCGCGGGCCAAGCGCGACGATCTCCTTCACATACTGCATCGCGCGGCTAGCATCGAATATGGGCGGCGGACCGCTCTCCGGAGGGAATGAGAGTGTCGGCAACGCAGTGTCCGCTGTGCTGATTGCGGGAGCACTCTGGGTTTTATCCTTTTCCTGCGCTGCATCCTTGCTCGGATTGCAGGCCGAGCCGACTAGTAACAGACCAACAAGCGCGACCCAAAGGTAAGTCCTCATGCCTGACTGTGATCTCTGGCCGCTCATGCCTGCGCCTGTTTTGCTTTCCTCGCCTGGCGCTGCTTGGGATGCACCAGCCATGCCACTCCGATGCTGATCGCGTACAAGGCGATCATGGGCGCCGCGAAGATGCACATGTTCACTACGTCCGGCGTGGGCGTGACAATCGCGGCAACAATGAAAATCACCAAAATCGAATAGCGGAAGTTCTTCCACATGAAGCCCGGGCTCACGATCCCCATCAGCGAAAGAAAAAACACCAGAATCGGCAACTCAAAAATCAGCCCCATCCCCAATACGATGCTCAGAAACAGCGAGGTGTATTCGCCAATCGTGATCATCGGCTGGAATTGCCGTCCGAAGTGGATCAGGAACTCCAGCGCCCGAGGGTAAGCGATCTTGTACCCGAAATAGCCACCGGCGGAGAACAGCGTGATCGTCGACACCATGAAAGGCACGACGTAGCGCTTCTCATTGCGGTAAAGTCCCGGCGAGATAAACATCCAAACCTGGTAGAGCACAAACGGAGACGTCAGGAACAAACCCGCCAGCGCGGCAATCTTCAAGTAAAGGTTGAAGGGTTCGGTGGGATTCAAATAGACCAGCTTCTCCGACATCCCATTCGTTTTGAGCGCGTCCATGATCGGACGCTGCATGACTTCGTAGATCCGCTCCACTCGCCACCAGCAGATACCAAATCCCACTCCCACCGCAATGATTGAGTAGACGAGACGCTTGCGGAGTTCCTCGAGGTGGTCGAGGAATCCCATGGTAGGCATGGGCTCTTTTTCGCTATCGCCGCTGCTTGCCGCGGCTCCGAATTCAGGCATGCGACTCCTGCGAACTGGTGGGGGATGTTACATCTTCAGGATGGGCAGCTGCCTCGGTAGCCGGAATCGCGTCCGTTGCGCCCGAACCGTTCTTGCTGGCAAATAGAGGCTCATCCTCCTCGGAGGCTGCCAGCGTTGCGGGAACATCGGAATTGGAACTCGGAACTGCCCCGACCTCGCTGGGCGCAGAGTTCAACGTACGACTGGCAGTGCCTTCCGGCGCTGGGCTCGGCGGAAGAACGCTCGGCTTTTCCACTTCCAGATGCGCGATCTCCTGCTCGATCTGCGCTTTGAATTCGTTGGAAGCACGCCGGAACTCGTTCATGTACTTGCCGATCTGACGCGCGATCTCCGGCAGTTTCTTGGGCCCAAAGATAATGAGCGCCAAAAAGAACAGGAAGATCGTCTCAGAAAGATTCATGCGCTTCATCATACTGCCCCAGCCGGAAAAGCGGCAATGATTGCGAGACTTGGCCTTGACAACTTTCTCGCCGGGCCCACGACGGCTTATGATATTGCCGCCATGCAATTCTGGATTGCCCGCGGCAGTGAAGTCTCCATCCGCGAACAGTTGGTCACGCAGGTCGTCCTTGGCATCTTGAGCGACGATCTCCAACCGGGCCAGCGACTGCCCAGCACTCGCGATCTGGCACGGCGCTTTCATCTCCACCCCAACACAATCAGCGCCGGATATCGCCAACTCCAACGCGACCGCTGGGTTGAGTTCCGCCGCGGCAGCGGCGTCTACGTTCGTGCCAGAAAGCCGGAAATATCGCCCACACCGGCCTTGGCGCCAGATCAAATGATCGCCCGCCTCTTCCGCTCGTCAAGGAAGCTCGGTATCACGCTTCCGGTGCTGCGTTCACGGCTCCGTCAGTGGCTCGAAGTTCAGCCTCCCGATCACTTTCTGCTGATCGAACCGGATGAGGAATTGCGTCGGATCCTCGCAGCTGAAATCGCTCGCGCCGTCACTTTTGTCGTAGAGTCCTGCTCGCCCCACGATTGTCCCCGAATGCCAGTGGGCGGAATTCCGGTAGTACTGCCGAACCGTGAGGCGGCAGCTCGCCAAGCGCTGCCGCCAGGCTCGGACGTGATTACTTTGCAGGTTCGTTCCGTTCCGGCTTCTCTTGCCGGATACCTCCCTGCTCCTTCAGGAGCGCTTGTCGGCGTGGCCTCGCGCTGGCCGGAATTTCTGAAAGTTGCGCGTGCGGTTCTGAATGCGGCTGGATTTCATCCCGACAGCCTCGTCTTTCGCGATCCGCGCGAGCCCAACTGGAAGCGTGGATTGAAGCAGACGGCCGCCGTCGTATGCGACCTGCTTACCGCGGCAGAACTTCCCGACGGCTGTCGCGCGATTCCCTTCCCGCTGCTGTCGGAGCCGTCGATCGCCGAGTTGAAGCACTACCAGGAATTTGTCCAAAACCCAATGGAATCGCCCTAAGAAGCGATCGCACCATCTATCTGCCAAGAGTGTGGTGTTCAAGCGTCATGTGGCACTTGCAAAAGTGCCCTAAACCTCCAGATCAACATCGGCTAACTTCGCTACGCTCGCCTTAGCAATTCCATAGGAGCGCAGCATGAAGACATCCTTGCAGCTCGTAGTTGTTCTACTTCTGTCATTCTCCGCCGCAGCACTCGACGACGCCCACGTCCGCTATGTGGGAGGGACTGTGCCCGGCGTAACCGCTGGGGTAGTTGGTCGCCTCGATACCACATCCGAAACCTCTCTAACGTTCGAGCAAGCCGGAATCAAAGTGTCCGTCCCGTACGTCTCC
Source organism: uncultured Acidobacteriaceae bacterium (assembly GCA_963722365.1). Lineage (GTDB taxonomy): Bacteria > Acidobacteriota > Terriglobia > Terriglobales > Acidobacteriaceae > Sulfotelmatobacter. The sequence continues at coordinate 714,164 of CAVRLM010000003.1, forward strand.
ATCGAGTCGTACGAGTACACGAAGGACGTAACGCGTCATCTGGGCGTTCTGCCCGCGATCGCGGTTGGACTTATGAAGAAGCGTCGGCACAGCCACTTCTTCCGCATCACCTACCGCGAGACGGCCAGCGCAGTTGAACAGATCGTGGTCTTCGAGGTGCCGAAGCACATGCCGCCCACCCTTCAAGCAATCCTTGAGGCTCGGGCGCCGGGCCGATGCAAGCCGTATTACCAGTCTTCGCTTGCCCAGACGGATCACTGAAAAGCGCGCCTCTGCGGCCTTCCGAGTACGGTTTCCACGCAACGTTGCGCCGCCATAGGAACCCAATTCACCTCCCGCCGCATCAGATAGATAGCTCTGATTTTCGGGGACTGTTACCATGGTGACAATCCCGGTCCGGGGCAGTCTAAGGTAGTGATATACTGCCTGATATCAGCGCGGTAGCTGGGGTGGAAGTACGCCCTCAACGAAGGAAATCTAGATGGCCCGTAGTTCACGCCGATCGCTCTTCCTGGTAGTTTTTTTTCTCCTTGCTTGCGGATTTCTGGGCATTCTGTTCGCCCAGCGTTCCGGCCAGCAGTCGTCCATCACCGGCGACTCCGAGGTCAAGGATAGCCTTAAGCAATTCACCGACGTCTACGCCCTCGTTGAGGACAATTACGCCGAGCCGGTGAACGCCGACAAGGCCATCTACAATGGCGCCATCCCGGGCATGCTGCACGCGCTCGATCCGCACTCCAATTTCTTTGATCCCAAGTCGTACGCGCTGATGCGCGAAGACCAGCGCGGCAAGTACTACGGCGTCGGCATGACCGTCGGCCCGCGTAATAACAAAGTCATCGTTATCTATCCCTTCACCGGGACGCCCGCTTACAAGGCCGGCATCCATCCCGGCGACGTCATCATCGCCGTCGACGGCAAGTCGACCGAGAACATGAGCACCGGCGATGTGGCCGACCTGCTGAAGGGACCCAAGGGCACCACGGTTCACATCAGCATCGCGCGCGACGGCGTTGAGAAGCCGATGGAGTTCACGCTGGTCCGCGACGAGATTCCGCGCTACAGCGTCGACGTTCATTTCCTGATCAAGCCCGGCATCGGCTACATGCACGTCAACGGCTTCAACGAAACCACCGAGCACGAAGTTTCCGAAGCCCTCGACTCCTTCGGCGATCTGAAAGGATTGATCCTCGACCTCCGCGGCAATCCTGGCGGATTGCTCAGTGAAGGCGTCGGCGTTGCCGACAAATTCCTCAAGAAGGGACAGCTCATCGTCTCTCATCACGGCCGCGCTTCGGCGGAAAAACGCTACGTCGCGCAGCATGGCAACGGCGGCAAGGATTATCCCGTGGTTGTGCTGGTCAATCGGCTCACCGCATCAGCGGCGGAGATTGTTTCCGGCGCGATCCAGGACCACGATCGCGGTCTGATCGTGGGCGAAGTGACCTTCGGCAAGGGCCTGGTGCAGACGGTTTATCCGCTCTCGGAAAACACCGGCCTGGCGCTGACCACAGCGCACTACTACACGCCCAGCGGACGTCTGATCCAGCGCGACTACTCCAACATTTCGCTCTACGACTATTACTACAACCGCGACAGCGCTGAGACTTCCAACACGGCCAACCGCGAAGTGAAACTCACCGACAGCGGACGCACGGTTTACGGGGGAGGCGGCATCACTCCTGACGTCAACGTTCCTCCCGTCAAGAGCAATCACTTCCAGGACACGCTGCTGCAACACTACGCGTTCTTCAACTTCGCCAAGCGCTATGTGGTGAACCATCATCCCGCGAAGAGCTTTCGAAGTGGACGACGCCACCATGCAGGAGTTCCGCAAGTCTCTCGACGAGGCCAGCATCGCCTACACCCAGGCTGACCTGATCGACAACAACGATTGGATCCGTTCCAACATCAAGTCGGAGATCTTCGTCGATGCCTTCGGCCAGGACGAAGGCATGAAGGTCCGCGCCGAGTCTGACCCGCAGGTCGTCAAGGGACTTGAGCTGTTGCCGCAGGCGAAGGCATTGGCCGAAAACGCCAAAAAGATCGTTGCCGAGCACAACGCCGCCCCCGCATTCAACCGCCAATGATCCAACTTTTTAGCGAAAGGCCCGGACAGGTTCCGGGCCTTTTCCTTTGATATCAAACAGAGCGGTCGCAATCGAGTTCCTTCGTGATACTTCGTGTCCTTCGTGGTTCATGTTCTCGCTGCCCGCACCTTTCATTGACTTCGCCCTGTTCGCATGTGAAAATTCGGTCGAGAGGCCGCTTTCGCGGGGGAACGGCGAGGTGGCTGAGCCGACGGTCCCCTTCTGCCGGCGCTTTCAGAACCGTCACAAGATGGAGCATTTTCAAGATCATGGGAGCAGCGTGGCTCGGCTTGCGAGCTGTCCCCGCCTGAGGCTCGTTTGAGGCCGCTCATTCTGGCAGGTGCGGTGCTTCTCGCCATGGCCGCTGGATGGACCGATTTGCGTAGCCGCCGCATCCCGAACTGGCTGACGGTCCCGGGGTTAGCGATCGGCATTGCCGCAAACACCGTCTTTGGAGGATGGAGCGGATTGAAAATATCGCTGCTCGGGGCCGCCCTCGGCTTGGGATTGCTTCTTCCCTTCGTCCTGCTGCGCGCCTTGGGCGCAGGCGACTGGAAGCTGGCCGGTGCGTTGGGAGCCTTTACGGGCCCGGGAATGTTGATCGATCTGCTCCTGGCCTCGGTTTTCGTTGCCGGACTGATGGCGGTCGCTCTGGTGATTTACAAAGGACGCGTGCTTCAAACTTTGCGAAACATCGGTCACATCCTGGTGTCGCTCGTGACTTTTCGATTGCCCGGATCCCGAGTCTCGCTCGACAATCCAGATTCTCTGAAGGTTCCTTACGGCGTGGCCTTGGCGCTCACCGTAATGCTCTATGGAATTTTCTGGAAACTCAGGATGGTAGCTTAGGATGCTGCATTCCCTGCAATCCAATGCTCGCCGGCTAGGCACCGAAACGCGCGGCGCTGAGATTGCCGAAGCCGCCGCCGTCCTGCCCTTGATGTTCATGATGCTGCTGGGAATCTTCTGGTTTGGGCAAGCCTTCAGCATCTACGGCGCAATTACCCGCGCCGCGCAAGAAGGGGCGCGCACCGGCGCGGTCCCGATTTGCGCCACTTGCGCCGGCATCAACACGATTGCCCAGGCCGACCTCAATGCAGTTAGTGCCGTGCAGGCTGCTTTGATTGCGTCCAAATTAGATCCCAACTTGACACGCGCTCCAGGGACTACTCCGGTGTTTCTCTCCTGCGGCACGACTACTTCTGCTTGTGACACCACGGCAAGTGCGAAGATGTGCATCCAGGCCCCTGTCCAATTGACGACTACTGGGCTCTGCGGCACCTCCGTCTCGTTTCAATACCCTTTCCAGTTCTGGCTACCGTTTACTTCGCTGAACAGACAACAAATCTGGATTTCGGCGTCGGCCCGCGCGCGCTTGGAGCCTCGATGATTCGCGTGCCGCATGTCTTGGCCTGTCTCACCGGACGAATCAGATCCGGATGGCGCGACGACCACGCCGCGCAGCTCGTTGAGTTTGCCGTTTCTCTGCCGCTGCTGGTTCTGTTTGTGGTGGGCATCTTTGATTTCAGCAACGCCTTCACGCTGAAACAGAAACTCACCAATGTGGCTCGCGATGCCGCCCGCACTGCGGCCGCTGAACCTTCCAGTGATTTGCAATCCGCGCTTCCGATGTCAGTCGTGGATGCTTTTCAAGACATCGACAATTATCTTGTGGCTAACAACCTCAGCGACTGCGGCGCCGCGACAACGGCTCCGACCGGACTGACGTGGACCTACAAAGGAACTAATGCCAGCTGTCCTCCTGGAGGACTCACCATCATCATCAATCGAGGCTACTATTTTCCCGCAAACGGAGCCCCTCCTCTCAGCGCGAATTGCACTCCGATCGACCCCGGCGGAGCAACTGCTCTGATCGCAACCTGTATCAGCATTCAATATGCGTATCCTTGGAAGTTCGGACGCGTGGCCAGCCTGATCGGCGCGAACGATAACCTTACGAAACCGATCACTGCAACCGCAGTGGCGATGAACGAGAACTGAAAAGCGGATGAAAGCGCCCGCAATCCCGAAACTTTGCAACGCGCTCCGCGCTCGGCGTGAGCGCGGCGTCACCATGGTGCTCGTTGCATTGGCCATGGTTGCCATCATCGCGATGGCAGCTCTTTCCATCGACGTGATCGGCCTGTATCTGGTCAAGGAGGAGGCGCAACGATCCGCCGATGCTGCTGCCCTCGCAGCCGCTCGCGTGATTTCGATTTCAAGTTTGACCGGCGATCCCGGTGATTCCAGTACTTCGTGGCAGCGAATTTGTGGCGGACCGATTAGCGCCGCTACGCAAGCTGCGACAGCGGTCGCAAGCCAAAATGCCGTAGGAGGGACTGCGGCCACGTTCGTATCGGTGACCTATTCTGAGGGTGGCGCAGGAGATCCCGACTGTTCCAAGTTGACTATTGGCGGACCGTTCAGCGTGAATCCGCTGGTGACTGTGTTGGTCCGTCGAGCCGGTTTGCCGACTTTCTTCTCGCGCATCTGGGGAAATACTGGAAACACCGTCAGTGCGACGGCTACTGCGGAGGCTTTTAATCCTTCGGCGTCAAGCGCTGTTGGCGCAACTGGCCAAGTCACTCCGGTTCAGCCAAGCTGTGTAAAACCGTGGATGGTGCCAAATCAGAATCCCAGTACCGCAACCTGCATAGGTGGTGCAGGCGGGACATGTCCCAAGTTCGTCAACTTAGTAGATGGTTCGCTTGCTAACCCCGGCATTTTGCCTGCAAATCCAACCGGGGTAATCGGAGAGACCTTCACTTTATTTGCCGACTGCGACCCTGGAATACCGTGCCCACTTTCAACAACGCTCCCTCAACCGCAGGCAAATGTCCCGACGGGAACCGTCAACGGCAACCTCCCGCCACCCAACCTCGCATACCTTCCCGGCCAGGCTCCGGCATCCGCTGTTGCGGTGCCAGCCTGTGCTGCCGCCGGAGGAGGTGGAAATGCGCTCTATGCGCCGGCTGTCGCAGGCTGCGACCAGACCACCGCCTATCAGTGCGGCGTACTGAGTTCGAGCTCTGCTACACCAAATCTCATTGACCTCGCCGAAAATCCAGGGGGCCCGCCCCCCGCCGGCGACACCGCCAGTGCAATAGCATGTCTCTTGACCAACGATACGACAACGGCTCCCCTTGTCGGACAAGACACGTTGGACCACACCGTCTACCCCTACAAAATCACAGCTGGGACCGCCAATCCCAATGCCGCTCTACGAGGAGACTTCGTCAGCAGCAGCAACTCAATCGTGTCATTCCCGATCTATGACGATACTACCGTCACCGTCAACACTTCAGGCACAACCGCGGTGACGATTGTTGGCTTCCTGCAGGTCTTTATCAACGATGTGAATACCGACGGAAGCCTCAACGTGACGGTCCTCAACGTCGCGGGCTGCGGCAACAATGCGACCAACGCGCCAATCCCAGGCACTTCTCCCGTGCCGGTCCGCCTCGTCACGCCCCCGTAGACGCGCCACCGCCTGTCTTCTTCATCTCACGCGATTGCGAAACGAGTAGTCCTACTGGTCTGGAGCGTTCTGTTCTGCGGCAGCCGGTTGCGGAGGAACCTGTGCGGGAGCGGCACCCGCATTCCCCACCGGCGAACTGGCGCCCGCCGATCCATCGTCATCAGCATCGTTGCTCTGCACTTGCGGGAGCGGTGAGTTCGCAAATCCGCCTTCAGGCCGCATACTGAGGATCACCCGATCCAACTTCTGCGGATCATCCACCGCACTCACAATCAAAAAATTAAAGCGGGACCCATTCAGCAGCCGCGCCAGAACTTCAGGCGCCGGCCCGGGCGCAATTTCCGCCACAACTTTTTCCTGCTCCGCCCCGGACGCAATTGAAATCTCCGACCCGGTTCGCTGCTGCACCGCGAACAACACTTCCGAGAGCGTTGCCTTGTTGGCCCTGATCCCCAACAGCCCATTGCGATAGGTGACGTCGAGTGCCGGTTGCGCCGTCTCCACCATCACCGGTTCCGAGTGAGTTGTATAGTTCGCCGTCACCAGGCTGGGACGCGTCGCCGGCCGCGAAGCAGAATCGTCCATGCGACCACTGGCGCTCAGGCCGCCACCCATCACCTTAATAATGACGGTTCGCCCCGACGGAAACACCTGGTACGACTGCGCCGTTTTCAAATCCAGCACCAGCCGCGTTACCGGCGGCTTCGACTGAAACAGGCCGATGCGTAAGTTCTTGACTTCTCCGCGATCGACCGATTGACTGCGCAGCTGATTGCTGGGAACGGAGTTCGGAAAATCAATTACCAGGCGATCCGGGTCCGTCAGAACTTGCGTCTGCGGCACGATGCGGTCGCTCGCTTCCACTTCAATCTCAACCGCATCTTTACTACCCAGCACCTTCACGGTGCGCACCGAGGTCTGTGCCGGCAGTGCTTGCAGGGGCACAGGCGCGCAGAGGCCGGCCAGCAGTAGCCGACTCACAATCGTTCGCCAAAACCTGTGCATGAATGCCTGCCCGGGCGGTCTTTTAGATGGTTCTAGCGCGATTGTAGCAGCCACAAACGTGCGCAGGACTTACGTAGGTATTAGAACTACAGGTTCCATCTAATGGGTCAAAGGCTTCAGAATGTTTCCCAAAATGTCGGGCTCGCCCGCGACTCGCTCCATATGCGGATTCTTGTCGCCATCGTGATACGCAACCGGATAAGTCTTGAAGAACTGCGCATTCTCGATTAGCAACTGAATCGGCCGGTTGTTGCCTTGCGCCTCTTTCAGCGCCGTCCGCAGCACGGATGGCGAGAACTTTCGGTCATTCACCGCGACAAGTTTCATCCCCGTACCCAGCCCCGCTTGGTACGCGGGCGATCCCACAATCACGTCGTCCAACTTCCCGTCATCATTGACCGTGAATCCCAGCGAGTATGAGAAGTCGGCGAACTTCGCCAGCTTCTCCAGAGCCTGCGTAGACGCGTTCGGCTTGTCGCTATATACCAGCTTCCACCCTCCACGCTCGATGCCTCCCAGCGGAGCATGAGTACTTGTGGCCCCGACGCGCTCGCGCAGCAGAGCCGCCCAATCGTACGGCGCAACTTCATTCAATGTGCGCACCACATCCTCAAACGTGTAAGGCACCACCTTCGGCGGCCCGCTCTCGCCGCCATGGAAGCGCTTGCAAAAATCGTTGAGCGAACGCTCGCCATGAGTCTGCTGCCGGATAGTCGCATCCACCTCGAGCCAGATCAATTCGCCCTCAGGATAGTAATCGAGCCCGCGGCGCCAGTTCTGCCACTGCCCTCCCATCATGCGCAGCGTTTGCACCGAGCGCGCCGTATCCTCCAGGGGTCTCCATTTTCTTCCCGCCCGATGATCCAGCGCCGCCGCGGTTGCCGACAATGTTTCTCTGTACACTTCGTCCGTCCACAGCCCGCTGCGCTCCGCCAGAACGTTGCCAAGATATTCCGTAAGCCCTTCATAGACCCACAGCAAGTCGCCGACCATCGGCTCCTGATAGTTGGGCGTCGCCAATCCCGCCGGACGCCGATACTTGCCATTCCACGAGTGCACGAATTCGTGCGGCACCAGGCCCGCATAAAGCATATGCAGGTCCGGATCGAGCAACGTCCGCTCGGCCGCCACACTGTCATTCGATTCGTGATGCTCCAGTCCATGTCCGCCCACCTGATCACTCAACGTGAGCAGAAAGTGATACTGGCGATAGTGTCGCGCGCCAAACAGCGCCCCCGTCTCAGCAACCAATTTCTGGTAGGCCGCAAGATCCTTGGCGCTCATGGCCAAGTCCGGTTCCGCGTCCGCAACCAGGTCCATCACATGCGCCGGTGCTTCTTTGGTGAGTTCGACCTTCCGGTAATTCACTCCCGCAATCAAAGGCGAATCGATCAGCGTCGTCAGCGAGACCGGAGCAAACTCCACGTCGTCTCCGTTGCTGCGCGGCCCGGGCAAAGCCGTTCCAAACTTCCATCCTTCCGGCAGCGTGATCGAAGGCACCACGCTCACCTCATCAGACTTCTGCCCCTTGGGATAAAGCACGACCGCGTTCCAATTCAAATCAAGCAAATTGCTCGACGCCGCTGGCCCTCCGCCGCCCGCGCTGTCCTGCGTCGTAATCGCATCCAGAGAAACGTCAAGCATCCCCACGCCCGCCGGCACATTGACGTGGAATTCATACATCTCGATATCATCCCGCCGCCACGGAACCGTCTTCCCTCCTGCCTCCATGCGGATCCCGGTCAGCCCGCCAATCGGCCCGCTAGGACGATGATTCCCCGGAATCCACTTCGGAAACACGAGTGCCATCTCTCCCGCATGAGCAGGAATCTGCAAATGTGCGTGATAGATATTTCGGGGAGCGTCGGTGAGATCGACGTGCAACCGGATGGACTGCGCGTGCAGTCTCGGCCCAAGCAGGAATACCAAAGCACCCAGCAGATTCAAACAAACGAACCAGCGCACACTAGCAGAACGCACTCGATCCCTCCGTCAGAAGCGAAGGCAGAAGGCTACCGAAATCGAGTGATTCAGTGCAAGAGGTGAAGTAGAGATGATGCCGTCAATCGCAGATCGCACAGAGACAACTACACTCGAACAAATTTGTCGCGAGTCTTCCATGCGATCCCTGCCAAACCGGCCGCCATCAGCAGCCACGTGCTGGGTTCAGGCACCACGCCCCCTTTTTCGCAAGGATTTCCCTTCCCATTCTTAGGCGGAGGGGCGCTGCCGTTTTTCTTTTTCTCCACCCCACAAACGCTGGGAAGCGGCGGCGGAGCAATCGGCGTCCACGCGCCATAGCCGATTGGATCAGCTGTGCTCAATGGCAGAGCGGGCCCCAATCCCGGCGCAGGACGATTCAACAAGGCAGATTCAAATGGCAGTGGAGGCCCCGCAACCGCGGTTCCGGTCGCAGGCATAACAGGCTCTTCAAATTTCGCGGCGGGCGGCTCCGCCGAAGATGTAGCCTGTTGCGGAACTTCTTCCACCCGATTCCCACAGCGCGAGCGCGCCGTAATCTTTCCATCCGTAATCAGCGTCTCGCCCTTCTTCAGCGTTACTCGGTGTCGAGTCCAATACACCTTGTTTCCGATGCGATACGAGACATAAGCCGTACGGGCCAGCACCAGGCGCACCATGCGCGCGTGCTCATAGTCGAAGCCCCAGTAGTGCCGCTTCACAACAGGATCGTGCTCCGCCGCCCACTTCAACTCGGCCACGTCCCTCACTCCGCCTGACACCACGGAGTACGGATAAACAGGACGGTTCTCCATTTGCCGCAATGCTTCCTGCTGGGTCCGCATCAGCATGTCGCGGCTCGCCTCGACGGACTGGCGATTAGGACCAACCGATGCAGATTTGCGGAATAGCGATGGGCTCAAGCTTTGCAGTGCGACCGTAGCGAACCCGATGATCAGCCCGATACAGAAAACAGACAATAAAATACGGCGAATCTTACGATTGCGGCGATGCCGGCGCGTCGGACGGCGCCGAATGACCCTCTCAAATTTCCCTGCTTCCGATCGATGCTCCAACTTCTACCTACCTTTAGCGACCGGCCTTGTGAGCACTAGACCGTAGAACACTGCGCTGCGCTACGTACGTGCAGGTCGAGTGCCCATCTCCGGGCGCTCAACTCCCACAAAACGCTGGGGATATGAGTTTAATTTGCGAACATGCTAACAGACGGTGCAGTCCTTTGCACAAAATATGTTGGACATGGGTGAGTACCTTACAAACACACGAAATCCACTGGCTTGAAGCACAAAATCAGAGCCTCGATAGCAAAACCAGCTTCGTGGGTTTCACACTGCAGTATGCATCAGGCCGGTAACTTTGGTAACGCCACCAACGAGCCATTCCGTCCCAAAACCTATCGCTGGTACCATGCCCTTGGTTACGGGAGTAAGTTGTCCCGCACCGTTCGCCGTCCCATAAACGGCGCTACCCAGAAGCTGACCTACCCCCTTAGGTTTCAGCAGATGTCCCCCGGTAGAAAAATAGTGAAAGGCCGCTGTCGCAGCCCTAGGGAGACAGCGATACAAGTCAGCCGGGAGATTATTCATGCGTTGCAATCGTTCTTCTCTGGTTCTGTTCGTAGCGCTTCTGGCGCTGACCCTGAGCAATGCTGCCTTCGCCAAGTCCGTAACTCTGACCTACCAGTTTCAAAGTCAAGGCGCCTACTACTTCACTGTGAACCATGGCAGCAACATGATGCCTCTCATGTGCGACAGCTTCGACAACACGATTCACAAGGGCGAGAGCTGGACGGCCACCGTCTCTCCCTTTCTGCAAGGCATTGCCGGAAGCATGTTCGGTCCCACGATGACGCTCGACTACAAAGCTGCGGGCCTTATCTACAAGAGCATGTTGGCAGGCACGCTGACGACTCTACAGGCGCAATGGGCCGTATGGGGATTGTTCTCGGCCAACGCCCAGACCGATCAGCTGTTCAAGAATTACGGCGGCTCCGCCACCGACGCGATCTATCTCGCGCTGGCCGCCAGCGCGCCCAACAGCGCCTATAGCGGACTGCTCCTGTACACACCGAACTGTGCCAAGCCCGGATTCGGACCACAGGAGTTCATCGGCTACACCGCGGTACCTGAGCCCGGCACCCTTTCAATGATGGGCACGGGACTGCTTGCGCTCGCCGGCGCTATTCGCCACAAGTTCGCAAGAGCCTGATTCGCTCTTCAAAGTGTTCTCCTGTGACCGCGTCTCACGCTTGCCGCACAGCCCACAGCTGTGCGGCTTTTTTAATCAATGCTGCAACCGTCCTCAAGGCAGTTCAGCCGATTCACTCCATCGCGTATTCGATCTTGATCCCGCGCTTTTCCACTTCCGCCAGGAAAAGATCCGCCGGAACGTCTCGCTCCTGCAACACTCCCCCTCGCTTGCTGATCGCTCCTGAGGCCAGCATCTGCACTACGATCGACGCCGGAAACGCCGTCGTCCGCATCATCGCGCTCATATCGGTCTTGGGATCGTAGTGATCGACCATGGTGAACGATGCGACCCGCCCCTTGAGCCGTCCGCCCAGCAATCCGCGCACTCCCGCGCCATTCACTGACTCGTGCGCCTCCAACCGCATCAGGCAAACGTCCGGACCCTTCGAGGCGAACTTCCCTGCAAAGATCTGCGACATCATCGCCCGCGGCGCAATCTCCGCTTTTCCGAATTTCATCTTCTCGCTCGAGAACAATCCCAGCTCCTTCAACTCGCACAGCAGATCGAAGTGACCTGGATATCGCAACGTTTTCTCGAAGCACTCACCAACTCGTCCTTCAAACGTCTCCGGCAAGGTCGACGTGCCGCCCGAAGTATGAAACGCCACCAGTGGCGCGAAACCATGCAGGTGAAACTCCTCCGGTTCGGTCAGCGGATCGATCGTCGTCAGCTTGCCTTTCCGCAGAATGCGCGCCGGCTCCACGTATTCATTGATCAGTCCCTCCACGGAAAATACGAGTTGATAATGAAATGGCGGCGTCGGCCGCTCCGGCAGTCCTCCTACGTACAATCGCAGCGCGTCGGCCCGTCCTCCCAATCGGCGCACCAGTTCCCCGCCCAGAATCGACGCCATTCCCGGCGACAGCCCACAATCCGGCGCCAACGCCACGCCGCGGCTCTCCGCCTTCTTTGAGAGCGCCAACTCCTGCCGCACCACAGTATTGTTGCCACCCAGATCGGCGAAGTGGCACCGCGCTTCGAGGGCCGCTCGCGCCAATCCGAGATTCAGAAAATACGGCACCGCCGAAAGCGCGGCATCATGACCGCGCATCACCTTCGCAGCCGCTTTTTCATTGCTTGCATCCAGCACCACGGCTCGAACTTTCTTCCCACCCGTAATGCGATTGACTCGCGCCGCCACCTCGCGCGCTCGCTTCGCGTCGCTGTCGGCCAGCGTCACCGAATCCACCTGCGCGTTCCGCGCCATATCAAACGCCGCTGCTGAGCCCATCATGCCTGCACCAATCACCAGTAGTTTCATAAGGAATTCCTTTCGAAAAAGCCGGTTCGCAGCCCTCGAGACGCATCGCACAATTCGCGCGGACGCACGAACAGCACTGCTCTCAGAGAGCTTTTCGTTCAAGGGAAGACAAGCAGTAAGAACAAGTGCTCAGGACGCACAGAGGCACAGAGTGACTAGAGCCCAGAAGGCGCCAGCCGTTCACACACGTAGCGCCGCAGATCCAGTCGAAGAAGGTTCACCAAAAAGGATATCATGCCATCGACCGCTTTCATGCAGCTAAGCCTCAGTCCAAGAACGGTCTAAATTCATTTTGCACGCACTCTGGTGCCCGGCGGAATGTTCCGCCGAACACCGCCATGTGACCTCAATCACAGTTTGCACGCCCAGTTTCGCCTACCATCAAGCAGCGGTTGAAAGGCGCGAGAGAGCCGCTTTGCGCAGCAGACCAAGGCGGCAAGTAAGCGACCGGGATCAGCGAGGCTTAATGGCAAGAAAGCTGAGGGCAGGAATTCTGGGGTACGGCCGGATGGGTCGCGAGTTTGTTTCCGCAATGCGGGATAACGATCTTTGGGAGGTCGCCGCGGTCTACGACATCTGCTCCCAGGCGCGCCGCCTGGCCCAGAAACAACTACCCAACGCCGCCATCTACGAAAGCCCGGAGCCAATTTTCAGCGACCCTTCCATCGATGCCGTGGGTCTGTTCACCTTGGCAGACGCACGCCCGGAGCAGATTCGCCATGCTCTGACAAACGGGAAACACGTGCTGGCGGAAAAACCGATTGGCCCCGACGTAACCACAGAATGGAACCTGGTCCACGAGATCGAAGCCAGCGACCGCCTCGTCGCCGTCAATCTCTTCAATCGCAATGCCTGGTATCACAAGGATATTCAGCGCTTCATCGCCGAGGGCGAGATCGGCGACCTCGCCGTGATCCGCATCTCCCACATGACGCCCGGCCACATGCCTCTCGAAGGCCACGATCCCGAGGGTCCGCCATTCCATGACTGCGGCATGCACTATGTCGACGTGGCCCGGTGGTACGCACAGAGCGAATACGAAACCTGGCACGCCCAGGGCCTGCGCATGTGGGACTACAAAGATCCCTGGTGGGTGCAAGCCCACGGCACCTTTGCCAATGGAGTGGTATTCGATATCACCCAGGGATTTATCTACGGGCACCTGGCCAAGGAAAAGCCGCACAACTGTTACGTCGACGCAATCGGCACCAAAGGTGTCGCGCGTATGCGCCACGATTTTTCGGAAGCGACGATCGAGCTCTACGGCATCCACCGGACGTTCTGTAAAACCGCCGCCTTCAACGACAAGAAGCTCGACGTCATGGTCGACGTCTTCGCGCGATCCATCCTCGCCGGAAAGAATCTCGGATTTCCCCAGGCCCGCGACAGTGTCATTGCCTCGGAAGTTAGTTGGGCGATGCTCAACGACGCGATCTCCCACGTTCCTCCGGCTCGCGGCACGCCGGAAGAGATGCAACAGATTCTCGAGCACCGCCGCAGTCTGGTGAACGGCTTCGGGCTGCCCGTACGGACGCAGGAACTGCCCGACGTCCATGTGGTACGGCGCTAACCAATCGGGCTCGGCCGCTCATCTCCGGAGCGCAAGCAGATTTACTCCTTCGTTCCGAGGATTCCTTTCTTTAAATCCGCGTTCGGAGGCTTAGGACCAAGCCACACCGAGAACATCAATTGTCCAAACGCCGGACCCGCGATCGTCACCTTATCGGCTCCATTCAACGCAAAGGTAGTCCCGGTGCCCGGCATGTAGGTGAAGATCATTTCGTCGCCTTCCTTCACCGGTTCGAGCGCGCCCAGCAATTTGTCGATCTCAGCCTTCAACGTCTTCGCCGCATCCGGCGAATTGTCTTTGAACGAATCCTCGAAGGCGTCGGACATCTGGCTCTTACTCGCGCTATGCACGAAGTGCATCACTATCCGCTTCGGTGCGTCCCCCTTGAGAATGGCACCCGCGTCCGACGACTTCTGCGGCAGATAGAGCCCCGCGACATACACCTTCACCATGAACTTCGTTCGCAATCCCATTCCGTTCAGGACGAGCTGCGTACTTCCGACCTGCACCGTCTCGGGCATGGTGATCCCCGCCACAGTGGAAGCCTGCAAACTGAGCATGGATCCGTGAACGAATACCACAACGACAAATACTGCAACGAAGATGACACCTTTGCGCATGGAAGACTCCTTCGAGATGCCGCACGGGAGTCTGCCAGGAGTCGCAGATGGGATGATGTGGGCCGGCCAAACGCCACCGACAGCTCACACGCGGCAGAGTTCCGTGTACAGAGCAAAGTCTGCCCCGTACTGGCCCCAGCGTCTGTGACCCGGGTCACCCTCGACCATATTTGAATTGCGACGTGCTCAACCCGCGCGAAGGTTGGTCCCAGCTCTTCACCAAGAGGGTCGGCGGGACGCGGTTCTTAGTGCCGGTACTTCATGAAGAAGCGGACAACGATGAGTGCCGTTAGCACGACGACGATGACGTCTGTGACCATCGGGATTTCAGCTCACTACCCCGAATGTAGCGGAAGCCCAAACCGTTGCTAGGGTACTCTCGTAATGCTCGAATTACGGTCCTCCCGGCGATTGAACATGCCAGGGATTCCGCTCGCTGCCGGAATGTGAGGAGAAAATCAACAGCCAGGCTTCATTCTCGGGTCTACGCAGCGGATTTTCCTTGACTGACGCCGCCGGTCAGACCAATCATCTGCGACACACGCTTGGGGGGTCGTGAACGTTGAGTCCTCCGTGCGGCAGTCGGAGCAAATCGAGCTTCCACAGTCCGCGCATTCCGCAACAGACAGCGCGCCGCAGCGGAAGGCGTTCGCACCGTCTCCAAATTCGATCTGACAGCTCGAAGGTCGCACAGTCCAACGCGGTCGAAAAAAAGCTGGCACGTCTATGGACGAAAAAAGGGCGAACCAGTGACTAATCGAGTCACTATAACTTTTGCCAGTTGCTGACAGGCCAAAGCGGGTTCCAAGTTAGTTAGACGTGCTAAGACCCTCTCCAAGTTGAGGCGGAGGACCTGGCCGAATAAGCCCATCGACTCGCCTGGAACGGTCTGGTGGGCTTCTTCACCCCTTCAGAAGCTCTTGGATTTCGGCGTCGGCCAACGTGCAATCGTCCACAGTACCTCCGTTTCAGGCTCGAATACGTCGACTCAATCGCTAAGGAGTACCCTATGAAATTCAGATGGCTGGCAATCGCACTCGGATTGGCCGCATTCAGTGCGGCGCCCTGGACGTTCTCGCAGACGCAAAATCCAAGCCAGAATCCAACGCCAGCGCAGACTCCAACGACCGATCCCGACCAGGGTCAGCCCAAGGCGGGCGACGTGCAGAATGCCCCCAAGCAAGCGCCAGCCACTCTACCAAGCCAGGATAATAGCCAGCTCAAGCACAACGGCGGCAAGACGGATATTGATGCGGTCGGGAACCGGAACGTAGGCTGCGAGCGCGGAGTCGGCAATTGGTACACCATTGAGGGACAGGTAGCGACCGGCCGCCAGTACGCCCAGCAGATCGAATCTCAGATCAAGTTGATCAAAGACCCTGTCATTACGGAGTACGTAAACCGCGTGGGCCAGAATCTGGTTCGGAACTCGGATGCGCAGGTTCCGTTCACGATTAAGGTGATTGACTCGGATGTGGTCAACGCTATGGCGCTGCCGGGCGGATTCTTCTATGTGAACTCCGGCCTGATCCTGGCCGCGGATGAGGAAGCCGAAATGGCAGGTGTTATGGCGCACGAGATCGCGCACGTGGCGGCTTGTCACTATGGCCGCGAGATGACCCGGGCCAACCTGATGCAACTCGCATCGCTACCCGCAATCTTTATGGGCGGCGCAATCGGCTACGGCATTTATCAGGGCCTGGGACTGGCCATTCCGCTGACTTTCCTGCACTTCTCGCGTGCATTCGAATCCGAAGCGGATTACCTCGGAATCCAATACATGTACCGGGCGGGATACGATCCGTCGGGTTTCGTGTCGTTCTTTGAAAAGATTCAGGCGATGGAAAAGAAGAAGCCCGGGACGCTGTCGAAGGCTTTCGATACGCACCCGCAAACGCCGGACCGGATCGAGAAATCGCAGGCCGAGATTCGCAAGATCCTTCCCGCCAAGGCGGAGTATGTTGTGACGACTTCTGAATTTGACGACGTGAAGTCGCGGCTGGCGGCGATCGAGAACAAACACAAAGTGATCGATGAGAAGGATTCCAGCAAGCCCAGTTTGCGGCGAACGTCGAACCAGACCGACCCGTCGGGGGATACCAAGACCGACGATGATCGGCCGACGCTGAAACGGAGCGACGGTTCGAACTAATACAGACCGCGGCTGTGGAAAACAAGCCGCTGTGAGAGGCACCCCACCCATTCACGATCTCAAGCTTGTGTGGCTGAAAGATTGGTGGAGCTGGCCGGGATCGAACCGGCGACCTCATCGTTGCGAACGATGCGCTCTCCCAGCTGAGCTACAGCCCCTTGTATGGGATGGGATAACTGCTCAGGTATTTTATCAGCGATCCCGAATCGGCACCAACCTACGCCCCTCCGCGCGCACGTTACCAGCGGGGCATCCTTCCCAAAGTGCAGCAACAAATTCCCTTGACGAACTTCGTCCTCCTGCGTCTAACTAACACCAAGCTGCGGCCTGGCCGCCTGCCGCCCAACGCACCAGATGTTTGCCCAACTCAATCCCGCCACCGCGCGCCGGCAACGCTGGCTTCGTACCACTTCGCTCCTCTTTCACGGCCTGGTTCTCGCCTGGTTGCTGCACACTCCAGACCCGCAAATGCTCAACCCCGTCTCGGTAGCTCTAGGACATAACGGCAAGTCAGTGACGCGGCTCTACTGGCCCAGCAAGGACCCCGACGACAGCAGCCGTAGTTCATCTGACAGGGCCACTGAGCGTTACCGCAAGCAACGGCTCAGTCATGAGAAGCTGACCTGGAATGCTCCCGCGAAGCCCGCGAAGTTAGCCGCACCACAAAATCCCCTGGCTCGTACCGCCTCCGAAGACGATTCCAAGACGCAGACGCTCTCCGCCCTCGGACACGGCGCACAAGCCGGACTTCCCTACGGCACTCTCAACCGTGGACCATTCTCGGGTGACGAGGTCCGCCCCGCATTGCCAGTCACCACCGCCGATCCTGTGGCCTATCCCTGGGAACTCCCGGACTCCGAAGGAAATGTCGTGGTCGAGATCGTGATCGACGAGCGCGGCGCGATTGTCGCCAAAACCGTCCTCCAAAGCCTTGGTCCGAAGCTCGACGAGAAGGTTCTGCTTGCCCTGGAAAACTGGCACTTCCAGCCGGCAACGCGCAATGGATCGCCCATCTCATCCAAACAAGACGCTATTTTCCATTTTCACGCACGGGGCTAGCGGCCCCCAACCGTATCCTCTGCCCGTTCATCGCAGCATGCCCAGCGGCTATAATGAGTGCAGTGAGTCAAACGAAAATACAACAAGTCGCTTCCGCGGATTTTCCCACCCGCTGGGGCAGGTTCCGCATCTACGGCTTTCGCGGACAGTCCGGTTCCGACGGTGATCGCCGCATCGAAGAAGCGGTCGCCCTTGTAATGGGCGACGTGAAAGTCGCCCCACCCCTGGTCCGCATCCACTCGCAGTGTCTGACGGGAGACGTTTTTCATTCCCTCCGCTGCGATTGCCGCCAGCAACTGGAACTCTCCCTCTCCATGATTGCCGAGGAAGGCGCGGGCATTCTCGTCTACGAGCAGCAGGAGGGCCGCGGCATCGGCCTGATGGCCAAGCTACAAGCCTACGAACTGCAAGATGCCGGACTAGACACCGTCGAAGCCAACGAGCGCCTCGGCTTTAAGAATGACTATCGCGACTTCAGCCTTCCCGCCGAGATTCTCAAAGCGCTCGGAGTCACCCGCGTCCGCCTGCTCTCCAACAATCCCGACAAGGTGAACGCTCTCGAAACCGCCGGAGTGAAAGTCGTCGAACGCGTCCCCTGCGAAGTCACTCCCAGCCCGCACGCCGAGGAATATCTCAGGACTAAGAAAGAAAAGCTAGGCCATCTCTTCACCTGACACGCGGCAACATGCTCTAATTCGCTGGCGTAACGTTCGCGAATGCCAACATCTGACTCCGGAAATCGCTCATCTGTCCGGTTTGCCACCTTTGCCCTCTGCCTCGCACTGGTGGGGTCAGCCTCCATGCTTTACTACCACCTGCACCTCTTTATCCCCAATGTGCTGCAAGTGCGCGCCGCGCAAGGCCTAGGCAATGGATACTCATTCGGCGACGACTTCTATCCCGTCTGGCTAGCCGCACATCTGTCGCGACTGGATCATCGCAATCCCTACAGCCCCGAGACGACGCGGCAGATTCAGATCGGACTGTTTGGACGGCCACTCAACCCGCTCAACCCGACCGACCCGCCTGTCGACTATCGCGAATTTGCCTATCCCGCCTTTACCGAACTCCTTGTATGGCCTGTCGGCCCTGTGCAATTCTCACAACTCCGCCCCATTCTCGCGGCGCTGCTGGCGCTGGTCACCACCGCCAGCTTCTGGCTATGGATGCTCGCACTGCAATGGCGAGTCCATCCCCTGTGGTTCGCGGTGATCGTTGTGCTCGCGGTTTGCAACTACCAGGTTCTCGAAGCCATGTTCGCACAACAGCCCGGCTTGATCGTTGGATTCTTACTTTCCAGTGCCGCATTAGCTCTCAGGCGCAACCGCCTTTTGCTTGCCGGAGTTTTGATGGCATTGACCCTGATCAAACCGCAGATGACCTTGCTTGCGATTGGGTATCTGTTGCTGTGGAGTCTCTCTGACCGTCGCCGAGCGCAGTTCTGGGCCGGCTTTCTGACCACGCTGGCGTTCCTGGTAGGTTCTTCTCTGTTTCTCTGGCCCCGTTGGATCGAGCAATGGATCAAAATCCTGCTCGGATATCATCGCTACGCAACGCCGCCATTGATTACCGTCCTGCTCGGCGGCTGGAGTCCTTATCTCGGCAAAGCGCTAATCATCGTTCTGTTGGGAGTCTGCTGCCTACTGGTGTGGCGAAATCGTCGCGCGACTCCCGATTCGCTCGACTTCTGGTGGACCTTGAGTCTGTTACTCGCCATCACATCGGTCACCCTGCTGCCCGGTCAGGCGATCTACGATCATGTAATTCTTTTCCCCGGAATATTTCTACTGCTTCGGTACCGTCGCGAATTGTCCAATGCCGGACGTGTCCCCCGAACTCTGTTGGTAATTGGTGCTGTCGTCCTTTTTTGGCCCTATGCGGCGGCCTTCGCGCTGATCGTGCTGCGTCCGTTGCTGTCGCCAGACGTTTTCAATTCAACCGCGGTTTTCGCGCTGCCCATTCGCACCGCCGCATCACTTCCGTTCGCGGTGCTGGCATTGCTTGCCTGGATGACTCGCGTGCGCGTCAATCCCCTGAGCGCGTCAGAAGTCGCTGCAGCGAGTTCTTCTGTTTGACCGGCAGATACCGCAAAGCCGCACGCGCCAACGCCATATACACATCACGCAGGGCCTCGTCCTTGCGCAACACCTGCAGGTGTCGCTTCACCGTATCCACATCACCGCGAATGATGGGTCCGCTAAACCCTTTCTCGGGTCCCAGGGCCGCGTAATTCGCCAGCGTCTGCTGCAGGATCGGAATCATCCGTTGCCTCGCAGCCGTTCGGCTCACTCCCGTCAACGTTGCAACCTGTTCCGTCGTAGCTAACAGAGCAGTCAGCAAAGGAGACGCAAACGTCCCCCAAGCGTGATAAGCAGCCTTATCCGCTCTTCGAATCGGATAGGCGCGGCCACCAAGATCCCGAATCACGCGACGCGCCAAGCGTAAAGCCGCCTCGTCGCCCTCAATCGCAAAGGGAACCCCGGCCAGTGATGGCCTCGATCCGCGTATAAACGTCATCAGAGGATGCACCGAGGCAACGCTGGCTCCGCGGCTCCGCAGCAATCCCAAGTCCTCGCTGCCCAGCGCTCCGCTCGAGTGCAACGCCACTCTTCCCTTCCACTGGACCCCTGCAGCGAGCGATTGCGCCGCCCGCGAAATCTCTGAGTCAGGGACGCAGAACCATATCAACTGTGCCCGCGTAGAAGACAACTCAGTCGCTGCCCTGCCCCTCACCTGCTCGGCCAGCCTCTGCGCCCGCTTCAGAGACGCACCTCGACCCCGTGCGATGATCAGGTCGATCGAATAACCCGCCGCCCGCAATGCCAATGCAAGCGCCGTTCCCAAATTGCCCGCTCCTATAATCGCTACTCGCGGCCTGACAACCATGCCCGGCAGCATAGCAGAACCGGCTTCCGGCCTTCGCAAGCCGGACGCCGAAAGCCGGAAGCCGCTATATTGTTTGGCATGCCGAAATCGTCCAGCAAAGCCCGCATTGTCTCCTCGAAAGCCGTATATCGCGGCCCAGTCTTCTGGGTTACCACCGACCATGTCCAGGAACCCGGCGGCGTAAAGGCTCGACGCGACCTCATCCATCACTCCGGCTCCGTAGTCGTGCTGGCGGTCGACGACTCGCGCGCAACGCCTCGCATCCTTCTTGAACGACAATATCGCCACGCCGCTGGCAGCTATCTTTGGGAACTCCCTGCCGGACGCATCGACCCGGGTGAGCAGGAACTGAAAGCCGCCCAGCGCGAACTGTTGGAAGAGACTGGATACACCGCCACCAAATGGCGCCGCATTCTGAAGTTCTACGCTAGCCCCGGTTTCGTGGCCGAGACCATGGCCGTCTACCTGGCCACCGGCTTGCGCAAGGGTAAGGCCCAGCCCGAAGAAGACGAGATCATCTATAAGCGGCTCGTCCCTTTGCCCACCGCCGTGCGCATGGTCGTCAGCGGAACCGTCAAGGATGCCAAAACAATTGCTTCGGTGCTTTGGCTCGATCACATGTCAAGAAATCGAGCGAAAAAGTAGGCGGATTCCCCACCGTACCACTCACGACTGATCGGGGAGTCTAGCTGCCACCTTTCTTATTTTTTCCCGACTCACCAACGCTTGACAGCCTACCCTTGGCACTCCAAAATGCATCCTAAGGGCGGCATTTTAACTGTGGGCACGTCCTTGGTCCCCCCAGTCAGGACGTGCGGAAAGAGGGGGGTACGTGGAACGTCTGAAAGGAACCGTCAAGTGGTTCAATAACGCCAAGGGGTACGGGTTCATCGGACGCGCAGATGGGCCAGACGTATTCGTTCATTACAGCGCAATTACTTCCGAGGGATACAAGAGCCTGCAGGAAGGTGACCCGGTGGAATTCGAAATCACTGAGGGTCAAAAAGGACCGCAGGCAGCAAACGTTACCAAGGCCGCCTGATACCGAGTCGGTGTAACATGTCGGATGCTTCGGAAGACCTCGTCCGCGCATAGCTGGAGCAACATCGTCAATGCTCCGTTGCGGGATCTTCGGTTGAGGTCTTCGACGGGAGTTCTTGTCCTCTCACTTCCTCCGCCTATCCGTGTTGATCTCCAACGATCTCCTCCATCACTGGACAGCACTCCAACTCCCGCCTCTGGTCCTCCGGTCCAACTTTGTTTACTCTTACCTTGTCCATGGACAACAAGGCCATCGCCAACATTCTCTACGAGACCGCCGACCTGCTTGAGATCGATGGGCAGGATTCGTTCCGCATCCGCTCCTACCGCAACGCCGCGCAGGCCATCGAGAATCACTCGCAATCGATCAAGGAATTAATCGCCGACCCGAAGCAGGTTCTCGCGATTGCTGGCATTGGCAAAAGCATGCTGCGCAACCTGCAGGAACTCTTCGCAGACGGCAAACTCGCAGTGCAGACCGAATTGCTCGAGAAGTATCACCCGTCAATGTTGCAATTGCTGAAGATTCAGGGACTCGGCCCGAAAACCATCGCGCTCATCTGGAGCGCCTACAAGGTCAGCGACGTCGATGGCGTAGAGAAACTGGCGCGGGAAGGCAAAATCCGCGAACTGCCCCGCATGGGCGAGAAGCACGAAGCCAAACTGCTGAAAGCCATCGAGGACTACCGCCGCATCAGCGGTCGCTTCCTCATCGATGCCGCTGAAACTGAGGCCGAGAAACTTACTGAATACCTGGCGAAATATCCCGGCATCGACAAGATCACGCCCGCCGGTTCTTTGCGCCGCGGCCGCGACACGGTCGGCGATCTCGACATCCTCGTTACGGGCACGGCTTGCACCACTGCGGAAGGACGCCAGGCAGCCATTGCCTACGTCGCGCAGTATCCCCCGTTAATGGACGTCATCGCTAGCGGCGACAACAAAATCAGCTTCCACGTGCGTAACGGCATGCAAGTCGATGTTCGCCTTCTGCCGCCCGAATCGTTTGGCGCGGCCATGCAGTACTTCACTGGGTCGAAAGCGCATAACGTAGCCCTGCGCCAGCGTGCTCTCAAAATGGGATACACGCTCAACGAATACAGTCTGGCTACGTTAGAAGGCGCGAAGCCCGTGGCTGGCAAAACGGAAGAAGAGATTTACGCCAAGCTTAACCTCGACTACGTCCCACCTGAGATGCGCGAGAATCTCGGCGAGATCGATCTTGCGAAGGATCATGCTCTGCCCAAGTTGCTCACACAGGCCGACTTGCAAGGCGACGTCCACATGCACACCGTCGAGACCGACGGACGCAATACCATCGAAGAGATGGCCGAGGCTGCCAAAGCGCGCGGCTATCAATACATGGCCATCACCGACCACTCCAAGAACCTGGCTTTCGCCAACGGACTCGACGACAAGCGCGCCGTCGAACACATCGCCCGAATTCGCGCCGCCGACCAGAAGATCGACGGCATCACCATCTTTGCTGGCATCGAAGTCGACATCCTGGCGGATGGCGATCTCGATCTCTCCGACGATGTCCTCGCGCAAATGGATATCGTCATCGCCAGCGTGCACTCGGTCTTCAATCAGGAGCCCGCGAAGATGACCGAGCGCCTGCTCAAGGCGATCGAGAATCCCAACACCTCGCTCATCGGACACCCCACTGGACGCATCCAACTCCGCCGCGATGCCTATCCCTTCGATATGCACGCCGTATTGACCGCGGCCGCCAAACACAAAGTCGCGATGGAACTGAATTCCTATCCCGACCGCCTCGACCTGAACGATGTCCATCTACGCCAAGCCAAGCAGTGCGGCGTCAAGATTGTCATCAACACGGATTCCCATCACACCTCGCACATGGAAAAAATCCGCTACGGCATCCTGCAAGCGCGCCGCGCCTGGCTCACCAAAGACGACGTCCTCAACACCCTTCCGGCTCCAAAGTTCGCCAAGGCCATGAAGCACGTCTGGTAAGACGTGCTGATCCCGATAATTCTTCGTTTTCCACAGGCCTATTCCGATTCCTGTGACCGACAACCTTGACCGGGGGTACAGAAAGCGCAAACTAGATATCGTGCATACAAGCTCAAACCGCGAGTGCAACGCCTCCGGAGCCCGTCTCGCAATCCACACCTAACTCCTTATTTAAGAATATTTTACAAATAACTTGTTCAGAATCAAGATTTTGCAAGCCAGAGAAATCCGTAGTCTTCCGGTAACCCCAATGGAATGAATAGGTTAAAAATTGCAGCGTATAAGAAAACCGATTAAGTCCTTATTCCGCAATATTTTACGTATAACATATTTAAAATCAATATTTTACCGGAGAAAACGCAGATACACCCAAGCTAAGTAACAATAAATCAACACTTTACAGTCTATCGCCCAAAAAATACGCGATGATATCCCTAACGGCCGGTCAATGGTAGCCCGCTCATCGCACCTCCAGTCGGTGGAGATGGCCGCAGCACGAGACGCAGAACTCGGGAAGCGCCTTCGATCTGGCAACTGGCGTAGAATCTGGGCTGGTAACGCAAAACTCTATGCCCGATCCAACTTCCGTTCCCCCAGCTCCTCCTCAGCCCCCTGCCCCTCCCGCAGGCCCGACTATCAACATCGGCGAAGAGTACGGCACCGCCAAGAAAAACCTCCCGCCCGCGAAGATCGTCCTCATCGCCGTAGGGGCAGTCTTAGTCGTTGTGCTGATCGCATCGTTCTTGAAGCGCGCCAAGCCGCAAGCCTCAGGCTCTCTCGACAACGTGGCCGCTGTCGAGATCCCCGATCAAAACTCCACCATGGTCGCGTTGACCTTCACCATCCGCAATACGAGCGAGAAGATGCTCTACGTCAGAGGACTGCAGAGCACGCTTAAAGCGCCAACCGGAGACAACACCGTCGATGCAGTTTCTGCAGTCGATTTCGCGCGATATTTTCAGGCTTTTCCTGCGCTCAAGAGTGGCTCCCAGACCGCCTTGTCGCCCGAGGACAAGATCCAACCCGGGGAAACCGTTGCCCGCACCATCATCGTTGCTTTTCCAGTGACCCTCGACGCCTTCAACAAACGAACATCGGTCAGCGTCGATGTGTGGCCCTACAACGAGACCGTGCCAGTTGTGATGAAGAAGTAGAGATCGGAAGTCGGTGCGAATACTTATTCGTGGGGACAGCCGCCATCGGCTGTCCATCGAGCGCAGCTCGATGTTTTCTTGTCAGTCAACAGCACAACCCTCGGCCTAGAAGTCTCTTGCATGAATACCGGTAAATGCGTTTTTATGGTTCCTATGAAAATCGTCCGCCATCCTCTTCGTTCCGTCGCCCTTGTGCTCGCGCTAACCTGCGTGAGCTTGTTCACCGCTGCTGCCGCCAAAACGGCCGGCAAGTATCTCATCTACGTCGGTACCTACACCGAAGAAGGCAGCAAAAGCAAAGGCATCTACGCCTACCGCTATAACGCCGGCAGCGGTGACATCACCGACCTCGGTTTGGCCGCGGAGACGACCAATCCCTCGTTCGTAGCCCCGCACCCGAACGGTAAGTATCTGTACGCGGTGAATGAGGTCGGCAACTACAAGGGACCGAACAGCGGCGGCGTCAGCGCATTCGCCATTGATCACGCCACCGGCAAGCTGACATTCCTGAACGAGGTTGCCTCGCGCGGCGCCGATCCCTGCTACATCACGGTCGACGAGACTGGGAAGTATGTCTTGGTAGCGAATTACACCGGCGGTAGCGTCGCCGTTTTCCCCGTGCTCGCCGATGGCAAGTTGGGCGAGGCTTCCTCGTTCGTACAGCACACCGGCAAGGGCCCCGATCCAAAGCGGCAAGAAGGACCTCACGCCCATTCCATCGATCTCTCGCTCGACAATCGTTTCGCCATGGTCGATGATCTCGGGCTCGATGAGCTACTCGTGTACAAGTTCGACAGCGCCAAGGGATCACTCACTCCCAATGATCCGCCTTACGCCAAGGTCGACCCCGGCGCCGGTCCGCGGCACTTTGTGCTTCGCCCCGACGGCAAGTTCGCGTACGTCGTCTCCGAGATGGGGCACACCGTGACTGTCTTTTCCAATGACGCGGCAGCCGGAAAGCTGCAGCCGATTCAGACGATCACCACTCTGCCCCAAGGTTTCACCGGCCGCAATGACGACGCCGAGATCCGCGTTCACCCGACAGGCAAGTTCCTGTACGCTTCCAACCGCGGCGACGAAAGCATTGCCGTCTACGCGATCGATAAAAATAAGGGAATTCTCACCCAGGCAGGCATCATTCACACGGGCGGCAAGGAGCCGCGCAACTTCGAGATCGATCCCACCGGGACGCTCCTGTTTGCGGCCAACCAGAAGTCCGACAACATCGTTATCTTTCGGATCGACCAGAAGACTGGCCTGTTTACACCGACCGGAAAGGTTCTCGAAGTCGGCGCGCCGGTCTGCGTGAAGTTCGTGGCGGTGCAATAGGAGCATATGTCACAGGACGTCATCCCTATGATTCATGTTCCCGACGTCCGTGCGACGATTGAGTGGTATCGATCGATCGGCTTCACTCTGCTCCGCACCAACGAAGAAGATGGCGAAGCAAACTGGGCGTCGCTGTCATTCGGCAACAGCGAAGTCATGCTGAACTCCGGCGGCAAGGCCAGCACGGCCCACCGCCGCGAGATCGACTTGTACATTACGACCGGCAACGTTGATAACTTCTTTCGGCGGCTCCAGGACAAGGTTCAGATTGTCGAGCAGCCTCACGACACTTTTTACGGTATGCGTGAGTTCATCGTTCGCGACCTCAACGGCTTCTGGATCACCTTTGGACAGCCGGTGCAGAAGTAACGGCCGCGGTGTCTGATATAAGCATGGATTGCGTTTCGCGGACGTTCTTCTTCCTGGTGCTGGCCAGTTGTTTGGCACGACCGCAGGCCTCCAAGAAGACAACAGAAGAGCCAGCCATTCAGCGCGCGAAAATTGTGCTCGCGTCGTCATTGGATACGACCTTGCCCAAGGTGAGTCTCGAGTTCTTTCTGAAGTACGAAAGTGGAGGCGCGGCCATTGAGTGGGAGGTGACCGATTGCGACGAACCAGCCGGGCGTCCGACGAAAGATCGTGAGGGCGACAAGCCGATGTGCGTCGAGGCGGACTTCCAGAAAGACCAGACTGCCGTCACCGTCATGGTCTCAGTCGGAACACTCCAGAAAGGACTGTCGGGCGCTCCGTCACTCTTCAGCGTGACGGTCAACGACCCCGCCGGAAGAGTCCATTCCCTGGGCCGCCTGGGCGACCTCCCCAAAGAATTGCATCGGCCCACGCGCGGGATGCCTCGCGATTTGACGATGCCTACGACTGCTTCTTCTGCATAAACCTGCGATGCACCAGATGCGTGCTGGCGTCCGGTTTGATCTCGTCATACTTCAAACATGAGATCGAGCCATCGACTTCGAGGACAGCCAACGCCACCTGATCGCAGCTGTGAATGCCGTGTTCGCGCAAAGCGCGGTGCAGTTCATCCATGCTGACGCGCTCCCGTGCCATGTGAGCATCGATGATCTTGCCATCGTGCACCAGGAGGGTGGGCTGCCCTTCGATCAACTTGCGCAGGCGGCGGTTTGAGCCGGATACCCCGGCCACTCCGTAGTTGAGCACCAGCAGTGTGCTCGCCGCAATCACGCCGCCCAGCAGAGACGTGTCTGGCCCGGTCATCGCATTCTGTACAGAGTTTGAGAGGAGAAGCAGCAAGGTGAGATCGAAAGGGGTCATCTGCCCGACCTCACGCTTGCCGCTTAAACGCACCCCGATCAGCACCAGCAGGTAGATGACGGCCGTGCGCAGCACAATCTGCAACAGCACGGCACCTCCGGGGAACCACGCTGAGCTCATGAGTTCACAAGCTCACTAGTTCGCCGTCACCGGCACAGGAGCATTCTTGGGTGTACTCAAGTATCCCGTCGCCTTGTTCTTGTCCACCGTCCATACCACCAACTCAAACAGCATGTGGTCGCGGCCCGAGTAGAACTGGATCGGTTCCGACACGTTGCGATCCTTCTTCTCGATCGTCTTGTCGTCGGAGGTGACGTTCACCGTGAACTTGCCTTTTTTGGTGTCGGTCTTTCTGAGCTGCAGGCTCACAGTCGAAACGGGCTGAGGCTTGGCGCCTTTGAGCAAAGTGAACTCGTAATAGTTGCGGTCGCCCTTATGCTTGAGAACTTCAAGGTCGGAGCGCGTATTGGCGATTAAGCCGCTCTGTACCCCGAGATCTCCCATGGTGCTTTGCAGGCGCGCTTTGGTGGCTTCGAGATCGGCCTTCGTGGAGGCCACATCGGTCTTCACGCCGCCGACATCAGTCTTCACGCCAGTGATTTGCCCGGTCACTTCGCTGATCTGGGCTTGCTGCTCCTTGGCTATACGTTCCTCGGCGGCTTTCTGTTGTGACTGCAACTCAGCGGCGCGCCGCGCGAGTTCCCGCTTGGTCATGCCAGCCTGCTGTGCCAGGGTTTCTTCCTGGGCTTCCGCGGTCTGCATACGGTTCTGGAGTTCCTTAACCTGAGCCTGGCTAGCGGCCAGATCCTGCGTCAGAGCCTCGACCGACTTGTGCGTCGTATAGTGCGCATAGCCGAAGCCCGCCACCACCAGTATTGCCAGCACAATCAGAATCCACTTGCCGGCGTTGGACTGCGGTTCCGTGTTTATTTGGTAGCCATCATCGGCCATACACTCTTCCTCCTCGGGAAGCTAAGAATGAATTGCAGGGATACCCTTAATTGTTCAGCAGGATCGTAACAGTGTCAATTAGCTCATAGGATGCGGAGGCGGCCGGCAAACGATGCCCCGAACACGTTCCGCAGCGTACAGGTGTTTTGTTCAAGACAGGAGATTATAGGGGACGGGGAGGGTTCGGACGCATGACCGAGATCATGTTCACTGATAACGGAAGTAATGGCGCTGATAGCTTTCAGCTTTCAGTTCTCAGCGGTCGGCTAATCATCCCACCATCTCAGGCACTCGCAGCGCTGGTAATCGGAGAATTAAGCTGAGAGCTGATGGCTGACAGCTGAGAGCTTTCCCATACACACCGACCCCCGAGGGCGGCCGCAAGCACGAGGACTGCAAAAGTTAGCCTAGCGCACGCCAGCGAGCGACGGCCGCTCCTCGCGCTCTAACGCGCCCTTCTTTTTGATCGCCATGAGTTCGACAGCCTTGTGGGCGATGTGCTCGGCGCTGACTTCGAATTCCTTGATCAACTCCCAGGGCGCTCCGGAGTCTCCAAAGCGGTCTTTCACACCGATGGCGCCGGTGATTACCGGGTGTCCATAAAGGTCTAGGCTCTCGGTCAAAATTCCGCTGACCCGCCACGCCAAGGCACCGATCTGATGCTCTTCGGCGGTGACGACCACTCCTGTCTCGCGAGCGGCGCGCACAATCGCCGAGGCATCGACGGGCTTGAGAGTGTGAATATTCAGGATGCGAGACTCGTAGCCGAATTCCTTCTTGAGAATGTAGGCAGCACGCATCGCCTCGGGAACCATGGGCCCGCAGGCGACGATGCTCAGGTCTTCCTCTTCGTTCTTGTAGGACGCAGCCAGTACGGTTTCAAAAGCCTCGAGAAAACTAGGGCCTTCATGGCGCAGGCGAATCACATTGGCCTGACCGAATACGAATGGGGTCTTCTGCTCGGTGACCACCGGCGTTGCCTCTCGGGCGAAACGGATATACTTCGGGCCCTTATGCTGCAGCAGCAAGTAGTTTGTTGCCTTGCGCGTCTCGACCATATCGCACGGGACCACAACCGACATGTTGGGCAGGCCCTGCATGGCAAAGAGGTCTTCCAATGCCTGGTGAGTAGCGCCGTCGGGGCCGACTGAGACACCGCCGTGGGCTCCGGCAATCATCACGTTGAAGTTGCCGTAGCAGACCGAGGTACGAATCTGGTCAAGATTGCGCGCGGCAGCGAAGGTGGCGTAAGTGCCCATCACGGGCAACTTGCCTTCCCGGGCCAGTCCGGCTGCGGCTGAGGTGGCCGATTGCTCGGCGATGCCCAGGCTGATCCAACGTTTCTTGCGTTCTGGCTTTCCGGCGTAGAAATCGCTGATCGTGATCGAGCCTGAAATGTCGAGACCGATACAGACGACCCGCTCGTCATCTCCGTTGTCTGCCAGGGATTGGCCGAAGCCTTTGCGGGTCGGCTCCATCTTCACCTTCATGGTGTCGCTGCAATTCCACCAGTAGTTGTGGGTGAACTTGGGCATCTTGGCTTCGAGCCGACACTCCACTTCGGACTGGTATTGTTTGGCCTTCTCCAATAGCTGCTGCACTGGAATGCGGTCCGTGAGCTGAAGCTCCTGCAAGCCTTTTGACAGCTCTTCCGCGTTCGGGGTTTTGCCATGCCATCTGGCCTGATCCTCCATGAAGCTGACGCCTTTGCCTTTTACAGTGTCGGCGAGGATGGCGACAGGACGGCCCTTCACGGAACGGGCCTGCTCGAGCGCGTCGACGATTCGGTTCATGTCGTGACCATCGATGCGGAGCACGTCCCAACCGAAGCTGCCGTATTTTGCGGCGAGGGGCTCAACGCCCATCACATCTTTAACCCATCCATCGATCTGCAGCCGGTTGCAATCAATGATCGCGATCAGGTTATCAAGTTGGAAATGTCCTGCTTCCATTGCGGCTTCCCAGACTTGGCCTTCCTGTTGCTCGCCGTCGCCCATGATGCAGAAGATCTTGTGACTCCTCTCGTCGAGGCGGGCGGCCAGCGCCATTCCTACGGCGATGCTCAAACCCTGGCCCAGCGATCCGGTGGATGCTTCGACTCCGGGCAATTTCAGCCAATGCGGATGGCCCTGAAAGGGCGAGCTTAACTTGCGTAGCGTGACAACCTCAGCGACAGGGCAAAACCCGGCGAACGCAAGGCCCAGGTAGAGGCTGGGCGCTTTGTGTCCAGTGGACCAGACGATGCGGTCGCGGTCGGGCCACTCGGGATGTTGGGGATCGTGATTGGCGATCTTCAGATAGAGAGCCGCCGTGATGTCCATGATCGAAAGCGTGCCGCCGGCGTGGCCGGAGCCCGCTGCGTTCAGGGCGACCAAGTCATAGCCGCGCATCAAGTTAGCCGCGTCTTTCAGTTCTTCGATGGAGTATTGGCGGATCACCTTTCCGCTGGTGGAATCGGTAAGGGCCATGACGTCCCCCCTTTGCGCCGGAAAGAAGCGCACAGAACGCTTTCAACAAAATATCGAGGAGAGCGTTTCGGGGCCGTGATCAGAATCACATTTGCGGGTGAGGCAAAGCGCAGCCGCCTTTGCGAGGGCAGCGGTGTGCAAGGCAGATTCGCCTAGTTGAATTGCCAGCGGGTGGACTTGCCCTGGAAGTGCTTCTCGTACAAGCCGAAGGCCTTTTTGGGACGTACTGCGAAGACGGGCTCTTTCATCGAGAGGATGTCGTCTTTCATCGAGGACATGTCGAACTTGTACTTGCGCGTGTAGGTTTCAAGGAATTTGCGCCGGGCTGAGACGTCAGCAATTTCTGCCACGCCTTCGACGATCACAGCTTCGTTTGCCTGTTCGGTGCAGACAATACAGTTAGGATTACGACCGAGGTTGCGTGCCTTTTGCGACTTGCCACCAGTGCTGAAGAGCAATCGCCCGTCTTGCCAGAGGCCCCAGACGACCATGGTGTGCGGCGAGCCGTCGGGCTTTACGGTCGTGATCCAGTAATTGTGAGACTTCTTCAGGCGCTGCTCGGCCCAAGACCAAGAGAGAAGGCCTTTGGTGCCTTTGGGGAAACCGTAGCCGGGTGCTTGCGGGCGGCTGGATTTGGGCTCTTTTGACTCCGCTGTGCGCTTCTTCACTGGCATGAAGAACCTCCAGGCAGTGTTTCTGTCTATGTTGCACCGGTCCCCACCGAACCGGAGTCATCCGACCGAAGCCGTTTTTCAGGCGGAGGGAGGGATCTTGCGAGTAGAACCAATGAGCCGCACGCGGGATCCCTTCGACTTCACTCAGGGCAGGCTCCTCGCCCGGCTGAACTGCGCCGGCATTCGGGATGACGCCTCCAAGAAAAAGTACACGGCACGACTACGCAATCACAGATTCTTCTTCGTCCACTGATCGATGCGGTCAAGCGCCTGCTGCAGATTCTCTAATGAGTTTGCCACGCTGAAGCGCAGGTAGCCTTCGCCGTATTGCCCGAACGCCGTGCCGGAGAGCGCGGCCACTCCTGCTTGCTCCAGCAGCGCATCGGCCAGCGGCTTCGATTTCCATCCCGTCTGCTTGACGTTAGGGAAGACGTAGAACGCACCCTTGGGCATGCGGCAGGAGAAGCCTTTGAGCTTGTTCAGGCCGGCAACGAAGGCGTCGCGACGGCGCTGGAATTCGTCGCGCATGTGCTCAACGGATGTTTGATCTCCGCGGATGGCTTCGATCCCTGCGACTTGCGTGAAGCTGGCAGTGCACGAGTTGGAGTTGGTCATCAGCCGGGTCATGTGCGCAGCAAGGTCGGGGCGCATGACTCCATAGCCCATGCGCCATCCAGTCATGGCGTAGGTCTTCGAGAAACCGTCGAGCAGAATCGTGCGCTCCTGCATGCCGGGCACCGACATGATGGAGAAGTGCTGGCCTCCGTCGAAGAGCAGGCGGCTGTAAATCTCGTCGGAGAGGACCATGATGTTGCGATCGCCGATGAGGTTTGCGATCTGCTCGATGTCGCGTCGTTCGAGCACACCACCCGTCGGATTTTGAGGCGAGTTCAGAATGATCAGCCGGGTGCGATCGTTGATGAGCGCCGCGAGTTCGTTGACGTCAAGGGAGAAGTCGCGCTCCTCTCGCAAAGCAATGGGAACGGCGCGTCCGCCCACATAGTTGATCATCGACTCGTAGATGGGAAATCCGGGGTTGGGATAGATGACTTCATCTCCCTCATCAATAAGCGAAAGGATCGTGAAGAAAATAATAGGCTTGCCGCCGGGAACGACGACCACTTCGTCACTGGTGACCTTCACGCCGCGGGTGCGGCTGACGTATTCGGCCAAGGTCTGCCGTAGATCGGGCAAGCCGGCAGAGGGGCCATAGTGCGTCCAGCCCTTGCGAAGGGCATCGATGCCGGCGTCGACGACATTGGACGGCGTATCGAAATCCGGTTCGCCGATTTCAAGGTGGATGATGCTCTTGCCCTGGCGCTCGAGGGCGCGCGCTTTATTCAAAACTTCGAAGGCAGTCTCGGTGCCGAGCCGCGACATCCGACGGGCGAGATGCAGTTCGTACTGGGTGGTTTGCGCCATGGTGAGGAAACTCCTGAAGAAGCCAAACGGCACATTATACGCCCGCTGGGGAGGGCATAAACCACTAAGGACACGAAGGTTCACGAAGGAAGGCTCTGCGAATACAGGCCTTCGTGTTACTTCCTTGCCGAGTCGCTGGCATCTGAGGCGTTTTCAAGTCTCGCGGGTCTTTCCCTCAGACCTCTGTGGTTAAAGCCTTTTCTTAGTGCCTACCTGGAGAAGCACAATTTAAGATCGCCGTGAGATCAGCTGATGTGCGCGTGATTGGAAGAGACGTAGCAAGTTATGTCCGTACGAAAGCGCTAGTCAGAGACACTGTGCTCTTCGCTTTGGGCGCGCAGGACGCGGTCGACAGAGTAGGGGGCGCGGCGACTCGGTTCGTGGTAGTGGCGGACCTGCATCTCTCCCAGCAGGCCGATTGCGAGAAGATTCAGACCACCGATGAGAAGGCCCAGAGCGGTCATCATCAGCGGGCCGTGTTCAGCCATCACCGGGACGTGGCGCAGGAATTTCTCCAAGCCAAGCCACAAAACGATCGCACTGCCGCCAAAAATGCTCATCATGCCTACGCTGCCGAAGAAATGCAGCGGGCGCGACAGATAGCGCAGCAGGAAGCGGATCGTCAACAGATCGAAAAATACGCGGAAGGTGCGCGTGATGCCGTAGTGCGAAACGCCGCGCTCGCGGTTCACATTGCGGATGGGCACTTCGCAGATCGTCGCGCCATGCCACGAAGCCAACGCGGGGATGAATCGGTGCAGTTCGCCGTAGAGTGGAACTTGTTCAAGAATGTCTCGTCGGTAGGCTTTGAATGTCGTCCCGAAATCGTGGATGTCGACGCCGCTGATTTTGGCCATCATCCAGTTGGCGATGCGCGAAGGGATGCGGCGCATCCAGAAATTGTCGACCCGGACTTTGCGCCATCCGCTGACGATGTCGTATCCCGCGGCAATCTTTTCCAGGAACAGGGGGATGTCGTTGGGATCGTGCTGCAGATCGCCGTCCATGGCGATGATGTACTCCCCGCGGGCATGATCAAATCCAGCAGCGAGGCCAGCGGTCTGGCCAAAATTGCGACGCAGTTTGACCACGGTGACCCGGCTATCGACAGCCGCGATTTCACGCAGCATAGCGAAGGTCTGGTCGGCCGAGCCATCGTCCACGAGAACGATTTCGAAGCTCTCGCCGTGAGCCTCCATAACCGCTTTTAGGCGGTCATAGAGATCGGTGACGTTCTCTTGCTCGTTATGTAGGGGGACGACAATGGAGTACTTTGGCACGGTCTTTCAATTATAGACGAAAAGTTCTATTTCCTTCCCGCCACTGAGTGGTCAAAAGGGTACCTTCGAGTTGGGTTCGAGGAACAACAATACAACGCGGCCCTGTTCGAACGCTGAGCTCTCTAAGGACTTTGGCGCTCCTGACGATTTGAGGTCTGCTAAAGCGCGGTGAAAAGGGGCGTCCGGAAGCGAACAGTGATTCGCGCAAGTGGACATTCGGCGGCTCGAATCCGCGCCAGGGACTTGGGTATTCCTAAACGCCGCAGGCACATGGGCGTATCGACGCAAGCCCGGTTTCTGGCAGAGGAATTGCGGGCACTTCGTAAGCAACACAAGCATCACGGAGGCTTGGCATACCATGGCGCATTTTGAACGGATTCGCGATGTGATTTCCGGGCCGTTTAGCCCTGAAGTCATCGAGCAACGCACCAAGGCAGGATGGCAGATGGTATCGATCGAATGGCGGCGCGAGTTGCCCGAGTCGGAGGCTCCAACGCAGGGGGCGTTTAACGAAGACATTCCCTACGGACTGCGGATCTCGGAGGATTGCCAACGGCTAGAGGTCGATCCCGCGGAGAACCGCACGCTCATGTTGATGATGGAGTTGCTGGTGCAGGACTTCCCTTATTCCAGCATCGTCAGCGATCTGAATGAAAAAGGGTTGCGAATGCGCGACGGCAAACCATGGACTCGGGTGGCGGTCTTCAACATGTCGCCACGATTGATCGAGGTAGGGCCACGCCTGTTCGCCACCGACGAGTGGAACAAAGCACGGCACCGGTTTTCTACGCCGAAAGCGCGCGACGCGGCGGAGTAGAACCGCCGGAGTTGGCCAACACCGTCATCCCTAGCCCAAGCGCGGGGAAAAATCAGTTAGGGCCATGTAGGTGGAATCCACTTTGTCGACGAGTTTGCCGTTGACTTCGGATTGGTCGTGGACGCGCTTCCACTCAAGATCATCCTGGAATGCTTTCCAGTTGGCGGCCGCGGCTTCGCGGCTGGGATGATAGAGAATGTAGATCAGCGTATTGCTTTTGTCGGGCTCATCGAGCGGCGTCCAGTAAGCGACGCTTTTCATTCCATGTCTGTTAAAGATTTCGACAGTGTGTTCCCGGAAGCGCTTGAGCAGATCCGCTAACTTTCCTGCAGCGGCATGGTAGACGCGGAGTTCGTAAACGCCGGTCGAGTTCGCGTTGTCTTGCTGGGAAGCGGCCCAAAGAGTTGCTGGAAGCAGTGCCGCCGCAGGAATCGCCTGGAGTAGAGTTCGTCTTTTCACGGCAGGGATTTTATCAGAAGAAAATGGCCGGCCGGATATTCTGAGCAGCGAAACCTACGGGTTCTTCTTCTTAAACACCTTGCGCCGAATGTCGGGCCAGAATTCCTTCAGTTCGTTCGACAAGCCATCGTAAAGAATCAGGAAGGCGAAAGTCGTGGCATTGCGGCCGGCGGTGCGATCTTCGTCGGGATGATAGATATTGGAAATCGCCGCGGCCGCGGCGTTGCCAATCGATTCCGAATAGTTGAATCGGGTATTGCCTGCATCGGTTCGGGTCACGAAGAGGCGACTCAGCGAGTAGGAAAAACGGTGGACGAAGGCTCCCTTTCCCATCTGGTAGTAGCGCGGGTCTTCGTGCAGGAGACTGGGAAAGACAGCGACCGTCATATACGTCCCAATGCTGTTGTCGGCAAAAGACTCGCCGTAACGCTTGGCATAGGCGTCCCATCCCTGTCCATAAGACTCCGGATCATTCTTGGCCTGAGCGATTCCGGCAAGCACCCCGTTGAAGGGATAGGCCGCCCAATCAAATACGCTCGCGGTGGCGATGCGGAATTTCTGTCCGGTTCTAAGCGGTTTGAGCGTATTGGCGGTTTCGACAGTGCCGTAGTTGGGCAGCACTGCAAAGATGCGATCGTTAACCGTGCCAGTCTCCTGTTCCAACTTACTTTTGCCAACTGATCCGTCGGGCTTCTGCTCGGCTTGGCCTTCCTTGGAATCTTTTGTCGATGAGGCATTTGGATCGGGTGGCGGGGGCGGAGCAGGCTGTTGCTGGGGGTCTGGAGAAACACTGATGGCCGTTCCGGCTTGCTGCTCCGGGTTAATCTTGTCCTGCGGTTGTCCGTCCTTGGAATCCTTTGGCGCGGCAATGGTTGGAGCAGGCTCAGGTGGCGGAGCGGGCTCTTGCAAGGCGGACGCCGGCGATAAACCGACCATGACGATGGTCAGAAGGATGAAAAAGAAATTACGATGCGACGCGTTGTATCTGACCATCCAACATTTATTGTCTCATCTAATCAAAAGGTAGTCGAACGAGGAACCCTTGTCGAAAACGCATTCGTCATCACGTTTTCGAGGGGAGTGTCAAGTTTCGTAAACGTCGAAATCCGCCCCCGTCGCATACTGTGCGACAAGGACGGATAGCGATGCCAAGGTGGGAACGATTTAGCCTTGCTCTTTGAGCTTCAGTTTGGATTTGTTGTCTTCCATGAACTGCTTGATCTCACCGGCGGCGCCGAGCAGACGGTTCCACTGCTCGTAGTAGAGAGTGACAGGGAAACGGCCGAGGCCATAGACGCTGACACCGCCTTTCTCTCCGACTTTAAAGATCAGGTCCCCGCTGCGTTTCTTGGTTTCAACTTCCTTTTCCAGCTGAGAAAGTTTCGCTTTGAGTTCTTCGTAGGTTGGTTCTGCCATTGCAATCCTCGCGTTTGATATGAGTGCGTTTCGGCGGGCGGTGAGCCTTGGTCCAGGATGAACGCCCGATATCTATAGTAACTTGCCAGACCTTGCCTCGCGGCGGATAACCCTTATAAGCTGAACAGAGTCTAATCCCAAAGCAGGAAAACCTAATCGATGCGCCTGTGGGCAAAATGGTCGGCATGGCTCTGCCTGTCCCTGATGTTGTGGACAGCGACGGCGGAGTCTACACACAACCATCCCTTGCGCACGGGATCGGCCTCCTGCACGATTTGCGTCGTAGCGCATAGCGCGAGTCCCACTCTAAACTCCAGCCAGGCCACTCCGGTGTTTGCTGCGGTCGGCCTGCTGCGTGACGAAGCAGTCATCGCCAGGGTCCAGTTTAATTTCTCGGAACTTGGCAGTCGCGGTCCTCCTGTCCTGTAGGGATCCTCACAAAAATTGATGCATCCGGCTGGGCGCGAGTGCGTTTGGTCAGGATTGTTTCCCTACTCTTCTTTTCGTTCTACAGGAGGGCTTATGCCTTTATTTCATTTGAGGCGCGTTGCCGTATGGGCAAGCGTGCTAGGGCTCGCAGCGACGATGGCGGGCGCGCAAGCGGTGGGTAACTCTGGATCTGTGACTGGCACCGTCACTGACTCAACCGGCGCCGTTGTGGCTGGCGCAAAAGTTCAAATTCATAATCCGGTCAGCGGCTTTGATCGGTCGACCACCACCGACAAAGCGGGGACATTCGCGTTCACGAACATTCCTTTCAACAACTATCACCTGAGTGTGACGGCTGCCGGGTTTATGGTCTGCGGGCAGGATGTCGAGCCGCGCTCTTCCGTACCGGTAAGCGTGGCTGTAAATCTCGCGGTTGCCGGATCGACTACCGCAGTAACGGTGGAGGCGGAGGGCGGAGACCTGGTGGAGAATGATTCGACGTTTCACACCGACGTCGACAAGAACCTGTTTGACAAGTTGCCGCTCGAGAGCCAGTCGTCGTCAGTGAGTTCGCTGGTGACTCTGTCGACACCGGGAATTTCCGCAGACTCGAATGGACTCTTCCATGGCTTGGGCGATCACGCGGAAAATTCGTTCTCGATAGATGGCCAACCTGTCACCGATCAGCAAAGCAAGATTTTCTCCAACCAGATACCTATGGACGCGATTCAGTCCATGGAGGTCATCGCGGGCGCGCCTCCGGCGGAATACGGCGACAAGACGAGCGTGGTCATCAATGTGACCACACAATCGGGGCAAGGCATTACTACTCCGCATGGGAGCGTGACGGCCTCCTATGGTTCGTTCGGAACCAGCAACGTTGACTTCAACCTCGCCTATGGCGGCAAGAATTGGGGCAACTTCGTTTCAGCCAGCGGGCTGAACAGTGGACGGTTTCTGGATCCACCGGAGTTTGTCGTGATGCACGATAAAGGAAACGAGGAAAACTTCTTTGACCGAGTGGATTACCAACTTTCAGCTGCAGATTCGATTCACCTTAATCTGGGCTACACGCGATCATGGTTTCAGACGCCGAATTCCTTCGACGCGCAGAATGCAACCGCATGGAACGGCGTGACGGTGGATAACAACGGGCTCGATCCCAACGGAAACGTGGTCGGGCCCGCAGACCAGCGCTCTCAAATTCAGACTTTCAACCTCGCCCCATCATGGACGCGCCTGATCAGTCCAACCACCGTTTTCACCTTTGGCGCTTTCGTGCGGCGCGATCACTACAATTATTATTCCAGCGCTAACGCGTTTGCTGATCTGGCGCCGGATCTTCAGACCGAGACGGTGAGTCAAGACCGTACGCTCACAAATACTGGATTGCGATCGAACGTTTCCTACGTCAAGGGCATTCATAATCTGAAGGCGGGCGCTGTTTACGAGCAGACCTTTCTTCGAGAAAGTGATCCTCTCGGCATAGTCGATCCAACCTATCTACCCTCGCTTACGGACGCAAACGGGCTTCCCTGCTATGACGCGGTAAATAACGTTGCCTTGGCTTCCCCCTGCACTGACCTGTTACCTCACGACCTCACGCGTCAGGGCAGCCTTTACACCTTCAACGGGCAAACTGACGTGAAAGAACTGTCGCTCTATCTGCAGGATGCGATTACCAAAGGAAACTGGGCACTCAATCTAGGGCTGAGAGGCGACTTCTACAATGGGCTCACTGTTCACCGGGAAGCTGAGCCGCGCCTCGGCATCGCCTACAACATCAAGCGGACCAACACCGTCTTGCGCGTGTCTTACGCTCGCGTAATGGAAACCCCATTCAATGAAAACCTGGTTCTGGCCAGTCTGGGCTGCGGCGATGCCGTCCTGAATCCGCTGCTAGGCTGTGCCACGTTGGGCATCACGCCGTTCAGTCCAGGATGGCGCAACGAATTTCATGCCGGGATCCAGCAGGCATTCGGGCGCTACCTCGTGTTCTCCGGCGAATACATCTGGAAATACACGCACAATGCCTACGACTTCAGCATTCTCGGTGCAACGCCGCTCACGTTTCCCATTGAATGGCACAACTCGAAGATTCCAGGATTTGCGGGACGCGTGAGCGTACCAAACCTCCATGGATTCTCGGCACTGATGGTCTTCTCCAGCGTGGCCGCACGATTCTTCGCTCCGCAACTCGGGGGCGCGGGTGCCACGCCGTCGGCGCCGGGAGGAGTTTTTCGTATCGACCACGATGAGAAGTTCAACATGACAAGTCACATCCAGTATCAACCCTGGAAACGCGGGCCATGGGCGGGATTCAACTGGCGGTATGACAGTGGCCTGGTAGCGGGGGCAGTGCCCTTTGCCGATTCCAGCGGCATTGTGGATCTGGCCGGAAGCGGCCTGACCGCCGATCAACAGTTTCAGGCTGGTCTCGTTTGCAATGGCGTGCGTGCGACGCCCACGATGGCCCTGCCCGATACCTGTCTGGCATCGCAATTCACATCCAGCTTGGTCAAAATCCCAGCGGCTGGCACCGAGAATGACGACCACAACCCGCCGCGAATCGCGCCGCGGAATCTCTTCGACTTAGCGGTGGGACACGACAACCTGTTCGATGCCGACAAGTACAAGGTGAGCTTGCGGTTCACAGCCATAAACGTCACCAACAAGTATGCACTCTACAACTTCCTTTCCACCTTCAGCGGAACGCACTATGTGACGCCCCGTGCGCTGACAGCAGAACTAGGCCTTCACTTTTAGACCCCTGGTGCGAGAGAGGGGTTCCGGCAGACATGAACGTCGGTACCCTTCTCTTTCGGCGAAGGTTATTGGAACATCGTCATACTTTGTCTGAATTGAGCAAATTGGAGCCAAAATCGACCTGTCACACATCTAATTCACCACCTTCTTCCTGATCTTCCGGAGCGTTGTGGAGGATTTGTGATGGGGGATGAAGGCAAATCCACACTGATCCATTGGAGCTATTGTTGTGAGAATTCTACGAATTTGGCGGCTGATTTTGATGGCGATTGCCATGGCCGCGCCTTTGGCGGGACAAGACATCAACGCACCCATGCCGCAGACGGGACATATTACTGGCACGGTAAGCGATGTGAACAACGACGTGCTTTCTGGTGCCACGGTCGTTCTCGAGGGCCTTGGCCTCAAAGATCCCCGCAAGGTTATCTCGGACGACAACGGATTTTTTGAGTTTGTGCAACTCGACCCTGGAACCTATCACATCACTATCACCGCCGAAGAATTTGCCGACTGGAGCTCGCCCGACCTCATCCTCAGTCCGGGCCAGTACCTCATCCTTCCGGCCAGCAAGCTGTTGATTGCGAAGGCAGTGACCGCGGTAAACGTGTCTGACTCGTCAGTGGAAGTCGCCACCGAGCAGGTCAAAGTCGAGGAGACGCAGCGCGTGCTCGGGATCATCCCCAATTTCTACGTCGTCTACGAGCCAAACCCCGCGCCGCTCACGACCAAGCTGAAATTCCAACTTGCCCTGAAAACTTCCAGCGATGCTGCCACCATTCTTGGGGTAGGCGTGCTTGCTGGCATCAATCAGGCTGGTGACACTCCCGACTACGTTCAGGGAGCGAAGGGCTATGCCCAGCGCTATGGAGCAGCCGCTGCAGACGGCTTTTCCGACATCATGATCGGTGGCGCCATCCTGCCGTCGTTGCTGCACCAGGACCCCCGCTACTACTATCCAGGGGACAGGCTCAAATAAGTCTCGCACCTTCCACGCTCTCTCAAGCCCATTCGTTTGCAAGGGAGACAACGGAAAGTGGCAGCCCAACTTCTCGAGCATAGGTGGCGATCTGGGCTCGGCTGCTCTCTCCAACACCTACTACCCGGCGTCGAACCGCGGCGCGGGTCTGGTCTTCCAGAATTTCCTCATTACCACGGGCGAACGCATGCTCAGCAGCATGCTGCAGGAATTCGTTTTGCACCGGTTAACACCCAATCGCGAAAAATAAATACTCGTCGAAAAGGGGCACAGACGCTGAGCCTGCGACTCACGGCGGACGATTCCTCTCTACCTCTAGTGGAACAACTCCGCATGCATCGTAAGCGGAGATTAGCTTTCACTTTTGAGTCAACCGACCAGGGAAAAAGAATTGGCCTCTCCGGCAGAGTTCCGTGCGTTGCTTCGGACGATCAACGTTGACAGAAGTGTCGAGGCTAAGGCGGACCGATTGTCGATTAACCGTTCCGCTTCCAATGCATCTAATATCCGATGGCCTCACCCCGGTATTCTCGTCATCCCAATTCGCGCCCGCATCTCACATCATGCGCTTGGGCTCGAAGGCGCGATCTACTACCAACTCCGGATGCAGGCGACGAAAAGTCTCCGCCACGTGACAGTTCCAGCACACCGGTTGGTATTTGGAAAAGACGTCGGGAAGTTGCTCGGGGCGGAAATCCTTCCACTCGGCCGTCTTGGAATCTGGACCCAGCAACGCAGGTGCGTGGTCGAGATGATGCAACCGGCCGATGGGCTTGTGACAGAGTGCACAATTTCTCTCTTCGTACCAGTGCGAAACAATATTCCAAACTAAGCAGTTCGCTGGGCCAATCTCGATCTGGCTGAGGCATTCCTGGCCGCAGTTCTGGCGCTCGGGCCAGCGCGAACATTCCTTCAGGTGAATCGTGGGCTCGGAGAGGAACGCTCCGACGGCGGCCTCTCCTGCGGCAACGTCGACGGCTTCAGGCTGGTGCGTCTCGGGGCAGGTGATCAACCGTTTTCCTTTGTAGGTGAAGTACGCGCGGATTCCGGGGATGGCGCGAAAGGCGAAGAGGCCAATTGCCAGTGCGAGGACGGCTACTGTAATCAGGATTGAGACCGTCATAAGTCACCTCCGGAGGGAGCTCTCAGCTATCCGCTGTCAGCTTTCAGAACGAAGCCGCCTTCGGCCCGATTCTACGTGCCTACAGGATGGGGGACTTGGGTCGATTTCGCGATGCCTTGCGTCACCGGAAAGAGTGATTGAGATCACTCCCGGCTTCGGGGCGGCGGACGAGACGCCTGCCGCTCAGCCGGCGGGGCCTGCCCTGAGCGGAGTCGCAGGAACACCGGGTCTACTTTCTATCAATCACCCACAGGTGACGGATGATGACTGCCACGAAGCTGCATTTTGACCGCTACGGAGAGCCGACGGATACCTTCGTGGATAACGTCAGGCTGACAGTAGGAGAAGTTCAGGCGCATGTGCCGGCCACCCTCGTGCCCGTTATTGGCGTAAAAGCTTTCGCCGGGTACGAAAGCAACGTTCTCCGCCAGTGCCGCAGGCAGCAGAGTTTGAGAATCGCAACCTTGGGGCATGCTCACCCAGAGAAACAGGCCGCCCTTGGGATGAGTCCATGTCACTTCGGGCGGGAAATATTCGTGCAACGCATTGAGCATCGCATCGCGACGCTCGCGATAAACATTGCGGATCAATTTCACGTGCTGATCGAGGAATCCGTCGCGAGCGACTTCGAAGGCAACGTACTGGCTGAAGGTGGACGTGTGCAGGTCGGCGGCCTGTTTCAGCTGCACCAGTTTACTGATCACGTCTTCGGGGGCGACGATCCACGCCAGGCGAATGCCGGGGGCCAGCGTCTTCGAGAACGTGCTCAGGTAGATCACGTTGCCCAGGGTGAATCCGTTATCGCGGCGAAGATTGTCGCGGTCGAGTACGACCAGGGGCGCGATGTGGTCGCCTTCGTAGCGCAGTTGCCCGTAGGGATCATCCTCGATGATGGGGATGCCATACTTGTCAGCCAAAAGAATGAGTTGGTGCCGGCGCCCTTCCGATAGAGTCACTCCCGCCGGATTCTGGAAGTTGGGCA
Organism: uncultured Acidobacteriaceae bacterium; assembly: GCA_963722365.1. GTDB lineage: Bacteria > Acidobacteriota > Terriglobia > Terriglobales > Acidobacteriaceae > Sulfotelmatobacter. The sequence continues at coordinate 757,072 of CAVRLM010000003.1, forward strand.
GCACATACATGAATTTCGGTCCGGCGCGGAGGCTGGGGTCGAGTTGGTCGGTGAGCAGGCCGTCGTCGTCAACTGGGACCGACACGTATTGCGCCCCATACACATTGAACGCCTGCAGTGCTCCAAGATAAGTGGGTGCTTCGACCAGCACCCGGTCTCCACGATTGATGAGCAGTTTTCCGATCAGGTCGAGCGCCTGCTGCGAGCCGGAAGTGATGAGGACATTTTCGGCGCTGGCGACGATGCCATAGCGGGCGAGATTGTGGGCAATCATTTCCCGCAGAGGCTGGTAGCCTTCGGTGGTGCCGTATTGCAAGGCTTGGGCGCCCTGTTCGCTGAGAACTTTGTGGCAGGCTTCCTGGAATCGCTTTACGGGAAAGACATCGGGCGCAGGCAATCCGCCGGCGAAAGAAATGACCTCCGGTTTCTGCGTGACCTTTAAGAGTTCACGGATGGCGGAGCTTTTTACTCCGAGCGTACGCTGCGCGTAGCGCGACTTCCACAGCGTGGACATGTTGTCCCCTTCCCGCGCGGGCGAAACGCCCCCGCGACTGCCTGCGGGACGCCAGCGCTGCGGCTCGGCCCCGCGATTCCCTCACCTTCAGATTATCAGTCTTCGCCTACTAATTCCGGTTCCACTGAGACATGTACGTGTGGATGAGCGTAGGTATCGTTTTCCTGCGCGTCCACGACGGCAATGGCCGCCACGTTGACCACCACTTCCACGGTGGCAGAACGCTGCAGCACGTGCACCGGGCGACTCATTCCCATCAGGATCGGCCCGATGAGTTCGCCGCCGCCAACTTTGGCGACCAGTTTGGTCGCGATGTTCGCCGACGCCAGGTCCGGGAAAATCAAAACGTTGGCCCCGCCCTTCAAAGAACTGAATGGGTAGAGCTCTTCGATGATCTCAGGGGAAAGGGCCTCGTCGGCCATGATCTCACCGTCGATGATCAAAGTCGGGTCGGCAAATTTGATCATCTCTACAGCCTTTCGGACCTTGGTGCAGATGGGATGATCGACGCCACCGAAACTGGAGAACGAAAGCATGGCAACCCGCGGAATCAGGTCGAACCGACGCGCCATGTGGGCCGTGCAGAGAGCAATCTCAACCAGGTCTTCAGCGGTGGGTTCGATGTTTACGCTGGTGTCAGCGAGAAAGAAGACTTCCCCCTTGCGCGTAATCACGACGTAGCATCCGGAGACACGGTGCAGGCCCTCGCGCATACGAACAATCTGCAACGCCGGACGAATTGTGTCTGGAAAATGCTGAGTCACGCCCGAGACCAGTGCGTCAGCATCGCCCATATGGACCATCATCGAGCCGAATACGTTGCGATTGTTAATCAGCGTGCCGGCTTCCCCAAGCGTGACACCGCGGCGCTGGCGCAAGCGAAAGAGTTCCTGCACGTAGGCTTCGCGATGGTCCGAGGTAGCGGGATCCACAATCTGCATGCCTTCCAGATCGACACCCAATTCCTGGGCTCGGCTCTGGATCTGGGCAGGCTCACCGAGAAGAATAGGATTACCGATTTTTTCTTCGACCAGGACGCGACAGGCGCGCAGAATCTTCTCGTTGTCGCCTTCGGGAAATACAACTTGTTTGGGATTCGCCTGTGCCTTGTGAATCATGGTGCGCGAAACTTCGTAGGCCTTGCCCAGTCGTCGCTCCAGTTGGGCGCGGTAGGTAAGCAGATCGACGGGTTGCTGAGCTACTCCGCTGTGCATGGCGGCTTCGGCTACGGCCGACGCCTCCCACATCAGAACGCGCGGATCAAAGGGCTTGGGAATGAGATATTCACGGCCGAACTGGAGCCGCGGCACACCGTAGGCACGGCAGACGGAGTCGGGAACATCTTGCTTGGCCAGGTCAGCAAGGGCGTGCGTGGCGGCCAGCTTCATCTCTTCGTTGATTGCAGTAGCCCGTACATCAAGAGCCCCACGGAAGATGAAGGGAAAGCCGAGCACATTGTTGACCTGGTTGGGATAGTCAGAACGTCCCGTGGCGATAATCACGTCGGGCCGGGCCGCCTTGGCTTCTTCATAGGTAATCTCGGGATCGGGATTGGCCATCGCGAAGACGACTGGATCGGCCGCCATCGTTCGTACCATCTCTTGGTTAATTGCACCTTTGACTGACAGTCCGGCGAAAACGTCTGCGCCCACCAGGGCCTCGGCGAGCGTGCGCAGCGCCGTCTCCTGTGCGAAGCGCTCTTTATATTTGTTCATGCCTTCTTTGCGGCCTTTGTAGACCACTCCCTTGGTGTCGCAGAGAAGAATGTTTTCACGCTTCACGCCGAGGCGGACGTAGTGCTCGGCGCAGGCAATGCCCGCCGCTCCCGCGCCGTTGAAGACGACGCGCACTTTCTGAATGTCTTTGCCCACCACTTCGAGAGCATTCAACAGCGCCGCACCGGAAATGATGGCAGTCCCGTGCTGGTCATCGTGGAAGACGGGAATCTTCATCGTCTTGCGCAGAGCTTCTTCGATCTGGAAGCAGTCGGGAGCCTTGATATCTTCTAGATTGATCCCGCCAAATGTAGGCTCAAGCAACTGGCAGAGCTTGATGATTTCTTCGGGATCGTGGCTGTTGACTTCGATGTCGAAAACATCAACATCCGCAAAACGTTTGAACAGGACAGCCTTGCCCTCCATCACCGGCTTTCCTGCGAGCGCGCCAATGTCGCCCAGGCCGAGCACGGCGGTTCCATTGCTTAGAACCGCGACCAGATTGCCGCGGCCTGTGTATTTGAATGCATCCTGCGGATTCTTCTGGATTTCCAGGCAAGGTTCGGCGACGCCGGGTGTATACGCCAGGCTTAGATCGCGCTGCGTGCGGCAGGGCTTGGTTGGTGTGACTTCAATCTTTCCCGGGCGGTCCCCATTGTGATAATCGAGAGCCTGCTGCTTGCTAATAAGCATGATTTCCTCCGTGCCGTGAGCTGGCGCGAGCCACGGCCATTGGTAAAAACCCACACACTTGGGTATAGCCCCGGGCACTGCAAGAGGCTGTGATTACCATCACAAAAGGTCGTGAGCGTGGGATCGTGCCTAAACCCCCGCTCCCACACGCTCCCGGGTAAAGCGGGCCAGAATCTCGGCCATTCCGGGGTGAGACAGGTCCTCAACCTCGTAGGTAACACGCAGGCTGGGCTTATTCATCTTGACCATGTGTCCCAGGTCGATCGGCGTGGCGACCAGCACCAGGTCGCAGGGGACCCGGTTGATCGTTTCTTCCAGTTCATGGCACTGCATCGCGCTGTAACCCATTGCCGGAAGCAGGCTGGTGAGGTGTCCATAGCGCTCATAGGTTCCTCGGATCGAACCGACAGCATACGGGCGAGGATCGACGAGTTCAGCGGCTCCGCACTGGCGCGCAGCTACCACTCCGGCGCCATAGGGCATTTCGCCATGGGTGAGCGTGGGGCCATCTTCGACCACCAGAACCTTGCGTCCTTTCACTAGCTCCGGTGCAGACACTGCGACCCGGCAAGCCATCTCGACGACAGCAGCCTTCGGGTTGCTGATTCGGACGTTGTTCCGCACGGTTTCGACATCATGACGCGCGGCCGTGTCGACTTTGTTGATGACGACCACATTGGCACGGCGCAGGTTCACTTCGCCGGGATAGTAGGCCAGTTCGTGCCCGGGACGATGCGGATCGACAACTACGATCTCAAGATCGGACGCGTAGAAGGGAGTGTCATTGTTGCCGCCGTCCCAAAGGACAATGTCGGCTTCCTTCTCGGCCTGGCGCAAGATGCGTCCGTAGTCGACTCCGGCATAGACGATTGTGCCTTCGCGCAGATGGGGCTCGTACTCCTCGCGTTCCTCAATGGTGCAGAGATGCTTGTCGAGATCATCCAGCTCGGCGAAACGCTGGACGGCTTGGACGGCGAGATCGCCGTAGGGCATCGGATGGCGAACCACCACCGGCTTCCATCCTTCCCGGCGTAGTTCTGACGCGACCAGGCGGCTCAGTGGGCTCTTGCCGCATCCGGTGCGCACGGCACAAATCGAGATCACCGGCACCGACGACTTCAGTTGGGTACGCTGCGAACTCAGCAGCCAGAAATCGGCTCCGGTCGACACCACACGCGAAGCCAGATGCATCAGGTTCTGATGCGAAATGTCGCTATAGGAAAATACGACAGCATCGATGCCGTGCTCGGCGACTAGCCGCTCCATGTCATTTTCTTCGAAGATCGGGATCCCCGCTGGATATAACGGACCTGCCAACTCGGTCGGGTACCGGCGGTTGGCAATGCCCGGGATTTGCGTGGCCGTAAAGCCAACTACGGTGTAGTCAGCGTCTCCGCGAAATACCACGTTGAAATTGTGGAAGTCTCTGCCGGCGGCGCCGAGAATCAGGACCTTCTTCGTTTTCATGGACATACCTTTCCTACGCTCCTGTCTGTAAGTCGGGGCTGGCTACGGCTCTGTCCCGTGCTTCCCTTGCTTCCTTGGACCCTATTCCTTCGGGCTTCTCTTCCACATGGGCACGCACGGATTCCAGCTATGAACATCCTTCTGGAAGTCGTGGCCAGCCTGGGTGGCGCCGACGGTGGAGAGTTCGTCCACCGGAGACTTGAGAAGTTCGGCAATGTAATGCTCGACCTGCTCGCGCAGGCGCGGGTTCTTCAACGCCTCGCGCAGCTCGGTCTTTTCAATGTGCGTAAATCCGCCACACAGTGGACACTTCACAACGTCGTCATTCACCATTGCTGCCTCGTGGTTGAGGGATGTTGCGGGGGTGCTGCTCCGCACCGTTTCTCCGCGGGTCCATTAGAGGATGGGGACAGGTTTTGGGCAGTGATAATAGTCGCGGCAGCGAGTGACGGGAGTCACAGCCGGGGCTGGGATTGAAGATCCAGTGCTCGATAAAGACAGTCGCGAAAGTCTCAGCGCACTTCCTACTATCAAATCTTCCAGTTCAATCACCTGCGTCTCCCAGCCTATTCTTCGGACGTTACGGGGAGTAATTCTGTCGGGTGGTTTGCCGCCTATCCCTGCAGTCCGACGTCCACATATGCATGTCCGCTACGTGCGCGTTCTAGTAACGAACCGCACAGCCTGCGATTGGCTCTCCCTTGAACCGCAGCACAAGCACATGTGAAGGCGAACAACATTGATCTGAAATTCACAATTCGAACAAGGAGACCGCAATGAAAAATGGAAAGTCGACAGGAGCTGCTCCACGCGGCTCTCGGGGCGAACCAAGCGAAAAACCTAATATCCTCGTCATTTTCGGGGATGACATCGGACAGACCAATCTCAGCGCCTACTCTTTTGGCGTCGTCGGCTACAAGACCCAAATATCGATCGAATTGCCAAAGAAGGCATGATGTTCACGGACTACTATGCCGAGAACAGCTGCACCGCAGGCCGCTCCTCGTTCATTACAGGCCAGTCGCCCAAGCGCACCGGCCTCTCCAAGGTTGGCATCCCGGGAGCGCCGATAGGACTGCAGGCGCGCGATATCACCATCGCGCAAGCTCTCAAGCCGCTCGGCTACGCGACGGGCCAGTTCGGCAAGAACCATCTTGGAGACAGAAACGACTATCTCCCAACAGTGCACGGCTTCGATGAGTTCTTCGGCAACCTCTATCACCTCAATGCCGAGGAAGAGCCAGAGCGCGAGTATTGGCCAAAGGATGACAAAGAGTACGTGGCACAGAATTCCCCGCGCGGCGTCTTGCGTTGCAGGGCTAGCGAGAAAGACGACGCCACGGAGCACCCTCATTGGGGTCGCGTCGGCAAGCAGGTTATAGAAGATACCGGGCCCCTTACGAAGAAGCGCATGGAAACCATTGACGACGACACCACCGCGGCCGCCATCGACTACATGGGCCGTCAGGTCAAGGCCGGCAAGCCCTTTTTCTGCTGGATGAACGCCACGCGCATGCACGTCTTCACGCACGTGCGTCCGTCTATGCGCGGGCAGGCTGGAATGCCGGGAAACGAGTACGCCGACGGCATGATTGAACACGACATGGACGTAGGGAAACTTCTCGATGCGCTCGATGACCTAGGCATCACCGATAACACGATCGTGGTCTATACAACCGACCACGGTCCTAACCAGTTCAGTTGGCCCGATGCCGCGACAACACCGTTCCGCAGCGAAAAAGATACCAACTGGGAAGGAGCATTCCGCGTTCCCGCCTTGGTCCGTTGGCCGGGTCATATCGCACCCGGTACAGTTTCCAACGAAATTTTCTCGGGACTGGATTGGTTCCCCACGCTGCTCGCGGCGGCCGGAGATCCGACAGTGAGCGAGCGGCTGCTCAAGGGTGATAAGTTCGGAGACGCCAAATTTCAGGTCCATCTGGACGGCTACAACCAGCTCGATTACCTGACGGGAAAACAACCGAAAAGCGCCCGCACCGACTTCGCCTACTTCAACGATGACGGCGAAATGATTGGCTATCGCCACGGCGATTGGAAAGCTGTCTTCCGCGAGCAACTGGCGCGTGGCGGTTTCAAGGTTTGGTATGAGCCATTCATCGACTACCGGATTCCGAAACTCTTCAACTTGCGCATGGACCCGTATGAGCGCGCCGATATCGTATCGAATCAGTACGACGACTGGCGCGTCAAGAATGCGTACTTGATGGGTTGGCTGAATCTGAAAGCGGGTGCCTACCTGGAGACGTTCGCCAAGTACCCGCCGAGCCAGCCGGCGGCCAGCTTTACGATCAAGTACTTCGAGGAGGACGTCGAGAAGAAGATCAAGGCAAGCACGACCAAACGTGCAGCCTGAGAGCGCACCCGATCCCCACCCTAGCCACGATCTTTGTGGCTAGGGTGGGGGAACCGGGCGCAAACTTGACAGCAGCCCAGCACGACATCACGACCTGTGGTATACCTCCGAAGTCTCAACGTTGCGTCCCGTCCGCAAAAGGAGATTCGGAATGTCCTGCTCCCTCATCCAGCGATTCTTGCTTTGCGCAGTACTCATCTCTTTCATCCCAGGAATTGCTCCTGCTCAAAACACCGAGTCGAAAGCTCCGCCAGTACTCGATGTTCACGTGCACGCGATGGACGGAACCTTTCCCGGCGTCGCGCCGATGTGTCCGAACACCTCAAAGTTCACAGCCTCTGATCCCAAAGAGAAGGAAGAGCCGTTCGGTTGGGTGAAGGAGCCATGCACCGCCGCGCTCTATCCGTCGGCCCCGGGCGGGTACATGAAGGATGTTCTCGCCGAGATGGAGCGCCTCAACGTCACGGCGGTGGTCTTCGGCGATCCCAAGAGCGTGCAGAAGTGGAAAAACGCCGCCCCTGAGCGGATCATCCCCGGCACGTCGTTCTCAAACGGAATCGCTCCCGGCCAGCGCGTGCCGCTGGATGAGCTGCGAAAAGATTTCACAAGCGGCGGCTTCAAGGTCATGGGCGAGATCGGACTTCAGTATGAGGGCATCTCCCCCAGCGATCCTTCGGTCGATGCGTACTTCGCGCTCGCCGAGGAATTGGATATTCCCGTGGCCGTGCATATGGGCACTGGAGGCTCCGGTCGCGCCAACATCACCACGCCGAAATTCCGTGGCTCCATGGGGAACCCGCTTCTGTTCGAGGAACTCTTGGCTCGCCACCCGAAACTGCGCCTTCAAGTGATGCATGCAGGCTACCCCATGATCGAAGAGATGCTCACGCTGCTGCAGGCCAACTCCCACGTCTACGTCGACGTTGCCGGCCTGATCTGGAGCTACCCGATCAAGGAAGTCAATCGCTATATCGAGCGCCTGGTCGATGGCGGATTTGAAGACCGCGTGATGTTTGGAACCGACCAACTGCTCTGGCCGAAGCTGATGGCCTATTCGATCAGCATCATCCAAAACGCCGATTACCTGACGCCTCAACAGAAGCGCGACATTCTGTACAACAACGCCGCCCGCTTTCTGAGGATCGACACGACCAAAAGCAAATGAGCGAGTGAAACGGCTGCAGAGTCAGGTTGGTTAATCGTGCCGCGAGTTATGGCAGCTGCTGCTCAACCAACCAAACAATTCGGAATTGAAATATCGCCAGTTCGTCTCAGTTGGTCGAGGTGTGCTAGCGAGACGCCCGCACTACCTCCGGCGGGACGCCGGCGCTACCTAATGTCGCGTCACTGAAAGTCAGTGATTCCGCGCACGGAATTCCGTGATCGAGATTGCCGTCAGTCAAAAGTAATCCCGTCAACGTTTACGTCACTCACGGTTCCCTGCTAACATCAATGGTTTACAACTCAACACTCAACTAAACCTGATTACGCCTTCATAAATCTGAACGGAGGAAACATGGCAATCAAAGTTGGCATCAATGGCTTCGGAAGAATCGGCCGCAACGTGCTGCGCGCTTCCCTGAAGGATCCAAATCTGGACTTCGTCGCAGTGAACGACCTGACGGATCCGAAAACGCTGGCCCATCTTCTGAAGTATGACTCGGTGCTCGGTAACCTTCCGAACCAGGTCTCGGCCGGCGCCGACAGCATTACGGTCGACGGCAAGACCATCAAAGTTTTCAAAGAGAAAGACCCCGCGGCGCTGCCTTGGGATTCCGTCGGCGCCCAGGTGGTCGTCGAGTCGACCGGACGCTTCACCGATGCCAATGACGCCAAGAAGCACATGCGCGGGCCGGTGAAGAAGGTCATCATCTCGGCTCCGGCCAAGAATGAAGACATCACGCTGGTGCTCGGCGTCAACCACGAGAAGTATGACGCCTCGAAGCATAATGTGATCTCCAACGCTTCTTGCACCACGAATTGCCTCGCGCCCGTCGCGAAAGTCATTCAGGATGAATTCAAGATCGTCGCCGGCACCATGACGACGATTCACTCCTACACCAACGACCAGGTGATTCTCGACTTCCCGCACAAGGACCTGCGTCGCGCTCGCGCCGCGGCGCTTTCGATGATTCCGACTTCGACTGGCGCGGCCAAGGCACTGAAGCTGGTGATCCCGGAACTCGGCGGCAAGATCGACGGATTCTCCATGCGCGTGCCGACCCCCAACGTTTCGGTGGTTGACTTCGTGGTCTGGGTTGAGAAGAAGACTAGCAAGGAAGAAGTGAATGCCGCTCTGAAGAAAGCGACCGAATCGGGGCCGTTGAAGGGATATCTGGGATACGAAGAGCACGAACTGGTATCGTCCGACTACAAGGGCGATTCGCGCTCCTCGATCATCGACGCTCCCTGCACGATGGTGGTCGGCGGCAACTGCGTGAAGGTGATCTCCTGGTACGACAACGAGTGGGGATACTCCTGCCGCGTACGCGACCTGATCAATTACCTCGCAAGTAAGGGCCTGTAAGATCGTAGCGCCGCCGTCCCGGCGGCGCTATTTTCACCTGTGGCGCGGGCGCCCTCGCCCGCGTGTAGACAGCACGAACGAGGGCTGCGCGGGCGAGGGCGCCCACGCCACATATACCATCGCCTGCAAGTAAAGGACGACCAGCCATGTCCAAGCTTTCCATTCGTGATCTCCCCCTCAATGGGAACCGCATTTTCATGCGTGTCGATTTCAATGTGCCGCTCGAAGACGGGCGCGTCATGGACGACACTCGCATCCGCGAAACCCTACCCACGATCGAATACGCGCTCCGCCATGGTGCACGGCTGATTCTGGCCTCGCACTTGGGTCGGCCCAAAGGCAAGCCCAATCCGAAAATGAGCCTGAAGCCGGTGGCCGAGCGCTTGCGCATGCTGCTCGACAAGGAACTGGCGCGCGGCGAGAACGTGGGCTTCTGCCCGGAGTGCGTCGGGCCCGAGGCGGAAGAGGTCGCAACCCAACTGGAAAAGGGACAGACGCTACTGCTCGAGAATCTACGCTTCCATGCTGAGGAAGAAGCGAACGACGAAAAGTTTGCCCGGCAACTCGCGAACCTGGCGGAATACTACGTGAACGACGCGTTCGGCACCGCGCATCGCGCCCATGCATCCACCGTTGGGATGACCAAGTTCGTGAAGCAATCTGCCGCCGGATTGCTCATGGAGAAGGAACTGAAATACCTGGGCAAGGCGCTGCAGCATCCCGAGGAACCGTTCGTAGCAATTCTGGGCGGCGCCAAAGTCGGCGACAAAATTGGCGTGATTCGAAATCTGATGGATAAAGTGCAGTCGCTGATCATCGGCGGCGGCATGGCGTATACCTTCCTCAAGGCTCAGGGGCACGAGATTGGCAAGTCCCTCCTCGAAGCCGACAAGGTCGATCTCGCTAAGCAACTGCTGGCCGAGGCCAAGAAACGGAATCTGAAGTTCCTGCTGCCCGTCGATCATGTGGTCGCGCTGAAGCCGGAGGCCAACGCCGTCGTACAGCAGATCGGCGAAGGCCAGCCCATCCCAGCCGACAAGATGGCGCTCGATATTGGGCCGAAAACAATTGAGCTGTTCTCCGAAGAAATCTCTACCGCGCGCACCATCGTGTGGAACGGACCCATGGGAGTGTTCGAAGTTCCAGGATTCTCCCGCGGGACATTCAAGATCGCCCACGCCGTCGCGGATAACGGCGGAGCCACTTCGATTGTCGGCGGCGGCGACTCGGTAGCAGCCGTACATGCCGCCAACGTCGCCGACAAGATCACTCACATCTCCACCGGGGGCGGTGCGTCGCTGGAATTCCTGGAGGGAAAGAAGCTGCCGGGAGTGGAAGCGTTATCGGACAAGAAGTGACGAAGATCGTAGCGCCAGCCTCCCGCTGGCTGTCCCGAGAGCCTGCCCTGAGCCCGCCGAAGGAGCGTCTCGCTCTCGGCGTCAAGAACCAACGGAACAAGGCGTGACGGATACTGTCGTGCACCGCTTCACAATTCGACTCATACTCGCTGGCGGCAAGGCGATCGATATCCATGGCCCGGCCAATCTCACAGAAGAAACGACCGATGCAATCGTAAACGCCGCGAACTCGTCGCTGCTGGGCGGTGGCGGGGTGGACGGCGCGATTCACGATGCCGGAGGTCCCGCAATTCTCGCCGAGTGCCGCCAGATTGTGAGCAAGATCGGCAGCTTCCCCGAGGGCCACGCCGTGATCACCAAGGGCGGTCGACTTGCCGCAAAGTACGTGATCCACACAGTGGGTCCGGTATATTCCGTCGGCACTCGCGACGAAGCGGAATCGCTGGCGAGCTGTCATCGTGAGTCCATTCGCCTGGCGGACGAACACGCCCTCAGTTCGCTCTCATTTCCCGCGATCTCCACGGGCGCCTATGGATACCCGGTGACCGAAGCGGCGCCGATTGCACTTTCTGCCACGATTGAATCTCTCGCAAGGGCTAAGAATGTCACCCTTTGCCGGTTCGTCCTATTCGATGTCTCAACCGTGCGCGCCTTCCAACGCGCCGCCGAAACACTTCACCGCACCACCAGCACTTCCCCATTCCGAATTGAAAAGGCACACTCATGAGAACAAAAGTAATGGCCGCCAACTGGAAGATGTACAAAACCCCTGACCAGACTCGAGACTTCTTCCGCGACTTTTTACCACTCGTTTCCGGACACACGCGCGACGAAATCGTCGTCTGTCCGCCGTTTCTCGACTTACCCGCGGCGCTTGAGGCGGCTAAAGGTTCGAACGTTGCCATCGGCGGACAGAACGTGCACTGGAAGGAAGAGGGCGCGTTCACGGGCGAGACCTCCACGGGGCAGTTGCTGGCTCTTGGTGTAACCCACGTGATAATCGGCCATTCGGAGCGGCGGCAGTACTTTGGCGAAACCGACGACACCGTCAACCTTCGCCTCAAGACCGCACTGGAAGCGGGGCTCACACCGATCTGCTGTGTGGGCGAAGTGCTCCAGGAGCGCGAGGCTGGGTTAACGGACGACGTTCTGCGGCGGCAATGTGTGCGAGCCTTCCACGCAATCTCGGCGAAGAAAGCTGCGAAACTGGTCGTCGCTTATGAGCCGGTATGGGCGATTGGCACCGGCAAGACCGCCACGCCAGAACTTGCCGCAGAAGCGCATGCAGTGATTCGTAATGAAGCGACCGAAATTTTCGGCGAGGAGTTTGCTGGGAAGTTGCGGATTCTCTACGGGGGGTCGGTGAAGCCGGAGAATGCCTCGTCACTCATGTCGCAGGAAGAGATTGATGGAGCCCTGGTAGGCGGTGCGTCTCTCGATCCGAAATCCTTTGCCGCAATTGTGAAGTACTGAAGGAACCCGCGGGCGCAAGCCCGTCGCTGTCGATCGCCTGGCGGAGCTCGTTCTGCACCGCTCCGCCTTGGCGTTCTCACCTTACCGACCTACATATCACATTAGATCTAGTTGATCCGCAACGGCTTTCCATCTGCCTTTCGGAGTGCAACCGTCTGGGGGCCGTGTGCGATGGTGCGAGCGATCAGGGCCTCATGACCCCGGAAAATAATTCCAGCACCCACAATTTCAACGTCGTCGCCTCGGGCGAACTGCCATCGTTGCCCAAGCAGGAAGCGGGCGGGAGCAACGTGCACCTCCACGACTCCCCTGTCGGTCGCCACCATCAGGTGGGTTCCCTCGTCGCCGCTGACTGGGCAGTAGAAATTCCTGACCTCTTGCACGACTCCACGCACCGTCACCTCTGCGGAGGCGTTGTAGGCCATTGGATGGCGTTGGGGAGTGAAAAACAACACGACTAACACTACGAGGCCCGCGCCTATGATCATTTGTGGAATTCGCATCGCGATTCTCCCTTCCTCGGCATGGTGCAAACCAGACACGTCGCTCAGCCTTTGCTAGCGGCGGCGGCCTTCTCTGCTGACTTGGCAAGTTTGGACAGTTCGAACTTCAGAATCCCCGATTCCAGCTCCACCACGGCGCTTTCCGGATCGATCTCGGCAGGAAGATTGATCATTCGCAAAACAAGGTCGGGACAAAAATCGGCGGGCGTTTGTGCCGCGTCAGCGCTGCCAAATTCCTTTTTTCCGAAGATGACAATCCGTTTCGGCTCGACGCTGACTTTGATTTCATTCGCCGCAAAACCGAGGACGTTCGCGCGAATGCTGAGGCGGCGTGCGGACCCGGAAACCGCTATTGACACGGGCCGGAGCAATTCCGACTCCGCTTGAAACCAGTCTTCCCAGTCGTGGCCATGCTCGCGGTTGCGGGTTTCGAACAGCTCATAGGCACGGCGAGCAATCGCGAGTTGAGCCGTCTGCATATCCCATCGCAAGTCCTCGGGTGTAGTGGGCTGCATAAGAACAGTGGCGGGAGCGTGAGACGCTTGCTTGGGTTTCATAGACACCTCCTAAGCGTTGTGTCGGGGAAAGAGGAAGGTTCGACTCCTTTCTCGAGTGGCCACGCAGGCAAAACGAGCCGGATATTGCAAACCAGATGTGCGGCTCGAAACTTCCGCAACTCAAATTCTCCTCGCTATCTCTCCAAGCTGCTGTGATTCAGATCACCTCGGCGATGACAAGCGACAACATCAACTCTGCGATATATGCAGTGATCGTGGTCACCGCAAAGCCGTCGCCGAGAGCATAGATTCGCAGTCAAAGAGCCACGCAAGTGGGCCCCTCAACTTGTTCTTTCCACCGCAGCGAGGAGGTCTTATGCCGCTATCCAATCTTCGGGAGTTTCTCGACTCCCAACACGTCAAGTACATGGTGATATCTCACTCTATTGCGTATACCGCCCAGGGGATTGCCGCCCTTACACATTGTTCGGGCAAGAAACTGGCGAAGACAGTGATCGTCAAGATTGACGGAATCCTGGCGATGGCGGTCGTTCCTGCCCCAGCGCACGTGGACCTCGACCGGCTGCGAACCCTGACCGGCGCGCAGACCGTCGAGATCGCCAGCGAGCACGAGTTCAAAGATGCTTTTCCGGACTGCGAGACGGGAGCCATGCCTCCCTTCGGAAATCTGTATGACATGACCGTATATGCCGACGCCGACTTGGCCGAAAACGAAGAGATCACGTTCAGTGCTGGCACGCATCGTGAATTGGTTCGCATGAACTGGGACGACATGGTGCGACTGGTAAATCCGATCCTCGGTGATCTGATACATCACTGGCCCGCCGCAGTCGTGGCGTAAATCCGGTGAGGGTGTACGGCCATATTTGTTGTGAGAGGCCGCTTTTTGTCCCGAAGAACGGTCAAACGCGGGCCATCATTGACAAGTCGACCATCCGACAGGCAAACTACCGCATTCGCTGGGATTCGCTTCTAGCGATTGCCTGCAGCGGCCGGAAGACAAGAATCGCCGTTTAGGCCGTATAATCACTGATTACACTTCGTCTATGGCCATGACCGAGCAACGGGTCTCGTACACGCTCGACTCCTCGTTGGAGACGATCGACAATGCGGAGGAGAAGGCCACACGAATCGCGACCGAACTCGGCTTCGCCGAGGACGAGATCATGCAGATTTCCATGGCCGTGCGCGAAGGTGCGGTGAACGCCGTATTGCACGGCAATGCCTACGCCCCAGACAAGAAAGTCACTCTCGCCTTCGAGCGCACCGGCAGCGACCTCATCATCACGATTCGCGACCAGGGCCCGGGGATGGATCTGAGCAAAATCCCCAACCCGTTGGCCCCGGAGAACCTGCTTAAGACTTCTGGACGCGGAATTTTTCTTATGCGCTCGTTTATGGATGTGGTCGAAATTCGACCCACCGGCACGGGCACGGAACTCAAATTAATCAAGCACGTCCACGGGCCATCCGGGGACGGCAAGGAGGCTTCCAAGTGAGCATGAAAGTCAGTACCCGGCAGGTGGATGGAGTCATGATCGTGGATTGCAGCGGCCGTATTACCCTGGGAGAAGGAAGCGTCACTCTGCGGGATACCGTGCGCGACCTGCTCTCCAAGGGCAACAAGAAGATCGTGCTGAATCTCCAGGACGTCAACTACATCGATAGCTCGGGCATCGGTGAGTTGGTGAGCGCCTTTACGACCACGAAGAATCAGGGCGGCGAACTGAAGCTTCTGAACCTCACCAAGAAGGTCAACGATCTGCTTCAAATCACCAAACTCTACACCGTCTTCGACGTGAAAGACGACGAAGCATCCGCGGTCAAATCGTTCAAATAGGCCTCGAACTTTCGCGGCACAGGTTTTAGCGAGCACCCCATTTCTCGTGTTCTTGCGGGAAGTGGGGGACCTTGCTTCTTGGTTCATTCTGGAACGCCTTCCGAAATATTCTTGTTCCATGACTGACTTCCCTTCCAGCTATTTCTAAAATTGGAGCATGTATCGCACGGCTGTTGTCTTTCGGCTCAGATCACTGGGCAAGGCTGCGGCCCTCGGCGTGGGTTGTCTTCTGTTGGCGCCATGTCTCTCCGCCTCGGATTGCTTTCCAATTTACGAAGCCTTGCAGCACGTCGGTGAAACCAAGTGCGTCTCCGGCAAAGTCCTTAGAATAAAACTCGGGGCGAAGGGAGTTCACTTCCTCGACTTCTGTGAAGATCAGATGGCTTGTCCCTTCACTGTAGTCGTGTTTGCGTCAGCGCTGAAAGATGTTGGGGACGTGCGCCACTTCGAAGGTCGAACGATCGAAATCCACGGAGCGGTCAAACTCTACGACGGCCGCCCGGAGATCATCCTGAACCGCATCAGCCAGGTCAGTGGAGGCGCGGCAATGATCCCTCCACTTCCCAAGAACTACGACGTTGAGAATCGCGGACACTTCAGCGCCGGCCGCCTCAGCCCGACCAAGAAACCGGGCAAGACAAAAGCCAAGGTCAACAGCACATCAACCTACGGGAATGACGTCGAAGGAGCGGACCCCGAAAACTAAGCCTACCGAGTCGATATACTGATCCGCGACTTCACTCATGCGGAGAAGCAATGTCCACGGAAGAGAAACAAATGAACCGCCGCGAGGCGCTCGCCTTGATGGGAACCTCGGCGGCCGGCTTTGCCTTTATGGGATCTGCCATGGCCACAGATGACAGCATCGATACGAAATTGCGCGCCACGCTGCCGAAGTTCACTATCGCGTCTCGTGCCTTGCTTCGTCATGTGATTGACGATCCCGCATTTCGCGGTGCGATCTCGCCCAAAGATACCGCGCTGCTCACCAAGAATGAAAGTCTGACGACCGACGAACTGATGCTGGCCCTGCTTCCCTTGGCCCAGAGTTACGCCCGTCCGCCGATCTCGAATTTCTTCGTCGGCGTCGTGGTGCGTGGGGCGAGCGGCACACTCTATCTTGGCTCGAACATCGAAATTCCCGGCCAGTGCCTGGGCTTCGCCGTGCACGGGGAGCAGTCCGCTCTGTCGAAGGCGTACATGAATTCGGAGGTGTCTGTTCCAGCGCTCGCCGTAGTTGGGGGTGCGCCCTGCGGACACTGCCGCCAGTTCATGGAGGAAATGTCTCCAGACGGAGAGATTGCGCTGCTCGTGCCAGGTAAGGCGACCAGAAAACTTTCTTCAATTTTGCCCGACGCATTCGGCCCGTCGGCTCTGGGCGCCAAGCAGGGAGCGTTGCCGATCCGCAAGACTCAGCTTCAATCTGTTGCCAGAGCTTTCGATGCGCTCTCCGCCGCGGCGCTCGACGCTGCAACGAGATCGTACGCTCCTTACAGCCAGTCGCCATCAGGAGTTGCGGTTCGCACCACTCGCGGGCAGGTCTACGAGGGATGCTACATCGAGAACGTAGCCTTCAACCCTAGCCTGTCGCCGCTGCAGACCGCTCTGGTGCAACTGATCGCCGCCGGCGAAGAATATTCCGCAATCACCAGCGTCACACTGGCCGAACTCGAAGGCACGAGAATCACTCAGCGACCAGTGACCGAAACCGTTCTGGCCGCCGTCGCGCCCAAGGTGAAGTTGGGAATAGTGCTGGCGAAAGCGTAAAGGGAGTCGTCGGGCGAAGACCTTACACCATTCCCCGCCGCAACTCTTCCAGCGGATACTTCGTCCCCCGCCACACAATTCCGTCATTCCACAAGGTGAGAATCATGGAACGCAGAAGGGTATAGATGAAGAGTGTTGTGCTCAACGGGTGCAGCAGAAAATAATACGGCGGCACCGCCGAGCGCCACGACATTCCGATGTAGATCAGAAACATTGATCCTAGGGCCACTGCATAAGGCACGCGTGCCCATCCGTGTGCCAGAAACACGCCGAGAAATGGCCCGTAGTTTAGAAATGCCAGGCCAATTGCAGAGATCACGGTCCGCCACCACTGAAACGACAGCACCGCAAAAAAATTCTTGGTGAGATTGTTGACGATACCCATCGCGCCCTTCGCCCAGCGGATCGAGATAAGATTTCCGCCGAACACGTTGCGCTGCGCGAAGCCCGCCTTCTTCACCACCTTCCCCAGTTTCATATCGTCGAGCACTTCCATCCGCAGCGCTTCGTAGGTTCCTACCGCGTCATACACACGCCGGCGCACCAGGTTGAACGCTCCCACGCCCATGTGATCGTCGGTGCTGGGATCGGCCACCTTCCATGGGCGGTGCCCAAACATGAACATTGTCTGGAAGAAAGCGATCATCATGTATTCGCCCGGCCGCTTCATGATCATGCGAGGAAACATGACCAGGTGATCCGCGGGCTCAGACTCGGCGTAAGCCAGCGCGCGCCGCAGGGAGTCGGTCTTGAATAGCACGTCCGCATCGGTGAACAGAAGCCAGTCGCCAGACGCCTGATTCGCCGCTGTCCACATAGCATGCGTCTTGCCAAGCCACCCCGGGGGCAGTTCGCGGTGATGAACCACCCGAAAGCTTCGGAAATCTGGGTGCCCCATTTCTCGCGCATTTTGCGAGAAGTGGGGATTCTCAGCGATCCGTTCCATAATTTCGCCCGTGCGATCTGTCGACCGGTCGTTGACCGCGATCACTTCATAGTTGTCGTAGTCGAGCGTGAGGAGAGAGTTCAGAGCTTGCTCGATGGTCTCTTCTTCGTTGCGGGCGGGAACGATGATGGACACGCGAGGATTTCCGCCGGGCAACACGGGATTGCGATCCCACTCAGGACGGGAAACATCGGCCACGCTGGGCATGCCGAGGGCAGCATCCACAATACGGGAAACCCACGCCAGCGCCAGAATCGTTCCCGCAATCCAATGAACGTAGAGCATTCGGAGTACTTCGAGTTTTCCTTCGTGTTACTTCGTGTCCTCGGTGGTGAATGCCTGTTTGCCGTTCACCGCGACCGCCGGCGCGAACTTCATCCCATAAAAGAGTATCGCGGAGGAAATCCCCATCGCAATCACCGGCAAAATAAACGCCGCCTGCAGGGAGCGCTTGTCGGCCACCCATCCCATCATCGTCGGCGAAGGCACGTCTCCCAGCAGGTGGATGATAAAAATATTGACCGCCAGCGCGGTAACACGAATGTGCGCCCCCACGGAGTTAATGACCGCGGCATTCAGTGGGGCTGTGTTGAGCAGAAGGAAAAACGCAGCCACGCCAATCGCTGGGATCATCAGTGGTCCTCTCACGAACAACGCCACGATCATTACCGGGACACCCAGCAACATGCTGGCCGCCGAAACCAGATAGTAAGAACTCTTGATCCTCGGCAGCAGATAATCTCCGAGCCACCCACCCACAAGCGCTGCGAGAATTCCATCCACAACAATGATGATGCCAAATGCAAAATTCGCCGCCTCCAGCGTATAGCCTCGCTCGCTGAAGAGAAATTTCGGCATCCACACCTGAATGCCTCCCAGAGAAAACGTCATCGCGGCCATGCCCAGCGTCGAGGTTAGAAACGCAGGATTGCGCGCCAGACCCAGAATCGTTCCACGCTCCGGAGTTTCCTTGAGGGAATCAAACTGGCCGCGTTCCGGTTCTTTCAGAAACAACACCACGAGCGCGATCACAAATCCGGGGGCGGCCGCGACATAGAACGGAAATCGCCACCCATGGACCGGTGCCAGATGCCCGCCGAGCAAATATCCCGCAGCCGAACCCACAGGAATTGCCAGATAGAACACTCCCAGAATGCGTCCGCGAATTCTCTCTGCGAACAAATCGGCGACGAACGTCGGGGCGATCGTGACAAACGTTGCCTCACCCACGCCGACGAGTGTGTGCCGAATCAGCAGCTCGGTATAGGTATGCGTGACGGCCGTCAGTAGCGTGAGGCCGCTCCAGAACAGCGCCCCCAGCACAATGATGAGTTTGCGGGAATATCGATCGGCCAGCGGCCCGACAAAGGGTGCCGCAATCATGTAGAAGCCGAGGAACGCGCTGGTCAAGTATCCCACCTGCGCATTGGTCAGATGGAATTCATCCTGCACCAGTGGCTGCACCGCGAACAGCACGTTGCGATCCACGTAGTTGAGTAGATTGAGCGCCGTCAGGACAATCAGCGCGGTGCGAGGTTGGAGATCAGTCTGGGACACGGGTCGAGCGAATATAGCATGGCGGGCGCTTCAGCCCCGCGCTCCCTTCGGTCGAGGCCACCGGGCTACGATCGTAGTCGAGATTCCACCGCGGGGTCGGAACTCTCCCCGCACCTCCGCCCACACGGGTTTGGCCCACTTCACTACGTCCTCCAGCACCTGGTTGACGACGTTCTCTTGAAAGATCCCCAAGTTGCGATAGCACTGCAAATATTCTTTTAATGACTTCAACTCGAGGCAACTCTTGTCGGGCACGTAGCGGATGGCCAACACTCCGAAATCCGGAAGCCCGGTCTTCGGACACACCGACGTGAACTCAGGATCGTCCACCACAATCTCATATCCCGGAAACTGGTTGGGCCATATCTCGATCTCGGGGAACTTCGCGTCGAGACCCGCGGCAGCGTGCTCAGGCGTATATCGGGGCGATTTTGCCATTTTTGTATTGTAGCGTCTGCGACTGCTTCCACCACGTCGTGCACCCACGGTCGCGCAGCCCGCATCCAATCAGACACCGTGCTTGGAGCGTGCTCGTGTATGTGTCGCCCTCCGGGAATGGTAAATTGATACTTACACTTATCTCTGCGGCACACTGAAAGACTGACTGGTTGGCACTAACCAACAATTCGAAACCGCCATCCCGTGGGCGATGGATTTGGCTTGCGCTGGCTTTGCTAGCTGTCGTCGCGATCCTTTACTCCTATCTTCACCAAACTCCTTTAAAAGTGCGCTCCATTGCCGTGGAACGCGGCCCCATCCGCAGCGTGGTTTCGACCAACGGCAAGATTGAACCTGTCCTGAACTTCGAGGCCCACGCTCCGATCGCGACGACGGTCAAGCGGGTGCTGGTCAAGGAAGGCGATCATGTGCGCAAGGGAGAGTTGCTGCTGGAACTCGATGATGCGGATATTCGCACCCAGGCCGCACGTGCGCAAGCTCAAATCAAAGCGGCTCAGGCCGAGCAATCGGCGCTCAAGACGGGCGGCACCCAGGAAGAAGTCCTGACGCTGAATTCACAGCTTTCGAAGGCCCACAGCGCGCGCGATCTGGCCCAACGCAACCTCGATGCATTTCGTCGTCTCCAGCAACAGGGTGCGGCATCCCCAGGAGAGGTTCAGCAGGCTGAAGACAATCTGCAACGAGCGCAGGCCGACGTGAACCTGCTCGAGCAGAAACAGAAAGAGCGTTACTCCTCGCCAGAAATCGCGAAGGTGCAGGCACAAGCTTCCGAGGCGCAAGCGTCCTACGATGCGGCGGAAGACGCGGTCAGCAAATCCATGGTGCGCGCTCCCTTCGATGGTTTGGTTTACGCTTTTCCTGTGAAGCAGGGAGCCTTTGTGCAGGCCGGGGACCTGCTCCTGCAGGAAGCGGATCTGGCGCACGTGTTGGTTCGCGCGTTCGTCGACGAACCCGATGTGGGCCGACTGCAATCCGGGCAGAGAGTTGAAGTTACTTGGGACGCACTTCCCGGGCGTACCTGGACCGGAACCGTCAGCACCGTGCCGTCGACCGTCAAATTGCGCGGATCCAGAAATGTGGGCGAGGCGACTTGCGTCGTCGACAACAAAGACTTGCGGCTGCTGCCTAACGTGAACGTCGGCGTCACCATCGTCGCGGCCGAGCACAGCAATGTCCTGACTTTGCAACGCGATGCTCTGCGCATCGATGAGAGCAAACCCTACGTCTACCGCATCGTCGACAATCACCTGAAGCGGCAGACGATTGAATTCTCCTTGCAGAATCTGACCCGGGTCGAGATCACCTCCGGCCTTTCCGAAGGCGACCGGGTAGCATTACCTGCTGAGGATAAGCCGTTATCCGATGGCGCTACCGTCAAGGTGGTTCCGTAGTCTCGGGAAGTGCGAGCGAAACCTTCACGTGATGAAATTGCCAAAACTCTTCCCGTTCTTCTTTCTTTTCTTACTGCTGCTGCCAGGCTATGCCGCAACACCTCCCAAAGAATTGCTGGCTGCCGGTCGTGCGGATGAAGCCATCCGGGCCTTACAACAGCAAGTGAGCCGGTCCGGCAGTGACGCCGAATCTTTCAACCTGCTTTGCCGCTCCTACTTCATGGCGCAAGAGTGGGACCGTGGCATCGCCGCCTGTGAGAGCGCGCGAGATCTCGACCCGCAGAAGAGCCTTTACCACCTGTGGCTCGGACGCGCCTACGGAGAGAAGGCTTCCCGTGTCAGCTTTCTCTCTGCCGCCGGCTTAGCCAAAAAAGTTCGCTCTTCCTTTGAGCGCGCTGTGGAATTGGACTCCAAGAGTTGGGAAGCCCGCTCTGACCTGGCGGATTTCTATATCGAAGCTCCGGCCATCGTTGGCGGAGGCAAAGACAAAGCCCGTGGCCAAGCCGACGCGCTCATGTCTTTCGATCCAGCCATCGCGCACTGGGTGCTGGCCAAACTCGCTGCCAAGGAGAAAGACTCCACCAGCGCTGAGCGCGAATATCGCGCGTACATCTCGGCGAGCCACTCTGGCGCCCGCGCATGGTTCGAACTCGCGCACTTCTTCTTCCGCGGCAACCGTCTGGATGAGATGGAGCAAGCCCTCGGGACTATGGAGACCAGCCCCCTCGATCGTCCCGATGCGCTTATGGACGGTGCCAGCCTGCTGTTTCGCTCCGGCCGCAACTTTCCCTTGGCCGCTCGGCTGTTGCGCCGCTATCTTGCCGCTCCCGTCGAAGAGGGTCCTGCTTTCAAGGCGCACGATAATCTAGGCGAGATACTCGAGAAGCAAGGGGACCGACACGCGGCTGCCGAACAGTTTCGCGCGGCTCTGGCTCTCTGTCACACCTATGCACCCGCCCAGGAGCATTTGAAACGGGTCGCACCTTGAATTTCTGGCGGAGCCTCAGCCGTCGGACATTTAGAATTTCGCTGGCATCTAATCGCTCATGAAATCATTTCCAGATCACTCTGAAGGGGACGCAATGAAAACTTCGTGCCTTGGTGGCCGCACCGCAAAGTGGATTCTGGCTGTTGTTCTGTTTCCCGCGTCACTGCTGGCGGAACCCGTTTCGCTCAAGCGCGTCGTGGAACTCGCGCTGAGTCACGCCAATGGCGCGGCCATTGCCGCTGCCGACGAGCAAAGAGCAGCCGCCAGCTATCGCGAACTCAGGAACAATTACATTCCTCAGCTTTCGACCGGTGCGGGACTTGGTTATTCCTACGGTTTTCCCCTGTCTCTTGAGGGTTCCGCACCGTCGTTGTTCAACATCAATACGCAATCCGCGCTGATCAATCCTGCTCTGCGCGACTTCATGCGCGCCGCGAAGGCTGATTCTGCAGTCGCTTCCCTGAAAACTAAAGACGAGCGCAACCAGATCATTCAGGATGCGGCCCTGAGCTATGCCGAGCTCGCGAAGTGGGAACAGCGCTTGACTCGTCTGCAAGAAACCGAAACCGCAGCCAATCAAATGCAAGCCGCAGTCGCGGAGCGCGTCAAAGAAGGTGTCGACAGCGAGATCGAAGGGACCAAGGCACGGCTCTCCGCGGCTCGTGTACGCCTTCGGATCGCCGAAGCCCAAGGTTCAGCCGATGTCCTGCGGGAACATCTTTCCAAACTCACCGGACTTCCCGCGGCGAATATTCAGACGGACCCGGACTCGATTCCCGCACCACCTGCGATCGCCACTGGCCAGGACGCCCCGAAAGAAGCGGCCGCATCCAATCCCTCAGTTCAAGCCGCGGTCGAACATGCGCGCGCGCAATATCTCAGGGCCCAGGGCGAACACAGATCGCTCTGGCCGGCGGTCGACTTCGCTGCTCAATACGCATTGCTCTCGAAGTTCAACAATTTCCAGAACTACTACATCCCTTCGAAACCTTGTACGACTCCGCTCGGCGAATTCTTGTGCGTAACCAATAATTTCCAGCAAAACAATGCGACCGTGGGCGTAAACATTCGATTTCCCCTATTCAATGCCTCGCAGCGGGCACGCGCCCAGGCGGCCGATGCCGATGCCCTGAAGGCGACCAAACAGGCGGAGGCCGCTCGCAACCAGGTCTCGGAAGAAACCCTCCGCCTGCAGCGCTCGGTTTCCCAAATGCAAGCCGCGCGCGACGTGGCTCAACTGGAATATGAACTCGCCAAGAAAAACATGACCGCGGTGCAAACCCGCATGGATGCGGGCACCGCTACACTCCACGATCTCGACGATGCCCGCTCGCAAACCAGTGAGCGCTTCATCACCCTGCAGGATGTAACCTTCGAACTGGAGCGAAGCCAACTCGGACTGCTACGTTCCACTGGCGATCTGGAAAAATGGGCGCTAGGCACGCCTTAGGATACAGAGAAAGACGGCTAGGAAAGTTGAGGAACGGCGGTCTCAAAGAAAGACCTGAGAAACAAGGAATGAGGAACAAATCCAGGGCTTCGGAAGATATTTGCAGAACCTCAGGAGTCGTGCCTAAGAGCATGAATGGGAAGGGCCCGACTTCAGTCGGGCCGTAACGGGCATCCTTACTTGCGGCTCTAGCCGCTGAGGGTCTACAGCTTCGCCCGCAGAGTTTTCACCATCCCGCGAATCGCCTTCTCGTTGCGGCGGTACCAGCGCCATTGCCCCTTCTTGGTAGCTTCCACCAGCCCAGCTTTCGTCAGGATCGCCATGTGATGAGAAATGGTCGGCTGCGATAACCGAACTCGCTGTTCAATATCCCCCGCACACAGGCACGGTCCTGTCGTAGCGTTCTTCAATGCCTTTGCCTCCGCCTCCCCTTCTTTCAGCGCCTGCAGAATCCGGCGCCGGGTCGGATCACCAATCGCATGAAGTGCGCGGTCGAGGGATGCTTCAATGGAGGACATAGATCACAAAGGAATAGCGCGGAAATAGATGTCTGTCAATATAAGATCTTGGATTGTGAGTTGCAGGGACACTAGCTACTTCTTCAGAATCGGACTATACCCATCGGCAATCAGCCGCGCCCGCATCCCCTCCGCTTCTTTGACCTCGGAGTATGGCCCCAACTGAACGCGAAACAATTTGTCGGTTGAGACTGAAGCGGCGACAAACGCGGGATACTCTTTCTTCTTGAGCGCCTCCACCAGAGAGTTCGCATCTTCCTGTTTGCTGACGGCAGCGACTTGCACAAAATATCCGCCCGTCGGCAGGGTGGTCGTAGGGTCAGGACCGCTCGCTGGAGCCGTTTGCGCTGGAGTCGTAGCCGCGGGAGTTTCCGTCTTGGC
The DNA here is from genome assembly GCA_963722365.1 of uncultured Acidobacteriaceae bacterium. Taxonomy (GTDB): domain Bacteria; phylum Acidobacteriota; class Terriglobia; order Terriglobales; family Acidobacteriaceae; genus Sulfotelmatobacter. Next base: position 781,511 of record CAVRLM010000003.1, read on the forward strand.
ATCGGCCGGAGGCGTCAACTCAGGACTCGCGTCCTTCTGTTCCACTGACTTGTAGAACGTCATGGGCGCGGCGGTCGAAGTACCACTGCTGGCTTTGTTTGTTCCCGGCACCGTTTGCGGCGTGGTGGCGGCGCTGGCCGTGGTGATCGCAGGTTCCGACTTGCGCCCCAGCGAATAGCCCAATGCGAAGAAGAGTGCACAGAGTCCAACCAGTCCGAAAAACAGGACCAGCAGTTTTCCCGTACCTAACGTAATTTCCGTATCTTGTGACGATGCCATAGTTCAACTCCAACAACTTCTCTTGCGTGGAACCCCGACGCAGCGACAATCCGCCAGATCCTTCCCCGCCTGAAAAGCGGCTCCGCTCAGGATGACCCCAATTGAAGCGAGACACAAGCCTCGCTCCACTCATCCTTACGCAGTCTTCACCGGTGCCGCCTGCCCATCTCCCCCGCCTAGCAACTTCTGCAGTCCCGAGAAAAAGTCCACGGGCACCGGGAAAATCACCGTCGTATTCTTCTCAACGCCGATCTCTGTCAGAGTCTGCAGATAACGTAACTGCACGCTGACCGGTTCGGTCGCCAGCAGATGGGCCGCATCCACTAGCCTTTGCGCCGCCGAGAACTCGCCTTCCGCGTGAATAATCTTCGACCGCTTCTCGCGTTCGGCCTCCGCCTGCTTGGCCATCGCACGTAACATGGACTCGGGCATGTCAACCTGTTTCACCTCAACGTTGGTGACCTTTACTCCCCACGGCGACGTGTGAGTATCGAGAATGCTCTGCAGCCGCAGATTGATTTTTTCCCGGTGCGACAGCAGTTCGTCCAGTTCCTGCTCGCCCAGTACCGATCGCAGCGTGGTCTGCGCAAACTGCGAGGTCTGATAGACGTAGTTCGAAACCTCGACCACCGCCTTGTTGGGATCGATTACGCGCAGGAAGATGACGGCGTTCACCTTCAGCGTGACGTTATCTCGAGTAATGATGTCCTGCGGAGGAACTTCGAGCGCCTCCTGCCGCAGCGACACACGCACGATGCGGTCAATGGGCGCGAAAACCAGAGCTACCCCCGGCCCCTTCGCCGTGGCAAGCAACCGGCCCAGACGGAAGATAACGCCGCGTTCGTACTCGGCCAGAATTTTGATGGAACTGAGAAGGTAAATGACAACAATGACGATGATGATCGTACCGAAACCGACGCCAAAGGATTCCACGGACGCCTCCACCCTTCGGAGCGCAAGCAAAACACTCCTATCGCGGATTGTATAGCAGCTAGAAGAAGGTGGCGCGCAAATCACTAGTAGAAACGTTGCTTGGGTTGATGCGTGTCGGACCAGATTGGGGCGAGCCCATCAACTCCGGTCCGGATCAATCCCCTGGTCCAGATAGATCCAGAGCACACGGGCCATCCAGGTCAGCACGGGCGCCAGCGGTAAGAAGAGCACAATCCCGCCCGCCGTGCTCTTAAGAATCGACCACCGCGTGACTTCCCAAACCAGCGCCGCGAGCACGGCAATCGCTCCCAGGCCCAGTCCGTAACTGATGTACATCGCGCCGAGAAAATACCCGGCCTCGCGCTCATACTTCAAGCCGCACGCCGGACACCGTTCGTACATCCGCGGAAACAGCCAAACCGATTTGTAAAATATTTTTCCCGCCCGGCACCGGGGACAAAGCTGATACAGAATTCCCTGCACCGCAGACACGTCCGTCCGCCGCATGGACGAAGTCTATCAGCCTGCGTTATGGATTTCTTTAGAGGAGAACGATGAAGGAGACGAACCGTTTCATGAGGGACTTCTGGCTAGGTTACCTTCGTGAACCTTGGTGTCCTTCGTGGTAAAGATTTGACGTCCCAGGCTTACTGCGCAGCTCGCGCCACCTGAATGCGGCTGGTGTCGACCGGAATCGGCCGCTGAATTTCCATCTCGAGAGAAGTGCCCACGTCCAGCTTTACCTCCGGACCATGCTTGAGCAGAGCCCATGCGACGCCGCCCGCTAATCCGGCAAGCCCGCCGTAGCGGGCACCGTTGTAGCCCCCGGCCGCTGCTCCTCCAATGCCGCCGATCGTCCCGCCGACGGCGGCGCCTTTCGCGGCATCTTCCACCCGCTTGCCGGTGTCTTTATCCGCCTGGATCGTGCCCTCTTTATCCTTCACACCGTTGCTATCGTTCCCCGGCGTGTTCTCCACCGACGCCGGCAGCATCACCGTGTAACCGGTGGCATAAATCATCGAAGTAAAGTGAATCAGGATTTCTGCGCGCTTCGACGATCGTCCCGCACGCTCGCTATGCATGATCTTGCCCTGAACGTACGTCCCGGCCGGCACCAGAACGCGGTCGTTCACCACAAACGGAAATGAGGTTTCCGCATAAACCGCGTCGCCTTCCTTCGCATTCTTGGTCGAGATGGCCTGCTTCAACACCAACGGGAGTTTAGTGCCCGCGGGAATCACGGTCGCATTGGGATCAGAGGGCGCGGCCGCGCTTGCACCAGCGGGCGCAATCGCCTGCACCTGCGCCGCCGATCCTGGCTGCGTGATCGGAGCCGCCTGACCTTCAGGAGCCGCGGGCTTTGGCGTTTCCGCCGCCTGTCCCCACGCCATCCCCGAAGCCAACAATGCCGCTAAGATTCCGCGCATTCTGCACCCCCAGGCGGCTCGCCCGCCGTACCCGTACAGCCAAAGATTAGCACGCTTCAACCGCTAGGATGCAATCAGAGCACCTCGGAGTTATCTCGCGGATCCAAGCCCAGCGGTGAGGTCGCGAGGAAACGTTCAACACTACGCACCATGGCCACAGAGGGGTGACTACGTCGCTAGTAAATCAAATATTTCTTCCTGGTCTGGATAAACTTGTCCAGCCCTTCCTGCCACTCCTGCGCGATCCTCCGCGGGTCCTGTCCCGCCACGAGCGCGTCATACACGCTCTGATTGACCAGCAACTCGGTGATGCGCTCGAGTTTGAAATCGGCTGGATACAACTTGTGCAACGCCGACGCAAGTTCCATGCCCAACTCCGGCGCGTCAAAGCCGTTGCGGTCGGTCACAATAAAATTCACGCCTTCACAAACCTTGCCCGCATAGTTGCTGCTTGCTGGAGTAAACATCACTGGCACGAAGCGAATTCCTCCAATGCCGCGTGCGTTTAAGTACGCCGCCAGTTCCTTACCCTTTATCCAAGGCGCGCCCAACAACTCGAACGGACTATCGGTGCCGCGTCCCACCGAAACGTTCGTGCCCTCGATAATCGCCACCCCCGGATACAGCGAAGCCTCATACACGCTTCTCAAATTCGGCGACGGATTCACCCACACCAGCCCGGTAGAATCAAACCAGTCTCCGCGCTGCCAACCTTCCATCGGCACCACGGTCAGCTTGGCGTTGATATTTCGTTCGGCGTTGAACATCTTCGCCAGCTCGCCCATCGTCATGCCAGGACGAACCGGCACCGTCCAGTAGTTGTTGAAATTTTCCTTTCCCGGATCCGACACTGGCCCCTGCACGAACGCCCCGGTTACCGGATCTGGCCGGTCCAGCACAATCAGCTCAATGCCGGCTTTGGCCGCACCCTCCAGAAAATATCCTAGTGTCGTCTCGTAGGTGTAATAGCGCACACCCGCGTCTTGGATGTCGAAGACCACCGCATCCAGCGTCTTCATCACATCCGGTGGCGGACGCCGCGCCGCATCCGTTCCGCCATAGACGCTGTAGACGGGAATGCCAGTCACGGAATCCACGGAATTCCCAATGCCCGTTACATCCAGCGTGCCTATAACCCCGTGCTCAGGACTAAAGATAGCCTCCAGCGAAACGCCGGGCGCTTTCGCCAGCACATCGATCGTACGGATTCCCTGGCTGTCAATGCCCGTCTGATTTGTCACCAGCCCGATCCGCTTCTTCCCTTCCGGCGACTTCAACACGTCGAAGTTATGCTCCTCGAGCATGTCGATGCCGTTCTTCACGCTCCCGTTCCGCGAACTCATCCGGCGGGCCGCGCTGAACGCCTCGTTGTATCCGGTAATGCTCTTCCATCGCAGCGCCTCCTGCTCCGATGGATTCAACGCCAGTCCCGCCGCCACTTCCGTCGCAATCTTCGACCGCAGTCCGATCGCGTTTCCCTTCCCACGCGGATGCACCGCGTTCGTCAGCAGAATGATGTAGGTCTGCGTCGTCGGATCGATCCATAACGACGTCCCCGTAAACCCAGTGTGACCAAAAGACCCTACCGGCAACAGATCGCCGCGATTCGATGAGAACGGAGAATCGATGTCCCACCCAAATCCGCGCAACACCGGCGCCGAGGGCGGCTGCTCCGGCGAGGTCATCTTCGCGACCACCATTGGCGAAAGAATGCCGCCGCCACCATTCAGTAGCGCCTGCGCAAACTTGGCTAAGTCATCTCCAGTCGAGAAAAGCCCCGCGTGTCCCGCAACACCTCCCATCCTCCGTGCCGTCGGGTCATGCACCACTCCGCGCAGCATGTGCTCGTTCTCGTCATACTGGGTGGGCGCGATTTTCGCTCGCCACGATGTCGGTGGCAAAAACCGCGTATGGACCATCTTCAGCGGCACAAATATATGTTCCACTGTGTACGCATCCAGCGTCTCTCCCGAAACCTTTTCGACCAGCGCGCCCAGCACAATGAAATTGATATCGCTGTAAACAAATCCTGACCCTGGCGCCTGATCAGGCGTCTCGGCAAAGGCCATGCGGTAGGCCGTATCTTTTCCCTCCCAAGGCGCCTTCAAATCCAGATCGGGCTCGAGCCCCGAGTAGTGGGTCAGCAACTGCCGCACCGTAATGTCCTCTTTGCCGTTCTGCGCAAACTCCGGCAGGTATTTGGCCACCGGATCATTCATTCGCACCTTGCCCTGCTCGACCAGTTGCATCACCGCCGTTGTCGTCGCGATCACCTTGGTCAGCGATGCCATGTCGAATATCGTGTCCAACGTCATCGGCTCGCGTTGCGGCTCAAGCGCCCGGTTGCCGTATGCCTTGAGATAAATCACTGCCCCGTTGTGTCCCACGAGCAGCACGGCTCCCGGTATATTCCCGTCGGCAATCGCCTGCTCAATGACGGAGTCGACACCGCTCAATCGAGCGAGCGTCGCAGGATGTTTCACCTGTGCCACGGCATGGAAAGACATAAGCGCCCCTAGAAGGGCGCACGCGATGCGAGAAAAGTGCGTATTGAAGTTCATTTTGAGGATGTGTCTTTGACTGTACACAACTCAGCGGTTTGGCTCAAGAAACTCAAGTAAGGGGCGTGCGGAAAGCAGCACGCCGCCCCTGATCCAGAAGTGGCTCCTCCTCTGAGTTCCCCCGTGTCCTCTGTGGTGAATCCTCCCTTGCGAACCATCGAAGCTTTACCCGTCCCCCCAACTCTGCTATAACCCGCACAGGCCAAGAATTTCTCACGAGCGATCCCAGCCCTGAATAGTCCGATTCCAACCCTGCTACCAGCTTTCGAACATCAAGACAGCATCTTTTCGTCGGCCTTCTCAGTCTTGAAAGACGCAATTGCCACCCGCGCCTTCCCGGCCGCCTCGGTTTCAGTCACCTACAGGGATCGCACAGTCGCACTCAAGGCACTTGGCCACCTCACGTATGAAGTGGGCCCGGCAGCACAAACCGCTCCTAAGGGTTCCCCACCCTTGTCACGTTCTTTGCGACAGGAGCCTGCCCTGAGCGAGTCGAAGGGTGGCGACGTTGACGTCAAGCCGACAACGCTTTTCGACATAGCCTCGGTTACAAAAGCCGTCGCCACCTCAACGATGGCGATGCTCCTCTACCAGCGTGGCCTGCTCGAACTCGAAGCTCCCCTCATCGGCGTCATCCCCGAATTCATGGTGGACGATTGTGGCGAGCCCGATCCGCGCCGTGGCGACGTGTCTTTTCGCATGCTGCTGGCACATTCATCCGGCCTGCCCGCCTACGAGAAATTGTTCCTCGGGGCGCACTCTCGCGAAGACCTGCTGCGAGCCGCCTTCACCACTTCCCTCTCCACCGATCCCGGCACTCACGCCGAATACAGCGATATCGGATTCATTCTGCTGGGCGCCGCCCTCGAACGCATCGCCGGCGAATCTCTCGACATTTTCTGCCAGAGGGAAGTCTTCGGCCCCCTCGCCATGGTTAATACGACATTCAACCCTCCCGCGGGTACCCGCGCAGAAATTCCACCGACCGCCGATGAGCGCACCGAAGAACAATGTAGCCTGGGCGCCCCCGCCCGCAAGGGGCCGACAGAAAAACCGCAGCCAGGCGCAACCCGCAGCACATTCCGCAAGAAACTCATCCAAGGCGAAGTCCAGGATGAAAACGCATACGTTCTGGGAGGCGTTGCCGGACACGCCGGCATCTTCTCAAGCGCTGAAGATCTAGGCCGTTTCGCCCATGTCATGCTCAGCGGCGGAAGTCCAATTTTGCGCCCCGAAACGGTCGAGCTCTTCACCCGCCGCGAATCCGCTCCGCCCGGCACTTCCCGTGCCCTCGGCTGGGACACTCCATCCACCCCCTCGCAATCCGGAAAATATTTCGGCCCCCGTTCCTTCGGCCACCTCGGCTATACGGGCACCTCACTCTGGATCGACCCGGACCGCCAACTCTCGATCACCTTGCTGACAAACCGCACCTGGCCCGACTGCGCCAATCAGGCGATCCGGCAAGTGCGCCCAACTTTCCATGACGCAATCGTCGAGTCCCTGACCAAAATCGAATAACGCGTCCAAAGTAGTGCGTCCACTTCATCACTGCAAGTGTTCCCCCGACGTAATAAAATGTTCTGCTCTCGACGTACCCTGAAAGGCGCATGAGTTGACCCGAACCCGCAAAGCGAAATCTGATCTTCGCCGACTCACCACGGAACAGATCCTGCCCGCCGCCACGGATCTCGATCGCATGTCGTCCCTTGAGATCGTCCGTCTCATCAATCAACAGGACTCGACTATCGCCGCCGCCGTGGGTCGCGCTCTGCCCCAGATCGCGCACGCCATCGACGTCATCGTCGCCGGCCTTCGCCAGGGCGGTCGCTTGATCTACGTGGGCGCGGGCACGAGTGGCCGTCTCGGCGCTCTCGATGCCTCCGAGATCCCGCCCACTTTCAACACCGATCCCCGCACCGTGCAATACATCATGGCTGGAGGCGCGGAAGCCCTCGCCTCCTCCACCGAGGCCAGCGAAGACGACACTTCGTTAGCCGTCGCTGAAATCAAGAAACGCAAGCCGCGCAAACATGACATCGTGCTCGGCATTGCCACCAGCGGACGCACGCCCTTCACCATCGCTGCCATCGAATACGCACGCAGCCACGGCGCACGCACCATCGCCCTCACGTGCAACCGCAATTCCCCGCTCGAGCGCGCCGCGGATTTCGCCATCGTTACTGAAGTCGGGCCAGAAGTTCTCGCCGGATCTTCGCGCATGAAGGCCGGTACCGCTCACAAAATGGTCCTCAACATGATCTCGACCGGGGCCATGACGCGTCTTGGCTACGTCTACGGGAATCTCATGGTAAACGTCTGGACCAAGAACGAGAAACTCGTGCAGCGCGCGGTCCGGATCCTCGAAGAAGCAACCGGCGCCGATCAAGACGCCGCCACCTGCGCCCTGGAAGCCAGCGGCAACCGCACTCCCGTCGCAGTAGTAATGCTGGCCGCCAGCGTACCCCGATCTCAAGCCGCCGCCGCATTGAAGAAGACAAAAGGCCACGTTCGCCAAGCGATAGCAATCGCCAAGAAATAGCCACACCGACCTCTGTGTCGTCAGTGTCGTCAGTGTCCTCCGTGGTTGATGAGCCGTCGGTCGGTGACCTTCCGATCAACAAACGCAACCAAATTCCCCGCTACAATATCCATGCAAGGAATAACTCATGGATAAGTTTGTAATCCGCGGCGGAGAGCCGCTTCTGGGCACGGTACGCGTCAGTGGGGCAAAAAATGCCGCGCTTCCGTGCATGGCCGCTGCCCTGCTCACCGACCAGCCTGTCATCCTGGAAAATATCCCCCAAGTTCGCGACATTCAGACCACCCGCAACCTTCTCGCCGCCATGGGTGCCGAGGTCGAGCTGGGCTACGGACGCGCCCAGCACCGCACCACCATCCACTGCGCCACGCTCGCCGCGCCTGAGGCCTCGTATGAACTGGTAAAGACCATGCGCGCCTCCACGCTGGTGCTTGGCCCGCTCGTCGCCCGGTGCGGACACGCCCGCGTCTCCCTCCCCGGCGGATGCGCCATCGGAGCCCGCCCCATCGACCTGCACATCAAAGGCCTCGAACGTCTCGGCGCTAAAATCACACAGGATCATGGCTATGTCGAGGCCAGCACCAACCGTCTCAAAGGCGCGGAAATCGTCTTCGACAAAATCACCGTCACCGGCACCGAAGACCTGCTGATGGCCGCAACCCTCGCGGAGGGCGAGACCATCCTGCAGAACTGCGCGCGCGAGCCCGAAGTCGCGGACCTCGCCGACCTTCTAAATAAAATGGGCGCCAAGATCGAAGGCGCCGGCACGCCCACGATTCGCGTAAAGGGAGTGAGCAAACTGAGAGGCGCCAAGCACCGCATCATCCCCGACCGTATCGAAGCGGGCACGTTTATCATTGCCGGCGCCATGACCGGAGGCGACCTCAACATCGCCGGATGCGATCCCTTACACCTCGACGCGCTACTGAGCAAGCTTCACGAAGTCGGCGTCAAAACCAAAAGCACGGCGGAATCCGTTCGCGTGATGGGCGACAATCCCTTCATTGCTGCCGACATGTCCACCGAAGAACATCCCGGATTCCCCACCGACTGCCAGGCGCAATTCATGGCCCTTGCGACTCAGTCCGAGGGGACATCGATCATCACGGAAAATATCTTCGAGAACCGCTTCATGCACGCGCAGGAACTCGTGCGCATGGGCGCCAATATCAAGATTGAAGGCCGCCGCGCCGTTGTCCGCGGCAAGACTCCTCTCAGCGCCGCGGCCGTCCTGGCTAGCGATCTGCGCGCCTCGGCCTCACTCGTTCTCGCAGCTTTAGTAGCCGATGGGGAGACGATCATCGACCGCGTCTACCACATCGATCGCGGTTACGAACACATCGAAGAAAAGCTAAAGGGAGTCGGCGCCCAAATCCGCCGCATCGGCGAAATGTTCCCCAAAAAGACCGCTGCCGCGAAATAGTTTCGTGTAAGCCCGGACGCATTCGTCCGAGCGCCCGCACGCGAAAGACCGGCACTGAGTGAAATTGCGATAGGACCTCAACAACCGAATGAGGGTCTGGATTAACCACAACGATTCAAGGAATCAATTCCCGTCAAGTTGCCTGTGAATCGCGTCGAGAAGAGTTGATTTGCTGTCGTCCTGACCGAGGTCCCAAAACATCATTCCTCCGAGGTGTTTCTGAATGACATATTGTGCCTTCACCGCAATCGATTGCGCGTCCTCGTAGCTGATCATGATTTTGGTTTCTTTGTTGTATAGCCATGGCACTTTGACGTGATCGTCCCAATGGCGGGTGTAAACGGGGAGGTAGGTCTGCTCAATTTCGCGGTAACTTAACACGCCGTCTTCTCCCGGTCTGCCTCTGTACGGTTCATACAGGCCTTCGTTATCGTTAGGGACGCCGGACCAAACCTGTCCGTAAAACGGCACGCCTAGCACGATCTTTTCGGATGGGACGCCGTGATTTAAATACCATTGCACGGCGGCATCGGAATTTGCATATTTGCTCGCCTCTGCGTCCTGCTCTGAAGTCATCGGCCACCCAAAAAGTCCACTGTGATGAGATGTGCGCCTAGGTTGCATTTCATTGAAGTCGTAGCCCATGAGATTAAACCAGTCCAGAACGTCAGACATCTCTTTGAGCGATAGATCATTCAGATGATTTCGATAGCAAGTGGAGGCGATGGTAAGCAGCAAGTGGTGTTCGTGCCCGAATGCATCCAAATCGCTGCGCAGTTGCTTTAGAAGGAGGACGTAATTCTCTTTGTCGCTTGTTCGCTTGTGATCGGTTGGCTTCCCTCCAGTCACCGGGTATTCCCAATCAATGTCCAGTCCATCGAGACCGCACTTCTCGACAATTCGCACACAGGATTCAGAAAAATGCTTTCTCGCGGACGGCGTAGCAGAAACGTCGGAAAAATATGTCGAACCGCTCCATCATCCAATTGAAAGCAGAACGAAAAGACGTGGATTTTGAGCCCTGATGAGGCCCTTCAAAGCCTGTAAGTTTGGTATATCCACATCGGGATGGGCGATTTCACAATCGCCACGGTCCGTCGGTTTCGCATGCGAATAGATCAGGTGGGTTAGTCGTTGAAGCGGCACTTGAGAAAACTGATAACCGGGCCGGCCCTTCCCGTAATAGTAGCCGATGATCTTCTTGGTGGTTACCGCTTGTACCGTCGCCAGCATGCAGGACAAGATCACTGCCGTGCGAATCAGCAGATGACCGCCTTTTCTAGGGCTTGGCATGCGCATTCGAATGGCTTTCCCCAGTTAGTTGGTTCCCATGGGATGAGCCAATGTTACAGCCTGTCTCCGAAATGTACAGATGGATGGCCAACATGGTAACTCGGACACGCCGCCCCCGGTGATTCTCAGTTGAAGAACTCCCCGCACTCCTACTCCCGCGTCAGCCGTTCAATCAACTCCCGTTGCCGCGGAAACCTCGCCACGAGTTCCGCCCGTTTCCCCATCTCAAAGTCCTCAAAATCAAACCCTGGCGCGACGGTACATCCCACTACCCCAAACGACTTCCAATCCGCCAAATGCGAAGCAAACCAGCAACCGGCACGAACCACTGCCTGCGGAACCTGTCCCCCTTCTAAATCGCACCCAAGCAGAATCGACGAATACTCTCCATCTCGTGCAATCACATGCACAAGAACTGGCGCCCCCGCATAGAAGTGCCAGACTTCATCCGACCGCAGCCGGTGAAACGCCGAGAAATTTTCTTCCTCCAGCAAAAAGTAAATCGCCGTCGAAGCCCGGCGAGCGCCCGTAAACCCCGACGGCAGCGCCTCGCGCGCAATCACTACCTCCGAGCGATACGTTTGCCGGAAGTACCCACCCTCCGGGTGCGGTTCCAGCCCCAACTTCTCGATCCAATACCTAGCATCGTTGTACTTCAATTTCCGAGTCCATTCCGACCCGTCGGCGACCCGCGCTCGACCCGGCCTTAACACTCGCCCAGCCTACCGCACTCGCACAAAAGAGTCGAAGCCGGACGTGTTCCCACGCCCGGCTCCGCTTCTTCGAATCAACTCAGTGCCAGTTGAACCAGTCAAACAGCATGGTGGTCGTGCCCGACGGGTACACGCCCGACAGCAGATGACTTCCGTTGTACATGAAGATCTGCTGGTTGTTCGCGCCATTGTAGGTCACCCACGTGCCCGCCGGTTTCTCGGCATACGCGTCGTACATGTAGGTGTAGCTGTAGTCCGACAGATCCGGCAGCGAGCCATTCACCGTAGGACGCTCCATGATCCACTCCGCCTCCGATCCTCCAATAACAGTCTGCCCAATGTTGGTGCAGGCCCCGAAGATCGAGAGTCCGCGGCAGTTGTAGATCGTCGTGTACTCGCCGCGCGAAACGTCTTCCACAAACGAAATCGCATACAGACCCGACAGCGACGGGCTCTGACCGGAGTTGCCCACCCAAACTTCGGTGAACATCAGATCGCCGGGCGTCACCGTAAAGTTAGGCAGCACTCTTTCCGTGGCTTGCGACGGCAGAAATTCTGTCCACCCATAAAATGTGGTGAAGTCGAAGTGAATTCCCAGGATGTTAACGTCCTGAATTTCCTGCTCCGTTCCCGCCTGCCACAAATCGCTGGTGCCGTCGCCGTCCAGCCCAATCCAGTAGGCCGAGTAGGTATGGACATTGTTCTCGTAGTAAACCGTCGGCACGTACCACTCGCCCATGACCAGGTCGTAGGCGCCAGCCGAGCCACGCAGTTCGAATCCACTCCAGTTGCTGCTGGTTTCAAAGTTGCTCGCCTTGACCGGCTTCACATGGCGAATGTCCGAACGCGCTACCTGCCGCGCATCCACCAGCCGCGACGGCTGCGTCACCGCCTTGAGCCATGCCGCATAGGCGTCCGGGGCTTGTTTTACATCGGGGCGAATCGGATAGCCGCGCTTGGCCAATTCATCATTTGCGAGCCGCGCCGCATCCGCCTTGCTCAGCGCGGGACGCATCACATCTCCAGCCTGCGGCGTGCGCACCTCTGCCTGAGGCGCGGGCATATCAAAAGTCGGAACAGAATTCGGTCGCAGTTCCAATGTGAATGTGCTGGATTTCCCATCCGCCGTGCAGTCCACCGCAAAATGGGCGGTTTGATCGGATTCCGCGGAAGGCCTTACCTGGAAACGGATGTTGCCTTCATCGTCGGCAAACGTTTTGAACGAATGTTCGGCTGCGGTGTCGCCTTCTGCGTGCAGCACGCAGGTTGCTTTCGGAAGCGTCTTCATCGTAATACGCGAAGAAGACTTGGGAGCGACCGTCAATCGAACCGGTTCGCTTTGACATTGCGTCCTGAGAAAAGCCCTGTGGCACGCTGATCAGTACTGATCCGATCAGGGCGACACAAGGGCCAAAACTGATGCACTTCATAACTCCTCCTAGAGTTTTTGTGTGGTGTAGCGAGACAACCGGAAGCACAGCCGCAGACTCTACGAGGAGCTTTCACCACGCAGTCTCCGGAGGGGGATCCCCGAGCTAACTCCGAGACCTCACTGTCAATACGATGGTGCGAATTGATCGGAAATCGTTTCGCCGCTCTGTTCCGGAGATGAAAAGGCGCCCTCTGGGCTGCATTCTCCAGCTGTATGCCGGACGAGCAATTCCGCGAAGAGATCGCGCCACTTCGCGAAGCCCGAAAGAAAGAGAGTTGGAAATAGTCCTGAAGATTTTCCGAAACGTTTTCCTGCCCGGCCACACTATCCCGATAAGAGACAGAATGGGGAACTTAATACACGGAATTACCCGACCTTTTCCACTTGCCGACCGCCGCCTGAAACGCAAGGGGAATCCAAACCTGACAGGTATACCTGCCTCGTAGCGGGACGCCCCACCCTCGCATCCTCTGCTAGGGTGGGGAGCACCTTTCCCCGCCGCTAAATCCAAATTGCCGTCTGTACGCTTTGTTAACATGTACTGGCGTTAACGTTTGGGTTCTGGGGATCAACATTCCTGCCCGGAGGGTTTCATCGGTGGTGGGTATCCGTGGGTGCAGTCTTGGAACGAGTTTCCTGATTTCTGCGCTGTTGCTCGCAGGTATTTCTGCGGCATCAGCGCAGGAGACCAATCCGGCCTCTCAATCCGCGCCGGAGCGCGGCAAGTCGCTTTTTGCGAGCAATTGTGCCTTCTGTCACGGGCGCGATGCCGCCGGCGGCGAATCCGGTCCCGACCTGACGCGTTCTCGTCTGGTGGCCCGCGACGTCCGGGGAGACAGGATTCGCTCGGTGGTGCACGACGGCCGGATCGAGAAGGGCATGCCGGCGTTCGCCAAGCTTACCCTCCCAGAGGTCAACGATCTCATCGCCTTCATTCGCGACCAAACTAAACAATTGAATTCCAAGCCTGGGGGCCGACGCGGCGTGGACGTTGCTGACCTACAAACCGGCAACGTCGAGAAAGGTAAAGCCTATTTCAATGGTCCCGGGAAATGCTCCTCGTGTCATTCTCCCACCGGCGATCTGGCGGGGATAGCCACTCGCTACGAAGGGCTCGAACTCGAAATGCAAATGCTCTATCCCCAGAATGCGAAAGCCAAGCTCACTGTCACCACTCGATCCGGCGAAACCGTCACCGGCACGCTCACCTATAAAGACGAGTTCCACATCGCAATGACGGATTCCGAAGGATGGAACAGGTCGTGGCCGATCGGCGCAGTTCAATACAAAATCGACTCCCCCGCGGATGCTCATATCGAGCAGTTCGGCAAGTACACCGATGACGACATCCATAACCTGATGGCGTACCTGCAAACGCTGCGCTAGGACTTATGAAATCTCTTTCTACGAAGTGGATACTTTGTGCCATCGGCCTGCTGTTCCTTCTCCCCGGCCGGCTTCTATCCCAAGGGCTTGATCCCGCCACCATTGCAGCCCCGCCGGCCGACTCCTGGCCGAGCTATCACGGCGACTATTCCGGCCGGCGACACAGCCCCCTGACCCAGGTCACTCCCCAGAACGTTGCGTCTCTCGGCCTGGCATGGGCGTTTCAAACCGGCCAGGAATCAATCATCAAGTCATCGCCGCTGCTGGTCGACGGCTTGCTGTACTTCACCGTGCCCGACAACGTGTGGGCTGTCGACGCCCGTACTGGCCACCTGATCTGGCACTACACCTACAAGCGAAACGAAGGGATGCACCTTGGGCATCGTGGGGTCGCCATGTACAAACAGTGGCTCTACTTCTCCACGCCCGATGCACACCTGATTTCGCTCGAAGCCAAGAACGGCAAAGTCCGTTGGGATGTGGAAGTCGGCGACATCAAAAAGGGATATTGGACCACTATGGCGCCGCTGGTTGTGCGCGATCACGTCATCCTCGGTGTAGGCGGAGACTTGGACAACATCGCTGCCTACGTCCGCTCCATTGATCCCGAGACCGGCAAGACGCAGTGGCAATGGAACACGACGCCCGATGCCGGCACTCCGAATGCGACCACCGGGGGCACGATCTGGATGACCGGGACCTATGATCCCGACCTGAATCTGCTGTACACCGGCACCGGCAATCCGACGCCGGTGTTGAATGGCAAGGCGCGTCCCGGCGACAACCTCTATACGTGCACCATCGCGGCCCTGAACCCCGATACCGGAAAGCTTGTCTGGGCCTTCCAGCCCTCTCCGCATGACACGCATGATTGGGATGCCATCGAAGTCCCCGTTCTCGTCGACGCCGACTTTCAAGGACAGCCTCGCAAGTTGCTGATGCAGGCCTCGCGCAACGGCTACTTCTTCGTACTCGATCGCACCAATGGCAAAAGCCTTCTGACCGTGCCGTTTGGCCCGGTGAACTGGACGTTGGGTATCGATAAGGAAGGCCGCCCGATTCCGAATCCCGACAAGGAACCGGCGCCTGACGGACGCCTGATCGCCCCCGATGAAGGCGGCATGACGAACTTCCGTTCTCCGAGTTTCGATCCAAAGAACGGATTGTTCATCGTCTCCGCGCGCGAAAGTTACTCTCTCTATTTTGCCAAGCCCGCCGACGGCGCTTATGGCTGGGCTGGCGCGGACTACGGACTCTGGGGCAAAGGCATGATCAAAGCCATCGACTACCAGACGGGAAAAATTCGCTGGAGCCACGATATTGGCGAAGGCGCCTCTGCCGGCGTGCTGACGACGGATTCAGGCGTCACGTTCACCGGGGACTCCAGCGGCAATGCTCTTGCTCTCGATAGCAAGAATGGCACAACTCTCTGGTATGCCGGCACCGGCGGCCAGATCGTCAGCCCTCCGATTACCTACGAACTGGATGATCGGCAATACGTTGTGACTAGCGGCGGCGGAGTGCTCTTTGCCTGGCGTCTGCCCGAGCGTAAGTAAACCCAATCTTGTTTTTCAGCGTCATCCTGCTGTAGCAGCTTCCGACTTGATGTTGCGTTCCGCTGATCGGTGAATGGCCTGCCCCGATGCCGGCTTCAAGAGTATCGCCAACACCTCATTCCAATTGTTGACGCGAAGATGTGCACTTTCGCGCGCGTTGTGCGGAGCGGTAAAAAGGATCCCAGTCCCACGAAACCGGGCAAAGTGACGGGAACGGTCATCGATCAGGTAATCCGCGTCAATGACTTCCTTGTCTCCGCAAAACACGATGTTGCTCGTGGGTATGAAGGGAAAATGTCTCTGCAGCCACCTGAACTTCGCGTCAAACGAACTTGGCACTTCCATCGCCGCGCTGGCAATAAAGACGTCGTACTCGGTCGCCAATTGCTGCAAGGCATGCTGGCTGTTTTCGATCACACCCAGGTCCTCGAAAAATCCATCGTCGTGCGGCAAGCGTGCGAAGACCTCGCGGTGCTTCAGTGGGATCGACTCCTTTAATCCTTTCTCGCGGATAATTTCGGGAGTAAGGTTCTGGCCAGTCGCTTGGTTGTACAGGCCCAGATGATGAGTAAGGCTGTCGGCGATCACTTCATCCATGTCGACCGCGACTCGGAGGCGACGCCCATTACCGCTGGCCCTAACTGCTGCTCCCTTCCAAGTTAGCTTCAGAATCAAAGAAGTAGCGACCAGAATGAACGTAATCACATTTGCCCAGATCACCGCCGCTGCGTGGAACAATAGCCCGTAAATCATCCACAGGAGCACCCCTGCCAGATAAACCGCGAGCATCGAATACGACAGATCTTCTCCACCCTGCTTGCGGAGCTTAACGATCTGCGGAAGGAAAGCCCCGGTAGTGCATATGGCAGCAACGGTACCAACCAGCGACATAATTCCAGCATCACTCATGTCTCAATTAAAACCGTTTCTGGACGATTATTCCAATGAAACATTTTGCATCGTGTGATAACTAGTAGTTATGGGTATTGAAGATCGGGAGCTGCGCTCCTTTCTCATTCTGGCGGAGCAGTTACACTTCGGCCGTTCGGCGAGTCTGCTGCATATCTCGCAGCCCGCACTCAGCAAACAGATTAAAGGCCTGGAGCAGAAGATCGGAGGTCCCTTGCTGGTCCGGAACAGGCGCGATGTCCGCCTTACCGCAGCGGGAGAGCTTTTGTACGGCGAGGCTCGCCGCATTGTTCGCGATCTCGATGCGCTCTTCGATACCGCCCAGGCGGCGGTGCGCGGCGAAGCGGGCAGATTGCGCATCGCTGCCGGCATTGCTACCATCCACAGCCTTTTGCCGCCGGCTCTCCGCACATTCCGCGAAGCGCATCCCCAGGTCGCGATCCAGGTGGGCGACATGTCCACTCCACGCCAGATCGATGCCCTGCTGACCGGCGAGATCCACGTTGGATTTCTGCGGCTGCCCAATGGGCGTCCACCCCTGGTCGTCAGAAAGGTTTTGCAGGAGCAATTGACGATCGCTGCCTTCAGTGATTTCCGTGGGCCGCTGACCCTCCATGGCGTTTCCCAGCAGGCCTTCATCATGATCGCCAGAGAGGTTTCAGCCACGTACCACGACCATTGCATCCAGCTCTGCGGAAGTGCCGGCTTCAGCCCGAAGATCGTGCAGGAGGCGCGAGACATGTTCACACTCCTCAATTTGGTGCGCGCCGGAATTGGAGTCGCACTTGTGCCACGCTCAGCCAGGCACTTGCGTGTAACCGGCGTTAGGTTTAGCGACATCCGCGGCCGGGAAGCTCAGTGGGATGTGGGCGTGGCTTGGAACAAGTTGCACGAATCGGCGGTGATCAAGAATTTTGTGCGGATATGCCTACAGCAAAGCGAGCAAATGAAGTGAAGATCGCTACTTCTCGTAAGTGCCGACTAAGTCATGCCTCGTTCCGCCGAAAGCTGCCACGTGGATGGAGGCGTTGCGAACATCCAGTCTTTGTGCGCGTCGCGCCTCCTAATGCAGGCCGCGCTCACCCTCCACGAATGAATAAAGAGACCTCATGAAGTTTCAAAAGCTCACGCCCAATCTTGTCGTCCGCGATGTGGCCGCCAGCATGGAGTTCTATCGCTCCGTTCTTGGGTTCCAGCCCGCCATGCACGTCCCCGACGATCCACCGTATGTCTTTGGCTCCGTCACCGCCGGCGACGTAGAGACTTCTTCAACGACCAGAAGGCAGTCGCGGAAGATTATCCCGCTCTCGGCGGAAGGCCGATCGGTGGCAGCCTCACGCTATTTACGGAAGTGGAAGGAATCGAGGAAGTGCTGGCCGCCGTCCAAAAGAGCGGAGCCAGGATCACGATGCCGTTGAAAGAACAGTTCTACGGGATGCGCGAGTTCGCCTTCGAAGATCCGGAAGGCTGGGTTATCACCATTGCAGAAAGAATCAAGTAACGAACACAAACCAAAAGGCACCGAAGATCACGGAGCGGTTTGCCCGGTGTCCTCGGTGCCTGTTCTGGCCGAAGTTTAAAACGTAAAGTTCAGTTATTGCACCTGAATCTTGGTGCCAGTGTCATCCAGTTTGCCCTTCACGCGGACGCGCTTGCCATCGAACTTTTTCACTTCATCCTGGTGATCGATGTCATAGGTCTTGCCGGAATCATCTTTCAATACGTACTTGTCGCCCGACTTCATTACCGTACCCGAGAAAGTCTGGCTGTCAGAGGCGGCTGGCATCCCGGCCTTGGAGTCAGGCGCCTGAGCCTGATCCGGAGTCTGCGTGGCCGGTGGCTGCTGCGTGTCTGGCGTTTGGCTGGGTTGCGACTGCGACGGCGTCGTGTCCGGCGCTTGCGCAGGTTGCTGCGTCTGCTGATCTGTCGGCGTGGACTGCGTATCCGGCGGCGGAGCCGGCTGCTGCGCCTGCTGGTCAGACTGCGATGACGGTGATGTTTGAGCACTCAACGCACTGCCCCAGGAGATCATGCCGAGGACGACTGCCAGGGTGGCGAGAAGCGAGAGCGAACGAATCTTGGTTTTCACTAAATCCTCCAGGAGCCAGGCGGCTCTTCCGGAAAACTTAGCAAACGGTCTGCCAACAAAACGCCGCTTCCACCTTCCATGCGCGATCGTCGTTGCAATCGAAGGATTTAGCTCGACTGCTGAAGCGTATCAGAATCGCATGTCAGGCATGTTTTCTTGGCCGCTACGGTAGACGCTGTAGTCCCTTCGAGAACCATCGTCGGGGCTTAATCGTCGTCGATGGGAATAGTTTTCGCCCCGCGAGCAAGAAATGCATGCGTAGATTTACCAGCCTCGTTCATCGCCTCGACGGCGTCATCCCGAACGGAGCCGTTCTTCAGGCGAAGAGAGGGATCTCGCGCGCATCGCGCTGCGGCCGAAGCTAAACTCAGTACTCCAACTCCATCGTGTAGACTGCGTCATCCCGAACGGAGCCGCTCTTCAGGCGGAGTGAGGGATCTCGCGTGTCGCCCCATCAGTGGAGCCCAATGACACATTCCGAGCTCCCACGCCCCCTACTTCGCCGCTCCAATCGTGTCAACAATCTGCTTCGCCACCGCTTCTCCCGCCGGATCCTTGAAGCCCACTTGCGCCGCGCATACCCCACCGGAAACCGCTACCGCCACGTACCAGTTCGTTCCCGGCAGGTCGCCGCCATTCGACAAGTGCTTGTACGAATACCAATATCGCTTGCCGTTGTCTTCAATGGTCTTGTCCGGCGGAATCATCTGCTGGACCATCGGCTTGATTTCCGCCAGCGATTGCTGGTTGCCATGAACCACCACGTTGCTCTTTTTGTCAGCCGAGGTCGCCGTTCCTACCAGCAGCGTATCCAGCGTCCAATCCGCCGGAACGGCATACTGGCATGTCTTTTTCCGATCGGTGACTACCTTCCATCCCGCAGGCACAGCCGCAAGCACGAAAGTCGAAATCGCCAACAGAATCGCAATCCCCATCTTCTTCATTCGATATTCTCCGAATTTGTAGTTTCATGGCAGAAATCTGCCCGGAGACTTATACCATGACCGACCGCTCAAAAAGAAAAAGGACCGCAGAATATTTCTGCGGCCCTTGTTCATTCGTATCCGTGAAAATCCCTTCAATCCGTGGGAGAGAAGTTCTAGTGTCGCCCCCCGCCGCCGCCACCACCGCCGTGGCGTCCACCGCCACCGCCTCCACCATGACGTCCACCGCGTCCACGTCCGCGGCCACCGCCACCGCCAGGACGCCCGCCGCGTCCACGATCCCCGCCTCGATCTCCGCCCCGAGGACGATCTCCACCGCCACCAGCACTCACGGGAGGTGGACCATCGCGGTTGAAGTTCGGCTCAGAGTCTGGCTCGTCGGGGAAATCCCCGCCGCCTTCAATTACCAGCGAACCAGTCATCGCCGGTTCTCCATCGCCCGACGGTGCTGCTGCAGCAACCGGCGGCGCTTCCCCGCCCCCCATCTTCGCGCGCTGCTCTTTCAGAATCGCCTTGCGCGATAGCCGGATGCGGTTGCCCTCCACTGCCAGCACTTTCACCAGCACCTGGTCGCCTTCTTTGAGTTCGTCACGCACGTCAGCAATACGATGCTCCGCCACTTCGCTGATGTGCAGCAGCCCGTCGGTCCCCGGCAGAATTTCCACGAACGCGCCAAAGTCCGCAAGCCGCGTAACCTTCCCGAGATACGTCTTCCCTACCTCGGCCGTCGCCGTGATGTCGCCGATAATCTGCAGCGCCTTCGCCGCCGACTCCTGATCGCTCGACGCCACCTTGACCAGTCCGGAATCTTCAACGTCGATCTTCACTCCGGTCTGCTCCACGATACTGCGAATCATCTTCCCGCCCGGCCCGATCAGGTCGCGAATCTTGTCGACCGGAATCTGCACGGTATAGAAGCGCGGCGCGTAGTCGGAAATCTTCTCGCGTCCCGAGGGCAGCACTTCTTCCATCTTTCCGAGAATGTGCATCCGTCCCCGCTGCGCCTGCTCCAGCGCCTCGCGCATAATCTGCGAGGTAATGCCGGTCACTTTAATGTCCATCTGCAGCGCGGTAATGCCATCGCGTGTCCCGGCAACCTTGAAGTCCATGTCGCCGTAGTGATCTTCCGCGCCCGCAATGTCGGTCAGGATGGCATACTGATCGCCTTCCTTCACCAGTCCCATCGCGACGCCAGCCACCGGAGCCTTCAACGGAACGCCCGCATCCATCAACGCAACCGACGCTCCGCAAACCGTAGCCATCGATGACGACCCATTCGACTCCAGAATGTCCGACACCACGCGCATTGCATAAGGCCACTTCTCTTCTGTCGGAAGCACGGCCGAAACCGCCCGCTCCGCCAGCGCCCCATGCCCAATCTCACGTCGCCCTGCTCCCCGCATAAATCCCACTTCTCCCACCGAAAACGGCGGGAAATTGTAGTGCAAAAGGAAGCGTTTTTTGGATTCGCCTTCGAATCCTTCGAGGCGTTGCATGTCGTCGCTGGTGCCGAGAGTTGCTGTGACCAGCGCCTGGGTTTCGCCGCGAGTGAAGATGGCGCTGCCGTGGGTTCTTGGCAACATGCCGGCTTCGATCCAGATATCGCGCACTTCGTCGAAGGCGCGGGCGTCCGGACGCCGCTTCTGATTGATCACTTGCTCGCGGAAAATGCGCTCTCGCAAGGTCTCGTAGTAGTGATTCAGTTTGAGCTTGGCTTCATCGTCGTCTTCCGGCAAATCGGCGGCCAGCTTCTTCTTGATGTCTTTGACCAGTGTGTAGCTCTCGGCCTTGGGATGCTTCTTGGTATCGAGCGCATCCTCCAACTGAGCACCGATGCGCTTCTTCAAGTCTTTGTAGTAAGCCTCGTCAAATTGCGGAGGCTCAACTTTCCGTTTCGGCTTGCCGACTTTGTCCCGCAGTTCGTTGATGGCCTTGCAGATCTTCTTGATCTCGGTGTGTCCGAACTCGATCGCATCGAGCACGGTTTCTTCTTTCACTTCCTTGGCGCCCGACTCGATCATCACGATGCCGTCGGCAGTCCCGACGACCATGATGTTGACCAGGCCACCGCGCATCTCGTCGTACGTGGGATTCACGATGAACTGCCCATCCACTAATCCAACGCGCACCGCGCCGATCGGCCCCATGAACGGAATGTCGGAAAGCGTCAGCGCGCACGACGCACCGTTGATGCCCAGAACGTCTGGATCGTTATTACTGTCGGCCGACAGCACGAACGCAATGATCTGGGTCTCGCACTTGAATCCGTCGGCGAACATGGGACGCACCGGCCGGTCAATCTGCCGACTGGTGAGCACTTCACGCTCGCTCATGCGGCCTTCGCGCTTGATGAAGCCTCCGGGGAAACGTCCGCCGGCATACGTGTATTCGCGGTAATCAACGGTGAGAGGGAAAAAATCGATGCCTTCGCGCGGATCTGGGTTGGCGGTGGCGGTGGCGAGGACGACGTTTTCGCCGAGTCTTACTACGGCGGCGCCGCCGGCTTGCTTGGCAAGCTTTCCAGTTTCAAATGAGATTTCTTTACCGCCGGTGAGATGGACTGTGACGCTGGTTGCTTCTGGTTTCATAATTTCATTCCTTTGAGTTGCAGCAGGCAGGCGAACCTTCCCCGAGATGCAAATGAAGACGCGCGGAAGGGCCAAGGCACCGGACTGGTGCCAGGTTGAGGCGAGGGATCAGCGCTTGAAAAACGCACGTGTAGAGAATTCCTCGATGCTGGACCGTCTCTCCAGAGACGGATTTCAGAAATAGCATGGAACGAAAGTTTCAAAGTTTCGAAGGGTTCAATGTTTCAAGGTCTTTGAAACCTTGAAACGTTGCCACCTTGAAACCTAGCTCTTCCGATCTATTTGCGGATACCGAGTTTGGTAATGACCGTCTTGTAGCGCTCGGAATCGTATTTCTTCAGGTAGTCGAGCAAGCTACGGCGCTTGCTGACCAGCATGAGAAGGCCGCGGCGCGAGCCGTGGTCTTTCTGGTGCGTCTTGAAGTGCTCCGTCAATTGGCCAATGCGTTCGCTCAGCAACGCGATCTGGACTTCAGGGCTACCGGTATCGCTGGGATGCGTCCCGTATTGGTCGATGAGGGATTTCTTGTGCTCTCTGGCTAACACTTGCCTGGTGCACTCCTGTCTTTAATCGATTGTCTTTGTGACATTTATGAGGATATCACGGGGAGTTGTGGAGCGTAAAGGTTCGGGGTGGCTGTGATCTCCTCAAGACGCTGGGTGGCCCATCCTTTCGCGCTTTTTGAAAGGGTGGGATGTTTATGCAGCCGTCTGGAATGCCCACCCTTTGCAAAGGCAAAAAGCGCAAAGGATGGGCCACCCAAGTTTGTCCTGGCGTGAAAGGTGGGCCACCGTCCTCATGGGAGTGGGGGCTAAGATGGCGCACGCAGCCCATTGATACTTCGGGGCACCAGGCGGGGCCTTGGCAGATTCATCATGTCTAGCTATCGAGAAGCGTATAATCCGCTGACCAGAAGTCCCAATCGGAAGTTCTGCGTTTAATCTCAATCTCACCTAAAGCGAGGAAAAGCCATGTCCCACCATTATTCCGGCCCCGACTTTGGATTCCCCCACGGCGATGCCCGCCTTGACTTCACCGATCTGTTTGCTTTCCCAAAGCCTGGGGATGCTAACAAATCCATCCTGATTATGAATGTACATCCGTCCGCTGGCGTGAACCCGCCAGGGCCCACCACCGACGTCGCCTTCTCGCCCGAGGCGATTTATGAACTTAGGATTGATACGAACGGCGATAACGTAGCCGATATCGCGTACCGGGTGCGCTTCGCGTCCTCCGCGGACGGGGCGCAGACCGCGACGCTTCGCCGCGTTGAGGGCGCTCAGGCCGCTGGGATAGGCGAGGAAGGGCAAGTCATCGTCGAGGGAGTGCCGGTCTCGACGGGGACGGAGACACAGGTGGCGGAGGCCGGCGGCTACCGCTTCGTCGCCGGCTGGCGCAGCGATCCTTTTTTCTTCGACGTCAATGGGGCCCTGAACAACCTGCAATTCACCGGTGACGATTACTTCGCCGACAAGGACGTGTGCAGTATCGTGCTGGAAGTGCCCAACTCTGCCCTCGGGAGTGGAAAGGTGGGCCTGTGGGCTCGCACACTGGACGGCACAAGCGGGAAATGGGTTCAGGCGGATCGCGGTGCGCGGTCCAATCAAACTCCCTTTCTCGCCGGCGAACAGAACGCCGCCTATCTCGCTGCGGAGCCGGCAGGCGACGCCCGCTTCATCCCCGTGTTCGCGCACGCGCTGGAGCATGCCGGTGGATATACGCCAGCGGAAGCAACGCGGGTGGCAGGGACCTTGCTGCCGGACGTCCTCCCCTATAACCCCACAGCGCCAGCGGTCTACCCGACGAATGGCCGGACGCTCACCGACGACGTCGTGGATTTCTTCCTTCCTCTCCTTAGCAATGGAAAGGTGACGCAAGATAAGGTCGGGCCCCACAAAGACCTGCTCGCGCAATTCCCCTACGTGGGCGCGCCGCACCAGGCGCGGACTACGGAACGAGTCGCCGCTTAACCCCTTGGGCCATCCGTCCGCCCGTGCGGTCGGAGCGAATAAAGTCCCCACTCTAACGCCGCAAACCGCGCGACGTTAGAATGGGGCACCCTCGGATTCGCTACCCCACCTTTATCGAGCACAAACCCTGGGTAGCGATCGTTTCGATATTGGCCTACTCTGTGGTCTGGCCCGATTGCCACAGTCGTGGAACTTGCTTTTCTATTCCTCTTCGTCGGGCACGGGGTTCCAGGATTTATCAGGATTGAAGACTTCCATCTTCTTGAACTCGTCGAGGGTTTTCGGTCCAAGGTCAGTGTCATACACAACCCCGTCGTGGCTCACGATGAAGGTTCTCACTCCAGTTACGCCGTATTCTGCTGGAGCGGCTACTAAGGCAAAGCCGCCGATCATTAACCCTTTCACAACAAAATCCATCGTACCGAGTGGCGCGGCGGGCCCTTGCCCCTTCAAAATTTTGAAGAAGTAGCCGTGGTATGGATCGGCGCCGCTGGTGTAGCCCTGCTCGATCGCGCGGGCGATCTTTTCGCCGATCGGACCATCCCAGCCGCCATCGGCGTTTTGCCAAGCCAAGCCGTCCTGCTTGCCGGGCGTGCTCACTATGCGCTGAGCGTACTGGTTCACGTTGTATCCTTCACGAGGCTGAAGGGCGTATTCATGCTGTGCTTCCACGTAGCCATGGCAGATCGCGATAGCGTCCAGTTCGTTGGCGCCGATGCGCCGATAGAGGAGTTCTTGCCAGCCCTCTTTGGAGTCAAACGACCACTTGTCACCTCTCTTCACCAACGGCACGGGGAACGGCCAATCCTCGTTGCCCACGAGGAGGAATGCCCGGGTCCCACTCTTCGGATCGACCGAAACTCTCTTTTTTTCGCGGGCCTGGGCAACAAAATTGGCGGCGTGTTGCCGGTCCTGCGCGAACTCGCCGCTGAATACGATGTCATCTCCGCCAGGCCCGAAGATTTGACCGAGCGCAACCACGTCGAACTTGTCGGCAGCATCGACTAGCACATCCGCAGCCTGCTGCGGAGTGTCAAACCGCCTTGCACCTTCGGGTGCTGCGGTGGTGGAAGAGGGAGTTTTTCCCGCAGCAGTCGCCTGCGCAGCAGACCCGACCGCCGTGAACAGACCGGCCCACACCAGGGCGACAACCATCCCAAGAAGTCCGAAGAATTTTCTATTCGCAGATGTTGAGTTCATTCCGTGCTCCAGTGTCTTCTCGTCAATCTCCGCGCCCTTTATCGGCTATCAGCGCCGCCCACCCCCACCACCCCTCGAGCGACCGCCCCCGCCTCCGCCGCGAGACCCCATGCTGGATGCACCGCGACTGCTGTTGGATCGGGTATTCGATCCGTTATAACCGCGGGAACCTCCGCCGAAGGCGTCCCGGTTCCCGCCGCCGCTGCGAGAAAGATCACGACCTCCAATGCGATCTGCTCCGCTTCCACCTGCCCTGTTGCCAAGGCCGGCGCTTCCAGCCCGATTGCTCGCACCGCCAGTTCCCGCGCGGTTGCTTGGCAGATTGCCGCCTTGCCGTCCAACCTGTTGCCGCGCGCTGGCCTGGCGATTGGCGAGCGAATCGCCCCGCGTCGTGCCACCAAATCGATCTGCGGTCGCGCGGTCTCGATACGGAGCGCCGCCGCGGTGTTCCGGATTGTGCTGCCAGTTGCTACGTCCACCACCATCCGATGGCAACGTGGAAGGGCGATTCCCGCCACCACCCGAGGGCAACGTGGATGGGCGATTCCCGCCACCCGCTCCACCAACTCCGCCACCCCCACCGACTCCACCGACACCACCGGCCCCGCCAACGCCGCCAGCTCCACCAACTCCGCCGACCCCACCAGCTCCACCGACACCGCCAGCTCCGCCGACTCCACCCGCCCCTCCAAGGTTGCCGCGATTTCCACCGCCTGCTATTGGATTCGAGGGGCGCGCGCCGATGTTCGTGTTGCGGTTGAAGTTATTGTTGTTATTGATATAGATATTATTGTTGCCGCCCCATCCGCAGCCCCAACCCCAACCGCCACTCCAAAAGGCCCCCATCATGACGCCCATGCCAAAGGAAATTGCTACTCCCGCGGCATAGTATCCAGGCGGCGGATAATAGATGGGAGGGTATGGGTATATCGGCGGACCGTAGACGATGACGGGATCATAAGAAGGCACATATACGACTTGCGGATTCGCTTGCTCGACCACGATTACACTCTTGTTCTCGATGGTCTTGGTTTCCACCTTTTGCTGCTCGGTCGATTGCAAATTGCCCTTATCCTGGGCTTTCTTGCGCATGCGCTGCACGGCATCCATGACTTCGCCCTGCTGCGCCAGAAACGCATTGCCTAGGTCGGTGGTCCACTGAATATCGTCCGCCAACCGCTTCACCACATCAGGCAAGGCAGCCAGCGCCTGGACGCTTGGATCCCAGGATTCTTTCGCTACAGCATCGGCGAGCGCTTTATCCTTCAGGCCCTTGTTCTTGGCCAGCCACTGCTGGAGCTGGATGATTTCGAGAGGATACGTGGACGCCGCTAGAGCCTGCGCCAGCAATGGATCTGGATAGAGTGCTATGGGTGCTACGAGAGAATCCAACTGTTCGGCAGGAATTTTCGCTGCCTTGTTTTGCGGCGACGACGCAGGCTCTTGCGAATTAAACGACACATCGGCGAGAGTGTCGCCCAGTGAAAGGACAGTGGTGCAGAGAATTGCTACTAATGATCGGACTGTTGCACCATTTGTTTTGAGAATCATGGGGTCTCTACTCATGTCGCACCGCAACAGATTTCCCGGCAGAAGGGCAACCGTGCGATGCGGTTGAAATATTCAGCAGACGAGATCAAACAATGTCGTGTTCGAATGGTCCCGGGTAATCAGGGGATCATTTCGCGGGACTCATTTCTGAAAGAAGCCTAGGTCTGACTTCCAATCTAGACAACTAGGGAAACCCCTAACCGGCTAGGGTTGACGCGAAGCGTCGCTTGATTTTCGTCATTCCCAAAGCTAGTCTGCACGCGTCGCTTCCCTGAGATTTCCCCAGCTGGCGGCGACGGAGAGGCCAAGCGGTTCTACGAGTCGTTGACGGTGCCGGCACTGATCGGAGTGGAAGCCTCGGGCAACAATGAGTGGCTGGTGGATGTGGTGGAAGATCTGGGGCATGTCGTGTGGATTGGCGATGCGAGTGACCCACATTTACCGGGCAAAAATCCTGGGTCGCTACCGAGGTTCTAGCGTGAAGAGTGAGCTACCCGCGCGAGACGCGTGGACCGGAGGGAATCTGTCTACGCGTCTCGGGCAGGTGGCGCGGGCGGGTGCGGTGCTCCGGAGAGCTTCAGATCTACTTTCGTTTTTTGCCGCTTGATCCCGTGATGCTTCGGATTACACCCGGTACGGGCTCCGTTCCAAAGTGTCCGGAGGCCGGGGCCTGAAAGGTCAGCGTGATATTGGAGAACTTCCGGTCCGTGCCCCCTGTGACGTCTATGGTCAAAACGGAGGGTGAAATGGCGGCGATGGTTCCGTTCGCCATAATCGTGGCCGAGCCAGTTACTTCAAAGCCAGCGGTAGTCTGCGTGACAGCGGCATTGACGAGAGTGATGTGATGGGTGTGAGCACCACGCGCGGCCGGATCAAAGTTTGAGCCGTTCTGGCTGATGCACCAGCCATCTGACTCTTCCATGTTCAGGTCTGCCGAAAAGCTCGCCGTGCTTCCCTTCACCGTTAATGACCATGGCCCTCGAATCTCGTACGGGCCCGTTGTGCCGCTTGAGCCAGTGGTTTGCGGCGAATAGGCGTTCAGTTCTCCGCCGAATGTGGTTGCTGCCGAATTCTGAGCCAGCGCGCCGACGGTGGCCACTAGCAGGAGAACTGCGATGGTGACCGCCGTCCGCTCGATTGCTTTGCTTTTCATGGAAACACCCTCCGATTGTCAATTTTGGGATTCACTTCAGACTCTCGATCACCATCGGACACTCGGGTGGAGGCTCACAAGCGGTAAGGCGCAGGATTGCTTGCGATCCGCAATTTGCCGTGAAATGCAGCGTTTTGCCGTGCCTTTGCCAGCGGACGAGGCTACAATCTGGGCTCCCGGGTTCGTCGGGACCGCGGACCCAATACCAGGAGAGCGATGGATGAATCATCCCTAAGGACACAGCCGCCCGAGCAGCCGCTCGAGGACCGGCTGGATTCGTGGAAGGAGATCGCGGCTCACCTCAGCCGCGACGTCACCACGGTCCAGCGCTGGGAGAAACGGGAGGGGATGCCCGTTCATCGGCACCTGCACGACAGGATGGGGTCGGTCTATGCCTCACGGGCGGAATTGGATGCATGGTCCCGCAGCCGGAATCTACGAGCAACGCCGGGAAATGGGAACAGTGTCCCTACGCCAAATCCCGTTGCACCTCCGCCGCGACCGGCTACCTCGCCGGGCTGGCGGTTCGGCTTGGCGCTGGCGGCGGCAGTCGCGGTGACAATTGTCACAGGCCTTTGGCTCCGCAGAACCGAGTATTTTTGGCGAAGCCCAATCGCAAATGCACGATTTCAGTCCGTCACCGACTTTGAGGGAGTGGAGCAGGCTGCTGCGGTGTCCCGCGACGGCCATTTCGTAGCATTGCTCTCAGACCGCGACGGGCCAATGGATGTCTGGGTCACGCAGGTCGGTTCCGGGGAGTTCCACAACCTGACGCACGGCAGTGTTCCGGAACTCGTCAATCCGTCGATCCGGACGCTGGGATTCTCGCCGGACGGATCACTCGTCACGTTTTGGGTTCGCAAGCCCGGCGGCTCGGACGGAGGCGAAATCGGCATATGGGCGGTACCGACTCTGGGTGGCGCACCGAGGCCATACCTTGAAGGAGTGGCCGAGTTCGACTGGTCGCACGATGGCTCGCGCCTGACGTACCACACGCCCGGCCCCGGAGACCCCCTGTTCGTGTCGGCCGGCAACGCTGGATCGGAGAGCAGACACATCTTCACGGCGCCGGAAGGTCTGCATTCTCACTTTCCCTTGTGGGCGCCTGACGCAGCGTTCATCTACTTCGTGCAGGGCGCTCTCCCAGACAGATTAGACATCTGGCGGGTCAGCCCAGCCGGTGGAACTCCTGAACGGATCACATCGAACAATGCCCGCGTAAGCCATCCGGTCTTATTGGATCGCCGAACGCTGATGTACCTCGCCAGCGATCCCGACGGTTCCGGGCCATGGCTTTATAGCATGGACGTTGAACGCCGCATCCCGCATCGTCTGAGCTCTGGGCTTGATCGATACACGTCGCTGGCCGCGAGTGCTGACGGTCGCCGACTGGTTGCCACGCTGGCGAGTCCGAAGAAAACACTTTGGCGTCAGCGGATCGCTACTTCGTCCCTAGCGGCGTCGACGGCGGATCCAATCTCTCTCACAACCAGCAGCGGGTTCTCTCCGCGACTCGGTCCAAATTACCTTTTGTATGTTTCTGGGGCGGGCGCAAGCGAAAGCATCTGGAAGCTCACCAATGGAACGGGCACGGAATTGTGGAGCGGGCTGGGAGCACACATCTTTGGGGGCCCGGTCATCGCCCCTGATGGGCGGTCGATTGCGTTCTCCGTGCGGCAACGTGGACAAACACTCTTGTACGTAATGCAGTCCGACGGCACCAATGCACGGATTGCGTCCCATTCTCTCGATCTACGCGGCACACCAGCATGGTCGCCGGACGGGCAATCCATCACTTCAGCGGCCGATGACCATGGTGTCCCACACCTGTTCCGCGTGCCGCTCGACGGTCGGCCCCCCGAACTATTTGTCGCGGATTATGCAATCGACCCCGCTTGGTCGCTTGACGGCCGTTTCGTTGTTTACTCTGGGCCCGACATCGGAACCACGTTTTCGGTGAAGGCCGTCAACGTTGACGGTGCAGCCCATCCCCTGCCCGCCCTGACGCTGACGCGGGGAACTCGACACCTCGCCTTTCTGGACGGAGGACGGGCGCTCGTGTTTCTGCGAGGGGAAATTCAGCACAAGAATCTATGGCTCGTCGACCTGGAAACGGGAGTTGAGAGGCAGCGGACGAACCTCCCTCCCGATTTTGATATTCGCGCTTTCGACATTTCCCCAGACGGAAGCGAAGTCGTCCTCGAACGAGTGCAGGAGCACTCGGAGGTCATACTGCTCGACTTGCCCCGGCCATAGTTCGGGTTTCGCTCGGGGGATCAGGCCGCATGCACTGTCGCCTGGTGGGTTCGCGCCTTTAGTTATGTCCGGCACCACCCGCTCAGGTCCCGGCCAACCACCGCGCTCAATCTTTCGACTTCGGGCGCAAATTCAATGCTTAAGCGGGATCTCAGCTCGGGCTCGATCGATCTTTTTTCGTAGACAATATTCAACCGATCCAGGAAACCACCTATACTCGACCGAACACGCTCGGTCGTGAGCCGATGGAGCATAGACCGCAAGCGCTGTGGTGGCTGACTCACCGTCTTTCGCAGCACCTTACTTCGCGCGCGCGGGCTCGCGTTCACCACGGGAAAAGTCGTAAGCCCATCAGGTCGAACTTCAGAAACTCCAGTGTCGTTCGATACACCAAAGCTGTATCGGCAACGAAGTCATCGAAAATGATGAAGTGAACCTGATTCCGCCCAAATACGTCGACGAACCGTTTGACCTGTTCCGCAAATGACACCTTCGCACGGTAAGTCTGCTCATAAGGCCTGCGTCCGCGTTCGTCTGCCGCAAGAGCTGCTTCAAAACTCAGTTCATCTTCCAGATCGTTGAAGCGACGCAAGTGATACAGCGAGTGCATCACATCCAACGGGTTTCTGAGCATAATGATGATGCGTGCTTCCGGATTGAAGGCCTTTATGTCCCTCGCGGAGTTGGTCGCGGCAAGATACGCCACCGAGCCCTCTCCGATCCTCTTTTCACCATTGGCTCCGGCAAAACAGCTCAGATAATCGGGC
The DNA here is from genome assembly GCA_963722365.1 of uncultured Acidobacteriaceae bacterium. GTDB lineage: Bacteria > Acidobacteriota > Terriglobia > Terriglobales > Acidobacteriaceae > Sulfotelmatobacter. Next base: position 812,483 of record CAVRLM010000003.1, read on the forward strand.
CAGTTTTGAATGCGCCTTTGCTCGCCCAAAAAGTTCGCGAAAAACTGAGGCTCTTTGATGCGGGACAGGAATATTTCCGGGTGCTGCTTCAGATAGGTGTAGAGAGCAGTTGTGTCGCACCGCGGAGCACCTACCAGAAATAAGTCAGGCTTCTTCATCGAGCCTCTACGAATAGCGAAAACGGCTTCCCAGATCCTTCTCAATCCGGCTGTTGTAGCTGCAATGGCAATTCGGGCAGTTCAGCAGAAACGCATCCCGCGCGGCCTGTTTATGCTCGCGAGTAAAAAGCATGCTGGCGAGCTTTTGCTCGTGCAAGTTCCCAAGTTTGAAAGTGACATAGAAGAGTTAAACCGTGCCGTCAGCTCCTACCCAAAGCAAGTGGTATCGGTCGCATGGCACGCGCATATCCGCTTTCTTCAGCAGCCAGTCAGGGATGGAGCGAAGGGCCATGAGCGACTGCTGTATTAACTCAGGACGCAGTTGCTTCATGCGAATCAGTTCGGCTACGGCTCGTTCGATCGCCGCACGATCCTCCGGACGAAATTGCAATTCCTGTTCGGCCCCTTCCGTAAAATACGGAAGCGAATAGTGGATTAGGCTCACGCCGATGGGCGCGGAATATCTCTCCGCGAAATTCCACAGCCGCTGGATTTCATCGACGCTGCAGGTGGGCCGCATCAGAACCCAGCCCAGCGCAATGTTAAGCTCCGGGCCGTAGCGCTCGCGGGCGTAAGCAACTCCGCGCTCCAACGCAGTGTAACGATCCTTGCGCTGGACATAGGCATCATATTCCTCGCCGGTTCCGTAGTATCCGACGCTTATGTCGCGAAGCCCCGCGTCGTAGAGTTCGTCGATCTTTTCCTTGAGCAAGATACCGTTGGTCGTTAGCCAGGGATGCAGGCCCAGCCTTTTCGCATGCTCCACTATTTTTGGCAGATCGCGATGCAGCAAGGGTTCGCCCCCATAGAGGCGAATGCTGTTGATCCCGAAATGCTTGCAATCGTCCAGCAGATCCCGCACGACGGGCCAAGGCAACTGCGATCCGGGCATGAAATCGCGGCCATACCGGCAGCCCTTGCAACGAAGATTGCAGTTCGCGGTTAGCGTGATGAAGATTTCTTTAGGATCGGGCTGAATGATTTGCGGAAGAACCCTAGCAGCCGCGTGCTTCAGGATGTCTTGTTGGAGTGCGGCCGATCTGACCGCTGAACGGATCCCGCTCAAGACTCCGGGGTGCCCACGCAAGGCACGGGCGATTGACCCGACGACCCGATGCCGGAGCCCGCCTGCGTCCATGATCTCGCCCCATCTTCACCACTTCGAATACGAGCCTGTGCAGTACAGAACGTTACCTCTCACCGGCGAGGCCGTCAATCTGCTTTTGAAGCATTTGTTTTTGGAACGGGCGGATGTCTCGGTCAAGAAAGCAACCTCCTAAGCCGCCGTGGCAAGCCAGCTTTTCATCGTGTTGGCGTCGACTAGCCCGGCTTGCTGGAACTGAAGGCTGCCGTTGGCGAATACCGCGAAGTTCGGTATCCCTCGGACGCTGTACCGGGATGCCAGTTCGGGGAACTTCTCGGTGTCTATCTTCAGCACGACGGCCCGTCCGGCGAGGTCGTGCGCGACTTGGGCCACGTGCGGCGCGGCCATGCGGCACGGACCACACCATGCCGCCCAGAAATCCACCAGGACAGGGACTTTGCTGTCGCGAACAATTTCGTCGAACTCCGCGGTGCTGACCTCCACCGGCTCGGCCATCGGAGGCAGCGGATTCTTGCAGGCGCCGCATCGTCCGGTGTCGGCCAGATGCTTTGGTGGAATTCGATTCGGCTTCCCGCAGGATGGGCAATTTCGAGTGATGGCCATGGAGACGTCCTATCGTTACTGAATGCGTTCGTGTGTAAAGCGGTCGCGGCCCGCCCAATAAGGACACTTCGGACAGGAGGTTCCGTCCGGATAGTCAATGCCTTCTTCATGGGGGCACCCGATGATCCGGTCCGTAACCACAGTCGATCGTGGAGCGTGAGCCTTCAGAAAGGCTATGAGTTGCTCGCCGACCGCCGGATCACTGCGCACATCCATTTCGCCACCGGAGAAATAGCGCTCGAGAAAATCCGGGTCATCGCTTTCGGTGAGAAAGATGCTCACGGCAACCTTAGTCGCCAGTTTGTCGGTGGGCCCATAGAAGGCGATGGTTGCGACGGGGTAGCCGTGAAACCCATGATGAAGTTTGTTCCGCATCCACGAGCGGGCGAGCGGCTTACGCTGTGTCGAGAGCGTCCTCCTCTTCATGAGCGAAATGATACTCCCATTCTTGCGGCCGGGGGATGCCAGGCACGCGGTTCCGACGTGGTCTCGCAAAACAATGGACCACGCTCGCTTCGCTCGCTGGACGGACGAATGCGTCCGTCCCTACATGCGAAATTCTTCTTGCCCTCTCCGCCCTGGAGAGCTAACGTGTGGTGCCCGAAATCGTTCGAGAGGAGTTCACGCCTATGGCAGCCGACGAAAATATTCAACTGATGCGACGCTGGTTCCAGGAAGTTTGGAACGAAGGCCGGATCGAGACGATTCATGAATTGTTTGCTCCGAACGGAGTCGCCAATGGACAAAGAGGCGGCGAATCGGAAATTCGTGGGCCTGAGCAGTTCGTGAAGTTCGTGCAAGAGATTCGCGGCGCATTCCCCGACATCAAGGTGAAAGTCGAGGACGTATTTGGTGCCGGCGACAAGGTGGTCCTGCGCTGGTCCGGCACCATGACGCACAGTGGTGATGGTCTCGGGATGCCCGCATCCGGACGGACTGTGCACAGCCGAGGCATCACCATCGCCCGGTTTGTCGACGGGCAGGTTGTCGAGGGCTGGGACAATTGGGATCAGTTGGGAATGCTGGAGCAGATCGGCGTTTTCAAGCAGCCCGCTCTCGCAGCCTAACCCTGCGTACCCTTCATTAAAATTCACGCTTGGGTTTCGCCTGGTCGGCGCTGACTCGTCCGACCGTGATCTCGGCGACGTGGTAGTTCTCCGCCTTCACCGGTCCGCTGGCGAGCCGTCGCAGAATATTGATTTGACCGACATGAGTGAGTGCGTCAGCCACCGGTCCCTGGAATAAATTTTCCACCGAACCGTGAATCGCTTCGCCGGAAGCCAGAAAGTCATCGAACTTCTTCAGCGTGGCGAAGAATCGCTCAACCTCCTGCTCCCAGGGCAACGGCTTCGAGTCGTGCCATTTCTGTTGACCCTCGGCGATCGAGAGGGCCCAGTCAAACAGATCTCCCAGATGCGCCAGAATCTGCCCGGGTGAGCGCACTCCCTCGCCAGCCTGAAAATCAGCGAATCCCGCTGGAGCATCTCGCAAAGCTTTGCCCCCTCGATAGGCCACCGTGGCTACGGTATGCCGCAGCATTTCGCGCGCAGGATCAGGATTCGTACGGGTAGAGGTGTTCATGGCGACAAGATTACACTGGTAAGCAGGAGACGAAAAGATGGCCAAGGAAATTACGATCGCTTCGGTGCACGCCTGCTCTGCCAATCCCGCGGCCATAAGCCGAGACAACGCCGAGCACTATCGCTGGGGAGTGGATTGTGACGCCTGGTATCTCGTCAACGACGAGCAACTCAGCGTCATCGAGGAATTCATGCCTCCAGGCGCGGCCGAGATTCGTCACCACCACGAGAAAGCACAGCAGTTTTTCTACATTCTGACGGGCGAAGTGATCATGGAAGTGGAAGGTCAGACCTCACTGCTGCACGCTGGAACCGGCATCCGGGTGCTGCCGGGAAAACGGCATCAGATCCGCAATCCATCGTCCAGCCCGGTTCGGTTCCTGGTGATCTCGCACCCGCGAAGCCATGGCGATCGATTCAATGAGTGATGCTGCTTAAGAAACTTCAGGCGACGACCACAACTTATGTGGAGACAGCCGCCTTCGGCTGTCCGGTCAGGGCGACGTCCGGCCGGATCATCACAACTGCTTCCGCGTAACGACTCCTGCTGCCCGCAGCGCCCCGCGCAGCCGAGTCCCTAACCCGTGCGCAAACTGCATATCCAGAAAGCCTTCCATCTGCCGCCGGAAGCTCTCGCCGTAGCCATGCCACCAGACTTTTTTCATCCCCGGCATGCGATCCATGTCGAGATACTTCACGCGCACCATTTCATCCAGCCCGAAGCGGCCGTGCGTGCGTCCCACACCGCTCGCCTTGACCCCACCGTGCGGAGCCTCACTGATTCCAAAACACGAAATGACGTCGTTGACCATCACGGTTCCGGCGTGGATGCGCCGCGCCAGTCGCTCGCCGCGCTTGCGATCGCGCGTCCACACGCTGGCTGCCAAGCCGTACTCGGAATCGTTCGCCAGCCGCACCGCTTCGTCATCGTCGATGCAAGCCATCATCGGGAGCACGGGACCAAATGTCTCTTCCCGCATGATGCGCATGTCCTGCGTCACGTCAGCCAGCACCGTGGGAGCATAGAAATTAACGCCGAGTTCCGGAAGCCGCATCCCTCCCGCCAGAACCCGCGCCCCGCGCGCTTTTGCGTCCTCAACGTGCGTCTCCACGATGCGCACCTGCCGTTCCTGGATCATCGGCCCCACGTCGGTGTGAGCATCCATGCCGTTGCCGATCCGCAACTGCTTGGTCTTTTCCGCGCACGCCTTTGCAAACGATTCGTACAAGCTGCGATGCACGTAGCAGCGCTCGACCGAGAGGCAAGCCTGGCCGGCATTGACGAACGCTCCCCAGACCGCTGCGCTCGAAGCGACGTCCACATCGGCGTCGTCGAGCACGAGCATAGGATCTTTTCCGCCCAGCTCGAGCACCACGGGAAGCAATCTCTCCGCAGCGGCGGCCGCGATCCGCTTTCCGGTCGCAACGCTTCCCGTGAACACCAATTTGTCGATGGGCGATCGCAACAGCGCCGCTCCCGCCGGGCCCTCGCCGATCACAACCTGGAAGACATCTTCGGGAACGCCCGCGGCGTGCAGCAACGAGGCCAGTTCCAACGCCACCAGCGGAGTCAACTCCGAAGGCTTCAGCACGACTGCATTGCCCGCCACCAGTGCCGCTAGAGTCTCCGTCGCCGGAATCGAAAATGGATAATTCCACGGCGAAATGATCGCAATCACGCCATGCGGTTCGCGCACCAGCCATCCACTCTTCAGCTTGGTGACCAGATTCCCGTGGGGCACCGGCTCATCGCGCAATAATCCCCAGGCGTTGTCGATGAGAAACCGCGCCGCGTCGAGAACAACTAACACCTCTGTGACCAGCGCCTCTGCGAGCGGCTTCCCTACTTCGCGAGTAATCGCCGCCGCGATCTCCGACTTCCGCTCGAAGAGCCTGGCCTGGAACTCGCGCAAGACAGCAATTCGATGCCGCAGCCCGAGATCAGCCCAAGCCGCCTGCGCCGCCCCCGCCCTAGCCACAGCCGCCACAACTTCAGCTTCACCCGCACACTCAAGTTCCCGCAGAATTTCGCCCGTTGCCGGATTTACCGGCACGATCTTCCGCGCCGCGATTTGTAGATCAATGGCCATACGCAAATCTTAGCCCCGTAGAGACGTTGCTTGCTATGTCTCTGTATCCCGTCAGATCGCGCAGCCTACTAGTGCATTCCCGGATACTTGCCCAAGTAGATCAGAAAGAAATCCAGCGTGTCCGTGAATGCATGCGCGATGACCGGAATGGCCAAATTGCGTCCGCAAGCCAGATATAACGCCCCTAGCAGCAAACCGTTCCACACATTCTCAATCATGCCCGTCGCGCCCTGATCAATGTGCCCGCAACCGAAAACGATGCTGACGAAGATCAAGCTCACCACCCATGCTGCCTTCGTATTCCGGAAGACGCCCGCCACACGGTTCATTAAGTAGCCGCGATAAACGATCTCCTCGCCCAACGCGCCTAAAACCCAGACCAAGACCACGTAAAACAGGAACACTTTCAGATTTCCCACCATGTCGGCGAAATCAGACAGATCGGGCATCTTTCCCAGCCATCGTGCCAGCAGAGGCTGCGTCACAAATAACTCCAACACCTCCATGCCCGCGCCTAATGCGATTCCCACTAAGACTGCCATGCCCCAGCTGCGCGGACGCGCGAAGCCCACATCCTTCCATCTCATTCCGCGCAGGCGCAGCGATGCCCAACCCAGCAAGAATAAGTAAGGAGTCTTGCTGATATAGATGTGATGGTGCACGTCGGCATAGAACAGGCCGGCTACGATGGCAAACTCGGCCACGGCTAGCCAGACGCTGTGGCGCGACTTCTGCTTTATGGAATCCAAATCCACAAAGCCTCCAGTCCACTAGTACTCAACACTGACCAGATACAATCCACTTGCGGGCGCGGTCGCACCGGCTGCGGAGCGGCTGCGAGCGTCGAGAATCCGCGTCACATCCTCCACCTGCAGCGTCTCTTTCCCCACAAGGATGAAGGTGCCAACCAGATTCCGCACCATATGGTGGAGAAATCCGGAGCCCCGCACGGTGTAGACCAGTTCCTCTCCAAGCCTTTCCCATGAAGAGGAGTAGATTTTCCGAACGTTCGACACGGGAGTATCGCGTCCTCGTTCCGGATCCACGGCCGCGAACGACGTGAAATCATGCTCGCCCACGACCAGGCCCGCAGCCCGCGCCATCTTCTCTTCCTCAAGCCTGTACGGATAGTGCCAAACATACCGCGCCAGAAATGGCGGACAGATCGAGCCTCGATAGATTCGGTACCGGTACGTTTTCGCGCGCGCGGAGTGCCTGGCATGAAAATCTGCGGGCGCCTCCGACACTTCCAGCACGCGCACCGCAGCCGGCAAAATATCGTTCAACGCCTTCAGCAGATTCTCGGTGGGGACGGAAGACTCCGTGACAAATGTCATAACCTGCGCCAGCGCATGCACTCCCGCGTCAGTGCGTCCGGACCCTTGGGGCAATACCTTTTCTCCCGTAACCCGTCCAATAGCTGAGGCCAGTGTGCCTTGCACCGTCGTGGCATCGGGCTGCACCTGCCAACCGGAGAACTCTGCCCCGTCATAGGAGAGAATCAATTTGAGATTGCGCATTGCGATCTTTCGAGTCCCGCGCCCTGTCTGCATCATCCAAATCAATTTCACGCAGTGCCAGCAATCTACTAGTTCCACAAATGATGCGGCCTAAGTCAAGTACAGTTCCGGTCAGCTATACTGGATGGTTTCCGCGGTATGCCGGTCTCCAGGGTGGGGACCTCTCTGCCACAACGTCCCAAGCAACACAGAGCGCAGGAAACCAAGGACGAGAACTAAGCAAGAATCGCAACGGGGAAGGTCAATTTTCTCCTAGCTTTCCGGAACCTTCTACCGGTCCTTTGCGTACCAATGCCTGAGCAGGACTTTATTTGGATTGTTGGTCTGTCTCAGGCGAACCCCAAGTGTATTCGTAGCAAGATTTTTAATCAGTTGGTTCTTACCTGAACTAGTGTTCACGAACGGAGAAGAGTAGATGCCATTCGCAAGTATAGTCTCGACCACTCGGCTCGCCGCCACTGCCAGCCTATTTGCAATGCTGACTTTCGCGTGCTGGGGTCAGGAACCGCCGTCGGCTCCAACCCCGACCCCGCAGAATACGCCGGAAGCACGCCCCCTGCCGGTCCTGGACTACGCCAAGCCGGTCTCACATTTTCCGAATCCGATTGGCCCTTATACCGCTCGGCACGTGGCGGAGCCAAATCTCGCGAACACCGCGCGAATCGATCAACTCATGCACGAGGGCAAGCTCTACTTGTCGCTGGATGACGCTGTCGCGCTGGCGCTGGAGAACAATCTCGACATCGCTATCCAACGCTACAATCTCAACATCGCCGACACCGACGTGCTGCGCGCCAAGTCAGGCGCAAACATCTTCGGTGTGAACGCGGGCGTCGTCCTGAATACGCCTGGCGGCGGCGTGGGCGGTATCGGGGCGAACTCCGGGGCGGCTACCGGAGGCACCAGCCTGGGCGCGGGTGGCGCCGGCGGCGGCACCAACGGCCTGGTAAGTTCGACTCTCGGTTTCGGCCCGGTCCTCAACAGCTACGATCCCATTCTCTCGGGCACGTTCCAGGAGGATCACTTTAGTCAACAGGCGACCAGCATCTTTCAGGGCGTTCTTCCCGGCACCAGCCTGGCGCAAAACACCGGCACGGTGAATTTCGCCTACCAGCAGGCGTTTCAATGGGGCACCAACCTGCAGGTTGGTTTCACCAACACCCGCGGAACTACCAATAGTTTTTTCTCCAGCCTCAGCCCGCAGTTGAATAGCGGCTTCAAGGCGACGGTCACGCAGCATCTTTTGCAAGGATTTGGGTTCGCCCCCAACACGCGATTCATCCGCATAGCCAAGAACAATCGCGAGCTCAGCGACGTGGCTTTCCGCCTCCAGATCACCGACTCGATCGATCAGGTCGAAAATATCTACTGGGATTTGGTGTACGCCTATGAAAACGCGCGCGTGCAGAACGAGTCGCTCGCATTTGCGCAGAAGACTCTTTCCGACACGAAGAAACAGGTGGAAATCGGAAGCCTTGCCCCGATTGAAGTGGTGCGCGCCCAGAGCACCGTCGCCCAAGACCAACAGTTACTAACATCCGCGCAAAACCAACTCCAACTACAACAACTGCTGATAAAGAACGCGCTCACCCGCACGATGAAAGATCCCGTGCTGGCGACCGCGGAAGTGATCCCGACTTCGACCATGAACGTCCCAGCTCAGGAAGAAGTCGTCCCCACTCAGGACCTGGTCAACCAAGCCCTGCTTCATCGCGCGGAGCTGGTGGAGTCGCGCATCGACTTGAACAGCCGCGAACTCAGCAACAAATCGGTGCGAAGTTCGCTCTTACCGACTTTGGATCTGTTTGCCTATTACGGCGGATCCGGGGTCGGGGGCTCTCAGAATCCGGCAAACCTTTGCTCGAATCTGGATCCATCCTTGCAGGGATTTGGATGCGCTGTGACGCCAACACCGTCCGTTGGCTACGGCGATACTCTCAATCAACTTGTAAACTCAACCGCTCCCGACAAGGGCATTGGCCTGCAACTCAACATTCCATTGCGCAACCGCGCTGCCCAGGGCGTGCAGATTCGTTCAGAGTTGGAATTGCGCCAGGCGCAAATGCGCCGGCAACAGATTGAGAATCAGGTAACCGTCGAAGTTCGCAACGCACAGTACTCTGTGCAGCAAAATCGGGCCAGCGTCGATTCCGCGAAAGCAGCGGCGGAACTGGCGCGGCAGTCGTTGGACGCGGAACAGAAAAAATATCAATTCGGCACTTCCACCACGACTCTGGTTCTGCAATACCAGAGCCAGCTGGCGAGTTCCGAATCGGCATTGGTGAATTCCATGGTGGCTTACGAAAAGTCGCGGATTGAGCTGGATCGTTCCACCGGGCAATTGATCGACAATGCTGGCATCAGCATTGACGATGCCGCGCGCGGACAGGTTCGGCAACTGCCGCATGTGCCCTTCATTCAGCCGCGCACGGATATGCCGCCTGCGACCCCCGCCGCCGCGCCCGCGGCACCCGCCCAGCAGTAGCCCGCAAACCTGAACTTCCGGCGCCGCCGTCTAACGATCGCGGCGCCCTTTTTATTGGTTCCTCACAATTCTTTACAATCCCCTGCCCTTTTCGCCAAACTTCTCCCGCTAAGATGAAGTGACCTATTTATGCGTCTTGCATCCAACTTTGGCATTCTCAGAATGCTGGCTTTGCTCGGATGCTTGCCTGCTCTTATGCAAGGAGAAAGAACCATGCTTTCACAACGTTTGATGTTGGTTGCCCGGCGTCTGCCGCTGCACCTGGCCTCCGTCCTGCTTTTCGGACTAATCTCTACGGCGTCTTGGGGACAGCAGCCGCCAGCCGCGCCGTCGGCTCAGGCTGTAGCGCAGCCGGCGCAGCCGCAGGCCATTCACTTGCAGGATTATTCGCAGCCGCGTTCGGCCTTTCCGAAAGTGTTTCAGCCCTACAAAGCGCAGGAACTGGCGCAGCCCAATCTCGGCAACTCGCCACGCATTGACGCGTTGCTGCACGATGGCAAGATTATTCTGTCGATCGATGACGCCATCGCACTTGCTCTGGAAAACAATCTTGACCTGGAAATCGCGCGCTACAACCTGAACATTGCCGCCACAGACCTGCTGCGCGCCAAGTCGGGTGCCAACATCCTGGGCGTCAATACCGGAGTTGTGCAGAACACTCCCGGAGGCGGGGTCGGCGGTCTCGGAGGCGCCGTGGGCTCGGGCACGGGCGGCACGACGATCGCAGCCGGCGGCGCCGGCACGGGCACCAACGGCTTGGTCGGTTCAACCCTGGGCATCGGCTCCCCGATCACCGGCTTCGATCCTGCTCTTACCGGCACCCTGCAACTCGACAAGAACAACGCGGAATCTACCAGCGCGCTCAGCCCTGTTCCAATCCTCTCCCAAAACACCTACACCGCGAACTTCGCCTACACCCAGGGATTTCAATGGGGAACGGCGCTCAGCGTGGGATTCAACAACTCACACCTGACCACCAACAATCCCACTAGTCTGTTGAGTCCGTCGCTCGGCTCCAACTTCCAGCTGCGGGTGACGCAAAACCTTCTCCAAGGATTCGGCTCCCTGCCCAATACGCGCTTCATCCGCATCGCCAAGAACAACCGCGAAATTTCCGACGTTGCCTTCCGCTTGCAGGTTCTCACCACGGTGGATCAGATCGAAAATATGTACTGGGATCTGGTGTTCGCCTACGAAAATGTTCGCGTGCAGGCGGAGTCGCTCACCTATGCGCAGAAGGCCTTGGAAGACTCCAAACGACAGGCGCAAGTGGGCACCGCGCCTCCCATTCAGGTAGTGAGTTCCCAGAGCATCGTTGCCACCAACCAGCAAAACCTGATCGTCGCGCAGAACAACCTGCAATTGCAGCAACTGCTCATGAAGAATGCGATCAGCAGAAGCATTGACGACCCTTTGCTGGCGGAAGCCGATGTCGTCCCCACCTCGACGATGCAGATTCCCGAGCAGGAGCCCGTCATCCCGATTCAAGACCTGATCAACGATGCCTTGCAGCATCGCGCCGAACTTGCCGAGTCGCGCATCGATCTCAATTCCCGCAACATCAGCGACAAGGCCGTTCGGAATGCGCTGCTCCCGACACTCGATGCCTATGCCTACTACGGAGGCTCGGGCGTTGGGGGAGATATCGCACTTCCCCCCTGCACGGGAACCGCGCTCGGTACTTGCTACACATCGGTCCCGCCGCCATTTCAGAATACAAATTCCGTCAGCTACGGCGGCACGCTGAATCAACTCGTAAATGGCACAGCTCCCGACAAGGGGATCGGGCTCGCGCTCACCATTCCACTGCGCAACCGGGAGGCCCAGGCAAACCAGGTGCGTTCGCAGTTAGAGTATCGCCAGGCCCAGGTGCGGCTGCACCAGCTGGAAAATCAAATCCGCATCGAAGTTCGCAATGCACAATTCGATGTGCGGCAGAATCGGGCAGCCGTGCAGGCGGCGCAATCCGCCGTCGACCTGGCGCGCCAGACGCTGGATGCCGATCAGCAGAAACTGAGAGTCGGCCTCACCACACAAACTGCAATCCTGCAGGATGCCGCCACGCTCACCACGGGCGAGTCGAATCTCGTCTCGGCAAAGGCTGCGTACGAGAAATCTCGGATCGAGCTTGATCGCGCCACTGGATTGCTGCTCGATCACGCCAACATAGACGTCGCCGATGCAACCCGAGGGCAGGTCACGCACCTGCCTACCGTTCCGTACGTTGCGCCTCGGGAGGAGGCGCCGCCGACCGCACAACCGTCGTCCGCACCGGCTCCTTCGGCGCAGCCCGGAGGGCAAATGTAGAGTCCATGGGAAGTTCGGCGGGTGGATCCGACTGCTGCAAACAAAAGACTTACCTCGTTTGTACATACATTCTTGTACTGGGAATGTTCCCATAGGAACACTTTGTCGATGTCCCATTCCCTGTTGCGGCTCATGCTTTACAGACGTCAGGCGCTTTCAGAGCACGCCTGATAAACTACGCCTTCGAATTCGCGGGTCGTGAGCCGATTTCATGAACCTTTCCGTCGTCATCATTACCTTCAATGAAGAGGCGAATCTGGGGCGCACTCTGGCCAGTGTGAAAGCCTTGGTCGCGGAGGGTAAAGGAGAAATTATCGTCGTCGATTCAGGCTCAACCGATAGAACGGTTGAGATTGCGAAGTCGTTTGGCGCGAAGGTATTTGTAGAGCAATGGAAAGGGTTTGCGGCGCAGAAAAATTCCGCGATCGACAAGGCAACCGGCGACTGGATTCTCAGTTTGGATGCTGACGAAGAACTTGACCATGCGCTGCAGCAAGCGCTGCAGGAAATGTTCGAGACCCTGAACCGCCTTTCATCCTTGGGAAAACAGGCCACCGGTCACTCGTCTGCCACCGAGGCCGCGGCGTTTGAAACTGATACTAAGCTGGGCACTAACTTCGATGGCTTGTGGATCCCTCGCAAGAATGAGTTCCTCGGCCGGTGGATGAAGCATGGAGGCTTCTGGCCCGACCCTAAGCTCCGCCTCTTCCGTCGCGAAAAAGGCAAATTCGAGGACCGCGCAGTCCACGAAGATGTGAAGCTTGAAGGAATCACTCGAAGAATCCAAGCCGGCGCTCTGCTTCACCACTCTTACCCTACGATCTCCGATTACATCGAGCATATGAACCGCTACTCGTCGCTGGGAGCGGAGATGGTGGTGGCGAAGGGCAAGGTACGGTTCAGTGCGATCAATATCGTCGTGCGGCCGCTGGCGACTTTTATTTACAACTATTTCTTTCGCCTCGGCTTTCTCGATGGACACGAGGGATTGCTCCTTCACCTGAATCATGCGGTTTATGTCTCATGGAAATACGCCAAGGCATGGGAACTTTCGCGCAAGCAATTGTGATGATCGCGACCGACCGGTCGTTTTCATCTTCGATTCCCGCCTTGCTCCTGCGCGTACAGTTCCCTATCATCAAAGTAGAACACTGGGGTCTGCATGGAAAAGAAGCCGCTGAAGCCGCAAGTCGCCGAGAGTCCTGTTGCCGACGTTTTTGAGGGTCGCCATCCTTCCGACGGCGAAAAGAAGTGGGCCGAGAAGACGCTGGCACCCACCCTCGAGAAGGCTCCGGAGCGGCCGATTGGCGCGCCTTCTGGCGTGAATCTCGACGAGCAGGGACACGCGCGCTTCACCACGATTTCCGGCGTGCCCATTCGCCGGCTCTATACTCAGGCCGATCTGCCTGAGAATTGGAGCGAAGAGAATTGTCTGGGCTATCCCGGCCAAGCGCCCTTCACGCGCGGCATTCACACCACAGGATATCGCGGGAAGCTTTATACCATGCGGCAGTTCTCGGGCTTCGCTTCGCCGGAGGAAACCAACCAGCGCTACAAGTATTTGCTGGAGCATGGCGGCAGTGGGCTGTCGGTTGCGTTCGATCTCCCAACGCTGATGGGCTATGACTCCGACCATCCCGCCAGTGAAGGTGAAGTCGGCAAGTGCGGCGTGGCCATCGACTCGCTCGAAGACATGGAGATTCTGTTCAGCGGCATCGATCTGGAAAAGACCACTGTATCGATGACCATCAATTCACCGGCATCGGTGCTTTGGGCGATGTACCTGGTGGTTGCGGAGAAGCAGGGCGCAGACTGGAAGAGAATCTCCGGCACGATTCAGAATGACATCCTCAAGGAATACATCGCGCAGAAGGAATACATTTATCCTCCGGCACCGTCGATGCGGCTGGTCATCGACACGTTTGAGTTCGGATCGAAGTTCACGCCGCGCTTCAATACGATTTCGATCAGCGGATATCACATTCGCGAGGCGGGCTCGACTGCGTTGCAGGAGTTGGCGTTCACGCTCTACGACGGCGTGGAATACGTGGAGTGGGCGCGGCGGCGCGGGCTGGATGTGGACGAGTTCGGCCCGCGGCTGAGCTTCTTCTTCAACGCGCATAACGACTTCTTCGAAGAGATCGCGAAGTATCGGGCGGCGCGCAAGATCTGGTATCGCGTGATGAAGGACCGCTTCGGCGCGAAGAACCAGCGCACGTGGCTGATGCGCTTTCACACCCAGACGGCGGGAGTATCTTTGCCGGCGCAGCAACCGATGAACAACATTGCCCGCGTGGCTATCCAGGCACTGGCGGCCGTCCTCGGCGGCACGCAATCGCTGCACACGGATTCGTACGACGAAGCGCTGGCGCTTCCTACTGAAGAAGCGGCACGCATTGCGTTACGCACGCAGCAGATCATTGCGTATGAATCGGGAGTCGCACAGACGGTGGATCCGTTGGGCGGTTCGTACTTCCTCGAGAACCTGACTCTGCAAATGGAAAACGGTGCGTTCGATTATTTCGGAAAGCTCGATGCCATGGGTGGGATGGTGAAGGCGATCGAGCGCGGCTATCCTCAGAAAGAAATTGCCGAAGCGTCGTACCAGTACCAGCGCGCGGTCGAGGCGCGCGAGAAGGTAATCGTAGGCGCCAACGAGTTCGTGATTGAAGAAGAGTCACCAAACATTCTTTACATTGGCGAGAGCATCGCCCGGCAGCAGTCGGCTAAGCTGAAAACGCTTCGCGCTCGCCGTTCGAATGAGGCCGTGCAGCGAACGCTGGAAGCACTCAAGAAGGCCGCTGCGATGGAACCAAACGCCGGAAGCGATGGCAACGTCTCCTCCGTCAACACGATGCCCTACATCGTGGACGCGGTTCGGGCCTATGCGACAGTGGGCGAGATCTGCGAAGCCTTGCGGCAGGTGTATGGGACATACACAGAAGTGAGCTTCACTTAGCCTCATGGCAATACGCGCCATCGTGTACGCAAGGATTCTTCGTTTTAGCCTGTTTCTTCTAATGGCTACGCCTTGCTTCGTTCTTGGCCAGACACATGCCGTCGATTCCGTTCAGGATGCAGAAGTCTGTCAGATCTTGAATGACCCCAGTGCGTTTGACGGCCGAGAGCTGCGCATTCGCGGGCGACTGGAATTCGAGTTCGAAGGACACCACGTCAGTGACGCTGCCTGTGGTCTGCCGCTTCTCCATATTGGCATTTGGTGGGCCTATGGCGGCGAGTCTTGGCTTGCTCCTCAGACTCAAGCGAAGCGCGTACAGTCACTCACTTCGCCGGTGCTGAAGAATGCTGATTTTGAAGATTTTCAGAAACTCGTTCATGCTCACCGAGCGCTGCGTCCGGATGGGGAAATGTGCGGATCTCACCGAGCGTGTGCTTACAACGATGTCGTCGCCACCTACACCGGCAGATTCTTCGCAGGCAGGATGAGGCAGGGGCACACCCTAACTAACGGCTTTGGGCACATGGGTTGTTGTCATTTATTCGTTATCGAACAGGTATCCGAAGTGGAAGCGCGAAGAACTTCTGTGCCTGACGACGAGTTACGATTCTCGTGCGTCAGCACATCCTGGCAGAGTGAATATCCGGCAGTTACGGCCGGAAATCGCGATGCGCGCTTGGCTGCGAACAAGCAATTCCTGCTCGACCAACTGCGCACCCATGGTGACGAGTCGATGGTTCAAATCATGGAATCCGATTCGCCTTGGCACTACCTCGGAATGACTGGCTACTTGGTTTTGTCTTCCGCAGACTTGCTAACAACCTACACGGCGCAGTTCCCTCAGTTGCCACACCCCGAAAAGTCGAAGAAGAACCATCTCAGCGCAACAGCCGCCCCGATCATCGTGAATGTAACTAGGGAGCGGTGCGAGCAGGTTCTGGATTAGAGCTTCTTCTCTTTTCTGATCTTTTCTTTTTTCCTGTCGGAACTCCTTCCAGGCCCCACATGCGCAGATGGCACTGCCGGCACATGTCTTTCGTCTCCGTATTCTGGTTCAGGGCATCCTCTGGAATTGCGGCAGCCATCTTCAACAGATGGACTTTCATTCCGCCGTGTGCGAGGTGGCAACTCAGGCATGACATCTCACCGCCTATAAGGGGATCGCGGCTTCCGCTTACGGGATGACGCTCGTAGGGGTGTCCCATGCTGTTGTTGGCGGTGAGTTCAATCGTCGGCATGTAGCGGGAAGCAACGCTCTGAGGCGTACGCAAATGACAACTCAGGCAGATCACGTTCACGTTAGCGCGGAGCAACTGAGGATTCGCCGAGACATGCGGGTCGTGACAACGCGTGCACATTCCCGACGTGTAGGGTAGATGCGAATACGCAAATGTCGCAGGCTGATGGCACTCGAAACAGGCGACGCCCTTCGCGGGTTTGAGAACGACATAGGTCGCGTTGTCATGGTTTTCGAGGATGTGGCAAGAGTTGCATCCCAGCGTGACGGCAGGATGAACGTGATCTCCAGTCGCATGATCGGCGTGACATTGCAGGCAGTTGGAATTCTCATCGAGTCGAACGGGATGGGAACCAGCGTAGCAAAGGCAGGAACCTATCAGGCAGGAAGCGATGATGCGAAATATGAATCGCGAAGTGAGATTCATCGAGTCCTCCCTTAGCGATCCTGATTGAATTCCGGCACGGTGGCTGTTGCTGTCGCGGCAGGTTTGATCCGCACCAGATAAGGCGAGAAGGGCGTGACCTCCAACGCCAGCTTGTCTTTGGGCGAGTAGATTCGCGGCGGACGCGCCTTCACGAATTTCAGCTGGCCCGCCCAGGGATCGAGTTTCACGCGGCTGCCGAGTGGCAAGGCAACGATCTGCTGCGGGTTGTCGAGTTCGAGGGCGGGTGCCGCGTCTGCGACGGCAGCCATGAACGAAATTCGATTGTCGACGACCAGGCTCTCACCGAGAGTTGCCTTTGTCAGGTTCGGCATCTTGTGCTCGTACTTAGCAAGCGCCTTCAGAAAGAGACCAGCTTCGGCGAGATTGTCTTTGTAGGGCGAGTTGGCGAGGATCTTGAGCCCGAGAGTTTCCGCTTCCCGTTCTTGTTCCGGGCTGTGCTTGAAATCGAAAAGAGGTAGCTGCTGCAGGCTTGGCACGACCATGCGATCGTTGAAGGCAAAAGTACTGTCGAGATCGTGGCCCAGAGCCGCATGCGCCAGCGCGTGGGCCAGGATTACGGCCAGAGCGGCTTCGTTCGGCAAAGCATCGAGAAGCCCGCGGCTGACCAGAATCGAGTGGCCGATTGTTGCCACTTCAATGGGCGTCGTGGGAATGATCCGACAGCGAACCTCAGGATCGAGCACAATCTTGTTGGTAATTTCCAGGTTCGTGATAACGGTTTGCAGAACCTTGTCAACCTCGCCTTCGGGCACGACCAACCCCAGTTCCTCGAGCTTGATGATGACGTTGTCTTCGGCGCGCCTCTGCCAGGAACGCTGAATATCGAGCGGACTCTGGTCGGGGGTCTCGGACAAATCTTTGGCAACGGACGGATCGACTACGATTTCCGCAAACTCCGACTCGCGGCTGCGGGCCGAGATTGTAGCCCCAGATGCGGGTCTGAGCCTTGAGCCGCGGATTTCGGGCTTGCGGTTTGGTGGAATCGAATTCCTCGGAGTAGACCACGGCCGGAAGCCACAAGCCTTCCCGCAGATTCATTCGCCAGCTATCGATGTGGAAAGTTCCGTAGCTGCCGTTGAAGCGGACAATGTTGTAGCCCTTGTCCTCGACCCAGATGGCGCCTTTGAACCGGCTGGCGTTGCGGTCTTTGCGCGGACTGACCTCAAACACCAGGCAGCGTACTTCTCCCAGGAACTCGCTCTGCATGTAGCGCAGCTGATAATTCTTGCGATCGAATCCACTGCGGTCGACGAAGATCATGCTGGAGAATCCGACCGGGCTCAGCGAATAGAGTTTCGAGAACGAACCTGCCATGCGTTCGACCAGGCGTTTGTCGAGATAGAACTCTTCTTTCGCCTGTTGAAATTGCACGCGCCCCAGGAAGTAGTGATCCTCGGAAGGGACGAATCCCAAGGTGGCGTCGGGCTGCATGCGCTGCAAATAGGTTTCAACCATGGGACTGTAGTTGCGCATGGTGGCGCTCAAGGCGCGTTCGTTGGCGATGATGCGATCGATCGATTGATCGGGATTGGCTTTCGGAATGCTGTTTGCGAAAAGCTGAAAGGATGCCAGCAGGGTGGCAACCGTGAATAAGTAGCGCCGAGTCATGGTCCGCCTCCTGAAAATCACTTCGGGTCCGGGAGGCGGTCAGGGCGGCAGCAGACAAGTTGGCTGGCGGCGAGACGGGATCAGGCCCGGCGTGCTGGGGCGTAGTAACGTTGCCACCCGGCGCAAGGCGAAAGGAATGATTACAGAGGCCTTGCATGGAGCCTCTCTCTCGGAAAAGGAAAGGGCCAACGGGCAGTTTCCGAGTGCTTACGGGGAAGGACGTCTGATAGTAACGGATAAGATTAGAAACCCACAGTGTTCGGGCACACCGGAGGACGTGATTGGATTCACACTGCGACGCGCCAAAAAGCGCAGGAAGTGCGAGGAAAGACGCGACCCGAGAACCGCGATCCTCCGCTGCCCTGAACTTAGCGCCTGTAAGTCATTGAATCGATTGGGGGGATGGCATGGCTAAGATGGCAGTCCGCGTGCCATGTTAGAGGTGGTTAGGGCTAATCCTGGATCAGGAGCTATGGCGAACGAAGCGGAATCCGGCGTATCACGAGGTTGGCGGACGTCGCAAGTGTATGCGATGGCCTGCATCTGCCTGGCTATCGGACTGGCTTTAGGCTACTTATTCCGCGGGTCGGCATCGACGCCATGTTGCAGTCTCCACAGGCGGCGCAAGCTGGCGTGCCTGCGAGTGCTTCGGCCGGCCTACATCCGCAGATGCCCAGCCTGGACGACATGAAGCACATGGCCGACAAAAAGGCCGAGCCGCTGCTGGCCAAGCTGAAGAATGATCCCAACAACTCTCAGCTGCTGAACCAGATCGGAACGCTTTATAAAGCGACGCATCAATTCAAGGAAGCAGCGGGATATTTTCAGAAGGCCGATTGATGCCGATCCCAAGAACGTGGCAGCGCGAACGGATCTGGCGTCGTGCCTGTTTTACGAAGGGGATGCCGATGGCGCGATCCAGCAATTGCAGCAATCTCTGAGCTACGACCCCAAGGATGCCAATTCCCTGTTCAACCTGGGGATGATCCGGTTGCAGGCGAAAAACGATCCCAGCGGTGCGGTACAGCGCATGGCAACAACTGTTGAAAGCTGAATCCCACCTGGCGCCGAAGACAAGAAGGCCGCAGTCGAAAAGCTGATTGCCCAGGCGCGCCAGCCCAAGAGTCAGCGAATAGCCCCGCCACAAATCCGGACGTTCCACCCCAACAGATTTGGGGCAGCCTACCCGCTGGGAGGATTCGACGATCGTCGACCTGCGAATTCTTCGAACCCTCTAAGAAATTGCTTGGTCAAACGGGCAACTGCCGTGCAACCGTGATGCCACATCCAAGCAAACAGGGGCATGAAATGACCTGCGTAACGGGGACGCCCTAAAGTTTCGTACAAAAGGCCGATGTAGTCGGTATGGCCACACTTGTATCTTGTCGACGTCACTGGCCGCTGCATTCTCACTGCTGCTGTTTTGCGCAGGAATTTCCCCGGCCATGGGCAGGAGACCGGCCCGAATATCACCTACCGCACCAACGCCACCGAAGTCCGGCTGAACTTTTCGGCCATGGACCAGAACAATCACGGCGTGGCCACATTGCAGGCCAGCGACTTCGCGGTCGTTGACAAAGATGTTATCGTCCGCAATTTTCAAAGCTTTACCCGATCCGACTGGACAAAACTCGAAATCGCCATTCTGGTCGATGCCAGCGAATCGGTCGCGCCGCACTTTCGCCAGGAGATGGCGGATGCGCTGGAACTGGTTTCTCAAACCGGAGGCGTTCCGGAGGAGAATCTCTCCATGTTCTCGTTTCAGGGCTCACAACCGGCTCTGCTTTGCGCGGGAGACTGTCGCTCTTCGCACGCCGCCGAGCGGCTTCCCGGCAGAACGCGCCCAGCGGACTTGACGCCCTTGTTCGACACCATCGTCTTTGCGGCTGACTTTCTGGCGCAGCCAGGGCGACGCCCATGCCGAGAAAGTTCTGATCGTGTTCTCAGATGGTCGTGGACACCGTCAGCCGGAGTTCGCTGCGGCGATGCCATCGACGCTTCCCTCGAGAGCGAAGTTCAGCTGGATTGCATTGATTTGAACAAGGCTGCTGCCCGTTGGCTCGCAGGAGCGGCGGTTCTCAAGACCTTGGCCAGTGCAACCGGGGGACGCTACTTTCCGCCCTGAACGGGCGGCGCAGATCAGCACTGAATGTAATACTTGAAGGTTTTCGAGCAAGCTATACCATGACCTACCGACTACCGAGTCATGCCTCCGGATTCCACGACGTCCGGATTCTGCCCACCCATAACCTCAACCTGCAGTTCCGCAGCCGAAGCGGATATTACTATCCCAACCAAGTTCGGTAATTGAGGAGACCTATGAAACGCATGCTGTTTTGCATTTTCGTGCTCGCCTTCCCGGTTCTTCTCTGTCGGCACAAACCCACTCTGCACCAGCAGGGCACGATCGTCCGCATGCGCATGACGGATTGCCTGGGCCCGCAACACGGATTCATGGCGGCCATGTCGGGCGGCGGAAAAGTCGAAACCGGGGCGATCTGCCCGGAATACGTTCTGGTGGCGGATCAAGTGGTCTACGTGATCAGCGGCAAGAGCTCCGAGCAACTGATACCGCTGGCGGAAGATGACGCGATTTCGCCTGCAGAAAAATGAAATGCTGATTCGCATGGATGATGCTTCGAAGGAATCGCATTTCCACATCAAGGCCATGGTGCTGCGGCCGGAGTGGGATCGCAATCAGATGCTCGAAGAAGCAGAGGCTAGCGCCATGATCAGCCAGCACTTGGATCCGGCGGGAATGAGGGAGCAGTAGGCAGTACTCAGTACTCGGTACTCAGAGTCGGGAGTCAGCGGCTTACGGTTGCGATCGCGACCGCAGGGGAACTATTTGCGGGGCTTCCCTACGCGCTGCGCGGTGGCAAACATCTTCGCCACCGTGTCCAGATCTTTCGGCTGAACTTTCCCGGCGGGAATGCGCATGTGAGTGAGGTCTTCGAGCTTCAGCAGCAGATCGACCAGCGACATCGAGTCGATGAGTCCCGAGGAGACGAGCGGAGTATTCTCGTCGAGGGTCACGCCCGGTTTGCGGATCAGCTGTGCGATGTGTTCGATCATCTGCTGCGCTTCATGCGGTCATGCGGATCTTCCCTCTCCTGGAGCTCGACATCAAGTTCCGGATGTTCTTGCAACAGCTTCTCGCGAGTGGCGGAACGGGCGGCCTTTCCGGCCGTGCTCTTCACGATCCATTTGGGCGGCTTCAGAAAAATCGTACGAACCGCGACTCCCATACCGGAAACCACCAGGCTGCGGATTTCGCTTTCGATCTCCGCCGCGCTTGGCGAGAAGTTCTTCGCGTTCCACTTCCGCAACCACGACGATGTCTTCGGTCCCGAGATCGGGATTGTACACGCCCAACGCGATCGCGCGGCCGTCATGAATCGCGGGATGGCTGGCAACGATCTCCTCGATATCCTGGGGATAAATATTTTCTCCGCCGATGATCAGCAGGTCTTTCTTTCTGCCCACGACGTAGAGTTCGCCGTCCGAGTAAGAAGCCAAGATCGCCGGTGTGGTACCAGCCATCGACGATGCGCCTGCGCGGTCAGGTCGGGACGGTTGTAGTAGCCCTCGAACAGGCAATCGCTTTTCACCAGAATCTCGCCGACGGAATCGTCGCTGAGGACTATCGCCCAGCCTCGGACACGATGCGAACTTCGTGGTTCGGGAAGCACGCGGCCCGACGAAGTGAACGCTAACGCGCCTGGCAGTCCCTTCCGCGACCGGAACGATGCGATGCGCGCCGCGAAATTGCGGACCATCCGCCCAGATGCGAGCGGGCCCATCGGGTCGATCGAGATTCGATTGCGTCACGGCGAAAACATTCTCCGCCATGGCATAGGACGAATGCAGCGGCGGAGTCTTTCAACCCGCTGGCCGAGAAGGCTCTCTGGAATTCAGGCATGCTGTTGGCGCGGACGGGCTCGGAGCAATTGATCAGGGCGCGCACCGACGAAAGATCGTACTGCGCCCACGGCGTGCGGCGGGCGTCCGCCGAGGCACGAATTGAAAGGCAAAGTTCGGCATCCACGCCAGCGTGCACTCGTACTCGCTGATGATCTGCAGCATGGTCTCCGGATGCATCACCCAGTCCAGCGGCGACTGCATCACAACCGGAATGTGGCAGACCATGGGCAACATGAAGCAGGCGATCAGTCCCATGTCGTGGTAGAGCGGCAGCCAGCTGTAGATGCGGTCGGTGGCGGCGTCGATCTTCAGGGCATGGGCAAGATGTTCGAAGCTGGCGCAGCACGGCGGCGTGCGTCAGGGCGACTCCCTTCTGCAGGCCGGTTGTGCCGGCGGAGTGCTGGATGAACGCCAAGCTCTCAGATTGAATCTCGAGGGTTAGAAACGAGTTGGCTTGGTCTGCACGGTCGTCGTCTCGGCCGGGCCTCCGGCACGAAGCAGTCTCGTTTCCTTCCCGAGGAAACGTGGCCCAGCATCTCGTCCGGAAATTCGTCGTCGATGACCACAGCCTTGGCATTGAGGTTAGCGGTGACTCCGGCCAAGCCCGGAGCGATATTTGGAAGGCTCGATCTTGAAATTGGGATAGGCCAGGAATGCGGGGACTGCGCCCAGCATCATCGCGCCGACGAAAGACGTCATCGCGGGGATGCCCTGCGGCATGATGATGACCACACGGTCGCCAGCGCTAACGCCGTGATCTTGAGCAACGTCGGCCTGCGCGCTGGGCGCGGCGGCGGAACTCGCCGAAGGTCACCGTCTCGCTGCTCGTCTTCATCAATCCAAGCAGTCACGAACGGACGGTTGGCGGGAGCTGCCTCGAGCGCTTCGATCAGATTGCGGAATTGCACCCAACATTATTGCATCCGAGGAAGTCGAGTGTTCTTGTAAGTCGGATGCCGGACCTTTATTCTGGTTCGCTGTTGCCAGCTTGATCGTCCCAGACCGTCGGAAATAGATCGTTACGCCCGCGCCATATTCCATCGATACGCACGGAGGAATGTTGTTCCAAGGCATCCTGTACTGTGTGCTGTTCCTGTTTTGCGTAGTAGTCCTCGCCGAAGGTCCGTTCGCGGAGGGTGCGGCAGGCCGTTCTGCTGATCGCGAGCTATGCCCTCTACCTGACCTGGGGGCGTTGGTTCGCGCGCAGTTCTTGCTCACTTCCACGGTGATCAATTTTCTTGTTGGGCAAGTGGCTGCGGCGAAAACCTTCAGGTGCGTCCTCGTGGCTAGGCATCGTCGTGAACTTAGTGCTGTTGGGTGGCTTCAAGTATCTGCCGGAAGTGGCCGTACACTTCCCTTCTCGTCGCTGCAAAAGTTCTCTCATCTCGCGCTGCCCCTGGGGCTTTCGTTCTGGACCTTCCAGGCGATGAGTTATCTGTTCGATCTCTATCGCGGCGAGGAACTCGATCCGATCGTTTTTCGAATTTGCCCTGTACATGGTTTTCTTTCCCGTGACGATCTCTGGCCCGATCTGCCGCATGCCCGACATGCTGCCGCAATTCCGCTCCGAGCAACCAACGTCGTGGGAGCGACATCGGCGCGGGTTTGCCGCATCGCTACCGGCGTGTTCATGATGCAAGTGGCCAAACTCTTGGGGCAAGGAATTTTCGGCGGAGACGGGATCACCAGCGGGTTTCGATCGGTTGCACGCAGTGGAGCGGCCCGGACGTCTGGTGCCTGGCGCTCGGATACGGACTGCAGCTGTTCTTCGATTTCGCCGGCTACTCGCACATCGCCATCGGCGCGGCTCAAGCGATGGGCTTCACCGTGCCGGAAAATTTCGCGCGCCCATTTGCAGTCGACCAATGCCTTCCGTCTTCTGGACGCGCTGGCACATGTCGCTGTCGTTCTGGATTCGCGATTACGTATTTCTTCCGCTGGCTACGGTGCGCCGCGAAATGTGGTGGCGAAATCTCGCGCTGGTGATTGCGATGGTGCTGTTCGGACTGTGGCACAAGGCCAGCGTGCTTTTTCTGCTGTGGGGCTGCTATCACGGAGTGCTGCTGGTCTTGCATCGCCAGGTGCAGCAGGCGCAGCGCAGGTTCGACTGGGATCCTCCGACGAAGTCTTGGCTTCCGATCTCGTGGATCGCGACCATGGCGCTCATCAACCTCGGATGGATCTTCTTTCGTGCCAATTCCCTGCCGCAGGCGCGGCAGATGTTGTCGGGCTGTTGTTTCGCCCATGAACTATGGTTCGCATGTTCTAAGCGGGAGCCTCTATTTCCTGGTTGCGGCGCTGGCCATTGGCTATGCGATCGTCTTGTTGATCGTGGACGCGCTGGCCCGGTATTCAGATGAAGACTCCAACGACCGAAGTCGGTTTAAAGCCGACCATGATTGGATTCATGGCGCGCTGGCGCTGGTTTTGGATCCCGCCTCTGTATGCCTTAGCGCTGATCTTTCTGCTACTCGTGACCCTGACGCAAGGGGCCAGCACGGCGCAGTTCATGTACAACAAGTTCTAGGATTCTGTGAAGATCTTGCGTGACGCTATTCCACCGGCACGCCATCCGGAGTAAACACGGGGAAGCCGTCCCACGCGCGGGACATACTCAACTGCTGGACGGCGGCATTGCGATTGTGTTCGAAGAGGAAAAGTCCGTAGTTGTAATGCAAGACGCGATCGGCGGGATTCTTTCGGATCGCCCATTCGTATTGAGCGGCGGTTTCGTCAGCGCTCTCACTGGGCCCTTCGGCCTTGAGCGTCAGTCGCAGAACCTGATCAGAATGATTTACTTGGTTGGTGAAGGGCGGCTTTTGCAATCGCTGCAGCATTTCGACGGTGATGCGAGCGTGGTCGTGGCCGGTGAAAGCCAGCAACTGCTCGCACTCTGTCTGCGTAGGAACATCGGCCTCGGTTATGGGATGCCCAACTTCTGACGGCAACTTGCTCGCGATCTGAAGAAACATGGCGCGAGCCAGCAGGTAATTGCCAAGAGGAGTCATGTGAACGTGTTCATAAACGAGGTCACTGCCGATAATCCCGTTCGGACTTTCTTTGGAAAACAAAGCTTCTGCGTCCACGAGCTCGGCGCCGGAAGTCGAAGACGCCACCGAGCGATTGATGTCGTTAATCCTGCTATCGGCGCGAAAGCGAAGTGTGTCCAGATCGCGGGCCCGCAGAAAATGTTGCTTGGCGCCGTCGTAATCTCCTTGCATCCAGAGGCTGCGCGCCATGCGGAATTCCAGCTCGGCAAACTGGTCATCAATTTTTGTGGCTGCCTGGTAAGCCTGCAGCGCCTCGGGATACGAGCGGGCTGCTTCGAGTTCCGCTCCTTGTTGCACCAGCGTCGTCCAGGAATGCAACTCGTCGGGCGTTAAGTTTTCCCGGTGCAGGGATGAGAATGGCCCACAGTCCTTGAGGTTGGTGGCGACTGTGCTCACGATGACGCGTGCGCCGGTTCGGCGAGCGATCTCGACCGTATCTTTCAGGTTCCTTTCAAAGTTCGAGTACGCATACTGCATGAGCGGAGAACTCTCGCGCACCTGCTTGTCGAGAAACATCTCCATTCCGCCCCATTCTTTCTTCTGGCTTCCAACTTTGGTGAGAAGTTGTCCGATGCGCGTGGAACGGACGAAGATGCTGGTGCGGATGACCGGCAGGCTCATGCCCGAAGAGGTGAGGGCGGTACCAGGGCCGTAAGGGCCAACGACTTCATTGTTGCCGGAGTAGATGATGAATAGATCGGGACGCTGTTTTGCGAGTCCCTGTGCAATGGGAAACAACACGTGCGAGTTGATGGCCACACTGCCGGTGTTGGCGACCTCGAATTTCATCGACGGGTAGCGTTGCCGCAACATCACCTCGAGATAGCGGCTGAAAGCATAGGCCGGGTCGGGATCTCCCATGGCAGCGGATTCCCCGAGAACGAAGATGCGGAAGGTTCCCTGTGATTTCTCTGCCGGAATGGCATACGCCTGGGGAGTCTTGATCATGCCAGGCGGGAAGAACGGCGCGGGAAAGAAGAGGTTGTAACAGGCGGCCGCATGCCCTTGCAACGTGCAGGGCACAGTGAGGCTGGTGGAAAAGCCGACATCGAAGAGCCGCAACGCTCCCTCGATCACGACGAGCAGCAGGACAGGAATCAGGATGGCACTGGCGACTTGCGGCCAATAGCGCTTAGTGCTTGGGCGCTCGCCGCCGACATTTACCTGGTTCGCAGTTGCCGCCATCTCGAACAACTCTCCAATCTCAGGGCCCGCTCGCAGTTTCACGATACAGGGCTGGAGGAGCCGATCCGAATCCGTGGGCCTAACCACGGCGTCAGTTCGAAGTCACCCAGCCCTGCCGGTCCCGTGCATGCGATGTCCTGCTTGGAAGCAGGAGATGCGACGCCCCGGAAAAACGAAGTGCAGGCGCAGAGATGCAACGCAACCGATGGTTCCATGCACCAGCAATGCCAAAGCCTTAGTAGCTACCAGCGAACGATGAATCTTTTGTTTCAGCGGTTTACCAATTGCCGCACACCCGTACCTTCATTCTCACGAATTGCCTCGGAGCATTTCGCCACACTCCACGCGTGTTTTAACCCTTGCTGGCATGCACTGAATCTATTGCCACGGGGCCAAGACGCAAGCTCACCGGTTTCTAATTCCCTTCGGCTTCGCAGCTGGCGCGGTAATCGAGGTCACCGTTCCATCCGCATTGTGAGCGGTGGAATGGCAGGTCAGCGTGCAGGTGTTGGTACCGTGGTTGTACGCGATGGGAGCGGCGCCATTTTGTGCGACGACATTGGCGTCGAAGTTCACCATGCGCTCGCCACTAACGGTCGGAGAGGTCGCGCCCATGCCGTGTGCCGTATGGCAAACAGAACAACTGAATCCGTATTGATTGGAGTGCAGGCTGTGCTGGGGGAAACTGGTATTGGCAAAGATCTGGGCGAGATCGTGGCACTTTGCGCACATGGAGAAAGGTCCGGCGACGCTGGTATCAGGATTCGGGAACGCATTCGTGACCGGTCCGCCCGGGACCGCCGCCTGGCTGAACTGATAATTGCGCTCAAGAATGTGCGAATTGACCGAACCGTGCGGACCGTTGGGCCCAGCGCCCCCGAACTCGCGATTGTCGTCGCTGTTATGGCAGTCCGTGCAGAAAAGCTGTGTCCCCACCACGCGCGTAGATGCCAGCCCCTTTTCGTCGAGCATATTCAGCAGCAGGCTGGGCTGCGGCAACGGACTGGAACGCGCATGCATTATGGGATGGCTCGAAGTTGCCGTCGATGCGAGTTCCGGAATCAAGTTCAGAGAGTCAGGAGCAGAAACCACGCGAATCGGAGCATAGCCGTAAAGAATGAGCCTCTGCTTGCCGGTACTGGTGCCGTGGCAGCGCAGGCACGTTTCGTATTGATTGACTGCAGGAATTGTCGGCGTAATACCATCGAGCGCACTGATGCCCGTCGCGCCCGATTGCGGAGGGCGAATGGCAGGAGGCGAAGAGAACTGCAACTCGGGATTGGAAGCATGGGCGCTGTGGCAATCCACGCAAGTGGCGTGGCGATTATTGTTGAGTAGCGGCGCCTCTCCCGCGTCGTGAAAGTTGTTTCCCGAAGGCAGAGGATGACTCACTTTCGCGACTTCAGCCATGACATTGGGCAGAGTCGGCGACACATACGTACCGCCACCGTGGCACGTCATACAACTCTGAGTCACCGGGTCATACGCCGGAGCAGCGGGAGCCGCGGGTCGCAGGAGTCGCGCCGGAGCCACCGAATCATGCGACATGTGGCACGACGCGCACGAATTCACTCCGACGGTCGGGTAGGGGCCGACATGAGCATCGGGTGAAACCTGGTTGGTCGCAGTCTGATGGACGCTATTGGTGAATCCCGCAAGCGGATTGACTTGGCCCTGTACCACGCGGTTCGGATCGTGGCACGCCAGGCACATCTGGGCGCCCGAACTGTCGCGTACCAGAAAGTTTTGTGCGATCTTGTCGATATTCTGCACGTGCGGATCGTGGCAACTCGTACACTCGATGTTGCCATTCACCAGCTTTACGGCGCCGGTTGGGTCGGCAGTCTTGCCTTGCGTAGACAGCGAGGCGACCAGATTGGATGCGTCTTTCAAAGGAGTTACCAGACTGAAGGGGTGCGATCCGGTCAGGGTCGTACCAAAGGAATCGGCGCTGTTCATGGTTCCGACCATGGGCAACTGTCCGTAGGCCGCAGACTGTCCGACACCCACGGTGCCATCATGACAACTCAGACACAGGCTGCTGGTGACGCCCAGCGTAGGTTGCGTGTTGCCCTGGTTCGGATCCGTTGTGCTGCTGTAGGGTACGTACGATTTCTGCGACAGCTTCTGATTCCACAGCGGCGTGTTGCCGCCGAGTCCGCTGTGCGGAGCATGGCAAAACGTGCATCCCAGGCTTCCTTGCGAATACACCGACGAACCGCTGGACAGCGAAAGGTTGTGCATTCCCAGCACGTCAGCCGTAGGCACCTGGGCGAAACTCTGGGCGACGACGAATACACAGGCCAGTGCGAGGAGAGGTTTCACGGTTCTTTCCTCCCGTCGGCCGCCTGCGTGATTCCGTAGTATTGAAATACCTGGACGCGCCGGTTGAAGGAATCGACGACGTAGATGCGATCGTGATTGTCGATCTGCAGGCCTGTCGGCAACTGAAATTGCTCTGCCCCAGTCCCCTTCCCTCCGAAGTAGTAGAGCAACTGTCCTTGCTCGTCGAACACCTGCACTACGCCCCACTGCCCATCGACGACATAGAGATGCGACTCGGAATCAAAGCCGATTCCTTTTGGCCGGAAGATCCAGCCTGCGCCGTCTCCTGGTTTGCCGATGGCGTAGCGAAAGGTGCCCGATCGATCGAAGACCTGCACGCGGAAATTCATGGCATCGACCACCGCCAGATCCGAACCGTGCAACCGCAACTCGGTGGGATAGTTGAACTCGCCGTCGGCGGTGCCGGTCTTGCCGATCGTCTGCAGAACACTTCCCTGCATGTCCATGACGAAGATCTTGTTGCGCAGGGTGTCGCTGACATAAATGCGCTGGGCCGCGGAATCGATGGCAATTCCCGTGGGGCGCTTGAAGTACCCTTCACCGCCCTTCAGGCTGCCGATTGCGCGGCGATACTTGCCCTTGGCGTCGAAGACAAAAATCTTGCCAACCTGTGAATCGGTGACGTAGATATTGTCTTGCGCATCGACGGCCACACACTGCGGCGTCAGCATGGGATCTTTCCCGGTATCGCGCCGTGAGAGGAACTTGTACTTCTGCTCCTCGAAATCGAAGATGTGAATGCCGGCCGCGGCCACGTCGGTGACGATGATGCGTCCGCGGGAATCGGTGACCACGCTGTAGGGACTGACGAGATAGTGGAAGTCGGGCTGGCCAGCGATGGTGTCGACGACGCGAGTCCAGAAGCTGCGCTTGGGCTTCACCTCGCGCTCCAGGCTGAAGCTACGCTCGAAAGAAAGTTTGCGGCCGCCGTCCATCAGCAGGTCGGGCGCGGAAGGCTTGATCGTTTCTTTGGGGCGCTTGGCCGCGGTTGCGGGCAAGATCAGAAATAGCGCGAGCAGGATCATCAGCCCGGCCACAGGCAGTTTCCGATGAAAAGCCAAACTGCGCCGCGACTCTAGAAGAAGTCGAACCATCTGGATATTCCGACAAAGTAGGCTGTAGTACTTGCCGGCGCGCCCACTGCGCTGATTCCCTGGGTGAACCGTGTGTAACCCGCGTCCAGTCCGATTTTTCGTAAGTGGTAGTGCATCTGGGCGTCGTAGATTACGGTGTTATTGTGCGAGATCGTTTGGCCCAATGTATTGCTGATGGCGCGATTATAGCTTCCGGCGATCACGAGTCGTCGTATCGGAGTGACCGAGATGCCGCCACCGTAGCTCGATCCGCCGAACGTAATGAAGTCGGTCACACCTGGGGTCCCGGAAACCGGCACGAATCCGGTCGCTCCCAACAGCGATATGCCCGTCGCTTGAGTGTAGTTGGCGAAGAGATTGTACCGCCGTGAACCGAGCGACGTGGAATAGCCTTCGCTGCGGCTGCTCGTCCCTTGATAATTCGTTAAACCGCTGTGAGATCCGTTAAAGGCTGCGGTCCACTGCATGCCGCCCGGCAAGCGGCGATGCAGGTTCGCGTTGTAGTTGTAATAGGAGGTTGTGTACGTGACGAGTATCGACTGCACGTTCTGCGCGTAGCTGAAGACCCCAGACAGCTGCCAGCCCTTGATACTGCGAAAGAAGTTCATGTTCCCGACAAATCCCAGTGAGTTCGTGCCCTGACCATTGCTGCTATCGATGACCGAACCTGAGAAGGTAAACATGTCAAGCAGGCGCCTTCCGTAGCTCACCGTGCCGCTCAGGTAGGTCCCTGTGTAGCTCTTTCCGAAATAGTACTGGTCGTAATAGGTCGCCTGGGATGACGCCGATAAATAGTTCGTGAACTGGTAGGTTGCGCCGCCGCCCAGAGTCGAGGAGTGCGCTCCCGAACCCAGGCTGAGTCCCGGCTCTACGGTTCCGCCGGTGCCCAGACTCTGCGCCAAGTATCCGTTCAGGTTGCTGGTGTAGTTCTCGGTGACATTCAGGGTGAGTTTCATCGTCGGATGAAAGCTGGCGCCCGTGTTTATGATGTCGTCCGTATAGTTCGACTTACTGGAGGTCTGCCCCGCATCCGAGAGGTAGCTGGTATCGGCCGAGGCCCGAGTGTAGTTCGCGGAAAACTGGCCGTGGAACGGCAGGGCGTGCTGCGCTCCAAATCCCACGTCGTCGCCGGTTGAATCCTGCACCGACTCTGATTGTCCTGCCAGGAATTGCGGATAGGTCGAGCTGATGCTATTTCGGTCGAGGAAGGCGTTAAGACGGAATCCGGCGATTTCATAGCCCGAACGAACGTTCAAGAGGCGAGCGTTTGAGTTCGTTTGTTCATCGGTGCCATAGATCGTTCCGCTACCGCCACCCTGCGAATAGCCGACCGACAAGGTTGGCATGTTGGGAAACAGGGCGCTCCAGTTGATGCCAAATCCTTGATCGTTGCCCACGGTGGTGAAGTTGGGCTGCCCGGCCAACCCAAACGTCCCGCTACTATTGCGGTCGTAGTGATAGCTTACCGAGCCCGGAAAGTGACTGCCGCCGAAGAAGTTCGCAGTCCCGTTAACGCCAGTCGCCCCCGTCAAGGATTGATAGCTAGAGTTGGCTCGCGATTGGTTGTAGTAAGGCGTCGCGGTGAAAGAGATGAAATTAGGATTGTAGTAGTAACCCGAAAGCCTGCCGTCAACTCCGAAATTCAATCCGTGTTGCGAGGAAATGACGTCGCCGTAGTCCCCGCTATATCCAAACGTAAACAGGCCACCCGCGCTCAGCTTGGTATTCTCGCCAATGGAAAGCTCAGGAGTCTGGGTCTGTGGCTGACTTTGAGAGAAGGCGATTTGGGCGATCGCCAATGTCGCCAGTCCGATGATGCGATGCGCAACTCTCATTTCGGCTGTCCCCTTCCGCCTTTCGGTTCGGGACCACGGCTCCTTACACTCTTAAGAAGGCACAACGATTGCCAAATCGGGAGCGCTTTACTGATTTCTAAGACATTGAAAATAGAGCGGTTGTGGCTTAACTGAGCCTATCGAGACGTGGGAATCGAAGTGAAGTGCGGCATATCACCCGGCGCGCGAGTTGAAATACACAACAACGGGAAAAGCAGGCATTCTGCCAGCGGTTCTAATGAGAGAAACGCCCGATTGAGGACGTTCGAAGAACAGAGAATCAGATTGGAAATAAAACTGTCACCCTGAACGAATTGAAGGAGGTATGCAATCACCGGCAGAGTGCATAGGTCCTTCACTTCGTTCAGGATGACAAGACGAGTCAGTTTTCGGGTCGTACGCTACACGACCTCGATCTTCGCCTTGGCGCGTAGCTGTTTCGCCAGATTCGAGCGTAACTTCTCGTACTTACTCTTCAGCAGGTCCTGCTTCAGCTCGGTCTTGACCTCAGAGAATGGTTTCGTGCGAGGCGGAGTATGGGCATTCAGCCGGAGGATCGTGAATGCGCTTTCAATTTGGATAATTCCGCTGACCTGTCCAGCTTGCATGGCTCGGAAAGCCTTGACCACCTGCGGCGGTAACTTGTCGCTGGACACGGCCTTGTGGTCGCCCATGTTCACACGAAAATCGTCTTCAGAGATCTTCTCGGCGAGTAAGCCGAAATCCTGATAGCTCTTCGTCGCTTTGGCTTGTCGCAGAGCATCTTCTGCTTTGGTGCGGGCTTGCTTTGCCTGTTCGGGGCTGTCCTTAAGCGGCGGGACGATGGAAATGCTTTGGAACGTAAACGTCTCCGGTTGCGAGAAACGAGCGGCATTCTTCGCGTAATAGGTCTGCATTTCTGCGAGGCTAACCGTGTCTTTGAGTTCTACTTCGGTCTTTAATATCTGCTCGATCAGCAGAGAGCGTCGGATCTGCTGGCGCACACGTTGCTCGGAACCATGCATCTCGCTCTGCAAGTATTGCTGGTATTGGTCGGGACTGTTGAACTGTTTCCGGAACTCGGCTTCCGCCTGATTTAGTTTCGCGGCTGGAACCGCAAGCTTGCGCCGCTCCGCCTCCTGATACACAAGCTCCTCAAAGATAATCATTTCCAATGCGCCCTGGCGGATAGCTGCTTCCTGAGCTTTGGGAAATCCGTTGTGCTGTTGCGCATAGGGAAAAATCGCATACATCTCGCGTAGCAAGTCGCGATCGGTCAGCACGGCCCCGTTTACCCGCGCTACCGGTTTGTCGTTCACCTGAAGGGGTGAGGTTTGAGCGGAAGCCGTGTTCGTGATCGCGGTCGGCGTGTGTGAAGCCATTTGAGCGGATGCCGCCGTGAGTGCGATTGCCAGGAAGCCGCAGATTGGGAGTTGGTATTTCATATTGCCTCGCTTACCTTCGAAGAACCGCTAGTAAAAAAGGGGGGAGCGAATCTCTCTCCCCCCGTTCGCACATCAACTCAAATCTACTGGAATACTGTGGTGATGCCGTTGGTGTTGTTGGCTTCGTTCGCTTCGCCAAAGTGGCACTGGCGGCAGAACTGTGTGGTCGAAGGAGCATTCGCGTTGGATACGGTGTTGATATTCGGATTGTATGGACCATTCACGAAGAAAAACGTGTTATAGAACCCAGCGGTGTTGCCCGCGATCGGGCTAAGAGTGCTGGACGAGTACACCGTCATCACGTGTTGGTTGTGGCAGGTGGTGCACAGAACATAGGGCGTTCCGGCGGCGGTGATACCGTACTGCGGGCCCCATTTTCCGGGTGCGATCGCTGGATAGCCGTAGTTCGCTACGAACTGGGCGTACTGTGATCCAGCGGTCACGGTGAAGTTGGGGTTGGCCCAGACGACGCCGCTGGTTGCACCCTGCATCACCTTGCCGAAGCTGACCATCGTGGCGTTGGTGCCCACCGGGTGGTCGTTCTGGTAGTTGTTGACAGTCGATCCGTCGCTTCCGAGGAGGGTCGGGATCGGCTGGCTGCCGTAGGCAGTATTGGTCAGAAGACCAATTCTCTGCTCATACGACTGGTTGGCCATCATGTTCTTGGACGTGACGTTGCCGTCATGGCAGCTGAGGCAAAGGAGAATGCCGCCCACATCGGAACTGGCGACAGTCAGGTTAGCCGGAAGAACTTCCGTGTATTTCCCACCGTCGCCGAATGCGATGGTCGCGCCATAGAGTGGGCTGGCATCCTGGCCCCACAGAGCGTAGTTGCCGGAGTCGGTGGTGCCGTTTTGGCCTGAACCACGCGATCCGCTATGCGGTTGGTGACAGCCAGCGCAACCGCGGCCGCCATTGTTGTGCGCGCCGAGGACGTCAACCGTGGATGATGCATTCTGTGCCATCACCAAGCCCCCGACCGCCAGTACGAACATCGCTACCAGAATCACTTTCTTCATAAAATCTCACGACCTCCATGAATGATGTAGTCAGCTTGTCGCTAAACTCCCAGAGGCTTAGGCCGAGGGCTGCATTTTGCGCCTGGGCGCTTGGTGCAACCGCCCCTCGGCTGGTAGTAGTGCAACTGGTTATCCGAAATGCCAACGCAGCGTTGTTCCAGTCATTTCAAATGTAAGTTATTGATTCCATGCCGCTTGTCGCAGGGCGGGAATGAATCGGCAGCCGGAGAAATTCCAGGGAACTGGGGGAAAACAACCACTGTCAGGCGCGGGTTGGTCAAATTCCTCAGTTGTAGGTGTCTACCACGGGGGTGTTGCGAAACGCATCAGTCGACAAATGGGGTTCGCCGGGAGTTGTGCCATTCGGCAACATAAACTTCTCAAGTCATGGTGAGGGAGACGTAGCCGAGCTAAGTCTCTACGAGTGGATTCTGGCCCAACAGGTTACTTACTCTGCGGGCTCTTCGCATCGGCCGCGGGTGTTGGAGCGGGGGCGGTCTCTTTGTTCCCTCCGCCGGCTTTCTTCACCCGTTGATCTTCCCGCTCTTTCTTCAGTTGCTCGGCCTCAGCGTCAGTCACGTAGCGGAATTGCTGCACCCGGCCGGGAAACATCTCCGATGTGAACACGCGGTTGTTCTTGTCGGTGGCGATGCCGACCAATCCCTGAAACTGTCCAGGCATTAGTCCATGCCCGCCAAAACTGATAAGTAGCTGCGCGTCTTTGTTGAAGACTTGAACGCGATCCTGCATGCCGTCAGCGACCCAGATGTGTCCGTCAGAGTCGATCGCGACTCCCTTGGGCCGAGAAAAATATCCCGGGCCATCTCCCGCTTTGCCGAAGGTGCTGACAAACTTGCCATCGGCGTCGAAGATCTCAACCCGATTGTTCAGGGTGTCGCAAACGTAGAGATTCCCATCCTGGTCGACCGCTACGGCGGTGGGTTTCGAAAAATCGCCGGGAGTAGTGAGTTCGTGCTTGTGCCCGGTGGTGCCGATCTTGCGCAGCAGCTTGAAACTGTCCGCGTCGTACACAAGAACCTGATCCAGTTCGACATCAGCCACGTAGAGCAGTCGATTTTCTTTGTCGAGCGCCAGCCCACCGGGCTCGACCATCCCCTCCGAGATCACGTCTTCAGGCTTGTGGTTCGCATCGAAGGTCACGATGTGTCTGAGACCAGGATCGGAGACAAACAGGCGGTCATTGTCGTCCATGGCCAGGCCGATGATCCGCGCAAAGTGAGCATGGGTCTTATTCTTGATCAGTTCGACTTCGCGCGTTTCTGTGTTGAAGATGAAGATAGCGCCGACCTTCTGATCGGCTACATAGAGGTTGTTCTTGGAATCCACAGCCAAACCGTAAGGCTCGGCAAGTTGGAAAAGCACCTTGCCACTCTCACTCACAGGCTGTGTGCCAGCAAGCCGATCCATCCACTTCTGTTTGCTGGTGTTCGGAGTCTCGACCTGGGAGAGCTTCTGTGCCGAATAGAACGCCTGATAACGGATGCGGGCAATTGCCGGCGGGTTCGGCCACACGATATTGGAATAGTCGACTACAGGAATTTTTTTCGGTTCGGCGTCGGTGTTCTTTTTCTTCTTGTCCGCGAACGAGGCCAGAGGCACAGCCAGGGTCAGGCTCACCAGCATCAAGGCGGCGACAAGGCTCTTATGGTTGCGAGTGAGTTTCGCGCTGGCTTCCGGCATTGGCTTCATTCTCCTCATATCGCTATCTCCGCGTCAGATCTTTGTGGCAACTCGAACAGAACTCCAAATTGTTGGCTTGATCTCTGATCAGCAAATCAGCTTGCGCTGAAGAATGTGGCTGGTGGCAGGACAAGCAGTCGATCTTGGCGTGAACCTTCGTGATGTCCGTTGGGTCGAGCACATCGGAGACCGGGTGGCCTTCGATCGGGTGGCCGCGGCCGAATTTCAGGGGCAGGACTACGACTTTATTCTTTGCGAAATAGTCGTCGGGCAGTTTCACGCTGCCATTGAAAATTGTGAGCACGTGCTCGGCTTCGAGTTTCTTGGGCTGTGAATCCGGACCGTGGCACTCGAGGCAAAGGCTATTGGGATTCTTCGCGCGCAACAGATGATCGTTTGCGCCCCCGTGAGGCTCGTGGCAGGTCGCGCATCCCTGCTTAAAGGCAGGTTGATGCAGATTGTGTTTCTTCGCCTGCTCGGCCTGGTCACTGTGGCATCCCAGGCAGATTTCGACTGCGTTCGTCTTGGGCAGGCCCGGCTGGCGACTGGCGTGTGGATTATGGCAATCGGTGCAATCGCCGGCTGCTCCCGGATGAGGCACCTTCGCGCTTTCAATTTGCTTGGCTTTTTCGTCGTGGCAGGTGACGCATAGGGACTTCGGGTCGGCCTGCGTAAGCACGACCTTGCCATCCTTAGCTGGCGCATGGCAGGTGTCACACGACTTGTCCGCGAACGGCGGATGCAGGAACTGTCGCATCAGTTTGGGTGCGGCTGACTGGTGCGGATCGTGGCAACTGGTGCAGTTCGCGGTGGCGAAGGGTTGATCGTGGTGCGCTTTCTGCAGCGCCGCATCCTTGACATCATGACAATCGACGCAGAGGGCGGGAGCGCTCTTCGTCAAATGAAAATCAAACTCGGCCTTGCCGGCCTCTCCGGTCTTGTGCGTCGTGTGGCAGGTGTCGCATCCCATGTCGAGGGCGGCATGGCGGCTGCCCTTTTCCGGAACATCGAGTCCTTGTTTGTGGCAATTCAGGCAGAGATTCTGGGCTTTATCTCCCGTTTCAGCTTTCAGCAGCTGGTTCTTGTTGTCGCTGGTGTGGGGATCGTGGCACTTGATGCAGTCGCGGACGGCTGGTGGATGCACCGTCCCTTTTAGGGTGGCGGCATCTTTCTCAGAGTGGCAACTCAGACAGAGCGCCTGGGGCGTCGCGGTAATCAGCTTGATGCGGGTGATGTCTTTGTTGACACGAACTTCGTGACAGCTTAGACATCCCGTAGCAATGGCAGAGTGGACGGCTTTGCCCTTCGACTTATCCTCATGGCACTCAAGACACTTGGCCGAATCGACATTCTTGTCGAGCGGAACTGGGTGCTCTTTGGCGAATGCTGGAACTACTTGAACCGCTACAAGGAAAATTGCGAACTGGAGGAGGCGGGGGAGGGCCTGACCAATTTTGAATTTAATGCTCATACGTAAACCAAATGAAGACGTTGCGACCATTCGCAATCGATGCATGTGCACGATCCTAGCCTTCCGGAGCCGAAGAGGCTGCATTTTCTTGTCAAAACTGTAAATTATTGCAACAAATCACTTTCCTAGCCGGGATCCGGACGCAGAGAATTTCGCGCCCGCCGACATCCTGATCCCACAATGGGCCTTCTGCCACACCCGATCGGTGAAATCGCGCACGTTCGTCGATGACCCAGAAGAAACAGCAATCCCTCTGCATTTAGGCCTATTTGTGATTGAAATCACATTTTGCACCGATGGGGGAATTCGCAGAAAGGCCTTGTACTGATGAGTGTTATGGCTCATTCGTGTTGGCGGCGCAGTGCCAAACGACAATTTCAACTCATTGATAAGACACAGCTTGCTTGCGATGGCAGGTGTTGGCGTAGAACGTGCATTACAGGATGCGAGGAAGAGAAACGATATGGCCCCGTCACTTCGCCCAGTGTTCCGCAAAATCTGGCAGACACTCAGTTCCATCAAGACCGGCGTCGTACTGATTATTCTGGTCGTCATTTTCTCGGCGGCGGGCACGGTCATTTTGCAGCGCCCGATGACCGATGCCGACGACATGCAGCGCGCCTACTCTCCGGCGATGCTGCGCTTTCTCGACGCGATGGGCCTGACCGACGTTTTTCATACGCGCTGGTTTATCGCGTTGCTGATCCTGGTCAGCTTGAGCATTATTGCTGCCTCGGTGCAGCGCTTCCCCAACGCGTGGCGGTATTTCGCGCGTCCTTACAAGAGTCCCGACGAGAGCTTCCGCAAGGCTTTGCCGACCCAGGCAGTGATTCCAGTTGCGGACGAAGAGCACGGCTTGAGTGCCGCTGAACACGCCTTCCGCCACTTGGGAATGAAGACCGAGCGGATCGTCCGCACCAACAGCTTCTCGCTGTTTTCGGAACACAGCCGGATCTCAGAGATGGCCGTTTACATCGTGCACGCCAGTCTGCTGCTGATTTTTTTGGGCTTCATCGTGGACTCTCTGTACGGATGGCGCGGATTCCTCATGCTCAGCCCAGGAACTTCCAGCAATCAGGTTGGCATGAAAGACGGCAGCCAGCGAACTATCCCGTTCGCGATCCGGTGTGATGGGACGGGAGAAGAAACATACGCCGACGGCTCTCCGAAGCGGTGGTGGTCGAAGCTAGCCGTAGTTGATGGCGGGCGCGAAGTTTCGCGCAAGGAAATCGTAGTCAACGATCCGTTGGTTTATCAAGGACTGCGCTTCTACCAGGCAAGCTATGGACGCACTGGGAAACTGGATCAACTGATTCTCAACGCGACAGCAGCCAACGGGAGCGGCGCGGCACGAGAAATTTCTCTGGCGATGAACCAGACGGTCGAGCTCGACGCCGATACCAGCGTGCAACTGGTGGAATTCGTTCCCGACTTTGTCGTGCAGGATGGCCGGGTCTACACGCGTAGTAAAGACATTTCAAACCCGGCAGTCCACATGATTGTGACGTCGAAGAAGGCGAACAGCAGCGTGAATGTTTGGCTGCCTGAGATTCCCGGCATCGCCGAGAATGCGTCTTCCCCCTACACATTTGATCCCAAAGATCTGAAGACGGGAATTTACACCGGGCTTCAGGTCTCGCACGAGCCCGGCCAGTGGGCGGTATGGGCTGGAGTGGTGCTGATGGCGATCGGCTTGACTTTTGTTTTCTATGTGATTCACATGCGCTTCTGGGTTGTTCCGGTGCTCGACGCGCGCGGCAATTGCATATTGTGGATCGGCGGAACGGCAAATCGCAACCGTGACGCCTTCGAACTCAAGTTCAAGAACGTAGTGGAACAGATTCAGAAGGAATTGAAACCCACAATCGTGGCTTCCGCTCCGGCGCAGGCCACATCGATTCCAGGAACAACGATCGCCGGTCGTTGAGTCCGGCTACGGAGGAAAAGTATGGCACCCGCAAAAGTTGAACAGCATCCCGCGACCGGCACCACATTGGTCGTGATGGTGGGATTGGGAATTGCGTTCCTGCTGTTCATTGCTTTTCTGAATGTTGTAAAGAGCGGAAACGTTCTGAGCGAAGCCAATTTGCTCTATGCCTCGCTGGTCTTTTATGCCGGCGCGGGCGCGTTATATCTGGGATTTGGCGTCACCGGTACTGACGCCTACGTCAAGTACGCGTCGCTCATGACTTGGGCGGGACTCCTGGCGAACACCGGGGCGGTGGCGCATCGCTGGTATGAAGCGGGACATCCGCCGTTTGCCAGCATCTATGAAATGCTGCTCAGCTTCGTGTGGACGCTGGCCGCGCTCACCCTGATTGCTGAGAAGCGTTACGGAGTGAAGGTCATCGGGACAGTGACTATGCCGGTCGCGATAGTCGGCGTGATCCTGATGCAGCTCTTACCCAGCGAAGTTCGGCCGCTGGTCCCGGCATTGCAGTCGACATGGCTGCACGTGCACGTAACGCTCGCCATGCTGGCCTATGCCGCATGCGCGCTGAGCTTCGCGCTGGCCATGATGTTCTTGATTCAAGACAAAGTTAAGACGGAGTTGTTTCTGGCAGCCACCAGCATATTCACAGTCGGAATTTATGCGGCCGTGCTGACGCGGTTCGAGAAGTGGGGCGGCTTCAACGTGATTGCCTGGGACGCGGAGAACAAGGCCGAAGTGTTCGTGTCGCGCGGAGTACGGTTGTTCGTGACGATTCCCGACCTCGGATGGCTGATGCTTCTGGTATTCGCCGCCGTGCTGGCGCCGCTGGTGTTGTATGTTCTGTCGCGGGTTCAAAAGAATCACGGATTGCTGGCAGTCGCTGATCGCGCTGTCTTTATCAGCATTCTCTTGCAGTCTCTAGCGCTGGTCTTCTTCTTGCTGCGGGTGAAGTCGGGACAATATCCCTCGCTCGACGCAGAAGGGTTATATGCCACCAGCCTGGCGGCGAGCCCCTTCATTCTCTCGGCGCTGGTGGGCGGAATCTTCGCCAACCTGCTTTATCTTCTCTTGCTCTGGCGGCGTGAGGATCTGGAGAGATTGCTGCCCGACGCGGACGCGCTCGACCGCATTACCTATAAGACGATTTGCATTGCCTTCCCCCTGCTCACCCTGATGATCGCCGCCGGCGCCTACTGGGCCAACCGGGCCTGGGGTTCCTATTGGAATTGGGACCCCAAGGAGACGTGGGCGGCGATTACCTGGCTCGTGTACGCCGGTTATCTCCACATGCGGATCACTCGCGGATGGCGAGGCCGGCGTGCAGCTTACTTTGCCATCCTTGGATTTGCCGTTGTTATGTTTACGTTCTTCGGTGTGACGTACTTGTTGCCTGGACTCCACGCGTATGCCTGACATTATGTCGGACCAAAAAGATCGGGACGTGCCGACGGAACCGACTGAGAACGCCTCTACGCGGTCGCGCACCGGTTTCTTCAGTACTGCGCATTCGAGTGAAGGTATGCTGACCGATCCAATCTCAACGGGACCCGTAGTGGGTGATCCGACGCCGGTGACTGAGCAGAAGGATCCCGAGCTACCCTGGCTGCGCATCAACTGGGAGATCAAGGCGCTGGTTCCGATCGCCAGTGTGTTGCTGGGCGGGATGTTGTTGTTCCTGTTAGCGACACTTTCCTGGCGTGACCCCGAACGCCATATGGTGTTGTTGGTCGCAGGTGCGGGGGCGGTTGCGATTTGCGGCGTGCTCCTCGTCGTCCTCACTTATACAGTGCAGCGGCCGATGGTCGAACTGCAGCAGAAAATTTCTCAACTCGGCAGCGGTGACCTCAGCGCGAATGTGAGCTTTGCCCACCGCAACGACGAAATCGGAGACCTGGGACGCAACTTCAACCAAATGGTTTCGCAGCTCCGCGAGAGCCGGGTCGAGATCGAGCGCCTGCACCGCACGCAGATGTCTCGTGCCGAGCATCTTGCTACCCTCGGAGAGATGGCCACCGGACTGGCCCACGAGATTCGAAATCCCTTGGCCGGGATTGCCGGAGTTATCGAGATCATTGGCCGCGATCTGCCTTCTACGAGCCCGGCGCGCTCCGTGGTCAAAGATGTTCGCCAGGAAATCGCTCGCATCAATCACATCGTCACCGACTTGTTGCAGACGGCGCGCCCGCACCCACCCAAAGTCCGCAAAAGCGACCTGAATACAACCGTGGAACATGCCGTGATGCTTGGCCGCCAGCAGGCGCTGGCGAAATCTGTCGAGATCGCACTCCACAAAGATCCGACACTGCCGGAAGTTGAACACGATAGCGATCAGATCCATCAGGTGCTTCTGAACCTGCTTCTCAATTCGCTGCAAGCCATCGAACAGAATGGAAAAATTACGGTTAACCTGGAGTCGCATGGCAAGACAGCCGTGGTGCAAGTAATCGACAACGGCCGCGGGATTGCACCCGATCACCTCCCCAATATCTTTCGGCCGTTCTATACGACCAAGGGCGACGGTACTGGCCTGGGATTGTCCCTGGCCCGCCGCATCGTTGAAGACCATCAGGGGCGAATCGACGTTTCCAGTACGCTTGGGAAAGGCACAACATTCTCCGTGGTTTTGCCCGTGCAGAGAGTAACCGCGCCCGTCTCTGAGGCCTAGGAAGCGGCACCCATGGCGTCGCCGTACTCCTGTCAACATGCTGAGTTCGGAGACTGATACCCCATCGCTCCCTGACTTCCGGGGTCGCAACATCCGCGGGGCGTACCGCCGTTTACCCCAATCAGTGCCCTCTTCGTCCCTTCCGTAGTAAGCTAAGCATGCATGCCTGCGGAGAAGCTCTTGATCATCGACGACGAGCGCCTGGTGCGCTGGTCGCTGCGTCAGAAGTGCGAAGAGTGGGGATATCACGTCTCGGAAGCCGTGGCCGGCGAACCGGGACTGCGCATGGCTCAACAGGAGTCACCTGATCTGGTTCTGCTCGACGTCCGCATGCCCGACCTGAACGGCATCCAGGTCCTGGAACAGCTCAAGAAAGCTCCCGACGCCCCGGCGGTGATCATGATCACGGCCGACCCCCAACTCGACGACGTGAAGACTGCGCTCAAGCTGGGCGCCTATGACTTCATTGGCAAGCCCTTAGACTTCGAAGAGTTACATGTCACCATTCAGAACGCACTTGAGGCTTCGCGGCTGCGCACCGAGGTCAAATCGCTGCGCGGGGAAGTGCGCCGGAACACGGGCTATCACGAGGTGGTCGCGGTCTCACCGAAGACCACCGAACTGATGAATTTCGTGCAGAAAGTCGCCGCCAGCGAAGCAACCACGATTCTGATTCAGGGCGAGAGCGGTACCGGTAAAGATCTCATCGCCAAGACGATTCACTATGAGAGTACTCGTCAGAATGGTGCCTTCGTCGCCATTAACTGTTCGGCGATTCCCGAAACTCTAATGGAGGCCGAACTGTTCGGCCACGAACGCGGTGCCTTCACTGACGCCAAGCAAATGAAGAAAGGCCTGTTTGAAACCGCGAATGGCGGCACGCTGTTCCTGGATGAGATTGGAGAGCTTTCGCCGCTGCTACAAGCCAAGCTGTTGCGCGTGCTGGAAGACCAGGTAATCCGCCGGGTGGGAGGCGTACGCGACATGCAGGTCGATGTCCGGGTTATTGCTGCCTCGAATCGTGACCTCGAGAAAGCTGTCCGCGAAGGCCATTTCCGCCAGGATCTCTATTATCGGTTGGCAATCATCGCCATCTTCATCCCGCCTCTGCGCGAGCGCACCGAAGACATTCTGCCGTTGGTTGAGTTCTTTATTGACTGGTACAACCGCAAGTTCAAGAAGTCCATTCGCGGCATCAGCCCCGAAACCCGCCGCTTGCTGCTGGCGCATAACTGGCCGGGAAATGTTCGTGAGCTCAAGAATTCAATTGAGCGAGCCATGATCCTGGAGGATGAAACGATTCTGCGCCCCGTCTACATGCCATTCGCGGTGGGTGAGGCTGCCCGCAGCGGCTTGACCGCATTCGAGCACAGCAGCGCCTCCTCGGACGGAGGTGGACGGCAATTAGCCAATGGCCGCGTTTTGCCTCGGCTCTACATTCCCGAGGAAGGAACATCTCTGGAAGAGGTGGAGCGCGCGATGGTCGAACTTGCCATGCGGCAAGCCAACGGGAACCAGACTCACGCCGCCCGCCTGCTCGACATCAGCCGCGATGCCCTGCGTTACAAGCTGAAGAAATTCGAACTGGTCCCGGCCGGAGACGATGGAAGTGTGGACGCGGGCTCTGCTGAAACCTAGCGCGCAGCGTCTTCAAAGATCATGTAGCCCCGCACACATTCGTCCGGGGCACTCGCGCATAAGGAACAACTTATGTAGGACGGGCTCAGAAGTTGGCCCTAGCCAGCCTCCAAGCCGTAACTTCTGGTTTGCCGACCAGGACTAAGCCGCTGGTGCGGCGGACGCTACGCGTGGGGTGAACCCGGAGATTTCCGGCACTGCTGACGTAGTGTGGGTCGTAGGAAAGGAGATTCCTATGACTCGTTTACGCAAGATGATGCTGGAGGAACTCCAGCGCCGCAACTACTCCGAGATCACGACGCGAAAGTACTTGCAGTACGTGACTTCGTTCGCTCGCCATTTTGGCAAGTCCCCGGATCAACTCGGGCCGAATGAGCTGCGAAGCTATCAAGCCTACCTGCTCCAAGAGCGCAAAGTAACACCCGGCACTGCTGTGAACTGTGTAGCAGCGCTGCGGTTCTTCTTCGTCAAGACGCTTAAGCGGCATCAGTTCCGCGAGTTCTTGCCCTATCCCAAGGATCGGCGCCGGCTGCCGACAGTGCTGAGCCAAGAGGAAGTCGGGCGTTTGATCAACGCCGCGGGCACACTGTTTCGACGGACGTTGCTGATGACGCTCTACGGCACGGGCATGCGACGCTCCGAGTTGGCCCATCTCAAGGTCAGCGACATTGACAGCCAACGGATGATCATCCGCGTCGTTGCCGGCAAGGGCGGCAAAGATCGCGATTTGCCTCTCAGCCCAACCTTGCTGGAAACGCTACGAGAGTACTGGCGCTGGCGCAAGCCGAAGCTGTACATGTTTCCTACGCGCACTCTTGGCCACCCACTTGATCAGCCGATTTCTGACAAGACCGTCTGGATCGCATGCTGCGAGGCCGCACGTCGGGCTGGTATCAACAAACGCGTTACGCCGCACACGCTGCGCCACAGTTGGGCGACTCACTTGTTGGAGGCGGGCACCGATTTGCGCACGATCCAGGTTCTGCTCGGGCACGGTGATCTGGAAACTACGGCCCAGTATCTGCATCTGTCGCGGCGGCACTTGCAGGCCGTCAGCAATCCGCTGGATGGTCTAACTCTCGCTGGCACCGAGAGCGTCAGTCGTAGCTTTAAGCGAAAAAAACAAGAATGACTCGGCCCACCCTCGAGGTGGCCGACATTCTGCGTGCGCATGGTGATCGCTTCCTGGATCGGTATCGGTCGAGCTTTAGCTTTCAACAGCTCAAAGCCTTTCGGGCCATTCAGCG
Source organism: uncultured Acidobacteriaceae bacterium (assembly GCA_963722365.1). GTDB lineage: Bacteria > Acidobacteriota > Terriglobia > Terriglobales > Acidobacteriaceae > Sulfotelmatobacter. The sequence continues at coordinate 857,115 of CAVRLM010000003.1, forward strand.
CTGCCGCACCGCTGCCCTCGGCGGGCATCGCGACGCTTGCCAGAGGTGCGGATATCAGACCATCTCCTACAACTCGTGCCGAAATCGGCACTGTCCCAAGTGTCAGGCGCAAGCCCGCGAGCGCTGGCTGGCGGCCCGCGAGCGCGAACTCCTGGCTACCAGCTATTTCCATGCCGTGTTCACCGTGCCTCATGAACTGAATGTCTTGGCCTTGGAAAACCCGCGCCTGTTTTACGATCTGTTGTTCACCGCGACGGCGCAAACCTTGCTGGAAATCGCATCCGATCCGAAGCACCTAGGCGCCGAGATCGGCATGATCGCGATTCTGCACACCTGGGGACAGAACCTGCTGCTGCATCCCCACATTCACTGCGTCATTCCTGCGGGTGGGCTTTCGCCGGATCACCAACGTTGGATCCGCCCGCGCTATCCTTTCTTCTTACCCGTCAAAGTCCTGAGTCGTGTCTTTCGCGGCAAGTTCCTCGCTGCTTTGAAACGTCTCCATCGACACAAGAAGCTACAGTGTGCCGGCCCGGCTGCTGCCCTCGCCGACCGACAACAGTTCGCAAAATTGCTCCGTCGTTTACATCGCCACGACTGGGTGGTCTACGCCAAGCCCGCTTTCGGCGGTCCCATGCAGGTGTTGCGCTATCTCGGTCGCTACACCCATCGCGTGGCCATTTCCAATCATCGATTGTTGGCCTCCGAACAAGAGCGCGTTACCTTCCGCTGGAAGGATTACGCACACGGTGGCAAGCAAGGTCAGATGACACTGGCCGCCACCGAGTTCTTGCGCCGCTTCTTTCTGCACGTGCTGCCCAAGGGCTTCGTCCGCATCCGTCACTTCGGCTTTCTGGCCAATCGTTTTCGAGCATCCCGTTTGGCGTTGGGCCAACAACTGCTGGCCTCCAGCTCCTCGACACAGCAAGAAACTAGAACACCCGACGTGCACTCCGAGAGTTCTTCTCTCTGGCACTGCCCGCGCTGCGGCGCATCCATGATCGTGATTCAGAGATTTACTGCCACGGAACTATCAACATGCATCTACTTCGATTCGTCCTAACGCGTCCATCACTCGCGGAGCTTGGCTGTGCAGAAGCACGCCCACGCAGTCGTGTGCTCACCCCAGGCCGACCGCCTCGTTCACAACCTTCCATCCACACTCTTGCCTGTCTTTGCGACATAAACCACGATCTTCACCCGCTTCTCCCGTGGTCTCCCATCGACCTGCTGTACCCCAAAGTGCCGTTCAAATCCCATAGCGCACCGCGTCCCCCGCAAACACCAGCGGCTTCCTCCTAGTCTCCTTATCGAAAACGCCTCGGATCAGCTTCTTCTTCCACCCGAAGGCTCCTCTCCGAGGCGTTTCCGATCAAGGCTAGCGACAACACATCCGGAATCTTTGCATCCGCTGCAACATTGTGCACAAGTCTATAATTGCGCGCACGGATGGCCCTTACTCCTGGGACAAAACTCGGCCCTTATGAGATTCAATCCCCGCTGGGCGCAGGCGGTATGGGAGAAGTGTATCGCGCGCGAGACACGCGCCTAGATCGCACGGTCGCGATCAAAATTCTCCCGGCGAATCTCTCGGACAACTATGAGGCGAAACAACGCCTCGACCGCGAGGCGAAGGCCATTTCGTCGCTGAATCATCCGAACATTTGCACGCTATATGACGTCGGCCATCAGAACGGAGTGGATTTTCTGGTCATGGAGTATCTCGAGGGTGAGACCCTTGCCGATCGTCTGATGAAGGGCTCTCTCCCGCCGGAGCTGGTATTGAAATACGGAATTGAGATTTGTGAAGGGCTAGAGACAGCGCACAAGAAGGGTGTAATCCATCGCGATCTAAAGCCTGGCAACATCATGTTAACTAAGACGGCGACGAAACTGATGGATTTCGGGCTAGCGAAGGCGGCGCCTCCCAGCGGAGCAGCAGGTTCAAGCTCAACGGTGACAGTTTCCGGCGCGTCAGAGCTTCGGCCGCTCACAGCTCAAGGAATGTTGGTGGGAACCTTTCAATACATGTCCCCCGAGCAAGTAGAGGGCTCGGAAACCGATACCCGCTCAGATATCTTCGCCTTCGGTGCCATCCTTTACGAGATGGCAACTGGGAAGCGGGCGTTCACCGGCAAGAGCCACGCAAGCATCGTAGCTGCCATTCTGGCAGCAGATCCGCAACCCATTTCGAGCGTGCAACCCATGTCAGCGCCCGCTCTGGATCGAGTCGTAAGAAGCTGCCTGGAGAAGGATCCCGAGGAACGTCTCCAGACCGCTCACGACGTGAAGCTACAATTGAAGTGGATTGCGGAAGGCGGCACGAAAACCGTTACTCCGCCTCGGTCGCGGTTGGGTTGGATCTTGGTGGGGATCGCAAGTTTGATGGCGATTTCATTCGCGGCCGCTTATCTGAACCTAGCCCTCCGTTCCGCACCCGCAATGCGCTCCTTTATTCTGCCGCCAGCGGGCACGACATTTGTAACGAAGTTGCCCCAATCGGGTCCGCCGGTGGTCTCGCCCGACGGCACGCGCCTAGCTTTCAGCGCCCGTGACCAGAAAGGAATGCTGCTGTACATTCGCCCGCTAACTTCGGTGACCGCACAACCTTTGGCGGGGACAGAGGACGCGAGTTATCCCTTTTGGTCCCCCGACAGCCGCGAGCTCGGTTTCTTTGCGGGAGGCGAGCTAAAGAAGATTGACGCCAGTGGCGGCCCACCTCAAATCCTTTGCGACGCCTCCGTCGGGCGTGGAGGCGCATGGAGTAAAGAGGGCGTGATCGTTTTTGCGGCCTCCGGGTGGGAACGACTCTGGCGCATATCCGCGGCGGGCGGAGCCCCCGAGCCCGCCTCGAAGCTGGACCTTTCTCGCGACGAAAATAGCCACCGCTGGCCCTTCTTTCTGCCGGATGGTAAGCACTTCCTGTTCTTCGCTCGCAGCTCTCGCGGGGCTCAGGAAAACGCGCTGTATGTTGGCTTTCTGGGGTCGTTGGACGCGAAGCTGCTGATGACGGGCGATTCCATGGCCATTTACGTCCCCGATTATCTGCTTTTCCTGCGCAACCAGACGCTGATGGCCCAGCCCTTCAATGCCCGGCGGCTTGAATCCACCGGGACTCCTGTGCCCATCGCCGAGCATGTGGCCTATAGTGCCGGGACAAACCGCCCGATTTTCTCGGCATCCGAGAACGGCACGCTGGTGTACCAGACCGGCAGTGCACAGGGGGGCTGGCGCCTGTTGTGGATTGGACGGGATGGTAAGGAAGCAGCTTCGGTCGGAGGTCTCGACCGCTATCAGGATCCGGAACTTTCGCCCGACGGCAAACGTCTTGCGGTGGCGCTATACAGCGACCAGGGAACATCCAATGTCTGGATCTTCGATCTGTTGCGCGGCACCAAAACGCGCCTCACTTTTGGCTCCTCCCGCCAGAGGCATCCGGTATGGACACCGGAAGGCAAGACGATCTTCTACAACTCAAATGATAAAGGATCATTCCATATCTACGCCAAGGCAGCCGATGGAAGTGGCACGGAACAAGTAGTGCTGGAGACAAAAGACGTATCGGAGTATGCAGAGGATTTCTCGCCCGATCATCGCTTCTTGGTGTACACGCGCCCCGGAAACGATCGCAGAACCGGCCTTGACATTTGGGCGCTGCCCCTTTTTGGTGAGCGCAAACCGTTCCCCATCGTGCAGACGCCATTCAATGACGTAGAACCAAGGGTCTCGCCAGACGGTAAGTGGTTGGCGTATCAGAGCAATGAGTCCGGCCGCGACGAGATATACATCACTGCCTTCCCCGGTGGAGGGGTGAAATGGCAGATCTCCACCAGTGGAGGATCTGTCCCTCGATGGCGGCGGGACGGCAAGGAGTTGTTTTTCTTCGATGGCGGCGACAACCTGATGGCGGTCGACATCAGCGCCCCTGGCAAAACGGTTCAGCCGGGCACGCCACATGTGCTCTTTCACGCGCGCGCAGTGCAAGGCGCCTTGGGACCGTACACAGTCAACAGCGATGGCAAGAAATTCCTCGTCAACAGCGGCGATGCGCAGGAGGAAAACCAGCCCTTGACCCTGGTGCAAAACTGGACCGCGGAGTTGAAGAAGTAGCCCTACTTCACTGCGTCCCGACTATTCGAAGGATTGAGCCCGAGTGACGCTAGTGCTTTTTCGGACGCGACGCCGGGATGAGCGCTGAAGGCTGAAAGAAGGTGTGAGGCGTCGCGTTCGAAAAAGCCGTCAGAAGGAAGCCGCTGGCGCGGCGGACGCGGGACTTATGCAAATTGAATGAAGCGAGAGAGGTTTGTAGAAGTTGTTAGGGTAGTCAAGGTCCGTGACGGAAGAGCCCACGGGCATGGGCACGGGCGAAGTAGCGGTTGGGGCGATCCCACTCTGGGGCGTGAAGAAGGGTCGAGGGGTAATGGAGACACAGTTCGGCGAGAGGCTCTGAAGCGCGCCGACAGTGCGGTGTGTGGGGCGAGTGATTTCATGCAGCCGTGGCCAAGAGCGGTGGAGAACGGAGTTGGAGTTGGGCAGCAGTGAATCGTTCGACAACGACCATCGGTCCGCCGCACTTGGGACAGCGCCACAGCGGGTGCGCGGTAGGAGCCATCGAAGTTTCCGATTCGTTTTTCGTGGGAGTAGCGTGGAGAGCGGCGAAGCACCGTGGCAACAGGGTGGCGTGCCTTCGATTGGCGAGGAAGCCGAAGTGGCGGATGCGGACGAAGCCCTTGGGGAGCAGGTGAAGGAGGAAGCGACGCAGGAACTCATCGCGCGAGACGGTCATCACTTTCTGCTGATTGTGGTCGGCCGAGTCACGCCAGCGAAAGGTAACCTGGCCGTCCGCCAAAGCGACGAGTCTGTGATTGGAGATGGTGACGCGGTGAGTATAGCGGCCAAGATACTGCAGCACGTACTCGGGTCCGCCGAAGGGTGGTTTGGAGTAGACGATCCAATCTTTGCGGAAGAGCGGACGCAGCCAGGCAGCGAAGAACTTGGGATGGGTGAGCGGCGCGAGTTCTCCGGCCATGTGCAGTTGGCCGCGTTGGAAAGCGGACCTCAAGAGCGGCGACGAACTTGCCGCGAAACACGCGCCGCAGTACAGCAATGGGAAGGAAGAAGCGTGGGTGGGATCGAATCCAGCGGGCGTGATCGCGGGAAAGTCCGCCGGCGGGAACGACACAGTGGACATGGGGATGAAGTTGGAGTTTCTGATTCCAGGTATGGAGCACGCTGAAGAAGCCGATCTCGGCGCCGAGATGGGCGGGGTTTCGTGCGACTTCTAGCAGAGTTTCGGCGCTGGCGCGAAGCAGCAGATTGTAGATGAGTTTCCTGTTCTGGAGAGCCAACGCAGCCAGTTGTGGCGGCAGGGTGAAGACGACGTGGACGTAGGGCGTGGGCAGCAGTTCGCGGCGACGCGCTGCGATCCAGCGTTCACGCGCACCGGTCTGACACTTCGGGCAGTGTCGGTTGCGACAGCTGTTGTACGAGATGGTGGCACGATGTCCGCAGCCGGTGCACTCATCGATATGGCCGCCGAGGGCGGCGGTGCGACAGCGCGCGATGGCCCGCAGAACCTTAAGGTGGGTCCAACGGAGCCACGAACGGTTCCTCTCGATGAAGTCTGTACCTGCTCTGCGGATGATGTCGGCCACCTCGAACCGTGGCCGACTCATCACTCCTCCTCGGACGACCTGCCTTTCTTGAGCAACAGCGCATCCAGCGGACTGGGCGTGGCATGCAAGTGCCGTTGCGAGAGGTGGAGATAGCGAGCGGTTTCTTTCAGGTCGTGATGGCCTAACAGAATCTGGATGGTGTGCAGATCGGCGCCGGCTTCGAGCAAGTGGGTGGCGAAGCAGTGGCGGAGCACATGAGGATAGACACGTTTCTTAATCCCGGCGTGGCGGGCGGCCTCGACGCAAGCATGGTAGGGCGTCTTGTCATCGGTGGGGTGATCCCCGCTGTGCCAGCGGTTACCGGGAAATAACCAGATGGACTTTTTGCGCAAGCGTCGCCAATGAGCACGCAGTTCCTCGAGCAGGACGGGGCTGAGCATGACGTCGCGGTCTTGGTGACCCTTGCCGTCCTGAATGTGCACGACCATGCGTCGGCTATCGATGTCGCTGATCTTCAGTCGCGTGAGCTCGGCGCGCCGCACGCCGGTGCCGTAGAGGGTCATTAAGATGGTGCGATAGAAGGGAGTCGGCGCAGCCTCGATGAGCTGTGCTACTTCTTCCTGACCGAGAATGGTGGGCAGGCGATAGCGCTTCTTGGGATAGGGAGTATCGGCAATGCTCCAAGGCCTCTTGAGCGTCTGGATGTAGAAGAAGCGCAGGGCGCAGAGATGGTTGGTCACCGAACCGGGAGTTAGCTTGTGCAGGGTGAAGAGTTGGGCTTGGTACTCGCGGATGTGCTGCGGTCCCAAGCGATCGGGCGAGCGGTGAAAGTGCTGAGCGAAGCGCTCGATAAAGCGAACGTAACGCCGTGTGGTCGCCTCAGAGTAATGACGACGCTGGAGTTCTTCCAGCATCATTTTGCGTAAATGGGTCACAGGGACACCTCCTTGTGACCCACAAATTAACTGAGCTGAAAGTCAAGAGTGCCGGCATCACCTACGCGGCAGCGTCCGCCGCGCCAGCGGCTTCGTTCTGACGGGCTACTCTTCCGTAATCCGATAAGGTAAGGGTTGCCGACCAGGACTAAGCCGCTGGCGCGGCGGACGCTACCGCGTGGGGTGAACCCGGAGAGTTCCGGAACTGACTGACATAGTGTGGGTCATAGGGAAAGGAGATTCCTGTGACCCGTTTACGCAAGATGATGCTGGAGGAACTCCAGCGTCGCAACTACTCTGCCATCACCACGCGCAATTACTTGCGGGTGGTAAGCGACTTCGCCAAGCCATTTTGGCAAGTCTCCCGGACAAGCTCGGTCCCAACGAACTTCGAACTTATCAAGCCTACCTGCTGACCGAGCGCAAACTGACGCCCGGCACGGTGGTCAACCGGGTAGCGGCGCTGCGGTTCTTTTTCGTCAAGACGCTCAAGCGCCATCAGTTTCGCGAGTTCTTGCCCTACCCCCGGGACCGGCGCCGGCTGCCGACGGTGCTCAGCCAAGAGGAAGTCGCGCGCTTGATCAATGCGGCGGGAAACCTGTTTCGACGGACGCTGCTGATGACGCTCTACGCCACCGGCATGCGACGCTCCGAACTCGCCCATCTCAAGGTCAGCGACATCGATAGCCAGCGGATGATCATCCGCGTGGTGGAAGGCAAGGGCGGCAAGGATCGTGACTTGCCTCTGAGTCCTGCTCTGTTGGAAACGCTGCGAGAGTATTGGCGCTGGCGGAAGCCGAAGCTATACATGTTCCCCACACGCACGCTTGGCCGGACGCTCGATCAGCCAATTTCCGACAAGACCGTCTGGATTGCATGTAGCGAAGCCGCGCGTCGAGCCGGTATCCGCAAACGCGTCACCCCCCATACGCTGCGCCACAGTTGGGCGACTCACTTGTTGGAGGCGGGCACCGACCTGCGCACCATCCAGGTGCTGCTCGGGCACGGCGACCTGGAAACCACCGCCCAGTACCTGCATCTGTCGCAGCGGCACTTGCAGGCGGTGACCAATCCGCTGGATGGCCTCGCGCTATCCAGCACCCAGAACCTCAGCCGCAGCTTTAAACGAAAAAACCAAAAATGACTCGGCCCACCTTCGAGGTGGCCGACATCTCTACGCGTGCAGGGCGATCGCTTCCTGGATCGGTATCGATCCAGCTTTGGCTTTCAGCAACTCAAGGCCTTTCGCGCCATTCAGCACTGTCGCACCGCTGCCCTCGGCGGCCATCGCGATGCCTGCCCGAACTGCGGTCATCAGGCCATCTCTTACAACTCGTGCAGAAATCGGCACTGTCCCAAGTGCCAGACGCAAGCCCGCCAACGCTGGTTGGCGGCCCGCGAGCGCGAACTGTTGGCTACCAGTTACTTCCATGTCGTGTTCACTGTGCCTCACGAACTCAATGTGCTGGCCTTGGAGAACCCGCGTTTGTTCTACGATCTGCTGTTCACCGCCAGGGCGCAAACCTTGCTGCAGATCGCCATCGATCGCAAACACCTGGGCGCCGAGATCGGCGTGATCAGCATCCTGCACACTTGGGGACAAAACCTGCTTCTGCATCCCCACATCCACTGCGCTCATTCCTGCGGGCGGACTCTCGCCGGATCATCGTCGCTGGATCCGCCCACGCTATCCTTTCTTCTTACCTGTCAAGGTCCTGAGCCGCGTCTTTCGCGGCAAGTTCCTCGCCGGCCTCAAACGTCTCCACCGCCGCAACAAGCTGAGTGTGCAACGGTCCGGCCGCTGCCCTCGCCGATCCGCCAGCAGTTCGCAAAACTCCTCCGCCGCCTGCACCGCCATGACTGGGTCGTCTATGCCAAGCCCGCTTTCGGCGGTCCCATGCAGGTGTTGCGCTACCTCGGCCGTTACACCCATCGCGTGGCCATTTCCAATCATCGCTTGTTGGCCTTCGACCAAGAGCGCGTCACCTTTCGCTGGAAGGATTACGCCCACGGTGGCAAGCAAGGCGAGATGACACTTGCCGCCACCGAGTTCTTGCGGCGCTTCTTTCTGCACGTGCTCCCCAGAGGCTTCGTCCGCATCCGTCACTTCGGCTTCCTGGCCAATCGCTGGCGCGCCTCCCGCTTGGCGCTATCCCGACAACTGCTGTCCAGCAGCTCCTCCACGCGGGTAGAAGCTGGAACCCGCAAAGCATTCGGCGGAGAGTTCTTCTGTCTGGCATTGCCCACGCTGCGGCGCGACCATGATCGTGATGCAGAGATTTACCGCTGCGGAATTATCCACATGCACTTACTTCGATTCGTCGTAGCGCGTCCATCACTCGCGGCTCCTGGATGTGCTCCGGCACGCCGACGCACTCGTGTGCCCACCCCACGCCGACACGCCTCCGTGCCAACCTTCCGTCGCACACTCTTGGCTGGCATCTGCGACGCTCATCAGCCATCGACCACTCCACCGGTCCAGTTCTCCCGTGTTCTCCAGGCCTCGATTCTGCTGATCCCGACGTGCCGTTCAAATCCCATAGCGCACCGCGTCCGCCGCAAACGCCAGCGGCTTCCTCCTAGTCTCCTTATCGAAAACGCCTCGGATCAGCTATCCTGCTTCCACCCGAAGGCTCCTGCCCCGAGGCGTTTCCGATCAAGGCTAGCGACCACTCGCCCAGAATGCAGTGGAACCACGGCATGGCAATGCAAAGTGCGCTCGTGCGTCAGAAAGAGCGCACACTCGAAATCAATCGTAATCATTGTGGTTGTACTTCCAGAAGCAGATGTCTGTCGACCTCAACCTGCAGATGGGCTCTGTGTCCTGCCACGGTCCCCAGGCTCTTGCCTGTGACGTAGTCCACGACTCTGTAGTTGCGGTCTTCGAGGCCGCGCAGTTCGACTGGCCCCTTCCACTGCTTTGCAAAAAAGGCGTAGTACATGGTCTGGTCCTTGCGGATTACATGAGCCTCCGGCACATCGAAGCCGATGTCATAGAGCTGCCCGAGGTATTGTCCTTTCGACAGCATCTTTTCCCGATAGATGCGAAGCCACTTTTCGAATTCTTTCTCCCGCTCCGGAGTCAGGTCGGACTTGCCGTGCTTTGTGACCAGAGACGGAAGAACAAACTGCGTCCCCACGACGCCTCCCACGCCCAAAGTGGAGGCGAAGTCGTTGGCGCCATCGCTCAGTTCAACGTGGTCGCCGAAGAATGGAATGCTATCTCCCATCAGAGCTTTTAATGTTTTCGCCTTGGAACGAATTTGAAAGGAACCCCTCGGGTCGGAAGCTACAGACATATTGAAATGCGGCATGGTGAAAAAAGAGAACGCCGTGCCACACGGGCAAAACTCGACCAGCGTCCCGGGCTTCACCGTCTGCGCGGCGTCGTAAATTGCCTTGAAGAAATCCGGCAGGGCCTCGACCGAATCCTCCGGCTGTGCGTGATGATGAGCTGGATTGTAGCAGGCGGGCACACCGTTCATGTCCTGGCCATCCAGCTTCAGCCCGTCAAATCCCCAATCCACCAGAATTTTTCGCACCAATGCCTGGTGGTACTCCACGACGTGGCGGTTGGCCGGGCACAGATAGTAGGAATCCCACCAGGAGACCTTTCTCGTGGAGCCGTTTCGATTCAGTAACTCGTAGTCGGGATGATCGCGGAGCAGTTGTGAGTCTGGCACCGCGCTGAGTGGCGACCACCAGAGCTGGGCCTTGAATCCTTCCTGGTGAATGCGGTCCACCAGGGCCTTCATGTCAGCGTCCCCGTTGGGAAACTTTTTGGGGTCAAGTTGCCAATCGCCCACATTGTTCTGCCAACCGTCGTCCAGAGTGACCCACTTGAATCCCAGACGCTTCGCCGTCGGAAGTGAGTCATACACCTGCTGCGGCTGAACTTTTCGTCCATAGCCCCACGCGCACCAAATGGCGCCGAAAGCGTCATCGGGTGCGGTGGCCATTTGGAAACCTTGCTTCGTCATGAAGCGCCTGTAATCGGTGAGCGCGCGGAAGTAGTCTCCCTGGTGGACGGCGACGAAGGTGCGAAATGTATGAAAACTTTCACCGGGATTTAATGAAATATCTTTGGCAAAGCGCACAGCAATCCTGGCATGTGTGGGATCGGGCATGGATACGGGGAGAGAAACCAGCTTCGGCCGCGGCTCGACGTGTCCCACAGCCATTCCGACGTCACGCCGCCAGACATCGACAATCGGTGTACCGCCGCCATAATCGTCTGCATTCATGCCTTGATAATTTTCCTGCTGAAAATTGGCGTGCAGCGGTAAGACCCAGTTGGGACGTTTCTCGTAGGAGCCGCTCTGATAAGACCAGAACGCTGGCGCACTCATACCGGGTTGCGCATTCACCGTGTACGCGTTGTTGGCCCAGTTCTTGATCGCGAGCTTGGCGGTTCCGATATTCGTGTACTGGACATCGAAGAACGCCATCGCGGGAAAGTCGTCGTATACGGTGACCGAGATCGTCTTTGCGAGTGTTCCCGTCTTTCCTTCGACGGTGAGCCGCTCACCCTCTCCGAAAGCGTCTTTTGCGCGCTCGTGTTTCTGTGAGGTGAGAAGAAATTCAGTCCAAGGCTTGTCGGCGGTGGTCACCGTCTCAGAGGCAACGAAGGGACCCATCACCGTCTCCGCGTTGTCAAAACGGGCAATCACCCGGCTCCGTAGGCGGTTGTCAAATTCAATGCGCAGATTGCCGCCCTGAATCTGGGGCTTGCCGGGTGGGCCGCCCGCAGCGGCGGACGACCAAAACGCAAACATGATGGCGAGAACAACCCAAAGCCCAGTGTTAGTCGCGGCCTTTATCTCTTGAAGTGGATTGTTGTCCAATTGCAAAGTTCTTTTCTTGGTTGAACGCATACCTGATCTCCGCACGGCACATTTCCCTCGCTACGAAGAAAGACAGATGCCTTTGCTGCGAAAGAATATCGATTTCGTAAGCTTGCGAATACTATTGTATACTTTCGATTTCTGAAAGCTTGGCAAATCCGGACTAAAGATTGCCTTACCCGGCAGGAGCAGTCATGATCAATCGACGGCAGTGGTTACGTGGGATGGGCATCATCACTAGCGGAGCAGCCCAGCTGGGTAGAACTTTTGCCGCGAGCAGGAAAGAAACGCAGAAAACAGCAAGCCCCTCGCTGAGCCTTGCAGAGTTTTCTCCAAAAAGCATGCTGCAAGTGCCTGAGACGCATGTCGCACGCCACATCTACGGTGTCAATCTGCCGGAAACGATTCTTCGTAAAGTGTATTTCGAGAATGCGGCCCATCAATTGAACGTTGTATAGCACGAAATCTCGTCGAAAAATGAGGACATGACTCCGATGCAACGTAGAGATTTCTTAAAGAGCACTGTCGCAGTTGCGGTAGCCGCGGAACTTGGGCTGGGTAAGGCACAGGCGAAGATTCCCGCCCATAACTGGGGAAGCTATGACTTCGGCTCCGGTCCCACGGGGAATGATCGGCTCAATCAAGGTCCGTTCCCTCAATACCCACCGGATGCCGTCATTCCCACGGACGATGTGGTGATGACTACAACGCCCACCGAAGACGTCGTGCCGAACTATGGCAAGGGGCTGGTGACCTACATCACGGCAGACAGCGGCACGGACGAAATCAAGGCAGACAATATTCCTCAGGCGATCGAAGACCTGGTTAGACTTCCGCTGGGCCAGCAGCTTTACATCCGCCCCACGTGGAGGGAAGTGCAGCCGCGGCCCGGACGGCTGGAGTTGCCCGATTATCTGAAGCTGGTTTTTGACTTGGCGAAGAAGAACAACAAACGGATTGGATTGCGAATTCAGATGTGCGCTCCAGACTACAAACACGAAGCGGCCCTGCCGGATTTTGTCCTCGAAAAAGTGCCGAAAGTTGATCTGGTGGCGCCCAGCAATCAAGAGGACATCGCTGCAGGGAAAAGATTCTTAGATAACCCGCACTCGCGTTATCAGCCCCGGTACGACGATCCTTTTTTTCAGCAAGCATTCAAAGAGCTGGTTGGACAATTGGCGGCCGAATTCGATGGCAACCCGCTTATCGAGTTCATCGACACCTTCATGTACGGTTTCTGGGGTGAAGGACATACGTGGCCGTTTCCTAACAATCCTTTCCCCGACTACCTGACTGCAGAGCGCACCTGGACGAACATGCTCGAAGTCCAGCTCGAGCACTTTAAGAAAACTCCACTGCTGACCAATACGCAACCGGACTACAGCCGGGTTGGCAATTCGGAACTGGTCGACCGCACGGTCCGGAGCAACAACTGGATTCGCAGCGACACGATCTTCATCGAAAACGAGCAGATTGAAGCGCTCAGCAACCGTCCGCCTTGGATTGCCGCATTGCTTGAACAGGGTCTTCCAGGCAAACCTCCGGATCCGCACGCCGGACAGGAAGGAATATCTCCGGCAGAAAACATGATCGCTCACGTGATCGATGTCGGGGCTAACTACTGGTCGCTCTGGAATTTTCACCAGATCAGCGCAAAGAATCTGATGAGCTATTACCAGGCTTATCCGGCAGTGTTCGACCGCATCAATCGCCGGCTTGGCTATCGCGTGAGACCATCTTTCATCTGGAGCTATAAGGACAGCAGTTACCTGGGGCTGATCATTGGCTTCGCAAATGACGGCATCGCGGGCGTTCCGGGCGTGTTGCGGGTGACCGTGGAGAGCCAGGACGGAAAGGTGTTCACCAGCGGTTGTCTGGATGCCGGATACCCGTTGCCGGGCAAGATTCGCCAGGCCCAGTTCGTGCTTCCGAACGCGACCGATTGGAAGGGATTGAAACTTAGAGCCGAGGTCGAGGTTAAGGGAATGCGCTATCCGGTGCGCTGGGCTTGTCATCAGAAACTGAACGACGACGGCTCACTTACGCTGCGTCCCAACCTTCGTCAGCAAGTCTAGGCGGCAGTTGTTGATGCAAGAGCGAACCGTTCGGAGGATACACAATGCGGCCGCTTGGCTTGCCGTTCTCGTGAATCTTCGGCATGAGACACAAGGCTTCCGCAGCGCGTCGGCGATGATCTGATTCAGTGAGTACGAACGACAACAATCACGAGCTAGCGAGATGAGTAGACTGGTCAAAGCTGTATATTTTTTGATCTTTAGCACGACCACATTGCTGGGCGTCGACCCTGCCGTGGTCGAGACCGTTTGGGCGCACGTTGATGTTCCGTTGCAAACTGATCCGGCCTCTGTCTTCTGGAGCGCAGCCCAACCGACTTATTTGGAGAAGGATAGACACGGGAACAGCGCACTAAGCTTTCGTACCGAAGTTCGCACACGTTGGACAACGACCAGTTTGTACTTCTTATTTATCTGTCCGTACGATCAACTCTATTTGAAGTCATCTCCAATCACGACCCAGGAAACCAACGAGTTGTGGAAGTGGGATGTGGCTGAAGTGTTCATCAGTTCCGACTTCAGCGATAGCAAGCGTTATCAGGAATTCGAAGTCTCCCCGCAGGGAGAATGGATTGGCCTTGATATCGACCTCAACCAGCCCCACCACGAATCCGGGTGGACTTGGAACTCGGGATTTGAAGCGAGTGCCCGGATCGACGCAGCAAGCCATCGCTGGTATGCAGCTATGCGTATCCCCTTGTCAGCGATTGACAAGCGGCCTCTGGCCGCGGGCAATGAATTTCGCCTGAACCTTTTTCTGAGCGAGGGGCCGCCCTCGAGCCACCATGCGGTCACATGGCAACCACCAATGAGCGACACTTTCCATGTACCGGAGCGGTTCGGATTACTCAAGCTCGTGCCCGAGAAGCAATAACTCCGATCGAATCAGCGCATGGCATCGTGGACCTGGAAGCCCCGTTGTGCATACGCCTACCATTTCGGGCGGATGACGTTAGAGCTGTATCGGAAGCGAACCGGCGTGACAGGTTCGGTTGGCTTGGGCCTCAGGAGTTCGCTTTCGATACAGCCGTTTGAAGGAAGCCGCTTTGTTCGCGGCGGACGCTATGGGATTTCAATCGACTTCGGTTTGGAAGTTGTTGAGAAGAAGAGTACTTGCGGGGCGAGTTTCAAATCGAAGTTCATCGATCTAACCATGAAGCCCAAGCTCACGATCGCCTCATCGTAACGCGAGACAGACCATTCTGCAAGACTCGGGACGCTGACGCTTGTGATCTATTCGTATGCACGTCTCGAATCTCCGATGCCGCTTGCTTCGAGCACGCGATAGCGTCCGCCGCAAAGCGGCTTCGTTCAAACGGGCAAAGCGGAAGTAATTCCTAAACCAGCTCTTACGGAGCGCTCGCTTCGCTTGCGGGGGCGACGAAGGCGGGCCGCCCCTACGTGATTTTTTGGTCCTCCCCGAAGGAAACAGGAGCTTCCTTTTGAGAAGCCCCATTGGCGCATTATGAGCGGTTATGAAGGAGCGCCAGTTCTCTAAAATATCTAGCCGCGCGAAGCGTGCTCTTTTGCCTTCGCGATGTACTGCTCGACTTGTTGCTTTTGCGGATAGTCCGGATTCGCCTTGAGCAATTGCTGCCACGCCTCGATCGCTCCCTTAGGATCCTGTTTGCCTTGCCACCTCACCCAACCCAGGTTGAACAGGGTCTGAGGATGTCCCGGCCGATATTTCAAAGACGATTCCATTGCGGACAAGGCTTTGTCCGCGTTCCCCGTGTACCAGTAGGCCGTCCCCATATCGGTCCGAACGTCCGGATTATCAGGATGAATCACCAGCGCGCGCTCGTAAAACTGGATTGCGCTGGGGAACTGTTGACCGTCGTAGTACAGGTTGCCCAATTTAACCAGCATGTCAAAGTCGTTGGGATTCTTGTTCACGGCTTCGAGCAAGGGCGCCGCAGCCTGTGCCAGTGCAGCTTGCGCATTGGGATCTGGTGGCTGAGTGGCGCTTCCCTGCTGCATGCTCGTTGAGGCAGCGGCCTGTGCCGGAGCGACCGACGCGGAGCCCCGAAACAAATATCCCAAAGCCACACCGAGTAGCAAGCAGAACGCCGCCAGGATATAGGCCTGCGCGCTGGTCCATGCTCCGGCCGCGCGGGTGGGGTTAGAAGTTGGCTGCGATTGCGGGCTGTTTGCTTCGCTCATTGTTTTCTTTCTCCGATTTGGCGCCGGCAAGCGCCGCTTTCGGCGAGTCCAGGTGAAACAGGCGTGTGACCACTGCGGTCATCTGCTCCTGTTCCTGCTTCTCTGGAACATCCTTGAGTTCGCGGGCTAGGGAGCTGGCAATCTTCTGTATAACCTGTGCTGTGATTGCGTGAAGTGACTGATCCTGCTCCCGGGTAAATGGCCCGCGCTCTTCGATGAAGGAGTCCAGTTCTTGCCGGCAAATTTGGTCGAGCCGTTGGCGCAATGCCACGATAGTCGGTACTACAGCCTCCGCCTGCAGTCGGCCGCGAAAAGCCTGTGCTTCCGCGGCTATAACCTTCTCCGCCTCGGCGGCCACTGCGGATCGGTCGGCGGCATCGTTCTTTACCTCGCGCTCCAGACCTTCCAGGTCGTAAAGCAGAATCCCGTCAACCCGGCGCACGGCTGGTTCCACATCGCGGGGCATCCCGATATCCAGGATGACCAGCGCCACCCGGTTGCGCTCGATTGCGATTCTCTCCGCTTCTTCGCGGGTCAACACCACGTGAGGGCATCCAGTTGCGCTGATGACAATGTCGGCGCGCAACATACACTTCCATCGGTCGGCCAAGGTTGCCGCCGTGCCACCTAACTTCTCCGCCATCTCTCGCGCCCGGGTCGACGACTGGTCGATGACCACGACGGATCGCGCCCCGTTCTCAACCATCTGGCGCGCCGAAAGCTCGCTCATCTTGCCCGTGCCCAGCAGCAAAACCCTTCGGCCCTCCAGGGATCCAAAGATGTGCCGGGCCAGGTCAAATGCCGCTGTCGGGATGGAAACCGCGAGATCGCCAATCGCCGTCTGCTGCCGTACTTGATCAGAAACGTCGAGACTTTTCTCCATGACCGCACTCAGAAAAGGTCCAGCGGCTCCCACCGTTCGTGCCTGTTCCCACGCGGCTTTCACCTGGACCACGATCTGCGGCTCCCCCAACACCAGGGAATCGAGGCCACAGGTCACACGGAAAATATGGATCAGAGCCGACTCGTCCAACAACCGGTAGAAGTGCTCCCATTCGCTCAACTTCAGTCCGTGCTCGCTCCCCAGAAAATGGAGAATCGAGTTCGCCGCCAGCGTAGGTTCGCTGGCCCATACCTGGAACTCGGTGCGGCAACAGGTGGAAAGAACGATTACTTCTTCAATGCCTTCTGCACTCTTGAGTTGTTGCAAGACTTCGTAACGCCGGTTTTCGCTGATCCAGAAACGTTCTCTCATGGCCAGCGGAGCGGTCCGGTAGTTCAAGCCGATCACCATGAGTGTGGGTTCCATGACGAAAACCTCGAGCGCAAGTTGCACTTAGGGAAGCGCAAGCCGGTTGCCAAAGCAGTCCCGCTGCGATCCTCAGTGAAGCAGCGTATTTTCAGACACTTGCGCGGAAAACGGGAGATGAGATGTTCCTAAAGATCCCAGGAGTGCGGCATATAGCGCGGGTCGCGAGTCTTTTCACGCGATCTCCCTGTGCCATATCGACTTAGAGCCGCACCGCAATCACGGCGGTCGGTGATCACAATCACTGACCAACCAGCCACTCACCGTCGAAACTGCATGACGATTAGCACGTTCTTATCGAGTCTCGAAACTTGTCCGTGAGATTCTCCTGCTTCAGCGCGGACGAAGTGGCAGGACAACTAAGGTTCTGAAAGGAAAAAGCAATCATGAAGATGTCGAAGCTCGTAATCCTGATCGTGATGATCGCCCTCGCATTATTCCTCGCTTTGCCGAATCTCTCCTGGGCAGCCGATGACGGCGCGTCCGTTTACAAAGCAAAGTGTGCCATGTGCCACGGCGCTGACCTCGCTGGAAAACCGGCTGTCAAAATTCCGAGCCTGGTCTCCGACGATGCCAAGAAGGCATCCGATGCCGATCTGACCGAAATGATCGCCAATGGCGGCAAAGACAAGAAAGCCAGCCACGCGTTCGCGACTAAGGGTGTAACTCCTGACCAGGTCAAGATGGTCGTGTCCTACATTCGCGAAACACAGAAGAAGTAGTTGGGCTCGTAATTGATTTAATTCGTAAGATCGCTGTTCCGAAAAATGCGAACTGGCGCTGCCCTGACGGGCACCGCGAGACACATGCGAGGGTGAGTGATCCGCTCGCTGGCAAGCTCAGGCCCAGCCGGCTTGCCAGACGTCCCCTCAAACAGGTCGCCTACACACGGGACAGCCCGCCCGGGTCTACGTGCTCACCCCTAGACCCGGGCTTTATTTGTTCCCATCCATCGCTGATTCTCAATGATTGCTCAGTCCGCGATTTCGTAAACTGAGAAACACACCGACTCCGGAATCGCAATTGTCCGTTGGACTCTCAGGCACCCCGCTGTTCGGTTTCCCACCCCGCTACTACAATGTCATCCATAGAATGAAGCCTCCGCCCCTGAATCGGCAGCAGAAGGTTTCTACTTCGGTGAGTCCGGCCGGAGCGCCGGCCACGCTTTCGCCCCTGACCCTTGGCATGGTTGCGGTCGCATTGGTGGCAACGGTCGTCGCCATTTACAGCCCCGCGTTAGATTTCAAATTCATTCTCGACGATCACCGCTATGTTGGCGATCCACGGATCCAGTCGCCCGGCCATCTCTGGGAATACTTTACGACGTACGTATGGGCACAGTTCACCGGCGGTCCCTCAAGTTTCTACCGGCCTCTGTTCGCGTTGTGGATGAGGTTGAATTTCATCCTCAGTGGCGAGTCTGCTTGGGGATGGCACTTGCTCAGCATCTTGAAACACGTGTCGGTGGCGGTTTTGCTTGGACTGCTGGTGTGGAAACTGCTTCGCGATCAGGCTGCTGCATTGCTTGCCGGCAGCCTCTTTGCGCTGCATCCCGCCCAGACAGAATCCGTAGCATGGGTGAGCGTACCCGATCCGCTGATGTCCATCTGCATCCTCGCGGCGTTACTCTTGTACCTGCGGTACGCCCAGCGCGAGTCCGCCATCGGTTTGACGCAAACTGCAAGGCCGCGCCGAAGGTCCCGCAAGCAGATCCAGGATCAATCTAGAAGTCGCCCGTCTTCGGCCTGGCTCTACGCCTCGGCGGCTGCCTGCCTGGCCGCATTAATGGCTAAGGAAACAGCGGTAGTCTTGCCTGTCATCCTCTTCGCCATGGCCTTTATTACGCCGGTGTTCAATGGGACCCCGGAAGGTCCCCCGATCCAAGACAGCCTGCGGGTTCGAACGGTTTCTGCGTTCCGCGTGACTCTTCCATTTCTGGCCGCGACCGTGGTTTACCTCCTCTTGCGCCTCAACGCCCTGGGAGGTCAGGTCAGCCCACCGACTCAGCATTTGCCGTGGCGCACACTCCTGCTGTCCTGGCCAGCAACTCTGTGGTTCTATGTGAAGGTGCTGTTTTGGCCGGTCCGCTCGCGCGGGTTCGCGGATCCCACCGTTGCCGACACCTGGTCGCTGCGCGATGTCGTCTTGCCGGGGCTGGCGGTCTGCTGCGCCGCGGCTGCCCTCGTTGGGGCATGCGTTTGGGCTTGGAAATGGGCGCGACAAAGTCTCCCCGATCGGG
Source organism: uncultured Acidobacteriaceae bacterium (assembly GCA_963722365.1). GTDB lineage: Bacteria > Acidobacteriota > Terriglobia > Terriglobales > Acidobacteriaceae > Sulfotelmatobacter. The sequence continues at coordinate 876,295 of CAVRLM010000003.1, forward strand.
AGGCGACCGGAGTCAAACGCGCATTGCTGCTGGGCACCTTGCTCCTGGTACTCCCCATCCTGTTGACGTTAAACCTGAACGCACTCAATCCCGGAGACTTCCTGCATGGCCGTTACACCTACCTTTCTTTATGCGGACTGATGCTTCTTCTCGCCACCGGATGGCATCTGGCGAGGAGGGACCGCATTGCTCTCCTCTCGGTGGCGGCTTTAGTGACGGTGGTGTTCAGCGTGTTAACCGTCAAGCAAGAGGGCGCCTGGAGCGATGACATGACCGTGTTCACCATCGCTCACGAAAACGCGCCTCACAATGTCCCGGTGGCGCGAAACTTAACAGGGGCGAAGGTCCAAGTTGCGCTTGCACTCGATGAACAAGACCGGTGCGATCAAGCGATGCCGATATTTGAAGAAGCGATAGAGCAGTTCCCAGAAGACTGGTATGCGTGGGCGGGTAGCGGGGAATGTCTTGTGAAACTCAACAATCTGACGCGAGCCGAACAGTCCTTCCGCCAGGCCTCGGAACTCTCGCATGAGCCTCGCATCATTGAGCAATGGCAGCAGGTCCGCGCCATGATGGGGCTGCCTCCCGCACCCGTGAAATAAGCGCCGCCGGACATAGAGGGACTCCGATTGGCCTGCTGCTTGTTTGGTATCTCACCGTCGGGATGAATCAGGTGGCGTATGTCAAGGACAAGGGGGAGTGGATATGAGCGGAAGCGTTGGACGACCCCGTTGCTAAGCGGGCCCTGCTGTTTGATTGGCGCGATCGCTGTAGTCTGGTAGCAAAAGAGCTTGCGATTAGTTTGCGATGACTCGATTTGGCCTGACGCTCACTTGTCGAAACATCACCATATCACTCAATGATCAGCGGTCAAAACGGGTAATGGCCTTCCATGAGAAGGCCGGTCGGAGTCAAGTCGATTCTTCTTGGTTTTGGTGAATCATTTTGCTTTTCCCAGCCGCGTCGCCACTGTCGCCACCCTTCCATCCGCACTCTTGGTGAGCGATTTTGTTCGCTCGGTGCAAGTTGGGTGTTCTCGTTTCAGCCGGTGCTGCTATCTGTTTGGCGCCCTATAGTTCGGGTCTTATAGAGTGGAACCTGGGCCAGGCCATTAACGCAGTCACCGAAACTCGGCTTTGGGCTTTTGTCTTTTCTCTCCTGGAACGATTTTGATTTGGTTTTGCTTTTTTGTTCTTACGCAGCTGCCGCAACGGTCGTTCGGCTGCTGTTGTGCAGCGGTTCGTACACTTCTCCGCTCACCCACAGGTGATGCAGCAGCACTGCCAGCTTTCTCGCAGTCGCAACGATCGCTCGTTTCTTTCCGTTCTTCCCGCCGCGCTCGGCCAGCTTCAGGCCCCAACGCCTGAGATCGCAGTCGATCCCGAATGGTCCCAAAATATGTTGTGCTCCCTGCACCAGTAGCGTGCGCAGATACGGGTCGCCTTCTTTGCTGATGTGCAGCTGCGGCTCGCTCTGACCAGAGTTTCGTCGTCCTGGCTGCAGTCCCAGATAGCAGCCCACATCGCGGCTCTGACGGAAACGATGCGGATCTTCCAGCGTCAGCATGTACGTCAGCGCGATCAGCGTGCCCACCCCCTTGATCTGCTTCAGCAGCGCCACCTTCGGATAACTCTGCTGCGCCAGATTCTCGATGCGCTCGTTGGATTCCACGATGCGCTCGCTCAACGATTCGATTGCGTTCAACAGAGGTTCCAGTGCGGCTTGCAGTTCCGGACTCAAGCCTTCCGCTTTCTCCGGATTCATGTTGCGCACGTTGCATCCGTGCAAGCGCTCCCCGTAACTCTTCGCCAGTCCGCGAGCCGTATTCACCAGCGCCGTTCGTGCCCGCACCAGCCCTGCCCGCGCCCGAATCGTCATGAGATCGGCTTGCGCCTGCGCGCTGCGATGCTTCACCGGGTATAGCAACTGCGGATCGATCCGGGCCAGTCGCGCCAGGGTCTGTGCATCCAGCCGATCGTCTTTCTTGCGGCTCTCCCCGATCAGCCGCACCTTGCGCGCATTCGCCACGATCACTTCATGCCCCAACTCGCTGAGCAAGCGACTGATCCAAGGCGAATGCGTCCCGATTTCCAGACCGATCAGGCTGTGCGGCATCGCGCCAAACACTTCGCGCAACGCTTTCCCCATTCGTGCGGACGCGCTGCTCCTGTTGTATCTGTCCGGATTCGTCCAGCACGCAATACCAGCTGTTGCGATCGCCTAGATCCAATCCAACGGTTAACTTCTGCCGAGAGATTTTCTTGCTCGGTTTTGCCGCTACGGTGCTAACCTTCTTCATTGCCGGTCTCCTTTATCTCTTGCGCTTCGAGCGCGTCGATAACTTGGGAGCGTACAGCATCCCGCCGGAGACCGGCCTTCTCATCCCATCTGCTTACGCCAATCTGCCGCCGACCCAGTTCAATCGAAACGCAAGTTTGCAGAAAACGTGCATTCTCAGGTAGAACGTAAAAACCCCGTGACCATGAGAGGAGGCGCTATGGCAGCTTCGGGGTTGCGAGCGGCGCTGCTGAAGATTCACCTGTGGGTCGGAATGGCCGCGGCGCTGTTCCTCTTTGCACTTGGCCTGAGCGGCGCGTTGTTGACCTTCGAGGACATAATCGACCCCGCCTTGAACGCAAGTGCCTGGTATGTGAAACCGCAGGGCACGCCGTTGAAGCTGACACAGATCACGCAGACGATACGCCAAGTGTTTCCACAAAGCACGATTGAAGAATTGGTGTTGCCGCAGAACCCGGATGACACCGTAAAAATCTTTGTCCTGCAGTCAGATGGCCGCGAGGTAGGCATTTTCGTGAATCCGCACACTGGTGAGATTGTCGGGAGAAACAGCGATCAGCAATTTCGGCCAATGCTCGCGATACGTCAGTTTCACACGCACCTGTCGATCCAGCGTCGCAGCGGCCATATGATTCTGACTATCGCGGCGTGCTGTTTGCTCGGTCTCGCCGTAACTGGAATAGTGCTCTGGTGGCCGCGCAAGATTTTTAAGTTGCGCAGCGGGCCGCCGCACGACGTTGTGTTCGATCTGCATCAGATGCTGGGCCTGTGGTCGAGCGCTTGTGTTCTGCTGTTCGCGCTGACCGGAATCGGTAGCGGAGTCGAAGATCAGGTGAACCGCTGGGCGCTTGCTGTGTCGCATATGCAGCCCACGCCTTGGCCGACGCTCAGCCGCACCAGCAGTTAATGTTCACCCGCTATCGCCCGATGAACTGCTAGCAAAAGCCGAGAGTATCGCACCCGGTGCGCGACCTATCGTCATCGAGTTTGGTGATACTCCCAATGATCCAGCGCTTGTGATCATGAAATTCCCCGAGGACCACCTCGGAAGAACGCATGTGATTTTAAATCCCTACACTGGTGACGTGCTTCGGTTCGACAACACTCGCGCCATGCCCGTGGCGCTGAAATACGCACGCCTGTGGAACCAAGAGATTCACACTGGCGAGGTCTTCGGCTGGCCAACGCGCATTTTGGCTTGCATCTTCAGCCTGGCGGTTGCCGCGCTCGCTGTCACGGGCCCCTGGATCTGGTGGAATCGAAACCGCGCACAACGGTCTCGAACGGCGGCGACGCATGCAGTGTAAAGGAAAGCGCAGGTCTTGGTCTGCGGTTGGCGAAACATCCCCATATCGCTCATTGACCCCTAACCGGGCATTCTGAGTGCGATGGCCTGCTTTCGACAGTTGTCACATTTAAGACAATTCAGAGCAATGAAGGAGTATATTCAGCCTGTCTCCTTTAGCGGCCTGCTTGCGGCTCGCTAGGGGGTTGGGGCGCATGCGAAATCGGACACTCTCTCTGTCCGCAGGAATCCGATAATGGGGCGAGAAGAGCGTTTGGTTGTCCGCGTTCTTGTGACGGACGACTTCGAGCCGTTCCGGCGATTCGTGCGTTCCGAGTTGGCACGAATCTCACAAGTTCAGATTATTGGCGAGGCATCCGATGGCTTGGAAGCCGTCCAGAAAGCCACGGAACTGCAACCGGACTTGATTGTCCTCGACATCGGCCTTCCCACCCTGAATGGAATCGAAGTCGCTCGACGAATCCGCAAGCTTTCCCCAAAATCCAAAATACTCTTTGTTAGCCAAGAAGCTTCTGCCGATGTAGCGCAAGAAGCCTTCAGCTTGGGTGCGCTGGGCTACGTGGTTAAGACTCACGCCGGAAAAGACTTGTTAGCTGCTGTGGAGGCGGTTCTTCAGGGCAGGCTATTTATGGGTAGGGGACTCTCGGATCGACATCGCATGGATCCTACCGACGCGATACCCAGTGGGGAAAATGAGCAGACGCACATTGTGCAGTTTTACACCGACGATAATTTTTGGCGAGACAACGTCGGTGAATTCCTATGCACTACCGTGAGTGAAGGGAAATCAGGAATCGTTTGCGCCACGCCGCCGCATGTAGCCGCAGTTCGTCAGAGCATGCAGGCGCACGACATCGACGTGCAACGGCTTGAGAAGCTAGGCCGGTTCATTACTCTCGACGCGGCTGACGCACTCTTGAGATTCATGAATCCCGATCTGCCGGACCAGCGCAAGTTTGAATCGTTGCTCGGACCAGTGATCCGCCACGCAGAGGCGGCAGCCGTCGCAAAAAATAATCGCGTGACGATCGTCGGGGAAATGGTTGCCCTGCTCTGGGCCGCAGAGAGAATAGGTGCAACCATCAAGCTCGAACAGCTATGGAATGGCCTGGCGAGAACCTACTGCTTCCACCTGCGTTGTGCCTACCCTGCAAGCGACTTTCAAGGGAATCTAATGGACCAGCCGTACACCTCGATCTGTGCACAACACTCAGCGATAATGCCTGTCTAACTGTGACGAAGCCCAGCGCCTAAACTGTTGCAACATTCCCATAGCACTCACTGACCCCGGCGCAGCGGTTCTGAGTGCTATGGCTGCTTTCGATAGTTAACCAATGGGCGTTCTTTAATCCATGGCACGCAAGGTGTCATAGGCTTCTTTCAATGCTGGATCGTTGAGCCCAATCGATTTTAGCTTTGCTGCGATGCGCTCTTGAACAGCTTTTGAATCAGGGAAATCCTGGTCAGTCCAAAACCTGTCTTTGCGCTGGAAATAGCCGGCCTCCTGCAGGAACCAAATTCCGTACCTGTATGCGTCACCCGGCGTGTCATCCAAGTCGCTCACCCGGAAAGAACCGTCCGGCTGGTACGATCTGGTCAGGCACCAGTCCAGCATCAGGGAAATCTCCCCACGAATCTGTTGCCGGGTAGGTTCGTCGAGGGTCGGCCACGCGAATCGGAAGATCTTCACCGCGTCCCAGTTCAGATGATTTTCGTAGTGGCCGTCAAAACGGATACCGGCAGGAAAGTTGACGTGGTCGAGTTGCAGAAGACGCCGGGCAATCATGTCCTGATGCTGCACCTCGCCCTTAAGATCAGAAATGACATGGAACGTCATCGCCATGTCATCCATTTTCCAGACTCTTCCTTGCCGATCCACCAACCATTGTCCCCAGCATCCGGTTTCAGGATTCTGCCAGCGCCCGACAAATGCACGCAGAGCATCTTTGAGTTGAGGATGAAATGCGTAGCACCTTGTTTGTCGAGCCTCAAACAGTAATCGGGCCATCGCGGAAAATGTTTCATCTAATTCTTCACGGTTGAATACTCCGGTTTTGGTGAAGTCATTCTTCACGTCCGAATCGAGTTGAGCGTCAAGCTTTTCCGGAGAATTCATCCGATCGAGAAAGGACAGCGGGTATCTTGGGGGTGGGCGGCACTCTTTGGCATCATCGACGGAATAATAGAGCTTGAGGTACCACGCATCAAAACCAAGTCCCCAGCTTCCATCCGAGGCCTGTTGTTCACCGGCCAGTTTCTGTTCTACCGGTTGCGTAAGGCTCTGACGAAGATCGGAAATCCTGTCCCGGGTGGTTGCGATATCTGGCGTGAAGTTCAACCGCCAGCGGATTTCGCGATAGATATGCATGGAGTAGTGCATATCGTCGCCCGCAGCTTGCCGCCGATTGATCTCTTTCACAATCGGCCGCAAAGTGGGGTCCAGCAGCTTCAAGCGGCCCCGTCTCGCGAAGGGGATCTCCGAGAAATCCCAGTAAAATTGGGCGGAATCCCGAAGCCGATCCCATCGGGACTCACCGGCGATTGGTGACGGAGCAGTGAATATGTGAGCGTGATAGATGGAGGCCGCGATCACAGCTCGTTGCAGTTGTGCGCGAATAGCGTATACGGCGAACGCCAGGGCGACAACGACCATCAGAGAAATCAACCAACGCCTATACTTGCTCACGCTGAAAAGGATACATTCTTTGGTTCCAGCATTCACTTTTTGTCGTGGCAGGCCAATGCTCAGATCAGAAAGCAAATGCGTCGTTCTTGCCACGCTTCTTCGAGCGTCAGCGTGAGGCATCAACTTGATTCGTTATCTTGCCTTGTGCGTCGAGGAGCTGAATGACAGGTGAACCGTCCGCGTTTACCTTGATCACGATCCGTACTCTACCCTCGCTGTCTCTCAGTGTGAGCCCCACCGACTTGTCTGGAATACGCCCGAGGTAAGCGCGAGGATGATCCCCTGAGTACTTGGAGCGATAGAAACGCCACGCATCTGCACGCTTTTCTTGAGGCAGTGCCTTGATACGGGTCGCTTCGGCGATCACTTCCGGCGTTAGCGCGTAATCTCCAACATCATTAATCTGTAGACCAGAGGTCCTCTCTCCATCCCCGTCATTGGCGTCGATCGTAAACACTTGGTCCTGCTCGTACTGGTCAAAGCTCAGGTGGCCATAGCTGCTGATCCTGCCAGACTTATCTCTCCTCCCTCCGAAGATAAGGCCTCCGTTCTCGGTGCCTTCATCGTCGAGGAATAGCATGCCAGTGGCTGAGCGGTCCGGGCGTGGCACTTCCTTCCCGTGAAACATCGACCCCGGAAATTGCGAACGGTCTGCAATCACCATGCGCAGAGTTCCATCCGGCTCAACGACGTTAATTCGATGCACAGTGATCGTGTCAAAACTGGCGCTGCGAAGCGCAGCAGCTCCGCAAAGAACGGTGATCGCCAACACGATTGTTAGGGCACAGGAATAGATGACTAGGAATCGCTGGTTCAAGGAACTCTTCATGCGACTTAATATAGCGCGCCAGGCCAACCGATGGTTTCAGGCTCTTTGCAGGAGACTCAACGTGCTCGGCCACGCAATCGCCGACCATGGTTTATGAAAAATCCCCATAGCGCTCATTGACCAACGGTCAAAACGATCGCGGTAGGGATACCGCTTACGCGGTACCCCCCGCGCGGACCCGGACGGGCGCTCGTTAGCGCATCCGGTTCTTATCGCGGATGAGTGGCGGCGAAGCGATCCGCGGGATAAGGATGGAGTACTCGCGGTCTAGGGAGCCATCGGTCAGCCAGAGCGAGCATACGTATCCAGGAGAGCCGGCGTTTCTGACTTCGGCGGCGAAGGGTCTGCCACCAATGCCCAGTTAACCGATCCCGGAATACGCTGAGACTGCCGATGTTTCCCGGTACCGCATAGTAGTTGAAGTGTCCCTGCACAATCGACTTGAGCCATTGGCCGGTTTGACGCACGGGATCGTGCATACGCTCACGGAGTTGCTGCTTAATCTCCCGCAGCTTTGCCCGCATGCGTTTGCGAATCGTCTTGCGCCTCACCGTAAATCGCCCTAACCTATTCTTCCCGCTGATGTGCTTGAAGCCTAGGAAGTCGAACGTCTCGGGCTTACCTTCCCCTCTTCGTTCCCGGTTTTGTTCGGCAAACCGCCCGAACTCAATCCGGCGCGTCTTATCTGGGTGTAGTTCCAATCCAAACATCCCCAGTCGTTCCTTTAAGTTTTCCAAGAAACGATCTGCGTCCGTCTGGTGTTGGAATCCCAAGATGACATCATCCGCATAGCGGATGACCGCCACCTCGCCGTGTGCCCATTTCTTGCGCCACACGTTCACCCAGAGATCGAAAGCGTAGTGCAGGTAGATATTCGCGAGAAGCGGTGAAATCACCGAACCTTGCGGACTACCTGTCTTCGTGTTCGACCATTCGCCTTCCTCCATCACCCCAGCGTTGAGCCATTTCTGGATCAGCCGTAGGATGCGGGGGTCGGCGACGCGATGCTCCACGAACTGGACCAGCCAATCTTTGTCGAGGTTGTCGAAAAATCCTCGAATATCGGCGTCCAGAATATAGTTCACCTTCTTCTTCAGGAGCACATACGACAGCGCGTCCAGCGCTTGGTGCTGGCTGCGCCCCGGGCGAAACCCATACGAAAAGCCGAGAAAGTCTTCCTCGTAAATCTGGTTGAGGATGGTCACCACGGCCTGTTGGACAAGTTTGTCTTCGATAGCCGGAACCGCAAGTGGACGTTGCCGTCCATCTGCTTTCTCTATGTACACTCTTCTCGATGGCGTCGCTCGATAGGCTCCGCGATGAACTCGGCCATGAAGATCGGTCAGCCGATCCTCTAGCCCGTCTTCATACTCCTGCCAGGTAACCCCATCTACTCCCGGTGCAGCCTTCCTCTTCAGTGAGTAAAAGCTTTCCCGCAGCAGATCGACGGTCAGATGGTGGAGCAAGGCGGTGAACTTCATCTCCTTATTGTCCCTTGCTGCCTTCCGCACGTCCGCCAACCCCTGTGACACGCCTTCCCCGCTCTGAGTCGAGTACGTGTTAGGTTGACGGGCGTTCTCCTTGATCAGCGGCCTTCCCTCCCCACTCTCCGCCGACGATGTTCCGTCTTTGTTCGTATGGTTCATCGGTAGTATGCCGCTGTGTGACTCCTCGGAGACGTACATGCTGGCCTTGTGGCTCTGCCTTCGCCCGCCGACCTGCGGCCTGGTTGAGCCCTAGGTGCCTCCGAGGTCTCCCGGTTCTCGTGCATGAAGTTTCTAGGCGTGTCTGGGGTCTTCGACTACGCCGGACTGAGCGGGTGCTCGCGCTATCGCGCCTGCTCATGTTGCCTTCCGCACATTACAAGGGCGTCGGCGTCCGGATTGACAGTTTACGGAGCTGAATACCCACCCCGCCTATCCTCTGTCTACGCTTCGCTGAGTACCTCGCGATACCCCGCGCAAGACTCGAGGCCGAGCGGATCGCTACTCCTTTCCCGTAAGGCTCTTTCATCCTCTGCTTCATGCCGGTTGTCGGGTAAGGCAATGGCGCGGACCGGGCTTCGAATGATGCCGACGTTTCCATCGCCTCCCCTAAAATTCCGTACGGCGGGTTTTCCCCGGTACGGCTTCAAGGCCGGCCTATCAGAAGGTGCCTTCCCAGCGAGGCGCCCAATTGTCGCGCCCATCTGGTTTGCATCCCTCCTTCGCGCTCCTCGCTTTCAGACCTGTTTGTCCCCGCGCTGTGTCGGGGCAGTTGTGCGCTTGAGCGCCGCCATTCGAGCGACTGTGGTCGCTCTACCCCAGGGGTCCTCGCTCCGGTCCGGGTTATTCTGTCCCGGTCCATCTACGCTTAATCGACCCCATCCGCCCCAGTTGCGGGCACATCTCGACTTCGCCGCACTGCGGTTTATACGAGATGCCTTCGCTGTGCATGTTCCTCTATGCCTAGGCGACCCACCACTGGTTCTGAGCTTTCGTTGATGGTCTTTCGCAACATGTCGTCCTCTGAGACCACGGGGAACTCTTCGGCTGCTCTTACCCAGTGCTTCGCCGAAAACTCTGGCCTTCAACTTGGGATAAAAGTTTCGGCATTCCCTTCGTCCTCACACTCCGATTCTGGTGAGGTGTGCGTTTTCGAGGCTTGACTACGGTTCGCTTACGCTACGACCTGTTGTTTTGCTTGCCCTCCCGTCGGAGCTGACCAGACTTGCGTCCAGCCATCGAGGGCGTTTACATCCGGGCTTCCGACGGCTTGGTCACCCGCGCCGTCGCCGAATATGACTACAGTGCCAACTGGGTAATCTGCACTGACGGGACTCTCACCCGCGAGATCATCAACTAGCTTCACTGCACTATCCCGGCGCACTGTAATGACCTGCTTACGACAGCTACGCACAGGAGCATAATACGAGGGACGTATCCGCACAGGTTGACGTATGGCTAATCAATTCCCGTTCGACATCGTCGCCGCCTTCTATTGTTCAACCTGCGATGGTGTGCGCGAGGTAAGTACGACTGTAAACGCGCCGGTAGCTGAACCTCTCGGCTCCCAGGTTTTCGCCCTCAGCCGTCAACAGAAACGGAAATGCCCGGTTTGTGGCAGCGATATATCTCCAGAGGCCCAACACGCGATTCGACCTGCCGGTGACGTCGAAACGTGGCCGTCAGAATTGCCGTGGCGCTGGAACCGTGGCGACATGCCACGGAAACCGCCAAGGCAGACAGCGAAGGAGTTGTTGCGCGGATTAACGTCAGGGACGGCTGATACGTATGAAACCTACCGCAGCCTCTATCAAATCTGGCAACTCCACAATTCATCAGTGCAGGAGTTGCGGCCTCTTTTCAGCATCCCCGGCGTCGAGCCCGATGGACGGCTATCAGTAACGGAGGATTTTAAGAAGCAAATATTGTCGTCCGCCACAGCCATATTGGCGAGTCTGCAAGATTGAGCAGCCCGAGCCTCAGTCCTCGGTTGTTGAAAATCGCCATTTCACGTGCGCCGTGGAAAGGCGCTGGACGACTGCGGGTGAAAGTCCCGCCCGGGAACTGGGTTCGCTCCACCCGGAAGCAATCGGAGCGGCGGTGGAGGAAACGAAGCCGTCGGAGCCTCCGGTGTAGAGGGTCACTTAGGTGACTTGGCGAGCATGCAGGCCGTAACGTGAGTGAACGCTGAGCAGGCCTCGAAACGATTAACGCAGGAGCCAACCCGCCGTGTAATCGGGATGGCCGCCGCTGATGGGACAGTACGAGCGAACGAGGACCATCAGACCTGCCGGGGTAATGGCGACGGCAAGCAGGCAAAGTTGACCAGCAGCAACACGGGAAGCCCCAGCGGTGATGGCAGACGCGATCAACCGGCAACTCGCGAGAGTCAGGCTGGGCCGTGTGGGGTGGCGGAAAGGTCCGTAGTACCGAAGAAGCCGGGTAACGCTGGTGGAGGGAAGGGGCCTTAGTTAAAGACGGACGCAAGAAGCAGCGAAGGACCTGGGGATTGACGATGAGTCCAGCCACCCCTGAGTTGTGTTCAGAAGCTGCAGACGGCGTCACACGTAACATCGTGTGTCTTTTCCGAGAGCCGGATGCGGGAAACCCGCCTGTCCGGTTCGATGAGCGGGAACAGGAAACAGAGCCATGCCAAACCGGACTGAGGCGACGACGCGAAAGCTTTGTCAGCAGCCACCGGGAGACTACAGTCACTGCGCCTGTTCTCGACTCTACTCAAAACCCTCAATGCATTATGAAAGAGCGCCCCGCTTCAGAAGGTCGAAGCCGGATGAGGCGCCGCCTCCGCTGCGCTGCGCTGTGCAGGGCTTCGCTCCGCTACGGCGGCGCTCGAGAGTAACTGCCGTAGTGTGCCCGGTGGGAAAGGACTACAGAAGAGCCTAGTCAAATTAGCTGGAGAATGGCATTTTGCCTTGAGGGAAAGCCAAGCGTTGGCACGAAAGCTTTCCCCCCAAGGAGGCAACTCAAATGAGTCACGACGTCAAATATATCGGAATGGACGTGCACAAGGAAGCGATTGTGATCGCGGTCCTGAATGAGAGCGGGAAACTGGTGATGGAGTCGGTCATCGAAACCAAAGCCAGCAGCATTCTGCAGTTTCTCCACGGTCTACGGGGCGAGCTGCATGTGACCTGGGAAGAAGGCACCTGGGCGGCCTGGCTATATGATCTGCTGCAGCCGCAGGTGCAGCACATTGTGGTGTGCAATCCGCGGCGCAATGCCTTATTAAAGGAGGGCAGCAAGAGCGACAAGGTGGATGCGCAGAAGCTGGCCGACTTGTTACGCACCGGCATGCTGCGAGCGGTCTACCACGGGGAAAATGGACTACGGACACTACGCGAGTTGGGGCGCAGTTATCAGACCATCGGCAAAGATTTGACGAGGGTGATGAATCGACTGAAGGCGCTGTATCGCGGTTGGGGCATTCCCTGTGCTGGCACCCAGGTCTATGCTGCGCGCTGTCGCGAGGAATGGTTAAACAAGATTCCGCAAGCCGGCTTGCGCCGCCGCGCGGAGCTGCTCTATCAACAGCTGGACGGATTGCAGGCCTTGCGGCGCGAGGTGCGACCCGAGTTTTTGGCCGAGAGCCGGAAACATAAAGCCGCGAAACTGCTGCGCCAGATTCCCTGCATCGGTCCGATTCGAGCCGCCCGTTTGATCGGGCTGATGCAAACCCCGCACCGGTTCCGCAGCAAGCGGCAACTATGGACCTACAGCGGCCTGGGCATTGAGACGCACGACAGTGCGCAATACCGCTTTGTCCGTGGACAACTGCAACTCTCTAAGAAACCTCAGCAGGTTCGTGGTCTGAATCGAAATCACAACCATGAGATGAAAGAGATCTTCAAGAGTGCGGCCACCCGGGCCAGCTGTGGCAGGGGACCGTTCCACGATTTCTACGAGGCTTTGCTGGCCAAGGGCATGAAGCCGGAGATGGCGCGTCTGACCCTGGCGCGCAAGATCGCGGCCATTACGTTAACACTTTGGAAAAAGGAGGAGGGTTTCGACGTCGAACAACTGAAGACGCAAGCAGCTTGAGCATCGAATAGAACCCAGGTGATCTCCCAAGGTTTTCATGCCTCGGTGGTAGCCCATCGGTTCTTGCGATGCTCCGGTTCGAGGGAGAGTATCCATTCGCTCATTCAGGCACTCTGTGTGCGGTAGTCCAGCACCGAGTCTCCGGCTCAATCCTATGCCCTCTCGGATAACCGAAAAAAGCTGTAGGCCTCGAGCCTCACATAGGATCATGGTTGGCACTTAAGCCAACGTTTAGCTTGCGTAGCTTCGTAACCGAATGGCGTCGAGTACCACAGCGTCATGAAACCGTCGAGTGGAGACAAGCAACTGGGGTTGGCATCACCGCGGGGAACTGCGGCGAGCCAAAGCGACCAAACCAATAACCCCTCTAAGAATGAGGTGAGCAATGAGGTGGGGCTGGATGTAAGTCACTACGCCCGCATCTCTCAGAGGGGCAGGGAGAATCTTTTTTCCTTGACATCCCCTTTCATAGGATGAGCGAAATGCTCTATTTAAACAAACTGGCAGCGCCTCTCACGGGATGGCGAGGGTAAAGGTTTCGAGGACGTGGAAGTTCTTCAGCTGAATTCAGAGAATCTTCACGCACTCTCCATTGCCGAGAAATGAGATATCGCACAACATGGATGCCGGGAAAAAGGAAGACAATTCGCGGACTTTAGGCACGCCCGAGGTTCAAAAGGAGCTTTTGCATGTCGCGATTCCTGCAATTTCTCATGTTATGCGTCGTTTGTCTTGGGATGATTCCTGTCGCTTCGGCCTCTTGGGGGGCCTTTGTCTCCACCGGTACAGCAACGGGAATCGGCAATCCATCGTGTGCCTTAGTTACGACAGGACACGTAGTCTGCGCGGTGCGCACTGGTAAGGCGGCCATCATGGTCGATGAGCTGAACGGCACCGCTTGGAATGGATGGAAGACCCTGTCTATGACGGTCATCTCTGACCCTAGTTGCGCCAGCGATGGCGGCGGCAAAGTGATCTGCGCGGCGACCGCCACCACTGGCAATTTGCAAGTCTCTATTTTTAACGGCACCACTTGGAGCGCACCGGCTACGGTCACCGCGTCTCTGTTCTCGGGACCGAGTTGCGCTCAATACATCCTCGGCGAAGTGCTGTGTGCCGCTCGCAGCTCGAATGGGGGAATCGCATGGTCCCTGTTCAACGGCGTCACCTGGAGCGCGTTCGCAAACCTTACGACGTCTGCGGTCTCGGCCCCGAGCTGCACGAGCGATGATGCCAGTGGCGTGATCTGCTCCATATTCACGCTCAAAGGTGCGACCCTAGTGAATCGCTTTGCCGGGGGTGCCTGGAAGGGATTCCTCAACGTGGGCGGAATTGCCGGCGGCGAGCCGGATTGCACGGCCTTGAACTCAGCCGGCCAGGTGATGTGCTTCGCCAAAGCATACAACTCCGGGATATACGGAACCCTGTTTAACGGCAGCACCTGGGCGCTTACCGACTGGAGCGCCTACGGAGGCATCGGCGGCACAGTGAACGACAATGCAAGTTGCACCAGCCAGGTAACTGGCGAATTGGTGTGCGGCGTAATCGCCGTCACCGACGCCGCGTTCTATGGGAACGTCTACAACGGAGCATCCTGGTCTGGCTGGTTGAAGGTCGGCGGCTCGGGAGTTGGTACGCCGTCCTGCACCCCTCTGGGCACCGGCAAAGTGGTCTGCCTGGTCATCAGCGCGACGAACAAGCTGTCGAGCGTAGTTGGACCGTAAGGTTGTTTCCCAAGTGGTCGCAATGGTGGGCACGCGAGGGCACTTCCGCTCCCATCTGTAAGGCTACCGAATGCGACAACTTCATCGGCGAAAAATCCCCATAGCACTCAGAATGCCCGCAACAGGGGTTCTCAGTGCTATGGCCGGTTCTCGACAGTTACCAGTTGCAGGATTCGCAATTCACTTTCGACGTGGTCGCCGAGTCATAGCACTCTCAAGAATTCGGGGCGGTGCGGTCCGCCCCGAACGTCTTTCCTAAGCAGGCATCAGTTCATAGGGTGAGCGACCACATCGGGGTTTCCGCGGTCGTTGTTCATGACCTGAAAGCTGCCGATGAAACCGGAGTTGTGGTTCAGGAAGTCGCTGGTCAACACATCATAGTCTCCCATGTAAATCGGGTTGACGAAAATGTCGTTTCCATGGGTGGGCGCGAAGGGCTGTGCGTTGATGTCAGCATCCGACCATGTAAAACCGCTGTTGGTTGATTCACCGCAGTGGTGCCGAATCGCAAAATCTTCCGAATCGGCACGCCGATCATACCAACATGCAGCCACGACGCCGCGCTTGTCGACAGCAACGGCGGATTGATAGTGGTCGTGTCCACTACCCAGGCGTGATTGCGTGTCGCTGTTGATTTTGATGGGAGCAAACCCCCAAGTATTCCCGCCGTCGAAGGACTGCCGTAGAAGCACGTCGTCATAGGCGTAGAAGCCCTGAGTCGCGAGAGGATCAGGGACAATCTTGTCGCGGCCATCCGCCCAAGTAACGTAGAGTGTGCCATCGCTCGCGGTCCCCGAACGGTCGACTGCCATGGCCATATCGAGGAAATCGCGGAATTCACCCTGCAGAAAGAAGGAGTCTCCTCCGGGTTGCAGGTTGGCTTCTACGATCACCGGGGGAGAAAGCATCCCACCCTTCAAGCTGGAGATCTGGATTTGCCTCGGGCCGAGCGGGAAGTTGTTTCCGAGGTTGACCCATGAGATGAACAGGGTTCCATGGGAATCGACGGCAAGCTGCGAACCCTGAACTGCAGCCGCACCGCAGACCTGGATCGCAATCCGCGGAGTCGACCATGTGTTTCCGCCGTCATTCGATTTGACGAACTCGATCGCGGTTCGAACGTCATTGCCGCAGAAGGGACTGGAGAAGGTGAAATCGAAGTCGGTGTAAGAGACAAAGATTCTCTTCGGATTGGTGGGATCGATGGTCGACCAAGGTTTGTCGAGCAAGTGCGTAGAGCCGTCCTTGGCGATTGCCGAGATTGGATCGTCCCAGGTCTTGCCGCCATCGGTGGACTGGTTCACTGCGATCGCCGCGAAGAAATTGCCGCTCGTATCTGAGAAGTCGAAGATCTGCGAAAAATAGAAGGTGTCGGGATCGGAGCAGGTCACGCCCGGATCACCCCCGAGGAAGTTGCCGTCAGTTGTGCCAGGGTTCATCGGCCCAACGTCGGTGAACGAGGTTCCGCCGTTGGTCGAATAGGCAGCGCCGCTGAAGGCTTGACCGCCGGTTCCAGTAAAAAAGAAGGGAGTTTCGAACACGCTGCCGGAATCGTTGAATCCGGCAACCACGTTGTTGCCGCAGCGTGCTGTCGAAGTCTCGCTCTGTGTAAAACCACCGAACGACGAAAAAGCAATGTCATTGGAGGGATTCGACACCTTAACAATGCCGGCGGTTCCTGGCGCTCCGGCAGTTAGGGTGGCCGCCATTCGGGCGCGGCTAACAAAAGAAGGATCGGTGAGCCGCATGCCGAAGCTGTGCCATGTATCGGCTATGCGGGAAACGTTTGAATAACCGTCGAGCATCTGGCGATGTCGGACGTCGAGTTTGGCGATGCTGGCCTTTACGTGTTGAAGAGTTTTGTCAATTGCAGCGACTTTTTGTGGTGAGAATTGTGCCTCAGCCGATGGCAATACGAGCACACTGAGGACACACGTGCCCGCTGCAAAGCGTGAAAATCGGAGGAACTTCATACTGGTCTCCTTATCCCGCAGGGACTTCGGGTGGAACAACGTGGGGTTCAAAAACGTGAATACTACGGAGGATAGTAGTTTAGTCCCGGCGGAATCCTATTCGTCAAGGAAATTTATCTTCACTTGCAGAGCCGCTTTGCAAACCAATTGCAGACTTAGCCCAATCAGTCACAGCAGTCTGGGGGACGGCTCGGTTGCCAACTGTTGCAAAATCGCGATTACACGTGCGCCGTGGAAAGGCGCTGGACGACTGCGGGTGAAAGTCCCGCCCGGGAACTGGGTTCGCTCCACCCGGAAGCAATCGGAGCGGCGGTGGAGGAAACGAAGCCGTCGGAGCCTCCGGTGTAGAGGGTCACTTAGGTGACTTGGCGAGCATGCAGGCCGTAACGTGAGTGAACGCTGAGCAGGCCTCGAAACGATTAACGCAGGAGCCAACCCGCCGTGTAATCGGGATGGCCGCCGCTGATGGGACAGTACGAGCGAACGAGGACCATCAGACCTGCCGGGGTAATGGCGACGGCAAGCAGGCAAAGTTGACCAGCAGCAACACGGGAAGCCCCAGCGGTGATGGCAGACGCGATCAACCGGCAACTCGCGAGAGTCAGGCTGGGCCGTGTGGGGTGGCGGAAAGGTCCGTAGTACCGAAGAAGCCGGGTAACGCTGGTGGAGGGAAGGGGCCTTAGTTAAAGACGGACGCAAGAAGCAGCGAAGGACCTGGGGATTGACGATGAGTCCAGCCACCCCTGAGTTGTGTTCAGAAGCTGTAGACGGCGTCACACGTAACATCGTGTGTCTTTTCCGAGAGCCGGATGCGGGAAACCCGCCTGTCCGGTTCGATGAGCGGGAACAGGAAACAGAGCCATGCCAAACCGGACTGAGGCGACGACGCGAAAGCTTTGTCAGCAGCCACCGGGAGACTACAGTCACTGCGCCTGTTCTCGACTCTACTCATCGTGCCCCGGACCGGGGTTTGAGGGTAACGCCTGGCTACAGCAGCTGCCCCGCAACGCACCTACCGCATGGATGAAGCAGGGCGAAACATTTCCTGAGGTGGAGTACAATTCTGTCCCACCATGTCCGACGTCGATATCAAACCCTTCCGCTCTGTATTTCACGGCGAGATTTTCGAGCCAGCGGATGTCGGCTACAACGAGGCCCGTCAGATCTGGAATGCAAGCGTCAGCAAACATCCTCGGGTGATCGCTTGCTGCTCCGGTCTTGCTGACGTGATTGCCGCGATCAATTTCGCACGCACGAACAAGCTGCCGACGGCTATTCGTGGTGGCGGGCACAACGTAGGCGGTCGTGCGCTCTGCGACGACGGTTTGGTAATCGACCTGTCCCGAATGAGATCCGTTTTCGTGGATCATGCGACCCGCAGAGTTCGAGTACAAGGCGGAGCGACTCTTGGGGATATTGATAGAGAAACGCATGTCTTCGGGCTTGCTGTCCCCTGTGGCATCGTGTCCAAGACTGGTATTGGTGGCCTGACTCTCGGAGGTGGTGTTGGCTGGCTGATTCGTAAATACGGGATGTCGATCGACAATTTGTTGTCTGCGCAGGTGGTCACAGCCGACGGCACAGTGCTCAATGCCAGCGCTTCTGAAAACGACGATCTCTTTTGGGCGCTTCGCGGCGGAGGTGGAAATTTCGGCGTTGTCACTTCTTTCGAATTCCAGGCTCATCCGGTTGCGACCGTCCTGGGCGGACTTCTCCTCTATCCTCGGGCGATGGCCATCGACGTGATCCGCCACTTCCGTGATTACATGGCGTCTGCTCCCGACGAACTCACGGCCTACGCCGCTCTCCTTCACGGTCCGGATGGTTCTCCGCTGGTTGGAGTGATCCCTTGCTATTGCGGCAATGTTGCCGATGGAGAACGCGTCCTGCAACCTCTGCGCAAGTTCGGTAGCCCCATTGTTGATGGTATCCAGGCCATGCCCTTTCCCGCGATGCAGTCGCTGCTTGGTCCGTCGTTCCCCGACGGGAATCACAATTATTGGAAATCCAGGCTGCAGCGGGAATTGTCAGACGATGCGATCTCGGCGATTGTCGAGCACGCCAACCGGCTGAGTTCCCCTCTTTCCGTTGTGGTGTTCGAATATTATGGCGGCGCCGCAGGCCGGGTTTCGAGCGAAGCCACCGCGTTCCCGCATCGCCATCTGCCGTGGGATATCTTGTTTCTTGCGCAGTGGACCGATACCGCGCAAACGAACACGCACCGCGACTGGGCGCGATCCGGCGAGGAAATTCTACGGCCTTTCTCGGAGAACGCACACTTGCTTTCTGCGCTCGACGTCGAGGCCGAAGAAGTCATTAAGACAGCATTCGGTCCGAACTTGCCACGTCTTGCCGCCATCAAGCAAAAATACGATCCCACGAATTTCTTTCGCGTGAATCAAAATATAGCCCCAGAGACTCAACCAGCAGCGTGAGTGGTCGCAATTTCTCTTTTATCTCCTCAGTAACCGGACTGCGAGTCCTGGGGAATCATTGATTTCCGGATTGCCCATTATCACAATCACAATCCGAAGCCCTGACCCTCGCGTTTTGCACAGAACAAACCTGCGTTCATGTTCATCCAACCTTGACTGAGAAACTCCCTTCCGCGATACTGGCGCAGAGTTCGAGATTTCGATTCCGGGATGTAACTCCTTGCGGCTCAAGATTTTGCCCCTAAGTGATTGCAGCCCATAGATTAAATCTTGAAATTCCCCCAAGTCGATGATTCCAATGGACCGACGGGGGGGAGGGGTGGGGGTTACTAAAAGGTAAGCCTTCCCAAAATGGTTCGCTGCAACGCGAACCGCGAGTCGCGGCGCATAGCTACAGTTCACGATCGCCTGCCTGCATTTTGCGAGATCAGTCACCACTCCCTGTGATTCTAATCACAGCCTTTTCTGCATTCCAAAAGTACTCTGAACTTGCCTGTGGGAGCGTTTTCAGAGTCTTACGCCGAAAGGGGAACGTGATGGGGATCACTGGAAATCATCCAATGATGGGCCGCATGGCCCAAGACTTTTCTAAGAATCCAATGCTGGTCTACTGGGAGATGACCCAGGCCTGTGGACTGGCCTGCAAACATTGCCGCGCGGAAGCGATGCCGAAAGCGCATCCGCTGGAACTCAACACCGAGGAGAGCAAGCGCTTTTTGAGCCAGTTGGTCGGATTTGGCGATCCGCTACCGCACGTGATCCTGACCGGCGGTGATCCTCTCAGCCGCAAAGATATTTATCCTCTCATCGACTATGCCAACCGACTCGGCCTCGAGGTTTCTATTACCCCAAGCGCGACTCCCGAATTGACCAACGACGCCATCGCCAAGCTGAAGGCGCACGGAATTCAAAGCATGGGACTCAGCCTCGACGGCTCCACGGTGGAGAAGCACGATAACATTCGCGCCGTCCCCGGAACGTTTGAGCGAACCATGGAAGCGGCGCGTCATTGCGGACGATTGGGCATTCCGATCCAGGTCAACACTCTGGTCGCGGAAGAGACCGCCGACGATCTGCCTGCGATTTATGAGTTGTTGCGCACCAGTTTTCCGGTCATGCGCTGGAGCCTGTTCTTCCTGATCTCAGTAGGACGCGGCAAGGCCCTCAACGAAGTCTCCGCCGAAGAAGGCGAAGAGATCATGAAGTGGGTATTCGATCTTTCCCCTCGCGCCCCTTTTGCCATCAAGACCACCGAGGCGCCGTCCTATCGCCGCATCGCCATTAACAAGATGCGCTCCTCCGGCATGGCCACGCCCGAGATGAAGGAGACCTCGGTCTACAAAGGCTTCCAGATTCGCGACGGCCACGGCATCGTTTTCGTCTCGAACCTGGGAGATATCTATCCCTCAGGATTTCTGCCGCTGCGCTGCGGCAACGTCCGCACCGGTTCGCTGGTTGACGTCTACCGCAACTCCGACATTTTTCGCGGCCTGCACTCCCCTGACCAATTCCACGGCAAGTGCGGCGCCTGTGAATACAGCCACATCTGCGGAGGATCGCGCGCCCGAGCCTACGCTCATACCGGAGACGCTCTCGGAACCGATCCGTTCTGTAACTATGAGCCCGCAACCGCGGAAACGATTGTGAGCTAGCGCAGCGGTGCGTACATGGCACGCAAATGATGGCGAGCAAATGCGAGATGAGTGAGCCGTCCACCGAAACTTTGTGTGTGCCTCCAAAGCGTCTCGTCACCGACGATTCGGGGCTCAGACTCTCGGTGCTTCGCAAGAAATTGGTGCGGCGCGCGCTGCCGGACCACTCGCAGGCTCTTCGCCGTAGCTTTCAATTCCTTTTCTTGCTCTTGAACGTCTGGCTGGGCGCTATCTTTTATGCGTGGGTGCGCCACTTTGAAACCGGCGCAAATCAGACCTGGGTGCGACCCGCCGGCGTTGAAGGCTGGCTCCCCATCGCCGGACTGATGAACCTTAAGTTCTGGCTCAGCACCGGGCACCTCCCTGCGACGCATCCCGCAGCACTCTTCCTCCTCCTCACATTTCTGGCGATCGCCTTCTTGTTGCGGAAAGCATTTTGCAGTTGGTTGTGCCCCGTCGGAACACTCTCTGAATATCTGTGGCGCGCAGGAAGAACTCTCTTTGGCCGAACGTTTCAAATCACCTGTTGGCTCGATATTCCTCTACGCTCGCTGAAGTATCTGCTGCTGGGATTTTTCGTGTGGGCCGTCGCGAACATGTCTCCCGCTGCGATTTCTGAGTTCATGCATAGCCCTTACGGCGCTATCGCAGACGTACGCATGCTCAACTTCTTTCGAGATCTCGGAGAAACAGCTGCCATCGTACTCGCCGTTCTGGTGGTTGCTTCTGTTCTAGTGCAGAACTTCTGGTGCCGTTACTTGTGCCCATACGGGGCCTTGCTCGGGGTGGCTTCCCTGCTGAGCCCTTTGCGAATTCGCCGCTCGGAATCTGCCTGCATAGATTGTGCGAAGTGCGCGAAGGCTTGCCCATCGGCGCTTCCGGTCGACAAACTGATCAGCATCAAATCGGCGGAGTGCACGGGATGCCTGGAGTGTGTTGCGGTCTGTCCGTCGGAAGGCGCGCTGCAACTGGCTTTGCCGCATTGGACGCGTCCTCCAAAGGACGGCCGATTGCCGGTCTGGGCGATGGCAGTGGGAATTGCAGCGTTGTTCTTAGGAATTGTTGGATACGCGCGTTCTGCCGGTTATTGGAGCGGCGACGTTCCCGATTCCGTGTATCGCCAACTCGTCCCCCAGGCGAACACGGTGGATCATCCTGCTGAATAAGCCTCGGGGCTGAATTGCATCACGAATACAATTTGATCGGAGCAACTACCCGTGTAATCGTTCCGCCCGGACTTGGTTGATCGGGCTTCAATCCGCAGCGCATCGACGCGAACAAGCCAATCAACTGTCCCAACATCACATCGAGAACGGGACGATATTGATCGGGAAAGCTAGGCGCACAATTCAGCGACAAGGAATGATCTGCCAGCGACGATACATCCTGATCGCCTCGCGCTGTGACCACCACCCGAACTCTACCCAGACGTTTGCGATCAATTTCCCGCAATAAGTCGAGCTCATATCCCCGCCGCCGCGCATCGCTGGATAGGAACGCCACGAACAGAGTCTGGCTGTCCACGCTCGACAGTGGCCCATGGCGCAGCCCGAGTGGAGTCTCAGCCATAGTAGTGACCTTGCCGGCGCTGAGTTCAACAACCTTGAGGGCGCATTCGTCCGCCACCGCGCGCAGAGCCCCACCCCCTACAAAACAGGCTCGTGTACAACCAAGCAGCGTTACGGCAGCAGCGGTCTCGGCTGCGGCAGGCAAAAACTGGCGGCCGGTTTCGCTCATTTGAGCAACCGCCTCGCCGAACTGGGCTAGGTCCTCCAGATGTCCAACGCACTGGCCCGCCAAGACCATATTGCTGAACGAGCTGGTCATGGCGAGTCCGCGGTCGTTGACTGCGTCGTCGAGCACCAGGGCCATTGCACGGTCGGGGTTGCGGGCGCAAACCTGCGCCATCGGCCCCTCAGGATTACAGGTAATCACCAAATGGCGAATTTCCCGATGACGATCGAGCGCCTGTTCGAGGAGCGCAACGCCTTCCGGACTTTGCCCTGAACGGGAGAATGAAATCCAGAAATATTCGCGGCCCGGCCGATGGAATTCTTCAATTTCGGTGAGGAGGGTGGTACTGGGAATCGGCCAGACATCACAACCCCAACGCTGCCGAAGCAAGGGTGCAAGCGCGCGCCCGGTGTAGTCCGACGTGCCGGCGCCCACGAGATAGACGGTGGGGGATGACGTTCCGCCACGACCAATTCCGGCGCGGCGCAGCACATCATTCAACTCGGCATGACGGTTTCGACAGAGATCGAAAGTCTTGCTCCAAGTGTCCGGCTGCTGCCAGATTTCGCGAGGCGTATGATCCAGTCCCCGCTCGGATCTTTCTTGCTCTGGTAACTCCAGCAGGCTGCTCAACGGGTCGCTCAAGTAGAAATCCCTCCATCCGAGGAAGCTGTAGTCTAATACAATGCAACCCCGTTGAAAAGCATTCGAAAGAAAAAGAAATAGCGTTCGCAAGCAAACGTCAGAAGAGCCTGCCGGAAACCGCAGGCCCAATTTTGGCAACTAATTTGCCTGGAAGGGGTTTTGACCTCTTAGGGGAGAAAAACATGAGTCGTGGGTCATTGAGTCTAGTCCTGCTGACGGCTGCACTGGCTTCGTCCTTTGCAACCATCGGATGTTCCGAGCACCATCCCTATCGTGTGTACGATCCTTATTACACCGACTACCACCATTGGGACCACAATGAAGTGGTTTATTACAACAACTGGACTGTCGAAACTCATCGAGACCCTCATGTCGAGTTTAAGAAACTCCCTCCTCAAGAGCAGAAAGAGTACTGGACCTGGCGCCACAATCATGGCGACAACGACCGAGATCACGACCATGATCACGGTCACAAGTAGAATCCAATCCGGGCTCTCAGGGAACAAGGTCTCTGAGAGCCTGGTCGGTGGTCGTAAGCCTCGCACCAAGCTGCTCCAACTGTGCAATCGTAGTCTTCCCGTCTTCGGGCTTGAGGGTTTCAATCGCATCCTTCACGACCGCCACCCTTCGTCCCCTTTCAAGCAAGCCCTTCGCGGCGAAGCTCACGCAGTATTCCGTCACCACACCAAAGACGACGTACTCGGCCCGGCTTCCCAACCGCTTTACAAGAGCATCCGCGTGCCGGCTCTCAAAAATATTGAGCGTTTGCTTTTCCAATAGGATCTGTTGGAAGTGAAACAAATCCTCAGGGATCTGCGCGCCTACGTCATTTGGCACGCGTGCGACATTTTCCGTTAGGGCCTCCGGGACCAACTCCGCTCCGGCTGTTCCCTTCACGCAATGCGGCGGAAAGACTTGGAACTCGGGATCATCGGACGCGTGGAAACATCCATGCGATACGAGGAAGACTTGGCCCTGCCGCGCCGCGTCGGTGAGGCGACGGATATTCGGCAGCAGTCTTTCGGCGCCTGGAACGTAGAGATTGCCTCCCGGCAGCATGAAGTCGGCCTGAACATCCACTTCCCAAAAAATAAAATCCTTTGAAACCATGCTTCTCCTTCCGTCGCGAAGGCCGAGCGTATCATTCCGACTCAGCGCCTGACAAATGCTCCTACGAAACAATTCCACGATTGTTTTCCTTCGTGTACCTTAGTGCCTTCGGGGTTCAATGCGTGCTGGATCACCCATGCCCAACAAACTTGTAGTCCGCAACATCGGTCTCGTTCTCAGCGGAGATCTCGACCGTCCCATTCTTGATGCCGACACGGTCGTAGCGATTGACGGAGTGATCCAAGCTGTCGGCAAAGAAGAAGATATCGACACGTCTGACGCCACCACTACGGTCGATGCGAAAGGCACAGCTCTGGCTCCGGGACTCATCGACAGCCACGTGCACCCCGTCTGCGGGGATTGGACGCCTCGCCAGAACCAACTCGGCTGGATCGACAGCTGTTTGCACGGAGGTGTGACGACGATGGTCTCCGCCGGAGAGGTCCACACACCCGGCCGCCCCAAAGATATCGTTGGGCTGAAAGCGATGGCCATCTTTGCACAGCGCGCCTTCCATGCGTTTCGGCCCGGAGGCGTGAAGGTCTACGCGGGTGCTCCGGTCCTAGAGCAAGGCATGGTCGAAGACGACTTCAAGGAACTCGCCGCCGCTGGCGTGAAGTTTCTCGGGGAAGTTGGCCTGGGGAGCGTAAAAGATGGAGTCACCGGACGCCGCATGGTCGCATGGGCGCGTAAATATGGCATCCAGAGCACGATTCACACAGGTGGCCCTTCGATTCCCGGATCGAGCCTGATCGACAAAGACATGGTTCTTGAAACTGACGCCGACGTGATCGGACACGTTAATGGAGGGCACACTGCCCTGCCCGATGATCAGATTGTCGCGCTATGTGAGCGCTCACCCCGCGCCCTGGAAATTGTCCATAATGGCAACGAACGCGCCGGATTGCTCGCATTGCGCACGGCCAAAGAGTTGAAGCAACTGCACCGCGTAATTCTCGGCACCGACTCGCCGGCTGGATCGGGTGTTCAGCCTCTCGGCGTTCTGCGCATGATCTCAATGCTGTCTTCACTTGGCGAAATTCCCGCAGAGGTGGCAATCTGTCTTGCCACCGGCAACACAGCAAAAATGCGTAGCCTGAACTGCGGCTTGATCTCCCCCGGGCGTGAAGCCGCATTCGTATTCCTCGACACCGCCCAGCAATCCGCCGGCAAGAATCTACTCGACAGTATCCAGAAGGGGGACTTGGCTGGAGTTGGCATGGTCATCACGGATGGCGCAGTCAGCATCCAGCGCAGCCGCAACACTCCGCCGGCAACGCGAGTCCCGGAGGTTGTCGGTGCGTAAACTCGTAAACATTCTTGCGGTGTCATTGACGATGGTATCAGCATCGTTGCTCGCTCAAACGCCGATCCCCGACTGGTGCCGCGCTCTGCCGCGCCCGCAATATAAGTCCCTCGAACGCTTTCCGGTGAGCGATGCCTGGTTCGAGGTGTACAAACCCGTACCCGGCGTGTTCGCCATCTATGAACCGCATCAGGCTGAAGAAACGATCGGCTATCTCATCGTTGGCCAGAAGCGCGCCCTGTTGTTCGACACAGGAATGGGCATCGGCGATATCAAGAAAATCACGGCAGAACTGACGAAGCTGCCGATCATTGTGCTGAACTCACACACGCACGACGATCACGTTGGCGGTAACTGGGAATTCGATACCGTCTACGGAATGAACACGGACTTCACACGCAAGAATGCACAGGGCTCCCGCGAAGACGCGCAGGCGGAGATCACTCCCGACCAGATCTGTGGCTCACTACCGAAAGGATTCGATGCGAAGGCTTACGTGACTCGTCCCTGGAAAATCAAGGCCTATACCCGCGATGGGGACCGATTCGATCTGGGCGGTCGAACCATCGAAGTCATCGCCACTCCTGGCCATACGCCAGACGCGATTTCTTTGATCGATCGCGCCAATGGGCTGCTGTTTACCGGCGACACATATTATCCGGCGCCCATCTGGCTCTTTCGGCCGGAAACCGATCTCAACGCTTACGCTGCTTCCATTCGCCGTCTGGCTGCACTGGCACCACAGGTGAAGTTAGTTTTAGGCGCACACAACATTCCGGTCGCGCAACCCTCGGTGCTGGTGCAACTCGTGACCGCTTTCGATGGAGTGCGAGCGGGAAAAGTAGCTGCGACGCCAGATTCTCCGGGCAAAGTTCTCTACAAGGCAGGCGACATATCGTTCCTGATGCGCGCAACGGACGCACAGTAGTAGCAAAGGCTAGCGCAGCCCGTCTTCGCCTTTGATCTGATCCTTGGTCAGCCCACCGACGCGCGCCAACGGACGTCCGCTGTCTGTCACCGCAATCGCTACCATGATCTCGTTCGCCCGCGGCGCATCATTGATGCGTACTTCCATCCCATCGAAGTGACTGCGCACGAACGCCGCATCCTTGTGACCCAGGGGAATGTCGAGCGTCACCCCCATTCCACCGCGCTTCTTCGAAGACGGAATCAAAGCCGCGCCCTTGCCCAACACGCGCCGCACGGGCGTTCCGAGCTTCGGATGCAGGATCGCAGCCGCATGTTCAAGCTCTCCATTCTCGCCGACGGCAGCGGCCTTTCCGTAACTCTCTGCCGATGGCCCTAAGATTCCCAGGACCGCGACGGCTCGTGCTGTGAGCAATTCGCCGAGTTCTTCGCCAATCTCCATCAACTCGGAGAGATCCTCAACATATTTCCCGGCATAGGGGTTCTCGATCACGGCGACCGCAGCCGCACGCTTGGTGGGTGGAGAAACGTCGCGGTCCATCTCGCGATTGGTCTCTTCTACGAATGTCGCAATCTTGCGAATCTTCGCTTTTGCTCTCATCGCAGTCCGTCTTCTCCTTTGACCTCTGACGCTTTGAGGCCGCCGACGCGAGCATGCACGCGCGCGCCAGTAGTCATGACCAGAGCCAGCAAAATCTCGTCGGCTCGCGGAGCATCGTTCAATCCCACTTCCATCGCATCGAAATGACTGCGCACATACGATGCGTTGATGTGCGTGATAGGCACGTCGAGCCGCGTACCGGGTCCTCCTACCTTCTTGGTCGAGGCCACGATTGCCTTCGCGCCGCCCAGCACCTCGCGCATCGCGTATCCACCCGGCACATGCCACAAAGCTCCATGCTCGATTTCTCCGAGCCCTCCCACGATGGCACCCTTGCCATAGCCTTCGACGACTTCGGGATCACCGCCGAGCGAGTCCACCAACTTGCGCGCCATCTCCAAGCCCAATGGCTTCAAGTCATCCATAAACCACTCGATGTTTGCCACATATGAGCCTGCAAACGGATTTCGAATGACCGCGAGTGCTGCCGCGCGCCGAAGCGGCGTTTCGGCCACTGGCCCGCCTTCATGAAAAATCTGCTCCACACAAATACTCTTCTTTCGGACCAGCACCTCAGGCATGGACCATGCCCCTTTCTCGAACCAGCGTTGCGATCCTTCGCGATTCTCCCACTTCTCCTACGACCCGCGTTTCTCCTTGCAGATTCAAAGCGGCTGAATGGATCAAGCCCATTTTCAGCAGGAGCCTCGCCGTTTCGGCGCCGGAATCCAGAGCGAGATTCACATCTTCGAGTGCCAAGGCTCCTACGTCCTGTGTGACAGGCCTCGCTCCCAGATCGCTGTCTGGCGCCAGTTCGCAGGCGGGCATGCGAACGATGGCAGGATGCCCCGGCAGATCGACGGCATTGGCAATGATCGTGGCCACAGCATCGGCAGCGGCGGCGCGATCGGCGAGGACAGTGACCGCGTCTGCGATTCCAAGAGAGAAGCTGCGCCCGCGCCACCCGCTAGTCGCAACACCACGCACAGCATCGGAGGCATTCAAAGTAGTGGTTCCGAACAGTGACGCCCGGTCGGGGCGCTCGACCATCCCGACTACAAAGGTCTCGCCTTCACTCAGATGCAGCGCAATATCTCCTCCATCGTTCACATACGCGCGGGCAAGATCCGCGGCGCAGAGCATCGCGGCAAGAATCTCTTCCGCGACCGCGCCCGCTACGGCCGCCATCGGCGTAATGAAACATTGAGTTGCATAGGGCATCACGGCCGCTACCATTCTCCGCGCCACCGATCCCTTGGGCCATGCCTGTTCAGGCAAGCAAGCACGCCGCAAATGAGGGAGCTCGCTGCACAGTTCGTCGAGAACGGTTATGAATCGAGCACCCGCAGCACGGTACGCCGCCTCGATTTCACGTGGTGCTCCGAATGCCTCTACGATCAGGTCGATCGGCCCATCTTGCAGATGCAATCGCCGGCCGTCGGGCAACAATCGGATTTGCGCGCGCTGCCTCATTGTTTCTTCTGCTCTGCAGACTCAAGCGGCCACGGGTTGTCTGCCCGCGCCGTCACACGTCGTTGCCCTTCCGCAGCAGCGATCGAACTCAGCGGTCGAACATTTCCTACATAGCCGCCGAGCGCCGCATAATCCGACAAGCGCAATGTGAACTCAATCGGCGCCACCAGCGCTGGGGTCGGTACATAGCCAAATGCGTTCTGGGGCATGCGAGTCACGTCGGCCATGAAAGTAATTCCACCCCCCGGCCACACATACACGGGCGCGCCCCCACAGGTCACGCGAGTCAATGCGTCGCGAACGGAATGCGTCAGCTTCACCGGATTCTCCGTCACCCCTGCCCGCAATGAGCCTCCAGCCCCGCCCATAAACAACACTGTACAAAGCGCTGGCTCACAATTCTCCTTGATGCGCGCCACCGATTCTTTCAACGAAGCCGGCAACTCCTTTTCCTTGGGCTTGAGATCTTCGCCCAGCTCAAAGTAAGCATGGTGCTCGCCCGTGGTGCTTACCATCAACAAACGCAATCCTGGCCAGGCTTTCCTGGCGTTGAACTTCCCCAGAATCGTGAGCGGATCCTCGATATCGGTTCCACCCCATGACGTCCCTGGTTCGGCAACCTGAAAATATCGTCCGGGCGTGGAGCGTCTTCCTTTCAGCTTGATTCCGGTCTCCGATACGCCCAGCAGTTTCCCGGCCTGATGCTCTGACAGCACGCCCGTGATGTGATCGTCGACGACCACGACATCATCGACTTTTCCGAACCACTGCTTGGCAAACATGCCAATCGTCGCCGAGCCGCAGCCTACACGCATCCGCTCTTCCAGTGCACCATCGACAACGGGAGGCTTGCCCGCTTGTACGACAACTTTGGCGCCGTCATCAATCTTTAGTTCGACAGCCTTGCCATTGCACAGGTTCAACAAGGCCTCACAAGTTGCGGTGCCTTCCTGCCGGCTGCCGCCCGTCAAATGCCGCACTCCGCCCAGCGATAGCATCTGCGATCCGTACTCGCTGGTCGTGACATGCCCAACAGCTTCCCCCTGTGAACGGACGGTGCTGCATTCCGGGCCCAGATGGCGGTCGGTGTCGATCTTCACCTTCACGCCGCAATAACTGAAAATCCCCTCAGTCACCACTGTGACCATGTCGATGCCTTCCACTTGCGACGAAATGATGAAGGGCGCCGGCTTGTAGTCGGGATACGTGGTGCCCGCCCCGATCGCAGTCACGAATGTTTCGCCATGACTGACCAGCGTTCCGTCCCAGTCGCGGCCGCGCTCAAGGAATGGAACGACCGAGTCGCCTCGCTCCACGGCACGATCGAGCACAACATGCGGATCGAGCCGGACCAACTTGCCGTCGTGATTCCCGTAACGATCGCACGATCCAGTCCGCCCCGGCTTGATGTAGCACAGCACGGGACATGCATCGCAGCGGATCGCGTCGTCAGCCATGCGGGCCTCCGTTGGCTTTCGCGAGAATCGCAGCCCGCACCCGGTCGGGCGTCGCGGGAACTTTGCGAATGCGAACGCCCACCGCGTCATAGATAGCGTTGAGAATTGCAGGCGCGGTCGGAATCACTGCCTGCTCGCCGATTCCTTTTGCGCCAAATGGCCCGATCGACGATGGATCTTCAATCAGGATCGACTCTACCGGAGGAACGTCTCCAGCCGATGGAATCAGATAGTCGTGCAGGTTCTCGCCCTTGCCTGGGAAGAACTCTTCCATCAGCGCCATCCCGATTCCCTGCGCTACGCCGCCCTCGATCTGTCCTTCAATCAACGTCGGGTTGATGGCGCGCCCCACATCATGTGCTGCCGTCACTCGGAGTACATGTACCGTTCCAAGTTCAACGTCCACTTCAATCTCCGCCATGTGCGCACCAAAACCGAAGACGGCGTACGGACTTCCCTGCCCGTTTTCGTTGAGCGGACTTGTCGGCGGGTCAAATGTCGCTTCACAGGTCATCACATAGCCGTGCGCGTCGATCGGGAACTTGGACAGGTCAAGCACCCTCGTTTTTCCGTCTTCAACAACTGTCACGCTAACTTCGCCGAATTCGACGGCAGCGCAGTCACATGCGCCCGTCAACTTCAAGATCTCGCTGCGCAGTTTCGCACCGGCCATGTGGGCGGCTTTCCCGGTCACAAAAGTTTGTCGCGAAGCCGATGTCTTCCCGCAATCCGGTGAAATCGAGGTATCGCCGGAAATCAGGTCGAATCGGGACACCGGCGCCCCCAGCGCATCCGCACAAATTTGCGTCACGATCGTATTCGATCCTTGTCCGATGTCGACCGCTCCCTGGTGCAATGCAATGCGTCCGTCGCGCTTCAGTCCGATGCGTATTGTCGAAGGATTCGGAAGTGAAGTGTTTCCGCACCCATACCACATGCCGGCCACGCCAACTCCGCGCCGCATGGGCCCGGTGGTCGAGGCGTTGAACGCAGTTGAAGCAATTCGAGCAGCCTGCCATTTCGGTCGCAGCGCCTCAAAGCACGCTCCTATGCCAACTCCCTCCCCGAGAATCTGCCCGGTCACCGTCGGCGTATCATTCCGGAGTGCATTCAGAATGCGAAACTCCAACCGGTCGATTCCAACCCGGTCCGCGAGTTCGTCATAGAGTTGCTCCTGCGCAATCGCCGCCTGGGGCACTCCGAATCCGCGGAATGCTCCTGCGGGGACGACGTTTGTGTGTACCGCGCGAGTCAGTGCCCGATAGTTCGGAACTGTATATGGTCCGGATGCATGCACTGGAACTCGCCCCGCCACCGTCGGGCCCCACGAAGAGTACGCGCCCGTATTGAAGTCGGCGGCAAAATCGAGTGCGGTTAGTTTGCCCTCTCTGGTGGCCGCAGCCCGCAGTCGCATGCGTGCCGGATGCCGCTTGGTCGTCGACACAATCGACTCGGTCCGGGAATACACCATGCGCACTGGACGCCCTAACTTCCATGCCGCCAGCGCCACAAAAGGCTGGACCGAAAGATCGAGTTTCGATCCGAAGCCGCCGCCGACCGCTGTGGGAATAATTCGCACCTGCTCCTGCGCGATCCCCAGGATCTTGGCAATGTCGGCGCGATCCATGTACGGAGACTGAGTACACGCTTGAATCTCGATCTGATCTCCAACACGACGCGCAAAGCCGGCTTCCGGCTCGATGTACGCGTGCTCCACGAATCCGGTTTCGTACTCACCCTGAACTACAACATCTGCTTCTGCTATCGCCTTCTCAACATCCCCGCGAACCACACGCCCGCGAACCAGAATGTTCCCCTCGCGATGTGCGTGAATCTGTTCAGCGTCGGCTGCCAGCCCCTCATCGATCGTTCTAATCGGCGGCAACTCTTCCCAGCGTATGGGAAACTCTGCCAGCTTGAGCGCCTCGAGAGTATCCGTCTCGCCCACGATCGCAGCGACCGCTTCCCCCCGATAACGAGCCTCGCGATGCGCAAACACAGGCTGGTCGGCGAATCTCGGAATCACGCCGTAGCAATCGACTCCCGGCACGTCGTTTGCACTTAGTACTTCAACTACTCCAGGGTGCTCCAAAATGAATTGATTTACATCGCCCAACTCAAAGCGCGCGCGGTGATGCGGACAGCGAACCACCCGCACTCCTAAGCTTCCTGTGGGGGCTTCGTCGGCTCCGAAGATTTCGGTGCCTTCGACTTTTTTCTTTCCGTCAAGGCGCACTAACCGTGATCCAACGGCTGCCCCCGCAGCGGGCGACGACGGCAGCGACGTTTCTGATCCGGCCTCCCGAATCGCGCTGATAATCTTCCTATAGCCGGTACAGCGGCAAAGCACGCCACCAATCGCATCCGCGACTTCGGCTTCGCTGGGAGAGGAATTCTTCTCCAGCAACGCAGTCGCTGCGACCAGCATTCCGGGAGTGCAAGCGCCGCACTGAGCTGCGCCATGAGCGAGAAATGATTCTTGCAATCTGCCATGCAACGGAGGCCGCCCGGCCAACCCTTCCACAGTCGTGATCTCGCATCCCGCAACCTGTCCAGCTGCGACCAGACAGGAACACACTGGCTCGCCATCCAGCAAGACCGTGCAAGCACCGCAATCTCCAGCATCGCATCCCACTTTCGTTCCGGTCAGACCGAGATCGTCCCGCAGCACGCGGGAAAGACGCCGCATTCCATGGACTGCGACGTCGACGGCACGACCGTTCACCGAGAACGAGACTGAATCCGTCCCCGCGGCGATAACTTTTTCGGCCGTCGCCATATCAGCGTGCTCCCACGCAGGCGTCCAGCGCTCGCTCCACCAGAGTCAACGACGCATCCCGACGGTAATCGGCCGTTGCCCGCACGTCGTCAATCGGAGAAAGCGGCGTCAAGTGTTCCGCCCGGACGGTCGCGCCAATTCCCGCACTCCCAGACAACCCGACAAGGTCCTTTTCTAAAGCAGTCAATCGCTGCGCCTTCGCCGAACACGATCCCACCGCCACGTGCGCCTCTGCAACCCGCCCTTCTCCGTCCGCGAGCACAACTGCCGCCACCATCGAAATAGAGATGACCAGATACCGGCGCGCGCCGAGTTTCAGAAAGACGGACGGAGCATCCTCCATGTGCCGCGGAACCAGCACGGCTGACAGAATCTCATCGCCGCGCCGCGCGGTCTTGCGATTGCCGGCAATAAACTCGGACAAAGGCATGCGCCTGCTCCCTGCAGCAGAAGCCAACTCCACCTCCGCGTCCAGTGCCAGTAGCGGCGGAACCCCATCCGCCGCCGGAGACGCGTTGCACAGATTCCCTGCTACCGTTCCTCGATTCTGAATCTGCACCGACCCGACTTCCCGCGCGGCGGCTTTCAACGCATCAAAACAACGCGGCAGCGGAGCGCGAATCACATCAGTCCAGGTGGTGAGCCCGCCAATGCGAACATGCTCCCGCTCCATCGAGATGCCACGAATCTCCCGGAGCGCCGCAATGTCGACGATGCGTCCCTCCGGCAATCGCTCGCCGAGTGCCGGATAAAAATCCGTCCCTCCTGCCAGAATCTGTCCGCCCGGAGAAGCCAGCAGAGAGACTGCCTCGTCAAGTGTTTTCGGCCTGAAGTACAAGGATTGGGCCCCCGAACAACGCGCCACACAACGCTTTCAGACTTTGTATACGAAGCCCGTGCCTTTGTACAGCCACCGTCAGGCCGGAAATAAATGGCACATTGTCTGGCCGCGAAAATCGAAAATTCTCTCGACATCGCGCTTCACGACGAGGGCGTGAGCGGCGCGACCGATCCAGCCCAAAGGCAGCCCATACGTCACTCGATCGCGCATCGTGGTTCCGCCCTCATGGGGCGCAAACCAGTGTTCATGATTCCACAGCGCGTAAGGGCCAGAGATTTCCCGATCGACAAATCCATGGGGAGCATTCCACTCACTGATCTCAGTTGTCCAACGGATAGGCATCCAGCGCCAGCGCAAACGGTAGCGAATCAATGAGCCCATGGCCAGTTCCGCGGGACTCTCGACCATGCGAAAGTCGAGCCAGGGCGGCGTGATCACCTGCAGGTTCTCCGGCCGCGAAAAGAACGCAAAGACTTCGTCCAGCGGCCTTGGAAGCCATTGTTCTCGTTCCAAACGATAGGTATGCATTGCTTTCTCGAGCTGGGTGGCGCTCTCGGAGAATCAGCCACTTCTGTGTTCTAATCTCCGCGTCGCAATTCTCGCACGTAATCATTCGGGGAGACACTTCATGCTACTGACCAGTTCGAAGCGGTTCGCTGTCGCTTTGGGGGTTTTGACGCTTGTTCATTCGGCGTGGACGCAAACGCCGCCGATCGCTCCACTCGATCTTGAGAGCTACGTCGCCGCTTCCATGAAGACTTTCGATGTCCCGGGGATGGCTGTTGCTATCGTGAAAGATGGCAAGATCATGGTTGCCAAGGGCTACGGCGTTCGCAAGCTTGGCGACCCGACCCCGGTCGATGAATTCACCATGTTTGGCATCGGCTCGAACACAAAGGCCTTCACCACTGCGGCTCTCGCCACATTGGTCGACGAAGGCAAACTCTCCTGGGATGATCCCGTGTATCAACGCCTGCCCGGCTTCGTCATGTATGACCCCTATGTTTCGCACGAGATGACCATCCGCGACCTGCTCACGCATCGCAGCGGAATGGGACTCGGCGAAGGCGACCTGCTGTTCTGGCCGCACTCCACTTATACGCGCGAAGAGGTGATCTACAAGCTGCGCTTCATGAAGCCGGCCTCAAGTTTTCGCAGCCACTACGCCTACGACAATCTGCTCTACATGACGGCCGGGCAGATCGTCCCCGCCGTGACCGGCACTTCGTGGGACGATTACGTCCGCCAGCGCATCTTTGCGCCGCTCGGCATGAACCACACCAACGTAAGCAATGCCGGGATTAAGCCGACCGACAACGTGGCGTTCCCGCACTCGTATCTGGAAGGCAAGCTCCAGGTCATCCACTTCGAAATTCTCGACAACGCCGCCCCGGCGGGCTCTATCAATTCCTGCGCCGCCGACATGGCCAAGTGGGTGCAACTGCAGCTCAATCGTGGCAAGCTCACCGACCACGAAGGCCGATTGTTTAGCGAGCAGCGATCGAAAGAGATGTGGTCGCCGCAAACCATTCTTCCGACCAACGATCCTCCGGCTCCACTCGCCGAGCTGAGGACCAACTTCGCCGACTACGCTCTCGGCTGGGGACTGCGCGACTATCATGGCCGCAAACTGGTCGGGCATACCGGAGGCGTTGCTGGATTCGTCTCTCGCGTCATGCTTGTGCCTGAAGAAAATCTCGGCGTGGTGATTCTCACCAACGCCGAAGAAGGCGGCGCCTTCGACTCCATCCTTTATCACGTGATCGATCACTACCTCGGCCTGCCACCGACCGACTGGATCGCAGCCTTTAAGCAACTGAAAGATACCGAAGAGCAGGATGCCGCCGAGCAGATGAAGAAAGCCGAGAACTCCCGCGCCGCTAACTCCAAGCCTTCCCTGCCCCTCGACAAATATGCGGGGATCTACAACGACGCGTGGTATGGACCCATTACCATCCGCTCGGAAAACGGTGGCCTGGTCATGACCTTCGATCACACACCCACCATGATCGGCGACCTGCAGCACTGGCAGTACGACACGTTCAAAGCTCACTGGCGCGATCGCACGATTGAAGACGCCTTCGTGACCTTCGCACTCAACCCGGATGGAACGGTTAATAGCGCAAGGATGGCTGCGGTCTCTCCGCTGGCCGATTTCAGTTTCGACTATCAAGACCTGCTGCTGAAACCGGCCGAGAAGAGATAAACGCACAGCGCGTTGAGCGTGTCCGCTGCTCGCGTCGGGTGCGAGAGGGCGGGGATTTCGACTTCGTGATTGCTCAAAGATTCAATTGGTCACCACCGACAACTCGTCTCTCACAACCGCCGAAGCTGAAGTGCTTGCCCATAGCAGCGGACTGCGCCGCGAACTCGGTCTCCTTGATCTTGTCTTGGCCCAAATCCTGCTGGTCGTCGTTCCTGATTTCTTTGGCACTGCGGTCAAAGCCGGGCCTTCGCATGTTGTTCTCTGGCTATCGGCGATGTTGCTCTTCTTCATCCCGCTCGCATTGATCGTCGCTCACCTCAACCGCCTGATGCCGCTCGAGGGCGGCCTGTACGAATGGGCGCGTCTCGCCTTCGGCGATCAGATCGGGTTTCTGGTCGCCTGGAATTTGTGGCTCTTCATCATGTTATATGTCGCGATTATTGGTCTCGTGACATCCACCTTCCTGGCCTATGCAATACCCTCGCTGGCGTGGATGGCCGACAACAAGTGGGCTGTTCTCGCGGCGTCGGTGGTCTTGATCGCGGCCCAAACGTTGCTGGCCGGCATAGGATTCCGCATCGGCAAATGGTTCAACAATGCCGGCAGCATCGCCGTGCTCATCACGGTTGCCGTGCTGGTTGCACTTCCGCTCGTAAGCGCACGCCACGGAGCGGTTGCACCGTTCCATCCTCTACGGTTGGTCGCACCATCGCTCACGATCTTCACCCTGAGCGTCTTCAGCAAAATGACCTTCGGCGCGCTCAGCGGCTTCGAATACGTCGCCATCTTCGCCGGTGAATCGCGCAACCCCGCTCGCAATGTCGGGCGCTCCATTGTGATCACCGCGCCGGCAATCGTGCTGATTTACATCCTCACGACGAGCGCAATCCTGGTTTATGTTTCCCCCGATTCGGTCGACGTCATCGGACCCATTCCGCAAGCTCTGCGCCTTGGTTTCGGAAGCCTGGGCATCGTCATCGTGCCTGTCGCGATATTCCTTTTGCTGACCAATTACCTCTCCACCTTCAGTCTCTATTTCAGCGGGAGTGCGCGCCTTCCGATGGCCGCCGGATGGGACCACCTATTGCCGGCATGGTTCTCGCGTCTGCATGCCCGCTACAAGACGCCGGTGAACTCAATTCTTTTTCTGGGTGGGGCAACTCTCGCCGCCAGCATTGCGGCTCTGATTGGAGTCGGCGAGCAGGAGGCATACGAACTTCTTCTCACCTGGGGCTTTGCTTTTTACGGCCTCGCCTATCTCGCGCTGTTCGCAATTCCGCTGCTGGCGCCGAAAGCCAGCGGCATCCGTCCTCGACTACCCCTCAGGATCGCTGCGGTGTCAGGCTTTCTCGTGACCCTGCTCTTCGTCATACTTTCAATCTTCCCGATTATTCATGTGCAGAGTGAGTCACAGTATTCGTGGAAAATTGCCGGAGTTGTGCTGGGAGCGAACCTTCTCGGATGGATCATCTATCGCGCTGGGGGACAAAAGAACGTTCTGCCCATCATCTAGATTTAGGCACAGAGCTGGAAGTTCGTCGTTGCACCGTTCACCGTAAGAAAACTCGTCCTGCATCCTCTACCCGCACGCTCGACTTCCGCCTCGCTCCAGACCCGACGTTGTACAGCACGAGCAGATGATCTTCGACGATCAGCACTTCCTTCTCGCTGACCCAGTCCACCAAGAGCGCATGCGGCACAAACGCGACCCGTCTTGCAGAGTCCTCCATGCTTTTCACTTCCACCGCGGGCAAGTCCAACAAAGCCTTCCGAATTCGCTGCGACTCTTCGGGATTCGCGTCGCCCTCTTCCGCCAGTTGAATCGGCTTGTTGGCCTCAGCCGTGGTCGCAATCGTCATCGCCACGTAGCCCAACTGCGGCGACAGCCGCGCATTCGAGGTGAAGAAACTCACGTCATAGTCAGGATTCTTGTATGTCGCCTGCTCGTCAAAGACAGTGCGCGTCTTACCGTCGGCCAGTACCAATGTTTGATCGTTGCTCTGATTCGACCACCCGCAACAACCGGTATCAGGAATCGCCTCGACAATGGTCTTCCCATTAGATGCCGCATCCAGTACGCGTTTCAAAGGTTCAGTCAGGGTTTCAGGCGTCCACTTTCCACCTTCGGCCAGGTACCGCGTAGTCGCTTTGTAGTCAGGTTCGGTCTGCCCTGCTACAAACTGGGTCATCAAAAAGAACTTCTCGACGCCATTGGCGAGCGCCCAAATCACACCATATGCGCAACTCTCCTCGCAAGTCCCAGTCGGACAGCGGCAGTCCGGAAACTTCGTCGTTACCAGATCTTCCCGCCCCGCTCCGCTCAAATCGGTCTGCCAGGCTTGCCAGGTCGTCGCGGTCGAGAGGTCAATGCCTTCGCGCTGCAGTCGCCGCGCTTGATTCGCGAACCAGAATAGATGCGTGCCGTCAGCCGAAAGAAAAGCCGCTGGGGCGATCTCTGTGATTGCCTGATTCGATCCGGTTGCCGTCGTCTCGCGCTTCACTCCCGAATCAATCGTATTCGCGCTGTGTCCATTCCAAACCCACACCTTGCGCGTGGATGCAGCCTCTTCTTCCGAGAGTGGCACAGATGCGGGGACGGCGAATAAAATTTGGCCCAGTCGATTGACCGAAACACTGGCGGGAGTTTGTACGGCCTCGGCTGGCAACTTCACAGTCTGTTTCACTGCAAAGGTCGCCGGATCGTACTCCACCATCTCTCCCGGCGAACGAAGCACCCACAGCCGCTTGCCCTGTCCCAGCGCAGGCCCCGCCAGCAGCAAGAGGCTCACCAATACTCGCAACGTATTTTCACCGAACCGATTCACCGCATCTCCACCAACGGCAGTTCAACAAAGCTTGCTTGCTCGGATGAATGGAAAACCCTCTGCGTTGCCTTCTTATAGTCCCCTGGCTTAGCCCAGAAGATATTCGGCACAAACGTTTGCGGGTTGCGGTCGTATAGCGGGAACCAGCTCGACTGAATCTGCACCATGATCCGGTGTCCCGGCAGAAACACATGGTTCACGGTCGGCAGCGAGAAGCGATAGAGCAACGGCTTATCGGCTGCAATCGCCTTCGGTGTCTCAAGGCTCTCGCGGTAACGTCCGCGGAAGATGTCTGCCGAAACCATTAGTTGATATCCGCCCATCGACGGCTGCATTCCCACTTCGTCCGGATAGACATCGATGACCTTCACTACCCAGTCGGAATCCGTCCCGCTCGTTGACGCAATCAAGTTCGCCACCGGCTGACCACTAGTCTTCACCGGACTCTTCAATACTTCCGACGTAAACGACACCACGTCCGGACGCCCCGACAGCTCGCGCTGGTCATCCACCAGCCACTGCGCCCAAGTGAAATCTCCGCCGTAGCCGACCGGTTGAATCGGGCGGGTACGGAACGTCGCCGGCTTCGCAGGGTCAGAAACATACTCTTCAGATGCCGTGTCGCCAGGTTTCGGAGCGTCAAAACTCAACTTCAAGCCAGCCCCAAGATAGAGTCGTGCTGCGCGAATCGCGCATCCGCTGGCGCACCCCGCCGGCCACGATGGCAGCCGACGCCATGTATTGGTCCCAGTCTCGAAGGCCGTGACTGGAGCCACGTCCGCCTTCGGCGCTCCGTCTTTCAAGTACTGGTCCAAAAATGGCCGCAGAATATTTTCGCGGAAATACAGGCCGGTGTCGCTATTGAACTTCAACGCGCCCAGGGAGCTCCCGTCGCCAATTTCCTGCCCGTGATGCCAAGGTCCCATCACGAGAAACACTTTGTCATTGGTGGTGTCCTTCGGTTTGATTGCTTTGTAGACCGCCGTAGCGCCATAAATATCTTCCTGATCCCACAAACTGTCGACCAGCATGACGGGCACCTTTAATGGCTGCGCCGCCAGAATCTTGTCCATAGCCTGCTGTTGCCACCATGCGTCGTAACTCGGATGCTCCAACAGTTTCCGCCAGAAACCGACCTGCTCCAATCCATGCCGCCGTCCTAACTCGCCCGCCGATCCTGCTTCCATGAACTCGTCATAGTCATCGAAATGACTGCTCCACCACTGCGCGCTGTTGTCGCGCGTCGCCTCCTGCTCGTAGATGTACGGCAGATTCTGTTCGCGAAACGCGCCGTTGTGGAACCAATCGTCTCCCATCCAGCCATCGACCATGGGGTTCATCGGCACAGAAACTTTCAACGCCGGATGCGGATTTACCAGCGCCATCAGCGGAAGAAATCCATCGTAAGAAATTCCCAGGATCCCGACCTTCCCGTTGCTTTCGGGCACATTCTTCACCAGCCAGTCGATCGTGTCATAGGTATCGGTCGAATGATCCACGGTTGTTGGATTCAGCGGCCCACGCAACGGCCGGGTCATCACGTAGTCGCCCTCCGATCCGTATTTTCCGCGCACATCCTGCACCACGCGGATGTACCCACCTTCCACAATCACTTCCAAGGGATTGTCATACCCGTTCAGAATTGGGCCGAGATGCGAACTCTGCGCGTGACTGACCTGAGAACTGGCGTTGTAGGGAGTCCGCGTCAAAAGAATGGGAGCATTCTTTGCCCCCTTGGGAATTACGATCACGGTATGCAACTTCACCCCATCGCGCATGGGAATCATCTCGTCGCGTTTAACGTAGTCGAAGCTCTCGGTAGCCGGTTCCAGTTTTGCCGGAGTTTCGCTGGGCAAGGAAGAAACTTGCGCAGTCGAATATCCCGAGAACAACGAAGACAGCAACAAGGCGAGACAACCCAGGGCACGGACGTGGCAGAGTATGGTCATGAGGTTTCCTTGGAGGTGCCGGAAATACTAATTGGTCGCCCGTCAGGTTGCCAAACCGCGCAGGACTCTGCCGCCCGAATTCACTATCCCTAAAGCGTCTTTAAGTTCCTGGTTTCTTTGTTTTTCCGAACAAGAATGATCTCGATGTCCAGACTGCCCTCAGAAGTGATAGGCTACCCAATCCTGAACCCGAAACTGGGTCACGAGGCGGAAGACTAAGGAGTGGGGGCTTACCTTATAATGTCCGGGTCCAAAACGGTTTTCGGTGGCTCCGGAACCCGTCGCACGAATTTCATCGCTCCATCGTCGGAGCCCCGCGCTGGCTTCTTTCATTATGGCCGTCGACTTGAAAACTCCTAAGCCCGGCATCGAAGCGGCGAGCCTGACCGACGTCGGCCGCCAGCGTTCCAATAACGAAGACTCCTATCTTTACTGGGAACCCGATTCCGACGAGGATTTCCGCCGGAAGGGCCGTCTCGCCGTCGTGGCCGACGGCATGGGCGGGTACGAAGGTGGACAGGAAGCCAGCCACCTCGCCGTCGAAACCGTTCGTAGTATCTACGACAGTACCTCTGGCGGTGATCCGCAGGCCGCGCTTCTTGAGGCCTTCGAATCGGCCCACCAGAACATCCAGCGCTACGCTCTGGAGCATCCTCAGTTCTATGGGATGGGGACCACCTGTACTGCCCTCTCGATCGTCAACCGTCAACTTTGTTTCGCCCACGTAGGCGACAGTCGGCTCTACCTGATTCGCGGAGAGACGATCTCGCGCCTCACGCGAGATCACTCCTACGTCGGACGCCTGGTCGAGACTGGCATTGTGCGCTCCGAGGACGCTGAATCCCATCCCCAGCGCCACATTCTGACCGCCGCTTTGGGCTCTGGAAGGGACGTTATACCTCACATCCCCGAGCACCCGATTGCGTTGGAAGATCGCGACACTCTCCTGCTCTGCACTGACGGCTTGTGGGGTGTGGTCGGCGACTCGGACCTCGCCCGGGTCGTGCGCACCAATTCTCCTACCGACGCCTGCCAAAAGCTCGTCGATATGGCGCTGGAACGAGGTGGTCCCGACAACATCACGGTTGTCGTTCTCCGCGTTTCTGCCTAATCAGTTCTTCGAGATTAGCTAGCGCTTCCGAATGGTTGAAATGCTGCGAATCGGAGTTTCTGCCACTTCGTCCTGTCTCCGATAATCCAGCAGATGGGATGTCAAAGTATGAGTGCCAACCAGTCGCACGTCAGCAGTGGCCTCCATGCTCGTCTGCACCCAGATTCCGTTCAGGTCGGCAAAAACTAACTTGACGCGGACTTGCTTGAGCCACCAAGAAGGCGTCTTCTCCGCCTCGCCCTCAACTTGGCGCAGGAGAAACGAATGTTTATCGATCCAAACGTTTCCCGAAAGCAGATCCTTTTCTTTACGTTTGGGTTCTAATCCCAACAGGTAACAGGAGTGTCCGTCAACCGTCGCCTCGCCGAGATATCTGAAGTTGTAATTATCCCGAGTGATGGCGCTGCTGGCTTTATTGGAGTTTGCTTCGACCTCATGGTCCAGAACGCGGCGGACTAACTGCTGCCCTCGACTACTTCCTGAAGACCTCTGAATTCTGTAGTCTTTAAAAGCGGGTGGCCTGAAATTTACTTCCGCCACGACCTCGGAATTAGCCTTGGAATCCTGCGCGCCAAACAGCCGATACTCGCGAATGATTTGGTACGACACCTGTGGACGAACCGCTGATTGTGCCCTCTCCATCGACTGCACGATCTGGTCGAGCGGCAGAGGCGCTTGGGATACGCCCTTCTGAGCAACTCCGACGGAAGTCAGTAACGTTACCGTCACCCCAATGACTCTCCACCGTATCCTTAGGCCCACGTTGATGCCTCGCTACCTAAGATGCCGAAAGCACGTCATGGGCCAAAGGAAAATGCTGCGGATATGCAGACTTCGCTCCTGCAAACCCCTTCAGGATGCAAATTAGTCGAACCGGGCAGGGAGTTTCTCCCTACGCGGAACCGAGTAGACGAGCGGTTTGGCCCACCTTAGGCACGAACGGGTTTGCAGCCCACGCACTAAAAGTTTTCTCCGCCTCGCGGTTCGGAACGCTGCAAAATCCCCCGATTCCAGGACTCCGGGCGGCGCACAACGCCCTGCAAAATGAGAACCTGCGCCACGTAATACGTGATCCAGATCAGTTGAGCTCTTCCCGGAAACGGCCCGCGGAACTTACCAATCGCCAGCATCGCATCCGACGCGACGAAGAATAATGCTCCCATGGCGGCTAGAGGAGTTCCCAAGTCGGCCAACACCGCGCTGATCGCCATGCCACCAAGGACAACCGCATAGACGACCACTGGAATGAGTAGATCACCAAGTGTCGGCGCCAGAATTCCCAACACAACCGACAGCGCAACTACAATCGCCATCATGCCGCAGGCCCTTGCCGCGCCAACCTTCCGCAGGTCCATGAGACGGTATCTGCGGAACATGGCAATGTAAACCAGATGTGCGATCAGAAACGATCCCAACCCAAGCAGAAACAGCGACTCGCCCTCCAGTTGCAGTAGTCGCCGCACACCCAAGAGAAAGTCTCCAACCGCCGAGAGCAAGAGTGCCCCGCCCAGAAACCAGTCTGCGCCAAACCCCAGTACCGCCAGCAAGACAATGCTCGACACTTCGAGGATCACCGGCCAGTCCTCTGATGCGAGTTGGCGCGCCACCAGGAAAGCAAACGAGGTAGCGATCGAAAGTGCGAACATGAGTCCTGACGTCCTCATGACCACTGAGTCTATTCGAACGGAAGACATCACCGTGCCGGTCTGATCCACATGCGGAAACAACGCGCCCTAGGGCGTCACGGATATTGTTGCACTCGCTG
The DNA here is from genome assembly GCA_963722365.1 of uncultured Acidobacteriaceae bacterium. Lineage (GTDB taxonomy): Bacteria > Acidobacteriota > Terriglobia > Terriglobales > Acidobacteriaceae > Sulfotelmatobacter. Next base: position 919,470 of record CAVRLM010000003.1, read on the forward strand.
TCTTACTCAGGTGATCGAAGGTTGAAAACTGGGTGGCCTCGAATGTGACGTGATAGGTTCCGGGCGTGAGAGGAGCGAAGTAGGATGCCGAACTCGGAAACACGCTGACCGAACCATAGATCACGTAGCCAAATTGACAAGGGGATGTGGGCGGTTGTTGCAAGTAACCGCAGTCGTCGCCGCCGGTGTTTCTCGCTTCCTGGATCCACCACCGAACGATTGGCGTTTCCGTAAAACCCGAAGCGTTCCCAACAAAATCCAAGGTTCCTCCCGGTGTCACCGTTGCCTGCGCAGGTGTGACTGTCACGGTCACCTGACTGGAATGCGGCAGTCCGCTGCCACAGTCGCTGAACAGGCTGACTAGAGCCATCGCGGCTGGGAGGATCACCGCACGCACCACGAACCGGCCCATGCTGCTCGACCTCTCTGAGTCGCATCCTAGAACCGCATGCGACCGTCTCGCCGTGACGAACATCACAGAGGACTGCTTAGTGTGCAAGATATTGCAAACAAGCGAGTTTTCCACCGCTTCGGTGGAACCTTTGCGGACCCAAAACTGCAATCCGATGCACATCCCGCGCTGACTTTTTCCCATGCGCATTAGCTAAGACTCTGATTTCAGACGCATAGGGCCCGTTCAATTTTTCTCCGCAATGGACTTCCACTTGCTAAGTCTCTTATGTTAATAATGTCTATTACATCAATGGACTTTATGGAATAATTCGCTCATAGAAAACTCCCAGACATGAAAATTTCCCAAAAAGGACTCTATGCCCTGCAAGCCATGATGATGCTCGCCCGTCATCATCACCAGGGTGCCATCAAGATCCGCGAAATCGCCTACGAAGAGGCGCTTCCCGAGAAGTTCCTGGAGTTGATCCTCCTCGAACTCAAGAATGCCCGCATAGTGGAAAGCGTGCGCGGCGCCAAAGGCGGCTACCAACTCCGCCGCGACCCCGCCGACATTCACCTCAGCGAGATCATGCGCCTCATCGACGGGCCGCTCGCGCCCTTCGGCGATGCCGAGCAACTCCGCGAACTGATTGACCGCGATCTTGCCCACCGCGCCCTTTACCAGGTCTTCCTCGATGTTCGCGATGCGGCGGCTCGCATCCTCGACAACACCACTCTGGCCGACTTGATCGCGCACGGCGGCCCTCGCATCGGCAAGAATGCCAGGCGTCAAAAAAATCAGAAGAAAGATTCGGCCAGCATCCTACCCATGGTCGTCGGGGGTAAGCGTGAGTAGACATTTCTTGCCAGTCGTTTTCCTTTTTGCAACGTCCTTGTCGATTCTTGCTCAGGGACCGGTCAACACCATCCGCGTCGGCGCCTTCCCCAACATCACGCACGCCCAGGCGATGGTCGGCAAAGCCAATGGCTGGTTCGATAAAGCCATGGGACCGCAGGTCAAGGTTCAATGGACCAGTTTCAATGCCGGTCCCGCGGCGATCGAGGCCTTGTTTGCCGGCGCGATCGACATGACCTACGTCGGCCCCAATCCCGCGATCAATGGCTACGTCCGCTCCAACGGCGAAGCTCTTCGTATCGTGGCCGGAGCGGCCAGCGGGGGTGCCTCTCTGATTGTGCGCAACGACTCCGGCATCAACAAGCCGGAAGACTTTCACGGCAAGCGCGTGGCCTCTCCGCAATTCGGTAACACGCAAGACGTCGCTCTTCGCAATTGGCTCAAGAACCATGGCATGAAGACCAACGACAAGGGCGGCGACGTGCAGATCGTTCCCATGGCGAATCCTGACCAGTTGACGCTCTTCCTCAAGAAAGATCTCGACGCCGCTTGGGCTCCGGAACCTTGGGCTACACGCCTCATCCATGAAGGCAACGGCCGCCTCTTCCTTGACGAGCGCACACTATGGCCCAACGGACAATTCGTCATCGGATTGCTCGTAGTGAATACAAAGTTCCTCAAGGCCCATCCCGACCTCGTTAAGAACTGGATCCGCGCGAATGTCGACTTGACTGACTGGATCAACGGCCACCAACCCGAAGCCCGGAAACTCCTGAATCAACAGATTCAGACCGAAACCGGCAAGGCCCTTCCTCCAGCGGTTCTGGACGAAGCGTTTTCCCGTATGCAGGTGACCTACGATCCGCTGCATACCGCGCTGACTACCGCCGCCCAACAGGCGTTTGAAGATGGATTCCTCGGACGTCAAATGCCCGATCTCTCCGGTCTCTACGATCTTTCGCTGCTCAACCAGGTCCTCGCGGAAAAGGGACGAAAGGCCATTCAATGAGTACCAACGTCCAGAAATTTCCCAGCCAGTTCCCGATCCCGGTCGACCCACGCTTCCCAACTCGCTCGGGCGCTCCCGGCGGCAAGGTGGGCCCGATCTCGGTCCACAATCCGGTGCGCAATGTCTCCCCGGGAATTTCCAAGGTCGGCCTCAGCGAAATCTGCCTGAGCTACCGCTCGCAAAGCGGAGAGCGCCTGCTCGCCCTCGACCACATCAACCTGCAAGTGCAGGCCGGAGAGTTCGTTTGCGTCGTCGGCCCATCTGGTTGCGGAAAGTCCACGTTGTTGCATTTGATCGCCGGGCTGCAGCCGCAAACCTCCGGCCAGATTCTGATCGACGGCAAGCCGGTCGAAGGTCCGGGCACCGACCGCATCCTCATCTTCCAGGAGCACGGCCTGTTCCCCTGGCTCACGGTCGGCCAGAACGTCGAATTTGGAATGAAGATGAAAGGCGTTCCCAAGGCCGAGCGCGATCAGAAGACTCGCTATTATTTACGCCTCGTACATCTGGCAAAGTTTGAAAAGAGCTACATCCACCAACTCTCTGGCGGCATGCGGCAGCGCGTGGCCATCGCCCGAGCTCTAGCCACCGAACCCGACGTCCTGCTCATGGATGAACCGTTCGCCGCCCTCGACGCCCAGACGCGTGACCTGCTGCACGACGAGTTGGAGCGCATCTGGAGCGAGACGGGACGCACCATCATTTTCGTGACCCACAATGTTCGCGAAGCCGTTCGCCTAGGCGATCGCGTCGTCCTTCTTACCTTCCGTCCCGGCCGCGTCAAGAGCGAGTTTCCTGTCGAACTGGCCCGTCCACGCCATCTCGAAGATCCAACTGTCGCCCGCGCCGCGCGTGAAATTCTCGACGAACTCCGCGACGAGATTAACCGCTCCCTCGAAGCGGAATACAACGAGGGTGTGAAGCCGCATGTCAAAACCACGGTCGAAGGAGGAGTCCAGGTATGAAACGCGCCGCTCGCTACATCATCTTCTATGCAGCGCTCTTCGGCTTGTGGACACTGCTCGCGGAACTGAAAATCTGGCCGCCATATCTCTTCCCCACGCCTTGGGGCGTCGGCGAAGCTCTCTATGCCGGGTTCAAGGATCACTCGTATTGGATCGCGATCCGCGTAAGCATGCAGCGCGTCCTTATTGGCTATGGCATTTCCGTCGTGCTGGGCATGATCCTCGGCCTAGGCGTTGCCAGCAACAAGTTCCTTGAAGAAACTATGGGAGGCTTGTTGGTAAGTCTGCAAAGCCTGCCCAGCATTTGCTGGTGGCCTCTCGCCTTGCTCTGGTTTGGACTCAACCAGAACGCAATCCTGTTCGTCGTGATCATGGGTTCCCTGTTGTCTGTCACTCTGGCCATGGAAGACGGCCGCAAGCAGATGCCTAAGATTTTCGGTCAGGCCGGTCGCAATCTCGGCGCCAAGGGATTCAAGCTCTTCTGGTATGTCCTGCTACCTGCGAGTTTGCCCTTCATTGTTTCCGGACTGAAGCAGGGCTGGGCTTTTGCCTGGCGCTCGCTGATCACCGCTGAAATGCTTTATCTCAGTCTCGGCCTCGGCCAAGTCCTGATGATGGGCCGTGATCTCAACGACATGAGCGCGGTCATCGCCGTCATGATTCTGATCATCGCTCTCGGCTATTTGGTCGACGGCATCGTGTTTAAGGGAATGGAACGCCATTTGCAGAACAAGTGGGGGCTGACGCCCGCCACCTAGACCTTCGAGATCGGAATTTCGATTCTCCCAAAAACGATTGGGTCAAAAGCGAAATAAACATACGAAATGATTTACAAGTATGTCTACTATGTTTATAGTGTTACTTCTATGGAGCGGGTTGAAATGACTGAATCGACAAAGTGCCGACCCGCAAATAGAACGTTTCCCCCGCTCTGTCGCGGCTAGCAGTTCTGTTGTTCCCCCGCCGAAGTAGCAGTTGCAGCAACAAACGAAAAAGGAGAGGACTGTACTTCCATGAAACTCAACCTGAACCTGATCTTCACTGCCCTGATTCTGACGGCAACCGCCGCTGGCGCTTGGGGCCAAACTGAGGTAGCCGCGAACGCTGCTCCGGCAAACGGACCTGCGGCTTCAGCGCCAGCGCCGGCCCCGCCGCCCATCACCGCAGCCGACATTCAGTCGTTAAAAGACGCTCTCGCCGCCCAGCAGCTACAGATTCAGGCGTTGCAGGCACAATTGCAAAGTCAGAACCAGAACAAGGATCAAGCCAACAAAGATCAGGTCCCACAGCCAGTCCGAACTGCGGCTCTATCTGTGGCTCCTCCTGCTACCACGGCCCAAACTTCCCCGGCATCGTCCGACTCGAACATTACCATCGCAAGTCTCCAGGAGCCTCCGTCGAATAAGACGACCCAGAACGCGGGCAGTTCCGATGAACGCGTCCGCAATCTGGAGAGAGAGATCCAGGGCCTCGGGCCGATCTCTTTCAGCGGCGACGTCCGGCTTCGCGGCGAGCCTTTCTTCGGCGGACCAACAGACCAATCGCTCGATCGAATGCGCGCCCGCATTCGTGCCCGGTTCAATGCCATCGCCACTCTCGGCGAACAATTCCGTGCCGGCCTGACCCTGGCAAGCGGGGACATCAACGATCCCACTTCTACCAACCAGACTCTGACTGGCTTCTATACGCGCAAAGCAGTTGCTCTGGACCAAGCCTTCGTCGAGTTCACGCCGAAAGCCTTCAAGCCGCTGACTCTCGTGGGTGGCAAATTCCGTTATCCCTGGTACAACACCGAACTTACCTGGGACAAAGACTTGAATCCTGAAGGCGTCGCGGAGACTCTGGCATTCACCCTCGATAACTCCGTTCTGAAGCGCATTGCCTTCATTGGGTTTCAGTTGCCCTTCGCGGAGATGGCTGGCACTGCATCCACAGACAAGAGAATCACCCAGTCCATTACCTACGGTGGCCAGTTGCAGACGAATTGGCGTCTTACGTCGTGGATGAACCTTAGCGCGTACACGGGCTATTATGACTACCGCGGAGCCGATTCGGTTGCCCTTGCCCTGGCGCGGGCCAGCACTAAGAATCCACAAACTCCATTTTCGGGCTACCTCCCGCTGACGTCTGGGAACCCGGTGCAGAACTCAACCTACACCACCACGGCAGCGACGATCGTCACGGTGGACGGAACCGCCTATCCGACGGGAGTGACGGCCGTCTCGAACGCACAGTTCGCCTCGAAGTTTGGGCTGTTCGACACCCTCGCTCGCCTCGATATCGATACTGGACATCCTCGACTCCCGATTTCTTTCATCGGCGATTACGTTCAGAATACCGAAGCTTGCGGCAACCTTCCGAACATCGTTGCGGCCCCGACAAACACCGCGACTGCTACTTATAAGCAGACGGTCAATGCCCCCTGCAACTCGCATTACCGGCGCGGATATTGGGCCGAAGGAACTGTTGGTCGCCTGCAGAAAAAAGGTGATCTGCAGTTTGGATACGCCCGCATCTACATTGAGCGCGAGGCGGTGTTGGGCAACTTCAACTACAGCGATATACGCCAAGGGACGAACGTCAGCCAGCACCGCTTCACATCCTTCTTCCAGCTCGACCCGAGGGTACAGTTGGGCTTCACCGCCCTGGTCGGACGTCCGCTGGGGACGACGGAACCGTGGCTCACGCGCTTGCAGTTCGACACGATCTACATCTTCTAATTCCTTTTCGAGGGGATCTTCCCTTCGGAAATGCCGCCGGCCCGGTATGGCCACTCTCCTTTTCCGGGCCGGCGGTATTGAACTTAGAATGCATCAGAGGCAACGACTTCTAATACTATGAACTCGAGACGCAACTTCCTGAAACAAATGTCTGGCGCCGCACTCGCGGTGGGCGCAGCTCCCTCGCTTCTGTCGTGGGCCACCTCCGCCCAAAGCGGATCGATCGACATTGCCGGCGAAGATGGGATGATCGTTCGCTCCTTCCGCTTCGTCGACCTGGAAACTCCCGTCGAGTACTTCAATACATGGCTCACGCCCGTTCCGCACTTCTTCGTGCGGAATCACATGCACGAACCAAGCGAACTTAGTTCGGACAACTGGAGGCTGACGGTTGGTGGAGAGGTCGAGAAGCCGCTGACTCTCACTCTGGCGGAACTCGCGAAACTGGAAACTCATTCCGTGGTCAACACGCTCGAGTGCGCGGGCAACGGACGCAGTCTGCATCGTCCGCAGGTTCCCGGGATTCAATGGGGCAAGGGCGCCGTGGGCACCGCACGCTTCTCGGGCCCGCGCCTGCGGGACGTGTTGCAGCGCGCCGGAGTGAAGGCGAGCGGGAAGCACGTCATGTTCCGAGGACTCGATGAAGTGCCCGGCAAAGTGCCTCCATTCATTCGCAGTATACCTATTGAGAAAGCGCTCGACTCCGACACGCTCGTGGCAACGCAAATGAACGGCACACCGTTGACCAAGCATCATGGCGTCCCTGCCCGCGCACTCGTTCCGGGCTGGATCGGGGCGGCGTCGTGCAAGTGGCTGACGGAGATCAAAGTCCTGGAGTCCGAATTCGTTGGAAACTTCATGAATCCCGGCTACCGCTTTCCCAACCAACCGGTCAAACCCGGCGACGCAGTGAAGCCTGAAGATACGCACGTTGTCGCGGGCCTGAATGTGAAGTCGGTGATCTCAGGTCCACTGGATGGCGCAAGTGTGAAGGCGGGCCGAGTCGCGGTGCACGGGGCTGCTTGGGCGGGCGAGGCGGACATTGTCAAGGTCGAAGTCTCAATCGATGGCGGCGCGAGTTGGACTCCCGCGACTCTTGGGCACGATCACGCCCGCTATGCATGGCGCCTATGGAGCTATGAGTGGAAGGCGAAGGGTGGCGACTATACCATCCTGTCTCGCGCGACCGACTCGCAGGGACGCATTCAGCCCAGCACTCCGGCTTGGAACCCGAGCGGGTATCTCTACAACGCGGTTGATCAGGTGAAGATCCATGTTGCATAGCGCGAAGTCGTATCGTCGTCGGACGCAGGCTCTTGCTGCAGTTGCAGTCGTGGCTATCGTAGTCACGTCGCTCGCGGCCTTCTCGCAGCAAGCGGCGAAGGCAGCTGAAGATCTGCCGGCGGGTGCCATGCAGGCTAAAGCTACGACTGCATGCCTGGAGTGTCACGAGGCGAGGATTATCCTGCAGCAGCGCCTCAGCAAAGCGGCGTGGACCAAAGAGGTCGACAAGATGGTGAAGTGGGGAGCGGTCGTTGAGGCCAATGATCACGATCCATTGATCGAGTATCTGAGTGCGAACTTCGGTCCGGATCAGCCGGCGTACGAGCCGCCGCGGACGTCGCCTGAGAAGACAACCGGGAAGAAGGCGAAGTAGGACTGGCGCAAAAGCAAAGCGCCACCGACCCAGTGTCCCGCGGGACTAGGGGACGCTACGGCAGCGCTGCCCATTCAGAGCCCAAACTGATGCTGGAAGTATAGGAATTTGGGATGCACTAGTAACAGTGCATTAGTGGGTACTGGGAAGTTAATAGCGAGGGTACTGGGAACGCCCTCACCACACGCGAGATCCCTCCCTCCGCCTGAAATACGGCTCCGTTCGGGATGACGCAATCCGTTACTCGAGCGGCTTTGTTCGGGATGACGCAGCATCGTAGGCTAGACCTTTCAGTTTTCCTCCGTGGGCGCTGTGTCCTCTGTGGTTGAAGGTTTCTCTGGGCGCAGTAACGGGAACAGGATTACGTCGCGGATGGTGTGGGAATCGGTTAGGAGCATGCAGAGGCGGTCGATGCCGACGCCGACGCCCCCGGCGGGCGGCATCCCGTAGGAGAGGGCGCGGATGTAGTCTTCGTCCATCTGATGGGCTTCGTCGTCGCCGCGCTCGCGTTCTTTCAGCTGCGCTTCAAATCGTTGGCGCTGGTCTTCGGGATCGTTGAGTTCGCTGAAGCCGTTGGAGATCTCCATTTGTCCGGCGTAGATTTCGAAGCGCTCGGTCCAGTCAGGCTCGTCGGGCTTTTGCTTCGACAACGGGGAGACGGCCGTCGGGAATTCGTAGATGATGGTGGGCTGCATGAGATGCTCTTCGGCTGCGGCCTCGAATAGCGCGGCGATGTTCTTCCCTGTTGGGGCATTGGCTTCGTACGCCATGTGCGCGTGGGCGGCGTTGAAACGCTCGGCGAGTTTCTTGACTCCGTCGCTGGTCGTGAAGTCGGCCATCTCGGGCTTGGCTCCGGCGGCTGCGGGCCAATAATGGATGATGGCTTCGCGCATGGTCATGCGCTGCCAGTTGGCCCAGTCGATTTCCTGATCACGCCCCACTTTGATTTCGTTCCGCCGGTGACGGCCTTGGCGGCTTCGGTGATGACTTCCTGGGTGACGTTCATGATGCCTTGATAGTCGGTGTAGGCCTGATAGGCCTCGAGCATGGTGAACTCGGGATTCCAGCGCCATCCCAGGCCTTCGTTGCGGAAGTTGCGGTTGATCTCGTAAACGCGATCGAGGCCGCCGACGACCAGGCGCTTCAGGTAAAGCTCGGGCGCGATGCGCAGGTAGAGATCCATGTCGAGCGTGTTGTGATGAGTCACGAACGGCTTGGCGACGGCGCCGCCGGCGATGGGCTGCATCATCGGGGTCTCGACTTCGATGAAGCCGTGGCCATCGAGGGTGCGGCGCATCGACTGCACTAACTTCGTGCGCTTCAGAAAGACTTCGCGCACTTCGGGATTCATCACCATGTCGACATAGCGCTGGCGGTAGCGCAGTTCGACGTCGGTGAGGCCGTGCCACTTCTCGGGCAGGGGCAGCAGATCTTTGCTGAGGAAGGTGATCTCCTCGACGTGGACGCTGAGTTCGCCGGTGCGGGTGCGGAAAAGGTATCCGCTGACGCCGATGTGGTCGCCGAGATCGAGGAGTTTGTAGAGCTCGAATCCCTTGTCGCCGACGGCATCTTTTTTGACGTAGATCTGGAGGCGCTTTCCGTTCTGCTGGAGGTGGGCAAAGCCGGCCTTGCCCATGAGGCGGATCGCCATGATGCGTCCGGCGACGCGGACATTGATGCGCGACTGCTCGAGTTCTTCGGCAGTCTTCGGCGTGTACTCGGCCAGGATCTGATCGAGGGTGTGGGTGAACTCGTATTTGCTGCGGTACGTGGCCTGGCCGAGGGCCTCAATCTGTTTCAACTTCTCGCGGCGCAGGTTGTAAATGTGGTCGTCGAGTGCCAAGGGAGTCCTTTAATTGCTTGCGGTGGAATGGAGATTATAAACAATGCCTTGATGCCGACTTGCCCGCGCTTGCGAACCGCGCTTGCAAGACAGGAGGTAGGTACCCCCCCCACTTTTTTTTCACGCGAGTTTGCAAAATCTTGATTCTTTGGAAGTTACGGAGGGGGTATCGGCCCGAGAGCTGGCAAAATCTTGATTCGAAACGGGTTATACGTAAAATCTTCCGGAATAAGGAGTTAGCGACGTCAGCGGAGTTCCGGAGGATGAAAGCTGAGCTCGAAACGGATCGCGGGAGATTGGTGCGCACGGATCCATTGTCGGCTTTCTGTATCCTCAGTAAAGGTCGTTCGTTACAAAGTAGGAATTTATTTTGGGCGGGGGCTGTGGAAAAGCGACGAGAGCGCTTATTTTCCCGTGCCTCGTAACGAAATCTTCTGTGGGCTGCCGCCGCCGCTATCGGTTGTGTCGATCTGGGCGATACGCGTACCCGTTTTGTGCGGAGTGAAGGTCACCTGAATCGTGCAGCTTGTTCCCGCAGCCAGAGACGAGCTGCAATTGTTGGTCTGGGAATACTCCTGACTCTGCGCCCCACTAATCTCGATCTTGCTGATGTTTAGAATCGTAGTACCGGTATTGGTCAATTGCACTTTCTGCGCGGCGCTGGTTGTTCCCACCTTCTGCGCACCAAACTTTAGCGACCCCGGTGTCAGCTCAACAACCGTTCCGGCCCCGGTCAGTACGATCACCTGAGGCTTGGACGACGCGCTGTCGATAATCGAGATCATCCCTGACTTCGTGCCTTGGCTCGTCGGCGAGAAGGTCACGTTCATCGCGCAACTGGCTCCAGGAGCGACTGTGGTTCCACAAGTGGAGTTCAAGTTGAATGGGCCTTTGAGCGTCGTAGACGAGATGGTTAGCGAGGTCGTACCGGTATTCGTGAGAGTAACGGTTTGTGCTGAGCTAGTGGTACCGACCAACTGGTCGGGAAAGCGGATCGGAATGGTCGGCGAGAAGCTGACGACGCTTGTATTGAGCAAAGTTATGACTGACTCGCCAACGTTTTCGGCCACGACTAAGTCGGGATGGTGATCGCCATTGAAATCACCGGCGGCCACGAAAGTGACCTCTTCCCTGCCTGCGGGATAGAACGCACCTGCCTGAAACGTACCGTCGCCGTTGCCTCGCAAAACGCTGACGCCAGCCGGAATGCCGATCTGACCGGTGTTCGACGCCGCCAGATCCAGATGACCGTCGCTATCGAGATCCTGCGCCACCAGCGAGGTCGGGTATTTTGTGGGGTAGATTACCGGTTGCTGGAACGTACCGTCACCGTTTCCGAGAAAAACCCCTATGCCCTCATAAACACCCACGGCCAGATCCGCCTTCTTGTCCTCGTTGAAGTCAGCCACTGCTACCGACTGCGGACTCAGCCCAATGTCGTAATGACCATCGGAACGGAAGGTGCCATCGCCATTGCCGAGCAAGATGTCCACTTGGTTGGCCGTGCCGAACTGGCCGGCAACCGCCACATCAAGCTTGCCGTCTCCGTCAAAGTTTCCCACGGCCACTGCAAAGCCATCAATGCCTGGTATAGGGGTGTTCACGGCAGACTGGAAGGTACCGTCGCCATTGCCGAGAAACACTGAAAGACAGTTGCATTGAACCGAGCCTGTGATCGCGACAACATCGAGTTTTCCATCTTCGTTGAAATCCGCGGTGCTTACCGTCAAGGACCGCCCGATCGTAGGATAGGCAACGGCGGGCTGGAACGTACCATCACCGTTGCCTAATAAAACATAAATATCATCGCTGAGCGTATCTGCCAGCACTAAATCAAGGACGCCATTGTGCCGCAAACTTGCTGTCGTGATATAGGCTAGTTGCGCCCCCACCGAGTAGCTGACTTCGGTCCTGAACGTTCCGTCTCCGTTGCCCAATAAGATCGTTACGCCGTTAGTGGGTAGAAAGCTCGTGACCGCCAAGTCGAGCTTGCCATCGCGGTTGAAGTCGCCCACCGCAAAGGAAAATGGCTCGGTGAAGACCGAAATACTTGACCTCGTTTCGAATTGAGCCAACGCGGTTCGAGCCGCGCACGCGAGCGAAACGATCAAACCTAGCGCGATCCGAAAAAGGCTTCCAGCGCGCAACGAAATTATCCTCCGACAATGATTTCTTCCAGGTCGGACGTTATCACCTATTTGGTTGTCCATCAATATTTTCGGCCGCGTCTCCACTTCGGCTCTGCTCAGGGCATATTTCATCGGAAAACCGTAGTCTCGGCAGCACCGACTCCCACCCCTTCGGCTCCGCTCAGGGCAGGCTCTTAAAAAAAACGCAAGGTCTGGGCCACGCGCGACTTGGCGAAGAATTGAGACCTTCCTGATTTCTGTCGTTCGTCTCCGTCAGAATCGCCCTATTTAAGAGGTTGGTCTATAGAGGAAAGGCGCGTATAACACCTGTGGCACGGCTGCATTTGTGGTCGTCGAGGTTCCGTCGCAGTTTTCGGTCGACGGCTCGGCAAGAAGGCACGCGCGGTCATTTGTTTCCGCGAGCCACTAAGGATTCTTGAGGCGATCCTCGCGAATCATGAAGAAACTATCCTCGTCAAATCTCGGAATCGCGTCAAGCTTGGCTGCGTGGCCAACCGTCCTGATCGGAATCGTAATCATCAAAGCTGTTCTGTCGATTGCCGTGAAGCCAGGCTCTGTGCTCGTTTCATATAGTGGAGTCAGCTATTTCCTTCTGCTGCTTTTGGCGACCGGCTTTGCCATTCGCAATGCGATGCAGAACACGCTCGGAAGTCGGCCATTCTGGGTGTTGTTCGCGATGGGCTGCAGCCTCTGGGCGCTGCACCAATGGCTGTTTCTATACTATGAACTTCTTCGGCACGTTGAAGTGCCTGACAACTCGATTGCCGATCCGGTTCTGTTTCTGCATCTCGTTCCGCTTATGGCAGCGGTGGCGATTCTGCCGGACCGATATCCTGACCGCAAGCTATACCGGGCTATCTTAAACTCGCTGCTCGTGCTGTTTTTCTGGAGCTTTCTTTATGGTTATGCTGTTTTTCCCTACCAATACCTGTTCTCGAACGACACGCGCTTCAGCTACTCCCTACGCTTTGACATTTTTTATCTGATAGAGAATTTGGCATTGGTAACATCGGTCGGTGTTGTGAATGTTCGCGCGCAGCATCCCTGGAGGGCGACGTATCGTCATTTGTTAGTAGCATCCGCCCTGTACGCCTTAAGTTCGGCGTTCGCCAATCTTGCGATTGACACCGGAGGATACATAAACGGCAAGCTCTATGGTATCGGGTTGACCACCGCGGTTTGCTGGTTTGTATGGATACCGCTACGCGCACACCAGGCGGTGGGAAGCGGAGCAAGACCAACCCGATCCGGTCGTGGCGAGACCACACAGGGCTCGGTCTGGGCCATGGTCGTGGCTGTGACGATCTCGATCCCAATGGTGTGGGAGTTGTTCCAACGTGATAACGCCACGGGTGTGCGCACCCTGCGCCTGCTCCTAGCAATTGCAGCGATTGTGCTTCTGGCCGGGGCTGCCTACGTAAGAGAGCATCTGGCCAAACACGAACTGGCTTTAAGTGTCGGGTTGGCGGATGATCGGCTTCGCTTAGCCATGGAGTCGGGAAAATCGGTGGGCTGGGATTGGGACATCAAGAGCGGACGCAATGTCTGTTTTGGGGATCTGATCACAGTGTTGGGAATCCCTTCCGATACTCATATCGGGCGCGTGGAAGATTTCAGTAACCGCATACACCGAGACGATCAAGGATTAGTCACGAGAGCAGTGAACGCCGCAATGCAAAGCCACCAACCTTATGCGGCGGAGTTCCGCATTCTCCGGCCAGACGAAAGTGTGCGCTGGGTCGCTGCTAAAGGAAAATTCTACTACTCGGGCCACGGTAAACCCGAACGTATGCTGGGGATGGCGGTAGACATTACCGAGCGCAAGCATGTGGAACAGGTTCTTCAACTCCGAGAGTCGGAGCTTACGGAAGCCCAGCGTTTGGCACAGGTAGGGAGTTGGCAATGGGATCCGGCCACTGATACCGTCACATGGTCGAAAGAACTTTATCGAATCGCTCGGCGTGATCCCGCTTTGCCTGCGGCCAGCTTTGAAGAGCATTCACGGCTCTACAGTCCTGAAAGTTATGAGAGGCTTCGCATCGCCGTTGACGAAGCGCTGCGCACCGGCACACCGTATGAACTCGAACTGGAGATGGTCCGTGCTGACGGTGCCAGCAGGTGGATCAGGGCTCGAGGCGAAGTGCAACGCGACACCGCCGGCCGCATTTTGGGTTTACGGGGTACCGCTCAGGACATCACCGATCGCAAGCGAATCGAAGAGGCTCTCGCCAGCACGAACCGCAGAGTGATTGAGGCGGAGGAGCGGGAGCGTTCCCGGATAGCAATGGACCTGCACGAGGATATCGGGCAGCGCCTCACTTTGTTAGCGATCGAGATCGAACGACTCGGGAAGCACCCAGCGAATCAGCCCGCCGACCTTCTCGACCGGATGCACGCGGTCCGGAAGCAGACCTTGAACATATTGGCCGACGTGAAGGCCTCGGCACACGAATTACACTCTCCAAGGCTGGACTACCTTGACATTGCAACTGTCATGAAATGCTTCTGCAAGGAGTTCGGTGAGCGGAAGAGAGTGGAGATTGACTTCAGAGACGAAGGTCAACGCAGTCTCGTGCCGCCCGACGTTTCTATTTGCCTCTTCCGGATTTTGCAGGAGGCGTTGTACAACGGGGTGAAGCACAGTGAGGCACGGCGGTTTGAAGTGCGGTGGTGGGAAACGTTGGATGAACTTCATCTCACAATCGGGGACTCCGGTATTGGCTTTGACGTCGAGGAGGCACGGAAAGGGAGCGGGTTGGGCCTCATCCGAATGGAACAGCGCCTAAAGCTGACAAAGGGTGCGTTTTCGATTGAATCGCGACCTCAGCATGGGACCACGATCCATGCGCGCGTGCCTCTCTAATCCCGTGTTCAGCAGTATCGATTCGCCATCCGTTCGGCTGCGCTCTTTCGAAGCTCCGTCGTAACGAGCCCTTGAAAGGAAGTCAAAATCCCACCCTGTCGCACAAGACGCGACAAGGGTGGGGCAACCAATCGTTTCAGTTGGGCCTGCCTAGCCAGGAGTATTGCCAGGCGACGGAGACGTTCTGATAGTTTCCGCCAAAGCGAATGTAGGAGCCGTTGCTATAGCCAAATTTCAGAGACTGATGCTTGGCGATACGGACGGAACCGGTGGCTCCGATGCGAGAGTTCGACTGTTTAGTAATGGGGTTTTCAATGCCGTCGATGCTGGTGATTCCTCCGAACCAATAGTTGCCGTCGAGGGAGATCCAGTAGCCGGGCTTGAAGTCGTAGCTCAGGTGTCCCTCGAAGGCTCCGATGGGTTGTTGGGACTGGGACCTGGTGCCGGCATAGTAGGCATTGCGCGACCAGAAATCATGATTGACGGTGAAGAGCCAGACTCCGGCGTAGCCATCGAGAATCCATTTACCGAAGCGCTGGGAGTAGCCGAATTCGGGTTTGAAAGACCAGCGGTTCGTCCCCCAGTTAATCAGCTTGGTGGGATCGTACTGGCCGGTGGGAGCGAGCACTTTCAGTCCGATGCCGAGCAGGACTTTCTGATGCCATTTGAAAAACTCTCGCGGGGCCATCGCCGGGCCACCCTTAAGATTGATCGAAAAGCGATAGGTGGAATCCGCAAGACCGGAGCGGTAGAGGCTCAGCCCCGCCCCCGCCACAGTCCCCTGGAAGTTCCCGATGGCGTAGGGCAGAGCGGCGACGACGTTGGCGGAGCGGCCGAAGAGGCTGAAGGAGTGGTACAGGCTAATAACGGGGACGTTGTATGTTCCCTTGGCGTCGCTGACCGGAAGCGCACCATTGAAATTGATACTGCCGTCGTAGAAGGACCAAATCAGGGTGACGGCGTTGGAATGAAGCGGAGTAATGAGGTAGGCGCGGGGCGCGAGATCCTGGGCGCTGACGATCTGCAGCAAACATAGCGTCAAGGTGAATGTCGATACGAGTTGGAGTAGGCGGCGCATCTTAGATCCAGTTTTCCTTCATTGCAAAACTCCTGTCGGCGCATAGATCGAACCGGGCGAAGTAACTGTTTCCTGATTGGCGCATCTTCTGTTCATCGGAAAAGAACTTTGATTAAGCTGTTCACCAGTTCTGCTGGCGAAAGGATAATCAGCCCCAACGGTAAGAGGGGAGCGGCAGTGGTGGCAGCCAATCGAATGACGTCGTCGAGACCAAAGGGGACAATCCGCATCTGACGTATAACTGCGTAGCTATTGGCCAAGTCGGCCAGAGACTGAATGTCTGCGGTACCGAGCAGTTGGTCCGCTCCGGGAGTGCCCCCTTCCAGCCACTTTTCTTCGAACTGGGAAACGTATTGGTTAGCGAGAGAACCGTACTTATCCCGGCCCTCGAATTCGGTGCGCAGCAAGTGCGAAGTGAACATCGCCAGCGGTCCGAGGACAATCAAGAGGAAGAATCCGACGTACCCGATGGCTTCCATTCTGAAGGACTGCAGGGTTCGTCCACCGTACAGCACGCGGCTGGCGATAAGGCCCGACAGCATAGCGCCCTGGGCGAATAGGAAGGGACAAAAGCTGTAGGAGATCTTGCCCAGAAATCCGATGCCCCCAGCCAGATCGGGATGGGTGGCCCTAAGCCGCAACTTCAAGCGCGAAACCTGCCACAGAAAGCGGATCCATAGGCAAAGACGAAAATACCAGCGCAGCAAAACGAACTGAAAGACAGGAATGCTGATGTAGGCGTACCAGTATCCGGCCAGTGTGAGATTCATGTGTGAGGTTTGGGGAATGGCATACCAAGTGGCGGTTCCCAAGGCGATCTGGGTACGCCAGAACCAGAGTCCGAACGAGTAGATAAACAAGATCACGAGGGCTTCGGCTGCGAACGAGTCGCGGATCCGTGCGGCCGAGGAAATTGCCGCAGCCAATTTTGGCAATTCTTGCGTGGTCACGATCCCTCGTGAAATGAGGTCTCTGACCGCAGGACCTATGCGATGTTGGACGGTGACCTCGGCGACGATCAGGAGGGGTACAGTGACGAGGAATCGACTGTGGGCCTCGACGTCGCGCATGAATGGAATCTTGATGGCACCGCGAAGAGCATGACCCTCGACGAGCGACAACAACAGCAGTGGTAACCATACGAATAGTGTGACCACTAAGGCTCGGCGTTTGAGCCATTCCAGAGTTGGTCCCGAGAGATGGGTTTGCCGGAATATGCGAAAAAGAAGCCCGCCCGCGACCAGGGAGAAATCTGGCTCCGTAGTGGGGGAGACTGTTGTCTTGGTTTCGGTTGCACCCTGCGCTTCGATTGTGGTCATCGTCTTGTCAGCACCTGGTGGGCCCGGCGTTGATTGCGAGGGCGAGATGGTTCGCGGAGAGGATGCACTCCGCCACAGTCCGAAACCCAAGCTGACCGCCTGAGATTCCGAATCAGTCGGCGTCGTCATTCGCATCGCGATATGAGCGCAGAGGCCAGGGTTCAGCGACTCTGTAGTCTATGAGGGGCGTGTCATGCGGGTAACTGGTAGAACTTACAGGCAAGCGGAAGAGTGAAGAGCAAGAGGGCGATGCGTCGGAGGGAGATCCCGCTAATTTGAGGGCGCGGGTTCGGCGATGACGAGTGGCACATCGAGGCTGCCGAGATAACCTGTGCGAATATCTCGCACTACGAGACGAAGTTGGTAGCGGCCAGGAGGGAGTTGCAGACTGGTGTGAAAGGGCAAGCCGTCGTCTCGAATGCGTTCGTAGCTGGCACGGCTGGCATAGGTGTTGACTTGCGTGTCGGTGTGGGCGGCTAGCGAGCCGTCGGGCGTGAAAGCCGCGGCGTGGAACTCCAGGGAGAAATGATGGCCACCGTTAGGCTGAGGCACGGAAGAGAGTGTTCGGGTGTCGACCATGAAGCCGATGAGATATTTCGTGGTGAGCGATTCAGGTGCGGGGAGCGTTGAGGGAACGGGAAGCACCTTGGCATCGAAGATGACCATGGTGGCGGGAGGGGCATCGCTGCGGAGAACTTGCACGAGTTCGGCATCGCGGGTGCGCGGCTCTTGACTCGCATCAGTGGCGTAGTATCCCCTGCGGTAACGGAGTTGGACGCCTTTCCGGGCGACCCTGATATGGATGGTGCGGAATTCTCCGTGCCAGGCCTTATTCGCTGGATAGTACGCCAGGGTGTAATAGGAAGAGCCATCCGCAACGCTTAGGGCCACGGCGTTATTAATATCGTTCCGATTGAGGAAGGCGCGACCGCCCGTCAAGTCCGCAACTTCCTGCATGCTGGTCTGGTCGTTCAGACGATCGTCGCTGCTGCGATTGACGACTTCCCCTAGAACCGATCCCGTGTAGCCTCTTCCCAGTTCGTCCAGCATGGGCTTGCTGGCGTCGACGATCTCAGCACCAACGAGACCACGAGGATCCACGGGGTAGATCGAGATTTGCGCGTCTCCCATAATGTTGGCGGTTTCGCGCATTTCACGTTCGTAGGTGCGATAGAAAACAGGGCGAGTTGTATCGAAGCTGAAGGCCAGTTGCGGTTGGTACACGAGAGGAAATGAACTGGAGACCCACACCAGGTTCTTCCGCTCGGGATAACCGGCGACCGAGCGGGCGATTGTGCGGAAGGCGGCGAGAGTCTCTGCGACTCTTTGGTTGGTGGTCATCTCGCCGTGATCGGCTTGCAGTTGCTTAAGTGTGCGCAACATGCGGAGATAGGCAAGGGACTGGGTGATGTCTTTTGGCGCTGAAGGCACGAAGACGTCATCCTGCTGGAGTTCGGTGGAGGTCTTGGCAGTAAAACCTTCGACGGCACCGCGAAGCAGCGCGGGATCTGATGTGAAATTCTGTAGCAGGTGCAGCTGTTCTCCGAGGGCGAAGACGGCTAGGCGCTGACCGGGCCGGACCTGATTTGCCAGGTATTGCAGTAACTCACGTCGAAAGTATGTCTGGTCCGTGGCCTGCGTGTTCAGGGCGTCGAGTAACAGGATGGTCAGAGGTCCGGAAGGCGTGAGGTAAGTGGGGCGATTCGTGTAAACGTTTGGAGGTAGAGGCTTCTCCACCTTCTGCTGCGTGAGCGTAGGTTGCTCGAATGCGAAGGTGGCCAACTTCTGAGGCTTGCCGTTCTCAAGTACAGAAAACTCATTTGCTGTGAGGTCTGTCACTGGGCCAGATTTGTCGGTGGCAATCACGCTGAGCAGGATCATTCGCGTATTGGCACGAATGGTGGGAACCGGAATCCGGGAAGCAGGCGACTGCGCCGGTGAAGGCAGTCCGGTCAGGAGCAGCGCGAGGAGTACGAACTTGCGCAAATTGGCCTCCTGTGGACCGGGAACGCTTTCGCGATTGCAGCCTATGATAACGCGTCAGGCGCCAGGCGATCGCTCTCGCATACGAACACGTTGCACGGGAATAGTTGCAGGGATGGAATTGGGCCTTGGAGAAAAAATGTTTTCGGCCGGAGATTTGCGGTTATCCGGGTAAGAGTGATGTCCCCATTCTACGTAAGGTAAAAAGACTCCATGCTGACGGATAATTCTTGGAGGATCTGGCAAGAAGTTCATCGGAATAGGCAAGAGGAAAGGGTCGCGGGGAACCTATGATTATGGTTCGAAATCTTGACGGATTCTTGCGGTGAAGGAGAAGCGATGCAAAAACGCAAACTTGGAAAAAGCAATCTGGAAGTTTCGGCGATGGGGCTGGGCTGCATGGGACTCAGTTTTGGGTACGGTCCGGCTGTCGATAAGAAGGAGGGCATATCACTGATTCGGGCGGCGGTGGAACGAGGGGTCACATTCTTCGATACCGCGGAGGTGTATGGCCCGTTCACCAATGAGGTGCTCGTGGGTGAAGCGTTGGCTCCGTGCCGCGCGGATGTGGTGATTGCGACCAAGTTCGGGTTCAAGATTGATCCGAATACCGGCAAGCAGGCGGGGCTAGACAGCTCGCCAGAGCACATCAAAGAGGTCGCCGAGGCGTCGCTCAAGAGGCTCAATACGGATGTCATCGACTTGTTTTATCAGCATCGCGTCGACCCCAACGTGCCGATCGAGGAGACTGCGGGTGCGGTGAAAGATCTGATTCAGCAAGGCAAGGTGCGGCATTTCGGACTTTCTGAAGCAGGGGTGCAGACGATCCGCCGCGCCCACAAGGTGCAGCCCGTCACTGCGCTCCAGAGTGAATACTCGCTGTTTTGGAGAGAGCCAGAAGCGGAGGTAATACCGACGCTGGAGGAGCTCGGGATCGGATTCGTTCCGTTCAGCCCTTTGGGAAAGGGCTTTCTCACGGGCAAGATCAGCGACGATACGAAGTTTGACAAAGGGGACTTCCGGAACATCGTGCCTCGCTTCACACCTGAAAATCGGAAAGCAAATCAGGCGCTGGTGGATTTGCTGGGACGATTTGCGCAGCAGAAGAAAGTGACGCCGGCTCAGATCGCCCTCGCATGGCTGCTGGCGCAAAAACCGTGGATCGTGCCGATCCCGGGCACAACCAAGCTACACCGGCTGGAAGAAAACATTGGAGGGGCGAACGTACAACTTTTTCCTGACGATCTTCTCGAGTTGGGGAACGCAGCCGCGAAGATTCCCCTACAAGGCGCTCGTTACCCGGAAGAACTGCAAAAGTTGGTGGGCCGCTGAGCAACGAAACAGAAGTGTCGAGGAGTCGCAGATGAAAAGGCTGCTTTGGTCCGGCATAGTTTGTTTGTTCATTGCTGCCGCAATGACAGTCTCCGGCGGTCAGGATCGCTCTGCAAATGACCGCTTCCGGGGACAGTTTGTCGGAGCGTGGCGGCTGGCGCTGCTCGAACAGCCGGGTGTTGACGGAAAAATCCACAGCGCTGACTCGACCGGGCTGCTTGTCTTCACGGACGACGGACACATGTCGGTGCAGGTGATGGAACGCAATCCGCAGGCGCAAGCCGCTGCAGGTCCGGAGCAGTATTCGAAAGGTGGGTACGAAGCATCGTTTGGCACCTATCAGATTGACGAACGCAGTCACACCTTCACTTTTCATGTGGAGGGCGCGCTGGTGCGAAGCCTTGTGGGTAAAGACTTGCCGCGCGCATTTGAGCTATCGGGCAGACAGCTCATCGTGAAATCAACTCACCCGGACGAACACTGGAGAGTTGTCTGGGAGCAATACTAAGGCGACTCCGGAAATCATTGATGAGCAACATCTGAAAGGTTAATCCATGTACAAGGCAAAGGCTTATGCCGCCGCTAGTGCGACGTCGCCCGTTGCGACGACGACGATCGCGCGGCGAGATCCAACGGAAAACGACGTACAGATCGAAATTCTATTCTGCGGTATCTGCCACTCTGATCTGCACGCGGTGCGCAACGAGTGGAGCGAATTCATGCCCACCGTGTATCCGATTGTTCCGGGCCACGAGATTCTCGGGCGAGTGACCAAGGTCGGTGCGGCCGTAACGAAATTCAAGGCGGGAGACCTGGCCGCAGTAGGCTGCCTCGTCGACTCCGACGGCACCTGCGCCGAATGCAGGGCTGGCTTCGAGAATTTCTGCCCGAACCTGACACTCACCTTCAATTCGCCCGACAAGCTCCTGGGAGGCGTCACCTACGGTGGCTACTCCGACAGCATCGTTGTCGATCAGAGATTCGTGCTGCGCGTTCCCTCGAAGCTGACACTCGCAGGGGTTGCCCCGCTCCTCTGCGCCGGAATCACGACCTACTCACCCATGCGCCGCTGGAAGGTCGGGAAGGACAAAAAGGTCGGCGTGGTGGGTCTCGGTGGATTGGGTCACATGGCCGTCAAGTTTGCCCGTGCACTGGGATCGCACGTGGTGGTCTTCACGACTTCACAGCACAAGAAAGAAGATGCGCTTCGCCTCGGGGCGCACGAAGTTGTCGTCTCCCGCAACGCCGATGAAATTCAGAAGCACGTGGGCAGCTTTGACTTTATTCTCGATGCGGTCTCCGCCGATCACGACATCAACGCTTATCTGAACTTGCTGGGGAGGAACGGCAACCTGACCCTCGTGGGGGCGCCGCCGAAGCCTCTGGGCGTCTCTGCCTTCAGTCTGATTATGCGCAATCGAAACCTTTCGGGCTCGAATATCGGCGGCATCCGGGAAACGCAGGAAATGCTCGACTTCTGCGGCCAGCACAACATTACGGCCGACGTCGAAGTAATCCCGATCCAGAAGATTAATGAGGCCTACGAGAGGCTGCTGAAATCCGATGTGAAATACCGCTTTTCCATCGATATGGCTTCTCTTAAATCTGAGTAGAGCGGTTCGTGGCGCGAGGAAGAACGAATGCGAATTGGCATTTTGGGTTCGGGACCTGATGGGCGCCAAGCTCGGAACAATCTTCGCCCGGAGCTGGCGTACCGCTGCGAGCGATTTGCGCCATAATCGTGGTCATGTCAGAGCTTGCGAAGTGGGACAACTTTTACATCATCGTGGGGTCGGCCGCCGGTGCGCTGATCGGCTTGCAGTTCGTCGTGCTAACGCTGATTGCCGAAAGACCGCCGGTAGGCGCGGCAGATGCCGGCGCCGCATTCGGCAGCCCGACGATCGTGCATTTCGGTGTCGCGCTGTTTTTGTCGGCCATGCTGCACGCACCGTGGCAGACGATCACCATCGCTGCGGCGCTTTGGGGACTGCTGGGCATCGCCGGAGTCGCGTATACGGTGATCGTTTCGCGGCGCATGCGGAAGCAAGCCGCGTACCGGCCAGTGTTTGAGGATTGGCTGTTTCACGTCGGGCTGCCGCTGGCTGCGTACGCAACCCTCGCGGGTACCTGGTTTGAAGCCAGCGAACATTTGCGCGAGTCGCTCTTTGGGGTTGGAGGTGCGTCGCTGTTGTTGCTATTTATCGGCATTCACAACGCGTGGGACGGCGTCTCCTACCATGTTCTCGTTATCAACCCGAATACCAAAGACGCCCAACGAGACGCAACGAAATCGTACGACGTACAGGGGGGAGCACGGCATGAATAAGGAGCCTTCAGCAGCACAGAAGATGATCGGGGATTTCGCTCCCAAGCTCGTGGAACTAACGGATCAGGTTCTTTTCGGCGACGTTTGGGAGCGTCCGGAACTCTCTAAGCGCGACCGGAGTCTGGCAACCGTGGCGGCGCTGGTTGCGATGAACCGTCCGGATCAACTGCGGTTTCACCTGAAGTTTGCGGTGCAGAATGGAGTGCAGAAGGAAGAATTGATTGAGGTGATTACACATCTGGCGTTTTATTTAGGCTGGCCGAATGCAATGAGGGCCATCATGGTCGCAAAAGAGGTGCTGTCAAAGCCTTGAAGCTTGGAGCGATCAAGGCTCGCGCTAAGAGGAGTGCATATGGCAAAGGGGAACGATTCGCTGAAAGACCGTCTTTCCCGATATCGCGAAATTACGATCAGCGTGACCGGCAGAAAATCAGGACGTACTATTTCAAACCCGGTCTGGTTCGTCTTGGAAGGAGACAAGCTTTATCTGCTGCCGGTGAAGGGGTCGGATACGCAGTGGTACCAGAATGTGCTCAAGAACCCGAAGCTTCGAATTGGAGCCCGTGGCGCAGAGGCTGAAGTGAAGGCCGCGACGATCACCGATGCCAAGCGAGTGCAGCCGGTGGTCGAGAAGTTTCGCGAGAAGTATGGAGCCGGCGACGTGAAGAAGTATTACTCGAAGTTCGATGTTGCGGTTGTCGCGCAGATTGGCTGATCGCGGTCATCGGAATCGACGCTGGATATGATCCGCGCGAGATCCCTCGCTTCGCCTGAAGA
This sequence comes from uncultured Acidobacteriaceae bacterium, assembly GCA_963722365.1. Taxonomy (GTDB): domain Bacteria; phylum Acidobacteriota; class Terriglobia; order Terriglobales; family Acidobacteriaceae; genus Sulfotelmatobacter. The sequence goes on from CAVRLM010000003.1 coordinate 942,741, forward strand.
ACGGCTCCGCTCGGGATGACGCCAAGGGGAGTGAGTCAGGGCGAAGGCTGCACGACAGCCGCGTGGTACTTTACGGGCGCCGCCTGGCAATCGATTGCAGAGCGGGTCTGCAGTCGAGTTATGATGTCGGCTAGTAGCCAAAGCGAAATTCCTGCCTTAGCGGACTGGGGCCGCCGGCAGAGAAGATTTCAACCGGTTTATTCGAACTCGCAAAGTTCAGGGGGTTCTCTATGGTCACGCTGAATGTGAACGGCGTCAGGCGCGAAGTGCAGGCGCCCGACGACACGCCGCTACTCTACGTGTTGCGCAATGATCTCCAACTGATCGGTCCGCAGTTTGGATGCGGACTCGCACAGTGCGGTGCCTGCTCTGTTCTGGTCGGAGGCAAAGAGGTACGGTCTTGCGTGACTCCAGTTGCGAGCGTCGCCGGCCAGGAAATTACCACGCTCGAAGGTCTGCCCGCGCGATGGGCAAAGCAAAAGGGCCTCTCGGCGGAGGAAGCGAAGAACACGCTTCACCCGGTGCAGCAAGCCTGGATCGAAGAGCAGACTCCGCAATGCGGCTTTTGCCAGAACGGGATGATGATCAAGGCAACAGAACTGCTCGAGAGCAATCCCAAGCCGTCGCTGGCGCAGATCAAGGAAGCCTTTACTACATCAGGTCCGTCGCCGAATCTGTGTCGCTGCGGAACCTACGTCGCGATAATGGAAGCCGTACAACACGCCGCTACGATCATGGCGAAGGGGAGGTAGGCGATGGCTACCATGAGCGAAAAACCAACCAACGTTTTCGGACCAACGCTCTCGCGCCGCCAGTTCGTGAAGGCGGGTGGGGCGCTCGTCGTGGGCTTCGGTTTGATGGGCCCGGAGATTCTGAAGGGCGATACGGCAAAGGTCACGACGTTCAAGAACTCGCTCGATCCCACACTCGCCAGTTCCTGGATTGAGATCCACCCGGACAACACGGTGCTGATACGCACCGGCAAGAGCGACTTCGGGCAAGGCTCGACCTTCACGGCTTACCGGCAAATTGTGGCCGAGGAGTTGAGCGTGCCCTTTGAAGCGATCACCACGGTCGTGTCGGGAGACACGGACCTCACGCCGGATGGCAGCGGGGCCTTCGATTTCCTGGGGCATGGAACGCCCAACATTCGCAAGGCGGCGGCCTACACACACCAGGCACTGCTCGACCTCGCGGCCGAAAAACTCGGTGTGCCGAAAGACAAGCTTTCCGTCAAAGACGGCATTGTGTCGGGTGGCCGGAAGAGCGTCTCCTATGGCGACCTTGTCAAGAACCAGCAACTGAGGCTCACGATCCCGATAAAGGGAGAGCTCACCAGCATCTTTGGGTTGATGATCGAGGGCGATCCGCCAATGAAGGCGGTCAGCGAGTATACGGTGATCGGGAAGTCGTACAAGAATTCCATCATCAGTTCGAAGGTGGCGGCGAAGGAAACATGGGCGACCGATGTGCGACTGCCCGGCATGATGCACGCGCGCGTCGTGCATCCGAAGACGCTCGGCTCGACTCTCGTTTCTGCCGGTCAACTGGACAAAGTCAAGTTCCCGAACTCACAAGTGATTGTGAAGGCCAATCTCGTCGGTGTAGTCGCGCCCACAGAGTGGGAGGCGATCCAGGCCGCCGAGCAGGTGGCGAGCGCCACGAAGTGGTCTGAGTGGAAGGGCCTGCCGGGTAATACAAAACTCTACCAGCATCTTCGGGAAGAGTCGGATTGGACCTCGGCGCCGGTGGAGAAGAGTAAAGAGTCGAAGGGCGACCCCGGACCTGGGCTCGCATCGGCTCACAAGAAACTCTCCGCCACGTATCAATTGTCTTACATGAAGCACGCGCCGATTGGGCCGACCATGGCCGTTGGCGATGTCAGGGCTGACGGCACGGTGCACATCCACACGCACAATCAGAATCCGCAGGCGCTGCGGGGCGAGATTGCGATGATGCTGCGTACAACGCCCGATCATGTGATCGTGCATTCGTATCCGGGTCCCGGCCACTACGGCAGATCCAATGGCGGGAATGCCGGCGCGGAAGATGAGGCGGTGCTGTTGTCACAAGCGGTGGGCAAGCCAGTGCGCGTGCAGTGGATGCGGGCTGACGACATGCAGTGGTCCACGCAAGCGGCGGCGGCGTTCTCTGATGTGCAGATTGCGATCGATGAAAAAGGCAAAATGGCCGCGTATCAAATCGACCACTACATGCCGGCGATGCAGGACGATCGACCGGTCGGTGCGATTATTGCGGGGCTGCCCACCATGGCGGCGCCGCAGGTGAAATCGGACTCGGTAACTTCCACGGTCAACGGCATTGAAGATCCGTGGGTGTACGCTCCAGTTCCCATCGTGCTTGAGCGCGGCCACGGCACATTCCAGGTGGGGCAGAAAGCTTCGCCTCTTGCCGTGGGCCTACGCGACCATAGTATGCGGACGCCGGGGCAATTTCAGCAGAACTATCCGCGCGAACTGGCGATCAACGAAGCAGCAGCGCTGGCAGGAGCGGACGCCATCCAGTTTCGTATCGACCACGCGAGCGAAGAGCGGGCCATTGGCGTGCTCAAAGCGGTGCGGGATGCGGCCGGCTGGGATACGCGGCCTTCGCCGCGTACGAACGCAGTATCGACGGGATCAACCCCCGTGCGCGGCCGTGGAGCTTCGCTGATGTTGCGCAGTGGGACGTATTGGGCGTGCGTTTGCCAGATCGCAGTTACTCCGAGCACAGGCGCAATCGTGGTGGAAAAGTACACGATCGCGGTCGATCCGGGCATTGTGGTGAACCCGACGCAGTTGAAGCGGAATGTCGAAGGCGGTGCGGTCATGGGGATCGGGCATGCGCTATTCGAAGAGGTCACATTCGATGAGAGCCGAATCACCACGGCGGACTGGACGGACTATCCGATCCCAACCATGGCGGACATCCCGGAGATCAAAGTTGTATTGCTTCACAATCCGAAGGTCGGTGCTTATGGTGGAGGCTCGGAGGCGGCGAATGCGCTGGCAGCGCCGGCGATCGCAGCGGCGCTGCACGACGCAACGGGAAAAGTCATGCGGCGGCTTCCGATGAAGGCGGCGTACGTGCAGGAGTTGTTAAAGACTTAATTGAGGACCAGGCCCGCGGTTGTAGCGGCAAGGTCCGTGCCTTCATAAGGAGGTACCGTCACAAGCGTGAAAACGAACGGCAACGTTTTGCCTCTGCAGCGAGTGGACCAACTCGCCCGCCCACTCGTACCCGACGTGGCTAAGCTGGCGCATTTGCTGGCCGCCTACGCGCCGCACGATGGCAGTTTTGAGTTGCGCATTCCGGGTGTACATGCCAGCCGTTTCTCGAGAGTCAATAACGAATGCGTGCATGCTCTGCGATTGCCCTCATTGTGCATCATTGCGCAAGGAGCGAAGTCCGTCATCGTGGGAAACGAAGTCTACGAGTACGACGCTACCCGGATGATCGTGTTCTCGGTAGCTCTCCCGGTCGCTGCACAGGTCACACGAGCGAGCTATGCCGAGCCATACCTTGGACTGAAGCTCGATCTCGATCCGCACAAGATTGCGGAACTGGTGCTGAAGGTGTATCCGCACGGGCTGCCTCCGGCGCAGGAGAGGAGTGCGGTCTACATTACCCCAGCCGAAGCAAGCATCATCAACGCCGGAACGAGACTAATGGAATGCCTGGCGAAGCCTGGAGATGCCGAACTGGTCGCGCCGCTCGTGATTGATGAGATTCTGATACGTCTGTTGCGCAGTCCGATTGGAGTTCGCATCGCGCAAATGGGCTTTGCGGAATCCAGCGTGCACCGGGTGGCGAAGGCAATCTCATGGCTGCGGGAAAACTTTTCTCAACCAATGAAGGTCGAAGAACTGGCCGAACTGGTGCACATGAGTGTGTCGTCGTTCCACGAACACTTCAAGTCTGTGACTTCGATGAGCCCGCTGCATTATCAAAAGGTGCTGCGCCTGCAGGAGGCGAGGCGGCTGATGTTGTCGACGTTAATGGATGCGGGTGCCGCGAGTCAGCGCGTGGGTTATCTGAGCGCTTCGCAGTTCAGCCGGGAATACAGCCGCTTCTTCGGAAGTGCGCCGACCAAGGACATCGCCCGACTCCGCCAGGAGTCTCGACTGTTGGCGTAACGCGCGGGAGCGACCCACCTTTCCTCGACCCAACGGCCAAGCAGTAAATCCTGATTCAATCCCCCCGGAAGGAGATGACTATGAGAACTACCAAGCTGTTGTTGATATGCATCTGCTGCCTCGGAATCGCAGTACCGACACTGTGGGGACAGGCGGCAAGCGGACAAACCATGAATGGGATTCTGGGATACCTGGATCCGCGAACAGGGGCGTTTCGAGCAGTTCCTGCGACGGTGGATGATAGTGACTCGCTGCCTGCCGCAACCGTGGTGGGAGGAACGGTCACCCTAACCATCACAATCACGGTCAAGACGACCGGGCTGACGAACTTCACATGCAGTGCCAGCGTAACAACACTGGATGGAACCATCAGTCCGACAGTCTACAGCGAGACCAACACGGTGGCGGCGACTGGAACTGGGGCGACCCGGACTTGCAAGCTGTCGATACCTTATTCCTGGAGTTTGACAAGCCAAACCACAGACAACATGACAACAGGCTACAGTGTCGTCGCGACCACGGGAACGGCCGGACTGCCACAGCGAACCAGCACACGCAGTCCACTCGACACTCGAAAAGTCCCAGCGAACGGAACCATCACTGCTTTGACTGCGGCCGTTACTCAGTAAGCTTGAGACGAAGTAAAAGGGGCGAGCCCTTCGCGGCTCGTCCTTTTTATTCTCGCGCCGGAGTCAGGCAAACATAGGGGCCACGGGCACCGGGCTGTGTTCGCGGCCGATGACGACGATGCCGGATTCAGTGACGTGCCATCCACGGGCGCGGTCGGCGTCGAGATCGTAGCCGACGGTGGCGCCTTCGGGAACGCGGACATTTTTATCGAGGATGGCGCGGCGGACCTTGGCGTGGCGGCCGATGTCGCAGTTGTCCATAATGACGCAGCCTTCGACCATGGCGCCGGTGTGAACGCGGACACCGCGTCCGAGAACGGATTTGCGCACCAGGCCTCCGGAGAGGATGCATCCGCCGGAGACGATGCTGTCGAGGGCCTCGCCGCGGCGATTGGTTTCGTCGAAAACAAATTTTGCGGGAGGATCGGGATAGCTGGTGCTGCGCACGGGCCACTGGCGGTTGTAGAGATTGAGTTCGGGCTTGACGTCGTTCAAGTCCATGTTGGCTTCGTAGAAGGCGTCGATGGTGCCGACGTCGCGCCAGTAGGGAGCCACGTCTTCGACCTCTCCGGGAATGCGGTTGGTCTCAAAGTTATAAGCGAAAATGGGAGCAGTGCCAGCGAGTTTTGGAAGAATGTCGCGGCCGAAATCGTGATGACTGTGAGGATCTTTGGCGTCGGCCTTGAGCAGGTCGAGCAGGGTGCGCGTCGAGAAAATGTAATTGCCCATGGAAGCATATACGCGATCGAGATCGCCGGGCATGGTGGGGGCGTCGTGGCGCTTTTCGTGAAAGGCGAGGATGCGCCCGTCGTCGTTGGCTTCGATGACACCAAATTCAGCGGCGAACTCGCGGGGGAAGGGATTCGCGGCGACGGTGACTTCGGCGCCGCGGGCCATGTGGAAATCGATCATGCTGCCGATATTCATGCGGTAGATGTGATCGCCTCCGAAGATGGCCACAATGTGCGGATCCGATTGCTCGATGAGATTGATGTTCTGAAAAATGGCGTCGGCAGTTCCCTGATACCAGGATTCGTTCTCCGAACGCATCTGCGCGGGGACGTTGATGATGAAGTGGCTCTTGAGCAAGCCGCCGAACTGCCATCCCTCGCTGAGGTGCTGGAGTAGCGACTGGCTGCGGAACTGGGTGAGGACATAGATAGAGTTGATTCCGGAATTAATGAAATTGCTGAGGACGAAATCGATGATGCGGTATTTGCCGCCGAAAGGGACAGCAGGCTTGGCGCGCTCGCGGGTAAGAGGAAAAAGACGGGTTCCTTTCCCTCCGGCCAGGACGATGCCCAACACGCGCAGATGTGAAGGGCCTTGAGCAGTGAAGGTGGAGGTTCGTTCGGGGATCTTGTTCACAGGCAAGCAGCCTCCCAACATGGTTCTTGCTGCCGATGTTATCAGAGGGAGTGGGGCAGGCCTCAAGCGGGGCGCGCCAGTAAGGTTCCATTCCCGCGGCACGACTGAAGTCGTGCGCTCCCCGGATCGTGAGATTTTGTTGTCTCTGATTTCGCCGCTTGGCGAACATCCTGCCTTTTAGGCAGCGGACGGTCTCGGGATGGTGTTTGGATAATAACGTGGTACTTTGGTACATTGGTACATATGACAGAAGATTCGAAGTTGATGGTGGAACGGGTGCAGACTGGGGTGCGCATGGAGAAGCGCATCCTCAAGGTGCTGAAGGGGTTTGCGGAGTATCACGATATGACGCTGGGGGATGTGCTGGAAGGGATCGTGTTGCATGCGTTCGACGGGAAAACGCCATTCAGTGCTGCATCGCTAGAGCGCATTCGCGAGTTGAAGAAGTTCTACGAACTGGACTTGGATTCCAGCGCCAGCCATCGCTTGAAGGAAATCAAGGCGAGATCCCCGCGCAAGCGTAGTGCCTAACAATAGTCTAACGAGGACATTCCATGAGTTCTTCGAATACGAAAATGGGTTTGTGCGTGCTGCGGTGGGCGCTGGGAGTAGTGATTTTGATTGAGGCGGTGCTGTTTGTGACGCCCAGCGCGGCACATGACTTTGCTCGGACTCACATGCCGGGGTTCATCCGGATGGTGTTGGGGTTTGGAGAGATCGTCGGGTGCATCCTCCTGCTGATTCCGCAGACGGCGATACGCGGGGCTTGGCTTTTGCTGGCGGTGTTCGTGATGGCGATCATGATTCATTTGCTGCATGGGACGTACAACGTGGGAAACCTGGTGATTTATGGGGCGGCGGCTTTCGCGATTGCGGTGGGCGGGGGGAACTAAAAACAAGAGAGCCGGCCTGCGGCCGGTGGACAGCCGAAGGCGGCTGTCCCCACATAGTCTTTTCTTTCCACACTTCTATCTGGTGCTGCTATGACTGATCACGAATTTATTCGATCTTTTGAGAGGGATGCAATTCCCGGAAGCGCATTTCATCATGCGGACCATGTACGGTTGGCATTTGCCTACCTTTCGCAGTATCCGGTACTGCAAGCGCTGGAGAGACTCTCGACGGCCCTGAAGCGGTTTGCGGCGGCGCGGGGGAAGCCGGATCTTTATCACGAGGAAAAAAGACCATTACGCATGCTTATTTCTTTTTGATTCGGGAGCGCATGGCCGGGGTGGGGCGGTGGAATGGAAGGACTTCGCGGAGCGGAATGCCGATTTGATGGTGTGGAAGGGTGGAGTTCTTGAGCATTATTATCGGCACACGACGTTGTGGTCTGATTTAGCTCGGGCGGTGTTTATGTTTCCGGATAAGTGCCCGAGGAGGCTCTGAGTCTTGTGGTCCATCGCAAGTCGATTTTGAGCCTGGGATGAAAGAAGGATTTCTGGGCGTGTTTGGTAATGTCTATCGCCCCTCCGGGGCTTTGTGCATGTTTTCGGTTCAGCTTCCCGCGGCTTGCGCCGTGGGCTGCATTCTGCCGCCGCTTCGCGGCTGTGGCTCGGTATACTTTGCGGCTGAACAGGATCGGCGCTCCTTCTTATTTCCAGTAGCCTTCGCTATTCGCTGTCCTTTATTGTCTGCATGCGTCTAATGCGGCGGTAGGCCTCGTCTCGGTGCGATACGATCATCACAGAAAGGTTTCATTTCATGACACGTTGGGTACTCTTCTCGGTATTACTGACTTTTGGTTGGGCTCAGGCGCAGGAGATTCGGACGGGCGATGGGCTGCTGCGGGCGATGCACGAGCGCTACAAGGATTCCTGGTACAAGACGCTCACGTTCACGCAGAAAAGCACGACGTACAAGCCTGATGGAACCAGCACGGCCGATACCTGGTATGAGGCGGCGATGCTGCCGGGAAAGTTGCGAATCGATATTGGACCGACTGCGAACGGCAATGGGTATGTCCTGGTGGACGGCGTGGTGACGATCGTCAAAGACAACAAGGTTGCCGGAACTCGAAGTTCCGTGAATATGCTTCTGGTGCTGGGATTTGATGTGTACACGCAGGATCCGGAGATCACAATCAAAGTCGTCAAGGGCGAGGGGTACGATCTGTCGAAGCTTCGCGAGGATACGTGGGAGGGGCGCCCGGCGTATGTGGTTGGGGCCGACAAGGGGGATTTGAAGTCGAGGCAGTTCTGGGTGGCCAAAGATACGCTGTTGTTTGTGCGGGAGATTGAACCTGCGCGGGACGATCCAAAGAAGATGGACGATATACGGTTCACGGACTACCGGCCGCTGGCGGGGGCTTGGGTAGCGGCTCGCGTTGAGGTGCATTCGGACGATCGGTTGGTGTTTAGCGAGGACTATACGGACATTCAGGCGAATGTGAAGCTGGCGCCGGCGGTTTTTGATGCGCAGCAATTTAGTAGTACGCATTGGGAGAAATAGTTTTTGCTTTGATTCGCGGCAACTTACTGGAATGCCGCCCCGCGCCAGATCCTTCGCTCCGCCTGAAAAGCGGCTGCGCTCAGGATGACGCCCATCATGGTTAATCCCACCTCCATACACTTCATCTCACGGCGTTTGCATGTACACTCTTCTCCCGCAGTAGAATAGGCGCATATTTTCTGAAGGCCACTCCAATCCAGGAAGGGCACCATGGTTCATTTCAAGGTGAACGGACACGCTCAGACGTTTGATGGCGATCCTGAGATGCCGCTTCTGTGGTATTTGCGCGATATTCTCGGACTGACCGGAACAAAATTTGGATGCGGCATGGCCCTGTGCGGGGCCTGCACGGTGCTACAGAACGGAAAAGCTATTCGCTCGTGCTCCAAGCCGATGAACACCGTCGACGGGCTTGAGATCACGACCATCGAGGCCATCTCGAGCAACGGCCCGCATGTGGTGCAGAAGGCATGGGCGGAAGTGAATGTGCCGCAGTGCGGGTACTGTCAGCCGGGGCAGATTATGCAGGCGGTATCGCTGCTCTCATCGAAGCGCAAGCCTACCGATGAGGACATCGACTCGGTGATGGCGGGCAACATTTGCCGCTGCGGGACCTACCAGCGCATCCGGGCCGCGATCAAAACGGCAGCAAAGGAGACCGCATGATCAGCCTGGAAAAAACCGATATGGAGAATATGCCGATCGAAAATGTTTCTCGGCGCAGTTTTCTGCAGGGGATGCTGGCGAGCAGCGCGTTTGTGTTATGCGTCGGAAAATCCCCACTTCTCGCAAAAGCGGCGAGAAATGGGGCTCCCGGGCTGGGCGCAGGTGCAGCTGGGTCGGTGGGGGAGTCGGCGTTCCATCCCAGCATCTTTGTTGGGATTCACGCCGACGGCGCGGTTTATATCGTGGCGCACCGGTCGGAGATGGGTAACGGAGTTCGCACCAGCCTGCCGCGCATTCTGGCCGACGAACTGGATGCGGACTGGAGTCGCGTGCAGGTAGTGCAGGCCGATGGCGATGAGGCTTACGGGTCGCAGGATACGGATGGATCGCACTCTGTGCGCGAATTTTTTGACACGCTGCGCGAAGCCGGGGCGACGGCGCGTTTGATGCTTGTGCGCGCGGCGGCCCAGCAATGGGGTGTTCCAGAGTCGCAATGCGTGGCGGATCCGGTGCACGTTGTGTCCGACAAGGGTTCCAGCCGCAAGCTAGGGTACGGAGAACTGGCGGCCCTTGCGGCCAAACAGCCCGTGCCTAAGAAAGAAGAGTTGCAGTTCAAATCTCCGCAGCAGTGGCGCTACATTGGCAAGCCTGCGCCCGGCTACGACGTGACCGATGTCTGCTCGGGCAAGCCGCTGTTTGGTATGGACGTTCGCGTTGACGGCATGCTCTATGCTGCAATCGCGCATCCGCCGGTGCTCGGCGGGAAGGTCAAGTCGGTGGATGATGCGGCGACGCTCAAAGTTATTGGCGTGAAGAAGACGATTCCGATCGATCCGTTCAAACCGCCGCATGCATTTCAGCCGCTCGGCGGAGTTGCTGTGATTGCAGACAATACGTTCGCGGCGTTCAAAGGACGCAAGCACCTGAAGATCGAGTGGGACAACGGGTCGAACGCATCGTACAACTCGGTCGAATATAAAAAGGAGTTGCAGCAGACCGCGCGGCAGCCAGGTAAGGTCGTACATACGACTGGCGATCCAGATGCGGAATTTGCCAAAGGCGGGAAGATTGTCGAGGCCGAGTACTTCGCTCCGCATCTGGCGCATGCTTCCATGGAACCGCCCGTGGCAGTGGCCGATGTGCAGGGCGAGAAGGTGACGGTGTGGTCGCCGACGCAGAATCCGCAGGGTGTGCAGGAAGAAGTGGCTAAAGCACTCGGGCTGAAGAAAGAAAACGTCACGTGTCACGTGACGTTTCTGGGCGGAGGCTTTGGACGGAAGTCGAAGCCGGATTATGCGGTGGAAGCGGCTTTGCTTTCCAAGAAGACGGGAAAGCCGGTGAAGGTCATCTGGAGCCGCGAAGATGATATTAAGTTCGACTACTACCACTCGGTCGCGGCCATGTACATGAAGGCGGCGCTCGATGACGCAGGCAAGCCGAAAGCATGGTTGCAGCGATCGGTCTTCCCTCCTATCGGATCGACGTTCGAAGCGGGCGCGAACTACGGCGGGGCCGGGGAGATGTCGATGGGATGGAATGTTGTTCCCTTCGATGTGCCGAACTTCCGCTCGGAAAACGGACAGGCGACGGCGCACATTCGGATTGGATGGCTGCGCTCGGTTGCGAACATTTATCACGCGTTCGCGGTGCAGTCATTCGCGAATGAACTGGCGTACGCGGCGAATCGCGATCCGTACGACTATCTGCTCACGTTGATTGGGCCGGGACATACGCTGGATGCTGGACCGCAGGGGCCTCCGGGAGTTGGGGAAAAGTATCCTTACGACACGGTGCGGCTGCGGCGGGTGGCGGAGCTTGCGGCGGAGAAAGCGAACTGGGGAAAGAAGAAGAACGGGAAAGGAATCGGCATGGGGATTGCGGTGCATCGCAGCTTTTACACCTATGTTGCAACTGTCGTGGAGGTCGAGGTGGACGACCAGGGGACGATCCGCATACCGCACGTGACGACGGCGCTGGACGCAGGGATCGTGGCGAATCCGGAGATGGTGCGGCAGCAGTTCGAAGGGGCGGCAGTGTTTGGGACCAGCATTGCTCGCACTGGAGAGATCACGGCCACTGGTGGCGCGGTCGATCAGTCCAACTTTTTTGACTACCAGGTGGCGCGGATGAACGATGCGCCCCGGCAGGTGGACATTCATATTGTGGAGAGCACGGCGCCTCCGGCCGGCGTGGGAGAGCCTGGGGTGCCTCCGTTTGTTCCGGCGCTGTGCAACGCGGTGTTCGCGGCGACGGGAAAACGGGTGCGGGAGTTGCCGTTGACGCGGAATGGGTTCTCGTAACCTGTGGCGAGTTTGTAGCAACCACGGGGGCTGAAGCCCACACTGATTCCGGATGCTTTACGCGGCCCTAGAAGGGCCGCTCTTCCAGGGTAGTGCGTAGGTTTGATGGTAGTGCCTAGGCTTGCTGGTATGCGTACATTTGATGGTAGTGCGACGTTTGTTGTTTTTTCCGCCAGTCTGAAACCATGCCACTTCGACTGCAGATCCGTCAGGCTGAATTAACCCGAGAGCGCATGCGGCGGAGTTGAAGAATGACCTCGGTCAGTAGCAAGGGGAGAGCCCAACACGCCCAGCCGATGGTGATAGCGCGGTCGCCGGGCGGTTGGAGTCGCGAAGTGGGACCGTAGTCGTTCAGTACACGGAAGGTCACGAACGCAAAGGTGACAACGTAGGCGCGCACCATCCACTCCTTGTGGACCGGGATGCGCCTGCGCAGGATCGCGTAGTAGGCCATGCCTGCCGTGGCGACCCATGCTGTGTCCAAGCCAGCAGCGAGAATCCGAAAGCCCATCCGAAGGTGGTTGCGATCGCCATGTGGAAGGCTCCGATGGAACCGATGGCGACGCCGCCGAGGAAGAGGCGCCCAGTCCAGCGATGCACGCGCGCATAGCGCGCACGGAAGCCGCTCCAAAATTGCCACGGGCCGGTCAGCAAAGCCACCATGCCACCAGTCATGTGCATGAGGAGCCAGGCGCGATCCGTCCAATAGTTTGCGGCGCCGAGGGCCGGATCGGTATACGCAGGCTGGCTGTAGTTCAGGTAGTAACGGAAGACGTACTTCAAGACGAAGGCTAGGGCCAGGGCAAGGATCGCGCCCAAAGCGCCGACCTTGAGAGCGAAGTTTGTAGTTCTTTTGCTTGACGGAACTGCAACACGGCCAGAAGTTGCCAGAGTAGACATAAGTCTCCTTGTTTTCCGCTGAGACAATTTACACCGAATTGCATGCTGTGCAAGAAGAATCAAGGGTATGAGGTCTTGAACCGCAGGCCCATCGGCGATAGTATGACCTGCTGCATCGATTGCGAGGCAAGAAACCATATGCCGCAAAACTACGTTCCTATCTTCATCTTTATCGCCATTGTGGGATCGCTGTTGCCTATCACTTTGCTGCTGGCGAAACTGGTGAGGCCTTCGAACCCGAGCAAGACGAAGTTGATGCCGTATGAATGCGGCATCGACCCAATCGATAGCGCGCGGGGACGGTACACGGTTCGTTACTACATTATTGCCATTCTTTTTGTGGTGTTTGATGTGGAGACGATCTTTCTATTTCCGTGGGCGGTGAGGTTCAAGGCGTTTGGGCTGTTTGGATTGCTCGAGATGTTGATTTTTCTGGCGATCCTGATCGTGGGGTATATCTGGGTTTGGGGGAAGGGCGCGCTGGAGTGGGTCTAGTGCACGCTGCGCGGGCGAGACGCCCCGCTACTGCCGCCGAGACGGCGGCGCTACTGTTGGATGAACGCTGCAATTGACAATCCGATGGATTCTTCTCCGGCTGAAACCTTTACAGCTTCGCGGTGGACGCAGGGGAATTTTTTCTTTCCGACCAAACTTGTGGTCAGCCCGCAGCGGGTCATCCGAACAAAGTCGAAGTTATTTGGCAGCAACGAAGAGAGCATACCGATTTCGAAGGTCGCGTCGGTGCACATCTCTACCGGTGTGTTCTGGTCCGAGATTGTGATCGAGTCGACGGGCGGCAGCGATCCAATTACCAGCCATGGGCATCGCAAGGCGGAGGCCAAGCGCATCCGCGACCTGATTGAGGGCTACCAGGCACAGTCTCGCACCTAGACCACCACGGTCAGTGCGCCGGCCGATAGATCAAGCCAATCACCATTCCGGTGATAACCCATTCCACAAAGTAGGCTAGCGATTGTTTAATCGTCAACTCCACTCCGATGTTCAGGTTGACGTGATTGTGGATGACAAAGGAGCAGACGGAGAAGAGTCCGATCAGCGCGCCAAAGCGGATTCCCTCGGTTAGGCCCGAACCTCCTTGATAGAGCATGGCATAGAGAACAGCCAAGACAAGCATCGCGATGAGCATGGCGAACATTCCGAACGGCATGACGCTCTTGATGGCATCCTGCGAGCGGTAGACCGCAGGATATTTCGCGAATTCATTGCGGAGCGGTGGGAAGAGCCCGAACAAAAGGCCTCCCATGGTGAAGTACGCGGCGAAGGCACCGAGGGACGCGAGAAGAATGCGGGATACGTTCATGGAAAATCCTTTCCAAGGTTTTGGAGCTTGGACACGCTTTGGATTCACCAGGACAGGGCTGGCAGTTCACGCGGTACCTTATCAGATCGTACGGATGCACGAAAGGCGAAATAACGGACCTGGTGCCTGATTTGAGGCGGACGGCAAACCGCATCACAAGTTCAGCATTGCGAAATCTTCTCGACGAAGTTCGCGCCGCGCGAATCGTTGACACTATCCGCTCAAGCTGATAAAAGTTAACGTTCTTTTCAATGCAGATTCCGCTGGAGCTTTGTGTCTTCGGATATGCCGGACGAAACCAAATCCCCCGCTCCACCGCCGCCGGAAGGTGAACCGAAGCCGACGGCGGAACAGCCCGCAACCCCGGGCGGGGTGAAGGCTACCTCATCCGGATCGGTTCAATCAGAAACAAAAGCCGCTTCTGCTGTCGCAACTCCCGCTACTCCGCCGAAACCTGTCGCTGCCGCACCTGCAACCCCCGCTGCCAAGCCTGCTGCTGCACCTGCGAAACCTGCCGCTCCTGTGCCTGTGCCGTGGGATTCCCCGATGGTTGCGAAGCTCAAGGGCGAATATGGATCGGGGATTGAACCGCTGATGCATCTGGGGCAGAACTACATGATGGTGGACCGGTCGCTGATTCCGGAGATTCTGCAAGTTTTGCGGAACGAAGAGCAGTTCGACTACTGCGTGGACATTACGGCAGTGCATTATCCCAAGCGCGAGAAGCAGTTTGACGTGGTGTGGGTGCTGTATTCGTTTGCGCGGAATGAGCGCATTCGCGTAAAGACGCAGATTGCGGACGGAGAGACGCTTCCGAGTTCGGTTCCGATCTGGGCGACCGCCAATTGGCTGGAGCGGGAAGTGTTCGACATGTTTGGGATCAAGTTCGATGGACATCCGGATATGAAGCGAATTTTACTGCCCGATGGCTGGAAGGGGCATCCGTTGCGCAAGGATTATGGGATCCTGCAGCAGGACAATGAGTGGGTGCAGATCAATTTGGGGATTGAGAGCGGGCAATGAGGATTGGAACGACCGCACGCGAGATCCCTCGCCTGGCTGGAGAAAACGCGAGGCTTCGGGATGACGCCAGAAAGAAAACGAGCACAGACGGATTAACAAATAGTGACCGACCCGAATTCAATGTCGCCCCTGGATCTGGAGACGCCGGACAAGACGTTTCTGGACTCCAACGAGATGGTCATCAACATGGGGCCGCAGCATCCGGCGACCCATGGGGTGCTGCGTGTCATTCTGCGGCTGGATGGCGAAAAGGTGCTGGGGCTCGAGTGCGTGATCGGGTATCTGCACCGGGGCGTTGAGAAGATTGCGGAGAACCGGACTTACACGATGTTCAATCCATACGTCGACCGTATGGATTATGTTGCTGCGGTCTCGAACGGGCTGGGATACTGCGAGGCCGTAGAAAAACTTCTCGAGCGTTGAGGCGCCGCCGCGGGCGCAGTACATTCGCGTGATTCTGACGGAACTCAACCGGATCGCGAGCCACCAGCTTTGGCTAGGGACGCATGCGCTCGACATTGGCGCGATCACCCCGCTGTTCTATACCTTCCGCGACCGGGAAGAGATTCTCAAGATTTTCGAGAAATATTGCGGGGCGCGGCTGACGACGCATGCGTTCCGCATCGGGGGCTTGCAGTATGAGGCCTATGAAGGTTTCGAAAGGGACGTCAAAAACTTCCTTACATTCTTCACGCCGAAGATCGACGAGTACGAAGAACTGCTCACGACGAACCGCATCTGGCTGGAGCGCACCAAGGGTGTCGGCGTGATCTCGGGGCCGGACGCAATTGCGCTTGGAGTGACTGGACCGGTGCTGCGCGCGAGCGGCGTGAAGTGGGACATTCGCAAAGCTCAGCCCTACGCCAACTACAAGAATTTCGATTTTGAGATTCCTACGGGACAGAATGGCGATACCTACGACCGATACCTGGTGCGAATGGTGGAGATGCGGCAGTCGTGCCGGATCATTGAGCAAGCGGTGGCGGGAATTCCCGAAGGGCCCATCATGGCCAAGGTGCCCAAGGTGATGAAGCCTCCGGTTGGCGAGGTCTACCACTCGATCGAGGCGCCCAAGGGCGAGTTGGGGTATTTCATTGTGAGTGACGGATCGACGCAGCCTTACCGGATTCGAGTGCGGCCACCGTCTTTCGTGAACCTGCAGGCGCTGGATGTAATGTGCCGCGGGCAGCTTGGTCGCGGACGTGATCGCCGTGATCGGCACGCTCGACATTGTTCTGGGCGAGGTAGACCGCTGATGCACGATTTGATTCTGTACATTCAGTCCTACCTCGATAGTGATCGGACGCCCGGCGGAGCTGGAAACCTGTTCTGGGCAACTGTCTATATTTTGCTGGTGTTCGGCGGCCTCTCTGTCGCCGTCATCGCCATGAACTGGCTGGAGCGGAAAATTCTCGCGCACATGCAGGTGCGACTTGGACCGATGCGCGTGGGCCCGCACGGGCTGCTGCAGCCGATCGCGGACGCTATCAAGCTCCTCCTCAAGGAAGACATCATACCGGCCGAAGCTGACAAAATTGTCTTCTGGATCGCGCCGTTCATCGTGGTGCTGGCTGCGTTCACCGTTTTTGTTGTCGTCCCTTTTGGCCCTACACACGCGATCACCGACATGAATATCGGCATTCTTTTTATGCTGGGTGTTTCGTCGCTGAGCGTGCTCGGCATTGTGACTGCCGGGTGGGCCTCCAATTCGCACTATCCACTGATTGGGGCGCTGCGGTCGAGCGCGCAGATGGTTTCGTATGAAGTGGCGATGGGGTTGGCGGTTGTGTCGGTCATCATGATGAGCAGCCTGAATGAGCAAAGCACGGGCACCTTAAGCATGATCGGGATCGTGCAGGCTCAGCTGTCGCAGGGCGAGTGGTTCATCTTTAAGTTTTTTCCGCTCGGGCTGGTTGGATTCTTCATTTTCGCCGTGGCCATGGTGGCTGAGACCAACCGTGCGCCTTTCGACTTGCCCGAAGCGGAATCGGAATTGACGGCGGGATTCCATACGGAGTACAGCGGGTTCCGATGGTCTTTATTCTTTCTGGCGGAATACTCGGCGATGATCGCGGTGTCGTCGATCGCGGTGACGCTATGGCTGGGCGGGTGGTTGCGGCCATTTCCAAACTGGCTGAACGGGTCCACGTGGGAGCTTGTCTTCGCGCTGTTCCCCGGAGTTACGTTTCTGCTGCTAGGTGTCATGTGTTTCTACAACACAGCGCGTATGCCGAAGCATCCGCTGTTCAGGATCCAGACGATCGGACTCGCCGGGTTCGGCGCGGTACTGGCACTTATCGGACTGATTTTGTTCATCCCTGCAGTCCGCGTGCGGGTTACTGACATTTACTGGTTCTCGGCGAAAGTTGCGGCCTTTATGTATATGTATATCTGGTATCGTGGCACGTTCCCGCGTTACCGGTTTGATCAGCTCATGAAAGTAGGATGGAAAGTGCTGCTGCCGACGGGTCTGGTCGTGCTAATTTTGACTGCAGTCGTCGCCATGCGAGCTGATCTTTGGGCAGAACTGCGGGGAGTGTGGCGACCATGAATCCTCCGGTAGCAACTCCGTTCTTCTTTTATCTGCTCGCCACGACGATGATCGTCGGAGGAATTCTGGTGATCACGCGCAAGAACGCGGTGCATTCGGCGATGGCGCTGATTACCACGTTGCTGGCCCAGGCTGGGATCTACCTGATGCTGTACGCTCCGTTCGTGGCTGGCGTGCAGATCATTCTTTATGCCGGCGGCATCATGGTGCTGTTCCTGTTCGTGATCATGCTGATCAATATGGAGCGGTCGGTAAAAGAGCGGCAGTTTAACAAACAATGGCTGGTCGGAATCGTCGCCGCGGCGGCACTCGGTGGGTTGTTCATCACGGTTTACACGACCACGACAAAAGGCAAGATCGCTGTTCCCGAAGGACGCATGAGCTTCGGCGAAGATCAGAATACGCAGGCGATCGCGGCACTGCTCTTCGACCGCACGCGGGGCAAGTATATGTTCGCTTTCGAGATCGCTTCCCTACTGTTGCTGGTGGCGATCATCGGAGCGGTAGTGATGGCGAAGAAGAGGATTTGAGTACAGTCCCATCCTAACGTCGCAGAAACGCGACGTTAGGATGGCCACCGCTAAATCAGAATCTCGATATGGATGCAATGCTACACATCTCGACGCTTCACTATTTGGTTTTGGGCGCGGCACTTTTTTTGCTCGGGGTGATTGGCGTTTTGACACGGCGGAACGTGGTCATCGTGCTGATGTCGATTGAGCTGATTCTGAATGCTGTCAATTTGAACCTGGTGGCGTTCTCGCGGTACTGGCAGGGGATTCATGGTCCCGGTGCGTTGCATGGACAAGTGTTTGCGATTTTCGTCATCACCGACGCAGCTGCAGAAGCTGCGGTGGGCCTGGGCATTCTGATCGCCTTCTTCCGGAATAAGGAGACGGTGAACGTGGATGAAGTGAATTTGTTGAAGTGGTAGGAAACAAGCTCTTAGGCTTTAGCTCTTAGCTTTTAGCGAACGCGCTGGGGCATTGAGCTAAGAGCTAAAGGCTAAGAGCTAAAAGCTGACTGAAAACGAATGTTTCTCTCCTACATCTGGCTGATTCCTCTGTTTCCTGCGCTGGGCGCGGCGATCATGTTCTTTTTTGGGCGCAGGCTGCAGAAGGCGACGGTCAGCGCGGTTTGCGTCGGGTCGGTGTTGCTCGCGTTCCTGATGGCTTGCGGCGCAGTGTGGCAGTACACCAACTGGGCTCCGGCGAACGACCACAAACCTTACGAGAAGATCCTCTACACCTGGCTTGGCACCGACACGGGCCATACGACGTACTTGAAAGCAGATCGGACGCCGGCGCCTCTGCAGGCCGATGCGGGATTCCTCCTCGACCCACTTTCCAGCATCTGGCTGCTGTTTGTGACCGGCGTGGGGATGCTGATCCATATTTATTCCACCGGGTACATGGCGCATGAAGGCGGGTATTACCGGTTCTTTGGGTACCTGAACCTCTTCATGTTCTCGATGCTCACCCTGATTCTGGCCAACAACTATGTGCTGATGTTTGTTGGGTGGGAGGGCGTGGGGCTGTGCTCGTATCTGCTGATCGGGTTTTATTTTCAACGGAAGTCGGCGAGTGATGCCGCCAACAAGGCGTTCATCGTCAACCGTATTGGCGACGCGGGGTTTCTGCTAGGCATGTTCTTTATCGCCTGGTACCTGGGTTCGCTGCGATTCATCGACGTGAACGCAGCGGCCCGCAGCGGAGCATTCCATATCGGCGACCCGATCATTACCGCGGCAACTCTGCTGCTCTTTGTGGGAGCCTGCGGCAAGTCGGCGCAGCTTCCTCTTTATGTATGGTTGCCGGATGCGATGGAAGGGCCTACGCCGGTGTCGGCGCTGATTCACGCGGCGACGATGGTAACGGCCGGCGTTTACATGGTGGCGCGGTCGAACGCACTGTTCGTGCTGGCGCCGAAGTCGATGCTGGTTGTGGCTATTATCGGGGCGCTCACGGCTATTTTTGCTGCGTCGATCGGGCTGGTGCAGAACGACATCAAGCGGGTACTGGCTTATTCAACGGTTTCGCAGTTGGGGTACATGTTTCTCGCACTTGGCGTGGGGGCGTTTGCTGCGGGCGTGTTTCACGTATTTACCCACGCATTCTTCAAGGCGCTGCTGTTCCTTGGGGCGGGGTCGGTGATTCACGCCATGAGCGGGGAACAGGATATGCGCAACATGGGCGGACTGTCGGGAAAGATTCCTGTGACGTTCCGCACGATGTTCATTGCCACCCTGGCCATCGCCGGAATTCCTGGGCTCGCCGGTTTCTTCTCGAAGGACGAGATTTTGTGGCAGGCATGGAAGTTCCATCCTGCTCTGTGGGCGATCGGCTTCGCCACGGCGCTGATGACTGCCTTCTACATGTTCCGACTGGTCTACTTGACCTTCTGGAGTCCGTCTCGAATCACTAGCCACGAGGTTGAACATCATATTCACGAGTCTCCTAAGTCGATGACCGTGCCCCTGGTGATCCTTGCTTTCTTCTCGATCGTAGCCGGGTACCTCAACGTGTCGGAGGGACTCGGCGGGTCCAAGCGCATCGACAAGTTTCTCGACCCGGTGTTCGCAAATCACACGGAGACGGCCGAGACGTCAACCAACAGCGAGGAGGGTCCCCGCGGGACAGAATACCTGTTGATGATTCTGTCGGTCGCGGCCGCCGGAGCGGGATGGTTCCTGGCGGCGCGCGCCTATGGCAAGGCCGACAAAGGCTATACCGAACCGATCGCCGCTGCAGCGCGACCCCTGTACACCACGTTGCTCAACAAGTATTACGTGGATGAAGGCTACGACTACCTGTTCACGGGACGTCGTAAAGTGGGCGATGTGCGGTTGGGCGTGATGGGGGCCGGCGAAGCGAGTTCGTGGTTCGATGCAAACGTAGTCGATGGCGCGGTGAATGCCGCCGGCTGGATTACCCGGACATCCGCGACGTTTTCCGGTTGGTGGGACAAGTGGATCATCGATGGGATTGGCGTGAACGGGCCTGCGATTCTGGCGCGCATGTTGAGTTATCCGGCGCGGCTGTTTGAGTGGGGCCTGGTGCAATGGTATGCGCTGGTGATGACGGCGGGACTGGTTGGGTTTGCGTTTTATTACGTGTATCACTGATGAACCAGCTTCTAGCTGCTAGCTCCTAGCTTCTAGCAAATCGCTAAGAGTTCGGTAGCAAAGCTAGAAGCTAGAAGCTAGAAGCTCATGCAAAACCATATCTTATCGATCATTCTTTTCACGCCACTGCTGGGGGCGCTGATTCTCCTGTTTGTTCCGAAGGAGAAGAAGGACGCGGTCCGCTGGATTGCGAACTTGTTTGCGCTCGCCGGCTTTCTGATCTCGATTCCGCTGGTTCCGATGTTCTGGGACAAACGCTTCGAGCCGGGCTTCAAGTTCATCGAGGGCAGCGCGGGCAACTGGATCCCTTCGATCGGCGCGGGGTACATACTGGGCATCGACGGCATTTCGTTTCTGCTGATCATGCTGACGACGCTGCTGGGGTGGATCTCGATTCTCTCGTCGTGGACGGCGATCGAGAATCGCGTAAAGGAATACTACATCTGGTTTTTGTTGCTGCAGACGGGCATGCTGGGCGTGTTCATGGCGCTGGATTTTTTCCTCTTCTTTGTGTTCTGGGAAGCGATGCTGGTGCCTATGTATTTGCTGATCGGGATTTGGGGCGGGCCGCGGAAACTCTACGCCGCCATCAAATTCTTCCTCTACACCCTGGCCGGATCGGTACTGATGCTGCTGGGAATCCTGTTTCTGTACTTCCACCATCACTCGGTCACAGGGGTATATACATTCGCGTTGCAGTCGCTGTACGAAACTGCGCCGCGCATCTATGCGGATTACGGACCGCAAGTTGCCACCTTGCTATTCCTGAGCTTCTTCTTCGCGTTCGCCATCAAGGTGCCAATGTTTCCCTTCCACACGTGGCTGCCGGATGCGCACGTGGAAGCTCCGACGGCTGGTTCGGTGATCCTGGCGGGCGTTCTGCTCAAGATGGGGACCTACGGATTTATCAGGTTCTCACTTCCCTTCTTCCCCAACGTGATGTCGAATCCAGCGACGTTCATGCACATGACGGTGCGCGGGTGGATGATCTTCCTGTCGATCGTCGGAATCATCTACGGCGCGCTTGTATCGCTGATGCAGAAGGACATGAAGAAGCTGGTGGCCTATTCTTCCGTGAGCCACCTTGGCTTCTGCACGCTGGGAATTTTTGCGCTGACGCCGCTGGGGCTGAGCGGATCGGTCTTGCAGCAGATCAATCATGGCATTTCGACGGGCGCTCTGTTCTTGATTGTCGGAATCCTTTATGAACGGCGGCATACGCGCGAGATTGCGGAGTACGGCGGGATCTCGAATGTGATGCCGCTCTATGCCACGATCACCATGATCATGTTCCTGTCGTCGATGGGCCTGCCGCTGCTCAATGGGTTCGTGGGCGAGTTCACAATTTTGCAGGGGACGTTCATGGAAAACTGGCGCTGGGGCGCATGGGCGGTGCCGGGAGTCGTGCTCGCGGCGGCGTATTTGCTGTGGCTTTACCAGCGCGTGTTCTTCGGGACCGTCACCAATCCGAAGAATGAAAAACTGCATGATTTGACGCCGCGCGAAGTGGCGACTTTCGTTCCGCTGCTGATCATGGCGTTCTGGATTGGGCTGTATCCCAAGCCGTTTTTCCAGATTCTGGAACAGCCTGTGAATCATACGATTGCGGTGGTGCGGCCTGATTATCCGCAGCCTGCAGTGAATGCCGCAGCACAACCGAGCGCACTTGCGGCCCCGACGGCGGGGATGCCGTCCACTACGAATCCGCCGTCTGCGGACACAAAGGGGACGAACTAGTGGTCTGGACCGACTACCTACTGGCGTTGCCGATCACGCTGCTGGCGCTGTTCGCGCTCGGCATCCTGCTGATCGACTTCATGCTCCCCGAGGAGATGAAGTGGGCCAACGCGGTGACCGCGTTCATCGGCGTGATGTTTTCGGCTGCGGGCGTGTACAAGATTCAGCTTTGGTTGGGATCGTCGCCCGGATCGTTCGGGCTGATGCGGACCGTGCTGATGGACCGCTTCGCGATCTATTTTTTCTATCTCTTCCTCGCGGGAACCGCCATCGCGATTCTGATGTCGGTACGGTATCTGGAGACCGAGCACGAAAATCATGGTGAATACTATGCGCTGATGTTGCTCTCGGTTGCGGGAATGATGTGCATGGCCGCCGGAATCGATATCGTTCTCATCTTTATCGGCCTGGAATTGATGGCCATTTCGACCTACGTGCTAGTGGGATTCCTGCGCCGCGACCGGCGATCGAACGAAGCGGCGTTGAAATATCTGCTACTGGGAGCGTTTTCCTCAGGCATCTTCGCATATGGACTTTCCCTGCTCTACGGACTGACCGGGAGCACGAACCTCGCCGTGATTCAGCAGGAACTGATGCGGCACGTGCTGAACAGCGAATATAAGCCAGTCGCTGTTGTGGCCCTACTGACAACGATCACGGGACTGCTGTTCAAGATCGCGGCGATTCCATTCCACCAATGGGCGCCCGATGCTTATGAAGGCGCGCCGACCAGCATCACAGGATTTATGTCGGTCGCAGTGAAGGCCGCCGGATGGGCGATGCTGCTGCGCATTCTGGTGGTTGGACTGATGCCGATGCGCGCGATCTGGGTGCCCCTGCTAGTGTTCGTCTCAGTGGCGACCATGACGGGAGCGAACTTTGCCGCACTCACGCAGACCAACACGAAGCGGCTGCTGGCTTATTCTTCCATCGCGCATGTTGGATACATGCTGCTCGGCCTGATCGCGGGCACGGCGACCCAGCTGAGTCCTGATGGAATCAAGGGGATTCTGATTTATCTGCTGGTTTACACGTTCATGAATCTCGGCGCCTTCGCGGTGATCACGGCGCTGCGGCATCGCAACGTGATTGGAGACGAGCTCGACGACCTCAACGGGCTTTATTCTCGCGCTCCTGTTGAAGCCGTTCTCATGCTGGTGTTTATGCTGTCGCTGGCCGGCATACCACCGCTGGCCGGCTTCTGGGGCAAATATTTCATCTTCCTCAGCCTGATTGAGTCCGGGCACTACGTACTGGCGTCGCTGGGCGTTCTCTACTCCGTTTTCGGGCTTTACTACTATCTGAAGATTGCCAATGCCATGTTCATGGGCAAGGTGGAAAAGAGTGAAGAAACGCTGCCCGTGAGTTTGAGCATGCGCGCGGCCATTGCTATAACCGGGCTGGCTACTCTTTACATCGGACTGCTGCCGGACGGGTTCATCCGACTCGTGAATTGGGCGCTGGGGATCGCACAGAATCCTAGCGTGGCCAAGTTAACCCAGTAGCGCTAGTCTGATTTGGTGGATCGAGAGACGTTGCGAGCAACGTCTTTCCGACGGCAGATTCTCCCCAAGCCTCCTGCGCAGAATATCCGGCAACACTCACCTTCTCGGCGTCATCTCAAGGCTGATAAGACTCCAACGGTAGGTGAAGTCTGACCATGAGACGCCGAGATTTCTTCAAGAACGCTGCCCTATGCGGCGTCGCCACCACCCTTCCCGCGGCCTTCGCGCAAGACAAGGCTTCCACCCAGGAGAATGCCATGCATCAGATTCCCCTCGCCCAATCCGCTGGAACCCGTAAAGGGGAGATGCTGTACCGCACCTTGGGACGCACCGGAGAACAAGTTTCGGCAATCGGGATGGGCGGCTTTCATATTGCGAAGCATGGGCTGACCGATGAAGAGAGCATTCGCATGGTCCGGTCGGCCGTTGATCGCGGCATTACGTTTCTGGACAACAGTTGGGATTACAACGAAGGCCAGAGCGAAATCTTGATGGGGAAGGCGCTCAAGGACGGATACCGGAACAAAGTTTTCTTGATGACGAAGATCGACGGCCGGACCAAAGAGGTGGCCGAACGCCAGATTGAGACGTGCTTGGAGAGGCTACAGACCGATCACATCGACCTGGTACAGCACCATGAGATTCTCCGATTCGACGATCCGGATCGCATTTTCGCGGAAAGCGGGGCGAACGAGGCGATGGTGGCGGCGCAAAAGGTGGGTAAGATTCGCTACATTGGCTTCACGGGGCACAAAGATCCCCATATTCACCTTTATATGTTGAAAGTTGCTATGGAGCACGGCTTCCATTTTGACAGCGTGCAGATGCCCTTGAACGTAATGGATGCCCACTTCCGCAGCTTTGGTCAGATGGTTTTGCCGGAACTGGTCAAGCAGGAGATCGGAGTGCTCGGCATGAAGTCGATGGGCGATGGGGTCATTCTCAAGAGCAAGACGGTTTCGCCGATCGAATGCCTGCACTACGCGCTCAGCCTGCCGACATCGGTCGTGATCACGGGCATCGACAAGCCAGAGATTCTGGATCAAGCGTTTGAAGCGGTGAAGACATTTCAGCCGATGAACCGCGAGCAGATCGGGCAATTGCTGGCCAAGACGAAGGAGGTTGCAATGGCAGGTAAATACGAACTGTTCAAGACTTCCTCTCACTTCGATTCGACCGCGAAGCATCCCGACTGGCTGGGCGGGGATGCGCCGGATGTACAGAAACTAGCGCCGCCGAGCGCATAGCCGATCGCACGGAACCCAAGAGCCTTAGCGCTGCTCGCTGGACTTCATTTATCATTCCGTTACTCGTCGTCCTCAGCGGTCATGATCTCGACGGGTGTATTTCTCCCGAATGCTCCCGAGGAATCAGATCGACCGCATCCCTTCCTGTAGAGCGATCATTGGTCTTGGCTTTGTGGCCGCCATTCTCTTCGCAAATGCAGGAATGCTTCTGGCACAAGGGACTGCATCTGCACAATTGGAAAGCGGTGAGCAGATGTATAAGGCCGCGTGCATGGCGTGCCACGGACCGGATGGGCAGGGGACGCCAAAATCCATTGCTGGTTTTGAGCAGCCCCGAACTTTTCCCGATTTCACCCGGTGCGATCAGACGACGCCCGAGGCGGATTTGGCATGGAAGACGGTGATTACGCACGGCGGCACGAACCGAGGATTCTCGCAGATCATGCCGTCGTTCGGAGAGGCGCTCACACCGAAACAGATTGACCAGGTGGTTGGGTACCTGCGCGGGTTCTGTCGTAATAAGCGCTGGCCGCGAGGGGAATTGAATCTGCCGAGGGCGATCGTTACGGAGAAAGCCTTCCCTGAGGACGAAGTGGTGGTCTCGACTGCAGTGAATGCGACGGGCGCTCCCGGTGTGGGGAGCCATATCATTCACGAGCAGCGGTTCGGGATGAACAACCAGATCGAAGTGGATGTTCCGATTACGTTCGAGGACCATAACCACACGTGGTACGGAGGGGTGGGCGACACCACGTTCGGCGTGAAGCGGGTTATGTTCTCGAGCCTGCCCGCGGGATCGATTCTCAGTCTGCAGGGCAGCGTTATTGTGCCAACCGGCAATAAAGAGCGAGGGTTTGGTACGGGTACCACGACATTCGAAACGTTTGCGGCGTTTGACCAACTGTTCCGGTCGAATACTTTTATTCAAACGCAGTTTGGCGCGGATCTGCCGCGGCATACACCGATTTCGCCGCAATCCATTTTCTTCAACACGGCTGTGGGGCAGAGCGTGGCTGCGGATCATGGAATGGGCCGTTTGTGGTCGCCGATGGTCGAATTTCTGGCAGACCGGGACCTGGTCGATAACGCAAAGATGAATTGGGATCTGCTGCCCCAGATGCAGGTGACGATCAGCAAACGGCAGCATATTCGCGCGGATCTTGGAGTGCGCATTCCGGTGAACAACACGACGGGGCGGCCGGTGCAATTGATGTTTTACGTGCTCTGGGACTGGCAGGACGGGCGGTTGAACGAGGGATGGTAATGACAGGCTTCCGGCAGATTCGTGAGGCGATTGTTCTATCAGCGGTCACGGGCTTGCTGTGCGCTTCGATGAGCGGAGCCAACGGTCGAAAGCAATTGAAGCCGCAGTTTCAAACTTCGGATCGCTGCCTTGCGTGCCATAACGGATTGACGACTGCTTCCGGCAAAGACGTGTCGATTGGCTTCGCTTGGCGAGCGAGCATCATGGCCAATTCTGCACGGGATCCTTACTGGCAGGCCAGCGTCAGGCGGGAAGATCTGGACCATCCTGAGTCGCGGGCTGCGATTGAAGACAGTTGCGCGGACTGCCACATGCCCATCGCTCGGTACGAGTCGAAATTGCAGGGTCGCTTGGGCGAGGTTTTCGCGCATCTTCCGTTCGAGGAAGATCCCAAGAAAAATGCAGCAGCAGAGGATGGAGTTTCCTGCTCGGTGTGTCATCAGATTGGAAAAGAGAAGCTGGGCACACGAGAGAGCTTTAACGGGGGATTTGTGGTGGATGCTCCGCAAGCGGAGGAGAATCATCCGGAGTATGGGCCGTTCGTGGTTCAAAAAGGCCAGGCCCGAATCATGCAGACTTCGACTGGAGGTTTTCGGCCAACGGAAGCGGGACACATTCACGATTCTGCTTTGTGCGCCACCTGTCATACGTTGTATACAAAATCCCTGGCGGCCGATGGCAAAGAGATTGGATTGTTCCCCGAACAGATGGTGTATCTGGAATGGCAGCACAGCGATTATTCGGAGAAGGAAACTTGCCAGTCCTGTCACATGCCACAAGTGGAAGAAGATGCGCCCATTGCGGCGGTGTTAAGCGAGCCGCGGCAGGGGGTGAGGCAGCATACGTTTGTGGGCGCGAATTTTTTCATGCTCAATTTGCTGAACAAGTATCGCAACGACCTCAGCGTCAGCGCGTTACCGGCGGAACTCACGGTAGAGGCGGAGAGAACGAAGGAGTTTTTGGAGTCGCGATCCGCTCGGGTGAGCATTCGTGAAATCGACGTTGCTTCGGGGAATCTTAGGGTCGATGTTTTCGTTCAAAACCTCACGGGTCATAAACTGCCGACTGCATTCCCTTCCCGGCGGGCGTGGCTTCATTTTCTGGTTCGGGATCAGGCGGGGAAGAAGATATTTGAGTCGGGTGCACTAAATGCGGATGGCTCGATCCAGGGGAATGATAACGACGCGGATGCTTCGCGCTTTGAGCCGCATTATCGCGAGATTACGGGTCCAGAACAGGTGCAGATCTACGAACCCATCCTGAAGGATGCTGCAGGTCGTGTCACTACTGGACTATCGGCGGCTACCGGATACGTGAAGGACAACCGGCTGCTCCCGGCAGGGTTTCAGAAACAGACTGCCAGTCAGGATATTGCGGTTGCGGGCGACGCGGTGGACGATCCGAACTTCACCGATGCCGGCGACCTGATTCGTTACTCTGTGCCACTACGCGATGGAACTGGACCGTGCCATGTTGAGGTTGAACTTTGGTATCAACCGATCGGCTTTCGATGGGCCCACAACCTGAGTAGCTATCAAAGTTTCGAAACCCACAGGTTTGTAGCTTATTTCGAGTCCATGCCCACGAGCAGCGCCACCATATTGGCGCGAGCATCGGCAGACCACTGATGGGGAATACCTGACAATCAAACTGCCAAAGGTTGTCGCGGGCGATGACAGCCCGTGGTGCGATAGAATTCGATCGTGCCTGAAGATCAAAAACGGCCGCGCAAGCCGAACGCACTGGTCTCGGCGGCCCGCTATTCCGAAATTGGATTCATTATCCCGGCGGCTGTCTTTCTAGGGTTTGCGCTGGGCAAACTGCTCGACTACTGGCTGCATACTCACTGGATCTATCTGGCCGGCGTAATTTTCGGGGCCGTGGCGGGGTTCGCGCAGATGATCCGGTCGGCGATTGTGTTATCGCGGGATAAGAACGACCGATGACTCCGGCTCCGCTACCTGACGGGCTGCCTCCTGTTGAGACGCCGGAGGCTTCGCCTGCAGCCGATCGCTTCTTTTCTGCGGCAATTCCAAGGATGCTCCGCTTTGTCCTGATTCTTGGGGCCGCCCTGACGGTGGCAGTGGCCTGGCGATTTGGCATGGTGACGGCGATTGGATTCGCCGCAGGGAGCTTTATCGCTTACCTCAGCTTCCGCTCGCTGAACCGGGCGGTGCAAGCACTGACAGCGCGCGTGGTGGCATCGCACCGGGCGGAGGGTGGCTTCTCGCTGGTCAATGGCTTCTTCCTTCGCTATCTTTTGGCAGGAATCGTTGCGTATGTTATATTCACAAGTTCCTTTCAGGCCTTTCGGGGCTTTCTGTTTGGGCTGTGCACGCCGGTTGCGGCTATGCTATTGGAAGCGGGATATGAGGCGTACGCCGCTTTGCGCCGGGGTTACTGACTCAAGGCCGCATAAATTTTAGGTTTGCTGGAATCGTAAACATGGAGCAACTCTGGTTCACCGCGCTGCTCAATCGCCTGTTTGGCGTGCCGGTACTTCATTTGCTGCAGGCGTTAGGAATTCATCCGAAGCATCCCCTCACTCCGATCTCCAATAGCTTCTCGATGGAAGTGCTGGTGGCTTGTTTCTTGACCACCCTCTTTCTGGCCGTCAGGGTGCGGTTGTCAGTCGACCAGCCGGGCGGGTTGCAACATGCGATGGAGTGGATTGAGGGATTCTTCGGTGACATGGGCGATGAAATTATTGGGCATCACTATCACCCGTACCACTCTTATCTCGTGACGCTGGGCCTGTTCATTCTGAGCTGCAACCTGATTGGGATGATCCCAGGGTTCGAGTCGCCGACCGCGGTTCCGATTGTTCCGCTGGGATGCGCGCTACTTACCTGGTTCTACTACCATTTTCAGGGATTGCGTACCAACGGACTGGGATACTTCAAGCATTTCATGGGGCCGGTCTGGTGGCTCTCGCCATTGATGTTGCCGATTGAGATCTTCAGCCACACGGCGCGGCTTCTATCGCTGACGGTGCGGCTTTTTGCGAACATGTTTGCAGGAGAAATGGTCACGCTCGTGTTCTTTTCACTGATTCCGATTGGCGTGCCTATTATCTTCGAAGGTCTGCATGTGGGCGTGTCTTTGATTCAGACATATATTTTCGTGATCCTGACCTGCGTTTATCTGGGTGAAGCGACGGCTCACGAACACTAATTGCAGTCACGGCTTTTTCGAGATTTCACCAGTGTGAGGGCGTCTGTACGAGGGATGACGTCAACCACCTCCTGGCGAAAATTACTAAACGGCAAGGAGAAATGAAATGCGTAAAGTTGTATTCCTGATTCTGACTATGGTGGCGTTGTCGCTCTTCGCGATGCCTGCATTTGCGCAAGGCGGAGAGACCGCTGCTTCGGGCGGTACAAACTGGGTAGCGATTACCTCTGGCTTCGCAATGGCTTTCGCGGCCGCATTGGCTGCTCTGGGCCAGGGCAAGGTGGCATCGGCGGCATGTGAAGGACTGGCGCGAAATCCGGCGGCTCGTCCTGGAATTCAGATTGCCCTGTTCGTCGGACTAGCCTTCATCGAGTCGCTGGTCCTGTTTACCTTCCTGATTATCTTTGTCAAAGTCGTAAAGTAGGTTCGGAAGGGCGAGAAGCAAAGAAAGCGAAAGGCCTCTGTCGAGTGACAGAGGCCTTTCGCAATTTGGGGTCTACTGGTGGCTACAGCTTGCGTTCCCCGCTCCACTCTTGTCCTTTATTTTGCGGAGCACTATTGAGGGCATCGACCAGCAGGCGGCGCAGCCGGTAGCGGCTCTCCAAGTCGGTATTGACGATCTCAAATCCTACCTCGTTCACGCGCGCACGGCGCAACAGAACATGAGCGCGAATTTTGGCCCGCATTCCGACGGAGATTTCCAGATCGGCTTCGCTGCCGATGCGGAGATTGTCTTCCTTCGTGCCCATGCCACCGCCAAGGCTCAATTCGCGGATCATGATTCTTGACTTGCCCCATGAGCTGCCAATGGTGGCTGGAACGGTTTTCGACAATACTAGACGCTCGTAACGGCGTTGACGCACCCAGGGGCAAGCAGGAGCAAAATCAAGTGGGGCGATCGCGAGTTCCGCCGTTTCCAGGCCGCTGTCGGATAAGACCTGCGAACTGTAACGGGGATCGGTCTTTGAAAGTGCCTGGGCTGCCGCAATGCGCAACTCGCGATGATGCACCCAACTGAAGGTCTTCTTGGCTTCCAGAATCTCGCGCAACGTGGCAACGGCTTCAGAATCTTTGAGGCGGCCGAGCGATTCAATGGCCTTCAACTGGACGTAAGGAGAGCGAGAAGCGGCTTCGCCCGGGCGTGCCATGGCAATCAGGGGCGGAGTAGCCGTCATGTCGCCACTCATACCAATCTCGTCGACCGCCTCGGGTAGTACAAGGGGATCGAGAATTTCGGCCAACTCGAGCAGAGTGCGTCCGCGATCCACGGCCGCGCCATAGGCGATCTGACGTACAACGATGTCGTGATAAAAGCGGTTCCACTCCGGCATGCGGGTGGGGAGGAGTTCGAGCAGGGTCCCGACATCCAGGCGGCTTACGAGTCCGACCGCGCCAGCAGCCTGCCGGGGCTGTCCGGTGCGAAGAATTTCGCGCAACTGGCCGAGTACCGGCGATCCGAGCTCCTGAACCAGTTCGATCATGCGGTCGCACTCGTCGCGCCGCATGCAGCGGAAGAATCGGTCGGCCAGATGCTCAGCACCGGGCTGACTCATGCGCCGCAGCACAGACAACATGTCGGGAGGAATGGCCTCCATCTGGAGCGCTTCCTCGATGAATTCGGGCAGCCGGTTCTCGACTCCTACTCGCGGTCGCAGATCGCTGATCAGAACCGGGCGCTCGATGCTGATCTTTTCCATGCCGCCGCACACTTCATTTACGGCGGCAAAGTTCTTAGCCGAACTAGCTTCCTGACTCATGCGCACAAATGCTGCGCTGAAGAGGCTTTGCAGTTCAGGATCTTTCTCGTGGATGAGTTGCTCGCTCAGGATGCGGATCGCCTGCCCCATGGGCTGGCCGCCCAGGCGAGCATAAAGATCGGCCAACTGGCTGAGTCCAATCGCGGTCCGCCGGCGGGGTTCTGTTTCGCGTGCGCTCAAGCAATTGGAATAGTTATTCAGAATGTCAGTTGCGCTCTGCTTGTCATCGCGATCGAGTAGTACTTCAACAAACTGGCGAAGGTTGCGCGGCGGCACGCAGGGCGCTTCATGCGACATGAGCACGCTCTTCTTGCCTGCCTCGGGTACTTCTGCCCAGAACATGCGGTCGAGGATGTCGGCATGAGATTCAACAAGGATGCCGGCCTTGCTCATCTTCTCTTCTTGCAGCTTCAGGATGGAGCGTAGAGAGTCCATCTGGCGGCTCATGTGCTCCATCATCTGGTGAACCGCGTTCACCTTGACCTCACCCTTTTGATAGCGTTCGAGGGCGAAGCGGATGGCCATGTGCTCGGCCGCTTTCATGAGTAGCGGGGTGTCCTGCTCTTCTGTGGACGCTTTCGCAGCCAGACTGCCCAGCAACTGCTGGAGATTCAGGCGGGTGTTGGGATCGGTCTCGGTGAGTTCCTTTTTGAGGTCTTCTTCTTTGATAGTGGGATCCTGCTGCACTTGTCCGAAGCGCGTGAGCAGGCGGATCGCTTGGATCACCTCTTGCTCTTGGAGAGGGACCATACCTCCGGTCCACGCGGGAGCTGCCGCTGCTGCCGCCGTGCCGCCCGGAACACCGATCAGCGTGCCTTCGGGAACCCAGACTCCCTTGCCCGCCCCTTGCGGAGCGTTAGGAACGCTGCCCAGCGGAACCATAGGAATGCCGTTGGCGGATTCCTGCCCACCGCCACCGCCTCCTCCGGATTTTGCGCCTTCGGCAGCCGCAATTAACTGTAATAGCTTCTGCGGATCGTTCAACCATTGCTTGAACTCTGGTCCCAGGGTTTGCGCGGCGATTTGAGCGGCGATACTCACATCGCCCGTCAGAGGATCAGCAGCGACAAACTTCACTTCATTGATCTTAATGGTGCTGCCTTGCCTGCCCGCGCTGAGAGCTTCTTTAATCTGCTTGGAAACATCCTGGGCTTTCGATCCGGCAACCGTGAAGGCGCGAACCAGGCGGACGAAATCTTCCTCGGTCACATCCTTCGAAAAGTGAAGACTCGCGAGACCGGCAGTGGACAAGAGTGTCGCGAAGCTGCGCTCGGCGTTTCCTGTTTCCAGCGGAATACCATCGAGTAACAGCTTGTTGTCGGAAACACCCAACAGGAAACCCTGATCTCCAGTTGTCGGCAAACCCTGCTGCAACTCTTTCCAGGTGGTCTCGAATTGCGCTTCAGTGCGTTTGTGCTCGTAGCCGTACATTCTGGCGTACTTGATGAGAATGTTCAGGCTATGAACAAACGCGCGCGCGGAGGCGGCACGCGCACCTTGCGATGTGTTTGTGGCAGAGATAAGAAACTCCTCGTAAACGCAAGATTGAAGCTCCAGCGTAAAGGGAAACGGTAAGGCCTTAAACGTTACGGAGGTAATAGAGTGGTTACACCCGGTGCTCCCAAGGGCATGGCCTAGAGTGACCAAGCGTGTCGCGCGGTCGACGCGAGTGTTGGAAGTGGAACCGGTGTTTCCGCCAGCCCAAGGAAGAATTCAGTAGAATACTCGCGGCGTAAGTTCGGGCGTTTGGATTGACAAATGAAGTCGGCCAGCAAAATCACGGGATTGCGGTACTGGATGGAGCGGGTACTGGAGGAGTGCGAGCACGTGAGCGCAGACTTCAGCGCCGATCCGGTACACGATTTGCGGGTTGCCCTGCGGAGGTGCCGATCCATGGCCGACGGAATGATCGCCATGGATCCGGATCGCGAATGGAAGGCGATGAAGAAGGCCGGAAAAGCACTCTTCCAGAGCCTGGGCAACCTGCGTGATGTGCAGATCATGATGGAGTGGATTGAGAAACTGCACCCCGCGCGCACAGATGCATCGGCTACGGGCGGAGGAACTCCTGCCCCAGCAGGCAGTGGGAACGAAGCCGACAACGCAGGAGCAGCGGGTGATCACGGCACGCGAAGCGATACCGCAGCTCATGCCCTGTTTCAAATTCTGCGAGGGCGGGAGATCGAGCAGAAGCGCATTGCACGGGCGGCGCTGGAGGAATTCGATCGAAAACAGTGGCGGCAATGGAGCCGGTCGCTTCCCTTGAGGGCCATGCGCGCTCGGCCAGGCAGTTTGGTTTTCAAGCATCTGGCCTTGGAGCGATGGACTGCGGCGCGGGAGTTGCACACTCGTGCTCTGCGAAACCGATCGCAGGTTGGGTTTCATACTCTAAGGATCGGCATCAAACGGTTTCGTTATATCGTCGAGAATTTCCTTCCCGAGCAGCATAAGGCGTGGAGCGGGGATCTGAAGCATATGCAAGATCTTCTTGGGGAGGTACACGATCTGGATGTGCTGTGGGCGACGGCGCTGTCGTGTCACGTGTTTCCTGACGAGGCGTCGCGCAAGAACTGGCATGAGCGGATAGTAGAGGAGCGCACGAAGCGGATTGACGAGTATCGGGAGCGCACGGTCGGGCCAAATTCGCTGTGGGACGAGTGGCGGTCTGGGCTGCCGCAAGGCAAACAGATTCAACAGATTGCCCTGCAGCGGATGAAGTTATGGGCGAAGGCGCTGGATCCGGACTTCGCGCACTCCGAGCGCGTGGCGCGGCTGGCGTTGGAACTTTATGATGGACTTTCTATCCGGGGATTGGTGGGCAATGGATCGAGCAAGGTGACCGGTCCGGACGATCACGATCGAGAGGATTTCCGCTTGAGCCTACTGCTGGCAGCGCTATTGCACGACGTTGGCAAGGCGAAAGGAAAGAAGAAGCATCACAAGGAATCGCTTGAGTTGATTCAGGCGCAGGGAGCGCCGTTGGGATGGAAGGTGGAGGTGATGAATCGAGCCGCGATCGTGGCACGGTTTCACGATGGAGCGCTTCCCTCTCGAAGCCATAAAGCGCTGCGTGATCTTCTGTCCCACGAACAGAAAATCACAATTCAGTTAGCTGCAATCCTGCGGCTGGCGAATGCATTTGATGTGGAGCATGATGGGCACGTCCGGAGAGTACATATCGAAAATCGGGTCCGCGAAAGTGAAAGTGGGCGGCGGACGAGTGGTTTCCTGCAAAAACCTCCGACGTTGGGCCCGACCGAGGCTCTGGTGATTGGGGCCGAAGGGTTTGAGGCGGGGAGTTCGACGGCGCAGGCAGTTGCCGCGGAAAGATATTTGCTGGAATTGGTTCTGCGACGACCCGTGTTGGTGAAGGCTAGACAGAGCGTCGGGCAGCTTCCAAATGCCGCAAGATCGAAGACAACGGCTTGATTCTATGTTCCCGACTGAACGTGGGGAAGCGTACGAGTCACTTTTCCATCTCTCGATACCACGTAAACTGATTCCATGACTCACGCGCAGTTGGTAGAACGGGCGGTGCGATGGCTGCGGACGTATCGCTGCGGAGTGGTGTTGTCGGAGCAGGCGTGCGTCAGCGGCGAGATGCCGGACGCGATTGGGTGGAAGCGGGCCCATCATTCTGTGCTGGTCGAGTGCAAGGTGACGCGGGCGGATTTTCTGGCGGATCGCGGGAAGCCGTTTCGCGCTAAACCCGAGCAAGGAGTGGGCAGCGAACGGTTCTATCTGACTCCGCCGGGGTTGGTGAAAATCGAGGAACTGCCCGTGGGGTGGGGATTGCTGGAAGTGCGGCGGGGGCACGTGGAGATAGTGCAGGCGTCGGCCAAGAATCTGCGGACTGCGAAGGGCTTTGGGTATGAGATGAATTTGTTGCTGGCCAGCTTGCGGCGGGTTGAGGTGCGGATTGAGCCGCAGAGTATTACGGACTTCTTGAAGTGGAAGAATCGGATGGCTGAGTACAATCGCGGGACATTGCCGGAGGGGTTGGAGGGAGTTGAGGAAGAGTTGAATGTGTTTTTGGAGCCGGAAGTGCCGTGTTGACTGCGGATTTTTCATTGCGCGCGAGCGGGTTGTATCGACCCTGAACGAACTTGTTGTATTCCTTCCATTTTCCCGGCGTCTTTCTGCCGGACTTTCATACGCCTTGCTTCGTGGCTGATGTGATTTTTCGCGGGCGGTTCGCGACTGGAGCTAGTTCTTGCTGCGGTGGCGAATATTCTGCGGGCGAGACGCCCGCGGTACAGCCGGCGGGACGCCGGCGCTACTGTTTCGCCGAAAATATCATTTCCTGGGCGTTACGGCTTTAATGGCACTTCGTTTTGCGTGGGCGGCCCCACAAAAAGAAAACCGGGCTGGTTGGCCCGGCTTCTTCTGCGTCGAGTTGGATGCGGTTACATCACAGCGCGGCGCGACTGGCACTGAGGGAATGCATTTATGCGGCTCAGGCCGGTCACAGATCGAAAGATCTGGCGCGGCAAGCGGAAACCGACTATTGGCTGGGTGCAAGCGGCTTGCCATGCATCCATTTGTTTCGGTTGGGCCCGCAACAGATTGTTTTTATTGTAGTTATGAAATAATGGAATCTGGCCCACTTATGGGTTCCTGCTAAACTTGCCGCGATCTCGGAGCAAAGTTTTGCATAGATTGCACACCGAAATGTGCACAACGATGGGTACGCTCCCGAAGGACGCGTCCCTGGTTCTGCAAGCAGAGACGTAGCAAGCTACGTCTCCACAATGGCGGGATGAAAGCCGCTTCTTCTCCGATATAATTCCGGCACTCATGGCACTGACCTCTGGCTCGCGTGTCGGTCCCTACGAAATAGTTTCGGCGGCGGGTGCGGGAGGGATGGGAGAGGTATATCGCGCACGCGATACCCGGCTCGACCGCACCGTTGCCATCAAGATTCTGCCGGCACAGTTATCGAACAATCCTGAGGCGAAGCAGCGCTTTGAACGAGAGGCGCGGGCGATTTCGTCGCTGAACCATCCCAACATTTGCACGTTGTATGACGTCGGGCACCAGGACGGGATGGACTATCTCGTCATGGAGTTTCTGGAGGGCGAGACGTTGGCGAGCCGGCTGGCGAAGGGGCCGCTGCCTCCAGAGCAGGTGCTGAAATACGGGATTGAGATTTGTGAGGGATTGGAGAGAGCGCACAGAACTGGAGTGATTCACCGCGACCTGAAGCCGGGCAACATCATGTTGACCAAGGCGGGAGCGAAGCTGATGGACTTTGGGCTGGCCAAGGCGGTGACGGGGCCGCCGCCGGCTTCGGGGTTGACGGCGACATTGGATGGGGCATGGTCCGGTGGAACCGGAACAGCCGATGGGGCTCGAGGCTCACAGAATCCGCTGACCGCGCGGGGGATGATCGTAGGCACGTTTCAGTACATGTCCACCGAGCAGGTCGAAGGGAAAGAGGCAGACTCGCGATCGGACATTTTTGCGTTGGGCGCCGTGCTGTATGAAATGGCGACCGGGATAAAAGCATTTGGCGGCAAGACGCAGGCCAGCGTGGTTGCTGCGATTCTAGCCTCGGAGCCGCAGCCGATTTCGGTGGTGCGTCCAATGTCGCCACCGGCGTTGGATCGCGTGGTGAAGGTATGCCTGGCGAAGGATCCAGACGAGCGGTTTCAGAGTGTTCATGATTTGAAGCTGCAGCTGATGTGGATTGTTGAAGGAGGATCGCAGGCGGGAGTTCCTGCCCCGGTGGCAGCGCGCCGGAAGAATCGCGAACGGGGACTGATTGCTGCTGTGGTGGTGTGTGGACTGTTGACCGCAGCGGGCATCACAGGGACGCTATTCTTTTCAAAGAAAGCCGACGCGCTCAGGAAGGTCGTGAGGGCGCAGATTGGCGCGCCTGAACATTACACTTTCACGTCGCTCAATGCGAGCAATCTCGCGGCGATTTCTCCCGATGGAAACACACTTGCCTTCATTGCTGAAGGGGAGGGCAAGCAACTACTGTTTGTGCGCCCGCTTCATGCCACAACGGCGCAGGCACTGGCTGGAACGGAGGGCGCTTATTATCCCTTCTGGTCTCCCGATAGCAAGTTCCTGGGATTCTTTGCCGGTGGAAAACTCAAGAAAGTCGAAGCCTCTGGCGGCGTGGTGCAGTCGCTGTGTGATTCGCCGTTCGGACGCGGCGGCAGTTGGAACCGCGATGGAGTGATCATTTTTACGCCAGGGATTCATGACGCGATCTACCGCGTGTCTGAGGGCGGCGGGCAACCGGTCGCGATCACAAAGGTTAAGAAGCCAGGTACCTACGCCGGCGGCCGCTGGCCTCACTTCCTACCCGATGGGAAGCATTTCTTGTATATGGGAACCGAGGGCGATGATTTCAGGGGGAAAATCTACGCGGCCTCTTTGGACAATCCGGAAGCAAAGCTGATCGTAGAAGAGAACAGCGCCGCGCAGTATGCCGGAGGGTACGTCTTTTTTGTGAAGGATGGGAACCTTGTGGCACAGCCGTTCGATCCCGATCGCCTGGCACTGCACGGAAATCCCGTTCCAGTGGCGCCAAGAATCGAATACTGGGAAGCTAAGTCTCAGGGAAACTTTTCGGTCTCACAAAACGGAGTTCTGGTCTATCGCAGCGCCTATGCAAGTCCCAGCCGGCTGGTTTGGCTAGACCGGAGCGGGAAGCAGTTGGCAAACATCGGAGAGCCGGCAAACTATGGTCTCGCGCGACTGTCACCCGACGGCCGGACCATCGTAACGACCCGGGAAGACGGGGCAGAGACGGGCAAGAATGATCTGTGGCTGATCAACGTGGAACGGGGAATATTTTCGCGGCTGACCTTTCATCCGGCGAACGGCTATTCCGCAGTCTGGTCCCCGGACAGCAGCCATCTAGCGATCGCTTCGTTGGGCACAAAGGTACAAATCATTCCGTCCAACGGAACCGGAACACCTGTCAATGCTTCTAACGAGCAGGTGGCGATGGCCCGGGATTGGTCGCCAGACGGACACACCATCCTGGTACAGCAGCAGAATTCCAGCACGGGCATGGACGTGATGGCGTTGGCGGTTTCCGATAAGCCACAGTCGCTCACGCCGGTGTTCAATTCGCAATTTGATGAAATATTGCCCAGATTTTCACCCAATGGGCATTGGCTGGCTTACATTGCCAACGATAGCGGACGCAGTGAAGTCTATGTAGTTCCTTTCCCGGGCTCGGCTGGGCGGTGGCAGATTTCGAACAATGGGGTCCAGGGAGGCATTCCGGGAGTTATCTGGAGCCGCGACGGCAAACAGCTTTACTTTCGAGATGCTGCTGGAGGGTTGATGGTGGTAGATGTCCAGCCTCAGGGCGGCGAGTTTCACTACGGAGTGCCACGGCAGATCTTCATGTCTCCGGGAGGGGTCTCTCCGCTGGATACCGCGACAGACGGGCGAATTCTCGTGTCAGTCCGGGTTGAGCAAGAGGTTTCTTCGCCGGTTACGCTAGTGCTGAACTGGGATGCGGAGATGAAGCAGTAAGGGTTGAGCGTTAAGTCGAACTGCGCTCGACGGACAGCCGCGACGGCTAGCCCCACATAGTCGATTCGACCGTCACGCCGAGGGCGAGACGCCCGCGGTACAGCCGGCGGGACGCCGACGCTACTTTAGCCCTACATATCTCTGCGGCCTTCCATTGCTTTCAGCATCGTAATCTCATCAGTGTATTCAATGTCGCTGCCGACGGGGATTCCCATAGCGATGCGCGTGACTTTCACTCCGGCGCGCTTGAGTTGCTGCGAGAGATAGGTGGCGGTGGCCTCGCCTTCGACCGTTGGATTGGTGGCGATGATAACTTCCTCGATGTCGCCGGTATCGACACGGGTAATCAGGTTCGAGATTCGTAATTGTTCCGGACCTACTCCGTGCAGAGGCGAGATCGCACCATGCAGGACATGGAAGACTCCGTTAAAGTGCTTGGTCTTTTCGATGGCGGCGATGTTGGTGGGTTCCTCGACAACGCAGACGAGATGCTGATTGCGTGTGGGACTGGTGCAGTAGACGCAGGGATCTACGTCGGTGATGTTGTTACAAACGGAGCAGAGGCGGAGGTTGGCCTTGACATCGCGTACAGCAGTGGCGAGAGCTTCGGCATCTTCGTCGCTGGAGCGGAGGATGTGGAACGCGAGGCGCTGAGCGCTTTTGGCTCCGACACCGGGGAGCTTTTTAAGCTCGTCGATCAGGCGCGACATGGGTTCGGCGAATTTGGACATTCGTTAATTCACTTTCAAATCGGTAATCGTGCACCGGAAGCAATGAACGCACGCTGTTTGCTGGAACGCGGGAATGTACATGGGTCCTTCGCTTCGCTCAGGATGACACCGCATTATTAGAGGATGACAGAGCTACTACGACAGCTTCGGCAAACGGGCTACAGGCCGGGTATACCTAGTCCGCCGAGCATACCTCCGACCGTAGATTGCATTTGAGCGTCTACTTTGCGGGCGGCTTCGTTGACGGCGGCCAGGACCAGATCCTGAAGCATTTCTACGTCGCCGGCTTTCACGGCTTCGGGATCGATATGCAAGCTGAGGAGCTGCTTGCGGCCATCCATCTTGGCAGTGACAGTGCCACCGCCAGCTGAGGCTTCGACCACGGTGGCCTGCATCTTTTTCTGCAGGTCTTCATATTGCGATCTGGCCTTGGACATTAATTCTTGCAGGTTGAATCCACCCATAGAACCTCGGCTTTCGGCTTCCGCTATTCGGCCCTCGGACGACTCGCCTTCAGAAGGCGAGAGCCGGAGGCCGCTGTGCTAACGCTTTTCTCTGTAGTCGATCACGGTGCGGACTTGTGCGCCGAATTTTTCCTGCATGCGGCGGACGACCGGGTCTTGCTCGGCGCGACCCCGGCCACCAGGACCGGAGGGAAGCGGCGGACCACCGTTTCGCTTGTTTTCTTGCGGGGCAACTGTTGCTCCCGGGATTACTTTTAGCTTCACGGGACGGCCTAAGACTCCGCTGGCTGAGGCGATCGCCAGACGCTTCGCGTCCGGGCCCAGCGACATATCCACTACGGTTTGGGACTCGGCGATTTTGATGATCAGTTCGTTGCCGGCAACGCTCCATTCTCCGGCGGAAAGCATGGAGACAAGGATGCGCTGATTGCCGTCGGTCAGGGCTTGGAGGACGGCGTTCTGGAGATGCTCCATTGGCGGTGGCGCGGTTGCGACGGCAGTGGCCCGCTGCGGTGGCACGGCTTGCAATTCCGGCTGAGGTTCTGGCGCGGACTGTCTCGTGGCGTCGGCAGAGACATAGCTAGCTACGTCTTTACGGTCGGGGAGGGTTACGGGGGCGGCTGAGCCCATGATTACTGGCTCGGGAGTGCTGGCTGTGGCTACGATTCTCGGGCCGCTTGGGGCTGCGGCTTCGCTCGAAGACTCCTGCCGGGGGGTGCCTTTGCGGGCAGAATCGGCCGCGAAGGGAGAAACTAAGGTTTGGCGTGCAGGCTGAGTCGCCTCGGTGCGGCGTATTTCGGATGTGGGGGCGCTGTTTACGATGGCGGGGCGTGCCGGCGGACGCTGCGAACCGGATGTGGGTGCAGCGGAAACATCGCTCAAAAGCTGCTCGATGGGCAAGAGCTTTTGGGCGTGTGCCATTTTCAGAAGGCCAAGTTCGAGGTGAAAACGTTGTTCCTGCTTGTATCCCAGTTCGCCGTGGGTGCGAAGCATGATCTGGAGATGTCGCGTGAGATCTTCTTCGCCGAACCAATCGGCGACCCGGGCAACGCGTTCGCGTTCTTCACTGGAAACCTGGAGCAAGGCGGAATCTTTGCCGGCGATTTTTGCAACTGTAGTGTTGCGCAGAAAGCGAACCATCTGACGGGCGAAGTGAGTGGGACTGTGGCCTTCGCTAATGAGGTGGTCAACTTGACTCAGGATTTCTTCGCTGCGGCCTTCGGAAACCGCTTGCATCACTTGTTCAAGAATGTGGGCGGGAGCGGCGCCGACCAGGTTGCGGACAGAGTCGGCAGTGACGCGTCCGCTGGCGGAGGCAATGGCCTGATCAAGGATAGAAAGTGCATCGCGCATGGAGCCGTCGCCGGCTTCGGCGAGCAGCGCGAGAGCGTCATCGTCGGCCTCGATTTTTTCGCGGGTGACCAGGTCACGCAGCTGGGCGACGATGGCGTCGAATTTGACGGCGCGAAAACTAAAATGCTGGCAGCGCGAGCGGATGGTCTGAGGGATGTCCTCAGGCTGCGTGGTGGCGAGCATGAAGACGATGTGGTCGGGAGGCTCTTCCAGGGTCTTGAGAAGGGCGTTGAAGGCTGCGTCGGTGATCTGATGAGCTTCGTCAAGGATATAGATTTTGAAGCGGTCCCGGGCAGGACGGTAGCGGGCGGCCTCGCGGAGTTCGCGGATTTCGTCGATGCCGCGGTTCGTGGCGGCGTCGATTTCAATGACGTCGACGGCGTTACCGGCTCGGATTTCAGTGCAGGACTCGCAGATGCCGCAGGGTTCGGGCACCGGGCGATCTTTCGAGCGGCAGTTGAGAGCCATGGCCAGAATGCGAGCTACCGTGGTTTTGCCGATGCCGCGGTGGCCGCTGAAGATGTAGCCGTGGGCGGTGCGTCCCTGCTCGATCGCGTTCTGGAGGGTGCGGGTGACGTGCTCTTGTCCGATGACCTCGGAGAATTTCTGCGGACGATATTTGCGGGCCAGGACGGTGTAACTCATGGGCGGAAGAGTCGATTATACGTGATGGGCGTGAGGAGTTGAGGAGGTACGAGGGCAAAAGCTTAAACGACGGAGCGGGCACGGCGAAACTGAAATTGTGAGGTATCATGAGTGCCCTCCACGCGCCGATTTGGCGAATTATACCCGTCAAAATGGCAAATTTTTGCGTGGGCTTGCGAAGGCGCGGGCGCCGCGATAGGCTGGTTCGGCAAGAATTGCATGCGGATGCGGCAATGGGGCGGGCAAGTCTCGGCGGGCCGCAAAGGAGAGAGGTCTATGCAACTAAAACTCGCGAAGCGAAATGTGGATGGCATTCTGGCGATCGGATGCAGCGGCCGGATTGTGTTTGGAGAAGAGTCTTCCCTGCTGCGGGATGAGGTCAAGAAGGCCATAGCGGACGGCGACAAGCGCATTGTGCTGAACCTGGGCGAAGTCAATTACATCGATTCAGGCGGACTAGGGACGCTGGTTGCTCTGCACACGACCGCGCATAACGCCGGAGGGACGATTAAACTGGCGAATTTGACGAAACGAGTTGGAGACCTGATGCAGGTCACCAAATTGTTGACGGTGTTTGAGGTGCATCCTTCGGAATATGAGGCGCTGGAAGCGTTCCGGACGGCTGCGTAGAGTCAATCTCGGCTTCTCTCAGAACGTGCAATCGAAATGCGTCCCGGATTGGCTTGTACATCGGTTAGTTCAGGGGTGTAGGTAGAGATCCTTCGACTGCGAAGGCCGTCTCGCTTGGGCGAGCCGGCCTTCTTCGCTCAGGATGACAACACTCAACGCGAACTCCGGGGTTGCAGGCGGGATGCGGGTGCGGATCGAGCAGGCGATTCGAGCGATTCCCCGCGGGAAGGTGTCAACCTACGGGGCGATCGCGCGGGTGGCCGGATTTCCGGGAGCGGCAAGACAAGTCGCGGCAATCTTGAGGCGGGGATTTGGGTTGCCGTGGCAGCGGGTGCTAGGCGCGGGTGGTGAGATCAAGTTACGAGGCGACTCGGCGATTGAGCAGCGTTTTCGCCTGGAAGCGGAAGGGGTGCGCTTTCGGGGCCGGCGAGTTGATATGAAGGCGTGTGAGTTCAAACGCATTCCCCCTCAACGGTCAAGGTCGCCCCGGAAGAGGCGACGCTCCAAAGCATCTTGAGCAATTTCCGCCCAACGATTCGGCCCGGGGGGTTCTGACCGACGGATATTTCAAGAGGACACGCTCAAATTTCTCTTTGGCCAGCCTTCAGGTTGCACAACTCTTCACATTGACAGGGTTTCCGAAACCGGGATATGTTCAGCGGCACGAACGAAAGCGATCGCGCGAAGTTTCCAGCCCTGCGATACTCTGCCATTTTCGCGGCGACTCGGCTTGCAAATCACTTTCTCTGATAACTAAGGAACCTCATGAATCGCATTCCCGCTGGTCATGGTTTTGGAGAAGCTCTGCCTCGACGGGCGCTTTGCGCGCTGCTGACGATGGCAC
Organism: uncultured Acidobacteriaceae bacterium; assembly: GCA_963722365.1. GTDB lineage: Bacteria > Acidobacteriota > Terriglobia > Terriglobales > Acidobacteriaceae > Sulfotelmatobacter. Next base: position 986,064 of record CAVRLM010000003.1, read on the forward strand.
TGGCTACGGTATTCTTGACTGCTCCACTTTCAGAAGCGCAGGCAGCCCCATTGTCGGGCAGCCTCATGCAGATTAGTTCCGACCCATTCACGGTAGGCCCAGGGCAGCACGCAACCGAAGTCGAGCCGCACATGCTGGCGAACGGCTCCACTCTGGTGGCGACCTTCCAAACTGGCCGCATCCTAAACGGCGGTGGGACTGCGATTGGCTGGGCAACCTCCACTGACGGCGGCACATCCTGGGCACACGGATTTTTGCCGGGACTGACGACCGGCAATGGCGGCGGTCCGTACGACGCGGCCAGCGATCCTGCAGTCGCTTTTGATGCGAAACACGGCGTTTGGATGATCGCGTCCCTCCCCATTTCGAACACAAAGCAGACCCCAGCCGTGGTGGTGAGCCGCTCCAGCGATGGTGGATTTACGTGGGACAATCCAGTGAACGTTGGACCCAACGTGGCCAGTTCCGATAAGAACTGGATCGTGTGCGACAGCTATTCTGCAAGCCCGTTCTACGGCAACTGCTACATCGAGTGGGACAATCCCAACACTGGAGATGGAATCCTGATGAGCACCTCCAGCGACGGCGGCCTTACCTGGAGTGCGGCTATCGGCACCGCGAATCACGCCAGTGGCATTGGTGGCCAGCCGCTGGTTCAACCCAATGGAACCGTAGTCGTCCCCATAGAGACCAGTGGCATGTCATCGTTCAGATCGACCGACGGCGGCAAGACGTGGTCGAAGCCAGTAACGATTTCCAACATCCAGAGTCACTTTGATGCCGGAGGAATTCGCAGCGGCCCGTTGCCCTCCGCTGCGGTAGATGGTGTGGGAATTGTCTGGGTAGTATGGGAGGACTGCCGTTTCCGCAGCCAGTGTTCGACCAACGACTTGGTCTACAGCCGGTCGAGGGACGGTGTGACGTGGTCGAAAGTGTTCCGTATTCCCATCGACGCGACCACCAGCACCGTAGATCATTTCATTCCGGGCATTGGTATCGACCCGGCTACTTCAGGCCCATCCGCGCACTTGGCCATTCACTATTATTTCTATCCAAAGTCAAACTGCACGCAGTCTACCTGCAGGCTGTTTGTCGGATACGTGTCTTCCCACAATGGCGGAACCACGTGGAACGCCCCGCTGACATTGACCGGTGCGATGCAACTGCACTGGCTGCCTGATTCGCAGAACGGGCTGATGGTCGGGGATTACATCGCGACCGTTTTCAATAACGGGATCCCGCACGGCGTATTTGCTGTGGCTGCGCCGAAGTCGGGATCGACATTCAACGAGGCCATGAACACCGCGCAGGGGTTGAGCGTGCCTGAGTCTGGTCCACAACTTTCCTCGGCCGGCGACAAGCCTTTGCACAAACTCTCTGACGTGATTGAGAGGGAGCGTCCGGAGAAGGGTGTGATGCCACCCTTCAAGCGTGCGGCGAAACAGAGCGCGAAGTAGCGGGGAGAACTCGACCCGGCCGAGGTAAAACTCTGCATTTGCAGGGCATCGGGGGAACGGTGTCCTGCCCCGTCTTGCATTCCGTAAAGAGGGGTTGGCGGGACCAGGTACTATCGGTCCTTCTTGAACTGCTCGTCAATCTCGACCTGATATCCCGTCACCATTTTGTTGGTTTCGTTGGCCATGCCGACGACTGCCATGAGTTCCTTGAACATCGCATCAGTCATGCCCTTCTTCTGGGCGGAAACGGTATGTGAGGCAATGCAGTAATGGCACTGGTTGGTGACGCTGACGGCAACGTAGACGAGTTCCTTGGTCAGCGGGTCAAGAGCGCCAGGGGACATGATCTGCTTGATGTCTTCCCACGTGCGCTTGAGGGTGGCGGGATCGTGGGCGATGGCTTTCCAGAAATTGTTAATCCAATCGGTTTTGCGAGTTGCCATGATGTCGTCGTAGACGGCACGGACTTCGGGGCTGGCATCTTTGTATTCGATCAGGCCTAATGTAGACATGGGGTCTCCGGGTGAAAGAACAAAAACTTATCGCAAGGACATAGTCATCGCGGAATAGCGACGTGACAAGTTACGTCTCTACGATTTGTTGGGGAGTTCTCCGGCGAGCAACTTCTCGAGCTGCGCGGCGTGGACTCGAACACCTACATAAAAGTGGCCGAACAGGGCATAGACAGCGCTCACTTCGTCGAAGCGCATTTCGTAAATCAGCTTCTTGAAGACCAACGGTTCGTCGGCGAAGAGATCGACCCCCCACTCCCAGTCATCGAAACCGATGGAGCCGCTGATGATCTGTTTGACTTCACCGGCGTAGCGGCGGCCGATGAGACCGTGATCACTCATTTGACGGGCGCGCTCTTCGATGGGAAGTTTGTACCAATTTTTGTCTTCCCCGCGGCGACGGTCCATGGGATAGAAGCACGCGTAGCGATGCTGCGGGATTTCAGGGTAGAGGCGGGGGCGCATGGCTTCGCTATGGCGGTTAAGCTTACAGGCGATTTCCGCCTTCCACTGATCGGAGTGCGGTTCAATGCCCTGGTCGGTGAGCTCTTTGTAGATTTTCAAAGTGGAGTCATAAAGCCCGAGTTCGATGATGGAAAGATACGAGGTCGTGGGCTCGAGGTAATCACTGAGGCGCAGGTTGGCGAGTTGGAGCTCGGCCTGGTTGAGGCTGGCGAACGACTCGCGGAAATGAATCAGCATCAAGTCGCCCTTGTGACCGATGAGCGAGAAGAGCGCAGACTGCCCGGCTGTATTCATCTCCATGGCGGCAAGAACGCCGGAGGCCTCTTTCGCGATGGCGGACTTCTCGGATGCGGGCAGAGCTCGCCAGGCGGGCCAGCGGAGCCGCATCATCTGGTGTAGAACGCTGTAGCCTTCGGTAGTGAGCGGGACTGCTGGAATGTCCGCCGTGACTTGGGGACGGGGTTGGTGAGTGGTGGTCATGCCGGCCTCTTTCCGAACTGTCGCTTTGCAAAGGATTATTGTACGCTGCCGCGTGGAGCGGAAAATGCGAGCGTGGATTCAAGGCCTCGCGACTAGTTACTTCGCGCGATGAGGCCGGGTCAGGGCACGAGCGGTGGTTTCGCGGATGATGAGCCGGGGCCCGACCATGATTTCACCGCCGTGGGAATCGGAGCCAACGCGTCGGATACGGCGCAAGAGAGTTTCGGCGGCCGTTCTTCCCATTACGCGGAGAGGTTGGCGCACAGTGGTCAGCGCTGGATTCTGATAGGCTGCGCCCTCGATGTCATCAAAACCGACGACGGAAACGTCCTCTGGCACACGCAACTGGGCCTCGCGAAGCGCACGAATGGCTCCGATGGCCGAAATGTCGTTAAAAGCGAAAAGAGCGGTAAATGTTTTGTGCGATGCCAACAACTTTCTGGTGGCTTCGTATCCGAGATCGGGAGACGGAGAATCTCCTTCGAGCTGAGAAGTAAGCGCTGCGGAAATGGGGAGTCCCAAGCGTCGGGCCGTTCTCTCGATGTTTGCCCAGCGGACCGCAGTATCCGAACTGAATTCCTGTCCTTTGATAAATGCGATGCTACGATGCCCGAGTTGCGACAGATGTTTGAGGGCGACCTCGGCGGCGCGTACGTGATCGAGAACGATATTGGTCACGCCCTGCACTTTATTGTGGCCCGAAACAGTAACGACGGGAACCGAGAGCGATTGAGTCCATGGAGTATCGACTGCAATCAAGCCATCGACCGAGCGCTCCAGAAAGAGTCTGGGATATTCATCAATCAGATCCGGTCGATGACGATGGCTTGCGACAAAGTAGAAGTATCCAGCTTGCAAGAGATGGTCTTCGATGCCACTCATGACCGACGCGGAATAGCCATCGCTGACTTCGGGAACGATGACTCCAATCGTCAGACTGTGCTTGGCGCGAAGCGAGCGGGCGAAAAAGTTGGGGCGGTATTTATACTTCTTGGCTGCTGCAAGAACGCGATCCTTTGTCTCTTGCGGAATCGAGTCAGCGACGGGAGAGTGATTAATGACGAGGGAGACGGTGGCGGGCGAGAGTTGGAGATGCTCCGCCAGTTGCTTCAGGCTCACCGGTTTGGGCCCCAAGCGCACGGTTCGCTTGGAACTCTCAGCCGTTTTTCTTGTCGTCACTGTGCGAAGTCTCGCACAAACCGAATCGGGGGAGCAAGCATGGGCCTTGGCATTCGAGACGCTTGTAGGGTACGCAGCTTATTGACATTGCGAAGAAAAACATTTTTCATACGTTCCGACATGATTTACTAATGCGATTTAGTAGATGTTTCAGCACGTGCGACGGAGGGTTCTACCCCATGTCAGTTTCGTCTTTCAATCGACTTATCCTGAATCACTGCCACCAAGTAAAGCGTGCCGGGAACATGAGGATAATCGGCGCTTTGATGTTAAGCGCGATCGCCTCAGTGATGATGACGGCCCAAGCGGCGTCGCGAGCGAGTCAAGCGGGAGGCATTGCGGACAGCAGCCTCGACGCCCGGGTGGAATCGATACTGCAGCAGATGACTTTGGAAGAAAAGGTGGGGCAACTGGTGCAGTACTCCGCGGGCCAGCCGACCGGGCCGGGAACGGGGCGGACCGATTATGAGGACATGATTGCGCACGGGCAGATCGGGTCGATGTTTAACGTAAGAGAACCGGCTGAGATCAACAAATATCAAAAGATCGCGATGGAGAAGGCGCGGCTGCACATCCCGATTCTGTTCGGGCTCGATGTGATTCACGGGTTCAAGACGGAGTTTCCGATTCCTTTGGGACTAGCTTCGACGTGGGATCCTTCGATTGTGGAGAAGGCGTCTCGCGTGGCAGCGATGGAAGCGTCGGCCGATGGTATCCGCTGGACGTTCTCGCCGATGGTCGATATCGCTCGGGATGCGCGTTGGGGGCGGATGGCGGAAGGAGCCGGGGAAGATCCGTTTCTGGGATCGGCCATGGCCGCAGCTTATGTCAGGGGCTATCAGGGTTCAAGACTGGATGCTCCGGACAGCATTGCAGCGTGCGCCAAACATTACGTCGGTTATGGCGCTGCCGAGGGTGGGCGCGACTACAACAGCACCGAAATTTCCGAACATACCTTGCGCCAGTACTACCTGCCACCGTTTCATGCGGCAGTCGAGGCCGGGGTGGCGTCGCTCATGAGCGCATTCAATTCTTTGAACGGGGTGCCGTCATCGGCCAATCCATTCACATTAAAGCAGGTGCTGCGAAAGGAGTGGGGCTCCCGGGGTGTGGTGGTAAGTGACTGGAATGCGGTGGGAGAGTTGATTCCACAAGGCGTCGCGATAGACGGAGCCGCAGCTGCCCGCAAGGCTTTTACGGCAGGTGTGGACATGGATATGGTCAGCAGCCTGTATCACGACCATTTGCAAGAGATCGTGAAATCCGGGCAGGCGTCGCAAGTGGATATTGATGAAGCGGTACGACGTGTGCTTCGCGTAAAGATTGCTTTAGGTCTATTCGATCATCCATTTGTAAACGAAGGCGAGGCTGCAAAGGCGCTCTATCATCCGGATAGCATTGCGCTGGCCCTGGAGGCGGCGGAACAATCGTTTGTATTGCTCAAGAATGCCAACGGGCCGAGCGGGAAGGCGCTTCTGCCCCTCGGGAATGCAATCGGCAACATCGCAGTGATAGGGCCTCTCGGGGATGACTCCTCCTTTCCTGGCGGCCTGCCGCCGGGAGAGAAGCCGCGTGTAACGTTGGTGACGGCTTTGGAACAACGAATCGGCAAAGGCCATGTTTCGCGGAGCAAGGGCAGCGGAATTCTCGACGGCGGCGACGGGGATATAGCGGCGGCCGTATCAGTGGCGCAAAAGGCTGATGTTGTCGTCCTGACTCTGGGAGAAAGTCCCGAGATGAGTGGGGAGGCGGCATCGCGAGCGCATCTGGGGCTTCCGGGAAGGCAGCAGGAATTGCTGGAAGCCATCGTTCGCACCGGCAAGCCGATTGTCCTGATTTTATTCAGCGGACGTCCACTCACGGTGCCTTGGGCATTTGAACATGTTCCCGCAGTTATCGCAGCGTGGCTGCCTGGAATCAGCGGAGGACCAGCCCTGGCTCGCACATTGTTCGGGGAGGTAAATCCCAGCGGGAAATTGGTCGTCAGCTGGCCGCGTAGTGTGGGTCAAGAACCGCTCTATTACAACGCGCTCAATACCGGGCGTCCCCCAGGCAACGTTGACCTGACGCGTCCACCGACAGACATCGTGAGCAAATATGTGTCCCGTTATCTCGACGAACAGAACAGTCCCCAGTTCCCTTTTGGGTACGGCGATTCCTACACCAGCTATTCATACGGACCCACAACGATCAGCACAAAACGTTTGAGCGCATCCACGCTAAGTCAAGACTTGAGTGCTGGCGAGAATGTGGCGACGGCAATAACGGCCGAAGCCAAAGTGACCAATACTGGATCGCGGGCCGGAGCGGAGACGGTGCAGCTTTATGTTCAACTCCAGGGTACGAGCGTGGCGGAACCGGTGCGAATGCTAAAAGGATTTCAGAAGGTGACTCTGGCTGCCGGAGAGTCGAAGCAAGTACATTTTGAATTGAAGCCGGAAGCGTTTGCGATTTGGAACGACCACAATCAGTTCAGGGTAGAAGCGGCTAAGGTAAATATCTGGATCAGCCCTGATTCCGCGCGGGGCTCCGCCGCGCAGACAGAAATTCTGCCTTAGCAATCGGCGTAGGCGGCCGGACGACGAAATAACCCGGTGGTGGGCGAGTGGGCGCCAGCGGGGAGACTTCCAATCGAGCGGGGCCGACAGTTGCAAAATCTTGCAACTCTTTGAAAAATATTGCGATACAGCAGATACCCGCTTGACAATCCGCGCAGAACCCTCCACACTCAGCGGGTTTCACCCGCTACAACATTTTGGTAGGTCACCTTTCAACAGTAAAAAAAACAGGAGGATTCTCGTGAGAAAGATGTTCTTTGCGGTCCTTTGCGTCGCAACCCTGACCCTAGCATCTCTAGCACAGACGAAGGCAACTCAGCCTTCACGACACTACTCAGCTCCCCCGGGAAGTCATTTCAAGGCTGATCCGGACGGGCATCGCGCACCACGCCTGTGCAACCCTTGCATATTCTACGGTGGCAATCTGGATGTACCCAACATCGATTCGGCGGGCCTATCCGACGAAAATACGCTAAACGTATCCGATTCTCACTCGTATGGAGCATTCGCCGTCCCTGATGGAAAGAGCGCCTCGGTGACTGGATTGATCTTCCAGGTACAGATGAGTGCACACATGAACCCGAAGCAAGCCACCTGGGAGATTCGCAGCGGAGTTTCCAGTGGCAATGGTGGAACGGTTGTGGCATCAGGTACTGGCGATGCGACGATGAAGCCGACCGGCCGAGTTTTCCTCGGGCTGGGCGAATACTCGGTAGCAGTGAAGTTTCCGGCGGTCAGCCTTTCTTCCGGAACCTACTGGGTTAACGTAACGCCACAATGTACAGATTCGAGCGACGGACAATGCACGTCGTTCGCCACGCGATACTTTGTATCGAACACGGTCAAGGCAGCGGACAACGTTCATGGCAGCTGGCAGCCGGTTGGCCAGATGTTCTTGAATTCCAGCTTCTTCGGCCTCAGCTTCATCAACTGGTGCGATCCCAGCCTGGGATTGGACTCGACACAGTGCGCAGCAATGTCCTTTGGCGTGATCGGAACGCTAGACTGAGAATTCATCCCGCCACTCCAGCAGCAGCGAGTGGTTGGAGGAAGCCAGATCAGTCAAGCAAAAGCATGCAACACAAAACCCCGAGATCCTTTCGGGGTTTTGTGTTGCTGCGAAGGGTCATAAAGATACAAACCGTTAACAAATCCAAGACAAGTGCGGCCGCAGCCGCTCATAGCATCTTCCTCGTAAACCTTGTTGCGCTGGAGAACCAGGAAGATGGCTGGCAGCCCACGCTATGTCACCGCGTTGATTTCCGCACTGAGGCTCAGAAACGCCCAGCCTGAAGTCCTGCAAGCTCTCGACGATTCAGAGTGGGAGCAACTTCTCATTTTTGGAGATCGGATGCATTTGACGATCCCCCTCATGAAGAGTTGCGCCGATTATTGTCCACCCTGGGTGCGCTCGCGCATTGATCAGAAACTTGAAGACAATTCCCGTCGCTTCCAACTGATCAAGAACACCTATTCCGAACTGGCGGAGGCACTTCGCGAAGCGCACGTTGACTACCTTATCTTGAAGGGCTTCACGAAGACACCCGACTACGCCCCAAATCCAAGACATCGGATTCAGTCTGATATCGATATCTTCTGTCCTCGGGAAACAATCTTTCGTGCCCGCGATGCACTCTACCGCATCGGCTACCGGAGTCAACACACCTTCGACGATCAACCTTGGGATCACCTTCCGCCATTGCGAAAGAGGACAGAGTGGAGATGGAGAGGCAATGCCTATGATCCCGAGATGCCGTTAACCGTGGAACTACACCACTGTTTCTGGGATCGCGCCGCCGTTCAGTGCGGCCCCGAGGGCGACATGCATTTCTGGGAGAGGCGAATCGGACGACGACTCGAAGAGATCTCCTTCCCCGCCCTCCATCCCATTGACAATCTTGGGTACTGTGCCCTGAACCTGCTTCGCGATCTGCTACGTGTCGGCATTGTGACATCGCAGGTTTACGAGTTGGCGTGGTTCCTGCACCATAATGCCCGCAACGAGGAATTCTGGAAAAGCTGGAATCGGGTACACGATTCGGAACTGAGGCGACTCGAGTCGGTGTCCTTCCTACTCGCTCGAACATGGTTTCGCTGCGACCTATCGGAAGCGGTACAGGCAGAGATCCGGCACCTTCCTGTGAGCACAAGGCGCTGGTTCGAGATTGACGCCACGTCTCCGTCTCCGATGGGTTGGATGCGTCCCAGTAAAGATGCGATTTGGCTGCATAGCAGCCTGATGAACTCTGCGGCAGAGAAACGACGGGTAGTTCTTGGAAGACTACTTCCGCGGCGGATACTGCCGGTGGACACCGCAATAGCCAACCGGATAGCAAACAGCTCTCCGACAGAGGAACCCGGCTGGCACAATTACAGCCGATATTTGATCTATTTGTTTGCGCGAGTCGGCTATCACCTGAGAGTTCTTCCGGCAACGCTATGGCATGGCTTCCGCTGGTGGTGGTCGGCGAGACCTTCGAATCACGCGCTGCCGTAAGCCTTTCGCGTGCGCGCATGTGTCATTGAAGTGACCAAAAAATGACAAGCAGATGACAATGCCATCCGGCCGTCTGCTCTAACCTCAAAAAGAAATTACATCGTTGGTGCAGCGATTTGATTTTGCTGTGCTTGTTTACAACGAGCAACATTTGGGAGACAAGAATGGATTCTTCACGAGGGTGGCGCCGATGTGGATGGATCGCTGTGATGGTGTTGTTCGGAAGCGCGCTGCCGGCCTTTGGCATTCCCGCCTTTGCCAGAAAATACAACCTTCGCTGTTCTGACTGTCACGAAGCGTGGCCCAAGCTCAATAACTTTGGCCAAACGTTCAAAGATAACGGCTATCAATTAATGACCGGGCGGGACACTCCCATTTTTCAACAGGGGGCATACTTCCCGGTGGCGTTTCGTACTTTTGCTTCGTGGCATCGCGAATACAACAGTCTGGTTGCCGTGGACACGATTCCGGGGAATCCCGCGGCCGGACAGATGGAGTCCCCCGTGAGCAAATCCGGATTTAATATCTCGGGACTCACCATCTGGGCGGCCGGAACCGTTGCGAAAAACATCTCTTTCGGATTCCAAACCGAGATTGATAACAGCGGCACAGCAACCCTTGCGACTTATTTTGCTCGGTTCGACAACTTGCTAGGTTCCCCGTGGCTCAACGTGAAGGTTGGCAAATTCGAGCTTGACACACTGATCTCAGAAGAACGCGAACTGGTATACAGCAATACGGGTGGCTTCTACCGCAATTACCATTTTGTTCCCGCCGGTGACAGCACGAATTTCGGACTGGGCGATAACCAGCTTGGGGCCGAGTTAATGGGGCATTCGCGCAACGACTACACGCGTTACTCGATCGCGGTGCTTAACAGTACAAACGGGGTTGCGGACACACCCACCAATACCTACGACGTCTATGCCGATTTCACGCAAGGATTTGAGATTCCAAAGTTGGGACTGCAGCGGGTGGGCGTATATGGATATTTTGGAGAACGTCCAACGTTCTCACAAACCAGCAACGGCGCTCCCATCCCTGGCACTGGACTGGGCAATCGAAGCTTCAGCCGCACCGGCGTTTACGGGCTGTGGTATGCAGGCAAATTCGACTTCAGTACGTTCTATCTTCACGGCCAGGACAACGTATTTCTGGGCAATAGCGTAGCGGCGAACCAACCCGGCGATCTTCCACCCGGGGCTGCCGGACCCACGTGGAACGGCGGGTTCTTTGAGGCACACTACACCTACAATCCGCAGCTGATTGTGATCGGCAAGTACGAGACGGTGCAGATGTCGCGGCAGGCCAATCCGGCGACCCCCAATGACTTTGGGGATATGAAGGTGTGGACCGTGGGATATCGCTGGTACCCCTTCATGAATAATCGGGCGGGCCTTGCCTGGCATCAGGAATACGCCATTGCACACACGACAGGGACAGCACCCCTCAGCGGCAAGAATGAGACCAGCAGCAGCTATTTGATGGGATTTGATTTGGAGTTTTGAAAACCACGGAGTCAGAGATACGTCATGATGAAAGGTAGCAGCCTCACATTGGCATTCTTGGTGACCTGCAGTCTGCTTGCATCTGCACAGGACAGCAAACTTGGAGAGCTCAGAGGAAATGCCAACTCCGGAAAGGCGCTGTACCGCCGCTACTGCGTCGGGTGCCATGGTGCGCACGGCGATGGAGCGGGAGAGAGCGCGCCGCATCTTGATCCCAAACCTCGTGACTTTACGAAGGCGGCATTCAAATGCCGATCTACTCCAAGCGGAAGCCTTCCTACCGACAGTGACCTGTACGACACAATCAGCCGAGGAATCTACAACACCGGCATGCCGTCCTGGAGACCGTTAACCCGGCAGCAGCGGGCGGACCTGGTGGCCTACATCAAGACATTCTCAAGCCGATTCCAGGAGGAGCCGCCAGTTGCATCCGTCGCCATTCCGACCGAGCAGCCCACGTCAGCCGAGAGTGTGAAGCGGGGTGCGGCCCTGTTTCAAAGCATGAATTGCTGGAGCTGCCACGGCAAGGAAGGACGAGGAAACGGTCCGTCCGCGCAGACATTAACCGATAGCAAAGGATATCCCATTCGCCCCTTCGACTTTACGGATGGAACCCACTTCAAGTGTGGCGAAACAGCGAGAGATTTGTTCAAAGATCTGACCACTGGTTTGGACGGAACTCCGATGCCATCGTTCGCAGATTCGATGAAGCCGGATCAGATTTGGGATCTCGTGCATTACATTCAAACGCTGAACGAAGACACTGGTGGCTTCTTTCACCGAGCGAAACATAAAGTCCAATAGAGGAAAGGTGATCGCGATCCATGATCCTGTTCAGGAGGCAACGTGAATAAACATTCTTACTATCTCGCCATATTCTGTTTGATTTTCGTCTGCGGCATGACCCTTCTTGACGCGGATCGAATTGGTGCAACTCCGGCCCCGGCCGGGTCTTCGGTGACCGGCGTGGTCAAGTTCAAGGGAACTGCAGAGAAACCGACACGAATCGACATGTCGGCCGATCCCTTCTGTGCGAAGGCTCATCCTAACGGAGCTATCACGGAGGATGTGGTCACAGATGCAAGTGGCGGACTCGAGAACGTCGTGGTTTACGTCTCTGACGGATTGGGAGCGGCAACATTTCCGGTGCCGGACCAGCCGGCAGTGATGGAACAAAAAGGATGCCAATACAAACCGCATGTGCTCGCGATGAGAGCGGGACAGAAGCTCAGTGTGGTGAACAGCGATGCGACTACGCACAACATACATCCCACGCCAAACAACAATCGCGAGTGGAACGTATCGCAGCCCCAGGGCGCACCGCTAGAGCAGGTCTTTGCGCGGGAGGAGGTTGCAATCTCGGTGAAATGCAATATTCACCCGTGGATGAAGAGTTACATTGCGGTGGTCAAGAATCCGTATTTTGCAGTAACAGGCAAGGGCGGGACCTTCGAGCTCAAGGATCTGCCGCCTGGCGACTATACGCTGCAGGCATGGCACGAAAAGCTTGGAACGAAGACAAAAATGATTACCGTCGCGGCAGGAGCGAGTCCGACAGTGGAGTTTGACTTTCCGTAAAGGTGGGCCTTCGTTTATCGCAGCAACTCCGAGAGGCAACTTACTGCGGGATCCAGTTCGCTGTATTGCAATTCCAAAACGTCTCCTCCGAGCAAGTCTCTAAGGGCTGCCTTCTGCGCGTCGCGAATGTTCTGCTCGCCGTAACAGATCACCTGTTCCAGGATTGCCGATGCGCGGGCTTTCGAGAAAGGTCGGAGCATGGGCGGACCGGATAATTTCCGATTCAGGAAGATAAGGAAGTCAATCTGCGCCTGAAGTGCGGTGTTCAAGCGGGGCAGCTTTGCCGTGGTGAGCTGAATGGCAATCTCTCCGTTGATGCGTGCAGTGAGTTCGTGAGACTTCAACTCGGCAAATAGCTCTGTCGCGGATTCGCGGAAGTGCAGGTGCTGAGGATTGCCTACGGCGACGTTTCCTTTGCCGGCGCGAACGAGAAAGCTGGCATCATCCGAAACGAAGGTCCATCCGCGGCGCGCACAGGCGTAGGAGAGCGAAGACTTCCCTGCTCCGGAATCTCCGCACAACAACAATCCGCGCCCGTTAAGAGATACGCAGGCAGCATGGATTGGCGTCAGGTACAAGGCCTCGACCAGTAGTAACGCCGTGGCATCGAGAAAGTGATACTGGAGATAAGCGCTGTTCTCGACGGCGCTCTCGGACAGCCAACAGGATGCAAATCCCGCGGTAAGATCGCAAACAGCAAAATCGTGAGCGCTCGCCACAAACATTACCAGATTGCGTTGACCTCGGCAGGTTGGCGGGCTGGGACATTCGCTCGCACGCACCTGACTGACCGCAATCCGTAGCTGTACTGGAGGAACGACAAACTGCTTTTGAAATGACTGCCAGTTTTCGTTGGCTGCCGCGAGTACGTCCGCACAATTCGTGGCGATTTCAACCGGAAAGCCGAGGGGATAAAACAAGCTCTTGAAAGGCAGCTTAACATCGCAGCCAATCGGATCGAGGGCTGGCTGGCTTCCCGATGACGCAAACGTGTGGGTGTACAACGAGGGTTGCGGCGCAAACGGAACTATGGGCTGGTCATCCACATTAGTCCCCTTCCCCATGGACCGCTTGAATCGTAGAAGTGGCTGTGCGGCTCATCGACTCTGGATTGGGAACATACAGAGAGCACACGCAGCGTCGGCAGATTGGATCGCTGGCGATATCGAGATTTGCGCGGAACTGCAACGCTCGAGTGCTGTTCAAGATTTCGTGCAGGGGGCTGACTCGAGTATTCCCCAGCGGGGGATGGAAGAAGCACGGGCGCACATCGCCACCGGCTTCGATGACGGCCGACGTCCACGGGGCGTTACATCGTGGAGAGATTGCTTCGACTTGCCCGAAGCTGGCACGGAAATGTCTCGCAATCCCATGCAATTTTTGCGGGCTCTCTGCGATAAAGCCGGAATCGAATTCCCTGGGATGCTCTTGGACCAATCGCCTAATCTCAGCCTCCAATTCTTCGACTTCGGACGGACCGAGGGCCACCTGTTCCTGGCGCTCGGACGACCAGGTCGAGGGACGATTAAAGGCGGTGGAACTCACATCGGCCGCGAGAAACGAAATCGAGGTTAAGCCCATGCTTAGTGCTGAATCTACGGTTGCACACAAGAAGCGATGGTTCAGTTTTTGAATCGTGCATCGAGCTTTAATGGAGATGTCAGGCCGCAGATGACGCAACTGAGTGACACCCTCTGAAAGCTTCTCAAAGGCATCAGGAACGCGACGGATGCGGTTGTGCAATATGGCAGGGCCATCCAGCGAAACGATTACATCGTCGACACTGTCCGCGATCTCCTGAGCTTGAGAGCTCAGAAGGAGCCCGGCTGTCAGCAGGGTGACGCGAATCCCTTCGGCGCGGAGAGTCTTTGCCAAAGCCGGGAGATGACGATTCTTCTGCGGCTCTCCACCCGTAAACACGACCCAACTCACCCCTAACTCGCGAAATGCAGTGATCTGCCGTTCCAGATCAGCGACGGAGAATTCTTCTGCCTCGCGAATCTTCCAGATATCGCACATTACACAGTGGCAGTCGCACTGATTGTGCGGAGAAATGACAAGGATGGGAAGAGTTCGGACGCGGTGCGCTTCTAGTTCAGAGCGGGCGATTGTCGCGGAGGGAGTCGAGATGGATATGAGCGTACTCATCCGCGAATATCCCGTTGAGCGTGAAGCAAGTAGAATTTTGACGGCTCGCGACGACGTGTCAGTTTTGCTTTTATTGGACGGAAAGCCCAGTTGATTCCATACCAGGGCTTGTAAATTTGCCACTTGAGGTGCAAACGCACGGCCAGTCGCTTCAGAGTCTCAGCCGTCAGATATTCACGGCTCTGAATGCTGTCCGAGCGAAAGCCATACTGCCGCTCGAACGCCGCACGTTTTTCGTGCAACATCTTCTGCCCACTCTCTTCTTTCCGGTAGAAGGGCGAGTCGGCGACGATCAAGTGGCCGCCTCTGCGCAGACACCGCAGCGCCTCTTCGAGGGTTCGCGTATAGTCTTCGGAATAGTGGAACGAGGCATTGAAGATGACAACATCGAATTGCTCCGGCATGAACGGAAGGCAATCCATTTCCGCCTTGAATCGCGCGAACGTCGGAGCGGCGTGAAAGTAGTGTCGGGCGGCACCGAGGCCGTCAGTGTCGTTGTTCAGCAAGTCAACCGCCACGGGACGGTGGCCTCGCAATGCCAACCGATAGGAGAGCCAGCCGTTGCCCGCGCCAATATCAAGGACGTCGCACCTCCGGTGAGACTTGCCCTCAACCAACGGCAAGAGCTTGCGCTCCATGAAACGGAATGTACGCGCTCGAATGCCCCACTGCCATGCGTTGCGGCCGGTAAGATCCTGGAATGGGAGCGCCAGGTAGTAGTCGGAGCGATCTGATCCACGACCTTCTTTTGAGCGAACCAGTTCGTAGTCATGAACGAACTGGCCATACTTTGCCTCGCGCGATTGGGGCAGGGCGTTATAGACGCCATTTGTTTCGGAAAACGTGAATCCACATGAAAGGCAGGCGGGTTGGGCGGTTGAAGATATCCGGCAAGGGCCCTTGCGGCAATCGGGGCATTGCAACTGCACGGAGGGGAGCGTCCTTCCCAAGGAGGGCTGAGCAGCCGCGATAGTTGACGTCACCGAGTCACTCATATCGTCAGCTGTTCTCCCCAATGCAGTGCTCTGTGCGTTCGAAGCGCAGCAGGATGTGGTCTCCGAATCCGCGCACCCCGGGACACAAACCGACATATCGGTCTGCCTCGGCAGCTAACCTTGTGAGACGCGGGAACCGGCGTGCCCACGGTTCCAGATAACTCGGCGGGACGAGCACACCTACACCGCGCACCGATTTCAGACGGAAGGCTGGCGCAAACAGAGACTGCATGAATCTTACGGAGCGGTAGTGAACGTTGAAAGTCTCGCCGCCCTCCAACTTCGTTGGCTCCCCGCCCCGACGGAAGCGGCGAAAGGCTTTGCCGGGTTTTCCGCACAGGAGATACCACGCCGATTCCCAAGCACAGCTGGGCCCGATCACACACAGCAGCAGGCTTGCTCCGGGTTTGAGAAGGCGAGCCAGGTCGCGTGCGAGTTTGCCGACATGGCTCACGCAGTTGACAGCCCCGAAGTTCGAGAGAGCACCGTCGAAAGGGCCCTCTTTGCGCAGGCTCAAGACTTCCTCCGCTGATACAAGTAGCAACTGGATGGAGCCCGCGGTGGTTGGGAGAGCAGCAATCTTTTGAGCCGCGACCCGCAGCATCTGCGACGACTCGTCACAGGCAACGACATCGATGCCATGCTCGGCAAGAAAACAGGCGTCCACACCTGTCCCGCAGCCGACGTCAAGGATCCGATCTCCTGCACGAAAGCTCTTCCTGAATTCTCGCCAAATGGCGGCACGCTGCAATTGCCCAATCATTGATGAACTGAACATTCGGTCGTATTGTTCAGCAATCGCGTCGAATGGGGCGGAATAAGAGGCGGCTGGCTCGATTTGCGTAAACGCAAGCGTCATGCTTCCACCTCAGTCGAGGATGCGTGCAGCCCCGTACGCAAATCCGCGACCTTGCTTTGCAATTCAGCAACTACTGATATCTCGACAGTTCTCTTCTTGCGGGTTCGTTCGAGTTCCACTTCGCTCCGCAGCAACTGGTCGGCAATCCCGTAAAAGTTCCGTGAGTGGCGGCCGCGGATCCGCACCTCCCGGTCAGAACCAGCCTGCCAAAGCTTCATACGTTCAGTACGATCAGCCACCTCGATTGAATACGGCGTGCCTTGGATGGGATAGGCGACGGTAGTAAAGAAAATGTCAGGATCGGTTGTCTTCACGTGTTGAATCGTGGCTTCGACGTCATCCAACTCTTCCCCCTCGTATCCCCACATGAGAAACATTCCGGTTTGAATGCCGTTTGAGCGGCATAGGGCAACGGCGGTTTGTACCTCCTCTACCTTCACACCCCGCTCCATAGCGTCCAGAATGCGCTGCGAACCACTCTCAGAACCAATCCAGACGCGGAAGCAGCCTATCTCCGCAAGGGTCTCGACAACTTGGGAATTCAAGCGATCGGCTCGGGAGATGCACTCAAAGGGGATTTTGAGGTTGCGCTTTTTCAATTCCGCGGCGTACTGGAAGAGCCAACCATGATGAATGGTGAAGACGTCATCAGCCATCCACGCCATATCGGGATGGTAGCGTTCGACCAGCCAGGCCAGTTCCTCGGCCACCGATGAAGGTGTTCTTCGCCGGTGAGTCTTGCCAAAGACCTGATGACTGCACCACCGGCAGTGATAGGGGCATCCTCGGGCGGTGATCAGGGAAACGGATCCAGTGCCGTGATGTTCGCGCCAGACGGAAACGTAGCGATCCATATCGATGGCTTCACGTTCGGGCCAAGGCTGCGCATTGATATCGCGAATCTGCTCTCGCGGCGATGTCTGCACGATGCCCCCGCCCGGCGTGCGAAAGGCGATTCCCGCGATGTTTTGCAAGGACTGGCGAGACCTTCCGTGTAAAACAGGCAGCAGTTCCTCCAAGGTGGCTTCGCCCTCTCCGATAACCACGAAGTCTGCACCCGCGTTGAGATAGTTGTCTATATACGCACTGGGCTCTGGCCCGCCCACGATGGTCTGCCAACCAACATCTTTAGCGCATCGCAAGATCTCGATCACGTTGGTACGTGTCATCAGGTTCGCGTAAATACCGAGTACCGACGGAGGGCCATTCTGCAGGGCGTCTAAGAGTTGCTGCCGGGTAGAGAAGGTAGAGTCGAACACTTCTACGTCCATCCCCTTCCGTCGCAAATGCGCGCAGATGTAAAGAATTCCCAACGGCGGGTAAGGCTTCATGATCTGAAGCTCTTTGGGATCCTCGTACAGGAAATACCCGTGGGTGAGTAGGATATCCATGTGTGCGGTCCCGATCAGTCGCTGCCCGAAGGAGGCTCGGATGAGGAAATGTGAACAAACTCGGGCGCGAGTCTCAATTGCACGAGCGAATCGCTTGGGAAGCCATCTAGAACGGTCGGCTGGGAGTTCCGGCAAATCTTCTCCAGGTACACGACGCGCTCCCACAAGTCGTCGAGTCTTGGAGCGGAGTGATCGTGATTCTCCTTAATTGCGACTTCTGCGTTGTGCCCAGAATGCCAAGTATCGACCTGCGCGTGTAACGCGTCGTGCAGCGCCCGGTAGAACTCATCGGTGTACGAGCCCTGGAACATCATGGAAAGGTCTTCACTGTCAGACCAGTTGGTCTTCTTGCCCAATTGGGCGCGGACGCGATCGAAGAACCTAGTTCCGGGCAAGGGGTAAGCGACCGAGACACCAATATCGTCTGGGCGAGTGTCGCGAACCAAGGCGATTGTTTTCTGAATGTCTTGCCAATTCTCGCCGGGATAACCAAACTGCAGAAAATAACACGCGCGAATTCCTTCTTTGCGAAGGCTCTCTCTTGCCACTGCCACCTGATCGACGCGGGTTCCCTTGTCCATGGCCGTTAGAATTTTCTGGGAGCCGGACTCGACTCCCATCCAAACCTCAACGCAACCAGCGCGGTGCAGGGCTTGGACGGTTTCCGCGCTCATCAAATCAACGCGTGATTGCATCTTGAAAGGGACTGCAGCCCGCCGCCGCTCGACTTCGCACGCAAACTCAGGCACCCACTTGGGTTTAAGCCCAAAGATGTCATCGGCAAACCACAGATGCTCCGCAGCGTGCTCATACTTCAACCTGCGCATTTCCTCAGCGACACTCGCGGGCGATCGTACGGAAAAGTGGTCTCCATAAATCGGCTTGGCGCACCAGTTGCAGCGGTACGGACAGCCTCGGCTCGAAACCAGATTGAGTGAGAAGAAACCGTGGGCAGACTTCCAAGCCGCTTCATATTGCTGGATATCGATCAGATCTCTCGCTGGCTCAGGCATCACATTTACATCCCGCATCAACGGGCGGCTTGGGGTCCGCATCTGCTCGCCCGTTTGCGGGTGCAGATAGGCGAGGCCGGGGATGTGTGAAACGTCAGAGTTACCGTTCTGCAGAAGCTGCTGAACCAGTTCCAGCAGAGTCCATTCTGCCTCTCCAAGTAAGACGCAGCGGAATCCGCGCTGAAGGAAATCGGAAGCATGATCAGACGCATCGGACCCGTTGGCCAGGACAATCGCGCCTGCACGCCGCGAGGCTTCGAGTATGTGGTACGCGGCTTCGCGCATGCGAGTGAGGCACATTTTTGACAGGAAGTTGAAGCTGTCTTCGTAAACGGCGACGATCTTCGGGCGATGCTGGTCAAGAGCTGCCTGAAACTCCGTCTCGGGATTGTTCAGCATAGAGTCAAACACTGCCACGGACATTCCAGCGCTGCGCAAAAGGGCCGCGGCGTAGAGAGTGCCGAGTGGAGGATACGGCTGCATCTTCCGCGTTTGTTTGCGGTCGAAGTAAAGGTGATACGAATGGGTTAAAAGGACGTCCGCCACGCTAGTCGCGCCTCATGAATTTGAACTGTGTGCTCAACACACTTCCTGAATACGATCGCTCAACTTCTGCCCCGTCAACAACGACCTCCGAGTGACCACTCTTTCGACAGTGCGCGAGACCCACAGTTCCCACGGGAATGAATAACGATTTCTGCCGATGCGCCAACGGATGGGCATGCCCAATGCTTTGCGGAATCCGCGCCTTAGCCAGGCATGTTTGCGCGTAGCCTTCCGAATCTGATTGTTAAGCAGGAAGTATTCCAGGCTGCGTCGCAGGCGTTGCAACTCTTCTCCCTGAAGCCACGGGAGTACGTTGTGGCCCAACGCTAAGTTTTCCCATTCTTCCAACGTCCGCGGTTCGCGAACACCCAACTCTTTCAACTGTGGCCAGATCGGAATTCCTGGGTAGGGTGTGAAGATGTTGGGAGAGAAGCTGACGTTCCAATACTGGCGAGCGATGTCGCTCATGATGCGGAAGGTCTGTTGACGATCGTCCTCAGTCTCGCCGGGATAGCCGAGAATCACGTTGAAGGTGACGTGAATTCCGGCCAGTTCCGCCTTTCGCGCCGTCTCGACCATCTGCTCGACGCGCTGGTGATGTTTGTTCATTAGCTTCAGCACACTTTGCGAAGCGGACTCTGTGCCGAAGCCCATGTGGGTGACGCCGCTCTCACCGAGCAGCCGGACCTCGTCATCGCTCATCTTCCACAAGAAATCTGTGGAGGCCTGGAAATCCCAACGAAAGCGAACGCCACTCGTAACGATTCCTTGCGCGATCGCCAGGGCGCGTTTGATATCGACGAGGAAATTGGAATCGAGAAGCGCGACTTCGTCAATGCTGTAGCGGGTGACAAGATCGGCAAGGTCACTGACAACACGCTCCGCGCGATATGCATTGAAGCGGCGCTTGTAGAAAACCATATCAGTGCAGTAATTGCAGGCGTACGGACAACCTACACTGCTGGCGTATCCAAGCTGGCGTGTTCCCGAACTCTTCGAGTAGGTGTCGTAGTTTCCCAGGTGATAAGCGGGCGCTGGCAGATCGTTGATATTTGTTACGGGGCGTTCTGGCTCATGATGAGTCCCGCCGGCGTCCTTGAAAGAAAGCCCTTTTACACCGTGCCAATCCTGGCGATCTGCAATTCGTTGTGCCAACTCCAGGAGTGTGAGTTCGCCTTGCGCTCGAACTATGCCGTCAACAAAGTCGGGTTTCAATGTCTGCTCTGGAACGAGGCTGGGATGCCAACCACCAAAGATGATGGGAAGATTCGGCTTCACTTGCCTAACCTTTTTCGCAATCCGGACTGCAGAGCCGATCATGGGGCCAGTTAAAACCGAGATGCCGAGGCAGAGCGCATCCTGGATTTCGCGCAGAATGACGTTCTCAAAGTCGGGACAGGTCAGATTGTCAACCAACTTGACTTCAAAACCGGCTTGAAGGAGTGGTGAAGCCAGTGCTAGTAAACACAGAGGGGCGCTCAGCGGGGGTCCATCGTACGGAGGATAGAAGAGCACAACCTTTTTATTCACAGAACCCCTGGGTAGCAACACTTCGCCAGCCTGCTCCGAACGTTCGAGCCGGAACTGTGCTGGTCTCGATCGCGTTGTTCTTGGCGCTAATAAAGCGAAACTTACGCTCTGCGTCACCCGTGTTTGTCATTAGACTGTCAAATTTCTGTCACTTGTAATCAAACGAGCCGCCCGTTCTGGCCCGATGCACAAGAGCTTTTACATAACTTTGACAAGCGAGCGACAATCGTTGACCTTGCTGCTGATAACTTTTGGTCCTTCAATCCATTTGTTATTGAATCGCTGTTTCCAGTAACCAAACCTCCTTGACACGAGGGGATCGAACACAAAACCCATGGGTCACCGCAACGACCGAGAGGTAATCGCGTGAAGTCTTCGAACAAGATTGTTTTTTTTGTTCCCTCCTTTTCGAGTATCGAGGCAACAGCGCCGCTGGGCATTCTGGCCATTTCAACGCCGCTGCTAGAGGCCGGATACGAAGTGAAGATCATCGATTCGACGATCACACCCAACTATAAGAAGAGAATCCTGGAAGAGCTTCAGGATGCACTGTGCCTGGGAATTTCTGTGGTCACAGGTCCCATGATTCGTGACACGGTCGAAGTAGCAAGGGCCGTAAAGAAATGGGATCCGGATTTCCCGATCATTCTCGGCGGATGGCATCCTTCCCTTTTGCCAGGGCAGACGCTTGAAGCCCCATATGTGGACATCATCGTTCGCGCTCAGGGCGAGGACAGCATGCTGGAAGTAGCTCGCTGCCTGCAGGACGGCGGCGACCTGGAAAAGATTCTCGGAATCGGCTTTAAGCGGGACGGAAAGTTGCACATGAATCCCGAGCGTCCCCTAAAAACTCTGGACAAGATGCCGCAGAAGGCCTACCAACTGGCCGATTTCGATGCGTACGAGCGAGTATGTGGGCGGCGATGGACGATGTACGTCTCAAGCCTTGCTTGCCCGTTCAACTGTTCGTATTGCACGAACGCTGGGGTGTACGGGCGCAAGTGGAATGCCCTGCCGGTCGAGCAGGTGGTGGAAGAAACCATTGAACTCACGCGGCGTTATCGCCTGGAATTGTTGTGGATGGCGGATGACAACTTTCTGGTCGACTTACCGCGATCGCTCAAGATTGCAGAACAACTGATTCGAAAGGGCGCCACGTTTAAATGGAGCGTGCAGGCGACGACCAATTTGACGGCGCGCCTTTCCGTCGAGGAACTGAGCCTGCTTCGCCGCTCGGGGCTCCACCAGATTTGCCAAGGCATCGAAACTGCCTCCCCGACCGTAATGAAACTCATGAACAAGGATTTCCAAGTGCTGGGAGACATTTATGAGTCGACGGAACGTTGCGTCAAGGCTGGCGTAATTCCGTCTTTCAACATCATCTTTGGATATCCGGGGGAGGGAGACAAAGAACGGCGCGAGACGGTGAATTTCATGATGGATATTTGTCAGAAATTTCCGGGCGCTGAATTCTGGACGAACATCTTCACGCCTTATCCGGGCTCACCAATCTTCCATCAAGCCGCAACTCTCGGCATCGATGTCCCGAAGACGCTGGAAGATTGGGTAAATTATTTCCCGCGATACACCGTGCTCCCGTGGCTTAACGGGAAAGATCACCAGCGCGTGCAGACGATGCGGGACTACCTTCGGATCGCGTTCGATCGGGCTCCGATCGCGGCGAATGGGCCGGGGCGTTTTGCCAAAGCCATCCAGCATCTGACGGCATACCCTGCGCGCCTGCGGTTGAATCACGACTTCTATAGCTTTCCGGTTGAATTGTGGCTGAACCGTCAGCTGAAGAATATCGTGAAACTTCCTAAACCGAGTGTCGACGCCAAGACGATGGGACCCGAAACCGCGACAAGCTGCAGTTAACCCGGCACGACCCGCAACTTATGATCGTCCTTTACAATCCGAAAGCCACCAGGTTCCGCAATCGGCGCTTTCCGTTGTCGATCCTTGCGATCGCCGCCGTGCTTGAAGGGCGAGAGCAATTCGCGATCGTCGATGGCAATCTCGACCCGCATCCAACCGAAACGCTTCTTGGACTGTTGCGTGACAATTCCGTCGAACTGCTCGCGGTCACGGTGATGCCGGGTCCGCAGACCGTGGGTGCTGTGGCAAGTTGTCGAGAGGTTCGCCGGCTCTTTCCGACAGTCCCGATCGTGTGGGGTGGATATTTTGCGACGAACTACACGCAGGCAGCGCTCAATGCTTCGTACGTAGATTTTGCAGTACGCGGCCAGGGAGAACAGACGTTTCTGGAATTGCTAGAAGCTATTCGCGGTCAAAGAGAACTCAAAGCAATTCGCGGACTATCTTATAAAGAGCCCGACGGCACACAACGGACGAATCCAGAGCGTGGGTTCGGAAAGCTCGACGACTTTCCCTGGTACCCCTACCATCGGATTGCAGCTCAGAAGTATGTTCTGCCCACATTTCTGGGACGCAGGACCGCCGTACACCAGGCAAGCATTGGCTGCCCGTTTCGCTGCAATTTCTGCGGTGTCGTTAATTTCTCGGGCAGTCGAGAAAAGTTAGAGTCTCCGGCCCGTACCGAACAAATTCTTCGTCACCTGGCGCAGACCTACGGAGTGGACGCAGTGCAGTTTTACGACAACAATTTCTTTCTGCGCGAGGATCATGCGCGAGAGCTAGTCGATCGTATCGCGCCGCTTAATCTACGCTGGTGGTGTGAAGCCAGAACCGACATCATGATGGGATATTCGGACGAGACGTTCGAAGCCATCCGCCGGGCTGGTTGCAAAATGATTTTCTTCGGTGCCGAGTCCGGGTCAAACAAGGTTCTGAAGGAGATGAACAAGGACCTACGCGCCGAAGACACGTTGGCGCTGGCGACTCGCATCCGGCGCTTCGGGATCATTCCAGAATTCTCCATCATCTTTGGTAATCCGAAAGATCCTGAGGGCGATACACGCGACTGCATCCAGTTCATCCGCCAACTCAAGCAACTCAATCCGGACTCGGAGATTGTTGTGGAGCACTACACTCCCGTTCCGCAGCGCGCTCAAATGTATGGCGGCGTGGAAAATCAGTTTCAGTTTCCCGAGACTCCCGATGAATGGGCGACCGAACCATGGCAGCGCTTTGCAACGCAGAAAGATCCAAGGACCCCGTGGCTCAGACCGAGCACCAAACAGCTAATCGACAATTTTGAGTTGGTGGTTTCTTCCCGCTGGCCTACGGCGCAGGATATTCGGTTACCAAGTTGGGGTCGGCTTGCCCTCAAGGCCCTGAGTAGCTGGCGCTATCGGTTGGGCATTTACTCGGTTCCGATGGAACTGAAATGGACGCAGCGTGTGATCAATCTGCGCAAACCTAAAGCCGAGAGCTTGTAGATTTCCAGCCATGACAGAACGAATATCGTCTGCCATCGACGAGAAAGGCTTACACGTTCTCTCTTCCGAGTCTGAGAGCAGGAGCATTCCAGTTCGCGAGGGCTATGATCGCTGGGCCCCCATCTACGATCAGTCTCCCAATCCGGTTCTATCGCTCGAGGAGCGCTATCTCAGGAATATGTTTCCCGAACTTATCGGGAAAATCGTTCTGGACTTAGCCTGCGGTACGGGACGTTGGATTCCTCGGCTGCTTGCGCGAGGTGCGCGCCGCGTGATTGGGATTGACCTCTCCGCGGGGATGCTCAGGATTGCCGGCGCGAAACCGGGGATCCGCGGGCGCCTTGTCGTTGGTAACTGCATCCAACTTCCTTTTCCGCCTCGCGCATTCGATTTCGTTCTATGCTCATTTGCGCTCAACCACATGTCGAACCTGGATTCTGTGGCGCGAGAACTGGCATACACATTGAAGGAGTGGGGCCTGCTGATCCTCACAGAAATGCACCCGAAGGCTTACGACGAAGGCTGGAGGCCAGGATTCCGGGACACACGAGGGGCTGTGCAGATTGAAACAGTGAGGCGGTCCGCTGAACGGATCGTAGAGAGTTTTCGTGCTAGCGGATTCGGGTGCCTTCAGGAGCGTGACTGTTTTTTCGGGGAGCCGGAGCTCTCTATTTTTGCCGCGGGAGGTAAGTCCTCGTTTTTTAAGTCTGCCTGCAGCGTTCCGGCGGTGAAGGTTTGGGAATTTCAGAAACAGTGAAGTCTGCGAGGCTTCGTCCCAGCAGGGTGCCATGATCGGACGTTCCGCGAAACCAACCGGGAACTGCGGATGAGACATCTCTACATCCAATTACCCTTGCCTTCAAGAATGGTAATGTAACGGTCGATTGGCAGATCTGTGATGTGCTCCGTGGCACCGCCAGGTTGCGGCCATTTTATTTCGAGCCAGTCAATTTTGGGTCGCTTTCCGATGCCAAGGACAATTCGTGGATCATGCGAAGAAAGAAAACTTCCTCCCGCGACTTTCGTGCGACTTCGTTTCAGGTCTCCAGCTTGATAGGTGATGCGTGCACCGACCGCGTCGCGATTCGATTTCGTTCCGACTAACTTCACCCCCAGCCAATGGTT
The DNA here is from genome assembly GCA_963722365.1 of uncultured Acidobacteriaceae bacterium. Classification (GTDB taxonomy): domain Bacteria; phylum Acidobacteriota; class Terriglobia; order Terriglobales; family Acidobacteriaceae; genus Sulfotelmatobacter. Next base: position 1,011,267 of record CAVRLM010000003.1, read on the forward strand.
CTTGCTTCCAACATTGTTGCGCAGAAGGACAGGTGCCGCATCGTTCACAGCAACCAAGACATCCACGGCTCCATCATTATTGAAGTCTCCAATGGCCATTCCGCGGGCGGATAGTGGCTTTGCAAAAACGGGACCGCTCTGTGCACTTACGTTTTCGAAACTCTTTTCCGTGTTGTGAAAAAGCATCAGAGGCTCTTGGTATTTGACCTGGCTGTGCAAGCTCTCGATCAGGTCATCCGGATTGCCGTTAGCGAGAAACAGATCGAGATTGCCGTCATTGTCATAATCAAAGAACTTCAATCCCCATCCACTCATCAATCGGGTCGCATTGCCAATACCGGTAGGTCCGGCCTGGTCGTCGAAGGTTTCATCGTGATTATTCTGATAAATCGAGAACATCTCACGGTCGATATTCGCTACGAATAAGTCCATCCAGCCGTCCTGATTGAAGTCGGCCGAATCCACTCCCATCCCCGAGCGAGCCCGACCGTCAGAACTGTAGGCGACGCCCGCATAATTCGCAATCTCTTCGAACTTGCCACTGCCGCGGTTCATAAGGAGAAAGTTCGGGAGGGTGTCGTTCGCCACAAATATGTCGAGGCGGCCGTCATTGTTTACATCGGTGGCTACCACCCCCCAGGCCTTCCCCGGATAATCGGCGATGCCTGATGTCTTGCTGACATCGGTGAAGGTTCCGTCGCCATTGTTGTGAAACAGCCAGCTCGGCATCGGCTTATAGAGACGAGGAATGCAATAGCCGTGCTTGCCCTCTTCGCCTGGTCCACAGGATTTGTTGATGGATTTGGAAAATTCGACGAATTGACAAACGAACAGATCCAGTCGGCCGTCGTTGTCGTAATCGAACCAAACGGCGCTGGAGGACCATCCGGGAGCAGCCACGCCGGCCTTCTCCGTCACGTCCGTGAAGGTGCCGTCCCCATTATTGTGGTAAAGGATGCTCTTACCGTATTGCGTCACGTAAAAATCAGGGAAACCGTCGCCATCGTAGTCTCCAACGGCTACGCCCTGTCCGTACCCGCCTGCGGCGACTCGTGCCTTTTCGGTGACGTCGGTGAAAGTGCCATCGCGATTATTTCGGTACAGCGCGTTGCGTAGAGGCGGACTGGGGTTAAAAAAATCACACTGGCCACTGTTCACGAGGTAAATGTCCATCCACCCGTCGTTGTCGTAGTCAAAAAAAGCACAGCCTGGTCCGGTGGTTTCGGGTAGGTATCGGGCAGAGGATCTGCCAGAAATATGCCTCCATGCGATGCCACTCTGTGTAGGCGAAATTTCTTCAAATGGATATGCGAGATCCGGTAACGCGCGGATGATGGGCTGCATCCCGCTGATCGCAACGGCTCCGGCTATTCCGCGAAGAAAATGCCGCCGGGAAACGTCGAATCGCGCGATCTCTTGTTTTTGAAATGAGTTAAGCACGGCCTGTCTGGGTAATACTAAGCGGCGAAAAAGAATTCGCTCAGTTTGGATCTGTGGGCGGAGCGGGTTGCTGTTGCCCTGCCTCGCCTTTCTGCGTCATCTGACGGTGGATCGCGAATTCTCTATCCGCTTCTTCCTTTCGGCCGGCGCGCGACAAAGCTGTCGCGAGGCTATAGTGTGCGCCGGGGTTGCGCGGTTCAAGCTTGACGGCGGTCTCGAGAGGCGGAATCGCCTCAGAGAACCGCTTGGCTGAGAGCAATGCTGTGCCCAGTCCCAGAAATGCCTCCCCAAAGCTGGCATCCAACTCGGTGGCACGAGAGAAATGTTTGATGGCATCTGGCCATTGGTTCTCCTGGCGAGCAATCTCTCCCAGCACATACTCCGCGCCCGCGTTCGTGGGATCAATGGCAAGCTCCGCTTCGAATTCCTTTTTGGCGTCTTGCGCGGCCGTAGGACCGGCATCAGGTTTTGAGAGAATCAACCGGCCCAGCAGGAAATGCGTCCCCGGTAGCTGCGGGTTTTGCTGCAGAATAAGTTTATATTCTTTTTCTGCAGCATCCCATTTGCCCTGGGCTTCGAGTGCTTCTGCATTCAGCTTGTGCGCCTCCACGGAGTTCGGAGCGGTCATTGCCAGTTGCTCGGCGGCCCTGGTCGAGAGATCAGAGAACGTGTGAACCGAGAGTGCGAGGACTTCAGGATCATTGGGAAATTCGTGATTTAAGATGCGCAGGAAATCGACCGCCGCATCCATTTGATTGAGAAGCATCGCACAACGAACGCCGGCAAACGCCGCGGTGCGTTTCAGAGATTTGTCGGAGATTCGCGGTGATGCTCGTTTGAGCGCCGGGACCGCCTCTTCGCAATGGCCGGTTTGAGCAAGCTTGACGGCGCGCTGCGCACTGGATGTCGCGTCACTCGCGGGTACCGGCCTTGTCGCTTGCCCGAATGCCTGAGCCAGCGTGACCAATGCCAGAGCAAGAACCGGGCAACGTAGTCGGAATATAGAAAAGGGGCAGATGTTGGAGAACATCTGCCCCATAATACCAGCCAAATCAGTAATAGAACTTCAGAGAGAATTGGATGACTCTTGGGTCTGAAGAAGTGTTGATCAGGCCCATGTTGTCCCCCAAAGCGGTCGCTGGAGTGCTCAGATTCACACGGTTAAAAGCATTCAGGAAATCCGTGCGGAACTGAAGCTTCATGGTTTCGGTGAATGGGAAGTTCTTCTGAATGCTCAGATCCACATCTCCGTATCCTGGTCCGCGAACTGGACCTTGAGCTGGACAGTTGCCAAACGTTCCCACCGCCGGGGCGGTATAAGGTGTGGGATCGAACCACTGGTAGCCGAGGTACTTACCGGTCGAATCCACCGAAGCTTGCCGGCCGAAGGTTCGTCCCGCACCAGCTCCGCAGTCCGGACGCAGTCCGCGAGAATTTGTCCCCGTGGAATCCGTGCCGAAATCGTAGAGTGCCAGCGGAAATCCCGAGTGAATAGAGACAATCGGTGCAATCGACCAGCCACCGGCAATTGCATCCACAGCTCGATTCACATCGTGGCCGAACCTCTTGCCGCGACCAAACGGAATATCGTAGAGCGCATACGCGCTGAGGACATTCTTGGCGTCGAAGAAGCAGTCTGCCCAGTCGTTCTTGGGATCGTAAAGGTTCTGATAGTACGGATTGGCCGGGGCGGCTTGTGCTCCCCAGTTGCCATAGTAGCCGCTGTTATCTGTCCGGCAGCGGGAGTAGGTGTATGCGACCTGGTATTGCAAGCCGCTTGAATAGCGCTTCTGAAACACGGCTTGCAGCGCGTTGTAGTTCATACTGCCGACCGACGCCGTGCCCGAGATTTGAGAGATGTCAGACTGGAATGCAGGATTACCAGAGAAATAGACGCTGGGCGCTGTGCAAGGCGGAGTAGCGCAAGCACTGTTCGGGAGCAACTGGCGCTGCAAGTACGGCATGGGAACCATCAGATGCGTCCCATGCTGGCCCACATAACCGACCTGGATGGTATTGGTTCCGAACTGTTGCTGGACTGTTCCGTTCCATTGCTGCGTGATGGCGGGCTGGACGTTGGGATCCCAAACGCGGACTAGAGCTCCGGCGAACGGGTCACTGGCCGACCCAACGGGAGCCAAGCCTTCTTCCGTAGTCGTTCCCGGAAGCGCGACATTGTTGTATTGCGCCAAGGTTTCAGCTGCAGTAAAGGGCGGGTTGATCGGGAGGCGAAGGTTCGTACCCGTGCCTTCCAGATAAGAGGAGATACTGTAGGCGCCACGGAAGACGGTCTTCCCACCTAACTTCGCGGGCGTCCAGGCGAAACCGATACGGGGCTGGAAATCCCTTAACCCGTACGTACCGTTGTAAAGACCACGGCTGCCTTGCTTGCAAGTCACCGGGGCTGTTCCAAGATTGACTTTAGAACAATTTGGAGCGATCAGCTGACCTGTGATGAGATCGAAGTTATCTTGCAGGTCGTGTGCTTCAATCCACGGCGTATGGGCCTCGTAACGCAGGCCCAGGTTGAGGGTGAGGTTTTGTGTGGCCCTCCAATCATCCTGAATATACCCTGCAAAAATGTTCGCCCGATGACCCCACTGTCCAGCGGAAATGCCCTTGCCATAGGAGGAAGGTAGTCCGAGGTAGAAATCGGCGCCGCCATACCCACCCACCGGCTTAGTCACATTTGTCGGATCTGACGACGTGAATGCGCCGTTGAAAATGATCGCGCCGAGCGTGCCGCTGTTGCCGGAGTAGAAATTGTTCATACGGTCGCGCCAGTACTCAAAGCCCACGTGAAACACATGGCGATTGTGGGTCATGACCAGCGCATCCGAAGCCTGAATCACCGCATCCTGGAATCTCTGTTGGACCCCATTGCTGCCGACGTTGGTGAGAACACCGGTGCCGGGCCCGCTGGGATTTCCACCATTGAAACCTAGTGCGAGGAGCCCCGGGCCACCGGCATTGGCATTTGCGATCCCGAGTTGCGTACCCAAGTCTCCAACGCTGCTGTCGAAGTCGGTACCATTATGCAGTTTGACGTGATTAACCCCGAAGCGGACGTCATTCAGCAAATTAGAATTGAAGGTGTGGCTCCAGTCGATGACATAGTTGTCAATCGGGGCGTCTGAGAAGCCCGTTCCCAGCAATGCAAACGAGTTAACCGTGGGATTGTGCTGCTTGGCATGCGAATAACGGCCGAAGATATGGTCGTTGCCAGTCGCGTTGAAGTCGATCTTTATATCGTACTGACTGGTATTAACCAACCCGGTCTGGGTATAGCTTGCGTTGTTCTGTGTTGATGTCCCAGTTGCAGCCGGATAGAGCGACGACGCAAATAAGTTGGCCGCTACCGGATCAATCGGTTCTACGGCTGCGATGTTGTTGTTGAGAACGGCGGCGTTCCCGTTCAACGGGTCATAAATCTGGTGAGCCAGATTGTTACAGAGACCGGATGTATTGAATCCCTCTGGACAGATATCCGCGAAGTTGCCAGCGCGTTCAGCTGTGGTGAAGACGCTGAGTGGAACGGTTGTGGAAGGATGATCAAAACGCTGTGCCTGATAATCAAAGAAGAAGAACAGCTTGTTCTTGAGGATGGGGCCGCCGACTGTGCCACCGAACATGTTCCAGCGCAGTTTGGGCCTTTCACTATCGTTAAACCTGTTTTCCCAAGAGTTCGAGTTAAGGACATCATTGCGAAAGAACTCCCACAGGTCACCGTGGAAGCCGTTGGTGCCAGACTTGATGGTAGTGCTCACGATGCCACCTTGATAATTCCCGAACTCGGCGGAGGCATTCTGAGTGATGAGATTGAACTCCTGAATCGCATCCGGCGCTGGGGTAAAGCCAACCAAGTTGTCTGACACCTGATTATTGTCCAAACCGTCGAGGATAAAGTTGTTGGCTTGTTCCCGGTTCCCGTTAATGTAGGGCCGGCCACCGCTGGCGGTGTTGTCCCCGTTGTTAAAGCTCGAAGGGTTGGGTGTAACGGAGCCTGGCGCAAGCAGAGTCAGTTGGACGTAATTTCTTGTGGCGAGAGGCAGCTCTTCGTTGGTCCTGGAATCGATGACGGTGTCGACCACGGCCGATTCTGTCTTCAGGATTGGGGTGCCTCCTGAGACTTCGATACTCTCAGTAACCTTCCCTACTTTCATTTGAACGTCAATGCGGGCGGTCTGGTTCAGCACCAAAGTTAGCGGAGGATGGACGGCGGTCTGGAATCCCGCCGATGAGACTTTCAGCGTGTAGGTTCCGACGGTCAGGCGAGTGATGTTGTACGCACCTGAATCATTGGTCTCCGCCACGCGGACTGTGCCATGATCCTGATCGGTGGCGGTAACTGTCGCGCCCTTGATGGGCGCGCCGCTGGCATCCACCACAGTTCCCACAATCGCGGCTGATACTTCTTGACTCCAGGCAGACTGAACGGCGCCAACCGACGCCATCAAAAGTAGCAGTACGCAGCAAAGCACAGCGGACCGTCGTTCCGTCATTGCAGAACCTCCTCTAGTTCGCTTGACCCCAAAAAGAAAAACGAAGTGACTGATACACTTGGCCCACGAAACTACATGGGGTCATGCTATATAGCACATCGATGAACCAGGTCAAGAAAAAAATGCAGAACTGTTCATTTTTTTGGCGGATATTCCAGGCTGGTTGAGGCAGTTGTTGCGCTGATCTGTGGAAAACGCGAACACAGCACGGTGCTCCCGCGGCATGTTATCCAATAATTTGCTAGGTAATATCGGAGAATTTGCTGTCTCGCTGCGTTTATTGTAAAGACATCGCTTCGCCTGGCTGGCTTAAGCCCAAGCATTAGTGAGATGCTCTGCCAGAAGGTTTTGCGCTCAGGACTCTAGATGGAGAACAGATTCTTCAGAATTTCATATTGAGCTATGTAGCACTCTTGTAGTATGGTGCACGTGCCAAACGGAGACTTCATGCGACAATCCCGGGGAAACGGGTTGCCAGCGTACAAACGAATTCAGGGTGCGATCCTGAAGCGTCTCGAAGCCGGGCAATTGAAGCCAGGTGATGCGGTCAACTCTGAGCGGGAACTGGCGAAGATTCATCGCGTTAGCCTGATGACCGCCCGTCATGCACTGGCCGGACTGGAACGCGAAGGTATGGTCGTGCGCCGCCGGGGGGCGGGGACATTCGTCGCTCCGCCAAAGATCCACTTTAACAAGCTGATGAGCTACACGGAACAGATGTCGGGCCGGAGTTTGTCGGTTACATCGAAGTTGTTATCTCTCGGCGTAATTGATACCGAGCAGGAGATTGCAGCCCGACTCGCTCTGCCCGCCACCGGTCGGCTCATCAAGGTGGAGCGCTTGCGGCAGGGTGCAGACGAACCATTTGCAATCGAGACGTGTTATCTGTCAGCGGAAGACTTCGCTGGCCTGACGGACAAACCTTTGGATCGAGTCTCGCTGTTTTCCATTCTTGAGCACGATTACGGACTTGATATCGCACACGCGGACGAAGAGATCGACGCCACGACCGCCGATCCCCATACCGCCAGGCTTCTGAATATTGCACACGGTGCACCCGTCCTGCGAATTCGTCAGGTGATCTACTCCACGAAAGGTAAGGCTGCTCTCTACGTGCTGGGCCTCTATCGCTCCGATCGGCATACCCTGCTGATTCGAAGGTTTCGCTAGAGGCCGCTTTCGTAGACGAGATCAATATCCTGTAGGAGGCCTGTTGCAATCGCGCTCTCCTCTTCTGGACGTCCACTCATAGGAAAGCATTCGGAAGAATGGTAAAGTAAACGAAACCCGGCTTCTTAGTGGCGCCTTGACGTATGTGCTGCGAATCTACAAGCCGTTAGCTTTGAGATTCCCGTTGTGATGGGAGGAAACTACGCAATGCGTCGCAGAGATCTCTTGAAGGGAGCCGCCCTACTTCCTCTCCTGAGCAGGAGCAACGCGGCGGCCTCTGATACCGATTACGGCCGAGAGTTCAGCTGTGCTTGGTCGACCGGAGATCGGTTAGATCAGGGCCCTTTCGATATCGATCAAGATCAGGGTTGGCAAACGGTGCTATATACCACGCCGTCGGAGCAACCTCTTCGCAACTTTGGGCTTGGTTTGGTGGGCTACACCTGGGAAGAGGGTGGGCCGTCGCTGGCAGCGCGCGCAGGACGGGAGTCGCTGGAACAGCACGTCGAGAAGATTTCGAGCCTGCCTTTCGTGGATGTTCTCTACATCCGCTGTGATTGGCGCAACGTACAATCGCGCCCGGGGCGACTCGACCTCGATCCGGTGTGGGCCCTGACGCTGGATGCCGCTAGACGCAAAGGTCTTCGGGTTGCTTTCCGGGTTCAGCTTTCTAACGAATCATTTCAACCGGAACAAATTGCACTGCCGGCGTTCGTGCGCGAGCGCGTACCGCTGGTCAACATCGGCCGCATTCCTGGGAAGAGCAACGGTGAGTATCGGGAGCCTCGCTATGACCATCCTGAATTTCAGAAAGCCTTCGCGGAGCTAGTTGATTTGCTCGCGGCGGAGTTTGATGGAAACCCTCTGATCGAATGGATGGACCTTATGCAGTACGGATTTTGGGGCGAAGGACACACTAGCAACTTTCCCAATCCCTTTCCCGACTATCTTGCTGCGCAGCGAACCTCTCTGATGATGACCGCAAAGCAGCTTGAGAGCTGGAAGAAGACGCCGGTCGCGGTAAACACGCAGCCGGACATCAGCAACGTAGGAAACCGCGCAGTGGTCGATATGGCGGTTCGAGCCGGGGCATGGATGCGCTCCGACAGCATCATCGTAGAAGAGCCGATCCAAATCGACGAACTGGCGAACCGGCCCGCGTGGACGGCAGCCATCATGGAAGATGGCTACTTCCGGCAGTACGACACAAAGAAGCTAGCACGCGATGCAGCCGGGATTAATGTGGTTGAAAATTACATGCTGCATGTACCGGATTTACGTGCGAATTATTGGGCGCTCTGGACCGAGGCAGACAATCTTGCACGTTACAACGAAATATATCCTCGCGCATTCGAGCGTCTACGGACCACGATTGGGTATCGCTTGCGACCTTCGTGGGTTTGGCAACGCAAACGGCATGACACTTTTGAAGTGATTGTGTGCGTGAGTAACCGGGGAGCGGCCGGAGTTCCGGGAGTGCTCTGGTTGCATTTGGAAAGTCCCGACAAGAAGGTCAGCTTGGCTGGGGCGTTGGACCCAGGACATCCGCAAGGCGGAGGACTCCGCCAAGCCTCTTTTCTTCTTCCGAAGGGATATTTCGGAAAGATTCTAGTTTCCGCGCAATTGGAGATTCGTCCGGGCGTAAAGAAGCCGGTGGCTTGGGCTTGTGAACAACCGGTCAACCCAGATGGCTCGATCACTGTCGAACTCAAAAGTGAGAACGATTCCGGCTGGCGCAAGGGCGTCTGAAAGACAACTCGCGTTGCACGAGGGCACCCGTTTGCAAGCCTTCAGGAGCTCTATGACTGATCGCAAACCAAAACGCATTTTTCTGGCTCCGGCACCGCGCGCAGTGAACGATATTTTTGATGAAGACGATCTCTTTCGGCTGCGCGATTTAGGTGACGTCGTTGTGCACGAGGACGGTCCGGTTACAGACCAGATATTTGAAGGAAAGGCTGCGACTGCCGAAATTATTATCGGCCAAGTCGACCTTCCGGAGTCACGATTGCGGCAAGCTTCAAAGTTGAAGGCTGTGTTCAATGTCGAGGGCAATTTTCTTCCCAACATCGACTACGGCTTTTGTTTTCGTGCTGGCATCCGAATTCTCAATATCAGCCCAGTGTTCGCGGAGCCTGTGGCGGAGGCTGCGCTAGGAATGGCGATTGATCTTGCTCGCGGCATCACACGATCCGATCGCCGCTTTCGACAAGGCAAGGAAGAATACGGCTTCGCCGCGAACCGCAACGCATTCACTCTGTTTCGGCAAGATGTGGGACTGATCGGGTTGGGCGATCTCGGAAAAGCTATTCTTCCGTTGCTCCGCCCTTTTGGCTGTTGCATACGCGCCTATGACCCTTGGCTTCCCAGCGAATATATTCGCGCACTGGGATGCGAGGCAGCTTCACTCGACGAGGTCTTACGACGTTCGCGCCTGATCTTTGTTGTGGCTGGCGTCACGTCAGAGAATCAAGGGTTCTTGGGAGCAGAACAGTTTAGCTCGATGCAGCGAGGGTCAGCCCTGGTCTTGATGAGCCGGGCAGCAGTCGTGAATTTTGACGCATTGCTTGATTCTGTCGAAAAGGGTCATATCCGGTTTGCGACCGACGTTTTTCCGGAAGAACCCGTGACACCCTCACATCGAATGCGCGTTACTGATAATACGGTTCTCTGTGCACACCAGGCTGGAGCAATGGAAGCCACGATGAAACGCATCGGAAACATGGTTGTCGCGGACTCGGTGTTGATTATTCGCGGACTGCCGCCGATCTTGTGTAAATCGGCCCAGCCAGAGACCGTGGCCTTATTTCGGAGCAGGCCGGTCGGCAAGACTTGACACTGCTTATCTAGATGGGCCGAACCAAGCCGCGCCTGGTGGCGTCGGTGTTGCGAACTAGTAGCAGGACCAGAATCATCCCCACGAGAGGAACCAAGCCGGCCACGATGACGATGGGGTCGAAGGAGTGTCCAGCCATGGCGCTGCGGGCATCGGAAAAGTGTCCAATGAGTTTGAATGCGACAACGGTGCCCAGACCCGCCGCCGTTCCACTCAACCCACTTACGCTTGCGACAGATTCGCTGTGAAAGAGATCCGAGGGTAACACGTTGGCCATGGTTGAAAATGCTGCATAAGAGAATGTAGCCAGAGCAAAAAGGAACGCTAGTAGGTAGAGATTGGCAGTGAACACGGTTGCCATTAATACGGTGACGCCGAGGCCGCCAAAGACGACTACCGCCTTCCGAGCTTTGCCGACGGACCAGCCCAGCTTGATTAAGTGGCCCGAGGCGATGCCGCCACAGAAATTTCCGAGGTCGGCGGCCAAGAATGGAATCCAGATCGCAATCAGCCCGCTTCGTAATTCGATTCCTTTGGCCACCAGATAAATGGGGAACCAATCCGTAACAAAGAACCAGACTGGATCAGTTAGCGCCTTAGCGAGGATTGCGCCCCAAGTTTGCGGCAAGCTCAGTAGCTCTCGCCAACCAAGCGGCTTCCCGTCAATACTGCTCGACGGCGATTCTTGTTTGTCCGCCAGAATCATGGCCTTCTCCGCATCGCTGATCCGGGGATGAGTTTCAGGCGGGTGATAGAGCCAGCGCCAGACGAGTACCCAGACGAAACCGAGCATTCCAGGAATCGCGAATGCCGGACGCCAGCCCCAGCGAAAATAGATTGAGAGAATGAGCCACGAAGCGATGGCACCACCGACAGAAGATCCGCTGTCGAAGAGTGCTGTTGCAAGACCGCGTTCGCGTGCGGGAAACCACTCGGAAACGGCCTTGGTCGCGGCTGGCCAGTTCGCCGATTCGCCAGCGCCCAGCAAAAAGCGGAACGTGGCAAAACTATAAAATCCGCGCGCCAGCGAAGTCAGCACAGAAACCAGCGAGTAAAAAACAACGGTAATTGACAAGCCGCGACGCGTACCGATGCGATCCATGAAACGGCCAAATACTGTTTGGCCGATGGAGTAAGCCAGACGAAAACCAATTACGATATTTGCGTAGTCGGTGTTGGTCCAGTGATATTCAATCTTGAGATACGGAGCAAGTAGGGAGAGTGATTGCCGGTCGAGGTAATTAATGATCGTGGAGGCGAGCAGGATTCCACCGATCCACCATCGCAGGTTGGAGATCGGGCGACGTATTCGTAATTCGTCGCTCCGCGTGGTGATGATGGGCTCGGGAATAATTTTCCTCAAGTCAAGAAACTACAACAAGTTTCTCGCAAATCAAGAACGCATAATCGTACATGTGGCCGACGCACTCCGTGGCGGTTCACACTCTTGCGAACCGCAGCCGTAGGTTCGCGAGATCGCGGCGCTCGAGGCGGAAAATCCCCTTCGAATTGGCGCGAATTCGCTCTGTGCTAACTGCGACGCCCGGCAGCACCGCGTTCGGCGAAGATGACACATTCAGGCCGCCGAGGTTGAGTTCGTAAACCGCATTCGGCTGCAGACTGGTGAGAAACAGGGATTCACATCCCAAATCCGGTAGAGAGACTTCCCCTGAGTTTGCGACCCAACCCGTTGTACTGAATAACACGATGGGACCGTGCTCGAGAGCAGCGCCCTGAACGTTAACTCCGTCGAGCAATTCGGTGCGCCGGCGTCCAGTGCTTCCCGCGTTTCCGATTTCAAGCACGTGCAGAAAGAAATCTGTCTCCGCCGGCAACGCTGGTGATACCTCGACGCGCCAACTTCCCGGGACGACGTTCTTGCGGTTAGAGCTGAGAATCTTATTGAAATCTTCCCCCCAAAAGAGTTTCCAAGCATGGCGAAGCTTGGGATCCTCCGGCAACGGCGCACCCTCGGCAGGTTCGAGCGGCCAATTTTGACCCGATCCCCACCTTTCCCCTTGGTCATCACCGGGAGTATAGAACTCGTTTCCCTTCCCTCCTCGTCGTGTGATCACTCGCTCTTTGGGCAGGAGGGAGTGCACCAACAACTCTCCCGCTCCTTCGGTGAAGCGAAAGGTGCTCGCATTGCGAAAATCCTGCGCGGCCTCAGGCCCGGTACCGTTGCCCTGGTCCACCGTTGGCTGATTTACGCCGTGAAGCAGCCAAACTTTTCTGAAGGTCGGGTTTGTGCTGACGACAACGTCAAAGATGAATAGAACACCATTGCCCGGAGTGTACAGAATTTCGCGCGTGAAGCGCCGAAGTTTGTCGCGAGCATAGGCGTTGCTCGCGTCGCCCATCGCGTAGTGATATTGACCAGGAGCATGGTCGACAACAAGCATGGACCCAAGGTCCCAAATATCACGGGTGCGATTCCAATCTTCCGGACTCCGGATGGTGTTCCAATAGCGGGAGGAATTCATTCGCTGCCCACCATCGTTGGCAGCGGGCAGAACATTATCAGACCAGAAGAACTTTTCTGCGGGATCGTAGACCAGTACAGAGTTGTGCGCCACAGTTCGACGGTAGTAATTCAGGTAGTGAGGGCTCTCAGTGTCGGTGTAGTCCGCACCGCTATCGATCGCCAAGTAACCGTCGCGGTAAATCGTGAACTGATTTTGGTCGAGGTGCTGGTGTTTGGAAAAATACGGACCGCAATCGAACTCAATCCAGGTCGAATCCGGCTTCCAGCCATCTCGCATCACCAGATGACCCACACCAGCGAAGTAGCGTTGCCGCGGCAGAAGTTCTTCCCTGGTCAACGACGGGTCAAGCGGGTTGACCTCCGGATCGTCCCAAAGAAACTGCAGGACCGGAAGCACCCACTGGTTGGAGAAGAATCCGCTCTTACGGAGGAGCCAGGCACTGTACGGATCCTTGAAGCGATTGACGGCATAACCCAGTACCGCCGTGTCGCGTGAATCGAGAACCGGATATTCATTGTCTCCCTCGCGCGATGGGGTTCCGTCGGGAAGGAGCTTGTAGAGATAGGTCGTGCCCATATTGCGAAATACCGAGAATTGCAGGGCAGGATCCGCCCCTGTGGTCGTGCGCTGCAATTCTGCAATCAGAATCAGCGAAGCCCACGTGATTCGCATGTAGTCCATCGACTCGTGATAGCTGCCATCGGGGCTCACAACATTTGTCGTCTCGAGAATGCTGGTAAGACCCTTCGAAACTTTGTCGAGCCAAGTTCGATTTGAATCGGAATAACCGTTTAACGCAGCTGTTGTGAAGGCCGCCAATGCGAGGTATCGCACCGCATAGTTGTGGTACGACAGCTCCGCCGGATCGGCAAAGTCCGGACTCGCGATCATGGCGGCAGCGCCATCCTTCAATTCGCCAGCTACCCGGTCTTTCAGTACGCGATCAAATCCAGGGTATGGAAGCAGCCAATCGAATGCCAACGACCATCGGGCGTAGTCGACCCAGGAACGCGAAGGCTTTCCCTTGGCGGAAATATGTTTGGTCCGCATCTCCGCAACGGCACGCTCGGCGAAGGTGTCGTCCCGAGTGAGTTGCCAAGACAGTGCCCAGCCTTCCATGTCTTCGGATGGGCGAAGTCCGGCAGCATAGCGAGTCTTCAGGAGAGACAGCCCCGTGAACGGGTCTGAATCCGCAATTAACAGGTGCGGACGACGAGGAATTCCCTGCGCCCGTATCGGCCATCTGCCAGCGAGCATCGAGACTGCTACAGCAAAAATAAAGTCGCGCCTTCTCATGATTGAATCAGTCTGTCATCGGTCCCGCGAACAAGTTTCGTCACGCATTCCGCCCCTCCTGGAAAAGGACGGAGAGTTGACTACGGCGCAGGCTCGGAATCCGCAAGACGCGTGAGGTGATAAGCCAGCATGCGATCCGGGAGCAACAAGGCATCTCGAAATCGGATCTGTGCCTCTTTATTTTGGCCAAGATCCTTCGCCAAAGTGGCGGAAGTGTATTCCCACCAACTCGGATACGCGCTAGTTTTGCTCCGACTTTCCGCCTGTTCAAGTGCCGATTGAAGACGATCATGCCAATGCGCTTCGTTAAACGCCGGTAAGCTGCGGGCCGCCAGAAAAGCCCAGTTAATCTCGTCTGGCGCGTAGGCGACGGAAGCGAGTTCGAACTTCGCTTTGGCCTCTTCTGCGTGCCCACATCCGGCAAACACAGTCCCGACCAGATAATTGGTTCTGGCCGATCGAAGGATGGACTCAAGACCATCGCGAGTGAAGGCCAAGCCAGGAGCTTCCGAGCCAAGGTGTTGGACGGCTGATAGCGCCTCGCTGCTGTGTCCGTTCTTAGTCAAAGAAAGTGCGCGCAGCAACTGAACTTCAATCCACACTTGACGGACATTGGTCCCACCCTCCTCTCGCGGAAAGAACCGGTCATAGAAGAGATGAGTGGCGCGATCAAAATCGCCGTTCTCCGCCAGATTCAAGATCAACTCAAAAATTACTGCCGGGGGAGCGGAATCCATCTCCGGATATTTCTCGAGCGCTTCCACCCGTTCGCGCGCAGGCCGTTTCAGAAGGCTGAGAGCTTGGTCCATTCCCATGTAGATTGCAGTGTTAGTGGGATCACTGCGCAAGCCGTCTTGAAATGCCACAAGCGCGCCCGCTGGGTCATTCTTCATATGAAGCAAAGCCAGCCCCATGCTCGCGCTTAAGACAGGAGGCACTGGCCCGATTTTTCGAGCTTGACTCCATTCGTCGAGAGCGGGATCTGTGAGACCACGCGAGAAATAAAATGTACCCAGCAGATAGTGCGCAGTACTGTCCAATGGATTCGATTGCAGGGCTGCACGTAGAACAGCGAACTCTTCCGCCGTGCTAGGAAAAACATATGCGGTCGACAGCTTGGAGGCGGCGCGGTAATCTTCAAATCCTGACTGTCCCAGTTGTTCGTGGCAATAACCGCGGAAGTAAGCAACCATGGGGTGACTCTGTGGAGGTATTGCCCCCGGCTCACTTTGATCCTTCGGCTGCGCTGGATACTGCCGCGAAAGTATCTTCAGCGCTTTTTGATAGACGCCCAGCCGCATGTACTCGGCCGCAAGATTCAGAATGCGGTCGGAATCGTTGCTGAGATGAGCAAGATCGGGTTGTCCTACTTCTTCGCGAAGTAGAGAACTTAGCGGGAAGCGTGCCAGCCCTTGTCGTGCCATGGATTGGGCTTCCTGAGATTCGCCCGCGCTGTCTTTAACGGCGACCCATTCCTCCAAGGTTCGCAGATCGTTAGGAGCAGCGCTCAAGGCGCCGGCCAGGTGGCGCTCGGCGCCGTTCAAATCTCCACTGCGCCCCAGCAGTTCACCAAGGGCGAGGGCGGAGGCAGCGTAAAAAGATGGCAGACGCTCAGCCTGTTCGAACGAGGCACGGGCGTGATCGGTTTCTCCGAGACCATCATAAGCAAGGCCCCGGTAATAGGAGATCTCCGTGTCGGTGGTGTCCCGTTCATGTACGGGCTCGAGGAGTTTTTTTGCCTCCGCGTAACGCAGCAATCCCGCTGCAAGGCGTCCAGCCGACTTCCCTGCTTCGAAGCTTTCTGGAAACTTTGCCAGCGTTTCTTGATAAGTCTCGAGAGCGGCGAGATTTGCGCCGTTTAGCTCATTCTCTTTTCCGAGCTGAATCCAATCGTCGAGGGATCTTTTGTCCGGCTCTGGGATGTGATAGGCCGGTTGCGGGCCAACGTGAATCTCAGACTCAGGAGTCCAATCGTATTTGCCCTCGGTCTGGCGCAAGAGCGTCGCTCCTTTGGCGTTCTGAATTGCAATCGAGTACTTGGCTTGAGCGTCGGCGTTGGGGAATTCGTGCATCCAACTGTGTTCCGGTGTGAGATCTACGGTCTCGTGGAGTATTTGCTGCTCACCCTCGAGAATTGACACGGAAGCGCGTGGAATGGGCTGATTTGCATTAAATCCGATCGTCAAGCCTTTCTCTTTTCGGACAAAGCTCGCTACTCCAGTGAGATTGGCGCGAGAGATTCCTCCTATTTCGCGCACCGGCATCCAATACTCCGAGAAATGGATGACCTGGCGTGGCTCGAGAAAGGCATAGGTCTCCTGGTTACGAAAGAGGCCGGCTTGGACTTCGAGATATGCGCTGTTGTCGTCTGAGAGGGCCTTGCGCCAATCAAGGCCATCGGCGTCAACACCCCAGGACCAGATCTTCCGCGCCGGGACCTGTTCGTATTCCGCAAAGTGAGCTGTGCCAGTATTGGTGTGCGGATTCCACACTCCCATGAAGTCCTCGCGGCTTCCATAACTGAACATGGAAACTGGACCCTTGGTTTGATTCCGGACCACGCTGTAATCGATGCCATCCTGGTCGACTGGCCAGGGATGGATCTCCGTGAATCCGTGTGTAGCGACAAACCGCATGGGGTAGGTGATTTGCGAGTCATCCCATGCCTGAACTCCAGCATTGTTCCACCAATAAAAGCGATGGCGTGCATCGCTCCGATTGCTGAGGGTTACACGCTGCTCCAGGACTGTCGAGTTCGGATGTAGGACCAACTCCACGGTCCATTCCATGCCGTATACGCGGTCGACGTTGCCCACGGTGACCGAGGCGCTGCCGTCGTCATGCTTGGTGAATGCAAAGTTCACCGGCGACATCGTCACCCAGTTGTGCGAAACCGGGAAGTTGAACTCGATGCCGAATGCTGCCCATACCCCGCGGTAGGCGATCGCTGCTTTCTTGATCGAGGAGTTGGCATAAAACATCGACTTGCCAGAAATCTTGTCAATGCAGGTGTAAAGATGTCCGCCGAGATCAGGCAGCACGGAACATTTGAGATATTCGTTCTCCAAGTAGATCGCGCGCCAAGCATGGTCGGCGCGCCGACTGGTCAGGTTCGTGCGCAGGGTATAGGGATAGTTGAACCGTCCGCTAGTGTACTGATCAAACGGAGGGTTGGGGTCGGGGGATCCCTCTTCGTATGTCGGTAAGGTGAGCGTGCCTTGCCAGACGCGGACTTCGGATTGTGCGGCCCAAGCCGACGCTGCCAGTGCTAGTACGATGATTTGCGGAAGGAAACGCATTTAGATTCGCAGCAGCCGCGCAGCGTTTTCATAGTAAACCTTGCGCAGAATAGTATCTGGCAAATCAATGCCGTAGATACGCCAGCGGCCCTGGGGCGGTATCTTCGCCGGAGCGTAGTCAAAATACTCGTCGCTCGTCTCGAGGAAGCGGTAATAGATCTCGTACAACTGATCGTTGAAGACCTGCTGAGGAAATTCATCCCCGTGCGGCGTCGCGTCCGTGCCAAACAAGATTCGGTCCTGATACTTGTCGACGAACTTTCGGGCAGTTATCGGCTGGCGTCCGAGTTCGCCGATGCGCGCTGCAAGGTCTACAGACATGTTGGGAAATCGGTCGAGACTTTCACCGACATTTTGCAGGTCTTCCGAGAAGTTGCCGACGTGCAGGGTCACAAATTGGGTTTTGGGATGCTTGGCAATCACGCGGTTGCGGGCCGCGAGCAATTCAGCATTGCTGGGAAAATCGTGCCCGTAGAAAGACCAATCAGGATGGTTATTCAATTCTTCGTACCGCTCGTTAAAGCGATCGGTCGGAGTGAAAAACGCTACAGGATCGGAGACGTGAATGGCAACTGGCATGTTCAGTTGGCCACAAGCATCCCACATGGGATCAAAACGCGCATCATCAATCTTCACCAGCGTGCCTGAGGTGATGTTCTCCCGAAGATAAAGTCCGAGCGTCTTGAGAATCTTCAGGCCACGAGCACCGTCGCGGTGGGCTCGCTCGATGGCTTGCGCTTGCAGCGTTGGATAATTTGGTTCTTTGAAACGCGAATAGCTAGGCTCAGTGAAGGTGTAAAAACGGCCGGGATACGCTCGGTCATATTTTGCTACCGCTTCGGCAAGGCCATTGTCGTAACCGCCGGTCAAGTTAACCATGGCACGGATGTTCTTGCGATCCATGACAGCCAGCAGTTCTTGCGGAGTGCCCAGATACTCACGATCAGGCGAGAGTTCGACGCCATTTTCCGACCGGGCCGAACCGGAGATGTGTGTATGAAAATCGATGTTCGGAAATTTTGAACGTTCGATGTGCGACTCGTGAACCCGAAGCATGCTTTTGGGCTCGTACTGCGACAGTTCCAGTGGCGCTGGCGTGGTCGTGTCGTTTGCAACAACGCTGATCGCGCTGCCAGCTTGAACGCCTGACCCTGCTACCAGACCCATTCCATACAACCACTGGCGCCGACTGATCACGCATCTCCTCCCACTATTGTCCAGGCTCGAGCACGGGTGTATCGATGTCTACGGGGCGCGGTTTTCCATCGATCGCTCCGTACCAAACGCTTCCACCAAACGTGGTGATATAAACCTCATCGTGGTGCAGAGGATCGGGGACCACGCGGTGTCCCCACTTGAAATTAAATCCGGGAATGCGCGTCCAGTGCAGGCCGCGGTCTGCCGAACGCCAAGCAGACGACTCAAAGCCGGTCGCATACAACACGTTGGGGTCCTGCGAGTCGACAGTGATGTCGTAGATATGACGATCCTTTTCCAGGACCTGCTTCCAACTTTTTCCACCGTCTTCCGAAAGGAAGATTCCACCGCCATCACCATGCGTTCCGGTCGCTCGAGCCCAGGATGCGAGGTACAGTCGATCGGGAGATTGAGGATCAACCGCCAGTCCGTTGGGCCCGTTGGTGCCTTCAGGCAAAGAAACCGGCTGCCAATGTTCGGCGCCATCCGTCGAACGGTACAGTGCACCATCGCCAGGGTTTCCAATACTGCCATCCTCCGACCGGCGCGCAATGACCACATACAACGTGCCATTCGAACTCCGAGCTAGCCGCCATGCAAATGGTTCCTGTTGCGTGATCCCATTATTCTTCAAGGCCCAGCTGCGACCACCGTCTGAACTTTTATAAACTCCTCTACCAAACCCGGCCACGTATAACACTCGCGCGTCCACTGGGCTTGTGAGATCAAGGAGGATGTGAGTTGCCCCCGTCTCGTCCATTCCGCTATTCGACTTCGTCCAACTCTTGCCGCCGTCATTACTCCGACAAACGCCACCTTTATAAGTCAGTACGGATGTATGCCGCCACATCTTCGGTCTCGGAAGGTCGTGCGTGTAGCTATTCACACTCCACATCCGGCCGCGGACTTTGGGATCGAACACAACCCAATAGGTGGTGTTCATCCACTCCCTCGGAACTCCAGTGGTCGAGCTTGTCCAGGATTTGCCGCCATCCTCGCTGCGAAAAAGTCCTATGTCGGTGTACGTGATGAACTGACGCTCGGGATCGAATGGATCGAAGTGAATTCCGTAGCTGGTGGTGACGTCAAGACCGAGGCTCGTCCAGCCAGCGTCATCGACTTTGCGAGAATACTGGCCTACCCAGGTAGCGCCGCCGTCGGTGGTCCGCATCGTTCTTCCCAAGTCCGTTGCATAGGCTAAATTGGGATCGTGTTGAGCTACTGTGAGAGCCAGAGGATTTTCTCCCCAGATCGGACCGAAACGTTCGGTGATCCAATTGTCCTTCACGTTCTTTGCGGCAGTGTCAGATTCCTTCCAGACCAACTGCCAGTCGGCTCCAGAGTCGGTGGTTTTTGCGACGCCCATCCACGTTTTTCCATCGAGCATTAAATGATCGTAGGAAACATAGGCTGTTTCAGGATGGAAGAAGCTCGTTGCAATGGCGGGCACCTTCGCTCCCTCGCCCGGCAGATTGCTTGGGTTCCAGCTGACGCCGCCATCCTTGGAGACGCGAATGCCCTGCTCCGAAGTGGCATAGATGGTTGGCTGCTCGCCTGAGTCGAACCCCAAGGAGACGTCAGTCGCAGTGGCCGGAAGCGGAAGGGTGCGAACCTTGTCCGCGTTAACAATCGCAATCGTGCGGGCGCTCGCTAGAAATATTGTGCGCCCCGTTGGGGCTGAACGCCGGTCGATCCACAGACGTCGCGGAACATCGGGTAAGCTCGCTTGTTTCTGCCAGTTCTTTCCATAGTCACGCGACACGAACAGTGCGGGACTCTCCTTGGGCCCGGCGGCCACGTAGAGAATGTGAGAGTTGCCAGGATCCACCGCCATGGCTGAAATCGAGCTCAGCGGATCCGGATCGGCAAGGATCGATTCGTCGGAATGATCTGAATTCATCTTGACGCCCTTCACCGCGGAAGGACTGGGGTAAACCAGATTCCAGTGTTCGCCGGCATCCGTGCTGCGCCATAAGGCGGTGGCATGGGCATACATCGTTTTCGGATCGACTGGGTCGAATACAAAGAAATTTACGACGCCACGCAGGTTGAACATCCGCCAAGAACGGCCTCCATCATGGGTAATGTAGGAGCCGCTCATGTCGCAAGAAATCAAGACGGTGTTGGGGTCATGCGGACTGATGGTCGGATTGAACATCGCGCCGCCGCCACCTGGTCCAATCACACGAAACCCCCCGGGTCGGTCGGCGAAGGCAGTGGTAAGGCAAACGATGAGCGCAACAATCGGAAGAAAGCGACGGTTCATAGGTGTCCCAGTTGAGAGCGGTATCGTCACGCGGCCGTAGTAGCCGATTCACTTCATTCCTCGTGAATCAGAAACGCCGCGAGTCACATTTCTTGATGGTGACATCGCGGCGAATGAATCTACGACGTTAGAAGGTGATCCTTAGCAGCAAGCGAATCGTGCGACGACTGTCGACGCCATCTTGTGTGAACGTCTGCTCAAGGCGACCGAAGTCGACATTGGGCGTGACGTCGGCTACAACCGGCCTCAAGGTTGCGGGATCAACTCCGATATCGAAGTCGCCGAGAAATGCGAATGGCCCGCCACCACCACCGTAGTCACTGTCCGGCGAGAACAACGGATGGTTGAACAAATTGTCGATGTCCGCACCAAACGTCGCAGCTACACGCTCCCCAAAATGGAAGGTCTTGTGAATTCCCAGGTTCACGCCCCAAGTACCCGGGCCTTGCAAGAGGTTACGTTTGGCGATTTGAGCGTTGCTGAAGAGATCGGCTCCCATGGGGGGGAGGGCAAATGCGTTGGGATCCCAAATCTGATTGCCGCTGCGGTGGTTATAGTTCCCGGTTACGACCGGCCTGAATGAGGGCTCGGAGTTGAAGTCACCAAATGCGTCAAGCGAACTGACCCCGATATTTCCGGGTTCAGCCGTGCCGCAATCGTCACAGAGCCAGAAAGGAGTGAATCCCGTCCCGCTCTTCGCAAACATGTTAAACGTGGTTTGCCAGCCCCCCAAAATCGCGTCGGCCCATGTCGGGAACGAGGATCCAAACTTCTTTCCTCGGCCCACTGGCAAGTCGTAAATGCCATATGCCACGAAGCGATTCTTGGGAAAAAACGATTCCTGTCCGTAGTCGTGGTTGGGATCGAACGCATTGTAAGCGATGCCCCCCAAACTGGAATTGCCGGTATCTAAACCAGTCGATTTCTGGTCTAGGTAGGTATACGAGATGTTGAGCATCAAGCCGTGGGAATAGCGCTTCTCCAGTTGGGTCTGGAATGCGTTGGAATGGCCGTGTCCGAAGTTGCCGTAACTGAGTAGGAAATCGCCCAGACCGGGAAACGGCTGACGCGCTAAGTCCGCCGGCGAATAATCACAATCGGCGTTGTTGAGCGGATCACATGGTGTCACGCCATCCCCAATTGTTGTGCCAAACGGAGTATCGCTGGCTCGTATTTCGTTCAAGTCGACTCCCGCGATCAGACCGCTCAGAGTGGTTCCCAAATAGGAGACTCGCAGCGAAGTGTCACGAAAAATCTCGCGCTCGAACGTTGCGTTGTATTGCTGAATTCGAGGTTGCTGTAAACCCACTGGGACCGCGTTAATGGCAGGCAGTCCACCGAAGCCGGTTGAAACAAATCCACCATTCAGCGGACTGAAGCCATGTTGATTACCGGGCCAACCGCTGAGAGGAACGGGATTGTTGTTGTCATCGAAGCCTGTCTTCGTCAGCCCCTGATTAAAAGGGTTGGTCGCGATTGGATCCCGAATACCCTGGGCCGCCGAAGTTGGATAGTAAAAACCATATCCGCCACGAAGCACGGACTTGTCATTGAGACGGAAGGCCATCCCAACTCGCGGCGCAAGATTATTTTTGTCCATTCGCACCACTCCACGGCCGATCCCGAGGCCGGATTGGGCAGCAGTGACTACGGGGCGCGTGGTCAGGATTCTTGTATCAAGGTAAGGCAGCGTCTTATCGGAAGGGATAATGAAGCGTCCCTTCTCTCCGGTATTAGGGTCAACGTAGTTCGCGTCAAAGTTGGTCAGGAGGTCGTGGTTTTCGATAAACGGTGTAACGAGTTCATAACGCAATCCCAGATTAACGGTCAGTCGCGACGACACCTTCCAGTCATCCTGCACAAAAAAGCCTTGTTCCCAGTTGTAAACATCCATCGGCGGACGTGGCGCGTTGATGTAAGAGACGCTGGTCGCGGGTTCGCCGAGGATGAAACTGGCAAAGGGATCCGTTCCTCCGCCTGTGTAGGCAATGGCCCCGCGAGGATTGCCGCGATTCACCGCGAATCCGTCGACTGCCGCATTGCGAACAAAATCGGCACCCATTTTCAGACTGTGCTTTCGGATGACCCATGTGAAAGTATCTCCAAAAGTGACCAGGCCCTGGTTCTGCGGACGATCAGTATTTCGGCCACCGTTCTGAAAGGCGGCGAACCGATTTCGACTGAACGTAACTGCGGGATGCCCGAATGTCGTAAGTTCATTCGTCCCGACGACCGCACCATAGGCCGCGATGTCGGTCTGGTCGAAGCCGATGCTTGAAAGGAAGCCTTCCAGAGTCGTATTGCTATGACGGTAGAGATCTTGATGATTGAAGCCGCCCCGCGCTTCATTCACCATATTCGTATTGAAAACGTGTGTGTAGGAGAATGAAAGCGTGTTGTTCCTGCGGATATTCTGATCTAGGCCAAGGCCTGTATACGGTGTTTGCACGAGCGCATTTGCGTAGGTCTGAGCGCCGGTGTTGTATGCACCATAAAGATGATCTTTATCGCTAAAGTCATGATCTATGCGCAACGTGCCCAGGTCCTGGACCGAGTTTGTGGGCAGGTTTGTCTCATAACCGGGAATGCGACCGGTGCTGGAATCGATTGGAGCCGAGAGGCCGATGTGAGGAAAATAAGTCGCTATCAATGACTGAACGCTGGGATTGAGAAAGCGGGATGGGACTGTGATGAATTGTTGCCCCAGACCTCCGACCGTATCGCTTGCGATCTCTGCGGGAGTCATTGCCGCGGCCACATCGGCAGGAACGGTGGGTTTGATCGAGTCATCGACCATGGAAAAATCGCCGCCCCACATACTTGGGTGTGGCAGCGTACTGGATTGAACGTTGAGCGGCTGGACCGTCCAGTTCCTTTCGTAGGCAGCGAAGAACCAGGTCTTTTTCAAACCCGGGATCGGCCCTCCGACCGAGCCGCCTATGTCTGTGATATTGAAGAATGGATTGGGGTACTCGGGTTGAAACGGTGTGGGTGCAAATTCCGCTTTACCAATTTGATCCTGCAGTGTCCAAGCGGCAAGCGCCGAGTTCTTATTGTTATAAAAAGCTGATCCGTGGTATCCCGCCCCTCCGCGCTTTGTCGTTACTCGCACATTCGCAATGCCGGCATATTCTGCGCTGAAATCATTCGAAAGGACGTTAATATCCCCAACCGCTTCGAGAGAAGGCTGGCTGGCGGTAGGCTCTCCGAAGATGCCGCCATTGGAACGCTGTCCATCCAGCGAGAAACTCGCACCGTAACTTTGCGCCCCGAGAAACTTGAACGAACCATCTGTACCTGACTGAGTGATGTTAGGGTTCAAATATAGAAACGAGTAGACGTCGCGACTGTCGCGGGGGAGTTCGATCACAGCGCGACTCGTGATGGTATCGCTGATAGTCTGATCTTCGGCGTCAACAAGAGGTGCGTCGGCGGTTACTTCGACCGACTCCGACGCAGCTGACACCTTCAGCACGGCGTTGGCGCTTACGGTATCGCTTCCGTTCACGCGGACGCGGGTGATTTTCGCGGTCGTCATCCCGGGTGCGGAAATCACGACTTGATACCCGCCAGAATTCAGAGCGAAGACGTTGTATTCCCCTTGCGCATTCGTCTTGGTCTCGTGCGGTGTATTGGTGTCGAGGTCGAGAACAACAACTTTTGCATTGGGGACGACGGCACCGGTCGTGTCGGTCACAACACCGACAATCGTACCCAGATCGGTTCCTTGTGCAAATGAAAGTTGGGTTGTTCCTAGTACCGGCAGGAGGAAAAAAAAGAGGGCAAAGCGCATCACCGATTTCATAAACATACTCCCAAACTGCGGTGAGTTTCCGTTTCGCCGAACTTTTATCACACCAGATACTAAAAGTAAATAAAGAACAGTAAATGAAAAACCGATATGAAACAAAACGCAAGCTTCGTTGACGATCAAAAACGCGGTCTTTGCGTGCGATGCAGCTGGATTAATTCTCAGATGTCTACCCGAAATCGCGCCTCCCTGCCCGTCAGCGCGCAGAAAACGAGGATAGAGTTTCGGGATGCAAGCGAGCTGCGGAATCGATGTCCAGGTACACTGTCGTATTCGGATGCTTGCGCAAGATGGATGCCGGGGCTAAGGGACTGACCTCGCCTTCGAAACACGCTTTCACCGCGGCAGCTTTGCGGGCGTCGGGGACGATGCACAAGATCTTGCTCGTTTTCAGGATCTGGCAGATGCTCATGGAGATGGCACGCTGCGGTACATCTGCGAGGGTGGCGAACCAACCCTCACCGAGCTGCTGGCGCCGGCAAGCTTCGTCTAGCTTAACGACGAGATAAGGTTCCTCCGTTTCGAAATCTGCGGGAGGATCGTTAAAGGCGAGATGTCCATTCTCTCCTATACCTACGAAAGCTAAATCAATGGGTGCAGAGAGCAATGCTTGCCCTACGCGGCGAATGACATCCGCCGGGTCCTGATCTCCGCTGAGCAAAAAGTATTTCTTAATTCCCGCCTTCTGGATCAACCTCTCCTGGAGAAAGCGGCAGAAACTAGCCGGGTGCGAAGCTGGTAGGCCGATGTATTCGTCCAGATGGAACATTTCGACCCGTTGCCAGTCGATTCCCGGGAGGCTGGTAAGAATCTCGAGAAACTCAAATTGGGCAGCGCCGGTGGCCGCGATGAGACGAACCCTTCCATTCGTCTGAATTGTTTCGCGTAAGATCGCGGCGGCCTGATCGGCTGCGGCGGTTGCCATCTCGCGTTTGTCGTTGAAGCATTTAATCACCACGTCAAAGCACCTCCGCAGTCACAGTTTCGCGGGCGTTTTGTTGCTCCGCACTGTATCCAAGGTTTGGGCCATTTCGAAGCACAGTTCGACGGAAGGAAATACTTCTTCGATCGTCGAACACGCCGGTCTCTTGTTGGTGAGAGCGCTGATGAATTCGGCGGCTTCGTTAAAGCATCCGTTCAGAACATCCTCGGGCATTTGGTCCGAAACAGATTCCGCCAACTCGAGGCGATTGTCACGAAAACAGCGCAATCCTCGGCTAGGCCCAAAGGGGCTTGTCACAACGGCACGAAAGCCTTCTCCAATGAGTTCGTAAGTCTCTTCGACCGTGCCCGCAGTGGGCAGAACATCGAGGCGCCCGGAAAGGCCATTCTTAAAGTGCAGATCGATGGCGTACCACTTCGGAGTTTCTGAGGGAGAGCCCAGAACTTGAATGCTCGCCCCGGCAACATCGCCCGCAACGTGCCGCAGGGCATCGACGGCATGAACCACCGTTGCCCACAGAAATTCGGATTCGCGGCGTGCGTTTCGCGTCATAGTGCATCGCACGTATCGAAGAGGTCCTGCAGCGCGAGCCCATTCCAGAGCTCTGTTGAGAAAAGGCATGAACCGGCGGTTCACGGAAACCATGTTGAGAGTGCGCGTTGCTCTGGCTGCATCGAGGAGTGCCTTACCTTCAGCGAGCGAGGCGCCCAATGGCTTCTCGACGACGCACGGCAGTCCCCTTTGCAGCAACTTGATACCAAGTTCGGAAATTCGCTCGACGGGAACGACGGCAATGCAGCCGTCCAAGGTGTGTCGTTCCAACATGTCGTTCAGGTTCTGGTAGGCGCGCATGAAACCATAACTTCGACAGAAAAACTGAGCGCGATGCAGATTGAGATCGCAAGCTGCGGTCAACTCGATGTCAGAGGGATGCAGACTCTTGTACCGAGCCAGAGGGGTAGCATGTCCGCTCTCCGCGTGCTCTCCGCAACCGATGAGTCCAAGGCGAATCATTGAAATTGAGAATTATTACTCAGTCTTCGATCCCAACGTAACGACACGGCTTGCCACAGCAGGCTCTTCACCACCAGGGGCACTGCCTCGCACCAGATATAAAGATCCTCCGACCAGCAACGTCAAGCCGGAAAACAACAACACTGTCAGCCGCTGATCCGGCGGAGCTGCGAAAATCAACAAAAGGCTCAATAGGCCAATACACGCGATGGTCCTACTCAGGAAACGAAAAACAGGAACCGTGAAATCCGGAGAGTCTTTTAATTCCGTGGTGACATCGATCGGCGTATTCAAATTCTTGAAGAGTCGTGCGCGTGCCGGCGTGTCTCCCCGATCAAACAGCATGCTTAGAAAAAAAATCCCGAATGATGACGGGATGATATAAGCGACCTGTTGCATGAGCGACCAGTGGTAATGAAATGCGCCCAGGATGCCAAGAATAAGACCAACCGCGAACGAAGCGAGCCCCGACCACGGTGGCGTTCGACGAATCGCTAAACCCAGCAGGGCAGGCGGTCCATAGGCCAACGACATGATCGTGTTGAATGTCAGCATGATCTGAAAAACGCTCTGTCCGCTCCCTGCCATAATGGCGGCGATCAGAGTGGTCGCGCCGCCCACGAAGAATGTCGTGACCCAACCAGCGATCAGCAGTTCGCGATCCCCTGCGTCCTTGCGGAGAAGGGCTTGATAGAGGTCCTTCGACAGGATCGCTGATTTCAGGTTGAACTGCGCGGACAGATTGGCCATGGTGGCGCTAAACATTGCCGCCAGCATGATGCCGATCAGACCATGCGGTAGCAACGTCAAACTGGCGACGGCATACGCGCCTTCACTTGGGTTCGCCAGAGATGGCCATATCGTGCGGAGGTCGGGATAGATGATGCGCATTGCCATCGGCGGAATAAACCACAGAAACGCGCCGACAAAAAACAGGCCACAGCACAGAAGAGCCACCTTGCGTGCAGAACGCTCGTTGTCGACGCTGAAGTAGCGTTGCGCCATGGCGCTGGTGTTGTATCCGAAAGAAACCATAATGGTCCACGAAATGATATAGAGCCATCCAAATTCGCCGGACACGTGCAGCGTTTTCATCTCCGGAGGTAGCGAGTTCAGCAGGCCTGTAACACCACCCACGCGTGTCAGAGAGATGATGCCCAGTACCAGGCAAAAGGGCATCAGGATAGAAGCTTGCAAGAAGTCGCTGACCACGACTGCCCACAGCCCACCCAGCACACAATAGAAAACAATAAGAGCACCCGCTCCGACGATGGTCCACGTTACCGGAAATCCCGTGGCCGAGGAGACGAAAAGGCTCAGGCCATATAGCGTGCTGGCGCTGGTAAAAAGTTGAAAAACGATGGTGGTCCACGAAAACGTCTGGTGGGTAGCGATGTTAAAGCGTCCAGACAGGTACTCCATCACGGTTGTAATTCGGCTGCGCCGCCAGCGCTGGGCAAATACGAAATACCCCAGCAGGAAGCTCAAAGCGTTGCCAACATAAAGTCCGGTCGCGGCAAATCCCGCCCGGTAAGCGACTCCGGCTGCGCCCGTAAACGTCCACGCGCTAAAGCCGGACATGAAACAGCTAAGGCCAGCAACCAGCCAAGGAACGCGGCTTCCACCTCGGAAGTATTCCGCAGCGCCACGATTGAAGCGCACTACGTATATCCCGACGACAATCATCAGCAGCGCATAAAGGCCAATGACCGCATAGTCGACCGTGTTTACGCTGCTCATCTCGGCTTGACTCCGCCCAGTTCTTATACTGCGTTCCGTTGGAAAAGAGAAGTTAATAGGTACTAAACGAAATGAATCGTAAACCGATGTTAGACTGTGCGGCATGTCGCGTCCGCAACTCATCATTTGTGCCGGACAGGATCTGTTCGCGTCCTTTTTCTCTCCCGCACAGCAGCGACGGTTGTCGCAGCGATTTCGCTGGAGTCGAGAGGGGGCTCGGATTGTGACTTCTGCTTTCAGGCGAAAGCTGAATACGACTGACGCGCTGATCACAACCTGGGACTCGCCACACTTCTCGGAGGAGCTGACTGATTTCGCACCAAACCTGCGGATCGTCGCCCACTGCGGCGGTGAGGTGAAGTCACGATTCGCGCGACGTTTGTTCGATCAGATCACGATCACGACTGCGCCAGTACCCATGGCCCGTGCCACAGCAGAAATGGGTGCGGCACTCCTGCTCTATAGCGCTCGCAATCTGGATCTTTATAGGGAGGAACTCCGCAAACGATCGAACCGCATTTATGCAGATTTGCACCTGCATGGATCAACTGAATCTCTCATCGGTCGTGAAGTAGCCATGATCGGGTTTGGGCGAATCGGTCGCGAATTGGTGGATCTATTCCGTGGCTTCCAACTGCGATGGTTGGTCCACGATCCTTACGTTCCCAAGTCGCTAGCCAAGCAATACCCGGTTCGCTTTTCGAACCTTGCTGCGTTGTTGAAGCGCGCACATCTGCTGGTATTAACTGCTGCGCTGACCGACAGAACAAGGGGCCTTCTGGACCGACACCGACTCGCAAGCTTGCCGAATGGAGCCGTTGTGATCAACATCGCACGCGGAGGCCTGCTTGATCTCGAAGCACTGGCTAAAGAGGTGCACCGCGGCAGGCTTCGATGTGCTCTCGACGTCACCGATCCGTTGGAACCTCTGCCGATCGACCATCCGTTGCGCACCATGCCGGGGGCGATCGTCACACCACATATCGCGGCCAGCAATCGCCGCGTGCGGCACGACATGGCTGACGTCGTTATGAATGATCTAGAGGGCTTCTTTAACGGGAACAGGGTCAAGAACCGTGTTACCGCATCCATGCTCGAGCGGATGACGTAGCTATGAAATTGTCATTCTCCACGCTCGCCTGTCCCGACTGGACGATGCAGCAGGTCATTGAGATTGCCGTGGCGGCGCACTACGACGGCATTGAATTGCGATTTGTAGAGAACGAGGACTCGCTCTGGAAACTGCCGGCGTTTCGTGGATCCGAACTCGCGGCGGCCAAGCGAGCCCTATCCGATCACGGGCTGGCCATCTCCTGCGTAGATACCAGTTGCCGATTCCATTCCCCCGATTCAAAGGAACGGGCCCGATGGGCGGAAGAAGGCGAGCGCATGGCAGATCTGGCAGCTTCATTGTCTGCTCCTGGCATTCGAGTCTTCGGTGAGAAGATTCAGCCTGGAACTGACCTGGCGTCGACTCGGCGCTGGATTGCCAACTCGGTTCGCGAGCTTTCTGACCGCATCTCCGCAAGTGGAGTTGAAGTCTGGTTAGAGACTCATGGCGATTTTGCCAGCGCGGCCGCGACTGCGGAAATATTGCAGGAATCGCATTCATTGAAAATCGGAGTGGTATGGGATCCGGCAAACTGCTTTGTTGAAACTGGCGAGCGACCACAGGATGGAGCAGTACGACTGGGCGCGCGTATTCGCCACGTTCATCTCAAGGATTTATATAAGAGCGCCCGCGGTTGGGCACCCACTCTTACCGGCGATGGAGAATTTCCGTTGCTTGAAGTTCGGGCTGCAATGGGCCAGATAAAGTACGACGGATTTGTCTCATTTGAGTGGGAAAAGAAGTGGCATCCGGAGATCGCAGATCCTGAGATTGCCCTGCCGCACTTCACTCGCTGGTTTCGGGAGAAATACGCGCCATGAGCGGTTCTTCCAGCGTTGTCGTGCGCAGGTTGGAGGTTAGCGATACTCCGGCTGCGATGGAGTTGTCGCAGCAAGCCGGCTGGAATCAAACGATCGAAGATTGGCGTCTTCTGATTGATCTGTCGCCTGAAGGCTGCTTCGCAATTGCCGTTGACGGTGAACTGGCTGCCACTATCACGCTGATTCGTTATGGTCGACGTTTGGCTTGGATCGGAATGGTCTTGACCAAGGAATCGTATCGTGGTCGAGGCTTCGCGAAACGCTTGTTGAGTGAGGTTCTGCACGCTGCCGATCAGTTGGGGATTGAAACCGTGAAGTTGGATGCTACTGATCAAGGCCAGCCGCTTTACGAAAAAATGGGATTTCGTTGCGAACAACCGGTCGAGCGATGGTCTCGTCGGGCATCCGCAGATGCCGGCGCGATGCCGGGGGTAGGTGGTGTACTGTCCGAGAGTTGTTTTATTGCTGATCAGCACGCATTTGGAGTGGACCGATCTGAGTTATTGCAGCGGCTAGGTCGACGCGGCGTTTCGCAATCAAATGGGAGTTCGTACATGATGACGCGACCCGGCCGTAACAGTGATTACCTTGGGCCTTCCGTGTGTGATGCGCCAGAGGCTGCCATGAAGCTCGTGGAGCAGGCGTTAAACAACGGGAAGGATCGGGGATGGTCGTGGGATCTGTTTCCTCGGAACTCCAGCGCAGTGGCGATCGCCCGAGATCTCGGATTCAGCCCCACACGACACCTGCAACGCATGGTGCGGGGTAAGGATTTGCAGGTTCAGGAAGCGCTAATTTATGCCATTGCAGGTTTTGAACTGGGTTGAGTAGGTATGAAGATGATCAATAACGTATCAGAACTGGAAGAGCACCTCTCGCGCCCAACCGATGCTGACGCTGCTGCAATGGCCGCATTGGGCGGCGACTTATTAATTCTGGGTGTGGGCGGAAAAATGGGGCCAAGCTTGGCTCGATTGGCGCGTCGCGCTGCAGATCTCGCCGGAACGACGCCCCGCATCGTCGCGGTCGCGCGTTTCAGCAACGCCGATCTGCCTGCAGAATTGACTGCATACGGAATTGAGACCATAACTTGCGACTTGCTGGAACCGGGCGCGTTGCTCAACCTGCCGGAGATTCCAAACGTTGTCTTCATGGCTGCGCGCAAATTCGAAACGGCAGGCGCGGAACACTTGACCTGGTCGATGAATACCTTTCTCCCCGGCTTAGTTGCCGAACGTTATCGCACGGCTCGCATCGTGGCCTTCTCAACTGGCAACGTTTATCCGTTGCGTTCGACTGCGGAAGGCGGCGCGACGGAATCCACTCCAGTTGGGCCTGTCGGAGAATATGCTCAGTCTGCACTCGGCCGCGAACGAATGTTCGAGAATGGTTCCATGCGATGGGGTACGCGGGTAACGCTATTGCGGCTGAACTATGCGGTTGAGCTTCGTTACGGAGTATTGGTGGACATTGGGCGAGCCGTGTTTGAGCAGCGTCCGATTTCGCTCAGCATGCCTTATGTCAATGTGATCTGGCAACGGGACGCCAATTCGTCGTGCCTGCGATCGTTTTCTTATTGCCAGTCGCCGCCCTTTGTGCTCAATATTACGGGGCCCGAGACTCTCGCCGTGCGCGAAGTAGCGATGGATTTCGGCCGGCATTTTGGAATCGACCCGATCTTCTTGCCTTTCCCTGAGGGGGCTAGTGCACTACTCAGTAATGCTGAAAAGGCGCGATCTCTTTTTGGCTCTCCCACCGTGAACCCAACAGAAATGATCGAATGGATTGCGGCGTGGATTCGCAACAGAGGGATGACCTTGAACAAACCCACACATTTTCAGACGCGGGATGGGAAGTTCTAATGGACCTGCGAGATAAACTGCGGTCTGGACTTGTGATTCCCGCTCATCCCCTTGCACTTAACAGCAATCGCAAACTTGATGAGCGGCGCCAGCGGGCTTTGACTAAATATTATCTTGCGGCCGGGGCGGGAGGCATCGCAGTCGCTGTTCATACGACGCAGTTTGAAATACGAGATCCGAACTTTCGCTTGTTGGAACCTGTGCTTGGGATCGCGATGGAAGAGTGTCGCGGCCGCGAAGTGGTCAAGATTGCCGGAGTTTGCGGTCAACGGCAACAAGCAGTCTCTGAAGCAGAATTGGCTCGCGGCTTGGGCTATGACACGGTATTGCTAAGCCTCGCTGCATTGCGGGATGCCACAATTTCTGACCTTATCGAGCACTGTCAAGCGATTGCCTCAGTCATCCCGGTCGTCGGATTTTATCTGCAACCGGCTGTCGGTGGTCGGATATTGTCGTACGAGTTCTGGTGTCGCTTCCTTGAGATCGAGAACGTGGTTGCTATTAAGATTGCACCATTCAATCGCTACCAGACCATCGATGTGGTAAGGGCACTGGCCCATTCGGGGCGCGCCCAAGAGGTCGCGTTGTACACCGGAAATGACGACAACATTCTGACCGACCTGCTTACGACATTTGATTTCGACAATCAGCGGGTAAGAATTGTGGGCGGATTGCTTGGGCATTGGGCCGTGTGGACAAAGGTCGCGGTTTCGCATCTCTCGATGACGAAACACAATGCCGAGGCCATCCCAAGCAAACAACTCACTCTGGCCCAACAAATCACCGACGCGAATGCCGCAATCTTCGACCCTGCCAATCAGTTTCGTGGATGCATTCCCGGAATTCATGAGATCCTGCGACGCCAAGGGTTGCTCGAAGGGCGATGGTGTCTCGATCCAAATGAGGAACTTTCCCCAGGCCAGATGGATAAAATCGACAGGGTGTGCCGATCCTATCCGCATTTGCGGGACGACGCCTTTGTACAGGAGCATTTGGATGAATGGCTTCGCTAAAGTTTTCGTAATCTTGCTGGCTGGCTGTCTTTCAAAATTCGTTGTGGGACAAGCGGTGCTAGAGAGCACGCTTGCAAAAGAAGATGCCGCGTTGGAACTTGAGCCGACTTCGCCTTTCTGGAGCGCGGCACACCCTGTGTACATGGACAGGGATTCGTTTGGAAAGCCCGTCCCTGAATATCGCACCGAGGTTCGCTCGCGTTGGACGAAAAGCAACCTTTACTTCTTCTTCATCTGCCCTTACGAACAACTGCATTTAAAGCCAGGACCGAATACTCGACAGGAAACGAACGAACTGTGGAACTGGGATGTCGCGGAGGCGTTCATAGGTTCCGACTTCTCGGATATCAAGCGCTACAAGGAGTTCGAACTTTCTCCGCAAGGTGAATGGGTCGATTTGGACATCAATTTACACGATCCTCATCACGAAGATGGATGGAAGTGGAACTCAGGATTTCAGGTCGCCGCCAGAATCGACACGCAGAAACATATCTGGTATGGCGCTATGCGCATCCCACTCGCAGCCATTGATTCGCGGCCACCATCGCCGGGCACGACTCTGCGGTTGAATTTGTTTCGCAGCCAAGGCCCCCCGAAGCATCTCCACGAGATAACATGGCAACCGCCGATGAGCAAAAGCTTTCATGTACCCGAGCAATTCGGCGTGCTCAAGTTGGTGGGTTCAGAGGAATGAACAGGTCGCGTGTATATTGTCGATTCTAGATAGGTGAACCTACATGTATTCTTGTCGCGAGATTCTACGTACAAGTTGTTTCGCCGTGGCGTATTCGCTCGTATTTTTGGTCGCACACTGTGTTCTCGCAGCGGAAGCAGACGCAGTGAATGTTGAACATGGCGTGCAGGTCACTATGCGCGATGGAACAATCCTTCGTGCTGACATATACCGTCCAAAAAAAGAAGGCAAGTATCCGACTCTTTTGGAGCGCACTCCGTATGACAAAACCGGCTCTGCTGGTTTCGGGTTGAGGGCTTCGACACTCGGTTACGTCGTGATTGTGCAAGACGTACGCGGACGCTATACATCTGACGGCGAATGGTACCCCTTCAAACACGAATCCAGCGATGGCTACGACACAATCGAATGGGCGGCAGCTTTGCCCTACTCGGATGGTCGAGTGGGAATGTTTGGAGGCTCGTATGTTGGAGCAACACAGATGCTGGCGGCCATTTCACATCCCCCTCATCTTGCTGGAATCTGCCCCATCGTAACGGCCAGCAATTATCATGATGGATGGACCTACCAAGGTGGAGCATTCGAACAATGGTTCAATGAATCGTGGACATCGGGTTTGGCGCAAGACACACTCAATCGCGTTGTCCGTAGCAAGACGAATGCTCTCAACGGAATTTGGAAGCTGCCGCTCACAGAATATCCACTGTTCGAGTTGCCTCCAAACGCGCCTGATCAGGCTTTGACGCAGTCGCTGGCCCCTTATTTCCTGGATTGGTTGGCCCATCCCAGCTACGACGACTTCTGGAAGAATTGGTCGATTGAGGAACACTACTCAGACATCAAAGTTCCTATGCTGACGGTCGCGGCATGGTACGACATTTTTCAGGGTGGGTCTTTACGCAACTATGTTGGGGTCAAAATGCACGGTGGAAGTGAGGAGGCGCGACGCGGTCAGCGGCTACTTGTGACCATCGGCGGACACGCCGGCTCGTCTGCGAAAATTGGAGACGTAGACTTCGGGCCGTCCGCTCCCTTTGAGGAAGATGATGTCATCATCAGCTGGTATGAGCATCTCTTCAAGAATGTGGCCAACGAATTTTCTTCTCCAGAGCCCGTCAGAATTTTCGTGATGGGCGCCAACCAGTGGCGAAACGAAACAGATTGGCCACTCCCGCGAGCCCGCCAACTGCGCTATTTTCTGCATTCCGGTGGCAAAGCCAATTCTGTCGGCGGCGACGGAACACTCTCCTCGTCTGCACCGCATTCGGAGTCGTCGGATCATTATGTTTACGACCCGGCGAAACCGGTGCCCACGGTTGGCGGCCCGCTGTGTTGTGACTCGTCCCATCTCGAGCCCGGAGCTCGCGACCAGCGTCAGGTGGAGGCACGAGACGACGTTCTGGTTTACTCAACACCGGTTTTTGATCAAGACTTCGAAGTGACTGGACCAGTAACGGCTGAACTATTCGCTAGTTCCTCTGCCGTTGACACTGATTTCACCGCCAAACTCGTTGATGTCTGGCCCGATGGATTCGCACAAAACCTGACTGAGGGGATCATCAGGGCTCGGTATCGTGATTCTCAAGAGCGGCCTTCCGCGTTGAAGCCGGGGCAGAGCTATCGATTCACGGTCGACTTGTGGTCTACCAGTAACGTGTTCCGCAAAGGGCATCGACTACGGCTCGAGATCAGCAGCAGCAACTTTCCTCGCTTTGACAGAAATCTGAACACGGGTGGAGATGCGTCATCGCCACAAATCGTACCGGCGACTAACACCATCTTTCATGACGCGGATCGTCCGTCGGCACTCATCTTGCCAGTTGTTTCATCTCAGTGAGTTGTTTGTTTAACACCTCTGCGAATCGAGAGAGGAGCACGCTCAATGAATGTACGCCCCACCGGGGAGCAGACACTGAATGGGCCACAGTTCGGTTTTCTGACTTACCAATTCAGACCACTTGATGATTTGGCCTTCGGACGGGAGAAGCTTGACCCCGGGCAGAGTCTCTGAAATTGCGCCGGCGAGCGTGTATCCGCTGTTTGTTCCCACAACTGTGATCTGGGCTCTAGAGTCTACTTTCGACCGAACGAAACGAGTAGCAATCTCTGCATCCTCAATCACCTGCAGGAAGTATGGCCTTCCGGTCAAGATCGAATTGTAGACGTAGCCGGCGAGTACGCCGGAGATCGGACTGACATACGCTTCATCGAAATCCAACCGCGCCAACGAGGGATCATCGGGTGACGCGGCTTTGTATCGCATTCGCGTCTCGCCCACTCCACGAGGGTCGAAGGAGACGACGTCATAGCCGGCGTTTACATATTTCATCAAGCTCGGCCAGTCCTTGGCCGTGGCCTTTCCGTTTTCTCCTAGCCACAAAAGCACGGGGCGCTGACCGCCATCCGCCTTGTGAATGTAGAGGAGCGGCATCTCCAGATATCGACTGTGGTGAAGCAAATACTTCTCAATCGTGATGCCTTCAAACTGTGAACTTCCCTGAGCTTCCCACCGAATCTCCTTTGTGCCCGGTATCTCTCCTCGAAACTCAGAAACAGACCATGAGTCGATGCGTGGGTGGAGGCTGGAATTGTAGAGTTGCTGGAGCGTTGGCGCCAGCGAGCTTTTGTGCTCTACATAGTACTCACGGATCAGATCCATAAGAGAGCGCGCGTCCTCGAAGTCGAGCATGACCTGCCCGGTTTTCGTGCACTGCAGGGCCTTCTCATCGAGTTCTTTGACAGGAGCAAAACCGTGTTTTGCAGGTAGCCCGTTGAAGTGATCGAGAAAGTCAATCGCCGCTTCTTGATTCTCAAGGGAATATTCGTGGGCGTGGTAACCTTCCGCCATTCCGATGCGGTCCGCGTGATGAAACATGCTGTAGAGTTCTGATACTTCACGAATCGCCTTGTGCGCACCCTCAATCGGGAAAAAATCGAGCACCCCTGCAGAGACAAATACCGGACGTGGATACATCATTAGCAAGAGCCCCGCGTTGTCGACCTGGCTCGAGATCATCCCGTAGAGATCCTGTTCAGGATCGCTGTCCGGATCTTGAAATATTCGGTTGTACATGCGCATGGGGAGTGCAGTGATGTAGCAGGAAGGCGCCGCGACTTTAATCCGCCCATCCAGCGCTGCGATGTGGGCGGCTTGAAATCCACCCCCGCTCGTGCCCGTAATGTTGATGCGCTGAGGATCGACGTCGGGCCGCGTCAAAAGATAGTCCACCGCTCGTATGCCGTCCCAAATCTCCCATCGCGCCAGATTCGTTCCAGCGAGATATGCTAGATTCCCCAAGATCGCGTGCTCCGCGCAGATGAGGTTGTAGCGACTCTTGCCAGCTTTGGCATCCCAGAATTGGCTGCGTTCACCCTGGCCGACTGGGTCCCACGAAATGACGACGTAGCCACGCTGCACTAATCGCTGGCAAAGTGCCTGGTAATGAACCTTTCCATTTGCGGCATGCCCCGCTGGTACGAGGATCGCCGGATGAGACTTATTCCCATCTTCAGGCACGTATAGGAGGGCCGAGACATATAGTCCGGGCAGGCTCTCGAAAATCAATTTCTCGATTCGGAATCCATCCATCTGGATCGTTCCAGTGATGCGGGGGTGGAGTGGGGTTCTCTCTTTCGGCAGGCCGCCTAGCATGGAGAGAAGATGTTTTTCGATCGTCCGCTGCACCGACAATAAATCTTCTTCCGTTCGAATCCCTTGCCAAGATCGGACGCGTTGCTCATCCTGCTTCCAAGCCATGTCCACTTGATACCGTAGATACGGCGTGATCACCGGCGCTTCTTTTCCTGGTGGAGGAAGTATGCGGAACGCGTCAGCAGGAGGAGCGTCGGATCCGGAAGCAAAGGATACGCATGCTGCCAGAAATGCGAGGATGGCAATGCTTCTTATTCGTCGACCCGTGCGACAGAGTGTCATTGATTGACGCCACTGGCTAGAATGCCGCCGTCCACCACAAGCAAGTGGCCGGTTACGAAGCTCGCTGCATCCGAGGCCAGGAAGACTGTGGCACCCGCCAGTTCATCGAGCTTTCCGAAGCGCTTCATCGGAGTACGCAACAAGAACTCGCGGCCGCGCTCAGTCCCATCGAGCAGGGCGGCATTCAGGTCGGTGCGAAGGACTCCGGGCACCAGCGCATTGACGCAGACCCCGAACTTCGCCCACTCAACAGCCAGTGCCTTGGTCAAAGATGCGACTGCACCTTTGCTGGCGCTGTACGCGGCAACTTCGTAAAGCCCAACGAATGATGCTAGCGATGCGATGTTGATAATTCGCCCGTAGCGACGCTCGGTCATGTGCCGTCCAAAGATGCGACAGGCACGATATGTGCCAGTCAGATTTGTCTCGACGATGGCATCCCAATCTTCGTCCGCGAACTCGAGGGTAGGCGTGCGTTTAGTACGGCCGGCACAGTTGATGAGGATCTCGACACTCCCAAAGGCGTCGCAAGCAAGCTTGAGAAGGCGCTCGAGACTGGAATTGTCGGTTACGTCACATGTCGTGGCGAGCGACTTCCGTCCCAGCGATTCGATCACCGATGCAGCGGCTTGAACTTGCTGCTCGCGACGCCCCGTCGGCACCACATTTGCTCCCGCTTGCGCAAGACCTCGGCTGAGGGCGAGCCCGATCCCGCTGGTCCCTCCTATGACAACTGCTGTTTTATCTTTCAGTTCGAGAAGTGGATGTCCCATGGAAAGTTCGCTCTGGAAGGTCTGTCAGTCACTCGAGATTGCATTTCCTGCACACGGTCGTTTTTATAAGGTATTCACCCACGAATAGCAAACAAAACCAACCAATCGTTGAGACTGCGATGATACACTGCCCAACGATGTTGCTGGGGCCGGTTGCGCGACCGGTCTATCTCTAGTCGTTTGTGTGCCATCTCGTCTGAGTTTCACGCGCAAAATCAATCTCAACTGCTTTCAGCAGTGAAGGAGACGTATGGGACCTCATTCGAATCGATCGATCGCCCTTATTTTCGCCGTTACAGTTTTTCTTTGCGGCAACGCATTTTCTCAAGCCGGAAGCTGCAGTGGAATGACAGTGGGGCAACTCACGAGCCTGAATGGCTTTGTACCATTCCAATCCAACAGTCTATGGAACACCGACATATCCACCGCGCCGGTCGATCCAAATTCAGCGAATTACATTAATTTCATCGGGAGTACGGTGACGTTGCATCCAGATTTTGGCGCTGGGACATTTCACAATCAGACCCTTGGGATTCCCTATCAAGTCGTGGCGGGCAGCCAGGCAAAGGTCGCAATCAATGTTGGAGCTTACGCGGATGAGAGTGATCCAGGACCCAAACCAATTCCTCCCAATGCCCTGATCGAAGGCTACCCCAAACCGGGGAACGGCGATCGTCATGTGCTGGTGTTGGAAAAAGACGGATGCTGGCTCTACGAGCTCTATCACGCCGGTGTTAAGAACGGAAAGTGGAGCGCGGACGCGGCTGACGTCTGGGATATGACCATCAACGAAGAGCGCCCCTACACCTGGACCTCAGCGGATGCAGCCGGCTTGCCGGTCTTTGTAGGCTTGGCGCGTTACGACGAGGTCGCCGCCGGCGCCATCAATCACGCTCTGCGCTTCACCGTGCCCACCACGCAGAAGGCCTTTGTCCTTCCGGCTACGCACTGGGCGTCCACCACAACCGATCCCAATGCTCCGCCCATGGGTCTGCGCCTTCGCCTCAAGGCGAGCTTCGATATTTCCAGCTATCCCGCAGACGATCAAGTAATCCTGACTGCGATGAAGAGATACGGGTTGATTCTCGCGGATAACGGCAGCGCAATTTTTGTTAGCGGCGCCCCCGACAATCGCTGGAACAACAACAACCTGAATCTCTTGAAACAGGTGACGGCCTCGAATTTCGAAGTGGTCCAAACCGGTACCGTCTATACTCCGGCAAATGTTCCTACAGGACCATCCCCTACGATCAGCAACTTCTCAGCAAACCCCACCACCGTTACCAAAGGCCAGCCGACAACGTTGAGTTGGAGCACAGCGAACAGTATTTACAACATAATTGGTCCGCAGGCCGGACCGGTACGGGGAAACAGTATCGTCGTTACACCATCGGCAACCACCACCTATACCCTCTCTTCAACGAACCAATTCGGACGCACCACGGCGACCGTCCAGGTAACGGTTCACTAAGGAGTGCAGGATTTTATCGTACTGTTCGGTGAACGTGGGGAGGCGGAAGGATAACAGTAAGCTCGCATTCTTGCCGCTTCCCTGTTCCATCAAGATGCTTGCGGCAGTTGTAGGCGTTGAACGCAATCTCGCAAGATTTGCGCTTCCCATGGAGGGCGCGTTGCACTCTCCGGATGGGGGAGATCCGTCGGAATTCTGCCAGTGAGATGAAGAAAGGCAGCGGCCGAATGTTTGTAAGCGGGAATAGGTTCACGAAAGGCAACGTTGCCCAGATATTGCAATGCGTCTGAGAG
Source organism: uncultured Acidobacteriaceae bacterium (assembly GCA_963722365.1). Classification (GTDB taxonomy): domain Bacteria; phylum Acidobacteriota; class Terriglobia; order Terriglobales; family Acidobacteriaceae; genus Sulfotelmatobacter. The sequence goes on from CAVRLM010000003.1 coordinate 1,051,239, forward strand.
TTGGTAGTAGCGGGCGTCGCCTGTTTCCCAGAGGCGATCGCGCTCGGCAAATTTCTCAGGGGTAAAGGTGGCCAACCCGAGCAAATAGTCGGAGCCGTACTCGATCATATTGATGCCGAGGTCGTTTCCGGTGAAAATGCGGAAATCTGGTCGATGCGCATCCCGAAGGGCAAGGCGATCGAGTTCCAGCAAGCGGTCGAGAGAAGAATGCTTCATCCCCTTCAATTCGGAAATCTCCATCAGGCCGCGCGCTGTGCTCTCGTCAAAGATCTCCCCATTGGGAGCGAACTTCGGACTTAATTCAAATGCGAGGACCTCCTCATAACCTTTGCAAACCGCTTTGTACGTCGCCACCTTTTCTCTTGCCGATTTGCCGTGCAGTCTTGCGGTCTGAAAAAGTATGGGCAAAGCTCCGAAACTTACAATGCTGTCGAGTTGCTGACGGTAGAGGGACACCACATCGCCCTCCTGATTCTCGATATATGCTCCCGCCACAAACTTCACGGCCTTTCCCAAAGCGGCGCGAGTCCACGAGAGGACATCGCACTTTTCCGTCTCGGTGAGAAGGTTCACATAGCCCGTATCCATATTCACCGCGTTGGTCAGCTGAGCTTGGTGGGTCGCCACGAGATGCCGTTGGAAAGACTCGACATCGATGCGTCCGTTCGTCTGGTACGGTAACAGCGCCGCGGCGATGCCGCGCACCTTGCGAAATGGTTTTTGCCGTCGGGTGACAGCTTCAATGGTTCCGGGTTGGAAAACTCGTGCCACCGTTCTGATCACTCCTACTCGTGCTTCTTTAATTCGGTCAGGCGGCTTGCCAGTTCGGAATGCTTGTAATAATCGTCGAGCGGGTAGCAACCAGACGGCAGTCCTTTTCGTGGCGCAGTAGTGCAGTCGCTGAAAGTTCTGCAGATCCGTTTGCGTTGTAGTGGGCGTCCCTCCGTTGCATCCCAGAGAATCTCAGGATAGGTCAGAACCATTCGCCCGAGACCCACGCAATCAACCCAGCCTAGCCTCAGTGCGGCCTGCGCGACGTGGGGCAAGAAGTCCTGCAGATAGCTGTAAGCGGATCCGACAATGATCAGATCAGGAAATTTTTCTTTCAGGAGGCGTGTCACTTCCATCTGTCGAGCTACCCCAATCAGCGGATCTTCCGGCGGCAGGTAACCGTCAGATGGCGGGTAGAGCGCCGGACGCTGAATGTGAGGATTGTAATAAGGACTTCCTGCGGTCAGATTCACCAACTGGATTCCCAAGTCTTGCAGGACAGAAAGGAAACGAACGGTCTCCGTAAGATCCGCTTCGATCGGATTGGATTCGTTTACCGCAAAGCCGTAACGATATGGAAGCAGAGCCTCGAAAGGCTCGGGAATTCCAGGTCCAGGCTTCCCGCTGGAGGATCGCTCTGGGTCGTGTCGGAAAGGAATCGTATCAAACGCTGAGAGCCGAACTCCAATATGGAGACCGGGAACGTTTGCGCGAATCCCCTGGACCACTTGTCGCAAAAAACGCGTACGGTGTTCGAGGCTGCCCCCATACGCTCCCCCACGCGTGTGCGCGGCAAGCAACTCATGAGCTAGATAGCCGTGACAGTGCTTGATGTCAACAAAATCAAATCCCAGTTTCCACGCCCGGACCGCAGCGACGTGGAATTGATCGACGATTGCATCCAAGTCTGCGTCGGCCAATAGGGGGAAATCACTAGACATTCGCAGCCGTCGATCCAAGATCGGGTGGTGAAAGACGATCCGTGGCTCGGTGCGGTCGTGTTTACTTGGGCGGCAGTACCGCCCCGAGTGCGTGAGTTGCAAACCTATCAGCAAACCGTCATCGGAACCGGTCACGAGCCTGTGTTCCCTAATCAATTCACTTCGCAACCCTGCCAGTCCCTTCTCAGTATGCTGCGCAATAAGCAATTGATTAGGATTTGCCCGTCCTTCCGGCACGACCGCCACTGCTTCCCCGCCCCAGATCAATTTGGCTCCGCTGGCGCCAAAACGACGCCAACGCCGCAGCGTGCTCTCGGTCGGGGAGCCATCTGCGGTGCCGTCCCAACCTTCCATCGGTTGAACGGCGATGCGGTTGCCGATTTTGATTTTGCTGCTCCCGATCGGGAGTCGCAAAGGAGAGTCTGGCCCGTGCAAAATCTCAAGATCGCAAGGGATGCGAACTCGAAGCGAGATCAAATGTTCCTGAAATCGCTTCACGTCCTTCAAAGTGCCGATCCGAAGAATGGTTTCTCCGATCTTATGCGCAGTTGCTGGTTATCAAATTCGAAGTAACGGGAGGAATTGTAGCATTCTGAATTTGTGTAATTTCAGGTTCTACGATAGATCTTAATCACCCAACTGTTCACTTTGTTTACGTTTCACGAAAGAGCGCCTGCCAAAAGACATTTGGCGCTTTCTCATTAGGCGAGTAATGTTGAAATTTTCAACACTTATGTCACGAGGTACCATTGTCCTATTGGCGGCTCGTAACATGTACCTCCGAAACCTGTTCCCAAATGCGGCCCAGCCCGCACAATGATGTTGGCGTCATACGTCGACAAAGAACAATCGTGGACTCTGGCTTTTAAATATCATGCGCAGGAATCCGATGGCCGAAGTCTCGACGCGTTGCTGGAAGGCAGCGGGTCTCTCGCTCCTTGTGGTGGGTCTCACGGGGCTGTTGGGATGCCAGGGAGTGAGCACCGGCGCATCGGGCCAGCAACAGAGTCAGAGTGGCACACTCTCCCTTGGGGTTGTGAGCATCGATTTTGGCACGGTGACCCTCGGAAACAAGCAGACACTGTCGGAAACCGTGACGAACTCTGGGGGTTCGAGTGTCACAGTGTCCACAATCGGAATTAGCGGCAGCGGATTCGCCTTAAACGACGTGACGACGCCGGTTACGTTGACGGCGGGGCAGAGCACGACATTCAGCATTTCGTTTACTCCACCGTCCGCTGGAACGGCGACGGGGAGCGTGACGGTCACTTCGACGGCATCCAATGCGACATTGACGATTGCCCTGTCGGGTACCGGAACAGCAAGTGTCGGTCAGTTAGCACCCTCCCCGACCACCTTGGGTCTTGGCAACGTCGTTACCGGGAGTAGCGGAAGCGCTTCCGGGAGCCTGACCGCCACTGGCGCGAACGTTACAGTCACAGCCGCGACGTCGAACAATTCTGTCTTCAGCGTGGGCGGGCTATCGCTTCCCGTGACAATTCCAGCAGGGCAAAGCACTCCCTACACGGTGACCTTCAGTCCTCAGGTTGCAGGAGCAGTGAGCGCAACACTCAGCTTCACGAGCAATGCTCAGCCAACCACCACGACGGAAACATTGACAGGAACTGGCACGGCGGCGTCTAACCACTCCGTCAATCTATCTTGGAATGCGAGCACTTCGGCCAACATAACGGGCTATAACATCTATCGAGCGGTGTTTGCGAGCTCCTGCGGTTCGTATTCGAAGATCAATTCCGTCCTCAACACCAGCACTCTCTACACGGACTCTTCAGTAGCGAATGGTGCGTCCTATTGTTACGCCTCAACGGCGGTGAATTCGAGCAACGAAGAGAGCAGCTACTCGAACATCGTTTCCAACGTTCAAATCCCCCTCTCCTAACCCGCAACAATCCAAGTGTCGGAGCTTAACGAGAACGAGTTTGCCAGTTTTCATGCGAACTGCCGCACGAAAGGTCTACCCCAAAGACTTATCCTGCGACTCCCGTCAGCTGTCCTAACGACCCGAATCATTGGCATTTGAGCGGTCGGCAGGGTGTACCTCAGGTATCTATCGGAATCTGGGGAGTGGTTGCAGACTCATGCTGAGCCCTTCCCCGGATCAAAACAGTAGTGGTGCCGGGGACGCTCCAATGGCCGAACATGCGAAAGACCCCGTCAAGAGCGATCTTCGAGAACTCTCTCGGTAGAGCGGCAGGCGCGCTCCTTCTTCTGACAAGCCTCAGCGTTCTGATTGGTTGCCAGGGTGTAAGCGCTGGCGGCGGCTCGGGCCAAAAACAGGCCAGCACCCTTTCCCTTTCCCTCGTAACCTCGACCTTGGACTTTGGCAGTCTTGCAGCGGGAAGTAGCAAGACCCTGACAATCACCGCCACCAACTCCGGGCCCGATTCCGTTACCGTCAGCAGCGCGGCGATCTCAACCCAATATTTTGCCCTTGTCAGCCCCAGTCTTCCGGTTTCCGTCGCCGCAGGACAGAGCGCGACCATCAGCATCGTGTTTACACCGAATGCTGCTGGGACCTTCAATGCGACGCTCTCTATCAACAGCGATGCATCGAATTCCGTCATGAACATTTCGCTGACTGGAACCGCAACCGGAATCTCGGCCGGCCAGCTCACACTCAATCCGACGGGCGACGATTTCGGCAACGTGACCTTGGGGACCAAATCGTCGCAGACGGTAACAATTACAAATGTCGGTGGATCGAGCGTAAACATCTCGCAGGTTTCCGTCAGCGGTGCGGGATTTCAGCTCACCGGAATCAGCCTTCCCCTAACACTCAATCCCTCGCAAAGCACGACCCTGGTGGTTTCCTTCGCGCCCCAATTAAGCGGGAACGCGAGCGGCACGTTAACAATCACGTCCGACGCCTCGAACTCTTCACTTACCAGCGCATTGTCGGGCTCCGGAATATCCCCGGGAACGCTGGGATCGAATCCGGCAAGTCTCAACTTTGGCAGCGTAACCGTAGGCAGCAAGCAGGCTCTGACCGAGACGGTGACCAACACGGGCGGTACGAGCGTTACGATTTCTCAAGTTTCAATCAGTGGCGCCGCGTTTAGTCTGAGTGGGATCACGGCCCCGGTGACTCTGACGGCCGGACAGACTGCGACATTCACCGTGACGTTCATGCCGACATCGGCCACAAACGCAAGTGGCAGCGTCAGTGTCGTCTCGAATGCGACGAACCCGACCTTGACCATACCTTTGGCGGGAACCGGTCTTGCATTGGGAGCACTGGGATCGAGTCCGAGCAGCCTGAGCTTCGGTAACGTGATTGTTGGAAGCAATAAATCTTTGTCAGAAACGGTGACCAATACCGGCGGTTCTAGCGTCACCATTTCTCAAGTCGCCGTAAGCGGTGCAGGATTTGACTTTAGCGGCATCACGACACCGGTCACACTGACAGCTGGGCAGAGTGCAACTTTCACGGTCACGTTCACTCCGACGTCCGCAGCCAATGCCACGGGCAGCATCGTCGTCACATCGACCGCATCCAATCCAACTCTCACGATTCCGCTCACTGGCGCGGGAGTCACCCAGGGCACACTCGGATCAAGTCCGACCACACTCAGCTTTGGCAGTGTGACCGTTGGCAGCAACAAGGCTCTTTCAGAGACGGTGACGAATACTGGTGGCTCCAGCGTTACGATCTCAAAGGCCTCCATAAGCGGGACAGGATTCAGCCTGAGTGGAATCACCGCACCCGTGACACTGAACGCCGGTCAGAGCACTACCTTTACGGTCACTTTCACGCCCGCTTCCGCGTCAGGCGCGAGTGGCAACATTAGCATCCTCTCTAACGCCTCGAATCCGACTCTGAATATCGCGCTTTCTGGGACAGGAGTCTCTCAAGGCACGCTGGGGGCGAATCCGACCACTCTAAGCTTTGGTACCGTAACCGTCGGCAGTAACAAGTCCCTTTCAGAGACAGTAACCAATACCGGTGGTTCGAGCGTCACCATTTCTCAGGTCTCGGCAACCGGGTCAGGATTCAGCCTGAGTGGGATCACCGCACCCGTGACACTGAACGCCGGTCAGAGCACAACCTTCACGGTCACTTTCGCGCCCGGTTCCGCCTCGGGAGCGAGCGGCAACGTCAGCATTATCTCTAACGCTTCGAATTCGACACTGAATATCGCGCTCTCTGGCACGGGAGTGTCACAAGCCACGCTGGGTGCGAACCCGACAACGCTCAGTTTCGGCAGCGTAACCGTTGGTAGCAACCAGTCTCTGTCGGAAACGGTGACCAACACCGGCGGTTCTACCGCTACGATCAATCAGGCTACGATTTCCGGTACAGGCTTCACTCTAAGCGGGATCACCACCCCGTTAACTTTGGGAGCCGGTCAGAGTACAACCTTTACGGTCAAATTCGCACCTTCGTCCGCTGGAAGCGCGAGCGGCACCGTCACCATTACTTCGACCGCGTCCAATCCAACTTTGACGATCGCATTGTCAGGGACGGGCACCGCCGCGGTAGGACAATTGACGGTCAATCCCACCACACTGAATCTTGGAAGCATCGTCGCTGGAAGTACCGGAACCGCTTCCGGGAGCCTGATCGCCACGGGCGCGAACGTTACGGTCACGGCGGTAAGTTCGAATAACTCAGTGTTCAGCGTGAGTGGGCTTTCACTTCCGGTGACCATTCCCGCGGGCCAAAGTACTCCGTTTACAGTAACCTTCAGTCCCCAGGTGGCGGGAGCGGTCAGTGCAACGCTTACGTTCACCAGTAATGCGCAGCCAACAACCACGACGGAAACCGTGACGGGAACGGGCACAGCACAGTCCACACATACGGTCAACCTGTCGTGGAACGCCAGCACATCATCCGATGTCACTGGTTACAACATTTACCGAGCGGTCTACACGACCGGGTGCGGATCGTATTCGAAAATCAACTCCGTTCTCGACACGAGCACTTTGTACACCGATTCGTCGGTAGTGAACGGGACATCCTATTGCTACGCTTCAACAGCGGTGAATTCGAATAATGAAGAGAGCGGTTACTCGAACATTGTTTCCAATGTTCAGATTCCGATTTCTTGAGCAAATGGGTCGACTTTACGAACAAAAAAATGCCCGCGTCGCGAGACTGAGTCTCCAGCGCGGGCTAATCTTCGTTTGGGTTATGAAAGGTTCGGTTTAGAGCTTCGCGAGCGAATATACATTGCCCCTAAGCAAGTCAGCCCTGCTCCGAGCAAGTAGATCGCAGCCGAGCCACCTTCCGGCACATTTTGGTTACATTTATGGCCAGGCTTGCATGTGTCGTGGCGCGGTTCATCCTTAATCTGCTGGAAAGCAAAGGAAGAAGGCACCATCCACAGCAAGAGAGCAGTCCCAAGCCACCACTTCCGCGCAACGTTAATCATAGAATCCACTCCCTGTTGCGAACGCTTCAACATGTGAGCAGACCGTCGGGAGGGGGAGTTGCAAACCCGCTCAGTCTCGTCACGAGGGGCCCCAGTACAAGAACGATCTTATTAAAAGGCTCCACTGTCTTACTGTCAAGATGATAGACATTGCAACAGTTGCAAGCGGTTGCAACCATAGCCCTCCGGACGCCCTGGCAGTCTTGCGGCTGACTTTGCCCGGCTCTACTCCAGGTCGGTAGGGTCATTAAATAGTACCGTCAGCTTGATGCTCCCGTGACCGTATTGGGGGAAGTTGGCCTTAGTCGGGTCCGCGGGATCCAAGGTAGACGCAGTGTCGTCGGGAGGAAACAACACCAGTGAGTTTAGAAACATGATCAGGCTGCCTTGATCGTAGGGCTTTAGCGCTGCAAATGCGTTGCGGGCCACCAGCGCTTCGCCACCATGGCGCAAAATGACGTCGTTCAACGTCATGCTGCGGCCATCGTGGCCATAGGGGCCTGTGCTGCCGACGCCCCACAATGGCCGAGTGAGAAACTGCGTTTGCAGGGTGCCATCCCAGTTACGTTCATAGAAGTTTGTACCCAGGTCATGCCGTTTAAAGTCGGTGAAGATATCTTTCACGACGAACGAATTTCCCAGCGGCAATTTCAGCGGAGGCTGACCACTACCGTCGTCCTTCGTGTAATACAACGTGCTCGCGGTCGCAAATAGGCTATTGAATACACCGTTCACCGGGTCGTAACCCGTCTCCAAGTCGGCGACTCGGCGATCGTGGTTGATTGTCATGTCTGCGACGTGGCAAGAATCGCACCCGGTCTTGTGGAACACGACGCGTCCATGGTCTGTGGTCGAATTCTGCTGGTAGTGCGCGGGCTTGAAATAATTAAGCAGGTAAAATTCAAGATGATCGACCAGCGCGGGATCGATTTCGTTTCCATTTTGCGCATCCGGCGCGGGCGGCGGACTGATCTTGTCCTTTGATCCGTCGAGTACCATGCCTGATGGAGTGACAACACGCCCACCAGCGCTGGCTGTCAACAGATCTGGATCCGTCGAAGCTTCCAGCCCCATCTCCTTATGCAAGGCGCCCACTACGAATTCGCGGATGGAAATTGTCGAGCCTTCGGCAAAAAAAGGCTTCACCCGTAAATCGGTATCGACGCCCACAACCTTCGAAGTACCGACCGAGCCATCCGGATTGCCAGTGATGCTGCCATATTGCACACCTTTACTCGCAAGCTTCAGGGTGACTGATTTCTGTCTCTGCTGCGCCTGGAAGATCGCCAAATCACGCGTGCTTCGCAGGTCACCGGTGATCTCGTCGGCCAACATTTCCCTCAGCCCCAAGCCAAAGAGATGCGGGGAATCGCGGCTGTCCGGCCGGGTCGCAACATTTCCGCCAGCCCCTGCGGATCCGCGAGGGCGACCGTGACATAAAGCGCAGCTGTCCGTTAAACCTGCGCCGATGGCGGCGTCGGTGTTCAGGTCGCCAACTCCGTCGCCTTCGTTTGGTCCTTGGCCTTGCGCCTGCGTGAACTTACGCTGGAAGAGTTGACGCCCGCGTCGAATCGAGCGGTAAGGGTCGCGATTGATGAGATAGATCGAGGAACCCGGCGTGAGCACGTTGCCACGGCCGGCTCCGATCTCATCTGCCAGGCACTTGTTAATCCCCGCATTTGATGTGTTAGCGGCTTGTGTGTTGTCGATCATCTGTGCGTGCAACAGCGAGATTGACATTACGAGTGCGAATACTGCGACCAGCACTACTCTCGTTTGCGTCTTCATAGGCTCCCCCTTCCCAATCATTCTTCTTCTCGAATAGTGTGGGCCGTTTCCGGCGTGAGGCGACCGCCGTCCGTCCGTGAACCGCGGTAATCCACGAAAATCAACTCGACGATACCTGCTAACTTTTCCCCGATCCGGTTCCAGACTGAAAGTGCGGCAAATGCGAGGCAGGCCCGCGGAGAAGATGCGCCTCGTTCTTCGACCAGGCCGGCATCGACAAGACGAACTCGAGTGGCTTGTTCCGTGATGGTGCGAAACTCGTGGCCGGGGCCCTTGAGTTTAGCTCTGAACAGCTTCTTCATGACGCGCTCCATAGTCGTGGGAGTCTGGTGCTATGTTTTTCCATTTCGGAGAAGAACAATTCCCGCTACGACGAGTGCGACCCCGGCGAACTTCGACACCGACGCACTCTCATTCAGAAGGACCATGCTGAGGACCAAGGCCGTGATGGCTTCGAATCCCAAAACAACGATGTAGGTGACCGCCATCTGCTCGCCTCGCATCGCGACCGTCTGGAGTACGGCGCCGACAGAGAAGAAGCCAAACATCAGTAACGTAGGCCGCAGGTGAGTCAGGCCGGCGGAGAGCTTCATGAAATATCCGCCGATGCTGAACGACAAAGCCGCCAATCCGGTTAAGGTTGTGAACATCGTTGTCACCCCACTTTCCGTGCCTCGTGCTTCTCTTCGAACTAGGCCGAAAGCAAATTTTCGTCGAATGCTGAGTCTGCCTAGCGCTTCTCATCCAACGGCGAGTAGTGAAGATGGACCAGCCTCCATGAATCGCCGCGACGCACCCACAGTTCCGTAGACTGGAAGGCGAAGGTGCCGTCTGCAGTCGTGGGCCGATCGGTCTCGGTTACCAGCGCGACGTTGTCGTAGAAGCGGAACAGCTGCGGATCTATCTTGCGGGTGACTACTTCCGTCTTCGTGGTTCGGTGGCGGACTTGATCCAACTGCTGCTGCTTGCTGACAACACCGAAATCGCCGGAGAGGGTGAAGTCGGCGTCCTCAATGCGGTCTAAGGTGGCGACATCGCCGATATCGTGAGCCTTGAGACATTCCTCGTTGAGCCTGCGGATCGCTTGCTCGTCGTCGGAATGTCCGGCTGAGGGCAACAAGTTTGAGGCGGGGAGCGCGAAAGCGCACAGGATGAACAAAGCGAGTATCAGAACTGTGAAAAACCACTTTTGTGCTGTCATACGCAGCCTCCGTAAAAAGTTCACAGTGAAAAACCACCGCTGCCGACTTGCTCGAGCAGTTCCGGCCTTTCGTTGGCCCCGGATGTCAAAACAAAAGACCGGAACTCGGCTTTGGTTAGTTCGAGCCTTGAACGGTGAGTGTGTTTGATCCGACTGACATCGTGACCGCTTTACCGACACCTCCACCACAGACTGTGAAGGTGTTGGTTCCCTTCTTGAGTCCGTCAGCCGGCAAGATTACCCATTGGAAAGTTCCGCTGATGAACGAACTGGCGGTTCCGCTGGCGAACAGGTTCGCCACGGACGGACCATAGAACAGGCACGGTCCCCCATTGAGACTGAGAGCAAACTGGACGGTATCGAAGACGATGTAGTCCGCACTCCAAGTTACGATCACAGGTACGACGGTGGCAGGTTCGTTGATTCTGACGGTCGGTCCTAGAAGGACACAGCACTCGGCTGTGGTGGTCGTGATAAAGAGGTTTCGCGCCACCTGTCCGGCAGCAGTGGGAGCACTGGCAAGAGCTGATGTTGGTGCGATGGCCAAAAGAACGGCGAGAGCCATTACGAACAGGACGCCAGACTGGGTAGGTTTCGAGAGTGCTTTCATGATTCTGAACTCCTGAGATCTCAATTCACTGCGTTTGAGCGCGAGTGTTGGCGGATGGTGCCGCACTTACCGCGTTTATCCAATAGCGGGCGCCTGTAGAACGTCTTAATTGTCATGAATGCCCGCAAGTCGCAGAAGGCATTGAGACAAAACAAACCCGCCGATCCGATGTAGAATGTTGCTCCCTTCGTTTGGGGACGTGCAGTATGGCTTCGCGTAGTGCAGTTTCAACAAATCTCATCCGTTTTGGGGACAACTTTGAACTCGATCCCCGCGCCTATGAGCTGCGCCGCTCTGGACAAGCGCTAAAGCTGGAGCGCATCCCCATGGAGTTGCTACTGCTGCTCGTCGAGCAGCGCGGGCAGCTCGTCAGCCGGGAGCAGATTGTCGAACGGATCTGGGGGAAAGATGTCTTCCTCGACACCGATAACAGCATCAACGCGGCCATCCGCAAGATCCGCCAAGTGCTCAAGGATGATCCCGAGCAACCCCGTTTCGTCCAAACCTTGACCGGCAGGGGATACAGGTTCATCGCGCCCGTCGATGAAGTGGGTCCGTCCGCAGTGCCCTCCGCCGAAAACCCGGTCTCGGGAAGCCTGATCGGTAAGAAAATCTCTCATTACCGCATCCTGCAGGTGCTGGGCGGCGGGGGCATGGGAGTGGTCTACAAGGCTGAGGATCTCAAGTTGGGCCGGCGCGTAGCTCTGAAATTCCTGCCGAGCGAATTGGCTAGCGATCCGAAGGCACTGGATCGGATGCAGCGTGAAGCGCGCGCAGCGTCCGCGCTCGATCATCCCAACATCTGTGCGATCTATGAGCTTGGCGAACACGACGGGCAACCATTCCTTGTCATGCAGTTGCTGGAGGGGCAAACGCTCCGCGAATGGATTGAGTCTATCCCCGCTTTTTCCGAGTTGAACCGGCTGTCAGAAATCGTAAGTTTTGGCAGCCAAATCGCCGACGGACTGGACGCTGCACACGGCAAGGGCATCATCCACCGCGACATCAAGCCAGCCAACATCTTTATTACGAACCGCGGCGAGGCCAAGATCCTGGATTTCGGAGTGGCTAAATTTCTGGGCTCCGAGACTCCAGAGGACAGCGGCGATGAAAACGAGAACCACGAGCAGACAGCAGAACCTTCGGCGAACCCGGAGCCCAGTCTGACCCAAACCGGAGATTCCTTTGGAACGCCTTCGTACCTCTCTCCCGAACAGGTGCGACATGAAGAACTGGATGCGCGAACCGATCTATTTTCTTTTGGCTTGGTGCTTTACGAAATGACAACCGGCCACAAGGGCTTTTCCGGAAGCAGCGCGACGGGAATTCAGGAGGCGGTTCTGCGCCTTCCGATTGTGCCAGCTCGCCAACTTCAGCCCGACATTCCGCCTAGACTGGAATCCATCATCAGCAAGGCGGTTGAGAAAGACCGCGACACTCGGTACCAGACGGCGGCCGACATGCGCGAGGACCTGCAAACCGTGAAGACCGAAATCGAGGAGCGGGCGCGATCCTCATCCGGAATTCATCCTGCTAGCAGGAGTCCAGAGGCATTGTCGATCCCGACTTATAGAAACGCAGCAAGTACCGACAAAACCCACCCTGTCTCGTCAACTACTCGTTGGAAGCCTTGGGCGATTGCGGCACTTGTAGCTTCTCTTTCAGTTTTCGGAGCGATATACCTGTCCGGGCGCCACGCGAATCGTCTTACAGCCGAGGACACCATCGTGCTTGGGGATTTTGCTAACTCAACCGGTGATCCCATTTTTGACGACACTCTCAAGCAGGCTTTGACGGTCACGCTGCGGCAGTCGCCGTTTCTCAATATCCTTCCTGAAGGCAAGATCGCCAAAACTCTAAAACTGATGACACGAGAGCCCACAACGGCTCTCACTCCTGCGATGGCCAGCGAGGTTTGCCAACGCGCAGGAAGCAAAGCATATGTCGCGGGAGCGATTGGCAGCCTGGGTACGGCATACGTAGTGGGATTGAAGGCGGTGAATTGCCACAACGGAGAGACGCTCGCGCAGGAACAACTGACCGCAGGCAGCAAGGAACAAGTGCTGGTTTCGCTCGGCGAGGCTGCCACGAAACTCCGCCGGCAACTCGGCGAGTCTCTAACCACCGTGCAGAAGTTTGACGTGCCGCTGATTGAGGCGACTACTCCATCGCTGGAGGCTCTCAGAGAGCTCAGTCTCGGACAAAAAGCATGGAACACGAAAGGAGAATCCGAGGCCCTTCCTTATATGAAGCGGGCTGTCGAGCTAGATCCCAATTTTGCCAGCGCCTACTCGAATCTGGGCACGGTATACGAGAATCTCCAGCAACATGGATTGGCAGCCGAGAACTTTACCAAGGCATACGAACTGCGCGAACGCGTCAGTGAACGCGAGCGGTTTCATATTCTTGGTCACTACTATGCCTCTGTAACCGGCGAACTGGAAAAGGCGATTCCGATCTACGAACAGTGGGAGCGCGAGTATCCCTCAGACGCCACACCTCATACCAATGTCGGCAACATCTTTTTGTACCTTGGGCAGAATGAAAACTCTCTGGCCGAGCATAAGGAGGCGTTGCGGGTAGAGTCCAATGGGGTCCTGATCTACGAGAATCTTGCACTTTCGTACGCTTCACTGAATCGCTTCGATGAAGCCACCGCTACCGTCAACCAGGCGTTCAGCCGCCATCTGGATGACGCGGGGCTGCACATGACGATCCAACAAATTGCTTTTCTGGACGGCGATACCAAGACGACGCAGCAACAGCTTGAGTGGGGCATGGGAAAGCCGGGCGTCGAGGATATCTTTATGGCAATCCAAGCCGACGTCGAAGCCGCGGAGGGTCATATTGGGAAGGCTCGGGAGTTCTCCCGGCGGGCCGCTGAATCGGCCGCCCAGAGTGGCTCGAAGGAGGCTGCCGCGTTCTGGCAGTCGTTGGGCGCTTTGCATGAGACGGACATCGACGACCCCAAGGAAGCGGCAAAGCAGGCGGACGCTGCGCTCGCCCTCGCGCGGAATCGAGACACCCTGATCCTCGCGGCTTTGACTTTCGCGCGCGTGGGAAAGGCAGATCGAGCAAGAACGATTGCCGATCAACTCGATCACGAGTCTCCCCTGGATACGCTCGTGCAATCTTACTGGTTGCCCACGATTCGAGCCGCAATCCATGTGAGCCGCCACGATGGGGATGGTGCGCTGCAGGCTTTGCAACCGGCTCTTCCCTATGAATTGGGTAGCCCGCAGCCGATTGGAACTTTGTATCCGGTGTATCTTCGCGGGCAAGCTCTGTTGTTGTCGCACCAGGGTGCTGCTGCCGCGGTTGAGTTTGAGAAAATCCTGGCCCACCGGCCACTGGCAACGTTCGCGGTCGGAAACCTCGCCAACCTGGAACTCGGTCGGGCGTACGCGATGTCGGGCGAAACTACAAAAGCTGCGCGCGCATACGGGGATTTCTTTTCCCTCTGGAAAGATGCCGACCCCGACACGCCCATCCTGCGAGAAGCCAAGGCCGAGTTTGCGACTCTGAACCCAGTTTCACGAATACCATAGACATTACGGAAGTCGAAATCGCGTCCGGCAGCGAAAACGGGCAGAGGCCCGCGGATGCTCGTAGAAAAGAACTCGCAACGGCCCCCTGAAGCTCGACATGTATAGCAAGCGCACAACGCTTTGGTTCCTGGGAATCCTGACCCTCATTGTGTTGGGATTTGCGTTCGTTATTGCGCGACCGTTTATTTATCCATTTGTGGCGGCAACGATTCTCGCCGTCGTCTTTTTCCCGGCCTATCAGAGAATCTTAGGGTGGACAAAAGGAAAACCCGGGAAAGCTTCACTGCTGTCTACGCTGGCGCTGCTTTTTCTTTTTGGAGTGCCCGTCTTCATCATCATCGTCTTGGTCGCAAGGGAGGCTGTCACCGCAGCCCAGTACTTGACGCGTCAGAGTGCGGAGCAGGGTGGATTCGCCTTATTCGTGACAACCATGGCGGAGCGGGGTCTGAAGTTCGTTGGGCGCTTTGTCGACCTCTCAAAGTACGACGTTAAGGCGGTAATTACTTCTCACGTGCAGCAGGCGGGGGTCTGGGTTTTGGGATCGGGAGCGCTAATCCTCAGTAACTTTGCCAGCCTGATTGGGCAATCTCTTTTGGCTCTGGTAGTTGTTTTCTTCTTGTTCAGGGACGGTCGGGCGTGGATTCAACAGGCAGAGCAGTCGATTCCGCTGCCGCCGGGCCAGGCAAGAAGGTTATTCAGCAATATATCGGACACCATTGTCGCGAACGTGTACGGTATAGCGTCCGTCGGTGTGGCACAGGGTGTGTTGACGGGCATCGCGCTGGCAATCGCAGGATTGCCCTCTGCTCTTTTACTTGGTCTTTGCGCTGCGTTTGCCTCGATTGTGCCCGTTGCTGGCGCCGCCCTAGTGTGGATTCCTGCAGGGCTCTATTTAATCTTTGCCGGAACAATCTGGAAGGGTGTATTCGTTCTGGTGTGGGGAGTCGCAGTGGTGAGCGCGGCTGACAACATTATCCGGCCGTGGATAGTAGGCGGGAAGGTTCAACTGCATCCGCTGGTCCTGCTATTTTCAATCCTGGGAGGCGTCCAGGCCTTTGGCTTTTTGGGATTATTCCTGGGTCCGGTCATCGCTTCGGTGCTGTCGGTGCTGCTCGGAATGATTCGAGAGGAAGTCCGACACGAAGACGGAAGGCTGGCGCCAATGATCGGCGGCAGCGCGGAGCGAACTTGATACGCCGCATAGCCAGGATCCGGATACACGGGGCAGCACTTTCTCAACGGAGCACATGCCTCAACCATTTCGTCGCTGGATCGGTGTGCCGCGAAAAGACTGATCGACCCAGCGAGTTTTTATGCCACGCGGGTGCAGCCAATCTTCAACCAGAATGCGTTCTTTGCCACAACGTTGAAAAGTTCATCGGTAAGTTGCAACTCGACGGCTAAGAACAGGTAATGCTCGGTGGCAAGGATGGCCCGGTGATTTCTCCGAGAGAAGCAACTAAAAGTGAAATGTATCGACGCATCAAGCTTCCGCGGGATAGCAAGGAAAGCCGTCGTTGAACCGCCTCTTGTCAGAACACAACTTTGCCAGCCAGCCCTTCTGATACGACGCTTCCCTGGGAAATCGACGTTTGTCCCGCGTACAAATGCGCAAGCTTCGGCAGCTTCGAGATCGCCGGTAAAACTGCGGATGTAACCTGCGTACCGAACAAGTTCAGTGATTCCAATTGATCTAAGGCGCTGAACCGCTGCAGTGTAGCATCAGTAATCGCAGTGTTCGTGAGCCGAAGGACGCGTAGTCGTTTCATACCCGCAATGGTGAACGCAGAGCGGTCGGTGATGCTGGTGCGGGAGAAATCGGCCATTGTAATGTGCTCGGCGACAGCCCCAAAGTCCGCGAGATCGTCGTCACCGAACTTTGTCCCAAGAATCGAAGCATTCAGTCGCAGGTCTGCCGAACTGCGCGATTCATAATCCAATATGTTCGGAAATCGCTTTTGCAATTTGGTGACTCGGGCGCTACTGCAGACCGCATTCTCAGGACAGTAACTGCATCAGTTTCATGGAATATTATTTCCGCAACAGCATTCGACGCCGATGAATCGCGCCGGCGCGTTCTTGATAGCGTCTTTGGCGAGCGTATCTGAAGCGCCAGCACCAATCCACAGTTCGATCAGCTTCACTTCGTCCGATGACAGCGCTTTCTTCCGCCTTTTGGCATGAAGTCATCGTGGTTAGCGGGCAGAGTGATTCGACGGAGTAGATCGCTGCCTTGAGTGTTGCCGGCTTGGACAACGGGCCCATCCTTCCCGCCACGCATGACGCCCTGGTAAGTGTCGAGCCGAAGATTCGCTTTGTGTTTGTCAGGACCGTGGCAGCTGACACATCGAGCGCCGAAGATAGGCTGAACCCGCGCCCCATAGAACGTGTTTGGATCCGCCTTTGACGATGCCGTGCGCCTATCTGACACGCCGAGCACATGACGCAACCCTGCCGGCATGTGCTCCGTGAGGTGATCTGCGCCAAGCGACAATTGTCCACCGCGGTATCCCGTCCACGCGACCAGCACAACCGCTATCGCCAGTGGAATTCCGAACAGCTGCTTCGGACTGGCTGAGTCTTCGCCTTTAGCACCCAACACAGCCAGCAAGTAAATGTCAGCAGAACGCCGCCCCACATGTGCTGTGTAACCAGCGGACCGGAATATCCGCCACTGCGCCCCAGACACCAGCCAAGAATTGCAGCCGCAGTTGCCGCGAGTGTTGCCAGCCCAAGCAGGAAGCCGCGTCGAGAGCCCGTAGATAAGAAAAACGGGCGCTCCGGCCCACCAATTCCAAAATCGGGACGAGTAGAACAAGAGCGATCGGAAAGTGGACCACCAAAGGATGAAAGCGCCCGATGAATTGCATCCATTCCGCGCGCTCTTTCCCATCGGGCGGAAGAAACACCAACAGCGCCATCACGATCAAAATCGGCAGAGCGAGCAATAGGCCGAGACGGAATTCCTTGAGGATGCGACTGCCAGGCGCGGTCATGAGCAAAGGTTGCCCTCAGCGATTGCATCGCTGAATGATCGGCGAGAACCGCTCACGCCAAAATTTC
Organism: uncultured Acidobacteriaceae bacterium; assembly: GCA_963722365.1. Lineage (GTDB taxonomy): Bacteria > Acidobacteriota > Terriglobia > Terriglobales > Acidobacteriaceae > Sulfotelmatobacter. The sequence goes on from CAVRLM010000003.1 coordinate 1,068,554, forward strand.
CGACACAACGCGCGCTGGTTTCACGCTCGTCAATTTCTGTTCCAGACCCTGAAAAGAATAGTTAAGTTTGTGATGGTCGAAGCCCAGCAAGTAGAGCATCGTCGCATGCAGGTCGCGGATCTCGACCGGATCCTTTACGATCTCGTATCCCATCTCGTCCGTTTGGCCGTGAGTGATTCCGGGCTTGACGCCTCCGCCTGCCAGCCAGATCGTGAATGCGCCGGGATTGTGGTCTCTTCCCACATACTTCATCTCCTGGCCATTTCGATTTTCCCGCATCGGCGTCCGGCCGAATTCGCCTCCCCACACTACGAGCGTATCCTCCAGCATGCCACGCTCCTTCAGATCGGCCAGCAGTGCCGCGGTCGGCTGATCCACTTCCCGGCATCGATCGGCAAAACCCAGGTTCAGCGCTTCCTTGGCATCCGCCCCATGAGAATCCCAGCCCCAGTGGTAGAGCTGAATAAATCGCACGCCCCGCTCGGCCAGTCGCCGCGCGACCAGGCAATTGTTGGCGAAACTGGACTCGCCCGGCTTCGATCCGTACCTGGCGCGAACGGAGTCGGGTTCTTTATGAATGTCCATCGCATCGGTAGCATCCATTTGCATGCGGAACGCCATCTCGTATTGCGCGATTCGCGTGATGGTTTCCGGATTTCCGAACGCTGCATACGTCTGTTGATTGATTTTGTCGATCGCGTCTAACATATCTGCGCCGCAGCGAACGGCTTGTTCCTGGAGGGTTATCGAGATACAGGACCGGCTCGCCATGGGAGCGGCATTGCACTCCTTGGTAAACACTCGGCAGGAAGCCGGAACTCCATAGTTGCTTGCCACCGTCAGGCGATTTGCCCCCCGAGAGCAAGTACAATAAATCCGGGCAAGTTCTGATTTTCTGTGCCGAGCCCGTACAGCACCCAGGAACCGAACGAGGGGTATCCAAGCCGCGCATTCCCGGTGTGCACCAACAACTGCGCCGGCGCGTGATTGAACTGATCCGTACGCATCGACTTGATGAAGACAAATGTCGTCAAGATGCTGCTCCAGATGAGGCAGGCGGTCGGAAATCCAATGACCGCTTTCTCCGACCTGATGAAACGGGTACTGCGACCCCAGCAGTTTCGGAACGCCACTGATGAATGCGAAGCGCTTGCCCGCCAGAAAAGATGCAGGACAATCCTCGCCGTCCAGTCGCTTCAAGTCCGGCTTGTGCTCGAACAGCTCCAGTTGGCTGGGCGCTCCGGCCATATGCAGATAGATCACGCGCCGCACTTTGGCCGCAAACTGTGGCGGCAGCTGCGAAAGCGGGCTGGAAGGATCGCGCGTAAAATCCAGCGCAGAAGACTCGGAGCGCGCGGACTCTTTACCGGGCTTGGCATATTGCGCCAGCGACGTTCCCACAAAAAGTGTTCCGAGGCCGCTGCCCAGGGTTCGCAGGAAATGACGACGCGTTTGCGCCTGCAGTGCTGCCATTCGCAGTTCAGAACATATTTCGGCGCTGACTTCGCCCGCCTTCGCATCCTTCGGCCGAACTTTGGAATTTGTCATCACCATCACCTGGTTAATGCCGCATCCAGATTAACAGAACACTGGCGACCGCCGTCATTGCGCGCCGTTCATTTCCGGATGCTGCCCTGCCATACGCAGGCCCTTTTCGACCATTCCCGCCCCGGATTCCGCAAGAGCTTTTTCAAACAACTCGCGCAGCGTCGCTAACTCATAATCGGTCAGATCGCGCGACAAAACCAAACGCGCGCCGTATCTGCAGACGGTCATCCGTTGTATCACTAGCCTTCAGCATGCGCACAGCCAGCGCTTCCGAGGCTTCCTGATAAACCGGATCATTCATCGTGACCAGAGCCTGTAAGGGTGTATTGGTGGGTATCCGTCGTGCCAGGCTCACGTCGTGATCGGAGGCATCGAAGATGAGAAAACTCGGATAGCCGCTCGTCCGCTTGATGTACGTGTAAATCGCACGTCGATACCGATTTGGGCCCTTCGCGTCGACCCACTTGCTGTCGTTATAAACAGAGTTCCAGACGCCCTCCGGTTGAGGCGGCATCACCGGAGGTCCGCCCATGGTGTCGCTCAAGAGTCCGCTGGCAATCAGAGCCTGATCCCGTACCATCTCCGCCGAGAGCCTTTGCTGTGGGCCGCGGGCCAGCAGTCGATTGCGTGGATCGTTCTCGGTCAGCTCCGGAGTCGATTTTGCACTCTGCCGGTAAGTCGCACTCGTCACCAGTTCGCGCAATAACGCCTTCATGTCCCAGTGAAGATCGTCCTCAAAGTGAAGCGCGAGCCAATCAAGCAGCTCCGGATGACTCGGCTTTTCCCCCATACTCCCAAAATTCTCCAGAGTCTCGACAATTCCGGTACCGAACAGTTGCTCCCAATATCGGTTCACGGCAGTGCGCGCTGTTAGGGGCTGCTCGGGGCTAAAGAACCATTTGGCCAGGGTCAAGCGATTGCGAGGAGCATTCTCAGGAAGTCGGGGAAACAATCCTGGCACATCCGGCGTGAGGGCAGGTCCAATCTTGGTGAGAAAATTTCCTCGTTCAAACTCCAACGTCTCCCGATCTTCATAGTCTGGTTGCTCGACGATCACGGGAGTTTCGACACTCGGAATCGTCTCCAACTTCCGGGTCAGCGTCGAAACTTGTGCCAGCTTGTCACGATATTCCCGATCGTGAATCAGCTCGGACCAGCGCGCATCAGAACTTGCTGACAAACGCGCCCTTCGCACATGCGCCGGCTTGTCGTTAATATTCCGAGTTTGCGTAAGCCGGACCTTTATGCGGCTCCCCTGAGAAAGTCGCAGCGGTGCATCGGGCACCCCGATGGCCCAGCGCGGTCGAAAGAGGCTAGGATTTGCCGCGAAGCCGCCCGCCATTTCAGTAGCAGGCCCAAATTTGATGGCCCGATCGATCGCAGTCTTGACATCGTCGTCCGAATCGGAAACGAAATCATGGAAGTGGATCTTATCCTGGTGACCATTCGGCTGGATCACCCAAGCTTCGATCTGGTCGACAATAAAACCATCCTCCGGATTGTGACGGGCGGCATCCCCGGTCGATGGCACTACGTCGATTCGCAAGGCCTTTATGATCGGCGCATCTGCAGTTGCGATTATTTCGTAGACTGACTTTCCCGGTGTATTGGCTGCGGCCAGCATTTCTCCGTCTTGAACCTGGAAAGCGATTGACGGATTCGCCGCCTTCGATCGCGCCAGTTTCCTGCTTTCCGCAATCGTCGTGAGCAAATACTTCCGCTTTTCTTTTCGCTCCTTCGCGGACAGCTTTTCCTTACTCAACTCGGCAAGTTCCCGCTCGGAATTTGCCGCCTCCCATTCCAGCGCGAGTGCTTCATTTGCGGACGCCCCGGAAATCGTCAAAGGCATCCACTTTGCCTGGCTCTCCAGGCCTCGGCCGGAAGCCACCATCGAACGAATTAGCTGTGAAATCTGCTCTTGTAGCCGCCACGCATCTTCGTATCTGCCCTTATCCTTTGGAACGCGCAAGACGGGAGTGTCCTCTGGCAGGTCAGCGTCACGAGACGTATTAAAGAAGGCCAGGGATTTGTAGTAATCGGCGTGGCGAATGGGATCGTAAGGGTGGGAATGGCACTGCACGCAGTTCATGGTAAGCCCATTTAAAACCGACCATGTCGTCGCCGAACGATCCATGGCTGCAATCAAACGGAACTCTTCGTCGTCGGTGCCGCCTTCGTCGTTGTTGGGAGTCTGGCGGTGAAACGAGGTAGCGATTTGATCTTCGAAAGTCGCATCGGGTAGCAAGTCGCCGGCAAGTTGCGTGATCACGAATTTGTCATAAGGAATATTGCGATTGAGAGCTTGAATGACCCAATCGCGATAAGGCCACACCCCGGGCCGCTCACGATCAGCTTCGTAGCCTTTGCTGTCTGCATAGCGTGCTAAGTCCAACCATAACGCCGCCCAACGCTCGCCATAGCGAGGTGAAGCGAGCAGTCGATCCACCTGTTTCTCATAGGCATTCGGCGACGAGTCGGACAGAAACGATGCCTGTTCCTCTAGCGTGGGCGGAAGTCCGGTGAGATCAAACGAAACCCGGCGCAGTAGCTCGCTTTTGTCGGCCTCGGGCGAGGGCGCCAATCCTTCTTTCTCCAGGCGAGCGAGGATGAACCGGTCCAGGGGTTGGCGGATCCAGCCCGACTGCTTCACCGCCGGCGGGTGCTGCGGCTTGGGAGCGATAAAAGCCCAATGATCTTCCCACTTGGCTCCTTCTTTTATCCACTGGCGGAGCAATTCGATTTGCTGGGTAGGAAGCGCGCGGCGCGTGATATGGCATCCGCGCCTCCGGGTCAGACGAAGTCAGCCGCGCGATCAGTTCCGATTCATCGGGATGACCGGGAACGATGGTTCGTCGTCCAGACTTGCCCTTGCCCAGGGCGTCCTCGCGGAAGACGAACGACACCCCATTTTTCTGTCGAACGCCACCATGACACTGCACACAGTTCTGATTCAGGATAGGCTGAATATCGTTGGTGAAGCTAACCGGATTGCGAGACCGGCTGTGAGCGAACCATGCTCCCGCGACGACGCCAATAACGACGACTGCAACAAGCACCACGACGATGCGCGGTCGACGGGATGGGGATAAAGCGTCGAGCATAACCGCCATATGAGTATAAGCAGCATGCCATTCCAGGTTATTAGGATAAAGCAATTGAGGCCCGCCGACCCGCCCCCTCACAAAACAGTTCAAAGCGGGTAAATCCCCTCAGCCTTCGCGATGCGGTCCCTGACACTGATGACCGCGTATCGTCAGCGCGCAGGGGGTTCGTCGGCGACCCGAAACGCCGATTTTTCAGTCCCAGTATCGGCGATTCGAATATTACGAACTATTTCTTACACTTTCGTGTTATTTCGATTCTGAGGTACCATCTTCGGTTAGTTAGTTGCTGAACCTCGCCCTTGCAGGAGCGCTAATGGACCGACGCGGTTTCTTGAAGTCCGCCGCAGCAGCAGGAGTCACGGTTGGCTTGTACAAATCCAGTGCCAACGCCTCCATCCCTGAACACAACTGGGACAAATACGATTGGGGATCAGGACCTCCGGTTCTCGAGCGGCTTTATCAGGGCCCGTTTCCACAATATGGTCCCGGCGCAGTTGTTCCCGAGAGCGAGGTCTCGATGGTCACGTCGCCATCCAAGGACGTCGTCAGTAACTACGGCATGGGCCTCGTTGTCTACGCCTCTGATGACACCGGACCACTTCGTGTGCCCGGTCAAACGCTGGAGCGGACCCTCGAAGATCTGATCAGGCTGCCCTTCGCGCAAAAGATCTACATCCGCCCCAATTGGCGCGATGTCCAGAAACAGCCGGGGCGCCTCGAGTTCCCCGAATGGTGGAAGGTTACGTTCGATCTGGCTCGCCGCTATGACAAGCGCATCGGTTTCCGAGTCATGCTGGAAAATCCCGACTTCCCAGATCCCGGCATGCCAGATTTTCTCCTCAGCAAAGTCCCCTACGTAAAGCTCAAGGGCGAGTGGAAGGGCGATTCCGCACAGATGCGCTATAAGAAAGACAACCGCGTGCCGCGTTACGATCACCCGGCTTATCAAGCTGCGTTTCGCGAATTGAACGGCCTGCTCGCCGCCGAACTCAACGGCCATCCGCAGATCGAGTTCATGGACACAATGATGTACGGCTTCTGGGGCGAGGGGCATACATGGCCGTTCGAGGGCAATCCTTTCCCCAGCCAGTTAGTCGCGGAACAGACATGGGCGGCCATGTTCGAGATGCAACTCGAACAGTGGACGAAAGTCCCGCTCGCCACGAACACGCAACCCGACTTCAGCAACGTAGGCAACTCCGATCTGCTCGACCGCACCATGCGTTCCGGCAACTGGCTGCGCACGGATACGATCTTCATCGAGAATACTCAGATCGAGGCCCTGAGCTACCGTCCGCCTTGGGCTGCCGCAATCTGTGAGGTTGGTTTCACCACCGGCGATTCGAAGGAACTTCAGATCGACGAAGATGGAATTACCTATAACGAGCAAATCATTTCCCACGCCGCCGACGTCGGGGTCAATTATTTGTCACTTTGGAGTTGGCACACCCAGAACGCCGGCAACATCTTGAGTTACTACGACAAGTTCCCCGGGCCGATCGACGAGATCGCCCGCCAAATCGGCTACCGCGTCCGCCCGTCGTTTATCTGGACCTTCAAGCGCGATGGAGTCACTGGCTTGGTCATCGGACTCGCTAACGATGGCATCACGCCTGTCCCTGGAGTGCTTCGCCTGATTGTGCAGAGTGAGGACAACAAGATCAAGGCGTCCGGCTGCGTCGATCCCGGATATCCGAAACCGACGGGTGTTCATCAGGCCATGCTGATGCTTCCGGCAGGAGTGCAATGGGAAGGCCTCCGGCTGAAAGCTGAGTTAGAAGTAAAAGGTGTTCGTTATCCGGTCCGCTGGGCGTGCCGGCAGAAGGTCAATTCCGATGGCTCATTGACGCTGCGCCACAACCATCTCGATCAGGCTTTGGTGTAGAGGAGTGATGAACATGAACTTTTCAAGTCTTTTTATATTGTTGGCTTGTGTGTCCGCAGCCCTTGGCCAGACAAACTCGTCCTTCTACGTAGCGACCGCCGGAAACGATTCGAGCCTCGGCACTCAATCGGCACCTTGGCGCACCATCCAACACGCCGCAGACACCGCGCGGGCGGGCAGCACCGTCTACGTTCGAGGAGGAATCTACGAGGAACTGGTGAGCATCAACGCATCCGGTAACGCGAGCGATGGATATATTACGTTCAGAAGCTATCCAGGCGAAACAGCGATCTTGGACGCAGGGCATCTCACACCCTCGGGAAGAATCGGCATACTTACGATTCAGAACAAGAGTTATGTGAGAATTCAGGGTTTCGAAATCCGCAACTTCCGCACCGCCGAACATCGACTCGCTCCCTTGGGGATAAACGTGATCGGAGCCGGTTCCCACATAGAGCTGCTAAGAAACAACGTCCATCACATTGAGAACAATTTCGAAGGCCGCGATGGACCCGGACGAGGAGGCAACGCTTTTGGCATAGCCGTATACGGCACCGACGCGAAAACCCCGATCACTGACTTGATCATCGATGGCAATGAGGTGCATCACCTTAAAACCGGTTCGAGCGAGTCGCTGGTAGTGAACGGGAATGTCACGAACTTCCGCATCACGCACAATATTGTCCACGACAATAACAACATTGGAATCGACGTCATCGGTTTCGAGCGGACCGCACCTGACCCCGCGGTTGACCAGGCTCGCGACGGTTTAGTCAGTGGCAATTTGGTTTACAACATCACCTCTCGCGGCAATCCCGCATACCGCAACGATGAATCTTCCGATGGCATTTATGTGGACGGCGGCACCCGGATCCTGATCGAACAGAACGTCATGCATGATGTGGATTTTGGAATCGAATTGGCCAGTGAGCACAAGGACCGCGCCACCAGTTACATCACAGCGCGAAATAACCTTATTTATCACTGCCACACGGCAGGTGTTTCGATCGGGGGTTATGCGCCTGAACGGGGGCATACCGATCACTCTGCGGTGGTCAACAATACGCTTTTCGAAAACGATACGTCGGCAACAGGCTCCGGCGAATTCCAACTGCAGTGGAACATGGCAGACAATCGCTTTGAAAACAATATCGTCTACGCAGGACCGCGCTGCCTTTTCACGGTAAACAAATCTCAGGTCGACAGAAACCAGCCGCCAGCGATTATTGATCACAACCTTTATTACTGCGCCGCGGGAGCGCAAGCGAGCACCTGGGCCGGAGCGTCCGCCACAATGACGGGATTCGACAAGTATGTTGAGTCCACGGGAAATGACCGTCATTCGCGCTTTCTCGATCCTCATTTTGTTGACGCTGCCGCGAAGGACTTTCACCTGCAATCAGATTCACCAGCAATCGCCACGGGGGCGACGGACGGAGTGCCGGTTGGAGAACTGGACCTTGAAGGTTCATCGCGGGTCAAATCCGGCAATATTGATATCGGCTGCTACCAACGACAATAGCGGTCCACCAAAGGTGGTTTAAAGAACACGTCCGACCGACTGACATCTGTACTCAAAGGTGTTGCGGGTTGCAGAACTTACAGATTCGTCTATTCTGTCCCAGATTGCGACTGGATTCGCAGCTATGGACCTGGCGGACTTTTCTCATCATCGTCGGTGGTGGATTGTCGGTTTGCTCTTTGCAGCGTCGCTGATCAACTACCTGGATCGCGCCGCGATTTCATTTGCGCTGCCATTTATCTCCAGAGATTTCCACCTCACGGCGCAAGGCAAGGGCCTGCTGCTATCCTCCTTTTTCTGGTCCTATGCGCTGATGCAACTCCCGATCGGCTGGAGCGCCGACCGATTCAACTTGCGCTGGCTCTATGCCGGAGCATTCACCATTTGGTCGTTCGCACAAGGCCTCACGGGCTTGGCCAGCAGCCTTTCGGCGCTTATCGCCTTTCGGATTCTCCTTGGGATCGGAGAATCCATTTACCTGCCCGGAGGGACGAAAATCGTCAGCCTGTTGTTTGCGCCGAGAGAGCGTGGTCTGCCCTCAGGACTCTTCGACTTCGGGACTCGAACCGGACTGGTGCTCGAAGGCATCCTGGTTCCTTGGCTTTTAGTTCGTTTTGGATGGCGCCGAACTTTTCTTATTCTGGGCTTCACGGCTCTACTCTGGATTGCGCCATGGTTCCGGGTCTTCCCTCGCCGATTGCGGGCCTTGAGCGGGAGTGCGGCAGCACTGGACCTCCCCTGGCGCACCGTCGGTCGTTCCTTGCTCAATCGCAATTTGCTGGGAATATGCCTCGGATTCTTTTGTTTTGATTATTACTGGTATGTGCTGGTTACCTGGCTGCCCGACTATCTGGTAACTGTTCGTCATTTGAGCATCGTGCAAGCGGGCTTTTATGCTTCACTCGCGTTCTTCACGTTCGGAATTGCTGAACCCATCGGCGGATGGATCGCGGATAGCTTAATCCGTCGTGGTTGGGATGAAACTGCGACGCGGAAGGGAATCGTCGCGATCGCTTTCACCATGGGGGTCTTCCTCATCGGAGCTATGCGCACTGCTGACACTGGAATCGCAATCGGACTACTGATTGGGGCGTCTCTGGTCGGACTTGCTACTGGCAACCTGCTTGCGATACTTCAGTCCTGCGCACCAGCGGAAGCGGTCGGGATCTGGACTGGAGCTGAGAACTTTGCTGGAAACCTCGCCGGAATCATTGCTCCCCTCGCGGTTGGGTTCTTGATTACCTCGCACGGTTCGTACATCCCGGGTTTTGAACTCGCCTCTTTCATTCTTCTTGCCGGAGTGCTCCCCTACTGGTTTGTTGTCGGCAACTTGCGGCCAGAGTCGACTCGGCCGCAGTTTTAGCGGTGTGAAGCTATTTGAACGTACGATTCGTTCAAACGCTCAACGGACCGACATCCTAAGAGCTTGAGAGATCGCTCTATGTCAGAGCGAAGGATCTCGAGCACCCGGGTAACGCCCGCTTCGCCACCGGCCGCGAGTCCGTAAGCGAAGGCACGTCCGCAAAGGACCGCCCGGGCACCCAGGCATATCGCTTTGACGATGTCTGACCCGCGGCGAATTCCGCTATCCATGAGGACTTCAGCTTGATCCTTGACCGCTGCAACTACTTCCGGTAGAACCTGCAAACTCGCTGGAACACCGTCCAGTTGGCGGCCTCCGTGATTGGAAACAACCACAGCGGCTGCGCCATGATCGAGCGACCGCTTCGCATCGTCTGCCGAGAGAACGCCTTTGATGACAATCGGGCCTTTCCAGAGCGCACGAATCCACGGCATGTCGCCCCAAGAGAATGCCTCGCGCTTCATCGCAGTGTGCGCGTCACGAACCCTCAGTACGCCCGTCTCGGCGCTAACGATATTGGGCATGTCGGGAAGGCCGCCGTCGAGGAGAAAGCGCATCAGCCAACGTGGACGGGCGAGGACTTGAGGTGCAAAAGGGATCTTCGACCAGATATTTCCGCGCAGAAGCTGCTCCATTCCGTCACGCGACTCGCGCTCTCGGCGACCGATGACGGCGGAATCGATCGTAATCACAAGGACCGAGTATCCCACGTCCATAGCACGCCGCATTGCACCCTCCGCAGCGGCGCGGCCACCCGTGAGATACAACTGATACCAAAGCTGTGCGGTAGAGGTTGCCTTCACGTCTTCGAGTCGGTGGCCCGAAACTGTGGACAAAATGAACCCGACGCCAGCACGGCCAGCCGCCCGCGCTGCAGCGATTTCTCCGTCGGGGTGCATCACACGCAGATAGCCCACGGGCGCCAGAAGCAGTGGCATCGACAGTTCCGTCCCCAGAACGTGAGTTCGGAGATCGCACGCCGGCACTGCAACGGCTTGGTGTGGGCGGAACGTAATCTTGTCGAAAGCTCGACGGTTCTCGCGAAGCGTCCACTCATCTTCAGCACCACCATCGATGTAGTTGAAAACAATTCTCGGCACGCGGCGTCGAGCCAGTTCGCGCAAATCGTCAATATTCACCGCTCGCGACAGCCGTGTTGCTGATGAAGTTTGGGTCATTCGGTGTACTCACACCGCTGGGCGTGATAGGAATCTCGTCACGTCAATCTGACCGCGGCGCGTCATGGAACCGTAGTGTTCAACCGCCCGCTTATCTCGGAGCGATTTGGCGGATCATGATTAGGTGTCCGCCCCGGGACCAATCGCAACCACAAAGTAGGTGGCCGGACCTGTTCCGACATTCTTTATGCCATGCTCCTCATTCGAATGTACGAACCCTAGCCCTCCAGGGCCTAGACGATAGCTGGCCTCGTTAATCGTAAGTTCGACAGTTCCCTCACGGATAAGCCACATCTCCGAGTGGAGGTGACGATGGGGCGGATGCGGATATCCATTCGGGGGCAGAGTTGTCTCATGTGCTTCGATATGCTCCCCCGTTGCCAGCTTTCCTTTCAAGATCTCTCGCATCTGCGCGTGGTCGAGGACCTGCACGGGCATGCTCTCAAATGGAAAGGTCGCCGATGGCAATGCATCATCTTTGGCTGCAAACGCGGGAATGGCGCTTCCTGACGCTACCAGTGCGGGAATCAGACTAAAGGCCGCTCGTCGTGTAATTGACATGATCACCTCACGCTAAAATATCGCTGGAATTCTCGATCGTTCGTCAAAGGAAGCCTGATCACGATGCGAACAGGAGATTTCAAGCCTTCTGTAAAATCTCGGACGTAGTATAGAGGTTTTTGCAATCGTGGATTGCCTAGCAATCCGAAACAGTGACGAATCTTGTTCACGAATGAGGACGAAATGAACCAGAAAGAACAGGACCGTGAACTCGGAATGCATCAACAAATCACGCGACGTGACTTTTTGAATGGCGTGAGCATCACAGTCGGGGCCTCGATGCTTGCTGAAAACCCTTTGTGGGCGGAAGCTTTCGGTATTCCGCAGTCTCCGTTTGTTCCGGAGAAAGATCCTATGTATTACCCGCCGGCCAAGACTGGAATGCGCGGAAGCCACGACGGATCATGGGAGGTGGCTCATGCCCTACGCGATGGCAAGGACTGGCCCGACTCCCTGGCTGATGCAGAGTCTTACGACCTGATTATCGTCGGCGCTGGAATCAGTGGCTTGGCGGCCGCCTATTTTTACCGCAAGGCTGCCGGAGCGAATGCTCGCATTCTGCTCCTCGATAACCACGATGACTTCGGGGGGCACGCCAAGCGCAACGAGTTCCAGGCGGGCAATCGCTTGCTTCTCGGCTACGGCGGAACACAGTCAATCGAGGCGCCCGCCCATTACAGCAAAGAGGCAATCGGTCTCCTCAAGGAATTGGGAATCGACGTGCAGCGCTTCTACAAGTACTACGACCAGAAGCTGTATGAATCGATGAAACTGGGCGAGGCCACATTCTTCGACAAAGAAACTTTTGGCGTAGATCGACTCGTGCCCGAAGCGGGCCTGCACTATTTTGGTCCGACGTTCACGCCGGCGACCGCTACTCAACTACCCATCGCTGAGGCGGCGCAGCACGACATCCTTCGTCTTCAGGAAACCAAAGTCGACTATCTGCCGGGCCTCACTCCGGAACAGAAACGCTCCAAGCTGATCAAGACGAGCTACAAAGATTTCCTGCTGGATTACGTGAAGGTGCATCCCGATGTCGTCAAGGTTTTCCAGAAAGCGCCACACGATTTGTATGGCGTTGGGGTCGATGCGGTTTCAGCGTACGACTGCGCGCGCTATAGTTATCCGGGCTTCAGAGGCATTACTCTCCCCAAACGGCATCGCGAAGACGATCAGAAAGAGGAGGAGCCCTATATCTTCCACTTCCCTGACGGTAATGCTTCCATCGCAAGAATGCTGGTCCGATCGCTGGTGCCTGGGGTTCTTTCCGGCAGCACCATGGAAGACATCGTCACCTCGCGGGCGAACTATGGTCGCCTTGACGATCCTGCCTCGCGCGTCCGTGTGAGACTGAACAGTACGGCCGTGCGGGCTAAGCATGTTGGCGATCCCGCGACCGCGAAGGAAGTGGAGGTCACCTACGTTCGCGGCGGACAGGCTCGCCGAGTCCGGGCAGGACAATGCGTGCTCGCCTGTTACAACATGATCATTCCGTATTTGTGCCCCGAGATGTCCCCCAAACAGAAGGAAGCGCTGTCCTATTGCGTGAAGATTCCTCTTGTCTACACCAACGTACAGATCAGCAACTGGAAATCTTTCCAGAAACTTGGGATTGAGGGTGTCTACGCGCCCAGCGCATACTTCAGCAACGTCACCCTGGATTTTCCCGTCTCCATGGGCGACTACCGGTTTCCCAGTTCTCCCGATGAACCCTGCCTGCTGCACCTGCTGCGAACTCCATGCAGTCCCGGGCTCGATTGCAAAGATCAGTATCGGGCTGGGCGATACGAATTGGTCAGCACGCCTTTCGATGTCTTCGAGCGCAACGTTCGTGATCAGCTTGGCCGGATACTTTCTCCCGGAGGTTTCGATCCCGCGCGCGACATTCAAGCGATTACAGTCAACCGTTGGCCTCACGGCTATGCCTACGAATACAACTCACTGTTTGAACCGATCGACCGGCCAGCCTCCGAGCGCCCGTGTGTGATCGGACGCCAAGCATTCGGCCGCATCCACATTGCCAATTCCGACGCCGATGGCCATGCATACACCAACATTGCTATAGACCAAGGCTATCGCGCGGTCTCGGAAATAGTCGGTAGCGGGAAGAAAGCGAATCCAAAAACATAGAACTTCAATCAGCGAGGACCAAGTCAACCGCGACCCGAAAACGGCATGCATCGCGCCACTACCCGCTACAGTCTTGAATGGAATCGCCGACAGGCAAGCTGGCGTGAGCATACTCAGCGACGGGGCTACTATGGTGGGGTACAATGTTTGTCGCTGACGAGAGCTGCGAGGGCAGGCCATGACCACGAACGTGAGCACCCGCGCAAAACAACGGCTCTTCTCATCCTTCCTACTTATCTTTCTGTTTTGTGCTGGTTGTAACCGCACCGCCGGCGACAACCCAGCGACGCCATCGGTCATTACGTTCATTGGCTGGGGCCCGGCGACACAGCGCGAATTGGCAATGGATCGAAGCGTATTCGGGCAATTCAGCCGGGAAACCGGAATCCGCGTGGATTTCATCCCGGGCCCGGAATCAATGACCGAGCGCTTGGAGCTCTATCGTCGCTATCTAAGAGCGAAGTCGTCGACGCCTGACGTGTACTACATCGACGTCGTTTGGCCGGCAGTCTTGGCGGACCAGATGGTCGATCTGAAGCAGTATCTTGCCAACGAGTCTGCGGATCAACTCGAAGCCCAATTGCGGAACGATACGGTCAACGGGCGGTTGATCAGCATGCCTTTCAACACCGAGTTGGGAGTCTTGTACTACCGTGCGGATTTGCTGCAAAAGTACGGGTATCGCAATCCGCCCGCGACCTGGGACGAACTAGAGAAAATGGCCGCCCGTATCCAGGCCGGAGAGCGCGCCGGTGGAAACAAAAATTTCTGGGGCTATGTGTGGCAGGGCGCTGCTTACGAGGGGCTTACCTGCAATGCTTTCGAGTGGCAGGCATCGTACGGCGGGGGCAGCATAATCGAGCCCAACGGCTCGATCACCGTCAACAATCCACGAACGATTGAAGCGATGAAGAGAGCGCGCCGCTGGATCGGCACGATCTCGCCGCCTAGTGTCATTGCATTCAAAGAGCAGGATTCAAGAAACGTCCTGCATTCCGGCGATGCGGCGTTCGCGCGCGACTGGCTGTGGAGGCAGTTTAGCGGGGAGTCGTTGATCCCGAATCCTACGGCTAAGATTGCAATCGCGCTGCTGCCCAGCGGGCCTGCTGGCAGGGCGTCGACGCTAGGAGGACAGTCGCTGGCAGTTTCAACGTATTCGCACCACCCTCGGGAGGCCGCGGCACTGGTTAAGTACCTCACGAGCCACGACGAACAATTGACTCTGTGGAAGAAGCACGCCATGCTGCCCACACGGCGGGAGTTCTACGCCAACCCGGAGTACTTGCGGGACCGCCCGGGAATCGCACAGCTCTGGAAGGACGTAGGAAGCGTAGCAGTTGCCCGTCCGTCAACGGTATCAGGACAGCATTATGATGAGGTTTCACGGGCATATTTCTCGTCGGTGCACTCCATTCTTGCAGGCGAGCAGGATGCCGACAGGGCAATGGCCGAGTTACAGGCTAAGCTGGAGAAGATCACCGCAGGAAAGCCGGTGCCGCCGCCCGGTGGTAGCACGATTCCCTAGGCGATGTTTTGCGGAGCCATAAGCGATTGAACTCGAGCCCGGATCAGGGCACGTTCAAACCGGTGGAGAACCACACCAGCACGAGCCAGTTGCTCAGACACGCGTTCGTGCTACTAGGCGTACTGAGCTTGCTTGGCGCGTTCATCGCCGTGTGGCAAATCAGCGTCATGCGTCAGCGTGCGCAACGTCTGTACGACGCGGAACAGCCCGCCCTTGCTGTGCTGATGGCCCATAACCACTTCCAGAGATTTCAAGCCGAACTCCAGTTATTGTCGGAGACCCACGACGCGCAACGGTTTACGGCCAAAGCAATCGAATTACGCGGCGTCTTCAATGGTGACGTCGATCGTGCAATCCAAGCCTTGGGAGGTTTGCGTCAGGGTGCCGAGCGCGAGCGCCAGTTCACGGGCTTGGAGGCGATCCGCACGATGTTCTCATCTCAGATGGACGACTTGGTGGAACTGGTTCGCCTGGACGATTGGTCCGTTGTGCAGTTGCGTTCTCAAAGCCGCGATCCGGTGCTCTCCGCCCTTTCCGAGTCCCTGGTACGCGATATCGACGAACTGGTCGCCGAGCAAAAAAGGCAGGAACTCGAAGAGATCGAGCGTGCCGGAGACCGAGCCATGGTTACGCTGCTGTCGATCGGGCTTGCCATATTCCTGATCACCGCCTTTCTTGGCTGGCGCGTAACGCGGACGATAGGCGGCAGGCTGCAACAGCTAGATACCGCCGTCCGCGCGCTCGGCCGGGGGGAGTTCCACCAGCGCGTCAATGTGAGTGGCCGCGATGAGATCGGGCGCCTTGCGCGAGTCTTCAACGAAATGTCGGACCGGGTCAGCGACCTCTACGAGACACTGCAACGCAGTGAGGCTCACTTCCGCTCTCTGATCGAGAATGTCTCCGATTTCATCGTGGTCCTGCAAGCGGATGGAACAGTTCGATATGCGAGCCCATCCTTCGAGCGCGAGGCCGATCAGGGTCATCCCGTAGAAGGCCAAAATATACTGAATCTCGTTACGAAGGAAGACCGCACTGAAGTTGAGAAGCTACTCGCCAGGGTTCAAGCGAAAGGGATGCCCGGGGAAGTCGAGACGATTCCGATTGAGTCAGAATTCCGACTTCGACAGCACGGCGGCGGGGTGCGCATCCTGGAAATGTCTGCCACTAACCTGCTGCAACACCCCGCGGTTAACGGAATTGTGGTCAATGCACGCGATGTGACCGAGCGCCGCAAACTGGAAGAGCAGTTGATGCGGGCGCAGAGGATGGAGGCGATTGGAACGTTGTCTGGCGGCGTCGCCCACGACTTCAACAATATTTTGACCGTGATCCTCGGTCATGCCGAGGTCCTGATGCAAGCGTTGCGTTCATCACCGGCGGAATACGAGCACCTCAAGAGCATCGACGAAGCCAGCCGTCGTGCCAGCGCGCTCACTCGCCAGCTGCTGGCCTTCAGCCGTAAACAAGTACTGCAGCCCAAGGTCTTCAGCCTGAACTCGCTGATTGTGGATCTGGACAAAATGTTGCGCCGCTTGATCAGCGAAGACATCGAGGTTCAGACGGTTACCGATCCCGAACTTGGTTCCACCAAGGCCGATCCCGGACAGATTGAGCAGGTGGTCATGAACCTGGTGCTGAATGCGCGCGACGCTATGAAGAGTGGCGGCCGAATTACGATCGAGACCGCGAACATCGATTTGGACGAGGACTACGTGCGGGGTCATGCGGGGGCCCGTCCCGGCCCGCACGTCATGCTCGCTGTCAGCGATACGGGTGAGGGCATCAGCCCAGATGTTTTGCCGCATATCTTTGAGCCGTTCTTCACCACCAAGGAGGTAGGAAAAGGCACCGGACTTGGACTATCGACCGTTTACGGCATCGTCAAACAAAGCGGGGGCAACGTCGGAGTTTACAGCCATCCGGGAAGGGGAACGACGTTCAAGGTTTACCTTCCAAGATTGGACGAGCCTGCACCGTCCGCAGCGGAACCCACGCAGGGGACATTCACGTCCGGAGCTGAGACCGTGCTCCTGGTGGAGGATGAACCATCCCTCCGCGATCTCATCAAGCTCTCCTTGACCGGCTTTGGGTTTACCGTCCTGGACATGCCCAGTCCCGCAGATGCACTCGCCTTCTCCAGGAAGCACACAGGAACACTCCATCTGCTGCTTACGGACGTGATTATGCCGGGAATGGACGGGCTGGCATTGGCGAAACAGGTGCAGAAAGAGCGGCCTGACATCAAGGTGTTGTTCATGTCGGGTTACGCGACGAACTTCATCATGCACGACGGAGTGGTCGATCCTGGAACCAATTTTCTCGAGAAACCCTTCCATCCGCGTAACCTCCTCAGCAAAGTCCGTGAAGTACTGGACAGCGACCCTCGCCGCGAACCGAAATAAGGCGTGCCGTAGTCGAGCCTGAGCGGAATGGAAACTCTATTGTCATCCCGGTAGTGAAAACTAGGGGAGAGTGAGGCGCAGCGCACCGAGGGCAGAGTCATTTCGGTTTCACACCTTCACCCTAAACCTGCGTGAACTTCTGAAACGAGTAGAGACCAAGCAGCGCCTCAAACCTTCTTCGCCTTCGCAGGAGGAGCCAGTGCGACGGCAGCTTCGTTGGTGAGTAGAAGGAAAGTGAATGTCTCCTGCAGGTACAGGCGGACCGCGGTATCGGTGTGGCTGAGATAACCTAGGGAGACGTCCTGTCCGATGTGCAAGTCGAAATCGCCACCACGGGTGGTAAGTACGAAAGCGCCAGCAATGGCCGGTGCCCAAATAATTTGATCTTTAACCAGCCGTTTGACGTGCTCCAATACCGGGTATCCGTGGTCGCTCGTCTCGGCGAGCGCCGTGTAGGCATCCGCGCCGAGCAGCACTGCATAGGGACCGTTGACACCGACGAGGCGCAACCGGCTCAAGCTGTGGGATATGGCGTCCGGATATTCACTCACGTCGGCGGGAAGCGTCATGATCGGGTTACTGGTCCCCTGACGGATGCCTCCAATACCGGCAGCGGCGTAACCTTCAAAGATGGCGGTGTCTTCGGCGAACGCGATCTGCCGCGCGGCGTCCTTCGCGGGTTGCCAATCAGAGTCATTCGCACCACGATCGACATCGTCGATCGCACGGCGATCCAGTTCGAACGGAACACGGAGTTCGACCAGCGCCTTCACCTCTCGCTGGCTTGCAAGGATACCTTTCGCTGGGCCGGCGATCGTACGCAGGTGGCCGGTGCCCACAGCTGAGAGCGCAGTGCCTGCCGGCCCCTTGAGGTCGACAACACGTCGTCCGGCAAGGTAGCGCTTGAGCGTGCGCGACGTTTCTTCTTCGATCTGAGCCCATGCGGAATCGGAAATGGGGGCTAGCTCGCGATGGAGATTATTCATGTCGTACGTCTCCTTTGAGAGAACCGATGCCGAGCGAACCATCGCGCACCGATGGGGTGGATAAAGATGGGATTGAGGAAGAGGTTTCGGCCACGGTGGGCGTCGCCGGGGCCTCCGCAACTGCAGGCAGGTTTTCAAGAGATTGATCTTCGGCCACGTTTTCCAGAAATGTCGCCGACGGCACGAAGAAAAGGTTCCCGGTGACGGCTCGGCTGAAATCGAGGATTCGGTCGTAGTTGCCGGGCGGCCGGCCGATGAACATGTTTTCGAGCATCTGCTCAATGGTGCGAGGCGAACGGCTATAGCCGATGAAATAGGTACCGAATTCACCATGTCCGGGCCGGCCGAACGGCATATTGTCTCGCAGGATCTTGATCTCTTTCCCGTTTTCTACGATGGTCGTGAGCGCGCTGTGCGCGGAGGTTGGCTTGACCGACTCGTCTAACTCAATGTCGGAAAGCTTGGTACGACCAATGATGCGTTCCTGTGCTTCGGTAGAGAGCGCATTCCATGCATCGAGATTGTGGAGATATTTCTGAATGATAACGTAGCTGCCGCCGCAAAAGTTAGGATCTTCCTCGCCAATCAGCACGGCGTCTGCGGCCGCGGCGCCGCGAGGATTCTCTGTTCCGTCGACGAAACCCATGAGGTCGCGGTCGTCGAAATAACGGAAGCCCTGCACTTCATCGACGGGGGAAACGGCATTCCCAATACGCGTCATAATCTGCGTTGCCAGTTCAAAAGAAAGGTCCATTCGCTTCGCGCGGATATGGAACAGCAAGTCGCCCGGCGTGGATACGGCGTGACGTTCCCCGGCACGAATCTCCCGAAAGGCATGCAATTCAGCCGGCCGAGGCAGCCCGAAGAGGCGATCCCAGGCCTCCTGTCCAAAACCCATAACGCAGGAAAGACCTCCTTCCAGGTCGCGGAATTCCACGCCGCGGACTAATCCGGAAAGATCTCCGCAAAACGACCGAAGGAGGTCGCGATTCCCGGAACCCGGCTTGAGCGTCACGACCAGAAAAATCGCGGCGCGGGTGAGGGGCGCGGCTACCGCCTGCGCCAGAGCGGGCGATTTATCCGCCGCTTTGGGCGCGCTCATCGCAGTGGCGCTGGGATCTGGCTCCATCGGGGGTCGTCCATGGTGTCGTGAGGATCTTGCGTTTCGAAATGCTACGCTCGCCTCGCGTCTGAAAGTTTGCCATGACAGCTTACCATCGACTGCCAAACCTGTGCCTACATTGCGGGCGACGCCGCGGAGAGCCCCCGGCCCCATATTCGTCAAATTGGCTTTGAAGGTCCACCACCTGTCAATCCGACGGTGAGGACTAGCTTCCCCTTGGGTTTCTATACCCGCGGAGACATGCAACGAACTCGAGCACATCGAGTATGCCGCCGGAACTGTTGGTCTTGGGTCGACCACAGACTGCTGGCTTGAATTGGAGTGCAAGATTTTGATACAACAATCTGCAAGGGTGACCTCGCTTCGTCTGTGGGTGGGATGAGGAAGAAAGCTTAGGCAACTGGTTCATGAGTTGTCTGCATCCCAAGCGCAATATTTTGCTAATTCCGGCGCCTACGGAACTCCCTCGCAGCAGTTCCGCCGGTGTAAGACTTCGAACCTCCTAGCGAATTTTTGGAGTTCGGATGCTGTTCAGTAGAAAGTCCGTCGTAGCCGGGATGTCTCCTTACTCAGGACTCCCCACTCTCCTGTCTCGTGTCCATCTGCATCGACTTCGCTTCAAGCAGCAATTAGGCCACGGTCCCACCTTCCTATTTAGTGCCAAGGCTCAAATTCCACACACTGCCGGAGGATTGTATGGCGACGAATTTCGTCCAGATTGAAAATGATTCGGAAATCAAGCAACGATTGGAAGCGGAGCGCATGCGCTTGCGGAAGATTGCCGGACTTGACCAGCCGACCCACTTCCACCGTCCGATCGAACGAGCGTTCACGGCAGAGGAACGCAACCGCGTCACAATCTTGTTCGGCGGCTTCACCTGGAAGCACGAGGATTTGATTCGCGCGGTATTTCAGGGCTGTGGATATCGCTGCGAGAAGTTGCCTGTGCCCGATGTGCCTGCATTCCAAATCGGCAAGGAATACGGCAACAACGGGCAGTGCAACCCTACCTATTTCACGGTGGGGAATCTTGTGCAGTATCTGCAGTTCCTGGAAAAAGAAGGCATTCCGCGCAAGGATATTCTGGACAACTATGTTTTCTTTACGGCAGGTTCATGTGGTCCGTGCCGGTTCGGGATGTATGAGGCAGAGTACCGTTTTGCGCTGAAGAATGCCGGCTTCGATGGCTTCCGAGTACTGCTGTTTAAGGACAGTGATGGAATCAAGGCGGCCTCGGGCGAACCAGGATTGAAGTTCACCATCGATTTCGGATTCGGCATGCTTAACGCCATGCATCTGGGTGATGTGTTCAATGATCTGATTTATCAGATTCGTCCATTTGAGGTGAAGAAGGGTGAGACCGATCGTGTATTCCGCGAAACAGTGGACGGGCTCTGCGAGGATCTGAGAAATCGAGACTCGTTTGAGATCGAGGAGCGGGCTCCGAACTGGGCGAAGCCGAAATTCAAGAGCAATAAGATTCTACGGAACACGTTTAATGTGTTCGGCAAAATGAACGAGCACTTGCGCGGGAAAGACTATCTCGATGCCTTGGCCGCTGCTCGCGAGAAGATGGACGACATTGAAGTGGACCGCACCAAAGTCAAGCCCGTGGTGAAGATCACGGGTGAGTTCTGGGCGCAGCTCACTGAGGGCGACGGCAACTTCCACATGTTCGATTTTCTCGAACGCGAAGGTGCACAGGTCTTGGTCGAGCCCATCGCAACCTGGGTGGCGTACTTAATGTACCAGGCGAAATCGCACGCAAGAGCCAAATGGCCGGCGAATCGTCCGCATCGAAATCCCAAATGGTGGGAATTGAAAAAGCTCGCGGCAAACGATCTCGGACTGCGCAAGAAGATGATGGGGCTCGCCGTCGGTGAATGGATGTGGAACGGTCTGTATCACCGTACGATCAAGAATCTCGGCGGCATCACGCATCATCTGGTGCCGCAGACCGAGCTAGCCGAGATGGCGCATCCTTTCTACAACCAATTTGCACGCGGTGGAGAAGGGCACCTTGAGGTAGGCAAGAACGTCTACTACACAGTGCATAAGCTTTGCCACATGGTGCTGGCGCTAAAGCCTTTCGGCTGCATGCCATCGTCGCAGTCAGATGGTGTTCAATCTGCCGTGATCAACAAGTTCAAGGACATGATCTTCCTTCCGATCGAAACTTCGGGAGAAGGTGAGGTCAACGCGCACAGTCGCGTGCAGATGGCGCTGGGTGAAGCGAAAGTGAAGGCCAAAACAGAGTTCGAGCAATGCCTGAAATCGACCGGAAAGAGCTTGGACGAAATTCGTGAATATATTGCCGAGCATCCTGAATTGAAGCGCCCGTTTTACCACGTGCCCCATCGCGAAGGCGTCGCTGGCACGGCAGCGCAGTTCATCCTGCATGTGAGCGATCGCATGGACAAGAGCAACCGGCTCTGGCACCGTGCGCGCGTGCCCGGCGCTGCGCTTCCGAATGCTGCATAGCCGATCTGGCCGGCAGCGCTGTGTGGCTGCCGGCCCCTCAGTTATTTCCGCAACCTGATCGGAGAGATGGAATGCATGACCACCTTGCTGGACATGAACAAAAGCCGCCTCAACTACTCCAAATAGCCGCGGCTCCGTATCAAAAACCGCACGACCATCAGACGCGTTTCTTGGTCGGGCTCGACGTGGGCTCGACCACCGTGAAGGCGACCGTGGTCGACGCCGCAACAGACCAGATCCTCTGGCAGGACTACCAGCGTCATGAGACCAAGCAGCCGGAGAAGACCCTGGAATTCCTGCGCCGCATGGAGGCGGAGGTCGGGATCAACCGGCACAACACGCGGATGTTCATGACAGGATCGGGTGGCGGCGGAATCGCCGAACAGATTGGCGCGAAGTTCGTCCAGGAAGTTACGGCCGTGTCTCTGGCCGTCGAAAAACTCCATCCCGAAGTGTATTCGGTGATCGAGTTGGGTGGACAAGACGCAAAGATCATCGTTTTCAAGGACGACGATGAGACCGGACGCAAAAAGAAAATTCCGTCGATGAACGACAAGTGCGCTGGCGGCACCGGCGCCGTCATTGACAAGATCAATGCGAAGCTGAAGATTCCCACCGCCGAGCTAGCCGTACAGGGCTACCACGGGATCAAATTGCACAAAGTAGCCGGCAAGTGCGGCGTGTTCGCGGAGACTGACATCAATGGCTTGCAGAAAGTGGGGACGCCATCGGACGAGTTGATGGCCTCCCTGTTTGAGGCGATCGTTCTGCAGAATCTCAGTGTTCTGACCCGAGGCCACACGCTGCGGCCACACGTTCTGCTGCTCGGAGGCCCCAATAGCTTCATTAAAGGCATGAGCGAGGCCTGGCAGGCGAATATTCCTCGCATGTGGAAAGAACGGAAAGTTGAGATCCCCGACGGGGCGAAGCCGGAAGACCTGATCAAGGTTCCAAACAATGCCCAATATTTCGCAGCTCTCGGCGCGATTGAATTCGGTAAGAGCGAAGACGATTGCGTTGGTTGCTACCAGGGCTACGAGAAGTTGCTGTACTACATCGAGTTTGGCCGTCAGGAAGAGAAGGCCAAATCTGGTGCGAAAGGCTTAGTTTCGAAAGAAGGAGAACTCGACGGATTCAAGGAAGCGTACCGTCGAAAGAAGTTTACGCCAGCAGCGTTCCAAAAGGGGCAGACCGTAGGAGGCTTCATCGGCGTCGACGGAGGGTCGACTTCTACGAAGGCCGTGTTGCTCGATGAGCGCGGCGACATACTCTGCAAGGCTTACCAACTCTCAAACGGGAATCCCATCCAAGACACGATCGAAATGTTCGAGAATCTGCGCGGACAAGTCGAAGCACAGAATGCCAAGCTCGAGGTCCTCGGAGTTGCCACCACGGGCTATGCCAAGGACATTTTGAAAGACGTTTTGCACGCCGACGTGGCTCTGGTAGAGACCGTGGCTCATACCGAATCGGCGCTCAAGTTCTATGAGGATCCGCACGTTATTGTGGACGTGGGTGGGCAAGATATCAAAATCATCATTCTGCACAACGGACGGGTGAAAGACTTCAAGCTAAACACTCAGTGCTCAGCGGGCAATGGCTATTTTCTGCAATCGACCGCCGAAGGCTTTGGATTGGGCGTCGAACAATATGCGGACCTGGCTTTTTCTGCCCAGTCCATGCCGGTTTTCGGTTATGGCTGCGCGGTGTTTATGCAGTCCGACATCGTGAATTTCCAGCGTCAGGGCTGGCGGGCGGAAGAAATTCTGGCAGGTCTGGCGGCGGTACTCCCCAAGAACGTTTTCCTGTACGTAGCCAGCATTCCCAATCTCGCGGCTTTGGGCACGCGTTTTGTGTTGCAGGGCGGAACGCAAAACAACATGGCCGTGGTGAAAGCGGAAGTTGATTTCATTCAGAACAGCTTCCGCGCTGCCGGCAAGAAGCCTGAGATCATCGTGCACGAGTTCTGCGGCGAGTCGGGCGCGATCGGAGCAGCGGCTGAGTCTCTGCGCTTGTGGCGCAACGGCCAGCAGACCACATTTGTTGGGTTGGATGCGGTTCGCAAGATCCAGTACCGAACGACGCGAAACGAAGCCACCCGTTGCAATTTCTGCAAGAACAATTGCCTGCGCACCTTTATCGATATTCGAACTGCGCCGAAGGATGACATGGCAGTCGTTCCCGTTGAGAAGGTCACTAAGGTTCCGTTGATGCATGGGGAGCAACGGCTGATCATTGCAACCTGCGAGAAGGGACTGGTCGAAGACGTCAACGACATGAAGGACATCAAAGCCGGTCTGGACGAAATCAAAGACAAGCACCCCAACTTTGTAGACATCGCTGCGCACGATGTCTTCCGGCCAGTGAATGCGAAGAGCGTGGCCGATCCCATTCCGACGGCGAAATTCTGGAACAAGACAGCCAAAGAACGCATACCGCTGATGCAGAATCGCCAGAAAATTCGCGTCGGAATTCCGCGCGTGTTGAACATCTACACCTACGCTCCACTTTTCAACGGATATCTGGAGAGCCTGGGTGTACAGCCGGAAAACATCATTTATTCCGACTACACCACCTCCGACCTCTATCGCGCAGGAGCGAGTCGGGGAGCAATCGATCCCTGCTTCCCTGCCAAGATCGGCATTTCGCACGTCTACAACCTGATCCAGGAAAAGCATCGCAAGAAGCCGCTGAACGTTATTTTCTTCCCGATGTACGACGTTCTGACTTCGCCGCTAATGAAGATTGTCGGAGCAAATGCGTGCCCAACGGTGACCGCAACGCCGGAAACGGTGAAGGCGGCTTTTACGAAAGAGAATGATGTATTTGCGGAACACAACGTCAAGTACGTAGATCCGGTGCTGAACTTTGCCGACCGCAAGCTGTTTGCGCACCAGATGCTGCAGGCATGGCAGGCCATTCTCGGACTGTCGCAGGAAGAGAACGATCGAGCGACTGAAGTCGGGTTCAAGGCATTGGCAGACTACGAAACCAGCATCCGTCGTAAGGCTCGCGAGGTTCTGGATCAGCTTGAGCGTGAAGACCGCATCGGCATCGTCATGTTGGGCCGGCCATATCATCATGATCCCGGTTTGAATCACGAGATCATGGAAGAGTTCCAGAAACTGGGTTACCCCATTTTCTCGCAGAACACTTTGCCGCTCGATGAGGACATGTTGGAGCGCCTCTTTGGCGACGAGGTGCGGGCCGGGATGATCAGTCATCCTTTGGATATCAGCGATGCCTGGAAAAACTCGTACTCCTGCAGCACCAATCACAAGGTGTGGGCTGCGAAGTTCACGGCGCGGCATCCGAATCTGGTGGCGCTGGAAGTCTCGAGCTTCAAATGCGGGCACGACGCCCCTATCTACGGCGTCATCGAGGGAATCATCGAGCAGTCCGGCACGCCATACTTCTGCTTCAAGGATCTGGACGAGAACAAGCCTTCGGGTTCGATCAGAATCCGTGTGGAAACGATCGACTATTTCTTGCGCCGGTATCGCGACGAAGTCATCCGCAAACGCAAGGCAGCGGAAGACATCGAGCTTCAACTGGCGGCGTTGGAAATGGAAATGCGTGGAACAGTTTCATCGCAGCCGCTGCAATGTCAGGCAGAAGTACAGGAGATGGCAGCCGATTGATTGTTGCGCGACGACGTATGCGAACGGCCCCCATCTGGATGAGGGGTTTCAATGTGCGAATCGCAACATTAAGCAAGCTGTTTTACTGAGCAAGCGTCAGCGTACACGCGCAGAACTCGTCGAATGTGATACTGAATCATCCGATCCGGAACAGCTTGCAACGTTCCGGCCCGGATTGCTTCGTATTCGAGTGGAAGATACTGGCTAACGAGAGTGAGAGGGATCGGTCTTCGGCCAAGGTTTTCGAATAGTCGGGCAATCTCCTTCTGGACCGTGGGCTGATGCCAATAGTATCGGCAGCGATCGCTATAGCTATAAATTAGGTCGCGGCGCACCTCGTCTTCATCGCCGCGATAGTAAGACCGCCAGTAGCTCGTGTCGCGCAACATTACCGATTCCAAGGCTTCGCGCACGTGTGAGGTCTCTGGCTTCGACGTCGTTCCTAGCAACTCGCGCTCAATCGCGGTCAAAGCCAGGACTGCTTCCCGGAAGGCGAAGGTCAGCCAAGGGCCCACCTTCAGGATCGCGAAATGGTCCTCGACCATGCGGGCTAAGGACCGCGGAGATTGGTAGTCAGTGGAATGTGCTTCAAATACGATTCCCGGGTGTTCTGCCAGTGCAGCGGACAATGGCTGTGCTTTGCCGTGATCGTATTCGAAGATCGCATCGGATCCGAAATCTACTCCAGGTTGAACTACTAGTGCGATCACTCTTTCCCAAGCCGAGGACAGGCCTCTTTCTACAAACGCGAGCCGAAAGGTTTCCAGTGTCCGATGAGCATCCTCGGCCTTTGTGACTACAGGAGAGTGTGCGTCGACAGATTCTCCGCCAGGCGCGGGAACCTCAGTTCCGATCACATAAAGTAATTGCGAAGACGCGGAAGGCAGTCCTCTATGAGCTTCCTCTGCGGCCTGACACAAGAGAGCGGCCCGCTGCGCCACCGTTCGCTCGGTTAGGTTTCCGTCCTCGTCGTCGCCGCAAGGCATGCTCGCGTCCAGGTGGATCTTCTGGTATCCCGCAGCTACACAATCGTGTACCAAGGTGCATGCTTTTCCTAGGGCGGAAACCGATGTTTCCTGTCGCCATGGGAACGGACCAAGGTGATCCCCGCCGAGCAAGACGCGCTCTGCCGGCAGCCCGGCGCTTCTTGCAGCGGAATGAACGAACTGTGCGAACTGGCTTGGCGTCAGACCGGTGTAGCCACCAAATTGGTTGACTTGGCTTGAGGTCGACTCCACGTGGAGTATCGATCCATCTTCTAACGATTGCTGGATGGCGGCTTCGATCACTGCAGGATGTGCGGAGCACACTGCATAGATACCGCCTTTCCCTGACTGGCGATTGCCATGCAAGACTTCTCGTAGCCGAGTACTCGAACCTTCCTCTTGCTTGTTCGGGGTCATTTCTTGCGAACTACTGGAAATGTTTTCGAAGTAAACGTAATCAATCGTAATATAACGGAAGAATTTAGAAGTCAAGAGGTTTTGGTCGGTGCTGTCCTAATTTGGGTCGAATTAGGACAGTACCGTTTTGGTCTTTGGCCAAGGTTTCCGAAACGCCAGCAGAACATGCTGGCGATGTCCTACGGCTGGTAAATCTGCACGTTGTTGTAAATGGTGCCCCGGAAGGCATTTGCGTAGCTCGAACCGCCGAAACAGTACAACTGGCCGTTATAAACGGCCGGACCCGAATCGGTTACGACTTGAGGCATGGTAGCCAAGGTCGTCCATGTATTCTTCGCCAAATTGAACGATTCGTTGACGCTGAACGCGTTGTTCGAGTTGTCGTTTCCATCCGACGCGTAGAGGCTCCCGCCGATGGCCCCGGCACACGCCCCATTGCGATGGACGGAATCTGTTGCGAGCGTCGTCCATGTATTGGTGGTTGCGTTGTAGCCTTCGGTGTCGCCTGTAACGCCACCGCTGGTAAAACCGCCAGAGGCCACGATCGTCGTTCCGACCAACCCGGCCGAAATCTCTGATTTGCCCACCAAGAGTGGTGCTTCTTCCTTCCAGTTATTTGTCGTGGGATTGTAGCTTTCCACTGTGTTCAGCCGGCTGCCGTTGTACCCCCCGATGACGTAGGCAATTCCCTTCTCCACGACCGCCACCGAACTGCACCGAGCCGTGGGCATCGCCGCCTTTGAAGACCATGAGTTCGTAGTCGGGTTGTAGGCCCACACGGCATTGGTCACCGTTCCTCCCCCGTCGGCACTTCCGCCGAAAACATACAGGACATTATTCACCACGGCGGTGGCGCCCTGCGCCATCGCCGTCGGCAGAACAGCACCCGAACTCCATGTGTTCGTCGTGGGATTGTAGACTTGATTGTTGGCGACGGGCGCCGTCGCGGTATATCCGCCAACCACGTAGATCTTGCTGCCGATCGTCCCGGTCATCGGCCATTGCACACCAGTCGTCATCGCCTTCCCACTGCTCCACGAGTCGTGCACCGTGAATTTCTGCGCGCTGGTTAGCGTCGTCGATCCCGTTTTCACGGTCACAAACCCATCCGAGGCTCCCGTCGGCACAGTCGCCGTCAGATAGGTCGTCCCGGAGCGCGTGACCGAATTCGCCGTCACTCCGTTGAACTTCACCACCGACGACGAACTGAATCCCTGCCCGAAAATTCCAATCTTCGATCCGACCTTGCCGGAGGTCGTCTGCAGATTAATAAACGACTTCGCCCCGATGTTAAAAGTGAAGACCGTGCCACATCCGCCAACACCCACCAGTCCGGGATCGCTCTCGACCGTATTGCAATAGTCGCTGCCGCTCACGTTCCCGCCCACATAGGTCGTGCCGTAGAGCAGGCCGTCGGTGTGCTGCAACAATGGTCCATAAGGCTGACCACCGTCGGTGCCGCCAGTGAAGTTGTAGAGAGTCGTAAAGGTGGAAGTAGCGGTGTTGAAGCTGTAAATCGAGCCGAAAGCCCACGGGCCGCCTACGTTGCCGGTCACGCCGTACAGCAAACCATTCGTGGCTTGGATTACTCCGGAGTAGGGGAAGGGGGTGGTGTACTGGTTTGTCCCGGTATAGGGGAAGTTGTAGAGCACGGTATAGGTGCCGGTGCTGGTTATCTTGTAGAGCACTCCCCCTCCGTTCGTGCCTCCGTTGAGGGTGACGCCATAAAAGTTTCCGTCCTTAGCTTGAATCAGATCCCAACGGCCCACTGCTCCATCGGAACCGGCAAAGCTGTGCAGCACGGTCACGGCACCGGCTGAAGTCATTTTGAATACGACACCAAGGTTGTTTGCGCCACCGGATTGGCTGCTGCCATAGAAATTTCCATCCGTTCCCTGCACCAGCCCGTTGACATTCTGCCCGTCGCTACCGGTAAACGTATGCAGCGTGGTGAAGGTCCCGCTGGAGGTGACGGAGTACGCTGTACTGTTGGCAATTTGGGCCTGTGTCGTCCCGTAAAAGATGCCGTTCGTACCCTCGATGGGTGGCCAGTAAGGATAAGACCCGTCCGCACCGTTGGTGAACGTGTGAAGCGTCGTCACCGTGCCCGTCGGCGTCACCTTGTACACCGACCCGTACAGGCCGCCGGCGCCGTCGTTGTTGCCGGTGGTGCTGTAGAGATTGCCATCGGTGCCCAATGTCACTCCATACGAGCAATTCGTCGGGATATACACAGTGTCTAGGGTTCCAGAGGGTGAAATGTTGAACAGCACCGAGTTGATGCTAAGTGGAATGCAGGTGGTGAAATAGAAATTGCCGTCGCGTCCCTGCGCGACCGAGTTATTTTGAGGGTTGGCAGGCCCCCCGCCGGCGAAGGTGTAGATCGTAGTCGGAGTCTGGCCCTGCGCCGCAATCGGCATCAGCAGCGTGAAGACCAAGGCGACACCGGAAAGGCTTGCCAGGACGTGACGAGCAAAGTGGTTCATAGACATCGAAATCCCCTAATTCACTGATTCAAAATTGTTTTTGCCTTGCCTGAGCACACCCTTGTGCTACGCGCAGGCCCTTTGGTGGTGGATTGGATCACCCAGAATCGGGCTATACTATGGCGGCCTTGCCAGAACCCGGCAAGAGACATGTCGGGCCGCATCAGGTCATTTCAGGTCATTTCCCTTTATGGCAGCTAATCCCGATCCGCTCTCGGGAAGGCGTCTGGATTCGTGGAAGGAGATCGCCGCCTTCTTCAGACGCGCCGAGCGCACTGTCAAACGATGGGAGACCGAGCGCGGACTACCAGTGCACCGTGTGCCCGGTGTCGGTCGCAGTGGCGTCTTCGCCTACAGTCACGAGTTGGCCGAGTGGTTGAAGGGCCGGAGTCAGGAGTTGGAAAACGACGACTCAGCCCCTGGCGAAACTGAGCAATCCAAGACAGCAAAATCTGAAGTCGCTCGAGTTGAATCTGAACAGGGTAGGGGCAGACCGATTTCTGACCGGGCGCGGGCGGCAGCATGGGTGCTTCCGCTTTTGTTTGTCGCCGCTCTAGTAGTGTTCTTCTCGGTCGGCCATCCGGCGACACGGTTCAAGGCTCTGGCTAGCCGTCATGCACCTGACGCTGAAGCCCAGGATCTCTACCTCAAAGGACGTTACTACTGGAACCGCCGCACTCCAGAAGACTTGAACAAAGCGATCGACTATTTCACACAGGCGATCGTGAAAAATCCGAGTGACGCTCAACCTTATGTTGGCTTGGCAGACTGCTATAACCTGCTGCGTGAGTTCGGCGCGATGTCTCCCAGCGAGGCTTACCCACGAGCCCTCTCGGCCGCGCAACGCGCCGTCGAACTCGATGACTCTTCCGCCGAGGCCCACAACTCGCTCGCCTTCGTGACGTTCTGGTGGTTATGGCACGGGAAGACCGCCGAACGCGAGTTTCAGCGCGCCATTGAACTGAACCCGGATCTCGCCCGCGCTCACCATTGGTATGCCACCTATCTGCTGGCCCTGCATCGTCACCCGGAAGCGCTCAACCAGATTGAGCAAGCACAACGACTCGAACCGTCTTCCACCGCAGTTCTGGCCGATAAAGGCTATCTGCTATGGAAAGCTGGTCGCCGCGAGGAGGGCTTGACGTTACTGAAACAATTGCAAACCACCGAGCCTTCGCTATCCTCAACCCACAGCTATCTGGGAGAAATTTTCTGGGTGCAGCAGGAGTATCCCAGCGCACTACAGGAATGGAGGCAGGCAGCAGAATTGCGCCACGATGAGCCCGGCTTGACTATCGCCGGGGCGCGCGAACAGGGTTATACCAGAGGCGGTCTGAGGAGCCTGCAAGAAAGGGAGATGGCGGTGCGCAAGGATCTATTCAACCAGGGTTTCGGCAACGCTTATGATCTGGCGCTAATCTGTGCGACTCTAGGCGAAAAGAAAGAGGCGCTCAATTACCTCCAAATGGCATTCGACCGCCGCGAAGCTGACATGCTCACCCAAGATCCCCCGATTCCCGCTCTGCGCGACGAACCTGCCTTTCAGCAGCTATCAGCTCGCATCAAAGAAAGCCTCAGCCAGTAACTCAGCTCACAGGGTCACCACACGGCCTTATGCGCTGAGGCAGATCGCGCCGCCCTCCGGCGTTTCACAACTCATCGGGGTCCTGAACCAAGTCGAGCCCGCCTACCACGCGAACGGGAACCGGGAACGGGGAAAACGATATCACCAGTAATGGCATCCTCTCCGCCAAGCAACTTGGATGAGGTCCATATCCTTGTTTCCTGACGCTCATTGTCCTTCGACTGGAGTGATGACCGCGGCTCGGGTTCGCACTATCTCACCAATCAGAAAAAGATCGGTCAGCAATGCACGCAGATGGCTCGAAGCATTGAGATTGTCGATCAGTTGAGAGCTAATGGCTGGCTGCGCGAGCACCAATTCAACGGCTACCAGAGAATCCCTTACATTGTTTCCCAGCATTGAACAGAACGCATCGTACTTCCCTGCTGGTTCGAGCTGTTGGTCGTCGATCGCTCGTCTGCAGCTTTCATGCAATCCGACCATCGCGTCACGCGCTTGTTGAAGTTCGTTGCGAACTCCACGACCCGCACTGCCTTCATCGGTCGGCAAGCCTTGGGCAGCATAACCTAGCAAAAACTGGTAACACTCTTCGATCACCTCACAGCGCTCGAGAAAGTCAATCGCCATCCGGAGTGCTCCTGGGGTTCGACAATCCATTGACCACCCACCGCGTCGGGTCGTGCTCCTTCAAGTAAAACTCCCGGCTCATGGAGCCCACAATCATCGATGCAGTGATCGGCAGCTTCTCCGGCCGGACGGCAAAGTACACATGGACGATGGTCAATGTGATGAGTCCCACGCCAGCCAATCCATGCAGCACATACATCATGCCCCACGTCATGTCGCTAAATAGGTAAGGGTTTCGCGGGAGAAAGTTTGTGCGCACCCGAAACATCATGCAGACGCCCGTCAGGATCACGGCCAGACCGCTCAACATGACCACCCCATGATAGAGCTTGTTCTCTAGCGGATACTTGGCGAACTTTCGCGGCAGAGCAGCGGACTTCCCCAGAAAGTGCTGGACACGCGTGCGGGCGTCTTCGAGATCGGAACGGTCCGGCCAGATTGACCAGAAATCCAAATAAAAGGTCGCGTGAACGATGTGGAAAAGAATCGAGACGGTCAGCACCACCCCGGCGATCCAGTGATATGTTACCCAATTGAACTGAACTCCGACCTTGGGCAAGAATGCCGTGAAGAGTAAAACGAGCATCGCCGCAGCCATAATCCAATGAAACAATCTCGCCGCCAGCGAGTGCCGCGGAATACGCTCTGGTAACGCTTGGACTGTTGCGGGTGGAGGATTCGCGGCGAACTCTTTTTCTTTTGCGAAATAGCGAACGTAGATTGCATGCACCATCAGAAATGCCAGGCCTGCAATCAGCGCCACCCAGATCAGGAACCACGCAATGTGAATCGGAACTCGTTGTCCCCACGGGCTGGTTGCCCACTCTAGGATGCCCATGCCGCCTCCTGTACTCCAGTGATGGCACGCTTTACCAGGTTACGCATGAGCGGAATTTTGTAGGCATTAAATTGCAGGGCGACTGCTCCCTGAACAGCTAGTTTTCCTGCTGCTTCGCCAGTGGCTGCACTACGGGCCTTGCCACGGATGGAATCCTCCACGGACTTCAAGCGCAGCGGGCGAGCCGCGACCGCATTCACAGCAATTCGAACATCCTGAATGACGTCTCCGGATGACCGTATCGCCGATGCCACATTCATCAAGGGAAAATCCCAGACGTTCCTATCTCGAACTTTCTCGAAATAAAAATCTGCGTTCGCCCAATTCGAGGGAATGCGGATCGACGTTAGTAAATATCCGGGCTGAAGAATGTTCATGCGGGTGATGTCTAGCTCCGGCCCGACAAAGTACTTCTCGGCGTCGATCACCTGCTGACCCTTCGGACCGATGACAATGAACTTTGCGTCCAGCGCGATGAACGCCGGTGCGGTATCCGAAGGATTCACGGCGACACAGCGCTCTGCCTGCAGGATGGCGTGCTCACGATTTCTGCCGACCGGCGTGTCGGCGTAGCAGATGTTTCCGCCTGCCCGATAACACGGCCAGCCTGCGCGGTAATACCAACAGCGCGTATCTTGCGAAACGTTTCCGCCGATGGTGCCCTGATTGCGAATTTGCGGCGACGCCACCAGTTCCGCCGCCTGCGCCAGCAATCCATACTTTTGCCGAATGATGGGATTTTGTGCAACTTCGGTAAGCGTTGTCATCGCTCCAATTTCCACGCCGTCCGAGGTCTCGCGAACTCCCTTCAATTCGGCGATTCCACTCAGATCGACAACCACTTTCGGCTTCTTAATACGGTCCTTCAGCCAATCCATGCTGTCGAGGCCGCCCGCGAGCACTAACGCATCGGATCCGTTTTGTTGCAGAAGCTTTTGTGCGTCGGCGACCGAACTCGGCTGATACAACTGGAAAGCCGGCATCACGTCTCGGATTACTGCCATAGGTCTCTCCGTTTCAAATCGGCTAGATGTGCGCGGTCAGCGGGTCTTGCATCGGCCTCCCCGCCTCGAGCGAAGTAAGAATCGTGTCGAGGTTCACGGGTGCACGGCGGAAGATCTCATCCCCGAGTGCATCCGACAGCGCATTCAAGATTGCTGCACAACCGCCGCCCACCGGGGGTTCCCCGATGCCGCGGGCTCCCACGGGCGTTTCAGGATCAGGAATATCCAAGGCTGCCCACTGCATGTTGACGGGCACATCCAATATCGTCGGAGGCTTTGTGTGATAGAAACGCAGCGAGATTGTTTGCCCGTAGTGAGGATCGAAGACCCACTTCTGGCCAATGGCGTGGCCGATGCCCAGTGTTGATCGACCGAGAATCTGGCCAGCCAGCGCCTTGGGATGGATGACGGTGCCGACATCGGCGACGGCGAGAAAATCTGTGATGTCGTATTTCCCTGTTTCGACATCGACCTCGACCTCCGCGAAGACGGCTACATACGAAAAGGATTGGCCGTCACGCGGGTACTTGTCTTTCGCGGCTGCGACCAGGCCCTGCCCTGCCAAAGCGACGATCGAGGCCTTGGTAAATTTATTCACATCATCGGGCGGTTCGTGGCCATCGTATTTGCCGCCGAGTTGAATCGCATGTTGCGCAGCCTGGGCTAGAGTCATGCTTCCGCCACCACCCTTCCTGAATACACGCTCATTCGCTACCTCGTACTGTTCGGGCTTGCCCCCATGGGTCTTTGCTGCGATCTCCTGCAATTTCTGCTTGCCATCCATCGCGGCAGCATATGCCGCTCGAGTCATGGCGTGCGTCGTCTGGCTTCCTCCCGACACACACGTCCAAGGTAGATTCTTTGAAGTATTGCCCCAGGTCACATCGCATTTCTCCCAAGGCACTCCCAAGACTTCTGCGACGACACGGTGGACGTCAAGCAGTGATTCGGTCCCCAGATTCCCAACGCCCGATTGAATTGCTATGCGGCCATCGGGTCGGATGACGAACAGGCCGTCGTATCCGATCGACCCACCGACGAAGCAACTGGAAGAGACGCCCACTCCGCGCACCTTGGTCCCGCTGCGTCTCGGCCGCGCGATCCGCTCCTTCCATTGGAACTGTTCCGCGCCGCGATCGAATGCTTCTTTCAGGAACGCACTCGTGCAGTGTCCCCGCGTTCCATTTCTGACCGGTCCCACGGGAGACTTGCCCTCGGGCAATTCATGCGACGGATGTCGACCTGGTCAAGCCCCAGTTTGCGAGCCGCCTTGGAAACAATTGTTTCCATGATCACGATTCCCTGCATGCCGCCAGGAGAACTTTGCGCGCCACGCGGGGGAGTGTTCGTCAATACCGTTGTGCCTCGCCAGCGCATGGCAAGAGGCTGATATAACAACGAAACGATCGTGCCCGAAGTATTCGCGTCTCCCACGGCGTCGTACGGTCCGTTGTTGCAGATCACGAACATGTCGAGCGCGGTAATCCGTCCATCTTTGGCGAAGCCGACTTTCATTCGACCGTTGAAGCCGGGACGAGCGCGGCCAATGAAGTGTTCCTCCTCGCGGCTGATGCGCATCATCACGGGTGCGTTCGCCTTTTTTGCCAGCAGGGCGGGAATGATCGCGAAGATGTAGCCAGTCGCCTTACTGCCGAAGCCTCCTCCGGTGTACTCACTCACCAGCACGATCTGGTTCGCATCCATGTTCAACCAACGCGCCAGGCTGGCCAACGTTTGCACTGTACTCTGGGTTCCCATGTGAACGAACACTTTGCCGTTCTGCCAGTACGCCAACGTCGTGCGCGGCTCCAGTGTCTCGTGGCTCGTATCAGGGGTAACGAATGTCTCGTCCAGAACGAGAGCAGCATTCTTGAAGCCTGCATCCAGGTCGCCGACAACCCACTCATCCTGCGCCTTTCCCAGCGGTAAGCGGCCGTGTTTTGCCTCGGCGAAATCGGCGTCAGTCCATTTCAGTTCTCCGATGTGGGGCACAGGCGGACTTGGCGGTTTTTCTCCCGGTTTCGGTTGTGAAACAGGCGGCCTGACCCAGACGTTCCCATCCACGCGCGGATTCGGTCCTCCCGGACGAAGCGTATCCAGCGGATCGACCGCGAACGGCAGCGGTTCGAACTCGATATCGATTGCCTCGATGGCTTCCGCTGCCGTGTATTCGTCCACCGCCGCTACTGCCAGCACTGGTTCGCCATGGTACAGGGGCTCCATGGTGAGGGCCTTTTCACCCAACGGGTTCGCCTTGATCGTGACGCCAAGGTCTGTGACGCTGTCGGCTGGAGCCGGCAGATCGTCTTGCGTGAGGATTGCCTTTACGCCGGGCATCGCAATCGCCTTGCTGACATCCAAATGCTTGACGCGCCCGTGGGGCACCGGACTGAGAAGCAACTTGCAGAACAACATCCCATCGACACGGAAATCTTCCGCGTACTTCGCCTTTCCAGTCACCTTCGCGTACAGGTCGGTTGTGGGATAGTCCTTACCGATAAGCTTGTACTGCTTTCCGAATTGCTGCTGATTGGGCTTCCACTCTGAGTTCGACATGTCAGGCCTTCCTCATGTTTTCTGCGCCGCGCATCATTGCTGTGAGGATCTTGTCGTAGTCCTGGCAGCGGCAAAGATTCCCGGAGAGCCCGTGCGCCATCTCGAGCCGCGTTGGACTAGGATTCGTCTTTAGAAATCCGACCGCGGACATGATGAACCCCGACATGCAAAACGCGCACTGGAAGCCCTGTTCATCGATGACCCCTTGCTGGACGGGGTGCAGCGTGCCGTCAGGATTTGCCAATCCTTCAATTGTCAGGATTTTCTTGCCGCGCACCGTGTGGGTGAGGATCGAACAGGAATAATGAGGCACGTCGTCCAGCAGTACCGTGCAGGCGCCGCACTCGGCACGGTCGCAGCCTAATTTGGTGCCAGTAAGTCCCAGTTTGTATCGCAGCGTCCAGGCCAGTGTCTCCTGCTTCATCACGTCGACACGACGTTGCTGGCCGTTGACGTTAAGAGTGATCAGACGATCGCCAAGACCCGGGGATTGTTGACCCAAAAGCGACGACGCGCGAAAGAGATAGGTTGCCGACGAAGCTACGGTGCCGCCGGCGATCACCCCTTTGATGAAGTTGCGCCGCGTCACGCCCTTCATCACGTGATCCGGTATGACTGCTGGATTGTCATCCATGCTGGGCTACCTCTTGTGCTTCTGATCCCCAGCCCCCCGCTGCACGCCGCATGAGAAGTGCGGAATGCAGACCCGAAAGACCCACAAAGTTACCCACAATTTTACTCCCCCTTCGGTGAGAAATCTTGTGCCAGCTCTGAAAATTCCTAACTACCGCAGGCCGACCGAGCGACCTCCGGTGCTCCTGCACAGTTCGATTCACTGCGAGGCTTCTGCTTGTCATAGATCTCTTAACCTCCGGCGAGACCTCTCGCGGCGTTCACTTGAAGATCGAGAGAGCGATTAAGCTTCTTTAAAGATTCGGGCAAGTTTTCCGGTACGTACGGTTCTCGAAGTACGTGCTCCATTCCTTTGTTGTAAGGTTCCGATTCGCGATACGACAAGCGCGGCTGGACCAATCCTCGAAGTTGAGTTCCCAGAAAACTATCGAATCACCTTCGCCCACGGAAGCCAACATCCCGCCTTGGGGGTTAAACAAGACACTCTTGATCTCCTTCTGTTGTGCGCCGAGAGTTCCGAGCAGTTCGTGGGTCTCCACATCCCAAAGCCGAATATCACCGTCCGCACTCCCGGAGGCTAGCACTTTTCCGTCCCGTCGGAAGGCGACGCTCGCAATCGATTGAGTGTGGCCGTACAGCGCCGGTGGGATTGGCCGGCCGCTCCTGAAGTTCCAGAGGGTTACCGAATTGTCAGGTGCGCCGATCGCCAGGAGTGTGCCATCCGGACTGAACGTGATTCCAGCAGGCATGATTTCTTCATGGCGATCCTTAGCGGGGGTTCCCAAAGTCTCTCTGAGTTGAGGTTGAGGACCAGTATTCCAAATCGCGACCGCCCGATCATTTCCCGCCGAGGCCAGGAACTGTCCGTTCGGACTGAAGGCCAGCGACCATATTCGGTCCTTCTGGGATGTAATGGGCGGCCCTAGCTGCTTTCGAGTAGCAACATCCCAGAAAACCAATTCAGCATCGCCTCCCGAAACAACAGTCTTGCCATCGGGATTGCAGGCCAGAGTCCAGACCGGAGAGCGATGAGCTTTGACTTCCGGGCCCAGAGGCCTATGAGTAGCGAGGTCCCAGAAAATGACAGTTCCACCTTCGCTCCCAGAAACCAGCATTTTGCCATCAGGGGTATACGCTAGACTGCTTACCTGCCGATCGTGACCCTCCAGAGGAGTGCCATGCAGTTCACGCCGTGCAATGTCCCATTCAGCGACACTCCCAAACTCGCTACTAGAAGCGAGGAATCGGCCATCGGGACTGAAAGCGAGGTTGGACGAACCCACATCCGGGGCTTTGAGGCGACGGCCGAGAGGCGGATCATCGTTCACGTCCATGACGACAACTCGATCCGACTCAAGAGCCAGTGATCTCACGTGATGATCCGAACTGATAAAAATCGAGGAGATGGAAGCACCGAAATTCTTAACTGGAGTGTCCATCACCTTCAGATCCTCCATGCTCCACTGCATGATGCTGCCATCAGCGCTCCCAGAGAATAAAGCCGCACCGCTCGGGTCAAAGAGCAAACTGGTTACCGTCTCAGAGTGGCCTGCCAAAGTTCCCAGCGGCCTCTGGCTTCGGACATCCCACAGGACGACGGTGTGATCCTCGGATCCCGCAGCTACGATCGTTCCATCTCGACTGAATGCGATCGAAGAAATGTTCTTTGCGTGGCCGGTGAGTGGATGTTTGGCGATGCGATGGGAACGCAGATCGTAGAGAAGCAGATCGTTATATTGGCCAATCGCCAGGAGTGAGTCGTCCGGGCTGAAGGCGAAGGTCGATCCCTCGATCGGTTGCCCGATCAGTTGCTGGCTGGGCACATCCCACACGACCACGTGACTCGGATGTCCGCCATAGGCCTCCGTGCTTGCGGCGAGCAGTTTCCCGCGGGACGAGAAGGCAACATGAACAAAATGTTCTTTCGCGTAGGTGAACGGTTTGCTGACAGGCTGGCGAGAATTTGTGTCCCAAATGACAACCGATTCATTTCCTGAAGAGACAAACCGAGAACCGTCTGGATTAAAGGCTACGCTGACAAGCCCCTTGGGCCCGACAATCGGTTGACCGATCATTTGACCCGTAGAAACGTTCCACAGAATGAAGCGATCATCCCAACCTGCGGACAGGACGGTCTGACCGTCGGGACTAAACTCGGCTCGTGTCACAGCATCGGTATGTCCCCACAGAAAGGTCGCAGCGTGAGGCACGCGCTGGAGCGCGGCGAGCAGAGATCGTTTGGACTCAACTGTGTCCGCGATTTGACGGGACTCGAGACTGAGCAATAGTGCCAGCGAACGGTCATCCAGGTGTGAGGATGCCTCCGAAGCCAAAGCCCGAGAAGCAGCGATCTTCTGGCGCTGGTGCGCAGCATTCATGGCCACTCCGGCGGCAACGCCGAGGACGACAACAAAGGCTGCGACCGCCCAGGCAGTCCGCTGCGCTTTACGATGGAGGCGAATATCTTCGCCGTCCAAGTCGTCCTTCGGTCGGCCCAGCAAGGGGGCAGCAACGTCGAGGAGAGCGTTGCGGTAGTCCCTATCTGAGTCGAGATATTTGCCATTTGATTTCGCGGCGCGGAAATCGGCGTAGAGGGGTTCGCTGGGAAACGTACCCTTCAAACATGAAGGAATTGCCGTTGTTGTTTCCCAGTTAAAGTCTTGGGCGGCGCCGTTCCAAGCGATGACTCCATCGGTCAGAACAATCAGCAGGTTCTCAATAGACCTGTTCTGCAACCACCATTGAATCTCCTGCTGCACCCATCGCGACTTTGCGGACGCCGGACAGGCTAGGAGCAAGAAATACTCAGACTCACTGAGGGCCTGTTCAATGGAATGCCAAAGCGCCGGGTTTGCCGACAAGCCGGTTTTGTCGCGAAAAATCCGCATGGTGCGGAGGCGGTACCAGGGCTTGGCGAAGCGACTGAGCGATGATTGAAGCGACTCGGCCAATCGCGCGTCAGAATCGTGACTGTATGACACAAACGCCTGATATTTCGGCTCCGTCAATCTCGATTCCTCCGAGCCTCGCTCACCACGGACTCAGTCTCGTCTTCCAGAGGGGTTCTCCAATTTCACGAACGACATTCCAACCCGTTGTTGGGTGTGGAAGCCCGATCATTGAGGCGCCCACGCACACCCTTTAGAGCCTGTCAGCAGCCTCGACTATGCAGTCGCACAGTGCGCGACGGCTGGTTACGAGGGCGGAAAAATGGCCAGCGGGAATCCAGCGCAGTGTACTGTTCTTCCAGTGCTGATGCAGGCGTTCAGTCTCACTGTTGAATACATATCCATCGCGCTTGCAGCCGGCGATTACGGCGGCGTCAGGACGCACCGGGAGTGGATACCGAGTCAGGTCTGCCACATCGAAGAGTTGCGCCAGACGTGCCTTTGCCGATCTTCGCGAATCAGACTCGTCCACCAGAGCGTCCAGGTCGACCGACCAGGAGAGCAATCCCCGAAGGTAAATACTAGTCGCCGAGGCCCCAGTAGCGAGCGCTGCGCACCCCACGGCGAACGGCGTGACCGCAGCGGTAATGGCGGCCATGTGCCCGCCCATGCTGTAGCCCGCCACTACCATTTTCCGATAGCGAGATCGCAGGCTCTCTACCAGAGCGCGCGCCTCGAGCACCATCCCCAGTGCCATCAATCCCTGATCGCTGACGGTCATGTGCGAAGGTCCTTGCGAGGTGCGGCGGGTACCGTAGAACGGATTTTCGAGGAAGTAAAGATCGAAGCGCCGCGCGCTCAGTCCTCCGAAGACGTGCTCGCGCAAGCGGAAGCCCTCATCGCGTGAGGCAGCCAGAAATATGCAGGCGGCTTCATGGCCCACTCCCGTCCACGAGCGAACGTGAACGGTCTGTGCGGATTCCGGCAGCAACTCCAAGGGCGAGCAGAAGGTGCCGTCTCGGCGGGTAATACCGCGATGCATAACCCCCGTGCTCCAGTTGAGCGCGATTGGCAAGGGCGGGACCGAGTACGAGAATCGATCGGACAATGTCGCGAAAATCGCCTGATCGCCCCAGCCCCGGGAAAACAGCTTGGAGCGGCGCGCCAGCCACGCAACCACCAGGTCGAGCGCATGCGTACCTGGGGGCCAAGTTTGAATCGCCAGTTCTGAAGCCATTGATCGGTGCCGGTAATGTTCTTACAGATTATGGCTTAAATGCGGAATCCGATGTGGCGTCGGGTCTGGGTTTCCACTCCAGCGAGTAGTATTGGCCGCGATCACGCCCCCAAGGATCGAATGCGTTGATCACGTGCTGTAATTCCGGAGTCAGTTCGGGGATATTTCGCATCAGTACTCGCTTGAGTGGCGCGACGGGCTGCCTGTGTCCGTTTGGAGTTCCCGTCTCCATCATTTCTGGTCCCGGCCCGTTGTGATTGACCCAGTCAACACCGAGCTTCGTGTAGAACTCAGGCCGAAAGCTTGAAGTGAAGAAACGGTCGCTGTATAACCTGCGCGACGCGTTGAGAATGAAAACCACGAACTGCGTTTCCGAAATCGCGAATCCGTGCGGCCGCGTGTACTCAGCCAGCCAGCCCACCACCGTGTCCACATCTTCGATGTTGTCCACGACTGACCCGTTCGGGTGCCCGAGACAGTCGTTGATCGGAGTTCCGTCAGGGTTCATTTGCGCGTCGGTGATGACTTTCGCCGAATCGCAGACATGCGTGCCATAGATCTCGCGCAACTGCGCAATGGTTTCCATCTGCTGCTTGCGCGCAGGCGAATCCGCGGGAAGGGTCTGATCCACGAAATCGTCATAGCTGGTCAACTGCCTCAATCCATACTGGCGGCGGAATTCATTGAAGCGCGGCACTCCGTGCTCGCGATCGCGAATCAGGTCGAGAGCCGCGATATCGATCTGTCCGGTCGGACTGTCGAGGCGCGGCAGTCGAATGTTCTGCAGGAACTGAGGATGATTGTGCAGGCTGAGAAGCCCGAGGCGCTGGCGCCCCAGACTTAATCCCCAGTTGGCGATGCCACGCGAGCGCATCGCATCGGTGGCCTTGTTTTCGAAGGTCTGAATCACCGCAACCTTCTCCACTATTTTGTTCGGATCTTTGCTGGCGTCACGGTACTCGATCAGGTCGGGTACGAGCGGGTGCAAACGATAAACCGTCACGAACTCTTCGGGAAAGTTGAACGGTGCCCCGAAGTGATTGACACCTCCGTTAACGTCATTGGAGTTGGTGATTTCGTAGTGATCGACGTTACTTCCCAACCCGATGATTCCAGGGCCGGAGGCAAAGGCGGAATACCACTGGGTGGCCTTCTTAACGTCTTCCGACTTTCCAAAGTTGTGCACCACAATATCGGACAGCGCTTGGGAGACTTCGGGGTCGCCGGCTCCAAGCAGCCCGTTCCAGTTGGCGTTCATGCCTTTGTAAAGCGGTTCGTCGTAAAGCAGTTGCGTTGTCCACTCGATGGTGTGAATCTTCGCAATTTCGGCCGCGATTACGAGCCGGGCCGCATTGAAAAGTTCATCCGGAGTGACTTCCTGATTGCGAATCACGTGCGAAGGGTCCGAGGGATTGCGAAGGCCGCTGTCGGCTGTCGGATTTTGCGCTGCCTGTCGGCGAAATTCATCGACGAAGGAATTGTGCTCTCGCGCAAACAGGTTGTGATAAAAGCTCAATCCGATCGACCAGTTATCGGGAAATGCCACCGACTCCTGTCCTCTCCACTGAGGCTGCGCGGGATCGGAGGCCTGCAGCACGGGCAGGTAGCCACCTGCGAATTGGGGAACTGATTCAAGCTGCATCTTCGCCGAATCTTGAGGATCACGCTTCACCCTCTTCACTGAGGTCTCGTCATAGCCGTACAGCTGGGAGGCGTCCCACCACGCGGTATTGTTGTTCGCATAAGTCTTGGGCGCGCGGCCCAGATAAGTATGCCCGCTCACGCTGAATTGCTCCGGGGGCGAATCGTTCAACACATACGTCTTGTCGACGGCGTCGTTCGGGCGGCAGCCCAGCTTCTGGATTTCGTCAGGGGTTAGCGGCGTGGGGACGTTGTTTACCAACTTGCTCTTGCAGCCGACGTCCATCATGGGTCCTGGCGCGTTATGGCCATCGTCCATGTGCGAGAACCAGTCGTGTGTCATGAACTGGATCCAGTAGGCGGCCAGAACGTTGAAGAAAGGTGCCTTCTCGTAGTCGCAATTGGCTTCGACAGAGTTGTTGGGAAGCCCAAAACCAGAATTACACGCGGCCGGGGATGATTGCGGACGTGTAAACAATTTGCGGCTGATAAGTTGCGGATCAGGAGTCAGAAGATTGATCCGGCCGCCGTGTCGGTTCTTGGTAAGCGTAGTCTGCTCGAGATCGGGAAACGTGGTTTCAAATTCCACGTTCCGCATGAATGGCATGCCCGTAGACCCCATGCGTGGGTTGCGGATGTCGTTGCAGATTCCGTTCAGTGTGCGAGCGCGAATCAGATCGCCCTTGCATAGCTGCTCACCGTCGCCACCGACTGCGTCGTAGTCGGGACTATCCTTCGGAAGACGCATCTCCGGCCAGGTCTTCAGGGCCGGTCCGCCCACCCCACCTCGTCCGCTGAGGTAGGTTTGGTATGTGCCGGAATTGTCAAACAAGTTGAATTTGATCAGTTCCATGCGCTGGTACTCGAGGTCGGTGAGCGCGCCCGCGATCCCGCGCAACTGCGGTCCCTTCACCGACAAAAAGCCAACCGGCAGAGAAGACGAGTCCCCCGCTCCCCAATATCGCGCCCAGTCAACCCACGGCGTGAATTGGAACTCAACTGCTTGCTGGCCGCCGCGGCAACGCGCGGTCTGCGTCGTTACCTTGCCTTGGAAACGCAGC
Source organism: uncultured Acidobacteriaceae bacterium (assembly GCA_963722365.1). Lineage (GTDB taxonomy): Bacteria > Acidobacteriota > Terriglobia > Terriglobales > Acidobacteriaceae > Sulfotelmatobacter. The sequence goes on from CAVRLM010000003.1 coordinate 1,111,965, forward strand.
TCTCGCGTGTCTGGGACCTTGAGGAAACCCCCTGCCAAATGTTGCACGCACGCCTTTAGCTCTGCCGCTTCTTCTTGCTTGGGGCTGAGCTTCTTGCCGTCAGGCGAGCCCGAAGTCACTTGCCCAGCGGCAAGCCCCGCGAGTGCAGACACTATCGAACCGATGAGGAGAATCAGGAAGGCGTTTTTCATAGACCGCTCATTTTTTGTTCTAGGTCGAAGAGTAGAAAGTTGAGATGTTGATGTCCAACCCATCTAATCGTCACAAAAATCGAAGAGCTTTCGATCGATTCGGCGGAGATTTGAGAGTGCGAGTGCGCGACCCAGGATTTTCGGTTTGTTCCCAGAAGCTCCACGCAACATACACCCATACCCTCCTTTTGTGAATTCTTTTCACGCTTTAATCTCTGGCTCCGTAGATGCCGGACTGCGCAACGAGATGCCCCAGCTCAAGCTGGGTCGATCAGGCAGCTTCGGCTGGCCGTTTCGCCTTGGCACTTCAAGGAACCGGCCCGATCTCGAGGCTAGAGGTCTTCCTTCGCAACGAGAAGGAACCCAGACCCGCTTCTTCTTTTCTTTTTTAGTATCCCAATCTGGGAGATGGGATAGCAAGAACGAGAACCCTAGCAGGAAGGAATCGGCGCCAGCGCGAATGCCAGATTGGGCGGAAGGACCTTTCCTCATGTTCTGGGAGCATCAGCGGAAGCCTTTCGTTCCCTGAACCGGTGCAGGATTATTGCAGAGAGCTTTTTGGCTCGACCCTGAAGATCAGACGCGGACGCCGCGCTCATTCACCCCAGAGCACTTGCTCAACGACTATCTTTAGCGACGGGAGGCACATGCTGACTGGTGCTCTTCCAATTCTCTCTTGCCGCGCTCCATATCGACGTTCTTTTGGGCCGCAAGCTCCTCGCTGACTCAATAGTACGCAGCGGAACGACCTTCGAAGTACTTGCTGCTCCTGAAGTCCTTGTGACATCCGGAAGCGTCGACAGCTTTATGGCAACGTGACATTTTCGGTATTTCCCCTACAGTGTCCACAGCTACCGACGCATTCTCGGCGATCACGCCTTCTCACTGGTCGACGTCCACGATAATAGCCTTCACAACCTGCACATCCTACATAACTTCTTCTGTTTGTTGTATTTGGACCTTGTGACAGTAGCCACAGGCTGGCGCCGCAGGGAGCACATCATAGGGATGGCATAGCTCATGCGCCTTCGACTACGTGGCCTCGAGCTCAGTGTGCTCGCTCCTATCCTTAATTATTGTATTTCGAGATGGCAGCATCTAGACAAATGGTTCCGGCTCCGCGAACGGAGTATGGACGCGCATTCCCGGGGCGAATGCCGTCGGTTGGCGGTTGAGCAAACAGAGCTACCGTTGGCTTCGCTCGGGTCAAGAATGTTCGCCCAACAAACGCAAATCCCCACATCTCCAATACGAATACGGCCCTTCAGAGGATGTAAAGACTCCGCAACTTGTTACGAATTCGGAACAAGAACGTTCGTGACGGCCCCTTCTATGCGGATTCTGGGATCATACTCCTCTTGGAGGACTCGACTCTCAGCTTGTTAGTAAAGAAAACTGCGCCGCGGAGCAGCACTCGGGTTCCTTGTGCGATTTCGGTCACCCTCAACAGTCTCGACCCCGTTCATCCTTTTTCCGAGCCATGCGAAGTAATCCTCGTCAACCTGCCTGGTTGTGCCGCTCGGTTCACTCGGGCAGTCGCAATCGGCACGGCGGTTGAATTGCAGGGACTTCCGACGAACTCGAGAGTCACCGGTCGGACAGTGAACTGTATCTCTCTCGGGGAACATGAGAACATTTGGTTGCTGGGCGTGGAGTTGGATGAACCTGGCAATGTGTGGGGCATTCAGGCGGTGCCAGCAGACTGGCTCTCTGCCCCATGACTCCAGCCCCCAGTCCGGCTATTCGTGGCTGCGAATATCGTTTGCGGTGAAACATAGCCGGCGCAAACGTCAGCTCCAAATACGGGATGTTTCAATTTAGTCGACCTGCACTCTTTGCGGCCTGTCGGACATCAATTTGACCTCTCCAATTGACACGAGGATCGTTCTCATACTTGTATCCGATCCCCTTGACCGTAACGATGCGGCATCGAGACTGGCCAAGGTTCTTGCGAAGCGCGTAAATCTGGTACGTAACGTGTTCGTCCAGATAATGAGGTGCTGTAGCCTGTTGTTGTGAGGCTTCAAGGATTGCTTGGGCCAAGGTATCTCGCGAGACTACAACTCCAGCGTTGTTCACAAGCAGCTTAAAAACCACGGCAGTCGTCGGGGCAAGAACCGTTCGCGCCCAGCGACGGTAACGGTCGACGATCGCGACGTAAATACAACGTCGCCTATTGCAACAACGCCATTGTCTTGCGGTTTGCGGTTCGAGAGTACTTCCGTCGCAATGTCAAAGAACTCAGCCAGGGAGTGCAATCGCCTCCCTGCGGTCAGCAATCGATGGCCTTCTCCAAAGATTTTGCAACCGTCAACGACGTCTCCGAGGTCAGGTACGACATAGAAACGCGTGATACGATCCAAACTCTCAGCACAAGTACAGATCAACGTTGCGAGTCCCTTTTCTTTAGGCTGGGCCCGCAGCACCCATCTTGGATTGCCAGACACGGTGGACTCAGACGGTCGGCAGACTTGTATCGCGACATACATATTGTGTTCTAGCTCCACGACTTGACGCTGAACCTGGCCAGGAAGCCAAATCATTCGTAGTTGGAGTGGGAACAGTTCTTTTAGTTCCAGGACCAGCTCCGAGCGGATTTGCTTTATTTTCTCCTTCCGTTCCATCCCGCGGAGAACACGGGCGGGTGCATGATAGCCAACGATTTCGTATGCGCGAATCACTGATCCAAGTCGGCTGACATATCTGCGGTAACCGAAATGGCCGTGTTTCTGCAGCAATCGCTCTGTGAGATGTCCTTCCTTGCGCAGGACACGCTTCATTTGTTTGATCAGCAATTCGTCTGGTGTCTTTGGCCAATTTGCCCGTTTGTATCGCCTTTTGTGCTTTTGCGAACTGATCGTGTGTGATCAAAGCAGAAAAGGCATTAGGTTTTCTGATCCAGTTCTCGGGTGAACAAACTCCATATTTATGGGTCTTTCCCCATACCTCAAAAATTTTCCCGACGAAGAGGCAGAGTTCAGGCTATACCAACTCAAGGACGGCATCCATGAGCTATGGGGGCCCACATCGCGACTCCCTACGAAATCATCGACACCGCAGATCAGCGCCAGTTTCTGTTAACCGGCCATCTCACAAGCTTGCGCGTTCCATTCGCCTTTTTCTTGGTGATGAGTGTTATGGGGAGTTTTCGCCAACCGACCGATAGGTTCCGGATAGACGACTCCTCGCCCCCAAGCGCGTCACGAAAGTTCGAGCCGTGTCGGAGGTGAGGCCCCAAGACGCGAGGTCCGCATCTGCTATGCTTTTCCCTACGTGGCTCCAAGCATTTGGCAGAAGGGACTAGCCGCGCTTTATGGGACGTAGGATTGCGTTCGCTCTCGCGAGTATCATCGCTTTCCTGTTCACCATTTGGGCGGCTGCGGCGCTGTACTTCGACCTGCCGTTCTCACCTTTGCGGATACCCGCCGCGGTCTTGTACCTCCTCTTCGTGCTGGTAGCCCTGCAGTACCTCCGCGACGCTCGCAGGAGGCTGACGGCTGTGTTCACCGGATTTGCCATCGTTGCTCTCTGGTGGCTATCGCTCAAGCCTTCGAACGATCGCGACTGGCAACCCGACAACGCGAAAACTGCCTACGCCGACATCAACGGAGACCAGGTCGTTATTCACGACTTCCGCAACTGCGACTACCGCACCGAGAACGACTACACCTGCCAATGGGAGACTCGTTCCTACAACCTGGCGAACCTCAGTGGTGTCGACATCTTTATTACCTGGTGGGGATCGCCTTGGATCGCGCACCCCATTGTCAGCTTCGATTTCGGCGAACAGGGCCACGTTGCCATGTCCATCGAGACGCGTGACGTCATGGGCCAGGGTTATTCCGCCATCCGCGGATTCTTTCGCCAGTACGCGCTCACCTACATAGCCAGCGACGAGCGCGATGTCATTCGATTGCGGACGAACTACCGTAAGGACGAAGAGGTGTACTTGTTTCGCACCACCGCAGTTCGACCGATTGTGCGCAACCTTTTCCTCGAATACCTGCAGCGCGCCAACAACCTGCACCAGCGTCCCGAGTGGTACAACGCGCTGACCAACAACTGCACCACGAACATCGCGGTCTCCGCGGCCGAGGCCCGCGATGCGCGCACACGCTTCGACTGGCGCATCCTGCTCAACGGCAAAATGGACGAAATGATGTACGAACACGGTGGCTTGGTCAGCGACGGCATACCGCTGGCAGCGTTGAAGGAGCAAGCGCACATCAACGCGGCGGCGAGAGCTGCCGACGACTCTCCTGACTTCTCCATCCTCATTCGCAAAGGGCGGGTTGGCTTCACGGGAAGGCCCTCACTCGCAATGTCCTTTCCGGGGTATGGAGAAGATTTCCGAGGTAGCGATAGTGCCTGCGTAACGGGCTATGCGGAAGTCAACTGCTGAAAACAGCGATGACACTCGAACCCCGTGCGGGAGGCAATGAGTGTACTGGCGATTTCTCAACACTCGACCGTTTAAAAGTATCCGAAGAAGTGACAACCGACGACCATTAAGAGGCATGCCGCTAGTACTTCCAAACGAGAGCGGCCCCTCCACGCACTTGCGAACGCGGTTGCTAACCACGTGCAGATCACTGCCAGGAAGGTCAAGTCAAGATACATCGCCCCCAGTCTTGGCGTCAGTGAGATATCGGCCAGACCAATTGCGAACCACAGCCACGCCAGCACAAGGAGCGACACCGCCGCAAGGCCGATGCCACTTCGCCAATGTGGAAGAGTTGCGCGGCACCGGGCATGCCACGCTCTGTACGCCAAAACAAGGAGCACAGGAACGGCCACTAAACTCGTATCCGAGGCGACTAGGGAACTGCGCGGCATTATTCAAGCGGGGATCGAAGAACCTACCTTTCCCGTGCATCTCAAGATTGGCTACGAACGCGTTCCAGTGGGGTACGGAACCCCAGCCAATCCAAGTGTGAAGGTTCACTCCCCCCAGACCAAAGGCTGGAGGAATGAGTGACGCACCGGAAATGTTCGTTCCGGTGAGGTTACGAGGAAGAGCGTCCAGGTCTACCTTGAGGCCCACTGCCAACGCAGTTTTGGGACTTACGCCCGGACCCACACCTCCAAGTTTGGCTCCCTCGATGGCTTGGTGAAGCTTCAGGGTGTCTCCCCAAAATGCCTCGTCACCAAACGTGTCAAAGCGGAAGATTTGCTCTCCTTGCAGTACTTTTTGGGTTGCGTTGTCGACAACCGGGTTGTGACGCATGTGGTTGCCATCACCCGCCCGTGCCGAACGACTGACTGCAATCATCGAGCAACACGACCGCGACCGTTACGATCACATGCAAGCGAAATCTTGGTTGCGACATTTAGAACCTCCTGAGCCTCTGCGTGGAGGACTCAAGGGCATAACGAATTCATGCCCTTCTGCAAAAATGCATTCGAATGGGTACCTCATCAGATGACTCGGCTGTCGAGTGCAGGCGTGGATGACTCCCACCCTCTGACCCACAGGAACTGTTAATTGGGGGGACTTCTCGCAAACAGGCCGCGCAAATAATCTGAGTTCTTCAACAAGATTTTCCCGACGTCTCTAGGACGTCTGCTCAACGAGGAAGTAGGCCGATCGGCGAACTCCTTATAGTTCGCCTGGCACTTTGCAGGGAAAGGGTCGGCAAAGGCAGAGAGTTACATGTGCGGGATTGAGATACGATTTAAGGCGAGTGAGAGGTCAAGAGATTGTTAGATTCTTGTCACGCGGATCGAGGTCCGAACAACAATATCTTTAGCGCGCTGGTAAATGTAAAACCATGGTCACTTGACCACATCAACGCTGGTAGATCTTGATAAAGCGGTCTTCTTGCCTATTCGACCGGTCGAATTGTCGGTCGGCCACCCTTCCAAAACCGGATTGTGGACGAGTAGCCGGCGATCGAAAGCAAAATCCTTGATGTGACTCCTCCGACCACATCCTCGCGGGCTAATGCGCAACCGTTGAACAAATTGTTTACAACTCCATGACACAAGCAACGATTGCACTTGGTTAACTGGTCCCAGTTGCAGAGCCCTCCAGGGCGATTTTATGGACCCGCGCAGATCGGTCGATGACTCGACCGGAACCGCCACCGTTGGGGCGAAACGGAAATTCGGGTTTGAGAGGTGAGCGATGAGGCGAACCGTTTTTCTGGCGGTAATGAGCTTGATGTGCGCGCTGGGCGTGAGCGCCCAACAACATAACATCGACACGCAGAAATCCACGTTAACGATCCACGTCGGCAAGACGGGAGTATTCTCCGGGCTGGGACACGAACACGAAGTGCATGCGCCGATTCACAGCGGCACGGCAGACACAGGCTCGCATCCTGCGGTTGAAATACACGTGAATGCGCGTGCGCTGCGCGTGATCGACAAGGGCGAACCCGAGGAAGATCGCGCCGAAGTGCAGAAGACGATGCTAGGGCCGGAAGTGCTCGATAGCGAGCAGCATCAGGAGATCGTGTTCAAATCCACAGGCGCGGAGCCTGCCGGCCAGGGGCGGTGGACGCTGCATGGGAATCTTACGCTGCACGGGCAGACGCGCCCGGTCACGGTGCATGTTGAGCTAAAGGACGGCCGTTACACCGGCGAGACCATCGTGAAGCAGACCGATTTCGGGATCAAGCCTCCTGGAAAAGCGGGCGTCAGAGCCAAAGACGAAGTGAGAATTGAATTCGACGTCCGGCTGGCGTCGTAAGGCGTGAGTGGCGGGTGGCTCTCTCATAACGGAGAAAAAGGCATGGCCGCTAGAGAAATTCCGGGCGTTGGTTACGAATCCAAGTTGTTGAGCCGAGTTGAGGTGGCGGAAGGTACGATGGCCTTTCACTTCGAGAAGCCACCCGGATTCAAGTTCAAAGCAGGGCAGTTCGCCGATGTGACACTCATCGACCCTCCGGAAATTGATGCCGAGGGAAACACACGCACTTTTTCCATCGCGAGCCCTCCGTTCGAAAACGAGTTAGTCTTCACCACCCGGATGCGGGACACTGCTTTCAAGCGCTCGCTGAAGAAAGTGCCACTGACCACGCAAGTGACAATAAACTCGGCCGCAGGCTTTTTCACCCTACACAAAAATCGTGCCAAGCCGGCCGTGTTCCTCGCAGGTGGAATCGGCATCACAGCCTTCCTCAGCATGGCACGGCAAGCTCATCACGACCGCCTCCGGCACCAGTTGTATCTTTTCTATTCCAATCGGCGTCCCGAAGACGCACCTTTCCTTGACACTCTGCAGAACTTGGAGAAAACGAATCCCAACTTCCACTTGGTCTGCACAATGACAGAAATGTCGAAATCCAAGAAGGAAAAAGGCGAGACAGTTCCGATAGACCACGATATGCTGTCCAGGCATTTGGCCATCTTACAAGGCCCCATCTACTACAGTGCGGGAACGCCCGCCATGGTTGCTGGCATGAGGGCGATGCTTGTGAGTGCGGGCGTTGACGAAGACGACATCCGAACGGAAGACTTTGCTGGATACTGAAGCTTGTCCTTGCCTGCGCGGACAATTGCGCTCGGGCCAAACAAGAAGGAATGGGGTCCTCGGAGGTGCACAATATGCTGACAAATAGGCCTAAGACAAAACTTCTTGTAGACGGTGGAGACCCCGAAGAAACCCTCCGGATTAAGAACTTGATCGGGTTTGTTGATGGGCAGACCACCAATCCATCTCTGATCGCAAAAAACCCGAAGATTCAAAAGCGCCTCGCATCCGGTCAACCATTGAGTGCGCAAGAAGAAAAGGACGCATACAAGAAAATAGTGCAAAGCATCTCGCCACTTGTGGGAGATGCTGGCGTGTCCATCGAGGTATTCGCAGATCTTGATAGCCGTGCCGAGGAGATGCTTGCCCAGGGCCAGGAAATGTTCACATGGATTCCCAATGCCTATGTGAAATATCCGTGCACCCACGAGGGTTTAAGGGCCGCAGAAATGTCTGTGCATAAGAGTATTCGGGTCAATATGACTCTGTGCTTTTCGCAGGAGCAAGCCGCTGCCGTATATGCCGCAACACGGGGCTCGAAGGAGCCGGTGTATGTATCACCGTTTGTCGGTCGGCTCGACGATCACGGCGAAGACGGCATGGACCTTGTCAGAAATATCAAGAAGATGTACGAAAGCAGCGATGGCCATGTGCATGTTTTAGCCGCAAGCATACGCACTATCAACCATTTGCTTTGTTCCTTCGCTCTCGGTGCTGAGCTTGCCACCGTGCCGAGCAAGGCACTACAGGATTGGGCAGCAGCAGGTTTTCCTATGCCCGATCAGAATTTCAATTACAAACCGGTCGACGCGAAGGGCAAGGGCCTGAAACCTATCCCGTATAAAGAACTGGATTTGGACCAGCCGTGGGAGAGCTTCGACCTTGCACACGAACTCACAACCAAGGGGATTCTGAAATTTGTGGCTGACTATCGGAGCACTCTGAAACGATCCGCATAGCAGTCTACAGCTCGTCATAGCTATCGTTATTGCTACGACGAATTGAGTCTATTGATTTAGGCGGCTTTCGGATCATCGGCTGTGCTCTCTTCACCTTCTTCGGAATTGTGCCAGCCGCCCACGTCGAGAGCCAGATGGTCCGCCTCACGAGGTCCCCATGAGCCTGGTTCATATGGATGCAGGATTGTGTCATTGGCGAGTATGGGATCGACAATCGCCCACCCAGCTTCCACCGCATCTTCACGAACGAACAGCATGCCATCTCCATGCATAGCATCTCCCAGGAGACGCTCATAGGCATCCACTTCGTCCGCGGTGGGCTCCTCGACTACTGAAAGATGCGCGGGCTTGGAGACAAGTTCTTCGCCGGGTCGCTTCACTCGGGCACTAAGGCTAATCGAAATTTCTCCTGGACCGAGGCGGAAGCGGAAAAGATTGCTCGATTCTTCCCCCAAAATGTCGAGCGGAGGCTTTCTGAGTTTAACGAGTACTTCCGTCGTTGTAGCTGGCAAGCATTTCCCGGCGCGAATCAGGAACGGGACACCTGACCACCGCCATGACTGAACCTCCAGGCGCACGGCTGCAAACGTCTCCACGTTGGATTCAGGTGCGACTCCCTTCTCTTTCTTGTATCCATTGAACTGGCCTCGCACCAGGTGCTTTGGGTCCAGCGGTGGAATAGTGCGGAAAACTTTGACCTGTTCATCGCGGATAGCGTCGCAATGCAGCCCAGTGGGAGGCTCCATGGCCAGAAAAGCTACGACCTGAAGCATGTGGTTCTCGACGACATCGCGGATCGCTCCGGTGGCGTCGTAAAACTGACCCCGCCCCTCGATGCCGAACTTTTCAGCCATCGTGATCTGCACACTCTCGATGTAATTCCGATTCCAGATCGGCTCCAGAAAACTATTGGCAAAGCGAAAGAACAGAAGATTGAGGACTGCCTCTTTACCCAGGTAGTGGTCGATGCGAAAGATTCTCGATTCCGGAAGCACCGCATGAAGTGCGGCATTCAACTCCTGTGCCGAAGCAAGGTCGTGTCCAAACGGCTTCTCGACAATGACTCGCGAATTCTTGATGCAACTCGATTTTGCGAGAGATTCCACGACACTTGTAAAGAGATTGGGTGGAATCGCAAGATAGTGAGCCGGGCGACTGGCTGAGCCAAGCGTTTTTTTCAGCAGGTCAAAGGTTCCAGCTTTCTCGTAATCGCCGCCGACGTAGCGAAGCAACTTCAGCAGCTTGGCCAAGGCTTCTTGATCGACCTCGCCTCCTTGCTGCTGGATGCTGTCGCGCACCCGCTCTTTGAGATGTTCGTTTGTGCGTCCGGCCCTGGCAACGCCGATCACGGGCACATCCAGTCGGCCGTGCTGGACCATATGATAGAGAGCAGGAAATATCTTCTTGTCAGACAAGTCCCCCATGGCTCCGAATAGAACCAGAGCATCGGCTGGCGCTGTATCTTCCGCGCTCTTTCCTGTTGCGCATCTTTGTCTGAGATCCGGCATGAACGTCTCCTAGTGCTGAATGGATCGACTCGCGTCGCTCAAACCTGGCTTCCCAGCGTTCGGTCCAGATTGAAAGCAGCGCTGATCAGTGCTAAGTGTGTAAAAGCCTGCGGGAAGTTGCCCAGAGCCTCGCCTTGCGGCCCGGTTTGTTCCGAGTAGAGTCCAAGATGATTGGCATACCCCAGCACTCGTTCAAACAGCAACCTCGCATGATCCAGTTTTTCGGGAAATGCCACGCCAGCGCGGGTCAGTGCCTCCACCAGCCAGAAGGAGCACATGTTGAAAGTGCCTTCCTCCCCCGGCAGTCCGTCGATCCGGGGTTGAGGCGGATAGCGATATACAAGGCTGTCGCTCAGGAGTCCTCCATCACGCGGATTCTTGAGAATCGCGTCAATGGTCCCGATCATCCGCGGATCGTTCGGAGCCATGAAGAAGACCAGAGGCATGATCAGGAGTGACGCGTCCAGGTCCTCGCTGCCGTAAAACTGCGTAAACGCGTGGCACTTCTCGTTCCAGCCTTTCGTCATCACTTCTTCATAGATCTTGTCCCGTTCGCGCATCCACTTAGCGCGGTCGGCTGGAAGGGCGCGCTTGTCGGCGAGCCGGAGGCCACGATCCAGAGCAACCCAGTTCATGACTTTTGAGTAGACGAAATGTTCCTGACGATTACGCATCTCCCAAATCCCGGCATCAGGTAGTTGCCAGTTCTCGCAAATCCACTCAAGACGATTGCGGATCTTCACCCAAATGTCGTATGAGGTGGGACTCACGTACTTGTTGGACAAGTAAAACGCGTCCATGAGTTCGCCATAGATGTCTCCCTGGAACTGCGAAACGGCCGCGTTGCCGATGCGCACCGGAGCGGATCCTCGATAGCCTTCCCAGTGAACCAACGTCTGCTCGGGGAGTTGGTCGTCACCATTGATCGTGAAGACGACTGCGCCGCGCTCCCTCGGGCGGGCGTGCTTGGATGCGTAATCTTCGATCCAGCCCATGAAGGCAGCCGCCTCGCCTCTGAAGCCGATGCGAAGAAATGCATAGACGGTGAAGGCGGCATCGCGCATCCAGGTGTAGCGGTAATCCCAGTTGCGAGCGCCTCCGATGACTTCAGGCAAGCTTGTGGTGGGAGCAGCAATAATCGCTCCGGTAGGTTCAAAAGTGAGAAGCTTTAGCGCCAAGGCTGATCTGTGCACCTGATCTCGCCAACGCCCGTGGTACGTACAGGCGGAGAGCCAGTTTTGCCAGAATTTCACAGTGCCCCGCAGCAACCTCTCAGCCTCTTCTTCGGACGGCGGACATGGCACTCCGCCGTCGTTGCAGTCGTCCCTAAGAATGAAGACCTGTGATTTTCCTTCCGACAGAACGAACTCGGCGGACACCCCTCCGCGTCCATCATTCCTGAGCGCTACCACAGTTGAGAGGGCCAGGGTCAGGCTGCCCGTCTTGAATATCGCTCCGTTAGCCTCTATCAGCGTCTCGTGGGTCTGCCGTCCATAGTCGAAAGCGGGACGGCAAGCAACGGAAATACGCACTGCTCCCCTGACGCAACGAATGCGGCGGTAGATATGGCGATACTCAGGCGAGTCGGAGGGCAATCCCACCGGCATGAAATCTTCTAGTTCAGCGATTCCGTCGGCCAGCAGGAAGCGCGTAACCAACACGTTCGTGGAAGGCCAATAGAACTGGTTGTGCCGCACGCCATCGGCTCCGGCGGATATTTGGAAGCAACCTCCCTTTTTATCATCCAGGATCGCTCCGAAAATACTGGGCGAATCAAAGTGTGGGTAACAGTACCAGTCGATCGAACCGTTCATGCCAACATGCGCAACCGTACGCATGTTGCCGATGATTCCGTAGTTTTCTATCGGCTGATACGCCATCGTTTCTGTTCCTTCCCTCGGTCCGAAATGAAGTTGATTTGGCGCCAGTCCATGTTCGTATTCTTCGCACAACTAGCGAGTTTTGCAAAGCCGACCTACATTCTTCGGGACTTCTACCACAGCGCGCACTTCGCTTGCGGGGCAGAAACCCCAATTGTGTGCAAAAGTGACCATATTTCGTGAGCAGGTTTTGCAAGAATTCGGTGGAGTGTATTTACGCAATTTGGAGCGATCTTTGGGTTCACCCACCAAATCCGGCACGAAGAGAGGCGACTTCGATCCCAAGAAGTTCCTGGCCACAATCGGCGAGGGTAGGAAAGTCGTGTCCTTCCCCAAGAAGCAATCAGTCTTCTCGCAGGGGGACCCCGCCGACGCAGTCTTCTACATTCAGCACGGCAAAGTGAGACTAACGGTCGTATCCAATGACGGCAAGGAAGCGACCCTGGGCATATTGAGTGCGGGTGATTTCTTCGGAGAAGGTAGCCTGGCTGGACAAGCTGTACGCATGGGGTCCGCGACCGCAATGACAGACTGCGAAATGTTGCGCGTTGATACGAAAGCCATGATGCTGGCGCTTCACCGAGAACACGCACTGTCGGATCTGTTTGTAGCGTATCTGCTGGCGCGGAACATTCGATATGAAGAGGATTTGGTGGACCAACTCTTCAATTCCAGTGAAAAGAGACTCGCTCGGCTCCTGCTGTTGCTTGCTCACTTCGGCAAGGAAGGCGTGCCTGAGACGGTAGTCCCCAAGATTAGCCAGGAGACCCTCGCAGAGATGATCGGCACGACCCGGTCGCGGGTCAGTTTCTTCATAAACAGGTTCAGAAAGTTAGGCTTCCTCGAGTACGGAGAGAGCGGGATGCAAGTTCATCGTTCACTTCTAAATGTCGTTCTCCACGACTAGTGCGGGCCTCAATTCAACAAACCAGAGCCTTCCAGACAGCGATGAGCAAGATCAGGCGTTTGCTGGATCTGGTCCGGGAAGCAGCCCCATTTTCGTCGCCACGAGTACCTCCAACAGAGTTGCCGTGTTTCGAACGCTTCCTGAGATGGTGATGAGTGCTTCTGAAACAAGAGGATGTTGTTCCGCCAGCGAGTCAAGACGGTCACTCACGCTGTAGAGTTTCTGAACTTCGTGCAGGATTTCGTGCGAAGGCATGAGAACGCGGCTTTCCTGAATAAATCTAAGGAGAAGGCAACTTCAGGTGGGCTGACTTAGTTCAGGAAACCTGAAGAGGGCTCGCGGGTCTCTATCCAGAGTCGAACCCTCCTATGAATGCCGCACAATTTAGATCAAGCGGTATGGTGACGCGTTCAGTCCTGTGATCGCCCTAGCCGCGCCATCGAGAGTATCCCCAACCCCCACCACCGAGCAAAAACAGGACCAAGAGAATAATCAATACGGTTGACATGTTGTACCTCATTTGTGCGAGGAAGCTGACGGGCCTTTGTAACGGTCGTCTCACTACTCCACTACGCAACATCATAGAAGTGGCCAAGGAGGATGTCTGATCACATTGGACCACTTTCAGCGATTCGATTGTTATGAGGGTCGACTTTGCCAAACTAATTGCAGAACTGAGCAGTTTGGACCGGCCGAGCATTCTTTCCTGGCCTATGCTGTATCCATTGTGGGAATAACGAGTCGCAGCGAAGGGCGCTGATCAGGCCTCCCAGAAAGAAACATTCATGAGCCATAGCACCAACAAACCGGTACCCAAACTGCGCAATTCTCCCCAACCACCTTTGTCACACGCAGGTGCGATCCCTGACTCTGACCGTGCCAGGAGACCACCGCTCTCCGAACCCTCTGCCACTTGCGAGGAGTTGACTCCAGGAGATCGTGTCGAAGGTTTGGGCAACTTCGGGAAGCCCACTGGAGAATTCGGTACAGTTGAGCGAGCCAACGAAGAGGACGCGGTCGTCAAGTGGGATGACGACGGTCGCACGAGACTCAGCCAACCGTCGCTCAAGAAGATTTAGACGCCGGCGACTGTCGTTTACATCCGTGATTCTTGACCATTGGGAGAGACGAGATGTCCAACTCGGACCTCATCCGCAAGTACTTCTCCGCCTACGAAACAAGGACTGCAAAGCCGTCGAATCTCTACTGAGCAACGATTTCGTATTCACCAGTCCGTACGACTATGGCATTGACCGCGAAACCTATTTCAAACGCTGTTGGTATTCTCTACGACCGCAAAACCAAGACTGGGGGCCGATCCCGGAACACGGAATTTTTCACTATCGAAGGAGACAAGATAAGAGAAGTGGAGGTCTACTTCGGTTCTGCCCCAAAGGAACCGGCGTAAACAAGGATTACGGATTTTCGTTCCGCAATCCTCCCTCGCATTTCCGCCAGATGCCATAGTACTGGTTTACTAGACGATCAATTCTGAGCGGAAACGGCCTTGGACCGGACAATTCCCTCTTGCGCCCCGTCCTGGAAAAGGTCCGGTAGCGCGCGAACCTAGGCGAACGGGAACGATGATAGCCGAGCTAGTTCGTCAACGTCTGGCTGACAAACTCTTTTCAAAACGCCATCTCTTCGAGGCGGTCGACGAATTGTCAAGGAGTGGACAAAATTGGACAGATTGAACGGGAGTACTTCTGTCACACTCGGGCCATGACAACGAAAACGATTCCGGAGTACCTTGAGAACGAGCGCCAAAAGGGCAGAGACGCTCAGCAGAGCATGGAAGAAGAAGCCGCTCGCATCCAGCCGCTGAACCACGGCCACCATCGCACTGCGAAACAGCCGATGCTGGAGTTGCGCTTTTCTGTTAAAGCCATACCCAAAGCGAGAAAAAAGTCAGCATCTCTGAAAAAGGCACGCTCCGCGCGAAAGACGGCGACGAAAGTCCGCAAAGCGGCGTGAATCTAAAGCTACGCTCGCAGGGACGACAGCATGGGCTCTGTGGACCCGCACAAACGGACGTGAATGCCGCTGGGAATAATAATGGCGGGAGCGACGGGACTCGAACCCGCGGCCTCCTGCGTGGCAGGCAGGCGTTCTAACCACCTGAACGACTGCCCCCGGCGTAATACGATCGTCTGATTACTTCCCTCTGATGCCCTTCTTGTTCCCTGCCGTACCATCTGGCCGTGTCGTGACAGGGCAACAACGACGTGCAACTTATTGGATTTCAACGGTACTGACAGCCCGTTCTTGATCCTCTAACGAACTCTTTGACCCGGCTAATCGGACCCAAATCGGACCCAGATTTGGAGAGAAGTGCTGCACTCTAACGATCTTGTTCGAACGCGGATCGTATCCGCAACCTATGCAGACCCGATCAGTCAACACAAGCCCGTTTGAACGAAGCCGCTTTGCGGCGGACGCTATCGCGTGCTCGAAGCAAGCGGCATCGGAGATTCGAGACGTGCATACGAATAGATCACAAGCGTCAGCGTCCCGAGTCTTGCAGAATGGTCTGTCTCGCGTTACGATGAGGCGATCGTGAGCTTGGGCTTCATGGTTAGATCGATGAACTTCGATTTGAAACTCCCCCGCAAGTACTCTTCTTCTCAACAACTTCCAAACCGAAGTCGATTGAAATCCCATAGCGTCCGCCGCGAACAAAGCGCTTCCTTCAAACGGCTGTATCGAAAGCGAACTCCTGAGGCCCAAGCCAACCGAACCTGTCACGCCGGTTCGCTTCCGATACAGCTCTAACGTTTCCCGATACCTATCTTGTCCTCATGGCCCAAACCACTCTTGATGAGTGGTTTGGCCTGTTTACAGCAACCATTCGCAAGGGCTAGGATCATCGCTCTTGGAGCGGCACGCTGACTTGTCCAAGGTGTGGGTTTCTAGCTTCCGGGGGAATGACCGGTTGCGAGCGATCCCCGAATAAGATCGCTGACCACTTATACGTGTCTCTTCTTTCTCTCTTTTCGGCGCCGTGCCCCATTTGCGGCAGACGTGTCTGGATGCGTGAGACGGATTGCAGACACTGTGGTACTTGGCTTGCTGAGGCGGCGCTTCTGTCGGACGTTTCAATTGGGGACTCGTGACTAACCTCGAAGCAGATCTTCTGATGCGTCCAGAAACAAACTATTTGGCGCCTCTAATTCGCTACCTGACGATGATCCGCGACCTGCCCGAAGCAAGATTTGCCAACCCCTTCAGAGATGCCATTCAATCGATGACCACGGCAGAGCTACAAGATTCATACCGGCAAGCTTTCGAATGCAAACCAGGATGTGCCTTGCGTGTGCGATGGGAACGATGGCCCTGTGCTCAGTATTGCGACCAAATCGTTGCGCGCATGAAGTCCACGTCTCGTGCATCCCAGACAACGGTAATACCTGCGGATATGACGGCAGACCACCTTGTCATCGTGCTGCGGATCTTGGCGCGGAGCTGTGCTTGCCTTAGGCGAAGACATAGCCGCGTTGACGCTTCCAACCGTTTCCAGGATCATCTCGAACATGGAATCAACAAGCCCATTCCGGTTGCTGATGCAGGCAGTGGAGGAAACCCTGACTCCACGTTGATGACCCGACTGGCGAAACATCTCGATTACGTTCATTGACCCCGACAGCCTTCATTGGTGGGATTTGGAGCGAAGCTCCGCATCGACCTTTTCTTTCGTTGTGTTCAAGCCTTTGAGTACTTGGTTATAAGCTTCCGCATCTTGCTGGCGGTCAAACGTAGGGCCGGCCTGCGTAGTGTGATAGAGGCCTTGTTTATCAATGAGCAGAGTGACCAATTTTTCGATCCCGGTGAAGTATTCTTTGTTTAATGCCTGAACCCGCTCGTTGCGGGCTCTCGTACTCTCGAATCCCCGGCGGAAATCCGCCGCCACCCTCAAGTTCACCGCCGCCAAGCGCTTCTCGGCATCGCTTGCCCATGCCTGCGTTTGGTCCCACTGCTCCCTGTCTGTGACCGTCGCTGAACGAGCCTGCTCCAGCAATCCCGGCAACTCCTCGGCGTGAAACTCGTTTCCGGGGGTAAGCATTTCAAAGACCCGTTCGAGATGGAAGTTCGCCCTCTGGGCTGCCCAATTGCCCTGACGCTGTACCCCTTCGGCCTCGATCTCTCGGACGACCCTGTCCTCCGCGCGGAACTGAATTGCGACAAACGCAATGAGACCGGTTCCCGGTAAGGAGTTCCGCTATTCGGGCGGTGGCTACGTAGTCGTTCAACAATTGATGATGGATGTTACGGGCAAATCCTTTCCCGCTTTAATGCGCGACCTGGTGTTTGAACCCCTCGGAATGACGCATAGCACGTTTGAAGCGCCGCTTCCGAAGTTGCTGTGGCCGCAAGCGACTCAGCCCTACGACGAACCGCATAACGGCTGGTATTTCTACTCGGCAATGGCACCTGCCGGGCTATGGACGACTCCCTCCGACCTTTGCTTATTCTCAATTGGAGTTGAGAAAGCTTACGCAGGCCAATCGAAACTTCTTTCTCAATCGTTGGCTCACGAAATGCCGACCTATCAAAGCGAAGAGATTTACGGCTTGGGTTTCGCGCTCGGTCAGCGAGGGCACGCAACGAGATTTTGGCATTCCGGCGCGAACGGAGGTTATCAGTCGCAGTTCGAAGCATTCCCTGAGATTGGCGAAGGGGCCGCAGTCATGACTGATGGCGCTGGTGGTCTAGGTTTGATTCTAGAGACTCTGAGGGCAATCGCAGAAGAATATGGCTGGCCGGATGGTCGCATGGAAACGTACACGCTCGCCAAGGTGGACCCTGCAACTTTGCGGATGTACACGGGCACGTTTCTTTTCGGCGGCCTCTTTAAAATGGTGGTCACTCTGGACAACGGTCAACTCTATCTGCAGTACAGAGTGTTCGGCGATACGCCCAACAATTGCATCCGGAGTCAGAAACGCGGTTCTTCCTGACAAACTCTCCGTTCGAAATCGAGTTCCAACGTGAGGCTGACGGCTCAGTGAAAAAAGCGAAATGTCGGAATGGGCCGGAAGAACTCGATGGCGAGAGAATTCCGGACACAAATCCGTAACAAATTGACACGCTATTGTGCCTGTGTGTCCGAAGTTGGTTTCTTTCCGAGTGATATTGGCTGGCTCTCATTGGAGGCATCGTCAGCTACTCGGATGGTCAAATGTTGCTAACAGGCGGTCGGAAGATGAGTGTAATGGGGAGTTACGCCAACAACTAACCGGACCCTGCAGGCATTGTCATCCTGTGGGCCTACCAACCAAACCTGCAAACAAAAGATTGGTGGCCGGCAGAGTCGATTGTCGACCACCCAAGGGTAGAAACTTCAGTACGATGTGAATCCTTAGGCTGCGATCTTCTGGCCTAGGAAGTCCTTGGCCTTGGCTTTTTCGGCGTCCCACTTCTCCAGTTGCTCGGGACTAAGGAAGGCAACGACCCGCTGACGAATCGCATCGCGATTTGCAACAACCTTGCTGATGACGTCGGCTTTGGTCGTGTTGGGATTCTGTTGCAAGTACTCTGCGATCTTTTCTCTTGCTTCTGTAAGAGCGACGCCAAGCTTTTGCTTTTGATCGTCGGTGAGGTTCAGGTCGCTAGCGAAACGCTTCAATTCGGTCGCTACTTCTTCGCGTTCTACAGTGCTCAGATTCATAATATTTCTCCTTGATCATTTAGGGGATTCGCGGTTCATAGCTGCTAAGAGGAGAGAACTTCAGATGGGCTGACTTAGTTCAGGGAACCTGAAAGAGGAGCAAGGATGCTCACTCCACCTGATTGTTGCATTTGAGTGGCCCCTCTGCCTCGACCGCGCAACTCATTGCTTCGATACGTCACAGAGCAGGTCTGGCACCGCAGAGCCCCGGTTCCCGTCGTGCATCTTTGGCGAAAAACGAGCACAAACGGCAACCTGACCACGGCAACCGCTCGTCCACGGCACCCATTCCAGGCCGCTTGACTCGATAGCTGTTGTAAGCAGGCCTTTACACAAGTGAGCGATAGGAAAATAATTTGCACTTGCAGTTGAATCGGCGCGTTGCTTCTCACGAGTACTCCAAAGACAAGTTTCGCCAGGCTCTCACCTCGCAAATGACAATTGTCATCCGCAACCAGTGATGATCGGCACTGGTGAGGTGCCCGCTCCTCACAGATGATGTGTTCATTGGCTTGCGGATCACGGATTCCGGGCTGTGAGTTTAACAATGACCACCACGAAGGCACAGTCTTGAGGCTAACGAAACTTAAAGTATTTCGCTCTAGATGTCGAAAATTGAGGATCCCGTTCGTCTATTAATTGAATGGCTAAGGAACAGGAATCAGGATGTAAGCCGGAGAGGATGCGCAGGATGTCGCTTTACATCAACATTGAACAAACGGCTGATGTGGCCGTGCTGCAGTGCGCCGGGAGGATGGTACGCTCTCAGGCACTTTCGCTTCTGAAAGACGCGGTGACCAGTTTGTCGCGGTTGCGAGTGGTCGTGCTCGACTTATCAGAAGTGGAAATGCTCGACGCCGGCGGTCTTGGGATGTTGGTTTCGTTGCATAACTGGGCTTGTGTGAACGGGATTCAGTTGAAGCTTGTGAATCCTTCCAAGCCAGCGCGACAGATACTTGAGCTAACCAGATTGACGTCTGTTTTCCACATCTCATCAGTCGAGGATGTCATACAGATCTTCTGCAGCGGGGACCAAGCCAACAAGAGTGTGGTTGGTGCTGTCGCTTAGCTTCGACGGGCCATTTCTTGGACCTACAGTGGCGAAGTGAAATCCTGCATCGGCCTCCAAAGTATCCAATCTGTAATGGCCTCATGGGGGGAGGGCGGGGATTTTGAGGTCGCGGTAGGGACGACCATTGCTGATCGCCCCCCGCACAGATCCGCACGAGCGCTCATTAGCGCATGCGGCTCTTATCGCGGATGAATAACGGTCAAGCATACTGCTTGTCCGCACACTGGCCACCTGTGTGACACGCGCAGCCCCGCTCGGTGTCGGGAACGTGCCGGATGGACAGTGTTCTCCTTGATCAGCAGCCTTCCCTCCTCACTCTCCGCCGACGCCCTTGCCGTCTTTGTTCGAATGATTCATCGGTACTATGCAGCTGTCCGACTCCTCGCAGACGTGCATGCGAGCCGTGCGGCCTAAGCCTTCGCCCGCCGACCTCCGGCCTGGTTGAGCCGCAGGTGTCTCCGAGGTCTCCCGGTTCTCGAGCTTGAAGTTTCTAGGCGTGCTGTGGGGTCTTCGACTACGCCGGACTGAGCAGGAACTCGCGCTATCGCTCCCACTCATGTTGCCTGCCGCCATTACAAGAGCGTCGGCGTCCGGATTGCATCTTTTCGGAGCTCAATACCCACCCCACCTATTCCCCTGTTTACGCTTCGTCGTGCACCTCGCGATACCCAACGCAAAACTCGGGGCCGAGTGGATCGCTAGTCCTTTCTCGTGAGGCTTCTTCCTCCTCTGCTTCATGCCGGTTTAGCCCGGCGCACTGTAATGGCGATTTACGTCAATTTACCTGAGACTCATGCGACAGGTCAGCCCCGAGACAATCTTCGACTAGGTTCTGATCAGAATAGCTGCGTTAGCACGACCCGACAAACGGCAAACTATTGGAGACTCTCTTCGTCAGCGCCCAAACGATCGTTCGCCAGTCGAATTTGGAACAGCGTGACAAGATCTGGATCCTGGAACTTGTGGATTAGTTCCAAAGCAGTCTGCGGGGAAATGTGTGCGGCGGCTTTTAGAAGCGCAGAAAACAGCGCGACCGACGGCCACCACGCCTTCAGCGCAAGGTTCGGATCATTGTCGTGACCGTCCACGCCCTTCCAGCGCTCGGCCTGCTCCATGCCCTCCTGCAGCAAACTCCTGGCGAGATCTGTGTCTTTCATGTTGTTCGCGAGTTGTACTCCTTCAGACCAACAGTACTGAACGTGAAGCCCGACATCAACTCGAAGCCCGAACCGTCCATACATTGCGGGATCAACCTTCTTGAGAGAGTCCGCCATCTGTTCAAGCGCCTCTTTGGAGGCTGAAGGGTTCTTTTTCCACCCCATCTGAGCAATTCTTAATAGCGTTTCAGACCTGGGCACCGCGTGGCCCGCCTGCACAGGCAGTGTTGCTGCTGTTGCAATAGCCTGCCGTGGATCATCTCCAGCCTGCTTCAGGATCTCGTTCGCCTGGCGCTGATAAATTTCGGCAGAGTGCCGATCTTGAAGTACCTTCCCAGACGCGCCGGGTGATGTCATCAAAAAACCCCGCATTCCCGATTCTTCGCCTTTTCTCAATGGTGTGTCACCGACGGTTGGATCCAACGATTGCAGTCCATTCGGGTACTTGTTCAGCCGCGCTTGCACTTGAGGGTCATTCGACAACTGTTCTGCTTTGGATGGATCCAGTTCTCTCAATACCGGTAGCAGTTCGAAAAGCCGGTACTGATAGACATTGTCAAAGTTTATTGGGCCAGAGGAAGCTTTCATGGCGATTTGAGTATTATCGGTCTTGGAATGATCCAGTATCTGGTCAATTGCATCTAGCACCAATTCGGGCGGGAAGTGCCGCCAAAATCGCACCACCATACCGGAAAGGTCTCCGGCTGCGCAATTTACAGCTGAGCAGTCCCCTTCCCCGCCGAGGGAGCTATGCTCGCGGTCGTCGTGCGCCATAGCATTGACGAAGATGGCGCGCTTTTCTGCCTCGTGACCTGCGGGAAGCCGAAGAATCAGCTGTGTCGCGGCAGCATAGGGATAATCCTGGTCCGAAGGGATCTGGTTTAGTAAAGACAAAGCTCGATCAAAATCCTTCCTGTCCACAGCGCGCTCAACCATCGCCCCTTGTATCTCAGCGCGAGCTTCCGGATCTGCTTGAGGCATGAGTTGCTCAACCGCTGATTCGTCTAATCGCAACAATTTTCGAAGCGCGGCAGATTGCAGGCCGGTCTTCGCGGCGTCCGCGTCAGAAAGCGCGACACTGGCCATAAAGGCATCTATGATCGTGGCCCGTATTTTTTTGGGGGCGCACTTTTGCAGACCCAGGCTCGCCAGCAACAGCGTAAATGACCTCATGCCGGGCTCAAGCCCGCGAGCGCGAACGGCTGCTTGCTTCAGTTGCGAGCACCATTCCTTGCTTTCGGGCTTGATCTTCGGATACGCCGAACCCTTTTGGGCCAAGGACTCCGCGGTCGCAAATAAAGGTAACGACCCAAACAATGCGAGAAGAAGTAAGAATCGAATACATTCACGCTTAGGGGATCGCGCTTCGATGAGGGTTTCCTCTATTCTTTCTACGGATCTTGAACCCATCGTTAGCCCAGCGTCAAGAACTATGTGGGTAGTCTGAAAGCCTTAAGACGTCTGGACAAATCGTTCCCACTCTGGCCGCTCGGTGATTGTCACATCGTTCGTCTGCGATGCTAGGATGCTCGCCACGCATGCTCCGAGGCTCCAAGGATAATTGAAGAAAACAGCCATAGCACAAGCTCGCGCCGTTTGTTCGCCTCATCGCGGGGCAATGAGTGAAATGGGGATGTTTCAACAGTTACGGATTGCCATTTGTTGCAAACACATCACGGAAAGGCCCCAGGAACTTCCGCTTCGCTGACCAATCGGCGATGGCTCAGGCCATAGTACTCAAAAGCGCCGCCGATTGCTCACCATAACTTTTCGAGATATCATCCCCGGGTTCGTTCAATTCACTGTGGGGGTGTTTTGCATGAATTCCCGATTTGTGCTCCTGTGCGTAGCGGTTCTTCTCTTCGTGGGAACGGCGGCGACTGGCCAGGATTCTCCAGAAAAAGATGTTCGAAAGGCCATGGAAGATAACTTCGCGGCCATCATCCACAAGGATGCGGCTGCATTGAACAGGCAATACACCGAAGATTACTTTCGCATCAGTGATACAGGCAAGGTATCGGGCAAGTCAGAGACGATCGCCAGCTTCATGAATCCAGATTTTGAGGTCACGAAACTGGAACCAAGCAATGTGAAGATTCGAGTCAATGGAAATGTTGCAGTCGTGACCGAGCTCGTAACTTCCATTGGGGGACCCAAAGGGAAAACTCCCACTGAGCACGCTTCCATGCAGACCGTGGTCTGGGTGAAGCAGCATGACGTTTGGCAGAAGCACGTCCTCCAGATGACGAGTACGACCCCAATACCAGAATCGGCTTACGGTCATTAGTCTCACAGGCACGATGCACGAAAGGTAAGGCCCAAGATTAACTGGGCCTTTTCAATGTCACCAGCCGGGTACTTCTCAACTGTCGAAACCAGGCCGTTTCGCTCATTGAGAATTGGCTGACTGGAGTCACGGAATGTAACGGGGATCTTTCACCGGTCTGTCACTTCTTCGGCACGAAACGTCGTATTGTGGCTTGCCGATGCCCGCCGACGTGCTCGACAATTAGCAACTGAGAAATGTGGGCCGTGGACAAAGGAAGGAAAATAAGAATGACGTGGCGCGAATTGAACGATCAGCTAAGAAAAGCCACAAAGGTTAAGCCAATTCTGCAATTGTATAAAGCGGACCGCAAAGGAAAGCGTCGCAAGCGGTGGCTGACGAGGATTTACTGCCGCTACAGCTATCTTCGACGGAAGAAAGAAATGAAAGCTGTGGCATCAGCTGAATCATTTGTCTGAGACGCCGAGAGACCCCGCAATGATTGCTAGAGTCGTTTCGTGCAACATTTCTTCTGGACCCCGAGGGGTGGAACGAGTCGATGAGGTCGCGGTAGGGACGACCATTGCTGATCGCCCCCCGCACAGATCCGCACGAGCGCTCATTAGCGCATGCGGCTCTTATCGCGGATGAATAACGGTCAAGCATACTGCTTGTCCGCACACTGGCCACCTGTGTGACACGCGCAGCCCCGCTCGGTGTCGGGAACGTGCCGGATGGACAGTGTTCTCCTTGATCAGCAGCCTTCCCTCCTCACTCTCCGCCGACGCCCTTGCCGTCTTTGTTCGAATGATTCATCGGTACTATGCAGCTGTCCGACTCCTCGCAGACGTGCATGCGAGCCGTGCGGCCTAAGCCTTCGCCCGCCGACCTCCGGCCTGGTTGAGCCGCAGGTGTCTCCGAGGTCTCCCGGTTCTCGAGCTTGAAGTTTCTAGGCGTGCTGTGGGGTCTTCGACTACGCCGGACTGAGCAGGAACTCGCGCTATCGCTCCCACTCATGTTGCCTGCCGCCATTACAAGAGCGTCGGCGTCCGGATTGCATCTTTTCGGAGCTCAATACCCACCCCACCTATTCCCCTGTTTACGCTTCGTCGTGCACCTCGCGATACCCAACGCAAAACTCGGGGCCGAGTGGATCGCTAGTCCTTTCTCGTGAGGCTTCTTCCTCCTCTGCTTCATGCCGGTTTAGCCCGGCGCACTGCAATCGCGATTTATCAACAAAGTATGCATGGGCCGGAAGGGGAGGAGTTTGACATAATTTCAAGAAATGAAACTACGAAACGCAATCTTGTTGTTGCTGGCACTCATCATCGTTGGTGGACTTGTATGGAAATTCCACGGAATCCGGTTCTATAGCGCCCGGATCGAGAAAAAGAAATAAACCATCTCAGCTCTTCACAGTTGGTGGGTTCTGAGCGTAATGGGTATTACAACAGTTACGGTTTTGCGCTGATCTTCTTCATTTCCGCCCCGCCTCACGCCTTAGGTTCCGGCTGGGACGTAAACACGGGTCGTTGAGCTGTTTTAATGGATGGCGAGCTGCGCCCGCCCGGCTGTTGAAATCCGAAGCCGGGCGGGCCACGTCTAGAAAGAAATGTTGATTCACGAGAATCGGGAATGCAAAGCCAGCACCCTACCGGATCAAGTTATGGCCCGATGGTGCTGACGGCTTTGCCGTTCACCCCCACCACGGTGCACAGAACCTTGCCTCCCTCAATGCTGGCGCAGCCGGGATTGCCGTTGTAGGTAGCGGTTCCGATCTTCAACCATCCAGACCAACTGGTGCCGTTGAAGGAGGTTACCCAAAGCCCGGCATCGCTGGCCACCGAACCGCAGGCAAGTTCCCCTGTGGCAGTTTGCGCGCACGACGAGCCGGGATTGACGTTTCCGCCAAGTCCGCCCCACCCACTCCAACTCGTGGCAGCCCAGGCGCCGCCTTTATAGTTGTCCGCGAACAGCCCGCCGCCGCTGCCGCGGGAAAAACAGGTCAGAAGGCCAAGGGTTCCTCCCAGTGGCGTGCAGGAGTAACGACCGGCGCCAGAGCTGCCGCCGATATTGATGAACGTGCTCCAGGCAGCACCGGCAAAGCGCGCAGCAACGACACTCCACGAATCGGTCGTCGATGTGGAAATGCAGACCACGCCGCCAGTACCGTCGCTGCCGCAACCGGGCGCGGAGACGGTTGTTCCGGCGAGGGTTTTGAAGGCGCTCCAAACAGTGCCGTTGAAAAAGCTCGAAGTATAGCCACCGGCAGTACTGCGGCCCACGCAGAGCACATCCCCCACCGTGAGCTGAGCGCAGCTAGGTTCTGAGGTGAGGGTACCGCCAACGCTGGTGAGCACGCCCCAGGTTGTACCGTTATAGACTGCTGCGGAAAGACCACCTGTAGCGTTCCGCACCCCGCAGATGACGCTGCCTGCGCCATCTGCGGCACAGCTGGGATTCGAGGTGACAGTGCCAGCGATGGTTTTCCAGACAGCCCACTTGGTTCCGCTCCATTGATTCACGATCAGAGTTTGGCCCACTCCGCGCGCGGCGCAGACGGCCAACCCGGTTGAAGGAGATGCGCAGGAGGGATCGGAGAGCACAACGGTGGTTCCCATCGAAGCCGCGCTTGTCCACGCAGCCCAGGCCGGGTGCAGCGCACAGAGTAGGACCATGATCGTCAGCAGGCGACGAACACACACAGTTTTCATTTTTGCTCCTTTGAGATTTGCCTTTTGACTTTGCTTGCTCACTACACAGGCCGTCAGTCTCGAATGCATAGGCGTCTCCTTCGGTGATGCGAAACTTATTTTGCGATTCCGCTCGCGGCCTCCACCTCGGCTCGTCTAATTGTGTGGATCATGTCCCCGACTCCCCGAAGTGTCCATGGAGGAAGCCTGAAGCCGTCTGAATTGATCTGAAGCCCGCGGCGGATCTTGGAGACGCCGCATCGGAACGCAGGGGGATCACCGAAAATTACTGATCAGGATGACGTCGCTGCTCTCGCTGCCTCGTGTCAACGCCAGTTGCTTGCCGTCACGCGACCAGTCGAAGTCGAAGATCTGTCCCGACTCAAAGTTTGTAATTTGCTTCGGCGTTCCTCCAGTCAGGTTCTGTCGCCAGATGTTGGAGACGCCGTTCCGGGTCAGTACATAGTCAATTGCCTCACCCGATGGCGCCCAGCGGGGCTCCCCGGCTGACGCACCGGGCCAATCAAACTGATGCAAAAGGGCACCGCCATCGAAGGCAATTACCTTCAGCCGATTTGGTTGCGATCCAGAGGGCGAACTAGGGTTAACGACGGCAGACTCTGGAGCGGCGAGATATGCGATCCGCTTACCGTCTGGCGAGAAGGCGAGAACATCGCCAATCCAAACCGCCGGGGTCTGCGCAATCGGTTCCGGAGGCTTTTCGCCCGTGATCGTCACACGCATCGGAGTCAGGGAAGCACCCTGTAAATAGATCACCCACTTGCCGTCCGGAGAACATTGTGGGGAGGTAGCGACGGTCTCGTCCGCGATCCGGATGGGGTTGGAACCATCGGCATCTATCCGCCAGACTCCAACCTTTTGTTCGCGGTAGGCGGAGTAGACAATATAACGCCCGTCGCCACAAAACGATGGGTCCCAGATTGCATGGTCATTGGGCGTCAGCAGGGTACGCGCGCTCCCATCGGAATTTAGAATAGAAAGATTGCCATCGCCGCTAGCGAAGATGATCCGACCGTCGGATGTCCAGGAAAATCGTCCAACAGCATGGTCATTCCGCGTAACTTGCTTGGCCTTGGTGGTGGTATCACTGGCCGGCGCCATCCAAAGATCCGAGGCTCGCGTCCCTACGGTGTTGACTAGAGTCCTGCCGTCCTGAGTGAGATCCATGGACAAGGGTTGGTAGTCCATCAGATCATTAGTAAGACGCCTTGCTTGTCCCTTTGGAAAAGAAATGAACCAGAGCTGCCCGCGAAGAGCCTGATTAATGTTGCCAATCGGCGCTAGAAGGCCACTGCCGTCCGGCAGCCAGTGCGGATGGCCGATACGGTTGGGTGTCGAATAAATTTCACGCACAGATCCATCACCGACCGAGACGGCCCAAAGCACCGAACGAATGCTTTTCTTCGACTCCAAACTTGAGAAGGCAATCGTTTTGCCGTCGGGGGACCACGCTGTGCCCCAAGTAAACAGGTCAAGGTAAGGACGCGTAGCGAGCACCCGTTCGTTACTCCCATCAGCATTCGCAATTAGTAGGTCAACTTGTTGTCCACTTGTTTGCACCCGTAAGAAGGCGAACTGAGCGCCGTCTGGAGAATAGCTGTTTGAAGAGTCGATTCCCCCCCGCATCACGAGATGTGAGGTTCCTCCCAGAGCGGGCATTCTATAAAGAAAAGTGTTAGCAATGTTGTTTTTTTCAGATCGGACAAAATCAATGTAGTTGGCGTCTGGCGTAAAAGTCAGACCATAAATGAAAACTTCATCCGGCGGTAGAATCTGCACGTCGCTACCAGTAGCTACTTGACGAACATTCAGGCCCTGTTTTTCCCCTTCTTGTAGAGCATAGACCACATAGCGCCCGTCCGAGGAAACGGCGGCGTCAACCGCGTTTCCGCTGTGTGTAAGTCGCCTGATCGTCATACCCTGCGCGTTCCACTCGTTCCCGCGCCCGCTCAGTCTGGAGAAGTAAATCCCTAATCCAGCGATCAGCACTGCCAATCCAACCAGCGTCATTGCCAGGCTTCCCTTATGACGTCTCGCTTCGGCAAGTATGACTGCTCCGCTCGACGGACGGCCCGTCGACGGAGCGACTGGTCCTGCGGAACCGATTGAAATAACATCGCTCACTCCGTGCGAGTGGCTGGAATCCGTATCCCGCTTTAGCCGCTTCAAGTCAGTGCGGATGTCGGCAGCGTGCTGGTAACGTAGCTCCCGATCTTTCTCCAAGCACTTGTCGATAATGCGCTCAAGCCCCGGGGGCAAATTGGGATTGAGGCGTACCGGGGCGGTTGGTTCTTTGTGCAGGATGGCATCGAAAACAGCAGCTGACGTGTCGCCTCGAAAGGCAAGCATTCCCGTCGCCATCTCATACAAGACTGAGCCAAAGGAAAACAAGTCGGTCCGAAAATCCAATTCCTTACCCAGGGCTTGCTCAGGCGACATGTACGCCGCCGTTCCCATGGCCGAACCGGGGCTGGTCAGCAGTTCCTCGCTCATTGTGAGCGCGCCAGGTGCAGCGTTCATTCGCGTCGCCACTAATCCGACCTTAGCCAAACCGAAGTCGAGCACCTTGGCATGCCCGTCAGCAATCACAAAGATGTTTGCAGGCTTTATGTCGCGGTGGACGATGCCCTTCGCATGAGCCGCAGCAAGTGCGTCAGCAACCTCGATTCCGACCGATAGCAAGGTGTCGATGTCTAATGGCTTCCCGGCGATCCTGTGCCTGAGCGTCACCCCTTCCAGAAACTCCATAGCAATGAAGGATTGGTCCCCGTGTTTGCCGATCTCATAGATGGTGCAAATGTTGGGATGATTGAGAGCAGAGGCAGCACGCGCTTCACGACGAAAACGTTCCAACGCCTGCGGATCTCGCGCTGACTCATCGGTCAGGAACTTCAGGGCGATGAAGCGGCCAAGTTCGGTGTCCTCAGCCTTATAGACCACACCCATACCGCCGCCACCGAGCTTCTCGATGACACGATAGCGCGAGATGACTTGACCGATCATTGGGCTGGCGCGAACCTTCCCCTGCCATGTTAGGAGCGGGGGATATGCGCGTCAATGGATTAGCTTCCTAAACGGAATGCGATTATCTGGCCCTGTGACGCGCTCAGCTTTTCGGCTCGACCGAGGCACTCCTGCGATAGCTCCCGAATTGTCGCTAGCCTTGATCGGAAACGCCTCGGAGAGGAGCCTTCGGGTGGAAGAAGAAGCTGATCCGAGGCGTTTTCGATAAGGAGACTAGGAGGAAGCCGCTGGTGTTTGCGGCGGACGCGGTGCGCTATGGGATTTGAACGGCACTTTGGGATACAGCAGGTCGATGGGAGACCACGGGAGAAGCGGGTGAAGATCGTGGTTTATGACGCAAAGACAGGCAAGAGTGTGGATGGAAGGTTGTGAACGAGGCCGTCGGCCTGGGGTGAGCACACGAGTGCGTGGGCGTGCTTCTGCACAGCCAAGCTCCGCGAGTGATGGACGCGTTAGGACGAATCGAAGTAGATGCATGTTGATAGTTCCGTGGCAGTAAATCTCTGAATCACGATCATGGATGCGCCGCAGCGCGGGCAGTGCCAGAGAGAAGAACTCTCGGAGTGCACGTCGGGTGTTCTAGTTTCTTGCTGTGTCGAGGAGCTGGAGGCCAGCAGTTGTTGGCCCAACGCCAAACGGGATGCTCGAAAACGATTGGCCAGAAAGCCGAAGTGACGGATGCGGACGAAGCCCTTGGGCAGCACGTGCAGAAAGAAGCGGCGCAAGAACTCGGTGGCGGCCAGTGTCATCTGACCTTGCTTGCCACCGTGTGCGTAATCCTTCCAGCGGAAGGTAACGCGCTCTTGTTCGGAGGCCAACAATCGATGATTGGAAATGGCCACGCGATGGGTGTAGCGACCGAGATAGCGCAACACCTGCATGGGACCGCCGAAAGCGGGCTTGGCGTAGACCACCCAGTCGTGGCGATGTAAACGACGGAGCAATTTTGCGAACTGTTGTCGGTCGGCGAGGGCAGCAGCCGGGCCGGCACACTGTAGCTTCTTGTGTCGATGGAGACGTTTCAAAGCGGCGAGGAACTTGCCGCGAAAGACACGACTCAGGACTTTGACGGGTAAGAAGAAAGGATAGCGCGGGCGGATCCAACGTTGGTGATCCGGCGAAAGCCCACCCGCAGGAATGACGCAGTGAATGTGGGGATGCAGCAGCAGGTTCTGTCCCCAGGTGTGCAGAATCGCGATCATGCCGATCTCGGCGCCTAGGTGCTTCGGATCGGATGCGATTTCCAGCAAGGTTTGCGCCGTCGCGGTGAACAACAGATCGTAAAACAGGCGCGGGTTTTCCAAGGCCAAGACATTCAGTTCATGAGGCACGGTGAACACGGCATGGAAATAGCTGGTAGCCAGGAGTTCGCGCTCGCGGGCCGCCAGCCAGCGCTCGCGGGCTTGCGCCTGACACTTGGGACAGTGCCGATTTCGGCACGAGTTGTAGGAGATGGTCTGATATCCGCACCTCTGGCAAGCGTCGCGATGCCCGCCGAGGGCAGCGGTGCGGCAGCGCTGAATGGCCCGAAAGGCTTTGAGCTGTTGAAAGCCAAAGCTCGACCGATACCGATCCAGGAAGCGATCACCATGCGCACGCAGAATGTCGGCCACCTCGAGGGTGGGCCGAGTCATTCTTGTTTTTTTCGCTTAAAGCTACGACTGACGCTCTCGGTGCCAGCGAGAGTTAGACCATCCAGCGGATTGCTGACGGCCTGCAAGTGCCGCCGCGACAGATGCAGATACTGGGCCGTAGTTTCCAGATCACCGTGCCCGAGCAGAACCTGGATCGTGCGCAAATCGGTGCCCGCCTCCAACAAGTGAGTCGCCCAACTGTGGCGCAGCGTGTGCGGCGTAACGCGTTTGTTGATACCAGCCCGACGTGCGGCCTCGCAGCATGCGATCCAGACGGTCTTGTCAGAAATCGGCTGATCAAGTGGGTGGCCAAGAGTGCGCGTAGGAAACATGTACAGCTTCGGCTTGCGCCAGCGCCAGTACTCTCGTAGCGTTTCCAGCAAGGTTGGGCTGAGAGGCAAATCGCGATCTTTGCCGCCCTTGCCGGCAACGACGCGGATGATCATCCGTTGGCTGTCAATGTCGCTGACCTTGAGATGGGCCAACTCGGAGCGTCGCATGCCCGTGCCGTAGAGCGTCATCAGCAGCGTCCGTCGAAACAGTGTGCCCGCGGCGTTGATCAAACGCCCGACTTCCTCTTGGCTCAGCACTGTCGGCAGCCGGCGCCGATCCTTGGGATAGGGCAAGAACTCGCGGAACTGATGCCGCTTAAGCGTCTTGACGAAGAAGAACCGCAGCGCTGCTACACAGTTCACAGCAGTGCCGGGTGTTACTTTGCGCTCTTGGAGCAGGTAGGCTTGATAGCTTCGCAGCTCATTCGGCCCGAGTTGATCCGGGGACTTGCCAAAATGGCGAGCGAACGAAGTCACGTACTGCAAGTACTTTCGCGTCGTGATCTCGGAGTAGTTGCGGCGCTGGAGTTCCTCCAGCATCATCTTGCGTAAACGAGTCATAGGAATCTCCTTTCCTACGACCCACACTACGTCAGCAGTGCCGGAAATCTCCGGGTTCACCCCACGCGTAGCGTCCGCCGCACCAGCGGCTTAGTCCTGGTCGGCAAACCTTACCTTGGGATTACTTCCAGCTTGCCTGTAATAACGGACTGAACGAATTGAGGTTCGCTTTCAACTGCCAAATAAGGGGGTCCATCAGTACAGCAATCACTTGGGTCCGAAATTACATTATGGCGGAATGCCTAAAAGACGGTCCCTCGTCCCTGAGGTGGTCCGTTTCCGGACAGTATCGTCCACCCACGGACATCCCCGTCGGCTATAGGGTTTGGAGATTCGATCGTTCCGCTTTAGTGATGTGTGGTTTACGGATCTTCGCCGATGGTAGGAGAATTGCCTCCTGGAGAGTGTTGGTGTTGTCTGACGTTCCGGCTCGAGGTTGCGTGATGAGTGGGTTACTTCAAGATCTTCGCTATACGTCACGGCAATTGCGCAAGTCGCCGGGATTCACCGCAGCCGCCGTCCTCACTCTGGCCATGGCCATCGGAGCGAACGCAGTTGTGTTCAGCATTCTGAATGGCCTGATTCTGAAGCCGCTGAACGTACCCGATTCGCGGAGCCTCTACGTAATCCAGCATAGTACCGATAACTCGACCGCGCAGTCGTATCCTGACTACATCGATTTGCGGGACCGTAGTCACAGCTTTGATGGTCTGACCGGCTACGGAATCACTCAGGTCGCATTGAATGCTGGCGAAGGTTCGTCGCTGATTTGGGGAGTGGAAGCCAGCTCGAACTACTTTGACGCACTAAACATTCAGCCTTATCTCGGCCGCTTTTTCCACGACTACGATGATCGCGGCCCCAACAGCGTCCCATATATCGTCTTCAGCTACGCGTATTGGCACGCGCGTTTTCACGATGACCGAAGCGTTGTCGGCAAGATGGTGCAGCTCAACCAGCATGCTTTTACCGTCATCGGCGTTGCACCGCCTGATTTTCGCGGGACCATCGTTTTTATTTCCCCGAACTTCTTCGTGCCTTTGGTCAATCACGAACAGATAGATGGAGCCACTGACCTGAACGATCGCGGCGCACGTTGGATCTTCATGGTCGTAGGACACCTGAAGGCTGGGACGGCATTGGCTTCTGCAACCGCTGATCTGAATTCAATTGCCAAATATCTTCAAAAAACTTATCCCAAGCAGGAGCGACCCGGGGGTTTTTCGTTGGGAAAGCCAAATCTTCTGGGTGACCAGTTCGCTCCCGGGGTCAAGGCATTCATCGCGGGTTTGATGCTGCTAGCTGGATTGATTTTGTTGGCCGCCTGCGCCAACCTGGGCAGCCTGTTTACCGCGCGGGCCTCTGATCGCTCTCGGGAAATTGCTCTACGGCTCTCGCTTGGGTCAAGCCGCCAGCGCATTCTGCGGGGCCTGTTTACGGAGGCCGTGCTGCTTTCTCTCGCCGGAGGCGCTATTGGACTTTGGCTCAGCGTGGTGTTTTTGCACTGGTTCAGTGAGTGGCAGCCTTTCGGCAATTTCCCGACACACACGCCGGTGAACCCGGACGCAAGAGTTTATGCGCTAGCGTTGGCTCTGACCCTGATCAGCGGCCTCCTCTTCGGAGCGGTGCCGGTCAGGCAGGTGCTTCGTACCGACGCGTATCAGGTCATCAAGCAGGGATCGAGTGAGGGAGCAGGCAAGCGAATTTCCGGTCGCGACGTCTTGCTTGCGGTGCAAATTGCTCTTTGCGCCGTGCTGGTCACGTCTTCGCTCGTGGCGGTGCGTGGGCTCATGCACGCGACACACAGCAACTTCGGTTTCGAACCAAAAGACTCCTTGCTGGTCAGCGCCGATGTGCGCATGGCTGGTTACAGCGCGGAGCGAACCCCACAAGTGCAAAGACGGATGATTGACAATATCGGGGCGATTCCTGGCGTCGCATCTGTGGGACTAACGGATGCGTTGTTGCTGAACGACCAGAACACTTCAAGCGTATTCAGCGATAAAACTGCCGACCTGCGGCCCTCGAATGCCGCTCTCAGCGACGTTTATCTCTATCACATATCTCCCGACTATCTTCACGCCGAAGGCACTGCATTGCTCGCCGGACGCAATTTCACCTGGCACGACGATAAGAATTCGCCGCGTGTCGCTATTGTCAACCAGGAGTTCGCGCACAGAATCTTTGGCTCGGTCGAAAACTCGATCGGCGCCTACTACAAAATGCCTGATGAAACTCGAATACAAGTGGTTGGGGTCGCGCAAAACGGGAAATATGGCAAGCTGACCGAAGAACCGCAGCCCGCAATGTTTCTGCCGCTACTCCAATGGCCGTCGGCGTCGGCGTGGATGGTTGTTCGTTCGAGCCGTGAGCCCCATCAACTAGGCACCGCGATCAGAAGTGCGCTGCACCAAATCGACGCCGCGCTTCCGGTAGTGATCGAGACCCGGCTGGACGAAATTGGTGGTGCGCTGTTCCCGCCGCAAGTGGCGTCGATTTCGCTGGGCGTGCTGGGCATCATGGGCGCGATGCTTTCAATCACAGGCATCTTTGGAATGGCGGCATATTCAGTAAGCAAGCGCCTCCGCGAACTAGGAATTAGAATCGCCCTTGGCGCTCAGCGCAGGCAAGTTGTCCAGGTAGCTTTGGGGCGCGCGTTTCGTTTGCTCGCCTTCGGTTCTGCCGCGGGGTTGGTCCTGGGATTACTCGCAACCAGAGTGCTGTCTGACATTGTGTATGAGGCAACTCCAAGTGATCCCGTCGTGCTGGCGGGAGTTATTCTAGCCATGGCGCTCCTCGGCCTTGTCGCTACGTGGATTCCGGCGCGCCGGGCAATGTCGGTTGATCCTGTGATTCTGTTGCGCGAGGAGTGAACCATGCACTCATTGCGGGACTCTGAGCCTTCATCTCTAAGCTCGGGTTGAATCTTGGACTCTTCACGCCGATCGGTTATTGATCGCATTGGATAGTTGGGTCGCTCTGAGCCGTTGAACTCGTTGCACTACTCTCGGTCTCGCGCGTCACAGTCTTCAATTGCCGAAGTCGTCAAGTTCGATCCGCGAGTCGTGGCGGCTTGGTTCCGAACGATGTAGCGATCAGATCTTGAGACAGGGCAGTACTCCGATGGAACTGAAAACGGACACTTATTCCTTTGTGCAAGGCAAGGCATAACTTCAGAATAGCCGGCAGTTGCTTCCGGTTCGATCCGCGAACGGTGGCGGCCTGGCTGAGCAAGATGTAGCGCTCGGCGGTTCGTGGTGAGGGCAGGAGCGCCTCCCGACCACAAGTCGACTCCTCCTCATCACTGATCCCTCGGTGCATACCCACATCTATTTCTGGATCGACGACAAGCCGTGAGTCAGGGGGCAGAACTGTCAATGGCTTCTCCGACTACTATGCATATACAGCTCTCGTTTGGACGGGGGGTCGCAAGTCGGAGTAGCGAGAAAATAGAGGCCGCCATTACAAAAGAAACTCCGATCACGGCAATGCCGGGAAGGATGGAATGCGTACGGTCATTAAGGTAGCCAAGTAGAGACGGACCGACGAATGCGCCAATCTGCGAGACGGAAGTAATCAGGCCAAACGCCGCCGCCGCGGTGGTACCGCTCAGGATTGTGGTGGGAATGGACCAGATGCACGGAATACTAGCGAAGTAGAAGGCGCTGCCCAGCGTAAAGAGCAGAACCACCAACGTGAAATGCAGATGGGCAGCAACAATCAGCAGGAAAGCAAGACCGGAGCATAGGACAGGGATGGCCGTATGCCACTTTCGTTCGCCCGTCTTGTCGGAGTGCCAAGCATTGACGACTAGGCCCAAAAGCCCAGCTATGGCGGGGAAGATGACAAGTCTGGCGACGACAGTAGGAGGAAGACCCGAAAGACGCTTGAGAAAGGTAGGCAACCAGAACGAATTGGCAATATTAGCCAATTGGAAGAAGAAGTAGCCTCCAATGACTAAAAGGATGCGCGGATCGCGGCACGCATCCCAAAAGCTGAAATCACGATGCTTCTTCTTCGCGGCGCGCTCGGCGTCGATCTCGGCGACTATCCAGCTGCGTTCGGATGCAGACAGCCAGTCAGCCTCAGAGGGATGGTCTGGCAGGTAGCAAGGTGTGGCGATCCCGAGGAGGATTGCAGGGATTCCCTCCAGGATAAAGAGCCAGCGCCAACCAGGAAAACCAAGCCAGTGAATTCCAAGGAGCCAACCGGCGATGGAAGAACCGATGAGCATGCCGATGGGGATGGCAGCGTAGAACACGGCGATGGCTCTGGCGCGATCTTCAAGCCGAAACCAGCGCGTGAGGTACAGAATCACTCCAGGAAAGAAGCTGGCTTCCGCAGCGCCAAGGAGGAGACGCGCTGTATAGAACTGCTGTGCAGTGTGGATGAACGCCGTGAGAATGGTGACGAGTCCCCAAGTGACCATGATGCGTGCGATCCATTTGCGAGCGCTCCAGCGCTCAATGAGGATGGCTCCGGGGATTTCGAAGAGGACATATGTCAGGAAGAAAATGCCAGCACCTAGACCGTAGACACCATCCGAAAAGCCAAGATCGGCGCTCATGCGGAGTGCTGCGAATGACACGTTCACGCGATCGATGTAGTTGACGAGATACAGGGTGAAAAGAAAAGGCAACAAACGGATAGCGATCTGGCGGCGCGCGGAGAGCATCGGTGATCGGCTTTCCGAATAAGATTCTACCTCCCTTCAACGAGAGGGGTCCACGAAAGCGTAATGGAATTTGCCTGGAATCGGAACCGGCGATCTTGATTGAGATGGGTGCGATCCGGAAGCAAGGACCGGATTGGTCCCGAGAGACGCTCGTGTAGTGATTGACGGCCTACTCCCCGATGGTCGGCCACCCGGAATCAAAGCTTTGGTCGAAGGTTTTGTCAGTGCAGCCCATTTGCCGTTGCAAATGAATGAATGTGGAACTCTTCACGCCACTCCGTTCTGATCGCGTTGATAGTTCGGTCGCGCTCTCAGCCGTTGAACTCGTTGAACTACTCTCGGTCTCGCGCGTCACAGTCTTCAGGTTGGCGGAAGCTGGTAGTAAGCCCTGTTCAGAATCGGCGGTTGCGTCGCTTTGACCCGCGGTCTGCTGCGCCCTGGTTGCGCAAGATTTAATTCGGGGGATTCCGGAGCAGAAATAGGTCCGATGGAGCGGAGCCGAAGGTTGATTCCTTCATGCCGTCGCATAGTTGCGATTGGCCGTCGGTCACCAATAGCGATCGCGATCACTTCTATCGGCCGACTTCCTGGGAGTTTCGGCGGTTCCTCTACTGAATGCGCATCAATTTCCGAGTGGCTTGCTGCCAGGGACCTTTATGATTGAATTTGCGAGTTAGGCCATCAGCGGCCGGAGGACCGGGCTCAGCGACGCGGGAAACGCGCCCTGATCCAGTTTGAAAACGCACTGAAAGGCGGGAAGCCGATGCGACAGCCCACCGGAAATACTCCGTTGTTACCAGGTTCGTTGAAGAACCTGTTCTTTCCACCCGAGAAAGAAGAATACACGTATTTCGCCCGTGCCAAGGAATGTCCGTTTGCCAGCGGCGACTCGGTAGCTAAAGGCGCCTGGACAGCGGACGCGTCCATGCTGGCGTATGCGCGGCACGGAGCGAAGCACATGCCTGCAGTGGATTTCGAGGAGAATCTGGCCCGCGGCGGTCTCCGCGCACCGGTCGATCTCCCCCAAGCCGACTTCCTGGCCCTTAGTCGCGGGCGGGTTTGAAGTGGTAAATGAGGCTCACTCCAGCATAGGATTGGTTTCGCACGCCCACGACTCGCTCGGTCGGTATTGTTTCATTCGTCAGCTGGAGGGTCTCTAGAGCCTGTCCGGAGTAGCCGCTAGCGAGCAGGAAGTGGACTCCCGCTTCGAACAATTCGCTGTGGAAGCTGCGGGTCAAAGAGCCCCGCATCTCGCGCACGGGAACGGCAGTGAATCCATCTCCCAGCGGCTTGCGGCCGACGTATTCGAATTCGCCGGCGGCGCGTAATTGCCATGGCAGAAGGACTGTTGAAGCGGAAACATCCCAGATCAGCCGGGGCGCCTCGGGAATGTCCTGACCAGTGAGCCGGTTCCTGGCTTGCGCTCGGGCAAACGTTGCTTGGAACGAGCCGAAAGAGAAACGGCGCCGAGCGGACACGGTGAGAGCTCGCACCAAGGACGGCCCGACACTCTGCTGCAGGCCGGTATCCGGGTCAATCTTTGCCAGTTCCTGTGAGTTGCTTACGCGGACCAGCGACAATCGAAACTGTGTGCCCGAGACTGATTCCGTCGCCACGAGCTGGTTCGCGTGCGAGATTGCAACGGGCGTGCCGTGGCTCGTGCCCAAGCCAATGCGGGGGTCATTGGTGTGAAACGCCTCGCCAGAGCTGAAGGCTAATACGGGAAAGTGAAGCCTGCTCGGGATCCGAAATGAAAGTGTCCCTCGGGGTGAAGTTAGTCCCGCACGAGTCTCGTAGGAATCAACCGGAGTGAGGCGGTCCTGGTTGCTGAAGGAAAGTAAGTCGTGGCGGACGCCGGCGCCATAGGTAAAGAATCGTGAAATCGATCCATCAACGGAGGCGTACGGAGCGAGATCGCTGATCGTGAAGTCGTTGCGCGTGATTGGCTGAAAGAAGCCATTCGCATTGGCATGAGCAAGCTCGGCGTTCCGCGGAGAATCGCGACGGAAGTCCAGGCCCGCCTCGAATGAGATGGCGGAGTTGACGCGTCGAGTGTAAGAAGTGTTGCCCCCGGTGACGGTACGGAACTCGGATTGCCGAATCAATCCATCTCCGAAATCCGATCTAAGATCCAGGCTGTAGGTGCGGAAATATTCCGAGAACTGAAGCTGTTGCCGATCCGTGATCTGCCACGTATCGGAAGCTACGAACAAAGCCGTGTGCGTGCGGTCGGACTGGCGAGGATCAATTGTGTCTTGCGGGACTCGCGCAGCAATGGGCACGAGGCCGGGGATGCGAGACTCGCCGTAATAACCGGCTCCGAACAGCGTCAATAGGTGATGGCCGAAAACGTAAGAGCGCTCGCCATTGATTTTGTACTGATGGCGGCGCTCGGGAAGCGCAAGAAATCCGTCGCCCCCAGCGACTTCCACTCCCAGCCATGCCCCCGCTTGCGGATTGCCAGGACTCCATCCGGAAACAAAATCGTAGTCGTGCGGGTCCGTCGAAATCTGAATAAAAGGTTCAAGCCTCGGGACCAGTCCGTAGGCCACGGCAAGATCCACCGCGTTATTCCCGTGCCGAACATCGAATGCTCCTGCATCCGATTCCACAAAACTGATCGTATTTGGTATGAGCAGATTGGGATCGGCATAACCGTTGCCGTGGGCGTTGGCCGGCAGATTGTTGGGAAACAAGAAGTCTCCGATGCGAATGTATTGGGCAATCGGCTCGCCGTGATCTCCCGCGACACCGGGCGCGAAATATTGGGGTGCTTTCACACCGCCGGATGCGGTTTCTGAGGGATAACCCGGCAAAGCCACGGGGACACCGGGCTGACCGGGGCGTGCTTGCAGCAACTCATCGGCCCGGTCGAATTGCGCTGAGGCGGAAGAAGCTGGACCGTCGACTTGCGCGCTGACGGTTGTCGTGGCTGATAGCTGCAGCTCGAACTGCAAATCGGTATCGGCAGAGATTGAAACCGGAACCGCCAAAGGCGTGTAACCGCCCGCTGCAATGGAGATCTTGCTCTCTCCTGGGAGTGCGAGCAACTGAAAGCTGCCTTGCGCATCCGTGCTCGCCCTCCTGGTCCCGAGTTGAACCTGAGCCTTCGGGATGGGTTTTCCGTCCGTAGCAACCACATGGCCACTCAAAACGAATCGTCCAATGCGCGCGTCTGGGGTGTCCGGTTGACGTGCCGTGGCAGGATCCGCTCCGACCACGGCATCTTCCGCCAGCAAGCATCCGGTAAGAACACTTATAGCCATCGCAATGAAGAGCCCGTTCCGCATGGTCAGTTGTTCTTGGCCGCAGAAAGGCTCGCCAGCAACTCCCGCGCCTGGCTCGAACCAGGCGCATTCATTTTCACGGAATCGAGCAAATACTGTTCCGCAGCGGCCCGGTCTCCGATGCTCAAAGCAATTTCTCCAGCGTGGCGGAGCATTTTAGGATCGCGAATACCCACCGCCAACGCTGCAGCGATTTGCGTGCGGGCTTCGGTGTCGCGCCCGTTGACGTGAAGCGCCCAGGCATAAGCGTCGAGCGTGAACACATCGTGCCTACGGGCGTATTCTGCCTGGGCAACTTGCAAGGCCTTGGCAGGCTGATGGGCATGGTCGGCATAGTAAAAAATCAGTTCGCGGTTGGAGTTGTCGGCGCGAGCACTTTCGAGCTCTGACTTAATCTCAAACTCTGCGAAGTCTTTCTGGGCTTGGTCTCGGTGGCTCGCAAGTTCCAAAGCTTCGGCTAGGTCGTAGAGATTCTCAGCGTGTTGGGCCGCGTCATAACGCTGTTGCAGATGATTGACCGCGTCTTCATATCTCTTCTGCTCGATGCGGACTTTGGCTAGGTTGCCCAGCGCGTAGTGGTATCCGGGAAAAAGTGCCAGGGCGTGCTGCAATGTGTTATCCGCCTCAGTGATTTTCCCGGACATGAGCTGCAAGTGGGCGACCTGGCTGAGAATCCAAGCTTGGTTTTCGGTTTCGCTCGGCGGTGTGGACTGATAGGCCATGTTCATGAGTTCAACCGATCCATCAAGGTCACCGAAGAGTTCGCGAAGATAAGCGGCGCGCGTCAGACCCGGCAGGTTGCCGGGGCGAAGATCGAGCATTAACTGGGCCGCGTCTTCTGCTTCCTTATAGTTTCCTAGTTCGATGTTGGCGTCGGTGAGAAATCCGTAAACCATCACGTCATCGGGCATTTTCTGGTTGAGCTTGCGCGCCTCTTCGCGAGCACCCGCGAATTCGTGCTTTCCCAGCAGCAGCCACACATGGATTCTTTCTCCATCGAAGTTGGCTGGGGAGATTTCGAAGGACTTTTTCAGAGTCTCTTCGGCTTGCGCGTAAAAAGTCACATCGGATGACTCGCGCGCGCGGCGCGACAGCGCCAGGGCGAGAGCGTTGTAGGCCTCGAAGTTCTTCGGATTCTTCTCGATGAGCCGAGTAGCCTGAGCCATGCCTCGCTCGGCCGGAGAGAGTTTGGCATCGGTAGAGAGAGTTGTGGTTTGTGCAACCGCCACCAGAGCGGCCACGTGCATCAGCAGGAGAACAGTTAATTCCTTCATATCATTCCTCGCTTGTCGGGATAAGAATTCGTGGCCGCCCTCTCGGCCGACGGCCACGATAGAAGTTCACTTCACAGGACAGATACCGTGGGGTTGACCACTACAGCCCTTCTGTCCAGGACCTGTGTGATGACTGTCGCGACCGCTATGGGCAGGAAGAACGTAGGGGAACGTTGTGCGATAGCCGCCTTCGTTGGTGTTTACACCATCGCCAATGCGCGCACCGTACTTCACCGGATCGACCAGGATGCCGGCGACGGCGCGTGAGGCGATGTCGACGACATCATCGATAGGCCGCCGCCCCTGCGGGAATCCGGCAAGATCGCCTGCCAGGAAGCCAAGACGCTTCTGGCTGCCCACGGGAGTCGGAGGGATACCAGTATTCAGCCGCAGCAGGTCCGCGATCGGGCCCACGTCGTTCGGACCGCATCCTGGACAAATCGGTGCCATGTACTGAACCAGCAGGAGGAGATCGGTACGAGGCGCCGGCGGAATGGGAATATTGAGAATCGAAGAGTAGAGGTGCGCCAGCAACGGATCGAGGAAGAAGCTGGCGAACTGCGCATCTTTGTCGGGATCAGAAACACTGAACAAGTCCTTTGATCCGGTTCCGATGATCAACTCGTTAATCAAAGAGTTGCCTTCGCGGTTCACCTGACGCCAGGCGCCTTCGCCGTCGACATGGCCATTGTGGCGGTGAATGGTGATCCGTTGCCGGTCGGTTTCTCCGTAGGTGCCGATCACCGCTTGCTTCTCTCCGGC
Source organism: uncultured Acidobacteriaceae bacterium (assembly GCA_963722365.1). Lineage (GTDB taxonomy): Bacteria > Acidobacteriota > Terriglobia > Terriglobales > Acidobacteriaceae > Sulfotelmatobacter. The sequence goes on from CAVRLM010000003.1 coordinate 1,153,310, forward strand.
GCCATGAAGTTTGCCGTCGACGGTCAGCATGGTGATAGGAACTTCCAGCACGATAGAGTTGACATTGAAGCCCGCTACTGCGTCGGGTGCGTAGTTGTGAGTATCGTCCCCGTCCACCGCAGGGGTCAGGATTCCTCCCACTCCCATGCGAAAGTTGAGGGAGTCAAAAGCAGCGCCCAGATCGATATAGAAAGGATCATCCACTGTTCCTGCAAATACTCTGACTCCGTTACCCAGGTCGTAAGTCCCCTGGTTGAACAGGTCGCAATACTTGGGCATGGTGAGGGGTCCGACATTGGATGGCACGGCGAACAGCGTTTTCCCGTTGGTCAGGTCCGTAGCAACGCCGTTCTTGATCATGGTTACGGTATAGGTCTGACGCAGGCTCAAGCCTTCTGAACCCGGACCATCCAGCGCGGTAATTTGTGGGATTCCCCCGATTCCGCCCGCGAAGCCGGTGAAGAGTCCGGGCTGGCGGATCTCGGTGTTGAAGCGAATTTGGAAACTGATGTCGGTTTTTCCGTCCAGGTTGTTGTCGACGTTCATTACATAACGAACGTTGGGATCGAAGGGAAAGTAGTTGGGTCCGTTGGAGGGCTCGAGGAAGCCGTCGACGTTGAGGATCATGATGACGCGGTCGGGGTGATCGTAACTGACAAAGGCGTACCAGTCAGTCACGTCCGCGCTGTGGTCGAGGGCGGAGATTGGGGCCTCGCGATGGCTCGACGCAAACAGGCTGGCTGGAACCAGCACGAGCACAGCCAAGGCGAAGGCCATTGTGGCTTTCAGTCGCTTCATGGAAATTTCCTCTCGAATTTGAGTTTGGTGGACGTTGCCATCGCGATGCTGCCTCTGCCGCGCGGCGCCGCGCCTCAGCGGTTACGATTGGATCCGTCTACAAACTCAAGTACGCGGCAAGACAAGAATCGGATTTGTTGGCGGTCCAAATTTTCACGAGGCACTCAGGTTTAGTATGTTTTCCCGGCTGCACCAATCCGATTTCCCGTTTGTCGCGTATATGCGCGAAATCCAGGAATGCTTTCTTTTTTGGTCGCTCCGTGCAACGATTTGGAGCATTCGTGGGTTCTGGTACCATAATTTGCGCCGTGGCCAAGCATCCGTTGTCGAATGGTCTGCTGCGAGCACACGTGGTCTGGTCATGGACCTTAGTCTCGCGCGCAAGCCAGCCTCGGGCCCGCAATTAAGATGAAGCCCAGCGAACAGTACCTCGGAGGCTCGGGAGACGCAATCCACTGCTGACGGCGCAACGTACTTGGAAGGGAAGAGTTAATCGACTTGTATCAAGCTGCCTCCAACGTGGTCTCACCGGACGCTATGCTGGTATCGGCGATTCGCTCCGGCGATGAGCAAGCCATGGAGCAGCTTTACAAGCGCTACTCCGCGATCGTTTATTCGGTGGCGCTCCGAATTCTGGGCGATACTGGAGCAGCGGAGGACATTCTGCAGGAAGTTTTCATGCAACTCTGGCGCAGTCCAGATACGTTCGATGCGACCCGTGGCAGTCTGCCGGGATGGCTGGCGGTGATCACGCGTAATCGAGCGATCGACTCCCTCCGTAGGCGCCGACCAGAATCGGACATTACCGACGTGGTTGTTTCAATCGAACCGGATCTTGTCGGCAGTACCGAAATGATCCGCGCGCTCGAAAAAATTCGAGGAGCCCTGGGGCAGATGCCTGCAGCGCAACGCTCGGCACTGGAAATGGCTTTCTTCGAGGGGCTCACTCATACCGAGATTGCGGAAAAGGCCGGCGAACCTCTTGGAACCATAAAGACTCGCATTCGCGCCGGCCTGCTGACGTTGCGCAAGGCTTTCCACCCATGAGCGTGCACGAACAATTCGCGGATGATCTCTCGCTGTACGCGCTGGGAGCGCTACTAGGTGAGGAGCGCCTGGCTGTGGTGAAGCATCTGCAGGACTGTCCGGACTGTCGGCATGAGCTTGCCCGGCTGCAGGGAGATTTGGCGTTGCTAGCACTTTCGGCCAGTGGCCCAAAACCTCCACTGCGCTCCCGCGAACGCCTTATGGCCGCGATGGCAAGGGAACCTCGCCGGATCCCGGGTCGCTTCATGAAGCGAAAAGCCTGGTGGACCGCGATGGAATGGGCCGCTGCAGCCGCAGCGGTTGTGATGATAGTGCTGCTGCTGCATCAGAACACGGATCTGCAGCGGCGTGTCGCTGCCCTCGATGCTCACTCGACAGAGCAACACAAGCAGTTGCTTCAGGCGAAAGATCTCATCGCCACATTGACCTCTCCCGACGCGGTGCATTTCACGCTGGTCGCAGCTAAGACTCCTCCTCAGCCGCAAGGTAAGGCGGTCTACTTGCGTAGCACGGGTACTCTCGTGTTTCTTGCCAGCAACATGCCAGAGCTCCCGCCGCAGAAGACTTATGAATTGTGGTTGATTCCGACAAGTGGCGCACCGATTCCGGCTGGTCTCTTCCGGCCGGATCCTCATGGCAGCGCCGCCCTGATCAACCCGCCACTTCCAACCGGCGTTGAGGCCAAGACCTTCGCCATCACAGTCGAACCCGCGGCCGGCTCTGCCGCGCCCACCTCAACCCCAATCATGGTTGGATCGTAGGTTAGTTCTCAGGTATCCACAAACGTTCAAACGTGGAGTGAATCGAAAGAAATCGAAATTTGAGTGAAAATGGCCTGTGGGTGTTGAAAAAGTCACTTCGATTAACAGGATGAGATTCAGCAGAAGCATGTTAGAAGGAAGCATTCGCCCATGCTCTGTTGGATTCTGATTGTCGGAGGTCTGCTGATCATGATGGGGCAACACGACCGCTCCGAAGCGCTGTTTTACTACTTCCGCCTGGAAGATCAGGTTCCAGAGACTCATCTGCTGCGGCTCATTGAAAAGCACATCAGTTTTGCGTTTGTGCGGGAGAAGCTGAAAGGGAGTTACAGCGAAACCGGCCGTCCTTCCATTGACCCCGAACTTCTGTTGCGCATTCTGCTGATCGGTTATCTCTACGGCATCACTAGCGAACGGAGGCTGGTGGAGGAACTGCGCATGCACTTGGCGTGGCGCTGGTTCACCGGTCTGGGCTTCGATCAGGAGATTCCGCACCACTCCACGTTCTCGAAAAACCGGCATGGCCGGTTTCAGGAATCGAATCTGTTCGAGGAACTGTTTGAGCAGATCGTGCGGAACGCGGCCAAAGAGAGCCGCATTCCGCGAGAGCAGTTAGCGGAAGCAGCTCAGGTCCATCACACCGTGCGACAGTATCTGCGGGAAGTGGAAGAGCAGAATCCGGTGGAGGAGCCGGTGCATGAGCAGGACCAGGTTTCGACCACCGATCCCGATTCTACTTACGCCACCAAGGGCGGCACACCGGCGCGGCTGGGATACTATGACAACTATCTGATGGACAATCACAGTTGTGTGATCGTGGGCGTGCAGGCGACGGCGGCACGCATGAGTCAGGAGACGGTCGCAGCGCAGGACATGCTCACTCGCTTCACGCAATGGCAAGCACGGGAGCCAGAATCGGTGGCGGCCGACACGACCTACGGGAACGGAGAGTTCTTGCAATGGTTGGCGGGTCGGAACATCACTCCCTACATGCGAACCCGTGACAGCATTCACCGAAAGAGAAGCCCGTTCTTTGGACCCGAGCGGTTCACCTATCAACCCGAAAGCAACAGCTATCGCTGTCCCGCGGGGCAGCAACTGAACTATGGTGGCCGCAGCATGCGGAACCGCACCTATGCCTACATCGGGACTCGTAAAAAGTGCGGAGCGTGTGGGCTCAAAGCCCAATGCACCAGCGGAGCGTTTCGCTTCCTCGCCATCCACATGGACGAACCCGCCCGGCAACGCGCTCGGGAGTTAGCGAACACGCCCGAGTTTGCGAAGGCACAGCGGGAACGAAAGAAGGTGGAAGCTCTGTTCGCAGAACTCAAGAATCAAATCGGACTGCGACGCTTGCGCTTACGGCGCATGAAGTTCGTGCGGGAGCAGTTCTTCCTGGCAGCGGTGGCGCAGAATATCAAACGACTCGTGCGGTTCCTCAGCCGACCGACAACCCCCGCTGTGGAAGCCGCCTCTTAGCTCAGGTGAGAAGAAAGCACTTGACTGCCCCAATCATCGCCGCCGAAAAGACATTCCGATCACGGACTTTTTCAACACCCACTCCCCATAGCACTCAAGATGGCTGTCGCAGGGGTTCTGAGTGTAACGGCCCTGGTTACGTCAGTTGTACAATCCGTGGGGCGTGGAACAAATGATTCAGATTACGGCTCGTGCTTGGAAATGGGTTGGCATGTATTACGCGATTGCCTGCGGTCTTTCCTGCCTTCTTTGGGCTCCGATCGTCTTAGGACAGAATGTACTCCGCCTATTGACAGTCGCACCGGCCACATCCACGCGGCGAATACTGATCTTGAATGAAGTTGGAACTCAACATCCAGCGATTCCCCTTATTGACCAGCACATCCATGCGGCGCTGCAAAACTCGCCCTACAGGATTGAGTGGTACAAAGAGTACCTCGATACGATTTGGTTTCCCGAGGTGGGCGACCAACAGCGCTTTCAGCAATCCATCATTGACAAATACAGAAATCTCCAGCCAGACGTAATCATCACAGTTGGACCGTCGCCTCTTCGATTCATGGCCGAAAAGCACAAAGACGCATTTCCTGGAATCCCTATCATCTTTTGTTTGCCCAATGCAGACTCGCCCGGCGTTCCGGTGCTGGATGCGGACTTCACCGGTGTCGAAACGGAGTTGGATGCCGCTGAAACTCTGAAGGTCGCCCTCGCCCTTCGTCCCGACACGCAACACGTGTTCGTGATTGGGGGCACGTCTTATTACGACAGATTGCAAGAAGCTGTTGTGAAAGCTCAGCTCAAACAATACCAGCAGAGCAGTGACGTTTCGTACCTATTCGACCTCACTATGCCTGCCCTGTTGGACCGTGTGCACAACCTGCCCGATCGAAGCATCGTGATTTTCACGGCTATGGGACGTGACGCAGCAGGAACCCGCTTCGCGAGCAGTCGTGAGGCAAGTCCAGCTATCACAGCTGCTGCCAACGCGCCTCTCTTCAGTCTCTTTGACATCTACCTGAATCACGGTGAGATAGGTGGCTATCTCTCCAGCGTTGCCGACCAGGGAACCGTCGCCGGGGAGATGGCTTTCGAACTTCTCAACGGCAAGAAAGCGCTGGATATTCCGAGGCAGAAGTCTGTCATCGCCTACATGTTCGACTGGCAGGCTCTCAAGCGTTGGGGAATAAAGGAGAGCGCCTTGCCAGCGGGCAGTATCGTGCTGAATCGGCCACCCAGCTTTCGGCAGGCGTATAAGAAATACATATTCATCGCCATATTGATATTGCTATCTCAGGCAGTGGCAATGTGCGCGGTCGCCATGCGGCGGTTGAAGAGGAAGCGCTTCGAATCGGAACTCGCTGAGAGCGAGAAGCGATTTCGTTTGGTTGCAAACACAGCTCCCGTCATGATCTGGATGTCCGGCCCGGACAAGCACTACACATACGTCAACCAACGATGGCTCGACTTCACGGGGCGCCCTGTGGCCGCCGAGCTGGGCGACGGCTGGGCTGAAGGTGTTCACCCGGATGATCTCGACAATTGCATGCAGACCTATGTGAGCGCATTCGATCGATGCAAGTCATTCACGACGGAATACCGCCTGCGCCGACGAGAGGGGGATTACCGTTGGATCATGAATACCGGCGTGCCCCGAATCAATGCTGATGGTTTGTTCGCAGGCTACATCGGGTCAGCGCTGGATGTAACCTCGCGCAAGCTCGCGGAAGAAGCTCTTGCCGGAGTTGGCGGAAAACTCATCGCCGTGCAAGAACAGGAGAGGACTCGAATTGCGTGGGAGCTTCGTGAGGACATCAACCAGCAGCTTGCACTTCTCTGCCGTCATGCTGGATCAGTTCCAACAAAATCCACCTCGGTCAATTTCAGAAACTCGCAGCCGAGTGGCAAATTTTGTGGATCGAGTAGAGGATGTCTCCGAGAGTATTCGGGCGTTATCGGATCGACTGCATTCCTCCGAGCTTAAATATCTGGGCGTCGTCGTCGCCATGCGGGGTTTTTGCCGCAAGTTCTCAGCACAACATCAGGTGGAAGTGCATTTTTCACACGAAGCGGTTCCGGATGATCTGCCGGGCGAGATCTCTCTGTGTTTATTTCGCGTGATGCAGGAGGCGCTGATGAATGCTTTGAAACACAGCGGCGTGAAATCATTTGATGTCGCGCTCCGCGCAAGCAATGAGACGATTTACTTGTCGGTTCGCGATGCCGGTGTCGGATTCGATACTGTAGAGGGCCTGAAGGGCTATGGCATTGGGTTGACCAGCATCCGTGAGCGAACGCGATTCGTGAACGGAAAAGTCATCATTCACTCCGGACCAAATGCCGGAGCCACGATTGAAGTCGAGGTTCCCCTTAAATCGGAACTGGCTCAGGCCACGTGGCTCAGTCCGACGGTCTCAGAAGAATAAGAAGATTTTCGTTTTAGGAATCAAAAGACGCGCACCGCTCCCCTACGGTCACTAGGTACTGAAAATCGCGTTTACGCGTGCGCCGTGGAAAGGCGCTGGACGACTGCGGGTGAAAGTCCCGCCCGGGAACTGGGTTCGCTCCACCCGGAAGCAATCGGAGCGGCGGTGGAGGAAACGAAGCCGTCGGAGCCTCCGGTGTAGAGGGTCACTTAGGTGACTTGGCGAGCATGCAGGCCGTAACGTGAGTGAACGCTGAGCAGGCCTCGAAACGATTAACGCAGGAGCCAACCCGCCGTGTAATCGGGATGGCCGCCGCTGATGGGACAGTACGAGCGAACGAGGACCATCAGACCTGCCGGGGTAATGGCGACGGCAAGCAGGCAAAGTTGACCAGCAGCAACACGGGAAGCCCCAGCGGTGATGGCAGACGCGATCAACCGGCAACTCGCGAGAGTCAGGCTGGGCCGTGTGGGGTGGCGGAAAGGTCCGTAGTACCGAAGAAGCCGGGTAACGCTGGTGGAGGGAAGGGGCCTTAGTTAAAGACGGACGCAAGAAGCAGCGAAGGACCTGGGGATTGACGATGAGTCCAGCCACCCCTGAGTTGTGTTCAGAAGCTGTAGACGGCGTCACACGTAACATCGTGTGTCTTTTCCGAGAGCCGGATGCGGGAAACCCGCCTGTCCGGTTCGATGAGCGGGAACAGGAAACAGAGCCATGCCAAACCGGACTGAGGCGACGACGCGAAAGCTTTGTCAGCAGCCACCGGGAGACTACAGTCACTGCGCCTGTTCTCGACTCTACTCATAACGCCCCGTCTGCGGTCGGGTCAGTTGGCATCGTCCGGCTATTCGGAAACTGTAGTTGGTGAAAAAGTGCGCCGTGAAAAGGCGCTGGACTTCAGCGGGTGCAACTCCCGCCCGGGAACTGGTTCGCTCCACCCGGTAGCAATCGAAACGGCAGCGGAGGCAACGAAGCTGTCGGAGCTTTCGATACAAAGGGTCGCTCTAGGCGACTCCGCGAGCGTGCAGGCCATAACACGAGTGAACGCTGAGCAGGCCCCGAAAAAACAATTGCAGGAGCCGACCTGACTTTTTCACAGGGAAGGCCGCTGACGATGGAGAGGGACGAGCGAACAAGCTCCATCGGACCTACCGGGGTAATGGCGATGGCATGTACGCATAGGAGACCAGACGCAACACGGGAAGCCCCAGCGGTGATCCTAATAAGGATCAACCGGCAGCTCGTGAGAGACAGGTCGGGCCGTGTGGGGTGGCGGAGAGGTCCGTAGTACCGAGGAAGCCGGGTAACTCCGGCGGAGGGAAGGGGCCTCTGTTAAAGACGGACGCAACAAGCAACAAAGGACATGGGGATTGACGATGAGTCTAGCCACCCCGAGTTGTGTTCAGAAGTTGCAGACGGCGTCACACGCTTCCTTACTTAACTCAGAAGGCGTGTGTCTTTTCCGAGAGCCGGATGCGGGAAATCTGCCTGTCCGGTTCGATGAGCGGGAACAGGAAATAGAACCAAGCCAAACCGGATTGAGGCGGGCCCTGCGAAAGCACCCCAACAGCCACCGGGAGGCTAAAGCCACTGCGCCTGTTCTCGACTCTACTCGCGATTACCTTCAGAACCCTCAAGGACTGGTCTTGTTTGTCTTGTGCCCGACCCGACTTGTCTCGCGCTTCTTGGGTGGCTGTTCCGCATCACAAAATGGGCATGCCAAAGCAAGCTCGCCGGTTTTCACATTGCGACGCAGTTTTAGAAGCACGTTGTGCTTGAGGCATTTTTCTTCGGCCATGCTGGTAGTCTACGTCTTGTCGAAATCCCTGTGGATTTCAAACTGCACCACTACGGCGGGATCAGCCTTTTGGTAGTTGGCTAGAAATCGCCATTGCACTCATCTGGCTTTATGCGGGGCACTTGAGTCAAATGTTGATTTCGTCGATCCCTTACAATCTGTAATCATGCGAGGAATAGAGTTCGAGGTCGTTTGGCTCGATCAAGACGTAATTCAGTGCCAAGTCACGTGCTCAAACGGTCCTTTTCGCGGTGCGACGAAGATCTATCTGGCTCACGATGACCTATCAAAAGCCGCGGACATACTGAGCGGTTTCCCTCGTCGGCCCCTCTGTTGACGCAAAATACCCATTGCTCTCATCGACCCCGGTCAAGCTGCAAATCTGACAGGTAGCGGGGAATTAGGCCTCGGAGTTAATTTCCGGAACGTAAGCCGACTTCGTCGTTTGGTGGTGCTTCACGGAGTTGAGCAACCTCGTTGGTGTCGATCGTCTCGGCACATTCACCTTTTTCATCGTAATCGCAGACGCGACCGGGATGGGCTTGTTTGCATTTCTGGCATAGTTGAGTAGCCATTCCACTTCCTCCAATTTGCGATCAATCGTATCGAAGATGCGATCTGACGGACCGGGATGTACCTTCACGTTACGCAGTATTCCGATCGGCGTATGGTCAGAAGCGACCACTCTGACGTCGAGGACCAGAAGGAGCCCGAAGCCCGCGTTCCCGTGGACCTCAAGAATCTGAAATCTTGTTTCGAGGAGCGGCATGCGGTTCCGCAACTCGAATTCGCGCTCGGTCGTGTGCCTGCTGGGGAGGAAGCCGAGCGTCGGTTGTCGCTCTGATTTAGGCTTCCACGGCTACAGTGGGCTTGACGTCGATCATGGTGGCAAGGCCGGCCACTCGCCGATATGACTCGATCCGGTCGACATGCTCGTAGGTATCAGTTACGACGATCACTTCATCGGCCCCCGTATCACCCACCAGCTTTTCCAGCCCCGCCTTAACCGTCGCATTCGATCCCACAATCGCTGCTCCGAGTTTGTTCTCCACGGCTGCCCGCTCCCAGTCCTGCCAGAGAGCCTCCATGGAATCCACTGGAGGCAGCAACTCGACCGGCTGGTTTCGAATGAGCCGCAGAAAGCGCCGCTGGGGTGTCGTGAACAAACGCCTGGCTGCCGCGTCCGTCTCCGCCGCAATCACCTGCACCGCTACCATGAAGTACGGCTTCCGCAGTATTTTGCCTGGCCGGAACTCGTCGCGGTATAGCTGAAGCGCCGCGTATAGGTGCTCAGGAGCAAAGTGGGCCGCAAACGCAAATGGCAAGCCCAGCATCCCTGCTAGTTGCGCGCTGAAGCCGCTCGACCCCAGCAAGGTGATCGGCACATTGCTTCCCTGCCCGGGAATCGCTTTTATCACTTGCCCCGGCCGTTCCGGCCCCAGGTAGGTTTGCAATTCAGCGAGGAGTGCCGGAAAATCTTCGCCACCCTGCTGCAAATCTCTTCGCATGGCCCGAGCAGCTGGAGTCGTTCCCGTTAGCTCCGTGGGCGAGCCGGCGACGACGCGATCTGCTGGAGTTGCTGGACCGGCTGAGCCCAACGATCGCGGAGCTGACGCAAGCGATCGAGCAGGAAGCGGAGAAGTGTCCTGAGGCGCAGCGCTTGCGGACGCATCCCGGGGTCGGTTCGCTGACGGCGCTGGCTTTTGTGCTGATCATCGGGAGCGCGGAACGGTTTCAGTGTGGCAAGCAGATCGCGAGCTATCTGGGACTGGTACCGTCAGAAGATTCCAGCGGAGAACGGTATACGCGGCTAGGTAGGCTTCGCGCACCCTGTCGTTAAGGGCGTTGTCGTGCTCCCAGATTTGTACGTCGATCCAGTCCAGAGACTTCCAAGTCATCCCCTACCTCATCAGATCGTTAAGACGCGCCAATTACGGCGGGTCGGCTTCCCAGCACGAGTCCTATTCGACACGAACTCACGGCAGGCTGGAATTCGCTACACCGCAGAAGTCGAATCATCGACACTCAAGCTGGCCCGCCTTCGCGGAGTTGCCGTCGCTGCAGTTGTCGCGCCAGAAAAGAGGCGCGCCAACGCGACTCCCGGCAAACGCGGTGGCATGGCCATAGACGAGGGCGGCGTCGCCAGCCACAGAAGCGTGGCCGCGACGGCAATTCCAAAAAGCAAGGGCAACCCCAACCCCCGCCAGCGCCCCTGTGCGGTTTGAAAGGCTAGGTGAGTCTCTTCCCAGAGGGACGCGGCCAGCTTCCCCGAGGGGAGACAATCTCCGAGTGCAGTAGATCGAAGGGTCTAAAGGAAGCCCGTCGTCTTTCCTCCCCCGAGAGAAAACGACGGGCTCGATCTGGTCGAACGAGGCAAGGTCGGAAGCTACCCCCTCAACAAAACCGCCGATAGCCTCACCGCAGGGCTGGAATCTTAGGCTGGAAGCGATTCGCCAGTCAACCAATTTAGAATCCCGGTTGAACAATTCCCTGCCAGAGCGTTATTCTTATGCCACTCAGCCGAACCTACGATTTCTTCCTTCCCCTCCGCAGTCCGACTGAATCGGCCCCCGAACTAGGCCCACCCTGTAAGCGGAATCTGGGTTTTACGATCCCCGGGTACTAACGCCGGTACGGCATTCCCCGGCGACTAGAAACCCCTCCCCCGTCATCGCCGGGGCACCAGGGGGCGTGATTGAAAAGGGTTTCGGTTACGCCCCTTTGTGTATGCCCAAGAAGCAAAAACTCAATCTCGAGAAAGTCTTAGCGTCAATGAATATTGTCTGCCGAAATGCGGGTGTTCGATTGAGCCGGCCAGGATCCGGCGCATTGACTTTGAGCAGGTTGCCTGTCCCGAATGCGGTTCGCGTTTTTGTCCCGCAGAAGCGAGGGGAATCAGCGCAATGAGTGTGACGGCCTTCTCATGGAAGGCCATAGCGCTCAGAATGCTAGTCAGGCCGCGTCCTCCGCTAAGAATTTGGCCAAAGACCGGATCGACTTCAGCTTGTCCTCGCCCAAGCCGTGCAGTTCTTCCTCACTGAGTCGGCATTCGTACACGAGTCTCCCAAACACGTGCATGAGTTGCGAGTCGCGATAATCGTACTTGCGGTCGATCTCCTTACGACGTTGGGTCAGGTAATGTTCTAAGTCCCACAGGTCCGACGACTGCTGGATCTGGCTGGCCATCTTCTTTGCTTCCTGAATCACCTCGCGAAGCTCTCGCCCCAGGGCAGCGTCGAAGGCTTTGCGTGCGATGGTCTTTTCGGACCTCGACCAGATCGGTTCGTTCTTGTAGGGATAGTTGTCTTGCATCGCAGACGGGCTGGTCATGTTGCGATCCTCCGTGGCGGCATTCTATCCCTTGTCGAGATTCATTTTCTACCGGGTCTGACGTTTTCACGGTGGCGGATTCATCATCGTTCGCCCGTGGCCGCCCCTCCGTTCGTCCTGGCGATTCGTCTTGTGCAGGGTGGGATGAAAGGCAGTGGACATGCGCGTTGGTTTGAGCGATCCCTGGGGGAGTTGCAACGCTCTACCTTCCAACCTTCACAACCTGCATCTCCTACACAAGCTCCTTTGATCCTGGCACTTGAAGCCGGTGACAATAGCCACAGGCGGGCGTCGCCGGGAGCACTTCATAGGTACGACTCAACTCATGGGCCTTCGACTGCGTGGACTGGTCTAATACCAACCCCCTACCGCCGTTGCCTAATCGGCGGCTATAAAGGCTAAGGCCCTTCAGCACATGTCCCACGGTCTCACTTGTGACCTTCACCGATTCGCCTTCTTCGATGTAGATCTGATTCACTGTAGCGGCAAGTTCGCGAGCGAACACTTGCTGATCACCCTGGTGGCAATGAAAAAGAACCGCCCTCAGGACCATCGCCTTGCGTCCGCTACTTCGATCGACCCCTACCTGCTCACTTTGATCCTTCAGCAGGTCTACGATTCGTTTCGGTAAGTCATCATCGCCAACAATAGCGGAGCCTAGCTGTTGCGCCACGGCCCGCAATTCTGGGAGAAGGCCCTCTGGCGTAAATGTCGAAACCTTGACGCGATCGTAATGCAGAGAGCGATAACGGAACAGCTTGTTCTGAAAACTTTCAATCTCGTAAGCAGGCGGGAGCCGCAGAGCGGGTAATCGGATATCTCCAACGTGAACGTGAATGCCGTCAGACACCACTGCTTGGTGGCTGTCGTCCTCGCCCAAGTAAATGCACTTCGCGCAGTAAAACTGACCGATTTCAGTGCCACTGGCGACGAGGTAGTCCTTCTGGTCTAAAGCGTCGAGTAACTCTGCTTTCCGCTTACTCAGCCCGGTCTCACGAATCAATAGAGTAGGCATCAGATCGTTAATTGGAATGGTCTTCATTAGCGCTGCATTCATGCTGGCCAGCAGCACCGGCCTGTGGGATACGCAGCGCAGCACTCGAAGGAGCACGTCGCCAGCAAATCCAGGACCTGTAATCGTTAGACGTGGAATGAAGTCCAAGACATCGGAGAACCAGGTGGCAATACACCAATACGCGAGAATTTCATCTTGATTGTTGATCAATGCGAGATATCGGTTCAACAGGTCGCGAACGTTCTCGAACAGATCTCGTGTGGTCCCATAATCCGCTAATCCCGTCGGCAGAAGTAATGACTCCCGCAGAGCTGGCAACAGCTGGGGGACGGAATACGACTTGCCGTTGATATCGACCGATTCATGGCGTGACAATTCAGGGCCGGACTGACCCCAGGCCACCACAGAAACCCGGATTTTTCCAGATTTTTCCCGTATGAGATCGGGCGTCAGCGTCAGTTCGAACTTTGGAATCTCCGATATCGAATCCTGATCGAAACGCAGCTTTATTTCGGAGATCTGAGGTGTAACCTGGCTGGTTGCGATCTCGTTGCTCGGCGCCCATTTGTCTGCAACGGTGGGCTTGCCGCTCTGATTACGATCGGCAGCCGGATTGGACGCTGGCTTGGTGTTGTCGGCCTCCGGCCGAAGGAATGCTCGGCCGTCCATGCTTCCGGTAACGGGCAGTGAGGCCGGAGTTGTTGTTTCTTCGTTTGCCAAAGCCGGAGTGTTGTCGGCCAAGACGCCATCCGATGACGCCATCGAATGCGGCTGGACAAGTACGCCGCCGGTCGGTTCGGGGTGGTCAGACTGCACTTTGCTGTTTTCTGAAAAAGTGGACATGGGTCGCTCCGTTGAATTTGTGGGAAACAAACTCCACACTTAATGTCAGCGAAACAAACCCCCGAGCTGGTCTCGGTATTAGTAGCTGCTGTTAATCGCAGCGGATCGTCTCAGTGCTGTCGGCGGCTTCTGACTCGTTCGCCGTTCTTCACGGCGTTGGGTTTGCGTGACTCTTTTCTTCTTGCCGGCGGCTTTGCTGCCCTTGCTTCTTACATGAATTAGATGATCGCCAGGGGCCCGAGGTTATAAAGATTTTTCTGCTTCCGCCGAACTACCGGGGCTTCCACGCCGCAGCTTTGACCGTTAGCGCGGGCGAGGCTGTGCGAGGGCCTTCGGAGGACAGTGGTTACTAAAGATTTGACGGGATTGATAGTCATTTTCCAACTCGGCTCCGTATCCTTTGATTAAAGGGCGGGAGGGGGCCAGAGCCGGCGCCAGCTCGAACCCTCCTCCCCAAGCTTGGAACTTCCGAAGTTGTGGGATTCGTAGTCATTCTTGGCCTGGAGGAGTTGCCTTTGCCATTTCTTGCGGCGGTCGCGGTGCCTATCTACATCTTGCTACTGCCATTTCTGATGTTGTTGCTGTTTGGACCCGGCTTTCCAGCCGACGATGCGTGCTTTCTCCGAGGGTCGTTCACCGTCATGGCTCCGTTTTGTGCCACACTCTGGTACATCCTCGCGCACCGGCTGATCACGCACAAACGTTCCAGATACCGCACCCAATTCACGGTGTTTGCGGGGACTGCGAACACCGAGTAATTGATCGGGCATCCCGCTCCCTTGTTCGTGAGGGAGTTCGAATAAAAGGAATCTTGATCGTGGTTGGGGATCGAAGAGATGGCTGGGTCGGACTGAGTTGCTGACCCCAAGATTCAAAGCGAGACCAGGTTGGAAACGCGCAAACCTACTTCGAGAGCGAAATGGCGTTCTTCCTCGAGTGCACGAGGTAGTGTGCCCACATTCTACTTGGCACGGGGCGACATTGTTAGAGATGGGGATGTTTCGTTAACTGAACGGTGGCTGGCTCCGGCGATTCGGATCAGCCGTACAGCGTGCGCGTGACAATGCTTCCTCCTGACTAACGCGGACTCGAAAATCTGGATCGGACTGCTTTGATGTTTTGGGCGAGGTGATCCATACTCCCTAGATCTGCCCTCGCCCTTTACTTGCAAGAATTCGTCACTGGACAAACGATGCACCGTCGAGCGACGTGAAGCACTGGGCGTTGCTGAACGTTCCGCCCTGAGCTTCGACAGTCACGATGCCAGTTGTTTGAATGACAAGCCGCCCATTGGTGGCGTTGCAGCGGTCGACCGGGATGTAGACATTCGTCACAGGACGAAAGCGTACTGGCAGCGTAGTCACTTGTGAGCTGGTCCCGGAGCTGATAGCGCTTGTGGGATGCAATCTCCTCTGCCGACATCGTGCAGAAGGAAGTCCCTGTAAGGATAAATGACCGTGTTGTCGATGAATTTGGGAATCTTGTACGTATCACATTGATCGGGGTTCCCGGTGGGTGGTTCTGAATTCATGCCAGGTGCATTTCTGAGAGAAGCCCCCCACCAGTCGCGCGCATTTACAGGAATGTCTTCAGCGTCCACGAAGAACACCTGCCCCACAAACGCCGCTCAGGCTTCGAAACCGTTTTGCATACCCTGGGTGAATTTTCCTCACACCATCCGTACGGGCCCGGGATACTTCGCCACCAAAGAGTCAATCGTAAGCAGCGTAATACCCTCGACAGTAGCCTGTGCTACTAAGATGCGGTCAAACGGGTCCTTGTGAATCGGCGGCAAGCTCTCAATCGCAACCACATGATCACTGACGATCGGCAGTTCACCATACCCGTTGTCCAGCAGCCCGCGGCGCAGAAGTCGGACATCTACTTTAAAATCATCGCGGCCCAAACCGCGCTTGATCGCTACCTCCCATAAGCTGGCGGCGCTGAATAGAAGCTCATTTTCCGGATTCTTAATGAGAGTATCAGCTTCTCCAGACAATCGATCTGGATGACCTGCAGCCCAAAGAAGAAGATGGGTATCCAATAGCAGCTTCATGCGCCACCACCAAACATCCGTTCAATGTCTTCGCGGCCCATTACGTCGAAGTCATCTGGAATGGAAATCTGGCCCGTCATGAAACCGAGGCGCCGAACTTGAGCGCCCGTAGGAGCATTAAGCGCGGTGACTTTGGCCACGGGTTTGCCCGCCTTTGCGATGACGAATGACTCGCCTTT
The DNA here is from genome assembly GCA_963722365.1 of uncultured Acidobacteriaceae bacterium. Classification (GTDB taxonomy): domain Bacteria; phylum Acidobacteriota; class Terriglobia; order Terriglobales; family Acidobacteriaceae; genus Sulfotelmatobacter. Next base: position 1,169,039 of record CAVRLM010000003.1, read on the forward strand.
GGATACCTCTTCCACAAGCTTCGACAAGTGAGTTTTGGCTTCGTGTATGTTCACCGTTTTCATAAATTGGACTAAGTTTACTTGATCTAGTCTATCACGAGTTAAGTTTTCGCGATTTGATCTCATTCCCTGCAATTTTGTCCCTGCCGCTGCTTCAGAATTTTCTCAGCGAGATTTCAGGACCGGCCAAAGGACATTCGCACCGGTGCGCCGCTAGTCTTTGCCTCAGTTCGCGAGGGAATCTAGGCCGATGCCACTTTGATCTGTTCGGCCTGAGGCAGGTGGCGTTGTATCTTGCGCGCAAACCGTACAGGTACATCGAATTCCGCACACCGCTGTTCTACCGCTACATGCGTCATCCGTTGTACGTGGGTTGGTTGATCGCATTCTGGGCCACGCCTACGATGACCGGCGCGCACCTTCTGTTTGCGGTGCTTACGTCCGTGTATATGCTGACGGCGATCCGCTGGGAAGAGCGGGACCTGGTCATAGTTCACGGGTCGAAGTATCAGGACTATCAAAAGCGCGTGCCGAAGGTGATCCCATCGCTTGCGCCGTATCGCGCCCCGGAGGAGAGGATGGAGCGGGAGCCCAGTTCAGCGGCATAATCGCGGCAAAGAGGAAAATCCCCGACAAGAATCGCGACATTCTGGATGCGGCTGCAGAACTCTTCCGGCAGCGAATCCAAGGTTTCTTCAGCAACGTTGATGAAGTCTTCGCGCTCATCGTTCACCCCACTGAACTAAACAAGGAGCACGCTCATTCCGAGTAGCCTTCGTCTGTGTCTTCATCTTCATCATCTTCTTTGCGGTTGCCTTCGTCTTCCTCTTCGTCTTCTTCCTCGTCGGGCTCTTGTCGAAGAAGGACATCGGCAGCCAGAGAGCGATCCGGGGGGGCTGAATCGGCACATTCTGGATGTTTTCTGCTCATATCCGATGGTAGTCCTCGTGGCCGCTTGCAGACGCGAATGCTCCTCATGCCCCCAGCCGGAAGAATTGGTGGGGCAGCGGAACGGTAGATCGGGCGCAGGAAACCGCGAGGGGTATATGCTGCGGCACGCATCATGGAAGCATGCGACAAGATCAATGTCCGTGTGCTGCTTCCGTTGGTCTCCGTTCCGACCATCGTGTTTCATAGCGATGGCGACCGCGCGGTACCGCCCGACGAGGGTCGAATCCTAGCCGCAGAGATTCCAAACGCGAGATTTGTTCCGTCGTCGAGTGCCAATCATCTTCTTCTCGCGGATGAACCAGCCTGGGGAATCTCCGTCGAAGAACTCGGTGCATTCTTGGGATGGCAAGGGCACAGACGCAGCCACTAACTGACTTCGCTACGCCGAAAACCGTCTATTGTGGTCCCCACACGTGGCGCTGGCGAAGACAACTCGGGGCGCAGAGCTGAAAACCCGAGAGAAATCACGGCCTGCAAGGCTCAAAATTCAACGTCCGCTAGGGTTGACCATTGTTCCGAGCCATCTATTCACTTAGCTTGGATTTCGTTTGCCGTGGCGGTTTCGCCTGAGGAGACCTCGACTGACTGCGGAAACGCGCAGGAGGGGTTTCAAACTCGCGTTTGAATGCCCGGTTGAAAGCAGCTTCAGATTCGTACCCCACTTCGGATGCGACCCTTGCCACCGAGTAAGAAAAGTGCGTTGTGTTTCAAGAGTGATCAAGACGTTTGAAGACATCGTAAACTGTGGCCATGCCCCTGGGAGACAGATTGGAACGGCGTGCGGTTGAAGCACTCGCTGGCCGCCGCCGAGGTCGAGCGCTTGCAGGTCTTTGCCTTAGGAGATGAACCGGTCGTGATGCATATTCAGGGCTCCAGAATTCGGGGCGGTGCGGACCGCCCCGAACGTCTTTCCTAAGCAGGCATCAGTTCATCGGGTGACCGACCACATCGGGGTTTCCGCGGTCGTTGTTCATGACCTGGAAGCTGCCGATGAAACCGGAGTTCTGGTTCATGAAGTCGCTGGTCAACACATCATAGTCTCCCATGTAAATCGGGTTGACGAAAATGTCGTTTCCGTGGGTGGGGGCGAAGGGCTGCGCATTGATGTCAGCATCCACCCATGTAAAACCGTTGTTGGTTGATTCACCGCAATGGTGCCGAATCGCAAAGTCTTCCGAATCGGCGCGACGATCATACCAACAAGCAGCCACCACGCCGCGCTTGTCGACCGCAATGGCAGATTGATAGTGGTCGTGTCCACTACCAAGACGTGATTGCGTATCGCTGTTGATTTTGATGGGAGAAAACCCCCAAGTATTGCCGCCGTCGAAGGACTGCCGTAGAAGCACGTCGTCATAGGCGTAGAAGCCCTGAGTCGCGAGAGGATCAGGAACAATTTTGTCACGGCCGTCCGCCCAAGTGATGTAGAGCGTGCCATCGCTGGCGGTGCCGGAACGGTCGACTGCCATGGCCATATCGAGGAAATCGCGAAATTCACCTTGCAGGAAGAAAGAGTCTCCACCGGGTTGCATGTTGGCTTCTACGGTTACCGGAGCAGAAACCACCCCACCTTTAAGGCTAGAGATCTGGATTTGCCGAGGACCGAGGGGGAAGTTGCTTCCGAGGTTGACCCACGAGATGAACAGGGTGCCATGAGAGTCGACGGCTAGCTGTGAACCCTGAACTGCGGCAGCACCGCAGACCTGGATTGCAATCCGCGGAGTCGACCATGTGTTTCCGCCGTCATTCGATTTGACAAACTCGATCGCGGTTCGAAAGTCGTTGCCGCAGAAGGGACTGGAGAAGCTGGAATCGAAGTCGGTGTAAGAGACAAAGATTCTCTTTGGATTGGTGGGGTCGATGGTCGACCAAGGTTTGTCGAGCAAATGCGTGAAGCCATCCTTGGCAATTGCCGAGACTGGATCGTCCCAGGTTTTACCGCCATCGGCGGACTGGTTTACTGAGATCGCCGCGAAGAAATTGCCGCTCGTGTCCGTGAAGTCGAAGATCTGCGAAAAGTAGAAGGTGTTCGGATCGGAGCAGGTCACGCCCGGATCTCCCCCGAGGAAATTGCCGTCCGTTGTGCCAGGGTTCATCGGGCCAATATCGGTGAAGGAGGCTCCTCCGTTGGTGGAATAGGCAGCGCCGCTGAAGGCTTGACCGCCCGTTCCAGTAAAAAAGAAAGGAGTTTCAAACACACTGCCGGAGTCGTTGAATCCGGCAACCACTTGGTTTCCGCAGCGTGCTGTCGAAGTCTCACTCTGTGTGAAACCACCGAACGACGAAAAAGCAATGTCATTGGATGGATTCGACACCTTAACAATGCCGGCGGTCCCTGGCGCTCCGGCACTTAGGGGTGCCGCCATTCGGGCACGGCTAACAAAGGAAGGATCGGTCAGCCGCATGCCGAAGCTGTGCCATGTATCGGCTATGCGGGAAACGTTTGAATAACCGTCGAGCATCTGGCGATGTCGGGCGTCGAGTTTGGCAATAGTGGACTTTACGTGTTGAAGAGTTTTGTCAATCGCAGCGACTTTTTGTGGTGACAACTGTGCCTCAGCCCATGGCAATACGAGGACACTGAGGACACACGTGCCCGCCGCAAAGCGTGAAAATCGGAGGAACTTCATACTGGTCTCCTTATCCCGCAGTGACTTCCGGTGGAACAATGTAGGGTTCAAAAACGTGGATACTACGGAGGATAGTAGTTTAGTCCCGGCGGAATCCTGTTCGTCAAGAAAATTTATCTTCACTTGCAGAGCCGCTGTGCAAACAATTGCGGACTTGTGCCAATAAGTCACGGTAGTCTGGGGGACGGCTCGGTTGCCATGACCACTGTTGCAAAGTCGCGATTACATTCATCTTCCATCTTCCGACCAGTTTCAACATTCGACTGTGAAGTGAATCGAAAGAAGTCGAAATTTGAGTGAAAAGGCCTTCCATGAGAAGGCCGGTCGGAGTCAAGTCGATTCGTATTGATCTTGGTCGATCTTCGTCGCACGGAAGACAAACATCAGCTTAGACAGCTATATGATTGGCATGAAATTGTATCGACGAATGTTTCTTTAAACCCACTTGTATGGTGATTGTTTACGACTTACAAGGTTTTTTGAGGACCACCCGCGTCTTGTAAGTTATTGAAATTACTAACAGTTTTGGGCTCATAGCCTAAGGGTTGGTCGCCTGATATTGGGAACCCACACCGCCATGCTCTTCGAATCTGGCACACAACTCGCAGACCGAATTACCGAAAATCCCAATAAAACTGCAATTTTCGAGTGAGTAATAGTCAGTCAGCCCATGACGGTCAGGTTCAACAGCGTCATCGATTATGGCGGCCGGGTAGATCGCGGGACGATCCTTACTTTCGGGGACGAGCCCTTGACCAAAACAGTGTCAACGCTGTGTCCTCGGTGTTTCGCAACCACTCTGCGACATCTTTTGCGTGAAAAGGGCGGTCATCGAGGTCCAGATCATGATTGAGCAGCTCCGTGATTTCGTTGGCGGTGCTTGGTTTCCTAATCTTGTTCAACGCTCGCAAAATTTGCTCGCTGAGACGACGACTCGAATTCGGAACCTTCTTCATCGCTGATTCTACCGTCTCGAGGAACTGACCCAGCTAAATCCTGCGATGTCTGCTTCGGCTGCAGGGCAACGCGAACCAGTGTGGTAGATCATCGCTTGCTCGCGGGCAGCAGTTTAATAAGCACGTTCCGTATTGCACCAGGCTGGTGCTCTCCAGCTTGCCAACCAAGGTATACGAGCGCTCGAAGCCCCGAGGTCCCTCCACTTTTATTTCCCAGTTGTCATTTGCATGAGACCCGACAATTGACACCCGCCACTCTCCCGTCGCATCACTCAGCACATGTTCGACACCGGCGAGAATCTCCCCCGTCAAGTCCTGTTTGGACGGTTGTTCCAATCCTTATTGAGAAAGCGGGAGAGTGCGACAACAAGAGATCTCGGGACGAGATATCTCTTAGGAGAACAGCGTTGCGGAAAAATGAGAATGCCGGGAAAAAGTAAAGGCTGTGACATTGGTTATGCTCTAGCCGCCAACTCCTGCGAGGGAGCCAACAGCGTGGAGGCATGCACCGTCACAGCCCTCGATGCGATCACTGCTTTCGCAGTTCCCAACCCCAACTTCTCCTCGCAGAGCCGTCGGTTTTTTCAGGTTCGGATGCCCGTCGAGTTGCTTCTTCGAGCTAATCACTCAGCCTACTTCGGACTGGCAAAGTTTTATCTTAAGCCAACCCTTTCAGCCGTCGACGCGAGTCACCCTAAACATTTCCTTCAGAGTTGTCAATGCCGCTTTTCAGTGCAAAATTTGAAATTCGCAAGCGAGACCGTCGACGAGGCAATCTATTGAATCATTGACCCTTAGTGAATAGACGGATAAATTGTTCCCGCTTCTCCACAGTTTGCTCCACAGTTAACGGCAACGGCGAGAGACGGCCACGACCCGATGCTGATCCTATCTTTTGCCTGGGCAGAACAAGGACAGCCACGTTTCGCCAAGGACAATGCCCGAGTTATCGAAAACCGGCCCTGACGTCCAGAAATCCGTTGGAATAATAAGGTAGAGTCTCTAGATGGCAAAGCGCGCACCGGCCCGACGACGTCCTCGCAGAGCCAAGCCCGGTACCAAGGGCCTCGATCCAGGACAGTGCAGATTGGAGCAGGTAGACGGTTCTGCCGCGGAAGCCGCAGAAGCGGTCGAGAAGGCTGGGGGCTGTGTGGTGGGTCAGTACAAGGAGCCCCTTGGCGGACATCCCACGCTACTTTCCATTCTTCCCATCAACAAGATCGAGCCTACGCCGTTTCAACGCGATCTCTCCGATACTCACCACAAGCGTCTAGCGGATGTAATTAATAAGACAGGATATTTTCTCGACCCGCTCATCGCAGTGCTAGCGCCCGGTGGTGGCTTCTGGACCCCCAACGGCCGGCATCGCCTCGAGGCCATGCGCCGTCTTGGCGCTAAATCCATCACGGCATTAGTGATCCCGGAACGCGAGGTTGCATGGCAGATCCTGGCGCTGAATACGGAGAAAGCACACAACCTCAAAGAGCGCTCACTAGAAGTCATTCGGATATTCCGTGGCTTGGTCGACGAGGATGGCTCACGACCCGAATCAGGATTTGCCTTCTATCTCGACCAGGCCGCACTTGTCACTTTGGGAGTCTGCTACGAACGAGTCAGCCGCTTCGGCGGTGGCGCTTACCATCCGATCCTTCGCCGCCTTGAGGACTTTAGCGACGAGTCATTGCGCTCTGCGCTGAGGCAGCACGAGAAGCGGGCCACAATGGTGCTCGAGCTCGAGGGAAGGGTCGCCGCCGTAGTCAAGAAGTTGAAAGAGCGCGGACTGGTGAGTCCGTATTTGCGATCGTTTGTGGTAGCGCGCATCAACCCGTTGCGATGGATCAAGGGCGAACCTCCTCCTCTCGAAGATGTTCTGAAAATAATGCGCGAGCGCGTAGCGAAGTTCAATGTCGAGACGATTAGGCCTCAGGACCTCGCTGGCGCCGCCGGCCCGCCCGACGAGGAAGGATAGGAGAAGATTAAGATGACAACGTCATCCGCCAGAAAACATGCTGGACCCGGTCCAGCGAACGACCAGCCTCCGGTCCCTGAGCCCACATACGCCGAGCGTGCCCGCACATTGATGTATTTGGGAGGCATGGGTAACCTCTCCACCCTGTCGCGAAAACAGCCAGGGTTCCCGTTCGGTTCCGTGATGCCCTATGGGTTGGACGATCACGGCCGTCCCATCTTCCTGATCAGCACCATGGCCATGAACACGCAGACCTGCAGGCCGATCCCCATGCCAGTCTGCTTGTCACGCAGCAGGATACCGAGGGCGAACCACTTGGAGCATCGAGGGTAACGCTGCTAGGGAATGTTCTGCCAGTGCCCAAGCCGGAGTTTGCAGAGGCTCGCAAGCTCTACCTCGAGCGTCATGCCAACAGCAAATACTGGGTAGATTTTGAAGACTTTTCTTTTTACCGCATGGACATCGTTGATGTTTATTTTCGTGGGAGGCTTCGGAGTTATGGGCTGGGTATCCATATCCGATTATGACCGCAGCCAACCCGATCCTCTTGCGGACTCCATGGCCGAAATCATTCAGCACATGAATGCCGACCACAAGGATGCGCTCGTCATTCTTGCCCGGACATTTGCTCCCATTGACTCAACGGAAGCAACGATGACCACAGTCGATCGCCTCGGCTTTCATGTCCGCTTGAAAACCGCGGAGGCATGCGTGGCGCCCGCATCGCCTTCTTCAGGGAGGTAGGTCATCAGGGTGAGACCCGGAAGGTCTTGGTGGATATGGTGCAACAGGCGCGCTCGCAAGCCAGATGAACTCTGAATCTGGCGCACAACTAGCACACCGGCAACGCAAGACCTCAACGACGCAGCGGTTTTCGACTGATTGGCCGTCCGATCTGACATCTGGCCAAAGTGCGGGTGCGGTTGCCATTGGAAGTCCTTGGGCTGTCGAGTAAATCGGTCCATCAACGGGTCATCCTCTTCTCACTCCTAGCGATTGAATATCGGCGCCGGAGGATAGCAATTGTTTGACATCCGATTCTTCCCGGCGCACACTTTCGTTGAGGCTTGGGGTGCTGCAGTCCTGCTTCCTGCTCACATTCACTCCAATCCCCGAAACAATAACCATTCGCAAAAAGGGAGGGCTCGTACCATGCTCAACCTCGCAAAAGCGATTTGGTCTGACGAAGGCCAAGACATAGCTGAGTATGCAGTCCTGCTGGCTGTGATCCTGATTATTGTGGTCGGTACAGTACGGCTGATAGGTTCCAACGCCAATACTATTTTCTCGCAGGCAGCTAGTTCCATTCAGTAGTGGCGTCGCGGCCTGGCCCTCCGACCTTTTGTCTGAGGTGAGCCTATGCCATTTGCTAAGCCGTATCGGTGCAGGGAGTGCGGTAGTGACGCAGGTTTCCGCTCGCGCCCGCGCAGAGTCGGGGCGCGCTTCATCCTTCCGCTGCCTCTTGTGCGTCCGGTTCACTGCGCCAGACGACCGATTAATTGTCACGCTCCGGCGTGAACGCGTACGCAATGGGGATGAAACCGTCCGCTCTATCCACCGGAAACACTGCTCGGAGCCCGTATTCACTTGCATTGCCGGCGGAGCGCTATGGCGAAGGCGATTCGACGGGCTCTGACAATGGGGCAGAGTGTCGGGCTGACCTTTCGAGCAACCTACGCTGGATGCTAAGGGTACGTCGCGAACTTCGAAAAAGACTTTGGTCTGACGAACAACGTGACGTCCGTGGCAGGCACACGACGCCAGAACAACCGTGGGCACTAGGGTGCAACTCGATGGAGTCATGCAGCTCGTGCGTATCGACTATCCGCCCAAAGCAGGATAGCCCTCATTTCGTCGAGCGTCGCAATGTCGAACTGTCGCATCGAGTTGGCGCGCTCGAGCCGGTCCCGCACGGATTGACGGGGATTGAACAGCTTAAGTCGAACGTCATGGTCTTGGGCCCATCGCTCCAGAGACACGAGCATGCCTAGACCCCCGCCCTCGATCGCCGAGACTCCCGAAAGATCAAGGATAATGATTCGGACATCTCTTTGCGAGGTGACAGCTTGGCGTAACTTGAAAGCGGCTTCGCTCCGGACAATTCTGCCTTCGCATTCAATGACCGCAATTTCGCCAATATTTTCAATGTGGACACTCAGCATATTTTTCTCCCAGCGATCTTCGATGATTCCGAAAGCACGAGCTGTGCCAATTCGTGCAAATGCATTTTGTAGAGGTTAGGCGCCTGATTCGTCGAAGCACCGAGAGGTTCGGGCGGGGATCGAGAAAATTTGCGCTACAGCAAATGCTGTATCTGTAATGTAAAGCGGCTTTCCTGTTAACAATCCTGTTTGCCAAGCTTAGTAAAGCGATGAATGAATGCCACTTGAGACATCTGTCCTGATTCCGTCTTGTCCTTTCCTTGGTCGCTTCTTTCAATGACCGAGAAGTGAATGTAATCGTATATGTCGACGTCTTCTACTCCGACCCTCACGCCCGTTGGATCTCGGTAGAGATCGCCTCTGGCAAGTTGAAAATCCGTCATCATTGCATAACCTTCAGCTTGACTGCCAAGGCTTCTCACGACCGACGACCATTGGCAGAGAGAGGTTTGAACGCCCGTAATTCTGGGGCCTTTAGCGCGCTGCGCGCTTTGCAAAATGGCCCAACCACTGCTGCACCGTGCGGAGATCGACATTCGCCCAGAGACACCGGGTTGCAAATGTCGCACGGAACTCGGGTAGCCAGAAGCTGTCTTCGTCGAGCTTCGCGCGCTCAGGCATGGCCGTCAGGCAGTCGAGAAAGTCGAGCTTCGGATTGCATCCCGCGGCTCGGATGGAACCGTCCAGACACCGGAGTTTGACGCAGCAATTGATCTCAGCGATGACGGAAGCGGGAGCACCATTTCCTCAAGCTCGGGGCAGGTGCTCAACCGCAATCTTAGTGGTGCTCCGTGCCACGGGATATCGGCTAAGAGTGGAAAGAGAGCGAAGTCCAATCCGATCCTGAATCTCGGCTTCGACGGGCTTAACCATCGCGATCAGCGCCTAGCCAACGCCGGAAACCAGTTCAGCTAGTACGGAAAAAGCGATTTGATTAAGAGAGGACAACGCCAGCGCAGCGAAGATGCGCAAAGTACGATAGCGGACTGACAAATTAATCGAATCGCAGTTAGCATGGCGGGCAGAAGTTGCTGGCAAACACCTTGCTCAGACGAAGGGAGTGTATGTCCCAAAGTTCTCTGCGTCTTTCTCTTCATCGTATCGGCGTCTTGATGTTCCCAGCAGGGCGCGTCCTGCAGTGCAAAGATTGCCTACTCAGCTTTGATTTTCCGATCGGAGAACAGTATGACGCGGTAGCCAAGCAGTTCGAATTACATCTGTGCCGTGTGCCGGGTCACCTTACCGCCGCAGTCACCGTTCTCGTCGTCGAGGACTTCCTACCCTTTCGGCAAGTGGTCTGCTCAGTGCTGACGGCTAACCCGGACGTGTGCATCCTCTGCGAAGTATCCGATGGGCTGGAAGCGGTTCGGAGGGCCGAAGAATTGCAACCAGATCTGATTCTCCTTGATATCGGACTGCCGAATCTCAACGGGATCGCAGCCGCCCGCCAGATCCGCAAGCTTGCTCCGAAAGCCAAGATCATCTTTGTTAGCCAGCAGTCCTCTGCCGATGTGGTTCGAGAAGCTCTGCGACTAGGCGCGCTTGGCTATGTGACAAAAGCAAGGGCCTACTTCGACCTGCAGCCAGCAGTGGAGGCCGTCAGTCAAGGCAGGCAGTTTATCAGTAGTGGATTGCTTCCTCGCGCGGTGGACGACGAGACAAACCGGACAACGCTCAAACTTCCATTAGCCCCGTCCAGTAGCATAGGAAGCCGCGGCCATGAGGCTCACTTCTATTCTGATGAGGCGTCATTTCTCGCTGGATTTAACAAATTTATTGAGAGCCATCTGAGTGCCGGAAAAGCGGTTATCCTTCTCGCGACTGAGGCACACCGTAACAGTCTCTACCACGGATGGCAGACGCGCGGCGTAAAGGTTGACAGCGCCATCGAGCAAGGGCGTTACATTCCGTTGGATGCGGCAGATATCCTGTCGACATTCATGCGGAATGATATGCCCGACCCGGATCTATTCCTCAAAGCTGCGAGCGATCTCGTGGTATCAGCGGCGAAAGCATCGAAGGAGAAGCATTCCCGTGTTGCGGCATGCGGCGAGTGTGCGCCTCTCCTGCGGTCGCAAGGGTACGCCGATGCGGCGATCCGCCTCGAACAACTGTGGGACGAGGTAGCCAGGACACACGACTTAGATATTCTTTGCGGCTACAGTATGAAGGGCTTCCGGCGGGTGAGAGACAGACCGATCTTCGAACAAATATCCGCCACTCATTCTGCCGTGCGTGCCCATTGAATGGCTTGGACTAAGCGAAGAAGGAAGCGCGTTGAGGTGCGCTTGTTAGGCCGCTCTCTTCACCTTCGCCCACCTTGCTCTCTGTGCCTCCGCGATCCGCTTCCTGCCCGCCGCTGAGATCGTGCGCTTCGACTGCGCCGTCCTCTGCTTCGCCCATCGTTCTTTCTGCGCTTGGCTGATTCTTCGGCGAGCGGCGGCAGACATCGTGCGCGATGCGCCATTCGAGCTGACACTTCCCAGAGCCGCGAGCGCCGCGTCTATGCGTTGGACTTCTTTATGTGCTCGTTCCCGTTCTTTTCTTAACTGCTGAACTACACCAGCCATGTTTGCCATTGAGACCCCCGGCTGATGATAGCAGGCGCGGTGAGTGAAACCTCCTCCACCAACGTGCCGGTGTCAATCAGCTACTCAAGAAGCAAGCCGAGGTCCTTCAAACGCGGAGCGCCGGAGCAGCAACCGATACCGAACTCGTCGAATACGAAATCAGGCAAGAGATCGTTCATGAGACATGCAATCGACTTGCCAACTCGATCGCGGAATAGAGGCATCTTCGCCGCCGACGTTCCCAAGTCCGCAGATGCGCCGGTGAGAAGCTCTAGTCCGCCTCTTCCTGCCATTTGATCTTTCGCCGCTCATTCAACTGATAGCAATCGCAGACCGCCGCCTCGAGCTTCGGACGATCCAGAACGCTAACCGGACCCGCGCCTGTAAGCAATCATGCCTGCTTTTTTGGAGAATGCCTGCCGGTGTGTAGAAGTTTTGCACACCGGAGACTTGCGAATCGCCGTCTGTCTGAGCTGCTATGTCTGTTAACTCGCTAAGAAACAATGTAGTTATAGAAATTTTTGCTGGCCGCTCGACATTGGCGCCAAGCCTGCATCGTATAACGCTGAGGAGCCCCAGCAAGCAACGGGCGGTTGAGGACGGCCACAAGCAGGACCGCCAGTTTTCGGAGTGCTCGACGAAGGCAAAGACAAAATCTCGGTTAGCTATGCGTATATCGCGCTGGCTGATTACCGCTTCATTGCTGCTCACGTTGAGCGCGAGCGCCCAGCAGTCGCCGAACCCGTCTTCGTCACCTCCGTCGTGGCGGACGCCGGATTCAGCCGCGCAGTCTAGCCCCGCTTCCCCGCGCGGGCAGCCCGAGCCGCCATCACCGAGCGCTGCGGCGCAGCCGGTAGCAGCATCCGCGAGCGCCGCTCCCATCTCGGTATCGTCTGCCACGATGGACCAGGTGGTGGACCGGGCGATCGAGCGGGAGCACGCTCTGATGCAAATGCTGGCCAATCGCACACCTGTGGTCGAGACCTATTTGCAGAATCTGACCGCCGATGCAAGCCTCGGCCCTGTGCCCAGCGAAGACCATTATTTTCTCGGCCGCATGGATATGGGCGAGAACATCGATCGCAAGGACTATCTCAAGGACCAGAAACGAAGCATGCAGCAACGCCTGATGGGCGGCTTTCAGAAACTCTACAAGGTGCAATACCAGCCCTTGGGCTTCTCCTGGATGGTCTATGCCGACCGCACAGACTTTGATCGCGAGCACTATAACTTCCATTACGCCCGGCGCGAATTTCTCGGCGACGTTCGCTGCCTGATATTTGACGTTACTCCAAAGAAAGATGCTGGCAGGGGCCGCTTCCACGGCCGTATTTGGGTGGAAGACCAGGACTACAACATCGTGCGCGTAAACGGAACCTACTCTCCTGCTCCACGAAACTCGTACTTCTTCCACATGGATAGCTGGCGTCTGAATCTCATCGTGGGCTACTGGGTGCCGGCCTATATCTACAGCGAAGAAGGTGATTTCCGCTACCGCTCGAATGACGAGATTACCTTCAAGGCCCAGACCCGGCTCTGGGGTTATGATCTACAGAAGAGCGCACAGAACAGCGAATTGACCCAGGTGCTTGTCGACTCCACGGTGAAGGACGAAAGTCCGGCGGCGCAGGATGCTTCTCCGCTGCAAGCGCAGTGGCTATGGCAGCAGCAGGCAGGAGACAACGTGATCGAGCGGCTACACGATGCTGGCCTGCTTGCTCCCGCGGGCGAGGTGGACAAGGTCCTGGAGACCGTTGTCAACAATTTACTGACCAGCAACAACATCGAACTGCCAGGCCCGGTGCACGCCCGTGTGATGCTGACTTTGCCACTCGAGACATTCAGCGCGGGCAACACGATCGTGGTAAGCCGCGGCCTCTTAGACGTGCTCCCGGATGAAGCCAGCCTGGCCATGGTGGTTTCACGCGAACTAGCCCACATCATCTTGGGGCACAACTTGGGCAGCAAGTACGCCTTCTCCGATCGCATGTTGTTCTCTGATGAATCCACCTACCAAAACCTGGGCTTCAGGCACATTCCCGAGGAAGAAACCGCAGCCGACCAGAAGGCCATTGAGCTGCTGAAGAATTCACCGTATGCCCAGAAGCTGAATACAGCTGGACTGTTCCTGCGCGAGCTGTCGGCACGAGGCCCGGCGCTTTCCGCGCTACTTACTCCACACTTGGGCACTGGCTTCACCGATCGCAAGGGCGCCGTGGATCATATGATCGTGTTGATGAACTCTGCTCCGGCCCTCGATCCCGGTAAACTGGACCAGATCGCAGCCCTGCCTCTGGGCGGACGCGTCAAGCTCAACGCCTGGGATGACCATGTGGAATTGATCAAGGTTATGCCGGTGGCCATCACATCGGCGCGCCACAAGATGCCACTGGAAGTAACGCCATTATTCCCCCGGCTTACCCGCTCCGGAGCCGTCGTCAACCCGGCGACCGCCGCGAACGTAACCCCAAGCAATTAGAGAGGAAAACGGTGCTTGGAAGTTCTTGCATCGTCACGCCGATCCGCTTGTCGAAAAAGCAAGCACCATCCACCTTACGCACTCACTGTCGCGCGATTAGGCTCACTGACGGGGTAATCTCCCTTGAGCAACAATCGGCAGTCGGAACATAGCGGCCTCGGTCTAACCCTCCGACCTCTTCCGTGAGTTAATGTTTGCCTGACTCGCAATTGTAAATGCATCGTGACGGGCGAACCAATGGATCGATCAACGCTCTAGCTTATAAATCGAAGTCCGTGGCTTTCTACTTCAGATTGCCATTCTGTAGATTCCGAGAGGTTAATAGTCCCATTTTTGGGGGATTGGGGAAGACTTGCCCGTCACTTTTGGGCAGGCTTCTGCGGTTGGCGAAAATCGGACTGGAGCGGGCAGAGGATCTCTGCGGACTAACGTCTCGATTCAGAGGTGGACAGTAGCGATCCACTGAACGCTGGCCGGACCGGCGACCGGCATTCTTATGCCATTTTAATTTCGACCGTTATCGTGCTTCCCCCCTCGCGTGATGCGGATGTAACCCCAGACTTCGGGCATCTAACGAGACCCGAACTTAGGTAACCTTCTGTTCGTAACACTCCCGCCAGATAATGGTGCCTGATTATGATTATCTTCCCCCAGCCATGCCTGTCGAAGTGCTTCCATTCCCGAATGGGCCAGCACATCGGGGCCAGTCGTTCGCAATCGCTTGGGATTTTGTTTTGCGCTTGAATTCTATGCGGCACGAACCGAGTCGGAAAGGGCGCTCGCTCGTTCGTTGACGGTAACCGTTCGGCTGGACTCATAGCTATACCATTTCGCCAGTTATGAGGACGACCGACTTCATTCCGAAATGTCAGTCCGCCCCGGGGACAACGAGTTGTGTTTTCCGGCAAGGGAAAACTGGACGATGAGTACAGGAGTGACTCCGGCATTCTCGCAAGCAACTGCCTCCAAGCGGAGTGTCCCTCGCTATGAGCTAACGGTCCCTTTGGCTCTCACGGTATTGCGCTCGGGCATCCCCAACACTATCCCCGGACGCACCCTCGAAATAGGTGAGGGCGGAATGGGAGTTGTCCCATCGTCACAACTCATCGTCGGTGAGTCCGTCCGGGTCGAGTTTCTTGTTCCGCACATGAGCTCGGTGGTGCGGGCGACGGCGGTGGTGCGCTATCAGCGTGAAAGGTCCTTTGGCCTCCAGTTTCTCCGTTTGCCCGTTGAACAGCAATCGATAGTCCGTTACTGGACGCGACGGGAAGGCGAACTTGTATTGGCTCCACGGTCGGGCGCAAACATGGGAAAGGCGGTAGCCAACCCTAAGTTGCCTCCGGACTTCGAAGACTCCGAAAATTCAACACACAAGTTCGACATCCGGCGCATCGTTGCGTTCGCCGCTTCCGTCACGGTGATCGCGGCGGTGCTGGGATGGTGGAAATGGCAGCAAGGATGGGCGGAGTTGGAAGCGCAGCTTCCGGCAAAAGAAATCGTAGTCGTGCAACCAGAATTGAAGGTGTCAGCCGACGCAATGGAGCGACGGCTCATCCACAAGGTCATGCCCCAATATCCGGAGCTTGCACGACAGGCGGGAGTGCAAGGCACAGTGATGCTGGATATCGTCGTGAGTAAAGGTGGGGTGACACAAGTGAAGTTTGTGAGCGGGCCCGAGGCACTGTCGCAAGCAGCCATGGATGCAGTGAGGTGGTGGCGCTTTGAACCCTATTTTATAAATGGTCAACCGGCGACAGTTGAGACCACCGTGCTTGTAGACTTCCGGCTGGTGAACTAGGAAATAGAATAAACTGGCAATGAAAAAAGATTAACACCCCGCTCCGCCTTTCTCACCGATCCAGCTCAAATCATCAGTCCCTAGCCTGCAACTTTTCCGATCTCGTTTTCCGCTGCACTAACCGCGGAAAGCCTCCCTCGAGCTGGAAGCGGTAACTGCTGCCTAGGTGAACATTCGTAATTTGAAGCCACCTTGCAGCGCAGTCAGAATCAGTCTGCCCACCACTTCGCAGATCAGCAATGGTTTGCTGCCCGTCTCTGGCGGCGGCGCCGCTGACAACAATCAGCCCTGGCCGGATCGGACCGTAAGCAGTCATGTCTCGGGCAAAGGCAACCCATCTCTGCACCGACGACGACTGGGACGGACTCATCACAATCACGAGGTAGGACAATGTCATTCTTGAAGCGATTATTCGGACGAAGTTGCTTGCATCGTTTCTCCTGGCCGCGTATCGACACAAATGGCCATCATTATCAAATTTGCTCCGATTGTGGAACCGCCTACGAATACGACTGGAAGATGATGAGGCGAATGGAGCGTCTGGTGATAAGAGCCATAGGGCACTGATAAGGATCAGACTCAACTTGAATTGAGACAAATAGAAAATGCCTCCCTACCAAGACACACGACGATGGCCGCGACATCAGGTCGATCTGCCCGTTCGCATCGTCACATTAAATGGGATTCTGACAACTCCGGTTCCTGCGCGCGGCAGCGAAATCAGCAGGGCAGGTATGGCGTTGCACGCCTCTGTTGGCCTCAAGCCCGGTGATTTAATGCAGATTCAATTTCCGACTACTTCCACGTTGCGCGTCACAGCTGTGGTTCGCAATCGGACCGGCGATTGTTTGGGCTTGGAGTTCCTCACCCAGCTGCCCCCGGACGATAGAGCGATGGATGGCTCGTCAGAATTCCGGGGGGCTCCGCGCGACTCATGCAACCCAGAGACTCTGTACGCCGGATTGCGTCGAAAGCAGCAGGAGCTGAAGCAGGTACAAAGGGAGATCGAAGCCCTCCACATGGCAATTCTGCTGCTCGCTGATGATGAAAAAGAACTTTCGGATTGCCTCGGCCAAATCGTCTGCAACAAGATAAGGGGCCATGGCCACAGTGGTCTTGACGGCTCTGAGAATTATTCAGAACGGCCGTCCTTGCCCAACAAGTACCGAACTCAACTTGCCCCATGACTTACCTCCCCCCACCAAATGCGAACTGCCGAAGCCCCCGCGTACAGCTGGCAGATATGACCCCTGTTGTCCTTCGATTGCCGGATGGGCGCCGCTCCCGAGGAAGACTGGAGACAGTTTCTCTCACTGGCGGCTTGCTCAGCGTGTCTCAAATGCTGGATCGGGGGTCTCGCATCAAGTTGATGTTCCTGACTCAGACGGGACCAGTATTTGGCGCAGCAGAGATGTTGAGTCCTATGTCCACGACCCGGCAGCCGTTCCGGTTCATTTCGCTCGAGAGAGGCGATGCGTGCAGGCTACGAGCTGCTGTTCAGTCGTCTTTGAATCAGAACCCTGGGCAGAACCAGACGGAGCAAGCGTGGATAGAGAAATACAGAGCAACGCTAGGGCATCAAAATCCTCCACAACGGGGTGTCTTCGGAATCGTGATTGGGGCTCTTGCCCTCCTTACATTTTGTTTGGGAACTGCCATCTACTTGCTTCACGTTCATTGGCTGAAGTGACGATGACTGTGATCCTCGGATCAAGCCGTAAGTGTCAGAGGAAACACGCGGTTGACAGATTGAATCGGCAGCCGGCATGACTTCGCCACTTCACTGGCAAATTCGCAGCAACGCCCGATTTCGCCAATTATCCCCATCCGGCCGTTTTGTACCAAAGCGTGAGGGCGTATTGGCAAGCCTTACTGAGTGCGCTGGAGGGCGATGCAATCGACTGCGCTGCGGCGATCTTCCGCGAGCATGCGCGGGCACGCGAGCCAGCACCTCCTCCAACTCCGGACCTGTGTAAGCGTCTAGGTCTGTCATTGTCCGTCCGGCCAATCACCCATACTGCCCCACGAAACACATCGCCTAATGCTTTCGAGACCTACCGAAAATTCTCTTCCGCAGCAACAATGCAAGGAGTGCCGTAAGTGTGACGCGGTCCTGGCCTATCTGCCGCGAGAAGCAACGCTCTACCAAAATCCCCCGCCGTGCTCAGCGAGCACGTGCAAAAGAGAGCGAACGACATGAGCTGTCGGTGCAGGTTGTGGTTCCGTTTCCTTGATCTTGGAGTTGCGAAGTCTTGGCTACTCTCCCTGCTGCTGGTCGTACTCGCATCCCGATGTGGGGCTAACGTTGCCATTACTACCACCAGCCTGCCCAACGGCACGGTCAATACCGCATATTCTGCGGTTATTAACGCCAGCCGCGGATGCACTCCCTACAAGTGGGCGATCGCATCCGGTGGCCTGCCAGCCGGCATCACTTCCAATGTGTCCATCGCGACGACGTCGCTGACCCTCGCCGGAACGCCGACCACCGCGGCCACCTACTCCTTCGCCGTTAAGGTCACAGGGTGCGGTGGGCACATCTCGCAGGTGTCGTACAAAGTGATCATTCAGGACACGGCGGTCGGCTATCTGACCGCGCCTTCCGGCTTGAATCTAGGAAGCGTCACAGTGGGCAGCAGCCAAACGCAAGCGCTCATTGTGTCTAACTCAGGTGGGTCGAACCTGACCATTTCCGGAGCAACTGTGAGTGGAACCGGTTTTAGTGTGAGTGGTTTAACTTTTCCTTATACTCTACCTGCTGGCAGCAGCGCGAGCCTGTCTGTAACTTTTGCACCCTCCACAACCGGAACAAACAACGCCACGCTTTCCCTCAGCTCCAACGCATCTGATCCGTCTGTCGGCGTCGCTCTTACGGGCAGCGGGACGACTTCGAGCGGGAACCTGGGCGTGACACCCGAATCCTTGAGCTTCGGCAGTGTCACCATCGGGACCACGCAGACTCAGTCCGGCAGCGTAACAGCCAGTGGCGGGAGCGTGACCTTGTCCTCGGCTAGCTCCAGCAACTCGGCGTTCACTCTCGGCGGACTCATTCTGCCCGTGACCCTTGCGGCTGGTCAGAGCATACCCTTCACGATTACATTTGCACCCACGACCAGCGGCACGGCTTCCGCGAATATTTTCTTCTTCACCAGCTCATCCACTTCGGCCTTGGAGACTGCCAGCGGCTCAGGAGCGAACCTCCAGCACACTGTCGATTTGTCCTGGAATGCGAGCACGTCCACCTCAATCGTGGGATACAACGTGTATCGAGGAATCGTAAGCGGAGGGTCGTACTCGAAAATCAATTTTGCGCTGGCTACCTCGATGAGCTACACCGACAGCACGGTTCAGTCGGGCCAAACCTACTATTACGCGACGACTGCGGTCGACTCCACCGGAGTAGAAAGCTCGTACTCGAACCAGGTGCAGGTTGTGGTTCCGCTTCCTTGATCATGAACAGCTCCACATCCCAGTGCTAGGAGAATTAGTCAAGTTTGCGGTATCAAAATAGATAATTAGCACGCATTGGAGGCTGGTGTGAAGACGATACATTTCCCAAACTGCTGGGTGTGCGGCAGAGCTGTTTCATTAGGAAACTCCAAAATCGACGAAAATCACTTGGCAGCGCACGAATCGTGCTATGTCGCAAAGATTGCGCTGGTAAAGGGACAGTCCCAACCGGGCACAGTCGCAAAGTAGGAACGATCCCAGCCAGACACGCCGCAGAGTCGACTACGCTCCTACGCAAATCGGTGCAGTCAGGCTCAGGCCAAGGAGGACCTTGGAATACCCCGGTGTAGAAGGCTCTCGGACTTCTGGATAACCAGCGATCCCAGATCTTGGTTGATCTCCAGGCTAAGCTTAGGGTGGCTGGAGCCACCGGCTCCCTCTTCCTAGAACTTCATCGACAGGTCAATGAGCGCCCATCGCGGGATTTCAACAGTTGGGCGTTTCAACAGTTTGGGAAAACTCAACGAATCAGCAATGCGAGTCAAGCAGCGTGAGCTTCGATGACCCCTAGGTTTTCCGCTTTAGGAGTTTCCAAAATGTTGGCCGCGGATTGGCGATCAGTGAGGAAAACAGACCGTCCGTTCCGGTTGCCTTAGGAAGGTCGTCGCTGTCACTTGCTTCCTCTGCTGCTGAACTCGCACGCGTTTTAGTCAGTTCATCGGAAGCTAGTTCTTCCGAAAGTAGAGGAGCGACGATTTTGAGGTTCTCAATTACGTGGCGGACACGAGCAACGTCTGCTTCCTTTTGTCGCAAAAGTTCACGAGCATCTTTCAACGCTAATTCGTCGAAAAGTAGAGAGGAGACGAGTTTCAAGCTCTGGATTTCGTCACGGACATTGGCAACTTCTGCTTCCTTCTGCCGTAGAACTTCATAAACATCCTTCATCGGTACTCCTTGGGAGGGTGGACCATCACAGCGTTCCCGTTCGTGAAGGGTATGAGAAGAATATGAACTTTGCTTCAGAAACTCAACGGGCAGGAAGTGCAGAATCCATGCAATCTTACAATCTGGGAGAGTCGGCGAAAGCCGCGATGGGTGAGCTTGCCACGGACCAACAAAAAGCCCCAGCTTTCGCCAAGCCGAGGCCCTAAGAGAGAGAACCACGTTTCGCCGGAATCATACCACCACAACCACAGCAGTCAAGTACCACGGGCGATTGACGATTTCAAAGAGAACCCTCCCCTTCGCTGGGTTCGGACGCGATTGCGCTCATGCGCTCAGTCAGACAAAATTCCCAAACAAAGGGCGCAATGGAAGCTTTTCGATCACGCCCCGCGCATCCCCAGCCCGGAACGGGGGGAGATGGCCAGGGCATGCTCAATTCTTATCCCTCAGTGTCGATCCCGCGCGGTGAGTATCTCGGCGGGCGCGCAGGAAGTGGTTGACTGAGCAACCGACTCCGGCCTATGACCTCCCCCCTCTGGGGAGGCTCATCGAGGGTTCTCGGATCAGAAGGAAGAACCCCGAAAAGCTTCGTTAGCCCAAGATCGAGCCCGTCGATTCTCTTCGGGGAAGGTGAGTCGGCGGGCTTTGCAAAGAGCGTCGTGATATTCTCGACACCACCCACGGAACCGCGATCCTTAGAGGGCAACCCCGTTTTAGTCTGTCTACGAAATCCGTAGCGAAGCCGCCGCCTGCCGAGGGACCAAGGTAAGCCCACGCCGGGCATCAAAAGGTACCGAGAAAATTCTTGCCCGAACTCACTAACCTCTCGACAATTAGGCACGCCGTCTACGATGGCCCGTGTTGATCTAACTTTCCGTGCCTGGTGTCGGGTTCACGTCGGTGATCGATCTGACTCCCGAACTGCCTTGCTCCTTAGCCGCCTGAATTGATCTGAAGAAATAAGCTTAAATGAAAGGTCTTGAGCCTCATTCTCACTATTAGAGGCGAGGTGATTATTATGGCGAAAATCATTGCGTTCTATGTGCCAACCAGCCACAGAAAAAAAGGAACGAAGTGGATCCCGTCGGAGCTGTACGGAAAACTAATCCCGTTCGGCTTACCACAAAAGAAGTCGGCCTAACGGTTCAGGGCGCGACCAAGAAAAAGGCGACTCCCAAAAGGAGCGCGCCCCCCCAATGGCTTCCACTACGGTCTGCTGCGACCGACGGATAGCGATCTCCGGCGATTCTCGCAGGCGCGGAAGAAATCCTGACCCGCACGGGTGAACTCTACCACGCGACGCGCTTCGATCCTTGCTCTTACTTGAGGTAGTTGCTGAGAGAGAAAAACGAGCTTCCTAAGAGCGTCGGACCACTCGGTCGGCATTCGGCCCATTTCCAAGGCTTCCCTGACCTACGATGCTGGGTGTTTTCGAACACGAAAAACAAATCCCTTTTCCCGCAGGGAGGCATCCAAGATTAAGAGCCTAGAACAGGAGGACTTATGTCTCGTTTGCCGATTCTGAAAGCTTGGATAGCGACGGCGGTGCTGAGTACCGGAGTGGCTGTTGTGCCGGGCATGGCTGCGGGTACCCAGAGCTTCACCGGAAAAGTTAGCGATGCCATGTGCGGCGCGCAGCACACCGAGGCGGGCATCGCCCCGGCAGATTGCGTTCGTGCCTGTGTGCAGAAAGGTGCGAACTACGCTTTGGTCGTCGGCGACAAAGTTTATACTCTTAAAACATCCGATAAAGCCGAGCTGGACGAACTGAATAAGCTGGCTTGGGAGCAGGCCAAAGTCACCGGCACCGCCAGCGGGGATACCATTTCAGTGAAGTCGGTCGCTGCCGCCAAGTAGGAGTCGGGGAATGGTGGCACCATCATTTGCGCTACGGAGTTTATTCCGATTTTGTGAAGATCGCTAGGTAGAGGAACAGCAAGAGGGCCAATGCACTCAGAAGGTTTTCCTCTGCGATGCGCTCGAGTGTCTGAGTAGATAGCGGGTCAAGACAAGCGCAAACTCTTGAGCGAGGCGCGCGCCGGTCCCCGACTGATGTTGGGCACAATGATCAATTCAAAAACCGTGACATCTGAGAGTTCAACCCGATATTCCTCGACCTCGAGGATTGAATTGGGAGGACTGAAATTCCATTGCTGGCGCACAATCTCTCGAAATGAATGTCCGCCATCCCCAGACCATCGCAAGACGAACTCTTGGGTACGCTCTGTGTCGGTTTCTTCGAAGACGAGCGCGATGCGCGTGAGTCGTTGCGGCTTGTCGAAGATCAGTCGGACGGTTTGAGCACCGGGAACGGCGGCACGCCAGCCCCGCGTTTCTCCTAAGACCGGCGCAGCTTCCACCGGACAATCCCTATCTTCCGATGTGACCTCGACCATGGCCTCACGGTCGATGTCCAGCCTACCATCGTCGTGTGGCGTACCAGCCTGCGGAATCGGTGTGACTAGACGCTTGCGCATGACGCCAGTTTACCTCTGGTTCAGCTATGGTGATCGCCGATTGAGAACGCCGAGAGGTCATCTGACGCTCGGGTCTAGCTTTGCGCCACATTCGCCGCCACAATTTTTATAGTAGCCCGTCCGGGCCATTCCCCGAGCGCGGGTCGCAACGTAGAGTGGTTGTGGGCAGACTTCGGGGGAGGGCTGTTCAAGCGATGCGCTCCGTGATTCGATTGAGTCCGGGGCGCATTCGTTTGCGTGGACTCAATTTTCCAGTTTCTAACAATCCTTACTTTTCAATGTCAAAGTAAATTTTCGCTGTGGTGCGGTACTGGCTTATCTTCTTGCCATCGAGTTCCATTTCCAATTCCGCAACCCGCGCCCACTTCATGCCCCGGACAGTCTTTGCGGCTTCTGCCACAGCGTTTTCCGCCGCCTTTGCAAAACTCTCTTTGGACGTTCCCACTACATCAATAACTTTTTGAGCCATTTGCGGTTCTCCTTTGAATTTGATTGCTCAGTCTGGATTGTAACCACTAGATTGCTCGTTACCGCCCATTCTCCCCGGCAGCACCTATTCGCAGCGGTTGTCAAGGATACGGCGTACCATTGGTTAATCCGACAGAGACGAGCGAGCGTAGAACATGCCTCGATTTCGAACAGGCAGACGACGGTCAACGAGAACCGTATCAGTCGTGCCAGTGCGACTCTGGATTGCCGGGAGTGAAGATAGCCATCTCGCCCATACTCTCGACGTCAGCAATCATGGTGGGAAGTTCGGTGGTTGCCAAGGCGAGTTTAAGGTTGGGGACAAGATCGAAGTTTTATATCGCCACAAGCATACACAAGCCCGAGTTGCTTGGATCCTTGCTTGCGAGGGCTCCTCAGAGAAGCGAATTGGGGCTGAGTTTTTGGAGCCGGAAAAACCGGTCTCGGGTTTGGAGTTGCCCGAGCAAGCGGACGAATACGAAGAAAAGGATTGACCGTGATTTGCCGACGCCCCCGCTATTTTGAGCATAGGTTTCTCGCTCAACCTTGCGGTCATGGGTTGGCTTCGGCGTTCGACCCTCACGACCGCTATTCCTCTTCTATACGCAAACCCGCACTTTTCAAGACGCTCGTGGAAACTTACACGTTCAATTTCCAATATCCGCTCAATGGAGCCCGTTGGACTCTCTGCTCGCTTAACAGCAGGTTCAACGCCGTAGTAACTGCATCGGGACGCTTTCTAAGCTGCTCTGCTAAGTCTCGCTCGCTGACGATCACGTCCCCGGTTGGGTACCGCCGGTGAACGGTACGCCCATACAACGAAATTCTCTCAGCAAGCGACCGCAATTCCTTCTTCTTGTTCCGGTCGGCACGTCTTGCTCGCGCCTCCTCAGTTTCAAAAGCCCGTATACAGATCGCGGCGATCCCGGGAACCGAAATGATCAGTGCGACCCGCCAGTGCAGCGGGACTGACGAAAGAATTTCTGGGAGGGAGTGCATAACTGGGACGGTGTCTCCTTGATATCAGGTACCGACAGAATACCTGCCATCACCGACTGCGCGAAGATTACCGAAGACCGCGCAGGATTCGCTCTGGCATCTCGGAATATGCGGAAAGCAAGATGATCTCCAGATTGGGAAACCGTTGCTTGATGTGGCAGGCTATGGCTTGCGAGTCCATACCTTCGTGTTTGTACTCCAGTAGGAGCCGCAGCGACCGACGATTCTTCCAACATCTTCTATTGCGGTATGTCTGCTCGACGCGATCTTGACGCTGTAACCATGAGATTCCAGAGTCTCTTTGCGAAGCTCCAAGACTTGTGGAAGATCGATGCACAACAGAGTGGGCGAGTCCATCCGCTACTGCACATCTGCCCGCGACTTGATGGGCCCATACGAGTTGCTTCTCGCGGCGCTAAGACCGGAGGGGTATTACGCGCGAAGTAGCAAGGGATCGCGAGTCGCGAAAACTCTTTTGACGCCTAGTTCGGGTTTCGTAACAACAGCACGCCGTGTGTTACATTCCCTGGCGAAACGGATAGAGTTCAACCCCACTGGCCCTCCCCCCAAAGCGAGCCTGTTTTAAAGGAAGTTCCCACATGAGAACGCCCAAGGCTACTTTGCTAATACTTACGCCCTTGCAGCCGTTATGGGGCGTCGAACCATCCTGACAAACACAAGATGCACGATCATGATCCGCCGGCCACCGTTCCCGAAGGCGGAGGGCCCGTCGCTTACCTGCTGGTTTCTGGCGCTGCGATAGCTGGCGTCTTGATGCTTCGCAAGCGCAGTGTGTCCCGCAGTGTTCGGTAACTCCGATCCGGCTTTTTCTTGAACGACAAAATTCAGAGTGGAGGAAGTATTATGACGTCACGCCTTCTCGCCGCATGTCCTTTACTATGCGCTTTGGTGTGCATATCTGCCGCCGCGCAGAATGCCGAAGCTCCCTATCCCCCTTTTCGGGCCGGGAGTGTCCCTCCCTTGGTTCAGATGACGCCAGCAACGGTGCCTCAGGTCGTTCCGGCTACGACTGCAACTTGGACCAAGGCGAAGCATGCCCCGCCGGTGTCAGTAGGCTCGATGCTCCTAACTTACCGACGGCCGCGTCCTGGTACATTCAAAGCTGATGGCTCGGTGTATGTGGGATGGTACGACGACCGCAACGACCCGTTCAACACGCTAGTGCAGTATTTTGTCGGCAAGTCGACCGACGGTGGGCACACCTTCCCGACACAAACCGCCGTCAGTGACGTCGCCTTCAATCCCTGCATCGGATTTCCCGGATGCGGTTTCTTCGGCGACTACACTCAACTGGCATCCGGTCCTGACGGCGTTGTGCACGCTGCCTGGTCCGATACCCGTGACGGGGCCAGCATGCAGATCTATTCGCAGGCGATTACCTGGTAGTGCAATTGCCAAACAGGCCTGGGCGAGCATTTCGAACTCTGTTCAGGCCTGTGTTGTTTTCGGTGACTTGGGTTGTTTGGAAGTGAACCATCAGACTGCGCCGACCGTAACTGGGCTTCAGTTCCGCTTTGAGCGTTTACAGACCAAAATTGGCCGATGCTGGTTAATGAGTGCAATCGAGAGATCTTTCGCCAACGCTCAACAGAGCGATAATCTCAGGGATGGCTTATGCCATAACATACTTGCTTTTCTTGAACTAGAGGGAGTGCACTGCGAGATGTTTCCCGCAATCCGGCCGATTTTCACGACGTAATCATGGGATTCCACGTCGCCAGGACACTGCCGTGATTTCGCCGTGCTGATTGAGGGAAGTGCATTCTGATTGGAATGGCGAGAGGATGTCGAACCGTAGGGTACGGCCCACGATGTTTGAATATCGATAAAGGACGGCCCCAGCACTGGCAAAGTGTCTGGGGCCGCGTAAGTTGCACGATGCGATCGTAGCCTACGTCTTGGCATAGTTGGCTGCGCTGCGGACGGTTCCGGTGGGCGCAGTCGTGTTGATTACAGTGATCGGGCCGGTCGTCGCTGCCATCCGTTGGGTCGCCGAGACATGGACAACGGTTGACGCAGCGGTGCCGTTGATGGTTACCGTGTTTCCACCTGCAATCGGACCCGCCGCCGGGATCAAACTGCTGACCGTCGGCTTGGCGTCATAGGTGTAGTGGTCGGCAGCCACGATGGTGCTGGTCCCACCCGGCGTGGTCACCGTCACGTCGACGATGCCGGCCGCATGCGCGGGCGCAACTGCCTTGAGCTGTGTTGCCGACACGAAGGTGACGGTGGCGGACGCAGTGGCACCGAATTTGACCCCAGCGCCCGACACGAAGCCTGTGCCGTTGATGGTTACCGTGTTTCCACCTGCAATCGGACCCGCCGCCGGGATCAAACTGCTGACCGTCGGCTTGGCGTCATAGGTGTAGTGGTCGGCAGCCACGATGGTGCTGGTCCCACCCGGCGTGGTCACCGTCACGTCGACGGTGCCGGCCGCATGCGCGGGCGCAACTGCCTTGAGCTGTGTTGCCGACACGAAGGTGACGGTGGCGGACGCAGTGGCACCGAATTTGACCCCAGCGCCCGACACGAAGCCTGTGCCGTTGATGGTTACCGTGTTTCCACCTGCAATCGGACCCGCCGCCGGGATCAAACTGCTGACCGTCGGCTTGGCGTCATAGGTGTAGTGGTCGGCAGCCACGATGGTGCTGGTCCCACCCGGCGTGGTCACCGTCACGTCGACGATGCCGGCCGCATGCGCGGGCGCAACTGCCTTGAGCTGTGTTGCCGACACGAAGGTGACGGTGGCGGACGCAGTGGCACCGAATTTGACCCCAGCGCCCGACACGAAGCCTGTGCCGTTGATGGTTACCGTGTTTCCACCGGCAATCGGACCCGCCGCCGGGATCAAACTGCCGACCGTCGGCTTGGCGTCATAGGTGTAGTGGTCGGCAGCCACGATGGCGCTGGTCCCACCCGGCGTGGTCACCGTCACGTCGACGGTGCCGGCCGCATGCGCGGGCGCAACTGCCTTGAGCTGTGTTGCCGACACGAAGGTGACGGTGGCGGACGCAGTGGCACCGAATTTGACCCCAGCGCCCGACACGAAGCCTGTGCCGTTGATGGTTACCGTGTTTCCACCTGCAATCGGACCCGCCGCCGGGATCAAACTGCTGACCGTCGGCTTGGCGTCATAGGTGTAGTGGTCGGCAGCCACGATGGTGCTGGTCCCACCCGGCGTGGTCACCGTCACGTCGACGGTGCCGGCCGCATGCGCGGGCGCAACTGCCTTGAGCTGTGTTGCCGACACGAAGGTGACGGTGGCGGACGCAGTGGCACCGAATTTGACCCCAGCGCCCGACACGAAGCCTGTGCCGTTGATGGTTACCGTGTTTCCACCGGCAATCGGACCCGCCGCCGGGATCAAACTGCCGACCGTCGGCTTGGCGTCATAGGTGTAGTGGTCGGCAGCCACGACGGCGCTGGTCCCACCCGGCGTGGTCACCGTCACGTCGACGATGCCGGCCGCATGCGCGGGCGCAACTGCCTTGAGCTGTGTTGCCGACACGAAGGTGACGGTGGCGGACGCAGTGGCACCGAATTTGACCCCCGCGCCCGACACGAAGCCTGTGCCGTTGATGGTTACTGAGTTTCCACCTGCAATCGGACCCGCCGCCGGGATCAAACTGCTGACCGTCGGCTTGGCGTCATAGGTGTAGTGGTCGGCAGCCACGACGGCGCTGGTCCCACCCGGCGTGGTCACCGTCACGTCGACGATGCCGGCCGCATGCGCGGGCGCAACTGCCTTGAGCTGTGTTGCCGACACGAAGGTGACGGTGGCGGACGCAGTGGCACCGAATTTGACCCCCGCGCCCGACACGAAGCCTGTGCCGTTGATGGTTACCGTGTTTCCACCGGCAATCGGACCCGCAGCCGGGATCAAACTGCCGACCGTCGGCTTGGCGTCATAGGTGTAGTGATCGGCAGCCACGACGGCGCTGGTCCCACCCGGCGTGGTCACCGTCACGTCGACGGTGCCGGCCGCGTGCGCGGGCGCAACTGCCTTGAGCTGTGTTGCCGACACGAAGGTGACGGTGGCGGACGCAGTGGCACCGAATTTGACCCCAGCGCCCGACACGAAGCCTGTGCCGTTGATGGTTACCGTGTTTCCACCTGCAATCGGACCCGCCGCCGGGATCAAACTGCTGACCGTCGGCTTGGCGTCATAGGTGTAGTGGTCGGCAGCCACGATGGTGCTGGTCCCACCCGGCGTGGTCACCGTCACGTCGACGGTGCCGGCCGCATGTGCGGGCGCAATCGCGGTGATGCTCCCGTCATTGTTGATAGAGAAACCGGCCCCGAGGCCACCAAAGGCTACGATTGAGGCGCTGGAAAAGCCACTTCCCGTGATCCCGACAGCATTACCGCCGGATGTGGGCCCAGCATTCGGGCTGACCCCGGTCACTGTCGGCCTGACGACGTAGGTGTACAGATCGGAGAACGAGGTTGGACTCGTTTCCCCATTCGTAATGACGGTCACATCGACCGTACTTGCCGCACCCGGCGGGGCAGTGGCCTTAATACTCCCATCGTTGTTAACCGTAAAGGCGGCTCCAACGCCCCCGAAATTGACGTTAGAGGCCCCCGTGAATCCTGATCCACTGATCGTGACAGAGTTACCCCCGGAGGTGGGTCCGGTGTTTGGGCTTACTCCGGTCACACTAGGTTGGAAATCGAACCCGAACGTGAAGTCGAAACCGAAGCCGTTGGCCGTGTCAGGGGCAACACCTGTGTGGCCAGGCGCCTCAGCCGGTGTTTCCGCAATGACCTCGTCGGTCGAGATGAAGCTAACAAACGGCGAGGCCGCTCCGCCGAAGAACACACTCGTACCTCCATTGACGAAACCGCCGCCACGAATGTCCACGAACGTGCCGCCGCTGCCGGGCCCGACCGATGGAAAGGCGGAAACGGCGAAGGGTATGTCGAAGGTGAGTGCCACAATGCCTGTGCTCCAGCCGTCCGATCCCTGAAACAGTGAACTGGTCGCGCCGAACTCGCCGGCGAGCCAGATCGTCGAAGGGTTATTCGGGTCTTGGCCAGCACCCGAAAAGTCGCCCCAGCGAGGACGAAGGGTTACGCCGTCGCTCTGAAAGCAGAAGGTGCATTGATAGGTCGAGTCGCCGGAGAAATTGTTGAATGCCGCAAACGAACCACCGAACGGCAGACTGGTGGCACCGGTCTGCACGGTCGCGAACATTGTCGACGAGGAGACTGTGTAGACGAAGAAAAGGTTTCCTGAAGAGTCGAGCGAGAGTGCGGGATAGTAGAGATCCTGGCCCTGGCTTTGGATCTCGATGTCGGTTAGAACGTTGAAGCCATTGGTCGCGTCAAACTCATCGAAGCGCATGCACGCGTGGTTGCCGTCACCCGGGTTGCACGCATCATCGGCGGCGGCCCAGATTTGCCCGAACTGGAAGACCGCTGTTTGGTAGCGATTATCGCTGGTATCGATCGGCGCCGTGCCACCGCCCGAAAAAGGTGGCTGAACGCCTTGAGGCGGCATGTTCAGGAAGTTGATTCCCTTGTCAGTCTCGGCGATGCTGACGTTGCCCCCCGCCGGCGTCCCGGTGATGTCGAGGATACCCGCATTCTGAGCGAAGCAGATGATAAAACAGGATTGAAAGTTGTAGATGGCAAACATATCAGCGGTCGACGAAAGCGAGATTACCGGCATTAGGTTGAAGGCGTTGTTCGTGAACGCTGTCCCCCCCACGCCGCCGCAACCTGCCAGGACGTCACTCTTTTGGAGGATGTCGAGATCTTCCGGAGTACCGCCGTTCTCGTTATCGGTGATCATGATCTTGTCGTCGCTGAAACCGAGCTTTGGTTGATCTAGCACCGTTCCATCTGTTTTTGTGAAGAAGCCGAAGCTGTAGACGCACCACGACCCGGTCGGATCAGAGCTCTGCGAGACTCCCAACTTGACTTGGCTTCCCGTAACAGTCGTTCCAGTCCGATTGACCAACAAGTCCGCCATGTAGTAGCGGCCATTAGCCGCATCGAAGACAACTTTGCCGTCAGTGGCCGTTTGGTCGGCAGCCGCGAAAAAGAAGGGAGTTAGGTCGTTGGTCTGAAGCACAGCGCCACCCTTCGAGAAGACACGCATTGTGTCGTTGGAGAGCTCCACGACCTCGTTGAAGCCGGCTGCCAATTGCGTATCGGGCGGCGCAAAGCACGAGGAACCGACATCGCAAAATTGGTTACCGACGAACTGTTCTTGATCGAGTAGGAAGCCGTTGCCGAAGATGGGCTGTTCTTGGCCCGGGAGCGGGCGGTCGCCCGGGTGCGGTGGTGCTGGAGAACCGTATTTGGAGCCGAGTTTCACAGGGCTCCGAGGACTCTTGCTGATAAGGCGCGGGTGCGAAATGGGGCCCTTTATTGGCAAGGACTCGGTCTTGGCGAGTTCCTTGGCTTGCGCGTAGCCCTCCGGCTCTTCGGATTCCACCATCATTGGCTTTCGCTTGCCGGTCGGCTTCGGCAGCTTGCGTGGATCGACCAAACGGCCTTTACCATGCCCTGCCTGGCCAGGCCCCAAAATGTTTTTCCGAGAATTGGAGCCCGGGGCCTGCGCACGAATAGGCGCGGGCGACGACACGACCGCTCCGATTACGAAAAGCAAAAGGCAAGCGAGGTTTTTCCGGGATGTGAATGAAAAGCTGCGTATGGTTGACATTGTTGCCCCCTTTTTGAGCAAAGGACAGAGCTCAAGACAGACCCGGGGAGCTCGCTGTGTGAAGTTGTTTGACTCTCGGGCAGATTGTCGGGAGGACCGGCGACGGTCCCAACATGCACAGCGCCCCACATCATCCTGCACCCTATGCGAACCGGAATCTCATCAGGTTCTTCGGTATAGTGCGACCAACGAGGAAAACGTTTCAACGAGATCTCGTACCAAGCGGGTGTTCGAGAGAGGAAGGACTAAAAGGAACTGACGACGCCTACCGAAATCTGATCACCAGTAGGCTCTGATCGTCTAATTGCTGGTAATAATCCCGAAGCGTTTTTTGGATGTGATCAGCAATTCCCGTCAAAGGCGAATCCTGATACTTAAGCAAAAGAGCTTCCAGCCTTGTAAGGCCAAACGCTTCCCCATGCCCATTCTCCGCGTCCAGGATCCCATCGGTCGCAATCAGCAGTAAGTCGTTGGCTCGTACCTGTACTTTGTGACTGCGGTAACTCGCCTCACGTAGCAATCCGATTGGCAGTTGTTCGTCGCCGAGCCGACGCAATCAGCATCGGCACGGAAGTGCAGAATCGGAAGCTGTGCAGCAATGGCGTACTCCACGGCCATCGTGTCAGTCGAATCCGTTGTGGGGAGACGTACAGCCGTGCAGGTGACGTACATGTGATTTTCTTTCACCGCCGGTAGGACCCGATTCAGACCCTCAAAAACGGCGGTTGGAGAAAGCCCGTCGAGAAGCTGGGTGCGGATCAGCATGAATGACGTCTGTTGAACTCACAAAATTTTCATCATAGAGTTCCTTCTCGACCATGCGTATCGTTTCTTCCAGTTTGTTGCGGCGGCGGGCGCGCCTGAACACTAGGAAAGCAATGATCGCACTTGCAACGGCCGCAGATTTTGCGCCCATATCGATGCGAGTGGCCCATGCGTTTGAGGGCGCAGCTTTTTCAATAGATTGATGGACATTGCCTCTGCGGCTCCATATAGCAATGACATCCACATGCCTGTCAGCCGCTAGGTCGGTTGGACTGATTGAGCCCTCCGGCGTTTTGCGTGGGCCGGCAACCAATATTAACGAGCTGTTGTTGCTGCCTGGCGAGGGTAAACCTGAGCGGGCAGCGCACACACCGAGAGCTTCACTGACAGACTGTGCGCGTGCGGACGCCAAGCCCACGTTCGCGTCGTACCGATTTCTGGAATGTCCCTTGAGAGGTTGGCGATCAGAGGAACCAACTATTAGCAACAGGCTATCGAATCCCTGGCGCCACTGCTTGGTCAAGCGATCGCACATCCGAGCGAGCCTCGCGTTTTCGTCGCTGAGGCCGTCCTGAGTGCCGAAGCCTTCAAGATCAAACGACACCCCGCCACTCATGAATGGCCCAAACAATCCGAGGGTTTCGGTCCACGCATCCCGGTCTTGAGCAGACTGTTGTTCGGCTTTCCCTTCAGGAGAGGGAGACGTCTTCGTTGAAGAGAATAGTCGCGTCGTGCCCCCGTAGAAAAGCCAAATGAACACTCTTCAAATTCAGGGCTTGCACTGAAAAGGGGCATTGACACCTCGGAAGTAAGTGTTTAGGGTGACTTCCGTCGACGGCTGAAAGGGTTCGCCGAAGTAAAATTTGGCGAGTCCGAAGTAGGCTGAGTGGTCGGCTCGGCGGGGCAACTCGAAGAAAGCAGCCAGACCTGAAAAAACCGACGGCTCTGCGAGGGGCAGTTGGGGTTTGGAACCGCGAAAGCGGTGATCGCATCAAGGGCTGTGACGGTGCATGACTCCACGCTGTTAGCTCCCTCGCAAGAGCTGGCAGCTAGAGCATAACCAATGTCACAGCCTTTACCATTTCTAGTGTCCGCTTCCAAGCTCCGCAATGGCGGTTGCCTAGGAAACTCCCCTTCCCAAATGAAGAGGGCTCCGAACTCGAATCGTCGTCTCGGCGAGCACATTTCGCGAGCGTTGAACAAAATTAGGAAACCCAGCACCGCCGGCGAAATCACCGATTTGCTCAACCTTCACCTCGAACAAGGGGACCGCCCTTTCCAAGAAAAAGACGTCGCGGAGTGGTTGCGAAATAGCGAGGACACAGCATTGACACTATATTGGGCCAAGGCTCGTCCCCGAAAGTAAGGGTCCATTCCGTTTAGAATTGCTAAACGCCAAACCCCTGATGCAGTCCCCGCACCGCCAATTGAAGCGACCCCGCATGAATTCGCCAACTTCCCAAACGAGCCAAGGCGCGATCGGCATCGACTTTGGGACAACTAACAGCTCAATCGCCGTTGCCAGTGGCTCAGACGAGAGCCCATGTAAGTTTCGCCTTCTCCAGTGTCTTCGGTAGCGTTGGCAAGTTGAAAGGCTCCTGCGGCTGGTAAGTTCGGGCCTTGCTTGCGTTATCGATTACCGGGGACGCCGTCGCGATCGGCATGAGATGGTTGGGTTCGGACTGGCTGGCTACCTCAGTGAAGTAGTTGTCACACAAGGTAAACTGTCTTCCGAACGAGAAATATGCTGGAATGTCTTTTCGCTGTATTGCAGCTTGACCGCGTGCGTCACCCGCTGCAGCCATGCCAGGTGATCGTGTGGTGGGTCTTGCGCCGGCGGAACTTTTGCGCCGTTTACGCCGGGGAAGGAACCAAAGTAATTGTCGAAGCTGTGGTTCTCCTTAATGATGAGCACAACATGCTCGATTGGATTGTGCGGTTGCTAGATTGGAATCAGTCGGGGAGACCTGAGAGCTCATGCACTTGGACTGGAATGTAGGCGGGCGGGGTGGATGCAGTCCACCGGGCAGGCGTCGACGCGGGCTGTATCCTTCGTTCCGATGCACGGTTCGGCAATGACATAGGCCATGGGCCACCTCCAGCTATCAAAGTCAACGCTTGCCCGTTCGAGAGAACATTAAGGCGCCTGCGGCTACTGCGTTGATTCAGCGTCGAGTCTCTGCACTCTCAACGCGTTGCCCTGGCGAAAGGCCCAAGCCTCGCAATCGAGGGCTTGGACCTTTTGCCGCTAGAGAACTCACAACGTACTCGTGCTAGTTGACCGTGACCGCAACGGAGACCGAAGGAATACCGTTCGCGACCACAACCAACTTGCTTGCCCCGGTTTCAATTCCCGAAGGCACATCGAACTTCGTAGAGACGATCGCAGCGCCCGTGGCGACGCCCATCGTGCTGTGGCCATGCGTCTTGCAGTAGAACACATGTCCAGTAGCGTTGTTGGTGATGCGCACCAGCGGATAGTTGGTCGCGTCCTGGAGGTCGTCTCCGTAAGCATTGGCCTGCGACAGACCGTTGAACTGGGTTCCAGAGATCGAATTATTCTTTGATCCATGGGTGAGCGTCGTTGCCACGGTCTTGATTGTCGGCCGCCATGCCGAGTTGAATGTGCCCGTTGATGTAAGGAATTCAACGTCGGTGGAGAAATCGGTGTACATGATCTGGCCGTTGGGCAGAAGCAGCAGATGCCCTACGAAAGAAGGTGTGTTCACTGCGTTCGGCGGGGCAGGAAACGCGCTCAGTACGGTGCCCGTCCATTCGTAGAAGTTCGACGGCGGGCTGAAGGTGCCACTGAAGGGGCTGGCTTCGATAACAACTTTGCCATTGATCTCCAGTGCGGCGGGCGCGTCATTGGCTGCGTCGCTGTTTGGGAAATCAGGTCCCTTGCTCCACTTTCCGGTGGTGGTAGTGTAGATCGCAGTGTGGCCCGCAGCGCAGTCGCTGGCGCCGGTAGCGATTACGGTGCCATTTGGACGCAACACCGCCGGCCCAACCTCGAAGCTGCCACTACCGGTTTTGCAGCCTGAATCCCACAGTTGCACGATTGTGCTGCCTGCAGTCGACCATTTGTTGGTTCCGGAATTGTACGTTTCTGAATTCATGCCTGTGAGCACCGTATTGCTGGTGTAAGCATCAACCGTCAACACCGTGCCGTTTGGCAGCAGGTTCCAGCCTTCCTCATCGAAATCGTCGTTCTTCCCGTCGTTCGCATTCGACTTGGCGGTGAAGCTCCGCGTGCTTTCGTTGAAGGTGTAATACACCGGGAAGCTGCTGTTACCAAACGCGATGGCACAGCACTCGGCCAGCATCCAGGTTCCATTAGGCAGGACGACCGACTGGGCGTCTCCGATGTTGCTTGAGGCAGGCGCTGTCGTGGCCGTCCATGTGTTGGCCGCAGGATCGTAAAGCGCCCCCGCAGACTGCCAGTCCGCTGAACAGTTCCCGCCCGGGCAATTGTATTCCCCGCCTTGCACAACCACTTTGCCATCGGCGAGGACGGCAGAACCAAAGAATAGCGGATTGTAGCCACTCGGGAGGGAAGCCACCTGCTTCCAGGTGCCGTTGACATAGCTCCCAGTATTGTCTGGCGTGAGGGTGTACCAGTGGTTGTAGTTGCCGACGCAACCGCCGCAATTCGGCTCAGAATGTACCAGGACGCGGCCGTCGGTAAGTAGGAGCATCGAGCCTACTGACACCGGCGGGGCATGCTTCGCCTTGGTCCAAGTTGCAGT
This sequence comes from uncultured Acidobacteriaceae bacterium, assembly GCA_963722365.1. Taxonomy (GTDB): domain Bacteria; phylum Acidobacteriota; class Terriglobia; order Terriglobales; family Acidobacteriaceae; genus Sulfotelmatobacter. Next base: position 1,204,101 of record CAVRLM010000003.1, read on the forward strand.
CGTAGCCGGAACGACCTGAGGCACCGTTGCTGGCGTCATCTGAACCAAGGGAGGGACACTCCCGGCCCGAAAAGGGGGATAGGGAGCTTCGGCATTCTGCGCAGAGGCGGATAAGCACCCCAACACGCACAGCAACGAACATGCGGAGAGAAAGCGGAACGTCATCTTATTAACCTCGATTCTGAATTCTGTCGTTCAACAACAGGGCCGGATTGATCGTTCAACAACCCTCCATTCAGGAGAATAGTGAGGGTTGGCAGCGGAACGTTACACTCACCGCGTCCTTAGGGATTTCCCTAGTAGCGCAAAGCAGCACTCAGCCGTAATGAATAGGTGCAGGCTTTGAAGACTGCAATCTTCAAGCCCTAGCTCGACGACACGGTATACCTCTCCCGACTAGAGGCGTACTGACCGGATTCGCGCTGAGAACTGGCCGGATGATTCAACCGGCTCGACGCGAAGGCAAGAAATCAGAAGGGACTGATGTGGCCTCCACGCAGTTCTTTCTGCGGTGGCGGATGCGACTCGGGAACCCTCCGCCACTTTCTTTGTGAAAGGCCGTGTTGCTTGGACTCGGGAAGTGAGCGTTCGTCGGAGTGGTCGTGGCAGAAGCCACAAATTCGATTTGTCCTGTCTCGAAGAGAGTCATCCTTTGTGTCGATGACGAGCCGATGATCCTGCAATATGAGACGGCCCTGCTGGAAATGTCCGGGTACGCAGTTCTGGCAGCATCCTCCGGAGAAGAGGCACTCCGACTCGTGAACACGTGCGCATTCGACGCGGTGATCCTCGACTATGGTATGCCCGGAATGAGCGGACAGGAAATTGCGCGCGAAATAAAACGGGTAAGACCTCGACTGGCGATCATCTTAGTGTCTGGCAGCGATGTGCCAACTGATGTGCTGGCGTTAGTCGATGCTTTCGTTGTCAAAGTTGAAGCCTGGCAAAAGTTGCTGCCGACGCTTGCGGACCTCACTGACGATAGATTGTGACTTTTCCCGGTTGCTTCGCCGTTATGTTGAGCAGCGGTTGTATCCTTCGGCTTAGGGGGAATTAGGACGCAAAGCCACTTGGCAAAACCGGACATGTCATGTGCTAAAGACACGCAACGTCATACACGTTGACAAATGCCCGGATTGGGTACATTCTAGCCCAAGCGTGGGTCCGCAGTTGTGGCACCGCGATACGTAGCTCTGCCAGACTCGCCGGAACAATCCCCTCTTCTCCCTGAACCAACGGCCAAGCAGTAAATCCTGATTCAATCCCCCCAGAAGGAGATGACTATGAGAACCACAAAACTGTTGTTGATTTGCATCTGCTGCCTCGGAATCGCAGTACCGACACTGTGGGGACAGGCGGCAAGCGGACAAACCATGAATGGGATTCTGGGATACCTGGATCCGCGAACAGGGGCGTTTCGAGCAGTTCCTGCGACGGTGGATGATAGTGACTCGCTGCCTGCCGCGACCGTGGTGGGAGGAACGGTCACCCTGACGATCACGATCACGGTCAAGACGACGGGGCTGACGAACTTCACTTGCAGTGCCAGCGTAACGACACTGGATGGAACCATCAGTCCGACAGTCTACAGCGAGACCAACACGGTGGCAGCGACTGGAACTGGGGCGACCCGGACTTGCAAGCTGTCGATACCTTATTCCTGGAGTTTGACAAGCCAAACCACAGACAACATGACAACAGGCTACAGTGTCGTCGCAACCACGGGAACGGCCGGACTGCCACAGCGAACCAGCACACGCAGTCCACTCGACACTCGAAAAGTGCCAGCGAATGGAACTATCACTGCGCTGACTGCGGCTGTAACTCAATAAACCTTGTGACAAAGTAAAGGGGCGAGCCCTACGCGGGCTCACCCTTTCGGTTCTTTCGCAGAGGCTCAGGCGAACATGGGAGCGAGGGCGGGGAAGCAAAGAATCAAATCCGGGGGTTGCTCGATGAAGAGTGGGCGAAAACTTACGACTCAAAGTACCGGTAACTGGCCGGGTGGGTCATTGGGCGCGATTGATTCCACAACAATGTCGGCTCCTACGCCCGAGTAGACTTTGGCGGTGCTGAAACCACCAAGGCCCGGGAGAACGGAGCCGAACATGATGATTATAGGTTGTGACTCCCACCCGGGTTTCCAACAAATTGCGTTTTGTGGATACCGAAACTGGCGAATGCGGGGAGCGTCGGTTGCAACACCGCGAGGAAGCGGAGAAGTTCTACCGCGAACTCGCGGTTAGCGGAATGAGAGTGCGCCTGGGGATGGAAGCCAGTGGACATGCGCACTGGTTTGAACGGCTGCTGGCGGAGCTGCCCTTCGAGTTGTGGATCGGAGACGCCGCGGAGGGGTTTCGCCGATGTGGAGATCGAGACGATCGAATCGTCGAGCCGGGTAAATGCACGAGATGCAGCTCAGGGGTTGGTGTTTGGCTCTCCTCTTCGTTCGGACATCGAACGACGGGACCCTTCAGCTCTTCACCGCGTCGCTCAGGCTGTTGCTCAAGCGCTGGTGCAATGGGACGGGAAAGAGGCTCCGATGTCAGCACATCTCGCCACCGCTAGAACCTCCGTTACAGGGCAATCATCTCATTTCTCCAGCACGACAATCGGTGGGTCTGGTTCTCGTCCCTCCCACTGAGAGGCGAAATCGCAGTATCCTCCCAGAAACTCGACGGCATGGTTACGGCAATCGAGTCCCGCTAGCTGGCCTTATGTCTCTGGCCCATCCGTTCGACGTAACGGTTGGCCGCAGCTTCAAAGCCTCCCTCCTCTGACTTGATGAGAGCAAAAAAAGTCTCGTCCAGAGCATCGAAAGTACCTTCCGGGACTTGCGACAGGCGCGATTTTCGCTCATCCCGATCTCGCGGATAGGGTGGCCCAAGCAGGTCCATCGCGGACTCTATGAGCGCAGCGAGTTGGGGTAAGCCAATCTCACGAAAACCCTCGACAGCCTCGGGCGCCAATACCCCGGTAGGATTCCAGAAGAATTGCTCGAAGCCGCCACTGCAAACCTCCGATTGGCAGAAGTGGGCAGCAAACATCAGCCTTGACTCTCTTGGAACTGAGTTGTAGGTCTGCCGAAAGACCTCAGGCCCTTCGTAGATGTCGATGACATTCCAGAGGGCTCCGACAATGTCCCAATAGTTCCTCATGGCGGCGAACTATGTTCTCACCAGCAACACGCCAGGAAGGTCAAATGAGCGCAATGGCGAAATGACGCTTCGATGTCGTTCTGAGTGTAAAGGTCTTGCTTTCGCCAGTTGGGCCGCTGCTCAAAACGGGCCTATATGCTTGGCCTCTAGAAAAATGAAGCCGAGCAGTTCCTCATCGGGCGGCATTCAAGGCGATGTAGGCCAAGCCCGTGATCGAAACGGCAACGAACAAGTAAGGCCACAGTCCGAGAGCGCGTCTCAAACCCGATACTGATGAAGGTATTTGCGTCATGGGTCTCGCCGTGACATTCCCTAAATGGGACAAACTATTGGTTAGCTACTTGCCTCCTGCCAACGTCCGGCCCATCCGACTCACCAGTGTTCTTCTCTAAACCGCTGGTCCAAAACCAGACGCCTTATGGCCCAGAACACCAATGACCTGGTAAAAACGTGACGCATTGAACCCGTGAGAGATGGAGACACCGCGCCATGTGAGCAAAATCGAGTCTGTAGCTCAACATCGGGGCGGACTAATTGCAACTGTCACAATTGATAGGGATAGTCAGGGAACAAAAATGTGCGAGCCAAACCCAGATTGGTTCGTCCTGGGGTATTGTTGGCGAAACATCCTATTTCACACATTGACCGGGTCGTCACCAACGTCGCTGGTTCGGGAATCGCGTGCTCCCATGGGTCTGCTGAATCGACTTTCGCATTCATCGCCAGCGAACCGCTCAGCCCGAATTTGCCTGCCCGGCCGGTCAGCCGCAGTTCTCTGACATTCGCGGATTTCTCGGATAATAGAGGTGACAATGGGTGTGAGATATCCCGGATGGCGAAACTCGAGGTGCATGCCTCGACCGATGAAGCGCACCTTGATCATTGAGCCGCCCCAAGTGGAGCCGGCGATGGTCACCAGCAACGGCTGCGGGCAGTACAACAGTTGTGCGCCCGTATACGGACAGAATCACTCGGGAAGAGCGTAATCTTAACGCAGCAGATGGAGGCAGTCATGAGCCGAAGCAGATTGGTTCGTAGCGCTTCGGTCTTCGTGGTCGCCATCGGCGCTCTTCTGTCGGCATTCCCGCAAACACAGCCGTCTCCATCCACATCTAGTGACGAGTTTAAAACGGAAGCGGAGAAGCTCTACGCCGGGCCCATCCCTATATGGACGAACCGCTGGCCGAACTTAAGAAGATGGCGCATGAATTGGCGGGACTGAAACTTGTTTCCAGCCAAGACCAAGTCTCCGATCTTCTCGCTAAAATTGGGACTAAGGCGGACGAATTACTCCGGAAGGTTCCTGACTTAATTTCCGAGGAGGCCGTGAGCCAGGCGCAATGGCCTACATCCTCTGGTTGCCTCAGCGAGTGGTGCGGCATCCCTATAAACAGATCGCAGAGAGACCAAACCTTCAACTATCTCATCCTGACTCATCCGGTCCAAGACGGGGGGGTGGAGCTTCAAGAGTACCGGACCAACCGGAATGGCAAACCCGTCACACAAGGAATCGGAACGCCGAATTTCCAGGGCTTCACATCCGCCTGGGTTATCTTCTCTTCGTCAAATCAAGTGGAGTCACGCTTTCGCTACTTAGGGCAGCAACAAACGGACGGGCGTAGCGCCTATGTCATCGGCTTCGCTCAAATCCCTGGCTTGACTGAGTCCGCTGCGCGCATTCAAGTTGACCGCGAGTCCATCCCCATGCTCTTGCAGGGCATCGCTTGGGTTGATCAAGCGGACTTCCGCATCATTCGTCTGCGCACAGATCTGTTGGCGCCACAGCCCGAGATTCAGGTCCAAAAGCAGACGGCCAATATCCTGTTTGGGAAAGTGAATATAGCGCAGCTTGAATCGACTTTGTGGTTGGCCTCAATCCGTAAATCTCGAGATGGAGGCCAGGGGGCAAACGTTACACGAGGAACACAAATACTCCAAGTACCGGCTCTACAAGGCGAAAAGCAGAATCATCCTGTCGCCCATGGTGATTGCTCAGATAACCTCTCCCCGGCCGCCAATTGGAGTTAATAATCCCGATCCAAAGGCTCAGGAGCCACCCTCCGTTGCTGAGGTGGACAGAATGGATTCAGCCATCCGCGCAAACAAATCTCTCGCCCTAGTCGAGAATCCTGCCAAAGACGATGAAGTCAAAGTCGGTGTCCATCCGATCGACGGCGGCTTAAGCGAGCTGGTACCTGTGTCGATCCCGCACTGGGCACCGGCAGACATCGACGAGCGGGTTCCGCCGGTAACAAGTGACGCGCCCTGTCCATTGACGCAAGTTCTGCAACGACCCAATCCATCCAGGGGTTGCGAGTCTCGGCGGCGCACTCTGTTGCACGTGCGCCGTCCCGGAGATACGAATAAACTCCTTGAAGTCCGAGCGATGAACTGTGGTCCGTTGTCGGAGATGATCCGCAGCTTGGCGTGCAGGTTCTTCTCCTTGGCTCGTTCCAGAATCCTCTCGATGTCCGCTTCCTTCATCGACTCCCGCAGATCCCAATGCACCAGAAAACGACTGCATCCATCCAGCACGCTGCACAAGTAATAGAACGTGCCCGACAGGTTGATATAGGAAACATCGACATGCCAGTTCTGGTGCGGCTCGAGCGGCTGTTCGAAGCCAGTCCCCTTGCACGACGACTTACCTTTCCAACGCGACAGCAGTCCCGCGGGCCGGGTTAGAGTGGGTGGTCACACGGCTGAGCGCTAGAAACATCACGACGATCGCTAGGGTCACTCTGCGGTTATTAACGCCAGTCGCGGGTGCACCCCCTACAAGTGGGCGATTGCATCCGGCGCACTGCCAGCCGGCGTCACTTCCAATGTGTCCAGCACGACGACATCGCTGAACCTCGCAGGAACGGCGACCACCGCGGCCATCTACTTCTTCTGTGAAACCCTCTCCCCAAACCCCGCTCCGAAGACTGCCAAGGGGGAAGCTTTTCTCTACGCTCTCATCTAGAACGTGTATTTCAATGCGAACTCGATCTGGCGATTGTCAGTCGCCGTGTTCGTGATTGCGGAACCTCCGGGCACGTCCACGTAAACTAGCGAGCCTCCTCCAGGCAATCCAAAATTTGGATGATTGAAGAGATTGAAGAACTCTGAGCGGAACTCGATCTGCTGCGATTCTGTAATCTTGAAGCTCTTCTGTAGGACGAAATCGAAGCTAACCAGACCGGGTCCTCGCAGATTTCCGATTCGGGCATTGCCGAAGCTATGCGCGGATTGCTGCCCCGGGGCCAACGGAGGTGCGACGAATGCCGCCTGGTTAACCCAGCAGTCCAGAGTTTGATGTCCGGGGTTAGAGCAACCGTAGTCGTTGGCCTGCGACGTCGTGTTGAAGGAGAAGTTGTAGGGATCGGCAATCTGGTTTGGGCGATAGCTGAAGCTGCCAGTATTACTCAGGTCGTTTGACATGACGGCGTTCACTGCCTCGCCAGTTTGTGCGCTCGTAATTCCCGCGATCTGCCAACCTCCCAGAAAGGCCTGTGTGAATCCATGCGCGTCGCCCATGAAGTGGCGACCGTGGCCGACGGGAACCTCATAGAGGTAACTCACGGACAGTCGTTGCCGCAAATCCGGGGCGACCGGTCCGTGCTCCAGATTGGGGAAATAGGCGTTCTGCACATAGCCGCCTACATTGCCGTCTGCATTCCCCAGATTCTTAGCATACGTATACGCCACCAGTAAATTGAAACCCTGCGAGAAGCGCTTGTTCAACGATCCCTGAAATGCGTTGTAGAAAGAATGGAACTGTGGATAGTCGAGAGGCAGGACTTGAGTCATGTTCGGTTGCTGTGCGTAGTATCGCCGCCCGAAGTTCGGAATGCAGTTGTTGGGGTCGGGCCCACAAAAATTTGTATCGAGGATTTGCGGAGCCTGATTGAGATCGCTCGCTTCATGATTCCACAGGTCGGAGGAGTGGGTACCAACATACCCGACTTGTGCCACCCAGTTCTGCGCGAACTGATGTTGCACACTTACATTCCACTCCAGAATGCGCGGAATTATACGCTTCGCTCCCGTTGTCTTAACGGGGCCGCTGATGTTTGTAGCGCTGCCCACAGGCAAAGCGCTCGGGAAACCGCTGGAGACAAGTTGACTTTCGGGAGGAATGGCGTTGGCGCTAAAGTTCGCGGCGTAAAAACTAAGTTGGGGCGGGTTCAGGCCGAGGTCGTCGAAAATATTCGCCTCTGCGGAGTAAAACATTCCAAAGGCGCCTCGGACAACCGTGGTTTTATTTGCCGACCATGCCATGCCAATGCGAGGTCCCCAATCGTTCTTGTCAAACTGCACACCCGCATGCGAAACCGCGCCTGGCCCATAGGAGGTCACGACGATAGCGCGAGTGAGATCAAAATTTCCAACCTGCCCGTTCGCGGGAGATGTCAATTCATAGCGCAGCCCGAAGTTGATGGTCAGGTTACGGCTGACGCGGAAGTCATCCTGAAAGAATTCGGCAAGATCCCAATAGCGGGTGGGATAGAGGCCCGGCAGAAAATCCTGCTCGTTGCCGATCGGGACGCCAAGCAGAACATCTGCCAGAGCGTTACCCCCGTTGGCAGTGCTCAGGTCGTTAGTGTATCCGCCATCGAAATTGAAGTATCCGCGCGGGTTGGAAAGCTGGAAGAAATTCCTCTGCTGACGCCGAAAGTCGACGCCAAACTTCATGGAATGCTTGCCCTTGATCCAGGTCAGGGTATCGGCGACTTGGTAAATGTTCTCGAATACGTGCTCGGGGAGCCACTGCGAATCACCTAGGGGAGTAAATCCTGCTATGTCGATGTTGGTGAGTCCGCTCGAATTGGGGTATCCAGGACGGTTGACGTTGGGGATGCCGAGTTGTGTTCCCAGATCTTTACCAAAATTGAAGGGCAAGGCATTCACGGCATAACGAAAATAGCCGCCATGCAGATCGTTTAGCAAACGCTCCGAGAAAGTATGCGTGAACCCGATGCCCACGTGCTGTGCACGAGAATCACTGATGCTCGGGCAACAATCGGATCCTCCCCATAAAGGTCCTAGAGGGCCCGGTTGCTGGCTGCGGACATCGCTGAAACTGTAAGAACCAAAAATCTGATCTGCCTCTCGGAAGCGATGATCCACGCGAATGTCGAAAGAATCCTGATCGTTGATCTGATTTTGATTGGCGAGGTAGTTATCGGTGAGATCACTGGGAGAGGTGGGCTGGGGATAAAAATTCGCAATGTTGTAGCCGACCGAGTTGATGCCCAGCGGAAGCGTGCCTTGCGGCGGAATCACATTGACCTGTCCCAAGTAACTAATTGGACTCCGGAGGGAGACCACGCTGCCATCCGCGCATTGATAGTTTGGGTTTGTACTATAAGGATTAAAGATCGTTCCGGTGTCGAAGGTGTCCGCAGGGCTCGGAGTCGCACAAGGCGAGAACATTTGTCCCGTCAACCGGTCAGTGAAATCACCGGCTCGTTCCGCGGCGGTGGGCACAGTCGACAAGAAGGGGTTGCTCGCCCGCAAACGTGATCCTTGATAATCGCCGAACAGGAACGTTCGGTTCTTCTTGATCGGGCCGCCCAAGAAGGCTCCAAACTGGTTTCTCTTGAAGGGCTGCTGACCCTGATTGAAGTAGTTCACGGCGTCCAGTTTGTCGTTGCGAATAAACTCGTAGAGGCCGCCGTGTATCTGATTCGTGCCCGATTTCAGCACGACGTTGACGGCAGCACCGCCGCGTCCAAACTCTGCGCTCATGGAGTTCTCTTCCGTCTTGAACTCCTGGATTGCGTCCGGCGGGGGCAGAACAACCACCCCTCCCAGCCCAAACTCGTTGTTGTCGACGCCATTCAGCAGGAAGTTGTTATTCGAAACCCGTAACCCGTTCACCGAGATCGCTTCATTGGCGCGCTCGTTTTCAAACACGCCGCCACTAACGTTTGTTCCGGTTTGACCGCCATTGGCGCCGGGACCGAGGTAGGCAAGCTGGATGAAGTTCCTGCCATTCAGTGGCAGGTCGGAAATCCTTCGTTCCGTCTCGATCGTTCCCAGAGAAGAGGACTCTGTTTGCAGCAGAGGCGCTGCGCCCGTGACCTCGACTGTCTGCGAGGCCGCTCCGAGTCTCAAAACAAGATCGACTCGGACGCTTTGATTGACCGCCACATCTACGTTAGCCTGAATCGTCGTTTCAAAACCTTGCTTGGTCGCGGCAACGGAGTAGGGGCCAATCTTCAAGAGACTGGCTTTGTAGTTGCCTTCGTCGTCGGTCGTTAGGCGAATGGGTTGGCCGGTATCGCGACTTGTTATTGTGACCTCTGCATTCGACACCCGCGCTCCCGATGGATCGGTAACAATGCCGACAACAGCGCCGCGGTCGACCTGCGCGACGGCAGGGCCGCTGGCAATTAGAAGAAAACCGAAAAACAATGACAACAAAGTGAGTGCATAAACACGACGAAACATAGGGCCCCCAAGCGTATTCCAGACTCGCCTGCACGTCTCACGTCAATTTTCGATTCGACCATTGGTTACACCTCTCACTACGCCGCGTCAAGGAGGAAAGTGCATGACCCCGGGTCAGCGTGTTTTCCTTCGACTAAATGCTATATTTCAGCTACCTTGGACGGCTCCATCTATGCAAACAAAATCTGGAGGGTCGCTGATGCGCGGCGGTCTGATTTGCTGTTTACTCCTGTGCTTGTTGATCGTCGCAGTTCAAGGTCAACAAATCCGTCTGGAGAATTTGCAGAACAAGACGATCCTTATATTCACTCCTCATCCCGACGATGACGTATTCGGCGCGGGCGGCACGATTGCCCTGTTAAATCGCAATCACAACAAGGTTTACATCGTGGTGTACACAAATGACGACAAGGGGTCGTACGACCCGCAGATGAGTTCGCAGCGTCTGGCACAAATCCGTCGTGCGGAACAGGAGATTTCCGAAGGACAGCTAGGCACGCCCAAGGAGAACATTCTCTGGATGGGATACGACGACGGCATGTTGGAGTACGCGCCACAGCCCAAGCTCACCGAGGAGGCAACCGCCATCATCCGTCGAATCCGGCCCGACGTACTATTGAGCGTCGATCCCGGCGAATGGTATGAACGCTGGCACAAAACGGACCATCGAATGGCCGCGTTCAACACTATCGATGCGGTGCGCGCCGCCGAGTTCTGGCTCTATTTCCCCAATCAAAAATTGCAGCAGGGACTCGAGCCGTACCAAGTGCCGGAAATGTACTTTTTCTATCCGTCGCCGCAGGAGTCGAACTACTTTGTCAACATCGACAGCGTCGCTGAATTGAAGTTCGATGCTGCCTGTAAGCAAGTGAGCCAGTTTGAGCCTGCGGTGCATAGATATCGTTCCGATTGGGATCCGAAGGATATGGAGAAAGCCAAAGACGAAATGCGGCGAGAACAGCCACGCAAGGACGGACACTACGTGGAAGCGTTCCGCTACTCCACCGGATTTAACCAGTATTAGGGCCACAAGGAGATACACCCATGTCTGCACTGGCATTGCTCGGGGGCAACAAAGCAAAGAACAAGCCGTTTCCCATTTGGCCGTACTACGACCTGCAGGAAGAGCGAGCACTCAAGGAGGTCCTGGAAAGCCGAGTTTGGTGGCGCACACCGGGGACGAAGACAGTGGAGTTCGAACGCTCCTTTGCAAAGTTTCATGGGGCTCGGCACGGAATCGCTGTGACCAACGGAACCGCCGCCCTCGAAGTCGCCATGGCAGGCCTTGGTATCACTTTTGGCGACGAAGTGATTGTGCCGGATTTCACGTTCGTTGCCACAGCCAGTGCGGTCTTGTTTGCGAATGCCCTTCCCGTGCTGGTGGATGTTGATCCTCAAACATACTGCATCAATCCGGACCTGGTGGAAGCTGCCATAACTCCGAGCACAAAGGCAATCATTGCGGTGCACATGGGTGGCCATCCAGCGGACCTCGATCGACTGAAGGAAATCGCCAGCAACAAGGGATTGGCGCTCATTGAAGACTCGTCACACGCCCATGCCAGCGAATGGCGCGGCCAACGGATCGGGACCTTCGGCGTCGCGGGCACCTTCAGCTTCCAATCCAGCAAGCTCATGACTGCCGGCGAAGGCGGCATCATCCTTTCCAATGACGACAAGTTCGAGGTGCAGGCGCGCTCCGTGCACGACTGTGGCCGCATGCCGGGCGAGTGGTTCTACAGCCATTTCATTTACGGATCGAACTACCGGCTCAGCGAATGGCAAGGCGCAATTCTGAGCGCGCAGCTCAGTCGGCTCGACGAGCAGACCCAGCGGCGTCATAAGAACTCCCGACTGCTGGACCAATTGCTGCGCGAAATCCCGGGGATCACTCCGCAGAAACTCGACGAACGGTGCACACGCAATGGGCAGTATGCCTATATATTCCACGTGAACAAGAAGAAGTTCGCGAAAATCTCGACTGAACGTTTCATCGCGGCCATGAACGCTGAGGGTATTCCCAACCAGGCCAGCTATCCACCGCTCCACGAGTTGCACATGTTTCGCAATGGTGAGTATCGAAAGCGCCTCTGCGGGAAGCAAGCGAAGCAGAAACATGCTTTCTTAAAGAAGAAATTCCCAGCGACCCAAAAGGCAGCGTGGGAAACCGTGTGGATTCCGCAGCCCGCATTGTTGGGAGACGAGGAAGACATGAGCGAAATTGCGGCTGCTCTGGCCAAGATTCAGAAGAACGCCAAGGAACTTGCCTGAGGGCTCGGGCGAATCTCACGAAGATGCTCGAACGCTTCTCATACCGGGGCTGGAACAATGCGTACAAGTTGTCCAATGGCATCGTTGATTTGGTGATGACTGCCGACGTTGGTCCACGGATTCTCTTCTACGGCTTCCGCAACGGCGAGAACCTGCTCCACGAAGTAGAGGAACATGCCGGCAAGACAGGTGGTGTCGAGTTCCGTCTTTACGGTGGCCACCGCTTGTGGGTTTCTCCCGAAGTGGAGAGAACCTATTACCCCGACAATACTCCGGTCGCAGTTTCTCAGCACGGCAACGCCGTTCGTTTCACGGGACAACGAGAGGAGTTGCCTCCGGGCACCAACCTGCAGAAGGAGCTTGAGATCGAACTGGCAACCATGGGCTCGCAGGTTCGGATTACACAACGCATAAGAAATCGAGGACTCACATTCGACCACGCTCGCGCCGTGGTCTCCCACAATGATGCGGGCCTGGCGGCCGCGCGATCCTGCCACTTTCTCCGCGGACCGCGATGGATAAGGATCACTATTTGCCGGTGGGAGCGTTCGGCATCTGGTCTTTTACGGACTTTGCCGATCCGCGCTGGGTCTTCGGCACATCCTATATCCAGTTGCAACACACTGGCGAATTCTCAAGCCCGTTTTAAAGAACAGATGGGTGGCATTTACAACTCAGCTGGCTGGGGCGCTTATTTCAGCAGGGTGATCTCTTTGTAAAGCGTGCGATCGTCATCAGCGGAGCTCACTATCCCGATTTCGGTTGCAATTTCGAGGTGTTCACGAATTCCGAGTTCCTCGAATTGGAAACGCTTGGCCCTCTGGTCGAATTGCAGCCCGGAAACGTCGTGGAACATAGGGAGCATTGGTGGCTGTTTGACAACGTACCTAGCGGAGAGAACGATGCCTGGATTGATTCTGCCGTTCTTCCGCTGGTGATGCGAACTGCTGCGGCCGCAGAATGAACAACTGCCGAGTACGAGATTATTCAAGACGTGGGGAACGTCGATGCTGCAAGATCGGCGGTGCGGGATTGGTTAACAGTAAACCTGCCAAGATCGGAGGAAAGGAGGAAACAATGAAGGGATGCTTGGCGCAGTCGTGGAGTCATCGGGTTGTTGTTTTCGCTTCGCTTGTCTTTCTACTTCTAATTCCGCTGATCGTAGAGGCTCAAAGTTCGCGCCCGGTTCCTGACCACGTTCCTCCCAAGCGGTCGTCGCAGATCCGCGACGGGTTCGGCATCAACTCCGATATGCCGCGCGATCCCTATCTCCCCTGGAACCGCTGGTGGTGGACGCGCATGTTCGATGCCGGTTTCAAGTGGGCCCGCATCGGACAATATGAAAACAGCTCAGACCGCACCAGTTGGGACTGGATCGAGCAGAAACGTGGCGTATTCTCAAGTTCGCCGGAGCTCGAAGACTTCGTGGACTCGCTGGTGGACAACGGAATCGATATCCAGGTGCAATTGATTTATGGCAATGTGATGTACACGTCGCCGAGCGGCAAGCGGCCCGATGTGAGCATCCCCGAACCCGGCTCATTTCATAATGATGACCGCAGTTTGTATTCGGTCTTCTGGCCACCGACTACTCCCGAGCAGATCACGGCCTTCAATCGATACGCGGCATGGATGGTGAATCATTTTCACGATCGTATCCACTACTGGGCTTTGTGGAATGAGCAGGACATCGGTTATTGGAATCCTTGGGGCAATCCGGAGCAGTTTGGAAGACTACTTGGGCCTTTTATCGAAACCGTCCACCGAACCGATCCGCAAGCCAAGGTGATCTATGGCGGTCAGGCGGACCCACCCGGGAGTTCACCCAGCGTGCTTTCGATACCTGCCAGTGCGCCTCGGGAATTGATGTGTATGCCTATCATACTTATCCGGGCTATGGTCAGAATATGAATCCGGAAACCATGGATTACGGCGCATACCAGACCGAGTCTCCGCGGGCGTTGCGGGATCTGGTCAGCCATTATCCCGGGGTCAAATCCGGACATCCCATTCTTTGACGACGAATTCAATTCGATTCCCTCGTGGGTGGGTTCAGACGAATCGGTGCAGGCAAAGTATGTTCCTCGCGGGTTTCGTCTACAACCTGGCAGCCGGAGTAAAGACGTTTGTCTGGTTGCTGGCTGCCGGGACAGATGGCAATGAGTACGACGACTTCGGAATCATTCACGGGATCACCAATCACGACACCGACTTCACGCCTCGGCCCGTCTTTTCCGCACTGCAGAACACGAACGCGCTATTCTCGGATACCAAGTTCGATCCATCGATCGAAGTCGGCGGTCCGGACTTGCCTGCCTTGCGGCGCCAGTCCGGCTTCCCTTTCCTGGGTTACGGATTCCGATCCGACAAGGGAAAGGCTATCGTTGCGTACTGGCTGGCGGCTCACAGTCTTCCCGGGAAATGCTATTTCCGCCGCTCTATGCCACGCTGTCGTTGAAAAACACAGGGATTACGCATCCGGTTCTGGTCGATGTTGTGTCTGGCGAGATCAAACAGGTTTCGTGGAAACCGGGCACCACCGATACGCTGGAGGCGCTGCCGATCAAGGACAGCATCATGGCAGTCACCGACGAGAGCTACTTCGATTGGCCGGTTCTTCCGGAAGCCCCAAGCTCGCTCAATTTGTCCGTTACGGGCAACTACTGCGAAACTGGACTGGCAGGTTCATGGCGGCAGTCCCACCGCAATTGTCGTGGAGCGCCGGGTCGATGAGGCTGACAGCGTGAAAGACAGCTGGAGTCGAATTGCCAAATTGCCAGCCACGGCGACCGAGTACAGCGACTCCAGTTTAAAAAAGAGTGAGCGGTTTCGCTACCGGGTGCGCGCAATCAATGGTGACGGCGAGTCCGCCTACTCCAACATCGTCCGTGGAACACTCGAAGCCAAGCCGTGAGAGGGCATGTCGTTAATTTTGCCTTTAATGGAATGGATCATGGACGCGGTGTCTAGTGGTGGATGACGTAGCCCTTTGGTTGGTTTGCGCCTCCAAAGTTTACTCGGGCCGGGGAGCCGACATTGTTTATGGAATCATTTCACTCATTTATCCCCAAAGACCATTGAAGCGCCCACAGTCTGAACCTTGGTAGGAAGATGAGCTAGACCTTGCAATAGAAGTCGTAGTTCGGGACGTTTTCGCCGAGCAACTTGGCAGCCTATTGGAAACCCCGTAACATCGGCTCCTTCGCACCGCATCAGCATTGGTTCGTTGCAACCGGGATCCCGCGATCCATCTGCATCAGGGCAGCGACCAAACGCCGAAGGTGGAGTATAGTCACGGGTCTCAGCTACCCTGTGCGATCTCTGGAAATTAGGTTCTGGACACGGCCTCTGAAACGACTCTGATATGCCTTCGTCCACCACTCAATTCCTGCATCCCCCCAACCTCTTGGTACGGGAACACGGCGATGGTCAAACAGTTCGCACAACTCCCGTGCGCTTAGATTTGGATTTGATCTAACAATAGCTCTCCGTTTTGCGACCTCTTCATCCATGCCAATAAATGTTGCAATCTCGCCTCTCAGTGCCTGCAACTCGGGTACTGGAGCGTTAAGCCACGAAAAACCGAAATCAAAGCAGGTCAAAAGTTGCGGGACCGCGCCAACGCGAAGACAGCAGACTCACTCGCAACAAGGAAAAAGCCCCGGCTCTCCCAGGACACCGGGGCTGATGGTGTGACAATATGAAACGATCTTCGCGACCATACAAGCCACGGAGTAACTTTTCAGTGATCGAGGTCACGGATAATGCAACCGCATCCGACAACGCGCAAGGTTCACAGCGTGCCCTAGTGCCTCACAATAACGGCGGCCAGTTACCGCAAATGCTCTCTTTCTGAAAGGAAAAGGTCAACTGTACCAGACCGATCCGTGGCTTGATTGTTCCCTTGATTTTTCAACAAGAGTTCGAAGTTCTTCACGTATCGCAAGGACTCGAAACCCCCGCTTTTCATGCTCTGCTATCTCGGCTCGTGAATGGATTCTGATATTACGGTAGCGTCGCTCCTCCTGCAGGATCAGTGCAATCTCTCGACGGAGTTTTTCAGCCCGTGCCGCGATTGAACTATCGTCCATGCGTGGACCCTCCGCCTCTGGCGGACAGTAGGGCCCTGAGGCTGTCGCACGCCAAAAGAGCTACTCTCGGGCGTGAGTGTGACTCTGGCCGCCCGGCTCCCGACGCGCGCCGTCTACCGCCATTAAAAAAGCCCCGGCGTGTGCAACACCAAGGCAATACCACAAAATAGTGACCCTAGACTAAAGACTAGACCTGAGTGAATAGTTTGTCAGTGATTGGGGTCACGGATGATGCAAGTACATCGTCCGCCGGCACACGGAAGTTTGATTTTCTTATCCGTTAAATGATCCGGCCGTCAAATTTCTACCATCGGGAAATGATAAGTTCATTTTCACACCCACTAGTGCATCTCGGCCTTACGCAGCGGTCCGCACGTTCTATTATCCAATTGCAACTCTTACTTAGATCATCATGAAAAGCATGAAGCGCATCCCCCTCGCTCTTCCGGACGTGGATCGTTTCTGTTTCGGGCCATGTGTCAAAAGCTTCGTGCTCTTTGGATCTTTGTTCTCCCGCTGCTTATTGTCCTCGTCACGCCATCTTCCTTCGCACAATCCTGGGTCAGCTCAGTCACAGTTACGACCACAAACACCACCGCTACCATCCACTGGACAACTGCTGTGCCGGCGACCTCGCGGGTCAAGTACGGGCTCACGACCAGCTACGGCACTCTTAGTAGCCTGAACTCGAACTTCACGACGGCTCATTCGGTTAGCCTAACTGCGCTGACCGCCGGGACCACCTATCACTATCGCGTCCTGTCGGCCGACGCCACTGGCGTCCAGGTCACCAGCCTAGACTACACCTTCACCACTCTAACCGGACCGGTAAGTGTCTCGGTCTCCCCAGCCACGGCGACAGTGGTCTCTGGGGGAAGCCAACAATTCTCCGCCCAAGTCACGAACACCAGCAACACGGCCGTTACATGGTCGGCCACAGCTGGCACCGTGAGCAGCACCGGATTGTTTAGCGCCCCCACCGTGACCGCGAACACAACCGTCACCGTCACAGCTACCAGCGTCGCCGACCCCACCAAATATGCGAGCGCCACGGTGACCGTAAATGCGCGCGATCGGTAAGCTGTCGGCAAGTCCGGCGAGCATCGCCTTCGGCAGCATCGCCGTCGGCAGCACGAGCGCCGTACTGACAACAACCATCACGAATACCGGGAATGCCATAGTCACATTCACGAGCGACGCGATATCAGCCAACTTCTCCTGGGGCGGCAACGGCACCTGCAACGATCCCGGCGGCACCCTGGCGCCAGGCGCCAGTTGCACCTTCAGCGCGAAATTTATTCCAACGGTGGCCGGAACCATTACCGGCAGCATGACGATCGCGTCCAATGCTTCGAATCCGACTCTCACCGTCCCGCTGTCAGGAACTGGAACTGTGACAGCCGGCACGCTTTCCATCGCCCCGACCACCCTCGGCCTGGGCAGCGTGGTCGTTGGCCAAAGCGGAACGGCGTCCGGCACGATTACAGCCAGCGGCGCGAGCGTCACGGTCACGGCCGCGAGCAGCAGCAACTCGGTGTTCAGCGTGGGCGGACTATCGCTCCCAGTAACCATCCCGGCGGGCCAGAGCGTGCCCTTCACCATAACCTTCAGCCCCATGGTCAGCGGAACAGTTAACGCCACGCTCACTTTAACCAGCAACGCCAACCCGGGCACGACAACAGAAGGGCTCACTGGCTCCGGGACTGCGGCCGCGACTCACTCCGTCGCCCTGTCCTGGAACGCCAGCACGTCCTCGGGCATCGTCGGTTACAACGTCTATCGCGCGCCCTACACGACGTCCTGCGGAGCCTATGCGAAGATCAACCCCGCGCTGAACACAGGCACGCTGTACACAGACACCACAGTGGCGAACGGCAACAACTACTGCTACGCCACGACTGCTGTTGACTCAAGCAGCCGAGAAAGCAGCTATTCGAACATCGTCTCGAACGTGCAGGTCCCCGTGCTCTAAGTCAGGCGAACAGAGTCTGGGCCGTCAGGTTCCTTTGCACGGTCATGTTAAAAGAAAAAGCTTCTTCTTCGAGGAAGGGCTCTGGAAGGGACTCAGTATCGAAAAAGAACACGATTCTGAAAGCGCGAAGAAAGTCGCCGCATGAAATCAGGACGAACTCCCTCAGCCAAACACGGGGAAATGATTCATATATCTTATCGGCTGACATTCCCTATCCTGAAGAAACCAACGGCGGAGTACGGCAGAGGCAGACCTATCGAGCCATGGCCGACTCGGGCCATCTCCAGGATTTCTTTGATCTCGCTCAAGGAAAAGCCGCACGGGACTAGCGCTTCAGTGCGGCTTCCCAACGAGAGGAACGTATCTAGTCTGTACGCCACAACGGAAAGGTGATAATCATCTCCTCTGCGCGAACCTCTTCTTCAGCGCGCTCCGTCACGATTTGTTTTCCCTTCCGCGGATCTTGGCTCGGAGGACTCGGCCCCATCGATGCCGCTTGCCGCAGTCTGTTTCACTGCGTTTGTTCGCACAGGAACTCCTCCATCGATTTCGGATCGTGGCAACAGCTCTCATCGGCCGACTTGGCACTGAAATCGTAGCCGGCAAAGAACCACCGGCAGAAGCGAGATGAACCGTTACAAGTTTTGACGCCTTCTGCTTGGCTACCCGGCGCTGGATCAACAGAGCCTTTCCTTCTTGTAGGCCTGCACAACTCAGGCGAGGCCAGTTCTCAAACCTGCGAAATGCTCCTCGCTTCGCGGTCTGCGATTCCCTGAATCAGTAGTGAGCACAGCGAGCGCATCATCATCGCGATGACGGTGACGGTCACCCCGCCGAGTTGGGGGCCTATATTGGTATGATGCATACAAACCGCTCGGATTGTCTTCGAACTCGATGCGTGAAAATGGCGGTGAAGTGATTCTAATTCGATTGATTTCTGTTGATTGGATTTCTAATCATCGGAGTTGCTATGAAGGGATTCTTGGAACGCTTAGCTCTTGCCTTTCGATGTTTCTTTTCCATCCTATTCCATGCAGATATCCCCCTCGACATCGTACATAAGCTGGTCAAGTCTGCCGGTGCGGCTCCTCAAGCGGTGACATTTGCTGCGCCTTCCGGCTCTCGCCTGAAGGAAGTTGAACGGCCTGCCTCGGAAACGTTCGATCGCGCTATGCAGATGCTTGCGCTGCTGCAACGCGATGGGCGGCTCGTCGATTTTCTGGCGGAGAACATCTCCGCCTATCCCGACAACCAGGTTGGAGCCGCTGTCCGCACCATCCACGACAATTGCCGACAGGTTCTCGACCAGTATGTAAAGCTGGAGCCGATTCTGAACTCTGAAGAGGATCAACCGGTGACGGTCCCGGCGGGTTTTGACCTGGCGGCCATCAGATTAATCGGCAACGTGGCGGGAGAGCCGCCAGTTCGCGGTGTGCTACGACACAAAGGCTGGCGCGTGAAGGAAGTGAATCTTCCCCCGTTGCCGCTAGGCGGCGGCCGGATGGTGGTGGCGCCGGCTCAGGTCGAACTTTCATAGCGATTCATCCACATCTGTTCAGTAAATATTGGCTTCGCAGAGGAGACTTTCATTGGCGGCCAAGTACATCGTTGGCATCGATCTAGGGACCACAAATTCCGCGCTGGCGCGCTGCGACGCTAGTGTCACTGGAGAGGAAAGCCGAATTGAGGTCCGCAGCATTCCGCAACTGGTGAATCCGAACGAAGTGGCAGAACGCACGTTGCTGCCGTCGTTTCTTTACATTCCGGGTGAATTCGATTTTCCTAAGGGCAGCCTCAGCTTGCCATGGGAACCCGAGCCGAAGTTCGTGATCGGCGAACTGGCCCGCAAACGCGGCGCAGAGAGTCCAAACCGCCTGGTCGCCTCGGCCAAGTCCTGGCTCTCCTATTCTGGGGTGGACCGCACTGCGCCGATCTTGCCCTGGCAAGCGGCCGAGGAAGTACCCAAGCTATCACCAGTCGAAGCGTCATCGCAGTTCTTGCGGTATTTGCGCACCGTGTGGGATAGCGGCGAGGCAGTGGAACAAGGAGAACTCGCTCTGGCGGAGCAAGACGTGCTGCTCACTGTGCCCGCTTCTTTTGACGAAGAAGCCCGCGAGTTGACGAGGCGCGCAGCCGAACAGGCCGGCTATCCGCACGTCACATTGCTGGAAGAGCCATTGGCTGCGTTTTATGCGTGGCTTGAGAGCCAGGGTGATGCCTGGCGGCGCCGCATTAAGGTCGGCGACCTCGTGCTCGTGTGCGACGTCGGCGGCGGCACCACGGATCTTAGCCTCATCGTGGTTTCCGAAGAGAACGGCGACCTAACACTGAAGCGCGTCGCCGTTGGCGATCACATCCTGCTGGGCGGCGACAACATGGACCTGGCACTGGCGCGCATTCTGCAGCAGCGCCTTGAGGCCTTGGGCAACCGCATCGATACCTGGCAGTTGCACGGCCTCTGGCATCAATGCCGCATTGAGAAGGAAAGACTGTTCGAATCACCCAAGACGCAGAAGCGCCCAATCACCTTGCTGGGTAAGGGGACGAAGCTCATCGGCGGCACGATCAAGACGGAACTGTTGCGCGAAGACCTAGACCAGGTTCTGGTCGAAGGATTTTTTCCCAAGGTGGCGAGCGGCGAATTGCCGGCGAGGCAACGCCGTGTTGGCTTTCAGGAGTTAGGCCTGCCGTATGCGGCCGATCCAGCCATCACCAAGCATCTGGCGAGGTTTCTGTCGGAGCAAGTTCGCAACAGTCCCGAAGCCGCCGGCATACGGCGCGGCCGTAGCGGACTGGCATGTCCCACGCACATCCTGTTCAATGGCGGAGTGATGAAGGCGGCGGTGTTGCGTGCCCGTGTGGTCGAGGTGCTGAACAGCTGGTTGCGACAAGAAGGATTCGACGTGCTCGGGGCAGAGCAAATCCTCGAAGCCCCAGACTTGGAGCACGCGGTGGCGCGCGGCGCGGCCTATTACGGGAAGGCACGTCGGGGTCGCGGCGTGCGTATACGCAGTGGCGCCTCGCGTACCTACTACATCGGAATTGAAAGCGCCATGCCGGCAGTGCCTGGCATGGAAGCTCCGCTCAAGGCGCTTTGCGTCGTTCCTTTTGGCATGGAGGAGGGCACCGAAGCCACGATTCCCGGCCGAGAGTTTGGCCTCGTCGTCGGCGAACCAGCCGAGTTTCGTTTCCTGAGTTCGAGCGTCCGCAAGCAGGACCATGTCGGCAGCTTGCTGGAAGATTGGGGTGCCGACATCGAGGAACTCAGCCCGCTCGAGGTTACTCTCAACCTAGATGGCCAACAGGGAGCGGTTGTACCGGTACGGCTCGAGACTCGAGTCACCGAACTCGGCACCCTCGAGGTCTGGTGCGTATCGCGCGACGGCGCGCAGCGCTGGAAACTCGAGCTGAACATCCGCGAAAAGACCGGGAGGTGAGGTCGTCGGTGCCTTCTCGTTATCTGATCGGCATCGATTTAGGCACGACAAACTCTGTCGTGGCGTACATCGATAGTCAGGAAGTTGCTGATGCGGGCTTCCCTATCCGTGTGTTCCCCATACCGCAGTTAGTAGAGCACGGGGAAGTCCTCACGCTTCCCGCACTTCCTTCGTTCCTTTACTTCCCCACCGAAGATGAGTTGTCTGACGGCGCAGTAAGCGCTACATGGGATGAGAATCCGCCAATGGTCACAGGTGTGCTAGCGCGCCAACAGGGAGCGCTTCTACCGAGCCGCCAAGTATCATCGGCGAAGTCGTGGCTTTCCTATCCCGGAGTGGATCGCCGCGCCAAGATCCTGCCGGCCCAAGCGGAACCGCCGCAGCCGATGATTTCTCCCGTCGAAGCGTCCGCGCGGTACCTCATGCATTTGCGCGACGCCTGGAACGGCGCAATTGGGATTGATGCAGAAACGCGTTTTGAGCATCAGGACATCGTTCTCACCGTCCCTGCGTCGTTCGATGAGGAAGCGCGTGAATTGACGGTCGAAGCCGCCCGCCGTGCTGGACTCCTCAGGGTCACTCTGCTCGAAGAGCCGCTAGCCGCCTTTTATGCGTGGATCGCGGAAAATCGACATGCTCCTGCAGGTGACCTATCCTCGCGCCCATCTCCGATACGAGAGGGGGACGATGGAGATCTCCGCGATGGTGAACTGATTCTGATCTGCGACATCGGCGGTGGGACGACCGACTTTAGTCTGGTAAGGGCTCACTTGGTCCAGTGGCGAGTTGCAGTTTGAGCGAACTGCCATCGGCGAACACCTTTTGCTCGGCGGCGACAATTTCGATTTTGCCTTGGCCCGCCGAGTGGAAGAGAAATTCGTGGAAGAACAGACCACCGCCGCCAAGCTCGCGCTGCGACAGCGTTATGCCTTACGCCGGACCTGCTGTGCTGCGAAAGAGCGGCTGCTGAGTGATGGCTCCTCCGAACTGTCGCACGTGTCGGTCACAATATTGGGCGGCGGTCGTGCCGTCGTTGGACAGGCGCTCAGCGTTGACGCTGACGCGGGAGGAAGTGGTGCAAATTCTGACAGACGGTTTCCTGCCGATCACGGCGCCGGATGAGATGCCGGTGCATGGCCGGTCAACAGCGCTGCGCGAGCTTGGCCTGCCTTACGCCAGTGATCCCGCCATCACTCGGCACCTTGCCGCATTTCTGACGCAAGCGGCGGCCACCATGAACGGTTTATCGGTGAACCGCCGAATGGCTCGACCCGATTTCGTGCTCTTCAACGGCGGCTTCTGCGCACCAGCGGTAACTCGCGAGAGGATCATCGAGGCAATCTCCGTCTGGTTCGGTGGAGCCCGAACGGGCTGGCGACCCAAGGTCCTCAACAACGAATCGGCAGAAAGTGCGGTAGAGAGTGCGGTTGCTCGCGGTGCTGCTTACTACGGCCGTGTACGGCGCGGCATCGGTTCGCGCATCCGAGCCGGTAGCGCGCGTACTTACTACATCGGGTGGCACTCCGACCACGGGACTGCAGGGCATCTGTGTCTTGCCTGCCGGGGTCGAAGAGGGCGTCACACTTCCTCTACTGAACCGGGAATTTTCCGTGCTGGCGAACCGCCCGGTGTCATTCATGCTGTACAGTTCGCGCACACGGCACGATGCGCACGGCGATGTGGCTGCGTTGGACGAAGCGAATGTCCATCGTCACGCTCCGCTAGTAACCCTGTTGCGCTATGGCAAGAAAATGCGCGACGTGTACCTAGTTGTGCGCCTCAGAGCCAGTTTCACAGAGGTTGGTACGCTCGAAATCTGGTGCGAATCGCGGGACACGCCTCATCGCTGGCGGCTGCAATTCGAACTGCGCGGCGAAGAAGTAGAAGCGCGGCAACCCGACACGGCGAAACCACAACCCGCGCCAACACGTTCATTGGCCGTCGCGACTTCCGACGCAGCGGTTGAATCGGCCGTGCAACTAATCCGCGGTGTTTTTGACTCTGCCAACCGCGAAACGCTGGCGCCCGAGACGCTTGTCAACCAAATGGAAGTGGCGCTCGGCGCGAAGAGAGACTCGTGGTCTATCTCGACGATTCGCCTATTCGCGCGATGCGCTCATCGACGTTGCCGCCGGACGCAGGAGGTCTCCGAGCCATGAGGTTCGTTGGCTCAATCTAACCGGCTTCTGTTCGCGACCGGGATTCGGGGCACCAGGTGATGATGTGCGCGTGAATCGCCTGCGCACCATCGCATCAAACGAACTCATCTTCGCCGACGACCTGCAATGCCGGGTCGAACAGCTGGTTCTGTTGCGCCGGATCGCCGGCGGCATCAATGCCAGCGAGCAGCAGGCCCTCTATCGGAGATACGAGAGGCGTGACGGGAACAAGAAAAAGGGCCGCCTGAACCGACAACTCGATTACGAGGAGTGGCGGTTGCTTGCGAGTCTTGAGCACCTGCCAGCCAACACCCGTGTCCTGCTTGGACAGCAGCTGTCGGCGAAGATCAGGAAAGAACCTGGAGACGCAATTTGGCTGTGGTCGTTAGGCCGACTGGGCGCCCGCATTCCGCTGTACGGTCCGCGGCACTCTGTAGTGGCGGCTGAGATTGCCAGCGAGTGGCTGAAAGCCCTCTTGGACTTGTCGACGTCAGCAACGGTAGCTTCCGCGATCGCGCTGATTGGGCGTCGCACCGGTGATCGCTCCCGTGACATAGATGAGGCAATTCGCGATCAGGCAATCTCCCGCTTGACGGAGTTTGGGATCGCCGAAGATACTATCTCGCTTTTGTCGACGTACGTCCCACCCGAACGGGCGGATACGGTCCGCAGCTTCGGCGAGTCTCTGCCGCACGGGCTGCAACTTGTGAGCTCCACAAATTGCCTGCTGTCAGTACCCGCCTTGCACAGTTCTGGTCCGACTGTTTCGAAACCGGGATGAGATGGGGTATTCCAATCACGTGCGCCAGAATCCCGATTGCTGGGGCTTCGCATAGCTGAACCGAACTCCTGATGTCGTGGCAAGGTGACTGATTGAGTAAGTCGCGCCCCCCGATTTCCCCTGCTTTTTTCCGCCGGCTTTTTCTCCCTGGCTGGTGGCGCGTCATTGGAAAATGCTTTTGTTCCACTCGGCCGTTGCGAAGTGTTGAGCAATCATCAACTCGATGACCGTCTCAGCGTCGTCGGGCGGTACTGAATTCGTCGAACTGGTCTCCGCGGGACTCTTTCGCTTAAGAGCCAGCAATCTAACCAGTTGCTGCATTGCGCGCGCTCGGGCCGTAGCAATATCCCTTCGTGGGCAGCCCAAGAGAATTGAACAATCATGATCAGAGTAGCGTTCAAGAACCGACATGACGAAAACGAAGCGCTCGAGGGGTTGTAGCTCGAGAATCGCACGGACCTCCGCATGTAACACCAAAGGAACCTTGTCCATGGCTGCCGCGTCAAAGGGATTGAGAACGGCGGTCGCAGAGCGTTCCCGTGGCGCGACCAACCGAATCGCACTCTGAATGATGGTACGTCGAGCCCAGGAATGCGCCCACTCCTTGAACACGTGGTTGCCTTTTGTGGATTCTCCGATGCCGGCGACAAAGCAGTGCTCCGCTTCCACATGGTTCCCAGTCAAGAGAAGCGAGAGCAAATAGAGGCTTTCGACGTAGTCAGTGAAGATCTGTTGGAAGTCAGTAGCCGTCGCGTATGCTTCAGCGCTCACCATCTGTTTGTCATTTCCTTGTGCCTTACCCACACTGTACCTGCCTAGTTCAGCTCCCTAGTACCAGCATTAAGCCAGCCATACCCAACACGAATTCGATGCTGTGCTACATCAGTCGACTCAGAATGTCTCAAGGCTCGACTCAGAATCTCTCAACCCGGATGCATTACATTCCTGTTCTTGCCCTCTATTGAGGAGACATGCAGCGCAGAGGTAGCCTAGTCCGCTCCAGCATCTCCTGCGCCAGTCCGGACGAATAGTGTGCGACCGTCGCACAGGTCCCAGAACTGCCTCACCGGACATCGGTGGCTACCATGTAAGCAAATATCGCTCTAAAACGGGACCCTCTGTGTGCGCTCCGGCTCTCGGACGAAATTAACAGCTATCCTATAGCGCAGTATGTGGTGGACGACGATATCGTGCCGTCCCAAAAGCTGGACGCAAAGTAAAGGGGGGCATTACAGACCTCGCCGCGGGATCAAGGTCGAATAGATCGTGGCGAGGCAGGCGCCGTACAGTCGACCGATGTTCGTCTTCTCTATCACGCCGCCTCGAAAGGAAATTGTACTTGCCGCAATGCTCCAGGATTTTCCGTTGTAGAGGTTGAAGTAGATCCCAGAATTGTAGGCTACATCTGCTTGGCATCGAAGCCGCTGAGCAGGGCTGCATCCCGCAACTTTTGATCGGCGCTCAGAAAGACACGCCCCTGAGGAGCGTATTCGCACCACTCGAGTGCCGCCGCCAACTGAAACGAGTCCGCAGCCCGCAAGTCGTAGCGATCTACGAGCTGTATTGACGTCGCCCGCAAAGCGTCCGACGGCTGAATCACGGACCACGAATCCGCGAGGGTTCCCGCTAGTTTATGGGACCTGGCCCAGGCGCGGGAGTCGAGTTGCTTCATCCGCAGAAGTCGGGCCAAGGCGCTCGCGATCTCAACCGGCGTCGCCCACCAGACGACAGCGTCATGGGACTTATAGAACGCGATCGCCTGAGGTGTGATGCCTTGGCGCACGCACAGAGGTACGAGAGCACTCGCATCCCAGAAAGCTGGAACTCTTGTTACCGGCTTTCCCGTTCTTCCCGCCATACCCGCTCCATGACCTCATCGGAAATATTCCCGGGCGGCTCCGGCCAGGAACCAGACGGTGGCCGTTTGTGCAAGGGTGGGGCCAGAACGCCACGGGCAATCAGTCGCTGCTCCTGCTTTGAGTGATCGGCGAGAGAGCAGGGCACAATCCGAGCCACCGGCTTGTTACGGTCACAAACCAAAACCTCTTCGCCATCCCTTACGAGCTGGATGTGAGCGCTAAGCTGCGCCTTTAAGTCACCGATATTGACGGTTCTCATGTCCCCATTATAGTGGATGTGACCATGTTGGTCATCTTCTATTTACTCTCCGGAACGCCGTCCCTTGCCCCTCGCGCTCCCCCATCCCGGCTCAAACCGAAGAGGGAGCAGCAGAAAGTTGTCGTATTCTTACGTGAACGAAAGCAGGGGGCAGGTCACTACCTGCATCAGCCGCCCAGCTTCCGCCCCAGCCCGGGCTTTACAGCTTTTTTGACACGATCTCCTGCAGAATCTGACGATCCAGGCTCAGATCGGCCACC
Organism: uncultured Acidobacteriaceae bacterium; assembly: GCA_963722365.1. Taxonomy (GTDB): domain Bacteria; phylum Acidobacteriota; class Terriglobia; order Terriglobales; family Acidobacteriaceae; genus Sulfotelmatobacter. The sequence continues at coordinate 1,230,786 of CAVRLM010000003.1, forward strand.
AGTCGTTTCAAACGACCATTCTCGTCGCGCAATTGCCGCAATTGCCGCAACTAAAGCAGTTCACTCACCCCCAGCGCCCGGCGTACTGTTTCTTCCAGGCATAGTAGGTCGCTTCGCTGATCCCCACCTTCCGACACGGTTCGCTCACTTTCTCGCCCGCTTCCGCCTGCCGCAACATCGCTACGATCTGCTCTTCCGTATGACCCTCCTTTGGCATCGTCCCTTCTCATCTCCGGGACTGTTCTGCCTAAGATACCCCTACTTCCCCTTGGTCCAGTTTTTCGGTTGTGGGTCACAAGTCCCAGGCCAAGGGGACCATCGGAGCGCTAACACTGAAAGCGGCACACACCGCATCGAGCGCGGCGTCTGAGCAGCCCAAAGGGCAATGTTAGGATCCCGCCGTCAACGTTCCTTTCGCCAAACCGGAATGGTGAATCGAGGGATAGTTAAGGTGATCGGCAATCAGGGGCTGTCACAGAGATATATCATTATAACGCCGATTAGTAACTGTAACTCGTGTGTTATGTGTCGGGTAGCGAGGGAATTAGCAGCACAGGATTCGCCCCCCTCCGATGGGCTATTACTCCCTCCATATGGGCCATTGCTGCCTCAAGAACGGCCCCTATAATCATCTAATGGGAGTAGTGAGGTGTCGTCATTCCTTTCCGGGATCTCATTTGAGTTCAATGACAGACCCTCAGGTCGAATGCGTGTTAATCGCCAGCTCTCGACAGTTATGAGGCGGATTTGATGGCCCCTGAAAGATGTGTCACGTTTTTCGTCACACAAGTTTATGAAAGTGGAACAATCCACTTTCCGTCGGTACACTCTACGGTTCAATAAAGATCGCGTACTGCAGAAATGGAACTTTCCCTCAACTTGCTCTGGTTGCTGCTGGTAATGGCTGCCTTTTGGATTTGGCGGCGGCAGGGCGGAAGTCTTGGATCTTGGCGCTGCCTGCTGGCACTGGCTTGCAGCGCATTCCTGCTGTTTCCAGTGGTTTCAGCAACCGATGATTTGCAGGCAATACGCCCGGAGATGGTGGAATCGGGTCCTCTCAAGACTGTTCTGAAGCAGGGGACGAGTGCGAAATCCACAGGACAGAGTCAATTTCCTAAATCTCCAGCAATCTTGACAGTAATTTTCGCGGTGCGACCCTCCGTTATGTTTTGGGCGCAACTAGGGGCTCAACCATTCTTCTCGCGCTTCTTCCTAAAGACTAGGGTTCTCCCGACCCGTGCACCCCCCTTCTCTTTTCTCGCCTAAGAGAGCCGCTGTAAACATCGCGGCAAACTAACACAGAATTGAAAACTGCCACATCAAAGGGCCCAAACTACGCCAGGGTGGCGGAGTTGCAAGGCCGATCTGCACTGTGCAGGTCTGCCTGAAGGGGGAAGTTTCAAGGCAAGGTACGTCTGCTAGCTATGAACAAGGCCAAGAAGGAAAAGAGACTTGAAGCGCTTAACAATGACGGGCAGCGAAGGTGCAAAATGGGAAATGCCGCGAACCAACGAAGCCAGGGCCTACACTGGGGAATCTCCCAAGATGCCTTGATCGGGATCTATGAAAAAGCTTCTCACCGTCAAATGAAATAGAAGTTCCCGGCAATGTATCACGCACGAGCCTATGATCCAGGTGGCGTGATCTGTATTGGCGCGGCACTCAACAGAGGGAGAAGACGGTCATGACACGCCATTTCACAAATCTGCTTCAAAGAATAACAGTCCCAAAAACATCGCCTGAAATAGATGTCGCGGGCCGCGAACCTCAAGTTCCGGCGACTGCTCTTTCTCGCAGTCTCGGGCGAGACTTTGGATTTGGCCCCCTTCTGTTAATAGTGATACTGGCCCTCATCCCGCGAATCTACTGGATGATGACACAAACGCCGGTCATCAGCATGGAGGGATCAGAATACCTTCGTATGGCACAAAATCTTGCCCAAGGTCATGGTCTGGCGGGCAACTTCGAAGGTCCCGAGACGATGTATACTCCGCTCTTCTCGCTCCTTACCGCGGGTCTTGATCTTTTGATCAGGAATGACGAACTCGCGGCTCACTTGATCGCCCTTGCTTTCGGCACCGCTCTAATTTTCCCTGTCTTTTTCATTGCTCGCCTCATGTACGACAGCCGCGTTGCATACATGAGTGCAGTACTGGTCGCGTTCCACCCGTTGCTGATTGCGCTCTCGGCTTCAATTTACAACGAGAACGTGTATCTTCCATTGCTGCTCTCGGGTGTCTATTTTGGGATGCGTGCTCTGGAGTTTGGCAGAAACAAAGACTACGTGCTGTTGAGTATTTGCTTGGCGCTCGCTTATCTGACCCGTCCCGAGGCATTCGCGTATCCGGTGTTCTTTTCCTTCGCGACCTGGATCGGCGTGCTTCTTCGTCGCATTTCTGTACGCAGGGCTGCTACTGCATCTGCCCTGATCATTGGGATTTTCATGCTGATAGCGTCCCCTTACGCGGCCTTTCTGTACGCGCACACTGGACATCTGCGATTAGAGGGCAAATGGAATATCAACTACACCATTGCAAAGCGGATCCGCTCTGGTTTGAACTCTGACGAGGCGGCGTACGGCCTTGCGCCGGACTCAAGGGTCGCCGGGCCCCTGTTGGCCCCATTCCAGTTTGCTGCCTACAGTCCGTATCCCAACTCCCTGGTCGACAAGGTGCAAACACTGTTGGCGATGGCAAAGCGCAACCGAAAAGTTGTGTCCCAAAGCCTTCTGGACAACGCGCTCGGATCGCCATTGTTCTTGGGTTTGGTACCCTTAGGATTGTTTCGGAAGGGGTGGAGCCGACGTCGACTATTCCACGAATCCATCATCATTTGCATCGGTGTTTCAATCCTATTCCTTTTCGTGACATCATCGTCGGCCGAGTTCCGTTATGTCTTTCCTCTGGTTGGCCTGGGAGTACTGTGGGTAGCCAAGGGAGTTGCTGAACTAGGCCAATGGAGCAAGAGTTCCATCTCCGTTCTCAAGATCTCCTTCCTCCCGAAGACGCGCCACGTAACCCTGGTAGCTCAATCTGTGTTGTTGTTCTTGGCTTTTGCGATATCTCTCGCCAGCACGCATGGGAACGTGCTGTTTCGTTCCGAACAGCAAGAGAATCTGGACATCAAGGAGGCGGGTTTGTGGCTCCGGAACTATAGGCCTGGTCCAAAAAGGATCGTCTGTTTTGCGACAGTACCAACCTACTACGCCCAAGGTACACTCGTCGGATTGCCTTACGCGGAGTCTTCCCAAGCGCTGCGCTACATCGATTCCGAAAACCCAGACTTCATCGTGCTCGACGCTCAGTACGTGGGCCACTTTCCTGAAGTGGCGGCCTGGATGGCGAACCGCATTCCAGACGAGCGTGCTCAATTGGTTTACGAGCTCGGTACCGATCCAAGCAGAAAGATTCAAATCTATCGTTGGGAGAGCCGTTCACCCGGCCATCGATAGAGATGCCTCGATATCCTTCACCTCGCCGCCGGAACATCATTTGCATTCCGACTCGTGGCAAACGGAAAGGTGTTCGTTGGCGTAGAGCATGCGAGACCTGGTTCATCAATAGACTCCGATGTCAGTGTACATATGCTAAGTGAGTTCAAAGAAGACCACAGTACCAACAAGTCCGAGGGGTCGGCACAGTCACGCGGTCCTATTTGACGGCGATTTTCTCATATTGCCAATTTTTCCTCTTCTGTATCCTTTAAGAGCCCATCGCAAGAATAGTTGCTTGGTCGCGGCCGTGATTACGATCAAATGAATCTGAATCCGATGCGTAGTCATAGTAGAACCGTCTATCTCCGGCCTATTCAGGCACAGTGAAGCTTTTTCCTTATCAACGTCACATTGTTGTGGGTCTCGTTGTGACATGACCTGCAGAGTGTGACGAGGTTCTCCTCGGAATCATCGCCCGACTGACTGCGGAACTGCCGGTGGTGAACTTCCAGGTTCGACATCGTGCCGCAAAGTTGACAGCGCCAGCCGTCACGGTGCAGCACCTGCTGGCGCAGGCCCTCGTACTCAATCGGATCCAACCGCACGCGGGCACATGTTGGGCGAACCTCGCTCATGATGCCTTCTGTCTAAGGCTTTCAAGAAACGTCAACCTCTGTTCGTCGGTCAGAAACCTGAAGAACC
>CAVRLM010000004.1:0-1054388 GCA_963722365.1 uncultured Acidobacteriaceae bacterium
GCCCGCCGCTTCGGCCAGGGATTCGACTGTCCAGGGTGTATTCACTCTGTCGTGAATGGCACTCAGAGCAACGCCTATTTGAGGATCGAAAATTGCGCGAAGCCATCCTTTGTTGCGTTCCGGTCCCGCCGCGATATGCGCCCGGAGTACATGGATAAACAGAACCTCGGCCAGTCGACTCGCGACGACTTCAGATCCCGGCGCCTGTTCTTCCATCTCTGAGCGAGCGCCTGCACTGTGGTGTGAAGAGCAAGCGTGCGTGCCTGATCGGCCTTCATCAAAATGAAGTTCGGCAATAACTGAGTGATCGGCCTCAGGCTGGCGCGATCGAAACTCAAGGATCCACAGACGATTGTCGTCGGTGCGCCACCACCGCCACAAAGAGCGACATTGCCGTTGGCCTTGGCTCCGATTTCGCGGAAGCTCCACCTCGGACGTGTTCGCGGGCTGTCGCGCAGAACAATCGAAGTCCCCTCCGCCAGTAAAAAGCAATCTCCACCGGTGATGGGAATCGGCTCCGCAATCCCTTCCACACTCAGCCAGCAGTTGCCGCGCGAAAGCATGGCGAAGTGCGCCAAATCTGTGGGTGACATCTTTTTGTCGGAAGGCGTGACTTTTTCTTCGGTCTGGTTTTCCTGTTTTATACCCCACGGGGCTGTGGCTTCGAGCCTGTGCAGACCGAAGGCGGTTACGTGCATCGTTCTAAAGATGTCTGTTATCGGGTCCAACTTAGCCTCTCTCTTTTGGACGAATGGACAAAACATTAGGACTCCCGAGCAGTTCTCGTCCACCGCCAAAGAAATCTACTCTACTGTACCGGATGCTACACATCTACCGAAGGGAGTAATTATGGGAAAGCTTGAAGGAAAAGTTGCAGTTATCACGGGTGGATCGAGCGGCATGGCGCTGGCGAGCGCCAAGCGCTTCGTTGAAGAAGGCGCCTACGTTTTCATCACGGGTAGGAGGCAGGAGCAGCTCGATGAGGCCGTCAAGCTGATTGGCCGAAACGTGACCGGCGTGCGCGGTGACGCGGCCAATCTCGACGACCTCGACCGTCTGTTCGATACGGTCAAGCGGGAAAAGGGCAAGATCGACGTCCTGTTCGCGAGCGCTGGCAGGGGCGACGCCTTACCACTGGGCGAGATTACCGAGCAGCACTTCGATGCGACCTTCGGCCTGAATACGCGCGGAACGCTGTTTACGGTTCAGAAGGCATTGCCGCTGTTCAACGATGGCGGATCGATCATCATGACCGGATCCGTTGCTTCGGTGAAGGGTTTTCCCGGTTTCGGCGTGTATGCGGCGAGTAAGGCGGCATTGCGCTCCTTTGCACGCACGTGGCTCAACGAACTGAAGGGCAGGAATATCCGGGTGAACGTGCTGGGTCCGGGGCCGATCGCCACACCGATGCAGGAACAAGTTCTCACCAAGGAAGCGAAGGAGATGTTCGAATCCCTGATCCCGCGGGGAAAGATGGGTCAACCTGAGGAAATCGCGACGGTCGCGCTGTTTCTTGCTTCCGACGATTCGAGCTTCGTGAACGGGGTGGAGTTGAATGTCGACGGCGGCTTCTCGGCCATCTGAAGTCGGCGGATCTCGGTGAGTGCAGGATCGCCAGGGCGCTCACCCAGATCCGATCGGTTGGATCAATATCAACATGGATCGGAGGAGAACTATGAGCTACGCAATCGTAGGATTCGGAAAGATAGGTCAGGCCCTCGCCCACGCGTTCGCCCGTAAAAACATCATCGTGACTGTCGCGAGTCGCCGGCCGCCTGAGGCTTTGGCGCCGCAGGCTCGGGCGATTGGACCCACGGTCGTCGCCAAGTCGCTGCGGGATGCACTCGAGGCCGACACAATCATCCTGGCGGTCCCGTTCGGGGAACACCGCGAGGTTGCGAAGGCCCTGCCGAGCTGGGAAGGCAAGACGGTCATCGACGCGACGAACGCGTTTGGAGTTCCCCCTGAAGAGCTGGGCGGCCTCCTGTCCTCCGCCTTCGTCGCGAAGTCGTTCACCGGCGCTAAGCTCGTGAAAGGTTTCAATCACCTGGGTGCAGCCATTTTGGCTACCGACCCGGTCGTCGAAGGGGGCCATCGGGTCGTCTTTTTGTCGAGCGATGACGAGGACGCGATCTCTCCCGTGGCGGATTTGGCCAAACAACTCGGGTTCGCACCCGTCAAGCTGGGAAAGCTCAACGAGGGTGGCGCGCTGGTGCACGCACGCGGCCGCACTTGGGGTCAGCTCATCTTCCAGGATTTGTTCAAGAAGCAGCAGTAATCAATCTACGACCGTGCGATATGGCCCGAAGAAGGATGGTTCCGAAACGTCGGATTAGATCGGACGCACTTGATGTAGAGGAAAAGGAGAGATTTCAATGAGCACCGAAAAGAATGTCCAGATTGTGAAGAATTTTCTTGCGGCACTCGGCCGCCGCGACAAGCAAGATCTGCTGGCGTTGTCTGCCGAAGATATTGAGTGGATCATTCCGGGCGAGGACTGGCCGCTGGCCGGCACGCACCGCGGGCACGCTGGACTGGATAACTTACTTCAGAAGGCTAACGAAACGGTGGAAACTTCGTACCCAGAGCCCCCCGAGTTCATAGCGCAGGGGGACCGGGTTGTGGTCGTCGGCTTCGCTACTGGGAGAATCAAAGCCACGAACAGGACGTTCGAGGATCATTGGGTCTTCGCCATTACCGTTCGAAATGGTAAATTGACGAACATCCGGGAGTATATCGACACGCAAGCACTAGCGCGGGCCTCCGAGATGGCCGCGAGCCCCAGGCTTTGACCCATCTGAAATTGGCAAATCTTGGTTAGTGCATTTTCGCCAATGCACTCACTGAGACAAGATGACTATCGAGAAGTCTTAGTGCTGTATCTGAAGCGCCCACGAGTGGAAAGGTGTCCGCTGAGGTGCTCTGGACGGGCGCTTCAGATACAGCGACTTGAAGGAAGCCGCCCCGGGGACTATGGGATTTGTATCTGGATGAGCCGGTCTTGATCGTTTGCGAGTTTGCCGTTGTGGTCGGAGCGCTTAGGTTTCAGTAGCGGGTCGCAGAGAGAATGGTCATGAGGCGGCGCATCGGAGAGTCTGAAGCGCACAACCATACTGCATTGTGAGGAATGCGAGACAGAGAACCAGTGTGCGCGCCGAAGCACGAGAGAGATTCGAGGCTGGGGATGTGGATTCATGCGGCGCATCGGCTCAGATGAGGCGGGGATCGGAGGAGGAGTTGCGCGGCGGAGAGGCACTCGACAATCTGCATGGTTCCGCCGCAAAGCGGACAGTTCCATGTTGAGTGAGCGGGGCGCGTGGTCAGCGAAGCGGCACATACTGCTCGGCTGATCGGATGGCTGGAGCAACCGCAAACAGAGTGGAAGGAGTTCTGCTCGCCGCCGGTTAGCGAGGAATCCGAAGTTGCGGATGCGCATAAAGCCGCGTGGCAGCAGGTGCAGGAGGAATCGTCGCAAGAACTCATCGACGGGTAGAGTCATCAGCCGCTTCTTGTTGCCGTGAGCGGAGTCGCGCCAGCGAAAGGTGACGTTGCCCTCGGAGAGAGCAACCAACCTGCTGTTGGAAATAGCGACGCGATGGGTGTAGGCACCGAGATAGCGCAGCACATGTTCCGGTCCTCCGAAAGGCCGCTTGGAGTAGACGACCCAATCGTGACGGAACAGTAGCCGCAGCCACGAGGCGAAGGCGCGCGGTTCCGCAAGCGGTAAGAGATGTCCGTGGAACTGGAGTGTGCCTGTCTGAAAGGCGGTCTTGAGTCCGGAGACAAACTTGCCGCGGAAGACACGGCTGAGCACTTTGACGGGAAGAAAGAAGGAGCGGCGCGAGGAGATCCAGCGGGAGCGGTCGGGAGCGAGACCGCCGGTGGCCACCACGCAGTGGACATGGGGATGATGTTGCAGTCGCTGGTCCCAGGTATGGAGCACGCTGAAGAAACCGATCTGTGCCCCGAGGTGACGGGGATCGCGAGCGATCTCCAGCAAGGTCTCAGCGCTGGCCTGAAACAGTAGGTTGTAGATCAGCCGTTTATTCTGCAAGGCGAGCGGAGCCAGTTCTCGGGGAAGCGTGAAGACGACGTGCACGTAGCTGGTGGACAGCAACTCGCGTTCCCGCGCCTGGAGCCAGCGCAGGCGAGCGTTGCCCTGACACTTCGGGCAGTGCCGGTTGCGGCACGAATTGTAAGAGATGACGGAATGTCTGCAGTCCGAGTCCGAGCACTGATCGCGATGTCCACCCAGCGCGGCGGTTCGGCAGCGTGTGATGGCCAGCAACACCTTTTCGTGTTGGCCGTTGATCCACTTGCGATTGGTTCAATGAAGGACTGTCCTGCACAGCGAACGATGTCGGTCACCTCCAGAGGTGGCCGGTTCATGCGTTCTCGTCTGTTCTCCTTCTCCGCGGATCGGGAGTGCGTCCAGCGGACTGCCGGTAGCGCTGAGATGCCGCCGGGAGAGATGCAGATAGTCGTGGTTTCCTCCACGTCGTGATGGCCTAACAGCATCTGGATGGTGCGCAGGTCAGCGCCGGCTTCGAGCAAGTGGGTGGCAAAGCAATGGCGCAGAGCGTGGGGATGGATGCGTTCTCAATCCGGCGCGTTCGGCGGCCTCTGACCAGGCGTCGGAGGGCGCTTGTGATCCAGGGTGATCCGCCGCTATGCCATCGGTTACCGGGAAACAGCCAGTCGGATTGCTTGCGCAGCCGCGCCAGTGAGCGCGCAGCGCTTCGAGCAGCACAGGGCTGAGCATGACATCACGGTCTTGCGTCCTTTGCCATCCTGATATGAATGACCATCCGTCGGCTATCGATATCGCTGACTTTCAGGTGCGTCACTTCTGCGCGGCGTGCGCCCGTGCCGTACAGGGTCATCAACAGGATGCGATAGAAAGGGAATCGGCGCAGCCTCGATCAGCCGCGCGACTTCGTCCTGACTGAGAATGCGGCAGGCGCAGAACGCTTCTTTGGATACGGGGTGTCGGCAATGCTCCAGCCTCGCTTCAACGCCTGCATGTAGAAGAAGCGCAGGGCGGAGAGACGGTTGGTCACCGGATCGGGGCCAGCTGTGCAGCGCGTGAAGAGCGCGGCCTGATACTGGCGAATGTGCTGCGGGGCCAGGCTGATCGGGCGAACGATGAAAGTGCCGAGCGAAATGCTCGACCGAGCGAATGTAAGCGAGGATGGTAGACTCAGAGTAGATGACGGCGCTGGAGTTCCTCCAGCATGATCTGGCGTAGATGGGTCACAGGGAGCACCTCCTTGTGACCCACAAACTAGCTGAGTCGAAAATCAGGACAGTCGACATCACCCACGCGCATGCGTCCGCCGCGCCAGCGGCTTCGTTGTGTGCTGGGCATGCTCAGTAACTTGGAGGTGAAAGTCCTCTGGCCGACCTGATGGAGGTGAAGGCCTAGTGATGATGCAAGGGCTACCGCCGCGAGGCGAGGTCCGAAGGAAGCATGGAACAAACGTGCGAGTCGATGGACAAAAACCGAATAGAAGGCGCCCGTACCGGACGAGTGGGCAACTTACCGCGAAGTCCATAATCCATCAAGGTGCGAAGCGTAGATTCGGCGATTGTGCACGGAAAGTGACTGAGCTTACCCCAGGAGATCTGTTCCGTGTCGCTCCGGCGACTGAGGTGGCCGTAAGGCGACCTGACCGCGGAGCAGAAGTCAGCATCGGGCATAGTACCCGGCAACGGAGAAGGCCCGAACGAGAAGGAGCGGCGAGTAGGCCATGAGTCTCAAAGACGATAAGCAGCAGAACATCCAGATGGAACTGGACTTCTCTTCTGCGCTGACGGGTGAAGCCCGAGGTGCCGCAGGAGAAGAGACTGAATCGTTGATGGCGACGAGTGGACCCGAAAGCCCAGCTAGAACCAACCGATTGATGGAGGAAATATGTGAGCGAGAAAACCTGAAGCAAGCACTGCGGCAGGTGAAGGGTAATAAAGGTAGCGCGGGAGTGGACGGGATCACCGTGAACCAACTCACCGACTATCTGAAACAGCATTGGCCAGTAATCCGAGAACAACTGCTGAGTGGAACCTACGAACCGAAGCCGGTGAGGCGGGTGGAGATCCCCAAACCGGACGGCGGGGTGCGAAAGCTTGGCATCCCGACGGTGCTGGATCGATTGATCCAGCAGGCGGTGATGCAGGTGCTGCAGCGGCAGTGGGACTCGACGTTCTCCGACCACAGCTATGGTTTTCGACCCGGACGGTCTGCACATCAAGCGGTAGCTCAAGCGCAACAGTACATCGCCGCAGGCTACGGCTGGGTGATTGATCTCGACCTCGAAAAGTTTTTCGACCGAGTCAATCACGACAAACTGATGGCGCAGATCGCTAAACGAGTCGAAGACAAGCGGCTGCTGAAGCTCATTCGGGCATTTTTGAATGCCGGGGTGATAGAGAACGGACTGGTCAGCCCCAGCGTGGAAGGCACTCCGCAAGGAGGCCCACTTTCGCCACTGCTGTCCAATCTCGTGCTCGACGAACTCGACCGAGAGCTAGAGCGACGCGGACACCGCTACCTGCGCTACGCGGATGATTGCAACATCTACGTGCGCAGCCAACGGGCCGGTCAACGAGTGATGGAGAGCATCACGCGCTTCATCACGCACCAACTCAAGCTCAAAGTAAACGAAACGAAGAGTGCGGTGGCGCGACCGCAGGAACGGAAGTTCCTCGGGTTTAGCTTTAGCGCCGGTCCAGAAGTTAAGCGCACTATCGCGCCGAAAGCTCTGGAACGGTTTAAGCACCGAATCCGGGAAGTCACGCGCCGGGCAAAAGGCGTCAGCATGGAGACGACGATAGCGGAACTAGCTCCGTATCTGCGGGGTTGGGGCAGCTATTTTGGCTTCTGCGAAACGCCCGATGAGCTGATGTACCTGACCCGCTGGGTCCGATTGCGACTGCGGGCAGCGATGTGGCGGCAATGGAAAACACCACGCCGTCGTCGCGCCGCTCTGTTGTCGCTGGGGGTTCGTCCACGACTCGCCAATAACACGGCTGGCAGTGGACGTGGCCCTTGGTACCTGGCTCGGGCCAAGGCCCTTTCTGTTGGGCTTTCCAATGCTTACTTCAAATCGCTTGGACTTCCGACGTTGATCGATGGCTGTTAGCGCAACCAACTCGAACCGCCGTGTACGGACCCGTACGCACGGTGGTGTGGCAGGGGTCGGCGGGTGACCGCCGCCCCTATGCCGATCAAGTCGGCTTGTCGTCATCTATTGCACAAACGACGTTCGGAGTGTTTTCGGGTGCGATTCTGACGCCACTCGTGTGGTGTACTCCGGGTACCCTCTTGAACGTCCGCTTCGCGTGAAATCAAAGGCAGCAGCTCTTAATGAAGTGGTAGAATCTCGTGCGGGTGCTTTCTTATGACTTGGCAATGGACTCTTAGCCCGAGAATCGCCGGCAAAGCGCTTCACGGGCAAAATGACAACGAACTGTGGAAATCCGAGAAAAGTGACACACTTTCTTACACAGTTGCACATTCGTCATTTTGGATGAAAAGGGAACATAGCCATAAACAGCGTCGTAAAATCAGGCACTTGCAAGTAGAGCCGGGATGGCGGAACTGGCAGACGCAGCGGACTCAAAATCCGCCGACCTTCGGGTCTTGGGGGTTCGACTCCCCCTCCCGGCACCAACAAGTCTCCTCAGTCTGAATCAAGTTCTCGAAATCGATCGTGGAACGCGACATTCCTATCGTGTGAGAGAGAGCCGAAGTGTGCATCGACCGTTCTTTCTGACAGTGTGAGGTTGATGACGAAGAGCGTCGCTTACAACCTTGAGTGACCGAATGCGGTGATCAAGTCATGAAACACTGCTTCGGTCTAGCCCTTGTTTCACTGCGATACTCTTCATCGTTGACCGTCGCGGCATTTGCCAGTGTCATGCTGACAGTCAGTTCGCCGGTCATGCATGCCCGTGAGCCATTGGACCAGGCATGCGGGAAAACAGAGTCGACGTTGTGAAGATCACACTATTTCTAGCCACTGTGCTTCGGCTCACCGCCCTCAGCCAGCGTTTCAAAATCATATGACCGAGAGCCGTCGCCGTCGCGGTCACGATGGTTCTGCTCAGCCTGTTCTGGATTTGGATTTTTCCACGAGCCTGGACGGCGCCGTTGGGTAGCCTACGCAGTCTGGCGAAGCAGCAAAAACCCTAGAGCGAACTTGGCGGACGGGCAGCGCTCACAAACTGCTTGCCTTCAAGCACTGCGTCCACTGCGGCTAGCAGGTTGCCATTGGCTGTTGTCTTTACGACATAGCCGAGCGCCCCGGTCTCTAGGGCTTCCTTCATCACATCGGGGGAAGATTCCTGAGTGACAAATATTATTTTGGATTCAGGAACACGCTTGCGAATCTCCCGAGCGGCCGCGATTCCATTCAGCGTCGGCAGTCCGATATCAAGCAGAATTAAGTCTGGTTTCAGTTCTTCCGCTTTGTGCACCGCCTCCTGACCATCGGACACTTGCTCGACAATTTGCAAGTCGGATCTTTTGTTCAAGGTTGTACAAAGAAAACGCCGAAAGGGCTCAAAATCTTCGACCACTAGCACTCGAATTGATGGCATCCTCTCCCGCTTCCGACTCCAGGGATTGCAGCTTCGGCTACCAGGCCGGAACTTGCTCTGATCTCCATCTTCTTCGTTAGCGCGTATTTGTCAATACCCAGAAAGCCGTGTCCCATCGCACCAATGGGCCATGCAAAGCCACTTTCGCGACGGGAGCGAACGGCAGATGGTCAGCATGGCGAAGTCTAATTTTTCTCGCGGCGGTAGGATGCATTGCAAGACCGATCACCTTATCGCAACGCAAAATACTGCTTCACGCGCTGTCAATTTTGCCAGTATTCATTGCGGTGAAGGTTTTCTACTATCACGCCATTGCGTCGCCGCTTTTCCAGTCGAGCCAAATCGCTCGCGCAAGATTATGAACACAATTCCCGAAAGGACAAGTTTATGAAGCAAAATCGTAAAAGAATGGTCGCTAGCACCGCATTGCTGTGCTTTCTTTGTGCCGGATTGGCGCTTGGCGCGTCGGACGGCAAGAAGGTCAAAGTGAACGGACTGATCACTGGACGTGATGGGGAAAATGTGATGTTGAGGTCAACCAAGGACTCTTCCAATATCGTCGTTGTGCTGACCGATGATACGAAGGTCCAGCAACCGAAAGGCTTGCTGAAACTTCGGCACGCCGAACATTCTGTCACAGCCCTGATTCCCGGGTTGAAGATTGAAGTCGAGGGAACAGGTACAGATGCGCGCGTGGTCGCCAAAACGATCAGCTTCGACAAGGACGATCTCCAACTTGCCGAAACGATTCAGGCTGGATTAGCTCCGACACAAGAACAACAAGCGACGAACACCGCCAATATTGCAGAAAACAAAGCAGGCGTCGAGGCCAATAAAGCCGGTGTTGCCGCTAACCAGCAACAGGGTGCCAAAAATGCGGCAGGCGTGGCTGCTAATCAGCAGCAAATTGCTGCTAATCAGCAGGACATTCAGGCCACTACCCAACGTTTCTCCGAACTGTCTGAGTACGACACCAAGGCCAAGGCGACGGTCTACTTCGGGAGCGGAAGCACGAAGATTTCAGAAAGCGATCAAGCTGCTCTTGCCTTGTTGGCTCAGGGCGCGGTCGGCCTTACCGGCTACCTGATTCAGGTAAAGGGTTATGCCGATTCATCGGGAAATGCCGCCATGAATCAGGACTTGAGCATGGACCGGGCCCAGGCCGTTGTGGCCTACCTGCAGCAAAACTGCCATATCCCGATCCGCCATATAGTGGCGCCTGGGGCGATGGGTGAATCCGATCCCGCCGCTCCTAACGAAACCGCAGAGGGCCGCGCGGAAAATCGCCGCGTAGACGTCAAGGTAATCGTGAATAAGGGAGTCGCAGGAGGAATGTAGTCAACGTGTCAGAAGAACAAGTCGAAGGTTCAAAGTGTGCCGCTTCGCGGACCTCCAACGAAGCGGCATACGTGTCTCTGCAGACATTTTCGTACCTGTAAGTTCTGTCAGTATCCCTACTAGTGAGCGACTGTTAGTTTCCGGTAGGTGATACCACGCGTGCGGAGCTCAACCAAGATGCCATTTTCGAATCGCTCAAGAATCCTTCTTGTCGCCTTCTTCCTCTGTTTCGCTGTGCTGAACATCGCTCGAGCCCAGGATACGAACGATCTCGACAATTACAAGTGGCGAGTGGATGGGGACTGGTGGTATTCCCATCCCTTCGGTTATTTTGGTGTGAACAAAAGCAATAATTATTTCGATGTTAATAAGGATTTTGGTTTCGGCAGTTATTCCACGTTTACCGGGAAACTCGACTGGCATTTTGCTCATAAACACCACTTTCTGCTGATCGGCACTCCAAACTACAACACCAAAACGGTAACCGCGAACCGCGAGATTGATTTTCAGGGCCTGAAGTTCGATGTTGGCGCGCAGGTCAAAGCCGAGTTAGATGCCATCAACGTTGCCCCCGGTTACCAGTACGACATCATTCGGCGCGATCATGGGTTTCTGGGCCTGGAAGTTGATCTCAATTTCATCAAAACGACAGCCAAGTTATCGCTCGCGGGAAACGTGAATGGGGCGGGTGGATCTGTATCGGGTTCGAAGACATTCTGGGCTCCGCTACCTGATGTTGGCCCAGTCTTCCGCTGGTATCCTCTGCACGACTCCAATCGGCTTTCAATTGGAGGTTCGTTCCGGGGCATGCCGTTCTTTGGCTACGGAAACTTCATGACGGCCCGTGCGGATGTGGGTGTAGGTCTGACGCAACATTTGAATGTTCGTGCCGGCTATGAAATGGGAAGCCGCCTGAGTATTCACGGGACCAGCGACCAGATTGCCGTAAAACTGGCCCATCGGGGGCCGACGGTTGGAATCGAATATTCGTTTGGCGAATCCCCAGCAAAAAAGGTCAAGAACCCTAATCCTTCTCCGAGTGATTGGCACGTGGACTGGATTCCCCTCTATCTGTGGTTCAGCGGCCTCGACGGAGACGTGGGAGCAGCAGGAACTGTAGTACCGGCCAACGTTAGCTTCGCCGACGTCTTCAAGCAACTGAATGTCGGTGTGATGACAGCGCTGGATGTGCGCCGGAAGCGGATCGGTCTGTTTACCGATTTGATTTTCATGAGCCTGTCTTCTGACCAGATGACGACACCGGTCGGTCCAATCCCCACGTACATTGGCTTTAAAGCGAACGTGAAGGAACTGATTGTGGATCCCGAGGCTTACGCGCGCGTGATAGACAGCGATCGAGGTTTCATCGATGTGTTTGCCGGAGGGCGCTTCTGGAGGCTGAACAACAGTCTTAACCTGTTCCCGCCAAATAACGGGACCGAGGTGACGGTCGGTCAAACGCAAAACTGGGTTGACCCTGTGCTGGGTGCACGCTTCCGCCTCAACCTCAATAAGGGCTTGTTCCTCAATTTGAAGGGAGACGCCGGCGGCTTCGGAGTCGGTTCCCAACTGACCTATCAGATTTATGCTGGGGCTGGAAAAGAATTTAAAAAGAGGTATGCTGCGTTCCTCGGCTATCGCTATCTGTATGTGGACTACTCCAATGGCGGATTTCTCTATCGAGTGCACATGAGCGGGTTGGTTACAGGTTTCAATATTCGTTTCAAATAACTTACCAAGCCAATTCTGATAATACTTGAACCGGCCCCGACTTTTTAGGAGAGCCGGTTTCGTGTCCCGGAAGCAAAAAATCGGGGAACGGCCAAAAGTGCACCGTTCCCGTGAAGGGTTTCAGGTTGTGAATGTCTATTTCTGATAAACGAAATGGGCGCGGCGGTTCTGCTGCCAGCAAGTTTCGTTGCTCTCGGTGCAGAACGGCTTTTCCTTGCCGTAGCTGATCACATTGGCGCGGCTGGCATTGATTGCTGCCGTGGTCAATGCATTCTTAACGGCACCGGCTCGTTTTTCACCCAGGGCCACGTTGTATTCGATGGACCCTCGCTCGTCGCAATGTCCCTCAATCGTGAAGTTGATGTTGGGGTGCTGATTGAGGAAGAGCATGTCTGCTTGCAAGGTTGCGCTCTGATCGGCACGAATGTCGGACTTGTCGTAATCGAAATAGACGTCCTTGACGTTCTGCGCGAACAATTCCTCATCAGTATTTCCGGCCGGGGGCGGCGGAGGCGGTGGGGGCGGCGCAGTCACAGTGAGACGCGTGGTGGCATTCTGAGTTCCGCCTGCTCCCTTTGCGACCAAGTTGTAATTTGTGGAGTCCGAAGGCGAAACGACTTGCGATCCGTTGGGCTGAACCGCGCCCAGTCCCTCGATGGAAACATCGGTAGCATTGGTAGTCTGCCAGGTCAGACTCGCTGACTGTCCTTGTTGAATGCTGTTCGGATTGACCGAAATGTTTGCAGTCGGAGCTGGGGGTGGGGGTGGCGGCGGTGGCGGCGGTGTCACTTTCTTCTTGCAGGCGCCCAACATCATGATTGCGCCTAGGGTTAATAACAGTAAGAACCATTGAACGCGCTTCTCTTTCACTGTTGATCCTCCATTACGACTTAGAATGATTGCATCCAAAGCCAGACGAAGTCTTGTTCTCGGCGCCAGGGTTCCTCAGGTCATGCGACAGACACACATCAGGCAGCCGTTGTATACAACTGAATTTGTGAGTCAAAGGCCGGGAAAGGATATTCTCAATTTTTCCAATGGTCGTGCATGTACGCTTTGCCAACCATGACAAGACTGCCACGCCGGCAGGCGAATCGGCAAGTCTATGCGGCCACCATGTGGTTTCTGACTGCGTACTTGACGAGTTCGGCATTACTTTTGACGCCCAGCACTTCCATGATCCGATATTTGTGATATGCGACCGTCCGGGTTGTCATGTGTAGGATGCCACCGACTTCTTTCATGACCTTGCCTTCGGCTAGCAATTGCAGCACTTCCCGTTGGCGATCGGTAAGTCGTTCCTCTTCGCTCACAAGCTCTTTGTGCTGCCAGCGCAAACTGTCGATCGCGTCCCGAGACAGAGCTTTGGATACATATATCTTGCCTCGCAAGACCTCGCGAACCGCAAGCACCATCTCGGCGGCGGCACAAGTCTTGAGCAGATACCCTGATGCTCCGCGGGCTAAAGCTTCCGCCGCAACGTCGGCGTCAGGATTCATGGTCAAGTAGACCAGCTTGACGCTAGGCAACATTTTCTTTATCTGGCGCCCTGCGTCCAGACCATTTAACACCGGCATTGCGATATCCAACACAATCACGTCCGGCTTCAGTTCGCCGGCAGCGCGTACTAGGGCGCGACCATCGGCAACGGCTCCGACCACTTCAAAATCTTTCTCGAGCAGCCGTTTGCAGAGTTCAGCCACCAGATTGTGGTCGTCTGCAATCAAAATGCGGGAACGATTGATCATTTTGCCCTCTCCTTAGTATCAGATCAGCGTCATGCTTGCAATGACGGGGCACACTGCCCATCGATTCCCGGCAGGGAATCGGCTGACCACACCCACCTTCTCTTTTTGTGCCAAATGGCTGCAGACTTTCAGGATCCGGTCGGTGAAATCAGCTCTACTTCGCAATCCTTGCCCCAGGGCCCGAGTCCCGAGTTAGTCTAGGTGAACCGCATCTCTAACGTTGCTCCTTCACATTATCAGGGAAATCCAGTCGAAATGTGTGATTTCAATCACATTTCATATGTTTTTCCGTCACCCTGTGGAAAAAATTTCCACATTCCTATCGATATTTGCGTCGATTCCGCATTTTTTAGCTTAGGCACACATGAGCAACTGGCAACGAATAGGACTAACAAAGGTGGCGCGACGTCGACACGGAGGTACATCACCCAAGTTACGGGAACTCAACTTGTAGTGGGACTGGATCGGCTTTGGTCTCCGCCAATGTCTCGGACACGGCCCACACTACACTGGCCCTCGCAACCCTCAAACTGTAACTTTTGCTAGTTTGGCGATCCAGGCTGAACACCTAATCTAGTTTCTGCCGCGTCGGCGCGGAACCTCTCGCTCGCGACGACTGGACGTTGCATCGTCGCAGCTAACGAAATCTGGGTGACTCTCATGAATGCCCTTTCAAGTGCTCAATTGCGTCCCGTCCCAGTTCGCATTGCGTTAGTGGTTGGCACGGACCCGCAGATCGAGGAACAAGTGAGATCCGTCCTTGAACCGGGCGTGTGGGCCATCCAACATGCCAAAGACAACAATACCGCCCTGGCAATGGCACATGTTAAGGGTTTCGATTTGATCCTGACCAGTGAGAAAACTTCGGCCCGGGAGGATATTGAACTCCTGCGGAAGCTTCGACGCATACGTCCTCATACCAGGCTCATCATCTTGACCGGGCAAAGCACCCCGAGGGACGTGATCGACTCAATGCGCGAGCACGTATTCAGTTATTTCTGCGAGCCATTTTTGCCGGGTGCATTAGCCGTCATGATTCAGCACGCCATTGATGAGCCATGTTGGGATGATGGGATCGAAGTGATCTCAGCCACCCCCGAGTGGATCCGCATTCGCGCACGATGTGATCTTCAGACCGCTGATCGAGTGCTCCAGTTTCTTGACGAGATGGCCGAGTTGCCGGACCCGGAAAGAGGCGCGGTCAGCATGGCATTTCGTGAAATGCTCCTCAACGCGATTGAACACGGCGGAGCGTTTGACCCCAACCATGATGTCGAAATCTCATACTTGCGTGCTCGTCATATGGTGACCTGCCGCATTTCAGATCCGGGGGAAGGCTTCACGCTCGACGAAATTCCTCATGCTGCCGTTGCCAATCCGACGGACGATCCGGTGCGCCATCTCGAATATCGCGACACCCACGGAATGAGACCAGGTGGCTTCGGGGTGCTAGTGGCGCAGCGTTTGGTGGATGAACTCGTGTACAACGAGCAGGGTAACGAAGTCGTGCTGATCAAATATCTCGATCTGGAGCCGCGCGTCCCCGAACGAGCCGAATTATTTCCTCCCACCCGCGCCAGTGCTTAGCCTGCAACGGCGACGGCGCATTACTGCCTGCCCGTTCGTCGAAGGTTCAATCTTTCGCAACTGAAAAATAGAGACTGACTTCCAGACCGATCGAGTTCACCTGCTGGTTCGGATGCTTCCCCGTATTGTTGTCGTGCTCATAGTAGGGATTGAACTGCACATGCTTTCCCACTGGAAACAGGCACCCGGCATAGAGCGAGGTAGTGCTCCATTTTTCGTACTGGCTCTCGTAGAACGGCTCGGCAGCGACATAGGGAATCAAATGATAGGAATGAATCGCAAAGGTTCTTTCGACTGTCAGCTTGTTTCGGTAGCGCCAATAGAAGGTTCCAGCCTTCCAGTCTAAGTCCGCGCGATTTCTGTCGGTAATCAGAAGTGAATACTTCAGAGGAAAGTGAAACGTGACAGCCGTCAAAAGGCGGTTCTTGGACGCCGTATCCGGAGCCGTTATATATCGATACCCAATCTCGAACACCATCGGGCGATGCTTCGAATCATCTAGATCGAAAGCGGAGATCTTCTTCAGCTTGACCAGCGGTTTGAGATAAAACTGAGCACTTGGTCCCAACGTCGCTTGAGTAGGATCTCCACCTTCGCGATCGTCTTTTGCCTGGAAGTAAACACGTAACATTGGGTTCACCGTCAGGTAGGGATCGACCTCGGGCAGAAATTGCACCGATTGCGCCTGCAGTGAAACGCCAACGGAAACGCAGAGGACGGCTAGCGCAAGCCAAGACTTTTCTCGAAGAAACTTTCTCATTGTATTAAGACAACGATTGACTCTAACGTCGGATCTCACCTCTCGAAACCGGCAATTCTGACAGGTGCCGCTCCCGGCCTCGTCCCTTACCTTGAGAGCGCGCGCGCGATGGCATCTTGAATGCGCGGCGTGCGCGGGTGCGTCTCGACCCCTTACAGGACGAATTTTGATAGGTGGAAAAATGCATCGCATCGTTCTTTTTCATCAGATTTTGCTCCGCCAATGTCTCTGCGGATTTTGCTTAGTCCTTCTGAGTTTTTCCGGAATCTGCTCAGCACGAGCCAAGAAGGACGTCATCCAGTTCAACAACGGGGACCGCATCACCTGCGAGATCATCAAACTGGAGAAGGGATATCTCTACGTGAAACTCGACTACGCGGACGGCACGGTAGCCATGGATTGGTCCAAGATTACGCGCGTCGAGAGTCCTCAGAATTTTGTTGTAGCCAACAAAGCCGGAACGCGCTATACGGGCACCCTGCAGCAGGTGGCCGGGAGCGAAACAACCCAGGGACCTCAGGAGCCGACGGTTCAGGTGACAGGAATTTCATCCAGTGAGGTCATGTCAACGAAGCAGATTGTCGAGATAGGCCGGACCGACACGAATTTCTGGCAGAACCTACACGGTGGGATGAACGCGGGCTTCAATTTCGCTAAACAGCAGAGCCGCACACAGTACAACTTTCAGGCGAATGCGCTTTTCCAGCGCGCTAAATGGGGCGCAACGGCGGACTATCAGTCCAGTTTCAGCGGTGGCGGCGATGTCTCCAATCTTCGCAACGACGTGAAACTGAGTACCACGCGGCAGTTGCGAAACGCGCAAAACTTCTACATGGGAATGGCTGAGTTCCTCCAGAGCAATGAGCAGCAACTAGACCTGCGGACCACCTTGGGGGGATCCGTAGGACATGTTTTCAGCAATACGAACAATAGCTTCGTTACAGGATTCGGCGGAGTTGTATGGAATCGGGAGCAATATTCCTCGGAAGCCACGACCGGTCAGACGGGCGACAGCGCCGAGGCCGTTTTAGGGACTCAGCTGAATTTCTTTCGTTTCAAGACCACTAACATCCTCGCCAACGCCAGTGTTTATCCCAGCATTACAGACCCAGGGCGAGTGCGTTTCAACCTGAACACGTCGGTGAAATTACGGATTGCCAAAGATCTGTACTGGAATTTTGGCTACTTCCTCGATGTCGACAGCCGCCCCCCTCAAAACCTGCCTAAGACTGATTATGGTTCCACTTCTGGTCTGGGCTGGACATTTTGAACATTTCTCTTGCCAGACCTTCGACGAACGATGGAAGTTCGATCTGGCAGAACTGACAGTAGTCAAGAGGGTCCCACTCCCCCAACATATTGCCCAACAAAGTTTTATGGAAAGCGAGTGGATTTGAGCTGAGGTATCGGCCGGTGAAGCGAACATCCGGGGTTTAGCAATGCGATGCATCGCTGGCTCGTCCGCCCAAACACAGGCCGATTTGATTTTCGAACACGGTCCGGAGTCTCCCGTGTCTGCAATGAAAGGATAAAAAAATGCGCTATGTCGAAATTGTCCGAACCCGCAAAGCGTCCCTCGTCAGCCTGACCCTCCTTGCCTTTCTGGTGCTGGTAAGCACTTTCGCGCTTTCTCGTGGCCCCAAGTCAGAAACGATTGAAGCAAGCGCCATGGGTACTGGCACACAAATGGGAGCTGTGATCGGCGTAACTTTGGATATCTACGAATACTCAACGCCAGAGGACCGACAGATCCTGATCGAGGCCTTCACTAAGGGGCAAAATCAGGGACTGGTCAACGCACTTTCCAAGATGAGAGCGGTGGGCCACTGCTCGATCACCGGAACCATCGGCTACGACGTCAGCTATATCCGCATGGTACCCACTCCGACCGGACGCAAGATTGTGTTCGTAACCAACCGCCAGATCCGCTTCGGCGAAGCGTTCTTTGACACGCAGTCTCAGTCGTTCAACCTCACGGCAGGTGAGTTTGAACTAAACGATACCGACAAGAACAAGAGCACGGGGTCGGTATATCCCGCGACTCAACTAATCATCGACAAGCAAGGCCAGCTGCAATATGACCTCCGGGAAAATCCTTGGAAACTCGTGGACGTTCTCGATTGGAAAGGGACGCCTGGCGTGAATTAGGGAGAACAGAGAATGATCAAAAATTTTGCAAAACGGTTCCTGTCCGCGTTCTTAGCCGTTCTGCTGGTCGCAAGTGCGGCACCAAAGGAAGTCGAAGCCCAGCAAGCGGCACCGACCGGGTATTCGGGACAGGGAGTACCTCTGACGGAGGAGGAGTTGCAGCAACTAACAGGTCCGATCGCCCTGTATCCAGATGCGCTGGTGGCTCAGATTCTTGGAGCTTCAACCTTTCCTGACCAGGTTGCCAACGCGGACGCCTGGCTTAAGCAGAATACGAATCTCACGGGCACGAACCTCATGAAGGCGGTTGACACGCAGTCTTGGGATCCTAGCGTGAAGGCTCTTACGCAATTTCCCACCGTCCTCGATAACATGACGAAGAACCTGAGTTGGACCTCTGCACTAGGCGAGGCGTATCACACGCAGGCCGCGGACGTCATGTCTGCCATTCAGTTCTTGCGTGCCAAGGCCAAGGCTGCCGGCAATCTGAAGTCGGGTTCGCAGATCACGGTGGTCGAGCAATCTCCACAGACGATCGTGATTCAATCAGCAAACCCCCAGGTGGTCTACGTTCCCACCTATAACCCCGCAGTTGTTTACGGCTATCCGGTCGTCTATCCCAGCTACGTCTATGTCGCCCCACCCGCGTCGACCGCGGTGCTCGCCTTCGGAGTCGGCATCGCAGTGGGAGCGATGATGAGCAGCGGATGTTGCGGCTGGGGATATAGCAGTTGGAACTGCGGCTGGCACAGTACAACCGTCGTGTATCACGGTGGCGCGTACTACGGTAACGCTGCTTGGCACGGCGGCTACTACGGATCAGGCGGCGTTGCGCACTATGGCGCCGGATATAACTCCGCTGGGACCTATGCGCGTGGCGCTACGGTTTCAAACGGATACGGCACTGCAAGCGCCGGTCAGGCGTACAACCCATCCACGGGGACGTATGCGCGTGGCGCTTCAACCTCGAATGCATACGGCAGCGCAGGCGCGGCCCAGGCGTACAACCCAAGGACCGGGGCCTCTGCCTCCACAGTGCAAGGCTCCAACGCCAACGGAAGCTGGGGAAGTTCCACAGCTTCAAAGAACGGCACCACAGCGTACAGCCAGCATCAAACGACCTCGCAAGGAACTACAGGATCCGTGCAAACATCCAACGGGGCCTCGGCGTATGGCGCATCGGGCAAGAATGGCAATAGCGCCGCTGTGGGTCAGACCGCAAACGGTGACAAGTACGCGAGTGCGAACGGCAACACCTACAAGAACACGGGGAGTGGTTGGACCGGGAATTCGAACAATACCCCGAAGTCTGGTTCAAGTTATTCCGGCCAAAGCGCATCCGCGAAGGGTTGGGGTGGACAGGAAAAGAGTAGTGGATCATCTGCCTTTGGCGGAGCCAATGGCGGAGGTTGGGACTCCAGGTCGGCAAGTTCTCGCGGTTGGGGAAGCGGTGGCGGAGGCGGCGGCTGGAGCGGACGTAGCGGCGGGGGCTTCCGCAGATAGAGTGCACGTCGCCGCAAGAAAGCGATGATCGATGATTCGATCATCCGACAGATAGTATGGGAGAATGTTATGTTCCGCAACACCAGCAGACTTGCAGTCACAACGCAATCGCTGCTTTTCGCTGTAATTCTTTCTCTCGCCGCCTGTAACACTTCGGAACAATCCGCGACAAAGGTATTCGCGTCTCCGGAAGAGGCCGCGAATACCTTATTGCAGGCCGCTAAATCACGGGATCAAAACGCATTGCTCGCAATTTTCGGTCCGGACTCGAAGCCGGTCATCTCTTCCGGCGACGCCGTCGAGGATAAGACCGTGGCCGACGCCTTTGTGTCCGCCTACGAAACCATGCACCGCTGGCGCAAAATGGCCGATGGCGCTCAGATCCTGCTCGTTGGAGCCGACAATTTTGCCTTCCCGATTCCATTGAAGAAGAACGGCGGCGGACAGTGGTTCTTCGACACCGCAGCCGGGAAGGACGAGATTCTGGCGCGCCGTGTTGGCCGCAACGAACTGGCCGTCATCGATGTCTGCTTCGCGATGGCCGACGCTCAAGCCGAATATTTTTCCCAGGTTCGTGATGGTGGGAGCGCGAAACAATATGCGCTGAAGTTCATCAGTGACTCTGGCCGGCAGAACGGTTTGTACTGGGAATCGCCCGAAGGCCAACCCAAGAGCCCGCTCGGTCCGCTGGTAGCATTCGCAACCGACGAAGGCTACAGCACTCATCCGAACGCGCGCGCACCCTTTCACGGCTACAACTTCCGAATGCTCAAAAAGCAAGGGAGCCATACTCCGGGCGGAGCCAAGGAATATGTGGTGGACAGCAAAATGGTCAATGGATTCGCGTTCGTCGCTTATCCCGCGGAATACGGAAACTCAGGCGTGATGACCTTCATGATCAATCAGGACGGCGTTCTCTTACAAAAGGATCTGGGTAAGACCACCACAGAGATCGCAACCGCCATGGACGCTTTCGATCCCGACAATACCTGGACCGTCGTGGGTCAATAAGCAGAATGGCTTCTCACCTTCCGGCAGAGTAATCCAACCCTGACGCTAGCGAAACGAAGCGCAAGAAGTTGTCCGCAGGGACTGGTAAAAGTCACAGTTGAGCGTTCCGCCCAGCACGGCTACTCTTGTTCGCGTTCGCTTCAATTCATCACTGGAACGCCGCCCGGTCTTCGGAGGGCGGACACAATGAGTTCCCAAGTTTGCGTTTGAAGGAGGATCGTAATGATTTGCAGATTGAAGAACGTCGTTGTTGGAGTTGCTTGCGCAATGGGGTTCCTCCTGTTGGCAGCTGGAGTTGCATCCGCCCAGGACATCAAGACAAACTACATGCCGGGTACCGACTTTTCGAAATATCACACCTACAAATGGGTCAGCATCAATAACACCGAGCAAGCGGACCCCATCGTGGCTCAGCAGATTAAGGACGCGATTGACACGCAACTGACTTCCAAGGGGATGACCAAGACCGACGCTGATACTGCCGACATGTATGTTGGCATTCAGACCTCCATCCAGCAACAACAGCAGTGGAATGCGTACGGGATGGGTGGTGGCTGGCGATTTGGCGGTGGCATGGCCAGTGCTACGAGTTCCACGCTTCAGATTGGCACTCTCGGCGTCGACTTCTATGATCCTGCGACCAAACAACTCGTATGGCGAGGTGAGGCGACCAAGACCTTGAATCCGAGCAAGAACGCGCAAACAAATCTCAACCGCGTCAACCAGGCAGTCGCGAAGCTCCTCAAGAACTTCCCGCCGAAGTCATGAGTGGCGGCTGCGGCTGACCTCGGTTGCTGACGAGCGTCGAGTGCCATACCATCAGGACGCCGAAAACGATCGCATGTTCTAAGCGACTCGGCGTGAACTCAACAGCGGCACTGCTCGCCGAGTTTGAGAGTCACAAAGTCGACTGAACCGAAGAAATGGTGATTCAAGGCCACGACAAAAACAAATGACCATAAAGCCACGAGTGAGTCACAAAATACTGATCGTCGCCACCGTGTTGACGGCCGCCTCTCTGGTGGTCGGCAAGTCCAGTAAGCTGATCACCAGCTGGCGCAATCCCAGCTATGCGCCCGCCAAAAAATTTCATCGGGTCCTGGCCATGGGCTTCAGCAACAAGATGGAGGTTCGTGCAGATTTTGAAGACGCATTAGCGGCCGAACTCACCAGCAAAGGATTGGAGGCGGTGGCGGGCAATACAATTTTGCTTCGTCCGCCAGGCTCCACACTCGATCTTAACTATCTGAGGGAACAGATCCGGGCGAACCAAATCGAAGCCGTCTTTGTCTCGCGCCTCGTCAAAGTCGACGAAACCGTCACCTATGTCCCCGGTACGCCTTACTTCATGCCGTATCCCTACTACAACACTTTCTACGGCTATTACGGCACACTCTATCCGATGGTCTATTCCCCGGGCTATTTAGATAAAGAGAAGAAGGTGCGGGTTGAAACGAACGTCTATGTTACGACTGCGCCCGATGGACAACTCATTTGGACTGGCACGACGGACACCTTTAACCCCTCTAATGTGCATAAGGCCATCAACGGCTTGGTCAATCTTCTCGTCGCAAAAATGGATCAGGATGGGGTGCTCTAATTGTTCTGACGGTGTAGACATAGCCCTTACTGATTCGACTAGCTGACTCGCCCTTTCCCGGAGTACGATTCGGACTACGCCGTGCGTCTCCGCTACTGTCAACACTACTAGTAGTTGGGAGATAAGGCCCGGGCTTATCTTAGCTGTTCCTACTTATCGGTAGCAGGCAGAAAACGATCAAGTGTGACCAAAATCACATCGCAGCTGTGTCACCGAGGATCAATAATATTTGACCTGTTCATCGAATCGAAAGGTGTATTAACACGCACCCGGATTTCTATCAGCGGTCTTCTGGTAAAGGAAGAAAGTTATTCCAGTGGACGCTGATTTGTGTCCTTATTCTTGTCATCTTTCGGCCCAGCGTCGCAGCCCTTGCTGCTCGCCATTCCCACACAGCCCCGCGTTCCGTGCCCCAGCAGATCGAGATACTGTTTCTTTCCTCGCTCGACCCTGATATGCCCGACGTTGCGGCCATGATCGAGCAGGTCGAGAGCCAGATTCTTGTAGGTTCCGACAAGCCGGTGCGATTCAGCTTTGACTACCTCGATTTTTCTTCGTCTCTTTCGGATGAACCTCACAAGAAAGCAACGGCTTCCTATCTCGCCGACAAATACCGCGGAGCGACGTTTCAGCTAGTCATCGCGATCGGTGAAGACACCCTGACCTTCGCCGAGCAGACTCAATCGAAGCTATTTCCAGACGCTACTCTTTTATTCTTTGTGGTTAATCCCAAGGAAGAATCCAGATGGCTTAAGACAAAGACCAATCGGACGGGCATAATCCGCAAGTCTAACTATTTGCCAACTCTGCAATTGGCCCTGCGGCAAAACCCGGGAACCTCCCGTGTCATCGTCGTTTCGGGTAGTTCGGACGGCGAGAAACTCCAGCTGAACCTCGCTCGCGAGCAGTTTCGGAGCTATGAATCGAATCTAAAATTTGAATACTTGACGGACCTGAGTCTGGCGGAACTTGGGCCTCGATTGGCGAGTGCACAGCCCGGCACCGTGATTGTGTTTCTCGACTTTGCGACGGATTCGAGTGGTGAGCAATTCATCCCCTCCCGCATTTTGCCGGCGATTTCCAAAACTGCCGGTCGGCCGATTTACGGAACGTTTGCCTCCGTTGTCGGTAAGGGCGCGGTCGGCGGTAACGTCGCCGATTTGACTGACGCGGGGCGGGTCCTCGGACGTCAGGGGGCGCGTGTTCTGAAAGGTGAGAAGGCCGAGACCATCCTCGTTACCAGTGGTGAGTTCCAGCGCTACATGATCGACTGGCGCGAGTTGCATCGTTGGGGCATTTCAGAGGCGCAGTTGCCTCCAGACACCGTGCTGCTGAATTGGGAGTACTCACCGTGGGAGTTGTATCGCTGGCGAATCCTCGGCCTGATTGCTCTGATATTGTTCCAAACGCTGCTCATTGGACTGCTGCTTCGCAATATCGTCCGCCGCAAGCGAGCGCAAGGCGCGCTCCGTCAAAAAGAGGACGAGCTCGCCGAGGCTCAGCATTTGGCGCGGATAGGCAACTGGTTGTGGGATCCCAGAAAAAAAATATTTTCTTGGTCAACGGAGCTGTACCGCATTCACGGACTCGATCCCGGCTCTCCACCACCTTCCTTCGATGAATTTGCCCGGCTATTTACTCCTGAGAGCTGGCAAAGACTGAGCGCGGCGATGCAAAGCGAGTTGGAGACTGGTCTTGTTCACGAACTCGACCTTGAGTTGGTTAGGCCGGACGGCGAGAAACGTTGGGTCACCACCCGCGGTGCTGTCATCAAGGATGTCAGCGGTCATGTTACGCATCTCCACGGCACGACCCAGGACATTACCGAGCGCAAGCAAGCCGACGAAGCCCATAGTCGGCTGGCTGCCATTGTCGAATCGTCGGACGATGCGATTATTTCCAAAGATCTGAACGGGATCATTCAAAGTTGGAACCGAGGCGCTGAGCGGACCTTTGGCTATACCGAGGCAGAGGCGGTCGGTCAACGCATAACTTTGATCATTCCTCCTGAACTTCGAGACGATGAAGACACCATTCTCCACAACGCAAGAATCGGTCAGAAAGTCGAGCACTACGAAACGGTTCGCGTCACCAAAGCGGGGAAGCGGATCAATGTCTCATTGACCTTATCTCCGCTGCGAGACTCTTCTGGCAAGATCATCGGCTCGTCCAAAATTGCGCGGGATATCACCGAGCGAAAACGCGTCGAGAACGAACTGAAGAAGTCCGAGGAGAAGTTCGCCAAAGCTTTCCAGCGAAGTCCGATGGCACTCGTGCTGATGAACGCTACGACTAATCGCTATCTCGATGTGAACGAGACCTTTGAGCAAATGACCGAATTCTCTCGGGCGGACGTCTCGGGGACGAGCGACCTGGATCTGGGTCTGTGGTTAGATCTGAGCAGAAGGTTCGAACTTAAGGAGCGGTTGATGGCCGATGGCTTCATCCGCAACGTCGAATGTGAATTCCGCACCAAGACCCACCAAGTTCTGATCGGTCTGGTATCGGCGGAGTTGATCGACTTAGACGGCGAGACCTGCATCCTCGCAGTCATTGCGAATATCACGGACCGTAAGCAGGCTGAGCGGGCTGTGCTGGAGAGCGAGGCGCGCTTCCGCTTGATCGCCAATACCGCTCCGGCCCTGATCTGGATGTCTGGTACGGACAAGCTCTGCAATTATTTCAATCAGCCTTGGCTGGAGTTCACCGGGCGGCGCCTTGAGCAGGAACTGGGCAACGGCTGGTTGGACTGCATCCACTCCGACGATCTGCAAAAGTGCCTGGATACCTACACGCAGTACTTTGATCGCCGCGAAAGATTCAGCTTGGAATACCGTCTGCGGCGCCATGACGGCGAATATCGCTGGGTTCAGGACGTAGGTGTCCCCAGATTCAACAGCGATGGCTCCTACGCCGGCTTTGTCGGTTGCTGTATGGACATCACCGACATGAAACAGGCCCGGGCGACGGTCATCGAATTCGGTGGCCGCCTTATCAAGGCCGGTGAAGAGGAGCGGGCTCGCATTGCGCGCGAACTGCACGACGACATCAATCAGAGGCTGGCGCTATTGGCGAACGGACTGCAGGAAGTTGAGCAGGCGGCCGCCGATCAAGACGATCAACTAAAACAGCCCCTCCGCGTCCTTGGGCAGCTCACCAGTGAAATTGCAAGTGATATCCAGCGCATGTCGCATCACTTGCATCCCTCCAAACTGCACTATCTTGGACTGAGGGCGGCGGTTCGTGAGCTGTGCCTTGAATTTTCCAAGCAACACAAGATTGAGGTCGAGTGCATCGTGAACCGGCTTCCCCTCGATCTCGACGAAACTACTTCACTAAACTTATTCCGCACGGTACAGGAATCTCTCCACAACGTGGCGAAACACAGCCATGCCCATCATGTGAAAGTGGAAGTATCTTGCGATTCGGACCTGGTCCGATTGCGCGTTTCCGATGATGGAGTTGGATTTGCGTCCGAGCGAGCCCCTAACCTAGCTGGTCTTGGATTGGTCAGTATGCAAGAGCGTCTGCGATCTGTCGGCGGAGAACTCTCGATCTGGTCCAAGCCCTCTCTCGGCACGCTTGTGGAAGGAACTGTCCCAGTTAAATTCAAGGCCGAATCGTCAGAATTGACAGTAGGCGAGCCCAGCGAACGCAAATAGTATCGTTTCGCATGTTGGTCCCTGGGCCCAAGCGCCGCGACCGCCCCTCACTGGTTAGCGGCTTGCAGTCTCATCCCCAGGTTCTTGAAAGGGAGTTCGTGCCCGACCTCACCATACTCCTCGCGGATGACAATTCAGCCATTCTCGATCATGTCCGCAAGATGCTGGCAAAGGAGAAATCCTACAGGGTCGTCGGCGCGGTGATCGATGGGGCCGCGGCCGTCCGTGAATATCTCCGGCTGAAGCCTGATCTCATGATCCTCGACATTTCACTGGGTGAAGATAGCGGGATCGACGTCGCTCGCCACTTGAGAGATTCAGGATGTTCTGCCAGGATCATTTTTCTAACCGTGCACGAGGATCAAGACTATGTGAATGCCGCCATCGGTGCAGGCGGCCTGGCGTATGTCGTGAAGTCTCGTCTGAACCTCGATCTTCTCCGAGCCATCAAAGCGGTGCTTGCCGACAAGCTGTTCGTCTCCTCGAATTTAATGTACGAGCCTGGATGACTTTTTCTTCTTCGGCCTAACGACTTTCCTTAAGAAAATGTCGTTCTTCTTCGCAACGGGCACTGAACTCGATGAACTGGATACGCAAGTGCGGGGCCCTTCTAGTGTGTCTGGTGAAACTGACCGTAGCCCTTCGATGGGCAATGCGCGCCTACCGAACTTGGGAATAAGCCGGTCCGGTGGCGTCTCGCTCCGCAACCTGAAAACTTACGATCTAAGGGCGCCTGTAAGTATTGACAGTTACCCCATGCCCTCCCGCCTTGTACTGTTTCCGCCGTAGATCATTTCAGGAGCCTGCGGTGCCTCTGTCGCTTGCAGTTCTCCAGAGTGATCGGGAGGTCGGGTTCCTGCATGCGTTGGCTACGCCAAGTCGAGCGTCTTCTGCTGGTTGCGGGTGTTTTGCTGCTCGTGATCTACGTAGCGGCTCGTGTCCACCGGGCGGTCTTGTCCAAGGCGGAAATGCAAACGTTCAAGGCTAAGGCCCGTGTCCCGGTCGCAGGTCCTCGCGGTGTGGCCTTGACCACGACAGTTCCTGACTTCAGTTTGTGGTCCGAGAAACGCGTCAAGCAATACCAGGAGAGTTTGGCGGCACAGTTTTCCCCTGCAATGGGCATTTTGCGCATCCCCAAGATCGACGTCGAGGTACCTGTTCTCGAGGGAACCGACGATCTCGTCCTGAACCGCGGAGTCGGCCACGTCGCCGGGACTGCGAATCCTGGGGACGACGGAAATGTGGCGATCGCCGGGCATCGCGATGGATTCTTTCGCGGGCTGAAAGACGTTGCTGTCGGCGACAAGATTGAACTCGTCACGCTGCAAACAACCGATACCTATGTCATCGACGACATCATCATCGTCGATCCCAGCGATGTATCGGTTTTGCGTCCCAGGTCGCGTTCCTCGCTGACGCTGATTACCTGCTACCCCTTCTATTTCATCGGTAGCGCTCCGCAGCGTTACATCGTACAGGCGTCCATCGTGAACGCCCCTCCCGCAACCATCCATGCTCGTGCCCGCCCGGAACTCGGGCCTGACGCGACAGCCGTACAAAAATGAAGTTTGAATATTTGCACTCAAAAATCTGTAAGGACGTGACTTTGACAAAACAGCTTCAAGGAGAAAACCAATGAACTCAAAGACTATTTGGACACGTGCATCGCTGATTCTCTTGGTAACGGCTCTCTGCTTGGCTTTTACCTTGACCTTGAGCGCGCAGGTGCAAACAAAAACCAGTACAACCTCCGGTAAGGCCACGGTTACCACCGAAGTGAAGAGCGGTGAGATCGTGTTCGTTTCCGGCAACAGCGTCGTCGTCAAGATGGCGGATGGTTCACTTCGCCATTTTGACAATATTCCCGAAAGCGCCAGGGTCACGGTCGACGGACAACAACTTGGCGTTCACGACTTGAAAGTAGGGATGAAGGTCCAGAAGACCATCACCACCACAACGACTCCACAAACGGTTACCACCGTGAAGAGCGTGACCGGTAAGGTGTGGTTTGTGAATCCCCCCAGCACGGTCATCCTGACCATGGAAGACGGAAAGAATCAGGAGTTCAAGATTCCGAATGGTCAGAAATTCAACGTCGATGGCCAGATGGTCGACGCTTGGGGCCTAAAGAAGGGGATGAATGTGAATGCGACAAAGGTTGTGGAAACACCCACGACCGTGGTTGCACAGAGGGCCAAAGTGACGGGCGAAATGCCGCCGCCACCCCCTCCACCGCCGGCGGATGTTCCAATCCTGGTTGTTGAAGAAGTCGCGGTTCCGGTTCAGGTCGCGCAGGACCAGGCGCCCGCTTTGCCCAAAACTGGAAGCGAACTACCACTGGTTGGATTGCTGGGTCTTCTGTCGCTGGCAACCTCCCTTGGATTGCGCACGGCCCGCAAGAGCTGACCGATGGCTGTTCGCTCTGTCTGAGCAGTCCGATCAAACGGAGCCAAGGAGTTGTCTGCTTAACCGAGCAGGCAACTCCTGTCTTTTTTCTACATAGTTGTCCCAGCCTTGGGCCGTAGATCTCTAGCGCGCGTCGTCCTCTCCTCACAGACCAGAGAGTTCTTGCCGTAGCCGACTGGTATTTTTACCAGTAGCACCCCGCACCTCAACCACGGAAGATGATGTTGTTGGGTGCAGGTTATTTCACAAATCTTCGGCTTGTCGCCTGAATTTCAGGCAAGTATTGGGACGTTCAATAGGCCTTTTCTGCCTGGATGGATGCTCGCGACTACTCGGTCCAGTTCGTTTTGGAAATTGAAAATTACAGGAGAAATTTATGCGGATGTTCTTGTCGATCTGTGCCTCGTTAGTTCTGTTGAGCACGTTCCTTCCCGCCCAGACTGCCGCCGTTTCTGCGAAGCCCCTGAGTGATTCTGACATTCAGTTGCTGCGCTCCGACGTTCAAGCGGGCAAGAACGAGATCATTACCGCCACCATGCAATTTACTGACGCCGAGTCCACGGCTTTCTGGCCCGTTTATCGGGACTATGCCCGCGATCAGCAGAAGATCGGCGATGAGCGCGTGGCGCTCGTCAAGGATTATGCTGCCAGCTATGACACCCTGGATGACAACAAGGCGAAGGACATGGTACAGCGCATGATCAACATCGACGACAAAACCTTGAACCTGCGAGAGGACTACTGGCCGAAGTTCATGAAGGCCCTCGGAGCGAAGCGTGCCGCAAAGTTCTATCAGGTCGACAACCGGCTCAGCATGATCGTCAACCTGCAGTTGACCGCCGCAATTCCTCTGATTCAATAGCAATGCGTTTGAATCTTTTCGGCTGCAACCCTTCTTGCAGAAGGGCAAAGCTTGATCCCAGTTCTTTCGTTCACCAAAATTTTGAACAGGGCGACGAGCTAAGTCGGGCCAGGATTTGGTTTCTGAAGTGGCTTCTGGCGCGTCTAGAAAATTGGTCCCGATCAGGCGTCGATGACGAGCTTTCCGGAACCCTTGTCGAACGCTGCACAAAATTCGAGCATTACCGTCACGCAGAGCGGACAATACGTTTCCTCCAGCACCCGTTCGGACTGAATGGAGACAAAGGAACCACAATTCTCACAGTGCCAGAGCGTTACTCTGGGGTTCGCTTTGGATGTCGGTCG
The DNA here is from genome assembly GCA_963722365.1 of uncultured Acidobacteriaceae bacterium. Taxonomy (GTDB): domain Bacteria; phylum Acidobacteriota; class Terriglobia; order Terriglobales; family Acidobacteriaceae; genus Sulfotelmatobacter. The sequence continues at coordinate 29,299 of CAVRLM010000004.1, forward strand.
GTCGGTTTCTCCGGTAATCAACATTCAAACGTCCTCCAGTTCGACGATCAGATCGTAGGTTCATACCCACGGACAGAAAACTGTCAGATGTAACAGGCGCACGCTGGCAATCAAAATCCGATTTCTATCGAGTGTCTGGGCTGGGCACTGGCAATAGTTACAGTTTTCGCGCGCATCGTAAGCGGGCCAGGATGAATCTTGATACTGAAGCTTCAGTCTGTACGAGTCGATCTATGTCACTCTTTGAAACCGGACTTTCACTCGCTCTCGTCAAGTTCGTGGCAATTGTGGGAACCACAGTGATTGCCGTGCTCTTTCTAGCGCTGGTCGGCACCAAGTGGCGATGACGCTGCGAAAAAGCGGCGCGTTCTTACCGCGTGTGCTCTGACTTTCGACCGGTCGCCGCAGCGAGACTGCGGGATCCTCTGCTTGTGAATTACGATCCGTCCCCCACGGATTTCAAGAAATCAAGAGATCGAAGAACCACCGTGAGAGTTCCGGGCAGTACATTCCGCAACCTGAAAAGTCACGCCTTTCGAACGAATTGCTTTTTTGCCACAGTGTGCTTTGGGCTAGCCGCATCGTGGTTTGTTTGCCAGCCAAAGTCGTTGTTCGCTCAGGACTCTGCGACCATCTCTCCCGCGCAAGCGAGGGAACAGAACTCTTCGCAAGATCACTCATCCTCGCTCCTCTGCCGGTTGTGAGCCCCGCGATCGGGTCGGGGATTATCCCGTCGCGGCTTATATCTTTCCTCTCATCAAGAGCGACACCGTCTCTCCCCCGTCGACCATTGGCGGCTTTGGTTTGATCACGAACAATGGAAACACGCTCATGGGGCTTGGGTGCTCAATTGTTTCTTGCCCTGGAGATTCGGCGCGGCCGGATTCGCCGGCATCGGCGAAGTGTTTCCCGGCGCGACTCAAATCCTTCGCATCAACCACTTCTTGCCGGCTTTCGGCGGCGGACCGAGATTCGAACTTAGCAACAAATATCACGTGATCTTCGCACTGACTTCGCTCGCGGCAAGAACAGCTGGACTTGGAGTATGGGCGTTGGTGAAGCTTTTTAGTAGGGCCTGTTCATCACCCCGAGGCGCCGGACCCCGGATCGGCCAATACCTACCCGGCCCTGTCAAATGTGACAGTTGTGACAACCGGTTGCGTCTCCTACTCTCCTCTGGAGTGGACGATGCCTGACATGCGCGAGTGGGTCGAATTGTCATCGCAAGGGATTCAGGGGCTCGCAGTGCTCATTATCGTCGTGTCGATCGTTTTTGGCTCCCTGCGATACGTCGCGCATTTGAGCAAGCAAGTAGCCCATGCGTATTCCGTATACAAGGAACTGCTGGGCCGCTCACTCTTGCTGGCTCTCGAACTCCTGGTTGCCGCCGATGTGATCCGCACCGTTTTGCTCGATTTGACCGCGAAGGGAATGGAAATCCTCGGAGCCTTGGTGGTTGTCCGAACCTTCCTGAGTTGGTCCTTAGTGGTTGAACTTGAGGGTCATTGGCCATGGCAAACATCGGTGCTCGCGGGCCAAGGTCAACCAGCTCGATGGGCCATGTCGGTTCCGGCTCGCTCTGCAGCTCCCGAGGCTATCAAGGTGAATGGGGCCAACGTCGACCCTTTATAAAGATGTTTTCTGCCGCAGCGCATTGCGAATAGCGGCGAGCCGCTCAGAAGAGGTATTTGAAATGAATTTGCCAAGCTTTCCGCACGTCGATATGTTCTCTGCGGGCATCAATGCCCTCTACGGGATACTAGTCGCGCGCCAACCGTCGCACAACCGCGGCTACACTGCCGCTGGACTCTTGATCATGGCCTTCTTCGGTGGTATCGGGGGCGGCGTCACTCGCGATGTACTGCTCGGTGAAATCCCCTCGCCGATCAAGGACCCATACTATCTTTTCGTGTGCCTTCTCATGGGTTTGCTCGGGTTGGCGATTTATCAGTGGGCAGATTCAAAGGAGGAGGCTTTCCGCACGCGGTTCCTCGCCTACGTCAAGTCCTTCACCCTGCCCTGGTTTGCCATCCTGGGAGCGCACAAGGCACTCGATCACAACCTGGGGCCTTGGAGCGCGATCGTCATTGGTCTGATCGCCACTACCGCGGGCGGGGTGCTCATCGACCTTTTTTCCGGGGTGACGCCCGAGGTCGTACGCCCGTCGCAACAACTCGTTATGTCGGCTGTGCTGGCGAGTTCGGTCTATACGCTGCTCGCAATCCTAACGAAGTCGGACCCACATTTCTTTCCCGTCACGCTAATCGCGGTGCTGGTTGCTTTCACCTTCCGCGTATTCGCTGTACGGGAACACTGGCCATCGATCGTGCCGCTCGATGCACCCGCTGAGGGCCCGGAGAACGAGGTCGTCCCCTCGGCTGCCGCCAGTCGCAGCCGCGCCAAGGCTTCTTGAACCGCAACTCACGCTTGGTCGTTAGGCGGCCGTGCTGGATTCTCACAAGGGGAGGGAAATGTCATGGATGACATGTGGTCTCGCGTAGGTACTCAACTGCTCGCCCGGGTCAGCGGTCCGATGAAGTTCCGGTTGGTGCTCCAGCCATGCATGGCAGCGTTTTTCGCGATTCGCTCCGGTCTGGCCGACGCCAAGGCGGGCAAGCGACCATATTTCTGGGCCCTCCTCTCTGATCCCGGCCAACGTGAGGACATGCTCAAAGACGGATGGAAGAGCGTGGGCAGAATTTTTATTCTCGCTGTGGTCCTGGATATCGTTTATCAGCTCATCGTCATGCATTTCGTCTATCCAGGGGAGGTGATCATCGTCGCTTTCATCTTGGCGATCGTGCCCTACCTCATCGTGCGTGGTCTGGTAACGCGGTTCGCTCGATCGAGGATGACGCCATCCGCTGCCCCGGAAAAGGTCACAATCCCAGAGAAGACGCCTGTGAGGAAAATCTCATGAGCCCGGTTGAAACACCGCCGAAAGATAGAGGTACGATTCTCGCCGAAGAAAGAACTGATCTCGCCCTCCAGCGAACACTCATCGCTGCCGAGAGAACATTGATGGCATGGATCCGAACGGCCTTGTCGATGATTGGTTTCGGTTTCAGCATCTACAAATTTTTTCAGTACCTTCCCGAAGAGGTTGCCGCCGGGAACATCCGGCGCCCGCAAGCGCCGCGCAACCTCGGAATGAGCCTGATTGCTCTCGGTACTTTGGCACTCATCGCCGCAACTTGGCAGCACTGGACTTTCCTGAAGAAGATTGGCTCGTCCGAAAGTCATTTCCGTTCTGTATCCTTCGTTGTGTCGATTGCAGTCATCGCGATCGGATTCATCGCCTTCTACGGTGTTTGGCTGCGCCATGGTCCGTTCTAGCCGCTTTGGTCGGATGGCTACGATCGTTAATACCCGAATTCTCTAAGCGATATGGACACTGTCTTGAATTATCCGCGTCTTGTCCTGGTAATTTCATTCGTCGTCCTCTGGCTCGCTGCCCTGCTCGGCGCGTACCTTCGGAAGCGTACCAAACAGTTGGATCCAGATACGCGGGAAGACTTTGGCGTCGTCCAAGCCGCGATTCTGACCCTTCTGGGCCTCCTGATCGGGTTTACATTTTCGATGGCTATGAATCGCTACGATCAACGCAAAAACTATGAAGAAGCAGAAGCCAACGCGATTGGGACGGAGTTCGTACGCGTCGAGTTGCTGCCCCCTGACGATGCCGCCAAACTGCAAGAGATGCTAAGGGCGTATCTCAAGCAGCGCATGCTCTTCTACACCGTCCGCGATTCACAACAGCGTCATCAGATCGATGCTCAGACGGCATCACTTCAGAACGATCTCTGGTCCGTCATCAAGGTTCAAGCCATAGCGCAACCGACGCCGCCCATCGCACTCGTCGTCTCTGGCATGAATGACGTTTTGAATTCGCAGGGGTACACGCAGGCTTCCTGGTGGTATCGCATCCCTACTGAAGCATGGAATCTGATGTTCATCATCGCCATTGCCTGCAGCCTCCTCATCGGCTATGGCACACGCAGTAATCATCCTGTCTTATTGCTGATCGTGCCGCTTGCGGTTTCAATCTCTTTCTTTCTAATCGCGGACATCGATAGCCCCCTTGGAGGACTCATTCAAGTACATCCGCAAAACCTGATGAGCCTCGATGCTTCGTTGGCTCCTCATTGATATTCGTTCCGGGAGGGGTCATGGCTGCGGTAAATCTGGTTGAATCTGTCAGATTTGCCAGTTGTTGGCTTACGAACAAACTCCTAGGCTGAGTGGTACCGGCCAAGCGCCGCGTATGGGCACGGGACTGAGCCGGTCCGAAATACGCTACACAACCAACTCTATGACGAACTGGAAACAACAGGCGAAACGGGTTCACAAAGAAGCGTATGTCTTCTATTTTGTGTTCCGACATCCTCGCACTCGCTGGTACACACGCTGTATCGCGGCATGCACAGCCGGCTATTTGCTCAGTCCGGTTCAGCTCATCCCGAGCTTTATCCCGGTGATCGGATTCTTGGACGACTTCCTGGTTCTATTCCTGGGAGCCAAGGTGGTGCGAAGGCTGACCCCTCCCGATGTGCTCAAGGAGTGTCAGGACCTTGCCTATGCTGCTGAGACGCGCAGAAGACAACAAGTCGGATCAGGGCTTGCGCGTTTTGCGTTTATCGCGATCGTCGCCTCCTGGCTACTGGCAGTGGTTACCGCGAGCGCCTTTGTGGCGGCCTACATTTACCACTAGGCCAAGCCCTCAGCTTTTGGCCGATTTGCTTCGCCTTTCTACTGTCACTATTGCCAGTTCACCCATCTCATTCCGGAATTTAGTCTCACCTCAGTCTCTGGTCCTCACTCACGGGAGCTGCAGTCACGAAGGAGATCGCTATGTCCTGCCGACGCGCAGCTCTTTGCGCCGTGCTGTTGTTCTGTGGAGTAGTTGCATCTGCCCAGACGGTCATCCGCGTCGCCCCACCTCCGCCCGTTCGCGTCGGCATGGTCGGAGTCGCACCCGGACCAGGATATGTCTGGGTCGGCGGATACCAGCGTTGGACTGGCTCTGGGTACGTGTGGGTAGCGGGCCGGTGGGTTCGTCCACCACGTGCCGGCGTCATTTGGGTGCAACCCCGGTATGTCCACACCGGAAACACTTGGGTGTTCCATAAAGGCTACTGGCGCTAGGGAGGACCGTCCACCAATGGGCATCTCTGCGGCCGGAGGCATCGGGCGACGCCGCGTCCGGCCTGCCTAACCGATCTTTTAGCACCGCCCTGTACGTTTTGACAGTTTCCGAACCAACGTACCTGGCCTAGCGTGGTTCGTGCACGAATGATCGATAGCTAAACCCGACTCATGGCTCTCCCAATGATGGTGCACAAATGGCGTTAACCCACGACGATACCTGGCCCGCTCAAGCTCCACCGGCCTTTCACCTCCTCGCGAAGCCCAGCGGATCCACGTGCAATATCGATTGCACGTACTGCTTCTTTCTCTCCAAGGAAGCACTCTATCCCAACGAAAAGAACCGAATGTCGGAGGCTACGCTCGAAGCCTACATCCGCCAGTTGCTGGAATCGCATCGCACGCCGAACGTAACTGTGGCTTGGCAGGGCGGCGAGCCGACCCTCATGAAGGTCGAGTTCTTCCGCCGCTCTATCGAACTCGTGGAGAAATACCGCCGTCCTGACCAGATCGTGCAACACACTTTTCAAACCAATGGCATCCTGCTCGATGACGAATGGTGCGCCTTCTTCAAGGAATACAACTTTCTGGTGGGCCTGAGCGTCGATGGTCCCCGCGAAATCCATGACACCTACCGCCTCGACCGCGGCAAACGAGGCACCTTCGACAAGGTCATGCAGGGCTGGCGATACCTGCGCAAGCACGAAGTGGACTTCAACATCTTGTGTACAGTCAACGCCGCCAACGAACACCATGGCCGCGCGGTCTATCGCTTCTTCCGTGACGAGATGAAGGCCACTTGGATTCAGTTCATCCCCATCGTCGAGCGCGCTAGCGCCGAAACCATCGATATCGCCAACCAGGGTTGGAGTGATCAGCCCGGTCGCAAGCGCTTGTTCTATACCCAGGATGGCAACCTCGTCACCAAGCGCTCCGTTGACGGCAAGCAATATGGCCAGTTCCTCGTGGACATTTTCGAAGAATGGTTGCGTCATGATGTGGGCACAATCTTTGTCCAGATGTTCGACGTCACGCTCGAAGCCTACTTCGGCCGTCACCTGCTATGCATCCACGCCCCCACTTGCGGATACGGTCCCGCGCTGGAATACAACGGCGACGTCTATTCCTGCGATCATTTCGTCGAGCCGCGTTACAAGCTGGGCAACATTCACGACACTCATCTCGTGCAACTCGTAGCCTCCCCCGAGCAACGCAAATTCGGCGATGACAAGCGCGACACGCTTACTCCCCAGTGCCAGAGTTGTCCGGTCCGGCCTCTCTGTAATGGAGGCTGTCCCAAGGATCGCTTCTCCCTTTCGCGCGACGGAGACCCCGGTCACAACTACCTCTGTGCGGGACTCGAGCTGTTCTTCACTCACACCCAACCCGCCATGAAGATGATGGGCCAACTGGTGCAGCGGAATCGGCCCTGCTCCGATGTGATGGATATGATCGCTGCCGAAGACAAAAAGAGAGGGCCCTACGTGCCCTGCCCCTGCGGCAGTGGCAAGAAGTTCCGTTTCTGTCACGGCGATCCCACGCCGCAATCGCCGTTTACCAGACTCAGCCCCATCATGGCTGCGCCGCACGATGCAAAAGTTGTCCCGTTGCACGCCGAACTCCCACGCCGAGCATCGCCCGGCGACGCGCCGGGAGCCGCTGAATAACTCTGCTGCTGTCTTGGGGCTCCCAATGTGTTTTTTCTCCGGCGCAAGCCGGCAACATTAATTCAAATCACGTAAAGGAAGGAACAAACCATGGCTACAAAGCAACCCAATATCCTGATCCTTTGGGGCGATGATATCGGCATGTGGAATATCAGTTACCACAGCCGCGGCATGATGGGCTATCGCACCCCCAACATTGACCGTATCGCCAACGAAGGCGTCAACTTCACCGACTACTACTCCCAGCAGAGCTGTACCGCCGGGCGCGCCTGCTTCATCACCGGCCAGAACCCGATCCGCACCGGTCTCACCAAGGTCGGCATGCCCGGCGCGACGGTTGGTTTGCAGAAGGAAGACCCGACCATCGCTGAACTGCTGAAGCCGCTCGGCTACGCTACTGGTCAGTTCGGCAAAAACCATCTCGGCGACCGGAATGAATACCTGCCGACCGTGCACGGATTCGACGAATTCTTCGGCAATCTTTACCACCTGAACGCGGAAGAAGAACCAGAGTTGCCCGACTATCCCAAGATGCCTGGTTTCAAGGAGAGATTTGGACCCAGAGGCGTAATGCATACCTTTGCGAGCGACAAGGACGACGCAACCACGGATCCGCGCTGGGGCCGAGTGGGCAAGCAGTCGATTGAGGATACTGGCCCGCTGACCAAAAAGCGCATGGAAACCATCGATGAGGAGATCACCGCAGGCGCTATCGGCTTTATTGAGAAGCAGGCCAAGTCGAACAAGCCCTTCTTCCTCTGGTACAACGCGACGGCAATGCACTTCCGAACCCACGTCGCTGCCAAGAATATTGGCAAGAGCGGGCAGGATCCCTACAGCGATCGCATGGTTGTTCACGACGAGCAAATCGGTCAGATACTCGACAAGCTCGATCAGTTGGGCATCGCCGACAACACGATCGTTATGTACTCCACCGACAACGGCCCGGAGAACGACACCTGGCCAGATGGCGCCACCACGCCGTTCCGCGCCCAGAAAGACACCAACTGGGAAGGCGGCTGGCGCGTTCCGTGTTTCATGCGCTGGCCCGGGCACATCAAGCCGGGCACAGTCCTGAACGGCATTGTCTCTCACATCGACATGTTCCCAACGTTGCTGGCAGCCGCCGGCAATGCGGATGTCGCCAAACAACTGGAGGCCGGCAGCACAGTGGACGGCAAGCCTTTCCATGTCCATCTCGACGGGCATAACCAGTTGGACTACATCACCGGCAAATCCAAGGAGAGCCCGAGAAACGCGATCATGTACATGACCGACGACGGGGAGGTGGCCGCGATTCGAGTTGGCGACTATAAGTTCAATCTGGCGGTGCAACGCGCTCACACGATGCGGTTGTGGGCGGAACCTTTCACGAAGCTGCGGTTGCCGTACATCATGAACCTGCGGCGCGACCCGTTCGAGCTGGCTGAGATAAACTCAAATACTTACTTGGACTGGATGGTCGATCACGTGCCCCAGTTGTATTTGATGCAGGCGGTGGTGGCGGGGGAGATTGCGAACTTTGCCAAGTTCCCACCGCGGCAGAAACCCGCCTCGTTCAACCTAGATGCTGTGCTGGCCCAGGTCGCGCAGCATGGCGCGGCAACGGGTAAGTAGTGAAGGACTTGCAGAAAGGGAGGTCGAAAGACCTCCCTTTTTGTGTCTGCTTTCCTCTTCAGCGGGCCTCTCGCTTCCGATACTTACTAACGCACCGGAGGAGGATTACGTTGTTCTAGTCCTCCGATGCCTCGTGCAACTTTCCTTGGAGCTCTAAGCTCGCAAAGAGTATCCGGCGGCGCAAGGATCGAAGCCACGTTTCATATCCGAGAGCGTGACTCGGAGTAGCTATTCATATTCTTGGGCCTTAAAGCGACGGAATGACTCTATGACTTCCTCCTCTTCGCGTGTAAGCACAACCACCCGCAAGTCGTCCCCCGATTGGCACCCTCGGGCATGGCCCTCAAGCGCTTTTATGCTCTTAAGCAAATCTGACATTCCCGGTACTTCCATTCGCTCGCTTCCTCCATTTGTGGCACGCGGGTGAAGGCCGAGCAGCCGGACCGCCCCCTGCGGTGTTTGTCAAGAAATACAACAACGAAATATGAGTGTCAATAGAGGAGCATCTGGTTGCTCAAGACTGACCGGCAGTTCTGACAGTAGCCCCGGATTACTTCCACTGCTAATAAGGAGCGACGACTTAAGGGAAGCAAAGATATGCCGTCCATCCAAGGATCGACGACTTCGTCGCGGCCCAGCGTGGTTCCCTACTACTCGGTTCACGGAATTGCCTTGCAGGCCAATTACATTCTTCGAGCAAAAGATTTCGTTCTCTTCTTTAAGTACTACGATCAGTACTCGGCCAAGCCTCGTCCGCGGGGACGGACGATTGTGTTCGGCGGTTCGTGGACGTCAAAGATTCCGAAACCGCAGGCTCCCACGCAAAAGTAACGGAAGGTCAACAGAATCTTGATGAGCCAGCAAGTCGAACAACTCGCGCCATCACTCGATCTCGCCGACGAGGTCCGTAACTTCTACGACCGCTATCCCTATCCTCCTCCCGTTGAAAATCTGGAAAAATATCAGCGGCAATGGCAGGACCCCCAAAGACGTCGCGCTGACTTTCATCTGTTCTGGCCTGACCGCGCCTACAAAGAAGATCAGTCCATCCTCGTCGCCGGCTGTGGAACTTCGCAGGCCGCCAAGCATGCCCTGCGCTGGCCCGCAGCTCAGATCTTCGCCATCGATTGCAGCGCTACCAGTGTGCGCCGCACCGAGCAACTGAAAAAAAAGTACAATTTGAAGAATCTTGAAGTCCGCCAGCTTCCGATCGAGCAGGCAACCGATCTGGGGATGACCTTCGATCAGATCGTCTGCACCGGAGTCCTCCATCATCTCCCCGACCCCGACGCCGGTCTCAGTGCCCTGCGCACCGTGCTCAAACCGGATGGCGCGATGCAACTCATGGTCTATGCGCCCTACGGTCGCGCCGGCGTCTACATGTTGCAGGAGTTTTGCCGCCGCATCGGCCTTCATGCCAACGACACCGATATTCGCGAGCTTATCGCATCGCTTGAGTCCCTGCCCCCCGGGCATGCCCTGCAGAGCCTGCTCTCTCAGGCTCCAGACTTTCGAAATGAAGGCGCTCTTGCCGACGCACTCCTCCATCCCCAGGACCGTGCCTACTCGGTCCCACAATTGTTTGACTTCCTGGAGAAGGCGGGCCTGACCTTCGGCCGCTGGCTCCGGCAAGGGCCCTACTCGGTTCACTGCGGAAGCATTGCACGAATTCCTCCTGTCAACCGAATCGCTCGTCTTCCCTTACCGGAACAGTTCGCCGCCGTCGAATTGTTTCGGGGAACGATGCTTCGCCATAGCGTGACTGCTTACCGTAGCGATGGCCCCAACCCTTCGCAGAGAATCAGTTTTTCCAGCGACGCCTGCCTCGCCTACGTGCCCATTCGAATGTCTGACACCATCTGTGTACAAGAGAGGCTGCCTGCCGGATCCGCTGCCGTCCTGATCAACCAGACGCATACCTACAGAGATCTGTTCTTTCCCATCGGGCTGGCACAAAAAAACCTGTTCGATGCGATTGATGGAGTTCGCACTCTGGAGGAGATCGTCAAGACAACTCGATCGTCCTCCGCCCCGGCAAATCTCGAAGTTGCCCGGGCTTTCTTTGAACAGCTCTGGTGGCATGATCAGGTGGTATTCGATGCTTCACATCCTGCTCCATCGCCCTAGCAGGAATCGACAAAAGAAATCCTGATCTACCCTTAACACTTCCGCTGAGAAAAAAGCCCCGACCGGAAGACCGGGGCTCTTAAGGTGAAGCGCTCGAAGGTTAGTTCGTGCGCGCAATCTGGTTTTGCCGATACGTCAGGTTGTCCACGTTCCGGAACATCGGCGTTCCGGGCGGCAGGTTCTGAGGTTGGGCGAACAGGCTGTCAAACGTGTATTGCCGGTTCGGCGGGTTATAGACCAGGTTGCAGCACTTAAACGGACCGGTCGCGTAATAGCTCCAGTACAGGCTCACGATCGATCCCTTGTAATACAGGTTCTGCAGAGCTGTAATCCCGTTCCAATCCTCGAGGAAGCGCAGGAAGTTGTGCACACCGCCATCCATCCCGTAAGCAAACTCGGGATTTTGCGTGGTGTTGTTAAAGGCGATGTTCTTGCCTGCCGCGATGGCTAAGCGGTAATACGTCGTGACCGCGATGCGATTCGGCGTGACTGCCGGGACTGCCTGCCCACCGGGGTTAATCGGGTTGACCAAACTGCCCGTCGTGGTATTCAGCGTCGCCGTGCACAGGCCGCCCGAAGGCTTACAACCTGCGTCCTGCCAGTTGGTTGACAGCAGCGTTACTGCGTCCGCAATCACCGAAGCAGCCGCGTGAACCGGCTCAGCCGCTGCCGCACTGGTCCAGGTAGGATCATAGTTGGTGTTGTTCGGGGTGCAGGTTGCGCCGGCCGCAGGGCAGTTCGAGTTATAGTTGCCCTGGATATAGACCGGGTTTTCGGAAGCTACGGTGAACCCGCCGCAGCCCGTTGGATTTGCGGCGCTCACCGCGCAATTGTTGGTCGCGTTGCCCGGCGGCATCGTGGGCAGGTTCCCCAGTGAGCCGTCGACCAGTTTCAGTGCGTGACGCGCGCCTGTTACGGCGTTAGCGCGGCCAATGGTGAAGGTCGAGATCCGGTGGCCGATTGCGTATGGCGACGGCGGCACGGTGACGTCGGTATCGGTCGCAGTCGTCGGCCCAAATGCGTCTCCCACATACTTCACGCCATAAATGTCCAGGGCGAGATTGCCGTTCACGTCTTCTGCCGACACTCCGTTGTAGTTCACCGCATCCAGTCGGCCATCCGGCTTGAAGCCAGCGCCCGCATTGGCATAGTTGACTGTGTCCTCGTATCCAAATTCTCCCCACTGGGTTTTGTAATTTGCGCCCTGTGCGGCCGTGGCGAACTGCATTCCCCGGCGATCGGAGAAATAAAGAACGTATCCGTTCTGGGTGGCAAAGTCGACGTTGGTGCCCGTGGCGCCCGTCGTACCACGCAGCCAGTTACGCAGGTTGCCTACGTCGAGTTCAACCGAGTTCATGATCCCGTTCGGAGTTCCCGTACCAGCCGCGAAAGTTGCGGAAACGTCATTGTTCTCGCCTTCACGTGCATCATAAAGATTGATGGGATACCAGTTGTACTGCGATCCCGCCCCAAAGTAGCTGGCGGTAATAGGACCATCAGTGCCAGCGCCCGGGCCTGTAATCGTGTTGTTTCCGTTGCGATCGGCGGTCTGCTGGAAGTACAAAATCGCGTTGGCATGATCCTGCAGGAAGTTGCTGCCGTACGCTGCCAATGAGTTCGATGCCGGGACCCGGTAGGGTGTTCCCGGCGAAGTAGGAACTTGCAGTCCGCGTGCGAAGCCCAGGCCCAGCCATTCACTCGTAACGCCATGCCACAAGCCATCGGCGGCCCATTTCACTTCGACCAAAAGCCACCCGTTATTGATGGGCCACTCCAAGCCGTTGGTGCTGTTATTCGCGGTGGTAAAGCTCGCCGCGGCCGGGAATGCCGTTGGCACCAGTGCCGCGCCACCGGGACCGTTGGAAAGCGGACCGTAGGTGAGCGGGATAACAAAATTGGAATCACCACCATTGGTGGTCGGGCAAATACGACTTGCGGGATAAGCAGCTACAACGGCCGTTCCAGCGCAGTAGCTCTCACCAAAATAGTATGTCTTGCCATTGACCACGATTCCGGCCAGTGGCTGCGTTCCGGCTCCCGCATTGCCCTGCGGCAGTGCCTTCAGCGCGTTCGGCAGCATGCTCACCAGTTGAATGTCCTGGGCCGCATTTCCGTTCCAATCCGCCATATGCAGCCCGGCTTCCGTGTCGCTCAGCAGGATACGAATCTGCGCCAGGTTGGCTTCACGGTTCTGTCCTAGAACCGACGTGATAATTTCGCCCGTCGGTGGCCGGCGAATCACTTGCACCGCGTTCGTCGTGCCGCTCACAAAGGGCAAAGTCAAATCGCTGGCGCCGGTTCCGTTCGAGCCATTGGCTCCGCTGGGAAGACCGTTGCCGTCGATGAGATATCCCTGGTAGGTGCCGAGAGAAACCGTCTTCCAACTTGCCGTGTTCTGCGCCGAGCCGTGGCCGCCAATGACGCTGCCATTGTTGGCTCCCAGTGCCGTCGTCGCAATATCCACACACGTCGCACTCGCGCTGGCACCCGAAACATTGGTCATCTGGGTAGCGCAACCTGCAGCTTGAGTCGGAATCATGACCGAGCCGCCATCGTTATTGCCGGCGGAGACTACGCCATTGTCCATCTGCTGCCGGATGACGTTTCCGAAAGCGCTGATCTTGTCTCCGAACACCAGGCTCGAGCCGTCGGCCACGCCAAGATAAAGGTCGCCGTTGGTATGCACGCGCCCCGCAAAGCCGAGGTCCGGGCTGCGTCCAAAGAACAGATCGGAATCAGAAAACACACCAAACTGGAACACGGGAATCAGCGCCACTTCGGCGGTCCGCGTCATGCTAACGGTTTCTCCGCCGCCTCGCTGTGCCGTCGCGTTCATCGTTACCGGAATGATCTGCGCATACAGGCCCGCGTCCGGCCCCGATTGAATCGGTCCCCAAACCGTGGTCAAGGCCGCCGCGCAACCCGAAACCGGAGACACGTTATAGACCGGATAGGTCACCGTCGGATCCCACGTCGGGTAGTTCGCGCTGAGCGCACAAATCTGGCCCGCAGTTGGAGACTGCATGTTCTTGAACGTCCCTGCCAGATCCGACGTCATCTTCTCGATGGCGCCCTCGCTGGCATGAAAGGCATAGCTGTTGTTCAAGTCGAAGCCACCGACACGTTGCTCGGTGTTCACCATCATCAACAGGCCGAGCGCGAATCCCGACATCAACAACAACAACAAGAGGGAGGCGATCAGTGTGAATCCTCGTGAACCGAACTTCGCGTTATCCATTGTCTGTCTCCTCATCAACTGCACATCTTCCCGGCGCAGTCCGCGTATCGGCCTGCGCCGAGGTGATTTAGTACGCAGATCCTGAAATCGGATACTCCTGCCCCATGGTCAGATTGCGGGCGCTAATCGACGTTTGCAGGTCCAGCCCTTGATATCCCTTGACGCCCGACATCTGACTACGAATGGTCATATGTTCGATATTGACCTTGTTGATCATGTTGGGCGTAACACCCGCCGGAAGCGACTTTTGACCGGCCAGCACCACGCCGTTGTTATCCACGTCGTAACTGAACTTCAGGTAAGAAACGTTCTCCGCAACCGGCATCGGAGCCTTCCCGCTCTGCACGCGCATCAAACGCGGCGTGCCGTCGCTCGGTGAAATGTCGAGATAGTAAGTAATCAGCAGCAGCCGGACTGCCGACAAGGTGCTGGCGCCGACAGGAAGCTGCTTCAAGCTGCCGTTGGTCGCGGTGGGCTGGTTGATGTGGCCCGGATCGCCCAAGGTGAAGTTCACCAGGTAGGCCGCACTGTAGAGCGCTCCGTTTGTCACAGCCGTGGTCGAGATCGTGCTCACCACGCCCGCCGCGGATTGCCCGAAAAGGACGTAATCTCCCGCTTGCAGCCCGACGACCGGGGCATTCAGCGCCTGCGGCGCCGCCACTCCCGTCGGCAGAATGCACGTCGAGGGCAGAGCAAGCGGAAGCTGAAACAATACCTGCGTCGCGGAATTGACCGTAAGCTTGTAGCAATTCAGAGCGAGATTCGCATCCGCATATGCAATCGTGATGATGTCTGTCGGGCCTTCCGTCGCGTTAACCGTAATCCCCAGGTTGTAGCCGGGCGTGATCGAATACAGATAGGGCGCTCCCGTCACCGTCGGGTACGTCACCGCCGCGCCGTTAATGTAATTGCAGGTCGTTGCGCTGCATGGATACACCGGCAGGATGCCCGTTCCGAAGGGCAGTCCGACGCTGTTGCTCGCCAACCCCATCTGGCCCAGGCTGCCCGATCCCGCCATGCTGATGTCGCGGATCATCAGGTTGCCCGCCGCACGGAAGTCCTGCTGCATTTCGGCCTTCTGCGAGGTTACCCACGTCGCGTTCACTGCTTGCTTGAACATCGACAGTGCGGCGGCGAGCAGCACCAGGCCAACCGCCATCGACACCATCATCTCGACTAGTGTGAAGCCCCGAGTTGTACGAAGTCTGCGATGCATGGTTCCTCTTTTTAGTGATAGGTCGAGACGTATTCGCTGTTGACGTAAGTTTTCGGCACGGTTGAGTTCGGACTGGTGTACTGAATCGTCACCGTGACCTGGTTCAACGTCTGGATGGGATTGCCATTGACGTCCAGCAGCGGCTGGATCTGAACCTGCCTCGTGAAGTTGGTCAGCGACAGGATCACATCATCGGAGGTGCCCATGATGCCATCGGCTCCTGGTTCACTCAGGCATCGCACTCCACCGTTCGGGCAAGTCGTCCCCGATGACGTCAAGCAAGCCACGTCGTCGGCCGTATCAAGAATTCCATCTGGCCCCGCGCACTTCACTGGGTTGAATCCGTCGATGAAAATCCCCCCGTTGGAAACGTTTTGGATCTGCGCCCACGAGATCTCTGAGGTATTCCGCGCCGTGTAGATACTCTCGATCGTCTCCGACGCCAATTGCCGCGCGATCAAGTCTCCCTGCGAAGATGCGGTCGCTTTCACCGCCACCCCAAACACTCCGAGCAACCCGAGCGCCCCGATGGTCAACACCGCCATCGAGATCACGCACTCAATCAGTGAAAAACCCTTCTGCCCGGATGCTCGCCGGAATGCAAATTGGCTGTTCATTTATTGTTGCCTCCACGTCTTGGTCCCGCTGTTGTTGTAAAGGCGGAATCCTCGGAGTCGGCCGGTGCTTCCCCACAATGTGATGGCGCGCGTGCTGTACAAATCGCCCGGACGCCCCAGGTAGACCACGCCGTTGTTCACATTTCCGTTGATATCCTGTGCGGTCCCGTCGGGATAGAAATAGATCGTAGTTACACCGCCGGGTCCTACGCCTTGGTCGAAGTCGATCGCAAATCCCCCGCTTCCCATTCCATCTGGAGTCGTCGGCGCCACAGTGGGCGATGTCGGTATTCCCGGTTCGACGTGAAAGGTCACATCGGGCGGCAGCACGGTTTGGACCAGCAGCGGACCCGCGGTGGTGTTTTGTGTGACCGTGATCGTCCCCGGAGTTGCAAACGACACCACGTACACCCGCATATCAGCCGATGCCTGATCCCGCGCCCGCCGTAACGTGGTCAGCGTCGCGTTATACGCGCTGGTCACATGTTGCTGGTTCATCACCGGTCCCCAGACCATGCTGGTGACTCCTGCCAGGATGAGACTGATGGAAATCACGATCAGCATTTCCAGCAACGAAAATCCGCGATGTTTGCTCGACGTCATAGTCTCTTTCGGGGGAAGGAGGTCGTTCTCTGCAAGTTAGGTCTTGGGAAATGCTGCCACGGTTCGCTTCCAGCAGTAATTCGCACACTGCTGGTCTACGCCGTTCGGGTGCTCCCAATTGACCAATTTTTTCATCCGGGGGTCCAACCGCCAAGATTACGGAAGATCAGAGAATGAACTGGGTTTGAGATTACTGAAGTAAGCGGGCATCGGACGCGGAATCCCGCGCGTCATCCCGGCTTCCGCCCGCCCGATGTATACTCTGGTTTTTCCGCGAGCCCGAAACCTGCTCTCGCGTCGAGTCGAGCCTACCTTAATTGAAGAAGGAGATCCGCAATGCAGAGTCGCATCACCGGCACCACCATGCCCGTCCTCGAATTCGCCCTTGAGCCCAACGATTCCATCATCTCCGAAGCCGGAGAACTCTCCTGGATGAGCAGCTACATCCAGATGACCACTCACACCCAGTTCGGCGGTGGCGGCGGACTCTTCGGCGTGCTCAAGCGCGTGGCCGGCGGCGGCTCCATCTTCATGACGGAATACCGTGCCCTCGGTGGCCCCGGCGAACTCGCCTTTGCCACCAAGCTTCCCGGACACATTGTCCCCGTCGAAATCTCCCCGGGCCACGAATACATGATTCACCGCCACGGCTTCCTCTGCGCCACTCCGCAGGTCCAAATCGGCGTCGCCTTTCAGCAATCGTTAGGCGCCGGAATTTTCGGCGGCGACGGCTTCCTTCTGCAAAAGGCCACCGGACAAGGCACCGCCTGGCTCGAACTCTCCGGAGAACTCGTCGTCCGCGATCTGCAGCCCGGCGAAACTCTGCGCGTCCATCCCGGCCACGTCGGTGCCTTTCAATCCAGCGTCTCCTTCCAGATCACCACCGTTCCCGGCATCAAGAACATGATCTTCGGTGGCGACGGAATCTTTCTCGCCGCCCTCACCGGCCCCGGCCGCATCTGGCTGCAGACCCTGCCCATCGCCCGCCTGGCCCACGCCCTGGCGGAATACATGCCCCACGAAGTGCGCAGAGAGAATGTGCAAAGCGGCGTCGTCGGAGGCATCGTCGGCTCCATCCTCGACAACATGAAGTGAGAAATTCGTTCGCCGCAGTTCGTTCGCTGAAGCAAATAGTCGTGGATGAAGCAAATGGTTTTTGGGAAGGGTACGGCTTCAGCCGTACCGCAAGCCGCTTCTCGAATGACGGGCTTCAGCCCCTGGGGGGTACGACATATCTTGCGTACGGGTTTTGGGAAGGGCACGGCTTCAGCCGTGCCGCAAGCCGCTTCTCGAATGACGGGCTTCAGCCCCTGAGGGGTACGACATACATTGCGTATGGGTCTTGGGAAGGGCACGGCTTCAGCCGTGCCGAAAGGTGCTCCTGAATCGAGGGGCTTTAGCCGTTGCAAAAGTGTTACCAAACCCCGCAGAGCCTGTTCAAAGACTTAGAAGGCATGGCTAAACTCTGCGACCACTCAGTAAATGGTCCGAATCGCGGGTAGTGCCTGTCACCCCAGGTCTTGGAAGTACTTCCGAGCGATGGGAACCGCGGGTAACGGTCACCTCGACTACCTACGACCGCAAGACCGAAGTTGTTGGACTTGATTTCTTATTTTGACGTCGCCTGAATCGCCGAGCCGACGACTAGGGTCGGTGAGTGTAACCGCGATGTTACGCCAACTGAGAATTGCCTCACTTTGACAGGCGATGGTCTGTAGCTGAAAAATGAGGTAAGGAACAGCGATGAAACTGCTCTCAATTTTGTTCTTCGCAGGAGGCGTTGTCTTCCTGATATTGACGGTCACGCAGGTGCTTACGCGGGGTTGGGGTCCGTTGGACGTGGAACTGCTTCACGTCTACTTGGTGGTCTTACCTCGCTACCTGCTGCTAGTCGCGGCAGTTTTGCTCATCGCAGGGTTCGTTTCGGCTTTTGTACCGCATCCCTGAAACGGGGATTTTGAGTGTAATCGAGATTTCTCGCCAATCAAATGCGGGAGTTCGTCTGCCTTGCTCTTCCCGAAGTTCTCCAGCATTATGCAAACCTGCCGCTGGGGGCCGGTCTATTTGTGGAAGCGCGACTTCTCAACAGGAATTGACAAGAAAATGCCCCCCCCATCTGCGTTTTTGATTGATCCGCTTATTTGCTCCAAGGTTTGCAATCACGCCACCTACATAAATTTTTCGTCTTGACCCCTGGCCAACATGACGGGATAATCCTCACGGCGCTAGCCTAGCCAAATGTCCCGTCCCCCAACGGCGCAGGGTATCCTGGCCACTCTTCAAAATTCTCAGAATGCGAGAACACCCCGATGAACCGCATTTAGCTTCATCTGCCTCCTTCTGTGTTTGACCATATTGGGCGCTCGCCCCGCGCAAACCCAAACCCAAACTCTCCTATACGAATTCCAAGGAAGCCCAGACGGGGCCACTCCGGAGGGAAATCTGATTCCGTATAAAGGACATCTTTATGGAGTCACTGCTGCTGGTGGAACGGGCGATTCAGGGACTGTTTTCGAGCTCTCGCCAAACGGCACAGGCGGCTGGAATGAGGCCGTGCTCTATAACTTTTGCTTTCGTCCAAGCTGCATCGACGGGTCCATCCCTACTCTTGCATATGTCATCTTTGACAGTCATGGAAACATGTACGGGACAACTTGGACGGGCGGGCTCAACAACCATGGAGTCGTTTGGGAACTCAGTCGGTCCCAAGCACACTGGAAAGAAACCGTTCTTTATCGCTTTCGACACGGCAACGGAGTCAGCGGTCTGGTCATGGACTCGTCTGGCAATCTTTATGGCTGTACTTATGACGGTCCGCGTGCAAGTACCGTCTTCGAGCTAAGTCCCTCGCAAGGCGGCTGGACCGAGAAAACAATCCTCAAGATCGATGAAACGTATTCGGGGCTTGCTATTGATGGTGCCGGTAATCTATTCGGAAGCACACTAAGTTATGTGTTTGAACTTTCACCTAATGGCAGCGGCGGTTGGAGCGGGTCGATCATTCACAACTTTAAAGCCAACGAAGACGGGGAGTTTGAGATTCCGACTCTCGACAGTGCTGGGAACATTTATGGCACCACGGAATCTGGCGGTCAAACCGACCAAGGCGCTGTTTGGAGGCTCACTCCTGTAAAGAGCGGCAGCAGCAACAAAAGCTGGACAGAACAACTTATCTATTCATTCAAAGGCACCCAAAAAGACGGCAGCTTCCCGTACGGCGGGGTCGTGCTCGATGCCGCTGGGAACATCTACGGCACAACCCTGGGCGGCGGCGTTGAAGAACGTGGAACGGTCTACGAACTGTCACCGGTGAGTGGAGGAAAATATTCGGAGACGTTTTTGTGGGGTTTTAACATCACAGATGGCGCTTCACCCGATGCCAGCCTGATTCTAGACAGCTCCGGCAACCTCTATGGCACAGCCCTCGCGGGCGGCTCAAATTCGGCAGGCGTAGTATTCGAGCTAACACCGTAGGCGCAGCGCACACGACTTTCTTTTGCGTCACGTGGACAAGAACATAATTGTCGAAAACAGCCATTGCACTCAGAACCCTGTTCCGGGCATTGTGGGTGTATTAGAGATTCATCGACAGTCTTGAGATCAAGTCATTCGCAACAGGCTTGACAATTCCCGCCTCAATTACGCGATTCGGCGCACCACCCGCAACAGCTATGCGGCAAGGTCCACGATTATGTCAACCCGCTCGCCATCCAAATAAACGTTTTCGTCGTTTGCAAGCACGAAGACCAGCGCCTTTGGCTGTTCCGAGAGGGTTCTCGCTTCAATCCAAGCGGCGATATAGTAGTCCGCCTCCGGACCGATTCCTTCTTCCCGATTGGATAAAACTCGGGTTACGACTGCTTTCTGCCTAAACCCGGTATCTGCATGTCTCGCGAACTCGAATTGCTGGCCGACCTTGATCTCTGATTCCATGCCTATCATCCTTTCCGCCTTGCCTCTCTCTTCCGTTTGTGGTTGATTCAGCACGACCGCAATTCGCGCTAATACCGGGTCGAGGAGACGAGCATTCTACCCCAGGTAACCCGTCAAATGATCAAGCCATAGCACTCAGAACCCCCTCGGGCCGGTAGACGTACTACCACGCCCTGGGGATTCGGGGAAACAGGGGCGCAGTCTCACCAGGTCGGTCTTCCGGGGTGCGTGTCGCCGGGTCCATGCACCCATCTGCCAGATCGACGGTCAAGCCGTTATCACAGCGATCGTCACGCGTCGTGCCTGCTCCGCGGCGAATTCGGGTAAACTAACCTTAGTTCTCTTCTTTTTTTCGCAAAAAATGATCAACGGGAAGCGCATCGCGGTCGTCATGCCCGCTTACAACGCGGAGAAGACTCTGCAGGTCACCGTCGATGAACTGCCGAGCCTCGTCGATATCCGCATCCTGGTGGACGATCACAGTTCCGACCACACCATAGATCTCGGCCACTAGTTGCGTACTATTCGGAGGCATCTTCTGACCACCCTAGCAAAGCTTTCCTCGGCTTCGATCGTAGGTGTGATCGTGCTAGCGGGTCTCGGTGCACCGGCCTTCGCTCAGTTCGAGACCCGGACGAGCTTCCCAGGGCTGTCAAACGCTAACGCACTGGCCGTCGGAGATTTTAACCGGGACGGCAAACTCGATTTTGCGGACGCAGACACTAACTTACAGATGTTTCTGGGTAACGGCGACGGAACTTTCGAGCCTCCAGCTAACTACCTGGTGGGAACCGGCGTGATCTTTGTGGCGGCTGCCGACTTAAATCATGACGGGAAACTGGATCTGATCGTAGCCAACCTCGACGGTCTCTTTGTCTTGTTGGGCAACGGCGACGGGACGTTTCAAACGCCAGCGGTTTACACGACCGCATGCATTCCCATTTTCGTCAGCACCGGAGACTTCAATGGCGATCACAAGCTGGATCTGCTTGTGACGTACAGTTCGTCCGCTTGCGGCTATGTCAGCATATTCCTCGGAAACGGTGATGGCACCTTCCAGCACAGTCCTATTAATACCTCCCCTTCATATAGCCCCGCAGCGATTGGATTCGGTGACTTTAATGGTGACGGAAAACTCGACATAGTCGTGGCCGCACAATTCGGGACGATCAGCCAAGTGGAGATCATGCTTGGCAATGGCGACGGCACTTTCTCGGGTGGTGCAACTTACCCCGTTAACTCAAGCCCGGTCTCGATTGCCGTGACGGATTTCCGAGGGAACGGTAAGAAGGATTTTGCGGTCGCATCCTTGTACGGTGGGACCGACGAATTCTTGGGCCAAGGGGACGGCACATTCACTCTCGCGTCCAAGAGCCTCACCAACGCTGCCCTGTGGGTAACCGCCGCGGATCTGAATGGTGATGGCAAACCTGATCTCGCTGTGGCGCAGTTAGGCCGCCCCGGTGTCCCTGGCGTTGCTGTAATTCTGAACAATGGCGACGGCACTTTCCAGTCTCCCGTGTTTTACCCGGTAAGCCAGAACAATGCATTTGTGGTGGCTGGAGACTTCAATGGCGATCACAAAATGGACCTGCTCGTTCCCTACTACGGCGGGGACGTCTTCGAGCTGCTGAACACCGGCATGGTAAGTTTCTCGCCCACGACGCCCGTCAACTATCCTTTCCAACTGGTCGGCACCACGAGTGTGCCTCAGACCGTGACCCTGGCCAACACGGGCACAACGGCTCTGTCCATTTCCTCGTTTCATGTTGCTGGACCATTTCGCCAGAGCAATACGTGCGGGACGAGCGTGGCGCCAGGAGCCAATTGCAAGATCGAGGTGAGATTCAAACCGTCCGCCACGGGCAACGCGACCGGAACGATCACGATTTCGAATAGTGCCTCCTCCAAGCCGCAGATCATCGAACTCACCGGGGTCGGAACCCTGGTGGGGATTTCGCCGTTGAAGTTGACCTTCCCGCCGCAGGCGGTAGGCACCGTGAGTGCCCCACAAAATATTACCCTCACCAACGACAGCTCGACGACACTCAACATAACGGGAATCGGGATCACGGGCGAATATCAGAACTTTTCCCAAAGCAACAACTGCCACGTCTTGAATGCGAACGCCAGTTGCACGATCGCGGTCAAGTTCAATCCCACCCAGCACGGTAAGCGCGCGGCCACCCTCGTGATCTATGACGATGGCCAAGGCAGCCCGCAAGCCGTCCCGCTCACCGGTGCCGGCGACTAAACATTTCCTCCGCGGCGAATTCGGGTAAACTAACCTTAGTTCTCTTCTTTTTTTCGCAAAAATGATCAACGGGAAGCACATCGCGGTCGTCATGCCCGCTTACAACGCGGAGAAGACTCTGCAGGTCACCGTCGATGAACTGCCGAGCCTCGTCGATATCCGCATCCTGGTGGACGATCACAGTTCCGACCAGACCGTCGATCTCGGCCGTCGCCTCGGCCTCTTCGTCTTTCAGCACAACCGCAACTACGGCTACGGACGCAACCAGCAAACCTGCTATCGCGAAGCCCTGGCCGCCGGTGCCGATGTCGTGGTCATGCTTCATCCCGACTACCAGTACACACCGCGGCTCATCACCGCCATGGCCAGCATGGTGGCCTACGATGTCTATGATGTTGTGCTGGGTTCGCGCATCATCGGAGGCCGCGCTCTCCTCGGCGGCATGCCCATCTACAAATACGTCGCCAACCGCCTGCTCACCGCCTTCGAAAATCTGTTTCTGGGCGTGAAGCTCTCCGAATATCACACCGGATACCGCGCCTTCAGCCGCAAGGTACTAACCGAATTGCCCCTTCTGGAAAATTCCGACGACTTCGTCTTCGATAACCAGATGCTCGTCCAATGCGTGCACTTCGGCTTCCGCATCGGAGAAGTTTCCTGCCCCACAAAATATTTCGAAGAAGCCTCCTCCATCAATTTCCGCCGCAGCGTGAAATACGGTTTCGGCGTTCTGGCTACAACCCTCCAGTTTGCCCTGCAGAAGGCCGGCCTCCTGCACGCTCCCCGCTTCAGCCACCAAGGCCGCAAACTCGAATCCGGCGACGAAGCCTACTACACCGCTCGCTCCCAAACCGCCGGCCCCGCCGCCTGACAGAAATCCGTTGAGAACAGCGCCGTAGAAAAACATCTGATGCTCCAGCCGCGAAGCGGCGAAAGAATGCAGCCCACAGCCTGCCCTGAGCCTGTCGAAGGGCCGTAAGGCGTGGGTAGTATCGGAAGAGCAAGAACAAGCCCCGGAGGGGCGGCAGAACGACCGTGAGTCGCGAATCCCGCATCGTCGCCCGATCCTCTCGCACAACTCTAAAACCGTCAGGCCGTATCCCAACCTTGTTACACTCTCCGCTAGCCTCCTGAAATGTCAGGGCCTCCACAAATCTCGCCGCCCGCCCCATCGCGCACCATCACAAATCTCCTGCTCCTCGCCCTGCTCACCCTCTTAGCCTTCCTCATCATGGGATATCACCCCGGCCTCGAAGACGACGCCTTCTATCTGGCCGCGATCAAACGGAATTTGAACCCCGCTCTGTTCTCCCACGATTCCGAATTCTTCCGCCTCCAGTTCCAGGCCACCATCTTCGACAAACTCATCGCCTACTCCGTCCGCCTCACTCACCTCCCGTTGGATTGGACTGTCTTGTTCTGGCAGTTGGCCGCCATCTTCTTCGTGCTCCACGGTTGCTGGCGAATCAGTCGCCGCTGCTTCTCTCAGTCGCATGCGCAATGGGCTTCGGTAATCACCGTTGCTGCTGTGCTCACTCTGCCCCTGCCGGGAATCGCCATCAACCTCGCCGACCAATACCTGCACCCGCGTACCCTCGCGACCGCCGCAATCCTCGCGGCCATTGTCGCCGTCCTCGACCGTCGCCTTTGGATCGCCGGCGTTCTGCTAGCGGTTGCCTTCGCCATTCACGCCATCATGGCGAGCTTCGGAATTTCTTTTTGTGCCTTCCTGCTCTGGAACCTGCGCACGCCGCACGTATCCCAATCCCGACCCATCCCCGCGAGCATGGCTGTGCTCATGCCGCTAGGATGGCTCTTCGAACCCGCCTCCGACGCCTGGCGCCAGGCCGCTGCCACTCGCAGTTTTTACTACCCAATGCGCTGGGAATGGTACGAATGGCTCGGCGTGATCGCCCCGCTGCTTCTCCTGTTCGCCCTGCACCGCTATCTACGGCGAAAGGGAACTGACCGCCCGGCTTTCCCTGCGCTGGTTTCGACGCTCCTCTTTTATGGAATATTCCAGACCGTAGTCGGCCTTCTCGTCATGCTCCCTCCCAGCCTGGAGCGCCTGCGCCCCCTCGAGCCCATGCGCTATCTTCACCTCCTATATCTGCTCTTTTTCCTGATCGCAGGCGGATTGATCGGCAGCTATATAATAGATCTTAAAATTTACCGCTGGCTATTATTATTTATTCCCTTGAGCGCAGGCATGTATTACGCCCAAAGCCGCCTGTACCCGGCATCGCCCCACCTGGAACTCCCAGGCCTCGCGCCCCAGAACCCTTGGTTGCAAGCCTTCGCATGGATCCGCCAAAACACTCCGGTCGACAGCTTGTTCGCGCTTGATCCCCACTACACCAAGCTCCTCGGCGAGGACTACCACGGCTTCCGCGCCCTCGCCGAGCGTAGCGTGCTCGCTGACTATGACAAAGATGGCGGCATGGCTGCGCGCGTCCCTCGCCTCGCCCCTCGCTGGCTCAACGAAGTCACCGCCCAGAACAACTGGCAAAATTTTCACCCAGCCGATTTCGCGCGCCTCAAAAAAGATTTCGGCGTAACCTGGGTCGTCCTCCCTTGCACCGATCCGAATCTAGTAAGCAATGATGAGAAGAGCATGACGTGCCCTTATTGGAACGATCACCTGCAAGTCTGCCGTCTATACTAAGATCGCAACAGAAAAAACCGCCGCGACGTAGCGCCGGCGTCCCGCCGGATGTAGCGAGGGCGTCTCGCCCGCGCAGCCGCCGCCACAACTCATGCCGCCAGCATCCCCCAAGCGCGTTCAACCATACATCCTGATGGTGCTCGTCGCCCTCGCTGTCCGCCTCGCCGTCATCCCCTTCACCTACCACGAATGGATGGACCCCTTCGTCCTCAATCACTGGGCCTTTGGTTTGATCGCGCGATCCATCGCCTCCGGCCACGGCTTCGGCAGCCCCTTCGCTGAAACTGGATCGTCCGCGCTCTTGCCGCCCGTTTACTCCTACCTGCTCGCAGGAATTTTCAAAGTCTTTGGAATTGAAACGCGAACCTCAGTCCTCGCGGCGCTCTCCTTGAACAGCCTGTTCTCTGCGCTGACCTGCATTCCGGTTTTTCTTCTCGCGCGGCAAGCCTTCGGGGAACGCGTAGCCAAGTGGGCCGGATGGGGCTGGGCCTTCTCTCCCTACGGTGTTTACTACGGCGCCGACTGGGCGTGGTCTACCTGCCTGGTCACGCTCGAACTCGCTTGCCTCTTCCTCTTCGCATGGCGCCTGGAAAATTCGTCGCGCATTCGCGACTGGCTATTGTTCGGCGCACTCTGCGGCATCGCTGCGCTCACCGAACCTGTCGTGCTGGCAGTCCTTCCTTTGCTTGGAATCTATACACTCTATCGCCGCTTCCGCTTGTCTCGCCCATGGAAAGCGCAGACCGTCGCCGTCGCCTTCGCAGGCATCGCAGTTTTATCGCCGTGGCTCGTGCGCAACTATGAACTGTTCCACCGCTTCATCCCGGTACGCAGCGGCTTCGGGCTCGAACTCTACATCGGCAACAATGGATACTCGCAGCACTGGGTCAACCGCACCCTGCATCCCAATCACAGCGACGCGGAACTCAGTGAGTACGAGCGCGATGGCGAGATCGCTTACATGGATCACAAACTTCATCAGGCGAAGGACTACATCCGCAGCCATCCCGCATGGTTCGCATGGATGACCATGCGTCGCATCATTTATATGTGGACAGGCTACTGGAGCTTCGATCCCGCCTACCTGAAAGACGAGCCGCTTGACCCGCCCAACATTTTCGTGAACACCACCATGACTCTTCTCGGTCTGTGGGGACTCAGGCGGGTCTTCCAGCGCGATCCCGCGCTGGGCGTGCGTTTTGCCATCGTCTTGTTGTTCTTTCCTCTCACCTATTACATTTCGCATCCCGAGACATACTACTTCCGTCCTGTCGATCCGCTCATCGTGGTGCTCGCGGCCGTGGCTGTAGCCGGACGCCTGAAAAATCCTGACGCATTGCAGCCTCTTTCGAGTGGGGTTTAACATCTAATCACCAATGGCGAGTGCGATCTCCACTTCAGTCACTTCACCGCGACGCTTCACGATTGGTCTCAGTGAGATCCTGAATTTCGCCTACGACGCCTTCTGCAGCAACAAGTTGCAATTCACGTTGACCGCGCTGGCCATGGCGGTGGGCACTGCATCGGTCATTCTGGTCGCTACGATCGGCCTCACTGGAAAGCAGTACATCCTGCGCCAGTTGCAATCCATCGGCACCAACATGATTTATGCCGACTATCAGGGCGGCGCGCAGCGCATCGACTCCACGCCTGATCCCATGACAGTCGATGACGTGAAAGCGATTCGCGAGCAGGTCTCGAGCGTGGTGGCCGCCTCTCCCACGGTCGCCTTGGGAGATCGCATCAGCATCGGCGACGACAAGCAAAGCGACATCCTTGTCCTCGGCATCGATCCCGACTACTTGAAGGTGCGCAACCTGAAAGTGCTTGCGGGGCGCTTCTTTGATACCGAAGACTCTCTGGGGCGCAACAAGGTCGCGGTCATCACCGAGAAGCTGGCGCAGAAATTGTATGGATCGAGCCATGTCGCCGTGGGTCACATCATCAAGCTCAGCGGAGGCCTTCCATTCACCATCGTCGGCGTCTTCAAAGAAAGCGTCGACACCTTCGGACAGTCTGAAATTCAGGAAGACACGATGCTGATCCCTTACACGGTCAGCCGCTTTTTCACACCCACCTCTGCGGTGTACCAGATTTATTTTTCCGTTGCGACTGCGCAAGACGTCATTCCCGCGACGGCTGCCATCAAGCGCGTGCTGCAGTCACGTCATCGCGCCGAATCTGTATACAGCGTGCAGAACCTGAACCAGTTGCTGACCGTTGCTGGAAAGATTGCTGACGCACTAACGTTGATTCTCATGCTCGTCGCTTTCGTTACGTTGCTGGTGAGCGGCATTGGCATCATGAACATCATGCTGGCAACCGTGACGTCGCGCATTCGCGAGATCGGAATTCGCAAGGCCATCGGCGCGACCAACCGCGCCATCCGCTTCCAATTCCTGGCAGAAGCCATTCTGATCTCTCTGTGCGGAGGTGTTGCCGGCATTGTGGCCGGGCTCGCCATCCCATACTCGATTCGCTTCCTCACTGACTACCGCATGCCCATCTCAGGGCTGTCGGCGATCATCGCCATCGTGGTGTCGTCGATTGTGGGAATTATCTTCGGCACCGTTCCTGCCACTCGCGCATCGCAACTCGATCCGGTCGAAAGCCTGCGCTACGAGTAAGCAGGGATCCTGAAGGTGAAAATTGTGCAAAGTGTTCCTATGGGAACATTTTGATGACAAGAATGTACGTACATAATTGCATTGAAAGTGGCCTAAGCGATTGACTCGAAATGGCTTGTTGATGCTGGCAATGTTGCGATCTACTGCCTTCCTTCTACGTGCTTCCCCCCGGACCGGGTAAGGTCCTAGAATCGCTCAAAGTACGCAGAGGGGAACGAAACTACCTTGAAAATTCACTTTTGCGCCCAAAAGTGCTAGGGTGTCCGCTAACCGTTTGAACCGTGGGGGGTGTCATGTCCACGCAAGTGTTGCCGGCACAGGCAAATCCGCTTTTTCACTATCTTTTTGAGCAAGCGTCCCTGGGGATTGCTGTGGAAGATCTCGAGGGAAATCTTTTGCTTGCCAACCCCGCCCTCTGCGCCATGCTGGGATATGAGGCGAACGAGCTCTGTGGCATGAGTTGTTCGCAGTTTTCAAATCCTGAAGATGCCCAAGACGACTGGGCCTTGTTTCAACGACTCCGTGCCGGAGAAATCAGCCAGTATTCCGTGGAGAAGCGCTACATCAGGAAAGATGGCACACGGATCTGGGGGCAGCTAAACGTCTCCATTTTAAAGGGCGCCGAGGGGGATCCGCCGCTGGTCTTCGCCTTTCTCGAGGACATTACCGCAAGGAAGCGGACCGAAGAGGCGCTGCGTGAAAGCGAACAGCGCTTTCGTCGGGCGGCAAGCGCCGGAAAAATGTTTGCTTACGAATGGGATGCCGCCACCGACGTCGTCGTGAAATCGGGCGAATGCGCTGAAATCCTTGGCACTGAACTAGTATCGAATGTCACGAGTGGTCGCGAGGTTTTGGCCAAGGTTCACCCGGACGACCGGGAAAAGCTTCAGGCTGCCGATGCCGCTCTTCGGCCGGAAAGCCCCAACTTGAAGGTCAGCCATCGCATGGTGCGTCCCGATGGCAAGCTGATCTGGATGGAGAGGACGGGGCGCGCGCACTTCGACAAACAAGGAAAACTCCTGCGAGTCGTTGGAATGGTCGCCGACATCACCGAGCGCATGGAAGGGGAAGAGGCCCTTAGGCGAAGTGAATCGAAATACCGTCTTTTTGTTTCGCAAAGTTCCGAAGGGATTTTCTGCCAGGAACTCGATCGGCCCATTCCCGTGAATCTTCCTGAGGATGAGCAGGTTCACCGTATTTTGCACGAGTCTTACATGGGCGAGTGCAATGAAGGTTTGGCCCGGATGTATGGCATGACCCCGTCCGATTTTTCGGGGATGCGGCTGACGCAAACGTTGGATGCGTCCGACCCCGTCAACATCGAATTGACCCGCGAGTACATCCGGGCGGGCTACCGGGTCGTGGATCGAGAATCGCACGAGGTGGATCCGGAAGGAAATCCCAGGGTCTTTCAGAACAGCATGATTGGGATTGTTGAGAACGGCATGCTGGTAAGGACTTGGGGAATTCAGCGGGATATCACGGAGCGCCGCCGGGCGGAAGAGGAGCGTGTGCGCGCCGAACAGGCGCTCCGCGAGAGTGAACAACGATTCCGCCTCGCGATCCAGGCGGGAAAGATGTATGCCTTCGAATGGAACGTCGCGACGGACTCGGTTTCGCGGTCCGAGGAACACCGGACCGTTTTGGGCTTTAGCGATCCGGCCGGGCCCCTCACTCGGCGGCAAGCATTGGCGAGAATACATCCCGACGAGCAGGCGCGGGCGGTATCGTCGAACGACCTGATGACTCCAGAAAATCCCAACACCCATGTTACGTATCGCGTGGTTCGTCCCGACGGATCGGCCATCTGGTTGGAGAAGAGCGCACGCGCTTCTTTCGACGAGCAAGGCAAGATACTGAAGGTGATCGGGATCGTTGCGGACATCACCGAGCGCAAGCGCGCGGAAGAGACGCTGCACGAAAGCGAGAGAAATCTGGCCGACGCTCAGGCACGCGCGCACCTGGGTAGCTGGGTTGAGACCCGCACCGATCACAAACTTAGCTGGTCGGACGAACTCTATCGGCTATGGGGATTCGAGCCTCGTTCCGTCGAGCCGAGCTGGGCATTATTCCTCGGCGGTATTCATCCTGAAGATCGTTCTCATGTCCAACGGTCGATGGAGGCCAGCCTGAAGAGTCTTCGTCCCTTTGATTGCGTTCACCGCGTCATACGGCCGGATGGGTCGCTGCGATTTGCTCACACGCAGGGGGAACCCATCACAAACGATCAGGGGCAGGTGGTGCGCCTGGTTGGCACCGTGCTGGACGTTACCGAGCAAAAACTGGCTGAAAACGCTCTCAGCGGCGTGACCCGTCGCCTGTTTGAGGCACAAGAGCAGGAGCGTGCGCGCATCGCCCGAGAGTTGCACGATGACATTAATCAACGTCTTGCTATGCTGACCATCCACCTGGGTCAAGTCCAAGGGGACTATTCCGATCTGCCGACAGAATTGATTCATTGTCTTGGCAACTTGAAAAAGGAGTCTGCGGAGATATCCAAAGATATTCAGTCTTTGTCGCACGAACTGCACCTGGCAAAATTGGAATATCTCGGTATCACGACGGCGGTGAAAGCTTTCTGCAAGGAATTCGGCGATCAACAAAGAGTGGAAATAGACTTCGAAGTGCAGGATGTTCCGGTTGATCTGTCGCCGGACGCAGCCCTCTGTCTGTTCCGAGTCTTGCAGGAATCGCTCCACAACTCAGTGAAGCACAGCGGGGTAGGGCATTTCGAGGTTCGATTGCGGGAGATCGCGGGCGAGGTTCATCTCACCGTCCGGGATTCAGGTGCAGGCTTCGATACAAAGGCTGCAAAGCAGGGCCGGGGGCTTGGCCTGGTCAGCATGGAAGAACGGCTGAAGTTAGTAAATGGGATGCTTTCCATCGAATCAAGACCGCAGGGTGGGACGACGATCCACGCACGCGTTCCGATTCGACGTGCCAGCGATGCCATGCAGGCGGCCGGATAACCGAAACTCAAGCCGGCGATAGCTGTGTTTGGGATGAGAGGGTGTTCAAGGCCGCAAGCCGGACAAAATCGATTTCAACAAGAAAAAACGGCGGAATGTTCGGCGCAGATTCTCTCGTAGATGCGGAGTTCCCGTTCTCGCTGAAGGTCACTCAAGACGTACCCGCAGCAAAGTTTCACGTTGCGTTCTCTGGCGATCTGGTCCCACAAGTGTTCGACTGCAATTGCCGCCTCTGGATTCCCTCGGCACCACAGCTCAGATCCACATTCCCCACAGGCTGCAACCCGGGGATGTTTCCCAATTGCCGCTCGAGCCGCTGTATCAACGAGCTTTTCAGATTCTTTTCGGAATCGTGCTACATCGAGCACGCCATCGACCATGTAGGTTGCGAGGGTCTCATCCACATCCATGGGGAGATAGCGGCCCTGTTGCAGAGCGGATCCGAAGTTCGGGTCGGTGGACTGCAATGCTTGAATGAGGAGGTTCTGGTGTGGCTTTGTCGCAAGCACAATGACCGCATTTCCCTCGAACAGCTCGGTCTTAATAAACTGCGCGAGCCCATTCAGCAAAGCGGTATGGTCTGAGTAAAATCGCACCTCGTGGCTGCGAGTGTTCTGGTGGAGAGACACCGGACCCGGTGGATCCTCGGGATAAGTGAAAACGTGTCCCGCCAACCTGGCGCTGACGAAGTGCTTGCCGCCGAGAACGGATTGAACCGCGGCCAACAGTTCGGTCCCAGCGTATGCCTTCACGACATAGCCCATCGCGCCCAAACTGAACGCCAGTTGGACGACATCAACCGACGATTCCTGACTCACGAAGATGATCTTGGAGGCGGGGGCGAGCTTGCGGATTCTTCGAGCCGCTTCGATCCCGTTCAACTGCGGCATCCCAACATCCAACAAAATCAAATCCGGTCGTAGTTCCTCGGCTTTCTGGACTGCTTCCAGGCCGTCGGCTGCCTCGCCGACGACGCAGAATTCTGAGGTTCCCCCCAGTGTCGAACAGACGAATTCGCGAAACGGGGCAAAATCGTCAACCACCAGAACCCGGATTGGCGATATTGCCAAGAAGCCTCCCGACCTCCAAATTCGAACCTAATGCACGGGCCTTGGTTGCTTAACGCTTAGGATATTTGTCACCCGTTAATTCATTGGTTCCCAGAATGGGGATTGATTATAGGGTCAAAAGTGTCGGAAAGACAGCTTCAGAAACGATTTAATTCTGACTGGCGAAATCGCATGAATTATGCACTGCTTATGAGGCAGGTCGGCAGCGCCATTCGAAAAACAAGGCAATATTGTTCTGTGGGCATGAGTGAGAAAGCCCCTGAAAACCACAAAGCCGGGCTGGTTTGCCCGGCTGTCTACTTGTGGAACTGGTCCGCTCGGTCCTGTTTTGACCGCCGGCCCAGAATGTCAAACCGTGGGTGAGCCTCGGGACTTCCCAGCTACCGCGTTTTTCCGCTCAGTCAGAAACTTTCCAAGTCTCACCTTGCACCACGGGTTCACCGGCCCGCGGCGCGAAACTCTTACATCACCATTGCCAGGTTCTCCAGCTCGTGCATCAGCACGGGAAGGGCACATCCGGCCATTTCGACGCGGCCTGCCGCATCGAGTGCCGCTTTGGGGGAAACCCCATAGCCACGGCCCATCAGAAATACCTGGAGCAGCTCCGCTGCCTCGTAGGAGTCGATCATGCCCCCCTGGAGCAAATCGTTCCTGAGAGCTGCCAACTCGGTTATCGTGAACCTGTCTTTGTCGTTCATCACTCGTTCGTTCGTCATGGCCGTCATCACCTCCGACTCCGACCTTCTACCTCTATGCCGTATTAGACTCATCGGCAGCTGTGGAAGTTGCATGCAATCAGGTTGCCGAAAGTACCGAGCTTTTCCTATTTCGGGCCCAGAATCCCTGTATCGGAGATAACCCCTGTGTATGTAGAAAGTTGTGGGCCACGCCGAGAGTGGCTAGACCGTACCGAGGTTCCCTTTGTACTCAAAAGGTAATCTCAACCCTGACACAATGTGTCATTTCCTGACGATCCTGCGTCGTGTACTCTGACGTAAAGGGGGATGACGATTGCTGTCACGGATTCAAGTGGCCATCCTATTTAATAGTGATAGGTCATCGCCGCCCGTTTCGCCGACGCTAGAAAAAGATCTGCCGAGGCCTCGGCACCTCGGTGCCCGGAATGCGGCGCACGTCAAGGCGAAGCAGGTTCAGGATTAGAATGGGCGGCGGCATCCGGTTGGACTGAACAGCAGTGAAGCGCTCTACGTCATTGGAAGACGAACGACCATGCGAGTCTTGAAGGCATTTCTCTTTGTCGTGCTGGTTGTGTTGGCGGCAGCAACCTTCGGTGGGCTCCTGTTAGTGGGGCGCGGCTTCCGTGCAACCACCATCCCGAGCAAGTGGGAAGTCTTGGTGGCTCGAACCGTCCGAAATCTGGCTATCCCGACCCACGAGAGGAACCAGCAAAGCCCCCTCGCGGCGACGGCCAGCAACACGAGTCAAGGTCGCGAGGCCTATCTGGCGGAGTGTGCCGGATGTCATGGGCTCGATGGCAGCGGCAAGACGCCCATGGGAGCGAATCTTTATCCCCGGGTGCCCGACTTGCGGGCCGATCCGACCCAGAATTTGACCGACGGCGATATTCACTACATCATCGAAAACGGAGTGCAGTTGACCGGAATGCCGGCCTGGGGCGAGCCGCACAAAGAGTCGTCTGCTGACAGTTGGAAGCTCGTCCTGTTCATTCGAAGCCTGCGACCGCTCAACCGGCAGGAACGGTCATTGCAGGTGGCGACGGCAGGTTCGGCACATTACGTCGGCTCCCAGGCCTGCGAAAAATGTCATGCGGAGATCTATACTCGCTGGAAGAAGACGCCCATGGCCAATGTGGTGCGCGATCCCCGCGTTCACCCAGAAGCCATTATCCCCAATCTCGCCACCAACAACGTTGCCAAGTTCGGTGTGGAGCAGGTCGCCTTCGTCTACGGCAGTTTGTGGAAGCAGCGCTATTTCACGAAGGTCGGCGATGACTATTACCCGCTGCCCGTACAGTGGGTCGTCGGCAACAAAACGTGGCGTCCTTATATGGTTCCCGCACAGGGCGGGGATTGGTGGGCGAGCATCTATCCCGCGGACAACATGCAGCGCCCCACGGGTCCTCTATGCGACGGCTGCCATTCCGTCGACTACAACATCAAGACCAAGCAGGTGGCGGAATGGAACGTCGGCTGTGAGCGCTGCCACGGGCCAGGCAGCGAGCATGTGGCGCATCCCACGCGCGGCGATATTCTGAATCCGGCGGAAATGGATAGCGTGGCGGCCAATGACACTTGCATCCAGTGCCATTCCCAGGGACAGCCCTTGACGAACCCCATGGAAGGGAAATATTACGATTGGCCTGTCGGTTACAACGTTGGCCTGAGGCTGCAGGACTTCTGGAAACTGGAAGACTGCAAGCTGGGTGAGACCACTTTTTACTTCTTTCCCGACTGCACTGCGCACAAGAACCGGATGCAAGGCAACGACTTTGCGCAGAGCGTGATGTACCGGCACGGCATTACGTGCGCTTCGTGCCACGATGTGCATGGCACGGAGAATTACGCGCAGCTGCGCAAGCCGGCGAACCAGATTTGCCTGGATTGTCACGCGACTGGGGGGCCGAATGGTCCGCGCACTGCCACTCTGGAGGAGCATACGCACCACAAGGCTGGGAGCGCCGGAGCCGAGTGCGTTGCCTGCCATATGCCGGCCATCGAGAGCGAGGGCGTCCCGGGAGCGTTCGTGCATGCCCACACCTTCCGGTTCATTTCGCCGGCAATGAACGAGAAATACAAGATTCCCGACCCATGTACCTCCTGTCATAAGGACAAGTCCACGGCGTGGGCCGCGGAGGCCATGAGTCAGTGGCCCGAGCGATCGCCCTGGCGGCTTCGTTAGCGTTGGGAATCGGACGTCAGGCCTGCGCCGCAGTGACGGTATCGTAAAACGGAAAGAACTGCTCGACGTGCGCCACCTTCATGGTGTCGCGCACTCGCTGTGTGACGCCAACCAGCGCCAGGCGGCGGCCGTCCTTCTGATGATTCACGTACGCTCCGACGAGCGCACCAATACCGGCCGAATCAATGTAGGGAACCTGCGTGAGGTCGAGGATGAGGGTGGGGGCAGTGCTGGCCCGGACCATCGCCTGAAACTGAAAGAAGTTGGAGAGAAGGATCGGACCGCTCAGACGCAGCACGCGCTGGCCTGCCGGTGCGCCGGTGACGTCTTCGATCTGCAGAGGCTCCTGTGGCATCCGCAGATAGTATTACGGGAATGTGAATGCCATGTTAACGGGCGAAGAATCTCGCCCGCACGGACGGCGGTTTTGGCATCTTCACATTGGCCCAGTCACACGCTCGCTGAGGCTGGCTCCAGTTCGTTGTCCTTCACCTGCTCGATCAGGCTGTCGAACTGTGCGTGATCGAGACAGACGGCGTGCTGGCCGTACCGGGCTTCCTTCCCGACGACGTGCCAGTAGGGCATCCAGCAAAACTGTTTGCCTTTGGCCCCACCTTCGAGGATGACCAGGAATGGATAAAACGTGACCTCTTCTTCCTCTTCGCCGAGCCAGGATTCTAATTTCTCGGGAAGATTCGCGGAGACCACTTTGAAGTCTCCGTCGCCTGCGCCCAGCTGAAAGTCGAGATTCACGTGCAATTCGCGCGCGCCTCCACAAGCCGGGCAGTGTTCTGGCTGAGTCCTGGAAAAATCGTACAACGTGTCGAAGAGTTTATGGTGTGTGGGATGTTTCTTATGACATTGAGTGCAGTAAAAGTATTGAGCAGCCACGTGGACTTTCCTTTCCTGGAAAGCCGGTCTCCCGAAAATCGCAAGTTCAGCTGCAAGCTGCCTGCAACCATCCGATCTAAGGCTCGACCACGGCCTCATCGACCAGCATGATGGGGATGTCGTCCTTGACCGCATAGACCCGGTGGCATTGCGTACACTTCAAACTCTCCGGGTTTTGACGGTACGCGAGCGCCTGCTTGCAAGCCGGGCACACCAGAATTTCCAGTAAGTCTTTGGCAATCATGACGTGTGCATTGTACGACACGGGGCTGGAGGGGCATGTGATCGGAATCACAAGAGCACTCACCACAGGGGACACGGAACAGGGAATACCCCAATTCCAAGCAGAAACCAATCGGCTATTGTTGCCTTCCTCTGTATCCTCCGTGTCCTCTGTGGTGAGTGCTGCTCCTTCCAGTTACGATAGAATTTCCTCGGAGAGCGAATGCCAGCAACGATTCTCGACGGAACCAGGATTGCCCAGGAAATTCGCGGCGAAGTGGCTGCGGAGGTGAAGACCATGGCGGCGGCGGGAGTGCGTCCCGGCCTCGCCGTAGTGCTCGTCGGCCACAACCCGGCGTCTGAGATCTACGTGCGCGGCAAGGTCAAAGCATGCGAGGAAGTCGGCCTGCACAGTGAGAAACTCACGCCGCCCGAGTCGGCGACTACGGTCGAGTTAATAGAGCTGATCGACAGATCTCAACCGTCGCGATGAGATCGACGGAATCCTGGTGCAGTTGCCTCTTCCGGCCCAGGTCGACGCGAAAAAAGTATTGATGGCGGTTGACCCGGCCAAAGACGTCGACGGCTTCCATCCCGTAAACGTGGGCTTCCTCTCGACACAGCGGCCCGGGCTGGTGCCTTGCACCCCTGCCGGCGTGATCGAGATTCTGAAGCGCAGCAATATTCCCATCGCCGGCCAGGAGGCCGTCGTCGTGGGACGCAGCGACATCGTGGGCAAGCCCGCCGCCATGCTCTTGCTCAACGCCAACGCCACGGTTACGGTGTGCCACTCCAAGACGCACGATCTTCCCGGCGTCTGCAGACGTGCCGACATTCTCGTGGCGGCCATCGGACGTGCAGGGATGATTACGCCAGATTTCGTAAAGCCCGGTGCCACGGTGATTGACGTGGGTATGAACAGCGTCACCGACGCCGCGGAGTTCCAACGCTTTTTCGCCGGCAACGCGAAACGGGAAGAAGGCTTCCGCAAGAGGGGATCGACGCTGATCGGCGATGTTCATCCCGAAGTCGCGGAGATTGCAGGAGCACTCACACCGGTTCCCGGAGGCGTCGGTCCGCTGACTATTGCGATGTTAATGTTCAACACGGTCAAGGCCGCAAAGATGCGGCGAGGGAATCGAGTCCCGGAACTGTCGCGGGCTTAGAATCCACCACGGCGAGTCAAGGAGAACCCTTTCTGTTTGATTGTCGGTTTTCTAAGTGCTTCCGTGTCTCCGTGGTGAAAATGTCTTAGGGAGACCCATGTTGAAAGTCGGCCTCACCGGCGGCATCGCTGCCGGAAAGTCGGTGGTGGGAGAGATGTTCGTCGCCCTGGGCGCGCGCCTGGTGCAGGCGGACCGCATCGCGCACTCGCTCATGCAGCCTGGGGAAGCGGTTTACAACGAAGTCGTCTGCCATTTCGGCCGCGAGATTCTCAATCCCGACGGCAGCGTCAACCGATCCAAGCTGGCCGAGATCGCATTCGCTCCGGCAACTGACTTCACCACAAACACAGAGAAAAGAAAAAACTAGGGCAAGCGCGCCTCGCGCATCGAAGAACTTAATCGCATCGTGCATCCCGTGGTCATCCGCAACCAGGATGCATGGATGCAGGAGATGGGCCGCCAGGATCCTCATGCCGTTGCTATCGTCGAAGCAGCGCTCATACTTGAAGCCGGCCTGCACAAGCGCTTCGACCGCTTGGTCGTCGTAACCTGCAACGCGGAGCAGCGAGCCGCCCGCTTCGCCCTCCGCCAGAAGATTGACCTCGAAGCCGCCCGCAAAGAAGTCGAACGCCGCATGGCCGCGCAACTGCCAGACGAAGAAAAGATCAAAGCCGCCGACTACGTGATTGACAACTCCCGCTCTCTCGAAAAGACCCGCGAGCAAGTCGGTGAAGTCTGGCAAAAACTGCGAGCCGAAGCGTTGTCATCCTGAGCATCGCGAAGACTCTGTGCATGCTGCGCCCGCGGCATGGACCGTTTATGGACCTTCGCCGACGAAAACCGCCCCCTCAAACAGATTGGACGGCGAAACCCAAATGCCACAAATTAGCTCCGGGAGTAGTGGTGGGTCCATGTGCTTACCGGCAGGCCATTGTTTAGAATCAATACGGGGATCTTTTTACTCCCCAACAGCGTACATAGCTTCGGACGGTCAGAATTATGAAAGTGATGCGGCCTTTGATCTTTGCGCTCGCCCTGGCTGGCGCATTCTTCTACTTCACAACCTGGCGCTCGAATTCGCAGGCAGGGGGAGCGCATCCCGCGACCTGGCTGAGTCATCCCGCGCAGGTGGAGATCACCGAGGCGGCGCCGAATCCGTCGCTGGATGACGAAGAGCAGAACAATATTTCCGTCTACCGCAAGAATATTCCGTCGGTCGTCAACGTCACCTCCCGCACCATGACCATGGACTTTTTTTACGGCCTGGTTCCACAGGAAGGGCAGGGATCGGGATTCGTGATTGATAAAGAGGGCCACATCCTGACCAACTATCACGTGATCGCCGAGGCGCGCCAGGTCGAAGTCACCATGCACAATCGCAAGAAGTACAAGGCGACCGTAATCGGCACGGACCCGCCGCATGATCTCGCCGTCATTCAAATCAAGGCTCCTGACCTGGTTCCTGCGATCCTGGGCGATTCCCGTAACTTGCAGGTCGGGCAAAAGGTGTATGCCATCGGCAATCCGTTTGGATTGGCGGGAACCATGACGCGCGGTATCGTCAGCTCGATTCGCCCAGTGCGCGAACCCAATGGCGCGATGATCGACGAAGCCATTCAGACTGACGCCGCCATCAACCCCGGCAATTCGGGCGGTCCGCTGATGAACTGGCACGGAGAAGTCATCGGCATCAATACGATGATTCTCTCGAATGCGAACCAGAGCGCCGGCATTGGTTTTGCCATCCCCATTAATACGGCGAAGGCCGTGCTAAACGATCTGATGACCTTGGGCCGCGTGCGACGCCCGGCGCTTGGCGTGCGCACCATTCCCATCAGCCCCGAGCTGGCAGATGAAATTGGCTTGCCCGTTGACTACGGATTGCTCATCGTGCAGGTCACGCCCGGTGGTTCCGCGGATCAGGCGGGGCTGCGCGCCGGTACAGACCGCGCCTACTTGGGCAATATTCCCATCATGCTTGGTGGCGACCTCATCATCGCCATCGACGATCAAAAAGTGCAGGACGAGCAGGATCTATCGCAGATGATGAACAACCACCGCGCTGGGGACACCGTCAAGGTGACCATCTACCGCAATAAGAAGAAGCTGGATGTGAGCGTGGCGCTCGGCGAAGCGCGGCAGCAGGTGTGAGAAAGGCGCTGTCAGCTTTCAGCCATCAGCTTCTACCATGCGCCTCACTGCGCTGGCTGAATGCCGACGGCCGCGTACAACTCACCGCTGTTGTAGAGCGTGCCGCCCTTCATCACCAATCGGCAGCGGCGGATGTCGCTGATGTGCTCGACCGGATTTCCTTCCACCAACAAGAAGTCTGCCCGTTTGCCTTCTGCGATCGAACCGAGCTCCTTTTCCTGTTTCAGCAGCCGCGCCGCGTTGTAGGTCGCGATCTGCAGCGACTTCGCAGGAGGAATTCCGGCTTGTACCTCTAACTCCAGCTCCCGATGCAGCATGATTCCTGCGATCGCGTCGGTGCCTGCCAGTAGCGGGACGCCGGCATCGTACATGCGCTTGGTCATGGCCAGCATGGCGCGATAGGAATCCTTATAAAGTTGGTCGTTTTCCGAAGTGACCGGAAGCCCACCACTGTACGCGCCGCGTTGCACCTGCGCCGGCAGCCGTTTCAGCACCGGCAGAAAATCGGGCGACGCCGACCCGGGTCGTCCCGTGAACATTCCTTCAAACGTTGCCAGCGTTACATCCACGGTCGTGTGATGGTTCAGCAGCAGCTGAATGAAATCATTGACGGGCTTGGATTGCAGATCGAGCTTGGCGGCATTGGCACCCACCGCGGTGAATCGCTCCGGAGTTCGCGTGTCTTTGACCAGGGGCGCAAAGAAATTCAGGAAGATGAAGTTGATGTGCTGAATCTCGTCAGCGCCGTCGATTACAAATTGCGAGGCCGTGATGCCGTTGGGAATGTGCCCGCTGACGCGCAGCCCTCGCGAGTGGGCCACTGGACGATATCGGGCACGAACGCAGGCTTCAGCGAGCTGTAAAGCTTGATTTGCACGTAGCCCAGATCGGCGTAACGGTTGACCGCCGCCTTAGCTTCTTCCGCAGTGTCGGCATACAAGCCGGTGGGCGCTTGGAACGGACCGCGGCCATCGATCAATCCTGCCTTCCACACACGCGGACCGATGGCGGTGCCTTTCGTCCATTGATCCTGAAGCCGCTGCAGTTCGTCGATGTCGTTTCCCATGTCGCGCACGCCGGTCACGCCGCTCGCGATGTTCAGGATTCCATCGAGAGCCTGCGCGTGAGCATGCATGTCGAACATGCCGGGCATGAGTGTCTTGTCGCTTCCGTCGATGCGCTCCGCATCTGCCGGCACCTGCACGGAACTCGACGGGCCGACTGCTGCAAAGTGGTCGCCGGAAATAACCACCGTCTGATCGTCCCGCATCACGGCATGCTCGGAGTCGAACAGCCGCACATGTTCAATCGCGAGCGCATGTGCCGGATGCTTCGCCAAATCTCTCGCCAGCCGCGCATAGCGTTCGTCGCGCATCTTCACGTCGATCGCGTAAAGCTGGTCGTTCGTCTTCTCCCAGCCCTCGCGCAGAAAAGCGAACCAGTTTCCCGGGATTGCGAACAGGTGCAAATCGTCGTCGAGCCAGATCGTTTGTGGTTCGAAGGCGAGGCCGGTGATTGCATAGTCGGTCACGTGTATCTTCTGCCTGTGATCTTCAAGCGTCAGGTCCGTCATCCGCTCAAGCCGGGCTTCGCCGGCAGGGAAGAGATGAACAGGGCCATTGGCCTTCGCGAGCGCCGCAACCAGGAATGCCGTCTCGGCTGCAGCCCCGTTATTGCTGATGTAAAAGCTGCCAACGGGAGCCTCTCCTTTTTCTGCGGTGCTTTTCCAGTGCGCAACTCCGTCTTTCACCTCGAAGTGCTCGTCCACCGGAGCCTTCAGGTAGTCGTTCCCGGTCTCATCCACGTGAAGCGGCAGCCCGTTGGAATCCAGGACGTAGTTGACCGAAACTTTCGGGCCGCGGCCGCGATCATTGAACTCGAATGCGCTCTGAATCCGGCCATCAGGCAGGTAGGTGTCGACTTCATGCCCGGCAACTTGGCCGTTGGAAGAAATCGTGTAGCGAAGCGTCACGGATTCCGAGGCGGCGACGCCAATAGGCTGCAAGGCGCAGATCGAAAGAGAGAGCAGTGCGAGGCGCAAGCGAAACATGGCGATGTATTGTCCCACCGCCAAGCGACGTCCTGAAAACATTATTTCCTTCGTGGACCTTCGTGCCCTTAGTGGTTCAAGACTTTGAAATCGCTTTGTAGCGAAAAATGAGAATTTCGCTTGAACCGCAGCAACCTGACGTGTAGTCTGTCGTCCTGCCTATGACTGCCATCCTTTAATCTTGCGGGTTGCAATGTTGAGCGGAAAGCTCGCCGTGGTGTGCGCGCCGCTCCTGCCTGGAGCTGTCTTCAAACCGAAAGGATCATTCCCATGCAATTCGTCGATAAGGCACTCGCTCGCCGTCTGGAGTCGGGGGAAGAGATGCCGCAGGTGATGTACGCGCGCTTATTTAAGGAAACGCGCCCCGAGATTGGAGCGGCCGAAGAAGAAGTTTGCGGCGGCCACATGATTTTCGCTGGCCTGGGCTCGCCCATCGGACGCGCCACCGGCGCAGGTCTGGATCGCCGCTTCACTGCCGAGGACTTGAATCGCGTCGAGGAGTTCTATCGTGCGCACAACGCGCCGTCGCAGGTTGATCTATGCCCGATGCACGAGCCCGAAGTCTTTGAGTTATTCAAGGAACGCGGCTACGGCATCGCGGAACTGAACAACGTTCTCTATCGGAAGCTGGAGCCGGGCGAGAGATTTCCCGCACCTCCGCTCGAATGCGAGATTCGCCGCAGCTTTCCGGAGGAAGCCGCCACCGCGGGCGCGATTGTCGAGAGTGCCTTCTTTCCTGACGGCGCACCCGAACCGTATCGCGGCCTGGTCGCGCCCTTCTATCAGATGGATCGCGCCTTGGCGTTTGTGGCCGCCATGGATGGCAAACTCGTGGCATGCGGCACGGGCCTGGTAATTCCCGAGCACAAAATGTTTGCGCTTGCTGGGGCCGGCACGCTCATCGCGTTTCGCAATCGAGGTCTGCAAACAGCTCTGTTGCGTGCTCGCATGGCCGCCGCAATCGATGCTGGCTGCGAATACGCTGTGGTGGTCACCCAGGGCGGCAGCGCCTCGCAACGCAACGCCGAGCGTCTGGGCTTTCGCGTCGCCTACAGCAAAGTAACAGTCATCAAGCAACTGTAGGCAAAAGTAGCGCCGGCATCCTGCCGGCTGTCCCGAGAGCCTGCCCTGAGCTCGTCGAAGCGCCGTCTCGCCCTCGGCGCGGTCGGGTACGCAGCGAACAGCCGGTAGGCGGCGCTACAACCCGCATTTGCGGCGCGGCAGCATCCGTTGCATAGTGGAAGGGCATGTCTACAGGAGATTTCACGCTCGAGGGAAACCATGTTCGCCTCGAACCCTTGGAGCATCGCCATATTGATGGGCTGGTAGCCGCTGCCGGCGATGATGCCGAACTCTACCGGTGGAGTCCGGTTCCGCGCGGCAAGGCCGAGGCCACGTTATACGTCAATACGGCGCT
Organism: uncultured Acidobacteriaceae bacterium; assembly: GCA_963722365.1. Taxonomy (GTDB): domain Bacteria; phylum Acidobacteriota; class Terriglobia; order Terriglobales; family Acidobacteriaceae; genus Sulfotelmatobacter. The sequence continues at coordinate 71,824 of CAVRLM010000004.1, forward strand.
CGCCTGGAGAGATGCCGGCACTGCCGTCCCCTTGGCAATCGTGCGGAACGATGACAAATTAGTCCTGGGATCCACGCGCTTCTGGAACATCGAACGATGGGCGTGGCCGCCGGGTCATCCTCAGCACGGACGCGGCACTCCGGACGCCTGCGAGATCGGCTATACGTGGCTGACCCGCTCCGCGCTCCGAACGGCCGCCAACACGGAGTCCAAGCTGCTCATGCTGACACATGCCTTTGAAGTGTGGCGTGTGCTGCGCGTCTGCTTTCACACCGACGCACGCAATCAGCGCTCCCGCGCTGCGCTGGAACGTATGGGCGGACAGTTTGAAGGAATTCTCCGCGCCCACCGCATGGCCGCCGACTTCATCCCACGTGACTCTGTGCGCTATTCGATCGTTGCGGCCGAGTGGCGGTCTGTGAAGGAGCGCCTACTTCAGCTCCGCGATCGCCGTTAGCACAGCGCCGAACTATGTGACGGTTTCGCGCTCAATCCCATAGTCCGCCGCATATGGGCTCTGTTTCGTTGCGGGATGCTGAAAGCAGAGAGCGTAGCCGTCAGGATCCTTGAACGACAACTGCCTCATGCCGTACGGCGCAACCCTCGGCTCCTTCAAATTGACACCATGCGCGCGCAAGTGCTGGTAGGCGCTGTCGAGATCCTTGCAGCCGAAGTACAGACAAGTATCGTCATGGGCGGCCACGCGCGGGGGATCCGGGGCGGGCGGCCTCTGGTCGGCTTCATAAGCGGTATTTAGCATCAGTTCGGCGGCGTTCAACTTCAGCCACGCCCAATTGCAGTCGTCCCCTGGCTCAGAAGTGGCGTGAACGCTGAACCCCAGCACGTCGCGGTAGAAATGGATCGCGGTCGGCATGTCGAACACCTGCAGCAGCGGACAAATCCCGTGAATATCCATGGTCCCAGCGACCTCCTTTGCTTAGCGGCAGAATATATCAAATGCCCCTACCTGCTTCGACGCGTGGAATCGTTCCCCGTAAGAGACGACCGCTTCCTTTCAATTTATGAGAAGGTAGTCCCAAGACGAGAATCCGAAAATGAACGTCGACACCATTTGCGCCTACTGCCTGTCATTCCCCGAGACCACGGAAAAGCTGCAATGGGGTGACGCCCTTTGCTTCAAAGTCCGAACCAAGATGTTTGCCGTACTCGGACTGGATCACGTACGCCTGACCTTCAAGTGCTCTCCAGAAGAGTTTGCGGAGTTAATCGAGCGCCCAGACATTCGACCGTCCCCATACCTGGCTCGCTACAACTGGGTCATGCTCGACCGCCTCGACGCCCTGCCCAGTGACGAATTGAAGGAACTGCTCGCACACTCTTACGATATGGTCGCGGCAAAAGCTCCATTAAAGAAAGTCCAAAGTGCTGTTCGGAAGAAGAAACAGAATCCGCCGAGGGCCCAGCGCAAAGCTCGTGCTAAGAAGCATTGAAGTGATGCCGCTGGCCTCGACCTCGCTCGCGGCCGAGGTCGCGTCGCGTGGTATTGTGGAGTCGAGTTTGGAATCAGGTCATGCCGGTGACCTATCAGATCGACTCTACGAGACACGTCATTCACACGGTCTGTAGCCAGCCCTTGACCTTCGCCCAGGTAATCGACCACTTTCGCGAGTTGAGCGAGGACCCCGCCTGTTCCGGACGCCTCGACGTCCTGCTCGACGTCTCCGATGTGGATCTCTTGCCGAACAGCAGTCAGATCGGTGCCGTCGGCACTGCCTTAAGCGCCGTGCGCAGAAAGGTGGAATTGGGAGCTTGCGCGATCATCGCGCCCAGCGACGCCATGTTTGGCATGATGCGGATCTTCGAGGTCCAGGCGGGCGATTATTTCGAAGCAACCCGCGTATTTCGGAAGAGCGCCGATGCCGAAGCATGGCTCGCCTCGCAGCCAACCGAGGCCGAGACCGGAGAGTAGAGTTACCGGCCGTATACTCCGTGGCGCAGAACTGACGGATCACGCCGATAACTGAGGCCACCCTCGATTTTCGCGTCCGGATTTGACTCCGCTTACCAGCCTCGGCTAGCCTCAAGAGTCGCCGCAATTTGGGGTCCTCAATCTAGCATGCGCTTTCCGCATAAATCATTGATTTTGTTGTCGATGGCGTTTTTGCTCCTGGTCGACTCGCCAGCCCTCTGGGGCTCCACCCGCCCAGTTCACGCCCAGCACGCCATCGTGGTGAGTGTGCATGACTTGGCGTCTCACGCGGGAGTGCAGATCATGCGGGCTGGCGGCAACGCCGTTGACGCCGCGGTCGCGACCGGGTTTGCGTTGGCCGTGGTGCATCCTGCGGCTGGAAATATCGGCGGCGGAGGCTTCATGCTCATCCGCATGTCTGACGGCGCGGCGCACTTTGTCGACTATCGCGAGAAGGCTCCCGCCGCGGCGACGCGCGACATGTACCTCGATCCCAAGGGCAACGTCATTGAAGGTGCCAGCGAAATCGGCTTCAAGTCGATTAGCGTACCGGGGTCGGTGGCGGGCATGGTCTATGCTCAGGAAAAATACGGCAAGCTTTCTCTGAAGCAAGTGATCGCCCCGGCCATCAAGCTGGCGCGCGAAGGATACGCCCTCACTTGGGAAGAGGCCGAGGACTTCCACGACAAGCATCTGGCAGAGTTCCCCGAATCGCGCCGCGTATTTCAGCGCAACGGCGATTACTACAAGCCGGGAGAGCTCTTCCGCCAGTCCGACTTGGCCCGCACGCTCGAACGCATCGCCGAGAAGCCGGATGATTTCTACCATGGTGCTCTTGCTCGGGAACTCGCAGCTGCCATGCAAAAGGGTGGCGGACTCATCACGGCCGACGATCTGGCGCACTACGAAGTCAAAGAGCGCGAACCGGTCCGCGGCACCTATCGGGGCTACGAAGTGATCAGTGCTCCCCCGCCATCGTCGGGCGGGACGTTGCTTATTGAGGCCTTGAATATTCTCGAAGCTTACGACCTTGGCAAGATGGGCGATCGATCAGCCCAGTCCATGCACTACACTCTGGAAGCCTTTCGCCGGGCGTTTTTTGATCGCGCCGAGTTTATGGGAGACCCTGATTTCGCCAAGATCCCTGTGGCCCAGCTGATCGACAAGAAGTACGGCATGGCGTGGGGCGAAACCATCGATCCCGCGCGGGCTACGCCGAGCGGCGATCTCAAGCGACCGGCTGTCTTTAGCCAGCTGGAACAGTACGCGGCTGAGCACCCGCCAGCCATGGTGCCGCACGAAACCAACCACACGACGCATTATTCTGTGATGGACGCCGACGGCAACGCCGTGTCGGTGACAACCACCATCAACGACTGGTTCGGATCGCGCGTCACCGCCGACGGGCTCGGCTTTCTGCTCAACGACGAAATGGACGATTTCTCCTCGAAGCCGGGAGTGCCAAACAGCGATGGCCTGTTGCAGAGCGAAATGAACGCCATCGGACCCGGCAAGCGCCCCTTGTCGTCGATGACCCCGACCATCGTGGTGCGCGGCGGCAAAACAGTCATGGTCCTGGGTTCGCCCGGCAGTTCCAAGATCATTACTACCGTCGCCAATGTTCTAATGGGTGTAGTGGACTACGGCATGAACATCCAGGAAGCGGTGAATGCGCCCCGCTTTCATCACCAATGGATGCCCGACGTCGTCAATGTGGAACAATGGTTCTCACCCGACACGCTGAACTTGCTGCAGCATATGGGATACAAAATAGAGATCGGGCTGCATTACGGGACTGACGTGGCTCCCTATTGGAGCGAGGCGGAGTGCATCGCGGTCGATGCCAAGACCGGCGATCGCCTTGGCGCCGTGGACGGACGGAGCGGCGGAAAGGCAGTGGGATACTGATGCTGAAAGCAGTTTCAACCTACCTGTTTGTAAAAGAGCGGTTGCATCCCGGCATTCTGGATGGGATCGCTCGCAGCGGGGTGCAGGCCATTGAGATTTTCGCCGCACGCCAGCACCTTGATTATGCTAACCGCAAGGCGCACATCAAGGAGATTGCCGACTGGTTCCGCGGCAGCGGGATTCCGCTCCATTCGGTTCATTCGCCTCTCTACTCCGACTACGAGTGGGGACGCGCCGGGGCGCCTCCGGTCAACATCGCGTCGCCCGACCGTGCCGCCCGCATCGACGCAATGGACGAAATCAAGCGCGCCCTTGAAATTGCCGAACAGATTCCATTTCGTTTTCTAGTGCAGCATCTCGGAACTCCGAATGAAAGCTTCAACGAGAAGAAGTTTGAAGCGGCCATGACCTCCATTGAACACCTGCGGGCGTTTGCCAAGCCCCTCGGCGTCCGCATTTTGTTGGAGAACATTACCAACGAACTTTCAACTCCGGACCGCCTCGTGGAAATGATCAAGGGCGCGCACTTCGACGACGTCGGAGTGTGTTTCGATTTTGGCCACGCGCACATGGAAAACTCGGTCAGCCAGGGATTTGAAATCCTGCGCAGCTATATTTGCTCCACCCACGTTCACGACAACGACAGGAATAAGGACTCGCACCTGTGGCCCGGGCAGGGAACCATCGACTGGAAAGAAGCAATAGAGTTGCTGCGCTCCGCCCCGCAAACTCCACCCTTATTACTGGAAGTGGGTGAAGACGAGAAAGTGAACGCCCTCGACAAACTAGGCGAGACGTTCGACAAACTGGAATCAGCATAGTAGCGCCGCCGTCCCGGCGGGTGTCCTGCGGGCGTCTCGGCCGCAGACTGCGAAGGCAAAATGCCCTCGCTCACTTTTGAGAGGCGCGCTCGTAAATTATGTCTTCACCTGTCACCACCATCGCAGAGATCGGCAAGCACGAAGGCCAGACGGTTACCATCCGCGGCTGGCTCTACAACCTGCGCGAAAGCGGCAAGCTTCTGTTCCCGCAGTTTCGCGACGGCTCCGGCATCATTCAAGGTGTCGTCCCGAAAAACGCTGTACCGCCGGAAGTCTTCGACGCCATCAAGACGCTCACGCAGGAATCAAGCGTCATCGTCGAAGGCAAGGTTCGCGCCGACAAACGCGCCCACGGCGGCTTCGAACTCGACGTAGCCAACGTGCAAGTCGTCCAGCGTGTCCCGGAATCAACCCCCTATCCCATCACCCCCAAAGAGCACGGCACCGACTTCCTGATGGAGCACCGCCATCTGTGGGTGCGCTCGCAACGCCAGGCGGCGATCCTGCGTGTGCGTGCCGAGATCATCAAGGCCGCTCGCGATTTTTTCGACGAACGCGGCTTCACGCTGACCGATCCTCCCATCATCACGCCGGCAGCGTGCGAAGGCACCAGCACGTTGTTCCCGGTCGACTACTTCGACGAGCAGGCGTTCCTCACGCAGTCGGGCCAGCTCTATGTGGAAGCGACCGCCATGGCGCTGGGCAAGGTGTATTCCTTCGGTCCCACATTCCGTGCGGAAAAATCCAAGACGCGGCGCCACCTCACCGAGTTCTGGATGGTCGAACCCGAAGTCGCCTACGCCGAACTCGACGACGTGATGGAACTCGCCGAAGGCCTCATCACTGCCATCGTGAAGCGTTGCCTCGAAAAGCGGCGCGTCGATCTGCAAACCATTGGCCGCGACATTTCCAAACTCGAAAAGATCGAGCCACCGTTCCCGCGAATCAGCTACGACGATGCTGTGAAGAATCTTCAGGAAGGCCACGCCAAGGGTGCACTGGAGTCGAAATTCGAATGGGGGGGCGACCTGGGATCGCCCGACGAGACCTACTTGTCAGCCCAATTCGACAAGCCGGTCATGGTGCATCGTTACCCGGCCAAGGTGAAGGCATTTTATATGGAACCTGATCCGCAGCGCCCCGAATTGGCGTTGTGCGTCGACGTCCTCGCTCCCGAAGGCTACGGAGAAATCATCGGAGGCTCGCAGCGCATGGCCTCGCACGAACTACTGCTGCAACGTATTCATGAACACAACTTGCCGGAAGAAGCCTTCAAGTGGTATCTCGACCTGCGCAAGTTTGGCAGCGTCCCGCACGGCGGCTTCGGCATGGGCATCGAACGAGCCGTAGCGTGGATCTGCGGCCTCGAGCACGTGCGAGAAACGATTCCGTTCCCAAGAATGTTGTACCGTCTGTACCCGTAGAAAAAGATTGCGCGATTGTGCGATTGAGTAAGAAAGATTGAGCGATTGGGTAATGGAGTAATTAGGTAATTTTAGAATCGGCGATTTGGGTTTTCAATCACCCAATCACCAAATCACCAGATTACTCAATTCCTTAGATCCTATGACAACAACGACCAGCTCTTCCAACATCTCTCCCAGGAAAATTCGTGTCATCGGCGTTCCTCTTGATCTCGGCCAGTCGCGCCGAGGAGTCGACATGGGCCCATCGGCCGTACGCGTAGCCGGCCTCGAAGCGCGTTTGGAAGCGCTCGGGCACGAGGTCGAAGACGGTGGCAACGTCGCCGTCGCCATTCCCGAGCAGAAAAAAGAAGGCGACACGCACGCCAAATATTTGAAAGAGATCACCGCCACTTGCACGAAACATGCGGAGCTCGTGGTCAAGACGCTCGAGGCCGGGAAAGTCCCACTGGCGCTTGGCGGGGATCATTCCATGGCAGCCGGCACTGTCTCTGGTGTTGCTGAGTTCTACCGCCGCCAGAACCAGTCGGTCGGCCTGATCTGGATCGACGCCCACACCGACATCAATACCCCCGAATCCTCGCCCAGCGGCAACGTACACGGCATGCCTCTCGCCGCTCTCATGGGTTTGTGGCCGTCAGAACTCAGCAACATCTTCGATTTCTCTCCCAAGGTGAAACCGCAAAACTGCGTGCTGGTCGGGGTGCGCGACATCGATGCGGTCGAGAAAGAAAATGTGGTCCGCGCCGGCATCGGCGTCTTCACCATGCGCGACATCGATGAGCGTGGCATGCGCACCGTCATGGAGGAGGCCCTGCGCATCGCCGCCCGCGGCACTGCCGGATATCACATCTCGCTCGACATGGATTGGGTCGATCCTGAAGATGCTCCCGGCGTTGGTACTCCTGTGCGCGGTGGCGCCACCTATCGCGAAGCGCACCTTGCCATGGAAATCATCGCCGACCATGGCCGCATGCTGAGTTTCGAGATTGTCGAAGTGAACCCGGTGATCGACGAGCACAATCGCACTGCCGATTTAGCGGTAGAGTTGGCGCTGTCGGCGTTCGGAAAGAAGATTCTTTAGCCACGGATCTTCGCGGATTCACACGGATCCAAGAAAGCAAGAGAACTTGTCTCTGCAATTCGCGCCGATCCGTGGTCGATGGGTTCCCCAGTATCTCCCCTGCGATTGACGAGACCGTTCGCTCGCGTCCAAACTGGAAGGTGATGGAAAAGCTTCGGGTCGGCATCTTATTCGGCGGGCGCAGCGGAGAGCACGAAGTCTCACTTCTCTCGGCCGCATCGGTTCTCAACGCAATCGATAAAGAAAAGTACGAGGTCGTGCCCATCGGCATCACCAAAGATGGCCGTTGGCTGACGGCCGAGCACGCCGAAAATCTCCTAACCGGCAAGCTCGTGCTCGAGCCCCGCAACCTCCGCGCTGGAGATCCCGAAAACACGACGTCGGCCGCGGTTCTCGCTCGGGGCGAGGCCGTGGTCGTTCCTCCGGAACCGGTGCACCGCCGGAGTGGGCTCGTGCCTTTTCAAACCGACGCCTCCATGATGCGCCGCGCCAGCGACCGCGCCATCAATGTCGATGTCATCTTCCCCGTGCTGCACGGGACCTTCGGCGAAGACGGCACCATCCAGGGCCTACTCGAACTTGCCGACATTCCCTACGTGGGCGCAGGCGTCCTGGGCTCGGCCGCCGGCATGGACAAAGACATCATGAAGTCACTGTTCATCGCCGCCAAGATTCCGATCGTGAAGCACGTAACCATCCTGCGCAGCTCGTGGGAGAGCGATCCCAAGAAAGTTCAGAAGAAAGTCGAGAGCAAGCTGACCTACCCGGTGTTCGTGAAGCCAGCCAACCTGGGATCTTCGGTTGGGATTAGCAAGGCGCATAACCGCAAAGAACTCGGCCCGGCCATTGAAGAAGCCGCAAAGTTCGACCGCAAAATTGTGATCGAGCAAGGCGTAGGCGGCAAGAAAGAGAAAGCCCGCGAGATCGAATGCTCTGTCCTCGGTAACGACGAACCGGTAGCGTCAGTCCCCGGTGAGATTGTTCCCGGCAAAGAGTTCTATGACTACACCGCGAAGTACGTCGACGAAGGTTCCCAGTTGATCATCCCCGCGAAACTTACGAAAGCCGAGACGAAAAAAGTTCAGGAACTAGCCGTCGCCGCGTTCCAGGCAGTCGATTGTTCCGGCTTGGCCCGCGTAGATTTCCTGATGGATCCCAAGACGCGGAAAATCTTCCTCAATGAGATCAATACCATGCCCGGATTCACCTCGATCAGCATGTATCCCAAGCTATGGGCCGCATCTGGATTGGACTATGCCGATCTAATCGACCGCCTGATTCAACTCGGCATCGAGCGCCACGAGGACAAAAAGAAAAATCAATATACGAAATAGCGGCGATTTTCCTTCGTGATCCTTTGTGTCCTTAATGGTTGAAGCTTTTCATTTTTGGCAAACAAAACTTGCCGCCTCGTTGGTATCCCCGCTGCCCTTGTACTTTGCAGTCTGCGGATAAGTGCACAGCGGCCGTGTCATCTTGGCGTGCGTCCGGTCCTGGCCTTCAAACTTTGAGGCGATAATGGTCGATGGCGCCGTCCCCTTTTCCACCCACTGTTCCAAAGAAGCGTCCATGCTATGTTGCGGGTCGTCGAACTTCAGATCACCGACAGCACCGAACGAGTCGGGACCCGGGCCCCCGCCGCAGTGTTGCATTCCCGGCGCCATGTAGAGTCGCACAAACGAATCCACATCTTTCGAGCCCATCTTCGCAATCACGCTGTCGTAGTAATTGACCGTGTTGAGTGCCGTGATCGCCGGATCGTTCCACCCGTGATACAGAATCAACTTTCCCCCGCGAGCCTTGAAAGACTTCAAATCCGCGTCGGTGGCATTCAAAGCCTGCGCCGTTTTCTCGTTGGCCGCTTTCAGGTCCGCGTCAACGTGGAACGTTTTGTAGTCCCAATCGGACTTCTCATAGACGAAGCCCGAGAAGAATCCGTTACCGAAGAAGGCCATGAGACTTTTGGCCGGAGCCGGGCCAGTTATCCATAGCCCCCAGCCACCTTCGCCTTCCTCGGCTCCAGGCAGATAGCCGGGATAAACCACATGCCCTTTGGAATCGAGCGTTCCCTCGTAGAGTTTCTTCAGCGCCGTGACCTGAGCCGCAGTTAGGCACTTGTCGGAATCTTCGGCCTTGCACTGAATCGTCGCCGGATCGAAGTGGCATTGCCGCGGATCATTCAGAATTCCGTCGTGCACGCCATCGAGCTGGTCGCACGCTGCATTGACTGCGGCCGAAATCGTAGCAATCTTTGCCGGCGGAATGAAGCTCGCCGGATCCACGGTCAGGGCCTGTGTGTCGTACGCCGCAGTTGCCAGCAGAGGAGTCCAATTGTTCGCCGGAGCCCCCGCCAGAATCCCGTCATAATCGTCGGGATACCGCTGCGCCTCCATCAGCGCCTCGCGCCCACCGTCGGAGCACCCGGCAAAATAAGATCGCTCAGGAGTCTTTCCATAGAACGTGCGCACCGCTTCCTTCGCCACGCGCGTCATCTCGTGAATGCCACGATGCCCGAAGTCGACCACTTTCTCGGGATGCCCCATCGCCCACGCCGCATCAATCGGGGATCCCGTATGCCCCGTATCGGTCGCCGTGACCGCATAGCCCTTGCTCATCGATGTGCTGAGTTGCACGTAGTCGATCAGCCCCGCGAATCCTCCGTTGCCAATCCCCTGCAACTTTCCGTTCCATCCGGAGACTGGCAGCCATACTTCGATCTTGATATCGGAATCTGCCGTCGGCTTCGCCTCCGCCACCACGCGGCAGAATGCGGGCAGATTCTTGTACAACGCCGACACGTCAACCCCGCTGAACGGCGCCGGCGGGCCTGCAAACGTCCCCGCAGCGACCGTCTGTGCCAGAGTAATGGTCACGTTCCGGAGATTTTCGCTGCCGCTGACCTTTTCGCACGAATCATCCGCGAATGCGATGACGCTGATAAGCGAGAAATGAAAAAATGAAAAGAACTCGCGCTGTTTTCATGATGTTCTTAGAGCGGTGAACGCAACTCTGTGTCCTCCGTGACCTCCGTGGTTAAGGGTTCGCCTTCCCCATAAATGCCGCCTGATCCGCCTTCATCTTCTTCAACCCATCCATTGGCAAATAAACCATGTGTCCCGCATCGTAAGTCGCAAACGAAATGTTGTCCCGATACTTCTGCGGCAGGTTCAGATGGTTCACCGTGTAGTTGGCCGCATAGTATGGCGTCGCCAAATCGTAATAGCCTTCCATTACCAGGATCTTCAAATAGGGATTTTTCACGATTGCCTGCCGCATCGCCGAAGCGGTGTCGGGAAATCCCTGAATTGCCGAGCCCCAATCCCACTTGTCGAAACCGATGTCCTGCGCTCGCACGTAATATGGCATATCCACCTTGTACCCAAGCTCGGTGCGAATGTAGTGGTTGAATACCGACGTAAAGGGCGGCTGCGTCGCCGATCCCGTGGGATCGTAAAACGGCGTATCGAGGAGCCCATTCGGATCAGGACCCGTATACCGTCCGTCGAGCCTCCCGACGCGTAATTTCTGATCAATCAACAGATAGTGCGTAAACTTCTGCACATTGATGCGCAGGTTAGCTTCGTCGATTACTTCTTTGCTCAGGCCCGTAAATCGCGCCAGCTGATCGATAACCTTCTGACGCTCCTGCGCCGTCAGCGCATCTCCCTTGTCCAGCGCCTGCGCATAATCCGTCGAAGCCCACTGCTCGGACTCCTGCCGTGCGCGGTTCATATCGCCCGCTAGATCGCTTGCCAGCTTGTGGTGATATCCCGCAATCATCGTGAACGACGGCACCAGAAAAACATAAGGCTGATCGTTGGTCGGGTTTTCCTCGAGTGTCTCGAAATTCAGCACCGTCGAGAGCAGCGTGATTCCGTTAAAAGAGATTCCGCGATCCGCGAGATATCCAGCGATTCCGGCCGCCCGTGTTGTCCCATAACTCTCACCAAGAATAAACAGCGGCGACGTCCACCGCTCATTGCGCGTGATGTATAGCCGTATGAACTCGCCGAACGCCTCAATGTCTCCCTTAACTCCCCAGAATTTCTTCAGGAGCTCGGAGTCTGCCGCTCGGCTGAACCCCGTGCCAATCGCATCAATCAGCACCAGGTCGCTCTTGTCGAGCAAGGTATAAGGATTGTCTTCGATGCGATACGGCGCCGGAGGCATGAATCCATCTGGCTGCAACACAACCTTCCGCGGACCCAGCGCCCCCATGTGCAGCCAGATCGACGCCGAGCCCGGCCCACCGTTGAACGCAAAAGTCAGCGGACGTTTCGCCGCGTCTTGACCCTCGGCCGTGTATGCAACGTAGAACATCTCCGCGTCAATGCGGCCGTCTCCGCGCTTGATGGGCAACCGCCCCGCAGTCGCCGTATATTTCAGCACTTTGCCGTCGACGGTGATCTGGTGATGCGTCACCACCGGCGCTACTTCGGTCATGTCGTAGTGCTCTTCCTTATCCTTCTCTTTGTCGCCGGATGCTTGCGGCGCAGGCTTCTGCTCGGGCGCAGCCTCCGGCTTAATCGAGCTCTCCGCTGGCTTATCGGAAGATGTAGGCGCCGGCTTCTTCGGCGTGGCGGTTTTCGCTTGGTCGGGTTGCTGAGCGAAAGAAAAGATGCAGGTTGAACAGCTGAGTAGTACAACGGCGAATGATAGGAACAAGTTCTTCATTATTCAGTTCCCCAACAACTCCTAAAGATTTTGTGGCGGCCCAAAACCAAGGACCAGCCGAAGCGGGAGAAATTGTACACCCCACCGATTCGCCGCCATCGCACTATGTGGGGACAGCCGCCCCGGCTGTCCGTCGAGCGAAGCTCGACACCCACTCCAGCATCGGCACCGTGCATGCTATCCTTCCGCGCATGCGATCGCATCTACGCCTTCCGTCACTACTTGTTGCTCTAGTTCTTACCGTTCCACCCCTGCTACGCGCGCGTCCTCCGTGTAGAAGTCACCTCCCGTGCCGATGTCCTCAACGGCAAACAGTTCGGCGCTGCCGGATCGTACGAGCGCATCACCGGACGCATCTACTTCTCTCTCCCCATCGCCAACCCTCACAACCATCGCATCGTCGACCTGAGCAATGCCGTCAACCTGAAAGACGGAGAAGTCGAGTTCTCCTCCGACTTCATCGCCGTCCGCCCGAAAGACCCACACAAGGGCAACGGCTCGATGATCCTCGAAGTTCCCAACCGAGGCCACGCCCGCTTCCTCTCATTAGTCGATGGCGGCGACCTTGACCTCGCGCATGACGCCGGAGACGCTTGGCTGCTACGGAACGGTTTTACCGTCGTAAGCCTCGGATGGCAGTGGGACGCCGATGGCCCCGATGCCCTGCGCCTGTACGCGCCCATTGCGAAAGATCACGGAAACACGATCAGCGGCCTTCTCCGCGGTGATTTGATGCTTGCGAAAACGTTACCCGAGATTCCCCTCGGCCACCTCTTTGGTGCAGGAATTGGCGGAACTGAGTACGCCGTTGCCGATCCGGATGATCCTCGCAACGTTCTGACGGTGCGGACTTCGCGCGAGGCCGATCGAACCGTCATCCCGCGCACGGAATGGCAGTTCGCCCATACTGTCGATGGCAAACTCACGCCGAGCAACCGCCACATCCACCTGACTGGCGGCTTTCAACCCGGCAAGATCTACGAATACGTGTATGCCGTCGCGGACCCGGTGGTCGCCGGCGGCGGCTTCGCTGTCGTACGCGATTTCGCCTCTTACGCAAAGCACAATCCCAACTCGATCGCTCCCGCCGCGCGTGTCTATGGCGAAGGCATCTCGCAGAACGGACGCTTCCTCCGCGACTTCCTCTATCAAGGCTTCAATGCCGATGAAGACGGGAAGATCGCAATCGACGGCGTTCTCGCGCACGTGGCCGGAGCCGGCCGCGGCAGCTTCAACTACCGTTTCGCCCAGCCTTCTCGCGATGCGCAGCCCACTTCCTCGGTTTTCTTCCCCACGGATATCTTCCCCTTCACCGACCTCCCCGAGAAAGACCCGGCCACGGGAGACGCCGGCGGTCTGCTCGACCGCGCCACTGCCGAAAATGTTGTTCCGAAGATTTTCTTTTCCAACACATCGTACGAATACTGGGGCCGCGCCTGCGCTCTGATCCACGTGAGCGCCGACGGCAAGCAAGACGCGCCCATCTCCGAGCACGTCCGCATTTATCACCTCACCGGTCTACAGCACTTTTCCGGTCCATTCCCTCCGCAAAAGGGCGAAGGCGATCTGATTGGGCAACAGTTGCAGTCGCCACTCCCGGTGAAATATTTCTGGCGCGCCATGATCGCCAACATGGATGCCTGGGTGCGCAGCAACACCCTTCCACCCACCAACAGCTATCCGAAGATTGGTGACGGAACTTTAGTCCCGCTCGCGGAATACGCGTCGCCCGCAATTCCTGCCATGAACCGACCGCACGAAGCGAACACAGCCTACCGGCTTGATTTCGGACCGAGCTGGCAAGAAGGAATCCTCAGCGTTCAGCCGCCGAAGGTTGGTCCCGCTTTCGCCGTGCTCGTGCCCCAAGTCGACGCCGACGGCAACGAAACAGATGGAGTGCGCTTGCCGCAGGTCACGGTTCCTCTCGGAACGTATGCCAGTTGGAATCTTCGCGACCCATCGATCGGCGCACCTGACCAGCGCCTCCCCTTTGAGACTTCCTATATCCCTTTTCCAAAGACCGCCGCCGACCGCCAAAAGACCGCCGATCCCCGTAAGTCCATCGCCGAACGTTACTCCGATCGCAATGACTACATGACTAAATACACCCGCGCCGTCGACGAACTAATAAAGGAACGCTGGATCTTGCCAGAAGACCGTAGCGCCTTCTTGCAACGCGGGGAACAGGAGTGGCAAGAAGCCACAAAATGACATTGACCAGCCAATTTCGGAATGCTCGCTCGAATCGTTCGGATCGCACAAACAGACAGGTTTGTCTCTTCGCCCCTTCCGTATTAGATTACTTTCTATGAAGTTCGGTCGATTCGCAAGTTCGACTGCTTTCGCAACGTTGGCCGCTGCCCTATGCATCCCGCCGTCTTGCCCGGCCCAGGATAGTTCCAAGCCCCGATCCTGGACCGCGACCAGCCAGCAGGGAACTCCCGGTGGAGCTCTCAATCCCGCGCGCACGAAAGAAACTCATACCGAAGCCAACGGTCGAGTTCTCGACAGCACCTCGGTCGAAGCCCTCGGTCCGGACGGACGCTATGTTCCGTACTCCGACACAGAGAAGGAGTCGGTCCGCATCAACGACACGACGGTTCGCAAGATCGAACGTACCTATGGACGAGACTCCGATGGCCGCAGAACTTTGATTCAGGAGAGGCAAGAGGAATCTCGCACTCTCTCCGGCGGCGAACAGAAGGTCACTCGCACCATTTCCAGTCCCGACGCGAATGGTGGACTGCAAGTCGTGCAGCGCGAGCTCGAGGACTCCCGCCAAGTCAATCCTGGCGTGCGAGTCACCAACACAACTGTGCTTACGCCAGACGCCAACGGAGGCTTCTCTGCGGCTGTGCAAACCGAACAGCGTGACACGAAAAGCACCGACGGCACCGTTGCCTCCACCAAGTCGACGCTTCTCTCCGACGGCGCCGGAGGCTGGAAGCTCAGCGAGGTCCGCGAAAGCACCACCACGCAGGATGGTCAGCTTCGCAACAAAGACGAGCGCGTGCTCCGTCCCGATTCCTCCGGCACTCTCACCGTAGTCGAGCACACGGTCAACAAGCAGGGGCAGACCGCTGCAGGGGAAAAACGTGACACCCTCGAAACCTACTCGACCAACGTTCCGGGTGTCGCCGGGGACGGCAGCCTTCAACTCGTTCAACGCGAGACCACGGTTCAGCGCTCCACGCCCGGAGGCCAGCAGCGCACGGTTCACCAGATCGAGCAGCCGCGTCCCGGAGAGTCGAGTGACGGCCTCCGCCTCACCCAGGAAGCGATTGATATTGTCCGGCCAGGCACGAGCGGCACTACCGACCAGTCGCACGTTGTGCTCACGACGGACTCCGACGGCCGGCTCACCCAAGTCTGGGTCGATACCGCCAAAACCGACAAGCCTTCCGCTGTCAAAGTGGACACGGGATCCGCGAAAAAGCCTCAGTAATCCTGAACTCACATGACCAAGCGAATGTTCATCAAGATCCTCACTGCCATCGTCGCCTCTCCCGTCCTCGTGCGCTTGTTGGCGTGGGCCGGAGGAGAAAAGCTCACGAACTGGGCCGGTAATCTCCAGTACAGCACCGACCGCTTGTACTCTGCCACGTCGCTCGAGCAAGTGCGCGACTACGTGAAGAAGGAAACCCGGCTCAAGGCGCTGGGCACGCGCCATTGCTTCAACAATATTGCCGACAGCAAAGACAGCTTTCTCTCCTTAAAGCCGATGAACGAAGTGATTGCGATTGATGCCACAGCTCGAACCGTGACCGTCGCTGCGGGTATCACCTATGGCCAGCTGTGTCCTTATCTGGAGAGCAAGGGCTTTGCGCTGCACAACCTGGCGTCGTTGCCGGACATATCGGTGGCCGGCGCGTGCACGACGGCGACGCATGGCTCGGGCGAGAAAAACGGAAATCTCGCCACCGCGGTCTCAGGCTTGGAATTCGTTACCGCGTCTGGCGACGTGCTAAAGCTCTCTCGCGAACATGATGGCGAGACGTTTCGCGGCGCAGTCGTCGGCTTGGGCGCTCTGGGCGTGATCACAGCGGTCACGCTGGAGATTCAACCCACCTACACGATGCGCCAGTATGTTTACGAGAATCTGCCGCTCGCCGCGATGAAAGACCATTTTGACGCGATCGAGTCCAGCGCCTACAGCGTGAGTCTCTTTACCGATTGGCAAAAACAACGCATCAATGAGGTTTGGATCAAAAGCCGCGTCGAACCCGGAGCTGCCTTTGACCCTACTCCGGAATTCTTCGGGGCAAAGCGCGCGACGAAGAACCTTCACCCCATCTCAGAACTCTCGGCTGAAAATTGCACCGAGCAAATGGGTGTGCCCGGGCCCTGGTATGAGCGTTTGCCGCACTTTCGCATGGGCTTCACACCGAGCGCCGGCAAAGAATTGCAGTCGGAATACTTCGTCCCGCGACAACATGCCGTCGACGCGATCCTGGCGATTGAGCGCCTGCGCGATCAGGTGGGCCCGCACCTGCTGATCTCAGAGATTCGTGCCATTGCTGCAGATCAGCTGTGGATGAGTCCGTGCTACCAACAACCGAGCATCACCATTCACTTCACCTGGAAGCAGGACTGGCCCGCGGTAAGCAAACTGCTGCCGCTCATTGAAAAAGAACTTGCCCCGTTTCATCCCCGCCCGCATTGGGGAAAGCTGTTTACCGTGTCTCCGGCAACATTGAAGGACGCATATAAGAAGATGCCCGAGTTCATTGAGCTTTGCGGCAAGTATGACCCGCAGGGGAAGTTCCGCAACGATTATCTGAACCAGAACATCTTCGGCGGTTAACGTGACCGTGGCGCTCTCGAGAATGGGCGCTTTTGGCGTTCGCGAGTCGATACTTTACTTACCCTTCGGTTTTTTCCTGTGGAGCACACCCACAATCTCGGGGGCAAACTCGCCCAGCCAGTTGATGCCCGCGCCGACAAAGACTTGAGTCACCACGGCCTGGTAGCCCCGCACCTCCCACCTCGGGTTTCCGGGAGCCCACGCCGTCGCAATTGCCGAAGAGCCAAAGGCTCCGAGGAAGGGCATGATTTGCGGCCGTAGCGATTTCTCCGTTCGGTCGTAAGTTACAAAGTTCCTGACGAGTGCATGTTGCGTCCGCGGCCAGAAACCTTCGCAGCGACAGCGATCATAGCGCGGTTCCCAGCCCAACACTCCATTTCCCAAAGACGTGATCGAATTCTGAATGATGAATTGAACCTGCCGGTTGCCCCATCGTTTCGCAAATCCGCCAAAGCCGTCCCCCCATTCCGGATTGCTATCGCTGATCTGATCGTGCAAGGCAAACAGGGTTGTCTTTACGTAGATGCCAGGAGTTGTGTACGTCTGCATCAGATACAGCTTGAAGCGCTGATGGCCACTAAGAGGTTCGAGCGGCACGTCTTTCGGAACGTAAGAACCGTACAACCAGTTCACGTTGAGTTCGCTGCCCGCAACTGCCGCCGCCGGAGTTGAAGCGGTCTTGTTTTCCTGCTGTGCCGCACAACTTGAGATCAGCAACGCACAAAGAAATGGAATAGACCACCGCAGTCGCAGGCCGTTCCTGGCCGCCACAATCCAGTCGAGCGAGGAAGCACCCCCAGCGCCTTCGATCGTCCCGATTGATCCGATCGTTCGTATCGTACGTAACATCGAGTCTCTTAACGATTGCAAGCCCTGGCGCAGGGGACTTGTGCACAACTTAGTGCAACACGCGGTGGACTCGCGTGTTAACTGTCACTTGTGCTAGCCAGGATGAAATACGAACGTTTGAAGGTGGATAGTCGGCGTCTTGAAAACGACCGCCGCGCACGGCCTTGAAGATTTTCCAGTGGAGTTACTTCGGAGCATCCTAGTCGTACGAAATCTGGGCGTCAGTTTTCACGTCTGCCGTCGCGCTAAACGCCTCAAAAGATTCTGGCCGAATTCTGCGATCGTGTTGCCAAGCACCGGAAGGCGCCGCAACTTATCGATCTGAACGTACTCCCACCGGATGCGGCTCTCATAGCTCCATTGGCCCAAATAGTTGGCAAGGGCCAACTCTTCAGCGTGGCGGTCGGTCGTTGCTACACGAAACTCGGCGATCACATTTTCGTAAAGCTGTTCCCAATGCCCTGCTGCTTCTTGCAGACCGGCTTCCGCGCGGGCCCGGGCGCACACCGCCGCAGCGTCCTCGGCATCGTAACGCGCCATTTCACGCCGTAAGATTTCCGGCTTGAGAGGTTGCGTTAACACTCCGCGCCCGAAGTTCATGCGCCGCAGTTCCTCGAATCTCTCAGCGGTCACTATTGGCCCAACCCCGGCGAAATCGCACAGGACCAACCCTTCCGCGAGCGGTTTTTTTGCCTCGTGAGAACTTCCCAGACAGGACCCTGGCTCTCGGGCGTCAGGAGATAACCGTGCCGACTCTGTGGTACCGGCAAGAAAGTCAGTACTCCAATTACTGGGTCGAGTATATATCATATAGTTGATGGGAATACTAGGCTTTATTTGGAAAACATATGCCCGCGGCTTTGGTTTCCTTTTGCCCCACCAGCGATTCAGGGGAATGTTGTCTTCACGGTTGAACCGGGTCTGACGAATGCGAGGATCTGTTCGCGCAGAGCGGAGTAACGATCGGGTTGCCCGTTGTAGGTGTAGGCCATCGGGACAACACCTTGCGCTGTGACGATAGTGAGCCGATAGATCGGGACGTCCCTGGCGGCGCGCTTCGATTCCGTGCCAATGTCGGCAATGTCGTCGAAGGCGATTTCGCCCGATTCCGCCTTCAAAACCGTTCGGCCCTTCCAGCGGACCCTGCGCTGCATGGCGTCGAAGGTGAAGGTTTTGCGGAGGTGCATGATCAGGGCGAACAGCAATAAGAAGGCAGCGGCGAACAGGCCTGCCGGCTGGTGGCGCGTGATTGCGGAATAAAGGCCGAACAGGGCCACGGCTGCGCAGCCTGCGGAGAGCCAACGAGTGCCGGACACGATGACAAGTTCCTGTGGGGTCTGCCGAGCGATGTGCATGGGCTGTCCTTTCCAGAACTATCGCATGAAGCGGAATCGGCCCGACAGAGGAATTTGTTCCGTGACATGACCGGAGTTTCACTCCGCAACTGGGGCGTGTGCGCCGCATGGGACGTTTTTTCTTTGAATCGACAGGCGGGAATCTTCACCGCCAAGGCGAGCATATACATCGACCTTTTCCCAATCCTCCGAATCCTGCACAATGACACGATGACTCTTACTTCGCGTTCTCTGGGAGTTTGTCTTCTCGTCAGCCTGATCGCGGTCGCCCATCCTCTCCTGGGCCAGTCCTCGTCACAGCCGCTACGCACCGAACGCCCCGCCCCACCCTCGCGCGACCCCAACACGCCCGGCTACGTCACGGCCAAGCAATTGCCCGATGGCTCCAACCCTCCCGCCAATGTAGATGGGAATTTCATTCTCGGTCCCACGCACGAAGCCCCGACCGATTTAGCCGCCAACGCTGCGGTTCCCAAAGGCACAGTAATCGAGTTCGTCATGAACTCCTCCGACAGCAAGATCTACCCGGGCATCGCCCGCGACGCCAACACCTTCGGCACTCCAGATCCTGCGGACCCCGCAAAACTACTCGTAACCACCAGCCATCCTGCACCCTACACCCGCAAGGTGGCGGTCTATGTTCCCAGGCAGTACGTTCCTGGCACCGTTGCACCTTTCATTGTCGGAGCCGACGGCCCCGATACGCTGCTCTTCTCCGTGCTCGACAGTCTGATCGCACAACACAAGGTTCCGGTGATGATCGCCATTTCCATCGGGAACGGCAGCGGAGACGCGCAGGGAAGTGAGCGTGGCCTCGAGTACGACACCATGTCTGGAACCTACGCCGAGTTTGTCGAGAAAGAAGTTTTGCCTCTCGTCGAAACCCATGCTCACGTGAGACTCACCAAGGATCCCGATGGCCGCGCCGCCACCGGGGGCAGTTCCGGAGGTTCCTGCGCCCTGATCATGGCCTGGTATCACCCCGAGCTGTATCACCGCGTCCTGACCTATTCCGGAACATTCATCAACCAGCAGTGGCCTTACAATTCCAAAACCCCGCACGGTGCCTGGGAATTTCACGAACACCTGATTCCCGAAAGTCCCGTCAAGCCGATCCGCATCTGGATGGAGGTGGGCGACCGCGATCTGTTCAACCCGAATGTGATGCGCGATAACATGCACGATTGGGTTCTCGCTAACGAGCGGATGGCGAAGGTCCTCGCCGACAAGAGCTATCATTACCAATTCGTATTTGCCCGCAACGCCGTCCACGTCGACCGCGCCGTGCGGCAACAGACTCTTCCCGAAGCCCTCGAATACCTCTGGCAAGGCTACCCATCATTGTCCCTCAAGCACTGATCTGCTGCGCGACAGCAGTCCCAAAGGAAGCCGGCTGCCCCACCCGTCGTGGTTTTCGACGGGTGGGAATTCGTGCTGCCGCCAGATAGGGGGTTCTGTCTTTAGGTCGAGGGCAGCATTGATTTAGCCACAGGGCAAAGTCATTCGCTGCGCAGAATGGAAGTGATGTCGAGTCTCGCGATCGATCGCGTCGCCGACCAGATACTCGTCGATGCTATGCCCGCGAAGAGCAAAACTACGCCCGCGGATATCGCCAGCCCAACAGGTTTCGCCCCATCGACCAGGTTTTCAAGATAGTGTCCCGTAAGCTGGGCACCAACGATTCCAGGAATGGCTCCAGTCATGACGATCCATAAGCCTTGCTGCAACAACATACCCCGCAGTTGAACAGGAGTCCTGCCAAGAGCCATGCGCACACCCATCTCCTGTGTCCTCTGCACGACCGAGTAAGAAAAAATGCCGTAAATGCCAATCACCGCCAGCAAGAGAGCGAGCCCGGCAAAAATCCAAACGGCGGTTCGGTAAAACTTCGGGCTCGCGAAGAGCTCATCCCGCCGCTGCTCCATAGTCCTTACGCCAAAAACAGGGACCTGCGGATCCACTGCCTCGACGGTATCGCGAATCTCAGCTAGGTAATCTTCCGGTCGGCCATCTACGCGCACCACGAATGTCGAGAAGAAACTCCCGGGGGTTGTCGATGGAACAAAAACCTCATTTCCGTTTGCGGTTGTCGGATCGGTCTCGTATTCCATTCCCCTCACGACACCAATAATCTTCCACGTGTCGTCGCCGTTCGTGAGCTGATGACCCACGGCATCCTGCGGTGCGCCAAATCCCGCCGCAAACCGCTCGTTCACCACCGCGACATTGGCTCCGCCGCGCACTTCGCCTTCCGTAAATTCCCGGCCGTACAAAACTCGTCCACCCATCGTTGCGAAATATCCCGACAAGACTGGGATCATCGTGGAACTGCGTCGAGCCGGGCGCCCGTCGAGACCGAACGGTCCCCCGACAAATGCCGATGCGTACAGCGGAAGAAATTCGGTGGCACTCGCG
Source organism: uncultured Acidobacteriaceae bacterium (assembly GCA_963722365.1). Classification (GTDB taxonomy): domain Bacteria; phylum Acidobacteriota; class Terriglobia; order Terriglobales; family Acidobacteriaceae; genus Sulfotelmatobacter. The sequence goes on from CAVRLM010000004.1 coordinate 93,088, forward strand.
GCGCGAACCCCAGGAAGCCCGCGGACCCGATCCAGCACCTCCTCAAAATACGCAAGTTGCCCCTTATTCAGCTGGTGGGTCGTTCCCTCCAACGAAACGCCTACGGTCACGATTCCGTTTACCTCATACCCGCGATCGACCCCCATCAGCTGGACGAACCCGCGCCCCAGAGACACCGAACCCGCGAGAAGGATCATTGTGAGCATCACCTGCGCTGTGACCAGGCTTTGGCGAACCAGCCGCGAGCCGCGAGTTCGACCCGCGCTTCGAGAACCCACTGCTTGGATGCGGCCTACAAACAGTGAGGGCAATACTCCCAACGCCAGCGCGGTACCTAGAGACACCGCCAGAGTAAACGCCAGAACGCGGCCATCCAGGACTGCATAAGACTGTGCGCCGAGCGGTGGCGGCTCAATCTTCATCGCCAGCGAGGTTGTCCAATATGCGATTGCCAACCCGACCAAAGTGGCAACAAACGAGAGTAGCAAGCACTCGGACAGCAATTGCCGCGCGAGCCTGCCGCGAGTGGCTCCCAGCGCTGAGCGTATCGACAACTCCGCCGCGCGATCGGTCGTGCGGGCAATCAGAAGATTTGCAACGTTCGTGCACGCAATCAGCAAGACCAGAACTACCGCCCCCATGAACAGTAACGAGGCGTTCCTTACTGGCCCGGCAAGTCCGTCCTGAAGCGACGTGATGCTCGGACGCAGGTTGGAATTGTCAATTTCCCTCTGCGCGAAAGCGTCGCGCTCTGCCTCCACCGCAAAAGCGGCGCGCGCCTGCGCCCAAGTGATACCGGGCTTCAACCGCCCAATGGCTCCCCAGCCATTATTGCCGGGACTGAATGCAGCCGGCTTCCAGAGAACGGCCTTGCCCGGGAAATCGAAACCCGGCGGCGCGACGCCAACAACGGTAAGCGGGTTTCCGTCGATTCGCACGGTCGTTCCCAGAACACTGGGGTCGCCTCCGAAAAGCTGCTGCCATAGTCCATAGCCGATAACCGCCACGCCATTGCGGCCAGCCGATCCCCACCCGGTTCCGTCGACATCCTGGTCCGCCGCAAATCCCGTTCCGAGCACGGGCCGAACGCCTAGCATTGAGAAGAAATTCCATGACGTCTGTGCGACATGAACCCGGCTTGCGACGCGCGTTCCGCCAAGGTTTACATCGTTTTCCTCGAAAAGTGCCGCATCCTCGAGATACACACTCCTCTGCCGCCATTCGTGAAACTGCTTGGCGCTGTCGTGAGGTGGAATGTACTGCTGAAACAGGGCGAGCCGTTCCGGCTGTTGAAATGGCAGCGAACGCAACAGCAACCCGTTGACGACGCTAAACACACCTGTGTTCGCGCCAATAGCGATCGCGAGGGCGGTGATGACGAACCCCGTCTGCCATGGGCGCTTGACCCATAGCCTGAGAGCGTATTTGAGATCCTCAAACACGTCGCGAAACCTGTTCCCGCGCATTTTACGCCCGCAGGACTATGAATGGGATCACGGGAATGGAAGAAGCAGCTTTCCTTTTTCCACAGCAGAAAATTTTGATATGTGACGCACAACCTTGACTGAGGATATGGAAAGCGCAAACTGGAAGCATGCTAGTTAGCTCTACTAACGCAAGTGGGAGCGGGATAGGAACGGGCGCGAAACACCAAGCTAACTCCTTATTCTGCAATATTCTACGTGTAAGTGCTTGCGGCTCAATATTTTGCGGACGCGAAGCTCGATATGGTGTCCGTAACTCGATTGGAATGAAGATTTTAGAGATTCGCGCAAAAAAAAAATGTGGGCATACCCAGATGGGCATACCCAGAAGGGATGCGATAGCAAAACAAAAAGGCAGGCGCCTTAGCGTCTGCCCTGATTCTGAATGCTCACAGCCGAAAGCCGAAAGACTACTTAATCGCGCTAACCCGCTTGCCCAGCCGGGACTTGTAGCGAGAAGCAGTGTTCTCGTGCAGCGTCCCCTTCTGAATGGCCTTGTCGAGAGCGGAGACGGTCTGGCGGTAGGTCTGCTCCGCCGCAGCCTTGTCGCCTTTCTCAATCGCTTCGCGCAAGTCGCGCAACTGGGTGCGCAGGCTGGAGGTGTTGGCGCGATTTCGCGCGGTACGGCGTTCGGTTTGGCGCGCACGTTTTAGCGCCGAAAGATGATTTGCCATAGCTGGTTCGTTACCTTTGTAAGTGCAGAGAGATATTCGGGGTAGGTCCGAATTTCTTATTATAGGGAAGCATCCCCACCCGGTCAAACTTCTGAGGGTCGAGTTCTGCTCCTTAGTCGGCGTCATCCCGACCGGAGCCGCTCTTCAGGCGGAGCGAGGGATCTCGCGAGGAAGACCTGGATCTAACCATGATAGACGGACTCGATCGCCTCAAGGTACTCATCAACTCCTCGACCCCCATCGTCGTGATGGAAACCTCCGAAGAGATGCACGCCGTCAAGATGGTCCGCTCTGCCTGCGTCGAACTCAACATGGCGACTTTTGAGTGGAGTATCGCCGACGGCTTGGTGCGCTCCGGTTCGAATACTTCGATCGACGGACAAGCGTCAGCGCAGGCGCAGGGCTCGCCGTACGCTCAAGCCGGACGCAGCCAGACACCGACCCGAACGGTGCTGAGCCCCGGAGCCGCCGAGGCTGAGCGCCTCGCCCGAGCGATGAAGTCAGCCTTGGGAGCCGAAGGCTCGGCCGCAGCCACAGGCGCCGCGATCTACAACACGCGCGAACCCGTGCAGGCCCTCGCCAACATGGAGTCGATGACCGTCGAAGCCGTATTCATTCTGAAAGACTTTCATCGCCACATGGACGATCCAGTCGTCGTCCGCCGTCTCCGCGACGTAGGCCAGAAGTTCGCCGCCAATCGCCGTACGGTCATCATCACGGCGCCCGAACTCGCCGTGCCTGCCGAACTGGCCACGCTAGTCGAGTACTTCGATCTCCCACTTCCTGATCGCGACCGACTGGCCGAGATCATCCACGACACCTATACACGACTGTCGAAGACGTACACACTGAAGCTTCAGCTTGACTCCGCCGGAGTCGATGCCATGTCGGCAAACCTCCGCGGTCTGACCGAAGAGGAAGCCGAGCGCGCTATCTCGCAGGCCTTGGTCACGCGCTACGCGTTATGTCCGGAGTCCATCACCGACGTGCTCGAAGCCAAGAAGCAACTCCTGCGCCACTCCGGCATGCTCGAGTTCATTCCGGCCACCGACAACATGGCGGCCGTAGGTGGACTCGAGAACCTCAAGCATTGGCTCGGTCAACGCCGCGGAGCGTGGGAAGATTCGGCCCGCGAGTTCGGCCTCGAACCACCCCGGGGCATGATCATCCTTGGCGTGCAAGGATGTGGCAAGTCCCTCTGTGCACGCGCCGTCGCGGGAGAGTGGAAGCTGCCACTCGTTAAGTTTGATACTTCCGCCGCATACGACAAGTACATCGGCGAAACCGAAAAGCGCATCCGCAAAGTCTTCCAGGTCGCCGAAGGCCTTGCCCCGTGCGTGCTCTGGATCGATGAACTCGAAAAGGTCTTCGCCGGCAGCGGCCCCGATTCTGCCTCGGCCGATGCCGGTGTCTCGTCGCGCCTGCTGGCCTCGTTCCTCTCGTGGATGCAGGATCGCAAGTCGCCCGTCTTCGTCGCCGCCACCTGCAACAACGTGACCGTGCTGCCGCCTGAACTGATCCGCAAGGGCCGCTTCGACGAGCTCTTCTTTGTCGATCTTCCCAACCAGGCCGAGCGCAAGCAGATCTTCTCCATCCAACTCGCCAAGCGCAAACGCAATCCCGGAGACTTCGATCTGGAGAAGGTTGCCGCGGCCGCGAAGGGATACTCAGGAGCCGAGATCGACGCTGCCGTCCAGGGCGGACTCTACGCCGCGTACTCCGAGAAGAAGGAACTGTCCACGCAGTCGTTGTTGAATGCGCTGGCTCAGACCGTGCCTCTCTCGGTTACCCGCGCCGAAGAGATCGCGACGCTACGCGAATGGGCCCGAACCAGGGCCGTGCACGCGTCGGCTCAAGATGCCGGCTCTGCACGCTGAGCCTCGCCCGCATGAACTGTCTTGCAGTGCTGATCAAAGGCCCGCTGCAGCTGGTTCGCGTACTCTTCGCGGTTGGGACGATGGCTTGTCGGTGTCACTCGGAAAAGCGGTTCCGGTCCGCAGGCTATGCAGCTGGCTTCCACGGGGATGTCTCCCAGCCATTTGGTCACGCGCAGAAACGGCTTCTTCATGATCCTAGTTTCCCACAGGCCTCCCCGTTGTTGCGCCATGGGCGAAGGGTTTACCTCCCATTGACTCCCTTTGCGACCCGGGTTAGGCTTTAACTTAATGGTAGTGACTTGCCTTCTGGGCATGCGCATTCCGGCTGGTCCCGTCTCCAAGCGAAACCCTGCTTTGTCCGTGAGTTGCTCAGGCGCATCTCAACGTTCCGCAAGCGCTGGGCTCTGCCTGGCCGGACAGCCGCCCGCTGTCTCCACATGGTTCGTCCAAGAAACTAAATGAAGAAAAGCATCGGGGTCAGTCCCAACATCGAGACGTTCTTCGGTACGCGCGATGAGAATGTGCGCCTGCTGGAAGACGGTCTCAACATCACCATCAACCTGCGGTCGAACGCCATTGAGTTGGAAGGCGCGGCCAAAGACGTCGCCCGCGCCGAGCAAGTCTTCGCTGACTATGAAGGCCTGCAGCGCTCTGGCTACACCTTCAATAACGGCGACCTTAACAGCATGCTGCGCGTGTTGATTTCCGATCCCAACTCGAGCCTGCGCGGGCTCGCCGATGCTGGGCGCCAGCGTTCCTTTGGACGCCGCACTGTCCAGCCCAAGAGCAGCAACCAGCGCCGCTACCTCGAAGCCATCGAAGGCCATGACATGGTGTTCGGCATCGGTCCCGCCGGCACCGGCAAGACATATCTCGCCGTGGCGATGGCGATCTCCGCTCTGCTCGCCAAGCGCGTCAATCGCATCATCCTGGCGCGACCCGCGGTGGAGGCAGGTGAACGCCTGGGCTTCTTGCCCGGCACGCTTCAGGACAAGATCGATCCTTACCTGCGGCCGCTCTACGACGCTTTGTATGACATGCTCGATCCCGAGAAGGTCGATCGCTATCTCGAGAAGAACGTTATCGAAATCGCGCCTATCGCGTTCATGCGCGGGCGCACGCTGAACGACTCATTCGTGATTCTCGATGAAGCGCAGAACACGACCTCAGAGCAGATGAAGATGTTCGTCACTCGACTCGGCTTTAACTCGAAGGCGGTCATAACCGGCGACGTCACGCAGATCGATTTGCCCAATGCGCGTCGCAGCGGGCTGCTGGAAGCCATGGACGTGCTGAAGAGCGTCGACGGGTTGGCATTCGTCCAATTCGACGAAACCGATGTGGTCCGCCATCACTTGGTCCAGCGCATTGTGCGAGCCTACGACGAGCACAAGACACGAGTTGCCGAGCAACAGCTGCTTCTGCTTGCCGAGCCCCGGCACGCAGACGCCGCGAGCGCGGAAAAGCAGGCGGCCGCAGCGGCCAGCGAAGCGGCGATTCACGAACCAAAGGCATCGTCGGCCGAAGCCAAAGGATAAGTCGCGCCTTGAGGAGGGCTGCGCATTCGCCCTCCTCTTTGCTTTTGCAGCGCATCGCTGTATGAAGAAGAGGCCAAAGAGCAAGCACTTGGTTCATCTGCAAAAGAAGATCGCTGGTCTAAACGAGAGCGCATTGCAACGCTTCGTGGTACGTGCCCGCAAGGCCGTCGGGCTTCGCAGCACGGTAAACGTGCTCGTGACCAGCAGTGCCGCCATCCGCTCCCTGAACCGCCAGTTTCGCGACCAGAACAAGGCAACGGACGTGTTGTCGTTTCCGTATCATTCACCCACCTCCGAATTGCGCAAGCGCCCCAAACTGGCTGGCGACATCGCCATCTCTGCTGACATTGCCCGCCAAAACTCAGTTTGTCTCGGCCATCCCACCGCCCAGGAGATCAAAATCCTGGTGCTGCACGGAATCCTGCATCTGGCGGGCTTTGATCATGAGCGCGATAATGGACAGATGGCGCGGAAAGAAGCCGATTTGCGCCGGGCACTCAGGCTGCCGGTTGCATTGATCGAACGGGTCGAACGAATCCATCCCGCTGATAAGTCCTCGAAACTCCAGCGTGCAACCGTGCACGCCTCACGACCGCGGAGGACGGCATGACCTATGCCGTCATAATTGCGCTTCTGCTGCTGCTGGGTCTGCTCACTCTGGTCTCTTACGTCGATCGCGTCTACCAGGAAGTAGGCAAGTTTCTTTCGCGCGAATTCCAGGACAACATCGACGTCTTCGAACAGAAGGTCGAACCTGAGCTGGGCGTAGGCCGCAGCCGGGCTTCGCTTTCCATGGCCGTGCTTACGCAACTCACCATGGCGGCCGTTGCATTGGTGATTGGCTTTTTGATTTTTAATGACCAGTCCTGGAACATCTACGAGATTCTGCAAGCTTCGTTTAGCCTGATTCTCATCGTCATTCTCTGCAACCGCTTCCTGCCGTTCGTGTTCTTCTCTCGGACCAAGGGTGAGTGGTTGGTGCACTGGACGCTCATTCTGAAAGTTCTGATCTACCTGGTGATGCCCGTCACGATTGCGCTGGGTTTTCTGCAGTCGGTCGCTTCACTCACCAAACAAGGCGTCAGCGAACAACCGGAGACCTCAGCCGAGGCCGTCGACGCCCTGATCGAAGCGGGCCAGGAAGAGGGAATTATTCAGGAAGGCGACCGCGACCTGATCCAGTCGGTCGTGGAATTCAGCGGCAAGACCGTGCGCGAGGCTATGAAGCCGCGTCCGCAGATGTTCGCCGTGCCTTCCGATACTACGGTCGAACGCTTTATCGAAATGCTGCGCGCCAAGCACTACTCGCGCGTGCCGGTGTACGAAGGCAGCATCCATAACATCAAGGGAATTGTGTATACGCAAGACGTGTTGCAGGTGCCCGACAGTGAAGCGCGCGTACGCACGCTGGACACGATCATGCGGCGAGACGTTTACTTTGTGCCCGAGAGCAAGCTGGGAAGCGATCTTCTGCGCGAGATGCAGAGGCAGAGTATCCGGATGGCGATTGTGGTCGACGAGTACGGAGGCGTCGCCGGCCTTGTCACCATCGAAGATCTGGTGGAGGAGATTGTCGGGGAGATCCGCGACGATCACGATAAGCCGGAAGTGGTGCGCGAAGGCGAACGTTCGTTCATCGTTGCGGGCGGGATGGATGTGGACCGACTCGACGAGCTCTTCGGCACCAAGCCGGAAGGCAAGGAGTCGGCCACCATCGCCGGCCTGGTCAGCGAACTCGCCGGACGAATTCCGCGCAAAGGCGAAGTCGTGGAAGAAGACGGCCTGCGCTTTGAAGTCCTCGAATCCACCGACCGCAAGGTAGAGCGCGTGAGAGTTACGGCAGTACAGCCGCGGCAGTTGAAATTGATATAAACCAGTTCCTAGCTTCTAGCCAAGCCTTATTTAACGTCGTTTCACTTCTCGAGTGGTGGCCTGACCCTCGATTTGTAGCCTAAGATGAAAGCTGCGCTAGTGCTTAGCCAGAAGCTAGGAGCTAGTAGCTAGAAGCTTCCTATGCCATTCCGCTCTGGTTTCGTTTGCATTCTCGGCCGCCCCAATGCCGGCAAGTCCACCTTGCTCAATGCGCTTGTAGGAGAGAAACTCGCGATCATCTCGCCCAAGCCTCAGACCACGCGCAACCGCATTCAGGGCGTGGTCCATGTCCCCAAGAAAAAGGGAAAGGGCGGGGGGCAAATCGTGTTGGTTGACACTCCCGGCGTGCACAAGCCGGACAGTTCTTTGGGCCGCAAGATGATGGTCGAGGTGCGCGAAGCTCTCGAAGGATGCGACCTGGTGCTTGTGATCATGGATGTCACACGCAAGTTCGATCCGCGCGATCAGTTTGCCCTGGACCTGCTGCGGCGTCCCAAGACGAAAGCCTTTCTCATCCTCAACAAAGTCGATCTAATTCGCGAGAAGTCGAAACTGCTGCCGATGATCGAGGAATATCGCAAGCTTTACAACTTCGCCGAAGTGGTCCCCATCTCCGCGCTCAAGCGCAATGGCCTCGATACGCTGTTCGATATGGTGATCGCTGCTCTACCCGCTGGCCCGGCATACTTTCCCGAGGATCAAATCACCGATCAACCGGCTCGCTTCATGGCGGCCGAGATCATTCGCGAGCAAGTCCTGCTGAATACGAGCGAGGAGATTCCGTACGCGACCACAGTGATCGTTGACAATTTCGAGGAAGGCGCCAAGCTCGCCCGGATCGCCGCCACTATTTATTGCGAGCGCGAAGGCCAGAAGGGAATTCTGGTTGGGAAAGGTGGCCAGATGCTCAAGAAGATTGGAACGTCGGCGCGCCTGCAGATCGAGCGCATGCTGGGAACGAAGGTGTTTCTCGAACTCTACGTGAAAGCAGAACCTGGCTGGCGCGATTCGCGACGCTTCGTGGAAGAGCTCGACTGGCGCCGGCAGCTGGAGCATCGAATGATGGAGTTGAAGATTCCAATACATAACACAGCGAACAAGGACGTTCAGGCTAGTGGCATCCCGGATGTCGACCGTAACTCCACGGAGGACTGAAGTTGTGCTATTGTAACGAGGCCTCAGCGGAGGCGGTTATTGCCCGATGGGCGGCTTGCCGCTAAAATTGCAATAGGCCGCGCTTCACAGGCGGGATGGGGGACGACGGGCCAACCATGGAATCTGGGGCTTCTGCCGAGGAACACTTCCCGGAGTACAATTTCGATCCAGAAAAATTGAACCTGCGCGTGCGAGTCACGCTGGCGGCGGACCGCAAGGCCGTGGACCCCGTCGTGGCGCAGGTGATGGAAGCGGTTCGCAGTATGAAGTGCGTCGATGGCAAGGAAGATGCCATCGAGCTCGCGCTGCAGGAAGCTTTGGCGAATGCCGTGGTTCACGGAGCCAAGGAAGATCCCAGCAAGATAGTGGAATGCCTGGTGGCGTGTGATGAGCAACGCGGTATCCTCATCATCGTGCGCGATCCCGGCCCGGGCTTCGATCCCAATGCGATTCCCAGTTGCACCATCGGCGAGAATCTTTTTTCCAATCATGGCCGCGGAATTTTTCTCATCAACCAACTCATGGATGAAGTGAAATTCCACAAAAACGGCACCGAGATTCACATGGTGAAGCGCTAGGCCTTTCGCCAAGACCCCCAAGATTCGCTGTCGTACTTCGAAATATTCCAGCCGCCTGATTTCAACCTGCGAGTGATAACCTTGCGGAATGCCTAACGATCTTCCTGTATCCCCACCCTCCAGAACTGCTCAATCGCGTGCTGCAGTGCCGGTTGCGCTCATCCTTGGAGTGATCCTCGGCGTGGTGTCTGTCGGCTCCATCGGAGGGCTGTTGCTCTCGCGCACCTCGGGGCGATCGTTGCTGAACCACGTTTGGTCGGCGATGACGGGGCGAACTCTGACGATCGATGTGAGCCAACCCACCGTCGTCGATCGCATTCAGAAATTGCAACGGCTCGAGACCGTGGTTTACACGATGGACAAGATCGTGACGGGCGCGAAGGAGAACCCGTTCCTGCCGAACTTTCTGGCGGGAGATCGCCTGCTCATGCTGGTGCATGGCGAGGTTGTGGCGGGCATCGATTTCTCGAACCTGAAGCCGGGGGACGTCCGAGTTGAAGGCAAGCAAGTACACCTGCATGTTCCGGCGCCGCAGATATTCAGTACTCGCCTCGATAGCGCGAAGACGCGCGTCTATTCGCGGCAGACCGGGCTGCTGGTGCCGACCGATCCGGATCTGGAGACACAAGTGCGACAAGAGGCGGAACGGCAACTGCAAGAGGCCGCGATGGCTGATGGGATTTTGCGGACTGCACAGCAGAACGCATCGGCGACGCTCACTAGCCTGTTACAGGGGTTGGGTTTCGAGAGGATTGATTTCGATTAACGATTGGGTGGATCTTGTCGTCTATTCTTTCGCCGCAATGCCCAACGCTTTCATCTTTCGATAAAGATGGCTGCGCTCTAGCCCAAGCATCTCTGCGGTGCGGCTGACATTGCCGTGATTCTGGTCGAGCGTCTTGAGAATGTAATCGCGCTCGTAGGCATCGCGAGCCTGATGCAGCGTGGAAAACTCGCTTTTCGGGGCACGCCGGCTGCCTTCGCGATAAACCAACGGCGGCAAGTGCTTGCTGTCGAAGCGCGAGGTTGTGGGATTCATGATCACGATGCGCTCGATGACATTGCGGAGTTCGCGCACGTTGCCGGGCCAGGAGTAACGCATCAGGATTTCGATGGCATCGTCGGTGATCTCCCGGGGCCGGCGTCCGTAGGTTGCAGCTAGCTCCTTTAAGAAGTGCCGCGTAAAGAGCGGAATGTCTTCTTTCCGTTCGCGTAGCGGCGGCACAAAAAATGGAATTACGTTGAGCCGGTAAAACAGATCTTCGCGGAAGTTGCCGCGCGAGATCTCTTCTTCCAAATCCTTGTTGGTCGAGGCAATCACGCGAACGTCGACGGTGATGGTCTCATCGCTGCCCACCGGCGTAAAGCGTTGCTCGTCGAGAGTGCGCAAGACTTTCGATTGCGTCTTCAGGCTCATATCGCCGACTTCATCGAGGAAAAGAGTTCCCCCATGAGCTCTCTGGAACTTGCCTTCCTTGTCGGTGGCGGCTCCGGGAAACGATCCCTTGCAGTGACCGAAGAGCTCGCTCTCAATCAAGTCTTCGGGAATCGCGGCACAATTAACCTCGACGAAGGTTTCGTCTTTGCGCAGGCTCTGAGCGTGGATCGCATGGGCAACGAGTTCCTTACCGGTGCCCGATTCGCCGTAGATCAGCACGCGGCCATTGGTTGGAGCCATTAAACCGATCTGCTGGCGCAGGGCCTTCATCGGGATGCTGTCGCCGACGATGGTGCTCTTTACCTGAAGTTGTTTCTTCAGGTCGACGTTCTCGCGGTGCAGTTTCTTGGACTCGATTGCGTTCTTGACCAGGATCAGAGTCTTCTCAAGAGACAGGGGTTTTTCCAGGAAGTCGTAGGCGCCAAGTTTCGTCGCGCGCACCGCCGTTTCAATCGTGCCGTGGCCGGAGATCATAATGACCTCCGGAGGATTTTCAAACTCGCGAATCTTTTCCAGCGTCTCGAGACCGTCGACCCCGGGCAGCCAGATATCGAGTAGCACTACGTCAAACGCGGTCTTGCGTAGCAGGTCGAGGCAGGCTTCGCCACTCTCGACAGAGGACGCGGAATAGCCTTCGTCGGCCAGGATGCCGGCCAAGGAGTCTCGAATTCCGGCTTCGTCATCCACCACCAGGATGTTATGCATGTTGGGCAGTCACCGCTGCCGTCGTGGGGTCGGGAACAACCGGAAGTTCAACGATGAAACGCGTGCCCACCGGTTGGTTTTCTTCTACGCGAATAGAGCCATGATGATCTTCGATAATTCGGCTGACAATTGCGAGCCCGAGTCCGGTGCCGCGTTTCTTGGTCGAGAAATAAGGCAGGAAAAGTCTTTCCTTAAGTTCGCGGGACACGCCGTGGCCCGTGTCGGCGATGGTAATTTCAACGGCGTCGCGGCTCGCCACCAGGGCAGTGGAGATTTCGATTTCTCGCACGACCGAATCCTGTGAGGCTTCGGCCGCGTTATCGACCAGGTTAGCGACGGCGCGTTTGATGGCTTCGCTGTCGGCCATCACCTTCGGTAAATCGGAGGCCAGAGTAGTGTGAACGCCAATTCCGTCGAGCCGGCCATTGAACATGGAGAGCGCATTCTCGATCACCTCATTAATATCTGCCGGCTGCGGCTTGGCAACAGGGAAACGGGCCAGGGTAGAGAATTCATCCACGAGGCGGCGAACGGTCTCGGCTGCTCCGGCAATCGTCTCGGCGCAAGCGCGGACGACGCCGAGTGATGCGGGATCAGTGGGCGTGGCCCGGTCCAGATGCCTCTGAATGCGCTCCGCCGACAATGCTATCGGCGTGAGCGGATTCTTGATTTCATGCGCCACCCGGCGCGCCACTTCGCGCCATGCTGCCTGCTTCTGGGCCTTCAGCAGGTCGGAGAGATCTTCGAAGACGACTACATATCCGGAACGCTCGCTTTGATGCCGCAAGGTGGCAACCGTGACGGCCACGTTCAACGAAGCGCGGGGCAACTGCATCTCCATTTGGCTGGTAGTCATGCCCATGCGATCGGCGCGCCGCAGCAGAGGCTCGAAATCTTCCAGAACCTCGGGGGGAAACACATCCGCCAAAGCTGCACCGCGAAGTATCTGAGGTGCGCCGTCGTGTCCGGCGTCAGGATGGAACATGCGGAGTAATGCCTGGTTGATGTGCGTAACGCGCCGCGCGGCATCGAGCGAGAGCACACCCGTAGGAATACTCTCAAGGATCGTTTCCATCTGCCGACGGCGCTGATCGAGCTCTTCATTCGCTGCACTCAGGTCGCGGCTCGAGGCTTCAATCTGGCGGCGGCTGCCCTCCAAATCCTCAGCCATGCGGTTGAAAGAACGCACCAGATCACCGATTTCGTCAGCGGCGCTGACGGGCACGCGGTAGTCGAGGCGTCCACGCGAGATCGCTTGCGTGGCCTCGGCAAGCGCCGAAAGCGGGCGCGTCACAATCTTCGAGAGAAAGAGCGCGAGCCATGTCGTCACAAAGAGCACGATCATGGTCAATAACAGGAGCAGGCCCATGTAAGTGCGGCGCACGAGTCGGCGCTCGCGCGCGAGATCGTAGTAGCGTTGCTGGCTGGCTTCCACCTGGTGCACGGTTTGCGAGAATTCGCGGGGCAGAGGGATTGCGACCAGGATCAGGCCCCCGCCCGGAACCTCAGCACTGCCCAGCGAATAATCGGTTTGCTGCCAGGTGAATTGAGCCGAATGTCCGATCGTCGCGTCGGCCAGGGGCAGCTTGCTCTTGAGGACAGGCCAAGGGGCCGGCGCATTGAAACTGGCCTCTTCGTTGTCATTCTGTACCGCGAGGGCGAAACCGCCTTGCAGGGTAGTCTCGTGATGCTGAAACTCAGCGACTACCCCGGAGAATCCGTGACCGGTGAAGGCGCGCTCAATCTCGGGCGAGGCCACAATGGCGAAAGCTTCGGCACGGGCGTTCTGCATGGCATAGCTCGCAAGTAGCGTAGCCATCGCGTGCGTGTCGGCGCGCACTTCCTCGACTGGAGTGGAGAACCATTTATCGATGGAACGATTCATGAGTCCGTAGGCAAACCAGTACATCACCATCACCGGTAAGGACGACAGCAGGAGCGCGCCAGCAACCATGCGCGTGCGAAACTTCGAACCCAGCACGCCGAGGCGCCGCTCGGCAAAAAGCTTGAGCAGGTTGCGCAGCAAAACAAACGTAAGGGCGACGAAGAGTAGAAAGATCAGCGCCGAGAGAGCTGCGAACACCACGATGTCCTGGTTGTTTCCGGGACGAAGAAAGGTCAGGTCAAAGGCGGTTTGCGAAACCAGAATGGCGAGCAGAAGGAAAACGGAAATCGCCAGCAGGATGATGACCTGCTTACGATGTGACGTCTTCTGAGGCGGATTGGAAGTCGGCTGTGCCACTCGTGCCCCGCATCCTGGCACGCATTTAAGGAAGAATTTTTAATTGCCAGGATGTGCAAGTCATTATAGATGCGCCAGCATAGGCTTGGGCTTCATTGGTCCTGCGGTGCCAGTAGTAAGCTATATCCCGGCGGATTGTCGGACCGAGATTTAATGAGGCTGGGAGTTTTTGGCCGAGATCTCTTCAAACATGATCTGGAAAGCAGCCTTAGTCTTGTAAGCTCGATCGAATGGGAGTGCCGCACCTCGCGTCCCGTGAGAATGCGATCCGATCCATGAGTATCTGTCGGTGAATCCCCAAGTCTGAATCGCCGTGCATTTAGAGCTGTGCAGACACGCCCGAACAACCTCGCGATAGATTTCAGCCTGGCGAAGAAGGTCGCCGTCGCTCGCTGTCCCATTCGGGTCCACCGGCAGCGACACGTCGAGTTCCGTGATATGGACCTGAAGCCCCAAGGCAGTCAGGCGCGCGATGTTGGAGGCGATGGCGGCGGTATCGAGGTCCAAATGCGAGATGTGCATTTGCAGACCTACTCCATCAATGGGCACTCCGCGCTGTTTGAAGGCCTTCACCATCGCGTAGATTGCGTCTGACTTACGATTTAGGCCCTCGCCGCCGTTTTCGTTATAGAAAAGCAATGCCCGCGGATCGGCCTCATGCGCCCAACGGAAAGCCTGTTCGATATAGGCTGTGTCTTTTTCCGCGAGGCCGATGCCGGGTTGATTGAACCATGGCGAATCCTTCAGCCGGCCGTTCTCGTCCAGAGCTTCGTTGACTACATCCCAGGCGAAGACTTGTCCAGCGTAGTGCTTCATCACTGTGGTGATATGTTCCTGCAACAAGCGCGACAGTTGGGTGGGCGTGAAGCGGCCGTCGGCAAGCCACTGAGGATTGTTATGGTCCCAAACCAGGCAGTGCCCGCGGACCTTCATTCCGTAAGCTTGCGCGAAGCGGACGATTGCATCGGCCTTGCTGAAGTCGAAGCTGGGGGTAGGACGCAGCATCCACCACTTCATCGCATCTTCCGCTTCGACCATATTGAATTCGCGTGCCAGCGTGGCTGAGTAAGCGGCCTCGGAAAGCAGCGACGGACGCACGGCAGTACCGACCAGTAAACCTGCATGTTCTGCCGCCACTCGCAAGGGGGCGGGTGACGTTGCGGTCAGAAACAAAAGCAAGGCAAAAAGCTGATAGCAACGGCTTAACATTATGCGCGCCTATCCCAAATCGAATGCCCATCCAGCATTATTGCCAGGCAGGAAGGGTTGTAAAGGACATCCATCACATTTTGGCTGCGATTTCCCACAATGGTGCTTGCCGACTCCAACGATGAGTCCGTGCATCTCGTTGTAGACCTGCACCAGGGCGGTGCGCTTCGCCGTGCTCATTGCCGAGGGGGCATGAGCTGCCCCACGGAACCCCGCTTCGAGCTGTGGCTCGGAATTCGGGGGCTTCTGTTCCTGATCGTGAACGGTGGGCCCAAGCGCCTGCTGGAACAGGTTTCGAATGTCCTCGTAGTCAGTTTTCTGCGGCAGAATTCCGTGGCGATCCAGAATCCGGCGAGTGTACGCGTCAACCACGAATACCGGGTGATTTCCCGCGTAAAGCAGAATCGAGTCGGCCGTCTCCGGTCCCACGCCGTTTAAGCGCAAGCAGTTCCTCGCGGAGTTTGTTGGTCGGTTGCGCGAAGAGATCATCCAGCGAACCGCCATATTTCTGATCGAGGAACGCGATGAATGTCTTGAGCCGCTTTGCCTTTTGGCGGAAATAGCCGGAGGGCCGGATCAGACGCTCGAGTTGCGTCAGGGGGATTTTCCGGATGCCGTCGACGCTCAGTAAGTTCGGCTTGTCTCGCAGATTCGCCAGGGCACGTTCTACGTTGGTCCAAGCGGTGTTTTGCGTGAGGTAAGCTCCGACGATGACTTCCCAGCGTGTTTCAGCAGGCCACCAATGCTGCGCGCCCCAGGCTCGATAGAGGGCGCCATAGTATTGCCGGATCCTTGTTTCGTTTTCGGCTGTTTTCCGTTGCGCCAATGAAGAAATCCTCAGAGTGAGTCTACTTGAGTCCCTTTCAAGGCATGTGATCGAACCCTCCATGCACCGCTCAGGCTTACTGAAGTGCATGTACTTGAGCAGTCGAATTTCCAGCCGACGGAGGAAAACGGGCATTTGGCGCGAACTTGAGCGTGGGTACAGCTTTATGGACTGATTTTGCCGTCAGGGCCAAGTACCAAAGTAAGTGGTGCGGTAACCCGCTAGCGTTGACAATTTGTGTCAACGCGAATGAGCTGCGTCTCTCCCAATGTTGAGCGGCCGTTTGCGCTACGCCCGTATGAGTGCGAGGCGGCGTTCCACCCACGTGGATAGGAGATCGGCTTATGTCTCAACGGCTGGGTGACCTTCTCGTCAAAGAGAAGATCATTACCCCAGAGCAGTTGGAACAAGCGAATAAGGCACAGAAGGAACAGAGTTGTCGCCTGGGGTCGGCCCTGGTGAAGCTCGGCTTCCTCACGGACGAAGACGTCACTAATTTCCTCTCCCGGCAGTACGGCGTTCCCGCCATCAATCTCTCTTATTTTGAAATCGACCCGGCAGTCGTCAAGTTAATTCCCTTTGAAACCGCGAAGCGTTACCAGATCCTTCCGCTGAGCCGTGTGGGTGCGTCGCTCACCATCGCGATGGTCGATCCGACCAACGTCTTTGCGATGGACGATATCAAGTTCATGACCGGCTTCAACATTGAGCCGGTGGTGGCTTCGGAAAGCTCCATCCTGTCGGGAATTGAAAAGGCATACGGATCGACCAAGGAAGAGGATCTGCAAACCGTCATGCAGTCGATGACGGAAATGGGCGACAGCGACGTCGAACTGCAATCCGAAGAACAGCAGATGGAGCTGGCCGAACTGGAGAAGGCGGCCGATGAAGCTCCCGTCGTCAAATTGGTCAACGTCGTCCTGGGCGACGCGGTCAAGCGCGGAGCCAGCGACATTCACATCGAGCCTTACGAAAAAGAATTCCGCGTCCGGTTCCGTATTGACGGCGTGCTGCAGTCGATCATGTCTCCGCCTCTGAAGTTGAAGGACGCGATTACCTCCCGTTTGAAGATCATGTCGAAGCTGGACATCAGCGAGAAGCGGTTGCCGCAAGACGGCCGCATCATGCTGAAGATGAATGTGGGCGGCCGCAAGAAGCAACTCGACTTCCGTGTCAGCACGCTGCCCACCTTGTGGGGCGAGAAGATCGTGCTCCGGTTGCTCGACAAAGAGAACCTGCGACTCGATATGACCAAGCTCGGCTTCGAGCCCGAGTCGCTGGTGAAATTCGAAAAGGCTATTTTGAAGCCCTACGGAATGGTGCTGGTCACAGGCCCGACGGGATCGGGCAAGACGAACACGCTCTACTCGGCGATCTCGCGCCTGAACCAGCCCGACACCAACATCATGACCGCCGAAGATCCGGTCGAGTTTCAGTTGGGCGGTGTCAACCAGGTACAGATGAAAGAGCAGATCGGGTTGAACTTTGCTGCCGCTCTGCGATCGTTCTTGCGACAAGATCCCAACATCATTCTGGTCGGCGAAATTCGAGACTTTGAAACCGCCGAAATCGCCATTAAGGCGGCTCTCACGGGCCACTTGGTGCTATCGACACTGCACACCAACGGTGCGCCCGAAACAATCACACGCTTGATGAACATGGGTATTGAACCATTCCTGGTCGCGACCTCAGTTCACCTCATCTGCGCACAGCGCCTGGTCCGGCGCATCTGCAAAGACTGCATCGACGTGATGGAAGTTCCCGTCCAGACCTTGATTGAAGCGGGTTTCACGCCCGAGGAAGCGAAGACGGTGAAGATTCAGAAGGGCAAGGGCTGCGGGGTCTGCAACAACACCGGCTACAAGGGGCGCTGCGGTTTGTATGAAGTGATGGAAGTTGACGACGAGATCCGCGAATTGGTCCTGGTCGGAGCCTCGGCATTGGAGTTAAAAAAGAAGGCGATCGAGCGCGGCATGATCACGCTGCGTCGAAGTGGATTAATCAAAGTGGCGGCGGGCATGACCACGCTCGAAGAAGTCGCTCGCGAAACGATTCACTAATTCGGATTTAGAGGCGAAAGGGAAGGAACTTGCTATGGGTTTGTCGTTAAGCGATCTGCTCAAGAGAATGCTGGAGATGAACGGCAGCGATTTGCACATCACGACCAATTCGCCGCCCCAGATTCGTGTGCACGGTCACCTGGTGCCGCTCGATCTGCCGCAGATGACTCCGGCCGAGACCAAGCAACTGGCGTATAGCGTCATGACCGATTCCCAGAAGCATCGCTTCGAGGAAAGCCTGGAGCTCGACTTCTCTTTCGGATTGAAGGGACTGGCCCGCTTCCGTGCCAACGTCTTCAACCAGCGCGGAGCCACGGCTGCTGTTTTTCGTCTTATTCCGTTCGAGATTAAGTCATTCAACCAACTTGGGCTGGCGCCCGTGGTCAGCAAGATGTGCGATAAGCCGCGCGGCTTGGTGCTGGTGACAGGGCCGACCGGCTCAGGCAAATCGACCACGCTCGCGGCCATGATCGACAAGATCAACAGCGAGCGTCACGATCACATTCTTACGATCGAAGATCCTATCGAATTCGTGCACATGAACAAGAACTGCCTGGTCAACCAGCGCGAGTTGCACGCTGACACCAAGAGCTTCACCGACGCCTTGCGCGCCGCCCTTCGTGAAGATCCCGACGTTGTGCTGATCGGCGAAATGCGTGACCTGGAAACCATCGAGTCGGCGCTACGCATCGCAGAAACCGGCCACTTGACCTTCGGCACGCTGCATACGAACTCCGCGACTTCCACCATCAACCGTATTATCGACGTCTTCCCGGCGCACCAGCAGCCGCAGATTCGAGCCCAGTTGTCGTTGGTTCTGGAAGGCATCATGTGTCAGAGCCTGTTGCCGCGCATCGATGGCAAGGGCCGCGCCATGATCATGGAAATTCTGGTTCCCAACGCGGCGGTGCGTAACCTGATTCGCGAAGACAAAATCCACCAGATCTATTCATCCATGCAATCCGGACAGGAAAAGTTCGGAATGCAGACCTTCAACCAGTCGCTGGCCACGGCTTATTTCCAGAAACAGATCACTCTGGAAACTGCCATGGCGCGGTCCAGCAATGTCGACGAGTTGCAGGAAATGATTAACCGTGGCGCCAGTCTGACCAACCGTCCGACTACGGCAGGAACCACTCTGGCCCGAGGAGCGGCGCCGTCGAAGCACTAGCCGAAATCGAGCAAGAAGCGTAAATGAACGGAACTTTCAACCAGCAGGTACGTCAGTGAGGAGAAGCTAAACATGCCAGTCTTTACATTTTCCGGCAAGGACGCATCCGGGCAGAAGATTTCCGGCGAGCGGATGGCGGCGAATAAACAGTCGTTGGCGCAGGCGTTGCGTCGCGAGCGCATCACGCCCGGCGCGATTCGCGAAAAAGGCAAGGAATTTTCCATGCCGACCTTCGGCTCGGGCAAGGTCGGGACCAAGGACATCGCGATCTTCTTTCGCCAGTTCTCGGTCATGATCGATGCCGGACTGCCTTTGGTGCAGTGTCTGGAAATTCTGGCCGCAAACCAGGAGAACCAGGCCTTCCAGAAGGTTCTGACCGGGGTGCGAACCACGGTGGAAGGCGGCGCTACTTTGGCTAATGCCATGCGCCAGTATCCCGTCGTCTTCGACGATCTCACCACCAACATGATCGAGGCTGGTGAAACCGGCGGTATCCTCGACATCATTTTGCAGCGCCTTGCGACTTACGTTGAAAAGGCCGTCCGCCTGAAATCAGCCGTGAAGTCCGCGCTGATTTATCCAGTCGCCGTGGTCAGTATGGCAATGCTTATCGTTGGCGCGCTGCTCAAGTGGGTCGTTCCCATCTTTGCCAACCTGTTTGCCGGACTGGGCGTCGCCCTACCGCTTCCCACGCGCATCGTCATGGGGTTGAGCTCGTTCGTGCAGACCTTCTGGTGGATGTTCGGAGTGGGCGTGTTTGGCTTGTTCTTCGGAGTCAAGCAGATTCGCAAGCATCCCCGCGGCCGCTACTACTTCGACAAGATGCTGCTGTTCCTCCCGGTGATTGGAACCCTGTTGCGCAAGATCGCGGTAGGCCGCTTCACCCGCACTTTGGGTACGTTGATCACTTCGGGCGTGCCGATTCTCGAAGGCTTGGGCATCACCGCCAGGACCTCGGGCAATGCCGTTCTGGAAGAAGCGCTGATGAAAGTCCGCAAAGCCATCGAAGAAGGACGCACGATTGTCGATCCCTTGCGGGAATGCGGCGTGTTTCCCAACATGGTGACGCAGATGATCGGCGTTGGCGAAGCGACCGGAGCCATGGACTCGATGTTGCAGAAGATCGCCGACTTCTACGAAGAAGAAGTCGACGCCGCCACCAAGGATATGTTGGCCATGCTCGAACCGGTCATCATCGCTATCCTGGGCGTGAGTGTCGGTGGCATCGTAATTTCGCTCTACATGCCGCTGTTCGCCATGATCGCCAAACTGGCTGGCTAACAAAAACGCGATCGGGAGGCCGGAACACCTGTCCACGGTGCGGCCTCCTGACTTTGCAAACGATATTTGGTCATCGGTGTCAGGTCTTAGGCCTATGACCCCCAACAACCAAGACCTAAGACCGACGCGTCGGTCAGCAGGCCCCGCGTCCGTGGTTTTGAGATCAGCGGGATCGCATGCAATCGACGTTTGACGAGCGCAATTGGCTGGTATGGCTGGTACGGGTCCGCATTTTCATCCTGACCCTCCTGCTCGCCATTGAGCTGGCGGTCGCCCAATTCAGTCCGTCGCCGCTGCCCATGCGGCTCTTCATCGCGACGATCCTCTTGTGGTACAGCCTCTCGCTGTTTTACGTTCTTCTGCTTTCATTCTGGCAAGAACATCGGCTGCAGGCCTCGCTGCAGGTTGTGACCGACCTGATTCTGGTCAGCCTGGTGGTGCATGAGACCGGAGGATGGGATAGTTCGTTGAACTTTCTGTATCCCCTGGTCATCATCGTCGCAAGCGTGTTGCTGCCGCGAGTGTGGGCCCACCTGGTCGCCGCTCTGGCTTTCATTCTTTACGGGACGGTGCTGGAGCTGAACTATTACGCCGTGGTTCCGTCGTACTGCACGACGCACCCGGTGACTACCACGCTGCAGGCGATCATCTTCGTCAATCTTTTTGCTTTTCTGGCGGTGGCATATCTGGCAGGGCTGTTGACGGCAAAGCTGCGCCAGGTAGGCGTACAGCTGAAAGATACGAGCGGCGCGCTCGAGAACCTGCAAGCCTTGCACGAAAACATTATTCACTCGATCAGTAGCGGCCTGATTACTACTGGGCTGGACGGGCGCATCACCCTGGTGAACGCCTCTGCCCAACGTCTATTGGAGCGAACGCCGGCGGAGTTGCTCGGCGCGCCGGTGCATCAGTTGTTCTTGGATTCGTTGCCCACGGTTGAATCGCAACAGGCGCACGGCGAAGTTCGTTTCGACGCGCCCACAAAATTTCGCAAAACAGTTCGGGTGCGAGTGGCCGCCTTAACCGTGCCCGAGCGAGGCGAACTGGGGTACGTTTATGTACTCGACGACCTTACCGAAATTCGCCGCCTGGAGCGCGAAGTCCGCATGCAGGATAAGCTCGCAGCCGTCGGCCGCTTGGCCGCGGCCATCGCACATGAAATCCGCAATCCTCTGACCTCCATCGCCGGTTCGGTCAGCATGCTGTCGGGCGTTCCCGAGATGAATGAGGATCATCGCCGCCTGCTCGATATTGTGACCCGTGAGTCGCAGCGGCTGAATAGCATCATCACAGATTTTCTGGCCTATTCCCGTACCAAGCAATATCACTTTGACCGGGTCGATCTGATCCAGTCGGTGGAAGACACGCTGACGCTCATGGATCATCGCATGACGGCAGAGAAAACCGGAATCACCATCGAGCGGCGCTTCACCGTTCGCCAGGCCTGGGCTATCGCCGATGGTGACCGGCTCAAGCAGGTGTTCTGGAATCTGTGTGAGAATGCGGTCCGCGCCATGAGGAACGGGGGAACGCTGACTGCGGCGGTCGAACCTCTGGGCGACGATTGGCAGGTTTCGTTCATCGATACCGGTACCGGCATGACGGCGCAGCAGATCGAAAAAATCTTTGAGCCTTTTCAGTCGAACTTTGAAGGCGGAACCGGACTTGGACTGGCTATCGTCTACCAGATCGTGCAAGCCCATGAAGGCAAGGTCTGGGCACGCTCGAAGCCGGGGCAGGGAACCACACTCGTTCTACGGTTGCGGCGGCTGGACGCTGAGCGTTCGGCCTCCATGCAAAGCCGCGAAAATTCGGCTCGGGCCCTGGTCTCGGCACCGCCCGTTGCGGCCGCGGCCGGAGGAGGTTCGCGTGGCTAACATTTTGGTCTGCGACGACGAACGCTCCATTTGCGAAATGCTCGACATCTCCTTGCGGCGCGAGGGACACCGCGTGGAGACGGTACAAGCCGGTCAGACGGCGAAGAACAAGATCGACGGTGCACTCTACGACGTCATCATCACCGACATCAAGATGCCGAACATCGACGGCATTGAAGTATTGCGGCACGCCCACCGTGTGTCACCTGACTCCGCCGTCATCCTGATCACTGCGGTCGATGACTACGAGGCTGCCGTGGAGGCCGTTAAAGCCGGGGGCGCCACCGACTACATTCGCAAGAGTCCCGGCCTCGTCGATGAGATCAAACTGGCGATTAACCGTGCGGTCGAGAAATTAAATCTCAGCAAACAGAATTTCGCGCTGCGCCGCGACGCCGCGACCCGCAATTCCCTCGACAACATCATCGGCTCCAGCGGAGCCATAGAGAAGCTCAAGCAAACGGTTCGGACCGTTGCTTCTACGGCCAGTACGGTGTTGATCCACGGGGAGAGCGGCACCGGTAAAGAACTGGTGGCCCGAGCGGTTCACGTTTGTTCGCCACGAGCCGCCGAGGCCTTCGTTTCCGTCAACTGCGGCGCGTTTCCTGAGACCCTGCTGGAGAGTGAACTCTTTGGATATCTGAAAGGGGCTTTCACCGGAGCCAATCAGAATAAGCGGGGCTTGTTTGAAGTTGCTGACGGCGGCACCATCTTTCTCGATGAAATCAGCGAGATGACGCTGGCCATGCAGGTCAAGCTGCTGCGCGTTCTGCAGGAACGCACAGTGCGTCCGGTGGGCAGCACCGGTGAAATCTCCATTGATGTGCGGGTGATTGCCGCTACCAACCGCGATCTCGACAAAGCGGTGGCTGAGAACGTTTTCCGCGAAGACCTTTATTACCGGTTAAACGTGATTCCCATCCGCGTGCCTCCCTTGCGCGAACGCCGCGAAGATATCCCGCTGTTGGCAAACCATTTTCTGAAAAAGTACGCCAGCGCGGCTGGCCGCAGCATCCTGCGAGTAAATGCGCCCTCGCTGAATTCCCTGTGTGGCTACGAGTGGCCTGGGAATGTGCGGCAACTGGAAAATACCGTCGAACGTGCCGTTGCACTGGAAACTACCGAAGAGTTGCACGTGGAACTTCCCGCGGAGAGGCCGAAAGCGCGCGCTGCGGCTGCGGCGGGCGCGGGAGGGCTGCCCGAACCTGGCTCCGACTTCACCCTGCCTGAAGGCTTAGGAATGGAAACCTACGTGGCGGGCATCGAACGCTCGCTGCTGCAGAGCGCGCTCAACCAGAGCAATGGTGTGCAAACCAAGGCCGCCGACGTGCTCGGCATTTCATACCGATCGTTCCGGCATTTGATGAAGAAGTACGGATTGTGAAGAAGCTCTTAGCCTTTGGCTTTTAGCTGTTTCGCAGTGAAAGCAAGAGCTAAGAGTTGCTCTTTTTCAACTGCTGTTTCCATCCCAGCACCCGCGCTTTCGCGCCTTCCGCTTCTGCTTCCGGAATCATGCCCTTCTTCTGATACAGCACCGACAAACTGGTGTGTGCCAGCACGTCATCAGGATCGATTTCTGCCAGGCGCTGCGCGACTGCAATGGCGTCATCGAAGCGCTGCAAGTCCTGGAGAGCGCGCGCCAGGCCGTGCATGGCTTCGGTAAAGCTGGGATCGGCAGTAAGAGACTCCTGATATGCGGTGACCGCCTGCTCCAGGTGGCCGTCAGCCATCAGGTCGAGCGCGGCGTAGTAGTGATCTTCGGCCTTTTGTCGGGCGTCGCTGTCAGACATTCGTGGAAATCCCAGGCGGAGACTGGATTTTAACATGTCGTTGATCGCACTTCCCCCTGAACCACGAAGAACACGAAGTTCCACGAAGGAATTCTCCGAACGCATTTTTCTTCGTGATCCTTCGTGCCCTTTGTGGTTCATGCTTTTCCGCGCTCTTGACCGAGTCGGTATGATGGCTGCATGCGCTACAAGCTCCGTTTTCTGTGGAATGCCACCAAGGGGCACCGCCTGGCTCCGTGGCGAAGTCCATATCTTCTATGGCGCATCGAGACCTACACGGGCGTCAAAATGACGCAGATCGGTTTTCTGGAATTTTGGGAGTTCATGTGGCGCGAGCGCGGAGACCTATGGCGCTTTCTGAAATGGACGGGCGAGATGGAGCGCTATGTCCATCCCAAGCCGAAGAGTTCGTGAGGTCCTCAGCAACAGCGGCAGTGAAAGCGCATGTTCGAAACTTCCCAAAATAATCAGCGCTCCACCCTGCAGGTCTTGCTCGGGTTTCTGTTGGGAATCGTGATCTGCCTGGTGTGTTTCTTTTTGTCGATCATGCTTGGCTTCGCTGCCGCACTTCACCAGACATGGCTGTATGCGGCGTTCAATGCGATCGGCTTGATGGCGGCGGGCATTGTCGCCCTGCGGCACTTTCGGGAGTCAAGCTATGCCCAGGGTGTGGTGATCGCGCTGTCGCTGGGTTTACTTCTCGATGCGGCCTGCGGTGTCTTTCTTCACTAAGAGTTGGAACTCAGGCGCCTTTTCCGGCGGCCGCGGCCTCACCTAAAAAAATGCTGACTTCGCTGCCTTTGCCGGCCCCGGTAATCTGCGCCGCTGCCGCGCGGTTGGCCACGATCTCGAGGTAGCCCATACTGCCGATGATGCCAAACACTTCTCCCGGCGCGCCCTCCGCGTAGGCTTTGCGAATTTCAGTGATTTCCTTGCCGCCGACGGTGATCTTGAATGTTGCGGATTCCGCAAACAGCGCCGGGGCGTCTTCGGGAGTCACGTTGGTGATCAGGTTGCCGAAGCGGTCGACTTTCAGAACGACGGCGCGCAGGCGGCCCTCGCCCGTGGCTTTCGGCCGGGGCGCGGCGAAGCGAACATAGTCTTCAATCTCGTCTCCGAATTTGTGCGAGTCGACTTGTTTTGCCAGGTAAGCAGCTACCGGGGCAAAAATGTCGCGCGCGTGAAACGTATTGCTGACCGGAGTTCGGAAGTAATGGTCGGACGTAATGTGGCGCACCCGAATGCGCGGCTCCTTGGCGTAGACCATCGAGAGCACTCCGTTGTCGGGAGCGACGAAATGATATCCATCACTCGAAGCCAGAATCGGACGCCGCGTCGTGCCTACGCCCGGATCCACCACCACCATGTGGATGGTTCCGCTGGGGAAGTACGAATACGACTGTGAGATGGCCAGCGCGCCATCAAGGACATCGAAAGCCTGCACGGCATGGGAGATGTCGACGATCTGCACGTCGGGCACAATGTCGACGATCACACCCTTCATCGCGCCTACAAAATGGTCGTTGGTTCCAAAATCAGTGGTGAGAGTGATGATCGGATGATAGGCCAACTTTTCCTCACTGGAAGACGAATATAAGACGCAAGAATCCCTGTGCATGCGAAGTTAATTTGCAGGGAACCTGTGCGTCAAGGCACGGAGGTAATGGCTGAATTGTCGCTCTCTCTGTCGGAACTTGCGCACGCCTGCCGGTGTCCAACCAACAGGGACGCATGCCATGTCCACTCCCCCTACGAACCGTTTCGTCGCGTTAGGTTGCACCGGGGCGGTTGTCGCGACGATCTTCGGCGGCGCGCTTGCACCCGATCATCTGCAAAGTCCGATTAGCGTGCTTGTACGAGCAGGCCTTTACATTCTGCTGGTTTTCGGTGTGACCGCAGGTGCAACTTACTTGGGATTTCTCGTAAGGGGAGATAGGCGAACCGTCCGCGCCCGGCAGATTGCCCTTCGCACTGCGGCCGCCTCGATATGGCTGCCGCCGTTGCTCTTATTCTCCGAACAGAAGTCAGTGTTCGTCTTAATGATCTGGGTTGCACTTCTGATCGAAGTAGCTCGGTTGATCGCCTTTCTGAAAAGCGCGATGTTCGACGATGCGTCGCCCCGAGAATCGCCCGAAGTCGGCGCGTTTTCGGTTTTGAAACAGGATTTTCCCTCCGGGATCACTATTCTTGGCGCGCTCATGATTCAGGGAGCTACCTTCGCCGCCTTCGATGGTCGCGATGTTCTGGCGGGCGTGCTCTATGTAACCGGTACTACGGCGATCGCGTACCGTGTGCTGAAGATGTTTCAGGATACGCCCGCCCTGGATGGCCCCACGCTCAAAGAACGACGTCCGAGTACGCTTCTGACCGCGACATTTCTCATCGTGTTTGCCTGGCTACCATTGATCATCGGATCCGGCGGTCCGGGAGGGAGCGGAAACTCCACGGGAGCGCTCACCAGCGGAGGCCAGCCGCCAGGACAGTCATCTCAAGGAGCCGGCGCTCGCAAGGACAAGCGTATCCGGAAAGGTGGCGCGACCACGCTGGCTTGGCTACGAGATCTTTTCAAGCCTGCGGGCACGGATTCGCACGCGAACTCGTTTGCGGTCGCAAGACGCATTCTCGATTCAAGCTTTCCTCAATCGGACGGAACCAGCCGTGGCTTGAAGAGCCTTCAGAACACAAAGATCGCGACGGCTGTCCTCGTCGCGGGCCCTGTTTTTGCCGGCGTACAACTCTATCCGGAGCTCAAGCCGCATACTAGGCTGGTAGCTCCTCCCTTGGATGGAATCAAGGGATTCAGCGCGGACCGCTCCGATCCGCTGAGCATTCCCTTTGAGGGCGTTTACTGGTTCTGGCGAGGCCCATCGGACCGTCCGCCGTTGAATTCGGTCGTCATGCACGGCAGTCCGTCGGCACAGTTCTTTCGCTCGACCGACGGTGACGGAATGTCGATGGAGGCGCGGCAGAACCTGGGATTTGCCGTCGATCCGAAGCGCTACGGCGCCATCGAGATTTTCATCCAAAATGTCGATCCCTTTCCCAACACCGTCAGCATTCTGCTGAAGGTACGAAACACAGCGGTCGCCGGAAATGCACTGTTATCACTCGGCATGCAGGACGTTTCTGCCCCAGCGTCCTCAACTGGCAGCCGCAATGCCGACAGTCAGATGCTGAGATTTCGGATTCCGACCGGTATTCCTATCGGCAGCTTTGACGAATTGACCATCAGCTACTACCTGAAAGGGACACGCAGCGACAGGAGTGCCCGCATCGCGATCAATCGATTTCGCCTGGTGCCACGGGGAGAATAGGTCGCTGCTGTTGGACGGCCCGAATCGGACTACTCGTAGCGCAGCGCTTCAATCGGATTCAGACGCGATGCTTTGAGAGCAGGGAAGAATCCGGAGACAATCCCCACCAGTGACAGAATCGTGAACGAGATAATCATCACGCTCAGGGAAGCATGCAGAAAGATCGCACCTTCATGATCGGCTGTCTTGTAGAATTCATCGTAGAGCGGCATGGGAGGAATCGCCCAAGTCAGAAATTCCGCAACCGCCATGCCGATGAGCCCGCCCACAAACGTCAGTACGAGAGCTTCGAGCAAGAACTGCACCAGGATATGCCGCGGCCTTGCTCCAATCGCCTTGCGCAGCCCAATTTCCCGCGTCCGCTCAGTAACTGAGACCAGCATGATGTTCATCACGCCGATGCCACCCACGGCCAGCGTGCAGACTCCAATCAGTCCTAGCACTGCTTGCAGTCCCAGCGAGAAGCCGTTGATCATGGCGCGATCTTCAATGGTGTCCCACTCCGGCGTAGCCTTGTCATCCTTGGGATCGAAGTGGTGGCGTCGCGCAATCACTTCGCGCACCGCCATCAGCGCCTTCTTATTCAGTTCTGGCGCAGTGGGCTGGATGATGATCTCGTCCGGGTCGCGAATGTTTTTAAGATCGCGCATCAACTCAAACGGAATGAACCCGTTCTCATTGTCAGGACCTTGATACATCGAGTCCTGAATCTTATTGCGCATCGTGCCGATCACTTCAAAATCGATCCCGCCAATGTTGACGTTCTGCCCAACGGCGGGCGCGCCCTGAAAGACTTTCTTCGCGGCGCTATAACCCAGAATCACCACGCGGCGGTGATCAGCGAAATCACTTTCGTTGAAGTAGCGTCCGTCGGCCAGATCGAGTTTGCGCATCTGCCCGTAGGGCATGTCCACGCCGCGCACCTGGATGGAAACCACGCGCGTGCCGATCTTGAATCCGAAATCGCGGTCGATCTCCCCGCTTACCGCCCTTACGATCGGCACTTCATCGCGAATCGCTTCGACGTCCTCCAGTTCGTACTTGACGGCTTTGCCGGCCCGCTGTCCGCCAGCCTGCATGCTGGTTTGGCCAGGCCAGATGACGATGACGTTGTTACCCATGTTCAGGAAAGCGTGCAGCACACATCCGCCCAGGCCTTGCCCATAAGCCAGCAGCAGCACAACCGACACCAGGCCCCACCCGATGCCGAGCATGGTGAGGGCCGAGCGCAAACGATCGCGCATGAGCGACTGCCAGCCTTGCGAAATGAGTTCTTTCAAATACATTGTTTCCAAATGCCCTTCACCACGGAGTCACGGAGTTACAGAGAAAATCACAGATCAAGAAATTCTCCGTGTCTCTGTGCCTCCGTGGTGAAATGCCTTTCTACTGAATATGAATGTCGCCCGAGCCGGTGCGTACTCGCAGCAGTTGTCCGCCGCCGTGCACTTTGCCGCGAATCTGTTTGTGGGAATCTCCCACGCGTCCCTGCACGGTCATCTCGATGGGCTCACCCACGTCGACGGTTCCGGAGCTGGTGGAAATATCGGCGTCAAACGCCGCATTCGACGGCAGCTTCACATGCACGTTGCCGGAGCCGGTATGAATCTCCCACGCACCGCTGGGCGTACCTTCCGCAGTCACATCCCCGCTGCCCGTTTCGCCGCGGAATCCGCCGTTCACCCCACGAGCGGTGATGTTTCCCGATCCCGTGTGCATGTCGACGTCGCCCGAAGACGCCTCCTCAATCTCAACGTCTCCGCTGCCGGTGCTTCCTCTCACGGTGCCCGAGACCTGTCGCGCCCGAATGTTTCCGGAACCGGTCTGCAGGTGAATTTCGCCGGTTAAGTTCGACAGCTTCACATCGCCCGATCCGGTCTGCGTGTCCACGTTGCCGTGCGTGCCTTCAATTACCTGGTCTCCCGAGCCGCTGCGGGTGCGGACAACGGTATTGGTGGGGACACTAATCTCGTAATCGACCGAGATGTTGCGCAGATTCACATAATCGATGTGAATGCTGTTGCCATCCTGGCGGATTGGCGGATGCTGCTCGATCTCGTGGACGTCGGCGTCGCGGTTGCCCATCAGCCAGTGGTCGCCGACATAAATCTTTCCGCGGATCACCACCGACCCAGTTGAACCGGCCCGCACTGTGACGTCGCCAGAACGAGTCAGCACCTCAAGATCGACCGGGCCGCTGACCTGCAATGTTTTTTCGAAATTACCCTGGGGCGTCGACGCGAAAACCATCGTCGATGCAAGAATCACGACCAGCGCGATCGCCAACGTCGCAACGGCAGATCGGCCGGACACGGAGACTGGAGAGAGCAAGCGTCGGTTATTCATAGCGTAGGGACTCCACGGGTGTCATATCCGCGGCGCGCTGGGCGGGATACATGCCCGCGGTCACGGTAATCAATGAAAGTGTCAAAATCGAAGCGACGATCGAAATCCAGGAAACGATCGGATGCGGAACGAAGTCCGGAAGAGGCAGAGCCTGCAGCCCGGAGCAAATGCCAATTCCCGCCGTCAGCCCGAGAATTCCGCTAGCCACCGTTAACATTGCCGACTCTGCAAAAAACTGCCGCAGGATGTCGCGCTTGGTGGCGCCCATTGCCTTACGAGTGCCGATCTCGCGCGTGCGCTCGGTCACCGATACCAGCATGATGTTCATCACGCCGATCCCACCCAGGCACAGCGTCACAATGGCGACGCAGCCGAAGAAAATCGTGACCACGCCAAAGATTTTGTCCAGCATCTTGGCACCGTCCATGGTGTCCCAGATGAACAAAGCGTCTTTATCGAGAGCGTCGAAGTGGTGGACTCGCGCCAGTGCGCTTCGGACCTGCAGGACTGCCGCTTCGTGCTCCTCGGGATCGCCCACTTCGAAGACGATGTCATCCAGATATCCGCGCGTGATCCCCGCGCCCTTCTTGGTCGGTGGCGGAAAGTCGCGGGATACGGCGGAATATGGCGCGAACAAATAGTCGTTGTCAGGGCCGCTGTAATTGGAATTCTGTTTCTTCTCCTGCAGAACTCCAATCACGAGATAGGGAACGCTCTGCACCAGCACGCTTGCGCCGATTGCGGGTTGTCCCGGAAACAGCTGCCGGTACGCTTTCGACCCCAAAACCAGCACGCGCCGGCCTTCGCGCTCGTCATCTTCGGAAATCAGCCGCCCTTCGGCAATCTGCAGCGAGCGAAAATCCTGATACGAAGGCCACATGCCGACCACACCGCGGTTGGCCAGATTGTATTGGCTGACTTCCGGGATCGTCCGCCGTAACTCCGGGCTGACATTCTTGACCAGATAGCATTCACTGCGAATCAACTCCGCATCATCGACATGCAACTGAATCTCCCTGCCCGCCGCGCGGCCCCCGACCTGCGAACTGGTACGCCCGCCCCACATGATGACCAGGTCCTTGCCCAACGTCTGCATGTGTTTCTTTTGATCGACGCTGAAGCCGCGGCCCAACCCCACCAGGATGATCACCGAAGCGATCCCCCACACGATGCCAAACATCGTGAGGAAGGTTCGCATCTTGTGAGCTCGGAAAGTGGCGAGCGCCTGGCGCAGGATTTCGGAGAGAGTCATGGCCGTTACCGAATGATTTCCTAGAGCTAGAAAAACTTCGGGTCTTAGGTGGCGGGTCGTAGGTGTAACACCTAATACCCAAGACCTAAGACCCGAGATTACCGCCTTACTGCAGTACGACCTGATCGCCTTCCTTCAGCCCGCTCAGCACTTCGGTCTTCGCTCCGTTGGAAATCCCGATGTTGACGGCAACTTTATCTTTGCCCTCTTTGCCCTTCGGGTTGGGAATTTCGACCGAGGCTTTCTTGTCCTTGTCATACAGGATTGCGCCTTCAGGAATCTGCAGTACGTTCTTGTGTTCTTCGAGGATGATTTCTGCGTTGGCGGTCATTTCGGCCTTGAGTTCGCCGCCCGGATTCTGAATCGAAACGCGCACTTCAAAGGTAGTGACGTTATCTTTCTCCACGCCCATCGGAGAAATCTTGGTCACCTTGCCGTCGAAGGTCTTGTCTTTGAACGACTCGACCTTGATGCGTGCGCGCTGCCCAAGATACACCTTGCCGATGTCGCTCTCGTCAACCTTGCCCTTCACGTACACTTCGCTGGTATCGCCCAGCGTCATGACCAGGGTGGCCGAGGAACCCAACACCAGGATCGAACTGACCGCGTCGCCCATCTGCACATCGCGCGACAGCACAATGCCGTCGATCGGCGAGATGATATCGGTGTAGCTGAGCTGTTCTTCCAGCTGTTTCAGATTCGCTTCGTCCTGGGCCACATTGGCCTGGGACTGCGCAATCTTGGCCTTCAGCACTGTAACCTGCGCCTTCGACACGTTCTGCTTGTTCAGCGCCATCTCGTAGTTCTTCTCGGCATCGTCGAGCGCCGAAGCGGAAACCACGCCATCCTTGGCCATGCTCGTTGCTCGGTCGTAAGCACGCTTCAGCACCGGCACATCCGGACCTTCCGCATCGACCTTGGCGCGCTCGAAGTCAGCTTGCGAGCTTTTCAGGTTGGCCTGCGCAGCTTCCAGGCCAGCCTTGGATTGCTCCACCTGCGCCTCAATCTCGACCTTGTCGAGTTGAGCCAGGAGTTGTCCCTTCTTGACGCGATCGCCGTAATCGACCAGAAGCTTCTTCACAATGCCGCTGGCTTTCGATTTCACTTCGACCTTGGTGATCGGCGTAACCTTGCCGGTCGCAACCACACTCTTGGCCAGATCGCCTTTTTCCACTTTGGCGAGTTTCGACGGATCAATCTTGGTTCCGCCACGCGTCGCCGCGAACACTCCACCTGCAATCAGCAGAACGATGACTGCTACCACGCTGCCCCAAATAATCAGTTTGCGACGCTTCTTCTTATTATTCCCGTTACCGTTCACAACGCCTCCTGTAGATACCGTCAAGTGGAGATTGGGAGCCATTCCGCTGCCCTCACTCCTATGTACGCGGCCCAACTTACTTTTGTTCCTGCGATCTTGAAGCTATTTGCTTTTCCACCTGGACTCGAAGAGACCGCGCCTACCGCTAACCCATCTGCCGCCTGTCAGTTAGACCCATGACCTTCTAAAAGGATAGCGGATCGTGACCCGGAATTTTGTGACCCCACGCACCTCTGATTTAGTGCTCCGATTTGATGCCACCCGTGTTGAGCAGGTTCGTGTGGGGACAGGCGCCATTGCTGTCCGTGGGCCAACGGCCCGGCTGCTTTCGCATGGAGTCTTGAAGTAGGTGCAAGACCATCTCGAGCCATGCTCAAGGGGCAGCCCAATAACGGCTGTCCCCATACCGGCTTGGCCCCGAGCAACCGCCTTTAAAATGTTAGAATTACGGTTTCATGATTGCCTTTGTGTTGCTCCGGGTATTTCTGATCCTTCTCCTGGTGGCAGCCAACGCCTTCTTCGCGGCAGCTGAATTCTCCCTGGTGAGCGTGCGAGATACGCGCATCCAGCAACTCATCTCATCGGGACGCATTGGTGCGCGTATCGTGCAGCGCCTGCACAGCCATCTCGACGAAGTCGTCAATGGGGTCCAGCTTGGAATCACCATGGTCAGCCTCACCCTTGGCTGGATCGGCGAGCCTATGGTCGCCCGCCTCGTGGAAAGCATGCGCTTCGTCCAAGAGGTGCCCCACGCGGCTGTTTATGCCCATACGATTGCCATCGGGATCGCCTTCAGCCTGATCACCTACATGCACGTGATTCTCGGCGAGTTGGTGCCGAAGACCCTCGCCCTGCAGCGCGCGGAGCAGGTCGCCCTCGCCGTCGCCGCTCCCATGGAGGCTTTCCTTACTATCACCCGCCCGTTGCTGTTCTTCATGCGACGCTCTGGCGGCCTGGTACTGAGGTTATTTGGCGCGCAACTGGCCCGCCGCGGAGGCGCCGTTCACTCTCCCGACGAACTCAAACTGATTGTGACTGCCAGCCGCCAGTTCGGCCAGATTCCCGAATTCCAGGAAGAGATGATCCACAGCGCCATTGAACTCGATAGCATCACGGTTCGCGAAGTCATGGTCGCTCGCCCTGACATTTTTTCCTTGCCTTCCGATCTGCAGCTCGACGAAGCCTTAGCGCGAGTAGTGGAGGGCCAGCACTCGCGCATTCCGGTGTACGATCCGCAGCGCGGCCCCGAACACCTCGTCGGGGTGCTCTATTACAAAGACCTTATGCGCTGGATGCGTCTCCGGCTGAGTAACCTGGGGCAGTCCACCTCCACTCGCATTTCCCGCATGCAAATTGGCCAGATCATGCACGACGTGCTCGTGGTTCCCGAGACAAAGGTCTTGGCCGAGTTACTGGCCGAGTTCAAAGATCGCCGCCGCCACATGGCGGTCGTCGTGGATGAATTTGGTTCAACCGCCGGCGTCATCACCGTCGAGGACGTTTTGGAACAGCTAGTCGGCAACATCGAAGATGAATTCGACGTCGCTCCCAAAGCACCCGCACTCGAAGATGAGTCGGTCCTGGTTCTCGAAGGCTCGGTAAACATTCGCGACCTGGAAACCGAGTATGGCCTGACATTACCTCGCGACGCCGGCTTTGAAACTCTGGCGGGATTCATCCTCGCCCGCCTGCAGCGCATCCCAGCCTATCGCGACTCTTTCGAATACGATGGCCGCCGTTACACCGTGGAACAGTTGGAAGGCCACCGCATCGCCATGGTAAGAATCGAAAAGACCGCAAAGGCAGAAGGTGAAGCCGAAGCTGCAAGGCAAGGCGGAGACTGATGGGCATGCCGGTTGTGAGGAATAAGCCAAAGCGTTGTCATCCTGAGCGAAGCACGACGGCAAGCGAAGCGAGCTGTCGCGCGCAGTCGAAGGATCCCTACGCTGCGGCAACTCCTTCCCGTCGCCTCAAGGCGTTCTCTCGGTGGAGCCGACGGTCCGCACCGGACTCACCGAAACTCCGTGACAAAATCGAGGCCGAGTCGAGCGGCAAGGGATCCTTCGACTCCGCGCGCTCATTCGAGCCCGCTGCGCTCAGGATGACAATGTAACGGAGAACTGACCCCTGAAGACTGTCCTCCAACGCGTCCTCTACACTCTCCCCGTCATCTGGCTGGTCGTGAGCCTGGTCTTCCTGCTGATCCACCTCGTCCCCGGCGATCCCATCGCACAGATGCTCGGCGAAGGCGCTCCGGCCGCCGATATCGCCGCCACTCGTCACGCCTATGGCCTCGACGCTCCGTTGGGAGAGCAATATTTCCACTACTGGAAAGGCGTGTTGCACGGCGATCTCGGCCGCTCCATTCGCTATAACCAGACCGTCACGAAGCTCATCGCCCAGCGCTATCCCTATACGCTCCGCCTCACCCTGGCGTCCTTATTCGTAGCGATCCTGCTGTCGATCCCGGCTGGAGTCAGGTCGGCGCGCCGCCGTAACCGCTGGGACGACCGTTTACTTTCCGTCGTCAGCCTGTTCGGTCTATCGTTCCCCAACTTTGCGCTGGGGCCAATCTTGATTCTCCTGTTTGCGATCAAAGCAGGATGGCTTCCGGTGTCAGGCGCTGGATCGTTCGCCAATCTCGTGCTGCCCGCGCTGACCATGGGCGGCGCGCTCGCGGCCATCCTCACCCGCATGGTGCGCACGTCGATGCTGGAAGAATTAAGTCAGGACTACATTCGTACCGCTCGCGCCAAGGGATTACCGGAACGCACAGTCGTCTATCGCCACGCCTTGCGCAATGCCATGATTCCGGTGCTGACCGTTCTCGGCCTGCAGTTCGGAGCACTGCTCGCGGGCGCCATCGTGACCGAGAAGATTTTCTCCTGGCCCGGCATCGGCCGCCTCACCGTCGACGCCATTTCCGCCCGCGACTACTTCCTGGTGCAAGGCTGTATCCTGGCGATCGGCCTAACGTATGTCGGGGTAAACTTTCTGACGGATGTGCTGTATTCGGTAGCGAACCCTAGGATCAGACAGTGACCCTGATCGTGAGGTTTCCAGGCGGCCCGGAGAGCTTCAGACATTGACATGGGGTCGTGTTTGGCGTACATTGTACGTACCGTGTACGTAGAATGTACGTACGGAAGGAACATATGCCTTCAACTGCCGCCAAGAAAAAACGCACCGAGCGCTTCAATGTTCGCCTCAGCGAACGCGAAGCCAGGCTCATTCGGCTTGGAGCGGAGCAGTTGGGTGTCAACGTCACAAACTTCATCCTGGAGAGTGCCTGCGTGCGAGCGGCCCAGGAGATTACCGAAGCCCGGCATTTCGAACTTAGTTCCAAGGACTGGCAAAAGTTCACCGAGGCTCTCGACCGCCCGGTCAAGGTGAAACCCCGGCTTAAAAGACTCTTTGGGGCGTCCACAGTCCTTGAATAAAGCTGATGCCCCAGCACACAGCGCCGCTCTCAAAGGTAGAAACAATCTCAGAGTCCCATGACTTGAGCACCTTCGATTGTGGTGCCCATCCTTCGCTAAACGACTGGCTTAAGCGTTTCGCTCTTACGAATCAACAAAACGAATCGGCCCGAACCTATGTCGTGCACCGCAACGGATCTGTGGTCGGCTACTATTCCATTTCTGCAGGCAGCGTCTCGCACGAGGAATCGCCCGCCCGAATTGCAAAAGGGCTCGCGCGTCATTCGATCCCGGTCATCCTACTGGCAAGACTGGCCGTTGATAAGAGTGAAGCGGGAAAAGGTCTCGGAAAAGCCCTACTAAAGGACGCGCTTGTCAGAATCGCCCGCGCCGCTGACATCGTGGGCGCCCGTGCCGTACTCGTTCACGCGATTGACGAGCAAGCAAGAAAGTTTTATGAGCATTTTGACTTCGAGTCCTCGCCGATGCACGAACTGCAATTAATGCTGCTGATGAAAGATCTGCGGAAAGCACTGGAAGAATAGGATAGACGCTCAGGCGACGATGTCGATGACGGCTGGCGGGGACTGGGCGTCCCCGCCTCCCGTCCAATCGCCTTACGCTGCCTGCATTACTTTCTTCATTCGTTCTTCCATATCTTTGGGCGCCACATCTTCGATGTGCGTGGCAATGCCCCACAGATGTCCAAACGGATCTTGCAGGAAGCCGGAGCGGTCTCCGTAGAACTGGTCTTGCACCGGCTTCAGAATTTTTGCGCCCTCGGCAGCCGCGCGTTCGACCACGCGATCTACGTCAGGAAGGTATACATACAGGCTGACCGGGCTCGCGCCAATGGTGGCCGCGCTGGTGTGTCCCTGCCCCATGCTGGGATTCTCGTCGGCCAGCATGATGTGTGAATTTCCTATTTTCAACTCAGCGTGCCCGATCTTTCCGTCCGGGCCATTCATGCGAAACAGTTCCGTCGCGCCGAATACCTTCTTGTAGTAGTCGATTGCCCGGGCAGCATCCCGAATAACGAGATAAGGCGTAATGGAGTTGTAGTCCTTGGGAATGTACGAGACTTTACTCATGATTTTCTCCTCAAAATGTAGGGTGAAGGTTGAGGGTTAAGAGGCGCAATGCGGACCGGCGACGCGGTCCCGACATCCCTATTATCAGAACACATTCGGCGGACGATCTCAACCCCCGGCAGCAGCAATCTAGCACTTCCTGTTGTCAGGAGTGTTAGACGCTTTCGCGCCAA
Source organism: uncultured Acidobacteriaceae bacterium (assembly GCA_963722365.1). Lineage (GTDB taxonomy): Bacteria > Acidobacteriota > Terriglobia > Terriglobales > Acidobacteriaceae > Sulfotelmatobacter. The sequence continues at coordinate 129,781 of CAVRLM010000004.1, forward strand.
TGGATTAGCCGAACTGGTGTTTCTGACATGCGTTGACTCTTCCGCCAAGCTAATGCGTTTGCGGGAGAACCATGTGAATCGTTTGCAGCCAGGTCTCCACCAGTTTTGGCCACCCCGTGACCGGAAGATCCGTGCGCCGCAGGCCGTAGCCGTGTCCGCCGTTCGCGTAGATGTGCATTTCCGCGGGCACTTTGGCGTTCTTCAGAGCCAGGAAATAGACAGTCGAGTTCTCGACATGCACCGGGTCGTCTTCGGCCTGAACAATAAAGGATGGCGGAGTCTTCTCGGTAACGCGGATTTCTGAATTGGCTGCAAAGTTCTGTTCCGAGAGCGCAAGGTAACCCGGATAGACAATCACCGCGAAATCAGGCCTGCAACTCACCCTGTCCGCTGCATCGACAGGATCGTAGAGACGCTTGTCGAAGTGCGTGCTGAGCGCGGCGGAAAGATGAGCTCCCGCGGAGAATCCCAGCACGCCAATGCGATTTGGATCAATATGCCACTCTATGGCACGGGCACGAACCACCCCAAGCGCTCGCTGCGCGTCTTGCAGCGCGGCCTCAGATTTTGGATACGGCCCGGAGTTAGGAACCCGATACTTCACTAGAATGCACGTGATGTCGATCGAGTTGAGCCAATCACAGACTTCGGTGCCTTCCAGATCGATAGCCAGGATGCGGTAAGCGCCTCCCGGAAAAACGACCACAGCGGCGCCTGCATTCTTGTCCTTGGGCGAATAAACTGTAAGCGTTGGCGTCGACACGTTTCCCAGGCGAATGACTGGCTTGCCCGCAATCAGATTATCTTTTGAAGTCGTGGTGTCGACTTCAGCGGCTGATCCCGGCTGCGCGCCGGGCGCTCCGTGCGGCCACAGGTCCATTGTCAGGTGATCGGGGGCGGGTTGCCACGCAGCCTTCTGGGCGAACAACGTAGTAGAGAGCAGTACCACTGCAGTGAGGAAAGACGAACGGCGCATTGAGCAGAGCCTCGTGAATCAAAAGTCGGGTCGCGCCGAAGATGATGTCAGTCGCGCCCCATTTGCGCAAGAGCTCGTTGTAAGATTGACCTTCAATCCGTGTCCACCGCCGCCATTTCATTTCGACGCCGAGTCGCCGGGAACGCCCGGCACAATCCACTCGCGGCCATCGGCGTATTGCTGATTGTGCTCTTCGTCGTCTTCGCATTGTTCGCACCTTGGATCGCTCCGCAAGATCCTGCCGCGATCCAGTTGCCCACACGCCTCGATCCCCCTTCGGCGGCGCACTGGTTCGGCACCGACGAACTGGGACGCGACATTCTCTCTCGCGTCGTCTACGGCTCGCGTATTTCCATGCTGGTGGGTAGTTGTGTCGTGCTCACGTCGCTCGCCCTCGGACTCATTATCGGATCCATCGCCGGATACTACGGCGGAGGCATCGACCGCTTCGTCAACGTCGTCCTGATGAACGCGTTTCTATCGTTCCCCGGAATTTTGCTCGCAATCGCTTTTATTGCTTTCCGAGGGCCCGGCATTTTCAACCTCGTTCTCGCTCTCTCGCTCGGCGGATGGGTTGGATACGCTCGCCTCGTCCGTGGACAAGTTCTCGCCGCCCGCGAACGCGAATTCGTGGAAGCCGCCCGCGCTCTGGGCGCTAGCGATCTGCGCATCATCGTTCGCCACATTCTGCCGAACATTATCCAGCCCGTTGTCGTCCAGGCCGCGATCGGGATGGCCGGTGCAATCCTCGCCGAAGCTACCATGAGTTTTCTCGGGCTCGGCGTTCCTCCGCCGACTGCGAGTTGGGGAGCCATGCTCAATGACGGCCGCGCGCATCTTTTCGATGCCCCGCATCTCGTCCTGTTTCCCGCGCTTGCCGTTATGTTGGCTGTCCTGAGCTTCAACTTCATCGGCGACGCCCTTCGGGATTACCTCGATCCTCGCTCTCGTATCGAAGCTGGTTTATAGCTGATCTCGGACGCAACTTTGAATGTCCCCCCGGGTTCGCGCGAACAGGAGAAGCGTTATGAACCGCGCCAGCGTGTTGTTAGTAGCCGTTATGCTCTGCTCCTGCGGCACTTCGATGCCGAATAATATCCAGGGCATCGATGGTCCTTGGTTCGCCCAACTCAACAACGCTGACGGGACATCGGCTTTCAATTTCTCCGCGACTCTCACTCAAGGGAATGGATCCGCGATAAGCGTCAGTGATCTTCAATTCGCAAGCGTCTCGACTTGTTTCAATTCTTCTACCCATCAAGTGGGAACGTTTTCTGTCACGGGAACGACCAATGGGATTGCGGTCGGAACCTTCACTCTGACGATCACCGCGCCTTCTTCTGGTGCTATGAACAACGAGCTCAGCCTTCAGGGCGCGCGGACGTCCGATGGCAGTATTTCGGGTACATGGAGTCTGACTGGTCAGCCAGGATGTGCCGGTGCGGGCGGTACATTTACGATGCGCTTGCCCCACAGCGACCCGCCATAAGAATAGTGGCCCAACCTATTTGGAACTGACGCCTGAAGCTTGCGTCATTGCCAGGTCCGACATCGAGTCCGAGCGTTTCACTCGTATGCTCTGAAAGGCCTGCGCAGTGCGGTATTTGGGCGATTTCGCGGGAACTCTGGTAATCCAGCAGGCTTATCCCATTTGCCATCAGCGAATTAAAATCTGCGCAACATTTCTTGACGCGCTGTGTTTCTTCTCCCTGTGGCCACAATCGCCGAAGTGAGCAAAATTAATCCACAGGGAGAGATCAGATGAATAGCCAGTTCAAGACATGCTTTATTGAGTGTGGCACTTGGAATGTTTGCGTTGCCGGTCGTTGCGCAGAGTCCTGCGGCAACTCCGGATCCGGCACCGAGAAGCGAAGTGGGACAGCGCCAGGAAAATCAGCAGGATCGGATCGCGCAAGGAGTGAAAAGCGGCCAGCTGACTGCGGGTGAAACCGAACATCTGGAGAAGAATCAGGCGCGAATCAATCGTCAGATTCATCAGGACCGCAAAGAGAATGGCGGAAAGTTAACGCCGCAGGAACGCGCTCAAATCAATCACGAACAGAACCACCAATCGAAGCAGATCTACCGCGCGAAACACAACGGCGCCCGCCAGTAAGTCCAATCTGCGAAAAAACAAGGGAAGAGAAGTACCGCAGCGCCTCCGGATAAACCGGGGGCGTTTTGCTTTTCCCGGAACCTCGGAAATCGCTGGCGTGCCGGCAACCCTTCTGCCAGAATCCAAGGGAACCACCACCGATTGCGCGACCAGGAGGACGGCCATCGCTGCCAGCACGCACTCCGCAGTCTCTGCCTCAGGCCACGCGCACCATGCTGCGGCGTCGATTCGCCCAGATCAGTTTGCCGCCATCTACGATGAGCAGTGCGAAATCTGCCAGGCGTTCGTTTCTTGGTTGAAGCTCCTCGACCGCCATGGGAAAGTTTCGGCCATACCGATTGTTCCTGAGTCGCTAGCCGCGATCCATCCTAGCTTGCAACTCGATGCGTGTTTGCGCGAGTTACACGTAGTTACTCCACAGGGAGACGTCCGCCGCGGATGGGACGCTGTTGCCGAGTTGGCGCGCCTGTTTCCAGTCACATTCCTGATCGGCTGGTTCGGAGCCGTGGCTCCTTTCAGTTGGTTGGGCCGTGCGGCCTACCGCTTTGTTGCGCGCAACCGTTACGCGGTCAGCAAGTGCCGCGGCGGAGCTTGCCGGGTGGCGCGTCCCGACGAGGTGAAGCAGGAATCGTTTTTCGGAACTTTCTGGAGTTGTTACCTGATCGGCCTATTGATTCGCTTGCCACTGATCGCGGGCGCGGGAGTGAGCGACATGATCGGTCAATGGAGCGCCCATATTCGCACCTTTCGCCGCCGCATTGATTTTCCCGGTGGCAAACTGACCGTTTTGTTTCTCGGCGGTTTTCCGTGTGATGTGGTCCCTCTCCTTTTCGGAGAACTGTTCACCGCGATTCTCTACGATGGAGTTTTGATCGATCCTGGCTCACCGCGCATGCGCCGTTCACTGGCCCGCCACCTGCGACGGATGCCGCCGGGTGCTATTCGCGCGGTCGCCGCCACGCATGCTCACGAAGAGCACGTGGGCAATCTGAACTGGGCTGCGCAAATCACCGCCACGCCGCTCTATCTTTCCTCCGACACGGCGGCGCTGCTCGCGTCTCCGGGACGGCTGCCCTGGGTGCGGGCTGCCATCATTGGTCAACCCGAAGCGCTTCGGCCTCCCTTCGAGATTCTCCAAGACGGCATCCAGACGAAGCACGGGCATCTGGAAGTCATTGCTACTCCTGGTCATTGCGATGACCACATTGTGTTTTACGATCGCAGTGAGAAAGTCCTGATTGCCGGCGATGCCTTCATGGGCAGCTACTTTGCTACTCCAAACGCCGATGTCGACAGCTGTAAGTGGATCGATACCTTGGAACGCCTTCTGACCCTCGACATCGAAGTTCTCGTCGAGGGCCATGGCCACGTTCACACCCTGCGTCCGGATTTTCCGGAAATCTCAGAAGTCGTAATCAGGGAAGACCCTCGTGAGGCGCTGCAGAAAAAGCTCCAGTATCTGGTTTGGCTGCGCCAGCAAATTGACGCCGGGAAGCGAGAAGGGCTCGCTCCCTGTGCCGTCGAAGCTACGTGCTTTCCGTGGGGCCGCGGGCGCGCTTGGGAGAGTTTTTCCAAGAACGAACTGATTCGCGTACTTAGCTTGGGACATTTCTCGCGCTCGGAGCTAGTGCGAAGTTTTGTGCGCGAAAAACCGGCCCAGGTTGTTCCTACCGTGTACCAGGCGCGCTTACATCACCCCGCCAGCGACGATCGCGACTCGACGTCGAATCGCCCGTAGTGGCGCCGCAAGCCCTTGAAAAGGCGGCAAATTGCTTTCTTGACATAAATCGCAAATTGCAATATAAATATCGCGAGTTGGAATACAGCCGAAAGGCGACCGGTGAAGCTCGGCGAAAAAATCCGCTACCTGCGTGAAGTAGAAGGCTCCTTGCGCGGACTGGGGCGTCCCATGACGCAACTCGAGTTGGTGCGCGCGATTCGCGAGGAGTTGGGCAAGGGGCGGGGAAGCGCCAAAGGTGCGTCCATCAGCCAGTCCTATCTTTCGCAAATTGAAAACGGCGCTCGCCCGCACATGACGCAATCTTCGCGCGCGCTGCTGGCGAAATTTTTCAAGGTGCATCCTGGCTTTCTCGTGGATGACCCTGACGGCTACCACACGGAATTGGCTTCTGACTTGCGCACCACCGAAGGTCAACTCGATGTCTGGCTGCTGCAAGGCTCCGAGCGTTTTGCCAGCGATCCCGAGGTTAGCAACGTGTTGATCAAGGTGGCGCGCGAGAAAGATACGCGGCGCAGTTTTCTGCTCTTGGGCGCGATCCTCGAAACGCCGGGATTGGCCGACCGCCTGCTGGAGGCCCTGCGTCCCCAGTCGGCTGCCAGCAATGGCAGGCATGGCCGTGTCATGAAATGAGGAAGAGAGGCGAATCCGATGACTTCGACAGGCTTCAGCTGGTCAGATTTCTATCTGATTTGTTTCGCGGTCGGTTTCTGCTTCAGTTTCTTTTCGTTTGTGTTGGGAGGATCGCGCGTGGGCCGCCTGCACCTCCCGCACTTTCACGGACACAGCGTTGCCCACATGCCGTCTGCGCACGCTCCCGTCGCGCATGCTCCGATTGCAGGTGGGCACGGGGCGAACTCACCGGCATCAGACGGAGGAGCCCATGCGCCGCGTAGCACCAGCGTTTCGCCTTTCAACCCGCCAGTCATCGCCGCGTTCCTGGCGTGGTTTGGCGGCACCGGGTATCTGCTCACTCGATTCTCGGCCGTCTGGGTTGGCTTGGGGTTGCTGGCGTCGGTGGGTAGCGGTCTCGTCGGCGGAGGAATCATTTTTCTTTTCCTCAGCAAGATCCTGATCTCGGACCAGGAGTTTCTCGATCCTGCCGATTTCGAGATGGTCGGTGTGTTGGGAAAACTTTCCGTGCCGATTCGCGTAGGAGGCACGGGCGAACTGATCTACTCGCAGGCCGGTACTCGTCGCGTTTGCGGGGCACGCAGTGAGAATGGCGAAGTCATCGCCAGAGGAACCGAAGTCGTCGTCACGCGCTACGAAAAGGGAATTGCTTACGTCCGGTTGTGGAGCGAGATGTCAGGCGAGGCGGACGAAACCACCGCTGCGACTCAATAAAACCGTTTGTCTTTGGTGATTGATCGGGATTCCCGGAGATTCCATGAATCGAGACTGGTTCAAACCGCTGGTGGCGCTGATGTGGCTGACGCTGGTCGCTTCCGCCGCGAGTTATTGGCAGGCATGGGATCAGCTGCCTAACCGTATGGCGGTTCACTTCGACGCCAACTGGCAGCCCAATGGATACACCTCGCGCGAAGGAGCAGTCATGCTGGGCCTCGGGATCATGGCGGTCATGCTCGTGCTTTTTTCGCTCGCAGCGTTGATCGCGCGGGCGCTCAAGCCGAGCGCATCCTGGCCAATCCTGCTGATTTCGTACGTGGTTCTCGGGGTTTGCTGGTACGGGAACCAGTCGATCCTAAATTTCAATTTGCATTCCGAGCCGGCCCATTCCGAGTTGATGGGCCCAATCTCCCCGGCAATTCGTAACTCAGATGGACGATCCGTTCTTCAATCGCATTTGTAACAGGAGGCGTTATGTTCGAAGGCGTTTCACACATTGCTGAGATCTGGATCTTTGTTGCGCTGGGGGTGATGGTCATTCTCTTTTTGATCAGCGGAATGGCCCGGCTCTATCGCAAAGCAGGCCCCCACGAGGCGCTCATCGTCTACGGACTAGGCGGCACGCGCATCGTGAAGGGTCACGGCTCCGTCGTACTGCCAATGGTGCAAGTCTGTCGCGGCCTGTCTCTGGAACTGATGTCGTTCGATGTAGCTCCGCAGCAGGATCTCTACACCAAACAGGGCGTCGCCGTCACCGTCGAGGCCGTCGCACAAATCAAGGTGAAGTCCGATGATGAGTCCATTCGTACCGCTGCGGAACAATTCCTCACCAAGACGCCTCAGGAGCGCGAAGGCCTGATCCGCCTGGTGATGGAAGGCCATCTCCGCGGCATCATCGGGCAGCTCACGGTGGAAGAAATCGTGAAGCAACCTGAAATGGTTTCGGACCGCATGCGTTCCACTTGCGCCGATGACATGAACAAGATGGGGCTGGAGGTCATTTCCTTCACCATCAAGGAAGTACGCGACAAGAACGAATACATCACTAACATGGGCCGGCCCGATGTGGCGCGCATCAAGCGAGATGCCGACGTGGCTGCAGCCGAAGCCGATCGCGATACGGCAATCAAGCGCGCCCTGGCAACGCGGGAATCGGCAGTGGCACGGGCGCAGGCCGATCAGGAACGTGTTCTCGCTGAAACCTTGTCGCTCGCTAAACAAGCCGAAGCCCAGCGCGACCTGGAAGTGAAGAAAGCGCAATTCCTGGAAGTCACCAAGCGCCAGCAGGCGCAGGCCGATAAGGCCTACGACATCCAGACCAACATCATGCAACAGCAAGTAATTGCTGAGCAGGTGAAGGTGCAGCAGATCGAGAAAGAGCAACAAGTCAAAGTGCAAGAGGCGGAAATCAACCGCCGCGAAAAAGAACTGATCGCAACTGTCTTGAAGGGCGCTGAGATCGAGCGTCAGCGCATTGAGACTCTGGCCGCGGCCGAAAAGCAGCGCCTCATCGCGGAAGCAGAGGGGCAGGCGTCCTCGATTCGCGCGCAGGGCGAGGCCGAAGCCGAGATCATCTTCAAGAAAGGTGACGCTGAAGCCCGTGCGATGAACGTGAAGGCCGAGGCTTTCCAGGAATACAACCAGGCGGCAGTCATCGACCGGTTGTTCGCCAGCATGCCGGAAGTCGTGAAGGCCTTGGCAGCTCCGCTCGCCAACGTCGACAAAATCACCATCGTCTCCACCGGCAATGGCGATGCTTCGGGTATGAACAAGATCACCGGCGACATCACGAAGATGGCGGCGCAGGTGCCGGCATTGTTCGAAACACTTTCCGGCATGCCGCTGTCCGAGTTGCTGGGCAAAGTACGGCAGATCGGCGACAAAGCCCTGAAGCCGGGCGATGCGCCGAAGGCCTAAGCGAGGGGTGCGGGAACGAACCGGGGTTCGTTCCCGCGATTGAGTATGGGGCTTTCGGCTTCCGGTTTTCGCGGACAGGCGAAACGTGCCGACGAATCCGGAGGGCGGAAGCCTTCAGGAATATGACTGCACCAACAGCGAATTGAGCGGAGTGAAATTGATCATGTCACCCGCGTGGGGTGGCTAAGAAGCTAAGAGCTAAGAGCTAGAAACTGCAAGCAAAGGAGTCCATATGGCACTACTAGAGCGCGTTTCCACTTTAGTCCGGGCAAACCTCAACGACCTGATCGACAAGGCCGAGGAGCCGGAAAAGATGATCAAGCAAGTGATTCTCGACATGCAGAACCAGCTTCTGCAGGTCAAGACGCAAGTCGCGATCGCCATCGCCGACCAGCACCTGCTCGAAAAAAAGCAGAAGGAAAACGAAGATAAAGTCGCCGAGTGGATGCGCAAGGCCGAGCTGTCGGTTGACAAGAAACAGGACGACCTGGCCCGCGCATCGCTGCTGCGCGTGGAAAGCTACCGCGAACTGAGCGAGAACTTCACGCAACAGGTTTCTGACCAGAAAGCGCAGGTGGAGAACCTGAAGTCTGCGCTGCGTCAGCTGGAGCAGAAGTTGACCGAAGCGCAGGCCAAGGCCGACGTCCTGATTGCGCAGAACCGCCGCGCCCGTGCAGTGGGCAAGGCTAGCGACGCTCGCATGGCGTCAGGCGACGGCTCGAAGACCGCAGCATTCGACCGCATGAAACGAAAAGTTGCTCACTCGGAGGCCGTAAGCCAGGCAAAGGCGGAAATCGCTGGCGACAACCTCGACGACCGCTTGGCCGCGCTCGAGAAAGAAGACCGCATCGAGCAGTTGCTGGCCGACTTAAAGTCGAAACGTGGAGCATAAAGGCTTCGTTCACGGCAGGCTCATACCGCGTCTTGCGGGCCCCTAGTACCCGAGCCCAAAGGAGGTTCTGTGGTCGGTCGTAGGGAACGTCTGTTTATCGCGATTGGTTCATTGGCCTTGGGGTTGGCCATTGCGCTGCATCTTCAGACCCATGGAAACCTGGCCCATTTCGGCAGTGGATTCCTATTGGGCGTTTCGATCGCACTGTTGATCCTTGGCTTGATGCAGCTTTCGCGCGGCGTTTTCAGGTAGCCCTGAAACCATGTCGGCCATGGCGGGTCTCCTCGGGCGCTGGCGCCCTCACGGGGACGTAAGCACAGATTGCCAGCCATGCTGTCGCCGTTTTCCATAATCCCTAACGGACTTTGGCGACCCTTCTGCCCAGGTCCGCTGCCCTTACATCCATTGACGGGTCTGCCCGCATCTCTCTATTCTCGTAGTGATCCCAAATTCCCAAGGACGGTACATGAAGAAGCTTGCAATCCTGATTTTGCTGGCGCTCGAACTCGCGGTTGGTGGTTGTGGCAATAGCAATAACTCAAGTAACACCACGAGTACGGCCACCAGCGGAAATTGGGAAGCGACATTGATTGGGGGCACGGCCGAGGCCAGTAAGCTGAACTTTGTAACCGCATTCTCCGTTACCAACTCAGGACCGCTTGATGTCACCGGCTTCAGCTTCATCAACGCGGGGGCCTGTTTCACCAACGGCGTCAATGGTTCAAACGAAAGCGGTACTGCAACGTTGAACACCAATACCGGGACGAACCAGGTTACTGGCACTCTCAATTTTGCGGTGACGTCGGTGACCCCGGCGGGCAATACCCTCACCCTGACTGGGAACTTGACCGGCAACTCCAATGGCACAACAACCACGACAGGTACTCTGAGCAACGGAGTCGTTTCCGGAACTTGGACGCTTACCGGTGGCCAAGGCGATCCTAGTTGCTCAGTACTGAAGGGCACTTTTGTGATGTGCCAAGGCACTGCCACCTGCACCGTCACCTAGACGCGCCGCCCAGGCCGTCACCACGACGAGTTCGTTTATCGCTGAGAGTTCGGTGAGAGCCCCGCTCTTCCGTCCTGTTGCCCCGCTGCTATACAGTGGGAGCGGTGAAGGTCTCTTTGCAACAGATCGCGGAAGCCGTCGGCGCACGCCTCGTCGGCGATGGCCGTATCCAGGTCAGTGCCGTGGCCAGCATCGAATCGGCCACGCCCGATGATCTTGTCTTCGTCGACAATGAAAAGCACTTGGCAGCGGCTCTGCAGTCTCGCGCCGGTGCGGTGATCGCCGGAGAGTTCGCCTCATCGGTTTCTTGCGATCGTCCGCTCCTCATTAGCAGTCATCCCAAGCTTTCCTTCGCGCGGGCGGCTCGATTTCTCCAGGAGAACTCGCCTCTCAGCAGCATCCATCAGCAGGGAAGTGTGCACTCGACGGCCGTGATCCATGCTTCCGCGGTTCTCGGCCCCGGAGTCTTGGTTGAAGAACGCGCGGTCGTGGCCGAGAGTGCGCAGATCGGTGAGAACACCCGTATCGCCGCAGGTTGCGTCATTGGCGCCGGAGTGAACATTGGGGCCAATTGCAAAATCTATCCGAACGTTACGATTTATCCCGGGACGACGTTGGGCGACCGCGTGATGGTGCATGCCGGCGCGGTGCTGGGCAGTGACGGCTTCGGCTACGTGCGTGATCGCAAGACCGGCCATTACGAAAAATTCCCCCAAGTGGGGCGCCTGGTTATCGGAGACGATGTCGAAATTGGCGCGAATACCACGATCGATCGCGGTGCGCTAGACGAAACCCGCATCTGCCGCGGTACCAAAATCGACAACTTGGTCCACATCGGTCACAACTGCCAGATCGGGGAAGACGTCGTGATCGCCGCGCAGACCGGCCTGTCGGGAAGCATCGTCATCGAGGAGGGTGTTGTGCTCGGCGGCCAGGTCGGCATCGGCGAGCACGCCCGCATTGAAGAGGGAGTCATGCTCGGCGGGCAAGGCGGTGTCCTCCCCAATAAAGTTCTGCGCGGCAAGGGTGTGGCGTTCTGGGGCACTCCAGCGCAGCCGGTACGTCAGTATCTGAAACAGCTGGCAACACTGGCGCGCCTGGCGAAAAAGGGTTGACCCGTACCGCCGGCATCTTGCCGGCTGTCGCGAGGGCGTCTCGCCCTCGCACCTCGGGGCAAGAGGGAAATGTCAGATGGCTTTGGTCGTAGTGGGCGGACACTCGCGCAGCGTTGGTAAGACCAGCGTAGTCGCCGGCCTGATCGCCGCGTTGCGCGAGTTCAATTGGACCGCGGTCAAGATTACGCAATACGGCCACGGTATATGTTCCGCGAACGGCGAAGCCTGTGATTGCGCCACCGCCGACCATTCGTGGGCAATCTCGGAAGAGCGTGACCGCTCCGGTGAATCGGATACGTCTCGATTCCTCGTCGCAGGCGCAGTCCAGTCGTTGTGGGTGCGCACGGAGCAAGGCCGCTTGGCCGAGGCCATGCCCACCCTGCGCCAACGACTGGAAGGGAAAGAGAACGTCATCCTCGAGTCGAACAGCGTGCTGAAGTTTGTGCGTCCAGATCTGTACCTGACAGTCCTCGATCCTTCGACCGCCGATTTCAAAAATTCTGCCCGGGAGTTTCTAGATCGCGCCAACGCGGTAATTCTGCACGAGAAGACCGGCAAAACAGCTTGGCCTGCAGTTTCCCTGAAGCCGGTGAAAGATCGCCCGATCTTCCGAATCACGCCCCCGCCCTACGTCACCCCAGAGATTGTGAAGTTCATCAGTTCCAGTCTCACTGGAAAACTCCCCGAAAACGGAGAGCAGGAGTCAAGAGCTAGAAGCTAGAAGCTAGAAGCTAAGAGCTGACAGCTGAGAGCTGCCCCCCGCATTTGTTATCCTGTCGCTTGCGCCAAATTCACTTCAGCGCGTGGCTGCTGGTCGTGTTGTCGGCCATCCTTCAAGTCATCATCTTTCCCTTGCCCGGCGTCTACGTTCTCTCTTGGCTCGCGCTCGCTCCGCTGATTGTGGCCCTGTTGCGGGCTTGTCCCGCAGGAGAACTCGAAATCGCCGGCTCGGTGAGGCTGCGGCCCGCTTCGCCCGGGCAGGGCTTTCTCATGGGCTACGCGTGTGGCATCCTGTGGTACGCCGGCACCTGTTACTGGATATTCGACACCATGCGAAACTTCGGTGGCCTTAATGTCGCTGAGGCGCTGCTCGCATTGTTTCTCTTCTGCTGTTATCTTGGCCTCTATCACGGCTTCTTCGGACTGCTGTTCAGTCTGCTGGCAGATCCGTCGCGCAACTTCCGCCGGCCCTTGGTGATAGCTCCGTTTTTATGGGTCGCTGTGGAGTTGGCACGTACGCGGATCACGGGCTTTAACTGGTGTTTGCTCGGAATCGCGCAAGTGGACAACGTCGCACTTTCCCGGATCGCGTCATCGACCGGGGTCTACGGCATCTCGTTTGAGATCGTGCTGGTCAACATCGCGCTGGCAGCGGCGTTCCTGGTTCCGCGCGAAAAGCGAGGCGCCATGCTGGCCGCGGCACTGGCGGCGGCCGCGGTTCTGCAAGCCGGCAGATTGATCGATGCTCCTCCCGCGAGAGCTGACCGGATCGCTCTGCTGGTGCAGCAGAATATTCCGGTTTCTGCTGACTGGACGCCTTCCTATCTGCAGCAAACCCTGCGAGATCTAACCAACCTTACTGAGACTTCAGCCGCCACCAGCTCCCAGCCCAAGCCCGACTTGATTATCTGGCCGGAGTCACCTGCCCCATTCTTCACCAATGACCCGCGATTTCGCGATGTGACGAGCAAGATGGCGCGTGACACAAAAGCCTGGATCGTAGTCGGATCGATCGGAACGTCCTCGGCGGCGGGCGAAGGTAGCCAGACTTCCCCCCTGTTCAACTCCGCGGCACTAATCAGTCCCAGCGGCGAATGGACTGCCCGTTACGACAAAGCGCACCTCGTTCCTTTTGGCGAGTACCTACCCTTTCCAAGCCTATTTTCCTTTGCCGGAGGCCTAACGAAGTCAGTTGGCGAGTTTGAGCACGGCACCTCGCGCCATCCGCTCGATGCGGGCGATCAACGGCTCGGCGTTTTCATCTGCTATGAATCCATTTTCCCCGATGAGGTCCGCCAGTTCGCCGATCAAGGTGCGCGGGTCTTCGTCAATATTTCCAACGACGGATGGTACGGCGACAGCGGCGCTTACGCGCAGCATCTCAACCAGACGCGCATGCGCGCCATCGAAAATAATCGCTGGCTTCTGAGCGCGACCGACACCGGTGTCACCGCCTCCATCGATCCCTGGGGAAGAGTAGTAGCGCGAATTCCCCGCAAGCAGCGTACTACCCTCATCGCTCCCTATGCCCTTACTTCCGATACGACCTTCTACACCCGTCACGGCGACTGGTTCGCCTACGCCTGTGCGATAATTTCACTGGGAGCACTGTTTACGCGCTTCACATTCTCTAGAAATCGCTCCACAAACCGCAAAAAGGCTGACGCGTCCTCATGAATCAAGAGTTAGTCCTGGAATACGAAAAACTAAACAAGAAAGTCCACGAACTTCGGGAGTATCTTTGACGCGGAGAAAGTCCGTCCGCAGCTAGCCGAAATCGAAAAGCAGTCCGCCGACCCGAACTTGTGGTCGAATCCGCAGCGATCTCAGCAGGTGATGCGCGAAAAAAAGCGGTTGGAGCACGTGCTCACAACCGACGCCGACCTGGTGCGCCGTGGCGAGGATATTGCCGCCTATTTTGACCTGGCCAAAGAAGGCGAGAGCGTCGACGCCGATTTGCAGCGCGAAATCGGCGCATTGCGCGATCTGCTCGACAAACTCGAGACCGAAACCCTGCTATCCGGTGACAACGACGCGCGCAACGCCATCGTTACAATTCATCCCGGAGCGGGAGGCACCGAGTCGCAGGACTGGGCCGACATGCTGCTTCGCATGTATTTGCGATGGGCCGAGCGGCAGGGATTCGAAACCGTGCTCTATGACTATCAGGCGGGCGAGGAAGCCGGGCTCAAATCCGCGACCTTCGCCGTCAACGGCGAATACGTCTTTGGGCTTCTTCAGGGTGAAATCGGCGTCCACCGCCTGGTGCGCATCTCGCCGTTCGATCAGGCCAAGCGGCGGCACACTTCGTTTGCCAGCGTCTTCGTGTCGCCGGAAATCGACGACAGCATCGATATCGTCATCAAGCCGGAAGATATCCGCATCGATACCTACCGCTCGAGCGGCAAGGGCGGACAGCACGTCAACACTACAGATTCTGCGGTGCGCATCACCCACATTGCCACCGGCCTGGTCGCCAATTGCCAGAACGAGCGCTCGCAGCACAAAAACAAAGAGCGCGCTATGAGCATGCTGCGTTCCAAACTTTATGAGTTCGAAATGGAGAAGAAGCGCGCGGCCACCAAGAAAATTGAAGACTCGAAGCTCGACATCGAATTCGGATCGCAGATCCGCTCCTACGTGCTGCAGCCGTATCGCATGATCAAAGATCACCGCACGAAGACCGAGGTCGGAGACGTCGACCGCGTGCTCGATGGCGATCTGCAGCCGTTCATCCGGGCGTATCTACTGGCGCGGCGCGGGGAGAAGCAGTGACTGGAATTGTGAAGAAGGCTCAACCACGCAGGACACCGAGGACGCAGGGAATACTTCGTACCCAGGGAAAGCCAAGGCTTGGTCCCCGCTTCTTACGTGCGTTTCAGTTCGCAGCAAAAATGCATGCCGGTCAGTTTCGCAAAGCATCGACGATTCCATATATCGCCCATCTGATGGGCGTGGCATCTTTAGTTCTCGAGGCCGGGGGCGATGAAGATCTCGCCATTGCTGCGCTGCTGCACGATGTCGTCGAAGACTGCGGAGGCGCACCCATGCTGAAAGAAGTTGGCCGCCGCTTTGGAAAGCGCGTCGCCCACGTAGTCGACGGCTGCACCGATGCCGACACTTACCCTAAGCCGCCCTGGCGCGAGCGGAAGGAAACATACATCTCCCACCTGAAAAAAGCAGACGCCGATACCAGGCTAGTTTCCGCCGCCGATAAGCTCAACAACGTGCGTTCGATTCTGAGCGATTACCGCGTGCTCGGGGAATCAGTCTGGTCAAGGTTCAACGGTGGACGCGAAGGCACTCTTTGGTACTATCGGACTTTGCGGGACGTATTTCTCCGCCACCCGCGGAATCGCATCACTCAAGATCTGGAATTAGCTGTGAGTGAATTGGAAGCGTTGGCCGAGGAAGAGCCGGTTTCCAATGGCCAATGATCAACACCCGCACTCGAGGCATGACGCTGTGCCGCGCACGATCGACCAAATTCGCGCCTCCAAGCTACCCTCTAACATGATGCAGTTTGCCGCTCGTGGCGCCCTGCAAGTGCCGGCGGCAGAGAACATTGAGATCCTCGTTTATCTGGCCCTGCACAACTCCGTGTTCGGCAGCCTGGCGCGCATGACATTGGCGGGGTGGGACGAAAAAGCATCTGTGGCCGCCGCCGCCGATCCGCAGACCTCCCACGAGGTGTTGGACTATTTCATCTCCCCCGACAATCTGCGGCCAGCATTGTTGCCGGCGCTCCTGGAAAATACCTCGATCTCCGAAGGCCAGGTGGTCAAAGTGGCGATTGGAGCGTCGCGGGAGTCGATCCACGCCATGCTTCGAAGCACACGGGTTCACTTTATGAGCGGCGTGCTACAGGCTCTCCAGGCGAACCCGTACCTGGAGAAAGAACAAGCCGAGCAACTTCGAACTCTTTTGGCCAGCACTCCCAAGGCCACCCCGGTGGCAGAGGATTCTGCGCCCGCAGTCGAGCTCTCAAAAGCCGGCGAAGCGCCCGAAGTGGAGAAGGGTTCCGGCGGCGCCGACGAGTGGGCAGACGACGAAGCGCTGGCCGCCTATCTCAAGGAACATGCCACTGCCATCGCAACCGAGGGCGATAAACCATTCCAGGCCATTGGTGGCATCGTGGAGTTGCTGGGCGAGGATTATTTCCCTGTTCTCGATGAAGAGGACGCACCCGCTCCGGAGGCACCCGCCGCGCCAACTCCGGCGGCAGTTCCCAGGAAGCCCCTGGCCCCCAAGCCGCCAACCGCGCCGATTCGCGAAAACGCACTTCAGAAGATCAATCGCCTTGACGTGAAGGGCCGCATCCAGCTCGCCTTAAAGGGCAATAAGGAAGAGCGCTCTCTCCTGATTCGCGATGGAACAAAAGTTGTCGCTTTGGCGGTGCTGGAAGCACCCAAGTTATCCGATGGCGAAGTGGAAAAATTTGCCAGCCAGAAGAACGTCCTCGAGTCTGTGCTGCGTCAGATTCCCCTGAAGCGCCGCTTCATGAAGAATTACAAGGTGGTCCGGAACCTTGTGTCGAATCCACGCACGCCCCTCGATCTTGGTTTGGGTTTGATGAAACACTTGTTGATTGCGGATTTGAAAAATATTTCTTCCAACAAAGAAGTGTCCGAAACAGTCCGGAAACTGGCGCTGAAAATGTATAAACAGAAGGAAGATCAGGCCAACAAGAAGTAGTTGCAGAGAGCTTAGCTCTGACTCAATCTGATCCCATTGCCGAGTTACTTCAGCGTTCCAAGACCATCGCCGTAGTCGGCCTCTCGTCAAATCCTCTGCGGCCCAGCCACGGTGTCACCGCCTACATGCAGAACCACGGCTATCGCATCATCCCGGTGAATCCGAATATTGACGAATGTCTCGGCCAGAAGGCCTACGCATCTCTGCTGGACGTGCCGGAGAAAATCGACATCGTAAATATCTTTCGCCGTCCGGAGTTTGTGGAAGAAGTCGTCGACCAGGCCATCCAACTCAAAGTACCGGCCATCTGGATGCAGGAAGATGTGATCCACGAGAAGGCGGCAGAAAAAGCCCGTCAGTCAGGAATTTTCGTCGTGATGGACCGCTGCATCCTGAAAGAACATCACGCCCGGATGCGATAGGTTAGCGGCCGACCCCTACAAACACCACGCTGGCGTCGTCGTGCAGATTCGCTCCGTTAACGAACGATCGCACGTCGTCCACGATGCTCACCGCCGAAGATCCCGGTTTCACCGCATGTTTCGCGAGACGAGTGAGACCATATTCTTCCGCATTTGCGTTCTCAGCTTCGGTGATGCCGTCGCTGTAGAAAATCAGCTTCGAGCCTTCGGGTAGCCTGATCTCTGTTTCGGAATAATCTCCGCAACCGAGACCGAGAGGCAGTCCCCGTTCCGTATCCACGAAATGCTCGCCCTGCTGATCGATGAATAGCGGCCGCAGGTGTCCTGCATTGGCGAACACCACGTTTCGAGTCGACGGGTCGAGCACGGCGTACACCATCGTCACAAATTTTCCCGCAGGAAAATCATCGACCAGTAACTGATTCAGCCGAGTCAGCACCTCACCCGGAGTGCAGCAGGCCTCGGCCAACGAGCGCAACACGCCCCGCGTGGCGGACATCAGCAGGGCTGCAGCGGTGCCTTTGCCGGAAACGTCAGCCAAAACGAGCCCCCAACGCCCGTCGGGGAAGGGAATGAAGTCGTACCAATCTCCTCCCACCGCACGCGCGGGAACGCTCAGACCGGAAACCGCAAAGCCGGGAATATATGGCGAACTCTTCGGAAGCAGAGCCTGCTGAATCGTGCGCGCCTCCTGCGCCTCACGGTCCAGGACGGCCCGTTCTGCACGTTCCAACTGGAACCTTCGAGCATTTTGAATGGCGACCGCAACGTGATCGCACAGCGCCTGCAGAATCCTTAATTGCTGGCGGGGAAACGCATCCACTTCGTGATGCGAAGCGGTAAAGACGCCTACTAACTTCTCGCCCACCCGCAACGGAATCGCCACTTCCGACAGTGTCGACGGCTCGCATCCGATGTAGTACGGATCATTGCGAACGTCTGGCGCATAGCGCATTTGCCCGTTTGACGCGACATAGCCAACCAATCCTTCACAACCAATCTTCAGACGGTGTCCCTTGCAGTGCATAGTGCATCCACAAACGCCGGTCATTACCATCTCGCCCCGCTCCTCATCGTGCAGGAAAACCGAAGCCTCCACGCAGCCAAAGGAGTGAGTCACTTCGTTGACGACACTGTCAATCAGTTGGTCGAGATCGAGAATGGACGAAATTCGTTGCGCGGCTTTTTGCACGCGCTGCAGGTCATCGACGAGATCGGAGGGCAGCGCGCGAACGGTGGCCCTCTCATCGCGGACGACATTGGGGACGACGCTAGGACTCGTAGCCATAGAACTATCCCTTTGGGACTGAAGGCGGTCGAACTCCACCCCTATCGATGCTAAATAAGATGTGAGGGGACAGCGCTAAGATTCTTTCTTTGGTGCCGGACCGCCGCCGTCGCCCGTGCGGGAACGCTGCCGCCTGATCTCCTCCATGCGCTCCCGAATACGTTTCTCGATGCCTTCGTTGGTTGGCTTGTAATACACGCGGTCGCGCAGATTGTCTGGCAGGCACTGCATGTCGGCCACTTTGGTTTCCAGATCGTGGGCGTATTGATATCCCTTTCCGTACCCCAGTCCCTTCATTAACCGAGTGGGAGCGTTGCGCAGGTGCAGCGGGACTGCATCGGCCGCGGTCTGCTCGACATCCTGCTGAACATCGCCATAGGCCGTGTATAGGGCATTCGACTTGGGCGCCACCGAGAGATAGACGACAGCCTGTGCCAATGCCAGATTTCCTTCCGGAATGCCGATGAAGTCCACCGCATCCCGCGCTGCCATGCAGAGCGAAAGCGCGTTGGGGTCAGCCAGGCCGATGTCTTCAACTGCCATGCGCACCACGCGGCGCGCGACATACAAAGGATCTTCTCCCGCTTCCAGCATGCGCCCCAGCCAATACAACGCTGCATCGGGATCGCTATTGCGCACAGACTTGTGCAGCGCAGAAATCAGGTTGTAATGCTCTTCGCCGGTCTTGTCGTAAAGCAGAATGCGTTTCTGCAGTGCGTCGCGGACAATATCGTCACTGATCTCTAGCTCGTCTTGAGAATTCTTCTGCGCCAGCCCCGCTGCCACTTCCAAAACGTTGTAGGCGCTGCGCGCGTCGCCGCTGGTGTAGTTGGCGATCTTCTTCAGCACATCGTCCGAGGCGGTGAGATTGTTTTCGCCCAGCCCGCGCTCGCGATCGGTCAGCGCGCGCCGCAGCAACAGCACGATCTGATCTTCCGTAAGCGGCTTCAGTACATACACCCGGCAGCGCGAGAGCAACGCCGAGTTAATCTCGAACGAAGGATTCTCTGTGGTCGCACCGATCAATCGAATATTGCCCTTCTCCACGTGAGGAAGAAACGCATCCTGCTGCGCCTTGTTGAAGCGATGAATCTCGTCGATGAATACAATTGTCCGCGTGCCATACTGGCGCGCCCGTTCGGCGTCGGCCATCACCTGCTTGATCTCTTTGATTCCCGCGAGCACGGCGGAAAACTCAATGAACTCCGCCTTGGTCATGTTCGCGATAATCTTCGCCAGCGTCGTCTTCCCCGTACCCGGCGGCCCCCAGAAGATTAGCGATCCGGTGTCGTCGCGATCCACTTGCGTCCGCAACGGCTTGCTCGGCCCAATCAGATGTTCTTGCCCGACATATTCGTCGAGCGTCCGCGGACGCATGCGGTCCGCCAGCGGCCGAGTCGTATCGGCCGATCCACTTGCATTCGGGATGGGTTGGAACAAGCTCATAAAGCATTGCGCACGTGGCGCACATTCAGCTTAACGCATCGAGGGGTGGGCGGGTTAGCGCCAAGAAAACAGTGGTTGTCATCCTGAGCTGTTGTCATCCTGAGCGAAGCGAAGGACCTATGGAGTGGCCGAAACTGCATAGGTCCTTCGCTTCGCTCAGGATGACACTGCTTTGGGTGACGCGAATTGGCTGCAAGTGATTGAGACTTCGTGGAAGTTGTTGAAAATTCGCAAAACCGCCCTGCGAGGCCGTTAGCCGAATGATTTTGTGCTGGACGACCCCTTTGCCTATCCCCGACACCGATTCTCTCTGCCAGGGCCCTTTCCAGCCCCGGAAAGGGTATTGTGGACGACAATTCGCCTGCCAATCCACGCTTCCTAAACTAGGTTCGTTGTTAAGTACAGGAAAGTAATTTTAAAATGTATGTACAATCGGCTAAAATGCGACCTCTTTGGTCGTATTCACGAATTGCAGTTCCGGGGCTGGAGGTAAGGCGCCCACTTCCGCCGCATAGCGATAAAACAACTGCAGCCCCTCTAGGCACCCGGCATCGAGCTGGTAGTGGATGTTCTGCGTGAGGTAGTTCCGAACGTCAGTCTCACTCATGTCCAATCGTGGGACCCACTCCCGAGCAATCTGGTTGAGGTTGGAAGGCTCCAGCCCGCGATCGCGCGACTTCTGAAACACGGCAGCCAAATCCAGAGAGGGAGAGGCTTCCTTCAGCGCATTCGCCCGTACGGCCCAGAAGGCAAACACAAACGGCTTTCCGGTATGGCGGATCCATTCTTCGGCAAGATCAACCGTGTGATAGCGCTTGCGATCGATTTTGAGGGCAGGGTCGCCGATCAGGAGGCCAGCATCATGCTCGGCCAGCATCTGGTCAACATTCGGCGCCATCGCCGTGAACGTTCTTCCTCCGCCCAGCCACTTCTGGAACAGAACCTTCGTCAGCGCCACCGACGTCATGGAAGAA
The DNA here is from genome assembly GCA_963722365.1 of uncultured Acidobacteriaceae bacterium. Classification (GTDB taxonomy): domain Bacteria; phylum Acidobacteriota; class Terriglobia; order Terriglobales; family Acidobacteriaceae; genus Sulfotelmatobacter. Next base: position 150,439 of record CAVRLM010000004.1, read on the forward strand.
GTATCCAGCGCGACGGTACGAACCTTCTCCATGGGGACGTTGCTGACCAGAAGTATCGACCGCACGGCCCGGCGGGACGCGATTGCGACTTCGGGAAGCACCTGCAGTCCAGGAATTTCGGTGTACGCCGCCGCCGGAATGATGCCGATGTCGGCGCTCCCGTCGGCGAGCGAGCGGGCGCACGCCGAGGGCAGCGTATAAGAAATTTCGAACTGGGTGCCCCATCCTTTAGCGTTTTCTGCCAAAGGGTCAGTTCCGCCGTGCTCAAAATCCCACATCAGGGGGGCTGTATTCAGGTAAGAGATCGCAGAAATGCGTAAACGTCTCATGTTTTCCACAATTTTAACAAAGCCATTGTGACGGATGACCTTGACTCGTTTCTCTCGGGGTAGCTAAAGTCCGTTCGGAGTCTCTTTTTGTCTCAAGCAGCAGTATCCGCGCCCGCGGCTCATCTTCTCGAGTGGCTGGCCATTTCGCTGACGCCCGGCCTCGGTCCCACGAAGGCACGCAAACTGGCCGAACACTTTGGCTCCGCGGAAGCCGTCTTTCGCGCTTCCTTGACCGAACTTGAGGCTACCGGGATCCAAATCGTCTCCGCGCAATCGCTAGCGACGGGCAAGTCGCAGGAACTCGCCGGTGAAGAGATTGCCCAGGCCGCCGCGGCAGGAGTAACGCTGGTTTCACTGGACGATCCGTCCTACCCGCCACGCCTCAAGGAAATCTATGATCCTCCTTTAATTCTTCGAGTTCGCGGCAACCTGAATGCTCTAAACAGTCCCGGCATCACCATGGTCGGTACGCACCATCCTACGCCGTACGGTTCGGGCATGGCCGAGCGCCTCGCGTGCGATCTCGCGGCCCAGGGATTGGTCATTATTAGTGGCATGGCCCGCGGCGTTGACACCGCCAGCCATCACGGTGCGATCTCGGCCAAAGGGAAGACGGTCGCGGTCTTTGGCACGGGCGTGGACGTGATTTATCCAAAAGAGAACACACGGCTCTCGGAGCAGATTCTGGCTCTCGGCGGTGCGCTGATCTCTGAGTTCCCCCTCGGAACGTTTGCCGCTCCGCAGAATTTTCCCATCCGCAACCGCATCATCAGTGGAATGTCGGCGGGCGTGCTGGTGGTCGAAGCCGCCGAATACTCCGGCACGCGCATTACGGCAAGGTGCGCTCTCGAACAGAATCGTGACGTCTTTGCCGTGCCCGGCAACGTTACCAACAAGAATTCCTGGGGACCGAACACGCTCATCAAACAGGGCGCCAAGCTGGTGGCAACCTGGGAAGATGTATGGGAAGATCTCCCGACAGAAGTACGACTTGCATTGACTCCGCCCGCCTCGCCTGAATCCTCAGACGCCTCCTCCGCATCTCTATTCCCGAACGAAGGGCTCCCTCCTCACGAAAAGCGAATCCTGAGCGTGCTGAAAGCCGACGAATCCACGCACATCGATGAAATTGTCGAGCGCTTGGAAAACGATTTGTCGTCTTCCGAAATCTTCGCCGCCCTGTTCGAATTGGAACTGGCCGGCAAAGTAAGGCAAATGCCAGGGAAGAACTTTGTAAAGAGCTTCTAAAGAGCTGTCAGCTATCAGCCGTCAGCTCTCGGTTTGATCATTTTGGAGGAGAGCCTTTGCAGGACTTCAGAAATCTAAAGGTTTGGGAGAGAGCGCACTCGCTGACGCTCGATGTCTACCGAGCCAGCCAAGGCTTCCCGCGGGAGGAGATGTACGGGGTGACAAGTCAAATGCGGAGGGCATCGGCATCGATCGGCGCGAACATCGCCGAAGGAGTGTGTCGAAATGGAGACTTAGACTTCGCCAGATTCTTACAGATCGCTGCGGGCTCTGCGAGTGAATTGGAGTATCACCTGCTTCTGGCACGAGATCTGGAAATGCTGAAAGCTACCGATTATCAGCGGCTTTCAGACGAGACGGTGGAGGTGAAACGAATGCTGGCATCGCTCATGAAAAAGCTGAGAGCTGACAGCTGATCGCTGAGAGCTGCTTGTCCGTAACTTGTTACCCCCTTGACATTCGTGCTAGCTTCGAAACGGACTCCAAGGAAATTGAGGTTACATTGTCAAAAGGTTTAGTCATTGTCGAATCGCCGGCCAAGGCGAAGACCATCCAGAAATATCTGGGGAAGGGCTTCACGGTGGAAGCCTCCCTCGGCCACGTGAAAGATCTGCCCAAGAGCACGCTGGGCGTCGATATCAAGAACGACTTCGAAACGGATTACATCGTCATTCCGGGAAAAGAAAAGGTAGTCGCCAAGCTGAAAAAGCTGGCTGCCTCGGCCGATTCCATTTACCTCGCGCCTGACCCGGATCGCGAAGGCGAGGCCATTGCCGCCCATCTCGCGTTCGAACTCGACGGAAATGGTAAGGGGAAAAAACCGAAGAAGTTGAAGAAGGGCGAGGAAGCGCCTCCTCCGCGCATTCAGCGCGTCACCTTCAACGAAATTACCAAGCGCGCCGTGCAGGCAGCGTTTGAACATCCGCGCGCTATCGATCAGAACCTGGTGGACGCGCAGCAAGCCCGCCGTGTGCTCGACCGGCTCGTGGGTTATCAGGTTTCTCCGCTGCTCTGGGACAAAGTCCGCCGCGGCCTATCCGCCGGACGCGTGCAGACTGTCGCCCTGCGTTTGATTGTTGAACGCGAGCGCGAGATCAAGGCGTTCGAGAAAAAGGAATATTGGACGATCGACGCGCATCTTGCCGCCAGCAAGCCTCCGGCATTCGACGCGCGCTTCGTCGGCAAGGGCGAAGAGAAGATTGAAGTCAATAACGGCGAAGACGCAGAAAAAATCCGCGCCGCGCTGGAGAAAGCAGACTGGGTCGTTCGCTCGGTCGAAAAGAAAGAGCGCCGCCGCAACGCCGCTCCTCCGTTTACGACCAGCAAGTTGCAGCAGGATTCCTCGCGCAAACTGCGTTTCAGTGTGAAGCGCACCATGATGATTGCGCAGCGCCTGTATGAAGGTGTGGAACTCGGCGAAGAAGGGCTCGTCGGACTCATTACTTACATGCGTACCGATTCGACCCGCGTCGCGCCTGAGGCGATTCAGGAAGTGCGCGAGTACGTTGGCAAGGAATACGGCCCAACGTACCTGCCCGAGGCGCCGAACACGTTCAAAGAGAAGAAGGACTCGCAGGGCGCCCACGAAGCCATTCGTCCGACGTCGGCAATGCGCCATCCTGACCAGATCAAGCAGTACTTAAAAGAAGATGAGTTCAAGGTCTACAAGCTGATTTGGCAACGCTTCGTAGCCTCGCAGATCAACCCCGCTGTTTTCGATCAGACCACGGTCGACATCGACGCCAAGAACGGCAACGAGGTTTTCTGGTTCCGCGTGACCGGATCGGTCCTCAAGTTTGATGGCTTCCTTCGCGTCTACGAAGAATCGAAGGAAGGCAAAGACGAAGAAGACGAGGAGCTGAAACACAAGCTGCCCGCACTCGAAGCGGGACAGAAGCTTACGCTCAAGGAACTGAAGCCCGAGCAGCACTTCACCGAGCCTCCGCCGCGTTACAACGAAGCGTCACTGGTGAAAGAACTCGAAGAACGCGGTATCGGCCGCCCGTCCACCTACGCCGCGATTCTGACAACAATTCAAGAGCGGCAGTATGTGCAGAAGGTCGGCGGGAAATTTAGCCCTACCGAAATTGGATTGGTCGTCACCGATCTGCTGGTCGAAAACTTCCGCGATATTTTCGATGTGCAGTACACCGCGCGTCTGGAAGAGAATCTCGACGAAATCGAAGAGGGCAAAGAAAGGTGGCAGGACGCCCTCGCCGACTTCTACAAGAAGTTTCTGAAGGATCTCAAATATGCCGAAAAGCATATGGAGAACATCAAGCGGATGGAGAAGCCCACAGATGAGAAGTGTGAGCGCTGTGGCGCGCCGCTGGTCATCAAGTGGGGCAAGCACGGATCGTTCTACGCCTGCAGCACTTACGACAAGGAAAACAAGGATACCTGCACCTTCACCAAAGAGAATCCCATCAATCTGCCTGATCTCGATTCCGCCGATGTGCAGGAGACCACGCAAGAGGAATACTGCGAGAACTGCGGTCGCGTGATGGTGCTGAAGCGGGGACGATTCGGCCAGTTCATGGCTTGCACGGGATATCCCGACTGCAAGACCACGCGGCGTCTCGATCAGGGCAAGAAGGTTCCTGACATTCCGCTCGACGAGCTTTGCCCGAAGTGTGGGCGCAACATGATGATCCGCCACGGACGTTACGGCGAGTTCACTACCTGCAGCGGCTATCCCGAATGCAAGTATGTCAAGCAGAACTTCATCGGCGTGAAGTGCCCCGAGTGCAAAGATGGGGAACTGGTGGAGAAGCGCGCCCGCAAAGGGAACACCTTCTACGGCTGCGGAAATTATCCCAACTGCAAGTTCACTTCGGCGCACAAGCCGATCGCGGAGAAGTGTCCAACTTGTGGCAGCGAGTACCTGGTAGAGAAGAACCTGAAGGCGGGCCCGGTAATCGCGTGTCCGAATAAGGAGTGCGACTTCGAAAGACCCGCACCACCGGCGGAAGTCGCGGCGACCACGGCCTAAGGTGGACTGAAAATTATTTCCTCTGTGTCCCCTGTGGTTTGAAAATCTTTAACCACGGAGGACACAAAGGGTGGACAACAGGTTCCTCGACGCTCGAGACCCCACAAAGTTCAATCAACGGAGACAACCATGGCTAAGAAACCCACCACATCCGACGCCCACTTGATTCTGGAACTCTACGACCTTCGCCGCGAGGCGGAGATGCGCAAAGCTCGCAACTGGTTTGCGGGAGAGTTTTTCCCGCAGAGTGCCGACGACTTCCTGAAGGTTGCCTGGGCCATGGGCACGCAGGAGAACGCCTGGTTGCGACAGGTCGGCGGATACTGGGGAATCGTTACCTCGTTCGTCCTGCAGGGCGTGCTGAATGAAGAACTGTTCCTGCAGCCCGGCTTCAGCGGCGAACTGTTTCTGATCTACGCCAAGATCCATCCTTTCGTAAAAGAATTGCGCGAGAAACTGAACGACCCCGAGGCATTCCTCAATCTCGAGAAGGCGGTTACGCGCACCAAGTGGGGCAGAAATCGCCTGCAGTTCATGATGAAGCGGGTCGAAGTGATGCGCCAGAAGCTGGCGGAAAAGAAGGCCAGCTAAGTTCACCCCGCTTCTTTTAGCTGGAGTCATCCTGACCGGAGCTGTTCTTCAGGCGACGGGAAGGATCTGACGCGCGGACGGGGTCTTCCCGTGCGCCCGATCACATCTCACGTTACCGCATCTGATATCCTAATCGGCTGTGCGGATGATCTGGTGGTTTCTGATACTGGGCGTGAGCACACTGGTCGTCGTGTGCGTCGCCATTGCCCTGTATGTGCACTTGCGGCGCCACCTGCAGAAGGCTCATTCTCACGACGGACCGCTGCGCGAAGAAGAAGACCCGCGGCAACCGGACAGCATCGAACGCTGAGTTCCACCTACGATTCGGAGGTCCACTTATGGCAAAGTCGGCAATTCATACTCTACTCAGTCCGCAGGATCGGGCCCTCGAAGCTTCGCGACAGGTTGCCCTCGTAGTCGGCGGGAGTCTGGTGGTCGCGCTTTGCGCGCGAATCACAATCCCCCTGATGCCGCTCACTCCAGTGCCGCTCACGGTCCAGAACATGGGCGTGCTGCTGGTTGGCTTGATGCTCGGGAGCCGTCGCGGTTTTGCAGCGCTGGCTCTTTATCTGGCGGAAGGTGCGGTTGGACTTCCAGTATTCAATCCCACAGGCCCAGGCGGGACCGCTCAATTGTTCGGCCCCACAGGCGGCTTCCTGATGGTGTACCCCTTCGTCGCATTCCTGGCGGGATACATTTTCGAGCGTGGCACAAAGAGTTTTCTGCGTGCCGCCGCCGCCGGATTCCTGGCAGAAATTCTGCTCTTCACCGGGGGGCTGACCTGGCTTTACGCTTACACGCATTCTCTCGCGAAGGCAGCCTATCTCGGCCTGTACTGGTTCCTGGCTGCTGAAGTGATCAAAATCATGTTGGCGGCCGGCATTACCAATCGCTGGCGCGTCCGAGCAAACAGAAGCTCAGCCGAGCAGTAGAATCCTGGGAGTAACACCATGACAGTCGTATCTGAAAAAGCACCGGGCAGCAGTGTCGCAGGGCAGGTCCGCGAAATCACCGTCGCGCACAGTCCTGACTCCGACGATGCCTTCATGTTCTATGGCCTCGCCACGAATAAAGTTCGCACCCCGGGCCTGCGCTTCACGCATACCCTTTGCGATATCGAGACGCTGAATCAGAAGGCGCGCGAAGGTGTGTATGACGTCAGCGCGATTTCGTTCCATGCCTATCCATATGTTCAGGACAAATATGCGTTGATGAGTTGCGGAGGCAGTGTTGGCGAGGGTTACGGGCCGATGGTCGTCTCCCCTCGTCCCTTCACCGCCTCCGAAATTAAGACTAAGCGCATCGCGGTTCCGGGCACCCTCACCACTGCGTACCTGGCGCTACAACTGTTTGCGCCCGGAGTCGAGACCGAGGTGGTTCCGTTCGACCAGATCATTCCGCAAGTCCTCGAAGGAAAGTACGAAGCTGGCTTGATCATTCATGAAGGGCAATTGACCTATGACAAATCTGGCCTGCACCGCGTGGTGGATCTAGGAAAGTGGTGGCAGAAGGTTACCGGTCTGCCGTTGCCGCTCGGAGGCAATGCGATTCGGCGTGCGCTTGGCCCGCAACTGATGCCCGTTGTCACGTCCGCCCTGAAAGAAAGCATCCAATACGGGCTCGATCACCGGGAGGAAGCGCTTTCTTATGCGATGCAATTTGCTCGCGATCTGGATAGCGGATCCGCTGACAAGTTCATCGGGATGTACGTGAACGAGCGCACGCTCGATTACGGTCCTGATGGCCGCGAAGCCGTCCGCCGCCTTCTCGACATGGGGCACAAAGCAGGAATCATCGGCCCAGAGGCGAAGGTGGATTGGGTGTAGGAGGCCCTTGGCTCTTGGCTTTTAGCTGTTGGCTGAAGATTTTATTTGCCATGCTTAACCCTGCAAAAAAGTTGTGAAACCCCAAAGAAGATAAGCCGTTCGCACCGGTTGTAAACAGTTTTGACTGAGCCTATAACTAAAAGCCAAGAGCCAGAAGCTTGTCTCCCCAAACTCTCCTCATCGACGCTGACGACACGCTCTGGGAGAACAACATCTACTTCGAGCGGGCCATCGCGCAGTTCATCTCATTCCTGAATCATCACGAGTTCTCGCCCGAGCAAGTACGCGAGGTGCTCAACGATGTGGAGCGAGAGTGCATTGTGAAGCACGGTTACGGCCTGCACAGTTTCGCGCACGCGCTCGTCGATACCTTTGAACGCCTGAGCGTTGAGGCGGTCACCCCCGATCTGCACGCGCAGATCAATAGCTTTGCCCATACGATCGCCGATCATCCGGTCGAATTCTTGCCGGAAGTGCCCGAGACTCTGCAATACCTGTCCGAGCGGCATCGCCTGATCCTTGTGACCAAGGGGGCGATCGCCGAACAAACCGGGAAGGTGGAGCGCTCCGGCCTGAAAGAATATTTCACTGCCGTTGAAATTGTCGCCGAGAAGGACGGAGCAGCCTATGCTCGCGTGGTCGAAAAATTTGAGCTCGAACGCGATTCAACCTGGATGGTTGGAAATAGTCCTAAATCCGACATCAATCCCGCACTCTCGGCCGGACTGCATGCGGTCTTCATACCCCACGGCAACACATGGATTCTGGAGCACGAAGAGGTGAGCCCCGCGACACCGCCGCAGAAGTTGCTCATCGTAGGCCGCTTCGCCGAACTGCGCGAGCACTTCTGACGTCCCATCACATTAAGTCCACGCTACGATCCATTTTGTCATCCTTCTAGCCTTGTCATCCTGAGCGTAGCGAAGGATCTGTGCAACAGGCGGCGGAGTGCATAGGTCTTTCGCTTCGCTCAAGATGACAAGGCATTGGGGGAAGGGAATGCATTAGGGCGCTAGAGTCGTCCTCGCTCCATCGCTCTCCTCAACTGCTCGAGGACTGGTCGTGTCTGAAAGCCAAATTCTTCCCGAAATCGGTTCGAGTTCAGCAGCCGAGGATTGCCCACAGCGAACTTCTCGCCTAAGCCGACGCGAACGTTCGAATTTAAACGTTCCACCTCATGCTTCAAGGCAGACACGATCACCAACTCGCAAACTGCGTTGTAGACTCCGTGCGCCGGACATGCCGCCTGTAGCAACGAGACCAGCATCTTTGCCACATCGTCGACATGCACCAGCAGAATTCTTTCTGATTCCACGTAAGGCAATAGGATTTCAGACGCATCCGTGCTCGCGAGCTTTTCGAAAATCTCGCTCCTCCACGCGGAGGTCGCCGAGTCTGCTCCAGTTCCCACAACACGTCCAATCCTGAGACTGGTGAATCCCAAACCGTGCGACTGTCGATAGGCTTCGCCAAGTTGTTCGACATAGAGCTTCGCGGCGCCGTACAAATCTTCCGGCGCGGCACGATCGGCCTCCGAAACGAATCGATCTGCAGAGCACGTTCCGTAAACGCTCAGCGAACTGCCGAACACGAAACGCTTCACCTCGAACCGCTGCGCCAGTTCGAGCAGGTGAAGACTTCCCATGACATTGACTTGCGTTGCGCGCACTGGATCACGCTGTGCTGCCGTCGGTAAAATCGCCGCCAGATGGATGATGCCGCCGATGTGTCGGCTCTCAAAAACCTGCTGCAGAGAGCGGGCGTCGGTGAGATCACATAACAATTCATTCTCGACCGCCGGTCGAGTCTTGGGCGGTCCAGTCATGAGCGGTACCACGTCCAACGAAACAACTTTATAGCCTGTACGCTGTAAAAGTTTTCCCACGGTGCGGCCAATGAATCCGCGCCCTCCCGTGACCAGTACCGATCTTCCGTCCTCAGTGTCCATGGCCCTCCGGTGCCCGAATCAGATTTGTCACCATCGTTGCATCTTGGTCACTACCGCATCAAACTAACCAACACGTTCTATCGCGCGCGGCAATTCCGCATGTTACCCTCATCTTGCTCTGCGAATCTGGCTCGCACTTCGTCCGTGGCGATACAGACACAAAATCTACGGCGGCTGTTGCACACGGTTGAGGCGCTTTCCGAACTCGGTCCCGCGCTAACGGCGGAGCGTGAGTTTTCGGAAACTTCCCGCCTCATGCTGTCAGCCATCATGGAAGCGGCGGGCGCGCGCGAAGGCGTGCTTTTGCTCTTCAATGACAAGCCCGCCATGTTGACCTCGGCCACGGCACAGGGGTTTGCCTTGATGCCAGATCCCGCCTTCATTCCTCTCCTTCCGAAACATGTTCATGCTCTTACCGCCGCGCGTGGTCCCGTCGTTCTCAATTCTTCCACGTACTCGGTATTTCTCAGTTCCAATGGCAACGTCGCGCCCGAACTTTTCAAGTGTCTTGCTCCGCTGAAGGCCGGAGGCCGCCTGGCCGGAGTCGTCGCCCTCGGTCGGCGTCCCGGCGATGCTCTCTATGAAGATAGCGAACTCGACGCACTCGAGTTGCTGTGCAGCTACATTGCGCTGGCGGTTCAGAATCATGCCCTGACGCAAACCATCACGCAACGTGTTTCTGAAAACCTGCGTCTCATGGCTTCGCTGCACGGTTTCTACGACAACGCGCTGGAAGCCTTTGCCACCGCCATCGACGTAAAACACGTCAACATTCATGGCCACTCTCTGCGCGTCGGTCGTTACGCAGCTGCCATCGGGGAAGCGATGGGCATGGAGCCGAGCGATGTGGCCGCATTGCGTAGCGCAGGATACCTCCACGATATCGGAAAAGTCGCCGTCGATCGTCGGCTGTTCGGCAAGACGAGCGCGCTCGATCCGGAAGAATTCCGCGAGATGGCGGATCACACCACCGTCGGTCACCAGATCGTCAGCAGCGTGCAATTCCCCTGGCCCAAGATTCCCGAGACAGTGCGTTGGCATCATGAACGCAGTGATGGTTCTGGCTATCCCGACAAGCTTGCTCACGACGACTTGCCCATGCAGGTGCGCATTGTGGGCCTGGCTGACTCATTCGACGCCATGACCAGTGCGCGTCCTTACCGCGCTCCGCTGTCGGTGGGAAGCGCCCTCAGCGACCTCGTACGCATGGCCCCGGACAAATATGATCCGAACGTGGTGCAGGGCCTTTTGATTCAGGTGCGGCGCGACGTGGTGGGTAGCAACCGAGCGCCATTGCTCGATAGCGTGCCGGTGAATATCGCCGCCTCCGACATCGATCAACTCGCCGCCACTCTGCAACACAAAGTCTCGCGCAACAAACTCTACCTGACCAAAGAGAACGGCCACTAGTTCCTCGTTGTTCTCATTTCCGCCCCAAGCCCTTCCCCTCCAATAGCTTCCAAGCCATTCCGGAATGGTCTATGACAGCAACTTTTTCGCTCATTAGGGTTCATAATTAGAGAACCTCTGTGTGGGAGTCCTGATGAGATCCAAGCTGGAAAAGCTTGTGCTATTGCTGCTGTGTCTAGGCCTTGTGCCTGCGGTTCCGAGTCTGCTTGCCAGCAAGAAAGACAAAGCCTCCGATACTGGGGCGAACGAGCAAAAGCGAGCCCTGCAAGCGCTGAACCGTCTCACCTTCGGTCCCCGCCCCGGCGATGTGCAGCAGGTCGCGGCCATGGGAGTGGACCGCTGGATCGATCTGCAATTGCATCCGGAGAAGATTTCCGATAGCGCCGTAGAGAGCCGTTTGGCAGCCTTTCGCACGCTGCACATGAGCGGGAAAGAAATCATCGAGGAATTTCCCGACAATCAGATCATTCGTCAAATCATGGACGGCAAGAAGTCGATGCCTTCCGATCCCGCTAAACGAGCGGTGATCCAGGTCCAGATCGCTCGATACCAAGAAAGGCAGCAACGCAAGTCTGAGCGGAAAGTGGGCGATCAAACAGCCAGCAATGGAAAACAAAGCGATGCGACGGCGACTCTACCGAAAGCAAACGGCGGGGACGCGCAGGCGTCGCCTTCTCCCCATGGTTCCGGCGAGTCATCCGCGGGCGACAGCGCCGCTGCTGACAGTGCAAAGACCGCCGAGGAACTGGCGGCAGAGGCTGCGGCCAGCCCCGATGCCATGCCCGGTACGCCTGCGGACAACAACACTGCCACGGACGGCATGAGCGCTGCGACGACCGACGAACCTGCGAAAATGCCAGGGGGCGACGCGTCCGCGGCTGCTTCGACCGACCCGCAGCCGAATTCTGTCGACGACGCCGAAGCCCGGCGTCGCGAAGATCGTCTCTATGCGGATCTAAAAATCCAAGGGATGATGGATCTGTCTCCGACCGAGCGCTACAAGAAAGTCATGGCGATGTCGACCGCCGAGCAGGTAGTCTTTGGCGACTCGATGCGCGGCGGCAAGGGGCTGGATTTCCTTGCTGGCATGGATCCCAAGCAGAAAGAAACGCTGCTCTCGATGAACAACCCGCAGGCGGCGGTGCTTTCAGAACTGGTGCAGGCCAAATTGCTGCGCGCGATTTACAGCGAGCGCCAACTCGACGAAGTGATGACGGACTTCTGGTTCAATCACTTCAACGTGTTCGTCGGCAAAGGTCCGGAGCGTGTGCTGGTTACGAACTACGAGCAGAATGTGATCCGTCCTCATGCGCTGGGAAAGTTTGAGGACTTGCTCCTCGCCACGGCCAGGAGTCCGGCTATGTTGTTCTATCTCGACAACTGGATCAGCGTCGGGCCGAATTCAATGCAAGGGCAGGGAATCCCGGAGCGGCGGCCATTGCGGCCTTATGGGCCGTATGGCCGTTACCCACGCTATCCTCAACAGAACCCCAACGCGAAGCGCAAACAGAACAAGGGGCTGAATGAGAACTACGGCCGCGAATTGCTGGAACTGCACACTCTCAGCGTCAACGGAGGCTACTCGCAGCGCGACGTAACTGAAGTTGCCAAGGTCTTTACTGGCTGGACGATTGAGAAACCCGCCGACGGCATGGGTTTCAAGTACGAACCTCGCATGCACGAGCCCGGCCCCAAGTTTGTTCTCGGACATGAAATCAAATTCAAGGGCGAAGATGAAGGTAAGGAAGTGTTGCACATGCTGGCGACGAGCCCGCAGACGGCCCATTTTATTTCGTTGAAATTGGCGCAGCGCTTTGTCTCCGACGATCCTCCGCCCGCGCTGGTTGACAACATGGCGAAGACGTTCGAGAAGAGCAAGGGCGATATCCGCGAGGTGCTGGCAACCCTTCTCCATTCGCCGGAGTTCTGGGCCGAGAATGCCTACCGGGCGAAGATGAAAACGCCACTCGAGTTTGTTGCATCCGCCGTGCGCGCCACCGGCGCCGATGTCGACGATGCCTTCCCGCTGGCTCACCAGATCGAAAAATTGGGAATGCCACTGTATTCCGCGCAGCCGCCGACCGGCTATTCGATGAAAGCGGATACGTGGGTGAGTTCGTCGGCGCTGTTGGGCCGGATGAACTTCGCGTTGGGCATGACGTCTGGCAAAGTCCGAGGTGTGAAGGTGGACGCAGTGCAGTTAGCCGGCGGACCGCCTCCGCCCCCGGATTCCAATACCACGCTGTCGGCACTTGAGGCGAAATTGCTTGCGGGTGACGTATCGAAACAGACGCACGATTCGATCATCGCGCAGATTGAAGCGCCGTCCAAAAACGCCGGGACCGATTCGCCAGAGCAGAAAACAGCGCCACGCAATTCTGCAGGATCGCCCGACGCAAGCACGATCGCCGGATTGCTCTTAGGTTCGCCGGAGTTTCAGAAGAGATAAGATTCCGTTATCAGCTTTCAGCGTCAGCTCTCAGCTGAAATCAAATGAGACTGATAGCAGATAGCTGACAGCTGAAAGCTGAAAGCTGGTTTCCTCATGTCCATTACGCGTCGAGTTTTTCTTCGCAACAGTGCTCTCGCCGTTGTCGGTACTGCCGCGGTTCCGAGCTTCCTGACCCGGGCCGCCTACGGAGCGGTCGAACCCGGCGCGCGCACGAAGCGACTCGTCGTGATCTTTCAGCGCGGCGCTGCCGACGGCCTCAACATCGTCGTTCCTTATGCCGAGTCGCAGTACTACTCCATGCGACCCAGCATCAACATTCCGCGCAAGTCGGTGCTCGATCTTAACGGCTTCTTTGGACTGCATCCGTCGCTCTCGGCCTTTCAACCGCTTTGGCAGCAGGGTCATCTTGCGATCGTGCATGCGGCCGGATCTCCCGACACGACCCGCTCTCACTTCGACGCGCAGGATTTCATGGAGACCGGCACTCCCGGCGTAAAGGTCACGCAAGACGGATGGCTTAACCGCTCACTTCACGGCGCACCCGCGACGGCGCACGTATCTCCCTTTCGCGCGATCGCGCTCGGACCTTCGGTGCCGCGGATCTTGAGCGGCTCCGAACCCACCGTAGCGATGAACAACGTCAATGACTTTTCCGTGGGCGGCAGAAATTCGAAGAGCTCTCCCGCAGCCAGCGCGTTCGAGGCAATGTACGATCACTCCTCCGACAGCGTCCTGCACGGCACGGGAGCGGAGACCTTCGATGCGGTCAAAATGCTTCGGGCCGCGGATCCTGGAAAGTATGCGTCCGCTCCGGGAGCCAACTATCCCAGAGGCCGCTTCGGCGAAGGCCTTCGCCAGCTTGCGCAATTGATCAAGGCGAACCTTGGCGTGCAGGTTGCATTCGCCGATATCGCGGGCTGGGACCATCACGTCAACGAGGGCTCGACGGAAGGGCAACTGGCAAATGTGCTGGGTGACTTCTCGCAAGCGCTCGCCGCTTTCTGGATCGATCTCGGCGATCTCGGCGAAGACACCGTTGTCGTCACGATGTCGGAGTTCGGACGCACGGCGCGCGAGAACGGCAACCGCGGCACCGATCACGGTCACGCGAATGTAATGTTCGTTCTCGGCGGCCCGGTGAAGGGCGGCAAGGTGTACGGCCACTGGCCGGGCCTTGACCAGTCGCAACTCTACGAAGGCCGCGACCTTGCTCTTACGACGGACTTCCGTCAGGTAATTGGAGAAGCCGTCGCCCGCCATTTGGGAAATCAAGACCTAGCCTCGGTATTTCCGGGCTACGACAATCAGCCGGCGAAGTTCCTGAAGGTGCTGGGATAGATTCTCGTCACTCGCGAAGATACTTACGCGGCTTCGCTGTCTCGCGGGAAGCGCCGTCGCAGCGCACCGACAAGAGCTGAGTCTGCTTTCGAGGAGACCATTTCCAGCGGCGAGGATCCTCGCCGCCATGCCAGCCAGAATGTAACCATCAGCATAAGGAACGTAAGGATGATGTTGGGCCATGCGTTCAGACCCCACTGCCCGCTCCACGTCAGCTGAAGGGCCGCGGAAAACGGCACCAGGTAGGGAATGGGCCATTGGTATCCATCTGGCCCGCGCGAGCCCAATGCGTCTTCAAACAGATGCAAGTGGAAGCTTGCAAGCGCAAGCATTCCCGTCGTCCATTTGCGAGTTGCGATAGCAAAGGCCAGCGCGGCGACAACCAATGCGAACGCCAGGTTGTGAAGCGAATGGTGGTAGAGGGTGAACCACAATATCGGATGCGTTGAGTTTCGAGTTAGCAACTCGGGAACAATGCCGAGGCCATCAACGTCGGGAATGATGCAGGCAACCGTGACGATCGCGCGGTCTCTGCGATTCAACTTGGCACAGTTGGCAAGCACCCATCCGCTGAGGAAATGCGTAACTGGGCTCATGAGGGTTGCATTCGTTACATTTCGATCAGCACGTCGCCGTCCTCGATCTTCAGTGGATAGACCGCGACCTTCGCGTTCGCGTTGTGCGCAGCCTCGCCGGTCTTGGGATCCCATGCCCAGCCGTGCCACGGGCAGACGACCTTGCCGCTCTCGACCATGCCTTCGCCGAGCGGGCCGCCCCGGTGGAGGCAGACATTGTCCATGGCGCTGTAGGTTCCGTTCACGTTGGCAACGCAGATGGTTTTGTCGCCGCAGGGAAACTCTTTGGCTTCGTCGGTGGCAGGGAGTTCGGATTGGGTGGTGAGTTTGATGAAGGTCGGCATGAGATTAGAGGCAACCTCGCTGCGCTCGGCCGACAGCCCTTCGAGTTCGCTCAGGGCAGGCGATGGCGGCTGTCCTCACATGGTTCGATTTGCTGACAGCTGACGGCTGAGAGCTGACAGCTATGAGGTCCTTCGCGCTGCTCAGAGCCTGCCCTGAGCCTGCCGAAGGGATGACCGCAGCGGGCTCCCGCTTCGCTCACGCCCGCTAAGCGCGGTCATTTTGGTTGCAGCGTCTGCGCGATCATCACCTGCCGCTTGAAGTTCTCGACCATATTGGGGTCGAGGCGAACTTCGGTGGGCTTCTTGGCGAGCGTCATGGTGTCGATTTTGTCCTGCAACTTGAGCAAAGCGTAAAAGAGGTTCTCGGGACGCGGCGGGCATCCAGTGACGTAGACATCGGTGGGGACAATTTTGTCGACGCCTTGCAGCACGGCATAGGTATTGAACGGTCCGCCGACCGACGAGCACGCGCCCATGGAGATCACCCACTTCGGGTCGGGCATCTGGTCGTAAATGCGCTTTACCACCGGAGCCATCTTGAGCGTGACGGTGCCGGCAACGATCATCAAGTCGCTTTGGCGCGGGCTCGGACGAAAGACCTCAGAGCCGAAGCGCGCGATATCGAAGCGCGAGGTGGATGAGGCGATCATCTCAATCGCGCAGCAGGCCAAGCCAAACGTCATCGGCCACACTGCCGACTTGCGTGCCCAGTTGAAAACATAATCAACTGTGCTGATCATGAAGTTCTTTTCAAACTTGTTTTGCAGCCAGCCCATGGATGGTCCTCGCGAAGCTCTACACAGGCAGTCTAGGTAAGGCGGTGGTCGGTGTCAAACTGTTACAGACAGTCGTTGCACCAATCGGTGCGCAGTGCCACTACGATTCCTGAATTCCTACATCAGAGAGTGCCCGTTCAAGCTTCGCTCGAGCGGGGATTTTCGGCTGCCGCGACTGCAGGCCACTGTCAATATCCCAGTGCGCTTGCGCCGGGGAGGGGTCGGTGCGATTCGATCTTGACCGATCTGACTTCCCCCCAGGGCGTGAAGCTCAAGCCTAAGGTCCAACAGTGATGACCGACGTCGCATCCTTGACAACCACCGGATTGAACAGCGTGGACCACTCAGCCGTAACGTGGAATGTTCCCGAAGTGCTGGGAGCATGGTACGTCACTGTCAGGGCCGGAACAGTATCAGCTCCCTCAATCGTCCCATCCGGGCATGGACCAACCGGTTGCGTAGTGCCCGACCAGTTGCACTGCGCGCCGCTGGCACCATTGCTTTGTAGCTCGGCGATCGACCAAAGCACAGAAGGTGCGCACGATGAGCACAATCCGTGAACTGTCGCTTGCAATGTCGTTTGGTCGCCTGCAGGGATCGTGATAGACGCCGGTGAAACGGTCACAGTCACGTCATTGGGATTAAACCCGCCACTTCCGCCGCCGCAGCCCGCGGCGACAACTAAGAAGATGAGTGCACCCGCGCCCAAGCCTCGGTACAAGCCCATTCAGGGAGCTCCTGCATTAACGATCAAATACCCAACGCTAGACTGGTTGCGCTGTTGGGCGGTAAGAGTACCACGGAAATCTCTGTTTCACCGTTAGAGGCGTGGGGGTTTCCAGAGATCCCGATTTCTCCCTGAACTCGTCGCCGCCCGGTCTTCCCGACATAGCAGTATGACGCCCTTTTCCAATTACCCCCCAACGCCAACACCCTGGTTTGCAACTAAACAAGCTGGATTCAAACTCAATCATAAAAGGAGACGAAAATGGCAGACCTATTGGCGCAATTGAAGCAGAAATATAAGCCCGTATTCGACACTATTCAACGCGAAGGGGCTCAGTTGCAGAACGTCAACATGGATGGCAATCAGTTGTATGTGAAGGCAACCGCCAAGTCGGAAGATAGCAAGAATCGCATCTGGGACGCTATCAAGCAGGTGGACCCGAACTACACCGACCTGAAGCATGATATCGAGGTGAACCAGCAGTCCCAAAGCGGCTCGTCGCAAGGTGCGCAGAAGTATACGGTGAAGGCAGGCGACAACCTGTCGAAAATCAGCCAGCAGTTCTACGGCGACGCGAAAAAATACATGACGATCGCGAAAGCTAATAACCTCTCTGACCCTGACAAAATCAAGGTGGGCCAGGAACTTTTAATCCCGGCTGCTTAGTTTTACGCTCGTGGTCATTCCTGGAAGGGGCGGTCCCAGCGGGCCGCCGCCTATCTTCCTTAATTCTTTTGTCTGCGACCTCCACCGGCTTGATCGAGCCTTCGCTCTTGCCCAACTCACACTTGTTTCGTGCAGCCTGCAACTCGTCGTTGGATTTCCACAACCCGATGTGACATCTGACCTTGACCCTGAAACTCAAACGGCAGATCATCGTCAAGGCGGAGGCGGTGCACGCGGAAACCGCGAGCCAGGCTCTAACTCTTTTGTTCTCAAGATTTTGACCTCTAAACCCTTGGGGCTCAAGATTCTGCAGACCATTTTTGCAAACCCCGTGCCAGTCGCGGCTTTCAGCGGGGGTGGGGGAGGGGGTACCCCCGAAACCGGCAGTTTCCCGAAATGGGCTCGCCGAAAAGGCGCTCGTCAGGGCGCCTCGCCGGGAATTTTTTCTGCGGGTTTCGTTACAATGAAAAACAAGGTTCTGTGAACCCACTATGTCCCTGACCAAGGCACAAGCGCTGGAGATGTTCGAGTCCGATGACCTGATCGGCATTGGCATGGAAGCCGATGAGGTGCGGCGGAAGCTGCATCCCGAAGGCGTGGTCACCTACATCATCGATCGCAACATTAATTACACCAATTTCTGCACCGAGTACTGTACCTTCTGCGCGTTTTACCGTCCTCTGAAGGGACCCGCGGCGAAGGAAGGATACATTCTCGACTTCGATACGATTTACGAGAAGATTCGCGAGACCGTGGAGCTCGGCGGAACGGGTGTGCTGATGCAAGGCGGACTGCATCCGGATTTGAAGATTGACTGGCACGAGAAGATGCTGCGCGGAATTAAGGAGCGCTTTCCGCAGGTGCATCTGCATTGCTATTCGGCGTCGGAGATTATTGCGATTGCGGAATATAGTTCGCTGTCGATACGCGACACGATTCTGCGGCTGCGCGATGCTGGGCTCGATTCGATTCCAGGCGGTGGAGCGGAAGTGCTGGACGACGAAGTCCGGTACAAGATTGCTCGTCTGAAGTGCCTGACGGACGACTGGCTCAACGTGCATCGGACCGCGCATCAGATCGGGATGCGAACCACCGCAACCATGATGTTTGGCGTGGGCGAGAAGTACGAGAACCTGGTCAACCATTTTCAGCGCCTGTATGAATTGCAGGAAGAGACAGGCGGATTCACGGCGTTTATCCCGTGGAGCTTTCAGCCGCAGCACACCGCGTTAGGCGGACGCCACTGGGATGAGGCGACCGCAGTCGATTATTTGAAAGTGCTGGCGATCTCGCGGATTTATCTTTCGAACTTTCTCAATGTGCAGTCGAGCTGGGTGACGCAAGGGCTGAAGGTGTGCCAGATGGGATTGCGTTTTGGCGGGAATGATGTTGGTTCCGTCATGCTCGAGGAAAATGTGGTGCGGGCCGCGGGGGTGACCAATTGCACCACCGAAGAAGAGTTGCGAAGGATTATTCGCGATGCGGGATTCCGTCCGGCGCAGCGGGATACATTGTATCGGCAGTATTTTTTGAATTAGAGTTTCGGTGCGTTGTTGTTCGCGGGAAGTTGCGAGAGTGTTACGGCTTCGCGTATGAATCTTCAGTGATCTTGTCATAGATTTTCGTTCGCCCCGTCCAGGGCTTGTTCCCCTCACAATGACATCACCCCACAGCTGGCGCTGTGGGCTGCATTGTTGCGCCGCCCTTCGACTCAGCTCAGGGCAAGCTTCCGCGGCCGTGACGAATCGCCGCGTGAAATGCGGTTCAGACACATGTTCAGTGTTGTGAGTTTGTCTTTGAGTGGAAACAAAGTTTTGACAGAGTCGTTACAAGTTTCCGCAATCGAAATCTCTTTCGCGTAATCAAAGTCTTCAACGCGCACAAAAGTGTAGTCGTAACCGGATGAAGGGCGTGACATTCGGAGGGAAAGTTCCGTTTGTTTTTCAAGTTTCAACCGGAGAGAGGCGCGGAGGACACGAGCGATCGTGAATCAACTAGAACAAAGAAGAGGAAGAGTATGAAGAGCATGAAGACAGTGGCGTTGTTTCTCCTGGTTGCGGCTATCGGCGCGAATCTCGCCGGCGGACGAGCGCAGGCGGAGGATGATACTCGAGTTGCAGTCAACGTCCCATTCGATTTTGTTGTGGGAAAAACCGTACTGAAGGCCGGCAGCTACAAGGTCGAAGTACTGCAGTCCGGGCTGGTGGATTTCTGGAGCAACGACGAAGGGCGGCATCACATTGCGTTGATGCTTCCGGGTTCCGCACCGAAAGCCCAGAATGTCGATCCGCATTTCGTATTCACGCGCTACGGCGGCGAGGCATTTCTGAGCAAGATCACGATGTCGGCTGACCTGAATCTCGAAGCTCCGGTTAGCGGCAGGGAGAAGGAACTCATCCGCAGCATGTCGGCTGGAGGAAGGGATTCTCTGGTGGTCGAATCGGGTCGTTGATTTGCGACGCTGGGTGCCTCAACTTTGGTTATGGCGGCATCACGAGAAATTGATTTTTACGGCTCGCGATGCTGCCGCCAAAGGCAGGTCAATTGTTTTCAGGAAACTGTGGTGAGTCTCTCGCGGTGGTTGATAAAATAATTAGCAGGATGGCATTTCCGATTAAAGTTTGTGTGGTCTGCTCGGAAGAATTTGAGTTGAAGCCGGGGAAGCCGGGGTTTGCGAACCGATGTCCGGCATGCAGCGAACCTGAGGCGGATGGTCCGGCCGAAAAGAAGGGGATGAGCGCCGACGAGCGTAAGTCGCTGGCGGAAGCGAACGAGGCGCGGAGGAAGGCGATGCGGGATTTGCTGTATCGGAAGGATAGCTGAGAAGTCCGTCTGCAGGACCAACCCCACATCCTCTGGGCACTGAAAAGAAGCGCCGCGCTGCGGCGGACAGCCGAGGGCGCCTGTCCCGATATATTCCACTCCTCACATCTTCTATTCCCCGCACTTTCCATTTTAGTTTTCCATTTCCTTGCGGCTATTGCTTCAGGATCCACGTCGACATTTTTTCCAGGGCTACGGGCGAGATGGTTTCTTCGATCTCTGCGTATTCAGAGGGGGAGCCCGTTTTGGCGGGCTGGAATAAATGGTTGAGGCCGGGAAGTTCGTCAACTTCCACGTGCCGGTTGCCGGCTTGTTTCAGAGCTTCGCGGATGGGTGGGAGATTCTGAGTGGGAAGCACTTGCTTGTCGAGTGAACCGTTGATGGCGAGGACGGGGCAGGTTACTTTGCGCAGCGCGGTTGCGGGATCGTACGTCAGAAAGAAGCGGAACCAGGGAGAGGTGACCTGTTTGATCTGGGAGCCGATCAAGGGCTCGGAAACTTCCCCAGTCAACTTTTCTCTTAATTCTTTTTCCAGAGCAGTTTCATCCTTTTCGGTCTCGACCAAGGTCAGCATCTCTTTTTCTTTGGCAGCATTCTTAGCGGCTTCTTCGGGACTCTTGCCGCTGGCGATTTCGATGGCCTCGCCTTGTGCGACGAGGACTTGATCTCCGCGGACGCCAGTGCCGGCCATCATCACGATGAAAGCGACATCTCGGTTGCGGGCAGCGACCATCGGGGCAATGACTCCGCCTTCGCTGTGACCGATGAGGCCGATTTTGCGGGGATTGATTTCGGCGTGGGTTTTTAAATACGCGATGCCGGCTTCAACATCGGTGGCGAAATCGGCGGTGGTGGCGGTGGCGAAGACTCCGGTGGACTTGGCAGTACCGCGGTCGTCGGCGCGGAGAACAGCGATGCCGTATCGAGTGAGATAGTCGGAAAGAACCAGGAAGGGCTTGTGACCGAGAATGCTCTCATCGCGATCCTGCGGGCCTGAGCCGGTGATGAGCACGACGGCAGGGAATGGGCCCTTGCCTTGGGGAATGGTGAGCGTGGCGGCGAGTGTGACGTTCTGCTGCGAGTTGGTGTAGGAGACTTCTTCCTCGCGATAGAGATAGGGCTTGACGGGATTCTGCGGGCGTTTGAGTTCGAGTTCCGATTCGTTCTTCACTGGCTTAAGCAGCAAGGTTAGTGTGCCGCCCCCTTGCGTCCACTTACCGTCGATGGCGGACAGGTCGGGAGCGATCTTGCCTTCAAAGAGTCCGGCGAGAGATTTGACTTCGATCTTAAGCAAGTCACCGGTGCGAGTGACTGCGGTAGTGGGGATGCCCTTCATGCCTTGGTCGGGGCTGTCGAGGGTGGCGGTGAGGCCGTCTTCGGTGTTGACGATGTGGAAGACGACGCGCAGTTTCATGGCGCCAGTGTCGAGCGAACCCATCCAGGCGCCATCGATGTCGGAGGGCTTGGCGGGTTTGTGTTCGGTCTTGACGGGCGTGGTGGCGCGCTTGAACTCGAGGGGCAACGGAGTAGCTTGGGTCCAGGTGCCAGTAATGGTTTGAGCGTCGGGCGCGACGTTGCCTTCGTAGGTGCCGTGAACGGCGTCGATGCCGAGGCTGAGCTTGGAGTCTTTCAGCGAAATGGAGCTGACGCGAATGCCATTGCCGCCGGGCTGGTCGATGCTGTCGAGCGTCGCCTTGAGAGTGTTGTCTGCGGCTTTGGTGATGTGAAGGACGAGGCGGAGTTCGGCGCCACCGGCCTGGAGGGTGCCTTGCCAGTCGCCAGCAACGTCTTGCGCGTGAGCGAGGCCGGTGGCAAGAATGAGGACGGTCAGGATGAGAGTGCGGTTCATGGATCCTCCTTGGGGGGCGAGAGAAGTTTAGGTCATTGCGGGGTGTCACGGAGGTCTTTGGCCCGGTCCTCTCGTGGTTTTCAAGGTTCAAACGGTTTACCACAAAGGGCACGAAGGTACACGAAGGAAGCGGGAGGACGGTGCTTGGGGGTGAGTCATTCCCGGGATAGAATGGGTTTGCCGACCCTCACGGCCTGTTTGAAATCATTCTAAAGTTCCCTGACTGAAATCATGAAGCGGCCTTCATATCTAGCGATCGTTTTGCTGAGTGCCGGCGCGTGGACCCAGGTTGCGAGCCATGGCGTGGCCAAATCGGTAGGCCGGGCTGTGATTGATGGGGTAGTGACGAAGGAGCCGGGGAGCGAACCGGTGAAGAAGGCGGTGATCGAACTGATTGCCGAAAATCAGACGGAGGGCGGGGACTACACGGCGGTGAGCGGGGCGGATGGGGGATTTCGTATCGAGGGCATTCTGCCCGGGCGCTACCGTCTTTTTGCCGAACGCACGGGACTGCTGGAAGTCGATAAGCACCGGGCGCGGGCGGATGGGCGCGTTCTGACGCTGGCGGCGGAACAGGAAGTGAAGGATCTGCGGATTCGATTGCAGGCTGCAGCCGTAGTGCGGGGACGGGTGACGGATGAAGATGGGGATCCGATGGCGAACGCGCAAGTGTCGGTGCTGCGGCAGACATACGCTTTGGGGCGCAGCCGACTGGAGCAGGCGGGAGCGGAGCGCACCAATGACTTGGGCGAATACCGAATTGCGGGACTGGCGGCAGGGAATTACTACGTATCGGTGAATCCGCCTCCGGATTTCAAGAGCCTGATAGAGGCCGCGGGAGTGGGGGCTGAGTCGCGGGCTACGAACGACAAGTCGGCAGCGACCGCGTATCAGACGACGTATTATCCGGGGACCCCGGATCGAAGCCAGGCGGCTCCGGTCGTTCTACATGCTGGAGATGATTTCCCGGTGAACTTTTCTCTGACGCAGGGACCGAGCCTGAGCATTCGGGGGACCGTCGTGAATCTGCCGCCGCGGTCGTCGGCGGCGATCATGCTGCAGTCGCGCGATTTCAGCGTAATGCTGAATGGGGCGGACATGCATCAGGACGGCAGCTTCGTGATTCGCGACGTCGCGCCGGGAGCGTACACGATTCTGGCGACGGTGGAGAATTCTCCGGTGCCGATGATGGCGCGGCAGGCGCTGCAAATCGGATCGAACAGCGTGGAAGACTTGCGGTTGGCGCCGCAACCGGGAGGTTTGATTCGCGGGCGGCTGCGGGTGGAAAACAAGGGGGGAGGGCGATTCGATGGCAGCCAGATTTTTCTGCAATTGCGCTCGGCCGATGGAGACGACGAGGCGATTTCGACGTTCAGCATGGGCGATGGATTTTCTCATCTAGCGCATGTGGGAGCGGACGGGAGCTTTGAGTGGAAGAGCGTGCCGCCGGGAAATTATTTCGTGCAGCTCACGGGAGACGCTGGGGGGAATTCCGATCTATTTTTGAAGACGGCCGCAGCGGGCAATCGCGATGTGAGTGATGCGGGGATCAGCGTGAATGGCGGGGTTGTCGTGCTTGACCTGGTAGCGAGTGCGAATGGTGGCGTCGTCGAGGGAGTTGCGGTCGATGCGAAGGGCGAGCCGGTTGCGAACGCAGTGATTGTGGCGGTGCCGGAGATGCGTCTGCGAGGGCTGATGGAGCGGTATCGCAAAACGGTGAGCGATCAGAGTGGGCGCTTCTCGTTGCGCGGAGTTCATCCCGGGGATTACACGGTGCTGGCTTGGGAGAGCGTGGATGGCGAGGCTTATTACAATCCGGAATTTCTCAAGAGCTACGAGGGGCAGGGCAGTTCGCTGCGGGTCAATGAAGGAGATCGGAAGGGGATGCGGGTAGAAGTGATTTCGGGGGGCGAGGGAGAGCCGTAAACCTTTCACCACAGAGGTCACAGGGGTTCACTGGGGTCTCGACCCTGTTCTCGTCACAGTATGTCGGTCGTCCTTTAGCGTCACATCCGTCGTCCAAATTCTGTACTTCTCGACAACAGCACCCAGGGCTTTCAAATACCCATCTTTATCAAATCCATTCGTCAAATAAGTCAAGCGTTGTCAATAGGTTAGGCGTGCATCTCCAAGGTGCGCGCGGCATCAAGCTATATAGAGGTTTTTATATGATTTTTATCTCAGGAGGAGGCCATTTATGAGGCTGGCGAGATGGAGTGCAGTGGCTGGAAGTTGGTTTCTGGCGGCGCTTCTGTCTGTGCCTGCGTGGGGGGCGAATGCAGACTACAACAACAGAAGACAGACGGCGATGCCAGGGACGTTGAACTATGCGGAGGGAGAGGCGTCGATGGGCGACCAATCTCTCGACTCGAAGTCGGTGGGCTCGGCGACTTTGCAGGACGGACAGGTGCTGGAGACAGGCAATGGCAAGGCGGAGGTGTTGCTAACGCCAGGGGTGTATTTGCGGCTGGGCAGCAACAGCTCGGTGAAGATGGTTTCGAGCAGTATCACGAACACGGAAGTTGCCCTGAACCAAGGGCAGGCAATGCTGGAAGTGGATGAGATTTACAAGCAAAACAATATCCATATCAGCCAGCCGGGAGCGGACACGCGGATCGAGAAGAACGGTTTGTACGCCTTCGATGCCGGCAAGAATCAGGTGCGAGTGTTCGACGGCAAGGCGCTGGTTTCAGCGGACGATCACAATACGACCGTGAAAGGCGGGCATGAGCTCGCGCTGAACACCACCGGGAAGCCGAAGGCGCAGGGTTTCGACAAGAATGAAGTCCAAAAGAACGACGATCTGTATCGCTGGAGCAGCTTGCGATCGGAATATTTGTCGGAAGCCAACGTAGATGCGGCGCGGACGTATTTTGGCGTCGGCGGCTACGGGCCTGGCTGGTGGGGACCGGGATGGTATTGGGACCCGTGGTTTGCAGGATTCACATATCTTCCGGGGGCGGGATTCTTGTATAACCCGTTCGGTTGGGGATTCTATTCACCAATCGTGGCTTATCGCACGCCGATCGTGGTTGCGCGTGGAGTGCATCACTTTGATGGGACCCGGCAAGTGGCGATTGGACGCGGGTTTCACAGCCACGCGGTGACCAGTTTCCACTCGGGGGCTGGCGGATTTCGTGGCGCGCCGATGGGATCGGGATTCCATGGCGGTGGAGTAAGTCCACGCCGCTAAGTGCGCTGGAAATTGTGGTCGCGCCTAGCCTCGAATATTGTTGAAGGTTCAAAGTCCCCACCCTGTCGCAAACAACGCGACCAGGGTGGGGCATCTTTTTCAATTCTTCACTTCCTGACGTTCACTTCACGACCGGGGAGTTGGCGTCGGCGGGTTTGGATTCGTCGGCGTGAATCTTTCCGTCGTCTTCGGCGTAGAAGGAACGGTGCTCGGCGTCCATAGTTTTTGGAGTCATGGTGAGGACGTAGCTGTCTTTCTTGCCTTTGAAGTTTGCGGTGTAGTCTCCGCGCTGGGTGTCGACCATGCGCTTGGTGAAAGATCCGGAGTGTACGAGGTCAGCGAGAGTAGTGGCGAAGTGGTCGTATTGTTTGTTGAACTGGTGCTGGGCACGGATGACGACGCGCATGTAAGCGAGGGCGGCGGCCTCAGAATCGGAGCGGGCAGGATCGCCGGGGAACTTGGGTTTGTAGGTGGAAGCCGGCGCGTTCGCTTCGGGCATGGTTCCGCCGGGTTCTTGCGCGAATAATGTGCAGGCAGCGAGGATGACGGCGATTACGGCAAATAATTGCTTTGGTACTCTCATGAGAACGGTTTCTCCGTGGTCGTGGTGATGCGGGGGAAAAGCTGGTCGAGCTGCGCTCGAAGGACAGCCCCTTCGACTTCGCTCAGGGCAGGCTTTGGCTGCTGTCTCGACAAGTTCAGTCGTGGCTGGTCTCACATGTTTTCTCTGGTGGTTGTACTTACAAGTTGAGTGGCCAATGCGGCGTTTCGCCTCATTTTTCCATGTTACTCCCGTAATTTCCCTTCGGTCACCTTCTCTTTGCAATCAGTCGAATTATTACTATGCTGAGTAGAAGAATCTTGCCTTACAGGGAAACCTATGAAAGCAGCCGTAGCCAGAAAACCAGTCATCAAAATCGCGGTGGTGGAAAGCGATCCATTGCGCTTTGTTGGGTTCCGCGCATTGTTCGATGCCGAGCCCGAATTTGAACTCGTCTCCGCGTCACTGCCTGAGATCAGCACGCTGCAGGGCATTGATCTCATTCTGCTCGGCAACCGCAACGGACAAAACCTGTTTGATGTGATGGCCAGCCTGAAGGCCACGCGTCCGGATTTGCGGATTATCGTAACGGGCTCGGGGATTGATGAGGAAACCATCCTGAAGGCTATTGCGTCGGGGGCCAAGGGCTACGTGGATGAAGCGGCCACGCCGGCAGAGTTCGCGCAGGCGATCCGGATTGTGAACCAGGGATCGGTGTGGGCTCCGCGCAAAGTGCTTTCGATGTTTATTGAGCGGGTATCGTCGGCACCAGGGCGAATCTTCCCGGCGGGGCGAGTGACGTTCACCGACCGCGAGAAGGAAGTGCTGGAGATGCTGGTGGCCGGCCGGTCGAATAAAGAGATTGGCGGCCAGTTGGGGATTGAAGAGCGTACGGTGAAGGCGCACGTAGCGAAGTTGATGCGCAAGGTGGGCGTGCAGAACCGGATTGCACTGTCGGTGCATGCCATAACGCATTCGCTGGTGGCGACGAAGTAGGACAGCTTCTAGCTGCTAGCCAAAGAATAGGGCGGTCACCAGAGGGTCACTTACCTTCGTAATCTTGTCGGAAATTATGGGGCGACGCATACTCGCCTCACCTACCACAGAACCTGGGAGACGGGGTTGAGAGTGGCGATTAGGGTCACTACTTTCAGCCCCGCATTTTTTTGCTCCCGACCTGCCATCCCGTAGTAGTTCGCGTGATTCCTGACAACCTGCAAGGATTTTCGACCGTCCCACTCATTTACAATCGAAGGACTGGATTTTCAGTCAATTTTTCTGTGGTGAGGGACGATGAAGAAACTTGTGTTGCTGACCCTAGCGGTGTGTCTCGGCAGCTTTGCGTTTGCCGGGGATGAAGAGTCGAAGGAATCGAAGGCGACGGATCGCGTGCAGGCAGCTGCGCAAGTGCTGAACGAGATCCAGTCGGCGCCGGATTCGGGTATCCCACAGGACATTTTGAGTAAAGCGGAATGCGTGGCGGTGGTTCCTTCGATGTTGAAAGGCGGGTTCATCGTGGGCGGCAAGTATGGGCGTGGGCTCGCGAGTTGCCGCAACCCGAAGGGGTGGAGCGCGCCGGCGTTCTTTACCATCACCGGAGGCAGCTTTGGATTTCAGGCTGGCGGACAGGCTGTGGACCTGGTGATGCTGATCATGAACAACGACGGGATGCAGCGTCTGCTGTCGAGCCAAGTGGCACTGGGAGCGGATGCTTCGGTGGCGGCGGGGCCAGTCGGGCGTCATGCCGAGGGCAACACCGATTGGAAGATGCGGGCGCAGGTGCTGACTTATTCGCGGACGCGCGGAGTCTTTGCGGGAGTCAGCCTGAATGGGGCTGTGATGAAGCAGGACAAGGACAGCACGCGCGAGTTCTATGGGCACATGGTGACGTTCAAAGCTTCGCTGACGGGCGAGGTGGAGCCTCCGGTGGCGGCGAATTCCTTCTTAACTACATTGGCGAAATGGGCGCAAGAGGCGGCGAAGTAGGCGGTCCTTGCATCGCGGCTTTACAGTCTGAGGACTCCTCTCGAGCGCCGTAGTGGATAAAGCCTTGACGAAAGATGAAAGCTTTTTCGCGGCGCGGAAAGTGCTTCGCCACCCAAATTCCGATACTTCGAGGGTAAAGGTGATATGAGTTCTGCGACGATTGCGGCTCTGCTAGCGGGGAATGTGGTGGGTCGGTGGGTGCGAACTTCGTGGTCGCGGAATGGAAAGATGCGGGAGCGCCGCCCGGTCCGCCGCGGTGGATTGCACCGCTGCGTTTGCATCGAAATGATGATGAGGCGTGGTATGTGCTCGAAGGCAAGCTCTGCGTTCGAGTGGGGAAAGATGTGGTGGAGGCAGCGGCAGGGGCCGCTGTTTTTGTGCCGCGGGAAACGGTTCATACTTACTGGAATCCGGGGCCGGGAGCGGTGCGGTATTTGCTGGTGATGAGCGGCAATAATTATTCGCTGATTGAGGATATTCATGCGATGACGGAGCGTTCTCCGGTGGCGCTGCGGGCGGTGTTTGAAAAGCATGGTTCGGAGCTGGTTGAGGAGTGAAGGATCGAGCTGCGGCCGATGGCGGCTGTCCCAACAGATACCCTGCCCAAAGAATCTCACAGGTTTGACAAGCAAAATTCAGGGTGATACGGTCACGCTTCCCTCGATGCGGCGGAAACTCGAATACGCGGCAGCCTGGCCGTTCATCAAAATCCTAGGTGCAATGCCGCGTGCGCTGGCGCGCGGGTGTGCCATTGGCATCGCGCAGTTGGTTTATCTGCTGCACTTTCGGTTGCGACAGGTGGGAATGCGCAACCTGGAGATGGTGTTTCCTGAGAAAAGCGTTGCCGAACGCAAGCGGATCCTGCGGGGAGTGTTTACTTCTTTAGGGCGGCAACTCGCCGAACTGTGCCGGTTTCCCAAGTACACGAAAGAGAACGTCGACGAGGTCGTGGTGTACGACGGCCTGGAGAATTACGAGCAGGCGTATGCGCCAGGCAAGGGCGTGCTATTTTTGACGGCGCACTTTGGCGGGTGGGAGCTTTCGGCGTTTGCGCATTCACTGCACGGCCACTGGCTCAATGTAGTGATGCGGCCGATGGACAACGAGTATCTCGATCGGCTTTTGCAGAGCTATCGCACGATGCACGGCAATAAGACCGTTGCCAAGGACGATTTTGTGCGCGGGCTGCTGGCGGCGATGAAAGCCGGGGAAACTGTTGGAATATTGATGGACACGAATATGACTCCGCCGCAAGGCATCTTCGTGGACTTCTTTGGAATTCCGGCATGTACGGCGAGTGGACTGGCGCGGATTGCGCTGCGTACGGATGCGGCGGTAGTACCGGGATTCACGATTTGGGATCCGGCGCTGGGAAAGTACCGGCTGCGGTTTGACCCGGCGCTCACCGTAATTCGGACGGGCAATCTGGAAGCCGACATTGCCGCGAACACGCAGCTGTTCACCAAGGTGATTGAGGATTATGTACGGAAGTATCCCGATCAATGGTTATGGGTGCACCGGCGCTGGAAGACGCGGCCCGAGGGGCAGCCTCCGCTCTATTAGCGATACGAGCGTTGAAGATATCCTACTGACTTGCCTGGCCTTCAGGCACCGCATTCACTAGATCACGCAGCGGCTTCAGGACCGTGAAGCGAACGTAAGCTTGCGGTTTCTCAGCGTCGTCCAAGACGGCGAGTTTCGCCGCCTTCCATCCTGCGGCGGCGGGCAATCCAGACGAGAGATAGGACACTGCTTCAAGGCCAAGCGTGCCAAGTTCGGCGAGTTGGTGGGCTCGAGGCTCGGCTTGAGCGAGCAGGGGAGCGTTGGCCATCAGGCTCAGGATGCCGGGTTCGGCGGCGGTCCAGACGTTAAACTTCGACGCGAGTTCTTTCTCCTCCTGCTTTTGGGCTGCTGGCTTTTGCAGGTAAGTGCGCGTCAGCAACTCGAAATTGTGGCGCGAGGGTGGATCGGGCGGGAGCGCGTCGACCAGGAGATCAAGCGGCGTGAGTTGATTGGCATGTTGCTGGTGAGCCCGCTGATCAAAGACGACGGGCTCGAGGACGGACGCCAGAACCTGCAGCGAAGCAAGCTCGTCGAGTTCCGCTCAACTGACGCAGGCTGGCGTCCCTCTGCGAGATGTGGGTCAGGCCGAAGGCTTCGAGACGGAGCGATTCGACTTCAAGCCTGCGGTACATGTCATCCACATCATTCACGGTGCGAGGGGACCACAGGCGCTCGGCGATCGCTGCTGTGCGCGGCCAGACGCGGGAGTCGATGTCGACGAAGCTCGTCTGTTCCATCCACATACAGGCTTCTCCTCCGAGAATGCGCGCCTGCTGCTCTGCGTTGAGGTCGGTGGTTTGCGGCAGAGGATCGATGGCGTAGTGGTCCGCCGCAGTGCTCATGAGATTCAAGTAGTAGCCGGCAGAGAGGATGCCGTTGTAACCGTTCCTGGCCCCGGCGGCGAGGGAATCAAAGCCGCGCCAGCTTTGCACCATGACATCTTTGGGGAGGTTGGGAGTGAGAATTTCGTCCCATCCAATCATGTGCTTGCCGTGCTTCTCGAGAATCTTAAGCAGGTGCTCGTTGAAATAGTTTTGCAGTGCGGCAGTGTCTTTGAGGTTGTGTTCGCGCATGAAGGTCTGGATGCGCGGGTTGGACTTCCACTCGACACCGTTGTTCTCGTCGCCGCCGATGTGCAGGAAGTGGTCGGGGAAGATAGCGGCCATCTCTCCGAGGAAGGTGTCGAGAAACTTGTAAGTGCTCTCGCGCGTGGGATCCATCGTGGGATCGAAGACGCCGAATTTTCGCTCGATGTGGAAGGGGCCGGGCGCGCTGGCGAGATCGGGATATCCGACGAACCAGGCGCTGGTATGGCCGGGCATGTCAAACTCGGGAACGACGCGGATTCCACGGTCGCGGGCATAGGCAACGATTTCGCGCGCTTGCTCCTGGGTATAGAAGAGTCCGTCGGAGCCGAGTTCGGTGAGCTTGGGAAAAGCCTTGCTCTCGATGCGAAAGCCCTGGTCTTCGCTGAGATGCCAATGGAAGACGTTGAGTTTGACTGAGGCCATACCGTCGAGGGTGCGCTTGATAACGTCGACGGGCATGAAGTGGCGGGCGCAGTCGAGCATGAGTCCGCGCCAGCGAAAGCGCGGCGTGTCATGGATGGCGACGGCCGGAAAGAAGGCACCGGTCGAGTCGAACTGGAGAAGTTGTTCGAGTGTGGCGAGGCCGTGCATGGCGCCAACGACCGTCGCGGCTTGGAGATGTGCGCTCGTAGGAGTGACGTCGAGGGAGTAGGACTCGTTTTCGTCGACAGACTGGATGGTCTCTCCGGTAGCTTCGACGCTGATGATCAGGTTTGCCGAGGTGGTGTCGGCGTCGGGGGAAGTGGGAATGGCGACACCACTACGGATCTTGATGCGGGAAAGGCTGCGGGTAATGGCGGCGTCGAGTCGCGCATCTTTGAAATGATCGGTGACGGTTTTGAAAGATGGGGTGATCGCAAGGCGTCCGTCCTGAGCCGAAAGCTGCGAAGGCTGCGGCATGAGAGTGTTGATGAAGGGTAAGGACGACGGCACCTGGGCCTCCGCGAGGGAAAACCCCGCGAGGTTTACGAGAATCAGTGCGATTGTTAGTAGACGAGTCATGATGCCTCTTTCAGCGGGCGTGATGCGCAGGCAGGCGTAGTTTTTTTTTATCTATGAAGGAGATCACTGCCTGCGACGATCTAACGTACCGCAGATTCTAGCGTAACGAGGGTGGTGGAACGAGGTTGGCAAACGATTTGATACTGGCTCAAGTTCCGTTTTAGTTCCGCGATGATCCCTTCGACTTTGCGCTTTCGAGAATCCCACTTCTGGCGCGAAGAGCGCGCAAGAAATGGGCACCCAAAACTCCAGGATGATGAGGGATCGCTTAGGATGATGCCCTTGGATAGTGGTCCAAGCTGCGGCTCAGGGGTTGGGCTTGCCGAACGGTGAGGAGTGCGGTCTGAGCCATGCGCTCGAGGATCGCGAGATCGCCTTCGTCGAAGGCAAAAGAGTTGGGGGAAAAAACCTCGAGCAGGCCGACGACCGCGCGCTCGTAGCGGATAGGTGCGGCCGCGATGGAACGAATGGCGAATCGCCGGCAGACGCTGACGTCGACGCGGAGATCGATTTCGGCGTCGTCACAACGCAGAGCTTTTCCGGTGCGGATGCACTCGCCCGAGAATCCCTCGCCGATGTTGACATGTGTGCCGAGGGGCGGTCCGCCGATCCCGACGCTGGCGCGGCACATCATGGGGCCGCGGTCGACGAGCGCGATCGCGGCGCCGCTGCCGCGCAAGAGCGTCCGGGCACGTTCGCTGATGACGCGCAGAGCGGTATTCAGATCGGATCCGAGAGAGTGGAACTCGTACTGAATCGTACTGGAGCCTGAAGGTGGACCCTGAAATTCTGACGCGCCGGCGGTGGCTTCCAGGCTGACCGAACGCGTTTTTGAAGATGTATTCGCGGCAGATGGGTAGCCCGGGTTGGAGCCAAGCACCCGATCGAATGCCAAGGTGGGTGCCTTGCGGCTGGGCGCTTCATCGTTGAGGGCGAGCCATTCGTCCAGGCGGCGGCGTGCCTCCGCGGGCAGTTCGGAGAAGCGGACACCAGCACGACCGAGGGCGTCGGCCCATGCGATATAGCCCGTGGTCTCGAGGTGAAGATCGGGATCGGGCAGATCGAGGCTGAACTGAAGACGACGTTCGGCGCGACGGTCTGTTTCCAAAGGGATCGAGGTCTGCATCGATAGTCCCTGCTCACTGAGATCGAGAATCATGCCCCCAGTGACGCCGTCAAAGCTGGCAAAGACGGGACCATTTACTTTATGGCGGAGACAACTCCGTCGTTCTGGAAACATCCTGCAATACCTGCCTTGCTCAAGGGTCGCCTAATGAGCGAGATTGTCCGAACGGAAAAGACAGATCCGCGCATGCCTTACTCCGTCAAGACGGAGGGAGTCTGTAGCGAGTGAGCTACAGGGATGATCGAAGCAAAGGCGCGCGAAGGGAAGTGCATGACGGGGTTCGGGGCAGTTCGAGCGGCGTGGTATCCACAGGCGGGGACTTTAACTCTTCTTCTTTTTCTTAATACCAGCGTGCGCGTAAATGTAATTCTCCACCGGATGTTCCAACTCGTGGATGCGGTCTTGCCTCGTGTTGTAGGCCGCCCGTTCTGTAGCAGATAGGCCTCCGAAGACCTCGTCCTGTCGCGCCCTTTGCTGCTCTCGTTGGAGTCGCGCCAATTCGGATTGGAAAACCTCGATATTCATGATGCAACCGCTTTCGTCTGCGGAGAGGGGCTGAAAGCAGACGTAGTGCCATTAGTTCCAACCTAGTCTTTCGAGGCAGGAAAGGAATACCCCAGACACTGTACGTTAGCGTACGTAGAAAAGTCTAGCGGCGCTCGTTATCGCGCGGATCACTAACAACTTCCTCCCCCTAAGCCGGGTTGCGCAGGCGGAGTGGCAGCAGTGTGGGTGCCGCTCGCGTGCGCGACCCGTTGGTTATTTGTTCGAGTGCAGTTGCCGCTAAGGTTTTCAATCGGACTCGTCCGTTCTTACCTCTCATTCCGGTAAAATTAAGTTTCACGGAGGCAATCATGAATACTCTGACCGCGGCGAATCCTCCTGCGGCTTCGCCGGCATCGTTTGATCAAATCGCAGAGCGTGAGCGGAAATACTTGCTGCAAACTTATAACCGGTATCCCCTTGTGTTAACTCGTGGCAAGGGAGTATTTCTCTACGACATCGAGGGCAAACGCTACTTGGACTTTGTGTCGGGGCTGGGGGTGAATGCGCTGGGACATGCGCATCCGCGCATCGTAAAGGCGATTCGGGAGCAGGCGGCGAAGCTGGTGCATGTCTCGAACCTGTACTACCACGAGTATCAGGGGCCGTTAGCAGAGAAATTATGCGCGCTGTCGGGGTTGGACCGGGCATTTTTCTCGAACAGCGGAACGGAGGCGATTGAGGGCTCGATCAAACTGGCCCGGCTGGCGGGACATCGTGCGGGCGGCGAGGCGAAGAGCCGGCTGGTAGCGCTGGAAGGGTCGTATCACGGGCGTACGTTTGGCGCGTTGTCGCTGACGGGGCAGGACAAACATCGCAAGGGATTCGAGCCGCTGCTGGAAGACGTGACCTTTGTGAAGCAGAACGATTTGGAAGGTTTGCGCGCGGCGGTGAATGAAAACACGTGTGCGATTGTGCTGGAGCCAATTTTTGGCGAGGGCGGCATTCATGAATGCTCGGTAGAGTTTCTGCAGGAGTGCCGTGCGCTGGCGGACCGGAATCGCGTGGCGCTGATCTTCGACGAGATCCAATGCGGACTGGGACGTACGGGATCGATGTTTGCGTTTCAGAGTTTCGGAGTGAAGCCGGATATTGTCGCCATTGCCAAGCCGATTGCTGCCGGTTTGCCGCTGGGTGCATTCATTGCGAAGGAAGAATTTGCGACCGCGATTTCACCGGGGCAACATGGCACGACGTTTGGAGGCGGTCCGCTGGCGTGCCGGATCGCGCTGGAGTTTCTCGCGATCGTGGAGGACGAGAAGTTGCTGGAGAATGTGAACAAAGTTGGAGCCTACTTGCAGCAGGAGTTGAAAGGCCTGGTGGCGAAGCGGGCGGCGGCTACGGAAGTGAGAGGACGAGGATTCATCCAGGGAATTCAGTTGGAGATTCCGGCGCGGCCAATTGTGGATGCGGGGCTGGCGGAAGGAGTTTTATTTAATAGCACGCAGGATACGGTCTTGCGGTTTCTGCCGCCGTTCATGATGGAAGAGAAGCACATTGACCGGGGGATTCGGGTTTTGAGCAAGCTCTTGGGGAAGAAGCGGAAAGCGGCTTAGCGGGATTCTTTGAGGGAATCAAAATCCCCACCCCTTCGACAG
Organism: uncultured Acidobacteriaceae bacterium; assembly: GCA_963722365.1. Classification (GTDB taxonomy): domain Bacteria; phylum Acidobacteriota; class Terriglobia; order Terriglobales; family Acidobacteriaceae; genus Sulfotelmatobacter. The sequence continues at coordinate 184,973 of CAVRLM010000004.1, forward strand.
GCTCAGGGCGGGATCTGTCGCAAACGACGCGGCAAGGGTGGGGCACCCACTTCGCGAACCGGCGTCGATTGCTTCCCAAAAAAACGGGGAGCCGAAGCTCCCCAAGTGAAGCGACAGAGGCGTTCCCTTAAGTAGAATCCAGCCGCGGGGAAAGAGTTGTCCGCAAGAGAAGATTCTTCATGAATGACGTTCAGGAAAGCGCGCCAGGGGTTGCTTCTACTCTGGGCGAAGGTGTGGAAGAGTGCTGGATGGAGATTGATGGCGGCCGCATGCGCTACCTGCGCGCGGGGGCAGGGCCGGCGTTGATCCTGCTGCACGGTTTGATGGCCTACTCATTTTCATGGCGATATGTGCTGCCTGCTCTTGCGCCTTACGCGACTTTGTATGCTCCGGACTTGTTGGGGGCGGGCTTCTCGGACCGGCCTCGCGGAATCGATCATTCGATGCGCGCGACGGCGCGACGGGTGGTGCAGTTTGTGAAGAAATTGGGGCTGGAGTCGTTCGATTTGCTGGGTACGTCGAGGGGCGGCGCGGTCGCGATGGCGGCGGCCGCAGAATGTGTGACCGCAGGCGGGTCGAAGCCACAGGTGCGGCGGCTCATTCTAGTGTGTCCGGTGAATCCGTATTCCTCGCATGGAACATGGTTGGCGCCGTTCTTCGGCACCAGCGTTGGGGCTGCGCTATTTCGTGTAAGCGCGGAGCGGATGCCTTTTATGTTTCCGTACTGGCATGGGCGGCTGTATGCGGATCGCAGCAAGATTCCGCCGGGCAGCCTGGAAGGTTACAAAGCGCCGATGGCAACTCCGGGGATGTTCGAGCATGGATTGAGCATTGTGCGCACCTGGACAGCCGATCTGCGGGAACTGGAAGGGCTTTTGCCGAACTTGGCGGCGATTCCTACGCTGCTGATGTGGGGCAGCAAAGATCCGGCGGTGTATGTTTCGTCGATGGAGCCGTTGTCGCGGCACTTCAAGAATGTGCAAAAGGTCGTTTTCCCTGGGGTGGGGCATCTACCTTATGAAGAATGTCCGGAGGAGTTCAACCGGGCGCTGATCGAGTTCTTGAAGCAATAGGACTCGGTACGAACCTCCACTTCAACCTCTGAAATCATGACTCAAGCCATTCTCGACTTTTTGCGGAATGCGGTGGTGGAGTATGGCTATTGGGCCGTGGGCTTGACGCTGCTCGCCGAAAATGCGGGGATTCCGGTGCCCGGAGAAACTATTCTGTTGCTGGCGAGTTTTCTGGCGTACTCGCGACAGGAGTTGCAGCTTCCCTGGATCATCGTAGTAGCGACGATTGCGGCCACGATCGGCGACAACATTGGTTTTGCATTGGGATACTACGGCGGCCGTCGGCTGTTGGAGCGCTACCAGAATTTCTTTAAAATTCCACACAGAACGCTGGAGCGCGGGGAAGGGCTATTTGCGCGCTACGGGGCGGTCACAATTTTTTTCGCGCGATTTGTGTTTGGCATGAGGATCATCGCCGGGCCTTTGGCGGGTGTGCTACGCATGCCGTGGCGAAGGTTCATGGTGTTTAACTTTCTAGGCGCGGCGGTCTGGGTAACGGTGATTTCAGGTGCGGGGTATTTGTTTGGGCGGCATTGGGAACGGCTCGTGAAGGACATGAAGATGTTCGATATTGCGATCGCAGTTGTGTTGTTGTTGAGCGCAGCGATTCTGTGGGGGCGGCATCGGCGCAAGGTCTGACTAAGGCATCTGCCCAGTAACCTTCGGCATCTCGGCAGATTTCGTGCGAGCCCATATACTGTGCCAGTGTCGCGGGCTGTTCGGGCAGGGGGGCAACGTCCGTGGCAAGAAACCACATCGGCTGCGTCCGAGCCGCAAGTCGGACGAGGAGGAAAACTTGAAAAAGATTGGATTCTTGACTCTGCTCATGACGGCAACGCTTGTCGTTACACTCGCCTTTCCGGCGGTAGCCGCCGGACCGAAACCGCCGGCTCCGCCAACCCCTGCCGTCGCAGCGGTTCCAGCGGTACCTGCGGTAGCCCCCCCGCCGGAGCGGCATCCGCACATTGACGAGGCGCTGGAGTCGATGAGAGCCGCAAAGCATCATCTGGAATCTGCCGAACATGATTTCGACGGCCACCGGTCAAGGGCGATCGAACACCTGAACCAGGCGATTCATGAAGCCGAGATCTGCATGTCGATGAGGTAAGTCCGGACAGACCGCTTTGAAAAAAGGGCAGCGTTCCCAGAACGCTGCCCTTTTTGTCTCTCAAGATGATCGGTCTGGCCAGTGGCGGCGGCGATTCAATCGCGGTGGAAGAAATAGCCTACCGAGACGCCAACGCGAAAAACGTTATTGGAATGGAATACGTCGGTATTGTTGACGATGTAGTAGTAATGGGCCTCAGGCCGGACAAATAATTTTCTCCAAACCGTATAGCTCACGCCGCCACCCAAATGCAGCAGGAAGTGATTGCTGTCTAAGTGGTTGACGCAGCCTGAGGGGTAATAGCAGCCCGTGTATCCAGTGTAAAAAAGGACGCTCTGTCCGCCGGCACCGGCCATGAAAATAGCATTGGTCTTCTTCCCGAGAATTGGAGCGTAAATGGCATTGACGTCATACAAGATTGGCCGGTACTGCTCATAGTTGTTGTAGAGAGCCTGCTTGGCACGAAAAGCTACTTCGGCGCTGTAACCGTAGCGGTTCTTGAAAATACGGTCGAACCCTCCATTTACATAGGTTCCACCCTTTTCTGGCGGAGGCAGGTAGGCCTGGGACGCCGTGGTGTTCTGGGTGGACATGAGAGTGCCAGCACCACCGGTAAGGTCAAATTGCTGAGCGCGAGCGAAGGTAGCAAATGCAAGCAGAGAACAGACAGACGTCAGCAACGCAAACTTTCTCAAATAGATCCCCTTTTCGCAGGTAGTCCGGTTCTTGAAGCGTCGGCAATGACAGGATACCGGACGGGCGCGAGTGCTCAACGATCGTTTCTTGCTTTTCAAATCGGCTACTACACGATACTCGCGGCCGCCGTGGGTTCAGTTTTTAGTCTGGACCAATCGTGTAGCCAATGGAAGCTCCGACGCGAATCACGTTGTTGTTGCTGAAGTCAGCGGTGTTGTTCACGATGTGGTAGTAGTGCGCCTCGGGACGAAGAAAAACGTGTCCCCAAATGTAATAGCGAATACCGCCACCGACGTGCATCAGAAAATGATTGCTGCTGGTATAGCAGGCACCGAAATACACGCAGTTGCTTGTGGGCTGATAGCCATAGAACCGAGTGGTCTGCCAGCCAATGCCGCCCATCAGGTCGAGGCCGGCTTTCTTGCCGAGTTTGGGCTGGTAGACGGCGTTGAAGTCGAACATGATCGGGCGGTAGGGGATGCCGAGTCCGGCATAGTCTCCCTGGCCGCCTCTCCAGGCGGTCTCGAACCCGAAGCCGATGCGCTTATGAAAAATGACGTCGGCACTGAGACTCGGGTAGAACCCTCCCTTTTCAGGCACGAAGCAAAATCCACCCGTTGACGGGCAAGAGGTCTCGCCCGCAGCCAGGATGGTTCCGCCGCCGAACATTGCGTCGCCTTGTTGCGCTTGAGCGAAGCTGGCTAGGAAGATGATTGCGGTGACGAAGGCGAGCAGCGATATCTTTCTCAAGAAGAACCTCCTGTAACGATCGTTGTTGACGGGTAAGATGCAACCGCCAAACCATTGGGATGCAAGCGCATGCGCGATCTGACCATCATAGTTTCAAGCCGCCGGGAATTCAAACCAACGTACCCACGGACGCCGGGTGCCCGTTGCAGTCGACAGGGGAATTCTTGAGAACAAACCCCTATGGTCGGAATAAGTTGCGATGGCGCAACGGCGAGCTCACGAACGCTGGGAAGCGCCGCGGCCTCCGCCGCGCAAGACGTGATCGATAGCAATCGGGCCGGCGCCAAAAAAAATCAGGGCGAAAGTTAACGCGGCAGCCGCGAGTGGGAACTCATAGCCCGGATGATCGGGCGAACCGAGTAGGCCATTATGGAAATGTACCTTCCAAATGGCGACCGACAGGTTGATGCAGATGGCGAGCGCTGCAGCACGCGTGAAGAATCCCGCAAGAATCAATAGACCGCCGAGAAACTCGGTAAACGACGAGACGTAACCCAACCAGCTTGGCAGACCCAGGCCTGCGACCACCTGGGCGTGATGGTGCAAGCCGCCAAAGACCTTGTGATATCCGTGCGCAACCATGATGACTCCCAGGGTCAGGCGCATGACAAGGAGAGCAAGCGGTTGTAGGCGATCGAGATAGCGCAATGTGTTCCTCCGCGATGACGAAATAGATTACAGCAGCGAGCCTCTTGGAGAAAGGATGTTGGTGCCAAAAAACAATTGCACCTCACGCACGGTTTTGATAACGTTGCTCCGCCGCGAGAGGCTAGTGGGGAGCACATTGCAATGTGCTAATAGGGCTTCTTGCCGGTCTTTTCTTTTTCCGGGCCCAGAAAAAAAAGACTGAACCATCCCGTCCCTTTGCGGACCAGGCCGCTTTGTGTCTGGGGGGCGGATGAAAACTTGCGCCAAGGAGTCAGCGAATGAATCTCACAGTAAAAAAAGAAGCTCTACGAAACTATGCATTGCTTGCGCTAATGATCGTAATGCCGGCCTTCGCAATGGCCCAACAGAAGAAGGCACCGGCGCCAGCGCCGCATGCGAGCGCACCGTCGCACGCGTCAGCCTCGAGTCACTCGGCATCGCAACCCCAGCATTCATCGCCGCAAGGCCATTCCAGTCAGGCTGGTCACAGCAGCAATTCACCGCAAGGTCATTCCGGCACGAGTAATACCGCGCATTCGAGTTCTACCGCAAACGGGCGACCCAGCACGGGCACAAACGGGCATTCCACCACGAGTGCCGGCGGCAAGACTGCGGGCACGACGAGCCGGCCGGGAACAACAAACTCAGGAAAACCTGGCACCGCAAACAATGGTCGACCCGGAAACATGAGTACCCCTAAACCCGGTGCTGCGAATAACAGCCACTCCTCGAACATGAATGCCAACAACCGCGGGAATATGAGCCATACGGCTCCGGGACGCCAGGTTGCTCTCAAAGGGGGAGGAACGGCACACATTCGTCCGAACGGACAGATCCGCAGCGTCAACCGCAACGGCATGCAGATTCAACACGGTTTGCACGGCGGGCGAACCGTCGTGGCCACGCGTAACGGGGCCCGAGTCGTGACTGTCGGACGCAGGGGTGGCTACGTGCAGCGTGCGTACGTAGTACGCGGCGGCCATTCTTACTACTCCCGGACGTACTACTATCACGGCGCTTACCGGAGCGGCGTCTATCGCGGCTACTATTATGGCGGGCGCCCGTATTACGGCTACTATCCAGCCTATTACTACCGTCCCGCGTACTACGGATGGGCTTACCATCCCTGGCCGGCGCCCGCTCCGTATGCATGGGGATGGGGAGGAGCGCCGTGGTACGGCTATTACGGTCCGTACTACCAACCGTATCCAGTGTATCCGTCGGCGGCATTCTGGCTGACCGACTTCATGGTTGCCGCGACATTGCAGGCTGCGTACGAAGCGCAGAATGCGTCTCTCGGCCCCAACGCTGCCGACGGGACGCTTGTTGCGAGCCTTGCGCCCATGGCAGCAGCGGGAGGCGAGACTGCCAAGATGAGTCCGGAAGTGAAGAACGAACTGGCGGAGGAAGTAAAGGCGGCACTGGCTGTCGAACAGGCTGAAGCCGAGAAGGGCAAGACCGCTTCGTCGAGCGGACAGCCGGCAAACTCCACGGAAGCGCCGCCAGCGTTGGATCCGAACTTCCGCACATTCGTGGTGTCTTCTGATCTGAGCCTGGTGGTAGAGGGCGATGAGTGTGCATTGTCAGAAGGCGATGTCATCACGCGCACGACAGAGACTCCGGACGACGACGGCAACGTAAATGTGAAGGTTGTCGCGAGCACGAAATCGGATTGCGCCGTCGGAAAGGAAGGTCCGGTTTCCACAGACGATCTACAGGAGATGTACAACCACTTCCGGGAACAATTGAAAGATGGCATGGGAGAACTGGCCAAGAAGCAGGGAACCGGCGGGTTGCCGAAGGCTCCGGACACCACGACGGTCGACGGAGATGTTCCCGCGCCTCCGCCTGACAAGAACGCGCAGAAGACTCTGGAGGATCAGCAATCGGCGGCCGACCAGACCGAAACCGAAGTCAAACAAGAAGCGACGTCGGGTGGTGGCGGGAACTGACGGGCGCCCGGGGATGGGAAGGGAGCGTTCTGCTCTAAGAGCGCTTCCTTCTTCTTGACAAGTTCTGCCAGACATACAAGTCGACAATTTAAGTCGTTGGAGGTTTCGCGATGCGGAAAAGGTTCGGCATTCTTCTTCCGGGAGCGGTGCTCATTCTCGCGGTGGTTTCACAATCGAACGCGCAGGCTCCCACGCTACAAGAACAACTCGTCGCGCAGTACAAAGCTGTGAAGATGGGATCGGACACTAGCGGATATTCCGTCGTGGACGCGGGAACGCTGCTGGAGATTAAGAAGGGCGGAATTCTGGCTGTGCCCTATTCGGATTCAGGTATTCTCTCGACGAAGTATGAGGGCGGAACAGTGCACTCACCGAGCGCATTGCTGACGAAGGGCATTGGCTTCGGGATGAAGAAATTTGGCAAAGAACAAACGACGCACCTGTTCGCTGCTGGGGACAAAGTCTATCCCGCAAAAATTGAAGTCGACGTGAACAAAGACGACGTCGCCATGACGATCGTAGCCTGCGACAGCTGCAACAAGACGGATCCTCCGACGTACAACAAAGCGAAAGTTGTCTTTCAATTTCCCAAGGGCTCGCTGGCCAAGGCGAGCGCAGGCGATGTGGAGGACACAATCGGGCAGTTGCTAGCAATCACCGAAGATACACAGCAGGACCAGGGCGGACAGCAACTAGGCGGGCAGCAGCAAAGTGGACAAGATCAGCAGGCCGCGCAGCAAGCGCCGCAACAACAGCAGCAGGCCGAGCCCCAGACGATTGAAAAGGGACAGAACACCGATCAAGTGCAATCGGCACTGGGCAAGCCCGATAAAATTGTGAACCTGGGGTCGAAGCAGATCTGGGTGTACAAAGATCTGAAAGTTACATTTGTAAACGGTAAGGTTTCAGATGTTCAGTAATGGAAATCCGGGCATTTTTCAGTTTGCGGTAAAGGCAACCGAAACAGTAGTTTGAGCGGTTGATACAGTACCTCCGTACCGTGCCTAGTACTTCAGTTACCGGTCTCGGTGTGACCGGGCTTCCTCTGCACAGCGAATACCTCTAATAGCGCCTTCGTGTACTCAAGCCACAATATATAGAATTACCCCTCGATAAGCCCCCTCGGGATTTCCAGAAAACAGGCATAAAACCCAAAGAAACGCGGAGATTCGCTTGGAGGCGGGGTTTTTCAGGGCTGAGATATGCTCGGAACACCGAAAGCCCTCGGACAAGCGATTGAGGGCGAGGCAGTCTCCTGAAACAGCCCGCGGCCGAGGGAACCGGAGCGGGAAGGGCAGTGGTGGAAAAGGCAAACGGAACTATGGCTGACTCGCGAGAAGTGATGAACATCCGGCAAGCGTCGCAATATCTGGGCGTGAGTCCGGACACACTTTACAAGTACGTGGGCGAGCAAAAGATTCCCGCATTCAAGTTGGGCAATCGCTGGCGCTTCAAGAAATCGAAGCTGGACCAGTGGATGGAAGAGAAGTCGAACGAGATGGAACCGCAGGCGAAACGCAAACCGAAGGCGGCATCGAAAGCTGCCGGGGCACTGTAGGAAAACTGAGTGCCGGCAGGACGCCGGCGCTACAAAGGTGGGCACATGTTTGGATTGGGATCGAAGTCCATTGTTGGCCTGGATGTAGGCTCCTCGAGCATTAAGGCGGTGGAGCTCAAGAAAAAGGGTGGGCAGATTGAAGTCGCGCACCTCGGGCTGGAGCCACTGTCTTCCGATATCGTCGTCGATTCGATGATCGTGGACTCGGGCACGGTATCGAGCGCGATTTCAAAACTGTTCCTCGACAACCAGATCAAGACCAAAGCGGTGGCCACCGCGGTGAGCGGGCACTCGGTGATCGTGAAGAAAATCTCGCTGCCCTCGATGAGCGACCAGGAACTGGCGGAGACCATCGAGAAGGAAGCGGCGCAGCATATTCCCTTCGATCTGGCCGATGTGAGTCTTGACTACCAGATTCTCTCCGACGAGGTGGGCAGTCCGCAGATGGACGTGCTTCTGGTGGCGGTCAAGAAGGACAAGATTCTGAACTACACCAACGTACTCTCGATGTCAGGGCGCACCCCGGCTATCGTCGACATCGATGCGCTGGCGCTGCAGAACTGCTACGAGTACAACTACCAGCCCGCACCGGGCCAGGTGGTCGCGTTGCTGAACCTGGGCGCGAGTGTGATGAACATCAACATTGTGAAGGGTACGACGCCGCTGTTCCCGCGCGACGTCAGCGTGGGCGGGCATCAGTACACCGACTCGCTGCAGAAGGAACTGGACCTGAGCTTCGAAGACGCCGAGTCGCTCAAGTTGGGCAATAAGGTGGGCACGGTGAGCGAGGATGCGAAGCAACCGATCCTGCAGCAGGTGACCGAGATCATCGTGCTGGAAATTCAGAAGACCTTCGATTTCTTCCGGGCCAGCGCGGCCGGCGAGCATATCGAAAAGATCTACCTGGCGGGCGGTTCGTCAAAGGTGCCGGGCCTGGTGGAAGCGTTGCGGCAGGAATTCTCGATGCCGGTGGAGTTGTTGAATCCGTTCCAGCGGGTCACGCCGCCAGTCGAAGGACACGGGGCGGAGTTGGTGGAGCAGAATCCCGGCCAGATGGCAGTGGCGGTGGGCTTGGCCCTGAGGAGCTTTGAATCCCTATGATCAAAATCAACCTGCTCGAAAATTCCAAAGGGAAGAGCAAGCGCGGTGGCGGCGGACCGTCGATGCCCACGATGGAAATGGGCGATATGGGCTCGCCCAAGCTGAAAATCCTGGCGGTCCTGGTAGTGGCGGGTTTGTTCAACCTGGGCTACTGGTACCGGCTGGACGCTCAGTCGAAGGCTATCGCGGCGCACATGAAAGTGGCCGAGCAAAAGAATCGCGAGCTGGCCGATGTGAAGGCGCGGTTCCTGGAGCGGCAGACGCAAGCCAACAACTACAAGCGTCGCGTGGATGTGATCGACGGGCTGCGGGCGAACCAGACCGGTCCGGTCAACCTGCTGGCCATGTTGGGACAGACGGTGAACAACACGGAAGCGGTGTGGCTGAGCAAGATGGACGATTCCGGTCCGAGTGTGAATTTGGAAGGAACGGCACTGAGCACGGACGCGGTCGCCAACCTGATCGCGAACCTGCAAAAGACTGGCTTCTTCAAGACCGTGGAAATCAAGGAAACCTTCCAGGACGAGACGATCAAGGACATGCAGGCATTCCAGTTCACGCTGACTTGCGAGAAGGGAAAGTCGTAGAGGCAAACCTATGGCGATGAATTTTGGCGAGATGTCAGGCATCAAGCAGTGGGCAACCGTGGTTCTGGGCGGAGCAGTGGTGACGGCAGCGTTGTACTTCACCCTGTTCAAGAGCCAGAACGACAAGAACACGGCCGCGCAGCATGCCCTGGAAGACAAGGTCCGGGAAAACAACGAGCTGGAGTCGTACCGGCCCAAGCTGAAGCAGATGGAGCAGCAGCTGGCCGAGTTGAAACAGCAGCTGGAAATCGAGCAGCGCATCGTGCCGGATGAAAAACAGGTTGACACGTTCATCACCATGCTCGACGGCGAAGCCCAGAAAGCGGGCGTGGAACTTCGGCGCTATACCGCCAAGGACACGAAGTCGCAGCAGTATTACACGGAAGTGCCTTTCGACCTGGAGCTGGATGGTCCGTACTACTCGGCGCTCAACTTCTTCGACCGGGTGAGCAAGCTGGAACGGATCGTCAACATCAGCGGATTGTTGGTGGCGACGACGAAGAATCCGAGCGGAGCAAAGGCGAAGCGGACGTATCAGTACGCGCCCAACGAAAGCGTCATTGCGACTTTCACGGCGACCACATACTTCAGTCACGATCTACAACCTTCAGCGGCAGGCGCCGGGACGAAACCGGGAACGCCGGCGGCGAGGTAGGGATGGCTATGAAGCTGACACTAGGCATTTTGGCAACGGCAATGATGGTGAGCGGGGCCTGGGCACAAAGCCCAGACGCCATCGACAACGCGCGCAGCACGGCAAAATCGCTGCAGCAAAAGCAGGACAACGCGGCTTCGAAAGCGGCCGCAGTCCCGGCGAAGCCGGCACCGGGCGCTCCGGCTCCCGCGGTGAAACCCGCGGCGATTCCGGGGGCGACATCGGTTGCGGCGAAGCCGGCACCGGCAACCTCATCCCACAACCAGTTGCAGAAGGTGAATGTGGTTCCGGGAGCCGACGGAGTCCAGATCGAAATCAGTTCCAGCCATGCGGTGACGCCCCAGGTTACGAAACTGACTTCGCCGGACCGATTGCTGGTGGAGCTGCCGGAGACAGTGGTAGCCACCGCGCAGAACAAGATTCCCGTGGGCAGCGCCGGAGTGAAGGGCGTGCGCATCGGCATGGACGGCAAGACACCTCCGACCACCAGCGTAGTGGTGGATCTGAATTCGCCGTTGGCTTATGAGTTGACTCCGGGAGCGGCCGGCAAGTTGATCCTGACCCTGCATTCGCAGGGCGGGGCGCCGAGCGTGGCGAAGAATAGTCCTGCGCCAGCCGTCAAGGCGCCGGCACCGGCGGTGAAGACATCTGTGCCAGCAGTCCAGACGTCGGCCAAATCAGTTCCAGCCCCCGCGAAGGTTGCGGTGGCGAAAGCTCCGGCGGCGAAGCCGGTGGTGGCGGCTACGAAACTGGACCCCAAACAGGTTGCCAAGGCTGCCCCAGCCCCGGCGCCAGTCGTGGCGGAACCGGCTGCGACTGCGGCCAAGGGCACCAAGGATTCCAAGCAACCCAAGCCGGAAGAGAAGAAGTGGGCAATGAATGGAAAACGCGACCCGTTCTTCAGCCCGGTCGTACAAACCAATGGCTCGGGATGTTCCACAGGAAAGAAGTGCCTGGAGATTGGCGCGATTAACCTGCGGGGAGTAGTGAAGTCCGATGCCGGCTTCATCGCAGTGGTGACGAACAATCTTAACAAGGCTTATTTCTTGCGCGAAAACGATCCCGTGTTTAACGGCTATGTCGTAAAGATCACGGGGGACTCGGTAGTGTTCCAGGAGACGATCCAGGACAAACTGGGCAAGTCTTTCACGCGGGAAGTAGTGAAGCGAATCTTTACACCGGCGGTTTAAGCAGGACGGCGCGACCGGAAACCGGGAGTGTCGAAATGAAGTTTCCAGAAGGACACGCGGGCCAGGCCCGCGGGTGGGGAGAGGCGAAATGCGAAAGCAACAACTGACACAGTTCGTATCGATGCTGGTCCTGGTGATGGGGGCTGCGGCCGCCCAGACACCGAGTCAGCTCGATCGAGTCAACGTAGTCCGCAGCACGGATGACATCCGAGTCGAGATGAGCTCCCGCGGCACGCTGTCGCCGAAGCTCAGCACCTTGGACTCGCCCGCCCGCGTGGTGGTGGATTTGCCGGAGACCGTAATGGCGACCGGACAAACCCGCATCGCGGTGGGCACGGCTGGGGTCAAGGGAGTGCGCATCGGCATGGATGGCCAGGCGCATCCGACCACCCGCATCGTCGTCGACCTCGAGAAGGCTTGCGCCTACGAGCTGACGCCGGGGCCAGCAGGGAAGCTGGTGCTGACCTTGCATGCCAATGCTGTGGCCAAGGCGAATGAAGAAGCGAAGACGGTAGCGGCGACCACGCCGGCTCCCGCGAGCAAGCCGATGTCGCCATTTTCGCCCCGAGTGATGGACGCGCAGTCTGCGCCGAAAGCGGAGACCACGCCCGCATTGAAGCCAACTGCCAAGGATTCACCTACCGACTTTGTAGTTGTCGAGCCGACGTATCAGGCCAAGAGCCCGGCGACAAGCGATGCTAAGACAGACGCAGTCGCGGACGAGCCGACGGTTCGTGCCCAGGAAGCCGCTGCACGCTTCTCGGACAAGACTGCCGCGGAATTGCTTCCGGTAAGCGCCCACGCCGCGCAGGCTCAGAGCACCCCGAACACAATTACGCCGGCGGTGAATCTGGCGGCCGAGCAAAAGGCACAGAGTGGACAACAGAACGCCTCCGTGGGACCGAAGTACACGGGTGAGCCGATCTCGGTCAACCTGAAAGATGTCGACCTGAAGGACTTCTTCCGCCTTATCCACGAAATCAGCGGACTCAACGTGGTGCTCGATCCAAACGTGCACGGTACGCTGACCGTGGTACTCGATGATGTGCCGTGGGACCAGGCACTCGACATCGTGCTCAAGAACAACGAACTGGCTCGCGAACTGGAAGGCAACGTTCTGCGCATCGCTACGGTGGAGACCCTGAAGCACGAAGCTGATGCCCGGCGCGCACAGATCGAGTCAGAAGCACTGGCCGTGGAAAAAGTTTCGGTGACGCGTTTCCTGAGCTATGCGAAAGCGAAAGACGTCATTGTCACGGTAAAGAAATTCCTCTCGCAGCGCGGCGATGTAGTGGCAGACGATCGCACCAACGCCGTCATCATCAACGATATTCCGAAGACGATTCCGACCATCGACCGCCTGTTGACGCAACTGGATCGCAAGACGCAGGAAGTCGAAATCGAAGCTCGAGTGGTGGCCGCGACGCGGCAATTTGCCCGCGACATCGGTACCCAGTTGGGCTTTGGCTGGGGCAACGGCCACAGCGCGATCGGCGGAAACCAGGCTGTAGGGTCGTCGCCGACCACGGTCAGTGGACTCACTCCGGGATACATCACAGTGCCGGGATCAGGCAGCAGTTCCACGGGATCCTCAATTCCGTTGTTCTCGAACCTGGGAGTTACATCCCCTTCGAGCGGTTTGAGCTTTGTGAACGCCAGCAACACGGTGCGCATCGACGCGGTGCTCTCCCTGGCCGAGTCGCGCGGATTGTTGAAAGTTCTGTCCCGTCCGCGGGTTGTAACCCAGAACAATATTCAAGCTCTGGTGAAGCAGGGCGTGCGCGTGCCGATCGTGACGCAGGCACAGTTGGGTGGTCCTCCGACCGTGACCTACGTCGACGCATTCCTACGGCTGACGGTGACGCCGCAGATCACGTCGGAAAACACCATCTTCTTGAACGTAGACGTGGAAAACACCACGCCGAACTTCGGTCAGGAAGTACAGGGCAACCCGGAACTGATCACGCAGCAGGCCACCACGCAGGTGCTGGTGACCGATGGCGGCACGGTGGTGATTGGCGGTGTCATCCAGACGCAGAACTCGATCAACATCTCGCAAGTTCCGCTGCTCGGCAACCTGCCCTACCTGGGCAACCTGTTCAAACACACGCAGGTCAACACTTCCAACCAGGAGCTGATTTTCTTCATCACGCCGCGAATCATTCAGACATAGCAGCGTCAGAGATAGCAGCGTAATTCGAAGATTGGAGCCGCCGTCCTGAAGAACCTGTCAGGGCGGCGGTTTCGCGTTTGGAAGCATTCTCAGGACGTCTCCCACTCCTAAAGACCTTTCACCACGGAGGGCACAGAGGACACGAGGAAAGCTGAACTCGAAACCTGAGACCTGAGACCTGAGACCTGGACCCCCCTTCCTCTCCTGATAGACTTTCCAACAATGAACTTTCAGGGGCGACAAAAGAAATTGCGGGAGCATCTTGTGACCACCCGGTTCGATGCGCTCCTCATCAGCCATCTTCCGAATATTCGGTATCTCTGCGGCTTTACCGGGAGCGCCGGTCTGCTTCTTGTAGAGCAGGCGGGAGCATTTTCTTTACCGACTATCGCTACGACACTCAAGCGCACGAAGAGGTCAAGGGCGCGAAGGTTGTAATCGCTCGCAAGGCGATGTTCTCTAGTTTGGGGGAATTTCTTGGGGAGCGTCGCAAACGGGCGCGGGGTTGGGCGATTGGAATCGAGGCTGAGCACTTTACGGTTGCGGAAAAGAAGCGACTCAATCAGCTGATACCCGCCAGCATCCATCTGAAAGATGCGCCTTCGGTGGTCGAACGGGATCGCATGGTGAAAGACGCCGATGAATTACAGCGAATCCGAGCGGCCGTGGCTCTGGGTGCGAAATTGTTTGATCGTGCGTTGGAAGTGCTGCGTCCGGGCATAAAAGAAACTGAAGTCGCAGCGGAGATGGAATTTGCAGCGCGCCGGGGCGGGGCCGAGGAGATGTCATTTTCGACCATCATTGCCTCGGGAGCGCGGTCGGCTTTGCCGCACGGTCGAGCCTCGGACCAGCCAATCACTGCGGGTGGGTTCGTGGTCTGCGATTTCGGTGTTATACTTTCAGGTTATTGTTCCGACCAGACCCGCACTGTGTGGGTGGGGTCTGTTTCACAGGAAGCCCGCCGTGCCTATGAGGCGGTGCGTGATGCCCAGCAGGCGGCGATTGATGCGGTCCGACCGGGTATTGCGGTCGGAGAGGTCGATGCCGCGGCCCGTAAAGTCTTGCGCAAGGCCGGGTTAGGGCGATATTTCACGCACTCGACGGGGCACGGAGTCGGGCTCGAGATTCACGAATCGCCGCGGGTGGGGGATGGGCAGAAGGAGATTCTGCAGCCTGGGATGGTCATCACGATCGAGCCGGGAGTATACTTCCCCGGCAAATGGGGCGTGAGGATCGAGGATATGGTAGCTGTGAACGCCGGTGGTTGCGAAGTGATGACGCCGACGAGCAAGGACTTTTTGGCGGTTTAGTCTTCATTATTAGTTCCGCCGGGCAAGGGTTCTGCGTCCGGCTTCTCCGCTTGTGATTAAGGTTAGTATTGCGGAAGTGACAAACGGTCCCACCGTACACGAATGAATCAAAAAGAACTGAAAGAACTCATCGAGTTTCTCATCGAGAAGGATATTGCCGAGTTTGAGTTGGAACGCGGCGATGTCAAAGTGCGAATTAAGCGCGCAGGGGAACATACCTTCACCCACAGTCAGGGCGAGGCGCGCTTCTTTGCGGTGCCCGCGGCATCGGCTGCTGCTCCTGAGCTCGGAGTCGTACCCGTGGCGGCTGCGCCCGCCGCGACATCTGCGCCGGCCGCGCCTGCTCCCGAAGAAGGACTTCACATGGTGAAGTCTCCGATCGTGGGGACGTTCTATGAAGCGCCCTCGCCGGGGGCACCTCCCTTTGTGAAACCGGGTGACGGGGTGGAGGTTGGACAAGTCCTCTGCATCATCGAAGCCATGAAGCTGCTCAATGAGATTGAGTCCGATGTGGCCGGGGAGATCGTCAAGAAGCTGGCGGTCAACGGGCAGCCGATTGAGTATGGGCAGGAATTGTTTGTGATAAGGCCGAAGAAGTGAATCTGGGATAAGTTTGGGCGCGCTCAGGGCGCGCCTTTTTGCGTCTAGGACCGCGAAGGCACTTTCCGAAAGCGCCACACGGGAGCGAGATGCTCCCTAAGACCAGCCGGCGAGACGCCGGCGCTGCTTTTTAAACCATGTTCAAGAAGATTCTGATTGCCAATCGCGGGGAGATTGCACTGCGAGTGATCTGCGCCTGCAAGGAACTGGGCATCCGCACGGTTGCCATTTACAGTGAGGCCGACCGGAACTCTCTGCCCGTTCGCTTTGCCGATGAGGCCATTTGCATCGGGCCACCACAGCTGGCACAAAGCTACCTGAATATCCCGGCGGTGATCAGCGCGGCGGAGATCGCCAATGTTGAGGCGGTGCATCCGGGTTACGGACTATTGGCGGAGAATGCGAACTTCGCCGAGGTATGTGAGACCAGCGGGATCAAATTCATTGGTCCGCGGCCGGAAGTCACGCGCCTGATGGGTGAGAAAGAAAAGGCTCGCACGGCGATGAAGAAGGCGGGAGTTCCGATTCTGCCGGGGTCTGACGGCATTATCGCTTCCGACGGCGAGGCCGTGGAGTGGGCGCGGCAGGTCGGCTTCCCGGTGATCGTGAAGGCATCGGCCGGAGGTGGCGGACGGGGGATGCGCATCGTCCGGACCGAGGAAGAGTTGCCAGCGTTGTTCAAGGCAGCCCAGGCCGAAGCGGCGGGTGCGTTCGGCAACGGCGACCTTTACATGGAGAAGTATGTCGAGCATCCCCGGCACATCGAGTTTCAGGTGCTAGCCGACGAGCACGGGAACGTGGTCAGCTTGGGTGAGCGTGAGTGTTCCATCCAGCGGCGGCACCAGAAGTTGCTGGAGGAATCTCCGTCGACGCAAGTCACGCCTCAGTTACGCGACGAGATTGGCGGTGTACTGTGCAAGTCATTGGCGGCGATTGGCTACAGCAACGCGGGCACGATTGAATTCCTAATGGATCAGGACCGAAAGCTGCACTTCATCGAGATGAATACTCGCATCCAGGTGGAACATCCGGTGACGGAGATGGTGACGGACGTCGACTTAGTGAAAAGCCAGATCATGATAGCGGCCGGCGCGAATATGCGCGACGTGCTGCAGGGTCCGATCGTGCATCGCGGGCATGCGATTGAATGCCGCATCAATGCGGAGCATCCAGAGAAGTTCACGCCGTCGGCAGGGAAGATTACGGCGTTCCATCCTCCGGGAGGGACTGGAGTGCGAGTGGACACCGCGGCTTATGCTGAAGGGGTCGATTCCGCCGTATTACGATTCGCTGATTGCGAAGCTTATTGTGCGTGGCAAGGACCGCAGCGAGGCGATTTCGCGCATGGCACGGGCGCTTGAGATGTTTATTGTCGAAGGCATCTTTACGACGATTCCGCTGCATCGGAAGATTCTGGCGGATGAGGACTTCCGGGCAGGGAAGATTGATACCGGATTCATCGAGCGCTTCCTGAAGAAAAACGGCCACACGTAGGGGCGGACGCATTCTTCCGCCCATGGGGTGAAGCGTGCTCGCCGACCAGGAGGCTTTTGGCGTCGGCCGTCTTGGCCCCGAACGAATGCGTCCCGGGGCTACGTGATTCGTGGGCTGCCTTACATCTGATGATTCTTCTTCCGCGTCTCTATGCCATTATCGATTCATCCGCGCACCGGTCGACTGGGAACCTGGTCGCTTACGCTGAGCAGTTGGTCACTGCCAAGTGCACGCTGCTGCAGTACCGAAATAAATCGGGGAACGCGCGTGTCATGCTGGAACAAGCGCGGGAATTGAAGAAATATTTAGGGGATTCCGTTCGCCTGATCATGAATGATCGCGCCGACCTCTGTCTGGCGGCTGATTTCGATGGAGTGCATGTGGGGCAGGACGATTTGTCTCCGGAGTCGGTTCGCAAGATTATTGGGCTCAATCGCTGGCTGGGGGTCTCGACGCACAATCCTGAGCAACTTCGCGAGGCAGATCTGACCTCGGCGGACTATCTTGCCATCGGGCCCGTGTTTTCGACCTCCAGTAAAGACAAGCCCGATCCTGTGGTGGGGCTTGAGGGCGTGCGGCGGGCGCGGCAATTGACTCGCAAGCCGCTGGTGGCGATTGGCGGGATTACTCGGGCCAATGCGGCGTCTGTCATGGAGGCTGGGGCTGACTCAGTGGCGGTGATATCCGATTTGTTACGGGAGCCACGCAAATCAGCAGAGGAATTTTTCCGTGTCTTGAGGTAAAGTTCTCAGGCATTGCGAATATTTGCTTTTTCGCTTGTCATCCTGAGCGAAGCGAAGGAGCTATGCATTTTGCTGGAACCGGCGGACTGCATAGGTCCTTCGTCGGGCAAAGTAGCCCTCCTCAGGATGACAAGCGTGTAGCTGACGACCGAAGGCTAGCAACCAACGGCTAACGACCAACGACGATTCGGAGGCTTCCTGAGCACACCGACAACAACGCAGCCGTATAAGGGCAGCGACTGGGATATTCACAGCCATCAGGATAAGGAACTGGTTCAGGGGTTGGGCCTGACCAGCGCCACCATGCTGGTCATGGGGTCGATGATCGGCTCGGGCATCTTTATTGTGTCGGCAGAGATCGGGCGCGAGGTGGATTCGCCTGCGTTGCTGATTGGGGCGTGGGCTGTCGCCGGGTTCATGACGATTGTAGCGGCGCTCAGCTATGGCGAGCTGGCGGCGATGATGCCGCGAGCGGGTGGGCAGTATGTTTATCTGCGCGAGGCGCTGGGGCCGCTGTGGGGCTTTCTCTATGGCTGGACTCTCTTCCTGGTCATTCAGACCGGAACCATTGCTGCCGTAGGCGTGGCGTTCGGCAAGTTCCTGGGCGTATTCGTTCCATCGATTTCTTCCACTCACTGGTTGCTTCACCTCTGGAAGGTCCCGCCGATTCACCTTGGGCCGATGGTGCTTGGGAACATGGACGTGGGCATCAACACCCAGAATCTGGTAGCGATCCTGCTGGTGATTTTCCTGTCGGTGGTGAATATTTTTGGATTGCGAACGGGCGCCGCGATTCAGAACATCTTCACCGCGGCGAAAGTTGCGGCGCTGCTGGGCCTCGCCGTATTCGGTTTGGCTCTGGGACGGAACGCGCAGGCCTTGGCCTCGAACTTCGGGGGCAACTTTTGGCACAATGCAGGGCTGGGCGCGCAGCATGCGGTTCAGGTCGGCGTCGGTGGCCCGATCGTCATGGTGGGGACCTTGACGATTCTCGCGGTAGCGCAGGTTGGGTCGTTGTTCTCTTCCGATGCGTGGAACAACGTGACGTTTACTGCCGGCGAAGTGAAGAATCCGAGCCGCAATTTACCCCTGTCACTCGCCTTAGGAACGGGCGTGGTGATTGCGCTTTACATCGCCTGCAATTTTATTTATATGACCGCACTGCCGTTGGATGGCGCTGAGGGCGCGACCACGATTCTAGCGCGGGGCATCAAGCACGCGGCCGAAGATCGCGTTGGCACCGCAGTGATGACGCAGATGTTCGGAGCGGCAGGCGGACTGCTAATGGCCGCTGCGATCATGATCTCAGGCTTTGGCTGCGCCAACGGACTGATTCTTTCCGGGGCGCGCGTGTATTACGCCATGGCCAAAGATGGCTTGTTCTTCCGCAACGTTGCCAAGCTGCATCCTACTTACAAGACTCCTGCCGTCTCACTCATGGTGCAGATGGTGTGGGCGTGCCTGCTATGCGTCTCGGGCAGCTATGGGCAACTGCTGGACTACATCATCTTTGCGGTGCTGGTGTTCTACATTTTGACGATCGTGGGGCTGTTCGTTCTGCGGAGGACGCATCCGGATGCGACTCGGCCGTATCGGGCGGTGGGGTATCCGATATTACCTGCGATTTACATTGTCATGGCGTTATTCATTGATATCGTACTATTGCGCTACAAACCGCAATACACTTGGCCGGGACTGATTGTGGTTCTGTTGGGGATCCCGGTTTACTATGCGTGGTCGAGGAGGTCGCGACGTGGCAACCCAAGTGAGTCCGCCTAAAGGCCAAGGAGAAACCAAACGGATGGCAAATCTGCTGGCAACCAAGCCGCTGAATCTGCTGATGGAAGAAGCCCGTGAAACGGGCGAGCACAGCCTGAAACGCACGCTGGGAGTTTTTCAGCTCACCGCGCTGGGTGTGGGCGCGATTATCGGCGCCGGCATTTTCGTCATGGTGGGACTGGGCGCGCAGTACGCCGGTCCGGGACTCACTTTGTCGTTCGTTTTGTCAGGACTCGGCTGCGCCTTTGCCGGACTCTGCTACGCGGAGTTCGCGGCCATGATTCCTCTGGCGGGCAGCGCTTATACCTACGCCTACGCGACGCTAGGCGAACTGCTAGCGTGGATCATCGGCTGGGATTTAACGCTCGAATACGCGATGGGCGCGAGCACGGTGTCATCAGGTTGGTCGAATCACTTCATCGAACTGCTGAACATTTTTCATATCAAGATGCCACTGTGGCTGGCCTACGATCATTGGACGGCTCTGAAGATCGCGGAGAATATGATTGCACGGCAAATGGCGATGGCTGCGGACTCCTCGCTGGTGGCGGGATCGCAGGCATTTCTTGATAAGGTGAGCGCCATTACCGGCACCCAGTCTCCCGAATTGCTGCAACGAGCACATGAGTTACTGGGTGCTCCGCACCTTTTTGGCATGGAAGTCGGGTTCAATCTTCCGGCCTTCATCATAGCGCTGGTAATCACTGCGATTCTTGTCGTTGGCATCAAAGAGAGCGCGAGGTTCAATGCCGGGATCGTGGTCATTAAAGTAACGGTAGTACTCTTCGTCATCGCGCTGGGCGCTCGCTACATCAATGTCAGCAACTGGGGCACCGACTGGCACTCGTATGCTCCCAACGGCTTCGCGGGAATTGGAGCAGGTGCCGCCTACATATTCTTCGCCTACATTGGCTTTGATGCGGTCTCGACCACAGCTCAGGAAGCCAAGAATCCGCAGCGCGACCTGCCCATCGGCATGATCGCCTCCCTGGCCATTTGTACCGTCCTGTACATTGCGGTGGCTGGAGTGCTGACCGGGATGGTGCACTGGCAGCAGATCAACATCGAGGCGCCTGTCGCCCGCGCATTTCTTGATCGTGGCCTGACTACCGCATCGCACATTATTACATTGGGCGCTCTGGCGGGCCTCACCAGCGTGATGCTGGTGATGCTGCTCGGGCAGACTCGAGTGCTGTATTCAATGGCCAACGATGGCCTGTTACCGAAGAAGTTCTTCGCTGCCGTCCATCCGAAATTCCGCACGCCGTGGAAGAACACGATTCTCGTGGGCCTGCTGGCGGCGATCGTGGGGAGCCTCACCCCGATCGATGATATCGGCAGGATGGTGAATATCGGAACGCTGCTGGCATTCGTGATCGTATCGATTTCTGTGATGGTGTTACGGTACACGAATCCCAGTCAGCCCAGGCCCTTCCGAACGCCGTGGGTGCCTCTGATTCCAATCCTGGGTGTGATTTCGAATGGTTACATGATGCTCAGACTGGGTAAGTGGAATTGGATCCGCCTCGGTGCCTGGCTCGCTATCGGCCTGGTGGTGTATTTCACCTACAGTGTGAAGCATAGCCGCGTCCAGGCGCTCGCCGCGGGACGCACGCCCGAATCAAGAGGCTGACCGCAGCGTTCATGATTTCCAACAGCCCTCCGCACTGCGCGGAGGGCTTTTTTGTTTTATAGTCGTGGGTCGAGAAAGTGGTCAGTGACCAGTGATCAGTGGCCAGAAAGAGAAACATTCCGACCAAACGGTTTTCCCTGGCCACTAGCCACTAATCACCGCCACTGAATTCTCATGAAAGCCTTCCGCAATCTCCGAACTATCGGCGCACTCTTGCTGCTGGTAATGGCGGTTGGCACGGCGGGCTATCACTACATCGAGGGTTGGCCGTGGTTCGATGGCTTCTACATGGTGGTGACGACCTTGACCACTATCGGATATCAGGAGGTGCATCCGCTGTCGCATGCGGGACGCGTCTTCAATGTGTTCGTAATTCTGGCAGGCGTGTCGCTGTTGTTGTTGGGGGTCGGGGCGCTGAGTCAGGCTTTGCTAGAATTCGAGCTGCAAAGCTTCTTCGGAAGGCGGCGCATGGAGCGCGAAATCGGTCGTCTCGACAGCCACTTCATTATCTGCGGCCTGGGGCGCGTGGGACGGAGCGTGGCGCGGGAACTGGGTCGCAAGCCGGTGCCGTTCGTAATTCTTGAGAACAATGAAGCGAAGCGGCAGCGCTTCGTCTCTGAGAATTGGCTGGTGCTGGCCGGGGATGCCACACAAGAGCAAACTCTTCGCGAAGCAAGAATCGACAAGGCTCGCGGCCTGATCGCCGCGACCACCACCGATGCTACGAATCTTTATATTGTGCTTACCGCGCGCGGTTTGAATCCGCAATTGAAGATCATTGCGCGGGCCAGCGAGGACTCCGCCGAGAAGCATCTTCTAACCGCCGGAGCCGATGCTGTGGTGTCTCCCTATTCGTTTGCGGGGCAGCGGATTGCGCAATCGCTTCTGCGGCCGCATGTGGTCAGCTTTCTCGATACTGCCACGACGCATCTTGGCATGGATTTGGAGATCGGCGAGATTCACATCACGTCCTCATCGACGTTTGCGGGCAAGACTCTGGAGAGTTCCCGGATCCGGCAGGAGCGAGGAGTGATCGTGCTGGCGATCAAGCGGCGGGAAGGCATGCGATTTAATCCCGCGCCGGATGAACGGATCGAGGTGGACGACTGCCTGATTGCGATGGGTGAACCGGCGCAGTTGCGCCAACTGGAACAGACCGCCTCGTCTTCATGAAAATCGAAACGCAATGAAAATTGTTGCTGCACAAGAAATGCGCGCCATCGATCGCGTTACCAGCGAGCGCTTCGGCGTGCCATCGCTCACGCTCATGGAAAACGCGGGGTCTGCCGTGGCGGAATATGCCATGCACCGCTACGCCACCGCGGTGAAGATTGCGGTTTTGTGCGGCAAGGGCAACAACGGCGGGGATGGATTCGTGGCAGCGCGCGTGTTGCAGGAGAAGGGCAAGACCGTGCAGGTGATTTTGTTGGCCGATCCCGCAGACCTTCGTGGCGATGCAGCCGCGATGTTCGGCAAATTGCCCTTAGAAGCGATCGTGGTGAAGTCGAGCGATGATCTGAAGCGGGCCCGACCGCGGATCTTTGTCGATACGGATTTGTTTCTCGACGCGATCCTTGGAACCGGATTCAATCCACCGGTCAGCGGTTTGTACGCTGAGGCAATCGCGATGCTGAACGCCAGTCGGGCGCCGGTGATTGCTGTCGACATTCCCTCAGGTGCCGATGCCGATGCGGTGGGGGCGCAGACAGGGCTCGTTGCGCGCGCGGATGCCATTGTGACTTTTACCGCGGCGCGTCCGGCGCACGTTTTCAGTGCGCTTACGAGTGGGCCGACGCTTGTTGCGGAGATCGGTTCGCCGCCGGAGGCAATTGTTTCCGCGCTCCAGCTCAATGTAATCATTGCGCACGACTTCGCTTCGTTGATTGGCCCTCGTCCAGCGGACTCAAACAAAGGGAATTATGGGCATGTGCTCGTCGTGGGAGGATCGGTCGGTAAGGCGGGGTCGGTGGCGATGGCGGGAATGGCAGCTCTGCGGGCGGGAGCGGGGCTGTCGACTGTTGCGACGCCAAAGTCTGTGTTGCCAACGGTCGCTGGGTTTCATCCCGAGTTGATGACCGAGCCTTTACGAGAGACCCCTGGGGGCACGATTTCGGCGAGCGCGGAAGCGCGACTGGATGTTCTGGCGAAAGGGAAGAGCGTGCTCGCAGTGGGGCCGGGGATTTCGCGCGATATCGAGACGGCTGAACTGGTGCGAATTCTGGTAGGCAAGAGCGATGTTCCGATCGTGCTGGACGCTGATGGTTTAAATGCATTTGAGGGCGTGACCGACGAGTTGGCGGGGAACGGGCGGTTGCTGGTGATCACTCCTCACCCAGGCGAAATGGCGCGACTGGCGGGGTGTTCTACCGCCGACGTACAGAAAGACCGGCTGGGAGTGGCCCGTAAGTTTGCGCATGAGCATGAAGTGATTGTTGTGCTCAAGGGGAACCGGACGCTGGTGGTGCAACCGACCGGAGAGGTTTGGGTCAACACGACAGGTAATCCCGGAATGTCGACTGGAGGAACCGGCGACATTCTCACCGGAATGGTCGCGGCGATGATCGCGCAGAATCCCAAGGACGCGATGTTGGCAGTTTGCGCGGCGGTGCATCTGCATGGTCTGGCCGGGGACGTGATGCGCGAACGCGTGGGAGAGCATTCGATGGTTGCGACCGATTTGCTGCTTGGGTTGCCGGAGGCTTTCGAACGAACTCGGAGAACGGCGCGGGAAAAGTGTGTGGGATGGGATGGTTAACGGCTCCGCCATCGCCTGAGGCCAGAATCTGAAAGGACGGACCACGGCACGGCTTAAGCCGTGCCCTTCCCGCTTCGGATCGCACTCCAAATCAATATCATTCTCGCCATGAGCTCGAGCCAACTAGACCTCTGGCTCGGATCTCACAGGCTTATCTCGTTGGCGGTAGTTTGACGCTCATTCCTGTCGCGGCGGAGCGGCGGGCTGCGTCGAGGATTTCCGTTACTGTCACGTTGGTGTCGAGCGAGGAAAGTGCATCGGGCTTGGCTCCGTCGAGAACTACGGCTCGCACGTACGAGAGCGAATTGTCGTATGGAGCGGGCACCGGCTTGGCCGCGATCAGTTCCTCTTGCGTGTTGGTGCCGCCTCGTCGTACGCGAATGTCATCTCTCTTCACCGTGATCGCGTAGCCAGTCTGACCGTATACTTCCATATCTTTGCGGTCGAAGGGCCAGTTCCAGGAAGCCTGGATGATGGCTTGTGCCTTCGGATAAGTCAGGATGATTGTAGCCTCGTCGTCCACCCGCGAATAAATTTCAGGCTTGATCTGCTGGGTCACGGCGGTGACGGTTTGCGGACGCTGGCCGTTCATCAGGTAGGTCATGAGGTCGGCGCCGTAGCATCCGAAGTCGAATAGGGCACCGCCGCCATTGAGCTGGGGATCAGTGAGCCAGGCGAGAAATTCCGGCTCGACACCAATTTCTTTCGGCCCAGAATGGCCGTCGTGAATCACGACCTTGCGGACGTCTCCCAGCGCTCCTTCATGCACAAGATCGTAAGAGGCGTGATTGCTGCGGTACCAAGACGTTTCGTAATTAACCAATACTTGAATGTTCCCGGCGCGGGCCGCTTGAGCGATGGCCAATGCGTCCTTGAGGCTGACGGCGAGCGGTTTTTCCATCATCACGTGAACGCCGTGCCGGGCGCAGACTTCGACCACGCGGCGATGGTCGGAAGTATTGGTGTACACCAGCACGGCTTGCGGGCGAGCTTTCTGCAGCATGTCTTCTAGGTCGGTGAAGAGAAGGTTGGGGCCGAACCCGTAGCGTGTGGCGTTTTGATCAAGGAGCTGTCTATTGGGTTCCACGACTCCCACAATCTCGATTTCCGGGCTGTGCAGTGATTGCTGAAGGAATCCGTGTACATGCCCGTGGACCAAGCCTACGATGCCGACGCGGAGTGGCGGTTGTGCGGGGGCGGAGAATGCGGGTGTGGCAGTGAGAGTCGAGAGCAAGGCGAATAAGAGGATGCGACTCATGAGTGCTCCTTGGGGGAACTGGACCATCATGGTAAATCGGCGAATGCATCCCGCGCGGGAAAATGCGATTTCCACGGGCGATCAATTGTCGTTGGGACATTTATCAACTGGTTACTATCTGCTAACTGTCTGATAGGGCAGGGCGTGGGGGCTCCAAATGCCGCGCCCAGCGCGGGAATCCGGACGAGGGGCTTCAGTAATCTGTTACTCAATCGGGCGTAGTGCCATAGTGATACTTGCCTATGACCCAATTCCCCCAACCGCACCCATCGCGACGCGCGGCCCGGGTTCAGCTAGGAGATTCTGTCCTGGCTGCGATCCGTTTAGAAGACGGCCGGCGCACTAAAGCTAAACTCCAAACCATCTCCGTGACCGGGGGCTTGCTGCAGTTGGCCCAGTCTCTGGCGCAAGGTGACTTCGTCGAGGTTGCATTTCAGACGCAGGCAGGGCCGGTGCACGGCATGGCCGAAGTTCTGAGCCCAACGCGGCAGATGAACGATGGCGTGCTGCAACCCTTCCGCTTCGTCGCGATTGAAGATGACGATCACCGGCGCTTGCGTACTTCGCTGGATCACGTCGTAGACCGGAAACATCCGGGCATGAAGGCTAGCGCATTCTCCACGTACTGAAGAGCGAGCGCTTCATCGGCCAATTGGAGTACTGCACTCTCGCTATACTGGACGTGTGAACGGACAGGCCAAGGCGAGAAATCTGCTGCGGGAAATCACCACTCATTCGGCTGAAGAGACGGTCGCGTTTGGGCGCACTCTGGTCGATTTGCTGGCGCCGCCCAAGATGGTGCTTTTGCGCGGGAATCTTGGGGCGGGGAAGACTACTCTGGTGAAGGGAATCGCGGCTGCGTTCGAGGCGGCTGCCGAGGAAGACGTCACCAGTCCTACCTTTACGCTGGTGCATGAGTATCGCGGGCCGCGAGCGAATCTCTATCACATCGATCTTTATCGGATTGACACTCCACGGGAACTCGATACGCTGGGCCTGGAAGATTTGCGTTCTGAGAACAGCGTTCTGTTAATTGAGTGGGGAGAGAAGTTTCCGCGGATCGAGTGGGATGTGGAGATTGATTTGGAGCGGACCGGTGAGAGCGGGCGGCGGATTCGGATCAGCGGCTAGCGTTGGATACAACCGGCGCGATTGAACGCGCGCAGGCTGCGGGGGCGTTCCACTCTCGAATCATTGAGAAGAGGACGGCTGCTGAGAAAACGACGAGGACTACGCGTTTCTTGTCCATCTGATGTAAATCATAGCAGCCGCAGGTGCAATGAGCTTCGCGCCAGATCCCTTCGACTTCGCTCAGGGCAGGCTCTTCACTTCGCCTGAAAGGCGGCTCCGTTCAGGAGGACGCCCGTCACTGGAACGGATCCTCGGAATTCAAGTAATTCGCCCGCCATTTGATCTGGGCAGCTATTTCGCTGGGACTTTGCCGAACCATTCGTCGAACCAATCCAAGGTGCGGACGAAGTAGTCGCGGGAGTCGGCGGGTTTTACGAAGACGTGTCCTTCGTTGGGGTAGACCACCAGGCGGACCGGCACTTTCATCGCCTGAAGTGCGTGCCACCACTCGACCGATTGCTCCATAGGGACCTCGCCGTCGCGGTCGCCGACCAGCACGAGAGTTGGCGTTTTCACGGCTTTGACGAAGTGCATGGGATCGCTCTTGGCATAAACGGCGGGATCGTCGTAGATCGACGCTCCGAAGAAGGGGATCATCCATTCGTCGATATCGTTCACGCCATAATAGCTGAGCCAATCGGAGAGTCCGGCGCCGGCGACCGCGGCGGCGAAACGCTGAGTCTGGGTCTCGGCCCACATCGTCATGTAACCGCCATAGCTGTGGCCGCGGATGCCGATGCGACGAGGATCGATCGGGTACTCCTTTGAGATTGCGTCGACTCCGGTCATGATGTCGTGGAAATCGCCACCGCCGAAATCTTTGATGTTGGCGCGGGTGAAATCCTCGCCTTGGCCGTAGCTGCCGCGTAGGTTGGGGCAAAACGCGAAATATCCCATGGCTGACTCCGCGCCCATCATTTTGGAGTCCCAGTGCGAGGAGCAGGCTGCCGACGGCCCACCGTGGACGTTCACCACGAGCGGATAAGTCTTGCCGGGTGCAAAATCCTTGGGCAGCATCAGCCAGCCTTCGAGCTTCAGGTCGCCGTTGGTCCAGTGAAAATTGTGCATTTCGCCCCATGCGGGCTTGGCGTCTGCATTGATCGTCGTGAGTTGTTTCCACTTGCCGGCCGGGCCCACCCAGACCTCCGGTGGAGCGCTCGCCGACTGGCGAACAACCGCGGCTACCGATCCATCGTGTGAGAAGGACGCGGCCATGTGTTCCGCGCCGGACCATAAGGGCCGGATCGTGCCGGGAGTAAGCCGAAGCGTTGCCAGTCCAGATTCGCCATCGACGTTTTGCGTGAACGTGATTTGGTCGGGGCCGGTCCAGACCAGCGACGACGGGGAGCTGTGAATGTTGGGAGTGAGATTTCGCGGCGCTCCGCCGGCCGAAGGAACAATGTAGATGTCGCCGCCCGTCGATCCCTCGTCGCTCATCAGGCCTTCGATGAAGGCCACGTTCTTGCCGTCGGGCGAAATATGGGGCTCGGCAATCTGCCACTTGGGAGTGTAGACCTCACGCATCTCACCAGACTGCGCATTGATGCGATAGAGTTTTGCGACATACCAATTTGCATCGCCGGAGCCATGGGCAGCGGTTGCGACCCAGCCTTGGCTGTCGGGAGTCCAGTCGTATTCGTAGATGTAGACGTCTGCGGGTGTGACCTGCGTCAGCGTGTTCGTTGACAGGTCGATGGTGGTCAGGCGCTGCTCGTACACTTTGTCATCGATCACGCCCGCGAGCGGGGTCATGGGCTGGAGCGGTCCGGCGATTCGCGGCATGCCTTCAATGAAAAGCAGCGCGAGTTTGGAACCATCAGGAGAAAATGTGGGGGCTGCCGCATAACCTTTTACATCGGCATGTTTCACGGGCGAGCTGCCGTCGAGTGTGGCGGTGAAAAGTTGAGCCGCCGGAGTATCACCTTCCAAGTCGGCGATGAAAGCGATTTGCCGGGAATCTCGGGACCAGGAAACGTCGCGAAGGGCGAGCTTGCCATCGACGGCGATAGAGCGCACTGTTCCTCCGGTAGACGGCATCACCGAAAGTTCGCCACCGATGATGTATGCGACTTGAGCTCCGTCAGGAGAAATCGTAGCCTGGTCGATCTCTTTCACCTTCGGCATCGAATCGATGATGGAGCCCGCGCGGGAAGTTGATTGACCCGACAGCGAGACGGCGGCGCACAATGTAACCGCAATCGCGGATAGCGCGAAGCAAAGTCTATTTTGTTGTTTCATAGAGAGAGCGCACCGGTGACTAGAACCCCATAATGTTGAATCCGCAATCGACATAGATCACTTCCCCGGTGATCCCGGAACTGGCGTCGGAGGCGAGGAAGACTCCGGTACTTCCTACCTCTTCGACCTCCACCCGGCGGCCGAGCGGAGCGCGTTCTTCGTGGCCCTTCAGCATGTCGCCGAAGCCAGCGATGCCGCGAGCTGCAAGAGTCTTGATTGGCCCGGCAGAGATTGCATTCACTCGAATCCTTTCTTTCCCCAGTTCATAGGCCAGATAGCGTACCGAACATTCCAGTCCTGCTTTGGCTACAGCCATAACGTTGTAGCGGGGGACGACTTTCTCCGACGCGTAGTAGGTCATGGTAAGAATCGAACCCCCGTCCGTCATGAGAGGGACCGCGGCGCGCGCGACCGCAATCAGGGAATAAACACTTACGTCCAGGGCAATGCGGAATCCTTCGCGCGTGGTGTTGACGAAATCTCCCTTGAGTTCGTCGGCGGGTGCGTAGGCGACAGAGTGCACCACTGTGTGCAGCTTGCCGTGTCGCTCTTTGAGCGTGGCGAAGAGGCGGGCGATCTCCTCGTCTTTGGAGACATCGCACATGTAGGCTTCGGCGCCGGGCAGGGAGAGGATAAGGTCCTTCGCCTCCCGCTCCAGACGTTCGTTCTGGTAGGTGATCGCCAGCTTCATACCAGCGGAGTGCAGTCCCTGGGCGATGGACCAGGCGATCGAGCGCTTGTTGGCGACTCCGAAAACAACTCCAGTACGGCCCTGCAAATCAGCGGACATGAGTGCTCCTTACGAATGGGAAAGAATAACAGGAGGGAAGTGCGATTTACCACGGAGGCACGGAGACACAGAGAAAACAACGGTCGCAACCCCGATAAATGGCGGCGAGAGCGGTTGCCACTATCGTGTTCAATTCACGGCGCTTGTTTCCGCCACAGTTGTGGCGACCGGCCAGCTTGCCGCTACGAATGACAGGCCGTAAACGCTGGCCAGGATAGCGAAGGCGGCAACCAAGCTGACGCGGTGAGCTACTGCGCCGACGGCGACGGCAAGCGCAATCTGCAGGAACGTACCGACGAAATAATATGTGTTCTGGACGCGGCCCATCAGGTGTTTCGGCACCATTTCCATCAGGCTGGTGTTCATGGCGACGCCGCCAACGCCGCGGCCCGTACCCATGACGAAGTAGGCCGCGATGGCTAAGAATAGGAACCGGGAAACGGGCGCGCAGGCCATCATCACGGAGAGCAACGCCATGGAGAAAGCAACAGTGCGTTGACCCCCAAGACGCGCGATCAGTTGCGGCGTGTACAAGGTGCTGAGGAATGCTCCAGTTCCCCATCCCGCGCTGAGCCAGCCATAGCCCACAGGTCCGGCGTGGAAGACGCGCTCACTCAGCGAAGGAGTGACGATGCCGCCGGTCATCATGGCTCCAAGGAATAGCGCCCAGCTGACGCCCAGCATAATGGCGGCGGGATGATCGCGCAGAAAATGGAGACCTTCGCGCAGGTCGAGCCAAAAGCGATGCAGTTGGTTCTCGGCGGCAATGATATCCGCCCGCAACTCATCGGGATGCAAAACCACGTGGCGTCCCTTACGCACAAAGAAGTAGCAGAGGAATGAGACCACATAGGTCGATACGTCGATGAGTAGCACGCCTCCCAGACCGATGTGGTTGTACATGAAACCGACGATCGATCCGGCGATGAGCCATCCGCCCTGTACCCCGGCCAACAAGAACGTGTTGGAGTGTACGAAGCGGTCCTGGGGGGTGAGTTCCTGAATCAGCGCAGTGATCGTGGGCCAGAACATCCAGAAACCGGCGGAGACGAGCATATTCATCAGATAGAGTTGCCAGATTTGGACGCGATGCTGAAAAGCAAGGATCGCCACCGTGAGGATAATCAGGCCGCGCAGTGCATCGAGCCACATTACGAGGCGCCGACGGTCTTCGCGATCGATAATGACGCCGGTGAAGGGAAGCATGAGCATCGCCGGGATGGTCTGCAAGACGGTGAGGGTACCAAGAGATACTTCGGAGTGCGTGGCCTGCAAGATGTACCAGGCGACCGCGGCTGCGTTCATCCCACTGCCCAACATGGAAACCATGTTGGCCGCGAAGACGAAACGCAACGGGCGCTGGCTGAGGATGGCACGCATCGTTCTACTTTAGCTGAGGTGTAGTGGAAATTAGCAAAAACCATGAACCACGAAGAGCACGAAGTCGCACAAGGGAGATGAACTCAAGACATAGGGGCCTTCGTGATCCCATATGGTCGATGCTTGCATCCTGCGTGCCGAAAGTGATCTCGGCCCTTGCGTGGGGGCCCATTCGGCGCTAGGATTCGCCTGCTGCTGGAAGTCTGAGGTTTAATTCACGCTCACACCGGAGGCGGTCTATGAGACGCTGCAGCGGTTCGACCCTGCTGGTTGTCCTTTTCCTTTCCCTCGCGGTTCTTGTGCCTAACTTGGGTGCCCAGGTCGATCGCATCACGATCGCGGCTGGCAGTGACGAAGATCACGCCCTGCAAGCCATCTCGGCCGAAGCTGATTCGCAGAAGAAAATCGCGATGTATGAAGAGTTCGTGCAGAAGTTCTCGTCGAATCCCGCGGCCGCGGCCTATGGCGACTGGCAGCTCGCGCAGGCATACCAGACTGCGGGCGACCTGCAAAAGTCACTAGAGTATGGCGACAAAGCTCTAGCTGCGTCACCACGCAATCTGGATATTTTGGTGTCGCAGGCAGGAGTGGCGCAACAGGCGAAGAACAACGTCAAGTTGATGGACTATGCAGCGAAGGGCGGAGAGATCTGCGCTTCGATTGCCAAGCAATCCAAGCCGGAGGGAATGAGCGACGACGATTTTGCCCGCAAGGTGAGCGAGGAGAAGTCTGCTGAGCAGAACAGCTGCGATTTTCTCGAGAGCTCCGGTTTTAATGCGATCACCAGCGAGACCGATCCGAAGAACCGCATGGCCGAGATCGAGAAATTCACGGCTGCCTTTCCGGAATCAAAGTTCGGAGAACAGGTGTCGAACTATGCCATGTACACGCTGGGTCCCGGACAATTGAACGATCAAGCGCGCCTGGTTTCGTTTGGCGAAAAGATTCTGGCGGCCAACCCGAACTCGCTGGCGGCGCTGCTGCTACTGGCTAGTTACTATGGCGATGACACGAAGCCGGGGAGTGCCGCGAAGGCGATCCAGTATGCGCAAAAAGCGATTGAAGTCGCCAAGCCGGATGCTCCAGATGCGGATAAGTCGCGAAAGCTTTCGGCGGGAGCTGCGCACAATACGATCGGGTGGGCCTATCTTAAGCAGGAGAAAACTACCAGCGCCATTCCCGAATTGAAGGCCGCAGCCGGCCTGCTGAAGGGGCAGGATGAGCAACAGTATGCGCGGGCACTCTACGGTCTGGGCTTTGCCTACGGCAAGCTGAATAAGCTGACCGAGGCGCGCGAGGTGCTGACCGAGGCTGCGAAGATTCCGGGGCCGCTGCAGGCGATGTCACAGGACTTGCTCACGAAAGTGAACAGCGCACGCGCTAAAGGGAAGTAAGCGGGCATTGCTTCCGGTTTCAGACACTCGAAAATCCTTCACCACAGAGGGCACGGGGGGACACAGAGGACTACGGCGTTTTCCCGTGCCCTCCGTGGACACATCTATTTTTCTGGCTTCACCAGCTCTTCCGACAAAAGCTGAGCTTTCCATGCGAGGGTGCGCGCGCGTTCGAGGTCGCCGTCTCCGACCGCGGCTTTCGACTGGGTCATGAACTGGTGGATCTGAGTGACCATGTCCTGCTGTTCGGTATTGAGTTGGCGGTCCCCAATCTTCTTGAGGTTCGCTTCCGTCGTGTCCAACATCTGATTGGCACTGTCTTTCTGGTGCGATGCCTGGTCACCGCCAGTCCCGCCTGCAACTTGAATGCTGGGCTCCGAGGTTCCTCCATGCTGCACGATCACCTTGGGAGGTGTACAAGGAACCGAGCCTCCGGTATTCGGGGCAGAGCCGGTGGCAGGATTCGTCGAATTCGGCGTAGATGCTGACGACGCCGGAGTGGCAGCCGAGGTGGTGTCGCAGTCGGCAGGAGCTGCTTTCTTTTTGTGATGCGTCTTCTTTGTGCTGGTATGCGGTGTTTGACCTGAAGCTGCCTTTGCCGGAGGGGCTGTCGATGGGGGCGGAGATTGTTCGGGCGGCTTTTGCGATGGAGGTGTGGTTCCCTTATCTTGCGTTGGCGGAGCGTCGGCTGGCTGAGTCGGCTGTGCCGCCTGCGGGCCGGCTGGACACGCCGGCGCCGGCATAGATCCGCAGAAAATACCAGCGAGAAGGATAACGGCCAGAGTCATTCCCAATGCCCTAAACGATTTTACGCCTTCAGATGTGAAGTGCTGCGAGAGTCGCCATGAATTTTCGGGGTGCGATGATGGCCTTCAGGTCAGTCTCCACGATGCGAGGCGGTTGCGTCTTCGGCGTATTCCGGATGTCCATCCACCGCGGTTCCCGCGAGTGGAATGTGAAATCGAAAAATCGTGCCCGTTCCCTCACTAGACTCAAAATCTACCGAACCATAGTGCCATTGCAGAACTTGATAGGTTTGAGCCAGTCCGATGCCACTTCCGTCTTTCTTGGTCGTAAAGTAGAGCTCGAAAATCTTATCGTGCAAATCCTGCGGGATTCCGCCACCCTGATCACGAATTTCGGCGACCACTGCATTGTTCTCCCGTCGCGCCGAAATCGTAAGCAATCCGCCCTGAGGCATGGCCTGAACTCCGTTGATGACCACGTTCAGAAAGGCTTGTTTCATTAAGTCCACGTCGACCTTGATCGCCAGCCGCTCTTCGGGCATGTGGCGTTCGATGGTAACGCCGTGTTGCTCGGCATCGGGAGCCGCGAGTTGGGCCACATCTTCCATGAGGCGGCGCAAGTCGAGTTCCTCCAGATGAAGATCTCGCGGACGGGTGAAATCCACCAGTGTCTGCACGACACGATCGAGGCGGCGGATTTCGCTGTCAATGATGTCCATGTGACGCCGGGTATCAGGTTCCTGTTCCGCCAACTTGTTCCGCAAGAGTTGCAGATGAAGGACGATAGCGTTGATGGGGTTCTTCACCTCATGGGCCACTCCCCGGGTAAGGCGTCCGCTCGCGGAAAGACGGCGAGACATTTCGATCTCATCGCCAATGCGGCGTACGGATTCGGGATCGCGCATGATCAGCAAAGCTCCAATCTGCGAGTTCTTTTCCTGTACGAAATCCAGGGAAACCTGGACGCGCTTTCCTCCGGCAGCATCAAACTCCCGTTGAGACAAGGGGCGACGCCGGTCAAAGGCCTCCAGAAGAGTTGCGCCTAGCAGGGAGTGACGGTCAAATACCTCGTGAATCGTGCGTCCCAGGAGTTCTGCGCGAGGACGACCGAGGAATCCTTCAACCGGTGCGCTGACCAACACAACGCGGGAGTCGCGCGCAAACAACATAAGGCCATCCTGCAATTTGGACATGAGTTGGTCCACGTTGTCTTTTAGCGCTGAAAAGATCTCGCGGCTATCGCGAATCTGCCGGCCCAGGTTGGCAATCTTGAGCGATACCAGTCCGTATTCGTCGTGCTCAGATTCGTCCGCGGACAATTCCTCAGCGTGGCCGGCGCTTACGCTGTCCAGATTGCGGTTGATCTCCTTCAGCGGGCCTAACGCGAGGTTTGAGATTCCCGCGGCCAGGAATAACGAAACGAAGATCAGCGTGATCGAAATATAGGCGGCTTTCATCAGCCGGGACTCCACCTCGCTCTTCAAGAAAACAGTTTGCACGCCGATGCGAATCGTGCCGAAGGGCTCGCCATTCATTTCGATTGGATAGGTCACGTCGTAGACGCTGGCGGGGCTGAAGACCAAACGCATCTGATCGGGAAAGCGGGCCGTCACAACTTTTTGAAAATCGGGGCGCGCGGGGATCGCTTTTCCCACCATGCTGGCATTGGTATGTAACAAGGCCCTTCCATTTACATCGAGGATGGTGACGTCGTAGATGAATCGCCAGTCTCCCGGATCGGACTGAAGGAGGTTGTTGAGGGCGACGTCGGTCTGCACGTATTCGGCCAGCGCGCGACGTACGGACGCCGGGTTGCTGGTGTCGACGGAGGTACTGCTGAAGTCGGGCACAGCGCTCGATACGGCATACGCTAACTGGTGCGTCAGGCTCGTCGCAGTCTCGTTCGCATTGGTGATGCGGAGACGAAGGATCTGAGACACATACAGGTATGAAAATGCGGATACCATCGCCGTCACCATGAGGGTGATGACCAGCACGATGATGGTCTTTCGTCGCAGCATGGAGAGAAGGGAAACTGGTTGGCTCAACGACCGTGCGAAGACGTCTTAGTTGCTCGGAACTTCCTCCTTGCCCGGAACGGGCTCTGCGCCTGCACTGCCGTATTCTTTTAGTTTGTTATGCAGGGTCTTCAAACTAATGCCGAGGATCTCTGCGGCGCGGGTTTTGTTATTGCTGGTCGCCTCGAGGGTTTTCAGAATTAACATTTTTTCTGCTTCTTCGACGGTGGTGCCCACGCCCAGGCGAACTGCATCAGGGTCATTGGCTGCCGTACGCAATGGAGCCTGTCCGAATCCGGGCGGCAAGTGTTTGGTCTCAACTACGCCGGCATCGCAGACAATCACCGCCCGCTCGATCGTGTTTCGCAGCTCGCGTACATTTCCTGGCCAGGAGTAATTGTTGAACTGGTTGAGGACAGCTTCACTTACGGCGGCCACCTTGCGGGCGTGCTTGCTGCTCATTTCCGCCAATAATAGTTGGACGAGGCTGGCAATGTCTTCTTTGTGCTCCCGCAGGGGCGGCATGTGGATATTGAATACGTTGAGACGGTAATAGAGATCGCTGCGCAACTCTCCGCGCGCTACCGCTTCGTCCGGAATCTTGTTGGTTGCAGCAAGCACCCGAACATCCACTGACGTTTCCACCTTGCTGCCAAGCCGGCGGAGTTTGCGGTCTTCGAGAACGCGCAGCAACTTAGCCTGGGTTCCAACGGGCATCTCGCCGATTTCGTCCAGCAGAAGCGTTCCGCCTTCCGCGAGTTCGAAGCAGCCGGTACGACGTTCCAATGCGCCCGTGAACGCTCCTTTTTCGTGGCCGAAGATCTCACTTTCCATCAGGGTTTCTGGAATCGCCGCACAGTTGATGGCAACGAATGGCCGGTCCTTGCGCGGACTCAGGTCGTGGATGGTGCGCGCGACCAGTTCTTTGCCGGTTCCGCTGGCTCCCGTGATCAGAACCGACGCCGTGCTGGGGGCGACCATCTCGATCAACCGGAAGATCTCCTGCATTTTGCGGGAGGCACCATTCAGGCGTCCTAACGATCCCGCGTCGCGCAGCCGGCGCCGGGTGACTTCGAGTTCGGCCCGGGTGCCCAGCAGAGCTGCGGCGTTGCCCAGCATGGTCCGCAAGCGATTGGTATCGATAGGCTTAGTAAGGTAGTCGTAGGCCCCCATACGCATGGCTTGTACGGCGCTGTCGATCGTTCCCTGGGCTGTCACTAGAATCACCGCGATGGTTGTGGCGTGCTCGGCCAGGTTGCCCAGCAGTTCGATCCCGCCCATGCGTGGCATTTTCAGGTCAGTAACAACGATCGACGGCGACCACTGAGTGGCTTTCTCAAGGCCCTCTGCGCCGTCACGAGCGGTTTCCACACGGTAGCCCCAGGAAGATACCAGCTCCGCCAGTCCGGAACGCTCGTTCTCCTCATCCTCGACGATCAATATTTTTTCGTGGCTCATCGGCTTCTTAGCTGTTTATCTCTTCGGTCCGTCACAGCAAGGAATCTACTCATCTTCGAACAGCAATCCAATTGACCCACGATACGCGGCATTCTTCTCGTCCGGCAAGGCCTGTTCTCCTCAATGTTCACTGGCCTGACGGGCCGAACGATTCAGGGCGCGCGGAAGCCTTTGGGAGCAACACTTGGAGTCTACGCTTTCGCTTTCAATAGCAGTACGGTAGAATTTACAGTTTCCAAGACAAAGGCCCCGTCGTATACCAGTATCGCTACACCTTTTTCCCCTAGGAGCCCGGTTCTACACGCTATCCGGGACCCAACCATTTCGGAGGATCCATGATACTTGACAAAGCCACACGAGCCGGTCGACCAGTTGTGGTCGTCCTATTGGCCGTGACCGCAGTCGTAATGTTTTCCACATCCGCATTAGCTCAGAGTGATTCCACCCCTAAATGGGACGTTTTTGCCGGGTATCAGTATCTGAATCCCGGCGGTACCGTGCCTTTGATCGGCGACCCGAACAATCCCGTGGCGTTCAAGCTTCCAGGTATGGCGGAGGGCGCCGGTGGCGCCTTTACGTATAACTTTTCTCCGCACGTCGGTCTGGAAACAGATTTCGGCTATAACCGCGATTCGAACTCGGGTTCATCGGAATGGACCGTGGGTGCGGGACCACGGTTTATTGCGCGCGGCGAGGGATTCGCAATTTTCGCTCACGCTCTGGGCACTCTCAACCGAGTGAGCTATTCCAACGGTTCCGTCGACAATAACGGCATCGGAGTGATCCTTGGCGGTGGGTTGGATATTCCCTTCACCAAGACGTTTTCGTGGCGGTTATTCCAAGCAGATTATGTCTGGGCTTCGCACAATTATGCCGGTTATGCATCCCCGGCTTTCCCCTCTCTGCGCCATCCGAATTTCGAGGGTGCGAGACTGCGCACCGGTATCGTTCTGAACTGGGGCGGAGCTCCCCCGCTCGTTCCAGCAGCCGCTTGTTCGGTGCAGCCGACCGAAGTGATGGTTGGCGAGCCGATCACCGCGACCGTAGCGGCCAGCAACTTCAATCCAAAGCATACAGTGACTTATAGTTGGGCCGGCAATGGTGGCCAGGTCACTGGAAAAGACACCACCGCCTCCATCGACACCGCAAATGCTGCTCCGGGCAGCTACGCAGTCACGGCGCACGTGACCGATCCAAAAGAAAAGAAGAACAACGAAGCCAGCTGCACGGCGAATTACACCATTAAGCCGTTGCCGCCGAAGAATCCACCTACCATGAGCTGCTCGGCGAGTTCGTCGTCTGTTCAGGTTGGCGGCTCCGGTAGCATTACCTGCACTTGCACCAGCCCGGATGGCGTTCCAGTTTCAGTAGCCAACTGGACTTCCACCGGTGGCTCTGTATTGGGAAGCGGCAATACGGGCACTCTCAATACCTCCGGTGCCTCCCCGGGATCGATCACGGTGGGTGCGACTTGCACCGACTCGCGTGGTTTGACCGCTCAGGCCTCAACTCAAGTCACGGTTGAAAACCCGCCACCTCCGCCAGTTGACACGGCATCTCGAAGGGCGGCTTGCTCTGCACAGTGTGTATTTCCAGACGGCGCAACCCTCGCCCAAGGATCCGAACGCGGGCTTGTTGCCCTCTCAACAGAAGATCCTGGTGGCGATGGCGACTGATTTCAAGAAATATCTTGAAACCAAGCCGGACGCTCACCTCACGCTGGAAGGTCACGCGGATAAGCGCGGAACTCCAGCCTTCAACCAGGCGCTCTCCGAACGTCGTGTGGCTCGGGTCAAGGGCTTCCTGGTCGAACAAGGTGTTCCTGCTTCCGCTATTGATACCAAGGCTTACGGAGAGCAGAGAAACCTGACGACCCAGGAAGTGAAGGACTCGGTCGAGAAAAATCCTGACATCACGACGGAAGAGCGGAAGCGGGCTCTGGCCAGAATTACGGTCATCCGGCTGGCCAGCAATCGCCGTGTGGACGTCACATTGACGTCGCTCGGCCAAAGTGAAACCTCGGCGGGCTGGAAGTTCCCGTTCAACGCAGCCGATGCGTTGAGCTTGATTGGTGGCCGGGAGAGTGAGAGGAAAACTACCGCGAAGCCGACAACGAAGAAGAAACCCGTGAAGAAACCGTAAGCATTAAGAAATCACGGCTGTAGAACTCGGAGGGCGGATTCCCGCCCTCCTTTTTTATTTTTTATTCAGAACGGCCACATGCGGACCATTGGTTTTCAGCGGCAATGCCCGGAACAAAATACCCGGACGGAAGAATCTACATAGCCTACCCGAAGGTGCCATCGCCAAGTGATTGATTTGATGAGACCGTGTCTGGTATTCGGGTTGCCACTTCACGATCCAGGAAACACAGGCGAGGATCATTCTGATGAACCGGTTTCGCAGACCACGAGGTCTGGCGATGTGGGCGATGGTATTGGTCTTACTAGGGACTACAGGCTGCGCGCGTCCAGGCGGGCTGCAGAGCGATGACGGCGCTCCCCCGACCGATCAACATTCCGTGCCCTTTCACGACGTAACTGGCAGCCAGGACTCCCGTCCGAATGACCCGGCGTCAGCCCCCGACCATCCGACTCCGGATACCGCGCTTCCATTCCATGATCCGAAGAATCTTCCGGCAGGTACCCTGCTCACCGTTCGGCTGAAGAACCCGATTTTTGCCCAGAATCCTGGCGAGAAAGGGACATTTGAGGCTTTGGTTGATGAGGCGGTGGTCGTCGAGGGCAATAAGCTAGTTCCGCGTGGCACTACTGTTGTCGGCCGGGTGGAGTCTGCCCGCTCTTCGAGCGTCGGGACTAATCGCGGATACGTTCGGTTAGCACTAGACTCCATTCGACTTGGAGACGTTGATCTGCCAGTTTTGACGTCGAGCCTGTTCGTGCGAGGCAATTTTTCCGGTAACTCGACCTCCCAGGGGGACGCCCCTCAACGCTCGTCTCCTATTGTGATTCACCTGGAAAAGGGCCGCCGTTTGACCTTTCGTCTGAGCGAACCCGCCTATGTGGCAGCCAGCCAACGGACGCGAGTCGATCGCTGAGTCTGTTTATCCGAGTTTTCCACAGAAAGATTTCCCGTTTTAGTGACATCTGCCCTTCGAACCCACAGGCTCATTTCTCTATAGTGGGGTTCGAAACGGGATTTGAGATGGAAGTAATCGCTCTCCAAATTCCCATTTTAGGAAAACCAAGGTCCTAAGCTGCGGGATAACAGGTTCCTTTTGGAATCTCTCCCGCGCAGAGTAGGAATATGAGCATTGCCGCGGGAACTCGATGGACAGATCAGGATTCGAAAACGGAACTGCAGCCCTTTTTTGAGAACGCTCCGTTCGCATGGGCTCAGTGTCAATGTGACGGCAGCGTGACCGAGTTGAATCCAGCGTTGCGCAAGAGACTGGGCGATACGCTGGAGATGTCGCAATCCTTTCGCTTTGGGGATTTCATTCATCCTCGTGATCGATCCCAAGGCGAACGCCTCCTTTCCGAATTGTTTGAGCGTCAACGCCAGAGCTTCCAGATCGAATCCCTGACCTTAGGCGAGGAAGTTCGACCGGTGCGCTGGACGGTGTGGAGGGTGTCGGACCTGAACGGCAACCCCGACTATGCTCTCGTTCTGGCAGATGACGTTCCGAAAGACGTTGAAGCAGCACAACGGCTGCGACAGGCGGAGAGGTTGGAAGCGGTAGGCCGTTTAGCCGGAGGTGTGGCTCACGACTTCAACAACCTTCTGACCGGCGTGTTGTTGTACTGCGACTTACTGTTGGCCAATCTGGAGCCCTGCCACCGGGTGCGGAAATATGCCGAAGAAATCCGGAAGGCGGGCATGCAGGCCACGGGACTGGTGCGGCAATTGCTCGCCGTCGCGCGCCCCAAGACCAGCGAACCGAGGCTCTTTTCCCTGAATGAGATTGCCGACGGCATGCGGAATCTGCTGGTTCGCCTGATCGGAGAGAACATTGAACTGAAGTTCAACCTGGATCCCAATCTAGGACTGGTCAAGATGGATCCCACGCAGAGTCAGCAGATTTTGCTGAACCTGGTGCTGAACGCGCGTGATGCAATGCCCGGGGGCGGCACAATCACCGTGGAGACCAGCAATTGCAGAGTGCAGGCTCTTGCGGAGGCCCGGCCCGGAAATGGCAACGGGACCTCGCTCCCCTGTGCGCTCTTCGTTGTGTCCGATACCGGGCTCGGCATGGACTCGAAGACACAAGCTCACCGGTTTGAAGCTTTCTTCACGACTAAAGCTGGAAAGGGAACCGGACTCGGGCTGGCTACGGTTTACGACATTGTGTCCGGTAGTGGCGGACTGATTCACGTGGAGAGCGCTTTGGGGTGTGGTACACGCGTGAGTGTAATCCTACCGCTGGTTCCACCATCGATTCTCGCTACCAAGGACCTTCACAATTTCCAACCCGCGGAAAGTGCGGGCGTACTTATACCTAAAGGATAAAAAAAAGAGGAATGACCGCCATGACGTCAGCAGCACTCAGTATGATTCCTGCCACACCGCAAATCGAAGCCGCTAATTTTCTTAACCTCCTGATCGTGGACGACGAACGGTCGATTCGTGAGGCCTGCCGCGCAGTCGCGCAGTCATTGGGCTACACGGCGCATGTAGCCGATTCCGCAGAGCATGCTTACCGCTGTCTGGAGGCTCAGGCCTTCGACGCAGTCTTACTGGATCTGCGTCTACCCGGTGCCGGGGGGTTGGACGCCCTGCGTCGCATCAAGGAACGTCGCCCAGAAGCTGTCGTGATTGTGGTGACTGGATACGGCACGGTGCAGTCTGCCGTACAGGCGATGAAGAATGGCGCCTACGACTACGTAACCAAGCCCTTCAGCGTAGACGAGTTAAAACTGCTGCTGGAGAGGGTGGCGAGCCATCTGAAATTGAAGTCGGAAAACCGGTTGCTGCGCGAGAAAGTGAAATCGAAGCAGGGCTTCGGGGGCATTGTCGGCCGCGCTCCTGAGATGGAGAAGCTGTATCGCATCATTGCCAAGGCAGCCAACAGTGTCCATCCCGTACTGATTCTGGGCGAGAGCGGCACGGGCAAGGAGATGGTAGCTCGCTCAATTCACTACTCTGGCCCGTTCCGCGACAAGCCCTTTCTTCCCGTGGACTGCGGGTCGCTGGTGCCAACCCTGATCGAAAGTGAACTGTTTGGCTACGTGAAAGGCGCATTCACCGGCGCCAATCAGTCGAAAGACGACTTTTAGCCATAGCCGAAGGTGGCACCGTATTTCTCGACGAAGTCGGAGAACTTCCGGTGGATCTACAGGCCAAAATGCTGCGAGCCATCCAGGAGAAAGAAATTCGTCCGGTGGGCAGCACCCGGCGAGTTCCGATCAATGTACGCATTCTGGCTGCTACGAATCGCGATTTAGAACATGCCGTAGTGCAGGGCGAGTTTCGTCGCGATCTTTACTTCCGGCTGAACGTCCTTAGCCTGCGGATCCCGGCACTGCGGGAGCGGAGGCAGGATATTCCATTGTTGATCGGCCACTTCCTCGACCGAATGACCCGATCTTCCGGCCAGGAGAAAATCCTCAGCGACGACGCCCTGAAGGC
This sequence comes from uncultured Acidobacteriaceae bacterium, assembly GCA_963722365.1. Lineage (GTDB taxonomy): Bacteria > Acidobacteriota > Terriglobia > Terriglobales > Acidobacteriaceae > Sulfotelmatobacter. The sequence continues at coordinate 226,780 of CAVRLM010000004.1, forward strand.
CATGCTGGCTTACGACTGGCCGGGAAACGTCCGCGAACTGGAGAATTGTCTGGAACGAACGTACGCCTTCACCAGCGGACCCTTAATCCACACCACAGACCTGCCGCGGGAAGTCGCAAACCTGCCGATACCCGAGCCTTCGAATGGGAATGGGAATGGCAATGGGAACGGCCACGGGAAGATCATTCCCATGGCAGAACTGGAGAAGAACACGATTCTGAGCGCCATCAGCGAGCTCAACGGCGACAAACTGCAAGCCGCCCGGCTGCTAGGGATCGGCAAGACCACGCTGTATCGGAAGCTTAAGGATTACGCTGCTCAAGAATTTCAGTCTTGAGGACCGATTCTGGACTGGCTCTTTTACGGGAGTTCAACAACGGGAAGCACCCTGCCGCCAATTTGGCTAAAGTGCTGAATTTACAGCGTGCAGCAGTTGGCGGCAGACGTGCTATTGGAAGGGCATGATTCTACTTATCACCACTTCAGCCAGCGGTCCGCAATGCGCCGATTCGTTGTACGCCGCCACCGGTCAGGAAACGCAATGGGCCAGTACCTTGCAGGAGGCCGCCACTCGCCTGCGCGAACAAACTTACAGTGCCGCAGTCATCGACCAGTTTCTGCTCGAGACCGAGCCCGAGGAAAGCGATCAGATGATTGAACATCTGGGCGCCGCTTTCCCCGTGTACGTGAATTTTGCGCTCACGGGAATGGAACGACTGGTGCGCGAGGTACGCTCGGCTCTTCATCGCCGGAGGCGCGAGGAACTCTCCGCCCGCCGGGCCGTTGCCGAACAAATGCATAGCGAGATGAGTGAGACGCTTACGGCTATGCTCCTTTCTTGTGAACTCGCGATGTCTGTGCCGGATATTCCTAATCCCGCGGTGGAGAAGATTCGCGCTGTCGATCTCCTCGCGCGAAAGCTGCGGCTTCGCCTGGAAGTGAACTGAGGGTTCGGTTTCCTCAAGTGCCGGTGCGGAGGACAGGTGGTCTTCGGCCTCCGCGAGTGTGTCGGTTTATCAGGCCCCGTTACGCTCGAAGAAGCAGTCGCGCGCGTTCGGTGCCTTCGTACCCAGGCAGCCGTTCGTCCTCGAAGTTTCTCGATTACGATTCGTTAGATCCGGACTTCGTAGTATTTTTGCGCTATTGTGCCCCGCACGTTGCTGTCCGCTAACGTTTCGCTGCTCATTCATTCTGTGGACTGGGGTCCCGGAAAATCTAAGCGCAACTTTGCTCGTGCTCGCATCCGTGTGTGCGAAGCGCGCTTAGGTCCTCTCGCCCAGCAGAGTGAGTGATCCTCAGAAAGAAACACTGACTTCAATATGACGATTATCAGAAACCTGATGTACGCCTTGCTGGCCTTATGTTTTGGAATGAGTGTCGCCGCCCAACAAATCTCCGGAAGCATTCGCGGAACGGTTGTTGATCCGACTGGTGCGGCGGTGGCGGGTGCATCCGTGACCGCATCGCAAACAGAAACAGGCTTGACGCGCACTTCAACAACAGGTCGTTCTGGCGAATTTGTAATCCTGGAACTGCCGGTCGGTCACTACCGGTTACAGGTCGAGGGCAAAGGGTTTCAGAAATACACCCAGCAGGGCATCATTCTCGACGTGAACGAGACGGCGACTGTTCCCGTTCATCTGGCGGTCGGTACTGACACCCAGCATGTCGACGTGCAGGCCGATGCTCTGCTGATTCAGAACACAGTGACCAGTTTGGGTAAGACGGTCTCAGAGCGTGAAGTGCTGGATCTTCCTTTGAACGGCCGCAACTTCGCGCAACTCGGTCTGCTTCAGCCGGGGGTCGTGCCGATTACGCCGGGCCTGGCGGAAGCCGGAGGATCGTTGCGTGACGGTCAAGCCTATGCGGTAAACGGCCAGCGCCCAGAGTCCAACAATTTCCTGATCGATGGCGCCAACAATTTCAACGGGGTGGACGGAGGCTTCGTTCTTAAACCGCCGGTGGACGCCATTACCGAATTCAAGATTCTGACCCATAACGCTACTGCCGAATTCGGCGACAGTCTAGGCTCAACCACGAACATCATCACCCGTTCGGGCACGAACCGATACCACGGAACGCTTTGGGAATTCTTGCGGAACGATGTCTTTGACGCGACGAACTACTTTGGCACGACCACAGAGCCACTAAAACAAAACCAATTTGGTGCGACCTTCGGTGGCCCCATCCGCAAGGACAGAAGCTTTTTCTTCGGATATTACGAAGGCTTTCGCAACCGCCAGGGTGAAACGGATTCGTCAACGGTGCCATCGGCCAACGAGCGGCTGGGTAATTTTCAGGAGATTTGCCCTGAGGGTTTTACCGGCGGATTCTGCAACAACCCGAATCACCAGTTGTTTAATGTGTTTCTTAACCAGCCCTATCCCAACAACCAGTTTGACATGTCGTTCCTCAGCCCACTTTCGCAGAATCTGTTGGGCTATTTTCCTGCGCCCAACAATGGAACTAATGTTTACACCGCGACCCAGGTTGTTCACGAGGACACGAACCAGTTTGGACTGCGTCTCGATCAGTACTTGGGAACAGCCGATGTATTGAACTTCCGCTACGCCTACAGTGATGGCACTCAATTTCACCCGATCGCCACATCGGGCGCGAGCGTGCCGGGTTTTCCAGTCGGGCAAGACCAGCGGGCACAGAATTTCGTTGCCCAGGAAACGCATACGTTCTCTCCGGCGATGATCGGCGTCTTCCGCTTCTCATACCTGCGGAATAAATTCCTCTACGGCGAACGAATAAACCACACGACCCCCGAAAGCCTTGGTTTTGGCTATCAGCCGAGCCTGGACGCTGCCATTGGTCCGCCGTTCATTCAGGTGAACGGCTATACCACCATCGGAGATCCGATTACGGGTCCGCGCGACACGTATGAGAATGCGTTCGATTATTCCGCCGCGCTCAGCTGGGTGCATGGCCGGCATGATGTCAAGTTCGGCGGCGGCTACCAGCATTTGCAGGTAAATGTGCTGCAGGGTATTGCGACCAACGGTTTCTTCGTTTTTGCGCCTTTTCCGGTTGTTCCCGACGCATTTGCGAGCTTTCTTTTCGGCCAGCCCGTTTTCTTTCTCCAAGGCCGCGGCGATTTTTCCCGCGGTATCCGCGGCAATTCTCTGAACGGCTACGTCCAGGATACTTACAAAGCAACGTCGCGTCTGACCTTGAATGTCGGACTGCGTTACGAACTCCCATTCCCCTACACAGAGATCCACAACCGGCAGACGCTTTGGATTCCAGGCCGGCAGTCTACCGTTATGCCTAACGCTCCGCCGGGGCTACTCTATCCGGGAGATGCGGGAGTGCCGGCGGGTCTCATTCCAACCTTCAAGAAAGGATTTGCTCCGCGTGTCGGCCTCGCGTGGGATCCCACCGGGAAATCAAAGTGGCTGGTGACGTCAGCCTACGGAATCTTTTATGAACCGTACTATACGGGCCAAGGTGGGCCATTGCAGTCGCCGATCAGCGCGCCCCCGTATCTACAGACCCAGCAGATTAGCCTTACGCAGACAACGTTTCTGAATTTCCCCGATCCCTACTTCGGGAACCCGCCACCGGACGGCACGTTTGCAACGCCCCTCACCAACCTGACGCTGGCTCCGAACCTGCCGCTGCCGTATTCGCAGGATTGGGATCTGACCATCCAGCGATCCCTGGGCTCTGATCTTTTGCTCGAGGTTGGATACGTGGGAACCAAAGGGACGAAGCTGCCGCGTTTTGTCGAAGGCAATCCAGCGCGCTACATTCCGGGATTCGATTCCAGCGGTAATCCGATTTCAACTTCGGGCAACGCAGACCAGCGCCGGCTGTATTCCGGCTGCACGCTCGATCCGGCATCGCCGCCGTGCACCTACTCGTCTACCGGATTGATCGAAGGCATCGCCAATTCGTCCTACAACGCGCTCGAGGCTAGTCTGACGAAGCGCTTCAGTCATGGCATTTCATTTCTCGCGTCGTACACCTATTCAAAGACCATTGACGATGCTTCTTCCTTCAACATGACTGGCTCCGCATCCAAGCCAGTAGCCGGTGAGAATGATCTGGCACAGGATCCATTCGATCTGGCAGCCGAACGCGGCCGGTCGTTGTTCGACTCCCGCAACCGTTTTGTACTGAGCTACCAGTGGAGCCTGCCTTTCTGGAGACAACCTCACGGCTGGTATCAGCAGATTCTTGGCAACTGGCAGGTAAACGGGATCGTCACCATGATGAGCGGCACCCCGTTCACCGTTTTCGATTCGACTGATTTTTCTGTGCAGGGCTCTGCGCCGGAAATCACCGGATTCTTCTCGAACCGTCCGAACGTGGTCGCCGGGCAAAATCCGAACTCTGGTCCGCATACCCCGGCGGCGTGGCTCAATCGCAGCGCGTTCCAGCAAATCATTCAAGACCCGAACTCGCCAGTGCAGCAGTTTGGATCGGCAGGCCGCAACATTGCGCAGGGGCCCGGCTATGCCAATTGGGATTTTTCGGCATTCAAGAATATTCGCGTGACGGAGGGTACGGAACTCCAGTTTCGCGCCGAGTTCTTCAACCTGCTGAACCATCCGAATTTCCGATTGCCTGACAGTGACATCAGTTCCCCCACTTTCAACCAGATTCTCGCAGCCCAGGATCCGCGCCTGATTCAGTTCGCTCTGAAGTTCATGTTCTAAAACAAATCTGTGGGGACGGCCGCCCTCGGCCGTCCCGGTTCAATCGCTCTGTGAAAGATCTTGCGCAGTCGATCTCGTATGCCTCTTCCCGCCACGCCCGATTCGAACTAGAATGGACCCGCTTGGATCGCGGGATCGCCCGGTCCACGTAGCATTCCGCAAACTTTCTTCGGAGATTCTGTGCACGTTCTAGTTACCGCCGACTCGCTCTCCAGTTCATGGACGTATACTCGCGAACTCGTGACGGGCCTGGTCACGCGCGGCGTGCGGGTCACCCTGGTCAGCTTCGGCGAGATTCCTCTTCCTGAACAGACCTCGTGGATGGATCACCTGCATGGCCTCGACTATCGTCCTACGGCATTCCATCTTGAGTGGATGCAGGATGCAGAAGAGGACCTGTCGGAGTCATCTGCATATCTGACCGCACTGGTCCATGAACTGCGGCCTGATGTCCTGCATCTCAACCAGTTCTGCTACGGGAGCTTGCCGGTCGATGTACCTCGGGTTGTGATGGCCCACGGCGATCTGATTACGTGGTCCCATGCCGTCCACAATCATGCTCCGCGCGTGGAACGCTCACTGATGTGGTACCACAACACGGTCGCGAACGGCCTGTCTGGCGCGGATGCCGTGGTAGCACCTTCCTCGTGGATGCTCGATCGCATCTCTGCCTCCTACGGGCGCCCGCAGCGCGGAGAAGTGATCTACCCGGGGCGCAATCCCATTTTCTTCAATCCGTACGTGAATAAAGACGATTGCGTGCTGGCCGTAGGCCGCATGGTGGACGCCGGCAAGCAAGTTTTCTTGCTGACGCAACAGCCTCATTCTGTTCCGGTGTGCATTGTGGGTGCCGAGCATACCGTGCCCATGCCTCGCATTCCGATCCGCGCCGACGTCAAAGTCGCCACCGATCAAACCTCGGTTGCGATTCGCGGCCCACAGACCGAGGCACAACTTCGCGCACTCTACAGTCGGGCGTCCATTTATGCGGCAACGGCGCGATATGAACCGCTCGGCATGGCCTTACTCGAGGCCGCATTTTCGCGATGCGCGATTGTGGCCAATGATATTCCGAGCTTCCGCGAGATCTGGGGCGATGCTGCTCTTTACTTCCGCACCAACGATTCCGCCAGCCTCGCCGAAAATATTCGCCTCCTCAGCGAAGATCGCGCGATGCGCCGCGCTTACGCCGAGTTGGCCTACTCCCGCGCCCGCGAGCGCTTTACCACTAAACGCATGATCGACGAGTGCTTGCAACTTTATCGCAGCTTGAGTTCGGTTCGAGTCGAAGCTGCCTGAGGCGTTCCCCGCGCCCAAGACAATCCCCCTCTATTGGTGATATCGTTTTAGCCTTACTAGAAACCCGTAAGGTTGGAGGATTGAATATGGCTCAAGTGAAAATCACGGTTAGACCGAACGGTCCATACCGGGTTGAAGCTCCAGAGGGATCCATCGAGTTAGTCGACGTCAATGGCACGGCCTATGATCTGACCGGTAAGCCCGCATTTTCGCTTTGCCGCTGCGGGGGATCGGTCAATAAGCCTTTTTGCGATGGGACCCACAGCCGAGTTGGCTTCCAGGCAGCGGAGCTGGCCGTGAAAAAAGTGGATAGCGGGTCGTCCTCGTAATATCGATGGAAATCCTGGCAGTCAACGCTTATAGGTATGTCGTTGCAGGAAGGGCGCGGCTGCTGCCGCGCCGCAAATGCTGGCTCAACTGAGATTTTTGGCCGCTGAAGAGCACAGCATCGGGCTGCGGAGGAGATCGTGCACGATTCACGGGACCGAGAACTGGGGATGCATCGCAAGATCACGCGCCGGGATTTTCTGAACGGCGTGGCGGTAACGGCGGGAGCGGCGATGATGCCTTGGGACTTGTCAGCCGCCGGATTTGGTCAAGCGGCTGTCGGTCCGGAAAGTTCGCCGAACTACTATCCTCCTGCGCTCACGGGCATGCGGGGCAGCCATCCTGGCTCATTCGACGCCGCTCACGCCCTGCGCGATGGCACGTTCTGGGATACAGCGGGCAAACCCGAAGACACCGGAGAGACTTACGATCTGATCATCGTTGGTGGCGGCATCAGCGGACTGGCGGCAGCGCACTTCTACCGAAAAGCCACGGGAAACAATGCGCACATCCTTATTCTTGAAAACCACGACGATTTCGGCGGGCACGCCAAGCGCAACGAATTCCGGGTCGGTAATGCGTTTCGCTTGGGTTTTGGCGGAACATTCTCGATCGAGAGTCCGGCTCCCTACAGTGCGGTTGCCAAGGCCGTGATTGAAGAACTCGGCATCGATGTTTCTTCGTATCCCAAGTACGTCAACAAGAGTCTCTACCCCTCGGCAGGCTTGCGCGCCAAAGTCTTTTTTGACAAGGAAACATTCGGCGTTGACAAGTTGGTGGTGAATCCCAGTCCGCGTGGCGGAGGCGAGAGCGAAGACGCGGCCAGCTTGTCGCCTAAGTTGCTCACACAATTTCTCGCTGAGGCTCCGCTCGCGGAGCAAGCCAAGCGCGACCTGGTGCGTTTGCAGCAGCAGCCGAAGGACTATTATCCCGGTCTGACCTCAGATCAGAAGAAGGCGAAGCTGGCGCGCATCAGTTATGCCAAATTCCTGACCGATGTGGCCGGTGTGCATGAAGACATCGTCAAGTATTACCAGACGTTGCCACACGGTCTATTCGGGGTGGGGATTGATGCGGTCTCGGCACAGGATGCTTGGGGATTCGATCTTCCGGGATTTGATGGCCTGAAACTGGATCCGACACCCGGGAAGGGAATGAATCGCGACGCCATTCCTAATGAAGAAGCGGAGAAATATTTTTTCCACTTTCCCGACGGCAATGCCACCATCGCGCGCCTGTTGGTCCGAAGATTGATTCCCGATGTCGTTCCCGGCAACTCGGTGTCGGATGTCGTGCTGGCGAAAGCGAACTACGCGAAGCTCGACGACTCCGGTTCATCCGTGCGCATTCGCCTGAACAGTACGGCGGTCCGCGTGAAGCACCTTGGCGACGCGGCTAGCGCCAAGGAGGTGGAAGTGACCTACGCGCGCGGCGGCAAGGTCTATACCGCCAAGGCGAAGAATTCCATCCTGGCGTGCTGGCATGTAGTCATCCCATACATTTGCGAGGAACTGCCGGACAAGCAGAAGGAAGCGTTGGCCTCGGCGCAGAAAGTTCCGTTACTCTACACCAACGTCGCGCTGCGCAACTGGACCTCGCTGCAGAAAGTGGGCGCCAGTTCCATCTATGCGCCGGGCATGTACCACTCGTACGTGAACCTCGACTTGCCAGTCAGCATGGGCGGATACGAGTGTGCGCGTAAGCCTGAAGAGCCGATCATTTTGCACTTGATGAAGGCGGCCTGCCATCCCGGACTTCCGGCGCGCCAGCAGCACATGTATGGCCGCATGGAGCTCTACACGACAGATTTCGAGACGATGGAGCGCAAGGTTCGCGATCAACTCGCCCGCACGCTGGGCCCGGGCGGATTCGATCCCGCGCGCGACATCGCGGCCATTACCGTGAACCGCTGGCCTCACGGCTACGCCTACGAATACAACTCGCTGTTCGATGACTTCTGGTTGGAGGGCGGGGTCACCCCGTGCGAAATCGCGCGCAAGCCCCATGGCCGCATCGCCATCGCCAACTCCGACGCGGGCGCTTATGCCTACACAGATGAAGCGATCAATCAGGCGTGGCGTGCGGTGGGCGAGATCACGAAGGGCTGATTGGGGCTATGTGGGGATAACCGCCATCGGCTAACTTGCCCTGAGCGGAGCCGAAGGCCGAGCGCAGCCCGGCTTTCCCTGTGACCAAGGATTAATCAGGCCCTTGACCCTTGAACTGCGAGGCCTTGCTCCGTGCATCCTGCGCCTGCTGAGTCATTCCTTTGGCGTCATAAGCATCTGCCAGCGCAGTCTCGAGCTCCGGTGAATCGCTGTTCTTTTCTCTCTCCTGCAGGTAAGACGCAATGGCCTCGTCATACATCTTTAGCTTGGCGTAGCAATTGCCGATTTCGTAGTAGATGCCGGAGATTCGCGGGTCCAGGTCAGCCGCGGCTTTGAATTCATCGATGGCCGCTTGATATTTGCCGTCGCCAGAATCAACGAGACCCAGGCCGTAATGCGCGTCGGCACTCTTAGCGTCCTGCGCCAGCATTTGTGTGAAAATCCCCCTGGCGTCGTCGAATCGCTTCTCGTTCAGCAACGTGATACCGAGATTAAATTGCGCGCTTATATTTTTCGGCTGCAACTCCAGCACCCGTTTAAATTCGGATTCTGCCTGCTGGTACTGCTCTCGGCCGAAGTAGGCCTGTCCGAGCGCCGAGTGCGCCTGGACCAAGTTTGGCTGCTGCTTGACGATGGCTTGCAGTTGTGCGATCTGCCGATCAGGGTTATTTCCGGAGGGAGAAGAGAAGGCCCTCATGATCTGCATAGGCCCGCCACGCCAACGTTGCACTCCCAAAGCCGCGCTAGCCACAGCAAGCGCCATCATCGCCAGCACGCCGACACGCCGCATGGGCACGCTTGGGTCAGGTGCGATCCGTGCAACCATAGCGCCGAGAATCAGTCCGCTAACCAGACCGCCCGCGTGGCAAGCGTTATCGATACCCGGAGACATGTGTGCCAAATATGACATTGAATCCGACGAAGATGAGAAGGCTCCGGAGTGTCCCGCCAATCGCGACTCTTGGGAGGGAAAATTCGCCGAGATAAAACGAGGCGATCAGCGCACCCAGCTAGTCCGAATACCGCTCCCGACGCGCCCACGCTCAGAACCTGAGGATTCCACCCAACGCTGGCTACGCCGCCTGCAATACCGGTGATCAGATAAATGGCGCCGAAAGTCCAGCGGCCGTAGAGATGTTCGCATAGCGTACCAAGATCCCACAGGCACCACATGTTGATGGCGATGTGCATCAGGCCGCCGTGCAAGAACATGTAGGTGAGCAATCGCCACCAATCGCCTGAAAGTGTGAAGGGGCCGAAGTTCGCGCCGAAATGCACCATCACTTTTCCAGTGAAGTCGAGCGAGGGCCCGCTGGCCAGCACCATGGCGATAAAGACCATCACGTTGGAGCCGAGGATTACCTGTGTGACAGTAATGCTGGATTCACGTTGTACCCAGGGGGCAGCGATGACCGGCTGCTTTGCGTCCTCATCGAGTTCGCCGCGCTGCGCCGCTTCGTGCTGCACGCACCATTGACAGATCTTCTTCCCAAACAGAATCGGAGGAAGCTGCCGCCCACATCGAATGCAATTCGCCATTAGTAAAAGAGTATCAGCAGTTGCCCAGATTTTGGGGCGGCGGGTAGCCCTAGGTTCGGGAAGTGCCGATAACCAGAAAATGGCCGCGAGGTCTGAGCCAAACTCGGGGAGTTTTTATGAATCGCCAGGGTGTTTGTGGAAGGGCCCGGCTTCAGCCGGGCCACTTAGTGCAAGGAAAATCGTGGGCTTTAGCGCTTGGCTGGCGCGTCAGTGAATAGTCTTCGTCTTCCGCGACATGTAGTCCATCAGCAGGTATTGCCCCAGTGTGTAAGGCGTCGTGAAGTACGCTTTGCCGCGGCACATCTCGGTGACTTTCTGCACGAACTGCACCAGCCCATAGTCAGACGCCAGCATGAATGTATTGATCAACACGCCGGCGCGCTTGCACTTCGAAACCTCTTCCAGAGTCTGGCTGACGACTAAGGGGTCGAGGCCAAATGCATTCTTGTAAATTCGCCCGTCTTCCAGCGTCAGCGCCGAAGGCTTGCCGTCGGTGATCATGACGATCTGCTTCATATCTTTTCGCTGCCGCTGCAGTATCCTCTGCGCCAGTCGCAGACCCTCACGCGTGTTGGTGTAATAAGGCCCAACCTTCACCCGCGCCAATTGCGAGAGCGGCACTTCCTCAGCCGAATCATGAAAAAGCACCAGAGACAACGAGTCCCCCGGATACTGGGTGCGGATCAGGTGCGAGAGTGCCATCGCCACTTTCTTCGCCGGTGTAAAGCGGTCTTCTCCATAGAGAATCATCGAATGCGAGCAATCGAGCATGAGCACTGTGGCGCAGGACGACTGGTACTCGCACTGATGTACCTGCAAATCGGAGTATTCGATGTTGAGCGGAAGCGTGAGCCCTTCCCGCTGGATTGCGCTCGAAAGAGTCGCGGTAATATCGAGATTCAGCGTGTCACCAAACTCGTAGGTTTTTGCCGATCCGCTGGTCTCAATCCCAGTCGCGAGATCACGCGTGTCATGGCGTCCAAAACTTGACTTGCCGAGCGAACCCAGCAGGTTCCGCAGCGACTTGAAGCCGAGAAAGTCGAGACTCTTGTCAGTAATCTCGAACTTGGCCTGTTGCGCCTCACCGGTCTGGCCGCCAACGCTCGATTGCCGAGCCGGATCGTGCGGATCGTCGATCGAAATGTAGTCTTCCTGCTGCATTCGCTCGATCAGTTTCTCGATCAGTTCATCGAGTTGGCCGTCCGCGACCATCTGCTCGATCTGCTCGCGCAGGTTTTCGTCGAACATCTCCCCGTTCATCAGGGCCTGCTCGATGGCCCGCTTGAGTTCATCGAGGGTCTGCTCGCCTTCGGGAAGTTCGTACCACATGGACTCCTGAAAGCCGCTCTGCAGCAGGTAGTCTGAGAGCGCGCTGAGCAAGTCTTCCATGCTCATCTCGCCCGCCGGATCGGGCACGTATTTGGAGTAGCGAATGCGCTTCATAAAGACGGCTGCCGGCTTCCGGCGTTCGGCTTCCGGTTGTCGGTTTTGAACTTGATCGTCATTTCGTCCGTGGTTCCCGTGCTCACCCCTTCCGAAAGCCGGACTGGGGAAGCCGGAAGCCTAGTTAAACTGTCTTCTCTGTCGGTACGGCCTCTCGTCCGGCTCGAACGATTTCTCACGCACGGCTTCCGGCTTCTTCTCTCCAGCCTTGAAGATACGCTCCTCGCTGCGTCCGATGCGCTTGTGCGCATGCAACCCTTCGAGTATGAATTCCGCGGCTGACACTTGCTGCTCCGGAGTGTCCTTCGGTGTAACGCCCAGAGGGCCCAGCTTGTCGACCAGGCCTTGAATCCCTTTCAACTTTTCCAGCGCCTCTTCGGCCGGAACCGAATCGGCCAGCTGAATTTCGCCGCCCAGGTCGAACCACTGGACGATCTGCTGCACGTTCGCCCCGGTGTAGTACTCGTCGTAGGTTTTGGCGATGGCGGCACGGATGAGCTCGCGGCCCACGTGGTCGGCGCCCTTCATCTCGCCTTCATATTCCAGTTCGAGTTTGCCGGTGATCGCTGGTAGCGCCGCATATACGTCGCTAATGCGGGGCACGACAACTTTCTCGTCATTGCGGATCGCGCGCCGCTCGGAATTGGAAATCACATTCTCCATCGCCGAGATCGGCAGTCGTTGGCTCACGCCCGATCGTTTGTCGATCTTCTTGTCTTCGCGGGCCGCGAATGCTACGCGCTCAATCACCTCCTGCACGTAGTTCGGCAGGTGCAGGGTGAACGAAAGCTGGTTGTGGCCGTTGCGCTTGGTCCAGGCTTCCTGCGCGGTGATCGCGATCCCTTCTTCTACAGTCGCCGGATAGTGCGTGCGAATCTCCGAGCCGATGCGATCCTTGAGCGGCGTAATAATCTTTCCCCGCGCCGTGTAGTCCTCCGGGTTCGCGCTGAATACCAGCGCGACGTCAAGCGGAAGACGAATGGGATAGCCCTTAATCTGCACATCGCCTTCCTGCATGATATTGAACAATCCGACTTGAATCTTTCCCGCCAGGTCGGGCAGTTCGTTGATGGCGAAGATGCCGCGATTGGCGCGGGGAAGCAGGCCATAGTGAACCGTCAATTCACTCGACAGTTCGTGACCCCCACGGGCCGCCTTAATGGGATCGATGTCGCCAATCAAGTCGGCAATGGTAACGTCGGGCGTAGCCAGTTTCTCCACATAGCGATCGTCGGGCGAGAGATAGGCGACCGGCGAATCGTCCCCAAGCCGTGCAACTTCCTCGCGACAACGCCGGCAGATGGGAGCGTACGGATTATCGTGAACTTCACATCCCGCAAGATACGGCATCTCTGGATCGAGAAGCGTCGTCAAGGCGCGCAGGATGCGGCTTTTCGCCTGCCCCCGCAGGCCCAGCAGGATGAAATTGTGCCGCGAAAGAATCGCGTTGACGATTTGCGGCACGACCGTATCCTCGTAGCCGACGATGCCCGCGAAGACCGGCGCATCGCCATTGGAGCGCAGCCGTTTGCTAAGGTTGTCGCGTAATTCATCTTTGACGTGGCGCGTGCACAAGCGCTCTTCGGAGAAAATACTGCGGCGCAATTCGCCCAAGGTGCGCGGAAGACTACCCATGAAAGGAACCCCCACTGAACTACAATGGCCTGATTATACCCCTTGTGGCGGTTCGGTCTTTGGAGCGAATGGCGCGCCAGACTGGAGGCAGGCGATCATCGGGCATTTTGCGAATCGCGACTCTTGTGCAGTCTATGTCGTGCTCCACGCTTTTCTGGTTCTGTTGGCCATCCCCCCTGCGGCTTGTCAAACCGAGAAGCCCATCTTTCCTCCCGTCGGACAGATCGTAGATGTGATTTGCGAAGGTGACGCCGCGCAGAGTTATGCGCTCTATTTGCCGTCGACGTACGTGCCAGGAAAACCCTGGCCCGTAATCTATTTCTTCGATCCGGGCGGGCGCGGTCGTCGCCCCCTCGAACTTTACAAGGACGTCGGCGAAAAATATGGGTTCATAATGGCGGGGTCGAACAATTCCCGAAACTTCTCTCCTGACCAGTCACATAGTGTCAACGCGATCTGGCTCGACACGCATCGTCTCCTTGCGATCGATAGCCATCTCACCTACGTCAGTGGATTTTCAGGCGGCGCTCGGGTTGCCGGCCTGATGGCCCTGACTTGTCCTCAATGTCAGATCGCCGGAGTGATCGCGCACGGAGCTGGATATCCCAGCAACCGCGGCGAGACCAGGGACAAATTGCTCTATTTCTTCGCGGTGGGCGACCAGGATTTCAATTGGTCTGAGGTGATGATGGTCCGGCGCGACCGCGAAGACAGAGGTTCGCCATATCGCGTGCGAGTGTTTCCCGGGTCGCACCGGTGGGCGCCAGCCCCGATCATGGAAGATGCGATCGAATGGATGATTCTACGTGCGATGCAGTCCGGAGATCGTTCCAGAGATGCGGCGTTCATCGACCAGCAACTGCGGCGAGCGCAAACCGAAGCAGAGGACGCCGAGAAGAAGCAAGATCCGATCGCACAACTGAACGCTTACCGCTCGCTGGTGGCGGATTTCTCCAGCCTCAAAGACACGTCCGAGGCGGAGAAGAAGTTGGCTTCACTGAAGAAGTCTGCGGCGCTTAAGGCTGCGTTGAAGAGCGAGCATGAAGAAATGGACGAGCAATCCTCGCTGGAGGGCGAAGTGTCAGCAAAACTACACACCTACATGAGCGGCCGGGCCGACGACGAGGTGACGCTGGGCAATGCCATTGTGCAAGAGATGCGCCAGTTGAACAATCAGGCAGAGCATTCCAAGAATGAAGCGAAGCGGCTGATTGCCAGGCGTGCATTTGGCGAGGTATGGGTTTCGGGAATTGAAACTGGGCAACAGGAACTCGCGGCTCGCCATTTCGACAGGGCTGCGTCCTGCTTCGAACTCATGAGCAAGGTCTCGGACAATCCCTGGCCGCTTCTATTGCTCGCCGACACTTATGCTAGCCAGGGGAACAAGAAGGAGGCCATTCGAGTACTGAAAGAGGCCGTTCGACGTGGGCTGAAGGATGCAGACGTGATCGAGTCGGACGACCGGCTCCAGGTTCTGAAGACAGACCCGGATTTTCAGAAGATAGTGCAGGCTCTGAAGGCGAACCGTCCAATTCCCTGAGCCTCAGCGCGCGTGTCCATTGCCGCCGGCCTTCTCCCGCGCCCGCGCCGCGCGTCGCAGATTGGGGAGGATGCCTTCCAGATACGACGCGACCGCTTGAATGCGCTCGCCCTCCGACCGCGTCGCGAGTAATTTCTGTTTGAAGTCGAGATCGAGCGGCAGCGAGCCCGCAAGGTAGAAGGAAAGCGCGCTCTGGTCGGCCGCCGACAAATCCTGCACCGCTCCCGCCAGCGACAATATTTCCTGGTGAACCTGAATGGCTCGCGCTTTGTCGTTGTCCGCAGGGGCGCCAGGTTCATCTGGCACGAGAAGAACTTCCGCCTGCAGGAAAGACCGGTCCTGGTTGAGTTCGAGAACCTCGAACCGCTTGCGGCCCTCGGCAACCAAATCTAGACGACCATCAGGGTACTCCTTCGTGACGGTAACGATCTCGGCCGTGCAGCCGACTTCCGCAATGCCTTCGTCCAAAGCGCGAATCACACCAAAGTGCGTGTCCTGGGCCAGACATTCCCCAATCATCTCCTTGTATCGCGGCTCGAAAATGTGCAACGGCAAGGGAGTGCCGGGGAGCAACACGAGATCCAACGGGAACAGGGGAAGAAGAGCCACGAAGTCTCCGATATCGTGAGCGTGCAGGATGGAGCGGCTGTTTGATTGTACGACATGGATTGCAGCCCATCACTTCGTAACCTTGACTTGCCGCGTCGCGGAGAATACAACCCCAGCATGGAACTCGACGGAAAAATAGTCGTCGTCACCGGTGCGTCGATGGGAATCGGCGAGGCTCTAACCAAGATCTTTGTTGCGCAAGGAGCAAGTGTAGTGATGCTTTCGCGAGACGCGTCCCGTGCCGAAGCCGCTCGATCTCGAATTGGTTGTCCCGAACGGACCGTCGCACTGTCCTGCGACGTGAGAAATTCGGAAGAAATCGATCGCGTCCTCGCCCTGACGCTCCATCACTTCAAACGCGTGGATATCTGGATTAACAACGCCGGCCACGGCCTATTCGATTCCGCTGCGCAAACCGACATGCAGGCCTGTCATGAACTCTTTGAGACGAACTTCTTTGGTGCCATGTCGGCGATGCAGGCAGTCATCCCCGTCATGAAGCAGCAGGGCGCCGGCACCATCATCAACATTTCGAGCGTGGCCGGGCACATTCCTTTGCCCTTTCACGCGTCGTACAGTGCAACTAAGTTCGCTCTGAATGCCATCGGCAAAGCCGCAGGAGTCGAACTCAAGAAGGATGGCGTTCACGTGCTCACCGTGTGTCCGGGTTACGTGCAGACAGCTTTCAGCGAGAATGCAGTGCGGGGAAACGAATTGAAGAAAGTTCGTCCGGAGTCCGTTCGCGGGATCACTCCAGAGCGCGTCGCCCGCGCCACTCTGCAGGGATATTTGAAGCAGAAGCGGGAGGTGGTCGTGCCCTGGACTATGCACATCCCCGTAAAGTTGTATCAGCTGTTTCCCAGCCTGGTGGATTGGGCAATGTCGAGGATGGCAAAGTAAGTCAGATCAGAACCGTTCGCCGAGTGATGCTGCGTGCTCTAACATCACTCGGATAAATTTCCGAAGCCATTACAGCTCGCCACCCACATAGCCCAACCCTCATCGGTGGCGCTAATAAGCGAAGCGGACGTATTTCCCATCGCTAATCGGGTAATGAAAGTGACCGGCAGCCGAAAGCCGGAAGCCGGATGCAACAACTCCCTATGGCAAGTGGTCCGCCAGCCCCGGAATCGTCTTGGTGAGATCGTTCCAGATCACCATGACCGCAAACAGTACCAGGAAAACGAAGGCTGCCTGGTAGACCCTCTCCTTGATGTTCATGCTGATGTCGCGACGCATCAGGCCTTCAATTAGCAGGAACAAGATCACGCCGCCGTCGAGAATCGGAATGGGCAGCAGATTGAAGATACCAAGATTCAGGCTGATGGCTGCAGTCAGTCCCATCAGCGGAGTCCAACCTTTGCTCCGCGCCGCTTCACCCGCCGCCTGGCCGATCCGGATCGGCCCTTCAATCGACTTCAACGACATCTTCAGTTGCGCCATTTTCTTGACCAGCTTCAAAATCAGCAGGGCGTTCTGCTTGTTTTCTTCCAGGGAGAGACTCAAGGCTGCCCCGAACGGCAGCGTCTTCACCTTCATCTGCATGGTGCCAATGCCGATGCGGTAGCGCTTCTCCGACAGAACTGGCTGCAGGGTGAATGTTTTCTGTTGACCGTCTCGCAGCACCGTGAGGGTGATCGGCTTGTCTTTGGTGATTTCGAGGCTCTCGACCATCTCCGCTAAAGCAGGCACAGGCTTTCCGTCGAGAGATATGATCTGATCGCCTTCCTTCAAGCCGGCCTTCTCTGCCGGCATCTTTTCCTGCAGATCTGTGATTACGACCTTGTCTTCCTTCGGAGCCCAACCTGCGTACCCAATCTGATCAAGGCCGGTCGCCTCTGGAACCACCGTCTTCTCCATCGTTTGACCATTGCGCTCGATGCCAACCACCAGCGGCTGCCCGGGGCTCAAGGCCTGCTGCAGATCGACTTGCTTCCAAGTCGGATTTTCAACTCCATCAATGCGAGTAATGCGGTCGCCAACTTGGAACCCCGCCTTCGATGCAGCAGTATCTTTTGCCACCCATCCGATCACCGGGACTTCGTCGTAAACCGCTGGATACTCGTAATGCACCATATAGACAATCGTCAGCAGGACGATCGCCAGCAGAATGTTCATCGTCGGCCCGGCAATGGCAATCAGGAAGCGATGCCAGCGGGAATGATTCATGAACTCCCGAGGATCATCCGAACGCTCGTCCATCGGATTCTCTCCGCTCATCTTGACGTAGCCGCCCAGAGGGATCGCGTTGATGCGATAGTCGGTTTCACCCTTGCGGAAGCCGATCAGCCGCTTGCCAAATCCAATGGCAAACTGCTCTACTCGCACGCCCAACCACTTGGCCACGGCATAGTGGCCAAATTCATGGATCAGGATCATGAAGCCCAGAACCGCAACCACGGCAATCAGGGAAGTGAGGAAGTCAGACATAATCGAAGTACGTATTCTCCAACTGTTTAGATTCCGAAATTACGCGAAAGATGTTGCCCGGGGCCTTTCGATTTTCTTGCCCTCCGCCACCTGCCGTTGCGCCAAACTGCGGGCTTCCGTGTCCGCATTCAGCACTTCCTTTATAGACTCCAGATGCCTCGCATTTGTCACGGCAAGAACGTCTTCGATGATCCTGGGAATATCGTTGAAACCGATTTTGCCTTCCAGAAACGCCGCCACTGCAACCTCGTCCGCCGCATTCAGCGCCACTGTCTTTGCGCCCCCAGCTTCGGCGGCTTCGTAGGCCAGACGCAGACAAGGGAATTTTTTCAGGTCCGGAGGGCAGAAGTCCAGATGACGCAAGTCACTGACCGCGAAACGCATTTCCGATTTGATCCGCTCGGGATAGGTCAGGGCGTACAGGATCGGCAGCCGCATATCCGTTACCGAGACTTGAGCAAGTATGCTGCCATCCACAAACTCCACCATGGAATGGATTGTCGACTGCGGATGGACAAGGACTTCCACCTTTGCCGGCGGCATGTGAAATAATCTGCACGCTTCGATCACTTCAAACCCCTTATTCATCAGCGTGGCCGAGTCGATCGTGATTCGCCGCCCCATCTTCCACGTAGGATGGTTCAAGGCTTGTTCCACGGTGATCGCCTCAAATTCTGACTGCGGCTTATGCAAGAACGGTCCGCCCGAAGCCGTCAGCCAGATGCGCTCGACCTCGTCCATGCGCCCGCCTCGCAGGCATTGATGCACCGCATTGTGCTCGCTGTCGATGGGAAGCAGCGGCTTGCCCTGTTTTCGCGCCTCGGCCGTAATGAGTTCGCCTGCAGCAACCAGACACTCCTTATTAGCCAGCCCCAGAACCTTACCCGCGCGCACCGCCTCATAGGTCGCCTCCAACCCAGCAACCCCCACGATCGCGCTAACCACGAAATCAACTTCCGGATGCGTCGCTACCCGCACAGTTCCGCCAGAGCTGTGCACCACCTCGACTTCGCTCAGCCCTTCCTTCTTCAGGCGAGCGCGCAGAGCGTCGGCATCTGCTTCCGCAGCCACCGAGATCGCTCGCGGCCGCCAGCGCAACGCCTGTTCAAATGCCGCCTCCAGATTCGACCCCGCGGCCAACGTTACGATCTGAAACCGGTCAGAATAGGACTCAGCCACACTGAGCGTGCTCCGCCCAATCGAACCCGTCGATCCCAGGATGGCAATTCGTTTCATGATGAATCGAGCCGTAACCGAGGAACTGGCACAGCCTTCTCATTTTACGCGCTTCCGGCCGGCGTTGTTGAGGGAGATGCGGGGAGGTTATTGCATCACACGCCAAGCCGTGTAGAACCATAATACCGGAGCCGCAAACAGCAGCGCGTCGATCCGGTCGAACATGCCGCCGTGCCCAGGAAGAATCGCTCCGGAATCTTTCACGCCCGCGCCCCGCTTGATCAGCGATTCCACGAGATCACCGAGCTGTGCCGCAATATTCAACGCGATCGTCAGCAAAATCACCGGACCGATCGCCGGCTGCTCCAATCCGAACAGGCCATCACGCCGCTGGATCAACCCAACCCGCAGCATGGCGGAACTCAAGGGCAGAGCATAATGAAACAGCAGCCACCCCACCCCGACGCTGGCGACCAGCGAAGCCGCTGCGCCTTCCCACGTCTTCTTTGGACTGATACGCGGCGCCATCAAATGTCGCCCCATCGACTTGCCCACAAAGTAGGCAAAGATGTCTCCCGCCCACACCACCAGCAGTAGATAGAGCAGATAAAAGGCCCCGGCCCACTGTTGCCGAAGCTGCACTAGCATCCCCATCGGCAGGGCGATGTAAGTGAACGCGAAAACGGACGCGGCTGCCGCCGGATATCCGCTGCGCAAATCGACTCGCAGCATCAAAATGCTCAAGGCCAGAAACGGCGCAATCGCTGCCGCAAATCCTATGCAATAGACAAACACTGCCGTGGAGAGGAGTGGTTTTTCGTTCCCCACATTGAACGCCAGCAACAAAAAAAAGACGCCGACAAAAACATAAGTCGGCATCCGCAGTGGCTGTACGCCGTAAGATTCCGTCAGCTTAAGGAATTCAAAGATGGTCAGGAGCGCGACAACAGCCGCCACTACCGCCAGCACGGGCACCGGTGCTCGCAGGATGAGCACCAATACAATCGGAATGAGGACGACCGCGGTCGCGATTCGTGTTAACAAGGGAAGTGGTTGTGATCTACAAGGCGGCCTCAGCCGCGCTCGCTAAGAGTTTTGCACGAATCGCAGAATTTAACCAACATTCGTCGAAGGGCCGCGTTTCCCC
Source organism: uncultured Acidobacteriaceae bacterium (assembly GCA_963722365.1). Taxonomy (GTDB): domain Bacteria; phylum Acidobacteriota; class Terriglobia; order Terriglobales; family Acidobacteriaceae; genus Sulfotelmatobacter. Next base: position 246,703 of record CAVRLM010000004.1, read on the forward strand.
TTCGTGTTTCTTAGTGTCCTTTGTGGTTAAGGCTTTCCGCCGTGAAGTACCGAAGAAACCTCCGCCGCCGCATGCCCGTCGCCGTGATTCAGGCCACCGTACCGCCGCTCACGCTTCTGATATTCCGCAATCGCCTCCAGCAGGTGCGCCCCCCGAAAATCTGGCCAGAGCGTAGGAGTCACATAGATCTCGGCATAAGCGAGCTGCCACAGAAGGAAATTGCTCAACCGCATCTCACCCGACGTTCGCACCACCAAGTCGGGATCCGGCAAATGCCGCGTATACAGATGCTGGCCTACCATATCCTCATCGATCAGCAAGTGCTCGACACCGCCATTCTGCGCCGCAGCCTTCACCATTGATCGGAAGGCATCCACGATCTCGCTACGCGAGCTGTAGTTCAGCGCCAGCGTGAGCACCATCCCCGAATTCTGTGCCGTGGCCGCGCGCGCCCACTCCATCCGCTCCTGTACGTCACCCGGCAATTCATGCTGACGCCCAATATATTCCAGTCGGATATTGTTCTTGTTCAGCGTGGGAACTTCCGCCTTCAAGTAGCGGCTGAGCAGTCCCATCAGGAAGCCAACTTCGCTTTTGGGTCGTTTCTTCCAGTTTTCTTCCGAGAACGCGTAGAGCGTAAGCGCAGGAATATGAATACGTGCCGCGGTTTCAACAGTTGAGCGCACCGCCGACACCCCGGCGCGATGCCCCGCCACGCGCGGCATGTGTCGCCGTTTAGCCCAGCGCCCATTGCCGTCCATGATGATCGCGATATGTTTCGGGAGCCGTCCTGGATCCAGCCGTCGGTAAACTTCGCTTTCCTTGCGGTCGAGCCCCGTGGGTACTTTGTCCTGCAAAGTGGTCATCCCGATATGAGGCTACCACAGCACGGAAGGCTGCGCAATGACCGGACAGGGAAGTGATGCAACCCAAGGGGCCTTATGTGGCGCGGGCGCCCCGCCCGCGCACTGCAGGCAAAGCTAACAATGTGTGCAACAGGCACGCTCGGATCGTTTCGGGGCGAGACATTCGAAGGCTTGACAAGCAGGCGGGCGAGGGCGCCCGCGCCAAATAACTACCGTGCCTCCTCCGGTACCACCTTCAGCTCCAGCTTCTCCGTCCACCGCAGCACGGTCAGGGCACAATTCACCCCCACACGGACATCGGTCAGCATCCTGTGCAGATCGTCTACGCCCGCCAACGGTTGTCCTTCCAGCGCGACAATAATGTCCCCCTCGCGCAGCCCCGCCCGTCTTGCTGGACTGTTTTCTTCCACGCCGAGTACAACAACGCCCATCTCCTTCGGCAGATCGTAGAATCGCACCACGCGCCGGTGTACCGGCACGGTCTGTGCCGAGACGCCAATATAGCTCCGCCGGATGCGACCATCCCTCAGCAGACGGCTGGCGACAAACTTCGCTGTATTGATCCCGATCGCGAAACAGATCCCCTGCGCAGGAAGGATCGTCGCCGTGTTCACGCCCACCACGCGTCCCGCAGAATCGACAAGCGGCCCACCCGAGTTTCCCGGATTCAACGAAGCATCGGTCTGGATGACGTCGTCAATCAGGCGCCCCGAATAAGACCGCAGCGACCGACCCAACGCGCTCACCACTCCCGCCGTCACCGTCGACTGAAATCCATAAGGCGCGCCAATCGCAATCACGATCTGCCCCACCCGCAATCGCTGCGAATCGCCCAGAGCAGCCGCGACCAAACCAGGTTCCCCAGCGTGTGGTTGATCCAGCCGAATCACCGCCAGATCGCTCGCCGGATCATCCCCAATCACCGTGGCCGGCATCCGACGCCCATCGGCCAGCGTTACCCCAATCCGCGCCGCCTCGTGTACGACGTGGCTGTTAGTCAGGATCAGCCCATCGGGCGTAAACACGAAGCCCGATCCGCCACCACGCCGTTCGCGCGGCTCTCCCGAGCGTGTGTGTCCCGCGTTCTGGTGCACTTCAATATTCACCACCGACGGACTCATGCGCTCAACCGCGCCAGTCACCGCACGGGAGTAAGCGTCCAGGAGGGGGGCATCGCCGGTGCTGGGTGGAGACGGGGCCGTTTCCTGCGTGCCGTGCCATCCAGCAACATCTGCACCGAGATGCGAAAGGCCAGCCAAGACGGAGGCTCCTGGAAATACACTTACATCTTCGTGATTCATGCAGAATAGATGCCGATCAATCTACTTCGGATTCACCGGCGCTTCGCCGAAGAAGCCTGCGCCTGAGCAGGCCGCGAAGCGGCGCAAGCATGCAGCCCGCGGCATAAGCCGTGTGAAAGGAGAAATCAACGAGATATGCCCCAGCCGGGCGAAGGAAACACTGCTTATCCCGCCGCTAATAAAAAAGCCGGAACCTAAACCTCAGTCCCGGCCTTAGTGTTGGCTGGTTGCCCGGATACACTCGTTTTAATACTGAACCTTACATGATCGGCACAACAACCCTGAATCTTGACCTACGCGCTTCGTCTCGGCCGCACCGTCAGATCCCGCACCTGGGTCAGAATGCTTGACATCTGCATTCCATTCAGTTGCGAAACAAACGGCAGCAACTCGGCGATGAACTGATCTTTCATCAGTTCGTTAACCTCTTCCTGACGGCTGCGTTCGCCGCCGCTGAGCAGATCGGGCACAGTAACCTCCAGTGCACGCGCCAGCCGTTCCAGGGAAGACAGCGTCGGCGTTGCTTTCTCGTTTTCAATTTTCGAGACGTAGGTGCGCGGTACCGACATACGTCCGGCAAGTTGCCGCTGGCTCAGCCCGTTTCGCAGCCGTAGCGAGCGGATGGAGGTCGCCAAATTCAGATGCCCCCGTCCGTTGCTGCTGGGCACAGGCATCATCATCGGTGGCGCTACCATGATGGGTTCGGGTTCAGGCTCCTCGTCCAGGGACGCGTGGCAGCGTCGACAGTTATTATTGGATGTACGGAACTGGACCAGCAAGCAGTGATCGCATCGGACGACTTCCCGTGAATCTACCGGGGCAAGTGTCGTGGCCATCGGGTTGTGGGAGTGCCAGAGCGGGCTACTCCTTGCAGCGAACTGCGGGAACCAATTGGGGGAGAGGTTCCAACTGCTTGGTCAATCTGCGGCATTCGCCCTGTGGAAGTCAAGGTTAAAATGCTACAACCCCGCGAATTTTGCGGACAAAACCCAAAACAACACGTCAAATCCCCGAAGAAAACAGGGTCAGACCATGATTGATCGCGAGTCCGCTTGGTGTTTACTAACTGAGTTCACCCAATCAGAAAGTTTGCGCAAACATGCGTTGGCTGTCGAAGCCTGCATGCGGGCCTGCGCCCGCAGGTTTGGAGATGGTTCCTCCGACGCCGAAAATCTTTGGGGCCTCGTCGGACTGATTCACGACTTCGACTACGAACGCTGGCCTACTCCCGAAGAGCATCCCTACAAGGGAAGCGAGATACTGAAAGACCGTGGATATTCCGACGAGATCCGCCGCGCCATCATGTCGCACGCGGAATACAGCGGCGTCACCCGCGAGACTCCTATGGAAAAGGCTCTCTTCGCCTGCGACGAACTCGCCGGATTCATTACGGCGGTCGCCTTGATCAAACCGGGTAAGTCGCTGGCTGAAGTCGACACGAAGTCGGTACGAAAGAGGATGAAAGACAAAGCCTTCGCTCGCAAGGTGAACCGCGATGACATCATCAACGGCGCCGCTGACTTGGGTGTCGACCTGGACGAGCACATCGCATTTTGTATCGAAGCCCTGAAGCCTGTCGCCGAGAAACTGGGGCTCGATGGAAGTGCAGCGAAAGCCGGATGACCATCTTTCGTTGCCGGACTTATCCGGGAATCACGTCACAGGCGTGAACTGGAGAGGCGGGGTTCGCCGCTCACTTCCAGTTTCTGCCCGTTTCGCTAAACATACTGGTTGGCAGCTCGAAGCCGGCGGCTTTGAGTCTTTCAGCAAACTTGGGCCTGATTCCCATGGAGCTGAAGCTCCCAAGCACCCGCCCCTCGGCTGAAATTCCTTGTTTTTCAAACACAAACAGCTCCTGCATGCTCACCACATCTGACTCCATGCCGGTGATTTCGGCGATATGGGTGACGCGGCGCGTTCCATCACTGAAGCGTGCAATCTGAAGAACCAAAGAAACTGCCGAAGCAATCTGTTTTCGAATGGCCCGTTCAGGCAAATTCAGATTTGCCATCATCGCCATGGTTTCCATACGGGCGAGAGCGTCACGAGGATTGTTGGCATGAACCGTGGTCATGGAACCATCGTGGCCGGTGTTCATCGCTTGAAGCATGTCGAGAGCTTCCTCACCCCTTACTTCGCCGACAACAATCCGGTTGGGTCGCATCCGCAGGCTGTTGATCACCAGTTGTCGGGCTTGCACTGCGCCTTTACCGTCCGCGTCGGGGGGCCGACATTCCAGCCTGACAACGTGGCGTTGCTTCAGTTGTAGTTCCGCTGAGTCTTCGATCGTGACGATCCGTTCTTTCGACGAAATGTAGCCCGAAAGCACATTCAGCAACGTGGTCTTCCCGGCGCCTGTCCCGCCAGAAATCACGATGTTGAGGCGTGCTGCGACTGCTGCTTTCAACAGGGCCAGCATCGGTGGGGTCAGGGTCTGACTTGCCAGAAGATTGTCTTCGGTGATCGGGATGAAGCCAAAACGTCTGATAGAAAGATGAGGACCGTCAATCGCCAAAGGGGGAATGACCACGTTGACGCGGGATCCGTCCGCGAGTCGCGCATCCACCATAGGTGACGATTCATCCACCCGCCGTCCGATCGCTGAAACAATCTTGCGGATAATGCGCATTAAGTGCGCGTCGTCCTTGAATGTCACCTTGGTCTCTTCGAGCATGCCTCCACGCTCTACGTAAACCTCGTTGGCACCGTTGACCAAAATATCGCTGATCGTCGGATCTTGCAGCAACGGCTCAAGGGGCCCCAAGCTGAATACTTCTTCCAGGAGCTCGAGCGATAAATGCTCTTTTTCAGGAGCGGTGAAAGCTGCCTTGACCTGCGACACTACGTCCTGAATCACCGCAAACACTTGTGCGCGCGTTTTCTCATCCGGGGCGCCGGCGATTTTTTCCAAATCGATCTTATTGAGCAGGAATCGATGAATCGCGATCTTTAGCTCTTGATAGACGTGAGAGTCCAACCTGCCGTACTTTTTCGGGTCTCTGCCGGTCGATGGATCGACTAAGGCCGGTGGAACTCGGTCAGAAGCGGACGTAAGTGGCCCTCCCATCTTGAGGCGAGAATTATAGGAGCCGCTGTGTGGGAAAACAATTGAGTTTCGATCCACGTATGCTGGACCGAGTCCTTCCACCCATCGGCACTCATCCCACGGTGAGGGCCCAAGAAATTCACTTCGTTACAAGGCTTCCGCTCCGAGCGACTGAGATATCTCCTTTGGAATCAGTGGTTACTAGAGGACAACGGCTTCCAGTTACTTGCTGACCTTCCACCGATCGTTTTCACTAACAGTGCAATCTTCTTTTCGCGGACGGTCGAAACGCTCGGGTCCGGTCGAAGGGAGAAATATGTTCCATTCTCAGGAGATTAAAGTGCGCAAACTTATTGCTGTTGCATGCTTCCTTGCGATGTTCTCTTTGGCCGCGATCGCCCAGGAAGGTAGTTATCCGAAAAGCGAAGTCTTTGCCGGCTATCAATACTCACGGATGGAGGGCACGAATGCGAATGGTTATAACTTCGCGTTCAACGGTAACTTCAACGAATGGTTTGGAATCACGGGCGACTTTAGCGGAGCCTATCGGAGCGAGGGCAGCATCAGCTTCCACAACTACACCTATACGTTCGGTCCGGTGATCTCACTGCGGACCAACAAGGCCTTCACGCCTTTCGCGCATGCGCTGATTGGTGGCGATCATGCTTCTGCGAGCGCCACTGGTTTTGGTAGCGCGAGCAGCAACGGCTTTGCCATGATGGCCGGTGGCGGAGTTGATTTCAACATCAATCCACACATGGCGTTTCGTGCGGCCCAGGCTGACTGGATGTTGCTGCATAGCTCCGGATCCACCAGCAGCAAGAACGCTCGCATCTCAACCGGCATCGTTTTCAAGTTCTAGATCCGGTCCGCGCAAAAATCAGGGCGGCCTCTTGGGCCGCCCTTTTGTCATCACCGCCAACCTACCGCGTTGTCTCTTCGATTTCTGAAATCCAATCTGGACGCTTCAGTACTTCGCGTGGTTTCGGGCCGTCGGCTGCTCCGACAATGCCGTCCTGTTCCATCAGATCGATGAGGTGCGCCGCGCGTCCGTAGCCGATCCGCAAGCGGCGCTGCAGCAGGGAAGTGGAGGCCTTGCCAAATTCCACCACCAGCTTCACCGCATCGCCGTACATGGGATCGTCTTCGGCTTCGCCGTCGGCTCCCGCTTCGCCGCTTCCGCTATCGGATCCGGCCTCGCGCTCGCCTTTCGGAGCTTCCAGGAACTGCTGTTGATATTCCGCCAGGCCTTGGGCCTTCCAGAACTCGACCACCGCGGCGATTTCCTTCTCAGTAACAAACGGAGCGTGCAGGCGGTGTACACGAGCTGATCCTGATGGCAGGTAAAGCATGTCGCCTTTGCCGAGCAGGGCTTCCGCGCCGTTGGCGTCGAGAATGGTCCGCGAGTCCACCTTCGTCGCGACGCGGAACGAAACGCGAGCCGGGAAGTTGGCCTTGATTAGGCCGGTGATGACGTCGACCGAAGGCCTCTGCGTGGCCAGCACCAGGTGAATGCCTACCGCACGGGCCATTTGAGCGAGGCGCGTGATCGACTCCTCGACGTTGCTGGAATCGAGCATCATCAGATCGGCCAACTCGTCGATGATGATGACGATGTAAGGAATCGGCTTCTCGTCGGACTCTTCGCCGAACAGGCTTGGCGTTCCGCCCTGATCAAAGAGCTTGTTGTATTGATCGATGTTGCGAACACCCTTGGCCGCGAGCAGCTTTAGCCGGCGTTCCATCTCACGAACGGCGTTACGCAAAGCATTGGCCGCAAGTTTCGGCTCGGTGATGATCGGCGTGTACAGGTGCGGGACGCCTTCGTAGTTGCCGAGTTCCAGCCGCTTCGGGTCCACCAGAATCAGTCGCACCTGATCAGGCGTCGCCTTGTAAAGGATCGACATGATCATCGCATTGATGGCGACGCTCTTGCCAGCTCCCGTCGAGCCCGCGATCAATAGATGTGGCATTCCCGCCAGATCGGCGGTCACGATGCGGCCGTTGATGTCTTTGCCCATGGCGATCGTCATCTTCGACTTCGATCCCATGAACTCCTGCGACTCGATATTCTCGCGCAGCCAGATGATTTCGCGTTGGCGGTTGGGCACCTGAATGCCAACCGTGCTCTTGCCAGCCATACGCTCGATCAGAATGCTCTCAGCCTTCAGCGCCAGGCAGAGATCGTCGCAGAGATTGGTGATGCGGCTGTACTTGATTCCGGCTTCCGGCTTGAACTCGAAGGTGGTAACAACCGGACCAGGATTGATCTGCGTGATCTGTCCGTGAATCTCGAACTCGGCGTATTTCTCGGTGAGCACTTGGGCCAGAAGCTTCAGTTCGTCGGCATCGACTTGCTGCTGTTCGTCAGGACGCTGAAGCAGGCTGCTCGAGGGCAGCTTGTATCCACCGGCGATGCGGGGCATCGTGGTCTTGGCCTTGTTTCCGCTGTCGGCGCGCTCGGTCACTTCAGGATCGGCAACCGATTCGGTCGTTGCGTTCGTTGCCAGCGGTTCCGCCAGAATTCCACCTGTTGCGGCAGGCGATTTCAGCTCCGTCTTGGGTGCCTCTTCTTCCGCCATCATGCGTTCGATGCCAGTGCGGCGCGGTTCGGCGGGCGCCAGGGACGCGGGCGTGTTTGGACGCGACTGGATCAGTTGAGTCTTGACGACAGGTTTTGAAATCCGTCGTTGTTCCAGTTCTTTCTGTTGGCGCTTCTTGGCGCGCTCCTGCTGCCAGTCTTTGTAGCGATTCCACAGCGCGGTCACGAAAGCGAAGCGCGTCGGAGCCCAGAGCTGAATCGCCGAGAACGAGAACGCCGTTGAGAGATATAAGGCAACGGCAAGTACTGTGATACATACGATGTAAGCGCCAATCACATTGAGGTAGTGAATCAGCACATCGCCTACGACGCGGCCCAGCAGGCCTTCGATCGGGATCACATGCATCCAGCGCAGGTGTCCGGGTAGCAATGCCAGCATCGCGGGAACGAACATCGCCAGCCAGATTCCGCCCAGACTCTTGGCCAGCGGAGACTGGATTTTCATGGAACGGAACCAGCGAATTCCCAGCATTGTGGGAAAGATCACCAGCAGGAATGCGCCAATGCCGAAGAACTGCAGCATCATGTCGGCGGTGAAGGCACCGACCACTCCGATCCAATTACGGGCGGCGTGCGAACCGGTCAACACCGAGGCGCTATTCCACGAGGGATCGAGCGGAGAATACGAAGCGAGCGCGAGGAAGAGAAGGAGCGCGGAGACGCACATCAGGAACCCGACGAGCTCGTTGAGCCGACGGTTCCCGGTGGGAACAAAAATAGTTGCCAGATAATCCATTTGGGCCAGATTCACACACACTGAAGACACTACATTCGACACTCTTCAGTGCCGCAATCGGCCAGAGCCCTATCATTATGCCAAGAAGCGGGTGATCCGACAATGAAGGAAAACATCTGTAGTATCCATTTAGCTTCCCGCCTTAGAGACATTGCTTTGCAACGTCTTGCCGACATCGGATGAAGCACGAGTGGGTAGAGCAGACGCTGCGAGCAACGTCTCTACATCAATCTTGCCGCGAACACCAGCACCAGCGCTCCGACGATAATTCTGTAGACCGCGAACGGGGCGAAGCCACGTTTCCGGACGTAACCCATGAACCATGCGACCGAGCCATAGGCAACGATGAACGAGACGACGAAGCCGATGGCAAGGACGATCCAGCCATGAGCGTCGATTTGCGAGACGCCGATCGGATTCTCCCCTTTGCCGCGCAGCGATTTGAATAGCGTGTAAAGAGTTGCAGCAGCCATCGTGGGAATCGAAACAAAGAACGAGAACTCGAGAGCGGCGGCGCGCGACATGCCGACGAGTTGTCCGCCGGCGATGGTCGACATGGAGCGTGAGGTTCCGGGGAAGACGGCTGAGAAGATCTGGCAGAAGCCGATCCAGATCGATTGGGTGAGACTCATGTCTTCCATCTTCCAGGTGTGGATGCGGCTTCCGCTCGCTCCGGGACCTGCGGCTTCTGATTTGGCGTTGAGCGCGTCAACCAGCCACATCACGATTCCGCCCATCAGCAGCGACCATCCGATGATCGCGATGCTCTCCAAGTGCTTGCCGATCACCTTGGTCAGCAGGAACGAGGGAATCGCCGTGACCACGAAGGCAACCGCGGTAAGACCGAGCGGATGAGTCAACGCGGTGCGATTTCCGCTTTCACCTTGCGGGAAGGTCGAGAGGAATTTCGTAATGCGGCTCCAGAAATACACCGGGAGACACGCGATTGCGCCGAGTTGGATAACGATGGAGTACATCTTCCAATATCCGTCGGAGAGGCTGATGTGCAGTAACGCTTCCGAAAGGCGCAGGTGCGCGGTCGAACTGACGGGCAGGAACTCGGTCAGGCCTTCGACAATTCCCAGAATCAGTGAGAGCAGGTAGTCGTTCAATTGTCCTCCGAAAAATCACGGCATCAGTATCTCAAACGTGCTGTGCGATGTTCGCTGCTTGCAGATTCAAAAGCGTTCACCACAGAGGACACAGGGGATACAGAGAAAATCTTCGCTTGGGTTCCAACGGCTAGTCGCTGGCGTTTCCGTATGTCGGGACGCCTTGTTGCATGTAGAAGATCAGGCTCTGGGCGCGCGAAGACCAGTCGCTTTGGGCGTACTTCGTGACAATCTCTTGCGCGAGAGCGAGGGCGCGGGTCTTCGACTCTTCGGATTTCTTCTGATTGGCTTCAGTCTTGTAAATCTCGATGAGAGCGGAGCGTCGCCAAGCCGCGTCGTACAAGGCTTCTGGCGCAGACGGGGACTGGTCGTGCTCTTTCGCGTACTTCTCGTACATGTCCGCTTCTTTGTCGGGGCACTTGGACGCGCCTTGCCAGTCGCCGCAGAGTTTGTTTTCGATGAGGTGGAAGGCGGCGAGGTCGGCCCATTTCGTACCCGGAAATTTTTTCATGACCAGCTTCATCCACTGCTCGTCGATCTGGCCGCGCATGTAGGAATCTCGTTCGCGCGCGGACGGCCGCGTTAGCACATCGGCTCGCTCCATTTGCCAACGGATATCGGCGGCGCGGTAGAGCCCTTCGGCGGCGAGAGGTGAAGTCGGAAACAAATCGTAGACGCGGTAGTAGAGGCGCATGGCGTCTTGGGCGGCGTCGCGGCGTCCGCGGCGTCGACTGGCCTGATCTTCAGAGTCGGCGGCTTCGCCGAAGACTATTTTGTCACCATTGGGAGTGGTCATGCTGACTAGCGCTTTGCTGGAAACCCATCCGGTGATGGTTTTGCCCTCGGATTCGGGGTCGTCTTCGTCTGCATCTTTTCTGGGTTCGCGGAGGATGGCTTGGACATGCGTCCAATCGCGACTGCTTTCGATGATGATTAGCTCGTGCCCGCGACCAGCAAGTCCAAGTTTGGCGGCATCGGAGCTGGGTGCGACGCGAATGGTTGATTCGTGTACGAGAGTTCCACGCTGCGCCTGCGCGAAGGCGAGGTTTGAAGAAAACAGCAGGCAGATGAGAAAAATCCCGAATTCCGGGAATGGGAATCTAGATGTAGTAGGGGGTACCCCCCCGCCCCCCCGGTCCATTGGAATCATTGGCTTAGCGGAAAATCTCGAAAAGATCCAAGAGCTGCAATCAGTTACGGGAAAAATCTTGGGGACAAAGGAGTTAGCGGCTTCTCTTTGGGCGAGTTCCATGAGAGTTTTGATGCATTCAGAATCAGCGTTTAGGGTTGTTGAAGTCAAGGCTATTTGAACATCATGATCCGGTGAAAATCTGGCACGCTCGAGCCGGGAAACCTGGAACCCAAAACCTTGAACCACAAAGGGCACTAAGGCGCACGAAGGAGAACAATTCAGGTACGAAGGTCTTCGAGCATGGCTGACTCGATGTTGCCACCCGAGATGATCGCTACATTTACTTTTGTATTGGGAAGTTGGTCGGCGCGGAAGAGGAATCCGGCGGTGGCGACTGCGCCGCTGGGCTCGGCTACCGTGTCGGGGTTAATTGCGAGAACTTTCATGGCCTGGTGGATTTCGTTTTCGGTCACGGTGACGATGCCATCGACGAAACACTGCATGTGATCGAAGTTGATGGGGCCGACGCTTTGGGTGCGGAGTCCGTCGGCGATGGTTCGTGTGACTTGGTCAGCAGGATAGCTCACAATTTTACCGGCGCGAAGGCTGGCTTGTGCGTCAGCGGCGAGTTCTGGTTCGACTCCGAAGACGTGGACCGAGGGCTTGGATAGCTTAATGGCCGCGGCCACGCCGCTGATGAGGCCTCCGCCGCCGACCGGGGCCAGAACGGTTTCGACGTCGGGCAGGTCTTCGAGAATCTCGAGACCGATGGTGCCTTGTCCGGCGATGATTTTTTCGTCGTTGTAGGGAGGCACGATGATATAGCCGTGCTGGGCGGCCAGTTCCTCGGCTTTCAGTTGGCGCTCGGTGCTGCCGGGGCCTACCAGTACGATGTCGGCGCCAAGGGCGGCAGTTGCCTCACGCTTGATGGCGGGGGCGTTGTTGGGCATGACGATTACGGCTTTGACGCCGAGCGCGCGGGCGGCGTAAGCGACGCCTTGGGCATGATTGCCGCTGGAGTAGGAGATGACGCCGCGCCTGCGCTCGGCTTCTGACAGGGAAGCGATTTTGTTATATGCGCCGCGGAGTTTGAAGGCGCCGATGGGCTGCTGGTTCTCGGGCTTGAGGTAGAGGCGGCGGGTTGAGCTGGGTGGGGAAGTCCCCACGTCTCGGGAGTCGTCAGTATATTCGATCAGGCGGGTGCGGACGATGATGCCGTTGAGGATGGCCTGAGCGGAGTGAAGGTCGTCGAGGGAGATCATTCGTTGGTCTTAGGGCTTTGCCTACGGCACAGGGTATCGTTAATGGTGACTTTCGCGCTAGTGGAAGTGGCGGGCTATTTTAGGCGGTCCAAGAAACCTTGCGTGTTCGAGAGAATTCGTTTCGATGTTTCAGACAGCATGGGCGTGATCGGGATCCTTCGACTGCGCATTTGCACTCGCTTTGCTCGCGTAAATGCTTCGCTCAGGATGACAAACTCTAAGATTTGTCTTGATTGGACGAGGTTCGCTCCGGCCGGACAGCCGAGGCGGCTGTCCCCATATGAGCATCGAGGCTACTAAATCTCCAGGATCACGGGCATGATCAGCGGGCGCTTTTGCGTTTGCTTGGAAATGTAGCGTTTCAGGTCGGCACGGATTTTTTCTTTGATTACGCCGTAGTCGCCTTTTTCTTCTTCGCTGGAGTGGGCGAGCGTGTCTTCGACGATGCGCTTGGCGCCTTCCATCAGGCCGTCGTCGCCGGGATTGAAGCCGCGGGTGACGATTTCTGGGGCTGATTCCGCTTCGCCGGATAACTTGTTGATGGCGATGATGGGTAGGACGATGCCGTCTTCGCTGAGGTGCAGGCGGTCCTTAATAATCAAGTCCTCGACTACGTCGGTGCGGTTGCCGGAGTCGATGCAGATGCGGCCGACTTTGACGCGAGCGGTTTTGCGGGCGCCGAGTTCGTCGAATTCGAGAACGTCTCCGCTCTCGATGAGCATGACTTTGCCGACGGAGCCGTGCATGGCTCCGGCCATTTCGGCGTGCAGTTTCAGCTGGCGGTACTCGCCGTGAACGGGAATGAAATAGCGTGGCTTGACCAGGTTGATGATGAGCTTGAGTTCTTCCTGGCTGGCGTGTCCGCTGACGTGGATGGGCGGCGAGGTGCCGTCTTCGTAGATGACGTAAGCTTCGCGGCGGAAGAGGTGGTCGATCATCCGGTAGATGGTTTTTTCGTTACCCGGGATGATGCGGCTCGAAAGGACGACGGTGTCTCCCTTCTCGATTTTGGCGTGCTTGTGGTTGTCGACGGCGGCGCGGGAGAGCGCCGACATGGGTTCGCCTTGAGTGCCGCTGATGAGGACGCAGACCTTTTCCGGAGGGAAATTTTTCATCTCGCCGGGATTGATGACCAGGCCGTCGGGAACTTCGATGTAGCCGAGATCTTCGGCAATCTCGGCGGAATTGTTCATGGAGCGGCCGAGGAAGGCGACTTTGCGACCGTGCTCGTGGGCAAGTTGCACAGCGAGATTAATGCGGTGGATGGACGACGAGAAGCACGAGATAAAAAGGCGGCGCTTGGTGTGGGCGAAAACTTCGTCGAACTTGCGGCGGACGGCGCGTTCGCTGGGCGTGTATCCCTTGCGCTCGACGTTGGTGGAATCCTGAAACAGGGCCAGCACACCGTTTTTGCCATACTCGGCGAAGGTGTGCAGGTCGAAGAGTTTGTTGTCGGTGGGCGTAGGATCGACTTTGAAATCGCCGGTATGGATGATGACGCCGAGAGGAGTGTGGATGGCGAGGGCGACGCAATCGACCAGGCTGTGCGTGACCTGGATTGGATGGATGGTGAAGGCTCCGGCCTTGAAGCGCTCGTTGGGACGCATCTCGCGAAGGTCGGCGTCGTCGAGCAGTCCGTGCTCGTCGAGTTTGTCTTCGACGTAGGCGAGGGTGAACTCTGTGCCCCAGACCGGGACGTTGAGTTCGGAGAGCACCCATGGCAGCGCTCCGATGTGGTCTTCATGGCCGTGAGTGAGGATGATTCCGCGAACGCGCTGGCGGTTTTCGGTGAGATAAGAAATGTCGGGGACGACGATGTCGACGCCGAGGAGTTCAGCTTCGGGGAACATGAGTCCGGCATCGATGACGATGATGTCGTCTCCGTAGCGAACGGCCATGCAGTTCATGCCGAATTCGCCGAGGCCCCCGAGGGGAATGACTTGCAGTTTTCCGGTGGGCATTGAGTAAGAATGATGCTAGCACAGTAGATAGCTGCGAGTTGCGAGTTCCGAGTCGCGAGTTGAGCATTCCTCAGGGGCTAAAGCCCGCGTCGTTTGGCGCGGCTTACGGCACGGCTGAAGCCGTGCCCTTCCCAAAACATGTTGGGCCGCGAGGAGCCGGATGAACTACGAGCTCAGAGCTAGGAGCTGAGGAGCTGAGAGCTGAGAGCTGAGAGCTGAGAGCTGAGAGCTGAGAGCTGAGAGCTGAGAGCTGAGAGCTGTACCTGCTTCGCTGGATGGCGCTAATGCAGCGTGTGCGATAAGGTGGGAGTATGGCGGGACAAGGCAAATCGTGGCTGCGGCGGCGGGTTGAGGCGGGGATGGTACGAGGGTTGACGCGCGCTTATTCGACAGTGCGTGTGGATCCGGACAAATTCCTGCTGCAACTGCGAGCCGCCTACCGTATGCCGATCAGTGGATATCACGGGGTGTATTCGCTAGAGATTGGCGAGATTGATGTGGTGGCGGACTCCGTCATTCGCAGCGGAATGAAAGTTGCCGCGGTCGAGGGAGCGGGATTCGGGCTGGGCGGGCTGATCACGATTGTGCCGGATCTGGGGATTCTTTCGGCCATCACGATGCGGACGATTGAGAAGTTGAGTCTCGTTTACGGATTTGAGTTCAAGACGGATGATGAGATTGCGGAGCTTTGGGTGGCGGCGGCGAGCGCGGCGGGGGTCGACATCAGCCGCGAGCTGTTGGAGAAGGAAGTCGTCAACAAATTTGTTCCCAAGGTGATTCAGAGAATTGCGGCGAAGGCCAGCGCGGAAGTGGTGGAGAAGTGGGCGGGGCGGCTGATTCCTCTGGCGAGTTCGGCGATTGGGGCGGGACTGAATTACTGGTTTGTGCGGGCTTGGGGGGAACGCGCAAAATCGCATTTTCGGCAGCGGCATTTGATGCTGCGGCAACGGGCGCGGGATGCGGCGTTGCTGGTAGAGCGGCAGGCGAGTCTGACTGGTCTTTAGTTGCGCGGGAAATGTCGGCATACCTTGATGTGGCAAACTTGCATAGGTCCTCCGCTTCGCTCAGGATGACAATTTGATTTTTGGCATTACCGTTGAGACATCCTCGCCTGCGGCGATGCCGGCGCTACGGTTGTGCGAGTGGTGTGATTAAATATTCAGAGAATGCCTACCTTTTCTTGCTCAGCCATACTTTTTGATCTGGATGGAGTTCTGGCGGATTCGACACGCGCGGTGGACCGCGAGTGGCGCGAATGGGCTGCGCGTAAGGGCGTGGATGGCGACGCCATCATGGCCATTGCCCATGGAGTGCGGACAATCGAAGTGATCCGACGGGTGGCGCCGCACCTGGATGCTGAAGTCGAGGCGAGCGCCATTGAGAGTCACGAAGCGCACGACCAGGCAGGCGTTGTGGTGATGCCGGGAGCGGCGGAGTTGGTGCGCTCCATTCCACTGGGGCGTTGGGGGGTGGTCACGTCAGGTTCACGGTTGCTGGCCACGAATCGGCTGCGTTATTGCGGATTGCCCGTCCCTGAAGTGCTAGTTACTTCCGATGATGTCGCGAACGGAAAGCCGCATCCAGAGCCTTATTTGAAGGGGGCAGAGTTTTTGCGAGTCAAACCGGCGGACTGTCTTGTGATTGAAGACGCTCCTGCGGGGATCCAGTCGGCGCGCGCGGGCGGGATGAGCGTATTGGGAATCACGAGCACGTATGCAGCAGGGGCCTTGCAGCACGCCGATCAGGTAATCGGGAAACTTGCGCAGCTGCGAGTCACTTCAAACGGCACCGGGAAGTTGTCCGTCGAGGTCGAGCCGGGCGCGGGACGAAAATAGAAAAAAACCTGGCCGGTTAGGATTGCTCCCAGCCAGGCTTCATTGCAAAATATACATTCAGTTTTATTCGGAGTTGCCTCGCTGCTCGGCTGCGGTTGCATTAATCTTTCCGAATATTCCATCACTCTCGTCATTCGGTCCGGCCGTGAAATAAAGATCCGTGGGAGATCCGTTCACGGTACTGTCGCCGGCGAAGCTGAGAGCCCATAGGCCATCAATCACAAGCGAAGCTCCGTTGGCATCGAGGAGCGTTCCCTCAAACCTTCCACTGAAAGCGTTGAAGGCGTGGACTGTGCCATCGCCGAAGTTACCGATGAGAAGCCGATGGCTGAAGGGGCCGAAGTCGCCAGGAGCCAGGGCGATGCCCCAGGGAGCGTTCAAGAACATGTTGTGCTGCAGGCGCAAGAGCACGTCTCCGCCGGTGCTGAACACTCTTACGGCGCCCAGGCCGGGCCCGTGATTTTCATCTTTCGAGCCGGGATCGCGTTGGGCGTACGTGACCACAAGATTGCCGCCGACATTCTGAATTCCGAAGGGGACGAAGTTCGGCGGAAGGTCGGTGACATGAAAGCGTTCTTCCTGTGGCACGCGATGAAACGTTCCGTTATAGACTTCGATTTCCCCGCTTTGAAAGTTGGTGACGTAGAGCCGAGGACCGTGGCCAGTGGTTGCAAGGGCGCAACCTTTGAAGATGGCCCGCTTGGGGTGATTCACCATGAGAACCGCTTCGCCGACGTTGACCGCGGGATTCCACCCGGAGATCGTGCCATCCTCGGTGACAAAAATGAACGCGGCCGGCTCTCCCGTAGCGACATTGAAGCTGGTGGTGTAGTTAAACACCGTTCCGGTGGGAGCTGATGGTCCCGTGGCATTTTTCGGTGGCGGGATAGTCACGACCAGGGATTGCGGGACGCCGTTCAGGTCGTAGAGAGTAGACAACCCGGTTCCGTTGTCGGACACCCACCAGGGAGAGCTGGTGGCTCGGGAGAGTCCCCAGGGGTTGATCAGGTTGGGATCGATGTTCGGAGCCCCGGATACGCTGGAGGAGTCTGTGGTGAGATCGGTTCGGGTAAAGTGCTGCGCGAAAGCCGCACTGACAAGAAGAAGAGAGACAGCCGCAATCGCGGTAAAGCGCCCCGCGAACCTACGGTTCAGATTCGAAGCCATAAAGATCTCCTGTGGAAGCGTTCGTTGCGGAGAGGGTCAGGGTGTCGGAGCTTTCTGACGTCGCGGAGATTCTGACGCTCATTCGGGCGGGGATTGTCACTAAGATGTTTCCGAATTGTCAAATTCTTCACCATGACGTTCCGCCCGCCACACCAGGTGACTCCGAAACGAAATGTCGGTTAATATGGGCCCGGCAAACAGGATTGCCGAAACCAGTTCCGAAGGGCATGTCAGCACGGTGTTTAGACGATAGAGCCCATGGTCGGAACGGGATTCTCACGATTTTTTTCACGAAAAGAATATTCGGAATAAAATGGTGAGCGATTCGCCGATCTCACTACACCCGGGGGAGTTATGGAATTCGCGCAAAACGGCAGGGAACAATCTTTGGTAGCACTTCTATCCAATGACCGCGTGACGCTTGCTTTGATTGCAATGGGAGTCGTATTCGCGTCACTGGGTCTCGGCGAAGCGGTCTATCGTTTTGCATTCCTTGATTTCGACGGAGCCACGGACCGTCTCCCGATCGAGATGTTCTTCGGGCTAGGGTTTGCCTGGATGATCACGAAACTCGTAAGGAAATTTCACCAACATCGCAAGGAAACCTCGGAGAGAATCAAGTTCATTCGGGACCGCAACTACAAGATTCGCCATGCGGTGGAAGCCATCAGACTCGTCCCCTTCCCGACGGACCATCAAGCGATCCGCGTGATTCGGGAAGAAGTCGATCGAATTGAGTGGGCGCTGACCGAGATTGCTCCTCACTAGGTGGGACGGGTGCGATCGCGGAAGATAGCGTGTTACGACACGACTCTAAGACCGGGTGTGCGCGCGGCAGCTGGAAAGGGGATGACATCCTCCTCATTCCTCCCGCCTTCCGGTAAGTCCCCATTATCAGCCCGCAAGTGCTTCCAATAGTTCGGCCGCAGGGAGGCAATCAGTTCCCGGCGGTTCTTGGTTACGAGCGGCGTACCCACATGAATTTTGCCAATCTTTTGCAGAATTCCTTCCGGGGTGATCCCTGCGAACATCATCAGCGGCCAAGTGAAATTGGGTCCGTTGAGCTTGCGCAGGCGGTACAGCCACATGAGTAATGCTCCGCTGCGCCAGACCAACGGGCCCCACCAGCTGTACTGACCGGGGCGTAGGTTGTGTTTCCAGCATTTCATCATGAGCTGCCATTGCAGGGGGCTAAGCTGCCGGGTTTGGGTAACGCCTGTCTGATGCTGCATGCGGGTGTCATGGAGCGGCGTGAAGATTGAGGGGACCAGAAACGCAAATAGACCGCGGCGCTCCATCTCGTAGATGAGATCGAGCGTGTCTCGAACGTCCTGATCGGTTTCACCGGGGTTGCCAACCATGAGGGTCATCATGGGGAACCAGTTGTTCTGGTTAGCTACGCGCAGGCCTTCGAGGACGACGCTCGGCCAGTCGTCAATCGAAAAGGGAACGGCCTTGCTGGGCATGATCTGTCGGGCCATGCGCACGGACCCAGTTTCGAGTCCGATCAGCGGGACCAGCGCTTTTTTCTGAGGGTGGGTGCTGAGACGTGGTAGGTGGATGGGGCTCTTGGGAAGCAGTTTGTCAGAGAGTTGTTGGATCAGAATCGGATCCACAACAAACGGCGCCATAGTGCAGTGGCTGAGCAGATGTTGTTCCACACCCGGCGTGTCGACGATTGCGGTGTAGAGGTCCACGAGGGCTTCGCGGTTGGGAAAGAAAAATGGAGTATTGGTGTGCACCTGACCCCAGATGAACATGTCCTCGGTGGCGAGTGAGATCAATTTGTTGCCCTGCCTCACGTTGGCACGAACCGCATCCATGATCCGCGCTTTCGGCATGTCAATTTGCGGATTCAAGTCGGGAACACAGAACTGGCACCTGCGACCGCAGCCGGTAGTCATCTCCACGACCCCGAAGGTGGTTCGCTTATCGGGGAACAGGATGGCGTCGCGCGAGGTAGGATGCGCGAGGTTGATTTCGCGCGGCATGGTTTCGCCCGCGACGGCCTTGCGGAACAGCGTCAGCGTATCGGCGGATTCGCTGCGGCCTTCGGCCACGCAGTCAATGCCCAGCTCTTCAAAGGCATTGGTCTGTGTTATCTGCCATCCACCCGAACCGCCAACAATGACTTGAAAGTTCTTGCGGTATGGACTGGATTTGATTTTGTCGAACATCATCCGCGTGTAAATCGAATTAAGAGGCTCCTTCGACGAGCCGTAAATGGAGGTGTACACACCGGCGGCAAAGGTTACGCCTAAGGGATTGTGCGTGGATACCGCTACGATGCGCGTGTGGGGGCCAATGAATTGTTCCAAGTCGTCGGGAAAACATGCCACCACGTCGTCGGCAGTGTATTCGCGCAGGATCGACTTCTCGAGCACGCGCAAGCCTGCTGGCATGTATCGCGCGGAACCATCCTCATTGCGCTCTACCTCGCGCCACTTCGGATACTTCTTGTTG
Organism: uncultured Acidobacteriaceae bacterium; assembly: GCA_963722365.1. Taxonomy (GTDB): domain Bacteria; phylum Acidobacteriota; class Terriglobia; order Terriglobales; family Acidobacteriaceae; genus Sulfotelmatobacter. Next base: position 266,186 of record CAVRLM010000004.1, read on the forward strand.
AGAACAACCTCAAGCCATTGGGGTATCGAGGCCAGGGCCATCTGGATGAAGAAGCCGGCGTGATCGATCGATTCGGTCAGCGGGGCCGTCAGAACGATCAGTTTGCCGCTGGAGGGAACATGGCGTTCTTCACGAGATACTTTCTCCGAAGTTCGAGTGCGGTGGGAAATGTCCTGTTCGGTGGACGGTTGCACGAATGCCCCCCTGCATGAGGATCATCTGAGGAGACTGAAGAGCCCGAGTGGGGGCAATTATACTCTCGATGGTTTCGACGGAAATGCGCGATGGTTCGGGATCTGCGACTAGAGACGATAGTAGACGGCGATGCTATCTCAGCCAGTCTTCCAGTTCTATACCTCGGTCGGTTTTTTCGTCGCGGTACTTTACGATGACTGGGGTGTATAGCGAGAGATTCCATTCGGCGGCGGCGCCTTTCTTCACGGCGCGCGAGCCGGGGACGACTACGGCATTTTCCGGGACCTCAAGCGACCCTTCGGCGGTGGCACGGTAGACTTCGCCTTTCACCAGATCATAGAGCGGGGTGGAGCGTGTCAGGATTGTGCCTGCGCCCAGGACAGCACGGGCGCGAACTAGCGTACCTTCATAGATTCCGCAGTTTCCTCCGACCAGAACGTCATCTTCAATAATGACCGGGGCGGCGTTGATGGGCTCAAGGACTCCGCCAACCTGCGCGGCGGCGCTGAGGTGGACGCGCTTGCCGATTTGCGCACAGGAGCCGACGAGCGCGTGGGAGTCGACCATAGTGCCTTCGTCGACGTAGGCGCCGACATTGATAAACATGGGCGGCATGCAGATGACGGAGGGGGCCACGTAGGCGCCGGTGCGGACCGAGGAGCCCCCAGGGACAACGCGGACGCGATCGGTGACAGCAAACTGACGGGCAGGGAAGGTGTCTTTGTCGACGAAGGAGAGGCCAGCGGGCATTTCCTGTATCACCCCCAAACGAAAACCCAAGAGGATTCCTTGCTTGACCCAGGCGTTGACGGTCCAGCGGCCGTCCTCTTTTGATTTCTCGGCGGCCCGGATTTTGCCCTGGGTGAGTTGATCGCGAAATTTCAGGAACGTCTTGCGGGCGTCGGGGTCGTGCTCGACTTCGCCCAGGGAGGCGAGGCGCTCGATGGAGGATTTCAGGGATTGCATTCGTGGGAAAGTATAGAGGATTTCAGAAGGAGATTTTAGATTTCAGATTGCTGATTTCAGATTGTGCGGCTGCGGCATCAGAGCCATCGACTCGAAGATCACGCTAGATCTGCAATCTGAAACCACAAGTCTGCAATCGCTTCCTACACGCACTTGCATTCGCTGCGGATCAGGACTCCGGTCATGGTGTGGGCGGTTTCGCGAGCCTCGGCGAGGGTGGAGTAGGGACCGTGCCAGCGGGCGTGGTTGACATCGTGTCCGGCGGGGCGGCCCTTGCCGTGGCTGCACTGGCCGCAGGAGCCACGGTGCACGACGATTTTGCGCGGGCCAGCCGCCCAGTTTTCGTAGATGAAGAAATCGGCAGCTTCGGGGGCGGGACCGGCGGGCTTGGCGATCAGTCCTACTTCGGTGGCGATCTTTTGCAGGCGCGACCGAGTGTCGCGGCGCATGGGGAGCAGAGGCAGGCGGTAGACTTCTTCGACCTTGCCCATCATGGCGAGGACTGCTTTCACGGGCAGCGGGCTCGATTCGATGAAGTTGGCTTGCATCAGCGGGAGATATTTGCGATGCAGGGTGCGAGCCGTCGTCCAGTCGTTCGCGAGGGCAGCGCGAGTGAGGGCGGCCATCTCATGGGGAATTTCATTCGAGGCAACCGAGACGATCCCAACACCACCGAGGGCGATGACCGGGAGCGTGACTCCGTCGTCGCCGGAGAAAACTAGAAACTTCTCGGGGACGGCGTTGATGGCTTCAGCGATCTGCGTCATGTTGCCGCTGGCTTCTTTGACGCCGACGATGTTGGGAATCTCGGCGAGGCGCGCCAGCGTGGAAGGTTCGAGGTTCGCGGCGGTACGGCCGGGCACGTTGTAAAGAATGATGGGCTTGTCGACGACGGCTTCGGCGATCGCTTTGAAGTGGCGGTACTGACCTTCCTGGGTCGGCTTGTTGTAGTAAGGAGACGCCGTGAGGATGGCATTGACACCGGGACGCGCGGCGAGTTCCTTGGCTTTCTCGACGGCTTCGTGGGTGGCGTTGGATGTGGCTCCGGCGACGATGGGGACGCGTCCGGCTGCGACCTCGATGGTCGTGTCGATCACGTAGAGCCATTCGTCGTGGGTGAGAGTGGGCGTTTCGCCGGTGGTGCCGCAGGGAACAAGGAAATCTATGCCAGACTCGATCTGCCACGTGACTAGATTGCGCAGGGCTGTGTCGTCGATGGAACCATCCTGTTGGAACGGAGTAACGAGGGCGGTGCCACAGCCGCGGAGTTGCATAGGAATAGGATAGCGCGAGTGGAGGCAGAGGGAAACTTGCACTGAAGAACATCACGCTCGCTTCCAGAGTTTCCTCAGCGGCTAAAGCCCTGTTCCCAGTTGAGCGCTGTACGGCACGGCTGGAGCCGTGCCCTTCCACGAATCTTTCGTGGAATAGATTAGAGTTCTCGCCACACATCCTTGAAATCGTAGAAGCCTCTTCTCCCCGCGAGCCATTCGGCGGCGCGGACGGCGCCTTCGGCGAAGCCGCGGCGGGATTTGGCGTCGTGGCAGAGGTAGATACGGTCGGCGGGGGATTCGAGGACCACTTCGTGCAGACCGACTACGTCGCCTTCGCGGAAGGAGATGATCTCGAGCGCTTCTTGGTGGGCGGCGGCTTCGCGGATGACTTGCTGGATCGCGATGGCGGTGCCGGAGGGAGCGTCTTTCTTGTGGGCGTGGTGGCGTTCGAAGATTTGCCCGGAATAGTCGTGGCGCAGGGCGGCAGCGGCGGCGCGGGCGACTTCGAGGAAGAGATTTACGCCCACTGAAAAGTTTGCGGCGTAGAGGAATCCGGTCTTGTGCTGCTCGACCAGTGTGCGGACGCGATCCACGTCGTGGTACCACCCGGTGGTGCCGACGATCATGTTCTTACCCGCTTTCACGCAGGCTTCGATGTGGGGTAGGACCGTGTGCGGAGTCGTGAAGTCGATGACGGTGTCAACGGCTTTGAGGGCTTCTGGGGTCAGCGCGGCGCAGGCTGGATTCTCTTTCGAGCCAACCACTCTGGCGCGATGCTTGCGCTCGGCGGCGACTTCCGCGGCTAGGGAACCCGTTTTTCCGCGGCCTAGGATTAGGAGATTCATGGTTTGTACCAAACGATTTAACCACAGAGGACACGGCGGGGCACAGGGAACACGCAAAATCGCGTGACGTTTACGCGAAGACTTCGGGGTCTAGTTCTGAGAAAAACGTTTTGTGCAGGCGTTGGATCACGCTGGGGACTTCGTCTTCTTCGATCACGAAGGTCAGATTGATTTCCGAGGCGCCTTGCGAAATCATGCGGATTTTCTTGTCGGCCAGTTCGCGGAAGACCAGTGCCGCAATGCCCGGAGTCTCGCGCAAGTTCTCTCCTACCAGGCAGACGATCGCTTTGCGGCCTTCGTATTTTACGTCCGCGAGTTTTGCCAGATCGGCGGCCAGCGCTGGGATCGCTTGATTGGAATCGACCGTGAGGGAGACGCTAACTTCAGAGGTTGAGACTACGTCGATGGAAACTTTGTGGCGGTCAAAGGCTTCGAAAATGGAGCGAAGGAATCCGTGGGCCAGAAGCATGCGGGGGGCGGCAACGTCGACGATGGTGATGCGCTTCTTGGCGGCAATGGCCTTGAAGATATTCTTCCCTTGCGGAGCGCGGGTCGTGATGCGGGTGCCTTCGCAGGATGGGTTACGCGAGTTTAGGACGTAGACGGGAATATTCTTCTGGATAGCGGGAAGTACCGTCGCGGGGTGCAAGACTTTCGCTCCGAAGTAAGCGAGCTCGGCGGCTTCGTCGAAGCTAATGACCTTAATGCGGCGAGCTTCGGGACAAATGCGGGGATCGGTGGTGAGGATGCCGTCGACATCGGTCCAAATTTCTATGCGGTCGGCGCCGAGTCCCGCGCCGAAGATGGCGGCGGAAAAATCGGAACCGCCGCGTCCAATCGTCGTCGTGATGCCAGCGCGGTTGGCAGCGATGAAACCTCCCATGACCGGGACTTGCCCATCACTTAGTAACGGTTGAACTTTTTGTTGCAGCCGCGTGTTGGTTTCTTCGTATTGCGGGACAGCCTGCATATAGGCGCTGTCGGTGACGAGGACGTCACGAGAGTCGACATGAGCTCCGTTCAGACCACGGGCGGCGAAGGCGGCTGCAACGATCTTGCTGGAGAGCATTTCGCCGAAGGCGGCCACGTGGTCGGTAGTGCGAGGCGTGATTTCTCCGACGGCGGAGATGCCGCGCAGGAGTTCGTCGAGTGTCTCGAAGTCGCTGCCGAGGTCGGAATGGAATTCGGTAAAGCGCGCGGTGCCGAGCAGCTCGCTGGCGGTGTTGTAGTGACGCTCTTGCAACGATCGGCAGAGTTTCAGGGCGGTCTTGCGCTCGCCGGCTCCGGCAGCTTTGGCCATGGTCAGCAGAGTGTCGGTGACTTTGGCCATGGCGCTGACGACGACTACGGGTTTTTGCGCGAGGCGGCCCTCGACGATGGAGGCGACGCGGTCGATGGCTTTGGCGTCTTCGACGGAAGTCCCGCCGAACTTCATGACGATCATGGGCGGAACCTGTAAACAGATCGAAAAGTCAGGGCACATTTTCTCCGCGCAAGATCCTTCGCTCCGCCTGGAAAGCGGCTACGCTCAGGATGACGCCTGTCTTGTGGTCCTGACGCTTCGTCTACCGCCCGTCCGTTCATCCGAGATAGCCTTTCGCTTTTAAGAGTTCGGCATTCAGGACGGCGGCGCCGGCGGCGCCGCGGATGGTGTTGTGAGATAGCACTGTAAATTTCCAGTCGAGCACGCCGCAGGGACGAAGGCGGCCGACGGCGGTCGTCATGCCGGCGCCCATGTCGACGTCGAAGCGGGGCTGCGGTCGGTCGGCGGCTTCGAGGTAGACCACAGGCCGGTCGGGGGCGCTGGGTAATTTCAGTTCCTGCGGCTCGGCGCGGTAGTTATTCCAAGCCTCGATGATTTCTTCCGGTTTTGCTTTCTTCTTGAGGCGGATCGAGATCGATTCGGTATGTCCGTCTTCGACGGCGACGCGGTTGCACTGCGCGCTCATGGCGAAGTCGCCGGGGATGACTTTCGAGCCGTTGAGCTGGCCGAGGAGCTTCTTGGTTTCCTCTTCCATCTTTTCTTCTTCATTGCGGATGTAGGGGATGACATTGCCTAGAATGTCGAGCGACGCCACACCCGGGTATCCTGCGCCGCTCACGGCCTGCATGGTGACGGCCATGACGGTTTCGAGACCGAACTTTTGGTGAAGAGGTGCGAGCGCCAGCACCAGACCGATGGCGGAGCAGTTGGGATTGGTGACGACGTAGCCGCCGGATTTTTTGCGCCACGGCTGGGAGTCGATCAGCCTGATGTGACCGCCGTTAACTTCGGGGATCACGAGAGGGACATCTTCCTGCATGCGCAGGGCGCTGGAGTTGGAGACCACGGCGCAGCCGGCGTCGGCGAAGCGAGGCTCGAGTTCGGCGGCGATGGAAGCGTCGAGGGCGGCAAAGATGATTTTCGGCGCGCCTTCGGGAGTGGCCGGAGAAACTGTCATTTTGGCGACGGCGGGTGGAATGGGCGTCTTCAGGCGCCACCGAGCAGCTTCGGAGTACACCTTGCCTTCAGACCGGTCGGAGGCTGCCAGCCAGGCCACCTCGAACCACGGGTGGTGCTCCAGCATTTGGATAAATCTTTGTCCTACGACGCCGGTGGCGCCCAGGATCCCAATAGGAATTTTTCGATTCATAGAGTACTTGGAATTCTATAACAGTCGCGGGAAAGCAGATTCCTTCGCCCCTCGCGTGCGCTCGGGGTTGGAATGACAAGAGTAGTTTTCAACGTCCTCAACCGAGTGCGCAAGTAGCGAAAGGAGGACAACTTCCGCAGCGCGTGATGACGGCGGGGCAGGCGCGACTGTAGAGATCCTTCCAACTGCCGATAGAGAAACTGGAGGGATTCACATGCCCGAGCTTCGCCAGAACTTTTTTACGAAAGAGTGGGTCATTATTGCTACGGAGCGGGCCAAGCGACCCGAGGACTTGGCCACACATCGCCTGATGGATCCGATACCGGCGTTTATCGAGAGCTGTCCATTTTGTCCAGGGAACGAAAGTAAGACGCCGCCAGAGGTGATGAGGGCTCCCGCGAGTGGAGAGCCTTGGGCAGTGCGGGTGATTCCAAACAAGTTCGCGGCGCTATCCAGCGAGGTGCAGCCGACGCGCAGCCTGCAACACTTGCGGCGGCGCATTGAAGGTTTTGGATTTCATGAAGTGATCATCGATAGTCCGGACCACTCGCGCTATATGGGACTGTTGTCGGATGAGCATGTGGCCAGCATCCTGCGGGTTTATAAGGCGCGCTACAACGCGCTGAGCATGGATCATCGGGTGAACCACATTACGATTTTCAAGAATCATGGCACCGATGCGGGGGCGAGCTTGCAGCATCCGCACTCGCAATTGATCGCCACTCCGGTGATTCCGAGCCAGATACGGCATCGCTTGCACGAAGCACTGCGGCACTATGACGACGTAGGCGAGTGCATGTTCTGCCACATGGTGGAGCGCGAGGTGGAAGACCAGACTCGCATTGTGCTCAAGAGCGAGCGCTTCGTGGCGATGGAAGTGTTCGCTTCGGCCACGCCGTTTGCCACGCACATTTTTCCGATGCGGCACATGGCCAGCTTCGGAGATATTTCGAGATGGAGATAGTCGATCTGGCGCGGGTATTGAGGGCCCTGCTGGCGAAGATTTATGTGGGGCTGGAGAACCCGGATTTGAATTTCACCGTGCGCAGTGGGCCGGCGGAGTATGCCGGGGCGCGGCATTTCCATTGGTATGTCAGCGTGATCCCGCGACTGACGCGGGTGGCGGGATTTGAGTTGGGGTCGGGGATGTTTATCAACACCGTTCTGCCGGAGGCCGCGGCGGAGTTCTTGCGGAAGGTGTCGGTGGAGAAGGCGGCGGGAGTGGGGGCGGGGCAGAATGGGCGGGGCAGTAGGTATTGGTAAAGACGCTGCCGACCGGTCGAGTCGGCAGCGTTTTCTTTCGCTCCATCGGGGCTCGCTAATCCTCTCAAGTTGTCTTCCTAAGTTTTGGGGCCCTTCGATGAGCTCAGGGTAAGGTTGGCCTGCATGTTTTCGTCGCTTCGCGGTTGCATCGCAGCGGCACTCGGGAAGTCACGGGCACAACGATGCCGACGATACAAGCGTCCTGCGCGCGCGGGACGCCGGTGCTTCTTTGAGAGCGACAACTACGGGCGGTGAGTTTCCTGGCTGCGGAAGGGGTAGTCGGTTAGGGGGCCGAACTTTTTCTTTTCGGCGTAGAGGCGCCAGCGGCGGAAAACGATGCGGAGACTGGCCATTACCGGGATGGAAAGATAAACGCCGAGGATGCCGGCGACTTCGCCTCCAGCCATCACGCCGAAGATCGCCGCCAAGGGATGAAGTTCCATGCTCTCGCCCATGATGCGGGGAGAAGAGACGTAGTCTTGCAGCAGGCGCCAGATGCCCAGAAAGATGATGAGGATGAGCCAGTGTTTGTAGCTCATCAGCAAGGCAACGCCGACGATGATTACGGCGCCGGCTAAAGGGCCGACCACCGGGACAAATTCCAGAACTCCGCCAATGGTGCCCAGAACGAGCGCGTAGGGAACGCGCATCACCCCTAAAAAGGCGGAGTACATCACTAACGTTAACGCGGCTAGCGTGAGTTGGGCGCGGATGAAATGGGCGAGCATCTGGTTGAGGTCATTGAGGACATTTTCCAGAAACTCGCGCTGCGGCCGCGACTGAATGGTGGAGAGCAGGAAGTCGCTGAAGGCGCGGCCATCCTTCAGGAAGAAGATAGACAAGAGCGGGACGATGAAGAACATCCAAGCCTGCTTGGCAACATCGGCAACGCGCAACCCGATGCGCTGCGCGACTTCCGTGATGTCGTCGCTGTGGGCGATCAGGAAGGACTGCGCCAGTTCAGTCGTCTTGCTGTTCCAGCCGTGCTCGGCGCCAAGCTGACGCGCGATTTGACCGGAGCTCAACTGAGTTAGCAAAGTCGGAAGGGATTGCCCCAGCTTCGCGCCCTCACGGGTTACTTTCGGGCCGACCAGGACAAAGAAGACAACGACCAGGACGAGCAGGAGGCTGTAGATGACGGCAATGGCGCGCGCGCGCCCTCGCAGCACGCTTTCCAGTCGATTGACCAGCGGGCTCATCAGGTAGGCAAAGAAGATTGCGAAGAGAAAGGCGATCAGGGTGGTGCGGGCAACGTAGAGAAAGCCTAGTGCCAGGGCGAATAACAGCACCGTGACCAGAGCCCGCGCCGTACGTGAGTCAGTCAGGAGCAATAAATTTTCCAGATCAATCTCGATTCTGCCGCCGGGAAGGTAAAGCCTAGTCCCGGTCTACAATCGTGTTATCGGCAGGAATCGCCACGCGTATGAGCTTAAAGTGATCGCTGTCATCGACCCACAGGGCCCAATCAAACTGATCCCCATGAAGGTTCAATCGCAGTAGATCGCGCTCGGTACCGCGAATGGTCACCTTCTCTTTTCCTATGAGTTCCATGCGGACGCTCATGGACGTCCGATCTTGCGGTACGAGCGCGCCAAAATCGGCCGGTTCGCAGTGCCGATGGCCGTTCTCGTCTTTGCAGGGCGCGACTGCCAGATACTTCCACGCTAACACTTCGCGGTGCACAAAGAAGTTGTTGTCCAGTATCGGCGAACTGGCAGGCAACAGGAACGCCTGCTCGGCAGCCTTGGCGGTTCCGGACGCGGTGATTTTCTCTTTCAGGAAGTCACTGTCGGGAAACACGGAGAGGGAACCGCCAGAGGCCTGGCTCCACTCATAGCGCAGCAGTTCGCCCGTGGGAGTGAGTTGCAGTTCGGACTTCTCGCTGTTGGAATCTCCCCCGGAGGCATCCTTGACCTGAGACTTGATGACGCTGGCGCCTTCCACTTGGTCGATGCGGAAAGTCTCGGTGGCCACGCGCTGGCCCTTGATGAAGACCCCGAACGAGCCGGAGTCGACAGTTTGTTGAGCTTCAGTCTTTGCCTTGTCTTTTTTGTCACCCGCGTGAGCGCTGAGTACCGCAATAGAGGCAGCCAACAAGGCGGCCAGGGCACGGCGCATTGGTATTTCACACTTCACTCGACTTCTCCTTGTTCCGTGCGTAGCGCGATTTTCTTCAGACCGAGCTTTTGCTCAATTTCGGTTGAGATCGATTCCACGGTGCGCTTGCCGGTTTGAACCCTCAAAGCCGCCTTCCGGTAGCTATTGCGCCGAGTTTCATACAGCTTGCGAAACTGCTCGACGCTGCGCAGCAAAGGACGCTCGGCCCCGGTTTCACTGGCTTGAGTGCAACAGCGCTGCCATAATTCTTCTATGGGGGCATCCAGAAAAACCGTCGGCGCGCTGAATGCTTTCAACAGGGCTGCATTCTCCTTCTGAACAAAAGCGCCACCCCCCAAAGCGACGATTCTCGCGCCGCCACCGCGCAGTTCCTGTAACACATGCTCAAGGGCTGCATGTTCGGCACGCCGAAATTCCGTCTCTCCTGAATCCTGAAAAATCTCCGCCACCGTGCGGCCCTCGCGGGACTGGATGCGATCGTCCAGATCTTCAAAGATCCAGTTCAGTCGCTGCCCAAGGGCGCGGCCCACGCTGGTTTTGCCGGCGCCCATGAACCCCACCAGGAAAACGGAATTCACCGGGGAACTGTGCGTCGCGGCCGGTCGTTTGAGCCGCACACGTCGCCGCGTGCTCACGCTTTTGCCAGAACCGTTCTTCAAAAGTTCGTTTTATTTGGAGGTGCGTTTTCTGAGGTGGATTCTACCACTGAAGGTACGCAGCACCACGGTCGAAGACACTGCGGCCCTGCCCATGGTACCCCAGAAGGCACTTCCCTCTTTGATGACGAACGAGGTGTGCGCTTTAGGTTGGAGAGGAATGTCGTCGTGCACTTCGCCGCGGACGGAGCGCGCGCTCACATCGGCCGAAGTGGAGTCGGGCACCGTGGCTTCAATGTTCCCGCTATGGCTAGTGAGGCGGTAGTCGCCGTGGTCGCCGAAGTCGCCGATGTAGTTAATGCTCCCGGTGGTGGAGATCACCTGTACCAGGGGCCCGGTCACGGCATTGAGAGTGACTGCACCACTCAAGGAGTCGATTTCGACATGGCCATCCTGCACGTTGGTGAGAGTGACAGGACCATTCAGGGTCTTCACATGAACATGGCCGCCGACTATGTCACGGATCTCGACGCTGGCGGCAGAGCCTTCCAGGGTTACGTCGCCGTGAAGTTTCTCGGCGCGCAAAGGGCCGGTGGTGGAGCGCAGGGTGATGCTGGCGTCAGCAGGGACAAGGATTTCGTAATCCACGCGTCCAGACTGCGCATCGGCGCCCGGCAACAGGTGCGACTGGATGTCGATCCGGTTGCCGACGAGATTGTTGTCGACCTCGACTTTGTCGGACGCGAGCACCGCATTGACCACCACGACGTTGCCCGTCGATGGTTTCACCGAGATGGAGCCATAAGGATTGTTGACAGAAACCCCGGCCTTCGGTCCGACATTGAAGCGAAAGTCCTTGTGGGTCTCGGCAACCAGTGTCCCGGCCAGCATCGCGCCGACCACTACAAGTTCGATTGTGCGCCCGCTCATAAGATTCCTCGAAAAGCCCCAGTAAGTCCGCGCAGCGCCAGGGCTGGCGGCCGAGAATTGCCTAGATTACGGCAAAGAACGATCCATTGCCAACTCGAAAAGCATAGCCTTTTCCTGATAGGCCTCCATCAGCGAACGGCGAGCTTCCTCGTCGTTCGGATTGGCAGCGACGACACCCTTGGCATCTCGGATGTACTCATTCACATTCCGAAGATTGTCGGTGTACTCCGCCTGCATGGCGGGGGACAGTTGCGCGACTTCTTGAAGCAAGTCGTCGTCGTTCAAGCCGGCCACGGCCGAATCGGAAACCACAGGAGCCGGAGTAAAGTTGTTTGCAACCGGGGCCGGAGAATTCTGCCGAATGTAAATGGCCAGCAGCATCAGCGCGGCCGCGGCAGCGGGAACCATCCAGCGAGTCCATGCCCAACGACTGCTAAACGAGGGAAGAAGGGAGCGATTGGCGCGCTGCGGGCGAATCAGCCCCTCTTGGCGCAAAGCAATTTCAATGGAATTCCAGACGCGGGGGCTGGGCTCGTCCGCGGCACGCAGGTCACCCGCCGCGGCGATAATAAAATCCAGTTCCGCCACCAGAGCTGAGCACTCGGGGCAAGTCTTGAGATGATTCCGCTGTTCGACGCTCCTGGCGCTTTCGATCTCCGCCAAACTGGCTTGCAACTCGACGCAATTCATACCGCTCTCCCCAAGCTTCTGCTGAATCAGTGAAGTGCCAATTCAAAATCAGCTTGCCGTTACGCCTCAGTCAAAATCAACTGCGTGTCCGGTCTACGCCGGCTCACTTGCATCGTAGTGCCTTGTATCGCTCAGGATTTGTCGGCCTTTTCAGCTCGACTCATCTTGAGCAAATCGCGCAGTTTCATCCGCGCTTTGTGAAGCTGTGACTTACTGTTGCCGATCGAGCAGCCGACGATCGTCGCGATCTCATTATGTTCGTAACCTTCGACGTCGTGAAGAACAAAAATCGTACGGTAGCCAGGAGGAAGATCGTCGACTGCTTTCTGCAACTGCAGCCGGTCGATGGACCCGGCTAACGCCAAATCGTCTGCCCCGAAATCTTTCTTCGGCGTATCTTCTTCGCCACCCTGCGTGGTTTCTTCCAGCGAAACCACCGGGAGACTCTTTCGTCTCAGCTGCATCAGCACAACGTTCACCGACAGGCGGTGCAGCCAGGTTGAAAATGCCGATTCGCCGCGAAACGTTCCTATCTTACGGTAAAGCTGCAAGAACGCTTCCTGGGTCAAATCCTCGGCTTCGGCAGTGTTCGAGGTCATGCGCAGGCAGAGCGAGTAAACGCGCCGCTTGTGCTTATCGTAAAGAGCCTGGAACGCCTGGGCGTCGCCTTGTTTGGCTCTCTCAATGAGCTCAGCTTCGTTCGAATCGTTTCCCTGTCGCTGCGTTCGGTCGGTCAAGTTGCCTTTTCCGGCCGCACCCCGTGAGATGCGGCTAACTATCTTTACGTTGTATGGCTTGCAAGCGGTTGCTGTGGAACTAAGGTAATGTCTGTATTCAAAATATTAGAGTATTTCTACCGAACTTGGGATTCCGTTCGCAGCCCCCTTGAAAGGTGGAAATCCTTTGCCTGCTCCGGGTTGAATAACGCGACTCTCGTAGCGATAAACCCGATTCCAAATTTAGAGTCGCAATCTTCGCAAATCGGTAAGTTTTATTTCCGTGGACGATCATTTTTTTCCTGTTGTGATGGTCTCCAATCCGTGTCCGTGGGGTCCCGTCTCGCGAATGCGAAGCAAGATTGCGAGGGCCATTCCAATGAACCCCAGAATCGAGAAGATCCACAGCCCCAGGGCGTATCCACCTGGATTCTGGAGACCGGCCCCCGCATAGTCATTAGCCTTTCCGATCAGGAGATTCATGATAAAGAATCCGATCTGCTGGATCAGGGTCATCAGCGCATAGGCCGTGCCCAGTCGGGATTCGTCGACGATATACGCGACCGATGGCCACATCACCGCAGGAATCAAGGAGAAGGCGATTCCCATTAAGGCGACCGGTACATATAGCGAAATATTGGAGTAGGCCATCATCAGGTAGACCGGCATCAGTAGCAGGGAGCCAAACATCATGAACCACGCGCGCTTCCCGACCCGGTCGACCAGGAGCCCGAACAGAGGGGTAGCGATCATGGCGGACAAGGGAAGCAGGCTGTTCAGGCGACCGGCCTGCTCCAGCGAATGGACTCTGACCACTTCCAACGCTGCCACGCCGCCGTGGGACGCCAGTATCTTGTTCGTAAAAAAATCGATGGCGAAGGTGCGAAACGGAAAAATCGCAGAATAGAACGTAAAGCAAAGGCCGACCACAAGCCAGTATGAGGGATTGAAGCGGAAGATTCCCTTGAACTCGAGCTTGTCGATGGCACCGGCTTTGCCCAGTTCGTAGAGGGATTCGGCGCGGGTCTCCAGAGCCCAATAGATGAGAGCGGTGGCTACGCACAAAATTCCTGCTCCAACCGCCAGCAGCAACGGTCCTTGCCAACTTGCCGGACCTGCTGGACCCTGCGGGTAGAAGACCCGGTTCGCCCAAGTCGGAGAATTGTCGGCTGCCACCGAGGCTAATCGGGCGATCGTGAGATTGATCCCAAAGGCGAAGCTGAGCTCTTTGCCTTTGAACCACTTCGCGAGTGCCGTGGTAACCGCCACGATCATCGACTCCGCGCCGAGCCCCAGCACGGTCCGTCCCGCAATCATCACAGGGGCACTTCCCCGCAACGCGGTCAGGGCCGCTCCCATCAGGCAGAGGAAGGCGAACATAGTGATCGCCTTTTTGGTGCCAATTCGATCGATGATGATGCCGCCAATCAGCAAGGTCGCAACGGCAGCGACGCTGTAACTAGCATTCAGCCAGCCAAACTGCGTGGCGGAGAATCCGAGATGATCAATGAAGATTCGTTCCAGGGGGTTGATGCTGTCATAGATGTAGTAGTTTCCCCCTTGCGCCAAACTGATGAACACGAGAACCGACCACCGGTATAAGGGAGACGGCTGGGGGCGAACCATGTCTGGCATCAGGACTCTTTTCTGAGCAGATTCAACTCCGGGATGGCGAGCAGAGAAGATTAGCAGAACTCTGTCGCTTGCTCCTAGCTGCCAAACCTGTAACAAGTGACAGTTGGCGCGAACCGATCGTCGTGGTGCACTAGCCTTGCATGGGAAGTCTGTTGAACCAGATTCCCAGAGGACGCTGCAATGTCGAAAGCTAGAGCCACAATCGGAATCAACGGGAGGCCACTCCCGATTCTGCCGCCGGAGCGCGACGCGCGCGTTTGGGCGAAACTGGTGCGAGTGATGTTTTACACTCCCGGATTTTTAGCCATGTTGCTGCTGAAGGCAGGCGAGCCGGAGGGCTTCGGGATCACGGTGGAGTTGCTGATGCTGTCGAGCGCCGCGGCCATCGTCGGGGGGATGTTCATCGGCACGCAATCCGCCAAGAATGCAGGCTCAGATGTTGTGTCGAAGGTCGGCACATGGTGCGGATCCCTGGTGCTCGAGCTACTGGCCGCTGTGCCGTTGCTGTGCGCAATTCCATCGTTGTTCCATCAGTTGGCCCACAGCCGGCTGCTGCACGCGGTAGCGCCCGGAACGATCGACATAACCCTCGGCGCCTCCGAACTTCTGCCAATGGTCGCGATCTTGCCGTTCATGGTCTACCAACTCGCGGGATTCGGCACACTAGACTACATCGTGACGAGGCCGGTGAACTGGGCGATCAACATCGGCATCCTTAGTTTGATCATTGCCAGCTATATCGCCAACCGCGAGGGTGCGTTCGGCATTGAGAAGAGGCTCGGCAGTACTCTCGTTGTTGCTATGGCTCTTACTGTGTTGTACGGCGTGCTCAAGCTAAAGCAGATGCAAGCGGTTTACGACGCACAATGCCCGCCAAAGGCGGCCAAGATGGCAGCATAGAGCTAGCTTCCTACATACCTCGCGTACAGACTTCGCGCGACCGCCGCGTCGGTTGTGCCTTTGATGATCGCGCGGCCGTCGGGGAAGAGTGTCATCTCGTAAGGATCGTGCCAGAACTTCAGGACGAAGTCGTTGTGGCGCACCGTACCGTGGGGCTGGAGGCGGCGATCGAGTTCAGCAAAGTTGATCGGCCGTTGGCGCTCATGAATTTGCACCGAATTCCTGCCGCATAGCGTGATGTGCGGGCGGCCTTCTCCGGCGAGATGAATGAAGTCGCGTTCTCCACAGGCGCGGCAGCCGGGGCGAGCTCTGGCGGCGGAGATCTCCGCGTGTTCGTTGCTCCAGACATCGAAGGAAAGCAGAGTGCGTCGCCACTGCGCGGCGCCAACCAGCATCTTAAGCGCCTCGGTGGCAGCGATCGAGGCAACCAGGTTGACCGCCGAATTCAGAATCCCGGACGTCTCGCAGGTTTCAACCATTCCTCGAGGTGAGTCCGGGAAAATGCAGGCCAGGCAAGCCGTTTCTGCTGGCAGGATATTCTGGGTCACGGCGTAGCTTCCAACTGCAGCGGAATAGATCCACGGCAACGAGCGCTCGACAGCGTAGTCGTTGATGAGATACCGAGTTTCGAAATTGTCGGTTCCGTCGAGGATCAAGGATATCCCTTCAAGCAGAGCTTGAATGTTCGCGGGGACGAGATCTTCAACTCTGGGTTCAACTGCGATCCGTGAATTGAAGGCGCTGATCTTGCGGGCTGCAGCGATGGCCTTGGGCAGAGACTCCGCGGCGTCTTTCTCATCGAAGAGCGACTGCCGCTGCAGATTGCTAGGCTCGACATAGTCCCGGTCGATGATGCGGATTGTCCCTACGCCGGCGCGGGCCAGCAGTCCCGCCAGAGCAGAGCCGGTGGCGCCGCAGCCGACTATGGCAACTCGTGCCTCCGCCAGTTTCTGCTGGCCTTCCACCCCAATGCCGCGGAACAAAATCTGCCGCGAGTAGCGTTCTTCCAGAGTAACGTCTCGCGGGGAACCTCCCGAACGTCCTGCGGGTTGTGTTTCCTGTGCCAAAGAGGTCACCAGTTTCAGGCGGTAAAACCTTTATTATAAGTGGCTGGTCCCCGGCCGATACTTGCCAGAACCAGGCTCGACAGAAAGCGCTGCTGAGCATTCGTACAACAAGAGCCGGGATGCATTCCATCGAAGTGAATAGCGAAGGATCTAAGGACACTGTTTGCTGAAACGGTACGCGATACGTCTGACCGCGATGATCCTCCTCTGGCCTGCGTTCTTGATGGCGGGAACGGCGGGAGGTGGAATCACGCCTCAGGGGAGTCGCGGGAGCGCGAAACAGGATCCAGTGCAATCCAATCCGGCGCCGCAGCCTGACTCCCAGCCGCAGCAAGGACCACCGAGCGGACCCGGTGCCGGACTCTCCGGTTACGAAGGGAAGATTGTTCGATCGATCGAGATTCCCGGCGTCGCGGAAAGCGATCGAGCGCACATCCTGGATATGCTGCCGCAGAAAACCGGTGAACCGCTGGATCGCACGCGCGTCCGCGACAGTATTCGCGCTCTGTACGGGACCGGGCGCTTCGCCGACATTCAGGCAGAGGTTACTCCCGCGGAGCAAGGGATTACGCTGGTCTTCACCACATCAGCCAATTTTTTTGTGGGAGCCGTCAACGTGGAGGGAGCTCCGCCGCGGCCCACGCAGAACCAGATTGTCAATGCGTCGAAATTTCAGCTGGGAGAACTTTACACCCACGACAAGTTGGAGCGCGCGCTGGAGAACATCCGGCAACTCATGCAGGAAGGTGGTTTCTACCGGGCGCGGGTAACCGCAGAAACGGTATCACATGCGGATACGCATCAGGTGGACGTCCTTTTCCACATTACCCAAGGCGAGCAGGCTCATGTGGGCGAAGTGACGGTGACGGGTTCCTCGGGGCTTACTTCCGCGCAAGTTCAAAAGATCGCGCACTTGGATCGAGGGGATCGCATTACAGTGGCGCGTGTCAGTGGAGCGTTACAACGGCTGCGCAAGAAATTCCAGAAGCAGAATCGGGCGTTATCCCAGGTTTCGATTGCGGAGCAGAAATATCAGGCGGCGAGCAATGCCGTAGATTTTACTTTTCAGATCGATCCCGGCCCGGTCGTGGTGATCTACGCGCGCGGATACAAAATCAGCAAGAGAACTTTGAAAAAACAAATCCCGGTTTACGAAGAGAACGCAGTCGACGACGACTTGCTCAACGAAGGGAAGCGCAACCTGCTCGACTATTTGCAAACGCGCGGCCACTTTGATGCCAAGGTAGAGATCCTGAAAGAAACCGACGCAAAGACGATGCAGGTCATTTATCAAATCGATCCGGGTGCTCTTCACAAATTGGTTTTGGTGGAAATTACCGGAAACAAGGACTTCCTGGACACCGCCAAACTGAAATCGTATTTGCAGATTCAGCCGACTAGCCGCCTTCTAAGTCATGGCCGTTATAGCGAGACCCTGCTCAAAGGCGACGTTGCGACTCTGGAAGCTCTCTACCGATCGAGCGGGTTTCGCCAAGTCAAGATTGAAACCAAGGTGGACGACAACTACGAGGGCTCGGACAACAAGCTGGCGGTGCATATTCATATCGACGAGGGCGTGCGGACAATCGTGGGCGAGTTGAATGTGTTGGGCACGCGGCAGGTGCCGCTTAGCGAACTTCCTGAAACCAGCACACAGCCGGGCCAGCCGTATTCCGAACAGGATCTGGCGAACGATCGGGAAAGAATTCTCAGCTATTACTTTGACCACGGCTTTCCCAACGCCTCACTCGACATTTCCACTAAGCCCTCCGACCACGAACCCAATCGTGAAGATGTGACTTATGTGATCCAGGAGGGAGAGCACTTCACCGTAAATCGGGTCATCGTGGCGGGAACTGAGCATACGCGGGACTATGTGGTGGAGCGCGAGTTGCAGGTTCATGAGAAAGACCCGCTCAGCCAACAAGATCTGCTCAGCACGCAGACGCGACTGTACGATCTCGGCATCTTCAGCCAGGTGGATACCGCCGTTCAGAATCCTGACGGAACCGATCCCCAGAAAAATGTGCTGGTGCAACTGCAAGAAGCCAAGCGCTACACCTTCACTTACGGAGTTGGACTTGAGTTCCAGACCGGCCAGCCCGCCGGGACGACCGCTTCCCAAGGCACGACCGGAGTCAGTCCCAGAGTCGCGTTTGACGTGACGCGCCTCAACTTTGGAGGACGCAACCAGACGTTGACGTTCCAGTCCCACGTTGGCCGCCTGCAGCAGCGTGGGCTGATCAGCTATGCCATTCCGAAGTTATTCGACAATGACAAGTTCAAGCTGGTCTATACGATTTTCTACGACAACAGCCTCGACGTGGCTACCTTCACTTCGCAGCGACTGGAAGCGAAGATCGGCTTGCGGCAACAGATCGGAAGTACTGGCCGGGAGCCTGGGACTCGTCCGGGCCCGAGTTCGATTACCTACCGCTTCGATTTCCGCCGGGTCAAGGCCAGCAATTTTGCGGAGGAGTTTTCGCCCGGTGAAATCACCTTGCTCTCTCTGCCCGCCCGTGTGAGCGGTCCCGGCTTCACTTTTATTCGTGACAAGCGTGACAACCCGCTTGAGAGTACGAAAGGTAACTACTTCACACTGGACGGTTTTGCTTCTTCGAAATATTTCGGGTCCGAAGCGGACTTTGGACGCGTCCTCGGCCAGTTCTCCACGTATTACGCGTTCGGAGGAAGAGGAAAGGTCGGTCATCAGTGGGTGTTTGCACGTTCGACCACGATCGGCCTGGAGCAGCCAGTAAACGGCACCAGGGTTCTGCCTCCCGGTTCCTGTCCGCTGAATGCAGCGGGCGAGCCGACATGTACCGATATCACCACCATCCCGCTGCCCGAGCAATTCTTTACGGGCGGTGGCAACTCTCATCGCGGCTTCGGGTTAAATCAGGCAGGACCCCGCGATCCATCGTCAGGATTTCCTGTCGGCGGTACCGCCCTGTTCGTCAACAACCTGGAACTGCGCTTCCCTCAGATCAGTTTGCCCTACTTCGGGGACGGATTCGCTTTTGCTATTTTTAACGACATGGGGAACGTATTCACTGCCGGCCATGACATGTTGACGGGACTCTTGCGATGGCACCAGGCCAATCCGAATCTGTGTCTGCCTGTTGGTACAACACCCAATTCGTGCTTCAATCAATTCAATAATTCAGGGTATGATTACACCTCACAGGCAATCGGAGTAGGCATACGCTACAAAACGCCGATCGGGCCCCTGCGTTTCGATTTCGGATACAATTTGAATCCAACCAGATACTTCCAGGGAGTATTCGACCCGGTGACCCAAGTCCTGACAGGCTATGAGACCCAGCGTCTGCGCCACTTCAACGTATTTTTCAGCATAGGCCAGCCATTCTGATGTGTAGAGTTCGCACGAAGACGATTACGGCGGTCGCGCTCTTTTTCCTATGGAGTGCGAGCATCCTTCCCATGGCGCACGCCGGGCAGGTAATCGACCGTATCGTCGCCACCGTGAATGGGCACATTATTCTGCAGAGCGATTGGGACGAAGCCTTGAGCTACGAAGCCCTGCTGAATGGCCGCGCGCTCAATGAATTCACGGAAGATGATCGGCGAGGAGTTCTCGACCGCCTGATTGACCAGGAACTGCTCGCCGAACAAATGAAATCGGCGAATTTCAAACATGCCTCCGAAGAAGAAGCCGAGGCGCGGGTCGCCGAAGCGCGCAAGCAGTATCCGGACGCGGCGACCGAGGAAGGCTGGCAATCGGTTTTGGGACGTTTCGGCCTGGTACAAAAAGATCTGGTGGCGCATGTGCAACAGCAAATCGATTTGATGCGCCTGGTGGATGCTCACCTGCGCCCTGCCGTGCAGATTGATTCCAAGACCGTCGAAGCTTACTACCGGGAGAAGTTTGTGCCAGAGCTGAAGCAACCTGTCGCCAGCGAAGCGCCGCCGGCCGAGGTCGCCGCCAAGATCCGTGAACTGCTCACCGAGGAGAAAGTCAACGAATTGATGGTTTCCTGGTTGCAGTCTCTCCGTTCGGAAAGCAAGGTGAGCGTGCCCGGCACCGGGTCGGGTGGAGAGGGAGTACAAACGCGGTGACCGAGCCCGCCGCCAGGCCGCGACGCTGGTGGAAATATCTGCTGATTGCCGGCGGCATCGTTATTGCCGTCAGCCTCGCTGCACTCTGGTATACCACCACCAACTCTTTTCAGGCCTACGTCCGGGGCCGCCTGGTCTCCGAAGTCGAGCGCATTACCGGCGGGCGTGCAGAAATTGGCAGCTTCCATGTCGTCCCTTTCCATCTTCAGGTTGAAGTTCGGAATATTACCGTGCATGGAAAAGAGGCTGCGGACGATGTTCCCTTGGCGCATGCCGACAGTCTGCTCGCGCAGGTAAAGGTCGTGTCCTTTCTGCGGACCGAGTTCGGTTTTTCGTCGGTGGTTCTCGATCATCCGGTAGTCCACATCGCTATTGCGCCCGACGGAACCACCAATATCCCCGCACCCAGAGCAGCGCGAAAGTCATCGGAGAGCACGCCGATCGAGCAGCTCTTTGCCCTTTCCATCGACCACCTGACATTGCGAAACGGCCAATTCTTGTGGGCGGATCGAAAAATCCCTTTCGACTTTGATGCGCGTGATGCCAGTTCGCAGATGGATTATTCCTTCCTGCGCGGACGCTATGAGAGCCGGATTTCGATCGGAAAAGTCGATAGTGGCTTCCAGGATTTCCGCCCCTTCGCCTGGAGCAGTTCGGTTGAGTTCAGTCTGGGATCGACCTTCGCCGACGTGAAGGCGCTGAAATGGAACTCGGGGCGATCGTCGTTGCAGGCCAGCGGACGCATCAGCGATTTCCGTAATCCGCGCCTCGACGCAAGCTATGAAGGGCATTTCGATCTTGCCGAGGCAGCCGCCATTGCCCGACGGTATGAGTTGCGCGAAGGCGTTGCCGAGTTCAGCGGCAGTGGTCACTGGTCGTTGGAGGACTTCACCGCCACCGGCGCTTTGGCTCTGCGCGACCTCGGATGGCAGAACGATCAGATGGTGCTGAAGAAGGCCAACGCAAATTCCGATTACTCGATCACCGACGAACAGATCAAGCTGTCGAAATTACAAGGAAAGTTATTAGGTGGCAGTTTCACCGGCGACGCGCAGGTTGACAACTGGTTGCATAGCATACCGCCGCCGGCAGCAACAGCAAAGAAAGGCTCAGATCTGCCCGTGGTCAGCGCACTTCGTCCTCATAATAAGAAGGACCAGAAGGAAAAGCTTGCGGGCGTCCAAAACGGCACGGTACATCTCCGTTTGCGGGACGTGTCGGCCGGGGAACTGGCGCACGCTCTCGACGTTCCAGCGCATAAACTCGGTAAGTTTCGTCCCACCGGGTTAGCCTCGGGAAATGTCGACGCATTCTGGCGAGGATCGTTCCGGGATGCGGAAGTCGGATTTGCGATGGAGGTGGCGCCACCGTCGCGATCTGCTGCGGGGGAACTACCCATGACGGCCCACATTCAGGGAAAGTACCGCGGCGCGAGCAATTCCCTGGAACTCGCCAACTTCAATCTGTCGACCCCTTCATCCCGGATTCAGGCATCGGGAACTTTGGGGGCTATGTCCACAGTACGCGTCTCCGTAGCGACGACCAATCTGGAGGAGTGGCGCCCGCTGGTAGCGGCCCTGGGTGGTCCCACCAATCTTCCGTTTCAAGTGAATGGCAATGCAACCTTCAACGGGGTAGCCGGCGGAACTTTCTCATCGCCAACCCTTGCCGGAACACTAGCCGCGGATGACTTCGAATTCACCTTGCCCGCAACCTCGCGCACGCCCCAACAGCAGGTGCATTGGGACTCATTGGCCGGCAATCTCCAATTTTCTTCGCGGGATCTTTCGTTTCGCGGCGGCACGCTTCGACGGGGCGATACGAGCGCTGAATTCGATGTCAGCGCTGTTTTACAGAAGGGGCAGTTTACCGAGAACAGTCCTCTCACGGCGCGCCTGAGCCTGCGCAACGTTGACGTGGCTTCGACTGCTGCTCTGGCCGGTTTCGACTACCCGGTATCGGGAACCGCCGACGTGACCCTTCAGGTTGCCGGAACGCGCTTGCATCCTCAGGCGCAAGGTCACATTCGCGCGGCAAACGCTTCAGTATATGGAGAAGCGATCGAGAAGTTCGACGCCGACTTGAGCATTGCCGGAAGCGAGACCGCTCTTAACAATATTCACCTCACTCATGCCGGTGCTGAAGTCGCGGGCAGCGCTGCATACACCCCGGCGACGCGTATCTTTCGCATCGATCTCAAGGGACAAGGATTTGACCTGGCAAGCATCCGCCAGATTCAAACATCACGCTTGCCGGTGGAAGGCGATGCCGACTTCACCCTGCAGGGCAGTGGCACGCTCGATGCTCCAGTCATCAGTGCCGATGTACACGTGCGCAATCTAGCGCTCGACCACGAACAGCAGGGCGGCCTGGATCTCGAAGCTGTGACCAAGAACGGTGAAATGCGGGTCAGTGCACGCTCAGAATTTCCCCATGGAACGTTCTTCGTGGATGGAACGGTCGGGATGCAGGGTGAGTATCCGGCGAGTATTGCTGCGCATCTGGATCATGTTGATCTCGATGCTCTGTGGCGCGCCTATCTCGGTGGTCAACTTACGGGACATTCCTCGGTGGCGGGCACGGTCACCATGCACGGCCCACTGCGGGATCCGCGCCGGTGGACGCTCAACGGAACCGTGACGGATATTGGCATTGATGTGGAGTATGCCAAATTGCACAACCAGGACCCCATCCGCTTTACCTACTCAGACCAAGCTGCTCGGCTGGAAAAGACGCATTTGGTGGGCGCGGGAACTGACGTTGTTGGGCAGGGCGATATTCACTTCGGGGGAAGCCGGGAACTCGATCTGTCGGCCGACGGGCAAGTCGATCTCAAACTGCTGGGCAGCGTCGTCCCGGATCTCGCTGCGGCCGGAATGGCGACGATCCATATGACTCTGGGCGGAACTCTGAGCGAGCCGTTTCCGCAAGGCACAATTCAGGTTAAAAATGGGTCGGCTACCTATGCCGGCTTGCCCAGTGGACTGAGTGAAATGAACGGTACTCTGTCATTTACGCGGGACCGTATTCACATCGACCAACTGGCCGCTCGTACTGGTGGCGGCACGCTGGAGGTGAAGGGCGACGCCACCAACTACAACGGACAGCTCAGCTTCAACCTGAGCGCGGCAGGCAAAGAGGTGCGCCTCCGCTATCCGCCCGGGGTTAGTTCAACGGCTACGGCGGACCTACGCTGGGTAGGCAACCGCTCGGCGTCGCTGGTGTCTGGGGATATCCTGGTTACGAAATTGGCGGTGACGCCGGGCTTCGACTTCGGATCGTATCTTGAACGAAGCCGACAGTCGGCTGCAATTACGCCCGCGAATTCTCCTCTCTACAACGTGAAGCTCGATGTGGCGGTTCGCACGGCTCCAGAACTCCAGATGAAAACCGCAGTGGCTCGACTGTCCGGTGATGCCGATTTGCGCTTGCGTGGATCCCTGGCGCGTCCCAGCGTGCTTGGCCGCGCCGACATTCTGGAAGGAGATGCCACCTTCAACGGCATAAAGTTTCGCCTGGAGCGAGGCGATATCACGTTTGCGAATCCAGTGGCGATCGAACCCCAAGTCAACTTGCAGGCTACAACGCACGTACGCAACTACGACCTCGACGTTACGGTCACTGGAACTCCGGATCGGCTTACTGTGAACTACCGCTCGGAGCCGCCTCTGCCTAAGTCGGACATCATCGCTCTTCTCGCTTTGGGTCGAACCAGCGAAGAGTCGGAGCAATTACAGCAGCAATCCGGCCAAGGACTGTTCAACGACGAGGCCACGGCCCTCATCATCAACCAGGCAATCAATTCGACGGTAAGTAGCCGCATGCAGAAACTTTTCGGAGTCAGCCGAATCAAGATCGATCCCCAGGGTCTGACGACCGAAACCAACCCGACCGCGCGGGGACCGCAAGTCACCATCGAGCAGCAATTCGCCAACAACATTACGCTCAGTTACAGCACCAACGTATCGCAGAGTGCGCAACAGATCATCCAAGGCGAATACTACGTCAATCGCAATGTCTCGATTGTGGGGACGCGTGACCAGAACGGCGTGGTCAGTTTCGATGTCCGCGTGCGACGCCGTAAGAAATAAAATCATTCTGAGGGACCCGGGTTCCCCACCACGAATGACTTTCGCCGGCAACATTTCTCTGTTTACATCCTTACGCCAAGCCATGGTCGATTCCCAGCTGCGCGCGCGGGGGATCTCGGACCAGCGTGTGCTCGATGCTATGGCGGGCGTTCCGCGCCATGAGTTCGCGCTCGCCAGCACTCGCGACCAAGCGTATGAAGACCATCCTCTGCCTATCGGCGAAGGACAAACGATCTCTCAGCCCTACATCGTGGCGCTAATGCTGCAGGTGTTGACTCTTGCACCTGTCGACCGCGTGCTCGAAGTTGGAACGGGATCGGGTTATTTGACCGCGTTGCTCGCGGAATTGGTAGCGCAAGTGGTGTCTGTCGAACGCCATGCCGTGCTGGCGGAATCTGCCCGAATGCTGCTGATCGGGATGGGATACTCCAACGCAAGCGTGATTGTCGGCGACGGCAGCCTGGGGTATCCAGAAGCGGCGCCCTACGATGCGATCATCGTTTCGGCCGCGGCCCCGGAAGTGCCGAGCGCGTTGCTCGCGCAACTGCGAGAGGGCGGCCGAATGATCATTCCGGTTGGCTCCGATGATTCCCAGCAACTGCAACTCATCCGCATGGAGAACGGCGAGCCGAAGGTCGCCCTGCGCGAACTGTGCCGGTTTGTACCGTTGGTATCGGGGAATGGAGAATAGGTGCTGGCTGTTAGGTCTTCGATCTCGTGCTTTAGTGGTTTACCAAAGACCAAAGACACTGAATTACAATCTTCTCGTGCCCGTCCTTCACAACTTGCGTGTCACTCTGGAGATGATCAAGTGGGAGCACTCGATCTTCGCGCTGCCCTTTGCTCTCTGCGGAGCGATGCTGGCCGCCGGAGGCTTTCCTTCCAGTCGCCAACTCTTGTGGATCGTGGTCGCCATGGTAGCGGCACGGTCGGCCGCAATGGCGTTTAACCGTTGGGCCGACGCGTCCATTGATGCCGCCAACCCCCGCACCAGCACTCGAGCTTTGCCCGCCGGACATCTCACACCCGCATTTGTGGCGACATTCGTGGCTGTGTCCAGTGCGATTTTTATTTTTGCCGCGAGCCAGTTGAACCGTCTGGCGCTGCTGCTATCGCCTGTCGCTCTTGCCGTGTTGCTGCTCTACTCCTACACGAAGCGGGTTACCCGCTGGTCGCATCTTGTGCTGGGATTCGCGCTCGGGATCGCGCCCTCGGCGGCATGGATCGCCGTGCGAGGCTCCCTTGATCCCCGCATCCTGTTGCTCACTGCCGCCGTGACTTTCTGGGTGGGAGGCTTTGATGTTCTCTACGCTTGCCAGGATTTCGAATTCGACCGCCAAAGCGGGCTGCATTCCATCCCTCGATTTGTGGGTATCTCTAGCGCACTGTGGATCGCTCGCGGCTTTCATCTCGTGATGGTGGGCCTGCTGATCGCGCTTCTGATCGTATTTGGCATGGGCAAGATCGCAGCATTCGGAGTACTCGCCGTGATTCTGCTTCTGCTCTACGAACATTCGTTGGTCCATCCCAACGACTTGTCGAAACTGAATGCCGCGTTTTTTACCATGAATGGTGTCATTTCAGTCTTGTTCTTCGTATTTGTCGCGGGCGATTTGTTACTGCGACGATGATCCGTCACGACCTCTTACCTGATCCCCGCATCCATGGCATAATCGCTGCGCACTGGAGGACTTCATGCTTCGGAAGGCTATGATTCGCGTCATCTGTGCCCCTTTCCTGCTTGCCGTTTTAGGTTCGGCCCAACAACCGGCGCCGCCAGCTCCGGCTCCCGGTAGTCCGGCAGACCTGGTGCAACAAGGTCAAAAGCTGAGCCACGACGGCAAACAGGATCAGGCTCTCGCCCTCTACCGCAAGGCGCTCGACAAGTCGCCCGATCTGTACGAGGCGCACCTGGCTTCGGGAGTGGCGCTCGATCTTCAGGGCCAATACGCAGAGGCGCAGGAACATTTCACCAAGGCGATTGAAGTTGCTCCAGCGGAATCCAAGGCGCAGGCGTTACGTTCCATGGCCGTTTCGTACACGTTCGAGGGCAATGCCTCGAAGGCTTCCGAGTTCGAACTTCAGGTGTTCAATGCGCGCCTGGCGAAAGGCGACTCGGTGGGCGCGGCGGAAATTTGCACGGAACTCGCCCGCATCTATCTCGAAACCGGCGACCCCGACCATGCCTACAAGTGGTACAAGATGGCGTACGACACGGTTGGCCGCAAGCCCGACCTGAGTGATGCCGACAAAAATCTGTGGCTGTTCCGCTGGGAAAACGCACAGGCCCGCATCGCTGCCCGCCGGGGCAAAGCCGACGAAGCCCAGCAGCACGTGGCCGCCGCCAAAGCCGCACTCGATAAAGCCAACAATCCAGATCAAATGAGGTTTTATCCCTACCTCACCGGGTATGTCGCGTTGTATACGAACGACTACAAGACGGCCATTGCGGAGTTGCAGAAAGCCGACCAGCGTGACGCTTTCAATCTCGTATTGCTGGCGCAGGCCTACGAGAAGTCGGGTGATGCGGCTCAAGCCAAGAGCTATTACGGAAAAGCCTTGGAATCGAACGCCCACAATCCTCCCAACGCATTCGCGCGGCCCCTCGCGCAGAAGAAGCTGAGCAGCGGAAACTAGTCGGAATACGGTTGCGCGGTCTCGATGAGTCTCCTGTTTACAGGATTACTCTTGTAACCGCCGCCTCGGGCAACCGTGTTGCTTCGACTTGCCCTGGCACCTAAACTTTTGAGGGCGAGCGATTTGTGTGACGAGCTCGCTACTTCTCGTGCGCAATCACTCGGACCCATCGCAGGGCAACGCTACCGACCGCAAGCCGGCACTGCGCATCGGCCTGACCCTGCTGTTGTTTGGGGTCATCCTGGGCTTGGCATTGAATCAGGATTTCTATAACGATTCGATGGCCTCGGCCTTTCTTTCTCTAGCTTTGGCGAGCGCGGTAATAGTTCTCGCCATGATTCGGCGCTCCTGGCTTGATCTGCTTTGGGTTCTGACTGGCGGGCTGTTCCTAGCGGTTGTTGACCTTCGCGTGTTGGGTTTCTACCCGGTCTTCATGGCCGGATTTTCATTTGTGGGGATGGCCGCACTTGCGGTTCTGGGTACACACACGATTTGGGCCGATGGGGACGAGCGCAAACTCCTGCTCTATGGATTTCTTCCCGCGGTTCTGTTTGTCGCTTCGGAGTACACGGCGAGCACGCTGCTCGATATCACGGAGAAGCTCCATCCCAAAACATTCGACCTGTTCTTGTATTCCTTCGATTGCAGTCTGCGAGTCCAGTTCAGTTTTCTGATGGGACAGCTTTTCTGGACTTGGCCCTGGGTTCGGTTTGTCTGCCTCGTGATTTATCTGGCGCTCCCATTGCCATTGGCCTTGGTTTACGTCGCGCAACTGCGCCGGCAGAAAGAGAAGGCGTTGGCGGTCATGTTGGCGTTTCTGGTCACCGGACCCGTCGGCGTCTTGTTCTATAACATGCTTCCGGCCTGCGGCCCGGTGCACATTTTCGGTGCCGCCTTTCCGTTCCATCCACCGTCAATCGCCGACGTGATGCATATGAATGTCGTGCCTGTCCTGCTCAAAGGAGCGCGCAATGCCATCCCGTCGTTGCACATGGCTTGGGTATTGCTCGTGTGGTGGAACTCTCGGGGACTGGCACGCTGGATACGGGCGATTGCCTTGCTGTTCGTAGTTCTCACGGTGATGGCGACCCTGGGGACGGGGGAGCACTACTTCATTGACCTGGTGGTCGCGTTTCCGTTTTCTCTGATGGTGCAAGCCTTGTGTTCTTACTCGCAGCCGTTCCGGAGCGGGGCGCGCCGCAACGCTTTCCTGTTCGGCACATTTGTGACGTTGATTTGGCTGGCCTTGCTCAGTTTTACCACGACAATTTTCTGGACTTCGCCCGTGCTGCCTTGGACGATGATTGTCGCCACCGTGGCTCCATCCATCTGGCTATGGAACCGCCTTGTACCTGCGGGGACTCAGGAAGAACCGGTTCGTGCCCGGGCGGCGTCCGCCAGCACGGCGTCGTAACGCCTCGCTCCTAACGACAGGTTTGAAACGGCGGAGAGACCTGACAGGGCCTCTCCGCATTGGCCGCCGTTATTGAATCACCTTCAGCAGCAGCATCGTGCCGCTTTCGACCTTCACGTTATTTTTCTCCGAACTGAGTACCGAACCTTGGGTCGCGCTCTGGCCGGCTTCTAACTTCAGGTTGGAAATTCCAATCACGCCCTGCGTGTTCCCGGTGATATTTGGGCGTGCCCCGCCGGCCTGCTGCTGCGCTTCGGAGCTTGTACCTTGTGCGGCATTCGGCGAACCCGAGTACTGGGGTTGCGCTGTCGAACCGGAGTTGCTGTTGCGCCCGTTGCCCATCGGCGATGTTGCCGTGGTGCCTGCCGCTGCGGGCTCACCGCCTCCGCTGCCGCCACCACTATTGCTGCTCGCGTCGTTCGACGGAGGCGCGATCACCGCTTGAATCGACATCGGCAGGTTGACGTCTCCGGTCTTCAACGTCGCATGATCGAAAGCAATTCCTACTTGAGACCCTTTCTGATCTTTGGTGCTAGCTTGTGCTTCCGTGACATGTCCCGTAACTTTTGTATCTTTAGGGACGATCACTTCTCCGCTATTGGTCTTGAGGTCCATGGTGACCTTGGCCGTGACTGGATCGCCCACCTTTGCCTTCTTGGCGTCGATGGTCTTCGTCAATTGGACGGGGATCACGCTTCCCGGAGCAATTCGGGCGCCTCCTGCGGGCTGAGCCTGACTCGCGCTAGCCTGACCGGTGCTGGGCTGGCTGGCCGCTGGCGCCTGCATTGTCGGCGGCGCCGGTCGCGTCTCAGGTTGCGATTGCGGCTGGGCCTCGGGCTGCGCCGGAGTTTGTGTCTGCGGCTGGGATTCCGGAGTGCTCGGATCGGCTGAGCCCGGAGTCGCGCTTTGCGCGAATGCTGCTCCACTTGCCAGTGCCGCCATCAATGCTGTGAAAATAAGGACTCTATTCATCGACTCTCCTTCCGTTGTCGAGTGGCGTACCCACGGTAGGATGCCGTTTTCAGGCCTCCAGTAAATGAGAATTTGAGGGCGCCAACCGTCGGGCCCAGGATGGCATCCGAATGACATGTTTCTCAGGTTTGGCTTGTTAGCTCTGCTCGGTTCGATATTGGCTGCTTGTGCGGCCTGTGCGCCTCAGTCTCCCGATCAGCTTCGCGAAAAAACCGCCGAAGCCACTGCGAATCTCAAACGCAACACCAAGGCTGTGGCAGAAGGCGTTAAAGAAGGACTCGGCAGCAAGAAGTCGGTTGATCTAAACAAGGCGTCAAAAGACGACATCGCTTCCTTGCCCGGCATCTCCACACAAAAAGCCGACCGGATCATCGCCGAGCGCCCTTACGCGACAACCCGTCAACTGGTGACCCGGCATGTGCTTTCGGAAGACGAATACGCTCAAATTCAAGACCGCGTCGTAGTTGCTCGCTGACCGGTTCAGCTCGCCAGCCCTATTCCGGCCTTGCTCCCATCGAAGGCGTCATCCTGAATCCGGCGCAGTCTCAAGTCACTACTGCAATGCCCAACTTTGTTCCTGATAGCAGACCCCGCAGTTCCTGCGATATCATCAAAAGGATGTCCGCCACCCATTCAAACCAGCCTTTCCAGACGCACGCCTTTCAGACTGACGACTCGCGCCTGACGCCAATCTATGACAAAGTCATGGCCGGCGAGCGCTTGGATGTCGACAATGCCCTTGCCCTCTATCGCACCGGCGACATTCTTGCCGTGGGCTGGATGGCCAATGCCGTCCGCGAGCGTATGCATGGCGACAAGACCTATTTCAACGTCAATCGCCACATCAATCCCACGAACGTGTGCGTGGCGGCGTGCCGTCTGTGCGCCTTTGGCAGAAAGAAAGACACGCCCGGCGCCTACACCATGGCGCTGGAAGAGGCATTCGAGACCGCTGCGTCCGGATACAGCGAGGCAGTCACGGAATTTCATATCGTCGGCGGACTGCATCCAGACTTGCCCTTTCAATACTTTCTGGATTTATGTTCCGGGCTGAAGCAGCGCTTTCCCCAGGTACACCTCAAGGCCTTCACGATGGTAGAGGTTGCCTACCTGTCGAAGCGCGCAAAGCTCACGATTCGAGAGACGCTCGAACAATTAAAGGCCTCGGGCGTGGATTCTCTACCCGGTGGGGGCGCCGAGATTTTTGCCGATCGCGTTCGCCACATCATCTGCGATCACAAGATTGATGGTGGCGAATGGCTTGAGACTGCCAAACTGGCGCACCAGATCGGTCTGAAATCAAATGCGACCATGCTCTACGGGCACGTCGAGAATGACGAAGATCGCGTCGACCATCTGATGAAGCTACGCGCGCTGCAGGACGAGACCGGCGGATTCCAGACGTTTATTCCTCTTGCCTTCCATCCTGATAACACGCCGCTGCAGCATCTGCCGAAAACCACCGGCATGCTCGACATCAAGCAGATTGCCGTGAGCCGCCTGGTGCTCGACAATTTCCCGCACATCAAGTCGTACTGGCAGATGATGACCGCGAAGATTGCTCAGATCTCCCTGCGTTTCGGTGCCGACGACATGGATGGCACCGTGATCGAAGAAAAGATCTATCACGACGCGGGCGCGACCACTCCCCAAGGCATGCGCCGCGAAGAACTGGAGCGCCTGATTCGCGCGGCCGGGCGCGTGCCGATCGAGCGTGACACTCTCTACCGGCCAGTCACGCGTACGGAGACGTCAGTCACAGTCGCGGTCTAAGGCTGTCACGCCAGACGTCCAGCAAACGGAGCGTACCCGCCCCGCACGCCTACTGGGCAGGTTGTCCCGCTGGATATTTGTGCAACTCCTCCGGCGAACTGTTCAGTAAATTCCGCAGCACTGCGACCTCTGCCGCGATGCCTGCATGCAATGCGGGCTCGACATCGGGAGCGAACAGCGGAGAGTGATTCGACGGCAGATGTATCCCAGACGCTTTCGCCTCCGACAGCTTCGCGGGATCGGCCCCGCCCAGGCTGAAATAAAAGCCCGGAACTCCCTGCTCTACGAAGTAGGAAAAGTCCTCAGAAGGGGCTATGGGCTCCGCGGTTTTAACTTTGTCCTTTCCCAGTGCCGCCTCCAGCGGGGCTCGCAGCCGCTCAGCGAGTTCAGGATTGTTGTAGACCAGGTCGGTCCCCTCGTAACGTTCCACCAAGGGCTCGCGTGGCGCACCCGCCGCCGCAGCTTCGCCCTTGGCAATGCGCGTGATCGCGGCAAGAACGAGTTTGCGTACATCTGGCTTGAAAGTACGCACGGTCAGACCCA
Source organism: uncultured Acidobacteriaceae bacterium (assembly GCA_963722365.1). Classification (GTDB taxonomy): domain Bacteria; phylum Acidobacteriota; class Terriglobia; order Terriglobales; family Acidobacteriaceae; genus Sulfotelmatobacter. Next base: position 297,524 of record CAVRLM010000004.1, read on the forward strand.
TCTCCGCATGATCCGGGATAATGTTGTTCTTTGTTCCAGCCTGAATGTAGCCGACGGTAACCACGGCCATCTCTCCTGGCTTCACCTCGCGCGAAACAATCGTCTGGAGCGCGACAATCGTGCGCGCCGCAATCACGATGGGATCGACAGTGGTGTGCGGCGCCGCTCCGTGCCCGCCCCTGCCGTAGATCGTGATGCGAATGGAATCGGAATTTGTGTTGTAGATGCCAGGGGTAATGGATACCGTCCCGGCAGGCTCTTCGTTGCCCACGTGCAAGGCCACAGCCACGTCAGGCTTAGGAAATCGAGTGAACAACCCGTCGCGAATCATGCCGTCTGCTCCACCAATGGTCTCCTCCGCAGGCTGGCCAATCAGCATCAGGGTTCCGTGCCATGTGTTCTTGGTGCGCGCCATAATCTCGGCGGTTCCCAGAAGGGACGCCATATGCACGTCGTGCCCGCAGGCGTGCATTACGCCGACATCGCGCCCAGCGTCGTCTTTCGTGCGAACCTTGCTCGCATAGGGAAGTCCGGTCTTTTCTTCGACGGGAAGCGCGTCCAGTTCGGTACGCAACATCACGATGGGACCGGGGCCGTTCTTCAGGATGGCCACGATTCCGGTGCCGCCCACATGTTCAGTCACGTCATATCCAGCGCTGCGCAAACGTCCCGCCAGTTTGGCGGCGGTTTGCGTCTCGTGCCCGGAAAGTTCGGGATTTTGATGCAGGTCGAGATAGAGCGTGTGCGCATCAGCATAGACGCTCTCAATTTCTTTGGAGGATGGTGCCTGTGCGTAGGCGAGGGCAGTGAGTGAGACCAGCAGCGCAAACTTGAACCAAGTCATGGACCCGGATCATACCTTGCGCCCTCTCAGGTTCGCAAACCTTGTGGTTTTGCAAATAGTTTCCGGAGCAACGCAATCCTCTGGGAAGCCATCCTAAGTGCAAAGCATTTGAATTCTGTGCTTGTCTTTTTTCCACCGGGTGTACAATCGGCTTAGAAAGCACTTGGTTGCGCACTTCGTTAGCAAGGCCGAGGCGCTATGAACGTTCACGTCAGTTACCGTCTTCATAAAATTCCCGCGGTCGAAAAAGATATTCAGCATCAGATCGAAAAACTGCAAAAACGTCTGCAGGTTTTCCGTCCCGAACTGATCCACCTCAAGGGAGTGGTGGAAGAAACATCTCCTCGCGAGGGCACCAGTGTGTCTCTGAACCTGCGATTGCCTTCGGGTCAGATGGCGGTGCAGTCTTCCGCGCCCAACCCTTCGTCTGCGGTCAAGACTGCGTTTGAGGATCTGCTGCAACAGGTCAACAAACACAAGGAAATCTTGCGTGCCTCACACAAGTGGCAGCGCGGGAAGCGGGGATCGAATGAGCGGCCCAGCGCTGTGGTGCGCGAAGTCCCCTTTGAGCAGACGCTGGCCGCCGTGTTTCCGCCAACGATTTCCTCAGACGATATCCGTTCCTATGTGAACGCCAATCTGGCACGCCTCGAGCGGTTCGTGGAGCGCGAAATCTACTTCCGAGAAGCTCAGGAATTCATCGCCCCCGACAGCCTTTCCAAGGAAGAAGTGATCGATGAAGCCATCGCCGCCGCTTTGGGCGACGGTCAGGAGAAGCCCGAACGCCTCGCCCTTGAGCCATGGCTCTACCGGTTGGCTCTGCAGGCGTTGGACCAGCTTTCTCGATCGGATGAGAGTAATGGGCATGCAATGCCTTTGGAAGATTCCGCGCGGCAGCGCAACGTGAAGGGCAGCGACGAGCCCGAACTGCAATTTCACCAGCCCGACGAATCGATTACCGGGGCCACAGTGATTGCCGACGCTCGCGTCGCGACCCCCGAGCAGATCATGGCTTCCGACGAACTGTTGCGCCTGATCGCGTCCTCTCTGCGTGATCTGGGCTCGGGACCGCGCGAAGCATTCATCTTGCATGCCATTGAAGGCTTCACCGTCGAAGAGATTGTGGCGATTACCGGCCTTCCCACCGAACGGGTACTCGCCTTTGTTTCTGCAGCACGTGATCACTTACGTAAGACGCCGGGACTGGCCAAGCAATTTCAAGGCCGGTTCGTTCCTACCGGCGCTGCTTAAATCCAATTCAAATCAATTCCTGGAGACATCATCCATGACGATTACTCGCGAACAAATCCGAGAGCTAGCTGAATTTCAGGATGAAGCATCCTGCGCACTGAGCTTTTACTACCAGCCTTCCACACCGCGGAACAAGGCGCACAAGGAAGACACAATTCTGGTAAAGGACCTGGCGCGCGAAGCCTTGCGCAATCTCGAAAGCAAAGGCAAGAAGGACTGCGCCCGCGCCGACATGGACCGCATCCTGCGAATGTCGAGCGAATTGCGCAGCAACGGCACTCACGGCAAGGCTGTCTTTGCCTGTGCTGCCAAGAATATCTGGCATGAGTACGACCTGCCCGCCGCACTTCCTGGCACCCAGCTTTTCGTCGATCGCCATTTTCATCTTAAGCCGATTGCTAACCTTCTGGGCGCTTCGCCTCTGCTGGGTGTCGTGCTCGTCGACCGCCATCGGGCGCGCATCTTCGATCTGCGCCTGGGCGAACTGACTGAGCGGGAAGACCTGTTCCATCCTCTGGCCCGCAGGGGACGAAGTGATGGATTCGCCGGATACGACGGAGGCCATGCCCAACGACGGGTCGAAGACGAAACGCGGCAGCATTTCAAAAATGTCGCAGCCTCTCTGAAGGACCTGCTGGAAAAAGGTGTCTTCGAAAAATGGATTCTTGCTTGCCAGGATGCCCACCGCTCGCTACTGGAGCCGCAACTGCATTCGTATGTCAGTCAGGCGTTGATTGGCCGCTTTCATGCCGACCTGGCTCACGTGACTCGCGACGAAATCCGCAATGATGCGCAGCAGATCGTCGATCAGTGGCAAACTGAGCGGCGCAGCGAACTGGTTGCCCAGGCCCTTGGCCAAGCGCGCAGCAACGGACGCGGGGTCACTGGATTGCGGCGCGTGCTGCGTTCGCTGCAGTTAGGCGAAGTGCAGACGCTGCTGATTGGGGAAAGCTTGCAAGCTCACGCCGTCGAATGCACCGGATGCGGCCACATCGATGCGCATCTCGTCAGCTTCTGTCCCGCGTGTGGCCGGGCGACGCAGGAAGTGGTCGACATCAGCGAAGCCATTCTTCCCTGGGTCATCCCGCGCGATATCGAAACGTTTTATGTGAAAAGCGATTCGGAGTTCGACAAAGTAGGTAATATCGCCGCGCTCTTGCGCTTCCGGTCGGAAAATGTTCAGCCCATTTCGACAGCGACCGCGGAACGCCTTGAAAAGGCGGGGTCGGCGTATCCGGGTCGTCTGCGACGGTTTGCGAGTCGGTGAGCCGGCGGCCTCGACAGACCCGCGGACATAGAGACTGACCTGCGAAAGTATGTGAGGACATCCGCCCTCGGCTGTCTGTCGAGCGAAGCTCGGCGTTGCGTTGAAATCCTTAGTGATCCTTAGTGTCCTTTGGGGTGATGGCTCTCCCAGGTGTGAATCCTCAATCCGGCCCGTGATATGCTTCCCCGTTCGCCCGCAAGTCTGTCGTTGCCAGCGGGCACGAACCCGGAGGACCAGTGACCGTATCGCGCCGTGATTTCGTAAAGACATCAGTGCTCGGAGCTGTTGCCGCAAGCGTGGGAGCACACGCTGCTGTTCCTGAGAACAGCCAACAGGGGCACGCAACGCAGGGCGATGCACCCAAGCGTCCGATCATCATATGTGCCAACAACGGTTACCCCTACGTCGAAGCCGCGTACGCTTTCCTTAAAAGCGGTGGAGACACCCTCGAAGCCGGCGTTCGCGTGGTGAAGGGACCGGAGGATGATCCCAAAGACGATTCGGTCGGTCTAGGCGGCTTGCCCAACGAAGAAGGTGTGGTCGAATTGGACTCCTGCTGCATGCACGGCCCGACTCGTCGCGCCGGTTCGGTGGGCGGCGTACGCAATATCAAGAATGTATCGATGGCCGCCAAGGCCGTGATGGAGCACACTGGCCACGTCATGCTCGTCGGCGAGGGCGCCGAACGATTCGCCGTCGCGATGGGCCTTCCGCGTGAGAACCTGCTGACCGAGCGCTCGCGCAAGATCTGGCTGTTGTGGAAGGAGTTCAATTCCGATCGTGACTGGTGGGGACCCGGCCTTGCCGATCCGCACTGGCGTCCACCAGCAACGGATTCGAAATCGCAGGCCGATCTCCGGCGCGAACGCATCCAGCAACTGCAGCAGCATGCTGCCGATCTCGGCATCGAGCCAGAGTTTCAACTCGCGGCCGTGCGGCGCGTTCTGTTTCCGCCCACGGGTACGATCCACTGCTCGGTCCTGAATGAAAAGGGAGAAATGTCGGGCATTACCACAACGAGCGGCTTGGCGTTCAAACTGCCCGGCCGTTGCGGCGATTCGCCCATCATCGGCGCGGGCTGCTACACCGACCAGGACGTGGGATCAGCGGGCGCGACCGGCGCCGGAGAAGAGAACATCAAGGTTGCCGGCGCTCACACGATCGTCGAGAACATGCGTCACGGCATGTCTCCACTGGAAGCCGGCATGGACGCTTTGAAGCGCATCGTGCGCAACTACAACGGCGACATGAACAAGATCCGCTTTATGGACATGACCTATTACATTCTGCGGAAAGACGGCGCCTATGCCAGCGTGTGTCTGTGGGAAGGATACTCCGTCGGCAATCCGCACAAATTCGCTGTGCATGATGGGACGTTGCGCTCCGAGGTTTCGACTCCCCTGCTCAAGGGATATTCGCAGGAGTGGCCGCTCATGCCCGTGGTTCCGGAAGAGTTGAAGAAAGATTCGGAGTATCTGAAGTAAGACGTGTCACGCAACCAGGGAGACGCCAGCCTGCTCGGCCGCTGCAGCTAGCTTCCGATCCAAAGTGGCAACTGGTAGCTGTTGTTCGCGTGCTATCTCAAGGTAGGTCGCGTCATACGCGGTTAAGTCATACTGCTGAGCGGTCGTCACGACACGCTCTATGGGGAGATCGTGGCTGAGGTTTTCGATGGACTGCCCTAACAAAATCTCGATTTCGGCAAATGCCTGCGCGCTGCGAACTGAGGTAAGAATGCGTCGTCTCAGCGCAACCACGAACCCATTCGCAATCTCGCTTCGCCAAAGGCGAGGCACAACAGCGCGAGCATCTTGGACCAAGAAACGCTGGACCCGGGCGGCAAGAAGCGCCACGACAGGGTCGATAAACCAGGCTAGAACGATAGAGCCGTCCAAGACAAAGCGCTTCAACGCCGGCCCTCTTCGATCAAGTCTTTAACGGTCATGCCCTTGGGAGGGGGTTTGGCGCTCTTGCGAATTTGTTCGATCCGGGCAAAGACTTCTTTCAGATCGACGTCGCTGCGAGCGGGAACAAGAAAAGCTGCCAGCCTTCCGCGACGTGTTATCCCGATGCGCTCACCAGAACTTGCCCGCTCTACAAGCTCCGATAGTTTCTGCTTTGCCTCGAGAACAACCCAATGTTCTTGATGAGGTCACCTAGGTTGATGTTCTAGACGATTATGCCCGTGATGATCAAGAACCGTTCGGATGCCTAAATCTACGAGAACCTCACTTTCAAGTCCGGTCCCTTTTCCAAATGAATGCTCTCCACGAAGCGCACCTTGCCAGTGCGCAGGGTCATGACGACAGATGATGTTCGCGTGCCTTCGCCGAAGAAGCGCACGCCTTTCATCAACGCGCCGTCGGTGACGCCGGTTGCCGCAAAGATCAATTGTTTGCCAGGCGCAAGGTCTTCCGCCTCGTAGATGCGGTTCTTGTCTTTGATCCCCATGCGCGCCAGCCGCTCTTCCTGATCCGGTTTCACAACCAGGCGGCCGAGCATGTATCCATTGAGGCAACGAATTGCGGCAGCGGTGATCACGCCCTCTGGCGCCCCGCCCGATCCCATGACCGCGTGTACGCCGGTGCCGATCACGGCGGCCGCGATTCCGGCGGATAGATCGCCATCCCCAATCAGTCGAATGCGTGCCCCAGCCGCGCGAATATCTGCAATCAACTTCTCGTGGCGCGGACGCTCGAGCACGATGACGACCAGGTCTTCCACGTCCCGGTCCAGGCGCTTTGCAATGTTCTTCAGATTGTCGGCAACCGGCGCGTCCAGATCGACTGCATCTTTGCACGATGGCCCGACAACGATCTTGTCCATGTAGCAGTCCGGCGCATTCAGCAGGCCTCCGCGCTCAGAAGCCGCCAGTACAGTGATCGCTCCGGGAGCGCCGGTCGCACATAGGTTCGTGCCTTCCAGCGGGTCGACCGCGATATCGACTTCTGGGACTTCGGTCCCGTCCGGGAACTCGGCGCCGACCTTCTCGCCGATGTAAAGCATGGGCGCCTCGTCGCGCTCACCCTCGCCGATCACAATGGTCCCGCGCATGGGAATACTGTCCATCGTCCGCCGCATGGCCTCGGTAGCCACTTGGTCGCTGAGTTTGCGCTCTCCCTGCCCCATGGTGCGGGCCGACGCAATCGCTGCTACTTCCACCACGCGCAGGAATCGCGACGCCAAGTCGCTTTCAATATTCTCTCCGTAAGTGCGGGCCTTGCCTTCTGGACGGGTTTGGGTAGCCATCGATCTCCCTCGTGCGCGCCTTTTGATGCCGCCGATGCGCGCCGGGTTGAGACTATAACGCAATCCCGGTCAGGATTGAAAGGCACGCTAGCCTCAAACTAAATTCCGCCCAACAAGATCGATCTTGCACTCGAAGTTACCGAGCCGCCGCGGGTTGCTGAAACGAAGTGGGCTTCCCCGGCACTATTCGCATTGAGAGATTGGGAGGATTTATGGCGGCAATAGCGGATCGGGTGCTCTCGATGGAAAGGCCGGCGACGGCGTCACTGAACGGGATATGGGTTCCCCTCATGGGCGGGCTTTGGGTTCTGGCCAATGTGGGGCTTGGGGCGCTGGGAATTTATATTGACTGGCCAATCCTGTGCGCGTTCCTGGCTGGCTTGGTGAACGGCTCGCTGCTGTCAGTGATTGCGGTGGCAACGGCGAGCGAACGTTTTCAGGCAGGTACGACCGGGCTGCTCGGCGGGTTGACGCTCAGCGTCTTGCGCAGCGATGGCAGCATGGTCTGGAAACTCACGCAAGGCCTTCACCTCTTTGTCGACAGCGCGTTCCAGGCCCTGGGCATCGAGATCAATGAGAAACTGCACCGCGCGCTGGAACAGGAAGCCCTCTATGCGATCTGGACGATTGTCCTGGTTGTGCTGGCTTCGCTCGTGGCGGAGTGGGTGCGATCGACACGCGGAAAGACTGCCGCGTAAACCTCGCGATTGGAGCCCTGTTCGCGCGGATTCGAATATTTGATCCTCAGGGGCCGTTGGGCCGTGGTATTCTCGCAGACCTGCTACGAATGAATGCCATGCCTGATTCGCGTCCGCTGACTTTTCTCTGCATCACCACGTATGAGAAGGGGCAGGAGTTCATGCGTGAGTGCAAGCGTCACGGCTGCCGCGTCATCCTGCTGACCGCGGAAAAACTGCGTGACGCCGACTGGCCGCGCGAAAGCCTCGACGACATCTTCTACTTGCCGGAAGAGATTGCGGTCGGTGACATCGTGAGCGCGGTTACACATCTCGCCCGATCGCACAAACTTGATCGCATCGTTGCCCTCGACGAGTACGACATGGAGACCGCCGCCACCCTGCGCGAGCATTTGCGAATCCCGGGGATGGGACTGACCACCATGCGCTACTTCCGCGACAAGCTGGCGATGCGCATGCGCGCTCTCGACCGCGACATCCGCGTGCCCGATTTTGTGCCCGTCGTGAATCATCAAGACATTCGTTACTACATGGACCACGTTGCCGGTCCCTGGGTGCTCAAGCCGCGGCAGGAAGCATCGGCCATCGGTATCAAGAAAATTCATGCTCCCGAAGAACTATGGCCGCTGCTCGAGCAACTGGGCGATAAGCAGTCTGCACATCTGCTGGAGAGGTTTTTGCCGGGCGATGTTTATCACGTGGACTCGATCGTCTCGGAGAATGAAGTCGTCTTTGCGAATGTCAGCCGGTATGGCAAGCCTCCGATGAACGTGGCGCATGGCGGCGTCTTCACCACGTTCACAGTTCAGCGTGGAAGCGAGGACGACTCCGGATTGCGCGCGATCAATAAGGATCTGATCGCCGCGCTCGGATTGGTGCGCGGAGTGGCCCACGCTGAATTCATCAAGGCGCACGCGGACGGGCACTTCTACTTCCTCGAGTGTGCGGCGCGCGTCGGGGGCGCCTACATCAACGAAATGGTTGAGGCCGCGACTGGAATCAATTTGTGGCGGGAGTGGGCGCGTATTGAAGTTGCCGGTGAAGATGGCAGTTATACGTTGCCGCCGACGCGAGAAGAGTACGCTGGAGTGATTCTCTCTCTGGCACGTCAGGTCGAGCCCGACACGTCGCACTACAACGAGCCCGAAGTTTACCAGCGCATCACGAAGCATCACCATGCGGGTTTAGTGCTGCGCTCAACCGACCCACATCGTATTCCAACTCTACTCGACGATTACGCCCGCCGCTTCGCCGAAGAGTTCCTCGCGGTCGAGCCTCCGCGCGATAAGCCGACCGCCTAGCATTTAAAGCCGCAGGCACTCGTCCGCTCTGCTACCATTTTTCCCATGAACACAATCACCAGCGATCATCCCGCGGAACGCACCACGCCCGAGCGACCGGAACGCAAAGAGCCAACTTATCTCTTCACGGAAAAATACGTAGCGGACAAGAGTGAGATCGCGCGCCGCTTCATCGAGACCCGCGCCCGGCTCAATGCCAACGTCGACAAGGCCAACAACTTCCTGGTGAAGCGCTTCTACAACATCGATCATAACGCCTACCTGGAAGGTCCCTTACCGGCGAAGACAAAGGAGTTGATGGGCCTGGTAGCCTCAGCCTGTCTGCGCTGCGACGACTGCATCTTTTATCACGCCATCCAAGCCTATCGCTTAGGTGTGACTCGCGCCGAACAGGAAGAGTCGCTGAACGTGGCGCTGGTCGTGGGCGGCAGCATTGTGATCCCGCATCTGCGCCGCGCGTATGAACTGCTGGAAGAGATGTACGGGTGAAGTTTCGCCGTCCCCGGTGCATGGATCCGGATGGTTACTGCTCCGGGGAGCGCCGCTTCACTGAGGTGATGAGGGTGACGATCATCAGGGCGATGCCACCGCAGAATTCCAGCTTGTGCGGGCGGCGAATGGCCGCCCATACAGCCTCTGGGGGCCAGGAGACGGTGGCGTCGCGCAGGGCGTCCATACAAGCGAGTACACCGGATAGGAATCCCGTTGCCGTCGCGATCCGGCGCTTTTTATCTGGGGTCATCTGGACACCATTCGGGCACGAGGTATGAATTAGAAGAAGACCTCTGGTGACACCTTGAAGCGACGGCTCAGCCTGCGAATGTGCTCCGCATTCAACTTACGTTTTCCGTTCAACACTTCGGAGGCGATGCTGGGGGTTCCGAAAACGTCCATGAGGTCCTTCTGCTTCAGGTTGTTCGCCAGCATGAGTTCGTTCAGAACCTCGATGGGGCTGGCCGAGTTCAGGACGTAGTGCTTCTCTTCGAAGTCTTCAATGAGAAGCGTGAGCAGTTCGGCCATTCGCCGTTCAGCCGCACTCATCCGATTCCCCTTACGGTCCAGTTCTTGGAGTAATGCGATGTGGCGTTCGTTTTCCGCCTCGCTTCGAATGACAGAGGGCAGACTGCTGGTCAGAAGGGACGCATATTCCGAACGGACTGCTGTTGCGCTCATCGTTTCCAACCTCCCCGGCTATATTCGGAATGCGTCAAGACGTGACGGATGTAAAGCCGTCCATGCCCATAGTTGATCTCTGCGATCAGGCGATACTGGTTGCCTTTGATATTGAAAACTGTCCACTTTCCAACGGCGTCCGCGCTTGAAAACGTCCTTCGAACATTCGCCAGATCCCTCCAGGCCGCTTTCTTTGCGATGCGAAACCATGCGTCCAGCGGTGCTTCGAGGTCGCCGTGCCGGGCGGCGGCGTCCTTGAGCTTCTTGCGGCTGATGACGTGCATCCCGCTCCTCAAGTTCGCATTCTGCGAAGATTATACTTCGCAAAATGCGAACTTGTCAATCTTCTTGTATTAGAACGCGTCGATGCCGGTGATGCTCTGGCCGATGATGAGCGAGTGGACGTCGTGGGTGCCTTCGTAGGTCTTCACCGACTCCAGGTTCATCATGTGGCGCATGATGGGATAGTCGTCGGCCACGCCGTTGGCGCCGAGAATGTCGCGCGACAGCCGGGCGCACTCCAATGCCATCCAGACGTTATTACGCTTCGCCATCGAGATGTGTTGCGGCTCAACTTTTCCGGCGTCTTTGAGACGGCCCACTTGCAAGACCAGCAACTGGGCCTTGGTGATTTCGCTGATCATCCAGGTCAGCTTGTCTTGCACGAGCTGGTGCGAGGCGATGGGCTGATCGCGCCACTGCTTGCGGAGCAGGGAGTATTGCAGGGCGCAGTCGTAACAGGCCATGGCGGCTCCGAGCGCTCCCCATGCGATGCCGTAGCGCGCCTGGTTCAGGCACATCAGCGGAGACTTCAGGCCACCTGTCTTGGGCAATAGATTCGATGCGGGCACGTGCACGTCTTGCAGCGAGAGTCCCGAAGTCACCGATGCGCGCAGCGACCACTTGCCGTGAATGTCGTCAGCCCTAAAGCCGGGGCGATCGGTCTCGACCAAGAAGCCGCGGACGCGATCCTTCTCATCTTCGACCTTGGCCCAGATGATGGCGACGTCGGCGATGGTGCCAGACGTGATCCACATCTTCTCGCCGTTGATGACATACTCGTCGCCGACTTTCTTGGCGCGGGTGCGCATGCCGCCGGGATTCGATCCGAAGTCGGGTTCGGTGAGGCCGAAACAGCCGAGCTTCTCGCCCTTCTGCATGGGGGGCAGCCACGTTTGTTTCTGCTCTTCGCTGCCGAACTCGTAGATGGGATACATGCACAGACCCGATTGCACGCTGACAAAGCTGCGTACGCCAGAGTCGCCGCGCTCGAGTTCCTGCGTCATCAGGCCGTATTCGACGTTGCCCATCCCGGCGCAGCCATAGCCTTTCAGGGATGCGCCGAAGAAACCGAGGTCGGCCATGGGCTTGACCAGTTCGCGGGGGAAGCGGCCGGCGCGATTGCATTCCTCGATGATGGGAATGAGATTGTCTTCAATGAACTGGCGCGTGGTGTCGCGGACGAGTCGTTCCTCGTCGGTGAGGAGGGAATCGTACTGGACGAAATCGACACCGCGAAATTTGATGGCAGGCATGATGATCTCCTGATGAAGTGGGTTCGCAGGACCGGGCGCGCGCCGGTAGGCAAACATATGACGGTAGCAGGGGCCAGCGACGCGGGTCAATGTCGGGTCGATTCAACGGCGAGGTCGATGCAGTTGATCTCGGAGTTGACGGCAGGGCGGAACCCACCTCCTTTCTGAAGTCGACCCTCGGGGGCATGCGCACATTTTTTTTGCGTGGAATCCTAAAATCCTCATTCTTAAGGAGTTGCTGGTGGGGGATAGGCTTCGATCCCCGCAAAATCTTGAGCCACAATAACTTACAGGTAAAATCCTCTGGAATAAGGAGTTAGCTCTGGGCTGAGAGCTGCCGAGGAAGAAGGCGTCGTGAAAATTATTTATTTTCAACGACTTGCGCGTGGAGGGGGTTGCGCGTGGCGTGTGTAAAATATTGATTCGTAAGCACCTATAGATAAAATATTCTGGAATAAGGACTTAGCTTTAGAAGCTTGGTTGTTCCAAGCCTCGTTGCACGGAACCTGAATGGGAGGCCTTCCGGTCATGCAATCAGCTTGCGCTCTCTCAAAACCTCAATAAAGGTTATGCGTCACAAAGAGTGGATTTTTGTGGTTGAAAGGCTGTGGAAAAAGCAATGGGGAGGCCGCTGCGAGTACCAATCGTTTTTTACCGCCCAACGTTACCGGAATGATCATCAGCGAGAACGCATCGACCAAATCATGCTTCATGAGGGGTTTGAACCAGATTTGCGCTTCCAGAAACGCGCAAATCCTGCCCGTCCTGTTGCTTAATTTTGGTGATTTTTTCCGCAATATCTCCGTTTAGAAACACGGACGGCTGCCATGCGTGAGACGTCATGGTATTCGAGGCGACGTACTTGGTCGCTCGGTTGACCTCTGGCCAGATGTCATTATGTTGCGGCCAGAATTGTGCCCAGAGCCCGAAGGTTGGGCGCCCCAGCAACAAGTCAAACGGCGTGTTCATCCCCTTTTTTACGGCCGCTCCAGAAACTGGGTCACGATATGGACGTATCCACCTCGGCGGGCCATTAGTATCTTCCTCTGGCCCGCCATTTTTCTCATGACCGAGTTCCTTTCGAGCCTCATCTGATTTTGTGTAATTTACGATCTCCCCCGTTTTCGTACCCGATCCGTAAATGCAAGAGCGGCTATTTGTTGGCGGTCTGATTTGGCAGCTCAGCTCGGAGCGCTATTTTGTGCTGGATCTGCTCTTCGGACAGGATGGGTGCGAAGTCTTCCATCTCAAAGACCTGGCGGATTTCGACTTCGGACTCGCCGGTGTGGGAACTGGGGGCGCGCTTGACCCACTCGACGGCCTCTTCGAGGGACTTTACCTGCCAGATCTGGAAGCCGGCGATGAGCTCCTTGGCCTCGGTGAAGGGGCCGTCGATGACGGTACGAGACTTGCCGGAGAATTTGACGCGTGCGCCTTTGGAGCTGGGAAGGAGGCCATCGGAGGCGAGCAGGATGCCAGCCTTCATGAGCTCTTCATTGTATTTGCCCATCTCGTCCATGAGTTGTGGATCGGGGAGGGCGCCCTGTTTTTCCGACTCTGCGGTTGCTTTGCCGATGATCATGAATCGCATTGCGAAATCTCCTTTGGGTTGAGCGATGGTGGCTTGTTTTCAAGTTTAGCTATTTGTTGGCTAACCGGTGAACTCAGATCGAGAGCGCATTTGGATCGCTGTTGCTCGCTTTCGTACTGTCCCTGCTGATACGTCGAACAGGGTGTGGCTGAATCGACATGAGGAACGGAATTTAATGCACGGCTTAGAGACTTTCGGTTCCGTCTGACCACCGTTCGACAGGAATCACGAACTGGGTCAGGTGCTCGACGGGGTCGCTGATACCGGCGACGGGGGAACCCGGCAGATTCGCTCCCCAACTTGTGGGGTCGGTATCGGAATAGAAAAACATGAGGTGGGGAGGCCAGTGGGGGGTGCTGTCGCCGCCGTAGCCTTGCTTCGACAGCATGTAGCACATCGCTCCGGGCTCCATCGCCGGCAATTCTTTTTTGGCGAGGGCGGCGGTGATGGCCTCGGTCATCTGAGCTTGCGTACGCCCCGCCAGTCCCCACTCGGTCTCTTTGGTAAGGCGCAGAAGGTAAGAACGCGCGGCTGCCGCATTCACACACATGGGAACACGCACCTTCGGATTCCAAAACTCAGAATCAGGCGCGGATGTCCACGATCGTCCCACGATACACACGAAACCGTTCTTGCCTTTGACCGCCGTTTCGAACCCATGACGTCCAAGAACCTGCACTTCTGCATCGCGTGCAATGGACTCCGGTGCTGCACTGCGCGCCAGGGCGATTTCCGCACCTTGATCCGTCATGAGGTATTGGTCGATCGGGGCCATGTTCGGATAAGGTGTCGTGGCATCCTGTGCCATCGCCTGATTCGCCGAACCGAGATACGCCGCGCCGAGCACAACCAGCAGCGCGAAACTTTTGATCGCAATTGCGTGAACCTTCTTTTTCCGCATCGTGTTCCTCCTGAGTGGGCCAAGTCTGCCCGTTCTCCGGCAATTAGCCGGTGGTCACGGATGGACCATTTTCACTGCCGCTCAGTCGCTTCCGTTGGGCCTCACTCGGAGAAACGGGCGCACCTCGACGGGCGCCCGACAGGCGACGGCAGCCCTGCGTCCCCACGCGAGAGCCTCGTCCAGATCAGCGGCTTTCAGGATCCAAAAGCCGCCGATGTGTTCCTTGGTCTCCAGATACGGTCCGTCGGTGATGAGCACCTTGCCATTGGGCTGCGCCCGCAGGGACTTCGCGCCGCGGGCAGCGGAGAGGCCGCCGGCGAAAATCCTGGCGCCGGCAGCATCCATCTCTTCGTTGAGCGCGCTGATATCGCGCCGCATCGCTTCGTCCTCGACGGATGGGTCGTAGTTGTCGGGGTGGTGAATCGCAACCAAGTACTGCGCCATGATTTCTCCTTCTACTGCAGCGGTTTTCTTTTCTGTTACGGCGTTGGGCGGGCCGGTTGCCCGGCCTTCACCATATAGTCGAACGGCCGGACCGGAATTCGACAAATCGTCTCGGAAATTTTTCTTTTTCCGCTTCGGGGGGGGCCCCATGACGCCTGATTTTGGATTTGGATCGCATCGCCACGGAAGAGGCTGGCCCGCTCCTCGTGGTTTTCGACGAGTGGGCACCCCGAACCACGACGGTTTTTCGCGGAGAGCTTATCACGCGATCCGGGGCACGCGCAGTTCAGCTTTCCCCGGTTCATTGATCAATATCGAAGGAGAGCCTACGAGACGTAGGCTGTCTCTGGTACCTGCTCGCCGAAAACCGTGGCCACTGGACAGCCTAGCGTTGGAATGCCACGAACGAAATAAAATCTATGAATGGGCCAGCCTCCCGGTGCCCCGAACGTTCTCTGTCGATTAGAAATGGTCAACGCGGTCACCCAGACTAGAAAGCTTCTCCAATTCCCATGCTGAATGTGTGGCCATCTTTGCCCTGGGCGAAATCGGCGCGGAAATTGAGTTTGTATTTCTGGCTGATCTTGAATCGCAGGCCGCCGCCGCCGGCAGGAAGAAGATTATCGGCTTGTATCTCGCCCAATCCGGGCGCGACCTCACCCACTCCGACAAAGGCGACCATGCCAAATCTCCAGGGCAGAGTACGGCGATACTCGAGCTGGGTGGCGAACATATTTGAGTCGATGTATCGACCCGCCACGTAGCCCCGCAGTTCGTTGTTGGTCCCGAAGATGCACTGTCCGTAGAAAGGCGCGCTTCCGGCGGTCGCACAATTGAAAAAGTTGTACGCGAGAACCTGTTTCGTTCCGAGGCTGTGATAGTAGTTGAAGGTGAAACGATAGGACTCGAATGAGTATTTACTTCCCAGTGCGTCGGAAAAAAACATTGACGTGAAGTCGAATAACGTGCCCTGTTCGGGATAGAAGCGGTTTAGCCGCGTGTCACGGTTGGCGTGGAATCCCGCAGCGGTGAGTCTGGTTTGGATACCGGTATCCGGAGGTGGAGCGACGTCGCTTTCGTTCTCGGACCGCAGAGTAATGCTGGAGTTGCCGGTCATAAACCGAGGACCGACGGAGAGCTTCCATCGCAAGCGGTAAAGAAAATCTGCGAGAAACAGCTCGCCGGTCTGTTTGAGAGGTAGCTTCAGGCCGGCGTCGCCAGACGCAGTACCGGTCCCGTAAAAGTCGTAGTTGAGGTTGCCCCGGAAATAGATCGTCGTGACGTGGTAAGTGTCTTGCTTGAAGTAGAACTCGCCACCGAGGCCCCACGCTCGGCTTCCATTATTAGTGATGAGAACAGCACCTCCGATGGTTGAAGGTTGCGAGATTTTGTCGGACTTGCGCAGAGCAAAGATGTATCCGCCTGCCAACACGGCTCCTGAACCGATTGCAGGACTGGAAAGGGGAATAGGAGCGGCGACGAGAGAACCGCGCTTTTCTTTTTTTGTTTCTTCTTGCTGTGGGCTCTCAGACGCTTTCTCTTGTTGCGTTTCCTGGTCGATCGGCTCTTGCGCCTGAGCAAAAAGAGACAGGAGGGTCAGCAGCGTCCACATAGACACAAATCTTCGCGGGTTGGAGGATGTCCAACTCACGAATTACACCTCGATGGCGTCGCCATGGTTTGATAGATCTGGCAACTTGAATCGCCGTCGAACGATTTCCGAGAGAGCTTTGCCGTGATCTGTTCCATCTCGTCAATCCCGGTGGAACAGGTTGGCGCAGGAGCCACCTTCGGCGAAGCGCAGGGCGATATAGCTCCAAAGTGCGTCTCCTTCGTCATTTCACGGTTACCAGACAACGAGACCAATGATCACTGAGGATGCTCCACCTCGGGGCCAGTTGCCGGCGAGGCTTTCAGCTTGTCCAATTCATCAAGCACATCTTGCCAGGCTTTGGGGTCCTTCTTGGTCGCAAACGGTGCCCCGAGATCCGCATAAAATGCGAGGATGTCACTGCGCAACGTGTCCGAGATTGGTTTCGCGCTGACCTTGGCTAGCAACTTCGCGTAGGTTTGGTCCGTAAAAGGGTAGGCCGTAGGTTCTGTAAGTTCTCCGGTGTCAAAGTTGTCGTTGGGCAATTGCAGGCGGCCTTCCCGTTGGGCAACTAGCAACCCACGATAGTTTTTCAGGGTCTCGTTGAAACTGTGCATGTACAACTGTTCTACGGCTGGCGTGGGCGGATGAAATGCGAGGGCGCTGAAAGGTCCCACTTTTGGCACCAGATGCAGAAACAACGCTTTGATGCGGGCTGAGATTCCTGGTTCTTCATAGGTCTTTCCCCACTCTTTGCGGTACTCAGAATGCGAAACGTTGTAAATGAATTGACTCCGCACCTCATTGGGATGGCTGTTCTGGATCTCATGTCGCTTCATATGCCACGCAACTCTGGTGGTCCTGGGGATGACGGTTGAAACGGCGTGGCGATAGCTGCCGATTGCCGCATCAACGCTGAGAAAGACGCTCGACATGTCGATACAGTAGGTATCGGCGAACGCTCGTTCCAGTACGGGCTCGGATACTTCGAAGCCGATGAAATCATGATAGGCGCGTGACGCGTAGTTTCCTTCCGCTACCTGATCGACGTCGAATCCAAATTCAACCTGAGCGTGTGCCGAAGGTTTTTCGTCATAAGTGACGACGGGGCCGTACTGCTTCGCCAGCTTCGGGTACATGATTGCAACCGAAAGGTTCGTCGCCAGGGGGTGGCCCGTGGTATCGGCGGCGTAGTGGGCAAGGGCTCCCAGCGCGAACGCATATTCGTTCAGATCATGGGACTCGGCGATGAGCGCGAGAACGAAATCGCCGCTGCGCACATAGTGCGTGAGATCGCTAAAGAATTGACTGCCGAAGGGATAGTAGCCCATGTCCTGAATGATGGCCCCTCCATAGGCATAGGCGTGGGCCTCGACCAGTTGCTCCGCGGTCGCGTCGGGGAATCGGCTCAACAGTACAGGCTCAATGTCTTCCTGCCACGCGGCATCGATAATCGCCTCATGCGTAAGGACGGAATACCCAACGCAATCGGGGGCGCAGCACATTCCGAGGAGAAGTCCGAGCAGCAGACATCCAGGCAGTAAGGACAACGTAGATCGGCTCTGCGTTGGCATCGCGCCTCGCTTGCGACCAGTCTCTGGCAACAACCCTAGGCTTCGATTCGATCTCCGCACAACTAGGGAAATCCCTGAACCTTACTTGGAGGCGGCGCCCCTCCCGAAGGCGCGAGTGCCACTGCGATTCGAGGTTCTGGACTATGACCGCATGCCTTTGTCGCGCCGAGGGACGACTACTGTTGTAACGAGCGCCATTGCACTCAAATTGCGCCCGCAAGACTAGATCAGTGCATTGGCGATTTTTCACCAAGTACTGACTTCTGGGTAAAATGCCTAGGGAACGATAGGCGTTGGGGAGTGTTTATAGAATGCTGGGAGATATTGTCGGTCACCTTCTGGTGAAGGCTGGTGAAAAGCTTCTGGAACTCCTGGGAAAGGGACTTGGCCGCCTTGACCTTGGTTTGAGCGAAAGTTCGGGCGCTGCTTGAGTGGCCGGATCAACAAACTGGAAATCCAAACGCTCTTCCACGGGAACACCAAAGACCAGGATCAAATCTAGAGAGTTTGCGACAGGGCGGCTCGTGGGACCGTAGCCCCTGTTGTTCCCGAACCCTCGAGCCTCCTGTTGGTCAGCAGCGGTCTCGCAGGGGTCGCTGCGATAAGGCGGTGGCACTTGCTACGGCGAGTCAACAGGTAGCAGTGTCCATCTGTCCAATCATTCCAAAGGTGCAGTAGAGGCCAAGCTCGGGTCAGTCCGGGTCGGCTCTCGGATGAACCTCGTAAGGGTATAATTGCTGTGATGAAGGTCTGCGACGACGACCCCAACTCGTCGCGCAAATAGCTTGCAAGACCGCCAGTAAGGGGGTCTATGGAACGGGAACTCAGCAAGCAACAAGAGGCGGTCCTGCTTCGCGCTCAGCTAAAGGGCGGGACTTGTCTTTCGACGACGGCATTCTCCGCCTTGTTCGATTTGGGCGTCACGCTGACGGGATCAAACCAGACTTCAATTCTCGCCAGTGTCGGCGGCATCTTGCGGTCACTGGTCGAGCTCGGCTTAATCGTGAAAAGCGGACCCGGAGAATACCACCTGACCGAAGAGGGTTTTCGACTCGCACGAGTCGCGCAAAGCCGTGGTGCAAGTTATCCGTTCGCATAGCAAGAGAAGCCGCGTAGACTGGACAATCGCACTGCACGCTCCGAGGATCGTTCCCGCAAAAGGCCCACGTGAATCCCGGCGATCCCCCTCAATCTTATCTCTCGACTCTATGGTCAAATTTCAAGATCACTTTTCGGTAACAGCGATAGCGCCCATTGAGGATTTTGAGCAATTTTTCGACAGATATCTGCAAATCCTGACGCGGCCAGGCTTCGCGGGGCGTGCTGGCTGAGTTATTCCTCATCAATGGTCAAGCGAACCTCTTTCATCTCCTTGATTTCGGTGATCACGATTGCGTGAGTCCCAGTTCGCTCAAAAACAATCCCGCTCGCGCGCACGTATTTGCCGACGAATGGCATTAGTTTCTGCCGCTGATCGGTGTCGGGCATTTTGGCAGAGATGGGGAAGTACAGCCGGCCATCCTGGGTCAGAATAACCAGCGGCGAGCCACCCTTTACGCAATCCTGTACGCACTTGCGGCCCATGCTCGTCGCATTTCCATCGAGATTCTGAATTGGACAAGCAACATCGCGAACCAAGCCCTCTATGGTTTCTTTGGAAACATTTGCCCGCGAGCCTGCCATCGATGTGCTCTGTGGAGGTTGAGACGCCGCCAAGACGATCCCGCAGCATGCGAGCAAGCAAATACCCAAGGGTCGGATCATCGGTTCTCCTTTTCGCTGGGCATGAATTTTCTGCCATGTTACCAGTTCGATGGAGCGTGTAATCATTGCACTATAGGGACGTGGAAGAAATTCACTTTCTGTAATCAGGCTTTCGCTCATTGAGAGGTTTTGAGATGGGGTGAGAAGGTCGATCCCCGATCACGGATCGCGCTAAGCTACCGGTGATCAAAGCACTCGCAGTGCAATCCCGAAGGATAAGGAGATCGACCCTTGAAGAAGAATAGCAAGTCTCCCATGAAGAAGGAACAGAAAGCGAAGCGGACGAAAGCTCAGCGCCCAGTGCCACGAGAACCCAAGGAAGTACTGGCGGAGCTAGTGGAGAAACTGAGAGGAAAGCTGGAGCTGAAGTCGACTTTGGCGAGCCAGGCAGAAGCGGGTCCGAGAGGCGAGCTGAGTCCCAATCTGAACCGGCTGACGGTGGGATTGGATTTGGGAGACCAATGGAGCCACTTCTGCATTTTGGGTTTTGAAGGGGAGACGCTGAGCGAAGGGCAACTACAGACGAGGGAGGCGGAAGTCGCAGAGTTCTTCCAAGCCTTACCGGGGGCGCGGGTGGTGATGGAAGTGGGGACGCACTCTCCCTGGATGCAGGAAATCATCGCAGGTGAGGGACACGAAGTGGTGGTGGCCAACCCGCGGCTGATGGAGGGGTCGAAGCGGCGTAAGCGCAAGAATGATCGGATCGATGCGAAGAAGTTGGCGCGGCTGGGGCGGGTGGATCCTCAGTCGTTGTACCCGATCCGGCACCGCAGTCGAGAGGTGCGGCAGGACTTGGTGGTGCTGCGAGCGCG
Organism: uncultured Acidobacteriaceae bacterium; assembly: GCA_963722365.1. Taxonomy (GTDB): domain Bacteria; phylum Acidobacteriota; class Terriglobia; order Terriglobales; family Acidobacteriaceae; genus Sulfotelmatobacter. The sequence continues at coordinate 317,519 of CAVRLM010000004.1, forward strand.
GGATGCTTTGGTGGCGGCACGGACCGAGCTGATTAACGCCACGCGGGGTCTGGTGAAAAGTATGGGCACACGGTTACCTAAATGTTCGAGCCCGAGCTTTGAGCACAAGGTAAAGGATGCGATTCCGGAAAAGGTACGGGAAGCCCTGCTGCCGTTGGTGCAATTAGCAGGTGCACTGAGCGCTTGCATTCGAAGCTATGACCAGAAGATTGAAGAGCTGGGCAGCGAAAAGTATGGGCACACGAAGTTATTGCGCCAGGTGAAGGGGGTAGGGCCGATCACCGCACTGGCCTACGTGTTGACCTTAGAGAATCCGGAGCACTTCGCCAAAAGCCGAGATGTGGGGCCCTATTTGGGATTAGTGCCGAAGCAGGAGGACTCCGGGGAGAGCCAGCCGCAATTGGGAATCAGCAAGACTGGGGACACGATGGTGCGCAAGCTGTTGGTGGGGAGTGCGCAGTATATCTTGGGACCGTTTGGACCCGACAGTGACTTACGACGTTACGGGCTGCGGCTGTGCGAGCGTGGGGGAAAGAACGCGAAGAAGAGAGCCGCGGTAGCGGTAGCACGGAAGCTGGCGGTTTTGCTGCATCGACTTTGGGTGAGTGGCGAGGTCTATGAGCCGCTGGGCTACGTCGATTCGAGAGCGATCGTACAACAGGCTGCGTAGACGGAAACAGACTGGAGGGAATCGGGTCCAGGGAGCCATGAGTTGAAGACGCGAACATCAATCGATCACCAGAAAGTTTGTCGGCAATGACATCCACCGCCTTGTTCGGGAGACTGCGTCATTACGCTTGGTCAAGAAGACCGCCTTTGAGATGGCAGCTCCCTAACAATCCCAGGTCCGTCACTGCGGTGATGGACCTGGGCTTTAAAGCGAACCCCAACATGCACCGAGGCCCAGAAGTGGCCCATTTAGAGTGCGGATAGAAGCAGGGCAAATGTGGGTGGCGCCGGCCAGGATTTTCTGGAAAGACTTTGAGAGACGCGAATCAATTTTATGTTCTGTGGACTGCCATACCGAATGCTAAGACGGGCAGGTGGGGACGCACTGGCATGACTGCGGGACAAAAACAAAAGTCAACCTCATCCACTAAGGACGAAGCTCAACTGAACTGCGTTGCGCTTCGTCCCCCACTCGATTATGAAGTGGCGTGGAGAGCTGTCAAGGGTCGAGATGAACGCCCAAAGACGGCGCCCTTGACAGCTCTCCACGCCACCGGACACAGCATCGTTGATGTCGGAGAAAAACAATATGGAGGGCCGCCACGTCGGCCTTGACTTTTATGACCTTCTCATAGAAGCGTAATAGAGATGTTTCGCCACTTGAGACAATTCCTGATCAGTGGGGACTCGGATAACTTCCGTCTATCCGACAAAGGGACTGATGGCCGCAGAATGAGACAGTCGCGACAAGCAGCAAAATAGCAAAGGACCCCGAATCGCGAGTTCGAGGCCCTAGCACATAGGAAGGCTGTACCCGCTTCATTTCAGTGCCATGAGAAATTTCAACTATCTTCGGTAGTTTGTCAATTAGGTGGTTGTCACTATCAGTTTCTGACAGTTCCCAGAGAGTGCGAGATTGTGTTGAGCTAAGTCCCGACTGGAAGACGGAAGCTGCTTCACTTCGGTGGCGCAGAGTTTTTTGCTAGGTCACCCGACCGCACCACATTTTTGAGTCCGTATGAATCTGAGCGGCGCCCTGGGACGTGCCGCTTTACTGGTGGCGGGGACTCTCAAGCCCGAAACCTCCGCCACCTTCCTCGGTCCGCTGCCAGGACTTCCTTCGCCACGATCCAACCACAGGATTACCAAAATCACCTAGCGAGGCCGTGAGCGCGTCCGCTACTTTGGAGAGCAGTGATCGCAGACGTCATCGTCGTGTTGTTGGGCCTACTTATCGTCGCCCGCTTCTACACGAAGTACGAGCACTGAGGTCCTGGCGACGAGAATGCTATCAGCGATTGTTTTTCGATGTCGGATGTACTACTGAGTATTGTGAGTTTCTAGAGTCTTTACGGGCGGTTTCAGAGCCATCAAGCACGGGCGTGAAAATCAATCGGTAGTCTCGCCGGAAACAATCAGCGCAGCGCACACCGGATGCATAAGGAACAGTGGAAGGATGTACCGCTCCATTAATGTGCGCGGGAGCGAGCGGAAACCTGCTTCTCTACCGCAGTCCCGGCACCGATATGGCTCAGCAAATGGAAAACGCTGGGAATGGGTCATAGATTCCCCTCGCCGCTACTGAATGGAACTAGCCGCCTGCGAGAAGGCATTGTTGGCATTGGAACCTATTAGCCGTACTGTGCCGACCACAAGGACCAGGATCACGGCCAGCATGACCGCATACTCGGCGATGTCTTGGCCCTCTTCGTCTAACAGCTTGCGCAGAAGATGTCTCATATTCACGCCCCTGTCACACGAGCCAATTCTACGCGCATGTGCAACCCACTGCGACGAATTTAAGGGCGGCTGCTAGAAGTAGGTGTGAAGACAGGCTGTTCCACTCAAAATCCCTGCTCGGGGCATTTTGAGTGCTATGACGATGTTTCGCCAACGACAAATATGGAACCCCATTTTGTGTAGAACTCGTAACAGACGTGTTGACCTCTGCTAGTCCCCTGCGGCACTACGTGACCGTGAAGGTGTCGCTACTTGTGACACTGCCGCCGCAGGAGTGATCGTGATCTTTCCAGTCTTTTCACAAGTGCCATCGCCCTCTTTTCTGGTGATGACTTTTCGAACGGACAAAAGGCGCCGTGGTTGCGCACGGCTAGGACTTACGAGATACTCACAGCCCCGGCCGCCGGCTGGTTTTCAAACGCCCGGTGATACACTCCGTTCGGGAAGACGACGAATCCATGAAACCACCATCGAACGTCAAGACACCAGCGCAATACATCGCCTCACTCCCCGCCGATCGTGCGAAGACGATCGCGACGGTGCGCGCGCTCGTGAACAAGCACATTCCGCGCGGCTACGATGAGTGCCTCGTCTGGGGTACGATCGGCTGGACGATCCCCCTATCTCGATATCCAGACACTTACAACCAGCAGCCGATCTGCTACGTCGCGCTCTCGTCGCAGAAGAATTACTGTTCGCTCTATCTAATGGGCGCGTTTTGGAGTGCGAGTCAGCTCGATCAGTTGAAGGCGGCGTTCAAGGCTGCAGGGAAGAAGCTAGACATGGGGAAGTGTTGCGTTCATTTCGAGTCGCCGGACGATTTGCCGCTCGAAGCGATTGGCAAACTGATCTCAGCGATTTCAACCGAGAGGTGGATCGAGATGTACGAACAATCGCGCTTGAGGACCAAGGCGGGGCAGGCGCAGATGGCGAAGCAAGGCGCCCCATCGGCGAGCAAGGTGGCCGCCAAGCGCGTCGACACAAAGGGTCGGCGGTAAACCATTGGAAGAATTGCTTGCCCGATTCATGACGGTTGAGTGGAGGCGCGTCGCCTTGCTCAGCTTTTGTCTTGGTTCGTGGTACCCGGGATTCATTCCATTTTTCCAGCGGCCGGACCCACGGCGGTGGCTTGCTTGGTCCTTGGGTCAATGCCGATTAGCGCTACTCCTCCCACTCCGCCGCGGCTGACGGTGACTACGTGGCCGCGAGCCCTCAGGTCGGCCTGCACTGTTTCGGGGAGAGTGTTGGGCACTGAGAGGCTACCCAGGCTCGCAGCGTCCTGACCGAAGGAGCTGATGAAATGGTCGGTGGCGAAGCGCGGCGCCTTGAAGGCGTCCTCGGGACTCATGCCGAAGTCCACGTAGTTGAGGATGACCTGGATGGCTGCCTGATCCTGCATGTCGCCACCCGCTACTGAGATCGCCATCACGGGTTGGTTGCCATTTTCGCTGTTCCGGAAAAGCAGCGTGGGGCTCAGCGTGATGCGCGGCCGCTTGCCCGGCTGGATCACGTTGGGAGTTCCCGCAAACGTGTTCAGGCTGCTGAGCCGGCTTCCGTGAATAATGCCGGTGCGTCCGGCCACGCCGGCTGTGCTTGACAGGCCGCTGGGAGTGGCGGCGATGACGTTCCCAAACTTATCCGTCACGCACATGACGGTGGTTCCGCCATGCCAGGGTCCAGTGATGGTCGGCGGTTTGGTCGGTTTCATGTTGTAGGGGTCGCCCGGCCGCAGTTCGAGAGATGCCTTTTTCGGATCGATCAGCTTGCGCCGCATTTCGGTGTATTGATCGGAAAGCAACTGCTGCATCGGCACCTTCACAAAGTTCGGATCGCCGTAGTACTCGTCGCGATCGGCCAGCGCCAGTTTCTCCGCTTCAATCACCGTGTGGATGTAGTCCGCCGAATTGAAGCCCATCTTTTTCAGGTCGAAGCCCTCGACCAGGCGCAGCGTCTGCAAGAGATAAGGACCCTGCGTCAGGGGGCCGGTCTTATAAGCGGTGTAGCCACGGTAGGTGGTTGTGAGCGGATCGACCACGGGAGTTTTGTGCGCAGCCAAGTCCGCCTTGCGAAGGAAACCACCCTTTTCGATGTACCAGGCTTCGAGGGCGTCGGCGATGTCGCCGCGATAGAAGCGGTCTGACACAGCTTGCAGTTTCTGCTCGCGCGTACCTTTCGCGGCCTTTTCGGACTCGACCAACTTGCGAAAGGTCACTGCCATGTCCGCCTGCCAGTTCACACCGGTTTCGATCTTCTGCCCGCTGCCGGTGTCGATATACCAACTGGGGCCGCCGGCGTCGAGAATGGCCAGCGTGGGCTGTACGACTTCCTCGAAGCTCTTGGTTCCGTAGAGTTTCAGCAGAGTGACGATGGCATCGATGGTGCCGGGCACGGCGGCTGCCTTCAAATCACCGTCCGGGATTCCATGCTTCATGTACCAGTCGATCGCCTTGGGATCGCGAGGGGCCTCGCCTTGTCCCTCGAGCAGCTTCACATTTTTCTGGCCGGTGCTATAAACCAGGATGGGAACCTCTCCTCCGACGCAGAACGCACCGACATAAGTTACGGACAGTGCGAGCAGAGTGGCGGCGCCTGCGTCAGCGGCGTTTCCTCCCTGTTGCAGAATCCTGATACCGGCGGCAGTGGCGGCGGGCCTGCCGGAAACAACCACGCCTTGGCTGCCGGCAGCAACACTCGGTCCCCGCAGGCCGACCGGTGTTTTGGTGGCCTGAGGCAAAGCGAAGGGTGCGAGTAAAAGCAGGGAAGCGGATGATATCGAAATGAGCTTGCGCATAAGGGGGCTCTGTTGAAGTGCCGACATATCATTCAGGATATCAATTGTGTTATTCCACGCTGCCTCAGCTGCTCTGGCCGGACGCAGCAGAGGTCTATGATCCCACGGGCTGCTGTTATCTGGTCAGCCCCTCTCAGATTGCTTTCCGGGTTACCACAAATAAATTGCGCGCTAACACTCCGAGGGCCATTTAAGTGCATCGGAAGAAAACCTACACGCCACCCAGGAGGGAGCCCATGACCGATCCAACGACAGCCCCAGCCGCTTACACGGATGAGGAGTTGAGGCGGGAAATGGCTCGCGTGCTCGCGCTCGCTCGCAGTGGGGTGCTGGACGATGCGCAGGTACAGAAATTCTGGGAGATCTACCAGGAAATTGTGCGGCGGCGGGCGGCAACCGGAAACGCGGCGTAAGGGCTAGACGGGTATTCCTGCCAGGATCGAATGGCTCAAACAAAAACGTTTGGCCATAACATTTTTGTTAGGTGCGGGCAGGGCCGAACCAGCCCGCTGCCTACAGAGTTGGAAATCTCGGGAGGCGCTTATGACTTGCAAATCTTGCGGGTCCGCAAAGGTGACGACGTTCGTGGCGGAGGTTAACATCCATTTTTCGCCCTCCCCGCCGAAAAATCTGGACAAGCCCGGTGTGTTGGCGTTCCCCACCCTCACGATCTGCCTCGATTGCGGCTACACCCACTGCACTCTTCCGGAACGCGATCTGCTTCGGCTAAGGGAAGGTCGAGCCGCATAGATCCTTCTACGCGCGCAGCCGCCAAGAAAATGGACCTGTGGTGGTAGAGGGGAAGCTTGCCTCGGCGGCAGTGCCTTTGCATTGATACGACTCTCGGCGGTAGACTCGCGAGCGCCAGCTTTTCAGGGCCGGCCATTCTCTTCCGCATCTTCGCATCTTCGTGTGGTTCAAAACGTTTGCCATGCAATTTCGCCAAACAAAAGGGGAAAAATAAATGAGAATTAGAAGCCCTTTCTGCCGCGCGGTCGGCACTGCGCTGTTGGTCTGTCTCATCGGAGTTGTTGCTGCCGCGCAGGCCGCTCCATCTTCCCCAAAGCCCGTGTCTGTGTCGAAGCCGGCTGATACCGCCTCCGGATACAACCAGCCGCCAAAATACATTCTGGATGTGATGCGGGCGCCGGCACCTCCGCAACCGGTCGTGAGTCCGACACAGGACGCGATTCTGCTGGTTTCCTGGCAGGAGTATCCGTCGATCGCGCGCGTGGCCACGCCTTTCCTGCGACTGGCGGGAGTTCGCGTCGAGCCGGGCAATCACAGCCGGCACGATACTCGAGGTGGATACGGAATCACGCGCTGCGCCCGGAGCATCGACCTGGTACACGTCGCCGACAGCAAGCAGGTTCACGTCGAGCTTGCTTCGGTCGCGTGCCCTGGTATGCCAGTCTGGTCGGCCGACGGCAAGATGTTTGCCTTCGTCAACATTGCCTCTGACTCGGTGGAACTGTGGGTCGGCGACGGCAAGACTGGCCAGGCCCATCGCGTGCCCGGAGTTCGGATCAACCCGATGTTGAACGACGCCGTGCAGTGGATGCCAGACCAGAAAACCCTGCTGGTCAAACTTGTGCCGAAGGAACTGGGCGCGCCACCGCAGGAATCGAATGTCCCCGTTGGCCCAAGCATTCAGGAATCCGAAGGTAAGAAGGGACAGAGCAGCACCTACGAAACTCGCGACACGCTGAAGAACAAGCACGACGAGGATCTGTTCGATTACTATGCCGCGACGCAACTGGCGCTGATCAATGCAGCCACGGGCGCGATTACGCCCCTCGGCAAGCCTGCCAATTACGAATCACTCGACCCCGCGCCCGACGGGAAGCACGTGCTGGTGACGACTATTCACAAGCCGTATTCCTATGTCACCACGTACGACCGCTTCCCGCAGGAAGTGGAAGCCTGGGACGTCTCCGACCCAGCGAACATTTCTGTACATACCATCGCTTCTTTGCCCTTGGCCGATCGCGTTCCGATCCATGGCGTTGCTCTGGGGCCGCGCGATTTTTCGTGGCGCCCGACCGACCCCGCCACGCTCCTTTGGGCCGAGGCGCTGGACGGCGGCGACTGGAACACGGAGGCTCCCAATCGCGACAAGGTCATGCTTTCGAAGGCGCCCTTTAGCGCGCCACCGGTTGAAGTCACGCGCACCGTGCAGCGTTACGCCGGCTACGACTGGAGCGAGAAACCTGCGGTCGCCCTGTTGAGCGAGTACGACCAGAACAAGCATTGGCGAAAGACGTTCGTCGTTGACGTTGACGATCCGCAACAAAAGCCTCGGCTGCTGTGGGATCTCTCGACCGACGAGCTTTACAAAGATCCCGGCGAAGCCGTGTGGCGCGTACTGCCCAACGGAGCGCGCGTGATCGTGCAAGAAGGCGATTCCATCTACCTGCGCGGGGACGGCGCTTCTCCCGACGGGGACCGGCCGTTCCTTGATCAGCTGAATCTCACCAGTCAGAAATCCGAGCGCCTGTTCCGCTGCGACAAAGCTTCCTACGAGCGATTCCTGTCTTTTACGGGCGCGGATACGAAGACATTCCTCACATGGCGTCAATCGCCGAGCGACCCGCCCAACGCCTTCAAGCGCACGCTGGAAAGCAAGATTGACCCTCCGGAGGGAGAAGCAATCTTTTCTTCGACGAGCGTCGCTATCACGCACATTCCCGATCCTACGCCCGCGGTGCGCGCCATCAAGAAGCGCCTGGTGAAGTACAAGCGCGCCGACGGCCTGGACCTGTCGTTCACGCTCTACACGCCGCCCGGCTACAAGGAGGGCACGCGTGTTCCTACGATTCTTTATGCCTACCCGCTCGACTATGCCGATCCCACGACTGCCGGCGAAGTTTCCGGCTCGCAGGAGACCTTCACACGACTCTCGCAATACAGATTCTTGCTCCTCGCCGGATACGCCGTTATCGACGACGCTGCGTTCCCGATCATCGGCGATCCCAAAAAAGCGTATGACACGTATCTCGACCAGTTGGTCGCCGATGCCAAGGCCGCGGTCGATGAAGCGGTGCGCCTGGGAGTTGCCGATCCCGAGCGTATCGGGGTGACGGGACACAGCCACGGCGCTCTCATGACGGTGAACCTGGTTGCGCATTCTGACCTGTTCCGGGCCGGAGTCGCCACCAGCGGTTCCTACAACAAGACGCTCACCCCGTTCGGCTTCCAGAGCGAGCGCCGCTCCGTGTGGGAGGCGCCGGATGTCTACCGACAAGTTTCTCCATTCTTCGTCGCAGACAAAATCAAGACGCCGCTGCTGCTCATGCACGGCGCCGAAGACGCTAATCCGGGGACCATTCCTCTGCAATCGACCATGCTGTACGAAGCGATTCGCGGCAACGGCGGCATCACCCGCCTCGTGTTCCTGCCGCACGAGCCCCACTTGTACAGCGCGATGGAGTCCAACGAACAAGAGGTCTACGAGATGCTCCGCTGGTTCGATAAGTACGTGAAGAACGCGGGTTCGCACGCCGGCACGGAGGCAGGCAAGTAAGTAGGAGGATGAGGCTGTAAGGAAGACGTGGCAGTGAGTGCTATGGATATCATGGCCAGCGAAGCAGTTGTCGTGATCGATGTTCAAAACGCCATTCTGGATATTCCCGGCATGAAGAGGCCAGCCGAGACGCACGCGGCTTTCGATGGGCTTGTAGGCAGAATCGCGGCATTTGTGGAGCGGGCCCGGAGTCGGGGCATCCCAGTTCTCTTTGTGCAGCACGACGGTCAACCCGGCCATCGTCTGGAGCGAGGTTTGCCGGGTTGGCAGATTCGACGGGAGCTGGCGCCGATTCGAGACGAAGTGGTCATTCACAAGACGGCTTGCGATGCGTTCTTCAAAACGACGCTGGAATCGGAACTCGGGTCGCGAAGCATTCACCGGCTGATCGTCGCAGGATGCATGACTCAGTATTGCGTCGACACCTCGGTGCGCCGGGCGGTCAGCCTCGGCTACGATGTGACCTTAGCGGAAGATGGACACTTAACAGCAGACTCCGAGTTCCTGACGTTCGACCAGAACATTGCTCATCACAACGCACTGCTGGATGGCTTCGATGCGGGGGAACATTCGGTGAGGGTCGAGCCCTTCGACCGGATTTCGTTGTAATCCCTTCTGCCTTCGTGGGAGCCATCGGCCTTCGGATCGAGGTTGGTGCGCCAGTTGACGAACGAAATTGGATCGCACACTACCGTAGAAATACGCAAGGAGTGCGTGGTCAACGGACGACGATGCGGCCTACGCCGGGCATGATGTGTTTTCTGTCGTCCCTACGGGACTTGTTTCCCTTTGCCGGAGTTACCCCGGACTTACGTCCGGGGCTAAATTATTTCGCCGCTCCGCGGCAGGAGTGGGGTGGTTCGCCGAGGCGTCTCGAACTCCCAGTCGAAATCAGCGAGGCCGCCCACCCTTCGCGAAAAGAAACACGAAGGATGGAGCAGCCTTGATGGTGGTGGCTTTAGGCGAACGTCAAAAGATCGGCCGACGGCCGAGAGATTCCACAGGGGGCCCTTATGCTGCACGCTTTTGGAACGGAGTCTCACTCAGATGGCTGGCTAGCTTGCGAGCGGCCAGGGCCATCATGAGGCGAGTGGTGCCGGTCATCACCATGCTGATGCCTACGTAGGTCCCGATGACCCATAACGAACTTGAGGGCCAGCGATTCCAGATGAGCAAACCGAGGAGAAGGGTGATGATTCCATCGAGCAACATCCACGAGGAGACGCCACTCTTGCGCGTTGCAAAATAGGCGACGATGTCGGTGATGCCTTCGGCGAAGAGGAATACCGCGAACACCAAAGTTAGACCGGCGACCCCGGCAGCGGGACGGGCGATCAGGCTGAATCCAGCTACCACGTAGATCACCGCGACCAGAACCTTCCAAAGAATGGGGCCGATGCCCTTGGACTGGAAGGCGTGAACGAATTGTGCGATGCCGGCGAAGATCGCCATCCAGCCGATGACAAGGGCGACGCCAATGGAGGAAACCAGAGGCAACGCGATCGCCAGGATTCCGAAAATGATCAGCACGATTGCCAAGACAAGCGAGGTTCCCGATGCTCTTTTCAATCCATCTTCCAGTATGGTCATAGATCCTTCCTGATCTGGCGTGTCGATTCAGACAGCCGCCATGGCTCGACGTATGCGCAACGTAATATTTTGCGCCGCAGGAAACAGGTTATGCAAACCGGGGCCGAGCGAAAACTGTCAATAACTACAGTTGCGGGCTGGCACTGTCCGGTCTTCAAGCTCTTGTGCCCCTGAACGAATCGCGCGACGCGACGAACGCCGACGCTTCACGAATTCGTGTATATTTCGTGCCATGTTGAGCTGGGACGTAAATCGCCGCGAATTTCTGAAGATTGCTGCTGGTGCGGGCGCCGCCTTAGCGATGCCAGCATCGGGGCAAAATGCTGACTCTGCGAAGACCATTGGCATTCAGGTGGGAGCAATTTCGTTCGTGGACGAAGGCACCGAGAAGGTGCTGGACGAGCTTCAGCAACGCGGAGGCGTGAATACCTTGTTCCTTGCGGTGTTCACCTACGGACGAGGAATTGCGGGAAGGCAAATTCCGGGCCAGCCTCTGCCCGATCACGGCAAGCAGGAATACGATCTCAACTTTCACGGCGGGAATTTCGCCACGCCTCATCCGCAGTACTACAAGAACACGGTTCTCAAAGACACCCGCGCGCCCGACCACGGCAACCTCGACATTCTTGCTGAAGTGCTGCCAGCGGCGAAGAAGCGGGGGATGAAGGTGATCTGCTGGCTGGAGGATGTGTTCCGCACTGACTTGCCGAACATCGAGAAGGTGCAGGAGCGTGATTTGTATGGACGGAATGCAGAGACGCTGTGCGTGAATAATCCGGACTACCGGAATTTTCTGACCGGGTTGGTGGAGGACTATGCGCGTTCGTATGACATCGATGGAATTATGTGGGGATCGGAGCGGCAGGGCGCGCTTTGCGATAGCCTGGGCGCGACGCATGACACGCCGCCGGTGGATCCGGGTAGCGTGACCTGCTTCTGCGAATTTTGCCGGGCGAAAGCGAAGGAGCGCGGCATCAATGCGGAGCGCGCCCGGCAGGGATTTCTGGAGCTGGAAAAATTCGTGCGCTCGGCGCGAAGTGGCAAGCGCCCGGTGGACGGATATTATGTTCAATTCTGGCGGCTGCTACTGCGGTATCCCGAACTGGCCGCGTGGGAGATGCTCTGGACCGACAGCCTGCGCGAAACTTATGCCGCGATCTACAAAACTGTGAAGACGGCGAAGCCAACGGTGCCGGTAGGGTGGCACATCTGGCACAACAATTCTTTCAATCCGATCTATCGCGCAGAGCAAGACCTGCAGGAGCTTTCAAAGTATTCGGATTTCATCAAGGTCGTGATGTACAACAACTGCGGTGGCGAGCGGATGGCGCTGTATGTGGACAATATCGGATCGACCCTTTACGCAGATCTCTCGAAGCAGAGCCTGCTCGATTTCGACTATGCCGTGATGGGGTTCAAGGAGGGCAGCTACGATCAGATTCCGCACACGGGGCTCTCGGCGGACTACGTTTACCGCGAGACGAAACGCGCCCTGGAGGGTGTTGCGGGCACGAAGACGCTGATCTGGCCTGGCATTGATATCGATATCCCGACTGAGCCGGGCAACAGCAAGTGCACGCCGCAGAGCGTGAAGCAGGCTGTGCTAGCGGCGTTTCACGCGGGCGCGCCGGGTGTGATTCTGTCGCGCAAATATTCCGAGATGCGGCTCGCAGATCTGAGTGGCGCGGGCGATGCGGTTCGCGAATTGAAATTGTCGAGCTGAGATATCGAATGGTAGAGGGCTGGTTAGCTCGCGGCGACGACCGATGCCGAGGCGGGTCTCTACCCTTTCACTGTCCACCCCATGGCGTCATCCTGACCGGAGATGCCGTTCAGGCGAAGGGAAGGATCTCGCCCGTACTCCGACGACGGATTCCCGCGAGATCTCTCACGCGGCTGAACTGCGCCAAGTTCGAGGTGACGTCCGCAAGAAGGAGGCCTGGCACGGAAAAGTCCTGGATCGCACGCAAGGCCGATCGCCTATCTCCTCTGCGGGGAAAGTGGGGCAAGATTCCTATCCTCTTTCGACACACCCTGCATCAGCTCAACGATCATCGCAAACAGATGATTCCGGGTCTCAACTCTCACTCCGGCACGAGTGATATAGCGAATCACGATGTCGACACCAGCTCCCGCCGGCCTGAGATTGACCGACGGCATGGCGCTGAACTGTGGCGACCCTTCTTCGTGCGTCACCCTCTTCCATTCCGCTTCCGCCATTTTCGCATCCGCTTCCGTTGTCTTCACCGTCGCTTCGTAGATCCCCTTGATAAGAGGATGAATATCCGTGCCGGGAGGAACACTTACCTTAATCTCATCCCACATCCACTGTCCTACGGTGGAGAAGTTGAAATACTTGCCGCGTATGGCATAGCCGTTTAAAAACGAGACTCTTCTTCCCGTAGGATGGCCATTGGCAGTCCAGTTTCCCGTCTCCAGTAACCAGGTGCGGAACAGACCGAGCTGTACCACCTCGCCGCCGACACCATCGATCTCTACCCAGTCCCTAACCCTGACTCCGTTTGGTCCCATCAGAACAAACCAACCGCAGAATGCCAGGATGAAATCCTGAAAGACCACGGTCAGTCCTGCGGTCGCCAGACCCAGGATCGTTGGCATCTGCCGTGGTACACCGAAAATGGTCAGCAGGATCAGTAAGAGGCCGACCAGTTGCGTTCCCAGATTTAGAACTGTTTTCAACGTCTGCTTTTGGCGAGGATCGCGAACCATCTTCTCCAATGCCAGTTGGAGAGCCCAGCCCGCCAGGATCACCAACATGCAGATCGCTGCAATCAAAGCCAGAGACTGCAATATCAGGTGAACTACGATCTTTCGCTGTATCTCGACTTGCTCTCCCCATCGCCCGTAGAGTGCCACAAGCTGCTGTTGCGCTCCCAGACGATCGTTGAGGATGCTCTGGATGTTTTGCTGAGCGCTTATCTGTCGCAGCCGGTCGATTCGTTCGGAACTTGATTCTCCAACGGCTTTATCGCCAAGGCCAGCGGCTTCTGTCTTCAGCGTTGCCTGATCGCCTGTCAGCGCGGCCACGTCGGCCCTGGCCAACTGCTCAGCCTGCGCAATCAGTTGTTTCCTGTTGCGGAGGGATCGCCACGTTGATAGCTGCTGTGCTAACGTCTTGTACTGTTCGGCGGAGGCGACAGCAGTTTGCCCATCGTCCTTAGAGGCACTATCCCTGTACTGCTTCATGGCGGCTTGGCGTGCCGCCAGTTCCTGCTGAAGCTTGACTCGCTGATCTCCGCTTTCGCGGGCGAGGTCTTCGATCGAATCGGCCAGCTCGTTTTGGTCGAGGCCAAGTTGCGCCTTCGCAATCTCCAAGTCGCTGCCATTGGAAACTGCACCCGCTGGTTTCGTGCCCGCGCCTGCACTGAGTGATGCGATCCGAGCCTGGTCGTTCTTGATGGTCTCCTGAAGCTCGTTGACCCTTTGCTGCAATGCCAACGCTTTACCGCTTAGATTTGGTTTTGCAAGGCTTGCCTGCCTCAGTGACTGCGAGAACGCCTGGTCGACTTCGTGATCCGCAAGGCGCTCGGCCTCGCGGGCGAGTTCCCTCTCCTCCGCCGACTGTGCCAAGGCCGCCAGAGTTGCCGCTGTCTGCCAGGGCCGTTGATCCACAACTCCGTGCGGTACATAGGCTCCCGTCCAGTTCCCCTTCCTAGCCTGCAAAAACGGAAGATATGCCATCACCCCGCGAGTCAGAAACGCACCTGCCAGGGTGACGGCCAGCACAATCAGCATGATTAGCACAATCACCATGCGGGCCCGATTCATACGCACACCTTTCGTTGAAACCTCTGGTTGACTGTATCGCAAACGGAGAACAAATTCAGGGGTCAGACGGCAGATGGCAGGCCGTCGAACCGTCTCAGTAAGATTTGTCTGAGAACGTTTTCGCGGCAGGAATGGCGCGAAGTGCGCTGCGAGTAAGAGAAGCAGCAGGAGGTCTTGCGCCTCTTCTCACTCAAACCCCCTCGATGAGATGGGGATCTTGCAATAGTCGTGGGCATCCATCAACCGACTATGTCCCTTAGAAAATAGTATTCGTCAAGAACTTCGAGAGAGACGCAAGGCGTCTCTGTCTGCGAGTCCAATGTTCGAGCGTTCGTGGGAGACAGTGCTGGGTTGTCGTCGAGAAGTTGCTGTATGCGTTCTTCGATCTGTCTCCGATCCTCATCGGTCAGCGAGTTTCTGAACAGAGCCCGTTCCGCATTCGCTGGCCGCTGTTTTCCTCTGGCCCACTCCCGTATTGCCCGATCCTCGCCTTTGCGATCCGCGTTGATCCCAGCTTGCTGACTGTTCATCCGTTCCCGTGCTTCATCGAGTTTCGCTTTTAGAGCCGCATCCATATTGTTGCCTTTTTCTGTTCGTCAGATTTAATGCAGCCATCGGAACGGCTCTGCTATCAATTCTATTAAATTCTCAGTTGGCGTCAGTCCGGTTGCCATGGTTCTTCCGACTGGGGTCAGACATAGTGTCATCCCTGCCGAGCAATCGTCACATAACCAGAAATACTCGGTCTCGCTAAAGGCGGATCACCACACAGGAACGTCTGTCTCCAGAGGAACCAGCCTTCCACGCGGGAGGTGGAGAAACGAAGCGGAATACGAAACGTTTGCGGATTTGGCGAGCATCTCTAACCGTCCTCAGCACGGATGCTAGGCAGTCACCCGTACGGCCAGTAGCTCCGGGATGCACTGGGAATTTTGGAGGGATTTGGCGGCGTCCTCGGCCGTGAATTTCCCCATCAGGAGTGCCAGCTTCCGGTTGGTCGTCGTGTGGATGGGAGTCGGGTCAACTCGTTGCACGTATTCAGGGGCACGAGCACCGCCTCGGTTCACTTTCACAATAAATTTGATGTTCTTCATACTTATATCCTTAGCCAAGAAGTTCTGGGGAGATGTGAGCAAAGCGACGGTTCATTTCTTTGAAATCGAATACACGACAGCCGTAAAGGGCTTGCCACATTCCATGCAACTTGCCCTTAATCGAGACGTGATCAATCCGCATGATGGGCACATCCTTTGCGGTCCTAACCCGGCGGCCTGTGGTTTCAGCTTGCGCATCCTCCGAATCAGCAGGATCGTGAACAGTACGATGAACAGACCGAAGGCAATACTGACTGCATTCATAACCGCGACCCTTCTTGGCGAGTTCCGCGTCTCGCGAGTAGAAGCGTTCCGATGTCGAACGGTTCAGACTTTTGGGCTCGCTGAAAAGCCTAAGGTGGAAGAACTTCAGATGGACTGGCTTAGGTCAGAGGACCTGAAAGAGGAGAAGGAGCGTAACCGCCTCTACAGTCATTATAGCAGTGGAGTGCCCTGTGGCTCTCTGTCGTTGCCAAGCGGCGTTCAGACGGGTTAATGAGCGATAGGGCGATGTTTCGAAAGTTAGCGAAGTCTTCGCGACCGCTTAGAAGTTTCTGACGAACTTGTGTATCAATACGTCCAGAGGCAGACCAATCCCAAGAGATAAAGCAGGAAGGTCGCAATCACCTTGATGCCTTCGAGGTTGATCTTGCTGAACATGAGGAAATCATTACTGTGGATGGCTGATCGCCACAACAATGAGTGCTATCGCGATGTTTCGTTAACCATCCCGCAAGTCACTGAACTGAATTAATACGCTGGACGCCTCAAATGGGCAGCGAAAACTTTTCCGGTGGCGGCGAGCTGAAGGTCACAACATGAGCGCACGCATTGACGTGGGTCTTTTTTGTTTTTTTTTGGTTTTCCTTCGTTACTCGAACGGCCTTACCCCACTAGAGTCATCTTCGTAGCGAATCAGCCGAAAGAGATACGCTGGCGGGCCCAAGCACCGTTCCATTGGCAAATTCTGGAGGCAAAGGTTGAGGGGGTACGATGACTCTGCTGCAAATTGATTTTCCTAGTCACGGTCCTTGGGTGAGGATCTCACAAAGAGGGCCAGAGGTTTGGCCAACCACTTGAACAGAACACCAGGTATGGTGTGGAAAATCTGGACAGAGAACAGCCGCACTGGCGATTGCGGCGGTGTTTACCTGTTCACTGATGAAAGCTCTGCGAACGACTTCCTAGCAGGCTGCGGAAAAACTCGATTTGAAGCGGAGGCAGTACCCCGAAACTCTCTTGTTTCCACAGCACAACCTGATAAGAAGAAAGCATGCGTGGAAAAGACGAGCAGCAGTTGGATGTGTTTAGCTACGTAAGCCCAGAGCAGCGAGTGCCCCAGGACCACCCCTTGCGTCCTCTTCGTGTCATGACCGATGAGGCATTAAGAGAACTGCAACCACGGTTCCACAAGCTGTACGCGAAAACCGGGCGGCCATCGATCGCGCCGGAGAAGTTGTTGCGAGCGCTCCTGCTGCAAGCGTTGTACTCGGTGCGCAGCGAGCGGCTGTTGATGGAACAGCTTGACTATAACCTGCTGTTCCGCTGGTTCGTGGGCTTGAACATGGATGATGCCATTTGGGATGTGCCGTGTTCACCAAGAACCGCGAGCGCTTGCTCGATGGGGACATTGCCGAAGCCTTCTTCCAAGCCGTACTCCAGCAGGCGCGCGAGCGGAGTTTGCTCTCGGACGAACACTTCACGGTGGATGGAACGTTGCTGGAAGCGTGGGCGAGTGCGAAGAGTTATCAACGCAAGGATGCGAAGAACGACGTTCCGCCGGAGGATCCTGGCAATGCGACGGTGGACTTCCACGGGCAGAAGCGTTCAAACCAGACACATGAATCGAAGACGGACCCGGATGCGAAGATGGCACGCAAAGGCAAGGGCAAGGAAGCCAAGCTGAGTTACAACGGGAATCTGCTGGTGGAGAACCGCCACGGGCTGATCGTCAACACCGAGGTGTTCGAGGCCAACGGAACGGCGGAGCGCGATGCGGCGCTGGTGATGTTGGAACAGATTCCGGGCACGAAACAAATCACGGTGGGCGGCGACAAGGGATATGACACGGCGGATTTCGTGGCCGAGTGCAGAAACTTAAAGGTCACGCCGCACGTGGCCCAGAACCTGGAGCGACCCGGTGGGAGCGCAATCGATGCTCGTACGACGCACTACGCCGGATATGCTATCAGTCAGAAGAAAAGGAAACGCGTTGAAGAATGCTTCGGCTGGCTGAAGACGATCGCGCTGATGCGGAAGGTTCGGCATCGAGGAATCTTCAAGGTGGGATGGGTCTTCACCTTTGCCGCGGCTGCCTATAACTTAGTCCGCATGAGGAATCTGGCGATTCAAGCCACGTAAGCCAAGTTCGCAGTTTGCTCGCAGGACCGAAAATGAATCCGCGGGACACCAGCGGATGCAGCCAAAAACCCTTCCCCAATCACAAAACCACGGAGACCGGAAGAATCTAAGTCGCGGCGTCCCTTTTTCCGCAGCCTGCTAAACGAACACCTGCAACGCCTTGATTCGATGGGAATCAAGAATGTGCGAGCGAAGATTCTCGACGTTAACGAGAGCCTTTCGCACATGACACGAGCGCCGATCGCCGCTACTGTGTCGAAAACGGCATAGGCTTAGGTCCCAGATGACGAAAGCGAATTTTAGTTGGTTTGAACAGGCGAGCGCTCAAAACCTCTGCCGGGGCACTTTGAGTGCAATGGCGATTGTTCACCAGATACGCAGCGGATTACCGTTACCCCGCCGGTAACTGCTTCGTGAAATGCATTACGAGGTCATCATCAAGTACTACGCTTGCGCCCTCTTCCACAAAGCAATTTCGGTACGTAATGCCGCGACCATCCGGGATGTAGCCTCGCTTCGCATAGAGCCGCTGAGCGGCGTTGTACCCCGGATGCAGTCCGACAGCGATGCCTACAACACGCGAAAGGCGGGCTGCTTCAGTTTCTGCGCGGTCAAGTAAACGACTTGCGATACCTTTTCTGCGGTATTTTGTCAGCACATTGAGGTCTTGAATCTCAGGAATGTTCAGGTCAGCAAATGCGGCGTAGGTAGGTCGCCAGTCTACTGTCACGTACCCGGCGAACTGCCGGTCAATGATACCCACGAAACACGATCGAGTTCCCGCCCACTGCTCGTTCAAGTAGCGACGGTACTGGGTCTCAGGCTTGTTCCACCCCATGTTCGTGAACGCGGCAGCGATGCTCGGAGGATCGCTTTCTTCGAGAAGACGAACCTGAACGGTCTCCGCGTTTTCCATGTGCAAAACTTTATGCCCAAAGGCGCCGTATTTTAAACTGCACATTCATTGATGGAACCAAGGCGTTGCGCTCATTGAGGGGTTTTGAGTGTAACGGGGATTCTTCGCCAACAACCGCCACTTTATTTCACAGCTGGCGGATACTGCCAGAGCTTCTGGGCTGCCGTACCGAAATTGCCGAGATGGTAGACGGCTGCCCCGGCTACCTTAAAGGTGAAGGCGTCGAATGGGTTGGCTTTTATCCCCTTGACAAAATCTTCGTGGGCAACCCCCAGCGTGACGTGGGGAATATATTTCGCGCCGCTGGAGTCAGGAATGAAATGCTCGACCCAGCCGATGGTATCGGAATTGGCGTCGTTGCCCACGAAAGCCGCTGCGGTGCCGTCGCTCGCTGAAAACGGCTCGACCGCGGCAATGACCTTCTCATGCAACTGCATCAGTTCGGGCGTGCGCTCGACGACAAAGACCGTCACCGCCACTCCTCCCCAAAGGACATAATCAACACTCTCCGCTTTCAGCTGCAAACCTATGGGTGGTTCGGCGGCGTAAGCCTTTGCGACGGCTCCAGTCACAGCATTCAGGTCCTTTACTCGAACGAAGCGTTGCAACAACGTGACGTGCGGCGCGTGTGTGGCGTCCAGTGAATACCCAGGCGGGTAGTTCCCTCGCAACCGGGCGTTCACCGTGTTGGCCTTGTCGATCATTGCTTGATTTGGTTCGAGAAGGATGTCGATCGCGATCAATTCTTCGTTGGTAGTTTTGTTCGCTTGGGCATTGGCTTCATGAATAAGAACTGAAACGAATCCGAGTACACCTAGCAATGTGAAGATGGCGCTTTTCATCGTTTTCAACCTCAGGGTCACGAAACAAATCCCCCGGCGTGCTGATGGAAACAAAAGCCTAGAGCGCGGACGGTGTGTCGGTAACTGTTAAAAGTTACAGGAGAAATTGGAATCCGAATCGTGCGGCTCTCGACAGCGTCGAGACGGGCCATTTCCCTCAGAATCGCTGTTCCGGGCATGACAGATTCTCTATCTACATGATAGGGTTACATATCATTCGTCGTAGCAAGATTTGGGTTCCCCCTGAGAGGGAGTGATGCTCACGATTTTCGGTATTGTGGTTGCAGTAATCGCCTTGCCCGCACTCGTGGTGATTGCCGTAACAATTGTCGATGTCGTGAAAGTTCGCAGGAGTCGCTAGCGACCATTTCTAACGGCCTTTCTTTCAGCGGCATGATTGCCGTTGACTCGTCAACTGACGTAGGCCATCTCGCTCAAAGTTCGACTGCTTTCGATTCACTTCACATCCGAAGCTTTGTAAAGATATCGCCCGCCGCTACCTTGAAAATCAGAGCTGCGACTTTCTCACGCGGCAATTGCGCCAATACTGTTTTCATCTGCTGAGTAGGTCCTTTACGCTTCTCAGCAATGTGTCAGAGGGAGTGAGATCCCGTAGCGCCGCGATCTCGGATAATGCTTTGTCAATTCCCGCATAGCCACAACGATGAAGCCATGCTGCAATCAGGATCGGGGACCGGTTTCTGCCCTCGAGGCAGTGCACCAGCAAGTTTCCCCGGCGGAGGCCTATCGCCATCGCGTACATGTTGTCTTCGAACTTTTGCGCAGAGATGGGGCGCGCGTCTGGGATTGGGATGTGGATGTAGGTGATTTTCGGAGCTCGGTGGATGGCCTGTTGCCGGCAGAGAGAAACGACGGTTGTGATGCGCTGTGGATTGGAGCGCGCCAGTTGCTCTGCATCTTTGAGGCTGCCGAGAAAGAGCCGTTCCCAAATCTTGGTCACTTGTCTCCTAGGTGACTCAATCCACGTTAACGCTCAGAAGCTCTAAACAGAGTCGAGGAGTGCCTGCCTACACGACGGCGGCCGGCATCCGGTCTACTGACCGCTTCGCTGGAGGCAGTACGATCAGGGTCACGCCAATGACTGCGAAGACAGCCACGCCGATCAGTTCTGAGCGCGCAATCAATTTTAGAAAACATTGCACGGACATCAGCGCCGCATGGGCCAAGCTCGACCATGCCGCGAAGGCAATGAGGCTGCGATGTTCCGGGGGGTTCCGGGAAGCCAGCAGCAGGAAGATGCCGAGCGTGGCGTAGAGGCTCATCATCATCGCCAGCGCGGGGTCTTGCCTGGCCATCAATATCAGGGGATAAACGGCAGCCGTAAAGAGCACTCCCACCAACACCAACACAATCTTCAGCACTCGTTCCCTGCGCATGTCGGCCTCCTCATTCACTTCAGGTACGATCTGCAAGGATAAAACAGCAGGGGGGCAGCGCAACATTGAGAAATTTTTGCACACGAACCCCGTTGACCTGCACGAAGGTTTTCCCATTCGAGCACGGGGCGTGTATGCTGGAGGCGGATTTTTCCCAGTCTTAAATCGATTCACTATGAATGGCAAACCTGCGGGGCTGCTGCTGCGAACTATGGAGGCATCATGACGTTGCGCGTTGGGCATTACATTCCTACCGCCTTAATAGTGGTGAGCTTTCTCTTGTCGGGATCTTCAGCGAGCGCGCAGAAGGTCGTGGTGGATGCCGATCCTGCGCATGTGGCGAACACTTTCAGTCCGGTTCGAGCGTTGGGGGCGTCGATTGACCGGCTGCGCACGGGGACTCCTGATCACTTGCTGAAGGATCCGCTGCTGAAAGAGATTCTTGGTGCGGGCTGGCAGACGGTGAGTTATCGCCAGAATACCGAGCTAATGGTCGAGGCGTGGCATTGGAATCCGGCGGGGAAGTGGAGTAACGCCGAGAAGCAGGAAGGGTACTTCGTTGGGAACGCCGAGCCGGGCGCGGAAATTCATAACTCGTGGGCGTATCCGTTGCCGCATCGCGGCTTTAGTCGTGGCGATGGCAATGGATGGTCGCGGCTTACGGACGGCGATCCGAAGTCGTACTGGAAGAGCAATCCTTATCTGACGAAGGCTTTCACGGGAGAAGATGATTCGCTGCATCCGCAGTGGGTGATGATCGATCTGGGCACAAAGATCGACCTGAATGCGATTCGCATTGCGTGGGCCGAACCGTATGCGAAGCGTTATGCGGTCCAGTTCTGGACGGGTGAGCTTGAGCCTTTCTACGAGGGTACGACCAAGGGCACATGGCAGACGTATCCGCTGGGAAACATTACCGAGGGCAAGGGCGGAACGGTTACGTTGAAGCTGGTTTCGTGGATGATTCCGGTGCGTTACATCCGCATCTGGATGACGGAGTCGTCGAACACCTGCGACTCGCACGGTTCGGCCGACAAGCGCAATTGCGTGGGATACGCGATTAATGAACTCTATGCCGGAGCGCTCTCGGCAGACGGAACATTCAATGACTACGTCACGCATTTTCCCAGCCGGGATCAGACGATCACGTGGCCGTCGTCGGTCGATCCTTGGACCGCGTCTACCGATTTGGACGAATCGCGCGGCGATCAGGTGGGATTCGATTTCTTCTTTAATAGCGGCGTCACGCGCGGGCTGCCGACGATGGTGCCGATTGCGATGCTGTACGCCACGCCCGAGGATGCTGCGAACGAGATTTCTTATCTCTACAAGCGGCATTATCCGATTTCGTGGATCGAGATGGGCGAAGAGGCTGACGGGCAGCACATGCTGCCGGAAGACTACGGTGCGCTATACCTGCAGTTCGCGACCGCGATTCACAAGCTTGTGCCGGAGGCAAAGCTTGGCGGCCCGCCCTTCGAGGGAACATTCGGGGATGTCGAGGTCTGGCCCGATGCGAATGGGAAGGTTTCGTGGCTGGGGCGTTTTGTGGATTATCTGAAGGCGCACGGGCGACTCAACGACTTCACTTTCTTCTCGTTCGAGCATTATCCGTATCAGGACCGGCCGTCGTATTCGTGGGCCGATCTGTATCCAGAGCCGGGTTACGTGAGCCACGTCGTGCAAGTCTGGAAAGACAACGGGCTGCCGCCGAACATTCCGTTCTTCATGACTGAAGGGAACATTGGAGGCGGGGCGCCGCCATCGACCGTGAAAAGCGGACTGTGGCTGGCGGACTACGTCGGCACGATGATGAGCGAGGGGGCCGGCGGAACCTACTATTTCCACTACATGCCGTATCCAGGAGGCGGCAGCGGCTTTGGAAACTTTCTGATGATCGATGCGAACTATAACGTGGTGGGATATCCGCCGCAGTACCTGGCGGCGCAGGTCATCAGCAAAGAGTGGGTGCAGCCGATCGACGCGCCGCACAAGCAGTTCAAGGCGTCGAGCGATGTGAACGATGCCGCGGGCAATGTGATGGTGACGGCTTATGCTTTGGAGCGGCCTGATGGGCAGTGGTCGGTGATGCTGGTGAATCGCGATCAGTCGAACGATCACGCGGTGAAAATTTCCTTTGCGAATGCGGCCGGTAAGCGCGAGCGTCATTTCTCGGGCCAACTGGATCGCATCACCTTCGGCTCCAACGAGTATCAATGGCATCGGGAAGGAGCCGGCGGACACGCGGACCCGGACGGTCCGCCGGCAAAGTCGACGGTGCAGGGTAGCGCGGATGCGTTGTACCAGCTGCCCAAGGCGTCGATCACCGTGCTGCGAGGACAGATCTCGGAATGATCGAGACCCGAGTTCCTGATCAGAGCTTCATGTGGAGATACTGACGAAGAAAAAAATATTCGTTCTCAGGATGGTCATCCTGCAGGGGCGGCGCCTGCGGCGCGCCTGAGGTTAGCTGGTCGAGCGACAGCTCGCGTTTGAGGATGATGGAAAACTGCTGCGCGGCGGTGGTTGCCGGTCCCCACTCGATCAAATCCTGAACTGCACGTTCCGGCATTCTCGCCGCCAATTCCTCCGCGGTGCGCTGGGCCAGAGGGCGATCGCTGGCGAGGAAATGGAATCCGCGATTATCGAGCGAGTGAAAAACCCGCACGTAGGGAAACGACTGCTGTAGAGCGCGAGCGACCGAAGCTTGCACGACTGCATCCCCGGTGGGTAGCCACTGCTGCAGGATTCCGCCCGGCAGCAGCCGGCGCCGGATCGCCTCATAAAATTCCGTGGAATACAGCAGGCTCGTCCCTGCGGCTTGCACCGGAGGCGGAGGATCGAGCGTGACGATGTCATATTGCTCGTCGGTGCGTTCCAGGTAGCGGCGACCGTCATCGATCACCACGTGAGAGAGTGGAGATTGCAGGAGTTGCGATGCGTCGGAATGAAAGTAGCCAAACAATCGCGGAACGCTCGGCACCAGTTCCACCGCGGTGGTGGAAATGTTCCACGACATAAGTGATCGATAGGTTGTGCCCATCCCAAAACACACAACCAGAGCCTTGGACGGCGTGCGGTCGAGAAACGCCAATGGCAAGTGCGCCATCAGTTTGGTCATGGGCGTCAGAAAAGTAATTCCGACGCCATTCACGACCAGACGCTTTTGCATGCCTGCTCCGCTGGCGACCACGGTTGCGGTGCTGTCGCGAAGCACTTCATGGCTGGCAAATGCTTCCTCGTAATATCCCTTGACGGTGAAGGCCAGCAGCAGCGCGCCTGCGGTGAAGGCGTAGCAGACGTAGCGCAAGAAGGGCCGCAAGTCCGATTGCTGCGATCCCACAGACCATTTCGGATTTACGCCGATCACGAGCCAGGGAGCCGCAAATACGAGCAGGACCCAACGTTCGCTCATCAACGGCAGAAGCATAAAGCCAGCGACGATCGGACCGAGAATGCACCCCACGACGTTGACGGCATACGCGCGTCCTGCGTGGTCCGGGTCGCCGCCCGACCAGCGGTCCACCAGCATGGGAGTCACAAATCCCAGCAAGCTGGAAAACAGGGCGATTCCTAAAATCAATCGCACCAGGTTCAGTAGTTGATAGGCGGGCAGGGCGAACTGGGGACTGGCCACGACTAACGGCAGGAGTGTAGCGAGCCCAAGCATTCCCCAAACTACGGCGCTTTCTTTTACGCCCGACCGGCTCCAGTAACGATAGATCTGCGAGCCCACAAACGTGGAAGCCAGGTACACGCCCAAGATCATGGCGAACGCGTAGACGACCGTGCCCAGGTAAGGCGTGAACAGGCGAATCCACACGACTTCTGCTCCCATGCTGGTCAATCCCGTCATGAACAGCAGCACAAGGATTCTCTTGCTGTCGTGAGACTGGACGAGCGTGGTGCGATCGGACGATGCACTTGAAGTGGGGGAGACGGCAGTTTCAGCCGCAACCTTGGAGAGACGGCTCGACAAGATCATGGCCGCAACGAACAGCAGTGCGTTCAGCATCGCGCCGACCTTCAAGGTACCGCGAAAGCCATAGATCTCCACGATCAGAGGAGGCAGGGTCGCTCCGACTACTGCACCTAATACATTGGCGAGATAGAGAAAACTGAACGATCGTCGCGTACCCTGGCTAAAGTTTTTCCGGATGGCCCACATCCCGATGGGGATGGTGGCTCCCATGCAGGCACACCAGGGAATCAAGGTGAGGGCGACCCATGCGCCCGAAATGAGGTAGTAGCCCGACGAAGACGAAACCGCGCTGTGTCCCAGCAGGCTTCTACCGATCATCAATTCGTACGGGACGACCAGCGCGGAGATGCCAATCGTTAGTTCGGCAAATGCGTAGAGGCGCATCGCCAACGTTTTGCTTTGCCCTTCATAGGTACGGATGAAGTGACCGCTGGCCCAGGAACCGAGCCCAAGTCCGGCCATGAAAATCGATAGCACAATCGAAACCATGGCGCTGGTGACGCCGAACTGCGCCATGGATAATCTCAGCCAGATGACTTCGTAAAGGATGCTGCAAAATCCCGACAGGAAGAAGAAGATAAAGATCCAGCCCACTCAGCCTCCGGAGACCGCCGTCTCAGATTTGGGGGTGATGTCGAGCGCTTATGTAAGCATACCCGCAAGGAGCGGCGCAATAGATTGCCCGGCACTGGCGAGCGCTACTCCGCCTTGAACTTCGGAATCCAGCGAGGGACCGAACGGCGGTAGGCGTCATACGATTCGCCGAATTGCCGGTGCAGGGTGGGTTCCTCGTAGAGGACAACAAAAGTGTGAGCGATCAGCAGCATGACCGCCGCGTACACTGCGAGGTGAGACTTGCGAAAGAGTATGGCCTCTCCCACGATGACAAGGGCCACGCCGATGTACATCGGGTTGCGTACGTAACGGTGCAGGGCGGTGGTGACGAGAAACTTTGTCGGCGCAATGGGTGCGGGAGTACCGAGCCCGCGGACGGCGAATTCCCAGGCGCAGCGGAAGTAGATGGCTGCTCCGATGACGGTGATGAGCGCGCCAACCCACGTGAGAACGCCCGGCTGTGGGCTCGGAAAGCCGCCTATTAGCCAGCGCGGGATCAGGACGGCGACTGTGCCTGGGACGAAGATGGTGAAGAGGATCGTGTTCAGGATGGGGGCGAGGACGCGTGTCATGGGCTCAATCTTCTTTGCGCGGGTCACGTAGTTGCGGACGCGTTCGTCCGCTTGCGGTGCGATTTCAAAATCGCCCGGACGAATGCGTCCGGGACTACATGTTTCTTGCGAAGGGCTTTCATGCCGAGCGCTTCTCGCGAGATCCCTCCCTCCGCCTGAAAAATGGCTCCGCTCGGGATGACGTCCTGGAGTGTGAAGGCACACCAAACTAATCAGGAATTGTGGAGTCGAAACCGCGCCCAAGACAGCCGGGACAACCTTACTGTAAAATCAAGAGCGACGGAAGAGAGTCGAGTCGCAGCTTCAGAGTCTTCCACAGTGGATCCCAGTCAGGTTCCGGGTTCGTTTCGGAGACATCCCATCCACAGCATCCGCGGAAATTGCGCGGATCGCGCTGCGCAAATATTGCAGAGATCAGGAGACACCTAATATGGCAGTAGGCGCGAAGATCGCAAAAACAGCCGACCGGAAGAAGGTCATGGATACCACCAAGAGCACGGATTGCCCCAAGTGCGGCAAGCCTACGCGCATTGTCAAGCGCGTGAAAGACCGCGAACGCGGCGTCCCGGGCGGGGTTTACATCTCTTGCTCGGCGTGTGAGTTTTTCGAGAAGCTGTAGGAAGTTTCGAGTTTCGAGTTTCGGGTTTCGGGTTTCGAGTTCCGGAGACGGAGGATAATTCCTTCGCGCTCCGGTTTTTCTTTTGCGGCCGGCGACTGGGCGGAGGCGTATTACCGATTGGCGAGGGTCGATATCTCACCAAGACCCAGGAGCTTTGCGTCTGCTGTCACCAGGGTCAAACCGAGTAACTGGGCGGTGGCCGCGAGGAAGCGGTCCGCGGGGTCGTTATGAGCTAGCGGTACGAGACGTGCTGCCAAGGCGATCTCATGGGTCAAAGGTGCTTCGCGCAGCGGAGCTGTCGCTTGCGCAACCCACTTCGTCAGATCAGGCGGCAGTTGAATTCTGCCCTTCGCATTCAAAGTCAGAACTTCCCAAGTGCTGATCGGCGAGAGCCAGAGTTCGTTCTGCGGATTTCTCAGTTCGTGCAAGACTCTCTTCCCCAGTCGCGTAGGATCCTGCAGGCTCCACAGCCAGATATGCGTGTCGAGGAGCAGCTTCAATCGCGCAGAGCCTCCCAGTCGCTCTCTTCGTTGGCTGGGGAAATCACATCCCCCAGGATCTTTATGGAGTCTTTCATGGAACCAATCCAATCCCCGGTCGGTGCTTCCGGCGACGGGGGGACGACTTCGGCGACCGGTTTTCCAAATCGCGTGACGCGAATTGGTTTCTTAGTCTTCTGCACCTGGTCCAGCAAGGCCAAGCATTTGGCTTTGAACTCGGAGATGGCGATTTCCTTCATGTCCTATCAATTAGACCATAGTCAATAGATATGGTCAACCCCGAATGAGAAAAAGATCTCCAAAGGATGCGCAGACTATGAATCACTGTCGATCCGTCGAAATTAGCCGCTGATCTGGCTCAGGATTGCGCGCGCTTCGGCTGCGGGATCGGCGGCCTCGGTGATGGGGCGGCCGACAACGATGTGGCTGGCTCCGGAGGCGATAGCTTCGGCGGGAGTCACGACGCGGACCTGATCTCCGACATCGCCGCCGGCCGGGCGGACGCCTGGTGTTACGACGGCGAACTTGTGACCAAGCTCTGCGCGTAAAGTGGAGGCTTCGCGGGCCGATGAGACGATGCCCTGGCATCCGTTGGCCAAAGCAATTGTTGCCAAGCGCACGACGCTGTCTTCGACTGTGCCGCGGATGCCGATCTTGTCCAGGTCGTTCTCGTCCATGCTGGTCAGCACAGTAACAGCGAGAACCATGAGATCGGGGCGAAACTTGGCTGCTTCCACGGCCGCGCGCAGCATTTTGCCGCTGCCGGAGGCGTGCACCGTGAGCATACTGACGCCAAGCTTCGCGGCTTCCGCCACGGCCGCACCCACGGTGTTGGGAATGTCGTGATACTTCAGGTCGAGAAACACCTTCCGCCCCGAGGCCACGAGGTCCCGCACTACTTGCGGACCTTCAGCGGTATAGAGCTGCATCCCGACTTTGTAAGTCAGGGCGGAGTCTCCGACGGCCGCCACAATCCTCTGGGCGGCTGCAGCGGTGGAGACATCCAGCGCAACGATGAGCCGCTGGCGCGGATCATCGTTGCCCTGAAAACCGTGGCGCGAACTATCGCTGGGATAGCTCGTGCCCTCATTCGAAATGCTCGGCAAGGATGTGGGCATCCTTGCCAGTGTAGAACGTTTTACGGGAGTTTTTCTACCGGGGGATGGTTATAAGCGATCGTCTGGTAAGGGGCCTTTTGGTCGCGGGGGTTGACCAGATCCAGACGCACGCGCTGCAAGCCGCGATGCTTGAATTGCAGCGCTTGGGCAGCACCATACGACAGGTCGATAATACGGCCGGGAACGATAGGCCCACGGTCGTTGACCCGGACCACTACGGCTTTTCCATTCCGCAGGTTCGTGACCCGCACGTAGCTTCCCATGGGAAGCGTTAGGTGGGCGGCCGTCATATCGTACATATCGTACGGCTCACCGCTGGCTGTTGGCTTACCCTCAAAAATCTGGCCGTACCAAGACGCTGTCCCAACTTGATACGGTTTCGTCTTGACCGGGCGGACTTCGGGTGTCACTTGAACAGAACTAACTGGAGCCGCTATCGCCTCCGAGATGTTCGGTCCCTGAGCCGCTCCCAGGCCGACGATCAGAAAAGCAATCGCCAATCCTTGAGCTATAAATCTTCGCATTCAGTTCTCCTCGCATACTCAAAAGTGCCTTGGCCTTTGGCTAGTGTTTCGCTGCAGTTTGTAGATGCTATCGGCGTGCCAAACCCGTGTCAATGGGCATCCGGGGGTAGATCGATGACGTCCTAGTTATCGAAGTCTTACGTAATGTTCTTTAAATCTAAGCACATGCAGGGAAGAGCCTTTGTTTCAGGTAAGTTAGATATTTACCAAAAGGTAAATAACTAAAGGCCAGGGGTAGAGTAGAAATTACAACCTCACTGGAATCAATGGCTTACAGCCTGTCTTTTAGTAACTTACATGGAATCATGTACTTACAAAGACAGCTTGGTGTGAGCCCCGAAAGATTTTTTTCCTGGGCCGGTTTCCGAAAGTAACTTACGAACGGTGCCGATGTAGGATGCGAGGCGCTGATTCGCGTTACTATCGGAGTCGCCCGAAACGGAAGGCCATGCCCGAAAAACCTCCTGTAGTCCTCACCATTGCAGGGTTCGATCCCTCCTCCGGAGCCGGGGTGACGGCCGACATCAAAACGATTGCCGCCCACTCTTGCTATGGAGTCGCCTGCATCACGGCGTTGACGGTGCAGTCAACGGCCGGGGTCAAGCGGGTGGAAATGGTGGATTCGGCCCTTATTGCCGAGAGCCTGGAGGAACTGGCTGGGGATCTGGACATTTCCGCCATCCACATTGGGATGCTGGGGTCCGGGAGGATAGTAAAGGTGGTCGCCGACTTCCTCTCCGGAGCAACGGCCAAGGGTTCGTCGAATCGGGCCGGGAAAGCTCGGCTGCCAAATATCGTGTTGGATCCGATCTTGAAGTCGTCTTCGGGAGCAGCGCTGTTGGATGCGACTGGAACCAAGTTACTGATCGAGAAGCTAATCCCTCTGGCCAGCGTCTTGACGCCGAATGTCGACGAAGCCGCAGTGCTTACCGGGATGCAGGTGAAGGATCTCGACGAGATGAAAGCTGCTTCCGCGAAGCTGCACGAGATGGGAGCCGCCGCCCTGGTGATCACCGGAGGCCATCTGGACAAGGCGATCGACCTGCTGAGCTTTACGACCCCGCATGGTATCGAGCAGGAGGTGTTCAAGGCGGAGCGGCAGCGATCGAATTCTACCCATGGCACGGGATGCGCGTTCGCGACCGCCATGGCCTGCCACTTGGCCCTGGACCGGGGATTGGCGGAGGCCGCGTTGCTGGCAAAGACCTACGTCACCGCCGCCATCTCGAATGGACAACCGATCGGCCGCGGAACGGGGCCGGTTCATCATCTTTACCGCATGAGCCAGCAGAAACGGGCGGCAGGTTCAGGGACGGAGTCGTAAGAGGCCGCAGATCGCGGGCGAACGTGCGTCAAGAGTTTGGCATGTTGCAAGGCTTTGCGATCCCGCAGGGAAGAGCGTTAGTCGCGATCGCGATTCGGAGGAGTTTTGAGCAGGATACCTGC
The DNA here is from genome assembly GCA_963722365.1 of uncultured Acidobacteriaceae bacterium. GTDB lineage: Bacteria > Acidobacteriota > Terriglobia > Terriglobales > Acidobacteriaceae > Sulfotelmatobacter. Next base: position 347,607 of record CAVRLM010000004.1, read on the forward strand.
CACGAACGAAGCGGTAGCCGCCAGCAACCATTCCCCACGGTAGAACTGGATGGCTTCCCACTCGGCAAAGTTTCTTGCCGTCAAGAGGCCCACCAGCAACGCACCTGCAATGCACCCAATGCCGATCACGAAGGCGATCAGGGAAGCCGTGGACAGGCCTGTCCAACTCTTGATCTCGTGGAAGTGGAGATAGCGTAGCCAGGACGGGAACGGAATCTTGCTCCAGGAAAACTCGGCTACAAGGGACTGAGCCCGGGCGACACCGTGTTGCCAGAGTCCGGCCATGGCGGCAGCGTCGGTTCGGGCCGGCTGGCTGGTGGCTTCCGGACGGCGACCGCCGCAGCTGTGGCAGAAGCGCGAACCCAGCAGAAACTCGGTGCCGCAACGGGCGCACGTCTCGGCCATCGTAGGGATCGCTTCCCGAACGACGATATCGCTCGCGAGCGCGGGGGTTGGTGGCCGCCAAAATTCCTGCTGCGTGTCTTGAATAACTTCTGACATAAGTGTTCCTACAGCAAAAACCTTATTACTAATATGGCATTCTGACCACCAAAGCCACGCTGAAACTAAGTGTCGTGGCAACAAATACTTACATTTTTCTCAAACATATAACAAGGTGAAAAAGAGGCAATAATTACGCGCGCCAGCGAGTAAAGATCGCCCGGTTACGAAAGCTGCTGGCCTCGCAGCGTTTCACGGACTCGGCGTTACCAGTTCCGATTCCGGTTTTCGCTCGGGCAAATTATAGGGCCAACTAGCGGGAATGCTGTTAGCGTAAACGGCACATCGAAGCTGTAGTTAGTACCTGCCCTCAGAGCGTCCGCTTTACGAATCGTAGACGAGGCCCGACTTCGTTTAGACTATTTGGCATTCGATCTGTGCTACGCGAAACCAATCTTTCGAACCCTAAGCGGTGCCCCGAGGATGGATTGATCCGGCTGTTCGTATTGCTCGCCTTGTGTTTCCCGGCTTGGAGCCAGTCGAACTCCATAGCGCCGGTGGCCCATGGGCTCCCGCATGATCCCCAGTCGGACGTCGCCTTCGACCATTTCTACAACATGGAATACGACCGGGCGACGCAGGAGTTTGAGAAGATCCTGGAGAAGCGTCCGAACGACCCCTTTGCGGTGAATCATCTGTTGAGCGTGGTGCTGATGCACGACCTCTACGACACTGGGGCCATGAATACCGGGGATTATGCCAATGACAGCTTCATTGGACGCACGCCGCGTCCGACAGACCCGAAGATCAAAGACCGGATCAAGGAACTGGACCGACGGGCGGAGGAACTGGAAGAGCAGGAACTGAAGGCGAATTCCAAGGACGTCAATGCGCTTTACTGCCGTGGCGTGACGCGGGCACAGTTCGCGGTGTATACGGGGCTGGTGGAGCGGGCATGGTTCTCGGCCCTGCGCAATGCGGTCGGAGCCAGGCACGACCATGAGCGTGTGCTGGAACTGGATCCGGATTACCTTGACGCGAAGATGGTGGTGGGAACCCACAACTATGTCGTCGGGCACTTGCCCTGGAGCGTCAAGGTAGCGGCGGCCCTGGCCGGGCTGAGTGGCTCGCCGGAAAAGGGCCTGGCGTATCTTCGCGAAGTGGCCAAGAGCAACGGGGAAAATGCTGTCGATGCGAAAGTGGTTCTGACCCTGTTTCTGCGCCGCGAGCATCAGTACGACGAAGCTCTGGGATACATGAATGAGATGTCGGGAAAGTATCCCAAGAATTATCTGTTTCCCACGGAGGTTGCAAACTTGCAGCGTGCCGCGGGACGCCTGCCCGAAGCCGAGGCGGTGTATCGCAAAGTCTGGCAGAACGGACGGGAAGGGAAGTACGGTACCCTGCACTACGAACTCGCGGCGTGGGGCCTGGGGGAATTGTTGCGAAGCGAGAAGAATCTTGCCGGGGCAGCGGCGGCGTATCAGTTAGTGAATGAGGCGCCGAACCCGGACCCGGATATTCTGCAAAAGGCCAACCTGGCTGCGGGGCAGATGTACGACCTCATGGACAAACGCGACCTCGCCATGAAGAGCTATCAAATCGTCCTGACCGGCAACGCGAACACGGGCCCCGCGGACCTGGCTCGCCGCTACATCAAGGAAGCCTACCGTGAGTAGGGCCACTTCGAGGACATCGTCAAAGACGACGCGCTAGCACTCCCTTCATAAATTTCAGCATTTGATACTCGTCGTGCCATTGAGTGAGACGCCCGTGATATGATTGATGCATCAATTGATCAATCAATGGAGATTGATATGAATCGCCGCGTTGACGCACATATTGCCCGCACACAACTGGGCCAGATTATGGACCGTGCCGTGCAGAACAATGAACGCTTCGTGGTAGAGCGGCGCGGAGAACCGGCTGTCGTGATCATGAGTGTGCAGGATTTTATTCGCACTGCCGCGCCGCCGCCCGACTGGCTTCAAAAAGCCTGGAGCGGGGCCAAGAAGAGAGGCTTGAACAAGCTGTCGGCCGGCGACATCGATGCCGAGATTTCGTCGTACCGTCGCGAGAAGAGAACGTGATCCGTGCCGTGATCGACACGAATGTTCTCGTGTCGGCGATGATTTCCTCCGCCGGGAATGAGGCGCTGGTAATCATCGGGATTCACCAAGGACTGCTTGTGCCGTATTTTTCACACGAGATTCTGGAAGAGTACAAGGATGTGCTGCTCCGTCCACGGTTCGGATTCTCGGCTGAGGAAGTGGATGCCTTGATGGGATTGCTCCAACAACGCGGCGCCCTTCTCGATCCCCCGTCAGTTCCCCATATCTCACCGGACCCCGGCGACGACAAGTTCATCGCCTGTGCTGTGGCCGCACAGGCTGACTACCTCGTGACCGGCAACAAGCGGCACTTCCTGCAGATGGAGCCCGGCTGGCCCGAGGTGGTCAATGCCGCACAACTTCTTGAAGTCATTACTCTGGCCCTGTGACACTGCTGTATCCAAAAATTGAGCACGGGCCGATTGGAACTTTCGTCTGTCATTTACGTATCATAAAGTGAGGGCAGAGCCATGTACTGCAACTATTGCGGAAAAGTGATTCAGGATGATGCTGCCGTCTGCGCGTATTGTGGGATTCGAGTAGGGGCTACCCTGGCCCGAACCAAGCTGGTGCGTCCGCGGATGGGTCGGAAGATCGCGGGTGTCTGCCTCGGATTTTCGGAGTACTTCGACGTCGACGTCACCCTGGTGCGGGTGGTGTGGCTGATTACCGCCATCATGACTTGCGTTGGCTTCATTCCTTACATCATTGCGTGGATCGTGATGCCGGAAGAGCCGCTGTTGCTGCCTGCCCCCCTGGTGGCGCAGCCGGCGCCAAGTCAGTAGTCGGCCTCGGACCAGGACCTCGGACTTCGGATCTCCTTCGAGGGCGGAGAGTCGCGAGACTCACTTGTGTTCTAATCGCGGGATGGAACGCCTTCCTGCCCAGCGCATCAATAGTGACGACGCCGAGATCGTTTACTGGATTGTGGGCGACGGTCTGCCGGTTGTGTTGCTGCATCCTTTTCCTGTTCATCATGAATTCTGGCTGCCTGTAGCCGATGTGCTGGCGACACGCTATCGCGTGGTGATGCCCGACCTGCGCGGGCATGGCGAGTCGGAAGTCGGCGAAGGTCCGGCCACCATGGAAAAACATGCGGCTGATATTGCTCGTGTCATGGATGACGCGAACATAGGCCGCGCTCCGCTGGTTGGGGTCTCGATCGGCGGGTATGCGCTGTTCGAGTTCTGGCGAAAATATCGGGGCCGCGTGGCCGCGCTCGGACTCTGCAACACCAAGGCGCCAGCAGATGGCCCGGACGCTCGCGGCGGACGACTCCAGGCGGCGAACGACGTTCTTGAGCGAGGCACCGAACCGTTTTTTGAGTCGATGATCCCGAAGGTGCTGGCGAAGACGACGCGCGAGATGCGGCCTGATCTCGTGGATGGTGCGCTGCGCATGATGCGTGAGATGTCTGCAGAAGACGTTGCGCAGGTGCAGCGTGGGATGGCGGCGCGGCCCGACTCTATCGAGACTTTGAAGACGATCAACGTTCCCACGCTGCTCGTTACGGGCGACGAAGATCCGATGACTGGAATCAACGAGGCCGAGTTGATGCGCCGGCACATTTCCGGCAGCCAGATGCAAGTCATTCCGAAGGCAGGACACTATTCTCCGTGGGAGCAGCCGCGCGACGCTGCTACGATTCTCCGCCAATTTCTAGATGGCTTGTAGGATCACGGTGAAGCTTGGTCTAGAATCGTGGACATCATGAAAAGACTCGCTGTCGTGCTGGTTTGCACGGTTCTTCAACTTTGCGTTCACGCGCAGACTCCGGCTGCACGTCCACGCATTACGGGCATCGACCACGTGGCGTTCTATACGACTTCGCCCGACGGAGTGAAGGAGCTCTACGGCGATGTGTTGGGTCTGGCGTCGGCAGATCCGGTTGAGCCTGGAGGCACGCTGCGGTACGTCGTGGGGAAGCAGTGGGTCGGCTATAGTCCTGCGCCGGACCCGAAGTCGACCGACCGTATGGATCACGTGGCCCTGACAACCGACAACATCGCGGCGATGCGAAAGTATCTGACCGGGCAGGGAATCAAGGTGCCGCAGATTCAGGGACGCGGCGATCATAGCCTGTTCTTTGTCCTGGATGATCCGGACGGTCACAAGATTGAATTTGTGGAGCGGGGAAAGAGTGACGCCGTCTCGCCGCCAGAGTCCGCGGTTTCGCGCCACATGATTCACGCTGGCTTTCTCGTTTATCATCGCGAGGCCGCGGATCATTTCTATCGCGACATCCTCGGCTTCCGGCCGTACTGGCACGGCGGGATGAAAGATGACGTGACCGAGTGGTTCGCCCTGCAGGTTCCCGATGGAACTGATTGGATCGAGTACATGCTCAATCAGCCGGAGCATGCGAGTCTGCAGCTGACTGGAGTGATGAACCATATCTCTCTGGGCGTTCCCGAGATCAGTAAGGCGCAGGCGACCTTGGAATCACATGGCTGGAGGCCGCACGGCGACGAAAAGGCACAACTGGGCAAAGACGGCAAATGGCAGTTGAATTTGTACGATCCCGATCTGGTGCGGGTGGAATTGATGGACTTCAAGCCGGTGCAGAAGCCGTGTTGCAGCGATTTTACCGGGCCGCACCCTTCGGAGTAGTAGAAACAGATTAGTGTACGTACAATCTAGTAATGCGTATCTGTACGTAAACAACACGCGAGGTCCTGAAGTGCCAGGACGGATGCCTGGCGTCGCCCAGGATGCCCTTTGCGGGGCCAGAAATGCCCTTACAGCGGCGATCTTGAACCGGGGCGGGGATTAGGTTGGTCCAGAGCGGGATCTGCCTTCCTTGAGGCAGCCAGGCCCGTTTTGCAAATTCTCAATCACTTGCACGTGGACTCAATAACTTCCACGAAGGCTCAATCACTTACGCGGATAGGGACGGACCCAGTCCCCCTCTCAACTGAGACTCGAGGGAGGCGAGATTTGTTAGAATCCTTTCGCCATGATTGATACCTCTCTCGTCGCAGCGCAAACCGTGGTCAGCGCCAAGGGTGACGGCCCTGCCGTCGATGTGAGCGCGGCTGCCAACCGCGTCTTTCTTGTCACGCTATCGATCACGAAGATCATCGAGCAGGAGTCGCTCGACGTCAGCATTTACGGCTCGCCCGATGGCACGACCTGGGGCGCAAAGTCGATCGCCGCGTTTCCGCAGAAGTTCTATGGCGGTGACTCGCCGCTGCTCCTCGATCTGACGGCCCATGCCGATGTGAAGTTTGTGCGCGCTCATTGGGAATGCGCGCGCTGGGGGCGCGGCACCGAGACGCCGATGTTCGAGTTCGGTGTGATGCTGAAAGAAGTGCCGGCCAATATTCTCAAAGAAGCGACGGCAGAAGCCAAGGCCATGGCTTAGCTCACGTGGCGGCAGACGCATTCGTCCGCCGGTCTGTTTTGTAAACGATCCCGCGGTTGGACAACCCCGGCACCCGGACGAATGCGTCCGGCCTACGTGGACCGTTATATTGATCTCAAGATGAAAAACAGTTCCCAAGTTATTGTGCGTCCGGCGCGCAACGTGCGCGGCAATGTGCAGTTGCCGGGCGATAAATCTATTTCGCATCGCTACGCCATGCTCGCGGGCATCGCCGAAGGGGCGTCGCGGCTGGAGAATTACTCCACCGGGGCCGACTGCGCCAGCACGCTCGCGTGCATGCGCTCGCTGGGAGTGCCATGGGAGTGCACAGAGGGCGGATTCATTGAAGTGCAGGGACGCGGGTTGTCGCTGGCGGCTCCGGCAAAAGCGCTCGACTGCGGCAACTCCGGTTCCACCATGCGCATGTTGAGCGGGATTGTTGCCGGGCAAAAATTCACCAGCGAGATGATCGGAGACGAGTCGCTTTCGCGGCGTCCGATGGAGCGCGTGATCAAGCCGCTGTCTGCCATGGGCGCGCAGATCAGTTCGCAGCAGGGAAAGCCGCCGCTGCGCATTACAGGTGGGGCCCTGAAAGCGATCGACTACACCATGCCCGTAGCCAGCGCACAAGTGAAGTCGTGCTTGCTATTTGCGGGGCTCTTTGCGGAAGGGGAGACGCGCATCGAAGAGACGCTGCGCACCCGCGATCATGGCGAGGTCGCGCTGCGCGCATTTGGCGCGAAATTCGAGAGAAAGAGCGCGGGGCAAGGCAATGAAATCCGCATTCGCGGCGGCCAGACGTTGCGAGGAATTGAGGCCCGCATTCCCGGCGATTTGTCGAGCGCGGCATTCTTTCTGTGCGCGGCTGCGCTGTTTCCCGGTTCGCAGCTGGTGGTGCCCAACTTGTTGATGAATCCGACGCGGGCTCGGCTACTGGATATTCTCATGCAACTCGGTTTGCACATTTCGGTAACGCAACTGGAGGAGCTTCACGGCGAGCTGGTTGGGTCGTTGCAGGTGGAAGGCGCGGGGCTCACGCAGGCGACGATTTCCGGCGCGGACACGGCTGCGCTCATCGACGAGATTCCTGTTCTGGCGGCGATTGCTCCTTTTACCGAGAAGGGTATCGAAGTGCGCGACGCGAAGGAGCTGCGGATTAAAGAATCGGACCGGATTGCTGCCGTGGCGACCAACTTGCGACTCATGGGAGCGCAAGTAGACGAGCGGGAGGACGGACTCAAGATTCCCGGAGGGCAGACGCTGCATGGAGCTGAGCTGGATTCATGCGGGGATCATCGCATCGCCATGGCATTCGCGGTCGCGGCTCTGCGGGCCGAAGGAGAGACGCTGATTCGTGGCGCGGAAGCGGCTGGGATTTCTTATCCGGCATTTTTTCAGACGCTGGAAGAAGTGACTGAACGGTAGGGTTCAGTTTGTTCACATCGTCGGTCGGCGACGCCCTTTACATACTCCACGCGATATCCCTTCGACTTCGCTCAGGGCAGGCTCTTCGCTCCGCCTGAAAAGCGGCTGCGCTCAGGATGACCAATTCTTCTATAGTTCTGACAGTAACTCGTGGCGGTTACTGGAGTGACCTTTCCCGACTTTCCTCGGCATAGAAGAATCGTGGTGTCGGGCAGGGACCGCTCGCCTTGCTCGATGCTTGGGGTTTGATCGTTTCCATGGGGAATTCATTCATGCGTTCAAGGCTGATGCTCTGCATAGTTTTGGGTCTGACGTCCGCAGCTTATGCCAGAGAGCCCAAGGCCTATCAGTCGGGGAAACTTGTGCAGATGGAATCCGTGCCGTGCGGGACCGGCGAAGTGCGGGGAACAGACTCGGGCAGCAAGAAGATGCAGGAATTGCTTTGTCCGCAATATGTGATGGATTCTGAGCACGTGACTTACCGCATTCGTCCGCGTAATGAGAAGCATCCGGCGCTTCTGCCAGTGGGCGAATTCGCGCAATTTCGGTTGCAAAAAGACAAGATACTGCTACGGCTGGAAAATCTGGACAGCAAAGAGCGCGAGTACAGGGTGGTCTCGATGACTCCGCGCTCTGAAGGAAGCACGGCGGACGCGGCGCCAGTTCACTTGAATCACTTGCAATAACAAGATCGCCTGTCACAAGAGAAAACCGCGCGGAACTTCGGTTCCGCGTTATTTTTTTGAATCGTTTTCCACGATTACTTTTGGCCTACAGGATTGCTCTGAGCCCGCCGCTTTTCGCCGTGTAGCCCGCGCCCAACGCCCAACCGCAACGACTCAGAGGGGCATCCATAGTAGTACCGCTCAAGTCTCCGCTCTCTCCACGTTGGCAAATGGAGAAGTGTGCGACAACTCAATTCTCAGGAGTAAAAAATGAAACGTTGTCTCGGTCTCTTTATAGCGTCCTTGTTCATGGCGGTTCCCATGCTGATGGCGCAGGAACATTCGGATCATGTGGAATTTGGTGCGTTTGCCGATTGGTACCGGATGAGCGATCCCGGCCCTACCAAGAATTTCGTCGGCATTGGAGGTCGCGCGGCTTTTGCCCTTCACCCCAGCGTGCAGATGGAGGCCGATATGGCTTACGACTTCCGGCGCAATTACACCGACACCTTCACGGATGGCGTCACGACGACGCTCGTGCATACGAGTTCCCGAACACTACACGGATTTTTCGGTCCGAAATTCCAGACAGGCTCGGGGCCCGTTCGCTTTTTCGTCACCGGCAAAGTTGGATTTGATAATTTCAGCATCGACAATCAGAATGCCCCGGCGGGTTTCGTCAGCCAGGTTGGGCTGACGAATGGCGCGACGTATTTCGCGCTCTATCCCGGCGGCGGTATTGAAGCCTTTGCCGGTGCGATCGGAGTGCGGGCAGAAGTTGGCGACGACATCTTTTTCAATAACGGCGCTCACAATAACTTGCGGGTAACGTTTGGTCCGCAGTTCCGGTTCTAGCACGGCGAAGTCGGAGGAACGGCAGGGTATAAGGCCCCACTTCTCGCAAAGCACGCGAGAAATGGGGCACCCGCGGCCGATCCAAATCCATCACTATCTTCTGTGACCCGTATCACAGCGGGGCTCTTCTCTAGCTTTCACACTGAACAGTTACGATTGCGGATTTCTCCGCGCGCAGGTTGTTCAGAGTGGATGCCTGTCCACAACGTTATGTGAATCCGTGGGTCGTCACCGTCGCTGTGATGCTGGCGACGTTCATGGAAGTGCTCGACACCACGGTTGTCAACGTTTCCATCCCGCACATTGCCGGCAATCTCGCCGCGACCAACGAAGAAGGCACGTGGGTGGTCACCTCGTACCTGGTGTCGAACGCCGTCGTGCTGCCGATTTCGGGGTGGCTGGCAAATCACATTGGACGCAAGCGACTGCTACTGACGTGCGTCGCGGGATTCACGGTGACGTCGCTTTGCTGCGGATTGGCAACGTCGCTGACGCAGTTGATTATTTTTCGAATCCTGCAAGGGCTGACGGGCGGCGGATTGCAGCCGCTGGCGCAGGCGATTCTGCTGGAAACTTTTCCCAAGGAGCGTCACGGGCATGCCATGGCGGCGTTCGGAATCGGCATTCTGCTGGCGCCGATTCTTGGGCCGACGCTCGGCGGATGGATCACCGACAACTATAGCTGGCGCTGGATTTTTTATCTGAATCTGCCAGTGGGCGCGCTGTCGTTGTTCCTGATGAATAAGTTTGTGTTTGATCCGCACTACGTGAAGCGTGGTAACGGCGCGCGCGTAGATTTGTGGGGGATCGGATTTCTGGCGCTGGGGATCGGGTCGCTGCAGATTGTGCTGGATACGGGACAGCGCAAGGATTGGTTCTCGTCGCAATACATTCAAGTATTCGCGGCGCTGTGCGTGTTTGGTTTGGTCGCGCTGATTGTGCGCGAGTTGATGACAGATCATCCGGTGGTGGATCTGCGCGTGTTAAGGGATCGATCGTTCAGCGCGGGCGTGTTTCTGATCAGCATGCTGGGCTTTGTGCTTTACGCGAGCCTGGTGCTGTTGCCGCTTTACTTGCAGACGCTCATGGGATATCCCGCCTACAACTCTGGCCTGGCGCTGTCGCCGCGGGGCATTGGGGCGCTGCTGTTTACACCTTTGGCGGGACACCTGACGACGAAGACGGATCCGCGGCGGTTGCTCGCGGTCGGTATGGTTCTGGGTTCCATCACCATGTTCGATTTGTCGGGGCTCAATTTGAACGCCGGGTTCTGGGATATTTTCTGGGCGCAGGTGTTGCAGGGAGTGGCGCTCAGTTTTCTTTTCATCCCGCTGATGTCGCTGGCGATGTCGCACATCTCACCGCAGAAGATGGGGAATGCGACCAGCATCTTCAATCTGATGCGGAACATTGGTGGCAGCATCGGCATTGCGCTCATGACGACTTTCCTGGCGCGGCGCGCGCAAGTGCATCAGAACCACCTGGTCGCGAACGTGACGGCGGGCAGCGGCCAGACCGCCAGGTTGCTGCAAGGGATGCGGGCGAATTTTATTGCGCATGGCATCGACGGGGTGACGGCGACCCGCAAGGCACTGGGCGCGATCTATGGCCTGGTGCAGCAGCACGCGGCCATGCTGGCGTTTGTGGAAGCATTCTTTGTGATGGGGGTAGTGTTTCTGCTGATGCTTCCGTTCCTGCCGCTGCTGCAGTATTCGAAGGCAAAACGGCCGCGGGCAGGTGTGGTCCAGGCTGAGACGGAGGTTGCTGCTTTGGACGGTTCCGCGGAATGGGATAAGGAACAAGGGCAGGAGACGTATGACGAGGAGCATCACCTCGTTATGCATTGAGTTGTAGAGGCGTAGCTGGCTACGTCTCTCTCGCCACGTACCAGGCTGCCTGCGCCGGCAAGAGACGTAGCGAGCAACGTCCCTACGAGAGGGGCCTTAAGAGTGCGGGGCTGTGATAGAGTATTGCCCACCTACTGGCTGGCTGTGGGGCCGGCTGAATCCACGCAGGTTTCGTTGTCCGAAGGAGTCACCCATGAATACTCTCCGGGATCTGGTAAAAGACCGCAGACTCTATTCCGTTGAAGCTCACCGCACGGTGCTGGAAGCGGCACGTTTCATGATGGAACACAATATCGGCGCGCTGCCGGTTCTGCGCAACGGAGAACTGGCGGGCATCCTGTCGGAGCGCGACATTATGAATCGCGTTGTCGCGGTGGGCCGCACGCCGGGCACGACGGCGGTGTCGGAAGTGATGACCGCGAATCCGCGAGCGGTGGCCGCGGACGAGACCGTGGAAGAGTGCCTGTTCATCATGCGGGAATTTGGATTTCGCCACTTGCCCATTGTGGACGGCAAAGATCTGAAGGGCGTGGTGTCGTTGCGCGACGTGCTCATGCACCAGACCGCCGAGATGGAGCGGCAAGCACGGAAAGCGGCGAGTTAACGGCGGCTTCCGGCTTCCGCTATCCGGCTTCCGGAAACCCAAAGAACAGTCCTATCCGCCGTCCGGGGCTTTAAACCATCGCGATTACCGGAAGCCGAACGCCGGAAGCCGGAGGCCGTCTTTTTCACTGCCGTTTTCGCAGCATTACTTCTCCGGGCTTGGGCGGGAGTTTGAAGGGGAACTCGAACATCTTTCCCTCGAGGGGCACGCGCAGGATGAATTCTTCCTGCTTCTTCCATCCGCCAATCCATTTGCTGTCGGTGCTGAACAGCACCCAGCCGCCGGTTTCCGGATTGCCCGGTCCCAGTCTTGTGGGCCGCAAACTGTTCTTGCCGACAAACTCCTGCAGTTCGGCAGAGTCTTTCAGGAAGGCGCGCAAAAAGGCTTCCTTGGTCTCTTTTTTTTCGGGATGTTTTTCTACCTCGTGCGCGGTCTCGTGATCCAATTCGTCGGAATCGTTTTGGACCTTTTGGGAGAAGGCGTCTGGATCGAGAGACGTCTGCACAACCTGGAAATGCTTAACGAACTCAAGAGAAATATTGTCGGTGCGCGAAATCGAGTGATCCCTGGCCGCGGTAGCGCACGTTGAGCAGCACGGCGAAGAAGGGCTCGTGGCGACGGTGCACTTTCTCCACTTCCTGCGAGTCGACCGCCAGCGTGACGCCGACATCTTCGTACCACAGGCCGTAGTGATACTTACCGTCGTCTGTGCGGGAGAAGGTACACCCCGGGCGTGTTTCGTCCCAGGTCACGCCGGGAATTTTGGCCTTGTCGTTGCGCGGGGTAGCGGGGCCGGCGCGTCCGGTGCAGAGCGTGATCAGAGAGAGCGACAGCGCCAGCCCTGCTGCCTTCCGCCGTACACCATGCCAAAGGCCGCGCATGACCTAGTTCTTCGGCGTGTTGACCGTCAGGCTGACCGTGGGATTCACGCTGGTGGTGGTGCCGGTGTTGCTGGAGATGACGCCGTTGGCGTCGACGCCGGTGATGGTGAAGGTGTACGCATTATTGGGCGTGATCCCGTTGGGGGTCGTGGTGGTGCTGCTGTTGCTGCCGCAAGCGGGCGTCAGGAAAAGCGCGCCGCTCATCACAAACAGGGCTACTAATCCCCAGGCCTTGCGGGATTTCTTGCCACCGACCGCGGCACCGATGCCAGCAAACGCGAACATGGGCATGGTCAGCCACAGAGCAGGGAATTCGCGGGGATGCGCGAGGGCTCCCGTTGTGACTGGGCCGAAAGTGCTGATCGTGACGGTGGAGGTGACGGGAACGCCGTTGACGGGCAGACTCGTCGATCCGGAGGGATAGGAGAACGAACACACGGGAGGAATGGTGACCAGCGGAGTGATGGTCGCGCAGGACAGGGTCACGCCGCCGGTGGGAAATCCGGGGCTACTGTATCCGTTGATCGGATTGACCTGAACCAGGCCTTGGCCTCCGCTGCCCGCGCTCACGCTGCTGGGCGATACTGCTTTCTGAACGGTGATGGTGAACTGCGGCGTGACCGACAGGACGGTCAGGTTCTCCGGTTGGGTGGTCACAACCTGTCCCGTGGAAGCGGCGACGCCGGTGATGGAGATCTGATAGGCGATGGTCGTCGTATCGCCTTTGGTGGTAATGGTGGCGGAGGCGCTGGCCGGAGGAGTTACGGTTGCAGGACTTATGGTGCAAACCGGAGGATCCGTGGGCGACAGGGTCGACGCGGTGACCTGGCAGGTGAGGTCGACGGTGCCAGTGAATCCAGGATCGGTGGTGACCGAAATGCTGATGGACGACGTGCCGCCGGGGGCAACCGCATCGGGCGAAAGCGGGGAGGCCGTAAGGGCGAAGTTCTGCGCCGCAACCTGGGAAGGCCAAGCCAGAAGAGCGGCGACGAGACACAAAGCCGCGAGGCCGGCAAGGCGTGTGCGGAAGATGAAACGAGATTTCGACAACTCAGCTGGCGACGACTCGGATTTCAACATGAGCAGGTTTGGGTTCAAGTAGCTTCGATTCCTGGGACAACGCAAAGGCTGCCCGCTCCCGCTGGAAGTACGCGCGGCTCGTTCGAAAAGTGAACGCACGCGTGCGGGACGGGGAAAATCCGCCTCTCATTTTACCGCAGACATTTCCCGAAGGAGTGCGCGACAGGATTCCCCGGAGTGCTGGCTGCGGAATCATCCATACTACCATCTGGTGCGGAGGGGTATGGGGGCTGGGGTTAGGTGGGGACGGCCGCCCCTTCGGTTTCGCTCCGGGCAGGCTACCGGCTGTTTTGGTCGAGCGGATTGTTTTTTTGGCGGCGTTTATCTAGATCTACATCGGGCCTTCGGCCCGAGGACAGCCGATGGCAGCTGTCCCCACATGGGCCTGATGAAGGTGTTGCGGTAATGCGTGAGTTTTAGTTGACGGTGAGTGTGAGATCGACCGCGTGGGTCAAGCTCGTGTTCACCGAATCGGTGCCGGTAACTGTGACCGTATAGTTACCGGCAGGAGTGCATCCGGTACATCCTCCGCCGCCACCGCTGCTACTGCTGCCTCCGCACGCAGGCAGGAAGAACAGAGCAGCCATAATCAAGCCGAGCAGCAGGAAGCCCAAGAGTTTCTTCTTGCGAGTGCCCGGAGCGGCGAAGCGCATTCCGAGCAGAGACAGTCCAACAACAGGAAGCCACATGGCGTAGTAGATGCCACTTGCGTTGCGGTTCATGGCGGAGGCGGCACCGGTTGTGTTGACGGTCAGAGTTGTCGACGAGAACGAGCATCCCGGCAAAGGAGCGCCGTTTCCGGTTACGGTGCACGTGAGATTGACCGTGCCCGCATAGCTATTGAGATTCGAGACCGTGATTGTGGAGGTCGCGGAGCTACCGGCATTCACGGACGAAGGACTTAGCGGCGTCGCGGAAAGCGCGAAGTCTGGCCCCGTCACGGCATTATAAGAAGCGATAAACGCGTCGGTGCACGGGACGCTGTTTCCAACGTTGTCCACGCAGGTTCCACCACCGTAAGCCGCATCGGTTGCTCGCTGAAGTTGTGGGGAACACGTCGGTCGCGTTGTTGCCAGAATCGGTATCGCCCGACACGTAAATGTTCTGGTTCGTGTCTACTCCAATGCTGCCCTGAAACTGATCCTCGTCGCCGCCTCCACCAAGGAATGTCGAGAACAACAATTGGCCTTGGCCGATGCTGAGCACACTTACGAAGGCATCACTGGATCCATCACCGACTGCCTGGGTTGGGTTCACGAGTGGGAAGGAAACACTGGAAGAAGTTGTCTGACCCGTGAGGTAGACATTGCCCAAAGAGTCGAGCGTAACGCCGAGGCCAAAGTCAGTACCGTCGCCGCCGAGGTAAGTGTTATAGGTGGCTGTGGTGCCGGTACTGTTTAGCTCCAGCAGGAACGCGTTCTGGGTGCCGAGGAGAGAACTCTGGAAGCTGGTTCCGGGTTTTAGGAGGTCTGTCGACGCGGTCGTCCCCGTAACAAAGGCATTGCCACTCGCGTCAGCCGTAATACCAAACGCGTCGTCAACATTGCTGCCGCCGTAGTAAGTGAAGTACTTATAGGACGAAAGATTTGCGTTGATCCCTACTACGAAAGCATCATCCAATGGACCGCTCGCGTCCGGATTGCAGTTGAGGTCTGTGCCGCATGTAGTTTGCACTCCGCCGACAACGGGTAGATCGGTAGAAATGGTTTCACCGGAAACGTAGATATTTCCGCTTGCGTCGAGTGCGACGCCGGTGGCCAAGTCTCCGCTGCTGCCACCAAGGTAGCTGGCCAGAGCGTAACCGCTGCCGGTGGAATTCAGTTTGACGATGTAACCATCGTCATCCGTTGTGTTTATTCCAAGATTGAGTGACCCAGCGTTGGGGAGTGAAGTGATGGCGGCCCCGGCGATATTGGTCGAGAATGTCTCGCCGACAACATATACATTGTGGCCGCTGTCCACGGCGATTCCCAAGCCAGAATCGCTTCCAGAGCCCGCGATGAATGTTCCCCACGTAATGGTAATCCGTCGAGGGGAAGCTTTACAGCGAAGGCATCATTGTTGCCGCCCACCACTCCACCGAGGAAAACTGTTTGTGCAGCACCGCCGGTCACCGGAAAGTCGCTGGAATCCGTCGTTCCAGATATATAAATTCCTTGAGTATCGACCGCGATCCCGCCGGGGAATTCGTCGTTGGTTCCGCCAAAGATCGTGGTGAACACCAGTGCACCATTGAGATCGAGCTTGGTAACGAATGAATCAAACCCACCTACGAAGGTCGAGTTGCCCGGCAAGGATGTGGAGTCGGTTGCACCAGCTACGTAGGCGTTTCCACCGCCATCGACCGCGATGCCGCTGGCATAGTCTGCGCCGTCGCCACCGAAATAGGTGGAGTAAAACAATGTGGGGTCGATCACCAATTCGCGGTTGTGATCGTAAGGGCCAAGTTCGAAGGTGATCTGGTTCTTGGCCGTTACTGCGAACTTCGCATTCACCAATTCCCGCGCGCCATTTTTCGCTTGATACGCTACGGGCTTGTTCAGTTGCAGGGGGCCCGCGCTGGTGGCGAGGATTAGATTCCCCGCGTTGTCGGTGTGCAGGCTGTCCGCACCTTGAAAGCTTAGAGCGATGCGGGAGGCGTCGGCGCCGGGACTCACGAGGTAATCAAACTCCAACTGCTGGCCCGCGCCGTGGAATGCCAGATCGACTCCCGGATAAACATTCTTGTAATTCACGCGCCCATAAAGAGGAACGTTCGAGATCCACTTGGAGGGATCTTTGCCCAGGAAATAATTTACTTTGCCCTGTTGCGAATCTTCAGCGACGAGTCGGGCTTGAGGATCGGCGCCGAGCAGGTTCATCTCAACTGTAGCCGTCGAAGGCGCTGCGTGATGAGTAGTCAGGCCACGCTTTTTCAGCATCGCTCGCACGCCGGCGGCACCGCGCCGCTTGTTCATCATCATGTCGCGCACTTCGGATTCCCGCTTCTTTCCCGGCAGGGTCATGATGGCTTGGTTGGGCTTCAGTCCCAGCTTGTAGCCCTTGCCGCGCACCACATATTGAATCTGAGGATCGGCCTGGCCTTCGTTCTTTTCGAATGCCAAGGGTAGCGCTGCATACTTTGCTTTCACGCGGTCTTGCGACAGGGGCGCCGCCGTCCGGGCGGTCGATGCCGGTCTCGGAGCAACGGTTGTGGCGGATGCCCTGCGCTGGCTGTTCGAAACCGGGGAACCTGATCCTGTGGAAGTGGCGATTACGATTCCGAGGGCGGCGAGTGCGGCTACCGCGACGATCCATCCAACCGGCATGAACTTTTTGGGGGTGAGTTTAGACACGAAGATCCTCCTGAGATGAAAGCTGGAAACACCGATGGGTGAGAATAGACTCGGCCTGCGGGCGAAGCAATTTTATAAGCACGCGCCTTCTGTCCGTAAGTCAGCAAAATGCAAGTGGGTGCAACGTAGCCGCGAGTATGGAGCGGCCAACCTTCATTGTCAATCAATGGCAGATAGCAATTCAGGTACCATTTGGCGCGCGGCCGGGACATTCCGTTGAGGGGGGCGGGCGCGGCGTTCTCGGTTGGGAGGCGGCTGTCGGGATGGGAAGGATCATCCTTGGGGAACGGTGACGATCACGCCGGTGCAGGGCTTCGCGCCGCGACGGCGGTAGCTGTGCGGGACGGCGGAGTCGAAATAGATGGCGTCTTCGGCCTCCAGAACATATTCATCGCTGCCGATCTTGATGGCGAGCGACCCCTTTAATACGTAGAGAAATTCGATTCCGGCGTGCTGGTGGGGCTTGAGCTTCTCCGCCGGTAGCTCCTGAAAATCGGCGAGAAAGGCGCTGAGCTTGCGCTCGGTGGCCCGGTAGTCGAGGCATTCGAAGAAATACTGGACGTCTTGCGCGCCGGGGCGCTCCGGGAAGCGCACGCGCTCGTCCTTTCGGACGACTCCCACGATCCGGCGCTTGCGTTCGTCGGTGAAAAAGTAGTCGAGGCCCACGCCGAAGACCATGGCAATGCGCAAGAGTGTGGGCAGAGTAGGAAACAACTTTCCCCTTTCGAGCTTGGAGAGCAGGGCGGCGGAGAGGCTGGTGTGCTTGCCCAGTTCAACCAGTCCCATGCTCTTGCGGAGGCGCAGGGAACGGAGTTTTTCGCCGATGGAATAACGCCCCAGGCCTTCGGAAATCGTGTCAGGGATGCCTGTCATGATTTCTTGATGATAAAACAAATGTTCGTATTAGTAAATGCAGGGAAGAGCGCTTTGGTACGGGCGGTGCTCGGCAAAGCCGCTGCGGGAGGTCGTTCGGCTTCGTGCGGCTGTGCTTGTGGTGAAAGGGAGCCGTAGCTGAGCTACGTCTCTACGGGACCGGTCGGGATTGCGCTATTTTGGTTTCTTTTTCTTGTTGAACAGGCCCATCACGTTGTCGACGGGATTTTGCTGGTTGGTTGTGTTGCCTTGGGTGTAGCTCTTCAGCAGTCCCTCGGCGATGCCTTTCACGTCGGGAGTGAACTTCGGGTCGGAGGTGGTTCCGGTGACTCCGAAGGGGATCTGCGTGCCGGCGACAGCGGCGGTCATCTTGAAGGCGAGTTGATTCGCTGGATTGACCGTGCCGCCCCCGGTGACAACGCCGATCGCAGGCACGGTAAGGTTGATGTTGTCGGCCTTCGTGCCCTCAGGGGCGACGCGAACGTCGGAACTGAGGTTCTGGATGCTGGTGTCGTTGCCGGTGTTCTTTCCTGAGAGGGCGGAGATAGCGGAGAGCTTCGAGCCGAGATCAAAGTTGGCGAGCTGGGAATTTTGCAGCTTGATGTTTCCCACCGTAACTAACTTGTCAACCGGACCGGCGACTGCCATGGTTGTGCTTAGCGTACCGCCCTTAAGGGATGACTTCGGGGGTAATATGACGCCCAAGGCGGGCAGCATCGCTTCCAGATCGTCGACTGGCATGCCCTGGCCGATGATTTTCATATTGATCGAAGTCACTTTGCCGTGGGCATCATAAGTGCCGGTCAAGTGCGCCACGGCTTTGCCCATGGAAATGTCGCACTGTGGGATAGTGCCGGTCAGCTTCTCCAGATCATGCTGGACGGTGTAGTTGACTTGCACGGGCTTGCTTGCGGGAGATCCCTTCTGGACCACCTGTAAATTCGTGGCTGTCAGCTTGCCACTGGTTTTGGCCTGGCGGCCATTGGAACTCACAGCTCCATCGTAGTCCGCGATGCCGGAGATGCCAGCGGCGGGGTCGAGGAAGCCCGACTGCGCCAGATTCAACTTGCGAATGGTTACTTTAGCCTCGAGTGGAGTCTGGGCGGCATTGTCGGCATTGATGGGTCCCGTTTTGCCGTCGATTTTCAGGCTGCCATTGGCCGGCAGTTCGGCCGTCATCTCGACGGGAAACGAGGAGGTGAACGAGAAGTTAGTTACTTTAATATTAACTTTGTCATACACATGCGGCTTCTCGGTCGATCCAGCTTGCGAGACCGTGAGGCGTCCGTCTTCTACATTGAGCTTGGCCACCGACAGGTTGGGATTGCCACTCGAGGGGGATGCGGTTTTCGGTGCCGACGTATTTTTTCCGCCCAGGCTGGAGAAATTCCACTTCTCGCCGTTCTCGGACTTAACCAGGCTGATCTCCGGCTGCTGCAAGGTCAGTTCGGTGACGTTCAGGGTCTTGGAGAAAATCAGCGGCATCATTTCCACGCCGACCTTGAGCGACTTGGCCTGCACGAAGGGCGATTGGCTGAAGGCCGGATCGTCGGCAATGGAAATGTTGTCGGCCGAAACGCTGCCCGAGAGCAGCGAGAGGGACAGATTTCCCACCTTGACGGTTCGGCCGAGGGCGCCGGTGAGTTCCGATTCCAGCTTGGGGCGGAAGGTGTTCGCATCGATCAGGAAAGGCAGCGCGATGGCGATCACAATCAGAATACCGAGGATGATGGCGACGATTTTCAGGATGCGTTTCATGATCTGTACCTCCTGCCGGGTCGGCAACTTGCGGTTGGGGTCGCGGAAGAATGCAACGTTGGCAGCACCGTCTTTATATTCGCCGAGTGTATCACTCGGGCTCCTGTAATAGCTCGGGGGAGGGCACGGTTCCGACGTGTTTTTCTGGTCCGGTCTTGCGTTCGGTATCGGCAAGGGCCGCGGCGGCCAGTTCTTTTTTCGCTTCCTGCTTGCGTCCCAAGTGAAGCAGGATCTGCCCGCGCATATAGTGGACGTCGGTGCGGGCGGGGTCGAGCTTGCCGGCCGCATCGATCTCCACCAGCGCCGCGGAATACTTGTCCTGGCGCTGATAAATTCTGGCCAGCCCGAGATGCGAATTCACCAGACGAGGGTTGCGCCGGAGCGCCTCGCGGTAACTCTTTTCGGCGTTGCGATCTTCCTGCATCAGCCAATAGACGTTTCCCAGTTCGTCGTAGTTCAGAGCGAGATCGGGCTCAATCGCGGCGTCTTGCAGGAACTCGTCACGGGCCTTGGGATAATCCTGCTTCTTCATGTAGGTGAGGCCCATGTTGAAGTGGACAAACGGAAGCTTGGGATCGGCCGCCGCGGCCGCCTGAAATTCCGCGAGAGCGGCGTCGTACCGGTCGAGATTCAGATGAGATTTGCCGACAAAAAGATGGTATTCGGGAGAGCCGTCGCTGAGTTTTATCAGCTGCGCGGAGGCGCGGTCATCGAGGTCTTTTTGGCCAGCGCGGTGGGCGGCGTTGGAAAGCACGTACAGGTAAGGAAACTTCCCTGATTCTTGTGCCCAGAGCGGCTCGAGAGTGGACGTGGCGTCGGACCAGCGTTCGGAAAAGAAATAACAGAGACCCAGCAGGTAACGGGCCTGGGCGGCGTCCGGTTGATCACGTAGCACGGATTCAAACGGCGGGATCGCTTTGGGGAATTCATTCTGGCGGTAGTACGCCAGCCCGATGTTCAAACGAATTCCCGGCACCTGGGGCATGAGGCGCTCGGCCTGATGAAGAGACTCGAGGGCCTTGCTCCATTGCTTCCGGCGCATGTAGACGACGCCGAGATTGGCATACGCACCTCCGGACTTGGGATCCAACTGAAGGACGGAGCGGAAAGCGTGCTCGGCTTCGTCCAATTGGCCGTGCGTGAGAGCGTCTTGCCCGCGCTGAAAAAGCGTTGCGGGATCAGTGGATCCGGCATCTGGAGATGACTGCGCCGAAGAGGAAGAGCTGTGATCTGCGGCGGGAGCGGACGTTGTCTGCGGCGGCGGGCTGGCGGCCATCGTCGCCACGAGCTGAAACAAAACAAAACTTATCGATGGGATTCGCACGCTTGACACTGTTATCGCACTCTGCTGTAGTGTCCGCCAGTGTACGCTTTCAATACAAGCGGCAAGGAGAACGTGGAAAGCGTAACTGGGACCTCTTTGCGGCGCCCCTGCGTTCCGGCGCAAAGGTTGCGATGGTGACTATTCGTGACGTGGCGAAGGAGAGCGGATTTTCCTCGACCACGGTGTCGATCGTACTGAACAACGCGCCGCTGGCGCGCTACATCCCGGCTGTAACGAAGAAGCGGATTGAGCGCGCCGCCCAGAAACTCGGATACCGTCCCAACCAGTTCGCCCGCTCGCTGCGCAGCAAGCGCAGCCATACGGTCGGAGTCATGGTGTTCGATATGACCGACCCGTATTGCACGCTGGTGTTGCGCGGCATCGAGAACACGCTCTACCAGTCGTCGTATCTGCCGATTCTCACAGATGTGCACAACGAGCGCAGCCGCTTCGAGCGCTATCTGGAGATGCTGCTCGACCGGCGAATCGAAGCGCTGATCGTTCTCGCCAACTGGCTGTTTCTGGATATCAATCTGCTCGGCGATCTGGAAAAGAGCAGCGTGCCCACGGCGATGATCGGCTGCGAACTGAAGACGGACTCGATCAGTTCGGTGATCGTCGACAACGAAGTCGGCGGCTACATGGCAATGGAACATTTGCATTCGCTCGGCCATCGTAAGATCGCATTCATTCGCGGACCGAAGGCGCTCACCGACAGTTCTCCGCGATGGCGCGGTATCAGCAAATGCGCCAAGGAGTGCGGGCTGGAGATCGACTCGCGGCTGATCGTAGAGTTGCCGGAATCGCGCGATCCTATGTCGAGTTTTGAATCGGGTCACAAGCTGACCGAGGATCTCATTCGCCAGAAGCGTCCCTTCACCGCGCTGCTGGCATTCGACGACATGAGCGCGTTTGGCGCGATCCGGGCCTTGACCAAGGCGGGAGTGCGCGTGCCGGAGCAGTGCTCGGTGATCGGCTTCGATGACGTTGCTACTTCAGCGCTCTACACGCCTTCGCTCACTACCGTGCGCCAGCCCATGGAAGCGATGGGGGCCTCCGCCGTTGGCATTGTGGTGGACGGTATCAACGGGGTATTGGAAAAGCGCGATACCTGCGCGACCCACCGGAAAGTCGCTCCCGAACTCGTGACACGCGAGTCGACGCGCAGCTTGCTCTAAGATATCGCCGGGTTTGCATCCCCAAGGCACATCCCATTAGGGTCGCAGCCAAAACGGTTTTCTTCTGAAAGTGTGTGACGAGGGTCACACAAAGGCGTTTTTTTCTTGACAGTGGTTGCCTCATAAAAGCACTATTCATACGTTTTAATAACCCGTCTGGGTCTCAAACCAACTCGGGTCCAAGTGTCCGAATAAAAATGATGCCCCGGGCCTGAAAGCCCGGCAACATTGCTAGCCGAACTTGCGCAGGGCAATCCCTGCGCCAACGGGGAGAAGCGTGACCATGAAATCGAATCGAACGCTGTTGCAGGTCGTGTTGTTGGTCGTAACGTTCTGCGGAGCCGCCTGGGCTCAGAACGGATCGATTACTGGTACGGTGAAGGATCCTTCGGGAGCGGCGCTGTCGGGCGCCACGGTCGTGATCGCCAGTCCTGAGCGCGGAATCAATCGCCAGACGACAACGAACTCTACCGGCGAATACAACGAGTCCGCCCTATCCCCTGGTTCTTACAACATCATTGTCACGGCTACAGGCTTCAAGAAGTATCAGGCCAAGGAAGTGAAACTCGATGTCGGCGAGAAGGCCCGCATCGACGTGACGCTTGAAGTCGGTTCCATCAGCACAGAGGTCGTGGTGCAAGGCGAGTCGGTGGCGCAGGTAGAAACGCAGTCCTCGGAACTCGCTGGCACTGTGAGTGGGAAAGAAATTACCCAGCTCAATTTGAATGGGCGAAATTTTACGTCGCTGGTTACGCTGGTGCCGGGCGTGAGCAATCAGACGGGGTCGGATGAGCCATCGGTCGGCATCAACGGCAGCGTGGCCTTCAGCATGAACGGCGGTCGTACCGAGTACAACGCCTGGGAGTTGGATGGCGGCGACAACATGGACAACGGCAGCAACGGCACGTTGAACGTGTATCCCAGCATCGACGCGATTGCCGAGTTCAAAGTGCTCACTTCGAACTATGGCGCGCAGTATGGACGTAACGGTTCGGGCACGGTCGAAGTCGAGACGAAGTCTGGAACGAAAGCGTTCCACGGCGACGCCTACGAATTTGTGCGTAACGATGCTTTCAACGCCCAGAACTATTTCAACAATACCGGCTTTGGCGGCACTGGCGTCGTTCCGCCGTACAAGAAGAATGATTTCGGATACACCATTGGTGGACCGGTTTATATCCCTAAGGTTTACAACAAGGACAAGCAGAAGACATTTTTCTTCTGGTCGCAGGAGTGGCGCCGTGAGCGCGTGCCGGCGACGTTCAATACGGTGGTGCCGTATAGCGCGGAACGCACGGGCAACTTTAGCGATTTGTGCCCGGCGTCTGGAGTTCCATTTGCCCGCACCTCCGATCCTTCTCTTCCCGCGAACTTCGCGATCAACCCAGATTGTCCAGCAGCTGGCCCAGGGCCGAACCCTGGGGGAGCCTACCAAGTCCCCACTTTTGTCGGTTTTGCCGGAAACCAGATACCTGGAACGCTGATCCAGCCCGCAAGTGCTTCTTTGTTGCCGTTGATCCCAGTCGGTACGCTAGATACGCCGGGTGCGTCAGCCTACAATACCAACATCACATTGCCCACGAGTTGGCGCGAAGAACTGATCCGCGTCGATCACAACATCAACGACAAGAACCGCCTGACCTTCCGCTACATTCACGATTCGTGGAATACGGTGGAGTCGAGCACCATTTGGACGGGATCGTCCTTCCCAACAGTGCAAACAGCGTTCGACGGACCGGGCGTCAGCATGGTCGCTCGTTTGACCAGTTCAATTTCTCCCACCCTGCTCAATGAATTTGTAGCCAGCTATACCACTGACCACATCTCGTTCCAGTCCGTCGGAGCGTGGCAGCGTCCGGCGGACCTGTCGAACAATATGGGTTCCATCTTCAACAACGGCTTTGGCGGCAAGCTCCCGGCCATCACGCTGAGCGGCGGAAAGTACGACGGAATCTACATGGATCCCGACGGCATTTGGCCGGAGGGAGCCTACAATTCCAATCCGACGTACACCTATCGTGACAACCTGACCAAGACGATTGGGCGGCACAATTTGCAGTTCGGCGCCTACTTTGTGGCGGGCCAGAAGAACGAGTTGAGCAGCGTCCAGGTGAACGGATCGCTGACCTTTGATACTGGCTCGACCCTGAGTACGGGGAACGCGTTCGCCGATTTGCTGATGGGGAATATTTCCAACTACACGCAGGGCAGCAACCAGTTGAAGTTCTACAACCGCTACAAAATTCTCGAGCCTTACTTCCAGGATGACTGGCGTGTAACCGATCGCCTTACGTTGAACCTGGGCTTGAGAATTAGCTTGGAAGGAACGTATCGCGACCGGTACAAGCACGCCTATAACTGGGATTCGTCGGTATTTGACCCCGCGCAGTCTACGTTGATCTACGATGCGAATGGTGACGCTCCCAAAAATGCTCCGGCCGGCGCCATCATAAGTGGGGGCACCGCGGGTGCCTTGGTCACCGATGCAAGCGGCGCGGTCATCGGGAATCCGCTCGATGGACTGGTCCAATGCGGCGTTAACGGTGTTCCTGTTGGTTGCTCCAAGGGACACCTGTTCAATCCTGCACCTCGCGTTGGTTTCGCCTATGACGTCTTCGGCAATGGGAAGACTGCCCTTCGCGGTGGCTACGGAATATTCTTTGAGCATGCCAACGGAAACGAAGCCAACACGGAGGGTATGGAAGGTCAGACCTCTCCGTTGCTGCAGACTCAATCGCAGAACAATGTTCCCGGATATTTGAATATTGGAAATACTAGCGTGTCGGGATTCGCGCCTTCTTTCCCGGCCAGCTTCTATTCCATTCCAAACCAGGTTGTGTGGCCTTACATGCAGCAATGGCATTTGGATGTGCAGCATGAACTGCGGGATCACACCGTGGTCACGGTATCGTATGTCGGCAGCAAAGGGACAAAGCTCGGGCGTCAACGCGACTTAAACCAGTTGTACCCGTTATCCGCGTCGGACAATCCATATCAAGCAGGGCAGGCGATTAGTTCCACCGACTGCGACAGTCTCACCAACATTGGAGATCCCGGCGTGACAGGAGTGGTCAACGGGCATACGATTGCTGGCCAGGCGGCGATCAACTTGCAAACGGCTTGTGCCAACGACCCCAATCCCTATCGCCCGTACTACGGGATTGGCACCATTACCCGCTTGGAGAGTCACGCCTCCTCCAGTTACAGTGCGCTGCAAGTTTCAGGCCGTAAGAATGTTGGAGCTCTCAGCCTCACAGTGGCATATACATACAGCCACTCGATTGATGACTCTTCGGATCGTTATGATGGTTCGTTTGTTAACTCCTACGACCCGTCGGCGAATCGCGCCAGCTCCAATTTTGACCAGCGCCACATGCTGAATGTCGGTTATGTCTACGATCTGCCGTTCTTCAAGAAGCCTGGTCTGACCCGTACCCTGCTTGGCGGATGGGAGTGGTCGGGTATCTTTGCCTTCTCGACCGGAACACCCTTGAACGTGACAAATGGCACCACCTACGGTGACAACGCGGGCGTTGGCAACAGCGTTGGCACGGGCTCTTACCCGGATATCGTTGGGAACCCCCGGGCCAATGTTCCTCCTCCGAGCGCGGTCACATCCAACGCATACGCTGGATATTTCTATAACCCAGCTGCGTTTGCCACGCCGACCGGACTCACCTTCGGAGACATCGGCAGAAACTACCTGCGTAATCCCAACCGGACCAACTTTGACATGGCGCTGTTCAAGCGCTTTGCCATCAAAGAAAGCATGGCCTTCGAGTTCCGTGCGGAAGCCTTCAACATTTTCAACCACACGGAATTCAACGGGGCCGCTTCGGGAGGCCTGGGAGCGGATGGTTTCCTGGAAATCAACAGCGCCCACCTGGCTCGCGTGCTGCAGTTGGGAGCGAAGTTCATTTTCTAACCCCGTAGAGGGGCCTCAACAAGAAGCCGGCCTCGAAAGAGGCCGGCTTTGTTTTCTTGTGGTGCGTCTGCGAGAAAAAGCTAGAAGCTAGAAGCTGTCCTACCCCACCTGAACCGTTTGCCGCGCGCCTACGACCTCCAGCGCATGCTCCAAATCGGCAATCAGGTCGTCCGCGTTCTCGATCCCGACGGAAAGCCGGATCATCTGTTCCGTGACACCAATCTTCTGCCGCTCTTCCGGCGCGAGGGTGAGGTGCGACGTGAGCACCGGGATCGACACCAGCGACTCGACGCCTCCCAAGCTAGGTGCCAGCGTGAACAGGCGTAGAGACTCCGTGAGACGTCGCGCATCGTCGCCAGTGCCTTCGACTTCAAAAGTCACCATGCCGCCGCCACCGGCCATCTGCTGGCGGGCCAAGGCATTCTGCGGATGGCTCATCAGGAACGGATAGTGTGTGCTCCGCACCTTGGCGTGTTGAGCGAGAAATTCCGCTACCCGCAGGGCGTTCTCGTTTTGCCGTTGCACCCGCACTGCCAGTGTCTTCAGGCCGCGCACCAGCACCCAGGCGGCATGTGGGTCCATGCAATTTCCGAGTGTGGTTCGGGTGGAAAGAATTTTGTCGATGAGTTCAGCGCGTCCCGCGACAACGCCGCAGATCAGATCAGAATGCCCGGCAAGATATTTCGTTCCGGAGTGCATGATCAGGTCGATGCCGTACTCTGCGGGATGCTGGTTGATGGGAGTGCCGAAGGTGCTATCAATCATGCTGAGCAGGCCGTGGTTCCTGGCCAGAGCCGCGGTCGTTTTCAGGTCGACGACACGCAGAGTGGGATTGGTCGGAGACTCCAGATACAGCAGCTTCGTATTCGGCCGGATGGCGCGGGCGTGCTGCTCGTAGTCGGTGGTGTCAACGAAGGTAGTTTCAACGCCCAGTTTTGGCAGCCACTGCGACAGGAACTTGTAGGTGCCACCGTAAACATCGCGCTGAGCCACAATGTGGTCGCCAGCCTTGAGCAGCGCCATGATGGTGGTTGTGATCGCGCCCATGCCGGAAGAGAAGGTGAGAGCCGCGTCGACGCCTTCCAGTTCCGCGACTGTTTTCTCCGCGACGGTGTTCGTGGGATTGCCATAGCGCGTGTAATAACTGTCTGAGCCGGTGACGCGGAGTTGCTCTTCATTGTCGGTGACCTCGAAGGTCGAGGTCTGGTAGATGGGGGTCGCCAGTGGGCCGTTCTTCTTTTCCAGATCGGTGGCGCCGCGGGTGGCCTGCGTTTCCGGATGCTCAAATTTTCGCTTCATGGGCACCTCATGGTGGTTCACGGTCGCTCTCAGAGTAATTCCGCCGAGCGCGTGGCGGCAAGCATTCCCGGCATCGGCACCATTTATAATTCCACGTTCATGGACTTGGGACTGAAAAACCGTGTGGCCCTGGTTGCCGCGTCCAGTCAGGGACTTGGCCTCGCCACTGCCGAGGCCTTTGCCGCGGAAGGCTGCCGCGTGGCCATGTGTGCCCGGAATCCGCAGACGCTACAGGCTGCGGCTGAGAAGATTCGAAAGCGGTACGGCGTGGAAGTCTTTGCGGAGACGCTTGACGTGGGTGACCCTGAGGCTGTGGGGCGTTTTGTCGCCGCCGTAGCGGCCAAGTTCGGCAGCGTTGACATCTGCGTGACCAACGCTGGAGGCCCGCCGGCTAAGGGATTTCTCGCCGCTACGCTGGAAGAGTGGCAACGCGCGTTGGACCTGAACTTCCTGAGCACGGTGTATTTTGCACGCGAAGTGATCCCTCACATGCAGAAGAAGCATTGGGGTCGCATCATCACCATTACCTCGATCACCACCAAGCAGCCGGTGGCCGATTTGGTGCTGTCGAACGCAGTACGCGCGGCGGTGGTGGGATTGGTCAAGAGTCTCGCGAACGAGTTCGGCAAAGACGGAATTCTGGTGAACAACGTGGGGCCCGGTTTCACCGCGACTGATCGACTGAAAGAGTTGGCCAAAGCCCGGTCGGCTGCGTCGGGGAAGCCGGAGCAGGAGTTCCTCGATGGCTGGGCTGCGGATGCGCCGCTCAAGCGCCTTGGAGAGCCTCGCGAGCTGGCAGAGACGATCGTGTGGCTGGCGTCGGAACGCGCTTCGTACGTCACGGGGCAGACCGTGCTGGTCGATGGTGGGATGTATAAAGGACTGTAGACGGAAGCGGGAAGGGACCGGCTTTGAGCCGGTCCGCGTGCACGGCCAATGATGACCGGCTTTAGTCGCTGAGGGCGGCGTCACAAATCCATATTTACTTCTGGGAGTTTCATGCGATCGATTGCTTCAAGAATGTCTGTGATGACTGGGGAAGGCGCGCTCTCGGTCTTTGCCCGTGCCAAAGAACTGGAAGGCGAGGGCCGCTACATCATCCATCTGGAACTCGGTGAGCCCGACTTCCATCCGGGAAAGTCGGTGATCGAATCGGCCGCGAAAGCATTGGCGGATGGCAAGGATCGCTACTGCGCTGTCGCTGGGGTGCCCGCCCTGCGTGAAGAGATTGCTGCTTATCTGGATCGCACACGCAATATCAAGGTGTCTGCAGCCAACATCGTGCTCGCGCCCGGCTGCAAACTCGCGCTCTTCCTCGGAATGATGGCGCTGCTCGAACCAGGGGACGAAGTCCTCTATCCTGATCCTGGCTTTCCCGGATACGCCTCCATCGCGCTTGGACTAGGCGCGGTCCCCGTACATTTTGCGCTGTCAGCCCAGAATCATTTTCAACCTGACCCTGCGGAGATTGCCTCGAAGATTACACCGCGCACGCGGATGTTGATCACGAATTCGCCAGGCAATCCAACAGGAACGGTCTACACCGATGCAGTGCAGCGGGCGTTGGCGGAATTGGCGGTGAAGCACGACCTCTGGGTACTCTCTGACGAAATTTATGCGCGCATTAATTACGGCGGCGAATATCTGTCGATGTTGCGCTATCCCGGCATGCACGAGCGGACGCTGATCATCGACGGATTCTCCAAGAGCTTCGCCATGACGGGATGGCGCTTGGGATACACGGTTGCGCCGCCCGAGGTCGTGCCCGCTTTGGTAATGATGGCGGTGAACAGTTACACCTGCGTTGCCGAGTTTACGCAGTACGCGGCCATCGACGCGCTGCGCGATCGGGAGGGAAACACGGAATACATGGTTGGCGAATTCACCCGCCGCCGCGAACAATTCGTGCGTGAACTGAATCGTGTGCCGGGGTTCCGCTGCCTGCCGCCGGAGGGCGCGTTTTACGCGTGGGTCGACATCGCCAGCACGGGCATGAGCGCAGAGAATCTGTGCCGGATTCTTCTGGAAGACGCGGGCGTAGCGGCGATTCCCGGCGCTGCGTTTGGTCCAACGGGCAAAGAGTTCATTCGATTCTCATTCGCTTCGTCGATGGAAACGCTTCACGAGGCGGTGGAAAGAATTGTGAAGGTTTCAGCCGCTTGGCAAGCGACCGCTGTTGCGCGCTGACTTTTGGTGAACCAGTCGCACGATGTCCACGGCAAACTGCTTTGGGAGCAGTCTTTGTGAATAGCTTGTGCCCGCGGCGGTCTGGGCATTGCATTTGGGTGACGCAGCGCTGCGATTTCAGCAGTCATGAACTGTGGGCTTTAGCCCCTGAGGAACTGCATGCAATCTGCAATTCGAAGACTCGTTTTCTCCACTGTTATCGGCATTTCGGCCTTCTCCATGGCGCAGGCTCGTCCTTTTCCCGGCCCCGACGTTCAGCAAATCTACCAGCGCCTGCTTCCGCAGATTGAAAAGATCCCTGCGTTCGACCACCACGCGCATCCCGGATACGCCGACGATCCGGACGTCGATGCCATGGCAGCGCCTCCGAATGCCAGCGAAGCGCTGCGCACCCGCGACGACAATCCCGAACTTGCGGTAGCGGCCAAAGCATTGTTCGGATATCCCTACAACGACCTCTCGCCCGAGCATGCAAAATGGCTGCTCGATAAGAAGACGGAGTTGAAGAAGCAACTCGCGGGACCTGCCTACTTCAATTCGATTCTCGACAAGATCAACATCGAGACGTCAGTGGCCAACCGCGCCATGATGGCCGACTACCTCGATCCCAAGCGGTTTGCCTGGGTCTTCTTTGCTGACTCTTTCATGTGGCCGTTCAACAACGAGCACGAGACGGCGCGCAATCCCGACGAAGGCGTCTACATTCCTCTGCAGGAAAAAATGCTGCACCGCTGGATGCAGCAGGAAAATGTGAGCAAGCTTCCCGCGATGTTCGGCGACTATTTGAAATTCATCAGTCAGGTGCTGGAGGACAATTCCAAGCGCGGCGGCATTGCGATGAAGTTTGAAGTCGCCTACTTCCGGCCGACCACCTTCGGCGATCCTACGCGCGCTCAGGCCGAAGCTATCTACCAGCGTTACATCGCCGGCGGAGTTCCCGATGAAAAGGATTACCGCACATTTCAGGACTTCATTTTCCGCTATCTCGTTCTGGAAGGCGGCCGCCTGCATCTGCCGGTGCACATTCATACCGCAATTGGGATCGGCGACTACTTCAATCTGTCGCAAAGCAACATCATGAATCTGGAGAGCGTGCTGCGCGACCCTCGGTACTCCTCGACGACATTTGTGATGATTCACGGCGGATATCCGCTGGAGCGCGAGGCGATCTGGCTGGCCGCCATGAAGAATGTCTACCTCGATTCTTCGTTTGGGGAACTGGCACAGTATCCGTCGGCTTTCAAAGAGACGCTCAAAATGTGGCTGGAAACTTTTCCCGACAAGATCACTTTCGGCACCGACTGTTTCCCTTACAATCAGGTGCTGGGGGCGGAAGAAAGCTACTGGCTGGGCGCGGAGTCGTCGCGAACCGCGCTGGCCGCGGCTCTGGCCGAGATGATCTCCGAAAAAGAAATTACGGAGGCCCGGGCGCTGGAACTTGCCCATGCCTACCTGCACGACACTGCGGTGAAGTTGTATGGCGGGAGAGTGCAGTGAGTTAGTTGGTGCTTGAAAAGCAGGTCTGAGATTTCTTATGGCAAAGGGATATTGGGTCACTTTTTATCACTCCGTGAAGAATCCAGCTGTGTTGACGGAGTACGCTAAACTGGCAACGCCCGTCGTGCAGGCACACGGCGGCCGCTTTCTCTCGCGCGGGACCGCGGTGAAGGTCTACGAGGCAGGGATAAAGGAACGCTCTGTCATCGTCGAATTCCCGACTGTGCAGGATGCCATCGCGGCTTACGAAAGCCCGGAGTATGCCAAGGCGATTGAAGTTTTAGGCGAGGCCAAACGCGATGTCCGCATCCTCGAAGGTATTTCATAGCTTCGTAAACAGGAAACCGAACACATGCCATTAAAGAAGAAAGCAAAAAAGAAATTCCGCGTCCCCGGCACGAAGCGTAAAGCGCAGCGCGCGAAACGCGCTGTCATCAAGCATGCTGCGCCCAAGGCGGCATTGCAATACATTGCGTGGCACACGTTGCCGCTGGAGGATCTGAACCCGCTTTTACAGCGCCAGTTTGTAGTGGGTCAGGAAATCATGCTGGCGCGGGTGCTCCTCAAGAAAGGATGCATTGTTCCTTTGCACAGCCACCACAACGAACAGCTCACGTACATTCTGGACGGTGCGCTGAAGTTCTGGATCGACGGCAAGGTGATCGTCGTCAATGCCGGCGAGACGCTTTGCATCCCGGCGAACATGCCGCACAAGGCTGAGGCAATGGAAGACACGATCGATCTGGACGTGTTTACGCCTCCCCGCGCCGACTGGATCAATAAGACCGACCAGTATTTGCGGGGAGAGAAGTAAACCGGGCCCATGGCTCCTCCGTCCACTTCCGCGCCGAACGTGTGTCAAGCCACTTACCGCTTCCGTTGCATTGGCTGCGGCGATTTGAGCGAGACTGCGAGTCAGGATTTTCGCTGCTCCCATTGCGGCGACCTTCTGGAGATCACGTATCCGCAGTGGAAGGAAGCAGGGCCGAGGCCGCAGGAACTGAAGGATAAATGGCGCGCGCGGCGTCTTTCGCAATCGGCCATCGATCTCAGCGGGGTCTGGCGCTTTCGCGACCTGCTGCCTGCACTCCAGAATGACGATCAGGCCATCACGCTACGTGAGGGCAATACGCCACTCTATGAACTTCCGCAGTGCGCCCGCATCACCGGGGTGCCGCGGTTGTTTGCGAAGCATCAGGGACTGAATCCCACGGGCTCGTTCAAAGATGGCGGCATGACGGTGGCGGCGACGTTCGCGCGGCTTGCGGGATTTCGCTGGGTGGCGTGCGCTTCCACAGGAAATACGTCTGCGTCCATGGCAGCCTACGCCGCGCGGGGAGGCATGCGCAGCCTGGTGTTGGTTCCCGACGGCAAGATTTCCTGGAGCAAACTTTCGCAGGCGCTCGACTATGGCGCCGTTACCTGCCAACTGCGCACCGACTTCGACGGATGTTTGCGCTTGTTACAGGAACTGGTTCTGCGCGCTCCGGTTTACCAGCTGAATTCGATCAATCCCTTTCGTCTCGAAGGGCAGAAGACCCTTGCACTCGAACTGATGGAGCAACTGGATTGGCAGCCGCCGGATCACATCATCGTGCCCGGAGGGAACCTTGGAAATAGCTCCGCGATCGGTAAAGCGCTCCTGGAAATGCGCGACCTGGGTTTGATTTCGCGGCTGCCCAAGCTGTCGGTGATTCAAGCAGAAGGCGCCAACGCGCTGGTGCGTACTCTGCGCGAGACGGCCGGGCAAAAGTTGGTCAGCGTGAAAGCTGAGACTCGCGCTACCGCCATCCGCATCGGCAACCCAGCGTCTTGGAAGAAGGCGGTTCACGTTCTCGAAGCCACAGGTGGAGCTTGCGAGCAGGTGACGGAACTCGAAATAGCGCAGGCGAAAGCGGAGATTGGTGCAGAAGGAATCGGCTGCGAGCCGGCGTCGGCGGTTACGCTGGCTGGGTTGAAGAAGCTGGTGAAACGGAAGTTTGTGAAGCCGGACGAGAGCGTGGTCCTTGTGTTGACGGGAAATCTATTGAAGGATCCGGACTTTACCATGGAATTTCACCGGGGCGATTTGTTCAAAGACGGCGGTAACGGTGAGCTGAACAAGTTGCGTCGACCGCCGATCGTGCTGGATGCCACGCTGGACGCGGTGATTCGCACACTGGAGAAAGCAGAAAAGTGACGCCGCCGTCCTGACGGCTATCGTGGCGACGTCTAGCCGCCAATGCGCGGGCGAGACGCCCCCGCTACAGCCGGCGAGACGCCGGCGCTACACTCCGAGACATGACTTCTAAGAACAAGAATTCGAAACATTCCCGGCTTCGACTCGCCCTGCCGGCCACATCGGCCAACCTTGGGCCGGCGTTCGACGCCGCTGCGCTTGCGATGGACTTCTACATCAAGCTTGACACCCGTGCAGCTAACGAGTTCTCGATCAAAGCCACCGGCCGCGACCAGGACATCTGCGGAAATCTTCAGGAACATCTCATCCTGAACACCTATCGCGAAGTGCTGCAGGCAGGGGGCCGCAAAATTACTCCCTTGGCGATCCGGATCGATAACGATATCCCCATCGGCAAAGGCTGTGGATCCTCTGCAGCTGCGCGATTGGCGGGGATTGCAATGGCTGTACATTTCGGCCGCCTCCGCTGGACTGACTCGCAAATCGTTGGTGAAGCTTCGCGCCGGGAACACCATCCTGACAACGCCTCTGCGTGCTGGATGGGGGGTCTGACAGTAGCGCGCATGAGTGGAGAAGCTGAGGCGCAAGTAGCCAGCGTGCGTCCGAAAGGGAAGTGGCCGCTGCTGCTGGCGGTGCCGGAGCAGAGCCTGTCGACGGAGGAAGCCAGGCGGGTGCTTCCGTCTGAGTATTCCCGTGCCGATGCGGTGACGAACGTGCAAAATTCCATGCTGCTGCTGGCGGCATTCATGCAAGGGCGTCCCGACTTCCTGGCCGCCGCTCTCGAGGACCGTATTCACCAGCCCTACCGTGCGGCTCTTTGCCCTTTGCTTCCGTGTCTTCAAGAACTGAAGGGACAGGATGGAGTTCTGGGGGCAGCTCTTAGTGGCGCGGGACCGTCAGTGCTGATGTTTCTCGATCCGGGGGCGCCCCTGCAGAAAGCGCGAAAACTTGTCGCCACCCACCTCTTGCAAAATCGGCTTGCCGCCGAAGTGATTCCCACGTCGATCACGCCCCGTGGCGCACGAATGTCACTCTCGCCATCCTGAATCTACAGGCAAGACCTTACCTCGGATGTGCCATTCACCAGCTCTGTTATCTCGAATAAGGTGGACAGTTCCTCCCTTGCGAAACTAATTTCTGCCGCTTGTGTTTTTAAGACCGGGCAGAGATGTGCGGGTATCCCGGGAATCTGATGTTAGCGTCGCTCCGGGACGATCGGCAGGGGTGGCGTGCAATGAAAGCCAAAATGCATTCGATCCTGGCGGGAGACAATCAATTGTCGGGCAACGAGCAAGTTCGCATGGAGATGCAAATCTTCCTGCATGCCCTCAATTCCTACCCGGAGCGTTTCGCCAGAAATCCCAGCATCAGCTTCGAGGAATACTGCGGCGGCCTGGTGCAAAGTGCCAAGACTGAGCCCCGCCCCCGCAGCTAGTTCATTTTCCGCTCGGTCGGCTCGCCGGCGGGACAATCCCATTCATTCTTAAATACACAACCATTTGACCATAGTGGTCGTAGCCATGCCATGCGATGCTAGTGGCTAGTCCCATGCGCGAAACCGAGCCCTCGCCAAAAGGACTCTTCACGGTTTCGACAACATTCTTCTCGTTGATGGTCGCGATCGCTTTATGGACATACGCGAAGGATTCTTTGAGGTAGGTGAGAATGTCAGCCTTCGTCGTAATGGAGGCCGGCCCGGCTTCTTCGTTGATGTCCACCGGTGCCTTCTGTTCCAGAATTGCCGCAGCGATTTCATAATTCACGGCGGCCACGTGTTTGATCTGCTGAGCAAAGGTGCGCACACCTTTGAACTCGCCGTTGGTGGGAGCGAAGTTGAATTTGTCTTCCGGCATGGCTTCGGCGGCCGGAACGAACTCGTATTCCATATTCAGCACGGTGTGATCCAAAACCATTGTGACGGTGCGCTTTTCCTCCTTATGCTTGGGTACCTGCGCCGCGGCAGCTACTGTCAACACCAGCAAACCGCACACAGCCAATCCCAGACGCTTCCTCATGTTTTCTCCTTGGGCCCTTAATCTCTTACTACCGCCGGAGCCATTTTGAGCTCCGACGCCGTTAACCGATGCCGTCGAATACTGCTCAATCCCACAACCATCGCCAAAGCCGACCATGCTAGCGCAGCCGGTACGCCTTCACGGCTAGCTACCCAGCCCCAGAGCGCACTGCCCAGTGCCATCCCTCCCTGCAGCACGAGCAGATACATGGAGAGCGCCCGAGCTCGCATCCACGATGGGCACATCGTTTGTGCGACCACGTTGAAGCAGGCCAGAATGCCAATCCATGCCGCGCCCGCCGTAAACAATACCAGACACAGCCATTCAAAAATATGGCTCTGTCCGGCCATAAAGGTCATGGCCGCGAACACCAGTGTTGCTCCTGCCACGAGTCCGTCTACCGAGTAACGCAGCCGCAACCGCGGCAGAAGTGCCGCCCCAGCGAGTGCGCCCAGCCCAAAACACGTCAGCAGGAATCCGTAGCCCTGCGCCCCATGGGGCTGGCAGATGACCGGCAGCAACGCTAAAAGGGAAGTCGCACCCACGCTGAATGCCCCGGTGCGAATCAGCACCGAGCGAACCTCGGGCGCTCCGCGCACGTAGCGGAAGCCCTCGGCAATTGCGTCCCGCACGCTCTGCCGGGGCAGCGGTTCATGAGCGATTTGTTTCCATTTGCAGAGAAAGTAGATGACGCCGAAGAACGACGCGGCATTCAGTAGAAAGGACCATCCTGATCCTGCCGCCGCTACTACCAGTCCGCCAAGCGCGGGACCGACTGCGCGGGCCACATTGAATCCGGCGGAATTGAGCGCGACCGCGGAAGCATGCCGTGCCGGCGAAACCACGTCGGGGGTGATCGCCTGCCATGCCGGATCATTCATCACCGCACCCAGCCCAAGCAGAAATGTGAAGATCAGCAGCACCCACGGATCGACCGCATGCAGCAGCGTCAGCACGCCTAGCGCGGCGGACGCCACGACCATCCAACCTTGGGTAAACAAGAGAAGCCGCCGACGGTCGACCATGTCGGCGAGTGCGCCAGCGGGCAGTACGACGAGAAATACCGGAACAGCGGCCGCAGCCTGTACCAGGCCCACCATCAGTGGAGAGGTCGTGAGCTGCGTCATCAGCCAGCCCGCGCCCACATTCTGCATCCAGGTTCCCGTATAGGAGATGACGGCAGCGATCCACAGCGAGCGGAAGATCGGCTCGCCCAAGGGAGCCCATGCTGGATCAGCACGCCGAATGCCGGCCCCTCCTACAGACGGAACTGCGATGTGATCAGCCATTCCCCTTGTCTACTCTGAGTCCTCAGCGGTCAAGATTTGTTCTTAGGACGGTCACGAACGGCCACTCCGAATCCTTCCAGGCGCGAACCATATAAATGACGAGCCCGGTGAGCAGAATGATCGCCGCATAGCGCACTTCTTTTTGCCAGTTCACCCGGTTAAACAATATGAAGAGAAAGCCTGCACTTGCCAGTAACGCAGGTAACGGGTACAGCCACATGCGAAACGGCCGACGCATCTCCGGCCGCCAGATCCTTAACAGAATCACTCCCACGGCTTGCACCAGAAACTGCAGGATCAGCCGAATCACCACCAGCGCCGCGATCGCGTCTTTTAATCGCAGAAAACAGAACGCTGCTGCGACCACTCCTAGCGCTAGCAGGGAAACGTGCGGGAAGCGATGCACGGGATGCACCTTGGCGAAGGCCTTGAAGTAATTGCCGTCTTTGGCCGCCGCGTAGGGCACCCGGGAATAGCCGAGCATCAGCGAAAAGACGGACGCAAACGCGGTCGCTATGACAAGCCCCGTCACCAGCCGTGCCGCCCACGACCCGTAAACCCTCTGCATAAACAAAGACACAACATACAAGCCGGTGTTATTCTGTCCCGCCTGCAGCATTTCCCGCCAGGGCACCACGGCCAGGATGCACAGGTTCATCATTAGATATAGACACGCGACCAGCAGAATGGAAAGCAACAACGCCCGAGGAATATTCTTTTCGGGGTTTTCGATCTCATCGCCCAGGAAGCAGACGTTGTAGTAGCCCCAATAGTCATAGGTCGCGACGAGCATTGCCCCGCCAAGTCCTGTAAAGAATTGTCGAGAAAGTGTAAAGGCGCCCGGAGGAAAGTCGAATGCGCGGGCGGCGTTGAAGTGCGTCAGCCCGGCATAGATGATCCAGCCGATGGTGCCCATGACTCCAAACCATAATATCTTCGAAAGTCGCCCGATCACGGTGATGCGCCGATAGAGCAGCAGCACTGTGAAGAAGCAGATCACGATGGCGAGGGCCGTACCGGGTGTGACGATCCAACTGACCTGCAGTGGGCCCGCCCACGGGATGTGCAGAGCAGCCTCGTGGTGCGCATATACCGTGTCAAGTTCCGGCCAGTAGTAAGCGGCGTATCCCGCCAAGCCGATGCAGCCAGTGGCAATCGAAAGGGGAGCGCTGAACGACACCTGCCAGATAAAGAGGAAGGAAATGAGCCGTCCCCACTTCTGCGGCCCGTAAATCTCACGCAGATAACGGTACGATCCTCCGGAGGTCGGCAGCGCCGCGCCCAACTCTGCCGACACCAGTCCGTCGCACACGGCCAGCAGGGCACCCACCACCCATCCCAGCAGCGCCTGTGGTCCGCCCATGGCACTCAACACCAGTGGCATGGTGATGAACGGCCCCACGCCAATCATGTCGATCATGTTGAGCGAAGTAGCCGTCCATAGCCCCATCCCGCGGATGAGGGTTGGGGAGCCGGCAGCGGGTTGCGAAGAAGATTCCATTTCGTAGAGACGTTGCTGGCAACGTCTTCTCACCACGAAGAAAGACGTAGCACGCTACGTCTCTACAGCTGGTTGTTGCCTTTCGCGCTCAGAAGATTTACGAACAGCCGGACTGCCCCCGGCACGCCGGCAGGCAATTGGCGGAAGAATGCGTAGCCTGCATAAATGTAAACGCCCTTGCCGTACGGCGCCCGCAGCAGGCCGCCCTTCTGGGCGTCTTCGCCGGGATCGTGACAGGACAGCAGCGGCGTGAAGTGGTCGTCCCACTTGTCCATGAAGTACAGTCCGCGTTCCTGCACCCATCCATCGAAGTCGTGTTGCGTGATGGTGTTGGGAGTGTGAAACACAGAGTCGTTAGGCGCCAGAATCTCGACTGGAGCTTCTTCTACTGAAACCCGCGCCCGGCTCAAATTCGCAGGATACGGAGTGAACTTGCCGCCATTGAACTCGCCGGTGCTGGCGTTGTACTGCACCACCAGCGTGCCGCCCGCGGAAACGAAATCGAGCAGCTTCTTGTTATTCGCGACGACTTCCTTCTGCGTGTCATAAGCGCGAATGCCCAGCACGATCGTTTGATACTTGCCGAGATCCTCGCTGGCGATCTTCTCCGCGGGAATCAGAGCGACGTCCATCCCCACCTGCTTCAACACGGTCGGAATGTCGTCGCCCGCGCCCATGATGTAACCGACTTTAAGATCATGCGGCGCCTGCACGTCGACGATGCTCACGCGCTGCCGCGCCGGCTGATAGTAATAGAAGCTTCCCAGATCTTCGCGCGTGACGAGTGTGTAGCCCTCGCTATATTTCTCGCCTTCGGATTCGAGCACGGCGCGCACCGTCGTCCGCCCTTCCTTCAAGCCGGTAGTGAGAACTTTGAATTGAAAGTCCTGCTTCTCGCCACGTTTTTTCAATTCGACGTTGAACTGTGCCGGCTCCGAGCGCCAGCCTGGGGGCAACTCCAGCCGCAACACACCTTGAACTTCTCGCGTAAGATTGCTCGTCACTCCCACCGCAACTGTTGAAGTTGAGCCATTGTGAGTTGAGATCACTTGCGTGCCCGGTTCCAGCATCACCGAGAATGCGGGCACAATTGCCAGCGGACGCGTGCGCTGCTTTCCAGCATCGTCGAGGAACGGTGTTACCACGGCAGTCGTGATCCCGTTGCTCGTCCCCGCGTCCCCGCCGCCTGAAGGCGCATATTCAATGCGAGCGCGCAGTGCCGGAGGCGGGAAGGGAAGCGTCGCATACTTCTCGTCATCGATGTGATTGACTGCCTCGGTCTCTGGATCGTCACGGTGCCAATAGGGGCGCGTGTACTTTGCATCTTTGGGGACGCGCAGGCGGAAATTTGCATGCAAGTCATCTCCTGCTTTCACAACTTCCGGCCTGGTTTTGCCGCTAATCGTGTTCCATCCTGCAGGAACTTCCAACTTGATGTGGTCGATGACCAAGGGAAGCTTGGATCCGTTGTGAAAAGTAACGGCGACCAGAAATTCCTGGCCGGGAGAGACGGTGGTCTGCGCGTCTTTTTCTTTCGGCACCGTTTGCTTGGGCCGCAGGCTCGGAGTCACATGCGCGGTCAGGGTTACGCCGAGGGCTAGATTCAAGGCCGTCTCGGCGTGTTGTTGTTTGTCGGCAATCCGCGTGAGGACATCGACTTTCGCAGCCGCACTCAAGGAGCTTCCGCGCACCTGGCTGCTCACATGATTCAGTGTGGTTACAATCTTCATCAAAGGTGCAACTGCGGTCGAGGCATCGTCCCCCTTGACATTGGCCGTAGCCTCGGCAACCAACTTCGCAATCTCGGTGAACTCCGAGCGCAGACCAGGAAGTTTCCTCTCATCCGCGCCCAGTTGTCCGGCCAGTCCCGGCCAAGAGGTATCGATCCCATCAAAAAAACTCTTTTCGTGTCCATCCTTGCCCAGAGTGGAAGGCAGGACCGAATCGATCAGACGATAAAACGTAAAGCGGTCTCCCGGATCGATGGTCCAATTCGCGGCTCCTTGTGACATTTGGTGGCGCAGTCCCTGCATTGCGAACTGAACATATCCCACGCCCAAATCCGCGCTCTTTTCCCCTGTATTCAACTTCAATGTCCAGTCCGCGTCGGGACAGGTCATTGCTCCGAATCCGCATACATTTCCGATGTACAGTTTCTTCGCCTGCCAGGGCTGCAGGCCTTCGGCGATCTGCTCGGGAAAGCGCTTGGGATCGGCTGCCGCACGGAACGCCTCTTTCGCCAGAATGCTCGATGCCTGATGATTTCCGTGTCCGTCCCGGTCGGTACCGGAGAATCGCGGCACCAGCACATCCGGACGGAAGGTACGAATCACGCGAACCAAGTCGGCGAGAGCCGTATCGTGTCCGCCCCACTTGTTAAATGTCTCGTCCGCGCTCTTCGAGAATCCAAAATCTGCGACGCGCGAAAAGCGCTCCTGCACTCCGTAATACTGATCTGAAGCGAGCAGTTCTTCCGCCCGCAGTACCCCGAGAACATCCGACAGATTGCTGCCAATCTTGTTCTGGCCGCCTTCGCCGCGATTCAGGGTCATGAGCAGTACGGTCACACCTCGCCCACGAGCCTCCAAAGTTAGCATTCCGCCATCTTCATCGTCCGGATGTGCTACCACCTGCATCAACCTTGCTGTCGTACTCAGCCGCAGCAGTTGCAGTCGCAAGGCCGCCATGCCCTGATCTTGCGGGATCTCCGCCGGCACACCCTGGTACAGCAGCCCGGGAGGATCTGCCTGAACCGCAAGATTCGAAGAGAGATTGTCGGGCGAAGAATTCGCCGTAGATTTCGTTGGCTGCGCGGACGGCTGGGGCGCAGGACTCTGCGCGCCGCCAAGAAGGGAAAAGATCACGAGAAAGCAAACGATCTTCGCGCCCAAAAAGTACAGGTTCTGAAAAATGAAGGAAGCTCGGCGCCGGGAGGGCCGCAGCAGGCTAAGGGGTCCGGAATGTCTCACCCTACAAGGATGGGGCCTAGCCCCACTTTGACGCAAATTCTTTCGTACACGGCCGACATTCTGCCGGTCGCAGCGGGAGCCTGCCCTGAGCTTGCCGAAGGGGCGTCCCGCCCACGACGCCGCTACACATCACACAGATCGACCGCCTTCCGCAGCGATACCAGCGGATCCCCGGTCGGCACAAACTCGTGCGCAACATACCCCTGAAAACCTGAGTCAGCGATCGCTCGCATCACACCGTCCCACTGCACTTCCTGTGTGTCATCGAGTTCATGCCGCCCGGGCACTCCGCCGGTATGAAAATGTCCAATCCACTGAATGTTCTTGCGGATCGTATCGATGAGATTCCCTTCCATAATCTGCATGTGATAGATGTCGTACAGCAGCTTCACTCTCGGTGAATTTACTTCTTGCACCACGCGCACACCCCACGCCGTGTGGTCGCACATGTAGTCGGGATGATTCACCTTGCTGTTGAGCAGTTCCAGGCAGATCGTCACACCCTGATCTTCTCCGATTTTCTTCACGCGATTCAGGCCCACGATTGTGTTACGTGCGCCCTCTTCATCGGACATGCCTGCGCGATTTCCGGAAAACGTGATGATGTTCGGAACTCCGGCCTTGGCCGCCTTAGGAATATTGGTGCGGAACGCTTCTTCAATCGCCGCAT
This sequence comes from uncultured Acidobacteriaceae bacterium, assembly GCA_963722365.1. GTDB lineage: Bacteria > Acidobacteriota > Terriglobia > Terriglobales > Acidobacteriaceae > Sulfotelmatobacter. The sequence goes on from CAVRLM010000004.1 coordinate 388,879, forward strand.
GGTTCTCCACGCGGTTCATTGCCTTCCCAATGTCTCCGCCACCACCATATCCCATGGTGCAAATCAACCCGTAGCGGCGAGGAATCTCATACTCCTCGGGCTTCAGCAGATCGACACCTCGCAGTCCAATCTTGGCCGAGTATTCCGCCAGTTGATCGAGAGGAATGCCTTTATAGCACCACTGCGAGACCGACTGATGAATACGTCCCTTGCGCACCACAGCGTCTACACTCCCCGCCAACGACGGCACCGCTGTCGCCGCCGCACCCACCACAGAGGATTTCAGCAGCTCTCGCCGCGTAAGATTCCACATAGTCAAAGTTTTCTTCTGAGTACTGAGTACTGAGTGCCGACTCCTGTCTACTGAGTACTGCCCCCCGCAGACTGCCGCCCTTCCTTCAACAATGTCTGGCAATTGCTCGCGGCCGTCAACACTTCATTGAACGCCGTTTCCTTCCGCAAGCCTTTCAGCAGCGGATCATCCAGCAAAGCCGTATAGGCGCAGTAATTCTGCTGCACCGCTGCCTTTAACAATCGCAGGGCCGGCTCATTTTGTCCGCAGGCGGCCATCAGCGCTCCCACGTGATACCAAGCCTCGGGATCCAGTTCCAGCATAACCGAGGACTCCGTCTCGCGAACAATCTTTGCCATATCCGCAGGACGCTGCGCCGCCGTGCAGGCCTCCATCAAGTCGCGGTGATAGGAAGGGCCCTTTCCCATGTTCTTCACATCCGCCCGCGCTTCCGCTATATTCCCCTCGCCCAGATGTACGTATGGGGTAACCCATGCTGCCCACTCTGAGCCCGCATCCAAGTGTACAAAGTCCATCGCGCGATCGGTCTTACCCATCTCCAGGAAAGACCACGCGCACGAGCGGAAGGCGAAATTGCCGGGGTCGAGTTGCCGCGCCGTGTTGCACTCCTGTGTGGAGCGCTCGAGCATTCCCGCATAACGCAGCACATAGCTGAGCGCGAAGTGCGCGTCGGCACTCTGCGGACGCCGCTGCACCAGGTCGGTTGCCGCATCATAGGCGCGTCCCAGCTCCCCGCGTTCGACACGATTCGTAATAAGAAGACTCGCTGCCATTACGCGACTCGGATCGAGCGTGACGGCGCGTTCGTAAGCCGAGTTCGATCGCTGGAACATCGTTTCGCCGCCTCCACCAAACAGCGAATCGAAATAATATCTTTGCCCCAAGGCCTCCCAAGCGGGCGCATAAGTGGGATCAATACCGACTGCCCACTCCAGCATCTTAATGGCTTCCTTGTTAGGCCCCGGATCGTGCGGCACAGCGACGCTGCGCAAGTAGAAGTCGTACGCCTGCTGATTTTTGGGCCGCGATGCGGTTGCCTCAACGGCCCCGGTCGCGCCTCCCAGAATCGGCAATAGACCGTGTTGCACCTGTGTGGTCAATGCCTCCTGCAGTCCGATCATGTCGTCGGCTTTCGCTGTAGCGTTGCCTTGCCATAGCAAGCGGTCTGTAGCAACGTCGATCGCCTCCAAGGTCACGGTTAACTGGTCTCCCTGCTTCATGAAGTGACCTTGCAGAAGCCGCCCAACCCGCAGTTCTTGTCCCACTTTTTTGGGATCCAGATCAGGTGATACAAACTTGCGGGTCACCGACGAAGGCCGCACTTCCAGCGAGCGGGAGTAGGTCAATACGCGAGACAATTCGTCGGCCAGGGCGAATCGCAGGTAATCTACGTTGACGTCCCCGTTCAGATTTTGCAGAGGCAGCACGGCAATCGCATTGCGAACCTCGGCGCTGGCTGTTTCCCTGTGCTTGAACCACCACGCACCCACGGCCGCCAGCACCGTAATGAGCAGGGCCGCAGTCCCCAGCAGCGCGTATTTCAGCATCCGCGAGCCGCCGCCGAATGTTCGCGAAGCCGCCCGCAGCATCGCCGTACTGCTGGCAGGTTTAATGGTGCCTGACTCGGCCTCCCGCTTGAGTTGCGCCAAGTCCGACCGCATTTCCGCCGCGCTCTGGTAGCGATGCTTGCGGTCTTTTTCCATCGCCTTGCCGATGATGCCTTCCAGTTCAATCGGAACCTTGGGATTCAGTTCCCGCGGCGGCATCGGCTTGGAATGCAGCACGGCATCCAGGGTCATCAGCGAGTTGTTGCCCGTGAACGGCTTCTTGCCGGTGGCCATCTCATACAGCACAGTTCCGAAGGAAAACAGGTCGCTGCGGGCGTCGATGGTCTCGCTGCGAGCCTGCTCGGGCGACATATAAACCGCGGTTCCGGGAATCACTCCCACCGCGGTCAGCGACTGGTCTCCGCCGTCCTCTTCGTTGTGAACGAGCTTGGCCAAGCCGAAGTCGAGCACCTTCACCTGTCCAGTCGGAGTCAGAAAAATGTTAGCGGGCTTGATGTCGCGATGGACAATCCCCTTGGCATGCGATGCCACCAGGGCGTCCGCGACTTGTACCCCTACATCGAGCACTTCCTCCAACACCATCGGGTGGCCCGAAATGTGTTGCTTCAGGCTCTCGCCCTCGAGCTTCTCCATCACGATGAAGGGATGGCCGTTGTTGTCTTCAATGCCGTGAATCGTGCAGATATTGGGGTGATTCAGCTGCGATGCGGCGCGCGCCTCGCGGGTAAAACGTTCCATCGACTTGGGGTCGCCGACGAGGTTTTCTGGAATGAACTTCAGGGCGACGTGGCGCCCGAGTTTGAGGTCCTCGCCCTCGTAGACAACGCCCATACCACCGCCCCCAAGTTTGCCGAGGATGCGGTAATGGGATACTTGCTGGCCGATCATGAGAGCGCGCGACCTTGCTCGGCGGTAATGTTAGGCCCCCAGCCGAATCCGGTCAACTCCCTTATTTCCCGCGGCCTACAGAGCGGGGGGACAAGGGGAAGCGATCCAGGGCAGGCATGCGCGCAGGCGAACCGAAACGACGCCTGGGCCGGTAACGAATGCGAATGGATCGAACTAAGGCGCGAGAGAGTATCGGGAAGGGCACGACGCGCCGTCGTGCAGCTAACCACGCGAACCCTGCCCCGGCTTTAACCGATGATGGAATCTAACCATCAAAATGCGCTTGGATCTCCCATTGAGGAACTAGCAAGGAGGGATTCCCACTCCTGCCCGCGCCCACGTCCTTACGGTCAGATGCCTTACCCGCAAAGACGGTTTCCGCGAATATGATGTAGACAGAGAAATACGCCATCGTTGTTGCAGGAGGCATTGTTTCATGACCGCCGCTCCAAGAAAATCTGACTCTCGGCCCAGCGTTGCTGGCGACCGGCAAGAAGCGATCCGGCGTCGCGCCGAGGAAATTTATGTCCGCAACGGAAAAATCCCGGGACGCGATATGGAGAACTGGGCGCAAGCCGAACAGGAAATTCTGCGCGAATCGGCGCCCCGCCGGACCGCCATCATCGTGAAAGTCAACGGGGCTGAGTATGTCGGGGAGTACGACCCCGCTTCCTCCGAGGGCTATGTGCCCGGCGAGTTCGGGCCCGGAGTCGCAGTGCCGGTCCGCTTTCGCGGCGACAAGATGTTAGTGAAACGCCCCAACGGCAAGATTCTTGAGACAACGATCGTAAACAAGACCAACTCGTGAAGCTTAGGAAGTGAATTCTGCCCGATTCGCCTGAGCCCATGCGGAGAGGCATCTTGTTATATTGCAAGGATGCTGAACCTGTTCGTTCTCGCCCCTAAGCGACCCGCTGCGCGAAGCCTTAGCTGGAAACTGCAGCATTTGGGCGCGCTGGGACTTTTTTTTCTTACGATTCTCGACAGCTCTCCAATTCCGACCTTTGGGGCTCCCGACATCCTCATCGCTGTCTTGTCGGCCAGCCACCGGAATCCTTGGTATGAGTATGCCGCCACCGCCACGCTCGGTTCGATGATTGGCGCGTACATTACTTTCCGCCTCGCCCGTAAAGCCGGATCAGCTTACCTGGACCAGAAATTCAAGAAAGGGAAGGTGTCGAAGTTGCTGAATGTCTTCAAGAAATGGGGCACTGGGACGTTGGCCGCATCTGCCGCAATTCCGATCCCTACCCCGACCAGCATGTTTTTCGCGGCCGCGGGCGCCTCCGATTACCCCTTGGGGAAGTTTCTTATCGTCGTCACGATTTCACGAGCGGTGCGGTACTCAATGATCGCTTTGGTGGCCGACCTCTATGGCCGCCGCTTCATCCGCGCCTTGCGCCATCCTGGACAGTATTGGGAATGGCTGGTTGCGCTTGCCGCAATCACCGTCGCGCTGATCGTCGGTGGGATCTTGTTCAAGCGCCGGTTGGAGACTGCGTCTGCCTAATCGCTTGCGTGCCGAGGGCTGCAGTTGGCGCGACACTTTCCCCCACGTGGTCCGATCCGAATGGGTGTACAATCGCTGCCGATTCGCAAGGCCTTGCGTTCAAGCTGTCCTAAGCGGGGATTACAGGGAGGACGAAATGAATTGGAAAAGCAGATTTGCCCTCGGAGTACTCACTGCTCTCGCCATGATGTTGCTGACTTACGCTCTTCCCCGGGGAGGGACCCTAAACGGCGCTGCCCTGGTGCAGTTCCCCCTGACCGTCGGAGTTTGGGCGATCTTCGTACTCCTCTTTGTGAAACTGAAATAGAATTTTTACAACTTGTGGGTGCGGTGGGTCGATTGACAAAGGCTTCATTCGATATACAAGCCCGCCGATGCGCCCACCCACTCCATATTTTTGTTGTGGTCGACGCCCATCATGAGGCCGCGCCCCATGCGGATGATGGTCGTTACTGGTGTGAGCTTGTCGAGCCACACATACATCACGCGCACCTCAGCTTTTGTTCCGCCAAACGGAGTCGCAATCACGGGTTCGAAGTGCATTCGCTCCTGCAAGATGTAGTAGGGGCGCTTGTCGACCGGGATCGCCGCAATATCTTCCTTCGTCGGCGCAATCACGACCCCGAGCCCTGCAAACGAGTACAGAGGTTTGAGCGCGTAATTGTCCAGGTCCGCGGGAATCTCGTCCAATTGATCCAGAAACCAGGTCTTCGGCACCGAAGCGTGCTTCAGGTAGGGAATGGAAAACTTCGAAATCCTGAAATACCAGTTGGGATGCCCCGCCCACTCTACGCCCAAATCATCGCGCCAGTCGAAGGCGAGCTTCACGTTCTTGCGCTCGAGTTCATCGACGATGGCCCGGTTGTAAATCCGTCGAATCGGAATCCGTTTTCCCATGCGCTCGTAGTAAAGGCGCGATCCATCTTTCTTGATGTCCACAATATCGACGGTCTGCACGCCGAGCATCTTCTTGGTCAGCAGAAAATCCGGCAGCGTCTTCTGATGCAGAGGAGCGATCTCCATCAGGATTACATTCTCCGGATCGTGCGACCCAACGATGGCCCGACGCAGCAGTTCGCGATAAGAGGAAGTCTCGAGCCCACTCAGGAAGTATTTCAAACGCCCGGGAGTCGGAAGGCCGGAACCGGAATCCGGAAGTCCGTACACGTCGATGTAGGCATCAGCCAGCGACGGTTGATACGCGTAGAGGGAAGGGAAGGCTTGGAGTTCGACGAGTTTGGGTTGCAACTCGCCGCTAGCGTCTCGCACCAACCCAAAATCCACCTGCACAAACATGGGATGCGGAGCCTCGTTGGGAACTTTGAACTCCGACGGCACCGCTTCATCGGACTTCGCGCGATACGTAGGATTGTCGACCAACTGCCGAATCAGTTCCTGCCCATCCGTCGCCATCTGGTCGACCAGCGATTTGGGGAAGAAGCAGGGCGTCTCGGAAAGCCGGAACTGCACATGCGTTCCGCAAGCCTCATCCACGCGCCGCAAGAATGTCCGGTATTTCTCAGCAGTAAAACTGTCGTTGAATTGCTGCCGCAAGGAAGGAATCATCAGAAGCGCCGATCAACGCCAAACCGTAAGATCAATGCCGTAGCGCCGGCGTCCCGCCGGCTGTCGCAAGGGCGTCCCGCCCTCGCACCCAAAAGTCACCAATCCCTGGAAGTTTTCGAAGCCGAAGCTGGTATCTAGAACTCGAAACCTGAAACTCGAAGCTCCCCCTACGCCTCTACCAAAAACTTCCCCTCGCGCATAATCTGCTCGTCATCCACCCAGATATTGAATTTTCTTCCGACGACATCAATATGCGTGGTTGAATCCCAGTCCGCGCCCGTGTGCGCACCATATGGGTTCCCAAAGGCGATGTGTACGCCTGGATACTTTTCATCCTGCAGAATCTGCCCAATCACTTCCTTTAAATCAATATTGGTTCCAATCGCAAATTCGCCGACGCGGTCGCTATTCTCGTCGGTATGGGTGTACTTCCAGAAATCGCTCTCGAGTTCGCGATTTTCCGAGTGAGCCTCGACGAGGCGATTCCCCTTCATGATGATGGTGAGCGGAGTGTCCTTCAAGTCGCCAAACTTCGCGCACAGGTAGTCGCCCACTACGCCATCGATCACAAACGTCCCATTGACTTCACCCGGCGTCGTAAAAATCTCGCCGCCAGGAAGGTTTCCCCACTTCTCGGGAGAGATAATGCCGCTCGTCTTCAACCACTTGTAATTCGGATTCAGGTCCGCCGTCAGGTCTGTCCCGGCTGCAGTCTTCGCCCGGATCTTCGATGCTTTGCGCACCATCTCGACGACCTTCTGGCTGAGTCGATCCACGCGCGCAAAATCGGCCCGCATGCCTTCCAGCATAATCTGCCGGTTGATATTCACCATGTGGGCGTGCCGAATCTTGCGCCGGTTCACCACGTCGGTCATCTGAATGCGCGACCGCAGTTCGTGCGTCTGCACCTGCACCGCAAAAATCGAAACCTGGCTGCCTTCCAAATCATCCAGAATCGGTCGCGGCAAATCGGTCAACGGACGCTCCGCCAACTCCTCCAGAACCCATGCGTGATAGGTCGCGCCAATCTTCTCGAGTTCACGCGCAATCGCCGCCGCAATCTCGATCGTCGCCTCGTCGGTAATTACGCAGACCTGCTCGCTGGGCTGAACCCGCAGGCAAACGTTGACTGCATTGAAAGCACCCGGGGTGTACTCGGGATCAAAAGGAATGTTGAGGGTGCCCCATCCTTGTCGCGTTTTTTGCGACAGAGCCCGCCCTGAGCCTGCCGAAGGGGTGGGAATTTTGAATTGATCCAGACGATTGGCTTGTTCCACAGGAATACTCATTACCCTACTTTTCGTACGGCCGACGGTTCTTCTTCGAGCCCCGCCTCCGTCTCCTCGATGATGTAGTCAACAACTTTTTTCAAATCTCCGGTCTCCTGGAAGACGCGCAGCTGCCGGTCGGCCCCGCTGCCTTTTTCCAGAATCGTGTGGATGTAATTCAATTCCTGGCGCGAATCCAGTTCGTCGACGACGTCGTCGATGAACTCCAGGTATTCATGCACTAGGTCACGCGCCGGCACCTCTGCCTGCTTACCGAAATCGATCATCTTGCCGTCGAGCCCGTAGCGTGACGCCCGCCATTTGTTCTCCATGATCAAGGCGCGCCGATATAGCCGGAATCCCTGATTCGCTGTATATAGCTTGTACAGCTTGGCCACGGTAGCCTGAATCAGAGCAGCCAGCGCGATCGTCTCATCGGCCCGCATCGGAATATCGCAGACGCGAAACTCGATCGTATTGAAGAACGGATGCGGCCGAATATCCCACCAGATCTTCTTCGCGTTATCGATACAGTTCGTCTTGATCAGCAGCTTAATGAAATTCTCGTATTCGCCCCAGCTCGGAAAATAGTCGGGAATATTGGTCCGCGGGAATTTGTCGAACACCTTGCACCGGTACGACTTCAATCCGGTATTCATTCCTAACCAGAACGGGGAATTGGTCGACAGCGCCAGAATGTGCGGCAGAAAATATCGCGCATGATTCATCATGTGGATCGCGGTCTCGCGATCCTCAATCCCGATGTGTACGTGCAGACCGAAAATCAGGTTGGCGCGCGCCACCAGCTGCATGTCTTCGACGATATTTTTGTAACGCTCGTCGGGGTGAATCTCCTGTGTCCGCCAGTCGCCGAAAGGATGCGTCGCCGCCGACGCCAGCCGCAGCCCATTTTCCTTCGCCAACCGTACCATATCGCGCCGCAGCTTTTTGACCTCGGTCTTCGCCTCCTTAATATTGCTGCAGACCGACGTCCCCACTTCCACGACTGACTGGTGCATCTCGGCCTTCACCCGTTCCTGGAGAATCATCTTGCCCTTCTCCAGAATCTCGGCATGAATGTGCGACCGCAGATCCCGCGTCTCCGGATCTACCGTCTGATACTCCTCTTCAATCCCGATGGTAAAAGTGGGTTGCATTTATTTGTTATGTCTCGTTGTTGTGTCTTGTCATTCCGAGCGAAGTCGAGGAACCTGCTGTTCGCCGGCAGCACAAACCAGCCGACGAGGTCCTAACAGTATAACAATGTCAAAAAACGCTCCCATACTCAGTCCCACTCCCTATTTTCTTTAACCCGCGCCCGCACAATCTTCTTCACCAGCGCGTCGGGCAACGGCTTATCCGACGGAAACTGGATCGTCCCTTTCGATGTACGGTACCCCTTCAGTTCCTTCTCGAATTGATCGAGCACTCCCGACCCCGTGGGAAACAGGCTGCAGTGGTTCTTGAATGCCGCATACCCCACTAGCATCCCGTTGTACTTGAACATTGGAATCCGGTAGCTGATCACCTCGATTGTCTTTTTCGGCACTACCGACCGGATCACCGCGCGAATGTGTTTCAAGGTCGACCGCGCCGGTTCCGGCGTATTAGCCAGATATTCATCCACATTCTTTGCAGCTTTGCCTTTCTTCATATCCTTGTCATCCTGAGCAGAGCGAAGGACCTATGTAACTTGGCAGCACCACACGAGCGGCCGGCTATTGCATAGATCCTTCGGACTGCAAAAAGCGCGATCCTCAGGATGACAACCCTGTTGCTCATGCCAACCGTGCGGGCAAGCCCGCCCGCGAAGGCTAACTCCCAGGCTTGCGCTTCCGTGCCGCCACCCACTCAGGTTCCCCCTTCTTCTCCGGCCTCCCAGTTGAGGCTCCCGCCAGAAATCCCGTCCAACGCAACTCTTTCACCGGACTCTGGCCGCCCTGCGCCATCTTTACCGCCATCTCCGCCACCGCATTCACAATCCAATCAAAATTCTCTTGCCCAACGGAGGTAATCTCTGCATCCGGCGCCGGGTTCAGAAAGTCGATTGCATAGGGCACACCACCTTCCACCGCAAACTCCACGGTGTTCAAGTCGTAGCCCAATGCCCGACACAGTGCCAGTGCATCTTTCTCAATGCGCTCTTTCAAAGCTGGCGTCGAGGGCGGTGGATTCCCTTTCACATACCGCTCGTGATGCGGCAGTCGAGGATCGTACTTCATGATGTGCACTTTTTCCTGCCCCACGACGTAGCAGCGGTAGTACTCGTCAAACTCCACGCCGTGCTGCAGCGTCATGCACAGCCGCCCCGTCTGGTTGTAGTGATGAAAGAACTCTTCCGGATTATGCACGTGATACACATGCTTCCACCCGCCCCCGGAATAAGGCTTCAGGAAAGCAGGGAAGCCGACGTAATCAAACAACTCCTGCCAGTTCAACGGATACATCAAGTTCCGCATTGATTGATCGGTTGTCCCTTCCGGATGCTTGTTATGCGGAAGGATCACGGTCGGCGGAATCGCCACACCCATTTTGTGCGCCAGCGCATAGTTGAAGAACTTGTCGTCCGCTGTCCACCAGAACGGATTGTTCACCACAATCGTTCCCTGCATCGCCGCATTCTTCAGATACGCGCGGTAGAACTCGATGTCCTGTGAAATCCGGTCGATGATCACCGCATACTTTTTCGGCTCATCCATCCGGATCCCTCCGATCTTCACAAACTCCGCTTCAACGCCGTCGAGCTTCATCGAATTGATCTTATCGACCAAAGCCGGCGGAAACGTATTCTCCATCCCAAACAAAATTCCAATCTTCTTCATCATGCACTCCGTAACGACGTTCCTTGCAGGTCTCTTCAATCGACCAGCAGTAAGGACGTAGCGAGCTACGTCTCTACGACCATCCTAAAAATATTTCCCCACCATTCTCAACCACAGCGGCCAGTCGTGCTTCGAATTATCATTCCAAACGTCCAGCCAGTGCGGAATCGCTTTCCCATTCAGCATCGCCGAAAACTTCACGTTCTGGTCCAGACATATGTCCCAGTCGGCCGATGCCAGCACTATCTTCATCTGCCGATAGCGACTCAAGAACCAGTCATCGGACATGTTGGGCAGAAAATCCGGAGGATTATTGAAATAACAGTCGTTGTCGTAATACCCATCCAGGAACTGGTGGATATCGAAGGCGCCGCTCATGCTCACACAGTGCGTCACCACGTCCGGATGCTTCAGCGCGAAGTTTACTGCGTGATAGCCGCCAAAACTGCATCCGGTAACCGCCAGTTGCCACGCCTGATTTTTCCATCGGAGAAATGGCAGGAATTCGTAGAGCAGGTAGCGTTCGTACTGCAAATGCCGCGCTACCCTGACCCGCGGATGCACGCCCCGGTTGTACCAACTCTCGGTATCCACCGCGTCGGGGCAAAATATCTGCAGTTCGCCACGTTCGATTTTGGGGGCCAACACTCCAATCATGCCCCGGTCTTCGTACTCAAAGAATTTCCCCATCGAAGTGGGAAAGACCATCAGCGGAATTCCCGCGTGGCCGAAAACAAGAGTTTCCATGTCGCGGTGCAGTTCCTGGCTATAGGCTTTGTGATATTCGCGATTCATCGTAAACGTTAAGAGATCGCCTCCAAATGCTGTTGCAGAGACGTGCTTGTAGCATCTCGATCTGCAGCCGAAGTATCTTACCCGATGAATCTCGAAAACCCTAAACGGCAGACGTACTCTTGCAGGTGTGTGCTCGGCGTCCTCTGGGGTCTAGGTTTTCATGCTCGCCTGCAAATAAAAAACCCGCCCCTTGCGGAGCGGGTTTTGCTGGTATCAGATTCTACGTCCTAGCCACCGTTCGAGCAGACGCCGAGGTGGAATGGGTTGCCCTGGAAGGTCAACGAGCTGTTCGCCGAAGTGCTCGCCGGAGCTCCAAAGTACGGCAGGTAGGTCAAATCCTGCAGGGTGTAGGTGAATCCGTTCAAGGTGTAGCTGAATCCTCCGTAATTGGTGAAGCCCTCTTCGGGATCGCCGACTTCGAGGATTCCGCATGCGACGGGGTTGCCGCCGTTCACCACTAGAGGATCGTCGAGCCACTCGCCGACCTCATGCGACAAGGCGGAAACGTTCTGCGAGAAAATTCCGACGTGGTCGATGTAGGTGAAGTGCGCATACGCCTGGGCCGCCGAGGAGCTTCCCATTGCACTGTGATATCCGCCGATGCAGCATCCACCGGACGTCAAGTAGGAGTCATAGGTGACGAAAATCGGCAGCGAATTCGGGACGATCTGCGGATGGGCAGTGATGTAGTTTTCCAGCTGCAGATCGAACCAGTTGATGTCAGCGGTTCCTACCTTGATGCCGAATTCCGTGGCAACCGAACCATCCGCCTTGGGAACCTTCAGCGACAAAGCCGGCAGCACTGTGGGCGTTCCCAACAGCACGTGGTATCCCGGTGCCTTGGAAACCTTGCCCCAGAAATTGCCGCGCTGGAATGCGTCGATATATTGAGTCGTCCCCAGATCGACTCCACCCGACGTGAAGTCAATCCCGCTCTGGAACACCGGCGAGGCAATCGTGTTCTGAATGATGGTCTGCCCGTTCGACAGCTTGGTCTGCGGGCTGAAAACAGTCGTGCCGCTCGAAGTCACGTACGACAATTTGACCGGGATGATGAAGACCGGGATTGTGGTCGACGCTCCGGTCGTGGGCGAAGTTCCCACCATGTTGTACTTGTAAGTATGGTTCTTGTACACGAACGATCCGTTCCAGGTCGTCAAGGGCGTGACTGGCGCATTGGTATTGCCCCCGTGAAGGTTTGGTTTCAGAGCTGTAAACCTGGGCTGGGCGGGCATGGTATCTTCCTGGGCAAGGGCGGTACCTGTCACGCAGGCACCCACGGCGAGCGCAGCCATCAGGCTGAGCACAGTAAGTTGCTTCATAGCGTAAGGTTCTCCTTAAAGGTCAAATAGAACAGTTAACGTACGGAATCGAGCTAGAAGGTTTCGTCGAATTCAGAGATCCACAGTGTCTCTGAAAGCAGGGGAAAACAAATCCCGATGATTCTGCGTTCGTTCGCCAGCCCCTGTCAACTGTGAATATTTTTGCACACGGGAAAAGTACCCTATTTTTCCGCAGGTTTGCGGCCAAGTGACGGAGCCAGGCAGTAGACCTGACATTCTTGACAGGCAGCGGAATCGTTTGTTTCTTTCTGTAGAATGGGGCCGCTGCGAAATCAAACGAATGTCCAATTTACAGCTCACCGAAGCCGACGTTCGCAGCCTGCTTGATCCGTCTCAACTCATCACTGCGATCGAGTCTGCCTTTAGGGACCGTTATCCTTCGATCAGCCTTCCGCCGCGCACCCACGCCGAGCTCACACACGGCATCTTCCTGGCTATGTCTTGCTACGATGGCTCTGCGGGCACCCTCGGAATGAAGCTCGTACTTGTTCGCGATCGTGCTCAGCATGCCGCTGGACATGGCCCTCTCGCCGCCGGTCGTGTGCAGGCGACTTATTTGTTGCTGGATCCGGAAACGGCGCAACCCCGCCTAAGCATTGCCGCCAACTATTTGACCGACCTGCGTACTGCGGCGACCACGGCGGTCGCGACGAAGTTTCTTGCGCGCTCCGATGTTTCCACGCTCGGTATCTTCGGCACCGGCCGCCTTGCCCGAACGCATCTTGCGGTTCTTCCCCTTGTCCGTAACTTTCAGCGCGTGCTGGTCTGTGGGCGCGACTCTGCGCGCTCGGTTGAATTCGCAAGGCAAGCTTCTTCGGAAGTTCCTGGAATTGAGATCACCCCCGTCAATGCACGAATCTGCGCCTCTGAATCGGATGTGCTGTGCGCTTGCACCTCAAGCCCTGCTCCGCTGTTCGATGGCCACGACGTTCGTCCGGGAACCCATATCAATCTCGTCGGCGCTTTTCGTCCGCAAACCCGCGAAGCCGATACTCATACCATCCAACACTCCCGCGTCGTGGTCGACACTTATGGCTCCGCTTTTGCTGAAGTGGGAGAGTTGCTGATTCCCTTGCAGGAAGGGGCGATCACGCGCGACCACGTTGCCGCCGATCTTCACGAGCTAGTTTGTGGGACAAAGCAGGGAAGACGCAGCACGGAAGAAGTCACCGTTTTCAAGAGCGTTGGCTGCGCATTGGAGGACTTGGTTGCCGCCGAACTGCTGCTCGCGGCCCAATCCAAGCCACTCGTTTGAATGTTGCGCAAGGCAATTCACGCCCGCGCGAGTCTTGCTCAGGGGAGGCGTTGGACGAATAACGGTCCACGTTCCGCTATCGACCCCGAGCCCTAGTGCGGCTTCATGTACCAGAAGATGGCCAGTCCCACTAGCAGGACGGTTACGATCCACAGAATGATGTCTTTGTTGCGGTTCTTTTCTTCTGCCATGCGCAGAGTACACCACACCTGAAATCCCGGATCAAGTGCCGCATCAAATTCCACACTATCGAGGGGTTAGGGCTTGGACCTCTGGTAGCCCGTGAACTTCACAATCTCCCGGATGTGAACCGCCTGGGTTCCGAAGTTCAGCGTATCGTCCACCCGCGCATAGGCTGGGAACCAGTGCCCATCCACCAATTGTCGGTAGCCCACGAACGTGGGCCGAATATCCACCGGTTGATGCTTCTTTTTCGGGACCACGTCCGGCACGCTCTTTCCGCACAGCTTCACGACTTGCAAGTCTCGATTGTCCACCCAGACCCTCCCCTGAAAATAGCGCCGGTTCTTCTCTTCTTTCTTGGGCTCGACGTGGAAAACGTAGGTATCAAGATCGTCAACGTGCTGCTGTCCTGCGTACGTCAGGTTGTATTGTGGCGCGTCTTCGGTAGTCAGCATCCAGGGCATGAAGATGCGAACGTCGTCCAGGTCTTCCTCGGACACCTGAATTTGCCGCAGAGTGGGCTGCTCCGAGAACGTGACGTTTTCTACCCTCTTTCCCTTCTCGTCATAAGAAATTTTTGTAATCTGATGAAACTGTCCGTCCACCGCTTTTCCGTTGAGCGTCTGCACTAACATATCCTGCGTGTAGGTGTAGTTCGCGCGCGCATCCTTGATCTTCGTTTCCTCCGCCGTAAATTTCTGGATCAGTTCTGGCACCGTCATGTTCTTCGGCGGAGTCATCTCCAGCACGCCATCGCCATCGGCACAATCGGTTTGCGCCGATGCGCCCAACACGATGATCAGCACAAAAAAGACGACTGCAATCCCTGTTCTTCGCCGCACATCATTCCGACCGCCCATGCGCTTTCTCCCTGGTGGACTTGTCAGCGGAAACATACACGGCAAGGCTCGGGCGCGCAAACTGCGGAATCGTCCCGCCCAACGTGCCGCCACTTCCCGCGCCCAGCGCGGCTTCTCGCCCCGCGATTCTGCTTCCCTAATTGTGCAAAACCTTGCGCCAACCTCAGGCCCTGCCTCGTAACCCACGCATTCTCAGCCTGTTAACTTGGTATGGGGGTTGCATGATTTATTGCGGATTCAGGGACAAAAACACGATGAAAACCACACTCTTAGCGCTGTTCATTCTCTGCACCGGTGCCGCCTTCGGACAGGTCGGCGTTTCGGTGCTCTCCAACCAACCACAGGTAATCGAGCCCGTCAGCCATCCGCAGCATGCAGATTTGCATGCCATGGCCTCTGAATCTCCTCTCGTTGGCGGCGGCACTTACACCTATGCTCAGGGAGAAGTTCCGTTGTGGGAGTTCGGCTCCCCTTATCCGGAGCCCACGCCTCTGGGGGACGTGGCCCGTGCCAACCGCAAGCAGAAGCAAGCGGCCAAGAAAGCGGAAGTCGTCCTCGAAAAACAAGGCTCGTAGCTTTTCTACCCACGGCCGCCGGGGCCATCCTCCCGGCGGCATTGCGGCGCGGACTCCCCGATTCCGCAGTCCCATGCCCGCACAGCCGCGTGATCCATGACTTCGTTCCATAAAACGCTTCCTGCCTTGCCAGCATCAGACCATTAGCATCCGATCAATCGACTGCGTGAATGCGCGAATGCACCCGCTTGCTGTCCGGCGGATTCGCGGGAGTGTACACTGCCCACTAGCGGAGGGAACGGATTGATGAAGCTCGGCAAGGCGGAAATTGTCCGCAGAAGTCTATTCCTATTGTTTTTATTGGCTACAGTTTCAGCACTTGGTCAGCGCGCTAACTTCGATGTGAATTTTGGACAGGTCCGCGACCAGTTTGGTGCACTTGCGCCGGTCACCGGAACCGCCTTCGATTTCAATGGGGAAGTCGTTGTGATAAAGCCTTCGGCCAAGAGTGGCGGCCCGGGCATTGTGGCGGGCGGCGAAATGCGCCTCCCCATCGACGCCGATCACGCCAAAGAGTTCGCCGTGTATGGCGGTGTGGTCTTTGGCTCCCATAATTTTTCCGTCGGCATCGATGGCCAATTGCGCAAGATTTATATGCCCACCGCCATCGTCGATAACCAGGTGCTGAATCGCGACAACATGTCGCTCTTCGAGTTGCCAGTGGTGATCAAGTACAAGTTTGGTCCGGGCAAGCGTGCTTTCGTTCAGGTTCAGGGCCAGCCCGAATTTACCCCACACTTCAGGAAATCTTCGCTATCCAAGGTTCCCCTTCCGAATCCGACTCTGGATCACGGATATGACATCCGCGGCAGCGTCGGCTACAACTTTAGCCCGCACTATTACGTTCAGGGCACCTACGATACCCGGTACTTCAAGTTCAACGAGAACGTGGGCAATCCCAGCAATCTCTACAACTGGAAGAGCAATCTGGTTACTGGCGGGGTGGGCGTGAGGTTCTGAAGGCGGTTTTCAGGTATCAGCCGTGAGCGATCAGCTCAACCGGGCCATAAGTCTGTCATCTCGACCCTAATAGCTCTGTCCTCTCGACCGGAGCTTGTCTTCCCGAAGGCTTCAAGCATCGAGGAATATCTGGCGCCGTCGCAATCTGAAATGTGGGACAGCCGCCCGGGCGTCCCGCCGAGCGTAAGCTCGGTAAGATTCATGTGCCTCATTCCTTTGATTTCAACAGCTTAGGCCCGTATAATCCTCCACATCACCGCTAAACCTCAAAATTGCACCATTCATTGGGTTCTGAATGCGCCATTGCCAAGCGTTCCAATAGGATAGGCGCAGACTGGAACCCAGGGAGAAGTGTAGAAGTCGTATCAGAGCCAAGGTCGGTACGACCGTGGGTCGTTCCCGGGGAGTGCCACAGGTTTTGGGTGTGAGCTCAGGTTCACTCGAGGCAAGCCAAAACCGAAATCAATTCGCAGCTTGAGGGATAGCTGTAACCATCGCAGATGGGCAGGTATCCAAAGAGAATCGAAAGCCAAAGCGAAGAAGTTTTGGCAAAAGCCAGAAGGCAGGAGCTAGAAGCTATCATGCGCAAGCCGATTAAGTACGTGGAAAAAGCAGCCGTTATGGCCGCCAAAGGAACGTGGGCGGTATTCGAGCGCTTGAACCGTATTAAGCCGAATCCGTCGCCCACGCCGAAGTGGTCGGAAAAGCCTCTGCTCAAGTCTTACGAGAAGTCGAAGCCGCCTCTAGGCTGGCCGCGGACCACGGACTCGCTGTGTCCGAAGTGCGTGCCGGAAATCCGGCAGCAGATTCTCGACGGGCACCTGCCGCATGAAGTGTTGATGAACGAGAAGGTCGGCGAGATCAAGGCGCAGATCGTCGAGCGCGACGGCAAGATCCTGATGGTGAAGGATTGCCCGGTGCACGGCCACTTCGAAGACGTGATGTCGATCGACACCGCGTTCTCGCAGCATCTGGAGGAAGTGTTCCCTGGACGCGACATCGCGGCGCACAACGACGAGAAGCTGCATCATCATGGATCGTCGACGGTGAAGTACGGGCGCGGGTCGGTGCTCACGATTGACCTGACCAACCGCTGCAACATGATGTGCGATCCGTGCTTCATGGACGCGAACCAAGTCGGATTTGTTCACGAGCTGACTTGGGAAGAAATCAAGACGATGCTCGACAACGCCATCACCATCAAGCCGCGTCGGCAGATGAGTGTGCAGTTCTCCGGCGGCGAGCCGACGTTGTCTCCGTACTTCCTCGACGCAGTACGATACGCCCGCAAAGTCGGATACAACTCCGTGCAGGCCGCGACGAACGGAATTGAGTTCGCGAAGAGCTTTGAATTCTGCCAGCAGGCTGTGGAAGCCGGCATGCGGTATGCCTATTTGCAGTTTGACGGCATCGGCAACGCGGCGAACGCGCACCGGTTGGTCGGCAATCTGTTTGACGTGAAGTTGAAGGCGATCGAGAACCTGCACAAGGCCGGCGTGGAAATCGTTCCGGTCGTGACAATCGTGAACGGCATCAACAACGAGCAGGTCGGACGAATCATCAAGTTCGCCCTCGACAATCCGAAGACGATCAGCTTCCTGAGCTTCCAGCCGGTCAGCTTCACAGGCCGCGACGAAGCAGTCACCGACGATCGCCGCGCCGCGCAGCGTTACACGCTGAGCCACCTCGCCCACGACGTAAAAAATCAAACAGGCCTCGGCGAACCAACCCGCGACTGGTTCCCGATCAGCTTCATGGGCACCTTCAGCGATTGGGCCGACCTGATGCACGTCAACGACGTGAAGAATGATTGGGGTCAGCTGTCATGTGGTTGCCATCCGAATTGCGGGACGGGGATGGCCGTCATGATTGACAAGGAAACCAAGGAGGCGGTGCCGGTGACCGCGTTCTTGCACGGGGATCAGCTGGCGAAAGATATTGCCAAGGTCAACGACGCGTCGCGCGGAAAGTTCCTGACTGGGCTCGGCATGGCGCTGTGCCTGATGAAGAACTACGATCCGTTCCAGTCGCCGACGCACTTCAAGCTCACGGATCTGCTGAAGAAGTTCGACAAGAACTATCACATTACTGGAAAGAATTACGGCAAGGTCGGTCCTGACCGGACGGTGGAAGACGTCATGAAGCGTCGTACGACGGACCGCTGGAACTTCCTGTTCATTGCAGGGATGTGGTTCCAGGATCTGTTCAACTACGATTTCCGGCGTACGGAGCAATGCATTATTCCGTACGCGACGCAGGAAGGCGAGATTTCGTTCTGCGCCTACAACACAGGCGTGGGATGGCGGAACATTATCGAGAAGATGCATATGACGGCCACGCTCACCAAGTGGTACGAAGAGCACGGTCGGCACGAGATTTTCGCGGGCGGCAAGAAAGTGAAGATGGAAGAGGAGCACGTCGACTATCTGAGGCTGCGCGAAGAGATCGTCACGACCGAACTGCAGCATGATCTCGACAGCAAGGGCATCGCGAAGAACGCTCGCGAGGAAAAGACGCGGGCCCGGGATTTGAAGCAGAAGCAGACTGCCGATGCGAAAGCTGAGGCGCGCGGGCCGCAGATCAACGATGAGGCTTACAACGCACGCATGGCCGCGATGTATCGCGAAGTCGTACTGAAAGAGAAGCCGGTGGTCGCCGAGAACGGATTCATTCCGCTAGGGGCGTTGACAAAACCGAACGGCAATGGCAACGGACGTGCGGCTCAGGCTGAGAAGCCAGAGATCGCAGAGCCGGTAGCAGGGGACTAGCTTCTCCGGTATAAGTTTTCAGCGATCAGTAAAACCAGACGGGCCGCCTTGGGGCGGCCCGATTCTTTTGCACGAGATGTGAACTCCTATTCTTCCTTTTTTTCCGGCTCCTTCGGTAGGGGCTTCTCGATGGGTTTGCGGGGAAGCATCTGGTCCCGCATGGCGGCGTCATAGACGAAACTGGCGACAATCACCGAGATCTGTTTGAGGTCCTCGGGTTGCAGGCGGTCGTAGACGTCCATGTTGGAGTGGTGGGTGCGAGTTTCGTATTCGATGGGATCCTGGAGGAATTGGAATCCCGGGATGCCGACGGCGTCGAAGGAGAGATGGTCAGTGCCTCCGGTGTTGCGCATAGTGAGAGTCGTCATGCCAAGATCTTTGAACGGACGCATCCAGGCTTCGAAGATGGGGGCAACGGCTTCGTTCTCCTGCAAGTAGATGCCGCGGATTTTTCCGGTACCGTTGTCGACGTTGAAGTAGGCGGAAATCTTAGCTTGCTCGGGCTTCACTGTGACGGGGCCGGCGTCGCGGCGAAGGAGCGTTGGCATATCTTTCATGGCGGGCTCTTCCGATCGCGGGCGTGAGCCGAAGTGCTGCTCTACGTAGCCTTGCGAGCCGAGGAGGCCTTCTTCTTCGCCGCTCCAGAGGCCGATGCGGATGGTACGGCGGGGCTTGATGTCGAGAGCTTTGAGGATGCGCACGGCTTCCATCATCACGATGGTCCCGGCGCCGTTATCAGTGGCGCCGGTGCCGGCGTGCCATGAGTCGAGATGCGCGCCGAGCACGACGATTTCATCTTTCTTGTCGGTGCCAGGAATTTCGGCGATGGTGTCGTACTGCATGAGGTCATCGTCGTAGAAGGTGTTGGTGACGTTGAGTTCGAGGGCGACATCTTTTTTCTGCTGGATCAGGCGGGCGATCCGGGACCAGTGCTCGGAGGCCATAGTGAGTTGCGGAACGGTGGTGGTCTCGCCCGGCTTGTAGGAGCCGCCGGACTGAACGAAGATGGTGCCGCCTCCGGAGGTGCCGCGGCTGTGATCGATGACGGCGAGAACTTTCTCGTCGGCATAGAACTGGTTGAGGTCTTTCTGGAATTGGCGGCGGCGCGCGATCTCAGACGTGCGGAAGGGCGGTCGCTCGCCGGGGACTTCATATTCGCTGGTCTTGGCGAGGTCGTCGTCGGTGAGGCGCTTGTAAGGAAGTTCGGTAATGGGCTTAACCTCTGCATCCGGGCCGGCGATCACAATCATTCCCGCGAGTTTGCCGCGATACTTTTCAAAGTCTTCCTTCTTCTCAATGGCGACGCGGATGCACTTGCCGGTGACGACGCCGTTAGTGCCGGGAGTCCATGCTTTCGCGTAGGCGATGAGAGGAACAATGTCGGGCGAGATCATGCGGGCGTTGACGTATTGATTGGCCCATCCTCGGCCGAAGGGCCCCCATGACTCAAGGTGGGCGTTGCTCAGGCCCATGGCGGTGAGCTGATCGCGAGTCCACTCGTTGGCGCGCTTCATGTTGGGAGATCCGGTGAGCCGTTCGCCGATCGAATCCATCAGGCCGGAGGCAAGTTCCATCACCTTCGAGTTGCGGAAGCCCTCGTAACGGATGCGGGAGATGGTCTCTAGATCAACCTTCTCTTGAGATTGCACGGCGGGAACCAACGTGAAAAGCAACGCGACGGAACAGACGAGTGGGAAGAACTTCTTCATGGATGAGCGCTCCTGAATGGAAATCAATCGGGGATTATACCGCCGCGACGGAGGAGAGACGCGGACGGGAATTGTAAAGATACGTCACGTTGCGGCGCGGCGAGGGACGAGAATCTTGAACCACGAAGGATCACGAAGGAAAACCGATGCAGGTTTCTACAGTTTCTTTTCTGCGGGGGAGTTGGCGACGGGTTCTTTGCGTTTTTCGTCGGCATCGACGGAGTAGAGCATGTAGTGGTCGAAACTGTGGCGGCGGTAGTATCGGTGTTTGCGGAAGTCGAAATAAATTTCCGCGCTTTTGGGCAGCCAGAGAGTCGTGTTCTTTTTCGTGAACGGCACGGGTCCGTACTCGACAACCTGCTGTTCGCTGAGCAATTGGATTTCAGGTATCGGAGTGATCATCTCCGCCACGATGCGCATGATCTGGAATTTATCGGCGGTAATCCAAGCCCTACCCTTGAGATCAACGGAGTGAACCTTCCCCCCAACCTTGTAGCTGTGCATGCGGTTGGGGCGGTCGCTTCGCTGCCGGAAGCGAACGAGCCAGGTTGCCTGTCCCTGCCAATCACCGAGCCCTTCACACGACATTTCGAAGTTGACGCGCATGGAAGGATGGAAAACGAGTGCAAGTGCAGCGAAGCCGGCACTGGCGATTTGATCGGGATAATCGCTAACGCTCATTTTATCGGCGCGATATTCCTCGACCTGAAGATATCCCGGAAGGGCCTCTGAGATGGATGCAACGTAATTGTACTTACGGTTTTCTGTGCGGGTCGGAATCCCATACTGGTCGAGGGATTGATGCAACAAATCTTCAACGGCCGAAAATCGCTCTACGTCGCGGACCAACTCTTCGACACTATGTCCGGTTTGTTCGATCACATTTTCAGTGGGACAGGAGGTCCCGGGGGCAAGAGCAGGTTCGACTTCGTCGATGCTGGGGGGGCGCCAGGATTTTAGGGAAAGTCCGGGCGCCGGCAGGGCTGTGATCGGATTGATGCCGGAGTTGGAGGCCTCGACGGCAGGAGCTGGTTCGGTGGTCGAGGTCCCCGGAGGGCGCTCCCGGACCTGCGTGATCAAACTACGAACTGCTCCGGTCATGGGATGATCGGGCACTTGCTGTAGAAAAAGACTGAGGGCATCGATACCCTCCTGATCCTGGCCAAGGCCGATCAACGCCTGACCGAGCACCAGTTGCGCCGAACTGGCATTGTTCTTGCCCTCGGCAATAGCGATTTGCGCCTGATCGCGAGCCTTATCGTAGGTTCGCTGGTAAAGGTAGGTAGTGGCCAGCAAGCTGTGAGGGAGCCAGTTCTGAGAATCCGCCAGCACCGCTTGCTCCAACGCAGAGCGTGCTGCCGGATAATCTTGCCGTTCCAATCCAGTCCTGCCGAGCAGGGTCAAAGCCTGAATATTGTTCGGCCTCAGACTGACTGCCGTGCCAAGGTAACTTCCGGCCTGCGCAAAATCTTTCTTCTGATAATACAAATACCCCAACAGGAAGTTCAGGTCTGGGCTGGAAGGAGAAAGTTTGTAAGCCTGATCGAGTTGCTTTTCCGCCTCTTTGAGGTTTCCAGACTTCAGGGCGGAAACTGCATGCTTGGTCTGTTTCCTCGCCTTGGGCGAGAGAACCTCGCCGCTGACATCGAGATTGATAGCCTGCGGATCCGGCCGCAACACAACCTGAATTTGCTCCGCACGCAAAGAATTAGTGACCTGCAATTCTTGATGGGTACTGAGATATCCAACAGCACTTACATCCAAGTCGTAACTTCCGAAAGTGAGGTTAGTGAAGACTCCTTGGGCATTACCGTCGGTGGTCGCCCAGAGAACATCCTGGCTGATGTGGTTTACCAATTTCAATACAGCCTGACGATTTAAGTGGGCCCCGTTTCGTTCGCCAAACACGTCAAAGAGAACGATTCCGGTGCCGGGCGCAGTGGTGAACGTTTTGATCAACGCAATACGATCTTGCATTGATTTCAGGCCGTTCAGGTCATCGGTTGTCTGGGTTGCAGCCGGCAGAGTGAACATACCGATGAGGAATAGAAGAGCGAAGCTAGCCCGAGGGAACGGGTTCGGCAGGATGGCACGGCGGGTCATAAACAGAGCCGACAGCAGTGTGGCACAGTCAAGGACAGGAAACAACTGGCAGGAGCTTGCTTGCAGGATTAGGAAGCTATTGTTTTGCGGCAGGCTTTTCCGCAACGGGGACAGACTGTTTCTGTTCTGTTTTCCCCTCTCCTGCTGCAGGTTTAGCATCGTCCTTGTCAGCGCTCTTAACGATATATTGCACGATGAGCGAGATGCGGCGGTTGGAAGGATCGAACGGGGCATCGGGCTTGCGCAGGCGCTGGTCGGCAAATCCGCGGACCTGCGTGACCTGGTCAGGCCTGATTCCATTGGCCTGCATCACGCGGCGGGCGGCGTTGGCGCGGTCGGCGGAGAGTTCCCAATTCCCGTAGGTGGGGGAGGAGTATGGTTGCGAATCGGTATGACCTTCGATGGAGAGTTTATTGGGAGGGGTCCCAAGTTCCTGGGCGAGAGTGATCAGCATTTCGCTACCGTCGCCTTTTAGCTTGGCACTGCCGCTATCAAAGAAAGTGCCACTGGCGGATTCGGAGAGTTCAATGCGCAGACCTTCGGAGGTGACGGTCATCTCGATGTAGCTTTTCAATTTTTCGAAATCCGTCATCTGCCGCATGGCTTGCTGCAACTGCTCCTTCAGTTTCGGCATGTTGTCGCGAGTGAGGGTGAAGTTTTCGCCGGACCCGGTCATGTTGGAACCGACTTTTTTCGAGGTGCCGGTCGGGTCTTTGAAGTATCCGCCGACGGCTTCCTGTACTTGTTTGCTGGCATTCAGGAGCCAGAGGACGATGAACAGGGCCATCATGGCCGTGACGAAATCTGCGTAAGCGACCTTCCACGCACCGCCATGATGGCCGCCGTGGCCGCCTTTTTTCTTGATGATGATGATGGGACAAGTCTTGTCCATACCAGGGAGCCGCCAACGATCAAGACGAGGCGGAGGCTCCTTCTGCCGCGGGTGGCGCTGCTTCCGAAGACGCCCCCTCCGCCGCATCTGGTGCTCGGTTGCGGCAGGCTTTCTCGAGTTCCTGGAATGACGGGCGCACGTGGCCGGGCACCGCGCGGCGCGCCATTTCCACGGCCATGATGGGCGCTGTGCCTTTCAGGAAGGAGACCATGAGCACGCGCATCACGTAGAGGAAGGCATGTTCTTCTTCCGCGGCCTTGGTCATATTGGCGGCGATGGGGCCGACTAATCCGTAGCACAGCAAAATGCCAAGAAAAGTCCCAACCAGCGCTGCGGCGACCTTGTTGCCAATTTCTTCTGGGGGGCCGCCGAGCGCTCCCATGGTAATGACGACGCCCAGGACGGCGGCAACGATGCCGAGGCCGGGAAGGGAATCGGCCATGGTGCTGAGAGCGGCGGTGGGTCCTGTGGAATCCTGATGATGAACTTCCAGATCGAGGTCGAGCATCTGATCGAGATCGAAGGCGTCGATGCCGGTGACGGCCATGCGCAGGGAGTCGCAGACGAAATCGCACACGTGATGATTCTTGAGGAAGGCTGGATTCTTGGTGAAGACGGGACTCTTTTGGGGCTCTTCCACATCGGATTCGAGGGCCATGAGTCCGTCTTTGCGGGCCTTGTTGAGCAAGTCATACATCATTTTCAAAGTGTCGATGTAGGTTTGCTTTCCGAACTTGGAGCCGCCGAAGACGGCACCGATGCCGCCAGCAATTTTCTTGAGGATATGGAGAGGGTTCGCGACGAGGAGAGTGCCGATGGCGGCGCCGCCGATGATAATCAATTCCGCAGGCTGCACAAGTACCCGCAAGTTCCCGTGTTCCATGAGATAGCCGGCCACCACACAACCGACGACAACGACGATTCCGATAATCGCAAACATGCCTAACTCCCGGCGGTTTTGGCGGACGCGGAGGCGGAAGGGGCGCGCCATGCCGTGTCCCCGTCCAGTGATTGCTGCGCTCGAGCGATCAGAGATTCAAGAGTATCGGCGGGGCGAACCGAGGCCTGGCCAATGCAAACGGGCAACGAGCGTCGCTCTCCCCACCACTCGATCCCGTCATTGGCGAGCATGCGGCGAACCCGTTCACGGACCGACGAGAGGGCGTCTTCGCGACAGCCGTTCAAGATGACGAGAAACTGATCATTGCTCCAACGCCCGAGCAGATCGGTGGTCCAAAGCGTGCTTTCAAGGGAGCGGGCGACCACGCGCAACAAGGAGGAGGCCGCTTCCGGCCCAAGACTGGCGCGGAAGTGAGCGAACCCCTCGAGGCGCAAACAAAGGAGGCCAAAGGGAACCTGAACCTCGACGAAGGTGGCAAGCGTCCGGCGCAAATGGGTTTGCATCAGGGTCTGGCTGGCGACGTTGGTGACTTCGTCGATGCAGCCGGGAAGGGACATGGTTTCGCGTGGATGATTGAGGCTGGTGGTGAGCTGAAGCTCTTCAAAGGATTCCACCGCGCCAATAATCGAGCCGTGCTGGTTATGCACGGGAACGGCGTGGATGCGAACGGGAATTTCATATCCGGCTTTGATGCAGGAAACCGATGCCCTCGGCCGGATGCGAGGTTTTGATGGCGCGTGCGACGGGGCAATCTTCTTTGCAGAACTCACAGCCAGGCTGATCGCAGTGCAGCAAACTTTCGGAGATGCAGGAGTGCCCGATGACCTCGTGGCGGAGGTGTCCGGTGATGCGCTCGGCACCGTCGCTCCAGAAGACGATTTTCTTTTGCATGTCGACAACGGACAGCCCGGACGGAAGGCTATCGAGAATACTGCGGCAGATGTCGGCGTCGTGAAATAAGGACATGAATAGTCGCGGGGAACGGTGCCCCGACTATTGGGCCCATCGGCAAAAATTCACGGAAGCTTCAGAGCGAAGGCACGCCAAGATCGAGACGGGAGGGGAGGGCTCTGCCCGGGCGCCATGGACTCGCCAGAGTTCAGTGCGCTCGTTATTTTTGGGCATTTTGTCACGAGTGCTTCCACCATTTGCTTTGTACGATTCTTGCTTTACGGTGAATTGGAAAATCCTAAGAACTCAATTGGTGGAGATGGTGAAGTTCACAGTAATTTTGGCTTGGGTCTCAACCGGAGCGGCGCCCTGATAGTGCGGCTTGAAATGCCATTGCTTGACCGCCTCTTGAGCTGCGGTGGCGAGGATGGGAGGGCCGCTGACGACCTGAAGATCTTGGATTAAGCCATCACGTCCGATCAGCGCCTGCAAGATGACCGATCCTTGTACCTTCATTTGCCGCGCGAGGAGCGGATAGCCAGGCTTCACAGGCTGGCTGACGACCTCGGCGGTATCGACAGACATCTGCACATGTTCGGCCGCATTGTTGGTGACGGCGGCAGTGGTGTCGGTTGAGTTGTGAACTGCGGCGGACGCGGGATCTTTCTCGGGTAGCGATTCCGGCTGCATCGTGACTTCGACGGAATTGGTGCCGGGGTGGAGTGTGCGGTGGACGTTTCCAGCGACAACCTCGACTTCAAGAGGTGGCAGTACGGTTCTGGTGGCGGTAGCGCCGATGGGTGCGGATGAATCGTTCACATCCTCTTCGCTGGAAGGACTCGAGGGAGTTTTGAGAGCGGCAGACTTTTTGCGCGGCGTCCGCTGCACCGTGGCTTGAGTTTCCGATGGCGACGCAGCGGCGGGAGACGCCGGTTGTTTATCTTCGACTTCCTGAGCGTCCTGAGTATCGGGGAACCAGAAATTGCGATCGTGGTATAGCACCAATCCCAAGGCAATCAGCAGCAGTGTGAGTGCCGCGACCATCATGCGGCGTTGCTGCGGTTCCTCGGGCACTGGAGGTCTCCAGAAACTTGGCGGACGACGATCGGTTTTTGGAACGAGTGTGTTGAGCTCAGACATTCGATGCTGTGACCGCCCCTTGCAACGCCTGCGGATAGTATGCCTAGAAAGCAACGGAAAGGCCAGCAAAAGGGAAGAGTGCGGGTACTCAGGGGGCCGGGCCATTGGTTCCTGATCCGCGTGATATCTTTGCCGTAACTTTTGAGGGGCATTTGAATCCCATGAAGGGGACGTTGTCAGCAGGAGGAGTATGGAGCCAGAGAACGACAAACCAGGTGCGAACGAGGCGGAGACAGAAGCGAAGCGGGTCGAGGGGAAGGCCGCGTCGGAGGGTGGAGAGGCGAGAGTTGTCGCCGGCGGCGGGCCAAGAATGACTCCGCGCGGGATGAATGAGCGCCGGTTTGCGAAGGTTTCGCGGAGGGAGTTGCTGAAAGTTGTGCCGGTGCTGGCGTTGGGGGCATTTGCGATCCCGAGCTTTCAGGAGGTGCTGCTCAAGAAGGGATTGGGATTCAGCGATTGGGCGTCGGAGCGACTGTTCCGGCGTGGGCACTTGGCGCCGACGTTTGCGGATGCAGAGGTGACGCCGTTCGAGAAGTTTCCCATCAATGGATATGACGTGGATGATCCGGGAGTGGATTTTGCGAGCTGGTCGTTGACCGTGAGTGGGGCGGTGCAGAAGGTGGGGGATTATCGGTTGGCACAGATCCAGGCACTGCCGCGGGTGCGGCAGAATACGCGGCATGTGTGTGTGGAAGGGTGGGATGTGATTGGGAGATTTGGCGGCGCGAGGCTGTCAGATTTTCTGACCATGATTGGGGCTGACACTTCGGCGCGATTTCTGACTTTGGGTTGCGCGGACGATTACTACGAATCGCTGGACATGGCGACGGCGCTGCATCCGCAGACGTTGCTTTGTTATGAGATGTACGACCGGCCGCTTACGCGCGAACATGGGGCGCCGCTGCGATTGAATATCCCTACGAAGGTTGGGTACAAGCAGGCGAAATACTTGACGGATCTGAAGGTCACCAATGTGTTGGACAGGGTTGGGTATTGGGAAGATCAGGGGTATTCGTCGTTTTATGGGCTGTGAGATTTTGTAGCGCTGGCATCTTGCCGGCTTGGGCGACCAGAAGCGCGGGCGGGACGCCCCCGCTACAGCCGCCGAGACGGCGGCGCTACTGGAGGCTGCATGAGCGGTACCGTAATTGAGATTGTTCGCACGAAGGGCGACGAAACCGAGACGGTGGGGCGCGCTGTTTATGAGCATCCGCTGGTGGTGCGGTGGTGTCATTGGCTGAACGCGATTTCGCTGTTTGTGATGGTGGGGAGTGGGCTGCAGATTTTTCGGGCTTTTCCGAGCTTTGGCGCCAAGATTCCGCAGAAGGATTTATTGAACTGGCCGAAATCGTTTGCTATCGGAGGATGGCTGGGTGGCGCGCTGCAATGGCACCTGACGTTCATGTGGATTTACATCGCGACTGGAGTGATTTATCTCGGGTACCAGATCTTCAGTGGAAATTATCGGCAGGTCTTGTTTACGCATCGGGACATTCCTGGAGTGTGGCCGATGGTGAAGCATTATTTCTTTCTTGGGCCGAAGCCGGAGCAGCATGAAGCTTATAACCCGCTACAGAAACTCTCTTACACAAGCGCGATTGGGCTGGGCGGGTTATCGGTGTTGACCGGACTAGCGATTTGGAAGTCGGTGCAGTTTTCGTGGCTGGCGTGGTTGATGGGCGGCTTTCATTGGGCGCGGTTGTGGCATTTCGTGGTGATGTGGGCGATTGTGGGATTTGTGCTGGGACATCTGGTGATGGTGGTTCTGCATGGCTGGAATAACTTTGTATCCATGCTGACGGGTTGGAAAAAAGATCCGGAGTACTGAACGAGCGGGCGGCAGGGAGAGATGGCCGAGCCAAAGTTTGCGTTGCACAATCCGGATCCGGCGGGGACGACGCGTGAACAGGACTTGATCGCGCAGGTGCAGCACGGACACAACGAGTTGTTTTATGAGTTAGTGCGGCCATATGAACGGCGGGTATATGCGGCGGCGCTGGCGATTCTGCGCAATGAGACGGACGCAGAAGATGTGGCGCAGGAGGCGATGCTGAAGGCCTTTGCCAATATCCGACAGTTCCGGGCGGAGGCGCGATTTAGTACTTGGCTGATCCAGATTACGGTGAACGAGGCTCTGATGCGGCGGCGGAGGGAGCGAACGGTGGTGATGGAAGGCATTGACGAGCGGCGCGACGAAGAGAGCGATTATGCACCGCGCGACTTTGCCGATTGGCGTGAGATTCCTTCGGAAGCGCTGGAGCGTAAGGAAGTGCGGCAGAAACTGGCGGATGCTTTGGCGATGATCGATCGGAAATATCGCGAAGTATTTGTACTGCGCGACATGGAGCAATTGAACATTCAGGAGACGGCCGAGGCGCTGGGAATTTCGGTGGCCTCGGTGAAAACGCGGTTGCTGCGGGCGCGGCTCATGTTGCGCGATCTGCTTGCCGGAGGGTGGGACAAGGGTTGGTTCAGCCGCCTGCCATTCGAGAAGGGAAGCAAGCCATGGTAGTGACTTGCGAACAAGTCTGGCACGAGATTTCAAATTATCTTGAAGGCGACCTGGATGCGACGCTGCGCTCTGCAATGGATACGCATTTCCAGACATGCAAACGGTGCGCCTCGGTCCTGGAGGGAACGCGCAATGTGATCCAGTTGTATGGGGACGAGCGGATGATCGAGGTACCAGCGGGATATGGACGGCGGCTGGAGAAGAGGCTGGCGCAGAGTGCGCGGGTGAGAAGCAAGCCTTGGCCCACATGGTCGACCTGGATGGTTCCGCTGGCGGCGATGGCTTTGTTTGCGGGTGGACTGCATGTGGCGAATTCGGTGGCGGTGGCGCCGCCGTTGAAATCAGAGCACGCGCAGTCGGGGCACGGGATCCCCCCGGATATGAAGGTTGTGGTTACCGCAGATGCCAGACTTTTCCACGCTCCAGGCTGCGGCGTTATCCATAACAAAGATACAGAGCGAACTCTCACGGCAAAAGAGGCCATCCAGCAGGGGTATGTGCCGTGCACGCGCTGCTTGCGGGAATACCTCCATACGGCGTCGGCGGGGCGTATCGCGCTGGAGTGGGAAGCAGATGCGCTCATGGGTTCGAACGAGTAAGATGCGCACCCGAGGACGACTGAGTGAACAAGGTTGAAGAGCGTAAAGCGCGGGCTGGGGAGCCCGCGCCCTGAGCACAGGACGACGGGTTAGTTCTTCTTCATCTCGTCTTTCTTCATTTCATCCTTCTTCATGTTGTCGTCTTTCATGCTGTCTTTCTGCATGTCGTCCTTTTTCAGGGAGTCTTTCTTCGCCGTTTTCTTGGACTTCTTGTCCTTTTTCATCTGATCGTTCTTCATGGTGTCTTGCTTGGAGTCGTCTTTTTTCATGGAGTCTTGACTCATCTGGTCTTGGGTGAAGGCGGCCACGGAGGCGGTCAGGGTACAGGCGAGCATCAGGCTGCTGAGAAGCTTTTTCATGGAATCTCCTTGAGTATGTTTCGAATTGCCAGCAGGCTTCTACCTGCGGGCAGACATGGGATGTACCTTCCGCGAGAAAGTTACAGGGTGCGGAGACCCCTTTCACCACAGTGGACACAGGGGATAGACGGGAAAGACGATCAGCAGGCTAGTTGGTCGCGGGTGATCTTGAGTCCCGGGAGATTTCCCAGGGCGGTGACCGCTACTGATTCCGTCTTGAAGAATTCATTCGCCAGAGTGGTGAGATCCTCGGAGGTTACGGCTTCGATCTTTTCGATCAGTTCGTCGAGATCGTAAAAGCGGTCGAAATACATTTCCTGACGCGCCAGGTTTGACATGCGGGCGGTGCTCGATTCGAGCGAGAGCATGAGGCTGCCTTTGAGTTGAGCTTTGGAGCGGTTCAGTTCTTCTTCCGGCACCGGCTCGCCTTTCAGCTTCCGAAATTCGCTGACGACCGATTGCACCACCTTGGATGCCGAGGCAAGAGACGTCCCAGCGTAGACCGCGAGGCATCCAGTGTCGCGATAGGGATTGAGATCGCTGTAAATGGAGTAGGCCAGACCCTGGCGTTCGCGAATGTTCTGGAAGAGGCGGGAACTCATGCCTCCGCCGAGCAGGGTGTTGAGAATGTAGCCGGCGTGGCGCTTCTCGTGGGCAATGGGATGCGCGGGGACACCGATGCACAGCTGAACTTGCTCCAGCGCTTTTTTGTTGCGCAGGATGATGCGCGAAACAATCTTTGGCGCGGAAGAATGGAAGCCATTCTTCATGGGCTTCATGTGCTCGAAGGCCTTGGTGACGAGGTCGACAAAGCGATCGTGATCGAGATTGCCGGCGGCGGAGACGATGATGTTGCCGGGGGCGAAGCGGTGACCGTAGGCCTCGACGACCGAGGGGCGTTCAAAGCGCTTCACGGTTTCTTTCGTTCCGAGGATCGGCTTACCGAGAGGATGATCTTTCCAGAAATTCTGAGTGAAGATTTCGTGGACGAGATAATCAGGATTATCCTCATCCATCTTGATTTCTTCCATGATCACGCCGCGCTCGCGGGTGATGTCGGAGGCATCGAACGTCGGATTTAGAACCAGGTCACTAAGAATGTCGAGCGCAGTCGGGACATGCTCGTCGAGCACCTTAACGGTGAAGCAGATACATTCCTTGGCGGTGAAGGCGTCCATGTTGCCGCCGATGGAGTCCACCTGGCGCGCGATTTCCTCGGCGGTGCGGTGCTTGGTGCCTTTGAAAACCATGTGCTCAAGGAAATGGGAGATGCCGTTCCATTCGGGATCTTCGTCACGAGAGCCCGTCTGCAGCCAGATACCAATCGAGGCGGAACGGATGTGTTGCATCTGCTCGGTGATGACGGTGAGGCCGTTGGACAGTTTCTGGCGACGAATATTGCGCACTTCTTTGGTCATTGAATTCTGTGTTTGATGCTGTCTAGCTGAATCCTAGGAGAACCTATTCAAACTGGTTACTATTCTGACATAGTGCGGGTAGGCGTGCGAGAATAGTTTAATGGTTTAGAATCAGTCGATTATGGCGATCCTGTCTTCGGATCGCAGTTGAATTGGAGGGTCTTGAAGAGGTTGGTCCGTCTACAATCATGGCTGTAATGGCAGAAATTTCACAAGTCGCGCTGCTCGGACTGGATCGCGCAGAAACCACGGCTCTGATCGAGGATTTGGGAGAGCCAGCCTATCGCGCCAAGCAGCTGTTGGACGCGGTTTACCGGCAGCGAGTGGAGTCGATCGGGCAGATTTCGACCTGGTCGCACGAGCTTCGGAGCAGGCTGGAGGCCAAAGGCATCTCGCTGGGCCTGCCCCGGATCGAGAACAGATTTGTATCGCAAGATGGAACCGTGCGGTATCTCATAGCGTTTACCGATGGGCAGACCGTGGAGACCGTGTGGATGCCGGAAGGGGATGATGGGGAAGCCGGGGATGGAAGCGAGGCTGGTGACGTGGCAGAACGCTTCGCGGACATGAAACCCTCAGGGGCTGTGGCCCTGTCATCAGAGGAGACGCCAGGCGCAGAGCTCAAGCGTGGCGCCAGCCAAAAGCAAAAGCGAGATCAGAGGGCGAAGCAGGGGCAGAAGCAGGGGCGGTCGACGATTTGTATCTCCAGCCAGGTCGGATGCGCGGTGGACTGTCAATTCTGCCTGACGGCGCTGCTGGGAGTGAAACGGAATCTCACCGTGGGAGAGATTGCAGGACAGGTGTGTGCCGTTCTGAAGGACCAGAAGGTCTCTCCACCCGAGGACCGCATCAATCTGGTCTTCATGGGCATGGGCGAACCGTTTCTAAATTATGACAACTTCATAAAAGCAGCCCGGTTGCTCGTGGAAGAGGTGGGTATTGCGGAGCGGAGGATGACAGTTTCGACGGCGGGAATCGTACCGCGGATTTATGACTTAGGAGAAGAGAAAATCCGGCCGAAATTGGCTATCTCGTTGAACGCTTCAAATGATGACCTGCGCACCCGGCTGATGCCACTGAACAAGAAGTGGAATCTGGAAATACTGCTGGCGGCGGCGAAGGCGTATCCGCTGCGGACTCGGGAGTGGATTACGTTTGAATACGTTCTCCTCGGCGGCGTGAACGACGGGCCCGAGAATGCGAAGGAAGTCGCGGAGTTGCTGCGCGGGATGCGGTGCAAAGTGAATTTGATCGCCCTGAACCCCGGGCCGGGGATTGTCTTTACAACTCCCGATGTAGAACGGGTCACTACGTTTCAGAGCATTCTGCGGGGAGCGGGCATTCCGGCGTTTGTACGGCGTCCGAGAGGGAGAGACATTTACGCGGCCTGCGGTCAACTCAAGCGTACGGTTGAGATTGCCACAGAATCGGTACCGTTGAATCGCTAGATTCTTTGTTCTGGACAGCAACCGATTCGATCAGCGGAAGTTCCACGCGAAGCAGGATCCCGCCATCTTCTCGGCGCTCACGCGAAATCTTGCCTTGGTGCTCGTGCAGAATTCCCTGGCATGCGGCCAGGCCGAGGCCATCTTCGGGATCGATTTGGGAGGTGGAATCGTCCTCCGCGGGACGGGAAGGTGCGGGTTCTGTAGCGATACGAAGGATGCACTTTCCCAACTGTTGTTCGGTGCTGACCGTCAGCGTGCGACCGCCACGTTCGCTGAGCACGTGCAGGCAGTTCGCCACCAGTTGCAGACAGACTTGCAACAGCTGGTTGGAGTCTCCTAAAACCTTGGGAAGAGCAGGATCGAACTGGGTGCGCACTTCGATCTCGAGAGCCTTCCATTGGGATTGGGTCAGCTTCACAGCGGTTCGGGCAAGGGTATTGAGATCGAGGGGATTCTTGGGCGCCGGCGATTGTTGGGCAAAGCTGATCAGGCTGGCAACCAAAGACTTCGTACGGCGAACGTACTGTCCGATTTTCGTGGCAATCGGTTGTTGTTCGGGAGTCAAGGCCGTGCTGAGCAGCATGTCGGAATAACCTAGCATGGCCGTGATCGGGTTGTTGAGCTCGTGAGCCGCTCCGCCGACTAACTGACCGATGGAAGCCAGTTTTTCCGACTGAAGAATCTGAGCCTGCAGGCGCTTCAGGTTGTCGAAGGATTCGCGCGAGTGGTTTAGCAGCCGGAGCAGTTCGCGATCCAGCAGGTACTGGCGCAGAAAGACCAATACCCCCATGAAGAATGCGGCGACGAGGGTGAGGGCGAGACGAAATACCCGGACGCGAGAAGGCGCGTTGCTATCTATAAGAGCCCACGCGCCGAACAAGGGCAAGGAAAAGACCGCAATCATGCTGCAGCGCGCGACCCAAACGCCGTAGAGTGTAGAGACTCCCCGTACATCCGTGGCAGGGCGCTCGGCCTTAGTCCGCAAGCCGATCCAAGTCAGCCAAGCCATAGAAGCGACCATCGGAATGTCATAGAAACTGCCGCTGTAATAGAGCTTCCGGGCAATCGCCCAGTTCGCTACAGTGGAACTGGAGGCATAGCAGAAGCTCATGCCAAAAAGACTGGCGTATAGATTTTTCCAGGCGCCCTTGCTGGTGGCCCAGCAGGCAAACAAGCTCAACAGGAAGGCGGCTTCTTCGGAGACATAGACGGCATTGAGATGGCGGTTGTAAGCCTCAATATCGGGAACGGCATATTGCCACGGAATGACAATTAGCACATAAAGATAAACCCACCACAGCATCAGAAGGGCGAAATCTAGCCGGCCCACGCGCGCCGCGTATTCGTCGCGTGGCACATGGGGACGCAAGGCCAAAGCGGCCATCAGCGGAACGATGTGGAGGAATAGGATAATGTCGCCGGCAAACAGGTCCGGGACATCGACACCCAGGATTACCTCGTAGTAGATCCAGAGCATCTGGTAGATAAACCAAAAGGAAATGCCAAGAGTGATTAGCGACCAGAAGAGCCGCATGCGCCCCTGCGAGCGAAGTGCTAGAGGAATGAACGCGGCGGTGCCGGAAGCCAGCAGGATTCCTTGAACAATGTCGCTGAAAGCCGTGAGCTGAAAGGACCGGGGCAGGACGAGAGCCACAAGAAACTGGGCCAGTAACAGCCCCGCGACCGCCGCTAACCAGAGTTTGGAGCGCTTGCTCAAGACAGTCCTCTGCAGGCATTCTAGTCGGGATTGCCGTGGGGCGCGGGTTACTGTAGTAACTTAAGCGTAGTTGAGACTCGAGAGCGGGGCGACGCTCAGATACGACGTGATCCAAGTCGTACTTGCCGGTAAGCTTTTCTTATTCAATAATATGCAGCGAAGATCCACGCTGGGGGAAGAGGCAATCGATTGAATCCTCGCGTTGAGCGCTATCGGCAATCCTGGAGGTTGAGAATCCCTGCGGATCCCGGGGAGACCCGCCGGATCGAGAGTTGGCTAGCCACAGCCCGGGTGTTTCTGGCCGTTTCTACCCTGGTAGCGATCCGCATGGATCCTACGGAGCTAGGGAATTCGTGGGCCGCTTACGGACTGTTCGTCTTCTACTTGGCCAACGGCATCCTGATTCTCATGCTGCTGAAGCGGCGGCCGGAGTCGACGGCCGGGTTTCGTCTTCTGGTTCATGCCGGCGATGTGGCTTGGCCCGCCTTGATTTCAATCTTTGCGGAAGGGCCGAGAACCCCGTTTTTTCTTTTCTTTTTTTTCGTGCTCGCAGCGGCGGCGTACCGCTGGGGCCTTTGGGAGACGTTGGCTACAGCTGCAGCGGAGGTTGCGCTGCTGTGGATCGAGAGTTACGTTCTGATCCATATGTGGCTGGGCCCTTCAGGATCCGCCTCGTGGCGGGCATTGCTGGGCCTGCGAGTGAATGCAGGCACGTTTGAACCGCAACGGTTATTCATGCTGTCGATCTACTTGCTGGTGATGGGTCTGTTGCTAGGTTATTTGGCGGAGCAGCAGAAACATTTGCGCGCTGAGAAGGCGGTCATCACCGGAACCTTGGCACGGGTGAGAGTGGAAGCGGGGTTGACGGGCACGATCGAGCAGATCTTTCACGAGGCGATGTCGATGTATGGGGCTTCGCGAGCAATCGTCGCCTCGCAGGAGTCGCATAGCCAGAGGGTCTTCGTCGGTGAATTGAACAAGGCGAATGGGCAAGGACCGTCCGAGTTTCATTGGCTGGATACGAGTCCGCGAGATGGAAAAACCTATCTGGACGATTTTCCAGGGGAAGTATTTTATGCGGCGATCGATGGCGACCGTTGGTCGACATTGGCGTTGGACGAGAACGGCCACCAAGTAACCGTCGAGAACCTGGCGTCCATTTCTGAACTCAGAAGCGTGCAGCCATTTAATTCGCTCGTAACCGTATCGTTCCTGTTTGGACGCGAGTGGAGAGGCCGCATATTCCTGTTCAACCCGTCGTGGCGGGGAGAGAAGCAAGAGGAGTTGCGATTTTTGCTGGATCTGATTCACCAGGTTGGTCCGGCTGTCTATAACGTCTACCTGCTGCACCGGCTACGTCGACGGGCGGGCGCGGCCGAGCGGGCGCGTTTTGCGCGAGAATTACACGACGGAGCCGTGCAGTCGTTGATTGCAGTTGAAATGCAGGTGGACGTGTTGCGCCGTCAATCGGAGGCGGGAAAGCCCATTGGATCGGAGTTGGGCCGCATCCAGGGCCTGTTGCGGGAGGAAGTTCTCAAGTTGCGGGAACTGATGCAGCAGATGAAAGCGATCGATGTGGATGCGCAACGGTTGCTGGGGGTTTTGAATGACACCGTGGAACGCTTTCAGCGCGAGACCGGCATCAGCGCTCGCTTCGTGACCGACCTGGAAGATCTCGATATGCCGCAACGGGTTTGTCGAGAGATTCTGCGCATCGTGCAAGAGGGCTTGGTCAATGTGAGGAAGCACAGCGGGGCGCGTCACGCGCTGGTGAGACTGGGATCGAACCAGCGAAACTGGAGTCTGACGTTAGAGGACGACGGGAAGGGATTTCCCTTCGCGGGCCGGTTTAATCAGGCTCAAATGGAAGAAGCCGGAAAAGGGCCTATGATCATAAAGGAACGCGTACGTTTAATTGCGGGAGAACTCACGGTAGAATCAAATCCCGGGCAGGGAACACGCCTGGAAGTTAGTGTGCCTCGGAACGGGGAAATGCCTCATGAACTTTAGAAAATCGCAGCCAGTACGTCTGGTGATTGCCGACGACCACCCAATCTTCCGGGACGGTTTGCGGAGGTTGCTGGAAGCGGAGGCCGACCTGAAAGTCATGGGCGAAGCCTCCGATGGCGCCGAAGCCGTAAAACTGGCGAAACAACTAAAGCCCGATATTCTCCTTCTGGATCTCGCAATGCCCAAACACCCGGGATTGGAAGCGCTGCGAGATCTGAGTTTGCCGGTAAATGCAACTCCAGTTCGGGTGATCCTGCTGACGGCTGCGGCAGAAAAGAGCCAAATCGTGGAGGCTCTCCAACTAGGTGCCCGCGGAGTGGTGCTGAAGGACTCGGCAACTCAGTTATTGCTGAAAGCGATCCATACGGTGATGGCGGGGGAGTACTGGGTGGGACGGGAGAGCGTCTCAAACCTGGTGCAGTATCTGCGCACCCTGATGCAGTCTTCTCATGACGAGGCGAGGCAAAAGAAGTTTGGCCTGACGCCCCGCGAACTCGAGATTGTCTCTGCTGTAGTGGCTGGCTACTCCAATAAGGAGATTGCCGAGTACTTCAAGATCAGCGAAGATACGGTGAAACACCATCTCAGTAACATCTTTGACAAACTGGGCGTTTCCACGCGGCTGGAACTTGCTTTATTTGCGGTGAATCAGGCCCTTCCCTTGAAGAGCATTGCGTAGGGTGCCCCGGGGCCGAGGGGGAAATTGGTGGCACTTCCGTGCTATTGGCGAGACCAAGGGCAAATATTAGAATTTTTGCTACACACCAACCTTGAAAAATGTGGGGAGGGGAAGTGTAAGCATAAATACCCCTGTTTGGGTGTGGGGTAATTCAGCAGAAGTGAGAAAGAGGAGCCCAAGTGGCAAACCTTTTAAATCAACTTTGGAATGATGAGCGCGGTCAGGACATTGCGGAATATGCAGTGATGTTGGCTGTGATTCTGGTCATTGTGGTAGGAACGATCCGCCTGATCGGGTCGAATGCCAACAACGTATTTTCTCAAGTTGGCAGCGCGATCCAGTAAGCGTCCGTCTGACGATTGGTATTGCGCAAGCGCGAGGGGCACCGCTCCGCAAGGGTGACCCGCCGTCCTGCCGCGAGCGCGCGTTGCAGTCTTATTCCTTCGATCCGACCTATAAACACACCGAAAATTACTTTTGCTCTGACTGCGACGGAGAAGTTGTGGTCAGAGCCACTTTTTCCGTCCCGTTCGCAGACAGCCGCGTAAGGTGCGGGAAGAAGGGAGTGATCTCGAACTCCATCTTCTCGCGTGCCGAGGTCAGAGTGACTGGCTTGGCTTTGGAAAGTTCTACTTGATCCGTCCAAGGATCGACCTTGATGCGGCCGCCCAAGGGTAGAGCGGCGATCTGATCCAGGCGCTTCTGGTCAAGCTCAGGCGCAGCCGTCAGCAGAGTCGACATCCGCAGACCCTTGCCCCCGGCAAGGTTGTTTCCAAGGTGGGGACGAATCAAGTGGGGCAGATCCGGCCCTTTCTGCTGCAGAGCCTTCAGAAACAATCCAGCGTTGCCCAGTTTGTCTTTATAAGGAGAGTTCTTCAAGAGGTCCAGAGCCTTGGTGTCGGCGGCTTCTTCATCCGCCGGAGTGCGCTTGAAGTCAAGACGCTGGAACGACTCTTCATCGGGGAAGAAGAGCTTGTCGTTGAAGGCGAGCTTGGTGTCGAAGTGGTGGCCTAACACGATGTGGCTGAGTTCATGAGCCAGAACCATAGCCAGAGAGGCTTCATCGGGAAGGACGTCGAGCAGGCCACGACTGATGACAATGGTATGGCCGATGGTGAAGGATTCGAGGGGCGACGTCAGCAGAATGCGGCAACGAATGTCTCCCTGCAGATCAATGTTGTTGGTGACAAGCAGATTATTGACGACGGTTGCCAGGATCTTGTCTACTTCACCGGAGGGTGCAATCAATCCGATTTTTTGGAGCCGGTCAACGGCATTCTCCTCAGCCTGCCGCTCCCACATTCGTTGGGCGACGACAGGCGTAGCGTCGGCCTCGACGGCACTCTGGTCGTTCACCGATTGTGGTGAATCGATCAGGATCTGTGTAAACTCCTCATTCTTGTTCAACCCTCGCAGGTCGTAACCCCACAGGCGCGTCTGTGCTTTGAAGTGCAGACTTTTGGTCAGTCCGGTCTTGAGGTTTGATTCTTCGGTATAGACATAGGCTGGGAGCCAAGTTCCCGGGCGCATATTCAGACGCCAACTATCGAAGTGGAAGAAGAAATTAATCTTGGGCTGCGGATAGTAACTTCCATTGAAACGGACGACGTTGTAGTCCTGATCTTCGACCCAGATTCTGCCCATGAAGCGGGAAATCTTCTGGCCTTCCTTCGGCTGGACATCGATGACCAGACAGCGGATTTCACCGAGAAATTCGCGGCGGACAAAAGTGAAGTTATAAAACTTCTTCTGGAAATCGGAATCGAGCACCACCATCTGCGCAAAACCCATGGGCAGGAAGTGGAGGGAATAAACCCCGGTCATCTTGGTCAGCATACGGTGGCCGAAGCCGGGCTGGCCGACGAAAGAGACGTCTTCTGGACCGTCGGTCATGTCGAGGCGGCCAAGAAAGTACTTGTCGTTTACGGGAATCGGATTTCCCACACTATCGTTTTTTAAATCCTGCAGATAGGTCTCAACCATCGGATGCATGTGACGCATCTGGGCCATGAACAAGTGTTCGCGCTGCACGACGCGATCAAGTACATCGTTGAGCGTAAGGGAAGATTGCGGAGCTGGCTCAGGATTCTGAGAGGCGGTATTCGGAGTGTCGGGCGTTACTGCTGGTGCGGAAGTCTGGGGAGCCGCTTGTGTCGAGGAGGTTGGTTGATCCTGGGCGGTAGCGGTGAAGACGCATGCCAATAAAACAAGCGCTGCAAGAGAGCCCGAACGAACGATTCGCATAAAACCCTTCTGGGGACGTGGTTACGCTAACTGGAAAATGATATGCAAAACGACGGTCGAGTCAGAAGGCTGGCCGTCCTGCAAGGCAGGCTTAAAGCGAATCTGCTCAGCGGCGCGTACCGCCGCGTCATCCAGACCATGCCCGAGCCCGTGAACAATCTTTAACACGCGAAGTTTACCGGATGCTTCAAGAACAACTTGCAGAAGCACCTCACCTTCAATGCGCTTAACGCGTGCTTCTTCAGTGTAGATGGGAGTCGGCTTGGAAAGGATTTCCGCCGGCACAATTTTGGCAGCCGCCTGGGCCGCAGGGTGCGCCTGGACCGTGGGCGGTGCAGGAACATCGGCATCACCGAATCCGGCTTGGCGAACGGTGGCCCGCGGTGGAGGGCTGTTGCTGTTGCCCGTTGCGACCCCATTGCCGAATCCCGTGCTAGCTACCACGCCGCGTGCACCGGTCGCGCCTCCGGTCCCGTTGCCATTGCCGGGTCCGGTGGGCATATCGAATCCGCCAGACTGCGCGATATTGACGGCTCGAGTCTGCGTTGTCTTCGCCGGAATACCGTTGGGATCGCCAAAGCCACCGGTTTGCACTTGCTGGGGCGGACGTTCGATGGTTTGAGGTGCGGAACTCCCGGTCGAAAAAACGTTTGTCCGCACGATCTGCTTGGGAATTACTGGAGCATTGGATGGCGGAATGGGATCGGACTTGCGGGTGGCGATTTTGACTTCAGGAGCCGGAGCGTCTTCGACCTTCGGCTTGAGCTGAGGCTGAGGAGCGGGTAAACGTAGCGGAGGCGAGGGTGGATCGAGCTTTGCGAGCAAAACTGGCTTGGGTAGCTGTCGCTGCGGCGTATGGTCCACCGGGACTGGCGTAGGAACTAATTCGATAGCGTGGTAGTCCTTCGTCGGCCCTTCGAGAATCTCGGGGTGGAGTACTGGAACCCATGCAATAATTGCGATAACCACTGCCTGGATGCCAT
This sequence comes from uncultured Acidobacteriaceae bacterium, assembly GCA_963722365.1. Classification (GTDB taxonomy): domain Bacteria; phylum Acidobacteriota; class Terriglobia; order Terriglobales; family Acidobacteriaceae; genus Sulfotelmatobacter. The sequence continues at coordinate 429,158 of CAVRLM010000004.1, forward strand.
AGCTGAGCACAAACTCATGCCAGGGCGCCTTCCACTTTGGGAGGGATGAGAACAGGCCTGATTCGGTCGAAGGGGACACCATAATCAACAGCGATTCTCGAAACCTGGCTATTAGAACACCATGAATAGTTTAAAAGTTTTCCCCGTCTCCTTGAACGCTGGGAACCTCGGAAGACAGGACCACGTAAAGTGTACTATTCCGACATCAGATATGCACGACAGAGGCCATCCAGGGAGACTGTGGGTTAGGGATCAACTCTCTTGTCATCAATGGCTTACCATACGTTGGCTGCGAGGAAGCGGGCAGGCGGGCTAAGGCCATGCAAAAATCTACACCATTAATGGATAGATTTCCTACGCGATCGGTCTAAAAGCGATCCACCTTAGCAGCGGACTACCTTATCACTTTTAATACCGCTCGTGGCGTTGCGGGTATCCACGACCAGTTTGGCTTCCTTCACGATGTTGGCGTAATCGTAATCGGAGTGATCGGTCACAATGACGACGCAATCGTACTGATCAAGATTTTTCAATTCCGACCGCGTCATTTGTAGATCGTACTTCCGGCCCTTGCCAATGAAAGGGAAGTAAGGATCGTGATAGCTGACCTCGGCCCCGGCTTTTTGCAGGAGTTCGATGATGGTGAGAGAGGGAGACTCGCGAAGATCGTCAATATCTTTCTTGTATGCCACACCGAGGATCAGGACACGCGCGCCGTTGATCGCCTTCTTGTACTGGTTAAGCGCGGTCCCGACCGACGCCAGAACGTGGTAGGGCATGTTGTTGTTGATCTCTCCCGCCAGCTCGATGAAGCGGGTTCTAAAATCAAACTCTTTCGCTTTCCACGACAAATAGAAAGGATCAATCGGGATGCAGTGCCCGCCGAGGCCGGGACCTGGATAGAACGGATGGAAGCCGAAGGGCTTGGTGGAAGCCGCTCCAATGACCTCCCAGATGTTGATGTCCATGCGCAGACATAACAGCTTCAGTTCATTCACCAGCGCGATGTTGACGCAGCGGTAGATATTTTCGAGGAGTTTCGTCATCTCCGCCGCGGCGGGCGAAGAAACGGGAACGGTGCGGTTAAAGATGGAACCGTAAAGCGCTCCGGCAAGTTCCGAGGCCTGCGGGTTTAATCCCCCAATCACCTTGGGAATATCGCAGCGGGCGACAGTGGTATTGCCCGGATCTTCGCGCTCGGGGGAAAACGCCACAAAGAATTCTTTTCCGGTGGGTGCCTGGGAGCGGGCAGCTTTAAGACCGGCCTTATTTTCTTTCTCGAGGATGGGAATCATTACCTCTTCGGTAGTGCCCGGGTAGGTCGTGCTCTCGAGGATGACAAGTTGTCCGGCTCGCAAATGAGGGGCGATAGAGTGGGTGGTATCGGTGATGTAGCTGAGGTCGGGCTCGTGGTACTCGTTCAGCGGAGTGGGGACGCAGATGATGATGGCGTCCATGGCAGTCAGCTGCGAGTAGTCTGAGGTCGCGGAGAAGCCGTGGGTTTTCGCGGACTGGATCTCTTCGGCGGCGATACGGTAAATGTAAGAACCGCCCTTGGCCAACGTATCGATTTTACGCGCATCGATGTCGAAGCCGGTCACCTGAAATTTCTGCTCACTGTATAACAAAGCCAGAGGAAGGCCGACATAACCCAGGCCAATGATGCCGACGCGAGCCTCACGTTGTTGAATTCGGGTCTTCAGTTGATCAAAGGATGTATCTGCGGCAGAGTAGGTCGTCATGAGATTTCCCGGAATAAAGTGAGGGGAGGAAACATGAAAGCGATTCGATTTTAACATGTAGCCGCGAAGATCGCGGCAGTATCGCGACGCAGCCGAGGGTACCGTAGTACCTTGTCTGAATTCGATCCAGTCGATTGTTTGTGGAGGAATGTTTCGCGAAAAATATGAGGCGAAAAGGGATTTGGATCGCAATTGTTTTGGTGATCGGGAGCCTGGGGATGTTTGCGGCCGAGGCGGGCCGGTTGCTTGTGGTAGATGCGCCGGAGCCGTCAGACGTGATCTTAGTCCTCGCAGGGGAGACCGATCGGCGTCCGGCGCGGGCGTTACAACTCCTCGAAGAGGGTTATGGGCGTGGGGTGGTGATCGACGTCCCCGCGGACGCCCGAATCTACGAATTCCAGCAAATCGAGTTGGCGAAGAAATACATAGAGGGGCTTCCCAAGGCCGCAGCGGTCCGGGTGTGTCCGATCGAGGGACTTTCAACTCGCGAGGAATCGCGCGACGCAGAAGTGTGCCTGGCTAGTGAAGCAGGCCGTCGGATCCTGATCGTGACCTCGGAGTTCCATACGCGCCGTTCTCTCAGCATTTTTCGGCACGAAATCCCGGGAAAGCACTTTTCGGTAGCGGTGGCGCGAGACGATAAGCAGTTCGGAACAAGGTGGTGGGCGCATCGGCAATGGGCCAAAACGTGTGTGGAAGAGTGGCTGCGGCTGGTTTGGTGGGGCGCGGTGGAGCGGTGGAGCTGACCAAAATCGTCTGCCGTCGCCCAAAATGCGAAGAACAACGAGATGAGTTTTCCACCGGAAAAGGATTAGGCATGCCCAAAAGGCATTGACTGTCAACGAGAGAGGAGGATACGATTCACAACGGGTCACCAAACAGTTAATAACGGAGTGTGGGAATGGGCCGGTCCGCGTTTTGCAGTATGGTAAGTGGCATGCTGCTGATTGTGTTCCCTTGCTCGGTGTTTGCGGCCGATTCCAATGCGGCCATGCTGCACATCAACAGCAATGGAGCCGCATGGGTGAACGGTGCACACGTTCCGCGCTCGTCTTCCGCAATTTTCTCGGGCGATCTTCTGCAAACTCGGTCCGATTCCGTTGCTAACATCAATGAGCCTGGTTCCAGCATCACCGTGCTATCTGATTCCCTGGTTCAGTTTCAGGGAGCCTCGGTCGACATTCAGCACGGAGCTGTGACCGTCTCCACCTCGAAGGGCATCGCGGCGACTGCTGGAGATGTGAAGGTCTCACCTGCGTCCGATACGTGGACGGAATTCAATGTCACCGATGTAGACGGCACCGTTCATATTGCGGCCCGGAAGGGCGATGTCACGGTTAGCGATGGCAAGGGTGTGATGACGCTGGCGCAAGGTCAGGACACGACGCGGGACGAATCTTCGGGCACTTCTGATAATGGCAAGAAGTCAAAGAATAAGAAGCGCCAAGCTGGTGCGACGCCGGCGGCAGGGGGCGGCGCTTTGAACTCTCCAATTGCGATTGGAGTGGGTGGCGCCGCAGTGATTGGTTTGACGACCTGGGTACTGATTCAGGGTGACAATCCAGCCAGTCCGACCCGCCCGTAACGGCTCAGTCTGGAGCCAGAACCTTAAGCAAGAATTGGGAATCGCAATGCGCACATCCGCGCCCAGCCCGCGATCTCTCCACAGGCTAAGTACAGACTAGACGACTTTCGAAGTGGTCAAAGTCTGGTTTTCCGGAGTAGGGATCGGGCGGCGCCTTCTTGATCGCTGCAAAAGAGGCGGAGCAACTGCGATCGTGCTCAGAACGTAGAAGAGGGCTGCATTGGCGGGCACCTGCAGATTGAAATCAAACAAACTGTGAACCAGGATTCCGGTGAAGCCCAGGGTGCAGGCGAGAGTGACTGCCCCGCCCGCATCCGATGTCCAGTCTCCGATCTTGTTCACTGCATGGCGATAAAGGACGATCAAGAACCAGACCATCACCGCGAAACCCAGGATGCCCATCTCAGAGAGCAATTGCAGGTAGTCGTTGTGTGCTTCGTTCACGAAGAAGTTGGTGTAGAAGCTGCGGAATTGAGGATATACGACGGGGAACGTTCCCAGTCCCCAACCGAGCACGGGCTTGTCACGGAACATTCGAAGGGCGTCGCGATCAATCGACACGCGCATTCCGCCAGAAACCTCCTCGCGGGCTTCGGAGGAGATGCTGGAAACACGAGAAGTAAGTTCTTTTCCACCCACCCAGGCCAGCAAACTCACCAGCACGATGGCGAAGGAAACCAAGCTGATTGCGATTCGAACAGTTTTTCGTTGGCGAAGCACGACGACTGCGAAAACCACGAGTTCCACGAAAACAGCAATCATGCCTCCACGAGAGCCGGAGAGAAAAATCGTTCCCGCCATGATGGCAGCCGCGATTCCCGCGGCGATCCTTTCTCGCTCCTCCGCGAGGTGCGTGAGCGACAGGACCAACGGAATCGGCACCAGAAGTTCCATCAAGCCCGCGTAGTGGTTGTGATTCACGTAGGGACCGTAGATCCAGCCGCCCATCGTTGGCTGCCGCAGCCAGTACAACTTGCCGTTGGGAGTGATACCTTGCAACAACGAGAAAGCGGCGATAGCAGCGCCATAGAGAATGAGTAGGGCAGCAATTTTCCGGGCTTGTATGGTGCGAAATAGCACTTGCCCCGCCACAAAAGACAACATGCCATAGGCGCAGTACAGCAAGGCGTTGGAAACCGTATCGTGGCGGTAAGCGGTCACGCCAAGCACGATCTGCAAGAGGATGAGAACTCCGAACGCCGCCATCGGAACAAACAACGGGTTCCAACGAATCGTCAGTTCGCCTTCCATCCATTGTTTGCCGACCCAGAGAAGCACGAGCAGGGCCGAGCCTGTTTCCAGGATAAACGTCGACCACGGTTCAACGGCGCCGAAGGCGAGCGGACCAAACATCAAGAGTCCAAACGTTCCATAGAGCAGAGCGGCGTCCATCTGCGATGGACGATTCGAGTCCGTTGTTTTGCTGTGAACAAGCATCAGGAGCCGGTGCGTTTTCCTCGGACGTGTATCGCTTACGACGGTTTTCTGGTAATCCGGAGATCGTCGATCCAGAGCTTACCACGGATGGGACTCCCCTCCGGAAGGCGCCGGATACGCAGAACCACCAATTTGCAATCGGGACCCGTGGTGAACTCGCCATCGGCTGACTTCCAGAAGCTCGCATCCTTTAACTCGTCACTCTCGTAAAAAACCGTGGGGCTGTACATGTCTTGAATCGTGAAATGCGGTCCGCCAGCCCCTTGCTGCTCGGTTGTTTTGTAATAGGCCGAGAAGTTATAGGAGGTGTTGGGCTGTACCGGTACGAGTTGAGCGACCCCTGCGTCCCTGATGCCGGGGCCGTCGAACGTGATCATCAACGAACGCTGTCCCGAATGGTATTCAGTCGGATCCAGGGTCAGCTCGATTCCGGTCTGCTTTTGGTATTGCCAGTCGAGGCCCGCATTGAGTGGCTCGAGGCTGAAACCTCCATTGATGATCAGATTGCCGACGGTTGGCAGATAGTAAGACGAATAGCCGAGACGATTGACCGTCTGTTGCCAGACGAGCACGGCCTCGTCGACCTCCCTCTGGCGAATCAGGAAGCGAAAATACTCGTATGCCTGACGTTTCTCGAAAGGCTGCCGGCTCTGCATCAGTGCATTCCAGACCTTGAAGCTGGCTGCTGTTTCTTTCTGGATCTGAGCAACTTTGTCCTGAAGTTGTGTCTTGGAATCGGCGTCGGTTTCAGTGCTGAGAGCGGCGACGTCGCGCAATTGGCGCTCCGCATCAATTTGGAGATGCGCAAGAAAAGCGCTATAGGCATCCCCGGTGGGTGGCACGACATCGCGCAACAGCAGATCCACGTCCGGTTGAATGCGCCAGCAGAGTTGGATGGCGGCCGCGGCCAGGGTGGCGTCGTTGGCGAGTACGACTCGAAACTCTCTCAGAGCTTTTTCGTTCTCGCCCTGAACCAGGTAGAAATTTGCGGCGGTCCATGCCACATCCGGTTTCGTGGGTTCCGCCCCGATGGCGTGTTCCATGGCGGTTGTCTGGCCGGAGGTGTCACCCAGAATCTGATACGCGCTTGCCAGATCGAACCAGTAGCGTGCGGAATGAGGGTTGAGCTCTACCGCCTTGAGATACTGTGCAACTGCCGCTGACGGATCGCGGGAAACAATGTCGTAGTACCGGCCCAAGCGATTGCGATAATCCGCATTTCCCGGATCGAGCCAAGCCGCGCGGTTGAGGCTGGTCAAGTCAGCGCGGCTTCCGAGCCAATATGCGGCCAACTGGGTTGCTGCAAAGCCGACGTAGGCGAGGGCAACTGACAGGCAAATAAGCGCAACCAGCCATCTGCGACCTGGAGTGCTGAAAGAAATTTTCATGCGCATTAGCCGGGAAAATTCTTGTTACGCGCTGCTCGACGTCGGCGAGCTTTCCTCGACCGAATCGTGCTCGTCATCATGCTCCGAGGAATCCTCGTCGCGATAATACCGGGCGTATTTGCTCTGATATTCGTAATAGTAGTAGTAGTCGGGAGAACTCAGATCGACCGCATTGAGCAGAACTCCAACGACTTTGGCATTCACCTGCGTGAGAATGTCGCGTGAGCGGCGCAGGGCCTGCTTGGTGGTTTGGCCGGACCGAATCACGAGCACGACCGCATCGGCGCGCGGCGAAAGGACGACCGCGTCGGTCACGGACAGGGAGGGAGGCGTGTCGATCACGATATGGTCGTACTTCTCGCGCAAGTCGGCGAGTAAATCTCGCATGTTCGATGAGGCCAGCAGTTCGGCCGGATTGGGCGGAGTTTTTCCCGCAGGAAGTACAAAGAGATTGGGAAGGACCGTAGTGGAAGTAATGACGTCGTCCAGATTGGTCTCACTGTCGGTCAGCAGCTTACTGAGCCCATTGCCGGGATCCATGCCGAGTTTCTTGTGAATGCTGGGGCGACGCAAATCAGCATCAATCAGGAGCACCCGCGAATCTTTTTTCTGGGCAAGCACGACCGCGCAATTGATACTGGTGGTGGTCTTTCCTTCCTGCGGCAGGGCGCTGGTCACCATGATAACTTTGGGCGGCGCCCCCAAATTCGAAAGCAACAACGATGTCCGCAGCGCACGATACGACTCGGCCATCTGTGACTGCGGGCGAACCTTGGCAACAAGTTCGACGGCTTCCTTGGAAGAAGCGATGACGAGGCGCCTTCCATTCGGGCCTTCGCGCGCGGACTTGGAGCCCAGCGGAATCATCCCCAGGGACGCAAGACCAGAAATCATTTGCGCCTGCTCGGTCGTGCGCACGGTGTTGTCTAATCCTTCCAGCAAGAAGGCGAGTCCAACTCCAGAGGCTAAGCCTAAGACAACGGCAAACATCAGGTTTCGCGGAATATTCGGTTCGATCGGGCCGGTCGGCGGGCGCGCGCTATCGACGATGCGGAAGTTGTTGGATTTCAATCCCGCAGAGACCCCCGCTTCCTTCAATTTCTGCAGCAGACCTTCGTAAAGCTGACGATTCGTTTCCACGTCGCGTTTCAGCAGAGTGTATTCGATCGCACTTTCGTTAAGCTTGTTCGCCTCCTGCTTCTGCTTTTCAAAGGCGTCGCGCAACATGTTCTCGCGTTGCAGGGCGGTGGTGTACTGGCCACGAACCTTGCTTGCGATTTTCTTCATCTCCGCCTGAATCTGCGAATCGATTTCTTTCAGCTGATTGTTCAATTGAGTCAGCTTGGGATAAGACGGCCCGAACTGAGTGTTCAGGTCGGCCGCCTGAATCTTGATGTCCGCCTGCTTGCCGCGCAGCGCGTCCAGTAATTGCGAAGGCGACTGTGCACCGGGACCCGAGTCTTCAATCGAACCGGCGCTGGAGGCGATGGCATCCGGGTCCCCGGACTCTACCAGGCGATATAAGGCCTCCTTGTCCATGCGTTCGCTCTCGGCGGAGGTGAACTGCTTGTTCAGTTCGTCCAACTTCGCCATCGTGATGTTTTGCTTTTCGTCGATGCCCAGGATTTCGTGCTCTCTCTGATAGCGCACAAGCTTTTCCTGAGAAGTCTCTACTTTCATCTGTAAATCGACGAGCTGTTTCTCGAGCCAATCCGACGCCTGCATGGTGGAGTCGAAACGGGCTTTGAAGTTGTTTTCGACGAACGTCTGCATCAGGGTGTTCACGACCGTCGCAGCAACCTCCGGCTCGGTGCTGCGGTAATGAACTTCGATGATGCGTGTGTTGGGACTCAGGTTGACTCTGAGGCTTCCTTTAAAGCTGCCGATCGCGGCGGAAGCGCGCGACGGGTCGCTTTGCAGCGGGTCAGGCGCAAGATCGATGGAGGGCGGAGCCTGCCCGCCGAGTTCGGGACGCCGGTCAAGATTCAGATCCCGAATCACCTGCAGGGCGAGAAGATCGCTCTGCAGAATCTTCATGTCGGTTTCCAGTTCGGTGGGATCGAAATAGTCCAGACTGAAGGTGGTGGAATTTTGGAAGTTCAGACTAGGATCGGGCTTGTTGATTTCAATCGTCCCATTGGCTTCATAGACCTTGGGCATCTTCAAGCTGGCAATCGCGACCACGGAAAAAATCGTTACCAGGCTTCCCAGGAGGATCCATTTGCGCTTGCGCAGAATTCGCAGCGACTCACCGAGAGCGGACTCGTGAGAGGGCGGATTGGAGTACAGACGCGGTCCGGTAGACCTGCCCAAATCAACCTGTTGGTTCGGCTGAAGCTCGCGAATCGCGGATTCACTCGCCGGTACCAGGGATCCGAAATCCATTCCTGCTCCTCAACGACTCTGTAGCGGTCAAAAGCCCGAAAAAAGCTGTCCTGTGCACATACGACTAAATCCCGGGTCGAAGAGGCTGGTCCGTCGCGCAGGGATTTTTTTGCACAAGGTAACTGGAGAGTTCGTGGGACATTTTAGCATTGGATCAACGAAACCCGTGGACCAAATTTTGCAAGAAACCGTGGTAGTCGTAAGGTGAAATCGCGCGACCTGCCGAGGAAGTCCGTTATACTAGCGGGCAATGTGACCAGCCGAGGGCCGTCTCCTTCCGGAAAGTTTTGGGACGGTTCGACTTTGTGAAAAGTTGAAAGGCGATCGTGCTTTAGACGCCAGATGATTTGATCTTAACTGCAATGAGGCGGGTGGGATGAATTGGTCGGAACAGGCAATTCTGGTGACCGGTGGGACCGGGTCGTTTGGCAAGAAATTCGTCGAGATCATGCTGAAAGAGTACCGGCCAAAGCGTCTGGTGATCTTCAGTCGCGATGAACTCAAGCAGCACGACATGCGCGCCGCGGGTTTGGACCATCCCAGCCTGCGTTATTTCCTGGGCGACGTGCGAGACGCCGGGCGACTGGAGCGGGCATTTGCCGGGGTAACGATTGTGGTTCACGCCGCCGCGCTGAAGCAGGTGCCAGCCTGCGAGTACAACCCGTTTGAGGCCATTCAGACCAACATCATGGGCGGGCGCAACGTGATTGATGCGGCCATCAACCAACGAGTGCGCCGCGTTTTGGCGCTGAGCACTGATAAAGCGGTGAATCCGATCAATCTGTACGGCGCCACGAAACTTTGCGCAGAAAAAATGTTTGTGCAAGCCAACGCGTATGCGGGCGCACAGGAGTCGCGATTCAGCTGTGCGCGCTATGGGAATGTGGTGGGGAGCCGGGGCAGCGTGATCCCGGTTTTTCAGGAGCAGAAAAGCCGCGGGCGAATAACCCTGACTGACGCGCGCATGACCCGCTTCTGGTTGACCCTCGAGCAGGGAGTACGGTTTGTGGTGAGCAGCATCGAGCAGATGCACGGCGGAGAGATATTCGTGCCGAAGATTCCGAGCATGCGCCTGGTCGATCTCGCTGAGACGATCGCGCCGGGATGCGAGATCGAAACCATCGGAATTCGGCCGGGAGAAAAGCTGCACGAGGTATTGGTCTCGGAAGATGAGGCACGCAATACGCTGGAAGTGGAAGACCGCTATATCATCCAGCCCTCGCATTCGTGGTGGCGGCGGGAGAACTGGGTGCACGGCCGGCCGCTGCCGGAAGGATTCCGATATGCCAGCGACACGAATGAACGCTGGCTGACGAATCGCGAACTGCAGGAATTGATTTCACCGACCACGCCTGAGAATGTGCCAATTCCGGCGCGGGTTCCAGCCTAGATCACCCATGAGTGTCACGTCGCGCGCAGGTAAGTTGAAGGTCGTAGCTATCGTTCAGGCCCGCATGGGCAGTCGACGATTGCCGGGTAAGGTGCTCAAAGACCTTGAGGGCGAATCCGTTCTGGCTCGGGTGGTGAATCGCCTCCGGCGCGCCCGCCTGATCGACGAAGTGCTGGTTGCAACCACGGATCGCGCGTCTGACGATGCCATCGTGGAGGAATGTCGAAGATGGACTGTGTCCGTCTCTCGGGGCGATCAAGAAGATGTGCTCGACCGCTATTTCCGTGCGGCGCAACTGTCGAAGGCGGACATCGTGGTGCGAGTTACGTCGGATTGTCCGTTAATCGATCCCGAAGTAACTGACAGGACCATCGCCGCATTTCTGGAAGTGCAGCCAGACTATGCTTCCAACGTTTTGACTCGCACTTATCCTCGAGGACTGGATACGGAAGTGATGTCCTTTGCGTCTCTGGCGCGAGCTTGGCAAGAAGCAAGAAAGCCTTACGAGCGTGAGCACGTCACGCCGTTCCTTTATGAACATCCAGGAGAGTTCAAACTCCTGTCCGTGACGGGAGAGGCAGACTACAGCAGCCATCGCTGGACCGTGGATACTCCCGAAGATTTGGCGCTGGTTCGTGCCATATACCTCCGCCTGAAAGATAAACCTGAATTTCTCTGGCGCGACGTTCTGGATACCCTGGAACGGGAACCAGGGTTGTCCGACCTGAATCGGTCCATCATGCAGAAAGCCTTACATGAGGCTTGATGACTAGCGTTGGGTCTGGCGGGAATGACGGGGAAGCGAGCAGGCGGGGAATGGCTTGCGTAGGACCCTCGGCGGTGCGGGAATGATTCTCGTCACGGGAGCAAGCGGGTTGCTTGGGGTAAGCTTGTTGGGGGAGGCGCAGAAGCAAGGCCGCGCAGTGGTTGGACTGTATCATCAGCATCCGCTGAACTTACCTGGGGCCCGGTTGCTGCCCGCAGATCTCACAGATGAATCCCAGCTCCAAAGAATCTTCGAAGAACTCAAGCCCGACCGTGTGATTCATTGCGCGGCTGCCACGAACGTTGATTGGTGCCAGGAACATCCCGATGCGGCGTTCAAAGTCAATGTAGCGGCCTCAGCCAGCATCGCCAGGATCACTTCGCGTATGAAGGCGCGACTTCTCCACATCTCGACCGACGCTGTGTTTGACGGCGCTCGCGGTCACTATACCGAAACCGACCAACCCGCGCCCGTAAACGCGTACGCCCAGACAAAATTGCAGGCCGAACAGGAAGTGCTGCGACTCGATCCGATGGCGTCTGTCGCTCGGATTAATCTGTATGGATGGAATGCGCAAGAGAAGCAGAGTCTCGCGGAGTGGATACTTGGACGACTCGCTCAGGGCAACGACGTCCCGGGATTCATCGACACCATTTTTTGTCCGATCTTAGCCAATGACTTGGCGCAATTTCTGCTGGCTCTGGTCGACGCTGATTTCGCCGGGCTCTGCCACGTGGTCGGCTCCGAGGCCGTCAGCAAATACGAGTTTGCGCGGCGAGTCGCGTCGAGTTTTGGCTTCGATCCGGACAAAGTTGTCGCTGCGCGGATGGCGGATTCAAATATGAAGGCGCCCCGGCCACGAGATACCTCATTGAATACAGACAAAATCTGCAAGTTACTAGGGTGTGCGATGCCCGACGTGGATTCCGGGCTGCGCCGGTTCGCGCAGTTGAGAGCTGACAAATACATGGAGCGCTTGAAGGGCGAATTGACGGGGACCATGGAATGACGTCATTGATGCTGGGAAAGACGGCGGTTGGCTGGGAGCATCCGACATATTTCGTGGCAGACATTTCCGCCAATCACGACGGCGATCTGGACCGCGCAAAACGACTGATTCGTCTTTGCGCCCAGGCGGGTGCCGACGCGGCAAAGTTTCAAAATTTTCGCGCGGCCAAGATCGTTAGCGACCAGGGATTCAAGAAGTTGGGCGGACAGCTCTCGCATCAATCCAAGTGGAAGAAAAGTGTCTTTGAGGTTTATCAGAACGCGAGTTTGCCTTGGGAGTGGACGCCGGAGCTGCTGCGTGAATGTGAGGCCTACGGCATCGAATATTTTTCAGCGCCGTATGATCTCGAGGCTGTGGACATGCTCGATCCGTATGTCCACTTGTTCAAGATCGGTTCGGGCGACATTACCTGGCCAGAAATGCTGCGGAAGGTAGCATCTAAGGGCAAGCCCGTGCTTTTGGCAACGGGTGCCTCGGATATTGAGGAAGTCAAACGAGCAGTTGCGGAGATCGAGACGATCAATCCAAGCTTGGTGCTGATGCAGTGCAACACGAATTACACTGCGAGCCTGGAAAACTTCCGCCATATTCATCTGCGCGTGCTGGAAACCTACCGCGCGATGTTTCCGCAAGTTGTTTTGGGCCTTTCGGATCACACTCCGGGGCACGCCACTGTGCTGGGTGCAGTGGCACTTGGCGCCCGCGTAATCGAGAAGCACTTTACCGATGACAATCACCGCGAGGGGCCGGACCACCCCTTCTCCATGAATCCTTCGTCCTGGCGCGAAATGGTTGATCGAACTCGAGAACTCGAGTACTCCCTGGGATCCTCACGAAAGTTCGTGGCGGAGAACGAGCAGCAAACGGTTGTGGTACAGCGACGTTGCCTGAGAGCGACGCGCGATCTGAAAGCGGGTACGATCCTGAAAGAGGACATGCTCGAAGCCTTGCGGCCCGCGCCGGCGGACGCGATGATGCCTTTCGAACTGGATGGTGTGCTAGGCAAGAAACTACCCTGCGATCTGGCGGAAGGCGAATACTTGCAGCGGGTTTTCCTCGCTCCGGTCGAGAGGGGAGAATGAGAGTCCTGTATTTTTCTGACAACTGCTCCGACCACAACCGGCGCTTTGTGGAGAAGCTGTCGCAGTCTGGTATTGAAGTGTGGTTTCTCGATCCGACAAGTGAGAGTCTGGCAGACAACTGGCTGCCGCCGGGAGTTCACTGGGTTCGAACCAGGCAGAAATGTCGGCGCGATCTTGTTCCGTCGGCGTTCGCTGAATTCTTGCCGGAGTTTCAGGATTGTCTGCAGGCAATACGCCCTGATCTGATCCATGCTGGACCTGTACACAACTGTGGCTACCTGACGGCACTTTCGCATTTTCATCCGTGGCTGCTTACTTCGTGGGGCGCAGACATTCTGTCGACCCTTGATCGATCGAACTATACAAATGCAGGGCAGCTTGCGCTGTCGAGTGCGGATGGGTTCTTCTGTGATTGCGACGCGGTTCGCGCTAGAGCGAAACAGTTGAAGGACTTGGCGGATGACCGCATCGTTCAGTTTCCGTGGGGAATTAGAAAAGGCTCCTTCTCTCCTGAGGGTGCGCTCCCTATAGAAGAGGAATCCGCTCGTGAACCTGGGACGCGCGTCTTTCTCAGCACACGCTCATGGGAACCCATCTACGGAATCGATGTTCTGCTGCAGGCGTTTCAAATCGCATACTCAGTGGAGTCCTGCTTGCGTCTGCTACTGCTGGGGAATGGGTCTGAAGCCTCACAGATTCGGGAATTCATCACTTCTCATGGGCTGGAACATGTCGTTCGAGTTCCGGGCCACGTCAGCAGAGGGGACATGCCGAAGTGGTTTCGCGCGGCGGACGTTTACGTTAGCTGTGCGAAATCAGATGGCACATCGGTCTCTTTGTTGGAAGCGATGGCGACCGGATTGCCAGTCGTGGTCACCGATATTCCCTCGAATCGTGAATGGGTTGTGGAGGCACAGAATGGATGGCTCGCGCCCTCGGCCTCAGTCGAGGAGTTTGCCAACCGGTTCTTGCTGTCTGCCAGGCTCAGCCCAGAACAGCGGCACGTAATTTCGCAGCGAAACCGTCGCGTGGTGGAAGAACGGGCGGATTGGGACCGAAATTTCCCCATGCTCCTGGAGATGTACAAACATCTTGTTTCCTCGCAAGGCACTCGATGAGCACGGTCAAGGCGAAAGCGGTGGATTTCGTTCGAATCGCTGTGCGGGAAGTGAACTAGCGTGAAGTGGGTCAGCCCCCTTCTCAAGCGGATTGTGTATCCGGCCCTATCAGGGACTGGATGTTTGCGATGGCTTGCACAATCGGGTCTTGCCGTCATCACATATCATGGCGTACTCCCGCGCGGCTACGATCCTATCGACCCCGCATTCGACGGAAACCTGATCCGCCCCGAAATTCTGGGGCAACAGCTTCGTCTGCTCAAAGCACATTACAACGTGATCGCGCCCGAGGAGTTGATTTGCTGGCGCCAGGGGCGCAGCAACTTGCCGCCGCGAGCGGTGCTGGTGACCTGCGACGACGGGCTTTTGAACTGCCTTACAGACATGCTGCCCGTCCTGCAGCAGGAGAATGTGAGCTGCCTGTTTTTCGTAACGGGAGCGTCGGCCGAGAAGTCTCGGACGATGTTATGGTACGAAGAATTATTTTTGCTATTTCTCCGAGCGCCTGCGGGACCTTTTCAAATTGCGGACTCTGGAGTTGCTATCGAGGGAAACCTGCGGGGATGTAGCGACCGCCGAGCAACGTGGTGGAGCTCTGTGAAGCGGCTGTCCCAGATTGATGCGACTCGCCGCTCCTCTTTCCTATGCGCGACGCGGATTGCGTTCGGACCGAGCGCGGAGAGCGACTTCAAGAGTGCAACCCCTGCAGCATGCAGGCGGTTTGGATTGCTGACGCTTTCCGAACTTCGGGAGTTGGCCTCATCTGGAATGACGATTGGGGCGCACTCGATGAGCCATCCTATGTTGTCGCAGTCGCCGCCCGAGTTGGCCTATGCGGAGACTCTCGAGAGTCGGATCAAACTTGAGGCGGCCCTGGAGAAATCGATCTGGGCATTTGCTTATCCGTTCGGCGATCCGCAATCGGTCACGCCCCAGGTGCTAAAAATGCCGCAGACAGCTGGTTATGAAGCCGCATTCGTTAATTTCGGCGGTGGGCTGGGCGCTCGTCTCCAACCGTACACGTTGCCGCGCATCCACGTTACCGCCGAGATGAAATTGGCCGAGCTCGAGGCCCACTTGTCCGGATTTTACGCGCGGCTGCAGCGGCTGGCCGGAAGGAATATCGAAGGCGTTGAGATGATGCAGACCTAGAGAGCGATGGTATCGGGAGGCGCGAGCATACCCGTTGATTGTCGTTCCGGTGGTTACTGATGAACCTCCCCGCAACAACCATTCCGAAATGAGTCAGCGGTACGCCGCGGATTGGTACTATTACCTATTCGCCAAAACCGTGCGAGAAGTGAACCGAACCTTGCGACTCGTCGTGCTCACAGAAATTCCGGAGGATGCCGACCTGCGCCAACAGTGGAATGCCTTGGTGCGGTCAGTCGATCGGCCACAGGTTTTCTATACCTATGAGTGGGCACTGGCAGTGCAACGGGTTTACACGGCTACGCTTCGTCCGCTGCTTTTTCTGGCCTATGACGAGGCAGAATCGCTGTCCGGGGTCGCGGCGCTTTCTTCGGGGGCGGGGGACCGGCATGTTTCTTTCCTCTGTGCCACAACCGCTGACTATTGCGACTTTCTAAGCAAGACTGAGCAAAAGTGTGAATTCGTGGCTGCAGTTTTGGGCGAGCTACGAAGGCGAGGTTTTCGTGATCTGACACTGGCGAATTTACCAGCTGACTCGGATACGGTGGCGCCGTTGCAATCCGCATCGAAGCGACACGGTTATCACTGCTTCTCGCGCACGGCGTACATCTGCGCCCAGGTGGCGTTAGGCAAACTCGAGCGCCGGCCTAACGAGAACAAGTTGATACTGCCGGGAAGGAAGATGGTTCGCCGTTCGCTGAGCGCAATGGGACGTGAGGCGCCGGTGCGACTGGAACATGCGCGCAGTCGGGCCGCAGTAGCTCCGATCTTGCATCAGTTCATGCAGGCTCACATTGCCCGGTTCTTGGTTACAGGGCGCATCAGCAATATGGCGCGGCCGGACCGCCGTCGCTTTCTCGAGGAGTTAGCCAGCCTGCTCGAGACGCCGGGATGGTTCGTGTTGACCCGCATGATGTCGGCGCGGAAAACTTTGGCGTGGAATCTCGGATTCCAGTTTGAAGGCGTGTGGTTCTGGTATCAACCAACCTTTGATAGCGATTTGGAAAAATTATCCCCAGGCTTTTGTCTGCTGACAAAGCTGATCGAAGAGGCGGCGGACAATGCCGCGTTCACTATGGTGGATCTCGGCTTGGGAGCGGAGGAATACAAGGAGAGGTTCGCCAATCAGAGCCGCGAGACCTTGTATGTCACTCTCCGAACATCCGCAACCGATAACATCCGCGAGATCCTCCGGTATCGCACGGCTCAAATCGTCAAGACATCTCCGAAACTGGAAGCCGCTGCACGCGCGGGCGCGATGCAGTTGCTTAGGGTGAAGAATACAGTAAGGCGCGATGGTGTCATCGGGGCGATGCCACGCCTCGCATCGAGAATAAGCGAGTTTCTGTGGTCGAAAACCGAGATTTTATTTTTTGAATGGGACACTACAGCCATTCCAGAAATGGATGCGTCGAAGCTTCAGCCTCTGAGTTTAGATCATCTGGCATCGGCAGTGGCGGGGCGTTTTGACAACGAGTCGTTCCTTGAGTACCTGGTAGGCTCCGCCGCACACTTGAGAGAGAAAAATGCCGAAGGTTTCGGCCTGTTCGATTCAGCCGGTTCGCTGCTAGGTTGTGTATGGGCCGCTAGTTTCGAGGGATTCTTCTCTCCGGAGTTGAATGCCAAGGTGGACGCCCCGTCCCAGGACTGCGTCATACTCTTCGATTTCTGGAGCCTCACCACCGGTGTTAAGAACATCTACGGTGAAGAGACTTTGGCCCTCAGTGCCGAACACATGCGAGCACGAGGGAAGAAAGCTTGGTCTTACAGCGTGGCAAGCGATGATGATTCGGTGCGACGTCTGAAGAACACGGGATTTCAACCACGCTACTCGCTCTTTCGCCGCCGAATGTTCGGATGGCAGACCATTCAGGGTAAGACTCCCAAGCAAACCAACGTCATGTCTTCGGAGGTCTCAGCTCGCGTCTAGACGACGCGGGCGATTTGCATGATGAGAGTTCTCCTACTGCAACCTGAAGATGTGCCGGAACGAGGCCCTTGGACGCGGCAGCGTTGGGATCTCATCGTTGACTTGGGAAAGTCTTCCCAATTCTCAGCCGAACGCTGGGGGCGGCAGCATGGATGCCCCATTTTGCGGACCGATTCTTTTCGTCACGGCATTGCAGATGGGAAGAAGTTGCGTGAGATTTTCTCCTTTGGCCGTGGCCAACTTGTAGATGAGGAAGGTATCGACTGGTGGGAACTGATGTTGCCTCTGCTTACTACAGATGGCTTGACGGCACTTGCCTTGCGTGCCGTCGCTCAGGAAATCAATCCGTCGGCCGATTTGTGGGCAACGCGTTCCGGAGGAATTGCCGCAATGCTCGCGGTGGCAATGTGTCGTACTGTCCGGAATTTCGGCGAGAGTCGCATCGTACGCTCATTTGCCGGAGCAGCACGGTACGCGGGCCTGCTGCGGCGTTTCTCGTTCTCGCAAATCAAAGAAATCTTCTTTGATAAGTACGACCCCGGATACGAATGGCGCTCGCGATTTGCCGACGCCAAGCGCGTATGCGGCGAGCCGGTGGTGCTGCTCCCCAGCGCTTACGAGAACGTTTCACGGATGGCTGCAGCGTACGCGCAAATTCTTCCGGAGCAGCCTTTTCTGATGGTCGCTACTCGGCAGAACGCAAAGAAGTGTGTCTTGCCTACCAATGTTTATTTGCGGGATCTCGCAGATTATGCGAGCGCCTCCAATCCCGCAACGGAAGCCGCATCGCTGGTGGAGCGCTGGATGAAAGTGCGAACTGATCTTCAGTCGTATCCCGAACTAAATATCTTGCTGCGTAGCGGAGTCTTAGATGCATTTCCAGCGTGGATTCGCGATGGCATCAGAGTTCGAAATGCCTGGCGGGGTGTGCTTGATCGTGAAGTGATCAAAGGAGTTCTGTGCGGGGACGACAGCAACCGGTACACCCGTTTGCCCGTTTTGCTGGCTGCTCGCAGGAAAATACCGACTGTGGATTTTCATCACGGAGCCATGGATGGCCGCTATGTGTTGAAGGAATTGCCTTGCGATTTATATCTCACCAAGAATGAAATGGAGCGCGATTACATGGCGCGGGTGTGCGGATTGCCTGAGGACAGGATCGCTGTCGGCGCCCCGTTATCCGCGGTCAGCCGTCCGGTGGCTGGACGGCGTTTCGCGGAGAGACGTGCCATTATTTTCTTCTCGGAGCCCTACGAAGTTGCGAACATGCGTACGCAGGAGGTGTATCGCGAGATATTGCCCCCTCTTTGCCGTGTAGCGCGCGAGAGTGAGCGCGGCCTCATCCTTAAGCTTCATCCTTTCGAGAGTCTCTCTCAGCGTCGGACCATGGTCCGGGAGGTTCTTGCCCTCAAGGATTGCAAAATCGTGACTGTGGTCGATGGCCCCCTTACAACGGAGCTACTCGCACAAACGTGGTGCGGGATCACGGTGGAATCAACGACCGTGATCGACTGCCTGCAGAATGGCATTCGATGCTTTCTCTGCGGTTGGCTGGCACATTCTCCTTTTGATTATGTGCAACAGTACGCTCGCTTTGGGATTGGGGAAGCTCTCCAGAATTCGCAGCAACTATTGGAAATTCCCCGACGGATGTCAGATCCTCGTCAACCATCAACCGTAAAAGTCGACCTTTCTTCGACGGTGGATCCGGAGATGCTGCGCGCCTGGCTGACCAAGCCCCGCGATACCTTGGGAGCGAGGTCGCTTGGATGAACGATCCGGTTATCAACCTACCGCCGGAGAGCGTCTCCGCTGGAGCCCAGCAATTCCGCTCTCAAGTCGGACACATTTCGCGCCACTCCGGCGTCTACTTTGCGGGAACGTTATTTACCGTCGCCCTTGGCTATATTTTCAAGGTTTATCTAGCTCGCGTGCTAGGAGCTGAAGCCCTGGGCACCTACGCTCTGGGATTGACCCTGGTTGGTTTCATCGGCACGTTCAACTCGTTGGGACTCGTAACATCGGCAGTTCGTTTTGCAGCGGTCTACCGGGCCGACAAAAACTGGCCTGCCTTACGGGCTTTGCTGTGGCGGGGGGGAGCAATTCTCTTGGTGGTGAATATCCTCTTCGCCGCCGTCCTCGTGAAGGTTGGCGGCATCGCAGCGGTACGTTTCTACAATTCTCCGTTGCTGGCCCAATATATTCCGTGGTTCGCGCTATTGATGTTGCTGGGTGTGATTACCACGTTCTACGAAAGAATCCTGGCTGGATACCAGCAAGTGGGCCGACGAACAGTCATTACCAATTTCATCGGGAACCCGGCAATGATGCTGCTATCGGTGCTTCTGATCAGCATGGGATGGGGGCTGCGCGGATATTTGCTGGGTCAGGTCATCGGAGCGGTCATGGTGGTCTGTCTGCTGACCGTCGCCGTGTGGAGGTTTACGCCGGTTGAAGCCAGGGGTTTGTCACATTGGCCTCCGCCGCTAGAGCGTGAGATCTGGTCGTTCTCCAAGGCGGCGATGGGCCTTGCGTTCCTTCAGTTCCTGATGGCGCAGATGGACAAGGTCACGCTGGGGTTCTACCGTGGAGCGCGGGAGGTAGGCATCTATTCGATCTCGGCGGCAGTAGTGTCATACATAAGCCTCATCTTGAACTCAGTGAACCAGGTCTTTTCCCCAATGATCGCCGACCTGCATACCAGAAAAGATTTTGCGATGCTGGGACGTTTGTATCGAGCGCTGACCAAGTGGATTTTCGGACTCACGCTGCCGCTGGCAATCACGGTGATGGTTTACGCAAGCCCAATTTTGCGAATTTTCGGCCACGATTTCGAAGCCGGTTGGCCGGTCCTGATAATCGGTACCATCGGTCAATTGATAAACTGTGGCGTAGGGTCGGTTGGCGTGTTGCTCTTGATGTCGGGAAATCAAAAACGACTTCTGCGCGTGCAGATGGGGATGGCCGCGGTAATGACGGTGACGAGCATCGCGCTGGTTCCGGTGTGGGGTCTCGTGGGCGCTTCGATCGCGGGCGCGATTACCAACGCGGGAACCAACATCTGGAATCTGCGGGAGGTCCGAAAGGCTCTCGGTTTGTCACCCTTCAGTCGCAGCTACTTGCGACTTCTAGGGCCAACAGTGGTCGCAACGTTGGTTGCACTCGGGTTGAAGAGAGAAGCGGAAATTTTTCGACACAACTGGCTTGCCATCGGCATTAGTCTGCTTGCGAGTTATCTGGTCTTTGCGGCTGTTGTTGCGGCATTGGGATTGGATGAGGACGATCGCTTAATCGCCACGGCCATGTGGGCTCGAGTGCGAAGAACAGTACCGGTTGTGGAGGGATTGGAACCTTGACAGAAATGCGCACTATAAATCTCCCCGCCGAGTTGTGTTCGCGGGCCGAGAAGAAATTTGCTCCAAGGTTCAGCACTCTCGAACAGTTGCTGGAATTCGCTCTGCGCGAACTTGTGCGCGACGATGCTGCCCAAACTGATGAGAGAGAACAGCGCATGATCGAACAGAGGCTGAAGGACTTGGGCTATTTGTGAGTTGCACGACACCACCACATGGCGTGACTCCGCACGTTACTGGGGTCTCGAGAGAAATCTGCTAAGCGCTGACGCGGTAAGTAATTCCTGAAAATGGGAAGACAGAAATCGATCGTGCTGGTGACCGTGGACTGCCTACGTGCAGACCACGTGGGTTTCATGGGATATGCTCGTCGCGTCACCCCGTTTCTCGATTCGCTCGCCAAGGAGAGCGTGGTATTTTCGGACGCCATTGTGGCGGGTGTGCCAACGTATTTTTCTTTTCCTGCGATCCTGGCATCGCGCTACCCGCTGAGTTTGGGGCGCGACCTCATGGGGATTGCGCCGAACGAGCCAACCATCATTACCGCGATGCAAGACGCAGGTTGTGCGACCGCCGCTTTCCTGGCAGGCAATCCATATTTGAGTCCGCGGTTCGGCTACCAGCAGGGATTCGACAAGTTTCAGGATTCGCTTGATTCTCCGTTGCCGAGCGCCCCCCCGGTTCAGAAATTGTCCAAGGACGGACGCCTGTCACGCATCAATCGCGGTGTAGAAGCCGTTTCGCGACGGAATTCGCTAACCGCTGCTGCCTACGACGAGCTTTATTTCTGGTACTGCCAATGGAACTCTGCGAACCGAAATCTTTCCTTCGACCGGTTGCGCCGTTTCCCTGCAGCAAACGCGATGACGGAGCAGGCCTGCAACTGGTTACGAGAAATCGGAGACCAGCGTTTTTTCCTGTGGATTCACTTGATGGATCCGCATAATCCCTACTATCCGCCGCAAGAAGCATTGGCCGCGATAGGTGAATCGGGAATTACCCCTCGCCGTGCTCGGTTCTTGAATGCCTTATGGAGCCGTGAAGATCTTGGGCCGGAAAGACTACAGCGATACGAGCAGAAGATTTTTTCGCTCTATGACGCCGGCGTGTACTGGGTCGACAAGCAGATTTCCCTCTTGATAGAAGTTCTTAAGCAATTACGATGCTGGGATGAAACCGTGCTAGCCGTAACGGCGGACCATGGCGAAGAGTTCATGGAACATGGTGCGCGTTATCATGCGCCCACGAGCCTACCGGAGCAGACAATCCATGTGCCGTTGCTTCTAAGAGCGGAAGGCCTTTCCGCGAACCGAATCTCCGGGAATCCGTTTAGCCTGATTCACCTGGCGCCCACGTTGCTGGAGGCCGTGGACGTCCCTGTACCCGACAGCTTTGAGGGTAAGAGCTGGTGGAAACCAATTTCATCCGGAACTGCTCCGAACGACCCGGCGGTCTCCGAACTGGTGGAGATGGAGGGCAACCCGATGCGACAGGAAGACCGGTTGCGGCCGCGCGTGCTGGCGATTCGCGATTCGCGGTACAAACTCGTGATTCGCTTTAACGAGAAAAAGGATTCATTGTTCGATTTGCAGAAAGATCCGGGAGAAAATTCTCCCCTCCCTGACGGTGGTTCGCTCAGAGAAAGGGTTCGCCTTCTGCAGGTAGCGCGGACACACCTCGAAAAAAGTCGAAAACATCGGAACGAGAAACTCGCTCTGGACGCGCGTCTTCGCGAGATCAGACATTCGATGGAAAGGCACTCCGGTAGAGTGTCGGCTTAGGGAAGGTCGCCGGCGAACGTAGGTCGTCCTTCCAGAGATGTGTCGGCGCCTCCTTCTTCCTTCAGAGGGTTTACCGGCTGGGTGCGTCTCTGTGTGACCTTGTCTCGCAGTCTCAGCATGGGTTGCTCGAAAAGATAGTAGGACAGGCTGGCACAGGCCAGAGCAGGGAACACGACGGAAAATCCCAGATGGAGTGCTGCATTCGAGCAAAATAGTTCCTGCCACAGATAGAGGCTATAGCTAATTCTTCCCAACCAGGCTACGGGTGCCCAGTTCAAAGCTCGATAAGGTACTTGAATTACATGCAACACTAATCCCGCAACCGACACGTCCAGTAGAGGCCTGATGATAAAAAGCATGAACAGTGAACGAGCCGGACTTGTCGCCGGGAACCACGGAGCCGCGAACGTGACGAGAAGCATCACCATTGCCGCGCGGCCAGGTACCCTCGGGAGTCTCGGGGCAAAAATCGCGAGCAAACAGCCGATGGCGAGCTGATCGGCAAATACGGGCAGACTTCCCAGAAGCCCGCCCTGTACCCGAAATGCATAAAGCCCGGTTCGAAACAATGGCGTTGCCAACAACACGCACAGCAAAATCGGAGTTCTATGCCGGAACCATTTCTTCAGGGCAAATGGCCAAAGCAGGTAGAACTGTTCTTCTATGCTGAGCGACCACAAATGCCCAAAGATCCAGGGGCGAGCCATATCCATGTTGGCCACATAGAACACGGCCGCCGTGATGTGATACCAGCGCATCTGCTGCCAATAGATGGCGACCACAACCGCAAGAAATACAAACGCTGCAGGGAAGATGCGAAATGCACGGCGAATATAAAAATCTCGCAAATCCACCGTGGCACTGCGTTCGTATTCCCGCAGCAGAAGATTCGTGATCAAGAAGCCGGAGAGAACAAAAAATACAAACACGCCGAGCGAGCCGTAGTTCCCGACCACATCGAGCGAAACATGCTTCCACTTCACTAAATGGCCGAGAATAACCAGCGAAATGGAAATGGCCCGCAGCCCGTCAAGCGAAGGTATTCGTTTCGTATTCACGGACACTATACTCGATTCAAAGCGCAATCCTGTAGTGGATAGTCTGGCCATTTTACTCTAACTTCATTTCGTTGATCATTGATCAGTGATCCCGTCTTATCCGTGGCATTGCGTTTGTCTTGGTTGCGGACGCCTATCGCTATCAAGGAACTACCGAACGGCATAGGTAGTTTGCTGATCGTCCTTTGTTCCAACCGTGAAACCCAGAATAACGTTCGATTGATCCAGTTCGACGGCACGCGAGCCGGCTTAGGTCGAAGCCGAAGCGTTCGCTCGGTAACTCTGAGGGCTATCTTCGCGGGAGCCGTCCAGTGAAAAAGGTATCGTTGATCAACAAGTCGAAGCCCTGCCTCCGTACTGACTCTACGCAACTGAGACTTTGTGTAACGGATGAAGTGATGATTGATCAAATCATGATTGGTCCACAAAGTCATGAAGGCGGGAACTGTAATCAAAACCCTCCCATCTGGAAGGAGCAGTTCGCGTACGTGGCGCAATGCGCCTACCGGATCCTCCAGATGCTCGAGCACGTCCAACATCAGGATTAGAGAGTATTGCCGTCCTGGCTGAAAGTTGAGGTCGAACGGGCAGGTGTAGATCCGACTTCGATCAGGGTTGAGCGGATTCAACAATTCAGCAAATGGCTCAACACCTTCGACTTCGCCGAACTCTCGGAGGCGCGGAAAGAAAAGTCCATCGCCGCAACCAATGTCAAGAATGCCTCCCGCTCCCCTGCGGAAGGACCAAAGCGTCGCAGCGTTTCGACAATGAACTCCGAACGCGCGCGCCACCACCAATGTTTATCGTACAGATCGCGATATCGTTCGGCGTATTCAGGATTCAAACGGTTATCCAGTGCGCCAAGGCGAACTAATCAGTGCCGGTGGAGGTCGCTCCAAGCCGTGCGACAACAGCAGCAGCACCCGGCCACCGATTGAAACTCGCAGAACAATTCACGACCCTATCGACAACGTAATGCGGCCGGGCCTTAGTCTCCTCGTAGACTCGCCCCACGTACTCGCCGATAATTCCAAGGAAAAACAGGTTAATACCCGATAAGAATGTTATGACGAGAATCAAAGCAGTGAATCCTTGAGGAGAGTGCAGCCAAAATTTTGCGTAGAGCGAGTATAGGGAAAATAAGAGGAGAGAAAAAGATCGCCGCTGCACCTAGAATTGAGGCGGCCCGCAAGGGAACGATCGAGAATGCGAAGATGCCGTCCGAGGCCAACTTGAGAAGTTTGAAAGCGCTGTACTTTGTGCGTCCGGCCTGACGTGCCGACCTCTCGATCGGAATTCCGATCTGCCGGAACCCAACCCACGTTCGGAGACCCCGCAGATAGCGATGATGCTCTGGCATTTTTCGGATTTCATCAATAACCCTTCGCGACAGCAATCCGAAGTCGCCGGCATCGATCGGCAGTTAACGGAGAAATCGGTGATAGCAACTGTAGAAGAGCCAATAACAGAGACGGAGCCACCATGCTTCCTTCCGGTTGATCCGTCGCACATAAACCACGTCATAGCCTTCTCGAAAGGTATCGACGAGCAGGGGGATTGACTCTGGGGGATCTTCGCAAATCACCATCCATTAGAACGGCGACGTCGCCGGAGACGTGATCCAGGCGGCTGCAGGCGCTGTATGGTGGCAAAGTTGCGAGAGAGTTCGACAACCACCAGGCGCGGGTCCTGCTGTGCCGCCTGTTCCAGCAGTGCAACGGTCTGATCGGAACTGCCGTCGTCCACCAAAACCACTTCATGCGGGCCGCCTGGCAGGCCGTTTAGAGCATTTCGTCGGCGGCGGAGCAATTCCGGAACGGCTGCTTCTTCGTTGTAGACCGGAATCGCGAGAGAGACCCGCGGTGCGTTGCTTAAACGCTTTTTGGATATCGGATCAGCAGTTGCCATAACGGATTTTCAGGACCGAAGCATGGATCATAATACGGTAGAACTGCTTGGAGTGTTTGACTTCCCCTTGAAATAGATCATGTTCCAAAGCGTAGCGCCAAAACCGACGAGCGGGTAGGCTTCCACAACGACCGGATCGAAGAAACCACCGAATATGTGTTCCCATTCCTCAAGTGGGCGTGCGTACTTGCCTCGGTCCGAGCGTGCGAGCCAACGCGCAATCGACGCTTGTTGGGGCATCACGAGTTCCAGAAAGTGGATATGCCCGTCCTCCGTCAGTAATGTTCGGAGGTGCGTAAGAATGGCTGCCACCTCCGGATTCGCCAGGTGGTGCAGGAAGCTGATCACCAGAATAAGTGAAATCCTCTCCACGAACTCGAAAAGTGCAAACGTCTGCGACGAGGAAATTGCGTTGCGTACGCGCATGCGCGTGCCGAATATAGCGTTGCGTTTCAAGTCAATTCCGAGGTAGTCAGAATTGGCGAAGTGTCCTGTGTTTGTTCCCGGACCGCACGCTACGTCTAGGACCCTGCGTACCGCTCCTAGATCATTGTGTGCCAATACCGGCGCAAATTTCTGTTCCGCGAAAGGTGCTTGCCACATCCGGTACACAAAAGTATGTTCAAGCAGGCTCGCAGTCAGGTTCACCCTTCGAATTCTCCAGTCCGGTCGAATGTAAAGATTCTACCTTGTTGCCCGGCGGACCGAATTCGCGAGTCTCGGGCGCCTATCTCGGCCAAATCTCAACCGGTTTCGGTCGCACCTTCAGGGCTTCCACCGAACTTCAAAACTTCCCGTGTGATTTGTTCCGGGAACTCTTGTAAAGCGCTTCGCGGAGATCCGGCGCCACAGGATCCGAGAAACTCGGCCAAGATTCAGCACAACTCGATTGACGTCGTGGGCATGGATAGCCGCAAGAATGCGCTCAGTACGTCCAGTTGGCTGATCGAGAAAGCAAGAGGACGGAGTGTGATTCCTGAAGCCTGACAAGAAATACACCTCAGGGAGCTGAGTCGCGAAGATGTAATTTCCTCGTGCATGCCGCAAAACGACATTTACCAATTCTGTCCTGATTCGCGCGCTAGCTCCATAGAGGTGCAAACCCCCGGACCTGGGAAGGACGAAGTCTGCCGCCCCGCTTGCAGGCACCTCGAGTTCACCGCGGTTGAGCAAAAAGCGCGGAGTCACGTCGACGACGGCGTAGAGAAGACATGCGCAGAATAATCCAATCCGCACGAACTGAGACGGTTGTTCGACCAATGTACTCGCGGCCAATACACTCAGGGCGAGCAACGGGGCAACGTAACAAAAATACATCGGAGAACTGTAGGGAAACTGGATCAGATTGCAAGCCGCCGTTACTGCCAGCACCAGAAAAATCTTCTGTTCCTGCTCGAATTGGAGGCTATCTCCCCGCTTTATCAAAAGCAGTATTCCCATCAGAATCGCGACGGGAAGGAAATTCCAGACCGGAACCCAAACGGCATCGTAGAGGCGGATACTTCCCCGCGAATACCGTGACGACGAATGCGCTCGCCACAAGGACGCTTCCGGCGACTGCTCTCACCTTTCGAGGAGTAAACAACACCGCGATCAAGCAAGCTACGCCTGCCGCGGACCCAACCAGAAATCTGGGAAGCGACTCGGTTCGAATCGTATATTGCAGACGCTTACCTGGGAGCACGAACACACCACGCACGAAGTCAGTAACTGCTGCCGCCCTGAAGTATGGAATCAGGAAGACAAGGACCGGAATAGCAACTCCCGCTCCGAACAAAAGAAGATGACCTAGAGTCGGTCCGAACCCGCCCTCCCGACTCTGGAACTTCGCGTTCTGCCAAACTACAGCAGCCCCAGCCGCAAGGATGGGAAGGAAGAAATACAAAAAAGAGCCTGGATAGTACGCCTTGCGCAGTAGTGAGAACACCAGCCCCTCATAGGCCAAAACCGAGAAAGCCGCCAAGGCGAAGCAACTCCAGCGCTCCCATCGTCTGCGGCCTGCTCCGGTTTTTGCGCCAGAAAAGAGCAGGAAGAGAACCGACCCTGCCACGAAATACAATCCACTCAGTTTGAACAGGAAGGAGATGCCGCCGCATAGTCCGGCAACCGAGAGCCACCAATTCTGCCTGGTCTCAATGTAGCGAAACAAAGCGGCCACGCCGAACGTGGCAAAAAAGAGGTTGTACCAGGATGGCATCGCGGTCGAATAATTGGGTACACTCCACGCAACCGCGAGGAGAGTAAATGAAGCGGCCGTCCAGGGTGAACCAAACCGCAAGGATGCGTAATAAAGCGAGGGAACCCAAGCAAGGAAAAATATGTACAGCATATAGCGCATGCTGGCGAGATTGGTGCCAAACAAGCGGAACGCTTCAGCATTCAAATAACTCAGCCCGCCTGTGTAGAGTTCGTCGAAATCTCGATGTGGAAGTTCGCCGAACAATACGCGCTCAGCTGATTGTGCGAGCACACCTTCATCGTGAGCGAACCAACCCCGCCGAAGTTCGATCGCCATGTAAAAGGCGCTAAGCAACCAAACAGCCGCGAGCAGGAGTCGCGGAGTCATCTTCGCAACTCTGGGTCTTTGGTAGCCTATGGTACTTTCCACGAGCACGTGATCACGATTGTCGGCTGAAGCATCGATAGAACTAGTTCGGGCGGTCACGAATGCTCCTCTTCGCGGACATGAAAGCCATAAGAACCACCTCCTAAGCACACTCCACGGCATGCGACTTCTCCGCTGTGACCTGCAGCAGATAGTCCTTCCACGTTTTTGCGATGACATTCCAGTCGAACGTTTTCCGGCAGCGTTCGAGTGCGGCTCGACTTAAACGCAAGCGCTCTTCGGAATCAGACAACAACTCTGAAAGCGCCTCGGCATATTGTGCAATATCCTCTGGGTCGATGAGGCGCCCGGTGTCTCCGAGGACGTCAGGAATTCCACCGCGGTTTGATCCCACGACGGGAGTTGCACAGGCCATGGCTTCGGCGTTCACCAGGCCGAAAGGCTCCTGAAAAATCGAAGGGCTGGTAAACAGAGTCGCTCGCTGGAAGAACGCCGGCAACTCCCGGTCGTGATGAATGTAACCCGGAAATTCGATGGAGACTCCATGTTGCTTCTCGATGGAACGAGCCAGCTCGCGAACACTGCGAACATACTCCGTCTCTTCGTGCCTACCGAAACTCGTGCTGCCAGCAACGATAAGCTTCGTGTCGGGATGAGTCGCGAGCACCCGGGAATAGGCTTCAACCAGCTGCAGCGGGCCTTTTGCGGCAATGAAGCTCCCGACAAAGAAAATGGTTTTCGGTTCGCGACACTCTTCCCGTGGAAAAAAAACACTTGTATTCACGCCATTGAGAACGACCCTGGCTTTGCGTTCCAGAGCTGCAGATCGCCGTATGGAGACGTTCCGTAAATAGGAACTGCAAGTAACCAGTCCGTCGAGTTCCGGAACGAGAGCATCCAGCATTTCCGAGCTCCAATGACCAAGGTGATCATTGTGCAGATGAACAATCACGGCTCCCCGGTATCCGAAGCGTCGCAGCATGCCTGCCCACTGGGGTCGATTGTGGATGTGTACGACTTGGATGCCCTGCAATCGGGACATTAGAGATCGCAACCAGAACAGGTCCTCATAGCGCCGGGCAACGGGAACTCGAGACATCAAACCGCAGAGCCGAGACCAGGCACTGGTTTCAAAAGGTAGGGGATACTCGCTCTCGGAGTCGGTTGGGAAACCCAGGACCTTCACATCGACATAATCTTGTAGCCGGCTGTAGACCTCGTACGTCCAACGGGCGAGGGCGCCACCATAATAAATGCTGAATTGTTCGCGGCCAGAAAGGAGAACTGCGATGGACAATTTACTCATTCACTCGGTCGAGCACATGACAGTCTTCAATCTCGGAACAGTCGTGTAAGTCAGCTGTTGTGAGATGGTATCCGACGCCTTTTATTCCTGCAATACGAAACGTCGCGTTCGTGAAATCCGGCAATTGGTATATTGGGTACGGCCGGGAGAATGCCGTGAAATTTCCGTTTCGTTCGCACCCACCGGACCGAAGCGCCGCTCCCGGATTTCAATAAGGAACAGATTCTCGAGATGCAGAACGATGGATAAAGTTCGGATCCTGTTTTTGCCTGCGGTAGATGCAGGTAATACCAACGCTCAGAGTTTGAACGTCCGAGAAATTGCGTTGCGTCTCGATCCCGAGCGATTCCAGAGCACTCTCTACTATGAGCACGAGCCAGATCCCCGTTTGCGAGGGTGGCCGGGAATTAGCTTGCGGCGACTGCCTTCTCAGCGCAAGACTTTTCAAATCGTGAGAGAAATGCTGGCAGGCTACGACATCATCAGTTATGTGGACTACAGTCCAGCCAGTTATTTGTTCCTCCATTTGCCGCGCGTGCTGCGTCGCACGACCAAGGCGGTATTCCACGCGGAAGCTCCCCTGGCTCAGATGGTGAATCCTTCGCGCAGTCTGCGTTGTCTTTCCCAAGGAGTTTTGCCGCGCTGCGATGTTTATACAGGGATTACCCAATTCGTCGCCCGAGACATTTCCCAGACCACGACGAGGAAGGTGAGCCACATTCTTCCCGTTGGAGTGGACACAGCCGTCTTCCGCCCTCCCGCGCAACGCAGCTGTTCGACACCGGTCGTACTTTTTGCCGGAACATTGATCGAGCGCAAGGGACCACAGCATGTGATCGAAGCGGCCGGGCGGTTTCCAAACGCGATATTCCGGATCGTCGGTGCGGGACGACAAGGTTTCGAGAAAACTCTGCAAGAACAGATCAGTCAGATGGGTGTCAAAAACGTGAGCCTTGAGGGCCCTACGACTCAGCTTGAAATGCTGGGGATAATGCGGAACAGCGACATTTTTCTTCTACCTTCGCGGCTGGAAGGAATTCCGAAAGTCACGCTGGAAGCCGCGGCTACCGGCTTGCCTTGTATTGTATTTCGAGATTACGAAACGCCTTCGGTCGTCGATCATGTCACCGGCTTTCAGGTAGGCTCGCTCGCGGAGATGATGGACGCCTTGGGAAAGCTAATTGCGGATCGTTCGCTGCGAGAGCGGATGGGAGTCGCTGCGCGACAGCATATGGAAAAGTTTGATTGGGATGTCATAGGCCGGCAATGGCAGAATGCCTATCTTGAGATCGCTGCCGCTCGAGTGAAATGAGGGCAGAACCGGTGCATATGCCCCATTCTTCGCGGAGCGACAAAGAGCGTGCCCTCCACGTCCTGACTCTCACGCCGTTTTACCCGACCGATCAGGATGATGCCGCCGGTTGCTTCGTCTCCGAGCCTTTGGACTGGCTTGCTAAGGCCGGCGTGCGCAACACGGTCTTTGCTGTGCAACCGATCTATCGAGGGCGTTTCCGAGGCCGAAAATCGGAGACGCCTGTCAATTGGCTCCGATACTTTGCGTTGCCCGGAGGGCTCGGACTTCCGACCGCCGGCGCGTTCCTTTTTGCACGGATCGTCGGGAAGGCGCGCGAACTGCATCGTTCGCAACGTATCGACCTCATCCATGCTCACGGACCGCTTCCATGCGGCCATGCGGCTATGTTGCTGAGCTCGGAATTGGGTCTGCGCTATGTCGTGTCGGTGCACGGTCTCGATGCTTTTGCGACAGAGCAAGTGAGCGGCCGGGCTGGTCAATGGTGCCGGCGGATTTCCCAGCGCGTGTATCGATCGTCGCGCCGCGTGATCTGCGTCAGTGAACACGTTCGCGAGCAAGTATTGCAGGGCACCGGGCCGAGCTGCCGGACATCGGTCGTCTACAACGGAGTGGATCCGGAATTGTTTTCGCCGGCAAATGAGAGTTCGTCCGAGACTCAGATCGTGCTCAGCGTGGGAAACCTTATTCCGATCAAAGGGCATGAGGTGCTGGTCCGCGCGGTTGCTTCGCTTGCCTCGGAGTTTCCTTCGCTCATCCTGGAAGTTATCGGAGATGGTCCGGAACGCCCACGCCTGCAGGCTTTAACCCGACAATTGCAAATAGACGGGCGAGTTCGCTTTCTTGGGCGCCAGTCGCGGCAGCAAGTCGCAACGGCCATGAGAAGGTGCACAATTTTTGCGTTGCCGAGCCGGTATGAAGGTTTGGGCTGCGTCTACCTTGAAGCGATGTCTGCGGGCAAGCCGGCGATTGCTTGTCGCGGGCAGGGAATCGCCGAGATTATCCAGCACGCTTCCAACGGCTTCTTGGTGGGACCTGACAACGAAAGGGAGTTGACGCTCGCGATGGGTATGCTGCTTCGCGACGATCGCAGCCGACTCAACCTCGGCGCCGCTGCTCGCGACACAATCCTGGAAAAGCTGACTCTAGAGCACCAAGCGGAAACCCTGGCAAGGATCTACCGGGAGTCTGCATCATGAGGCGCCGTCTAGTCATTTTGACGGAGATCATCTCGCCTTATCGCATCCCGTTGTTCAATGCTCTGGCGCAAGAAGCCAACGTGGATCTCCACGTGATATTCCTGGCTGAAACCGATCCTACCTTGCGCGAGTGGCAGGTCTTTCGGGAAGAGATCCGATTCTCATTCCAAGTCCTTCCGTCGTGGCGCAGGCGAGTCGGCAAATATAACTTTTTGTTGAACAATGGAGTCTCTGCCGCATTGGGAGCGGCGTCCCCGGACGTAATTCTGTGCGGAGGATACAACTACGTCGCCTCCTGGCAAGCTCTGGCCTGGGCAACAACTCGAAGGATCCCGTTTTTTCTCTGGTCCGAGAGCACAGAACAAGATCGACGCCGAGGCCACGCCGCGGTTGAATTGTTAAAGACTGAGTTCCTGCACAAATGCAGTGGCTTCGTGGTGCCGGGACACTCGGCGCGAGAATATCTTCGGGCTCTTAGAATTGACCAAGAGCGCGTTTTTACAGCTCCAAACGCGGTCGATAATGATCTGTTCGGTCGAGGGTCGTTCGCGGCTCGCCAAGATTCCTCTGCCTATCGAGAGCAACTCAATTTACCCGGCCGCTATTTCCTTTTTGTGGGTCGCCTGGTGCGGGAAAAGGGAGTTTTCGAATTGCTATCTGCATATGCCAAACTCGACGAAGCGATACGCGAGAAGGTTGGATTGGTCTTTGTAGGAAGCGGAGAGTCTCGGGAGGAATTGGAGGCGACAGCATCGAACATCACTCCGGGCCTGATAAAATTCGCCGGCTTTGCCCAACGGGATCAACTCGCGGTGTACTATGCGTTGGCCGACCTCCTGATTCTGCCGACATATACTGATCCGTGGGGATTGGTGGTGAACGAAGCCATGGCCTGCGGGTTGCCCATCATTCTCAGTCGGGTCGCCGGTTGCGCTGCGGATTTGGTAGAGGAAAATTGGAACGGCCTATTGGTCTCGCCCCGAGATGTGTCGTCCTTAGCTTCCGCCATGCGATGTCTTGCGAGTCAACCTAACATTCGCGAGACGATGGGCAACAACAGCAGTCAACGTATTATGCTGTATTCTCCAACGGAGTGGTCCAAGGCAATTGCCCGGATGGTGGAAGTAAATGGAGCGGCGCTTGACTGAGCGGATTCCAAGACTTTTCTATATTGCTGTGGCGGTGTTCTGCCCGTTGGCATTGCTGCTCGTCGCCTATAAACGACCGGGGTATTTTACGAATCAAACCTACCTCGGAGGGCTCCTTCTGTTGGAGTTCCTGGCTGCAGCAGTCTGGATGTATCGAAGGACTTTCTTTGGGCTCGTGATTATGGCGTTCCTACTCGCCGGAGTTGACCTTCCGGTAGGCGCATTCTGGACGGCGGCGCGCTGGGGGTTCCTTGGCGTCGGAGCGCTGGTTGGATGCCTGCTTATGTTAAAGGAGCGCCGGCATCACTTTGGGTTGTTTCACATATTGGCTATGTTCGTGGCGCTCGCAACATTGGTGTCGGCAGCCGTTTCCCAATATCCACGCGTTGCGCTCTTGAAGGCATTGAGCTTTGGCCTCTTATTCTTGTACGGAGGAACAGGCGCCAGACTTGCCGTCACGGGGCGCGAGAATCGCTTCTATTCCGGGCTGCTCATGGGATGCGAGCTGTTTGTCGGTGCAATCGCAATCCTGTATGCCGTCGGCATCGAGGCCATGGGGAACCCTAACTCTTTGGGCGCAGTGATGGGGGTGGTAGGCGTTCCGATTCTTCTCTGGGGAACGCTGCTCGACGAAACTCCGTTTGTCCACCGCCGCAGGTTGGTACTCTATGCAGTCGCAATGTACTTGACGTTTCACAGTCAGGCCCGGGCCGCCATGGCAGCGGCATTGATTTCGTCCGGATTGCTGTGTCTAGGGTTGCGCAAGTACCGCATGCTTGCGAAGGGAGCGGCCATCATCCTTGTCATGGTGGCGCTCGGTAGCATTCTTCGCCCCGATGCCGTTTCCGACTCTGTTTCAACCATGACCGCGTCGCTCCTTTACAAAGGCAGTCGGGATACCAGCGTGTTGGCTTCACGTGAATCACCGTGGCGAGCCGCGGTCGACAGTATCAACAATCACCTATGGTTCGGAACCGGACTCGGAACCGCTGAGACGTTCAAAGATTCAAAAGGCAACTCCGGAATGTTTTCGTCCTCCGCAGATGTGACCAACGAGAACGGAAGTAGTTATCTCACGATCGTGGCCGGGGTGGGGATTCTTGGTGCAATACCATTCGCACTGCTGCTGTTGGTGCTCCTAAGCAAGGTACTTCGTACCCTCGGGTGGCTGCGAGAGACAGGGAATGCTTGCCATCCAGCCGTTCCTCTCGCGATGGTAGTAGTGGCCGGGTTACTTCACGCTGGGTTTGAGGATTGGCTCGTTGCTTCTGGATCGTACCTTTGCGTGTGGTTTTGGAGCCTTGCATTCATTCTCGTCGATGTCGCTCCGGCGCCGGTTACCAGGGGCGCATTTGCCTGGCATTTTAAGCCAGTGCCACGGAGCCTTGGTGGGGTCGCTCCCAGTCGATGATGCATTTGTTCATCAACTCCCTCGCCGCCAGCGCGGGCGGAGGCCTTACCTACATCCGCAACGTCCTTCCGCATTTAGCGACGCAACCTGATCTAACAGTCACTGTGGCCTTGCAGCCCGGCGTTCGGGAAGAGTTTCACAATCTCAGCAATATTCAATTTGTCGAGCCGCAGGTCTCGCCTGCACGCCGCTTCTGGTACGAACAGTCGGAGATTCCCGATCTGATTCGGCGCAGTCAAGCCGATGTCCTGCTGTCGACCGGCAACTTCGCATTGAAAAGGTCGCCGGTGCCGCAGATCCTCCTTTCTCGCAACTCTTTGTACACCTCATCAGATTTTTACCGTGACCTCCGTTCTCGGCATGAATATCGTACGTGGCTCGATACGCGACTGAAGGCGGCGATTGCCAAGCGATCGATTCATTGGGCCGATATCACAGTCGCGCCCAGCGAGGCTTTCGCCGATGATTTGCGGCGATGGACGGGCGCTCGTATAGTGGCCATCCATCATGGATTCGATCCGGAAGCCTTTACTCGGGATTCGAGTCCACTTGCTCCGGAGATCGCGGCGAAACTCGACGCAGCCGACAAGTCTTTGAAGTTGCTTTTCGTCAGCCACTACAACTACTTCAGGAATTTCGAGACGCTGATTCGAGCCGTGCAATTGCTGCGTGAACATCTAGCGGGTCGTCCAATCAAATTGCTGTTGACGTGCAATCTGGTTGCGGGGAAAAATCCCGGCACGTACCGTCCTGAATCGGCCGCGATGCTCGTAAAGAAACTCGGCGTGTCCGACAACGTGATCGAGCTTGGAGCCATTCCTTACCGCCAGCTTCATCTGCTATATGGCCGCGCTGATTTGTATGTCACGCCGGCTTACACGGAGACCTTCGCACACCCACTGGTTGAGGCTATGGCTAGTGGGCTGCCTGTAATCGCTTCTGATCTTCCAGTTCATCGAGAAATTTGCGGCGAGGCAGGCCTCTATTTTCCGAGATATGCCCCTGAGTCCCTGGCGGGAATCGTTGCGCAAGTCGCCCAGTCGCCCGAGTTGATAAAACGCATGAGCGCATTAGGCCTGGAGAAATCGTGTCAGTTTTCTTGGAATGCCCATGTAGAAAAGATCCTTGAGTTGTGTCGCAAACTCATCATCCCCAGCGTTCTAATCCGGAATAAGATCCTTTTGTGATCGCCTAACTTCCACCTTCATCGCATAAAGCAAAAGCAGGCATAGCAACAGGATTGCCCAAGTTTCGTGCGGCATGACAACGCAATTCCACCACCAGGATCGAGTGATGGCCTCCGGCACTCTCCCCAGGACCGCGAGCTGCTGTAGAACCGCCGTTCCTGGCACCAAAAATGGAGCAAGCAACAAGAACGCGAGTATGGCAACCGTCTTCTGCTTCACGATGCCGCTAGTCATACCCCAACACAACGGCACCACCAGAAGCGCGGCATCGTAGAACCGGTGATAGACGGGCAGCAAAGAAAGCGCTGAGACCGCCCCGAGCGACAGCAGCGCTTCATTCTGTGCCGACCGTTTGGTGGCCCAATAAAGCCAAGCACACAGTAGCAACGCCCCGACAGCAAATGCCAGCAGGTTGGATTGCGATGAATTCCCCGTGATCGAGAAAAAAGGAACCTGCAAATTGATGAGAGTGAAGCGACTGGGATTGATCGTCGAGAAATCATCAATCGGATTCGCCGCGACAAATCCCTTGGCATTACCGAGATAATCTCGGATCCATGACGCTCCTCGGAGTTGCAGGTACAACACGGCCATCAAATTGAGCGCGGCCGTGGTGCCGAGAGCCGTCCCAAAAAGTTGCCAGCGCCGGCGTATAAGATAGTAGAGAACCAGGAACGCTCCGAGATGCGGCTTCATGCTGCAAGCCATACCAAACAGAACGCCCGCGGAGACATCACTGTGGCGCTGGGCCGCCCAAATGGCCACCGCGCAGAACCCGATCACAAGGATGCTGGGGTTCCCGCTGGCGATTCCCGTCTGGAAGGGAGCGAGCACGAGACAAGCTATAACAAATGCAAGCGTGCGGGTCTCATTCCAACCAAAGCCGCCAGCTATCGCCAGAGAGCCCACCGTCGCCCCAAATGCGACGAATAAGACCGCCACCCAAAGAACTTTTGCGAATCTCCAGGGAAGCGCCGCAATCGGCGCCATTACCACCAGGCCTCCCAAGGGCGGAGCCAGGTGCGTGCGAATGTCTGTGAGTTCCAATCGGCTGCCGGTTTCGTGCTTCCAAAGGGCGATGAAGTTTTTTGGATCGGACGGGCTTTGTCCCTTCAGCCACAATTTCGACGCAGCGTAGTTTTGCGATAGATCATTCCAACTCGTGGAATTTTGAAGAAACCTCATCGGCCCGCGCACAATGAACACTGCGATGGTCAAGACAATCAAGATCCATAGCGTGACCTTGAGCCTCCGGACGCCGGGAAGTTTGCCCTCCTCAGGGATGCCTGCGGAATCCATTTAATCTTGCTTTCTCATTGAGCAGGCCTGGCGAACTGCAGACGCAACCACGTACTGTTGCTGTTCGGTCATTCCAGAGAACAGCGGCAGGATTATGCTTTCTTTTTGTGCACGTTCGCTCTCGACGAGGTTGGGACAAGAACCTCCGGTTTGGCATCGGATCTCTGCACAACGCCACGTGGCAGAATCCTTATAAGCAGGTTCCAAGTG
Organism: uncultured Acidobacteriaceae bacterium; assembly: GCA_963722365.1. Taxonomy (GTDB): domain Bacteria; phylum Acidobacteriota; class Terriglobia; order Terriglobales; family Acidobacteriaceae; genus Sulfotelmatobacter. The sequence goes on from CAVRLM010000004.1 coordinate 465,880, forward strand.
TGAGCACATGATTCCCCTGCGAGTTGCAATGCCCTGGTCGAGCATTTCTTGCATGATCGCGCGCTGGTCCGTGTTCTTCGGAAGTCGAACACAATAACTTTGCCAGTTGGTGCGCGCCCACTCCGGCTCGCAGGGAAGAACCAGGCCCGGAACGTCGGCCAATAGCTGACCGTAGCGCGCGTGCCATCTCACGCCGTCGGGCGATAGCCGCTGGAATTCGTTTCAGCTGCTCACGACCGATAGCCGCTTGAATGTCCGTCAATCGGTAGTTGAAGCCCAGTTCCGGGTACGATTCAAATATCACCGTTGGGGAAGAATGCCTCACCGTGTCGGGCATGCTCATGCCATGCTGCCGCCACAGCCGAAATTTGCCGTCGATTTCGGCATTAGCGGTGGTTAACATTCCGCCATCGCCCGTCGTAAGCAGTTTGCGCGGATGAAATGAAAAACATGCCACATCAGCGTGCGGCTTGCCGATCTTTTCCCACCGCCCCTGCCACAGGATCTCGCTCCCGACAGCGCAGGCAGCATCTTCCACCACGGGAATGTTGTGTTTGCCTGCAATCTCGAGAATCGACTTCAGGTCACAAGGCATTCCGATCTGATGCACACACAGAATGGAACGCGTGCGCGCGCTGATGGCGTTCTCGATTTTTCGTGGATCGAGGTTGAACGTTTCGGGTTCGATATCGATAAAGACCGGAAGAGCACCGCAATAGCGGATGCTGTTCGCCGTAGCGATGTAGGAATGACTTACAGTGATGACTTCATCGCCCGGTCGTACGCCGACTGCCAGCATCGCGAGGTGAAGGGCCGTGGTGCCACTGGAGACCGCACAAGCGTGGGGCGCATCTACGAAAGCCGCAAACTCCCGCTCAAAGGCAGCAACTTCCGGCCCCTGCGTGACCCAGCCGGAAAGAATTGCGCGGGCTGCGGCCGATACTTCTTCTTCTCCAAGATGAGGGCGCGCAACTGGAATGAAGGTCTTAGGCATGCGCGATGACGCCCCAACGCTCGTGGTTACAGTCGGCTTCTTCTCCAGTCAACATTGAAACCGTGTCGGGCAGGGTTCGGGTTGACGGCAGGGATTCTACTCCGCAGATCGATCATTTGCCGCCACTAAGCTGCCTGGCTGGCCTGACGTTCAGCCTGCCACCAACCAACGAGTCGCTGCAGACCTTCCTCGATGGAGACCTTTGTTTCAAAATCGAGTAACTGTTTGGCTTTCGAAACATCAGCATAGCGCCGTGAAACCGAATTGACCTTTCGTTCTGGTCCGTACTCCGATCGGCGCGTCCGATTCCATTACGCGCAACAAAATCCGTGCGAGTTCGTTAAGGCTGGTTTCGGCTCCGCTGGCAACGTTGAAGACTTCGTCGCTAATCTCGGACTCGGCGGCGGCAAGATTGGCGCGCGCGATATCTTCGGCGAAAACAAAGTCCATCGTCTGCGTGCCATCGCCGAAAATAAGCGGACCCTTGCCTGCGGCGATGCGCTCCATCCAGCGGATGAGCACCTCCGTGTACGCGCCATAAACATCCATGCGAGGTCCGTAGACATTGAAGTAGCGGAGCATCACGTAGGACAGGCCATACATGTCATGGAAGCTGCGAAGCAGCCCTTCGTTGAAGGTCTTCGCGGCTCCATAAAACGTTCGGTTGTGATAAGGGTGATGCCGTTCCGTGGTGGGGAACTCCTCCGCCATTCCATAAACGGAGGCTGACGAGGCCGCCACGATTTTAGACACTTCCGACTTCACGGCTTGGTCGGCAACATTGAAGGCGCCGTCGACAAGAACTTCCAGCGCCAGCCGGGGATCCTCCGCGCACTGCGTGATGCGAATCGCGGCCTGATGAAAGACCAGATCGATGCCCTCCATGACCTCGGCAAGGAGCTTGCGATCTCGAATGTCGCCTTCCACGATGGTGACATGTCCGTTGGACACTGCGTAGCTGAGATTCTCGCGCCGCCCCCGGACGAAATTGTCGAGTACTACGATTTCCTGGACGTCGCGCTCTACCAGAAGATCGGCGATATGGGATCCGATCAATCCCGCACCGCCCGTAATCAGAACACGCTGGTTCTGCATCCAGACCTACCCCCGGTAAGTTGAAAGAGTTGAAAGATGATTCTATCAAGTCGGAGGGATTAGCTCGACGACTGAATCGTAGACTCATTGGGTTCCACCTCCAGGCGACTCTTCAGTTGCGACAGGCTGATGCCCTTGACCGCGAGCAGGCAAATCCCCACCAGGATATTCGCGATGAAGACCCACGCGTGGATTACGACCGTTAGCGCGAGCGCGCTGCTGGCGGCGAGTCCAGTTAACTGAAAAGCCTCTGTTCCAAACAGTTCATAGGTCCCAAGGCCCCCGGGCGCGGCTGGAATCATCAAGCCTAAACCGAGAACGGCCGAGGCAATTACCGCTGACTTGAACGATATGGCGAGCCCTAATGCTCCCGCGAGTCCCCAAATGACGGCCGCTTCACTCGTCCAGATCATTGCGGTCATCAACAGAAGCGCCAGCATATCTCCAATCGAACTGACTGCGTAGAGCCCATCTGCGAAAGAGGTGAGAAGGCCATCGAACTTCTCCTCAAGCACAGCGAGTTTCACTCGACGAAACGCATGCCGCACGAAGTCAATGACTGTCCGTGTCTGGTATCGAAGGAGCACGAGTACGATAAGCGCTGCACCGAAAATTAGAATTGCCGCCCGCAGCAGGTCAATTACCCAGTGAGGCGGGCGCACAGCCCAGACTGAAAACAGTACCATTGCTGCAAGTGCCAGCCCGTCCAGAACTTTTTCCACAGCGAGGGTTGCCAAGGTGCGGCTGCTTTCGAACAGAGAGCCGGCGCGTCCCACCAATATGCAGCGGGCCAGGTCGCCGGCGCGGCCCGGCAAAAGAAAGTTTGCCATGTTCCCGATCCCCAGACACCGTGAGGCAGGCTCCGAAAGTCGGCCGCGATGCGGAAGGGAAGATGAGTTGCCACCGCAAAGCGCGCAGTGGGAGATTGACGAAGAAGATCGCAACCGGGACCAGCATGAACGGGCCGTTCAGGCGCCCCAGCGCGTTCCAGGATTGTTTGAGGTCCACTTGCCGCAGAACAATGGCTAGACACCCGAGGCCGATGAGAACGCCCACCGCGGCTGACTGGACGCGGAACCTACGTCCCAAAGCGCCGCTCCACGTTTTGCGGATTTGTCTCGGCGTTGGCGTCGATCTCCGAAGTTTCTTCCAGAAAATAATTGGGACGCTGCCGCGCGGCTTCCAGAGTCCTCCACAAGTATTCGCCCAGAATCCCAAGCATCATCATCTGAACGCCACCCAGTACCAGCACGACCACGATCAAGGATGCCCATCCTTGCACCGGTGTGCGCGTCATCAGACGGATACAGATTACGAGGACCGCATACCCAAATCCCAACAGGGCGAACAACATTCCCAGGTACGACATCGCTCGCAATGGTGCGTAGGAAAATGAGACAAACGCGTCCGCAAAGGCCTTCAACTTACGCTTGAGAGTCCATTTGGACCCGCCAGCAGCGCGGGCTTCCTTAGTGTATGCAATTTGCGCGGAAGAAAATCCTAGGCGCGCGATCTCGCCGCCGACACTTGGATGGCTGCCCGCGGATTGTAGAAGGGCATCCACGACTTTACGATCGAGCAGAGCAAAGTCCGAGCCTCGCGGTGGCAGGTTCACTTCTCCCAAAAGATTGAGTAAACGGTAAAAAGTATTGGAGAGGAGCAGATCCGTCCTCGAAACTCCTTTTCGCTCTTCCCGCACGGCCCATACCACGTGGTGGCCGGTGCGCCACAACTCCAGCATTTGCAAAATAAGCTCAGGTGGATCCTGCAAGTCGGCGGCGAGGAAGACAGAGCACTCCCCGCGCGCCTGGGCAAGTCCCGCGAGGATCGCAACGTGGCTTCCGCTGTTCTTGGCAAGACGGGCGAAGCGAAATCTTGAATCCTGCCGGCACGTTTCCCTCAGCAGTTCCGACGAACGATCGACGGAATGATCGTCGACCAGAATAATTTCAGTATCGAGCGGACTGAGCCGATTCGCGAACGCGCGCAAACGCTCTACCAGGGCGGGAAGCACAGCCTCCTCGTTGAATACCGGTATGACGATGCTGAGTTCGGGGCCACCCATGGGGGTTACCAAAATTCGCTACCAGTGTAACGGAGTCAGGACTGCAAATCGGGTGTGCATTTGTGAGTACGCTCTGGGCGCATCTGCGTACCCACTGCCGGTCGACACTGCTGTCGACCCACAGGTTGACGATGCGCCGGGCAAATTGGTCGGCGTTCGGACAGCGATCGGAGGGATGGAAGAAGTCGTTCACCGGCCAGTACAGATTGGAAACATGAAAACCATCGCGCCGCACCGCCTCGCTGAACTCCACAAGCTTGTCCGGAAAATTCACCAGCAGCGAGTAACGCCAGCAAAGGCCACTCTGCTTCCATTGGCTCAGCAGTTGCCACTGCCCCTCTTGTAAGAGTTTGTCATACCCTTGGGCGTTGGAATAACGATGCTGCAGTACCGTTGGCAACTGAAGCCATGCTTCTGCCAGAGCGGCGGGATTGTTCATCCGGCGCAAATACAGGGCTCGAAATGCAGGTTGCAACTTCAAAAACGAGCTGGAAACCTCGTCGACTGCTCGCGCCCGTAACAAACCCACCAGCGAATGGTGAAGATTGCGATAGCTCAGAGCGAGCGTTCTTGCGTGCTCTTCGTTAACCTCTGGTGGCAAGGGATCTGATTCGGCCAGCTCCGCACACAAAGAAACTAGATTCGGAGAGCGGATCAACAGCGCTCCGCCGCCGCATTCCAAAATTTTGGTGGGATTGAAGCTATAAACCGATAAATCCCCGACCGAGCCTGCGGCCGTGCCATCCGGCAATCGTGCGCTCAAAGCTTGCGCCAGGTCTTCGATCAGAAGAATATTCTTCGCCCGGCACCATTCCGCGAGCGAACGTAAATCCGAAGTTTGCCCAAACAGGTGGATGAAGACCACCGCGCAGGTTCTTGGAGTCCAACGCTCTTGAACGCCCCGCAGCGTTGGCATCCCCGTGTGGGGATCCACATCGGCGAATCGCGGCGTCAGACCAGCTAACAACGCCGTATTCGCCGGCGTTGCGCAAGAGACCGAAGACAAAATCACTTCTGCCTCCCCGGTCTTCGCGCCCGCCAACTTCCTCGCAACCGAGTAAGCACGGTAGAGCGCGGTGGCGGCGCGGCCGTACCACTCGATCCCCGCGCCACCGGTTTCGCGCAGCAAATCGGCTTCGACCGGTTGGAGGATCTCATTCGTCTCCGCTTTTTGCAGCAACGGACTCATGGCGTCAGATGATGTCCTCTCCAGCGCTCCGCGGCCGGAGTGACAGTTGACCATTCGAAGTCGTGACCGAGTCGCCTCAGGCTGTCGGCGATCGCGGCGAGGTTCGCGCAAAGCGCACCGGTGGAACGAGAGTAGAGAGCGTCTGCTTTTTGCGTTGCCAGCACTTCGTCAGGATGAAAAATCATGACCCAGACATGAAAATCAGAAGTAGAAACTTTGCAAGCATTCTCCCAGTTCTGCAGCGAGTTTGCAAAAAGATGCGGATGCACCGCGGGACTCATATACCGCAAGCGAGGCGCATCATCGTGCGGCGCCTGCAAGAGCCATGTATTCATGGGAAGTTCGAGCATGGAGCGCATTGGACCTGACGTTCGCAGATCGTCAGCACCAGGGAAGTAGGGCTGGTTCGGCGCGCCCTGCCAGTTCATCGGATGTCCATGCCCGCCCACGCGTCCCGGAATGGCGGTCGAGTCGCAACGGAAGCCGAAGCGTTCCACCGTCGCATAGGTTTCCGGGCTGTGCCAACCTTCGCCATTGCGGAAGGCGGTGGGCCGGAATGCTTTCTTTAAGTCATCCCACAGTCGTTCCAGTTCATTCTGCGCCTCATGCGGGTCGGAAATCAGCACCGCTGCGTCGTCCTTTTTCTTCTGACGATACAGGTGAGGATGCCAACCTAGCTCGTCACCCGATCTTTTCACCCTTGTCCAGAATGTGCTGTAGGTTTCAAGTAAATACGAAGCACTTCCGAGAATGCTCTCCAGTTGGCCATCCGCCCGAACAAACCACGTGATCGGCACGTGCCCCAACTGGGCGATGTTCGCGAGTTTGTCCGGCAAAGTTCTGTAACTGTTCCAAACCTTCCCATGCAAGCGTTTGGCGGTTGGTTACTTTGCCACTGAGGCCATCGGGATCAGTGTCGACGGTCAAGCACAATAGATGCTTCGTCACCTCACGTAGCCTTCGGCTTCCGGATGGAAAAGCTGAACAGCGAATTCGAATGCCCGGTAATCGTGGCGGATCAGCACGCGTGGTGTGATCGCCTTCGCCATGCGGAAGATTTCTTCGGGTGAATAATAGAAAAGATCCGGGATTGCGGAAGTCGACGTAGGTCGACAGCATATCCACCGAGACGGAGACACGGGTGTGTTGAAATGCCAACTCAAGCGCCCGTCGCATGACCTGCATGTTGTCTGATTTCTGGTAGCGGTTGTTCAGGACTTGCGACATCACCACCGTGTCGTACGCTGCCTTCGATTCCGTCGACGAAAATGTTTCGCACTTCAAACTTCGAATGAGGATAACTGCGGCGACACTCCGCGATGTACTCGGGAACAATATCGTACCCGTAGTAGGAGCAATCCCGCTTCTGTGCCGACGAGATACTTGTAGAAATCTCCCAGGCCACATCCGATTTCCAGAATCGAGGGACGGTCTCCGCGCAGCGCGGAGGCGTGCACCCACTGCCGGATGGCCTGCTTCTCTTCGCTGCCCGAATTCAGGGATGCGAAGGTCGCTCCATGTTCGGCGATCCTGCGCTGGTAGCGCTGAATGACAAGACTCACATCCTCGGGATCAAGCACCGGTGGGACCGTCATGAGTGAGCCAACTCCCGAAACTCTACCAACTCCGCAGCATGACGCGTGGTGCCGTCCGCATAACGGATCGAAATCTCACGGCAGCCGCGGTCGGCACGTTCGACCGCTTCCTGAAGCGTTTCGCCGATCGCGACCAGGAACCCGGCTCGTTCCGAAGTGCTGCGCAACGGACGAATCTCGTCGCCAGACTTCACTGTGACGTCTACATCCAGGATCTGCTTGTCCGTCAGGAGCGTTTCCGGAATCGTTATTCGATCCACGACTCCTGGTGCAAAAACGAGAAATCGGTAATCTGCGCCGCGTCGCCGTGAAGGCTCAAACTGGGCGGGGTGCGACCCGCAGGCCATGCGACAGGCCTCAACGAATTCATTCACTCCGCTCACGTGGTGCGCGATCTGCGGAGTGTGTCCGCCGCCGCAGCGTGCGCCCAATTCGAAGAGCACTGGCCCGTCACTCGTGAAACCGAATTCGACATGAGCCACACCTTGCGTCAATCCCAGCGCGTTCACCGCGCGACGGCACATATCCGCCACCCTCGCTTCCTGCTCTGCGGTGAGTTGGGCGGGATATTGAACGCTGACATCCACTCGATAGGGAGGCAACGACTTGATCTTCTGACCGATGCAAAGCACCGAAGTCTTGCCGCCCCAGATCAGTACCTCGGCGCTGTGCTCGCTGCCTTCCACGCAATGCTCGATGACGACATCGGAATCGGCCAGCCCGCCGGCCTGAGCCGCATGAAAGGCGCTCGCAACGTCTTCAACTCGATCGACACGCGTGACGCCTCGTGAGCCGCCGAAGCTCCGGTCCGGCTTGAAGATCAAAGGAAATCGTCCCAGCCTCTCGGCTGCAGTTCGTGCCTGAGTCAACTGCGGACACAACCTCAAAGTCCGGCGAGTACTTTCCAATGGTTTTCCAGAGGCGGCGCATTGCACGCTTTGCTGGTGGCATTTGCGGCAGCCTCCTCGGAGATCGAAGGCAAGCCTAGACGGGCGGAAATGTTGGCTGCAGCGCGAACGCCGACTTCCGCCATGGCCACTACGCCATCCACTCCTCCGCCGCCTTCGACCGCTGTGTGTCAACGACTCACAATCCGAGAGGTCGATCGCCAGCGGGTGATCGGCGGCTTTCAACCCCGGTGCTTCCGGGTTCTTGTCTGCCACGAAGGTCACGAATCCTGCTTCCCGCGCGGCACGAATGGAAGGTACGTTGTAACGACCGCCACCGAGAATAAGAATTCGTTTGGAGCTCATGAAAGGAATGGTGTCCTGGATCTACGTTGACCGCGTGCCCGTGCCGGTCAGTTGAGGCGCAACCAGTCGCCGGTTGATCTCGGTCTGAACCTGCCGAACCGCTCTCGGCATCCTCGTTGCTGAAGCGGAAGCGGACACCACCTTTGCCGTCGCACACGCCAATCACCCGCGTGGGATGGTGCACGCTGTCGACAATCACGTCGCCGGACTGTCCCATAGCTCCTCCAGCGACAACGGGAATGCCGTCCAGAATTTTCCAGCCGAGGGCGTCGCTTGTCTTCATCAATGAATCGTGCGCGGCGGATAGTGTTCCAGTCAGGGCCGGCCAAATGTCAACTCGCAACAACAAGCATCCTCGCCGCTGAGCTTCAGCAATTCCATCGGGCAAGATCGCTCCGATTCCCGCGTCAAGCACATAGGTCTGCTTGGAGAGCCTGCTTTGCGAAGCGTTGGTCGAACCATGGCGCTCCTGCCGGCCATACCACGACCGCACGCGCTTTCGAGAGTGCTTCGAATGCACAACCAGCGTCACCCTTCATGTACGAGAGGTTCAATTCCTCTCCTTCAAGAGATAACAGACGCATCGAGCCTATCGGTGCCGCGGCGGGCGAGCGCCCCGGGTCTTGCAGCAGGGTCACGCGCGCACCACGTTCGGCAAACCTTAATGTCAGGAATCGGCTGCGGGGGTGGTCGCCCGCGACCACAATCTCAGAGTCATTCAATTTTTCGTGGAGAAGGCGTACCACCTGATCTTCCACCGCCTCGACCCACACCCGGCTATCGAGATAGGTGAGCAGGACCGTCTTCCTGAGAATTGCGGCTGCCGTTTCGGCGGCCTTCAACGGGCCGAAGGGCTTGCGATCCACATCGAGGAGCAAGACATCGGCCCTGCCATCGATGGTATGCAGAATGGTTCTCAGCTGTTCATCGCTCGCTAGAGTCACCGATCCGACAACATGCGATTGCGTGGAATGAATGTTGCCAGAAACTGCGAAATCATCTAGTGGCCGTTCTGCCGTGACCACGTTCAGTGCGGAAAATCTTCCGGCCTTCACAGCGCGGGCCCGCAGTTCCTTGAGCAAAATGTCCAGAGCCTCTGCAGAACTTTTGTATTCACCCGATTCGATGCGAAATGCGGGGATCGACAGCACTCGTGGCATCTTCAACGTTGCCAGTTCATGGCTCAGGCGCTCCAGCAATTCATCCGGCGCCGAGACCTGATCTTCCTGACAGAGACGAACGATCAGGTCGCGTACATCAATGTCGTGTTTCTTCGCGTAGCTTTGAACCTTTCCCGTGAACGACGAATGAAACTTGGCAAGCCCGCCGGTAACGGCCATCGGATCTACACCGCGCTTGCCAAGCAACGGTTGAATGAGTCCCTGGCCCACATCCATGGCGGCCTTAAGATCGATGTGCCGCATCGACCCGCGCCGCTGAAGAATCGCCACCAGCACCTCTGTAACTGTATTGCCGGCCGAACGCCCCATGCCCTGTAAGGACGAATCGACCAGGACGGCGCCTTCCTCGATCGCCCGCAGCGTGTTAGCCATCGCCAGCGAGAGATTGTCGTGCCCGTGAAATCCAAGTCGCGACGAACTTTCCGCCTTTGCGCCCCGCAGATACGCCGCAACAGAATCCGGATCCATGCTGCCCGCGGAGTCCACCAGGCAAGCAATGTCGGCGCCCCAGTGCTGCACTTGCGCGACTACGTTCCCGAATTCCGCTGGAGTTACCGCATACGATTTCATTGCGTTATACGAAACGACCAGCCCCAACTCCTTGGCCAGAGCGATGTACGGTTCAGCTTGCGCCGCCTCCGTCACATTGGTGCCAATGCGGATGAACGACATTCCATATTTCGCCGCCAGTCGAATGTCTTCGTGCCGTCCAATTCCAGGGATGAAAAACATTCCCCACTTGGCATCCGCGAGGGCCTCGGCGGACGCTTCCATATACTCTTCGTCGGTGGCGGCTGCCATCCCTTTCCCCGCCTGTGAAGCGTTCAGGCCAAGCCCATGTCCCACTTCTATCCAGCGAAAACCAATGCTCTCGAGCGCGGCGGCGATTGTCGCCGTGTCCTCCGCGGTGAACTGGAAGTCGATCAGGTACGACCCATCGCGCAGGGTCACATCGAGAATGTCGGGAATTACGTCGAATGTAGCCATGATCGGCTCTTGCTTCAGCGGTACTGCATGACGCGTCAACGTGAAACGACGGTCTGCGTTCTTTGCGCAATCGCTTTCTTTACTGCTCTCGCAACTTCCGCGACGGCCTCGGAGGGAAGTTCCGGATACAACGGGAGCGAGAGAACCTGATTCGCGGCCTCTTCCGATTGCGGAAACGCTCCTTTTTTATAACCCAAGTCAGAATACGCCGGCTGCAAATGTGCCGGCACTGGATAATGAATGCCGGTCTGAATTCCTTCCTCCTGTAGAAAGGCGTGCATGCCGTCACGATCCGCGGTCCGCAACGTATACACATGGTACACATGATGCGCCCACGGCATCTCGCTCGGTGTTTCGACTCCGGCGCCGCCCAGGAACTTGTTGTAGGAGCTCACAACATTGCGTCGCGCGTTCGTCCACGCTTCAAGGTGGCGCAGTTTCACGCGCAAGACTGCACCTTGAAAGCCTTCCATCCGGTAGTTGTATCCACGCAGCACGTGATGATATTTGCGGTCCTGTCCCCAGTCGCGCAACATGCGGACCGTCTGCGAATATTTATCGTTGCTCGTGGTTACTGCTCCGCCCTCGCCGTACGCGCCCAGATTCTTTCCAGGATAAAAGCTGAAGCAGGCCAAATCGCCGATGCTGCCAACAGGTCGCCCTTTATATTTCGCCCCGTGGGCCTGCGCGGCGTCTTCAATCACAATCAGTCCATGCCTGCGCGCCACTTCCATAATCGGATCCATGTCGGCCGGTTGACCATAGAGATGAACGGGCAGGATCGCTTTGGTGCGTGGCGTAATTGCCGCTTCAATCGCGGTGGGATCCATGGTGAACGAGCGCGGATCAATGTCTACCAAAACCGGTCTCGCTCCGGCGTAGATGATTGCGGCGACGCTCGCTACAAATGTGAACGGGACGGTGATGACTTCGTCGCCCGCACCGACTCCGGCCGCGAGCAGGGCAAGATGTAAAGCGCTTGTACCGGAGTTCAGGGCAATGCACTCTGTAGTGCCGCAGTAGGTCGCGAATTCCTGCTCGAATCCTGCTACTTCCGAGCCGAGCACAAATTGGCAACTGTCCAGCACCCGCGCAATCGCGGCATCAATCTCAGGCTTGATGCTCTGATACTGTGCTTTCAAGTCGAGATACGGAACCTTAATGTTTGCCATAAACGCCCAGAACCGGGACTCTTATTTTCTCATCCGCCGCGCTTAAGCGGTAGCTTCGAGAGCGGTCAGGCGCAAATCGACAGGGCGGCCATGTTGCGCCATCGATTGCGACGCAGCCTGCAGAATCTCCACCACCCGTAGTCCCGTAGCACCCCCGGTCATTGGTTCTTCCTGTTCCCGAATGCAATGCAGGAAGTGATCGATCTCGCGACGAAGCGCCTCCACTCCATCGATCTGTGGTGCCAGCATGTCCCCGGTGCGGTAGCCCACGAGCATCTGGTAGAGCTTTTCCGGATTTTGATGATTGTTCAGCGTGATCCCCTTGTCGTAGACCTTGATCTTTTCGCTCTGTTCCAGATCATCATAGACAATCATCTTTCGGCTGGCTCCAATCAGGGTGCGCCGCAACTTCACGGGAGCGAGCCAGTTGGCGTGGATGTGCGCAATCTGGCTGCCTTCAAAGAAGAGCGTCAAATACGCGATGTTCTCTGTACCTCCCGGTACATGGCTGAGCCCGGTCGCAGAAACCGCGCAAGGCCGAAAGGGAAGCACATAGTCCATGATGGAGAGGTCGTGCACCGCCAGGTCCCACAGCACGTTGACGTCGTGCTGAAATAATCCCAGATTCACGCGCACTGAATCGTAATAGTAGATTTCCCCAAGGCTTCCGCTATCCACGAGATCGCGGATCTTGCGGACTGCTCCGGTATAAACGAACGTGTGATCGACCATGAGCACGCGTTTTCGTTTCTGTGCGATGTCCATCAGGTGTTGGACCTGCTCCGTGTTCGAGGCAAGCGGTTTCTCGACCAGCACATGCTTGCCTTCCTGCAAGGCGCGCAGGGCTAATTCGTAATGAGTAGAAACCGGGGTGGCAATCGCGACCGCGTCAATGGAAGGATCCTCAATCAGCTCGCGAAAATTCTGTGTCGTCTTGATCGTGGGGTATCGGCTGCTGACGTGCGCCAGGCGATCTGCTCGCAGATCGCTAACGCAGCCAACTTGCGCACCTGCGGCCTCATAACAATTCCGCACCAGGTTTGGACCCCAGTATCCGTAACCGATCACGCCAATCCGAATCAATCTGCCTCCTCAAGAAACTCTTTATTCTCGCGGGACGGCGCGGCCAAGACGGGCGGGCACGCCCTTCGCGATCTGCTGATCAGGCACGTCATGCGTTACAACGGCGCCCGCCCCGATAAGAGCACCTTCGCCAATGGTTACACCGCCGAGGATGACCGCGCCGCTTCCGATGGACGCTCCGCGCTTCACTCGTGTGGGAACCACTTTCCAGTCCGCTTCGGTTTGTAAGCGCCCGTCCTGCGACGCCCGAGGATACAGGTCGTTAATAAACATGACACCATGTCCAACAAAGACGTCATCCTCGATGGTGACCCCCTCGCAAACAAAGGTGTGCGACGAAATCTTGCATCGCTTGCCCACCGAGGCATTTTTCTGAATCTCGACGAAGGAGCCGATCTTGGTCTCATCGTCTACCGAGCAGCCATAGAGATTGACGAGATCCGGATGGAAGATCTGTACTCCCTGGCCTAGGACGACGTTGGCAGAAATTGGCATGAAGACTATTTTGTTCGATCACCAGGTAGAACGGGAAGTATCAGGACGGGCGCGTGTTTTGCCCCGTCTCAATTAGAGCAGATCGCACCATACAACAGAATTGTGCCGGCATCAACTGCCGCCGAAATGGTTGTCGCCGAAATGGTTCACGAGTCGTCACGAGCACAGGGAAGCCGTGAGTCGGTCATTTGAGATTGGCAACATCTGCCAGCCATGGAACGAGAGGAGTTCGATGTCCCCTATCATTTTGATTCGCAACGGGCCCGATGGAACTTGATAGATGCGTGCTGTCAAAGAAGTCGTTTTGTCAAAGAAGACTTCCATTACCGATCCGTCCAGGAGCAGGTGCAGGCGTAGGGGCGATCCACTGCTTCCCGACAGAGGCGCCCTGACGTTGTTAACTGACGCCTCGCGGCTTCCCGAGTTTTCGGAGTAGGAGATGGTCGCAAACACAGTTCCGCTCTCGGATTGCAATTGGATGGAGAACCCTGACTTCGGGCGTACGTCGACGACCAGTTCCGCCGTAAGGTCATGAATCCGGAATGAGTCCAAGATTTTCTTCCGCGTAACAAGCGTGGTTTCCGGAGTGAAGCCCTCATGCGGACCGCGTAATTGCTGCACGACCGGCGCGATTTCCGTCTGCAGTTCGTTTTCCGAACTCAGCGACAATATGCGGGGAAGCGACATTGCCCCCGCCCATCCCGCGGCGATCAACTCCGCGTCGGGACGCGTTTCAGGAATCCATCCCCACAGAATGCGATTGCCTTTTGCGTCGAGCATGGTCTTCGCCGCATAGTACGAGCCCCAATCGACCACGCCTTCCTTCTCAGGCGTGAAACGCTGGTTCGCATACGTGCCCACTTTCCAGCGAACTTTCCCCACCGTGGAGATCAGCAGCACGTGCTTGTTGCCGAGAGGGAAGAAGTCAGGACACTCCCACATATCTCCGGAGTCGACCGGATTGACACTCTTGATGTCCGAGGTTGTGCCGTCGATCAGGTGATGCAGATAGGACCAATTGCGGAGATCCGGTGAGCTGTATAAGAGGATAGACCCGCCCCTATGCGCCACGCCGGAACCGAGAATCAGCATCCAGAGCTTGCCTTCACGCCAAAGGCACGGATCGCGGAACCCAGTGACGGCCAGACCCGCGGGTGGCGCGGCGATCACAGGTTCGGGAAGCTTCTTCCAATTGCGAAGTTCGTTGTCTTGTGCGACGGCCAGGCATTGCGTTTCGCGCCAGGTATGAGCGCCATCACGCAGCGTGGCCTCATCCGGCGTTGCCGGCGGAGCGACGGCGGTATAAATCACGGTGGGCTTACCTTCGTCGAGGACGGCGCTGCCACTGAAAACGCCGTCACGATCTGGTCCGCCGGGTGTGGGTGAAAGTGCAGTCCCTTCGTGCTTCCAGTGAATCATGTCCTCGCTCGTGGCGTGCGCCCAATTCATGTTGCCCCACACGGCAGCCTGCGGATTGTATTGGTAAAACATGTGATAACGTCCGCGATAGTAAATCGGCCCGTTGGGATCATTCATCCAGTTGTGTGCGGGCATCAAGTGATACTGCGGACGAAGAGGATCAGAGGCGAGTTTTTGACAGAGATCAACATTAGAAGCGTCGGCCTTCGTCGGCAAGAGATGCGTCCAGGGCGCCGCGCATGCGGCAGCACTCGAAAGTTGCAGAAAACTTCGCCGAGAGAGTCGCATGAAATGCAGCCTCCGAGGCTGCGCCCAGCTTCACGACTTGCAATTCGTCTTATGTCATACCACACGATTGCTTCCGCGTGTGTTGGATATAATTTCGAAAAGTAAAGAACACTTCATTCATCGTGCTTTCACACCCCTCCAGATTCGGCAGTTTTTTGCTCTTGGCGATAATCTCCACCAACGTTGGACTCTGGGGGCAGGGGACACCGGTTACTCCGGCATCCAAGTCCGCGGTTCGCCTGGCGCTACAACATGGGCAGGAAGCACTCAAGAACGGAGACGTGACCACTGCGCGCTCTGAGTTTGAGAAGGCGGTTCGGTTGGCGCCAAACGACTCAGAAGCTCAGTCGGCCCTCGGCTGGGTGCTGGCTCAGCAAAGCCAAACCGACGCAGCCGCCACTCATCTTCGCGCCGCCATCAAACTCAAGCCTGGATTCGTAGAACCACGACTCACCCTTGTCGGAGTGTTGTTGCAACAGGGAAAGTCAGACGATGCCGAGCAGGAAGCGCGTGCCGCCGTGAAGATCGCTCCTGGTAACGCCGGGGCTCATCGTACTCTAGCCCGCATTCTGAGCCAGCATCCCGGGGACGAGGCCTTAGCAGAAATGCGCCGGGCAGTGGAACTCGCCCCCGAACGAGCCGACCTGCGGGATGATCTCGGAAATCTTCTCGCGCAGCGAAACCAGTTCGCGGAGGCGGAATCGGCATTCCAGGAAGCGTTGCGTCTCCAACCCAATCTCGAACCCGCCCATTTTCATTTAGGTGTCGTGCATTTGCAGAATCAACAACTCGATGAAGCCGCTACCCAGTTACAGAAGGCGCTGGAATTGGTTCCGCAGGATGCAGTGGCTCATTATTACTTGGCAAAAACGCTCGCCGCACAATCGAAGTCTCCCGATGCCTTGCAGGAATTTCGCAAGGCCGCCGCCCTGAAACCCGATTGGTTCGAATTGCAAATAGAACTAGGCTTGGCGTGCCGCCGCAGTGGCGACGCCGATTGCGCGGTGGCGGCATTTAACCAGGCAACCAAGCTGCGCCCCCAGGACGCGGAAGCCTATAACAAACTGGGGCTGGCACTCATGCAAAAGGGCGACGCCGAAGCTTCGATCGCGAAATTCCAGACTGCCATCCAACTTCGTCCCGACGACGGAACCCTGCACGGGAACTTAGCTCTCGCATATATGCAGCGCGCAGATTTCGATGCCGCCATCTCCGAACTGCAGACCGGAATGAAATTCGCTCCAGAGGATGCCTCGCTGCATTACAACCTGGGCCTCGCATACAAACTAAAAGATCAACTCGATAAGGCCGTCCCTGAATTTGAGACCGCGATCCGTTTGCAGCCGGATCTGGCCGATGCCCACTACACCCTCGGAGTCTTGTACTGGCAGAAGGGCGACTTCGATAAGGCAAGCGGAGAACTGCAAAAAGCGATTCAGAATCAGCCCAACTACCCCGAGGCTCACTACACTCTGGGAACGGTTCTTAAGCAGCAAGGAAAGCTACCGGAATCAGCGGCGGAATTACGCGAAGCGATCCGACTGCAACCGGATTTCGCGGGAG
The DNA here is from genome assembly GCA_963722365.1 of uncultured Acidobacteriaceae bacterium. Classification (GTDB taxonomy): domain Bacteria; phylum Acidobacteriota; class Terriglobia; order Terriglobales; family Acidobacteriaceae; genus Sulfotelmatobacter. The sequence continues at coordinate 482,259 of CAVRLM010000004.1, forward strand.
CGCACACCACCCTCGCCGGCGTCCTCCGTCAACTGGGCGACGCGGAAGGAGCTGCCCAGGAAGCCAAGGCAGGAGCCACGATCGCCGCCTCGAGCAACAGTCTGCAAACCGCCACCTTTTCTACAAATTCCGGAAAGCGAATGCTGGAGGCTGGGGATGTAAACGGAGCCATTTTACAATTTCGCTCCGCGATTCACTCTGAGCCAAACTACGCCGCTGCTCATTATCAGCTCGGGTTGGCCCTGCAGCGAAGCGGCCAAAAAGATGAGGCCAGGAAAGAATTTGAGAAGGCGACGGAACTGGATCCGCACCTAACCGCGCCGCAATAAATCGGAATCGAAGCGGCAGGCTTCTCCAGCCTTCGTCAGTTGCCGCGGTTCCGCACCGACACCAGGTCCGTCATCACGGGCACGCCGTGAGCAATTCTCACATGGAGCAGAGCTTCGAACGGCTTCAGTTCGCCCGTCTTCGAAACCTTCAGGCGCTGCAGCAATTCCTTGAGCGAAGTTTCCCGGCAGACATACTCTACGGCTGCCTGCGTGCCGAAAGTTGAATTGCCGGCGAGAATCAGAATCGAGCGCGACGGATCCAGTCCCGGCAGCAAACTCACCACCGCATAGTCTTCGGTGGTCGGTTGGTTCGCCGGCGTTGCCAGGAAAATCTTCGGCTCCCCGGGCAACGGATGCACATTGAGTACACCCAGATCCCCTTTGCGTGGACCGGAATCAAGTCGTTGAAAAATAAATTCCTGGGTGCCGGGGATATCGAGCAGTGTGAGATTTTCGGAGGGCGAACCGACGAAAATCAGGTCGCTGTTCTTTGCGTCATCCAGGGAGAATAAAGCTCCCCGCTTTACCCCAACCGGTCGATTCAGAACAGAAAACACGTGATCCAATTGGTGAATAGCCAGAACTTCTCCCACGCCAGTGTAATGATCCAGAATAAAAGCTCGCGAGTCGGCCTTAGGGTTGAAATACCGCATTCCTGTCTCAGGCCTTCCCACAAAGCTCCCGTTGCTGAAGATGACCCATGGCTGCTGCGGGCCGGTGACGAAAGGACTCCAGAAAATCTGATATGCGACCGGCACCGCTTGGCTGGCGGCCACTGGCGTGCGCGCCCGCTGCCACAGCAGGCTGACGATCGTCGAAATCGTCGCCGCCAGCAAAACCGAAAGAATAAGAACGGTGATCGCCCATCCGCGAATCGAACGACCCGGCTCTTCTCTCTTTTCTCCGGCGTCAGCAATCAGATTTATGGCCGGTTGGGCGCCGGCCTTCGAAGGTCGCAGATGGAACGTCAGTGCATACGAGCCCTTGGGAATCTCAACGACAATAAGATCCTCGGTCCCCTCGTGTGCATAATATTCCGCCAGCTTGACCCGCAGGCGTCCCGCCTGCACTCGAACCGTCGAGTCACTTTGCGGATCGAAGCCAGCCGACCGCCCCAGCACTTCTGTAGCAATCTGGTATTCCTTCAGCGCGACGCCCGGGTGATCCAGCGAGTGTTCAGCGAGGTATCGGAGAAGTTTGCACAGCGATTCCGAGGTTCGGAGGCTATGGCTTTTAATAAGTTTATCTATTTGCTGGAAGCATTGCTCCCGGCTTATTGCGACAGTGTGCGTGACAGCCATATCACAGGTATGTAACTGAAGCCCGTATCTGCTTGCGATATTACGACTTTACACCAGTAACGGTATCAAACCTAGTGAAACCTGTTCCCGGTAATTGTTTTGTACTACGCCTGCATAAACAGTGCTGACAATCCCATCTGCATTTCCGGGGCACATCGTTTTGTTTGGCAAAAGTTCCAGGAGGAAGTTCATGAAAAGGTCAGTAGGGATCTCAGTAGCTTTGCTCAGCCTACTGTGCATTCTGTGGGTGCCTGGCGCACTCGGTCAGGCAGTATACGGAAGCATTCTCGGCACGGTAATCGATCCGTCTGGCGCAGCCGTCTCAGGCGCCAAGATTACGGTGACCAGCCAAGCCAAGAACGTTTCGACCGTAGCCACCAGTAATGAGAGTGGCAACTACGCGGTCACGCACTTGATCCCCGACACCTACACCGTCCGGATCGAAGGCACTGGCTTCAAATCCCTGGAAACCAAGAACGTTCAAGTGTCCGCCGACACCAGCACCAAGATTGACGGCCAGTTCCAAGTCGGCTCGACGAGCGAGCAGGTCGAAGTCACGGCCGAGGCCCCGCAGCTGAAGACCGATCGCGAAGATGTTTCGGTCGAGTTTAATTCAAAGCAGTTGGCGGAACTTCCCATCTTCAATCGAAACTTCCAAAGTCTGGAACTGCTTACACCCGGAACACAGGTTATCGGCTGGAGTCACGCAGCCACGGAGAATCCTCAAGGCAGTAAGCAGATCTTCGTCAACGGCCAGCACTTCAGCGGCACTGGATACGAACTGGACGGCACCGACAATCAGGATGCCATTCTGGGCATCATCATCGTCAACCCTAGTCTTGACTCGGTGACTGAGACGAAGATGACGACTCAAAACTACGATGCCGAATTCGGCAAAGCCATCGCTGGAATCTTGACCGCCCAGACCAAATCGGGCAGCAACGAATTCCACGGCAGCGGCTACTTCTACGACCTGGATCCTGTCGATCCGGCGAAGAATCCGTTTACGGGCAAACCCTCGCCGAATAACTGGAAACAATACGGCGGCGCAGTCGGTGGACCGATCATCAAGAACAAGTTGTTCTTCTTCGGAAACTACGAAGGCACGCGCCGCACTCAGGGCAGCAGTTTCCTGGTGACGGTTCCAACCATGAAGGTTCGTGGTTCTTGTCTGTCGGCGACGAGCTCATTCTGCGACCTGAGCGAGTACCTCACCGCAGGTCTGAGCGGCGGAGCTGGACAGGTCTACAACCCGTATGAGCCGCAGGGCTCGCGGACGTCATACACCAACAACCAGATTCCGATGAGCGTGCTGCAGCAATATGATCCGAATGGCGTCGCTGAGCACATCCTTTCGCTGTTGCCGGAGCCCAATGCGCCCGGCATCAACAACGGAACAGTCGACAATTATTCCGCCAGCGGCAGCGGCAGCTTTAACGACTATCAGTACACTGGGCGAATCGACTATTCCGTCAACCAGAAACTGAATGTCTTCGGTCGCTACACCCATGCTCACTTCTCACTGACTGGCGCGCCAGTGTTCGGAACCCAGATTGGCGGGCCCGGTCTTGGTCCCATCGGTTTGGCTGGAAATTCCCTGATTCAGAATTACAGCTTGGCAACCGGATTCGATTACACCCTCAGCAGCAGCTTGCTGACGGACTTCCGTTTCGGATGGTTCCGTTACAATCCGCACTCCACCAAGTTCGATCAGAACAACAGCACCGCGGCAACGGATCTGGGACTGCCGGGTCTGAACACTTCCGATCCCACCACCAACGGTTTGCCGGCATTGATCTTTGACCAGACGATTGGTCAAAACACGCTTGGCAACAATGGTATCGGCGAAGGTCTTGGTATCGGCCGTTGCAACTGCCCACTCACCGAGAAGGAACAGGGTCTGCAGTTCGTTAACAATTGGACCAAGATGTTAGGCAACCACCAGTTCAAGTTTGGTGCTGACATCCGCCATGCGACGAATTTGCGCGTTCCCTCGGATCAGAACCGTACGGGTGTCATTAACTTTAACCATGTAGGCACTTCCGACAACAGCACGGGTGGCTTAGATCTGGCCACGTTCCTGTTTGGAGAGGTCACAGCTTTCAACCGCTACGTCGGTTCGCCGTCCGAACCGTCGGCAATGGAAGCGCAGAATCGCTATTTCTTCTATGGCCAGGACACCTGGCGCATCACGCCGAAACTGACCTTTAACTACGGTTTGCGCTGGGAGTTCTACACTCCGGAAAGCGTGAACGGTAAGGGCAACGGCGGTTTCGCAGTATTGCCGGAAGGAGTAATTCGGGTTGCTGGCTACGGCGGTATCAGTGATAACGGAAGCACCAAAAACAACTGGACGCAATTCGCGCCGCGGCTGGGAGTTGCTTACCAGGTAACTCCAAAGACGGTTGTCCGCATGGGTTACGGGCGCAGCTATGACATTGGCGTGTTCGGATCTCTGTTTGGACACACGGTTACCCAGAACCTGCCGGTTTTGGCCAACGAGCAACTGAACTCGCCCACCAACGACAACAAGACTGCCGCCTTCAACTTCACCGGAACCTGTCTGCCAGCCTCCTTAGCAATACGGTTTGCGGGCCGGCTCCCAACCAGTTCCCAGTAATTCCGGCCAACGGTATTCTTCCGCTGTTTGGTCCTGCTGGAAACGTGTCGCCTCGCATCCGGCCAGATAAGCTGGTTGCACCCACGCTCGATGCATGGAACGTCACCGTTCAGCACCAACTGACCAACAAGACGAGCATTGAGATCGGTTACGTGGGCAACCACGGTACCCATGTATTCAAAGGCAACAGCAACACCTACAACGCTAACCAGGCCACGGTCGTTGGGTTCTTGCCGCACGGCGGCTTGAGCTTTAACGAGCGGTCGCCCTACAACACGGCATTCACCACCAGTTACACCGACGCGAACGGCGTGACCAGTGCCGTGGTATGCTGCTCCGGACAAAGCTTGAATTACAACGGCAATGACGGGGTCAACTCTTACAAGGCGCTGAATATCAAGGTAGACCACCGACTGTCAGCCGGTCTAACCCTGACGGCTTTCTGGACTCTATCCAGGGCCTATGACAACGACGGTAGCTATCAGCCGGATCTGAGTCAAGGCAATGGACGCGGCGACTTCAACCGCGACAGCGTGTTCGTTTTGACTTCCCTCTACGAACTGCCAATCGGCCGCGGCAAGCATTTCCTCGGCAATGTCAGCCGCGGTATGGACTTGCTGGTCGGTGGATGGCAGTGGAATACAACCTTTACTCTGGGCAGCGGTCTTCCGTTTTCCCCGAGCTACAGCAATTGCAACCTAGACCGGGACACGGGACCTTGCCGCCCCAGCATTGAAGGTAGCTTCCACACGGGATCTGGCAGCTTCAACAACCAGACCAGGTCGGTACAATACTTTACTCCGGTGGCCACTCCGCTATGTGACAGCACATATCAGGATCCTACGACCCTGCAATATGACTGCCACGTTCCCAACGACCCGCTCACGCAGATGGTTGTTACTCAAAGCGGACCGTTTACTTCACCGGGCGTTGCCCAGTTCGGCACTGTCCGTCGCAACCAGTTCACGGGACCTGGAGAGTTGATGTCCGACATGTCCCTCTTTAAGAATTTCACCATCACTGAGCGCGTGAAGGCTCAGTTCCAGGCAGAATTCTTCAACATCTTCAACCATGCGGTGTACGCAAATCCGGGAAACACTTGTATCGATTGCGCCGGGGCCGGCGTCATCACCGGTCTGTTTGGCGATAGCCAGATGCGCCAAATGCAACTTGGCGTCCGGGTAACCTTCTAACCGCAGCGGTTAACCAAAACTAACCTGGGGGAGCCAATGGCTCCCCCAGATTTTCTGATACGCACACGGACCGTCATTCCTACTTCGTTTCCGGTTGGCACCGGGAAATTGTTTCAGGACGTATACCACCGGGAATCGAACGATGAAAAAGAAAGTAGTCGGGCTTGGGGAAGTGCTCTGGGATCTGTTGCCCGAGCGAACGTGTCTAGGCGGGGCACCGGCCAACTTCGCCTACATCACGACGCTGATGGGCGATCAGGGCATTGTGGCAAGCCGTGTCGGCGAGGACTCGCGCGGGTTGGAAGCTCTTCGGCGCATGGAAGAGTTGGGCCTCAATATTGATCATGTCCAGACTGACCCGCAGCGTCCCACCGGGACTGTTGCCGTCGAACTCGATGCTAAGAGGATCGCACGTTTCGAAATTGCTCACCCTGTAGCTTGGGATTCTCTGGCTTGGACTCTCGGATTGGCAGACTCTGGCTGCCAAGGCCGACGCCGTTTGTTTTGGTTCACTTGCGCAACGCTCGGACGAAAGCCGCGCCACGATTCGACGATTCCTTCGCGCCACGCGGCCTAATGCCATCAAAGTTTTCGACGTTAATCTGCGGCAGTCTTTCTACTCATTCGAAGTTGTCGCGGAATCCATGAAACTGGCAGACATCGTCAAGCTCAATGACGAGGAGTTGCCCAAGATCATGAAGCTGGCGAAAGCCCCGAATAATAAGGATCAACTTTCATCCGCTCAGTTTTTGATCCGTACCTATGACTTGAAAATGGTCTGCATCACTCGAGGTGGAAGCGGTAGTTTGCTGGTGCGCGATGCGGACTGGGGCGAACACCCCGGCTTCCGGGTCTCGGTCGCCGATACCGTTGGCTCAGGAGACGCGTTCACCGCGGGCCTCGTGCACGAGTACCTACAAGGCGCACCCCTCGATCTCATGAACGAAGTGGCCAACCTCGTGGGAGCCTGGGTGACGAGCGAAGTGGGTGCCATGCCCACTCCCAAGCGCGGCGCCCTGGAGCACTCGCTCGCCGAGATTCGCTAATCAACCATCGCAGCCTCGCGCGGGGTGTTGTATAGTTACGAAAGATTGTTTTTGCTTTCGTTCTAACAACAAGCCCGTGAGAGGGAATCATGAAGAGCATCCGCAGTAGCGGTCAAAGCAACCTTCCTTATTGCTGCTCCATTGTTTTGGCGATCGCGTTCTCCGGGCTTGTCGGCTCGATGCTGAGTTGTTCGAAACCGCCTGTGCAGCCAAAGCCCGCCCCCTCGAAACCGTCGGACATCAAGGTCGTCGTGCACGATGGTGGGCCTTTGACCTTCACGACCAGTGCGGCGGAGTTCCAGATCCTGCCCTCTGGCTTTCTGCAGGGGACTCTTCTCAAGGATGGCAAGCGTCTGACGCTCGATGAACCCGGCGAGGGCTCCTCGGGTGGCAGCGACTCGATCGTGCATCAAGGCAAAGAACTGGATTTTGTTCCCGACTTCGGGCGAGCGAACGTACAGGAAAGCATCGGCAAACTCGGCCGCGGTAAGCGCGTTGAAATTCCCGCCCGTCCTCTGGCGCCAGGCGGGCTGGAAATCGAGCGTACCCTGATCGCAGAGGTTTATGACGATTTTCCCAACATCATCCTCGTCAGCTCTTCGTACAAAAACGTTGGGACCGCGGATTTTCAGATTGATCAGGTGTGGATGCAGCAGCATCGCTTCAACGCGAAGCTAGTGGATGATAAGGCGCAGCCCTATGACATGTGGGCGTTCGAAGGTTCGAGCTACGACTGGGGAAAAGATGACGTGCAAAAACTATCCCGCAAATCATCTCAGCCCAATGCTATGGGAGAAGCGGTGAAAGGCGGCTACGGGGGCGGCATTCCAGTGGTCGCCTTCTGGACTGGATCTGTCGGCGAAGCGATCGGCCATGTGGAAACACTGCCCTGGACCCTCTCCATCCCGGTGAAGGTCGATGCCGACGGACGCGTGAACGCAAGCGTGGACATTCCTGCAAATACTGCTTTGAAACCAGGTGAGAGCTACTCCGCGCCTCGCAGTTTTCTAGCGGTGTACAGCGGGGACTTCTATGAACCGCTTCGCCTGTGGTCGAGCGTACTGCAGAAAGAAGGATGGGAAATTCCAAAACCTTCGAACGAAGCCTACAACGTGAGCTGGTGCGGATGGGGCTACGAGTTCAATGTCACGCCGGCGCAAATGCTGGGCACGGTTCCCAAGCTGAAAGAACTCGGAATCAAGTGGGCGACTCTCGACGATCGTTGGTTCGATACTTACGGCGATTGGAACCCGCGGAAGGATACCTTTCCTGGCGATTCCATCAAACAGATGGTCGACGACTTTCACAAGCAGGGAATTCTGGCGCAACTCTGGTGGCTGCCCTTAGGTGCCGAAGACGGGCAGGGAAAATGGGAGTCACACAAATATATCGTTTCGAATGTAGCGAAGGAGCATCCCGATTGGTTCATTCTTGACAAGAATGGAAAGCATGCGCGGATGACTCGCGATCTCGCAACCTTGTGTCCCGCGGTCCCCGAGGTGCAAAGCTACTTCAAGCAACTCACCGAGAAATTCATTCGCGACTGGGGCTTCGATGGTTCGAAGCTCGACAACATCTACAGCGTGCCCGCATGCTACAACCCGGCACATCACCACAAGTCCCCGCAAGATTCCGTCAATGCGATGGGTGATGTGTACAAGACCATCTTCCAGACCACGCGATCCATCAAGCCCGAGAGCGTGACGCAGGCATGCCCCTGCGGTACCCCTCCGTCGCTGGCGTGGCTGCCATTTATCGATCAAGCGGTGACAGCGGATCCCGTTGGCGCCGTGCAAGTGCGCCGCCGCATCAAGATGTATAAGGCCCTGCTTGGGCCGCAAGCCGCAGTCTATGGAGATCACGTGGAACTCTCCGAGATGACGCCGGTTGGCAAGGGTGGTTGGAGCGAGCATGGCACCGACTTTGCTTCGACGTTGGGAACCGGAGGCGTTTTAGGGACGAAATTCGTATGGCCTGATCCGGGTCCGAAGTTCAAGCCTGTCGCCTTGACCACCGAGAAAGACGCACTCTGGAAGAAATGGATTGCTCTCTACAACGAGAAAATGCTTTCGCGCGGCGATTTCCGCGATCTTTACGTCTACGGATACGACGTGCCAGAGGCCTACGCGATCGCGAAAGACGGCAAGATGTACTACGCGTTTTTCGCAGACCAACAGAATGGCACTTTCACCGGAGAAGTTGAACTGCGCGGGTTGAAGGCCGGCCACTATCGCGTATCAGACTACGCTGATGGAAAAGACCTGGGAACGGTTGACGCCGAGGATGGGAAGGCCCCCAGATTGAAGACTGAGTTTAAACAACATTTACTTTTGGAAGTGTCGCCGCAGTAGCTGCGTGCCCGACTAGGTTCGCAGGAATTGTTCGCGATGCTTGACCTCGCGGAAAGCTTCAGTGCCTCCGGCGCGTGTAGTCGAGAGCGCCCCGGTCCGATTGCCGCTGTCAAGACATGCTTGCAAATTCGAACCTCGCACGTACTCATGCAGAAAGCCGGCGTCGAAGCTGTCGCCCGCCCCGACGGTATCGACAGGCACCACATTTCGCGGAGAACTAGTGAATCGTTCTTCGCCGCGCCGGGCCATCGCGCCTCGGCTGCCAACCTTCACCACCAGCAATGGTACGAGCCGAGATAGCTTCTCAACAGCCTCGTTCAGGTCTTCGGTGCCAGCCGCTTTGCATGCCTCACGTTCATTCGGCAGGAACACGTCCACGTTTCGCAAGACGTCTCGCAGATCGTCCCATCGGTCGTCGGGATCATCATTAGTGTCAAGAGACACTGTCAGTCCCTTCGATTTCATGAACTGGAACAGTTCATTGACTCTCGGACGCAGGCCCTTCTGCAGATAGTAAGACGAAAAATGAAAATGGCGCGAATCGGCAAGATAGTCGAGGTCGAGATCGTCCCAGCATGTTTCTGCAATCGTACCCGGATACGTAAGGATGTTGCGCCAGGCCGCATGGTGCAGGATTACGGTCAGTCCGGTTGTGGTTGTGCCCGGAACACGGCGTACGCGCGCTACCTCCACCCCGCCTTCTCGCAGGCGGTCGAGCGCGATTTGGCCCAGCGAATCGTCGCCGATGCGAGATTGGAATCCGACCCGGCTGCCGAGTGCTGCCAGGTTGTGAGCGACGATTGCCGACGAAGAGCCGAGCGTCAGCATCATGCTCTCGGCGAGCAGTTCTCGCTCTGGCAAAAGCTGTTCGGGAAGCCCGTAGAGAATAAGGTCCAGGTTCAGTTCGCCGGCAATGGTAACGTCGAAGCGGGGCATGGATGGAGTCGGATCCAATGGTGTCAGACCAGCGTCACTTCGATTCCGGCTTGCCGCAGGGCTCGCAGATCGGATTTTGGAATGCCACGGTCTGTGATCACCTCCTGCACTGCTGACGGAGGCGCGATCAATGACAGGCTGCGCCGGCCAAATTTACTGGAGTCGCAAACCGCCACCGTTTTCTTCGCCACCTCGATCATCACCCGATTGACTTTGGCTTCCAGCAGATTCGGCGTACTTAATCCGAAGTGAGTATCAAATCCATCGACTCCCAGAAACAGCGAATCCGCGCTGAGGCGTCGTAGTGTCTCTTCGGCGATCGGACCGACCAGCGAAAAGGAATTCTTTCTCAGTGTCCCGCCCGTCAGGATTACCTCGACGGCAGTTCCGGAGAGTTCAGCGGCAATATTGACGGCGTTCGTTATGATCGTGAGATTTTGAAAAGATCTCAACGCCCGCGCGATCGCCGTCGTCGTCGTGCCCGAGTCCAGAATCAGAACCTGCCCCTCCTTCACTTTCTCGCCCGCAGTACTTGCGATGCGCAATTTCTCCTGATGATGAAGCTTTTCTTTTTCACGCAGCGTCGGATCTTCCAACGCCCCATCGCGCGAGGGAAGCGCTCCCCCATGCGTGCGGTGGACCATTCCATGAGCATGCAGAATTTCGAGATCCTTGCGGATCGTGACTTGTGAAGTCTCAAACTGCCGAGCCAGTTCAGTAACTAGAACCCGGCCGTGGCTGTTGAGTAGATCGAGAATGGCGCGACGACGTTCTTCGTTAAGCACGGGAATCGATTCGGTCGAAGCGTCCATCCCCTGCGACGACTTCGAGACCGGATTTCTTTTTATAGCGTTTCGTTTCGTTTGTCCACTGTAAACGTTTCTAGTCGAGGCACCAGATCGTCGCAGCCTGACACCCGAAACCGTGGTCGCCGATCCCACGATCGAACTCCGTTCGGTCGCGTAACCCACTACTTTCCATGCGTTTGGGAACCATCCGGGATGATAACCAACCGAATACCCTGACCCGAATGCCCGATTGCATATGGGGGGTATAGATACCGTAATCTCATTGTGGGATGAAACCGGAGTTGCTTTCGAACCGCCGGTTTTCGATTCCATCCGAAAAGGAGCCCAGCCTCGTGACGGTTAACTCGGAAAAGGAGACTCTTGTTCGCTCGCAGGCAGTGGTAGCCCGCGTAGTCGCTGGTGAAATGCTCCTCGTTCCGATTCGCGGCAGGGTCGGAGACCTGGCCTCGATTTACAGTTTCAATACTACGGGTTCGCTGATTTGGAATCTGCTGGAGACCCCGCACACCATGACTCAACTGGCCGCTGCGATTGCGACCGCTTACGAAATCGAACCGGGGCAAGCAGAGCATGATGTTTCAAAGTTCGTCATTGAGATGAAAGCAGTCGGTCTGGTCGAGGCACCTGTAACCGAGACCAGCGATGTTCGCTGAGAGCCACTAAGGCACGAGCGCAGTAGCAGTACACGATTACTGCTGCTTTCAAAATGGGGGTGTGCTTTGGAGCAGTTGAGCTATGGCGCGTTTAGCGCAGATCTTCACCAGCGACACACTGGTGAACGGGTGCCTCTGCAAGTTTCGATCGAAGTGACCCGCCGCTGCCCCCTGGAGTGTCTGCACTGCTACAACAATCTGCCCATGGCTGATGTGGAGGCCAAACAACGGGAGTTGAGCAAGGAAGAACACTTCCGCATGCTCGACGAACTGGTTGCGTTGGGTTGCTTTTGGGTTCTCTATACCGGAGGCGAAATTTTCGCGCGCAAAGACTTCCTCGAGATTTATACCTATGCGAAGAAAAAAGGCTTCCTGATTACGCTCTTTACGAATGGCACCATCATCAACGAGCAAATCGCGGACTACCTGGCTGCGTGGCCACCATTCGCCATTGAAATTACCCTGTACGGGCGGACACGGGAAACCTACGAGGCATTGACTGCGATTCCGGGATCGTACGACCGCTGCCTGAACGGTATTAAGTTGCTCAAGGACCGCGGGCTACCCCTTAAGTTGAAAACTGTGGCCACTAGTGTAAATAAGCATGAAATCCTGGCAATGAAACATTTCGCCGAACACGAACTCGGCATCGAGTTCAAGACCGACGGCCAAATCAATCCGCGCATCGACTGTTCGCAGAGTCCCTTGGCAGTAAGACTCGCTCCCGAGGAGGTCGTCGCCCTCGACCTGCATTCGCACAAGGAAGTGAGCGAGTATCGCAGGCTTGCCAAGCGCGACGCTGAAAATCCGCCCAACCTTGCAGACAACCAGAGCGTGTACTTCTGTGGCGGGGGCATGAACTCCTTCGCCATCAATGCGTACGGCGAAATGGGAATTTGCGTCATCTCGCAGCAAGAAACGTTCAGTGTAGCCGGGGTCGAGTTGAAGTATGTCTGGGAAGGGTATCTGGAGGAAGTGCGAAGGCGTAAACGCACGCGCGTAACCAAGTGCACGCAGTGTCGCATTCAGTCGCTGTGCGGAATGTGCCCCGCGAACGGTGAACTGGAAAACGGCGACCGCGAAAGTCCAGTTTCTTTTCTTTGCAACGTCGCTCATCTCCGTGCTGCCGTGATTGGGGCAGAGATTCCGCCTCATGGCGACTGCGAATTCTGTGCTGGCGGAAGCGAGTATCCGGCTCTGCTGGAGTCGGCGCGCCGCATCACGAGCAAGGAACTCGATGTGGAAAGCTGGGCGGGGCCGCAGCATATTCTGCCAATTCTTAACAACTCAAGTGTCGCCATAGGGGGCTGCGGGAGTTGCGGTCATCACTGAGCGGACAGACTGCAGGAGGCTGAATGGATCAGGAAGTGAATAAGCCGGACGCTAAGAAGCTGTATGAGCCACCGCGTCTGACCACAATCAGCCTGCGGCCCGAAGAGGCTGTGCTTGGGCATTGCAAGACTTCCGGATCGAGTTTTCCGGGCTTTCCTTGTACTGCGTTTGTGTGCAGCAACGTCGGATCTTAATCGGATGAGCACTCCACAAGTCGGTCAGGCTACAAACAGCGTTCGCGGGATGATGCTGCGGGACGCCCTCGAAGCGTTACCCTTCGAGCATCGCACTTGGTTCCGGATTGGCGGAGTCTCGATAGAAGTTGCGGCGCAACGCAGCATCGATGCCGCTCTCGTGCCCTCCCTCATTCCGTTTCGCGTCGAATCGCAAGAGTCCAATATCACCATTCAGGTCGAGTGGGCAGAAACGCTTCCTCCCCGCGCTCACCAAAAGCGCTTCGATTCCGGAACCACCTGGCGTCTTTACGAAGACGCTGCCGGATTTCAGTTTGACTTTAATGCGCCCGTCTTTGGCGAGCGACCTTACAAAAGACTTCTTGTCGATAAGCATTTCCGCCAAGCCACTCTTCAGATGAGCGAGGAGGCTTTCTCTGGCTTTCCCCAGGTGGCTGAACCGCTCGAGTATCCCCTCGACGAACTGCTGATCATGCACCGGCTCACCCAGGAGAATGCAATCGAGTTACATAGCTGCGGCATCGTCAGGCAGGATGGCACCGGCAATCTGTTCGTCGGACATTCGGGAGCAGGGAAGAGCACCACGACGCGTCTCTGGGCTGCCTGCGAAAGCGTCGAAATCCTGAGTGACGACCGTATCATCGTACGGCGAGATAGTGTGCGGCGAGACGCCGCCCAGAAGACCGCCAATATGCGCATGTACGGAACGCCGTGGCATGGCGAGGCGGCCTATGCCTCTCCAGGCAGCGCGAGCCTGGCGAGAATCTTTGTCCTCGAGCATGGTCGCGGAAATGTGCTGACGCGCCTCTCTCCCTGCCAAGCCGTTGCGGAATTGTTTGCCCGCAGCTTTGTCCCATTTCACCGTCACGAGTATGTAGATTGTGCGCTCGCATTTTTGCAGGAGTTGGTGAGTGTTGTTCCCTGTTACCGCTATGCATTCGAACCAACCGAGGCTGCCGTCGAGAGGATTCGGGAATTCCGTGATTGAAACATCGCATGTTTGTCCACGGGTGGATCATCATTCAGTGGGACCGGTAGAAGATCGCCCGCAAACCAAAATGTTCGAGGCAATCAGCAGGGAATTGTTGGGAAGCGGGAACGCCGTCCGCTTTCAGGCGCGCGGCGCCAGCATGTCTCCCGCGATTCGTGATGGCGAGATTGTGTATGTGAGAGCCGCTCTGCCGATCGACTTGCGGAAGGGCGACATTGTTCTCGTAAAGGGCGAAATGGGATTCCGCTTGCACCGCTTAGTGGTTGCTGACACGGAGCGCGACGTCTTCATCACCCGCGGCGACTGTGCGTCGCAGGATGATCCGGCGGTGAGTGCGGAACAGATTGTGGGAATCGCTGGGGCCAAAGAGGTGCGCGTGGGAAACAAAACAGTGCGCGCGAAGCTGAACGGAATGAGTGGGCGAATCTTGTGTTACGCAGCCCGAGGACAACGAGTGCTCATGGAAAAGTTGAGCAGAACGTCATCTTTGGGCCAGGCCGCGAAAAAGGCGAGCGCCCTCCCAATTCTCCTGGCGCTGTTGTTCTTGTCGTTTGCTACGACCCACGCGAACGCCCAGGTGGCGGTGGACTCCACCACCAACTCCGGTGGAGACCTGACAGGCACCGGAACAAAAGTTCTTCCTTCTTTCACTCACGCGACTGCCGGGGCCAATCGTCTAATGCTCGTTGGCATTTCGATGAACATCACGAATGCGCCTGCCACAGGGGTTGTCGGCGTGACTTACAACGGCGTGGCACTGAGTTTTGTGGGTGCTCACAATGACGCCGCAAATACGCGCCGCGTCGAAATGTGGTATCTGCTCGCCCCGCCGACCGGTACCTATGCCGTGCTGGTTTCCGTCGGCATCCCCGTGGCTCAAACCGTCGGCGTGGTTGCGGGGGTGACTACCTTTACCGGTGCCGACCAAACCGTTCCTCTGGGAACGTTTGTGTCCGCAAACGGCGCCGCCGCAACCAACACGTCACTAGATGTCCCTAGCGTGGTCAATGGTCAGATCCTCGACACGCTCGCTGTCGGAGGAGATCGCACCGTCACCATTCCGTCGCCACAAGTATCGCGGTGGAACCAGGTAAGCTCGGGGGTGGTCGATCCACCAGATGTCACGGGAAGTGGCAGCAGTCGCGCAGGCGCGCCGAGTGTGCCGATCTCGGAGACTTTCAGCGGAGCCTCCAACTGGTCGCTGGGAGCGGTGTCAGTCAATCCGAGTACAGCGGATATTGGTGTCTCAACGAGCGTCACTGCCGTTCCCCTTGGCCAGAATTCCATCTACAACATCACAATTACGAATAGTGGTCCGTCTGCTGCGAATAACGTCATTCTGACCGACACCTACGCTGCGGCAGGGTTAGCGATCGTATCGGTGACGCCCAGCGCTGGAACGACATGTGTGACAGGCGGAACCATCAAATGCACGCTTCCCGCCAGTTTTGCCAGCGGCGCCACGGCAACGGTGGCCGTAAAAGTGTCAACCACGACCGCCGGCTTTTATCAGAACACCGCAACCGTCACTGACTCCAGACCCGCCTCCCGATCCGAACACCGGCAACAATACCTACGTGGCACTCGCGCCGGTGGTGAGCGTGGTTTGCTCAACGACGACATTGACCGCGGGCGGAACTTTGAGTGGAGTGGTGAACACCTACTATCCGGGAACTGCGAATGTGGCCAAGGGCGCAACCTCCATTCCAATAGGTACAGCGACTGGAGCCGGAGGCACGATTGTCAACGGCAGTCTGCTGCTGGTGATCCAGATGCAAGACGCCACCATCAACACCACGCAGGGCGTTGCATATGGAAACGGGAGCACGGGCACAGGTTTTACGGCGATCAATAACGCCGGGAACTACGAATTCGTAACCGCGACAGGTCCCATTGCTGCGGGTTCTGTGCCCATCAAGGGTGCTGGGCCGAGTGCGGGTTTGGTGTTCGGATACGCTGCGGCTGCCGCAACTGGCACCAAGGGAGTCAGCACCTATCAAGTTGTTCTCGTTCCGCAATATTTGTCCGCCACGTTGGGCGCGGTCACGGCTGCTGCATGGAACGGATCCACGGGCGGCATTCTTGCGCTAGACATCGCCGGGAAACTGGATTTGGGCGGAGCCACGGTCTCGGTCAACGGCAAAGGTTTTCGCGGCGGAGCCGGAATGCAGCTAACCGGTGGAACCGGAGTGAACACCGACTTCCGCCAGATTTCTCCGGCGACGTACACGGGCGCAGCCGGCGGCGTAGCTGGAGTCGACGCTCCCAAAGGTGAAGGTGTAGCGGGCACGCCGCAGTGGGTCGAGTCTGGAGCGACGTTTCTCCACACGTTGACTGGCTATCCCAGTGGCACAGCTGGCACCGATGGCAGCATGGCGCGCGGCGCTCCGGCCAACGCCGGCGGTGGTGGAACCGACGCTCATCCAACAAACAATGACCAGAACGCGGGTGGTGGTGGCGGCGCGAATGGCGGGTCTGGCGGATTTGGTGGCAACTCGTGGAGCGCCAATCTCAGTTCGGGCGGCGAAGGCGGCTCTCCATTCCCCGCGACGATTGACCGCATTGCGATCGGCGGCGGAGGCGGTGCAGGAACTCGAAATAATTCTGACAGTGACAATCAGGCCAGCAGTGGGGCGGCCGGCGGAGGAATGATTTTCATTCGCGCCTATAGCCTGACCGGTACCGGGACCCTCACTGCCAATGGATTGAATGCCTACAACGGTACCGCTAACGATGCCGGGGGCGGCGGCGGCGCCGGCGGCACGATCGTGGTTCTCGCCTCCAATGGCGGAGAGAGCGGCCTAACCCTGCAAGCAAACGGCGGTCGAGGTGGTGACGCCTGGGACTCTCAAACCTTCAGCTTGGCCGATCGACACGGTCCCGGGGGCGGCGGCGGAGGCGGCGTGGTTTATACATCCGGCGCCGCGGCCGGCATCAGCGTATCGGGTGGAACCAACGGGACGACTCTTACACCGGGGGCTCCCTACGGAGCAACTCCTGGAACTGCGGGGGTGAGCGCGACCAACGCCACTCTGTCGCAGGTCACCGGATTGCAGCCCTCAGCCCTGTGCTCTCCGGACCTTTCGATTAGCAAATCCCACGTAGGCAATTTCACGCGAGGTTCGACCGCAAGCTTTACGATTACCGTCTCAAACGTGAGTCTCCTCGGCGCGACGAACGGCGTTGTCACGGTCAACGATACTCTGCCTCTCGGTCTCACACCGATCAGCGCTTCGGGAACAAGTTGGACCTGCTCCGTTGCAGTCCAGACATTCAGTTGCGTGCGCGCGGATTCGCTGGCCATCGGCGCCAGTTACCCGTCGATCACGATCAATGCGAACGTCCTACAGTCGGCTCCGGCCACAGTCATCAATACCGCCGTGGTAGGCGGTGGTGGCGACGCGAATCTGCTCAACGATACCGCTACCGACACAGCCAATGTAGTGTCCAGTGCCGACATGAGTGTCACCGACGCAGGCGCGCCGAATCCAGTCACCGCCGGCTCCAACATCACTTATACGCAAGTCGTCACCAATAACGGACCCAGCGCCGCGGACAATGCCACCGTGGTCGAAAAGATTCCCGCGAACACAACCTTCGTCTCTCTCATCTCACCGGCAGGATGGAGTTGTCTCAAGCCCCTCGTTGGCGGAACCGGTAACATCGTCTGCAGCAATGCCACTCTGCCTGCCTCGACCTCCGGCACGTTCACTCTCGTCGTCAAGGTCAACAACGGCGCAGCCAACGGAACCGTCATCACCGGAACTGTGTCCGTATCCTCTTCCGCCATCGATCCCGTTTCGACGAACAATACTGCTACCGTAACTACAATTGTAGGTACAGCCGGTCCCAACCTCTCGGTGACAAATGTCGCATCGCCCAATCCCGTGCAAGCCGGGAATAACATTACTTATACCCAGGTAGTGAAGAACACCGGATCTTCCGCCGCAACCACGGGTACATTTACCGAGGCGACTCCCGCGACTACAACCTTCGTTTCTATCACTCCTCCCGCAGGATGGTCTTGCGCTGGATTCCCCCCGACCTGTACCAATCCAAGCGTGGGTGCAGGCGTCTCGGGGACATTCTCCGTTGTCTACAAAGTCGGCGCTCTCGTTGCAGCGGGAACCACCATCACCGACACGGTGACGGTGAACGCATCCAACCAGTCGTTCGGCCCCAACTCTGCCATCGCGACTGACATCGTTGGAACCGCGACCCAAGCCGACCTTGCTCTCAGCACCGCGGCAGCGCCGCCCACGGTCCTGCCGGGCAATGACATCACTTATAGCCAAACGGTCACCAACAACGGTCCAGCAGCAGCGACGGCCGTCAGTTTCAGTGAGGCGACGCCGCCCAACACGACGTATCAATCCGTCATCGCGCCCTCCGGATGGACCTGCACCACGCCCTCCGTCGGTGGCACCGGCACTGTCACTTGCACCGATCCGTCCCTGGCCGCTGGAGCGGTTGCCGACATCATTGTCGTCGTGAACGTTCCGCCAACTGTCGTTGCGCCCACGATCACCGCGACTTCGAGCGTTACTTCCACCACCTCCGATCCCGCCGCCGCCAACAACAGCACGACGGTCGTCACTGCTACGAGGCCCTCTTGCGATCTGACCGTAACTAATAGTGGGCTCCCAAACCCCGCAACTGCCGGATCGAACATCATCTACACCCAAACCGTCGTGAATGGCGGCCCGAGCAACTGCAACACCGCCTCGTTCAAGGAACTGACTCCCGCGAATACCACATTCGTATCCGTAGCGGTCGTCACCACCGGCGGAGGCACCTGGACCTGCCCCAACGCCGCCCCTATCAGTTGCACGAATCCCAGCGCTCCGCCGGGTTCAACCGCAACCATCACGGCGACTTATAACGTGAACCCGGGCACGGCCGCCGGAACAATCATTACCGACACTGCCAAGGTCATCGCCGCGACTCACGATACCAACCTCGCCGACAACGCCGCCACCGTTCGGATCGCCGTTGCGTCTGCCACACAGTCCGACTTGACCGTAACCAATTCAGGCAGTCCGAATCCCGTGACCGCGGGCAGCAACATTACTTATACGCAGAGCGCGACCAACCTCGGACCGGCTACAGCGAACGCGCCTGTCTTCACCGAGACCCTTCCCGCCAACACGACCGCCGTGTCTCTGCTCGGTCCCGCGGGATGGACATGCGTTTTGGGAACGCTTACCTGTACCGACACAACGACGCTGGGCGCCGGCACCACGGCAAACTTCACCTTTGTCGTGAAAGTGAACACTACCGTTGCCTTCGGAACCACGATCACTCAAACAGATTCCGTCTCGTCCACCAGCAGTGATCCCAACAGCGGCAACAATACCGCTACGGTCAATATCCAGGTTTCCGGATCGGCTGATCTGTCCGTAACTAACACGCCAGCGCCGGTTCCAGTGCTGGCCAATACCAACATCACGTACACGCAGGTCGTAACTAACAACGGCCCGAGCGCCGCGTCCTCGGTGACTTTGACCGACGTGCTGCCGGCGAACACCAGCGCAGTCTCCCTGACCGGCCCCAGTGGGTGGACCTGTACCTTAGCTACGCTTATCTGCACGAACGCAAGCGTCGCGCCCGGTGCGCCTGCGACCATAACATTCGTTGTGAAGGTGACGAACGGAACAGCGGCAGGCACGGCGATCAACGAAACCGTGAATGTCACCACGACGACTGCTGACCCGGTCCTGACGAATAACAGCGCGACTGCGTCGGACGTGGTTGCTCTTGCCTCTCAGGCCGATCTCATCACCACCAATTCCGCATCTCCCACGTTGGTTGCCGCGGGAAGCAATGTTACCTATACCCAGACTGTCACCAACAATGGTCCGGCTGTCACCACTGCTGGGATGACCATTACTCAGACCACTCCGCCAAATACGAACTTCCAATCGATAACTCCTCCGGCGGGATGGACCTGCGGGACACTACCTCCAGTCGGCGGTACCGGCACGATTACCTGCACCGATAGCGGCACGCTCGCCGTCAACGGCACGGCGACCTTCACACTTGCATTGCAGGTCAATGCGGGAACGACGTCGGGAACCAACATCACCGACACCGTCACCGCAACCGCGGCCAACATCGTACCCGGCATTACCACGAATATCGCCAGCGCAACCGTCGTAGTTGCCAGCGCCAACAGTGCCGACGTGGCAATCGTGAAGACTGGCTCTCCCAACCCGGTAACTCAGGGAACTCCGCTCACCTACACTTTGACGATCACCAATAACGGCCCCGCGTCGGCCACGAATGTGACTGTGACCGACACGCTGCCTTCGGTAGTGACGTATCTGTCGGCGACCGCAACGCCATCAGGTTCCTGCTCCGAAGCGAACGGAGTCGTAACCTGCCTGCTGGGAACAATTGCGAACGCGGGCACCGCTACGATTTCAATCTTGACCCTTCCCGGCGCGTCCAGTGTGGTCTCCAACACCGCGACTGTTTCCGCAGACCAGAGCGATCCGATTTCCTCGAACAACACCTCCACCCAATCCGAGACGATTACCGCGCCCACCAGAATCACACTCCAATCGTTCTCCGCGCATTTCGGAGTCGACAAAAACGGTGCGAACCGAGTCATCCTGACGTGGAAAACGAGCGGCGAAGCTCACAATCTGGGCTTCAACGTGTATCGTGAACAGGCCGCAAATCGCACTCGCATGAATCCGTCGATCATCGCGGGTTCAGCTCTGCTGATGAGCGGATCGCTGCCCAAGCATGCCGGTCGCACGTACGGATGGATCGATCCCTCGGTTGGACTCAGCGGTGCTTCTTACTGGCTGGAAGATATCGACGTGAACGGCACTCGAACTATGCACGGACCTGTCTCACCGTCGACCGCGGTTCAGGCAGCCGACACCACGGCCGCGTCTGAAACGCGGATGATGAGCCAGATGAACCAGGCCGTACCTGCAACTGCGGGTACTCAGGAAAGTCATCCGGTTGAATACTATCCCCCAGCCCCCGTGCCGACCCAGAGCCAGATTCAGAAACAGTTTGAGTTGGCCTCGCATCCGGCGGTGAAGATTTATGTGAAGCGCGAGGGCTGGCATCGCGTCACGCAACCGGATCTGGTAAAAGCGGGGCTCGATCCGAACGTCGATCCGGCGCTGCTGCATCTCTACGCTGAGGCGACTGAGCAGCCCATCGAAATCACGGGTGCCACCGCAGGTCCTGGCGGCTTCGGCACGCAAGCCGCCATCAATTTCTACGGCACAGGAATTGACACCATTTTCTCGGGCACCCGAATCTACTGGCTCGTCGCCGGAAAAGCGCAAGGTGCCCGCATCCCGCAGCTTCCACTCTCGTCCGGCTCCAACCAGCCTCCGGCGAGCTATTCCGCAACCGTGGAACTGCAACAGCGCAGCACTTACTTTGCTGCCCTGCTGACGCCCGACGGGCAAAACTTCTTCGGCCCCCTTGTCTCGCCTACCCCAGTGGACGAGGTCCTTCAGATTCCTCATCTCAGTACCGCCTCCACTCAGGCGGCGCGTCTTGAGGTGGTGCTGCAAGGCGTGATTGCCGGCTTCCCCCATGATGTGTCGGTCGTGCTGAATGGCACACCGCTCGGCAACGTCGATATTCACGGGCCAGCAGAAGGGTTCGCTGACCGTTACTATTCCTGCCGGCGTGCTCAAGCCCTGGAGCAACACCGTCACGCTGACAGCGCAAAATGGGGACTACGACACCAGTCTCGTCGACTACATCCACATTACCTACCCGCATCTGTACATGGCCGACGACGATCAGTTGAAGTTCACAGGACGGGCCGGCGAGGAAATTGATGTAACCAATTTCAATACGCCGCCGACCGTGCTCGATATTACGGATCCCAATGCTCCCGTTCAGTTGACGCCTGAAGTGACGTCGACGAACGGCAAATATCAAATCGCAGTCCAAGTGCCCTTTACGAGCACTAATCCCGCAGCGTCGTCGCGCACACACATTGCTCGCTGTCGCCGACGATCGAGTCGCCGCCTCAGCCGGCGTCTGGCCCAATCATCCGTCGCAGTGGCATAGCGCTCAGGCCGGCGCCGACATTGCCATCGTCACCTATGGTCCGTTCACCAGTGCCCTTGACCCGTTAATCAAGGCTCACCAGACGCAAGGAAAATCCTCGGTGGTGGCGCATATCAACGATCTCTACGACGAATTCAACTTTGGCGAGCGCAGTCCGTTTGCCATACGCCAGTTCCTGCAAACGGCGAATAAGAATTGGAAGAACTCGCCGTCTTACCTTCTGTTGAATGGACGCGCTTCTTTTGACTCACGGAACTATCTGGGTTTCGGCACGCTTGATCTGGTTCCGACTCGCATCGTGCGTTCGCCCAGTCTCATGACTGCCTCGGATGACTGGTTCTCGGACTTCACCGATTCCGGCATGCCAACCATTGCAACCGGACGCTTACCCGTCAGCACCGTAGACGAAGCCACCACGGTGATTGGGAAAATCGCCACCTATGAAGGACAATCCACCAATGGGGCATGGACCGCGAACGCCCTTATGGTCGCTGATCAGGACGACACGGAAAGCTTTACGCAGGACACTCAAACGGTCCAGACGACTCTGCCTCCGACCATGAACGTCGTCGACGTATTTGCCGGAGTCGTGGGTACCGCGCAAGCCAGAACCGATATTCTCAACTCCATCAACTCCGGCCAGGTGCTCGTGAACTACCTTGGACACGGCTCTGAAGAGCAGTGGGCCGGCACCAATATTTTCGACACGAGTTCCGTAGCTTCGCTGACCAATGGATCCCAGCTCCCTGTCTTCCTCATCATGGATTGCCTGAATGGATTCTTTCAGGATGTGTACGCGCAGCCCCTCGGAGTCACACTGATGCTGGCGTCCAACGGCGGCGCGGTTGGAGTACTGGCCTCGAGTGGTCTAAACCAGCCTTCCCCCCAAACCAAACTCGACGCTCTGGTTCTGCAGAACGCAATGACTGGGCAGGAAACAACCCTGGGAGACGCGATCGTGAAAGCCAAATCTCACATCGGCGATCCCGACGTGCGCAGAACATTTGTTCTGCTTGGCGATCCCGCTATGCAAGTAAAGCGGCCGAGCCAGACTGGGTCGAAGCACTGAAACGTGTCCAAGACTCAAGAACGCGAGCTTAGCGGATTCTTAACTTTGATGTCTCCCCCAATCAAGGGGCTCAGCCGAGGGCTCGGAAATTGCCGATCCGTGTGACTCGGAGCAGGATAATCCACTCGCGACAAACGGCCCTCCGCGATGAGTCGTTGATGCGCCTCAGTCCACTCAGGAATCGCGTCGTCCTGCGGGGACCAGTGCGCATACGCTGCTTCATCGCACCACTTTGGCAGCCGGGACATTACGCGAGCGTGCGTGCCGGCGCCACGAAACGCCTTCATCGCCTTTTCACTTTCCCACACCGTTAACGTCCAGAAGGTATTCTTGCTGTCGACCAGAAGTCTTCCACCAACGAAACCAGGCGCCCGCTCCACCTGACGCTGGGTCAGAAACGTGTACCACAGGAACGATGGAAGAAATCGAATCGACCGTACCCGCAAGCGCGTGACCGACGAAAACATAAGTTTTGGATGCCAGGCGATCCGCAGAAGAACCAATCAAATCAATTTCGTGGCACCCACATCGTCCTCCCACATGGTGTCGTCTGCAAGCGTCGGCCAGCATTTCGAAATCTATGATGCTGCCGAGACCGCCGCAGGCAAGCTTGCCGTCTGTCGCAATGGTTCCGCCAGCGATCGCATCACCTTGCCGAATCCCGCGAAGTCCAGGGACTGCGGTCCATCCGACAAAGCACGCTCCGGACAAGGGTGAACCTCAATAATCAGCCCATCCGCTCCAACAGCCACGGCCGCCCGAGAAACCGCCGCAATCAGGCTCTGCTTACCCGTACCATGCGAAGGATCGGCCATCACCGGCAAATGTGACAAGTCGCGCGCCAAGGCAACTGCCGCCAGGTCAATCGTATTGCGCATCTCCGTTTCGAAGGTCTTAATCCCGCGCTCGCAGAGTACAACTTGCTGATTGCCCCCAGAGAGCAGGTATTCGGCCGCCAGCAACCACTCCTTCACCGTGGCTGATGGTCCGCGTTTCAAAAGAATCGGTTTATTTACGGTCGCCAGACGGCGAAGCAGCGCAAAATTCTGCATGTTGCGTGCTCCCACCTGCAGCATATCGACGTGCTCGCAGATGACATCCACGTCCTCAGTACTCATCACTTCGGTCACGACCGGCAAACCGGTCTCTTCGCGAGCTTCGCGCAAAATCTTGAGCGCCTCCAACCCTAGACCCTGAAAATCATAAGGGGAAGTACGAGGTTTGTAAGCTCCTCCGCGCAACATCGCTGCCCCTGCCCGTTTCACCGCATGCGCCGTATCGAGCAACTGCGCGCGCGATTCGACCGAACACGGCCCCGCAATCACCACAACCTCAGGGCCGCCAATCGCCACTCCATTCACGTTCACCACGGTTCGCTCCGGCTTCACTTGCCGGCTCACTAGTTTAAAAGGCTGGGCGATCGCGACCACGTTGTCCACTCCCGGTGCAACCTGAAGTGCTTCAATCTCGTGTCGCCGTCCACTGCCTACCGCGGCAACAATGGTGCGCTCGGTGCCGCGCGTGACATGAGGTTGGTATCCGGCTTCGCGGATCCGCTCAATGACGTGGTTGATTTCCTGTTCGGTGGCCTTTTCTGACATGTTGACGATCATGGGGTGATTCTCCTTGGGTAGATCTTCGAGCAAAAGAAAAGCCGCGATCTCTCATCGCGGCTTGCGGAATGCTTGTTAGTTTAGGTGGCCTTTACCGGCTCATCCTCTCCCCAAGCAGCTCCGCAGCCGCTGCTTCTGTAAACCAGAAGTAAGCGGTAAATGCGGTGCCTGGAGTAAATCGCGTCATAGAATTCTTCATGTTGCGTACAGACTTAGACGAAATGGCCTCGAAAGGACGGAATCCTGACCTACTGGAGTGAACTGGCTACACTTGAAAATGCGTTGTTTGCATTTGATCCGATCAAGCGAACCGTTCCCACCACTAGGACTAGAATGACCGCCAACATCACCGCGTATTCGGCGATGTCTTGTCCCGCATCTTCCGACCACAGCCGATGCATCATTTTGGACATTTGCTCTCCTCCAGGCCGCTTCAGTTCCTTGAGAGTGAAGGACTGAGTTGAACTCGGTGCAGACATGATGCACGCGCGGTTACCTTCTTGTCAATGCGCCTTTTGCAATTATCCGCCCGGAAATCAGCGTCCCGGAATCCCTGCTGGAGGCTGCTTTTGCAACGTGTTAGACACGATCGATGCTGGCGATGGCGGCAGCAACTCCTGCGCCGATTGCTCCGTATACTGCAGAACTCGGCTGGGCAAAATGCCAAGATATAACGTAGCCGCTACGCTGATCGCGAGAGCCAATCCGAGTCCAGCCGGAACCGGAGTCACCGCAATCTGCTTTCGCGATTCCCGCATGTACATCACGACCACGATGCGGAGATAGTAGTAGGCGCCGATCGCACTGTTGACCACGCCGACGAGTGTGAGCCATATCAGGTTCGCTCTCATCGCCGCGCTGAAAACATAAAACTTGGCGAAAAACCCGCCGGTCATGGGTATGCCGATCAGCGAAAGCAGGAAGATTGTGAGCGTCGCCGCCAGCAGAGGAGAAGATCGTCCCAGTCCTTCATAATCTTCCAGCGTTACATAACGCTCGCCTGCAGAGGCGAAGTGGCTGACCACCGCGAATGCGCCCACATTCATCGCCGCGTAGGAAGCGGTGTAGAACATCGCAGCGGATATTCCTGCGACGGAATTGTCCGCCCCCGTTATCGCAAACGCCACCAGCAAATACCCCGCGTGCGCGATGGAAGAATATGCCAGCATACGTTTGATATTCGTTTGGACCAAAGCGCCCACATTCCCCAAGGTCATCGATAGGCCCGCCGCCACCCACAGCAACCAGAAACGTCCCGGCGCGTTGATCGTGAAGACCACTCGCAGCAGCACCGCGAACGCCGCAGCTTTTGGGGCCGTTGACATGAAGCCGACGATTGGCGCCGGAGCCCCTTCATAAACGTCCGGCGTCCAGACGTGGAAGGGCGCAGCCGCTACTTTGAACCCGAGACCTACAAACATCAGCGCCATCGCCACGTATACCAGCAGTCCGACAGGCCCTGACTGCAGCGTCTGGCTGATGATCCCAATGTTGGTCGATCCCGTGGCTCCGAACATCATTGCCACGCCATACAGAAAGAAGGCTGTGGCGAACGAGCCCAGAAGGAAATATTTCAGCGACGATTCACTGCTCGAAGCTTCGTTTCTTCGGAATCCCGTCAGGATATAGGTAGAAATCGACGAGATCTCCAGCGCAATAAAAATCAGCACCAGTTCTACCGCCGACGACATCAGAGCCATTCCGACCACGCCAAAAAGTATCAGCGCGTAATATTCGCCGGCGCGAATCCGTTGGACTGCCATGTACTCGAACGAACTGAGAATCACGACCGCAGCAATCGCGATCACCAGAAAATGAAAGAACACGCTGAAGCTGTCCACCTTCACCATGTTCGAGAATGCAAGGCCGGGCGACTGCGCCATATACAACGTGGCAAACAGCCCAGCAACGGTGCCTCCGAGCGCGATAAAGCCCAGCAGTTTCTGACTCTTCTCTTCGTCGACCAGTGGATCCAGCAACATCACCACGATACCCACCGCAGATAGGATCAGCTCCGGCAGGATGCGGATGTATTCCACGCCCTGCGGAATCACCTGCAACAAAGCGGTGGTCGTCATTGTCCCACCACCTTGCTCACGATTTGCGTGAATGGCGTAAGTGCGGCCTGCGTTGCGGGATCAATCGCGCCCAGCCACAGGATCGGAGCCACACCCATCACCAGTGCCGCCGCCGCGCAGGGCCATACCGCCGCTTTCTCGAATCCAATCAGATCGCGCATCGAGTTGTTGATCGGATTCGTTACTTTCCCGAAGAACACTCTCTGGTACATCCACAGCAGGTATCCCGCGCTCCAGATTACTCCCGTCGCAGCCAGAACTCCGTAAATCGGCTTCGCTTGGAATGCGCCGCTCAACACCAGAAATTCTCCAATGAATCCATTGAGCAACGGCAGTCCCACCGATGCCAGCACGATGAATAAATAAGATGCTGCATAAACCGGCATGGGAGAAGCCAATCCCCCAAACTCCGAGATCTCGTACGTGTGACGGCGCTCGTGCAGAATTCCCGCTAGCATGAACAACGCTCCGGTGGAAACCCCGTGCGCCAGCATCACGAACATCGCGCCGTTCAAACCCGCGGACGTGAAGCTGAAAATTCCTAACACCACAAATCCCAAATGGCTGACCGAAGAGTAAGCGATCAGCTTCTTCATATTCGGCTGCACCATGGCGACCAGCGCGCCATAAATAATGCCGATCAGCGCCAGCGTCATGATCCACGGTGCATTATGTCGAGCCTGCTCGGGGAACAGTCCCAAGTTGAAGCGCAGCATGCCGTAGGTGCCCATCTTTAGCAGCACCCCCGCCAGCAGCACAGATCCAGCCGTGGGAGCCTCCACGTGGGCGTCCGGCAGCCACGTATGGAACGGAAAGAGCGGAACCTTCACCGCAAATGCCAGGAAGAATCCGAGAAACAGCCACTGCGCTGCGCGTGGGAAGCCGGGCACGCCGCCGTGCGCAATCTGATCGCGAATGGTCACAAAATCAAAGCTGCCCGTATGCGCGTAGAGCCAGAGAATCGCTGCCAGCATGAACACTGAAGCGATCATGGTGTACATGAAAAACTTCACTGCCGCATACACCTTGCGCTCGTGTCCGAACACGCCGATCAGCAGCGCCATCGGGATCAGGGTCGCTTCCCAGAAGAAATAAAAGAGGAACAGATCAAGCGACGTAAATACGCCGATCAGCGCCGTCTCCATGATCAGCAACAAGATAAAGAACTCTTTCACCCGGTCGTGCACCGACTTCCACGAAATCAGCACGCACAGCGGCGTCAGGAACGTCGTCAACACCACCAGCCACAGTGAAATCCCATCCATGCCCATGTGGTAGTGAATGTTTGGAGTGGAAATCCACGGACGGTCAACTTCGTACTGAAATCCCGCCAGCCCGCGGTGGAAGTAAACCGGCAAGTGCAGCGAGAGTAAAAATGTGAGCAGAGAAAAGACGAGCGCAAAAATTCGGATGTCCCGATCCCGCCGCGGAAACAGCACCAGCAGCAGCGCACCCACCAGCGGCGCAAAAGTCACGAACGTCAGAATATAAGGGCCCCAGCTATCGGTGCTCATCGCACTCCCATCCAGATCATGTAAGCAATCACCACGGCCGAACCCGCGGCAATCCATCCTGCGTACGATCGCAGATTTCCCGACTGCATCTGTCGAACTTCGTCCGAAACATGGCGCGCGCCATCGGCGGCACTATTCACGGTATCGTCGATCACCTTGCAGTCGACGCCTTGCCACAAAATGCTGGTTGACCCGTCCACCAGCGGCTTGACGAACAACTTCGCGTAGAGTTCATCCACGTAGTACTTGTTGACCACGGCTTCGTAGAGACCGCCGAAACTGTCGGCGATCTTCTGCGGCAAATAAGGTTTGCTCACATAAAGCACATACGCGAGGACGAATCCCAGTACCGCGACTGTCACCGAGATCCCCATCAGCAAGAGTTCTGTGCCGTGACTCGCCGCCTCTCCCACGGCTTCCGTCGCCCCGGAGCCGAACACTGGTTCCAGAAAATGTTCGAACCGATTACCGATTCCCACCAGTCCGCCGACGATCGAAAGCAACGCGAGAATCACCAGCGGAACCAGCATCACCATTGGGCTCTCGTGCGGCTCGCCGTGGCCGTGGGCATCGTCCCCATGTGTTGCGGTGCTATGCCCGTGAGCATCCACCTGCGTGCCTCGATAGTCCCCAAAGAACGTCATGAACAGCAGTCGGAACATGTAGAACGACGTGATGAACGCCGTGATAACTCCGACCAGCCAAAATACCCAGCTTCCGTGCTCGCTCGAGAATGCCTTCCACAAAATCTCGTCCTTGCTCCAGAAACCGGCGAATGGGGGGATTCCCGCGATTGCCAGCGTCGCGATTCCCATCGTCAGAAACGTCCAAGGGATGTATGAGCGCAGCCCACCCATCTTCCGCATGTCCTGTTCGCCGCCTACTGCGTGAATTACCGAGCCCGCCGCCAGGAACAGCAGCCCCTTAAAGAAGGCGTGAGTCATGAGGTGGAAAATTCCGGCAGAAAATGCCCCAACTCCGCACGCCATAAACATATAGCCGAGCTGCGAAACGGTGGAGTAGGCCAGTACTTTCTTGATATCGGTCTGCGTGATGCCAATGGTCGCCGCGAACAGCGCCGTGAGCGTTCCAATCACGGCCACTACCATCAGCGCCATCGGCGCCCGCTCAAAAATCACGTGCGAACGTGAAACCATGTACACGCCGGCTGTTACCATCGTCGCCGCGTGGATCAGCGCCGAGACCGGCGTAGGACCTTCCATAGCATCCGGCAACCAGACGTAGAGCGGGATCTGCGCCGACTTGCCGCACGCTCCCACCATCAGCAGAATACCGATCGCGGTCAGAAGCCCGGCGCTTCCGTTCTCTACCGCAAGCGGCTGCACCTGCGTAAACACCTTGGTGAAGTCCAGCGATCCGAAATGCTGAATGATCAGAAAGAGTCCGATCAGAAATCCAAAGTCTCCGATGCGGTTCACGATGAACGCTTTCTTTCCGGCCGATGCTGCCGAATCTTTCGTGAACCAGAACCCAATCAGCAGATAGGACGCCAGCCCCACACCTTCCCACCCGATAAACATCAGCAGGTAGTTATTGGCCAGGATCAACGTCAGCATGAAAAACATGAACAGGTTTAGATAGGAGAAGAACCGGTAGAAGCTGGGATCGTCCCACATGTATCCGACGGAATATATGTGGATCAGAAATCCTACGCCGGTGACCACCAGCAGCATGACCAGAGAAAGTTGATCGAGATACAGCGCGAAATCAGCGCTAAAACTCCCCGACCGGATCCAGTGAGCGATGTACTCCTGATAGGGAAGATCGGCCGAAGAAACCCGCAGAACCACCGACAGCGCCCATGCCAGTGCCGCGCCAGAAAACACGAGGCCGATCGCGCTGACTGCGGTCCGCGAAGATTTCTTCCCAAGGAAACCATTGATCGCAGCTCCCGCGAGCGGTAGTACCGGGATCAGCCAGAGATTGAGAGAAGACGTCATAGCTTGAGCAGGTTCACCTGGTCCACGTTCAACGTTTCGCGCGTACGGTAAACCGCAATAATGATTGCGAGTCCCACAGCCGCCTCGGCCGCCGCTACAACCATCACAAAGAACACGAACACCTGTCCCGCCAGCGAATGCCAGTGCGCCGCAAACGCCACGAACGAGAGATTTACGCCGTTCAACATCAACTCAATCGACATGAAGATTGTGATGATGTTGCGCTTGATCAGAAATCCGGCCACGCCGCAGGCAAACAAGATTCCGCTGAGCACGAGGTAATAAGAAAGGGGAACCATCAATCCACCTTCCCGGCTGGCGAGGTTGGCGGCTTGCTGGCCAAAACGACTGCGCCCATGATCGCGATCAGAATCAGGACAGAAGTAATCTCAAACGGCAGCAGAAATTCATGGAACAGCAATTGCCCAATCGTCCTCGGATCCCCCAGCAAAGCGCCCGCAGAGACCGCTTCCGTTCCTGAATGCCGCAGCACAACCCATCCCACCAGCACGCTTCCCAGCAACACTCCGGGAATGCCCAACAAAACCGCGACATGGCTCCCCTTCGTACGATCTTCCACTCCGGCATTCAGCAGCATGATCACGAAAACGAACAACACCATGATTGCGCCCGCGTAGACGATCACTTGCACCGCCGCCACAAATTCCGCACCCAGCAGCAAATATTCTCCGGCGAGCGCGGCCATCACCGCGATCAACGACAGCGCGCTGTTAATGGGATGCGTCTGCGCCAGCAGGTTGACCGCCCCCGCCACGCAAACAGCACCAAACGCCAAAAACAGGATTAGATGTATGTTGAGCATGAATGTTTTAGTACTCGGTACTCAGTACTCGGTACTCAGAACAACCTCGCTATACAACCGAGCCTCTCAGCAGATGCGCTCCAACTGAGTACCGAGTACTGAGTACTGAGTACTGTTCTTGTCACCAGGCAACTGCGATCGCCGTAGCAATCACATTCGCCAGTGCCAGCGGCAGCAGAAACTTCCAGCCAAACGCCATCAACTGGTCATAACGGAAGCGCGGCAACGTGCCCCGCACCCAGATGTACAGAAAGAGAAATGCAAAAACCTTCGCGACAAACCAGAACACAGGCAGAATTGCGGTCAGGGTCTGCGAATGCCCGAACACCGGCCCGTGCCATCCGCCAAAAAACAGAAGCGTCGCCACGCACGCCACCGTGATCATGTTCGCGTATTCCGCCATGAAGAACATGGCAAACTTCATGGCGCTGTACTCGGTGTGGTACCCGGCCACCAGTTCGGTTTCAGCTTCCGGCAAATCAAACGGGATGCGATTTGTCTCCGCATACGCCGCCATCAGGTAGCAGAAGAAACCGATGAACTGTCCAGTGAAAATGTTCCAGCGCGGAATGAATCCCCAAAAATGCCCACCCTGAGAATCCACGATCGTGCGCAGGCTGAAACTGCCCGACATGATCAGCACGCCCACCAGCGAGAGCCCGAGTGAGATTTCGTAACTCACCATCTGCGCGCTCGCCCGCAGTCCGCCAAGTAGAGAATACTTGTTGTTTGACGACCACCCTGCCAGCGCCACGCCGTATACACCAATCGAAGTAACGCCAAGAATCAGGAGCAGTCCCGTGTTCACGTCCGTCGTAATCTGCAGCGGGATGCTGTACCCGAAAATCCAAACTGGATTGCCGAATGGAATCACCGCGATCGAAGTCAGCGCAAAAATTACTGCGATCAGCGGCGCCGCCAGAAACAACGGCTTGTAAACGTGCGGAGGCGTCAGATCTTCTTTGAACAGAAACTTTAGTCCGTCGGCCGCCGGCTGCAGCAGACCAAAGGGCCCAACCCGCGTGGGTCCCCAGCGATTCTGCATGTGGCCCACCACCTTGCGCTCCAGCCAAACGGTATACGCGACAGCGGTGAGCAGCACAACCAGAACAATTGCTGACTTGATCACCGACGCGAGTATGAACACCCAGATTGGCAACGGCACGCCTAGCTTCCTCTCTTAGACAACTGGTTTCCAAAAGCTGTAATTCGGATTAATCTGCCGCGACTTCCGCAGGTTTTACTTCGTGACTCTCCATCACTGACTTCAACGTGCGCGAGTAGCGTCCCAGGGTGCCAGACGTAAACAGGCCATCGTTCGCCGGAGCAATCGAGTCCGCCTTGTGCACCGCACCCGGTCCGCTCTTTTCAATCGATGTGTGTTCAGTATTCCCGGCCAGCAGATTGGTCCGCGAGACGTCATATCCATGCACCAACCGCTGAATCTCATCCAGAATCGCCATCGGATCCAGAGGGCTCAGCTTCGGCTCCAGTCCCTGCATCTCAAGCCAAACCGCATGACGATCGGCTTCGCCCGATTGTGCTCCGCGCGATTGCCCCATATCGGCCCGCGTGCCGCCACCGAATGGAACCAGTTTGCGAACCTCAAATCCCATGGCGTCGGCGATTCGCACGATCATTTCGAAGTCCGTCTTCGTCCCGGAAATCTCACCGGCTTTTTTGACCAGTTGCACGTCGCCACAGGTGTTGGTCATTGACCCCGACTTTTCGTAAGCGTTGGCCGCGGGCAGAACCACATCCGCCATCACGGCCGTCTCGGTCAGGAACATGTCCTGCACCACGAGAAACGCCTTCGAGAACGCAAACGGATCAATGCCCAACCGTCCAATCGGATTCGATCCCACTACATAGAGCGCCTTCAACTTCCGGCCCTTGCCCGCTTCTACCATCCCCGGGAAATCGAGTCCGGCAGTCTGCGGTACGACCCACTCGCGATGGAAGTCACTTCCTCCGACTGTTGGGTGATAACCCGGCAGCAGGTCAGGATAAAGACCCATGTCGGCCGCCCCGCGCGAGTTGGAATAATCGGCGAGGCACACAACCTTCGCTCCAGAAATGCCAGAGCCAAAAGCTACCAGATTCGTTAAATCGCCTCCGCGAATCTCCGATCCGAAAATGATGACAAGATTCTGTTCCCCGCGGAGTTTTTCGCGCAGCGCAATCCATGCATCCTTATTAATGTCCCCGCCGCTGACCAGAGCGTCCGCCGCTCCGTCGTCGCCAGATAGAAAGCTCGCAACCTTGCCTTCCATCCCAACTGGAATCTGCGTAAAGCTCGTAGCCTGCCGTCGCAACTTGATCGACGCGGAATTCACCACGTAGAGCCTGGCGCGGTGCAGCCGCACATTGTTACGAATCTGCCACGCCAGCAGCGGATGCTGCTCCGTCGGATCATTTCCAATCAACAAAATTGCCGGAGCCGTGAATATATCGGCCATGCTCGCCGTCGCCTCGGGCTTGCCGCGCAGGGCCGCCGACAGGGCAGGGAAGTCCGCCGTGCGGTGATGATCAACGTTGTTCGTCTTCAATACCACTCGCGCGAATTTCGATAGCAGGTAAGCTTCTTCGTTGGTCGTTCGCGTCGAGCCCACGACACCAATCGCCGCGCCACCGTCCTTATCCCGCACTTCGGCAAATTTCTTACCCACCAACTCAAACGCCTCTTCCCATGTTGATGGCGTCAGCTTCCCGTTCTTCCGAATCAGCGGATGCGTTAATCGCTCTTCGTGATTGGCGAAATCGAACGCATAGCGCCCCTTGATGCAAAGAAAGTCCCCATTCGTCCCGCTCTTGTCGCGGTTGTCGCCCCGCACAATCTCCATGCCGGTGTCTGACCGCCGCACGCCTAGCGTGGTCTTGCATCCGTCGCCGCAATGCGTGCATACCGTGCCGACGTGAGTCATCTCCCAAGGCCGCGTCTTGTATCGGTACGCGCCAGAGGTGAGCGCCCCTACCGGGCAAATGTCGATGCACATCCCGCACTCTTCGCACTCCAGGTGATCTTCTTTATTCGGAGCGATCAGCGAACTCACGCCGCGGTTCTGCACGCCCAGCGCCCAAACGTCCATGCCTTCGCCGCACACTCGCACGCAGCGATAGCACAGAATGCAGCGCGGCCGGTCGAAGAAAACCACCGGAGACCACTGCTGCTCCTCCTTGTGGTTCTTCGCCTCCATGAATTTCGATTCGGCGGCGCCATAGGAGAACGTCATGTCCTGCAGTTCGCACTCGCCCCCCGCATCGCACACCGGACAATCCAGCGGATGGTTCCCCAGCAGCATCTCCAGCATCGACTTGCGCGCCTGCTTAATCTCTTCGCTCTCGGTCGTGACGATCATGCCCTCGCTGACCACGGTCGTGCACGCGGTCTGCAACTTCGGCATCTTCTCCACTTTTACGAGGCACATCCGGCAAGCGCCCTGCAGCGAAAGATTGGGGTAGTAGCAGAACGAAGGCACCTCGATGCCGACGCTCTTGCAAGCCTCAATCAGCAGCGTCCCCGCAGGGGCCGTGAGCTTCTTACCGTCAACTGTGAGATTTACATCAGCCATGGGAAATTAATGTGTGAATGCCGGAACTTCTTCGGCCGCGCCCGCCTTCTCATACGGGCACGGTTTTCCATCCAGATGGTCTTCAAATTCTTTGCGGAATTTCTTCACAAACCCAATCGTCGGCATCGCCGCCGCATCGCCCAACGGACAGAACGTCCGTCCCAGCATGTTTTCCGCCAGGTACTGAATGTTGTCGATGTCTTTCCTCACGCCGCCGCCAGCATGAAAACGCATGAGCGTCTTCTTAATCCAGTCCGTACCCTCGCGGCAGGGGATGCACCATCCGCAACTCTCATGCTGATAAAACTTCATGGTCCGCAGAGCAAATTTCACGATGCACTGCTGGTCATCGATCACCACCACGCCCCCGGAACCTAGCATGGATCCAGCCTTCGCAACCGAATCGAAATCCATGGCGACATCGACCTCATCGGCAGTCAGGCATGGACAGGATGCTCCGCCCGGCACGACCGCTTTCAACGTGCGTCCGTTGGGAATCCCGCCGCCAACTTCGTAAACCATCTTTTTCAGGTTGTAGCCCATGGGCAGTTCGTACACGCCGGGCTTCTCGATATTTCCGCTCAGGCAAAACAGCCGCGTCCCGCCGTTCTTTGGCGTGCCCAGCTTGGCGTACCAGTCTGCGCCGCCAAGAATAATGTGCGGCACATTCGCCAGCGTCTCGGCATTGTTAATGACGGTAGGCCCGCCCCAAAGTCCAACCACAGCAGGGAAGGGAGGCCGAATGCGCGGGATGCCGCGCTTGCCTTCCAGCGATTCCATGAGCGCCGACTCTTCGCCGACCTCATAAGCTCCCGCGCCGCCATGCCAGTAAATGTCCAGATCGCGCCCGCTACCAAAAATATTCTTGCCGATAAATCCTCTGGCGTATGCGTCGCGGATCGCCTTCTGCATGATCTCCGACAGGTAGCGGTACTCGCCGCGAACGTAGATGTACCCG
Organism: uncultured Acidobacteriaceae bacterium; assembly: GCA_963722365.1. Classification (GTDB taxonomy): domain Bacteria; phylum Acidobacteriota; class Terriglobia; order Terriglobales; family Acidobacteriaceae; genus Sulfotelmatobacter. The sequence goes on from CAVRLM010000004.1 coordinate 517,654, forward strand.
CTCTTCGCGCCCACAGCCAGCGCGCCAATCATCACACCCTCAATCACCGAATGCGGATCATGCTCAAATATCAACCGATCCTTGCAGGTCCCAGGCTCGCTTTCATCGCCATTGCACAGGACGTACTTCGGCTTGGCCGACTGCTTGGGAACAAACGACCACTTCATTCCTGTCGAAAATCCCGCCCCACCGCGCCCACGCAGCCCGGAATTCTTGACCTCATTAATAATTGTGTCAGGTTCCATGGCGAGCGCCTTCTGCACGGCCTTGTAGCCGTCCAGTTCGAGATACCGGTCAAGGTCAGCCGCACCCATGCCAAAGCGCCGGGATACGACCCTTACCTCATCGGGATGTGAGACCAAGTCAGCCATGGAAGCGATTGCTGATTGAAGATTTTAGATCGCAGATTTAAAGTCCCTAGACCCGCACAGGGCCGTTTAGAAATCTGCAATCTGAAATCATCAATCTGAAATCTCTACTGCGTTTCCCTTCTTCCGATACTCGTCGAGAATCCGATCCATCTTCTCTGCCGTCAGATTCTCGTGGAAGTCATAATTCACCTGCGCCGCCGGAGCCCAGCTGCAAGCCCCAATACACTCGACTTCCTCCAGCGTGAACAGCCCGTCGGGCGTGGTCTGCTTATGCCCGATGCCCAGCTTCTTCGCGCAGTGATGCAAAATAGCTTCTCCACCGCGCACCATGCAGCTGATGTTGGTGCAGACCTGCACGTTGAACTTCCCGCGCGCCTTGGTGGTCAGCATCGAGTAGTAGCTGATCACGTTCCGCACTTCGAGTTCCGTCAAATCAAGGCGCCCGGCAATCTCCGCGATCACCTCATCTGACAAGAATCCAACTTCATCCTGCGCATAAAGCAGCGTCGGGACCAGTGCAGACCGCTTAGTCGGATAATGCGGCACCATCTCCGCAAACCGCGCCTCGAATTCTTCCGAGAACCTCATACGTGTTTCCCCTGTGATCCTCCGTGTCCTCTGTGGTGAAGGCTTTTCTCAACAGGGCCATAGATGATCACAGGATCACCGATCAATTTCTCCCAGCACAATATCAATCGACCCAATCGCCGCCACCACATCCGCCAGCAACCGTCCTTCGCACATCTTCGGCAGCGTTTGCAGATTCGCAAAGCACGCAGACCTCATATGCACTCGATACGGCTTCGCAGTCCCGTCGCTCACGATGTAGTACCCCATCTCGCCCCGCGGAGACTCCACCGCCTGGTACACCTCACCCGCCGGCACCGCAAAACCTTCCGTGATGATCTTGAAGTGATAGATGAGCGATTCCATCTGCGTCTTCATCTTTTCGCGGTCCGGCAGAACGATTCCCGGAGCGTCCGCCTTGATCGGACCTTCCGGCATTCCATCCAGCGCTTGCCGAACAATCGCAGTCGATTCCCGCAGTTCCTGCACCCGGCACATGTACCGCGCAAAGACGTCGCCTTCCTGCGATACTGGCACTTTGAACTGGAACTTTTCGTAGCTCGAGTACGGCATATCGCGCCGCAAGTCAATATCCACGCCACTTCCGCGCAGAGTCGGCCCGGTCGCTCCCAGCGCAATCGCGTCCTCCGGCGTCATCCGCGCCACGCCCTTGGTCCGCATCGTCCAAATCGGATTTCCCGTCAGCAGGTTCTCGTACTGATCAATCCTCTCGGGAAAATAACCCGCGAAATCGCGCACCCGATCGAAGAATCCCAGCGGTGGCTCCAGCGCAATCCCGCCCACGCGGAAATAAGACGTCATCATCCGCTGCCCGCTCACCATCTCGAAAATCTTCAGGATCTCTTCCCGCTCGCGGAAGCAATATAAGAAGACCGTCAAAGCGCCTATGTCCATGGCATGCGTGCCCAGCCATACCAAGTGCGAATTAATCCGCGTCAGTTCATTGAGCAGCACCCGTAGCCACTGTGCCTTCGGAGGAATTTCCAAACCCAGCAGTTTCTCCACCGCCAGCACATAGCAGAGGTTGTTCGTCATCGGGCAGAGATAATCGATGCGGTCGGTTAGCGGCACTACCTGCTGGTAGAACTTTGCCTCGCAGGTCTTTTCAATCCCCGTGTGCAGGAAGCCAATGTCCGGCATCATCCGCACCACGGTTTCGCCGTCAATTTCCAGCAGCACGCGCAACACTCCGTGGGTTGACGGATGTTGCGGCCCCATGTTCAGGATCATCGTTCGATCCTGACCGGGCTCCAGCACGGGCGTAGGATTCAGGTGGGCCATCGTTATCTCGACAATCTAGCGATAGCCCTCCACCGGATAATCTTTTCGCAGGGGATGACCTTCCCAATCTTCAGGCATCAAAATGCGCCGTAAATAAGGATGCCCGGTGAACCGTACTCCAAACAGATCGAACACTTCGCGTTCGAAGTAATTCGCTCCCGGCCACACCGACGTAATCGACTCAACCGCCGGACTTCCGCTGCTCAACCGAACTTTCAGCCGAATCCGCTCTTTCTCCGGAATCGACAACAGGTGATACACAACCTCAAACCGAGGCTCCGCCGGATACCAGTCCACACAGGTAACATCTGAAAGGAAGTTGAAAGGACAGGCCGGATCGTCCTTGAGCACCACACATGCCTCGCGAATGTGAGCCCGATCGACATAAATCGTCATCTCGTCGCGATCGAACTTAACGCCCGTAACAGCCTCGGTGTTCCATCCCAAAAGCCGCGCCACGGCTGGATGGTTCCCCAACTGATCCAGATCAGTAATGGCAGGCGCCAGCGGCATCTAGAAATTCCCCCGTTTCGGAGAAGTTTCGCCCCAGTCCAGGACGCCCTTCTTCCAAACATAGAAGAAGCCGACCAGGAACACCCCGATGTACACCAGCATCTCCCACAGCCCAAAGCGCTTCAGATCGCGCAAAATAATAGCCCAGGGATAGATGAAAACCGCCTCAACATCGAACAGAATGAACAGCATAGCCACCAGGTAGAACTTCACCGAAAAGCGCTGCCGGGAGTCTCCCACCGGGGTCATGCCGCATTCATATGGGGAAAGCTTCGCGCGGGTAGGCTTACGCTGCCCAATCAGCCAGGAAAGAGTCACAATCGCACCCGCAATCCCGCCCGCCATAAGAATATGGATCAAAAACGGGAGGTAGCGTGCGAAGTAATTGTCGGGCATAGGACGAGCTATATATAATTCGCGCCAAGTGATACTTAAACATTCTAGGTTATGGGCTTACACTCAACAGTGTCAAGCGAACGGCGCCACATCTTGTGGAAATGGAGAAGAAATTTTGCGACCGAGTAAAACGGTGATTTCGTAGAAGAAAATCGATGCTGTCAGCCATCGACTCAATGATTTAATTGCCAAATCACTCAACGACTCAATTGCCCCCATCCCTATGATTTTCGGCTTCAATACCGACGTGAAGCATGGCGACACCATCTACCACGTGCAGAGCGAAGCGCGTGAAAGCGAACTCTTGCTGCAAACTCAGGTCTTCGTCCGCGGCCGTTGTATTGGCAAAAAGGCGACCTCGTATGGCAGCAAGAACAGCGATGTCCAGACCGGCGATGCGCAAAAAGAACAACTCCTTCGCGAACAGCACCGTCTTGTCTTAGACGCCATCCGCGAAGGCAAACTCGACAATGTTCTGGACCATCCCGAACCGGAAGTTCTGGCCACGGTGAAAGAGCTTGAGGTGCAGTGGTTGAACTCCGACTCGGTTCACGCCGACCGCAATCTGACGATGCAATTGCGTGTCACCGAGGGAGGAGCCGCAGCCTCGGGAGCCCGACTAACCTTCCGCTTCGCCCGTCCCGGCGCCGCCCCGTTCTACACCCAGGCCGTAGCCGACTCCACCGGAGCCGCTGAAATCAAGATTGAAGCCGAAGAAACCGACTTGCCCGACTCCTCCTTATTAGTACAAGCCAACTTCGAAGGCCGCACGGCCACCAGAAAGTTCGCCCTCCGCAAAGCAGAGTAGGGTTAGCGCGGAATAGAGTTATCGTAGCGAAGTGAGTGCTCATATCATCACGGTGGCGTCATCCCGAGCGTAGCCGCCCTTCAGGCGGAGCGAGGGATCTCGCCTGTGCTCCTTTCGCGCGGCGGTGGATTTCATACTCCCATGACCCTTCAAATCAACGGCGAGCCACGCCCCTTCGACGACGCCCCGATGCCCTTTACTCTGGCCGCGCTCCTGGACCGCCTGGCCATGAAGGCCGACCGAGTAGCCGTCGAACTCAACCTCGACATCGTCCCCCGCGACCGCTGGTCGACCACTGAACTCCACGAAGGCGACAAGCTAGAAATAGTCCACTTCGTAGGCGGTGGCTTGACTACTGACTACTGACCACTGACGTCTCACCACTGCCCCAGGAACTCCCTTAGTCACCCCCTCTGCTCAGATTCCTTGCTATGATCCACAGCCCTCATGCCTAAAATGTCTCAAACATTTAGTAACCCAATTGTTTCAAACATTTTCGGGGGATCATGCAAGAGGAAGGCCGCTTCACATCGCAACAGGTGATCGCTCTAGCCGGCATCACTCCCCGCCAGCTCCAGTGGTGGGACGAGCGTGGCGTCGTGAAGCCCGATCGCGAAGGTCATCGCCGCCTGTACTCCCTGAACCACCTCACCGAAGTAGCCGTCATCTGCGAACTCCGCCGAAAAGGCTTCTCGCTTCAGGGAGTCCGCAAGGTCATGCGCTTCCTTGCCCGCGAACTCGGAAAGGGATTAACCGATACGGTAAATCGCAACTCCGACGTTCACCTGCTGACCGACGGAACTCGCCTGTATCTCAAGACTTCGGCCCGCCAGATCGTGGACATCCTGAAGAATTCAGACCAGCCGATCCTCGGCGTCTGCCTCAGCGACGCGGTGCGCCAAGTCCGAGCCGGGGTCGTCTCCGGAAAGGCGAATACTTCGGTAACTTCGCCGGATTACCGCCGGCGTGCTAAAAAAGTTTCGTAGGGACAAGTTTGTACAGCAGCGCGAACAGGCACTTTCGAACACAGGAGGAAGACATGGTCGGTGAACTGGACCTTCTCAATGAGTGGATTCCGGAACAAATGGAACCGGGTACCGTCTTCGTGCTGGAAAATGCCGGCGAGATCGGCGAAAAGGAAGATCCCTACTGGGCCGTATTGGCCTGCCCCTCATGCGGCATGCTCGGCCTGATCACCCGCAAACAGATCAACGGCCTGCTCCCAGTCATCTGCGGCTCCGAGCACTGCTCCGCCCAATTCTTCATCCGCGATAGCGAAGTCGTAGTCCGCAAGCCGTTCTAACTAATCAACTCGTAGAGACGTAGCTCAGCTACGTCTAACGGGCTGACCAGAACGATCCCGGACCTCTGTGGCTTTCCTCTGTGACCTCTGTGGTGCAAGGTTCTCCTGGTGCCGTTCGCGTCCGTGAGTCTGAAGATCTAGCCGCTCCCAATATCTGTTGAGCCGTCGGCAAGTCAGCAAGCAACGTCTCTACGATTTAGAAGCTGTCTCGAGCGCTACCGGTACCTGCTCCACAATCTCAATCCCAAACCCCTCCAGCGCCGCCACCTTCTTCGGACGATTGGTCAGCAACCGAATCCTGTGTAAATTCAGATCCGACAGAATCTGCGCCCCAATCCCCACTTCGCGCTGAATCTGCTTCTCATTGTCATACAACGCCGGAAGCCTCTGTCCCCGATGAAACCCAAGCGCATTCCGCTCGCCGACCTTCTCCACCGAGAACCCCTGCGACGTCTGATGCAGATAGATCAGCGCCCCGCATCCATCTTGCGCGATCCTCCGCAGCGCGCCTTCCAGCGTAGCGTGACACTCGCACCCGGTCGCCCCGAATACGTCGCCCATCAGGCAATGCGCATGCATGCGTACCAGCACCGGAGTCTGGCTGTGCTCAATGTCGCCGCGAATCAGCGCGACATGCGACTCGCCGCCATCCACCTCGCTCTCGTAAGCGATCATCCGGAACTCGCCAAAGCGCGTGTCGATTAAGGCCTCGCCCACCCGATGCACGTAGCGCTCGTGCGACATACGGTAGCGAATCAGCTCCGCGACCGTCAGCATCTTCATCTTGTGCTCGCGGCAGAACTCGATCAGGTCCGGCACTCGCGCCATGCTGCCATCGTCCTTCATGATTTCGCAGATGATTCCTGCCGGCACCATCCCCGCCAGCCGCGCCAAGTCGACCGACGCTTCCGTTTGTCCCGCACGTACCAGCACTCCACCCTTGCGAGCCCGGAGAGGAAACATGTGTCCCGGACGAGCCAAATCCGAAGGCTTGGTCGCCGGATCAATCGCCACCTGAATCGTGCGCGCCCGGTCATGAGCTGAGATGCCGGTCGTTACCCCCGTCCGGGCATCAATCGCTTCGCAAAACGCAGTCCCGAACTGCGACGTATTCTCCGAAGTCATCGGACCAATATTCAGATGTTCGAGCCGCTCTTCCGTCATGGCCAGGCAAACCAGCCCGCGTCCGAACTTCGCCATGAAGTTGATCGCCTCAGGCGTAACCTTTTCGGCCGCAAGAGTCAGGTCGCCCTCGTTCTCGCGATCCTCGTCGTCGACCACCACAATCATGCGGCCGGCCCGAATTTCCTCAATCGCATCTGGGACGTCAGTAAAGGGCAACTGGGGGCTCATATTGAGCCGATTCTAGCAGAGGAGATCATTCCCAAGCAGCGGTCGATGCGGTCAACATTAGTTGTTGCGAAGTGCTTCCATCGGGTTGATGCCTGCCGCCCTCCGCGCCGGGATGTACCCCGAGACTACCGCCACCAGCAGCAGCGCGACCGCCATTCCGAGATAAGTTGGCAAGTCCCACGGCGAGGTCGCAAACAATAGCGACGCAATCACCTTGGCCACGACGAATGCGAGCAATGTGCCCACTGCCAAGCCCGCGCAAGCCAATCGCAGCGTACTCCCGAGCACTTGCCGCTGCACTCGTCCTGTACTCGCTCCGAGTGCCATGCGTATACCGATCTCCGGCGTCTGTCGCGTCACCGAATAAGAAATCACGCCGTAGATCCCCAGCGTCGCCAGAATCAGCCCCAGCCCGGCAAACGCCGCCACCAGCAGCATGAAAAATCGCCTTGGAGAAACCGCCCGATCCACAATTGCCCGAATCGGACGGAACTCCGCAGCCGGTTGATTCGGATTCAGTTCGCGCAGTGCGTGCAGCACGCTCGCAGCCAGCGCCGCAGGCGGCAGGCTGGTCCGAACCACCAATTGCGCGTCATCCGGCCCCTGCTGCGTTGCCGGATAATAGATCTGCGACCCCGCACCGCTCTCCACGTTCTCTTCGTGCACATCATCCACGACCCCGACCACGTGGTCTTCCTCTTTCCCCCGCATCAGGATCTTGCCCACCGCATCTTCTCCCGGCCAATAGACGCGCGCCGCGGAAGCATTGATCATCACAACCTTCTCGCTATGCGGCCCATCGGCCCAGGTGAAGTCTCGCCCATGCAACCGCATTCCCATCGCCCGCACGAATCCCGGTGTGACGACATACACCAACGGATCTGGTAGCGTGCCCGCAGCAAAAGTTTTTCCCTGCGGCTCCGGCGTATCCCATTCGCGGTTGGGCCCGAGTGGAAGGAAGTCAGCAATCCCCGCCGCCTCCACCCCTGGGAGCGCACCGACTCGCGCCAGAATTTCCTGGAAGATCACAGTTCGCTTCGCTACTCGCGCATCATCAGATGGCGCACTATCGTCGTAAGCAACTCTGATCGACGCCGCACGGTCGGGCTGAAAGCCGAGGTCAACATCAAGCACTTTGAGAAAGCTCCGCAGCAATAACCCGGCACTCACCAGCAGCACACAAGCCAGCGCAATCTCAGAGATCACCAAGCCGGCACGGATGCGCTCATGCTTGCGCCTCAATCCAGCGCCCGTACTCGAATCCTTCAGCACAGCCTGCAGATTGCCGCTCGCCATTCTCAACCCCGGCAGCAGGCCGAAGATCATCGCCGTCAACACCGCGATCAGGACCGTCCATCCCAGCGCCTGGCCATCGATGCGCAAGCTGCTCAACAATGGCAGTGCCACGGATCCTTGGTGCGCCAACCCCGCAATCAGCATGAGTGCCAGACAGAGCCCGAAAGCCGCGCCCACACTAGACAGTAGGAGGCTCTCCATCAGCAACTGCCGCACGATCCGCCCGCGGCTCGCACCTAACGCGCCGCGCACCGCAAACTCCTTCGCGCGTGCTGCAGCCCGCGCCAACAGCAGGTTAGAAAGATTCACTCCGGCGATCAGCAAAATCGTCCCCACTGCGAACCACAATGCAATCAGCGACCGGCGCAGCTTGCCGATCACATAATTCTTCAGCGGCACCGGCACCAGCGAGCCTTTGTATCGCCCTAGGGTCTCGGGATACCTCACGCTGAAATAAATGTTTGGCGCCACGCGGTTCGCGTCGTCGAGCGCTTGCGCCACTGTAACACCCGGCTTCAGACGCCCCATGAGTGTGACGATGTTTCCCCATGTACGTTCATGATCCAGATTGAGCGGCACGAAAAGATCGACCTTCGCCCCGGGAGAAAACACGGCGCCATAGTCAAAGCTCGCAGGCAACACTCCCACCACTGTCACCGGCGTTCCATTCAGTTCAATCGCCTTGCCCACGATCCCAGGATCGCCGTTGAATTGCCGCCGCCAATACGGATTCGCCAGTAGCGCGACATTGCCTCCCCGAGCCTCGTCCTTAGTAAACAGACGCCCCATGGCAGGCTGCACGCCGAGAACTTGGAAGAAGTTGCCGATCACCATGATTCCCGTCGCCGACTCCGGTTGGCCTCGTCCCGTGAGCCGGAAATTATCCGTGATGGTGAACGCTTCGTATCCCGTCACGTCCTGATACACGCGGCTCTGATCGCGGAATTCTTCGTAAGCATCCGCCGAGTACGTCGCGCAAGACCACCCACAGCCAGACGGCGGCGGCGCTATCCACACCAACTCCTGCGAATTCGGAAAGGGCAGAGGCCGCAGCAGCAGCGTGTTGACTACGCTAAAGACCGCAATGTTGGCCCCAATCGCCAGAGCCAAAATGAGGATGGAAACGACAGCAAATCCCGGATCGCGGCTGAGTGTCCGGAATGTGTACCGCGTGTCCTGCACCAGGTCGGCCCAGTAATCCCCCAGCCGTCTCCGCCGTTCTGTTTTCTCTCCAATTCGCTGTCCGATCCGCTGAACGGTGCGCAGATCCCCGAACTGACGCTCCGCCTCTTCCCGCGCAGCCTTCGCATCCCACCCTTGCCGGACGAGGTCCTCCGTCTTTGCTTCCAGGTGGAAGCGCAACTCGTCCTTCACGTCGGCCGCAGGGTCCGGACCAAAGAAGCGCGCGTATCGTCGCCAGAAGGGAATCATCCAATCTCCTCCGCCACCGGCAGGCGCGTCGCCCCCAGTACCTTGCCCACCGCGGTCGCATACGCTTCCCAAGCCTTTACTTCATGCCGCAATCGGCGCCGTCCCTCTGGAGTCAGCCGGTAAAACTTTGCCTTGCGATTGTTCTCCGAGAGTCCCCACTCCGCTTCCAGCAGCCCCTTGTGTTCCAGTCGCCACAGCGCTGGATAAAGCGTCCCCTCTTCGAGCAGCAGCGTGTCATCGCTCTGCCGCCGGATGAAGTTGGTGATGGCATACCCGTGTAGCGCTCCCCACATCAGCGCCTTGAGAATCAGCACATCCAAAGTCCCGCGCAGAAATTCCAGTCTGGCCGAATCCATTCGTTCCCCTAGTATTCCAAGGGAAGTCTCTCACGCCCTCCCCTGGGAATTCAAGGGAGGATAGCCATCTGTTCTGCTTTGCTCAGATTTCAAGGTTGACACTCTTCTTCGACGATGAGACCATGACCCCCCAAAGTTCGCCGCCCGCTCACGGAGGTTCGAAATGTTTCGATCACAATCCCTCAACATTCTCGCGGCGTTTGTCCTCATTTGTGCACCATCGGCGAGTGCGGCCCCCGCCCCAGTCGTAAGGGGAAAGTTCCTGCAGGCACCGCAGCTTCCTATCGGTTGGCTGCCCTATTCAGTTGTGGCTGGCGACTTCAATGGAGATGGCAGGACCGACCTGGCCGTGTCAAATTCCGGTGGCACGATTGCCGTCTTTCTGGCTCAGGCGAACAATACCTTTCAGAAAGCTACGGACTTCTACTGCGGACCCAGTCCATACGCGATAGCCGCTGGCGACTTTGATGGCGACCACAAGCTGGACCTGGTCGTTGTGAACTTCAACAGCGGCACGGTGAGCGTCCTCCTCGGAAACGGCGACGGGACGTTCGGCGCAGCGCGCAGCTTTCCAGCCGGTGCAAGTCCAAACTCAGTAGCCGTTGGAGATTTTAATGGAGACGGGAAGGCCGACTTGGCGGTCGTGAACGAAAGCATCAACACCGTCAGTGTGCTGTTAGGCAAGGGCGACGGAAGCTTCCGGCCCCCCGTTGCTTACGAAACCGGAAACTCTCCGTGGTCGGTCACTGTGGGTGACTTCAACGGCGACGGCAGACTGGACCTGGCAGTGGCAAACTTTGGGTTCGGGCCGCCTGTGAGCATCCTCTTGGGAAATGGGGACGGTACATTCCAGGGACGACTGGACACCGGCGGAACTGATGGTGACGCGGATTCGATTTCGGTGGGTGACTTCAACGGTGACGGTAAGCTTGATCTCGTCGTGGCAAATTTCGGCGGAGTATCGTGCAGCGTCCTATTGGGCAACGGAGACGGCACCTTTCAGGCGGAGCTGAACTATAACTTCGGGGCGTGGGTCGGGGCGACCTCCGTGGTGGTGGGAGACATGAACGGCGATGGCAACCTGGACCTGGCGGTGGTGCACTCGGGTAGTTTCTCAGTCAACGTGCTGCTGGGTGCCGGCGATGGTACATTCGCTGAAAACGCGGACTACGGTGTGGGAAATAACCCGGACTGGGCCGTACTAGGTGACTTCCGCGGCGATGGCACATTGGATTTGGCGGTCGCAAACTTTGACGGCTACTCGGTAAGCATCCTGCGTGGGAATGGTGACGGCACCTTCGAAGCCTCTCGCAGCACCGAGATGGGACGCAACAGCTCCGCCATTGTAGTCGGTGACTTCAACGAGGACGGCAAACCGGATGTCGCCGTGGCCAATTTCGTCTTCCGTGGTGAGGGCGGTTATTCCGCGGGTGTGCTCTTGGGAAAAGGCGACGGCACATTCCAAGCCGCTTCAAGTTTTGGTACAGGAATCGGCGCGTCTTCAATCGCCATGGCCGACTTTAACCGTGACGGTCACGAAGATCTCGTGCTCACCAGCGCCTTCGAAAACAAATTCAGCGTCCTGCTGGGGAAGGGAGACGGCACCTTCCGCCCGCAAAAGGACTACCCAACTGGAACTTTCCTGGCAGGGCTCACCGTCGCGGATTTCAATGGCGATGGCAACCCGGATGTGGCGGTTGCGAACCGCTCCAGCAATACTGTCGGCGTGCTCCTTGGCAACGGAGACGGTACCTTTCGGACACGTGTGGACTATGCGGTGGGCACCAAACCATCCTCCGTGGCTATCGGTGACTTCAACCACGACGGCAAGACGGACTTGGTCGCGACAAACCAAAGCAGCGGGACAGTCAGCGTACTTTTGGGCAATGGGGATGGAACATTCCAGCCTCACGTGGACTACAGGACGGGAAACAGTCCAGTGTCGTTAGCAGTAGCGGACTTCAACGGTGACGGCAACAGCGACTTGGCGATTGCGACGGATTTCGGCGTGAGTGTGCTGCTGGGCAACGGGGATGGGACATTTCATACCCAAATGCACTTCGCCGCCGGAGGTGGCAGGACATCCATTGTGGTTGCGGATGTCAACGGCGACGGGAGACCGGACCTGCTGACCAGCAATCAAAGCAGCGATACCGCGAGCGTGCTGCTGGGCAAGGGGGACGGTACGTTTCTGCCTCCCGTTGACTACTTCACAGCGGCCAGCCCAGCCGCACTGGCCGTCGCTGACTTCAATCTGGATGGCGCGCTTGACCTCGCGCTCGCGAATTTTTGGAGCGGGAACGTTGACCTGTTGCTGAACAAAGGTGGAAGTCAGCTGAATGCGATGAGTTCTCCGAATCCTTCTACCTTGGGCCAGAGTGTGACCTTTTCTTGTGCGGTTGTGCCCAGTCTCAAGGGCCAGCCGATGCCCTCGGGCACCGTTACTTTCAAGGATGGTAGCTCGACGCTCGCCACATTGAAGCTCCAGCACGGGACAGTCCAGTTTGAAACTTCGACGCTGCGCGTGGGTACGCACGTCATCAGTGTCATCTATTCCGGAGATGGCCACTTCAATCCCAGAGCAGCACAAACCATCACGCAGGTAGTGACGCAGTGATGGGTCCTCGCCAAGGCAAGCGAACATGCCTGGCTAGGGAATCGTGACTTGGGGAGTGCTAGCCGCATACCAGTTCGGGCACTTGCTCCAGCTCAGCACTCGTTGTTCCGGCGCATCCCGCGCATCGGCGTCTGCTTGTCGAGCTTTTTCCATTAAAGCGTAGAGGGGCTGGAGCGTACTTTGTAATCGAGTTTTGATCTGATCTGTACCGTCCGCAACGGACTCGACAAAAATGGGTCGCTCGATTGTGGGGAGGCCCGCCAGTCGAACAGCTTCCAGTACGCGAGCTCGGTAACGTATGAAGAGTGCCTGCATATCTTGATAATGCAGCATCTCGTGATCGCGTATCACGTTGTACTCGCAGCTTCCAGGAGAGTATTTACTGGCAAGCAGAATCTCTATCGGCGTGAACTCTACCTGAACTGATTTCACCCAGACACAAAACCCCGGCCGCAGAAATGCGTGTTTGCTGGCAACCCGAAAAAAAGCAACGGGGGGATATGGCCTACTGGGGCGAGTCGCTCCGACCACAGCCGCGGCGCTCGGGTCAAGTGCTCTTAGTTCCGCCGGAGTCTTGCTATCGTCAAACAGCAATGGCCACGGAAGCGTTTCAGTAGGCAAGACTGAAATCAGCGGTTCACTTTCGCTCACCACCAATCTCACCGGGCAAGCAAGATGGAGCGTGAGCTTTCCCGTCAACTTGCCGAGGTGCAAGGCATCCTCCACCGTACGCTCATCATTGCTGCCTTCAGCAATGGCCAGCGAGAATTCCGTAGAATTCAGATTGACGGTATCGACCATAAACTCATAAGTCGGCTCCATGGGCTTGTCGTCGTTACAAGCTGGCCGCAGAATTTCCGGTGTGAGGCTCAGTGCCACGGTAAGCCGATCGTGATCCCTCCTTCCTGCTAGCCGTAATGTGATGAAAGCCACGTTCGACCTGCACTTGCGTTGCACAGGGGTAATGCTCCAGTAAGATCGCATCACTTCTTCGACAACGAAGGTCTCATCTCCGTCCGGCAGTTGCAGAGGAATTGTCCCTTTGATGTGATGGCCGAGTCCCTCCTGCGTAACCCGATCGAGGTTGATCTCCAACTCGGCTGGCATTTCGCCCGCGGCTTGAGCGCCGCCTAAGTTCAGGAATGCAATCAGCAACATCGACGCTACGGTGAGCCTGTGTTCCAACATTGGGTTGCTCTGCTTCTCGCTGGTGTTTCTTTTTCCGTGATTGAGTCAGCAGGGCTGAACACGTGCTCCCACGCTGCCCCAACAGCGCAATCTCTAAACAGTCCAGCTCTTGTTTGTTGATGACCAGACTCGGCCCAGACTTGTCAGGCATGATCTCTCGTGATTGGAATCCAGAAAACTGTCACTTCTCGTAGTGGCAGACAGTGCACCGCATGGCTGGATTGGTGTTCCGCCAAAAAAGAAACTGATGCGGATTAAGGACTACACTGGTAGGTAGCCAGTCGGCGCGATCTGCGCAGCTGTTAGGAGGGTGAGACCGTGGCGCCATTGCATCGCCGCTCGATCCTCAAACAATTCCTCATCTTCGCTGTTGTTGCCACTCCCCTGGCTTTCGCACAGCACCCTATCGGCCGCCCGACTGGGGGAGTCGTTCATCCAGCCGCCCCGCCGATTCTTCGCGCGCCCCTCTCACCAGCCCCAATGGTTCACGCGCCAATGCTTCACATGCCAATGATGCCCTCATCGGTCTCAGCTCCGCGAACTTGGGGCGTTGGGTCTGCGGCCACATTCGGTGCGCCCGGCTTTCGACCGATTCGGCGCCCCATTCGTCCATTTCCGCCGGTGCTGGTCATCTACCAACCAGTATTTGTTTTCGGAGGACCGTTCTGGGGATTGCACTCCTGTTGGTGGGCGAACTGTGACTTCCTCTGGCTCGGGACGATTGACTACACCACCGTCTCCTCACCCGGCCCCACAAACTATGTTCCGCAGGTGTATGCGACTCCCGTCTTCGCCTATGGTGACGAGCGAGCCGACATGCCGCAGCTATTCTTGAAAGATGGCACCATTCTCAACGTCACCGACTACTGGCTGGTCGACGATCAGCTTCATTTCATGATGGCCGACGAGGATGGCACGAAAGCAACGGAACACGTCATGCCTTTTGAGGCGCTGGACCTGCAAACCACGGTTGATACAAATACCCGCAGAGGATTCCGCTTCCAACTGCGCAACGAGCCCTTCGAGCAGTATCTGCGCGATCACCCCGAAGGCCCGCCACCGGCGTTAACGCTCCCGCGTGAATAAAACGCTCGATTTCGCGTTTTCCACAGCGATTAAGTGCCAAATTGTGACGCACAACCTTTACTAAGGATATAGAAGGCGCATACTTGCCTCGTGTCCACAAAATCCCCCAAAGATCTTGGCTTCAAGCCCGAAAACGTGAGATTCCTCACGGACTTCTCTAAGTCCTTATTCCAGAAGATTTTACCTGTAAGCTGTTTGCTTTCAAGATTTTGGCGGCAGCAGAATTTGTACCATCCTTGCAAGCATCGGAAACACATAGTTTAGTGAATCCAGTAGAAAAGAAAGCAGCGATTGAAAGCCTCGTCAGTAGTTTGTTCCATAAAATGCAGCTACATAAGTCTTTGTTTTTTGAATATTTTGGCTGTAAGTCATTTACCATCAACACTTTGGCGCCAGAAGAGTATGTCAAGTCTCTGCAAAGTAAAGAAAACATGGATTTTAGGCAGCTTGTCAGAGAAGAATCGGGTGGAACCAGCACACTGCAAACAGTCCGAATTGCTAGCTAACTCCTTATTTATGAATATTTTACTCGTAAGTCGTTTGTTTCCAAGATTTTGGCTGGATCACAATCGATCTCAAGCGAGCAACCCTAATGGAATGAATATTTTGCGATTTGCGGCAGAAAAAAATTGGCGAGATCTGCAAGCAAGAGTTGCAGCCCTGGTACTAGCGCGCCAGTTCGCGTTCGGCGCCCACAAACAAAGCCCTCAGGGCACGAATCACCAATCGCACCAGCAGCACGATGATCACTACAAAGATCGTTGCCAGCACGCCCGCCACATAAGGATGTCTCGTCGCCAGCCACGTCAATCCGATAGCGACCGCATCTTCTCCCAAACTCAGAGTAATGTTCGACAGGGGTTCGGGCGACGGTGTCACCGCGGCCCTTGCCGCCATCTTGCCGCCATGTGCCGCCAATGCAACCGCCGCCCCCACCAGCGTCGCCAACAATTGATGTTCGGGAGAAAGCTGTCGTGTCGCCTGGTAAGCGAGCAGTCCTGCTACCGGCACGCGGATGAACGTGTGCAGCGCATTCCAGACCAAATCGAATGCCGGAATCTTGTCCGCAAAGAACTCGATGACAAACAGCGCCGTGCTCGCAGCAATTACCGGCCATCCTGCCAGCAGCAACAGCCCGGGAGGCAATGGGAGATGGCCGAATCGCGCCAGCAGCCCAAGAACAGCAACGGTCGCGTACAGGTTCAGCCCCGCCGCGAAGCCAATCGCGGCCAACAAAGAGAACAGCTCAGCCGGCGGAATGTGAAGGACATCAAGCATCGATCTTCAAAAGGTGGGTCTCAACGGTTGCTCCGTCGATCACTCCAGCTCGCTCCAACTCCTCGGGCGGATTGCAGAACAAAAGGGTCGCTCCTTCGTTGAAGGAGCGACCCTGAAAACACTGTCCCGGCTGTGGTTACAGCGTGGACTCGATCTCAAAACCCCAAGCTTCCAAGAGAGGCTCAGGAATGTACTTCGAGTTCTTGTTGCGCCGAGCCCATTCACGCAGACGGGTCGAGCGCAGATATTGGTCGGGGGAGAGCTTGTACTCGCGCACCACTTGTTCAAATTCGGTGATAGTCGGGGTAATCGGCCCGATCGGTTCGGGCTTGCCCCAGTTCGGATTTCCGCGTCGCTTGGCCATGAAAAATGCCTTTCCACTTAAGGAGATGAAACTGCAAACTCGCTTGTAAAACCGTATAACTATATGATTCTCCGGGTCGTCCTTAGGATGCAATCTAGAGCACAAGCCCCTGTAGACGGAGCTTGGACCTTAGACTGATCCGCACCTAAAAGCTAATCGGAGATGCAACATCTTACAGTCACTTTCGTCGGAAAGTCAACGGAAATCTGACTGTAGAGGATGCGGAGGCGTTGCCTAAGTAGCTTAAAATAAGCACTTTATGTCGAAATCCGAAGCCCGGCGAGGGGTCTCCAACCGTCACCCGACGAACAAGAACCACGAACAAGGAGAGAACGACAGCCCGTCCTCGTCTTGCGCATCGGAGCGTGGTTCTCCCACCCTTACCGCAATTTGTGATTACGGCCGTAACCCTCCGCAGAAGGACAGCCGTTGATCCCACCCGTCGATAGACATAGAGTGCAGAGAGGGAGTTCCGGCAGCGCGGCGCTGTGTCTTCGGCAAGGCGTCCGCACCAGTTCCATCGCCCATCGGAATCCAGAGTTTTAGGTCAGAAATAGGCAGGCTATGAGTTTGAAATCGTTGGTGCTCTGTTCGGACGAAAAGATCGTCCGAGTCTTGCGGCGAGTGCTGGGCGATTTGGAAATCGATGTCGAGCTGTGCGCCAGTTCCGATAGTGCTTTGCGCAAACTGACCCGCCAACGGTTCGAGGCGATCATTGTCGACGTCACCGACGATGGCGCTTCCGATGTTCTACGCAGTGCCCGCAGCGCTCCTTGCAACAAACAAGCGGTCGCGGTCGCGATCGTCGAGCCCATCATCGGGCTGAAGGCGGTGTTCGAAATCGGAGCACACTTCGTCCTGTACAAGCCAGTGTCGAGCGAGCGCGCCAAGTCGAGCTTCCGGGCCGCGCGAGCCTTAATGAAGAGCGAGCGGCGCCGCAACGCGCGAGTTGCGGTACAGATTCCAGTGGTCATGCGCAGTCCCGAAGTAGGCGCCAACATGAAGGTGACGACCATCGACTTGAGTGAAGGAGGCATGGCAGTTGCCCTGCCGAACCGCCGGCGTCCCACCGGCCGCTGGCAGATCGCCTTCACCCTGCCCGGAGCAGAAACCTGTCTTGAACTTCCTGCTGAATTTGCCTGGGAAGGCGCACGCGCGCAAGCCGGTCTGCGCTTCCAACAGATCACGCCAGAAGCTACGCGCCAACTGCAAGACTGGCTCAAACAGAATTCCCCCGACGTCGAGCAAGATGATCCACCGATCCGTTGTCAGCTTACGGATCTCAGTCTAGGCGGATGTTATTTGGAGATATCGTCGCCCTTCCCGGCTTCGAGTCGTGTAACACTGTCGATGCGCGCGGGCGATGTGGAAGTGCGCGCCCAAGGAGTGGTGCGCATCATGCACCCGGAGAAGGGCATGGGCGTTGAGTTCACCCAGGCAACACCCGAACATCGCGCGGCAGTCGAGAAGTTCCTGGGAGTACTCACCGACAATCGCTCTCTGTTACCCGAATTGCTCGTTCAACCAGATGGACTCGAGTCGGAATCGAGCGCGAAAAAGCCGTCCCAAGATTGTGATGATCCCTTACTACAATTGTTCTATGGTGAATCGCTCACAGCAGAACAATTCCGTGAAGCCATGCACAAGCAGCGACTCACCACGCCCGCTTCCCCAAACCCTTCGACCGCCGCACACGCCTGACTCCAGTCTGCTTTTCATCTGACCCGGTAATCGCCATCCCCGTGTGCGTGGGGCCCAGCTACTATGTCTCCCGAACTCTCGCGCCGTAGCTCGACCCAATCCGGCCGACGCTACCGTTATCACAACGACTTCGCTTTTCAAGTCCACACCATCCGTTCTAGAGAGCCTTCGACTAGATGAGCTCCCGCACCCGATCGGAGATCGTGGTCAGCGCGATTTTCTTTCGGTTCGGTTCTCCCCTCGCCAGCGATTCCGCGAAGTGCAAAGCCTGTTCTGCCTTAACCTTTGCGGGCATGGGCGGCTCGAAGGGATCGACCGAAGCCTGCAGAATGGCGGGTCCGGGAGCGGCGAGAAATTCGTCGATTGCCCGTCCGCAATCGGCAGGATCTTCCACGCTGAAACCGATCCCGCCACAGGCATGGGCGAAAGCCGCGAAATCGATCGGTTGGAGATCCACACCGTACTCTGGATTTCCCAGGAAGACCATTTGCTCCCACTTGATTTGTCCGAGAGTGTTGTTCTTGATGATGACGACTTTGATCGGAAGCTTGTACTTCACGGCGGTCACGAAGTCTGCCATCAGCATGGAGAAGCCTCCATCGCCGACAAAAGCAACGCACTGGCGGCTCGGAAAGGCGACTTGTGCAGCGATGGTGTAGGGCAAGCCTGGCGCCATTGTCGCCAGATTTCCTGACAGCGTGTGCATCTGACCACGACGCGCCAAAATGTGCCGTGCCCACCAGGTTGCGATCGTGCCGCTATCGCAACTCACGATCGCGTCGTTCCGCAACCGTTTGCCGAGTTCCCATGCCACGACCTGCGGTTTCATCGGCTTTTCAGGTCGGGTTGCGCGCTTCTCCATCAGTTCCCACCAGTCTTTCATTCCGGCTTGAGCAGCTTGCAGGAACTTTCGGTCCTCTTTGCGTCGCAGAAGTGGAATCAGTTCGCGCAAGGTGTTTCTGCTGTCGCCCACCAGCCCGACTTCGACTGGATAACGAAGGCCAATCCGTTTTGGATCGAGCTCAATCTGCACCCCTCTTGCCTGACCCGGTTTCGGCATGAACTCGATATACGGAAAGGACGTACCAACCATCAGCAGCGTGTCGCAATCCTCTAACGCTTCTTGGGATGGCTTGGTTCCAAGAAGACCGATTCCGCCCGTGGTGTAAGGACTGTCGTCCGGAACGGCTGCTTTTCCCAGCAGAGGTTTCACGATCGGCGCGCCGAGTAGTTCTGCCGTCTTTTCCAGTTCATCGGTTGCGTCCAAAGCGCCGCGACCGGCGAGTATGGCAACCTTCTTTCCTTCATTGAGAATTTCGGCCGCGCGGTGCAGGTCCGCATGGTCTGGAAGCCGAGCACCACGCGCATAAATATCGGATGTGTGATGAGCGATATTGCGGCTCGAAGCCTGTTTCTTTTTGACTTCTTTCTCCTGCAGGTCAACTGGGAAAGTAAGGTGCGCTACCCCGTGGTATGCAAGAGCTGTTCGACACGCCAGGTCAGCCAAATTCTCTACATGGGTGGGACCCATGATGCGTTCGTTAAAGACTGCAACATCCATGAAGAGCTTGTCGAGCGCCACATCCTGTTGGGTGAATGTGCCGATGAGATCGTGGAACTGAAGGCCCGTGATCGCCAATACCGGCTGGTTGTCCAGTTTCGCGTCGTAGAGACCATTCAAAAGATGAATCCCGCCGGGCCCCGAAGTGGCGAGACAGACACCCAGCCTGCCGGTGAACTTCGCATAGCCGCAAGCCATAAAGGCAGCGGCCTCTTCGTGGCGGACCTGAATGAATCGAATCTTGTCTTGGTGCGTACGCAGGGATTCCATGATGCCGTTGATTCCGTCGCCCGGAAGCCCGAAAATGACTTCCACACCCCAGTCCAATAGCGTTTCCACTAACACATCGGCCGCTGTCATAAGAAATCCTCCGCGCGAAATCAAAATCGGTTGTCATCGTTCTGATGCAACTTAAATCGAGGCGGTACACCGGGAGCGGCGGTTTCTTTCGGCAGAATCAGCGTCGAGCAGTCGGTGAAAAATGTTACGGAAATTTGTGGCTTCCCAGCCACCCTCTTGCCCGAAGAGTCATCTCTACATCAGTAGGCTCGAACGTGCGTTGCGATAAATCAATACCGTGTTCACTGCACAGTAATTCGCATGTCGATTGAAGGAGACCACTGGCCAGGTTATCGCGCATCGCGATCGACAAAATCGAGGTGTCCACGCACACAGTGCCAACGGACCTATCATATCGACGAAAGTTTGCGCCTGGGCGCTGACTACCATCCTTAGGGTCCTCCCACGTATTTCAAGTTTCCCGACGATCACGGCAGCTTCGCGCACGCGGCATTGCGATGCGTGGGAGGATTGATCCGGAATCGATTCCCCGAGGACCTGATTATGCAAGTGTGATCGAGGCTGATGTTCCGATCGTTGTGCAGCATACTCGCCTGGACTCCTGGCAAAACGCCAACGCTCTGCTCACAACGATCGCATACGCGACAGCAGATTAAAGATCATGGCGACGCGGGGCAGCGACCTGGCGGCAGCACATGTTGAATTTGTTAACCTCGGATTCGGTGCCAACGCTAATCGATAGCAGCCTGGTGCAGAAGGTGCAGTAGATTGGTTCGAATCCGCAAGATCCGAACGTAGGTCTCCTCTGTCTTTCGACGAATCGAACTGGCGCTGATTTCCTTGAAGATTTGTGCAACCAAGCGGACGAGGCTCCTATCCAACCTGAGTGTGAGTTGTATGCGGGTTACGTTGGTTACACCGGGGCACTTGTTTGCGTAGGGTCAGTTTTATATGTTAGAAGGAGAGAACGGGTTCTGTAGAATCTGCAAGTGACACGACTGACCAATCTCGGAGATCGACGGCGCAGGAGTTTCGGTGCGGCGGTGGTGTTGCTGGCCGTGTTTTCCCTCGCCGTGAGCGTCGCGACTCGTTATTGTTCTCCGGACAACCTTTCGCCTTCCGTCAGCACGTTACACAAAAGCTCGTCACACGAGCCGGGCCGGCAACGACTCAACAGCAGCACAGCCAACTGGATGCCATCGGTAGTTCGCTTTTCGGCTCTGCAGGCGCCTACATCTTATCCGCGTATTGCTCCAGCCGGGCCTCCAATTCCCGGGATCATTCTAGAAAACAGTCTGTATAACCGGCCTCCTCCCTCCTGCTAGTTTTCCCCTCAGCCATTTCATAACGACGTCGGATCTTCCTCGTTGCGTGAGGGAGGATTTGAATCCGTTCGCCGGAGAGTGCTGGTTGCGCGTGCGTCTGAGCACGCAAACTCAAAATGTCTGGATCGCCGCTGTTGTAATAACGGCGCATGCAGGATGAGAACGATTCACGAAAGGAAAACGTGATGGCCGCTGCGTCCTTGTTATCTGACGAGGATCTTGACGGGCTTCGCCGGTTTGACACGTGCATGATCGCCAACGCTGTCGAAACCTTCAATGTGCGACTGCACAACACCGGTTTTACGGATTCGCGCATTCGCTGCATGTTCGAAGATGCGCCTCCCATGGTGGGGTACGCCGTAACCGCGAGGCTGCGGAGCGGCGCGCCGCCAATCGTAGGCGGGACTTTCCACGACCGGGGTGAATTATGGAACGCCATTCTTGAAGTTCCACCGCCCCGCATCCTGGTACTGGAAGACCAAGACAATCCGACTGGCCGGGGTGCCTTTGTGGGAGACATGCACGCCGCCATTTTGAAAGCGCTGGGCTGTATCGGCTATTTGACGAACGGCGCGGTGCGTGAACTGCCGGGCGTACGTGCAATGGGAATTCAGTTATTTGCCGGCAATGTCGCGGTCTCGCATGCATACGCCCACATCTTCGACGTTGGTGCTTCCGTCAACATCGGTGGGATGGAGGCTCGTCCATCAGATCTGTTGCACGGAGACCGTCACGGTGTGCTCACTGTGCCCAGAGAGATAGCGGCTGCGGTTCCGGCAGTTGCGGCCGAGTTGCATCTGGCGGAGCAGAAGGTGATCAATTTCTGCCGGTCCAGCGCGTTTTCTGTGGCCAAGCTGGGCGAGATGATGAAGACGAAGAGTTAAGCCGGAGACGGCGCAGACGAAATCGCAGGGAAGGCTGGTCCAAGACACCATGATTCAGAACCGCACTCGGCTTAGCAGGACGCGCGCCAGCAGCTGGCGGAGATCGATTCCAATTGCGCTCGCGGCTCCAGGGCTCGCGATCGTTGTCACACTGACTTCCTGTTCTGGGGGCAAGAGCAATCAGGTGCAGGCCAGCGGTCCAGCGATTACGGTCGGCGTCACCAAGGTAGTGAAGAAGTCGCTTGGTCGGCAGATCACGCTTTCGTCGGAACTGGTGCCGTTCCAGGAGATTGACGTTTACGCCAAGGAATCTGGCTACGTGAAGAAGTTGATGGTCGACTACGGAACGCGCGTGAAGGCGGGCGAGGTGATGGCCATTCTCGAGATTCCGGAGTTGGAGGCCCAGCTGCAGGAAGATCGGGCGGAAATCAAGAATGCGCTGAACGAGGTAACCCGCGCACAGCACGAGTTGGCGAGATATCAGGCGCAATACAAAGCACTGCATCTGCAGTACACCCGATTGAATAGCGTTTTTGAAAGTCAGCCCGGCATCGTGGCGCAACAGGAAGTGGATGACGCTCAAGGGAAAGATCTGGCTGCATCCTCTCAAGTGGATGCCGGACAAGCGGCTCTGGAAGCCGCTCAGAGCAAGCTTTCCGTTACCAGGGCGAAGATGGTTCGGGATCAAAGTCTGTTTGATTACTCGAAGATTACGGCGCCCTTTCCCGGCGTTGTCACTGAGCGTTACGCGAATCTCGGAACCCTGGTGCAAGCCGGCACCAACTCGCAGGCGGCGCCGATAGTGAAGCTCTCGGAGGATGATCTGTTTCGCCTCGTGATACCCGTTCCTGAATCGTATGTTCGCTACATCCACGTTGGTGATCCTGTGGATGTCCGAGTTCCGTCGTTGAACAAGACGTTTCCGGGGAAGGTTGCGCGCTTCTCGGTCGACGTGAAGGAATCCACGCGCACCATGCACACCGAAGTCGACGTCAAGAATCGCGATCGAGTGCTCATGCCCGGCCTCTATGCTGACGCTGATGTGTCACTCGAGCATCGCGATGATATCCCGGCCATTCCGTTGCAATCTGTGAATCATGAGGGAAGCAAGACGACGGTATTCGTGGTGGGCAAGAACAATGAAATCGAAGACCGTCCGATCACATTGGGGATGCAGACGGCGAACGACGCGGAAGTCGTCGCGGGGCTAAAAGAGGGCGAGGCAGTGGTGGTAAGCGACCGCAGCGGCGTGAAGCCCGGTGACATTGTTCGTCCGCAGGTCGTGCAGATCATGCAATACCAAGAAGGCAGCCAGCAATAGCATTTGCGCACACAAGAGTGAGATGAAATGACTCGTTTTTCCATTCGTAATCCGTACTTCGTCGTCGTGGTCTGTCTGCTGCTCACAGTTATCGGTGTAACCAGCCTGGCGCGGATGCCGATCGATTTATTTCCGACGATCAATCTGCCTGAGGTTGTGGTGGCGACGTTCTATTCAGGAATGCCGCCGGAGGACATCGAGACAGACATCACCGATCCGCTCGAGCGATTCTTCACTTTGGCTAGCGGCATCGACCACATGGAATCGCGCTCGCTGCTGGGAGTGAGCATTATCAAGGTGTACTTCCAGCCTGGAACGAATGCCGATGCGGACGTGACCGAGCTATCGAACCTGGCCATGGCGGACTTGAAGCGTTTGCCGCCGGGCACTCTTCCGCCAGTTGTGCTCAAGTTCGATGCTTCCAGTCTCCCTGTCTGCCTAGTCACGCTAAAAGGCGAGGGCCTGAACCAGACGCAGCTCCATGACATTGGCCAATTCACCATTCGCAACCAGATCGCCGTGGTGCAGGGCGCGGAGATTCCGCCGCCGTTCGGAGGAAAGTATCGCCAGATCATGGTGTATGTCGATCCTTACAAGCTGGCGTCGCGGCAGTTAAGCCCGATGGATGTTGTTACTGCGGTGAATAACTCGAACCTGATTCTACCCGCGGGCGACGTCAAGATGGGGCCCTTCGACTACTACGTGTATTCCAACAGCTTGGTCGATGACATGGATCAACTGTCGAAAGTTCCAGTCAAGACCGTAGGGAACTCGTGGGTCACAGTTGACGATATCGGTAAGGCCGAGGACGCGAACCAGATTCAGTACAACGTAGTGCGTGTTGATGGGCAGCGGTCGGTCTATCTCCCCATCATGAAGCAGGGCGGAGATACCAATACGATCGCCGTGGTGCAAGGCATTCGAGATGCCATTGAACACCTGTATGACATCCCAAAACAGTTGAAGTCCGCAGTGGTGTTCGATCAGTCGGCATTCGTGAAAGAAGCGATCAAGACTCTGCTGCATGAAGGCGTCATCGGACTGGCGCTGACGAGCTTGATGATTCTCATCTTTCTAGGCAGTTTCCGCGCAACCTCGGCGGTGTTTCTCTCGATCCCACTCTCGGCGCTCGCGACCTTCGTCGTTTTGTACCTGGGCGGTAGCACCATCAACACGATGATTCTTGGTGGGCTGGCGCTGGCCTTCTCGCGCATCATCGATAACTCAGTGATCTCGCTGGAGAACATTTACCGGCACCTGGAGCACGGCGCCGCACCCATGGCGGCTGCGGAGGCAGGAGGCTCGGAGGTGAGCCTCGCCGTGCTGGCTGCAACCCTAACGACGGTGGTTGTCTTCTTTCCGGTCACTTTTCTTTTTGGCGTCAGCAAGTTCCTGTTTTCGGCGCTGGCGCTCGCGGTTGTCATCTCGTTGTTCGCGTCGTACGTCGTCGCGATGACCGTGATTCCGCTGTTCTGTTCGCGATTCTTGCAGGCTGTTCCGCATGCTGATGGCGGCGAGGGAAAAGAATACGAGATTGAGCCTACGGCGGCGGAGGGGAAATCCTGGTGGGAACGATTCACGGCTGGATTCAACCGATACTTCAATCGCATGCTCGATGGCTATGAGGTATGGGTCAATCGAGCGTTGGTTCGACCCGGTGTAACGGTAGCGGTGTTGAGCGGTGTGTTTCTTTTGAGTCTCGTGATCTATCCGTTCCTCGGGTTGGCATTCTTCCCCAGTACCGATGCGGGGCAGTTCACGATCAATATGAAGGTCCCTACGGGTACCCGCCTGGAAGTGACGGAACAATACGTCGCGAAAGTCGAAGACCTGATCCGCAATGTCATTGGCTCCAAAGATTTGAAGATGGTGGTGTCGAACATCGGCGTGGTTCCTGACTTCTCTTCGCTTTACACGACGAACGCCGGGCCCTATACGGCGACGATCCAGGTGGCGCTGCAAGATGATCATCACTTGAGCAGCGCTGAGTACATGCACCGGGTGCGAAAGGAGATGTCGAGCGAATATCCGGATATTCGTACTTTCTTTTCCAGCGGTTCGATGGTCGATGCCATTCTTAATTCCGGCATGCCAGCTCCGATTGATGTGCAGCTGAGCAGTCGGAGCCTGAAGCAATCGTATGGCGTGGCGCAGGATCTGGCGAGTCGCATACGGCAGTTGCCGGGAGTGGGTGAAGTCTATATTCCTCAGGACATGAACTATCCGGGACTGCGGTTGAACGTGGATCGCGTGCATGCCGGAGAACTGGGGTTGACGCAGAAAGAAGTCGTCGACAACGTGATCACCGCCCTCAATTCCAACTCGATGATCGCGCCGAATTACTGGGTCGATCGCAAGAGCGGCAACGACTACTTTCTCACAGTGCAATATTTCGAGAATGGCCGGGCGGCCATCCACAGCTTTGCGGATTTGACGAACATCCCGATCCGCGCCCCCAATCTGAAGCAACCCACCACGCTGGATGCGGTGGTGAAGCTGGAAGACATCCGCACTCCGACCGAAGTCGATCACTACCAGATTCAGCGCGTCACCGATGTGTATGTAACTCCGGTTGGCGAGAGCCTAGGCAAACTGTCTGACGAAGTGCAGCGGACAGTGAACCAGACGAAACTGCCAGAGAATGTGCGCGTCGATCTTCGCGGCATGGTGAAGGGGATGAACTCTTCCTTCCGCAGCTTCGCGATCGGGCTCTCGATGTCGGTGATTCTCCTTTATCTGATCTTGGTTGCGCAGTTTAAGTCGTTCAAGGATCCGCTGCTCATCATGCTGGCAGTGCCAATGGGCTTCATTGGCGTGCTGATAATCCTGCCGCTCACGGGGACGACGCTGAACGTAATGTCGCTGATGGGCGTCTTGATGCTGGTGGGCATCTCCGCGTCGAACAGCATCTTGATCGTGGAGTTCGCCCATCGTCTCGAAGACCAGGGAAGCTCGGTGAAGGATGCCATCGTCACCTCATGTCGAGTGCGGTTACGGCCGATTTTGATGACGTCGCTGGCGACCATCATCGGAATGGTTCCCATGGCACTCAAGCTCGGAACCGGAAGTGAACAGTACGCGCCCCTGGCACGGGCGATCATCGGTGGATTGACCTCCTCAGTGGTTTTGACCATCTTCATCGTTCCGGCGGCTTACCTTTTGGTTTACGGCAAGAAATCACAGGAGCAAACGTCGAAGAGCATCGCCTGAGGACTAACGCAAACGGATACGGAGAACCATAGCGAGATGAGGAATTGGCTGCAGATTATTCTGATTTTGGCGCTTTCTGGGTGCAGCTTGGCCCAAGACAGCTTGAGTGCGGCTGTCTCCGCCAGGTTCCCTGTTGCGCCTCTGCCTCAAGCGGCTTCACAACCGGCGAGTTCGAGCGCGACTCCGCAGGCTCCCGCGCAGGCTGCGCCCGGTACTCCCAAGTCTCTGTCGGTTAAGGACGCGCAGGGTCTAGCGCTGAAGAATAATCCCCAGATCTCGGTGGCGCGGCTAACAGCACTGGCATCGCAACAAGTCACGCGGGAAGTGAGATCGAGCCTGTGGCCGACCGCGCGGATTGATCTCACGGCGGTGGACGCAAATCCTGGGACAAGGCTCACGGCAGGCGCGCTGAACAATCCCATCCTGTACGAACGTGCCGCAACGGGTGCGTCGGTCAGCCAACTCATCACCGACTTTGGGCGTACGTCGAACCTGGTGGCCAGCGCGAACCTTGCCGCCAAAGCGGAGAATCAGAACGCCTTGGCGACGAAGGAACAAATCCTGCTCGCGGTAGATCAGGCGTTTTATAACACGCTGCAAGCGCAGGACGTACTGACGGTGGCTCAACATACCGTGCAGGATCGTCAAACGGTTTCCGATCAGGTAGGCGCTCTTTTTAAGAGCAAGCTGAAGTCACAGCTGGATTTCAGTTTTGCCAATGTCAGCTTGGCTCAGGCCAAGCTTTTATTGCTTGATGCGCAGAACAATGTCAATGCCGCCGAGTCTACGCTGTCCGCAGTGCTTGGTTTTCAGAATCTGCAAACTCTTCAGTTGGTGGAGGACTCCACTCCGATCACTCAACCACCCGACAACGTGGATGATTTGATCACGAGCGCGTTCACGATGAGACCGGAAATCCTGGCGCTGGAGTTCCAGTCGGAGTCGGCGCAGAGGTTCCAGAAAGCGGAACGCGACCTTCTCCTTCCCGACATCCGTGCGCTCGGCGTAGTCGGGGTCACTCCTGTGCGGGACCCCGTGATCTCCAACTGGTATGGCGCGGTCGGTGTAAACGTCGACATTCCGGTATTCAATGGCTTCCTGTTTACCGCGAGATCTCGGGAAGCATCGTTGCGAGCCGAAGCGATGCGGGAGAGGCTTCG
Source organism: uncultured Acidobacteriaceae bacterium (assembly GCA_963722365.1). Lineage (GTDB taxonomy): Bacteria > Acidobacteriota > Terriglobia > Terriglobales > Acidobacteriaceae > Sulfotelmatobacter. Next base: position 545,345 of record CAVRLM010000004.1, read on the forward strand.
TGACGTTCGCACTCGCATTGCGCGGGACGTGCGCAACAGTTGGCTCAACGCCAAGACCGCTTACGACCGTCTCGCGGTGACTCAACAACTACTCGATCAAGCCAACCTTGCGCTGAATCTGGCGGAGTCGCGCTACAAGCTAGGCCTGGGTTCGATCGTAGAACTCAGCCAGGCGCAGTTGCAGCAAACGCAGGCACAGATCAGCAATGTGGGAGCTGGGTATGACTACCGGCTGGCTCTAGCGATTCTGCAATACCAAACCACGGGAATATAGGAGCGTTCTGATTTTCGTTCGCGTAGCCAGCGCATGACTCTCAGTGACGCAAAGTAGTGCATGAGAAGAAGTAAGAAGAACCAACAATCCACATTCACGACGCGGAGCGGAGTGTTCTTGACCCTTTCCATTGGAGCTTTCATCGCACTTATTTTTATTCTGGTGTATTACGTTTATGTTCTGCCCATGCAAAGGTCGTCAGAATAACAACGTGCTTCACGGTGCTTGCCATGTTGCCTTTCCTTTTGTATTTCGTGACCGGACTGGTCACCGGCTATCACGTTTACACATTAATGTTCGCGGCCTATGGCGCGCCGACTAGCCCATTAGAGCTCATCTCTTTGTTGGGATCATTCTGCCTTGTAATGGCGGCTTATCTGAGCCTCTTCAAACCCTATGCTGCATCCCGAGTGGCGCTGCTGGCCGCGCTCGCGATCTGGTGTTTCTATGGTCCTGCGATTGCGAGGCGGGTGCGAACACGTGGGAAGCCGGTTACGGTATTGCAACGAACGGTACCGCTGCACGTCGGGATGTCAAATAGCTTGTGGCTGCCTTCATGTGATGGGCTCTGACTCGAATGATCCTGCCCTACCTCGCTGTCATTGTTCTCGTTCTGGCGACTGTGTATGCCGCGCTAGTCGTCTTCCGGCAGAAGACGGAAGGCGAGGCCTACGCCTGGCTTTTTCCGGACGGTACCAGGCGGTCGGGCCGACTCTTAGCGGTGATCACCACGCTCCTATTCGTGATTGGCTGTGTGGTTTGGTTCCACATGAGTGTAGGGGATACGGCGCGTCGATCCTTGAAGTTCTTGATTCCGGAAGGCTATAGCGGTTGGGTACGGGTCGAGTTCGAAGTCCCGGGCGAACCGGTTCTGCCATTGGAGGGCGGTCAAATCGTTCTCAAGATTCCGTCTACGGGATTGCTGAAAACATCGTCACCCGAACAATTCGGCTGGGCGAGAGACACGTACGCGTTCTACTCCTCTGGCGGACTCCAAGCTATCCCAGATTCCGGCACTAGAAGGCTCATTTGGGGCAAGATCAACGGAGAAAAGCCAGGTTCTTCCGGCAAACGACAGTACGAAGAGTTCTTCGTCGGAACCGGCGAACAATATCGCGACCAGATGAAGACGCGGGAACCGCGAGAGTCAGGCAAGGACGATCGCAAAATCAAGATTCCGTAGTCTGCTGCCGCAAACAAAAAGGTGGCAAGCGCGGTCGAGCCGCACTGCCACCTCGCGTTGATTGCCTCGTTGGACTACTTACGCTCCCGCACTCGCTGCTCGGGACATCACTTGCGGGTGCAGAGCTTCCACCATCCGTCCAAAATACAAGCGGTATGATCGATGGATCACATACATGACTGGGAATACCGCGAGCGCCAGTCCCCAGCCCATGTGCGAACTGACCGACTGGACCATCGTGGTGATTCCCGCGCTAACCACGTAATACGGGAACGACAGGTGCGCCAAGGTTAACCAGATCTCTCGCGCCGCCTTGCCTTCGCTGACGGCCACGATTGCGGCGACTGGAGCGGTTTGTCCCAGGAACAGGGTGGCTGTTGCCAGTGTCAGTCCCAAGGTGCTGAAACCAGTTTGCATCCCGTGCCAGCTGGCGTGGAATATGAGGCTCGCTGTGCAGCTAGCGAAAGCCATCATGCTGAGGTTGAAGGTCATCTGTTGCGGATTGAATTTCGCGTCCTTCCGAGGCCAGCATTGCACCATGGTTGAAACGCAAGCGATCACTACTGCTTCAGCTGCGCTGAGACTGACGACCGCCGTGAGCAGGAATGGCAAGTTGACCGACATGTTGCCGTTGATTCCGGGCAGTTTGACTTTCATTCGCGATGTAACCGCCGCCAGCCCGAGCACAGCCAGGGCAAAGTAGGTGTGCAGCGTATGGCTGATGAAGGTTGCGTAGCCTGCGGTGATGGCTGCGGCCAGCATCATTGCGCCGATGAAGGTCCTGACTCGCCGTGTGTTGTTCATGATCTCTTCTCCTTTCTTTGAATTCACACGGCTAACTATTGCTCGTCGTCTCCGGCGTCGGAGAAGGCGCTGTTGTTACCCAGCAGCGAGGTTCCCCAGACCACACTCGTGGCAGAAGTTCCTGTACCGGTGCTGGTTCCCCAGACTACGCTGAAGGCACTCGATGTGTTATCGCTCCAAGGCAGGGAACTGCCCCAGACCACCGAGGTGCCCCAGACCACTGACGTGCCCCAAACGACTGAGGTGCCCCACACGACCGAGGTGCCCCAAACCACGGAGCCCGACTGAACCGTGGAGTTACCGTACACAAGCGTTACCGTTCGATTCGACGGGTTGTAGGCCACTGAGGGTGACAGTGCCGAACCGGATGTGGCAGGTGCAAGGTCGGTATTGGCGAGGGCTGCCTGTACGTCTAGGTATCCGGAACCGACGGAGAACAAATCGGAGAACTCAGTAAAGTTTTGGAACAGGTGCGGTACCCATGCGACGCTGCTGGTGGGAAGCGCCTTGTACGCGGATTTCATGAGTCTCGCCTTAACTTGATCCGGGGACAACGAGCTGTTCTGCTGCAACAGCAGGGCCGCAGCTCCGCTGACGACAGGCGTTGCCATGCTGGTGCCGCTCAGACGGAAGTAGTCGTTATTTCCGTCGGTGCCGGCAACCAGATCACTCGGATACGCGGTTTCCAGGGTCGTCCCGGGAGCCGACAACGAAATCACTCCGTTGCCATCCGCCATAATATCGGGCTTGACCACGTGATCGTAGGTGGTGGGGCCCTTCGAACTGTAGCTGGCCTTTTGGTCGTCGACGCGGGGATAGGTTCCCATGCTCTTCATGGCGCCGACCGTAATTACATAAGGATCGTTGCCGGGAGCAGTGATGGTGCCAAAGCCGTTACTTCCGTAGACGCTGAGGCGTCCATAGTTACCCGCGGCGACGACCACCACAATCCCGCTGTTCCACGCCGCTTCCACGGCTTGGCACAAAGGATCCTGGCTGTAGCTGGACGGGATGCCCCGGCCCAGCGACAGGTTGATCACGCGGATATTGTAGGTATTCTTGAGAGCAATGGCGCGCTGGATGGCGGCGATCACAGTACTATCGTTCCCTGAGCCGTATGCATCGAGAGCGCGAAGGTCGATGAGGTTAACAGCGGGTGCCACGCCTGCCAGCCGGCCTGCAGAGAGATATCCGTTGCCGCCGATGATTCCGGCCACATGCGTGCCGTGCCCGTAAAGGTCGTAGCGTCCACCGTTCGAGTTGGTGGTCGAGGTACCGGTGAAGTCCTGGTGGTAAACGACGCGTGACCTCGTCTGGGTGGAGTCCTGCAGGTCGGGATGATTGTCATTGATGCCGCTGTCGATCACCGCGACGCCAACGCCCGCGCCGTTGTAACCGGCGTTCACCGCCGCGCTTACGTTAGCGGCCGTGTTCGCATAGTCGTCCATCAGTTGCATCGGATGGTCGATGGTTACCGAAGCGATCTCAGGATCGGCCTCCAGGGCAGCCAAGGCGCTCACCGGAATGGTGAACGCGGCCCCCTTGATCATATGCAGCTGGGCATGGAGGCGGCCACCGCGGCCTTGCATCGTGGCGTAATGTGCGGTCGAGGGCACTTGTTTATATTGAACGATGACCCTTACGGTTTGGCTGTTTGCGGATCCCTGATGGGCCTTCGCCAGAAGTCCCGAGAGCTCGGGCGCGATTCGTTGAAACCGGCCACTGGTTTCGCTGTCAGGATTCTTCAAGCGTTGTCCGAACGCCATCCCCGTTGCCAGGAGAACCACCAGACTCAGGCGCTTACCCCAAGCGGCGCTGTGCCGCTCGCCACGCCTGACTGATTTTGGTGATTTCTTCTTATGCTGCATAAAATCTCACCCTTCTTTCTCAATGGGGGAAAGATCAAGCTTTGTACCCACCTATCGGGTTGCAAGGGAGCGGCCAATCAGTAGACTGTAACTTGTTGTTTTCATTGGGGATCGCGGAATTTTTGTAAGGCCCGCTGGGTCACTCTGTCCCATTGGCAGGGGCGTGGGACACTCTGTCCCAACCGCATCGTGACTTCAGTGCCCAATGGATTGGTTACAGGAGTGAGAGCGTGAGAGAGGTTCTTGAGGGTGACGAACGATTGCAGCGACGTCTAAAGGGCCGCAGCTTTACCCGCCGCGAGCCTCTGCGGCATCTTGGGCATCGCCGCCATCAGGCGCTGAGTGTATTGGTGGCGAGGATTGGTTAAGACCTGCTCCGCCGTTCCAGTCTCGACGATCTGGCCTTCGTGCAGGATCGCAATGCGATCGCAGATTCCGGCCACGGATGCGAGATCGTGCGAGATATAAAGAATCGACATTCCTGAACTACGGTTCAATTCGCGAAACAGGGCCAGAATTTCAGACTGCGTAATCACGTCGAGCGCGCTGGTCGCTTCATCGGCAATCAACAGGGCTGGGCGATGCATCACGGCCATTGCGATCAGAACGCGTTGCGCTTGGCCGACACTCATCTGGGCAGGATATTTCCGCAGGAAGTCGTCACTTGAGGGCAGACTCACGCCTTCCAGCGCCGTCCGAATGGCATTGTCGCAGTCAACCTCTGGTCCCGAAGCGTGGGCCCGCCAGGCTTCCTTCAATTGCGTGCGAATCTTCAGCGCCGGATTGAGCGACGACAGCGGACTCTGCAGTACGAGGGCGATCTTTCTTCCGCGCAGTCCGCGCAGTTCCCGTTCCCGCAAGGTTAACAAATCGACGCCGTCAAATTCGACTGTACCTTCCGCGTTTGTGCTCTTGCGATCGAGAAGACCCAGAATTGCCATCGCGATCGTGCTCTTTCCGGAACCGCTTTGCCCGACGAGTCCCAGCACTTCGCCGCGACGGATTGCAAATTGCAGGTCGCGCAAGACAGGAGGCTTCTCGCCGTACCGAACGGAAAGCTGTGCGGAAAGGAGAGCGTCGGATTGCAGGTTGGTGCTCATCCTCAATGTCCGCAGTATCCTCTGTGGTTAGACATCTTCGATTCTCACTTCACGGACAGTTGGTCGACGTTCCAGTAAGTCTGTGGCACTAGAATGACGGGTGCCGCACCCTGTACAGTCCCGGCAACCGCCGAGAGCGCATTGCGATTTACCAAGTAGAGGAAGGGAGCCTGCTCAACAGCAATCTCCTGCACGCGGTCGAAGCTCTCTTTTCGCTTCTTGGGATCGGCGGACGAAGCCTGGGCGCGCATCAGGCGGTCAATCTCGGCTTCCCACGCGGTCTCTGGAACTTTCTCCGACGGATTCCATTGGTGATTTTCCGACGAACTCAGCCAAACGTTCATCTGTTCGTTGGGGTCGAGTCCTACGTTGGTGAGGCCCAGCAAGATTGCCTCGTAGTCGAAGGTCTGCGTCATGCGCTCGATCAGAGAAGGGAAGTCGAGGGTCACTACATTTACATGGATTCCGATCTTTTGCAGATCCTCTTGAATCATCGTGGCCATGCGTTCGCGGTACTTGTTTCCGGCATTGGTGATGATCGAGAAGACCACCGCATTTCCTTCTTTGTCTTTGAGTGTGCCGTTCTCCAGCCCGAAGCCGTCGCCCTGCAACGCTTTCAAAGCAGCATCGGGCGAATAGGCATCAGCTTTGAGCTTGGCGTTGAACCAGAACTTGTTCGCCGGTGAAACGGGGCCAATGGCGGGCTGTGCGTGTCCGCGAAAAACAACCCGGGCCAGGTCCGCGCGATTGATGGCCTGGGAAATTGCGCGCCGGAAGCTAGCCGAACGGAACCAGTTCTTCTTGTACGCCGGCAGCGGAGACTTGCTGACCTCGTTGAACCACATCTGCTCGCTGTCGAGCGATGCACCCGCATCGTGCACGAGCTGAGGAGAGGTTGCGGCCAGCCTATCGAAGTACTCGCTGTCGAGGGAATTGATCAGGTCGATTTCCCCGCGCTTGAAGCGCAGCACTTCTACATCGCGATTCGGCTGGATATCGAGCTTGATGGAATCCAGGTATGGCAGTCTGTGTCCCTGAGCATCCGTCTTCCAGTAGTTAGGATTGCGTCTTAACAGCAACGTGGCGCCGGGCTTGTAATCCGCCACCATAAACGGACCGAGTACCGCCATCTCTTTCTTCGCGGAGTGGGCTGAGAGAATCGCCACCTGATCGAATTGCCGGTCGAGTCCAGCTACGGGCGCTGGAAAGGTGATGGAAATTTGGGTTGGTGAAACGATTTTGGTCTCGACGTTTCCCGGTCCCGAGCGGAAGGCATCTCCCGTCGGAGAGTGTAGCGCGGGATCCATGAGTTGTTTTACCGTGTAGGCCACGTCTTCGGCGGAAAAGGGTGTGCCGTCCGAAAAGGAGACTCCGCTGCGCAGCTTAAACGTGATTTCGCGTCCGTCCTTTGAGACCTTCCACGATTGAGCAAGCGCTGGCTCCAGCGCCTGGGTCTGGCGATTCATGCGAACCAGCACGCCCCCAGTCAAGTACCGAATCGCCACCGAGGCATCATCTTCCACCTTCAGCGGGTCAAACGTTTTTGGTTCGGAGCGAAGACAAAACCGAAGTTCGCCCTGGGCCATGGCCAAGCCAGCCAGAAGGCCCAGGCAGACCACAGAGACCAAGAATGCTTTTTTGCACGTTGTTTGCATCACTGCCAGCCTTCCCTGGAGGGCCGTCATGCGGACGCCTCTTCCGGCTTCGAAAGCACAAGTTGAAACGATGTCACTACCACCACCAGTAAAAGCAACGGAACAAACTTCCATGGCTCTTCGCCCACGGAGACCATGCCTTCCAATTCCTTCAGGAGGCTTCCCCAAGAAGGCATGGGCTCAGCAACTCCGAGCCCTAAGATTCCCAGGTTGGCTTCGCTCAAAATGAACGCCGGAATCGAAATCCAGAACTGTGCGTACAGCACCGGCTTCAAATTCGGCAGAACGTGAATCCAGAAGAGCCGGACCCCGCGAATCCCGGAAGCCCTGGCCTGGCGCACAAAGTCTGAATCACGCAAAGAACCGGCAGTGGCGCACAACACACGCGCCGCGCTTGTCCAACCCAACAGGCCCAGGATCAGGAACGTTACGAGCACCGAAAACAATGGCGATACATTCAGGGGCATGACCGCTCGAACCGTTATCAATAAGAACAGCCAGGGCAGCGACAGAAACAAATCTGTCACGGCCATCGCAGCCTTGGCCCATCCACCGCCCAAGTATCCGGCCAACCCGCCCACCAGTGCCGCCATCAGCGTTGAGAGCAGCGCGGCCGCTGGTGCTAACAAGAGCGAAATGCGCGTTCCGTATAAAACGCGCGCAAACCGGTCCCGGCCGATCTCATCGGTCCCCAGCCAGTGGTCGTGCGACGGGGCCGCGCCGGCTGCCTCGCGATACTGCTTCGCATATCCCGCAGGAGCCAACCAATTTGCTGCCAGCGAGATGCTGACTACAAGCACCAAAACTACACACGCCATCGTGCGCCAAACGTTCTGGTGACGGAGCCTCATGCTTCCTGACCTCGAAGCATATGTCCGATTACATCTGCCCCTGAATTAGCCAGCAAGGTTACGAGCGTCACCAGGATGGTTAAATTTGTAAGCAATGGAAGGTCGCGGGCCAGCGCCGCCTGCCACGCCAATTGCCCGACACCCGCCAATCCGCATAATGCTTCTACTGGAATGGCCGCTCCGACCGCGATACTTACCGACACGCCGGCAACCGCTAGCAATTGCGGCCCAACGACCGGGACCACGTGCCAGAACAGAATTCGAAACTCGCTAAGACCCTTGGCGCGACCGGTAATGATGTGAGGCAAGGAATAGGCCTTGGACAGAAGATTGCGGGCGTAACGATAGACCCGCGGAAATACGATCAGCCCGATGGCCAGAGCCCCCGGTACATTCCAAAGAACGGATAACAGCGCCAATACTGCTGCCGGAATGCACAAAAAAGTTCCGCTAACCACCGTAGTGAGAGCGTCGTACGCCGATACGCGCAGGCGTGCAGCGGTGAGCGCCATCGCCATCGCCACAGTCCAACTCAGAAGTAGTCCGATCCCCACCAATCGCAGCGTTAAGGGAGCCCGTTCGCGTAGGAGAGTGCTAACTGGTTGCCCGAGAGAGTGTGACGTCCCCAGGTCTCCGTGGACGGCCCGCTGCAGGGAGTGCAAATAGAAGCGAAAGATGTTGTGCTGTTCCAGACGAGTCTGGCGCAGGGCCTGCACGCTGGCTGAATTGAGATGAGGGTCGAGTTGCGCTTCATCGACATCAAATCCGGGCGCGAGCCGCACCAGGGCGGTCGAGAGCAAGCCTCCGAGTAGCACGGTAGCGACGATGGCGAATCCATGCCGCGCAATTCTCCGCCACAGCATGGTCGCAGTTCTCCTATTTGGCACTGGCACCGCGCGTCTGTGTGTCTTGCTCAAGCGTGACGGCGGCTGCATGGTGGCGTTGTTTCATGGAATACATGCGGCGGTCGGCTTCGGCGAGCAAACGCTCCACATCGAACCCGTCGTCCGGACACGATGCCATGCCAACGCTCAACGTGATTACGTCTCGTCCGCACACATGCCGCCCCGATTCGATGGCGGCCTGATTTAAGCGCTCGGCCTTTTCGGTAGCGGCCTCGGGCGTTAGCCCCGGAGCGGTAATCACAAACTCGTCACCGCCCATGCGGGCCACGTAGTCATATCCCCGGCACACATCCTTCAACCGTGTTGTGAATTCGCGCAGCAGTTTATCGCCTTCCAGGTGCCCGAAGGAATCATTGATTGCCTTGAAGCCGTCGATGTCGCACACCAGCACGGCCAGCGATGTCTTCATACGGCGGCAACGCGCCACTTCCTGCGCCAGATGCACGAACAACGATCGCGCATTGGGCAAACCTGTCAGATAGTCGGTGGTCGCTGAGCTTTCCGCCTGCTGGTACTTCAGCGCGTTCTCTACTGATAGCGCGACCTTGGAGGCCACCGCGAGCAGAATTCTCAAATGATCAGGGGTGAACGCATCGCGACTGGACTGGTACATCGCCAACACGCCAACCACGCCATTCAGACCTTCCAGAGGCACTACCAGAGCCGATTGCAAGGTCGTATGCTTTCCAGGGTCAACTACGTAGCCGGCCTCGACCTGCGGATTGCCGTTCACGATGGGCTTGCAGTTCGCCGCCACCCATCCGCACAAGCCCTCGCCAACTTTCACCTTCATCGACGACAACATGCGGAAGTTTTCACCACTCACCAACTCTGGCAGGAGCCATCCGTTGCGGTTCACGAATACGGCGATGGAATCGTAGGGAATCATGCGGCGTAAACGCATCGACAACACCGAGAGCGTTTCGCTCAGACTCAGCGACACCCCTAGATCCTGGCTGAGCTCAAACATGGTTTGGGCTTCCTGGCGGGCCGATGCAATCGATGTCAGGAAGTCAGCGTTGTCTACTGGTCCGTGAGTTGGCTCAGTTCGTTCGAAGCCTGTTGCCGGTGCCAGACCGCGCTCGACGCGAACGCTCTTGGATAGTCCTTGGGGAGCCGCGGTTTCCTCTGACATGAGCGCCATGCGCTCCAGTTCCACGTAGCGTCTCTCGAGGATTTCGACGACCTGGGGATCGAACCAGGTTCCGGCTTTCTCCTTCACCTTCGCCATGGCTTCGCGCAGCGGTACCGCTTGCCGGTATTGACGGTGAGAGGCCAAAGCATCCAGGCAATCCACCGCGGCCAAGATGCGCGCGCCGATCGGAATATTTTGAGCGCTCAGTCCCTCGGGATAACCAGTGCCATCCCAGCGTTCGTGATGGGACCGGACGATAGGAGCCACGGGATAAGGAAACGCCACGCGCTCCAGAATTTCCGCGCCAACCAAAGGATGCACCTTCATCTTCTCGAATTCTTCTGGAGTGAGTTTGCCGGGCTTGTTGATGATTTGTTCCGGCACTGCCAGTTTTCCAATGTCGTGCAACAGGGCGGCGGCTCGAAGAGCCTCAATCTCATCGTTCGGCAGATTTAATTCGCTCGCCACCGCGACGGCATAGGTTCGGACCCGCTGCAGATGTGTATGGGTGGTATGGTCCTTGGCTTCGATCGCGAGTGCCAGCGCCTCAATGGTGCGCATATTGAGCGACGCGATTTGCTCCACGTGCCGCTTTTCTACTTCGACGCGTTCTTTTTCGGCCTCCAACCTGCCCAGATACAAACGGTAGGATCGATACACCCAATAGATCAGAGGCAGTACCAGCAGTGATGTTTGCCATCCTGCCGAGCGATTCACGATTCCGACGAGACCTACCGCGGCGGCGCCGACGAGGTAGTACGGGAACGACCAGAAGTAGCATTCCGACCAGACTTTGCGGCTGGATTTTCCCTCCGTCAACGCAATCACGATCGAAATCGGCAGGGTGTTGGCGAAGAAGAAGACGAGGGCCGCGACCATCAGCAGAATCGGTTTATTCGATCCAAAGCGTTCCGCCAGCCACTGGTAAGTAAGGTACGTAAGCGCGCTGGCATTGGCCATCATGCCCGCGACATTGAACAGAACCTTGACCGGATCCAACCGCTTGCGTGCCTGCCATACGCTCTGCATCAGGCTCGCCGTGCAGCCGATAATTAGCGTTTCAGGGAGACTCAACTCGAGCACGCCCAGCAAAATAAACAGGAAGTTCACCGACATCGTGCCGTCGATTCCCGGCAGCTGCACCTTCAACCCCGATGCCAGCAAGGCTACGGCCAGATAGCAGGCGAACCGGACGAGGTCCTGCGATTGCCAATGCAACAAGGCGTACCCCAGCGCCACCATCCCCGACGAGGCGGTGATGCCGACGAAAACCTTCGTCTGGATCGATAATCTCTCGGTCTCTGGTTTCATCTACTAGCCTGACGACTGCGGTTCTTCCCAGTCTGGAAGCGCGATGTCACCGATGAAGTCTCTCCATCCTCCCGCGCAGACACAAATATTTGTTGCGCGGGCGTTTCAGCCCGCGCTCGGCCCTTATGGAAGACATCTCTCCCGGTTCGCGCCTGCCCGAATCGTATGGCAAGGGTTAGATCTTCTGAAGCTTACTGAAGTAACCTGCCGACGAATCCCGTGGAGTGGGCCCCCAGTCAGCGGTGCTCCGCGAAGTCATAATCCCCCACGAATGTGCCATTACCTTCGTTACGCTTGCGGTAACACGCTTCTCGGTGGAACTGCCGCGCCTGTGTCACCATCTTCCCAAACATCTATATATGCCGACTCCGCACCGCACCTCGGAGCAACAACAAGCGCTGGCCAGCGTGGGTGAGCCGAACTCCACGTTGTCGGAGTCTCCGTTGGCGGTTTTCTCTGCTGATCTGCAGGGAGAATTTACCGGATGCAGTTTGGGTTTCACTGCACTCATGGGTTATTCACCCGCGGAAGTGTTGGGTCGCGACTTTTCCGCTCTATTTACCCAGGCGGAACAAATGGTGGGCGGGAAGCGCGCGCAATTATGCCAAGCGATTCTTACGACCGCTTCTAGCGAAACTGAATATCGGGCTCATCTATCTGCCCGGCCAAAGACGGGTAGCAGTTTTCCCGTGCAGTTTTCTGCCACTCTGCTCAGGGGCACATCCGGCAAAGCCACCTCACTGATTGCCGTGGTGGTGCCGGTGGTGGACGCCGCCGCGCCTGCCAAGGCTGCATTCCCGCTGCAAGTTGCCACCACGCAAGGGGTGGTTTCCAGAAAGATCGAGGGCACGCAGTTCATTCTTGCCAGTCCCATCATGCACAAGTTCATGACGCTGGTCGACCGCGTTGCCGGACACACGGAGACCGTTTTGGTGACCGGCGAGACTGGTACCGGCAAAGAGTTGATCGCTCGCACGATTCATGAGTCTTCGTTGCGTCGCAGCCGTCCATGGGTCGACATCAACTGCGCAGCACTTCCCGAAAATCTAGTGGAGAGCGAGTTGTTTGGGTATGAAAAGGGTGCTTTTAGCGGCGCCGATTCTTCCAAGCCAGGTCTGTTTGAAATGGCCGACAGAGGGACTCTGTTCCTCGACGAAATCGGCGAACTGCAATTGCACACTCAGGTTAAGCTGTTGCGCGTGCTGGATGGGCAGCCCTTCTATCGTCTCGGGGGGCACCGGAAAATCAAGGTAGATGTCCGTATCGTGGCTGCTACCAACCAGGACCTGGAAGCCGCGGTTCGAGAAGGCCGCTTCCGACAGGATCTATATCATCGTCTCGGCCAATTTCAGCTTCGCGTGCCGCCGCTGCGGGAACGTCCCGAAGACATCGTGGCACTCGCCGAACATTTTTTGCGCCTGAAGGCTCCGAGCAAGAATTTCTCAACGCAGGCGATTTCCGCCCTGCTTTCGCACGGCTGGCCAGGCAACATCCGCGAATTGCGCAATCTTGTTGCCAAGATGGCAATGGAGTCTTCGAGCTCGGAAATTGACTTCTCGCGGCTCAGTGCGGCCTTGACCGGCGAGCCGACCGCACTTCGGCAGACCGCCTCCATGCCGGTCAGCAATCTCGACAGCATGGAAGAACAGATGATCATCAAGGCGCTCGAGCGTACAGGTGGCCAGCGCACCCTGGCAGCAGAGCAACTCGGCATCTCGCGTCGCACCTTGAGCCGCAAGCTCAAGGAGTACAACATCAACTTTGCGCCGGGAGAGAGTGTGGCCTCGCTGGGATTTATCAGTAATGAGCAACAGAAGTTTTTCCGAGCTCGCGTTGAGACCGCGGTTACCGTTAAGAATTCTCAAGGCGAAGAAATTCACGTGCAGGGCGTCAACCTCAGCACGGGCGGCATGGGCCTCGACGGCATGAAAGAGCCGCTGCGGTTTGCTGGACTGCTCGACGTCAGCTTCCTTCTGCCGGAGAGCGAGGTGCTCTTCAAGGCGAAAGCGCGCTTGATGTGGATTGGCGATGAAGGACGCGTCGGCATTCGCTTCGCCGTGATCGAACCTGCCCTGTTTGAGCAATTGCAGCACTGGACCAACAAGAAGATGAAAGAAGAAGGCTGGGAATTCCCGATCTAGCCCAGGGATTCAGGCCTTCGAATTGCGGTTTGCGCTACGGGATTTGCCAGACAGTGTCGAGTACCGTGCCGTCGACCCATTTCACAATAGCCACGGGACGATCGCGATGGACGGGGCGCTGCGTTTTTCCACCACAGATTCGTTCGACTTCTTCCTTGATTTCGCGCAGCGGACGAATCGGAAGGTTCGATCCTTTGACCGCATCCAATAGATCCTGACGCCGCGGATTGATGGCGATGCCGCGCTCGGTTGCCACTACGTCGATCAACTCACCCGGACCACAGAGCGTCGTCACTTCATCGACAATCACGGGAATGCGATCGCGGAAGGAAGGCACGGCCAGGATCGTGCACCTCGAAGCCAGGCAGTTCTGCCATCCGCCGATACCGTGAAGAAGTCGTCCATCGGAATGCGTGACCACGTTAGCGTTGAAATTCGCATCGACTTCCGTTGCGCCCAGTACAACCGCATCGACCATTGAGGCAAAATTGCCCTTGCCGTGATAGTTGTACGAAGTGAACGGTGAAGTCGCGACATGGCGCGGATTATTCGCCATGGATCGTATGCCGTCGAGGTCGAATGTTTGTCCGTCGAGGATGTAGTCGGTCAATCCCTCTTCCAGCAGTTCGACCAGATATTTCGTCGATCCGCCGCGCACGAAACGGGCTTTCACGCCAGACTGCTTCATCATTTGCTTAAGGTAGCTGACAAAGGCCAGTGCGATGCCGCCCGCGCCCGCCTGAAAGGAGAAGCCATTGCGCATGATTCCCGCATCGCGCAGGAATTGAGCGACCAGTTCGGCGATGCGCAGTCGATCTGGTGAGCGTGTAATTTGCGTCGTGCCTGAGACGATCTTGGCAGGATCGCCGATGGAGTCGACTTCGACGACGTAGTCGACGTTGTTGCCCTGGATCTGCCACGGAACGCAAGGGAAGGGAACGAGATTATCGGTCACGACGATTACGTGATCAGCATAGATCGAATCAGCCAGGGCGAAGCCCAGTGATCCGCACGCCGACTTGCCGTGTGAGCCATCGCAGTTGCCAAATGGATCCGCCGTTGGCGCCGCAATGACCGCGATATCGATGTGGACCTCACCATCTTGAATTGCCTGCCAGCGCCCGCCATGCGAGCGTAAAACGCCCATCCCTCGCATCTTGCCCTGCGTGCAGTAGTCGCCGAGGGGTCCGTTCATACTGCCTTCGATGTGGTCGATGACGCCCGATTCCATCAGTGTGATCGCACTTTTCTGTGAGGGAAACGATGCGCTCGGGAACCACATCAGATCTTTGACGCCGATTTTCGTCGCGGCTTCCAAAGCCATGAGCGCAACGCGGTCGCCATCGCGAAGATGATGATGCGAGGAAATGACGCTACCACTGCGCAAGCCACACTTCCGCAGCGCGGATTCCAGATCAGGTACCCGCTTATCGCCGTTCTTCGGAAAATCAGCCGAACTGCGGATTGCCGGTGTGGCTTTGCCATTGACCGGACGGTATTTCCCCACGCCCATGAAGGGAACTTGCGGACGCCCATTGACCATCTCCGGGACAATTCGCCCCGCAGCGTTTGCGACTAGTTCGGATTTCTCAAGGATTGCCATCAGGCCCTCAATGCCGCTTACAACTTAATATTCCCGTCTCTTCGACGCGCTCAGACTTTTGGTATTCCCATCGCCTGCGCACGCGCCATCAGTTTCAGAGCGCGCTGCACGACAGGAGGATCGATCATCTTTGAGCCCAGGCTAACGACTCCAAGGCCCTTCTGGTGAGCGTCGTTATAGGCCGCGACAATCTTGCGTGCGCGCTCGATCTCTAGGGATGTAGGTGCGAACGCATCGTGGATGACGGGGATCTGCACAGGATGTACGCAGCCCATGCCCTCAAATCCGAGAGCGCGGGAATTCAATCCCCAAGAGCGCAGTCCTTCCAAATCACCGATGTCGCCAAAGACGGAGTCGATGGCTTGCACGCCTGCTGCGTGCGCGGTGTTCACAACGCGCTGACGCGCATAGAGCGACTCTGCGCCAGCCGGTGTCTTCACGACGCCAAGGTCGGAAGTGTAGTCTTCCAGCCCGATCGTCAAGGCGACAATCTTTTCGCTTGCTTGAGCGATCGCGAGTGCGTTCTCGATCCCGAGAGCGGATTCCAGAATCGGCATCAGCCAGATCGGCCGCGTGATGCCATAGTCTGCCTTGATGTCAGCAATGCGAGAGCCTGCTTCGACCATCTGCTCCGAGCTCTCGACCTTGGGAATCAGGACCAGGTCGGGAGACTCAGGGACGATTTCGTCGAGATCTTCGAGACCGAGTGGAAGCTGGTTGATGCGCACCATGCGTTCGCAGCGCAGAAAATCAACTGCACGCAGCGCGTTGCGCACCAGCAAGCGAGCGGCATCCTTCTCGCTCGCATGCACCGAATCCTCGAGATCGAGGATGATCGCATCGGGTCCGTGCAAGGCAGCGTTGATGAAGTATTTGGGCTCACTGCCCGGGACATAAAGGCGCGAGCGCCGTAACCGGTCGCGCGATGAAGCCTCGGGAAGAGGGACTTTGTCAGGCAGAACGCGCGTGCTTTGTCCCCGACCTGCGCGCTTGACCGCAGCTTCGATACGCGCTGCGATCACGAAGGGCAGAGCGCCCTCATCGTGAATCTGTACCTGAGCATGGCGTACGCCGAGGGCCTCAAGCACCTCTTCCGCTTGCCGCTGGATTGAATCGCCGTAGTAAGGTTTCACGCGCGACTGGAGTTCAATGGCGATGCCGCCGCGATCACGCGGCTCAATATGCACATGCAAGTCAGACCGGACATCTGTTCCGGAGTGCCCAGCTTCGCCGCTGCGAGTCTCGAGTGCGACTGTCATGGTATTTCCGTTTCTATTTGTGCCTGACGCCGGCGAGTTCGAGTCTGTCCTTCGACACATTCCCGGTCGGCAGCGCACTTAGCTTGGCAAGCACTGCGTCGGTCATCTGCACGGTGCTCGCAGCGCCCTGACTGATCGCTTTCGCACCTCCGGGAAAGTGCATCATGTCGTAGGTGCGGACCCTCCCCTCTTTCACTACGGCTGCGATGGCTTCGCGGATCCGGCTGGCTTTCTTGACTTCACCGACGTGCTCGAGCATCATGACCGCAGAGAGGAACATCGCGATCGGGTTCATGATGGGCGGATCCAGTAGCGCGTACTTGGGCGCGGAGCCGTGCGTCGGTTCGAATACGGCAACTTCGTCGCCGATGTTGCCGGAGGCAGCAAATCCGAGGCCGCCAATCAATCCCGCGAATGCGTCGGAGATCACGTCGCCAAAGAGGTTCGAGGCGACAACGACTCCGTAGTCCTCTGGATTCTTGGTGAGCCACATGGTCTGCGCGTCGATGTTGGTCGACCACAGGGCGATTCCGGGATATTCCTTAGCGACGCCCTTAGCTTCATCTTCCATCATCCCGGACGTTTCGCGGAGAACATTTGGCTTCTCGCAAACGGTGACCGACTTATAGCTGTACTTTCTGGCCCATTCGAATGCGGCCCGACAGATTTTGCGCGCCGCATCGCGAGTAATGATGCGCACCGAGATGGCGAGGTCAGCTCCTGGAACCGATGTGAACGGCTTGAATTTTGAGTGCGTCGCCAGTGCGGCGCGGACTTGTTCCGGCGGATTGGTCCACTCGACGCCCGTGTAGAGCCCTTCAGTGTTCTGACGGAAGACGACTACATTGACCAGTGGCTCGTCGAAGTCACCTTTCACATTCTTGCGAATGAAATTTAACGGGTTGCCGGGGAACGAAATGCACGGACGAATGCAGCTATCGAGATGAAAGCGCTGCCGCATGGTGACGATGGGGCTGAAATAGGAGTGGCCTTTGCCGCGAAGTTCAGGTGCGAGTTCGGCTTCCGCCTGCTTCTTGGGCTTGGAGGTGATGGCTCCAAATAATCCCAGCTTGTGCTTGGCCAGCAGATCGCTGGTGCGCTGCGGGAGAGCGTTGCCTTCTTTGCACCAGCAGTCCCAACCGATGTCGGCATGGATATACTCGGCATCGAACTCGACGGCGCGCAGAATCCGCAGAGCCTCGGGAAGAACTTGGTTGCCAATTCCGTCCCCCGGCATCGTGATTACGGTATGTTTCGGCATGATTGAGTTAGTCTCCTGAAACGACGACAGCATCGTGATGGTAGTGCTTGCGCTGCAATCCCAGTTTCGCCGCGACTACGTTCTCGGCTCCGCCAGCGATCACGAGAGATTGCGGGACGTTACCGAGCGGCGGAAAGGAGAAAGTGTCTTTGCGCCACGCGACGTTGCAGGTTGTAAAGTCGATCTCGACGTTCTCGCCGGTGATGATTGTTTTTTCTTTCTCGGAGATCTCGTTGGCGAATTGTTCGCGCAGCCTCCTGACCAACCCGGGGACCTCGATGCACAAGAAGCCGTTGTTATATGCGTTGCGCAAGTAGGTTTGCGAAAAACTAGCCGCTATCACCAGCGGGATGCCTTTCGCCTTCAGGCAGGTCACGGCCTGTTCGCGGCTCGAACCTGTTCCGAAATTGAATCCGCCCACGAAGACATCGCCGGCGTCGGTGCGGGGGGCAAGAGTCGGATCATAGTTTTCCATGAGCACGCGCGCCATCATCTCCGGCGTCATGTCGTCGCGATAGGTGTAGTCCTTCCCGTAGATGGCATCGGTGTTGACGTTGTCGGGCGGCATGAATACGAGGCGGCCCTTAACCCGCTCGGGGAAGCCTGGCAGGATCTTTACAAGCTCGGCGGAGTGTCCATTGGCCGCGAACTCCTGGCAGTTGCGAGTGAGTGTGTGGTCCGCAAATCGACGGGGGCCCGCAATGTAGCCTGCGATAGCCGAGGCGGCAACGACTTCGGGACTGGCAAGATAGCATTGCGCGTCCCGCGATCCCATGCGCCCCTTAAAGTTGCGGTTGGTGGCTGAGATGCCAACTTCCCCTTTTTCGAGGAGTCCGGTTCCCAGACCAATGCAGGGGCCGCAACTCGGCGGGAGAGGAATCGCCCCGGCATTCAGGATGGCTTGCCAGACACCGCGTTTCTCGGCTTCTTGTTGCGTCCATGCGCTGGCGGCCCCCACGTATAGCTTCACGCCGGGCGCGACTTTCTTGCCGCACAACACCCAGGCTGCAGACTCAAGGTCATCGATGCGCGAGTTGACGCAGGACAACAGGTAGGCTTTTTGAATAGCAATTTTTTTCTGCTCGACGGCCGCGAGCGATTGCATGGTTTGCACGGTATCGGGACCGGAAACATGCGGAGTGACTTGGCTGAGGTCAAGGATGATGCGAGCAGCGTAGGTAGCATCTGCATCAGGCTTTGGTGGATGGTAATTCCACCCATCGATCTCGTTTGCGGTGAAGCGCTCGAGCCCTTGTTCCGCCAGTCGCTCGCGCATGTGACGCAGATAGCGGATGGTGACATCGTCCACCGGGAACCAGGCTACGAGGGGTCCCCACTCAGTACTCATGTTGGAGATGGAGAAGCGCGCGTCCATCGAGAGGCTTGCGACGCCGGGGCCGGCGAATTCGATGGCGGCGTTCAGAGCCTCATCGTGGTTGTAGAGGCCGCACAGAGTGATGATGATGTCTTTGCCGCTGACGCCTTCGGGTAATTTGCCTTCCAGCACGACCTGAATGGTGCGCGGAATCTGCCACCAGAATTCTCCCGTAGCCCAAACCGCGGCGGCGTCGGTGCGGACGATTGGCGTGCCAATGGCGCCTAGCGCTCCGTACATGTTGGAGTGCGAATCGGAGGCAACGACGAAGCTTCCGGGTAGCACATAACCGCGCTCTACCATGAGCTGGTGACCAATGCCTGATCCGGCCGGATAGAAATCGATTCCGTGCTCCACGGCGAACGACTCGATGGAGCGATATTTCTTCAAATTTGACTCATCGCGGTTCTGGATGTCGTGATCGAGGGCGAAGACGAGTTGCTGGGGATCAAACACTCTCTTCGCGCCAATTGCTTTGAACTTGCTCATCACCGCCGACGTGTTGTCGTGGGTCATGGTGTGAGTCGGACGGATGGAAACGAAGTCTCCCGTGCGCAGCGGGCGCTGCGGGCCATCGGTGAGGTGAGCTTGCGCGAGCTTTTCGACAATCGTCTGAGGCATAGGACAACTCCAGTCGTTCCGGCGAGCGAGTGTCGCGCCGAGCGAGGTCTTCGTTACAAAAATTCCGAGTTATGCGAGCACAGGCTTGCGGCGCTTCTGCGCCTTGGAACGCGGGCGCGAATTGCCGTTGGCCTTTACCGACTTTGATCTGCGAACGTCGGATTCCATCAGCGACATCAATTCGCTGACCGAACCGACCCGTTCCAGGTTCCAGATCGCGTCTTTTACGCGCTTCTGCGCCCGGTCCGTGAGTACGCCTTCGGCCAGTGCTGAGAACTTTTCTTCTACCTCCCGATCCGTTAGCGGATTGCGCGGATCGCCTTTGGGATAGTCAAGTTGTTTGTTGAAGGAGCGTCCATCTCTGGTATCGATATGCACAATGACCCTCTGTAAAGCGGGAAAAACTCTTTCGATCTCCGGATCCGCGATGACCTCGACCTTCTGCAGTTGAGCCCGAATGGCCGGATCCATGATTTTCTCCATGGTGAATTGCGTCGGCGTCACCTGGCGATCGACCAGCGCGGCAGCGATTACATAGGGCAGGGAGTGATCGGCGGTCTCTTTCGAGCGCGGATCGTACTTGCTGGGGTCGGAGAGAATGTCGGCGGCGCGCGCCAGGGAGCGGATCTGAACTTTCGCGACCTGATCAGGATGCAGGTCGTTGCTCTTGACCAGATCGAGTACAGCTGAGATGGGCGTATGCGTGAGGGCCTCGGTGGGAAAGGCCTTCATACCGCATTGCGTGATGCGCCAGGACTCGCCCAGGCGATCGGTCAAGAGATCAAGCTTCCAAACTGGCTTGAAGACCTGGATCAGGCCCTCTTTGCCATCGATCACGTGCTCGGGACCGGTATAACCCTTCTCGGCGAGCAGCGCCGCGAGGACTCCGCTTTGGGTCGCAAGCGGATCGACCGTGTTTTTCATCATGGTGAGCTTGCCGGCGGTGACCGCGCCCAATGTGCAGTGACGGCTGGCGGAGATGCCGATCGCGTGTTGAATCTGTTCCCACGAAAGGTGTAAGGCACGGCCAGCGACGATCGGTGAGACGAATGCAGTCAGAGTTGCATGATGCCAGCCGCGCTCGCGAATTCCGGGGAAGGCCGCCTCGCAAAGGCGCATCTCAAATTCGTGGCCTAAAACGATGCCGACGATGAGTTCCTTGCCGCCGCTGCGGGCTCGTTCGCAACATGCCAGTGCTGCGGGAAAAATGTCGGACGGATGCGAGGGATCCTGCTTCCAGTAGATGTCGTTGTAATCCATGCAGCGGATCATGAGCGCATTGGCCAGCGATGCGGAGACAGGATCGAAGCGGCGGCCACTGCCGAAGACAGTCGCCAGCCCTCGGCCGGCAATTTCGGAGAGAACGTCAAGAGCCATAGTTACGTCGTGTTGCCGATAGCCGCCCAGCGCACAACCGAGCGAGTCCAGCAAGAGACGTTTGGCCTGATAAACGGCTTCGGGCAGCGATGTCTTTGAATTGAAGAGTGGATGCCCAGCGAGACATCTTCGCGGTAACGGCTTCTTTGGCAGGAGGAATCGGATTGGACGCGGACACGGGGTCTCTCCTTAGGTTTTGACCTTGATGTTTTTCGGGTTCTTAAAGGGAAGAAACGCCATAAAGTCGGCGTGATGGACGATGAAGGCTTCGGTCGTACGTTTGACAAGATCGCCCTCGGCGGCATGGGCGGCGATGATGTGGCAGACCGCGTCAGGTACGCCGCATTCGAGCGCAAGCGCGACCCCGGTGAAGGGATGACGAAGAGCTTCGCCGCGTTCGCTCTGGCGGCTCTGGCCGTCGGTACCGATTTCGTATTCCAGTAGTTTGCCGACGTCGGCGAGGATGGCGCCTGCAATTACCGTGTCAGCATCGATGGGCAGCGCGCGTCCCATGAAGTCGTTCATTGCGCGGGCGCTGTCACGGGCTATGTGCACGACGCAACGTTTGTGCTCCATGAAAGTGATGGGGCAATTCGGGACCAGCAAGGTGAAGGGAATCCGGTTCAGGTCGTCGGCGGTCAGCGGGCTACGCTCGAGGGCCTTGATCCAAGTCTGGGTAACTTGTTCACGCAATTGGAGATCGGCGATCCAGTCGATCTCCGGCCACAGGCGCTTGATGGTTTCTCGCATACGCGTACCCGTGCAAACTATTAAGGCTAGCTCGGCGCGCAGGTAGACGCGGCGATTGGAATCACAGGGGGCTGTGATCCGGGCACGGCGAGGGCGCGGCTTAAGGGGTCTCGATCAGATGCTTGATCTCTCGTTCGAAAACAGAGGCATCCGTGGCTCCGATATGCTTGGCGTAGATGCGGCCATCGCGGCCGATCAGAAATGAGATGGGGAGTCCCAGAATTCCTCCGTAAAGTTCACCCGTCTTGGCAGTTCCCATCACGACCGGATAGTTCATGTGAAAGCGCTGGTAGAAAGGGTGAACGGGCTCGGGGCTGTCATCCATCGAGACGCCGATAATCTGCAGCCCGCGGTTGCCATATTTCTGCTGCAACTCTACGAAGTGAGGAATCTCCTCGCGGCAGGGATCGCACCAGGTCGCCCAAAAATCCAGAAGAACGACTTTGCCTCGATAGGAGGACAGTTGAAGGTCTCTGCCGTCTGGCGTACGCAGAGTGAAGTCTGGTGCGAGTTGATGGTTGGTTGTTCCGGGGGAGATCGGGCTGGGCGAGTGATGATGCCGCACGAAATACACCGCCACGACTGCACCAATCACCAGCGCAATCGTGGCAAGCGCTAATCTTGTCGTCGGGCGCAAGGAGCTATTCTCCCTTCGCGACGGGATAGCCCTTATCTACCCAATTGGTACCGAAATTGTTGGAAATGTAGAGCACCTTAACGTTGGTGAAGCCCATGGCGTGAAGCGCGTCGTCGGCGGGCTTCACGTTCGGACAGTGATCCCAAGGACAGCAACCGCAATAGAGAACGATGAGCTTGGTGCGCGGCAGGGACTCGACACGCTTGCGGAGTTGCTGGAGTCCGGCCTCACTTGAGGCGGGACCAAGATATTCCGATCCTGGGATGTGCGCCTGCGCGTAGAGGACATGCGAGCCAACCTGGATCATGAGTGGCTTTTCTTTGCCTGATGTCTGGAGAAGCTTTACTAGGTCTTCAGGATTGATGACTCGCTCGGTGGGGATGGAGGAGGCTTGACCGGTTGCTTGGAAGTACAGGAGACTGCAATCGAAACGAAAATTAAGGCGAATTTCATGGATGAGCGCGCGATTTTCATTTGATGTCTCCGTGTGAATTCTTTTTATCGGAGTACCTGCAAGAATACACTGACGATGGCTGTTGTCATCGTGCGTAACATATCGGCAGTGTAGAAGTGCCCCTGCAATTTTGGGCGAGAAATTGCATAGGTCCTTCGCTTTGCTCAGGATGACAAGGGCTATTGGTGACGCGTTTGCCAGCTCCCGCAGGCGTTCTGCAGCAATCTCTGGAGTGATGTCGCGCTGTGGAGTTCCCAGCATCTCGAAACCTACCATGTGCTTACGGATTGTTGCCGAGCGCAAGAGTGGCGGATAAAAATGTGCGTGGAAATGCCACTCAGGATGATCGACGCCGTCGGTTGGTGACTGGTGGAAGCCCATCGAGTATGGAAAGGGAACTCCGAACACTTTGTCGTAAGTGGACGTAACACGTTTCAGGATATCGCTCAAGGAATGGGCCTCGCCGGCGGCGAATTCGTTCATGCTTCCGAAGTGGCGACGGGCGCAAACAAGGATTTCGAAGGGCCACACTGCCCAGAAGGGCACGAACACAACGAATCCGTCGTTCTCACAAACCAGGCGGACCTGCTGCCGAGCTTCCAACGCAATGTAGTCGCAGAGCAGACATCGCGTATGAGACTTCAAATACGCGCGTTGGGCAGCGAGTTCTTTCGAGGGTGCCTCGGGAATCGAGGATGTCGCCCAGATCTGACAATGAGGATGCGGGTTGCTGGCGCCCATCATGGCGCCACGATTTTCGAAGATCTGTACGTGGTTGATGGAGGGAAGACCGCCTAGTTCCCGGAATTGTCCGGCCCATGTATCGACTACCAATTTGATCTGGTCCAAGGGCATGGTGGCGAGCGTGAGATCGTGGCGCGGAGAAAAGCAGATCACGCGGCAGATGCCGGGTTCCGACTCGGCAACTAGGAGGCCCAGGTTGTCGACGTCGAGACGAGACGGGATCACTTGCGGTTTCAGGGCTGCGAAATCGTTTTCAAACACAAAGGTCGAAGCGTAGTTGGGATTTTGAATTCCTCCGACGCGTGAATTGCCGGGACAAAGATAGCAAGTTGGATCGTAAGTTGGTTCTTTCGCCGACGGAAGCGGTGCCACTTCTCCCTGCCACGGACGCGTTGCACGATGAGGCGAGACCAGCACCCACTCGTTGGTTAGAGCATTCAGTCGGCGATGCGGATCTTCCGTCAGTTTCAAGGTTTGACCTTGCAGCATTTTACGACGAGCGGCAGATTCCGTGTTTTCTCCACCTGGTGTACAACGCTTCGTGGCGCGCACTCAGGCCTGTGATTCGACTCACTGTCAGCGAGATTTGAGGATCCTAGAATTTTTGTTGATCCTTGGAGGGAGCCGCCGTGGAATCGTCGCAGAAGATTCGCCTGCTCGTGTTTTCTCTTTTCTTTGTCGGCCTCATTGTCTTCGCCAGCCTTTATAGCCCTGTAAACGCAGTAAGCCGCCCGGCAGACAAAGAGAGCGGTGCCTCGATGCCAACCGGGAAACTACTCATCATTAAGGCGCCCTTAGGGCTGCCGCCGGTTCCGATTCCGGCCGACAATCCTCCCACGGTGGAAACTGTTGCTCTCGGCCGTTTGCTCTATTACGATCCCGTTCTTTCAGCGGATAGCACGATTTCGTGCGCGTCGTGTCATTCCCCGGAGGCGGCGTTCGCAGATGCGCGGCCAGTCTCGATTGGTGTGGACGGCAAGAAAGGCGCACGGCATTCGCCGACAGTGATCAATTCAGCGTATAACTTTTTGCAATTCTGGGACGGGCGCGCCGCCACTCTCGAGGAACAGGCCAAAGGGCCGATTGCGAACCCAGTTGAAATGGCGACCACGCATGCCGAGGTTGTAAAACGGCTGCAGGCCGATCCCAAATATGTAGCCCGGTTTAAGCAGGCGTGGGGCACAGAGCAGATCACGATCGATCTAGTTGTGAAGTCGATCGCTTCATTCGAGCGGACTGTGCTGAGTGGCAATTCTCCGTTCGACCGCTTCTATTACGGACATGACAAGAAGGCGCTTTCCGCATCCGCGCAGCGCGGACTGAAACTGTTCGTGGATCCCAAGAAGGGGAACTGCGAGGTCTGTCACACGATTGGCAAAGAGTATGGGTTGTTGACTGACAACAAGTTCCACAATCTTGGAATTGGTGCCGACACTCGGGGAAACATGGTCGACCTCGGTCGCTACGATCAGACCAAAAATGAGGCGGATTGGGGAGCATTCAAAACTCCTACTTTACGCAACCTGGCGCACCGCAAGCCGTACATGCACGATGGGACGTTTCCGAGTCTGAAAGATGCACTTGGTCATTACATCGGGGGCGGGAATCTGAATCCGCATCTGGATAAGGAAATCCGCGCGCTGGATTTTCTGACATTTGACGAACGGGATGACCTTATGGCGTTCCTGGATTCGTTGACCGCGCCATTGCCAGAAAACCTGGGACCGCCACCTGAGCTGGTTAGTAAATAGGTCCGGATTCAGAGCGGAGCTGGTGGTCCGGGGATGAGTTCTTTAGGGCTTTAGCGAATTGCCCATCATCAGCGCGAAGAGCAATGGTAGGTAGATCACCGTTGCCTGCAGCACGTGACGGGCGCGCATTTTCGAGGGTGCGCTCGAAAGCGGCAGCTTCAGGAAAGCCAAGCGGATCCCGAAATAAAGAAGCGCAACGCCGAGAACTACGGCTCCTACCAGATAAATCTTTCCGGCCATGCCCATGAAACTTGGGAGCAGGCTGATCGGGATCAGAGCAATCGAGTAGACCAGAATGCGGCGAGCGGTCGAGCGGCCGTCTTCTTCCACCACGGGCAGCATCTTCACTCCGCCTCTAGCGTAGTCATCGCGATATAACCATGCGATCGAAAAGAAGTGGGGGAACTGCCAGATGAAGAGAATGGCGAACAACACCAGCGTTCCCAATTCCAGTTGGCCGCGAACGGCGGTCCAGCCGAGCACTCCAGGCATAGCTCCGGGAAAGGCTCCGACGAAAGTGCAAATCGGCGAGATGCGCTTCAGCGGAGTGTAAGCAGCGAGATAGACAACAGAGGTCAGAAAGGTCAGCAGTCCGGTCAAGGGATTCGTCGCCAGAGCGAGATAGATCGATCCGCCAACCGCAGCCAGCACACCCACTAATGTGGCGTGAAAGAGGCTCATGCGTCCTGCGGGAAGCGGGCGAAGAGCGGTGCGTCGCATGAAAGCATCGACATCATGTTCCATCACTTCGTTCAATGCCGCAGTGCCGCTGGAAACCAGTCCGATACCCACCAGAGAATGAAATAGCCCCCAGCTAATCCACGGAACGCCGGCCTGATGGGCACCGAAGAAATAGCCGCACCACGCAGTCATGACGATCAAAGAGGTGACTCGCAGCTTCGTCAGTTCGGCATAGTCGCGGAGAAGGGAAGTCGCCCTGGTCCGAAAAGCAGAAAGAGGCATTGTCATCGAGCTCATTGTTTGGCCGTTTAAAGCGTCCCGGAAAACCGTTCCTGGCTGTTACCGAAAAAACACGCACGGACCCCACTCCGCTACGTGCTCAAGGACTGCATAGGTACTCTGATCAATTTCGAAAGTCAAGGGAAAACAAAAACGGGTCCTGAACAGGCTAACACAAACACGATCTCCTGCGAGAGAGCACGGTCACCGGCTGGCCGACGATCCAGCCGAGTCAAAAGTTTCCGGTGGATCGAAGAAGCACTTGCGCCAAAGCGCGGCATCTGACAGTGTGCCCGCTTTCCATTGCTGAAGAGCAGGAGTGGTCACGGCAATCATACCGCCATCGGCCGAGTCGAAGATTACTACGATACCGGCCAAATCTTGTGACTTTTGAGCGATTTCCTTGAAGCCTTTCTCCAGTAAGAATTTGGCGAACTCGAGACGGGCTCCGGATCCGGCGTCTTTGCTGTTTTCATCAACTTTTTGCACGGAGAAGATTTTCACATTCTTGTTTCGCAGGGGAGCCCAATCTCCGGGGAAAGTCGATGCTTCTTCCCGGATTACGTGGAACAAGTCTGCTGCCGGCGTCAAGGCTTGGGCGACCCCGGGCCCGGTGTCGCGCATTCCCTCGGGCATTTCGACGCTATTGCGCCATATCCATCCACGGGAGAGTCCTGAAACGCGGACATGAACCCAGTCTGCATTGAAGTCGAGCATTTCGAATTCATCGTGCATGCTCGCCAAGAACTGCGGCTTCGCGGCCAGGCTGGGAGTAGCGACAACGGGTGTCCCAGACTTTTTCACCGCTACCAGATTCTTGGGATGGGCTTGGTTTCTGACGGTCTCTTCTAGACTGTCGGCTTCTTTTTGCAGAGCGATCGCCGACTTGTCGGCATTCTTGGGGTCGGAAGCCGGGATATTCGTATGTTCCGCCGCGAGACCATCGCTCAAAGAGGTCGAAAATCTACGATCTGTCGCGGGAAATTTTGAGATGGGCGACGGAACTGGAGGGTCGGCGACGGTATTCGCAACCATCGAGCTACTGGGAACCGCTATAGCTTCGGTAGGCCCGTGGCCGTTCGACACGTTTTTTGCCAGCTGCTCAGTCAACTGATCCAGTAGATCGGATTCCAGACGGCCGTTGGAAATCAGCAACTGATATCCGGAGCGAGATGCCACCGAATCCGCATACCACGCCGTCACTTTTGTGCTGACTCGAACCATTGTTCCCCCGGCCGGAACTGGATTCACCTGCACCGTAGCCTGGTAGTAGCCGCGCTGATAGCGGTCGAGAGGATGTTCTCCGGGCTTGGCAAATCCGTCCAACGTGGGAAGGTGGCCAGCCAAATTGGTTTGCAACGAGCCAAGCGCATTTTCAACGGCAGCTTTCGATTGTGGGAAGGTCCGTTCGTACGGGACGCTTTGGGTTTGGGCGGCGGTTACTGCGAGAATACAGACGACCATGCTCGTTGCCGCTGCCCACAGTGTCTGGTTCGGTCGCTTGCCGATGATCCTCATGGCAATTGCTCCAACTCGTCGCGCAAAATCCAGCCGTGTTGGCCTTCGTGGGTTTCCACGCCCAGCCAGTATGGCGTCGAGATCTCCACCAGAACTTCGGTCCCGGCGGAAAGGGACTGTAAGGTGCTCGCAGTGTGAAATGGGGCCGATTTCAAGGGCGCGCCTGGAGACTTTACAAGTCGCTCGACCTGTCGTCGAAGATCCTGAACGCGCTGCTCCAGGGTCTGTGGTGCAGTTTCCGTGCCTGCCGGGGCGACCGGTGTTGGACTAGAGTTGACGGGTACCGAAGGAGCAGGATTGGAGACCGAAGAAGACATTTCGACGGCTGGAACATCAGTAAACTGTGCAGCGGAGTTGTGCGCTAACTTTTCGCGCTCGGCATCGGCGGTCTGATTTTTCATTAATGCAAGCGCCTCGAGGCGATCGTGAATGCTCTTGTATTCCGCTCCTTCGACCGACCCATTCGAGGCATGAGTCACATGACGAAAATCCTCGACAAATACCGCGTCGATATGTAGCACCGTATGGTTATCGGCTTGACCCTGTACAACATAGCGCACCGCCAGCGTGCCAGAGTCGTTGGTATTTTTGAAGTTCTGCGGGTCAAGCGTCTTGAGACGCACTTTGTAAAAGACCTTACCGCCGTCAGTCCACTCCTTAAAGGCCCGGGTTGAATCTGCGGCGGTCGCGCCGGTGATGTATTCGTCCTTGTTGTATTCCTTGCTGCCTCGGATGATTCCGTTTTGAATGACGTCCTGAACGACTTGCACAACTTCGCTCTCTGCGAACGGGACATTCACAATAAGGCCGGAACCGTATTGGACCGCGTCCTTTTCCCGAGCCGCCGAGGAAAGAGTCGCGAGGAGCATGGCAAAAAAAATTCCGACCTTCCTACAAACCAAAGCTAGATTCGGTTCCGTATGGATCGCCGGAAGGGGTGGTAAGTGCGATTTTGCCGTTTCCAAGATTGGTGCTCCCTCGCAGGCAGAAGATTCTCAGCTAACGGCCGGCTCTGTCAATCACCAGTTTCCAAAACTTTTAATGCCAAAAGTCAACTTGCCAATGTTGTCTTTGTAAAAACATTGTAAAAAAATTGTCTCCAACCCCCTTGCAAGTTGTCACGAGGCCGTAGTAGGATGCCGCCCGGTACGGTGGTAGGACCTTCGAGCGTGAGAAGTCGAACTGAAGAGGACCTGCCTCGAGGTGGTCTATGGAGGGGTTTCCATCGACTTGCTTCGTGTTTGCTCTCGCCATTGCATTGTGGGAATGCAGTTTAAAAAACTTGCCTCAGGAGTTCGGCATGCGAATGGGGACGCAGTCTCGCATTTTTGGAAAGCTGCCATGGTTGCAATCGGTTGCAACTGCGGTTTTGGTTGTGGTCTTCCTGGTCTTGAGTGCCAGCCAATCGGCGAATGCCCTCCCGGCCTTCGCGCGCAAATACGGCCTCCGCTGTTCGGCCTGTCACGAGTCATGGCCAATGCTGAATTATTTCGGCCAGAAGTTCAAAGACAATGGCTACCAACTAATGAACGATCGGGATGCTCCGATCTGGCAAAATGCCTCCTATTGGCCGATTACGCTGCGTATCACCCCTTTCTGGAGCCGCGAGAGCACCAATAAAGTAGCTGTTGATACTCCGACCGGCACTGGTGAGACTAGGCTGACGACAACCGGCTTTAATCTCAGCGGTTTAGACATCCTGACCGGTGGCACCCTGGAAAAGAACATATCGTTCCTGTTAGTTCCTTCCGCGGATGAATTTGGTTCTTTCCACTTCGAATCGGCCAACGTCCGCTTCGATAACCTGTTTCACAGTCCGTGGTTGAACGTGAAAACAGGCAAATTTGAACTAGACAGCTTCATTTCGGAAAAGCGGACACTGACGCTCTCGGCCAGCGGCGGAGAATACCAACTCTTCCATTTCATTCCGGTCAACGATGGAAACATCTTCGGCCAATTGGGGGACAACCAGCTGGGCGCCGAGTGGATGGGGCACTCCGCGGATGACCGCACCCGCCTCTCCGCCGCAGTGTTCAGTTCGACCGATGGCAATGTCGATCTGCCCTACGGCCAGAACTCGTACAGCTGGTTCTTCGCCGGCAGCCAAGCCTTTGGTGCGGGGAGACTAGGCGTCCAACGAGTGGGCGGCTATGCCATGGTCGGTATCGCGCCGACGACCTATCTCACCAGTGGGGGCGTGCCCATACCGGGTTCGGGTATCGGCAACAAGAGCTTCAGTCGTTACGGTTTCGAAGGTCTCTTCTACTTGGGAAGCCACCTGGACTTCCAGGTGTTCACCCAGCACGGCTCCGACAATGCCTTCTTTGGAGCTTGCTACGGAGACATCATCGATGGGGCAACCCCGTGTACTGCCAACAACACCACGGGTACCCTCCCACCCGGAACCGTCAATCCAACCTGGAATGGGGCCTTTGTCGAGACCCACTACGTTTGGAACCCGCAGTTCACCATCTTCCAGCGCTCGGAGTGGGTCCGAATGTCGCAACAGGCGATTCCCGGAACTCCATCCAACCTGGGGGATATCGACAACTACGTATTCGGGTATCGCTACAACCCGTTCATGACGAGCCGCGCTGGGTTTGCATTCCACAATGAATACGCGTGGATTCGCCAACGTGGAACCTCGCCGGTAACGGGCACGGACCTGAGCAGCAGCAGCTTGATGCTCGGATTCGACTTCGATTTCTGAGAGACAACAATCATTCGGCGGGGGCGAGTTTCCCGGCGCCGGCGTGGTTTGAGGATACCGACGATGAAAACCCTAAAGACATCGCA
Organism: uncultured Acidobacteriaceae bacterium; assembly: GCA_963722365.1. Taxonomy (GTDB): domain Bacteria; phylum Acidobacteriota; class Terriglobia; order Terriglobales; family Acidobacteriaceae; genus Sulfotelmatobacter. The sequence continues at coordinate 575,678 of CAVRLM010000004.1, forward strand.
GTTTCACATCCTGTTTCTCCCACTGGTTCTGGCTGCGTTCTTCGTAGCGCAAGGGGCGGCCCAGGACTCGGCACCGGACGTGGGGCCTAGCCAGCCTCATCTGCTTGAGCCAATGGAAAGTCACGTCGACAATGTAATTGGCCATGCCAAAGATGCCAAAGTGCCATACCGACGGTATTGTGCAGGCTGCCACGGCGATCTGGGCGACGGCAATGGCGAAAATGCGGTTTGGCTCGATCCCAAGCCTCGTGATTTCACCACCGCCACCTTCAAGTGCCGCTCGACCCCGACTGGCACCCTGCCCACGGATCAAGATCTGTTTAACACCATTGGTCGCGGCCTCACCAATTCCAATATGCCGATCTGGAGTACGTTCAGTAGTCAGCAGCGTTCCGATCTGGTCGCCTATATCAAGACGTTCTCGCCACGCTGGGAGAAAGAGAAGCCCGGTGAGGCAATCAAGATTCCGGCCGAGCCGCCTGTGACGATTGAGAGCATTTCTCATGGCAAGGCATTGTTTACCAAACTCGAATGCTGGAAGTGTCACGGGCCGCACGGCAATGGGGACGGTCCCTCGGCGGCGACTCTAACCGATAGCAAGGATCAGCCTATTCGACCGTACAACTTTGCGGCCGGTGGGGACGATTCCCGATTCAAATGCGGATCTACGAATTCGGATCTCTACAAGATCTTCATGACCGGCCTCGATGGAACTCCGATGCCGTCATTCGCGGATGTGATTCAGCCCAATGATGCTTGGGATCTTGTTCATTTCCTTCGCGTGCTGCAAGTCAATCGTCATAGCAAAGAAAACGACGTCTTAAAGGCCGCGGGTGGGAAGATTCCTCCCTACGTCGAAAAGCAAGCTGAATTGCCAGCCGTCCAGCCTGAGAACCGGGCGGCCGGCGGCGGAAACTAGAACCGACTTTTCCACCGAGGAGGCAAGAAAGATGCGTACCAGCAGGCCCTGTATTGCGGTGCTGATAGCAACGCTCTGTCCCGCGCTGATGTTTGGCGGCACGATCAGCGGCAAAGTAACGTATACCGGTACCCCGGTGAAGCAGAAGCCGATTGATATGTCGAAGGAGCCGAGTTGCGCCAAGCAACACGCGACTCCCGTGACAACAGAGACGGTGGTGACCGGCGCCAATAACACTCTCGACAACGTAGTGGTCTATATTTCTGCGGGCGCCGATGATGCTAGTGCGCCAGCGCAAGCTGTGACCTTCACCCAGAAGGGGTGCCAGTATTTGCCGCACGTCATCGCGCTGCACACCGGCCAGGAATTGCAAGTAGTCAACGCGGACCAGACATCACACAACATTCATCCGTTGGCGAAGGTGAATCGCGAGTGGAATAAATCGCAGCCCCCGGGTTCGCCAGCGATTCAGGAGAAGTTTGATTCGCCGGAGTTTATCTCGGTGAAATGCAACATCCATCCCTGGATGCATGGCTGGTTTGTGGTTCTCAAGACCAATCACTACTCGATCAGCAAGGATGACGGCGGATTCTCGTTGCCGAATCTGCCTGCTGGCAAGTACACCGTCACTGCCTGGCATGAAGATTACGGAACCCAGACGCAAGAAGTGACGATCACCGGAAACGAGACGAAGTCGATCGACTTCAGTTTCAAGGCAAAGGCGTACTAGCGCCTACTTCTCGTCGTGGCCGGCGTCAGGACGCCGGCCACCACTCTAAACATCCGGAATTCCGGGTGCTTCCCGGCAGATGCGAGGAAACATGGGCGGCAAGCTATTCGCAGTGATTGTGATCGTGATTGCGTTGGCCTCGGCAGTTCCCATCATGACCCACACGTTCATGGGCGCCTCTGTGAAGCCTCCCGAGGACATCTCAACGCATGGAGCGGAGATCGACAAGCAACTGGACGAGACCATGGTCGAGGCGGGCTTGTCATTTCTCGCTGCACAACTCGTGCTCGGTTTCTTCGTATGGAAGTTTGGCGGACGAAAGAATGGTCCCCTGAAGAATTTTCCTGGTGGTGCCAAATACCTGATCGTCGCTGCAGTTTTGCTGGTGGGCGCGGAGGCGATAGCGCTCGGAGCCTTGGGAACGAAGGCTTGGGGCAAGGTTTATTTTGAGCCGGCGTCGGCCGATGCATTGCCGATCCAGGTACAGGCGGGACAATTCGCTTTCTACTTCCGCTACGCAGGACCAGACGGGAAGTTTGGTGGCATCCATCCCGAAAAAATAGATGAGGGCAACTCGAACTTTTTTGGGCTCGACCCGGAAAATGATGTTCCCGCTCGCGACGACATCACGTCGGCGGAGATGGTGATTCCCGCCAACAAGGAAATCCACCTGATGATGCACGCCAAGGACGTAGGGCACTCGTTCTATGTGCGCGAGTTGCGAATTCAGCAGGATTTCGTGCCCGGTCTCGATCTATCTCTGCATTTCACCGCCACCAAGCCCGGCAAATATGAAATTGTCTGTACCCAGCTCTGTGGTCTGGGGCATTACAACATGAAGGCGTATCTCAATGTCATGTCGCAAGATGATTTCGACAAGTGGCTGAAGTCGCAGTCGAATTAGTTGCGCAGTTTGAGCCGCCCTAGGCGAAGGCGGGACGGCGAATGCCAACTCTATCCAGAGGTGAGGGGTAATGTCTGAGGCATCTGCACACGTAGTTCATCACGGACCACCGACTAGCTTCATCCGCAAGCATGTCTTCAGCCTTGACCATAAGGTGATCGGGAAACAGTACTACGCGCTGGCTCTGGTCGCCGTCTTCACGGGAATGGTGCTGTCGTGGATCATGCGCATCCACCTCGTGTGGCCCAATGCGCCGATCCCGCTGCTAGGGGCACTCTCGAAAGTGGGTGCGCCAGGTGGCGTGGTGACACCCGAATATTACCTTTCGCTGATGACCATGCACGGTACTCTCATGGTCTTTTTTGTTCTGACGAACGCTCCCTTTGCGGCGTTCGGCAACTACTTCCTGCCGATCCAGATCGGCGCGGAAGATATGGCCTTCCCCCGTTTCAACATGATGTCGTTCTGGACCACGTTCATCGCTTTTTGTATTTTGGTGGCGGCGTTTTTTGTGCCCGACGGCCCTCCCCTGGCTGGCTGGACCGCCTATGCTCCGCTAAGTGCAGTTGGGAAGGATGCCGGTCCGGGTGAAGGTCTCGGGCAAACGCTCTGGGGCCTTTCGATCTTCGTCTTCTGCATTGCATCGCTCCTCGGATCGTTGAACTTTATTGCCACGACCCTTGATCTGCGAACCAAGGGGATGACGCTTGGCTCGCATGCCGATCGTCAGTTGGGCCTGGTTTATCACTTCCTGCATTGCTCTGCTCGCCTTTGCGGTGCTTTTGCCCGCTTGTTTGCTTCTGATTCTCGATCGCGTGGCTGGAACGAGTTTCTTCATCCCTTCCGGACTGAACGTCAGCGACCATCTGCAACCGCACCAGGGAGGATCCCCCCTGCTCTGGCAGCACTTGTTCTGGTTCTTCGGGCACCCTGAGGTATACATCGCCATTCTTCCTGCCATCGGAATCGTCAGCCACATCTTGATCAACAGCATGCGCAAGCCCATGCTGAGCCATAAGACCATCATCTATTGCATGATGGGCATCGGATTCCTGAGCTACATGGTCTGGGGACATCACATGTTCCTGAGCGGAATGAATCCGTTCTCGGCGCTGGTGTTCTCGTTCCCCACGCTAATGATTACGATCCCCGCGACAATCATGACGCTGATCTGGCTGGGCAGCCTGTACGGATCGAATTTGCGGATCAATGCAGCGTCACTGTTCTGTCTGGGCTTCATCTCAATGTTCGTCAGCGGTGGCGTGAGCGGATTCTTTCTTGCGCAGCCCTCAATCGATATTTACTTGCACGCGACCTACTTCGTGGTCGGCCACTTCCACATGGTGATGGGTGTGGCCGCAATCTTCGGTGTCTTCGCTGGAACCTATTTCTGGTTCCCAAAGATGACCGGACGCATGATGAGCGAGAGGTTAGGGCGGTTGCATTTCTGGCTCACGTTCATCGGTACGTATTGCATCTTCATGCCATTCCACTACCTGGGACTGGCGGGGAATGTGCGCCGCTACTCGGCATTCACCGATGACTTCCTGGTGCCGCTGATTCCGGTCCACAAATTCATCACCTATGCCGCGCTGTTTACGGGGGCGGCACAATTGATCTTTATCTACAACCTGATCTACAGCCACTTTAAGGGAGAAATTGCGCCGGAGAACCCGTGGGAAGCCACGTCGCTGGAATGGTCCACTCCATCCTCGCCCCCGCCGTTCGACAATTTTGGTGGTGTGCATCCGGTGGTGTACCACGATCCTTATCAGTACGGAGTGCAGAGTTCCACTGGAGACTACCTGATGCAGACTTCTCCCGAACGTGCTGGAGAGACTCCGTAGAGAACGAGCAGCACGAAGCAGTCTTGGGCGAGAAACGGAATATTATGGCAACCACGCTTCCACCACCACACATTGACGTCGAGAGGGAAGCGCGCCCGCACAATGGACGTGGCGGCGGCACTCGCGGATTGGCTCCGGCGAGCGGCGATCTGCGGGCAGTGAAAGATCCCCGAGGCGAGCCGATCCGAACCGGAATCTGGGTGGGATTGTCGGCGATTGCCATGATGTTTGCGGCGCTGACCAGTGCCCTGTACGTTCGCGAAGGCTCTGCTACCACCGACTGGCACCACCTAGTCCTCCCCCCAATTTTGTTTTTCAATACTTTGGCGCTCGTCGCTAGCAGCGTCGCTCTGGAACTGGCTCGCCGTCGGGTCGCGGCTACCATGCGCGGTCAAGAAAGCAACCGATCCTCGGCCACGCGGTGGCTCAACGTGACGATGTTGCTTGGCTTGGTATTTGTCGTCGGCCAGTACTTGGCTTGGCTGAAGTTGCGGTCGCAGGGACTCTACCTGCCGACGAATCCCAACAGTTCGTTCTTCTATGTGTTCACGGGTGTACACGTGATTCACGTCCTCGGCGGACTCGGTGGCTTGGCCAGGGTCATGGGGAAATTTCGGAGCGCGACTCATCCCCTACGCCGAAGCACGATCGATGCCACGTCGTGTTACTGGCATTTCATGGGGATGCTGTGGCTGTATTTGCTGTTCGTTTTGTGGATGAAGCTCTGAGCGGGAGCAAATCAACGGAGGCAATGTGAGCGAAGCCAATCTAACCATGGGGCATGGCGCGGCGGTGATGGAAGAGCGCCCATTTGCCATTCCCTCGAAAAAGCTGGTGATGTGGCTGTTCATTATCTCCGACGCGTGTACGTTCGGGGCGATGCTGTTTGCCTATGGCTACGTTCGGAACGCCGCGCCAGACTGGCCGCATCACTTCGAGGCCTCAAGCATCATCAACGTGGCGATCATGACTTTCATTCTGGTCACCAGCAGTTTGACCATGTTGGTCGGAACCCGCGCCGCGAAGGGTGGCGATAAGTCCCGCGCACTGAGATTCACCTTTATCACCGTAGTCCTTGGATTGGTCTTTGCCGCCCTTCACCTGCGCGAGTGGGCAAGCATGATCCACGAAGGGGTGAGCCTTTTCCAGAATCCGTGGGGAGCGCCCTTGTTCGGAGCGTCCTTCTTTGGCATTACCGGACTCCACTTGGCGCACGTGATTAGCGGCGCAATTGCGTTGACGGTAGTGGCTCTCGGCTACAAGCGCGGACGCTACAACGCCGACGACATCGAAATTTGGTCGCTGTACTGGCACTTTGTCGATCTGGTTTGGATGTTTGTTGTCCCCATGGTGTACCTGTTGAACGTGGCCCAGTAGCACGCGAAGCCGAGGGAGAACGCTTATGAGCGCAGAAGGCAGCCTGAAGACAGATCTAATGGTGTACGTGGGAATTCTTGCGATGGCAGGGGTGCAGATCTTCCTCGCCTACCACAGTCCCGGCGTTATCCGGATGCTGATCGTGGCAGCTATCCAGGCATTTCTAGCGGTCATGTTCTTCATGCACCTGCGGGATGAGAAATCGAGCTTGCGTCTCGCGCTGATTCCGGCGACACTCTTCGTGCTCGTGATGATGAATATGGTCTGGGCCGATAGCTTTCGCCTGATCCAGTTTCGCTCGTTTCCGAAGTAACGGAGAAAACGTGGCACACCTCCGAAAACTGCAATTTATCCCCCGGGCGAAGGTAGCGCTGACCGGTGCACTCATCTTGGCCGCCAATGCGGCGTGCTACGCGCAAAGTTGTGCCCTCTGCTACACCCAGGCAGCGGGATCTGGGCACCGGTTCATCCAAGCCTTGAAGACGGGCATCCTGGTGCTGATCGTCCCCCCAATGTTTATGTCGGTGGGAATCACAGTCCTCGCCTACAAGAAGCGCAACCGCACTAACGACAAAAAAGAATCAGACAAGTCCGACAATGATTGGTAGCCGTACTAACTCTTCATTCGCCACAGGGAACACAGGGTTCACAGAGATCTGAGGTAGTAGTGTCTCTGTGGCTCCGTGCGTCCCCTGCGGCGAATGAATTTGCGATGCCACTCATATTTTCCCTGCGACCGTGTCATAATCTTCCGCAACATTTCCCAAAATCAGGTGCCAACCGATGCGTCTAGTTCTGACTGCCATTCTGAGCCTGTGTCTCTGTTTCCTGCCTGCAATGCCGTGCTCCGCTGCCCCCAGCCAAAAGTCGCTACAGATTTACTTCATCGACGTCGAGGGCGGGCAGGCGACTTTGGTCGTGAGCCCATCGGGCGAATCTCTGCTGATCGATACCGGTTGGCCAGGCTACGAAGGTCGCGATGCCGACCGCATCGTCGCCGCCACCCATCAAGCTGGCATCAAGCAACTGGATTACGTCCTGATTACCCACTATCACCGCGATCACGTAGGCGGCATCCCGCAGTTGGTCGACGGAATCAAGGTGGGCACCTTCCTCGACCACGGTCCCAATCTCGAAGACTCCGAAGTGACGCGCACCGATTACGCGGCGTATGAAAAAGCGATCGCTGGCCATGCCCATGTTGTCGTAAAACCGGGTTGGGGGCTTCCGATTAAGGGCCTTGAGGTGAAAGTGCTGAGCGCAGCCGGAGATCACATTACGAGTGCCTTGCCGGGAGCCGGAGAGGCGAATTCCTACTGCGCTGCTGAGCCCGCCGCAGCTGTGGACAACACTGAGAATGCTCGTTCTGTCGGCGTTCTGATTACCTACGGGCAGTTCCGCTTTCTCGATCTCGGCGATCTCACTAAGAAAAAGGAACTGGAAATCGCGTGTCCGAATAATCTGATTGGCAAAGTGGATCTGTTTCTTGTGACACATCACGGGGGGATCTTTCGAATCCGAAGCCCATGGTATGGGCATTGCATCCGCGGGTCGCCATCTTTGACAACGGCCCCCGCAAGGGAGCCAGCCCCGCAGCCTGGCAGATTGTTCATGACTCTCCCGGTCTGGAAGACTTGTGGCAGTTGCACTATGCCGCTGAGTCAGACAAAGATCACAATATCGCTGACGACCGCATCGCCAACGTGAAAGAGAACTGTGAAGGCAAGTACCTCAAAGTCGCAGCAGAGGCCGACGGTACGTTCACAGTGACCAATAGCCGAACCGGTGCCCAAAAAACGAACCCCAAGAAGTAGCGCCGCCGTCCAGGCGGCTGTCGTGGGGGCGTCTCGCCCCACTTGTTGGTGTCGATCTCCGGCTACAATCTTTCCCGATGATCCTGATTGTGATGGGAGTGGTCGGCGTAGGCAAGACAACCGTTGGACGCCTTCTAGCCGAGCAGTGCGGGTGGAGTTTCGCCGACGCAGATGACTTCCATCCGCCGTCGAACGTGGACAAAATCCGCCACGGCATTGCCCTCAACGACGACGATCGCGAGCCATGGCTGGCACGACTTCGAGCCGCGATTTCCCAATGGATCGGCGACAACCAGAATGTAGTTCTTGCCTGCTCCGCTCTGAAGCGCAGTTACCGCCGACAACTTGAAGTCGGTCCCGCAGTGCGATTCGTCTATTTGAAGGGCACCCCCGATCTGATTGCGCAACGCCTTCAGACGAGGCAGGGACACTTCGCCGGCCAACAGATTCTGGCCAGCCAGTTCGCCGATCTGGAAGAGCCCGAACAAGCAGTGACGATCCAAATCGCCTCGACACCACAACAAATCGTGGCCCAGATTCGGGAAAAGCTCGGGTTAGCGTAGAATCCTCGCACCACAAAACACGGAACGACCTGGACCGACACTTGGAAACCGCCTCTAACCGCCTTGAATCTGCCGTTGTCTCCCGACTCATGTGGCGGCTAATGCCGTTTCTCTTCCTCCTTTATATTGTGGCCTATCTCGACCGTATCAATGTGAGCTTCGCCTTCCTGCAGATGCGAGGGGAGCTTGGATTAAGCGACCGCGCCTATGGCCGCGCGGCGGGAATGTTTTTTGCCGGCTACTTCTTCTTTCAGCTCCCTAGTAATCTGGTGCTGGAGAAGTTCGGCGTCCGGAAGTGGATTTCGGGACTGATGATCGTCTGGGGCGTGATTTCCTGCTTGATGATTTTCATCCGCGGTCCCATCAGTTTTTACGGAATGCGCTTCCTGCTGGGCGCCGCCGAAGCAGGATTCTTCCCCGGCATGATTCTCTACATGAAGCGCTGGTTCCCGGCCAACGCGCGTGCCCGTGCCGTGGCGTGGTTCATGACGGCGAATCCTTTGGCGGGCATCGTCGGCAGTCCCATCTCGGGGGCCTTGCTTGGCCTCAGCGGCAAAGGACTTTCGGGCTGGCAATGGATGTTTCTCATGGAGGGAGTTCCGGCAATACTTCTTGGGGCGAGCGTTTTTTGGGCGCTATCAGATAGCCCTCGAGAGGCGAGTTGGTTGAAGGGCGAAGAGCGCGAGTGGCTGCTTGAGAGGCTGGCGCTCGAACAGCAGGCCGAATCCTCCTTGAAAAAGGAGAATCTGTGGCAGGTTCTCATCAGCCCGAGAATCTGGATGCTCTCCATGGTGTATTTCGGGGTTTCCACTACCATGTACGGCCTCACATTATGGCTGCCCAGCGTAATCCAGTCGTTGTCGAAGCTCAGCTACTTCGTTACCGGGATCGTGTCGGCACTTCCATTCGTTGTGGCCGCCGTTGTAATGGTCTTGGTGGGAATGCTTTCTGATCGTACGGGGGAGCGGCGCTGGCACACTGCAATTCCAGCCTTTGCCGGGGCTGCCGCCGTGGCTGGGGCGGCTTATGGCAGCTCGGCAATCATCGTCGTTGCATGCATCGCCCTTGGCATGGCCTTTGCGGAGGCGATGGTCGGGCCCTTCTGGGCCATGGCAACTTCGCGGATGGCGGGCCTTTCCGCAGCTGCAGGCATTGCAGTCATTAATTCCTTGGCTAATCTAGGAGGTTATTTCGGTCCTGACATCATTGGATTCTTTCGTAAGCTAAATGGCGGGTTTCGCGGCGGACTGCTGGCGATCGGTGCGACTCTGGCGTTGAGCGGCACAATTGCATTGATCGTTGGCCGACCCGGGCCGGCCCGTGCGGAGAAGTAGAGCATCCCTTCGACTCTGGTCAGACCACGCTCTGCCGTTTGTCGCGGTGGGGTGTCTCGCCATGGAGCCTACAAAAAGCTGTAAGAACTACCACTTCCACTTCGCTCAATCCGCTCTATTGTTTACAATGGTAGCTTCGCCTGACTACCATTACCGGAAGCCTTTAGAGAGACATACGGCAATTGGAATCGACAAACCACAACTCCAGTACGGCCCCCACCGTCTACTGGCGGGTAGAGGGTAGTCTGCTCGACCTGACCGTGGTCCGGCCGGTGGCGTTCTTCACCTGGAATGCCCAGACTTTCAGTGAACGCTTCCGGCGGCGTGGGCTCATCTTCCTGATGGCGTTGTTACGTCCTTTTCTTTACTCCACCAATCGCAAGTTTGCCACACGGGCGGTGCATACCGTCCTGGGGGGAGTGACCCGTGACCGCTTGGATCTGCTGGGCGAGGAATTCTTCCAGTACAAGCTGAAGCCGCAGCTCAAAGAACGAGGCGTGCTCAAAGTCCAGGAGTTAGTTCAAGCCGGGGCAGACGTCGTGCTGGTCAGCCAGGGCTTGGAGCACGTGATGCGCCCCTTGGCACAGCATTTGGGCGTCAAGCGAATTGTCGCGAACCGACTGGAGTTCCGCGACGGTGTTGCCACCGGCAGGCTAAAAGAGCCGGTGATCCGTCCACGGGGAGCATTCGCGCGTATTCGGGAAGAGAATCCCGACGGCCGCCGCGCTCCAAAGACACTGGCGCGGCAACTGGACATTACAGTCGAAGAATTACGCGCGGCGGTTATTCCAGCGGAACGCCAATCCGTGGTCCTGCCACGCCCCATTGTTCACTTCGAGGGGCACCGGCAGGCCCAGAACTTTTCCGTGCGCCGCTCGTTCGCGGGAAAACACGTGATGCTTATCGGTGTCACTGGCTTCATCGGCAAGGTCTGGCTGGCGAATACGCTTCTGGACCTGCCCGAGGTGGAACGGATTTACCTGCTGATCCGCCGCCAAAAGTCGAACCCGGCCGAGCGCCGCTTTGAGAAGATGGTGGAAGACTCGCCCGTGTTTGATCCGCTATTTGAGCGGCACGGCGACAGGTTTCTCGACTTTCTGCGCGACAAGATCGAGGTCGTCGAAGGCGACGTTACTCAACCGGGCCTCGGATTCACCCCCGAAATCGCGCGCCGTCTACAAAAGAATCTCGATCTCATTATTAATAGCTCGGGCCTGACCGACTTTAACCCCGACCTGCGCGACGCGCTCGCCACCAACACCGATGCCGCCGTAAACATCCTGGAATTTGTTCGAACCGCGGATCACGCCGGACTCGTGCATCTGTCTACGTGCTACGTGGCGGGAGAGCAAGACGGACGCGTCAGCGAAAAACTGACACCCAACTACAATCCGCGCGGGCTGGCGAACTTCGACGCAGAAACGGAGTGGCACTCCCTCCAGGAGCTTGTGAAGCGGGCCGAGGCGCAGGCAGAAAGCGACGAAGTCACAGCCGAGCTGCGAACGCAAGCACAATCAAAAGAACATGCGGCCAAGAACCTGCACGGTGCGGCTCTCGACAATCAGATTCGCAAGAACCGCGTCCGGTGGCTCAAGACATATCTGACCGATGCGGGAACTCATCGGGCCAAAGAACTCGGCTGGCCCAATACCTACACCCTCACCAAGAGCCTGGCCGAATCCCTGGTCGCGAAATATGGGGCGGGATTGCCGGTGGCGGTGGTACGTCCCGCAATCGTAGAAACCTCGGTATCCAAGCCATTCCTCGGATGGAATGAGGGCATCAACACTTCCGCGTCGCTCTCCTATCTGCTGGGTACGTACTTCCGCCAGTTGCCCACTAACAAGAGCAAGCGGCTCGACATCGTTCCGGTCGACGCAGTTTGCAGTGGCATGACCCTGATTGCCGCCGCGGTCATGGATCGAAGGCATGACCCGATGTACCAGCTCGCAACGTCGGTGACGAATCCCTGCGATATGGGAAGGTCTATCGAGCTTACGTCTTTAGCCCACCGCAAGCACTATCGCGCGCAGGAAGGCTTGGAGTCGTGGCTGCGCCTGCGTTTTGACGCGATTCCAGTTTCGAAGACTCGCTACAATCGCATGTCTGCCCCGGCGCAGAAGGCGATTGTGAAGTCGATCCAGCGCATCATGTCGCCTCTGCCTCTGAAGAAGGCTCCTCTAGTGAAAACCGAGCGCAGCCTGGAGCGCCTGGAAAAACTGATTGAACTGTTCGAGCCATTCATTTTGTTCAATGAGCATGATTTCGCGGCGGAGAATATCGAGAAGCTTTCCTACGCGCTTGTGCCCGAAGAGAAGGAAACTTTCGGATACGACACGCGTTCGCTCGATTGGTGGGAATACTGGATCAACATTCATATTCCTGCCCTGCGTCGCTGGACCTATCCGCTGATTGAAGGGCGGCCGCTGGAAGCGCGGCCTCCTCGGACCTTTCAACTTGCGCCCGCTAACGGAGATGCCGTGAAGACCGGGACCGACGGAGCCACGTGGCGATATTCCTGACCGGGTCAACCGGATACATCGGTGCACATGTTGCCGCCAATTTGCTGGAGCAGCACGGCGCCTCCTTGAACGTGCTAGTGCGCGCGCGTGATCCGCAGGAAGCGCAATTGCGGCTGTGGCGCGCCCTGCAATTGCACCTGGATTTCCAACGATTTTTTGAGTACCTGCAGACGAAGGTTCGCATTTTTTGCGGAGACCTGACTTCTCCCGGCTTTGGCCTGAACCGGGATGAATACGACCGACTCGTACACACCACAGATTCGGTGATTCACTGCGCTGCGTCGTTGAACCGTAAGTCCGAGAAGAGTTGCCTCAACGTGAATCTGCGGGGGACGCTCGAAGTGCTGACGCTGGCGCGGCAGGCCGAGCACTATCACGGCCTGCGACGCTTCAGCGAGGTCAGCACCGTCGCTGTGGCAGGCAAGCGCAGCAACGAGGTGGTTACTGAAGACCACTCGATCGAGTGGGATCGCTCTGACTACGATCCCTATGCGCGTACCAAAAAGTTTTGCGAGCACATGACGCGAGTATTGCTGCCCGATACTCCAAAGACGGTATTCCGGCCGAGCATCGTTCTGGGTGACAGTCGGCACGCCGAGACAACGCAGTTCGATATGGTGAAGGCATTCGTGTTTCTGGCGGGACTTCCCGTCCTGCCGTTCCGTCCCACCGACAGAATCGACATCGTGAATGTGGATTTTGTCGCGGATGCGATCGCGACGTTACACCAGAAAGATCAGCCGCAGTACGACACCTACCACCTGTCGTCGGGAACCAGTTCGCAGACGTTTCGCGAGTTGACGACTGCCTTGGCGGCCGTTCAACAAAAACGCGGTCCGGTGTTCTTGCCATTCGCTGAAAAGCCGTTCTCCGGTTCGGTGAACTTTCTTGCCAACCGGAAGGGAGCGGCCGCCAAGGGCGCATCGCTGCTGAAGGTCTTCATGCCCTACCTCGTTTGGAACACGGTGTTCGATAACACCCGAGTGACCTCGGAGTTGAAGAAGAAGCCGGTTCCATTTTCACAGTATAGCTTTCCATTGCTGAAATTCAGCCGCGAGAATAATTTCCAGTACAACTATGCCCCTTGGCCCGCGGCTCGCGGAGGAACTGCCGCATGATGGATTTCGTCTTGGAGGCGTGGGTCAGCAGTAATATCGAGCGCGCGCGGGCCCGATGGATGCTAGGTGGAAACAAACCCTGGCAGCCGGGCGAAAAACTGAAGTTGCTCTTTGCTGGATACAACGGCACCCGCAACATGGGCTCCGATGTGCGGGTCGAAGAAATGCTGCGGCAGATCCGGCATATCCTGGGCGCGGAGCGCGTTGCATTCAGTGTGATGAGTCAGAACTTCGAATTCTCGAAGGGATACTTCGAAGACACAAGGCAGGTACACCTGCCCGATATTTTTCCGCCATTCTTGTCCGACGAGGTTCCCCGGCACCACGGCGTCGTCGCGTGCGAAGGTTCTATGTTCAAGAGCAAGTTCGCGAACGCTCTGACTACGATGATGATTGGTTCTCTCGGCATTGCCGCGGTCGAGAACAAACTCTCTGTCGGCTATGGAGCAGAAGCCGGCCACATGGATCCCATGGTCGCCAAAATGTGCAGCCGCTATTGCAGGAATTCCCTGGTCATCACGCGGAATGAAGAGTCGCGGACTGTGTTGCGCGAGCTTGGCGTGCCGACCGAACTCGGTACGGACACGGCTTGGACTTTTGAGCCGCGTCCCGCCGAATACGGACAAAGCGTCTTGCGCCAAGTTGGTTGGGATGGACGCACGCCCGTGCTGGTCGTATGTCCGATCAATCCCTTTGAGTGGCCCGTAAAAGCCTCGGTGGCGAAAGCCGCTCTGCACAGCCTGACCGGCGCCTACAAGAACAGCCACTATCGCGGACCTTATTTCCACAACTCAGGTCCGGCCGCGGAGCGCGCTTATCAGCATTACCTCACTTCGATTGCCAAGGCAGTCGACGCATTCCGCAAGCAGCGAAAAGTATTCGTCATACTGGCGGCAACTGAGCGCTTGGACGCCCGCGCCGCGAAACCAATCTCAGAGCAACTAGGCGGAGTTCCGATACTCTCCTCCGATCAATACAATATGTACGAACTGGTCAGCATTTTGCGGTGCTGCCACATGATGGCGTCGTCGCGCTATCACGGCATCGTGACCTCCATGCCCGCGCTCGTTCCTTCTGCTGGCATCACCATGGATGAACGTATTCGCAACCTGATGCGCGAGCGTGGACATCCGGAGCTGTTGATGACGGTCGACGATCCTGATCTCGAGCCGAAATTGTTGGCGGCTCTCGAAACGCTGGCGACGCAGGGCGAGCGCATCGCGGATGGCATTGCCCGCACCGTCGTTAAGAATCTGAAGGTAATGGCGCGCATGGGCGTTTTCTTCGAGGAAGAAGTCCAGCGGCGGTATCCGGATTTCTTCACTCGCACGGGAGATTGGAGTTGGGAAGATTATCTTCCGCCGATGAACGCCTCGCTGCGCCACTTGGTGTCGGCCTATAACTGAAGCCGCCGGACCTCCGGTACGAAAAATCATGCCATTTGTCGGAGAAATCTTTGCGCAACTCAAAGCCTCTGCGAAAACTCCGGTACTGCAGGAGATCCGTGACGGCGAAGTCACGGGAGTGACGGGCGACGAATTCCTCGAACTGATCCGCAAAGCGCGCACATTTCTGGCGTCGCAGGGACTGAAAAAGGGCGACCGCTGCGGACTGTTAGCCGCCAACAGCATTCGCTGGATCGCGGTTGATTTGGCCGCAATGGCCGAGGGATTGATCGTCGTCCCGCTGTACTTCCGGCAAGCCCCGGCGGAACTGATCGCTATGATGAAAGACAGCACTGTTTCATTGGTCTGCTGTGCGGATGCGGCGCTCCGGGAAGGAATCCATCAGAACTGGACTGGCGTGAACTGGCCCGAACCGCCTCCGCATTTCCTCTTTGACGAGATATTCGCGGGAGTGGAAGGAATTTCGCTGGACCGCCCTCAGGTTCGCGAAAGCGATGCGGTCACCATTATCTACACGTCAGGAACATCCGGCGAAGCCAAGGGCGTGGTGCTGGCCGCCGCGAACGTCGGATTCATGTTGGGATGCACATCCGCCCGCCTCGACCAATTGATGGGAGGCCGATCGGGACAAGACCGCGTTTTCCACTACCTTCCATTTAGTTTTTGTGCCTCGTGGATTGCCGTGCTGACTTTCCTGCTTCGCGGGAGTCTGGTCACCCTCAACACCGACTTGACGAAAATTCCCGACGATATGCCGTCGGTCGCACCACACTACTTCCTCAACGTGCCCCAGTTGCTCGAGCGCATGCGCCGCGGCGTGGACGAACAGATCGCTCAAAAAGGCGGCGTCGCTTCCGCGATTTATTCACGGGCCAAGGCTGCATGGACGCGCCAGAAAGAGAATCGACTGCGAGGTTTCGATCCTCTCTGGCTTTGGCTAGCGAACACCATCGTCTTTCCGGCGATCCGTAAGAAAATGGTCGGGGAAAATCTCAAAGCCTTGATCTGCGGATCGGCGCCGCTCATACCCGAAACTCAAGACTACTTCAGCATGCTCGGCATCTCCGTCTTGCAGGTCTACGGGCTGACCGAGACGACCGGCATCTGTACCATGGACGATCCCAACCACTTCACTCCCGGGCGAGTTGGTCCGGCGATCCCCGGCATTGAGATGAGGCTCGCCGAGAACGACGAAATTGTAGTGCGCGGCCCAAATGTTTTTCCCGGCTACTGGAACCGTCCGCAGCAAACGGCAGAAGTTCTGCGGGACGGCTGGTTTCACAGTGGCGACCAGGGCGAGATGGACGCCTCCGGCAACTGGCGCATCGTCGGCCGGCTCAAGAATTTGATCGTCTTGGGCTCCGGCCACAAGATCGCGCCGGAAAGCATCGAAGAAGAAGTCTCGCGCCATCTTCCGGCCGCCCAGCAAGTCGTGATCATTGGAAACGGCCGCGGATATCTCTCCGCCATCGTCACGGGAAATGTGACGGCGGAACAGGTGCAATCGGGGCTTGACGCAGTTAATCCCCAATTGCCGCACTACAAGCAAGTGCGTGCATTTCACGTGCGGCAAGAGCCTTTCTCGATCGAAAACGGAATGCTCACCGCCAATGGCAAATTGAAGCGCGACCTGATTTCCTCGCGTATGAAGAGCGAGATCGAAGAGTTGTACCGCGTGAAGCAAGCGGTTTAGGTGGGCGAACGTCAGAAGGGAACTGTGTCGGACGAAAACAAATTCAAAGGGCAAACGCTCTCCTGGAATCTCAAGGAGGGCATCATCGAACTAGCTCTTCACCGCGAGCCGCTCAATGAGATCAGCTCCTTGACCCTCGAGGAACTGGAGAAGTTCGTCAAAGCGCTAGAAGCCCTTGGCCGCGAAGCGCACGCTCTTATCCTGCACAGCACTTTGAAGGGGGGATTCTGCGCTGGCGCTGATCTGCGCGAGCTTTACCAATGGATTCAGGAGTACGGCCAGGAGGAAGTAGGCAAGCACGCTCGCGAATACCTGGAGCGAATCCACGCGGTGATGAACGCCCTCGACGCCTCGCCTCTGACCACGATTGCCGCGGTTCACGGTGTAACTTTCGGTGGTGGTTTTGAACTGGCCCTGACTTGCGACCTGATCATCGCCGACAAATTGGCCCGGTTTTGTTTCCCGGAGCTTCGCTTGGGCCTCATCCCCGGATACGGCGGAATCCCGCGCTTGAAGCGAGATCTGGGCAATGCGACGGTGCGTGATCTGCTGCTGACGGGCCGCAGCTTCAATACGACCAAGGCACAGCAGATCGGCTTGGTTAGTCAGGTAGTTGCCGAAGGGGAAGCTCTCCGCGCTGCCCGCGCCACGGCCGTGCAGATGGCGAAGTTTGATCGCACTACTGCCGCCGCGGCCAAGCGATTCATCAAACCAATTCCACGCGAAGAACTGCGCGAGGAAATCGACATTTTCTGCCATTTGCTGCTGCGGCCCGCGGTGCAGGCCGGACTGAAGAAATTTGTCGAGAGCACCAGCGCCCAGCCATACCTGCCGTAGACGAAACTGAATTAGAATAACTGCCTATGGAAACAGCCGAAAAGACGCTCGACGAGATACTCACGCTTGCCGCAGCACATTTTAAAGTTCCGCGCGAGAAACTCTCTCCCGATGAAGATTTCTTCAAGGCGCTCGGTATCGACAGCCTGCAGACTCTCGACTTACTCACGAAGTTGGAGAATCACTTCCGGGTGGAACTGCCGGACTACGAACTGCAGGGCGTCACCGATTTTCGCACCTTGGCGGCCAAAATTCAGGCAAGGCTGTAAGAGGGATGGCGTTTGAGAGCACGCACTAGTGAATAAATCGCGCGAGGAACATCCTTGAAGTGACGGTCGAGATTCGGTAGGTAATGATTTGATAACTAATCTTTTCTCTGTCTCTCCGTGCCTCTGTGGTGAAATAAGCCTTTAATGCTCGATCTCCGCCAATACACCTGTCTCGGCGCCGCGTTGCGCGATGCGCTCGACCGCTTTTCTTCCGAAGTCTGCCTCATCGAAGCTGAACGCGACCGCGAGAAGCTTCGACTCACATACTCCGATTTCAAAGAGATTGCCCTGCCACTCGCGCGTGCTCTCGAAGACGCCGACTACGATGCCGGCGACCGAGCCGCGATCATCATGACGAATCAGTCGAAGTGGCTGATCTCGGCCTACGCCATCTTTTATTGCGGAGGCGTCCTGGTTCCCCTGGACTACAAGCTAACGCCGGCGGAGCATCTGCAGCTTTTAGCTCACTCCAAAGCCAAGGTGCTTATTGTTGAGTATCACTTGTGGCGGGCAATTATGCAGTCGGCCGATTTCCAGAAGATTCAAACCAAGATTGTCCTAGTGACAGAAGCACCGCTAGGCGTGGATTTGGCCGGCGCATTTCGCTGGGAAGATTTCAAACGCAAAGGCGCCCCGGATTTCGTCATGCGCGAGAAAGACGATGTTGCTTGCATCGTCTACTCCTCCGGAACCGGCGGCCGCCCCAAGGGCTGTGTCCTAACTCACGAGAATTATCTGGAACAGTGCCGGGCCTTGACCGCCTGGTATCCCTTTTGGCCAGGAGTCCGGTATCTGAGCATTCTCCCGACGAATCATGCGATCGATTTCATGGTGGGCTTCATCGGCCCGTTCGTCTGCGGAGCATGCGTCGTGCATCTGCGCACCCTGCGTCCGGAGTTTGTGCGCGATGCCTTTGTACGTTACCGAATCACTTACGTATCGCTGGTCCCCATGATTGTGAAAAACCTTGAACGTGGCCTGCGCGCCAAGTTCGACGAGTTGCCGTCGTGGAAGCGCGCATACCTCGATGCCATGATCGCCATCAACCGGTTACTGACGCGCCGCCGTCCGAATGTGAAGTTGAGCCGGATGTTGCTCTCGAACATTCACCGCGGGTTTGGAGGCGAAGTGCTCGCCTTGATCACCGGCGGAGCTTTCATGGAGCCCTCGACCATGCAGTTCTTCTACGACCTGGGCCTTCCCGTAGTGAATGGTTACGGCCTTACCGAAGCGGGCACTGCGCTCTCACTCAACGATCTCAAACCATTCCGCGCCGACACCGTCGGCAAGCCTTTGCCGGGAGTCGAGCTGCGCATTCTGAATCCCGATGCTGACGGTGTGGGAGAAGTGGCGGTCCGGAGCAAGACGGTCATGTCGCATTATCTAGACGATCCTGAACTCACTCTGGAGACAATCGTCGATGGCTGGCTGCTGACAGGCGATCTGGGCCGGTTTGAGACTCACGGCCATTTGCAACTGTTCGGGCGCAAGAAGAATATGATCGTGACCGAGGGCGGCAAAAATATCTACCCAGAGGATATTGAGACCGTGTTCGACGGGATCCCGGTGAAGGAATATACGATCTTTGCAGCGAATTACGTTTGGCCGAAAAAAGAACTTGGGCGTGAGAGCCTGGTCTTGGTGTTGCGGCTGGAGCAAAATCAGAAATTCGATGACGAGTTGCTGGAAGATATCTCGGCCCGCAATCGCCGCCTGCCCGACTTCAAGCGCGTCGGCGGATATTTGATCTGGGAGAAAGATTTTCCGCGCACTGCCTCCATGAAGATCAAGCGGCAGGTGCTGGCCGAAGAGATCGTCAAGTCGGTGGGGCGGGAAGCAATTGTGGGGTTGTAGCCGACAATTGAGACCAATTTTGTCGCGCGAACTCTCGCTGCGCATACCTTTATCGCATCCGCGGGTCAGGGATCTTGGGACAGACATATCTTGCAATCGTGAATCCGGCGGCGGGAGGCGGGCGGACCCGCAAACTGCTAGGTCCTGCTCTGGAGCGGCTGAGGGCTGGCGGCCTGGAGGTCAGCGTCTCTGAGACCCGCGCACCCGGCGAGGCAACACAGATTGCCGGCGAGGCGTACGGCCGCGGCGTCCGCAACTTCATCGCGGTTGGGGGCGACGGCACTTCTTATGAAATCGTGAATGGCCTATTTCCGCAGGCGCTCGGCGCGGACCGTCCAACCCTCGGGTTCTTACCACTGGGCACCGGAAACTCCTTTCTGCGCGACTTCAGTGATCGCGGCGTGGAATACGCGATCGAGTCGCTGTTGGCCCATAGGAGCCGTCCCTGCGACGTGATACGTTTGCGTCACCGCACCGGTATCATTTATTTCATCAACCTGTTGAGCATGGGCTTTTCTGCGGACGTTGCCACGCTGCGCGCGCGGCGCTTCAGCGCTTGGGGGGAAATGGGCTACCAGGCGGCGATTTTTCTGACGCTGGCTCGCTTCAATCGCAGGCCCTTCCCGGTGCGAGTCGACGGAGCGCAACCCTTCGATGAGCGCCCCTGCCTGTTTCTGACTTTTAACAACAGCAAGTTCACCGGCGGCACGATGATGATCGCTCCCCAAGCCGAGATCAATGATGGCATGGTGGAGTACGTTCGTTGGGGCCCGATTGGCCGGTTAGGATTAATCCGTAATCTTCCGGGACTTTATGACGGCACGCATGTCGAGCACCCGCTGGCTGAGCGCAAGGGTTCGCAGCGGATCGAGTTCAAACTGGCTGCTCCCGTCGATGTGATGGTGGACGGGGAAGTGCTGACGCTCCATTGCGAGGAGATCGACGTGCTTTCCGGAGCTCTCAACGTCGTCGCCTGATCTCTAGTCCAGGATTCCCGTGGTATAAGGATGAGTCATGTCTGAAGAACGAAGGAAGCGGCAGTCGCAACGCGAAGGCAACACCGATGGGGGCAAATCAAAGAAGACGCTGACCTACGGCGTTATTGTAGTCCTGTTGGTCGCCGCATTTGTTGGGGGGCGCTACTACCGAAATCATAAGTACGATTCTTTCGCGAAGTGCCTGGCTACCAAGCAAGCGAAAATGTATGGCCTCTCCTGGTGCCCGCATTGCATCGATCAGAAAGAGATGTTCGGAAATGCATTTCACTACGTGCCCTATGTGGAATGCGGGATCAATGAGACAAAGGAAGAGACTCCGGAGTGCAAGGCTGCTGGATTGAAGTTGTTTCCCAGTTGGCAGTTCGCCGGAGAATCCCCGAAGGAGGGAGTGTTGTCTCTCGAAGCCTTGAGCGACAAGACGGGGTGCAGCCTGCCGTGACGGACTCCGCGATGGTTCCAGCTTCAACGCTGTCGCGTGTCGACCGAATACTCTTCGTAGCCGTCGCTGCTCTCGCGCTGGCCGGTGTCATCGTTTCGGCTGTCTCCCTGCAGCGCCACTACGCCAAGTCTGCGACCGAATTCTGCGATTTTAATCAACAGTTCAGTTGCGATATCGTGAACCGAAGCCAGTACTCAACCATCGAAGGGATTCCCGTTGCTGGAATCGGCGTTGCCGGCTACGCCGTACTATTCGTGCTAGCTACGTTCCGAAGGATCCGGCCCGAAACCCCGAACCAACTCCTGGGTGCGGCGATTGCCGGATTAGCGTTTGCTCTCTACCTCACCTACGTTGAGGCTTACGAACTGATGACGTGGTGCATCTTGTGCCTGATTTCGCTTGTGCTCATCTCTCTGATCAGTGTTCTCGCGATCATTGTGAAAGTAAGGAGCGCCAGAGCCTGACGCCGCTCTCCAGTTATATTTTGATGGTGTGTTGTTTCTGATGGAAGAAATCCAGCAAACTGAAAACTTCGGTGGCGCAGCCAGTCCCAGCGTAATCCGGGTGCAGTCCGCTACTGGAGACCTGCGTCTGCACGAATTTCACAGCCGCATCTTCCGGAACACCCGTTTCCTTCGGGTGTGGCTGCCGTCCGGATACGACGATCCAGAGAACCGCAATCGGCGCTATCCGGTCCTATACCTGAATGATGGTCAGAATCTCTTCGAATCCGCGATGTCCTTTAACGGGGTGGAGTGGCAGGTCGACGAAACCGCCGACCGCTTGATTCGCGAAGGTGCGATTCCGCCGATGATCGTCGTGGGCATGGACAATGCCGCCCGAGAGCGCATCCGCGAATATATGCCGCACCGCTCGCTGCATCCGGTGATGTTGCGCGTATACGGCACGCGCTATCCCAGTTTTCTCTTCAAAGAGGTCATTCCCTTCATGGCGCGCAACTATCGCGTCGCGATCGAACCGGAGAACACTGGACTGGGCGGTTCTTCCCTCGGAGCGTTAATCGCACTGTATACGGCGGCTGTGCGTCCAGGAGCGATAGGACGTTTGCTACTCGAGAGCCCTTCTCTCTGGGCCTCGAATCGCCAAGTAATCCGGCAGAGTCGTGCCGTCAAGCGCTGGCCGGATCGCGTCTTTCTCGCTACTGGAACCGCTGAAGCTGGCCGCAAGGATAAAGACCAGAGCATGGTCGATGACGTGCGCGAACTGGCGTCAATCCTGCGGCGTGCTGGACTGGACAACCAGCGTCTCAAACTGGTCGTCGATGAGGGCGCTTCACATCACGAATCGGCTTGGGCGCGCCGTTTTCCGGATGCCCTATCGTTTCTGTTTAGCGAACGAACCTAGATCCCCTCTTGTTGTCACGGGCGTTCGCAGTTGATACAGAAGTGGAGATCTTCCAAATCAGATACAGACTCAGCGCCATTGCAACCACCGATGGCTGGATGTGCGTCCAGCGGGCAAAAGGCCCAATCAGCGGCAACATATAAACCAGGTAAAGCAACGTTCCCAACGCCCGCGTAGAGGGCGTGGGCGATTGAGCCACGAGCCAGTCGGCGAGCAGAATCAGCGCAGGCGCCAGAATCACCAGATCGTAAACCGTGAGATGCGGCGCCACGAGCACGCTCGCCAACAACAGCGCTGCATAGCGCAGAGGCAGAGGCGCGGACACACTCCACTTCCAGCACGCAATCGTCAATCCAAGCACAACCACGACACTTACGATGTACAACATGAGAGAGAGGCCAGGCCACGGCAAGAGCATCGACCAGAACGTCCGCAACGAGTGGGTTTGATACAGCTTGGGTTCGAGCATGGGCAACACCGCCTGCACGTTCCACATTGTGCGCACCCATTCCCGTACAGGCTCGATGCCATAGTAGACAATTCCCAGAAGGAGTTGCGCCGCCGCGGAGATAGACGCTCCCGCCAGGGTCTTCCACGCGCCGATCGACAAGAATAAGACTGCCCCGGCCATTCCTAGCTGTGGCTTGAAAATCAGACACCCGAAAACAAGCCCCGCCAAAAACTCCCGCTGATCGCGCAGGAGAAAGAACATCAGCACGAAGCAGGCAAGAGCGATTGCGGAGGTCTGACCCCAAGCGATCAGATGAAAGAATGCGGGGGATGCCGCGGCGAGAATGGCGACCGTGCCTCTGTATTCGCGCAGGCCCGGACACGCGCGCCACATAGCATAACAGCAAAGGCCGTAGAGAATCGCGCTCCACAACCACCAGCAGAAGAGCGCCCAACCATACGAGAGACCAGCCAGAGGCGCGAAGACGATGGAAACCTGTGGCGGGTACAGAGGCAGGTATCGAATACCCGCCGCTTCCGGCACTCGTTGGGCTGCCAGCTTGGCTTGGGCATTGATGTCGTACAAGTCAGCCCCACGGTGCTCATCCGCGACCGACCCCAGAGTATAGAAGTGCAGAAAGTCCGTGCCCTTGAGATTGCCATTGCGGTCGCGCAGTCCTGGTGTCGCCAGGTTCCATGCATAGAACGTCCACACGCAAAGCGCAAGAATCGCGCCATGAGTGCGCAACCGCCGCGCCGTGAGCCACGTCGCCGGTGTGGCTGGGGTGTTTGTTGCGAGCGTCAAAGCGCGCCGGCTCCAGCCAGAGACGCATCCTCAGGTTTGTCCGGAGACTCAGCCGCCAAGGCGCGGCATAGCAAAATCAAGAATAAGAACACCACCACTGGAAACCCAAAACCCGAGTAAAGCGGGGCCGACCACATCGCCAAATACAATTTGTCATGCACGTTCGGCCGCACCACCATCAAAATTCCTGCCAACATCCAAGGCAGGAGTCCACATCCGCAAATCAGGTAGAAGATAAGCTGGTTGATGCGGCTTCCTTGCGTCAGAAATCTTCTATATCGAATCCCAAGCAGAATCGCGGGAAACAATAGCACCTGATTAAACAGCGCATTCACAGTCGGCAGCACACTCACCGTAAGCGTCATTACGAAAACCAGGGCAATTGCAAACCAGACCGAATTCCCCGGCGCTTGCCGCACGCGCCAACAGAACACCGTCACACCCAGTACCGCGAGAGTTGAACTTGCCCAGAACACAGCCCGCGGCAGCAACGTGCTTAGCAAAGGTGGTGCATACTGGTAGTCGGAATAAGCCGCAAGCGCGCTCGGATAACGCATCAGCCAACCCGGAAGAAGATACTCAGAAGCGAGTACAAGTACTAAGAGCCCCACGCCAAAGCCCCAAGCCAAAGACTTTCTCAGTCCCCACGCACCAAGCGCCCAAAGTAAAAACCACGCAATCGGGAAGAAAGACATCTGTGGCTTGATGGTGGCGACCGCTAACAGCATCCCGGCAAGAAAGAAATGCCCAGAGACCACGCACAACGAAGCAGCAGCGATCAGGCCGGCAACAACGACACCCAGTTGCAACAGGCTCAACCCCTGTAATGTCGGCAGGCACGTAAGGCCCAGAGAAAATACGGCGACCAATGCAGTTCCCGCCAAGTGCAGGCGCAAAAATCGCAGCCAAAGCCATATACTGCAGGCCGCGACCGCTGCCAGCAACCACCAGAACACAATCTGCACGGTACGAAACTCCATGAAGACTGTCGGAGCCATGAGAAAGGCGACATACGCCGGATAGGCAAATCTTTTCTGATCCAGCCGATCGCTCGCTAAAGAAGGGTCCAATGGCCGACCGTAATAGGCAATCTGAATTTCCCGGCTAACCCCAGGTCCGTAAGGGTCACGGTGATGCAGCAACAGTTCCCGGGTTCCATACCAGCGTGGATAGAGGTCTGTTAGAGGCTTAGCTTTTGTCGATCCCGCGTCGGCGGTCGCCATTTGCAGTGCACCCGGCACATCACGCCAGTAGAGACACAGACTGATCGAGCAAGCCAGCAGCATCACCAGAAGAGCTTGTTGCTGGAGTTTTGCCGTGATCGCAGACATGATCTCCGCGGAGAGCTCGCGTTCCTCTCAAAGAAGTGGATTTCACTCGAAGTACGGTAACAGGTTCGGCGACGGGCTATCGCCGTCGATCAACCACACTTTCCGGTCCCGGAAATATTGGAGCAATTCTCCGTTGTCCTTGCCCATATCACGCGCCCAGACAACCTTGGCAGCATCAATGTTCGACTCGTTGTAAACCCACTCCCGATCAACATCGTGGTGCGCCCCGTATCGTACCAGCACCAGATGACGGCCAGGGGATCGTCGAATCTCACGCAATATAGCGGCCCGTTCCAGATTGCCTCGGGGCCATGCAGGTTCAATCTGTGTCCCGCTTACCGCTGCGCCCACGCGCAGAAGAATCATCCCGCACGCCAGCAAAGGGATCGCCCGACCCGTGGCCCGTCCGAGACTGTGCCTCGCTGGCCATCCGCGTATGTGTCGTAATCCTTGGACCAGAACAATGTACAAAGCGCCAGTAGCCGGCGAGAAGTAATGCGGCAAGCTCCAGGTCTGCACCGAAAAGCCAGCGATCATTGCCCCACAAATCAGAACCGGCAGAACTGTCTTGCGCCTTTGTACGATCCAAGGAAGAGCCAACAGCGGGATCGTAAGGAGCGGGCCAAGATAAAATTGCCACCAGCTTTCAAATTTTTGAGCTGCACGCTCCACATATCCCGTCAGAGTGAGGTTCCGATTGAATTCCCCCATCTCCCATCGATAGTAGTCGCGTATCACTTCGTGGTGGTATACAGGCTCGGGACGCGGTCTCTGCCAGATGAAGTAGGGTGCAGTCGCATACTGTCCGCGATTCACCTGGTAAGTCATCTTGAAAGGTGAACCAGTCACGCGAGAATAGTAATAACCCGTGGCTGCGGCTCCCAGAATGAGCACAACAAGAATCGGAAGGACGACGCGCGACACAGTCAGACGAAACTCTGAACGCGTCGGGCCCACCATCCATAACAGCATCGCAACCGCAATCGGAATGGAGAAAACAAAACCCTCATAGGGCCGGCTATTGGCCAGAATGACAAGCCCGCATGC
The DNA here is from genome assembly GCA_963722365.1 of uncultured Acidobacteriaceae bacterium. GTDB lineage: Bacteria > Acidobacteriota > Terriglobia > Terriglobales > Acidobacteriaceae > Sulfotelmatobacter. Next base: position 601,300 of record CAVRLM010000004.1, read on the forward strand.
CAGAATCAGCGATTGCCCAACTGACGGATGCCGTCGCAGCCGCGGCCACGCTCCCAGCACCAGCGCTCCGCCGAGCGCCGCCACCGACGCACACCAATAACTGTTCATCCAATAACTGAGAATCCCTAGCCTGAGCGCGGCGAGCGTCCCGCCGAATAAAGCCCATCCCGGTGGCAGCCACCCCTGCAGCATCCAGCACATCGCAGAGCACATGGCCGCAGTAACCAAGAGCTGCCCAATCCACGGATGCCCCAACAATTGCCCGACCGCAAGCACCAACCCCTGCGCCGGAGGATACATCGACATATAGGTAGGCTGCTGGATGATGTGGAAGCTTTCAAAATGCACCCACATCGGGTGGGTGGGATTCGTGATTCTTCCATGGGCGAAGGTGTCGGCCGCGAGCAGGTAGCTGAACTCATCGTTCCATCGCGGCTGAGGGATTCCGAGGATCGGAATGAATGCGACTCGAACGGCCAGAACTCCGGCCCCCACGGTAAACACAGCAAGTCCCCGCCGCCGTGCCAGCCGGCTGAATGCACTCTGCAACGATTGAAATCCGGATGATCGGGCGGTTTGTTGCCCCGACAAGTGAGAGCGCCAGATCAAAAGGGCCGCGCCCATCATTAAGACTGCTTCGATAATTGCAATCAGCGCGGGCGCGAGCCGAACGTAAAGGGTCTGCATCGTGGTGAGGGCGAGCCCGCTCTAACTTTACGCCAGCTTGACGCCGATGAGATACGGCCTCCACGCCGAGCAGCATGGAGGCCCGATTCGAACGCGCTACTGGCTAGCCGTTTCCTTCTCGCCAATCTCCTCGAACAGGCCATCAACGATCTGAATCATCTCGTTGTCAACCACACGATTCTTGGAGATGGCTTCCTTCAATGGGATGGAAACAATCTTGTTCGACCGCAGCGCAGCCATGCAGCCAAATTCGCCGCGATGCACCATATCAATCGCGCCTAGCCCATACCGTGTCGCCAGAACGCGATCGAACGCACTCGGTGACCCACCGCGCTGGATGTGTCCCAGCACCACCGCGCGGGTCTCGAACCCGGTACGCTTCTCAATCTCGCGGGCGAGAATGTTTGCAATCCCACCCAGCTTCGCGTGACCAAATTCATCCTTGCCCATGTCCTGGAGGATCGGTGCGCCCGATCCGGCATCGGAAGAAAACTTTGCGCCTTCGGCAACCACCACGATCGAGAAATAACGTCCGCGCTCGTGCCTCTGGCGAATCGACTCCGCAACCTTGTCGACATCGAACGGCCGCTCCGGAATCAGAATCACATCCGCGCCCCCCGCGACTCCGCTGTACAAGGCGATCCAGCCCGCATCGCGGCCCATGACTTCAACCACCATCACGCGGTTATGGGCTTCGGCGGTGGTGTGGATCCGATCAATCGCCTCGCACACGACGTTGCACGCCGTATCGAACCCGAACGTGTAATCGGTTCCGCCCAAATCGTTGTCGATTGTCTTTGGCACCCCAATGACTTTGATGCCTCTTTCGTGAAGCTTCTGCGCGACCGACAGCGTGTCGTCGCCGCCAATCGCAACAATGGCGTCAATCTTATGCTTGTCGATCGTGGCCATGCAGCGGTCGATTCCGTCTGGACGCTTGGATGGGTTCGTGCGCGAGGTCCGTAGAATGGTTCCGCCGCGGGGCAGAATTCCCCCGACCGCGTCCAGATTCAGCGCCATGCTCTTGTCTTCGATCAGACCGCGCCAGCCCTCAAGGAACCCCACAAATTCGTCGTGATAGTGGAACACGCCCTTACGCACGACCGCGCGGATCACCGCGTTCAGTCCAGGGCAATCGCCCCCCCCAGTTAACATCCCAATTTTCATCGTTCGCTCCTATTTGTGTATGAGTGCAGAATGAAACCCTCCGAATGCACCCCGGGCATAGGGGCGACGAAATGGCCCGACACACGAGGCTAAACATCTTTCGGAATAAATAGAGTAACACTAAATCGACACGCGCCAAAGCTAAAGAACCCTGAGGAAAATCGTTCAGGCATGGCCTTCGGCGACTGTTTTACATGGGCATTGCGCTCCTCCTCAGGATTCGACACAATGCTCGTCGGACATGAACAAGACGCTATCGATCTTTGCATGGGGACTAGTGGGCCTGCTTGGTTTTGTGGCGATCGCCGTGGTGGCCATTCATCGCGGTGAACCGATTAACGCACTGTGGCTGGTCGTGGCCGCCACCTGCTGCTATGCCCTCGGCTACCGCTTCTACAGTAAGTTCATCGCAGCGAAGATTCTTGCTCTCGACGCGCTCCGCGCTACGCCTGCCGAACGCTTGGAAAACGGGCGCGACTTTTTAGTAACGAATAAATGGGTGGTATTCGGCCATCACTTCGCCGCCATCGCGGGACCGGGACCCTTGGTCGGGCCGGTGCTCGCTGCACAATTCGGATACCTTCCCGGAACGCTCTGGGTGCTGGCTGGAGCCGTCTTTGCTGGCTGCGTACAAGACTTCGTGATCCTGCTTTTTTCTGTCCGCCGCGACGGCAAGTCTCTTACGGAAATGGCCAAGGAAGAGATCGGGCGCATTGGTGGTTTCGTGGCCTATACGGCAGTCATTGCGATTCTCGTGATCCTTCTCGGCGTTGCAGCCCTCATCGTCGTCAATGCGCTGAAAGACAGCCCTTGGGGGACGTTCACCATCGCCATGACGATTCCCATCGCCCTCTTGATGGGACTCTATCTGCGCCGCATTCGTCCTGGCAAAGTGCTCGAGGTTTCCGTCCTCGGATTCATCCTCGTACTGCTGGCGATCTGGGGCGGACGCTGGGCCTCGCTGAATCCCGCCATGGCGCACACCTTTACGCTGCAAGGAACGACGCTCGCAAAACTCATCATCGTCTATGGATTTGCCGCATCTGCTCTGCCGGTATGGTTGCTGCTCGCGCCGCGTGATTACCTCAGCACGTTTGTGAAGCTCGGGACGATCGCTCTTCTCGGGATCGGCATTGTCGTGTTACATCCGACGCTGCACATGCCGGCGCTTACGCGGTTCGTAGACGGCACCGGGCCGGTATTTGCCGGCAAAATCTTTCCCTTCGCTTTTATTACCATTGCCTGTGGCGCCATCAGCGGCTTTCATTCGCTGATCTCGAGTGGGACTACGCCTAAACTCATCGCACGCGAGACCGAGTCTCGTATCGTGGGCTACGGCGCCATGATGGCGGAGTCCGCGGTCGCAGTCATGGCTATCGTCGCTGCGTGCGTACTGCAGCCGGGTGTCTACTTTGCGATCAACAGTCCCGCGGGCGTCGTCGGACAAACCGCAACCGCCGCGACCGCGACCATCTCTTCGTGGGGATTTCCCGTGACCGCCGCTGATATGCAGGCCCTGGCCCATGCGGTCGGCGAGCAAACTCTGTTCAATCGTACCGGCGGCGCTCCCGCATTCGCGGTAGGGATGGCGCACATCTTCTCGCAGAGTCTCGGAGGCGCCACGGTCATGGCGCTCTGGTATCACTTCGCCGTCATGTTCGAGGCTTTGTTCATCCTCACCATCCTCGACGCGGGTACGCGCGTAGCCCGTTTCATGATTCAGGATGCACTCGGCCATATCTACAAACCGCTGGGCAGGACGAGTTGGTATCCCTCCATCCTGGCCACGAGCGCCCTCATCGTCGGCGCCTGGGGATACTTCCTCTGGCAAGGTGTTAAAGATCCGCTGGGCGGGATCAATTCTCTGTGGCCGCTGTTCGGGATCGCCAACCAGTTGCTGGCCACAGTCGCACTCTGCGTCGCAACTACGATCATCATCAAGATGCACAGAGTTCGTTACGCTGCTGTCACTCTGGTTCCGCTGGCGTGGCTGGTCGCGGTCACATTTACCGCGTCGTGGCACAAGATTCTTGATCCGGATCCGCGTATCGGTTTTCTGGCGCAAGCGCGGATCTTGGCCGCTGGCCCGGCGACGAATGCATCCGCACGCCTCATCTTCAACAATCGCCTCGATGCCGCTGTGACTGCCATCCTGGTGGTGATGGTAGCGCTGGTCCTGATCGAGTCGGTGCGACAATGGGCTGGAGTTTTAAGCGGAAGGGAAGACGCGCGCGTAAAGGAGACGCCCTTTGTAATGACGCGTCTTGCGGAGGAGAGAGGATGAAACGCATCGTGAAAGCAGCGCGAATTGTGGTGGCGACGCTCCGCGAGATTTTCGATGAGGCTGCCTACGACCGCTTTTTGCTTCGAGAGCAGATGGCATCATCTCCGAGGGCCTACGCTGCCTTCCGTCAGGAATCCGAAGATGCCAAGATGCGACGACCGAAATGTTGTTAAGCGCACGACTGACTTTGTTTTTAGCTAGGAGAAGGCCGGGTGCGCCATCTTTCGCGCCTTTTGCGAAAGGTGGGATTGCACAAATCCAAACATCCTCGAGGTGGGAAGAAACCGATGTTATCCAAATCGTCTGTAACAACGAAGATGGTGTTTTTTGTCCTCGTCGCGCTTGTCCCGCTAACCTTCGCCCAGAGCGAGGACTCCGGCCAAACCATGCGCCCCGTCATCCGCGGACGCCACGCCGCCGTTGCCTCCATGAAAGCCGAGGCCACCGAAGCCGCGCGCCGTATTCTCGACGCGGGCGGCAATGCCTTCGACGCCGCCGTTGGCGGTCAGGCTGCGCTCGCAGTCACCGACTTCTCCCTCAATGGTATGGGCAGCGATGCGGTCCTGCTCATCTACAACGCAAAAGATAAGAAGGTTTATTCCGTCAACGCGGAGCCTCGCGCCCCCAAACTCGCCACCATCGAGTGGTACCAGAAAAATAATGGCGGCAAGATTCCGCAGAGCGACGGCCTGCTCTCCGGCGGCATTCCCGGCGTCGTCGACGCCTGGTATACGCTGCTCGACCGCTGGGGCACGATGAGCTTTGAACAGGTTCTGCAGCCCGCGATCGACCTCGCCGAGAACGGGTTCCCGCTCAGCGAATACGGCGCTTCCTACATTGCCGAGACGAAGAAGATTCTCAAGTACCCGACAACCGTCAAGATCTACATGCCCAACGGCCGCCCGCCGAAGCCCGGCGAGATCCTCAAGAATCCCGACTTGGCTCGCACCCTGAAGAAATTAGTCGAGGCCGAAAAAACAAATCAGTCCAAAGGCAGACACGAAGCCCTGAAAGCCGCGCGCGATCGCTTCTACAAAGGCGATATCGCCAAGGACCTCGCAGCATTCTCAGAGGCCAACGGCGGCCTATTTCGCTACGAGGATTTCGCCGAGTACACCGCGGAAGTCGAGTCTCCAGTTTCCATCAACTATCGTGGCTATCAGATTTACAAAAATCCATCCTCGAGCCAGGGACCCACCGAACTCATCGCACTCAATCTCCTCGAAGGCTATGACCTTAAAGCGATGGGCCTCAACAGTCCTGAATATCTGCACACCAGCGCGGAAGCCGTAAAACTCGCCATGGGCGATCGTGAAAAATACCTCGGCGATATGGACTACATCAAGATTCCCTACGACGGACTGTTATCAAAAGACTACGCCTGCGAACGCAGAAAGCTCATCGATCCCGCCAAAGCTTCTCTCGACCTGCGCCCCGGCTCGCCCGAAAAATTCGCAAACTCCTCGCCCTTGGGTCGCCCGGTGCACGAAGACCTCGACGGCGATGCCCGCCATGACGGCGACACCAGCTACATCGCCGTGGTCGACAAAGATCGCAACATGGTCAGCTTCGAGCCCAGCCTGCACGATCTGTTTGGCACAGGCGTCGTCATGGGAAACACCGGCCTCATCTTCAACTGTCGAGGCGACTACTACTCGCTGGTTCGCGGCGAGGCCAATGCCCTCGAACCCGGCAAGCGCCCGCGCAGCACGCTGCAAAGCACGTTGATCATGAAAGACGGCCAGCCTTACGCAATCCTGGGAAGCCCCGGCGGCGACGACCAGGTAATTCGAACCATCCAAACGCTGATCAATATGATCGATTTCGGCATGAACATTCAGCAGGCCATCGAGGCTCCGCGCTGGTCATCGCGCGCTTTTCCGGCCTCGCCATTCCCGCATACGATGCATCCCGGCGATTTAGCGGTTGAGTCCCGCATCCCGGAATCAACCCGGCAGGCTCTCATTTCCCGCGGCCACAAGCTTCGCGTAGATCCCCCATGGTCGCTTGGATCGAACGCAGGAATCGTTCTTGACGTGAACTCAGGTGTCCTCAGCGCCGGAGCCGATCCCCGCGTCGATGCCTATGCTTGGGCCTGGTGAGTAGGGAGAACAAGAGCGGACGACTGTGACTGAGATTTCCTTCGTGAACCTTCGTGCACTTAGTGGTTTGTGGTCTTTCTCTCGGTTGTGCGAGCCGGCAAACCCACTAGGACTGTTCCCATTTCCGCGATACACTTCCTTCACATGCGAGTCCTGGGCATCGACTGTGGCGGCGAATATACGGGCTTTGGCGTGGTCGAGATGTATGACAGCGGCAAGCTCTGCTGTCTGACCTGCGGCGCCATCAAGCTTTCTCCCCGCGAAGCTCTGCCGCGCCGTCTATCCCGCATCTTCACCCAACTGGGTGAAATCATTTCCGAGCATCAGCCCCATGAAGTTGCCATTGAAGACGTCTTCTACGCCCTCAACGTGAAGTCCGCCCTCAAACTTGGGCAGGTTCGGGGAGTGGCCATGCTCGCCGCCGCCGCCGCCGGTTTAGAAGTCGCCGAGTACTCCCCCCTGACCATTAAATCGTCGGTCGTCGGCTACGGACGTGCCGAGAAACAGCAAGTGCAGCACATGGTCACACGTCTCCTCGATCTCTCCCAGCCCCCTGAGCCCTTGGACGCCTCAGACGCCTTGGCAATCGCGATCTGTCATCTGCACACAGCTGGCACCTTGACTCGCCAGCGTGTGCCGGCACGATAGAATTCCAACTGCAATCTTTTTTGGCATAATGACGTGTTCCAGTTGTGGGCGAGACGGCGAGAGCGGATCTAAGGCGGATGACCGGAACCAGACAAGCGGGATCACGGGGTATCAAGCTCAATCGGAGCTTCCGCTGTTTGTTCCTGATCATATTAGCCGGAAGCGTGGCGCTACTGGGGACTCTCCCAACACGCGCCGCCGAGTCCTCCACGGTCACCTTCTCGCTAGACTTCCCCAACTCCGATCCGGATCACTATTCCATCGCCGTGCAGTCCGATGGCCACGCTCACTACGAGTGCTCGGCAGTCATCTCAGAGGCCTCCGACGAACGCGAGACCTACCAAACCGAATTCACACTTTCAGACGCCACCCGCGCCCGCATCTTCGATCTGACCGCCCAATCTCATTATTTTTCCGGTAAGGTCGACTCCGGCAATCGCAAGCTGGCCTTCACGGGAGCCAAGAAGCTCGCCTACAAAGACAGCCAGCGCGAATCTGCGGCGGAATACAACTTCTCTTCGCAACCCGTGATCCAGCAGTTGACTACGTTGTTTCAGAGTATCGCTGCCACGCTGGAGTTCGGCCGCCGCCTCGCCCATTACCATCGCTACCAGAAGTTGGCACTGGATGACGAGTTGAAGAAGATGGAGGATGAGGCCCGGCGCGGCAATCTCATAGAAATTCCTGCGGTAAAGCCCGTACTGATGGAAATTCATAATGACAGTTCTGTCATGAACGTAGTGCGCGTCAGGGCACAGCGAATCATAGAGATGGGATACATCGCGCCTGCACCGCGCTGACCGTACCCGGAGTACCTGTTCAGAGAACTAGAAACCCCTCAGCCGCCGCCCTCCGAAAATGGCCCCTTTGACCCAAGTTTTACAACTCCCTCGCCAGAACCGTGTTCTAATAGGCAAAGACAGACCCCGGGGGTTGCCATGTCCAAGCTCTCGCACTCCAGATTCAGTATGGTTCTTCTAACGGTCGCTGCTTGTGCGCTGCTGGCGTTGCCTGCCTTGGCCGATTCGCAGGCCCGCATCGTACGCTTGAGTGACGTTCAAGGTTCGGTTCAAATCGATAAGAATACCGGCCTCGGATTCGAAAACGCATTCCTCAACCTGCCCGTCACGCAGGGTGCTCAAATCAAAACGCACGATCGCGCCCGCGCCGAAATTGAATTTGAGGATGGCAGCACCCTTCGCCTTACCCCCAATACCACGGTCCTGTTCAGCACGCTCGGCCTGAGTGACGCCGGCAAACGAATCTCCGTGATTAACCTCGTCGAGGGCATGGCCTACGTGAACTGGCTGGGCAAAGACGAGGTGACCCTGAATTTTTCTCGCGAGAAACTCACCCTCGATCACGCCGCCCACTTCCGCGTAGATACCTCGACCGAACTTGCCAATCTCGCAGTCTTTAAGGGCGATATCAACGTCGACGGGCCCGCCGGTGCCCTCGTTGTTCCGAAGAAGAAAACTGCCGCGTTCGACGCCGCCGACAACGACAAATACAAGGTTGCCAATAATATTGAAGAAGCCCCGCTCGATTCGTGGGACCAGGAATCCAATTCCTACCACGACCAGTACGCCAAAAATAATTCGGCTCCTTACGGTTACGGGATGAGCGACCTGAACTATTACGGCGCGTACAGCAACGTCCCCGGCTACGGCATGATGTGGCAGCCCTACTTCACCGGCGTCGGGTGGGATCCCTTCATGAACGGCGCCTGGTCGTTCTATCCCGGCTACGGCTACATGTTCGCCTCGTCCTATCCTTGGGGGTGGGCGCCGTACCGCTATGGCAACTGGATGTTCGTGCCTTCCATGGGATGGATGTGGCAGCCCGGTGGATGGAATTCCTGGCTGGCCGTGCCGCGTTATAGCGGCGCCGTTCCGGCCAATTTCCGGCCGCCCGTTGTCCCCGTTGCCGGAACCGGGGGAACCGGAAGTGCGGTCATCGTCGGTCGAACTGGAGTTGGTACTGTCGTCACCCCGTCTCGAGTCGTCGTAAACGCCGGTTCGGCAGGCTTGGGAATTCCTCGCGGTGCGTTCGGAAATCTAAGTCATATGAACCATCAGGTCGCCAAGTCCGGATTCGTCGAAGTGCGTCCCGCGCCTCAGTATTCAACGACTTCACCTAGCACTTCGGCGTGGCCATCAGCCAGCTCCAGCTCGAGTGCTTCAGGAAGATCGTCTGGTGCAAACGCACCGCGCAGTACTATGGCGTCTCCGTCGGCAGGCCGCAGCAGTGCACCACCTGCGCACTCCTCCGGCGGCACCTCGCGCCACTAGTAGTAGTTTTCGAAAGTGAAATGCGACAGGGCGGCGAGAGCCGCCCTGTTTATTTGCCAGTGGCACAATCGTGGGAAGTCTGGAATAACGATGTGGAGACACCCGCCTTCGGCTGTCTCGCCCAGCGCGAAGCGCGGCGAATCCGCTACGACCCTGTCAAACTACCACAACTCCCGCATAGCCCACGACCATATCTCGATCTCCCGAGATATCTCCCGAAGTCGCATACTTGACCAGTTCAGCTGACTTTGCCCCCAGTTGCCGAGCCGCGGTTAGCATCACTACCACAGGTCCGTACCCGCACATGCTGATGTCCTGCTGCGTCACTACATCGAATAGCCCACGCGGGTCCAACGTCAGAATCCGTTCAATGGCGCGATGATCCTTCGCCCGCGTTACCACGTCAGACTCGTAATGATTCATGTCGCTTGACGCTATCATAAGAATCGGCTCCTTCTGCGCGGCGACGACGTCTGCCAAAGCCTTGCCTAGCTGCTCCAACATTTCGAAGTGCCCCGTTCCCACAGCAATCGGTACAAATCTCAGCTCGGGCTGTCGCAACAGCAGGAAGGGAAGCTCCACTTCGGCCGCATGCTCCGCGCGGTGCGCGGCCGCATCCTCCTGTAGCGCAGGGAAGCGCGCTTTCAAGGCCGTCGCTAGGTCGGCATCAATAGGGACGTCACCCAACGGCGTCTGCCACCCGCCTTCACTCATTACAGCCAGGGCTCGACCCATGCCCGTGTGGTTCGGGCAGAGGACAATGCAGCGCTGCGGTACCTCCAGACGCGCAAATACCGCACCTGCGACGTGTCCGGAATACATATATCCCGCGTGCGGTGCAATACAACCCAGGGCCCGCAACGGGACTTGCTTCACGGAACTCGCTTGTGAAAGATAACCCTGCGCTTCCGTGCGCAGGTCGTCAGGATCACCAGGATAAAAACGTCCCGCGACCGCGGGATGACGGAGAACGGTGGTAGACATGGCCCCTCCTCGCCCGAGCGGGACCGGCAACATTAATGCTAGGACTCGGAATGCCCTTCGCGCAAGGCGCGATAGATCGCCGCGCTCTCTTCTAAGCTCAAAGTCTCAGCCCGCGCGGTAGCCTTGACCCTCGCCTCCGCCAACGCCCGCTTCAACTCTGCTCCTTCATACTTCAATTTCAAGTTGTTCCACAGCGTCTTGCGTTTTTGTCCAAATGATTGCCGCAAGAAATCGATGAAGCCATCGCCTGCCACACCTAACTTCTCCTGTTGCGGGTCAATGGTCAACCGCAACACCGACGAATGTACCTTCGGCGGAGGCACAAACGCTCCCGGCGGCAGCGTGAACAAGTTTTCCACGCGCGCATACAACTGTGCCGTAGCCGAGAGTATGCCGTAGTCGCGACCGCCCGGCTCTGCCGCGATCCGATCGGCAACCTCGCGCTGCACCATGATCACAATACTGTCGAAGTACTTCGAGAACTCAAACAGCCGCAGCAGAATATCGGACGTAATGTAGTAAGGAAGATTCCCCACGACCTTCACAGGCTGAGGCTTGAGTTCGATCCCCGGCTGGCTCAACCCAGGCTTTGGTCCGAAAAGAGAGTCGAAGTCGATGGCCAAAACATCAGCCTCAATGACTTCCACATTGCGCTCCATGCCAAACTTCAGCCGTAGTTGTGCCGCCAGCACGCGATCCAGTTCCACCGCGATCAGTCGCCGTGCCCGCTTGGCGAGCAACGACGTCATAACGCCCCGCCCTGGCCCGATTTCCAGCACTGTGCTCTGGGAAATGTCGCCTAGAGTCTCGACCACGCGGGCCGCCAGATCTTCGCTGGCCAGAAAATGCTGTCCCATTTTAGGCTTGGTTTGCGGACGGCGCGTAGATGCTACCTTTGGCACGTTGACCCTCACTCACTCGGGAAGTAGACTTTGAAGTCGGTCCTGGCATCCTAGCTGCTGGACCCTCTGGGCCCAAGACACACTGATAATAATAGCGTGCAACGCGAAAAACGTGCGCGCTCCTGGGAGGTTCCGCACTCATGAACATCGCATTTGTGGCTTCCGAAGGCGTGCCATTCTCCAAGACTGGCGGCCTGGCCGACGTCGTCGGAGCCCTGCCCCGCGCATTGGCTTCCCTTGGACACCAAGTCAGCGTCTTCCTCCCGCGCTATCGGCAGACCAAGCTCAGTGAGCCCGTCACGGTCGTTCGAAGCGTAACCGTTCCCTTCGATGACCAGTACCGCTTTGCCTCCGTCGTCAGCGGCGGCTCTCAGGGCGGTGTGAAGTTTTATTTCGTCGAATATCCTCCCTACTTTGATCGCGACGCCCTCTACGGTACCCCCTCTGGAGACTATCCCGACAACGCTGAGCGCTTTGCTTTGTTCTCCCGAACTGTGCTCGAAGCCACGAAAATCCTGGGCGTCCCCGATATTTTTCATTGTCATGACTGGCAGTCTGCTCTCATACCGGTTCTGCTCCGCACCGTCTACGCCGAAGATCCCGCCTTCCGCGACGTTGGCACCGTTTTCACCATTCACAACATGGGATATCAAGGGCTGTTCCCCCCAGATACCCTCCCGCTGTTGATGTTGCCCTGGGACCTCTTCACTATGTCGAAGATGGAGTTCTTCGGCCAGGTAAACTTCCTGAAAGGCGCTCTTACGTATTCTGACTTCATCACCACAGTCAGCCGGAAGTACAGCCAGGAGATTCAGACCGCAGAGTATGGCTTTGGCCTCGAGGGTGTCCTCCGAGACCGGGCGTCAACCGTGACCGGAATTCTGAATGGTGTTGATTACGAGGAGTGGAGCCCGCAAACCGATAGGTTCACAGCCGCGAAATTTTCGCCGCAAGATCTTTCTGGCAAGGCCAAGTGCAAACAGGACCTGCTATCTGCTTTTGGGGTCAAGAACGCCGATGCCAAGCTCCCCGTAATCGGAATCGTCTCGCGCTTCGCCGCTCAGAAAGGCTTCGACCTGATCTCGCAGATCGCGGACCGCCTCGCCCGCGAAGATATGATCGTCGTCGCGCTCGGCGCCGGCGACAAGACCTACGAAGAAATGTTTGTTCGCCTCAATAAACAGTTTCCCAACAAGATTGCGGTCAGAGTGGCTTACGATAACGCCATCGCCCACAAAATCGAAGCTGGCGCCGACATGTTCCTCATGCCTTCGCGCTATGAGCCTTGCGGCTTGAATCAGATCTACAGCCTTAAATACGGCACAGTCCCCATCGTCCGCGCCACTGGCGGCCTCGACGACACCATTGAGCCCTGGGACGCCCGTACTGGGAAGGGAACTGGTTTCAAATTCACAGAATACAACGGCGAATCGCTCCTGCTCACCATCAAGCAAGCCCTGACGGCCTATCGCGACCAGACCTCGTGGCAAGCCTTGATGCGCAATGGCATGAATAAGGATTTCTCTTGGAACGCGTCGGCCCGCGAATATGGGAAGATCTACGACCGAGTGAAGCAGGGGCACGGAGCTTCTGCCGCGTCGGAAAAGGTCTTGGTCTAGGAAGCGGCCCATCTTAGTGGGGGACAGCCGCCTCGGCAGTCCGCTGACGCGAAGCGAGGCGCCATACGCTTTGTCCCCCGCTGCTAAAATTCCCTTGCATGTCCGCCGCCTTCCACCCCGCCTTGAACCGCACTATCTTCCACGTCGATATGGACGCTTTTTTCGTCTCTGTGGAAGAGCTTTTCGATCCATCTCTAAAAGGCAAAGCGGTCGTAGTTGGCGGACAGCGTGACGAGCGAGGTGTTGTCTCCGCTGCCTCGTATGAAGCGCGCAAGTTCGGTGTCCACTCCGCCATGCCCCTGCGCACAGCGGCCAAGATGTGTCCCCACGCCATCTTCGTGAATGGACATTCCGAGCGTTATCGCAAGTGTTCCGAGAAAGTCCACAGAGTCCTCGGCACGTTCACACCTCAGATAGAAATGGCTTCGATCGACGAAGCCTACCTCGACATGACCGGTACCGAGCGCCTGCACGGCCCTCCGCTCAAAGCCGCCCACGCCCTGCACCAGCGCATGAAAATCGAGACCGGCCTCAATTGCTCAGTGGGAATCGGCACATCTCGATTGATTGCGAAAGTCTCGTCCGCCCAAGCCAAGCCCAATGGAGTGCTCTACATCGTTCCCGGCGAAGAAGCCAAATTCCTCGCCCCTCTCGACGTCCGCGAGATCCCCGGCGTCGGCAAAGTCATGGAAACTCACCTGAACGCCCTCGGCATCAAGAAAGTTGGAGACCTGGCCCGCCTCGAAGAATCCGACCTCGCCGATCGTTTTGGAAAGTGGGGTCTCGCCCTCGCCGGCAAGGCTCGCGGGGAAGATGCTGGAGGATGGTTCGATACCGAAGTGGGAGCTGACGTCGGTGCCAAGTCTATCAGCCACGAGCACACCTACAACGAAGACACGGCCGACATCAGCCAGCTCGAATCCACGCTGATGCGCCTTTGCGAAATGGTGGCCCGCCGCCTGCGTGAATCCCAATTCCACGCGCGCACCATTCAACTCAAACTTCGCTATAAAGATTTCACGACCCTGACCCGCGCCCATACGCTCCCGGCACCCACCCAACTCGACACAGAAATCTTCGAGCAGATCCGCGCATTGTTCCGTAAAAATTGGAAGAAGGGCGTCCCCATTCGCCTTCTCGGCGTACAGGCCTCCCAATTTACATCACAACCCGATCAGATCAACCTGCTGGAAGGCAACCGCCAGCAACGCTGGAAAGACGCCATGGCCGCTGCCGATCGCCTGCGCGACAAGTTCGGTGAGTTCAGTGTCGGCCTAGCCACAGGCATGCGTGGAGGCTTCCGCGAGCGCATCCATGAGAACCCCGCGAGTCTGCCAGGCAAGAAAAAAGGAACAGACAAATCATAGCGCCGGCGTCCCCGCCGGAGGCGTCTCGCCTGCGCATCCAACCCTTATCACGTGGTTTGTAGAAATCCTGTGACGCCGAACGTTCTTCCAACACCTGATCTTTTCGCTAAAGGCCACAAAGCCAGACCTCACGGCATCTCGCCTTCTTCCCGAGATCGGATCTGTACTAGAGTCGCCTTCTCGCCGACCAGGCGAACGTTGTTTTCCCATCGGTTGGGCGCGTCGAAACTACCTCGCAGCTTTCGCATCACCGCGCCTGCCGAGAGCGACGCTTGTACCAGATGCCCCACCTTAACTGGCCCTGCCACCTTCACGTCCCGGATCCAGTGCAGTGCGCTGCTAATGCTGCATCCGCACTGGCTGCAATCGGGATTCCCGCCAAACACGCACGGCTCGACATGTGTCCGCAAGTCTGCGGAGTAATTCATCGACATCTTCGAGAACAGGCACCCATCCGGGTTCTTTGGTGGACTTACAAATGCCCGCGCCATACCCTCAGGCACCAACAACTTCTTATACACTCGGCCCAGGCGCGGCAAATCCCGTGCAACCTGCTCCCGATCCTGCGGCATGAGTCGCTCGTCACTCTCCTCGCCCATCTGCGGGCTATAGAGACTCACCCAGATATGATCGACCTCCGGCCGCGCATTCCAGAACGAAACGTATTCTTCCAGATACGACGCCCGCGACAACATAGGCCTCGTGATCACCCAATGCACATTGATCGACCGCCCTTCAATGTTTTTCAGAATGCGCTCGTAGGTCGCCGGCTTGCGGCGTTCGTCGTGATGCTCGGGAAGCCCATCCACAGAAATAGCTACGCGGACCCGGGGAATCTCCATCCACTCCTGCGGAATCGCAATCACGCCGCTGCTCACCACCATCGTAAAGACACCCATCTCGCTGAGCGCCGGTAGAATCCTCCCCAGTTCGCGACGCCGAATCATCGGCTCGCCTCCTACCAGCGACACATGCATAGGCTTATGTCGCCGCACCAGCTCGAGCACCCCTTCAACGAGCTGATCCCCGCGAAAATCGCTGAGTTCCCGCAGAGTCGTCTCTCCTCCCAAGTGGCTGTCCCCGTATGCATAACAACCGGGACAGCTCAATGGGCACTCGCGCGTGATCTCAATCGACAGCATTGGGACGTGACCATTGAGAACGCGCCAACTAGCCCGCAACAGGTCGCGCGGGTTCAGACTTGAGCCGGACTGTACGGCTGACATATACCCGGCTTAGATGCGAGGTGACCTTCCGCGATGCCATCTTTGCGCCATGAAATTTCGGCCTTCCCGCAACAATCTTCGTGACCCGTTACGAAACTGCACAACTTGACCACGTTCTGCCCCCAGCACTAAGATTCCCCTTCACTTAACAGGCCTGCTTCGGAGCCCTCATGCGCAAACTTCTTTTTCCGCTATTCGTCTTCGTCTGTGCCTTGCTACAAACCACTTCAGCCCAGTCCAATCCTCCGCTCCTGCTTCGCTTCCCCACCGTCAGCAAGACGCAGATCGTTTTCAACTACGCCAATGACCTCTGGATCGTCAGTCGCGACGGTGGCGACGCGCTCCGCCTTACGTCCGGCGTGGGCATCGAGGCCCTTCCATACTTTTCCCCGGACGGCTCCCTGATCGCCTTCACCGGCGAATACGATGGCAACCGCGATGTCTTCGTCGTTCCCGCCACCGGAGGCGTGCCCCGCCGTCTCACCTATCATCCCGCGGAAGAATACGTCGCGGGTTGGACCCCCGACGGCAAGCAAATCTTGTTCAACTCTTGGGGCAACAGCTTCATGCACTTCGAGGACCAGCTCTACACGGTGCCCGTCGAAGGCGGATTTCCTACTCAACTTCCTCTTCCCATTGCAGAGGACGCTTCTTACTCACCCGATGGAACTCACCTCGCCTACGTCCCTCACCCCAAATGGCAGCAGGCCTGGAAGCGCTACCACGGCGGCCAGACTACTCCCATCTGGATCGCCGATCTCAAAGACTCCAGCGTGACCAAGATTCCCCGCGACAACTCCAACGATCACCACCCTATGTGGATCGGCGACACGATTTACTTCCTCTCCGACCGCACCGGGTCCGTCAGCCTCTTCGCCTACGACACCAAGACCAAACAGGTTTCCGAAGCTCTTCACAGCGATGGCCTCGATTTTAAGACCGCCTCCGCCGGTCCCGACGCCATCGTGATCGAGCAGTTCGGCGCCATCAAGCTCTACGACCTGAATACTCATAAGGCCAAGAACGTAACCATTCGCGTCGTCGGCGACATCGATGCCGTACGGCCGCACTTCGCCAAAGTCGATCCCAAACGCATCCAGAATTTCGGTATCTCTCCCACCGGCGCCCGCGCTGTCTTCGAAGCTTGGGGAGAGATTTTCACCGTTCCCACCGACAAAGGCGACATTCGCGACATCACGCGCAGTCCCGCCATCGCCGATCGCGATCCTTCGTGGTCGCCCGACGGCAAATCCATTGCATACTTTTCTGATGAGTCCGGGGAGTACGAACTTGCCATCCGCGATCAGAATGGCCTGGGGACCGTTCGCCGCATCAACCTCGGCAATCCTCCTACGTTCTTCTATTCCCCCGTTTGGTCCCCCGACAGTAAGAAAATTGCGTACACCGATAAGCGCCTGCAGTTGTGGTATCTCGACCTCGACAATCCCACACCGAAACTCGTAGACACCGACTACTACTGGACTTTTGCCGCCAACCAGATCGGACAGACGTGGTCCCCAGACAATAACTGGATCGCTTACACCAAGCAACTTCCCAGTGGCCTGCATGCAGTCTTCGTCTATTCCCTCAAGCAAAGCAAAACGTTTCAAGTCACCGACGGCATGAGCGACGCGCTCAACCCGATCTTCGACAAGAACGGCAAGTATCTCTATTTCACGGCATCGACCAACGTCGCCCTCACAACCGCGGGTCTCGACATGACCAGCGACGAACACCGCGTTTCTCGCAGCGTCTACTTGGCCGTTCTTAATAAGGACGACAAGTCTCCGCTCGCGCCCGAAAGCGACGAGGAGAAACCGAAAGACGAGAAGAAGCCGGATCAAGCGAACGAGAAAGACAAAGCTGCAGATCAAGCCAAAGAAAAATCGAAAGATAAGAGCAAGGCATCGGTCGGCGACAAAGACAAAGACAAAGACAAAGACAAGAAAGACGAACCCGTCGTCGTGAAGATCGACATCGATGGTATCGGTCAGCGCATTCTCTCGCTCCCGATTCCAGCGAAGAACTACCTCAACATTCTTCCCGGTAAGTCGGGCATCTTGTTCCTTTCTGAAGGCCCGATGGTCTTCGCGGTTGACGACGACAACGCCAACGTCACTTCAGCCATCCAGAAATTCGACCTCAGCAAGCGAAAGGTCGACAAGTTAATGGACGAGGTCAACGATTTCAGCGTCTCCTTTGATGGCGAAAAGATTCTCTACCGCAAGGGGGATTCATGGTCCACCGCCTCGGTCGATGATGGCCCCGCTTCTGGCGGCGCGCCCCCCAAGCCCGGCTTTGGACCACTCAAACTCGACGGATGGGAAGTCTATGTCGAACCACGAGCCATGTGGAAGCAGATTTACAACGAGACGTGGCGCATTGAGCGTGATTTCTTCTATGACACGCACTATCACGGTCTCGACCTCGACAAGGCCAAGAAAAAGTATGCTCCCTATCTGGATGGCATTGCGTCCCGTGAAGAACTCACCTACCTCTTCCAGGAGTGCTTGGGCGAAATGACGGTGGGCCACATGTTCGTCGGGGGCGGCGAAGCTCCTGAACCCAAGAAACTGAAAGGCGGCCTTCTTGGCGCCGACTACAGCCTCGAGAATGGCCGCTATCGCGTCGCCAAAGTCTACAACGGTGAGAATTGGAATCCCGGGAATGAGGCCCCGCTGACCCAACCCGGCGTCAACGTAAAAGCTGGAGATTACATCCTTGCCGTGAACGGCCGTGACCTGCATGCCTCCGATAATATCTTTACCTTCTTCGAAGAGACTGCGGGTAAGCAGGTCGTCCTTAAGGTGGGTGCGAACCCCGATGGTAAGGAGTCACGCGAAGTCACAGTGATTCCAGTCGAGAGTGAAGAAAACCTGCGCCACCTTGCCTGGATTGAGGACAACCGCCGTCGTGTTGATCAGGCTACTGGAGGCCGCATTGCGTACGTGCACGTTCCCAATACCGCAGGCGGCGGTTACACCAGCTTCAACCGCTACTTCTTTTCACAAGTCGGCAAGGAAGGCGCCATCATCGACGAACGGTTCAATGAAGGCGGGCAGTTGGCCGACTACATCATCGACTACTTGCGTCGTCCCATGATGAGCAAGGTCGTGACTCGTGATGGCCACGATTGGTCGAGCCCATCCGAGGCGATCTACGGACCTAAGGTTATGATCATCAACGAAATGTCCGGGTCCGGCGGGGATGCCTTGCCCTGGTATTTCCGCAAAGCCGCCATCGGCCCGCTAATCGGTAAGAAGACATGGGGTGGCCTCGTCGGAATAGGCGGCTATCCTGAACTCATCGATGGCGGCCGCGTTACGGCTCCACGTGCCGCCATCTATGGCCTCGGCGGCGAATGGGAGGTTGAAAACCGCGGCGTTGCCCCTGATGTCGAAGTGGATCTCGATCCCGCTGCTTTCCGACAGGGTCACGACGCTCAACTCGAGAAAGCCATCGAAGTAGTCATGCAGCAATTGAAAGAGCATCCGCTTCCCGAAATCAAGCGTCCCCCATATCCCAACTACCACGAGCACGACGATCTCGGCGTCAAGTGAGCCGGGACTACCTTATGCCAACAGCACGACCGCGCTCCTTCGGTCAGTCACCCATTTATGGGTGACTTTTAGTTTGTCACCCAATTATGGGTGACTACTTGAAAATCACCCAATTATGGGTGACAATAACTTGCATCCAAAAAGACCACATGAATCGGGCCTCCCAGCGTTACATCGCCATCATTGCCGATATGGTTCGTTCGCGCGACCTGTCCAGTTCCCAGCGGCGGGCTCTCCAACACCGATTCAGCCACCTGATCGACAACCTCAATCGGGAATACCGAAAGGCGATCGCCGCCAGATTTGTCATTACCCTGGGCGATGAATTTCAGGGAATTCTGCATTCGGCAGCTTTGGTCCCGGATCTGATCTGGCATCTCGAGCAGAACTTTCCCGAGCGCGAGTTGCGTGTCGGCATCGGATTCGGAACGCTCGACACTCCTCTGCAAAGAGTCGCAATCAACGTCGATGGTCCCGTACTGCACGCCGCTCGGGCTGCTATTGACCATGCCAAGAAAGCCAAGGCCCTGGGTGGCGTGTTCCATGGCTTTGACGATCTGGACGACATCTTGAACGGCATCGCTAGGCTTCTTTGGTTTCACCGTTCGCGCTGGACTCCTGCGCAACGAAGCATCGCAAGTCTTCTTCGCAAAGGCATGTCACAAATTCAGGTTGCGGAAAAACTGAAGATTGCCAAACAGGTGGTTTCCCGGCAGGTTCTCGCCGCGGGCTGTTTTCAATACATCGCTGCCGAGAATGCATGGCGTATGATTCTTCAACAACAAGTCGATCCCTTGCTGAGTTCAAAACATGGCCTCTCCCCTCGTCATTAGCGACCAGTTCTTGCTGTGGTCCCAGTTGCTATTGCTCTGGACGATTGCCGCGTACGGAGTCACGCCCGATCCTCTCGATGGTGAAACAACGCGCTTTCGATGGACGCGCTGGATCATTCTGCTGATCGTCCGCGTTATTGTTGCGGCTGCGCTTGCATTCGTCTTGTCTAGCTCGCTGAGCCTGTCCGCCTTAATGCTTTGCATCTCCTTGTTTCACCCGCTTCTTCGCTATCGCTTGCCCATGCGTCGGATTGCCGAATGTGAAGGCTTCTCGATGTTTGCGTACATGCTCTCTAGCCTCGTTGTAATTCGTGGCCTTGACCTTTCTACAAATTGGGTACTGGCGTCGATCTCTCCGGCGCAACAGGCTGCCCTTTGCATTCTGGGGGCTGCCTTGTTGCTCGTGGTTCGCGGAGGGACATACATCGTTCGTGGAGTGCTCAGGAAATCTGGAACTTTGCCGTCGCACGAACCGCCTGACTCTGTTGAAATCTTTGTTGAGCTGCCGCCTGCTTCATCACAGCCGGAAATGAGCGATGCCACCACGGCGGATATTGCAGCGGTTGCCGAGGAACTGTTGCCCAAGACTGTCGACGTCGAGGAATACAATCGTGGCCGCCTGATCGGCAACCTGGAGCGAATTGTCCTCACCATCGTGGTTGCGGCAGGAAGTTATGCTGCTCTTGCGTTTCTGGTGGCCGCCAAAGGAGTGGTCCGTTCCGACGAATTCGAAAACAATCGGGACTTTACCGAATACTTTCTGATCGGTTCTCTCTCCAGCGTCCTCGTTGCCCTCTGTGCTGGAATGGCCTTGCGATTTGCCTTGATCCGTCTATGGCCAGACTTGCTTACGCTGCAAATTCAGTAGGCCACTAGCTTCGAACGGAAATAGCAGATTGGTGTCCGCGAATTTCAGTGCGCCGATGCCAGCATCGATCCGACGCCAGGCTTGTACCCGTAGTAGTCGCCGACTCGCTGGAGATGCTCGATGATCTCCTCGTCGTAGCGTTGCTTCAAAATCGGACTCAAAATATTGTGTTCCGCATTAGGATCGGTCTTAAGGTCAAAAAGATAACTTTGCGCTGGCGAATCGTAAGTAGCGTAAAAGTACCGTCCATCAGCGGTTAGAATGCCATACACCGCGCGCACATCTGACGCCAGCAGAAGATCCTGAGGTTGATACAGGTCGAGCTCCTCTCGTGTCTCGGCAAACAGAGGGCGACCGTAAAGCGGGTGGTTCACGACGGGCCGGTGTCCCAGCAGGTAATACAGGGTCGGCGCGAGATCAGTCAGCGTTGAAAGGCGCGTGTCATCGTACACCAGATGCTCTCGCATCTTCGGGGGCAAGTGCACAATAAGCGGGACCCGCATGATTTCCGGCCAGATCGAGGTCGAATGACTGCTCCGTCCGAATTCCCCGGTGGCATCCCCGTGGTCGCTGGTTACGATGATGATGCTGTTGTCGTACATGCCCCTCTGCTTCAGATAGCGGAAGAACTCCCCCAGGCACTGGTCGACCCAATGAACCTCGTACGAAATCCGGATGCTCATTCCTTCTGGCGCCTGCCAGTGTTGTGAGTTCGGCGACGGCACTTCGTTCCTCGCAAACTGGTGCACGTTCTTAGGCTGCGCATAGAGGAATATGGGCTGCTCGGTGTTCCCCTTCAGGGCATCCATTTCAGCCTGTGCCTGCTTGAGGGTTCGGCCCAGCTCCAATTGGTTCCACAACTTCTTGTCCGCATCCAGCCTTAAGATGTGATCGTCCGCGGGAAGTAACGTGCTTAAGACCTCGTCGACGCTGACCATCATCTGATAATCATCTGCGTGAAGCATACGGTCGAGGCTGTTGAGCCGCGAGAAGGGTTGTGGATAGTGCGCGTGCAACATCATGGCTCCCGACCAGATTGCCGGTTCGGAAAGCGAGGTTCCGGCGTACTGTGAATACACGTTGTGCAGCACCACGCTGTCGCGAGCGAATGCATCCAGATTCGGCGTGTAGTCGACGCGAGGATTGTATGCACCCAGATAATCTGGCCGCATCGAGTCGATCACGAACAGGAAGATATACGGCCGTGAACCTTTGGCGGGGACGAACTTGTCCACCAGTTGCACATCCACGCGCGCCTGCGCATCGCGGATGTTAGTGTAGTCGCGAAGTATGCGGCACAGATCGCCGCATACTTCGCTGCGGCCGTTGCCAAGGATGTGATGCGTCAGTTGAAATGAAGTGTCTTGCTCGCCATAGGACTCGAGAGCGAGCGAAATCTCATCGTCCGTGGAACCAAGTGGCCTGCTCCAAAAGATTTCGCTGGCCTGCAATAGCTTGTACGCTGCGCCGCAACCCGCCACGACAAGTACGATCGTCAGCACTGAGTAGTGGACGTGGACAGGTCGCAGACGAAGCAGGCAACCCGAAATCGCCACCCAAACGATAAGCGTGACAGTCCCTTCAAGGAATCCACTCCAATCTGCTCCACCGATCACAATGGGAAACAAGATGGCGACCGCGATTGACACTGCCAGCAATAACGACGGGACCGTGCGCCCTCGATAACTCCTGGTGGAAGTTCGCTCCCGTTTGAGGAAGGGAAGGACAATCGAGAATCCCCATAGCGTCAATCCTAAGGCGAGTGCTGCGGCGTAGGCTCGCGCAGACCATCCTGCGAAACTTAGAGTATTCTCCAGGAAACGCGAGAGGGCAATCCAGAGCGAGGCCAACACGAGAGCGCTTACACCGACGCGTCGAAAACGTGTCGGATTTGCGGTCCTGGCTGCGATCAAGAAAACCAGGTTGATGACGGACACTACTGCGACCGCAAGCACCAGATGTGAAAGCAGACTCCACAACGTGAGTTCAGCATCTGCTAACCGAAAGGTGATGGTTCGTGCTTGATGGTAAATGCGGATCCGCGAACCCACCGTATAGATCACCGAGATCGTGCACGCGATCAGGACCGCAGCCGAATATCCCAACGTGTGGTTGTCGGTGCCACTCTGTGCTTCTTTCTCTTCAGAATCGGTCTGTCTCCAGAGAGCAAATAGGACGAGGGGCACGAGCGCGATGAGACTCCACCAATAAGCCTGACGATTATCTTCGAGCGTCGCCAGGAATGGATGAAAGGCAAGGTACGTTCCGGCCGCGACTATGACTAGGACTCCAAAGACGAACTCGCGCTGCCGTTTTCTCCATGCGGCGCGCACATTCCAGTTCGCCGCGACTGCCGCAGCGGCAGCAAGCCAATACAGCGCTGACTGGTGGCGAACGAACCATGGCATCCAGGCATAAGGCGGCGCTTTGATGAGAAAGAAGAACGTGTAGGGTAGGAACGCGAGCAGGCAATAGATCGACGTGAGAACGAAATAGGTTCCCGAGACCAGGCGCAACAGCGAGTTTACCCACGGCTTCACAGTGACCATTTCAATGGCGACACAAATCCCACGGAACCTGACGGGCGATCCGCCTTAATTTTCAGCTACATCGGCAACGTCGGCAAGTTACCGTAGCGCGGTCCTGCGTTTAAGTTGACAACCAGATTGCCTTCGAATCAGCTAGGCTGAAGGCCGTCAGTCGCAGTAATCTGATGTTGAGGTGATTGTCGGGATGGCGAATCAGGCTGTCAAAAGAGCTGCAGTGGCGACTTCCGCGGCGTCACTGTTTGCCCGCAATTTCTTTAAGCATCCGTCGATGCTGGGTTCTGTGATTCCCAGTTCCAGGTTCCTGGTGAAAAACCTATTGGACCGAATCGACTGGGATCGCGCGCGCGTGGTCGTGGAATTTGGGCCAGGAGTCGGCACTATCACGCGCGAGGTACTCAAGCGGATGCGTTCCGACGCGGTGCTTTTGACTATCGAACTCAACGACGACTTTGTGGAATACCTTGGTGCGACGATCCATGATCCGCGCCTGCGGGTAGTTCACGGATCGGCCGAACATGTGCGTCGTCTACTTGCCGAGCAAGGGCTTGCATCGGCCGATTACATCATTTCCAGCATCCCTTACAGCTTGCTTCCGGGATCCTTGCGGCAGCAGATTGTTGACGAGTCGCGGCAAGCGCTAAAAGCGCATGGTTCGTTGTTGGTCTTTCAATTCAATCGGGCTTTGTTGCCTTGTCTCAAGTCCAGCTTCGGCTCGGTCCAGCTGAATTTCCATTTCCTCAACATACTTCCTGTACTCATCTTCCATTGCACGCCTTAGGATCTACAGGGGGAAACTGAAACTTCCGCGTCGCGAAATTTGGAACCCAAAATCCTGAAACCACAAAGGGCACTAAGGCGCACGAAGGAAAACAGGGTCAGAACAGAAGGTTCCATCGAGCATGGCCGACTCGATCTTTCCGCTCGAGATTATGGCTACATTGAGCTTTGATTTCGGGACCTTGAATTCCATCGGGCTGCGAGTCCGCAGAAAAGATTTCTACCAAATCCCTGCTCGGGGATGATTTTTTTTCAGTACGGGGTTAGGTTACCTTTTGGTACCCCTCCCCCCCTCCCCCCTCCCCTGGTCTATTGAAATCATGAACTTAGCGGGAAACTGAAAAGTAATCCTAGGCCCTGTAATCACTTAGGGGCAAAATCTTGAGTCCTAAGGACTTACAGTCCGCGGTGGGGCCCTTGGCCAGACCGCGCCCGGTGCTATGGTCCGCTAAATTGAGGACTGTGCGCAAGGTCAGACGTCACAAGGGTCTGTGGATCGCGAGTGTCCGTGGACAAGCAGGGAATGACCCGACTATCAGCCATGGAGCGGAGGTGCGGCAATCAAGATCTGGCGAAGCGCCGCACGCTGTAGGCGATCGGCAACCCGATCACGATCATGTGCACGAACAGGCCGAGAATCAGGTCATAGAGTTTGTAAGGGCCTCGCGCATGGAGCGCCGAAAGGGGTAGCACGACAAGATTCATCACTTCGTCGACCGCAGCGCCAAAGAACAAGCCGCAGACGATTGGGTGCTCCGTCATAAACTCCAACTTGCGGCTTGCGGCGTAGTAGACCGCGGCTGCCGAGCAGGCAATAATGAAGTGCAGGCACACTCCCAGAACATAGGTGCCGGCGCCGCCATGGAACGCTTGCCGTCCGATCAAGCCGGCGGCGATCGCCAAGGGAATGTCCCATCCAAACAGAATGCACGCCTGCGTAAGATCCAAAGCTCCGGCAACCAGGCCACCGACCCCGATCGCTAGCAAAGCGTTCGGCTTTTGCCGAACCGCAACAAGTTCTGTCATCGCGATCTCCCGCAATCTACTCTCCCTCAGACGGTGGCGAGGCAACACGGTGAGCTAAATCTTTGCGGTCAACAATTCTCCCCGCCGAAGTCACAGATTCCCCAACTCCAAAAGAAAAGTAAGAAATTGCTTGCAAATTATAGTGATATAGTTAACTATATCACTATACGTCGGGTCAGTCTGATCGCCCACAATGCAGATCGCTCACAATGCAGGGGGCGAGGGAAGATCCGAGACCGTTAAGGAGAATGAACATGAAATCCCTTCACTTGGTGTTGTCCGTTGCCCTGCTGGCTCTTTCCACCGTGGCTTTCTCGCAGTCCGACGCGCAAAAGGCTTCCTTGGCTCCTGTTCCATCCGAGGGGCAGAAGTCGTTTACAACCATGAAAACCCTGGCGGGAGAGTGGGAAGGTCCCGTCACCGTCCCGGAAATGCCGGAGATGTCAGGCGGCAAACCCTTGCACGCCTCAATGCGCGTGACCTCCCGGGGACACGTGCTGGTGCACGAGTTTCAAGAGGCGGGAACGCCATTGGATGCGACTAAATACGACCATCCGGTGACGATGGTTTACCTGGATGGAGAAGAGTTAACACTGGTTCACTACTGCGACGCGGGGAACCGGCCGCGCATGACTGGTAAGATGTCGCCCGATGGGAAGACGGTGGAGTTCGAGCTCAAGGACATTAGCGGGAGCACGGAACACCACATGCACCATGGGGTATTTACAATCATCGATGCCAACCATCACACCGAGGATTGGACCTTCATGATGAACGACAAGCCGATCCACGCACACGCCGACCTGCACCGGGTCAACTAAAGCGCGAGGTACTTTTGCTACGTCTACGTGGAAACTCTAATGGACCGTGAGTGGAATGACAGTCAGCCGATCTACCGCCAGCTGCGCGACCGCGTGGTGGCGATGATACTCGACGGCGTGCTGAAGGAAGGGGATCCACTTCCTTCGGTGCGCACCGTCGCGGCGGAATATCGCGTGAATCACCTCACGGTTCTGAAGGGATATCAAGAGCTCGTCGACGAACAACTGGTGGAGAGCAAGCGAGGTCTCGGCATGTTTATCAATGCCGGCGCGCGCAATCTGCTGCTGCAGGGCGAGCGCCAGAAATTCCTGGCCGAGGAATGGCCGCGGGTGTACGCCAACATTCAGCGGCTCGGATTGAAACCGGAAGAATTGTTGGCGGCCGGTGAATCGCGGCGATCGAAACCGAAAGGCAAAGAGAAAGAAGAGGAGCGCTGAACCTATGGCATGCATAGAGGCCCGCGGCCTGCGTAAGGCGTTCGGAACTACCGTCGCGCTCGACGGCATCGATTTGCGGATCGAAGAAGGCCGCATCGTCGGGCTCATCGGTCCTAACGGCGCAGGCAAGACGACCGCGCTCAATGCGATTCTCGGCCTCACGCCCTATCAGGGAGAGTTGAGAGTTCTGGGGCGCGATCCCTGGCGTGAACGCGATCACCTGATGCGCGATGTCTGCTTCATTGCGGATGTGGCTGTGCTGCCGCGGTGGATCAAGGTCTCGCAGGCGCTCGATTACGTCGCCGGCATCCATCCAAGATTCGATCGCGCCAAGGCAGAGAGTTTTCTCGCCAAGACCAGCATCCGGCAAGGCAATAAGGTGAGGGAACTGTCGAAGGGCATGGTGACCCAGCTGCACCTGGCATTGGTCATGGCGATTGACGCCCGGCTGCTGGTGCTCGACGAGCCGACGTTGGGTCTCGACCTTCTGTATCGCAAGCAGTTCTACGATTCGCTGTTGAACGACTACTACGACCGCAGCCGCACGATTGTCGTGACCACTCACCAGGTGGAAGAGATCCAGAACGTCCTCACCGATGTGATGTTTATGCACCGCGGAAGAATCGTGCTCAATTGCAGCATGGAAGACTTTGAGGCGCGGTACGTGGAATTGATGGTGAATCCCGATCACGTGGCGGCAGCCCGGGCGCTGAAACCGATGCATGAGCGACAAGTTCTGGGGGGCAGCGTTCTGTTGTTTGATCGCGTCGACCGTCAGCAACTGGTTGAGCTGGGCGAAGTGCGCACACCGAGCGTGGCTGACCTGTTTGTTGCGGTGTTGGGAAATATGTCGGGCAATTACGCCGGCCCGGCTCAAGGAGTTGCCCTATGAATACTCAGTCGAACGCCGTGACAGGTTCGCCCCTCGAATCGCGTGCAGAAGCGCCCGCAGTCATCTCGGAGACTCGGCGGTTGTATTGGGCCGTGCGACGGGAACTGTGGGAGGTCCGGTCGATCTACGTCGCGCCTCTGGCCGCTTCCGCGGTGTTTCTTCTTGGCTTCCTGATCAGCACGGTGCATATGCCCTCGAGGATGCGCGCATCAGGACAAGCAGGGGACTACGTGCATGAGTTCATGCTCAAGTCATGCGGCCGTGCGGCACTTGTACTGATGGGGACCGTGATTCTCGTCGCGATCTTTTACTGCCTGGAGGCACTGCACAGCGAACGTCGCGATCGCAGCATCCTTTTCTGGAAATCGTTGCCGATTTCCGATTTGACAACAGTGCTCTCGAAAGCACTGGTAGCGGTCGTTCTCCTTCCGTTATTCGCCTTCGCGCTGACCTGCGCCTTGTGGTTCGTGATGGTATCGTTCAGCAGTGTGGTGCTGCTGGTGCGGGGAACGAGTGTCGCCACGATTGCGAGTCAGTTGAACATTTTCCAACTCTTGCCGGGACTGCTGTTCCACCTGCTCGGCATTCATGGGTTTTGGTATGCGCCAATCTACGGCTGGCTATTACTGGTCTCCAGTTGGGCGCGTCGCGCGCCCTTTCTGTGGGCTACGTTGCCGCCACTGGCCATCGGCGTTGTCGAGAAGATTGCCTTCAATACTTCCTATTTCGCGGGCATGTTGTCACACGTTCTCGGCGTGGGTATGGACGACGGCATGCAGTCGAAGGCGACAGGTATGATGGCCGTTTTGATACCGCATTTAAGTGTAGGCCAATTTCTGACGAGCCCGGGCCTGTGGGTAAGACTTGCGGTAACAGCAATATTCCTCGCCGTAGCGGTACGCATGCGCCGTTCGCAGGGACCGATCTAATTCGCAGGCTGTCTGGGAAGAGAAGAGGCGAGTATGACTACAGCTGTGAGGATGGAACGAAGCTCAGGGACGTCGCCGCGTCGGAAGGCAAGGGTTGTCGGCGCCTTTTATCTAGTCACCATTGTGACGGGAATATTTGCCCAGGGTTTCGTAAGCGGAAGGCTCGTGGTCGACGGCGACGCTGTCGCGACGGCAACCAACATTCTGGCGCACAAGGAACTGTGTCAGTGGGGTTTCGCAGCCTATCTCGTCGAGATGGCGTGCCAGATTTCTATGACCGCCCTGTTCTATGAATTGCTTAAGCCGGCGGGCAAGAGCATCTCGCTGCTGGCCGCGTTCTTGGGCTTTGCGGGCTGCATCATTAAGACTTTTAGCCGCGTGTTTTTTATTGCCCCCCTATTTGTTCTAGGAGGCGCGCACTACTTGAGCGTATTCAGCACGGAGCAGTTGCAGGCGCTGAGTCTTCTGTTGCTCAAGGTGAATGATCATGGCGCCGCGACTGCCTTGGTCTTTTTTGGATTCTACGCGTTGTTGACCGGCTACCTCATTGTGAGGTCGACGTTTCTGCCTCGGATTCTGGGCGTGCTGGGAATCTTTGGAGGTCTGGGTTGGCTGACGTTTCTGTATCAGCCGCTT
Source organism: uncultured Acidobacteriaceae bacterium (assembly GCA_963722365.1). Taxonomy (GTDB): domain Bacteria; phylum Acidobacteriota; class Terriglobia; order Terriglobales; family Acidobacteriaceae; genus Sulfotelmatobacter. The sequence continues at coordinate 629,906 of CAVRLM010000004.1, forward strand.
GGATACCGTCTGTTTCCCTACGTTGCCGGCCTCGGCGTTCTCGGGGCGGCTTCGCTTATCGTTTGGCTCCTCGTGTTCGGGGTGAACGAACAACGATGGAATGAGCAGGCCAGCGCGCTTGCTCCGGCAGGTACACATTTCGGCGTAGCGATGGAACATCGTTTAGGAAGTCGAGCATTATGAACGCCGCTCGGGCCAGCTATAATCACGCCCGCGCGATGATCACCGTTTCCAAAGAAGACTATCTAAAGGCGATTTTCGAGGCCCAGAGCGAAGGCGAAAATGTCATCTCGGCCACGCTGGCTAACTGGCTCAAGGTGTCGCCTCCCGCAGTCACCATGGCCTTGCGCCGTTTGAGGCGCGATGGCCTGGTCAACGTTCGCAAAGACGGGCGCGTCGTGCTCACCCCCCAGGGAAGCCGCATTGCAAAGTCGATTGCAGTACGCCACCACCTGATCGAACGCATGCTGACCGAGATCTTCGGCATGCCTTGGTACAAAACCCACGAAGAAGCGGAGAGACTGGAGCACGCCGTCTCAGCGGAGTTTGAAGCCTTGCTGGCGAAGAAACTGAGGCGTGGCGGATGTTGTCCGCATGGCAATCATGCCATCGTTGATAGCCCCGCCAAGCGGCGCAAGGCCGGACTCAAAATGCTTTCGGAAGCGGAACCCGGCGAGAGCTATACGGTCGCCAGCGTGTATGAACGGGATGCCGCGCTGTGCGAGTTGCTCGATCGTCGAGGGCTCCGGCCGGGAAGCGAATTCCATTTACGCGAACGGAACTACGACCGAACTCTGTCTCTTGAGACCACCGAAGGCGCGGTCGTGCTGGGAACGCCAGCGGCAGAAAAGATGTGGGTGCGGCCAATTCGGCATGGGAATCATTAGTTAGCTATAGTTAACTACTTGTAGTATACTTGCGCTAATTAATGGGAGGGGAATGGCAATCAAGGATCCACGCGCCGGCCACGTCTCGTTAGAGGACGTCCACGGCACCGTCGAGGTTCCCCACCACCAGGCAGGGTTCTGGGAGCAGTGGCGGGCGTTCGTGGGGCCGGCCATCCTGGTCAGCGTCGGCTACATGGATCCAGGGAACTGGGGAACGGATCTGCAGGCGGGCGCCCGCTTCAAGTACGAATTGCTGTGGGTGGTCGCCGTCGCCAGCCTGATGGCTATCTTCATGCAAGTCATTTCCGCCCGGCTGGGGGTGGTGACCGGCAAGGATCTTGCCCAGTGCTGCCGCGATTGGTATCCGGGGTGGACCCGCTATCCCAATTGGCTGATGAGCGAGATGGCCATTGGCGCCTGCGATCTGGCGGAAGTGCTGGGCAGCGCGGTCGCCCTTAATCTGCTGTTCCACATTCCGCTGTTGTGGGCGGTCATCATTACTGGAGTGGATGTGCTGCTGCTGCTGGCCTTGCAGGGCCTGGGCATTCGCACGATCGAAGCCGTGGTGCTGATCCTGATTGCGACCATCGCTGGCTGTTACTTCATCGAGATCTTTGTTCTTCCGGAGACGCAGCCGAGCTTCCTCGAAATGGGGCGCGCTCTTGTGTCGCCGCATTTCCATCAGGTCGGAATGATCTACGTCGCGATCGGGATCATTGGTGCGACTGTGATGCCACACAACCTATACCTGCATTCCGCGCTGGTTCAGAGCCGGCAGTTGCAGAAGGATGAGAAGTCGATACGCCGCGCCATCCAGTTCAACACCATCGACTCGACCGTTGCCTTGACCATTGCCTTCTTCGTGAACGCAGCCATTCTGGTTCTCGCGGCAACCGTATTTTTCGGGAAAGACAGCATCACGGTAGCAGGCGGACAACTGGTTAAGTTCACCGCTGACAGCGATTGGATTCGCGTCGCGTATCTGACCCTGGCCCCGTTGTTGGGAACCGTAGTGGCGAGCACGTTGTTTGCCGTGGCTTTGCTGGCGAGCGGACAAAGCAGCACCATTACCGGCACTCTCGCCGGACAAGTCGTCATGGAAGGTTTTATGCATTGGCGCATCCAGCCCTGGGTGCGGCGGCTCATCACCCGGATGCTGGCGATTTTGCCAGCCGTTTTCATTATTGGATTACGAGGCGATAGCAGTGTTACGGATCTGCTTACTCTCAGCCAGGTGGTGCTGGCGTTGCAACTTCCATTTGCCATGTTCCCCCTGCTGCAGTTCACCAGTTCCCAGAAGCGAATGGGAAACTGGAAAAACGGCTGGTTTTTGTTGATTGCCGGCTGGACCAGCGCGATTCTGATTACAGCGATGGATATTTATGGCTTGCCGGATTCGCTGAAAGCTGCATGGCAAGTGGTTGCCGGTGGATGACTCTGATGTCGAACGGACAACTTTATGTATGACAAAATTCTCGTGACCTTAGACGGCACGCCGCGAGACCGGGCAATTATCGAACACGTCAAGCAGCTGGCAAAACTAGCCCACAGTCGCCTGGTGTTGCTACACGTAGCCGACGGGTGGGCCGCAAGAACCTACGGCAAAGATGCCGTGAGTCCCGAGATTGCCGAGGACACTGCCTACCTGGACAAGGTCCGTTCTGAATTTCAAGTCATGGACATCCCGACGGAAGCCGAACTCGCCTACGGTGAGCCGGTGAAAGAAATTATCAAGTGGATTGAGCAGAAGGGCTGCGATCTTGTAGCCATGAGCACTCATGGGCACCGCTTTCTGGCCGATATTTTTCTCGGGACAACCGCGAGCCGGGTGCAGCACAGCATCAGCGTACCCGTGCTGCTTCTGAGGGCGAAGTGAAGCGTGGAATGAGCCTACGATGATCCGAGCCTGCCCGGTGATGCTGCTCGCGTCATGGATGGCGGTCACGCTTTCCGTTGCCGCGCAGCAAGAACCAGGCACGCCGAGAGTGTCTGGCGAAGAAACCGAAGAACAGGAACCTACCGCCAACCCGGGTCGGCCGACGATTGCGACGCCCGCTACCCTCACGCCCGTGGGCTACTTCCAATTTGAAACTGGCTACCTGGGAGCGTGGCGCTCTCCGGAATTCTCATCGCAAACAAGTTTCAACGAGGTGGTGAAGTTTTCTTTGACGCGGTGGATTGAACTGATCGCCGAAGCCGGACCCTTTGCCCGTTCCATCGTGCAAAATCAGACCGGGAATGGCGCGGGAGGTCTAGCTCTGGGTTTACAAGGGGTGGTCTACCAGGGAGAAGCCGCACGGCCGACGATTGCCCTGAGTTACTTGCGCCAGGTGTATGGCGGGGACACGCCCGATCTCGATATTGGAAGCGCCACGAATTCATTTCTGTTTTTGGCTAGCGCGGATCTAAAAGGCTTTCATTACGACGCCAATTTGTTCTTCAACGACGTCGTCGACAACGCGGTTCACCGTGCCCAGTTCGGCCAGACGCTCTCGGTTTCGCACGCCCTCACAGAGAGGTTAGGCCTCTCAGGAGAAATATGGCATTTCACCCAGCCGTTGCTACACGGCGATGCCGTTGCGAACCTGTGGACTCTGAATTACAACTTGCGAAAAAATCTCGTGCTCGATGGCGGATTCAACCATGGGCTTACCAGTACCTCCACCCAGTGGGAGGTTTTTTTCGGGTTCACTTATTTGTTTCCTCATAAACTGGCGCTAGGGAAGCCGGTAAAACACGAGCCGCGGAAGGAGCCGATACAGACTGCCGATCGTCGCCACGATCGGATCGGCTGGTAGATGGAGCTTGGGAAATGGTTTTAGCTCGAAGGAACGCATCAATCTCAATGCCCTAGAAGGTAAGAGTAGCCTGCAGGCCGAGAACGGCCGCTCCGCTACCGTTCGTGCCACTCGTGTTCCAAATATATTGGAAGTCCGGGACCAGAGTCAGATAACGCTTCGCCACCCACTGATAATTCGCCTCAAACAGTTTCGCGGCTGAAGCATTGGGAATGTAGTGGCTCGTCTTTCCGTAGATCCAACCCGCGTTGACGGTGTCGTTCTTGCGCTTCTTGATCAGGCCCTCGTAGCTGAGTCCAGCACCACCGAAGACTGGCATCGAACTGACCAGTTGTTTCGAGCTATATGCCCAGGCTCCCCAGATGGTGAGTCCCTGAGACGTGCCCGGCCCTCCTGGGCGATATACCATCTGTTGCCCCAGCACAAAGACTCCTGCGTTGCCATCGCTTTGAGATGTGCCATAGGGAAGCGTGGCAAAAGAGTTGTTGTCGGCAAAGAAGCCGGCCGTATATTGTCCGGGTTTTCCTTCGTCCTTCGGCGCTTGGTTGCGCAGATAGCTTGCCTGCGCCGTAACCAGCACGCCCTTGTTGCCTTGCTGAAGGGCGAAGACGTTTCCATTGGTAGCGGAGTACGGATTGGTGTTGAAGATGCCTGCTGCAACTTGAACGATGGGATTTACGTTGTATACCGCCTGTATACCCCACTCCAATCCGGGTGGCGGTCCGGTATAGCTCAGATCGTTGGAGACCAGGGATACTGGCGTTGGGTTGATCGCAAAACTGACGTAATTCTCAAAAACGGGCAGCTCAGCAAAGGTGTAACTGGCAGCCAGATGGCCGGCGGCGATTGTCAGATCATTGTGCAGGAGTTTTTGCTGCAAATAGAGCTCTCCCATATAGGCTCCAATCGCGTAATTCTGATTCAGGGCGAATACGCTGTTGATGGAAGCAGTCAGGTTGCTTCCGGTGCCGGATGAACCGGAGATGTAAAGCGAAAGGCCGGGAATCTGGAGTAACCTCTCGAAATTGACATCGAGTGCGGCAGTAAATTGACCGGTATATCCCCAGATCTGATGGGGGCCTCCGGTAATGTTGGTCTGCAGGGCGGAGTAGTACGAAGCGCTCGGCGTGATGCCCAGCCTTTTAGCTTCCTCGCGAACGCCGTTCCAGTCCGAGGTCAGTGTCTCTTCCCAATCAAAGTCCTCATCCTTGCAGCCAAAGCGTCGTTTGCCGGGAGTCGCTGAGCGATGGCAGTTCAGTTTTTGGCGCTTCTGCAAGGTTGGCGCCGGAGTGCCGGGAGTGGTCGTCGTTGAATCGGGAACTTGCGCCTGCGCAGAGGGGGTCGGGGTTGGGCCAGGAACGGGGATCGCGTTGTCGGCCAGCTGCGCGAGCGCCAAACCAGGCCATCCGAGGGCCAGCATGGTTGACAGACATGTGAACGACGCAATACGGCTAGCGATACTGCGGAAATCGCTCTGCAGAGTTACCCCTTCGTAGAGTGCTTCACTCGAATCAACTACCAGTACGCCATCACGACCTCGTCACCGTTATCCTCCGCGTTAATGGCAGGTGGCCGCACCTGTCAATACCGACAGTTGTGCCAAGCTCGGCCCGCGCACATAGTTTGGGCGGACGTGTGACGCAGCAGAACCAGGGGGTACACATTCCGACACTCCTCGACCGAATTCCCGATGAGTACAAGCCGCTGGCGGCGATCAGTGTGGGCGCGGTGGTGCTGGTATTTATCGCCCTGTTTCACGGAGCGGGGCTGCACTGGATTCTCGTTCAGCAGACGCGCGCCGAAAAGCGTCTGCGACTAGGAAAGCCACGAATCTTTGCCGCCGCAGTTCAGTTCGGATGGTCTGTCTTCCTGATGCTCGACTTGCATATTGTGGAGATTTTTATCTGGGCTTTTGCCTTGAATCGCATTGGTTTGATCGTTCGCGCCGCCGATGCAATCTACTTCTGTGCCAATTGCTACACCACCCTTGGCATGGGCAGGGTGGACGTCGGAGAACATTGGCGGCTCGTGAGCTCCATCATCGGCATCTCCGGACTGTTTACGTTCGCATGGACCACCAGCGCACTCGTAGAAGTTGTTGCTTCGAATCGGCGACTCGTCGATCAAATGGAAGAAGAGCGGATACAGCAGATACGCATGCGCTTCGCCTTGCAAAAGCAGGAGTGGGTAACCATGAAAACTGAACGACAGGCGGAGCGCTCGGAGAAAGCAAAGGAACGGGTCGCCGCATCCGGCGTGTCGCTGCGTCAGAAGTTCAATCTCTGGCGGGAAGAAAGACGGGAGATTGCGGAACTCCGGATCGAGAGGCAAGCCGAGCAAGAAGATCTTCGCCGTCAGGAGCGGATGAAGGAAAGGGAGCTTTGGGCCAAGAGCGCCCCACATATCGAGGATACGGATTTGCAGTAGTGCGTCCTCGAGAAAACAACCGGTGCTCAAAACAGCCAGAAAACGAAGGCCGGGTATCCCGGAAGCAAGTTCCGGATCCCGGCCCGCGTTTTAGTTCAACTTGACGTAAAGCGCTGTTAGCTGCCCGAGCCTGAGTTCGACGCAGTGGTCGGAGCCGCCGGAGCGTTGACGCCCGTACCGTAACGGATCAAACGCGGGAAGAAGGGCGTGACTTCAAACGGCATCTTGTCGCGCGCCGAAGTGATGGCGACCGGAGCCGTCTTTACCATCTCCGCTTTGTCGTCCCAGGGATTGATCTTCACGCGGCCGCCCAAGGGCAGAGCCGCAATCTGATCCAGTTTCGAGTTGTCGAGCGCCGGGCCTTGCGTGGCCAGCGCCGACAAACGGTTGACGGTACCGTTTTCTGCCAGTGGATTGCCCAGATGCGTCGTCAGCAAAGCGTTCAGCTGCGGAGCACGCAGTTGCAGCGCCTTCAGGAACAAGCCCACGTTGTCCAGTTTCTGCGCATACGGCGAGTTTTTCAGAAGATCGACAGCCTTTTTGTCGGCGGCTTGTTCTTCTTCTGGAATGTGCTTGAATCCGAGGTTCTGATAGGTGCCTTCATCGGAAAATAGCATGCGATCGTTGAATGCATACTTGCTGCCCAGGTTGTGGCCGAGCACGATGTGCGCGAGTTCGTGAGAAAGTACAGCAGCCAGGCTGGCCTCATCCGGAAGCACGTCCACCAACCCGCGGCTGATCACGATGGTGTTGCCGACACTGAACGTTTCCAGCGGTGAAGTGAGTAGCACGCGCGTGCGTACAGGACGCGGCAGATCAATATTGTTGGTGACCTCCAGGTTGTTCACAACCGTCTGGAGAATCCGGTCGACATCGCCCGCCGGCGCAAGCAAGCCCGCGTTGGTCAAGCGCTCAACAACGTTGTCTTCCGCCTGCTGCTGCCACACTCTCTCGGCTTGCAGTGGGGAAGCGTCTTGTGCAGCGGCGCTCTCGTCGGTCACGCTGTCGACTCGAATCTGCGTCAGTTCGTCATCCTTGCCGCCCTTCTTCAGGTCATAGCCCCAGATGCGGGTCTGCGCCTTGAAGGCCAGCTTGTTCTTTACGCCAGCGCTAAAGTCGCCTTCTTCGCTGTAGATGAACGACGGCACCCAGTAGCCCGGAATCAGGTTCAAGCGCCAACTGTCCATGTGAAAGAAATAGGAATTGCGCGGAGCCGGAACGTAGGTCCCGTTCAAGCGCACGATGTTGAAACCCTGATCTTCAACCCAGATGCGGCCGAGGAAGCGGCCTTTGCCGGCGCCTTTCTTGGGAGTTACATCGAACACCAGGCAGCGGACGTCGCCGAGAAATTCGCGGCGTGCATAGCGGAAGTCATAGTGCTCGCGGTCGAAGTCGCTGCGGTCGGCATAGACCATCCACGAGAAGCCCATCGGCTGGTACTGGACCTTGTAGAGCTTCTGGAAACCGCCCAGCAGACGGGACTGCATTCCCTTGTCTTCTTCTTTCAGATAATCTTTGCGGTCGATGGTTTCGCCCATATCCAGGCGTCCCAGGAAATAGTGGTCCGCGCTCGGCACCGGGCCGAGTTGTGGATCGGCGGTCAGGTTCTGCAAATAGGTTTCGACCACCGGGGTCCGGGTCGCAAGCGCCTTGATCAAGCCGTGCTCGCGCTCAATGAAGAGGTTCACCACCTGGTCCATCGTGGTTGGAGTGGGCACAGCGGCAGGTGGTGCAATCTGAGCCGCCGGCGCCGCCTGCGAGGTCTGTGCCTGCGCGGGTTGCTCCGTTGCCGGACTCGCTTGCTGAGACGGCTGTGAATCGGCCGCTTGTTGCGCTGCCGCGCTCATCGATGCCAGCAATACCGCAGTGAAAATCGCTTTCGAAGTACGCATGACTCTTTTCTCCAAGTTCTTTTGACCCTTTGCTGTACCGCTAAATGCCCCAAACTACTTCGCCAAAACTTGTTAGTACGCCATCTGGAACGTCACGTGAACCACGGCCGTGGAATCCATCGGCTGCCCGTTGCGCAATGCGGGCTTGAACCGGATTTTGTTCGCCGCTGCGATGGCTGCCTCGTCCAGTCCGTGACCCAGGCCGCGGACGACGCGATTTACGTGTAAGGTCCCATTCGCGGAGAAACTGACTTCGAGAAGCACTTCGCCTTCCAGCTTCAGGCTGCGCGCTTCATCGGTATAAACCGGGTTCGGCTTGAAGGTAATCTCCACCGGAGTGCTCGCCGGTCCGGAGTCCGCTTGCGCGATTTTCGGACCGCCATGCACCACTTGCTCCGATCCAAATCCGCCTGTCGCTATGCCACTGCCTTTTCCGTTGCTGCGGCCGTCGCCATTACCGCCAGTGGCGATGCCGTTGCCGAAATCGGCGCTCGCTACGGTACCCTTAATTCCTTTGGCGCCGCCCGATCCATTTCCTTGTCCTGCACCCACGGGCATGTCAAAACCGCCAGCCTGGGCCGCGTAAAGCTTTGCGCCCTGTTTGCCCGTTCCTGTCAAACCATTGGGATCGCCGAATCCGCCGGTCTGTACCTTGTCAACGGCAGCATTCACGGTTGGTTTCTGAGAACTTCCACCGAAATCTCCGGTGTGCACGAGCTGCGGACGAGCTCCACCCACCGCGATCTTCAACTGCGGAGCCGCAAACTGGTTGACCACGACTTTCGGCGCTTCGATCGGTTGCGGCGCTTCGCGGCGAACTTCGTGCGGTACCACCAGCTTCGGTTGTTCGAAGACCGGCAACTTCACCGCGGGCAGGAGCTTCGGATGCACCTCGGGCGCAACTTTTATTGGCCTTGGCTCCGGCCGCAACGCCGGCAGGGGAATCAGTTCGGTGACGTGATATTGCCGCAGCTCCAGCTTTTCCGGCAGAAGATAACCCAGGTTGATGACGATCAGCAGGACCAGCGCCACCAGGCTATAGCTGGTTGCGAGAGCCCGTTTGTTGATCTTCCGTTCGGGCAATAAACCGAGTTGAAATCCGCCGTAAGCCGTTGCCATCAATTTCGCTCCATAGGGATCCCGGTCTGGGGAGATCCGCCGGGACTTGGAGTTTTAAAAATACGGGAGATAGGACAGGGGGTAAACGTGTCAACGGCTCTTGACCTTAGGTAACCTTTTGCCGTTCCTTTCGGGGAATGGGCCCAAAACGGGTACGGGACGCCAGTTCTGGCCGCATCGATCCGAGGAAACCAGTACGAAATACAAAAGGAAAGGGAGAAAACGGGGAGGATACACGAAGGTTATTCTCGACGTTGTTTTAGGGTGCTTAGCAGAGTTTTCCCGCGAAGCGTTCTATGAACTGCGCCGTCTTACGGCAGAGAAGTACCCAAACACTGGGATCCCAGCCAGAATCACGAGCATGCCGTATCCGGAATTTGGCCAATCATTCTTGAATGTGTAGCACAACAATGCCGCCGCCACCGCCACGAAAACCGCAGGCACGAAAGGATAGCCCCACATGCGATATGGACGGGACGCCTGCGGCTCTCGTGCGCGAAAGACAAAGATTGTGCTGCCGGCGATCATGTAAAACAGCCACTCCGCAAAAATCGCCAGCGAAAAAAGCTGCCGAAAATTCGCGCCTAGCAACAACAGCAGAATCGACAATCCCGCTTGCACCAAAAGCGCCATGGACGGAGTATGAAACCGCGGATGCACCTCTGCCAGAGCGCGGAAGAAATATCCATCCCGAGCCACGGCGAACGGCACACGGGCGCCGCTCATGATGGTGCCGTTCAGACCCACAAGCATCGAAAGCGCCATTCCCGCCGACACAATGCTCGCTCCCACTCTCCCCATCACCAGCGCGACTGCATCGGAAGCCGGACGTGGAGATGCCGCGATAGCGTCCGCGGGTAGCACGTACTGCACTCCCGCGTTGACCAGCACGTATAGCAGTCCCACGGCCGCGACTCCCGCGATCAGCGCGATAGGAATGTTGCGCTCGGGATTCTTCACTTCACCGGCCACCATGTTCAAATCATTCCACCCGTCATAGGCCCACAGGGCGGCCACCAAGGCCGCCATGAATCCGGCGATTCCGCCTTTCGCCCCGACGAAGGTGCTTGCGAAGTTGCTCCATCCCCGGCCCGCGGAATTACCGATTCCGCTGAAGCACACCACCACGATTCCCAGAATGATGGCGACTTTCAGCAACGTGAAGATGAGTTGGAATTCGCCAGCCTTCTTCACCCCGAGGTAGTTCAGGAACGAAACGAGAACGGCGGCGGCGATGGCGAATATCTGTCCCCAGGTCACGGCCAATGGAGCGCTAATTGCGTTGAGCGAGAAGAAGGAGAAGATCGGGAAGGTCCCAAGTATCCGCACGAGCCCTGTGACGATGGTCGCAATCGACGCAGGCTTGGCGATCACGAACCAGGTCCACGCATATAGAAAGCCGCCCAGTGGACCGTAGGCATCGCGCACGTACACATACTCGCCGCCGGTTTGCGGCTTCATCGCACCGAGTTCGGCGTAGGTGAGCGCCCCGGCGAACGACAACACTCCGCCGACGATCCATGCCAGATACACGAGCTTGGCAGAACCCACCGCCTGCATCATTTCCGCGGGTACCAGAAAAATTCCGCTGCCAATGATGGTCCCTACGACCACCGCGGAAGCGTGACTTACTCCCAAATCGCGGGAGAGTTCGGGACGGGAAAGAACTGGCTGAGGCATGAAGTGAGCCAGTATACGCGAGCACATCATTGGCACAACTGGGAAGTTCTCTTTAGTCGCTAAGAGGAGTGGACTGATCCCGCGCGGTGAAGGTCGCAAGGTACCCGACTCCGAATGTAACCGTTGCCCCGATCATCACCCACCATGTCCACGGCACCCGCGTCCCGAGCCACAAATACAAGTCCACAGCGAATCCGCAGGCCATTCCAACCATCGCGCCGCGCTGATTTGCCCGGCGCGTCAGCACGCCCAGCAGAAAGACGCCGAGCAGCGCCCCGTAAGCCACCGATGCAATCTGCAGCCCCACTTCTACGACTCGCCCGACCTTATGCAGAGCGATCAATGCGAGCCCAAACAACACAAGTGCCCATGCGAGCGTAGCCAGCCGCGAGAGACGCATCTTCGTCTTCTCATCGGCCTGCGGCCGCAGCCGGACATAGAAATCCATGATCGAGGTCGACGAAAGGGAATTCAGCGCAGCACTCAAGTTCGACATTGCCGCCGCCAGGATCGCCGCAATCAGGAGTCCCGAAATTCCATGTGGCATGCGCGTGACAATGAATGTCGGATAAATCCGGTCCGGCCTTCCAAACGTCGCTGACGGCATGCGATAGTAAGCCCACAGCATGATTCCTACCGTCAGGAACAGCGCAAACTGAAAGAGCACGGCGAACCCGCTTGAGACTAAAGCCGTAGCCGATTGTTTCTGCCCTCGCGCCGCCAACAGTCGCTGCACAATCAGCTGATCAGTGCCGTGACTTGCGACTGTAAAAAACGACCCGCCGATCACCCCCGCCCAGAACGTATAGGGAATCCAGACGCTGGTGCTGAAATCGAACAGCTGCAACTTGCCTGCATGAGCTGCGGCCGCGTGAATTGCCGACCATCCACCGGGCACGAGGTGAAGAATCGTTACCAGGCCCACCAGCGTTCCACCCACATAAATCGCGGTCTGCACCACGTCGGTCCAGATCACTGCTGCCAATCCGCCCTCAAATGTATAGATGACCGTCAATGCAGTGATGATCGCGATGGAGGTCACCTCGCCCGTCCCCAGCGCGATCGAAACCACGATCGACACCGCATATACGCGCACGCCCTCGGCTGCGCCTCGCGTCAGCAGAAACAGGCCTGCCGTGAGCGAACGCAGCCCACGCCCGAAGCGGCGCTCAATCAGTTCATACGCGGTGTAAAGATCGCCGCGGAAATAGTGCGGCAGCAGCACAAAGCTGATGACGATGCGGCCCACTACGTATCCCATGACGACTTGAAGAAACGTGAAGTTCGTGTCGTACGCTAAGCCCGGGATGCTGATGATCGTTAGCGTGCTGGTCTCGGCCGCGACGATCGACAGCGCAATTGCCCACCACGGAATATCGCGTCCCGCCAGAAAGTAGTCCCGCAGCGACCGCTGCTTCTTGCGAAAGCGCAGCCCAAACAGGGTGATGCCTGCCAGGTACAGCCCGATGATCACAAAATCAAGATGGTTCAAACCCATAGGCTTTTCGGGGACACATCAGACAACCTTGCGTGGAATGCTGTCCGCCGCATCGTAGGCCTCGGAAGAAATGGTCACGATCCACAGATCACAGTCGCCGTCATTTCGCACTGCAATCGAAACCCCTGGCGGCAGCAACACCAGCACCGAGCCACCGCCGACGAACTCGCGGTGCTGCGCCGGCGATCCCTCACCGTCGTCCCAATGCAGCGACCATTTCACTCCAGGAAGAGCCATGATCGCCTGCCGCCTCTGCAGATGATAATGATTCCCGCGCACAGCCCCCGGTTGGGTCGACGCCAGATGCACATCTCCCATGCGCCCCACAAATGCCAGAGCCTCGGCCGGAGTCGTGAAACTGAATCCACGCGCATCGCCGCGGTTGGTGAGTTCCGTGATTTGAACTTTGTCTTTCATGTGATGGTCCGCAAGCAATCACTCATTATGGAAGCAATCGTATCTTTCTGCGAGTGAGACTCTGGGGTCCCCGGTGACGAACCTTTACAAGTGACGTAACGGGCCGCGCCTCTGTGTTAGAAATATTCCTTGTCCTACTATCTCGGCATCGACGGCGGTGGCACGAAGACCACCTGTGCAGTGGGCGACGAATCCCGTACACTTGCGACGGCAACCGCCGGGCCCAGCAATATTGTCCGCGTCGGAGAGGCGCAAGCCCGCGAGTCGCTGCTGCGGTCAGTGCGTCAGGCATGTGCTGCGGCGGGCATTACTATGGCGCAGGTTTCCCGCACCTGTGTCGGAGGCTCCGGGGCCGCTCGCCCGGAACTAGCGGAATTCGTCCGCAGCGCTCTCGCCGAAATCCTGACCACGCCCATCGACGTGGTCGGTGACATGCAAATCGCGCTGGAAGCCGCCTTTGACACGGGCCCCGGTGTGATGGTCATCGCTGGCACCGGCTCGATTGCTTATGGCCGCGATGCGCAGGGAACCACCGTTCGCGCTGGAGGCTGGGGATTCGCCATTGGCGATGAGGGCTCGGCTCACTGGATCGGCCGCACGGCGGTCAATGCAGTCTTGCGCGCTGCTGATCCTCGTGATGGAGCTACCTCGGATGTCACGCCGGTCGGATCGTCGCTAGCAGGCGCGCTTCTTAAGGCATGGGGAGTCAGGTCGCTCGACGATCTTGCTCGCGCCGCGAATTCGATTCCTCCCCCCGATTTCGCCCGTCTCTTTCCCGCCGTAGCCGCCAGCGAGGATGATCTTGCGATCCACGTCCTCACCAGCGCGGGCAGGGAACTCGCTGCCGCGGCGGCGGTCGTCATCCGCCACCTTTTCGCCAAGGATCGCAGTGCCGTCGTCCCGGTGGCCATGACCGGAGGCGTCTTTCGTCACGCGCCGCTCGTGCGCCAGGTTTTTTACAATGAGCTTGCCGCCATGAAACCTAGAGGCGAACTTAATCCGGAGGTCGTGGAGCCGGTCGAAGGAGCTCTCCGGATGGCACGTCGGGCCGCATCGAGCAGAGACTAATGTCGGAGTCGGCTGATTTTGGCTCTTGCTAGGATGTCCCGGAACTCAGATTTCGAATGTCATCCAGATTCACCAGCAGCATGAATTCGGAAACCGAGAACTCGACCAAGTCATATGTGCCGTTGGAATCCGTTGCCAATGAGGCGGCGCTAACACGTCCGGCTGACGACGCATCTCTCACGGCAGACCTTGCGCTCGGGATCGTGAAAGACCGGGACCTCTCCTCGGAGGTTATTGAGCAAATTACCCGTAATGCGGCGGCGATGAAATCGCGCAAGCTGCGGGTTGCCCTTGCGGCCCATCCCCGTACTCCGCGTCGCATCGCGCTGCGTCTCATCCGCGAACTCTATACGTTCGATCTCATGCAGTTCTCACTGATCCCCGCGGTCGCTGCCGATCTGAAACGCGTAGCCGATGAACTCCTAATGGCTCGCCTCGCTTCGATCACTCTGGGTGAGCGCCTCGCGTTGGCGCGGCGCTCTTCCGCAATGGTGGCCTCCGCTTTGTTGCTCGATAAGGAAGCGCGTATCTGGCAGACCGCAATTGAAAATCCTCGCGTTACTGAGAACGCCATCGTGAAGGCCCTCTTGCGGCCGACGGCGACTCCCGCTTTCGTCAAGGCCATCTGCCACCACGCCAAGTGGTCCCTGCGACCGGAAATTCGAATGGCGCTCTTGCGCAACGAATACACCCCCTTGGCCCCCGCCCTGGTATTCGCAAAGCAACTCCGGCCCGCACAACTGCGCGATATCCTGCATAACTCGCGCCTGCCCAAAACAATCAAAACATATTTGCGTAGGGATTTGGACAGGGACAAGAAGAGAATCTAGCTTCTGAGAAAGAGACTGACTACTGACTACTGACTACTGACTACTGCCCTTACTTACCGCCCGCCGCCAATCGGCAGAATCGCTCCCGTCGTATACGACGCCGCAGAAGACAGCAGCCACAACACTCCCTCCGCCACTTCATGGGGCAGCCCCGCTCGTCCCATCGGGATGGTTCCCATCATTCGTTGCAGTCGCCCAGGTTCGCCGCTCGCTGCGTGAATTCCAGTCTCCACCAATCCGGGCGCCACGGCGTTCACCCGAATCCCTTCCGTCGCCACTTCCCGTGCCAGTCCGATCGTGAAGCTATCAATCGCGCCCTTCGATGCCGCGTAGTGAACCCACTCACCCGATGCGCCAGTGTGCGCCGCGCGGGAAGAAATATTCACAATCGCTCCGCCGGACCCGCCACGTCGCGTCGACATCCGCCGCACTGCCTCCCGCGCACACAAGATGGATCCCCGGACGTTGACCGCAAAAACTTGATCGATCGCCGTACTTGACACTTCTTCCACACGCGCAAACCGGCCGGTGATTCCGGCGTTATTCACTAGCCCCTTGATCGGACCCAACTCACGCTCAGCGGTCTCAAACATTCGCACGATGTGATCTTCCTGCGAGACGTCGCCTTGAATTCCAATCGCCCGCCCGCCGCCCGCAACGATTCGTTTGACGACTTCTGTGGCCTCGCTCGCGCCGCTACAGAAGTTCACTACCACCGCGTATCCGCGCTTCCCAGCAAGGGTAGATACCGCCGCGCCAATCCCACGACTTCCCCCAGTCACGATCAGCGTTCCCAGTTGTTCAATGCTTGACATAAGGTTGGAGGGACAACCAAAGCAGAAGACTCAAACGAAGCGCGAAAGCCTAAACTCGAAACTCCTACACCTTTACCGGCACGCGCTTGCCCCGCAGTAACTCCAGGACCTCGGCGTATAGCCTCTTGCGGGTCTCATGCCGTTCATAAGCGCGCGTAATATAACGCACGCTTACTTCAATACTCGATCCGGTCGGACGCACATTGATCGACGGTTTGGCCGACAGCGATTGCACCCGGTAACGTGTCGTCGAATGCGACCACTCCGCCTCGGCCTTGCGCGCATTCTCCTCCGTCTCTTTCTCGACCACCTTCTGCAGCGCGTCGATGATCGCATACGGATCCTGGTCGTTCGGAATTGCCAGTTCCACCTCGTCCCACATCCACTGCCCCGAAGTCGTGAAGTTGAAAAAGTGCCCCTCGATCGCAAACGTATTCACGAACGAAACCCTGCGACCCGTAGGATGTCCGGCGTCGGTCCAGTTTCCGGTTTCCAGCAGCACCGTCTTCAGCAGTCCTACTTCAATTACTTCCCCTGTCACGCCGTTGATCTCGACCCAATCGCCGACGCGCAACCCATTCCGGCCCATCAGGACAAACCATCCGAAAAATCCGACGATGAAATCCTTCATCGCAACCGTCAGCCCCGCGCCTGCCAAGCCGAGCACCGTGGTCGTCTGATTCGGCATGCCGAAAATCAAGAACGCGATCAGGATCACGCCAATCGCCTGCGCGGCAAATTTTGCCACCGCCCGCAGCGTGTCGATGCGCTTATTCTCGGTCTTCATACCTTGGAACAGCTGCTCAATCAGCCGGTTCGCCACGTATACGGCCACCAGAACCAGCAGCATCCACAGCGCCGACTCAATCATGCGGTGCAGGGCGGCTCGTTCGCGATTCTCTACTAGCACAATCCAGTTGGAATAAATGTCGCTGAGCGATTGCTGATCCTGCAGCCGCCTCCCGAGGTCCGCCAGATTTTTCTGATCGCGCGTAAACTGCTTCAGGGAATCGAGCGCCGCCGTTGCCGCCGCCCTGGAGTCTTCGCGGTTCGCCGCGGCGTTGCCCTTGGCAAATCCCTTCGCCTGCTGCTTGGCCGCCTCCCGGCTCTCGATCTCCTTGTCGACCTTCGCCTGCAGCGTGGTATGGCGTACCGCCAGGCGCTGTTGTTTGGTGGTCGCTTCCTCTTGGGCCGCCTGCAGTTGCGATTTCTTTTCGCGCAGGGCATTCCACGCCCGGAAAACATTCAGGAATGTGCGCGCCTGGTAATCCTGTTCATACGGGTTGACGTTCGACCCGGCCGCCGCTCTGGGCGCCTGATCAGAAGCATCATGCTCCGCCTTCAGGCGCTTGATCTTTGCTTGCGGATCGCCGCCAGCTTGCTCTAAATCTTCGGCCGCATCGTCCACCTCGTCCTGATCCAGATCCATCTGCGCTTTGGCGACATCGATCTGATCCTGCAGGTTATCTTTCTGCGATTCTGGCGCGGCCGCCAGTTTGCGGGTCAGGGCTGCGATCGCCTCCTGATCCTCTTTCAGCGCCTGCGCGGCCTTGTCCTTGCGCTGCGCAATTTGTTTGGATTCCGGTGAGAGTGCTGCAGGATTTTCTTCCGCCGTCCGCAGCGCATCAAAGAACGCCAAGTCGACTTCATGATCGCCGACTTTCTCGGCCTCATGCGCCAGCGTCTGCTCCTCCGGGGTGCTCGCGAGCGCGGTCATTCGCTTGGCGGTTAGCAGCGGGCGCTGGTCCACCAATGGACGCAGCGTAGAACTCATCTTCCGTCCCAGGAGTGTCTTCTTGCCGGTCGCAGGTGCGTCCTCGTTTACAGCAGCGGGCTCCCGCGTCCACACGATGCCCACGATGGCCGCAGCCACTAGCAGAAGTAGCACACTCGCGGTTATCCACTGCCGAACCTTCATCGCCATTTCGAAATCCATTCGTCGAGACGTAGCTTGCTGCGTCTCGGCTGGCATGTCAGATCACTGTAACAAGAAACGCCTTTCCACGCGAAGGCCACAAGTCGTAGTCCTTCCTGGGAAGGCCGCTGGATTCACCCTGCAGTCGACGTCGCTACTCCCGTTCGTAATCTCCACGATATTGACCGTTGTCCCTAAAATCACTGCAGGTGCAAATGCTGGAATCTCTCCAATCGATTCTTGAAGAACCATGGAAACCCGTGTCGCGGTCCGCCCTCGTGGCGTGGCTCATTTTCTATGTCGCCTTCGTGGCATACGCGTTTTCAGCCCACGGCGGCTTCCTCTTCATCGACAGCGCCAACTTGGTCGTTCATGAAGGCGGACACAACCTGTTCGGCTGGTTCGGACCTACGCTCGGCCTGTGGGGAGGCACGTTACTTCAGTGGTTGGTCCCATTTTTACTGGCTGTCTACTTTTTCACTGAGCGCCAGACGTCAGGCTTTGTCTTCTGTCTGTTCTTCTTCTTCGAGAATTGGCTTTACACAGCCACGTATATGGCCGACGCGCGAGTGCAGCAACTCCCATTGGTCGCGACCGGCGACCCGGATTTTGCGGAGCACGACTTTTTCGCCATCTTCACCAGCCTAGGCGTTCTCAACCACGACACGCAGATCGCAGCCGTCGTACGGTTGGTGGGTTGGTGCGGTATGCTGGCCTGCGTCGCATGGCTGGCGACTCGGATCCGCGTTAGCGAATCCGAATCCTGAAAAGCCGCCCGCCGGGCCGCGCCTACGGCACCCAATCCCCAATAAAGATGTTGGTCTCGTGCGGAGCCTTGGCGTTGCGGTTGGAAGCCCACACCAGCTTTTTTCCATCCGGCGAGAACATCGGGAAGCCGTCAAAGCCATCGCTGTAGGTCACGCGGTCCAGTCCGCTGCCGTCGGGATTGATTAACCACAGCTCGAAATTTCCCATGCCCCCGGTAGCGTGCGTCTCCGGATCGTAATTCGACGAAAAGATAATGCGCTTCCCGTCCGCCGTATACGCCGGACCGAAACTCGCTGCGCCCAGGCTCGTAATCTGCTTTTTGCCACTCCCATCAGCTTTCATTGTCCAGATTTCCAGCGATGTCGGACGAATCAGATTCTGCGCCAGCAACCCTCGATAATCCGAAATGTCCTTCTCTGTTTGAGGATGGTATGCCCGGAAGACAATTGACTTTCGATCCGGTGAAAACGTTGGTCCGCCGTCGTAGCCGAGTTCGTGAGTCAGTTGCTTGACGTGGGAGCCGTCGGCGTCCATCGAATAGATATCAAGATCGCCGTTCCGCATCGAGGTAAACACAATTTTCTTACCGTCGAGCGAAATCGTAGCCTCGGCGTCGTAGCCCGGAGTTTTCGTCAGCTGCTTGAGATTCGATCCATCTGGATTCGCCGTGAAGATGTCATATCCCGAATACACCGCCCACACATAGCCTTTCGAGAAGTCAGGCCGCGGCGGACACTCCGGGCTTGCCATGTGCGTCGACGCGTAAAGGATTCTCTTCCCGTCGGGAAAAAAGAAGCTACACGTCGTGCGTCCCTTGCCGGTCGAGACCATGTGCTGGTCCGTGCCGTCGATATTCATCTCGAAGATCTGATCGCATTTCACGTCGCCGTGCGACGACTGATAGATCAGTTTCTTTCCGTCCGCCGAAAAATACGCCTCCGCGTTCTGCCCTCCAAACGTCAACTGGCGAACATTGCGCAGATGCTTCTCCTGCGCGGTGGCCATGTCGGCAGGGTTGGAGATCTGTGCAGAAATCGCCTGCAGAGTCAGCAGAAGAATCACCGGAGTGACCAAAATAGGGTTCATATCGATGGCCGCCAGTGTAACAAAATCGTCAGAGCGCCACGATCTTCTCCGCGTCCTCTGCGGTGTTTCTTCGCGAGCCTGGCGGATACTAAGTTTGCTTGATTGGATCGACGCGAGGGGTAGAATATCCGCGCGTAGCCCTCGGAGGGCACTATGAAATCTTTTTTACTCGTTTTAGTCGTCGCCTTGGCAGTCGCAGCAATAATCCTGCCCATCACGCGCCCCATGAACGCAGCCTCTCAGAAGGCGACAGCCGAGACGCTGAAGCAACTGGAAGCAGAATTCATGAAGACCGCCGCCGACGAAGGATCGCAGGGATACATGTCGTACTACGCCGAAGATTCGGTCGAGGTCCCGAACGGCGCGCCGTTAGTTCAGGGCAAGACAGAGATCGCCAAAGGCATGGGCTTCCTCGACGACAAGAACAATCGCCTCATCTGGACTCCCGTCGGCGCTGACATCTCGGCCTCCGCCGACCTTGGTTATACGTATGGCACCTTCGAGTTCCACAGCAAGAATAAAGAAGGCAAGCCGACTGTTGACTATGGCAAATACACGAGCATCTGGAAGTTGCAAAAAGATGGAAGCTGGAGAGTAGTGCTCGACATGGGCAACGCCAGCCCGCAACCCAAATAGGCTGTGCTCTTCTGCGCAGCTTCCAACAAGTCTTTTCTGCGACTACGCAGCACTTCTTTGCCAGTTCAATGGTGTGCTTTCCCCAAGCCACAAGCTCTATCTCCGGAAGTGATTCCGGATCGCCTCCGCCTGCGTCCGCGTCACTACCGCCGATAGCGCCGCCGGATCTGCCTGTTTCACCGCCTGCACGCTGCCAAAATGTTCCAGCAGTCGGCGCGTTGTGCTGGCGCCCACGCCAGGAATTTCCAGTAGTTCGGTCGATCGGTCCCGCATCTGCCGCCGCTTCCGGTGAAAGGTCACGGCAAATCGATGCGCCTCATCGCGGATCAACTGAATCAGATGCAGAACCGGAGAGTGATGATCCAGCGCAATCGGATCCCTCTCCTGCCCGTACACATACAGAATCTCTTCGCGCTTCGCGATGGAAGCCAGCGGTTGGTTAATGATCTCGAGCGATTCCAGCGCCTCCGCTGCGGCATGCAACTGTCCCAGCCCACCGTCAATCAGCACCAGGCTCGGCATTGGCTTCTCTTCATCCCGAAGACGCTTATACCGGCGCGTGACCACTTCCCGCATCGATGCGAAATCGTCCACGCCGTCGACCGTGCGAATGATGAACTTGCGGTAATCCGATTTCTTTATCTTGCCGTCCTCCCACACCACCATCGAGGCAACCGTCTCTGCCCCCTGAATGTGGGAGATGTCGAAACACTCAATCCGCTTCGGCAGCTCCGGCAAGCTCAGCACTTCCTGCAACTCTTCCTGAATCTTCCGTGCATTCGGCTTCAACACGCGGAACCGCTGGTCGTAGGACTGCTTCGCATTGTTGCCAGCCAAGTCGATCAGGGAGCGCTTGTCGCCACGCAGCGGGACGAGAATATGCACTCGTGCAGCACGCATACTCTTGTCCGCCCCTTGCTCCGAGAGCAAGTCCTCGAGTGTTTCCCGGTCCTCAAAATCAACCGGCACATAAAGATTCCGCGGAACGTAAGGTTGACCGATGTAAAGCTGTTTCAACAGCGCCGAAAAAAACTCCCCCGGATGAAAACTCGCACGATTTGAATTGTCATCCTGAGGCCCGCGTCCTTTGCGGGCCGAAGGATCCGTGGACTCGTCGGTGCTTCCGGTAGTGCCAGCAGGTTGCATAGATCCTTCGCTTCGCTCAGGATGACAAGTGGGTGAAGCGGCTGCGGCATCCTCCTCCGCAAACTCCGGCAACTCTTCCCAGAAAAACTCTCGCCGGTCCACCATCTTGCCGCCGCGCATGTGAAACAAATTCACCGCCAGCATCCCGTTCTCGAAGTGATACCCAAACACGTCGGCGTCGTCTCCCTCAGCCGCTGCAATCCGTTGCCGCTCCTGCAACTGCTCGACCGTCGAAATCAAGTCGCGATACCGTGCCGCCCGCTCGTACTCCTGCTCAGCCGCGGCGTGCTCCATGCGGGCATGCAGCGACCGACTCAAATCCGTCGGCCGCCCTTCCAGAAACAACTTCACGTCCCGCACGGCCTCTTGATAGGCCTCAGGCGTGGTCAACTCCTGCACGCACGGTCCCAGGCATCGCTTGATGTAGTACTGCAAACACGGCCGCGGATGGAAGCGCGTCAAATCCACCTTGCACGAAGGAATCAGGAAATTCCGATGGATCAAATCAACAATTCGATAGGCCAGATTGGCAGGGAAGTACGGTCCGTAGTAAGCGCTACCATCCTTTCGCAGTCGCCGCGTCACGTAAACTCGCGGCCAGCGCTCGCCCAATGTCAACTTCACGTACGGATACGTCTTGTCATCCCGCAACAGGATGTTGAAGCGCGGCTTGCGCTGCTTGATTAAATTGTTTTCCAGCGCCAGCGCTTCTTTGTTATTCGCGACCACGATGTAGTCCACATCCACCGCCTCGCGAACTAGCGTTCCAGTCTTCGCATCTTCCCACCGCCCTTCGTGAAAGTAGCTGGCCACGCGGCTGCGAAGGTTTTTTGCTTTACCGACATAAATCACTTCCCCCTCGGCGTTCTTGTACAGATACACGCCGGGCTCGGTAGGAATGGTGCGGATTTTAGCCTGCAAATCCATGGCGCGAGGCATCTATTCTATTGGATGGAAAAGCCAAACATTATGTTACAAAAAGGACTGATGAGTTCTATGTCGGTGTTTTCAACGTCCCCTCGAAGTCTCCACGCAGCGATTATGTTTGTGACGGTCGTCTTCACCACGGCTGTCGTTTCGGCCCAAAGCATCACGCCGGCACCGCGAAGCCAGTCCACTCAGCCTCAAATGACGAAGTCCCCGGCCGGCAAGGAGGAGGAAGCCGCGCGTGCCGCTGCACGCTCCACGGCACACCACTTCGATCGCGTTCTCATCATCGTGCTTGAAAACGTCGACTACGAAGTCGCGAGCCAGGACAAGAGCCTTGCCGAACTGGCGGCAGGTGGCGCCAGCTTGACCAACTTCCATGCCATGTTTCACCCGTCCTATCCCAACTACCTGGCGATGGTGGCGGGAACCGACTTCGGCATTCATCGCCGCGGCCGTCTGCTTGCCGACAACCAAGTCAACTATCCCGCGGACGCTGCTCACCAGACCATCGCCGATCGCCTCATCTCCTCCGGTCTCGATTTCAAGCAATACGCCGAGGAGTTGCCCGAAGGAACTTGCCCTTGGAACATTACTTCACAGCATGTGGCCGAGAAACGCGGCAACTACACGCGACGCCACGTCCCCTTTCTCAGTTTTCGTGAAGTGCAATCGAAGTGGTGCGACCACGTGGTACGCGTAGACTCCAGCAAGTCCGACAACTTTTTCGTGCAAGACGCGCGCAAGGGGCTGGTCGCCTTTTCCTTCTACTCGCCCAACATGAATCACGACGGCCACGACACCAACGTCCAAGTCGCCGGAGCGTGGGTGAAAAGAATCCTCGATGAATCCTTCCCAGAGAAACTCCGGAAGGGAACGTTAGTCGTTGTCACCTTCGACGAATCCGGCGGCAATGCCGACAACCGCATTTACACGTTGCTCCTGGGCGACATGGTCAAACCCGCGAACCAGCAGGATCCCAAGGCACTCGCCATGCACTACACTCACTACAACCTCTTGCGCACCATCGAAGACAATTTCGGCCTCGAGCCTCTCACCGCCAACGATCGCGAAGCAGCCCCAATCACTGATATTTGGAAGTAACCTTAATACGCCTATGTATGTCCTCTTCGCGGCTCGCTCTCCGAGTCCCGGCGATAAAAAGGTTGGTTGCTGAACCACGTAACTCGCTTGCCTTGAGTCTTACCGTATAAAATTTCCATCCTGTATGTGGGTTTGCATAGTTTCGCCGCGCTATGCACTTTTCTGCGCCTCCGCAAAATAACCGCAAAGCATTGAAAACGTATATACTTATTGCCGCCCGTGCCAGGCCGGGAAACTGGCATGTGCCGTGCACAAGTAAAGCCCGTAGTCGAGCTGTGGAGTCATTTCCCGGTAATTGGAAATTACAGGTTTCCGGTCGCCAGAAAGGCGTCCGACAAGTTCTGAAAGTTCAAGAGACTTACCAAGGAGCCTCACCCTATGAACCGCACTTCGTTAGTGATTTGCCTGGCAGCCAGCATGGTGGCAACTGTTGGTTGTTCCAGCAAGAACTACGTGAAGTCACAAACAACGCCACTGATCAACAAGACCAATGAACTGGACGATCTGACCGCGAAGAATTCGAAAGACATCAAGGACGTTGACGCGCGGGCCCAGGCGGGCATTCAGGCCGTGAATGCCAAGACCGCCGAAGTCGAGCAGAAGGCTCAAACCGCCGGACAGAACGCAGCTTCCGCGCAACAAATGGCCGATGCCGCCAACAGCCGCGTAGGCGTTCTGACCAACACTGTAGCCAATCTCGACAACTATCACGCCGTCGCCGAGACCTCGGTTAAATTCGGATTCAACAAGGACAATCTGACTCCTGAGGCGCAGCAAACCCTCGATCAGCTCGCTGGCCAGATTGCCAGCACCAAGGGATACATCATTGCGCTCGAAGGCGGAACGGACTCGGTTGGACCGGCCGACTATAACTATGATCTCAGCCAGCGCCGCGCCAATTCGGTGATTCAGTATCTGGCTACGAAGTACAACGTGCCCGCGCACAAGATTTACGTGATCGGTCTCGGAAAAGATAAGCCCGTGGAGTCGAACAAGACCTCCAGCGGTCGTGCTGACAACCGCCGCGTCGATGTCCGCCTCATGACAAACACCGTGGGCGACACTACGCAGCCAACCGCTGCGCCGGCCACGAGCAATCCATCATCGATGTAGAAAAAGTTTACCCTCCTCCCCGGAGGACTTCGCCAACCAGGCCGCTCAACGCCTCCCCCTGAGCGGCCTGCTTTTTTTGTTCAGTATCGGTGTCGACCTGCGAACTCCGTGGCTCTTGCTCAGCGTCCTCTTGTGGTTAAAATCTTTTTCTACGAACCGGCGTAAAGAGTTAGGATTTCACGCATGCCAATGAGCGCACTCTCCCGCCGCACCTTCCTTGCGATATCTGCCACCTTGCCATGGGCCTTCAGGAGCGCAGCTTCTGCCACTACCATCCCGGTGGGCCTCGAACTCTACTCCGTCCGCGACTCGCTCAAGCAGGATCCCGACGGCGCCCTTCGCGCCGTCGCGAAAATGGGCTACCAAGCGGTCGAGTTCTACGCTCCATACTTCGAATGGACCGAAACCGAGGCTAAGCAGACGCGCAAGTTGCTCGATGATCTCGGAATGCGCTGCTATTCCACGCATAACGATGCCGACTATTTCAATGCGAAAAACATCGACCGGGCACGGGACTACAACTTGATTCTCGGCAGCAAATATGTAGTCCTCGCCTGGAGCGATCCCAAGACCGGTGTCGATGGCTGGAAGGCAATTGCCGACACGCTGAACTCCGCCGCCGACACGCTCGCTCCCTCTGGCCTTAAGACCGGGTATCACAACCATCAGGCCGAATTCACAGGCGCGCCCGGCACGCGACCCATTGAGATCATTGCCAAGAACACTAAGCCGTCCGTGATGCTGCAGCTGGACGTGGGCACCTGCGTGGAAGCTGGCGCCGATCCAGTAGCTTGGATCCGAGCCAACCCGGGACGCATTCGCTCCATCCATTGTAAGGAGTGGTCGCGCGATCCCGGCAAAGGCTATAAGGTCCTCTTTGGGGAAGGCGTCGCCGACTGGAAAGGTATTTTTCAAGCGGCCGAAAGCGTGGGTGGCGTCGAGTACTACCTCATCGAACAAGAGGGAAGCCGCTTCCCGGAACTTGAAACCGCGCAGAAGTGTTTGCAGTCGTTTCGCGCCACTCACGGTTGAAGGTAAAATAATCCTATGCGTAGTGGTCTTGTTTTAATGTGCATTGCATGCACGTTGGGGGTGCGGGCGCAGAACTCCACTCCCTCTAATTCCTCCCCATCGAGTGCGCAAACGCCCAGTTCGAAGTCGGCGCAGGATTCCAAGCCGTTGACTCCGCGGAATCCCAATCTGACCCCGCCGCGGTCCGACCGCGTCAATGCCGACACCCTCGAAGATGCAGAAGGGCAAAGCTCGAGCAAAGACACTCTTATCGATTTGAGCCCCCCGCCTGGGGATGACAAGGCTCACCCGGAAAGTTCAGACCTATTGGTAGACGAGACCGCCGCGCCCGGCAGCGGCAACGTCGCCGAGTTTCACACCTGGAACCCGCACAAGGCGGCGAAGGATATTGAAGTGGGAAACTTCTACTTCAAGCGGAAGAACTATCGCGCCGCTGCGGACCGGTATCGGGAAGCGTTGTACTACAAAGACAACGACGCCGAGGCCACCTACCACCTCGCCGTGTGCCTGGACAAATTGGATCAGCCCGACGATGCCGGCAAGGCATACGAAAGCTATCTAAAGATCCTGCCTCACGGGCCGCAAGCAGAAGAAGCTCAAAAGGCGATCGACCGGCTAAAGGGCGCCGCTGCGAATGTGAAGCCTGCTCCGTAAATCGCCACCGTGAACGTTTACGCTCGGAGCCATTGTGCCTGCGCGAACTCGCAGGGTTGAGTTGGCTCACCTATGTTTACCGCTTTTGATTTTGGCCTTCCGGTCGTTGCCTTCGCCATTGCCCGCACGACTCTGCTTGCCTTCGCCCAGAATCAGATTGGACGGCCATTTCGGACCAGAGTGGGCCAGGCCTTTCGATCGCGCAGCCGCATCAAGAATGTCGTCGAATGCGTCCAGGCACGCGTGCACCATCTGGTCTCGCAGTACGCCTTCAAAGCCGCCGCGAATAATCAGCATAGCGGCCCCGTGCATCAACGACCATACTGCGAGCATGAGTCGCGTATGTTGCCGGGGACTCCCGCCGAGACGTATGGCGACCCGTTCCCGCATTAGATTGAACGACGGCCAGGGTTCGTGCAGGGAAGGAGGCTTGGCCACTCCGTCAAACAGCATCTCGTAAGCGTGGCTGTGTTTGAGGGCAAACTCGAGATGCTGTTGAAAGGCCTCGCGAAGAGTCTTCGTGTCACTGAGGACGGCAAATAACTCCCGCCGCGTTTCCATGCGCAGCGAACGAAGAATGTCGTCGCGGTCGCGGTAGCGCTCGTACACCGTCGGCGTAGTGGTGCCGGCTGCTTTAGCCACCGCGCGCATGGTCAGAGTCTTTTCGCCGCCGCGCGCCCACAGGCGCGATGCCGCCCCTAAGATACGTTGCTCCAAATCAGGATCGGGATGCCTCGGCACCATCGCCTCCAATAACGCTACTGCTTATTTCTTGAACCACGTATAACTAACGCCGTACAATATACCGACCGCCACTATCGACGACCTCGCAGGGTGGTCCCGATCGAACCGCGTACCGACGCAGTCCTCCCCATTACGGTTTTTCGGGATCCACCTGCGTTTACCCCAGGACAACGAATTGAGGAGCGGTGAAAGGTTCACGGACGTGCGAAACAGATGATGTGGCTTGCCTGAAAATCGATCTCGCAGCTGCGAGCTCACCTATTCAGTGCCTACCCGGCGGCGGACCGTCCGTGCCTCGCTGTTCCCAGCTAGACATAACCTCTCTTGGAGAGCGCTAGTCTATCCAGTGGGCGCCGCTTAGGCCGAAGCGTGTACCGATTCTTTTCCAGAATCAAAGGCGAGACCTTCAACCGACTAGGCCCGAACCCTCATTTTCCTCCAACTTCAACTGCATAGCCAGCCGCATCACCGGTGCGGCAAGCTATTTCTCAACGCGAATAAATTCGCCGGTAGATGCATTCACAGCTACCGTCAGCTTCGCTCCCTCACGACTAGTCCCGTAGATCACATGCCAAGTCAATTCATTCGTGTTGTGATTCCAGTCGCAAATGTAGATCACAGGCGTGTCGGGCGTCTTCTCCAGAACCTTGTCGCCGCCGTGCTTCTGGGCGGTCGCGAAAGCCTGATCTGAATCGATTTTGAGGAACGCCATATCGAACACTTGCGTCGAAGAGTTCGATGGACTGTAGCTGTCTTCTCTTCCTGGATCCACCCCGCGCGACGGCGCCCCATCGGCCGCACTTCCTGACCAGGTATACGCCTTCGACGAGCGCTTGCTGGGCGAAGCAAAGCTGCATCGCCAGATGGCCCACTTGCCATCGTGGCCGTTGCCGTCGCTGGTTGCCGTCGATTCAATCCGGTAGGGCTGCGCGTCCTGATTCCAACCGCGCGCCGCCACGTACAGTCTCTGAAATGCAGAGCGAGCCGTGATCAGCTCCGGTCCTTTCACTTCCGGCTTCGCAGATTCCGCTGGTTTTTCAGGTTCCGCGGAGCACGAGCTTAACAGCGCCAGAAGCGTCATGACCAGCGCAGCCAATAAACCCGCATAAACGTTGCTGCGAAACGCGCTTCTCCGATTGAATGATGGCTGATTCCG
Organism: uncultured Acidobacteriaceae bacterium; assembly: GCA_963722365.1. Taxonomy (GTDB): domain Bacteria; phylum Acidobacteriota; class Terriglobia; order Terriglobales; family Acidobacteriaceae; genus Sulfotelmatobacter. Next base: position 657,618 of record CAVRLM010000004.1, read on the forward strand.
ACTGCTGTACAACGCCGTTCCCGACATCTTCGCTGCCATTGCGTGCAACTGTGTAGGGGCAGGGCTGGCCGTCTTCATGACATCCTTCCTGTGATAACGTGAATGAGTTTCTTGTTCGCGCAACATTCTAACCGAAAGGGCGGAAAAGGTAAGTAACCCTCGTGGACCCTCGTCTGCAAAAATTGCAAGCAGAGATTGCCGCAGCCGTTGCGCCCATGTCGCCTGCGCAACTGACCGCCCACCCGCCTGGCAATTGGTGTGCCGCTGAGGTCCTGGAACACTTGTATTTAACCTATACGGGCACCATCAAGGGATTCGAGCGCGTCGTCGAAGCCGGCAAGCCCCTCGCGACTACTCAAACCTGGGCCCAGCGAGGCAGAACCCTTGTGGTTGTGGGACTCGGCCATCTGCCCTCCGGCAGGGAGGCCCCGCCCGTCGCTCGCCCCCGCGGAGTTCCACCCGAAAAAGTGCGTGCCGAAATCGGCCCGAAGATCGGAGAGATGGATGACATTATTCGCCGCTGCGAGGAGAAACTCGGACCGCGCCAGAAACTTCTCGATCATCCCATCCTCGGCCCGCTCACGGCAGCCCAATGGAGGAAGTTTCACCTGGTGCATGGCCTGCATCACGTAAAGCAACTCCGCCGCCTGCGTATGCAGGCCTAGTGTCGGCGTTTGGCCGGCTATGGTAGGAAAAAAATCGAGCGCCGGAGCAAGCTTCGGCGCTCGAATTGTTTGCAAAACTGAATTTACGGCTCGCGGACCGATGCCGGCACTCCTGCTTTCCGTGCATCTTCCTGCGTGTCTTCCAGTTTCTGCTTGGCGTCTTCGATTGCTTTCTGCTTGTCCGCAATCTGTTGCTTGTACTGCGCGTCCTGTTTATCCCAGTCGCCGGAGTTGCGCATTCTGTTCCCCGCGTCCGCATACATTGCGGCGGCACGGATTTGATATTCGCGCTGCAGTACATCCAGTTCGCGGGTCAGCAGATCGATTTGATCCTTCTGCGCCGCGAGCTTGTCCGCCCATTGCTTCACCGCATTCTCCTTGGTCTTGTCATCGTCGGGAGCTTTGGGCGTGCTGGTCAGCGGGGCCTTCTCGGGTGACGAAGTTTTGCTATCCGCACCGGGCTTGGCATCACTCGGCGTGGAGTTCTCCGCCTGACTCGCCTTGGCGTCGGTGTCGCTGCCGGCCGCCGGGCTGGCCGGCTGCCCTACGATGGAAAGTTTGTCTTCCCTGGGCAAATTGTCGTTGTCGAACACTTTCGGCTTCGCGGTGCTGCCGGGATCCTTTCGGACCTGCCGCGCGTACTCGCCTAAAGACGAACCGGAGGAAGAGTTTTGCGAGGCTGTCGAACCCTGATTCTGTGCACCGGCCGGAACGCCGGTCAAACCCAGAAGCAGCACGAGACCAATTCCACTGCATGCAATATGTTTCATCATTCCACCTTTTTCTTCACGCTTGCGTCTGTTTCGCCCTGGCGGCTATCCGCCGCCCTGGCCTGTCCTTCGAACTCAATTTGCCCCGCTACCCGCGGCCGCTCCCTGCATGGCCTGAGTTTTGGTCAAGAATCCGCCAATGCTGCGGTCCAATTCCGCGGCTTCGTGCGCGATATCCGCTGCCAGTCGCTGCGCCGTTTCCGCATCGCGGCTGCTGACAAGTTGTTGCACGCAGCTGGATATCGTGGCCAGCGATGTGCGCAATTGCAACGCCTTCTCCGCCGAAATCTCGCCGTCCAGTTGCTGTTGGCGCCGGATCTGTTCCAACTCGCTCATGTCGTTGATCAGGCAGGCCGCGCCCAGTAGACTCCCATCCACCGACGGCACCGGAGAAATCGTTACCGCAATGAATCGCTTTGCGCCGGCCGGAGTTTCGTACTCGGCTTCCACGTTGCACCGCTTACTCTCTTCCTGCAACACTTCGCGGATCTTGTCCGCCATTCCCACGGCTTCATCGCCGTTGTCCTCCGAGCCCGTACTTGTTGTCTGAACGCCGGAACTGACTAGAGCTCCGCGAAAAATATCTTCCGCTCCCATCCCGGTGGGGGAAGCAAACCCGAGAATCGCCTTCGCCGCGGGATTGGCTGTCTTGACCAGACCGTTGGTTCCAAACACCAGCACGCCGCAGGACAGATTGGAAAGTACCGCCTGACTGAAGTTTTCAGTGGTGCGTAATCGGCGCTGCTCCGCTTCCGACTGCACCTGCAATTCGTGTTTCTGCTGCTTGAGTTGCTGAATCACTGTGTTGTACAGATGAAGTGGAAGTGTCTCCAACGTCGGTTGCGCCGTGGCCGAAAAATTTCGTTCTTCTGAAATATTCTGCTTGAGCAGCCGCATAAAGAGCAGACCGAGCAGAAAGGCAAACGTCGCGCAGAATAACACGATTGCCGCGCGCAGCAACACCGGATTGGCTAGCGCTCTCACCAGAGGCCCCCATACCAGTGGAGAAACTGATTACCCAAGAAGAATGCGATCAACGCCATACTTCCCAGAAAAACCCCAAAGGGCATCTGGTAATTGCGGTAAACCACCTGCGCCGATTGCCATCCGCGCCGCCGCGCCGCCTGGGCATTCGCCAGCCGCTTCATAAAGCGATGCGTCCGCTTCAGCCACACGACGAAAACCGTAGCCAGCCCGAACAACGACCCCGCCAGCGACGCCGCGAAAATCGTGAAGATCGTCAACTTCATTCCCAAGAACGCGCCCACCATCGCCATCAGTTTCACGTCCCCAAACCCCATCCCCTCGATGCCGCGCCAACGCAGATAAATCGCCCCGGCTCCGTAGATGAACGAGGCTCCCAACGCGGCGCCCAGCAGGGAATCGACCAAAGACAGAACGCGCAAGGAAAGGTCACCGCTCAATGGCAGATTCACCACTCCGGGCAAGAATTGCGATGCCATGTCATTCACTGGAACCAGCGTGCTGAAGATCACGCCCAGCGCCAGTCCCGGCAGCGTCATTTTGTCGGGCAGCAACTTGGTCTCGGCATCGGTGAAAATAAGGCCCAGCAGCAAGAATGCGAAGGTGCAGAACTTGAGTGTGGCCAGCGTGAGTCCGAAATACCAGTAGCACGCCAGAAAGAGCGCGCCAGTGAGCAACTCAATCAGTAGGTAGCGCGCAGAAATCTTGCTTTTGCAATTCCGGCACCGCCCGCCCAGAATCAGCCAGCTCAGCACCGGAACGTTGTCGTAGAACGCGATCGGTTCTTTGCATGTGGGACAGGCCGAACGTGGTGTCACCACCGAGCGCCCCAGAGGCAGTCGATGAATGCACACGTTCAGAAAGCTGCCAAAAGCCAGCCCCGCGAAAAAGATCAACGATGCTATGACCGGATCCACGTTTTCTCTCAAGCTCTCCTAGTTGGCTCGCACTGCGCAAGCCTCTCCGGAAGAACGCTGGTGTTTCTTCTTCTTGACTGGATTATAAGTCGATCAATCGGCGGGGACTAAGGTACTGAAGTCACTGGCCAAACGGCCAGTGGGCGGTAAGACATTGACCACCCTGAGGTTACCGCCCGCCTTGCCAACCGCGGTGAAAGTTTCTTCGGATGGCGCTTCAGCGCGGTCGCCCGGTGGGCGGCAAAACCGAAAGACTGGCCCGGAGCGCGCTCATCGCGCTCCGGAGCCCATCATCTCTCATAACTCCCAGCGGCCAATTCCTTACTTTGCCTGCAGGCCTTCGATATAAGCGACTAGGTTCGCAATTCTCTGCTGCACCTGCGAATCGTGGCCCTGGCTAATGCTCGAGAACAGTGGTCCCCACACCGGCATATCCTGACTGCCGTGAGACGGTGTCATAGCCTGTCCGCGGATCACCGCCGCCACATGCGATGCCGGATACTTTCCGCCACTCTTCTGCGCCAGAGTCGTCAGGTCGGTGGGCGCTGTCTTCATGGCCGAGGCAGCTGGCCCGTTACCCTTGCCGTCTTTTCCGTGGCAAACGGCGCAATAGCTCGCGAACATCTCATTCCCGGCGTTGGACGGGATGTTGCTGATGGGAACATGCTTGACCGTCGGTGCAGTCTGCGCAGGGGCCTGCTGCGCCACGGCCAAAGTCGAAACTGCTACTAGAATCACAGCCAAACTGATGAATTTCATTACACGCATATCCTTCCTCCTAGGCCTTTCCGGGCCAAAACTGCCACAACCATGCAGTCTAGGCGTGTGTCGGAGAGTGGAATGTGACTGAAATCACAACCATTTGTGACTCCTGAAGAGCCCGGTCGGAAAGATCTGGTTGGTAAGGCCTAGTATGGTCCGTGCGTGGGAATGGAGTGATTGCCTCAATCTGTATTTCACCGTTATGGACGGCCGCAGTCGCCGAATCGGACCAAGGCAAGATTACGGAAAAGCGAAGCGCAACAACTCTCCTTCCAAAGTGATGGCTGCGGGTTCATTCACAGGAAGCACTCCCGTCCAATCCTCCCAGGTATGCGGCACGAGGCGAGTCTCCGCAACGGGCACTTCCACCCATCCGCCCGCCGTCTCTTCCCGAAGAAACATGGAAAATGCGAGCGCAGTCGCGCCCCTTCCGTGCGCAGACTCGAGCTTCCATTCAAATAAGCTTGCCGCCAGTTTCTCGCTCAGTGACTCGCTCGGAGCGAGGCACAACATCCATCCGGAATTGGCGACCACATCTGCGTTGATCCGGCGAAGATAATCCCGCGCCGACGCTCCGGGTACCGCGTCCACGACGTGTGCTCCGTACTCGCGGGCCACCCGCACCGTCGCGTCGCGCGAGCCATGATCGACTACTAAAATGTCATCGCAGGCATACACCGTCTCCAGCGCTCGCCCCAACCGCAAGGCATCATTCTCCGTATGCAGCACCGCCGTGATCCGAGCCATAAGAATTTCGACGAAGGGAGTGTACGCGAATCAGGAAGGATTGTAATGGCAAGCTTGCGTCGGAGTGAAAGCTTTGCCGCGCGGGCAGCCCTCATTCAAAAAGCTGTGTCGTCCTGAGCGGACCCGCTCTTCAGGCGGAGCGAAGGATCTTGCGCGGATCGCTACAATTCTCGTTGCACCCAAGCCACGCCGCCCCTACTGCGAATTCCCCAACTTCTCCCGGTTCGCATCCGCCGGAGCCGCCTGCACCACCGTAACCGGAGCCTGTAGCGTAAAGTTCAGCACAGTTTCCGACGGCAACTTAATCTGCTGTCCTTTAGTCGCCGCCTGAACTCCGCCTCCGACGCCGGCTCCCGCTGCCGAGCCGATCGCCGCGCCTTTGCCGCCTCCGGCAATCGCCCCGATGATGCCCCCAATGATCGCGCCCCCGCCGACCTTCTCCGCAGTATTTTTTCCGCGCGAGCTTCCTTGTTTCTTGTACTGATCCGTCTGCAGGCTATAGGTCTTTCCGCCCGACGCCAAGCTGTCAAGTTGCAGCACGACTTCTGACTGCCCTGCAAACTTACCTGCGCTCTTTACCGACACCAGGTGCCCCGTCAATTCAACGCCCGCGGGTACGGCTTCTTCTCCATCCGAAGTGAGCGGAGCGTTCAGCGTCGCGCGAAAGGTTTCACCCGTCTGATTTTTCTCGCTGTCAATCGGATCGATCAAACGCACCGTCAACTGCGTTCCCTGATCGATGATCAGTTTTCTCGGCGCCGGTGGCGGTAGAGGTGCCTGCGTCATAGAATTCTCTGGAGCGGGCGATGCTGGCGGAGCCACAGAATCATCGGGTGGCTGATTGCTTGTACTCATCTGGTTCGCATCCGAGTCATCCGCGGAATCCTGCTTCGCCTTCGAACCCTGAGAGCCGCGGGCCTTACTGCTCTTTTTCGCCACGCTGGGCCTTGGTTTATCCACCGGTGGAGCGCTAGAGGTTGGTGAGGGTGGCACCGATTCACTCGCCGGTGGAGCGACCGCAGCCGGCGCCATCGCCGCCGCATCCCCAACCCGCAGATTGTTGATGACCGTTCTTACTCCGGCAATTGATGCAGCCTGTCGTCCCGCCGCCTCACGCTGGGCGTCATTATCGACTGTGCCCTCCAGCGTCACCACCCCGTCATTGGCCTGCACCGCCAGTTGTTTGCTCGAAAGCCCGGAATCCTGGCTGAACTTGCCTTGAACCTCGCTGGAAATTTTGGCGTTGTCAGGCGTCTTCGCACACCCCACACTCGTCGCCAACACCATCACCAACACGAACCGAAACAACAGGAAATTGATTTTCATTGCTCGACTCCAGACACGGCATCCAGGGGCCCGCCCCGGCCCATGCACACATTTTAGATGCAGCGAAGTTTTCTTGCAGATGTAAACCGCGAAAAGGAACTCAAGGTGGCGGGCGAAAAACGCAGCGCCGGCAGCCTGCCCTGAGCAAAGCCGAAGAGTCCAGCCGGCTGTAGCGGGACCGTCCCGGCCGCGCACTCTTGCTTAGTGAATGAACTTGTAGTCGACGATCGATGCCGCCAGCGCCCCGTTCTCTTGTTCTTGCGCGGGTGCTTCTTCCCCTTTGGCCGCGTCTTTGGCGCGCATCACGCGCCCCTGGCAAACGACGTTGCTGTTCTTCTGGCCGGAAATTTCTTCCGGCATCTCAAACACCATCTCGATCAGCGCGTTCACCGGCAACTGTTGCGGACCGTTGAACAGGACGCCACTCTGGCTGATATTTTCAATAATCCCTTCATGCCACGTGCTCGTCTTGTTCACGCGGTAGCGCAAAGGAATATCGAGCTTCAATCGGCGCGCGCGCGGCACCCACGAAGGCCGCTTCTCGCGCGTGTGGCTTCGCCGTACCGTGGTCTCGGGCTTGGCGTGTTCCACGCGCTGTGTTCGGCGCATGGTCGTCCAGTCATATTTGTATTCCGCGGCGCACAGCAGGCAGACCTGGTAATAATCGCCATCGCCACCACGACGCGGCCAGGAGAACTCGTGAGAGCAGCGCCCAAGCATAAGCACATCCATAAATTTTTGCGGCATGTTATAACGTCCGGGTTACCGAACCCTCGGATGCAGGCCCATCATCTCCCGAAGCCTTAACTTTGGGTAGGTTACTTTCGTGCACATGCCACCCCGCACGCGTTTCTAACTACCGTGGATGCAAGGCCTTAACCTGTCGAAGTTTTGTGCCCTGCCATTCTGAACAGACTCCTATTGTTCATGGGCGGTTGCAGCTCCCGTAAAGAGAACGACCTTTGGGGTACCCATTTCTCGCGCGGTCTCAGCCCGAACAAAAAAAGGCAAGAACCCACGCCAGCCGCGAAGCGGCGCCACATGAAAGCCCGGACGGCAGTGCCGGGGAAGCAAAATTAGGATTAACTGAGTCCCGTCAGGAACGGCACCCGCGCACGTGCCCCATGTATCATCGCTCCATGCCCGCCCCGATCCCGGACGTCTCCGCCTTCATCCTCGCCGGCGGCAAAAGCACGCGCATGGGAACGGACAAGGCCTTCGTCGAACTAGAAGGCCGTGCTCTGCTAGCCCGAGCTCTCGACATCGCCCGTTCCGTCACACACAACGTGAGCATCGTAGGCGACGCCGCAAAATTCGCCGTTTACGCCCCCGTGATCGAAGACATCTTCGCCAACTGCGGCCCCCTAGGCGGAATCCACGCGGCCCTGCGCTCCTCCTCGACAGACCTGAACCTGATCCTCGCCGTGGACGTCCCGTTCGTATCCACTGCGCTATTGGAGTACTTGATCGAGCGCGCGCGCAGGACTACGGCGGTGGTCACCGTCGCGCAAACCGCCGGAGGCTACCAGCCTCTCAGCGCCATCTACCGCCGCCAATTCGCAGACTTGGCCGAAAAGGCCCTGCGCGAAGGCCGCTATAAAATTGATTCCCTTTTCCGATCCACCAACACTCAAACCATCACCGAAGAAGAATTGAAAGCCGCTGGCTTCTCACAGACAATGTTCCGTAACCTGAATACACGGGAGGAACTGGCCAAGGCGAGCGAAAACAACAACTCTTACTGACCGAAAGGCAGTCCTTTCCGGCGTCAATGAACGCCAGGCCTGATTACATCAGTTATCTGCGTGCCCTTGCAGAAAGCCCGCATAATGGAACTGTCAGCCGATCTACGCCGCGAGATGAGATTGAAACGGATCAAATGGGGAGTTCTACTCTTCTGGGGATGGCCGACGATTCTCATCTTGGCAGCCGTCATCCTGCCACGCAACGAATCAAATGCAATTGCTTTTCCGATATTAGTGCTGATGTGCATCTGGTTCCTGCTGTCGGTAGTAGCCCTTGTCTTCTATTTCTACCGAGCATGGCGACGGCTTAGTGCAGTCCCAAACAAAGCAGCATATATCGCATGGATGAGCATCGAGACCGTGTTTGCCCTCGCAGTCCTCGCCGGGCTGCTGTGGTTTTTTGTGACACCCTCATAAAATAAGTGTGGGGGGCGGCCCGAGTTCAAATGCGCTCCTGTCAGAACGTAACCCGTGAAATATCCCATTTCGCATGTCGACGGGCTCGTCGTAGTATCCTTCGCAGAACGACTAGGGATTAAGCTAGAAGCTAGTAGCTAGAAACCGCCTCATGCCCGAAGACCCCAAACCCGCCGCCCCCTACATCGAATTTCGCGACGTCTCCAAAGCCTTCGGCGACAACGTCGTTCTCGATCACGTCATCTTTCAACGTGCTCCCCGCCGAGACCGTCTGCATTCTCGGACGCAGCGGCGTCGGTAAATCCGTCTCCCTGCATCACATCATGGGATTCCTGAAGCCCGACTCCGGCCGCGTCATCGTCGCCGGCGAGGACATCACCGACTACACCGAAGAGCAACTCGAACTCATCCGCAAGAAAGTCACCATGGTCTTTCAGAACGGAGCCCTCTTCGACTCCCTCACCGTCGGCGAAAACGTCGCCTTCCCCCTGCGCGAGAGCCGCGAACTCAACGAAGAGCAGATCTACCAGATCGTCGACGGCCTGCTGCAAATGGTCGGCGTGCAGGAGATGCGCGACCTGCTGCCTTCCGACCTCTCCACCGGCATGAAACGTTCCGTCGCCATCGCGCGCGCCCTGGCCGCCCGCCCCGAATGCGTCCTCTACGACGAGCCCACCACGATGGTCGATCCCCTCATGGCGCAGCTGCTCGGCGACCTCATCAAACGCCTCAAGATTCAATTAAACCTGACCAGCATCGTGGTTACACACGACATGCGCCTCGCCAAGAAACTGGCCGAGCGCGTCGTATTCCTGCACGAGGGCCGCGCCATCTTCTTCGGCACCTACGCCCAGATGGAAAAATCGTCCCGAACCGATCATCCAGGAATTCCTCGAACTCGACGAGTTGAAACTTGAGGCGTAGAAATGTAGTCAGCAGCCAGTAGTCAGAAGTCAGCAAAATCGACGAGCCTGGCTCCTGACTACTGACTCCTGACTACTGCCTACTGACACGTGCCTGCCAAAACCAACGCCGCCCGCCTTCTTGATCAACTCGGAATCGCTTACGAACTCCGCGAATACGAAGTCGATCCCAACGATCTTGCCGCGGAAACCGTGGCTGCGAAAATCGGCCTTCCGCCACAGCAAGTCTTCAAAACCCTGGTCGCTCGCGGCGATCGCGCAGGTGTCTCCATGGCCGTGATTCCCGGAGATCAAGAATTGGACTTGAAAGCCCTGGCGACCGCCACCGGCGAAAGAAAAATTCAGCTGGTTCCCGTCAAAGAATTGCAGTCGCTCACCGGATACATCCGAGGAGGAGTCACCGCCCTTGCCGCCAAACGCGACTTCCCTGTATATGTCGACGAAACGATCGAGATCTTCGATGTGATCTCGATTTCAGCAGGTCAACGCGGCCTACAAATCCTGCTAGCCCCTGCAGACTACCTCCGAGCAACAAAAGCCACACTCGCCGCCTTGAGTCAGCCCAAGATGGGTTCCTGACTTACCCCACACGGCTTGTACGGTCCTCCCGACTGTGGTAACAAAGAGGCCCATGAAGCACGCAGCCGTCGTCGCCCTCCTCACGCTTCCCCTGGTCTCCGTGGCACAAAATCCCGCACCGACGCCTCCGGCCTCCACCGTTTTGAAAGCTGACCGCCTCCTCGACGTCCGCAAAGGCGTCTATCTCGAAAACGCCGCACTCTGGATCGAAGGCGATCGCATCAAGGAAATCGGCAAAGCCTCCGACATCCAGTTCCACGCGCCCAATGCCGCCAAGGTCATCGACCTCGGCCGCGTCACGCTTCTCCCCGGGCTCATCGATTGCCACACTCACATCATGGCGCGCATCCCCGAAGGCGACGACGGCTACATCCTTAATCTCGCCACCAAATCGCAGGCCTTCCGCGCCCTCGAAGGCGCCTACAACGCCCGAATCACGCTGCAAGCCGGATACACCACTATCCGCGACGTCGAGAGCGAAGGCTCCGGCTACGCCGATGTCGCCCTGCGCGATGCCATCAATCAGGGACTCGCCGAAGGCCCGCGCATGCAGGTGTCCACCCGCGCCATCGCGGCTGTCGGTCAGTACAACCCGTTCGGCGTTTCTCCTGACCTCGCAAATTTTCCCACCGGAGCTCAGATGGTCAGCGGAGTCGAAGAGGCCCGCCGCGCCGTCCGCGAACAAATCGGTCACGGCGCCGACCTCATCAAGGTCTATGCCGACTGGAACCATCCCACGCTCACCGTCGACGAAATCCACGTGATCGTCGAAGAAGCCCATAAACAGGGACTCAAAGTCGCCTCCCACGCCACCACCGCTGAAGGGATCAAGAACGCCGTCACCGCCGGAGTCGATTCCATCGAACACGGCCACCGCATCGACCGCGCCGATCTAGAGTTGATGAAATCGAAGGGCACCTTCCTGGTCCCCACAGTCGGCGTGATTGATGCCGTCGTCGAGCGCCACAAAAACGATCCCGTCACTCCCGAGCAGCAGAAACATATCGACACCTTCCTGCAAGGCAGCCGACAGGAAATTCAAATGGCAATGAGTCTTGGCGTGAAAATCGCGGCCGGCTTCGATGCTGCCGAAGCCGAAGGACAAGGCAAGAACGCAAACGAACTCATCGCTTTAACCAAGCGCGGCATGCCACCGCTGGAAGCGATCCGCGCCGCCACCACGAACGCCGCCGAATTGATGGGATGGGAAGACAAAGTAGGTGCGCTGGAACCAGCCCACTACGCCGACGTAATCGCCGTGGAAGGCGACCCGCTCACCGACATCACGCAGCTACAACATGTCGAATGGGTAATGAAAGGCGGCGTGGCGGTGAAAGAATCGACCCCCTCCGCGCACTGAGGGCATATCGTGGAAGCGCGGCCGGAGGGGTTCTTTCGGGTATCGCAGCTCTTTCAGCGCTGCGATAGAAGATTTGTTTTCAGGCTTTAGCCCCTGAGGTGCCCGACTGACGATTGGCAACTGCCCTAAAATCCCTGCTGCACCAAATCTTCGACGGTCAACGAACTCTCCGCATCCCCCCGCATCATCTTCTCCACATACTTCGCAATCAAGTCCGCTTCCAGGTTCACCGGATCCCCTGCCCTCAGCGAATGCAGATTCGTCATCTCGACAGTATGGGGAATGATTGCGATCGTACACCGGTTACCCTCCAGCTTCGCTACCGTCAAGCTGATCCCCTCAATCGAAAGCGATCCCTTGTACACCGTGTATTTCGCGACGTCCTCCGGCATTTCGATATCCAGCCACCAATTTTCCGACTCCGCGATCCGGTCAAATGCGATGAGCTTTCCGACTCCATCCACATGCCCCTGCACAATGTGCCCGCCAAAGCGTCCATCCGCCTTCATCGGCAATTCCAGATTCACCAGCGCCCCTTCATGAATGCGCGAGAACGAAGTTCGCATCCAGGTCTCCGGCGCCAGGTCCGCGCAAAACGACCCCGGCTTGATGTCAAGCGCCGTCAAGCACACCCCGCTCACAGATACGCTGTTCCCAGTCTGAAGTTCTTTCGGAGCGTTCGTCGCTGAAACCGTAATCCGCCGATTCTCCCCGCGTTGCTCAATCCGTGACACACGCCCAACCTCTTCCACAATGCCAGTAAACATGAGTCCCTCCAAATGAACCACCCATCATAAACCCGTCAAAGGGTCTGCCGTGGAGTCGCGGAGTCGCGAAGAAGATTCGTCGTCCTCTGTATTCCCCTGTGTCCTCCGTGGTTAAAGCTCTTCACCCCCCGTAAGGATCCCGCAAATACCCCTCCACCGCGAAGTCCTCTCCAAACCGATGCAGATGCAAATGCCTCACCTGCGCCGCCGAGTTCATATGATGAAACCCCGGCCCGGCCGCAAAGGGAATCGATCCTGTCCCCGCCAGAATCTTCGGCGCATAATAAAGAAAAACTTTGTCGACCACATTCGCCGCCAGCGCCGTCCAATTGACAGTCGCCCCGCCCTCGATCATCACCGACGTTATTTCCAATTGACCCAGCCGTCGCAGAATCCCCGAGAGATCTGGACGCCCGTCTGGCATCACCGCCGGAACCTGCTCAAGTCGAATCCCCAGCTCTTCCAGTTGCGTCTGCTTTTCCGCATCCGCCTCTGAAAAGAAGACGAGGACGTCCGACTTCCGTTCTGTCGCCACGCTCTGCACCAGCCGCGAGTCCACCGGCAACCGCAGCCGCGAATCCAGTATCACCCGCAGCAAAGGCCGCCGCCGCGCCCGCCCGCTCCGATCGGTGAGCAGCGGATTATCCGAAAGAATTGTTCCGGCCCCTACCATCAGCGCATCGTGCTGATGCCGCAACTCCTGCACGTGCGCCCGCGCCACCTCGCTGGTCACCCACCCACCCGCTGGAATCCCCGCCGACCGGTCCAGCGCCTCAGTCGGCGGAGGCGCAATCTTCCCATCCAGAGTCATCGCCGCCTTCAACGTCACCAGCGGCGTACCATGCCGAATGTAGCGCGCGAATCCTTCATTCAGCCGACGTGCCTGCTCTTCCAGTCGTCCGACTTCAACGTGAACGCCAGCCGCGCGCAGCTTCTCAAATCCCACTCCGCTGACCTTCGGATTCGGATCGGCCATTGAGGCAACAACACGATGAATACCCGCGGCGATCAACGCATCAGTGCACGGAGGTGTGCGCCCCTGATGCGCATGCGGTTCCAGATTGATGTAGAGCGTCCCGCCGCGAGCCCTCTTGCCGGCCGCTTCCAGCGCCAGAACCTCGGCATGCTTCACGCCAGCATAGGTGTAGATGCCAGTTCCAACAACGTTCCCGTGAGTATCCGCAATCACCGCCCCCACATAAGGACTCGGTGACGCCAATCCCACCCCTTGACGAGCGAGGTCGAGAGCACGGTGAAGATGCTGTTCGTCAGTTGAGTGAGCAGACATGCAAGATGGAACGACCGTGGAAGAGCGGCCCTTCAAGGGCAGCGTAAAGTGACTCAAAAATAGCTGGGGCTTTAGCCCCGGCATGCCTTATCTGCGCGGCGGAAAGCTCTTATACGAATCCTCTTCAATCTCCGCCACCGCCGCCCCACTCCGTCCACGAGGCCCGCGCTTCACCGGAGCCATCACATAAGCATAAGGATCGCCCGGCGGTGTCGCCTTTTTCCCCAGCAATTTCTTCAAGAAGTCAACCATCAGCCGGAACCGCGAAGGTCTCTCAGCATCCCGCATAAGCCTCTCCTACTCAAACAGAGAATCGACAAACTCCTTCGGATCAAACGGCAGCAAATCCCCAGCCTTCTCGCCCACTCCCACATACCGTACCGGCAATCCCAACTCGCGCGAGATCGCCACCACGACTCCGCCCTTAGCCGTGCCATCCAGTTTGGTCAAGACAATCCCTGTCACTCCCGCCGACTCGGTAAACATTCGCGCCTGCTGCAATCCATTCTGCCCCGTAGTCGCGTCCATCACCAGCAAGGTTTCATGCGGAGCCCCTGGAATAATCCGCTGCGCAGTCCGCCGCATCTTCTCCAATTCCGACATCAAGCTGCTTTTGGTATGCAACCGTCCCGCTGTATCGACCACAACATAATCCACCTTCCGCGCTACCGCTGCCTGCAATGCGTCAAACAACACCGCCGACGGATCTCCCCCCGGCTTCGTTTTTATCACTTCCGTCCCGGTCCGAGCCCCCCAGATTTCCAGCTGATCAATCGCCGCTGCCCGAAACGTATCCGCCGCGCAGAGCAAAACATGCTTCCCCTGCGACCGGAACACTTGTGACAGCTTCCCAATCGTAGTCGTCTTGCCGGTCCCGTTCACCCCCACGACCAGGATCACCTCCGGCGCCCCATCCACGGTCTTGACCGGACGCGCATTCGCCGAATTCAAAATCGCCAGGAGTTCTTCCTTCAGCAGCCGCTTGAGTTCCGCCACATCCTTAATCTGCTTGCGATCCGCCTTCTCCCGCAGCTTGCCCAGCACTTCCTGCGTAGTCGTGCTCCCCAAATCCGCGCCAATAAGCGTAGCCTCAAGGTCATCCAGCGTATTCCGGTCGATCTCTTTTCCAAACGAAACAACTTCCTCAATCCGCTCCGCGAGATTCTCGCGCGTGCGCGTGACCGCCTGTTTCATGCGGTCCATGAAGCTAGGTTTCTGCTCTTCGGTAAGGCTGCCAAATAAAGTCTGAATCATAAAAAGCTCAGAGTAGATTATAAGGGCAAGAAGGGAAGACAACGGAGGGTCAGCCTATCGGCTCAATGAAAGATCCTTACCGCGAACGCCAGAAAGTAGAAGAAGCAAATATCCACCAATTATTTTTCTTCGTGATCCTTAGTGTCCTTCGTGGTTGATAGTTTTTTCGCGCACCCTTCGTGCGTTCTCAGCGAAGTTTTTCCGCAGTCTTTGCAATCAAAAGCTCTTCAGGAGCGTGAACCCCACCACTCACTCTCCCCGGCCTCGAGCGATCGTACACCCCGAGCACCCCGCACTCTTCAAATACCGATAGAACCGCGCCTCGCCCCGCCCCTTCCAATACCGGTTCCGGTAATCATCAATCCCCGGCCCCGCATGCAGGAAACTAAAAAACGCATGTCGGGACGGACGAATCACAATCCCCACATGCCCTCGCCAGACCACCAAATCCCCAGCCTTCGGCCGCGATACGCGTTGAAATCCCTCCACCCCGTCGTACAAATCATCCGAAGGCGCGTACGCATACGGAAACCCCGCTCGCTGATAAATGGCATGCACCAGGTGGGAGCAATCGCGCTCTCCCGGCCGCGGATTGTTCGAGCGCAGCGCCACCCCAATCACCGCCTGCCGATCCTTCGAACTTAAGCCGCGCGCGCTGCTGCTTCGGGACTTCTCCTTCACAGCCGTTCTCGACAGCACCGCTTCCGGCGTGCCTGAAGTCTGCACCCCGAGATCGCGACCATCGCCGCGAACGCGGTCCTGGGCCCACACCAAACCAATGCCCAGCCACCACCCCAGCACGATCGCGAGTTTGGGTAGTCTCCACATGCCCCATTTTGATGCCGATTCTGCGTCCCATGCTGGTTACGATTGTGCAGGGACCAGATAGCAGATCGAGCGGAATGCTTAAACCTGAACAGATTCTTCGGAGGCGTCTCCATCCTGTGAGAAACATTACCCCTGGGGCAATATCTAGAAAACACCGCCCGCATTTAGATGTGCAGAGTATCTCTGGTCGGTTTGCCGGATGTGGTTGAGCAGCCAGTCATTCAGAAACACCACCACCGTGAGTGCTTGCTCGCCCTTCAGGGCCGCAAGGTCTCGCTGCAGTCGTCTCGCCTCGTTCATGAAGATCAGATGCTCGCGCCGGTGGGAAGCCAGTTGGGGATACTTCGTTTTTTCCAACATTGCTTCTTCCGTTGCGAAGTGATAGGTCGCGTAATCCGTCAATTCATCGATCACCTGAGCTACAACGGATTTTCTGTCTCCCGCTGACATTGCGTCATGCAGTGCATTAATCAGTTCGAACAGCTTCTTGTGGTCTGCATCGCATTGCGAAACCTTCACGCTGTAAGTCTCATCCCAGGTCACCAAAGACACGATCGCCTCGAAAAAGGATCAAGGACCCCTCAATATGTGCCTATCGGCAACCTCGCGCAACATCATTAGGACCCGCGCCTGGCATTGAGGCAGTCAGGTTTCGCGTCCGGCCTTTACCGCAAGGGCACCCGATTTCGACGTCCGGCCGTCTTGTTAGTCGCAGATTGAAGCCCAGAAATTTCAGCGGGCGGAATTCACAGCGATATAGGCCAGCCCTACAATTGAAACGGCAACGAAAACGTAAGGCCACAGGTCGAGAGCGCGTCTCCAACCCGATAGTGATGAAGAGATTTGCGTTAAGCGTCTCTGCATGGCACACCCCACACTGGGACAAATTCATGCCCACGTCTTGCAAAGACGGACGACGCCTGAAGGTAGGAGCGTCGCCTTGCAAGGCCGGAGCGACGCGAAGTGGTTGGTAGCACTATACCCAGCTTTTCCCCTAGCGGCAGCCACAATTTCTTGTATGTTCGCAATTTGTAACTAGCGTCTCTGTTAAGTCCAATTCTTCGGCTGTTGGCTCGGTGGCACCAAAGCAGCATTGTCCATTTGCCAGCTCCGCAGCCCTGACACTCGACATGATTGGGAGGCGTCAGCAGTTGACGCTGGTGCACGATCGTTGCAAAGCATCCCGACAACCCCCAATCGTCGAAGGAGTGTTCCGAAGTGGCTAGTAAATTATCTCTGAGGTTCACCTCGAAGCCCCGGAGAGTCAGTGCTGCGGCGTGACCTTCGATGCGCTCGCCAGGAGAGCAATGCCTGCGTTGGGCAAATGTCATTCGCTACGAATCCCCAAAATCGGGACAGGTCGAGCGGAGGGCAACTCCGTAGACGAGTGCGCCCCCTCCGAGCTCATCTTGCTAGGTCTTGCTATTCAGCACCGCAACCAACGACTGGCCTTCGCCCGATGGCTTGACATCGGTTCCTCGTACGATATCGGTCGCGGTCACCGTTTTACCGTATAGCCGGTAGTTCGCGTCGTTGTCGGGTTCCACCGTTGCGCCTCCCAGGGACACGCCAGCGAAGACTCCTTTCGCCCGCCCGTAGGTCAGGATGTCGACGTCCGACGTACTCGCCGCAGTGGCGCCGGGGCCAGCTGCGGCTGTCGCATCTGAGCCCATCTTGGTCTTGCCGTTCAGGACCTGATTCACCACTTTCGGATTCATCAGCAGCAACACGAAGTCCGTGGTTGAACCTCCTACCTGCAGGCCAACGCTGGCGCCGCCGATTGAAAACATCGCAGGCGCGGACCATTTGCCCTTGAAATCTTTGCCCCCGCGGCACAGCAAGGGACCGCGCCCGCCGCTGCCACCTACTCCGAAACCGAACTTCTTCACACCCGGCAGAATGAGCACGCAGTCCGCCTTCGATAACAGATCCGGCGGAATGCTCTTGCTGTCGACCAGTCCTTGTAACACCAGGTTGGCCTGCCGCAGAGTGTCCTCGTCCTTCTCCTTGTCTGCGGCTAACAAAGGAATAGTCACCAGCAACATCACGAACGAAGTGAGAAAGCAGCACAGAGCCTTCCTCGTAATTCGCTCGGTCATCGTTTCAAACATATTTTTCAGCATGGCGTTTTCTCCTCCGATTAAGGGTTGCTTGCTGGCCTGGGCCGAATCTTGACTAAATGCATGGGACCGCGTCATCCAGCTTGAGCCAGAAATTGACGGAGGGGAACTGTCAAAAGCCATAGGGGCTATCGCCGCCCTGAGACTCTCTAATGGAAGATATTGGAAGTGCGGCGCAGTCCGGTCGATCATGCGAGGTGGTGCTTCGATTCGACCGTTGAGCACACCTCAAACATGGGGGTTTTTCCGGATCACTGACGACCCCACTAACCCGAGTACGCGCGATCGCGCAGGTGCTCGAACAAACTAGGAATACTTAGCTGCGATGAGTCCGCTGTCTCCCGAGAAGCGGCAGTACCGCTGGCCGGGCATGTCTCGGCCGCTCCGCCTCGCGTTGCCCGCAAATAGTGCGACTTAAAGGATTGTTTGGCGCGATGAACCAGGACTCTGAGGTAATCACGGTTTACGCCAAAATCGCGGCATACTTCATCCTTACTCCGCTCGTCCAGGAACACAGCCTTCAACAGACAGCGATCCTTTTCTGGCAGTTCATCGAGAGTCTGCCGAACCCGTTGCTGCATTTCCCGCAGGCCGATAGCATCGCAAGGTCCAATGGCTCGGTCGGGGATGGCATCGACGAACCCCTCGGGAGCCGAAATCTCCCGTTTTTCCAATCGACGATGCTCGGACAATACGTTGTTGCAAACAGAATTGACGAAAGCTCCGAGACGGTCCGGTTCATGGATACGTTGTTCTGCGAGAATCCGCAGGACGCGCGTGAAGGTCTCTTGCCGAACATCTTCGACTGCCGCAAGCGAGCGCAAACGCTTGCCCACCTTCAGGCGAATCAATTTGCCAAAGTAAGCTACGAAGTGCTGTTGCGTGCTCAAATCGCCAGAACGAAGTCGATCTAGATAGGAACTGTCGAAATCCTCAAAATGCAATGGCATGGCTCCTCCCATGGTCTCGGTGAATGGGCCCGGGTCCCCTCTGCCTGTTTTCCTCGCTGTTTCGAAAAAGCGGGTGTTCTTCGTGAAAGTGCTCTGTTCGAAATACGGACCATGTTGGCCAGGGGCACGGTCCATTCGCTAGCAGCGCTACCGTCTCACTAGAACGACCTTGAGACCGCTGCCTCCCAAGAGGAAGTGTTCGCGATCATGCCTCTGAAAGGAAAAAACGTCCATGGAGAGCGACTGAAGCTGTATGAATTGATCTGAAGAATTCCCCTGGGCTAGAAATGCAATTCCCTCGCGGACTTCGCAAGTCGCCCACAGCACTAGTTTTCGTTTCAATGCCTGCTGGTGCCGAGCTGACCTGTATACCTTTGGTCGAAGAGCAAGGTCCTCTCTGAGAGATATCTCGGTACCTCAGATCAGTGTGTACTGGTCAGCACGACTTCGGAGCGCGAAGAGTACGCACTTGCATCGGCCATCCTGAATTCCTTGGCAAAATCCAGAAAGACTTCGTCGGACTGCTGGTCGTTTTCCAGCAAAGTGATCACCACTGTCTTTGGCTTCCGCCCACATCTCTTGGGCAGGTTGGTGAAAATGGAACTTTGCATCGTCACGAATTCGATTGGAATCCGGAAAGCCCCGTCTTCCACCGTCACCTCTCCCGATTCACCCGGCTTTTCTCTGGGATAGACAAGCTGCACACGAACCTTGGAGTTCGCGCTAGCTTTTCCGGCGACGCGCCCTTTTAGAATCACGGTGTCGACCGGGCATTGCGCTCGGGTAACGATGCAAAGGATGAGAATGGCGCCCACAATTCCAGCGAGTGCCTTCGTCGGGGCAGGCAGCATGCGCACCTCACATGATCGCGACAGAATTATCCCCCGGCGCCTGTTTCGAAGCAAAGCCGAAACGAAGGTTTCTGACTGATCGCGATCACCCGGTCAAACGTACCGGACGACCCGCTGTTCCTCGCCCGGATTCCACCTCGTTATTACTAGCGCCGCGCCACCACCAGAATCATAAAGCTCCCGGGCTTGGCGGCTGGACGCCCCGATGCTCCCGGCTTCTGTTCCTCAAATTCCGCGGTGGGCAGATAGATCTTCTGCGTTCCGGGATCAACATCCATCGTCCTTGCCCCAACCGCGGTGGTCACAGTCTGTACGATCTCGAGCTTGCCAGACGCGTTCTCGGCTGCGACATTCAGTTTTCCATCTCGGCAACTCGCGAATGCCTCCCCGCTGTCGAACCTGGTCGCGTCCACGCCCGCGCCGATCGGCAAGTCTGCAAGCACCTTGCCGTCGTCGGTGCTCATCACAATCAGCTTCTGCGGATTTCGACATCCAATAAACAGTCGCCGCTTCGTGGGATCGATCGAGAGCCCTACTGGTGCGCCACCCGGTGCCACCGGCCAATGCGCCAATACTTTCCTCCCCTTGATGTCAACGACCGCGACTTGGTCCTTATCCTCCAAATTGATATAGACCTTGCCCGCACCATCGGACGCAAGAAACTCGGGCTTGCCGCCCAACTCAATCGGCGGATCGATCGACCCTGTTTTCGGGTCGACATCTGGCTTCAGCGTCATCAGCACTCCGTTGTCGCCAGAAACCACTAGCACCAGTCCGCTGGCCTTGTCGTAAATAATGCCATCCGCATCGGGCTGTGCCGTGATCGTGCCCAGCACCGCATTCGTCTTAAGATCGAAAATCACGACTGCGCCGTTTCCGTCGCTGATGAAGCCTCGACCAGCCTCCGGAACCACAGCCACTCCATGGTTATGTTTCTGTCCGGTGATGTCCCCGATAGTCTTACCCGAATCGGCATCGATGACCATCGTGTGCGTGCTTCTCGGAACGTACAGGCGATGATTCGCGCTGTCCACCGTGATGTAGTCCCACCCGCCCTCACCGCCAACATGAAATGTCTTTTCGACCACCCATTTGTTCTGCGCCGCAACCTGTCCGCTCAACGTAAACGAGATCGCCGTCAGCAGTAACGCAGCCAATAAACTCCGAAAGTGCATTTGAGATCCTCCAGAAGACGTGCCAACAATGTCGGAATAACCCTAGAGCCGGAACATGAAAAATACCTGAAGGTCGGGTTGCGCAAGCTTTCCCTTATTTGCCGCACGTCACCATTATCCATTCGGCGTTTTTCTAGGAAGAACCCTGGTTGAGTTGCGCCTTTTGCTACGCTTCGTGATATAAGCCAATGACGGCAAAGATCGAGGGCGTGTGGCCGTTTCCTTTTCCCATTCCGTCGTCACAACTCTTCCTCGCGACCGGGTCTGGAGCCTGCTCACCGATATCAACAACTGGCCCATGTTCTCCGATATGTATTCCGACCTGCGCTGGGACGGAACTCCCTGGGCCGAGGGAAGCGCGCTCGTTGGCCAGTTGAATTTCCCAATCGTGGTCTCCGGCCGGTACGTAATCAGGAAGTGCAATCCTCCCACTTTGATTCGATACCCATCGCAAACACGAGACGCTGGGTTCGCGACAGAGAGAACGATCAACTTGGAGGAACTGCAAAACGGCACCCGAATTCGGGTGGAAGCCTATGTTGTCGGCGAACGCGAGATGCCAGGCGGAGCCTCAGAGTTTTTGAGGAGTCTCACTTCGCGCTGGTTCGATGAGTTTGCTCGCTTTTGTGACAACCATGTCGCCGCCGACCCTGACACTCATGATTCAACCCGCCGATCTCCCCAAAAAGGATAGTCGCCGCATTACATCCAAGCGTCGAGACGTGCAACAATAGTTTTGACTCGAAGTGGATTGGACACTGGAGCGCTTCCGCACAACGGAGTCGAGCCATGTTTCTGCAACGATCCCGGGCCAAATACAGGCTGGCGTTTCTTGCCCGGGGACTCCTCGCGATCTGCGTTGTCTCAAGCCGCACGGTAGCCTGCGACCAGACATCTGCAACTTCCTCGCAAACAGCGGAGTCTCCACCGCTCAGTTTCGTGCGCGCATTCTCTTCAGCGGACGATGTCAGACCCGAACACCCCGTTTTGGACCGCACCCTCAACATCATTGCCGGCCCCGCGGATCCTGAAGTTCGCGTCGACGCGCTGAAATCACCGTCGGCCGTCGCGACGGACTCCAGCCATCGGATCTTCGTCGCCGATCCCGGCGCCCATACTGTGCACGTTTTCGACTTTGTTCACTCGAAATATGATCGCTTGGATCGACATGGCGACCGTCTTCACAGCCCTATATCGCTCGCTGTCGACAGTCAAGATAACCTCTACGTCCTCGACCAAAGCAGTAGAAGCGTGCTCGTCTACGACTCCAATGGAAAATTCCATCGTCGTCTCGGAAAGCTGCGAGGAGGAGAGTCGTACTTCGAAGATCCATCCGGGATCGCAGTCGATAAGTCTTCGCGACGCATCTACGTCTGCGATCGGCAAGGCCACTTGATCTATGTAATGGACGGGCGGGGAAAGCTGCTTCGCAAACTAGGCAGCCGGTTCGGCGGTACCGGTCCCGGAGAGTTCCGTTTCCCCACCGTCGTCGCCGTCGCTGCTAATGAAGTCTTCGTTCTCGATACCGGCAACAGGCGCATTCAGGTTTTCGATACTGGCGGTCATTTCCTCCGCGCCCTGAACCTGGCCTATGCAGACCGACGCACCGGATTGGCTGTAGACAGACGGAGCAATATCTACATTAGCGATTCCAGTCTGGACCAGATCCAGGTGCTTGGTTACGAAGGGCAAAAGCGCTACACGTTTGATCCCAGCACAGTGAAAGGCGCAAACTTCAGCCATCCATCCGCCATGTGGATTGACGCCGGCCGCTCCCTCTACGTGGTGGATTCTCAGAACAACCGCGTAGGAATATTTCAAATCAACGGCGACAACGCTGCGCCATAACACAGCTTGCTAGCGAACGCTCAGCTCCGCGAGACAGTGTCGGCTTGCAAGCCATCCTTTTCCTTGCTCGTTTATGAATGCTGGAAGGTCGTCAAAGGAATCTTCAGATTGCGCTGCCGCTAGTCATCGGCCCAACCGATCCCGCAAGATCTGAACCCGGCGGCCCGATACTACTGAATCTCTAGTGACACCGCACGGGATGCTCCCAGCCCAGAATTTTGCGCAAGTCACGCACCTTCATCCCCTGTGTGAATTCCCAGTCGAGGCTTAGCAGACCTGACAGTCGACGTCCTCGTCTTTTGGACCTATAGTTTGCTTCTCCACAACGTTCAAACGATTCCAGGCTTTCACAGAAGGAGCAAACTATGCCTCTTACGCCCGAGCTACGCGATTCCCTCACTAGCGAATTGAAGAGAATCGGAGCCGATTTGAATCTCTCCGAGGATCAAAAGCAGAAGGTTCAGGCCTTCATGACGGAAGCATCTGAAAAAGTGCAGGAGTACAAGCAACAGAACCCGAATGCATCCAAGGAGGATCTGATCAGGAGAGTTGCCGAGAATCGTACTGCGATTCGGCAACGCCTGGTAAGTTTCCTGACACCCGACCAGCTCACAAAATGGGATTCCGAAGTAGCCAAGGCCAAGGAGTTCCTGGGGCAGAAGCTCGCAGCCTGACTGCACGCTGACGACTGGTTGTTTCTTCGCCCGCCGGGTGGCCGCTCGGCGGTATTTTTTCGCCTATATGACGACCGGTACATTCCAGCAGGGAAGTGCGCAGCGAGTCAGCAGGGAAGTCAGGCAGCTTTCGTCTCGTTTTGCGCGCGACAGATCATCAACTGTGTCTGAGTCGACCGAATCACCTGCTGGATGCAAACGTTTGCTTCATCAATTCGCCGTTGCGCATCGCGATCAAACAATTCGGGATTCGCGAAGACCTCGCCTCGCATCCGTTGTAAGATTGCCAACACGTACTCCGCCTCATCCTCTGTCCGTTGCATAAATGTCCTATTCGTACCGCAACGCCTCAATCGGATCGAGACGGGACGCGCGTATCGCCGGAATCATCCCGCTGACCAATCCCACCAACGCCAGGATTGCGGTAGAAACCAACACGCTGACCGGAGAAATAATGAGCCGAATGTCGCCCGCTTCCCCGTGCTGCGCCAGCGCACTATAAAAGGTGAGTTTCCCCACAGAAAACGAAATGACGTAAGCAAGCACAATCCCCAAAAAGCCGCCAAAGAAAGTAATCGCAAGCGCCTCCGACAAGAACTGCACCATCACATCGAAGCGGCGAGCGCCCAATGCCTTCTCCACTCCGATCTCACGCGTTCGCTGGGTCACGCTCACCAGCATGATGTTCATCAGCCCTACGCCACCAATCCCCAAAGTCAGGGTTCCAATAAAGGCAAGCATCACCTGCAGCGCAAGAGTAATGATGCGAAATTGCGAAAGCTGCTCCATCATGCTGAAGACGAACAGAGCCCGCTTATCGTCGGCACGGAAATTGTGTTGTGCCGCCAGCGTGTTACGAACCGACTTCTCCACGCTCCCATAGTCGTTGCCGACAAAATCTAACCAGATCATGTCGATGAAATACGTATTGCGGAAGTCGCTCATGGTGGGGAAGGGAATATAGACGACGCGATTGATGCTGTTCTCGCTGCCTTCCTGCGGTCGTGGCTTCAGCACGCCGATGACTTCGTAAGGAATGCCGCTGATTCGAATCTTGTCGCCCAGAGGGAAGCGTCCGGAAAACAGCTTTTCCCTGGATTCCGATCCCAGCACGCAGACACGCGCGCGCAGTTGCAAATCTCCTGCGCTGTAAAAGCGACCGAGATCCAGTTGCAGGTTCTGAATTTCCTGGAGCGCGGCATTGCCACCATGCACAGTCCATGTGTACGAACGTCCCTCGTAACTGACGGGCACATCGATAAACGATTCGGGAGTAATGCGCGTCACTTCCGGCACATTCACCACCACCCGATCGATGTCGTCCGTCGTCAAGCGGATACTGGTGCCGGCCTTGTTTCCTCCCGCCTGCATCGACGTGCGCCCGCCCGCGACCCCCATCGCCGCCATGCTGGCATAGCTCCGGAATATGTTGACGATGGCCGTTGAAAAACCCGTGCCATAAGCCAGCAACAACACCACCGTGGCGATTCCCCATGCCATCCCCAGCATGGTAAGCGCACTTCGCTGCCGGTTGTTCTTGAGGGATCGATACGCTTCCGAAAAAACATCTTTCGCCTGGATCATTCCTCACTCCTGACGAAGGGCCTCTACGGGCTGGAGCAAGGCCGCCCGCCGCGCCGGATACAGTCCGGCAACAATACCAGCCAAAGCCAGACTGCCCATGGCGAGCACAGCCGTCGCTGGATAAATGTGCGGCAATTCAAATCCATCGATCGGCGGCGCCAGTCCGAATAGTTTGGTGGCCACGTAGGCCCCGCCTACACCAATCGCGCCGCTGATTCCGGTGAGCATCAACCCTTCCATGAAAAACTGGAACAGGATGTTTCGCCTCGTCGCGCCCAGCGCCTTCCGCAGTCCAATCTCTTTCGTGCGCTCGCTCACCGACACCAGCATGATGTTGATCACTCCGATTGCCCCCAGACCGAGCGTCACCAGTCCGACGGCGCCCAGGAACGTATCCATGGCATCGGAAATTTTGCCCACCATCTCCGCCGTGGCAATCGAGTCCCAGTCGTCAAAAGCGTCTGGCGTCTCGGGATCAAAGTTGTGGTTTCTTGCAACGATACTCCGCACGGCCTTCTTCGCTTGTTCGTGCTGCTGCCGTGTAATCGGCTGGTAGGCTACGTACTTAATCGCTTTTGCGTTACCGTCCCCCTGCATCGGGAAATAGATAGCCATGGTTGTATAAGGCATGATCAGGCGCATGTTCTGGCCGTTGTTGTTTCCATGCCCAACCTTCTGCATCGTCCCCACCACCTCGAATGGCACGCTATTGATAAGGATCTTGCTGCCTACCGCTGGCCGGCCAGGGAACAATAGGCGCACAAATTCGCTTCCAATCACGCAGACGTTATGGCGCTCGCTTTCGTCGTTCCAATTCAACCAGCGTCCTTCCTCAATTGGTTGGTAGCGAATCTCTGAGAACTGCGGCTCTGAGCCGTCCACATAGCCGTTGCTGCTGCCATACTCACTCACTAGGCGCAGGTCACCGCGGTAAATGATCGGCGTGGCGCTCCGCACAAACTGCGAGCTTCGAATATCCAAATAGTCCTGGTAATTCAGGTAGTACTGCCGAGAGGAAAGTTGGCTGCTCCCAACCGCCGGAACTCGTCCGTTGTAAATCTGCATGAAGTCTTCGCCGAAGCTCGCCAGATTCTTGCTGGTTCCCGCGCGAAAGCCCTCGCCTAATCCCACCAGCAGCAGCAGCGATCCCACTCCCCACGCAATCCCAAACATGGTGAGGAACGAACGAAGCTTGTGCGTCCACATGGCGCGTAACACTTCGACGAAGCTGCCAGCAAATCTCCTCATAATAGAAAGTACGAACCTTGGAACCGCAAAGTTCATACTTACTCCCTAGTACGCGTGTGCTTCGTATCATTTCTGCATGCCGTGATCATGATCACAGATACGCGCGGACTCTAGCAGTGTTCTCTCCCAGCATGCGATTCGCTGCCTCTCAATTTCCTGCGCTGGGATTGCCCGACCTAAGACCTGTCAATTTGCCGGGCTCTTCGGAGAGGCAAGATCGTACAAGACACATTCATGCTGCGCGGATCAAGGAGGGAATGTCAGTGACGTTAATCACACAGGGAGTTACTTCAGCTACGAACAGTCAGTCTACCTCTGCGGAACACCTGACATCATCAGACACTCCACAGTCCACCTTCTCAGCCGAAACCTGTGGATCCGTTACAAAATTTCTACAAATTGCTGACAACACCTTGACACGATTCTGTGCACTGCTTGTGTACTCTGACTGTGGGTTTGGCGACGCAGCCTGGCCGCGACTAGGCGAGATTAGCCGAGCTATTCAGAACCAGTCGGCTGCGATACGCTGTCGTTACAGATGGATGTCCTTGCATTTGGCTTCGAACCTCATGCTGTTACTTCCGAATCGGCGACCCTTCTAGATCCCGGATCTAACCAACGCAAGCCTGCTCGTCTAAAACTTCTGAGACTTAATTGGAGATCGCATTGTCTTTATCTCAATTTACCCGTTCCACTCCTCAGGTCGAATACGCCCTTGGCCATTCTTCCCGCGAATTGGACCGCCTCACATTTCAAGCGAGCGTCTTCGCGCCCTTCACGCGGCAACTTTTTACTCAAGCAGGAATAGAGCCTGGCATGCGTGTCCTCGATGTCGGCAGCGGTAGCGGAGATGTGAGCTTCCTGGCTGCGGAGCTGGTTGGCGACGGCGGCCACGTTGTCGGAGTGGATCGATCTGAGGCAGCCGTGCAGAGGGCCACAGTGCGTGCCATTCGCCGCAATTATTCCAACGTCAGGTTTGTTGTAGGCGATCCTGTGGCGATGTCGTTCGATCAGCCTTTTGACGCAATTGTCGGCCGCTTCGTGCTGATGTATCAGGATGACCCTGTCTGGAGTCTGAGACAGATCACAAAACACCTTCGCGCCAACGGTTTGGTGGTGTTTCAGGAGGTGGATACCAGCGCATGCCGCTCCTGCCCAGCTGTTTCTGCCTTTGACCAGGCCGCGTGCTGGCTTGCAGAGGCCTTGCGCGGCAGCGGTGCCCGACCCGAACTCGGGTTAGAAATGCACTCGTTATTTCTTGATTCCGGATTGCCTGCGCCGGACATGCGCGTCGATGCGGTCGTCTCTGGTGCGCCGGAAAGTCCCGTGTTCAAACTACTGGCCGAAGCGGTACGAAGCTTGGTCCCGACTCTCCAAAAACTCAATATTGCTTCGCCCGCGCATATACAGATTGAGAGTTTGGCTGATCGTATTCGCGAACAGGTTGTAGCCAGAAGAGCCGTTGCGGTGTCGTACGGATTGGTCGGAGCTTGGGCCAGCAAACTGGTTGTGGCCGACATCAACAGATAGTGGCCTCTGCGGAAGGAAGCGAATCCTTTCAGGGTTGCTACGTAACTTTGTGGTGCCCGAGTTGTTGCAGTCCATACAGGTTGTCCCACTCGGCCCAGGCTTCGGCAATGCGGCCTCATTCGAGACGATAGATCGCAATATATGTCGTGGAGAGCACCTTGCCCGATGGCGGGTACGAACCCGTGCTGCCTGATTGCGTGCCGCTAAAGTTAGAGCGTACCGCTACGCTCTCACCCTCGGCAACGA
Source organism: uncultured Acidobacteriaceae bacterium (assembly GCA_963722365.1). GTDB lineage: Bacteria > Acidobacteriota > Terriglobia > Terriglobales > Acidobacteriaceae > Sulfotelmatobacter. Next base: position 685,176 of record CAVRLM010000004.1, read on the forward strand.
GATCCAGTAGAGTCTCCTCCGCATCGGGAAACGTCACGTACTCATTCTTCAGATAGGTAATCAATTCCTCTGCGGAACGAACTTCAGGTACGCCGCCTGCATCACTGTGCCGAACGAATTGTCGAACAACCATTTTGCGTACGCTGTCCCAATCTTGCGCGTTTACAGACTTGACGAAGCTGCGGATCACCGCCTTGTTTGTTTCGGACATTGAGATGCGCCTCGAGGACTGCTATTGACCAACCGCCTTCAACGGATCGGTGGCTCAAGCACGAAGCCAATCAAAGGCGTCTGAGTTTTGGGCTTCTACTTTTGGGGCTCGAATCCCCGGCCGATCCGGAACACGTGGCCGTCCGGATGGCGAAGATGCATCTCGCGGACATGCCACGGCATATCGGTGGGCGGAAATGTTACCTCCAGCCCTGCGGCGACGCAGTGCCGATGCATCTCGTCCACGTCGTCCACCCAAACCGACATCCAGACGCCCTTGTCGCCCTCTTCGTCTCCGTCCTGCTGAAACGTGGTGGTGTTCTCTCCGCGGCCGCGGCCTCCTTGCGCTCCTTGACAAAGAAAGATGCAAGCTTCCTTGCCCGATCCAACTGCGCCAAACGTCGGAGGCGTGCCCCAGTCCCACAATTTCTTCCATCCCCACTTCTCAAACCAGGCGAACGTGCTGCCGATGTCAGACACGTTCAAGATCGGTGTCAAACCTTTGGCTTCCATAACCGAAGCAGGATAACACCCGCGGACCAAGACATTTGGCTGCGATTGCAAAGATTGCCAATTCAATCGGCGTGGGTCAACACGGTATTTGTGGTAATACCTCGGGAGGGGGTGGGATTATATTGATCGCAACGTCTTTCGGAGGACATTCGAGGAGAAATCCATGAGGCGGAAGATTCTCAGGGCGATCATCGCAATAAACTTTGTTCTGGTCATGATGCTTGCAGCGTGGCCAGCGCAAGCAGAGGCCGCCAAGGCATCGTATCCCGCCATGGCCCCGCTTGAGCAATACCTGATGCCGAATCGCGATGCCGAGATAGCCTTGGCTCGGACTGCGGCCCCGGAATCCATCTCACGCGATGCCGAGGTTTTGGTCCTGGAACGGAACGGCTATGAAACCGCAGTCAAAGGCAAGAACGGTTTCTTATGTATTGTGCAACGATCGTGGACCGCAGGAATCGACGATCCGGATTTTTGGAATCCCAAGCTGCGTGCTCCCATCTGTTTTAATCCGTCCGCCGCACGAACCTATCTGCCACTAATCATCAAGAAGACCAATTTGATATTGGCCGGACAATCCAAAGCTCAAATGGTCGAGAATATGAAAGCTGCTCTCGACAAAAAGGAATTGCCCGCGCTTGAACCTGGCGCGATGTGCTATATGCTGTCGAGAGAAGGGTATCTAAGCGATCGCGGCGGCCACTGGCATCCCCACCTGATGTTTTTCGTTCTCGCAACGGAATCTGCGACCTGGGGAGCAGATTTGCCAGGGTCCCCGATTCTCGCAGCTGCCGACCCTCTGGATCGGCTGACCATATTCATGGTCCCGGTCGCCAAGTGGTCTGACGGTACGGCTGATTCCTCGGATAACCCCTGACGTGCATTTCCCGCGAGTCATCCTCCCACGAGGCAGATGATCGCTGCCCTCGATGTGAGTGCTTCCAGTTTTTGGAAGAATCCCAGAGCTAACTTCTGTTAAGGTGTTACAGCTCTAACCGGACGAAACGGCATTCCGAAACAATTCCGGTCCACGATACGAATCTGAGTCGCAAGAACTTAAGGTCGCCAAGAAAAAGGGAACTTGATGCGTTGCCGACGAGCTAAAACGCTCTTTCTGTTCATTCTTGCATCCTTAACCTTGGCGCATGCGCAGTACGAGGTCCCGAACGAGATCTTCCAGCGGACTCTCCTGATCCGTAGCGGCAAGGACCAAGCAACTGCGTTAAAGCTCGATCAGGGTGGCCAGATCTACTTGGTCACGACCAGACATTTCGGGAAGAATCTGCCTCGAAACAATGCTGTTGTGCAGGTATGGCACAACCAGACTTGGAACGACCTTCAAACCGTGCGAACTCTCTTCCCATCTTCCGACGACGTGGATCTCGCCATGCTTGAGACCGGCGAGCGAATTTCAAAGCCGTACACCGTCGTGAGAAGCGAGGAAGTGCTAACCACAGAGCAGAAGGTCTGGGTTATGGGATGGATCGGACCCATTCAGCTACCCAACCCGCCCCCAGGGGTGCCCGACATGCCGCGTCCGGTTTTCCCAGAGATTCCGATGGTCACGATTGGCACCATCTCCGCTATCGACCCGACGCATCCAGATGCCTTCGAGATACATGCTCGCAATTTTGAAAGTGATCGAACCGCCGGAGGCCCCATCATCTACTGGAGCCCGGTCCATAGAGACTTTGAAATCCTTGGCGTCATCAAGAGAAGCAGGATTGAAACGGTAAAGGTCCCGACCGACGCAAAAGAAAATCACCCTGTGAGCTGGGGCATTTTAAAGGGATACGGCATCGACCTCGTGGTCGACACGATCAGTCACAATCCGCGCTCTTAAAGCGTAACGTTGTAACCAAGCCACTGCACTCAGAACTCCCTCACCGGCTAGTTCGATGTGCGCGTGATTGGTCGCTCGCCGCAACATCGCTGAATGGGGCCTGCAAGGGCGAGTGAGAATCGAAGTAGGAGATATCCGACGGAAGGCTCCCGACGAGCGTTTCAGCATCGTCACGCTTTACAACAATATCTACTATTTCCCAGTGGAGAGCCGAGTTTCGCTGCTCCAATATATCAGGCAGTTTATCCAGCCCGGCGGTTTTCTATCGCTGATCACCTGTTGTCAGGGAGGGAGCCTGGGGGTGGAAGTTCTCAATCTTTGGGGTGCTGCAACATTGACTGGCGGCAGACTTCCCACGAAGCTCGAACTCATCCGCCAGTTGCATGATGCCGGCTTTCCGGAGGTTCAAACAATTCGTTTGATCCCGCGCGAGGCGCTCTTTGCGCTCAAAGCGCTCCCTCGATAAAACGCCTGTATTACGCGCAAACCGGAAGTGAACCATCGCAAACAGTATGAGCGCCCATTGCCTAGCCCGGGTGAGGTCTCGCCATGAATAGAAACAGCGCTGCCATGAGAACCAGGGTCAGAATCTCGATCAGCAGCGCATACAGAGTCAGACGTTTTGCCTGGTCGAAGCGCGCCAGCAGCCGGCTGAATCCCAATCCTGTTATCACGATTGGCGAGCCCAAGAGCCGTCCCAGGCAGATCCATCCGAGGACCATCGTCCCTTGGGCGACTGCGGGAATACTGAGCACTCCCAGGCAAAGCGGCGCTGTGAGGCTCAAGGCGAGCATGATTTTGGAATAGCGGATGTAGAGGTTCTCGGAGTTGCGAATAACCAGCGCCAGGAGAAAAGTGGGAACGAGTAACATACAGCCAATGAGGATTCCCAGCATCCAGTCGCCGGCCGCATACATCCCGCCCGACGCTGCTACGTCTTGCGGATGGCGGACATACAGTATGTAACGCCCAAGAACCAGCAGGGTCGCAGTCGCCAGCACTGCGGCGTAACTTGCAGCCACGAGAATCAACTGAACCCGCAAAGGGATTGCTTTCATGTCGGCATTCTACCTGTCGTTTGGCAAATTTCTGGCGGCGATCGTTCCGCTTTACAATCTAAGCCCTAGATCCACGCTCCCATAGGAGGGATCCGTGAAGAAGAGTTTGGCATTCGCATTTGTCTTACTCATGACCACGGCTCTGTCTGCATTCGTCGTTGCGCAGGCCACCGATGACGATTACGACCGCCGCCAGGGCTTTCCGCCGGAATCGCGAATCGAGAGCAGCCAGGGACAGCCTGACACACCCGATGCGATCAGCCACAAATATGTATCAAAAGGCACCCGTATGAAATGTATTCAGGTTGAGCATCGTCCGAAACAGGAGGACGATGGAGCAGCGTGTGTGGCGAGGTTCAGAGGGTATGCCAATTACACATTGAAATTTGGGGAGGTCACGCGCGCTCCTAAGGATAGCGAGCTATATGTGGAGTGCGCTGGCGACAAACCGACACGTTGCACGATTGGAGTGCGGTAGAAAGCAAGGCGCGCTGCGCTTCGTGTAGCCGTCGAATGTGGCACGCAGTCCGATCTCCGAGACTACGGCTTAATTTCAAAAATATTCAGTGGCGATCCCCCAAAGACGATCCCGTTATGGAGGATCACGCTGGAACTGGGAAATGCACCGTCATCGCCGTAGCCATGAAAACTATGAAGCACCGTTTCTTGCCAGCCACCGTTGCTGGGGCTGACTTCCCAAACGACTCCCTGATTCGTGTCGCCTCCCCAAAACGCTGAACCATACACGTTGCCGGCAGCGTCGACCGCGGGGACGCCGTAGAGTTGGCCTCCATCCAGCCCGCCGGTAAAGGAATAGAGCACGGTATGATGCCAGCTTCCGCCGCTGTGGGATAACTCGTACACGACTCCGCAACCTCCATCGCATGATCCGCCCCCGACACCTCCGGTGTACGTCACTCCGTAGAGGTTTCCTCCTCTTAGTGTCAAGCCCAACTGAGGTGTAGCTCCATCGGCACAGTTGGCCAGGGAGCAGAAGGTGTAAAGCGTACTGTGCTTCCAGCCAGTGCTGGTATTCGTCAGCTTGAAAACGGTGCCAGCGCCACCGAAGGTCAATCCGTATAAGTTTCCAGAGCCATCAAAAGTCAATCGTCCGCGTGGAAAAGTTGGCGCGACGCCGGAGCTGACGAAGGTGTAGATCGCGTTTTTGGTCCAGGTGCCATCACCGGCGGGGGTCAGTTCAAAAATCAATCCTTGCGCGGTTGCTTGGCCAGGATCCGTTGTTGACCCGCCGCTGCTGGCTGTTCCGTAGAGGTTCCCTTGCTGATCGAAGATCACACCACCGCCGGGATCGAATCCGTCTGTGCCGCCGGCAAAATCGTGAAGCAGAGTTTCGGTCCAGCCGGTGCCGGAAGGGCTGACCTCGAAGACTCCGCCACAGCCGCCAAAGCAACTCCCGGATCCGCCATAGGGGGAACTTCCGTACAGATTGCCTGCGGCGTCCATGGTCAGGCTGTCGACGGGGTCCGCGATGTCGGTGGGCGGCCCTTGAAAATTGTAGAGTACCGTCTTGTTCCAGCCACCGGAGGAAGGGCTTAACTTGAAGACGGTGCCGTCGCCAAATGTGCCCCCTTGCTCGGTCACGCCGTAAAGGTTGCCTGCCCTGTCTGCAATCAAGCCCTGAGGCCCCACGCCGTCTCCGTTGAACTGATATAGGACTTTGAACTTGCTGGCGGCATCGGCAGTGTTCACCGCGATCAGACCCGCGGTGAAAATCGCCACTGCCATTCCGATCGTTAACCATCCCTTCAGGGCCGTCATAGCTCACACCTCAATCAATGATTTGTGCGCAGGCATCATACTACGGATCAGGAAGGGCGTGTGGCCCGTGGGAATCGCTTGTAATGAAGATGTCTACAGACTGCAAAATATAGCGGCCTAAGGAATCATCCTGGAAATGCGCGAATCATACTCTCAGTTCAAGTTCCGGCCTTGCAAAGGCCAACACGGACCAGCCTGTGCTGGCCGCAGTCGGGCGCCGCTTCGGTGATTATGAAAGGAGTAGAAGGTCAGTAACTGTAGTGGGCCACGGCAACGGCGGTCCACTCCTGAAAAATGTGAGTCAGGCCGAAGGGGACCGGGCCTCGGTTCTCTTCGGCCGCTTGAATTACCCTCCTTGGAACCACCTCAAATCCGTCGGCCGCCCAGAACGACTATGCCTTTGACGAAGGCTCCGTTCTTAACGACGGGCACCCCTGTTCGTCGCGCAACTGAAATCAAAAAGTGGATTTTGCGGAGAGGACTCAAGACGAATGTCGGTGCGGTCGATGTATTTGGGGAAGGTCGCGCTCGCAGGTGAAGGTCAGAAGTCGAGCACCGATGACTTTATCCTCAAGCTAGCGCCGCTGACCCGGCAGTGCCGTCGAGTGGCACGCGGGAGCTATTCACGAAAATCGCTACTAAGATTAATTTGGAATTGAGCAGCACTTGGGGGAGGGCTGTTCAGCGAAGCGCTCCGCGACTCGAAAGAGTTTCGGGCGCTTTCGTTTTTGGTACGGTATTGGTCGCTCGCGCTCGTGCCCAGTCGCTGGGTCTAATCGGAGATAGATCGTCGCTAATTCCCCGCTCTCCTCGGCGGTTGTTTTTCCGGTTCGGGTACACTTGGCGAGGAGAAACGATGAGCAAACACCGTCACAGTCGTCGGGAATTCCTGGGTATGACTGGCTTGGCCGCCGGCAGCCTTCTCGGCAGGAACGCATTCGGAGAAACACAAAGCTCTGACGCCGATCCCCGTCACGCCGATCTCGTCGTTTTCAATGCCAACGTCCACACCGTCGATTCCCGGATGCCAAAGGCCGAGGCCTTTGCGGTCAAGGGCGGTAGGTTCGTCTACGTGGGGAGCACAGCAGAGGCGAAGGCGTTCATCGGCAAGGGGACGCATACCTCCGATGCAAAGCAGATGACGATCTTGCCCGGATTCATCGATTGCCACAATCACGCTGGTGGCGACGTCCTTCTCTATGAAGTCCTCGTCGGCAATCCCTATGACGTCGAGTTCGTCACCATAGCCAGCATCATCGACAAACTCCGCGCCAAAGCGCAGAAGACTCCCGCGAGCTTTTGGATCGACGGATATTTCTTCGATGACACGAAGGTCGAGGATAACCGCCTGCTTAACGTTCATGATCTCGACCAGGTCTCAAAGGAACATCCCGTATGCGTCCACCATCGCGGCGGCCACACGTCCTTCTATAACAGCAAAGCTTTGCAGTTAGCGGGAGTAACCAAAGACACTCCCAACCGCATGGGTGGAACTTACGACCACGACGAAAACGGCGAACTGAACGGACGAGTTACCGATCGCGCCCGAGACGTATTCGACAACGTAGGCAAGCGGGAGACATTCACGGCAGAACAGAACGAGCAGCGCGAACGCGACGGGCTGGCATACATTTCCAAACAATTCGTTCGTTATGGCCTGACGAGCGTTCACCACGAAGACGATAATTTGTTTACGCTCCAGCAGGTGCGGGCCCGTGGCGAACTGTTGCATCGCGTGAGCTTCGAAACTAGCGGGGATATGTTAGAGGCGATGATCAAGAATGGGATCTGCAGCGGCTTCGGAGACGAGTGGATCCGCTTCGGCGCAACCTCGGAGCACGTCGCCGACGGATCATTCTCCGAGCGCACCATGGCATTGAGCCAGCCCTATGAGGGCACCAATCCTCCTTACAAAGGCAACATTACCGAGACGCAACAAGATCTCAATGCCTGGGCGGAGCGGGTACAGCGAGCGGGCATTCAGCCGAACTGTCACGCCAATGGTGATGTGGCCATCGACATGGTGCTGACCGCCTACGAGCGGGCACAGCAGGCTGCACCGCGGCCGGACGTGCGTCCCAAAGTCACTCACTGCACGCTGATCAACAATGATCTTCTGCGGCGCATGAAGGCGCTCGGCGTTGTCCCGGCTCCTTTCACCACCTATGCGTACTACAACACCGACAAATTTCATTTCTATGGCGAAGAACGAATGAAGCGGAGCATGGCGTACCGTTCTTTTCTTGATACCGGAATTCGAGCCGCGGCCGGGTCCGACTTCAGCCCCGGTCCGTTCGCCGCTCTAATGGGCATTCAGGGCATGGTGACGCGCACCGGCTGGAATGGAGAGACCTGGGGAGCCAACCAGCGAATCAGCGTGGAGGAAGCCGTGCAGGTCAATACCATCAACGGTGCGTACAACTCCCATGAGGAAGTCATCAAAGGATCGATCACCCCGGGAAAACTCGCGGACTTCGTCGTGCTGGCCGATGATCCGCACACCGTGAGCAAGGAGAAAATCAAAGACATCGAGATTGTCCGCACGGTCACCGGTGGCTCGACCGTCTATCAGAAGTGACCGATTTGTTCCTCGCTACGTCGATATTCTTAGGTTGCTTTACAGCCGGCACAATCAATCGATAACTCATCCTGACAAGTTGACGTCTCCGAACGCTGCGCCCCCTATTGTGTTCAGGAGTATGCTGAGATATGCTGTCGGAGTTTCTGCAAGCCCTAGTTGTTCCACTTCTGCAGGCTCCGACAGACTTGGTGCTGGCAGAGCGTGCATCATGTTCGCGCAAGTCGTACAGGGAAATCCGATGTCGTGCTTCAGCGCAACAGCGGCATCGGGCGTGACACGCCGCGGACCGAGATTCTGGTCCATCCTTCTCATCTCAGCCGGCATTCTCTACCTTATCACTCGCTCCTATCATCTCAACTACTTCGCTTTATGGAACGACGAGGTTTTCAGCGTAACAGTCGCGAAAATGCCGTGGCCGGGCATGTTTCGCGCAGTCATTGACGACATAGTCCACCCGCCTCTTTTCTATATTTTGCTTAAGAGCTGGATTTATATGGGTGGCTCCTCTGTAATCTGGATGCGCCTCCTACCATTTCTGATCTCGGTCGCGACGCTGGTTCCCTTGCTCCTGCTTTTCCGCGAGTGGAAGTTGTCGCAGCTCGAAATGACGTTGGCAATGGTGCTCATCAGTTTTAATGAACTACTAATCTACTATTCACAAGAACTGAGGATGTATAGCCTGCTGGTCGGTCTTAGCCTCACTTCCTTGTGGCTGTTTGGCCGTTTCCTTCACGGTATATCTTTGGCTTGCAGCAACAAATTTCCTGCTGGCCTATTCGCACTACTATGGCGTGTTGTTTGTGTTCACCGAGGTTCTGTATTTGTTGTGGTGGAGCAACCGTGAAAAGAACTGGACAACCACGATCAGGTTCCTTTTACCAACCATTGGCATTGGGCTCACCTATCTGCCCTGGCTGTACCTGGTTGGCCGTGCCCTACGGAAACATGGTTTGAGCGAGAAGTTGTCGGTCTTGGAACGGCCTCGATTTCGCGATCTCTTATGGTTCTACGAAAGCCTGAAAGGGCAGCCACCGATCCGCCACACGGCGCTTCTAGGACTCCTTCTATTTCTGATTCCAGTTCTGGTTGCGCTGGCGTACAGGCCGGAGCGTCGTGATTTGACTGTGCTCCTGACGTTGTTCGGCTTTTTTCCGCCGGCTGTCTCAATCGCGGCAAGTTACCTGATGCAGCAATCGGTCTTCGGTGCGCGGTATCTCATCACCGCCGTTGTGCCCTGCCTGCTGCTGGTCGCTATGGGCATTGCCGGAATGTCGGCGCGTCCGAGAAGGGTTATCGGCTCTTTATTGTTAGCATGGGCGGTTCTATCCGGGGTGTGGTTCACTCTGCTGCCCGACAGGAAGGTACCTTGGGATAAGCTGGCGCATTACCTCGCAGCCACGAAGAGCTTGGTGTACACATATGAACGCCACGAACAGACGCCGCTACAGTATTACGGAGTATCCACAAACCTCATAGACAAGCGGGAGGTCGAGCAGATTGAAGATCGGGATTTCTATCTCGTATACCGTCCGGATACCGTGGGGTCAGAACTTCAAAATCTGGAAAGTCACGGCTACGGTGTGATGGACAAATACATGGTCCATGGCAATGAGGAAATCATTGCAGTTCACCTGCGGCGGCAATGACCTCTTATCATTCGGGATCTTGACTCGGGAACGATCGACGATTTTGTTTTTTCTCGCCGTTCTCGCGGCTGAGCCAGACTCCTACGTGCCGCAGAGAAGTAGCGCTGCGGGCTTAGAAACTGCCGCATCTTAAGATGAAAACAGGAGCGATTGTTCTAACCAGGCGTTGCCTGAGTTCTCAGCGTGTTGCCCTCGCGCCGTCGCTGGAGTTCGGCGTGAGCGGACTGCGGGCCAGTCTAGGCGCGCGGTAGGGTAAAGATGCGGTAGACCGGAAAACACAACAGAGACGTCGCGAGCAGGAGCAAGCCGACGCGCACCGCACGAGTCGTGAAGCGCTGGCTGATCGCGATCAGCAGTAGCACGGTCGCCAGCGTCACGGTTACTCGCACATATTCGTCGGAGCGTTGCCGGTCGAGAGTGCCTTGCTCGAATGCCTCTGTCGCCTGGTCGTTCAACTTGGCCGCCTCTTCCGCCTTGGAGCTCTTATATTCCGCCATCATCTGAGGACCCGGGGGAGCATTGGGGTTGTTGAGCGGGTCCGTCTTGGTCCACGCTTCAAAGGCGGGACGGAACTCGGGAAGGAAACGACGTTCAAAAAGGTCAGCGAGTTTCTTGTCGCCGTGGGCCTTGGCGTTCAGCCATTCAACCACGGTTGAGGCGTTGTAAAGACGCTCCTGATTAGCGAAGTTGGCAGCTCCCTCGGCCTGAACTCGCAGCTTACTCGCCTGGCCGTAGAGTTCCGCCTGATGTCCGGTCCAAAGTGCCGCCTGATAGCCGCTCCAGGCAGTAGTGATGGCGACAACGGCAAGCACCGCCGCTTCGGCGATCTCCAGTATCTGGTGCCCCAACGATTGCGATGGATGGCCGTGCTCGCTGAGGTGCTGAGCGATTTCAATATTGGAACCTCCAGCTTCGGACATTGAGACGGCCTCCTGGGCAATCGGAACAGAAAGTGCGGACAAGCAATGACTCACGCGAATGAGGGATCAATCGCTCTGCCCGATGGTGGCTGCGACTTCCAGCAGGGCCGAGCAGTTTCAGTCTCGAGGCTTTTGGGGAGTGGCGAAACTGTCAAAAGCGACAGCTGCCAGAGGAGGGTAGCCTTCAGATCAGTGTTCAGACGTCAATGCGCCGAATTGCAGTTCTCGATAGCTCTACACAAGCACTGATCCGAGGTAGTCCACGGATTCAGGAGGCCCGTTTCAGCGGGTTATTTTGAAGTGCCCCCGGTTGCACCCCGATGGCATAGAGGCAATAGGGGTGTCCTAAGCATTCACCTTCTCTCACTCTGTTCAGGGCTTCAGCAAACACTTCCTTGTGAGGAGTCACATACAGTATCCACACTTCGCGCGGACGCTTGTTTAGTGAGCGCATAAGGTTTCGGGCTACGACGTTTATGAGGTAGGGCGAGGCTGGGTTGTAGAGGAAAATAAATAGAGGCGCTTCGGGAAACACGAATTTGGTGAAATCCATGCAGACTGGATGGATATCATTGCACCTTTGCACGCCCTTGTAAGAAGCTATATTTCGGCGGGCCGCTGCATGGAGTCCCGGGGAAACCTCCACTCCAATGATTCTACAAAAAGGAAATTCGGACGCCATGAACAAGACTTTGCCCTTCCCCGACCCGAGATCGACAAACGTGAAATCCTCGAATCGAATGTCCAGCCCTGCGAGGGCCTCCTTCAGGAATCGGCTCGGCGTAGGGAAATAGGCTGAAGCATGAATCCAGTTTGGATCTGCGATATCAAGATCGGTCTCGTGAATTCTTACGCTCGTTTCGATGTTGTGTTCCAGATCAAATCCGTCACCCTCCACGATTTTGCAGACGGCCAAACTTCGACGATATCTCTTGACGATCCGGTATGGTAAAAGCAACGCATGCCTGGCCGTTCTGAGTATTCCTCCACCGGTTTCAGAGAAGGGAAACAGTCGTACTTGCTGTTCAATCATCTTAAAGATTCGTGGCATTGGCAGCGACCTCTCGGATCGGCGCTGATTAGTTCCCGAGGGCCAGAAACTTGGTTCACACACGAGCCGAAACAAGGGCGTGCACTATGTCCAATCGTTGCCGCCATGCCGACTCTCTCGACGAAGCGCCCAAAAGGAAGGTAAGAATAACAAGAAATTCCCTGACTTGAGAAGAATTTTGCTCCCCAAAATCCTCCCTGTCAAGATTCCTGGAGGCGGCGGTGACACCAACTACTGCGGCACCTCCGCTGTGGCAAAGACAGTGCTGGAACCCGCACAACCCAGCGTATAGTCTGATGACGACCAACCATGGCTCGTAGCGAAAAAGAAAAGATGCTGGCGGGCGAGCTTTACCGCTCGACGGACCATGAGCTTCAACGCGCCATGGCCGACGCTCAGCGTCACTTGCGGCAGTTGAACGCTATTGCAAACGAAGATGGCGATCAACGCTTCGCTGCCTTGCGGAAACTGCTCGGGCAGATCGGCGCTAGCACTCAGATCAAGTCCCCCTTCATGTGCGATTACGGCACGCACATCCGGATTGGACGGAACGGGTTCATCAATTATGGGTGCGTGTTCCTTGACTGTAACTTCATTTCTATCGGCGATGATGCGCAGATTGGGCCGGGCGTTCACATCTACACCGCGTTTCACCCGATTGATGCGGAAGTGCGACGTAGCGGGCTCGAAATGGCAAAGCCGGCAACGATCGGGAACAATGTATGGCTTGGAGGAAGCTGCGTCATTTGTCCGGGCGTGACCATCGGAGACAACAGCGTGATCGGAGCGGGCAGCATCGTGGTGCGGGATGTTCCTGCAAACCGGGTTGCCGTCGGAAACCCTTGTCGGGTCAGGAGGGAGATTCCGGCTAAGTAAGGATAGAGGCGACTGTTAATTGTGACAGTTCCCATGGGTCCGATCCTCGTGTTTACTTCAAAGATAGCGTTCAACACGGGGAAATTGCTCAACCCACGATTTCCCCTCCTTGGGTGGCGCAGCTCTCTAATAACCCCACAAAGTTGTCAGACTGCGCCACTTTCTATCTCCCATTGAGAACACATTCACACCGTCACGGCAGAGCGGACTTCGCGGGCGATTTGTTTTGCTAACGCTTTCGCAGGTAACAGGCGAAATAGGACATGCCCGATCGAGTTGACAAGCAATCGGGAAAGGTGGGATAAAGACTCTCACACAACAGAGGTCAGCTCGATCGCTGGTCCCCCTGCTGCAGCTGACACTGTTCCCTGAAGTAAGCGGCTCCTCAATGTTCGTTTCGAATTCTCTTCCGATGTAGGAGTTTCCATGCGACAAAATATCCTTGCCTTGGTCGCGGCCTCCGCGGCCTTCGTGTGCCTTTCCGGCACCTCTGCCTTTGCACAATCCGGTTCCGCACAGTTCCCGGAAACAACCCCGCACCGATTCCAGGTCAAGACCCCTCCACGCATCGTCCACGGCAACCTTTCAACCGAAGCCAGAAGAGCGCTCGTCACCCGTAATGCCGCAACGCCAGGCATCCAGCAATTGCCAGTGTGGAATTACCAGACCGTTTCTTCGCGGGACGGATTTCTTTACCAGGGAGTCATTGTCGGCAGCAATCCAGGCCAACGCGGTTCCGGAGCAAGTACCAACGTTCCCATGCAGGTTGTTCCGGTTGTTCTGAATTTTCATCAGATCGGCACTTCCGTGGACCTCAACACTGGCGTGATCACGACGACCGGCGGCGACGCCTCCTCCAACCCAACCGTGGCCGACACTGGATGCTTTGCAGGTTCCAATAACGTGCCTCTGACACTGTTCGCGCAATCGCCCATCCTCAAGAGCGCCGATTTCAATTTCGGCGGCACCGATGTCGGCACCGCTCAATATACGGATGCCTTCCAACGAGCAAATTTCTGGACTCTAATTGACAAGAAGAACTATCACGTTCACCTCAATGCGCAGGTTCTTCCTACGCTCGTGGTCGACGTCCCGGTAGCGAGTGGATTATCGCTGGCGACGGACGTGTTTGCTCCCGCTTTCACTCTGTGCAGCCCGGAGGGATTGGTCGATATCAATTTTCTGGACGCAGTTGTGGTGAGCGAGTTGACGCAGATCAAGGGGATTAATCCGGGCACTTTCCCCACCTTCATGATTTACAACACCGGAATGTCCTTCGGCGATCCAACCAATCTCAACAACTGCTGCGCGGGAGGCTACCACTCCATTAATCCCGCCGGTCCCCTTACCTTCCAGACTTACTCCCCCTTTGATTTCGATGTCAGCGGTTTCTTCGTCCCTTCCGCCAATGACACCGCGATCGTGTCGCATGAAGTCGCTGAATGGATGAACGATCCCTACGTTATCAATAACACTCCGGCGTGGGGACATACTGGGCAGGTTGGGGGATGCCAGGGCAACCTCGAAGTTGGCGACCCGCTCACCGGATCAGAGGCGCCCCGCATTGTGGGCAAGAATGGATTCACCTACCACTTGCAGGAATTGGCGTTCTTCTCGTGGTTCTTCGGAAATCCGTCGCTCGGCATCCACGGGTGGGATTCGGACAATGGAACCTTCCTGAGCGACGCAGGACCGCCGTGCCAGTAGGGTGAAGAAAAGGTCCAACCCAGTCAACGTCGATGAGGCTTTGCGGCTTTTTTTCGCTAGGCAGGCGAAAGGAAGGCGCAAACTTGTGCCAGAGCGTCGTTGCTACGGTTGAGTTTCTGGCTTTAAGGTGTGAGCGGATGTACTCACGCTCTAGGGATTCCCCTAGTAGCAAAAAGCCGCGCATTGCCATATGAATAAACTGCAGGAGGATGTCCTCACGGCGCGAGAACGATGGCAAAAGAAGTTGCGAAAGCCGCCGGATGCTCCGCAATGGCTCCGCCGATATAATTAGCGCGCGTCAGATTCTGGAAGGATGTGCTATGCGCAGATGGATAGCAGTGCTGCTTTTGACGATGGCGTCCTCTCTCACCTTGAGTGCGGCCCAGAAGGATGCCGGAACGACAACTCTTAAGGATCTTCAGCCCGCAGGTACTACCGACGATCAGAACAAAAAGAAGCAGCAGTACGATTTTATTTTCGAGGCTTCGGGCAACAATTACACCTGCCGGACCAGTCCGAAAACGTCGGTGAAAGCGACTGACTTCGTGGTGGGTAGCGATGTGAAGTACGAGGTCGACGGTGATAAGGGTCAGTTGAAAACCACGGCGGGAAAACAGGTGAAATGTACCGTTGTACGCGTCGAGAAGGCATCGGCACCTCGGCAGTAGGCGGATTCAGCATCGCGGGTTAGCTCGGGGAGGCAGGTGTCGCACTGGCGAGTGTGAGAATGGCTGCGGCAAACAATAGCGTGTCGGCAAAATAGTTGATCCCCTCGATCTTGACAGCATTGCTCGGGTCTAACAGCGAAGCGATCAGCATCGGGCCATAGATGAATATGACCAGCAACACGATCCAGGTGCCGAGATAAGTTGCCGCCGTCCGCGCATGCCTCGCCAGCAGGATCGCCGCCCCGGCAACCACGAGAATTACGCCCGTCAGGTAGCCAATGAGCAGGCGCCCGGGAATCCACGCCGGCGTCACTTTTTCCAGTGGTACTCCGAGCGCGCCCTCCGGGTGCAGAAAATGTTCAACGCCATAAAATATGGCCGCGATCGCAATGACCACGCGGCCTAGCGTAATGAGCTTGCTTGCGCCTCGCCCGCGGCCTTGCTCTCGCCATGCCTTTCCCGCCAGAATCCAGCCCCCGGCCCCAAACGTCATTTCGCGCAAGACAAACGTCCATGCAAACCGGTCTCTGGGGTGGGCGAGAGGTCCTCGTATGTCCATCGTGGCCACAAAAAGAAACATCATGATCCCGAATAGCAGGCCGGACCACCGCACCTGAATCTTGGTAGCCATGCTCAAGGACGCCGCCAGCAGGGCAAAGCCGACGAAGTATGCCCAAAACAATCGCCACGGCATAAACCGAGGCACTAAGGGCGCGACTAATTCGACGCCCGCGAGATGCAGGGCGCCGAAGACCGCCAAGGGGACGGCAAAACACAAATTACTTAAGGCTACGATCTTGTCCAGACCGCGAGCATGGGCGATATCGGTCTTCGCGGACCACAGCGCAACCAGGAAAAGCAGTATGCCGGCGCCGCACATCGAAAGCACCGTGCCGGACATCGCGAAGAATATGGCGAGAGTGGTTGCGTGCATGTGGATGCCAGGCATAGGCTCGCGTGCTGTCTCGAGGCACGTCTTCCGGGGCAATACAGCTGCAAATTGTACAACGAAGAGTCGGCGAGGAGATTCCAAGGGTCTTCCTATGCCAGGACCAAGCGATTCGGGTGCTGCTCTACCCGCGCTCAACGACTGTCATTCTTCGAACTGAAGAGCTGAAATTCCCGGATGTGCGCTTCCGCAGACGACGAAAGAATATTCAGGCGCACCCTGGAGGCAGTTACTGACGCGAAACCATCAATCTTCTTATGACCGACCGCCTGGCCTTGGCTGACAGCAACCCATTTTCCCTGCCGGAAGACCTCGATGCTGTAACGCTCGATGACCTGACCAGTGTTCAGCCATTCCATGGTCACTGCCCGGTCGAAAGAAATCGGCTTTTCGAATTTCACTTCGAGTACAGCATGATGCGATCCCGCTGGCGCTGACCAGAATGTATCGGGATTATTGTCGAGCGCGAGTTCCTCTTCCGGTGTTCCTTGAATATGCTTTCCCGCAAGGTTGTTCCCGTATCGCTGGCGAAGTGCGTCTCCAAATTCTCTCAGCCGCTGCACATCAGAATCGGGCAGCTGACCCCGCCGGTCGGGCGCGATTCCCAGGACCAGTTGCCCCCCGCGACCCACGGTCTCTTCGTATGTCGTCAGCAGTTCTGGCAATCTCTTTACGCTGGATTCGTCGTTGGGATGCCAGAACCAGTGCTTCTTGCGCAGCGGCGTGTCTGACTCTACCGGACGCCATCGAAGATAGGCGTGACGGTCGATCACGTTCCAGTTCTCGTAAGGGATCACTCCATCTTCATTGCCGACCCAGCGGATGTCCCCGTACTCGAAGAGTCCGACGTCGGCAAAAACCAGCGTGTTGGGCTGGTAGGTGCGCAACTCCTCGATGATGCGGGAAAAGTTGTAAACATGGCCGGCACTGCCCGCACCGTCGAGCCAGAATTCTTCGAGTTGCCCGTAGCCTTGCGCCAACTCGTCAAGCTCGGCTGCATAATATCTGTCGTACTCCGCAGGGTTCGCATAGCGAGGCTCGTGTCGATCCCAGGGAGACAAATAAATCCCAAATTTCAATCCGTATTTCCGCGCCGCCTCTTCGACCTCTCTCACGATATCGCCTTCGCCATTTTTCCACGGGCTGCTCTTCACGCTGTAATCGGTCTGCGAGGTTGGCCACAGACAGAATCCATCGTGATGCTTGGCGACAAAAATTACGTAATTGATTCCCGCCCCTCGTAGAGCCCGCATCCATTGCTCGGGATCAAATTGGGTTGGATTGAAAACCTTCGGATCTGCCGTGCCGTCTCCCCATTCGCGATCTAGAAAGGTGTTTGGGCCAAAGTGGATGATGGCGCCCATCTCCAGATCTTGCCATTCCACTTGTTGGGGCGAAGGTTTAAGGTCGCTTGCGTTTTGCGATAGAGATCTACCGGTTACGGCGACGAGTAACCAGAGAAGGACTGTGGCGAATGGCAACCGTGTGGATCGGAGCATACGCCCAAGACTAGCATTCCCGGCTCAGCATTCTCACGACCAAGCAGCCATCACTTCGCTGGTATCTCCGGTTTCGTGGGTTCGGTGGGCTTCGCCGCTTGCGGCTTGGCCAGTGCTTCCTCCACGCGTTTCTTGAAGTCGCCCTGGTCGTTATGCGAAAGTCCGCTGTACATCGACACAACGCTCATCTCGCACGTGGTGCCAACGGGCGCCAACGGACACGTGATTCTTGCCTTGGTTAACCGCGCCAATAACGGACCAATGAATGGAGTGTTTCACATTGTAATCCGCAGTCATTTTGTCCTCGTCACTCTGCACGTCTTTGTAGTTGTCCGGATTGCCGAGGGCGACTTTCACCGCGCCCCAAAGCTCGCCGCAAGGAACGGCATAGGTAGTCTTGTAGGTCTTGTTGCCGGCACCGAACGCCGGCAGAGCAAGCGCCAGCATAGCCACTACTGCAACCGAAAGTCTCATCTTCATGACGTTAGATCTCCTTGTACGGATGTGCTTCCCGGCAGGTCAGAGGAACCGGAAGACACGTTTCCCGAACACGTTAAAGCTAGTCCATCGAAATATCTTGTCAGTGCGCCCAATCACCAAGCCGGTGACCAGCGGAGTCGGAGCAATCGCGGAACCCCATTGCGGCACTGTTGACGTAATCCATATTCAGGTTTTTCGTTCTTCGTTCGAAAATTTACTCAAACCTTGGCAGTACCGCCACGTCTAACCCCCGACGGACTTCTCGAAGCGAATCAACCCTAGGAGTAATCCATAATGAAAATGAAACGATCTTCGCTTGCGCTAGTTGCGGTCACCCTGCTGGCTGCCTTTGGTACCAGTCTTCACAGTCAGGCTCAAACGCAGAACAAAGCTCCCAGTCCGGCGCGCTCTCGATCGGATGAGATGTTGGACCGGTGGAACGATATTGGGAACAAACTCGTCGCCATGGCGAAGGATTTTCCGGAAGACAAATACGACTTCAAGCTGCAGAAGGACCAGCGCACCTTTGCCCTGAATCTTCTCCATGCCGCCGCACTCGATTTCGTCGTGATCCGCATGATTTCCGCATCGAATATCGGGCCTGACTTCGGCGAGGGCGACAATCCTTCGCGCGATGCCTTCAAGACCAAGGCCGACATCGTGAAGTTCGTGCAAGAGGCCGTCGCCGATGGAGCGCAAGTGATTCAACAACAGGGCGACGCCGGGCTCGACAACACGTCAAAGTTCTTTGGCAACCGGATGACCCACAACTCCTCCATCTGGACGTTCACCATCGAGCACAGCGGCGAGCACTACGGCCAGCTCGTGGTCTACTATCGTGCGAACAACTTGGTGCCCCCGGACTCACGGCGCTAGTGCCGTATTCGGCCCTTGAGATTTCAACCCTGAGACCTCCGCGGCGATGATCAACTTGCTTTTCCAAACGGACCCAGAATGCCCCACTCTTTTTGCCGATGGCTCTCAAGCCGGTCTTATAGAATGGCCGCAAACTTCGAAAGCGGGAATCGTCCACATGAATCTTTCGCGCAGAGATTTCGCCAAGCTGAGCGCCCTCGCCCTGGCATCCCGGTTTGCTCCGAATTTAGCTGCCCAAACTTCCGCCCCTCGGAAGACCGGCTACTGCGTCATCGGCCTCGGCCGCATCGCAGGACACTTCATGCCCGCCGTACGCAACACCACCACTTCCCAGATCACCGGGCTCGTAAGCGGCCACCGCGACAAGGCGGACCGCATAGCCTCCGAGTATGGCGTTCCGTCCAACTCCATCTACAACTACGAAAACTTCGATGAGATTGCGCACAACCCGGCCATCGATGCGGTCTATGTGGCACTGCCCAACTCGATGCATGCCGAGTACACGATCCGCGCGGCCAAAGCCGGCAAACACGTGCTGTGCGAGAAGCCAATGTCAACCAACGCGGCCGACGCGGAAGCGATGATCGCGGCCTGCAAGGCAGCCCGCGTCAAGCTGATGATCGCCTATCGCTGCCACTACGAGCCCACCAACCTGAGAGCGGTCCAGCTTATCCGACAGGGTGCACTGGGACAGGTCCAAGCCATCGAGAGCACCTTCGGCTTCAACATCTCCCCGGGCGAATGGCGCCTCAATAAGAAACTCGCCGGCGGTGGGCCACTCTTCGATGTCGGAATTTACTCGCTCAACGCATGCCGCTACCTCACGGGCGAAGAGCCGGAGCACATCATGGCCAATGCATCGGTCATCGATCACGACGGCCGCTTCAATGAAGTCGAAGAGAATGTCTCCTGGACCATGAAGTTTCCATCCGGCATCGTCGCCAGTTGCAACACTACTTACGGCGCCAATATGGAAGGCTTCTATCGAGTCCATGGATCGAAAGGCTGGCTCGAAGTCGATTCCGCCTTCGTCTACGAAGGACTGCGCTTGCGCGCGGACTGTGCGGCCGGGAAACTCGACGAGCCCAACCCGGCCCGTGATCCCTCGCATTTCCAGGCCGAAGCCGAACATTTCTCACACTGCGTTCAAAACGGGCTGGAGCCGCAGTCGCCGGGGGAAGAAGGCCTGCGCGACATGCGCTACATCGCGCAGATCTATCGTTCGGCAGGAATTGCCATCTAAAGCAGTGTCCCAATCCGAGTCAGGATTGATGTGGCTTATTTGATTTCGAAGTGGATTTCGTGCAGACCGATATGCTAGACTGTTTACTGCGTGTAACGTTTCGACCTCCCCATTTGATCAGCTAATCGTCCAGATTTGCGAAGACACCCGGCGCTGAGGTGAGTTTGAGCTCAGTCCCGGAGGTTTTTCGTTCCCCCAAAGGGCGGATTAGCAAGTAATGCGAGCAAAAGAATCCGTTTGGTTCTCGTAAATCTGTATGCCCACAATGCTTGATCACGTATCATCCCTCATCCGTGCGCTGACGATTTGGTTCGCGCTTTTGCTGTGCGGCTTCGCCACTTCGCTCTGGGCCCAGGATTTGTCGGTGGTGGGTCAATTCTCGCCGGTGTTTAGCACGCCGTGGGCTCCGGTTCACTTACATCTTCTGCCAACCGGCAAAGTGATTTTCTGGCCGGGATACAATTTCGGCGACAACGCTCAAATCTGGGATCCAGCTACTCAATCGTTCACCAGCACTCCCTTTGCGGGCTACAACCTGTTCTGCGCCGGACACGCATTCCTTTCCGATGGGCGGCTGCTGGTTACGGGTGGCAATCTTTCGATCAACTACGGACTAACGAGCAGCACGGCATTCGATTCAACTTTAGGCACATGGGCCTCCCAGCCGGATATGAGTTTTCCGCGCTGGTACCCCACCAACACTGCCCTCTCTACGGGCGACATGCTGGTGACATCGGGCGAGATCGATCCCACGACGGGGAATGCCAGTACCCCCGAGATATACCAATTATCGACGTCCACTTGGCGATCGCTAAGTACCGCCCAACTGCAACTGCCTCTGTATCCCATGATGTTTCAGGCCCCAAACGGTAAAGTCGTGAACGTTGGCCCGACCACGACAACACGTTATTTGGACACAACCGGCACGGGCGCTTGGACTGCGGTAGGAATGCGAGTCGGGGGCGCACGCGACTACGGCTCGGCCGTGATGTACGCGCCCGGAAAAATATTGGTCGTCGGGGGCGGAAATCCTCCAGTGGCAACTGCGGAGATCATCGACCTGGGCGCGCCCTCTCCAGCCTGGAAGTTCACCGGCAGCATGGCCTATGCGCGCCGGCAACTGAATGCGACGCTACTACCGGACGGTCGTGTGTTGGTCACGGGTGGCAGTAGCGGCGCGGGGTTCAACAATGCGAGCACGCCCGTGCTTCCCGCCGAGGTTTGGGATCCGGCAACCGGCTTGTGGACCCAGTGGGCCAGCCTGAGTGGTTATCGTGGCTATCACTCGACCGCGGTTTTGCTCCCGGACGGGCGAGTTTTCTCCGGAGGCGGCAGTACCACCGCGCAAGAGGGAGGCGGGATCAGTTCGGCGGAAATATTCTCGCCGCCATATCTTTTTCAGGGGGCACGCCCAACCATCACGTCGGCGCCGATGGGTATTATTTACGGACAGAAATTTACGGTGACCACGCCCGATGCCGCGAGCATAGCTCAAGTTACTCTGGTGCGCCTGGGGTCGGCGACCCACGGTTTCAATCAAAACCAACTCATCAATTTTCCAGCATTTACGCAGGTTACGGGCGGTATCAGCGTCACGGCTCCAAGCGGCGGGAATCTTGCCCCTCCCGGACACTACATGCTCTTCTTGGTCAACGGAAACAAAGTTCCATCCGTAGCCTCAATCGTGCGATTGGACTCATCGCTTGAGCCGCCTCCTGCGGCTCCAAGCAACCTCAGCGCCAGCCCCGTCTCCGACGATCAGATTAATTTGGCTTGGACAAATGGCGGATCTCAGAACGGCACCAAAATTGAGCGTGCACTCGACGGAATAAACTTCACCCAGATCGCTGTCGTTTCCGGAAACGCTTCCACATATTCGGACACTGGGCTGACCGCACAAACCCAATACACGTACCGCGCGCGTGCCTACAACATTGACAATAACTCGGCGTACTCCAACTCCATCAGCGCCACGACCTTGTCGAATGCGCCGGCTTCGCTTTCTCCTGCAAGTTTGACGTTTGCGCAGCAAGTCGTGGGCACTTCCAGTTCTCCGCAAGCGGTCACGCTGAGCGCCGGCTCAAGCGACGTCGTGATCTCGAGTATTACGATTACCGCCAATTTCACCCAAACCAATAATTGCGGAACCCGAGTGGCGGCTGGTGCAAGTTGCACAATCAACGTTAGCTTTGCCCCCGGGGTCGCCGGCAACCTTACGGGAACGGTGACGATCACCGATGACGCGAGCAACAGTCCTCAGAGTTCCAGCCTCGTTGGTACGGCGGTGGCTGCGGTTTCGTTGTACCCGGCCGATTTAGCGTTCGGTGCGGTCTACGTCGGTGCGACCATGAAGAACACCACGAAGCTCACAAATAATCAGGCTGGGCCATTGACGATCAGCAACGTCGCGACTACTGCTGGTTATACACAGAGCAACAACTGTGGCACGACGGTGGCAGCCACTGCAGGTTGCACATTTACTGTAACCTTTGCGCCGACGGCAGTCGGAGCCAATCCGGGGACTCTCACCATTACAGACAGTGCCAACAACAGTCCACAGATCGTAACGCTCGGGGGAACTGGGCTTGCGCCAGTGATTCTGAGTCCCGGATCACTGCACTTTCCCAACACTGTAGTTACCACCGGCAGTGCGACGCAAAATCTCACACTCACCAATCGCGGTGCGACTACCGTGAACCTGAGCTCGATTGTGGCCAGTGCGAACTTCACGCAGAGCAACAATTGCGGATCCAATCTGGCCTCTGGCGCAAGCTGCCTGATCACTGTGTCATTTGTGCCGACTGCTCTGGGAACGCTCAACGGCAACGTCACCGTGACGCATAATGCCTATGGCAGTTCGCAGTCAGTCGCGCTCACCGGGACCGCGCTTGCCCCGCTGACCCTCAGCGGCTCGCAGATCACCTTCGGAAATCAGGCTGTGGGCACTACGAGCGCGCCAAAAATCGTGACCCTGAATAATCGTGGCGGAGCCGCCATTGCGATCAGCAGCATTACGAGCGCGGGGGACTACGCACAGACAAACAATTGTGGATCCTCATTGTCCGTGGGATCGACCTGTACGATCAACGTGACGTTCACTCCCACCGCGAAAGGCATGCGTACCGGTTCCGTAACGATAAATGACAATTCTATTAACGGGCCGCACGTGATCACCACGAGCGGAAACGGAACATAAACGAGACTGGACCATGACATTTCAAGGTAGATCCTTAATGCGGCTTTCTTGCCTTTCGCTTTTGTGTATTGCGCTGGCCACCCCGCTCGCTAGCCAGAGTTCAGGATCCTATCGAGTGATCGATCTCGGGTCGTTGAAGGGCGGCAGTTCTTCGGCGAACGCCATCAATCTGGCTGGGCAAGTTGTGGGCAATTCGGGAATCACCCATGGAACTGAGACTTTCGCTTTTTTGTGGTCGCAGGCGGGCGGCATAAAGAAGCTAGGGACTCTACCCGGCGGCGAGCACAGCCGCGCTATGAATTTGAACGCCGCTGGAGATGTTGTCGGGGTGTCGAACACGGCCACTAGCGCGCACGCATTCCTTTGGCGCTCCATTACCGGGATGAAAGATCTTGGTACTCTTCCCGGGGACAACGGCAGTTCCGCATTCGCCATCAATTCCTCCGGAGACGTGGCTGGGTACTCCAGCGGACGCCGTGGGATGCATGCGGTGGTTTGGATCGCAGGCACGCCGCATAGCCTTGGAAGTCTTGCTGGCGGACGGTCAAGTCAGGCTTACTCGATCAATGATTCTGGCACGGTAGCCGGTGTATCCAGCAGCAGCAGCGGAGAACACGCCTTCCTCTGGACGCGGGGCGGCGGGATGATCGATTTGGGATTGCTGCCCGGTGATAGCTCCAGCCGTGCCACTCACGTTACCCAGAGCGGCCAGGTTGTCGGCAGCTCGCGTAATGGTGCGAACGCTCGCGCTTTCCTGTGGACAAGAACCGGCGGCATGCAGAACCTGGGCACCCTGCCTACGGGGAAATTCGCCGAAGCTCAGGACATGAACAACCTGGGCCTGATCGTGGGAAGCTCTGATACCTTGCTCGGCTGGCGAGCCTTTATCTGGACCTCGGCTGACGGCATTCAGGACTTGAACAAGCTCATTCCCACGAGCTCCGATCTTGTACTTACAGCGGCTCAGTCGATCAACGACCGCGGGCAGATTATCGCCATCGGAGTGCCGAAACATGACCAGACACGAGATCGCATGGTGGATATGGACGACGAAAATCATGCCGGTCCTTCTCACGTTTACCTGCTGTACAAATAGTGAATCTGGGGCCGCCGAAGTCGCGCATGTCCCACGCCGAATTCCGAAAAGGCAATGCAATGCGCCTGCCTCTCGTGGATGCTAGCGTCGAGGTAGTCACCTTCGACGCAGTTGTCTCGCTTTGACCGCTGAGCGAATTTCTTCCTAACGATCAGCCGGAAGCGCTATCCCGTTCATTGCAGCTCTTGCTCACCCGCAGCCACCGGGTTACACTCGGCAAGTCGCAGTTTGCACGGTGTTCTCCCCTGTATTGTTCCTGCCTTGAGGTGGTTCGAATGTCGCAGCGTTGGCGCGCCTTACTTCTCTGTTTGCTGAGCGCAAGTGCGGCGGCTCAGGGGCGCTTCCCCACACCTCCCAACAACGCCACCACTAACTCGGGCCCCATTGATGCGGTCCAGGCCGGGATGGAGAACTTGAAAGTGTTCACCATGGATAGTCCCGGCAACAACTTGACTTCTTTCGGAACTCCCAACAGCACCGTCTCCAAGCTCGATCTCAAGGCTCCCGGCAAGGCCCGCCACGAATACGAGAAGGGTCATGAACTCCTCGTGCGGAAAGATTGGCAAGAGGCGATCCAGCATTTGACCAAAGCGACCGCCATCTATCCGAGCTTTGTCGCGGCGCATAGCGCGCTAGGGGCGGCTTATCTGAGGCTGGGAAAGAACGAAGAAGCGCGCGCTGAATTTGCCCAGGCAGCGGTACTCGACGACCACCTGCCCCATCTTTATCTCAACCTCGGGTGCGCTGAACTGGCACTCAAGCAATATCCAGCGGCAGAAGAGGCCCTGAAAAAAGCATCGTCCATCGCGCCATTGGATGTGCCAACCCTCGCCGCCCTGGCCTATGCGGAATATCTGAACCGCGACTATCCCGCAGTGATCGCAACCGCCGCGCAGGTTCACCAGAGAAAACATCCGAGCGCGGTAGGTGTCCACTATCTTGCCGCCGCGGCGTGGGAGGCAACGGACGATCTACCGTCCGCGCAGCGTGAGGTGGAGACGGGCCTGCAGGAGGATTCAAAATCAGGCTCCTCCGACCGCTATCGCAAAATGCTGGAGCAGATCAAGGCCGAGCAAGTCAGGCGCGCAGAGGGCGACCTGCATCCCACGCCATCGGAGGCCCTCACCGCCTCCTACACCACCTCGGCCGCGGAAACGGCGGAGCAGGGCTCGCGGCAAGCGCAACGACTTCTCCAAGACCTGAAAGAAAAGAAGCAGATCGCCGAGGCAGAAGCCCAACCGGACTCCGTATGCCTGAAATGCGGCACAACGCTTGCCGACGCAACCCTTGCGTCAGATTCGAGTGTGCATCCCAATCCGCGCACCACGAACCTTCCGCCGACAACGTTTCGCTCGACGGTCGATGAGGTCGCTGTATTCTTCGCAGCCACCGATCACGGCAAATCCGTGACCAACCTTAAAATTTCGGAGATCGGTGTTCGGGACGACGATAAGCCTCCAGAAACCATCCGCGGCTTTCGCAACGAGTCGCAGCTCCCCTTGCGCCTCGGACTCATCATCGACACCAGCAACTCCATCACCGACCGGTTTTCATTCGAGCAAGCCGCTGCGACCGATTTCTTGCGAACCGTGGTTACCCATGAGAACGATCTCGCCTTCGTGGTAGCAGTCAATAACTCGGTTCTATTGGTTCGGGATTTCACCGCCGATCAATCCCTCACCTCCATGGCCATCGCTCAGTTGGCGCCGGGAGGCGGTACCGCCCTGTGGGATGCCGTCGCTTTTGGCGCGGATAAGCTGGGCAGTCGTCCCGAAGTCGAGCCGGTCGCGAGAATTCTGGTTGTGATTAGCGACGGTGAGGACAACTCAAGTAGCATTACGCTCAAACAAGCGATCGAGAGTGCTCAGCGTGGCGAGGTTTCGGTTTACACGGTAAGCACGAGAGAAGAAGTCCAAAAAGAATCGGCCGATCCCACCGGAGACCGTGCGCTGAAAACCATGTCGGAACTTAGCGGCGGCGCCGCCTTCGCTCCCGGCTCAATCCGAAGGCTCAACGGTAGCCTCGAGGCTCTTCAGCAAGTGATTCGTGGACGTTACCTTGTGTCTTACAAGCCCGCTTCCTTCCAGCGCGACGGCCGCTATCGTCCCATTGATATCAGAGCCGAGAAGGACGGTCACCGGCTGAAGGTGTACGCGCGCAAGGGCTATTACGCCGCCGCCCCGCAATCGAGCTCTCGCGAACGTTGAGGCTGTGTCTCTATACTGCGCCTCGCTCGCGCCACTGAACCTCTGCCTCGTTCTTGCCGCCGGATACCCTTTGGCAATTCGTGCGAACCTGTCAGTTCTGCCAGTTTGTTTTGAGGGTCGTGCCTCGCTCTAACAAGTAACTCCTGGTTTGGATCGCTTAGAATTCTGGCTGCGACTGCGTTGCATGCGGTCAGCTGAATTTGTCATTGAGCTCTATGCTCTGCTCGTAGCGGTTAGAAATACAACCCAGTGCGATACTTGCGATACAGGTACGTCCCTAGCGTATGACAGACTGGTTCGCACGCCCCGTCCTGCACGTGGCCGACGTTGAGGCCTCCCTCCGCTTCTACGTTGACCGGCTCGGCTTCACGACTCCCTGGCGCTACGACGAGGGCGGCAAAGTGCATGTCGCACAGGTCGATCGGCAGAGCTGCGCACTGATCTTGGCCGACACCTGGCCGGAGAAGGTTGGCAAGGGCTTGATGTTCATCTCGCTGAACGTCGAGCCGCAGACGCCCGAAGCGCAGGTCGCCGCGTTGGACGCCCTCCGCGCGGAATTCGAGGCCAAGGGCGTTCCCGTCAAGGACGGTTCATGGGGCTACCGGCTCCTGGTCGTCAATGATCCCGACGGCAATCAACTTTTCTTCAACTATCCCAGCGAGACTGCATCGGGCAAGAGTAGTTCGTAATCACAGGACATCCGTTCAGAAATCTCCATCACCCCTCATTGCCTCCGGTCGGCGATTCTCTGCTCACGTCATCGATACATCCGCAGCCAATCGACTATTCCTCAAGACTCACAATGAAAATGTGCATAACGTCCGAGTACGCCGCTTTCCCAGCGAAATTGCGAATCTGCAGAACATTTGTAAAAGTCTGAAACTTCTTTTCTACTCACCACTCCTATCCCCCGCGCGCAACTGATCCACCAGACAAATGTTCTACGTGTTTGTCCAGTTCAGCCCGCGACAAAAATACAGGAGTTCGAAAATGCGCAACGCAGTTCACATCCTCTGGATGGTCGCGCTCGCCATCAGCGTCGTATCCCCGACCCACAGCAACGCAGAGGACGAGCATGCTAGCCATGCCGTCTTCGTCATGACCAATGCCGCCGACCGGAATGAAGTAATCTCCTACCAACGAGCCGCCGATGGCTCCCTGCAACAAGCCCACAAATTCGCCACCGGCGGTCGCGGCAGCGGCGGCAACAACGATCCCCTCGAATCTCAAGGCTCCCTCACTCTCAGCCAGGACAGCACTCTGCTCTTTGCCGTCAACGCCGGCAGCGGTGACCTCTCTGTGTTTCGAGTCCATGGCGCCGACCTGTCGCTCGCCGATCAGCAACTCTCCCAAGGCAGTGAACCGAACGCGGTAGCCCAGCACGGACACCTCGTCTACGTTCTCAACACCGGCGGCAGCAGCAGCGTAGTCGGTTTCTGGGTCAGCAATGACGGCAAACTCCATTCCATTCCCCATTCCCTCAGGTTCCTCAGCACCAACACCTCGGGAGCCGCATCCTTGGCCTTCAGCCCCAACGGTCAGTTCCTGCTCGTCACCGAACGCGAAACCAACAGCATCGACGTTTTCAGAGTGCACGAAAACGGAACCCTATCTCCCAGCGTGAACAATCCCAGTGCCGGCCCCGGAGTCTTCGCGGTCGCATTCGCTCCCAACGGTGCCGCTCTGGCCGTTGAGACCGGCCCCGCCGGAGGCCAAAACGCCTCGGCCATTTCGTCCTACTCCGTCAACTCCAACGGAACCCTCACCACCATCAGCTCCAGCGTTCCAACCCTTGGCGCCGCAACCTGCTGGAACGCGGTCACTCCCAACGGCAAATGGGTCTATGCCTCGAACGCCGGCACCTCCAACGTCTCCGGTTTTACCGTCGGAGCGAATGGATCCCTAACCCCGCTGGCCGGAACCATCGTCGGCACAAACCCTGCAGGAGCCACCAATCTCGACATGGCGATTACCGCTGACGGCCAGGTCCTCTACACCCTCGATGCCGCGGTAGGCATGATCAGCATCTTCGGTATCCAGTCCGATGGCAGCTTGACCAATCTCGGCACGGTCGACGGTCTCCCACCAAACGTCGGCTTCAACGGTATCGCAGCCAACTAACCTCGTAACGTGGGTTGCGGGAATCAAACCGCAACTCACTACGACAATCCGAAAACTGAGCATTACTTCTCTAGCAGGCTGCGGAAAAAGGGACGCCGCGACTTAGATTCTTCCGGTCTCCGTGGTTTTGTGATTGGGGAAGGGTTTTTGGCTGCATCCGCTGGTGTCCCGCGGATTCATTTTCGGTCCTGCGAGCAAACTGCGAACTTGGCTTACGTGGCTTGAATCGCCAGATTCCTCATGCGGACTAAGTTATAGGCAGCCGCGGCAAAGGTGAAGACCCATCCCACCTTGAAGATTCCTCGATGCCGAACCTTCCGCATCAGCGCGATCGTCTTCAGCCAGCCGAAGCATTCTTCAACGCGTTTCCTTTTCTTCTGACTGATAGCATATCCGGCGTAGTGCGTCGTACGAGCATCGATTGCGCTCCCACCGGGTCGCTCCAGGTTCTGGGCCACGTGCGGCGTGACCTTTAAGTTTCTGCACTCGGCCACGAAATCCGCCGTGTCATATCCCTTGTCGCCGCCCACCGTGATTTGTTTCGTGCCCGGAATCTGTTCCAACATCACCAGCGCCGCATCGCGCTCCGCCGTTCCGTTGGCCTCGAACACCTCGGTGTTGACGATCAGCCCGTGGCGGTTCTCCACCAGCAGATTCCCGTTGTAACTCAGCTTGGCTTCCTTGCCCTTGCCTTTGCGTGCCATCTTCGCATCCGGGTCCGTCTTCGATTCATGTGTCTGGTTTGAACGCTTCTGCCCGTGGAAGTCCACCGTCGCATTGCCAGGATCGTCCGGCGGAACGTCGTTCTTCGCATCCTTGCGTTGATAACTCTTCGCACTCGCCCACGCTTCCAGCAACGTTCCATCCACCGTGAAGTGTTCGTCCGAGAGCAAACTCCGCTCGCGCGCCTGCTGGAGTACGGCTTGGAAGAAGGCTTCGGCAATGTCCCCATCGAGCAAGCGCTCGCGGTTCTTGGTGAACACGGTCACATCCCAAATGGCATCATCCATGTTCAAGCCCACGAACCAGCGGAACAGCAGGTGATAGTCAAGCTGTTCCATCAACAGCCGCTCGCTGCGCACCGAGTACAACGCTTGCAGCAGGAGCGCTCGCAACAACTTCTCCGGCGCGATCGATGGCCGCCCGGTTTTCGCGTACAGCTTGTGGAACCGTGGTTGCAGTTCTCTTAATGCCTCATCGGTCATGACACGAAGAGGACGCAAGGGGTGGTCCTGGGGCACTCGCTGCTCTGGGCTTACGTAGCTAAACACATCCAACTGCTGCTCGTCTTTTCCACGCATGCTTTCTTCTTATCAGGTTGTGCTGTGGAAACAAGAGAGTTTCGGGGTACTGCCTCCGCTTCAAATCGAGTTTTTCCGCAGCCTGCTAGATGCAAAGGAGATTACTCAGTACACTAATGCATGCAAAGGCTCAGCGCGGAAAGTACAGTATCAGCCTACCCGCGCGGGAAGCGAGAAGATCATGATGCAGATCTCTGTGCGCAGCTTTGTCATCGCATTCTTAGTCGGCGCAACGGCCTATTTCGTTTTGGTCAGCGCGTCAGCCGCAAACCCGCAATCCGTCGCGGGACTCGACCAGCTCATTCCGCGCGAGAAATGGGATGAAGCTGGCCTGAACAAACTCACGGTCCCTGAGCAGCAAAGATTGGCGGGCGACATTACGTTGCTACTTGCAACCGCACAAACGGTGGGGAACAGCACTGCAGGAACGAAAGACCGGAGCCAATGGCGCAAGTTGCAACGTCACATGACAAAGGATGATGTAAGGAAGTTACTGGGAGAACCGAAGGCGGTTTCTGTTTCGAAGTTCGCTGAATCCTGGTACTACGTAGATGGAAACGTCACATACGACGGCAAGGGTCGCCTCGACATGTGGAGCGAGTTGTAACGGTGAGCAAGCGCCGCGTTGTGAAATCAGTTTCTAACCATGGTCGCAAGCCGACCGTTTTGAACATTCCTTTGAAATGTGCCCATTCGCTCATAGAGTGGTTCTGAAGTGCAAGAAGGGCCTCTGGTGATCCGACAGCAGACGAAGTGGATTAGCTTGCGCCAACCCTAATCTCTTCCCGCCAGTTCCCCCGCCGTACTTTGCCGGCCAAGTCTGGCCTGCCCACGGAGTGTAAATCCACAACAATTTTGGCTTCCGGCCAGAGACCCCCAATATCGTATTCACCGCGACTGGCTTTTTGAGCGAGATCGTTCAATTTATGGGCAGAAAGAAAGTCGGCTAGATCCTTGCGAAGCATTGGCGTGATTTATCTCCCACATTTCGTTGATTTGCATGGTCCTCAATCATTGAAAGTTATTCCGATCTGCCTTGTCACCTAGGACATCTACTAGGGGGCGGCAAGCTTTTCGCCCAGGCCAATGGGACAGGCGCTGCCGAGTGGATAGCGCCCCTGCAAGTCCGACCTGTCACTTCTGCCAGTAGTAGCGATAGCCCTCACACATAAGATGTAATCTGAGCCGCCTGCCGCTTGGTAGCAGGACATCACTCCCATGCCTGAACCCCGGATCGCACTAGAACCTGAAAGCCTTATGGCGACCAATTCCGCCGAGGCTCCCGCAATAACCAATCAGAACTCAGTCCGACACATAATTGCCGGTGCTTTCCTGCTGAGTTGGTTTTGGGCCAGCATTTGTGTTCTGCAGGCGCAACAATCTGGGAGCGCGGCCGTGGAGCAGAATCCCAAATTTCAGCCGCAACTTGTGGCGAAGACTGTGAGCGTTATCAATCCGCCGGCTCGTGGGTCTGTAACCACGACACTGAAGGGAACCGAACTAGCGCCGAACGCAAGCGGGCAGGCTAAATTGAAAATGGGAGAGATGGAAGTCACGATCGAAGCGCAAGCCAACGGATTGGCTGCGCCGGGCAGCTTCGGAGCTCAGTATGACGACTACGTGGTGTGGGCCATTACTCCAGCAGGAAAGGTGCTCAAATTGGGAGTCATGGAAGCCAAAGGGAACCGGTTCGAGTTGAAGACGAAGTCCGCCGTGCGCAGCTTTGCGATCGTGGTGACTGTTGAGCCATACCAGCAGGTAACACGTCCGGCAGATATGATCGTGCTGGAGGTCCCTGCAGGAGGCCAGACGGTCGCCGCAAGCTGCGAGTTTCTCAAAGATGGCTACGCACCGGTTGGATATCGATTCCAGCCGATCGATACAGGAGCCGGCTACCCGCCGCAAGTCTTGCAAATGTACAATGCCCGCCGTATCGCAATGCTTGCCGGTGCCGAGGGGAACGACTATTTCCAGGTTGCCGACGAGTCGTTTAACTCTGTCCTCTCTTCCGCACAACGACAAAAGAAATTCACGGACGCAATCCTGAAGCAAGCGACCAGCGCGACAAAATATTTCGAAGCGGCTCGGGCCAAGGCACTCCAACATCTGGTGCAATCGACCAGTTGAACAATTCCCGAGGGAAGTATCTTCCGTTCTTCTCCAGCAGCGCTTCGCCCACTTCGTCTAGCAGGCCATACCAACTCGACCGATCGCCCAGGTCCAACCCAATCGTCAGCTTCGGTTGAGAAAAATTCTTCGTCGCCGTTACAGCAGCAGTGCTAACCTTCTTTATTGCCGGTCTCCTTTATCTCTTGCGCTTCGAGCGCGTCGATAACTTGGGAGCGTACAGCATCCCGCCGGAGACCGGCCTTCTCATCCCATCCGGTTTCGTCCACTGAACTGGAGGTCGTTCTTGTAATCGGCATCATGCATGACTTGGCTTCAGGATCGGTCGCTGCCACTATTCAGTTCCTTAAAGGAGTAGGCGCAGCCGTGGTGTTCGTCGCCATCTATGCGTACTGGCGATGGCTCCCACAACCCCACTCATTCTGACTGCGACGATTCGCTTCGTCACTTTGAAGGTCAATGACCGCTACGGCCTGGTTTCGACAGTTATTCGTGTGTTTCCGCGCTTGGCAACCCACTCGTTACCGAAGAGAGCTATCAGTGCAAAGGCCGAGCGGTGTCTAATCTTCATTGTGATATCTCTCCCTCCTGTGAGACGGACGTATTTGCGGGGTTTCTTCGGGTGTGACGTTAGAGGTGAGAATGCAAGCCGTGCAGATAATCAAGTGGCTCGGGATCGTGACCGTTGACGTGGTGTTCTCCGTGCAATTGATGTTACTGGAGGAGACCTTAGTGTTCCGGTACGGGCATTCACCCACTCCGGGCATGTACATTGCGCAATGGCTGTCTCCACCGACGTTATTGGACAACCTGTTGGTAATGTCCGGTGTCGACTTTTTTCTGTGGTTCGTGGTTGTCGGCGCTATTTGCATTGCACTTATGCGATACCAAGAGAAGAGGAAATCAATATCAGCAGTCGCTGAGGGTCGCTCGGAACACGATGCAGTCGATCTCAAACGGTAGGCGCTACTTTTCCCGGCGGTTGGCGAAAAAGTGCGCCGTGAAAAGGCGCTGGACTTCAGCGGGTGCAACTCCCGCCCGGGAACTGGTTCGCTCCACCCGGTAGCAATCGAAACGGCAGCGGAGGCAACGAAGCTGTCGGAGCTTTCGATGCAAAGGGTCGCTCTAGGCGAGTCCGCGAGCGTGCAGGCCATAACACGAGTGAACGCTGAGCAGGCCCCGAAAAAACAATTGCAGGAGCCGACCTGACTTTTTCACAGGGAAGGCCGCTGACGATGGAGAGGGACGAGCGAACAAGCTCCATCGGACCTACCGGGGTAATGGCGATGGCATGTACGCATAGGAGACCAGACGCAACACGGGAAGCCCCAGCGGTGATCCTAATAAGGATCAACCGGCAGCTCGTGAGAGACAGGTCGGGCCGTGTGGGGTGGCGGAGAGGTCCGTAGTACCGAGGAAGCCGGGTAACTCCGGCGGAGGGAAGGGGCCTCTGTTAAAGACGGACGCAACAAGCAACAAAGGACATGGGGATTGACGATGAGTCTAGCCACCCCGAGTTGTGTTCAGAAGTTGCAGACGGCGTCACACGCTTCCTTACTTAACTCAGAAGGCGTGTGTCTTTTCCGAGAGCCGGATGCGGGAAATCTGCCTGTCCGGTTCGATGAGCGGGAACAGGAAATAGAACCAAGCCAAACCGGATTGAGGCGGGCCCTGCGAAAGCACGGGGCTAAACCGGCATGAAGCAGGGGAGGAAGAAGCCTCACGAGAAAGGACTAGCGATCCACTCGGCCCCGAGTTTTGCGTAGGGCATCGCGAGGTGCACGACGAAGCGTAAACAGGGGAATAGGTGGGGTGGGTATTGAACTCCGAAAAGATGCAATCTGGACGCCGACGCTCTCGTAATGGCGGAAGGCAACATGAGTGGGAGCGATAGCGCGAGTTCCTGCTCAGTCCGGCGTAGTCGAAGACCCCACAGCACGCCTAGAAACTTCAAGCTCGAGAACCGGGAGACCTCGGAGACACCTGCGGCTCAACCAGGCCGGAGGTCGGCGGGCGAAGGCTTAGGCCGCACGGCTCGCATGCACGTCTGCGAGGAGTCGGACAGCTGCATAGTACCGATGAATCATTCGAACAAAGACGGCAAGGGCGTCGGCGGAGAGTGAGGAGGGAAGGCTGCTGATCAAGGAGAACACTGTCCATCCGGCACGTTCCCGACACCGAGCGGGGCTGCGCGTGTCACACAGGTGGCCAGTGTGCGGACAAGCAGTATGCTTGACCGTTATTCATCCGCGATAAGAGCCGCATGCGCTAATGAGCGCTCGTGCGGATCTGTGCGGGGGGCGATCAGCAATGGTCGTCCCTACCGCGACCTCATTCACCGGGTTGTGAGTGCTATCGCTGATAGCGTTAACTGCGCCTCGCTTGTGTTTTTCGGAGTCGCAGCTCGTTGTAGGGTTCCCAGGTCTCGCAAAACGCGGCGAAACATGGGATACCCCGGCCTCCCAAGGCTTACGGTCCAGTGGAACTTG
This sequence comes from uncultured Acidobacteriaceae bacterium, assembly GCA_963722365.1. Lineage (GTDB taxonomy): Bacteria > Acidobacteriota > Terriglobia > Terriglobales > Acidobacteriaceae > Sulfotelmatobacter. The sequence goes on from CAVRLM010000004.1 coordinate 719,612, forward strand.
GCTCCTTCCCGTTCGTGCAGGAGTCGGCAGTTTTCGGATCTACTGCTCGTAGCCTCCGATGTCGATGTTCGAGCCCTGGACGCGGGCGTTCCCGGCAAAGTCGAGTGTCCCCACCACCGCCGAGCCCAGATTGATTCCCGCATTTACCGCCGGCGAGGTCGACTGGACATGCAAGTCCGGCGTGGTTCCGTTCAGGAACTGCGGGTCGGAAAATTTCCCATTTCCGTCCTTCCCCGAACCGGATTGATAGGCCGTGAACGTGCCGTAAGTCTTGTTGTTCCAGACGAATGTTGTGCCGGTAGCTCCGCCGGGGGAGAAGTAGAGGTTGTAGTCCACATCTGCTGGGTTGGCCACCGATGTGGTGAAGTTGTGGATGGCGAGAGCTTGTGCACCCGCGTACACAATGTTGTTCTTGAACACGTTGTTGGTGGCGTGGTACTGAATCTGAAATTCGCCGCTGCCCGTGTTCTTGCCGTCGTTCTTGTACAAGGTGTTATTGACGATGGTGACGTGGTCGCTGCCGCCGACCTTGCTGGCGTATCCACCAATAGAAACTCCCGCGGAGTTGCCGAAGTAAACGAGGTTGTTGCGCGCAGTCACGTTGGCGGTATTCCTGCCAGAGTGCTCGCTGGCCATTTCGATGCCGATGTCGACATTGTGGATCAGGTTGCGCTCGATCAGGATGTTGGCGCCACCGTCGACGTAAACCCCGTTGGCGCACCAGCAGTTTTTGGGATAGGAAGGATTTCCGTTCGAAGTGATGTTGTAGACGGTATTGAGGGTGATGGTCCCGTTGCGGGCCTGATCATACGCGGAATTGGGCGAGACGCCTTCAAAGCCAATAGCGTCGATGCCGATGTTGTTGTTGTCGTGGATCAGGTTGTTGGTAATGGTGAAGGTATCGACGTTGCCGTCGACGGTGAGGGACTCGCTGCAGCCTGTCTGCAGGTGGTCGATCTCATTGCCGCTGATGGTGATGTTGTTCAGAGAGGCCGGCGCCTGCGTGCCGTAGAAAGCGACGCCCAGCGCGTTGGCATTGCAGCCCGATGCAGTCGTCACAATGTCGTGGATGTGATTGTTAAGCAGTTGCAGATTGCTTCCGGCGCCGGTGACCCAGACCCCCACCGGAACCTTGCTTCTGGAAGTGGTTTTGTAGTTGCGGATTTCCAGTCCGCGAATGATCACGTAGCTCTGGTTGGCAATGTTGATCAGGCCGCCCTGGGCGGGAGGCGTGAGTCCGGTGCCGTCGATAATCGCGGCTTGGCTGGCGTAGTTCTGGAAGGTGATGTAGCCGGCGGTAGCGGAGCCGGAGGCAGGAATGGTCACTACTTCGTTGTAGGTTCCGCCCAGCACCTGGACAGTGTCTCCCGCGACCACGTGATTGGCGGCGTATTGAATGTTGCGCCAGGCACTGCTCGTGGTCAGGCCGTCGTTGGTGTTACTGCCCGTGGTGGACACGTAGTAAGTGGTGGCGGAGGCGAATAGGGCCGGCAGAAAAATGCAGAGCCCTACAACCAGCCGGACAAGGAGGCGAACGGCAGGGGTCTTCATCGGGATTGCTCCTTTGCGGATTTGCGTTTCTAGGGGGCCTTTCGCTCTATTGCTTGTGTCTATTTCGTTATATTACGTCTACTTGCGTTTCATTGAGATCAACGAAATGTACACCTGTCCCCGCTTGCCGTCAACGGAGATTTGGTGGACTTAGTTAAGAAGGCATTCCCCGATGTCTCAAGCGACTCTCAGTCTGCGCGAATAAGAGGAGTAACCAGCGCAAAGAGCAACAAAGGAACTAGCCATAGAGTTCTCATGGCGCGATTGTCTCACTTCGCACTGTGTGAGAATTGGGGATTTTACCCTAAACTCACGGTGCGTTTCTTTAGGGATGTGTTTTTCGTGGAGTCCACGAGAGATTACACGGTGCTGATGTAGCGGGCACTCCGAGCCTGATTGGCGATAAATTTGATAGCGACAACTACAGCAAACTGCGCGGCGTATATGTCGCATGGCGACATGTCGTGTGATAACATGTGCGCGTGCCTAAAGCCTGAGCACGAGACGTGACTTCAGGCGATAGAGCCTCTGCACGACATTGGTTCGATTCTATTTTCATCGAGGAGGCGGGAATGACAAGACTAAGACTTGCCTTTTCCAGAACCGCTGCCGCATTGTTCGGGTTTGTGCTGCTGGTCTTGCTAACAGGTTTCACCTACGAACAGATTGGAAGAGCAAGGGAGGCCAATCGGCTGCCTCCACGGATTGGGAAGGCCGTCGACGTAGGTGGACACACTTTGAACCTCTACTGTTCAGGCGAGGGCAGTCCGACGGTCGTTCTCGAAGCGGGCGGTAACGAGCCCGGATATGCATGGTCATCGGTACAGAGCAAGCTTGCGAACGTTACTCGCGTGTGCTGGTACGATCGCGCAGGCGTGGGATGGAGCGACCCGCCGCCTTCGCCGAGAACCAGCGCGACAGTTACCAGCGATCTCCACGACATGTTGAGCCGAGCAGGCGTGCCACCGCCGTTTGTCTTGGTGGGCGCATCGATCGGAGGTGAATACGCGCGCATTTATACCAGTCGCTATCCTCATGATGTTGTCGGACTCGTATTCGTGGATTCGTCCCACCCCGACCAACAAGAACCGCCATTTATGCTGTCGGCGTTCAACCTGATGTCTCCGGCCAAGCGGCGATTGATCTGCGCTGCACTGCCATTTATGGCACGCTTCGGCATTCTTAGATTTGCAGCGAGCCGAATGGGAGGTCCCGCTCCCACGCAACCTAGCCCGGAGTTCGAGATATTGGCAACGCTCAATGCCCAACCGACGGCGCTGAGAACGGATGCGGAGCAGACCTGCGCGGCAACCGATGGCGGCAGACTGGTGCCCACGCTCGGCACCGGAAACCCCGAACTCGACAATGCGGCACGGAATGCGGGCAACTTGGACGATCGCCCGTTGGTGGTGCTGACGGCGGGAAGATACTGGGCTCCGCTGGGTTTGGAAAAGCAGGCCGCCGACTACCACGAAATCTGGATTCATCAGCTACAAGCCAGCCTTGCGCGGCTCTCAACGCGCGGGCGACAAGTGGTCGTGGACGCGGATCATGGCATGAGCGAGGCTCCCGACGCTGTGATCACGGCGACAAGACAGGTCGTGGACGAAGTGCGAGACAAGAAGTAGAGACTCGAACCTCAACTGTTGAAATATCCCCATTTCACTCTTCGTCCCCTTAGACCCGCCGTCTCAAGCCGTTTTCCACAGCCTTCCCATGTTCATCCAACCTTGACCGAGAAATCTAGTTCGCCAATACTCGGCATGTGAATCAGCAATCATCTCAGTCGCGGTCGATAGATCGAAGGGGCAGGCCTTTCTACAAAACGAGTCTCGAATCATCGAAACTTCGGTTCTTAACTCCTTCCCCCTCAAGATTTTGCCCGCAACTCATTGCAGCTCATAGATTAATTCTCAAATTTCCCCTAACCCGATGATTCCACTAGATCACCCGGGGAGGGGGAGGAGGCCTTCATGGCAAATTATCCCGACCGCTGTCAGCATCTCAAAATCAATGGCACTCAGTGCGGATCGCCCGCTCTCCGCCGCAACCGCTTCTGCTTTTTCCACAAACGCTTTCAGGACGAACGCATCAAGCTCAGCGCCGACCGCGCTCGCCGCGGCGTCGCCACCTTCGTCCTCCCCGTCCTCGAAGACGCCAACTCCATCCAGATCGCGCTCATGCAAGTCATGCGCCTGCTCGTCTCCCAACAGATCGAGCACAAAACCGCCAGCCTCCTTCTTTATGCATTGCAAACCGCCAGCACCAATCTCCGCATGACCAACTTCAAGCCCCTCACCAACGATGTCATCCTCGATCCCCGCGACGTCGCCAACACTCCTCTCGATGAGCACATTTGGGAAGATGACGATTTCGACCAGGACAAAACCGAAGCCGAAACCGCCGCCGACCGCGCCATCGAAGAACTCGAAACCGTCCGCCTCGAGAAGGAAGAAAAAGCCAAATGGCGCCTCTGGGCCGAAAGGCAGTACCCCGATCCCTTCAAGATGCCCCCGGCATCAGTCACTTCCACCGGAAGCGCTGTCATCGCCTCCGAAGCAACCAACAACCTCCCACTCCCCAACCTGAGCAAGTCCGCGTCCGATCTGAAACCAAACCAAATCCGCGCCGAAATCTCCGACATGGTTCGCAATCAATTCCTCCCCGCCATGTCAAAAAAATTCGCCCCCGCCGGGCAACCAAAGCCAAAGGAGGAACCAAAGTCCAAATAAATAGTCGAGAAAGAATGAAACCTTCAGGAAGAATACGCCTTCAGCCGTAGTGTTAAAGCTCGAAGACCTCGCGCTTGAGCCAAGAGGATTTTGGGAAGGCTACGGCTTCACCCGTACTATTCAATGCCCAACAACGAATCGGGCTTTGGGCACTGAATCAGGTTTGGGAAGGGTACGGCTTCAGCCGTACCGTGAAACGCCGAATGAAAATGGGCTTTAGCCCCTGGGCCGCAAATGATGGAAGATCATCGGGCCAAAAAAATTCTCAACTCACACAACCATCGAATCTTGCGAAAAAACTTCTTCATTCGCCACAGATTTTCCTTGCGCCTTGCGCGAAACAATTTTCTTTGTCGTCCCTGCATGGCTCAACATTCTCCACAAATACATCGCCGCATACGCGCGCCAAGGTCGCCACGCTTCCGCCCTCTGCTCCAGTTCACGCGCACTTCCTAGAGAAAGCGCGCGCAACAATCCGAGATCGCTCGACGGAAAGGCGTCCGGTTCGCCCAATGCCCGCATCGCCACATATTGCGCCGTCCATTTGCCGATGCCCGGAATTTCACACAGCCGCGCCAGAAACACGTCGCTATCAATCACGCCTTCGAAGTTGATCTTGCCCGAGCAAACAGCTCGCGCCAGCGCGCGAATAGTTTCCGCTCGCGCTCCCGTCAACCCAACATCCACCAGCTTGGCGCTTGCCAAAATTTCAGGCGCAGGGAAGAGATGTGTCAGCCCACTCGGACCTGCGAACCGTTTCCCGAAGCGGCTCGCAATGCGCCCAGCCAGCGACGTCGCTCCCTTCACGGTGACCTGTTGTCCAAGAATCGCGCGAACCGCAAGTTCAAACCCGTTCCACGATCCCGGCAAACGTACTCCCGGATCCATTTTCACCATCCTGGCCAATGCCGGATCGCTGTTCAGCACTGGCGCAATATCAGCCCAGTCCGCGTTCAGATCGAACATGGCGCGAATGCGCTCCACAATCAGGAAGAGCGAATGAGGATTGCCGAACTCGATCCGCACCAGCAGCGCGTCGCGGCTATCGTCGAGCGCAACCTCAAAATATCCTTCCCGCCCGTGGAGACAAATCGTCCGCCGGTAACTGCCGCCTTCCACCACCTCAACGCCCGGAGTCGCACGCGCCGCCAGAAACTCCAACATGCCTTGCCAATGATATGGCGGACGAAAGTGCAGCCGGAACAGATATTGATTTCCCGGTTGGATCTTCGTCTGGTGTGCGAGTTTCCGAATCTGCGTCGGCGTTCGGTGATACACCTTGCGAATCCCGGCGTTGAAGCGCCGCACGCATCCGAATCCCGAAGCCAGCGCCACCTGGCTCATCGGCAAACTGGTCTCGTCAATCAGCTTCTTTGCAAAATGCATACGCCGAGTCTGCGCGACCGCCATCGGCGTCGCGCCCAAATGCCGCAAAAACAACCGCCGCAAATGCCGCGATCCAACGCCCAGTCGCTCCGCCAGCACTTCAACTCCACCGTCCTCGAGCCCGCTTTCCCCAATCAGGCGCAGAGCCCGCGACACTGTGTTCGATGTTCCCATCCACGCCGGAGTTCCCGGACAACTCTCTGGACGACAGCGCAGGCACGGACGAAACCCCGCTTCCGCCGCCGCAGCCGCGCTCGGGAAATATCGCACGTTCTTTTCTTTCGCAGTCGGCGCAGGACAAATCGGACGACAGTAAACTCCGCTTCCCACCACGCCAATGTAGAACTTGCCGTCGAAGCGCGGATCCCGCGACAGCCGTGCCCGCGAACATACCTGCCAATCCAGATTCATGTTTTCTCTAGCGATCGCCTGCTCATCATAGTCGACTCGGTGCCTCGGCATGGACGTTTTCGGACCGAGATCAGATCCCCTGATTTCACGCCCGACAGAGGTCCGCAAACGTCCAGTCCGTCGGGATCCACGTCCGCGAACGTCCAACTGGTCGCCGCCCGATTCGCTATGGTCGAAAAACATCGACGCATGATGCGTTGGAAGCGAATCGTAGCTTCGACCGCATCTGCCACAACGACGTCGATCCCCTGGTATGGCTTCTCGCGTTCGCCATTGCGTGGAATGTCCCAAGTGCCTGACCCGGTACTTGGTCGGCTTCAGCCCCTATCGCAACGGATCCTATCTTGTGCCCATTGCCCACGGACTCTGGGAAGAATGGATCCTGCACTGCGCCTGCCGCACGCCTCCGGTCACCAGCCGATGGGCCTGGAGAGAGCTGAAAGTGTACGAGGTCTCGAGCGAAGCTCATCAATCCGGGTTCGGCCCACCGGAAGAGATCGTGTCGATCACGCGCAGGCCGCGATATTCGATTTAGACGCCAGGATCGCAATAAAGAAACAAGAATTGTCCCGTTTCTTTCTTCTCGCCTCAGCTAGAAACACAGAACACGCGCGCTCGTGCGAAGATAGACGTCGGACACCAAAACCGCACGGAACCCATGCCAACGTCGACGCTGCGCAGAATTTTCAAAGCATTTCAATATCGCGATTTCCGCTTGATGTGGATCGGTGCCTGCACCTCCAGTGTCGGCACCTGGATGCAGATCGTCGCCCAAGGCTGGCTCATCTACCGCTTGAGCCATTCGTCTTTTTTGCTCGGATTAGATCAGTTCCTGGCTGGGATTCCGATCTTCCTCTTTACCCTCATCGGAGGTGTCGTCGCGGACCGCACCGAGCGACGGAAGATTCTGCTGATCTCGCAGTACATCCAGATGGCAAGCGCCGCGGCGCTCACGCTGCTTGTGACTTTCGGTGTTGTGCATGTGTGGGAGATTTTATGTCTCTCGTTCGTCTCGGGCTTCGCTCAGGCCTTCGGTGGACCCGCCTATCAGGCCCTGATTCCCACGCTGGTCGATCGCGAGGACATGCCCAACGCTATCGCGCTGAATTCGATCCAGTTCAATCTTGCGGTGACGGTTGGTCCCGCGCTAGCTGGCATCACGCTGGCGAGATTCGGAGAGAAGTGGTGCTTCGCGCTGAACGCACTTTCATTTCTCGCTCCCGTCATCTCCCTCTCGCTTATTTCCGCGCGCTTCATGCCCGAGAGCACCAAGGAAACGATGTACGACAGCCTCAAGCAAGGCATCCGCTTCATCTGGCGTCACGGGTCGATGGTCGGTCTCATCATTCTCGCATTCCTTATGACCTTCCTCAGCATGCCCATGCGGACGTACATCCCGGTATTCGTGAAAGACATTTTCCATCGCGGCCCCGAGACGTATGGCAATTTGCTTTCGCTGATGGGCGTGGGATCGATCTGCGGGTCGCTGGGTGTGGCGAGCCTGGGCAACATCTCCCGCAAAGGCCGCTTCGCGCTCTCGATGCTGATTATTTTGGGCGCAGGAATTGCCGGATTCTCGCTCTCCAAGCGCTTGCCCGTATCGTACGCGATGCTGCTCCTCGTCGGTGCTTCGATGATGGCGGTGTTCGCCACCGTGACCTCACTCGTGCAGTTGATTGTGACGAACGAAATGCGCGGCCGCGTGATGAGCGTCTACAACTTCGCCTTTCGCGGCGGCATGCCGATGGGCAATCTGGTGTCAGGATGGCTCGTGCCCGCCTACACGGCTCCGCTGGTGTTGGCAGTCAACGGCTTCTTGCTGGTGTTGGTGGCCGGATATTTTCTAGTGGTACAACGGCGAGTCGCGGCGCTGTAGTTGATCCTCGTGTTGACCGTCGGAACTCGGGCAGGGAAATCTGGCGCGACATCCTCCGTTCGACGCCTTCCGTACATGCAAAATTCTGCACGTTGACAACTCTAGCGTTGGAGTCCATGCTTCTCGCGAACTTGGGGAGCCGGTGATGAACCGGCTAAACCTTCTCACGCTCAGAACACCTTGGTGAGAAGGTGGATGCGAACAAGAGCAAAGTCATCCTTTGTTTTTGAATTCCGCTGGGGGCAGCGGAGCGTTCGGCAAAACTCAAAAATGAGCTGCAAGAAGAGGTCAGCATTGTGACCGTGGAATTCCAGCGGTTGCAAATGCTCGGCGACTGGTGCGCAAAGCCCAGCGATGAATGATGAATGGAGAAATCATGATCGTGCGACCGCAGAACAATTTATCTTCACTGGCCTTGGCAATGACCTTGGCTTTCGCTGCGCTGGGAGTTTCCGGCGCGAGCGCTCAGACATATTCCGACATCCATGATTTCGCGACATCCACCCTCAGTTCTCCGCTGTACACGGGAATTCTCGCGCAAGGACGCGATGGCAATGTTTATGGTACGGCTCCTTCTGGCGGAACGCTGGGATTTGGCGGGGTTTTTAAAATCACGCCGACCGGCACATACTCCGTCATTTTTAACTTCGACGGCACGGCTCACGGAAAGACTCCGCGAAGCGGACTGACGCTGGGAACGGACGGCAGCTTCTATGGCACGACGTGGCAGGGCGGTGTTTCGAACTATGGAACGATTTTCAAAATCACTTCCACAGCAGCATTGACCGTCCTCCACAATTTTGCTTACAGCGATGGAGGGAATCCGTATTCACCGCCGATTCAGGGCGCTGACGGCAACTTCTACGGGGCCACGGAAGCGGGCGGAACTGGATCAGGGACCGTTTACAAAATCACGTCGGCGGGTACGTTTACTTCGCTCCATTCCTTCAGCTTTTCTGAATGTGCCACACCGATCGCTCCATTGATCCAGGGGACCGATGGAAATTTCTACGGAGTTTGCGAGAGCGGCGGAGTAGCCGGAGGCGATGGTTCGGTGATCAAAATTACCTCCGCAGGAGCTGTGACCGTGATGTACAGCTTTGACTTCACGCACGGGTCCCATCCCAATGGACCGCTGGTGCAGGGCAGCGATGGGAATTTTTATGGCACGACCTCTGGCGGCGGGAGCCTGGATGGAGGAGTTGTCTTCAAACTGACGTCCGCAAAGGTTCTGACCGTTCTCTACAATTTCAACGCGAAGCCCGGTTCCACAGATGGCAATCTGGTCGATGCCGGAATCATCCAGGCTAGCGATGGCAGTTTCTATGGAGTGACCGATGCAGGTGGAACGAATGGATTTGGAACCGTCTACAAAGTCACTTCTACTGGCGTGTACTCAGTTTTGTACAACCTGGTGAAGGCAAGCGGTTCGGTTCCAGAAACTACTCTAAGGCAGCATACGAGCGGTAAGTTCTATGGGGAGACGAACTCTGGAGGAGCAAACAGTTTGGGCGCTCTTTTCAGTTTTGATGTGCACCTAAAGCCGTTTGTCAGTGTGCTCCCCACGTCAGGGAAAGTTGCCAAGCCTATTGGCATTCTCGGAAGTGGCTTTACTGGAACGACGGCCGTGATGTTCAACGGCACCAGCGCCACCTACAGTGTGGTATCTGACACCTACATTTCTGTGACTGTCCCGTCGGGTGCGAGTACGGGCTTTGTGAGTGTTGTCACTCCGGGTGGCATTCTAAAGAGCAACGTGAAATTCCGGGTTACGCCGACGGTGACCACCTTCAGCCCGACCAGCGGCACGGTTGGAACACAGGTAACAATCACGGGAAACAGCCTGACGCAAGCCAGCAAAGTGATATTTGGTGGCGCGAAACTTGCGGTCTTCACAGTGAATTCTGATACCCAGATTACGGCCACGGTTCCGGCGGGAGCAGTTACCGGAAAAATCCAAGTTACAACCGCTGGAGGCACGGCAACCACTTCAACCGTTTTCACCGTGAACTAAACGGGTCTGCTTATGACGCCGCAGAGTCTCGATGTTGGGCGGGGAAGTTTTATGGGAATGAAAACGATTCTGGTTGCTCTTCTGCTGGGTTCCGCGCTGGCAGCGGACAACCCGGAGAAGACTCAAAAGAAGGAGCTCGAAAATCAAGTCAAAGCCATGGCTGCGGACGCGCAGAGGCTGGCGAAAGCAGGGCAGCTTGCCGAGGCGCGGGCCATGTACTCTGAGTCGCAGGCTCTGATCGAGACGAAGGACGTCACGGATGCCATCAAACATCTGGACGAAGAAATTCACAAGCGGGTGAAGGACAATCTCAGCGAGTCTCGAAAGCTTTACGATTCCCACAAGTTCAAGGACGCAGCTGCTGCGCTGGAGGAAGGCATGAAGCTCCAGGCGTTTCAACCGGTGTTGGCCTATGATCTTGCGCTCTGCTACTACCAACTCGGGGATCGCAGCAAGGCTCTTGAATATATCGGAAAAGCCAAGGCAGGCACGGCAGACCCCAAGCACAAACAGAAGCTCCTGCAATTGGTCACATTCTTCACCACTGGCGAGAACGGGACGGCGGCAAATGACAACGACAAGAGTCGAATCACGCAGGTGAACCGGCTCTCGGAAAGCATTGGCGTGGAGGCATCGCTGGAAGACGCAGAAGGAAGTGAGGATCCGGAGTTTCAGGATGATCTCTCCTCCTCGGATCAACCGAAAGCGCAACCGGTGTCTCTTGCTTCGCAGAAATCGCCTCCCCCACCGAACAGCCATAGCAGTGCCAATGCCAGCCGCAGGTCAAGTTTGTGCAATGCCCTTAGCGATCTGAAAGGCGCGATGGTCAATCGTCCGTCCGGTGTTTTCGATCTGGCGAACTGTGCCGAGTCCAATGGGCGAGCGGCGGAGGCGGTTCGGTTGCTGGAAAAATATCTGGAGCTGTCGCCGAGTGCGCTCGATGGGGATGAAGTGCGCGCTCGCATCGCCGACCTGAAGGCGCAGCTGACTTTACCGGGAACGAGCGGGATCGAGATTCGACGGCTGTATGCATCGATCTACGATTCTCTTGCGGAGCGGAAGTACGATCGTGCACTTGCCGATCTTCAGAAGGCAAGCGCTCTGGCTCCGGAGTTCGCGCTGACCCAATGGAACCTCGGGTTATTGTATGAAGCGATGGGCAACGTGGAGAAGGCCCGAACGAATTTCACGACCTACCAGCAGTTGGTTGCCGAGCAAAAAGCGAAAGACGAAGCGGCGTTACATCTCAGCACGCTGGATGCGAAGAAAAAGAAGTATGACGAAGAGATCGATGAAGCGGAGGACATCGTCTCCGATCTGTTCGCGCGCGCGATGAAGCTGAGTTTCGATGGGTCGGAGAAGCGTAGCGCCTTGCGGGTCAGGAGGGCGCGTGTGAAGAAGAAAGAGGAGAACAAGGCGCGAAATCGAGTGGGCGGGTTTGCGATTCCGTTTGCGTACGCTCAGCAGCAACTGGGACGGGCAAGCGAGCATCTGCAAATCGCTCTCGCGCTTTTTCCCTTGGGCGCCGAGGCCAATGAATTGATGGGCTTGGTTTTCTTACAAGCGAATGATGGACATGCGGCGATCAAGAGTTTCGATGTGGTGGCCAGCCAAGGACTGCCGGTCTCGTTTTACGCCGAGATGCGTGGTCACAAGCAGGACCAGGCGGTGAAGTGCGAGTTGCACCATGACGGCTTACGTTTGATTTCTCTTACGTCGTACGACAAGAAAGGGAACGCGACGCCGCCCAGCAAGCCCGCCGGAGAAGATGGGCTGGGAGATATGGTGATCGAGGCCGATGCCGAACGGCAGCAGGCATTCGATTCGCTCGACCTGAGCTTAGCGGACATCAAGAAAGTTGAGACCGATAAGGGTGTCCTCAAACTGAAACTTACCCAACAGGAAATTCATGTTATCCCCGATTTACTTGCCGTCGTTCACGCCTGTGGAAGGTCCTCCGGCGCGAAGGTTTGCCAACAACTACACGCGACTGTTTGTGCGCTACCCGGGGCTGGAAGATTCGAAGCTGGGGAGCGAAGGCATGACCGGGGGAGAGAAATTCAAGATGGGATACAACATCGCCACCTCGAGCGTCGATATCGCGATGTCGGGGTTCACTCCCATCAGCGCGATCAGCAGTGTGCAGGACGCGATTAGCATTACTCGAACCATTCATTCCGCGATGTCCTCGCTCAGCGTGAGCTTTGCCTCGTGGGAGCGCAGTGTGGACGACCAACAGCAGTTGCTGGCGGGTAAGGAGTTCAAGGCGATTCCCGTGCAACCGGCGAATCTTGCGTTCGTGCAGGAGATGAAGTAGGGATCCTTGGTTCTAGATTCGATTTCTTTCCAGAGTTGCGGTGGCGCCGGGAACAGGCGGCACGGCCGCGGCGACCGAAGCGGCTGATGCCGCAGGAGCTTCTGCGGGCGGTGGCGCGATGGGGCGCTTGATGGTGAAGCGTTGGATCTTGATATCGCCGCGTGTGTAGACCGCGAGCAAAGCCGCGACCGCGGTTGGATCGAGGCGCTTGCCGGCGAGATTCTTGATGATCTGCAGTGCCTGTTCGGGCGTGTGGGCTTGCTGGTAAGGACGATTCGTCGTGAGCGCGTCGAAAGTATCGGCCACGGCGATCACGCGTGCCAGCAACGGAATCTGATCGCCCTGCAAGCCGTAAGGATAGCCGCGCCCGTCGAGAGCTTCGTGGTGCAGCTCGATGCCAGGAAGCATTTCGGCCAGCTGCGTGACCGGGCGCAAAATGTTGGCGCCCTTGGTGGTGTGCGTCTTCATGACTTCGAATTCTTCTTCCGTCAGAGCCCCGGGCTTTTTGAGAATGTGGTCTTCGATTCCGATCTTGCCTACGTCGTGAAGCTGGGCCGAAACGCGCAGGATCTCAAGGAAAGATTCGGGCTGATTCATCTCCTTGGCGATGAGCAGGGAATAGCGGGTAACGCGGTCGGAGTGACCGCGAGTGTAGGGATCTTTTTCGTCGACGGCTCCAGCGAGCATTTGGATGGAACCCATGAAGAGCTCACGGTTCTCGTCAGCGGCGCGTTTCAAGTCTTCCACGAAATGCTCGAGTTCATCCGACATAGTATTGAAAGTGTGTGCCAGTTCTCCGATTTCCGTGCGGCTCCAAAGATTAACACGCTGCGAGAAGTCGCCACGAGCGAGGGCGCGGCTGGACTGGGTGAGCACGTGCAGGGGATTGGTGATGCGGCGCGCGGCAAAAATGCTGACCAGGATGCTCAGCAGCACGGCGACCAAGGCAAGCAGGCGCGCGGTGCCCTGCATCTCAATGACGTCGCGATAGGCATCACTGAGCGGCTTTTGCACGACGACTGCCCAGTTCAGCGACATCACGGGACTGAAGGTTCCCAGCATGGCGACACGATCTGAGCCATTGTCCACAGTGAACTCGCTGGTCTCGGCAAAGCGCGCTTTGTTTCCACGCCCGACAAAGGTGTGCACGATGTCGAGGTTCTTCATGTCCTGGCCGGTGGCAAATCCGGGAGTAGCTGCGGCGACGAGGCGCCCTTGAGAATCGACCACGTAGGGCGTGAGGCCTCCGCGGGCGACTTCCTGCAAGCGCCGGATCAGGAATTGGAGGTCGACGACGGTCGCGATCATTCCCAGAAAGCGATCGCCGTATTTCACGGGATAACTGACCAAAAAGACGGTACGCGCTGATTTTCCTTCGCCGACGACGAGCGCCTGACCGTTGTATTCGCGGCCCTCGCGGGCGGCAGAATAGGCGCGCTCCAGTTCGCGGTTCAGGAAGGCGTCAGGAACGATTGTTCCGCTGTAGATTCCCTTGGCCTCTGAATTGAGAAGGGTCGCATAGGCAATCTCGTCGGAGGAAGATGCGAAATTTTCCAGCAAGGCGCGGAGTTCGGGGGAATGGATGTTGGTTTCGCCAATGTCGCCGCCGCTGGCGATCTGAATGGCCGACGACAGATTGGCGAGCATCATGTGCAGGGAGCGCTGGTGTTGGACGAGATCATCCGCCAGGGAGCGCGTCACCGTGTTCTGCAGCAACTGCTCGTTGGTTTTCAGACGTTCCCCGTTGATGGCCTCAACCTTGGCCGAATAGAAGTACATGGGGACAATGCTGATCACCAGAAGCACACCGAGAATCAGGTACAGAATCGGGATGCGCGCGTGATTCGGTTCGCTGGTAGACAAGTCTCTCCCTTCACTCGTCGCAGACGCCGAAGGCGAAGTGGCGGCAGCTTTCCAAGGTATCTTTAAAAGTTTACCGGGGAATGGAACTGGCAGAGGCAAAAGCTGGGGAGAGTGGCATTACTAAAGTACCTCGCGAATGTGCCTTCTGGCGCGGGTTTTGGCAGGAAGACGCGCGGGCGAGACTCCCCCGTTACAATTAGCGGCGCTACTGTACTAGTTGTTTCAGGTCCTTCCAGTGGATGAGGATGACATGGTTTTCTTCAAGCGCCTTCTTGAATTCGGGGCTGGTTACGGCTTCATAGTCGCGTTGGCGCCAGGCTGAGCCATAGTCGGGATGATCGACGGCGACGGCTTGAAATTCGGCATCGTCATGAGCCAGGTGGACGATAATCTCGGTGAGGCCGGGCTTCAGGTTCTTGATCGCATTGGTGTAGAAAGCATTCCAGTTGGCGGGGTTCACGGAAGGATCAGCCATGACGAGTGAATCCAAGATGACATCCTTGTCAGTGAGCATGGCGAGTAGAGCGGAGGGTGCTTGCGGGCCGCGTAGAGCCAGGAATGGCAGTTTGTAATCATGAGCGACCTTGACGTAAACCGCGAAGAGTTCGGGCTTCGCGAAGAGTACGCCCATGTGGCTGTCGAGGTGCGTGGGACGAATTCCGGCCGAAACCGCGTGTTCGATTTGGGCGCGAATCTCGCGCTCGGCTTCGTCGGGCTTGATGCTGCGGACTGCCGGTTCGACTTCGGGCCACAGGTATCCGGCGGGATCGAGAAGGCTGGGAACTTTGTTTTTGGATTCCACGGGACCCCAGCGGTAGGACTTCCACTCCGCGGAGAGGGTGAGGTGCAGGCCAAGGTCGGCGTCGGGATGAGCTTTCGCGTAGTCCGCAACCTCAGTGAGCCAGGGGCAGGGAACCATGATGCTGGCGGATGTGGCGGCGCCCTTATCGAGGGCGTCGAAGCTGGCGGCATCCTGGGAGTGTGCGACGGCGAGATCGTCGGCGTGGATGATGAGGAGTTTCGAGTTGGCGGGGTAGCCGAGGCGCTCGGCGATAGACTTGGTTTGGGCGATTAGGGGCGATGTGATCAGCAGGATTGCCAGGGCTAGATTTCTTATGTTCATCGGGCACTCCGGAGACTCATACCTTACGAGCTTTAACCATTAAGGACACTCTTAGAACCTTCAACCACTAAGGACACTAAGGTACACGAAGGAAGGCCTGCGTTTCTGTGATTACTCAGCACTGGATGTCATTTGTAGCCGCCAGGGCCCTTCGGCTGCGCTCAGGGCAGGTTGGCGGCGCTACGATTGCGTGGATTCACTTTTGCCGGTGCGGGACATTAGTTGCTGAATAGCTTCACGGGGGGATTTGCCGTGATGCAGAATGGCGTGCATTTGTTCGGTGATGGGCATTTCCACGGCGCGCGCGTGTGCAAGGCCGACGGCGGCGGAAGTGGTGAAGACTCCTTCGGCGACCATGCCGTGCATGCCGGCGATGATCTCAGAAAGTTTCTTTCCGCGGCCTAGTTCGACACCGACGCTGCGATTACGCGACAGGCCTCCGGTGCAGGTGAGCACGAGGTCGCCGAGACCGGCAAGTCCGGCCATGGTTTCGGCGCGGCCTCCACAGGCGACGACAAGGCGGGTCATTTCTGCAAGACCGCGGGTGATGAGGGCAGCGACGGAGTTGTGACCGAAGCCGAGTCCATCGCAGATTCCGGCAGCGATGGCGACGATGTTCTTCAGGGCTCCACCGAGTTCGACGCCGATGACATCGCGGTTCGTGTAAACGCGAAAACTTGAGTCGCTGAACTCCTGCTGCACCGTGCGCAGGAGAGCGGCGTCCTGCGAAGCGATCGTGATGGCGGTGGGATCTCCGCGGGCAACTTCTTGAGCGAAGGATGGGCCGCTGAGGGCTCCGACGGGGAAACCAGAATCCCCATCCTGTCGCAAAGAACGCGACAAGGATGGGGCACCTGCTTTTTTATTGGTTAACACTTCCTGAATCACTTCCGTCATGCGCTGGAGGGAGTTTTCTTCGAGGCCTTTGGTGGCACTGACGATCAAGGTTCGCGGCGGAAGCAACGGGCGCATGCGTTCGAACAGCGCGCGGCAATGTTGCGAGGGCATCACGCTGACGACGATCTGGGCATCTTTGAGGGTCGCGGTCAGATCGTTGCTGGCGGTGACAGAGTCGGGGATTTGGCGGCCGGGAAGAAATTTCTCGTTGACGTGTCGCTGGGTGATCGATTCACAGACGTCGGTCTCGTGTCCCCAAAGCCGGACACGGTGGGTACCTTTGCGTCCGAGCACGATGGCAATGCCGGTGCCCCATGCGCCCGCGCCGATGACGGCGATTTCGCTCATGCGTGCTTCGATCCTAAACGGTTTTCGGTGCCAGTGAGAAGTCGGCGGATGTTGGTGTGGTGCTTGACGACGATGAGCACCGACGCCGTTGCCATCATGACGAGCGCGAGCGGGGACCGTCCGTATTCGTGCATGACCAGCGCGATGTTCGGGAAGGCCGCGACTGCGGCGATCGATCCTAGCGAAACGTAGCGAAGGATCAGGACGAGGATGACGAAGATGCCGGCGGCGAATAGCACGGACTTGGGGGCGATCATGAGGAAGGCGCCGAGTCCGGTGGCGACACCTTTGCCGCCGCGAAAGTTTAGCCAGATCGGGAAGATGTGTCCCGCTACGGCGAACAACGCGGCGAAGGCGGCCCAGAAGGCAAACTCGCGCGCGGCGGGAGGGAGCAACTGGCGCCAGGGAATTGCGGAGGTCGAGAAGCGATCGAAAAAAGGCGGCGAGAGGAAGATTCCCGTGGTGACGGCGGCTGATCCTTTAAGCGCGTCGAGTAAGAGCGTCAATATGCCGAGGGCTGGGGACTTGCGGGCTACGTTGGTGGCTCCGATGTTGCCGCTGCCAGCGAGGCGAACGTCTTCGCCGCGGAAGATGCGGACGAGCAGATAGCCGAAGGGGATGGATCCCAGGAGGTAGGCTGCGGCGGCGATGAGCGGGAGGCGAAACATTGGTTGAGGATTCTAGCTTTGTAACGATCGACTGTGCGCACGGGACGGCTCCGCTACAGCCGGCACTACTTCAAATCAAAACTTGCCAGCTTTGTGTATTTTGATCCTTTCGGGGAGAGTTGGCTTTGGTATAGAAAGAACGCGCGCGCCATCATGGTACCGAATTCTGGAGTCGGAAGCGCGGACAGTTTTTCCTGGAGATGGTGGAAGACACGGTTGGCGCGGTCAGTTTTGTTGCGGCGGGGTGAGCCGGATCCGCTGCCGGCGCGCGCAAGGGTAAGGTGCGGACTGAAGGGACGGTCTTCGTTGGGGATTCCGAGGGAGGCCATTTTGTCGTCGATTGTGTCGGCCAGGGTTGCGAGTTCGGGGTCGGCTTCCATGCCGATCCAGAAGACGCGGGCGGACTTTGCGGTGGGGAAGAATCCGTAGCTGCGGAAGTGGATTTCTGATCTGCTTGCCTCGACTTGGGATAACGTCTGTTTGATTTGGTCGACTGCCGGGTCGGGTTGTTCGCCGATGAATTTCAGGGTTACGTGGAGAGATTCGGGTTTGACCCAGCGCGCGTCGGGGGCGAAGTTGGTGACGCCTTCGACGAAGCGCGAGAGGCGGGTGCGGATAGGTTCGTCGATGTCGAGAGCGATGAAGAGGCGCATACGGGCAGCTGCTAGCTTCTAGCTCCTAGCTTGAATCTTTCGTCCTGTGCTCAGATTTGTCGTTAGCATTTTCACGTGGGCACCTCAGGGGCTAAAGCCCTGTTTCAGTCAAGCCTTTTACGGCACGGCTGAAGCACGTGCCCTTCCCGGATGTGCTCGACCTGCTGTTCGTGGCTGAGTCGCAAAGCTAGACGTCCTCTGCGGAAATTCAAGAATCCAAGTCACAATCAAGAGTACGAAATTTAATAGTAGTTAACGGCTAAAAATGAAATTTGAAAGTTAATGGCCAAAAGCCAAAAGTTAATAGCCAAAAGCCAAAAGCCAAAAGCGTGGGGCTCGCTACGAGCTAGCAGCTAGAAGCTAGAAGCTATTTCACATCAACTTCTTCCTCAGCATATCCAAGGCCATCGTGGAGGCGAAGCGGCGGATGCGTTTGCGGTCGCCGGGGAAGTTGCGCTGGACGACTTCGGTGCCGCGGTCGCTCGCTACGGCGTGGAACACCAGGCCCACTGGCTTTTCAGATGTGCCTCCACTGGGGCCGGCTACTCCGGTGATACCTACGCCCAGCGTCGACTCGCAGCGGTAACGAATGCCTTCGGCGAGGGCGGCGGCGACTTCGCGGCTGACGGCGCCGTGGCGATCGATCATTTCTGTCGGAACTCCGGCGAGTTCGGTTTTCAGCACGTTGGAGTAGACGACTGCGCCGCCAAGAAAATATCTTGAACTTCCGCTGATCGAGGTTAAGCGTTCGGCCAGCAGGCCTCCGGTGCAGGATTCGGCAACGGCTACGGTGGCGTTGCGCATCTGGAGCCAGTAGCCGACGATCTGCTCGAGCGATTCGCCGTTGCGGGAATAGACGGCATCGTCGAGTTCGTCTTCGACGATGCCGGCGACTTCGTCGACGCGGCGTTGGGCTGCGTCGTGGGTGGCGGCACGCGTTTTGAAGTGAAGTTCGATTTCACCGGCGCCGGCGAGGATCGTTGTGTCGACATCGGTGTAGCGTTTGTAGATCGGAGAGACACGCGCGTCGACTTGGGACTCGCCCAGCATAGCAATCTTCAAAGTCCGGATTGCCAGCGAAGCTGGAGGAACTTTGGCACGCAGGCGCTCGCGCACTTCGCATTCGAAGAGAGCCTTCATTTCGTGCGGCGGGCCGGGAAGCAGGACGATGATGTGTTCGCGGCCGTCGAACTGGCCGCTGAGCCACTGGCCGGGAGCGGTGCCGTTGGGATTCGGAAGGACGGTGGCGCCTTCGAGAACGTCGGCTTGCTTTGTATTGTTGGGTGACATTTTCCATCCGCGCTCGGCGAAGCGCTGCTCCAGGCGGGCGAGGACTTCGGGATCGCGCCGCAGGGTGACGCCGAGCGCGTCGGCGACGGCTTCGCGGGTGAGATCGTCTTCGGTGGGGCCGAGGCCTCCGATGAAGACGAGAATGTCGGAGCGGAAGAGGCCGTGCTCAGCGGCTTCGACCAAGCGACGCAGATCATCGCCGACGATACTTTTGAAAATTACGTCAACGCCCAGCAGATTGAGTTGCTCGGTGAGATAGAGCGAATTGGTGTCCATGCGGAAGGGCGTGAGCATCTCCGAGCCCACCGCGATGATTTCGGCATTCACGTAATCAAAGTTTAAATCAAAAGCGGCAAATCATGACCACAGGGGACACGGAGGACCACGGAGGAAACAAGCGATTTATTCAGGCGGTAGAGAGATGCCTTGAATGTTCCAGGAGAGGTGGTGGACCGTGCTGGTGGTGGCCAGAATGACGGAGCGGCCGGGGGCGAAGGCGAGGCCTACGAGGCCCTGTCCGGCGACTTCGAGGTTGGCGAGCCCGTTGGGGGCAATCTTCACGATGCCGCGGGTGCCCGAGAGAGAGGCGGCGACATAGAGATTGCCGTCGACATCGAAGGCCAAGCCTTGCGGTCTTCCAAGACCTTTATAGAAAGTGCTCACCGTTCCAGCGGGATCGATCTTGTAAACGCGATCGTTGGGACCGGTTACGAAGAGATCTCCTTGCGGACCGAATGCTAAGTGGTAGGCGGAAACGCTGGCCTCGAGCGTGGCAAAAACAAAGACCTGCTGATCGCGAGAGATTTTGAAGATGGTGCCGTTGCGGTCGCCGACGTAAAGGCTCTGGTCGCGATCGAAGGCGATGCCGGTGGCGACGCCCATGCCTTCGGCATAGGTCGAGGTGGTGCCGGTGGGAGTGACGCGGTAGACGGCGCCGTCGAAGCGCGATGAAACGTACATCTGCCCGGCGCGATCAAAGGCGATGGCCGTGGCATTCATCATCTCGGTGACGAAAGGCTTGACGTTGTAATTGGTGTCGATTTTGAAAATCGCGACGGGAACTTTCTGGCCGCGCGAGCCGGAAAATGTGACGTAAAGATTGCCTTCGGGATCGAGGGCGGGGCTGGTGACGGGATGAAGATTTTCGGCGATGGGAACGGCGACCTTCACGGAGTGAGGATTGCTGACGTGTCCGTTGGTGGCGACCACGACGGGGCCGGAGGTTGCGCCTTCGGGAACGCGCGTGACCAGGAAGGCGTCGGAGCTGACGACGATGGACCCTTCAAAGTCGCCAAATTTGACTTTGGGGCGATGCAGTTCATGGGGACGCAGTCCGGAACCCGAAATGCGGAGTTCGCCTCCGGCAAGTGCGCAAGAGGGCGCGACCATTTCAATGCGTGGTCCGCCATTGACATTTTTCTTGCCGAGAATCCGGTCGGAAATTCCCATGAGAGTGAACGAGGAGCTAACTGTTTAGTAGCCGAAAATGCAGCAAAAGATGTATCGAAATGCAGGCCAAGATCCCAGCTGCAACGTCGTCGAGCATGATCCCGGTGCCCTCTGGGAGTCGCTCCAGTTGCCGCACCGGGGGAGGCTTGACGATATCGAACACTCTAAAAAGTATAAGACCAACCAGAAAAGATTTCCACGCGAGAGGAACGGCGATCAGGGCGATGAGTTGTCCGGCAACTTCGTCGATGACGACGAATTGGGGGTCTTTGCCTCCGGAGGCCCTGGAGACGCGGGTGGCGGCGGGAATGCCGATCAGGATGATGAGTACGGTGAGCGCGATGGCTGTTGGGGTGCGCTGGGAAGGGGGGAGTGCGTACGCGATAGCTGCCCAGAGGAGGACTGTGGCGACGGAGGCCCAGGTTCCGGGGCCGGGGTGCAGGTGGCCGATGCCGAGGAAGGTTGCTACGGCGCTTGCCCAGATGGAGGTGTGCGGCCGGGACGGCCCTTCGGCAAGCTCAGGGCGGGCTCCCGCTACAGTCGGCGGGACGCCGGCACTACTGTTCGGTCCATCCGGCTTCACGATTCGTCCTCAGGGTCTTCGGGGTTGCGGTCGCGAATGGCTTCCTCGGCGTCGGTTACGGGGGAGGAAATTACGTATTGGCCGCTGGCCCATTTGCCGAGATCGATGAGGCGGCAGCGGTCGCTGCAGAAAGGGAAGTCGGGGTCGGTGCTCTTGACTGATTTTTTACAGATGGGGCAGCGGAGTTTGACTGTGCGCTTGCGGGGCATACGATTCGGATTGCGGTCAGACGGCGGTTACAGAATCTTTGCTACCAGATCGTAGTCGTGTGCTTCAGTAATCTGGCAGCGGTAGAACTGGCCGGGCTGCGGGTCGATTTCCTCCGGGACGTCGTTCACGAAGACCTTGCCGTCGATTTCGGGCGCGTGCATTTCGGTGCGGCCTTCGAGCAGCAACTCCGTTTCTTCCGATTCCCCCTCGAGCAGCAGGTCGAACTCGCGTCCGACCAGGGATTTCTTTTTCTTTTTGCTGATCTGGCGCTGGATCGACATCAGGTGTTTGCGGCGGCGTTCGATCTCGCGCGGAGAGAGTTTCTTGTCGAGAGCGTAGGCTTGGGCGCCGTCCTGATCGGAATAGGCGAAGGCGCCCATCCAGTCGAATTGGGCTTCGCGCACGAAGTCGCAAAGTTCTTCGAATTCCTTTTCGGTTTCGCCGGGGAAGCCGACGATGAAAGAAGTGCGCAGAGTCAGGTCTGGGATGGTGCGGCGCATTTTGGCGATCGATCGCAGGAATACGTCGGCGCCGCCGCCGCGCTTCATGCGCTTGAGTACCGAGGCAGAGGCGTGTTGCAGGGGGACATCCATGTAGGAGCAGATCTTTTCGTGCTGCGCGATCGTGTCGAGCAGCTTGCCGGTGATCTTGTTGGGATAGGCGTAGAGAAAGCGCACCCAGCGGAGATCTTCGATGGCGGCGAGTTTCTCGAGCAAGAGTGCCAGGCCATCTTTCAGGCCGAAGTCTTCGCCGTAGCAGGTCGTGTCCTGGCCGATGAGAGTGATCTCGCGGACGCCGGACTGGGCCAGGCGCTCGGCTTCGGCGATGACGGATTCGAAGCGGCGCGAGCGGAACTGGCCGCGCAGCTGCGGAATGATGCAGAACGTGCAGGGATGGTCGCAGCCCTCGGCAATCTTGATGTAGGCCATGTGCCGCGGCGTGGCGAGAATGCGCGGCGTGGCATCGTCGTAGAGATAGTTGGGCAGATCGCCGACGGCGCCATCCATGATTCGGTAGCCCGACTGGGCCCATGCCTCGCGGGAGAAGCGGCCTTGCGCGGCGCGGGCATCGCCTTCGGGGCGCGAGGGCAAAACGACAAACGGGGAATTGCTCGGTGCGAGCGAGCGGGCGCAATACCGGTTGCGGCGAGGATCTTTTCCAGCTCGCCGGTGCCCACAACGGCGTCGACTTCCGGAATGTCTTTGCGAATCTGGTCGCGGAAGCGCTCGACGAGGCATCCGGCGACGACGAGTTTCTTCGCCTTGCCTCCGGTCTTGTGCGCGGCCATCTCGAGGATGGTATTGACCGATTCCTGCTGGGCGCTTTCGATGAACGAGCAGGTGTTGACGACGATCACGTCGGCGTCTTCGGCGCGGCGGGTGAGTTCGGCGCCGGCGCGGGCGAGCAGGCCCATCATGACTTCGCTGTCGACGAGGTTTTTGGGGCAGCCCAGGCTGACGAAGCCCACCTTCTGCGGGCGTTCGTTGCGGCGGATTCTCCACAGATTTCTCTTTCCTGAAAACTGGTTTGCGATCAGGCTTGAGATCAGGGGGACCGCTAACAGTGAGGTCCTTCACAGGCATGCAATCTTTCTATTTTAGCATCTCGCGGATGGCTCTGGAGGTCGAGTTCGCGACACTGCGCCGCCAAGTCGAGCAGATAATTGCTCGGCACCACAAAAGATAGTACCGGTCAGATCCAAAACGATGCGGGGTCGTGCTAGGCTATGTCTTACCGCCGTAACAATTTATTGGAGCCACCTCCCAGGAGGGGAAATGTCTGGCAAACGTCTTTGGATTGCGGTCCTGACCGTAGTGACCATGCTGGCGGCGTCGGCGGTTGCGCAGGATGAAAAGAACGAACTGGGCGGCACCTCGGCCGCACGTTCATCAGCAACCAGGGAATCAAGAACGCGCACCTTTCCCAATCCCATCATTGCCTTCGGGCAAGGGGCTGAGCTTCGAGGTCGAGTATGCGCCGCCGGTTCATCGTGACGCCGGTCTGTTCGGTTTCCGGCGAAGCTGTGATGATGGTCAACCACGATGAGGATCTGAATGGCGGGGCCTACGGACATGCGGTGGTGCCCACGCAGATCAAGTGAGTTGTTCGTGACCCCTGCGGTCCGCGTTGAATCTGTTTCCCGACCACCGCGGTTTCTCCATGGGTGAGCTTGGGAGGGGGTTTTGGCCACATCGGTCAGAGCTCGCATGCTGGTCTATGGCGGCACCAATCCCGGGCAAGTCCACGACTCGGGCGTGCATCCAGGGCGGATTCGGTCTGGATGTGAAAGTCTGGAGAAAGCTCAGCATGCGCGGAGAAGTTCGCGACTTCTGGTCTGGGCGAGCCGGATTTCCCGCTGGCGCCGTACGGGGAAGACGCGGCAGCACAATTATTTTGTGGGCGGCGGAGCGTTCTGGCGGTTCTAGAAGATCTCGTGCTACGATTTCTCGTCTGAGCCATGATTTGCGACTCCGACGCGTCTGGCGAGGCGTCCGCTATTTTGTTTTTGGCGGTCTCTACTTCTTCGTATAACTCCGGCAAGCGCTGAGCATCATCGGCGGAGTTTCCAAAGCGGGCGGATTCGTAGACTGCGGTAAAGCGGGCGACCGGCTCGCGCAGGCGGGTGTCTTCGATCTTCCTCACGAACTCCTGAGGCGTTTGCGCTGCGGGTTTCTCCATTCCTCGTCGTGCCAGGGCACGGGCCATCCGGTGATACCACATGGCCGCGGCCTGTTCGGGAGAACGTTCGGGATGGGCACGCAGCCATTTTTCGTGCAGCAGGCGCGCGATCCGCCCAAATTTCCCAGACAGAAGAAACGAGCCGCGATGGCCGCGCCGAGGATTGCCCAGCGTGCCGGGGAGTGTTCCACGCGATCCTGACTGCGGCGCGCCCAGTTCAGCATGGACTCATAGTGGTCGCGAGCCCAGTTGCGAGCGTTCTCCCACAGACCGCGCGTGCCGCTGAAGGCGGCCTGGCCGAGCGCGTACTGGTGCGAAGTGTCGTAGCTGACGACCCAGTCGCGCCAGAACG
Source organism: uncultured Acidobacteriaceae bacterium (assembly GCA_963722365.1). Lineage (GTDB taxonomy): Bacteria > Acidobacteriota > Terriglobia > Terriglobales > Acidobacteriaceae > Sulfotelmatobacter. The sequence goes on from CAVRLM010000004.1 coordinate 744,014, forward strand.
ACGCCATGGCGTCGACGTAGAGCGCGAGACGGCTCCAGCCTTGAGGCGTTCCGCTGTTGCCGGCGGGAGTGGGATCGAAAGTCTGCCAGCCGTAGCCGGGGAAGTAGGCTTCGACCCAGGAATGCGCGTCTTTGGCGCGGACGACGTAGTTTCCGGTCAGGTCGTTGAACTCGTCGCTGCGGAATCCGTTGACCACGCGCGAGGGAATTCCCAGCGTGCGCAGCATGACGGCCATGGAGGAAGCGAAGTACTCGCAGTGTCCTTGCTTGCGCTCGAAAAGAAAATTCGCAATGGGATCTTTCACCGCGGTGTGCGGCAGCTGCGAGCGTGTAGCCGAAGCGGGTCCGGAGATGGTTTTCGATGGCGGCGGCTTTGTCGAAATCGTTGGCGGCGGAATTGTGATTTGTGCGGCCAGCTGCGGCAACGCGCGGATCGAGCGCGTGGCAGGCGCAGGTAGGTTGCTGCGATCTGCGGAGGATAGTTGCGGCCAGCGGCGCGCAACTCCGCGGGCGGGGTCGGTGCGATGTCGGAGTCCGCCTCGTAGCGGCTGATGGGGTGCTGCGAATCGAAGTCATAGACGGCGCCGCTGGAATCGGCGGCGACCAGCCGGTAGTCTCCGCTAACGCTGCGGGCCCAGGGCGCAAGGAAGAAGACGTTGGTGCCGATGGGCTCCATCAGCACGCGATAGTGGATGACGTGCTCGCGCAGCGGATGAGGTGTGCGGCTGGATGACGGTCCGATTCGTCCGTCGAGGCACCACGAAACTGTTGTCGGGCTGGTGCCGCAGGAAGAACTGTTCTTTCGGATTCGACCAGGTGTGCCCGTCGAAGTCGGCGAGAGCGACACCGCGCCAATGTAGGTCGGAGCGGCCGACGGTGTCGCCGTCGATCTGGATGTGCATGACGACGGCATTCGATTGCTGGATCTGACCGATCTTTCCCAACTGCACGTGATCGCTGAATCCGGAGGAAAGGTCGGGTCCGAGCGAATAGCCGCCCAGATATCCGGCCGCCGAACATGCGCGGCATGATGAAGAAGAGCGCCGCGCCGAAGATGAGAATCATCAGCATCAAAGCGGGAGCGATTCGCGCCAGCGCAAAGGCGAGGTGGCGATGTTCGTGGGGATCGTTGGAATGGCGCGCCTGAATGTTGGCGGCGTGCCCGGAGCGGCGCATTTCCATCAGCACGAAGGTGGCCACGGCCATCATCATGAATGCGGCGAAGCGAGAACAGGAAGACGCTGTCGACGGTCAGAACTGCCGAGGCAAGAACCATCAGGAAGGCGAGGATGGCGAGCGTGATGTGATCGCGCTCGCGGCGCAGCGAGAACATGCGCACGACCACGCCGAACAATGCCAGATGGATGGTGGCGGGCAAGAAACTGCGGGAAAAGAGAAAATAGTCGGCAGCGAAGAAGACGAAATAGGCGATGGAGAGCGGGGTGGTCCAGCGCTCGGAAATGACGAACTGTCGGCGCTTGGCCAGCAGGTAGCCGCGGACGGCGAGGGCGGTGCCCACCGAGAATGATGGATGGGAGGTCGAGGCCGCCGGTTGCTGGCCAGGGCTGCAAAGCCTGTTAAGACAAGCAGATACAGGGCCAGTTCGAAGTAATGGTCGATGGCCTTGCGTGCAGCGGGATAATGCCGTGCTGTTTGGGAGGCAGCATTCTCGAGAGCTTTAAAGCCGAACAGCGGCCTTTTCACTATTGTTCGACAACTGTGACTAGAAAGGAAGGGGTTGAGAGGGGAATCTTGCACCGAAAGTCACATGGCCTTCGGGGATGTGTCGTCTCGGTACGGGTGCGAGGCGCAAGATGCCCTCGTTACAGCCGGCGAGACCCTTCGGCTTCGCTCAGGGCAGGGCTACACCGCTACCTGTGAGATTGCCGCGTGGACAGGCCTTCAGAACGGAATGCTAGAATGATTCAGGTCAGGCATCGGTCTCACGCGACGTACTCCCGCCAACCCCGCCAGGTCCGGAAGGAAGCAACGGTAACGGGCTCTTGCGTGTGCAGTGAGGTCCCGGTGCCTGGCTTATTTTCTTGCTAAATGTAGTTCCTGCCCTCCCGATTACCAGAGATTTACCACCTTTTACCGACTCTTTGCGCAAGAAGCGCCTTCTCGAGCATCAAGTAAGGGTAGGCTGGTCCCAGATCACTTGCCCAGCCGCGAGGAGAGATATGAATCGTCGCGGTATTGCTCCCAAACTTGCTCCGCACATCACGATTCGCGTATCCGGAAAATTGTTCCAAGGACATCTGCCCTATCTGGACCAATGGTTCAGTCGGCGGCAGAGTGCCAGTTGTGGCCACTGCTGAATTTTGCGCACCTGGAGGAATTGGACCGTGCCGCCGTGTCGTACTTGATCGATGGTGAGGATCGCGACTTCGGTATCGTCTCGTGTCCGAGCTCCATTCGGGACTGGATGGACAGGGAGAAGAAGGGTGCGGCAGCGTAAAAGCGTTAAGGCACCTGAATACACGTTTGAAAGCGGGGCCGCTCGGCTTCGCCTGCGCGGGACAGCCGAAGGCGGCTGTCCCCACCGTGCTTCCTAGTCTCCCACCTGTTGCTTCCACATCTCTCACATGTTACTGGGTAGTCAATTAGGTTAGACATTCTGCTCTCAATCCTTGAGAATACTCAGTTTCATATTTCAGGGAGCCCTCATTGACCAAACCGATCCGCGCCAAAATCAGCGCTCTCGGCACCTATTTGCCGCCGCGAGTTCTTACCAATGCCGACCTGGAAAAAATGGTCGATACCACCAATGAATGGATCATGGAACGAGTTGGGATTCGCGAGCGGCACATCGTGGATAAGGGCGTGGCCGCCAGCGACCTGGCGGTTGCGGCAGTGAAGAATCTGCTGGAGTCGCATCCCTTTGATTTGCAGGAAGTGGATCTGATCGTGGTGGGCACGGTCACGCCTGACATGATGTATCCGTCGACGGCTTGCCTGGTGCAGCACAAGCTGGGGATCGAGAATACGTGGGGATTCGACGTTTCCGCAGGGTGCTCCGGATTTCTGTACGCGTTGAATACGGGCGTGAAGTTCGTGGAGTCGGGGCAGTATAAGAAGGTGCTGGTGATCGGGTCGGACGTGAATTCGTCGATGACCGACTACACCGATCGCGCGGTGTGCATCATTTTTGGCGACGGCGCCGGCGCGGTTTTGCTGGAGCCGTCCGAGGATGAGGGAGTCGGGGTGATCGATCATGTGGCGCAGATCGAGGGCATCGGCGGACAGTATTTGTTCATGCCGGGCGGGGGGAGTTTGAATCCGGCGACGCATGAAACGGTCGACAAGAAAATGCATTACATCCATCAGGATGGGAAGAATGTCTTCAAGTATGCGGTGAAGAAGATGGCGGAGATGACGGAGCGCATTCTGGAGAAGAATCAGCTGACGGGGAAGGATGTGGATTGCTTCATCGCGCACCAGGCGAACCGGCGGATTATCACGGCGACCGCGGACCGGTTGGGGATGCCGATGGAGAAGGTCATCATCAATATTGATCGCTACGGAAACACTACGGCAGGGACGATTCCGATCGCGATGCGGACGGCGATCGAAGAGGGGAAACTGAAGAAGGGCGACTGCTTGTTGATTGCGGCGGTGGGGGCGGGATTTACTTCTGGGGCGACGTTGCTGCGGTGGGCGTTCTAGTAAGGACTTCGGGACTTCAGCCTTTCCGCGTGGCCTCGTGAAATCGCTAACCAGAAGGACACGAAGGTTCACGAAGGAAAAAGCTAAGACTAAGCTTTCGAAGATTCGTGTCGGATGCCTGGGTCTGAGGTTCGGCGAGTGTGTTAGACATTCTTCCAGTAATCCTTCAGAATACTTGAGCATTCACTCCAGAGGAGCTTTTGTTGACGAAACCGATTCGCGCCAAAATCAGCGCTCTGGGCACGTATGTGCCGCCTCGCCTGCTCACCAACGCCGACCTGGAGAAGATGGTCGACACCAACAACGAATGGATCATGGCCCGCGTGGGGATCCGCGAACGGCACATTGCGGAGAAGGGCGTGGCGACGAGCGATCTTGCGGTGGAAGCCGCCAAGAAGGCGCTGGCGCGGCGCGGGATGGCTCCTACCGACATCGACGCGATCATTGTGGGCACGGTCACTCCCGACATGTTTTTCCCGTCTACTGCTTGCCTGGTGCAGGACAAGCTGGGCGCGAAGGGAGCTTGGGGATTCGATCTTTCGGCGGCATGTTCGGCGTTTCTGTATTCGTTGCAGGTCGGGGCGCAATTCATTGCCAGCGGCGCGCACAAGCGCGTGCTGGTGATTGGCGCGGACGTTATGTCGTCGATCATCGACTACGCCGACCGCGCGACGTGCGTGATATTTGGGGACGGCGCGGGTGCGGCGATTCTGGAACCTGCCGAGGATGATTCCGTCGGGCTGATCGACTACATTCACGAAGTCGACGGCTCAGGCTCGCAGTTTCTGTATATGCCGGGCGGCGGTAGTTTGAATCCGACGAGCAAAGAGACGATCGCGAAGAGGATGCACTACGTGCATCAGGATGGGCAGCAGGTATTCAAGTTCGCGGTGCGCAAGCAGACCGAGTTGTGCCAGAAGTTGCTCGAACGCAACGGGCTGAAGGGATCGGATATTGATGCCTTTATCCCGCATCAGGCCAACCTGCGGATCATCAACGCGACCGGCGACCGCCTGGGGCTGCGGCCGGAGGCGATTGTCGTCAACATCGAGCGCTATGGCAACACCACGGCGGGCACGATCCCGCTGGCGATGAATACGGCACTGGAGGAAGGCAAGCTGAAGAAGGGAAGTCTGGTGATGCTGGCCTCGGTGGGGGCGGGGTTTACGGTAGGGGCGACGCTGCTGCGGTGGGCGTTTTAAGGCGGCCTTCGGACCTCGGATCTCAGACTTCAGCCATGATTGAACCTTCGTTGGCGTCTCGATGTCCAAGTCCTGCATAAGTCCTATGACATTCGTAACCTCTCTTTGCGTGCATTTCAATGGCTTGACGGGTGGCTGGCTGCTATCGTTGTCGAACGTTCGCCGCACATAGGGATGTCGGCGAACATGTAAGACCATGAATCGCATCATCTGTGTTGCTGTCTTCTGCTGGCTCTCGGCTCGGGCCGCAATGGTGGCCCAACAGGCCGATCCACGCGAAAGCAAGCTGCTGGTTCTCGAGCGGCTGTGGAATGAGGCGCAGGTGAATCGGGATTCATCTGCGCTGGAAGCGCTGGTGTCGAGCCGTTTTGTGAACACGGAGTGGGACGGCGAACTCAGCGATAAGCAGAAATTTCTTGCCGACATCAAAGACCCGCGATTTCAAGACCGCCCTCGCCAATATCCAGGACGTGAAAGTGAATTTCTTCGGCGACACCGCAGTGGTTACAGGCATTTATCACACCCAGGGTACTTATCAAGGCAAGCCTTATGACCATGTCGGACGCTTTACCGATACATGGGTGCTTGACCCCGGCAAGTGGCAGTGCGTGGCCAGCCATACCAGCCTGCTGAAGAAATAATTTCTTCCGCAAAACCAGCGTGTCCGCATTCAGTCCCATCACCGTCTGCGTTATACGCTCATAAAATCTTTTTATGCGCGAAATCCGCGTCCATTGCGGGAGCCGGCGATCTAAACGTGCCATGGGTGTCGGGTCTTGAGCCTTTGACGCAGACCTCAGACCTAGCTCCAAAGATCCAAGATCGGACAACTACGGCCTAGATCAACCGTCGTCGGAAAGCGTATTCGTTTCATGCATGTTGATGCTCAACCCCGGATGTGGAAGGTCTTGCTGGCCTTCGCGATTATTTATTTCGTGTGGGGCTCGACATTCCTGGCGATTCGCGTCGGCGTGCGCGAGGTCCCGCCGTTTCTTCTGGCGGGGATGCGCTTTCTGGTCGCCGGGATGGTGCTTTACAGCTGGATCGCGCACGAGGAACTCCGTCTCCGACGGTGCGGGAGTGGAGCGGGGCGTCGCTTCTTGCCGTCCTGATTTTCGTACTCGACTATGGACTGCTGTTCTGGGCGGAGCGGCGGGTGCCTTCGGGAATCGCGGCCGTCATGATGGCGACGATTCCGGTATTCATGACGCTGTCGGAGATCATTTTTCTTCGCACGCAGCGGCTGACGATACGGCTTGCATTCGCGCTATTGGTGGGGATGGCTGGCGTTGCTGTTCTGGCGGACACACGATCAGTTTGGGCGAGGCTCCGGTCGACACTGCTGGGGCTTGCGCTTTGATCGTGTCGGCGATCAGTTGGTCCATGGCGGCGTCGCTCAGTCGCAAGGTGCCGTTGCCGGCTGCCAAGGCCATGAGTTCGGGAGCGCAGATGCTGGCTGGAGGAGTGCTGCTCACGCTGACAGCGGGGTTACTCGGAGAGTTTCGTGGCTTCCACGTGCAAGCGGTTTCACGCGGAGCGTGGCTTGCGCTGGTTTATTTGATCGTGGCGGGATCGATCGTGGGATTCACGGCGTACGTCTGGCTGATTCATCACGAATCGCCGACCAAGGTCGGGACCTATGCTTACGTGAATCCCGTGGTTGCGGTGTTGGTGGGATATTTTCTGGGTGGGGAAGCGATTGGGCGGCGCACGATTGCAGGAACGGCGTTGGTGCTGGTGAGCGTGGTGGTGATAACGACGACACCGAAAAAAGAAGCACGCCGAGAGTTGATCAGCGAGGCCGAGGCGGCGCCGGCTTCTGACGCGTAGTCTCGTGCTATCTGCCTACTCCGATGCGTCATCCCGAAGTCCCGCGTTTTCTCCAGCGGGGCGAGGGATCTCGCGCGGATTGCCGAGCACCATCGGCGTATAGACTTCGCTCCAACGCTCCGCCAAGTCGTCCCAATGCGGATTCATCGACTCGATGAGTTTGATTTTCTTGCTTCGTCGCCAGCCTTTGATCTCCTTCTCACGAGCGATTGCCGCATCGGGATAGCAGAAGCGTTCGAAGTACGCTAGCCGAGTCAGGTTATAGCGACTGGTGAAGCCAGGGACCAGTTTGTTCTTGTGCTCGAAAATGCGGCGGCATAGATCTCCGGTGACGCCTGTATACAAGACATGAGAGCGGGGTCGGTTCGTCATGATGTAGACGTGGAAGACTTTTGGTTGCCGCATATCTGGCCCCTTGCGGCGTCATCCCGAAACTCAACGTAGTTCAGCCGAGTGCGGGATCTCGCCTGTGGCTACTGTTTTGCGAGTATCCTTTTACCATTCGGAGCGGATTCGCGTCTGTGACGCATGAACACGGCGCGTGTGGAAAAAGCGCATAATCTGCCCGCGAGATCCCTCGCCCCGCTGGAGAAAGCGCGGGCCTTCGGGATGACGCCCTCGGAAAGAAGAGCTGCATATTCGTTCGCGGGATGCGGTCGAGAATGAAACGGCAGGTGCTACGGATGCGTCATCTTCTCTGGCTTAACGAGTTGATCAAATTCCTCGCCTGTGAGATAGCCCAGTTTCAGTGCTGCCTCGCGCAGGCTTGAGTGTTCGACGTGCGCTGTGTGTGCAATCTGGGCGGCTTTGTCGTATCCCACCTTTGGCGCCAACGCCGTGACAAGCATCAGGGAGTTCTTCACGTACCAGTCCACTTTGGCGCGGTCGACTTCAATGCCCTTCAACATGTATTCGACGTAGCCGTGGCAGGCGTCGGCTATGAGAGTGACTGAATGCAAGAAGTTGTAGATGATCACCGGCTTGTAGACGTTGAGTTCGAAGTTACCCTGTGACCCGGCGAATCCAACGGCGGCGGTGGCGCCGTGCACCTGGACGCAGACCATCGTCATGGCTTCGCACTGCGTGGGATTTACTTTGCCGGGCATGATGGAGGATCCGGGCTCGTTTTCGGGAATTGATAGTTCGCCAAGTCCACAACGCGGGCCTGAAGCTAGCCAGCGGATGTCGTTGGAGATCTTCATCAGAGAGGCGGCGAGAGTTTCCATGGCGCCTTGGGCGAAGATGATTTCGTCGTGGGCTGAAAGCGCGGCGAACTTGTTGCCGTGGGAGCGGAAGGGAAGTCCGGTAAGTTCAGCGATCTTCTTCGCGGCGCGCTCGGCGAATTCGGGATGCGTGTTCAGACCGGTGCCCACTGCGGTTCCACCAATAGCAAGGTCGTAGAGGCCGTCGAGCGCCTGTTCCAGGCGCTTGATGTCGCGATCGAGCAGGCTGGCCCAGCCTCCGAATTCCTGTCCAACGGTCAGAGGGACGGCGTCTTGCAGGTGGGTGCGGCCGATTTTTACGATGCTGTCGAATTCTTTCGCCTTAGCTTTGATCGCGTCGCGCACCGTTTTGATGGCGGGTATCAACGCGTTCTTTACGCGGTCGGCAGCGGCGATGTGCATGGCCGCGGGGAAGGTGTCGTTCGACGACTGCGACATGTTGACGTGATCGTTGGGATGAACGGGCTTCTTCGATCCCATCGCGCCGCCAGCAATTTCGATAGCGCGGTTGGAAATGACCTCGTTCACATTCATATTGGTCTGGGTTCCGCTGCCGGTCTGCCAGATGCGCAATGGGAATTGATCGTTGAGCTTGCCGGCGATGACTTCGTCGGCGGCCTGGACGATTAACTTTGCGATATCGGCGGGAAGTTTACCGAGATCCTGATTCACCAGGGCGCAGGCCTTCTTGAGCGTTCCGAAGGCGCGGACCAACTCGGGCGGCATGGTATCGCGACCGATATTGAAGTGCAGCAGAGAACGCTGCGTCTGTGCACCCCAATAAACATTGGCCGGAACCTCGATTTTTCCCATGCTGTCGGATTCGGTGCGGGACTTGATTGGGCCGTGGGTGGCGGGTTCGGTAAGAGTGGACATGATGACTCCTGATGCCGGAGGGGGATTAGGGCAACGTTGGATTATATATCTGGGGATTGAGGGATTTGGTTTCGTGATAAGGATCCGCGGGGAGACGGCGGCGGTACAGCCCCGGCGAGCCGCCGGCGCTACGGTTGGCTGGCTGCGGCGTGCCTGCGCGACTCACGTGCTAGAATCATCCGTTTCGAGTTGCGCTCGAACCCTTTTCGCCTCGATCGACACTTCTACTGATTCCATGCCGGATTTCCTCGCCGCCGAAGAACTCGATACTTTGACCAAGGCCAGGGTGAAGCCTCGCCCGGATATGCGCTGCGACGTAATCGTCATTGGAGCGGGGCCGACGGGGCTGGCTTGCGCGATCGAGGCGCAGAAGATCGGATTGAAAGTCATCGTCGTCGACAAGGGATGCCTGGTGAATTCGCTGTTTCACTATCCGGCGAACATGTCGTTTTTCACCACGCCGGAATTGCTGGAGATTGGGGACATTCCATTTACAACCGCGCAGCAGAAGCCAACGCGCGAAGAGGCGCTCGAGTATTACCGGAAGGTCGCCGAACACTATCACCTCGATGTGCGGCAGTACGAGTGGGTGAAGACGGTGATGGGTGAGGATGAAAACTTCAGTATCACCGCGACGGACCGCGCCGGCCGGCCGCACGATTATCACACCCGGAAAGTTATTGTTTCGACGGGCTACTACGATCTTGCGAACCAGCTGAGCATTCCCGGCGAGGAACTGCCCAAGGTTTCACACTACTACGGCGAGCCTCATCCTTATTACGACACTGAAGTGCTGGTGATTGGCGGCAAGAATTCGGCGGCGATCGCGGCGCTGGATTTATGGCGTCACGGAGCCCGGGTCACGCTGGTGCACCGCGACGCCCAGATGCACCATCACGTGAAGTACTGGATTAAACCCGACATTGAAAACCGCATCAAGAACGGGGAGATCGAAGCTTACTTCAACAGCTCGGTGCAAGAGATTGGCATCGATCATGTAGTGATCAACACGCTGCGCGGGCCGGTCCGGCTAAAGAATGACTTCGTGCTCGCCTTGATTGGATATCACCCTGATTACGATTTTCTGCGCAGCATGGGCATCGAGCTTTCAGAGGAGCAGTGTCGGCCGGTGTGTGATCCAGTGTCGCTGGAGAGCAATGTGCGTGGAATTTACGTAGCCGGCGTGATTGTCGCGGGATCGCGAACGAATGAAATCTTCATTGAAAACGGGCGATTCCACGGCAAGCAAATCGCAGAAGACCTGAAGAAGAATCTGCGGCCCGGTTCCCAGCAGGACGATTTCGCTTCACAAAAATAGCCCGCCGTGCTGGACGAGTAACTTCTGCCGAATCCCGGCCGTTCCTGGATTGTCTCCGTTACACTTATACCCCGCATGGAACCCGAGCCTGAACACAGTGTCCCCGCCATTTCGCTTGGTTCCTACACCCAGCTGCTGAGAGGGAATCGCAATTTCCGCCGGTTATGGCTAGCGCAAATTGTGAGCGAAATTGGCGACTGGTTCTATACGCTGTCCATTTATACGCTGCTGTTGCAGTTGACCGGACACGCCGGTTCGGTGGCGCTCGCCCTGATGCTGCAAGTGCTGCCGCAGACTTTCGTGGGGCCGACGGCCGGAGTGGTGAATGACCGGCTGAAGCGCAAGCACGTGATGATTGCGGCCGACATCGTTCGGTTTGCGGTGGTGATGGCGATGCTGTTGGTTCGATCGCGGTCTACGGTGTGGCTGGTGTATCCATTGTTGCTGGCGGAAACAACCATGGCGGCATTTTTTGAGCCGGCCCGTAGTGCGGTGATTCCGAACATTGCCGCGGAGCAGGAAGTGCTAGTCGCGAATACGTTATCTTCAGCGACGTGGTCGGTGAATCTTCTGATGGGCGCGGCGATTGGCGGCATTGTGGGTGCGTACTTCGGCCGTGACGTGGTCTTCACCCTGAATGCGCTGTCGTTTCTCACCTCCGCATTTCTGATTGGTGGCATGCAGTTTAAAGAGCCCCACGCGGAGGCTGCCGCGCCGCTTCGCGTACGCGATCTCGTGGACTTTTCTCCGGTTCTGGAGGGGATTCGCTACATCCGTAATCACAAGGCTCTACTACCGGCTGTGTTTGCCAAGGCTGGAGAAATTATGGTGGGGCCTAGCTGGGTGATCTTCACGGTAATGGGGGCTGGTGAGTTTGCTTTTCACGGGCATGGCATTAGTGCGACGGGAGGATCGATGCTGGGCATGAGCATCCTGCTCGGCGGACGAGGGCTCGGGGCTCTAGCCGGGCCGCTGGTCGCGGCGCGCTGGGCGGGGCAAAACAACCGTCGTCTGCGGCTCGGCATTTTATATGGCTACCTCACGGTTGCGCTCGGCTACGGGATGCTGGGCACCAGCCGGAACGTATGGACTGCCGCCACCTGCGCCATGCTGGCGCATATGGGGGGCTCGACCGTCTGGGTATTTTCAACAACGCTGCTGCAAATCCATACGGAGGATCGGTTTCGCGGACGAGTATTCGCGGCAGACCTGGGGCTGGGCAGTCTTACGTTCGCAGTAACGGCTTATCTGGCGGGACGATTCTTGGACGCTGGCATCTCCGCACGCCTGGTCGCGACCGTTACCGGAATACTGATGCTGATTCCATCGGCGATCCTGGCTTGGGCGCTGCGGCCTCTTCGACAGCGCGCGGTTTTGTAATTGCCCTTGGTTTCTCGACCTCTCGGCGGTTCATCGTTTAGCTTCCGCCCTTTGCGCCTACAGGCTGCAAATTCTTCACGAAAGCCCACTCGTAGTCCTCCGTCGCGGGTTATAGGGACTGTCTGTTTTGCCAGTTATCAATTGTCGTTTTTGCCAGTAATTAATCTGGCGCTGATGTTTTAGTCTTCCCGGAGGGATATCTTTGTCAGGCAGGTGTATCGTTAATATATCTCTTGGATCTCTAGGGAATTGCTTCCTAGGGACGGTGAAAGGCCGACTCGAGGCTGCCTTGAGACTGAGTATTTTCGGTGCTGTTTTGTTGTTGTGCCTGGGTGCAAGTCCCCGAGCGCAGGCTGGGGCAACTCTGTTCTTAGGCGAGCCGTACGGGCATGACGCTGCTTTTGCGGGAACGGGTCATGCTGCGGTTTATCTCAGCGGCGTTTGCGCGGCGTCGCCTGTGAAGCTGCGCCCCTGTGCTGCGGGTGAAACTGGGATCGTACTCAGCCGCTACCGTGGCATTGGCGGATATGACTGGATCGCGATCCCTGTTATTCCCTACCTTTATGCAGTAGAAAAGACGGAGGACATACCCCTTTTTGCAGACAAGAAGGTGGTTGCATTCTTGCGCGACCAGTACCGTCGCAAGCATCTGGAGTCGTTGATTCCCGACCTTCCGGGAGGCGGTACGCCGCCGGGTGACTGGTACGAGTTGACCGGAGCGTCGTACCTGCGCACGATCTACGCCTTTGAGGTTGAGACCGAACCGGAGAAGGATGCGGAGTTGATTCGCATGCTGAACGACCGGACGAACCGGCAGCGGTGGAACCTGGTCACCGCAAACTGCGCCGACTTCGCACGGGAGGTTATCAGTTTCTATCATCCCCACTCGGTACACCGTAGCATTATCGGTGACTTGGGGGTCACGACGCCGAAGCAACTGGCAAGAACGCTCTCCAAGTTCAGCAAGCAGCATTCTGAGTTGGAGGCATCGAGGTTCGTGATCCCGCAGATTCCGGGGACGATTCCACGGTCCAAGCGTGTGAAAGGCGTGTTCGAAGTGATGCTGACGGCCAAGAAATATATGTGGCCGATTTTCTTGTTCCATCCTTATGCAGCGGGGACAGCGGTTGCGGTGTATGTGCAGCACTGGCATTTCAACCCAGGCAAGAATGCGCCGATTCTCGATGCCAAGCACGAGATGAGCGCGCCGATGACGAGTGCGGACCGCCGCGCGAATCAAGATAAGCTGGAGGAGTTGGAACGGGATAGGGCGACGATGGTGGATGTCGAGGCGGATGCGCGGCAATGGACGTCGCTGCGTGCGGCAGCTGAGCCGGCCCTCGATGCTGCCGGCGGACCGATATTGCGCATCAACGACGGAGGGGAAGTGACCTCGGTGGGCATTGCGCGATCCAATATCCTGATCGTATCGGAAGGGTCCGAATTCGCCACCGGGCTGGTGAGAGCACGCTTGCGAGAAGAATTGAAATCCTCAGCCACGCGCAAAACAGCGCGGGACGATGTGGAAAACGACCTGACCTTGCTGCAACAACTGCTCGGGGCACAGCCGCGAAAGATGGCAAGCACCGGCGGGGCGCGCTAAGGACCGCACTTCACCAGCGAAAGCCACCCCCGCTAGGCTGCGCCGCCGCAATTCATCCCACGCTTACGGCACGATCACCGTGACGGTCACCGGGTGCTGCAAGGGAACGAAGAAAGCATTTACGGTGACCTTGTAAGTTCCCGACGGAGTTGTAGAAGTAGTCTGTACCGTCAGTGGCGCCGTTTGGGGACTTATCCCATCCATCTGCACTGGACTTGGAACCGTGCACGTCGGGATCGCTGGCTGCGAGACTACGCACGTCAGATTGATCGGCTGACTGAATTCTCCGAGGGGCGTCAACGTCAATGTGGAAGTGCCGGAGTTGCCTTTCGGTACAGTAATCGTGGTTGGCGAAGCCGAAATGGTGAAGTCCGGGCCGGAACCAGCCAGGGATACGATCTGCGGGCTGGTGGGTCCGTTGTCGGTAAAGGTCAACGTAGCCGTGCGCCGCGCGTAATTACTCGGTGTAAAGGTGACCGAGACGGTGCAGGTTGAATCCACTCCGAGCGAAATCGCGGGAGGCGGATTGCCACAGGACGCGGTCTCGGCGAAGTCGGATGCGTTGGTTCCTTTGATTGTGATTCCGGTCAGACTCAAATCTACCCCGCCTGTGCTGGTTAGTTGCACCGTGAGCGGCGTGCTGGTGGTGTTCAGCGGCCAGTTGCCGAACGTCAGGGACGTGGTCGACACCGTTACATCCGGCGTCAGATGTACGAAACGAATACGGTTGTTTCCGTAGTCGGCGATGTAGAGGTTGTTCTGGGCATCGACACTGGTGCCGTTGCTGGCGAGGCGCGCTTTTGTGGCCGGGCCGCCATCTCCGCTGAAGCCGCCGATACCGGGTTGGGACGCGATTCCTGCAACTGTTCCCCATGTGCCGGTGACGGCGTCGACCCGCTGCACCACTTTGGCATTGCCACCCGAGATAAAGACGTTGGCGCTGGGGTCGACCGATACTTCCAGAGGATTCCACATGCTGCCGTCTATGGCAGGTCCGCCGTCTCCGCAGAGGCAGGTGTTACCGTTTAGAGCGTAGGTGGAAATTATGTCAGATTGCAGATCGATTGCCCGGATGCGGTTGTTGTACTGGTCCGCGATGTAAAGATTTCCAGCGCTATCCGCGCCAACTGAGGAGGGATGATTGAGTTGGGCCTGGGTTCCGAGTCCGCCATCGCCGCTATAGCCGGGTATGCCGTTGCCGGCGACTGTGCTGATAATTCCCGCAGAGTTCACCATCCGAATCTTGTGAGCAAAGTAGTCGGCGATGTATAAATTCCCCGCACTGTCCAAGGCCGCATGCGTTGGGAATGAAAGATTGGCATTGGTGGCGGGTAACATATCGCCGCAGGAGGATGTGGACGGGGTACAGGATGACCCGTTGCCTGCGAATGTAGTGATCTTTCCCGTTGTGTCCACTTTGCGGACGCGCAGATTGTTCGTGTCGGCGATATAGATGTTTCCAGCTTTGTCCAACACTACCGAACTCGGGCCGTTCAACGTCGCTTGAGTCGCAGGCCCGCCGTCTCCGCTAAAGCCGGCACTGCCGGTGCCTGCTACGGTGGAAACTCCTCCGTTTTTCAAGACTCGAATTCGATTATTGGCCTGGTCGGCGAAGTAGACCTTGCCAGATGCATCCTCGAAAACTGTGTAGGGGCCGGCGAGGATGGCTTGTTTTGCGTCAGAGTTGTCGCCCAGTCCTCCGCCTGCCAAGGTCGTGATGGTCCCGGTAGTATCGACCTGTCGAATGCGCTGGTTGCCGGTGTCGGAGATGATGATGTTGCCGGCGGAGTCGAGGTAAATGCCGCCTGGCAAGTCCAACTCAGCCGCGGTAGCGCTACCTCCGTCGCCGCTAAAACCTTGAACACCGTTTCCGACGACAGTGCTAATGATCTTTGTGGATGAATCTACGAAGCGAATTCTGTGGTCGCCGGCGTCCGCGATATAGAAGTTGTCGGAGGCGTCGATCGCAATTGCCTGCGGCAGGCGCAAGTTGGCATTTATTGCCAGGCCGGTATCGCCGCATTTCTGTGTAGCGTCGAGGCACGCCCCACCATTGCCCGCGATGGTGGTGATAATGCCTGTCGACGTATTTACGAAGCGGATCCTATGATCTTTGGTATCGGCGATGTACAGATTTCCAGCCGCATCAACGGCAACGCCCTCCGGGAAGTTCAGGAAGGCTGCCGTGGCCAACAGGCCATCGCCACATTTGTCGGTTGGATTCGAACACGCCTTGCCCTTGCCCGCAACGGTTGTGATTATTTTCGTGGCATGATCCACACGTCGAATGCGATTATCCGAGCTGTCGGCGATGAAGATGTTGCCCGCGCTATCCACGGCGATGCCTTGGGGGAGGTTTAACAGAGCATGTTTGGCGGGTCCATTGTCACCACAACTGGCTGTCGACGAGGCACATTTCTTCCCGTTTCCGGCCACGGTGGTGATCACTTGTGTTGCCAAGTTCACTTTGCGGATTCGGGTGTTTCCGAAATCGGCGATATACAAATTGCCATGGGTGTCGAAGGCAAATGCGGCAGGCTTGCCCAGGACGGCAGCGCTGACCTGAATGTTGTCGGCATTGAATCCGCCCCAACCCTGGCCCGCCCATACCGTGAGCACGCCATTGCTCAGCTTAAAGATGTTGGCGGAGAAGGGAGCAGCAATATAAAGGTTCCCCGCTGAGTCTTTGATCGTCGCCGTCGGTCCGGGAATATCGGCACTGAGCGGCGTATTTAAGATTTGTCCGCCTCCTGCCACTGTGCTGATGATGTTCTGGGCGTTCATCGCTGGAATTGCGCACACTACTAGCAGTGCCGTGGAAACAAGTGAGCGCACCATCCCGCCAGTTGCGCGTGCAGCTCGCGCGACATGGAGAGGGCAAGTTGTTTCGTTGAGAAGCGAGTCAGTCTTCGGGCGGGTAGGAATCGCGAGCGTAGAGTTCACGAAGGAACCTCCTGCAAATTGTCGAACCCCAGGGACAGAGCATTCGAGAAAGCTCACAAGAAGTGAATCTTCGCGCGCTCAAAGCCAGATATGTGCGTCGGTGTCGGTACCCGGTGGGAAGAGATTAGCCGCCATTGTGGATGTGGGCAGCAATCGACCTTCCTTGCCGGTCCTTGAATATGCTGAATCAACCGTCAGGTGTCAAGATGAAGAGAATTGCATACACCTCGAGGAAGGTGGTTACGAGGGGAACATCGAGCCGCAGACACGGCTATTCCTAAGGCCAAAGAGTCAGTCATTCGAGGCAGTTACTCGCCGTGCAATCGGTCAATCTTCGCTGCCATGATGAAGTCACTTTCCGTCAGGCCGTCGATCTTGTGAGTCCACAGGGTGCACCCGGCCTTTCCCCAGGCGAGCGCAATGTCGGGATGGTGTCCCTGCTCCTCGGCCAATGCCCCGACCTGATTCACGAAATCCAGAGCCTGCTTGAAGTCCGGAAACTTGAACTCACGGTGTAAGTGATGCTCTTTCGAGACGGTCCATTTAGGAACAGCCCTGTGCAGTTGCTCCAGATCCTTGCCATGCAGAGGCGGAACGCCCCCGCGACAGGGCACGCATTTCTTGTCGGCGAGTAGTTCGGTCATGATTCCTCCGCAAATTCAACCGAGTGAAACGGGCAGCATTTCGGATTGCACGGGCGTCGGCGCTTTGAAATAGCGCTTCAGCCACAAGATATAGGCGAAGAACAAGATCATCGAGATTAGACCCCACCACAACAAGATGTGCCCGCGGAACATCGGATTCGAGTTGAGCATCTTCAATTGGGCGTCGGACATTCCCACCTTCGAATAAGCCTGCATCATGTCGGCAGTGGCGTAAGTGAGAGCGACGGATATTAGGCGAAGAGGAACGACGAAGGCCGCAGTCCACCATCCGGAAGTCTGCAATCGGAAGAAGGCGATTGCCAGGTAGGCGTCGATGGCGGCCATTGCGACAAAACACATCGAGCCAGCGACTCCGGTGAGATATCGCCCGAAGAAGGGGAACATCGGAAGGGTGATCCCGGTTAATAACAAATACAGCGCGCCCGTGAAGAACACGACGGAGGCTCCTAGCACCGGCAACGGCGTTCGATCCGTCCAGCGCTCCACGGGATCGCGACGGCGGCAGGTTTCGGCGACATCTTTGCGGCCATAAAAAACTACGAACGCGATTGGCACTACTATCAGAAAAAACGCCATAAAAACAATCATCAGCGTGAGGATGACAGCCATGATCCCAGCTGACATTTCCGGCGAGGGCGAATTGGCGCTGTTTTGCCTCATTTGCCCAAGCACACTCCTCGTGAACACCGGCAGCACAGCTGTGATCAGTATCGTGACGAGCACACCCATTACCAGCCAATACCAGGAGGTGACCAAGGTCAGGGCCCGGGCCCATCGCTTCATTTGCACAGAGCCGATTCCGAGCGCGAGCAGCGCCACAGAAATAAAACCGTAAGTCGCAACCGTGGAGGCGAACTGTCCTAATCGCATTGATCCACCCGGCGCGAGACGGGACATGAATGCTCCCAGAGCAGCCAGAGGAACCATCAGCGCGGCCAATAATCCCAGGATGATCTGGAAGACTCCGAAGACGACTAAGCCCGTGCCTCGGTCGGGCAGAGGAGTCGCATCTGGAGGTGTCGGGGCGGGCGCGGCAAGGGCAACCGGTGCGATGGCTTCTGACGGTTCCGGTACAGGCTCAGGCGTGGTTGCCAGCGTCGGTCCGGGATCTGGTGGCAGCATGCTTTCCACGAAACCTCCAGGAAGAAGGGAGTATCTTAGCAGGCGCGGAGAGACAAACTGTGGCGAAGATCTGACATCAACATTGGAGTTGCTGACCTACTTCGCGAGGTGCAGTCTTTGGCGAAGCAACTCAAAAGTCAGCCCGACCAGTGCATAGGTAGCTGCATTCGCGAGCATCACCCACTCCAGACGAATGGGGAAAGAACGCAGAATCGCAATCGGGCAAGTGAGTTGCACGAGGACCATCACGGGGTCGGCAAAGGTCATTGGGGCGGCGGCAAGCGCATAAAGGGCCCAACCGGCTGCAACCAGAAAGCCCGCGCTCGCCCAAAGCACAATTCGATTTTTCATGCTGCCCTCCTGATAACCCTTGAGGCAATCGTCTCATCGATTCGTTCAAACTCCAAACGAAAATAAAGGGACTCTTGGGTGGATGCTGGTCGCGCGGCTAAGTCCCGATGAACTCTTGTGTGTACAATGTTTGATCTGCTCCGGCCTGGCTCTGGAAACACTCCAGCGACCCTGAAGCTATTGAACAACGCCGCGGATCACAGCGATTCTGCGTGCTCGAAGCCGCGAGTGACGGAAGAAAGGAAAAACGACGTGGTCGTTCTGGTAATTGGAGGGGCTGGATACATCGGCAGTCATACCGCACGAGCCCTTAAGCGGGCGGGACACGAAGCGATTATTTTCGACAATCTCAGTACGGGCTACGAGTTTCTGGCAGCGGGCTTTGAATTGATCAAGGGCGATATGCTCGATCCAGCCGCCTTAGCACGCGTCCTGCCGAGGATTGACGCGATCATGCACTTCGCGGCGCATGCCTATGTCGGCGAGTCTGTGACCAATCCCAGAAAATATTTTCATAACAATGTGGAAGGTGGACTCTCTCTGCTGAATGCAGCCCTCGATACGGGAGTGAAGAAGATCATCTTCTCTTCGACGTGTGCCGTTTACGGAGAGCCGGCGAAGGTTCCCATTGAGGAGAACATTCCGCGGCAGCCAGTGAATCCTTACGGAGTGACCAAGCTGTTCTTTGAGCAGGCATTGGAAGCGTACGACCGGGCGTATGGTTTTCGCTTTGCCAGCTTGCGTTATTTCAACGCTGCTGGTGCGGATGACAGCGGGGAAATCGGAGAACTGCATGATCCTGAAACCCACCTCATTCCACTAGCTCTGCGCGCCGCCGCTGGACAGGGGCCGGAGTTGCAAATATTTGGGACGGATTATCCAACGCCCGATGGAACCTGCGTTCGCGACTACATCCACGTGAATGATTTGGCCAGCGCGCATTTGAAGGCGCTGGATCACCTGGCGGCCGGGAAGGACAGCTTCGCGGTCAATGTTGGTACGGGCACCGGGGCGTCTGTGCAGGAAGTCATCTCCGCAGTGGAAGAAGTGACGGGAAAGCGAGTGCCGCACAAAAGAGTGCCACGGCGTCCGGGAGATCCTCCGATCCTGGTGGCGAATCCGGCCAAGGCAGAGCGGCTGTTGCACTGGAAGGCGACGCGCGGGTTGGGCGACGTGGTAAAGACTGCTTGGAATTGGATGGAACGGCAGCGGAAAGCGAAAAACATCTAACCACAGAGGACACAGAGTACACAGAGGAAACTCTTGGTCTCTGGATTTCTCTGCGTACTCTGTGTCCTCTGTGGTTAAGACTTGGCGCTGTCATACCGGTAATTGAGGAAGATTATGGGAAATGATCTGACGGGAAAGAAAGTGGCGTTTCTGGGCGCCGGCAAGATGGGCGGCATTATTCTGCAGGCCTTGTTGAAGAACGGGCTGCTCTCGACCAAGTCCACGCGCGCCACCGTGGCCCATGAAGAGCGCGCAAAGGCTCTGGCTGCGAAGTTGAAAGTGAAAGTCGGAACCAACAATGTGGAAGCAGCGAAGGGCGCTGACATTATTGTGATCGGCGTGAAGCCTCAAGTGGTGGAAGACGTCATACGCGAGATCAGCGGTCACATCACGTCGAAACAAGTCATTGTGTCGGTGGCGGCTTCGGTGCCGACCTCGATGATCGAAAAGAATTTGCCGCCGAATGTTCCGGTGATTCGTGCCATGCCGAATACCCCTTGCCTGCTGGGTGCGGGGATGACCGCAATCTGCAAAGGCAAACACGCCAGCGCGGAAGATGTGGCGATGACCTGCCATATGTTTGACGTGGTGGGGCGCACCGTGGTCGTCGACGAAAAACATATGGACGCAGTGACCGCACTTTCCGCCAGTGGGCCAGCGTATATCTACATCATTCTCGAGTCGCTCGCGGAGGCTGGCGTGAAGGTGGGATTGCCGCGCGATATTGCGACACTGCTGGCCGCCCAGACCACACTCGGTGCGGCGCGGGTGGTATTAGAAACTGGCGACCATCCGGCGCTGCTGAAAGATGCGGTGACCACTCCCGCCGGCTGCACGATCGATGCCATCATGGAATTGGAAGAAGGGAAGCTCCGCGTGACGCTGATCAAGGCGGTCGTGAAGGCGGCGCAACGAGCCAAAGAACTGGCCTACGGATAGGTCGACGTCAGTCCTGCACGCGGTCCTCGGAATTGCCAGTCTGGGGCGGAGCGCCACTCACAACCTCCCCTTGACTGAAGCAGGTGGAACTCTTTCTGCCTGACAGCTTCTTCAGCATGCCTGATTCGTCGGCACAAAACATCTTTGTGCCCGTATCTGACTCGATCGGCACCGCGCTGACGCGGTACCGAAACGCTGGAGTTCCGTTGCATCCTGAGAATGCAACGCGGTACCCACTCCACTCATAGGCGGTGAGACTCGGGTCAGTCATGGCCCCGCCATCGCCAGGCGACGCGGCTGTTTCAGGGGAAAACAAGGTCGCGAGCGAACACGTGTAGCCACGGTCCGGATGTCGATCTGCGTAGCCCTTTTCAGCTGTGATGATCGTGGCCACGCGGTTCTGAGCCGCCGACTCATTCGATTCATCCTGTTGCTTGCGCAGGCCTTGGAGATAGTCCGGGTCGGTGAGCGGTACGTGAGCCGCTACCGTCACCTCGGTGAGCCGCCAAATTTCCGCTTCCTGTTTGAACGCAAAAATCAGTCGAGGCACAACGGGAATGAATTCCGGTTGGCCGTCTTTATAGTCGTGAATTGACAGTTCGATCTCATCTTCCTCTCCGGCCTGACTGTCATGCTCAACCATGACTTCGAACCTCTCATGACCGTCGCTCTGATCGGTCTTTAGAAGCATTGGGCCGACATCGAAGGTCTCAATATGTTCTCCTTTGTGCGACCATCTGTCGACCGATGGTCGAAATGCGGAGTATCGTCGAGGTTTCCTGACTGTCCCCTTTGTGAATCAAAGCTTGGCGCGCCGCCTCCGGGAGATGTTTGGTAAAGTCCTTGTCGCCTTTGCCCAGAAACATTTCGATCAGCGCTTGGCGGGCGGTTTGTGGTGGCGGCACGGGTGTGGGAACCTGAGCTGGGACCGATATACTGCCGACCATCAAGATAAGCGGGAAGAACAGGCGAATCCGGGGCATTGTGCCTCCATTGAAGCGCCGGTACTTAGACGCGCGACAAGATATTCTACCTTTTGTAAGACTCCGAAGGCCGCGCTGAAGTTCCTGCATCGTTAGAACGCGCCTGCTCGCAAATCTTGCGTGGTGGCCCTCCCAGCACGATTCTGTGGTTAAATTCTCACAAACATGAAGCTGCTGATCGTTGTGCATCACCGGTTTGCGTTGTGGAATGTGCCCTCGTGGTTTGGGGAACGATTGTCTCGCGAGTTTCCTCAACTGGTAATAACGCAGCGCTCCAGTTACGACGGCATCGAGGAGGATCTGCGAAATGCGGAAATCATCTTCACGATTTCACTGCGGCCGGAGCAGTTCGCTGCCGGACAGAAACTCCGCTGGGTTCACGCGCCTACGGCGGCTGTCCACCAATTCTTATTCCCGGAACTAGTGAATAGCGAAGTGGTGTTGACGAATTCACGCGAGGTTCACGGTCCCGTGGTTGCAGAGCACGTGCTGGCCTTGATCTTTGCGCTGGCAAAAAAGATTCCGCAAGCGGCGATCTTCCAGCAGAAGCACGTCTGGGGCCAGGAAGCGATCTGGACCGAGGGAGTTCATCCTCGTGAGATCTCTGGCGCAATCTTGGGGTTGATTGGCGTCGGGAGCATCGGACGGCGGGTTGCTCAGATGGCATCGGCGCTGGGCATGCGCGTGATTGCGGTTCGCGAGCACGTGGAGAAGGGAAGCCCCGAGGGCGTGGAAACCGTCTACTCTCCGGCAGCGCTCGATGAACTGTTGAAGCAGTCCGACTATGTTGTTCTGGCCGCTCCGCTGACCGGCGCAACCGAAGGTCTGATCAATGCTGATCACTTGGCGGTGATGAAGCCCGACGCCTACTTGATCAACGTGGGTCGTGGCGCGCAGGTGGATGAAGGTGCGTTGGTTGAGGCTCTGCGCTCGGGCCGGATTGCCGGAGCCGCGCTCGATGTTTTTGCGCATGAACCTCTTCCGACTGATTCACCGCTGTGGAGTGTTCAGAATCTCCTGATCACGCCGCACACTGCAGGCCTTACCGAAAAGCTTTGGCTCCGGCACTACGGGTTGTTCTCCAAAAACCTGCGGCACTACATTGCGCGCGAACCGCTGGAATCTGTGGTGAATAAGCGGAAGGGTTATTGATCGTTGCACTTCATGCTACAGTTTTTGAGTCGGTGCATCGTGGGCGTGAACTGCCGATTCGCTAGAAAAGGACTCTATGGAACCGCGGCTCATCCTGATCAATCTGCTGGTCAAGCTGGGCATTGCTGCAGCGGTTTCCAGCAGCCTGGTGCGCTCCAAAGAATTCAAACGCCTCTTGTTTCGAGAAGAGCGCACGTTTCGGCAAAAGCTGTTCCTGGTGCTGTGGTTCGGAATTCCCATCGTGCTCGGGGTTGGGATCCGGATTTCGCAGAGAAGCTTTCAAGCCAGCGACATGAGTTTCGAGACTGTTCTGCTGCTGGGAGTGATCGGTGGACGGTGGGCGGGGGTGCTGGGTGGGGTGTTGATCGGGTTTCCCGCTCTGCTGCACGGCGAGTGGGCGGCCATGCCGTTCGACGTGCTTTGTGGTTTTCTGGCTGGCCAGCTGCGCACCATGGCAGCCGACAAGCAGGACATCTGGTCGTTTTCTCCTTTCATTGACCAAAGCATCTTCCGCCTGATCAAGCGCAACTTGCCGCGACCCCGCCTGTTCGATTGGCAGTTCGTGTTTTTCTGGACGGTGATCGGCTTGCGTTTTGTGCAGACGGAACTGGCGCAATACTTTCCGCATTCGATTTTCAGCATCGAGAGTCCCGATAACTATTGGATCTACAGCGCGATCTATGCTGCATCGGTGACGGCGATCGGAATCGAGCTAAAGATTTTTAACAGCGTTCGCATTCAGATCAAACTCGAGGAGCAGGAGCGCTTGCTGCTGCACGCCCGCATGGAGGCGCTGCAGAACCAGATCAATCCTCACTTCTTGTTTAATACGTTGAATTCCATTTCGTCGCTGGTGCGCTTTGACCCTGATATGGCACGGGATGTGATCTTCAAGTTGGCGACGATTCTGCGTCGACTGTTGAACACCAGTGATGCTTTCGCGCCCCTGCGGGATGAGTTCGAATTTATCGACAATTACCTGGACATTGAGGTCGTGAGATTTGGGCGGGACAAATTACGAGTGGTCAAGGAACTGGACCCGGCGTCATTGGATGTAGTGGTTCCCAGCATGCTCCTGCAGCCGCTGGTCGAGAACTCCATTAAGCACGGCTTGGGACCGAAAGTCGAGGGTGGCAGCATTTACCTGCGCAGTCGCGTCGTCGATTCTCGCTTGATCATCGAAGTCGAAGACGACGGCGTCGGGATGGGTGGCGCACAACTCGAAGAAAGCAGCAGTTGGTCAGGCATGGGCATCGGAATGGCCAACATTTCCGAGCGCCTGCAGGTGCTCTACGGTGACACCGCGCGGATGACCATCGACAGCCATGAAGGGAAGGGAACTTTGATTCGCATTCGTTTGCCGCTGGTGGAGGCGGCGAGTTCTGTGCCTGAGGGGTTCTACGCCGAGCGCTCGACCACGCGTCGATAGAAATCTTCATACTGCTTCACAATCTTGGTAGAGCAGAAACGTTCCATGGCGACGGCGCGGGCTTGTTTTGCCATCTCCCGCAGGTGATCCTCGTGGGTGAGCAGTTCGATGGCATAACGCGCCATGGTCTCCACGTCGCCGACATCCGCCAGATATCCGCTCTTGCCGTGATCGATCACTTCTGGCACCCCGCCCGCTCGCGTCGAGATGGGAACCACTTCGCATGCCATTGCTTCGAGCGCTGCCAGGCCGAATGATTCCAGTTCACTGGGAATCAGCATGATGTCAGAGATCGCCAGCTTTTCCTGAATCTGATCCTGCTTGCCGAGAAACAGAACGTCTTTGTGAATGCCTTTCTGCACCGCCAGCCACTCCGCTACCGAACGGTCGGGGCCGTCTCCGATGAGCAGAAGCTTCGACGGAATCTTCTTGTGTACACGGTCAAAGATTTCAATGACGTCGGTAAGGCGCTTGACCGGTCGAAAGTTCGAGAGATGGACCAACACTCGCTCTCCGTTGGGCGCGTACTCCGCGCGCATCTCGTCATTCGTTTTCTGATCGCGGGTGTAAACGTCGCAGTTTACCGAGTTGTAAATCACCTCGATACTGTTCTTCACGTCAAAAACGCGCTGGGTGCGGTCTTTCAAGTAATTCGAAATGGCAGTGACGCCATCACTCTGCTGAATGGAGTAGCGCGTGATCGGGAGGTAGGATCGGTCGAGCCCAACCAGGGTGATGTCTGTGCCGTGCAGAGTGGTGACGAACGGCAGTCTCCGGCCACGAGGTCCATCGGCCAGCATTTGGCGCGCCAGCAGCGCGCTCACCGAATGCGGGATCGCATAGTGTACGTGCAATAGATCGAGATCATAGAGTTGCGCCACTTCCGCCATGCGTGTGGCTAGCGCCAGGTCGTACGGAGGGTAGTCGAACAGCGGGTAACGGGAGACTTCCACTTCGTGATAGTGGATATTTGGCTCCTCGCCCCGCAACCGGATGGGTTGCGCATAGGAAATGAAGTGGATCTCGTGGCCTCGCTGCGCCAGTTCCAGACCAAGTTCGGTGGCAACAACTCCACTACCGCCGTATGTCGGATAACAGGTGATGCCGATCTTCATGTGCGAGGCGCCGCCTTCTCGATGTTCCTGTCATTCGATGGCTGGAATGTGCAGTGGTTGCAGATTTTACACGAGTGGCGGGCAATCACAGCCAAAGGGGCTTTATTGGCCGTCTTTAGGACCGAAAGAATTTCCGGGGTCAAGCTTGTCGAGATGCGCCTGAAATCGCTTTTTCAACTCGTCGGTAAGTCCGGTAAATTCGATTCCCATCCCCACGCCTGGATCGCGCGTCCGCACGACAGCGCTGGGCGTGAGGCGTTCCTCTTCAATCCATAGGTCAACCCGGAGAGCCGTGGCGACAGGCAATGGCATGACCGTCTCAACATAACATCCATTGCCGCTGATGTCGGTCGCGTTCACGCGTAACGGAGTATTGACGCGCTCGTCGCGCAACTCCAAGGGATAGGAAATCCTGTGGCGCAAGAACATTCTTCGATTATCGTGCCGCGGTTGCGTCCGTTCTTCCCCTTTCATGTCCAAAGGAAGGGCGGCGGTCCACGGACATTCCTGATCGGCGACGAGTTGCACACCGACCTGGGTTTTCTTCAGCGCCCCTGCGTCGACCACCCAAACAACCTTGCAGCGTGCCTTCCTGGTTTCGTACTGCACGCCAATGACATCGCCCACCTTCAAATCAACTTCGATGCCGTAGATGCAGGCGCCCGTCGCGCTTACATTTTGTGCCATTGCATTCTGAAAGAAAGGCTGGTTATTGGAGCCCATTCCCCACACTCGGACCTTTAAGTCCAGAGTCGCGCGCGGAGCCGACGCTTGGGCTGACATGAGCTGAAATGCCTCCACTTCAAACGGTAGAAATTAGTGGCTGTAAACAATGATACTACTTAAGGCTATTCTGGCAGGTTACGAGGGTAACGGAAAGCTTGAACGACCCCGACTGCGGTTTCTGAACTTCCACGTCTGCGATCATCTACGCCGAGTCGCGGGTGCCCACTCTCGGCTCCAGTTCGCGATACGAAATCAGCTCAATCCCTTGCTGTTCAAGCACATGGCGAGCCGCAGGGAGCGTCAAGACGTGAAGCTCCGTCTCCCGGGATTCACGCAGGCGCGTCTTGCCCAACTGCAGATCTTGATCGTTGTACCCAGGATGGCAGACGAACTCCCACGTGCCTTCGGGAATGCTGCGGGCGATCGCGTAAAACAATGTCTCGTCGAGAGCTCCGGTTACCACGATGCCTAGCGTGCCGTCGGGTGTAGTGAACCCTTCCCGATCTACCGCTTCGCGGAACTTGCCGGCGAATCCGCCGAGAATGCGAACTTCGACATAACGCGCCCAAAGGCTCGGACGGGCGAGCAGGTGGTCGGATCGGAGGGGCCGCCGGGGCCCAAAAGGATTGCGAACGGCCCGAACCCCACAATCTGCCGCAGCTCGCAGAAGAGGGCGAAGAATCTTGGGGAACAGGTGCGTGTGCTTGTGGGTGTCGATGTGCGAGACGGAAATGCCGGCCGATTGAATCTTGCGGATCTGCGCCGCGGCTTCGGCGGAGACCTCACCGGCGTCCGTGCGTCCGGCGATCGCCCGCGCGGCAAATTTTGCCATGCCGTCGCGGAAGTCCGCCGCAGTGGTGAGTGACGGAATTTGTGTCGGGGCGAGAACGGGGCTGCCATCAGTGAGGACAACATGGCAGCCAACGCTCAATTTCGGAAGGTTTTTTGCCAGTTGTGCGGCTTCCAGAAAAGCCGGGCCGTTCGCCATCAGGGTTGAGGAGGTTACGATACCGCGCGAATGAGCCTCCACGATGGCCCGGTTCACTCCAGAGGTGTAGCCAAAGTCATCCGCATTGACGATCAAGCGCCGCACTCAGTCAGTCTAGCAGCAGGAAGATTGAAGAACCGACACGCACTTGAACCATTTGTAGGCCGTAAGCCTTGCGACTTGCCGCGGTGAGGGCGCACGCATGTTTGACCCCTCTTTCTACGCTCCCGTATACTCATTCAAGCGCGGCTCGCGCGGATTCCCCTCAAACGAGATCTGGCTAGTGCGGCCGTCTGGTCGCGCGTTTGGGCACGAGGGGCGGTTAGCTCAGCTGGTTAGAGCGCCTGCCTTACAAGCAGGAGGTCGCAGGTTCGAGTCCTGCACTGCCCACCATCGGCATTTTGTACGCAACCCAAGGATGTTAGTTGAGTTCGTTGGAACGCTTCCTGTCATTCCATCCATAAAAATCCATAAACTTTCGACAGGTGACGAACGCACTTACTTCATAAAGCCGTGCGCTACCTCACTCAGGTCAAGGTAGTATCCAGTGATCCTCCCCTGGTTGTTGATGCTGATTGCATCCGCGCTGTTCGCCTCCGGCGGCATCAGGCGAAGGTAATCACCGGACGAGGATCGTTCGAAGCCGGCAAAAGCGGTTGGCGGCGGTGGCACGATCTCTCCAACAACCGTACCTTGATCGTTGAGGCCACTGGCAAATGTCTGGGCCGCTCGCGGCATATCAATTGTGGAAATATTTCCCGCGGAGTCGCGCAGAAAAGAATGTCCTAAGGTTCCAGAGTCTTCGTAGTAGCCCGTCACTACCCCGCTCAGGTTAATCGATGTCGGTTGCGTGCCCGTGCCCGCGGCATCGAAGGTCGTGAGGTTGCCCAGTGCGTCGCGGATGAATCCGTGACGCTGATCGTTCGCGTCCACATAATACCCGGTGATTTCTCCACTGTCGTTCATCGCCACTGGAGTCGTTCCTTGGGTCCGGCCAGTGCCGGCTCCCGGCACGTCAAATAGTGTGTACCCCGCGGAAGTAATTCGCAGGAATCCGTGCCACGTGCCGGCAGAGTCGTCATACGTTCCGGCGATATTTCCGGAATCATCGATCGCGTAAGGGATCGTGTCGGCGGCGCCGGCAACGTCGATTCGCGTAAAGCCTCGGTTCACGTTGTGCAGAAACCCGAGGGTGTGACTGCTATGCGCGAGGCCAAAAGATCCGACTATCTGACCGTGCCGGTTGATTGCGTTGGAAACTGTGTTCAAACCGCCCGGAGCATCGAATTCTTTGATTTGGCCGTTGCTCAGACGGACGAATCCGTGAATGGCCCCACCGGCATCGATATACCATCCCGCGATCGCGCCATTCTGACTGATGCAGGTGCCGAAGGTGCCCTGGTCTACGTTCTTCCCGGCATCCGGAGCGTCAAAGGAAACAAATGAAGGATTCTGTGCACTCAACGTGGTGGACAGCAAGAGGGGTACCGCAAGAGACACCACTCTCCAAAGCCGCGTTGTTTGATAGGTGTGTGGATCCGAGGAGAAAGCCATTGAGGAGACTCCTTTCGAGCGGAGCAAAAGCTTGTCATCGGCGTAGTGAAAAGTCAAGGGCGCCATGTGGGAAATGTCATACCACAATAGAAATGTCCCCGTCTTGTGCACAATAGAAATGTCCCCTAGGTTGTAGGTTCACCAAGCCGCAGAAAAGATCGGCGTTTTCATTTGCTGATATCGATTTCTTCTCCACGGATGATCAGGCGCCGGAATGCAGGATTTGGGTTTCGGGGATGGGGGCGCGGGGGAAGGGGCAGGGCCCCTTCCCTCGCTCAGCGGTTTAGAAGCCGCCTTCCATTCGCGGAACACCAGACAGTGATCGCGATAGTGAATCGCCACTTCCCCGGCTTGGTTTTCCCGCACCAGCACCCGACTCTTCGCCGGTACCCTGGGTCGGCTCGGCCGTTCCAGTTGCAGCAGTCGGTTCTGGTAGCGCACCACCCAGTCCTCGCTGACCACGCGTTCTTCCTCCAGCCAGAAGACTTCGTCCAGTTGCCGCGCCGTCGGGCGTCGCCGGTGATAATCGGCTGCCGCCGCCGCGGCGTGCGCGTAACGCCGGTTGTGTTCGGCGAGGTAGTGCTGGTCCAGATAGGCATTGGCTTGGTCGTAGTTGGCGATTCCAGCCAGGCGCAGTTTCTTCACCAGCCGATCCTGATGCGTGCCGTGCGCCCGCTCCACTCGCCCTTTGGCTTGCGGCGAACTGGCGGCGATGATCTCGATGCCCAGCTTCGCGCACATGCGCCCAAACTGCGTCACTGCCGGCTCTCCGCGCATGCGCTCTTGGGCATTGGGTGGGCGCACATAGACGTTCTTCCAGTCCGTGTACAGCGCTTGTGGCACCCCGTAGCGCTCGATCCAGCGCCGCAAGACTGCCACCACCGCCCAGATCGACTCCTCCGCCGTGAACCAGCCCAGCGCTTTCGTAGTGGCATCGTCGACCATGTGCATCAGGCAGCCGCGCGGTCCGCGTTCCTCCAGCCATTGGTGAAAGCTTCCGTCCATCTGCACTAACTCGCCAAAATGCGCCTTGGCTTCCCGCCGCTGGCGATACGGTTTCCGCCGCCGCTGCCTTTGCCACAGGCCGGCCTCTTTCAGCCAGCGCCGCAGGGTCTCAGCATGCACGGCAAGTCCGTCATCGCTGGCCAGATGCTCACAAGCCAACGTCGGGCCAAAATCCTCATACCGGGCCTGGACCTGTTTCAGTACTGCAGCTCGAAACTCCGCCGTGTAAGCCCGGTTCGATACCCGCCCACAGTTGCCATGCTGCAGCGCCTTCGCTCCGCCCACCCGGTACCGCGCCCAGATCCGCTTGCTCTGCCGATAACTCAACCCCAGCATCTCCGCCGCCTCGCACAATCGCAGACTGTGCGCCTTCACCCGCCCCATCACTTCCACTCGGCTCAACTCTTTCTTGCTCAATCCCGTTCTCCCCAATCGCGGTTCCTCCTCGTCGGAGGAACTCTAAAGGGGACACTTCTAATGTGGTCTCAAGGGGACACTTTCAATGTGGTTCAACAGGGCGCCATGTGGGAAACATGACGAAGAAGCAGTCGTTCGTTAGTACTCAGTATGATTCACCTTCGAGAAGAACATGAAGAGCCTATGCCAGAAATGTTCGTTCGCGAATGAAAGAGAGTCAAGCATTCTGAGTGAAATGTGCGGCGCGGCGAGAATCTGTCGCGCCGGACTGCCTTTGCCAGCAGGCGCTTGTTTGTTTTGTTTGCCAGTAGTCGGCTCAAGCGGGCATCGTATCCTTATATATGGCTACGAAAAACTTCATTCCCATCTCCGGCTTGTTCGAAGCGCATCTCACCGTGAGCGAACTTGACCGGGCAGTCGCTTTCTATCAAGACCTTCTGGGCCTCCCACTGGCGCAGATCTTTCCGGAGCGAAGGGTCGCTTTCTTTTGGATTGGCGCACCAGGAAAGGCGATGCTCGGTCTTTGGGAGTCGGGAACCATGCCGATGAGCATGAGCCTTCACGTCGCCTTTCAACTTGCGCTTTCTGATCTGCATGCGTCGCCCACACGATTGGAGAAGGCGGGCGTTCAGCCGCGAGATTTCGCCGGTGCCCCGACTCAGGAGGCGGTCGTACTTGCCTGGATGCCTGCAGCATCCGTCTTCTTCCGCGACCCCGACAATAATCTATTGGAGTTCATCGCGATGCTGCCTGACCCGCCCAGGCCCGATCTCGGCATCCTTCCCTGGAGTGATTGGGTACGGCGTGCGCCGCGAGAGATCTGATTTCGAATTTGGCAGAACCTCAGGGGGCCGAAGAGCGGTTCACGATTGTCGCCATCGTGAAGACCACAGACTTTTCTTCGCAAACATCGCGTTCGCGAGAGTTGCCGGCGACCCTGCTCTCCTCAACGATTCCGAAACGTAACCGCGAATGTTCGAAGAACCACGGCTCTCTTGAGGTTCTGAGCATGGCTGCGGCTCCCTGTACTGATCTGAATTCCCTCTGCTACAATTCATTCACGGCAGGGACAGCTGCCTTGGTTTGGCATTGGCCTATACGCAGTTTTTCAAACAGTGGTTTAGCCACGGCGTCCGTTAACCTGATGTTCAGTTTTTAGGGTTAGGCGACAGACGAAAAACAGCAGAACCTGAGGAAAGCCAGTAGATACCCGGGCTTCCGATAAAGCTAAAAGTTGGGGACGTAGTTCAGTTGGTTAGAACGCTGCCCTGTCACGGCAGAGGCCGCGGGTTCGAGTCCCGTCGTCCCCGCCATTCTTTTCAAGCACTTGCAACCCTAGCATCCGGCAAATCAGGGGATGTTAGGGGACGATAAGCGCCAAACGAGAATGGTCCCATTCGAGAACAATTCCAAACAGCGCTCATTGGATGAGGTTCGTCTTCGGCAAAATACCCGTCGGCAAAATAGCGTCGACCAATTTGTCCTGTGCCAAGCGTTTGGTCTTCGATGTTGCCTGCAGGTACTTGTTCGTGACATGAAGGTTGCTGTGCCGCAAGTAATCGCGGATTGTGAGCTGACGTTCGCCCATCTCCGCCAGCATGGTTCCAACCGAGTGCCGAAATGTGTGCAGCCCAACTCAAAAGTGAAGCCGGAACGATTCCCCCTCAAGGTCACGAGCAGTCATCGCCTCTCGCAAGGTTTACTTGGTTGGAACCCCCGCCTGTCACGCAGGAGTCCGCTGGTTCGATCCCCGTCGCTCCGCCATTCCGATTCAACCGTGAAGCTGCAACTCGAAGAATTTCCATTGGGCTCTTCGAGCGGTCTTTCATGGACCTTTCAGTTAACGTCCCAGTTCAGATCCAGTTTTTTCGCAGCAACCACATCTTCACGATCTGCGTAAGGCCCATGTAGGTGACTAGCGTGAGCATAAGGATTGGCCAGTACATCCTCGGCAGATGGGTGAAACCCAGAGCAGAGCCCAAAGGGGAATAGGGCAGCCACACGCCAACAGCCATAATGGCTGCCGTGGTAGCCGCGAGCGCCCAACTTGCCCGGCTCTGCAGGAAGGGAATCTTATTGGTGCGAATGACGTGGATGATGAGAGTCTGCGTCATCAGCGACTCGACGAACCAACCGGTCTGAAACAGTGACGTGTGGGATGGATCCCAGCAGTTGAAGATCCAGAGCATGACGAAGAAAGTTGTATAGTCAAAAATCGAGCTGATGGGACCAATAAAGAGAATGAATCGCTTGATTTCACCGAGGTTCCAAGGTCTCGGCCGAGTGACTTGCTCCTCGTCCACCGCGTCCGCTGGAATCGGCACCTGCGA
Organism: uncultured Acidobacteriaceae bacterium; assembly: GCA_963722365.1. Lineage (GTDB taxonomy): Bacteria > Acidobacteriota > Terriglobia > Terriglobales > Acidobacteriaceae > Sulfotelmatobacter. The sequence goes on from CAVRLM010000004.1 coordinate 776,060, forward strand.
GAAGTCATACAAAAGATTGTTGGTCAGAACCTGAATCGGGGCCATCGGAAGGAAGCGAAGGAAAGCACTCGCCCCCAGCACGCTGAACATGTTTCCGAAATTAGAACTCGCGCCCATCCGAATGTACTTGACGATATTGGCGAAGACCTTCCGGCCTTCAATGACGCCGCCTTCCAACACCATCAGGTCCTTCTCCAGCAAGATCAGGTCGGCCGACTCCTTGGCGATGTCAGTCGCCGTGTCCACCGAGATACCGACGTCCGCCGCTCGCAAGGCGGGAGCGTCGTTGATTCCGTCCCCCATGAAGCCGACAACGTGTCCCTTGCCGCGCAGCATTCGAATAACCCGCTCTTTATCCGCGGGAGAGAGTCGGGCGAACAACGTCGCCTTCTCTGCAGCCTCCCCTAGTTCAGCGTCAGTCATCTTCTCCACGTCGCCGCCCAGCAGCATGGGGTCGGCCACGAGGCCAACGTCCCGACACACCTTGCGGCTGATGAGCGGGTTATCTCCGGTAAGGATTTTTACCGCCACGCCATACTTCGCCAGGGCCGTGATGGCGCGGGCGGCGGTATTTTTCGGCGGGTCCAAGAACGCGACGTACCCTCGTAGCACGAGCTCGCGCTCGTCTTCCTTCGCGCACAGCAACTTTCCAGAGAGGTCCTTGGTTGCCACTGCCAGCACGCGGAAGCCGTCGTTGCTGAGGCTGTCGTACTCCGCCTTCAGCCCCACCATCCGATCGGGTTCCATCGGGGAAAACTTGCCATCCAGTTCAAACTGCGAGCAGCGGTGAAAGACATCCTCCGGAGCTCCCTTGGTCAGCAGAATCGCCTTACCCTCCGGGTCCGCCACCATGACCGACATCATGCGTCGAGTGAAGTCGAAGGGCAGTTCATCCAGCTTCTTGTACTTCTCGACCATCGCCTTCCCGTGGAAATCGGTGCTATCCAGAATCGCCCGATCGAGCAGGTTCTTGAGGCCTGTCTGGAAGTAGCTGATCAGGTATCCGTTCATGAGTACATCTTCGGTTTCACGCCCCGCAACGTTGCAATGCCGCATGAGGACCACGCGGTCTTCCGTGAGCGTGCCGGTCTTGTCGGTGCAGAGCACATCCATCCCGCCGAAATTCTGGATTGAGTTCAGCCGCTTAACGATCACCTTCTTGCGGCTCATGGCAAGCGCGCCATTGGACAGGCACACCGAGACGATCATCGGCAGCATTTCCGGAGTGAGACCTACCGCCACCGCCAGTGCGAAGAAGAAGGCTCCTTTCCAATCGTGCTTGGTGAAGCCATTGATGAAAAAAACCAAGGGCACCATCACGACCATGAATTTCATCATGAGCCAGGTGAAGCGGTTCAGACCCTGATCGAAGCTCGTCAGCGCACGTTCCCCAGTGATCGAGTGGGCCATGCTTCCCAAGTAGGTCTGTGCCCCCGTCGCGACCACGACGGCCGTCGCCGTACCACTCTCGACGCTCGTTCCCATGAAGCATGCATTCTTGAGCTCAGTCGGGGAGGCCTCCCCTTTTGTTTCTGGGTCGTGGAATTTCTCGACCGGCAGCGATTCACCGGTGAGACTGCCTTGGGTCACGAAGACGTCTTTCGAGGACAGCAGCCGTACGTCGCCCGGAATCATGTCGCCCGCAGCCAGCTTGATGATGTCGCCCGGGACCAGATCGCGCAGAGGGATCTCTCTCGCCGCGCCGTCCCGAACAACCGTGGCGGTCACGTGGATCATGGCCTTGAGCTTCTCCGCGGCGGAGTCGGCCCGCGCTTCCTGCCAAAAGCGAAGTCCCACACTCAGTGCCACCATTCCAACCATCACCGAGCCGGCACGCAGGTCGCCTGTAAAGAAAGAAATGGCCGATAAGCTCGAAAGCAGAATCACGAGCGGATTGCGGATGATTTTCAGAACCCGAACGAACCAGCCTTGCTTCCGTTCTTGCGCGATCTCATTCGGGCCGGCACTGCGCGCGCGTACTTCGGCATCCGTTTGGGTCAGGCCATTCAGAGAAGTTCGCAGGTCCCGCAGCAAGTGTTCGCCGTCCTTCCGGGCGGCATCGATGACGGCAGGCGAAACTCGAATATTCTGATTCTTCGGCTTGACCTGGATTGGCGCTTCGCTCGGGCGAGCCGGTGGCGCGGCGATATGAGACGCTCCAATTCCAGCCGCGCTGCCCAAAGCTGGTGCGCCGCCATTCTCGACTGGCACTGTCATCGTCTTCTCAGGTGCTTCCGGATCAGTTCCTTGGTCTTACTGTTCCCACGCGTACCTAAGTTGTTCTTCCGCCGCCTCGGCAACGATTCGGTGAACGCTGGCTTCCGCGCCGGAGGGTGGCGGAGAGAAAACAGCAAAAAGCTTCAGGTCGTGACGACCGATGTTTTTTAGATTGTGGAGTCGTCCTGCAGTAACCAGGATCGCATCATGCTTGTTGGGATTTCTTTCCGAGCGCCAAAAGTCACTTCTCCTTTGCCTTCGACAATGAACAAGATCACATCGGTGTCGTCGTGTGCTCCTTCGCCAAGATCTCCCGTGGGCGGAATGCTAATCACGACTAATTCGCTGAAGGCTCCCTTACAGACTGTCTGGCGAAAGGCAAGGTTCTTCTTTGCGGCTTCTTTGATGTTGTCGTGGAAAGACAGGACCGTTGATTCCGTGTGCTGAGCTTTGTGTGCCATGGTTCACCTTCTGGACCTCATATTCTGGGAGCAATTTTGTGAGTCGGTCGTGGTGCGTGTTCGTCGCGTTTGGGATTCGAGGTTTGCACTCTGGCCCTCCAAGACTGGCTAGGCAGCTGCTTCGTGGTTGGAATCCAGGTTCAAGGTCGCTATTGCTGCTTTGACGATCCCGGCGGAAGTCTCCAGGCCGCTGAGTTCTTCCTCGTTCAATGGAAGGTGCAAAATATGGTCTGCTCCATTGCGGTTTACTTTGGTGGGTAGGCTCAGGCAGACCTCGCTGATTCCGTAGTGCTGCGTTGGGCTGGAAATCGTAAGGAGAGTGTTCTCATCCCGCAAGATGGCCTCAACAATGCGCACAACGCCGGTTGCCACCGCGTAATCGGTTGCACCCTTGAGCCGCACGATGTCATAACCTGCGGTCCGCGTCTGGTGCGAAATTGATTGCATCGCCTTCTCATCGTAGGGGAGATCTTCATGCTGACAAAACTCTCGCAATCGTATCCCAGCGATGTTCGCGAGCGACCATACCGGCACTTCACTGTCTCCGTGCTCACCGATGATGTAGGCGTGCACGCTCTGCGGATCGATACCAAAGTATTGTCCTAGCAGATAACGAAACCGAGCGGTATCAAGAATCGTTCCGGAACCGATGACCCGGCTCGGTGGGAACCCCGAAAGTTTCCAGCTCGCGTACGTGAGAACATCTACAGGATTGGTTGCGATCAGGAGAATCGCGTTCGCGGCATGGCGAACCACTTCAGGAATGATTTTCTGGAAGATGGAACCATTCTTCTTGATCAGGTCTAGGCGGTTCTCACCAGCCTTCTGGTTCTTTCCGGCCGCGACAATGACGATGGCCGCACCCGCGCAGTCCGCAAGGTCTCCGGCCCAGATGCGAGTCGGGGGAGCAAACGGCTGGGCGTGGTTCAAATCCATTGCCTGACCCTCTGCCTTAGATTTCTCCACGTCGATCAACACGATTTCCGCGGCTAGGCCGCTCAGGAGCAGCGCGTACGCCGTAGTGGCTCCCACGTTTCCAGCTCCGATGATGGCAATCCGGACTGGTTCGGGATGAGATTCGTTCATTAGCTTTAGTCCTTTCGGTGCCTGGTGACTACACCTTCTTGAGCCACGGTTGGTGGACTCTTACACGACCATCGTCATCCCATTTGACGACCGCGTCCTCTTCGTTCACTTGCCGAACTGTACCAAATTCTCCAGTCAGCATTCCGAAGTCACCCAAGCCCTCGACGCGATCTCCGGGACTCAACTCTTGACCAGCGGCGGAAGGTTCGACAAGCGGTGGCTTCTTGGCACGATCTGAATCAGGGGGAGCCCCAGGGTGTGACAACGGTGGTTGGGGAGCGTTCCGCAGTTTGGGTGTCGGCTTGTTGCTTATGTCAGGCATATCCACGCATTTCTCGGTAAGGGCGCCCTGATCTGCCATTCGCGTCTTAGGCGGATTTCTTTTGCTCAACGTCTGTGTACTCAGCGTCAATCACGCCCTCGTCTCGACTGGGCTGGCCACCGGCTGCGGAATTGACACCGCCACTCGGACCTGCGCCAGACGCGCTTTGCGGCTGTGCTTTGCTGTACATCTGCTCCGCAAGCTTGTGCGATACCTGCGTCAGACGCTCGCGAGCTTCGTCCATTTGATGCTTGTCGGCGGACTCCATGACCCTCTTGGCATCGGCTAGCGAATTTTCAACCTCGCCTCGTTCCGATCCCGAAATCTTGTCGCCATGATCGCGCAGCATCTTCTCCACGTTGTAAACCATGGAGTCCAGCTGATTCTTCGCTTCGATCTGTTCGCGTCTGATTTTGTCATCCGTTGCGTGCGACTCGGCTTCCTTCGCCATGCGCTCGATGTCTTCCTTGCTCAAACCCGACGACGAAGTGATGGTGATCTTCTGGTCTTTGCCGGTCGCCATGTCTTTCGCGGCGACGTTCAGAATGCCGTTGGCATCGACATCGAATGTGACCTCGATCTGCGGTATCCACGTGGAGCGGGCGGAATCCCGGTCAGTTGGAACTTGCCAAGCGTGCGGTTTTGGTCTGCCATAGTGCGCTCGCCTTGCAGAACGTGAACTTCGACCGAGGATTGATTGTCCGCAGCAGTCGAAAACTTTTCCGTCTTGCGCGTCGGAATCGTTGTATTGCGTGGAATCATAGGCGTCGATACGGAGCCCTGCGTCTCGATCGACAGTGTAAGCGGGGTCACATCGAGAAGTAGAAGATCTTTCACTTCGCCTTGAAGGACGCCTCCCTGAAGCGCGGCTCCAACAGCGACCACTTCATCGGGGTTCACGCTCTTGTCGCCTTCTTTGCCGAACAGTTCCTTCACGAGCCGCTGAATGCGCGGCATGCGGGTCTGGCCACCAACGAGTACAACCTCGTTGATCTTGCCGGTATCTACACTGCCATCCTTCATGCATTGTTTGCACGGGGGCACGGATCGCTGCACCAGATCCTCGACCATCGACTCCAGTTTTGCGCGCGTCAGTTTCTTGACGAGATGCTTCGGCCCATTGGCATCGGCCGTGATGAACGGCAGGTTGATTTCGGTCTCCATGGTGGAAGACAGTTCGATTTTGGCACGCTCGGCTGCATCCCGGAGGCGCTGCAGCGCCATCTCGTTGCCCTTGGCTCGCAAGTCGAGACCTTCATCTTTTCTGAACTCGTCAATCAGCCAATCACCAGGCGCTGGTCGATATTGTCGCCGCCAAGATGCGTGTCCCCATTCGTGGCTGCAACCTCGATAAGACCTTCGCCGACATGCAAAATGGAAATGTCAAAGGTCCCGCCCCCGAAGTCGTAAACAGCTATGGTCTCGTCTTTCTTCTTATCCAGGCCGTAAGCAAGAGCAGCTGCCGTAGGCTCGTTGATAATGCGCTTCACGTCGAGCCCGGCAATCTTCCCGGCGTCTTTGGTTGCCTGACGTTGCGCGTCATTGAAATATGCAGGGACGGTGATGACCGCTTCGGTGACTTTTTCACCCAAGTAGTCTTCCGCCGCCTTTTTCAGTTTCTGGAGAATCATGGCGGAGATCTGCGGCGGAGTGTATTTCTTGCCCTGGGCGACAATCACCACGTGGTCGCCGTCGGCCTCGACTTTGTAGGGGACCATTTTCAGCTCTTCGCCAATTTCGTTATGGCGGCGTCCCATGAAGCGCTTGATCGAATAGATCGTATTTTCGGGATTGGTAGTGGATTGGCGTCTTGCAACTTGTCCGACGAGTATCTCGCCATTCTTCGTAAAAGCGACGACCGATGGAGTCGTACGGCTGCCTTCTTCGTTGGGGATGACCTTGGCTTCGCCGCCATCCATAACCGCTACAACCGAATTCGTAGTACCGAGATCAATGCCGATAGTCTTTACCCATGATTGCGATCTCCTGAAGTTAAAGGACTCTGAAAATAGGGAACTGGCAGAACTGCTTAAACGATTGTGGATGTCTGGACCTACTTGTTAGTACCCATCTCCCATGCCACCACGCCCACCGGCCGGGGCGCCCGTTGTCTCTTCCTTGATGTCGGCGACTAGAGCTTCGGTGGTGAGCATGAGCGCCGCGATGGATCCGGCATTGGTGAGAGCGGTGCGCACTACTTTGGTCGGATCGAGGACCCCGGCTTTGACTAGGTCTTCATACTCTGCCGTCAAGGCGTTGTAGCCGAAGTTCTGGTCCTTCGATTCGAGCACCTTGCCGAGCACGATGGCGCCTTCTTCGCCGGCGTTTTCGGCAATCTGGCGGAGCGGTTCCTGCAGTGCGCGCTTCACAATGTTGACGCCGATCTGCTCGTCGCCCTCCAGTTTCAACTTGTTGAGAGCCGTCGCACACCGCGCCAGAGCGACTCCGCCGCCGGGGACAATGCCTTCCTCCACCGCAGCGCGAGTCGCGTGCATGGCGTCTTCGACGCGAGCCTTCGTCTCTTTCATTTCGGTTTCGGTGGCCGCGCCCACCTTGATCACAGCCACGCCACCCACGAGCTTCGCTAATCGCTCCTGCAGTTTCTCGCGGTCGTAGTCACTCGTCGTCTTTTCGATCTGGCCGCGAATTTCCTTCACGCGGCCCTCGACGTCGCCCTTCTTGCCTTTGCCTTCGATGATGGTGGTGTTGTCCTTGTCGATGGTGATCTTTTTCGCCTGTCCGAGATCCTCAATCTTCACGTTTTCCAGCTTGATGCCGAGATCTTCGGTGATGGCTTTCCCTCCGGTGAGGGTTGCGATGTCCTGCAACATCGCCTTACGCCGGTCACCGAAACCGGGAGCCTTGACGGCTGCGACCTGCAACGTGCCTCGCAGTTTGTTGACGACTAGAGTCGCCAGTGCTTCTCCCTCTATGTCTTCGGCGATGATGACCAGCGGCCTGCCACTCTTGGAAATCTGCTCAAGCAACGGGAGGATGTCCTTCATCGAACTGATCTTCTTTTCGTTGATGAGGACGTAGGCGTTCTCGAATGCAACTTCCATACGCTCGGGATCGGTGACGAAATAAGGAGAGAGATAGCCGCGGTCGAACTGCATGCCTTCGACAACTTCGAGCTGAGTCTCGAGAGTCTTCGACTCTTCTACGGTAATGACACCGTCCTTGCCAACCTTCTTCATGGCGTCCGCGATGATGTGGCCAATCGTCTCGTCGTTGTTGGCAGAGATACTGCCGACCTGGGCGATCATGTCACCGGTGACGGGCTTGGAGAACTTGTCCAGTTCGCCGTTCTTGCGCTCGCCGGTCTTCGGATCGATGTTGCCGCAAATCGCGTCGACAGCTTTCTCAATCCCGCGTTTCATGGCCATAGGATTAGCGCCGGCCGCGACGGTCCGGACGCCTTCACGATAGATGGCCTGGGCCAAAACCGTGGCGGTTGTCGTACCGTCACCGGCAACGTCGGACGTTTTGCTGGCGACTTCGCGAACCATCTGGGCGCCGATGTTCTCAAGGCCGTCCTGGAGTTCGATCTCTTTCGCAACGGTGACGCCGTCCTTGGTGATCGTGGGAGATCCGAACTTCTTCTCGATGACTACGTTTCGACCTCTGGGGCCGAGAGTTACTTTCACAGCGTCCGCCAACAAGTTCACGCCGCGCAAGATCGCCTGCCGCGACTCTTCTCCGTGTACGATTTGCTTTGCCATGATTCTTTCTCCTTAAAATGATGTCGTTAGAGTTTGCTTAAGGCCCCGAGTTTGTTCTGCTGGAGGCGGCTGCTCGTGTGACCATGCGCAAACGAGACTGCGCCATCGCGCAAGAACAGGAGACAGCAATCCTTACTTGCGAGCACCGACGGTCTCGCGAGGAATGACGCTTTCTTTCTTGGCCGTTCCCGTAACGATTCCCAGCACTTCTTCTTCTTTCATGATGAGGAAGTCTTCGCCATCAAGTTTGATTTCAGTGCCGGAGTACTTGCCGAAGAGAATGGTGTCGCCTTCCTTCACTGCGAGTGGGAACAATTTGCCTTCCTCATTGGTCTTGCCGTTCCCCACAGAGATGACCGTGCCCTCCTGCGGTTTATCTTTGGCGGAATCGGGGATGATGAGGCCTCCCCGCGTAGTTCCCACTTCTTCTTCGCGGCGCACCAGGATGCGGTCATGCAGTGGAGTAAATTTCGTTGCCATAATTGCCAACTCCTTCTTGTTCACGTTGTGATCGAGAGACGGGACCAGGCGCGGAAGCCAATAAGCGGATCGTTCTGAGATCTGTAGGAATACCTGTGTACTCGCTTAAGCCTCATTCGCTTTGGTCTTTCGGGACAGGGACGAACTAGCCCGATCCGAAAAATGTTCTTTACTGAGTATGGTCCGGGTAGTGATACGAAACTGATCAAGATTGACCACCGCGCATCCCACCGCGTTGGATTTCGTGACAGGTCGCGCTTCGCCAGGCTCGGCTTACACAACGGTTCCGAATAACGATCCGACTCCCGCAGTCACCGCCATAGCTAAAGCTCCCCAGAATGTGACGCGCAAGGCGCCGACTATCACTCCTGCCCCTCCCGCGCGTGCCGCCAACCCACCGAGAAGCGCCAGGAACAGCAACGAACTTCCGGCGACAAGAGGTATAAGCCTTGCTGGCGAGGCTATGGTGGCGACCAAGAGAGGCATGACTGCCCCTACGGCGAAGCTGCCGGCCGATGCGAGCGCGGCCTGAATCGGACGCGCACGGAAAGCTTCGGAGATGCCGAGTTCGTCGCGGGCATGTGCGCCGATCGCGTCGTGGGCCATCAACTGTTGGGCGACCTGTTTCGCGAGTGCAGGGTCGAGTCCGCGAGCGACGTAGATTGCCGCCAATTCCTTGTGTTCGCCCTTGTCGTCTGTTTTGAGTTCCGCGCGCTCAAGTTTGAGGTCGGCTTTTTCGGTGTCTGCCTGCGAGTGAACAGACACGTACTCGCCCGCTGCCATTGACATGGCCCCGGCTACAAGGCCTGCGACGCCTGCGACCACTACGCTGCCGTGAGTCGCGTGTGCAGCTGCGACACCCAAGACCAGACTGGATGTTGAGAGAATCCCGTCGTTCGCGCCCAGGACCGCCGCGCGTAACCAGCCGATGCGTGATGTGCGGTGTCGTTCGTTGTTGTTTGCCGGCATTCTCGATGGCCTTCTGGTCGCGGAAGCCCTAGTCGTCCCAGTGACAAAGACTTGGGCTGGAATCGCCGCTCATTGTTTGTCGCATCATCTTTCGTCGTACTCGCGGGGTACATCGTCCTGAGGCACTTCTCTGGTTTTCACTTCATGAACATCAGGATCGTCTGCGTCTTCCACGCCGCTCACGGCCGCGGCTTCGAAAGACTGCCCGTCAGCTGCCAGTTCTTCGACGCTTTCACTATTCGCCTGCTCGGCGTTTGACAAACCTTGCGTGTCACCGGACTGCACGTCGGTTTCGCGTAGGCTTTCATTCGCTGTCGCGGTAACAAATTGGTTCATTTTCTCTCTCAAGATTTCCTCCTTGTTCGACTCACGCCTTAATGTCGTGCAGGGTCGTGAACGCTTTGTACAGAACTCGTGGGTCGTATTGGCCCTTATAGACGGCCGGCGGTTTTCGGTTCAGCCCGAGCAAGTTGTAGACAGCGGTCTGCGCGGAGCGGATCGAGTATTCGACGGTGAACACCACGTCGTCGGGCAGTTCGCAGAACTGGCCCGTCAAGGCCAGGTTTGTCGATCCTTTGGGCACAACCTCCGGGCGATCACCTTTTTCCCGCCGCAGGAACTGGCTGGTAATAAAGGGCATCATGCAGGGAATGCAAATGGAGGTTTTCAAGATCTGCGATGCTTCGGATTCGATGTGCAGGTGGCCCAGGATCTCGGACATGATTTCCCGGCCAGTACACGCGGACATCGGTTTTTTCACGAAGTCGCCTGGCTTATCGACAAATAGGCCGTACCCCCAGAACACATTCACGTCCTCAGGTTGTCCAATAAAGTGCGGCTGATGGGGCAGGACAATCGAGGTCAACCAACTGGAATCCGCGAAAGTGATCAGTCCGCCCTCTCCGGGCACGTTGCCGGTGAGGTCCCGAACCAAACGAAAGAAGGCCGGGTCTCGCTGAGTAGTGGTGAACGACACCCATTTGGATTCTTCGATGTGATCGGCAAAGGCCGATGGTCGTCCGAATTCCGGCCTGCCAGCGGCAAGTGTTTCCCAAAGCGTCCAGGCGCCGCCGTCGGCTTTTCCGTTGAGGACAGGAGCCGAGTCCATGGAACCGAGGCTCGAAGCCTCCGTCATCGAACCGAGAGTGACGATCACGAGGTCCTTCTTGCCAACTTCAACCTCGCCGGAGTGATCGTTCCGCGTGTAGACGATGCGCTCTACTGTCTTCCGATCAGCTTCTTCAGAAAGGACGAGATCAGTAACGCAGGTGTTCAACTCGAACCGTACCCCGCGCTCCTCAAGCCATTTCTGGAGCGGACGAACCATGGAGTCGTACTGGTTGAGGACCGTGCGCATGATCCCGTTGAGATGGTTAAATCCGGCGACCATGTGCGTAAACCGAAGCAGGTAGCGTCGAAACTCGACGGCGCTGTGCCAGGGCTGGAACGCGAAGGTTGTGCACCACATCAACCAGAAATTCGTCTGAAAGAATGACGAATCGAACTCGTCGGCGATGGTGTTCCTGCCGAGCATTCCCTCCGGTTCCACCGCCAGACGCTCCAGATTAAGGATGTGCTTCTCGCTCAAGCCAAATTCGGGGCCGTCGATTCTCTGTCCTTTGCGCACGAGCCGCGACTTTGAGGAAGTCTTCATGGTTTCGTTCCAGTCGAAGATTTCCTGAGTAACGGTCTTGCTTCCATCGAGCGTCGGGATCGACGAGAACAGTTCATAGGTGCAGAGATATTTACTCTCGATCATCCTCCCGCCGCGAAGCACATAACCGTCCCGCGGGGATCCGGCGCCGTCAAGACTGCCGCCTAAGCGATCGAGTTGCTCCAGGATGACGATGTTGTGGCCCGGGATATCTGCGTCCCGAACGAGAAAGGCAGCGGCGGCGAGGGAAGCGATGCCCCCTCCGATGAGATAGATTGTCGTGTCGTCGTGCTGGGCAGATCTATGGTCTTCCATAAAGAGTCCTTTCAGTTACTTCGCGCACCTATGAGAAGCTCTGCTCCACCTTGTGTGATTTTCATCAACAAGGACGGATCGTACCCCAGTTCGCGAACACGGGTGAGGATTTGCCCATACACCGATTCGGTGAGCTGAGAAGACCGGCTGAGGATCCAGAGATATTTCCGATCAGGTTCTCCGACGACGGCGTAGCTGTAATCGGGCGCCAAGTCGATGATCCAGTAGTTTCCTGAGAACGGCCAAAAGAAGGTGACTTTGAGCTTGGCGTTCGTCCTCTTGTCCACCACTCTAGCCGTGCCCTTTGACCTCTTCATCTGTCCATCCGCTTTTCGACACTCGTTCAGAACCTCGATCTTGCCGCCGGAAAGCTGAGTGTAGGTTGCGGTCACATCGGACGCGCAGTCCTTTTCGAATCGAGTTGGATATCGTGCAATCTCATACCAACGCCCGACGTAACGTGTCAGATCGACGTGAGGGACCGTTTGCAGCGCTGCTTTCGATTCGGCGAAGGCCACCTTGCCGACCACAGCAGCCACTCCCAGAAGTAAGAGCGCACTTATTCGCATAGATGACCACCTCACGCGACGAGTATGATTTTCCCGACCCCACCCTTTTCAGCCATCGGACCGGCATACCGAATGTCCGGGAGTTTGAATTCTCGTCGGATGGGAATGGAGAATTTGCCGGTTGCAACCTCGAACGCGAGTTGTTCAAGTCTTGGAGAATCTGCTTGGGCCCAGATTTCGACGACGCGCAGATCGCGCCCGTTGGCCGCTTCGGGTTTACCCAAGACGGTTGCCAGTACCCCATTCTTCTTGATGTGCGGGATAAGTGAGGTGATTACCTCGTGCCCAACCGTATCAGCAACGGCGTCGAGTTCCTTCAGGCTAGCGATCTCAGCTTCGCTGTCTAAGGCCAGAATTCTGTCGGCACCGAGACCTTCTGCTTCTTTCTTCTGCGTGGAGCGCACCCCTGCGATTACGTGCGCTCCATGTTGTCGAGCGACATGCACAGCGGTACGCCCGACTCCTCCCACGGCCCCGGTGATCAATATTGTCTCTCCGGACCTCGGCCTTATCCCCTTTTCGATGAGCTGAGCTCCGGTAAGAACCACGAGAGGAAGAGCCGCCGCCTGCTCGAAGCTCAGGCCCGAGGGAATGAGAGCCAGATCGTCTGCCTCGCACAGGACATATTCTGCATACGCATGATTCACGAGACCAAGAACACGCTCGCCAATCTTTCTGGTTTTGACTCCGTCTCCCAGCCCGACCACTTCGCCCGCAAGGTCACGACCCAGAATTGCTGGGAACTGCAAAGGCACAAGCGCCTTCAAATCACCGCGGCGGAGTTTCCAGTCGATGGGGTTTATGCTGGTCGCCGCCATTCTGACCAACACCTCTCCCGGTCCCGGTTTAAGGTCAGGTGTATCGCCGTAGGACAACTGGTTCACGTCACCGTAGCCGCGCACTAGAACAGCTTTCATCGGTAAGATTCCTTTTCTTGGAGTTGCCGTCTCTGGCAGCTTGCGTTATCGAGTGCGGGAAGATCTCCGCTTGTTCGTTCCGGCAGTGCGCGCCAAGTTCTTCGCGTCTGTGTCGGCCGTGATCTCTCTCGTTCTGGATACCAGCTTCTTGGACTGCTGGACCATTTCTGCTTCCTTGGCATTCACTCGCTTGGTGATTTCTCGTCTCTCGCCGGTGTTAGGCATGTGTCCCCCTTATAGATGTCGAGCAGTTCGTTCTTCGAGCGGTGAATGCTACTCCCAGTGCTCCAGAAGTTCGACTTGCTTTCTGATAGACGCGGCTCTGTCATCGATGAGCTCGGCGTCCGACTTGAGATCGACAGAAAGGTCAGGTGAGATTCGTCTGAGCTTTTGGGCATGATGTTCCAGCTGATTTGCGTCTCTGCTCAGTACTTCGATGATCGATTTCAAATGTTCTTTCATAATCACTTCTCCAAAGAAACCACTCCAGCCGCCGAGGATACGCGTGGCTGGGTGGTATGGATGTACTGGTTCGGTATTGCCAGCGTTTCTTTGATGGCACTACTACTCTCGCCCTTTCATCAGGCAACGAGAGCAGGTTCCGCTGCTGGTTGATGTAGGTTGATCTGCTCGGCGCCCGAATTTTGAAGGATATTCCGCGCATGCTGGACTTCATCCGCTGTGCCGTGGGCAATCAGCAGGAACTTCCCGGCCTTGACCGAAGCTTCATACTTCAAAATGGTGTCCTTCGGAATGCCCAGACTAAACAGCCCTGCGCCCAGCGCGCTCACTCCGCCAACCACAACTGCCCCTTCCAGGGCGGCGATAATCCAGGTGACAACGGGACCGGCCGCGATGATAGGTCCTAAACCGGGGAGCAGGAAGAACGCCGATCCGAACAACAGGCCCCAGAGTCCTCCCCAAAAGGCTCCCGTCTTGCCCCAATACATCATCCGGTCGCCCGTGTTGTAGAAACCAACTACATTTTCTTCCGAATGGTAATCACTGCCGATAATGGAGAGCTTCTTGACGTCGAATCCGCCGTCTTTCAATTCCTTCACCGCTTTTTCGGCACCGGAATGCTCCGCGAACACTGCCGCTACCGAGTTGCTCGGATTGCTTGGTGCTGTCGTACGAATCATGATTAGTTCCTTTCAAATATTGGGTATGAGGATCGCGACTGCTGAGAGATAGGAGTCGTTGGGCGTGCCACAACTATGTGCACTGACTCAGTCTCAACCCGCATGTCTGAGATTGGCTGATCAATTCTGATCAGTATTGCGAACGAGGTTCGGCGACCCTATAAAAAGCGTAGAGGGAGCCACGTGGCGAAAACCGCAATCGTGCCGGAGTCTCGGTCGAGCAGTCAGATCACTACAAACGACAATGCCGCGGCCAACAGGGAAGAGGTTGAAGAGCAAATCGAGGAAGTTAGCGTGAAGAGGGCAGCGCGTGAAAATGCGACCGGCGCCCCGGTTTCCATGATAAGAGACAGCAAACAGGTGGAAGCTATCGACGACGCCGTGGCGGCCGGCGAAGAAACGCAAGAGCAAGTCGAAAGAAAACGCGTAGAGAAAAAAGCGTTTGAGAATCGAATCAGTGCCGCTTCAGCCGAAAAGTGGATACAGAACGGACGCATCCGTGGGTAACGACACGCTGGACCATCCGCGAACAACATCACTGAAACCTCTATCGAGGGACAAGATACAAACTGTCACCTCCGACACCTTTGCCCGGCTCGTTTTGGAGGCAGAGGGACCAATCGCAGTTGAGTTCATGTCCTACGGGTGCACACACTGCAGAGCGATCGAGCCGGTTCTGGAGCAGGTGGCGGAGATGGTGAAAACCCAGGAGAAGATCTTCAGGGTCAACATTGCAATCGAGCAGGAACTCGCGGGCACCTACCAAATCCAGGGCACGCCGAGCCTAATCATGTTCCTTGACGGGAATGAAGTTGGACGAGTCGAGGGGCCATCCCCGACAGTATCCAGCGTTCTGACAGCAGTGACGCAGCCCTTTGAATCAGGAGCGGAGGCCAATTGATGACGCCGCAGAAGCAAACTAAGCCGATTCTCCTATTCAACGACGAATGCACTATCTGTCGTCATATTGGACACTGGGTGCAAAGGTCGGCGCAAAGCAAATCTGGAGAAACGAGCATCCTCGTACAGCCCATTGGTGACGACCCCGGGATACTTCGGTCGCTCAATCCAGACCTCGATATCTGGGATGCCTATGAAACGATCCACGTCGTGATGCCCGATGGCTCCATGAGGCTTGGAGGGGAAGCCGTCGCGGAGACGCTCAGGAATCTGCCCAACACAAAATGGTTCGCTTGGATTT
Organism: uncultured Acidobacteriaceae bacterium; assembly: GCA_963722365.1. GTDB lineage: Bacteria > Acidobacteriota > Terriglobia > Terriglobales > Acidobacteriaceae > Sulfotelmatobacter. The sequence continues at coordinate 791,115 of CAVRLM010000004.1, forward strand.
TTGCCACCACCATATTCGGATTCCGGCCATTTCAAGTCATGCTCAACGTGGCCTACGCCATCCTGGCGGATGTGCGACCGCTTTTCGGCTGTGAGAGTTGCGGCAAACCAAAAGTGCTGAGACCTATTCAGTGGGTGACCAAATGGGCAAGGAACTTGTTTGCCGGAAGTCCTCACACGAGCCCGTCCCCTCATTTCACCTTGTCTTCAGCCGCAAGGCGTCGACCGCTAGCGGTGTCGGTAGCGCCTCTTTCGCAATCGAGTCACTCTTGATGTTCCAACAGCTCAAGTCGACTCCACCAATTAAAAAAACCCGCCGCCGTCTTGCACCCAAGGAGAAATGCACATGCTGCAACTAGCTGGAGATCTAAGAGGCTACAAATTGATTGCCCGCGACGGAGAGATCGGCCAGGCTGAAGAGTTCTACTTCGATGACCAAAGCTGGGCGGTTCGATATCTCATTGCCGATACGGGTGGCTGGCTGGGTGGTCGACAGGTTCTGATTTCGCCTTACGCACTAGATCCAGCGCGGCAGAATGACCAGGTCATTCCCGTCGATCTGACCAAGAAGCAAATTGAGAACAGTCCATCCTTGGACACCCACAAGCCAGTCTCCCGACAATACGAGATTCTGTACTACTCGTTCTATGGTTGGCCGGCATACTGGGGCGGCCCTTACATGTGGGGCGATTCCGCTTACCCACAGCGACAAGGGCGATGGTCCGGGGCCCCACGTCACAAGAAAGATGATGACCCGCATCTGCGCAGCACGAAGGATGTAACCGGCCGTACGATTCAGGCCCGGGACGGAGAGATCGGTCACGTCTCGGATTTTGTGGTGGATGACGAGGATTGGGCGATTCGCTACTTGATTGTGGACACCCGTAACTGGTGGCCGGGCAAAAAGGTCCTGATTTCAACCCAATGGATTGAACGAATCAGCTGGGAAGAATCGAAAGTCTTTACTAACCTCACTCGGGACGCCGTCAAGGGGTCTCCCGAATACACGGAAGAAGCTCTTATCACTCGCGACTACGAAGAGGAATTGCATCGACACTATCTACGGGAGAGATATTGGCACACTGAGAAGCCGGGCCGGGAAAGAAAGGAACTCGTTGGGCATCATTGATCTGGTCTCCGAGTCTAGGGTGGTTAATAGGTACTGAGAGCAATTTGCGGAAGCACAGAAGGGCAGATGTCGAAAGCCGATGGCCACTCGCAGTCTCGTCACCGACGAAACAACTGGTCATGAGCGGAATGCGGTCCATGTCAAACGGACGCATGCTGAGCTGAAGCCCGATCCGTCTCGGGTTCTGCTGCGTCCCTTTACTCCCGGGGACCACCAGCGAGTGCAGAGGATCGTCACTTCGGTCCTGGCAATCTCCGAGCGTGACGTCGGTCCATTGCTGGGTGCGATTTCCTCGAAGTTAGCCGCACACCACCAGCAGATCAAAGAACTTTTCCAGGGACGGTTTGAGCACTTGCGCAAGATTGTCTCCATTGAACACAAACTGTCCGAGCAACGGCAACTCTTGATCGGATCGTATTTCCTGTCCGAATTCGCCGTCGAATCCGCAGCTCTATTCAACCCGTCCATTGTCGCCGATCCCAATCAACAAGACGTGCCCCCTGGCGCGCTGCGTTTTGTTTTGAGCTTGCGTGCTACCGGGGATGGCAGCATTTCCTCCATCGTCTTCCGCACCGGCATTATCCATGCCAATCACCGAATCGAGGTCATGGCCGCCACTGGCGATATCGTTGAGCCCAATCAGGTCCCTCACAACGTCTATCACAAGGCTCTCTTCGAGCGGACCTGTCTCGAACTTGGATTGGATAACGAGCGCACAAGACGCGTAATGCAACGACTGCCGGAGTCGTTCAACTTGAAAGAGCTGTTGGCCGCCATAGACACAGAATTAAAGGAAGGCCCGACGCGAGACGGTGAGAAAGCCCGCCAGGACACGCTGGAGCGAATCTCCATGCTGGCCAAGTCCAATTACTCGGTCCAATTCCCTCCGGAACAGGGCTTGTCCGAGCGAGTGATTTTCCCCGTTACCCGCTCGCAGCGAAACGGAATCGAGGATGCCCGCTTCGTACGATTCCAGAACGACGACGGAACCTACGCCTACTATGCGACCTTCACAGCTTTTAATGGGCAGCTCGGCATTCCGCAACTGCTGGAGACATCTGACTTCCTTCTTTTTCAGCTCATGACTCTGAATGGTCCGGCGGTCAAGAACAAAGGGATGGCTCTGTTCCCGAGAAAGATCAACGGCTTATATGCCATGTTGTCCCGGCAGGACTCGGAGAATGTTTATCTCATGTTCTCCGACCATGTCCGTTTCTGGTATGAGCCCAAAGTTCTTCTCAAACCGATTTTCCCATGGGAACTTGTTCAAATCGGTAACTGTGGATCGCCGATCGAAACCAAGGCGGGATGGTTGGTCCTCACCCACGGCGTTGGTCCGGGGCGCGTGTACTCGATAGGCGCTTGCCTTCTCGATCGTGATGATCCATCTAAGGTGATCGGGAGGCTACGTGATCCTCTACTGAAACCAATTCCCAGCGAATGGGAAGGGAATGTTCCAAATGTCGTCTATTCCTGCGGTGCACTGCTCCACGACGGCGAGCTGTTTATCCCTTACGGCGTGTCCGACTATGCTGCCCGCTTCGCGACGGTCCAGTTGGACGAATTGCTAGACGCTCTACAACCGGAATCGCGCCCATGAGCACACCGAGAATTAATAGATACAAGAGGATTTCGTCATGACTGTGGCAACTCAAATCCATACGCTTCGATCAAGTCTGAAGTACGAACCCCGAGAATTGGAGTTCGGTACCAGCGGACGACGGGGCAAGGTGGTAGACCTCACGCAATTGGAGGTCTACATCAACGCTCTCGCGGAGCTGGAATACTTGCAGTCACGCAGCCTTGCCGAGGGCGGAATCCTGCGCGGCGAGGAGTTCTTCTTTGCCCGGGACTTGCGTCTCAGTTCGGACCAATTTGTGCCAGACCAAGAAGGCCGAGGTGAGATCGCCCAAGCGATAGTGGCTGCTATGCGCGACGCTGGCATGCAGCCGATCAACCTTGGGGCCATACCCACTCCCGCGCTTACCTGTTATGCGCTCGCGCGCGGTAAGGGCAGCATGATGATTACCGGCAGCCACATTCCATTCGACCGCAATGGGTACAAAACCAATAGCAGCAAAGGCGAGTTGCGAAAAGAGCAGGAAGCGCCGATCAACGAGCAGGTCCAAAGGGAGCGCCAACGGTTATACAGCGAGGATCGGGACGAGTCTCTGTTTGATGACCGTGGAATGTTCCGTATCGGCCATCAGGAGCTTCCAGCGGAGATTCCGGATGCCCGCGCCGCGTGGATCACAAGATTTACCAGCTTCTTCAAGAACGCATCTCTGCGCGGCAAGCGCATACTGGTCGACCAACAATCAGCCGTCGGGCGCGATCTGCTCGTGGAGGTCCTGGAACGTTTGAATGCGCAAGTGATCGCGGTCGGACGCAGTGCTACGTTCGTTCCCATCGACACGGAGAATATTGGGGCGGCACAACTGGCCACTATCCAGGCACTCGTTTCGGAGGCTACAGCCAAGCATGGACCGATCGATGCCATCGTGTCGACGGACGGTGACAGCGACCGGCCGTTGATTCTCGGCGTGGATGCGGTAACGGGCAAAGCGCACTTCTTCGGCGGAGATCTAGTGGGTATGGTGGTAGCTGAGTTTCTAAAGGCCGATGCCGTCGTGGTTCCCATCAGTTGCAATGACGCCGTTGATCGCGGGAATCTAAAATCCGTGGTCGAAGCCAAGACGCGCATTGGCTCACCCTTCGTGATTGCCGGCATGGAGGCAGCACGGCGCTCAGGGAAAAAGCGGGTCTGTGGCTGGGAACCCAATGGTGGCTTTTTGACTGGCTCGGACATCACGCGGGATGGTGCGGTTTTGCCTGCTCTCCTCACCAGAGATGCGATCTTGCCGATCCTCGGAGTGCTTTTCGCCGCGGATGAAAGCGGAGTTTCAGTAGTGGATTTGTTTGAACGGCTGCCGAAACGCTTCAGCCGCGCCGCGCTGTTGGAGAGTTTTCCCAAGGCACTTGGGCTGAAACTCGTGGCGTTCTTCTCACCTGATTCTGACGTTCGGGGCAGACGACACTGAGAAATCGAGCCTCGGAACCATCCGACAAAGGCTTGCGAAGTTCTTTACTAAGGAAATGGGATTCGGAACGATCTCTCATGTGGACTACACGGACGGCGTGCGCGTCCTATTCGATAACGGCGATGTGGCACACGTGCGGCCATCGGGGAACGCCGACGAACTGCGCATCTACGCCGTAGCCGATACGCAGTCGCGCGCCGACGCGATTGCAGCAATGGGAGTCGCTGAGCCGAACGGCATTTTGCGTTGCATGGAGAGAGCCGTTGCCGCCCATATCTGAAATCGGCGTGCTGCGACTGCACGGTGCGGTCCAGCATTACGCTTGGGGCGGCTGCGACTTCATTCCCGGCCTCTTGGGCATTGCAAACAACGAGAGAATACCTTTCGCGGAATTATGGATGGGCGCTCATCCTAAGGGGCCTGCTATTGCGGATGTCGCAGGCATCGAGATACCGCTTAACCGGCTCATCGCGGAAGCACCGGACAAGATTCTGGGTTCAACAGCTAGTGCCGATTTCGGCGGCCATCTGCCTTATCTGTTCAAGGTGTTGGACGTTGCCAAGATGCTCTCAATTCAGGCGCATCCCACTAAGAAACAAGCTGAAGAAGGCTTCGCACGCGAGAACGCGGCCGAAATTGACTTGCAGGCTTCTGGACGGAATTACAAAGATGACAACGATAAGCCAGAGGTGGCCGTAGCCTTAACCGAGTTCTGGATGCTGCACGGCTTCCGTCCACTGGAGCAAATAGCCGAAATGTTCCGCACGGTTCCCGAGTTGCACTCGATCATGCCCGACTTTCCGGAAAAGCTCGGACACACCGAAAATACGGTTCAGGCACGCCGGGCGCTGCTGCAAGATCTCTATCGCGCGGTGATGACAACGCCGCAGGACTGCATTGACCTTCTGCTCAATACTCTCATCACGCGCCTTGCCCGGACAGATACTTCTGATAAGAACGATCCGGGTCATTGGGTCGTACGGGCTTCAGAAACATTTTGCCCCGTCGAGGGACATTGTGATCGAGGCATCTTCTCGATCTATCTATTGAACCTGGTGCACCTGCGACCCGGACAGGGTACCTTCCAGCCTGCCGGCATGCTCCATGCTTATCTCGAAGGGGTGGCTGTCGAGTTGATGGCAAATTCCGACAACGTCCTCCGCGGAGGGTTGACGCCGAAGCACGTCAATGTGCCGGGACTGATGAGAATTCTTTGCTTCGACAGTGATCTGCCCCTGGTAATGAATGGAGTGCTGAATGCTGTCCGCGCAGGCGCTTCGGAACGTATCTACCAAACCCCCTCTGACGAATTCGAGTTGAGCAGCATCAACCTGGAGCCCGGCGGGCAATACCTGGGAACCGCAGTTCATGGCCCGGACACGATCATCGTTCTGAATGGCACCGCGACTCTTGTCGCGAACGGCCAGAGCACCGTACTCAGCCGGGGCACTATCATTTTCGCTCCTTTCGGAGCGCAATATGTACTCCACGCAACTGGCGATCGCGCGATATTGTTCAAAGCGTCCGTCCCATCGCGAGCCGGATAATTGATTCTACTCATTAAGTTGGTGGTGCCTTCTGCGGTGACGATGATGTGACCGTTATTCTCGCCGCGCCCTTTTGCAGCATTGGCGAAGTTCGACGGGCGCGGTTGCTAGCTGCTCGGGGCCATGAGAGGTTGTGCTCTGATCAACCTACGCGGCTCGCTTAACGGAGAATTCAGTTCCGGGCACATGCACATCCGCCACGGGGGATTGGAAGTCGCTCAGTGAACCCACCGGCAAATCATTCGTAAGGAATTGAGAATCGACAAGAGATCGATCACTTCCTGCGCGATGGCTCCCTGAATCGGACTGATTAGCCCAAAAGATGCGGCCCCCATCCCAATCAAGCTCAGGCCCATCCCGCCGATGGCACTGGTAAGTGCGATTCCCCGCATCCTTCGTCCAATGTGCATCAGTTCGTCCACACTCTTGAGCGAAGATTGCAGGATCACCGCCCCCGCCGCCTCCGACGTGATATCGCTATTAACTCCCAGCGCAATTCCGGCCGTTGCAGCCATCATCGCCGGAGCGTCATTAATTCCATCACCCAGATAAAGTGTGTTTGATTTCGCGGTCATCTCCCGGACAAACTCCACTTTTTGCTCTGGAGTCTTGCCTCCGTGCGGCTCCGTAATTCCCATCCCAGCCGCAAACAGTGCCACCTCGGCCGGGCGGTCGCCGGAAAGCAGAATTACCTTGTTGATCGAGTGTTTTGTCCCGACATGCTTCAGGAACGACTTGCTCTCCCGCCGTGGTTCATCTTGAAAGTGGAAGACGCCAGCTAGGTTGCCATCCAGCAGCAACACGCACTCGAGCCCAGGAGCCACAGCGGGCATTTCCGCAGCCAGGTTTGCGGAGAGCTTTCCGCGTCCGGTCACAGTCACCAGATGCCCTTCGACGTGCCCAAGCAAGCCCGCACCCGGAGCCTCGGAAACATCCTTGACTGATAGCAGCGGTAGATGCTGCGCTTCAGCCGCCGCCAGGACCGCGCTCGCGAGCGGATGCTTCGAGTATCGCTCAAGGCTGGCGACGTATTGTAGCGCTGTTTCCTGAGTCATGCTGCCAAGGCAATCGACGCTGGTCAAACTCGGCTTGCCGTAGGTCAGAGTGCCGGTCTTGTCCACGATGAGCACATGGCAGGTCTCCATTTTCTCCAGAATCGACGGGTCTTTGATGATGATCCCAAACCGCGCTCCAACCGAAATCGCGCCGATGATCGCTACTGGAATGGAAATCAACAGTGGGCAGGGTGTTGCAATCACCAGCACGGCAAGAAAACGTGAGGAGTCTCCGCTCAATAACCAGCTTGCAAGCGCAATCGCAATTGCGATCGGCGTATACCAGGATCCGAGGCGGTCGCCCAGCCGTTGTATCTGCGGACGGTTCTCCTCCGAGGCATGCAGCACCTCGACAATCTTTGCGTAGCGCGAATCGATCGCTACCTTCGTCGCGCGTATCGTCAGCGCCGCGTCGCCGTTGATCGATCCCGACAACACGAACGTTCCCGGAGCCTTCGCAATCTGAAACGGCTCTCCGGTTAAGTATGACTCGTCCATGCTCCCTTGCCCACTCACTACCACCCATCCACCGGGCAGATCTCGTGCGGGTAGACGACTAGCTGGTCATCCACGGCGATCGTATCAATGGAGACATCGGAGACAACTTCACCCACGCGATGGGCCGTCTGTGGCATCCGTTTCGCGAGTGCGCTCAATACTGAGTTCGCACGCTCTGTCGCGTAGCTTTCCAGCGCTTTTCCGCCGGAAAGCATCAACACGACAATCGCGGCCACCCAATACTGTCCGAGAATGAGTGCAGTCACGATGGAGAGCAGCGCCAGAATATCGACACTGAAATTCTTCTTGATCACCTGCTGCACAAGCGAGATCAGCAGCGGCACACTGGCTCCGGCGATGGCCACGCACAGCACAATGTTGACGACGTGCGGATCGTGCAGCAGCAACTTCACCGTCAGCGCCGCCGCCATCCCTGTCGCAATGAATGAGGCAGTAGCGATCTGTGCTGCTGGACTGCTGAGCCACTTCGTAAATGATCCGGTTTCTTTCAGAAAAGAACTCCCCTCACGAATCCTACCGATCCTTTCGCCGCAAAAGTGAGCACTTTGAAACAGGCGCCGCGTGGGTTGCGGAGATAGACTCGGAGCGCATGGTTGAGGCCAAAATTTCTTCGGCTGACGGCGCGTCCAAGACTCTCGCGGTCTTCGTTGTGCTTCTCGCGGTCGGCTTGTCCCTGGTGATCACCCTGGCCTGGCTTGGCCGCGTCATACTCTTACTGCTGTTTGCCGCGATTGTGGTTGCAGTCTTTCTAACGGCCATCGTCGATTGGATCAAGGCAAAGCTAAAACTCAATCAGGGGTGGGCACTCGCTCTCATTCTGTTCACGGCCTCCGCACTCGCCCTTTTGACCCTATGGATCAGCGGGCCCAACATCATCGAACAATTCGCCAAGCTTCAGACTGACCTTCCCCAAGCTGCACAAAACTTGGTCGAGCGTGTGAAGGGACAGAGTTGGGGCCGCTGGCTTCTCGCCCAATGGTCGGGTTACTCCCAACTGGCTGAGAGCTTCAGCTATGCGCTCACGCGTATCGGTGGGATCGTCGTCAGTACCGCCACTCTGCTCGCCGGACTCATCATCGTGGCGTTTCTCGGCCTCTATCTCGCGGCGGAGCCAGGAGTCTATTTCTCCGGAATCCGTCGCGCCACGCCAAGACGCTATCGAGCCACTCTTGATGCCTGCGCCGTGAGCGCGGTCCGCAACCTGCGCTGGTGGCTGCTGGCGCAGACGTTATCCATGGTGGCAGTTGGCATCCTTGTCACACTGGGGCTATGGGCGCTCGGAGTGCCCCTCGCCGGAACCCTCGGCATCATTGCCGCGCTGATGACGTTTATACCGAACGTGGGACCCATCCTCTCCGTGGTCCCTGCGGCCTTACTGGCAGTCGCCATCAGCCCCGGAAAAGGTCTACTCACCGTCCTCCTGTTTGTCCTCGTGCATTTTCTGGAGGGCAACATCATCACGCCTCTGCTTCAGCGGCAAATCGTGCGCCTTCCGCCCGCTCTTACCTTGACCGTTCAACTACTCCTTGCAGTCGTCGCCGGTCCGCTCGGTGTGGCCCTCGCGGCACCGATTACAGCCGCTGCGCTCGGAGTCTTCAAGGTATTGCTTCCGGCTGACGCGATCCCAACTGCGCCTGTGGTGATGGGACCGCTCGCGGTTCCCAGACCAATGGCGGCAGTGTAACGTTCGTAAAGAGGATTGAGCGAGGTTAGCTCGCCACCACCCTAGTCCGATCTCCATTCCGGACGAGAAGATGATCCATTGTGCTCAGTATTACCAGCGCAAATGAGTGCCGCGCTGGCTCGGCAATACGATGTTCAGGATGCTTTTGAGCGAGAAGTCGGAGAACGAGAAGTGCGTCAAGCAACTGCGTTCATCGTCCGGCGTGGCGGTCTTTGTCGGGGAACACGCCGACGCCGCACACTGGTTCGAGGTCGGCCGCGCCTACGAGCATTTCGCACTTGCTGCAACTACACTCGGCGTGCGTACGGCCTTCGTCAATCAACCGGTCGAGGTCCCGGCGGTGCGAACCGAGTTTGCTCAGTGGCTCGGATTGGGCGCTGGGCGGCCAGACCTGGTTGTGCGCTTCGGGCGCGGCCCGCAGATGCCCTACTCGTTAAGACGCCCGGTGGCCGAAGTGATTGTGAGATGAATGCGTCACAAGGTTAGTTATCCGCCTAACTCAAGTCTTATCGCAACGATGGCCCGCCGCTCAGCGCAGGTCATTCAGTTTAAGCCTAAGGAACACAGCGAGGCGTGGAACATGATCCTGATCGTTACGGTAGGGCTGGTGGCAATCGTCACCGTTGTGTTCATCGTTGGATCTCGTCGCTGGGAATCCATCAGCAAAGAGATGCTTGTCAACCTGGAGGCAGCGCGCCTACCTAATGCGAGAAACACATATGACCCAGATGAATTGATTGGCTTACCTGCACCAGTGCAAAGGTATTTCCAGGCGGTACTGAAGGACGGGCAACCCATCGTTGCGGCCGTCGACATAAAACACTCAGGCACTTTCAACATGAGTGCAACCGGCGAACAATGGAAGCGATTCATCTCGACACAGCGCGTGATAACCCAGCGACCCGGCTTCGACTGGGAAGCTCGCATCGAGATGATGCCTGGCCTGGCCGCGCGTGTGCATGATGCCTACATCGTGGGTGAAGGTATTCTTCAGGCATCGCTGTTCGGACTGATCTCAATGGCGAATCTGCGCGGCACGCCGGAGATGGCGCGGGGCGAACTCATGCGTTTTCTTGCCGAGGCTGCATGGTATCCGACGGCGCTGCTGCCCGGCCAAGGAGTGCTCTGGAAAGCAATCAATGACTCTTCCGCCGAGGCAACTTTGCGGGACTGGGAAACCGCTGTGACACTGCTGTTTCGTTTCGATGAAAACGACCTGATCAAGTCAGTTCGTGCCGAAGCGCGTGGACGCACAGTGCGGGCCACCGTGATTCCAACACCATGGGAAGGCCGATGGAGTAAATATGAGCGGCGTGACGGGATGTGCATACCTACTGAGGGTGAAGTGGCGTGGGTTCTTGCCGAAGGGCCAAAGACCTACTGGAGAGGTCAAATCACTAGCATCCACTATGAGTTCCGACGCCGACTGCCGTCTTCGGTTCAACCATCCTAGGCCACCGAACCCAGAAATCTGGGGACGTTAAGGGGACGATAAGAAGTGACGCCTGATGTCTTGTGATATCAAGTTGTGTCCGCCGACACCGTTTGATATCAATCAGTTACATCTCGTTGTTGCCGTGTCACGGCAGAGGCCGCGGGTTCGAGTCCCGTCGTCCCCGCCATCTACTTATCAGATGGCTGCCAGTCCCTCACAAGTTGCGCTTGCAGCTGCTGCTTCGCTGGCATCGTGCTCTGTGCGTAGAGTTCCAGCGTTATGCGGGGGTTTGCATGACGAAGGATTTCCATAGTCAGCTTGAACGTCAGCGCCCCGACCCACCAGAAAACTTGCCAGTGAGCGCCGGAACGTGTGCCAGCCAATTGTTTTCTTGATTCCAGCACGCTTGGCAGCGGGCCAGATCACTTTGCGCATCAGCGAGTCCTGCCAGTAAGGTTGTTTCCCGCCTATCTTCCCGCTCCTGTACTTTTTGTTGGCGGCCGGCCTATTGCATTTGTGCGCGATGAACTGTTTTTGGATGAAGGTGTGTGCATCCTGAGGTCGGCCTATAGTCGCAGGATCCGCCATGAACTTGGCTTTGCAACATTCACACACGCCAAGCACAGGAATATTGTTTTCTCGTTTCACGATTCTAAACTTGCGCTTCGCCATGCCTCAAGATCCCACGAGCAGACCCGATTGGGTCCTATTTCCACGTGGCGATCCGAGAAGGCGACGGTAGAGTCGCCTCCTCGTGCCAAGTGGCTCAGAGTGTCCTTTACGCTGCTAGTACGGTGTGCTTTTGAAAGGTCGAGCTGACAACGTCAAAGGTGTGAACCTGGGGCGTTCCCTCTATGAATCTTGCCATGGTCTTCAACACTGTCGGGTACGTATTGGTGTTGTAAGTGTCAGCATCGTTCTTGTTTTCCCACAGACTGATTGTGGTCACATCAACCCCGCCGGGGCCAGCGAAAGTGATTTCATCCTTGAACCCATTCTGTTTACGAAGCAAGGGGAGGACGTCTTTGTCAAATGTGCGTGTGTAATCGGAGAGCATATTGGATTTCAGATGAATAGAGACATTGCGTGCAAACATATAAACCTCCAAAGGTTTGTTATCAGCTAAGAGGAGAGAACTTCAGATGGGCTGACTTAGTTCAGGGAACCTGAATGAGGAGAAGGATGCTCAACTCTACTTAACTGCAGCATCTGACTGGCCCTTTCCCTCATCACCGCAAGTTGTTGTATTTGATACCTTAACAGCAATCCAGGTCCCCAGAGCCCCGGCTCGAATCGGGCATCTTTGGCGGAAACGAGTACAAACTGCCACGTGACAACAGCAACCGCTCGTCAACGTCTACCGTCTCCTGTTGCGGCAATAGAGGCCACCTTCCGCTTCGGGTTGGGGTCTTCGAAGGACTTGAGGCGATCCGATAGCCGTTTCGATCCCTGGATCAACCTCCCAGCCTCGGCGATCAAAAGGACAGTATTCCTGTTCAGCTCTTCGATCTTGCGTCGCAACGACGAAGACTCTTCTTCGGTCTTGCGTCGCAACAACGAAGACTCTTCCTCAGTTTGCGACCTGGGGATGACCTGCATGCTGCTGAGCAGCATAGGGCGGCCTCCAATCAGAATTATCAGATTGCACAAGAGACCGGCGCCCAGAATGGGTCACGGCGGAGGGATGTGTAAAAGGACTTCTACAGTTTAGCACTCCATTCACTTCATAGGCTGTTGTGCAGAAAAGGCCCATAAACTCATCCGGTCTGCTAACAACAACGATCGCCGCCGCGGCTGATAAATCCGTTTTGGCCAAGAGTGGATGCCGCCTGATTGCCTTCTGGATAGCCTGAGCAATTGTGAACAGATTCCCCAGGTGCTGAATGGCACAATTCAAGGACTCTGAACCAGAGAATCGTCGTGTCTCCCCCTACCGCCCCCAGGAGGATTTATGTGGACCCTTTCAAAGCATTCGAAGCAAATGGCAGTCGAGCATTCCCAACTGGAGTCGGTGATCCTACAACGCACCGCCGAACTGCAGAACCTTTCCTTGCGGCTGCTGAAGGTGCAGGATGAGGAGCGACGGAAGTTGTCTCGTGACCTGCACGACACCACAGGCCAAACGTTGGCGGCACTAAAAATTGCTGTGTCATTCCTGCAGGAAAATTGCAGACACGACTCGTCCCAAATGTGCCTCGCTTCCGATGTGACACAACTGGCTGATCAGGCAATTCAGGAAATACGGACGATGTCTTACTTGCTGCATCCCCCGCTGCTGGATGAAGTGGGCTTTGCGTGCGCGGCGGAATGGTATGTCGAAGGCTTTGCCAAACGCAGTGGCGTGAACGTGAACCTGGACATTGCGGCTGATCTTGAACGGTTACCAACGAGCATGGAGACTGCTCTTTTCCGGATCCTGCAGGAGAGCTTGACAAACGTTCATCGGCACTCTGGAGCTGCGCAGGTGAGCGTCATCTTTCGGAATCAACTCGAAAAGATAATTCTAGAAGTGCGAGATGACGGATGTGGCATACGGGCGGAGCGTCTGGTTCAATTGCGGGACACAAACGAAGGAACGGGTGTCGGTTTAGCCGGAATGCGCGAGCGAATGCAGGAACTGAACGGCAAGCTGGAAATAGAATCGGATGGCCATGGAACAACAATGCGGGCCATCGTTCCACGCTCTGCAATCGCAACATCTTCTCGGCTTGATGATTGCCCGCAAATGACTGCCTCCTCTATTCCCACCGGTGCGACAGTGCTCATGCAGCCAACGAACAACAGCTTGCCCTTCCACCAGCGTCGGTGGAACGTGGTCGTGGCGACTGCCGTTGTTGTTTTGACTTGCGGGATTGCCTACAGCGGCCGACACGCAGCTTCGTTCCTCGGATCTCTGAAGTTTCAGGGACCGATTGCAACCGCGGTGCACGGTTCTGCACCTACTGCGAGAGCATTGCCGTGGAAGGATAGATCTCGGGTCCACACTGAGCCAGTTCCAGCGGGAGAGGGGAGAACTGCCACACCCCTGCAGGAGGGGAACTCGGAGGATCAAATTGTTCACATCGGAGACGATGTTACAGTGCGCTATTTCACGCCCAGGCGCGCGCCGCAGGGCTTTCTTATCGAGCGGTATCGAGCCGTTCACATTGGGAAAGATGTTACGGTGCGGTACTTCCCGCCCGTAGTTCGGAACGCCCAGAAACCAAATCGGTTCGATATAGGTCCTTCCGAAAGCAGCAGTAGTATTGCGGCTCCCGATAAACAAGCAACCGGCGCAAAAACCCTTAATTAAATGCCCGCATCGAGTACGTAACGGGTGGCACGGTTAGCTGTCCTGGCACCGGGCACAATCCGAATGAGACGTAACCGCGAAGTTAAAGCAGTCGTGGTTCTTGCCGGTCACCACACATCGAATTCGAACGACGTCAACTGACCTGACGTCCTTATCCGTTTCAGGGTTGGCGTCCTTTCCGTACTGAGCTCACACTCACTTCACATTTCTCACTGAGCAGTTTTGACCATCAAGAAACTGGCAGACCTCCTATAAAGAAAGTAGCTCTGATCGCAACGTTGCGTCGCGATGCCGAAAGGTTGCGCTGGAGCAAACATCACTAAAAGCAAGCATGGAGGTAGCCCTTATGAAGGTAATAAGAATCATTAGTACGGTGGTGCTGTCGCTGTTTCTCGGAATCGCCGCTTTTGCCTGGGCACAGCAAGAGGAAAAGCAAGACCATCCTGCTCAGCAACAGGACAAGCACGATCAAGCCAAGCCCGAACAGCAACAGTCACAGCACGCCCAACAACAGAAGCAGGAAGAGAACAAGCAGACACAGCAGCATGCTCAGGAACAGCAGAAGCAGGAGCAGAACAAACAGACACAGCAGCATGCCCAGCAACAGCAGAAGCAGGAACAAAACAAGCAGACTCAGCAGCATGCCCAGCAACAGCGAGACAATCAGCAACCTCAGCACAACCAGGAACAGCAGCGCGTCCAGCAGAGCGCATGGCAACAGCATCGCGCTAATAACTGGCAGTCAGACCACCAGACTTGGAAACAACGTGGCGGCTACAACGGCTACCGAATCCCCGACGACCGGTTCCGCGGATACTTTGGTTCGAACCACGGATTCCACATCTACGGCCTGCCCTTCATGGTTGTTGGCGGATACCCGCGCTTCCAGTATCAGGGCTATTGGATCAGTCTCGTTGACCCATGGCCGGAGTACTGGGGAAACGATTGGTATGACAACGACGATGTCTATCTCGCCTACGTTGACAACGGCTATTACCTTTACAACCGGAGGTATCCCGGCGTCGGAATTGCGATCAGCATCTCGATGTAACGGCGTACCCGTAAAACCTCGGGAGGGGCGGCACCCCTCCTGAACGCGTAGTAAGGAGGACATATGATTGGAACTATATTGATCGTGATTTTGGTGTTAGCACTTCTCGGGGTTCTGCCAAGGTGGTCGCACAGTCGAGACTGGGGTTATTACCCAACGGGCGGAGTAGGAATCATTCTTCTGGTTTTGGTAGTTCTCGTAGTTCTCGGCCGGATTTGAGCCATGAGCCATGCGCCAAACTCGTCAGCCGCCATCGGCAAGAGTTGGCGACTGCAATCCATCCGAGCGTTGGCCCTTTTTCTGGTCGCGCTCATGTGCGGCGGCAGTTCGTCAGCTTATTCCGTATTGACGCACGAAGAAATCGTCGACTTACTATGGACTGATCAGATCCGGCCCCTCCTCCTGAAGCGATATCCAGGGCTGACCGAAGAACAGATCACCGAGGCGCATGCCTACGCCTACGGCGGCGCGGTTATCCAGGATCTGGGCTACTACCCTTTCGGGAGCCGGGAGTTCAGTGATCTGGTGCACTACGTCCGCAGTGGCGATTTCGTTCGCGAGTTGCTGCTCGAAAGCAAGGATGTCAACGAGTTCGCCTTCGCGCTAGGAGCTCTATCGCACTATGCCTCCGACATCGCCGGCCACCCAGCGGTCAACCAGTCCGTCGCCATCGGGTATCCCAAGCTGCGGGCAAAATATGGCGAATCGGTCCGCTACGCCCAGGACAAGACCGCGCATTTGAAAATAGAATTCGGGTTCGATACCGCGCAGGTCGCGAAAACCCGCTACGCTTCGCAGCAGTACCACGATTTCATCGGATTCCAAGTATCGAAGCCCTTGCTGGAACGGGTTTTTCCGGTCGTTTATGGAATGCAGTTGAAAGATGTTTTGACGCACGAGGACATGGCGGTGGGTTCCTATCGCTGGGCGGTCAGCCGGATGATTCCACAGATGACCCAAGTCGCATTGCAAACACATAAGAAAGAACTGATGCACGAGACGCCGAATTTCGCGAAACAGAAGTTCCTGTATCGTCTTTCGCGCTCGGATTACGAAAAGCAGTGGGGAAAGGACTACAAAAAGCCGGGGATGGGTACGCGCATCCTTTCGACGCTCTTACGATACATGCCGCGGGTGGGCCCTTTCAAAGGGTTAGGGTTCAAGAGCCCGACTCCCCAAACCGAGGACCTGTATTTCAAGAGCATTAACTTGACCGTCGATCAATACCGGGCATTTCTCGAGGAAGTGCGCCGTGACGGACTGCTGCTGCCCAATTGTGACTTGGATAGCGGCAATCCAACCAAGGCCACGGAATATTCACTGACCGACGACACCTACGCAACATTGCTGTCGCAACTGTCAAGTCAGAAGTTTGATATTACGTCCCCAGATCTGCGCGATAACGTCCTGCAGTTTTACTCTGATCTCTCGTTGCAGATCGCAACCAAGAAGGACGGGGTTCGCTGGCAAGCCGTTCTCGCCGAACTGGAACAGTTGAAATCTGCGGCGCCAGTGCCGACTCTCGCGGACAACCCCGCACAGTGATCTCCGTGCGGTTACTCCATTTCAAGAACGCGGCCGTCGAGGTGGTTCGCGACATGGAAAAGAACCACACCATGGCGTTTGCTGCGGCGCTGGCATACTACTTCGTTCTCGCTCTGTTCCCCTTTTTGATTTTTCTTTCCGCAGTCGTTGCCCATCTGCCACTTCCGGACTTCTTTGGCCAGGCCATGGAACTGATCGCACAAGTGGTTCCCGCCGCCAGCATGGATTCTCTAAGGAACTTAATGAAGTCCACCGTTCTGTCCACTCACGGCCGTCTGCTGACCTTCGGCATTTTGTTGACCCTGTGGTCCGCATCGAGTGGATTTACGGCTCTGATCGACGCGCTCAACACTGCCTATGGGGTGTCCGAGACAAGGCGCTATTGGAAGACGCGCACTCTCGCCATCAGCCTTACGTTCTTGGTTGGATGTCTGCTCGTCACTGCCCTTGGTCTGCTACTCGTGGGCCCTCGCCTGAGCGAAAGGCTGACAGCAGCAGTTGGAATGGGAACTCTCTGGCTATGTGTTCGATGGGCGGTCGCAATTGCGTGCACGGTTTGTGCGGTCGAGCTCCTCTACTTTGTTGCGCCAAATGTGAAGCAGAGATTCATGAGCACGCTGCCCGGAGCGTTAATTGCAGTCGGCGGCTGGATCGGTCTCTCTTACTTGCTCGGAATCTATTTCCAGGATTTTTCCTCATACAGCAAGTGTTACGGCAGCCTGGGGGTAGCACTCGCATTCAGCATTTGGCTCTACTGGACTGGATTCGTAGTCTTGTTCGGTGCACAATTCAATGCCGAATTACTGCGGGAAGCTAGAGGGAGGTTGGTGCCTGCGGCGAAGCGGAGCGCCAAGCCTACTTTGGCCGCGTAAGTGGAGGGAATATGCCAGATCAAGTGTGGACAGTGAAAGAATTGATAGAGGTCCTGACAAAGTTTCCGTCAGATGCAAGGGTCTATTACGAGATGGGGCCTAACGGCGTAGGGACGATTGGAAGAGCAAAATACGTGAAGGCCCGGGGCGAGGAGGATCAACTGGGTGTGCTGTTGGATCGATAGGCTCGTCCCAACGGAATTGGCAAAGGAGTCTTTATCTCGGGGATGATCTGCCTACGCAAGAGAACGAGGGGTCTTTTATCACTTGTCGAGTCTCGCCTCCACGGAATCGGCCGCGGAGAGTTTTCGGTCCCGGTGTGGCTCAGTCCGCGGAGCACCTGTGTGCAGTTCACAAGCTTCCCCGATAGCCGCACCGCAAGTAGTACAGCGCACGGACAGTATCTGTTTCGGGGTGAGCTCCTTGGATTTCACACCTATATGATGCAACGGTCGACTTCTGAAAAATGTTCAATACTGCTCATCTTTGGCACATTCGCCAGCTCCCAAGGTATTAATTTTGGCAGTACAACGTTTTTCCGATTCCGAGCAAAATTGACCATCTTTGCTGGATTACTTAAGGGAAAATGTTCAAGAGTGTAGCTCGATGCAGGAGAAGCCATTGAAGGCACCCACCGCGCCGGTCAAGAAACAGTCCGATTTCGACCCGAGGAAATTCCTGGCCACGATCGGCGAGGGACGCAAAGTTGTGACCTTTGCCAAGAAGCAAACAATCTTCGCCCAAGGCGACGCGGCCGACGCAGTTTTCTACATCCAGCAAGGCAAGGTTCGACTCACCGTTGTATCCAAAATTGGCAAGGAAGCAACTCTGGGCATATTGAGCGAGGGACAATTTTTCGGAGAAGGTAGCCTGGCTGGACAGGCTCTACGGATGGGGTCTGCAACCGCAATGACAGAATGCGAACTGCTGCGTATTGACAAGAAAGCAATGATGCTGGCACTTCACCGGGAACAAACGTTCTCCGATCTGTTCGTGGCGTATCTGCTGGCGCGAAACATCCGATATGAAGAAGATCTGGTTGATCAACTCTTCAACTCCAGCGAAAAGAGGCTAGCTCGCCTTCTGCTGTTGCTCGCTCACTTCGGCAAGGAGGGAGTACCCGAAACAGTAATCCCGAAGATCAGTCAGGAGACTCTCGCCGACATGATAGGCACTACTCGGTCGCGGGTCAGTTTCTTCATGAACAGGTTCAGAGAGCTAGGCTTCCTTGACTACGGCGAGAGCGGACTACAGGTTCACAGTTCACTTCTGAATGTCGTTCTCCACGACTAGAACCTGCGCCGCAAGGCGAAAGTACATCCCAAGAAGACAGCATCGCGAAATTACGCACTTGCCGGGTCCACTCCGGGGAATGGCTCCATCTTTGTCGCAACTAACACTTCCAACAAGGTAGCGGTATTGCGAACGCTTCCCGAGATCGTGATGAGCGCTTCTGCGACGATGGGATGTTGATCCGCGAGTGAGCCGAGACGGTCACTCACGCTGTGGAGTTGTTGAGCTTCGTGCAGGATCGCATTGGAATGCATTGGGGACACCGCTTTCCTGGGAGCCTAAGGAGAGGAAACTTCAGATGGGCTGACTTAGCTCAGGGAACCTGAAAGAGGAGAAGGTGGTACCACCTCAAATTCATCATATCAGGTGGCGAGTTCGGGAGTATTGCAATCTAGAGACGGACGAAGCACTGATCTATGCAACAACTGTGAACACAGCAGAGTTGACGAGTGCTTCTAAACTGAGAGGATCATGATGCCGAACCCAGCCGCGTAGAGTCCAAATGGAATGGCATCTCCTTTTCGAGTTTGGTGTGACGGCCAGCATCGAAACTCGGGCCGCTCGTTTATACCAACATTGTTGAGTGCGGCTCCTATCCAGTTCCTACTGTGATGAACTGGCTTTCTGGTTTTTGACCTGTAAATTGTTCACGACTTGTTGGACGTTCGGCACCCCGGCCGCCACCTTTTCGGCGCTGGAGCGTAATTCTTCCGAGTTCACATCGCCGGACAGCGTGACGACTCCGCTCTTCACTTCGTATTTCACGTCCCGGTGCATCTTGTTTTGGATCAGCGCGGCGTCCAGATTCTTTTCGATGCCTTGGTCCAGATCGGCATTCACCGCCTTGGCCGCTTTTTCCGCACCTACTGGAATCACAGCAATTTGATTTGCGACAACCTGTGTGCCCGCGAACGATTTCGCGAGGGATTCGGCTTGTGATTTGTCGCTGTTACTGGCGACTTGTCCGCCGAGGGTGACGATGCCCTTGTCGCGATTCTGGCTGACGGAGACGTCTTTGAGGCCCGCTTGATCGAGCGATTGGCGGATGCTGTCCGAAACATCGGGCGACTTTGCGGAGGCTGAGCAGCCTATCAGGGCGCAAATTGCGAGGAGCATGAATAAGGTAGGGAGCAACTTGGTTGTTTTCATATTTTTCCTTTGTTCGGATCCAGACTGAATCCTGGAAAATGAGCGATTCCCTGCGTGTAGACAGTTTAAGAATCGTTCATTTGCTCCCGCACCGCTGTGCAGAATCGCTCACTTTGGCAGGAAAGAGGTCCCGACCGCGGCTCAGAGTTGGGAGCGCGCTTTCAACTTGCGACCCGATGGTCTCAGCCTAATTCCAAAAGACGAGCAATTGTGAACAGCCTGCTGAAAGCGGAAAGCCTGATACTGACGAATAGTGAGGTTCGTACGCAAATCGAATCTCGCGAACAAAGTTTGGTTTTGTGGAGGTTTCGATGAACTTGAATCTGACGGATCCGAAGCTGATTGCGCTAGTGGCCGCCGTGATAGTGATCCTCGCAGTGGTTACCTGGTGGTACATGCGAAAACGCAGGAGTACAACCGCCGATCTGCGCGAGAAGTTTGGGCCCGAGTACGATCGTGCGGTACTAACGCATGGGTCTGAACGAAAAGCAGAGGCCAAATTAGCGGATCGCGAGAAGCGAATTGAAAAGCTCAATATTCGCGACCTTGATGCGATGGAGCATGAACGCTATTCGAAACAGTGGCATTCGATACAGTCTCGTTTTGTCGACTCCCCAAAGGGGGCAGTCGCAGAAGCCGATGATCTCGTGTCCTCTGTAATGAAAGCTCGCGGGTATCCTGTATCCGAATTCGATCAGCGTGCTGCCGATATTTCTGTTGACCACCCACGCGTGGTGGAGAACTACCGGTCCGCGCATGCCATTGCTCTGCGGGTTGGGAAAGACGCAGCATCGACGGAAGATTTGAGAACAGCGATGATTCATTACCGTTCTCTATTTGAGGAACTTGTGCAGTTGCCAGCGTGCATTGAAAGGAAACAGGTGGCGTGATGGCGGAACTGAAGACTGTAAAAGAGGAAGTTTTGACTGCCGACTTGGCGAGCCGCGGCATTCCAGCAAGGCAGATGGAACGGCCTAAGCTCGTGAAAGGTCAAGAGCCGAAAACCCTTAATCCGCCGGCTGCAATGGTAGAGCCCTATCCTTTATTTTCTGAAGCGGAAATGCGGGATTTCAGATCGCAATGGAATGAGGTTCAGACTGGTTTCGTGGACGAACCCAGGCGCGCGGTCCAAGGTGCGGACAAGCTTGTAGCCACGGTGATGGAGCAACTCGCCAACGGCTTTGCCAACGAGCGATCACGCTTGGATAAACAGTGGGACCAAGGCGACAACGTGTCGACTGAGGAATTGCGAATTGCCCTGCAGCGCTATCGCTCGTTTTTTGACAGGTTGCTCACCTTATAGAGACGAATACGCCGTTGACAGCGCGGAGACTCTCGCTCTGGCATCAGCACAAATGGATCGGCCCTGCTCAGCAAGCGGTCGACGAGAGAAAACATTTCAACAGCGGCCCGCAAAGACACAGGAGGACACTTGTCACAAACCGTAATGGAGAAAACATCGGAACACATCGCCGAATCAGCTCGCAAAGCTTCCTGCGCAACCAGTGCGGTTGGCGACGCGATCAAAGATGGCGTCGAAACAGTGAGGCGAGCCGCAAAGCATAGCGGTGACGGCGGAAGAATTCTTGAATGACACGTCTCAGCGCCTCCGGCGACACGCCGCGTTGACGGCTGCGACGACCTTTGTGCTCGGTCTCGCCGCGGGAGCATTGATCGGATGGACGATAAAACGAAGATAGACACGACGACATCGGCCGACAAAGTGGAGAATATATTCCACTCTGCCCACTAACTGTAGAAGAACAGGATCTGCTGTTGGCCTCTGGCTCCCGCTTAACGAGGAAGGATCAACGTGAACATGCGCAAACTTACCTTGCTGCTATTGGCAATTTCGGGCCTCGCGGCCCTACCAGTGCCAGCACGGGCCCAAGCACTGGCCGGTTCGGGAGACTCTTCCGGCCCAGTCGCGGACATAATCGTAGATCACCCAGACCTCCTATACACCCGTCCCACTGAGAAAACGAGGCTCCGTAACTACTTTTTCGACACCTTCGGACCCTATCCAATCGTCATCACTGCAATCGCTGCTGGCATCAACCAGGCCGAAAATACTCCGCCGGAGTGGAAGCAAGACGCGGCTGGCTACGGCAAGCGATTTGGGTCTAATTTTGGAATCGCGGCGGTAACCACGACGACGCGTTATGCACTCTCGCGGGCCTTCCGGGAAGACGCTTTGTATTACCGCTGTGCGTGCAAAGGTGTGTTTCCGCGGTTGGGCCATGTACTGATTTCTTCCTTCACGGCACGCCACGGCGACGATGGCCATAGCGCCTTTTCATTTCCCGCAGTCGTCGCTCCTTATGTCGGCAGCATGACTGCCGTCTACGGCTGGTACCCCGGGCGCTACGGTGCCAAGGATGCCTTCCGCATGGGCAACTACAGTTTGCTGGGGTACATTGGGTCAAACATTGCTGTTGAATTCTTCTATAGCGGGCCGCACTCTCTGCTTACTCGCATGCACTTGAACAATGGGCACGGGGCACCAAATCCAGAATCAAGGCCGTGATCGACCGGGAACTCAAGGCAGCGACTGCTTGAGCACGGCCAGGGGACACATCGCATCATTGCCCCATGCTACAGCGGCTCACGACATTGAGTACTCTCGCAAGGAACGAAACTTCACATCGCGCTGAACTGTCGAGTAGAGTGCGCGGTTTTGACCATCTTTTTGTGTGCGTTCACTGCATGATTGAAATGGCGAGGGACCCAACCGCTAAGGAACCGAGGTTTCGAGCGGTTCGCAAGTGTCCGTCTCATGGAGGAATGACACGATGCATAGCCCGTTCAAGAGGTTCTGCGCACTCGCGTCGTCTTTGGCTGTGGGACGATTGCGCACCTCTGCAACTGTCGTCCTGACCGTCGTTCTGCTCGCGTCGAACGCACTCCCGCAATCGGAATCGGAAAGTCTCGGAATGTCGGCAAACGAACTGGCGCGGAGGGTGATTACGAACGAACTCAAAATTCAAGTGGGGAACGCCGATCGCTGGAAGTACCGGCTAGAAAAAGAGGAATCCGGGATGAAACAGGTCCAGGAAATCCTTGAGACGAATAATGGTTCTCTCAGTCGACTTCTCTCCATAGATGGCCACCCACTTGATGCGAAACAGCAGCAGAGAGAGGACCAACGCATGCAGCGGTTGGTGAGCCATCCGGATGAGCAACGGAAATTGCAACTGGCGAGCAGCAAGAAGGCAGAACAAGGGGCGCGATTGTTCAGAATTCTGCCAGATGCATTTGTGTTCGGCTACGTGGGGCGTCAAGGGGATCTTGTAACGCTAACTTTTAAGCCCAATGCGAATTATCAGCCAGCGTCCGTCGAAGCCCGGGTGTTCCACAGCATGCAAGGCGACGTAACAGTCGATACCAAGCAAGGCCGACTGGTGGCAATCAAAGGCCATCTCGTGGAGGATGTGAAATTCGGAGGCGGACTCTTAGGACACTTGGACAAGGGGGGCAAGTTTGAAGTTAAGCAGGCAGAGGTCTCACCGGGCCACTGGGAAATGATTGCCCTGACTGTAGACATGAAGGGGAGGGCCCTCCTCTTCAAGGCGATCGGCGTGTACGAAACCGAAAGCCACAGCGATTTCCAACGAGTGCCCGATTCGCTGACCATGGCCGAGGCGGCCGGCATACTGAACAAGCAGATTGTTATCGCGGATAATCGCTAACCCGTCCCCAAAACAGAGCTGCTGACCCTGCGCGACCGTCATATTGTTTGTTTCTGCGGGAAAAGAACAAATTTCCTGCCTTCGCCGATCGTCGCGAGGAATGCATGCGGATCGAAGTCGTCTCTCTTCTTAGCCGCTACATTTGGACGTACGGATTTGTGCTCTACTTGACGCGTTGGGGGGATTGAGGTTTGGCGAATTTTCCTTCTTCTTTGCGAGGACTCACCGTGTTGGCCGTCAGGAGACACGGGCAATTCCTTCTGCCACAACATCTCTCGATCATTTTTATGCCTTCGTTGAGCAAGTGAAATAATCGAAAATGACTACGCTACCTTCACTGTGACTCTCTGAACGCCGAAGCTCGAATCCAAATGCCAATACGCTGGGTTTTGCCATGGCGCTATATTTGAACCCGGGGTCCACCCAAGGGTCCGCGCGCCAATTCATGGAGAACGAGACTGAGTTCCCCATTCTAGGCCGCTTCAGTGCTTCGACGGCTGCGTACGGGCGCCGGCGATGGTCAACGCGATCCCGCCTGCGATCAGCACCACGCTAACGATTGGTGAAACGCGTTCACTGTGAGAGGTTTGCACGCCGATATCTACGTCTCCGGCCTTAATCCCATGGGTCTCGCTGTGGGGAATGGGAACGATCAGGGAGGCGATCCCGAGTACAACCATGAGCACGCCTGTGTATAGCAAGATTTTCATAACCACCTTCTACGTCGTCATGCGTTATAGGAAGGCGGAGCGACCGATCCGCCTCTGTGCAATTGTGCGATGACAGGCAACAATTGGCTGGCCAAGCGGTCCTTCGCTATGAATGCATCTACTACATGCTTCAAGGCTTGCTCAGGAACATCCACTGCCCCGGTAAGCAGGATGATCGGTGCCTGTGGTCTGAGCCGCCTCATTTGGCTCGCCACCTCGTGACCGTTCATCTCGGGCATGAGGTAGTCAACGATTACAACGTCAACTGGGTAGATGGCGGCTAGTTCTAATCCTTGGCCACCACTGGGAGCGGTCAGGACGGTATAACCAAAGCTCTCCAGAAACAGCTTCTCGCATTCCAGGAGTTCCTCGTTATCGTCGATACAAAGAAGTACTGCGCGCGAGCGTTCCGAATAAACCGATCGAGGCATGGTTCACCTTCAGAACCCAATTCTCGACACTCAGACTTCAATAAACTGTTCAAAATTGCTCATACTATGCTCTTTTGAAACAGCCACTTTGCTGATCACACCTCAACCGATACACTGACGGCCAGACTCAAGAGGGTCCGTTGGGCCGGTTGCTGTGGCGCGCCAACGGCCCTCTTGAGACATCAACAGGTTCGTTTAGTCGCTCTGGCAGTATTGTTCAGAGTGGCTCATGTCGGATGCCGGGGCGTGCTTGTTAGCCCGAAGCACCTCCGGCAGACGTAGCCGTTAATTTATTGAAGTTTGAAAGTGCCGTGCGCTGTTCCCGCGACATGGTCGCGCTCAATATTGCAGTTCAAATTGGCGGGACCCTATCCAGCTTTCTTTAACTCTTCCAGCTGTCCTCTCAGGTCTCTGACAGTCTCTTTAGCATCGCCTATCCGCTGTTGAACCTTGCCGGCCTTTTTTTCGGCCTTCCCTTTGGCTTTCAAATCACGGTCTTTCGTAACTTTTCCGACTTCCTCCTTGAGTGTTCCTTTCACTTCGTGGAAGCTGCCTTCAATCTTGTCTTTCGTACTGGTTTTCATAGTTCACCTTGGCCCTCGTAAACTGCGGATTGCGGCTCTCCTGAGCCCGCTTGAGGGCTATCCTTTTTGTAATCTCGTGGTGTTCTGAGGTCTGAGCAGAATTGAACAACTTGGGTGGCAATCTGAAATGTGGGCCCTTACCCGCGATTGCGTCGGCAAGTGAATTTCGATTGCCGATCCTGACGGTAATTCCCGCTGTGTCGGTGAGCATTTTTGCTCAGACCTCCTGAATCCTCTTTTGCTAAGTTGAGAATTGTCCAGGTGCGCCCAGCATATTTGTGCGGATCTGATTTGAGTGCACACACAGCACGAGACCAAAGGCTGGCGCAGCGGGAACAGAAATGAGGCTATCCCATGAAAAAGGTAATGTTCTTCTTCGCGCTGCTGAGTCTCGGCACGCTGTGCTGGGCAGGGTCGGCGAAGGAAGATGCCACCGATCGATTGGAAAATGCGACCAATGTGGTCCACGCAATTATGAGTGCGCCAGACAGCGGAATCCCGGAAGAAGTCTTGGAGCACGCAAAGTGTATTGCCGTTGTGCCGCATATGGTCAAAGGAGGCTTTGTGTTCGGCGGTAAGGGAGGCAAAGGTGTAGCCACTTGCCGCACGGCGAATGGCTGGAGTGCGCCGGCGTTCATCACCATTTCGGGCGGGAACTGGGGACTGCAGATCGGCATAGAAGCAGTGGACCTAGTCATGATCATCCAGAATGAAAACGGAATGAAAAAGCTGCTCGAGAGTAATTTCCAACTTGGAGCGGACGCTTCAGCCGCAGCGGGTCCAGTTGGACGGCATGCCGAGGCTGGTACGGATTGGCAGATGGATACAGAGATCCTGACCTACTCCCGTGCCAAGGGTGCGTTCGCGGGGCTCACGGTGGAAGGTGCATCAATCCGCCAGGACAATGATTCCCGGAACGCAATTTATGGACACAAGGTCACAACTCGCGCTTTGCTGTTGGGCCAGGTGACCGCTCCGGCCGTAGCACAGCCGTTCCTTGCTGCGGTTCGTGGAGCGAAAGCTCAAGCCGTAGCCGAAGGGAAGGCTGAAGCGAAAGCTGAAGCCAAAGAGAAAGACCAGAAGTAAGGCTTTGCAGAATTGGGCTGCCGCTGCTTGCCCGTCACGCGACTCCGGATGTTCAAGTGGCGGCACAGTCTGTCCGTTATTCTCTCGCTCCGTTCGCCCGCGACGGGTTCCCTGGCGGACGTTCGGATGGGATTCACATTGCGGCGCTCAAATGAGCGCTGGAGGTTGACATGCTTTGGACCATTTTCGCAGTTCTTATAATTTTGTGGCTTCTGGGTTTCAGTATGCATATCGGCGGAGGCCTAATCCACCTGCTCCTGGTTGTGGGGCTTGTGGTTCTGGTCATTAATTTAGTGAGCGGACGTCGAAGTTCGGTTTGAAGACAGATCAGTACGGGTTCCGACGAAGGAGGCCTTGAGCGTCGCTGAGACACCGGGTCTTCTCAATCCAGGCAAGAATTCTTGTTCCGGGATAGCGACGTGCCGCCATGAATCATCCGATTAGGACCCTGCTGCGCGAGTTATTCGTTGACCCGATTCTGCGGCTGCTGCGGATCCGGCCAAAGTGATTGTAGAATCTCCCTCGCGAAACTCGTTAGCAACGCCTCTGAGGTTGATGGTTGTGGGTAGAAACAACGCGCTCCGCGAAGGACGCCCGATGCTCCTACCGCGGGAGATTGCCGAAGGGCATCCTCGGATCGAATATTCAACAGAGCACAAAGCAGACCGGTGTCAGCGAGATAGAGCTTGGGGCTCTTGACGATGGACTTGGTTCGACTCGAGAACCACGGCTCAAGCAATACGATCTGACCGGATGCTTCCAGCATGGACGGCCAATGATTCGCTGTAGATGGGGCAATCCCGACATCGCGCGCCAGATCGGCTTTGTTCAACAGGTTTGAGGAACGAAGTGCGCAGGCGCGCAGAAATCTCTCGAAGTCCCGGAGGCTGCGATCGAGCGCTGCTTTGTCGAAGTGCGCCGCCGCACCCCGCGCCGCTCGACAATGGCGACGTCGACACCCCCCAACGTGAGTTCGCCCGCCAACATCATCCCGGTCGGACCTCCTCCGGCAATCACTACCGCATGTTCGGTCATCGCCACCGCCCGGTCGACATCAGCGGCACGCCGACACCCGCCAGCAACTCCGCGAAGTCCGGCGGCGCGCACACCCGCACCTCCGCGCCGAGTGTCGGCAGCTGCACTGCGAGTCGCACAACCGGTTCGACGTCCCCGCGCGACCCATACGTCAACAACCCACACATTTCGTATCACCTTTCTCCGTAAGTTCTCGCTTCGAGAAGCGATTATGCGACAACGCGACGGTCTTGCCGCAAACACCCGGCAGCGATCTATACTGGGAGTGGCAAGGGTGCTTTCGTTAGGTTTGTCCGCCATGGATTTACAAGCCCTATGCGAAGCGATTTGCGACTCTAGCAGTAACCTCACGGATGGCGCTTTCGTTTGACCGGTTGCGGGTTCGTACTAGATGATGGAGACGCATGGACGCGGAACAAACGATTGCCGAAATCGAGTCGCTAGAACGCATCTTCGCGGCGCCTGACACGAGACCTCTAAGCGCAAGCGACCTCTCGGCAGCGAATCGGCGGCACGATGAGAAGCTAGCCAACAGTCCGTGGTTTCGGCTCTGGCAGCGGTATGGCATTTGTTGCCGCTCCGAGTCGCCATCCCACCGATTAGGTGAAATCGAGAGCTAAACCTCCTCAGAAAATCGAACCGGAAAATTCTCCCAACACAAACAAGAAGTGAGGTGCTCGATCGCCATCTGCAGGAGTTGACGATGTGGGGTGCGCGCGTTTCTGTAGGGTTAAGCTGTCTGGAGATATCTGGCGCAGACCGCGATAGCGTCAATCGAAGGAGCGAAATGAGATCTGCACAAGTAACAGTTTACGAGAAGCCGACCTGAAGCAAGTGCCGCGAGGTCAAGAGGATCTTGACCACGAAGGGAGTGGATTACCGGACCATCAACTACCTGGAAGAGCCTGTCTCCGCGACCGCGCTCAAGCAGTTGCTCCGCAACGCCGGCCTGAAGCCACAGCATGCGCTAAGGAAGAACGAGGAGGCATATCGACGATATGTAGGTGGGCGGAACTTGAGCGACGAACAACTGGTTCGGGTCATGGCCGACCATCCGGAACTGATACAGAGACCGATCGTGACGAGAGGCGACAAAGCTGTGCTGGCGCGTCCGGTTGAACGCTTAGCAGAACTTGGTATCGGACCGGAGCCCGCTAGCTGATCGGAATACGGCGCTGAGTTGATAGCCGCAGGCTTTTCTTCTGCCTTTTGCTGTTGGGCTGTTTACTCCGCGAACTCGACCGCGGCAGAATGCATCGATTCCGAACCACAACGAAAGACGGAGGCTACTTGTGCGCTGCAACCACGGGTTCCGGACCTGGGTTTCGCAGTACGTTAAGTCATCGGTTCCAACTTGATTCCACCTCGGACGAAGAGTCACCACTTCTCTCTCTTTTCACTTTTTCCTACAGCACCAAGATTGTTGAAAACTCCTTCGGAGACAATTCTTTTACAAAGTTTGTGCCCTCCCGCCTGTAACGGGTCGATTGCTCCGCGCTCAGTACCTCAGTGGAGGAAATCACTATGAACCGGGTTCGTACTGTGCTGTTGAGCACATTCAGTGTCGCCGGAGTCTTTGCCGGTCTTCTGCTGCAACATTCGACGCGTGTCTCTGCTTCTGATTACCAAAACCGTGACCGCGCTGTGGATTTCCATGCTCTCGGCATGATCGACCGCGGCCGCAACACATTTCGTTACGACTCTTTCGGAGACCAGGACTACTGGGGCGGTACGCTTCAGATTCATAAGGCGATCGAGGGACAAAAGCTGGGAGGGGTGGGGCCTGGCGTCGATCCGGAAACTGCCCTCGCCGTCGGACTAAAGGTGGATGAGGATGCGCTGCCAGAGTCCCTTATCCGTGCTCTGAAGGCAGGGAAGGTCAATCTCAAGGATCCAGCGGTGACCGTCGCATTGCTGAAGCTGAACGCTGTCGTGGGCCTCACCGGATTCTTCGACCATTCCGGCAGCTTGACTTCAGTGGGAATCCAGTGTGCCATCTGCCATTCCGCCGTCGACAATTCGTTGGCTCCAGGAATTGGTCATCGTCAGGATGGCTGGGCAAATCGTGATCTGAATGTAGGCGCGATCGTCAATCTCTCGCCCGACCTCAGCAGCGTAGCCAAGTTGTTGAATGTAGATGAGGCCACGGTCCGCGCGGTGCTCACGAGTTGGGGGCCAGGAAAATTCGATGCTGAACTTTTCATGGACGGAAAGGCCTTCAACGGTACCAAATCTGCTGCGACATTGATTCCGCCGGCGTTCGGATTGGCAGGAGTCAATCTGCATACTTGGACAGGTTGGGGTTCAGTCACGCACTGGAATGCGTTTGTCGCAAACCTCGAGATGCACGGCAAAGGTACTTTCTTTGACCCGCGATTGGCCGACGGTACCCGCTTCCCGATTGCAGCGCAAAACGGTTTTGACAATGTTCGCAGCGATGTGGATTTGATCAGTCCAAAACTTGCCGACCTGCATTTCTATCAGCTAGCGCTTGACTCCCCGGCACCTCCACCGAACAGTTATGACCATTCCGCGGCGCATCGCGGACAGACTATCTTCAATGGCCGCGCCCAGTGTTCCACCTGTCACGTTCCACCCTTGTTCACCGAACCCGGCTGGAATATGCACACGGCTAGCGAGATCGGTGTGGACGATTTTCAGGCCTCCCGAGCGCCGGATGATCGTTATCGCACTTCTCCATTGAAAGGGCTATGGACTCACACCAAGGGTGGCTTCTATCACGACGGGCGTTTCGCAAGCTTGATGGACGTCGTCAACCACTACGACAGTTTCAAATCGTTACACTTGACGGACCAGGAAAAGAACGACCTGGTCGAATATTTGAAATCGTTGTAGTGAGGCAAGAGTTGTACGAAGCAAAGAGAGAGCTTAAATTAGCCCGGTAAACACGGACTCCAGCGACCATTCGCAGAAAAGGCATTGAGTGAAGAAGCCAATCTGGCAAGAACGCTGGGCGCTACCACGAGGAACGTGACGCGAGCGTAATCGAGTCCGATGTTCCGATTGTCGTGCAACATGCCCGATTGGAGGCGCGCAGGGTACCAACGCTTCGCTCACAACGATCGCCTACACAGAGGCAGACTAGGCTCCATCGTCCACGTGAGTTGACCGTGTTCCTTGACAACGGCGGTTTTCGGGTGCACTATCACACTTAATAAGTGGTGATATCCCCCTCAAGGAGACCGAGGCCTCCACACTGAGTCCCAGAACGCGCTCGAAAGGGCGCGGATAGTTCGTAACCGTTTCTTACTTATTAGGTTTCGCAGGCTACAGCGTTCGAAGCTGTCCTGACTCTTGCTACTTTCCCTGGTCCAAGCGAGTACAAAGCACGCAGAAGGTGTTATGTGGCGCAACTGCTGCGGTTTCTGAGTTTGCCGACGTGAGTGTTGGTGTCGTGCCCGATCCAGCGACTAAGCTCACAGCAGACGACGCAGACGATCCTCTGAGCGTAGTTCAACCCCGATTCATCGATGGTGACTACTCGATGGATAGTTAAGGGTTAGTCGATCCATGATCTTCGACTTACTCATCTTGCAGCGGTAACGTTCTCCGGTCCGGGAGGTTTGAGG
This sequence comes from uncultured Acidobacteriaceae bacterium, assembly GCA_963722365.1. Taxonomy (GTDB): domain Bacteria; phylum Acidobacteriota; class Terriglobia; order Terriglobales; family Acidobacteriaceae; genus Sulfotelmatobacter. The sequence continues at coordinate 821,851 of CAVRLM010000004.1, forward strand.
GTATGACAGATCACGTGATCAAGGGAGACCTGATCCTTCTGCACGCGCCGAGCGTGTTTGATTTTCGTGAGAGAGATGACATGCTGTTCGCTTATCTCAGCGACTCGGATAGCGTCAATGTGACCACGATTTATGAGATGTATCCGCTCGGATTCTTCTCGATTCGCCAATATTTGCGTGAACGCGGGCGTACGGTGGAAATCGTGAATCTCGCGGCTCTGATGTTGTCTCACCCCGACGTCGACGTCGATAAGTTGCTTAGTCGTCTGGATGCGCCAGTTTTCGGCATCGATCTTCACTGGATGTGCCACTGTCACGGTGCCATCGAAGTGGCAAAGCGCCTGAAGGCGATCCATCCTGATTGCCTGGTGATCCTTGGCGGAATTTCATCAACGTACTATGCCCACGAATTGATCACCTATCCTTGCATTGACGCGGTGGTCAAGGGCTACGATACCTTGCTTCCGGTAGACGCGCTGGTGAGTGAGGCCGCCAAGGGTGGGCGTGACTTCCATGAGATTCCCAACCTCGTCTACAAGGATAGCCAAGGCAATATCTCTGCGACTGAGTTTGCCTATAAGCCGCTCCGTGCTTACAACGATGTCCCAACCGATTGGAGTTGGTACAGCAATGTGAAGGGAAGCTTCGGAAGCAGTCGCATGATCATGACCTTACCCAACACAGGTTGCGCGCATGATTGTCCGTGGTGCGGCGGTTCTCGTTATGCGTACCAGAACATCATGGGCGTCCAAAAGACTCTGATCACCAAGGATAACCGGCACATCTATGAGGAACTGCGCAGCATGGGCGAAGCAGCGAAGCAGACTTCGATCTATGCCTTGCAGTGTTATTCGGAAACAGCTACGCGGATGTATGAGTTTTTGGATGCTGTTCGCGAGTTCAAGTACGGCAGCGTCTTTTTCGAGCAGTTTCATCTTCCCAAGCCGGAGATGCTTAAGAAGATGGCCTCGGCCACCAGGGCCTACATCATGCTTTCCCCGGAGTCCCACGATCCCGTGATCAGTCGCCTGGCCGGGCGTGGAACCTACACCATGGAACAGATGGAAGAGTGGATCCCACGGGCCCTGGATGCTGGCATCGCCGGCGTGATGGTCTGGTTCTTCATTGGCATGCCTCAACAGACCAAAGAATCAGTCCGCGCAACCGTCGCTTATTGCGAGAAACTCCTGCGCCAGTACCGCGGCGATGGAGTCCTGCCACTTTTGTGTCCGATGGTGCCTTTTCTGGATCCGGGTTCAAGGTTTTTCGAGGAGCCTGATAAGCACGGCTACAAGATCTTCCATCGGACTGTCGAGGAGCACCGGCAGGCCATGGTTGAGCCGCTTTGGGCTGATCGATTGAATTACGAAACCGACTGGCTGACGCGACGCGAGATTCAGCAGATCACCTACGAATCGATTGGCAGACTCATTCAAGTGAAGGCCGAGTTGGGTATCATGCCAAGCGCGATTGGCGACAAACTCAGGGAATTGATCTGCCGGACCACCTGCTTACTGGAGGAGATGGAGGAGAGCATTCATAAAGACGGGAAACTCTCGTTGGCTCTCCGTCCGGAGATTCGAGCATACAACCGGAAGATACTGGCTTACTCGAGCGATCAGATTATTCCGATGGAGAGACCGTTCGGTGGCAGATGGTTCGACGACTTCACGGTTTCTCCGGAGATCATCGCCCAAGTCCGACAGGGCTCTGCGCCAGCGAGTTACTGAGGCGAAAACCTGACATCGGCACATGAGCCTTGTTTTGGGTAGATTGTTTCAGATGGCCTGAAGGCTCTCCCGCTTAATCGCCAGCAACAGGAATTCAATCAATCTTTCGCGCTCCCGCCGAGCGAGACGCTTCACACGCCCCCAGGGCGACAACGATGCTTCAAGAGTTCTGCCTTGCGCAAAAGGAGAAGAGGAGCATAATGGAGAATAAGGTCCCGATGTTGGAGGCAACCGATGGGAGCTCGGGCAGCAAAGTCCGTTTGTCCTCTCATCGGAATTTGCCTTTGTTCGTTATGGTCCGTCTTGGCGGTGGCACAGCAGTCCTCTACTCAGGAAGTTCCCTCCCAGTTCAAACTTGATATTGAAGCAGCAGCGCGATTGCGACCTCAACTCATGGCGCAAAGCTCCGCGCCTTCGCAGCGCTATGCGGCGAGCGCACTCGTCTTTGATCGGTTGGTCGAACAGGTTCTGATGTCTTCGCGCTCCAGGTTCGCATGGCAGTTGCGCATTGTCGACAGTACTGGTCTCAACGCTTACTCATCGCCCGATGGATCTGTCTATGTCGAGTCAGGTCTGGCGCAATTGGCTGGAGGGAATGCAGGACTCTGGGCCGCGATCCTGTCGCATGAAATCGCGCATATCGTGCGGCGCGACTGGGCCCGGCGTTTCCTGTATCAGAAATATCTGGAGAATGGCGGAGGGAATAGTTTCACGCTGGGTGATCCAAACCTGCCTTCGTCCTCATGGACAGACTCGGAAAAGGCCTCCGCAGATCTGGGACGCTTCTGTCGCGCGATGGAACTGGAGGCCGACCGTGCCGGTCTGGTTCTGATGGCGCGAGCCGGATATCACCCCGACTTCGTTCCGGCGTTGCATCATTTGCTGCATGCGCGAACCAGCGCGAAAAGCAAGGGATCTCCGTACGCGATGCACCCTTGCTGGGAGGAGCGGGACCACGAACTTAGTCGGGACTATGTTGCAGCCAGTGTTGATTTTGAACGTCGGTGGCCGGAATGGTATGCGTCTCCCGGCGGCAATCCGCCACTCCTCGTGTTTGCCGAACAGCCGACGGTGAAAAGAGTTGGCTCGAAAGAATGGCAAGTCCAGGTACCCATGCGATGTCAGAATCTCGCGGGCGCTGTGGAAGTCGTACTCCGGAGAGCTGGCACGCGGCCGGAAAGCCTGCTGACCCCGTTACAACCGGGCCACGAGGTCCGGCAATTCACGGGTTGCACTTCGCCCAAGACCACCGTCACCTTTACCCTCACGGATTCGGAGGCACCGCAGAAATCTGGCGCGACGTGGACTGACGTCTACGTGCTGGATGCCTGGGGTGCCGTGCTCGCCCGCGCAGATGTGCCCCGGTAGAAATCCGTCTTCAGCATCCTATTGAAATCTACTTTCCACTTGTCTGTGCCGCACGATCGCTCCGCTCATCGCCTCAACCCTACCCACGACCAATACCTTCGTCCAATTGTCTTCAGCTTCACGATTCTGATCTCATACATTTACTATGGACGGTATCATCGATTGCAATCGCACAGGAGAGAGCTATGTGCCCAAACTCGACAGCCCAATCCGCAACCCGCTCAGGCAACGCTGAAGCGCGGTTGAAAAGCCTTGGCATCGAGCTCCCGGCGCCGCCTGAGCCGTTTGGTACCTATGTCGAGGCGGTCCAGACTGGCAATCTTCTCTTTCTCACTGGGATGCTTCCCACCGAAGGTCGTCAGGCGAAGTTCATTGGGCGCGTAGGCGCAGAAATCGATGTGGAAACGGCGTGCAAGGCCGCGCACCTCGCGGCGTTAAACGTCCTCGCCGTCGCGCGCAAGCATCTCGGATCGCTTGACAGAGTCACGCGGGTGGTCAGGCTCGGCGTCTCGGTAGCCACGTCCGGAGATGTCCGCGACCAGCCCAAAGTCGCTGATGCCGCTTCGCAGCTGCTGCAGGACGTTTTTGGACAGGACAAGAATCCCTGCCGACTGGTGTACGGCGTAGCCAGCCTTCCGCTCGGTACCCCGGTCGAACTGGAAGTCATCTTCGAGGTAGAGTAAATGCGCGGCGGACATATTCACGTCTGCTGTGTCGTCGTGGTGGCGATTGTTGTCGTGCTGCATGCACTTCATTCGCCGCCGGAAGCCCACGGAGAGGAGCGTCCCATGAACCACCCGACCTTGTATCGCACGATAGCAATAGACGGGCTGTCCATCTTCTACAGAGAGGCTGGCCCCAAGGATGCGCCCACGCTGCTCTTGCTGCATGGACTACCATCCTCGTCGCGGATGTTCGAGCCGCTCTTTGCCCGGCTTTCGGATCACTATCACATGGTGGCCCCCGATTACCCAGGCTTTGGCCACAGCGATTGGCCAGACCCGGCGAAGTTTGCATACACATTCGATCACTACGCAGAGATCATGAACCACTTCACCGAAGCGCTCGGGTTATCGCACTACACGCTGTACATGCAGGATTATGGCGGCCCTGTAGGCTTTCGTATGGCTCTGGCGCATCCTGACCGCATCGAGGCGCTCATCGTGCAAGACGCGGTATCACACGACGAAGGCTTGGGTGCGAATTGGAAGACGCGGCGTGCTTTCTGGGCCGATCGCGCCGCGAATGAGAGCGCTCTGCGCACGAATCTGCTTTCGCTCGCGACCACGCGAACACGCCATGTAGGAAACGATCCGAACGTAGAACGCTACGATCCGGATCTCTGGACTGATGAATTCTATTTTCTCAACCAACCCGGTCAGGCCGATATTCAGAGCAATCTTTTCTATGACTATCGAACCAATGTGGAGTCTTACCCCAAGTGGCAAGCATGGATGCGCGAGAAGCAGCCGCGCCTCTTGGTGATCTGGGGAAGGTACGATCTCTCCTTCGATCTTGGCGAACCAGAACGTTATCGCAAAGACGTACCGAACGCCGAGGTACACATTCTCGATGCCGGTCATTTCGCATTAGATACTGCTGCGGACGAGATCGCCCCTCTCGTTCGGTCATTTGTCGTTTCGTCGCGTCAAGAGTTGCGGGGACGGCGGGCTGGGTAGCCTGCATGAACGAAGGGTTAGCTATGTCAGGCAAGAAGACAGCAATCGTTACCGGAGCGTCGCAGGGAATCGGCGCAGGTGTGATCGAAGGTTTCGCGAAACTGGGTTACAACCTCGTGGCAACCTCTCGCAACGTGAGTCGCCAGTTGAAGGCCTCTTCGAGCCTGGTCCTCGTCGATGGAGATATCGGAACGCAAGAGACCGCTGCCAACACGGTCGACGCCGCCCTCAAGCACTTTGGAACCATCGATGTCCTGGTGAATTGCGCTGGCATCTACCGCACGAAACCTTTCACCGACTTCACCACCGAAGACTTCAATGCGTTGGTCTCGACCAACCTGCTGGGATTTCTTTACATTACCCAGCTCACGGTGAAACAGATGTTGAAACAAAAATCCGGATGCGTTGTGAGCATCTCCGCAGCTCTTGCAGATCAACCAATTGCTGGCGTGAACGCCTCAGTTTCGATGATGACGAAGGGTGGCTTGAATACGATGACCCGGAGCCTCGCCATCGAGTACGCAAAAGATGGCATTCGTTTCAACGCGGTCGCTCCCGGCGTCGTGGACACGCCCCTGCACGAAGACAGTCTCAAGGAACCTCTTAAGGCATTCCAGCCGATGGGAAAAATCGTTGCCGTAAGCGACGTTGTCGACGCCGTGCTCTACCTGGCAGAAGCAGATCAAGTCACTGGAGAGGTGCTCCACGTCGACGGCGGCTCTCACGCTGGCCGTTGGTAGCCGACAGACGCTCGCCCCGGGGTGCTGACTCATATCGCGGCTTTAGCCCGTGATTCCGCCTCTGCCAGCCATCCGCGACGCAACTTCTCGGGCGGGATGCTCGACAGATAAGGCTTGAGATCAAGGATCGGGGTTCCGTTCAGCATGTCGACGCCGCGAACATAGACAGAGGTTTTTTCGCGGCGCAGGACTTCGACCACGGTGAGGCCGATCGGATTGGGCCGCTGTGGCGAGCGCGTGGCGAAGACGCCGTGTTGGCGATTGTCGGTCGGGGGCGTGGCCAGCAATTCGAATCCTTCCACGCGATCGAAGACCCAAAGAACAATCAGGTGAGAGAAGCCCTCCGTATCTAAGAGTCCCGCTTCGAATTGTGGAAGAATCTCGAGAATCCCTTCCGCGTCGTGCTTGGCGCCGCAACCTTTGGGAATTTGCTGCGTGTCCTGATACGGGCTCTTTACATATCCGATGGGTTGTGGAGAAAACATAATCCGTGGTCTCTCTTTCAATTCTTCCTCATCTGCAACCGATCTTCTTTCTCTTCTGGCTAGCATATCCCGAAAAAATCTCAGTTACACAATTTTCTAAATCTTTACCAGCGCCTGACAAAACTCTAGGTTTCGTAATGCAACGCGGGCCGAGAACGCGGGCATCACAGCGCACAACCAAAGCTTTTGTGATTTGCGTTCTCGAGGCGTGAAGCCAGAGTGCTTCATGGTTGCTGGAAGTGTGCGGCGGCGCCGTCGAGGTGAATTTCAGGAAAGAGTAATTCTGAACGCGATCCCGCGAGCGGGTTCGTGATTTTGGGATAACTCTGCAATGCAGTCGACAAATTCAAGGAGCGATTCACTTATGCGGCGAACCACTATTCTTCTGGGGAGTATTGTCTTCTTAATGGCACTGGCTGCCACAGCGCAGGAGAACCGGTCGGAAATCAGTGTGCAAGGGGCCGGTTTCTTTACGAAGAGCGCTAGTGGGAACGGCACAGCGTATAGCACAACTGATACGGGCGGGTTCTTGAGCACATATCGGTATCACTTGAATCGCTGGGTTACCGCAGAAGCAGCCTACGGGTATGATCTCAACTCACAAAAATATCTTCTATCGTCCGAGGCGTTTCGGATCCAGTCGGGAATTCATCAGGCCACGGGGAGTTTGGTGCTGAATCTTCCTTATCACACCGGTTCTCGGCTGAATCCTTACATCGTGACGGGAGGCGGCGCACTGATGTTTGAGCCGACGGGGAACCAGTTCAACACGCTTTCGGGCGCGTCATCACAGGCGAAGGGCGTGTTCGTCTACGGGGCTGGGGTGAATTATGCGATCCTGAAACGGCTCGCGCTGCGCCTGGAATATCGCGGCCTGGTGTATGGCACGCCCGACTTCGGATTCGGGGCATTGAAAACGAATACGATTACACATACGGCTGTGCCTTCAGTCGGGCTTACGTTTCGGTTTTAATGGAGAGCCTGACCACGATCGGCCAATGAGAAGCGATATCTGCACCTCATGATGCCCAGCGCCTGCTTCTTCATTCAGTGAAGACTGCCGGTACATAAGCTTCGAGGCAAATGTACCGGCAGGGTCTCCATCATGCTGCTGCTTTCGCACGCTTCTGCTCGATGAACGCCAGCAGGTCGGCATTAATCTGGTCCGCTTGGGTGGTAGGCATGCCGTGCGGAAAACCGGGATACACTTTCAGCGTCGCACCCTTCACAATCTTCGCCGACTGCAGGGCCGCCGCGCCGATCGGCACGATCTGGTCGTCATCGCCATGAAGTATGAGGGTGGGCATATCGAACTTCTTAAGGTCTTCCGTGAAGTCCGTCTCGGAAAAGGCCTTGATGCAGTCGTAGCCCGCTTTCACTCCGCCCATCATCCCTTGAAGCCACCACTTCTCCCGAATTCCTTCCGATATTTTCGCGCCCGGCCGGTTGTAACCGTAGAAGGGGAGGGTTAGGTCTTTGTAAAACTGGGGTCGATTCTTCGAGTATTGCGCCCGTAGATCGTCAAACACTTCGATCGGCGAACCCTCTGGATTCTTGTCCGTTTTTACCATCAACGGAGGTACCGAGCTGATGAGCACGGCCACGGCTACGCGTTTCGAGCCGTGCCGTCCGATGTATCGGGCAACCTCGCCGCCGCCGGTGGAGTGCCCCACGTGGATCGCGTCTCTCAAGTCAAGCTTCTCGGTGAGGGCTGCGAGATCGTCGGCATACGTATCCATATCGTTGCCCTCCCACGTCTGGCTGGAGCGGCCGTGCCCCCGCCGGTCATGCGCGATGACGCGATAGCCGCGCTCGCCGAAGAACATCATCTGTGCGTCCCAGTCATCGGCGGTCAGCGGCCAACCGTGACTGAATACGATGGGCTGGCCTTTTCCCCAATCCTTGTAATAGATCTGCGTTCCATCTTTTAGCGTGATTGTCGGCATGTTCTGTCCTCCTTGTGTGGACTTTGAGTTAGGGGCTGAATCTTTGTTGGTAAGCCGCGAAGGTTCTTCGCGGAAAAATGTTCTCGATGGGGCCCCGGGATCTGTTCTCCGTGCGTCACAGGCACAGAATGAACAGTATCCAGTAGATGCGCCTCGATACACATAAGATCCGGAGTATCTCAGGAAAATAGTCCGGCGATTCGGGGCAGTATAAATGACAAGATCTCATGGAGCCGGCGACTTTTTGAAGCCGCCGGGATTACGGCCGGATCCACTTGGTCAGCCATCGCCTCCGGTGCTAGACTGCGCCCATGGCTACCAAAAAGAAAACCAAGAAAAAGCCCTCAAAGAAACGTGCCAGTAAGAAGGCCGTGAAGATCAAAGCGGCGAAGAAGAAGTCGTCGCCCAAGAGTCCGAAGAAGAGTGCAAGCAAAAAGAGGAAGGCTCCTGTCGCGAAGAAGGCTCAGAAAACAGGATCACGTGCAGGTAGAGCGGCGTTCTCGCGCGAGCGCCAGCAATCCTCTGCGGCCGGACAATCGGGAGACCTTCAAGGGTTGTCGCGCCGCGAGTCTGCGGACTCCGAGAGCGTTGATGAGTTGCTCGAGGAAGGCAATGCCTTTGAAGCAGACGCCGTAAGCGGTGTGGAAGAGGCCGACCTCGCCGATGGAAAGGAAGTTCATACTCACGAGGTGCCCGAAGACGACGTGCCCGGAGAGTACCTGGACGAAGAATAAGTTCTTGGCCCACCAAGCTAGTGGGCCAAGTTTCCTTTGGGCACGGCTTAGTGCACCGGCGCCGGTTGCGGAGTCGATTGCGGCGCCGAATCGCTCGGAGAGAAATTTACCTTCGGTACCGTCCGCGCTCCTTCCGAGGCCGCGAAATACGCCTCATTCGGCTTGAACCCTGCCCATCCTGCAAAAATGCTATTGGGAAATTGCTGCACGTAGGTGTTGTAGTCCTGCAAGGTGTCGTTGTACCGTTTGCGTTCGACCGCAATGCGGTTCTCGGTTCCGGCGAGTTCGTCCTGTAAGCGCAGGAAGTTTTCATTGGACTTCAATTGCGGATAGTTCTCCACGACCACCAGCAGACGTCCGAGGGCTCCATCCAACTGGCCGTTGGCGGCGATCTTCTCCTGCGGAGTGCCCGCGGAGAGCAGCGCGGAGCGTGCCTTGGCAATATCGCCAAAGACAGTTTGCTCCTGCTTCGCGTATCCTTTGACCGTCTCAACCAGATTCGGAATCAGGTCGGCTCGCCGCTGCAGCACGATGTCAACTTGTGACCACGCTGACTTCACGGCTTCATTCTTGGTCACCAGCGTGTTCTTCACTCCAACGTATTGCCCAAAGAACACCAGGCCGAACACAGCCAGGATCACGAGAATCACGATGATTGCGATCAGCGACTTACCCATAATTCCTCCTCGCACTTCGAATGTGAAGCCCCTACACCTGGTGGGATCTGTTTGAGTCTAACGCTTCATCGACTGCTGACGTCACTTTCTCAACCGCTGCTAGATAACCTGCCGCCAACTGGTACACGTCAATTTTCTTGGGGTTCGCTTTTTGCTCGCGAACGTCGAGCGCCTGAAGGATGGCGGAAGGATCAAATCCCACGCGCTTCGAAAGTGTCTCAACGGCTTCACGCCTGCTGGAGGGCGAAGATTCCCGCAGCGCGATGAGTGCGTGCCGGAAGAGCGTTCCGAATGAGGGTACAGAATGCAACAGCAGGTCCCACAATCGCGAATCGTTTCCGACCGCCAACAGCACCTGCTGCCGCAGCAGGATGAGTTTTTCGCGCAACTCGTACTCCACTTGCACTCGGTGTACATCCATGGAGATTTGTAATCCTTGCACCGCGTCATCACCAAAGAGTACCCGGTGATGCTGCTGGATATCGAGCAGCTCAATGGTGAACACGTCGGTGGATCGCTCCAACTCGAACTGGGTCATGCAAAGCGGTGGAGGCTGCTTCTGGCGGTCCCACCATTTCGCGACCGGTGCGAGCGCCTGCAACTTCGCGAACGAGCTGTCGCGAAGAACGCACAAGAGATTCAGATTCGAAAGCCTGGGATGAAAATTGCCCGCAACCGCCGAGCCGAACAGGAGAATGCTCTCAATGTTTGCTCCCGCGGCTTCGCGGATGCGTGTCACGAATTCGTTGATCTTCTCATCAGGAACCATTGCATCCTCGCTTCGCTACCAACTGCTGCTGGCGCCACCGCCTCCGGAACTGCCCCCGCCAAAGCCGCCGAACCCGCCGCCTCCGCCAAAACCGCCACCACCTCCGAACCCGCCTCCGCCACCGAATCCACCGCCGCCCCATCCGCCGCCTCTATATCCTCCACCACGGCCTCCGAATATCTGGGAGAACAGCAGCCAAAACAGGAGGCTGCGTAGCGGCGTCACCAGGACGATCACGACGATAATGACAAGCAGGATGATGCCACCAATCGGCAGCCCGCCGCCCGACTGGGGCGCGTATTGCGTAGGAGCGCGCGGCTGCGAATCTGTGAGCTGAACTCCTGCATCGGTCGCGATGACATTCGCGACCCGGTTCGTAACCAGTTGCAATGCAGCGTTGTAGTCGCCAGCCCGCATCAGCGGGATTGCTTCGCGCTGAAAGCCACCAACCTTGCCATCGGGCAGAATCGGTTCCAGCCCGTAGCCCACCTCGATGCGGGCCTTGTGATCCTGTATCGCATACAGGATCAGCACGCCATGATCGGTCCCCTTGTAGCCGATGCCCCATTTCTTGTATAGCTCGACCGCGAAGCTCTCGATGTCAGTGCCATCGAGAGAGTTGATGGTTACGAGTGCGATTTGGGCGTGTGCCTTCTCGTCGACTTGCTTGCAGGTGTTGCTGATTTGCGCGATTGTCGTTGGGTCTAGAACATGCGCGAAATCATTGACGTATCCGGTAGGTTGGAGCTGGGAAACTGATTCTGCACCCGCCAACAGGCCCAGCACAAGAACGACCGATGCAGCCCAACAGAATCGCGTGCGCCAATTCACAGGGAAATTGTACAGGACCAGAAGGGAACGCTCTTGTTATCAAATACCTGTGGCTGCTGCGCCGACCAGTCCATGCGCCTGTCGTCCTACCGGCTCATTTCACCTTAGTAATTTGCAGAGTTTCGCCCCAAGGAAGATGATTGCCACCGTGGCTACTTCCGACAACACACGCCGCTGGCCGCGCCTTCCTGTCGATATTCCGGTGCGGGTCGTGACCTCTAAAGGCTTTTCGACCACTGTGGTTGAGGGCCGGGGCACTGAAATGAGCGAGGGCGGTATGGTGTTGTATGCAGGAATCCTGTTGAATCCAGGGGACCTGCTGGAAATTGAGTTCGATACCCCCACCCCCTCGCGCCTGCCTGCCATCGTGCGATCCCGCAACGGCTTCTGTTTTGGCCTGGAATTCATCACCCCACTCCCGGCATAATTTTCGCCTCCACGATTCCGTGACATTTTCAATAGACTTGTTCTAGCATCGATAGGCCGCTGGGGGCTCCTAATGTATTTCGAACAGTTCTATTTGGGATGTTTGGCGCACGCTTCTTACCTGCTGGCCTCCGAAGGCGAAGCGGTCGTCGTGGATCCGCAGCGGGATGTGGAGTTGTACCTGAAAGCCGCGGCGGATCATGGCGTCACCATCGAGCACATTTTTGAGAGCCATCTGCATGCCGACTTTGTTTCTGGACACAGGGAACTGGCGGCCCGTACGGGCGCGACAATCTATATGGGTGCGCAGGCAGGAGCGACCTTTGCCCACGTTCGCGTGAGCGACGGATTCGAATTGAAATTTGGCAAGGCGTCAATCCGCGTGCTCGAAACGCCAGGGCACACGCCTGAAAGCATCTGCATGGTGGTCACGGATCACGAAGAATCTGATGCGCCTTGGGCGGTTCTGACCGGAGACACCTTGTTCATCGGGGATGTTGGCCGCCCTGATCTGTCGCCACGGCACACGCCGAAGCAACTTGCAGGATTGCTGTACGACAGTCTGCACGAAAAGTTGCTGACGATTGCCGACAACGTGTTGGTCTATCCTGCGCACGGAGCAGGCTCTCTGTGTGGAAAGAACATGCGAGCCGATCGCTCGTCGACGATCGGTACGGAACGGCTTACGAACTATGCGTTGCAGATCAAGAGCAGGGAAGAGTTCATCGCGCAGTTGACTAGCAACCTTCCCGCGCGTCCGGACTACTTCCTGAAAGACGCTGAGATCAACCGTACTGGCGCAGCAGCCCTGTCGGACCTGGCAGCTCTGCGAGCGATCGCGCCCCCGGAATTGAAGACGATGCTGGCCGCGGGAGAGATTGCGCTCGACGTGCGGACCAATGACGAGTTCGCCGCAGGCCATGTGCCCGGATCGGTAAACATCGCGCTGGGTGGGCAGTTCGCCTCGTGGGCGGGGACAGTACTGGGATTATCGGCGCATCCCGTGCTGATTGCGGGATCGGACGCGCAGTTGGAAGAGGCGCGGCTGCGGCTGACGCGAGTCGGCATCGAATTGCTGGATGGGTATCTGGATGGAGGCGTTGACGCCTGGAGGAAGTGTGGATTCTCTGTGGCGACCATTGCACAAATGACGCCGAACGAGCTTGACGCGCGCCTGAAAACGCAGGAAGTGCAGGTGCTTGATGTGCGTCGCGAACCCGAATGGGAGGCCGCACATATTGAGGGCGCGACCTGGTGGCCTCTCGATAACTTTCGAGTCTCGCCACCAGAGATCGACCAGGAGGCGCCCATCGCGGTTCACTGCAAGGGTGGATACCGCAGCATGATTGCCACCAGCCTGCTGCAGCGCGCGGGGTTCAAGCATGTAGTCAACGTAACTGGCGGGCTCGATGGTTGGCAGCAAGCCAAGCTTCCGACCGTGAGAGCCAAGCCGGTTACAGTCTGATTGCCTGTGGAAAAAGTGTTCCTATGGGAACATTTTGATGACGATGATGTACGTACAGAGATGTATGAAGTACAGTGGTACGAATGAGTTAGGCGCGTGCTGAGATCTGGTGTTTAGAAGGCCGAGAACGGCCAGCTGACAGCTTCTTGTGATCTCAGTCACATCCGGTTCTCCGCTGTGTAGAATAAACTCCTGCGATCTCGGGCCTTCTGAGGGGCACGAAAAATAACTTTTCTAACGTCGAGGTTCTTATCATGGCGGATAAAGCCGTTGTTGATCAGCAAGGCCCCAACATCGATTCGATTCTCAATGAGCAGCGGAAGTTTGAACCACCCGCCGAATTCAGCAAGCAGGCCCATGTCAAGAGCCTCGAAGAGTACGAGAAGCTCTACAAGGAGTCGGTCGACGATCCCGACAAGTTCTGGTCGCGCATCGCCAGCGAACTACACTGGTTCAAGAAGTGGGACCAAGTCCTGGAATGGAATTGTCCGTGGGCCAAGTGGTTTGTGGGCGGCCAGATCAATCTCTCGTACAACTGCCTCGATCGCCACGTCGAAAGCTGGCGCAAAAACAAAGCCGCCATCATCTGGGAGAGTGAACCGGGCGAAATTCGCATCCTCACTTATCAGCAATTGCATCGCGAGGTGCAAAAGTTTGCCAATGTCCTGAAGTCACTGGGCGTCAAAAAGGGAGACCGTGTCGCCATTTACATGGGCATGACGCCAGAGTTGCCGATCGCGATGCTGGCGTGCGCCCGCATTGGCGCGCTCCACACGATTGTTTTTGGAGGGTTTTCTTCGAACGCGCTGGTTGACCGCATTCACGACTCCCAGGCCACGGCGGTGATCACGCAGGATGGATCGTACCGCCGCGGTGCAGAGGTGAAGTTATTTCCCGCCGTTGAAGAGGCTCTGCAGTCGTGCCCAAGTGTGAAGAATGTGGTCATCTACAAGCGGACCGGCACAGCCATCAACATGCAGCACGGCCGCGACCACTGGTGGCACGAGCTCATGGCGAAGGCCTCTGATGTTTGCCCGGCCGAACCGCTTGACGCCGAGCACCCGCTCTACATTCTGTATACGTCCGGAACCACCGGCAAACCCAAGGGCGTAGTGCATACGACTGGAGGATATTCCGTCGGCACATACCTCACTACGAAGTTAGTTTTCGATCTGAAGGACGAGGACACCTACTGGTGCACCGCCGACATCGGGTGGGTTACGGGTCACAGCTACATCGTCTATGGGCCGTTGCAAAATGGGGCGACCAGCCTGATGTACGAGGGCGCCCCGAACTTTCCGGAGCCCGACCGGTTCTGGTCGATCATCGCGCGCCATAAGGTGAATATCTTCTATACGGCGCCTACGGCGATCCGCACCTTCCTGAAGTGGGGAGACGAATGGCCTCGAAGACATGATATGTCCAGCCTGCGATTGCTGGGCACCGTGGGTGAGCCCATCAACCCCGAAGCATGGATGTGGTACCGGGAGGTTATCGGCGGCGACCGTTGTCCGATCGTCGACACGTGGTGGCAAACGGAAACGGGGCACATCATGCTGACGCCGATTCCCGGCGCAATCGCGACCAAGCCAGGATCGGCAACGCGGCCTTTCCCGGGCGTGGTGCCAGAGATCGTGACGATGGAAGGGAAGCCCGTTCCCGAAGGTTCGGGAGGATTTCTCGTCATCAAGCGGCCGTGGCCCGGAATGCTGCGCACGGTATACGGCGATCCCGATCGCTACGTAAAAAACTACTGGTCGCAAATTCCAGGCATGTACTTCACGGGAGACGGCGCGCGTCAGGACAAAGACGGGTATTTCTGGATCATGGGCCGCGTCGACGACGTGCTCAATGTGAGCGGGCATCGACTTAGCACGATGGAAGTGGAAAGCGCGCTGGTGGCGCACGAGGCCGTTGCAGAGGCGGCGGTAGTGGGCCGTCCCGACGATGTGAAGGGTCAGGCGATTTCGGCTTTTGTGATGCTCGAGCAGGGAAGACAGCCGACGAGTGAATTGAAGGAAGAGTTGCGAAAATGGGTGGCGAAAGAGATAGGAGCGCTGGCGAAGCCCGACGACATTCGCTTTACGGATTCGCTACCGAAGACGCGCAGCGGCAAAATCATGCGTCGTCTGCTCCGCGAGTTGGCCACCAACGGCAGCGTGAAAGGCGATACGACTACGCTGGAGGATTTCGGAGTGATCGCGAAGTTGCAGGAGCAGGACGAAGTGTAGGTGCGAGGGCCTTTACTTCGGGGGAGCGGTGGTGCGGTTCTGGCGCAATTCTTCGAACGCATCGTTCGACTTCAAATGTTCCGGGAAGGTGTGTTCGTAGTGGGAGAGGGTGGGACAGATCAGGTGATGCGCGCCGCTGAAGCCGAACGCTTTCATTTCACGCATCGCTTCCTCGGCTGACCAGCCTTCTTCTGACATGCGGTAAGCGGCCACCGCCATTCCAGTACGGTCATCGCCGAGCCGGCAATGCACGAAGATCTTTTTTCCTGGATTTTCCCGAACCAGCTTGAGAAATTTGGCGAATGGTTTGTCGGTGGGATGCGGGCAATGCCAGGGAATGGAAACATAGCGCATCCCGAGTTGATTGACCTGTTTTTCTTCGGCATCGTTGTGTCCTCCGCGCATGTTCACCACAATATCGATGCCAAGCTTCCTTAAAGTTTTGATTCCTACGATACTCGGCTGCCCGCCGCGATAGAGTTTAGGAGTAACTTCTGCAAAACCGGGGATTCCCGTTGCTTCCTGGCGTGCGGCCGTTGCATGCGTTGATTCCTTAGACGTCGGCTTTTCCGACTGAGGCGCACCGGCGCTCAAGCAGAAGGGCGCAGACAATAAAAGTGTGATTACGCCAATCTTTGCGAGCAGGATTTTTGAAGGCACGGAGTATGTTCGATGCTTTCTTTCAGGATACTAATTTCCAGTTGGGTTGGGCACTCCGGTATTCCCATTGTGCATAGGGTTGAAGATGCTCTCAAAAATAGGCTGCTGCGATGACGACTACTGGCTCAGCTTGATCGCCAACTGGCGCTCGGGTTGAGTCATTTCTCCCCACAGCTTTTGCAGATCGGCCTGCACAGCCTGGTTCTCCGGATCTTTACGCAAGGCCAACGCAAACCAGCGATACGCCGTGGGTAGATCATGCGGTGTACACAATCCGGCCGAATAAAGCGCGCCCATTTCGATCATGGCCTTGGAATTCGACTGGTTGGCGGCAGGTTTTAGCAGTCGCAGGCCGCGATCGCAATCCTGGGGCACGCCGCGCCCGTAGAGATATTTTCGCGCCTCGCCGACTGCATCGACTGCGGGCGTCGGCTTGGCTGCTGCGGGCTTGGGAGGAGCTTCGCGCACCGGTTGTGCGGGATTGGTGGTTGTGGCTGACGGATTTTCGTCCGAGGTTGCTGATGAATCCTTTGTGCTGCTGTCGGGCGGCTTGCTGGCAGAATCCTCGGAAGGATTCTCCGCGTCTTTCGCAGCGTTAGCATCTGGTTGGATCGAGGGCTTCACAGGCGGCGCGGTCGCCGCCGTAGCGTTAGCAGGAGGAATGTTCGCTGCCGGCGCATTGCCCGTTGGCGCAACGTCAGGCCGGCTTGCCGTATCGGGTGCAGGCTGGGCCGAGGGTTGTCCCGCGCCGCCAACCGGCGGACTAGAGGGATTGGTCGGAGAGGCCGGCGGATTGGCGTTAGGCTCCGTGGTCTCGGAGGTTTGCTCCGCTGCCGACGGTTTGTTCGAATGCGTCCCCAGCCATCCGAAGCCTTGATTCTTCCAACGCAGGTATCCAAAGCCCACTGCCAACGCCAGCGCCAGCAGAATCAGAATGATTTTTCCAGTGCCGCCGCGGCGAGGTTCTTCGTCATCTTCCAGCAAGTATTCAAGGCTTCTTGTATGCGGCCTGGCATACGGATCGGTGCTCAGGTTCGGGCGCTCTCGCGGAGTTGTATCGTTCAAGCCGAGGAATGAGGGTCCGCTGATGGATGGCTCATGATCGGACACGGGCGTAGAGGTACGCGAGGTTAACGGCGACGGGGCGGGGGCGGCCGGTGAGGAAATCGGTGGCGCAGGCGGTCGGGCAGGAGCGACTGGAGCGGGCGCGGACGCGACTGGCGCTGGCGCCGACAAAAGTGTGGCCCCACACATCCCGCAAAAGCGGTTTCCTTCCAGGTTCTCATTTCCGCAACGAGCGCAGCGCAACGATCCTCCTCGCAACTAACCTATAGCTTACGATATCTTGATGGTTCGATGCAGCGGCAATGGAGCGAGCACGCAAAATCGACGCGATCGTACGCCGCGGCGGCAAGAATGGGTGCAACCTTTTTCAACCGGTTATGAGCCAGATATCTGCCTATCCTCAAGAAACACTTGAGGTCGTCGTGAGTGGTCGCCGACTTGAGGTGCAAAGAATGTCAGGCGCAACTCCTGGTGCGCCGGAGCTCGTCTTTCTCCACGAAGGCTTGGGGAGCGTTTCTCACTGGAAAGACTTTCCAGCGCGGGTTGCTCTGGAGACCGGTTGTTCGGTGACGGTTTACTCACGTTACGGTTGCGGGAATTCCGATGTCCTTAACGAGGACCGCGCGGTCACATACATGCACGACGAAGCTCTGCAATCGTTGCCAGACCTGCTCGCGCAGTTACACATTGAGAATCCAATCTTGATTGGCCATAGCGACGGAGCCTCAATCGCCTTGATTCATGCTGGAGGTCACGGCCGCGTGAGGGGCTTGGTGCTGCTGGCTCCGCATGTGTTCGTCGAGGATCTTAGCGTGGCGAGCATCAGCGATGCCAAGACGAAGTTCGAGACTACGAATCTTCCCGAAAAACTTGCGCGGCATCATCGGGATGCGGCGCGCACGTTCTGGGGATGGAATCGTATCTGGCTCCATCCGGACTTTCGCAGTTGGAATATTGAAGAATACCTTCCGCGGATTGCGTGCCCGATCCTCGTCATCCAGGGACTGGATGATCAATACGGAACTATGGCGCAGGTGCAGGCGATTGCTCAACAGGCGGGCGGTCCGGTCGAGGTACTTCCATTAGAAGAGTGCAAGCATACTCCGCAGCGGGACCAAGCGGATGCCACGCTGGCGGCGATCGCGAGATTTGTACGCCGGCTACACGGAAACAATTCGACCGCCGATTCAGTCTGAGGTTATTCGGTCGTCAATGTGCGGCTTTCCAAACTGTCAGCACCTTCACCGAGTCTGGGTTAGGAATTCGGCTGCAATAGCCGAGGGCGCCGGGTGTTGCGGCCACGTACTCTAACATCGCTGCTTCCGAGCCGAACTCTTTCAGCATAGCTCCCTGTCCGGTGAAGACCGCTTTGCGCCAGCGGGTGCGAAATTCATCGGGATTTTCACCGACGTAATGGTTGAGAAAAACCTCGTGCACGGGGCCGCCCTTCAAAACGACGGGGATGGCCCGGTTACCATCGCTGAAGTGGGATCGTGTGCCGGTGTAGATATCTCGCAGTTCGGTGGAACTGATCTCCGAGGCGGAGACGGACTTGTTGGCTACCACCAATATGTCCTGGGACATGCCGAGGGCCGGGAAGAGGGCCAATCCCAAAACCAAGAGACATCGGTGAGTTGGAATGATTGCTCTGATTTCTCTCATGGCTAAAAACTGAAGCCGACTTTGGCGGCAAGCATGTTCGAATTTGTCTTCAGACCGTCTGGGTTAGTATTCGCGTAGTAGCCGAGTCCGGTTCCGTGCAAGAAATGGCCCTCCAGCTTGGCGTAGAAAAAAGCGTTAAAGTTGTAGCGCCCCGAGACCACGAAGTCTTTGGAGTAATTCTCCGGAAGAGTTGTGTCGGCAGCTTTGTTTACGTAGTGGCTGTAGTAGCTGCCGACGTCCATTTTCTTTGTCAGGTGGTAGCTGCCCATCACGTACCACGAGCGCGTGTCTAACGGCACATAAAGGGTGATCGTATCCAGCGTTAGAGTAGGATTCACCGGGGTTCTCCAATACTCTCCGGCGAAATACAGCTTTCCCGTCTCCCATTGGGCGTAGTATGCGGTGCCGAGATCAGGAGCCACGTGGATGGATCCGTCGGACCCAGTCTGATCGACCGCCTGACCCAGAACACTCACGCCCACGATCAATCCGCGGCACGGCGTTTGCCAGCGCAAATCGCCGCCCTCGGTCTTTCCGCCGGGCGGGTCGGGAAAAATCAGTCCGAGTTGCGCCAATTGCTGGGAGTATCCGCCATTGCGATCGATGGAGCTGTAGCCGGCATGCCCCTGAAATAGCAAGCTCCCGGCACGTTCACCCAGGGGGAGACTGCCGTACAGTTCGCCCCCAAGCTCGGCCAAGTCAAATCCCCGATTGTCGACCGGATACATGGCTTGGGCAGCAGTACCCACAAGAAGAGGGAATCGACATCCTGCGAGTCGTTGAACAGACCCAGAGGGGTTTTGATCTTGCCGACTCGGACACCCAGGTGATCGTTAAACCGGTAGTCCCCGGAAGCCCAATCCACTTGAACGTTGGAGCCGCCGAATTGCCCCAATTGATACATGTGCAACTGCATCCCGACTCGCAGTTTTTCCGTCACGGGATTGGAAACGCTGATGGCGCCCTCGGTCCATTGCGCGCTGCCGCTGCTCGATGTCATCGAGAGATAGTTGTTGCTCGAACTGAACAGGAAACCTTGCGTGACAAATCCGTGGATCTGAACATTCTCCAGATCCTGGGCTTGCAGGGGGAGTGCACAAAGGCAAAGCAGGATCAGAGGGACCGTGCGTCGAGGCATACATCTTTCCTCCTGACGCTAACTATCGGCATGACTTCTAGTAGCTTGAGCGGAGCACTGCCTCGTCCTGCCCTTGGAGGGAGGATACTTTCGTGCGCACGGGCGCGCCGACCAGTGCTACTTTTTCATGTCAGGCACGGTGATGGTGGGAGCCGCCGGCGCAGAGGCCGCAGTGAGAACATTCTTGGCCGACGGAGGAAGTTTATCGGCATTCGCCAGCAGCAGACTCACTTGCCACAGTTGCGTCGTGGAAAGAGTCTTCTCGTACCCGGGCATGCCGGTCATGCGGATTCCCCCAGCAACTTTCCAATAGGATTCCTGGGCAGGGTCGTCGGTCACGCCCTTGCCTTCCATGAGCTTTGGCGGCTTGGGAAACATTCCTAAGGCGATCGCAGTCGGCGCTTGTCCCGGTAGGCCGTGGCACACCGCGCAGTTGTCTTTGTAGATCTGTGCACCGGCGACATAAGCAGCTTCATCGGCGGCGACAGGCACAGTCTTGGGCATCTCTTTATCCATGCGCGCATGCAGCGCCATCCCAGCCAGCATCTTTTCAAACGGCATGGGTGCTGAAGTGGTGGCAACAGGAGCGCTGCCCGATGAGAAATACATGTAGACGGCTACGGGGATGACGGCCAGGCCGACGATAAGTCCAAAAAGAAATTTTCCCATTCACGTTCTCCGGTAACCCTAATTGAACCATTGATACTAACGCACTCAAACGCAGAGCGCGACCATGAGTACCCGGCTCATTCATCACAGCTCAACAATTCGCTCTTCAGCAATCACAGGAAATTGGAATCAGGTTTTTCTCTCATATTGCGCAAGACAAGTCTTTTACATCCCGGTTGCTTTCCGATGACATCCTCTGCGGGTCTGCACTCTATTCTCGGCACACGTTGACGCTCGGGAAACCCTGCCTTGCCCCGCAACGCTTATTCCTCAAAAAATCTGGAGTATACGCATATGAGCAACGGAAAATCACCCTCTCCTGTTGTGGAGACGAGTAAGCAACCCACCAGCGATCCAACGAACTCCCAACCCTCGCGCGAGATTCAGCGACGCTCGTTCCTCAAGGGCCTGGGCGTTGCTGGCGCGGCCCTCTCTGCCGCGCCGCTACTTCGCGTGAATGCCAGCGCCGATGACGGCGGTGGCTCACTCAGCAAGGGAGACGCGGCGATTCTTCGCTTTGTCGCCGCCGCAGAAATTATCGAAACCGACATCTGGCTGCAGTACAACGAACTCGCGGGCATACAGGATGGGGAAGTTACGCGGTTGGCCAGCAAGCTGATTCCCGGTTATCCCTCGCAGGTGACCGGAGGAAATCCTGACTACACCGAAGACGTAAAGCAGTTTGACGAGGACATGGACCAGTACATTTCGGACAACACGGAAGACGAACTGAGCCACGAAGTTTTCCTGAATGCGTACCTGGCGTCGAAGGGAGCGACTACGGTGAACCTTGACGCGTTTCGTACTCTGCCCTCCAGCCAGGCGGACGGAGCCAACAAAACATTTGGGCGGTTGACTAATCTCACGCAGCTCACGGTTCATACCGATTTCTGGACCCGTTACCGCAGCCGCACCAAGAATCCTGATTTTGGTGATACTTTCCGCAACGCCATCCCGACACTGGCCGTTGGCCAGCACACGGCAATCCCCAGGACCAATGCCGATGTTGCCAATTCGGCGTTCTTGCAAGTGGTCGCCGACACTGCAGGCTTTCACTTTGCGTGGATCGAACAGGGCGGCAGCAGCCTCTATCCGTCACTGGCACAGCGAGCCTCCAATGTAGAGGTGCTGCGTATTCTGCTCAGCATTGGTGGAACGGAGATCTGCCACTTCCAGACCTGGCAAGACAAAGCCGGGAACGTCGTGCCTGTGGCGAATGTGATCGATCCTGTCACAGGTGTTTCTGTAACTTTCCCTGACCTGAATTCTCCACCGTTCGGAGGAGAGGATTTCCAGACCAACCTGATCATGCCCGAGCCGACCAGATTCCTCAGCCGCAACCTCCCGCCGTGCTCGATCATTCGTCCGACTGAGACCAAGGGCGCAGCTATGGGAGCGGCTAACGCCTTAACCGCTGATGGACTCTTCATCGGCCAGTCCAACCAGTTCATGCAAATGCTGCAGGATCTGGCGAGCGACGCAGACAACGCACGGCGCCACGATCATTGATGGATCACCGAGGCGCTTGTGTGCACGCGGCCTTCCCCAACACGCTGTGCTCCGAGTCCATCCGGAGCACAGCGTGCGTTCAACCATTCATCGTTGTTAGGAGAGCTCAATGTTTGAAGGACTGTTTCAACCGATGCATCTGATGATCGTTGCCGGAATTGCCCTGCTGATACTTGGCCCCAAGAAATTGCCGGAACTTGGCAAAGGACTCGGCGAAAGTATCCGCGGATTTAAGTCGGCAATGGCTGCGAAGGACGAAGAACAGAAATAGCCTCGAATGCATCGCCAAAGGTGTGCCTTTCGGACTCTACAGGAAATGTCCGATGGGCGCCGTGCGGACGCGCCCGGTATCCTAAGTCATTTTGGGATCACTCCGGAGGGGGCGAGATGCGTACATGACTCGCTCTGCCGACGGAGACTCTTAGCCACCTTCAAGGGCGATGATGATGGGGTTGCGTTGGCGCGCTCGCACACTCATATTCGTATTTGCAATCTTGTTATACGCCCGTCATGCCGTCTGCTATTCCGTACTCACGCACGAAGAACTGATTGACCTGGCATGGAATGATTCCATCCGGCCAATTCTTCTGGCTCGCTTTCCCAACGCAACGGAGGAGCAATTGAAGGAGGCGCACGCGTTTGCGTATGGCGGCTGCGCCGTTCAGGACATGGGCTACTATCCCTTCGGTAAAGCATTTTTCAGCAACCTGACCCATTATGTACGCACTGGCGATTTCATCGATTGGATGTTTCATCATGCCCACACGATCGATGAGTACGCATTTGCGATCGGCGCTCTATCGCATTATCTGGGCGACACCATCGGACATTCGCAAGCGATCAATCCAGCCACTGCCGAAGAATTCGCGAACCTGAAACGGAAATATGGACCGAGCGTGACCTACGGCGAGAGTCCCCACGGACACATTCGAACCGAATTTGCATTTGATGTAGAGGAACTGACGAATGCTGAATTCGCTCCGCCCGCCTATCTTCGTTTCATCGGCTTCCAGGTACCGAGAAAATTTCTGGAACAGGCGTTTCTTAATACTTACGGCTTCGATATTCATGAGATCCTGGGTCGCACCCGCCCTTCTCTCCGTAGCTATCGCACCTCAGTGCGCAGTTTCATCCCGGCGTTTGCCGAGGCTGAAGTCGTTCTCCACCAGCGCCATTTCCTGCCTCGTCCCGATGATGACCAGCATCGCCTGCTTGTCGAGCGCATTTCGCGAACCAGCTACGATCGGCATTGGAAGCACACCTACAAAGGTCCCGGAGTGAAGGCGCACCTGTTGGCGATTCTGGTCTTCATCGTGCCGAAGGTCGGTCCGGTGTCCGATCTGGCGATAAAAATTCCCAGTGCTGAAACCGATGAGTGGTATGTCCGCAGTCTGAACCGCACGGTCGATACGTTTACAAGATTGTTGCAGCAGTCGAATGCAGCCGGAAGTTTTCCTGTAATTGCGAATCTGGATCTGGACACCGGTGATGGCGTCAAACGCGGTGATTATCCCCTGGCGGATCGAACTTACGACCAGCTGCTTGAGCGTTTGACCACTCAGCTGCAGCGGCCTATCCCCGCAAGTCTGAAGCGAAACATCCTGGAATACTATGCGGAAGCCGGGACGGCTGAGCCAGGAGAAAAAAGTCAGCAAGCATTGGATCTGTTAAGAAAAATGGCTGCCGCGGAAGCTGCGCTGGTGGAGCCGTCTCCGCCGGTCGCTGAGGATTGATCTTCGCTCCGATGTTAAACTCAGCATCGGCATGCTGACTCATCTCGAATGCACACGCTGTAGTGAGCACTATCCGGCGGAGCGCCCACAATCCGTCTGCCGTAAAGATGGAGGAATTCTCTACGCCCGCTACGATTTGACGGCCATCAAGCGCGCGTTCTCGTCGGCGCGGCTCGCGGGACGCGCCCCGACCATGTGGCGGTACGACGCGGTGCTTCCTGAGGCGAATCCGGTGTCACTCGGTGAGGGCTTTACTCCCATGCTGCTGAGCCGGGAATATCCCAACGTCTACATCAAGGATGAAGGTCTCAACCCTACGGGATCGTTCAAGGCACGGGGCCTGTCCGCTTGCGTCACGATGGCTCGTCACTTCGGTTTGAAGAAGCTGGCGATTCCCTCCGCTGGCAACGCCGCTGGAGCGCTCGCCGCCTACTCTGCCGCGGCTGGACTCGAAGCCCATATCTTTATGCCCAAAGATGTTCCTATGGCGAACCGCATCGAATGCGACTACTACGGCGCCCACGTGACGCTGATTGACGGGCTGATCAGTGACTGCGCCCGCAAGGTCGCCGACCTGAAAAAAGAGAGCGCGTGGGAGAAAGACGGTTGGTTCGACGTCAGCACCACCAAAGAACCCTATCGCGTCGAAGGCAAGAAGACGATGGGATACGAAGTCGCCGAGCAGTTGGGCTGGAGAATGCCGCAAGGCATTATTTATCCGACCGGTGGCGGCGTCGGTCTGCTTGGGATGTGGAAGGCATTTGAAGAGATGGAAGCGCTGGGCTGGATTGGCTCCGAGCGCCCGAAAATGATTACGGTGCAAAGTTCTGGTTGCGCGCCCATCGTGAAGGCGTGGGAGGAAGGGAAGAGCTCTGCCGAAATGTGGCCGAACGCCACGACTATGGCGGCGGGGCTGCGCGTTCCCAAGCCCTATGGCGACTATCTGATTCTCGAGATATTAAAGAAGAGCAAAGGCACGGCCGTCAGCGCGACCGACGCCGAGATTCTCGACGCAACACGGCACTGGGCAAAAGTGGAAGGCATTTTCGCCGCGCCCGAAGGCGCAGCCTCGCTCGTGGCTTATCGCAAGTTGCGCGCCAACGGATTCTTCAAGCCGGACGACATGGTGGTCCTGTTCAACACCGGTAGCGGCCTGAAATATCTCGATGTACTCGACGCCCAAGTCACGCCAAGGCCCGCACTGCCGAAACCCGCCGCACGTCACATTGGAGGAATCATCGGCCCGTATTGATGTTTGCGTTCTTCGGTGCCCTCCGCGCCCTGTGTGGTTAAATGGTCTTTTCGCCATGACCACACGCCTCTACTATCACGATTCCTTCCTCTACGATTTCGACGCTGAAATCCAGGACGTCCTCAATGGCCCGCGTCCCGCTGTGATTCTCGACCGCACTGCGTTCTATCCCACTAGCGGGGGACAGGTCTTTGACACGGGCTGGATCACGTCTGGTGCGAATAGCAAGTTTCGCGTCAGCGAAGTTGCCGACGCTGAAGACGGCCGAGTTGTCCACTATGTCGAAGCGCTTTCCAACGATCTAACACCGGGAAGCAAGGTCCGCGGGCAGATTGATGCCACCCGCCGCCGCGATCACATGCAACAGCATTCCGGACAGCACGTTCTCTCGGCAGCGTTTATTCGCCTCTACGGTATGGCGACGGTTTCCTTTCATATGGCGGAGGATTACTGCTCCATTGATCTCGACACGCCAACGCTGACTAAGGATCAAGTGGAAACCGCGGAGCGTCTGGCGAACGAGATCATTCTTGAGAACCGCTCGGTCGACATCCGATTCGTGACCCGCGATGAAGCAGGGAAGCTGGGCCTGCGCAAACTGCCGCCAACCGAGCGTGACGAGCTCAGATTGATTGACGTTCACGATTTCGACCTCACGGCCTGCGGCGGTACACACGTTTCGCAAACCGGACAGATCGCCAGCATTCTGTTGCGCAAAGTTGAAAAGGTTCGCCAGGGATGGCGCGTGGAATTCGTAGCGGGACTGCGTGCCGTCGCCACTGCCCGCCGCGACTACACCACCCTTACCGAGACGGCAGCGCTGTTTTCCGCGCATATCTACGACGTGCCCCAGCAGGCTCGGAAGTCGCTCGACGAAATTCGGTCAGTGCGCAAGCAACTTGAGCAATCCCAGGAAGAATTGGCGGAGGCACAAGCCATCGGTCTTCTCGGCGAGACTCCCGAGGCCAATGGTCGCAAACTGGTGGTGCGCTCCTTCTCCGATCGGGATCTGAACTTCGTCAAGCTGATGGCGCAGAAACTGACCCGTCTTTCTCCTCACGTGGTCGCGCTGCTCGCAACGGCCGCGCCGCAGCCTTCGCTCGTCTTTGCCCAATCCGCCGGTCAGCCCTTCGACATGGGCGCATTGATGAAACAGACAATGGCGACGCTGGGCGGGCGCGGAGGGGGCAGCAAAGATATGGCGCAGGGCGGGATACCCAATCCCCGTGGAATTGCAGAAACCCTCAAAGAGGTCGCCGCGAAGGTCGGGGGGTAAACGTGAAGTAACGACTTCAGGACGGAGCGAGAGAAGGGAACACTGATTCAATCGGGCGGTGCCACGTTTCGAGATTCTCGAGACGCGGACCGCCCGAAGTGATTTCAGGATTTAGGCGGGCTGCTGAGGCCTTCGGGATCGCTCCCACCAGACCTTGGGATCGTCAGGACGGTTCAGAATGTTCGATAACTCTTGCTTGATCTCGCGCAGGCGGACCGTACGAAGCTCAAGAGCAGTCTGATCGAGTGCATTGTGGTCGCCTTTTTCTGCAAAGCGGGCATTCAGGTTGCGCAAGTCGGCAATTTCCTGACGAAGGCTGGTGAGACGTTCCGAGATATATGGCATCTCTTTGATCATACGCTCTAATTCGTGAACCGCCGGTGAATTCTGCCCTTCCGTTCACAAATGTGGGAGATTGACACGGAGTGCTAAGGGCTTTTTTGATCTGGGCCCGCTCCGGGCGCCTCCATGAGCGGTTTTCGGACCGCACATGCCAAATAGTCTCTCTACAAAGCCGTTGGATCCATCGAGATACAGATTACCCTCGTAACGCTCTAACGTAATCGTTTCATTGACCCGCTATACCTGGTTGTTAACATCGGCCCATGAGCACTGCGTGCGCGAAACGGTCAGTCCACAAAATCTCAGTGTATGTAGCGCCGCTTGCGATCCTTGGATTGGTTGCGGCTGGAGCGATTTGCATGCGAGCTCGCGGATCGGCATCGGTGCCGTCCCCGCGCGTCACGACGATTACGCAGATAACGCATGACGGGTATCGCAAAACGAACTTGCTGGCCGACGACAATCAACTTTATGTGACGGAACTGCCGGCGTCGCAACGGGTCATTGCGAGAGTATCGTTGGCGCATTCGGATCGATCCCTGGTTCCCAGCCCGTTCTCGAATCTGCAAGCCCTTGACCTCTCACCGGATCATACAAAGCTGCTGGTAGCCCCGATTCAGGCTGGGTCGAGCGAAGACGAATTCTGGACGTTGCCGGTTGCTGCCGGTTCCGCGCAGAGAATCGGCAATCTCGCCGGTCGTGACGCTGCCTGGTCGGCAGACGGACAACATCTCGTGTTCAGCAAGGGTTCTGTTCTGTATTTGGCCAGCGCGACTGGTACTGAAGTTCGCGAACTGTACACGGCCATCGGTTCCGTGTTCGGGCCACACTTTTCTCCGGACGGAAAACGTATTCGCTTCACCGTTGGTGACACCGCTCAAAACACGACCGCACTCTGGGAGGTTGGTCAGGACGGATCCAAACCCCACGCTTTGCTGGCGAAGTGGCAATACGCGTCCAGCGCCTGCTGTGGCAATTGGACCGCCGACGGGCGCTATTACATTTTCCAGGCACTGCAGAATCAGCCCAATACGAGCACCACTTTTACTGCGCTGTGGGCTTTGCCAGAATCCGCGAAAGGTTCTGACGCTTCCCAACTGGTTCGGCTGACTAGCGCGCCCATGTCATTTGGGAACGCCTCGCCGGCACGCGACAACACGAAGATGTGGGCCATCGGGGTCGCGCCCGCGGGTGAGGTCGTGAAATACGACCGCCGCAGCAAAAAGTTCACGTCGGTGATTCCTGGGGTCTCTGCAACCGATCTCGCCTATTCGAGCGACGGAAAGTGGGTTTCATACGTCGCGATTCCGGAAGGCACGTTGTGGCGCAGTCACGCCAACGGTTCCGACCGCCTGCAATTGACCTCGAAGGGCGAACAAGCCGCTCTGCCCGTTTGGTCGCCAGACGGAAAGCAAATTGCCTTCGTCAGCATGATGCCCGGAGAATCCTGGAAGCTGTATCTGGTGCCTGCAACTGGCGGAACTCCGCAGGCAGTTCTATCCGAGGCTGGCAGCCAGATCGATGCCAACTGGTCGGCGGACGGCTCGCGCCTCATGTTCGGAGACTTCAATCATGATCTGGGTGGCTTGAGCATCCGCATTCTCGATCTCAAAACGCACCAGCTGGAAAAGGTCCCTGGATCGGATGGACTGTTCAGTCCACGCTGGTCGCCCGACGGAAGATACATTGCGGCCATCTCTCCCGATAACACCACGCTGAAGCGTTTCGACTTTGAGACTCAGACGTGGTCGAACTGGCTGGTCGAGTCGGCCGGAACGGTGAGCTACCCAGTGTGGTCGACCGACAGTAAGTATCTGTATTTCGACGATCTGGTCAATGGCGATGAGTCGATTCGCAAGGTGAAAGTTGGAGAGAATCAGCCCGAACTTGCATTTGTGCTGGGAGCACTCGACCGCTACCCGGGCGCATTGGGAACATGGAGCGGCCGCGCTGCGGACGGTTCGTGGATGTTTGTTCGTGATCGCAGCACGCAAGAGGTGTACCAGTTGAGCTTGGAACTGCCGTAACCGAATTGCGAGGGCCCCGAGTCATGTTGAAACACCAAGTCGTGTGCGGTTGGTCGAATGTTAAGAGCGGGCTTCTTCTTACCCTGGGCCTGCTGGCGCTGTCCCTGCTGCTCAACTCAGCGTCCTTGATGGCGCAGGCCCACGATCAGAACTCGTCCGATCGAAAAGTTCTTACTCGCGTAGAGCCCGAATATCCGGATGCCTTGAAGCGACTCTACATTGGCGGAGTGGTGCGCCTGGAGGTGGTGGTAGCACCCAACGGGGCCGTTAAGAGCACCAAATTATTGGGCGGAAGCCCGATCCTGGGACAGTCGACGATGAAGGCGGTGAAACAGTGGAAGTACGCTCCTGCCGCGTCGGACGAAATCTTGACCGTGAAGCTTGAGTTCGATCCCCACCGGTAATCCGCAGCGTTACAGAGCGACGGGCAGCAGCGGCTCCTTAGGATCTTCGAATCGGGCATACTGATCAGGGCGTCAGCCTGCCGCCCCCACTTTGCTAAACTGGCTGCCGCATGTTAGTCCCGCGGAAAAAGATCCACGAAGCCCTCGTCATCGGTTCCGGTGCCAGCGGCGGATGGGTTGCCAAGGAACTCACTGAACGCGGTCTCTCCGTGGTCATGCTCGAGGCTGGACCGCCGCGCATTCCGACTCGCGACTTCACCGAGCACATCTGGCCCTATCAACTGAAGTTCCGCGGCTTCGGCAATCAGCAGCGGCTGCTCGAGACGCAGCCCGTGCAGCGCTTGTGTTATGCCTGCGACGATTACAGCCACCAGTTCTTCGTCAACGATCTGGAGCATCCGTACACTTTTCCCGCCGACAAGCCGTTCATGTGGATTCGCGGGCGCCAGGTCGGAGGCAAGACTTTTTGTTGGGCGCGCGAAAGCTATCGTTACAGCGACAACGAATTCAAGGCCGCCACCCGTGACGGCTACGGCGAAGACTGGCCCATCCGCTACAAGGAACTCGAATCTTATTACGACCTGGTCGAAAGCTACATTGGGGTGAGCGGTTCTCGGGAAGGCCTGCCGCAATTGCCTGACGGACAGTTTCTACCGTCGATGAATTTGTCGTGCGGCGCGCTGCAGGCCAGAGACGTGATCGAGCGCAGATTCGGCTGGCGCGTCATTCCTGACCGCGTCGCCAACCTGACTGTCCCCCATCGCGGACGCCCCGCCTGCCATTATTGCGACCAGTGCCAGAGAGGATGCTTCACGGCCTCGTACTTCAACAGTCCGTCGGTTACTCTGCCGGCGGCAGCGCGCACCGGCAAATTCACCTTGGTGAGCGACGCGATTGTCAGCGACCTCATCGTCGATGGCAGCGGACGTGCCAAAGGAGTGCATTACATTGACCGTGGCACACACCAGCACCGCGAGGTTTATGCCCAGGTTGTGGTCGTGGCCGCCGGAGCGCTTGAGTCGACTCGCATTTTGCTGAACTCGAAATCGCCGGCCCATCCTCAAGGGGTGGGTAACTCGACCGGCGTGCTGGGCCACTACTTGATGGATCACTTCACCATCGAAGGCGCCGGAGGATCCATGACTAGCCTGTACTCCTCCAAGCGCGAGGCGGTGGGCCGTCCGTGTGGCTTCCTGATTCCGAAGTATGTCAATGCGATGGGCGGGGCGGCGAAGGATCGCCACTCCAAGTTTGTCCGCGGATACCGCTTCGATGGCGACGGCAGCCAGGAACTCTACGGCCACGCCTTTCTCATGCCCGAGATGGGCGACGCCTGGCGCAAGCGCGTGCGCGAGGAGATTCCCTACTACTTCGCGATCGAAGCGCAGGGCGAGTGCCTGCCGCACGCCGACAATTTCGTCCGCCTGGATTCCACGAAGAAGGATGCGTGGGGCATCCCCGTCCTCCACATCAACGCGAGTTACGGGGAAAATGAGAAGGCGATGGGGGCTGCCATGCGCCAGGATATCAGCGGCATTCTGGACGCGATGAGGCTCACCGACGCGACTCCACCCAAGGCTGACATCAGCGTCTTCGGCAAGAACATCCACGAATGCGGCACGGCACGCATGGGTTCGGACCCGAAAAAGAGTGTGGTCGACGCCAACTGCAAAGTGCATGATGCTCCCAACGTCTTCGTGACGGATGGCGCGGTCTTCACTACGCAGGGATGCTACGAGCCCACGCTAACCATCATGGCCATCTCCGCGCGGGCCGGAGAGCACATCGCGCAGGCTTTCCGCCGAGGCGAATTATGAAAGAAGACCTCATTCCGCCCGCGTCGTCGCCCGCAGATGACGACCTCTCTCGCCGTCAGTGGCTGCTGCGCCTGGGCGAGATGGTTGTTCTCGCCGGGGTGAGCGGACTCGTCCCAGAATCGGCGTCGGCCCTGTTGCGCGCGGCACAAGACATGGCGCAAGCCGCCGCTCTCCCGCCGGGACTCTACGATCCTTCACCGGAGCATTTGGTCCACGCGCTCAGCAGCGCCGGCAAGAAGTGGTCTCCGCCAGCCGGCGGCGAGACGGACTATGTCCAGCCCAGCTCACTTCCATATCAGCCGCAGTTCTTCTCCGCGGAAGAATTTCGAGTCGTCACCCGATTCATCGAGATCCTGCTGGGCGAGGTTGATGCCACCGCCTTGTCGCAAGCGGCGCAATGGTTCGACCTGTGGCTGCATTCTGCCGCCGGAGTCCGGGAAGCAGCGCGGCATCTCGACCCCATGCATCGGGCTCTGGCCGTGGCAGTCAATGGCGAAGCGTCGGTACGCGAACTAGAAAACGCCGATCCGCAGTCGGTAGCGCGCGCCGGACTGAGTGCCCTTCGAGAGCTCTCCCTCCAGGCACATGGCCGCGAATTCCTGCAACTCGATTCGCCGCAGCAGACTGCATTGCTTACGTCTGCCGGCACCGCCGAACCTGGAAACCCGCTGCACAAGTTCTTCGAGATCGCCCGCACCGAAGCCATCTGCGGCTACTATACGTCGGCAGCCGGATTGGAAGAGCTCGACTACAAAGGCAACGCCTACTACACCGACAGTCCTGGATGTGAGGCGAAGTCCTGACCACAGCGGATGATGATTCCCGGTCACAGGCTCCTTCCTCGTTCGGCGCGCTCCTCGCCTCTCGCGGGGCCCATGGCCCGTGTTTTTCGACTGCCGGTTTCGGTTACAATGACCGCGTAAGGCCGAATCCGGCGGCGTTTGGGCCGCTCGAACGAGGGGTACGTTCTTGGCGACTGGCGAAGTAACCACTGCTAGCACTCAAAATGTTCCGCAGCTTCCCCACCATAAAGTCAAAATCAAGAAGGCTGGGCAACGCGCCTGCAATGAGAAAAATGAGAAAGGAAAATTCTGCGGCGGGCATTTGAAGCTGTGGTTTTATACGACCGACGCGGTCGAGCGCGAGTGCGGCGACGTGGAGAAAGCCTGGGGACCGAAGGCCGAAGTGTATCGCTGCGAAAACTGCAAGGCTTTGTATCTGCCCACGCCGGGTGAGGCCAAGATCAACGTCGCGGGCACGGGAATGATTTCGGTGTTTGGGTTGACGCTGCCGCCGAAAGAGAAGTGAGGAAGCTTCGAGCTACTAGCTTCTAGCGGCTAGCTAAGCGCAGTGCGATTTATTCTGGGGATCGATGACACGAACCGAGCTTTGCTCGGCGGACAGCCGAGGGCGGCTGTCCCCACATATATTTTCTAGAAGCTAGCAGCTGTCCCATGAACACTCCTGATCTCATCTACGACTGGAACAAGAATCATCCGCCGGGGCTGAAACCGCCGGGGCCTGTGTTGATCAACGATGAGACGTTGCGCGATGGGCTGCAGTCGCCGTCGGTGCGCGATCCATCGATTGCCGAGAAGATCGAGATTCTCCACCTGATGGAAGCGCTAGGAATCGATTCGCTCGATCTCGGGTTGCCCGCCGCGGGACAGCGGGCGGTGGAGGCGGTGACGGCGTTGGCGCGCGAAATTGTGGCGCACAGGATGAAGATTCGCGCCAACTGCGCAGCCCGCACCCACGAGAATGACATTCGCCCGGTGGCCGAGATTGTTCAGAAGACCGGGCTTCCAATTGAAGCGGCGACCTTCATCGGATCGAGCCCGATTCGCCGATTCACCGAAGGTTGGACCGACGATTTCCTGACGCAGACGACCGAAAAGGCCGTGAAATATGCAGTCTCGCTGGGTCTCGATGTCATGTTTGTCACGGAAGACACGAGCCGCTGTGATCCGGAGACAGTGAAGCGCCTCTACTCAACCGCGATCAGTTGCGGGGCGCGCGCAATTTGCATCTGCGATACCGCGGGACATGCCACGCCAATGGGTGCGCTGGCGCTTGTACGGTTTGTGATCGCGGAATGCGTCAAGCCTTCAGGCGAGAAGATCCGCGTGGATTGGCACGGCCACAGCGATCGTGGCCTGGCGATTGCGAACTCCATGGCGGCGGTCATCGCCGGTGCGCATTGCGTGCACGGATGCGCAATCGGCTTGGGAGAACGCGTTGGCAATACCCAGGTCGACCAGATGCTGGTGAACTTGAAACTGATGGGCATTGCTCCGTGGGACGAGCAGGATCTGACCAAGCTGAAACAGTATTGCCAGGCGGTGTCGCGTGCCACGGGCGTCCCAATTCCGGCGAACTATCCGGTGGTCGGCGATGATGCCTTTCGCACCGCGACCGGCGTGCATGCATCAGCGATCATCAAGGCCTATCACAAAGACGACGTCGTGCTTGCGAATACCGTCTATTCCGGAGTGCCATCGCACGTGTTCGGGCTGGATCAGATTATTGATATCGGCCCCATGAGCGGCAAATCAAATGTGCTCTGGTGGCTGGAGCGCCACGGCATTCCCGTGAGCGACGGGATCGTGGACCGCATCTACCAGCGCGCCAAGCAGAGCGACCACACCTTGAGCGAGGCTGAGATTTTGGAGTGCCTGCCCACGGCGGCGGAGAAAAAGTAGCGCACGCAGGTTTCCATGAGACATGCGATTCTTGGCGTGGGCGGGGTTGGAGGCCTGGTCGGCGCTTGCCTCGCGAAATTGGGCGAGTCTGTGACCGTCGTTGTCAGGCCGAGAAGCTCTGACGCAATATCCCGAACAACTTCATCTGGAAAGCGCCTTCGGAAATTTCAGTGTGCCTGTCGCACGTAGCGCCGAGGTTCCGCCCTGCGATGTCCTGTGGATCGCCGTGAAAGCAACCCAACTGGACATGGCATTGCCCTCTATCACCAAGCCTCAGGCAGTGCGTGCCATCGTTCCGTTGTTGAACGGCATCGATCACCTTGCCGTGATGCGCGCGAAATATGGGGCGGAGCGCGTGATTGCGGCCACCATTGCCGTCGAAACCGAACGTGTGGCTCCCGGACACATCGTCCATCGCACGCCCTTTGCGCGCTTGAACGTGTCGTCGGCTGGGCGCCCTCTTCTCGGCCTCACGGTTGAAGCGCTTCAGAAAATGGGTTTCGAGTGTCGGTTCATTGACGACGAGCCAACTCTGATTTGGGGCAAGCTCGTATTTCTGGCGGCATTTGCGCTCACGACCACCGCGTCGGGCAAGACCACTGGCGAAATTCTCGCAGACGCCAAGTGGAGGCAGATAGGATTGTCGTGCATTCGAGAAGCAAGCGCAGTCGCCGTCGCAGAAGGAGCGAAAATTGACGCGGACGCCGTCATCGCTTCTGTCATGAAAATGCCGGGCAACATGCGCAGCTCTATGCAAAAAGATTTGGAGCGCGGCAACCCGCCCGAACTCGACGCGATCGCGGGCCCGATCCTGCGGGGTGCGGCTCGGCAAGGGATCGAAGTGCCTATCACGAAGGAGCTGGTGGCCGCCGTCGAAAGCCGGGTGCAGTCTTCGAGTTCAGTCCGATAGGGATCGCTTCGAAGGGTTGGTTACTTCGCACTGTCTATAGGGCAATCCGAAAGGACAATCTCGCCGTACACCCAGCCCAACTTCCGTAACGCCCTCGCCAATCCCCTTTCTGCCCAACGCGTTGTAAACTTACGCAATACTTGCCATGAGCCCGAATTCCCCCCGCGCCGGCATTCCTGACCTTGCGCCTTCGGTGCAACACGAAGTCGCGCGTCTGGCGGCGTCCCCCGAGGTTCGCTCGGCGTTCAATTGGTTTCGCACGCAGGAAGCTCAATTGACGCACTGGCAAATGGAGATGGCTCGGATTCCCGCGCCTCCGTTTGGGGAGTCGGCTCGCGGGGCCTGGTTGGCCGAACGGTTTCGCGAAGTCGGGTTAGACGATGTCCGGATCGATGATGTCGGAAATGTCTTTGGCACACATCCGGGATTTGGCCGGCGCTACGTCGCTTTGAGCGCGCATATCGACACTGTTTTTCCCGCCAATACTCCCCTGAATATCCGGCAGCAGGGAAGCCGCATCTACGGCCCGGGGGTGTCCGACAATGGCGCGGGCGTTACGGCGCTGCTGGGGATTGCTTCGCTGCTTCGGAACGTCCGAGTGCGACATGCCTTGCCGTTTGTATTCATCGGCAACGTGGGCGAAGAAGGAGAAGGCGACCTGCGCGGCATGCGGCATATTTTTTCCACGCCTCGCTGGAAGGATTCGATTGCCTACAGCCTGGTCCTCGACGGCGCTGGCGCCGATACGATTGTGGCTGAGGCTCTGGGCAGCCGGCGCTTTGAAGTCATCGTGCGCGGTCCCGGAGGGCACTCGTGGAGCGACTTTGGCGCGCCCAATCCGATCGTGATTCTGGCGAAGGCGATCGAAACCTTTACTGCGACCCCAGTTCCTACGACGCCGAAAACCACATTCAATATCGGAGTCATTCGCGGCGGCACTTCGGTCAATTCGATTCCCGAGTCGGCCAGCATGAAGGTGGACATTCGCTCGACATCGATGACGGAGATGGAGCGCCTGGAGCAGGCCTTGCGTCTAGCGCTGAATCGCGCGGTCGAAGATGAAACCATGGCCGCCGAGATGCGATCGTCGGCGCAGAAGCGGCCACCTGGCGTGAGCTGCGAAGTGGTTGTGATCGGAAATCGTCCGGCGGGCGAGTTGCAGGCGGGGGCACGGATTTTGCAAGTGGTACGCGCGGTCGACGCCCAGTTATCCAACGCCGCACAGGTGCAGAGAGCGTCCACGGACGCGAACATTCCGTTGTCTCTAGGGCAAGAAGCAGTGGCCATTGGGGGAGGCGGGTCGGGTGGTGGGGCACACACGTTACAGGAGTGGTTCGATTCCAATGGGCGCGAACTGGGCTTGAAGCGAATTTTGCTGACTATGCTCGCGCTCGCGGGGGTTGGGGAATGAGTCTAAGACTAGGGATAGGGATAAGGCTGGGGTGCGCGGTGCTATGTTCAGTTCTCGGTGTGTCGCTGGTGTTCGCGCAGGAAGGTGCCGCCCCTGCTTCTGCAACCGCGGCCGATGCCAAGCCCAAAGCCGACATCATCTTCATGCATGCCAATGTTTATACGGGTGTCCCTGCCAATACGCCGTTTAGTTCGATTCTGCGCGAAGAGGCGATTGCGGTGCGCGGGGATCGCATCCAGGCGGTAGGAAAGATGGTCGATCTCGAAAAGCTGAAGGGGCCGCAGACTCAGGTCCTCGACCTCGGTGGACATTTTGTCATGCCCGGATTCAACGATGCTCACCTGCATCTTGATGACGCGGGGATGACAAAGCTCAGTGTGGATCTGACCGGAGTGAAATCGCTCGATGATTTGCGCGCTCGCGTCGCCAAGAAAGTCGAGGAGTCCAAGGCCGGCGACTGGATTCTAGGTTCCGGCTGGGACGAAACGCTTTGGCCTGTGAAGGTTACACCTACGCGGTGGGACCTGGATGAAGCATCGGATGGCCATCCCGTATTTCTGGTGCGGATCGACGGTCATATTGCCGTCGCCAACACGCGCGCTCTGCAATTGGGAAGCGTCACGTTGGCGAGTCGCAATCCGCAGGGCGGACAGATCGATCGCAACCAGAACGGAGAGCCTACCGGAATTCTGCGGGAAACCGCGCAAGCTGCGGTGCTCGGTGTCGTTCCCAAACCGACGCACCGATTGCGGCG
This sequence comes from uncultured Acidobacteriaceae bacterium, assembly GCA_963722365.1. Lineage (GTDB taxonomy): Bacteria > Acidobacteriota > Terriglobia > Terriglobales > Acidobacteriaceae > Sulfotelmatobacter. The sequence continues at coordinate 858,263 of CAVRLM010000004.1, forward strand.
GGAGGCGCTCGAACTCGCTTTGGCCGATCTGGCTGAGCACGGTGTGACCTCGTCTCAGGACTATTCCCCGAACTGGGAAAATTTTCAGATTTACGAAGAACTCGAAAAGGAAGGGAAGCTCACGGCGCGTATTACGGAATGGCTGCCGTTCGATGATCCCGTCGAGGAATTGACCAAAAAGCGTGACTCGCATCCGCAGTCGGATCTGATGTTGCACACCGGGCAACTCAAGGGATTCATGGATGGCTCGCTCGGATCGCACACCGCCGCAATGATTGAACCCTACGCGGACGACCCGAAAAACTCCGGCTTGCCGCGATACGACGCTGCCAAGTTAAATGACATGACCAAGGAGCGCGTGCTGGCTGGATTTCAGATTGGCTTTCACGCAATCGGCGACAAGGGTGTGCAGATGGCGCTCGATGCCTTTGCCGAAGCCGAGAAGGCTGCGCACGAAGCACACGTCAAGGCTGCCAATGGTGGCGATGACTTCCGCTTACGCATCGAACACGCGCAGGTCACGACTCCGGCCGAGATCGCGCAGTTCAAGAGTCTGAAAGTGATTGCTTCCATGCAGCCCAGTCACGTGCTCACCGATATGCGCTGGGCCAAGGACCGATTGGGGCCGAAGCGAGCTGCAACGTCCTATGCGTGGCTCGCGTTTCTGAACAAGAATGTGGCGCTGGCCTTCGGCACCGATTATCCTGTTGAGCCAGTGTCGCCGTTCCGCGGCCTTTACGCCGCCGTTACTCGCAAGAGCGAAGATGGAAAGATGGAATACGTTCCCGAACAGCGGCTCACCATCGATCAAGCTATAGCGGCTTACACCTCGGGATCTGCCTTCGCCGAATTTGCAGAGAAAGAAAAAGGCAAGCTGATGGAGGGAATGTTAGCGGACTTTGTGGTGCTCGACCGAGATCCAACGGCATCCTCGCCCGACAAATTGTTAGCCACCAAGGTGCTGCGTACCGTCGTAGGCGGGAAGACCGTTTACGAAGCGAAGTGATTTCACCGCGATTTGTATTCCGGTTCACCGCTAACGATCTGTGGGGAAGCAGCTTAGGTAAATCGAGCCGACATCAAACGGTTTGCTCGATTTGTGCGTCTAATAGATGAACTCTCATCTTAACGCCACTCGAAAGCGCGATTATTTGGCTCTCCGAGAGGCGCGGTCTCATCTCGTAAATGGGTATACTATAAGGGGTTAATCGGGTTCGGAGGACGGTAGACATATGGATTCGGGCGCAATGTGGATGCGCATGAAGGCCCACCGTTGGGCTTACACGCTGAGTATTTTGGCCACCCTTTCCTTGGGGATTCTGATTGGAACGGTGGTTTCCTACGGTGTCAAAGGGAAAGAAGGGCAACGGAGCGATGTAGCGCCGCTCACCGTGCCTTCGCCGCAGCAGATGTCGAACGCTTTTTCGCAGATTGCGAAGCAGTTGGAACCAAGCGTCGTAAACATCAATACAGAATCGACCATCAAGAATGTTCACAAACGCCGTGGCCAAAGTCCCGATGATGACGATAGCGGCGGTGGTGGCGGAATGGACGACTTCTTCAACCACTTCTTTGGTGGTCCCGGCGGTCAGGCCGGCCCGGGCGGTCCCGGAGACGGTGCGATTCGCGAGCGCTCGTTAGGGTCCGGTGTGATCGTCGATTCCAAAGGATACATTCTGACCAACCGGCACGTCGTCGAGAAGGCAGACCGTATTCGGGTTCGCTTCGAAGATGATCCGCCAGGCGTGCAGCACGACGCCAAGGTTATCGGCACCGATCAGGAAACTGATCTGGCTGTGATCAAGGTGGAGGTGGACCGCGCTCTCCCCGCAGCAAAGATGGGCAATTCCGACAGCATGCAGGTGGGCGACTGGGTCTTGGCCGTTGGCAGTCCGTTCGGACTGTCCGAGACGGTAACCGCCGGAATTGTATCGGCCAAGGGGCGCGACATTGTTCCGGGACGCCAGTTCCAGACGTTCATTCAGACCGATGCGGCGATCAATCCCGGCAATTCCGGTGGCCCGCTGGTAAATATGAACGGCGAAGTCATCGGCATCAACACGGCAATTCTGAGCGAGACGAATGCCTATGCCGGTGTGGGTTTCGCGTTGCCCTCGAAGACTGTGGTCGATGTTTACAACCAGTTGACCGGCCCGGAACATAAAGTTTCGCGCGGCTCGATTGGCATCATGTTTGACGCCGTCGAAAATCCGGCAATTGCCCGCGTCTACGGTTCGGGATCGGGCGTCACTGTCTCCAGCGTGGTAGCGGGCAGTCCGGCCGACCAGGCAGGATTGAAAGTAGGCGACACCATCACGAGCGTCGATGGTAAGAAGGTAAGCAAGGGATCTGAATTGGTCGCCGACATCGCTTCCCGCAAGGCGGGTTCGAAGGTGACTCTCAGCTTCTTGCGCAATGGCAAGACGCAGGAAACCTCAGTAACGATTGCGGATCGCGCCAAGCTGTTTGCGGCGCGTCTCGGCGACGAGCAGGCCAACGACGACGAAAGCGCTCCCAAGCCGAGTAAGTTCGGTGTCACCGTTCGCAAGCTAACCCCGGAGATGGCCGATCGCCTCGACATGCCCTCGGGCAAGGGCGTGATCGTGCAGGACGTGAAGCCCGGCTCATTTGCGGAAGACGTGAATTTGGGTCGCGGTGACATCATCCTGGAAGTCAATAAGGTGCCGGTCAACAGTGAAGACGATTTCGCCAAGGTCGAATCGAGCCTGAAGAGCGGGCAGGACGTCGTATTCCTGGTGCGCTCGCGCGGTTCGTCCCGGCAGGATGGGACGATCTTCCTGGCAGGTACACTTCCGTAACCGGAAAAAGCCCGGCGGGCACTGGCACGGCAGCATCCAATCAAGGATGATGACGGTACCAGAGCTCAGCCGGGCTTTTTCGTTTTTCGTGGTTGTGGCGGCAATTTTTGGAAAAAGAGGTTTTCGGATTTGAGGACTTTGTCGCAATTTCGCGGAGCGAGACTCCTCGCACTGATCACGCTGGGAATGCTCGCCTGCGTGACTGCGGCGGAGGCCCGTTCTGGTTCAACGGACGATACATCCGCGAAGAAACCTGCAACCACGAAAACCCACAAGCCGACCAAGACTTCGACAACGTCTGCCAGTACCACGAAGTCGACCGGCAAGACTCACACAGCGTCCACGGGAAAACACTCCTCGCGAAAGAAACGCCCCAAAGGCCAACAGAAAATTGATTCGGAGAGGGCCCAAGCCATCCAGAAAGCGCTCATCCGCGAGCACTACCTGACCGGAGATGCCAACGGCAGTTGGAACCAGTCCAGCGAAGAGGCCATGCGCCGGTATCAGGCGGATCATGGCTGGCAAAGCAAGACCGTACCTGACTCGCGGGCGTTGATCAGTCTCGGCCTGGGTCCCAGCAAAGAGCACCTGCTCAATCCAGAGAGCGCCATGACCACCGTTCCGGATGCAACGCGCGCGGAACCCATGCCCACCACGTCGCACACTGCAGTGCCCAGCACAACCGCGACTCCCGTTCCAGCGGGCCAAAGCGATCCTTCCAGCCCTCAGTAACTGTCCAGTCTTCGGCGTTTCAATCAGCCGCAACTACTTGTGAATGCCTAATTTTTCTTGTAGTTCTTCATCACCGGCTGCGGGAAGTAGGGAAGTGATTTCTGATCGCTGACAATGGCGCGAGGATTTGCCTCCACCAAGGCATCTGCCACTTCCTTTCCGCAGAGTTGAGCGGCGGCATCGCGCGCTGTGGAAAGGATCGGGACACGTTTTACGGTGTCGTGCGCATCAGTGGCCAGCACGTGCACGGCCTGATGTTGAAGTAGCCATTCCGCGACCCGACGAGAGTGCTCGCCCCAGAACCCGGTGAGTGCGGATCCTGTCACCTGGACAACGCAACCCTGTTGGGCCCATTCCAATACGCGCTGTGGGTCCTCGCGCAGAATGGGATTGCGCTCCGGGTGGGTAATGACCGGGGTCATTCCGTAGTTCGCCAGCTTCATGAACGATTCCGAGGTCTGCTGTGGGATGCTGAAGTTGCTGAACTCAACCAGCAGGTAGCGGGTCTCGCCAATCACGTAGCGTTTGGGGTTAGCGTAAGCATCTTCCAAATTGTCGTAGGACAGGTGAAAGTCACAGCCCAGCATGAGCTTCGGTGATTCGCCCACAAGCTCCTGCAGGTGCTTCACGAGTCCCTGCAAATACGTCCGATCGTAGTGATACCGGTCATTGGCGTGGGGCGTAGCCACCATGTGAGCAATGCCGTCGGCGGCCGCCGCGTGGCACATGGCTACCGAGACATCCCAGGATTTCGGGCCATCATCGACTTCCGGCAAGATGTGAGAATGTATGTCGACCACAGTGATAAAAATGCGCCAGCCGAAGTTCGGGAGCGCTGATTCGATTTAAGCAGATTCATCTGCAAAGTCCAAGCTGCGCGGGGGTTGATTGTCTTAGCTCCATAATTCTGTCACCCCCTAACAGCAACGTGAAAATGTCACCCCATGAGAGGAAGGACATTCGCGTTGAGTCAGAAGGAGCTGCAACGAGTGAGCGTAATTTCCAGTTGCGTCAAGGGAGACATGGCGTGCGCCAGAGCCGCCGAACTGCTCTCGCTCAGCGTCCGTCAGGTCAAGCGTCTTAAGAAACGTTTGCGGGAGCAAGGGGAGGCGGCTCTGGCGCACGCCAACCGCGGACGCCCCAGCCCCCGCCGCCTGCCCGCCCGGGTACGCCAAGCCGTGGTTCGCCTGGCCCGATCCACCTATGCCGGCTTCAACGATCACCACCTCTGCGAAAAACTTTGCGAGGTCGAGGGCTTCTCCCTCAGCCGCGAAACTCTCCGCCGTCTCTTGCGTGAGGCCGGTCTGGGGTCTCCCCGGAAGCGCCGCGCTCCCACCCATCGTCAGCGCCGTCTGCGATCCCCCCGTGAAGGCGAACTGCTGCAACTCGATGGCTCGCCTCACGATTGGCTCGAAGGCCGCGGCCCTCGTCTCACCGCGCTCGGCCTGCAAGACGATGCCACCGGAAAAATCCTGGCTGCTCAGTTCTTCCCCTCCGAATCCGCCGCCGGCTATCTCACCTTGCTCCGCCAACTGTTGCGCCACCGCGGTATCCCGCTCGCTTTCTACGGCGATCACAGCGGCATCTTCGTCCGCAACGACGACTTCTGGTCGGTCGAAGAACAACTCGCTGGAAAACGTCAGCCCACTCAGTTCGGCCGTGCCCTCGAACAACTCGGCATCACTTTTATCGCCGCCCGCAGCCCGCAAGCCAAAGGCCGCGTCGAACGCCTCTGGGGCGTGCTCCAGGATCGGTTGTGCAGCGAACTCCGACTGGCGCAGGCTGCCGATCTGGACTCCGCCAACGCTGTGCTGCGCCTGTTCATGGCCGACTACAATCGCCGCTTCGCCCGCCGACCTCGCGACATGCAATCCGCCTGGCGTCCGGCTCCGGAAAATCTCGACCGCATCTGCTGCTTCGTCCACCAGCGCGTGGTCAGCAACGACAACATCGTGCAGTGGGACGGCCAGCGCCTTCAGATCCCCCAGCAAGGCCAACGCTTCAGCTTTGCCGGAGCCAAAGTCCACATCTATCAAGCTCTCGACGGGCGCGTCTCGCTCTATTACGGCGACACCCACCTGCAACACACCCTGGCTCCGCCAGGGTGACACTTTCATGTTGCTGTTAGGGTGACAAAATCAAGTTGCTACAACAGCTGCGCGGGGGTTGATAGTATGCTCATGCCATGACGGGTCCAACCCCACTCGCGCTCGCTACGCTGCTTGGCGTGATTCTGTGCTGGATCTTTTTTGCCGCCATTTTCCTGCTCCGCAAGCGGCCCCCAAAACAGCGCGAGGCGAAACGCGATCGATTCGCTGCACTCGGCATCTTCCTTCAGATGTGCGGATATTTCCTGGTGTGGTTCCAGCCTCCAAGGCGTGCATTCCTGCCTCCGGTAAGAGTCCTTGCTGGTGAGATCGGAATCGTTTTGTTCGTATTCACCGTGGGGCTTGCGGTGCTGTCGGTATGGCTGATGGGATCGGCGGTCCGCACGCTTGGAAAACAGTGGGCCGTGAGCGCGCGCCTCGTCGAAGGGCATCGGTTAGTTACCGACGGGCCCTACTCCTACGTGCGGAATCCCATTTATACGGGCATGTTCGGGATGCTGATCGCGACCGGGCTGGCAATGGAGCACTTCAGCGCGCTGATTGCGGCGGTGATCATCTTTGCAGTCGGTATGGTAATCCGGGTGCGCAGCGAGGAGAAGCTATTGCGCGCAGCGTTCGGCGAAGAGTTCGACGAGTATGCCCGGCGCGTGCCTGTGGTGCTGCCGGGAATTTACTGAGCTTCACCAGATGGTGGACACGGCACCGGACTTGCGTATCTCTTTATCCGCAGTAATGAGGGGCAAGTCCTCGATCAATGCGGTCGCGCCGATGACGCGGTCCACGGGGTCCTTAGGGTAACCTTCGGGCAGTTCGAACGCTTGTCTCGCTATGTTCGCCGTGATAGGCAGCGTGGTGAAACGGAGTTCGACATCAGATAGAAAAGTCTCTAAGTCGGGCGTCAGATGAATTCGTCCGTGACTTGAGAGCCTGGCAATTTCCAGAAGAGTGACGCTGGCAATGGCCAGGCCGCGCGCTTTTTTTCTGGCTTCCTGAATCGCCGCATGTGCCCTTGAGGAGATGCGGTGATGCTCATGCGCCAGCCAGATCACCACATGGGTGTCGAGCAGTATCAATAAAGATCGCCCCACTCTTCCGGTGTGAATGCGGGAGAGACAATATCCCCCTTAATTTCGATCTTGCCCTTGAAGAAACCGAAGATGTCATCTTTTTCCTGCTCGACCGGGACGAGCTTGGCCACTGGCTTGCCACGCTTGGTGATGATGACAGCTTCGCACTTGGACTGGACCTCATCCATGATGGCAAGGCAGCGGGCTTTGAAGGTGCCGGCGGGGATGGTTTTGGTTTTCATGGGAAGCTTCTGATCATGGTCATTATACCATGGTCATATAGAGTGCCATCAAATGCTTTATGACACCCAACCACCGCAACCGAGGTTTACCTTTTTCCACGTACCAGCGGCCTTCTCGAAAACCCAAGTGTTCCCACTCCCGCACAGCGAACCGCAAACAAAGCTGTAGCTCACGAGAGCGTGTTTGCGCTCCGCGTCGAATGCGATTTCTGAGAGCGTGAAGAGGCCGTTTGCGACAGCCGATTCGACAGCACCAGTCGCTGATATTCCATGTTTCATGGCATTGTGGGGATCATTAGCGCCAACAATCGTGGTCTGCTCGTTCGGATCAACGAGTCTCACATGTTTGGCAGGGAGAACGCCCGAAGTGAGCCGGTGATATGATTGGGACGCGCTCAATAGACTTTCCAGTTGGATTCCCGCTGAACAGGCGCAGTCAATAAGCGCCGTAGAGCGTGAGTTTGCCTCGAGCGTAGAGGTTCTAGCCGAGATATTCAATGACGCTGGGTCTCCGGAGAGCCATTCTTGAATGACAGCTTTGTAGATGGAAACCTCGTCTTCTCCTAGGGTCTTGCGCTCTCAACCGGCTTTTGGGAGGTCGAAGACAAGGAGTCCAAAGATGCCAACCCGGTCCGCAAATCGGAGCAGTTTTTCGGTTGGATAGGCGGCTTCGGAGAGAACACCGCAGGGGGGAACGGGGGGTGGAACAGTCGGTAGGAAAGTAGGCCAAGGACGCCAGTTAGTAAGCTCGAAGCTGCTATAGTGACAAGGCTTCGTCGTTTCACTGATGAGTTAGACTCCTGTTTACCGCAACGAGCTCCCAGATATGAGTCTCGCCGATTAAGCACCAAATCAATTCCCGTACCGCTCGCGAATGAACTCCGCAATTCCCGCATAAGCCTTGATGAGCGTTTGCTCGTCCGGCAGGAAAACGATCCGGAAATGGTGCGTCCCCGGCTTCTGACCAAAGCCGGAGCCGTGGACGACCATGACATGTTTCTGGCGGATGAGTTCCTTGACGAAGATCTCATCGCTCTCGGGAATATCGATACGAGGGTACGCATAGAACGCCCCGCGAGGTGCCACACAGCTCACGCGCGGGGTCCCTTCACACCACTTCTGCGTCAAGTCGCGGCGCGCGCGCAACTTGTGCTGAACCTCCGTCAAGTGATCCTGGGGCCCTTCCAGCGCGGGCTTAATGGCGTACTGCTCGGGATGGTTGGCGCATAAACGCGCCCGCAGCAGGCGGTGCACACCTTCTGTATAAGTCTTCACTGCGCCCGCATCACCGGACACAATGCCCCATCCGATGCGCCATCCCGGAACAAGGTAGTTCTTCGACATGCCACCGAAGGTCACGCAAGGCACATCCGGCGCAATCGAGGCAAATGCAATATGCGGTGTGCCGTCGAGGATCAGCTTGTCGTAGATTTCATCCGAAAAGACGATCAAGTTATGCCGCCGCGCGAGTTCGGCCACCTGCTCCAGCATCTGCCGCGTGCACAGCGATCCCGTCGGATTGTTGGGATTGATCAGCACGATGCCTCGCGTGTTCGGCGTGAGTTTCCGTTCGATATCGGCCAGCCCCGGCTGCCAGGCATCGTCTTCGTTCAGATCGTAGGCGTTCAGTCCGATACCCAACTTGCACAGCACGGCGGAATAGAGCGGATAGTCGGGGCAGGGAGTCAGAACGTTCTCGCCGGGATTGACGAGCGCAGAGAGGCACAGGTCCACCGTCTCACTGACGCCGGCGGTTACAAACACATCGCGCACCGTCGTAATGCCCTTGCGCGCGGCCTCGCCGCGAATCGCTTCCAGCGCTTGCGGAACGCCGTCGGATGGCGCATATCCGTTCTTGCCGTCACGCATTGCCTTGTAGACGGCTTCAATGATGTGCGGCGGCGTCTGAAAGTCGAAGCTCAGAGGGTCGCCCACGTTGAGGGGCAGGACTTTGTGGCCTTGCTTTACAACCTCATCGGCGACACATGCCAGATCACGGATCGCGTAGCGGACGTTGTTCAGGCGAGTGGCGGCGGCGATCTCGTGGGCTTGAGTCATTGGGGTCATGGAAACCTCTGCGCGAAGCAAAATTCTGCCGGAAGCAAAGAGAAATTCTAAACGCAGAGGCTACGCTAGCGGGCAGAAATCTGTTATCCGCCACGGCTCGGCCAATGCAGGACCGGGAATTACCGGTTGTTGGGATTGAAATTGAAAGTCACTTCTTCGATCGTCTGTGCTGAAGATGGGACGTATTTCCATCTCATCACGGCCTCGGAAGCATACTGCGCGAGAATGGGATTCCCGCCTTTGACCTCGACCTTCGACACCGTTCCGTTCGGCAGGACGGTCGCGTCGATCTTGACTTGTCCTTCAAAATGGCCGTTCTTCAAGACGGCTGGATACTCAGGATCGTGCATGACAATCACTTTGCGATGAAGTTTGGGAACGCTCTGAGCCCGGACGGGCGGAGCGCAGTTGACGACGAGACAAAGCATCAAGCCAAAACTAGCTAGCAAGTGGCCGGGGCGAAGGCCGCCCACACGGAAAACAGACTGAATCGCGCTGTGCATCACGAGGCAAACCCCAAGGGTGAGAGTTGAGACTTGGAGGAGAGCCTCAATGTTCCAACATTAGGTTGCCCGTAACCAGGGAACAAGATTACCGACGTACCCTAATGACCGACGCCCCGTCCCTTCGAAAACAAAAATTCAGCCGCCAGAATCGAATTCTGACGGCTGAATATGGGCTGGAATGTCGTTAGTCTTCCCGGTCGATTTGCGCCTTCTGCAGCTTGTCAGAGTAGTCCACGTAAACCGACTTCCACTCAGTGTAGAAATCGATTGCACCGATACCGCCCTCGCGGTGGCCGTTACCCGTCGCCTTCGTGCCTCCAAAAGGCAAATGCACTTCGGCACCGATTGTGGGCGCGTTGATGTACGTGATGCCAGCGTACAGATCGCGAATTGCCGAGAACGCCTTGTTCACGTCTTTGGTGTAGAGCGCGGACGACAGGCCATACTCGATGCCATTGGCAATCTCAATCGCGTCTTCAAGATCGTTGCAAGGAATAATCGAGACTACTGGCCCAAAGATTTCTTCCTGCGCGATGCGCATCTTGGGATCTACGTCGGTGAATACTGTTGGCTCCATGAACCAGCCGTACTGGTAATCGCCCTTGTCGAGGCGGTTTCCGCCGCACACCAGCTTCGCTCCCTCACCCTTGCCGATCTCGACGTAACTGAGATCCGTCTCCAGTTGCTTCTGGTTGACAGCCGGGCCCATCTGTACAGTCTCGTCCAGACCATTACCCACCTTGAGCTTCTTGGCGCGCTCCACCAGGCGGTCGACAAATTCCCGGTAAACGCCCTTTTGCACAATCATGCGACTCGTTGCCGTGCAGCGCTGGCCAGTCGTTCCGAAAGCTCCCCAGAGTCCGCCTTCAATGGCGAGATCGAGGTTGGCATCGTCGAGCACGATCATCGGATTCTTGCCGCCTAGTTCCAGCGAGCAGTGCTTGAAGCTTTTGGCTGCGATCCCGCCAATGATGCGACCAACAGCGGACGATCCCGTGAGTGAAACCGCGCGAACGTCGGAGTGCTCCGCGAGCGGAGTCCCTACGTCGGCGCCAAAGCCGCTGACAATATTAATGACGCCCTTGGGCAGGCCTGCGTCGGTCAAAGCGCGCACCAGGTTAAAGGTGGAAAGCGGAGTGTCCTGGGCAGGCTTGATCACGCAGGTATTGCCGCACACAACTGCGGGAAGTAACTTCCAGGATGAAATTGCCATGGGGAAGTTCCACGGTGTGATCATGCCGCAGACGCCAATCGGCTGACGCACCGCCATGGCGAACTTGTTCGGCATCTCCGAAGGCACCGTGGGCCCAAACAGACGTCGACCTTCGCCGGCGTTGTAGTACGCCGCATCAATGGCTTCCTGCACGTCGCCGCGCGTTTCGGCCAGCACCTTGCCCATTTCGCGAGTCATGTCTCGCGCATACTCTTCCTTGCGCTCGATTAGAATCTCGGCGGCGCGAAACACAACCTCAGCCCGGCGCGGCGCCGGAACCAGGCGCCACTTGGCGAAGGCGCGCTTGGCGGCAGCCACGGCGGTATCCACGTCAGCCTTGGCCGATTTCTGGAAGATCCCAACCAGGTCGCGGGTGTCCGCAGGATTCCGATTCTCAAACGTTTCGCCGGTCGAGGCGTCTACCCACTCGCCGTCAATAAAATTCTTGAAAACTTTCGTTTGGCCGTAGTTCAGGGTGGCCGGACTGGCCAATGTATCGGTTGCCATGATGTCTCCTTAAATGAATGCTTGATATTGATGCTACAACCCGCGACGAAGTCGCGGCAAGGGACGCAGAGGCAAGGATAGCCACGGGAAAGCGGTGTACTCGTTACCGCCAGCGCTTCAAACGCGGCCAGAGGCCTGACCAGGAATCAAACTTCTTTCCCCGGCAAACATAAACGGAGATCTGCTGCTCCAGCGCGTAGGGATTCGGCGCAGAATTCCCAACGAAATCCACATGTTGCCAGAGTCGTTCAAGGGTCTTCCGGTTGTCGTCCAGCACGATCATGCAATTTCCCGAATATCCGCGTGGTCCCCAGAGGAACCATGTCTGATGACCGCTGAGCGATGGCGGCAAACCAACGCGGCGGCCCAGAAAATCAATCGCCCCGGCCTGTCCGTAATCCTGCGCGAAGATGCCGCAGTCACCACGTTCCTCGGGCGCAAGCCGATTCCACGCAACCGCCGTTTCATCCACGATCTCCTGCCATCCAAACTGGTCTGCGTACCACTGCGGCAACGCGGCGCGCGCATGGGAATGCTCCATCACCGGAAGTTTGAAGGGAAGTGTCTTCGTGTACTTCAGGAATCGTTCGGGCGAGAAAACTGGAATGACGATAGGCGCCGTATGTACGCCACTCGCCAGCAGCACGATCACGATCACCGGTTTCAACCACTTCAAACGCGGCCGCCCTCTTCCCGTCCGATCGCCATTCGGACGATCCAGCGCGACCTCAATCATCACCGCACCCGCCGCGAGCAGCATGGGATACACCGGCGCCAGATAATAATTCTTGCCATGCAGAATGAAGAAGACTGCATAACACACCACATAACACCACCCCAGCACGCGGTAAGGCTTGAGCCGCGCCGAGAAAAGCAGTGCGAACAAACCCGTCAGCCAGATCGGCGCCGTCAGAGGATTCACCAGCAGCGTCTGCTGAAAGAAATATTCTCCCGGCCCAAGCACCACGTCGCGTCCCGACGCTCGGATGTTATGCATCAATTGCACGAACGGCCAGTCATAGTGAACGTTCCAGAGCAGGTTCGGCAGGAAAACCAACAATGCCGAGAGGCCACCAAGCCAAATCCACTTATCAAAAAAGATCCGTCGCTGCACGGTGAGCAGCAGCCCAACGACAATTCCAAAGCCGAAGAGCGCCATGGAATATTTGTTTTCCATCCCAAGCCCGGCGAAGACGCCGAACCAAAGCCAGTAGCGCGGATCGTTTCTCTTGATGGCAAGGATCGCGAAATACGCGCATGCCATCCACAAATTCGGTTCGAGGCAGTTCGTGCCGAGCAAACTACCATTCGACAGGTACTGCAGCGCGATAACCGAACAGATTGCGCTCAACAACACCGCGTAGCGCCGTCCGCCTAACTCACGTGCCAGCACGGCCGTCTGCACCACCAGCAACGATGACGCGACAGCGGGAATGAAGCGAATTGCGCGCAGCGAATCTCCCAGCACCGCTCGGCTAATATAAATAAGAAATGGGATCAACGGAGGCTGGTCGACGTATCCCCACTGCAGATGGTCGCCGCACGACATGTAATCGAACTCGTCGCGGAAATAGCCATAACGGTTATTGAAGTAAATGTGAAAGAAGAGTTTGGCGAGAACGATCGCCCAGATCAGAATCATCCCGTCATTCGCGGAGAGTGTCGCTCGGCTGCGTAGGAGTGCGAAGTCTCTGCTGGAGTGAGCGTCCATTTTGACCAGTAAGAATAGCCCACTGCTGGCGGTGTGTCATGAAACGATTTCGGACTTTTTCCCGCTTTGGAAATTGGTCACGCTTCAACCAGTCTGGCACTTCGGTAACGTCCCAAAGTGATTACCTGTTTTTTCCTCTGTTTTCCTTGTGCTAACGTTTTTCTTTACCGCATATTGACTGAGGTTCGTCGGTCCCAAGTGTCTTCAGATAACCGCAAATCGGGCATTCACGTTGCGTGGACGACTATCACCTACCGCAGCGTGGCGCTGCTGATCCTTGCAGGCCTCGCGATCTTTGGCGTTGCAGTGCGCTTCACCTTCCCGCAATTTACCGATAACAGCATCAAGGCGGGAGAAAACCTCGCCAGCAAAATTTTGGAAAAAGTGGGGGGGATCACTCCTCCTGCAGGTTCTGGGATTTCGACGTCCCAGCAGGCACACTTTACGGCTCTCGATGGCACGGTGCGCGTCAAGAAAAGCAACGGCAACAGTTGGGTGACCGGCGATTACAACATCCCTCTGGAAAAAGGTGACGTGGTTCAGACCGGCTCTGAAGGTATGGCGAAGGTCGTTTTCAACGACGGCACCAGTTACACCGTAAAGCAGGATTCTTTGATCGTCATTGAAGAGAACTCGGCCAACGACCAGCAGCAGACCAATGTTGCCGTAGCCGTCAGCACCGGAACCGTGGACCTCTCAACTGCGACCTATAGCCAGGGGTCGAAGTCCCAGGTGATTGTGGGGGGCGCTACGGCGTCTCTGTCTCCTGAATCGGCTGCTCAGGTGCACAACGATCCCAAGGCCGATCATCACGAAATCTTGATGAAGAAAGGAACCGGCGAGGTTACTCGGAATGGCGAAACCGTCAAACTTGCCAACTGGGAAAAGGTGAGCTTCGAGGGCCAGCAATCCCACTTGGAGAAAGCCAAGGAAATCGGCCCGCCGGTTCCTATCGCTCCGGCCAACATGGCGCCTCTGTTTTCCGCCGGCGAAGCCACCAAGGATGTGGAGTTTTCCTGGACGAAGATGGCGAATGCAGTTGGTTACCGGCTTCGCATCTCCCGCAACCCGTATTTTTCTTCTACACTTGTTGATAAGAAAGTTAATACGGCTGCGGTAACGGTCACGAGCCTCGGCGAAGGCGCTTATTACTGGATGGTGCAGTCCTATGACGCGACGGGGAAGGAATCGGCGGAGAGCGAAAAGAATCGCTTCACGATCATTTCCAAGGGTAAGGAGACGGAAGCCATTGAACTGGATCTCGATCCCTTTATCCAACACGGGCACGTAATTGAAATAACAGGTAAGACGCAGACGGGTGCACGAGTGATGGTCAACGGTAGCGAGGTGCCGATGATTAACTCCGATGGGCAGTTCCATTACTTTATGCCCCCGCTGCCAACCGGGGAAGCGGTCATCACGGTGACGGCACAAACGGCGCAGGGCGGGGTGAACACCCAGCAGAAGAAAATCGTGATCCAGTGACGCGCGATTAAAGATTTAGGTACGAACTATAGTTACGACCCTTGGGCAGAGGAACTTTTGGTTGGAGCAGGGTTCGCCGGCATCTCGTAGAATAGAAGAGCCAGCACCCAGACAATGAGCTAACAAAGAACTGCCGGGGGATTTCTCCGGCAGACCGGCACGTAGCACGTAGAAGGACGCGAGAACATTTCGTCATGTCAAACAACGGATTTCATTCAGGCCCGACGCGCAGTCACAATCTTCGGTCGCTGTTCAGCATTTTCTCCAGCGATTTAGCCATTGACCTGGGCACCGCCAACACGCTGGTATACGCGCGCGGCAAGGGTATTGTCGTGAACGAGCCTTCGATCGTTGCCATCAACAAGAATACGGGCGAGGTTGAGGCCGTCGGCAAAGAAGCGAAAGAAATGCTGGGCCGCACGCCGGGCAACATCGTCGCCATCAAGCCCATGAAAGATGGCGTGATCGCCGACTTCAAAGTGACTGAGAAGATGTTGAATTACTTCATTCAGAAGGCGCACAACCGCAAGATGCTGGTGCATCCGCGGATTGTGATCGGCGTTCCTTCCGAGATTACGCAGGTAGAAAAGCGCGCGGTCATGGACTCCGCCTATCGCGCCAAGGCGAGTGAAGTGCACCTGGTCGAGCAAGCCATGGTGGCCGCGATCGGCGCAGGCCTACCCATCACCGAGCCCAGCGGCAATATGGTGGTCGACATCGGCGGCGGCACCACAGACATCGCAGTGATTTCGTTGAGTGGCATCGTCTATTCGCGTTCCGTGCGCATGGCCGGCAACCAGATGGACGAAGCCGTCATGAACTATTTGAAGCGGAAATACAACTTGCTGATCGGCGAGCGTACAGCCGAGCAGATCAAGATGGAAATCGGCTCCGCGCACCAGCTCGATAAGCCGATGACCATGGAGATTAAAGGCCGGAACCTGATCGAAGGCGTGCCCAAGACAATCACAGTCGACGACGGCGAAATCCGCGAAGCGCTCAGCGAATGCGTTTCGACAATCATGAATGCGATTCGCGTCGCCCTTGAGCGGACGCCCCCGGAACTCTCAGCCGACATCAGCGATCGCGGCATTGTTCTTACCGGCGGCGGTGCTCTGCTTAAGAATCTCGACAAGCGCATCCGCGAAGAAACCGGTCTCCCGGTCTCGATTGCTGACGACCCGTTGTGCAGCGTCGTGTTGGGCACCGGCAAAATGCTCAGCGACTTCAAGCTGTTGAGAAAGATCTCAATCGAGTAGCAGTTTCGAGTTTCAGGTTTCAAGTTTCGGGCAAACGGATTGAGACCAGACTTCGAACTTGGACGACGGAATCTTCCGATCTGCTCTGTCGAAACCTGAAACTCGAAACCTGAAACTGAAGTTATGGAATCTGTACTCGGCCGCTATCGCAACCTGGTCATTCTTGTAGGAGTCCTGTTTCTGCAGGTGCTCGGGCTAGCAATGCAAGTCAAAAAAGGCGGCAATGATGCCGAGAACACGCGTCTCATCCGCATTTGGGGCGTGGGCGCCATCACTCCCTTCGAGCGCGCTCTGGTCTGGGTTCAGAACAGCACCGGCAACGTCTGGCACAATTATTTTTACCTGCGTGGCGTGCGCGCTGAGAACCGCCAACTGAAAGCAACAGATCGAGCAGATGCGTCTGGAGCAGGTGCGCCTTTCGGAAGATGCTGCCCAGGCGCGGCGCCTGCAAACCCTGCTGGCCTTCAAAGAACAATTCATCTCGCGCACTGTCGCTGCACAGGTAATCGGGTCCAGCGGTAGTGATCTTTCGCGCATCGTCTACATCGACAAAGGCGAGAATGCAGGCATCAAGCGCGACATGGCGGTCATGACGGCTGACGGCATCGTGGGCAAGGTGTTGCTTGTGTACCCGTCGGTTTCCCAGGTGCTCCTGATCAGCGATCAAAGCAGTGGCGTCGGCGCCCTTCTCGAGAAGACGCGTCTGCAGGGTGTGCTGCGCGGTACGGCGAACGGAGAAGTCGTTCTTGAGCGGGTTATGGCCGACGAACAAGTTCCGGTGGGCGAAAATGTGCTGACCAGCGGTGGCGACCAGATCTTTCCCAAGGGCCTGCCCGTAGGCACGGTTACGAAAGTCGGCGGTGGCAAGGATTTGTTCCTAAATATCAAAATCAGACCGGCTGCCGATTTGAGCAAGCTTGAAGAAGTAATGGTGCTGGTCGAAAAGCGAGAACGTCAGGCGACCGCCGAAGAAAATGTTCGCGTGCGCGCCGCCGACATTCTGGCGCAACGGTTGCCGTCGGTGCCCGACAAACCGGCCACCGATGCGAAATCGTCGACCGAGGTGAAAGCGGCAACCGCCCCGGTCCCGGGATCTGCAGCGTCCGCAACCGACAAGGTAACAGCCAAGCCTCCGAGCTCAGCCACAATCACAGCCCCTGCCAAGAATCCATCCGGAGCGGCCCACACGCCCTCCGCGGCAGGAACAGCGAAAGCCCCGGCGGAGGGGACCGCCGCAAACGTAAAGAAGAGCACTGGCGCCCCGGGTGGTGCCGCGGTCCCAAGAAAACCAGATCCGTCCCAGGCCTCGCCGGAGCACGTTCAGCCAAAACCGTCCGTTCCAACTGCGCCAACCACACCGCCGGAGGATTCGAGGCCTCCTGCCGACCAGAGCAGCCCACAATAGCGTGCCCATCACTTACACATCAGGGGAGCAAGTTGAAGTCTACCGGTTCAGCATCCCGGTAACGATTGGCGTGCCTTTGCTTGCGCTATTTGTGCAGGCGTTTCTGCCACTACGTTTCCCGCGCTTCGCGGTCTATTTCGATTTGCCTTTGCTCGTGACGATCTTTTTTGCCATGGCGCGCCGCAGCCCGATTGCAGGACTGTTTACCGGAGCATTCATCGGCCTGGCGCAGGATATGTTGGGACACAACCCCATTGGAATCTATGGAATCGCCAAGACGGTGGTCGGATACGGGGCATCCTCGCTGGGAGTAAAACTCGACGTGGAAAACGCCGGGGCCCGCCTGCTGGTGACGCTGGGCTTTTACCTGGTTCATGCCGCGGTTTATTTCACCGTGGCCCGAGGCCTGGTCAGCATGACCCAAACGTGGAGCTGGCCTCGAGGCATCCTGGCTGGCTTGGCGAATGCGATCCTGGGGGTGGCGCTGTTTTTCCTGCTCGACAAGTTCAAGCAACGAACGTGAGCGGGGCCGGCTCTCGGCTTCGGGCTTCTGGCCGGATCAGGGACAGAATGTCGCCGAATCCCGATGACCTTCGTCACTGCGAAAAGCTCCTCTGGTGCGAGGCCCGATTTAGAATGAGAATAACTCCTGAAAGGAAAATGGCATCGGTGTCGATTTCTGAGCGTGTGCCGAACACGCCGGAAGCCGAAAGCCGAAAGCCCCAAGTCTGATGTTCGGCCGCGACGAAAAAGTTTCCGCCATCCGCCTCACGGCGGCCCAGTACATCATCCTGGGCATCTTCCTGATTCTCGCCTACGGACTATGGCGCCTGCAGGTGATGCAGAGCGACTACTACTCGCTGGCCGCCGAAAAAAATCGCATTCGTAACGTGCCGGTGCTCGCGCCTCGCGGCAAGATTCTGGACCGCGAAGGGCGCACCATCGTCGACAACTACCCGTCGTTCTCTGCACTGCTGCTGCGGGATTCCTCCCGTGATCTTGTGGCTGATGCCGATATGATCGCCCAAGGTTTGCATCTGGATCCCAACGAGGTGAGAGCACGCATCCGCCGCTTCGCCTCGATGCCGCAGTACCAGCCAATTTCGCTCAAAGAGGACATCACTCCCGACGAGTTGCAGTTCATCGAAGCGCATCGCAACGAGTTGCCGGAACTCGATACCATCATGGCTCACCGCCGCCTGTATCCGCGCAACGGGTTCATGGCCCACCTGATCGGCTATGTCGGCGAAGTCAGCGAAGACATGCTGAACCAGCCGCAATTCGAGCTCTACAACTCAGGGGATGTGGTCGGCATTTCCGGCGTCGAGCGCCAGTACAACAACCTGCTCATGGGCAAGAACGGATCGCGCCAGGCCTTGGTCGACAGCCGCGGGCGCGAAGTCGAACGCCTCGGCGAGACCGAAGCGGTCCCCGGCAAACAGCTCCGCCTCACCGTAGACATCGACTTGCAGATTGCCGCCGAAGAGGCTCTGGCAGGGAAGAACGGCGCCATCGTGGCGATGGATCCCCGCACCGGGGAAATTCTCGCCATGGTCAGCGGGCCTACATTTGATCCGAACGATTTCGCCGTGCATGTCTCCCGCGACGAATGGAACAAACTCGTCACTGATCCCGACAAACCACTGTTGAACAAAGCGATCCAAGCTCAGTTGGCGCCCGGCTCGACGTTCAAGATCATCATGTCGGTCGCCGGCTGGCAGGAAAACGTTGCGCAGACACTCCACGTGAACTGCACTGGTGGCGCCGAGTTCTACGGCCGCCGATTCGGCTGCTGGGTGAAGGGCGGACATGGCGCGGTTACTCTCGAAAAAGCGATCTACCAGTCCTGTGACGTTTTCTTCTACACGTTGGCCGAAAAACTCGGTATCGACCGTATCGCCAAGTACGCCACCGATCTGGGATTGGGCCAGAAAACCGGCATCGATCTGCCTAACGAAGTGAACGGTGTTATGCCGTCGGAACAGTGGAAGATCAAGAACTTCAAGCAGAAGTGGTTTGCCGGAGAAACGATCTCGGTCGGCATTGGACAGGGCGCGGTTGCCATCACGCCCGTGCAGCTGTTGCGCGCCATCAGCGCCATCTCTATGGGCGGGCGCATGGTAGTGCCCCACGTCATCAATCCCTCCGACATGCCGCCTGGCTATGTCGAAGCAGAACACGTTACTGAAGTGAAGAACGTTCCGATTGATCCCAATGGATGGAACTTCATTACCGACGCCATGTCCCGGGTCCTTCTTCCCGAGGGCACAGCTCCTTCCGCTCATATTCCCGGGATTGATATCGCCGGCAAGACCGGTTCGGCACAAATTGTATCTTTGGCGACCCGCGCCAAATTCAAGAATAGCGACGATCTCGCGCAGAACGGATGGTTCGTCGGATTCACCCCAAGACGCAATCCCGACATTGTCGTCTGCGTATTGTTTCAGGGCGGCGAGCACGGCAGGCTGGCGGCGCGCCTGGCGACGCAGGTGATCAAGGCGTACGTCGATAAGCAGCACCGATCTCCGCAGAAGATGGTGGAGAAGCCAAAGAATGGCACGGTCGATATCGGAGGTCTCTGGACAACTCCCGATTCCGACGGAGACAAAGATGCCCTGCAAGCCGGCCACTTTGTTCTCGACCTGCCGAAGAAGCCGCTCGCAGTTGCGATTGCTGCGCCAGGAATGCATCCATGAAGGGGGCAGTCGACAAAAGCTCAGAGGAGCTAAAAGCTAGAAGCTAGAAACTGTTCTTATGGCACGTTACGTCTCATACCGCGATTTCGACTGGATCCTGATGGCCTTCGTGCTCATCATCTGTGGCATGGGCATCATGGAGATCCACAGCGCCACCGTGCACACGAAGTTCGCCGGAGCCCATGTCAAGCAGGTCTATTGGGTCGTCGCCGGCGTAGGCGCCATGTTTCTGGTCAGCCTGATTAACTATCAGGCTCTGCTCGATCAGATCCACTGGTTTTACATTGCTGGGGTAGGCTCTCTTATGGCCGTGATGGTTTTCGGCCAGAAGTATCTTGGAGCCCGCCGTTGGATCAAGATGCCCGGCGGCAATCACTTCCAACCTTCGGAATGGGTCAAGCTCATCCTGATTCTCGCCGTTGCCAAGTATTTTGCCGACATGCGCCAGCGGGAACTCTCCTGGGCCGATTTCATGAAGGCTGGAGCGATCGTCGGCATTCCTATGCTGATGGTCCTGGCCCAGCCAGACCTTGGCACGGCTCTCACCTATGTTCCCATTGCTGTGATGGGTGTATTTCTTGGGGGCTTGCAGTGGAAGCAGGGACTGACAGTGGGTTTGCTGGCCACCATAGCCGTCGGGGCGGTCTTTCTCGTTCCCAGGGTCCACGTTTTGAAGTCCTACCAGAAGCAGCGTTTAACCAGCTTTATCGACCCTGAACTGGATCCTCAGGGCTCGGGGTACCAAGTTGAGCAATCCAAGATTGCCGTCGGTTCTGGAGGCCTTTGGGGTGGAAAAGGCTCGCAAACTCACGGCGCTTTTCTCCCTGTTCCCCAAACGGACTTCATTTTCGCCGCTTTCTCCGAAGAACATGGTTTCGTGGGCGCTCTTGGGGTTCTGCTGTTATACTTCATTGTGCTGATGCGTTTGACCCAGAACGCGCAAACAGCGCCCGACCGCGCTGGCACGTTTGTGGTGATGGGTGTGGTGGCTGTGCTTAGCTTCCATATCCTGGTCAATGTCGGCATGGTGGTTGGCTTTATGCCGGTCACCGGAATACCTCTGCCGTTGATGAGTTATGGTGGGTCTTCTGTATTGTTCATGTTCCTGGCGCTGGGGATGGTTATGAATGTTCGTATGCGCCGCTTCGTGAACTGATTGGACACGCGTTTTCAACCGATCCAGTCAGGTCGAACAAAATTCAGAAGCAACGGGTTCAGGAACGGGAAGAAACGGCAGGAAAGCAGTTTTGCTGCGCTCGCAGGCGCAGCCCCAAAAATATCGATCGCCCTCGCGTAAAGAGGGCATTTCACCGGCTAGTCGAGCAGCAGAAGGCCGGGCAGGATTGAAGCTGAGCAGTCAGCCGGGCAGGGAACGGCCCCCCGACCCCAATTGGGTCTGAGAGTGCGGTCACAAACCCCGGCAGAAGTTAAAGCGATAAGTGCAAAAGATTCCCAAGCTTGTGCAGCGGACTCGGTGCAGAGAAAAACTCTCCACCCCAGTCTGTCCCCGGTTCGGGGCAGCATCGCGACGCTCTTCGTTTCATCCTCCCGCACCTCTTCTGACTCCACCCCGGTGAAGCCCGCCTAGCTTCTTAGAGAAGCGGGTGGGACCGGAGTGTCAATGAACAAAGAATTGTTTGTCTCTTCCACCCCCCACGAGACCAAGGTGGGTCTGGTTGAAGACGATTTGCTCGCGGAAGTTTATCTGGAGCGCGAGAACGAGTACACCTTAGCTGGATCCATCTACAAGGGTCGTGTTACCCGCGTGCTGCCCGGCATGCAGTCGGCTTTCGTCGACATCGGCCTGGAGCGCGATGCCTTCCTCTACGTTTCCGATTTCATGGAACTCGAAGAGCACGACGACGATCTGACCGACGTCATACCCGCTAGTCGAAACGTGCCAGACATGCGTCCGCAACCGGCGCGAGCCGATGCCATCCCGAGCACGACAGAGACTTCTGCGACCGCGGACGAATCGGAAACGGATCAGATCTCAGATTCAGAACAAGCTTTTGTCGAAGCCGACGGTCAAAGTGAAGTCCTGCCCTCGATGTCGGCAGCGCCCATGCCCGAGCAAGGGGGCGATTCCCAGAATCGGGATCGCGGAAGTTTTCGCGGACGCCGGCGCCGCCGTGGCGGACGCCGCGATGGCCGTGGCGACGGTCGTGATCGAGGTTCCGATCGCAGCTCCGATCGGGGTTCGGACCGAAACCAGGAGCGAACCTCCGACCGCGGCTCCGAATCACGCTTCTCTCGTCCTGTCGAGCCGACTTCGTCCCGCTCCTCGGATTCCGCCAGATATCAGCCCTCAGGTCCGCCTCCTGGCTATCAGCCAATTCTTCTTCCTGGCGAATCGATTTCAAAGTACCAGCGCTTGGCGCAGCAACCGCCAGTCCAGTATCCGCCGGCGCAGCAGGCGGTCATGGATGAGGCGCCGGAGACTCCCGCGGAACCCGTAGCTCCTCTTGCGGCGACATTTCCCGAGGATGAGCCCATTTTTGCCGCTTCCGAAACCGTCGCCGAGCCCCTCCATGAGGAGCACGACGACACTTTGCCGATCCCCGAGGAACCCGCGGAGTCAGCCTCAACTTCAGCCGAATGGAATCAGGAATTCCGCCGTCCAGAAGCCGCGAGCCTCCCCAATCTTGGCTGGCCCGGCGAAACCATCGTCAAAGTGGAAGAAGAGGCCGAGCGCGTAGAGCAGAATGACAGAGTCGCGGCTGTCCCCCAGCAGGTCGAACAGCCTGTCCGTTCGTCGCGCGAAGATGAGAGCCCGGTCTTCGCTGCTCCCGGAACCATGGAAGAGGAGACCATCGACGAGGATGAGGCCGATACAGTTCACTATGAGTCCTCTTCCGATGAGGGCTATGAGGAATTTGAAGAAGAGACCCAGGCCGGTCCCGGGCACCTCAACGGCGATGCACGTGAGACGGTAGCTGAGATTCATCAGTCGTCGATGGCAGAGACCGGCGAGGCGCATCCCGCGGAAGGCGCTCCCGCCGAGGTCGAAGAAGATAGTGAGGAACTCGAACTCGAAGAGGCGCAGGCCGAAGCTGAAGCCCTGCTCGACGCCGAAGCCCGAGGCAACGGCACCGTCGATGCTCGCGTAGAGGTTCGCGCTCCGTCAGCCACTGCCGGATATACCCAGCGCTCGCAACGGCCCCGCCCCGGTCATGATCGCGATCGTCAGGGTGGTCCGCGCGACCGTCAGCGCCGTGGTGGTGGCGGACGCCGCTTCCGTCGCCGCGAGAACGCTCCCGTTCCCCTCATCAGCGATCTGCTCAAAGAGGGTCAGGAAATTCTGGTCCAGATTGCCAAGGAACCTATTGGCAAGAAAGGCGCGCGCATCACCAGCCATATCGCGCTGCCCGGACGGTTCCTGGTTTACATGCCCACGGTGAATCACACCGGCGTTTCGCGCAAAATCTCTTCCGAGGAAGAGCGCCAGCGTCTGAAGCGCATCATCCTCAGCGAGCGCGAGAACGGTCACGGAGGCTTCATCGTCCGTACGGCCGCGCAGAGCGCCAGCGAAGAGGAACTCCGCGCCGACATCCGTTTCCTGAAAGGACTCTGGCAGGACATCAAGAACCGCGCCGAAAGCTCCAAGCCACCCGCGCTGATTTATCACGATCTCAACGTAGTGGAGCGCGTGCTGCGCGACCAGGTTACATCGGACTTCAGCGTAATCTGGGTCGACACTGAGCCGGAATACGAGCGCGTACTGCGCTTCTTCAACCGCTTCCAGCCCGCGATGGTCAAGCGGGTGAAGCTCTACACCAAAGAAACGCCCCTCTTCGAGCAATTTGGTCTCGCCGAGGAGATGAACAAGGCCCTCAAGTCGAAAGTCTGGCTCAAGAGTGGTGGCTACATCGTCATCAACCAGACCGAAGCCCTGGTGGCGATCGATATCAACACTGGAAAATACGTCGGCAAAACGGCGCGACTGGAAGACACCATCGTCAAGACGAACGTCGACGCGATCAAAGAGATTGTGCGCCAGATCCGGCTGCGTGATCTCGGCGGCATTATCATTATCGACTTCATCGATATGGATGAACGCCGCAACCGGCAACGCGTCATGCAGGCGCTGGAGGAAGAGCTTCGTCACGACCGTGCGCCCTCAAAGACGCTCCAGTTTAATGACTTCGGCTTGGTAGCGATTACCCGCAAGCGCGTCAAGCAATCACTGGAACGCACCATTGGCGCTCCCTGTCCGTACTGCGAGTCGACCGGATACGTAAAATCCGTTACCACCGTGTGCAACGAGATTTACGTGGAGATGCGGAAGATTGCCAAGCATCTGGAGCACGAAGACGTCATGTTGCGTGTGCATCCGGACGTGGCCAAAGAGCTGAAGTCCAACAATGGCCGCCTGCTGAACGAGATGGAAGAAATGACCAAGCGCACCATCATCGTGAAGAGCGATCCGGCAGTCCACCAGCAGCAGTTCGACATCAACTGAGCTGGCAGGTATGAGTTTGAAAATAGAAAGACGGGCAACTTTGCCCGTCTTTTTCATTGCAGAAAGTCGTAGGTTGATCGACCTCTATATCCTGTCTTCTCTGTGTCCCCTGTGTCCCCTGTGGTTAATTCTGGAACTTTGTTCTAATTCACGTTGGCAAGGGTCTTCACGGCGACGTCCGCGTGATTCCGTAGCTTTTGCGCCGACTCGTGAATCGTCCGCGCCGCCGCGCCTGCGCCACTTTGATCTGCGTTCTGAGCGACGCTTCCTGCGTCCTCTGTGGAAGTGCTCGCCATATCCAGCAGCACAACGACGGCATCGGCATGGAGTTTCCACACCGACGACATCTTCTGACTACGTTTCAACTCTTCCAGTTCGGTCGAGATGCGCGCGGAAATCGAAACCATCCGGATCAAAGTCCGCGCCACATCGGCGCGCTGACTCTTCTCTTCCAGGAACGTTGCACTATACGCATCGGCCTCCGGTGTCGTCAGCGTCAGGTTGAAAAATCGCATGGGCACGACCTGCCGGTATTTCGGATCGGCTACTCGCACAAAGACCCGGATCGATTCCTCAACACGGCGAAGCTTGCTTTCCTCGGCCGAGATCTGTTGCGCCGTAACCGTCGGAGGCTGGAACACCGCCGCTGCCGGGGGAACCTTCGCTGCCGCTGCTTTGGCTGCCTTGGGCGCAGCCCCCGCACTCCCCGCCGCCCGCGATGAGTGCGCCGCCGGACTCAGCAGTGAGCGCCGGATCGGCGGGCGCCGGTCCAGTTCTTTCTTAAGCTTTGACACTCGGCGAAATTTCTCAAACGTGCTGCCATAGTCGGCTTCCAGCAGTTGCTTCTCTTGAATCGCCGCCACGTGGTCGACCGTGACTTCGACGCCGTCCACGGTGGTAAGAATCGTTCCACCCATTTCCTCGAGCGCTTGGCCAAAGTTCTTGATCTCGCCCAACGCCTTCACGAACAGTTCGTCGAACTTCTTCCCGAAATTCGCGTTGTATGCGGCGACTGTGGCCAAAACTCCTGGATGATAGAACGACGCATCCAGCCACTGTTTCAGCTCGCGCACACGCCCGATAATGCCGGAATCAATCAGCATGTTGAAATCCCGGAAGCGGGCAACCTCTTCACGCAACGGATCGAACCGCCGCAACAGTTGCACGTGCTCCTCAGGCAGAGAAGGCACGTCGGAGTCTGCCAGGATTTCAATCAACGCAATCTCAAATGGCGAGAGCGGCAATGCGCCGTCCAGCCCGTAGCCAGTCTGCTCCCACTGCCCTGGCACGCGCGGATGCCGGTACAGGAATGTTGCAATCAGATCCGTTTTGTCACGGTTGACGTCACTAGGCTCGCGGCGCCGAACAAAATACCGGAGCAACGCCTCGGCCACCTCAGAATCGGTGTCCGGGGTCAGCGCCAGCCGCACCATCGCTGGCGTAATCGCCATATCCAGCAGATGTAGCCAGCGATACATCCGTGATAGCGTCGTCGGTAATTCGCGCTCGGAATGGCGTAGCGCGTCCTCATCAAGACCGCTCGGAATGGGAACGTCCCCCCCGAGCGCGTCCCGCATGAGCTTCTGGTAGAAGCCCTGGACTGTCGCCAAAATGGCTAATTCAAACCGAAGATCTTCGGCCAAACCCGCCCCCGAGTACAAGAATTCCTCTGAAACTTTACTAATGTTCAAGTTAAAACGAAAAGTTACTTCCGGTGCAAGTTACTACCGGAGCGAGACGGTTCTCAATGAAACGTAACTTCCAGAAGTACATGGCCCTCCGCGCACAGGCTAGCTGGGCTCGGAACGGGCCTTCGATACAGTTTGCAGGGAGCGGGGTCTGGACTGGTTTCTGAGATCGGATTTTAGGAAGGATGCGGCTTCAGCCGCATTGTTAGGCGAAGTGTATGTGCGGTTTAGTCCCCGAGAGCGGCGTCAAAACACAACCGTCTTATTCCCATACAGGAGCACGCGATTTTCCACGTGCCAGCGCACCGCCCTCGAGAGCACAACTTTTTCCAGGTCCCGTCCCTTGCGAATAAGGTCTTCCACGGTATCGCGATGTGACACCCGAACCACATCCTGCTCAATGATTGGCCCATCATCAAGCACTTGGGTGACGTAATGGCTGGTCGCGCCGATCAGCTTCACACCACGCTCAAAGGCCTGGTGGTAGGGTCGCGCTCCCACAAATGCAGGTAGAAATGAATGATGAATATTAATAATCCGCTGCGGATACCGGTTCACAAACTCATTCGACAGAATTTGCATATACCGCGCCAGCACCATGAAATCCGGCTTCTGCTCGTTAATCAGAGACTGGATCTTTGCCTCAGCCTGCGCCTTGTTGTCCTTCGTGACCGGAACGATCGCATAGGGAATCTTGTAGAAATCTGCAATCGCCTGGTTATCCGAATGGTTGGAAATAATCAGAGGAATGTCGCACGCCAACTCACCGCTCTTGTGACGATAAAGCAAGTCGACAAGGCAGTGATCGTACTTCGAAACCAGAACGATCATGCGCTGGCGTAGCGACGACTGCGCCAGCCGCCACTTCATCTGAAAGGCCTCAGCCACCGGCGAGAAGTGCTTTCCAAAATCGGCCAGATCGATGTCGAAGTCTTTGGGATCGAACTCCACCCGCATCAGAAACAGCCCCGACTCTTCGTCGGCGTGCTCATCCGCGTGCAGGATGTTCCCATTGTGCCGATACACAAAGTCGGCGATTGTCGCGACTTCACCTTTGCGGTCAGGACACGAGATGAGGAGTATGGCAGAGTTCTTCATCGTAGCGCCGCCCCTTCGCCCTTTAGCTCAGGGCAGGCTGGCGGCTGTCGCGGCAGTGTCCCGCCGCCGCAGCGAGCGACGGCCGGCAGGGACGCCAGCGCTACCTCTTCAATTCCTTCAAGATCTCGCGCGCCGCATTCAAGCCGGACCCACCGGTCAACCCCGCTCCCGGATGCGTCCCGCTGCCGCACAAATAAAGATTCTCAATCGGCGTCCGGTATCGCGCCCAGTCCAGCAACGGACGCATAGTGAAGAACTGATCGAGAGCCAAGTCGCCGTGGAAGATTTGACCGCCGGTTAGTCCATATTTCTCTTCAAGGTCGCGTGGCGTGATGATCTGGTGCGTCAGAATCAGTTCCGGCAGGTTGGGTGCGTACTGCGCGAGAGTCTTCACTACCGTTTGCCCGAGTGCTTTGCGCTGCTCTTCCCAATCGCCCTTCAGCTTGTAGGGCGCATACTGCATGTAAATCGACATCACATGCTTGCCTTCCGGCGCCAACGTTGGATCGGTCAACGATGGAATCGCGGCCTCCAAATACGGCTGTCGTGAGAAGTTGCCGTATTTCGATTCGTCAAACGCCCGCTCTAGATAGTCGATCTCATTGCCGATGTGAATCCGCCCCTTAAGCGGCCCCGCATCGCCATCCTTGAGAGCGGTGAACTTCGGCAGCCCTGAGAGCGCCAGATTCACCTTCGCGACCGTCCCGTTCCCGCGATAGTGCTGCAGCTTCTGCACAAAGTCGGGCGACAGATGAGTCGGATCGGTGAGCT
The DNA here is from genome assembly GCA_963722365.1 of uncultured Acidobacteriaceae bacterium. GTDB lineage: Bacteria > Acidobacteriota > Terriglobia > Terriglobales > Acidobacteriaceae > Sulfotelmatobacter. The sequence continues at coordinate 886,099 of CAVRLM010000004.1, forward strand.
TCAGCAAAGTGCGTTTCGGGTCGGAATTCGAGATCGCTGCGTTGGCCCGAATCTCCTCTCCCGTCGAAAGCAACACGCCCGTCGCCGCCCCGTTCTGTACGCGAATCTCGATCACTTCTGTGCCAGTGCGAATCTCCGCACCTGCGGCCTTCGCTGCAGCAGCCATCGCCTGTGTTACCGCGCCCATGCCGCCCGCTGCGAATGAAGCCGATCCCGCAGGATGTGCATCTCCCGCCGCGCGAATCAGCAACACCAGCGCGCTTCCTGCCGACCATGGGCCCAGAAACGTTCCGAACACGCCGCGAGCCGCAATCACCGCGCGCAAGAGCTCCGTCTCAAAATATTCCGATGCCAGATCAGCCACCGCCATGGGCCCCCAGCGCAGCAACCGAAACATATCCTTCTTGCCCAGCTTGCGAATCGCACGTCCGGTCTTCAGCATGCTCCACAGATCGCCGCGGCTGGGATTGTCGATATCTGGAGGGGTAGTTGCCAGCGCTTCGCCAATCACCTTGCTGATCTTCGCCAGCGATCGCTCGAACTCTGGATATTTCGCTGCATCCTTCTGCGAGAACGCCGCGATCTCCTGCGCTGATTTGTCTGCGTCTTGATAGAGCGAGAGCGCACGCCCCTCGGGCGAGAATGCCGTCACGCAAACATCGGGAGTAATCAGCCTGAGCCCGTGTTTCTCCAACTGCATATCACGCACAATCTCCGGCAAAATCGGTCCCGCCGTGTGTGCCAGCGTCGAACAGCGAAATCCGGGATGAAACTCATCGGTAACCGCCGCTCCGCCAACCTGCGAGCCGCGCTCCAGCACCAGCGGCTTGTACCCAGCTTTGGCCAGATAAAACGCGGTGACCAGCCCATTATGGCCTCCGCCGATGATGACGATGTCGCGCCCTTGCTCCGCCATGTCTACGCCGCTCCCTTGACGTCTTTCAGAATTTCCAGCGCTGCCAGCCGCCCGTTAGCGCCCATAATGCCACCGCCGGGATGCGTTGCCGATCCGCACATGTAGAGGTTCTTGATCGGCGTCCGGTACTGGGCCCATCCGGGCACGGGGCGCAGGAAGAAAAGTTGCTCCAGCGAAAGTTCCCCCTGGAAGATGTTGCCCTCGCTTAGACCCCACTCACGCTCCAGATCGAGCGGAGTGATCACCTGCTTGTGAAGAATTAGGTCCTTGATGTTCGGCGCGTACTCGGCAATCGTGTTGACCACAGTATCGCCAAACGCTTCCTTCTGATCGTCCCAATTCAAGCCGGGCCGCAGTTTGTAAGGAGCGTACTGCACAAAGCACGACAGCACATGCTTTCCCGGAGGCGCCACAGAAGGATCCGTCAGCGATGGGATCACCATATCGATATACGGACGACGCGAGAAATTTCCGTACTTCGCGTCGTCATACGCCCGCTCCATGTACTCCACTGATGGCGAAATCGAAATTGCGCCCCGCAGATGCGCTCCCGGTCCCGGCATGCACTTGAAGTTCGGCAGCCCATCCAGGGCCATGTTCACTTTGCCCGAAGAGCCGCGGAACTTGTATCGATTGATCTCTTCCAGGAAGTCGCCCGGCAAATGCTCCGCACCCATAAACTTGGTGAACGTGAGCCGCGGATCCACGCTGGATGAGACGACATCGGCATAGATTTCATCGCCATTCGCCAGCACCACTCCTTTCGCCCGGCCATTCTTAACAATGATCTGCGAAATGGCCGCCTGCGTGCGGATCTCCACGCCCGCCTCGCGCGCCGCGTCGGCGATCGCATTCGAAATCGCACCCGTGCCGCCGCGCGCAAATCCCCACGCCCGGAATGCTCCGTCGATCTCCCCCATGTAGTGGTGCAGCAGCACATACGCCGTCCCCGGAGACCTCACGCCCAGAAACGTTCCAATGATTCCCGAAGCCGACATCGTCGCTTTCAGCACGTCGGTCTCAAACCATTGATCGAGAAAATCAATGGCGCTCATGGTCATCAGCTGAACCTGGTTGTATTTGTCGTAGCTCGACATCCCCTGAAACCGCCGCCCGATAAACAGCAGCTTCATCAATTCGCGCGGATTCAGCGTCGTCGGATCCGGCGGCACCATGCTCAGAATCGGCTTCACGAAGCGGCACATCGCCTGCATCGCCTTGCCAAACTCGTCATAGGCCTCAGCATCGACGCGCGAGTGTCGCGCAATCTCGCGATGCGTCTTGCCATGATCATTCACCCGCCACAGGTAATCGCCGTTCGGCATGGGCGTGAACGTGCCATCGAGAGGGAGAATCTCCAGCCCGTGTCGTGGAAGATCGAGGTCGCGAATAATCTCCGGCCGCAGCAGCGAGACCACGTAGGAGCAGACCGAGAACTTAAATCCCGGCACGATTTCTTCCGTACAAGCCGCTCCGCCCAGCACATGGCGTCGCTCAAGGACCAGAACTTTCTTGCCCGCTTTTTGCAGGTAGGCGGCGTTAACCAGCCCATTGTGGCCGCCGCCGATGACAATCACGTCGTAGGAATTAGAACCAGCCATTAGCTTTTCGCTCCTAGCTCTTCGCTTTAACGTTCGAGCGTTGGGAAACGCAATGATACTCGCGCAGGGAAGCGGGCGGAAGCGAGATCAGAGCCCGCTGGGAAGGACTGTCCAGCTTCTCAGAATGCTCCGCAAATTTGATATGAACTGGCGCATGGACTTGAAGGTGACCGGAAGTCGAATCGACATTCTATCCGGAAGCGCAGGTTTTGTCTGCAAATTTGCGCGACGCTGACTGCAAGTCACGCGCTGCGACTATTGCCCGCCATGCATACAGGTGAATATAATCCGACTTCGGCGATTTTCCTTCGTGAACCTTTAGTGTCCTCTGTGGTTAATGGTTTTTGTTAGTTCACGAAAAAAGTCTGCCGCAGCGAGGAATTCCTTTGCCCATCGGAACCGCATTTCACGAGCGAACTTTCCCCCTCTGCCACAGCCTGAACTACCGCGAGTGGTCCGGCTACTACACCGTGAGCGTCTACGAGGTTCACCACGAGCACGAATACAACGCCATCCGCAACGCGGCCGCGCTCATCGATATCTCGCCGCTGTACAAGTATCTGATTACCGGCAAAGACGCCACGCGCCTGGTGAACCGCGTCATCACTCGCGACATCAACAAGGTCAAAGTGGGTCAGGTCATTTACTGCTGCTGGTGCGACGAAGAGGGCAAGGTCATCGACGACGGCACCATTTCGCGCCTCGAAGAAAACGTCTATCGCTGGACCGCCGCCGACCCCAGCCTCCGCTGGTTCCGCCAGAACGGCCTGAACATGGACGTGCAAATCGAAGACATTTCCGAAAAGGTTGCAGCACTCGCCCTGCAAGGGCCAACCTCCGCAAAACTCTTGAAGGCCGTAGCCGACGCAGACATCGCCAACCTGAAATACTTCCGCGTTACCCGCGGCAAAATCGCAGGAGTGCCGGTCGATATCTCCCGCACCGGTTACACCGGCGATCTTGGCTACGAGATCTGGATGCCTTGGAATGACGCCGTGAAAGTGTGGGACGCTCTCGCCGATAAGGGCAAGCAATTCGATCTGCACGCCGCCGGCATGCTGGCGCTGGATGTCGCTCGCGTGGAAGCCGGACTCCTGCTCATCGAGGTCGACTACACCAGTTCCAAGAAAGCGCTGATCCCGTCGCAGAAGTTCTCTCCCTACGAACTGGGCTTCTCCAAGATGGTCCACCTTGGAAAGGAAAACTTCATCGGCAAACGCGCCCTCGAGCAGGATGCAAAGAAAGGAGTACCGCGTCAGTTGGTGGGCCTGGAAGTTGATTGGACCGACATCGAACAACTCTACGACCGCTACGGCCTCACCCCGGCGGCTCCGTCGCAAGCGTCGCGCGTAGCCGTGCCGGTGTACTCTGGCGAGAAACAGGCAGGCAAAGCAACGACTACGAGTTGGTCGCCAATCCTGAAAAAGCTCATCGCGTTGGCCAGCGTCGAAACCGAATATGCGAAGCCCGGAACCCAGCTCCAAATGGAAATTACGATCGAAGCAATGCGCTTGAAAACCAACGTTAAGGTGACGAACCTGCCATTCTTTAACCCTCCGCGGAAAGCCGCGACGCCGGTGTAACGGTTCAAAGATTATGGCTTTGTCCCTCCACGACAATTTGCTCGTCTCGTATGAAGTTCAATGTGAAGCCCGGACCATCACACTTCGTACTGAGCATCGTGTATCAGGGAAGCCGCCAGAATTCACCAATGCCGTTTTTGATGGAGTTCAGGGTTACAGCTTCCAGAATGACGCATTTGGCAACATCGTCTTCGAGCTGGAGACGGTTTCGGTCGAGGACCTCTTGACGGAATTCGGCGCTGAAATTTCGGAGTCCTATCGCACTGGCGGATCGCCCGGGCCTTGGGCTGCGAATCTCGACTCAGCCCCGGGGTTTTTGCGTGAGCGAGAGATAAAAGGTTTCATCCTGTCTTCGTCCTGTGGATTGTCCGGCTGGATTCTCGCAAAGGTCATGTCTGTTTTTAGCGTCAAGCAGGATGTTCCAGCTCACAATGTGACGCCGTGAAGCAGCTCGTCTTAAAATGCTATCCCTGTTGCGCCGCGCGGCGCTTTCCCGCCCAATAAATCCAGGCCCCCACCAGCACCAGCGCCCCCGTCCCCCCAATCACCTTAAACATCGCCAACGGCTTGTTCGGCTCATCTGGCTGCGGAATCAGCGAGAGCGCAATCGTCAATCCCGTAGTCAAGAATCCGACCGCCGCCACCAACTTCGCCACCCTCGATCCGCCAGGAACTCGAATGACGTCAGCCCCCGCGGGTTCGCGCTGCAACTTGATCATTGCCGCAAACAAATACAGATATGGAATGAAATACGTAATCACGCCCATGCTTACCAGAACGTCGTAAGCGCCCTTCACGCTGGTCCCAGCCTGTCCGAGAAAAATGAACACCGCACCCAGGAAGAACTGCGTCAGCAACGCGACCCACGGCGTCTTCCAGCGCGGATGCAGAGCCCCAAATGCCGGTGGCAAAAATCGATCCAGGCCGGCAACAAAAGGCAGCCTCGCCACCGCTGCCAGGTAAGCCCCGGCCGCGCCGATGTTGCTGAGCGCAATCAGAAAAGCGGCAAGCGGCAACACCCCCGGATACCCCACGCGCGATGCAGTCTTCGACACCGCCTGAACTAATCCCTGCAGGCTGTTAGCCTCCGTCGAAGGCAGAGCCAGGAGCACGCACACCGTCCCCAGGATGTAGCAGATCGTAACCGTGACTCCGCCAGAGAGCAGCGCGAGAGGAATCGTCCGCCGCGCATTCTTGATCTCCTCGCCCATGAACGACGCCGTTTCGCACCCGCCAAACGCAAACGTCAACACTGACCAGAAAATAATGTCGTTGAAGTGCGTGCTCGGAATCATGGAATGCAGCGTGAACGATGTCGCCGACCCATAACGATGCCACGCGATGAAGCCCAGCACGACGACAATGCAAACTGGAATCCACATCGCGATCGCCCCGATATTGTGCAGCCACTTTCCCACATCGAGTCCAATGATATTCAGCAGCGTAGCCGCGCTCAGCGTGAGCAGAGAAAAAACGATGTAGAAGGTGGCATTCCCTGATAGGTGTTCCCAATTCGCCTGCCGCATGAACAGCACATTGCTGGCGGCGAAATAGAGCACGGCAGGGAAGTAGGGCAGATTACTGGTCCAGTAAGTCCACGCCGACATGAAGCCCGAGAAATCCCCGAACGCGCGTTTGCTCCACACATACAGGCCGCCTTCGTTGGGATAGCGCGACGAAAGCTCCAGCACAGAAAGGGCCAACGGCGTGTAGAAACAAAGCCAGGCTCCCACCCAGATGACAATGGAACTGGGCCCTGCCGCGGCGGCCGTGGCGATCCAGCGCAGGCTGATTCCGGTGATCACGTAAAACAGCACCAGATCGCGGAATCCCATCACCTGCCTCGGACGATTCGAGTCTTCGACGTCGGCAATGGAAACGCCGGGAGAGAGAAACCCGGTGTTCTCTGCTTGATGCTTCGGAATGGAGTCTGCCAATGACGTGTCCCGGGGTCAGGCCAAACGTGAGCGAGAAGAAGAGGAATAACACCGCGACGAGCGTGGAGCAAGCCAAAACTTGTTCCCATGCGGTAGTCAAATGTTCGAAGCTGGCGAAGATGGCTGCTTCCGGTTGCCGCGCTTCCAGTACAAATAAAACGGCACTCCGATCAGCACGATCACTCCACTTCCGAATGCTTCGGTCGGCCTCTCGATAACCGTGTTGAGTATCCAGGCAGAAGCTATAAGAATGTAGATTCCCGGCAGCCACGGATAGCCTGCGCAACGATACGGGCGTTGGGCGTCCGGTCGCTTCCATCGCAACACAAATAGCCCGACGGCGGTCAGTATGTACGAAAGCATCATTCCAAAAATTACGTAGGTGTAAAGCCAGTCGTAGCGCCCGCTGATCGTGAGCACAGCGGACCACACTCCCTGCCCGATCAGGCTGAAAGCCGGCGTCCGCCACTTCGGATGAATTACCGCCATGCGCTTGAAGAAAACGCCGTCCTGCGCCATCGCGAGATACACTCGCGCGCCTGAGAGCGTGCAGGTCGCTGCCGCGCTAAAACAGGAAATCGCAATCATGAGCGACAGCCAGACCGCGGCCCGCGGCGAGAACAGAACCGCCGCTGCCGCGTGCGCGATGGTTTCGTGCGTTGCAATCTCCTTCAGTGGCAGCGCGTACATGTATGTCAAATTCATCGCCACGTAAATCACGCCCACCGCGAGCACTCCAAACACCATCGCCAAAGGAACATTCCGGCGCGGTTCCTTCACCTCGCCCGCCACCCACGTGATGTACACCCATCCGTCATACGCCCAGAACACTGCGATCAGTCCCACGCCCAGCGCCGAAATGAGCTGCGTGGGCGCGAGCCCCATGCTCAAGCTCACGCCATGCGAGTGAAAGTTCGACCAGTCGCCTTTCCCGATGGCGAATCCCAGAACCACAAACGCCGCCATCGCTGTGAACTTTGTCCAAGTCGAAATATTTTGCAGCAGGGCGCCCCAGCGCAGTCCAACGACATTCACATAAGTCAGAAGCGCGATCAGCACCAGCCCCAGTAGATGTGCTCGCGTGATCACGATGCCCGCGAACGCGACCACTACGTGACTCTCTGACACGATCGGAAAAACCTGACCGGTATAGGCCGCGGATGCCACCGAAAGGGCCGCTATCGTGCCGCCGTTAGCTACGCTGAAAAGCATCCAGCCATAAAGGAAAGCGGTCAGATCTCCAAACGCCTCGCGCAGATAGATATACTGTCCGCCCGAGTCAGGGAACATCGATCCCAACTCGGCAAACGCGAAGCAAGCGCAAAGGGAAATTAATGCGCCCAGCACCCACACCAGCAGAAACAGCACCGGCTGGGGCAGCGGCCCGGCAATATCTTTTGCAGTCAGAAAAATCGACGAACCAATAATTCCACTGACCAGCAGCAACACCGAATCCAGCAGCCCGAGTCCGCGTACCAGGGTCGGCTTCGACCGGGTTGATTCCGATTGCTCAATTGAATTGTCAGAGGCCGGCAAAACTGGGGTGGGTTCCATTATCCAATGCCTAGTTCATCCGACGATTCCAGCGCCGTACCACAGCGCCGGCAAATCACCGACGAACAGTCTCCGCAAGTGAGGGGATCCGTCACTTCCTCGGCACAATTGGGGCAATAGAGCGATCCGGGCTCTGCATCGGGATCGGATGGCGGTTTCGGAGGCCGTGTCACCATGAAGAAGGAAAACTGTAGCATAGTAACGGCACGCCCGTCGCGCCTTGCAATGCGGCAATGGCTCCTCGTGATTTATAGTGACCGGATGAATGAGGATCTCTATGCCTGATAAACCTCAGTCCCCCGACGAAAGGCTGCAGCTCGAATTCAATCAGTGGGCTGCGGCCGGTGAGGGCGAGAAGATGGAACGCCATCATCTCGACATCACCGAGAAAACCATCCGCCTTATGAATCTGCGGCCGGGCGAGCGCGTGCTCGATCTCGGCTGCGGCTCCGGATGGGCGACGCGCCTGTTGGCACGCCTCGTCGGCGAAGGCCCTGAAGGTTTCGGGCAAGTCGTTGGAATTGACGTCGCCGATGAAATGGTTCGCCAGGCCCGCGAGGCCTCCAAAGACTTCGACAATGTCCTCTACGTCTGGGGATCGGCGCAGCAAATTCCCTGGGAGGAAAACTTCTTCGACAAGGTATTGTCGGTGGAATCGTTCTACTACTACCCTGACCAGGATCGCGCTCTGATGGAGCTATTCCGCGTGATGGCCCCGCGTGGCAGGCTGTTCATCCTGATTAATCTCTACAGAGACAACCAATATTCGCTGCAGTGGGTCGACAAGCTCAAGGTCCCCGTGCACGTGCGCTCCGCCGCCGAATACATCGACCTGTTCAAAAAGCACGCGTTCGAAGACGTGCAGGCGATCCGCGTCCCCGATGACACGCCAACTCCGGACGATTACAAAACCAAATCGTTCGAGAGTCTTGAGGATCTAAAGGCATTCAAGCGCGAAGGCGCGTTGCTGATCATGGCATCCAAGCCTGACCTGCGCACGCCATCTCCCGGATACACGATCTACTGATCTTCAAACGAAGGATCGCCAAACCTCCGATCGCTAGATCGTGTCGTCGTCATCATCCTTGTCGTGCTGGCTCCGGTCCTTGACCGGGCTCATGGCACGACCATCTTGTGCGTGATGGACTTCGATCCTGCCATTCACGTTCGACAACTTGATGCGCGTCCCGCCGTGGCCCAATTCTCCGTTGAGGTCGTGGCCAACAAAGCGGTGATTGTTCACATGCAGCCCAAAATCGTTGTTGATGTTGCCCGAAACCGTGCTGGCTTCCACTTCCGCGTTGGAGTCCGACGGGATGGTCAGGTCGACCGAGCCATTCACCGAGTTCAAATCCACCGACTTCCCGGCAAGCTGATCGAACTTCGCATCCAGTCGGCCATTAATCGTTGAGAGCCGGGCGCGTCCCGCCAGATTGTGTGCTTCCAGCCGTCCGTTGATGCAGGAGGCATTCACCTCTCCGCTCACGCCTGTGATATCAAGCGAGCCGTTGATCAGCTTGATCTCGTCGAGCCTGGCATTTCGTGGAACCGTCAAAGTGTATTCAACGCTGGCCGGATTGTTGTGTGAGCCCCAGTTCCAGTTCTGGTCGCGGTTGGGATAGTGGGTGCGAATCGAAATCGAGTTGGCACTCGAGTCGACCTCAATTTTCGCCTCATCCAGCCGCTCTTTGGTGTCGGCATACTTCACGGCGTCCACTTTTATCTGATTCTGATCCCAGCCGGAGATGTGCACCGGACCGTTGATGTTGTCCAGCTCAACTCGGCCGTCGGCCGAGAGGGCATAGGTCTGATGAAACTCCTCGGTCAGCGCCCCGCGGTGGTCCGACGCATGCGCTCCCAGGGTTAGCACGAGCAGCGCACAAACGGTTCCCAGGACAGCTCCCAACCGGGTGGCGGATTGGCGATGGCGGTTCATGAATTCCCTCCGTTTCAATGGGTTAGACGCGGACCCTCACAGTTCGTGAGAAACACTCCCGAAAAACGTCTTTCCCCACACCTGAGATACGAAAGTTACCTCAGTGATGTTCCCCTGATCTCGCCTCTGAAAGACAATCTCTTCAAGAGTTTACTGGGGTTCGTTGTGTCGTATTCTTGCAGAAAAACCGCGTCCGGCCGCGGGCAGGGAACTGCCCTGTCGTGCTTCGGATTGCTTCTCCTTCTCCTGTCGCCCGCTCTGATCGCCGCCCAGAGCCAGAATCAAGACACCGAAGAACCAGTCCCCATTCTCACTGGCAGTGCCGGCGCATTCAGTTTCGTTACCGGCGGCCACAACGTAATCGATACCCAGATCAATCCCGTGCTCCTCGTACCTTTCGGAGACCGCTGGCTGATCGAGGCGCGGGCAGAATTCGAAGGTGAGTTTCAACGTCCGCCCGACGGCGGGCCTTACGGCGGACCCGTCAACAAACATCTCGATTATGCCCAGATCGACTACATCGCGAACCCATATGTAACGATCACGGCGGGCCGTTTCCTTACTCCTTTCGGAATTTTCAACGAACGTCTGTACCCTGTCTGGATTCGCAGCCTGCAGCCTGATCCGCTAATCCTTCCGCTTGGTACAGAGCCCAGTGACGGTGCCATGTTCCGTGGTGGTTTTGCGCTCAGCAGCAAAGTCAACATGAACTATGCCGCCTACCTCTCGGCGACAAGCATCGGTATCGAGAGCGTCGATTCCGAGCGCCAGGTCGGCGGACGCATGGGCTTTTTCTTTCCCGGACCGCGCCTCGAAGTCGGCGGATCCTGGCAGAAGACCTTGCAGGACGAGCGCAAGAACGCTTTCGGGTTCCACATGGGATGGCAGCCGGCGAAAGTTCCCCTGAATCTCCGCTCCGAATTCGCACGCTCGTATCAGGGCAGCGGATATTGGATCGAGGGTGCCTACCGCCTCAGCCAGGCTCGTTTTTGGCAGAAGGCGCTGCGTCGCACCGAACTCGTCGGACGCATGCAGCAGTTTTACCTTGGCGAAATCGAACCCGACGACGCCTCCGAGTATGACCTGCCCACCGCCAACATGCGCGAGACCGATTTTGGAATCAACTACTTCCTGCACGATGGGCTGAAGGGCATTTTCAGCTATGGCCGGCAATTCAGTTCAGCCGGCAACGCGAACCAATGGAGTTTCGGAATCGCCTACCGGTTCCTGGTGCCGCTAGGCCGTGCGGAGTTGCGCCCATGACAGCGAATCGTCAACTAAAGACCGTGATCGTAGTGCTTCTATGCGCTCTGACGGTCGCTTCTTTTGCTAAATCACCTTCGAACGCGAAGGAGGCTGGCGCGGCTACGCCTGTTGTCCACATCACCGATGCCGATGCTATGCGAGTCGCAGGCGAACAACGCTATCACGCGAACTGCGGCCGCTGTCACGCCGCCCCCCAAAAGTTTCCGCCGCGCATGATGAGCACCGTCCTTCGCCACATGAGAGTCCGCGCCACCATCACCGACGACGACCGCCGCTTGATCCTGTTTTACATGACCCAGTAACCACGCAGATTACCGTGCCGCGCTTATGACAACGTGCCTGAGAATCCGTCGTATCTTTGTGTGGATCGCGGCTGCGACTGTTCTTTTGGTTGCCGTTCCTCGAGCCAGGGCACAGATGCACGTCATCGAGGTAACGGCTGACAGCGACAGCCGTTACAAGATCGCCGGCCAACGAACTCCGGCAATCACCGTCAAGGCAGGCGAGAAACTGCTCCTGCGGGTGACGGCAAACAAGGGCAAATCGTGGAACCGCGATGGTTCGATTCATGGCTTCACCCTGCTCCGAGCCAAGGATCGAACCAAGGTTGACGGCTGGGACCTGCTTTTCCGGCCCGGCAAGCAGGAATTTCAACTCATCGCCCCAACGGAACCGGGTGAGTACGAAGTGGTCTGTACGGTCATCTGCAGTGAAGATCACGAAGGCATGCACATGAAGTTTACGGTGCTGCCGTGACGCAATCAGGAGCAATCGCCTCTATGAACTCAGCCAGACTTCGCACCACCATTCATCAAACCTTATGCTTTCGTAAGTTCTTTTGCTATGCCGTTACTGTGATGGCGCTGGCGAGTGCGCTTCCTGCACAGACTTCACGCCTCTTTCACGGAGAAGTCTCCGACAGCCAGTGTGCACTGAATGTCCACTCCCTTACCCGATCGCATCAGGAGATGCTGAAATCAAAGTCGATGGGTGGCACCTCGAACACCTGCTCGGTATATTGCATCGAGCATCTGGGCGGCTACCTCGTCCTGTCCGCCGGGAATGACGTCTATCGCCTCGACCGCTCCGACATGGTGCACGGCTTCGAAGGCCGTAAGGTCGTCATCACTGGCGTCCTCGACCCCAAGCTCAAGCAGATTCACGTTCTGAAGATTGACTTGGACGAAAAGCCTTAGGCGTGGTTCGCGCCTCGGTCACTAGATAGACCGCCAGGATCGCCATTTCCGGTTCAATCGGAACCCGATAGCGTGGGCTGGGAAAGACAATGTAGTAAACCGCCGGATACAACAGCATCAGCCAGAACAGCAGCCACGTGCCCGGTTTCCTCTGGCGCAACGCCCGGCCCAATCCCCAAAACATCAATACCGACGACGCCAGGAACAAGGAGTTCTTCACGTCGTTCATCCACCAAGGCCGCGTGGCTTTCGGCGGACCACCCCAGTAGTAGACGAACCGCTTCGCGCAGAGGCCTGCGAATCGCGCATAGTCTGCCTTAATGTAGTCGAGCGCCTGCCGCTTGCGCATCGCAATGTACGCCAACTCGCCCATCGCCTGGTACTGCCGTAGGGCATACGCGTCTTGTGCCGGGTGAAGATATTCCATCCACGTCCCGTCAGCGCCATTGCCATTTCCCAGGCGCAGCTCCGCGCCAAAATTGTCACGAATGAAAATGAACTGGCCGAACGTTTGGTAGTTGCGCGCCAGCCACGGACTGATACTCGAGAGGAAAACCACCGACGCCAGCACAACGCCAGCCAGAGAGCGCTTCCCCTGTTTCGCGCGCCGGTACCACGCCCACAATCCAGCCGCCGGAAGAAACGAAAGCAGAACGGCGCTGTTCAAGGCGGCAATGCCCCACAGCAATCCGAACTGCACCCAGGGCAGCCAACCATCCCTGTCTTCTAGAGTCAGAGCGAGCCACACCAGCATGACCAGCAAAAGCGCCGACAGGCTCGTCTCCCAGACCCACTTTGTACACCAATACATCACGTTCGGCAGCAGCGCCCAAGCCCACGCTGACCCGATGGCAACTTTCTCAGAAAAGATCCGCCTGGCGATCAGAAAAATCGGGACGCAAGTCAGCGCCGAGAACACGCTATTGATCGCCAACAGCACAAACGCTGAAGCCCTCGAGTAGACTCCAAAAACCTGAAACACACCTGCAATCAGATAAGGATAAAGCGGAGGCTCCCATGCCGTCGGCCCCGTCCCCGGGCCGAATGGACTGCTAAAGCCGCGTCCCGAGGCCAGCGAAGCCCCAATGCGCCCCATCTCCCATCCAAAGCCGAAGTTGTTGTCCGCGCTCTTGAATTTGTAGGTGTGTCCGAGAACAATCCAGCCGACACGCAGCAGCAGGGCGATGCCAACGATCCAGACCGTCGAGGTGCGGATGTGTGCCCATGTTTCGTGCAGGCTGTGTGCGCGTTTTTCAGCCAGCGCTGGTCTGGATTTCATGAATGTCTATTTGTAGCTGAGGCGCAGCCCGCGGGCAACCCGCCGCCTCGCTGTGAATTTGCGTTGTAGCCCTGGGGCAGCATTTCTTTCGATGTGCTACCCATTCTCTGCCCAACGCGTCTACATGTTCGAGTCTCGCAGCAGTGCCGACTATGAATCGACGACAAGCTGTTCGCCTTTTAAGTTCCGCTTCCGCCGCAACCTGGTTCACGGCAGCGCAAGTCGCTCTCAACTTCGCTGCCTCTCCCAAAGCACTGGCAAAGATCGTATTCAAGGATGACCCGACTCCTCCGCTTGCGTCCGGTGCACCCACGTCGCCCGAACGCACTGCCCTGATTGAGGCGTTCAAGAAACAATCCGACGGATTGGAGAAGAAGTTCGAGGCGCGTACTCACAAAAGTGACTGGACCATGCCTTATCGACTATTCCAGCCCGCCGCCAGCGGAAGATTGCCGCTGGTTATGTATCTTCACGGCAGTGGTGGACAAGGCGACGACAACCTCAAGCAACTCGGCCTCGGCAACATCTTTGGCACGCGCGTTTGGTTGCTTCCTGAGAATCAGAAGAAATTTCCCTGTTACGTCGTCGTCCCTCAGACCGACCGCGGATGGATCCATTACGATTTTTCGCAGCAGCCGGCGAAGCAATTGCCCGGCCTCGGTGACGGCTCACGGCTGGCCCTCCAGATTATCGACGGCTTGTGCCACGAATTCAGCATCGACGAGCGCCGCATCTATGTAACCGGTCAATCGATGGGAGGCGCTGGCACATGGAATGTCATCACGAATCGTCCCAACTTTTTCGCCGCAGCCGTGATCTGTTGTGGCAGCCTCTCTCCCGATGATGGCACGGGTTCAATCAGCACTCCGCTCTGGGATTTCCAGGGCGGCTCCGATCAGACCGTGCCTGTGTCCTCCGCGCGTGACCGCATCGCGGCAAGGCGGAAGGCTGGCGGACAGCCTCTCTATACCGAGTACGCAGGCGTCGACCACAACGTTTGGGAATGGGCTTACACCGAGCCTGAGCTTGTGAAGTGGATGTTTTCTCAGAGCCGCGGCTGATGGAGTTGTTGGCTCCCGCGCAACAGGAAGCTTGTAGTTTTCCATCGCGCTGGGAGAGATCCGCTCCTTCAAGGAAGGAATTTGAATTGACAACCACCCTGCGTCGTCATCTATGTCGATTGTTCCTGCTGCCTCTGCTAGCCCTGTTGATTAACGCTGCCTCTGTCTTCGGCGATTCGGCGGCGACCGGCCAACGACGTATCACGAAGTTGGCCGATGGCGTCTACGCTATCCAACACCAGTCTTCCAATGACGGCAACCCCAGCGGCAATACCACGGTAATCATTGGTGACCGCGAGGTCTTCGTCGTCGACTCTTGTTACTTACCCTCTCTGGCGCGCGAAGACATCGCCCAAATTCGCCAGTGGACCAACAAACCTGTCGGCTTTCTGCTCAACACCCATTTTCATAACGATCACAATAACGGCAACAAGGCATTTCTCGATGCATTTCCGTCGCTGGCCATCGTCGCGCAAGAACAGACCAAGCGAGATATGGATTTAATCCAGCCTGGAAATATCGAGCGTACCCCCAAGCAGACGGCCGCGACCATCGCCACCCTCAAACAGGGCAAGCTTCCAAACGGCCGTGCACTCTCCGAAGATGAGAAAAAGCAAGTGCAGGAGCTTCTTCCCAGCCTCGAGCAGCAGGAGGCGGAATTCAAATCGATGGTCTACCAGCCTCCCACTCTCGTTTTTAGCGATAAGCTCGATATCGATATTGGAAACCGCGAAGTCCAGGTCAAGCATCTGGGCCGTGGCAATACCCCCGGAGACACCGTCGTCTATTTGCCCGCAGAAAAAATTCTGGTCGCTGGCGATCTGCTCGTTCATCCCATTCCCTATACTTACGACGGTTACCCGGCAGAATGGGTGCAGACACTGCAAAACATGGCGCAGTTGGATGCGGTTGTCATTGTTCCCGGTCACGGACCTGTCTTGCACGACAAGACCTACCTCTACTTGGTGAGGGATCTGCTCAATAGCGCAGTCGAGCAGTTGCAGGCCCGCATCCGCCAAATCGGCCATCCGGGATTCCATACGGTCGACGATGTGAAGGCCTCGATCGATCTAACGTACTTCCGGCAGAAGTTTGCTGGCGACGATAAAGATCTTCAGGCAGAGTTTGACGACATGACGACTCATCTGGTGAAAATCGCATTCAACGAAGCGGCTCTTCGCTAAGCGATTCGAGGAGGAAAGACCATCCGAGTTCCCGCGTATCGATTCGTCCTTTTGCTGGTGTTCGCAGCATCGGCCCTGTTGCTCTACCCGCAAATCAATGCGAGAGGCCAGAGTGCCACGGCGCCGTCAGCATTTTCTCCCAATGCACTCAATGACCTCGAGGTGCTGAACGGACGAGCCGAGGTCATAACCTATCGCGGCCGCCGCGCCGTCCACCTCATTCCCGCGACCAATCATCAGGGTGCCGAGGATTCTGTCCTGGCGATTCTCACGCACTCCGATTTTCAGGATGGAGTCATTGAAGCCGAGGTTGCCGGCACTCCCCTGAAGACTGCTCCTTCTGATTCGCGGGGTTTCATCGGGATTTCTTTCCGCGTTCAACCGCACGGTGCGAAATTCGAAAATCTTTACATCCGTCCCACCAACGGTCGCGCCGACGACCAACTTCGCCGCAATCATTCCGTCCAATACACGTCTGAGCCCGAGTATCCCTGGCATCGTCTGAGGCAGGAAAGCCCCGGAGTCTATGAGTCCTACGCAGACCTCGAAGCGGGTGCATGGACTCGTTTGAAGATCGTCGTCTCCGGCGCCACGGCCCGCCTATACGTCAACGGCACCCCTCAGCCCTGCTTGATCGTCAACGACCTAAAGCTCGGACAAACGCGGGGCCAAGTCGCTCTTTGGATCCACTCAAGTACCGATGGCTATTTCTCCAACGTGAAGATTCAACCAAATCCTGCCGACGCCAGGCGCGAACATCCCTAGCCTCGCTCACCCCAGGCGGCGCATGCCGCGAGCTGCAATCCGGTAAGATAGATGTTTCACCGGATGCCTTGCTAAATTCTGACCTCATCTTCAGTGCGACGCCAGCTGTGTGGACTGCCCCCAAGGGCATTGGTCCGTACATCCGCCAGCATTTTCTCGACACCACGTTTCGCGGTCTCTATCACGCCAACGCCTTCGATGTAGCCTTGCTGGTCCCCTATTTCATCGTCCTGATTCTCCTCGCGGGCTACGGAATGCACCGCTACGTGCTTGTCTACCTCTATTACAAGCACCGGAAGAATCACACCACGGAACCAGCTGCCTTCTTTGACGATCTGCCCCGCGTAACGGTGCAACTCCCCATCTTCAACGAGCAGTATGTCGTGGAGCGCCTGCTGGAGTCGATCTGCAAACTCCAATATCCCAAAGACAAACTCGACATCCAGGTGCTCGACGACTCCACCGACGAAACCGTCGAAGTGGCGCGCAGTTTGGTCGAGCGCTACGCCGCGCTTGGCAATCCCATCAGCTATCACCACCGGACAAATCGAGAGGGCTACAAGGCCGGGGCGCTCGCGGAAGGCTTAAATACGGCAAGAGGAGAGTTCGTCGCCATTTTCGACGCCGACTTCACCCCACCCGAAGATTTTCTGATGCGCGTCATTCATCACTTTACCGACCCGAAGATTGGCATGGTGCAGACGCGCTGGACCCATCTCAACCGCCATTACTCTTTTCTTACCGAGGTGGAAGGCATTCTGCTCGATGGTCATTTTGTGCTTGAGCACTCGGGGCGCGCCCGCACGGGATTGTTCTTCAACTTCAACGGCACCGCCGGCATGTGGCGGCGCGCTGCGATCGACGAAGCCGGAGGCTGGCAGCACGACACCCTCACCGAAGACACCGATCTCTCTTATCGCGCGCAACTCAAGGGATGGAAATTTATCTACTTGCAGGATGTGGAATGTCCCGCCGAGTTGCCGGTCGAGATGACCGCGTTCAAGACACAACAGGCTCGCTGGGCCAAAGGTCTCATTCAGACAGGAAAAAAGATTCTTCCGCGAGTTCTGCGCAGCGACGCTCCCCGGCACACCAAGATTGAGGCCTGGTATCACCTCACAGCCAACATCAGTTATCCCCTGATGGTCATGCTGTCAGTTCTATTGCTTCCCGCAATGATCATCCGCTTCTACCAGGGCTGGTTTCAGATGCTCTACATCGACCTGCCCCTGTTCATGGCATCCACGTTTTCCATTTCAAGTTTTTACCTGGTCTCGCAGCGCGAACTATTCCCCCGTCGCTGGCCGCGAGCGCTGCTATACCTGCCGTTCCTGATGGCCCTCGGAATCGGGTTGACCATCACGAACACGAAGGCCGTACTCGAAGCGCTCATAGGAAAAGAAAGCGCTTTTGCGCGAACGCCCAAGTACAGCGTCATCTCGAAACAAGATAAGGTCGGTACTAACAAGTACCGCAAGCGTTTGGGATGGGTTCCCTGGCTGGAACTCCTGATCGGTACCTATTTCGCCGCCACCGTGTACTACGCCATAGACAACGAAAATTACATAACAGTTCCGTTCCTGCTGTTGTTTGTTGTGGGCTACTGGTACACCGGATTGATGTCGCTCCTGCAAGGCCGCTTCGGGGGAGCATCCCGGCGCGCGACCACGCACACCAAGCCTTTCCCGGTGGGGGTTTAGTGAGAGCTCGGCCCGCCGCATCGGGCCAACGCTAGTTGTAACCTTTTCGCCTTCGAGAGGTCTTATCCCTGAGATAAACTCAAATCATTTCCATGTCTGCGGGGGACTTTGTATGAAGCGAATCGCGATCTCGGCAATCGCCTGGTTGATCTTGGCTACGGCCGCGTTTGCCGGAGAAAATCTGAAGCTGAATTCCAAGCTCGATTACACCAGTGACAGCCAGGATGGTCCCCTCATTACCGGTGACAGCATGGACGCCGGGTTTGTCCCAGGCAAGCCCGCCTACGTGATTCTCTATGGCGAAGGATGCTTCAACTCCAAGCGCCAGGCCCGGCGCACGGTTGGACTGTACGAGAAGTACAAGAACCGAGTGCAATTTGTGGTGATTGATCTTGATCACAAACTGTCCCCCGCGCAGGATGACCTCAAGAAAAAATATTTTCGTGGGTACATCCCCCATGTGGTCGTGCTCGACGCCGCTGGATCTCCTCTCTACAACTCTTCCGGAGAAGTGGATGATGCGGTAATCTCCGGTCTGCTCGACAAAACGTTGCGCTGACTTCTGGCCTTCGGTTGACCGCTCGTTTACAATCCAGTCGCCGAAGATTCTCGTATGCAATCCGCAAGCTTCGAGATGGGAATCTTCCGAAAGGAGGATGCGATGCTCCGTTCGCGCAGGATTCTCCACTCCGCCGTCGTCGCAGTCCTGTCGTTCGTACTCCTCAGTTGCGGTGCCTCCCACGACTCCGACGAATATTTTGTGCTGGTGTCGGCAAACTTGCAGGTTCCGTATTGGAAAGCCGCTGGCGCGGGTTTCGCGAACGCCTCGACGCAGATGAAGGTGCGCACCGACTTCACTGGACCGCAGACCTACGATCCCAAGGCCGAGCGCGACGCCATTGATCAAGCGGTACAGAAGAAAGCGACGGGCATCCTCGTAGGCGTCACTGACACTGCGCTTTTGAAGGACAGCATTGATAAGGCCGTAGCCGCTGGAGTACCCGTCATCACCATCGACTCCGATGCGCCTTCCAGCAAACGTCTCTTCTTTATCGGCACCAATAATTATCAAGCCGGATTTACCGGCGGACAGCGACTTGCTCAAGAACTCAAGGGCAAAGGCAACGTCGTTGTCTTCACCATGCCGGACCAATCGAATCTCCAGGACCGACTTCGCGGCTACAAGGACGCTCTCACTAAAACGCCGGAGATCAAGATTACGCGTGTGGTCGACATCCAGGGCGATCCGCGCATCGCCTTCGATACCACAACCCAGATCATCGGCAAAGAGCGGGATAAGGTCGATGGCTTCATCTGCCTGGAAGCGCAGTCAGGCAAGGAAGTCGCGGGCGTACTCAATAGCTATAAGGTGTCAGGAAAAGTCGTCATCGCCATGGACACCGATCAGGAAACGATCGACTGGATTCAGAAGGGCGTAATCGCGGCCACCATCGCGCAGAAGCCTTACACCATGGCTTTTGTCGGCATGCAGATGCTCGACAATCTCTACCATCACAAGCCGACATCACTCGATAGAGACTGGGCGAAGGATAGCTTTGCGCCGATTCCCAGTTTTGTCGATACCGGATCAGATCTTATTGACAAGAGCAACGTCGATTCCTTCGTGCAGGCAGGGAAGAATCTGGCAACTGCCCCGAAGTAACGGCAGGCTCGCTACAAATATCAACTCGTACAGGATGGAATCTGAATGCGGAAGTGGCTGCTTCTCTGGATCACCCTGCTCGCTTTCTCTTGTTTAGTATTCGCCTTCGATCGTCAACCCGGCGCCGATTACCACTCCCGCCGTGAAGCTCTCACGAAGAAAGCTGGAGGCGTAGTCGTTCTCTTCGCTCCTCTGCCCGGCGCAGACGCCAAGTACGGATTTCGCCAGGACGACAACTTCTATTACCTCTCCGGGGTGACGGAGCCTGGAGTTGCCTTGGTCATCGCCCCAGCTACCGAGGCCAAGGAAAATGTCACGGCACGCGCCTATTCCGAAATTCTCTTTCTCCCGCCTCACAATGTGCGTCTGGAAAGATTCACCGGCCCGAAACTGGGTGCTGAGAATCCCGAGGCTCCGAAGATCACCGGCTTCGACCGTGTCGAAGACATGTCCAAGTTGCCCGAGGAGCTCTTCAAAATCCTCGGCAATGGGCGGCCGGTCGTTTATACCGATGTCGCTTCCGATGGCGAGACTTCAGCCAGCGCGGAGCCGCTCACCTTTCTTCGAAGGACGAATGCCTTTCTGATTCTTCAGGACGTCAAGCCCGCGCTCGACTCGCTCCGCACTAGCAAAGACGTGGGCGAAATCGTTCTGCTCCGCAAGGCGGTTGACGCCTCCGTTGTGGCACACGCCGCGGCTATGAAGGCGGTGAAACCGAACGTCCCTGAATTTGAAATTTCCGCTCTCCTGCAGTACGAATGGGGCAAGCGTGGTTGCGAGAGCCCGGCGTACTCGCCTATCGTAGGCTCCGGCCACAACTCCACGGTCCTGCACTACATGGAAAATACCAGCACCATGAAGGCTGGCGATGTCGTGGTGATTGACGCCGCCGGAGAATATTCTATGTACGCCGCCGACATCACACGCACGCTCCCGGTGAACGGTCATTTCACGGCGCGGCAGCGCGAGATCTACGACATCGTGCTCGGTGCGCAGGAGGCAGCGGCCGCCGCATTCCAATCGGGAAAATCATTATTGAGCGGAGATTCTGAGGTCTCCTTGAACAAGGTCGCCAGGGACTACATCAAGGCCCATGGTAAAGATCTGCACGGCCAACCGCTGGACCAATATTTCACTCACGGCCTTGGACACTACATCGGACTCAACGTACACGACGTAGGCGACTACAAAGTTCCCCTCGGGCCGGGCGCGACATTCACCATCGAGCCAGGAATTTATATCCCGGAAGAAAACATCGGGATCCGTATCGAGGACGACTACTACGTCGATGCAGATGGCAAGCTCATCAAGCTAAGCGCAGCTCTACCCTCGAAAGCGGCCGATGTGGAGAAAGCAATGGCAGGAAAGTAAGGATTCGCCAGGCTCCCTTAGGGGGCGAGGTGCGAACTACGAAATGTATTCCTTGATGTATTCGTCTTTGGTGTGCGTCAGTTCGCGGACGTCACCGTCGAAAATCACCCTGCCATCTCTCAAAATCAGAAAGCTCATCGGCACATCGCAGTACTGACCCCGCGGCAAGACCTTCACCTGATTGGTTTGTGGGTCGAATTCGTGCGTGGCCAGAGTGAAAGCGTCTTGCAAGCGATGCGTCACCAGCAGGGAACTGGTGCGGGACACATCGCGCTGCTTCATAATCAACTCGATGATCGTATTCGACGTGATGGGATCAAGCCCTCCCGTTGGCGAATCATAGAGCAGCAGTTCGGGCTTGGTGATGATGGCTCGAGCGATCGCCACCCGGCGGCGCATTCCACCGGAAAGTTCCGAGGGAAACAGATCCAGGGTGTGTTCCAACTCCACGAATCGCAGCGATTCCCGCACGCGCACATCGATCTCGTCGTCGTAGATTCCGTGTTCCTCCATCAGTCGGTAGGCCACATTCTCCCGCACCGTCAGCGAATCAAACAACGCGCTCTCCTGGAAAACCATGCCTAGCCGCCCCCGCATGGGAAAAAGATCCTGCTCTCGCATTTGTGTGACTTCGTTGCCCAGCACAGTGATTCGTCCAGAGTCAGGAAGCAGTAGTCCGAGCGCGAGTTTCAGAATCGTGCTCTTGCCCGATCCCGCAACCCCAAAGAGCGCCTTGGTTTCGCCTACAGAGAGCCGGAACGACACTCCCCGCAGAACGTGGTTGTCTTCAAACGACAGATGTACATCCTCGAACACGATCGCCGGTCCAGACGTCTGCTGGCTGACGTCGGTCGCTTGGTCGATTGGTAGCGTGGGCGCAGACATGAATTATCTGTACGACAAAATCGAAATCAAAAGCTTCGTCACAAAGAAGTCGGTTACCAGGATGAGCACCGACGCGGCCACTACAGCCTGCGTCGTCGCCCGGCCCACGCCTTGCGTGCCGCCGCGCGCCGTCATTCCGTAGTAACAGCCGACAGTTGCGATAATGAAGCCGAACATCACTGGCTTCAGCAATCCCATGAACACGTCCTGCAACACCAGTACCTGCCACGCATTGCTCCAGTACTGGCGCGCATCGAGGCTGAGAAAGAGCTTCGCGACCATCAATCCCCCGGCGAGGCCGACCAGGTCAGAAATAATGCTGAGGAAGAACAACATGAACACGGTGGCGGTCACACGCGGCGTCACCAACTTCTTCATCGGATCGGTGCCCAGCGCGCGCATCGCATCGATCTGCTCAGTCACCACCATCGATCCAAGTTCGCTGGCCATGCCCGAGGAATTTCGTCCGGCAACCATCAGCCCAGTGAGTACCGGGCCTAGTTCGCGAACCATCGACGTCGAAACCAGTTGGCCGATGAGTGTGATGGAACCGAACCGCTGTAATGTGTTGGCAGTTTGCAGCGCCAGCACGCCGCCCGTGAAAAACCCAGTCAGTACCACGATGGGCAGCGACCCGACCCCGATCAGGTCTGCCTGCTGCACCATATCTGCAAAATAGAGAGGCTTGCGAAACAGGTTGCTCACGGACTGCGCGGCCAGTAAGGTGTATTCCTGAACCGCAAGAATCTTCTGCTTGGCAAATTCCGTGGGCGAGATTATTTCCATGCGATTCGGAGAGCCAGAGCCCCATAGACGTGCACTGGCTTGACCGAACTATAACAGAGAAAGCTGTCGAGAATCAGACCTCGGATCGGACTTCATCCTGCTGAAATGTGAGCGGTGGCAGATTTTGTGGCTGGTGGGCTGAGGTCCCACATCCAAGGGCGGCTTTCTACCCGCGACCCTTCCGCTTAATCTCGATATTCAGCCGCCGGATCTTCTGGTTCAGCGTCGAAAGCGGAACGTGGAATCGCTCCGCCGCTTCGGTTTGGTTCCAATTGCATCGTTCCAGCATGTCGGTGATGATCCGCCGCTCCACGTCTTCCAGAATCTCGAACAGCGAAGCATCGGACGGCGCTTCGTGTAGTGTCAGCGAAGAGCCGCGCCCCATCATGGACTCGGGTAACAAATCCATACTGATCTCGGGCCCGGAAGACAGCACGACGGCGCGTTCAATCACGTTCTCCAGTTCGCGCACGTTCCCCGGCCACGAGTACGCCATCAATGGGCGCAGCGCCTCCGGCGTGATGCGTGGCGCGGGCCGTGCATTTTCTTCCGCATACTTCTTCAGAAAGAATTCCACCAACAGCGGAATATCTTCCTTCCGCTGTCGCAACGGCGGCAGTTCCACCGTAATCACGTTCAGTCGGTAGAAAAGATCTTCGCGGAAGCGCCCTTCCCGCACCATCTGTCGCAGATCAATGTTCGTCGCGGCGATGATTCGAACATCCACCTGCACTTCCTGAATTCCACCCAGGTGCATGAATCGCCGGTCCTGCAAAACGCGCAAGATTTTAGCTTGCGTTTCCAGCCCCATCGTCGCGATTTCATCGAGGAACAGCGTCCCCTTGTCCGCGACCTCAAACAGTCCCTTCTTCGAAGCGATGGCGCTGGTGAACGCTCCCTTGACGTGCCCGAAGAGTGTCGATTCCAGCAAGTCCGTCGGCATCGACCCCGTGTTCACCGGAACGAACGGCTTGTCGCGGCGCGGAGAGTTCAGATGAACGGCCTTCGCAATCACTTCTTTGCCGGTACCACTTTCCCCTTGCAACAGCACGGTCGAGCGGCTGTTCGCGACCTGCGCGACCAGGTCAAAAATCTTCAGCATGGGCTCGCTTTTGCCCACGATGTTTTGGAAGTTGTACCGTTGCTTGAGCGCGCGCTTGAGTTGGACGTTCTCTTCTTCGGCCCGGCGCCATCCCACTGCCGCCCGTACGTCCGCGAGGAGCTTTTCGTTGTCCCACGGCTTCTGCACGAAGTTCGCGGCGCCTGACTGCATGGCGCGCACCGCGTTCTCCACGGTGCCGTAGGCCGTAATCATGATCACCGGCAGGCGCGAGTCATGAGAACGAATCTCCGACAGAATCTCCATGCCGTTGCGCCCCGGCAGCGTCAGATCGAGCAGCACCAGATCGTACGGCCGCTCTGCCATGCGCGATATGCCATCTTCACCGCTGTCCGCCGTCTCGACTTCGAACCCTTCCATTTCGAGCAGAGTCTGCAAAGATTCACGGATCTCGGCCTCGTCATCAACGATGAGCACCGAACCGGCGGGCGACGGATTCGCGTTCAACGTCCCGCGCGTAATGACTGCTGCTTCAGACATGGACTGCCTTCCTGCTCAGGGGGAAATCCAGGCCAAACGTGGTCCCGGATCCCGGATTGCTTTCCACTCGAATCTTGCCGGCATGCTCTTGAATAATGCCGTAAGTCACGGAGAGCCCCAACCCCGTTCCCCGGCTCTGGCCCTCTTTCGGTACTGTTTTGGTGGTAAAGAACGGATCGTAAATCCGCTGAATATGTTCCGGCGCAATGCCCGACCCGGAATCGGAAACCTTCACGCTGACCATGTCGCCGTTGCTGGTGGCGACGGTCAGTTTCCCGCCGCCCGGCATCGCGTCCTTCGCATTCAGGAACAGATTCAGAAAGACCTGCTGCAGCCTTCCCGGATTTCCCTGGATCGCCGAAATTCCCGGCGTCAGCTCCGCCTGCACTTGCACCTTCGCTGTCTTGAACTGGTGCTCCAGTAGCGCCAGCGTGTCGGTTATGACTTTATTGATGTCGACGTCTGCGAACTCCGTCCCGCTGGTGCGCGAGAAATTCAGTAGATTGTTGACGATCTCCGATGCCCGGAACGTCTGCCGCGTGATCTTCTCCAGCAGTCCTGACTTTTGCGGGTCACCCTGCAGTTGCTTGGCCAGCATCTGCGTGTACGAAGAGATCACGGCAAGCGGAGTATTCACCTCGTGGGCTACACCCGCCGCTAGCAGCCCGATCGAGGAAAGCTTGTCGGCCTGCGAGAGTTGGCCTTCAAGCTCGACGCGTTCGGTGATGTCGTCCATAATCACGAGGCGACCGATCACCTGGAATTTGCGTGTCACCAAAGGCGCGATGGCCACATTAACCGTGCGCGTCTCGCCCGCCGGAGTCTGTAAGCGGAATTTGTATAAGTTGTTGATGCCCGCATTCTGCCGGACGCGATAGAACTCTTCCACAAACTCCGCCGGAAAAATGCTGCGCACCGGTTGCGTGAGAGTCTGCCACCGGGGAAGCGCGTACATTACTTCCATCTGCGAATTCCAACTCTCGATCCGATCTTCCATGTCGAGCGCCATGACGCCCACGTTGATCGACTCGACGATGTTTTCGTTGAAATCCTTCAGTCGCTCGTACTCGGCGACTTTCTGTTGCAGCGATGCGTACAGCCGCCCGTTCTGAATGGCGATGCCGAGATACCCGCCCAGCGTCTCTAGCAACTCGATGTCTTCACTGGATAGATAGTCGCCCTTCGTGGTCTTCCCCAACCCCAGCACGGCAACTGTCTTCTGCTGGGCGCGGCAGGGAACGTAGTAGTTCAGGTCGAGACGCGCAATTGCATCCTGTGATCCCGTCGTCTCTCGCGGAACCTGGTGCGTATTTTCGAAGAACATGTGGCCCGCAGGCTCAGGCCTGGGCGCGCTCAGGAATGTCAGATCAAGCTTCCCCGTGGGATTCATGCCCATGGATTTGGCAATGACGAAATCCCCGGACTCCTCGCTCGCGCGCAGGAAAATTGCGATGCGGTCCACCGCCAGTGTGCGCGACAGCCGGTCCAATACCGACGACAACAACGCATTCAAATCTGTTTCAGAGCCTAACTCGCGTCCGAACTCAATCAGCGTGCGCCGGTAGTCATACACCGTGCGATAGAAGAACTGATCGACGCGATCCTGAATCCATTTCCGTACCGGATCAAACAAGAGCGCCGTCACCACTACCGCCAGGATCAGTCCCATCGGCCCGGTCCCGGGCTGCCGCATGTGAACCAGCGTGGCGACTCCCGCCACCAACCCAAAGTACATCCCCACCACGGCTGCAGCGGCGAGGGTATAGACCACACCGCGTTTAAAGATCAAATCCACGTCCATCAGTCGATAGCGGAAGATCGCATAGCCAAAGGTCAGCGGCAGCAATCCCAGCGAAAGCACCGACAACTTCATGGTCGTGTTTGGCAGGGAACCCATCAGGTACGGCAGCACGTAAAACAGCGTGTAGGGCACAATTGCCAGAACGGTCCCGCGCGTTACCCACTTCAATTGCTGGCGCAAAATCGTCGTGCTGGCCAGTCGGTAGCTGTACCACAGGACCCCCGCTGCCACTACGAACAGCACAGCTCCATACGTCATTTCCTGCCGATCCATGTCCCAGCGCAGGTAGCCAGTCGCCTGCGCTAAGCGCAGCGCGATGATGTGGCGCCCCAACAGCAAGGCTCCTGGCAGGTATGCCAAAGCCAGCAACCATGGATGCTTTCGAACGAATCGTCTTTTCTCAGGGAATGTCAGAACGAAATGCAGGAACAGCGCCGGTTGCAACACCCACGCGACAATGTTGCTCCAGTAGATCGTCCAGTCGAAGTCGTTCAGCTTGCCGGTGTACTTGAACGAATAGGCGACAAACGAGATCAAGCAAAAAATATAGAAATGCGTGGAACCTGGCGCCGTCCAGCGCCGCAACAAAACATAGATACCGATGCCCAGATAGATGAGGGCAATTAACCGTAAGGAATTGTTAAGAGATCGGTCCGCCGGAGCCAGAATGACATTCGAGTCGAGAGTCACCGAATCGCGGATCAGCGAATACGTAGCCTTTGACCAGACGCCGGTGTTGTAAAGTTGCCGCTCCAGTCCCGGGGTGCTCTTGATCTCCTGGCCGTTAACGGAAACTAATTGGTCGCCGGACTTCACACCGGCCTTTGCACCCGGACCGTTCGGGTCAACCCGTTCGGCAATCAGGCGACCACTATGCTCCACCCACCACACGCCATCGTCCGGCGCCGTCGACTCCCGCTCCTTCTGGAAGTTGAACCCGGCAAACACGACGGCAGCCACCGTCAACAAGAACAGGACGACTGCGACAAAACGAGCTTGGCTTTCCCGATTCATGGGCTTCGGTGCTGGCCCCGAACCCGCAGGGGGCTGAGGAGTCGTGGAAGACCTCCACTCTTCACCAATGAGCAACTTCGCTGCCACGTCCGGCCCCTTTTCTCAGCGGCTAAGTCCTGTAAACCAAGCAACTTCTGAAATTATAGATGCATTTTCGAACACCTACTACGCTTTTTGGGATGTTTATGTGAAATTCAGTAAGCTATTCTCCTTGTGTTTCTTACGCTTAGAAGCCTGTTCCCCGTTTGAAGGATTTCTCCCTTCCAGGAAAATATGCCGATCAAGAGGCTCTATGAGATCTCGGAGTTGGCTTCCAGTTACACCCCACCCCGCCCGTTGACGACCCAACTCCGCGTCCGTAAGATGGGGCGACCCACACACCGGAATCCTTTCCACTTGATCGGCCAAACCATCTCGCACTACCGCATCGTCGAAAAACTCGGCGGGGGCGGCATGGGTATCGTCTACAAGGCCGAGGACGTTAAACTCGGCCGCTTCGTCGCCCTCAAGTTCTTACCCGATGATGTCGCCAAAGATCCCCAGGCTCTCAGCCGCTTCCAGCGAGAAGCCAAATCGGCCTCCGCTCTCAACCATCCCAATATCTGCACCATTTACGAGATCGACGATCAGCATGGCCAGACCTTCATCGCCATGGAATGTCTCGACGGCATGACGCTGAAGCATCGCATTGCCGGACGTCCCATGGAAATGGAAACTGTCCTCACCCTCGCCATCGAAATTGCCGACGCCCTCGATGCCGCCCACGAAGGCGGAATCGTTCATCGCGACATCAAGCCTGCGAATCTCTTCGTCACCAAGCGAGGTCACGCCAAAGTTTTGGATTTTGGACTAGCCAAAGTATCGATTGCCAGCAGTCGGGTCTCCGACGGTGCTACTGCCACCATGCCCGAGAATCTGGTGAATGAAGAACACCTCACCAGCCCCGGCGCCATGTTGGGAACCGTAGCCTATATGTCTCCGGAACAAGTGCGGGGCAGGGAATTGGACGCACGCACCGACCTGTTCTCATTCGGAGCCGTGCTCTATGAAATGGTCACCGGCGCCGCGCCCTTTCGCGGCGAAAGTTCCGGCGACATCATTGACTCGATCCTGCACAAATCCCCGACGGCCGCCGTGCGCCTCAACCCCGAAGTTCCCGCGGAATTCGAACGCATCATCCAGAAAGCTCTCGAGAAGGATCGCGATCTGCGCTATCAGCACGCTTCCGAACTGCACGCCGACTTGAAGCGCCTGAAGCGCGAAACCGAATCGGGAAGAGTCGTGGTAGAGAGCTCCTCGTCGGTGGCGCCTGGTCCGCCAAACTCCGCCATCTCGGCGTCCTCGGCTTCGTCGTCATCCGTCTTGATCGCCGAAGCACGCCGCCACAAAGGCGTTTTGATGGTAACCGCGTTCGCAATTGTAGCGCTCGCCTTCGCAGGTGCATTCGGCGTCTACAAACTCCTCAGCAAGAGTTCTCCCACAATCAATACTCGGAATCTGAGTATCCGCCCGCTCACCGAACACGGCCAGGTCATCGATTTCGCCAGCATTTCCGCCGACGGCCGCCTATTAGCTTACGGCAGGCGCGAAGGCGAGCGCAGTCTGCGCGTCAAACAAGTAGCCACCGGCAGTGAAGTCACAGTCGTTCCCCCGCAGACCGGTTTCTTCGGGGCTGGTGCCACATTCACGCCCGATGGCAACTATCTCTACTACGACCACGCCGATCCAGCCAATCCGAATAACGTCAACCTCTACAGCGTGCCCGCTCTGGGCGGGGAGTCGCGCCCGGTTTTGAGTGATGTCGCCAGCGCGGTCTCCTTCTCGCCGGATGGCAAGCGTATGGTTTACCGCCGCTCTATTCAGGACAAAAACGAAGACCAACTCCTGATTGCGAATGTCGACGGCACCGGGGAGCAGGTCATCTTTCGTCGGCAAACTGGAGCCACCGGGCTGTGTACTGACCCGTCTTGGTCCCCTACATCCGACCTCATCGCGGTCGGTGTCTTTGGCGTTGACAAAAGCACAATCACTTCCATTCATGTGCTCAAGCCCGACGGGCAAGTGGTAAACGAATTTCCTCTTCTCACGATAATTCGGTCCGTCGCGTGGTTGCCCGACTCTTCCGGATTGTTCTTCGCCGCGGCGGAAAAATCCGGCGGCCTGCGCTCCCAAATCTGGTTTCAACCTTATCCTGCCGGCGAGCCCTTCAAAATCACCAACGACTTGAGTGACTACGTCTCTCTCAGCGTGACCGCCGACGGCAAGTCGTTCGTCACCACCCAGTCGCACGCGCAGGCGACCATCTTCGTCGCCGACGTTCCTGCTGTCCTCAATGACAAGATCAATTGGCAGTTGAAGCCCATCTCCACCGAACAAGCGACTGGGTACGAAATGTCCTGGACCGCGGGCGGCAAACTCCTCCAGCGCGATTCAGCTTTCCGCGCTTACGTCAGCGGCCCCGACGGCAGCAGTCGAACGCGCTTGCTCGAACACGACGACTTGGTTTTCGCTCCCAACGCCTGCGGCCCCGGAGACCTCGTCGTGATCTCCCGTGTGCTTGAAAATAACTCGCCCAATCTCTGGCGGCTGAACACAGCAACTGGCGAGTTGAAGCAACTCACGTCTGGGAAAGACGAAGAGAAGGGATACTGCACCCCCGACGGCAAATGGGTCGTTCTCAACGGGACGCTACCCAACGATCCCTTGCCACACATCCTCAAAATTCCAATTGACGGTGGCACTCCCGTGGACTTGGCTCGCGGAACCCAGTTCAGCCCACCCATCTCACCCGACGGCAAATGGATCGCATACGGAAAAACCGAAGGTCAGGGCGCGAATGCGAAGTCGAAGATTGTGCTTCAGAGTTTACAAGACGGATCGATCGTGAAAGAGATTCAGCTGTCGCCAACATTTACCTGGACTCAACTCGCTTGGGCGCCCGGTGGCCGGGCCCTCACATTTGTCCACAACACTACCGGTAGCGTCCAGAACGTCTACCTGCAGCCCTTGGACGGTGGCCCGCCCGTACAACTGACCCACTTCGACTCTGAGCCCGCTTCGCTCCCAGCCTATGCCTGGTCTCCGGACGGAAAGAAACTCGCCATTACCCGTGCTCGCTATAACAATACCGACGTTGTCCTGTTCAGCGGCTTCAAATAGTCCTATCCCGCCTTGCGTTCATCTTTCTTCGGCACATCGAGCTTCGGCACATCCAGAATCGGTTCGTCATCCCACTCGAAAGAAAGTGCTCGCGCTGTCGTCTCGATCGGCTCCAACTCCGGAATGTCTTCCGCCACCGATGCCCCAAGCTCAGAAAACTTGCGCGCCGAAACTAGCACCCGGTTCTCCAGCGATCCCACCGCCTGGTTATAGGCTTCGACCGCCCGGTCCAGATTGGTGCCGACTCCGGTGATGTGTCCCGCAAGCTTCCGTAGCCGGTCGTGTAGTTCCTTGCCCAGCGCACTGATCTCCTGAGCGTTGCGTGCCAGCTTTTCCTGATTCCATCCGTAATTGATCGCTTTCAGCAGGGCGATCAAAGTGGTCGGGGATGCCGGAATCACCCGGTTCAACACGCCATGTTCGATGAGCCCGGTGTCCTGTTCCAGCGCCGCGCTGAAAAATGTCTCGCCCGGAAGAAACATCACTACGAATTCCGGTGTCGACTCGAATTGCTCCCAGTATTTCTTCCCGCTGAGAGTATTAATGTGGTCGCGCACCTGGCGCGCGTGATTGGCCAGGCAAGTGCGCCGCGTTTCTTCATCGTTGGTTTCGAAAGCATCCAGAAAAGCTTGCAGTGGAGTTTTTGCGTCCACCACAACGTGTTTGCCGCCGGGTAACTTTACAACCAAGTCCGGACGCAGCCGCCCACTCTCGCCCGTGATAGTTTCCTGTTCAGCGAAATCGCAATACGAAAGCATTCCCGCAATCTCTACCACCCGACGCAGTTGAATTTCTCCCCACCGCCCCCGCACATTCGGAGTGCGCAACGCCCGCACCAGGTTCCCCGTCTCCGACTGCAGGTCCTTTTGCGTGCTAATCAGAGATTGCACCTGCGCCTTCAGATCGCCATAAGCCTCGCCTCTCGCGATCTCCATCTGCTGAATCTGCGCATCGACCTTGCTCAGCGACTCCCGCACTGGAGTAACCAGATCGGCGACCGCTTTCTGCCGCGCGTCCAGGTCTCCGCGAGCCTCGCTCTGAAACCGTTTCAGGCGCTCCTCGGCGATCTGCAAGAACGAAGAATTGTTACTCTTCAACGCATCCGCGGCGAGCGCCTTGAATGCATTCTGCAGGTCGGCGGCAGCGCGATCCCCCGTTTTCGTCAGCAATTCGATCTTCTCGTTGCTGGTCTTTCGTTCCGATTCCAGCGCCGATTCGAGCCTGGCCCGCCCCTCCACAAGTTGCCTCTGATCCTGCAAAAGCCGCCCCAGTTCTGCCTTTTCGCCCGCTAATTCCTTTTCTGTCAATGACAAACGAGCCTGCAGCGTGGCCGCGCGCGAGCGCAGCGCCAGCCATGCAAGCAGGCAACCAAACAACAGGCCAATGCCCCCACTGATCCCTAGTTCCATAGACGCAGGTAACTACTCGACCTCAATTCCAACCCCTAGCCTAGCACCAGCAACAAAGTTTGCGCCGAAACGACTCAAGCCAGCAATGGGGCTTGAGCGTAAAACGATCCCTCCCAGGATCTGGTTGCGTGGGCAAACTGGATGCACAGAGGCCTCAGGCTAGTGTTGGCGTTCGTGCTCGGTACGGGCGCCGCGACCGTACACCCCGCGACCCGGTTGATGGCTTCCGCCGACGAAGGCTCCCGATCCGCTCCTCAAGCACAACATCCGACGCTGAAAACGGCTGCTGCAAAAGCTCCCGACATTCCCTTTGACAACGGCGAACTTCAGACCGAAGCCCAGCTTCTCGCGCTGGCCAACCAGTCGCGCCGCCAAGCCGGAGCGCCTCCTCTAACCCTCGACGCCGGACTCTCCCAAGCCGCGCGCGCGCACGCCCTCGCCATGCTCGAAGCCCGCCAGCTTTCGCATCAATTTCCCGGAGAGCCCTCTCTCCCTTCGCGTCTGGCCGCCACGACCGATCTCCAACTCGACCAGGAAGGCGAGAACGTTGCCCTCGATTACGACGCGCAGCACGGACACGAACATCTCATGCTCTCACCACCGCATCGCGCGAACTTGCTGAACTCTGCCTAAAACGTTGTCGGGCTGGGCGTGGTTCGTAGCGGAGACCGCTTGTATATCGTCCAAGATTTCGGCCATGCCCTTCCCAACTATTCTCCCATCGAAGTGAAAGACCGCATCGCGGCCGCGGTGAATGAGAAGCGTCAGCGCAGCGGACGCCCCGAATTGCAGCGTCGCGACCTTCTCACCGCCGATGACGCCGCTTGCTCTATGGCCCAGGCCGACAAACTGGGCACCGCTCCCGTCCGCAAAATCGCGGAACGCTTCACCGTACTCACATACACCAGCCTGCACCCCGAAACTTTGCCCAGCAGCGCCGCCCACGCCCTCTTCAGCCACAACCTGCACACCTTCTCCATCGGCACCTGCTATGCCCGCACCGACACCTATCCCACCGGAGTCTATTGGGTTGTGTTGTCACTAGAGTAGTGGAGCGGGATTTGTGCAGTCTGCTTGGCATCGCCCACACACGAATGTAGAAATTTGCAAAGAACTGTAAAAATGGTGGCTTTTTTTCAGCGTATAAGCAAATCTGCAAACAACGTCGCTGGCCAGATCGCCGATTTGGCCTGATGGACGAGCGGTCTCGGGTCGCCGCCATTCTGGGCTGTTGCCGTAATGTCTACAGTCGGTTTGTCCGGAGACTTGAGTCATGCTTCGAAGAGGGATTTCGTTCTTCGCCATCAACGGTTTAGTCCTCGGTTGTGTCTTGTTCTCTTGTTCTACCGCGGCCAATGCACAGCGCCACGGTGGGCACGGTATGGCAGGTGGAGGTGGCATCGCCGGGATCAGCCGCCCAACCGGCATCGACGAAAAAGATAGTCTGAAAGATTTTCACCAGGTTCTCGCCCTACAGGCGACCAGCGAGCAAGTCGCGGAGTTTCAAACCCTGATCAAAAGTACCGAAACCGCGCAAGCGGAGGTGCAATCGGTTCTGCAGCAGTTGCGCAAGGAAAATGTCGCTCCCGATTCTGGCCTGCGCGAGTCCTTGGATCACGCTCTCGAGAACGTGCGCATCGGAAACAAGAAGTTCTCGGAGGGCTTCTCGGCCGCGCAAAAGGCTGGATTGAAAGATGTCGTCAAGAGATTGGCCAAAGCGGACGTCGACCTGGACCAGGAACAGAAGAGACTGGATCAGAGTCTTGACGCGAAGGTGGCCGCCCCCGAAATCACTCCGCATGCCGAGAGTCTCGACAAAGCGCTCACCGATTTTTACAACCAGCAACTCGCGCTGGGAAGGGAAATGAGCATCACTCTGGCGACGGGGCAGGATCTGGCGTTCACCCTTCCCCAGGTGAAGACGCCCGTCAGGGTGCAGAATCTTGCGATCCCGGTGACGGTTTCGGGATCCCTTTCGCAGATCTCGGCACAGGGCAGCCAGCGCATCTTCAAACTCGAGTTGATAGCGGATTTGACCGAGCTGCAACAAAACATCACCAGCCTATTGCGCACCCAACTCGATTCCTCTGAGACCTGCGGACAACGCGTCGCTATCCAGCAAGCCAGCCTTACGCCCGCGGCGCCTGCAAGCCTCCTGGTCGTGCGGTTGCACTTTGAACGCTGGATGTGTCTTCGCAACTCAGGTCAACCGACTTCCACCGAACTGGCCGAGAGCGAAGGAACCGTCGAGATCAAGCTGGCGGCCGCGATAGAAAAACAGAAGCCGAACACTTTGGCGGTTAGCGCCGCTTTCGGCCGCATCGATGCTTCGGGTATGTTGAGCGAGGTGTTGCACTCCGGGGCGTTGGGTGAGGATCTACAAGACGGGGCCGCCCAGTCGGTGCTGTCGGCGGGGCGCGCCGGAATGGATTTCGAGACAGCACTTCCGCCGGCGGTGCGCAACTCAGCCAACATCCAGAGCGCAAGATTCCGAGATCTGGGCGTGGGTGGCCTCAGCGTTGTTCTCGATGGCCAGGTCGAAATCTCCAACGAGCAGGCCGACCAGTTAGCCAGTCAACTCAATCAAACTCTCTCCGCGCAACAGGCTCCTGCGCAATAGTGCACCAGACTTACGGTTTCGTCGGCACCCCATAGTGCGACGCCACCAGCCGCCATTTTCCCCCAGTCTTCATCCACACATCGGTGAACCGGTCGCGGTAGTCGTAAGCTTTCCCCTTGTTATCCCCCCGCTCGTGATACGCCCCCGTCAATATCGCGGTGTCGCCATGCATCCGAATCTTCACATCCGACATCTCCGCTACATCTACACGCACCGATGGCGTCGCGCTGTAGCTGATGTATCCCGTCTTTCCGTAGATGCTCCCGTCCTCAAACGTAATCACGAAGTCGTCGTCCAACAGCGACGCCAATAGATCGATCTGCCGCTCCTTGTAGGACTCCATCAATCGCACTTCCAGCGCACGCACCTTGGCGGACTCCGATTCCTCCTGTGCCGCCGCATTACTGAATGGAACTGTGGCCATCCCTAAAATCAAAGCCCAAAGCACTATTTTTCGCATATCCACGATCTTCCATAATTCACATCTCCCCACAAGTTCCTTCGTGAACACCCATTCCGCGCCCCATGTGCTAATCTTGCCCTGCCCTCCGTCTGCGATTCCACTCATGGGATCCTCTGCACAAGTCCGCCTGCCTCAGCCCCAGCCGAACACCATTCGCTTCGGCACCGCCGGCTGGTCCTACAAAGACTGGGAAGGTGTCTTCTATCCATCCGGTATGCAGCACCGCAAGCTGCATCCTCTTGAATATCTCGCCCGCTTCTTCGACACCACCGAGATCAACACGTCTTTCTACGGACCGATCAAGCCCCAGCTTGCCAAGCTCTGGTGCCGTCGGGTTGCGGCAGTGAATCCTAATTTTCTGTTCACGGCCAAGCTATATCGCGCCTTCACCCACTCCCCCGTTGCGGTCGTAGGTCCTACCTCCGCCGCGACCATCCGTCCCACCGACGACGACGAAGCTCGCACCCGTGAAGGTCTCGACGTCCTCGCCAATGACGGACGCCTCGGCGCCCTCCTCATTCAATTCCCCTTGTCGTTCAAGAACACTTCGCTCAACCGCGAATATCTCGATCGCCTCCTCCGCCAGTTCATCGAGTATCCCCGCGTCGTCGAAGTGCGCGACTCCAGTTGGGACAACGCCGAAACTCTCGCCTCATTCGCGCACCAGAATGTCGCTTTCTGCAATATCGATCAGCCCGTCCTCGGCCGTTCGCTTGCTCCCACCGAACACGTCACCGCGCCGATCGCCTACGTTCGACTCCACGGGCGCAACTATGATCAGTGGTTCGACTCCGACAACCGCGACGACCGCTACAACTATCTTTACGGTGAGAAAGAACTTGTTGGTTGGAAAGAACGCATCGAAAACGTCGCTGCCAGGGCGCAGACGACCTACGTGATCACCAACAATCACTTCGAGAGCAAGGCCGGAGTCAACGCCCTTGAGTTGAAGGCAATGGTAACGGGCAAGCGAGTCGTGGCCCCGCCAACCCTCGTCCAGAAATATCCCGAGCTCCGCCGGTTCGCCGATCCCGCCGAAGATTCCGGCGAGACCTCCGGTAACCAACTGCCGTTGCTAGCGTAGCTTGTTCGCATCACTTTGCCGCCTCCGCCGCTGATACAAAACAAAACGCCCCAGACTCCGAGTGTCGTGGGACGTTAGTTGAACAGCTTCTCCCCCGAGCGCTGCTCAGGAGTCAGCCTACCTTGTTAACCAGAACAGAAACCTGTCAATTGTGATAGGCGCTCTCTTTTCTTCATTTGCGAGTCCGGACGAAACAAAACAACATCATGATTTCCTAAGACTCGCCGCCGAGCCCCATCCGCGCCCCAGACTCTCTCCACATTTTCTCCCAATTCCACATCCCGTACCCGAACTCTTTCGGCAACGGAAATCCCATCTGATGCGCCAGCATGCACACCTGTCCACGATGGTGCGCCTCGTGACAAAGCATGTAGCACAGCATTTCCGGACCAACCGGCCACGCCTTCGCCCAGCCGTCTCTGAGAAACTTTTCGATTCGCCCTCCATCGCCCAGCGCCTCCGCAAGCATCTCCCCGCAGCGCGCGCCGCTCTCTGCCAATCCCGCCCGGGCCTGCTGCGGCGTGCAGTTCGCACGGTTCAGTTGTCGCGGAACCTTCAAATGCGGAGCCGTCAGCCTCACCCATTTACAGCGCACATTGTGCATATGCGTGAAGATCGCCGCAATGTTGCGCGCCTTCCCCGGCGGTTTCGCTCTCCAGGCGTCAGGGTCAAGTTGTTCGATCAGAATCTGATTGATTCGTTCGTTGGCGGCAAAAATCTGGACCGCCGCTCGCCCGAGTTGATTGCGAACCTTTAGTGGACGCGTCTTCACGGCTTCGGTCCCTCGCCCTGGATAATACCGGGCGCCATCACGATCCCTTATTGCTTAAAATCCTTTCTCCACAACGGAAGCCCTGCACTCCCACCCGCCAACATCCCTAGCGTAGCTTTCTTAGGCGCGACGGAACTCGTCCCCGTCTCCCCGACAGTAGAGTCTCTGTTCGCGTGACTGGGTTCATTGATCGTGTTCTCCGCCGAGTCTGCCCCGCAACTGCCCGCCGCGATCGCAGTGTTGGGCGCGGCCTCATATCCATAGCCGAGAATATGGATGTGAGCCTTGGTCTGGTAGTACTGGCGACGGACAAACGTTACTTGCAGGCGTGCCCACCCATAATGAATCTTCCCGGCCAGCAGGAATTCAAAGCCGATGTAGTTCACGTCCCGCAGGTTGAGATTTCCCCGGTGCTTCTTCAAAGTGCCATGGGCGCGATCACTCCACGTTCCGTTGCCGTAGGTAAACATCATTCCGTACGACTGGCCTTTCCCAAACTTCCCGGCCGGACCGATCAAGGCTCCAGTCGCCGCATCGGCAACTAGGCCACTGTCGTCGACCAGAACGTTGGCTCCCGCCGAGTTCGGAGTGAAGAAGCCGCGATTCCACCAGAAGTAGTAGTAGCCGCTCGATGGAAACGAGCTGAACGTAGTTTGCGCGATGTTGAACGCTCCCGCGATCTGTTTCCCGGGATTCAGAGTGAAAGTCGTGGTATCGGAAAGCTGTATCGAAATGTTCTTGCAGACTGGTTCGCCCTCCGCTGGACCCGCGCATGCCAGCGTTGCCACCCCTGCCGCGGCCGCCGCCATCGCATAGCTGGCCAGCCGCCGGTTCAGGTTTTCCGGGAGTGGAGTTGGACCCTTGATTCGCGGAATCGAACGCTTGCCATTCACGTCGGAGTTCAACATCTTCTCCTCCATCTCTTTATCGTTAACTCGCCGCCGCCGCGAAGCCGCCCGAGCCGACCAACGGACAAACTAAGGATGGCCAAAGACAAACGTTGCAGGAGATCCCGGCGCTCCCACCACCACCAGATTCCCGGTCATGGCGAGGGCGGTGCCGAAGTCGGCTTCGTAGCGCGCATCGGACCCGGTCAGTACCGTGCTGCTTGTCATATCCCGCCACCCGCCGCTCGGCTCTGTGAATACGTAAGCTCCGCCGGCCTCGCCGAACGACCGTCTTGACCGATACGGCGCTCCCACCGCCGCCGTCTTGCCACTCACGACGACCGAAACCCCATATCCACTAAAGGAGAGGCGGTCAGCCGGTGTAAGCGTGGCGGTTTCCGTCATATCTCTCCAACCGCCTTCAGGCTTGACGAACATGTATGCCGCGACGAGGTCAGAGAGGCCCCGCGATCCGACCAGCACTCTTTCACCGGAGGTTGAGATCGAAAATCCAAATTCGGAACCCTGCGCTGCGTCACTAGCCCGAAGTTCAGCAGTCTGTGTCATGCTCGTCCAACCGGCCGGTGGCTCAACGAATACATAGGCCTTGCCAGCCGCGGCATATTGCGTTGCCCCCACAGCAACGGTCTTGCCGCTGATCGAAACTGCCATGCCAAAGTCATCGTAAGGCTGTCCATCAGAAGCGGTCAGGGTTGCAGTGGGTGTCATATCGTGCCAGCCAGTCGCCGGTTTCACAAATACGTTGACCGCTCCGGAGTACTGGTTGTTGACCGTATCCCCCACGATGATTGTGTTCCCACTGATCGCCACCGAACACTCGAATCCATTTTCCAAGTCCCCGATACTAAGAATCGCCGTGGGATACATGTCAGACCAACCGCCCTCCGGCTTCACGTATACATACGCGACGCTCTCGCCCGTGCCTGCCACGATCGTGTCGCCGTCAATTGCAACGCATGAGGTTAAAAAATAGGGTCCGCCTAACGGAGCGTTGAGCTTCGCGGTGAAAAGCATGTTTTTCCAGCCACTGTGCGGCTTCGCAAAAACGAAAGCGCCTGGACTGAGTGGGAATTCCGTGTCTCCGGCGACGACCGTGTCCCCCGAAATCGCAACCGCGCCGCCAAAATCGCTACAGCAGAAGGGCTCGGGCTTATACCGCTGCAACCTGCCCAGCTGCGACCAATCTCCCGGTGACACGTCGACGCTCCCGCTATCGGAAAGATCAGGCTGATGAACCCGATGTGCCCTCGCCGACGGCCCTCGGCGTACCGTCTGCGCGGAACCGGCGGCGCTCAGGAGGAAGAACAAGAGCGGGAGGAAGGGAAGCAAAGATATGGCACGCGCTCTGCGCACGCGACGACGGAGAAACCTGCGCATAGTCACCTCTTGGCACCACACAATCGAACCGCGCTCAGGTTCGAGATGGTGCTGCGAGAAATTCCGCAATACTGCTGGGGCCCGTCATGCCATGCGTGGCGCAGGTCGCGGAACTTGCTTAACGCCCACGCATCCGCAGGAGCTTACCAGAAAACCCAAATCCCAACAGCAAAAGCTCGTTTTTTCTCTCGCCGGGTGTGTTCAGCAACGATTGATTTGGATAAAGTAGGCTACACCGGGGGCGTCTCGCGAAAGCGTATTTGCTCAAGTCCGACGTTTGTCTGATTGACCAGAGATTTATGGGGGAACGAAAAATCCGATACTTGGCGACCTTCGTTCTGCTGGTCGGCCTCACGTATCCCGGACTCGCGCAGACGCCAACCAGCAGCGCCGCTCGCTCGGAGACCCAGACGAAGCTGGCACCCATGGCTAAGGAGCCTGAGGGTGCCAGTCGCTGCAAGGTCTGCCATTCTGCTGAGGTCGAAGGATTCGCTCGCTCCGCGATGGCCCACTCTCTCCGCCGAGCCAGCCAGGAACCAGCCGGCACCGTCGCGATCCCAAACGGAAAGATCACCGCCGACTCCTTGCCGACCGGCTCTTGGCAGCGCTTGGAGACTGGGGGAGTAGTCAGCAACTTCCAAATCGACTACGTAATCGGCTCTGGCAACCACGCCAGTGGTTATTTAGTGGACATCGCCGGGCACCTCTTCCAATCTCCTATCGCCTTCTATAAGAGCCGCAATTCCTACGATCTGGCTCCCGGATACGAGAAGACACAGGATCCGGATTTCACCCGTCCAGTTGCCGAAGGTTGCGTCTTTTGTCACGCCGGCTCCGCACTTCATGTTTCCGGTACCGACAATCAGTATCGCGATCCTGTTTTCCCGGACGAAGCCATCAGTTGCGAGCGATGCCACGGTCCTAGCGAAAAGCACCTTGCCGACCCGAAGGCCGGCACGATCGTCAATCCGGCAAAACTTGAGCCTGGAGCCCGCGACAGCATTTGCGAGCAGTGCCACCTAATGGGCGTCACTCGCGTGCTCAATCCCGGGCGGGAATTCCGCGACTTTCAGCCCGGACAAAGACTGGAAAGCACCTTCACGACGTATCACGACGTCCTGCCCCCGAACGCACCCCCAGGAGCCTTCAAAGTCATCAGCCATGTCGAGCAGTTGGCATTAAGCGCTTGCGCCCGGAACAGCCAGGGCCGTCTGTGGTGCGGGACTTGCCACGACCCACACTCCCCGCCAACGCAACCCGTCGACTACTACCGTTCCCGATGCCTGACCTGCCACACGGCAACTTTCCCCGCCGCACATCCCGGCACGGACAGCAACTGCATCGGATGTCACATGCCACGGCGAGACGCTCAGGATGGCGGACATTCGGCCTTCACCGATCACCGCATTCAGCGGCGTCCGCAACAATCTCCGCCCGGCGGGCCTCCCGGCGGAGAGATAGCCCCATGGCGCGAACCCGCTCCTGATCTACAGAAGCGTAGCCTTGGCATTTCATACATCAGTGCAGGCCTGCAGCGTCGCTCGGCAACTTCGTTGGTTCAGGGATATCGTCTGCTGACTGAAGTGCAGCAGGAATTTTCCACGGATCCCGAAGTATTCACCTCCATGGGAACAGCCTTGCTGATTGGCAAGCAGCCTTCTGAAGCCGAATTCGCCTTTGAACGTGCCCTGTTGCTGCGCCCGAACTCTGCCGTGGCAGAGACCAATGTCGCCGCCGCCCACCAGCAGGCTGGAGATATCGATGGCACGATTGCGCACCTGGAGCGCGCCGTTGCCCTCGATCCTTTGCACTTGCCGGCAACCACCGCCTTGATCGATCTTTACCGGCAACAGGGAAATCCAGCCAAGGCCAATGATCTCGCTGAAAAGGTTCGCTCCACTCAAGAGCAGCACTCACCCGCTCAGCCCCAATCGGCTTCTACCTCGACTTCGCCGAAAATAGCGGAGGAGGTTTTCAAAAACCTCAAAGTGCTGAATAGCATCCCCTCTGAAGAGCTGATCCCCAGCATGCGCTTTATCGCATCATCCCTGGGCGTGCAGTGCACGTTTTGCCACGTCCCAGATCATTTCGACGACGACTCTAAGAAACCGAAACAGACCGCTCGCAGCATGATGCGCATGATGTTCGCCATCAATCAGAACCATTTCGACGGAACCCGTGAAGTAACTTGCTATTCCTGTCACCGTGGAGCCCCACGACCGATCGATGTTCCGGCGGTTGCGAGCGAAAACTCACCGGGAAAAACAGATGCTGTCGCTTCACCGCCCAATCAACCCACTCCCGATCAGATCATCGACAACTATGTTCGCGCAGAGGGAGGGCCTGCTGCTCTCGAGAACGTCACAACTCGAGTAGGAACCGGCAGAATTCAGGTCGACGGAAAATCTTTTCCCGTGGAGTTCTTCGACAAGGCTCCCGACAAAGAATTGTTTCTTCAGCACACGCCGTCGGGAGACAGCGCTACAGTCCTGAACGGCAACTCGGGTTGGATCAAAGTGCCAAACCACCCGACGCGCGATCTCGCTGGCCCCGATCTTGACGCAGCGCGCGCTGATGCCGACCTGCAATTACCCCTGCACATCAAAGAAATGTTTCCCGAATTGCGGTTGGAATATCCCGAAGCAGTCGAAGGTCGTGAAGCCTATGTGGTCGTGGGCACCCGCGAAGGCCAGCCCTCTTGGAAGTTTTTCTTCGACGTTCAGTCTGGCCTTCTAATGCGGCTCGTGCGTTATGCTGACTCTCCCCTCGGTCTCGATCCCACACAAATCGATTATGGCGACTATCGCGCGGTTGACGGCGTGCAAATTCCCTTCACGCGCACGATTGCCCGCGTCGGAAGTCGCTCAACGATTCACCTTGACGCGATTCAGCAAAACGTCCCCATCGATGATGACAGATTCATGAACCCAGGCGCCCAGCCAGAAAAGGGAACACCGGCAACCTCGGCCCGATAGCGACTCCGCAAGCGATCCGAGATAATTTCGAAAGCATGCCGCGCGTATGCGGGGTTACTCGCTCTGCGTAAGCTGAATTGCACGCGCGCAAGTTGGGGCCGCGACCCCCTCTCCACATCACAACGTCTTACGGTAGTGCACGCAGGTGTCCACGACTTCGTACCCCAGCGCCTCATGCACCCGTTGCGACACCTCGTTATCGACCCACGTATCCGAAGCGATCTCCACGCACCCCTGGCTGCGTGCCCAATCTTCTGCCGCGGCCAGAAGTTTCCTGCCTATGCCCTTGTGCCGATAATTCTGAGCAACGTACCAACCCTCGACATAGCCGACCGGCCGCGATGGATCGCAACCGTCCGCGTGGGAACGCAAATCAACTTCCAGGAAACCAGCCAGGATTTGATCGCTCGCCTCCGCGACCAGAATGATCAGCGGCAGCGTTACAACAGCCTCGCCTTCGAGAATCTTTATAACTTCTCGCGCATGCTCCTCGGCGGAAGTCTTGGGCCAGAGCGCCTCGCGCATACGCACCAGTTGGTCGCAATCCGATAACTCGGCCGGCCTGATACCAATGTCCGACACCGATTCCACCGTGGCCGATTCTAGATTCCGCATATCATTCGTCTAACATCCCCTAACTCGTGCAGTTGTCAACTCTTTGTAAATGCTGCCAGAAAGTAACCTCTACCAATACCCTCGCACAAAGTTCAAACCGGGATATACTGCCGCGCATGTCGACGGCTCGCCGCTTTGGATGTCTGACCAGAGTTTTCGCAGCATTGTTATTTGGCGTAGCCGTCGTCTATGCGGTGGCCGCCATCACCAGCCCGTGGTCGTTTCACATCGGCGGCCGCTGGACTCCGTTCTTGACCTGGTCCGGATACGGCAAGCTGGTCACGAAAAACGGAACCTATCCCCTCTACATTACCTTCTACCCCTCCTCCCATTTCTCGCGGCTTCACTCCGCTGGCTTGCGTCCCACCGGCGGCGTGCAAGGTAACGGCTGGTTGTGTACGGCCCCAGGCTCGATGGAACGCCTGAAGCTATCCGGCACAATCTATAACGGCTGGAGCACCACCGAAGGAAGCCAGATCGGATTTCGCCTGAATGAATGGAACGCCATCGATCTCGGCCATCAGCGTGGCTATTTCGATCTCTTTGGCCACTGGCAAAGCCAGCAACTGGTTATGGATGATCACGGCGCATACAGCTCCAGCCTTCGCTCCGGCCTCAGACTCGAGCACGCATCCATAACCTTCGACTGGGGCTCTTACACCGATTTCAAATCCATTTGCGCCAGCGCGAAAATCCCTCCGCCTCATCCATGAGCACAGGCCTGTTTCCCCGCGGGGGAAATGACCTTGACTCCGCATTGATTTTGATTGCTCTCCTCTTATTTGCAGGTACAATTGCGCCGACATTCAGGATGCGGTCAGCTCGCGTCCCAGTCCCTTACGTTCTGAAGTTGGGGAAACAAGTGGCTGACCCACTGGCGTCATTGCTGCCTCTGACTTACGACATGCTCAAGGGGTCGTCTATGCGACATCTCATGGGTTTGGCGCAGTCTCTCTTCTTCTGCGTGTGCTTGCTCGCCTTCGCCCCCGATCTCCTCGGGCAGGCCGCAGACGCCTGGCCTGCCGTCTCCAAAGAAGATCTAGCGCTCACCGAGAACCCTGCCGACCCTGGCTCGGCCGCAATGATTCTGGACCGGCAGGTCTTTACCGACGACGAGAAGCGTCTACAGACCGAGTTCTTCCGCATCAAGGTGTTTACGGAAGCGGGGAGATC
The DNA here is from genome assembly GCA_963722365.1 of uncultured Acidobacteriaceae bacterium. Lineage (GTDB taxonomy): Bacteria > Acidobacteriota > Terriglobia > Terriglobales > Acidobacteriaceae > Sulfotelmatobacter. The sequence goes on from CAVRLM010000004.1 coordinate 929,752, forward strand.
TTACGCCGACATTGAGATCCCCTACGTTGTGAAGAACACATCTGTCGAAAACATACGGGGCCGCACCGTGCAACCGGATGGCACCGTAATTCCCTTTGCAGGAGTTGTATTCGACAAGGTCGTAGTCAAGTACAAGAGATTTGCGTATAACGCGAAAGCTTTTACCCTTCCCGGCGTGCAGGTTGGATCGATCATTGAATACTCCTACGAAGTGCATTGGAAAGACCGGCTGCCCGACTATATCCGCAATCCCGCCAACTACGCCATTAGCGAGGGATTTACTTATCCCACCACCACCTGGACGATTCAGCAAAACTTGTTCACCCGACACGCTACGTTCGTAATTCGTCCAGTAAAAAACGGGATGCTCGAATACGCCAAAGTCCGGTTGCCGGACAATTACCCCTCGACGCAGCCTGACGGAACTATGCGCATGGAAGTCAACCAGGTCGCGGCCATCGAAGAGGAGGATCGAATGCCGCCGCGATCGACCTTGACCAGCCGCGTTCACTTTTACTATCGCATCGGCTTGATCTACAGCTACTGGAGCAATATCAGCAAGGCGGAAGCCAATCTCAACGCAAAGCTGATTGAGCCAACCCACTTCCTGGAGCGAGCCGCGAATGAGATCGCCCCTGTGACCGATCCACCGGAGATGAGGCTGCGGAAACTCTACTCACACGCCCAGAAAGTTCGTTACCTCAGCTATGAACCTGAGAAGACCGAGAAGGAATCGAAACGCGAGCATCTTGCCGAGAACAAAAGCGCAGAAGACATATTCCGGCACAATTACGCCTACCGCAACGAGATCAACTATCTTTTCACCGCTCTGGCGCGCTCCGCGGGATTTGACGCGTCCATCGTTCAACTCGTCGACCGAAGCTCCGCTACTTTCGAATCGCAGGTGCCAGATGCCTCGCAACTCAATGCCATTATGGTGTTAGTGCGAATCAACGGACAGGACATTTATCTCGATCCCGCTACCCGCTATTGCCCCTACGGTCTCGTGCCCTGGTTTGAGTCGGATACCCACGGAATCCGATGGGACAAGATGGATGGGAACATCCTCTTCGTCAAGCCACTCACGGACGAACTCGGTGCGACGGAGCGCACCGCTGACTTGAAGCTGCAATCCGACGGAAGTCTCGAGGGGACTTTGGAGATCCTTTTTACGGGACAGGAGGCACTCGACTGGCGTTTGTTAGGTTCCGACGAGGACGACGAAGGCCGTCGGAAGTTGATGGAGGATGAAGTGCGCGACCTGGCTCCGGCAGGTGCCACTATCGACATCGACGAAGTAATCGGATGGCAGGCTTCCGAACAACCCTTGCGAGTCAAGTGTCATTTGCACGCGCCTCACTTTGCTTCGTTCACCTCCAGGCGGATGTTGTTCCCCCTTTCTGTTTTTCAAACGAATAGCAAGAATCCTTTCCCTCAAGTCTACCGAACCCAACCGGTGTACTTCAGTCACGGATATCGTACCGCGGACAAGATTCAGATCTCTCTGCCAACCGGCTACAAACTCGAGGCGTTGCCCGCGGAATCGAGTAGCACAAGCGACTTTGCAAATTTTCACGCTCAGCGCAGCAGCGATGCGGGCATCGTCCGGTTGGAGCGTCAAACCCAGATGACGGGGTACTTCTTCCCAATCCAGTCGTACCACTCGCTGCGGGCCTATTTCCAGAAGCTGCGGCAGAGCGATGCTCAAAAGGTAGTTCTGCTGAAGGAGGATGCGCAACATGCTCAATAGAGCTCTTCGGCTGGGCATGACTCTCGCGATCGTTCTCTTGAGCGTTAACGCATTGGCCGGAACCCCTGATTGGCTAAGAGAGGCAGCAAAAGCGCCGCTGACCAAATATCCGGAAGATACCGACGCCGTCGTCCTGCTGCAAGAAAGGCTGGTCACGGTTTCACCCGACGGCCGAGTCCGCTCTACCTACCGTAAGGCGTTCAAAGTTCTCCGACCCTCAGGACGCAGCAAGGGCATGCTGTATGTCTATTTCGATAGCCAAACCGAGATCACGTCATTAAAAGGCTGGGCTCTCACTGCGTCGGGCGAGGAGTACGAGGTCAAGAAGGGCGATGCGGCGACTGCAGGGTACTCTGAAGAATTGTATTCCGACACCCGCTATCAAGTGCTGCAGATTCCTGCCGCTCAGCCGGGAAACGTTGTCGGATATGAGTATCAGCAACTGGAGCGGCCATTCGTATTGCAGGCACAATGGCCATTCCAGGACGAGATCCCGGTGCGCCATGCGCGTTTTGTTCTCGAGTTGCCACCGTCTTGGACCTACGCGGCCTCCTGGCGGAATCACCAGCCGGTCATCCCCCAGCAGACAGGAGACAACCGCTGGACATGGGAGCTCAGCGACATTGAGGCTGTGCGCTCCGAGCCCGAGATGCCGAACTGGAGGGCGGTGGCTGGCCACTTCGGAGTCTCTTTCTCGCCCAAGGCCTCCGATTCTTCAAGTCCGAACAACGGTTCCTGGGCGCAACTCGGTCGCTGGTATGCACAGACCGCCAACGGCCGCCGTGAGCTTACTCCGGCGATGCGCGCCAAAGCTCGCGAAATCTCGGCCGGAGGCGCAAACCCAATGGAGACGATTCAGCGGCTCGCGTCCTATGTCCAGCACAACGTGCGATACGTTGCCATTGAGATTGGCATCGGTGGATACCAGCCCCATGCCGCTCCGGAAGTGTTCGCGAGCGGTTACGGGGATTGCAAAGATAAGGCAACACTTCTGAGCGCTCTGTTACACGAAGTGGGAATCGACTCGTACTACGTGCTCATCAATAACAATCGTGATTACCTGTCGCCAGATTTTCCCAGCATGCTCGCGTTTAATCACGTGATACTCGCGATCCTCTTACCCGATCCTGCCGACACAACCTCAACGATGCCAATCCTCCGCCATGAAAAGCTCGGCCGTCTCCTCTTGTTCGATCCGACCGATGATTCCACACCCCTGGGTTACCTGCCGCCGAGTCTCCAGGCAAGTCAAGGATTGCTGGTGACCGACGGCGAGGGCGAACTCGTGAGCACTCCGTTATTGCCCCCCTTAGCCAATCGAATTCATCGGACCGCCAAATTGAGCCTGGATACAACTGGAGTCTTGAAGGGCACGATTGAAGAAATCAGATTCGGACCGTTCGCCACCACCCTGCGCGACAACCTGCTGAATTTGCCGGCCAAGCAGCGCCAAACGATTCTCCAGAGCATGCTGACCGAAATGATCGACGGGGCCGTGCTCACCGGCGCACACGTGGGAGGTCTCCACGACTCTGAAGCTGCGATGACGGTCAGTTATGACGTGACCGTGCCTGCTTACGCGCAGCACACCGGAAATCTTTTTCTATTCCGGCCATGTGTGTTGGGCCATAAGGGAAGCAGCATCTTGGAAGGCAAACCGCGCCAGCAGCCGTTAGTGTTTCCCTATGCCGCATCGGAGAGGGATGTCGTGGAGATTTCCTTGCCCGCGGAGTATTCAATCGATGAAGCGCCCAAGGACGCCACTTACAGCTTCCCATTCGCAGACTACAAGAGCGATACCAAGATCTCTGGTCACGAACTCCACTACAGCCGAACCTACGAGCGGAAAGAGGTTCGGATCCCGATCGAGAAGATAGAGGATCTCAAGAAGCTCTACTCCGACATCGCCGACGACGAGCGCGCCTACGCAATTCTGCAAGTTCCTTAGCTGGCCACCAGCATCGGTTCACAGGTCTTCTCCTAATTAACTTAGGGTTGTGGAAACAGGAGAATTGGCTAGTTCCAGACGTGTTTTCTTGTGATGATTTGATCGTCCTATGCGTATCCTTTTAATTGGCGGCAATGGCTTCATCGGGCGGTTCGTCGTCGCCGCACTAAAGCAGCAAGGGCACGCAGTCGCGGTCTTTCACCGTGGCACGACGGCCGCGCCCGCTGGCGTTGACGAGATTCGGGGCGACCGTAACCAACTCAACGCCAGCGCTCGGGAACTGAAGCACTTTGCGCCCGATGTCGTAATTGACCTGGTCATCAGTTCGGCTCCGCAGGCCGAAAGGTTGATGAAGATCTTTCGTGGTTTGACGCGACGCGTGGTCATGCTAAGCAGCATCGACGTGTACCGCGCGGTGGGCATTTCGCACGGCACAGAGAGTGGGCCTCTGCAGGATGTTCCCCTTACGGAGGAGTCGGAGCTGCGGCGCAATCTGCATCCCTATCCACCAGAGAGCATCCAGTTCATGCGCAAGGTCTTCTCTTGGGTCACGGACGATTACGACAAGATCCCGGCTGAAAGCGTGGTGATGAACGACCGCGAACTTCCCGGCACGGTGCTCCGGCTGCCCATGGCGTATGGACCCGGCGATCCGCTGCATCGGTTTTTTCCCGTGGTGAAGCGCATCGCCGACAGACGGCGCCATATCATTTTTCCCGAAACCCTGGCTGCCTGGCGTTCGCCGCGGGGCTACGTCGAAAACATTGCCGCGGCCATTGCGCTGGCTGCGACAGATGAACGTGCAGCGCGACGTATCTACAACGTGTGCGAGGAGCCATCGTTCAGCGAAATGGACTGGGCACGAAAGATCGGAGCGGCGATGCTGTGGGATGGAGACTTTGCCGTCCTCCCCGTTGAGCACACGCCGGCGCATTTGCAAAAGCCTGGCAACGCCTCTCAGCATTGGACAGCGAGTTCGGCGCGCATCCGCCAGGAACTGGGATACCAGGAACCGGTGGCGATTGAGGAGGCAATCCGGAGGACGATCTGCTGGGAACGGGAAAACCCGCCGGCGGACGTGTTCCCGGCGCAGTTCGATTATGCCTCAGAGGACGCGGCGTTAGCAGGCCACCACGGATGAGCTGGATAATCGAATCTTCTTTGCACCAGGCAGCGTCGAAATCGAAGTTTTTCCGCAGACTGGTAGCCCCCTTTTCCCGATTTGGTTTCGCAAAATGTAAAGAACCGTCTTAGTTGTTGAAAATCACAACAGAAATCTTAAATAGTAGTATCAGGCGGCAATAGCCTAGAGCATAGTAGGAGCTAGAAGGCCGAAGTGCTTTTGTCCGGTAGTAGGGTTGGGTCCCGAATCCGTAGGGGTTTGCCGCCCATTCGCAAGCCCTCCGCAACGACGCCCATCATTATCGACAAAGGCCGCTCCCCGTTTTCCACATCCCTCCACAATAAAAAAGTTCCGCTTTGTGACGAACAACCTTGACCCAGCCTGTAGACAGCTCACAATGGAAGCGTGCCCAAACGAGATAGGAGGACTGGATGCCGCAGGTAGATGAAGGGCCCCGGCTCTCTTCGGTTCCGGGGCCCTTGGCAGGGGAGGGTAAGTACAAAGGGCACTGCCACGGCGAGCGTATCAGCCTCTTCATAAGGAAAGCGTAAATGTCACAGTTTTTTGGTTCGGAGGAAATGCCGGTGAGCCTGTTCAGATTGTTTGCCAAATCCGCCACGCTTGGCGGCCGCAAACTGCACGGCTCAAATCAACTGATGGAAACCAATCCACTAGCTTTCGCAAAGGCGGTTCAGAAGGCCGAGGATAACGAAACTAACACGAACTCCATATCCTGCAATATTTTACCCATAAGTCCTTTGTCCACAAGATTTTGCCGGCATGATAAAAAGTGCCGTTCCCGTAAGCTCCTAAGAATCAATAACTTAACGGAGACCGTCCAAGAAACTCGAGGAGTCGATAGCCCAATAGGGACCGCTAACTGCTTATTCCAGAATACTTTACCAATAAGTCCTTTGTTTGTAAGATTTTGCGGCCAAAAACAGCGGTCTGTAGAATATAAGTACTTCAGAATCAAGATTTTGACGGAATCGCGCGAAAAAAAACAGGGAGGGGGTATACCCAACCAAATCAAGCCGGAAACATCGAGTTCAACCCGAGGTTCACCCTTGATCGTTGATCACAGGCAAAATCAAAGCGAAGATCAAAGCGAAGCTCTGCTATCCCGCTCAGGCGCCCACAGCCGCATGATCGGCCATCCGGCGTTTGTTATAGCGCAGCGCGACGTTCATGAAGACGTAACCGAGGGAGGTCTCGAAGCTGATCATCAGTGCTTCGGTGTCTTCACTAGTCTTGTCGCCCTCCTGCGCCGTCAGCAGCAGTGGCGGATGTACGCGGAAATGAAACCCCTGGTCGTTGAGCGCGGAAATGGCATTGCCCACAACCTGGTTGGCCAGTTCGAAGATGGTTTCCTTGATCAGCGTATCCGACTCAGGCAGCTCCGCACCCGCATAATGGCTCGCCACTTTGACCGCAGTCTGAGGCTCAAGGTCAAGTATGATCCGCCCCTCAATGTCGCCTGTAAGCGCGATCATGCCGGCCACGCCTTTGCGCCGGTAGGCGTCTTCTTCCATGGTGAGGTTGCCCACCTTGGTCGAGCCCTGCAAACCTTGCGACAACACGGCATCCGCCGCGTTGATGAAAGGCTGGATCAGTTCCATCTTCATCGACTTAGACTCCCGCTCCGGCTGCGGCCGCCACGGAGCCGTCCTCACCCAAAACGTACTTGATGACTTCATACAGAACTTCCGGCTTCACCGGCTTCTGCACGAAGTGCCGAGCTCCCCGTTGCAGCGCCGCCACGATGTTCTCCTGGTACCCCACCGACGAGACCATCACGATGCGCGCTTCCGGATGCGCCTGCACGATTCGTTCGGCCGCCTCGATCCCTTCCATCTGCGGCATGGTGATGTCCATGAGCACGATGTCAGGATGCGTGCGGTCAAACTCGCTGATGGCAGTCAAGCCGTCCCCGGCTTCGGCCGCCACCTGCCCGCCGAACGTCTCAATCATGCGGGCCAGATTCTTACGGGCAAACACTGAGTCGTCCACAATCAGGTACCGGACCGATTGCCCGTCCTTGCTGCGTTTCACGGGTGCAAACTGCTCCATACAGACCTCCCCCTGTCTACTGGTATCATGCGCCGCTGGCCCGCACCAGATCACTCTGGTCACGGGTGGTAAGCAGCGCCCGATCTTAGTTTCCGGCGCGCACCGCGCGCCCGGCGGACCCCAAATCCGATCCGCTACTTCTTCCGCAAATCGCCTGCAGCGTCGATGCCATCACATCCAGCCCAACTACCCGGATCGCATAGCCTCGTTCGATCGCCGCTTTCGGCATGCCATACACCACGCAGGACTCTTCGCTCTGCGCAATGGTCATGCCGCCCTCTTTCTTGATCGCTCCCAAACCTTCCGCGCCGTCGTCGCCCATACCGGTCATCAAGACGCCCACCGCTTGCCCCTTGAATTCCTCGGCGGCGCTGCGCAACAGCACGTCGGCGCTCGGACGATGCCCGTTGACCCGCGCTTCATCGCTCAGCACCACAATGTCTCCCAGCGGCAGCCGCTTCACTTTCATGTGGCGATTTCCCGGGCAGATCAGCACCCGTCCCGGTTGCAGCACATCTCCCGACTGAGCTTCCTTCACGCGCAACGGACAAAGTTCATCCAGCCGCCGCGCGAACATGTCGGTGAATCCATCCGGCATATGCTGCACCACCGTGATCGCCCCCGGAAAGTCTCCCGGCAACTGCGACAGCACATACTCCATTGCCTGCGGACCCCCAGTCGAGACTCCAATGGCGACTACTTTGTTGGGCGAAGCCGACGAAACCGGCGCCTTCTCCGGCTTCGGCGGAACTCCCGGCAACATGCGTGGCTTCAGCTTGCACTCGGCCGCGGCTTTGACCTTGGCGATCAGCTCGCGCGCGGTCTCCGCCATGTGCGCCTTGGCATCCCTCGGCTTGGTCACGAAGTCGAATGCCCCCAGCCCGAGCGCCTTCATGGTGACCGAGGCGCCATCGATGCTGTGCGAACTGAACACGATCACCGGCACCGGTTGCCGCCGCATGATCTCTTTCAGAGTGTCGATGCCGTTCATCCCCGGCATTTCGAGGTCAAGGGTCACGACGTTCGGCTTCAACTCTTCGATCTTCTTCAGGCAGAAGTTGCCGTCCATGGCCGTGCCCACCACGTCGATGGACTCATCCACCGCCAGCATCTGCGGAATCAGCTTGCGCATCAACGCCGAGTCGTCGACCACCAGCACGCGCACCGTCTTCTTGCTCATGCCTGGCCTCCCACGGCCGGAGTCAACGCCAGCCGCACCCGGTCGGTGTGGGTCAACAATAATCCCGAGTTCGAATGTCCGGTTTCCTGCGGCCGCGAGCGGGCCACATGTTCCACCACCGCCGGCAAGTTAAGGATGAGCACTACGCGCCCGTCGCCCAATATCGAGGCGCCCGAAACCAGATCGGTGTGGAATGTGCTGTCATCCAGGGCCTTGATGACCAGTTCCTCTTCGCCTTCCAGCGCATCGACAATCAAGCCGTACTTCCTCTCTCCTACAGTAATGACGAGCACAAAGAGCTTGGATTTTCGATCTTCTGTCGCCGGACGTCCCAGCCGCAGCAGCGGCAGGACCTGGTTGCGCAACTGCAGAACTTCGTAGTTATCGACCTGATGAACTTCGGTTTCAAAGGTGCGCGCAATCTCCACCACCGCATTCAGCGGAATGGCGTACAACCGTTGCTCCACCCAGAACAGCAGAGCCTTGATGATGGCCAACGTGAGCGGCAGTTTCAGGCGGAACGTGGTGCCTTGCCCGGGCCGCGTTTCGACGCTGATGGACGCTTTCAAGCGGTGCAGAACACTTTGCACCACATCCATGCCGACGCCGCGCCCGGAGACCTCGGTGACCTGTTCCGCCGTCGAGAAGCCCGGGCGGAAGATGAAGTCGAGAGTTTCTGCTTCGGTCAGACGCGCTGCTTCATTCGGCGTGGTCAGCCCCAACTCGATCGCCTTGGCGCGAATCTTCTGCGCATCGATGCCGCGGCCGTCGTCAGTGACTTCCACTACCACTTGGTTGCCGTGGTGATAGGCGTTCAGGCGAATCGTCCCTTGTGCCTTCTTCCCCAACTTGCGCCGCTCTTCGGCAGGCTCAACGCCGTGACTCACGGCGTTGCGCACAAGATGAGTGAGGGGTTCTGCGATGGCGTCGAGTATTCCCTTGTCGAGATCGGTATCCTGTCCGCTGATGTCGAGTTCGACCTCGCGCCCGCATTGCCGCGCCACATCACGCACCATGCGCGGAAATCGGCGGAACAATTGGTCGACCGGTACCATGCGGATCTTCATGACCGAGCGCTGCAGATCGTTGAGAACCCGCGCCTGGAAGGCCATGGCGTCGGCAAACTTGCCGCGTAAGAGTTCCTTCGGATAGCGCTTGGAGAACTCGCTCAGCGCCTGCTGCAGCATCGACTTGCCGATAATGAGTTCGCCGACCAGGTTCAACACGTTGTCGATGCGGCCGGCATCAACCCGCAGCAGGTTTTCTTGTGCGGCGATTACCGTTGCAACTCCTGTGGCTGCGGGAGCTTCGGGCCCGTTAGCCTCGGCCGCAAGAAGACTCGCCTCTTCGACAATCGCAGGCGCGGCTGTGACGAGACCGGTTTCGGGAACCGGGCTCGGCTCCAGCATCAACTCGATCGTCACTTCTTCCGAGATGGTTGGAATACGTCCCTTGGCCGCAATCTGTTCAACGGTCTGCGAACTGGCGAGCACGAACTCCACGTGCTTGGACGCAGCCGGAGACTTGGCATCCGGGTGGACTGCAATGACCTGACCCACGCCGACCAAGGCGTTGTGAATCAGCTGGCGGCCCGCGATGGGCATGGCGCAGTGCGGGTCAATCTTGACGACGACATGATGCACCGCCAGGCCGCTCGCCTGCGCTTTGGTCATGGCGAGCTTTTCGTACTCATTCCAATGCGCCGCCGACTTGGCGGACCCGCGCGCCGTGACGGATTTGGCGGACGTCGCCTTAGCTGCGGTATTCCGGGTACGTCGGGTCTTCCCGGCGGCAGGAGCAGCAGTCAGTTCATGAATCTTCTTGCTGAGAGTCTTGGTGGAAGGCAGCTTGCTGCCCTTGCGGTAAGCGCCAATCATCTCGGCAAAGAGATCCGCAGCCGCAAAAGCGATCTCTGCCACGGCAGCCTGAGTGGCGGACCCATCCAAAGACAACGCGTCTTCGAACTGGTGTGACAGTTCGCTTAGTTCGCGCAGGCCGCAGGCCGCGGAATCGCCCTTCAAGGTATGCACCGTGCGCCGGATGGCGCGCACGATTTCCTCGTCGCCGGGTTTTTTCTCCAGCTTCAGCGCTTCATCGTTCAGCGCCTGCAGCAGTTCCTGCGAAGTCTCAAAGAAGAGCTCTCGCAGTTCCAGGCCGCGTTCATCGGGGGAATTCGTCATGCGTTAGTCCCTTACCTCAAGCCGCTGGTAAGCGGTTCCGCTGTCCTTGTGCAGCATCTGAAACTTCTTGGTCAGGCCGAGAAGACTCTCCGCGTGTCCCACAAACAGATAGCCGCCCGCATTCAAGCAGCGGTAAAACTTTTCGATCAGGCGCTTTTGTTCCGGCTCATCGAAGTACATCATCACGTTGCGGCAGAAGATCACATCGTTGCGCTGCGGCAGGTACTCGGTTTTCAAGTTATGAAAATCGAAATGCACCATTTCCTTCAGCGGCTTCTTGATGGCATATCGCTCGCCCACCTTGTCGAAGTAGCGCAGGCGGTAGCCGTAGTCCACCATCGACATCTGGTTCTCGCTATAGCTGCCCTCCTGCCCGTGCCGCAGGACTGAGTAGGCAATGTCGCTGGCCAGAATCTCCACCCGCCACGGTGGCGGCACTAGAGGTTTCGGCAGCGGCAGGTCCACTGGCAGGGGATTGCGCAGGTAGTAGTACGCGAGCGCGTCGGTTACCAGCATGGCCAAGGTGTAAGCTTCCTGTCCGGTAGAACAACCAGCGCTCCAGATGCGGATTGAATATTCGCGTCGCGAACTCTTGTGCTTGAACAACTCTTCCAGCACGGTCTTTTGAAACAGATCGAGTTGTGCCTTGTGGCGGAAGAAACTGGTCTCATTGACCGTAAGGTTCTCGAGCAGCTTGGCCAGTTCGTCTTTGCCCTGCGGGCTGATCAGCATCCGGTAATAGGCATAGAAGGATTCGACACGGCACTCCTTCAGGCGGCGCAGCAGACGGTCCTGCAGGAAGTGCGTGCGTCGTTCGTCGAAATGCATGCCGCACTCCTGGTAGACGAGCGCCTGCAACAGCTTCAGTTCCGCTTCGGTGAGTATGGGAGCAGGTGCCGCCCCAGATGTGCTCATGCGTTCTCTCGTTCTCGCCTTACGCTGAAATCAGAATTCTGCAGGATGTCTTTTCCCATCCCGCCTATCGTGCCGCGGCACCGCGTGCCTCGGGCTTGGAAGCCGCCGTCTTCTCCGCGCTCTCGTTTTTGACCTGCAGGCTGCCCGGCGCCAGCAGCTTGCTCATATCGAGCAGCACCACCAGGCGTCCTGCCACCTTGCCAAGGCCGGTAACACAATTCAACCCGCCATCCTGAAAGACTGCCGGCGGAGCTTCCACGGCATCCGCGGGAATCTTCAGAACCTCGGAGGCTGAGTCCACAATCAAGCCGGCCAGTCGCCCCGCGTGTTCCACCACCAGAATGCGATTCTGCCTGCGCAGCGTGATCTGCTTTTCTCCGAAGCGCTTCCGCAGGTCCATCACGGAGACGATCTTGCCGCGCAGGTTGATCACACCTTCGAGGTAGTCGGGCGCGTCCGGCACCGCGGTGATCTCCGGGACGCGTACGATTTCGTGCAGGGAAGTGATGGGCACGCCGTAAGTCTCGCGTCCCACCTTGAAACCGACGATATGGAGTTCTCGGCTCATAAACTCACCCTCTGCTTGCAGGCTCCTCCGCCCGGTCCTTAGTACTGCGCTCCGGCCGCAGCGCGCTTGGCTGTCCGTCCGGAGCTCTCTCCGCCCAGTTGCGAATGCGAAGCTTCGGCCAGGGCAAAGCGGTCGAGGAATTCCAGCAGCCCGCGCGACATCTTCGACATTTGCTCGGACGACGCTGCCAATTCGGTGGATCCGGAAGTGGAGGACTGCACCAGTTCCCGCATGCGTTCCATGGCCTTGACCACGGCCTGCGCTCCAGACGCCTGCTCTTCCACCGCCGAGTTGATTTCGTGGGTGATTTCGTTGAGACGCGTGGTGGCACGCGCAATTTGAGACGAGCCGTGAGATTGTTCGTTGGTGGCCGCGCCGATTTCCTGGGCGAACTTGTAAACCTCGGTGACCACGTTGGAAATCTTGCGCAGCGCGGCATTCAGCTCGCCGCCCAGTTCCAGTCCTTCGTTCACGATGGTAGTCGAGCGGTCCATGTTCTCGACCGCCTTGCGGGCTTCCTTCTGAATGCTCTGGATGAGTTCCGAGATTTCCTTGGTGGACTGCGCCGACTTCTCGGCCAGTTTGCGGACTTCGTCGGCGACCACGGCGAATCCCAGGCCGTGTTCCCCGGCGCGTGCCGCTTCAATCGCCGCGTTCAGCGCCAGCAGGTTGGTCTGTTCCGCCAGATCGTCGATCACTTCGATGATCTTGCCAATGTCGTCGGCGCGCTGTCCCAGGGCTCCGATGATCTCGCCCGAAGACGTGATGGTGGTGTTGATGCGGTTCAGGCCGTCAGTCGCCTTCTCCATGGTGCCGATGCCGTTATGCACTTCCTCGCGCGAACGGTTGGAAATGTCGAGCAACACCTTGGCGGTATCGGCCACGCGCTGAATCGAGGCCACCATCTGATCGATGGAGGCGGAAGTCTCGCTGACGCTCGAAGCCTGCACCTGCGTGCTCTTCACCATGTTCTGCACGTTGACGCTCATCTCGTGCATGGTGCTGGTGACTTCATCAATGGCAGACGACGCCTGCAATCCAATCTTGGCGGCGTCATCGGAAGCTCCCGCAACCTGGTTGGAGGCGCTGGCCACCTGCGACGAAGCATCGCGAACACTGCGCACCAGCCCGGCCAAACCTTCCACCATGCGGGAGAAAGCGTTGCCCAGTGTGTCGTGCGTAGAACGCGGCTTCACTTCCACCGAAAGGTCGCCTCCAGCGATGGATTCGGACACTCCCGCCATTTCCTTCAAGTACGTCACCATCTTGTGGAAGGTGCGAGCCAGTTCGCCGATCTCGTCGTCGCGGTTGAGTTCAATGTTGTGCTCGAGGTCGCCAGTATTGCCGATGCCGCGAGCCACGTTCATCAGGTTGGTCAGGGGCTGGGTTATGGATTTCGCGGTGCGGTATGCGATCGCGATGCCGAGAGATAGGGCCAGCATAGTGCTGAGCAGAGACACGACGATGGTTGCCTTGGCCGCGGTTTCGTCGGACTTGCGGCTCTCGCCATCGGCGACGTCCAGCGAGTCGGTGGAATTCTTCACCCACGAAGAAGCGTCCTTCTGGAGGTAGTAGATCTGCAGCTCGGCGACGGTCGCATTGCCCGAGTCGACATCTTTGCGTTTTTCGATCAGAGGCTGCGCGAAGTCCTTACCCCAGGCCTGTTCCAGCTGCTGAACTTTCCCCAATGCGGCCTTGACTTGGTCCGAGGCCACCATCTTGAGGGACTGATCCAGCTTGTCATTGAGCGTTCGCAGCCCCTCGTTCATCCGGTCAACTTCGCGCGTGTCGCCGCTCAGCAGGTAATTGCTGAGGTAAAGGCGGTTCTGCATCATCTGGAAGCGGACGGCGTTGGTGGTATCCGCGAGTTCTTTGGCCGTGTGCTCGCGCTGCACTGCTGACCAATTCACCAGGAACAGCACCAGCACCATTGCCAGGATGATGCCGAAATTCGTATATAACTTCTTCCCGATTGTCATGCCTGTCTCCTCCGCGGTCGTCCGCCTACCGCGGCTCAAACTTGAAATCGATCACTCCGGTGCTCTCCGCCGATGCCGGTTCGAAGCGCCACTTCTTCGCGGCGTCCAGAGCCGCTCCTGCAAGAACCGGATGGCCGCCCACCACGCGGGCATCTTTTACTGTGCCATTCGGTGCGACGACAATCTCGATCTTCACGGTGCCCACCAGGTTCATCTTCCGTGCAAGCTCGGGATACCCAGGCTGCACTTTCGTCTTGGCGCGCCGGACAATTTCATCGTTCTGGGCCTGTTGCGCACCCACACGAATCGGTCCCATTGTCAGAGTCAAAACCAAAAGGGCCAGCATCGCGGTTGCAGTTCGTTGAGACACAAGTCCTCCTCGCTCACAAGAAGCAGTCGACCGTAGGCGTGCAACGGCTGGGCCACAGGAACCTTCTTGAAAAAACCAAAGTAATGGCATGTATCTCGCAGTAAAGGAATGGCTTACTTGTGTTTCAAAAAGCCAGCCGCGCAGCCTCTCCAGAACGGCCGTCTCATTCCGGGTGCTAGATTTAGCTTTTCTCACTCTGAAACACCGTCTCACCCAAAGTGCGGGATTTCTCAGCAAGGCACCCCTTCTTCTATTTTCCTTGACTCAAATTGAGATGGCAGGTATTTTCCCAATAGATTCAAGCACTTGTGAATCAAGAATCCTTTTCCTCCATTGTCGGAGCGGCACTGAGCATTTCTGGTGGTCCTATCGTTCCCCCGGAAAACAGTTTTGTCCCAGGGTCCGATGAAGGATTCCAGAGGCTTCTGCTACGGATTGCCGCAAAAGCTTCGGATCGTTCTGATTCGAATTCGCTGATTCAATTGTTTTGCCAGGCCAGCCGGGATTTTTTCCAAGTCTCAGGCGTGTATTTCTGGCGTTGTGACTTTGCGGAAGAACTACTGGGGGTGCAGGGCGCTGGCAAACTCGTAGAGCGTTTCGTGGGCCTGCGGCTGCGTCCCGAACAGAGCGCGGTAACGACGGAGGCGGTGCGGCAGCGGCGCACGGTCTTCGCGAATCACGTGCAGTCAACTGCTTTTCCCGCGGCGAACGAATTTGAAGCGCACTCGCTTCTGGCGGCTCCGCTCTTGGTGTTTAACGAAGTAATCGGCGCGGTTACATTCCTGCACGATTCCAACCACGATTTCTTTAATGAAGATATTGCCGCCAAGGCGACCATCCTTGCCGGGCAATTGAGCAGCCTGCTGGAAGCGGCGAGGCTGGGCGAGGCTTCCCGGGAAGAGCACCGGCGCGCGGAAATTCTTGCCGATGTGGCGCATGCGTTCCACGGAACGCCAGACGTTTCGGCAGTGATCGAGGCTCTGGCCGACCGTCTGCGCCTGCTGCTTCGGACCAAGCTGGTTTGTGTTTTGTTGCGCCGTGAGGGGCCGTTCGAATTGAAGGCGGTCTCTGCGGATACTCCGCAACTCGCGACTTCGGCGCGCGCCCGGCATGACCGCCAGACGCTGCGTTTTGCGGCGGATCTGGCTCAGCGCGCGGTTTCGGCCGCAGAGCCGATCACACTCTCGATTGGCGCGGAGGTGCATTCGCTGGGCAAGTTGGTTTCTCCGGGAATGCTGATTGCCGCGCCCTTTCGCACTTCGCGAACCCAAGGCGCGATCCTGATTTACCCGCGGGAGGACGGTGTTTTTACCTCCGAGGAAAAGGCCCTGGTGGCGGCGATCGCGGGCTTTGGCGCCGTCGCAGTGGCGCACGCGGAACTCCACGCCACCGCGCATGCCCAGGCGCACGAACTTCATCAATTACTCGAAATCTCGTCGGCACTGACCTCCAGCAGCAATCTCGAACACGTCTTGCAGTCCTTCGTTATTAGAGCTTCGGATTTCCTTGGTTTCGGGCGTTGCTTCATCGCGCTGGAAGAGGATGGACATTTCCAGGTTCGCTATGGAGTTGAAAAAGGCGAGCCCCGGCGAGTGGATACGCCGTTCCCCGAAGGCATTGCCACTCGCGCCTTGCGCGCCAAGGAAGTGTTCTGGACCGATGAGGCTAGCCGGACCCCCGGCGCGAATCTCGATTTCGTCACGAAATATAAGGTGCATCAGTTTCTTGCCGTGCCCCTTCTGGGAACGAGCGGTCGGGTGCTGGGAATGTTCGGCGTACTCGACCGTCTCGACGGGACCGGAATTTCCCCGGAGGATATTCGCCGCGCCCGAGCCTTGTCGAATCAGGCCGCCGTAGTGCTGCAAGTGGCGCGCAATCTGCATCTGTCCGAGCAACACCGGCGCCGTGCCGAAGCCTTGATCGAACTGGCTCGAGAAATGGATGGCGCACTGCGCTTGCCCGAGTTCGCTCGCCGCTTCGTGTCGCGAACCGCGGAACTGATCTCTGCAAACGCCGGCCTACTCGCGGTGATGCAGGAAGGACGCTGGCAAGTGGCGGCGCTGCATGCCGCCGGACAGCCGGGGCCCAAAACCTCTGCCGCGCTCGCGCCTCCAGTCGATCGAAGCATAACCTCCCAGCCGCCGGAAGAAGATCGGCGCGTTACCGCGGCAGAGACTTCGTTTCCCAAACGCCGTTCGGATTTCCTGCTTGATCAGAATTTGGAGCGCGTTCTGCATACGGCACTGAGCGATTTTGTGGCGCAGCATGCAGAGACAGTGGTTTCCAATACTGCTGAACAAGTTATTGGTTCGGAAGCGGCGTTCCGATTGCAGTGGTCCGATTGCACCCTGGTGCGGCTCCTCGGCGCCAATGGCGAGTTGTCCGGGCTGCTATGCCTTTCGGGCCGGTCTTCTCCTTTGGACCCTGAGGATCGGATATTTCTCGAGACCATGGCCGGGCGCGCCGCCATGGCTCTGGAGAATGCGCGGTTGTTCACGCGTATCGAGCAGGCGAACCGTCACTGGATGGAGATTTTTGATGCCATCACCGACTTCATCGTGGTGCACGACCAATCGGATAAGGTTCTGCGCGTGAACCGGTCGCTGGCTGCGATGATCGGGGTTCCTCCCGCCGAATTGATCGGCGTGAACATGCGGGCGTTGCTGGCCCTGACCAACGAAACCGCGTCATATTCGTGCCCGTTCTGCCGCGCGATGGCCGACGATTCCGACGAATTCGCGCATCCGGTGTTTGATCGGACCTACCTGGTTTCGACCTCGCGCGTGCATGGCGCTTCGGACGAAGGCCTGCAGACCATCCATGTGCTGAAAGATATTTCCGACCGCCGCGAGGCCGAGCGGCGCTATCGTGAACTGTTCGACAACATTCAGGAAGGCCTGTTTTTCAGCACGCCGAGCGGCCGTTTCATCGAAGTCAATGACGCCATGGTGCGGATGCTGGGATACAGCAGCCGCGAGGAATTGCTGCAGATCGATATTCCCACGGAGCTTTATTTCTCGCCCGAACAGCGGAAGCAACACTCCGAAGTGATGACGGAGAGTGGCAGCCTGCGCAACTTTGAAGCGACCTTGCGCCGCAAAGATGGTTCTCCGATTCACGTTCTGATCAACGCCTTCGGCTTGCACGACAATCATGGACAACTTCTGCAGATCCGCGGATTGATGCTCGATGTGACCGGTCTTCGCACTTATCAGTCGGAACTGTATCGCGAGCGCGATTTCTCCAGCAAGATTCTTAGCAATACGCAGAGCCTGATTCTGGTGGCGGATACAGCCGGTCTGATCAGTTACGCCAATCGCCGCTGGTACGATGCCGGTTTCGAGCAGCGGGAACTATTGGGGCGTCCTCTGCTTGAACTGGTCGAAGGCGGTTTTGTGCACCGCTTGGCCGAGGCGTTGCAGAGCACCCTGAACGGCCAGCAGGTCGACAATCTGGAATTGCAAATCGTGCGGGGCCATGGCGGGGCAGGGAAGTTCTCAGCCAATCTCAGCCCGATGCGGGACGAGCAGGGCACCGTCACCAGCATCGTGGTGGTGCTCACCGACATTACCGATTCTGCCGTACTGCGCGACAAGTTGGTGCATGCGGAAAAAATGGCGGCAGTGGGGCAGTTGGTGTCCGGCGTAGCACACGAGGTCAACAACCCGCTGACCGCGATCCTGGGCTTCGCCGATTTGTTGATGGAGAATCCTGACCTGCCCGAAACAGCGCGTAAGGATATGCGCGTGATTTTGCAGGAGGCGCAGCGCACCAAGCAGATAGTCCAGAACCTGTTGAGCTTCGCGCGCCAGATGCCGCCCCAGCGCAGCGGCGTGCAACTGAACTCGATCCTGCGGCGGACCGTCCAGTTGCGCTCCTACGATTTCAACAGCCATGGCGTGGATATCGTTGAACATCTGGACGAAGGCCTTCCGGAAGTGATGGGCGATGCTCACCAATTGCAGCAAGTGTTTTTGAACATCCTGAACAACGCTTATGACGCGGTTCACGAGGTCGGACGTCCGGCGCGCATCGAGATTACCTCTACCCGCGCCGGGAGCGCAGTCGAAGTTTCGTTCTCGGACAACGGCAACGGAATCTCATTTCCCGACAAGATTTTTGACCCGTTCTTCACCACCAAGGAAGTCGGCAAAGGCACCGGCCTCGGCCTGAGCATTTGCTATGGCATTCTGAAGGAGCACGGGGGCGAAATTCTTTGTCACAACAATTCGGACCGGCCGGGCGCTACGTTTGTGGTCCGCCTGCCCGCCGTTCCCCACACCGCCTCTCTGGGTGTGGGTGCAGGAGTGATACAGCCATGAGCCTTCCAGCTCTACGACCTCAGCCTTTGCCCGTGCTGCTCATCGAGGATGAGCCCGCCGTGATGGCATATGTTCAGGCGGCTCTTGAACGCAGCGGCTATCCGGTGATCTGTTGCGAATCTGGCGTGGATGCTCTGCGCCTGCTCGAAAAAGGTGCATTTCTCGGCGTCGTATCCGATATGCGCACTCCCGGCGGCGTGGACGGCGGGCAGGTGCACGCCTGGGTCAAACGCCACCGTCCGGATCTCGCTTCGCGAATCATTTTTATTACCGGGGACATCGCCAACGAAGAGACGGTGGCGACGTTGCGGGAAACCGGGGCGCCTTGCGTGGAGAAGCCTTTCCGCGTGCAGCAATTTATTGACGTGGTGTCGAAGACGTTTGGAAAGGCCGATGAATAGTCCGGGGAGCAAGGAAGATTCCCGCATTCGTTTGCTGGTCGTCGATGATGAGCAGTCGATCCGCAAACTTTGCGTTACAGTTGGCGAGGCTCTGGGCTTTGTTTGCCTGGAAGCGGAAAGCGGCGAGTCGGCGCTGGCGCTTCTGGAAGAGCAGTCGGTGCACATGGTGCTCACCGACCTGGTCATGCCGCGGATGTCGGGCTTGGAATTCCTGGAGAAAGTCAAAAAGCTGCTGCCACGCACTGAGATTGCCCTGATGACCGGGCACGGCTCCATCGAAACTGCCGTGCAGGCCATGAAGCTCGGGGCCTACGACTACATTACGAAGCCGTTTTCTCCGCTTGAGGAACTTCGCCTATTCCTGCGCCGCATGGCGGAAAAAATTCGCCTGGTCGAGGAGAACGAGTTTCTGCGACAGCGGACTGACTCGGAAACCGCCGTGCACGGCATCATCGGATCATCCCTGAAAATTCAGGACGTCTTGCGCATGGTGGCGCGGCTCAAGGACACCCGCACGCCCGTGCTCATCTATGGGGAAAGCGGCACCGGAAAAGAGTTGGTGGCGCGTGCCATGCATTTCCGCGGCGCCTTTGCGAGTCGGCCTTTCGTCGCCGTCGACTGCGGATCGCTGGTGCCAACCCTGATTGAGAGCGAACTCTTCGGCTATGAAAAGGGTGCCTTCACCGGAGCGCTGAAGTCGAAGCAAGGCCTGTTCCAGGCGGCCGACGGGGGCACGATCTTCCTCGATGAAGTAGGCGAATTGCCCTTGGAACTTCAGGCTAAGCTGCTGCGGGTTCTGCAGGAGAAAGAGGTTCGTCCCGTGGGCAGCAACCAGCGAATTAAGGTGGACGTGCGTGTGATTGCCGCCACCAATCGCGATCTGGAAGCCGCCTACAAAAACGGAACCTTCCGCAAGGATCTGTATTTCCGCCTGAATGTAGTTACGTTATACGTTCCAGCGTTACGCGAGCGCCGCAGCGATACCCCGATGCTGGTGCACTGGTTTCTGGAACGCTATGCGCCTGGTTCGGAACTCCACGTTACCAATGCGGCCATGAAGGCACTCATGCAATACGACTGGCCAGGCAACGTGCGCGAGTTGGAAAATTGCGTGGAGCGGGCAGTCGCCTTGGGCAACGGGCAGATCATCGATCTCGGCGATCTCCCTCCAGCGATCGCCGCCGGGTCTTCTGCGGCGGCAAGCACTCCCACACAGATCGAGAAATCCACGGTGCTCGATCCTGATCTTGCCGGAGCGCACACGATTCGCGAGTCGACGCGGCCTCCGCTTTCGACTACGGACCTGGAAGACATTGAGCGCGCCACGATTCAGCGCGTCTTCGAAGAAGTGAAGGGCGACAAAGCGCTTGCAGGACGGATGCTTGGCATCAGCCGCGCCACGTTGTATCGCAAGCTCAAGCGCTACAACATCGCGGTCGGATCGGCCGGTTCGGGCTCGTCAAGCCATACGCTGCAGTGATTCCCTAGTCGACCTAGGTTTCGACGAAACCCGTCGGCGCGTCTGATCGTATTCCGGCGGCTCCTCTTGTCGAAACAGCACTTGGCAGACGGCCTTCTTTTCCTTACCCTAGCAGCCTATGAAAGCTGCCGCTCTTCGTTCCCACATACTTCTCGTCTTGATCTTCGGCTGTTCCGTGCTTGCGTCGTCGCAATCTTCCTTCACGGTGGAGCAGGTGATCAGCTCTCCTTTTCCCAGCGAGCTCGTGTCGGCCACAAAGGGCAACCGCGTCGCGTGGGTTTTCAACGCAAAGGGAGTCCGCAACGTGTGGGTGGCCGACGGCCCCGACTTCGCTCATACCGCACGTCAAGTGACGCATTACAGTGCCGACGACGGCCAACCCATTGCCAGCCTGCGGCTGACGCCCGACGGCAAGACGGCGCTCTATGCGTTGGGCAGCGAGTTGAACGATGCGCAAGAGAGCGCCAACCCGGCGAGCTCTACAAAGGGCGCTAGCCAACAGGTATTGGCAGTGGAAGTGGATGCGAAAGGCGCGAATCCCCGTCTGTTGGGAGAGATGGGATGTCCCGAGGAAGACTGCGAAGACATTCAGATTTCGCCGGATGGCAAGTGGGCTTTGTGGTCGGCGAAAAAGAAGTTGTGGCTGGCCGGCGTCGATGGGAAACAGCCGGCGAAAGAATTGGCCACCGTGCGTGGCGCCGCGGTTCAACCCAAATGGTCGCCCGATGGCAAGCATGTCGCCTTCGTGAGTGAGCGTGAAGGTCATAGCTTGATCGCCATTTTCGATTTTGATGGCGCGTCCATCCGCTTCCTGGCGCCCAGTGTGGATAAAGACTCTATGCCGCGCTGGTCGCCGGACGGAAAATGGATTGTCTTTGTGCGTACTGCCGGTGACGAGCAGAAGCTGCCGCTGATTCCGGTACGCCCCGAGCCGTGGTCTCTCTGGATTGCCGACGCCACGACGGGAGGCGGCCGCTTATTGTGGCGCAGCGGCGAGAGGCTGGAAGATTCCTTGCCCGAGTTGACTGAGGATGTCTCACTCATTATTGCCGCTGACGGTCGGGTGGTCTTCGCTTCCGAGAAGGACGGACGGAATCATCTTTATTCGGTCGCCGCGACCGGGGGCGAACCCACACTGTTGACTCCCGGCGACTTCGACGTGGAAGACGTAGCCCTGAGTGTCGATAAGGCTTCGGTGATTTATTCCTCGAATCAGGACGACGTCGACCGGCGGCATTTATGGCGCGTACCCGTGACCGGCGGGAAGTCACAGGACGCACTCACCAGTGGCGAGACCATGGAGTGGTCCCCTGTTCAAACCGGGGACGGCAAGAACATTGTTTGCCTCGGCTCGACTGCGACGGTACCGGCGATGCCCTACGTCCTGACGCCACAAGGCCGTAATATGATCGCGAAGCAGGCCATGCCTGCCGAATTTCCTTCCGCATCGCTCGTAACTCCTAAGCAAGTGATCTTTAAGAGTGTGGACGGAATTACGTTGCACGGCCAGCTCTTCCTGCCTCGCAATGTTCAGGGAAAAGTGCCAGGGCTGGTGTTCATGCACGGCGGCCCGATCCGCCAGATGATGCTCGGCTTCCATTACATGGACTACTACCACAATGCTTACGCGGAAAATCAGTACCTGGCCAGCCGCGGCTATGCTGTGCTCTCGGTGAATTACCGTCTCGGCGTGATGTATGGCCGCGCCTTTCGCGAGGCGCCCAACACCGTCTGGCGCGGCGCTGCCGAATACAAAGATGTTGTGGCTGCAGGACGGTACCTTCAACAGCTTCCGGAGGTGGACGGGGACAAGATTGGATTGTGGGGCGGCTCCTACGGTGGATTTCTGACCGCCATGGGGCTGGCGCGTAATTCAGATCTGTTCAAAGTTGGCGTGGATTTTCACGGCGTGCATGACTGGAGCGTCTTCCTGACGGAGCGTCCCTATTTTGGCAATCTCGCTCTTCGACCTCCCGACGCCGATGCCGCGGTGAAGCTGGCATGGGAATCCTCGCCCAATTCCTCGATCGGTACCTGGAAGTCACCGGTCCTGTTGATTCACGGCGACGACGATCGCAACGTCCCGTTTAGCCAGACCGTGGATCTGGTCCAGCGCTTGCGTGCGCAGCACGTGCCCTTCGAACAGATGATCCTGCCGGATGAGATTCACGGCTTTCTGCGATGGAAGGACTGGGTGCGAGCGTACATGGCGACTGGAGACTTCTTTGACCGCACGCTGAAGCGTGGCGAATCGATCGGAACAGGTAACTGAGATCGGAAGAATCTGCAGTCATTTTCTTGAGTCGGTGAACGGAACTTCCGCTGGAACGTCAACGTAGATGTAGGCATAATCTCGCCGCAGAATGCCTGCTTTCTCGCCGGAGGATCGTCTATGGATGCACTAAGGCAGAATCTTCGATTGGCAGTCCGTCGATTGTGGGACGATCCCGGATTCACGGCAACTGTAGTTCTTACGCTCGCCCTTTCCGTCGGCGCAAACACCGCGATCTTTTCCGTCGTGAACGCGCTCATGCTGAAGAGCCTTCCGTATTCCAATCCCGAACGCATGGGCACGATCTTTACTAGGATCACCGGCACGCAATCTTCCGATGAGCGGCACGGCCTGAATGGTGAACAATGGGAACTGCTGCGCGACTACGTTCCCTCGCTGATCTCGGCGGTTTCCAGCCGCGGAACTTCGGGCGTCAATCTGCGAGCCGGATCCCATGTGCAGTATCTACAGGCGGGACGCATTTCGGAGCACTACCTTGACGTGCTGGATGTGCGCCCGATTCTCGGGCGGAATTTCTCGGAGATAGAGGATCGTCCTCATGGTCCGGCCGCCGCCATCCTCAGTTACAGGTTGTGGCGAAACACTTTCGGATCAGACCCTAAGGTTCTAGGGCAGCCGATTCAGTTGAAGGGCGAGCCGTTCACGGTGATCGGGGTTCTACCGGATGGCGTGACCACGCCGTTGAATGCCGACTTGTATACGGCGATCCAGCCGAGTCGTGACGGCGAAGGCAGCGGAACTAACTTTGCTGTCATCACCTGCTTGCGCGACGGCGCGACCTGGCAGCAAGCCGATGCCGAGATCAACCGCGCCTGGTCGCGCCGCAG
The DNA here is from genome assembly GCA_963722365.1 of uncultured Acidobacteriaceae bacterium. Classification (GTDB taxonomy): domain Bacteria; phylum Acidobacteriota; class Terriglobia; order Terriglobales; family Acidobacteriaceae; genus Sulfotelmatobacter. The sequence goes on from CAVRLM010000004.1 coordinate 953,158, forward strand.
CCATCCTTACGAGTTGCAGAACGATCCCGGAGCACATGTGAGCTACTATTCCGTCCCGCTACAAAAGGGCGAGACTGCCAATCTGCGTCCGCAAGTTTTGACGCTTATGCTGGCGGCGGGATTCATTCTGTTGATCGCGTGCGCCAACCTTGCTGGACTCACGCTAGTCCACATGCTGCGGAGGACGTCGGAAATTGCGACTCGCCTCGCTCTCGGTGCCTCGCGTTGGCAGATTCAGAAGCAACTCTGGATCGAGAATCTGGTGCTGGCCCTCGCAGGTGGGACGGCTGGGGTGGCCGTGGGATTTGTCGCGCTACGCGGATTGCTCGCGCTGCTTCCGGAGCACTTTCTGCCCGTGGCCGGTGTGTCTCTCGATAGCCGTGCCTTCATATTTACCCTCCTCGTTTCTCTGCTGACGAGTGTCCTCTTCGGTATGCTTCCCGCCTTTGCCACGCGCCGGTTCGATCTGCGCTCCGCTATCGCGAGCCGTAGCGCCACGGGCGGCGACCGCTTGCGCCTGCGGCAGGCGCTGATTGTGAGCGAAGTGGCCCTTACCGTGGTGTTGCTGGTCGCTTCGGGGCTGCTGATTCGCACCTTGATTCACCTGCAGAGGCTGCCCTCTGGCTTCAATCCTGACGGGGTGATGACCGCGAAGGCCTCTCTCGACGATGCGCGCCTGCACGATCCGGCGGCCTTTAGAAAACTGTTAGACGAGAGCACGGCAGCCATGCGGCAGATTCCAGGCGTGCAAAGTGCCGCCGTCGGATTGAGCCTGCCCTACGAGCGCACGCTGAACAGCGGCGTCACACTGAGCGACGGCAAAGAAGCTGGGGAACAAGGAGGGACGGATGTCATCTACGTCACGCCCGGATACTTTGGTACGTTGCAGATGCCTCTGCTGGTCGGGCGCGACTTCACCGATGCTGACGGCCCGAATTCCGAGCACGTGGCCGTGGTCAACAAGGCCTTCGCCCGCAAGTTCTATGGCGGGTCAAACCCTGTCGGCCGCTATCTCGACAAAGACACCAGGATCGTCGGCGAAGTTACGAATGTATCCGTTTCCTCCGGACTCTACGAAGGCGCTCCGCTCATGAGCGAGCAGGCGATGTACATTCCGGCCGCTCAATTAAAAGCGGATGCGCTTTCGCTGGTGCACGTGTGGTTTCAACCCGACTGGGTGGTCCGCACGGCTGGCCCCATCGAGGGTCTAACGGCGCAGATGCAGCGGGCGCTGGCAAGCGCCGATCCCAACTTGCCCTTTTCGGGCTTCTACAGCATGCGCGACCTGCAGGCAAAGACCCTGGCGACACAGCGGGTGGAAGTGGCGCTGCTAACCACGATGGCTGGGTTAGCCCTGTTGTTGAGTACCGTTGGAATCTTCGCGCTGGTAGCGAATATTGTGGCGCAGAAAACGCGCGAAATCGGCATCCGCATCGCTCTTGGGTCCTCCATTCGCCAGGCCATGGTTCATACGGGCGCGCCTGGAATTCGAGCCTCGGCAATTGGGATCGTGCTGGGTTTGATTCTCTGCGCCGCAACCTTGCGGGTGATGAGCAGTGTGCTCTACGGCATAAGTGTCTATGACGTTCCCACGATCGCCACGGTCGTTGCACTGCTCGCAGCTGTGGCTCTGGTTGCGAGTACGGTGCCGGTGGTGCGCATTGCGGGAATCGATCCGGCCAGGACCCTGCGAGAAGAGTAGCGGCAAGGACAAGGCTCATTCGCGGCAACGAAGTTGCTTTTGGACGACAGGCATGAAAGTGAGACGCCGATCTCATCCTGAGACGCCGGCTTTAGCAGTGCTCATGAAACACTCTCGAAAACATTCCTAACCCGCTGAAACTGCATTCACCTCGGTGCTAGTCCTTCCGTTCTCAGCGTTGGTTGCTGCGTTGCTCTTTCTTTTCTGAACCGCGGATTCTGGCTCCCCACAGCTCTTCCTAACCGGGAAGAGGGGGAGCCCAACCGCATTTTTGTCGGGCAGAGCGAGTCTGGGTGAGGAGAATCTAATCGCTTGGCGCAACAAGCCACAGCAACGGCACGTAGCCCACAGGACGCCAACAATGTGGCGGGACTGGCCCGTTTCTTTCCCGAGGCATCGCCGGTTCGCATGCCGGTGCAGCTTGCCCGAATCATGCAAGGGAGCGACCCTGCGAGTGTTCATTTCACCGAAAGCATCCTCATCGAATTTGGCACTTCGCGCGAGGTTCTTTTCGCTTGCAGCACGCCGCTCGAGTTTGGCGATGATCTTCGTTTGAAAAACTCCGACGGCTCGTTCGATGTTGGCGCTTGCGTCGTCGCATTGCAGTACCACCCCGGCAAAACCGTGGTGGCCGCACGTTTTCGTGGGGAAGTCCCCAACTGGATTGTGAAATCATGACGCCTACAACACCCGTACAAGATCTTGCCACGCAATGGAATTCTGCCCGCCGGCTTTATCCCATTTATTTCGAACTGGCGCGGGAATTCGCCATTGACGTGAAACCCTGCGCCGATCTCGAGGCTGGCGTCGACACGCCCGGCAAAGAGACTGTCGAGCAGGCCCGACAGTGGCTAGAGCAAATGGATGAACTCATCCAGGTGCACCAGTTGCGCCAGTTCCTGCAAACCAGTTCTCTGGTCACCCAGATGGGGCTGGTCAGCTTGCTGCAACACTTCCTGGCGAAGACGGCAAGAACGGATATCGTTCGCGACAAGATTGATTTTCTGTTGGTGCAATACTTCAGCCAAATTGCGCCTGCGGGCGTGACCGATGCCGAAGTTGATCTGGCATTTGTCGCCCAGTCGCTCGAACCCGTGCTCGGAACGGTGGACCTGAAGCCTCCGGTGTGGTTGAACGCGCTCGACCGCGTGCTGGAAGCGGCGCGGCGCTGCCGGTCGCTGGACGAGCTTTTGCATGGCGGAGTTTTGGAGCAGGGGAGAAAAGCAAAAGGACTGGCAGGGGATCTGTTTTATTTGCCGGTGGCCCTGGCCGCCTTTACACGTTTCGGCTATCTCATGCGGCGGTCGTTCTTCCGCCTCATGCTGGGAGATCTAAACACTATCCTCGATGGGCTGACCGAACTTGAAGACAAGGGCGTCGAGACCATCGACTGCCGACGAGCTCAGTTTTCTGCTCAGGAACCGATCGTGCGTTTGCGCGTGATTTGCCAGTCGTGGAAGGTGATGTTCCAGGCAGAGTATTCCTCAGGACAACCGCTGCGCATGTTGGTCGACCTGCGCGCCTCGGTTGAGTACGCTTTGGGTCGTGGCAAGGCCGCGGAAGGGGACGCGAAAGCTGCGTCCAAACTTGCGCCGGGCGGGAAGCCCGGACTCGCTGCGAAGCCTGCCGCGAAACCGGTTCCGACCGCCAAGGCAGCACCTGGTTCAGCTAAGCCGGCTGCGACAGCCGCTGCCGCGGGCGCATCCGCGAAGGGCGCGGTCGTCCCGAATGCAGAAGTCAAACCCAAGGGTCAGGCGGATGTCGGTGACGCCCCCGAGTTTGAAGTTTCAGGTACGCCCGGCTGGGGCTCGGACTCCGACGAGCAACCGGACAAAAAGAAATGAAACGCTTCGTGCGATTGCTTTCGATCAACGCCTGAGGCGCATTAAAGAGGCCAAGAAGGATTAGGTAAGTGCAGGCTCCGACCGTTCTGATCATCTCCGACGAAGTAGATTTCTCGCGGCGCATCACCGCCCGTTGGCAGATGGAGCGGAACGTCCCCACATTTACTTTGCTGAGCGGGGACCTGTGGCCGCATTTCGCTGTGGACGTTTTCGCTGTGGCGATTGTGGGGGAGTTGCGGCGCGAGCTGTTGTCGGTAGTTTTGGAGCCGCTGCATTCCACCAGCCAGCCGATTTTCTGTGTCTGCCAGGATGCCGCCACTGCTCAGTTGGTACACGATCGCTGGCCGCGCATCGCGATCCTTCGCCCCAGCGAACATTGGCTGGAAACTCTCGTGCTGGCTGCGAGCGAGGCGGTCCACCGATCGCGATCGGAGTCTCGCGCGCGTGCGGCCGAAACGGCCTGCGCCACCCTCGATCGCCAGGCGACGCTTGGCCGCTACATGCTGGAAATGCGGCACAACATGAATAACGCGCTCACCTCAGTGCTGGGGAACTCGGACCTGCTGTTGCTGGAACCGGGCAGCCTCAGCGCGCAGACGCGGGCACAGATCGAAACCATTCGCAACATGACGCTTCGCATCCACGAAATCATGCAGCGTTTCTCCTCGCTGGAAAAAGAAATGAACGTGGTGGCGCAGCAAGCGGAACAGGATTCCGGCAAGTCGTATGCCGCGGTCGCAGGTAACTAGAAATATGAAGACTCCTCCCCTTGCACGCCGCCGACGTCCTCAAGACCGGCGAATAAATGTTCTGTTCACCCTACAAGGGAAGGATTTATGCATAGATTAATGGCGGGCGTCACCATTCTGGAGCACGAACTCTCTGAATTACGCCTGCTAGTCGAGCGCCAGGCTGGAATTCTGCTCGACTGTCCCAACAGCGCTTTGGCGGCGCACGTCGCCGATTATCTCGAGACCCATGAGTTGGACTCTCCCGCCGCGCTGATGGCTCGTCTGCGAGCCGCGGATCAGGATCCTTCGGCGTTGCCCACGTTTCTCGACGGCGTGCTGAACTCCAATACCGGCTTCTTCCGGCATCCCGGGGCTATGAACGCTCTGGCCCGCCAAGTCGTTCCGCAACTTTATTCGCGCAAGTCCGATGACGGACCCAGCACGCTCCGTATTTGGAGCGCTGGCTGCTCCACCGGCGAGGAGGCGTACTCCATCGCGATGGCTTTGTGCGAGGCGATGCCCGCGGCAAATTCGACCGGCACCGGCAATGGCGCGTCGAACGGTTCCAGCAATGGCAACAGTAACGGCAACAAGCCATCCAGTCGCAACGGTGGCATCGCCGAGAATGGCATTCCCGCAGCAGCGCAGGCAACGAGAGACTGGTCGATTCATATTGTGGGCAGCGATCTGTTGCCGTCGGTGATTGAGGTCGCCGAACGCGGGCTGTATCCGCAATCTTCTCTCATGGGATTGCCCCCCGCGGCGATTCGCGCATGCTTCTCGAAGATCGGAAGTCCAAACGGGAGTGTCAACGGATCGCCGGAAGTGCCGCAAAACGGGAACGGGAATGTTTCAAGCAACGGCGCGCATTTGCTGGTGAAGCCGCGCCTGCGAAGCATGGTCACCTTCAACACCATGAACCTGACCAAGCCCGTGTATATCGGCCGCTTCGACTGCATCTTCTGTATGGACGTGCTGCCGCACCTTTCCCGCACCCAGCGCACCGCGCTCATGGAGCGGTTGCATCTCTATCTCGAACCCGGCGGATATCTTTTCCTCAGCCAGACCGAGAAGCTCTATGCCCCAAACTTGAACTTCCGGTCTGAGATCTTTGACGGATATACGTATCACCGTAAACCGCTGGCGGCCAGTGCGGCCTACGGGCGCTAGAAAAGAACCGACAACCACAGAGGACACAGAATGCCCCGATTCCTCTGTGATCTCCGTGTCCTTTGTGGTGAGAGACTTTCTCTATGCGAACAAAAACTCCTTCGTTCTTAGCTCCTTGATCGCGTCCCGCAGCTTAGCCGCTTTTTCGAACTCAAACTTTTTCGCCGCCTCGCGCATATCGCTTTCGAGCTTGCCGATGTAAGCGTCGACTTCCTCTTGCGTTTTGAACTCGGGCACGCCTTCGGCCTCTCCAGCAGTCAGGTCCGCGTAATCGGCGGCAACGATTCCGGCTAACGTCATGTCCAGCGGACGCACAATCGATTCCGGCGTGATCCCGTTCTCTTCGTTGTAGGCGGTCTGAATAGCACGGCGCCGCAGAGTCTCGTCGATAGCACGCTTCATGGAGTCGGTCATCCGATCGGCGTACAGGATTGCCCTTCCGTTCAAATGCCGGGCGCAGCGGCCGATCGTCTGAATGAGTGAACCGGTCGACCGCAGGAAGCCTTCCTTGTCCGCATCCAGAATCGCTACTAGCGACACTTCCGGCAGGTCCAGCCCTTCACGCAACAGATTGATGCCGATCAATACGTCAAACTCGCCTTTGCGAAGGTCGCGTAGGATTTTCACCCGCTCCAGCGTCTCGATCTCAGAGTGCATGTAGCGACACTTCACGCCCACCTCGGCGTAGTACTCGGCCAGATCTTCGGACATGCGTTTCGTGAGCGTTGTGACTAGCACCCGCTGTCCCAGGTCCACCCGCGCACGAATCTCGTGCAGTAGGTCGTCGATCTGTCCTTTCACCGGTCGGATCTCAACCTCCGGGTCGATCAAGCCAGTTGGCCGGATAATCTGCTCAACCACCACTCCCGCCGACTTCGTCAGCTCATACGGCCCCGGAGTCGCCGAAACGTAAATCAGCTGGTTCGTACGGTGCTCAAATTCCTCAAACGTCAGTGGACGGTTATCCAGCGCCGACGGCATGCGGAATCCGTACTCGACAAGCGTCTCCTTGCGTGAGCGGTCGCCGGCGTACATTCCGCGCAGCTGCGGCACGGTTCCATGCGACTCGTCGATGAACATCAAAAAGTCGCGAGGGAAATAGTCCAGCAGCGTTGGCGGAGGTTCGCCCGGCAGCCTCCCCGTAAAGTGCCGCGAATAGTTTTCGATGCCGTGGCAGAAGCCCATGGCCTTGATCATTTCTAGATCAAACATGGTGCGCTGGTGGATGCGTTGCGCTTCTACCAATCGCCCTTGCTTCTCCATCTCCACTTCCCACCACGCCAGCTCTTTCTTGATGGAGTCCACCGCCGACGCCCGCGTCTCTTCCTTCATCACATAGTGCGTCTTGGGATAAATCGGCAGCCGCATATACTTCTGCTTCACCGTGCCAAACAACGGATCGATCTGCGTGAGCGAAGAAATCTCATCGCCCCACAACTCGATGCGGTAGGCCATGTCGTCGTAAGTAGGGAAGACCTCAATCACGTCGCCGCGCACCCGAAACGTCCCACGCCGGAAATCTCCATTCGTTCGCTCGTAGAGAATGTCGACCAGCCGCCGAGTAATGTCTTCGCGCTTGATCTTCTGGCCCTTTTCCAGAAACATCATCATTCCGTAATACGCTTCCGGAGATCCCAGGCCATAAATGCAGCTCACGGACGCCACAATCAGGGCGTCGCGCCGCTCAAACAACGACCGCGTTGCCGACAGCCGCAGCTTGTCGAGCTCATCGTTGATCGTCGCTTCTTTTTCGATGTACAGGTCGGCCGCCGGAACATAAGCCTCGGGCTGGTAGTAGTCGTAGTAAGAGACGAAATACTCGACCGCATTGTGCGGAAAGAAATTCTTGAACTCGTGATACAGTTGCGCCGCCAGCGTCTTGTTGTGGGCCATCACCAGCGTCGGACGGTTCGCCGCCTCAATCACCTTGGCCATGGTGAACGTCTTGCCTGAGCCGGTGACCCCGAGCAAAACCTGATGCTGCTCGCGGTCATAGACGCCCCGCAGCAACTGCTCGATCGCACGCCCCTGGTCCCCCTGCGGCTTGTAACTGGAAACGAGTTTGAAATCCATAAAAAGTCTTGGCCTTTAGCTCTTGGCTCTAAGCTGCAGTGGGAAAGGAAATGCTTATGTGGGGACAGCCGCCATCGGCTGTCTGCCGAGCGGGGCTCGGCTCCTTTTCCAACCACGACCTCCACAGAGGCAAATTTCGCCGGTAGAGAATCTTTCTATTATAAAACGGCGGAGAGTCTCGGTGCAGAGGACAAGCGACCAGCGCCTGAAGTCTATTTGTGAAGTTCGATGGCGATCAGGTGTGGCGAATCGCTCTTGTTGGCAGATTCGACGTATTCGACCTTTGCCGGGCGATTCTCCAAGTCTGAGCAGGGTTTCAGGTCGGCACTGGGTTGAAAGTTGAGGGCGCTGAATTGAATCTTGTAGTAATTGTCGGAGTGGAGCGACAGCGTCTTCGCACCCGAGGTGACCGTCAATTCCATGTTGGAGGCATCGCAACGCACTGCTCTCAAGACTCCCACCACGAAGCGATGCGGTCCGCTGGGAACGAATTCTTTCCGCCGCACGAGATGCGGCATGTCCGAATCTGAAACGAGCTTTTCGGCAGACTCCTCTGACCCTTGTTTTGCGCTCTGGGCGCCGGCCGCCTGTTCCTCATTTCGAGCCTGCGACGCCGCATATTCCTGAGCGCTCATCCGCATATGCTCAACCATCTCGGTTTCCTGCGGAGTCTTCGCCAATTTCGCCGCGTGAGTGAGCACCTCCACGGCATTTTGAGGCTTTCCCATCGCCATCAGAATGTTGGCCACATTGACGCGATACCCAAGGTTCGCCGGGTCCAGAGAGACCGCTGACAGACCCATCATGTGGGCTTCGTCGAGATTGCGGTTGCGCGTGCCTAAAAAAACGGCAAGGCGATCGTAGGCAGGGTCAAACGTCGGGTTTAACTTGATGGCTGCGCGCAAGCTGCTTTCCACCTGTGCGTCGTCCGCGGCCGCCGATCGGCTCATGGAGATTGCCGCGTAATAGTAATGCGCGAGGTAGCTCTGGGAATCCAGTTGCACCGCCTGCGCGTAGCGTTTCCGAGCCTCCTCCACATGGCCCTGCCGAAACTCCATGAAGCCCAGCGTCTCTTGCGCCGAAACATTCTTTGGATCCTCCTGCAAAATGTGATCCAGTAAAGCCTGCGCGTCTGACGTCCTGTCGTTGTAGGCCAGAAAATCCGCTCGCACCGCGTCGGCTTCAACCGGACTCAACACCTGAGCTTGAAAGGCCGTGTCATCAACTTCAGTGGTGGTCGTCATCTTGAAATAGCCGAAGCTGGATTGCCGGATATAAATCTCAAGGGCGGCCTGAAGCTGCTTCAAATCGCCAAAGGCTTGAGTCGCGGCGCTAACCGGATCAACCTTTTGTATCAAGAGTTCCGAGTACCGGCCGATTCGTGTCGTTTTCTCCTGATGATCTTTAGTGAAAAGATAATGGGTGAGTGCCCAGGACTCTGCGTAGAAAATGGATCCCTTGTTTTCCTGATGATAGTACGGCGATTGCGCATCGACTGTGAACAACGTGGCCAGCGGAAGCAGTCGGTTCTCTCGCAGCCATTGAAGGTTCTCACTGCTCGGTTCGCCAAGTGAAACATCTTTTTCGCGAATCTCGGAGTTCTGATAAAACTCGGCCAAGCCCTCATTCAGCCACAAGGGCATCCACTCCGCCGCCTTACTCAGCAGCAGGTGCGTGTATTCGTGGTACACCACGGCGTAGGGATGCTCCCCCTCGGCATCGAGGCGCATTAAGACGTAATTCTTGTCGGGAGTACGCAGAAAAAGACCGCCCAGCTTCAGCGAACCCTTTGCCAGGTAGGCCGTGGGCTCGAGCGCCTTGAAGTCCTTTTCATCTTTGATGGCCAGCACAATGATGGGAGAGCCGGGATCGATCTTCAGCTTCGGGAAGGCAACGTGAAATACCGAGCGCATCCGCTCGAACTGATCGGCTACGCGGCGGCCCTGCTTTTCGCTGGCATTGGTGACGACAACAAAGTGCGGGCTGCGGACCTCGGTCCAGGTCTCCGCCTTATCGCGTGCGGGAGCCAGTGCGGCGGCGAACATTGGCAGCAGCAAAACGAGACGTCTCACCATAGCGGCGCGCCAATACTGATACACCGCAATCTCGGGGGAGTCAATTGAAATTAGAGGCCCATCGAGCTTCACTCGACGCTTCGAACGGGGGCTGCAACAAGAGGAACGCTCTCAATTATCCCAGCATTGGCCACAGTGCGTGGCGGGCAATTTCGGCGGCGATGGCTTACGGTTGGTCCTTCACTTCACCCATACGCACGATCTTCGCCGAGGTGCGAAACTTCCTGTAGTCTCGATATTCCTGATCGCCATCCAGGTTGTATCCCTTGAACAGCGCCACGCGCGCGTCGACCTTGAAGGTCACGTGCCGCGGCAGCCAGACTTCGTCATTAACCCGAGTCTGTTCGAGCATTACGCGCGTGCCCTTGTGAATGCGGGCGAGCACCCAGCCCACTGAAACTGTATCGATGGCTTCAATATCCATTTTCGCCAGCTGCAGATCACTCTTATCGATCCACACTCGCCCGTGGAACTTGGAGAGAAACTTCGATTCCTTCATGTGCGGCTCAAACCCAGGACGCGGCTCGCCGTCGATCACCCATGCTTCGCGCCCGCCCACATCTTCCGTGCCCACCAGCTTGAAGTCGAAAGCGTCAGCGACTTCGCGAACGAACTTACGTCCATCCTCACGTTCTTTGACTTGCTTCTCCTCGCGCTTGCGCCGATCTTCGTCGGATTCGTTCTTTCGCTTGTCGATAATTTTCTGGATCTTCTCTTCTTCCTTCGCGGCCTCGTTGGCGTCGAGCGGCTTGTCGTCTTTCTCGATCAGCCGTTGTACCGGCTCGCCGTAGATGGCTAACACTTCGTAAGTTTTCACTTCCGTGGACTTGGTTTGCCCCTTGCCGTCCAGCTTGTTCTGCACCTCGCGATCAATGTAGGTATAGTCGCGCTGGCGTTTATCGTTCTCCATGTCTTTGTCCGCGACTACTCGAAACAGTTCGCGCATCTGCTCTTGCGAGAGTTTACCGTCAGGTCCGGGCGTGAGGTCGGGGATGGACGTCTGCGGAGCATTCGACGTGGCGGCAAGATTGTCCGGTGAGACCGCTGGAGGTGACGATTGCTGCTGACCAAACGAGGGCAGACAGAGTGTCAGCAGGAAAGCGAGAATAAGCCCCCGAATCTTCATGACGTAATCTTACGATGTTAGACGGCGCGAAGTTCCGCCAGGATGTACGTAGATTTCGAGGTCGACTGATCAGAGATTACGGGCTAAGCGTTGCTCCATTGCCAGTTGACGACAGGTGCGCCCAATAACGTCTTGCGCCGAACTTGCTTCCACGAATTGGAAGCCGTAGCGGAACGCGTTTCTTTGACGGACCATTGCCAGTACCTCGATATCCCCTAAAGGCAATGTAAATTCGAGGCGAACCATCCCGCCGACCGGAACCTCGACGCGCAGAATGGCGGAAATTCCCGACTCGCTGATGTCCACCGTATCGCCGCGGACCACCGCAGAGTCCCGCGGATAGATGCGAACGTTTACCTGCAGCTTAAATCGAGGGTGACGGCGTAATTCCACAGTCTCGTGGGTCCGGCCAAATGCGAACGGACTGTGCCCTTCCACGTGGCCGAATCCCCCAGATGAGCCAGGCCTCCGCCCAGTTAATCAGATTGCGTTCAGCAGAGCCCGGCAACGCAAGCACATGCGTTGGCTCAAACATCGGCAAGAGACGCCGGAACTTTAGCGCAGTTTCTCAACTTTATTCCTTCACCTTGTGCGCCTTCCCCAGACACTCCGCCTGGAACAGCCGATCGTCTACGCGGTGCAGTTTCTTCTCCTGAGCCTTCGTCATCAGGGAATAGTGCCTGATGTCGAACAGGTGATACACGATAAACCACACCGGCTCCTCGGTGGTCATCCAATTCTTCCGGTCAAACTGTTTCAGGTTGACCGGGCCCGAATAGCGCCGCAACGTGCGCTCTCGTCGCAGGTTGAAATAAGCGTTGAAATAACTGAGAGCCAGTTCCCGCAGCGTGCGATAGACGGGCTCGCGCCACCGGCACCCGGTGTAATTCGACTTGGCCACCGCTCCCCAGCAGCCGTCTTCGCGGTAAATGGCGATCACATGATCGGTATCGTGATCGGCCTCGAAATCGAGCAGCAAGGGCGGATATCCGTTGGCCCGCAATGCCGCCGCCGCGAAGATTGCGCCCTCCAGGCAATGCGACGACTGCTCCGCCAGCACTTTCCGTGGAGACCACGCTGTATCTTCCAAGTGATAAGGCATGTCATCCAGAGCCTTCTGAATGCCGTACGGATTCTTCATGCTGCGCAACTTGCGCAGTTCTTTTCCGGAAAAGCCGTGTGCAGGGCCAGAGTGGTTAGCGGTCATGATTTATGGTTTGCGTTCTCAGTTCCGTTAGAAGTGTAGTGCGCAGATCTTTGTGTCCCTGGGGATTTCTTCGTGCTTTCTGGGGTTCGACTTTGTCAACGAAGCGCGAACACGTCTCCCACTTCGCTCGGCTGTTCCACCAGTACGTCAGGAGGTTCATCGTCGAGCGTATGCGTAGCGAAGCCGTACGTGACCCCAACCGTCCACAACCCAGCATTCCGCCCGGTGCGCACGTCGACGTGAGAATCCCCAACAATGGCAGCGTGCTCTGGCCGTACTCCACTCTCCTCCAGCAACTTGCGCGCTCCCTCGGGGTCAGGCTTCTTGGTGGCGAAGCTGTTGCCGCCATAGACCTGCGAGAAGAACTGCCCCAACCCTAGCGCCTCAACAATCGCTCGCGACGGATTCACCGGCTTGTTCGAGAGAACGGCCATCTTGCGCGGCGTGCCGTTGGAAGAGCGTTGTATCGCCGTAAGCGCTTCAACGATTCCCGGGTATACGGTGGTGTGATCTAGCTTGTGCTCGCGATAATACGAGAGAAAAAATTCCAGCCCCTTGCGGATCAGCGCCTCATCGACCGTCTCTCCCCCCAACGCCCGTTGAATCAGGATGGGGGCGCCATCGCCCACGTAGCTCGCGATCACCTCATCGGGCAGCTCCGGCCGCCCGATATGGCGCAGGGCAGCATTGACGGAATGCACCAGGTCCAGGCGGGAATCAATCAGCGTGCCGTCCAGGTCGAAGATGACGAGCTTAATGGAGTGCGGATCAAAAGCGCGACGCGTACGAATCATCTTCCTTCAGAATAAAGCACACCGCACGCCGCCGTCAGCAGTTACCCAAGTTTGTGTGGTCCGGTCTTCGACCTGGACACGCCGAGCAAAGCCGGGCTGCGTTTAATATTTGGCAAGATCCCATATTTCCAGTAATATCGAAATATGGCAGCTCCTCCCAAAGCATCTCCTGTGCGCACTTCCAGCGAACGCGTGTCTAAATTCGCGGACATGTTCTCCGCCATGGGCACTGAGCCTCGACTGCGCATCATGCAGCTCTTGTTAACCGCTCATCCCGAGGGCTTGGTCGTCAGCGAAATCCAGGAAGAACTCGAAATCCCCAACTCGACACTCTCGCACCACTTGGACAAGCTGAGGACCGAGGGCCTGGTCGAAGTCCGGCGCGAAGGCACGTTTCTCCGCTACACCGCAAATACCGCTGCATTGCAAGAGTTGCTGCAATTCCTCTATGCCGAATGCTGCACGCGCAATCAAGCAGTGAAGCCACACGACATTATCCAAATTTGTAAATAGGAGTCATAGCATGAGTGCTACTGAGACCACCGACATCAAGGAAGTAGTCAAACAAAAATATGGCGAAGCCGCTTTGCGCGTGAAGTCCGGAGGCAGTTCCTGCTGCGGTGCCACGCCGGCGAGCAATTGCTGCGATCCCATTACTGCCAACCTCTACGACGCCACCCAGGCCGGCCAAATCCCGGAAGAGGCTTTGCTGGCCTCGCTCGGTTGCGGCAATCCCACGGCGCTGGCGCAACTCAAGCCCGGTGAGACTGTCCTCGATCTCGGTTCCGGCGGCGGCATTGACGTTCTGCTGTCCGCGCGCCGGGTTGGTCCCGCGGGCAAAGCCTACGGCCTCGACATGACCGACGAAATGCTGGCCTTGGCCAATGACAACAAGCGCAAAGCGGGCATCGAGAACGTCGAGTTCCTGAAGGGCGACATCGAAAGTATCCCGCTGCCCGACAACTCCGTCGACGTCATCATCTCCAACTGCGTCATCAATCTTTCCGCCGACAAAGACAAAGTCCTGCGCGAGGCTCTGCGTGTCCTGAAGCCCGGCGGACGCCTGGCCGTCTCCGATGTCGTGACCCGCGGCGAGATGCTGCCCGAGATTCGCCAGAGTGTTCTGGCCTGGGTGGGCTGCATTGCCGGTGCACTCGATGAGAACGAATACCGCAGCAAATTGGCGGGAGCGGGCTTTGAGCAAATCGAGGTCGAGCCCACACGTCTCTATCGCGTGGCCGACGCCCGCGAATTCCTTGCCGGACAGGGAATAGACGTCGACGCTCTCGCTCCTCAGATCGACGAAAAGTTCATGAGCGCGTTCATTCGAGCCGTGAAGCCAAGCCGCGCTGAGACAGAGAAAGAGAAACCATGCTGCGGCCCGACGTGTTGCAACTGAGCCGATTCGGAGAGCACGATGCGCCGACCTTACAACGTTCTATTTCTGTGTACCGGGAACTCGGCACGCTCCATCATGGCCGAAGTCATTCTCAATCAGAAGGGTGCGCCTAACTTTAAAGCGTACAGCGCAGGCAGCCATCCCGCAGGGCGAGTGCATCCAGCGGCGCTCAAGCAGTTGGAGTTTGCTCATCTCCCCACGGAGGGCCTGCGCAGCAAGAGCTGGGAGGAGTTTGAAGGCCCCGATGCCCCCTCGCTCGATTTCGTCTTCACGGTCTGTGACAACGCCGCCAAAGAAGTCTGCCCCGTGTGGCCCGGTCAGCCGATGACCGCGCACTGGGGCATTGCTGATCCCGCTGCGGTTCAAGGAGAAAAGGAAAGGGCATTTCGCGACGCTTTCTTCCTCTTAGATCGCAGGATCAGCTTGTTTTTGAGCTTGCCGCTTTCCACTCTCGATGATCTCGCGCTCAAGCAGGAACTCAACAAGATCGGACGGCAATAACGTTCCACCCGCGCCCCAGAAAGTCGCGGACCGAGGCTCGAAAAGATGAATGCACATGTCATGTCCCGTCTCAGCTTTCTAGATCGCTTTCTAACGCTATGGATTTTTGCCGCCATGCTGATCGGCGTAGCTGTGGGATGGGCGATACCCGGCATCGTTCCGTTTCTGAATCGCTTCAGTGTCGGAACCACATCGATTCCCATCGCAGTCGGCCTCATCCTGATGATGTACCCGCCGCTGGCCAAAGTCCGATACGAAGAACTCGGGGAAGTCTTCCGCAACAAGAAAATCCTCATCCTCTCGCTTGTGCAAAACTGGATAATTGGCCCGCTGCTGATGTTTGCCTTGGCTATCATCTTCTTGCGCGGCTATCCGGAATACATGGCCGGCCTCATCATGATCGGCTTGGCGCGCTGCATCGCGATGGTTATCGTGTGGAACGAACTGGCCAAGGGAGACACCGAATACGCCGCCGGCCTGGTCGCCTTCAACTCGGTATTCCAGGTGCTGTTCTATTCGGTGTACGCGTGGGTATTCATCACCAAGCTGCCGGAGTGGTTTGGATTGCGCGGCTCGGTTGTCAATGTTTCGATCCGCGACATTGCCGAAAGCGTGTTCATCTATCTGGGCATCCCATTTCTTGCCGGGATGATCACGCGCTTCGCACTGCTGCGTGTGCGCGGAAAACAGTGGTACGAGAAAACCTTTATCCCTCGTATCAGCCCAATCACGCTGATTGCGCTCTTGTTCACTATCGTCGTCATGTTCTCGCTGAAGGGCGGATACATCGTGCGACTGCCTTTCGACGTCGTACGCATCGCCATTCCACTATTGATTTACTTCGGGGTGATGTTTTTGGTGTCGTTCTATATGGGACGGAAGCTGGGAGCGGACTATTCGAAGACGGCGACTCTATCCTTCACCGCAGCCAGCAATAATTTCGAGTTGGCGATCGCGGTGGCGGTCGCAGTGTTCGGAATCAACTCCGGCGCCGCGTTCGCTGCAGTCATCGGGCCTCTGGTGGAGGTCCCGGCACTCATCGGCCTGGTCAATGTCGCGCTGTATTTCCAGCGCCGCTACTTTTCGCAAGACACGACCGACGTACAAAACATTCCTACTCTGCAGCCCGCCGGCAAGGCGTAACTGCTGGTCTGAATGAATTGCTCTCTATGGATTCAAGACCGAAGGGAGCTTAGTCCGCATTCGCGCGGACTAAGCTTCTTTTCGAGTTACTGGCAGGTGATGCTCGGATTATCTTTCGCCAGCTCCAGGCACGCCTTGTGCTGCTTTTCCTTTTTCGCCGCGTCAGCCAGAGACACGCTTCCATTCGCCGGAGCCACTTCCGAAACCGCAGCCGACTGCACCTGCGCTCGGGTAGCAACAGCAGGCACTAGTTGTACAGAGGGCGTAGTCTGCACCGCCGGTTGAACGCTGACTGGCTGTTGCGCTGGGGCCGCCGGCGCTTCCTGTGCATTAATGCGGCCGTGCGCCTGCCAATCCGCCAGAATCAAATTGCATGCGTCCTTGGCAGCATTACCAACCGTCCGAGTAGCGTTGGTGCCGATCACGTCTCCAGCTTTATTCGCCACTTGAATCTGGCTGTTGGTGCGCAGCAGGCCGCGATTCTTCTTCGACTCCCGATTCATCATGACGATGTAGTCGGCGTTGGCCTCATTGATGGTGATGGTCGCGCCCGAGCAGTCTTTTTGCAGATCCTTGGTTACTTCCATGCTCTCGTCGTGCGAGTCAATTGTTGACTTCGAGCCCCATGCGGCCCAATGCTGTCCACCTCCAGCCCCCCCGCTGGAGCTTACATTTTCCGAACCCTTGCCTTGCACGAAAACGCGAGGCTTATCTTGGGCCTTCGCCGATATTCCGATTGCCATCACACACAGCAGCGCACAAGTCTTCATGACCTTATCCCCTCCCCAATTTGCAATTTGGCTTTCTGCCCCCGAGCGGGCAGTGACTGCCCCCGGAGCATTATGCGGAGCCCCGTCGACGACTCAAAGTGACGAACGTGTTAGATCGGTAAGGGAGCTCTTGCCTAAACTGGTCCGACCGCTCGACCCCTTCAGCCGAATTTTCCTTCCTTTTCCAACCCTTAATTACCATTTACAATCCAACAGGTTCCGAGTGTTTCCCTCGGAATCGCGGGACGGCTGCCAGGAATCTAAAAGTAGAGGAACCACGAACCGGATGGCCACGACCAAGACTGATCCCAAGCTGGCCCTTACGGCCAACGGCGGAAAGAAGAACAAGCTTTATCAGGGACTTACGCGGGAGCAGCTTATTCAGGCTTACCGCCTCATCTACACCTCCCGCCGCATCGACGACCGCGAAATCCTGCTCAAGCGCCAGCAAAAAATTTACTTCCAGATGTCGGGCGCCGGACACGAAGGCATCGGCGTCGCCGCCGGCCTTGCACTCAAATCCGGCTACGACTGGTTCTATCCTTATTACCGAGATCGCGCGTTATGCCTCGCACTCGGCGTCAAGCCCTACGATATGTTTCTGCAAGGCGTGGGCGCCGCCGACGATCCCAGCTCCGGCGGCCGCCAGATGCCCTCGCACTGGAGCTATCCGCAGCTACACATCGTGACTCAGTCCTCTCCGACGGGTTCGCAGATTTTGCAGGCCGTGGGTTGCGCCGAAGCTGGACGCTATTTGGCCCGGCATCCCAAGTCGGCTGAAGCTCCGCCTTCCGGGTCTGCGGATTATCGGCAATTTAAGAACGTCTCGTTTCAGGGCGATGAAGTCACCTACGTCTCACTCGGCGACGGCACTTCCAGCGAAGGCGAATTCTGGGAAGCCATGAACGCCGCCGCACTCGGCAAGCTTCCGGTCATTTTCTGCGTGGAAGACAACGGTTACGCGATCTCAGTCCCGGTTGAAGTGCAGACCGCGGGCGGAAGCATCTCGCGCCTCGTCTCCGGATTTCCCAACTTCCATTTCGAGGAAGTTGACGGCACCGATCCCGTGGCCAGCTATGCTGCCTTCCAGCGCGCCACGCGGTACTGCCGGGAAGGACACGGCCCTGCCTTCGTACACGCGCATGTAATTCGCCCCTACTCGCACTCGCTCTCGGATGATGAACGCCTCTATCGTCCCGATGCCGAGCGCGAACGCGACGCCCAGCGCGACCCGGTGACGCGCACCCAGATGTTTCTGCTGCGCGAAGGCATTCTCGACGAGAAGGGAATCAACCAGCTCGAAAAAGAAGTGGAAGCGGAACTTCAAATCGCGGTCGATCAGGCGCTCGAAGCCCTTCCACCAGTTCCCGAATCGATCACGAACTTTGTCTACTCGCCCGATCTCGACCCGACGTCGTCCACCTTCGACACGCAGGCCGTGGTTCCCGAGCCGCCAGCCGACGGCAAGAAGCCGGCCGGCAAGACCATGGCTGATCTCATCACGGCCACGCTGCGCGACGAGATGAAGCGCGACGAGCGTATCGTGATCTTCGGCGAGGACGTCGCCGACTGCAGCCGCGAAGAGTATCTAAAGCGCAAGCTGGTAAAAGGGAAGGGCGGAGTCTTCAAGCTCACCTTCGGCCTGCAATGCGAGTTTGGCAACGACCGCGTCTTCAATGCTCCGCTGGCCGAAGCCGCGATCGTAGGACGCGCCACCGGCATGGCCACGCGCGGCCTCAAGCCGGTCGTCGAAATTCAATTCTTCGACTACATCTGGCCCGCGATGATGCAGATTCGTGATGAACTCAGCGTCATCCGCTGGCGCTCCAACAATGGATTCTCCTGCCCGGTCGTCATCCGTGTTGCCATTGGCGGATACCTGACCGGCGGCGCCATCTATCACTCGCAATGCGGCGAGAGCATCTTCACGCACATCCCCGGCCTGCGTGTGGCTTTCCCGTCGAATTCGCAAGACGCTGCCGGATTGTTGCGCACCGCCATCCGTTGCGACGATCCCGTTCTATTTCTCGAACACAAGCGCCTCTATCGCGAATCGTTCGGACGCGCCGCCTATCCCGGCCCTGACTACATGATCCCGTTCGGGAAAGCGAAGGTCGTACATCCCGGCACCGACCTCACCGTGATTACTTACGGCGCAGTTGTGCCTCGCGCTCTGCAAGCCGCACAGAAACTCGAGCGCGAGCAAGGCGTGAAAGTTGAATTGATTGACTTGCGGAGCTTGAATCCGTTCGACTGGGACACGATCGCCGAATCGGTTTCCAAAACGAACCGAGCTCTGGTCGCTTACGAAGACACGCTGAGTTGGGGCTATGGCGCGGAGATCGCTGCCCGCATCGCCGACAAACTCTTCGACAAACTCGATGCCCCGGTTCGCCGCGTAGCCGCGAAGGACGTGTTCGTTGCCTACCAGCCCATCCTGGAAGACGCGATCCTTCCCCAACCGAACGACCTCTTCCTGGCAATGAAAGAATTGTCAGAGTATTGAACCACAATTAGCCACGGATCTTACGGATTGACACGGATCAAACAAATAGATTTATCCGTGATGATCCGTAAAATCCGTGGCTAATCCTATTTCCGTCCCGCTTCCGTCGCCCCATGTTCCCGGTTGTAAGCCTTCCACGCTCCATCAATAACATACGCATGAATTGCATCGGCCTGTGCTGTGGTCATTCGAAGATGCGGAAATGCGAATTTCGGCGGATCGGCAAATCCCGGCATTCCCTGTTCCCAGTGCGTGCCCGCCAGCACGATTGCATACCACTGCGAATGCACATCGGGTGGAGCGTAGCGCAAATCTGGAATTGCACCGTCGAGCACCCAGGCGCTGCTTCCGTCCAGCTGAGGCGAGTGACAGCCGTCGCAGTAGAACGTCTTATAAAGCTTCTCGCCTTCCTGAATCGTGGCGGCGTCGGCAGTCTGCTTTGGAGGCTTCGGCACCGGAGGCACGATGTCCGCAGGGCTGGGGAAGAAAACGTTACCGCCCAGCCTGAAGGCGAGCAGACGCGACGGACCTCGCTTCGACCGTGGAGTGGCCATCGTCCAGGAGGGAGCGAACAGCCGCGAACCCGAGCCCCATCCCACGGGCAGCAAGCACGTACTGCTCGCCGTTCACGGTATAGGTTACCGGAACCGACTCGATGGCCGAGCCAGTATCGATTGACCAGGCCTTCTTTCCCGTGTCCGCAGTGAAGGCCGCGAACTCTCCGTTTCCCTGGCCTTGAAACACAAGGTTGCCGGCCGTCGAGAGCACACCGCCATTCGTGGCAATTTCTTCTTCCACAGACCAGCGTTCTGACTGATTCACCGGATCCCACGCGATCAGCTTTCCTTCCGTCTCGTTCATCCATTCGCCGGTCTCGACTTCGGCATGCGTGTTGGGCTTACGATCGGTAGCAGGAATGTAAACCAGTCCCGTCCCGGGGTTGTAGCTCATCGGCCACCAGTTGTGGACAGTCCACTGTTTCCCGCCACCCGCCGACGCCGGAACTTCAACCGCTTTCCCGGTGGTCAAGTCGACCGACGTCGCCCAACTCACCTTGACGATCGGCTTGGCGGAAAGCAGCTTTCCGGTCCACGCATCGAGTTCGTAGTAGAAGCCATGTTTCGGTACGGTCATGGCCACGTGGTGCTTCTCGCCATCGATCGGGAGATCGGCCATGGCAATGTGATTATTTTCCGTCTGTAGGCCCGGCGAGCTTGTTTGGTAGTGCCACACATATTCGCCAGTCTCCGCCTTAACGGCCACGATGCATCCGGCAAAGAGCTTGTCACCTTGTGCGCGGAGCGCCGAAAGTTCTCCATAGTCGGCGCCTGCTCCGGCAGTCCCGAAGATCACGAAGTCGGTCACTGGATCGTAGGTGATGGCCGTCCAGACGTCGGCACCACCCATCTTCCATGCGTCCCCGGTCGGCCAGGTCTTCGCCGCGATCTCTTTCAGGGCCTTCGACTCGAATGGCTTTTTTGGATCACCCGGAACGGTCCAGAAGCGCCAGCGTTCTCTCCCAGTGTTGGCATCGTATGCGGCGATCGATCCTCGCACCCCGTCATCCGAGCCGTTATAGCCCATGAACACCATGTCCTTGGCCACATGCGGGGCATTCGTAATGCCGGTCTGGGTCGGCTCACAAACCTTCGACTCCCACACCTGTCTGCCCGTAGCCGCATCGATCGCAACCAATCGGCAATCGCCCGTGCCGACGAAGACTTTTCCTTCCCACACCGCCACGCCCGCGTTGGTGCGCGCAGAGTATGAACCGTTGAGCGCCTGATTCAGCCGCACTTTCGGATCAAATTTCCAAATTAATTTCCCGGTGGCAGCGTCCACGGCGTACACCTTGGACTGTGGCGCGCTGACATAGGCGACGCCGTCGACCACGATCGGCTCAGACACAATGCCCACGGCGCTATCAATGTCGAGATACCACGCCAGTCCCAGCCCAGAGACATTCCGATCGTTGATCTGCTTTAACGGACTGAAATGCTGTGCTTCGAAATTTCGCCCGTTGAGCAGCCAGTTGGTTCCGTCGGCTGCTTCGGCCACTACACGGGACTGCGTTACATTCCCGGCCTTGCCGGAGTTATCCGCAGACGTGTGCGAGATCAGAATCATGGCGGTGCCAAGACACAGCACGATCAGCCCCAGGACGTTCAACCGCAGGGCTTGCCTAGCGAAAATGTCCGATGGTCTCAACACGGGTCACCTTTTCATAGTCGGGATGGATTCATTTTACGGCGCACACACGGACTGGCCCGCCCATGGTAGGAAGGTAAGAGAAGCAAGTCAATCATCTCAGCGGCTCGTAGGGATTTCCCGGTGAAGTGTTTACAAACGATGTGTCCTCTACTCTCCAAACAACATGCTGTATATCCCACCGCCCAGCGCCCCGCCGATTAGCGGCGCTATCCAGAACATCCACAACTGCTGCAACGCCGCCCCTCCCGCGAAGATTGCCGGGCCGGTGCTTCGCGCCGGGTTCACGGACGTATTTGTCACCGGAATGCTCACCAGATGGATGAGCGTAAGGCAGAGGCCAATGGCGATCGGCGCGAATCCCTTGGGCGCACGGCCATCAGTTGCTCCCATAATGACGATCAGAAAAAATGCCGTCAGCACAACTTCCGCCGCGAATCCCGCGAGCAGCGAATAGCCGCCCGGAGAGTTCGCTCCGTAGCCATTCGTGGCGAAGCCCGCGTGCAAGTCGAAGCTTGCGGTTCCACTGGCGATAACATACAGCACGCCCGACGCCGCAATTGCGCCCGCGACTTGTGCAATCACGTAGGGCAGCAATTCGGAAGCAGGGAAGCGCTTCCCCACAACCAGCCCTACACTCACCGCTGGATTGAGGTGGCACCCCGATATATGTCCGATGGCGAAAGCCATGGTCAAAACGGTTAATCCAAAGGCCAAAGCGACCCCGGCATATCCGATCCCGACATTGGGAACTCCGGCGGCCATCACCGCCGCGCCGCATCCGCCAAACACCAGCCAGAACGTTCCAAAGAACTCCGCTGCTGCACGTTTACCAATAGGCATCGCCAGCCTCCTTGAGATTTAACGGATTGGACTACGTTTTGCGACCTGGGACCTACGACCTGGGACCGAACCGAGAAGCGGAAAAGCGTAGCACAATCGGAATAATCTTTGTAGCGCCGCCGTCACACGTCCGATCGGTGGGCCCGTCCGACGCGCTATGGCCGAGGGCCTTCAGTTCAAGGTTACGAACGCTTTTCCCGCAAGCTGATCTTCATTGTCCGTTCCACTAGAGGATGCTAGGCTCCAAGGAGGTGGGTTCTGCGTACGCCAATCCGTTGAAATCAACCTCATCCCTGCCCGGTCGCCTGGCCCAATGGTTACAGTCCGGCTCGGCGGAGGTCTGGGTCAAATTTCTGCTCGCGCTGGTCGGCTTAGGCCTGGCCTTCGCGACCGCTTTGTTCTCCACCGTGTCGCGCGATGCCGGCAACGTCTGGGCCACCGTCATCCTCGCGTCCTCTTCACTCTTGCTTGCGGCCTTTGTTGGACTCGTCACCGTGCCCTACTTGGCGCGCCGCGTCGCCGTCGAGCGTCTGCGAGAGTCTTTCGATTACGACGTTACCCGCGCCGGCATCATCTATGTGCTGGTCACGATCGTGATCGCAATCGCCGCACTCAACACCGGCAACAATCTTCTGTATATCGTGGTTGCCGCCATGCTTGGGGCGATTCTTGTGTCCGGAGTCGTTTCCGCCTGGGTGCTGCGCTGGCTTGAACTCGACGTTCGGCTGCCCGAGCATGTATTTGCCGGGCGTCCCGTCATGGGCCGGATCGTCTTACATAATCCCCGCCGGCTCCTGCCATCGTTTTCCGTCCGCGTCCTTTCGACTCGCAAGAAAAGAAAGAAGCCGACCAAGCAATGGCAGTGGGAAGCAACCACCTTTGCTTTCCCCTTCAATCGCCCGTCTGAGCAGCAATGGCTGCGTTTGCCTGATCGCCGACTGCGGCGCGTGACCGTCGTTCCGCCTCCTCCGGGGATTTTTCAAGGGATGGCCTACTTTCCGTTCCTACCCCCGCAATCGCAGGTCTCCGCCGATCTGGAATTGCGCTTCGACCGGCGTGGACGCTATCGCGAAGACAGTTTCGGTCTGGCGACCCGCTTTCCATTCGCGTTCCTCACCAAGACACGTCACGTATCGTTGCCCCGGGAAGTCCTGGTCTACCCCCGCATCGAGCCGACCGACGAGACCTTCGAAGTTTTGCCGCTGGTGCGCGGCGATTGGGAGAGCTTCGTTCGCGGGCGCGGTTCCGAGTTGTACTTGATTCGCGAATACTTGCCGGAGGACTCCGCCCGTCACGTCGACTGGAAAGCGAGCGCGAAATCCGGCTCTTTGAAGGTCCGTGAATTTGCCCGTGAAGACGAGCGAAGGCTCTGCATCGCATTCGACAATCCTGAACCCGGCGCAATCTCGGAACGCGCTTACGAAAAAGCCGTCGACTTGACCGCCTCGCTCGCCTGGCACTTTTCCACGCAAGAGGCTGAACTTTCTTTCGCCATTCCCGGACGTCCCCGCACTCGCGACCTGCACGAGTTTCTGGCCTGGCTCGCCGTGATTGAGCCCGGAATGATGGCGAGCGATTCAGCCAACCACCAGGCAGGCAATCGGCCTCCCTCTGGAGACCCCCTGTGTGACATGAACCTGGGTGGTTCAGACGACTACAACATCGTCATCACCGCTCGCTCCCGTGGCACCGTACCAACGGAGTTGTGGAACGCCTCTTACTTCGTCTTCGCCGCCGATTCCCTCGAGCCGAAAGTCAGTTCCTGACTTTCGAGTCCGCGCCCATTCTGGACAAGAAATTTCTCCTGTCCCCTTTTTTCGCTTTCCCGACATCTCGTTTTCGGCATATACTCACGCCCCGTAGATGCTTTTGAACAACTCGGAACTCCGTTCCCCCCGGAGGTGTCAAATGCGTATCTGCGACCTGATTAAGGATCAGGAAACATTTCAGGCAGACCTCGGCCATACCGTGCTCGAAACCGTTCGCGTCATGGTCGAGCAGAACATCGGCGCCGTGCCCGTTCTCCATAATGGAAAGCTCGTCGGGATCTTTTCCGAACGAGACCTCATGCGGCGCGTCGTCGCCGAAGGCCGTAATCCCCGCAGTACCTGCCTGGCTGAGGTCATGACTGACGATCCTCTTACCATCAGCATGAACGAAGATTTGGAAACCTGTATGGCCCTCATGCGTCGCCACGGTTTCCGCCACCTTCCGGTCTGCCATGACGGCAATCTCGTGGGCATGGTGTCGCTGCGCGATATCCTGTTGCACGACCTCAATGAGAAGGACGACGAGGTGCGTATGATGCGTGCCTACATCCATTCCATGCCCGACGCTTAGCCACAGCGTCTCCTCGCCGGATAGCCGCTCCCGTGGCCTGTTGCGCCCGGGATGCCGTTTTGCCTTGATAGCCTCTATTTCTGCCCGAAGAACGCCAAATGCCCGCTTGCTGGGAGGCCCCCACCCCTAGCACGAAGGTAACCTTGCGCTCTTAGTACCCATAACAGTAACGTTACTGCTGATTACTTGAGTGCATTGAACAGAGGGGCAGGAACAGCTAACGTTACTTCTAACCAACCGCACAGCTTGAATTGTCGGCCAGCGAGATGATGAGCGAGAAAATCAAAGTTCTCTATTACGCGCTCTGGATCGCCCACCCCGTCCTTCAGATGGGCATCGCCACTTTTATGCTGCAACGCGGCCTCTACCGCAAATTCAAGTATTTCTTCGGCTACATCCTCGTCCAGTTGGTCACTTTCGCCACCGTATTTCCTGCCCTTTGGCACAATTATTCCGCCGCGTTCTACATTTACTGGATCTGCGACGCTCTCAGCGTGGCCTTCGGATTCGGCGTGATTCACGAGGTTTTCGTCGACGTTTTTCGCGCCTTCCATACTCTTCGCGATCTCGGCACAGTTTTATTCAAATGGGCCGGACTGGTGATGTTGCTGGTTGCCGGAGTCGTATCGGTTTCCACCAACTCCTCCACGATTGCGCCCTGGATGCAGGCCATCATCACCTCGCAACGCTGCGTGCGCATCATTCAGGTTGGGATGGTCCTTTTCCTGCTTTTCTTCGCTCACTATGTGGGCGTCAGCCGTCGCCAGCACAGCTTCGGGATTGCCCTGGGCTTCGGATCGTTCGCCGTGATTGAGCTCGTCCTGATCTGTTCTTGGGTGGGAAACCACCTCGGGGGCGCATGGATGAGCATCCTGAACATGGCCGCCTATAACAGCACATTGCTGGTCTGGTTTGGTTATGTTGCTCTCAGGAGTCCAGCTCGCGACGCGTCCCTGTCTCTTCTGCAACCGCAACGGTGGGAGCAGAGCCTAACCGATATTCATCATCCGCTGCCGGCCGACTCTTTGATCCCGATGTTTGAAGGGATGGTCGACCGCGCCCTATCGCGCACCAGCCAGGACGTATCGCTTCCTCCGGGGAACCAACCGAACGCCCCTGCTGCTGCCCGCGGAGCGGCAGCAACTGCCGGCGGCGGCTTTCGAACCCCGGCGCCCATAAACTCCGAGCCGTAACGATTGGATCGTCTCCAGCCATGACAGTGTCTTTCCTCAGTGGTCGCGATTTCTTCACCTCCCGCTAACCTGTCCCGAATTCGTAACCGTGTACGCAAACGAATGCATTCCGCCCCGACATTGTCTCTAATGCATGCGATGCTTGAGGTTGCGTCTATAAAACGATGTGGATAAGCTGGATGGCTGGCGGGTTGATGCTGTGTTCTGGACGGAGATATCTAAAAGGATTGGCGCTGAGGAAAAATATTGCACATGGGCTTGACACCAGCCGTATAATGCGGCACCGCAAAAAAGTTTCCCCCGGGAAACCCCTACTGCGGTATAGGAGACGAACCCATGAAACGTGCAATCAGGATTAGCATCCTGATGGTAGGACTAGTGGGCACATTTATTGCAGCTGCCGTCCAACAGGTTCCCGCCCTGGACGGTGGCCCTTTACTACTGTGCCCACCCCGACAACCAAACTGCTCAACAACTCTGCCACCGCAGTAGAAACGGTCGCAGCTTAAACCGCAAGGTCACTAAAGTAACTTCTGGGTAATTGAAGCTTGGGCCGAGTAGAAGGCTCGCAATCTTTGGGCTGCCGGGACTCATACTAACCTGACAGCCCCACTTTTTTGCGCGAGACCCTTTCGTCGAAACCATTCCCTTAGTGGCTGAATCCTCGCTCTCGGTTGCTTCTGAGATCGGGCTGTTTCCATTCCGTGGGGCTAGGCGGCTTCTCTCTTCGTCGCCGCCGTCAATTCACTTTCCAACCCGGTCGGATCAAACACGGGCGGCTGGCATACCGACCCCGAACACAGCACCGCGAATGATCTCCCCAAGCCCAAGGTGAGCAGGTGGGGAATCGTAGCCCCCAAGACCGGCGGCAGATTCTTCTCCACGGCTTGATTGGCGGCGAACCGTAGCACAGTCTTGTTGCCCGCGAAAGCCGTCACCGCAGCGGAATACAACTCGTTCGCTTTGTGCTCATCCCCGTCTTCGGCAATCACCACTACCTGCACCGGACTTTCCAGAAGATGCACTACGGCGATCCCATAAGTTGCCGCGAAAATTCCAAACTGCTCCGCTATTCCCGCAAAGGTCTCCAGCGTCTCCTCGGCCTTATCCCGATAGCTCGTTTCCCCGGTGTAATGATGCAGACGCAGTAGGGCAATCGCCGCCATCGGATTTCCCGCGGGCGTCGGCGAGTCTTGTAGCGGCTTGCGCCGCGTCGCCAGCACGCCCAGGCTCTGGCCATCGCCAGCCGGTTCGCTGTCGAAAAATCCCCCCGAGGTCGCATCGTAGAAGCGCGCAATCATCGAATCCGTGATCGTCCGCGCAAACTTGAAGTAGCTCAGGTCGGCGGTCGCCTCATAAGCGTCAAGGCATGCCAAAGCCGTGAACGCATAGTCATCGAGCAATCCCGGCACCTCGCGATGCGAAGCCTTGGGATCCGAGTACGAAACAACATGCAGAAGCAGACCAGATCGTGCGGCGCGGGCCTCGCCCGCGTCTGCTCGCTCAGCTTTCCACGACTCTGCCAGCACCCGGTCCAGCGACCGCAGCGCGAATTTCCGTGCCTCTGTAAGGTGAAGCACCTTCGCTGCCTCCAGATAAGCCGACACGCACAAGCTGTTCCAGCCCACATACACCGTCTTGTCAACATAGGGAGTCGGGCGCTGCAACCGCCCCGCATACATCTTTTTCTTCGCGGATGCGAGCACTTCCTCGATCCGTTCCATGCTTAAGTTCATTCGCTTGCCAATCTCCTCTAATGACGCCCGCACATACAACACATTCTTCCCTGGATTGTGATGCATCTCCCCGACTTCATTGATGTCGTAACGCAGTGCCGCCACCTGTGCCTCTTCCTCCGTCAACACGGCGCGCGTCTCCTCGAGAGTCCAGGTGAAATAATCGCCGTCGTCGTCCATCGAGATGTCGGCATCCTGCGATGCATAGAACCCGCCCCGCTCCCGATCGCTCAGCCACTCGTCCATCCAGCGAATGATGTCCCGCGCCACATCCGCGAAGAACTCATCGCCCGTCGCCTGATATCCGTGCACATAGTTTTTCAACAATTCAGAGTTGTCGTAACACATCTTTTCGAAGTGCGGCACCACCCACCGCTCATCCACCGAATACCGATGAAACCCTCCAGCCAGTTGGTCGTAAACTCCCCCGTTGGCCATCTTTTCAAGGGTAGTGACTATCAAGTTGCGAAGAGAGTCGTCGGGTGAAGAAGAATCCGGGTGCCCCATCCTGTCGCGCTCTTTGCGATAGGATGGGGATTTTGATTTGTCACCCTCCGCACTTCGCGCATACCTCTCAATCAACAAATCCAGCGCCGATGGATGCGGAAACTTCGGCGCCTGTCCAAACCCTCCATGCTGCGGATCAAACATCCGAAACGCCGAAGTCTGAATTGCAGAGATAATACCGGCCGAAACCCGCCCATCCTTTCCAGAGAAGGATTCCGACTGCGCAATCGCGCTCTCCACCATCTTGGCCTGCTCCACCACGTCGCCATGCTTTTCCTTGTAAGCATTCGCAATGCTCAGCAGCACGCGCCGGAAGCTCGGACGCCCATATCCATCGCTCGGCGGAAAATAAGTCCCGCCATAAAACGGCTTGCCATCCGGCGTGAGAAACGCCGTTAGCGGCCATCCGCCCTGCCCACTCACCGCCTGCACCGCCGCCTGATACCGGCTATCAATGTCCGGACGCTCATCCCGATCTACCTTCACCGCGATGAAGTGCTCATTCACAATCGCCGCAATCTCCGGATCGTCATATGACTCCCGATCCATCACATGGCACCAGTGGCACCATACCGCCCCAATATCGAGCAGCATCGGCTTGTTCTCGCGAGCGGCCGCCGCAAAGGCTTCGGCTCCCCATTCATGCCACTGAATGGGCTGGTGCATCGCTGAGCGCAGGTAGGCGGACGAAGCGTGGGCGAGGGAATTGAGAGCGGTGGTGGTCATACTTTTAAGTCTACCGCGATCGACCACGGTGGAGTTCGGCTGCTTGCTGCCCTCGTGGAAGCGCGGCCCTTGCAGGGCCGCGGTGGGGAACCGAAGGAGCAGGGCTTTAGCCCTGCAGGATTGCTACATAGAGTGATTGATGTCGGGTCGGCTCTAGCTTAGTGGGGACAAAGCAGCCACATGCGCAGCCGCGAAAGCCTGCCCTGAGCGAAGGGCGGCGAAAGAATGCAGACCGCAGCGCAAGCTGTGGGTGCACTGCCAACGAAAGATGAAGAAGCCCCGGAGGGGCGGAAGAAACACCGCCTGCTCTATAAGCGCGCCACAACTCTCGGCCGCATGCAACGATCAGTGCGTGCCAGAAGATCGGAATTAATTTTGAGAGTGTGTGCCTTTATCTTCCATTCTCGCCGGGTACCGGGTGCCCCATCCTTTCGCGTTCTCCGGCGAAAAGGATGGGGTGGCTACAACTACCCTACCAGCGGATTCACCACCTGAATCGCACCATAGTGCTGCCCAGCGGCTAGATCCTCGGAATACAGAACCGCGGCGCCGGAAGTCTCGGCCGCTTGCACCACCAGCGCATCCCAGAACGAAATCTGGTATCGCACCTCTATGTCGAGCGCCTGCAGGACCGACTCCGGAGTATTAACAATGATCTCCCAGCTCAGATAGTCCTGAATCAACCGGCGGACCTCCTCGATGGGAAGCGGACGGGCGACTTTGCGTCGAAGGTTGATGCAAAGTTCCTGCAGCACCTGCGTGCTCAACGCACCTTCGCCCGAAGTCCACAAACGCTCAATCAATTCGCGGGCGCGGTCGTGCTTAACCCCGGCAGAGCGGTCATGGGCATAGATCAGAATGTTGGTATCGACGAAGTATTTCTGCGCCATCGGTTAGCCGGATATCATCAGCGCTCGTGCAGTTCGTCACGTGAGCCAGGGGGAGTCCACTGTAGGTCCGCACCCTCGCGTAGCCGAGCCAACGCTCGTTTGCGCGCCCTCTCATAAGTCCTGCGTTCGCGCACCATCTCCTCAAGGCGGGCCGACATCATCGCGCTAACGGATGTCCCATCTTCCGCCGCAAGAACTTTAGCTGCGCGTAGCAGCTGAGAATCAATTTTGAGAGTAATATTTGCTTTCATAGCATGGCACAGTTTAACGTGCTGCACGATTATACGTGCGAAACGCAATCGAGAGCAAGCCAGCTCCTGAAACCTTATCCACAAGCCTCGTGTGACATCTGACCTTGCGCCCATGAGTGAACCTAGTCCATGATCGCCATTGCGAATGTCGTGCCTGAGATCAACCCTCAGCACCTAAGCTCTTTGAAATGAAGATTTTGCCCGCAAGTGACTGAACCGTAAGATATTGCGGACCTTTTCCCGCTAACCCGATGATTCCAGGAGACCGAGGGGGGAGGGGGTACTCCAAAAAGAAAGGAAGTTCATCGCGCAAGACCAATTTTCGGGGATGCGTTCAGAGAAAATTCAGCAGAAAATTCACAGCGCAGGTTGACCCAGAAGTTGCTTCGCGACCTTGCAGTACAAATCGATCGACTCCGCCAGTTCTTTCTTCTCGATGTACTCGCCGTTGGTATGCGCCACATGAATCGATCCCGGACCCAGCAACAGCGGTTCGCCCCAATTCGTTAACTTGGGAATGTCGGTGGTGAACGCCGCAATCATCGTCGGCAATCCATTGACAGCGCGGAAACGAAGGAAGGGAAGTTCCAGCGGAAACGTCACTTGCACCGAATCACCGGCAGTCGCAAGAATCTTCTTCCGCAGCTCAGTCGATGGTCCGATCAGACGGTACAGCAAATCCGCATGCGCATAATCGGGAATCACGTTCGGTGCGCGTCCGCCTTCGATCAATCCAATATTCAACGTGCACGGACCAACCTCCGGATCGGAAGGCAACGCCATCGCGCGCAATCGCGTGAGCACTGGAATCAGCTTGTCAATCGCGGACTCGCCCAATTCGGGATAAGCCGAATGTGCCATGCGTCCCGTTGCCGTGACCTCTACACGCAGAGTCCCTTTGGACGCGAGTGCGATGTGATTCTCTGTCGGTTCGCCGTTCACCAGGAATCGGCATCGCGAGCCCTTGCGGTTCGCGGCATATTCATTTGCCACTCGCGCGCCCAAACTGTCACGCTCTTCTCCCACCACAAACAGAAGTCCAACGTAAATATCGTGTTGCCGCAATCGCTCCGCAGCGGCGATTTGTGCCGCGATAATGCCCTTCGCATCGCACGATCCGCGCCCGTAAATCCGCCCCGCATCTTCCGACGATGGAATGAACGGAGGAACCGTGTCCATGTGAGTTGTGAAGACGAGCGCAGGATCCAGATGCCCTTCCAACGTCGCATACACATTGAAGCGATCGCCCTCAACCGCAATCTTCTTCGTTTGATAGCCGAGCCGGCAAAGCTCGCCGTAAAGATAGCTCCCCACAGCAGCTTCATTGCCGCTGATGGATTCGATGTCCACGAGTTGCCGCGTAAGCGTCACAGCATCCATGCAGGAGAGAATAGCAGACAGCAATCTGAGGTCGGCCTTCAGCATTCTGCATCTCTGACTTCTCCATTCTGTCTTCTTCTCTTCCGCCCTCACCGTGTAATCTGGCTCTGTGACTTCCTCCAATACATCGATCCGCTCTCTGTTTCTCGACGGTCCTGCAGGACGTCTCGAAGCCCTGCTCAACGCCGGAACGGAACATGCAACGCACGCTGCTCTGGTCTGTCATCCCCATCCGCTGTTTGGCGGAACGCTGCACAACAAGGTCGTCTTCCACACCATGAAGGCGCTCAACAACTTCGGCTTTCCTGTGCTGCGCTTCAACTTCCGCGGAACCGGATTGAGCCAGGGCGCACACGACAACGGCGATGGCGAAGTCGACGACGTCCGCACCGCGCTGGATTGGCTCGACTCCGAATATCACTTGCCGCTGCTGTTTGCGGGATTCTCCTTCGGCGCCGCAGTTGGATTGCGCGCCGCATGTGCTGACACACGCGTTCAAGCGTTGATCGGCGTTGGCACGCCAGCCGGTCCGGTAGTTTCCGAAAGTGAAGTCCCGCGCGCGTACACCTTCGAGTTCTTGCAGCAGTGCACGAAGCCGAAGTTGTTTGTCAGCGGAGCCCGCGATCAGTTCGGCCCGCGAGACAAACTGGAAGCGCTGGTTGCGTCAGCACCAGAACCAAAGAAGCTAATCATGATTGAAGGCGCAGACCATTTCTTCGCCGGACGCCTGCACGAACTGCGAACCGCAATCGAAACCTGGGTGAAAGAAGCTGTCATCTCTCAGTCGTGAGCGCTCGCGTCACGGAGTGCGGGACGAATTGGACTCTACTGATAGCTGAAGGCTGACAGCTGAGAGCTCTTTTCGTCTTTATAATCTTTGCTCATGTCTGACTCCAGCCAGATGCGCCAGATCGCGCGGGAGATCTTTCAATATGCTCTCGCTGAAGCCTCCATCACCAAAGGCTTTGCGCGCCACGTCAACTGTGAGCGGGGAATTCTGCGCGTCTGCGAGGACCTCTACGACCTGCAAGCGTATTCCAATGTGCTGGTCGTCTCGCTGGGTAAAGCTGGACACACGATGGTCGAGGCCTTGTCCGCACAAGTCGGAGCATCGCTGGAAGGAATCGTTGCCAGTTCAGTCCTTCCTTCAACACAGATTCACGGTTTTCGCTACTTTCGCGGAGGACATCCGACGCCGACCGCGGAATCCATGCAGGCCGCGAGCGCGATGCTGCGTGCGGTCGAATCGCAGCCCGCTTCGGCGCTCGTTATCTTCCTGCTCAGCGGTGGAGGTTCGTCGATCGTCGAGAGGCCCATCGACGACGAGATCTCGCTTGACGACCTCATCGCGACCTACCGAGTCCTGGTTCATTCTGGCGCGCCCATCGCAGAGATCAACACGGTCCGCAAGCATCTCTCCGCCGTGAAAGGCGGACGTTTGTCGCAAGCTGCGTTTCCGGCACAGCAATTGTCATTGCTCGTATCGGATGTTCCTGACAGCACACCCGACGCGCTCGCCTCAGGTCCGACAATGCCCGATTCCACGACTGTCGAGGATTGTTATCGCATCGCCGAGAAGTACGAACTGCTAGGGCAGTTTCCCGCGTCGGCGCGAGAACTGTTCGAGCGCCACGCGCTCGACGAGACACCGAAGTCGGATGACCGTGCGTTTCAGAAGGCGCGTTGGTGGCCCGTGCTTTCGAACCAGACAGCCATTGAAGAAGCGAGCATCGCGGCTGAGCGCGCAGGGTTCATCGTGCACGTGGACAACTCCTGCGACGATTGGGACTACGAGAAAGCCGCTGATTACTTGCTGCAGACAGTGCGTGAGTTGAGAACGAAGTTCTCGCCGGTGTGCCTGATTTCAGGTGGCGAAATCACCGTGAAAGTCACGAACGGCGGAGTTGGCGGACGCAACCAGCAGTTCGCTTTAGCGTGTGCGGAGAAGATCGCCGGTGAGAAGATCACGGTGCTCAGCGCTGGAACAGACGGAGTCGACGGGAACAGTTCCGCGGCCGGAGCTGTTGTGGATGGCACAACGACTGAGCGAGCACGCGTTCGCGGACTGGATGTTCGCGCCGCACTGGAACGGTTTGACGCACATCCGCTTTTCACTGCTCTGGGAGATGCGATTGAGATTGGCCCGACAGGTAATAATCTGCGCGACTTGAGAATCCTGCTGATGGACTAGGAAGACTGGATTTTCCCTGCGCGAAGGGAGGACCTACGCTCGGCAGAAGTGCGTAGGTCCTTCGCTCCGCTCAGGATGACAAGAGCAAGAAACGAAATAGATACTATGCAGTCTTCTGCATCTGGCCCATCTTCTGCATGGCTTCGTCCATGGCGTTTTTCATTTCGTCTTGCGACATGTCCTTGGTGTGCGTGGCGATTGACCATTTGTGGCCGAAGGGATCTTTCAGCTTGCCGTAGCGATCGCCCCAGAACTGATCGGAGACGGGCATTTCGACCTGCGCGCCAGCTTTTACAGCGCGGTCAAACGCTTCGTCGACATGCTCGACATAGATATGCAAGCCCATGCCAGCACCGCCGTTGCTGAGTGGAGACAGCGCTCCATAGTCTGGGAACTCATCGCTCAGCATGATGATGGAGTCTCCGATCTTTAACTCCGCGTGCATGACTTTGCCATCCGGACCCTTCGCGACGCCGCGTTCCTGTGCGCCAAACGCCTTCTTATAAAACTCGATGGCCTTCATAGCGTCGCGCACAGTGAGAAATGGTGTGAGAGTGTGATAGCCCTCAGGAATGGGTTTTACAGGCATACGATCTCCTCCTAGGCTGGAAATTCGAGATGGTCAGTGTACACCCGAACTTGCAAGCGAAGGCCGAATAACCGCGACGACAAAGGGTTTTGGGGACACAAAGGGACTACGGAGAATCGGGTACTGCGTCTACCTAGTCCGGTCTGAAACAAAACATTCTGAAGAGGTCAGAAGAAACGGGTTACGCCTTCTTCCATGACGAGGACTCGGTCTTGGGTGCCTGCGGCTTGGGCCTCCTGCTCAAGCAGTTGAAGGGGTTCATCGACGGGTTCGTGGGAGAGGCGGAACGTGCCGTAGTGCATGGGAACCATCCAGCGGGATTTGAGGTCGAGGAAGGCGCGCATGGCATCGGCGGGATCGGCGTGAACGTTGCGGAACTGTGCCGGATTGTAGGCCCCAATCGGGAGCAGCGCGAGTTCGGGAGCGAGGCGGCGTCCGATTTCGCTGAAGCCGGAAAAATATGCGGTATCGCCGGCGTGATAGACGGAGTGCGTTCCAGCCTTCAAAACAAAGCCACCGTAGCCGCGGTGCGAATCTTTCAAGATGCGCGCGCCCCAATGGCGCGAAGGAACGTGGGTGACTGACAAGCTGCCGCGGCGCGAACTCTTCCACCAATCGAGTTCAATGATCTCGGCGAAGCCCAGGTCAGAGACCAGGTCGGAAACATGGGTTGGAATGATGATGGACGGCGCGATTCCGCGCGTGCGCAGATTGTTTTGCACCAGAGCACGTAGAGAAGGGCGGTGCAAATGATCGAAGTGCGCGTGCGAGACCAGCACCAAGTCAATGGCGGGAAGATCGGCGACGCGTAGACCCGGACGGCGCAAGCGCTTCAACACAAAGAGCCAGCGCGCGAAATTGGGATCGATGACGACATTCTGCCCGCCAATCTGCACGAAGAAACTTGCGTGACCAATGAAGGTGACACCAAGTTCTCCGTTGGTGGCTAAGCGAGGCTTGTAAGTGTGACCGCGGCGTGGCGTGACTGCGGAGTGACGCACCAAGCGACCAAACTGGGTGGCGCGCTTACGAAGGGCCGGATTGCGAAGTGTCTGTTTAATCATTCTGCTACAAAGCCCGGGGGGTGGCCGGAAGCAGCCTCACCACTTATCCTAAACCTTCTGGCTGCTACAACAGAGTAATTAATACGCCGTACAAATAATTCACTCACAAATCTTAGATGAATTAGAGGTTTTGGGGGCTGCTATTTAGTTTCAGAAGAGTAACGGCGGTAATGTCCTGTTTCAATGATTACAGATGAGGAATCCGCCAGCATACTTGCTGATGGCTCCTTGTGTTGCGGTCCGTTTAGATTGCCGTGGCAAACAGCCACCCGAGCGGTGCCCGGCACGTCCGGGTCTGAGACCCGGACGTGCACAGATCATCCCTTTCGGACCCACACAAATCATTCACTTATTGAGGATCGGAGTTGGCGATCCAGCGTGAACGTGGGATCGCACGCCGTCCCTCATCGTCGTAGAAGAATTTCATCTCGTGATCGGACTTGACGCCGGGTACCGGATGATCGTCGATGGAACTGAACCGCGGAGCGTCATACGAAATTGGCAACGGCGACTTGGTGGTGAACATGGCTTCGTTGAGAGTGCTGCCCACGGGAGCTTGAGCGACGGCAAAAACTCCGAAGGGATTGCCATTCACATAGGAAACGCCGATATAGTCGGCGACCATCGGACCATTGTCGGAATCAGGCAACCAGCCTACTTTCATCGGTCCAGCGATTTTGGCGCCCGCAGTCCAGGTCGAGCCACCGTCGAGTGAAGTGGTGAATCCCACATCCAACTGGCAGGTGCTGGTTGTGCAACTCTTGTTCGGATAGTAGTAGTAGACGACGGTGATGTGCGCGTTGGCACCAGAAGTCGCGGGATCAACACCGATGCCGGGGATGAAGTGATCGACGGTGCTGCTGGTGGGATCGATGGGAATGCGAGTAACAGCGCTCCAGGTTTTGCCATCGGTGGAGGAACTCATGACGATGTCGTTGGAAGCGCAACCGGAGCGGAAGCGACAGTCGGACCAGACGACGAAAACCTTGCCGGCGGCATCGATGCTAACCGATGGCAAGTTCGGATTGCGGAGGCCGGCGGCAACGAAGTGGCTTTGAATGCTGGCGATGGCTTGGCTTCGTCCCCAACTCACGCCGCCGTTGGTGGAGCTGAATACATCGATGCCTCCACCTTCGAACGGAACGATGACAGTTCCGTTGGGCTGAACCACCGGCTCACCGCCCAGTCCGCCGGCATGGTCCGAGGAGGGAAGTCCTGGGCCCCAGGTTTTCCCGCCGTCTTTCGAAACGCTCATGAGGACATCGCCGCTGCCAAAGGCCTGATCCCACTCGGTGTAGCAGTTGCCATAGAAAGGACTGGTAGTGGTGTTGTCGCAGACGGTCCAGTTCTTGTCATCGAGATGCGTGTTGTCGATGAGGATGGGCTTGCCCCAGTTCAAGCCATCGGTGGAGCGGCTGACGGCGACATCGCCGATCAGGGTGCAACAACTGAGGCCCGCCAGGGGCAGCGTAGAAATGAGCCACGCGCCATGTTTGGCGTCGAAGGCAACGGAAGGATCGGCCGCTGCGCCGTAGGTTCCTCCCTTATAGTTGAGTGTCAGGCCGGGAAGAAGACCGTGCTTCCAAGTCTGGCCGCCATCCACCGAAGTCGCGAAGCCGACATCGCCGCTGCCCCATCCGATGCTGCCTGGCCGGCGCGCGACGTGAAAGGCACTTACGATGGTGCTACCCCAAGAGAAAGAATCAGGCTCGACTTCCGTCTTGTGCACGCTGTCAGCATTAGTGAGAGTGTCGACGCTGATTTTTGCCAGCGAAGTTTGAGCGGGCAACGGCGCCTGCAAAGCCAAGACGAATGCGAGCGCGAGAGCTGAAATGAAGACCGCTGGCTGAGCATCGGAGCGGACAGGAGACAATTTCATCGGGGTGATTCCTTGGTTGCGTAAATTCGTTTCTTCGCAGGGGAAATAGACCGTCTGCCAAGTCGCTGGCAGAATCTATCCCGCGCACTATACCCCGAGCGATGGGACGCTGTCGATGTGAAGGAATTTTCACACTGTCCTGCCCAGCTGTCGAGCTTCGCTCGCGTCCTTCGGTTCCGCTCAGCGCAAGCTAGCCGATGGCGGCTGGCGCCGCATGGCCTTAGTTCAGTCTCTCGTGCGAATGCTTGACCTTGATCGAGCTGGTCATATCTAATCCGAACGTTGCTTATTGCGTTGTCTTCAAGAAGGAGAAGTCGGCATGCGAGTTGCGTTTGTGGGACTGGGAATCATGGGCCACGCGATGGCCACGAATCTGGTGAAAGCTGGCCACGAGGTAACGGTGTGGAATCGCACGCCAGGCAAACTAGTAGAAGGCGCTGGAGTGGCGCCAACGCCCGCGGCTGCCGCGCAGGGCGCGGAAGTTGTGTGGCTGTGCGTGTCGGACACCGATGCGGTGGAGAGCGTAATTTTTGGCGCGGACGGCGTGGAAGTATCACTGACGGAAGGTACCATCATCGCGGATTCGAGCACGATTTCTCCGACGGCGACAGTGAAGTTCGCAGAGCGTGTGGGCGCAAAGGGCGTGAGTTGGGTGGACGCTCCGATGACGGGATCAAAGATCGGTGCGCGGGACGGGACGTTGGTCTTCATAGTGGGGGGAGCCGAAGAGGTGGTGGAACGGCTGAAGCCGCTGTTCGCAGCGATGGGGAAGAAGATTTTCCGGATGGGCGAGACGGGCAAGGGGCAGGCTACCAAGCTTGCTATGAACTTGCAGATTGCGATGATTTTTGAGGGATTTGCAGAGGCTCTGACGCTGGCCACCAAGCTTGGGGTTGATCCGCAACAGTTGCTGTCGTTGATTGAAGCCACGATGGTGCGGTCGGGAGTCGTGGATTACAAGGCGCCCTTTATCCTGCAGCGCGACTTCACGCCGAATTTTCCGTTGCGGCTTATGCACAAGGATATTCGGCTGACGCTGGAGGCAGCGAAAGAAGCGCGTGTGAAATTGCCGGGGCTGGAAACGGTGGAGGAGATTTATGAGATGGCGTCGGAGGATGGGAACAAGGATCTCGATTATGCCGCGACATTGACCCTGCTGGAGAAGTGGGCTGGGGTGCAGGTAAAAGGAAAGGCTGCATAGTGGTGAATGAAGAGTTCAGCGAAGAGATTCCCGGGCCAAACCGGATGAGGCGCTGTTTGCGGAACTTGGCGAACGGACCAACGCCGGGCTGGAGAAGTACAGAGAAATGAATTGGCTTTAACAGTGTTGATAGTCCGACCTGAGAAAAGTTGGGCACGTTACCGCCGTAATGCCTCAAATCCCCGCTATTACACAAGTATTACAGTCAAGGAATTCGTCTCTTGGTAGGTTAGCTATGGGGTTGATCAAGCTCATACGACCACGAAACGGGGACCTTCCTTGGATATGGAACTGCAAGATCTGGAAAAACGACAAGCGGGAAAAGGTGAAGTGAATTGGATTACGGCGGCGTTCATGGCTGCGTTTCACGTGGGAGCGGTAGCAGCGCTCTTTTTTTTCACGTGGAAGGCTTTATTCGTCGCGATGTTCTTGTGGTGGGTTTCGGGAAGCCTCGGCATCGGGATGAGTTATCACCGGTTGCTCACGCACCGGGGATATAAGAGTCCGAAGTGGGTGGAGTATTTCCTGACCGTATGTGCAACGCTCGCGCTGGAAGGCGGGCCGATTTTCTGGGTCGCGACGCACCGCATTCATCATCAGTATTCGGATCAGGAAGGCGATCCGCATTC
The DNA here is from genome assembly GCA_963722365.1 of uncultured Acidobacteriaceae bacterium. Taxonomy (GTDB): domain Bacteria; phylum Acidobacteriota; class Terriglobia; order Terriglobales; family Acidobacteriaceae; genus Sulfotelmatobacter. The sequence goes on from CAVRLM010000004.1 coordinate 991,826, forward strand.
CCCGATTGACGGCAAGTGGTGGGCGCACATGGGATGGATTCTCATGGGCAAGTCGATGCACCACGACACAACGACTCTAGCGCGCTACGTACCTGATCTTGCCAAGGATAAGTTTCACGTCTGGATTACGAAATATCACTACGTTCCGCAGGTTGTGCTGGGAGTCGCACTGTATGCGATTGGCGGGCTCCCGTTTCTGTTGTGGGGGATTTTCCTGCGCGTAGTTGTTGGATTGCACGCGACCTGGCTGGTGAACTCGGCGACCCACTCGTGGGGCACCCGGCGGTTCGCAACCCGCGATCTTTCGACGAATAGCTGGTGGGTCGCGCTGCTGACATTTGGCGAAGGCTGGCACAATAATCACCATGCGCATCCGACCGCGGCCCAGCATGGCTTCAAATGGTATGAAGTCGATATGAACTGGTATGGCATTTGGGCATTGAAGAGGCTGGGACTGGCTTGGGACATCAAGCGGGTAAACCTGGGTGATGTGGAACGAGGTTTGGTGGCGACTCCGAATGGGCGGCTGATTACTGCGGCGATGCCGGAAGTATCGGTCGCTGGCGACTAACGGCTCGATTTAGCTTAAGAAGATCGGCCCCGGCCTTCGAGGCCGGGGCTTTTTCGTGGACGCGGCGCCTGAAGGCGCTATTCATCGGCGAGAGTTACGGTATGCCTGAAGGCATACCCTGATACGAATCTTTATTCCATGAGACCAATCTTCATTCCATGAGACCAATCCATTCCCTGAGACCAATCTTCATTCCCTGATACCTTCAATTGGTGATACGAAACCTTCTTGCCTGGCCGAATTCTATCCCTGACTGAATCTTATCCCTGACCCAAATCTCGTCCCAGACCCGAATGCGACGACTGGATTCGAATCTTCTCCTGACTCGGATCTCCATACCCTTATGCGGATTTGGCCGGCGCAGCTATCCGGGCCTGCGTTTGTCAGACGCGGATGATCATTACTTCTGTGGCTTTGATCAAGGCTGCTGCGGTTTGACCCTTCTTCAGTTGCATTTCGCGGACGGCTCCTGAGGTGATCAGGGAAGTGATGAGCTGTCCTCCTACCGATAGAGTGACTTGGCCTACCAGGCCGCTTACGCGGACATCAACGATGCGGCCGACAAGCTGATTGCGTCCGCTGATGCGCTTGTAGGTGACGCGGCGCTCGCCTTCGTTGCGGCCGCGAGAGCGATAGAGCAATCGATCCACCTCAGTCTGCGGAATGCGGTAATGTCCGCCGGGCGTTTTCACGCTGCGCAATTTGTGGCGGTAGATCCATTGTTTGATGGTGGGATAGCTGATTTGTAGCTGGACGGCGGCGTCGCGCGGGCGGAGCAGAGTTTCCGCGGTTCCCGATCGTTGCCGGTTCTTGTCGTTTGTAGCCATTGGGAGAAAATCCTACCGCGCCCACACGATGCGGTCAATGAAACAGACAAACAAATACTGTGCGGCGCTATCTATATAGAATCGCATGATAGTCGACTACAAACTCGATTATCATATACACTTCTTTTCCTTGCGACTCCAACTGTAGGGGAAATGAAATGCAACGGATGAAGCTCTTCCGCGTCTTGTCGACCGAAGTGATGCGGCCGTTCAATCTCGTGCGCGTGTTTTGGGAGAACTGCTGGATCTGTGGGTTGCTCTTCCTGGGCATTTTTGTCCCCTTATCTTTCGCCCAAGTGTCGGCGAGCCTTTCCGGAAGCGTTACGGACCAATCGGGTGCGGCTGTTTCTGCTGCCACGGTGACCGCGGTCAACACCGACACAGGGATCTCGCGCTCGGTGCGGACCGGCCAGAACGGTCAATATCAATTATTTGCGCTGTCTGTGGGCGTGTACGAACTGCGAGTCACCAAAGATGGTTTTGCGGCGGGAATTCGCAGCGGAATACGCCTGGTGGTCGGAGAAGAAGCGCGAATTGATGTGAGCCTGCGACTGGGGCGATTGACCGAGCAAGTCAAAGTGGAAGGCGATGCCCCTGTGGTGAGCGCCACGACCCAGGACATTTCCGGACTGGTGGGAGAGCGGCAGGTGAAAGATCTTCCGCTAAATGGGCGCAGTTACGATCTGCTTCTCACTCTAAATCCGGGCATCGTCAATTTCACGTGGGAGAAGACAGGGGGAATAGGAGTATCCAATTCGACGACGGGCAATAATTTTTCGGTCTCCGGGAATCGCCCGCAGCAAAACTTGTTTCTCTTGAACGGCGTTGAGTTCACCGGTGCGGCGGAGAACAACATGCAGCCCGGAGGATCGAGCCAGGAATTGCTGGGGGTGGATGCGATCCGCGAGTTTAATGTGTTGCGCGATTCATACAGCGCCGAGTACGGGAAGCGACCAGGTGGTCAAGTCATCATCGTGACCCAATCAGGGACGAACCAACTACATGGGAGCGCGTACGAGTTTTTGCGGAATAATGCGCTGGACGCGCCGAATTATTTCGATCAAGGCTCGGCACCACCTTTCCAGAGAAACCAGTTTGGAGGCGCGCTGGGAGGGGCTCTTCGGAGGGACAAGACATTCTTGTTTGGTAATTACGAGGGCTTGCGCCAGCACTTGCACCAGACGTCGGCGGCATTTGTTCCGGATGCGGCATCGCGTGCGGTGGCAGTGGCGAGCGTTCAGCCCTTGCTGAATCTCTGGCCCATTGCGCCTGCAGGTGCTCCAGACTTCAATGGGATCGCGCAGGTGTTCAGCAGTCCGCTGCAGACGATTCGCGAAGATTTTGGCACGGTTCGGCTCGACCAGATTTTTTCCGGGCGTGATTCGCTGGCCGGGGTTTATACGATCGACGACGGTGCCGACCAGACGGCCACTACGCTCAACCCGTACAGCAGTGACGTTCTAACGCTTCGGGAACAGGTGTTGAGCGTTGAGGAAACGTGCGTTTTCTCCGCAAGGACAATCAATGTTGCGCGAGTTGGATATTCGCGGGCAGGTTACTTCTTTACGGGCGAACCAACTCCTGGAACTCCTGCGGCGACAGTTCCGGGATTTGTGTTGGGCCATCCGGTCGGCGCGGTGGTTGTCGGCGGAAGCGCAGCCTCCAATCCTTCGGCGCAGCTTGGCCTGGCGGGAAGCAATAACGGAAGCAATCTGACGATTGCGCGAAACCTATATACGTTTGAAGATCGGCTAACCCTGACTCGCGGGCGCCACCAGTTGAGCTTCGGGGCGTGGTTCCAGCCGTTCCAGTCAAACGAAACCATTGCCTTGAGCCAGTTCGGGCAGGCGACGTTTACCAGCCTCCAGACGTTTCTGCTGGGAACGACTTCCACTTTTCTCTATGACCCGGCCCCCACGGAGATGAATTGGCGATCGCTTTTCGTTGCTTTTTACGCGGAGGACGTCATCCGGGTAAAGCCAAATCTGACACTATCTCTCGGCCTCAGGGATGAGTTCACGACAGGTTGGAACGAGGCGCATGGTCGCGCGGCGAATTACACGTTTAGCAACGGAGTGATTTCCAGCGAACCGCACATTGGAAGCGCACTGTTTACTACGAACAACGCCAAGTTTCTTCCACAGCCACGCATTGGATTGGCATGGAGCCCCGTCAACAACAAGACCGTAATTCGCGCGGGCTTTGGAATGTACAACGATCTGCAGGATGCGCTCGGGTATCGAACGGATCAGAACGCTCCGTTCAATCCGACGTACAGTATTAAGGCGCAAACCGTTTCGGGGCTTCCAATCGATCCGTCGGCTGCGCTTCCGTCGGGGGCGCTGTTGGTTCCAGGGGGTGTTCAGCCGGATATGGAGACGCCGACACTGATTTCCTGGTCGCTGCGAGTTCAACAGGAACTCTCTGCGAATACGTCGCTGACGGTGGGCTATGTTGGAAGTCATGGCTATCATGAGCTCATCGGCGTCGACGCGAACGAGCCATTTCCAGTAGTTTGTCCCGCATCGCCTTGCCCGGCAACGTACCCTGCGACATTCCCCACGGCTTTGGCGGGTACTCCGGTTCCCCCGGGGTCGTTTTACGTTCCGACAGCAGTGAAGGCGAATCCTGACATTGCGAATACCTGGACGTGGTTCTCGCAAGGGACCAGCAATTACAACGCGCTCCAGGTTGACCTAAACCGGCGTTTCAGCCACGGGATGTCGTTGCGAGGCGTGTACACGTGGTCGAAGGCACTGGACGATGGCGACTCGGTGAACGGCACCGCCGCAGCGAACGCACCCGGGCTGGTGTCAAATCCATTCGACTTGCATTCGGACTATGGACTTGCCACGTACGATGTGCGGCACATCGCGGTCATCAGTGGCATGTATCGGTTGCCATTTGGCCACGGACAAGCGTTTGGCGGAAGCCTGGAGGGCTGGCGGGATGTGGCCGCGAGCGGATGGTCTATGAATAGCATCGTCACTTTACAATCCGGTTTTCCGTTCACGCCGCAGCTTAGCTACAACCCATCCAACAATGGCGATACGCGCAATCCGGCAAGACCGTTTGCGAATCCTGATTTTACGGGCCCAGTCATACTCGGTAAACCGAGCCAGTGGTTTAATCCTGCTGCGTTTCTGGCTCCGGCAAATACTCCGGGAAACCTGGGCTTCTACGGGAACCTGGGAAGGAATACGCTGATTGGTCCAGGACTAGCGACGTGGGACTTCTCCGTAATGAAAGAGACCACGCTTCACGAACGGCTGGGACTGCAGTTTCGCGCGGAGATTTTCAACCTGCTGAATCGAGCCAACTTCAATACGCCGAACCTGATTACCTTCACTCCGTCGGGCGTTTCCGGTACTGCCGGAGCGATTACCAGCACCTCGACCACGTCACGACAGATCCAATTTGGATTGAAGTTAATGTGGTAGGGGAGCCTCCGCGCATACGCCCTGCCGCTGCTGCGACGCGCTAAAATCAGTGCGGTACGCCATGCGCATCTCCAGCCGCCGCGGAACGATTGTGTTCTTTCTTTGCCTAGGCATAGGCCTGGTGGCCCTGGCGGTCGCCCTCAATGTTGGCTGGATCATCCTGAACTGGCGCGAGGGGGTGCTGCTGTTTTTCGGGATTGTCTTTTTTGCGCTGATCATTGCAGGCATGGTCGTGAATACGATCTTCCTGGTTCGGGAGTTGCGGCGCAGTGAGCAGCACGACAGCTTCATCAATGCCGTTACGCATGAATTGAAGACGCCAGTGGCGTCGATCCGGTTGCATCTCGAAACGTTGCAGCGCCGCGAACTGCCCGAGAAGCAAAAGCAGGAGTTCTACGGGCTCATGCTGAGCGATACTGACAGGCTGACTGAGACGGTAGAGCAGGTTCTGCGCGCGGGGCGAGCTGGCGACAAGAAGGCGGGACGAGACAAGGCTGACGTGGACTTCGGTCAACTGGTTCGCGATTGTATGGACGCGACCCGGGCACGGCATCACCTGAGCGCGGAGGCTATCCGGTATGAGGAGGCCTCGAGCAACGGGCATGGATTGAGTGTGCAAGGCAGTGCGGAGGACCTGCGGACAGCTGTCATCAATGTGCTCGACAATGCCGTGAAATATTCTGGCGAAACCGTTGATGTGCGAGTGCGACTGGAAACTCCGGATGAAAAGCGCATTGTGCTGCGCATTCGCGATCAGGGTGTCGGCATTCCGGCCGACGATATGAAGCGAATCTTCAAACGTTTTTATCGGGTAACACATCGCTCGCTCGCACATGTGAAGGGGACAGGGCTGGGCCTGTTCATCGTGAAGGCGATTGCACAGAAGCATGGCGGGAAAGTGTTTGCCGAGAGTGAGGGAGAAGGTCAGGGAACGACGATTGTGCTGGAACTGCCGAGGGGGGCTGCGTGAGCCGGGTGCTGGTAGTGGAGGATGAAGCTCATTTGGCGCAGGGTCTACGCTTCAACCTGGAAGCGGAAGGCTACGCCGCGGAAGTTGTAGGCGATGGAGAAGCGGCGACTGAGCGTCTGTTGGACAAGCAGGAGAATTTTGATGCGGTGGTGCTCGACATCATGCTTCCGGGCAAAGATGGATTCAGCGTGGTGTCGGAGTTGCGGGCGGCGCGCAACTATGTGCCGGTGCTGATGCTGACGGCGCGAGGGCGTCCGGAAGATGTTTTGAAAGGCTTTGCCTCAGGGGCAGACGATTATCTGGCGAAGCCGTTTGAGCTTTCGATTCTGCTGGCTCGATTGCAGGGTTTGCTGCGGCGAAGCCAGTGGACGCGCGGAGGGCAACCGTCAGAGCCGAACGAAGCGCGTGTCGAAAAGGGCGGCGTTGGAGCCTTTGGAACATTTTCCTTTGCCGACAAGACGATCGATTTTGGATCTTTGGAATTGCGATCGGGAGAGACGACGATCCATTTGACATTGATGGAATCGGAGCTCCTGCGGCATCTGGTGCGCAATGACGGGAAAATTGTTTCGCGCAAACAGATTCTGGAAGAAGTGTGGGGACTGCACGAGGATACGGACACCCGTGCCATCGACAATTTCGTTGTGCGGTTGCGACGCTATCTGGAGGATGATCCGGGGCACCCTCAGCATTTGTTGACTGTGCGCGGCGTGGGATACAAGTTCCTGGCGAATCCGAACAAAGAGTGAGGTGGCGGAAGTATTTATCGCAGGCTCCTGACTATCTGCTGAAATTGCGGAATCGAAGCGTAGGTACTAACTCCCAACAGAAATCCGAGCTCATACCACCGGCCGTTGTTGTTCGTCTCGTAGATGCTCACCGAGTCATTCCAAAGACTGAAGATAAAGGCGAATGGGGCGATGAAGCCGTGCCAGGATCCGGCCCAAAAACCTGCCGGATTCGCTCCCGGCTGCTTGTAGGTTGATCGTGTTCCCGCGACATAAAGAGGGTTTGGCATACGTGATTATGGGAGTCTCTAGGCGCGACAGAGTTCGGACAGCAGAGTCTCTCGACGCTGAAGGGCAATGCGATCGAGGCGTTGTAGAACCGTCATGTAAATCGGAATGGAAATGGCAGCGAGCACAAGGAACAGCAGCGTGGCGATCCACAGATCTTTGTAGAGCCGCGCGATGGCAAAGGCCGCGATGCCCAGCCCGACGATCACGATCTGCACGCCGAAGCTCGCTAGCACGGTTGTCTGCGACACGTTCTGGCGGCCGAAGGTGGAGAAATCGCGCTTCTTGGGAGCATAGATCGAAAGCAAATTGCCGGCGGTGAAGTTAAGCGGGACCGCGAAAAGAAGTCCTGCAATCGTGGCGATCGAGACCGCAAGGTGCGGGACGCCGTAGAGATAAGAAACCGCGAGCCAAGCGAGGGCCGTATTAAAGACGAGGATGACGGCATGGGTGAGGTTTTTTGCCAGCAGAATCTGGCGGAACGTGACCGGGGATGCGTAAAAGAACTGGATGCCCGAGGCGTCGCCGCCAAAGCTATTGAAGACGAGATTGGTTAGTACAAGAATCGCGTAGGCAGCGGCGCCCGGGAAAGCGGTGTCGGGGGCGCGGTTGAAAGAACTGGAGTGTCGCATTGGATTCATTGGGCCCAGCCGAAAGATCAGCAGCATGAACATCGGCATGATCAAGGTGAGGAGCATGGGGCCGCTGCGAGCGAGGTAGCGGATTTCCTTTTCGAAGACCGCTGCGACGGATGGCGAAAACCAGGGAAGGTTCCATCCCACTTGCAGAGGTTGAGCTTGAACCACCACGGGGCGCGCGGCGGCTTCGCTGAGATTTTCTCCGCGGAATTGTGCGCGCAGACGAAGGTGCAGGAGAAGTCCAATTGCCAGGGTCACCGCCGCTACCAGTAGCAGGGAAGTGAAGCCGGGGAAGAATCGGGCATGCGAGATCTGGGCAATCGCGTTGGCGGCCAGACCCGGAGGCAACAGGGCTTGGACCTGGTTGGTGAGTTCAGCGGCACGCCCTAGCTCCGGGTGCGGGCCTTTTCCAAAATGTTCTACGGCGGGACCGATCAATTGAAAACTGAGCATCACGAGAATAAAAAGCACGCCCATGATTTCGCGCGTTCGGCGCTGCGCCAGCCAGCGCTCCAGCCAGGCAAAAACGGTTTGCATCAGTATGAGATTGAAGAGCGCAAAGGTCAGCAGTACCAGAAGCGTCCAGGGAAATAGCACGGGACGCGCGAAGGTGACGCCAAGGAGAATTCCAAAGAGACCCAGAGTGCTGAGTGCGCTGGCCGGGTCGAAGTATCCGTATGCCAGGCGGATCAGGAAATACGAACGATAGGTGAGAGGAAAGCGTAGCAACTCGGCGGAGTCAGGATTGTTGGCGAACGCGGTCGACATCAGGGGGAAGATCTGCCAGAAGAAAAATACCGGCCACAAAAGGATTGCAAGGTACTCGGCCTGGTCCTGCGAAACGAAGTACCAGGCAGAGCCGGTGGCCAGGGTGAAGCCGCCCAGCCCGCCCAAAGCGAAGGCCAGGGTGACGATGGAACGCGAGAACAGTTCCATTTTTCCGCGGCGGCTGCGTAAGCGGTTCACAAACATACGCCAACGGAGTTGGGCGATAGCGACGAGCTGGGTTGAAACTTGTGGGGGCGCCATTTCGGGTGGCTTCAATTCTTGCACATCCCGGCCTGATGTGTTTGAGCGTAACGTGTTGAATCAGAGGTTGTTGCGGACTGAGGTGGCAGCGGCGAAGGCTGATTGAGTGATTGTCGTCACAAATTGGGGTGGTCCGGCTCACGGATGAACGGTTATTGCCGATGAGAATGTTGAGATGTAGAGGCCAATGAGGATTATGGAATCTGAGCAGACTCCGCTATGGGAAAGTGTTACTCAGCCTTTGGCGAACGCGTTAGACTTCGCCTTCGGGTGTCACCATACGAAGCTGAGCCGGGTCTTCACCCTCGGAGGGCATACGTACAAGGTATGCTGCGGATGCGGCGCGCATTTTGACTACTCGCTCCAAACCATGTCGATTAGGACTCACCACAAGCTGTTTCCGACTTTAAGACGACTACGCGCCGGGCGAATTCATCGCCGAAGGAAGTCGTTACGAAGCGCCCGCCGATCCTGATTAGCACCCCCCAGCCGATAGCACTAACCTAACCAGGAAAGCTCTTGCTCCGTTCGGTGGGATCCGCCGACGATGCGGAGGAATATTTGCTCCAGCGTTAATTTCTCGCCTGAAGAGGAGTCGCCGTCTCCCTGCGTGGCTGTGGGTTGGGCCTGGACTCCGGCGCGTAACTCCTCGAGCGAGCCTTGGGCCACCAGCCGTCCCTGATGAATGATGGCGACGTGGCTGCAGAGGCGCTCGACGATCTCAAGGACGTGAGAGGTGAGAAAGATTGTGGCGCCACGGGCGATCATGCCTTGCAGCATCGTCTTGAGCGTGCCGGCTGCAATGGCGTCGACGCCTTCGAAAGGTTCATCGAGAAACAGAACCTTGGGTCCGTGAATGACCGCGGCGGCCAGCGCAAGTTTTTTCTGCATGCCGTGAGAGTAGTCGGTGACGAGTTTCTTGGGCTGATCGGCGAGTTGCATGAAATCGAGCAACTCGGCGGCACGCTGGGCAGCGGTGATGCGATCGAGGCCGTACATGCGTCCGGCGAAACTGAGGAACTCGGCGCCGGTCAGGCGGCCGAACAGAGCCATGCCTTCGGGCACTACACCGATCTGACGCTTCACGTCGACAGGGTGAGCGTTGAGATCGATGCCGAGGATGTCGATGCGTCCGGAACTGGGAGCGAGCAGTCCGGTGAGCATCTTGATGGTGGTGGACTTGCCTGCGCCATTGGGCCCGAGGAAACCAAAAAATTGACCGGGGGCGACGCGCAGGTCAACGTTATCAACAGCCAAGAGGTCCCCGAAGCGGCGAGTCAGGCCCTGAGTACAGATGGTGGGTGCGAGATCCATCAAAGCTCTGAATCTAGCACACCCACCGGATTCCCGGGCGGCTACTGCTTGTCTTTTGCGGGAGTTTTCTCGGGCTGTTTTTTCTGCATGTCTTCGGTCCATGGCGGCGTGATGCCGGCAAAGCGGGCGTAGGCGATGGACTGTCCGAGATGCTCGGCGGCGTGACGGACGATGAAAAGCAGGATGCCGCGTTGGGTGTTCTTGCCACCGAACCAGTCGAGGCTCTTGTCGAGGTCGGCGTCGGGCGTGGCTTTGATGGCTGCCTTGGCGTGGGCGAAGGAGTCCTTCAGCGTAGCCACAACTTTAGCTTTGTCTGTGGTCGACTTTTCAAGGCCTTTCAGATCGAGGCCTGAGGGCGCCGGTGTGCCGACGAGCTTGTAAAGGTTGAAGTTGGCGGCACTCACGTGAAGAAAGACCTCGGCGAAGGAGCGCACGTCAGGAGAAGGACGCCAGTTGAACTTGTCGGCTGGGATGGCTTCAGCGAGGCGCGTGAATTTATCTTCCTGGATCATGACTTCAGCGAGAACTTCGGAGCGGTAGCCGGTTACGCCGGGGGTTCCGTCTTTGTACGGATTGACTTGGGCTGCGACGCGAACCGCGCCGGCGGCAAGGACGAAAAGACAGAAAGCTGAGAGCAGGCGTTTCATCAAGAATCTCCTTGGATGCTTCGTCATTCTAGCGAGTTAGGAATGGGTGTCTAGAACGAAATCAACATCAGGAAACGTAGGGCGGATGCTCCACGAGCGAGATCCCCTTCGGCGATGCTCAGGGCAGACCTCACCCCGCTCAAATGCGCGGGGTTCGGGATGACGCCTTCCAGAAGGGAAAGAGCGCAATTCCCCTCAACGGAAACGGGTGGTGCGCCAGAGGGCGATGCCGCAGGTTGCCAGGAGTGCGAGCATCGCCGTCGTGAGTACTACGGCCCACCCCATCGAGATATCGATGTGAGGTAATCGCGCCATAAGGGCAAGGATGGCGAACAGGCCGGTTGTGATGAGAATCAAAAGCCAGTCCAGCAAGGATCTACCATTTCGGTCTCGGGGCGAGTCTTCGCCGGTTCCTTCTGCTCTTGCCATTTCGCGGCCTTCCATGCCGGCCTGCACGTATTCATCTTCGACGCGGTAGCGGCGCCCTTCTCGCTGGGCGGCGTCTTGCCATGAGGAGTGTTCGCGTTCGGATGCGGACGACAAAGCAATTGCCACCGCGCCAAGGGCCATCAGCAACGATCCTCCGGCGACTTGCGCGTACACCGTTTGGCCGGCGCCCCGCAGTTCATGAAAAACCAGAATGCCCCAGAGCAATCCCCAGAGTTGGTTGGTGTTGGAGAGGGGAATACCGCGGCTGATGCCGACGTATTTCGTAGCGTATTGCTGGAACAAATCTCCGAGGACCCAGACGAAGCCGCCGAGCATCAGCCAGAACAGTACTTCGCGAGCGCCGACGAGTTCGTGCCAGAGCGGGATCGCGCCGCGATAGGCAACGGCCAGCACGGTCATGGTCGCGAGTTCTCCGACAGTGAAGAACGTAATGAATGAAAGCGGATTCATTCCCGTGAGATAGGCTTTGCGGTAGGGAATGTACATGGTTCCCCAGAGAATGCCGGCGCCGAGCGCGGCGAAAATTCCCAACGCAGCTTTCCCCGGCGCTGCCTGATGCGACGACGCAATCGCGAGCAGCGTGGCGCCGCCGAACATACAGACTGCTCCGCCGAGAACGCCGAGCCAGCGCTTCCATCCCGCGTAATGCAATTCGTTGAAGAGGAGGAATCCCCAGAAGATGCCGAGCAGGCTATTCGTGTTCCAGAGAGGGAAGGCGATGCTGAGGCCGACGTTGCGGATGGCGTAAATGGTGAGCGTGTTGGCGACAGCCCACATGCATCCAGCGAGCACGGCCCAGACGATGAGGTGCGGAGCCTGGCGGACGTCGTTGCGTAGGTGCGACGTTCCGCGGATGAAGGCCGGAACGCTCCAGCGCGCGAGGAAGACTCCGAGCACCATGATGAAGGAGACCGTGATCGGAGAGATGTCGGGATTGACGAGTTTGATCGGAGCTTCAGCACCGCCGAGCCAGGCTCCGGCGGCGAATCCGCAGAAGATGCCGAGAGCTTGCAGGGAGCGCAGGCGAGTGGCGTGCATGGGACTTTGCGCTGGGGGCGCGGCGTGCACGATGCCTGAGGATGCGGTCAACTGAGCTTATCCAGGAGGAAGAATCCGCCGAGGAGCACGGTGAGCGGAATCCAGAAGTGGAGGTCGGTGGCGATCGCCCGAAAAAGACTACGGGAGTTGTCGGCTTCAGTGGGAGACATTGCGCCTCGGAATGGGATTCGCTGAATCTGGAGTGCCATCTTAGGGATAGATGGGGCGGGAGTCAACGCGGGAGGCATCGGCAAACTGGACTTGATGAGTGCAAATGGGGGACTTTTCAACCGTTAGCGCTCTGACCGCAACAGTGAGGGCTTCGGAGTCTCATTTTCTGATCTCAATCAGCAGCAGTTCGAGTTTGTCTTTACCAATATTCGTAGCAATACGGCTCGTCGTTCGGCATCAGCATGACCAAGGTCAATGGATCGCAAACTTGGAATGAGTGGCATCTAGTCCGTCCGGAAAAGAATCCTCTGGGTGTTCTTTCTGCTGAATAAATTTGAGCCACCCCATGGCCAGACGCTGGCTCGGAAGCCATGCCGCAGGAATCTCACCAGCCGGTGGCTTCGACTTCACCCGTTTAATCGATGCTGCGCACGCGTTCCACAGATGTTCCTTAAAACTATTCTTCCGCTCGGTTGAACACGAGCGAATGTAGCCGGTCCACCCCCTGCGCGTATCGATCTTCCCATTGAACAATCCAGCCGAGGACTTGCGCGCCTGAATTACCTCATCCAGCCACGCCAAGATCAACGCCTTGACGTTGATCACGCAACAATGCGGAATCCCGTTCTGCACCAGAAACGTCCAGGGTGCTCCGCGAACCCAATGTCTTTGAAAATATTCATACGGCCGCTGCGTTCCACCGCGACTGTCAATCGCTCCAACGATGATGAACTGAGGGACCGCCACTGCGTCATCGGAGAGGTTCACCGTTTCCATCCCGTACGGAACGCCTTGCCCCGGATTTGCGAGAATCGCCGCCAGCACGCGGCTCGGGTCATATTTCACGTACCGCGCGAACATCGCGCCCATGCCTGAAAAGCCCAGAACAATCAACTTCGCTCTGGCGATCTCGGCATGCCCGCTCTGTTTGCCAAAATCGTCCAGTGCCGCATCGATCGATCGTGCGACGCCGCGCGACACGTCCATGTCCATTTCGCCAGTCTCGCGCGTCGGAGGATCTTTCGCCGGACACTGGTGCGCCAGCACCAGAGCAATCTCGTGCTGTTGCGCAAATGTGACGACCGCTGGATCATCGTAGTACTTCATAATGTCGAATCCGCGGTCATAAGTGAGCCAAACCGCCTGTACCGGCTTATCCGGCGCAGGAATAGTCATCTTGAAGGTGCAGTTCTCAGACAGGTTCTCCTCTGCTCGGGCCACAACAGTGGTCGTGAACTCTCGCGGATGCATTTGCGCGGCCACCCTAATGGCGACCGCTGAAACGCACGCGAAAAACAATAGTCGGCGGCGAAGACTCATGCCATTAAAGACCTTCCGCGCATGTCCCCTGTTCGTAATTTTGTTGTTTGGCGCAAGAACATCGACCGGCGCTCATGGCGACCATCCTAACTCAGGGAAATGCGAGGCCTTCGTCAGTTGTTGTAAGCACCTTCGCACTCACATCTCCGCTGCGACCGGCGGGACGCTGGCGCTACTAAGACAAACGCCCCGGCTTGCGCCAGGGCGTTGTGTGGCAGAACTGCAGAGGTTTAGAACAAGTTCCAGAGGAACTGGTTGTAGACCTCGTGGTGGAATTGGACTTCTTGTGCTTTTACGAAAGTTCCCAGAGCCCGCGGGCAACGATCCGCGGAAGCCTGCTTGAGATCGGCATAGCGGCTCTTGACGTCGTCTCCGAAGATAGTGGTGGTCCACTCGGCTTTGCGGAAGTTGGCCAGGGCATCGTAGATGTTGTCGGGCAAATAGCGCTCAGCCTGGCGAAGGTTCTTGATCTTCGCGGTTTCGCCGTCGAGTCCGGTCTTGAAGATCGAGTACATCACCATGTAGGGATTGGCATCGGGCGCGACCGAGCGAACTTCGACGCGCATACTCTTCTCGTTGCCGATCGGAATACGGATCATGGAGCCGCGATCGACGGCCGAAGCCTTGATCTGGTTGGGCGCTTCGAAGTGCGGGTCGAGGCGGCGATAGGCATTCACGCTGGGATTCAGCAGCAGGCAAATGTCATTGCCGTGGGTCAAAATGCGATCCACGAAGGCCCATCCCATCTTGCTGAGCTTTTCTTCGCCCTTCGCATCCCAGAACAGGTTCTTGCCGTTTTCGCTGATGGAGACGTTGGTGTGCATGCCGCTGCCGTTCACGCCTACGACCGGTTTGGGCAGGAAGGAAGCGGTCAGTCCCATGTTGGTGGCTACCTGACGACAGATCAGCTTGTAGAGCTGAATCTGGTCAGCGGCGGCGACAACTTCGCCGTAACCATAGTTGATTTCAAACTGTGAGGGCGCGACTTCAGGATGGTCTTTCTCATTCTGGAAGCCCATGGCGCGCTGCACTTCCGCCGAGGTGTCGATGAAGGTGCGCAGCGGGTCGCCAGGCAGCGAGTGATAGTAGCCGCCAGTGTTGACGTATTCGAACTTGCCACCGGCCTCGTGGTAGTGACGCTCGGCATCCGAGCCTTTAAAGAGGAAGCCCTCGATTTCATTGGCGGCATTTAGGGTGTAGCCCTTCTTCTTGTTGAGTTCCTCGGCATATCCTTTGAGGACACCACGAATGTCACCGGAGTAAGATGTGCCGCCCTTGTCGATGACTTCGCCGAAGACAAGCACTTTGCCGGAGCCGAAGACATCGGCCGGGGCCCAGTAGAATGCGCCCCAATCGATGCCGAGGCGCAGATCGCTCTCGCGCTGGGCGGTAAAGCCGCGGATAGAGGAACCGTCGAACGTGAGGTTGTCCCAGCTCTTGAGCAGGAACTTCTTGTCGTAGTCGAGCATGTGGAGCCGGCCTTCGAGATCACTGAAGAGCACAGTGACAGCCTTGATCCGTTTTTCGTCGGTCAGGTACTTGAGGCGTTCCTCCTGGACCTTGTGAGACGCGACGCGGTTCCTGCGCTGCTCCTTCGCCTTGAGGTTGAGTTCTTCCAGTTCATCGTATGAAAGTGCCAGGAAATTGCGCAGTTCAGTGGGCATGGATGTCCTTCAGTCTCCTTCGCGTAGCGCCTTGAGATTTTGTGCAAAACCACATCACGGATACAGGGAAGTTGAAATGGCTGGTTTCAACGAGCTACTTGGAACACGAAGCATAGCGTGCAGGTGGGGTGACGGCCAATTCAAAAAGCTGATCAACAGCATAAAAGAGTTTTATTCGGGAGGTAGGAGTGAAGAGGGATGCAGCGGGACCGCGCGTAGACAAACGATCAGAATCTAGATGCCACGAGAGAGCCGACCATCCAATCGTTCATTGGACTGATCCTGCCGCAGTCGAGGCATCTGGTTTGGTCGAATTGAGTTGAGCACGAGGGACAGGTTGCGTGGGTTTGAAAGGTGTCGAAGGCGTTGCCGCATTTTCCGCATTTCCAGAAGTCTCCGACCGGCGGTGCTGTCTTGCACGCGGGGCAGATAAAGCCATCACGGCGGGGAAGTTTTGAGAACTGCAATAGTGCACGTGCATGTTGCAGTCCGCCCCAGCAGTTCATCAGCATGAAGACGGCGATCGCCCCGAGCCAGATATCTTGCTTCCAGAGAGCGAGGGCAATGAAGCCAGCTACGCCGATCAGGCCGAGGACCGTCGCAACCATCAAGCTGCGGGCGCGGCCTAGGACAAACCAGAGGAGAGAACGGAGGATCTGGCCACCATCGAGCGGATAGACAGGGAGGATGTTAAAAACAAGCAGGCCCAGGTCGATGTAGAAAACCGCACGTAACAAACGGTAGACATCGGGCATTGCGGTCGGCCATCCGGACGAGCGGCCCAGAGTTACAGCCACGAACAAGATTGGAAGCAGGACCACATTTACTAACGGTCCAGCCGCAATGCTCCACAACGTGGCTCCGGGCCGCGGCGGAGGATCGACATACGCTACGCCGCCGAGGGGCCACAACACGATCCGATCGGCTCTTCCTCCAACCTGACGGCAAGCGAGTGCATGTCCGAATTCATGCAGCAGAACAATCAAGAACAACGCCAGGTATTCCAGCAAGTTCCAGGTGACGGATGAATAGCTTCCCTTGCGGTTCTGGATTTCGAACGCTGCTACCAGGAACCAGGACCAATGGAGGAACACGTCGACGCCGGAGAAACGAAATAGGTGGATCGATCCTTGGCGTGTACTCGGCATGTGTGCAGTCTACTGCATAACGCCCAGCTTGTGAGTTACGTTCACTGCGAGCACACGGGCGTACACCGCACTCATGATTTCGGAGTCGGGGCCATCCCACGCGAGATCCCTTCGACTTCGCTCAGGGCAGGCTCTTCGCTGCGCCTGAAAGACGGCTACGCTCAGGATGACGCCGACAGAGCGAAGAAGGAATGACGGACGAGGCAATTTGACTACTTGCGGTGGGCAGAAGCACCCGCGGCCAACTCGCGCAGGGTGGTGAGGAAGCCTGCGGCGGTACGCGGATCGTAGAGGGCATCGAGTGCGATGGTCGCGGAGAACTGGGGGGACTCGGGCCGAAAGCGAACCTGCAGGACGTCCTGCTCGCGTACCGTCATTAAGGTGCTCAGTTCAGGAGTGGAATCTTGTTTCCAGTGGGTGCGGGTGGTGAGGATCACGGGGCCGGGTTCGTAAAGATCCCATTCGCGTTCATCGCGCCGGCGATTTGTGACGCCGCGGCTATGAGCGCACCAGCGATGCCGCACCACTTCCAGATGGAAGGTCGGAGATCCGCCTAGATCGGCTTCGAAGGTCAAGGTCTCTTTCTGTTTGTGCCAGCAACTGATGAGCCACTGGATGGGCAACGCGCGCGGACGGAACTTCATGGTTACCTGGGCATTTTCGAAACTGCGGGAAGGAAATTGCAGGCGCGCTCGCAGACGGTAACTGCCAAACCAGCGCGAATCGAGGATGCGTCCTTTACCGGCGCAGGCTGACTGCACCCAGCGCAACGCTTCGGTGCCTTTGCGGCGGTTGTAGGCGGCAAACAGAAAATACCAGATGCCGAGAGCGGCAACCGCCACGACGACGTCGATGACTAGAAGGCGTCCCACAACCCTTCACTCAGTCCTCTGATGCCGATGGTACGTCCGAGGTTGCGACCGGGGCAAGGGGCAATAGCCTCCAATAAGCAATTTTCTTGTAAAGAGGATAGAGGAACCTGTGGAAAACTTCCCGGGTCCGGTCGGACGGTGGGTCGGGCCGGAGTCTCGGGCCGCTACAATGTCGCCGTGGCCTTCGTCATCCGCGACTTCAAATCAGACGACTTTGAGACTCTTTGGCGTATGGATCAGGCATGTTTCCCGCCGGGGATCGCCTACTCCAAACAGGAACTGAAGTCTTACGTTCGACTGCCCGAGGCCTTCACGCTGGTTGCCACCGACTCTGAGGATCGCGAGATTGCTGGATTCATCGTGGTGCACCAGAATCTGGTTGGACACGTCATCACAATCGATGTGAGTCCGCAGGCCCGCCGCTCGGGAGTGGGGTCTTTGCTGCTGCAGACCGGAGAGAATCGCCTGCGGGCTGCAGGATCTCGCGCTGTGGGGTTGGAGACCGCGGTCGATAACCTGGCGGCCCTTTCTTTCTACAAGCGGCACGGGTATAGCGTGATTCGCACCTGGCCGCGTTACTATTCCAACGGTGTGGATGCGCTGGTCCTAAAAAAGGCATTGCAGGAAAAAATGAGATGAGAGTTGCGATCCAGGGGGAACTGGGATCATTCAGCCACGAAGCGGCGGAGAAGATGCTGCCGCGGTGTACTGTGGTGCCGTGTGCGCGGTCGGTGGAGGTGTTTGATCGGATCGACAAGGGATCGGTAGGAGCGGCCGTGATTCCGATCGAGAATACCTTAGCCGGAACCGTGGCCGAGCATGCCGATCTTATGCTGACGAGAGATGTCTTCATCCAGGCGGAGTACATGCTGCGCATCGTGCACAATGTGATCGCAATGCCAGGGGTGAGGATAAATGCATTGCGGCGGGTTCTTTCGCATCCGGTAGCGCTCGACCAGTGTCGCGACTTTTTCCGCGAACATCCGAAAATTGAGGCGGTACCGTTCTATGACACGGCCGGTAGCGTAAAACACGTGATCGCGAGCCAGTTGTCGGATGCCGCGGGAATCGCGGGTCGGAAGGCGGCGAGCGAATACTCCGGAAATATCCTTCAATCGGGTATCGAGGACGACAAAAGCAACTTCACGCGCTTTTTCCTGATTCGCAAACTGGACCGGGGCGCGGGCAAGAAGAAGGGAACTGGTGGCTATCACCGCCTGATACCGAAGGGGGCAAACAAGACCTCGATCGTGTTTCAGGTCAAGAACACGCCCGGCGCCCTGTTCAAGTCGCTCAGCGTGTTTGCTCTACGAGATATCAGCTTGAGCAAGATTGAGTCCCGACCGATGCGGGGACGGCCCTGGGAGTATGTCTTTTACGTGGACTTTTTGCGAGGCGACGATGATGCTGCGCGGAATGCGTTGCGACACCTCGAAGAAGTTGCTGAGTTTGTGAAGGTGTTAGGGATCTATCCAGCGGTTTGAACGGCGGCGAACCTTTTTGACAACGCCGACGTCAAAGCGCACAGATCTTCGTTCAATTTCCAGCGAGCTAGGAGAGGCTTATGGCTGAATCGCCCGCAACACGTCGAGACTTTCTGCGTCGAACTTCGATTGGGGCCGCTGGGGTATTCGCGCCGGTCTTGGCTGCCGCTCAAGAGAAAGCCACTCCTGATAAGGACAAGGCCAAGGGGGACGAAGGTATTTCTCCCGCCGAGGACTTAATGCGGGAGCATGGAGTTCTCAACCGGATCCTGCTGATCTACGACGAACACTTGCGAATGATCAACGCGAAGAGGTCGTTTGACGGATCGGTTCTGGTGAGTGCTGCCGACATCATTCGCCATTTTGTGGAGGCATACCACGAGAAGCTGGAGGAAGATTTCCTTTTTCCTAGATTCCGCAAGGCGAACAAATTAGTAAGCCTGGTCGACACCCTGCAGACCCAGCACAAGGCGGGGCGGGATCTGACGGCGAAGATTCGAGAACTGGCGGCGACTGCGACCCTGAAATACGTGTCGACGGACAGCGAGAAGCTGGCGGATGCCCTTCGTTCCTTTCTGCGTATGTATCGACCTCATGAGGCTCGCGAAGACACGGTTCTTTTTCCGGCGTTCCGCACTATCGTTTCGGCTCACGAGTACGACGCGCTGGGAGATGACTTCGAAAAGAAGGAAGATGAGTTGTTCGGCGACGAAGGCTTCTTTAAGGTCGTGGACCAGGTATCTCAGTTGGAGAAAAAAATGGGCATCTACGACCTGGCGCAGTTTACTCCAAAATGAAATCAGTCGCTCCGCCATCACGTCCCTTCGTGATTCTGCGCACATGCAGGCAAAACCCACACTCCTAGACTGTTTGTGTGGCTGAGTGTGTCACGCCACCAAAGAATCGTTTTGAGGAGGCGGTATGCGTGTGTTTAGAGTTTTGGGCATTCTTCTATGCGTTGTAGCGTTGGGATCCATTGCCTTGGCGGGAGAAAAGAGCATGGGCGTCCGCGAGGTGAGCACGGTCACGTTCGTTGCGCCGATGCGAATTGGGGCGGTGGTGCTTCCGGCGGGTGACTATGTCATTCGTCACACAATGGACGGGCAGGAGCACATCATGGTGTTTCAGCGGGCCCGCAGCAAAGAAGAAGTCAAAGTGAAATGCACGCTAGTCCCCTTGGGCGAGAAGGCGCAGCAAAACCAGACGATCTACCAGCTGAATGCGAGCAACGAAAGGGTGCTGCAAGAGCTGATATTCCGCGGTGACACCGCGAAACACGTTTTCTAGAGTCTTTAGAACGTTGACATTCGGCCGATTTGGCGACTAAACCGGAGCGTGCGGCGCTTGCGGCGGGCAGGTTCTATGCCGAGCGAGCGCCTTGCGCAATTTAGCTCTTGAAACAACGGGTCCTCCGCGATAGCCTCTGCACCTTAGGCACATTCCACAAATAGCGTAACCAAATAGAATTCAAGACCTTGCAGAATTCTTCGGCGGAGGGTCCTGAAACCTTTCACCGAGGAGTATCATCTAAACTTGAGCGAGTTACACTCAAGGAGAAATATGAGCCAGCAGCCGCCCGTCGAGCGCACTCCTAAGAATAAGGAAATAAACGAGCAAAAGGCTCTTCCGGTGCTTCCGGTAAGGGATACCGTTTTATTCCCTCATGCAGTCCTGCCCCTGACAGTGGGCCGGGAGAGCTCCGTTCAACTGATCAATTCACTCGGCGAAGACAAGACGATTATCGTTGTTGCCCAGCGCGAGGCGCGGGTCGATTCCCCGCAGCCTACCGACCTTTACACGGTCGGGACGTCGGCCGTGGTGCACAAGGTCGTAAAGATGCCCAACCAGAGCCTGTTCGTGTTTGCTGAGGGTCTGGAGAGAATCAAACTGGGCGAGTTCACGCAATTGACGCCGTTCATGAGCGCGCACTATTCAGCGTTACCCGAGGGGACCGCTCCGATTGCGACTTCGGAAATTGAGGCGCTTCAACGCAATGTTCTGACCCTGTTTCAACAGATCGTAGCCGGATCTCCGACGCTATCGGACGAACTCTCGACCGTGGCGATGAACATTGATGAGCCGGGCCGTCTGGTGGACTTTATCGCGTCATCGTTGCCGTCATTATCCACGCCCGATAAGCAGGACACGCTGGAAACCCTGGACGTCCATGTGCGTTTGGAAAAGATTAATCAGCATCTGGCCAAGGAACTCGAAGTCCAGCAACTGCGCAACAAGATTCAAAGCGAAGTGCAGGACCGCGTGCAGCAGACGCAACGCGAATATTACCTGCGCGAGCAGATGAAGGCCATTCAAAAGGAACTTGGCGAGCAGGACGAAGGGCAGCGCGACGTTGAAGATTTGAAGAAGAAGATCGAAGAAGCCGGGATGCCCGACGAAGTTAAGAAAGAAGCGCTCAAGGAATTGGGGCGTCTTTCACGCATGTCGCCGATGGCGGCGGACTATTCGCTGACGCGCAACTATATCGAATGGCTGGCTGTGTTGCCGTGGGCTAAGACATCCGGACAGGAAATCGAGATCCCCAAGGCGAAGGAAATCCTGGATACGGATCACTATGACTTGGAGAAAGTCAAAGACCGCATTCTCGACTATCTCTCGGTGCGCCGTCTGAAGCCGAACATGAAGGGCCCGATTCTCTGCTTTGTGGGACCTCCGGGAGTAGGTAAGACCTCGCTCGGTAAGTCGATTGCACGCGCTTTAGGCCGTAAGTTCGTACGGCTGTCACTGGGCGGCGTACACGATGAAGCCGAAATTCGGGGCCATCGCCGCACGTATATTGGAGCGTTGCCTGGTCAGATTATTCAGGGCATCCGTCGGGCAGAAACGAAGGATCCAGTGTTCATGCTCGATGAAATCGACAAGGTGGGACGAGACTTCCGCGGCGACCCGGCGTCGGCACTGCTGGAAGCGCTCGATCCCGAACAGAACTCGACGTTCCGCGATAACTACTTGGATGTCACGTTCGATTTGTCGAAGGTGCTCTTCATTACAACGGCGAACATGCTCGATCCGATTGCGGAGCCGCTACGGGACCGCATGGAGATCATAGAACTTCAGGGCTACAGCGAGGAAGAGAAGGTCCACATTGCGTTCCGCTACCTGATCCCGCGCCAGATCGATGAAAACGGAATTACCGGTGAGCAAATCGAGTTTCCGGAAGAAGCGGTCCGCTACGTGATTCGGCACTATACGCGGGAAGCGGGTGTACGCAGTCTCGAGCGTACCATCGGCACGATCTGCCGCAAGCAAGCGCGGCGATTGGCTGAGGGTAAGACGGAAAAACTCATCGTCACCAAGGACGTGATCCAGGAATTCCTGGGCGGGATGAAGATTCGTAGCGAAGGCGAAATTGCCGAGCGAACGGAACGGCCCGGGGTCGCAGTCGGTTTGGCGTGGACACCGTCGGGCGGCGACGTGTTATTCGTCGAAGCCAACGCGATGAAGGGCAAAGGTGGCTTCACCATGACCGGTCAGATCGGACAGGTCATGCAGGAATCGATGCAGGCCGCCCTGACCTGGGTGCGATCGAATGCGGATCGACTCGGCGTGGCGGAGGATTTCTTCGCCAACCATGATCTGCATATCCACGTTCCGGCTGGGGCGATTCCAAAGGATGGACCTTCGGCGGGTGTCACGATGGCGACGGCGTTAGTCTCGTTGCTGACTAAGCGCAGGATTACACCATTGCTGGCGATGACAGGAGAGATCACACTGAGCGGGAATGTCCTTCCCGTCGGTGGGATTAAGGAGAAAGTGCTAGCCGCCAAGCGCGCCGGAGTGCGGGATGTAATTCTTCCTGCGGAGAACAAGATGAACGTGGATGAAGATCTCACGCCTGAACAACTGGAGAACTTCACGGTTCATTACGTGAAAACGATCGACGAGGCGCTAAAGGTCTCGTTACCGCAGGTGGCGGAGGGGCCGGCCGCGAAGATCCTCTCGACGCCGCCCAAAGATCCGTCGCAGGATTACAACCCGACTCAGCCGGTGAAAGAACCGGAGCCGGTTCACGACAAGGTGCTGACGCAGGCCTGAAGTTGATCAGACTTGTACTTTGTAGTCCCATCCTTCGCACAGCGAAGGATGGGGATTTTTTTTGCGTGCTAGAACTGAACATCAGAGAGGTTCTGTTCGGTTCCTGCGAAACCGGGGTTAAACTGATCAACGGATGCGAGTGCGAGTTTTATTTTTCGGCGTTTTGAAGAACATCGTGGGGAAGTCCGAGGACGTGATCGAACTCTCGGAGGGCGCTTCTGTTCGCGATTTGCTCGTCTGCTATGAATCGAAAATTCCGCAGCTGAAAGAGTCTTTGCCCTCGCTGGCTCTGGCCCTAAACCAACAGTATGTTGGACCGGATACGAAGTTGAGGGCAGGCGACGAGATCGCGTTGCTGCCGCCGGTCAGTGGCGGCGCGCCCGAAGTCATGGGAGAGCGCCGCTATGCGTCGATCGTGACCGAGGCGATCGATACACCACGAGTTCTTGCGGACATCAAGCGTGGGGAAGATGGTGCGGTCGTGGTTTTTGAGGGAGTGGTTCGCAATCAGACCCGTGGCCGCAAAACACTTTTCCTGGATTACGAAGCCTACGAAAAGATGGCTTTGGAACAGATGGAGTCACTGGCCAATCAGGCTCTAAAACAGTTTCAGGTGCGCGATGTGGCGATTGTCCATCGACTGGGGCGCCTCGAGATTGGGGAAACCAGTGTGTTGATTGTAGTTGCGTCGGCGCATCGCGCGGCAGCTTTTGACGCTTGCCGCTGGCTCATCGACACTCTCAAGCGTACCGTGCCGATTTGGAAGAAGGAGCACTTCGAAGACGGGGCAGTCTGGGCGGACGGAGAGCCCTTCCCGGCGGGAATTCCGCGTGCAAATTCTGAGGCTTGAGGCAGCCCAGTTCCGCAGGTCGCATCTAACGGAACGGTCAGTTCGCGCCGACCGGATCCTGACAAGATAAATCCGCAAGCCACGCTGGTGCGGCTCAAACGAGGTATCTTGCGTTCGGAAAGTTACGAAAAGACGCTGCTGTGGGCAAGTATAATCCGATTCGTCGATGAGAAAACCCGCCACGATTCTGCTTCTGACAGGCTTACTGGCTTCGGTTTGCCTGTGGGCGCAACAGCTTCCGCAGCAAAAAGCTCCCGAACAACAGAGTCAGCCTAAAAATAGGCCCCCTTCCGAGCCCGCAACCACAGTCCGGGTTGATGTGAACCTGGTCAATGTATTCGTGACGGTAACCGACGCGCACGGCGCTCCGATCGGTGGGTTAGTGAAGGAGAACTTCGTTCTCAAGGAAGACGACCACGAGCAGAAGATCGCAGTCTTCGACAAAGAGTCGGCCGTGCCACTGTCAATTGGGCTCGCCATCGACACGAGTTTGAGCACACACCACGATTTGCCACTCGAGCAATCGTCGGCCAAGCGGTTCGCTCATGCCATCCTGCGGCCGGTAGATGCTCTTTCAGTCTATGGATTTAACGAAATCGTCCATGAATCCACTCCGGGATTCACGTCTGATCTGAAGCGGATCGATGAGGGGATCGATCACATTCGCAGCGGCGCTGCGACAGCACTGTATGATGCCATCTACCTGGTGTCTCGCGCCTTGGACCATCGCAAGGGACGAAAGGTCATCGTCCTGATCACGGACGGGGGAGACACATACAGCAAAATCGATTACAAGGAAGCCGTGCGGGCCGCGGAAGAGGCGGAGGCTATTGTCTACTCAATCATTATCGTTCCCATTGAAAATAGCGCGGGGCGTGAAACCGGCGGGGAGCATGCTTTGATCCAACTCTCGGACGATACCGGTGGGAAATACTATTACGCCACATCTACCACTCAACTCGACGAGGCTTTCCGGAAAATCAGCGACGAGCTGCGCACGCAGTATCTGCTCGCCTATTACCCCTCGCAGCGAACCTCACTCTCCGAGTTCCGCCGGATTGAAGTGACGGTCGCGGGCGTACCAGAGGCGGGAGGATATCGGGTCCGCCACCGGGCCGGGTACTATACGGTGAAGTCCGACTTCTGAATTCAGCGAACCTACTCAAAACAATTCGGAAGAAATAGATGCGGCCCGAGCGCCGGAACAATTGTCTCGAGTGTTTGTAACTATATGTAAACGCAAGAATTGTCCATTTTCCCGGACCATGAATACAGAATTTGGAACTCTTAGGCGAAGGATTTCTAACTTCTCATGAGGTAACAGAGAATTGAAACACTCCAAGTGATTGAAAAAATAACAGGTCGAAGTTTTGCATTGCATTGTGAGGCGCTGGCCGGAAAATTGCTGTAATTGTGTTCAAGAAAAACCATTTTGTGGGGAAGTCGTAAGTAGCCCAAAATTTGATTCGATCGGACATCGGTTGTTCCGTTTGGCGGCGGACAGCGATCATCCACTCCGCGTGGGAGCGGAGGCGATTTGTAAAGATTCTTCAAAAGGAAGGTGAACTGTGTTGAACGTGCAAACTCCTCGTTTGTTCACACGACTTGTGCTGTTTACGCTGCTATTGGCATTTGCCCTGATTTTCTCGGTTGCGGCTACTGCTCAGACGACGGTTTCCCAAGGAAGTATTCAGGGAACAGTGACCGATGCCTCTGGTGCAGTTGTCGAGGGAGCGAAAGTCACGATCGTCAGCAAGGCGAATGGCCGAGCGATTACGACCTCCACCACGAGTTCAGGAACATACAATTCCGGTGGATTGATTCCGGGTGACTACACTGTCCGCGTCGAAGCCAAGGGGTTCAAGACCTCCGAAGCGGCGGTTGTTGTTCAAGTGGCGGTCACCGCTTCAGGAAACGTGAAGTTGGAAGTCGGGCAGGGGAACGAGGTCGTTGAGGTTCAGGCATCCACCAACGTCGTGAACACCGAGCAAGCCACGGTGCAGGGCGTGCTCACTGCGGACCAGATCGACAAACTGCCGGTAGACGGCCGCAACTTTATGGACCTGGCCCAACTTGAGCCCGGCGTCCAAATTCAGGATGGCCAGACGTTTGATCCCACCAAAGCGGGTTACTCGTCGATTTCCATCAATGGCATGTACGGACGGACTCCGCGCATCGAAGTAGACGGTCTCGACATCAGCGACGAAAACGTGGGCACGACAACGCAAAATGTGGCCCTGAGTTCGATTCAGGAGTTCAACATCAGTCGCTCCAACCTGGATCTTTCGACGGAGTTGACCTCCGCCGGTGCAGTGAACGTGGCAACGCGCTCTGGGACGAATGCTCTGCATGGTATGGCGTTTTATGGATTTCGCGATCGCAATGCCTTGATGGCCAATTTCGCCGAAGACGTCTCGGGTTACTACCAGCGAAATAACTTCGGTGGGCGTATCGGCGGGCCGATCGTAAAAGATAAGTTGTTCTTCTTTATCGACGGCGAGCGCATGAAGCAGGATGGCATCGTTCCCGTGGCGGTGTCGTCATTCGCCGGCCTCAATGGCGGCTTCAATTCGCCTTTCCGCGATACGTCGGTAACTGGAAAGTTGGATTGGAACGCTACGAAAGATATTCACGTCTTCTACCGCTTCTCGTACAACTGGAACATCTCGGAGAGCAACTTCGGTTACGACTATTCGGTGTATTCGAACAAGGATAATGCTCCTGCCCAAGCGGCCGGCCTGGATTGGGGCAAGGGAAGTTGGTCCCATAGCTTCCGCTTCGGTTATCTCAAGTTCCACAACCAGATCGCGGGTGCGACTACCTCGTTCAATCCTGTTCCCAGCGGTGAAATCGGAGCACTGGACACGGGCGAAATCATTTCAGGTCCCAATCTTCTCGCTCCTCAGGGAACTCTTCAGACGAACAAGCAGGTTAAGTATGACGGAAGCAAGGTGTGGCGTGCGCACATTTTCCGGTTTGGCGTGGGCGTAAACCGGATATTAGGCGGAGGCTTTGCTAGCTTCTTCGGTTTGGCACCCTTGGACTACACTCTGTCGAATTCAAATCCGAATGTCCCTCTGCAGGACAATCTTCTTTACCTCGCGCTTATCGGGAACGGTCAGGGCTTCTTCACGGAGAAGCCGGCGTTTGGATATCCGGGCGGGGGCCAAGCTGACACTCGTTTTCAGTGGTATGTGGGCGATTCGTGGAAACTCAAACCGAATTTTACTCTCTCGTATGGCTTGCGCTACAACCGCGACACGGGACGAAGCGACAGCGATCTCGCGCCGACTCCGTGCTCTGCGTTGAGTCCTGATCTGTTGGCGGCTGGTTTCCCCGGTTGTACTGGCAATCTGCTTGATATGTGGGGAGCCGGTTTGGGTGATCGAGTCAGGAACCCGAACAATAATTACGGGCCTCAGGTTGGGTTCGCATGGGATCCGTCGAAGAACGGCAAGACCGTCATTCGCGGCGGAGCCGGCCTGTATTACGAGAACTACATCTTCAACAACACACTGTTCGACCGCCCAAATAAGTTGGCTCAGGGATTGTTTTTCGGATTGGGTCAGTTGAACTGCACGAATCCCGGTGGAGTGGGTTCGGTCTCGTTCACGCTGGCTCCAAATAACACTGTTAAGTCCGTAGATAATGTTGATTTGGCTACGGGTGTCTGCCAGCAGCCGCTCTCGGTGGCCGGACCACTTGTCGCCGATTTGCAAACCGAGTACCAAGCCGCAGTAAAAGCATTGGGACCGCAGGCCAATGGGAATTTCGTAGGCAACGACCTGACGCTTAACACGCGCGTTGTCGGCCCGGCTTTCGATCCCAACTTCCGTACAGCGCGCTCGTACCAGATGAACATCGGTCTCCAGCGCCAAATCGCGAAAGGCGTGCTGACGGTGGACTACGTTCGAAACGTGAGTCTCCACTTCATGGAGGGGGTCGACGTCAACCACGTCGGCGACTCGCGTTATCTGAATAAGAACGCTGCAGCGAACGCGATTGCTACGACGCTTGCAAACTGTGGAGCAACCTCGATCGCGCAATCGTACTCGGCCAATTGTAAAACCGATCCATCGACCGGCAACAATGACCAAGGGGCTTGGGTTCCCCGACCCCTGACGATCGACGATTATGCTGCTAATGGACTCGACTCGGGCTTTGCCTTATCGAGTTCCTTCGGTGCCACCGGTAGTCCAGCATCATTTTTTGGAATGTCGCCGGATAATTTTGCAGCTTTTGCTGGCGTTAATGACACCTTGGGAGTTGGCGAATTCAATATGCCAATCGGCCGTTCGGTGTACAACGGGCTGCAAAGCTCGTACAAGCAGCAACTTCGAGATCCATTTCGTGGCGTGAACGCGATGGACCTGACCATCTCCTATACCTATTCGAGGTTCCAAGGAACTGGCGGGAATGACCAGAACTTCAGTCCGTTGGCTCTCGATTTCAGGGATCCGACCGGGTTCTTTGGTCCTACCGCGCTGGACCGCACGAATCAGTTCAAGTTCGGCGTTACTTTCAACGTGGCACATCATGGCCCACAGTTCAGCGTGATCGGCAACTTTGCATCCGCACCGCCGACGACGATGACAGTGGTATCTCCTGGCGGGCCGCAGGGAACGGGCGAAATCTTCCGCAGCGATCTTACGGGAGATGGAACCGTGGGAGATATCTTCCCAGCACACGGTGGAATCGCCGGGCAGCCAGGACAATTCCAACGTTCGGTGAACGCGTCGAACATAACCCAAGCAGTCAGCAATTGGAATACAAACCAAGCCGGACAGCCCACCCCTGCGGGTCAAGCGCTGATCGACGCCGGCATTATGACCCTTTCAGATCTGCAGGCGTTGGGTGGCGTCAAACAGGTCCTCGCTCTTCCGCCGGGAGACCAGGCGGGCAACAGCATGTACAAGGAAGTCAGCATGGTTCTTAGCTGGCCGATCAAGTTTAAGGAGCGCTTCACGATCGAGCCATCCATTAGTGCCTTCAATGTGTTCAACTTTGCGAACTTCGGCCTGTTGACGGGAGGTCTCACGACAGGTGAAGGCGCCGGTGGCAGCGTCACCGGCACCTTGAATTCACACACCCTTCCATCTGGGGATCTGAACTCCGTGCGTACCGGCACCGGTTCAGGCGTCTTCGCCGTCGGCGCCTCGCGGCAAGTGGAGTTTGGTCTGAAGTTGACGTTCTAACCATCGAAGCAGCGTTATCCAGCCTCCCACCGGCTCTTGAGGGCCGGTGGGTTTTTTCTTGAATGGCAGAATCTCATGCGCATTGGTCCTCGGCACAGATCGGGCCGACGCTGAGCCGGTGCTAAACTGAGACGTTCTATGGGGATTGGCAATCGAGTTCTGCGGGCATTCTTGCTGCTAGCCCTGTCCGCAAGTTTTGCCGCATCGAAACCTGGAACTCCTACGAATGTCATCCTCATCACCTTGGACACGACCCGTGCCGACCGCATGGGATTTCTGGGCTCTCGGCTGGGATTGACGCCAAACCTGGACGCTTTGGCTCGTCAGGCCTCCGTCTTCTCCCGGGCGTACGCGCATGTTCCGCTGACCACGCCCTCGCACGCGACGATTTTGACCGGCACGTATTCGCAGTTCAATCATCTCGGCGATTTGGGGACCGCCTTGGCAAGCGATCTACCCTATCTGCCGGCCGTATTGCACCAACACGGCTATGAAACGGCTGCGTTTGTAGGATCGCAGGTGCTCGATCCCAAGAGTGCAGCCGCCCCGGGCTTCGATCGGGGTTTCGATACTTACGACGCGGGATTTCACAGCCACCGTGAGGGCGAGGATCGCTATGCCAGTGAAGAGAGGCGCGCCGCTACTGTGGTGAATCATGCGCTGACCTGGCTGAAGGAGGGACGGCGGAAGCCTGTCTTCTTGTGGGTGCATCTTTACGACCCGCACGATCCGTATGATCCGCCCGAGCCATTCAAGTCGAAGTACGCCGCCACGCCGTATGACGGAGAAATCGCGTATGTCGACTCGGCGTTGGGGACCTTCTTTGCGGGATTGAAGGCCGCTGGTCTTTACGATTCCTCCGTGATTGCGATCGTGGCAGACCACGGTGAAGCGTTTGGAGAACATGGAGAAGAAAGCCACGGCTTCTTTTTGTACGATGAGACGGTTCACGTTCCCCTTCTGATTAAGTTGCCGGTCGGCCGCACGGCCACTGCGCGGATCAGTGCGCGCGCCGGACTGGTGGACGTCGCGCCGACGCTGCTGCGCGCCGCTGGTGTCGAGGTGCCAAGTCAAATGCAAGGAGAATCCCTGATTCCTTCCATGATCGGCGAGAAGAAGGACGCCGAACGGTCCGCCTATTCCGAGACGGATTACCCGCAGCGTGCGTTTGGATGGAGTTGGCTGCGGTCCTTGCGAGCGGGTAAGTATTTGTTTATCGACGCTCCGAGCCGCGAGCTTTACGATGAGTCAGCCGATCCCAAGGCGCTTCACAATCTCGCCGAGGACTCTCCGGCGCTGGCGGATACGTTGCAAGCGCAGCTCGATGGATTCCGACGCAAGACCAGCGAGGGATCTGTTTCCGCACAAACAGGGATCTCGCCTGAGCAGGCCGAGAAGCTGCAGGCCTTGGGCTACATCACTTCGGGGTCGAGTTCCTCCGACGACGAAAAGAAAAAGAGGGGACCGGATCCCAAAGACAAAATTAAGACTGCAAACCTGCTGCACCGAGCGTTGCTTGCGGTGGACGAAGAGCGATTTTCAGACGCCGTCCCACAGCTAGAGGAAGTCCTGAAGGAACAGCCTGACCTGGCGTTGGCGAATTTAGATCTGGGCAGGGCTCTCAACGGCCTGGAAAAGTATGCGCAAGCCTTGCCGTGGCTGCAGAAAGCGGTGGAATTAAATCCGCAATCGGGCAGGGCGCATTTCGAACTTGGGATCGCGCTGGGCGAAACCGGGGACTGGTCGGGATCGGTCGTGCAGCTCGAGAGCGCGGTATCGAAGGCTCCGGATTCCGACGACCTGCATTTTTATCTCGCGATGGCCTATGACAAGCTTGGCCGCGCGACCGATGCGGAAAAGAGTTTCCGCATAGCTCTGCGCATCAACCCTGATCACTACAGGGCGAACCTGTTCCTCGGCCGGTTACTGGGCATGCAGAACAATCCTTCTGCCGCGCTGCCATTTCTCCAGAAAGCGGTTACTTTGCAGCCGCAATCGCCGGATGCGCACAAATTTCTCGCGAATGTTTATATCGAATTGGGGCAACTACAGAACGCACGCCAGGAGCAGGCCCAAGCGGATCGTCTGGGAAATTCGGACAAGCCATAAGCTGTTCTTCGGCCCGGATCTCAAGGAGCTAGTTCGCCCCGCAGGTGTTTGGAGAGTTTCTCGATCTGCTTGAGTTTTTCAATGACGTCCTTTGGCAGCATGCCTTTGCGCACGCTGGCTACATCGGCAGGAATAGTTTGCGCGGTGCGAGCGAGATCATCTGCTTCCTTCTGCAATTGCTCGAGATCAACCCGTCGCGCCGCCGTGGTCGGAGTTGCCTTGTCCGGGGCCTTGGAATCCATTGATTCGGGCGGCGTAGGAAAGTGATTTCGGGTTTGCGGGATCGCCGTGCTGATAAAAAGTCCGAGTACGATAGGAAGTAACAAACCAGTTTTCTTCACGATGCTCCTCCTGCTGGGAGAGCGAGATTCCAGAGAATTGTACGCCGAACGTAAGGTCGCATCCTGAGCGTGAAGGATCGTTGCGTTCGGGCTTTGTGTACAATGTTTGTATGTCTTTTCGCGCTCCACAAGGGAATCCCAATGCCGCCAAACGCGGCCGGACGCCTCCTCCAGAAGATACCTTCGAAGAAGCAGGTTTTCTGAAGGCTCTTGGCGAAAGGCAGAATCCAGTCTCAGTCAAACTGATGGACGGCCAAATCGTCCAGGGATGGATCGAGTACTACGATAAGAACATGGTGCGACTGACGCGTGAGGGCGCGCCCAATCTGTTCATCTTCAAGCACGAGATCATGTACATCGCGGAAGAGAGCGGAAAGCGGAAGTAGACGCTCCCAGTTGAAGCGATCTAGGTTAAGGTCCCTTCGCGCCCGGCTCATTCCGGTGAGCGCCTCCAGCCGAACTCGTTTTCTCGCATGCTAAACTCAACACTTTATGATGCTTTCCCGACGATTCTTATGGATTCTGTGGGTGACGATTGTTTGCTGGGCGCCCCTGGTCCAAGCGGAGACGGCAAAGCCCGCGAATGTAATTCTCATAACCCTAGACACGACGCGGGCAGACCGCATGGGCTTTCTGGGTTCTCATCTCGGACTCACACCAAACCTAGATGAATTTGCGCGCCAGGCGACAGTGTTTTCCAGAGCCTATGCGCACGTGCCTTTGACCACTCCCTCGCATGCGACCATCCTTACCGGCACTTATCCCCAGTTCAACCACTTGGGTGATTTAGGCACTCCTCTGGCCAAGGACCTGCCTTACCTGCCAGACCTGTTCCGCTCTCGTGGATATGCCACCGTTGCGGTTGTCGGATCGCAGGTGCTTGATCCGCACGCCGCGGGTGCCCCCGGATTCGAACGGGGATTTAACACCTACGATGCATCGTTTCATCGCAGGCGGGAAGGGGAAGATCGGTACGCCAGCGAGGAAAGACGGGCAGCCACAGTTGTGAGTCATGCTCTGACATGGCTGAAGAAGCAACCGCGCGGTCCGTTTTTCCTATGGGTTCATTTTTACGATCCGCATGATCCCTATGATCCCCCGGAGCCGTTCAAGTCCAAATATGCGAGTGCGCCATACGACGGTGAAATCGCATACATGGATTCGGCGTTGGGCAAGCTATTCGCGGGATTGAAGACTTTGGGCCTATACGACTCACCGGTGATCGCCATCGTCGCGGACCATGGCGAAGCTCTCGGTGAGCATGGGGAAGAAGGTCACGGATTCTTCCTGTACGACGAAACCATCCACGTGCCCCTGATGATCAGGATGCCGATGGGTCGCAGTGCTAGATCGCAAGTCGACACGCCGGTTGGGTTGGTGGACATAGCTCCGACCTTGTTGCAAGCGACGGGCGAGCAAGTGCCGGGAAAGATGCAAGGAAAGTCACTGCTTCCCCTCATGAGGAGCGACAGTGCGAGCGGAGAAGTCGCTGTCAACGATGAAATCTATGCAGAGACGAATTATCCAACCAGCGCATTTGGCTGGAGTTGGCTGCGCTCGTTGCGCACCGGGAAATATGTGTACGTCGACGCGCCACATCGGGAACTCTACGATCAGTCCGCGGACCCAAAGGCTCTCCATAATCTAGCGGACTCGCACGGCGGTGTTGCCGATACTGTGCAGGCGCAATTAGATGAGTTCCGCAAGAAGACCAGCCGTTTGGACAGTACCAAGCCGGCGCATCTTACGCCTCAGGTCGCAGAGAAATTGCAAGCGCTCGGCTATGTAACCTCTGCCTCGAGTGCGACGGGTGATTCAGGAAAGCAAAGAGGAGTGGATCCCAAGGACAGAATCGAAGTGGCGAATTTGCTCCACCACGCGCTTCTCGCGGTGGACGATGGACAATACCAGTCCGCCGTTTCACAACTCGAGCGCGTGTTGAAAGTAGAGCCAAGTCTGGCCCTCGCAAACCAGCAGTTGGGAAAAGCGCTCAATGGCCTGGAGAGATATTCTGCAGCGATTCCGTGGCTGCAGAAGGCTGTGGAGTTGAATCCGCAATCGGGGACGGCCCATTTTGAGCTGGGTGCGGCGCTCGGTGCTACCGGGGATTGGGCCGGCTCAGCCACGCAACTTGAGGCCGCTGTGGCGCACGCTCCTGAATCGGAGGACCTCCATTTTTTCCTCGGTTTTGCGTATGACAACCTTGGACGGATGCCCGATGCGGAAAAGTCTTACCGCGAGACCTTGAAGATCAATCCGAACCACTTTAAAGCTAATCTATTCCTGGGAAGACTCCTGGGAATGCAAGACAAGTCCCCTGCGGCGCTGCCGTATTTGCAGAAGGCGGCTAAATTACAGCCTCTGTCGCCCAACGCTCATGCGTTCCTGGCCAATGTGTATGGTGACCTGGGACAGACTGAAAATGCACGTCGAGAACAAGCCGAAGCGCAGCGACTGGGAACGCCTCATCCGTGAGCGACGATACGGTTGCCGACGCGCTAATGCAGATCCAAGCTTTAGGTTCGATTACTAACCTTCATGGGTCGACATCTTGATCATGTCTAAATCTACTCATACCGATTCCTTCCTGCCTGTAATGTCTGCCATCGCACGTGAGGCGGGCGCGCTTCTGCTGCCTTACTTTCATCGCGGTCTGAAAATTGAATACAAGGGCGACGCTGACCTGGTGACCGCGGCGGATCGCGCGTCTGAGGTGCTCATTCGGGAGCGCATCCGCCAACAGTTTCCGTCGCATGACGTATTGGGGGAAGAGCAAGGGCTGAACGATCAAGGCGGTGACTACCGATGGTATGTCGATCCGCTCGACGGCACGACCAACTTCGCGCATGGATATCCCGTGTTCTGCGTATCGATGGCGCTGGAGCGTCGGGGACAAGACCAGGCGGGCCGCATCGCCGGAGTCGTGTACGACCCCACGCGCGACGAGTTGTTTACGGCCGAGGTAGGAAAAGGCGCGCACCTGAACGGGGCGCCGATTCACGTGTCAAAAGCGGCGCAGTTGAAGGAATGCCTGGTGGCGACCGGATTTCCCAGCCACAAGCGGCACAAGAATCCGAATATCCACTTCTACCACCAGATCACGCTCCGCACTCACGGGGTAAGGCGTGCGGGATCGGCCGCGCTGGACCTGTGCAATGTGGCAAGCGGGCGATTCGATGGATTCTGGGAATTCAATCTCAATCCGTGGGACACAGCCGCGGGCGCGCTCATTGTGGAAGAGGCCGGCGGAAAGGTTAGCCGGTTCGATGGCGCTGCATTCGAGCTTGACAGCCGCGAGACGCTCGCATCGAATGGGCTGGTGCATGATGCGTTGCTGCGCGAGTTTAAGGAAATCTTTGCGGGGAGAGGCCTCGACCCGTTGCCGGATCCCGGCGAATACCGGCGATAATCGACTTTTACGTTGCTCAAGCCATGCAGGCGTGGCACGAGTGAAATGGAACGCTATGAATGCTCACCCTAAGCTTTTAGGTGTGGTGACACTGCTTCTGGTCGCACCCACCGTCACGTTTTGCGGATCTGCGGCCTCGGTTGAGAAGCCCAACGCTGCGTACGTGCAATCCTTCGAGAAATGGAAGGCGGAGCAGACGGCGGACTTGAAAGAGAGTTGGCTGTCGCTTGTCGGATTGTTCTGGCTCAAGCCTGGTACGAACTCGTTCGGCGGCGACCCAAGCAACGCGATCGTGTTTCCGAAGGGGCCGGCGCATGCGGGTCAGTTTGTCCTTAACGGAAAAGAAGTAACGCTGAAGCTGCAGCCTCAATCCCACGCCACCATTGCCGGGAGGTCAGTGATCGTAGCCAAGCTTGAACCAGACTCCTCTAAGAACGTCACGCGCGTCGAGATGGGGACGCTGCGCTTTCACATTATTGTGCGCGGCAAGCATGTGGGAGTTCGCGTGCGCGATACGGAAAGTGAGTCAGCGCGGAGTTTCAAAGGAATGATGTTTTTCCCGCTCGATATGAATTACTCCGTAACGGCCGCATGGCTTCCCTCCGATGGCAGGAAGACGGTCGAAGTTCCCAACGCGCTGGGAGAAGTCACCTCGAATCCATCGCCCGGAACTGCTGTGTTCAAGCTGAATGGTCAGGAATTACGACTGACCGCAATTGGCGGCGATTGCAAGACTGGCCTGTTCTTCGTGTTCAACGATCTAACCTTGAAGAGTGATACCTATCCGGGAGGCCGTTTTCTCGACACTGGGCCAATCGTTGATGGACACGTCGTCCTTGACTTCAACCGCGCCTACAATCCCCCATGTGCGGTGACGTCTTATGCCACATGTCCGCTAGCGCCGAAGGAAAACCGGCTCGCAATTGCGATTCCTGCTGGGGAGAAGTTCGACAAGGCTGCGCATGCCCACCACTAGGGCCTTTTGAAGGATAGTGCTTCGACAGCATGCGCCATACGGGCGTTCCTGGCTTGTTACAATGAATCTGTGGGAAGCTGTCCCGCTCCGCTTCGGACGCTTTCAATTTCAATAAATTCCAGGTTCACCGTGATTAATTCACTATTGGAACGCAAGATCGAAAAAAGGCCGGACAAAGTTCGGCTGCAGGGACGCATTCTCTTTCTTACCGAAGATCCGGAGCTCATTAAACGGCAACTCGCGGGCGAAGACCTGCCTTGGGATACCAGGAATCCGGCGAAGAACCCCAAACTGCGCGACGACATTTCGACCGACGAGATTACTCCGGCGCACTACTGCTTTTATTTTGACGAAACGCTGGGCGAGATTCCCTACCTTGGCTTGAAGTGCGGCAGCGTGACTCCGATCGGACGCGGTGACGTGAAGCGTGGTGGATTTGTGTGCGCGGTCAGCGGCAAGCGCCGTGGCAAAGGATCGAGCCGCGAGCAGTCTCCGTACGCTGAGATGTGCGCGGGAATTCGCGTGGTGATCGCCGAGAACATCGAACGCATCTACAAACAGAATTGCCAAAACCTGGGAGTGTTGACGTCGACTAACTTTGCGCTGATCGACCGCATTCGGGGCGGGGAAGAGATTGCCCTGAGCGAATTCACTGCAGGGGAAGATGAGATCACGCGGCAGGTGATCGAGTATGGCGGGCTTTTTCCTTTCAATGTGGCGCGGATGCAGGGGAAGGTTTTTCTACCGCCGATTCAACATACCTCTGAGCTCAAGATGCACGGCCAGACACGCACGTATCGCACCTCGCCAATGACTTTGGCGGAGAAGATCTTTGCGCGGCACATGATCAATGAGAAGGGGGAAGTCGGCGTTCCTTCCGTGAAGCCAGGCGACACGGGCTTCGCGCGCGCCGATCTACGCTTCAGCCATGAGTACGTTACGCCCATGGCTTCGATTTTCTTCGAACGGTATGTGGGCAAGGATGCGAAGGTCAACGATCCATCGAGCATCCTGTTCTTCCGCGATCATCTTACATTTCTCGACGAGGTGATTTCTGAGGAGAAGAAGAAGTTGGGTCTGCTCGATTTAGCGACGCAACTCAAGCTCAAGCAAGGGGATTTCGCCAAGAAGCAGGGAATTCGCCTGCATGGCGAACTGACCGACCGCAAGGGTTCCGAAGGGATTTGCCATTCCATTGTGCTGGAAAGCTACGCGTTGCCCGGACAGCTGAATATTGGCTCGGATTCGCACACGCCGCACGTGGGAGCGATTGGGTGCGTGGCATTTGGGATCGGCACGACGGACGTCTTCAATTCGTGGATCACGAAAGACGTGCGCGTGAAGGTACCGGAGTCGGTGAGGATCGCGGTGCGCGGCAAGAGGCATCCGAATGTAACCGCGAAAGATTTTATCCTTAAAATTCTTAGCCTCGACTACGTACGTAGCGGAAAGGCGCTAGCCAAAGTCATGGAGTATGCGGGCGAGGCCATCGAAGAGTTGAGCGTCGATGAACGCGCCACCATGACCAACATGGCAGCGGAGATCGGTGGTTTCACCGGCATCGTTGCGCCCGACAAGAAAGCCGTTGATTTCCTGGTAGAACGTCGCGGTATGGAACGCAAGAAAGCCGAGCTGTTGGTTGAAGGCTTATACAGTGATCCAGATGCTCAATACGCGCATGTGATTGAACTCGACGCGGCGGAGATCACGCCGATGGTGGCTACGCCTGGTGATCCTGGGAACGGAAAGTACGTCCGCGAACTGAACACCCCAGTGCCAGTCGAGATCGCCTACGGCGGCACCTGCACTGCGGGTAAGAATGAAGACATGGATATGTACGCAGCCGTACTCGCTGATGCGCTCAAGCAAGGCAAGCACGTGGCGGAGTCAGTGAAGTTCTACATCCAGTTCGGATCGCAGGAGACGCGAGAATATTGCGTGCGGAAGGGGTATCTGGACGTGTTCCAGAAGTCAGGCGCACAGGTCATCGAGCCAAGTTGCGGTGCGTGCATCAATGCCGGGCCCGGTGTCTCCACTCGTCCTGACCAGGTCGTCATCAGCGCCCAGAACCGCAACTTTCCCGGACGCAGCGGCCCCGGTCAGATGTACCTAGCCTCTCCTCTGACGGTCGCAGCCAGTGCGGTTGCTGGTTATATTGTGGAGTACGAGCCGAGCGAGAAGAGCGAATTGGTGAGCGCGTAACCTTGTAACTCCGCTGTCCCATCCGACAAGGCTAAGCCATTCTTCATGAAGGCATTGCCTTACGGTCGCTAAGTGGTTGATTTCAGCCATGATGGCTGAAATGAGCCGCTGCCAGTTCAGCAACTTTTGCCTCCCACCAGCGTTCAAATAAGTAGAGACAAGTGGCCCGCAAATGAGACCACAGCCTCTAGAAGATTTCGGGATCCGATGGTTGTCAGGACCCCGAAGCAAGGGGGATCTGAAGATGCGTTATCTAAAATATTTGGCGTTGCTGGCATTGCTGGCGGTACCGCTTGCTTATTCGCAAGCGCAGGTCGCTGTGGGAGTTGGTGTGAACGTCGGCCCACGTTATGCCGACTATGATTCTGCGGGAGGGCCTCCGGTTTGTCCGTATGGATACTATTCCTACTACCCGTATGCCTGTGCGCCGTATGGGTACTACGGCCCACGGTGGTTTGTGGGCGGCGTTTTTATCGGCGCCGGTCCGTGGTATCACTGGGGACATGTTGGATACTGGGGTCACCCGGGCTATTGGAACCGCGGCTACTACGGGCGAGGCTACGGACATGGGTACGTCCGAGGCAACTACGGGCGAGCGTATGCCGGTAATTACGGCCACGGAGGTTCCGTTCATGGCTATGCCGGCGGTGGGTACCGCGGCGGCGGGAACTTCCACGGCGGCGGCCACCGATAACGCCCCACTCAAGTAGAAGACACGCACGGCTGGCAGGACCTCACTGCCAGCCGTTTTTCTGTGGGCGTAAGTCGGGACTACTCGATTGAAGGTTCGATCCCTAAGATGCAGGTGCCGCCTGTCCACGTGCTTTTTCAAGTTCCTTCAGAGGGGGAAAAGACGCTGGTGCCACGAGTGTGCGATCCGGCGGCTGGGACCCCGCCTCGAAACCCGCCGCCAGCAGATGCAAGGCGTCTCCCACAAGAGGCGGCGAAATTACAGTGGCGGCAAGCCGGCCTTGGCGAACCCACTCCTGGCCGGAACGCGGAACGCCGTCACATCCGGTGATGGGTAGGCGCAACCAGGCATCGCGATCGCGCAAATCTGCTAATTCCTCGAAGGCGCGGCGTGCTCCGATCGCCATATCATCATTTTGACAAGCGATCATGCTGACGTTCAGCTGGCGGGACGTGCTCAGCGACAACCACGATTTGACGGCGTGGTAGCCGCTATTCTGTGTCCAGTCCCCCTTCAGAGTCTTGATGTCGACGCGGGCTGGTTTGGTCTGAAGCATTCCCTTAGTCCGCCCTTTGGCCACGTCGCGGACCGCGGGGCCTTCAATATAAAGAACGCATCCCTGCTCGCCCAAGAAAGCGGCCATCTGCTGGCCTTGGATCTTGCCAATTGCTTGGTGGTCCGACTGGACCGAGAACACCGGGACCAGGGCATGTTGGCGTAACTGCAAAATGTAGTCCACATCAGAGTTAATGATGCCCCAAGCGATGCCTGCGCCCACAGCGGCTTTGGCGATCTGGGCCATGCCGGTGCCCACCGGTTCGGCCAGGATAGCATCCGGGCGCTTGGAAGGATCCTGAATGAAACTCAAGATCTGCTGGGTTTGCTGGACTGCATCATTATCGGAATAGATGACCTGCACGCTGGCCCCAAGCTTGACCGCTGCTGCTTGGGCCGAGGCGGCCTGTTCCAGTTGGTAATCGTTATCTTCTGTCATTAGGGAAACTAGGACCCTAAGTTTGTTCATGGCGGCGCCCTCGACGTTGACGGCACAACGCGTCCGCGATTATTAACTCATTCACATCTGAGGTCGCCAAATTACTTTAGTGACGCGTCGATCGTCTACCAGCCGCCTCGGAGAGGCGGTAGCAGCCCTCGGCGCTGAGGGCGCCCTGTACCATCCGCCTCAATTCTTGTTAGAATGTTCGGTCACAAAAACTCCGCGGTAGTAAAATAAACACAGAGACTCTCAGGAGACTGACACCTTTATGGCCTACGTGATTGCTGAGCCGTGCATTGGCACCAAAGACACTGCATGTGTGGACGCGTGTCCGGTGGACTGCATTCATCCCAAGAAAGACGAGCCCGCGTACGCGACCGAAGAATTGTTGTATATCGATCCGGTGGAATGCATCGACTGCGGTGCGTGTGTTCCCGTGTGTCCGGTTTCGGCGATTTTCGCTCTTGATGACCTGCCGGAGAAGTGGAACGCCTTTACCGAGCGTAATGCCAAGTACTTCGGCCGATAAGACGTTCCGTTCTTAGTTGGTGCTTGGCTTTTCAGCCGGGGCCTGGATGAAATCATAGGCGCGCGTCCTTGATGGGTGCGCGCCTTCGTTTTTTCCGGTTGTTTGCTGCCAATTTTAGTGTCGCTTGTTGGCGTTGCCCAGTACCTCCGCGTCGACTCCAAGGTGAGTCTTCACCGCGGTGAGGATTTGCAAGTAATCGTGCTTGTCCATGAGCAGGACGAATACCTTGTGTTTGTCCTGGTTGTGATAGTCAATTTCGAGCCAATGGACCTTGGCTTCGGTAAGAGTGACCTTGCGCTCCGTCGTGTACTGGTAGGAGCACTTGTCGATCTGGGCATAGGGAATCGTCACCAAGTCGCCCTTGGCGGGGCGTACCTCGACTGCCCGGTTGTTGTCGCTGAATGTGAGCACTGCTTTAACGTGTTTTCCTTTAGAGGTGGGCACACTAACGCGGTGAAACGAGGTCTCGTCGGCGCGGCCGACTGAAGAGACTGCTAAGGTTAAAAGAAGAACTGCGGCAAGGCGGTTCACGATTTTGAAAGTATACCGAAGATAGAAACGGCAGATCGCTTGCAAAATCTGCGCCCCGGAGAGGGCGAGTACCTGACGATGAATAGCGCCTTCCACTAGAATCAACCCTTCACCAACGAATTCCCATGGCACTGAGAGAGTCGGAAGCAATAGTGCTGCGCAGCTATCCGCTGCGCGAGGCCGATCTTCTGGTCACGCTGTTCACTCGCGTGGAGGGCAAGGTACGCGGCGTGGCGCGGTCGGCGAAGAAATCGAAGCGACGATTTGGTGGAGCTCTGGAGCCACTGACCTACGTGCGTGCATTTTATGACGTCCGCGAGCGGCAGGATTTAGCGCGGCTGGATTCCTGCGAGGTGCTGGAGTCTCCCATGGCCTCTGAGGTCAGTTATCCGCGAGCGGTGGCCTTGGGACACATCGCCGAGTTACTCGATGAACTGCTGCCCGACCACGAGGCGAACGATGCCATCTTCCGCTTGACGCTCTCCGTGTTGCACGTCTTAACGGGCCCGGATGTTTGGATGCCGGTCACCTATTTCGAACTCTGGCTCACGCGACTGGTCGGCTTCCTGCCGGAATTGACCGAGTGCATTGTCTGCGGACGTAACTTGAACGGTAGCCGAGCCTATTTTCACGCGCTCGCCGATGGCCTGATGTGCGCGGACGACAAGCGGTTGGCGTCGTCAGAGATCTCGGCGGATTCGCGAACGCTGGCCGCGCAAATGTTCCGCGCCCCGGTGGAGACGTTTGCAGGGATGCCATGGCCCAAGTCGCAGGCGGCCGATTTGCGGAAGTTCCTGATGCAGATACTGCAGCGTCATCTCGAAAAGAAGCTGGTCACGGCAGGCATGCTGGAGAAGGGTGGATTTTAGTTCAGACGTGTTCATGCGGCGAAAGCCACACAACGCCAAACCTCCAACCGTTGTCTATAGATGCTAACCCGTCCAATAGCTGACGAGTGCAGCCCGCTTCCATTACAATCGACAATTAACCTCCTGGGGTCCGATGAGGTAGTAAGCCAGCATCTAGTCTTAGCCCTTAGCTTTCGGACCGAGCGCTGCAAGTTTGCTAGGAGCAGCCGGGAGTGGTCTTCTTCATGAATTCATCCTCGTCCAAATCGCTTACCTTTCAGGAACTGATCCTGCGCTTGCAGACATTTTGGGCCGAGCGAGGATGCGTGCTGCAACAGCCCTACGACGTCGAGGTCGGAGCAGGCACCATGGCGCCGGAAACGTTTCTGCGCGTCCTGGGGCCGAAGCCTTATAAAGTTGCGTACGTGCAACCGTCGCGGCGTCCGGCGGATGGTCGCTATGGGGAAAATCCCAACCGGCTGTTCAAGCACATGCAACTGCAAGTGATCCTGAAGCCTCCGCCGGAAAATGTGCAGGAGTTATATCTGGAGTCCCTGGCTGCGATCGGGATCGATCTGCGGCAGCATGACATCAAGTTCGAAGAAGATAACTGGGAAGCTCCGACGCTGAGCGCGTGGGGAGTGGGCTGGCAGGTCATGCTCGACGGTCTGGAGATCACACAGTTTACTTATTTCCAGCAGTGCGGCGGGGTGGACCTGTTCCCAATCTCGGCCGAGTTGACGTATGGACTGGAACGCATCGCCGCGTTTCTGCAGGATGTGGACTCGATCTATGACATCGTGTGGGCGCGCGATCCGGGAACGGGCAACCCAGTGAAGTATGGCGATGTCCGCTTGGCGGATGAGTTGCAGTTTTCGGTTTATAACTTCGAGTTGGCCGACGTCGAGAAAGCCTGGGAGCATTTCCGGCTATATGAATCAGAGTGCAAGGCTCTAATTGGGCGGTGGGGTGCCTCGAAGAAGGATTCGAACGATCTAGATTCAGGACCGGAAAGCAAAAGCCAGATCGCTCGATTCCCGGTGCTGGGTGCGTACGACCTTTGCCTTAAGTGTTCGCACTTATTCAACATCCTGGATGCACGCGGAGCGATTTCGGTGACAGAACGCGTCGGAGTAATCGCGCGCGTTAGGGCATTGGCGGTGGGCATCGCCAAGGCTTGGGTCGATCAGCAGAAAGCCGATGCCCATGCCGGGCCTGAGTCGGAGATGTCTGAGCCTGAACCTGTGGGCCACAAGAAAACGAAGGCGAAAAAAGAGGCGTTGTCACCTGTGGGTTAGCACCGGCAGGTTCCCGTTCTGGATTTGCACAGGGGGAGTGTGA
Organism: uncultured Acidobacteriaceae bacterium; assembly: GCA_963722365.1. GTDB lineage: Bacteria > Acidobacteriota > Terriglobia > Terriglobales > Acidobacteriaceae > Sulfotelmatobacter. The sequence continues at coordinate 1,034,497 of CAVRLM010000004.1, forward strand.
TTTCCGTCACATTCGAAAAACAGGACCATTTGAAACACTGATTGAATTGAAGGCATGCCAGACTTCTTACTAGAAATTGGTTGTGAAGAGATTCCAGCGCGAATGATCGACGCCGCTGCTGAGGAGCTGCGCCAACGTGTCTCAGCCCTGCTGAGCCGAGAACGGTTGTCGGTTGGGGAAGTAACCCATTTCGATACACCTCGGCGGCTGGCGGTCATGGCAACGGATATCGCAGCATCCCAGGCCGACGTAATCGAACAGCTCAATGGACCTTCGGTCAGCGTCGCTTATAAAGATGGCCAGCCTACGCCAGCAGCCCATGCCTTTGCCAAGAAGGCTGGGGTCGATGTCGCACACCTCGAAAAGGTAGCAACTCCCAAGGGTGAATACTTAGCAGCGAAGGTCACCAGGAAAGGGCGTAGTGCCGCCGAGATTCTTGCCGAGGGGCTCCCCAAAGAGATCTCCACGATCTACTGGCCCAAGAACATGTACTGGCAAAAGCCGAACGAGCGCTTCGTGCGTCCGGTCCGCTGGTTGGTGGCGATGCTGGATGGAGAGATCATTCCCCTGGAGTTGGACGGCATTCGGGCAGGGAAGGCTTCGCGCGGGCATAGGATTTTATCGGCCGGCGACGTGACCATATCCCGCGCGGGAGCAGGATATGTGGATGCTCTACGGGCGGCGAAGGTTCTGAGCCGCGCAGAACGCGAACACCAGATTCGCAAGGCTCTCGATGCGGCCACGCGCACGATCTCCGGAGCACGCTGGCGCGAGGACAAACCTCTCCTCGACACAGTAGTGAACCTGACGGAGTTTCCATCGGCAATTCTGGGCAATTTCGATCCAAAGTTTCTGGCGCTGCCGGAAGAAGTGTTAGTGACCGTAATGCGCGATCACCAGAAGTATTTCGCGGTTGAAGATGCCGCCGGCAAACTGGCGCCACATTTCCTGGCGGTGCTGAATACCGATAGCGATCCGCAGGGACTGATCCGTCACGGAAACGAGCGTGTGTTGCGCGCTCGCTTCAACGACGCACGGTTTTTTTGGGAGACGGACCAGAAGAAGTCGCTGCTCGAGCGCTTGGATTCGCTGAAGCACGTCACCTTCCAGAAAGATCTGGGCAGTTACTTCGACAAGACGCAGCGCGTGCAGCGGCTGTGCAGTTGGTTGAGCGAAATCCTGAAGCAGTCCGAGATCGCCGTACGGCCGGGAGTCATCCACAAGGCGGCATGCCTCTCGAAGACGGACCTAACCACAGAACTGGTGAAGGAATTTACGGAGCTGCAGGGAATCGTGGGCGGGTTGTACGCGCGGGTGCAACAGTTGGACCCCTCTTTGCCGGAAGCGACGCGCTTTGCCATCGCGGATGCGATCTATGATCACTACAAGCCGGAATCCACCGACGACGATGTTCCCCGATCGATAGAAGGATCGCTGCTATCGATCGGTGACAAAGCTGACACGATTGCGGGGATGTTTGCGCTCGGCCTGGTTCCGAGTGGATCCAAGGATCCATTTGCGTTGCGCCGCCAAGCCAACGCGATTGTGAAGGTTATCGCCGAGAAGAAGTTGCCGTTACGTCTGGGCGACCTCATGCGCGATGCGCGGTCGGGGTACCAGAAATCTGAGGCGGAGAAGAAGTTCGTCGACGATGCGAAGTTTGCTGAGTCGGTCGCCGCCTTCTTCCGCGAGCGGCTGGAATTTTACCTGAAGGATGTTTGCGGGTACTCGTACGATGTGGTGAAAGCCGTGCTCGCCGCGGATGCGGAAGACGTAGTGGATGCGGTACAGCGAGCCGAGGCGGTGAAGCAGGTTCTCGATATGCCTGAGTTCCAGGCGATCGGCGCGGCCTGCAAACGCATGCGGAATATTCTGAAACAGGCTTCAGAAAAGGGCATTGCACCGGCCACGCAGTTCGACGCGTTGCCGAATTCCGCAAACGAAGAGAAAAATCTAGCAGACTACGTCAAAGTCAATGGGCCAAAGGTCGAAGATCTTCGCACGATGAAAGAGTACGGCGAAGCGCTCAAGCTGTTGTCCACTGCGCGAGAACCGGTGGATGCGTTTTTCGACAAAGTCATGGTCATGGTCGAGGACTCCAAGCTGCGCGCAAACCGCTTGGCGTTGCTTCGGACATTATTGAAAGAGTTTTCCACGATAGCCGACTTTTCGGAAATCGTGGCTGAGAATAAGACTTTGGGAAGTTAAGTTCCTCAGGAGCTGAAGCCCTGTCCTCCTGGAGCTTATCGCAGCGCTGAACGCCCTGCGCCACCCAAAAACGAAGATTGCAAGATGACGATTTAGATTCGGTTTCGCAAATCCAGAGGCAAAGGACTCATATATGGCGACGATTACTCTCCCCGAAGTGGAAGCGCAAGAAAGCAAGAAGTCCACAACCAAGTACGTTTACTCCTTTGGCGGTGGCAAAGCTGACGGCAACGGCAAAATGAAAGATGTGCTTGGCGGCAAAGGCGCCGGCCTCGCGGAGATGACCAATGCCGGTCTGCCGGTGCCTCCGGGCTTCACGATTCAGACCGAGGCTTGCCGCGAGTACATGAAGACCGGCACTACGTCGAAAGAAATAGACCGGCAGATGGACGATGCGCTGGCGAAGCTTGAGGCGCTGCAGGGGCAGAAGTTGGGCACGGGGGAGAATCCGCTGCTGGTGAGCGTGCGCTCGGGCGCGAAGTTCTCCATGCCGGGCATGATGGACACGATTCTCAACCTCGGACTGAACGACAAGAGCGTGGAAGCGCTGGCCAAGCGCTGGAACAATCCGCGGTTTGCAGCGGACTCGTACCGGCGGCTGATTCAGATGTTTGGCAACGTCGTCCTCGACATCGAGAAGTCGGCATTCGATGAAGTGTTTGACGACAAGAAGAAGCAACGGAAGACCAAGCTCGACACCGGTCTCGACGCCAAAGATCTGCAGGAAGTCATCGCAGAGTATAAGAAGGTGGTCAAGAAGCACGCCAAGCGCGACTTTCCGCAGGATCCACGCGAACAGTTGGTCATGGCGCGCGATGCTGTCTTCCGTTCCTGGCAGAACGATCGCGCGAAGCATTATCGACGCATCAACAACATTGATGACATGCTCGGCACCGCGGTGAACGTGCAGTGGATGGTGTACGGCAACCTCGGCGACACCAGCGGCACGGGCGTGGGCTTTACCCGCAATCCTGCCACCGGAACGAGCGAGTTTTATGGCGAATTTCTGATGAACGCCCAGGGCGAAGATGTGGTTTCCGGCGTGCGCACTCCCGTGCCAATCCTTGAACTGCACAAGATCATGCCGCATGTGTACGACCAGCTGCGCGACATTACGACCCGGCTGGAAAAGCACTACAAAGACATGCAGGATTTTGAGTTCACCATCCAGGACGGCAAGCTTTACATGCTGCAGACCCGCAACGGCAAGCGTACCGGTCTGGCGGCGGTTCGCGTTGCCATTCAGATGGTCGATGAGGGCCTGATCACCAAGGAAGAAGCCATCTTCCGGGTCGAGCCAAACCAGTTGTACGACTTTTTGGTTCCGCGGCTCGATGAGAAGAGCACCAAGGTCGAAGTCCTCGCCACCGGTTTGCCGGCCTCGCCTGGAGCGGCTGTCGGAAAAATTGTGTTTACTGCCGATGAAGCCGTCAAGATGGCGGGCCATGACACCGCCAAGAAGCCGGTGATCTTGGTTCGCGCTGAGACGACCCCGGAAGACATTCACGGCATGGAAGTCGCGAAAGGCATTTTGACCTCCCGCGGCGGCATGACCAGTCACGCTGCCGTGGTCACGCGCGGCATGGGCAAGTGTTGCGTGGCGGGGGCTGGCGATATCGACGTGAACGAAAAGGCGCGCGAGATGCGGGTGAAGGGCCAGACCTTCAAAGAGGGAGACTGGATCTCTCTGGACGGAACTACGGGGCGGGTAATCAAAGGCAAGCTAGGCACTCTGGATCCTTCTCCGGATGACCCCGAGCTCCAGAAATTCATGAATTGGGCCGACCCGCATCGCAAGATGAAGGTTCGCGCCAACGCCGACATTCCCCGCGACGCGGTGCAGGCAAGGGCGTTCGGAGCCGAAGGGATCGGGCTTTGCCGCACCGAGCATATGTTCTTCGGCGAGGACAAGATCCGTCACATGCGCGCCATGATTCTGGCGGACAACGAGAAGGATCGTCGGACTGCGTTGAAGAAACTGTTGCCCTTGCAGCGTAAAGATTTCGAGGGTGTCTTCAAGGCGATGGACGGGCTGCCGGTTACGATCCGCACACTCGATCCACCGCTGCATGAGTTCCTGCCGCGCCGCGAGGACTTGATGGTAGAGATCGCCACGCTGCCACACGCCGGCGCGAAAGAGAAGAAGGCCCTGGTCGAACGATATGCCGACTACGGCGCCAAGGGAGTCGGTGATCTCAAGACACTCCTGCCGACCCTGCTAGCACGCGTGGAGCAACTGCACGAATTCAATCCCATGCTCGGACATCGCGGATGCCGTCTCGGCATCACCTATCCCGAGATTACCGAGATGCAGGCTCGCGCCATCTTTGAAGCAGCAGTTGAGGTCAGTAAGAAGGGCGTGAAGGTCCTTCCCGAAGTCATGATCCCGCTGGTTGCCACCGTAAAGGAAATGGCAAATCAGGCGGCTATCGTCCGAAGGGTGGCCGGTGAAGTATTCAAAGAGAAGGGAACTAAAGTCGAATACATGGTCGGAACCATGATCGAGTTGCCCCGCGCTGCGCTGGTAGCGGATGAGATCGCCAAAGAAGCAGAGTTCTTCTCGTTCGGCACCAACGATCTGACGCAGACCACGTTCGGCTTCTCCCGCGATGACGTCAACAAGGTGCTGCCAACTTATCTGGCGGAAGGAATCTTGAAACAGGATCCCTTCGCCGCGCTTGACCAGGAAGGCGTGGGACAACTGGTGAAGATGGCCACCGAACGCGGGCGCAAGACGCGGCCGACGCTCAAAGTCGGAATTTGCGGAGAACACGGCGGCGAGCCGTCGTCCGTGGAATTCTGCTATCGCACTGGATTGAACTACGTCTCGTGCTCGCCGTTCCGAGTATTGACCGCCCGGTTGGCGGCGGCACAGGCGGCCGCAGCGGAGACTCTCAAGGTCGAGGGCGGACGAACAAAGTAAGATCGCGTAACCACAAAGGGCACGGAGGTTCGCAGAGTAGACTTAGTACTCTGTGTTTCCTCCGTGCCCTCTGTGGTTTATTGCACTTTTTGTAAGCGGGATATCAGCTTCTGCGGAAGGCTCTCTTCCGATTCTGACCATAGACGGCGGGAAGTCGCCCGAGTATTTGTTTCCACCTTCTTCGTAAACTCAACGAGTTTGCTCACGTTGTCGCGGATCTTGGCCTGAGTTTCTTCGGTCAGCTCAATGTTTTCCTGAACAAAAAGTGAGTCGAGGCCGAAGTCGATCTCAATATGGCCGGATTCCTGGTAGATTCCGTCGTCAAATTCCTCACCCTGCACGATTAGCTTGACCAAGCTCGGGATAAGCGTCCAATGGCCCCGGTCGTCGGGAGTCCACAGATCCCAATACGCGTCGAAGACGTAGGCATAGTCGTCGTGGATGAGATCCGCGGCAACCACGACCGCTTCTTCCGGCGTGATTCCCGGAGAGAAGCGTCGCTCCAGCACGCTCGCTTCATTCCACGAGACAGGCTGGATAGCGGCATAGGTGACGCCGGGCCGCTGCTGCGAAAAAGGGAATTGCTGCAAGACCGCGAACATATGCGGGAGCATGGCGGGGCCAGAGAAATCTGGAAACCACAGACTTAGATATAAAGGATCACCCATAAGGAAAAGAGGCAGGCCCCTGCCTTCATTATTGTAACCACGATTGAGATGCCGGGGTCGCAGAAAAGGCGTTACAGGGAGATCTTCATCCCTTATGCCGCTGAATATTGGCCAGGCGACCGCAGCCCGTCGCCCTCATCTGCCCCAGAGCCGTCGGTTGGACAAGCCGGAATGGTGCCTCGTAGAATCGTGCCATCCACGGTCGAGTCAATTTCCAGAGTGCCACCGAGCTCTTTTAGTCTCTCGCGAATCCCTGCCAGCCCCACGCCGACATTTCCTGTCCTCCAAAAACGGTCCAGCACCTCCCTCGGAACTCCCATTCCGAAATCTCTTACAGTGAGAACGACCCGGGTCTCGTCGGCGGTGACGCGTACTTCCACGGCCCCGCTGCCGGAGTGGCGATGAACATTGGTGAGTGCTTCCTGCAAGATGCGAAACAAGGCGGTTTCCGTGCGGCGAGGAAGCCGGTGCACGTGTTCGGGAAGATGAAGTTGCGTCGTAATGCCGCTCCGCTTGCCGAAGCCCTCTACGTACCATTTGGCGGCCGAGGCAAAGCCCGCTTCATCCAGGAGTGGAGGGTGGAGCAGATGCGACAGGGTTCGAGTATCTGCGATTGAGCGATCCACGAGTTGTTGGGCGTCACGCAAGTGTACAGATTTCGTTGCAATATCCTGCGCAAGCATGTCGAGACTGATTTTGGCCGCAGTGAGATCCTGGCCGAGACTATCGTGCAGTTCGCGCGCAATGCGTCGCCGCTCCTCGTCTTGCACGCGCAATAGCTTTACGGAAAGCTTGCGTAGGGCGAGAGTCCGTTGCTCCACCAGCGATTCCAAGGCGTCATGAGCACGCTGCAACGCCTCCTCCGCCGCTCTTCTTTGTTCCAGATGATCACGAACCTCATATTGCCGGCGCCGCGCCAACAGCGCGCTTCGAATCGTGCTGATCAGGGTGACGGGACGCAACGGCCGCTCCAGCAGCGTTACATTGCCGAGCGGAGCGCGAGAGCGCACTGCGAGTTCCGTCGTCGCAGTACTCAGCCCACTTCCGGTTAAGACGATGATCGGGAAGTCCGACCACGGCGGCTGGACCGAAAGCTTTTGCGCCAACGCGCCAATGGTTCCGTTCTGTAAGACTTCTTCGGTAATTATGGCTGCTCCGGCGTGTTCTGAAATTGCTTCTTCAAGCTCATGCGCGTGGAAAGTGCGCAGATCGAGATTGAAGACTGCGCCAGCACTCGCTCGATGAGCGCAGCGTCCTTGCCGAACGGAGCGTATATCAATACGCGAAGATCGTTGCGACCAGTATCAGCCATTCGCGCCGTCTTTCCCAAGGATGGGAGCCAGAGCGGTAGGACTTCCGGACAAAATTCCTTGGAAATCAGAAAGCGGTTCTCCCACCCGAATACAGCCCGGAGTAAAACGAAGCTCACGAATCGAGCGCTCGTGCCCTCCGCTGCGCTTCTTCATCATAGAGATGGCTTGGCGAACCTCCCCGCGCGATTCAAAGTAACGGAGCACCAGAATGTTGTCTGCCAGGTAGCTCACATCAATTGGAGTCTGCATGGCGCTACCAACCAGTCCCATTTGCGCCAAAACCATCAACGTGAGAATTCCGCGATTGTTCAAGTAAGTCAGCAGCTCGTGAAGATGCAGGGCAAGAAACTGCTCCCCGGGCATAGCCTGAAGGAATCCGTTGAGGCTGTCGATGAGGACGGCTCGCGCTCCTCCTTCTTCGACGCTAGCGCGTACCATGTCGACGAATTCGCCGGGTGAAACCTCAGCCGGATCCAGGTGCTCAATCTTCATGCGGCCCGACTCAAGATACGGCTCAAGATTCATGCCCAGTCCGGCGGCGCGCCCGAGAAGGGTGTTCACGGTTTCTTCAAAGATAAACGCCACCACGTTTTCGCCTCGTTCCACAGCGGTTGTTAGCCACCGGAGCGCGAGAGTTGTTTTGCCGCAACCAGCTGGGCCGATCAACAAGGTACTCGTTCCGCGTCCAAGGCCGCCGCCCGCCAGGCTATCCAGTTCGGGGATACCGCTCGCGGCGACGCTTTGGTCTCCCCGGTCGTTCTTGTATTCGGATGCGACCAATCGAGGAAAAACGACTACACCTCCTTTGCGAATCAGGTAATCGTGAAAGCCTTCGCGAAAGGCGCTACCCCGCAGTTTTGTAACCTCGAGCCGACGCATAGTCTTGCCGTATTCCCGGCTGACGCGGCTCATCGAGACAACACCGTGAACAATGCTATGCAATTCAAGATCGGCGTAGCGGCTTGTCCTGTCATCGAGCAGCAGGACGGTGCAGTCTTCCGGGGCATACTCCTTGAGCGAGAGAATCTGGCGCCGATACCGCAACGGATCCTTTGCTAGCATGCGCACTTCGGAGAGTGCATCAATGACCAGCCGAGTTGGTTTTTGACGATCGACCTCCGCCATAATGGTCTGCACACGATCGTTGAGTTCAACCTCGGCCGGGTGAAAAACCGTATACTGTCCTTCAGGCTTGAGGTCTTGCTCGCTGGGCCTCACTTCCAGAATGGTGAGACCATCCACGTTCAACCCGTGCTGACGCGCCACGGCCATTAGTTCGTTGCGCGACTCCGACAGACGTGACGTACAGAACTTTTTCACCCGCCTTCAGGCCTTCGGCCACAAACTGAAGGGCCATCGTGGTCTTGCCGGTTCCCGGCTCTCCTTCAACCAGATAGACATGGCCTACGGGTAGGCCACCTCCCAGCACATCATCGAGACCAGCACAGCCTGAACTGCATCGTGTAATCTCTGGCGCCAACGTTTCTGGTGGCATGCGGTTAGGATCAGTTCCTTTCGTACGATTACGCATGCGTGCGGAATGCACTAAGGCATCTTCTGCACGCAGCCCAGCTACTCGATTGTTCGAGGAAATGACCTTCCCGGTAAATACATTATTTTCTGTACTACGGGGGAAAATGTCAGCGAGGCAGCGAGGCAAGATAAGGAACGACAAAAGGAACAAACGACAGACGGGCATCGTGGACGCGAGCCCCTTGGGACGGGCGATCTCGGGTCATTTCCTCACGGTTGGATTCAACGATCTTGTGTTCACGGATCGCGCAGCGATTTTGACACGCTTGCTGGACGGCTGCTAAGATCTGAAGTTCACTGGCAAGCCTGCCTCAGTCGTCCCCGTCGTCTAGCCTGGCCTAGGACATCGCCCTTTCACGGCGGTAACACGGGTTCAAATCCCGTCGGGGACGCCAAATCTTTTCAGCAACTTACGGTTTCCTCTCCTCCTTTATATAGGCACAAAAAAGGAACAATTCTCGGCATCAACGCGAATGCATTTCATTGAAGCGGCAGTATTTTCGCACCGATCGCCCCGTTTCGAACAGGCACAGATTAGGAACACCTCCCAGACCGGTCTCAACCAGCAGCCGTTGTAGACGCCTGGAGAAGACGAATGACGCTGCTCTGCGCTCGCCGCTTCTGAACTGTGACGGCTTGGGTATATGTATCCAACGTGACCCGGCTGGAGGCGTGGCGAAGGAGTTCTTGTGTCACCTTGATATCTGTTCTGTTTGCTCTGAGCAATGAAGAATACGTGTGCCGGAAAGTGTGCCATCCGATGTGCTGTGTGATGCCGACCTTAGTCGCTGCTGGACGAATAATGGTTCGCATCAGGCACTGCCCCCAATACGGTTTTTGCCCACGCACAGCCGGGCTGGCGAACACCCAATCATCGGCGGCCCGATACCTTGTGTAACGGCGCCATGTATGCAGTGCCTCGGCTAGGCGCGGATCAAGTGGAACGGGTTTCTGTGACGCCTCTGTTTTGCAAGGGCCAACTACTTGGAACACGATGGACCGAGTCACGCTGATCTCATTTTTCTGAAAGTCGATATCGTTCCACTTGAGACCAAAGAGCTCACTCATCCGTAACCCGGTCCCGAAAGCCAGCAGCACAAGAGTGCTTTCTCGAACGCCAAGAACAGAAAGAAGCCGCTGGACTTCGTTTGCACTGAGTATCACCGGGACCGTCCTGCGTTTCGCACTCTGCCGGACGAGCTGAATCGGATTTCGATTGCAGATTTCGTATCGCATGCCGTGATTGAAAAGCACGCTCATGAGATTTCTGATTTTCGCGCAGCTCGACCTCGCAAGGGGCAAGGATCTCAACCAAAGCTCAACCTCCCCAGCGTTGACGCGGGCAAGCGGATATTTTCCCCAACGGGGTAGTATCCACTTGTTTAGATAACCCTCGTACGTGACCTTGGTCGAATGTGTTTTCCAAATCGTATCGGGTTCCAACTCGCGCTCGCGATAATGAGCCGCAAGCTCCGAAACTGTCGTTGATCTTGTTTTAAACCAAGCCTCGCCACGATTGAGATCAAGTCGTAATGTGGCAATTGCCTGACGAGCAGTCGTTTCATCCGCTAGCTGTTCGGTCGACCCGAGAATCATTCTCCGATGTTTGCGCTTGCCATCGGCGCCTGGTTCGCGCCATCTGAACTCCCAAACATCAGGTCCACGTTGCCTCTTCGCTCGTATCACGCTTCCGTTCTGCATAAATTTCCTTTCCGTAGCGAGGATGATCTGCCCTTGGAATTGCTGCCGGCGGGCACAACCTAGGCACAAATTGTGTTCTAAAGCCGCTCAGAACGGGGGATAAATGTTGGAGAACAAGCGTGAGGTCATCGCTTTCCTGCGTCGATGTCCTGAGTTCGAGAAGAAACTGTCGTTACTGTCGAAAAAAATTGCCGTTGCGCGTGCGCCGTGGAAAGGCGCTGGACGACTGCGGGTGAAAGTCCCGCCCGGGAACTGGGTTCGCTCCACCCGGAAGCAATCGGAGCGGCGGTGGAGGAAACGAAGCCGTCGGAGCCTCCGGTGTAGAGGGTCACTTAGGTGACTTGGCGAGCATGCAGGCCGTAACGTGAGTGAACGCTGAGCAGGCCTCGAAACGATTAACGCAGGAGCCAACCCGCCGTGTAATCGGGATGGCCGCCGCTGATGGGACAGTACGAGCGAACGAGGACCATCAGACCTGCCGGGGTAATGGCGACGGCAAGCAGGCAAAGTTGACCAGCAGCAACACGGGAAGCCCCAGCGGTGATGGCAGACGCGATCAACCGGCAACTCGCGAGAGTCAGGCTGGGCCGTGTGGGGTGGCGGAAAGGTCCGTAGTACCGAAGAAGCCGGGTAACGCTGGTGGAGGGAAGGGGCCTTAGTTAAAGACGGACGCAAGAAGCAGCGAAGGACCTGGGGATTGACGATGAGTCCAGCCACCCCTGAGTTGTGTTCAGAAGCTGTAGACGGCGTCACACGTAACATCGTGTGTCTTTTCCGAGAGCCGGATGCGGGAAACCCGCCTGTCCGGTTCGATGAGCGGGAACAGGAAACAGAGCCATGCCAAACCGGACTGAGGCGACGACGCGAAAGCTTTGTCAGCAGCCACCGGGAGACTACAGTCACTGCGCCTGTTTCGACTTACTCATTGGCGGGCTTTGAGTCAAAAGGCCTGATAACAACAGTGATCTCCAGAACGGCCGACTTGCGCCGTTACTTCCGACCAACCGGGGACTATGCATTTGTGGCACAAGCGCGTTTACCAGTATTGATACAGTTTGATCTCGCAGAAGTGGTCTTGAAGGGGCGTAACCCACTTACTTCAGCTTCGCGTACTCTGCCCTCGCTTCTTTCAGGATGGGGACGTCGGGGTCGGCGTCTTTCCAGAGCGAAAGGAAATCTTGATAAGCCGATCTTGCCTTGGTGTCATCACCCGACAGCACGTAAGCCCTGCCCAATTGCAGGTGCGCCAATGCGCCGATGGGTTCGTTAAACACAATTCCGCGATGATTGAGGACCTTCTGAAACTCCACGGCGGCTTCGGGACCTCGATGCGTGGCCAGATAGGCTTCGCCGCGGACATAAACAGGTAATAGGGCCTGAGGGAAGCCATATGCCTCCAGTGTCCCCAACTCGTAAGGAACTGACGCTTGGAGTACTTCGATAGCTTGTGAAGGTTGGTCGCGATTGAGAGCGATCTGCGCACGAAGGGTGGGCAGGTAGTTAAACCTCACCAGTGTATCGTCGGGGAAGCGCTTCGCCAGATCGTCTGCCAGGTTTGCGATCCCTGTCTGCTCGCCGCGCGCATTGTTGGCCAGAGCCAATCCCAAAGCTGCACCGTACTCCACGTCGCGTCCCCTCCAGCCGGAAAGTGCGGCGTGGGAACGCTCGCGTGCTTCTGCCGCGAAGCCAAATAACGCTTCCCACTGGGCTGCATCGGCTTGGTAGAGAGCCCCGGTCTCTTTCTCGTCCGCTCGCTCCGCTGAAGCGACCGCTCTGCGGAAAAAATCCCTAGCTTTGCCCACCTGGCCGGTAAAGACTGCAGTGTGGGATTCCATGGCCAGAGTTAGGTCTTCAGCTCCTGGCTTTCCAGAAGCCCAGGCTACTTGTTGCGCCATTTTCGACGCATCGTTCTCGAGGAATGCAAGTTCGTAGAGGTTGTCGCGCAGGAAAGGCGAGTCGAGGTTCTTTGCGAGCGCCTCAGCGGCAGTCGCGCGGGCCTCGTTAAATCGGCCCAAGTTAAGGAGAGACAGGGCCAAGCCCCCATATCCTAAGGCGCTTGTTGGATCAAGACCAAGATTCGCTTGCGCTTCCTCGAGTTCCCGGTCATATTGACCCAACCCAGCGTAGATCCCGACTCTGAAACCCCGCGGAGAGTGGTCCCGTGGGTAGGTCTGTGACCACACCTCGCAAGTTTGGCGCGCCTTCTCCAGGTCTCCGCTGACGAACTCGTAGTAATTAGCTTCGATCAAGAACTTCTCCGCTTCGCTCACTCCGGATCGCAACTCGTAAGCTTTCTCCGCAGCTTTCGAGGCCAAGTCGGTCTCCAGCAGATTGAGGTAGGTCAACACCAGGCCGGAGTAGGCGGCTGCGAAGTTCGGGTCCAGATCGATCGCACGCTGGAACAACGGCAATGCTGCATTGAAATCACTCTTGCCTATCAGGAGTTTCATTCCCAGACTGTAGGCTTGGAGCGCCTCGAGCGAAGGAGTCGTAGCCTGTTCGATGGGCGTATCGAACCTCTGCACGGAACTCAAAGACTCACCCAACTGTCTGCGTAACTTGGTAGCTGCCTGAGCCAGCGACTTCAGGACTTGTTCCTTGGAGTCCGCTGTTACCTGCTCCTCGGCAAGAGCATCGCCGTTCCTGCACTCGACAGCTTTTAGATCCAGAACATACTGCCGGCCAAGGCTGGCAATCGATCCATTGATGACGGCCACGCTGCCGACCCTCTGGCAGAGATCGCGCGCAATTTTCGGAGTTAACTGAGCATCGGACGGCTGCCCCATCAGTAGGAGTGTCCCCTGAATCCGCGCTTCGGACACGAGACTGAGAAAAGGCGATTGTTCCAATTGGACTGTCAGGCCCTGCCGCAGGGTTCCATCAAAGACGGGGTCTCTCGTAGCGTTGACGAAATCGGAAACAACAAGCGTGTCCTTTTCGGTCAGGGCGCGGGTCTGACGGAGAAAGCGGTATCCGCCCAATGTCAGCCCGGCCAAAAACATTACCGCCGCGGCGCCCCACAGCCCAGTCTTAGCTCTCCTGCCGGTTCTCCAGCCGTTCGCTGGAACCCGTGAACTCGGTCTATTATTCTCGACCGTTAGCCCGGTCGGCGAAACGCCTTCGACGGAACCGATAAATCGATACCCTTTTCGGGGTAGTGTCTCGATATATTGAGGCGCGTCGGCGCTATCGCCCAAAGCTTGACGGAGCTTCCGAAGCGCGGTTTTGATACTGTGTTCATACTCGACAACGGTTCCATCGGGCCACAGCTGCTTTCGGACCTCTTCCTGCGTCACCAACTCCCCAGGACGGTCCAGCAAGAGGAGAAGAATTTGGATCGGTTGCCCTTCCAGCCGGATTCTGGCGCCGGACTCCTTACGCAATTCGCCGGTGCGGAGATCGAGTTCGAAAGATCCGAAGCGAACCGCGTTTGAGCGAGTGTCCACCGTTTTGTCACGAGTGATCTGTCCCTTGCGGCGGATCGTACCACGCGCGTTCCGTCCTTCCAATCGGATTCGATGTCGTTCGTCCGTGGCTTGTAAACGACCGGTTGCGTGGTGTTTGTGCGCTTACCCAGGAATTACCTCGCCGTTACCCCGCGTGCCTCGACATCTGAAGTCGATTCTGGTCTGCTGCGTGTGGAAGGCGCTTCAGGCCAAAGCGATTGGCTCTGGATTGTTTCCTGCTTTGGAGGTCCAAGAATTGAGGTGTAAAGCACCACTGTTTACCCGTAGCTGGAAAGCCATCACAAGGTCCCGATCCAATCTCTTGGGAGTTCCTGTTGAATCCCAGTCTGGCTGGATCCGGACCCCGGCCGGGTCAGCTCAGACATGGCTTAAGTGAACGTATGGAGGAGGTTCTATGTTAGCGCGTCGTGAAGTTCTTCAAAAGTGCCTTACCCTGGGTTCCATCGTCATCGCGTCTCACTTTTCCGCTGACTCGATGCTCTTTGCCTTCCAGGAAGGTGAAAAGCCGGTTCCGAGGCCGACTCCACCCAATCCGCTGGGACCGTTTTACAAGCGGCTCACGCCCGTCAACAACATCCTGCGTGCGCCCGGAGATCCCGGCTTGCCGCTCACTCTTTCGGGACAGGTGGTGGACACACGCGGCGACATCGTGCCCGATGCCACCATTGAGATCTGGCAGACCAACCATCACGGTTTGTACGACATTGACGGTTATCGCTATCGGGGCAAGCAGACGGTCGATTCGACGGGGGCGTATAGTTTTGAGTCCGTGATTCCGGGCCATTATCCCGATAAAACCCGTGTCTGTCAGCACGTTCACTACCTGGTGATGGCACCGGGGCACAAGCCGCTGGTCACGCAGCTCTACTTCGCCACCGATCCCGCTTTCGAGGGCGATCCTCAGAGGAACTACGCCCGCGATCCTCTGCTCCAGACCCCGGAGCTTATCCGTCCCGTAGTGTTGACCGGTGAACCGAACGAATTGCATGCCAAGGTTCGATTCGAGCTTTACCTGGAGCGCCTGTGATGAACATGAAAATCGCGGCTTTAACGCTCGTATGCTGTCTGCCCGTTGCAGCTTCGGCGCAATCGGGCCGGCAAGTGAAGACCATCAATCTGCCGGCGGGCGTCACGGTTCAGTACGGAACCATGTCCCGTGCGGGTACCGTGGTTGCGACCATTGACAGCGACAACGTTGTGCGCGTCTGGTCAACACGCTCGGGGGAACTCTTGCGGCCACTGGCTGACGGCAGGCATCCGCCCAGTGATGTGGAGTTTTCGCCGGATGGGCGGTACCTTGCGATCGCTTATCAGTTAGTGCCGAACGAGAAGGGAGTGGTCAGGATTTTCGACGTGGATTCGTGGAAGATGGAGCACGAGTTCGTTGTACCCGATGTGTTCGCAATGGCATTTTCGCCAGACAATCGGCGCCTCGCTCTCTCGGGCATGGTTACTCAGGCCTGGGACGTGGAAAATTCGAGGATGCTGGCCGATATATCGCCTCCGTTTGGAGGATCGGCGTCGCTCTCGTTTTCAGGTGATGGCAATTGGGTTGCCACTGCTGACGGTGACGGCCACGTCCGGGTCTTCGATGCTGCCACCGGAAAGCCGCGGAGCACAGGGACAGAATTTGTGCTGGAGCCACTTGCGGTGGCATTTTCTCGAGACAACAAATCAGTCATTGCCGGTGGAGTTGACAAGACTCTCTCCATCATCGACCCGGAGACGGGTAAGGTCCTGCGGACGCTCACCAACCAACCCGGACTGATCATCTCCCTCGATGTCTCTGCAGACAAAAAACAAGTGGCGGTGATCTACCGTTCCGCCGATTACTTTGCCGACGTTGACCACCTGATGCTGTGGGATCTGGATACAGAAGCCGTTCTCGCCGATTTTCGGAAGCCGGGAATCACCATAGTAGGAGGCGCCTTCGTGGGCGATCATTACCTGTTCGCAGCCACGTCCGACAATCAACTCGGCATTTGGTCCCTGCGCTGACGATTCTCCCCTCAAGCGCCATGGGTGCGTTTCCACTGGCTTCAGGCCAGATGGAGCCCCTACCAGTAGGGGGCATTGGGAGTCTACTCGAACGCTTCCACGTGCCCCTCGTGCAATCACTCTCTAATTTCTTCCGGCGTAATGGAAGTCACTTTCTCAGCCGCCCGAACCGACCTGCATCCGGCCGTCTACACCGACGGATCAAAGAGCGTAGCCAGCGCGATTGTAGAGAACATCTATTGAACCTCGATTTGCTGAGCAACCTTCATTTTCAGGATTCCAATTGAGACCTGAAGCTGCAGCGTGCCTGCCACTGTCGGTTGATATTCAAAGTCGTAGACTTCTCCAGCTAAGGCAGACTGGCGCGCCTCTTGCATCACGGCTTGCGCGGGTGGCAGATCGGCTCCATCTTTTGCAATCGCGCGCCACTGAAGCAGGCCATCGGGGCCGAGCAGTGAGAAAAAGCCGCCATCGAAGGCGGCAATGCTGATGAGTCGCAGGTGGTACCTGTCCCCGATGCGCCAATGCAAAGTGGGCGGGTTTGTGCTGCCATTCAAAAGCAGAGGGCCCTCAATCGGACTGGGACCAGCCCGGCTGAGGACGGCAATGGGCTCGTGCGACGGGTCAAACTTCGTGCCCGGTTCGACTACGATCAGCGGCCCATACAACCCGCCGGAAAGCTGTTCTTCATCATGCAAATGTGTGTGATACATGAATGTCCCGGCACGCGGCGGGTTGAATCGGACACGGAACGAGTGACCTGGCTGAATCTCGGGAGTGACTTTATTGCCGCTCGCGCCCCAGCCCGCCACTCCGTCGTAATAGCTTTCCACTTCTACGCTGTGCCAATGAACCGTAGTTGATTCATGCAGTTGATTGACGACGGTTATTTCGACTGGCTGGCCGCGTTCAAGTACCAGTGGCGGACCGGGCACCGTCAGATCCTTCGGGAACAGCCTGTGATTCTCCTCCAGTTGATAGCTGAATCCCGCTGGTAGACCGTGGGCAGCCCTGCGTTCCCGCACCCACAGCCCGATCTTGCGAGTTCGACCGTGTGAGGCCACGGGTGGACGATTGCCGGTAACAGTGATGCCCAGCACCATTCCAGCCATGTGATCGTGGGTATGTTGCATGATGAATTTATCGGCCAGAGCATTGGCGACGGTCATCTCGGGAGACATGTGGGGAACAAAGTGGCAGTGAAACAGCCAATGACCGGGCGGTGGAGTCCAATACATGGTCATGGTTCCATTGGTCAGCAACCGATTCGTGGCAGCGGTGCGCTGCTGTTCGGCCGTGAAAACATGATCGGTCTCGCTATCGCCCGCACTGTCTACCCGGAAATAGGAGCCGTGCATGTGCATAGGGTGCCCGCCGTCGCTGGCATTGATCCAGCGCCAACGTACCGGTTCGCCCGCCGTGTAGGTCAGACGCTCGGTGTAGGGCCATGACTTTCCGTTGATGACCGGAATCATATGCGGCAGTGGGGCCTGCCCTCTGACTGCGGCCAAGTCGGATCCGCTTCTCCAAATTCCCAGCACAAAAATTCGATCTGGGGTAGCTTTCCCCGGCGGATCGACCACGAACGCCCCCGCAAGCTGACTGTCCTCGCGAAAGGGGCGGCCGGAGTCGCCCAAGTCTCGACCGGCGCTTGCGTAATATTGATACGTACCAGCGACGCCAGCCGTGAAGTGCAGTTCTCGGCTTTCCTGGGGAGGGACTTCCACAACCGCCTTCGCATCCCCCGGGTGTTGATGCAAGCCATGCACCACGGCCACGACAGCGAGAAGGTTGCGAATGGTCAGGTCGATTTCGGTGCCTTCGGGAACCCGAATGAGTGGCCCGGGCACTTGAAGCGCCTTGCCTTCTTCACCGAACGCGTAGACCTTCATGCTCGGACCGCTGTCGGCTTCCGGGTACCAATCTCCCTGCCGTAGCTCAAGGTGGAGAGTAAGCACGCCTTTCTCAAGCCCACCGGCGGGTGCGCGGTTTGAGTTGGCTTGAATAGCCGGAGACACCAGCGTGGATACGGATTGTCCTGATAGTTGAACCGCTGCGAGTAACGCCACAACGGATAGCAACCAGCGACCGCGCGTAACACCGAAGAGGGTTGTCTTAAGCAACTGCGTCTACCCCTGCCCCGACCTGGAGCACAATTGTACGCCCCGCTTCTATTCACGATTCCAATTCGCCGAGATAGCCCGATTAGTTTCTTGAAAGGTGAAACGTGGACCGCGATTCGCTCTTACGGTTTCTGTAAATACTGATCAAACCGGCGCGTCGGAATAGTGGGCGTCCCTCAGCAAAGCTAAGCTGTGTCACGACGAATTAAGGAACGTCCGCAATTCGGCCAGTGTTTCGTCCGGTATTTCTTCCGGCAGGAAATGCCTTCCAGGCAAAGGCTTGCCGCTCACATTGGCGGCGCGTTCCCGCCAGGCAGCCAGCGTGTCAAACATTTGGTGCACAGCTCCGCGCTCGCCCCAGAGAGCAAGCACGGGGCAAAGGATTTTGCGCTTTAGATCTTCTTCGTCGTGTTCCATATCGATGGAAGCGCCCGCGCGGTAGTCCTCACAATTCGCATGAATCGTAGCCGCGTCACGAAAGCAACGTAGATATTCGGCGAAAGCGTTTTCGCCCATCCAGGTTGGTATCTCCCTGAGCGACATATCCCGGAACATCATGTACCTAAGGTAAAACTCGACATTGTTTGCAATAAGGGTCTCTGGAAAGGGAGACGGCTGGACGAGAAAAAACCAGTGGTAGAAGGCCGTGGCTACTTCGTTGTTGACGCTGTGCAACAAAGTATAGGTGGGCACAATGTCTAGCACCACCAGCTTTGTGATTCTGTCGGGGTGATCGAGCGCCATGCGGTGCCCAACTCGCCCTCCGCGGTCGTGCCCTACTACGGCAAACTTCTCAAACCCAAAGTGGCTCATTATTTCTATTTGGTCGAGCGCCATGTTGCGTTTCGAGTAGTTGGAGTGATTCTCGCCATCCGCTGGTTTGCTGCTGTCGCCATAGCCACGCAGGTCGGCAGCCACTACGGTGAATTCCGTGGCCAGGCGCGGTGCGATTTTGTGCCACATGAAGTGGGTCTGCGGGTTGCCGTGCAAGAGCAGCACCGGCGGACCTTGGCCGCCCAAAATCACATTGATGGTTGCGCCAGTTGTCTGGACCTTCGAGATCTTGAATCCATCGAACATGCTCCCAGATGTGCTTGTGGACGGCTTCGGCTGAGCCACTAACAGGCTCGCCACCGCGGTTCCCGCAATGACTCCAGCCGCCCCTTTCAGGAAGCCACGCCGGTCGCTGTTGCAGAGTTGGTCGTAAGTGTCGGATCGCCAGCGAATTGAATTTGACATGATCGCGTCCGCCCTCTAACAACTCTCGGAACGAGGCAAGGCGTCTCTATCCTGCGTTTCTCGACTGAAGGGCAACCGCCCACTACGCTGCTCGATTTCTGCCTAAGATCTGTTACTCAACATGCGCATCGAAAACTCCTGTCTGAACATGACCAGAGCGCTTGATCTGCACAAAGATTCGGTACAGCCCAGCTTTGGGGAATCCGTACGGAAATGAGACCTCAGGGGACGTTACATTCATAGTCATCTCCGTCGCAGGATGGGAGTCACCTTGATTCGCCAATTGCGGCTCGTTAGCTCGCGGGGGGGCGGGCGGAAGACTCGCCTTAGCCATTTGCAGTGCGGCCATTGAGACCGAACCCGCGGGATGAATGTGCGCGAATACCGAACAATCCGAACGCACAAAAGCTGCGTGTCCTGCCATTCCCATGTACGGTTCAAGATCTTTGGCAGGCCTACCGTTTCGATCTTCGATTCGGAAGCGAAAGGACATGGGAACATTGGCTCTCAATGGCGAGGAGTCGCGTTGCCAGATCATGCGTCCGCCGTCGGGCAATTGCGCCGATGTGGCATCGTCCTTGGTCGGCGTAAGCGGACCTTCGGATACTTGAGAATCGTCTCCGGAAAGCGGCATACTCGCGACGTTGGGCAGATCGATTTGCCCAACCGCAGTCCATGGCACGCCATTGTCATCGACAATATCCGCGAAAATCTGGTAC
>CAVRLM010000005.1:0-714491 GCA_963722365.1 uncultured Acidobacteriaceae bacterium
CTCTTACTACTTACCGACTTGGAACCTCGCACTCAGCCCTTCAGGGGTGTGCTTGCAAGGACCTCCACTTTTTCAATTTGCGGGGGAACCGCTAGCAAATCGTTGGCTCGCGCCCCCAATGCCTTCGCAATGTCACCACTCAAGTGGACATTGCGGCCCGCTTCATTTGCAAAGGTGTCGAAGATGCCGAACTTCCCCGGCCCGATTTTGATCGCATACCATTTCGAGGTTCCTTTTTCATTTAGCGCGAGCGCTTGAGCTGATTTTAGAAATGCCTCGGCATCGGCCTCTTTCCTTAGCGGGCTTCCAGCGTGACTAACAATCCAATTGCTTCCATTGAGTTACCCTCCTGCATTGAATTAGTTCCGACCTCTTCCTTGTCTCGGATGATTCCTCGTACATCAGTGCGAGGACGTCCTTGCCTTATTCCCCAAATTCTGAGCGATGCTTTTCGACAAACTGTTCAACCGTCATCGGGGGACGACCGCCAATCTCTTGGACGTAGTTATTCATCCCACTAAAAATCCCATTTTGGTGGTCGATAGCGATCTCTTTTAAATGTTGGAGAACGAAATCCGAGCCTGGGCCTCCAGCTTTGTCTGCTTCGGCGTACGCTGTAGCGGCGGTATTTCGAGCCGGGCCACGGGGCCGGCTACGTAGGATCTCGCCATACTTCTCAATTGGAATCTGCTCGATGTAAATTTTCTTTCCGAGCGCGCTTCCAATGATCTGAGAAATTTCTTTATGGTTATGTTCCACCGGTCCAACAAGAGGATACGTTTTCCCCGCGTGTGCATTCGGATTTTCCAAGATTCCAACAATCACTCTGGCTTGATCTTCGGCCGCGATGGGAGCGTGGCGGCCAGTGCCGAATGGTACGAGCCAGGTCCCCTGACGGATCATGGCGGCCCCATAGAGCATCCACTCCGAAAAGAGCGTCGGTCTGATGTGGCTGACGGGCACCCCGGACCAGTCAAACACACGCTCCGATAGCCAGTGTGCGAGTGCGGCCTGGCTTTGAGAGTCTCCCCGTGCCGACTTTTGTGACATGTTGACGATGATTTTGACGCCAGCTTCCTTTGCAGCCTGAGCAAATCGAACACTTGCATCCACGATCCCCGGTCGAATGGGATAAACGAAATACGCTCCGTAGATTCCGCGAAGGGCGGAACGCACCGATTCCATGTCGAGAAGGTCGCCAAAAACGACCTCTGCGCCCAATTTGCTGAGTCGTTCCGATCTTCATCCTCTCGGTGCGCAAGCGCTCGAACGGCGTGTCCCTTTTCAAGAAGCTGTTTAACCGTTTCACCACCGGTTGCGCCGGTCGGTCCCGTTACAAGAAATTTCTTTTCTGATGTCACTTGATTCTCCTTTGTCGGTTGCTGTTTCGCTCATAACTCTGCTTTCTTTCCTACTTTTGCTCCACGCCTCAACCCTGTGCGCTCAGGCGGCTCGAAGAATGGGAGCTCCCCATGGCGCCCCCGTGGCTCCGCCATCCACCACCAGCTCGACTGCGTTGACGTACGAGGAGTCGTCCGAGGCAAGGAAGAGTGCGGCCTTAGCAACGTCTTCCGGCTCACCCCAACGGCCCAGCGGAATTGCAGAAGAGACGAACTTTGCGAGCCTAGCGGAGTCATCCGGCGAAATAGAGGCGCGGGGCCCGCGCTTCCAAATGGGTGTCTTGGTAGCGCCCGGTGCGACGACATTCACGCGAATGTTGCGCGGTGCGAGGTCGGCGGCGATGGAACGAGCCATCGAGACGAGGCCGCCCTTGGTGGCTGCATATGCGGCGACGCCCGGTTGGCCGAGATAGTTATGTACGGACCCATTAAAGATGATGCTGGCGTTGTCGTTCAGCAGAGGTGCCGCTGAATTCACCGTAAAGAAAGCGCCATTGAGGTTAGTGTGGATCACGTTCTCAAAAATGGCCTCGTCGGTTGAGCCAGTAGGCGTCCGGCCGGAGATGCCGGCATTGGCGAAGACAATGTCGAGTTTCCCGAAATCTTTGGCTAGGGCCGCGAAGAGGTGCGTGCGGTCTTCCGCAATGGTGACGTCAGCGCGGTAACCACGCGCGTTGGGTCCTAGTTCTGTAACCGCCTCATCCAGCGTCTTCTGATCGCGACCGGTAATGGCGACCTGCGCGCCTTCCGCAATGAAAAGTCGGGCTGTGGCAAGACCGATGCCACTGTTACCGCCGG
The DNA here is from genome assembly GCA_963722365.1 of uncultured Acidobacteriaceae bacterium. Taxonomy (GTDB): domain Bacteria; phylum Acidobacteriota; class Terriglobia; order Terriglobales; family Acidobacteriaceae; genus Sulfotelmatobacter. The sequence goes on from CAVRLM010000005.1 coordinate 2,199, forward strand.
TAATGAGAGCCTTTTTCCCTGTGAGCTTCATAACGCCTCCTTATTTGTTCAATCGGCCAATCAACTATGATGACCGTCATACATGTGATATGATGACTATCATAGATGGAGGATGCAGAAAAAAATTATGCGCTATCCCGTCGAAGAGACCGCTGCGAAACATGAACGGATTGTGAAGGAGGCTTCCCGCCTGTTCCGTGAACGGGGATTTGACAACGTAAGCGTGGCCGAAGTGATGAAGGCTGCCCGCCTGACGCACGGGGCGTTCTATGCCCATTTCGGTTCAAAGGAAGAACTGCAGGCGGCTGCTGTTGCCTACGGCCAAGAAGTTTCGCTAGATCGCCTGCAGCGCAGCAAAAGGAAGAAGAGCAAAGGATCGTTTACCGATGCGTATCTGAGCCCGTGGCACCGAGATAATCCAGGCGACGGCTGCACCATGGTTGCGCTGGCCCAGGAGGTGGCTCGCTCGGCCCCTGAACTCAAAGCCGCGTTTGAGCAGGGATTGGAGAACCTTCTTTCCGCTAAGGGTGCGGACCGGAAAGAAGCCATCTTTTGGACAGCGGCGATGATCGGTGGCGTGGTACTGGCTCGCGCCGTGCAGGACCCGCGACTCTCTGACGAAATCCTTGAGAGCGTCCGACAAAAGCTCGGTTGATCGTGCCCTCGCGAATCCGAATGGTCGAGTCGCCGTTCTTGTGATCTGAAGGAAGCCAATCTGACCATGCTCGTTCGGTAGGGATCAGCGCTTCATGAACTTATGCCGCCGTGGCTTGGTGACAGTGCGATTGAAGCCCTATCCGCCGCCGCATCACTTGCGTCCGATCAATGCCGGAAGAATCGGAGTTATCTGGAGCTGAAGATTCCATTTCGGACCATTGACTTGTGGACGCACGGCGTAATATTGGGCCTGCACGTCGAACTTCACCGGCAAGGGCCCGAGTTTGCGCAGCTTTCCGACTTGCAAGCCCACCGGAAATGCCAGTTTGTTACCGCTCGACGCTTCCCAGTCCACAGACATACTGGGATTTGTTCCCACGCTCCATCCGTTTGAGTACACGTGGACAAAGGCGTAGTACAACAACATATGGCTGGTCTTTCGACCGTCACCGCCGACCGAGAACCACTGTTGCGGAAACACGTAAGTTATAAAGTTCTTGCCTTGATACCCAACCGCAGCGGCGGGTCCGACTTGCCATTTGTTCTCGCCGATCAGAGAATTCGTTGCAGTCGGAAAGATAAACGACGGGCCGGCAGCAAGCAGCCAGTTACCTACCAGCTTGGGGCCAGGCGATAGGGCAAGCGCGAGCACTGTATCGCCGAACGCTGTCACACGTTTGTCTTGTCCGGTTTGGTCGAGGAATGGCGTCGTGCTGAACATCTGTATTATCGGGCGCGTGATCAGGTTCCAGTCATCACTCAGTTTCACCGACATTAGGGGCTGAAACTGAAGATTGCTCTGGACTCGGTTTCCATTGTTCGCGGGCATCCCTATCCAGTTGGTATTCTGCTGAACCTGCATCAGCCAGGCGTTGGCTAGTGGATTAGCCGCTTGCTTGCTGGCCTCGGCGGCGGAGTCGTTCTCAGCCGCCGACGGCTCGTGAGCGGTCAATTCCTGTGCTTGCGCGATACCTGAGTTCAGGCAGGCGAAGGTGAGTGCCACGGCGAGAATGGTCCTTATGATGAACCGGGCGAGTTGAACAACGCATACCGTCATGATTCCCCTCATTTCCGTGATACGACCCGATGATCGATGGGCCCTCTTGCGCTTTGCCTTTTTGCTTTCGCCTTCGACTACACGCCTTGGACAATTACTAGTTCCGAGTCAGCCGTGGCTTGGCGCAGCGCCTTTGGCTCGGCGTATTCTGGCGAAGCCCACCACTCTCGCGCCTGCTCCATGCTGGGAAACTCGGCGATGATTAGCCGTTCGCGCGGCCACTCTCCCTCGAGAACAATGGGGCCGCCGCGCGCAACCAATCGGGCGCCATATTTCGCCATTGTTGGCAGCAGCATCCGTCTGTAATCCTCGAACCGAACCGCATCTTTGATCGTAAGACTTGCAATGACATACACCGACATGTGTTCCTCCTTTATCGCGTGATCGATGATTTTGCCGTACGAAGTTCTTGAAACTGGCTGCCACGTTGTTTTCTGTTCCGACTAAGAAGCGTAATCGCAGCCGCGAGCAGCCAAATTGCCTGAACTCCAGCAACTACTGTGACTGCGTCAGGCAAGGTCAGAGTGAATAGAAAAATCGCCCCTAGCGCCGCAAATACGACTGCTAACGGAAGCACCACATATCCAAAGAGTCCGCGCCGCACCTGCGAGCTGAGAAAAACAATCCCCAATGGCAGGAACAGAACTGGAGCTAACATCAGCCAATAGCCGCCTAAAATGATCTTTGCGATTAGAAAAGTGATAATCATTTGCTTTAGTCCTTTCGCCCGGGCCGGTATCGCCCGCCCGTTTTCAGGCTAGCTCCGCCCGCGTTGTCCGGTTCATTCCTCTCGTCTGGAATTGCATCCGTTCTTGCTCCAGGCTGCAATTCCATACGCGTAACGGCACCATGCGGACCGCCGTGAGCATCTGCATCGTGCCTCTGGCCGTTCGATCAGACCTGGTTCAGTTGGTCGAACGGTTTTCCCAAACTATGCCGCGCCTAGTGCTTCGGCGCGGCTGCTGGACTTCAATCCGGCTTTTTTCGCCACGAACAGACCCGCGAAGGAACTGCGCACCTGCGAGAAAACGACGAACCATAGCACCGTGACGACAATGGCGGGCGCCATGTTTTCTGAGTCCAAGAACATGTGGAAGCTAAGGATGTTCACGATCACCGGTCCGAGCAGCGTCAGTGCGAGCGGCACGTAGCGGTTGCTGAGTAGCAGCGCACCGCCGATGAGTTCCGTTCCGAACGCGATCACGTAGTAATGCGAGCCTAATAAAGCTCCCATGAACTGTCCCGCGAGACCGGGCACTGGCGGACTCGGGAAGAAATGTAGAAACGCGTTGAGGCCAAAGACCGTGAAAACGAGGCCCAGCAACACCCTGGCGATGACAAAGATGTACTTCATTGTTTTTCTCCTTTACTTGTGCAGATCGATCAATTTGCGAACGTAAGTGGACATTCCCAAGCGTCATGCGGCTCGGTCGCCGCCCCCGCTTTCAGGGTGTGTCCTGCTTGGTCGAGGCTTCCATGCTGTGCGCATGGTGGGCATCATGTGGACCGCCCATGGCCTTGTCGTGGAGAGTCTGGTATGTGCGCTCTCTGGCGGCGGCCTCCTCCGTGGTCAGGTGCAGCGGCTGGGGCGGCTTTTCATAGCTGTCATATTCGTAGCCGAGCTGCGCAGTACGGTCGGCCGCGCTGACTGGCAGATCGACGCGCTTGCCGCTCCTGTCTCCATACGCAAACGTGCGATTGAGATATTTGGGATCGGTTGGATTGGTGTGGCCGAGCCGATTCCAGCTTTCCCAGATCCGGTCGAGGTTGGCGTGATGGAGATAGAACAACGGGTCACCGCCGACCGTGGCGAAATCGGCCATATCGCCCCCGACGGCCAAGATGAGTCAAGAAATGAGGGTTGGTGTCCAACTTGGGATTAAAGCCGAGGCTGCCGTTGGGCGAGTCGATGTAAAAGTTCTCGTTGAGAGCGTCCAGACTGAGCCAGTCCCGGTAAAGGTATGTCGATCCGTTCGCCGCCATTGACCCAGGGCCAGCGCGTGCCGTTATACAGCGTGGCTGCCAGGAGCCCGGAACACGGCCGGCACGAACCAAATCGGCGTCGTTTCCGGTGACCGGGTTCCAGTAGGGAAGCGTAAAAGTCTCGTCGTGCAGCACCTCGCGAATGACTCCTTCGAACTGATTGAGCATCAGCCGATGCCAGGGCAGGAAATACCACTGCTGATATTGCTCAGGGTTCGGAAGGGTTGTAGGCGTGGGCTTGGCAGCCGTCCCATACGGCCTCGGCATCGGCTTGATACTCCTTCGGGAGGGCGGCGATGACCTCTGCTTTCTTTTTCATGGAGTAGATCCCATAGGGCAGCCGGGTAGCCCTTGACCCAATGGGTATACCACCACCATGTCCAGGAATGAGTGTCGTAGTCCGGCAAGGTCCTCATGATCTCGATCGCCTGCGCGTATTTCGCGAGCATCACCTGACCTTCGGGACTGTTCACGTTGTAGCGTATGTACGGCTTCTTCCCTCCGGAAGAAGCCGTGCCTACGCTGTTCGCGCCCTCGGTCGAAATCGCGCTTACGTTCTTCAGACGAGCGGAAGAAGAAGTCGCGATTACGTTGTTCACAGCAGCGGAAGAAGGAGCCGCACCCACATTCTTTGCACCCGTGGAAGGCGGCGCTTCTTCCTTCTTCGCACCCGTTGCAGGAGTCGGAAAGAAGAAGTTCAGCTCCAGTACGTCATGCTGTCCCGTGTGGACTTCGAGACGCGGGTCGAGGAACGACAACGCTCCTGCGGACTGAATCATGCCGCTGACGAGATGAAATTCGTTCCCAATCACCGCGCCCGCGATGCCATGCCGCGGCATCGGCATCGGTGGCAGCGAGATCCATGAATTGGTGGCCGGCTCGTACGCCTCGACGGCTCGGAACGCTCCGACGAGCTCTTTCGTAGTCACCTCGCCACCCGCTACGTAGATCCTGCGGCCATCGGTGCCCCAGGCGCCGCCGCTGCGAGGCGTCGGCATCCGTTCTTTCGGAGCACTCCACATATCACTTACTGGGCTGTACTCCTCCACCACATCCGTGTTGGTAGCGGACAGGATGAAGGCGTGGCCAGTGCGGCCGCCAATGACGTAGATCTTGCCGTTAACGGCGGCGGCGTACGCGTGATTGCGCGCCACCGACATCGGCTTGCGGCTCTCCCACTTGTTCGTGGCCGGGTCAAAAACCTCGTTGGTGGTGAGAACCAGAGATGGTCCGAAGAACGTGAAGTATGGGTCCTTGGAACCTGCCACCGTGGTTGCGCCGCCGATGACGTAGATCTTGCCGGCGACTTCAACCGCTACGGCAGCGCCGCGTTTCGTCGGTACCGGAGCCAGCGACTTCCATGAATCGGCCGCCGGATCGTACTCCCACGTGTCGGCGATGGGTTCCCACGCGCCGCCGGTCGGGATCTGAGTGTCCTTTGGAGGCACGAAGCCGCCGATCACGTAAAGCTTGCCGTTGGCAGTGGCTATGGCGGCATGGTGGGCCGACCGCGGCATCCCTTTTTTCTGAGTCCATTTGTCGGTAGCCGGGTCGTACTCGTAGTTGAGGCCGGCAGCCTTGCCGTCGTCCCAGCCGCCAATCACGTACATCTTGCCGTTAACGGCAGCGCCGTAGAGTTCTTCATCCGGCATACGGGAATGGTGCGGCCTTCTTCCAGGGGTTTATTGGCATCTGAGCCAGCGCGGCGGTGCAGAAAACCAGGCTGGCGATCAGGGCAAGCATTGCGGTTCCACGTTGTAGCAATTTCGACATACAATTCTCCTTTTTGAGTGTTGAATACGAAATCAGGTTCTTATCTCGATGGCATTCTGAAGATCAGGCCAAACATTAAGTAGCGGACGTCTTTGATTCCGTTTGTGTTTTCCCACATGTAGGAGGGCTGAAACGACACATGCTTCTCGATGGGCACCGTGACGCCAGTCCATGCTCGGTTTTTCGTCCACCCGCTTCCCTGGTCGTAAAAGGCTTCGTAGGACGCGAAAGGTTTCCAGATGTGGCCCTTAACCGCGAGGGGATACGCGACCGCGATCTTATTGCGATAGCGGTTGATCTCTTTTTCTGGAAGAGACTTTCCGCCATACATGTATGTTGGAAGAAACCTTCTGACATACATGTTGCGCTCGGAGATTTCAAACTTGTGGACCGAGAACATAACCGTCCCGTCGATCCGAAATTGGTGCTCCTGGTAAGTGTTAGTAAATCCTCCCGAATGATTCGCGAGTTCATTAAGCCCGTCTGCAGGGACCGAGTAATACAGATAGCTGGGAGTGATCGAAAGAAACTTTGTCGCGCGAAAAGTGGCGTCAAACTGTGCTGACGGTGCTTTCAATTCGCCGATGTAAAAGCCGTAGAATTTAAGATCGATCCGCTGTTGCACAGGAGCAATCAACTCTGCCCAGCCCGTGGGCGCAACTACCGAGCCACTTCCGCGTCCAGTCGGTACGTCTACTTCTTGGGCAATGCACCGCCCGCCAAGAAAAACGAGCCACAACACCAGAAAAGTTGGCACTAGATGCAGCGCAAATTTTGTGAATCCTCGCATGGCTTCTCCTAGCCCGGATGCGTTGTGTCAACGCGCCCGATTGATTACGAATCTTTAGGAGGACCCGTGGTGGTGGACGGAATTGCCTCACCCCATTGATCCCGCTCACGACCGGATGTGATTGCGATCACATCCAGTTGTGACGCGAATGACAAAGGCAATCGGCGCGCCAAAGTTATGCCAGGGCTAAGTGGTGGATTTCATTGCTGGCCACGCAATCTGTCGGCGGGATCGCAATGCCACTGCCCTTATATGGGCAGTCGCTTTTTGGGCAGCGGGCGCGAGCACCAATAGTGCCGCGCGATGGGCAGGCGGACCGCCAACTGGGTCAGCAGTTGTCGTCGCGACATGCACTCATGCAGGTCAAATCGCAGTGTGCTCGCGGTCCGCCAGTGACGGTTGGAGTCTCCTCAGGTTCACGATGTTTTGGAGGCTCGCCATAGCGCACATCGATGCATGGCAAGTCGCTGTCTTTATTGCACGCAGGGCTGAATCGGTGGATACTTGACGCTCAACCGCGCTGCCTGCGGCCGTGGCAGTATTCGGTCATCCATCCATTAGAATCGACTACGCTCGCGACAAAGGGTGTGAATTTATTGGCAGGCCAGTGAATTGCAGGAGAGCTCCAGAGCCATGACGATGACCGATGATCGATATCGAACTCTACTGGGTGCATTCAGTGCAGTGGCCGATCAGCCCACCGTCAAAGCTGTTCTGCATAGCCTGCGTGGCGTTCTGGCAAGCACGTCCAAGTTGCATGGGGTGGAACTGTATCTGTTGAGCGGTGATGGACAAACCCTGTCTAGCTTCGAGTTTGATCGAGATGAAGACGCGCCGGCGATCAACGTCGGGGCCAAGCTATTACGCATTGGTGCCGTGGCGAGAGTGCTTGATGAACAGAAGCCGGTCTTCATCCCCGACCTGGCGCAAGAAATGTTGAAGCATCCTGATCTGGCCACGTTTGCACCCGAGGTTGTAGGGCGGAGCACATATCTTTTTCCCGTCTCTACATTCCAGAAACAGTTCGGCATTCTGTCGACACCAAAGTTGCCGGGCCAGCAATTCGCTCAGGAGGATGTCGAACTTCTTGGTTCTCTGGCGTCGCACGTAGCAGTTGCGCTCGAATGTGCCTTTGCGAAAGATCGCGCAGAGCAGTACCAGCGTGAACTCGCGAGCGAGCGCGACCGCCTTCGCCTGGTGCTCGAAATCAACAACCATGTTGCCAAGCTAGACATTAATGACGTGCTTCGCTCCGCGAGTGCATCGATCCGTTCGTATTTCGTGAGTGACTTCACCGCCTTCTGGATCCTCGATAAAGACTCGAGCGAGCTCCGCGGAGTCGGTCTGGATTTTCCCATCAGCAAGGGCGCCATATCGGAAACTGCATCGGCCGACTTAACCGCAGAGGATTTTGAAAAGCTCCGTGCACGGCGTGCTGACATCTTGACGACAGTGGATTTCGGGAACTTGCCGGCGTCGTTCGCAAGCTCGTTGAGAGCAGAGTCGATCTCATCGTTGGCTCTGGTTGCGCTCACCACAGGAGGCGGTCCGATCGGTTTACTAGCGGTGGGCAGCCGCAAGGCCGATGCGTTCGGACAAAAAGACCTGGATCTCCTGTCACAGATTGCTATCCAGATATCGCTCGCGCTGGATAATGCGCTTGCCTATGGGCGCCTGAACGCATCCGCAGCCCGCTTGGAAGAAGAGCGGCTCTATCTCGAAGCAGAAATAGAATCCGAGTACAACTTTGAGGATATCGTTGGCAAGAGTGCCGCCATCCGCAAGGTGCTGGATCAAGTAGCCATCGTGGCGCCGACCAGTTCCACTGTGCTGCTGCACGGCGAAACTGGTACGGGCAAGGAACTGGTCGCCCGGGCCATTCATAATCGCAGCCCGCGCCGTGCGCGAACATTCGTCCGCCTGAACTGTGCGGCCATTCCTTCGGGACTGGTGGAGAGCGAATTGTTCGGTCATGAAAAGGGTGCCTTCACCGGAGCGCTGATCCAGAAGCGCGGCCGCTTCGAATTGGCGGATCACGGCACTCTGTTCCTCGATGAAATCGGCGATATTACGATGGACTTGCAGCCCAAGCTCTTGCGCGCTTTGCAGGAGCGGGAGTTCGAACGCCTTGGAAGCACAAAGACGCTTCAGGTGGATGTTCGCTTAATCGCGGCCACGCATCGCAATCTGGAAGGCATGATCCGCAACAATCAGTTTCGCGAAGACCTTTTTTACAGGCTCAATGTGTTTCCAATCGAAATCCCGCCGCTTCGTGAAAGACGCGAGGACATTCCGCTCCTGGTGCATTTCTTTGTGTCACGGTTGTCCCGCACAATGCAGAGACGTATTCGGTCAATCCCGAAACGAGCCATGGAGGCATTAATCGCTTCCGACTGGCCGGGTAATATTCGCGAGCTCGAGAACTTCATTGAGCGCTGCGTGATTCTCACGCAGGGGGACGAATTGAACGTGCCTCGGACCGAGCTGAGGAGATCTGCTGAACGTTCAGTGGTTTCTGCTGTTTCCACATTCGAGCAAGTCGAGCGGCAGACCATTCTCGATGCGTTGAAAAATGCATCCGGAAAGATTGCAGGCAAAGGAGGCGCAGCAGAGCGCCTCGGTCTAAAGAGAACCACACTTCAGAACAAGATGAACAGGCTAAGCATCACTCGCGCCGATTACCGGGCCTGACCGCATGCGGGCTATTGCCCCACATCTTTTTCTGCTCATTCTGGAACGCCCTCTATTCTCAATCAGTTAGAAAGAGAACTCCCGGCATAGTAACTGCAACTCCTATTGGCCCGCCTCTCGAGGACGGGTCCAAATCCATCGGGAGCTCACAAATGCTACGCGTCATAACGAGCCAGACAGTCGACATTCTGACCTTCAAACTCGAAGGCCGACTAACCGGCGAGCGAGCTGAACAAGTCCGTACGCTCGTCACCCGAAGCAACGCCGAAATGAAATTATAGTTGATATCACGGAGTTGATGTTTGTCGACGCCCTCGGGGAAGAAGTGCTGTCATTTCTGAAGCGGCTTGGAGCACAATTTCTCGCCCAAACGGCATACTCGCTGGATGTGTGCGAGCGCCTCCACCTGCCGCTGGTGCCCAAGCAGGGCTCGGGCACGCTTTCGGCTGGCCCTAACGGCAATGGCCGTCCGCTCGGACACTAATAGCATTGGTGTCGAGGTTTCGACTCTGCATTAACCAACACGCATGTGCTCACGATGTACGAATTGGAGAAGAGGAGTATTCGCTCTCCAAGCTCTATCTGCCCGTATCTGGGCAGTGTCTGGGTGACATGACCGCCCTGGGGCTATTCACCTGAAGGCAAATGGCAGTTCACATCGGGATGACAAACGATTTCGTTTCGGTTTCCTTCAGACATTACATAAGGATGAGGAGACAAGATACAAACAGCCCATCTGTAAGCCCGCGATTGGCATGTGATCTGCACTACTGCGGACGGAGGTCGCTTGAAGACACTTCTCGAATTTATCGGCATGATAGCACGCTTCGCGGCCCGAGTGATTACGAGCGCCTGGCGTTCCCCCTACGAGTTCGAACAGACCTGGATGCAAGTAGGTGAAATCGGAGCTCGTTCCTTACCTCTTGTTGCGGCATCGGGGTTGGCCCTGGGAGTGGTCATGACACTGCACACGCACAGCACGCTGGTTACGTTTGGCGCGGCAGCCATGATCCCAAAGGTGCAATCACTCTCTTTCTTTATTGAAATTGGTCCTCTCGTGGCTGCCCTTCTTGTGGCCGGCCGAGTTGGTGCAGGCATTGGTGCTGTACTCGCCAACTTGCGCGCGTCCGAACAGATCGATGCCATTGAGGTACTCTCCGTCGATTCTTTCAAGTTTCTCGTAGTGCCGCGAGTGGTCGCGTGCGTTTTAGTTCTGCCATTGCTAACCACTTTCATGGATCTGACCGCACTTCTGGGTGGATTCCTGGCGGAGCACGCTTTGTCTCATTTGTCGGCGCAACTGTTTATTGAGCGCGCATTCAATGGCATCGCGTGGTCTAACTTCGTCCCCCCTACTCTGAAAACGACCGTCTTTGGCTTCTTGATAGGAACAGTCTCCTGCTACTACGGCTACACGACTGATGAAGGAGCTGAAGGGGTGGGACGAGCAGCAACGAACAGCGTCGTTCTGTCCTCGCTGTTGGTCATCGTGGCAGATGTGGTCCTCGTCAAGATCATCTTCCTCTTTTTTCCTGGGAGCGCACTATGACCGAGTCCCAGCCAGCGGCCATCGTATTCGACGGGGTCTCGAAGTCCTTTGGAAGCAAACAAGTTTTGCAGGAGGTTTCTTTCTCGGTGAGGCAAGGCGAAACGGTTTGTCTTCTGGGCCGCAGCGGAACCGGAAAAAGCGTAACCCTAAAACTGCTCATCGGATTGCTGAGGCCGGATATTGGCAAAGTGCTAATCGGTCAGGACAATATTTCGTCGCTTGAAGGTGATGACCTTTCGCGGTTACGGCGGAAGATGGGTTTTCTCTTTCAAAGCGCTGCCCTGTTCGATTCAGCGACCTTAGAAGAGAATCTCGCTTTGCCGCTTCGTCGGCTTACGGACAAGTCTAAATTAGAAATCGAATATGCCGTGCATCGCGCTCTCGCCGAGGTTGGCTTGGCAGCAGACAGGTACAAGATGCCGGGAGAACTCTCGGGGGGAATGAAGAAGCGCGCTGGGCTGGCGCGTGCTCTCGTCCTCGAGCCGGAGATTCTGCTCGTCGATGAACCGAGCAGCGGCCTTGACCGCATTACCGCATCGGAAATCGACGACCTGTTACTCGAACAGAAAGCAAAGCGACGAACAACTATTGTGATCGTGACGCATGACGTTCATGGCGCCAGACGGGTTGGCGATCGGTTTGCAGTCCTGGACAAAGCAAGGCTAGTTGCATTCGATACCCTTCAATGTCTGGAGAACCACGAGAGCAAAACAGTTCGCACACTAGTAGGGGGACAATAATGCGGAATCGAAACATTATTACCGGAGCATTCGTCTTGGCGGGCATCGCCCTCTTCGCACTCGTCATCTTTTTGGTTGGAAATCAACGCAAGACGTTTGCCAAGCACGTCGAGTTTTATACCGAGTTCGCGAATATCGATGGCATCATGAAGGGCTCCAAGGTACGAGTTGGGGGCTTCGACGCCGGTGAAGTTACGGATATTAAGCTCCCCGATTCTCCGGCGGCCCACTTTCGTCTCACATTGAGTGTTGTCGAGCGGGTTCACGGTTTGATCAGGCCGGACTCGCTAGTCAGCGTGGCATCCGAGGGCATTGTAGGCGATAAACTTCTCCAGATTCATCCGGGCAGCGCGAACCTCCCCCAGGCGGCTCCCAACTCCACTCTTCGCAGTAAGGAAGCACTGGAAATGAGCGAATTACTGGAGAGAAGCGCCGGTCTCCTCAACGATGTCAGCGGAACCATGAAAGAGGTTTCCACGAAGTTGACCGGAACTCTCGATGCAGCCACGACGACAATCAATAACGCGAACGATTTGGTCGTCGGTATCAAGCAAGGAAAAGGGGCGATTGGAGTATTGCTCCGAGACGAGAACACCGCGCGAAGCGTGCGGCAGACGCTCGCGAATGTGCAGCAAGCCACGGCCTCAGTTTCCGACGCCTCCATGCGAGCAGATCGTCTAGTCAGCGACTTTGAGTCGCGAAGTCTCGGAGAAAAAGTCGATCAGACAATAGCGAGCGCGCAGAGTGCTGCCCATAATGTCGACGCGAGCGCATTGCGACTTCGTGAAAGTCTGACTAGCGCTCTGGGTCCCGATTCTCACGGCGTCGACGCCGCAGATAATGTCAGGCAATCGCTCTCAAATGTGAATCTGGCCAGCAGCAACATGGTGGAAGACACCGAGGCCTTGAAGCATGGGTTTCTGTTTAGAGGCTTCTTTAAGCGTCGTGGATATTACTCGTTGGCAAATCTCAAAGCAGATGAGTACCGAAGCAACAGAGGCTTTGCTGCTGTGACCAATCCTCGTGCTTGGCTCGACAAGCCAGAACTTTTCGAAAACCAGCCAGATGGAAGCGAAGAATTATCCCCAGCGGGAAAAGCGAAGATTGACGAAGCCATGGCTGAGTTTGGGGATGGGGCTTTTGGACGTGCCATCGTTGTCGAGGGCTATTCTTCAACCGGCGATACGGGAGCCCAGTTCGCGACTTCTCGCGTGCGCGCGACTCTTGTCCGTCAGTACCTGCAGACGCGCTTTGGGCTCGATTCTCGCGACGTCGGAATCGTTCCGCTCCGCGGAGTACCTCCGCCAAGTACGAACAAGAAAAACTGGGACGGTGTCTGCCTCGTGTTGCTCAAGCCAAGGGCCTCTGCACGTTAGCTTTCCTGTGCACTTCTTTCTGTGCCGCAGCTAAGCCGGCCTTGTTTGTCAATGCGGTGGTTAAGAGAGTCAGCATCGTGCTCGCAGACATAATAGCCCAGGGGTAGAGGTGAGGAAAATGGCAAATAGTACGCCGAATCAGAAAAGTTCTCCGGCTGAGTCAGTCCGCAGCAACAGAACCGGTCTGTCTGACATATCGGAGAAAAAGGAAACCCGCGATGCGTTGTACTTGTTTGCTTGCCATGTGGAGTGGTGCACCAAACAGAGCCTGGTCGAATATAACGAACTGCTTGCGGCGATGGACGATCATGACTGCTACATTCGTACCCTTGCAGAAGAACTGGTCACCCGGAGCTCATCCAGGCCTAGCGTACTGACACAGATATTGAGGCTTGGTGAAAAGCAGCGACCGAGGTTGCAAGGCCAATTCCGGTGGCGGAGATTGCGGCGGTGGCTCGGGCATGTTCCAACCCTGAGGATCGAAGGCTCGTCGTGAATGAGCAGAACAGGTAAGATCTCTACTTCGCAAGGAACTGAGGGTGATCATCCTCGTTGGCACGCTCACCAAGTCAGCTTCCAGCCCAAGTACTCGTTCCTTGCCATTGGGACAGCACGTTTGAGTCGTATTGGACCGGGTGCCATAATGTGTGATGTTTTTTCGGCTACCCACATGCGGAAGATAGTTCCTCGCCGCTTTAACTGGCCCAGCAACACCCTTGCGGTCATTTGTGTGTCTTTCTGTTCTATCTGTCGTTCGGTACAGCCCCGGTTCACGCCCTCGATCCGAACCTGCGCCTCACCCAGTACATGCACAAGTCTTGGGGGACCCAAGATGGCTCCCTGCCGGCTGCGATGTCTTCCATCACGCAAACCTCCGATGGTTTTCTGTGGTTCTCAGCCCTGTCCCAAGGAATTTACAGATTTGATGGCGTTCGGTTTGTTTCCAGGACATTGCCCACGCACGATAAACCGATGAGCACGATTGTGAACGTTTATGGCGACCATGCTGGTGGGCTATGGGCACTAGGCGAGCGTGACATCGTTCACCTAAAAAATGGAGTGGTCACTTCTCGTTTCAATTTGGATGGGCTCCAGAGCTTTGAACACATTAGTGAGGATCCTGACGGCTCGTTGTGGGTGGTGCGGGGCGGGGCCCATATAGCAGATGCACCCCTTTGCCGTATTACCGACCAAGCCGTCAAGTGTTTCGGAAAATCAGAGGGAGTGCCCATTTCCCCCGCCGACTCGCTATTGTCTGACGGAAAGGGAGGATTTTGGCTTGGCGGGCAAACAGGACTTGTCCACTGGCATGATGGCGTATCGGAAACTTACCCGATCAAAGCGCTAAACTCGAACGCCGGACAGCAGGGAGTAGTGAGCTTGGCGCGCGGTCCCGATGGAACACTCTGGGTTGGCATACTTGCAGAAGGACCCGGGCTCGGGCTTGGACGGTTAATAGAAGGGATAGCAAAGCCATTTGTGACGCCCACTTTTGATGGCAGTAAAGTGGTCGTCAACGCGATGCTCTTTGACCGCGACGGCAATCTCTGGGTAGGTACCGTAGGCAAGGGACTCTTTCGAATTCGTGGCAACGTGGTGGACCATTTTCAACACACTGATGGGTTGTCCGGTGATTCTGTACTTGCTCTTTTCGAAGACAGAGAAGGGATCGTATGGACTGTAACCACGAATGGCATTGATAGCTTTCGCGATCCGCGAATCGCCATTTTTTCAGCACGCGAAGGCTTGGGAGCAGATGCAGCTGCAGGCGTTCTGGCGAGCAGAGATGGAACGATCTGGGTAGCAAACGCTGGATCGCTTGACCACATTAAGGATGGGACCATTTCCTCCATTCGTGCAACGAATGGTCTACCGGGCCATCAAGTTTCCTACTTGCTCGAAGACCGTGCCGGCAAGCTATGGGTGGGAGTGGATGACGGGCTATATCTGTTCGAGAATGGGCGTTTCCGTCGCCTCCCCCAACCAGGTAACCAGCCCCTTGGGATGGTTGTGGCGCTTACCGAGGACATCGACGGGAACATTTGGGCGGAGTGTGCAAGCAAACCGCGAAAACTTGTGCGTATCCGCGATTTTCGGGTGCAGGAGGAGTTTCCTGAATCAAAGCTTCCCCCTGGACATAGTCTCGCTTCCGACCCAAACGGAGGAATTTGGATAGCGACTCTAAAGGGAGATGTCGGACTTTTTCGGAACGGCGCTCTCGAAATGAAGTTTCCGTTAAACCCAGGAGGCGATCCGTTCAATCGCAAGATTATGTCGAGGGCAGATGGTTCCATTCTTGCGGCTTCCGAAAACGGACTTGTCGAATGGCGACAGGAGAAAGTGCAGCGGATGACGACGAAGAACGGTCTGCCTTGCAACTCGGTGATCTCATTCATGGAGGACAATGAGAATCGCTGGTGGCTGCACACGGGCTGTGGTGTGGTTGAGTTCCCGGATTCGGAGCTCCAGCATTGGCGGGACAATCCGGAGACGATCGTTCAAACCCGAGTCTTCGACGTGTTGGATGGAGCGCGGCCGACAGGCTGGCCATCTTTTAATACTGCTGCCTACTCTGCGGATGGGCGAGTGTGGTTTGCGACAGGATTTGTAGTGGAGAGGGTTGACCCGTCCAGGCTCTCGCAGAAAGCGCTCCCGGCCCAGACATACATCGAATCGCTCGTCGCCGACCGAAAGGAATTCGAAACAACGTCAAACCTCGAAGTCCCGCCGAATCCGAGAGACTTGCAAATAGACTACACATCACCCACTTTTGCGATTCCGCAGAAGGTTAAGTTTCGTTATCGGCTCGACGGCTATGACCGTGATTGGCACGATGCCGGTACGCGCCGGCAGGCCTTTTACACGGATTTGCCTCCCAGGAAGTATTCATTTCGCGTAGTCGCAAGCAATAGTGACGGCGTCTGGAGTGAGGACGCCGCCAAGCTGGATTTTTCCGTCATACCCGCGTACTACCAGACAAACTGGTTTCGCGCACTCTGCATTGTCGTATTTATGGCGCTGCTGTTGGCGGCCTACCAGTGGCGTGTCCGGCATTTGCATCATGAGTTCGAGATGACGTTGGAGGCGCGAGTCAGCGAGCGCACACGGATTGCGCGAGAGCTTCATGACTCACTGCTGCAAAGTTTCCACGGTTTGCTGCTCCGCTTCCAAACCGTGTTCCAGTTGCTGCCAGAGCGCCCGATGGAGGCGAAAGAGAAGCTAGGAAGCGCCATCGAGCAGACGGCCGACGCGATTACTGAAGGCCGGGATGCAGTGCAGGGATTGCGCGATTCCACAGTGCAAGGCAACGATCTGGCGCTGGCCATCAGCACGTTGGGAGAGGAACTCACAACGGATTCAACTAATCCGACCTGCGTTCCATGTCGCGGTTGAGGGCGAAGCGCGCAATCTGCATCCCATCCTCCGGGACGAGGTTTACAAAATTGCTGCTGAAGCGCTTCGAAACGCGTTCCGGCACTCTCGGGCACGCCAGATTGAGGTTGAAATCCGTTACGACACTGAGCAATTCCGGCTACGGGTGAGGGATGATGGAAAAGGCGTTGATCCAGCGATTCTCTCCAGTCAAGGTAGTGAGGGACACTACGGCTTGCCCGGGATGCGGGAACGCGCCACTCTTATTGGAGGTAAGCTAGTAGTCTGGAGCGAAGTCGATGAAGGTACCGAAGTAGAACTGCGCGTTCCTGCCAGCACCGCCTACGCGACGGCAGGGAGAAGTTCGTGGTTTTCACGCAAGGCGAGCACATGAAGCAGGAGCTCATGAACACCAGCAGCTCGCAAATTCGAATTCTGGCGGTTGACGACCATCCAATCGTGCGCCAGGGGATCGCCGGTCTGATTGGCATTCAGACCGATATGGTTTTGGTAGGCGAGGCGTCCAACGGACGCGATGCCATTCAGCAATTCCGGACGCACCATCCCGACATCACGCTCATGGACTTGCAGATGCCGGAGATGAACGGCATCGATGCGCTCATTGCGATTCGCAACGAATTTCCCGACGCAAAAGTGATTGTGCTGACGACCTACGTAGGCGATACGCAAATTCTGCGCGCTCTCAAGGCCGGTGCGCAGGCATACCTGCTCAAGAATACATTGCACAAGGAACTACTCGAGACAATCCGAGCAGTCCATGCGGGAAAGAAGACCCTCTCGCCGGAAGCGTCGTTCCAAGTCGCCGAGCATGCGACGGATGATGCACTGACGCCAGCAGAGATCCTTGTCTTGAGAATGATTGCCGCTGGAAATGCAAACAAGCAGATTGCGGATCAGCTCTCGATCACGGAGGAAACCGTTAAAAGTCGAGTCAAGAACATTCTTTCTAAACTAGGCGCCAACGATCGAACGCACGCCGCAATGATTGGCCTGAAGAGAGGAATCATCGAGCTGTAGTTGCCACCCCCTTGCCTGCCCGCCTCAGAAAATTCAGAACTCTAAAGAGTGACGATTAAACCTCTTTGTGGGGTTTCGATCGGCCCCGACACGGAGGACTCTAGTTATGTACTGAAAGGTGCGTAATTGCGACGGCTGTATTCCACATTTGCTGGCGGTTGGCCCGGCGCAGGGTTGCTCCTCATGCGCGTGGTCGTTGGCTCCGTGCTGATTGTGCGTGCGGGCTTGAGGCTGTGGAGCGATCTACCGCCGATGAATGTGACAATTCCTGCTGTGCTCTTGATGGGAGCGGGATTACTGCTAATCGCAGGTTTATGGACTCCAATCGTGGGAACCTCCATAGCCTTGATTGAAATCTGGAAGATACTTACCGTACCCGGCGACAAATGGGTGTGGCTGCTGTTAGGAACTGCCGCTGCCGCTCTCGCAATGTTGGGACCGGGTTTCTGGTCCATCGATGCTCGCCTGTTCGGGTGGAAGCGCATCGAAGCTCCGCCCCGCAAAACAAGCTCTGACTCTCGCTAAGACTCCCCATATACCACCAAATTCTTGCCCCAGAAGAGGGTGACATTCGTCCCCCCAAGAGTCTGCGATTTACCCCGATGTGGGGCTGCTTGAAAACAGAACTCGGGTGACAATGGCTGCGTCATCACGACAACAGGTGCAAAGGTCGGGAAGGCGCTTATGTGGAAGATCACGACTCGCGGTTTCACGCTACAGGAAGTCCTAATCATGGCTGCAACGAATGTTGCATCCGCCCTGATAGCGACCGACAAAAGCGAACGAACGAGCACAGCCCCGAGCACCGAGATTCAACAGGCTACAGGAGAAATGTTATGGCAAAGGTGATTGAGTTTTACGTACCGAAGAACTTTCGGAAACCGTTGAGGACGGCGGCTCAGCCGCAACTCGGAAAAATCATCGAGTTTTGCCCGCAGACGAAGAGATCAGCTTAACCGTTCGCAAAGCAGTGGAAGTGTAAAGGTATCGGAGGAGACTATGGGCGCGACTGTTGCTTTCACCGACCTCGGGAGCCCCGCCGGAGCGGGTTTTCCCATCATCAGCGATCTCGCAGATCAGCAACTGCATCTGGAAACAGAAATTAGCTCTGACCACTGCTTCGAGGATATCGTCGGCAGGAGCCCAGCCCTCCAGAAAGTGCTTGACCAGGTGGCGATCGTAGCCCCCACCGATTCCACAGTCCTGCTCCATGGAGAAACAGGAACGGGAAAGGAGTTGATTGCGCGGGCGATCCACAGGCTCAGCTCTCGGCGCGGGCGCGCCCTCGTTCGCATGAACTGCGCGGCCATTCCCTCGGGACTGTTGGAAAGCGAACTGTTTGGTCATGAGAAGGGAGCCTTTACCGGCGCCCTGCTGCAAAGAAAGGGTCGATTCGAGCTGGCGGATGGAGGCTCGTTGTTTCTGGATGAGATCGGCGACATCAGCTTGGAGCTGCAGCCGAAACTATTGCGTGCTATCCAAGAGCAGGAGTTCGAGCGTTTGGGAAGCGCAAGGACAATCCAGGTCAACGTGCGGATGATTGCCGCGACGCATCGGGACCTTGCAGCCATGATCCGCGAGCAAGAGTTCCGCGAGGATCTTTTTTACCGCTTCAACGTTTTCCCGATCGAGATCCCGCCTTTGCGGGAACGCCGCGAAGACATTCCTTCCGCTCGTGAATCATTTCGTGGCAAAGTTTGCGCAGCGGATGGGTAAGGACATCAGATTCATCTCCCGAAATGCCATGGACGCTCTCACGAATGCGCCGTGGAAAGGTAATGTTCGTGAGCTGGGAAATTTCATGGAGCGTTGCGTGATTCTAACGCAAGGAAACGAATTGAATGTGCCGCATCTAGAGGTGAAGGATTCTGCTGGGCGAAAGGTAGTACCGGTCGCATCATCGTTCCGGGAAGCTGAGCGGCGCGTGATTATCGATGCTTTGAGCGACGCGTCCGGCAGGATAGCCGGGAAAGGCGGGGCGGCTGAGCGCCTCGGACTTAAGAGAACAACTCTTCAGAACAAGATGCGGCGGCTGAGTATTGGCCGCAGTGATTATTCGGCTGACCAGTACACAAATCGGATCGCTGACCCCCAAGCAACGTCTTGACGATATCCGGTTTGCAACCAATTGAGTTGGATCGAGGCCCTGCTCGCGAGCCACACATCCAAGAGTCTTCTCCAACCGCTCTACCTGCTTCGGGGTCATGAGCTAAACTTTCCCCACGTTCGCCTCTTGTGTCCCTTTCGCGTGTACGTATCGATTGAGACGGCGAGTGAGCGCTGAGGCTTTCTCGGCGCTAATGTAGCCTTGCTTGCGCGCATCTTTCAGAGCGCCTCGCGCCAATCCGACACGGCCAGTTTCTTCCAAAAGTTGGGAAATGGCTTTTTCGATCGTGGTCACGGGAAGTCCTTCGCGATTGACGATATCCGATGCTCGCAAATCAGCACGATGAATTTCCACCCACTTGGGACGGCGGCGGCGGAGGCGGGCACTTTTCGGCACTGTGATCTGTACGCGTGACGGATTCGCATCAGAAATGCCATAAACCGCCAACGCGGTCTCGTGGGATAAGGCTATTTTTTTCGGCCCACTGTCAGCACGCGCCCACAGGATCGCTTCGCGATATTGCCCCAAGCGATCCGACGGGAAGTAAGGAATTCGATACACTCCGCGCGCCACCCGTTGAAGTTTTCCCCGTTGGGTCAGACGCGCCAGGACTGAATCCTTGATGCCAAGGCTGCGGGCCTGCGCCGCTGTCACGAAACCCTCGTTTTCTTCGGCAAACGGCAGCAGCTCATCAATGCGAGATCGCATGTCCCTAGTATCAGCAGCAATACCGGCCTTTGTCAATATAGTTCCATAATAGAACTATATTGACAGGTCATGATCGAGCAGGATGCGACTGTCCTTTAACTGTCCAATAAGGATTCCTTAACCCTACTTACAAGGCTTTTCAAGGGCCACCCGCGTCTTGTAAGTTGTTGAAAACACTAGTGTTTTTGGACTCATAACCTAACGATCCTTAGGATTCCTTCTTGCTCCCTCGGTGACTCTCGCAGACAGCACATGTATCGTGCGCGTCGATCAATGACCACCATTTGGCGCACACAGCAAGGGAAGTATGCGACTGGTTGGGATCATCGTTGCCGACAGATGTTTCATTGATTGGGCAAGTTCTCCGAAAACGGATCTGCACGTCGACTGTCCGATGGCTGTCCAATAAGGAGTTCCAAATCGGAATGGGATGACAACCCAAAGGCCGTGTGGGTCCGCGAGGTTGGGATTGCATACACTGGGTATCAACGTTGTGCGGTACGTCGAGTGAGCACTGTTTCCACATAATCCAGGCGCATGCAAAGCATCTCCCGCTTCAATGAGCTGTGGCGATCGGCTTAGCCGCGACCGAGCTGGCTGTCAGGGAAGCTACCGAGTGAATCAAGAGCAACCTCGAAGATAGTAATTATTCAGAGCTTCCTAAGCTTTGCCGCCAACTCAAGTGCATTCGGAATTGCAGCGCCGAAAGCGGTGTTGTCGAAAATACACCATACACGCGCTCTTGCACCTAAACTTGCCGCTTGCGCGACGATCATATTCAGGGAGTCGCTGGAGTAGGCAGAGAAATATCGACGGGGAGACCCATGGAGCCGAAAGTAAGCCAAGCTTGCCAGACCACCGGGCCGAGCGGCGGCAGGTACGCACGCCGGGTCGGCGGCTACGCGGGCAATCTGATATTCCATCAGCAAAGCATCAACTTGGAGATCGAACCAGCTACCGTGGCGTGGCTCCCATACAACGTCCCCCGAAAAACTCCCACGAATCAGTGCGAGGAACTTCCTTGCGCGGGCATAGTCGAATTCCAGACTAGGCGGCAGTTGTATGAGGACCGGACCAAGCTTTTCGTGCAGGCAGTTGATCTGTTCAAGAAACGCCGAGAAGACCTCCGAACTACAATTCAGCCTCGCCTCATGCGTGATTGCCTTGGGGGCTTTGACTGAGAAGCGGAAGTCAGCCGGCACCGACCTCGCCCACCTTTCCCAAGTTTCTTTCTTGTGCGGGCGATAAAAAGACGAATTGATCTCGCAAGAGTTGAACACTTGCGAGTAACGCTCCAGGTGGCTTCCTCTGGACGCGAAATGCGCAGCGGCCAGTCGTGGAATACTCCATCCTGCACATCCGACTCGAACAGGCTGCCGCGACAAAGTGCGACTTTCTTTAATCGAAACGTCGGATATGCAAGAGCTTCCGTCATTGCGCGTCCTGAGTTGCTCAGCGCTGCTCAATCAATCTTGCCAGCACATTGCGGATGCCCACATTCGCAGGCCAGCTCGGACCCGGTCTTTAGCGTTTCGCAGTGTGGGCTGCAATATCGGCTGTCATTTCCAACTAAGCAACTGCAGCCGGTGTGCGCACATCGATTTTTCTTATTGTCGTCCATTGGGAAATCCTTTCAGTTTGGTTGTTGGGAAATCGTTCTTGTGACGTATCGTTTTGTGTGAAGCGAATGATTGTCGCCTCAGCGAAAACCCCCAAGGAGGTAGGCGATGAGCAGGATCAACAGAATGGTGCCCAGCCCAATACCAGCACCACCTCCATAACCCCAGCGGCTATGACCGTAATAACCTCCACCGCCGCCCAACACCAAAATCAGGATAATGATCAGGATCAACATACGATTTCTCCGTTTCTGTTTACCTTGTCTGGAATTTCACCATATTTTTCGCGTTGAAGCGTCAAAAAACATCCGCTCTCACGAACCGACACATTCGGTCCTGCCTTAGGCCAGCACCCGTACTGACTTTTCCCGGTTCCATTGTCTTGTCTTAGCTGCAGTGATAAACGCATTCTCGTCGTTGGCGCTGACCACGCCGCCGTCTTTTCCGATATTGGCCACTTTCAAAAGTGATTTCGCACCCTCGTCGGCGGCAATGGCCTTGAGATGACCGAACGCATCCCGCACAAAGTCAACTGCGGCACTCTCTAGCGACAGTGCTTTCGCGCCCTCATCGGAGAGAACTATTGCGACTGCGTCGAATAGCACAGAAGGCATGCCGGCCAGTTGGCCGTCTGCCGACATCATCGACCCGCCCGCGAGCTTTGCACCGCCCACTTTGGGCGCAATGATCTTAACGGTGGCGCCCGCTTCAATTGCGGCCTTCTTGATCTTCTTGATGAGATCGTCGTCCGAACCATCCGCAATCAGGATGCCGATGGCGCGGCCCTGCAGCGTATCTTTCATCTTTCCAATAATCTGCAACGCAGGCGAGGGTTTCAGT
Organism: uncultured Acidobacteriaceae bacterium; assembly: GCA_963722365.1. GTDB lineage: Bacteria > Acidobacteriota > Terriglobia > Terriglobales > Acidobacteriaceae > Sulfotelmatobacter. Next base: position 24,499 of record CAVRLM010000005.1, read on the forward strand.
TTCTGTACGGGTGCAGCGGGCTTGGGCGCGGTTGGCACTGTCTCCAATCCCAGACCGTCGGCTACGCGATGGGCAAGGTCCTCTTCAATATTGCGCAGGTGGCCGACCATCGCTTCCCGGACGTGCAGGTGCTCGACCTTTGAAAGCTCAAACACCAATGCGGAGGCGATATGCGCCTGCTCGTAGACCGTTTGGCTGAGATAAAACTGGCGAGCCTGACTATAGTGATCGGCGAAGCTCTCGGGCCTGACTCGGCCTTTATCTCCGGTTTCGTTGATCGCGACACTGCGAAATCCGTTTACAGGGCTCTCGCGTGGTGAATTCTTCGACAAGGAATTGGGCTCATAGGAAACCCGGCCCTCGGGTTGCTCCATCTGCATGTGCCCGTCGCGCTGCTGGTTACCGAACGGACACTTGGGAGCATTGACCGGAATCTGGTGGAAATTAGGCGATCCCAGGCGCGAGAGCTGCGTGTCTTGATAAGAGAACAAGCGACCCTGCAATAACGGATCGTTTGAAAAATCGATGCCAGGCACGATATGAGAAGGACAGTACGCCACCTGCTCGGTTTCGGCGAAGAAATTGTTCGGCCAGCGATCCAGAACCATGCGCCCAATCACTTTCAAAGGCACCAGTTCTTCGGGAATCAACTTGGTCGCGTCTAGATGGTCGAACGGGAACGCGTCCGCTTCCTCTTGTGTAAACAGCTGAACCGCAAATTCCCACTCAGGAAAGTCGCCGGCAGCGATGGCGTCGAACATGTCGCGCCGATGAAAATCCGGGTCAGCGCCCGAAATCTTGACCGTTTCGTCCCAGATGGTCGATTGCAAACCCAACTTTGGGCGCCAATGGAACTTCACGAACGTCGATTCGCCGGTAGCATTGATCAGTCGAAAACTATGGATACCGAATCCCTCGATCATCCGCAGCGACCGAGGTAGGGTGCGATCGGACATGATCCACATCACCATGTGCATGGATTCCGGCGTGAGGGAAATAAAATCCCAGAACGTGTCATGCGCCGTCGCGGATTGAGGGAAGCCTCGGTCAGGCTCCATTTTCACGGCATGGATGAGATCTGGGAATTTGATGGCATCCTGAATGAAAAAGACAGGAATATCATTCCCCACCAGGTCCCAGTTTCCTTCTTTCGTGTAAAACTTCACCGCAAATCCGCGTACGTCCCGAGGCGTGTCCACCGAACCTGCGCCCCCTGCAACGGTTGACAATCGTGTGAAGACCGGCGTCTTCTCCCCGACCTCGGTGAGTATTCTGGCGGTTGTGTATTTCTTGAGCGAAGAGGTCAGCTCGAAATATCCATGCACACCTGTAGCTCGTGCGTGAACGATACGTTCGGGAATACGCTCGTGATCAAAATGCGTGATCTTCTCGCGCAGGATGAAGTCTTCGAGAAGTACCGGGCCGCGCGGATTGGCCTTGAGCGAATTCTGATTATCTGAGAGCGCGACACCTTGGTTGGTGGTCAGTGCCGGGTGCTGGCCCCCAGCAATCTGATGCACTTCTCCGCCCGCGACTGGTTTTGTCTCGGGATTGCCTGCTGATTGGTTTTTCGGGCTGCGAGTTCCAGAAGTAGGTTTCGTTGTTTTTCTGACCATAGCGACTCTCTCCTCAGTTCTGCCCGGCACCCAACCGAGGTCAAGGACTCTTATGCGATCTTGACCGACTCGTTCGCCTCGGCAACCGATACCCTGTCCTTAATCGCGGCGTATTCGTCCGGCGACAGAACCATGCGGGAGACGAGTTCGAGCTTGGTGCGATACGGACGGTTTTCAATCAAACGCTCTTGGGTCTCTGCGGAGAGCCCCAGTTCCGTCAGTTGGTCGGTGTTGGCGGAATTTAAATCGATCAGGTGTTCGGAAACGAGTTCCTCGGGTGAGTGATCGGAATAATTCAGGTCGTCGTTGGTGAGATGAAAATTTCGAATTCTGCGGCGCCCGTAATACCATCGCCAGCCGTAAATAAGGATGGCACCTGAACAGAATCCGCCAATGATTGCCTTCGTGGATCTTTTCATCGTTGTTTCTCCGACGCGGGATCACCTTGACCAGCCGTAATTGGATGTTGTGTGAGTCCGTTGGGTTGTGATCGGCAAGCTCATGCCTGCCAAGCGGGGCGGCCTATGTATGCCGACGATTTCAGTCCTTTACTTCGTGTATGCCCAGTGATCCCCAGTCATAACCAAGGTCGCGTTGTCCGAAGGATTCGAGCCTAGTGAGGACGCGACACCAGGGTATGCCGTCTTCATCTCTGGTGAATTGGCCCAATCGGCAACGTTGGCGATTTGATAGTGGTAAGAGACGGCGACAGTTTTGGCACCTTCGCTATTCGTGCCCAACGTCGAATTGTCGATTGACGTGACCTCTCGATGTCCATAGCAGAAGTTGCCATATCCCGGCTGCGTGGAATCCGGGGTCCACGACGTCCGACCTTTCTCTGACAGGTCGTAATTGTTCACCTGCTTCGAGGCAACGATTAGAACCTTCTTCTCCGCGGTAGTCCGGGTGAGCAGGCCCTCCTGCGTCAATGCGTCGTATCCCTCAGTCTTAGCATCGTCCGACGTGGCTGCCTGGACGGGGAACTTCTTCGGCTGGGACCAGATGCAAACGGGATAAGCCTTGAAATGGTCGTTGATCGCCGCTTTATAGCTTATGTCCGTCTCGCTGCCGTTGTTACATGCTGTCGACACTAGCGCGATCAGACCCAAAACTGCTGCGTAACCCATTCGCTTAGTGAGCATAGGGACTCCCTTCATTCCAGATCTCATGAAAAACCCAAACGCCGCCCCTAGGGAGCGGCGTTTCCGCGATGAAAGATAAAGAATCTTAGGCCGCTGCTTTCTGCGGTGCGCCGCTCAATAAATTCGCGGCAATCTTCCTCAGCTTGTCTTCCGCTCCCTGTTCTTCTGACAAGGATTTCTTTAGCAAGCTGACGACTTCCTTTTCACCAATCTGTTCCGCCAGACTAATTGCAGTTAGATAACCAGCTATTTCATAGTGCTCAACCCGGCTGCCAGCGCCGATGATGCCTAGATCAAGGACGGTTTCGTTCCCGTCCTCGCTCAATGCCTCCGCGCCTTCCTTAATGCAGCCTTCCATGCCGACGCACTTTTTCCCGCTCGGCTTGATTTCGAGGATCCCCGCGATCTGTTCGAGCCGCTGCACCTGCGCTTCGGTTTCCTTTAGGTGCCCTTTAAACGCATCCTGAAGAGCGGGATCATTCGATCCCTTTGCCATTTTCGGAATGGCTTTGGTGAGTTGCTTCTCAGCGGAATACAGATCTTTGATTTCGTCTTCCAGTAGATCCTTCAAGACTTCTTTTTCAGCCATGTTTAAACTCCTCATTGTGGAATCGTTCTAGTGCCACGCAACAGACCTTGGAACTTGCCGTGAACTTGACTTGTTTTTACAGTCAGTGACTCAGAAGCGCGATGAGAATAACAATCGGTATCGGCACGCCCAGAAGCAGAAGCAAAATTGAACGCATATAGCCTCCTTAATTATTTAGGTTCCTCATACAGAATCTAGACAGGGACGTGATCCCGCTGCTTTCCACCGATTGTTCCTGCGTAGCTTGCACAGAATGCACCGCTGAGTAGGGCCACAAATAGCCAAAGTGAAAGATGAGCGATCCCTTTTCGCACACGATCGGCCGATTCCTGAGCTTGGCCGAAGACATCGGTCACTCGCTTCTCCGCGTCGGATGCATTGAGTCCAGTCCGAGCCGATACCAATTGGGCCAGATATGACTGGTCCCCACTTGGCAGCGTTCCTTGGTGGAGGTCGTGAGCAAATATCCTCGATACCTCAGCTCGCTCGGACACATCTTGCTTCTCGACGGCAGAAGCGTTGCCACGAAGTAGCGTGTCGACGAAGTATGCGGTGGGATCGATCGCGGATTCCTGAGGGGAACCGGTCGTTGCCACAGCCTTCTGCGTGCCTGCAAAAGAGGCCGCTGAGGATGCCAGGAATCCGGCTGTAATCACCATTCCTACCGCCCACACTAGCAACCCGTGCGCGGTATCACGAAAATAGACTTCGTCGGTGTGAACCCCAGTCCATTTTGTTCGTAATCGGCCTCCCAGATAACCGCCAAGAGCAGAAGCCAGGATCTGAGTCAGGATGAGCCACACGATGGCCCCGCTTCCGATGGCCGCTGCAGAAGCTCCGTTATTTGACCAAGGGGATATGGCCGAGAACCCAAGTCCCGTTCCCAATGACAACAGGATGAGGGAAAGAGCTGCGGCCACAAAAGCGCCTCCAACTACCGCTGCCCATGACACGGCTGAAGTGTAGGCTTCGTTTTTTGCGACGTTCGAAGGTAACTCCCGATCTACAGCAGGGCGCAAAGGTTGTGCCGCCAAGAAGTGCCTCCTCAATTAAGTACGAAACTAAGACTCGGTTCGCTCCTTATCAGTTGCTTGTTAACTTCAGATTTTTCAGTTATTTGGAGGAGCTCTAGTATCGATTGAAATTGAGAGAAGGGATTAAGATGAAGTCCAATGAACACTCCGCGAACCCGCGGGGGCAATCCGGTTTTCAAACGCATTGGGGGCATTTTTGCGAATGCTCTACCAGCCGCCAATCATTCGATCAGGACAAAATCGCCGTCGACCACGGCCGCTTCTATGGCCCTGACAAGCGCCTCGCCAGCCTTGCTTTTCGCGACATAAGCCTGAGCGCCGCTCTTCTTGGCTTGCTCGATGAAATGCTTATCCGCATGCGATGAAAGAATTACGATCGCTGTTTCCGGCAGCTTCGCCGTGATTTCCCGCGCCGCAGCGATCCCGTCTAGCACGGGCATGGTTATGTTCAGGACGACCACGTCGGGTTTCAGTCGCTGCGCTTCGTCGACCGCTTCGGCGCCGTCGCGGGCTTCGCCGCAGACCTCGAAACGCGGATGGGAATCCAAAATGTGCCGCACGCTTTTTCTGATAACCGGATGATCATCCGCCACGAGAATTCGCAGGCGTCGATCATGCAGCGGTTGCGGGCTTGTACGCAGATCGCGGGCGGACACAAAATAAAAATAAGGAGGTAGAACGCGGCAGGCCATACAGCGCAAATCGTATTAGCTAAGAAAAAGATGCCTAGTTCAAAGCGGCAGAGACGTTGCACGATCGAGCCGCCCCAACGTGGTTGGGTTGTGCCGGCGTCTCATTATCAAGCCGTAGTGATAACGCCTGGCACGCTTGCTTGTAGAGCCTCAGTCTTGCTCTTGTCCTCGGGCGATGCGCTTTTCGGGAGCGGGATGGTCGCGAAAATGCGGGTTCCGGAGCTGTCCGACTCAATCTTCATGATCCCTTCGAATTGACGCAGGCGTTCCCGCATACCCCCTATTCCAACACCTGAGCGTCCCGATTGAATCTCAGCCAAACGGGCAGGGGACATGCCCTTGCCTTGGTCCCTGATGACTAAAGAAATTTGATTCGGTTCCCGAGCAATCCGGATCGAAGCAGTCTCGCTCTCGGAATGCCGGTGAATGTTCGTCAAACATTCCTGCACCAGTCGGAAGATCAGAAGTTCCATATCATGCGGCAGTCTCCCAAACTCCTTCGGAACGTCAAGCTGAACTTCAAGACCACTACGTTCTTGAAGTCCTTCTAGGTACCAGCTAATCGCGGAATATAGCCCAGTCTCATCCAACAGAGGCGGATGTAACAGATAAGAAGCTGTGCGTATCTCGCGGTGCAGTTGTTGAACTGTCTCTTGAATCTGTTCAGTCTCAGTGGCTAACTCGGGGGCATTGCGCCCAGTCTTCTGAGCAAGCTGCGCGAGGCTAATGCCAAGCACAGTCAATGTCTGACCAGCGCTGTCGTGCAACTCGCGAGCGATGTGCCGGCGTTCTTCATTCTGAGTTGTCAATAAGCGCCAGGAAAGCTCTCGAACTTGGTTCGATTGCTCCTCTAATTCTCGAGTGCGAGCCCGCACCTCTGCATCAAGAGTTTGAGCCAGCTTGCGGAAGTTTTCCTCTGCCTCTTTGCGAACAGTCACATCACTGGCTGCACCGAACCACTCCAGGATCTCGCCGTTTACATTGAGCAGTGGAACCGCCCGCGAGTTCGTCCAGCCCAGCGTGCCGTCGGTTCGTCGGATACGATGTTCTAGCTCGAACATGCTTTTCGTCCGCACTGCCTCAAGGATCGTCTGCAACACGATCGGTTGGTCGTCGGGATGAATATATTCATTCAGCCAATCCTTTCTTGGGTTCCCCGTATTCGCGATGAAATCCCTACCATCGAGCTCGCGCATTTCGCTCCAGTCGGGACTCATGCGATAAACCACGTCAGAACTGGCGTTCACCAGTGCGCGGAACCGTTCTTCGCTTCGACGCAGCAGCTCTTCCGCCTGTTTCCGTTTGGAAATATCGGCCGTAACAGCAAGATGTACTATGGTTTCATCTGGATTTCGCAAAGGTGCGGCGTGGGTTTCCATGTGCCGCCTTTTACCCTCTAGTCCCAACGATATCGAAATGAAGTGAACCCTGTTCACCCCGGCAGATGCTCTCATTGAAAGCTTTAAACCGGTCCTTATCATCTGGCGCGATCAAGTCATAAATATTCTTGCCAATCACTTCGTCTGCAGAACGAGCGCCAACCATCTCCAGCCCAGGCCATTCATGTGCAACAACGTACCATCTGATGAAATCAGTTTGACGCACTCAGGCGTGGTTTCGAAAATCGCCCGGAAACGTTCTTCGCTTTCTCGCAGTGCCACTTCAATCCGTTTTCTTTCACCGATATCTCGGGCGACGTTTGATGCTCCGATGGCCCTGCCTGCCCCGTCGCGGATGGGAGAAATCGTGAGTGAGACATCTAGACAAGTGCCGTCTTTCCGTCTGCGCACCGTTTCAAAGTGTTCGACTCGCTCGCCTCTCGCCAAGCGCCTGAGAATGTCTTCTTCTTCGGAACGTCGTTCCCAAGGGACGATGAGCGTAATATGCTGACCGACGGCTTCCTCTGCCTTATATCCGAACAGTCGCTCGGCACTCTCATTCCAGCTCGTTATTGTCCCATCGAGCTTCTTGCTGAGGATGGCATCATCCGAACAATCGACAATGGCAGCCAATAGTGAGGTTGTCCGTTCTGCCTGCTTTCGCTCGGTAACGTCACGGAACGTGAGAACGATGAGAGAATCCCCGGCTCCCGCCAAGCGGCGAGCGTCAAGCACAAGCGTCCTTCTACCGACCGAGAATTCGCGGTCGATCTCGAAAGCTTGAAATTCACTAGGATCAGAAAGAGTTGTTTCTAGGGATGCCCACACTTGGGAGGTTTCCCATTCCTTGTTCCCCAGTTTGCGGATCGAAATGCCCTGCGGTTTGATCCCGCGAAATCCCGAAAATATGCTATAGAAGGCCCGGTTCGCCGTCTGTACCTGCAATTTGGCGTCGAGCACAACGACGGGATCAACTACCGTGTTGAGGATCGCCTTCGTGTATTCCCGATCGAAGATGGCTTGCTCGATACTTGCGCGAAAGGCCGTTACATTCGTGAATGTGAGCACTGCGCCCAGAATCTGGCGATCGATTCCAGTGTACGGAGCTACTCGAAGAAGAAAATATCTATCGCCATCGCGGGTTTCGACCCGGTGTGGTGCTCCGTCTTTGATCACTCGCGTGCAGATTCTATTGAGATCCTCCACGCCCGCAAGGGTGTTGCCAAGAGGACGACCGAGATCCGAGACGTTAGGCCAAGTACCGTCATGGCGGCACGGTTGATGCGGGCAATTTGCACTCGCGACTGATTACAACAATCGGAACATCGACAGCATCAAGCACACCGATCTCGTCGGCGGTCTATCCCGCCCGAAGGTCGTAGCCATCGCCCGACACAGCGCTGGTTACAGAGAACTCGTCATCCTTGGCCATGAAGTATCTCTAACTTTTAATCAGTGGCACGATACAGCGTGCGACTCCGTTGCAGCACGTCATCGGCTACAAGCGGGAGAGTCTGACGCAACGCCAAAAGCAACGCCTGAGATCGCGGCATGTGAAATGAACTCGGGATAGCGGGCCAAAAGTCGGTCCTCCAGGACACGGGATTCGTCCGGTCCCACGGCGTCCCGAAGTGCCTCGGATACGGCTCGCTCAAGCCGAGAGTAGTCTTCGACGGGGATAAGATGCGAGTGATTCTCGCTGAGTCGCGGCAGCATTCGAGCGTGGACGTCTCCGTTGAAGTTATCCATGGCGAACGAGCAGAAGATCGCAATGTCTTGCTCATGCGCGAGTTGGTCAAATAAATCTTCGAGATTCATACTCGCGGCTACGTCGCCGCGCTCCCAAAGAATGTTAACCATCTCACCCCACCAGCGCACTTGCGGGTAGCTACCGTCTCCGCGAGCTTGTGACACAACGTTTTCAGCTAAGCCTAGGAAAACAGGCGAATCCGGCATTCCCTCACGCATGAAGGTGGGGAGGAGGTTGTCCGCGTCAACAATTGTTAATTGTCCCCGCTTTTCCGCGGCCTTCACATCCACGCCCTCGCTTTCCAATCGGGGCCGGAAAGCGTCCCAATGCGCGATCGTCGGAACTAGAATTACTCCCTCGCCGTTGGCAATGGCTGCAGCCGCAAAGCGACAGACGGCCCGATTGAGAAATTGCTGATCCTGATAAAGCTGGACGATGTGATCGCGGGCGCAGCGCCGGCTAAAAGACCGCACCAGGGCTCACCGTCAGCCGCTGCGTTTTTTGTCTCGTCTACGCTGCTATTGTTTTTCATTGCCACCCTTTCCCCATCGCCAGGAAGCAAATCTCGGATCAACTCAGATTCTCATTAACGACCGTGATTACCGTTTGACGGTAACGATTTTATCGCCCTCAAACTCAAAAATCAAGATGATTTATGAGCTGTAAGTTGGGATGGTTGAGGGTAGTGAAAAGCTCTAGGGGTATCTGATCTCTTCCTGCCCACCACAGGACCCTACCCACAATGCGCCAGTGAGATCCATTAGCCAATAAAACGGAACTGGTGCCCCCGCTGATCCGAGACAAGGGCCTCCGTATGGTCAAATCTTATTAACCGGGACAAAAGAAGCGCCTTTTCCTTGGGGTTCCAGGCGACAACGATTTTTCCAACCAAGTCGTCCCGGGAGGCAGGTAGAGGTATCAACGGCAACAACGTATCCATCGAGGATCAATGGCGACATCGAATTGCCAGCGACGCGAAGGCTGATCGTAGCCTGTGGATTCGGGCACCACTGCGCGGGGGCCGTCCATATCGCTTCGGGTTTTAGCTGATCGAGATCGGTAACTTCATCTCCGTCGGCTCCCGGCGTCGCCGCACGAACGGGCAAAAGAGGAATCGCAACGAAATCTTCCGGTTTCAGGAAACTGGATACTCCAGCATGAACGAGATTCACGCTGGCAATTCTGCCTTGACGCAATCGCCGGTCTGCCGACGGAAGGACCCGCATAACGTCCGCGGTGCTGAGACCTGCGCGTGCCCAAAAGAACCAGCACAGCGGATCACCCGCCAGGTTACCGAGACGGATATACGATTCGGCCGTGGGCTCGGTCTCGCCACGCTCCCATCGGGAAACCGCCATGGCGGATGTCTTTAGTCTTTTGCCCAGTTCGCCTTGGGTGAGTTTCAATGCGTGGCGAAAATCAATGACTTTGCGGGACCATTCGGGAATGGCCTTTGCAGAATTCTTAGGCATGCGTATTCCCCGGCGATTTCAGCGCTACCGGTGTACCCCAACGAGAACAATTTTATAACGACGGGATAGCTAAATGCCAAGCCCGGTATTGGATTCCGCGCGGAGTCTTCAAGCGACAGAGCATCAGTTTTTAACGGGAATCAACCCACGAGGATAGACATCCAGTGTCGGCGCTTTTCCAGAGCCGCCGGGCGCCCGCATGCCGCACTCGAATCCATTCGAGGGGCTAAGGGATACTCCAGAAAGAGGGATTAACTTAGCCGTAACCCTCCGTACCATAAACGGCATCAGAGGATGATGTGCAAGCCATTGAAGCCCGACAGCAAGAAACCCGCATCTTGGTTGTTGATGACAGCGAGCCGATGCGACGCAGCCTGCGGACGTTGCTGGAGGGCCGGGACCACTGGAAAGTGTGTGATGAGGCCTCAAATGGTCAGGAAGCTGTCACGAAGTTCAGTTACGAGAAATTCGATGTCGTCGTACTCGATTTTCAGATGCCCGTGATGGACGGACTGGAAGCCGCCAGACAAATAATAGTGCGCTCCCCGGACACGCCCATCCTGATGGTGTCCATGCACGCGTCTCCCCAGCTTGCCAAAGAGGCGCGAAAGGCCGGAATTCGCGGGGTCTGCGGCAAGGAAGATATCAAATGCGTCGTGGAAGGGATCGAGGCTCTCCTTCTGAAGAAGCCGTACTTCCACAACTAGAATCAGGAGAGCACCGTTGCCCGACGACCCGTTAACCAATTTCCAGCTCTCTGAATTGTTGGCGAATGCGGGCGACGATGCCAAGCCGCCATTGAGCAAGGCGTATCGTCGCGCTCCCGGAGGGCCTTGCTGTGGCCGGAAGAGGCGTCGTCGCTGTATCAGGCGGGCCGGTCGCTGACGGAATTGCCGGGCGTCGGACCTTACCTCGAAAGAGCCATCGGTAAGTGGATTGAATCCTCGCCGGCTCGTAGCTTCTCCTCCCGATATACGCGAGAATTTCCTGACGAGAACACAGGCGCGGAGCGATCCTTGAAAAGCAGCCGTCCTGGGCATCCCGCGCCAGAGGAGATCTGCAAATGCATACGGAGTGGAGTGACGGCTCCGCCTCGGTTCAGGAGATGGCGGAAGCGGCAGATGCTCGCGGATATGAATACATCGCCATCACCGACCATTCAAAAGGGTTGAAGATAGCGGGAGGCATCAATGAGGAGCAGCTGCGGCAACAGGCGGAAGAAATTGCTGCCGTCAATGAGTCTCTTGGCGCTGCAGGCAAGACGCTGCGCGTGCTGCGCTCGATAGAAGTGAACCTGAATCCCGCTGGGCAGGTCGATATGGAGGTTTCATCGCTAGGTGAGCTCGATATCGTTCTGGGCTGCTTTCATTCCTCCCTGCGCAAGAAAGATGATCAGACCGACCGTTATGTAGCGGCACTGCGTAATCCCGCGATACAGATACTCGGACACCCGCGCGGACGCATTTATAACTTCCGGCTGGGACTGAGTGCCGATTGGTCGCGGGTATTCGCGGTCGCTGCGGAATTGGACAAGGCAGTCGAGATCGACTCTTATCCGGATCGTCAGGACATGAGCATCGATCTGATCCGTCTCGCCGGTAAAGCAGGCTGCCGGATTTCTATCGGCACTGACTCCCATGGTCCATCGCAACTGGAATTTATCGAGTTCGGGCTTGCCGCTGCATTGAAAGCGAAGATCAATCCCGACCGGATTCTGAATTTCATGAGTCGCGCAAAGCTGATGGAATGGGCGGCAGGTCAGCGTGATCGCGATTCGGGCCGGCTAGCCTCTTAAGTTCTAGCTGATCTCGATGCGGATTCTACTGCCCCCACGTAACAATGAGCGCGACGGCAGCCCCTGCCATAGCGGTGAAGGTTATCCAACCGGCAATATTCAGTATTCTTCCATTCACTCGCTTGCCCATAATCTTGGGATCATTTGAAATCTTGAGAATAAGGATGAGTAGGGGAGGCGCGAGAAAACCGTTGATGACGGCGGTCCAGAACAATGCCCTGACGGGATTAATTCCTGCGAAATTGATCAGCATCCCGACCAATGTCGAGATGGTGATCAGACCATAGAATTCCTTGGCCCGGTTGGGATGCTTATCAAAACCATGCTTCCATCCGAACGCCTCGGCGACAGCGTAGGCACTTGAGCCCGTGAGAATAGGAACTGCGAGAAATCCGCTGCCGATCAGTCCGATTGCAAGGAGCGCTTCGGCGGCACGTCCCGCAAGAGGTCGCAATGCTTCCGCGGCATCGGTCGCGCTTTGAATGTTGGTCTTGCCAGCTTTAAACAAGGTTGCAGCGGTGGAAAGGATGATGAAGTACATGACGATATTCGACAGGAGCATTCCCAAGTTCACATCCAGCGCGGCATATTGAAGCTCGGCGTCCGTAGATCCTTTGCGCTGTTGCAGCGTCTTGCGGCCCGCCGCAATTTCTTCTTCGACCTCCTGGCTCGATTGCCAGAAGAACATATAAGGAGAAATCGTCGTTCCCAAGATTCCGACGGTTAGCGCGAGGAAGGTGCGGTTCCACGGAAAATTCGGAACGAAGGTTCCGCGCATGACTTCCGCGAAATCCGGCTTCGAGAAGAAGGCGGAAAAGACATAGGCCAGAAGGGCCAGCGTGAGCCACTTGAAGATATTGGCGATCAGGCGGTACGAACCCCAGATCTGGAGCGCTATCACCGACAGGGCGATGGGTATGATCAGAGACCAGATGGGAATCGGGACGAGCAGGTTTATTCCGGCCGCGATAGCGCCGATATCCGCTCCGGCGTTGATGGAATTTGCGATTACCAGGGCAAACACGGTGACATAGACGAGATTCCTGGGGTAATGGGTCTTCAGCACTCCGGCGAGACCGCGACCCGAAACCATTCCAATCTTGGCGCACATATACTGCACGGAGGCCATCATCGGAAAAGTTACGAGCGCCATCCATAGTGTATTGAAGCCGAACGAAGCACCCGCTATGGCATACGTGCCAATACCGGAGGGGTCATCGTCGGAAGCGCCGGTGATGAGGCCTGGCCCTAGTACCCTGAGAAATCGCTTGAGGTTGCTAAGAGCAGAGAGCCGCGCGGCATCCAGAGAAGCCGTCCCGCCCGCCGGAGCGATTTCCGGAATTACGCTGCGTGTCCCGCGTCCGCGTTGAACCTTTCGAGCCATTGGTACCGCCCATGCCCTGCTATTGCCCTTACGAATACGAGCACTCTGAAACAAAAAAACGTCGAATCCCTACGGAACCACTGCTTGGGATTCGACGCTGATTTCTAACGGATAAGACAAGAGTACTGTCTATGCTGCCTTTTTTTGAGGGAACCGAATCAGCACTTTCGTATAACCCTCAATTCGCTGATCAAATTTGTCATAGGCATCGGGAGCGTCATCGATGTCGATGTGATGGCTTACAATCTGGCCCGGCTTTGCGCGCCCATTCACAATAAGATCGCGAAGGTATTCGTTATATTTCTTCACTGGCGCCTGGCCACTTCCCATGCTTATGCCCTTGTCAAAAAACTCGGCCACCGGGAAAGGAAAGATTCCTTGTTTAGCGTCGCCCTTCGCGCCGGGGTCAGGCGACATATACACGCCAATCATGCCGATGCTGCCCGTGGGATTCACCACTTTCAAACAGTTCTCCAGGACCTGCATCGGTTTTTCCTTTTTAGGGTCCGCGTCGTTTCGCGCCTGATAACCGACCGCGTCGATCGCGCAATCCACGCCCTTCATTTTCTCTTCCCCTGGGCGCAGCCCTTCCTGTATTCCCTGATTTTGTTTGCGCAACTTGAAGATCTGCTCTACCGGATCGCCGTGGCTGAAATCAACCGGAATCGCTCCCAATTCGCGTCCTTTTTCAAGGCGTTCAGGAATGCTATCGACAAGGTAGACTTCGGATGCGCCTTTGAGCAGCGAGCAGTAGGCGGAGAGCAGGCCCACCGGACCGGCTCCGAAGACGGCAACCGTTTTTCCGGCGCTTACGCATGCAAGTTCGGTGGCATGAAAAGCGGTGGGAAACACATCCGACAGAAGAAGGAAGTCATCTTCCCACTGATCACCTGGCCGTCCAGGCAGCTTCAGACAGTTGAAATCGGCGTGCGGCACCAACACAAATTCCGCCTGCCCTCCCTGATACGGGCCCATTCCTGCATAACCATAGGCGGCATGCGGTTCCTCGGGGTTCATAGTCAGGCAGGCTTCCGTGTGGCCGCGATGGCAGTTAAAGCAAAAACCGCAGGCGATATTGAAGGGCAGCACCACGCGATCGCCCGGCTTGATGCTCTCGACGGCCTCGCCAACTTCTTCGATTACCCCCATTATCTCGTGGCCGACGACAGTACCTTTGTCCAACGGAGTTCGGCCATCGTACATATGCAGATCGCTGCCGCAAATACCGGTCGTTGTGACTCGCAGCAAAGCGTCGGTTGGTTTCTTGATTTTGGGTTTGGAATGACTTGATACCGACATCTTGCGCGGGCCTTGATAGCTAATTGCTTTCATAACTTGTTCTCCTGGAGAAAATATGATGACCGTGCGAAACGAGGCACTCGGCTTACGAGCCCTTCTTCTTTGGAACCTTAGCTCCCTTTTTGCGCGCTTCGGAAAGTCCGATGGCGATCGCTTGCTTGCGACTCTTGACCGCCCCGCCTTTGCCACCTTTGCCTGATCGAAGCGATCCCTTTTTCTCGCGGTGCACCGCGCGCTCCACCGATTTGCCGGCAGCCTTGCCGTATTTGCGGCGTCCTGATTTTCGGGAAGTGCTCTTCTTTTTGGCAGCCATTTTCATCTCCTCGTGTTCGATCTGGGAAACCTACGATGCCGCTCACGCACCTCGCCGTTGCCGGATCTTGCGCTAGGTACGCGATTCTGAAATCCGCTTGATTCGGGGCAGGACTTCCTTGCCGTAAAAATCAATGACTCGTTTCTGATCCGCTTGGCCTGAATGAATGTTCACGATGGTGGCTCCGCTGCTGAAAAGATCCGTGATCGTTTTGATGTGAGCTTCCGGGTCCGTGCCGACCGGCCAGTCTCCATAAACTTTCTCCAGCGGTATCTCAGCGTCTGCCCTGCGCTGGATTTCCTCCGGATCACGGACGTTGTAGTACGACTTGAAGGCCTTGGGCCCGAAGCGCCATAACTCCGCGGCCGCCTCTGCGTCTTTCTTTTCGCCAACCACCACATACTGTTCGACGAGAACGGGCATCCGGCTGGCATCCTTGCCGGCGGACTTGGCTCCCATCTCAAACTCTGCTTTGTGCTCTTTCCACGTCTTCGGGTCGGTGACGAGGCCATCGGCATATTGCCCGGCACGACGCATCGCCTTCGGGCCGTTGGCCGCCATTAGCAGGGGAATCGTTTTCTCCGGCCGGTCGTAGAGTTTTGCATTCACGTTGTAATACTTCCCCTGGTGAGCGATTTGTTTGCCCGTCCACATCTGCCGAATGATTTCAGTGGCTTCGATAAGTCGTTCGGATCGCTCGGGCCATTTTGGCCACGAACCGGTTGCCGCCTGTTCATTCAGCGCTTCTCCGGATCCGATCCCTAGAAAAATCCTGCCTGGCGCGAGGGAATCCAGAGTTGCAAAAGCCTCCGCAACCACGGCGGGGTTATATCGGAATGTAGGGCAGGTAACGGTCGTTCCCATCCACACTCGCTGCGTGCGTTGGGACAGAGCACCCAGCGTAGTCCACGCTTCACCGCTGTGGCCTTCATTTGCCTGCCAAGGCTGAAAGTGGTCGCTGGTCGCCAGAAGATCGAAGCCGGCCTGCTCTGCAGAAACGCCGATATCAATCACCTGCGGCACTGTGAACTGCTCGTGGGCCAGCATGAAGCCGACCATCTTGCTCTCGATGGCCTTTTCAGGCCGGCCAGAGTTCTGGCTCGATGCCGCTGTGACGAACGAAGGAAGGGCATATGCTGACGCCAGCGTTGCCGCTGCCGATTTGAGCCAGATTCGTCGGCCTGGCAGTTGAGCCTGATCGCCCGAGGTATGTCGAGGAGGCGCTTCCATGGTGGTGTCCTGTTCCGGTTTTCGTGGTGCAAATATCGGATGTAAGTCGCGTTTCGATGCTGTGTTGCGGGGGGAGGTTGGTTTTCAAAAGCAAACCTTATCCCAGTCCCCGGCATCTGGTTCGGTTGGCTTAAGGAGAAATTGATGAGCAAGAGGGTCAGCAGGAAACAAGCATTAGCAAATCCGATTGGGTTAAATCCGTTCAGCGTTGACAAGGGCCTGCTCCGGGTCGTCATCGAGACCCCGAAGGGGAGCCGAAACAAGTTTGCCTTCAACGATGACGAGCGCATTTTCGAACTAAAGAAAGTTCTGCCTGCAGGAATGACCTTTCCCTATGACTTCGGATTTGTTCCCTCGACCAAAGCCGATGACGGAGATCCCGTGGATGTACTGGTGTTAATGGATGAACCCGCCTTCGCCGGATGCGCGCTGAGTTGTCGCCTCATTGGCGTCATTCAGGGCGAGCAAGGGGATAAGAAAAAGAAGAAAAAGATACGCAACGACAGAATTGTCGCCGTTGAGCAGGATGCCCATAGCTGGGCTGACATAAAAACAATTGATGACCTGGGCAAAGAGTTCTGTCGTGAACTCGAAGAGTTCTTCGTGAATTACCACAGCCTTTCGGGCGAACAATACAAAGTGCTCGGAATCAAAGGGCCTGGACAGGCTCTAAAGCTGGTGAAATCGGGAATGCGATGATCCAGATACTCATCCGTTTCCTCGTTGGCG
This sequence comes from uncultured Acidobacteriaceae bacterium, assembly GCA_963722365.1. Taxonomy (GTDB): domain Bacteria; phylum Acidobacteriota; class Terriglobia; order Terriglobales; family Acidobacteriaceae; genus Sulfotelmatobacter. The sequence continues at coordinate 40,923 of CAVRLM010000005.1, forward strand.
GAGCGATGGTGTCGGTCTTCGCGCTGATCGGGGACGTGCTGAAGCCCAAGAGCTTTGCCGGACTGTTCGGAGCGGCTCCCTCCGTGGCGCTTGCGACGCTGGGCCTGACAGTGGCGACTAAAGGAGCGTCCTACACTGCGGTTGAGGCGCGTTCGATGATTGCAGGAGCGATTGCATTCTTTATTTTCGCCTCAGTGGTCAGTTGGATTCTGATGCGATATCCGTTCAGGGCACTTTGGGTGACACTCGGCGCCATGCCTTTGTGGTTTGCAGTCGCCTTCGGTCTCTGGAGTGTGGCGTTGAAATGAGAATACCTATAAGAGTAGATGGTTCTGCGCTCCGGGACTCGAAGTGGAGCCAGTACGCAGTGCGTTTTCTCTTCGGCGGCATCGTCACCGCTATCGCCGGTCTCGTGGCGCAGCACTACGGGCCGGTGATAGCAGGGATTCTGCTCGCTTTCCCCGCAATTTTCCCTGCGAGTGCGACGTTATTGAAAAGCACGAAAAGCAGCAGAAAGAAAAAAAGGATATGAGCGGAACGGTCAGAGGAAGGCAGGCCGCCAGCGTAGATGCTGCCGGCTCGGCAATGGGGAGCCTTGGGCTTCTTGTGTTCGCCGTCATCATCTGGCAGTTCTTACCGGCGCATTCAGCCGGGGCCGTGCTTGGTGCTGCTACCGTGGCTTGGGCGGTGGTTTCGGTATTTGTGTGGCAACTCCGCAAACGCGGGATTGGTCCTTCCCGTGGTCGATGAGTTGGCTACCATGCCTCTTGACCTGTTAGGCGCGCGAGCACGGATACTTGAAACTGCAAATCAACCTAAATCCGCGCCCATTCACGGCGGTAATAATTGCGATAATTCTCGCTTCCAAAAGGGTATTAGCAGAGCTGTACGGCGACTGTCCTTTAACTGTCCAATAACGATTCCTTACCCCTACTTACAAGGCTTTTCGAGGGCCACCCGCGTCTTGTAAAGTCGTTGAAAACAATAGTAATTTTGGACTCATAACCTAACGATCCTTAGGATTCGTTATTGCTCCCTAAGTGACTCTCGCAGACAACGCATGTATCGCGCGTGTCGATCAATGACCAACCATTTGGCGCGCACAGCACGGGGAGTAGACAACTGGTTGGGATCATTGTTGCCCACGGACGTTTCATTGATTGGGCAAGTTGCTCCGAAAACGGATCTGCGCGTCGACTGTCCGATGGCTGTCCAATAAGGACTTCTAAATCGGAACAGGATGATAACCCAAAGGCCGGGTGGATCCGCGAGGCAGCGGACGGTTGCGCATTTGGCAATCGCTGATTCGCTTCTAGCTCGACCAGAGATCCGGAGGATCTGATTCACAACAGCGATTGACTTTTTGCGTTTAGGAGAATCAGGCCGGCTAGTTGCGCCGGCAAGAACGTGCCCACGGTACAATTTGCACATGCAACGATCCGGGATCGCCGACCTTCCGCTGCATGGCGGGAGTGTTCCCAAATGGCTCGCGGACCGGATGACTCTGCTTGGCACCGCAATCGCTGAGAACGTTGTTCATCATTATGGCGTTTCAACGCTCCTTTCCCGTCTCGCCGATCCGTTCTGGTTTCAGGCGCTCGGCTCGGTTATGGGAATGGACTGGCATTCGTCAGGTATTACCACCTCAGTTTTGGGAGCGCTCAAGAGAGGGTTGAATCCTCGATCTCACGAGCTCGGAATCTATGTTTGCGGCGGTCGAGGCCGCCACTCACGACAGACGCCAGCTGAGCTATTGCACTATGCAGACGGAATTGGTTTGAACGGAGACTCACTGGTGCGCTCAAGCCGTCTTGCGGCGCGCGTCGACAACAACGCAATCGCCGACGGCTTCCAACTTTATCTTCACGGATTCATCGTCGCCGCAAGTGGCGAATGGACGATCGTTCAGCAAGGAATGAATGGCGACAGCGGAATGGCGCGTCGTTATCATTGGCATTCTCCGTCGGCTAGAAACTTTACTAATGACCCGCATACGGGTGTTGTCGGTAAGAATCAGGGCACAATTATGAATCTGGTTGCGGCTGCCGCAGAGCCGGCCCAGCAAGCTCTGTTGGAGGTCGTGCAGGCCCCCCCGGAAGCGACCTTAACTAATATTCGGAACTTGACAATGCCAATGCATCATAATGTGCGAGCGTCCAATGTAGACCTGAAACGCCTGGGCGCGGTTCTCGCTGTAGCGTACGAACGTGAATTTCGGGATTTCGCATCATTGCTGCTGTTAGAGAAGCTTGGTCCGAGAACTCTTCAATCGCTGGCCTTAGTTGCCGAGGTAGTCCACGGAACACCAACGCGTTTTTCTGATCCGGCGCGTTTTTCTTTCGCGCTTGGCGGTAAAGATGGCCACCCGTTCCCGGTTCCTCTTAAAACTTACGACGAAACCATAGAAGTAATAAGACGCTCGTTGGAAGCAGCCAAAGTCGGCAATACGGACAAAATCGATGGACTTCGGCGGCTTGATCGTTTCGTGCGGGCCGTAGAACATTCGAAGGCCCCGAGCGCCGATTTCAGTGAAACAGTCGCTCGCGAACGCCAGATCTCAGATTCGTTGAACGGAGCGACCGCTGGCTCCCGACCGGCAAGATCAAGGCGTGTGACTCGACAATTGTCGCTTTTCTAGCCTTTCTGTCAGCCGCAATCCACACAATTCTCGTCCAAAGAACGGTCAGGTGTCTGCTGGCATTCTGTAGCGCAAACTTCGAGATCGAAAGATCTTGGTCAGACAATTCGGACGCAATTCGATGAAGGCTGAGCGATTTGATAATTCCGCAATGTTGTTCGACCTCGACGGCACGCTCATTGACTCCGTCTATGAGCACGTTCTTGCATGGGCTGCTGCATTGCGGAGTGTAAACATCGTTGTACCAAACTGGAAGATTCATCGGCGCATCGGCATGAACGGCAAATCCATGGTGCCGCAGTTACTTCGAGAACCTGAGGTCCATCGGAGAACGGTTAACATTGGGTCGCTTGAAGAAAAACACGATGCCGCCTTCAGCAAAGTGGTGAGCGACATTCGGTTGGTCCCTGGCGCGCGAGAATTGCTTCGACACCTGAGCAAATCTAGTATCCGCTGGGCGATTGCCACTACAGGGAATCGAAAACAGACGACGCGCCTGTTGAGAGACTTGAAGATCTCTCCACACACCGTAGTGATCACCGGCGACGATGTGATAAAAGCCAAACCCTCTCCCGATGTATTCATTCTCGCTGCGAAACGTCTGGGCGTACCGATCGAAAACTGTATTGTGGTTGGCGACAGCCCTTGGGACATGCTTGCCGCCGGACGCCGGAGAGCGGTTGGCGTGGGGCTGTTGTCGGGAGGCTACAGCAAAGGAGAGTTGGAAGAAGCCGGGGCATTTCGCGTCTACGCCGATCCATCAGAGATGTCGCTGCATATTGAAGACCTGGGCATCGATGGTGAATAGAAGTGGCGCAAGAAGACAGCATGCGGCTTTAGATATTGCGGAGACTACGGTGGTGGCTCTCTGGCGACATGGGGCATACATTCGGTTACTTTTTAAGCGAAAGCCATGAAACGTCTGACCAAGGAAAGCTTCCTTCTAAGTCGCGCTGGCGAACCCGCCACCCCTCTGGCGCCACGCAAGGCCACGATTAAAGACTTACGACGGCAAGCGAGCAGCTGCAAAGCATGCGATCTTTGGAAGAACGCGACGCAGACAGTGTTCGGAGAGGGCGATTCGAAAGCCACCATCATGCTCGTGGGCGAACAGCCCGGAGACCAGGAAGACCGCGCGGGAAAGCCTTTCGTCGGACCGGCGGGGAAGCTTCTGGATGAGGCGCTGGCCGACGCAGGTATTGATCGCACCCAAGTTTACGTGACGAATGTTGTAAAGCATTTCAAGTGGACACCATCCGAGCGCGGTAAGCGGCGCATCCACAAAAAGCCACGCTCTTCCGAGATTCAAGCATGTCGAGCTTGGCTTACTGCGGAGCTTATCAGTGTAACGCCACGGGTTTTGGTGTGCCTGGGCGCAACCGCTGCTCAATCCTTGTTGGGAAAGGAATTTAGCGTCACACGGCAACACGGGAAGCTAGTTGAGTCGGATCTGGCACCATACGCGATCGCAACGGTCCATCCATCATCTATCTTGCGAGCTCCCGACGCCGAATCACGCCGGCGGCAGATGCGCGAATTTGTCGATGACTTGAAACAAGTAGCCGCACTGGCAAAGACTCGGGCTGAATAAAAAATGACCGCAGATCTTTAGTTTTCCAAAATTCGCCAACCGTAAGACTGTGGTCGGCATCGAATTCGGACTGATTCGTCTGAACAAGAAAACGCTAGCTTATGCCTCAGTCCTCCGGCGCGCCAATCCCTCTTCGAAAATTTGGACGAACCGATGCGCAGATCTCGGCGCTCGCGTCGCGGTAAACTTTCAGCCTCTTGCTCCTTCCCAAATGGAGAGCCTGCGCGATCAGTGCCGGCTGGCCGCCGCAGATGGCCATTTGGAATTATTCAAAATGACGACCAAATACGATGGCAAAGTAGGACGCGAACAGCACCACTTCCCAACTGTGCAACAACTCCCGCTTTAATGTGACCTCCCGCGCATATCGACTGCTACTTGATGATTGGAGCGCAACCCTTCCTTTCCGCGTTACATCGAACACACACTTAGCTGGAGGCGCAACTGCTCTTGCTGTCCAGCCCTCACTCCAATGCGACATCAGTCCACCCGAAAGGAATCACCATGAAGTTGTTTTCAGCGCATATTGAAGATTTGCGAACGCTCTACATAAGCAGTCTGAAAAAGGCTCTCGACATGGAACAGAAAATCACGAAAGCCTTACCCGACCTAATCGAAAACTCCAGCGATCCGGAACTGGCTCGGGCTTTCAGCAACCACCTGGAGGAGACAAAGGGTCATGTCAGTAAGGTTCAAGGCCTCCTGCGAAGCAACGAGGGAGACGATTCTACGGAGACCTGCAAAGTCATCGACGGCCTCACTACGGAAGCGTCGGACACTATTAAGGATGTGACGGACCCGTCTGTGCGCGACATCGCTCTCATTGGAGCGGCACAGCAGGTCGAGCATCACGAGATTGCCGTCTATGGCACTTTGCGACGCTGGGCCGAAATTATAGGTCGATCGTCGGATGCTTCCATTCTCGAAAGCATCCAGGCAGAAGAAGAAAAAGCCGACGAACTTTTAACAGAGATCGCCGGAACGGTAAACATGCAAGCAGCCGCGTGAAAATACAGGCACCCTCTCTATCCGTTTTGCCGCAGGGTGCCTGTGTTCTTTATAAACCTGTCCATGGTCAAGAACGCATGATCTTAAGTTGAAGAATTGGAGCTTTCCATTGAAAGGTTTCTTCGAGAAGTGGCCACTCGTGCAACAGATCCTAAACCGTAGCGATGGAACTGGCGTCGAAGCCATGAGTGAGAATACGCGAAATTTAAAGGCTCGTATCCACGGGACAAAAGTTGCGCGGTCGATTTGTCCGTATTGCGCTGTGGGTTGCGGGCAGTTAGTTCATCACAAAGACGGAAAGCTGGTTTCGATTGAAGGCGATCCGGCGTCGCCGATTTCGCGCGGACATTTGTGTCCGAAAGGCTCTGCGAGTTTCGAACTACTGACGCACCCGAACCGGCTGACGAAAGTCCTGTACCGAAAGTCGCGTTCGAAGGAGTGGGAGGCTCTTAAGCTCGAAACCGCAATGGACATGGTGGCGGACCGGGTGTGGGAGTCGCGGGAAAACAGCTTCGAGGAGACACGCGACGGCCAACCGCTAATGCAGACCACGGCAATCGCCCACCTGGGCGGAGCTACACTCGATAACGAAGAAAATTATCTGATCAAGAAGCTATTTGCAGCCGGGCTGGGAATGGTTTGCATAAGCAACCAGGCCAGGATATGACATAGCTCGACCGTGCCCGGTCTGGGCACATCGTTCGGGCGCGGCGGCGCCACGACCTCACAACAGGATCTGTCGAATGCGGACGCGATTCTCATTATGGGATCGTCGATGGCCGAGAATCATCCGGTCGGATTTCAATGGGTGATGGAGGCGCGAGAGAAAGGCGCGAAGCTGATTCATGTGGACCCGCGCTTCACTCGCACTTCGGCTATGGCCGACCTCTGGGTTCCGCTGCGCGCGGGCACAGACATTGTCCTGCTGGGCGCGCTCATCCATTATGTACTCGAAAATGAGAAAGATTTCCGCGAATACGTCGTCAACTATACCAACGCGTCGATTATTTTGCGGGATGACTTTCAGGACACCGAAGACCTGGATGGACTGTTCTCGGGCTGGGACGAAGAGAAGAAGTCCTACAAAACCGACTCGTGGGCTTACAAAGGCTCTCCGCTTAAGAAGGATGCAGCGGAACACGGGGCGAGCGGAGGACATGCGCAGGATCGGGGCGGAGAGAAAATCCAGGCGAATGTTTACGAGCAGGATCTGACGCTGCAGAATCCTCGCTGTGTGTACCAGGTATTGAAGCGCCATTTTTCCCGCTACACCGCAGAGATGGTACAGGAGGCCTGCGGGATTCCCAGGGATGTTTTTCTAAAGATTGCGGAGACATTCTGCGCGGCGTCAGGGCTCGAGAAAACGGCGGCGATTTGCTACGCGGTGGGATGGACGCAGCATTCGGACGGAGTCCAGGTCATCCGTTCAGCGGCGATTCTCCAATTACTGCTGGGAAATATCGGCAGGCCGGGTGGCGGCATCTTGGCTTTGCGCGGGCATGCATCGATCCAAGGGTCGACCGATATTCCAACGCTTTATGACATCTTGCCTGGATATCTGCCGATGCCTTTTTTTGAGGCGGATTCCAGGTCGCTGGAGAAGTTTATTGAGATTCACACTCCCAACGCAGGATGGTGGCACAATTTCGATAAATACATTGTCAGCCTTCTGAAGTCGTATTACGGAGAACACGCGACGAAAGAAAATGATTTTGGCTTCAACTGGCTGCCGCGCGTAACTGGCGATCATTCGCATCTCGGATATTGGGTTGAAATGGCGGACGGAAAAATCGATGGCCTGTTCGTGATGGGGCAAAATCCAGCGGTGGGCGCGCCTAACTCGCGCATGGAGCGAAAGGCGCTGGCGAAGTTGAAATGGCTGGTCGTCCGCGACATGGTCGAGACGGAGACGGCAAGCTTCTGGCTGGACTCCCCTGAGGTCGAGCGCGGTGAAATGACTCCGGAAACAATCGATACCGAGGTTTTTCTTTTTCCGGCAGCGGGTCATGCGGAGAAAGAAGGATGCTTCACCAATACGCAGCGGCTGAACCAGTTTCATGAAAAGGCGGTTGAACCGCCAGGCGATGCGCGCAGTGAAGCGTGGTTCATGGTGCATCTTGGCCGTCGGTTGAAAGAAAAAGCGCGAAGGGATCTCTCCAGCAAGAATGCCGGCCTCAATGCTCTGACTTGGGACTATACCCTGCAAGGAGCGATGGGCGAACCAAAGGTTGAAGAGGTGTTGCAGGAGATCAATGGCTGGACAATTGCGGATTACAAACTGGTTTCCGGGTTCCAAGACTTGAAGGCCGACGGCTCGACCGCTTGCGGCTGCTGGATTTATTCCGGCATATTTCCGAAGCCGAATGAGAATCTTGCACGCAAGCGTGAGCCGAAGGATTTTTACGGACACGGTTGGGGCTTTGCCTGGCCGAGTGACCGGAGAATTCTTTACAACAGAGCGTCAGCTAAACCCGATGGTTCTCCGTGGAGCGAACGAAAAAAACTGGTTTGGTGGGATGCTGGGAAAAAGAAATGGGTAGGCAATGACGTCCCAGATTTCACCGCGACCAAGGCCCCCGATTACCATCCGGCGAGTGATGAGAGCAGAGGAGACGACGCGCTGGATGGGGACAAACCGTTCATTATGCATCCCGAGGGACTGGGACGGTTGTTCGTGCCGACGGGTTTAAAGGATGGGCCACTGCCAGCGCACTATGAGCCGCTCGAATCGCCTGTCGGGAACGAACTGTATCCAAAAAGAAATACGAACCCAGCGGCGAATTCGATGGATCGGCCGGACAATCAATACGCCGACTCCCCAGACTCGCGCTTTCCTTATGTGCTTTCGACCTATCGGCTCACCGAACACCACACTGCCGGCGGGATGAGTCGCTACGTTTCGCATCTTGCGGAACTGCAGCCGGAACTCTTTTGCGAGATTTCACGGGAACTGGCTGAGGAGTTAAAGATTGAGCACGGTTCGTTTGCGACCGTAGTGACACCGCGCGGGCTGATTCACGCTCGCGCGATGGTGACGAGTCGAATGGCTCCGCTCCAGATTGAAGGGCGGACTGTCCATCAGGTCGGCTTGCCTTATCACTGGGGCTATAAGGGACTTGTCAAAGGCAATATCGTGAACGACCTGATTGCGCTGTCCGAAGAACCGAATGTGCGCATCATGGAAACGAAGGCGCTCACTTGCAATGTCGTTCCCGGCAGGCACGCCGCGGGCGAGAAGGCGCTGGATTTTCTAGAGTTCTCGATGAGGGGAAGCAACGCGAAACTTGCAGCTGAAACAGAGGAGCCACATTCCGCATGACTGTAACCGCATTTCTTACTGACTCGACCCTCTGTATCGGCTGCAAGGCTTGCGAAGTCGCGTGCAAAGAGTGGAATCAACTTTCAAGTGATGGCTTCGACTGGAAGGGATTCTCTTACGACAATACGGGATCGCTCGGGCATTCGAGTTGGCGGCATGTGAAGTTTGTCGAGGGCGGGATCGTCCCCGGACTGGGCGGAAATTCTCCCGATAATTTTTCCTGGGGATTTTCGTCCGACGTTTGTAAGCACTGTGAAGAAGCTGGCTGTCTGGAAGCTTGTCCGACCGGCGCGATCGTCCGGACTGAGTTTGGGGGCGTATTCATTCAGCCGGATGTGTGTAACGGCTGCGCATACTGCGTGGTCTCTTGTCCCTTTGGAGTGGTGGAGCGCAATCCTGACGATGGGCGGGCTTTCAAGTGCACATTCTGCTACGACCGGCAAAAAGAAGGGCTTCAACCGGCCTGCGCAACAGCTTGTCCTACAGAGTCGATCAAGTTCGGGGAGATCAACGAACTTCGTGACACAGCACAGCGCCGAATGGCCAAGTTGCAGGCGGACGGATTCACCGATCTGCATTTATATGACCCGCAGGAGACGAGCGTGGAAGGCATCCATGCATTTTTCATCGTGCGAGGCGACCCAGCCAACTACAGCCTGCCGCCCCAACCGGAGGTGCCTACCACTTACTTGCGAAAGGGATGGATATCTGCAGGCATTGCGGCCGGTTTGATGCTTGCGGGAACGTTGCTGGCGTTTGGCAAAGGCGATGGCCGATGACCTTCCATCCAGCGGAGAGCAAGCGGGCCAACCGCGAAGAAAGACTTCAGCAAATCCGCCGCGAGGCGGTTGAGTCCGGAACAGCTCAACCAACAAATGGCGCCCAAGGTGGCACGCTCGCTCCGCCGGCTGTCACGGGCTACTATGGAACGCCCGCACTGAAGCAGCCGCAATGGACCGTCGAAGTTCCAATCTATTTTTTTGTTGGCGGTATGGCGGGCGCTGCTTCTGTAATCGGGGCGGTAGGGCACTTCTCGTCATCTGATCAACAGCTGATTCGAAATTCCCGATGGATCGCGGCGATCGGCGGATTGATCTCGCCCGCTCTTTTGATCTCCGACCTCGGTGTACCGTCCCGGTTTCTGAATATGCTTCGCGTTTTCAAGATTGAAAGTCCCATGTCGGTAGGATCGTGGACGCTGGTGGCGTTTTCAAACAGCGCGGCGGCAGCGGCGGTTTTCGGCGAACTCGAAACACGCTGGCCGCATGGCGCAATACGGTTCTTAACCGACGCTTCGCAGATTGCTTCTGCTCTTACCGGAATGATTCTGTCGACATACACAGGTGTTCTGATTGGAGCGACCGCAATTCCGGTATGGAACGAACACATTTCGATGCTGCCGGTTCATTTCGCTGCCTCTGGTATGGCGTCGGCCGCATCAGCCCTGGAGTTGGCGGGAAGTGACTCGCCGGTGTTGAATCGAATTGCAATAGGGGCCGCGGCGGTCGAGACTGCGATGGGAGCATCCATCGAGTTGCGATCGATGCCCGCGAGCCAACCGTTGCGATCGGGTACTAGCGGACGCGCCATGCGCGCCGCAGGATTATTATCGGGGCCCGTCCCGCTGGCTTTGCGGCTGATCGCGTTAGGCAACAAAAGACGAAGCCGAGCGCTGCGGCGTGCGGCCGCGATCTCGTCGCTGGCCGGTTCGTTGCTGACGCGCTGGGCCTGGATACGGGCTGGGAAAGTTTCGGCGAATGACCCGGGTGTACCGCTGCAGCAGACTCGAAGCGATAGCCCGTGAGCGCAGGGACGGTTTGACAGCCCGAACTTTGTCAATATAGTTCCATAATAGAACTATATTGACAGGTCATGATCGACAGGATGCGACTGTCCTTTAACTGTCCAATAAGGATTCCCTAACGCTATTTACAAGGCTTTTCGAGGGCCACCCGCGTCTTGTAAGTTATTGAAAACACTAGTATTTTTGGACTCATAACCCAAAGGTCGGTGGTTCAAATCCACCCCCCGCAACCAACCTCAAACTCTTCAGGCTACGTTGCTTACGCACTTTTTAATTGCGCCACGCATTCCCCGATTTTGGGTCCGTTGGATCCGACAACGAAATTCAATCCAACCTTGCTAGCAGCCAGACGACGATATTCAAGCTTTTGGTGAGCATGTGAATAGCCGAAGCGCGTGGCATATCACGTGCGAAGGAAATAAATGCAGCATGGCCAATGGAGCTAGCCAGGGGCCGTGGCGAAAAGCCCGCGGAGGTGCACTCAGGGTTTGTTGCGCATCACTGACACATCGAGAAAAGCAGGTCATGGATTTGGTGACTCCGGCAGTCTGTTGAATAACCAGGTCGCGGGCGAACTCGGCATCAGCGAGATCACGTGAAGGCGCCCCGTCGCAAGGTTAGGCAAAAGATGAAGGCCGACTCGCTCGCCGATTCTGGTGAAGATGGCGGCTAAGCTCGGCCTCGCACGCGCGCTCCGAGCCTGATGCTTTATCCCGCTGTTTTCTGCTTCTCTTGTTCACTCATTTTCTTCAATTTCTCTTTTTGTTCCTTTCGTAAATCCTGCAACTTTTGTAGTTGATCCGCAGATAGGAAAGGTTTCAGTTTCTTGTCGGAGGCCTGCACGGTTTTCTCCCAGCGGCTCAGTCTATCTTTACGAGAAATAACCGGACTGCCCCAAAATTCTCCTACGGTCGCGGTTTCCTGTTCCAGGATGGGCTTGATTTGTCTCTGCTGCTCCTCGCTCAAGTTCAAAGCTTCAGAAAGATGTTGGAGTTTGAGACTGTAGTATTCACCGGACACTCTGGACAGGTCGGGTTCGCTCGACGTGGGCAAAACTTCTTTGTGCAAAATTGGTACCACCGTGGTTCGTCCCGAGACCTTGTTGTTAAACGTCAATGCATCGGTTCCGACTTGAACTAACACGTCGACACCGCGCGAATACTCCACGGTGTTAGCCCCATTGGGTGGCGTATAAAGGACGACATAGTTCGTATTAGCGACCTGAACCGTCACGTCATACTGGACGCTGTTGCTGGACACTTCACCCGATCCCGCCTGGTGATTTGTGACAGCGCTGATCGTACCTTTTTGCCACTGCGACGACGATGCTTGAGCCAGAGCTAGAACACTTGCTCCGCACGCTAATGCGACGATCATGATGCTACGCATATTGCTCCTTCGGATTAGGCAAAACGGAAACCTGCGGTCATTGTTGGCCATTTTAGCCCTACGCACGTGGCCGCCACCAGTCACTTTCGGGACGTCTGCGGCGGTCCCCTTGAGCGAGAATTGGGACTCCTCCCCTAATATTCTTGCGCCCTTGCCTAAGCCCGTGAACTGTCAGATCTGACAGCTTTTTGTTCGACTTCCCGCTCGCAATTCGAAGCAATTTGCAGACGAATGTGCTCTGGCGCACTGAAGTTTTCCTTCGAATCGGTTATTCCCGGGACATTGGGAATGGATGCCCGCTGGATATGAATGGAAACACTGGGCACACCTCGAGAATTTTAATTGTCGAGGATGTGCAGGAAACTCGCGACTCAATCAAGGAATTGTTAAAGAGTGACGGCTATCAGGTTGACGCAGTGCCCGATGAGGACGAAGCCCAGGACAAAATCGAACGCAATCCTCCAGACCTGATTCTTATATCGCTTGACGGATTGCCGGAAGATGTATTCGCATCCGCACGACGAATTCGGCAGAGGGGCGGCTTAACGGAACTCACGCCGATCGTTATCTTCTCGCTCGACACGGTTCCTGAAGGGGGAGAAGAGGAACTGAAAGGAAACGTTCACGTCACAATGCCAGATAACTTCAACCAGTTAAGGGCTCTGCTTACGCGAGTTCTGCGCGCGGCTTCGCGTACGCATTGAAGTAGCTGCCATCCTCCGATGCGACCGGGCGGCTAGCTCTCACCCCGATCGGCCTGTAGCACTCGCATACCGCATCCTCAAGTCCTTTTCGATCCATGATTTGCAAACGACCTCGTCTGTAACGAATGAGCCCCGCGTCTTGAAGGCGCCCAGCGGCTACCGTCACCGTCTCACGCCGCCCTCCCAAGATGTTGGCGATGAACTCCTGGGTCATGACCAGTTCGTCAGATTCGATTCGGTCATGAATCAAGAGCAACCAGCGGCATAAGCGTTTCTCGAGAGTATGTCTGCGATTGCAAGCGGCTGTCAGGGAAATCTGGGTGATCAGGGTACTCGCATAGCCGAGCAGGGCACTCTGAAAAATCCCGCCACGCCGGAATTGATCCCGGAGAACTCGACCCTCCATGATCATTGCCTCTCCCGCGATGCCGACCACTGCTCGACTCGCCGTGGCGGTTCCTCCCAGAAATAAGGAGGTGCCGAGCACTCCGTCGTTTCCGGTGAGCGCCACTTCCACGGTAGCGCCATCCTCCATGTCGCAAATCAAAGAGACAACACTGCTCGTCGGAAAGTACGCGAAAACACATGGACCAGAGCCCTGTCCGATGACCTCGCCGAGCGCAAACCGTACGACGCGAAGATGCGGAACAAGACGCGCATATTCCTCCATGGGTAGACTCGACAACAATTGATTCGAGCAATTATCGGCGTTTCGAAACAGGTGGGCCATTCGAAACTACTCCTACCATTGCATGACACCTTGTTGCAGTTTGTAGGCGAAGTCTGTGCGATTGCGCACAGACACTCTCAATGCGAGATGGCATCGTGCCATTGCAAGATAGTGAAGCGCCCGGCTGTGGCGTTTCAGGAGTCTGCAACGAACGGTCGCGTAGCCATGCTTCTGCGATACCTGATCGAGAGCTGGCAACTGCTTCGCTATCCGCCGATTTGAGCGAGCACTCGGAGAAGCGGAGCCCGGTAAAACTACGGAGAAGGTGCCATATGCAAACAGTCCAGAACGGACGCGGAACAGAATCGGAAGCGTACGCAGAGCAGTCGTTCTTCGAATCGCCATTTCTCGATTCCCACCAGCACGAGCAAGAAGAGCCTCACGAGGCATCGATTGGTGAAGCACTTGCCGCCAATTGGGAATTCGTCACTCCATTTCTTCCAGGTGAAGCGACGGAGGCAGGAGAGTCTGAGGCTGCAGCTCCCGAAGTGGCCGAATTCAGCGAGATCACTGCAGAGTTGAAAGATACTCTCTTCCGCGAAGCTCTGGAACAACTGGCTGACGAGGCGCTGGAGGCACATTCGGGCCAACTCGCGGGGGAATACGGAGATCATGAGATGCGTGATCAGGAAGCTGAATATCTCCTGAACCAGCACTTCGAACCTCTGGCCGCCCAGATGGAAGCAATGCTTGACCGGTTTTTCGAGCGCGTCGAAGGATACGAGGCGGAGTCCTTGAATGAGGCAGAACTGGATCGCATCGCGACCGAAGTCATGCCCACCGGAGCACCCATCTCTCCTGCTTCCGAACAATTTCTGGGCGGGTTACTTCGCAAAGCAACTAAGCTCGTTTCCGGCGCTGTAAAACTCGCCAAGAAGGGTGTGGAAGGAGCGGTAAAACTTGCCGGCAAAGGGCTCGCCGCCGTAGGAAAGCTTGCAGGCGGCGCCTTGCTTAAGCCGCTCAAGGCGCTGGGCAAATTTCTCTTGCAACACGTTGTGCGTTTTGCCTTGGGGCAATTGCCGCCTACTCTGCGGCCACTTGCACAGAAGTTGTCCACGAAGTTGTTCCAGGCCATCGGAGAGACACACGACCACGAAGCATTTGCACAGACGGAACCGGAAGCACTGCCGGCGGCGGTGGATGCAGCGCATCTCGAAGCGGAGTTTGACGTGCATGCCGCCCAATTGCTGCTCACTAGTGACGAAGCAGAGCTGGATCACATGGTCTCCAGTTACGGAGAAGGTGAGAGCTCGAGCGCTCTCGCCGAATTGGATAGTGCGCGCGCGCAGTTTGTGAAGGAGCTGGCGCAATTGCAACCGGGCGAAAGCACTCAGCCCTTGATGGAGCAATTCCTTCCCGCGATAGTCTGGCCGGCTGCAAAGACCGCCATTACGGTGCTGGGGCGGCCGACCATTGTGAAGTACATTGCTGGCCTGCTTTCAGGACTCGTCAAGCCGCTGATTGGTGCGGATGCAGCCGGCCTCTTGTCGCCTGCGATCGCGGATGCCGGATTGCGGCTGTTCGGACTCGAAACGGGTCATGCCGAGCCACGGATGCTGGCCGCTGAAGCACTGGCTGCGACGATTGAGGAAACCGTGAACACCGTGGCCGAGCTGCCGGAGCACGTCCTGGAAAACGAAATGTTGCTCAGCGATGCCGTGCACGAAGCATTCGAAAACGCGGCCGCATCCTACTACCCCAATTCCATGATCAAGCCCGAGATTCGCGAAAGTGGCGAACGTCACGGGATGTGGACGCGTTTGCCGGCCACGTCGGGACGCAAGCGATACGCGAGGTACAGCGATACTCTGCCTATCGAGATTCCATCGCGGGTTGCTCGCAATATCGACTCCTTCGGGCACACTACCCTGCACGACCACCTTCGTGATCAATACGGCCACCATGATGCTCGGCCTTACAAAGGTCACGTCACGCTGTATCAAGCGCTTCCAGGAGCACGCGCGAGCACGATTGCGCGCGCAGAGGGTTTCCCCGCATCTCAGTTGCACCCGCTAACGCCGCAGGCGGCCGGCGCATTGCTGGGACAAAATGCCGGGCTGGGGCGACGTCCGGTTCCAGGTGCATACCTCTCGCATCCTGAGAAACTTCACGTCAACCAGCGACTCTATCGCGTTCATCCACCGCAGGGTCGCCGTCACCACCACTTGAGGCATGTGCACTCCGAGGTGCTCATCAATCTGCTGGGCGGGGAGATTCGGCTCTGGTTCTACGTGAGCGAACCACTGTGCCAGCGGATTGTTGCCGACCTGGGCAAAATCAACAACGTAGTTGCGGCGCTTGCCCAGCTAAAGCCAATCTTGCGGCGAACGGTCGATTCGTTGAAGACCGCAGCTTTGCATCCGCACCTCTCAACGCGAATTCACATCATCAGCGACAAGCCGAACCTGAACCATACGACGCCACAGTGGCTTAAGCACGCTGGCCATCACTTGGGAGCAAAACTTGGCGAATGGGCCAAGGCGCAGCTGGCACAGTATTTTCAAAATAACGCTGAAGAATTTAAGCGTGCCTGTGCCTCTCACCACGATGGCGTAACCCTGCGCATCGCGATGACGCGTGTGCCAGGAATGGAAGTGCTGCGGCAACTTTCACAAGGAAGGATCCCGCCGGAGCTTTCGGGGGGATGGCCTAAGGGATCTCCGGCTTTCCATGTAACACAACACAGTGGATACACGATCAAGCGGGTGGCGGACTGAATCGATGAGCGCTCCAACCATAGCGATTTCGGACCGCGTAGGCATCGGCCTTCGCTCCCAGGTACAACGCCAGTTGAATCACTGGGAGGGAGCGGCGGCTCGCCTTGACGACTTTGAGGCGAGTGCGTCGGCTGAGGCCTGGTCGAGTTTGGAACGCTATGTGGGTGTGACTTTGCGCGCCGGATTGAAAGAGGCGCGCGAACAACTCAAGCGCGAAGCAACTGCGGCCAGAGCAACTTTCAATGCCGTGCGGACTCGGGCCGACCTCGACCGCGTCGCCGACCAGGTGGCGACACTTCGAAAACGCTACCTGCAAACCGAATTGCTTGTGGATTTCTACGTGGCCGCAGTTCGCGCCCGGGCGAATCCCGAGGTTGGTCTACAACTTCGAGCCTGCGATGTGATGGCCGAGCGCACAGTTCGTGGCGCCCTGGAGCCTCTGGCGATCAAAGCGCCGCCGATCATGACCTATTTCACAACGGGCATCGGCGCATCGATCTTGCGCATCGGGACAACCTTGTGGGATGGATCACTGAGTCCAATCGCAGCCATTCGGCTCACGTATCACAACCGGTTTCGGACAACATCTCTGTTCCACGAGTGCGGCCACCAGTTTGCCGGTATGACCGGTTGGAATGATGCGTTAGTGAAGTCGTTTCGGAGCCGCCTGTCGGGTCCAGGCAGCGAGTTGGTCGATACCATTGCCAGCTGGGCCAGTGAAATCGCAGCGGATGCTTTTGCATTTGCGTACAGCGGATATGCAGCAGTCGTCGCCCTTTCAGACGTAGTCGCTGGGCGAGGGGCAGAAGTGTTCCGGTTCGTGCCGGGAGATCCTCACCCGATCAGCTACGTCCGTGTGCTCCTCGGTGTGGAAATGTGCCGGCGCTTCTACGGTATGGGGCCGTGGGACGAGCTTGCCAAAGCATGGGCCGAGTTTTATCCGATGCGTATCGCTACGGCGATTTCGGAAACAATCGTGAAAGCGACTGTCTCGCTTCTGCCTCAAATCGTCGATACCGTCTTACTCACGCCAATGGGATGTTTCCGCGGAATGGGCCTAGCGGATCTCGTGGATCCGCAACGATCCTCGCCGGCCACTCTTCGCGAACTCGAGCGCAAAGCTGGCGGTTCTGCATTCATCTCGAGCCATTGGATTTGGAATGAATGCGTACGACTGACGGCACTTACCGGACTGCGCTATGCAACTGAACCCGAGAAAGGTCCGCAGATCCTGAAGCTGCAAGAGGAGTGGATGATACGACTCGGCACCATGACAGCTAAGGTGGCGTAAGAGAGAGTAGACACCGTGACAACGAAAAGGAAACGAACTATGACCAACGATCAGTACAAGAAACGAGATGAAAGCACAGAGCAGGAACTGGTAAAAGCAGTCGATGATATTGCTAGTTCGGAAAGGGGCATGCTCGAAAGAATCGGCGGCCCATTGACGGCGCGCCAGAAAAAACAGCTCGAGAACCTTGGCCGGCTGCACCGCAGCCTGCGGGGCCCCGAAGACGTCTTGGACGAGGCCAACTACAGCCGTCCGTTTCCCCCCACGAAAAGAAAATACGAAAACACGTAACAAGGAAGGGAAAATCAATGTTTCGTCAATTGGTGGCAGGTCCGGGAGTCACGGACAATATCAACAGTTTGTTTACGTATCACCCGTTGCAGCTATCGGCGCTGATCGAAACGGTGTGGTTGAATCGCAACAATGCGGATGGAACACAAACCAGTTCCGCATTCGTCCCGTGGTCTCCGGACCTGGCGGGCTTCTTGCTCAACACGAATTTTCTGACTGGCTACACGTGGTCGGGCGGGATTCCCACGCCCATACCGTCGCCGGCCGGCTTTGTGGCGCCGCTTTCGCAGCCCGGACTGGGATCCAAACCGCCCGCGCTGCCTACAGCGGCAACAAATTGGGATCACTTGATCTACGCTTACGTGATCGAGAACACTCGCATCTTTGAAATTTTCAGCAAGGTGCTGGAAACCTACATGTTCAGCGAGGAACTCGAAACTCCCAGTCCGCAGAGTCAGTTGTTCTGGCGAAATCTGGAGTTCCTGATTTTTGGGGATTCGATGCCCTCCATGCTGTGGACGACCACTGGCCGTCTGCGCCGCGATGAAGTAGCCAACCGGCTCACCTCTTATTACTGGATGTTTGGCATCGATCTTTCGCACGCTTCCGAGATCGCCGTGAAGCATCCGTATCAAAAACCGGCAGCCGCTAACCGCGATTTCATTCCAACCTTCGAAGCCTTCGCTCGCGAGGTCTGGCGAGGCATCATGAACGTAAAGAACTCCAGCGGCGCGAATGAAACCGACCCAGCCGCGATTGCAACGCTGGCGCGCCGATTGTATGACATGATGGCCACCCGCCGGATTAACGGCAATCTGTCTCGCGAAGAGTTCCGTGCTGTCGCCGTGATGTCGTTCTTACATCTCGCGGTCATGTACGACTCTCCCGCGGTGGTAGATCTCAAGGCCAGCGCTTCCAGCCCGGAGATGAGACTGCAGAAAATTGCAGAGCGTGTTCACATGACCGCGCATCCGCAAGCGAAACCATTCTTCGATCTTGCGGCTCCATTTTCTGTTCTCATGCAGTCGATCGAAACCAACACCTTCAGCGATATCGTCGGTGCGGAGACCCTGTACTTCCCGATTAGCCCCGTCTCCGAGAATGCTGAGACGGTGATTGATCAGTACACGCTGGCCACGGGTCGCGACCTGAAATCGCGCCCAGTTGCTCTGGCTGGGCAGACCGCAAAGCCTCCGCTATCGCGGCCACCTGCTCCTCGCCTGTCACATGTGTCGCATCCGCCGCAGCAGGGTGCGCATCCTCAACTCACGGCGCGCCCGAACGGCCATGCCGCCAGCAAACAGTAGTTCAGGAGGTTGAGCGGAAGGAGGAGGTCACAGGTACATTTCACTGCAGAAAGGCTGTCGTCGATGATTGACAATGCAGAACAATGGGAAGAGTATGACGCCCGACTATTCGAGGAGGCACCAAGGACGGAAACTCTGGTGGAGAACCCTGAATTCGAGAGCGAGATTCCACTGGGACTCGTTCCGGCGTCGCCGAGTCCCTTTCTCCTAAGCCGCGCGGCCGAAACAGAGGCCGAGACCTCGGATCACCGGAGCCCAGGCCATCCCGAACTGGACTCTGCGTCACTCGAGAGCTTTGCCGAGGAAGCGGAAGCACCAGCGAACGTCCAAAACGAGGCTCCCTCCAATGTCTTCGATCTGGCGCTCGAGGAAAGTGAGTTTCGAGTCGACCGCCTGCCCCTCAAGGCCCAAACGCAGTTTTCCAAGACGAATAGCGCTGCGTGGCGAGACGCACTAACTGAAGCAATCAACGCCGGCATCAGGAATCCGAAAGACTTGGCCGATCTCATTTTTTTCATGCAACACCGGGATCGGGTTGTGAGTGGAGTTGGAAAACTCATCGCCGAGGGCGAGCACGATTTCGTCAGGCTGCGCGCGGAGTGGGATCTCTACTGCACCATTGCCGCCAGAATCCTGGCTCCTTCCACCAAGCCGAGCGTCTTCTTACCTGCTCACTCGAGCCCGAACTACGAGGATTTCGTGGCCGCGCCCACCACGGGGCGTATCACGCTGATGGTCAACGGGCGAAACTCCGACGGCACGGGGCACACCGACCCAGTCACAGGACAATTCGACGGCTTCCGCAATGAACTCAAGAACTTTGACCGCATGGAAGAAACTGTCGAATCACTCGGCGCTGGAGACTCCCTCTTCATCGTCAACTGGCAATTCGTTCCCACCGGTTTGCTGCTGACTGCCGACCCCTCAGGATCCAAGACCAGGACTTGGGGCGACCTGCTCGCAGCCAAAGCGAAAGACGGCGTTAAGATTCGGGTCATCATCTCCCAACATCCGGTCGGCAGCCCCTTCATGACCGACCTGGATTCCCTCAATGCAATCATCACTCCCCTGCCCGCAGACATGCGTGACAACTTCAAGTACATCGTCAGTTCCCATCCTCATACGTTTGGCGTGCATCACCAGAAATTCATGGTCGCCAGAAAGGGGAAGAGCGCGGTCGCATACTGCGGCGGTCTCGACATTTCCTTCAATCGAGCACCGCAAGGACACCCCACACCTCGCTGGGGGCTGGGCTTTGTGTGGCACGACATCGGAGCGAAGCTCGAGGGCATGATTGCGCACGATCTTGAGCGAGAGTTCGTCGAACGATGGAATCGCGAAAAGGCCCAATCTGCGGCCAAGCCGTTGGAAGGATGGAAGCCGCTTGAAACTCTGTCGCAAGCGGAAGCCACGGCAGCCGATAAGGCCGCCGAGTTGAACAAGCAAGCCTTGCAGATGATACGCACAGTGTCGGTGGGACCTGACAATCTCGACATCAGACGGGACGATATTTGGCGAGGCTACTTCCGCTTGATTGGCCGGGCTACTCGCTTCATATATCTGGAAAACCAGTATTTTAATGAGCCCAAGCTCGCCGATGCCATCGTCAAGCAGGCGGAGTCTCAGCCCGAATTGATCGTCATCGTCATGGTGGGAACTGGAACGGACGATCGCCAGACCGTCGATCCCAAGGCCGCAGGCGTCGAACTCGCCAAGCAACGCGCAATGGTGGACGCTACGCAGAACGCGTTTGCACTGCGGCACGAATTCTTCAAGCGACTCTCAGTACCTCCACTTACCCCCGATCGCCTTCGAATCTACACTCTGAACTATCCCAACGGGATTCTCCACTCCAAGCTCCTTCTCGTCGACGATGAAGCCTTAACCGTTGGCTCGGCGAATGGCAACCTTCGGGGCTTCTTCTTCGATACCGAACTGAACGTAATGCTCGATGACGCGGAGACAGTGAAGAACTTTCGTCAGCAACTTTGGGCTCACAATCTGGGCGTCGCTCCCGGCAAAGTTGCTACGTGGGGAATAGCCCAGTTCGTTGACCGATGGGATGCTGTCGCGAAATTCAACCAGAGCCTGCAAGCCACGCCCTCAAAAATGGTGGGCGAAGGAGTGATCCCTTTTAAGCCGCTCGATCCGACCGACCCCAGATTCAGAGCCGGCAAACGCGGTCCAATCCATCTTCCGCTTGGCCTCACTATTGATCCTTCCGGAAACGTCTTCGAATTAGGGAGCGGAGCCGAAATGACACAGGCCTCCGAGATACCGCAGGATGCTCGGGAAGCGGTCGGCCAATTCGAGAATAAGGAGGGTTCAGAGGCACCCGAAGTCTCGGCGCACGAATCCCCGGCGAGTTCGGAACACGTGGATCTGTCGGGTGAGTCTGCGCCATGGTTGCAGCGAGACCCCATTGGCAATGTGCACGCGGAGAGCGAATGGCGAGACGTGCCTCGGCCGAAAAAAGTCGACGATTCCTTCGCTGTGCCCTTCCGGTGGATTTGCAAGATATCGATCCTCAAGAATGGCAAGTACGACGGAGGAGGATCGGGCGTCCTGATTTCGGATCGCCACGTGCTTACCGCAGCTCACGTCATCAACGACGTACTTCGCGATCCAGTCCAGTACGATCTCGAGGTTACGATGGCGATGGACGGAAACAAGAATTTGGGTTCCGCGGTCCGCTCCGGAAGGCCATATGTTCCGGCCCTCTACGATCCTAGCGAAATCGGCAGTGACTACGACTACGCCCTCATCACTCTCAGCCACCCGCTTGGACAGAGCAACCCTTCAGAGCTGAAAGGGGACAAGCTGTGTTTCTGGGGCAGCCCGGATTGCGGCGCGGGAACCGTGCTGGTACGAGTCGATCCCAAAAGCCTGATAACGCAGGTGGCTTACTCCGCTGGATTCCCAAAGAACAAAGGCATCGGTGCGATGTGGTGCTTCTCTGGAATTCTCGCGGTAGTGGACGAAAAGCGCAGAACCATGGTGTACACCGCTGAAATCACCGAAGGTCAAAGCGGATCCCCAGTCTGGATTCGGCATGACGGCAAGAGCGTGCTGGTTGGCATCGCGGTCTCGCGCAGCACTGACGCGAGGCGATTCGTAGTCCGAATCACTCGTGAACTATGTCGACAGCTTACCGCCTGGATAGGGCTGCAACACCACGAGACATTGGGAGAACAAGAGGAGGCATTCTTAGAAGCGGAAGGTGACCACTCGTTTGCGGAGAGTGTTTTCGAGGTAGTTCCTTCCGAGTTGGCTGATCTCGAAGAACATCAAGTTGCGCCCCAGGGTTTGGTCCTGATCGACCACATGCACACGCCCAAAACGCCTGATGCAACGCGGCCGGGCACATTCACCACTGGTACCTTAGCGAAACTCACAACGCTGAATCCCCTTTTCATCGATGCGGCTGACAACGTCGTGACCGATACGACCCCGACTGGATTGCAGACCTGTTTGAACAAGCTGATCACCAGCAAATACGACGGGCTATTAGGCGCCAGGGGACAGGCCGCACCGGGACCTCATGACCATGTACATGTCGCAATCGTGGATTTGACTGGAAACAAACTCACCGCTCCAGATTTTGCGGGGTGGGGAGCAACTACCGACATCGGCGGTGCCAGCGTGCCGAAGATTCTTGGTCTGTACGGCGCATTCCAGCTGCGCTCGGACTTGCGGGAATTGGCGACCCGGACTTCACCAGCTGATGGAAAACAATTGGAGTCTTCAGCCGTGGCGGAGTGGCGGGCAAAAGGCTTGGCATCTCAGTTGCCGGATTTGACCTGGCTGTTTGACATACAAAAATGGACGCCTACAGCCACGATTGATTTCACGGCTGCAGCTCGAACTTCAATT
Source organism: uncultured Acidobacteriaceae bacterium (assembly GCA_963722365.1). Classification (GTDB taxonomy): domain Bacteria; phylum Acidobacteriota; class Terriglobia; order Terriglobales; family Acidobacteriaceae; genus Sulfotelmatobacter. The sequence continues at coordinate 63,585 of CAVRLM010000005.1, forward strand.
CGCCATATCGTAGATACTTGTCACGCGGGAACGCTGATTTCTAAAGTGAGTTTGCCGTATATCGCTTCACTCACATGGCAGTCTGGATTATTTCATCCCACCCGCAGCGGCTTATGGTTGAAAAGTGCCTACTGTAACAAGGGAGACTGGAACAGTCCGGTTAGCGTGCCGAACGTACACAATGCCACGGCACTCTCTGCGGCGACCTACTTCACCCTACTCGCCCAAGGCCGCCTGGTAGACCAGGCTTCTTCAACTGAGATCGCGACCGCGCTCGGGCATGGCTGTGTAACCAGCCTCTTCCCAAGGTTACCCGTCGTCGCGTCGAAGTGCGGAATTCTGCACGGGTTGATCCATGACTGTGCATGGATTCAAAGCAGGAGCGTGCGCTATGTGATTGCGGTTTTGTCCAAACTCGAAACCGCAACGCAGAAACGGTTGTATCCGCAGCTCTGCGCTGACTTAGACGTGCTGATTCAGAAAAATAACCAGACACCTAAATCGCCCTGCGTACCCTGAGGCATCAGGCGACACTTCCAACCGGTTCGCCCATCGCGACCTCATCCTCGCTTTGCACGCGTGCGTGTGTCTTGGCGACGAGCATGTAAATCGACGGCACGACAAACAAAGTGAACGCGGTGCCGATGATCATGCCGCTTACCAGCATGATACCGATGCTGTTTCGAGCTCCTGCGCCGGGCCCCTTCGCAAGAACCAGTGGGAAATGTCCGAAGACGGTCGCGGCCGTGGTCATCAAAATCGGCCGCAAACGCGTGCTGGCCGCGCCGGTGATTGCTTCGAGTTTACTCAGACCGGTTTCCTGCAGGTGATTCGCGAATTCCACGATCAGAATTCCGTTCTTTGCGATCAAACCGACAAGCGTGATCAACCCCACTTGGCTGTAGATGTTCAGAGTCGTGAAACCCAGGAACGAGAACACCAGCGCGCCTGAGATGGCCAACGGCACAGAGCCGGCCAGAATGATGAATGGATCGCGGAAGCTCTCAAACTGCGCGGCCAGCACCAGGTAGATGAGGACAGCCGAGAGCAAGAACGTTCCGAGGAATTTGCTGCCTTCTACGCGCAACTGCCGCGATTCACCCGCGTAGTCCACTGTGAAGCCTTGTGGAAGAACCTGTTTCGCTTGGTCTTCCAGAAAGGTCAGCGCCTGATCAAGAGGAACGTTGGGCGGAATGACGCCCTGAATCCGGACAGCATTCAACTGCTGAAATTTGTTCAAGGATCGAGGCTCGGTCGTCGTCCGCAGCGACGCGAAAGTCGAGAGCGGCACCAGTTTGTCCGCCGAACCCTTCACGTAAATCTGCGAGAGCTGATCTGCTGTCAGACGTTCAACGCGCTTGACCTGCGGAATCACCTTGTAGCTGCGTCCCTGAATGCTGAAGCGGTTCACATAATTTCCGCCCAACATGGTGGAGAGGTCCTGCCCGGCCTGGCTCAGGTCGACTCCCTGCGAACGAAGTTTGTCGCGATCAAACACGACTTCGGTTTGAGGCTGGTCGAACTTCACATCGGTGTCGGCGAAAATGAACTTGCCGCTGGCCATTGCCTTTTGCACGATCTGCTCGGCAAGGGCGCTGACCTGCTGCGGCTCAGCCGCGGACGCAATCACGAAGTCCACCGGGAAGTTACCTCCGCCGGGAAGCGGCGGCGGCGTAAGCGGAATGACGCGAACTCCGGCGATCTTCGATAGCTTACCGCTGGACTCGAGCAGCAATTGCTGCGTGGTCTTCTTGCGCTGGCTCCACGGTTTGGTAACCATGCCGCCAAAGCCACCGCTGGGATTAGTGATTTGAAAGATGCTCCCGCTTTCAGGGAACGAGTGATAAACGTTGTAGACCTGATCGGTAAACAAATTCGTCTGGTCGAGAGTGGCGTTCGCCGACGATTGGATCACACCAAACACCACTCCCTGATCTTCAGCCGGCGCCAGTTCGCGCTGCGAGAACATGTAGAACGGAATCATCAGTACAGCCACGACGGCCCACAACGTGAGAACAACTGGACGGTACTGTAGCGTTCCCCCGAGCAAGCGAGTATAGAGATTCCGAACGCTGTCGAAGCGCCGGTTGACAATTCCCGCGAAACCGCGGTCCGTATCCCCGGCACGCAGTAGCTTCGAGCCCATCATCGGCGACAAGGTCAGCGCCACCACGCCTGAAACCACAACTGCGCCTGCCAGAGTGAATGCGAATTCGCGGAAGAGCGCGCCGGTTAATCCACCCTGAATGCCGATCGGGGCGTACACAGCGGCGAGCGTGATGGTCATGGCGATGATCGGGCCGACCAGTTCGCGAGCCGCATCTTTTGCCGCCTGGAACGGAGACTTGCCCAGTTGCAAGTGACGCTCCACGTTCTCCACCATGACGATGGCGTCGTCGACAACCAAGCCGACCGAAAGCACAATCGCCAACAGCGTCAGCAAGTTAATCGTGAAGCCGGCCAGGAGCATGAGAAACACAGCTCCAATCAGCGAGATCGGAATCGCGATGACCGGAATCAGCACGGAACGGAACGAACCCAGGAAGAGGAAGATAACCACCACGACGATGAGAAGAGTCTCCACCAACGTGTGGAGCACTTCGTTAATCGCGTCTTGGATGTACTCGGTGGAATCGTAGGGAACCCCGAGTTTCATGCCGGCGGGCAGTTGCGCCTGAATCGCCGGCAAGGCCTTGCGCACTTCGCGAATGACTTCCAGAGAATTTGCCGTCGGAAGCACCCAGATGCCCATGAAGGTGGCGGTTTCCCCGTTGAAGCGGACGTCCTGATCGTAGTTCTCGGCGCCCAGCGCGACGTCGGCGATTTCTCCGAGTCGAACAACGACGCCATTCTCGCGCTTCACGACCATCTGCTTAAATTCGTCGGGCGTGCGCAGGTCCGTGTTTGCGATGAGGTTCACCGAAACCATGGAACCCTTGGTGCTTCCAAGAGCGGATAAATAGTTGTTCTTGGAAAGAGCGTCATGCACGTCGGACGGAGCAACCCCGCGCGCTGCCATCTCCTCCGGCTTGAGCCAGATGCGCATGGCGAAGGTACGATTGCCGAGGATGTCGGCGCGTTGAACACCACTAATCGCGCTCAGCTTGGGCTGCACGACGCGAGTCAGGTAATCGGTAATCTGGTTCTGATCGAGATCGGCGGAAGAAAATCCCAGATAGACCGCCGCAAATTGCGTGTCGGCAGTCTGCAGATCAATCACGGGAATCTGCGCGTCCGGGGGAAGGTCGTTGCGCACCTGCGCTACTTTGGCTTGGATCTGAGTGAGAGCCGCGGTCGTGTCGTAGTTGATCTTGAGGTGCACCTGGATCGTGCTCAGTCCCTGTGCACTCGTCGACTCCATGTAGTCGATGCCGTCCGCGCTCGCGATGACGCGCTCGATCGGCGTAGTAATAAATCCGCGAACCAGATCGGCGTTCGCGCCTACATAGACAGTCGTAACTTGGACAACCGCGATATCACTGCGCGGATACTGCCGAACACTCAACGAGCGAATCGCCTGCAAACCGGCGATCAGGATCACCAGGTTCACGACGATCGCCAAAACCGGACGTTTTACAAATAAATCGGTGAACTTCATGCGCACTCCTCCAGGGGCAAGCCAAAGTTAGCTCTCATCTTGCGTTTAGCTGTCTTCTGGCTTCGGGCTGGCACTGTTTGCGGGCTTCACTGTGTTGTTGACCTGGACTGGGGCACCGTTGCGCAACCGGAACACTCCCGAGCTGACCACTTCATCTCCAGGGTTAATACCGGAGGTGATGGCGACCTGATCACCGCGCGAGCCCTCGACCTTGACGACCTGCTGGCGCACGCCGCGATAGGTGTTCCCTTTCGCATCCTTCATTTCGGAGACGACGAACACCGAGTCGCCGTAGGGCGCATAATTAATCGCCGAGGCGGGTAACGGAACGATCTGGCGCGGTTGCCCTAGTGGAAGTTCGACCTGCACGAACATTCCAGGACGCAGTTTGTTGTCCTTATTGGTAACGACCGCCTGCACCTGAATGTTTCGCGTTTGCTCGCTAATGACCGAATCGAGCGCCGTGATGCGGCCGGTAAATGCCATGCCTGGCAGATCACCATTCGTAACGCGCAGGACGTGACCGGGTACGACCTTGGGCGTGTCTTGCTGCGGCACTCCAAAATTCACATAGATCGGGCTAAGAGATTGGAGTGGGACGATCGCCTGTCCGGCAGCGAGATACTGGCCGAGACTGACCTGCCGAATTCCCAGTAATCCAGAAAAGGGAGCGCGAATCGTCTTGCGAGCGATGGCCGCGCGAATGTCCCCGACCTGCGCTTCGGTCGCCTTCTGTTGGGCGGTGGCGTTGTCATATTCCGAGCGAGAAATAACGCCGGCCTTTACGAGCTCCTGCGCACGCCCGAAATTGATTCCGGCCAGGTCGCGCTGAGCTTCCAGGCTCGCGAGTTGCGCCTTTTCCTGTCGGGTGTCGAGCTCGACCAGAATGTCTCCCTCTTTCACCCATTGACCTGACTCGAACTGAATTTTGTCGATAGTGCCCGGCAAGTCAGCGCTGACGGTAACGCCTTGGATCGCGGTGGCCGTACCGATCACTGACAATGTGGAGGGCCAGGTCTCCTTCTGGGCAACGACCGTGGTGACGGCAGTCGCGGGAAGCTGGAAGCTTGCACCCTGGGCGATTGCAGCCTCAACCTGCTTGAATTTTGCAAACCCGAGACCACCGATAAGGGCGGCCAATACGACCAACATCAGGATCATTCTCTTCGCCATACGCTCTCCAAAATCAGGAAACAAAACAATCGGAAACCGTCTTGGGGTGACGGTAGGTCCTAAACAACATTGTTTACAAATAGATTTCACGACTGGAGAAAAGGATTCAGAGTTCCGCAACGCTCTTTTGGCCGACCGGCGACTTTGAGCCAAGTGAGCAAGATTTTACCCTTGACAGATAGGTGGGGGTCGGGCGGATGTCTAGCGCATAGGCGCGGGATTCAAGCGATCTGGGGCGATGCCCACCACAAGGCATCGCCCCAGTCTATGGCTCACTGGAGTTGAGCCCGACTTAGCCCCAGCGTGGCTGTTCGTCTAAGCTGATTTCCAACGCAGTCTTTGCCACAACTTCATGCGTAAGGAAAGAATTGGCAGGATGGATCCTGCCCAGGCGAGCGTCACGGAGCAACCGCTCGTAACCGGCGGAGCGAAAGATCCCGGCGCCACCCGTCACGTCCAGACCAAGATCCACCACGCGCCACGATCCTTCGACCGCACGATACTTTGCGGCAAATATTTTTGAAGGCCACTGGCCGCCGTGATCCACTCCATTGGACCAGTCCTGGGCCACGCTCTCCAGGTGCGGCTCGATGGACTCCAGTTCAATGATCATCTCCGCAATCGCGTGTTGGATCTCGGGGTGATATGCCATCGAGCGAGAGAGCGCCAGCGAACCTTTCGTCTTCACCGACGCGATCGCCTGATCTAACGCACGCTTGGCCAATCCGTAGTAGACGTTTCCAAAGCCCATCAGTGCCCAAGCGAAGACACCTAGTATGAACTGATCAATTCCGGCGGCACCCGCCGGCACGACTCGCGCGATATATCGGTCCGGAACAAACGCATTTTCCAGGACCGTATCATCGCTTCGCGTGGCACGCATACCTAGAACGTCCCAGGTCTTGTGGATCGAGTAACCCACCGTCTCTCGCGGCATGAACGCGTGCACAATCTTGGGTTGATTCGGATCGCTGGTATCCATGCCGTGCAAGCCAAACCGGGTCCAGACCGGCATCAGGCTGCCGAAAAGCTTTCGACCGCTGAATTTGTATCCACCCTCAACCCGCTCTGCTTTCGATGTCGACAGTAAAACCGGAACATCGTTGCCGCTTTCGGCATGCCCGGCGGCGAAGATTTCGCCCGCTGCCGCTTCCCGCAGCAACCATTCGAGAGAGGTGTCTCCACGCCGCCGAAGATCCGCCGCGACCCCAATCCAATAAACGTGCATATTCACTGCCAGCGCAGTTGCGGGCGCGTGATATGCCAACCGCCTCTGCTCCCGGCACATTTCAGCAAGCGTCAGACCCGCGCCGCCAAATTCCTTCGGAAGCGGACCCAGCAGATACTTCGAGGCGCGAAGTTCCTCGAAATCTTCTTGCATGAAGCGGTTGTCCCGATCGTAGGAAGGCGCGCGCGAAGCGAACCGCGCGAGCATCTCCTCGGTGAGCACCGATGCAGCCGCCTGCTGCTGTAACCGATTTGATTTGGCCGCATCGTGCGGGATGCCGTTCCCGCTTGAGTGCTCTCTGGAAACAGTTCCATTCATTGTTGTGCTCATTTGACTTTTCCTTTGACACTCTGATTTCCGGCATATTCTACAGCCGGATCCAGCCGATGGCTGATTCATTCCATGACGCCCTGCAAGCGCGACGGCTCGATCTGCCTTCGAGTCCGTCACGCTCGCGACCTCGACAGCTTCCCTTACGGCCGAGCTTCGTACACGATGTTGAAGGGCGTTTCGGTAGCCCGGCGGAAGCGCTTGAACCCGGCCGAGGTCACGACTTCCCGAATACGTGACTCACCGGCCTGGGCTCCCAGGCATAGCCCGACTTCCTGCGACCGCGAACAAGGCGTGCACAACAGCGTCGAGAACGAATAATAGACCCGTCCCACAGGGTTCAGATTATCCTTCAAGTCGTCATTGGCGAAGGGCTCAACAATCATCCAAGTCCCGTCCTTCGCCAACGACTGCCGAACGTGCGCAGCCGCTCCGATCGGGTCGCCCATATCGTGCAGGCAGTCGAACACCGCCACAAAGTCGTAGTCTCCACCCGGAAACTCCTTCGCCTTGGCCACTTCGAAGGTAACGCGATCGGCGACTCCATTCCGCTTCGCCGCTTCGCGCGCCGCTTCAATCGACTTGTCGTGGTAATCGAATCCGAAGAACTTAGACTTGGGGAAGGCTTGCGCCATCAGCAGGGTAGAAGCGCCGATCCCGCAGCCGATGTCGGCCACTCGCGCCCCCGCCTCAAGCTTATCTTTTACGGTGCTCAAAGCTGGAATCCAAGAACTCACTAGATTCGCAGCATATCCAGGCCGAAAGAACTTTTCACATCCGTGAAAGACGCCATCCGCGTGCTCGTGCCATCCCATGCCACGGCCGGTGCGGAACGAATCGGCAATCCGCGGAACCGCCGCGAGCGAACCCAACGCCAGTTCAAATGCGCCCGGCAGATATGCGGGGCTGTCTTCCACGGCCAAGGTGAAGGCTTGCTCTTCACTCAAGCTGAACTTGCCGCTCTCAGCATCATAGGTAACGTAACCTCCGGCAGCTTGCGACGCCAGCCACTCGCGCAGATACCTCTCATCGGTTCTGGTAGCGGCGGCCAACTGTGCTGGGCTCATCGGACCTGCAGCGAGCGCCTTATAAAGCCCTAACCTCTCGCCGATTACAACCATGCCGCTATGAACCGCGGCGCCAAGGTCTGTTACGAACTGCCCGATGAAAGCATTCAGCTTATTCATATCTAATGCAGGGGCCTGGGTTGTGGTGCTCATTGTCATTCTCCTTCTTGGACTGCTATTGTTCGTTAGTTTGTGTTGCGCAGCTTCTCCGATCCGACGGGGTGGATCGGAGAAGCTGCCTCTTAGCCCGGTCACCGCTTTGACTTAGGCTCAGACTTTAGTCTTGACCTAGAGTGTTGGTACTGCGCCCGAGAATGACTCGCACGAAACGTTGGGATGCCAGTTCACGAATGCTCCATTTGGGTTTTCCTTCCACGCCCAGACATGCAAGGTATAGAACGCCGGCAGCGCGAATTGGTTCGGAGCATCGAACAGGTGAAAGGCCTGACCCATAAGCTGGGGCGGAGCCGGATTGTTTGCATCCCACGCAGCCTGGAAGAGCAAATAGTCAGCGCCGATAAGCCGCAGATGGCCGTCCGGCTCGGCCTCATAGATCACAATTTGAGGCTTGGTGGCATCCAACACCCCTTTATTCACCAGGTCGCCATTCACGAAGTGGAGGCCCATCGCTCCGGCGCTGTCACCGGCCACGCAGCCAAATTGGAGGGCATAGCCTTCTGCCTCCGCCACGGCTACGTTTTTGAAGCGCTCGGTCGATTCCCGGACAACCTTGATTAGGGCGCTCTGCTTGATCTTCTGATCCGCGGTGACTTGCGTCGTCGACGTGTGCGTGTGGGCTGCTTGCGCCAACGCGCCAGAGTTACAAACGGTAATAAGAATCAGAGCGATCATCGAAGATTGCAATCGCGTCGCGAGCGGTCTGAAATTCATACCCAGGGAGGGAGTCTGCACTGTACTCATTGAACTTTGTCTCCTTTTTGTCAAATCGATGCTCATACTCGGTTCCGGTGCTGCTGATGACCTCCGCCCACGCTGCATTTTGCTAGAATCCGCTTTATGGGGCGTCTCACCGTGGTTTCTGTGGAACCTCGTGTTGAGCCTCGCCTTGCAATTGCAAAGTACAAGCATTGCGACGGGGAGTAACGAAACAACGCCAAAGAAAAACCAAAATTCAGCATGAGTGAGTCTTTTGGTTTGTGCACGAGGAGCTACCGTGGAAACCATCCCCTCAAACTATGAATTCGGCGAGTTCACTCTCGATGTCGCCAAGGGATGCGTGCTGAAAGCCGGGGAGGAAATCAAGCTTCGACCCAAGGTCTATGAAGCCCTGAAGTATCTGGTGGAACATCCTGGCCGGCTTATCGGCAAGCAAGAGTTAATGCAAGCTGTCTGGCCCGACGCTTTCGTCACCGACGACTCGCTCGTGCAGTGCACTCTCGAATTGCGCCGGGCGCTGCAGGATCGAAACCAGCAGCTTCTCAAGACCGTGCCTCGACGCGGTTACTTGTTCACTGCTTCCGTAGTGCAACGCCCGGCAAGTTCCCATAGTTCCACCATCACCGGCTCCATCGGGATGGACGATCCTCAGATTCCCCAAGCCATAGCCAGGCCGAAAGCTGCCGGCAAGTACCACGAATTGCCGGTACCGCGTACCTCGTTCATCGGAAGGAAACAACAGGTCGCAGAAGCCTGCGATTTGCTGATGCGCGAAGACGTTCGACTTCTCAGCTTCACGGGTCCTGGGGGCGCAGGCAAAACTCGTCTGGCACTTGCGGTGACAGCAGCCATTGCGGACCGTTTCACGGCAGGCGTTCAATTCGTAAGTCTCGCATCCATCACGGACCCTGAACTGGTGGCCCCAGCTCTTGCAGTTGGCCTCGAAATCCAACAAATCGCGAAACGCTCGATCTCGCAACTGATTGCCGATCAACTCCACAACACAGGTCCATTCTTGCTAGTGCTGGATAACTTCGAACAGGTCCTGCCCGCTGCAACTGTGGTCGCGGAAATATTAGAGGCGTGCCCGTCTCTCAAGATTCTGGTGACGAGCCGTTCCCGCTTGGATATTTACGGCGAGCAAGAGTTTCCAGTAACTACGCTCGCGCAAGATTCTGCCATCGAATTGTTCGCCCAACGAGCCGCCGCTGTGTGGCCAGACTTTGCCATTACCTCTGAGAATGCGACTGCGATACAGGAGATCTGTCTCCGCCTCGACGGACTTCCGCTGGCCATTGAATTGGCAGCCGCCCGAACCAGGTTGCTCTCTCCCCTTGCCATTCTTGATCGCTTGCAAAGCCGTCTCCAGTTATTGACCGGTGGGCCTCGCGACCTGCCCCAGCGCCAGCAAACGCTCCGCAACGCGATCGACTGGAGTCACGATCTCCTGAATGAGGCAGAGCGAAAACTCTTTCGCCGCTTGTCCGCCTTTATCGGCGGATGCACCTTGGAAGGTGCCGAAGCCGTCTGCAATACAACTCAAGACCTAGGCATCGATATTTTTGAAGGCTTGTCATCCTTGGTGGATAAGAATCTGATACAGCGTGTGGACCGGGTCGAAACTGTGCCTCGGTTCGTCATGCTGGAGACGATTCGCGAATACGCGCAGGAACGGCTCCTCGATAGCCTTGAGCAGTCTGCAGTGCGGCGCGCCCATGCCGCCTATTGCATGGTTCTCGCGGAAGAAGGAAATCCGGAACTGGACTCCGCCGAACAATCTCGCTGGCTATCGTTGTGTGACGTTGAGATCGACAACCTCCGTTTCGCTCTCGACTGGTTGTTTCAAACTCGCGATTTGGATTGGGCCTTCCGTCTGTGTAGGGCTCTATTTCGATTTTGGGACATGCGGGAACATCTCACCGAGGGCCGAGGCCGCTTAGAAACCGTTCTCCGCCTGGCTGGTAACGAGCGTTCTAAAGAAAGGGCCGGGATTTCAGTTTTTCTCGGAGCTTTGGCGACAACTCTAGGCGATTATCTCGCCGGTCAGCGATTTCTTGAACAGAGCCTCAGTCTTTATGAAGAAGTGGGCGACGAATCCGGTATCGCAGCATCTCTGAATGCTCTGGCGGTGTTAGCGCGAGACCGAGGTGACTACGCATCAGCACAGAGCAATTTCGAGCGTAGCCTCGCCTGCTGGCGTCTGCTTCCCGACAGACTGGCAATCGCCCGTTGTCTGCATAACCTTGCTAATGTGGTTAAAGTTCGCGGCGACTACGCCCGCGCACGATGGGCGCTCCATGAGGCGACCGACATTTTCGAGGAACTAGGCGATCGAGCCGGTGCAGCTTGGTCCATCAATCAGCAAGGAGACGTCGCGCGCGAGCAGGGCGACATTTGGGCCGCGCGTAGCCTCTACCAACGTGCACTTTCAATTTTCCGCGACACCGGAGATCCGTGGGGCTCCGCTCGCTCCCTTACAGATTTGGGCTACGTCGACTGTGAGCGAGGAGATCACTCCGCCGCTCATGCCTCCTATCGCGAAGCCATGCAAATCTTTTCGGCCTTAGGTCATCGGCGTGGTATCGCACGAACCCTTGAGGGCTATGCCTGTTTGGCCGTCGCTCAAGGAAACGCCGAACGCGCCCTCAAACTAGCGGCTGCAGCGGCGCGCTTGCGCTGCTTGATCAGCGCTCCACTCCACCAAGCGGACCAATCGAAACTCAATCACACTCTGCTCTCGGCTTGGAAATCTCTGAATGAGGTTGATGGGAAGCTGGCATGGGATGCTGGCTCCGCGATGAGCCCGGAAGAAGCAATCCAGTACTCCCTGCAAGAACCGGAAGCCAGGATGCAAGCGTAACGATCTACTTGATTGCAAGGATGACTCTTGCCCATCAAGGCTCGCTTGCAAACGAGGATGACTCCGAAGTGCAAAGGTACACCTCGCCCGTCATCCCCGCATTCAATTGGCTATGCGCTTTTTCGGGGCTTCGCTTCGCGTCTCCCCTTCGCTGCCGGGCCGGCCGTACCGCTCGACCTGATTCCTGCTGTGCCAACGTCTTCCATGGTTTCGACGCCCTTTTGCAACTGCGATGCTTCAACCATCTCCCAATCGCCGCCTTCGTTCCACGGGCCGCGAGTATCGGTCTCGCCCTCGTCGCCGACCCCGGTCGAATCGTTAAAATATTGATCCACTAAAACCGGCGTGGGCGGAATCTTGCCAATCGAGAACGGATCCTTACCCAAACTTTCCAAAGCCGCGGTGAAGGCCTTCATATGGGTAATTTCGCGCGTCATCAAGAACTGCAAAGCATCCTTGGACCCTGGATCGTCGCAGAAATCAATCAAGCGCTCATATACGATCTTCGCCCGAGCCTCAGCTGCGATATTGCTACGCAGGTCTACATCCAACTCGCCGGTGATCTTTAGATAGTCCGAGGTCCATGCGTCCCCCATCGAATTGACTAGGCCCACCCCGCCTCCACCTGCAATGGCGATGAGCGGATCTTCCGCCGCCGCGTCCATGTTCTTTTTCATCGGTTTGAGATGCATGCGGGCCAAAGTGCCAACCACTTCCAGGTGGCTGAGTTCCTCGGTCCCAATGTCCATCAGCAGGTCTTTGCGTTCCGGGTCCTCACAATTCAAACCTTGGATCGAGTACTGCATGGCCGCGGCGAGTTCGCCGTTCGCTCCGCCAAACTGTTCCAACAACATGTTGCCAAACCGAGGATCTGGGGTCCCCACGTTAACGGTGTACATGAGCTTTTTAATATGATGATACATGGCTTCCTTCGTATGGATTAAAGTGCGCAGTGTCTGGCAGAAGGCGACCGCGTCAGTCCTTACAGAGAGTAGGCTTCACGTCAGGCAGGAACAATCGAGGAACATCCGTATCGTTGCCGGGAGAATCCCGTAACCCAAAACTCAATTCGGCTCTCGACAGATTTGCCTTGGCTCGCAATTGAATTCCTCATGAGCGCTGCAGGCGATGAGTGGAAGGAATCAATGAGGGGAGGCAGTCTTTACGAGTTCTCTGCAGAACCCTCAACGTGAAGCAGAGCGATCGACGTGAGGCAGAATATTTCCAACAGGGATGTATTCGAGTTCCCTGCCCTGTGCGCAGCTTCGCAGCAGCATGCTTCCCCGGCTCATGTCGCCCACTCCCAGAAATTCCTTGGGAAACAGCAACCGTTCTCCGAATACAGCCTTTATCGGATCAATGTACTTGTAAGTGGCAACGCTTCCGAGAAGGATCACGTCGACGCCATCTCCCACGACTTCTCGCAGGCGCAACAAGTCTCGGTCCAAGGGCAGGCGATAGCTCGTGTTCATGGCGTCGATCGAGGTTGCGGAAACCTTCTGCAACCGTTCCAGAGTGATCACCGTTTCCGGCAGCATCAGTCCCGCCCCGGTAATGATCTGCACCCCCGCAACTCCTTCCGGAGCATGCTGAAAGCGCTGCGCATATTCAAGTTTGCCGCGGAAATACAGGCTGCTGATGAATCGATAAATCTCGCCCAGCGCAACGCCCCCATTTCGCAGTCGAAGCGCAAGTTCACAGTTGGATGCAGGGGCGAGAAGCCGCTGTCCTTTGATTCCCAAAGCATTCGCAGGCGATAAAAGAAAGATCCGGGTCCGCGATATTATCGGTTGCCCTTCCGCAGTCGAATTTGCACCGGCCGTCGCGATAGTTCTGGCGTCCCGAGCCACGTCCGGCATAGGAACCCTCCTTCCCTTTATCGAATGAGACTTAAGAATAACTCACTGTCTGATTCTGGATGGCGAAGGAAAATCAGAATTGACGAACGCTGGATGCGGAGAGGCATCTCTCCAAAGAGGATCTTTAAAGCTTCTTAAATTCAGTGAGGCCCTGTGAATATTTCCGGAGATATGCAGGATCGCCTACGGCCGGTGCTTCAAAGGCCAACGGCAATCAGCTTACCTAGAACGAGCACGTACGCTCCAATCGCAACGATTCCGTTGACGCGGATCGAGCGGTATGTCGCGGGCCAGGGAAACATCAACACACCGAAGAAGGGCTTGAGTTTATCCGGCCAGATGAGACCTGCCACTCCGAACACTAGATTCACTTGAGCAATAAGGCAAAAGATCAGATTGTCCATACCAGCGCTTCACGGCCTCCGCAATCCTCATTAAAAATGTGACGAGCACGTAAATGGAAATTACGAAAGTTACTTAAAAGAGGCTAAGTCAACACGGGGGAGCGAGCAGATTCGAATCTCTCCAAATTATCATGGAGCCTGCTGGTGGGAATTGTGATCCGGAACTCGACCGTTGAGACACGAGTCCACAGTTGCGAGGAGAGAAAGGAATCGACGCCAAGAGCAATCGTCGCGCATGCTCTTCGATCTCTGCCAACTCCACAATCCCCACCGTTGCGGTCCCGCCATTCTTGACACGTTCGCGCCGTTGGCTTTATGCTAAGTCTTGCTCCTTGCGGTACTTACGCCCCTTGGCGTGCTTCCGCGGGCCTGCTTTGGCGACGTTGGCGCGGAGGTTTCGCAATGTTCCTGGACATCCATGATTTGGAACGCCATCCTTTAGATTTTGAGGAGGTGTTTCAGCCCGATGTCATCGATCTGGGAGGCGAAGCCCGACAGCGCACTCCGCTAAAGGCCACCGGACGCGCCGAACTGGTTGAGGAGCATCACGGCAAGCACGAGGTAATAAAGGATATACGATTGCGGGGCCGACTGACCGCAGGGCTTGAGTTGCAGTGCGCACGCTGTGTTGAACCAGTGCCGCAAGAGATCGCTCGCGACTTCGAATTGTTGTACCGGCCGCTCGGTGCGGATGCTGGACGCGATGAGCTCTCAGTGACGGATGCGGAAGCCGAGATCGGCTATTATCAAGGGGACGGCCTTCTGCTCGAAGATGTTTTGCGCGAGCAAGTACTCCTGGCGTTGCCCTTGAAGGTCACCTGCCGCGAAGACTGCAAAGGCCTGTGCGTGCGTTGCGGCCAGAATTTGAACGAACGACAGTGTTCCTGCAGCGCCGTGATCGAGGACCCGCGCTGGACGGCGTTGCGCGAAATTCGCAGCAAGCTGGAACACTAGGTTTTTTGATTTCGCACCAAGCGATCACATCAGCGATTCAGATGCAACTGAAAGCTGATGGCTGAGCGCTAACTGCTTTTTAGATTTTCTGCGGCTGGCCATCGAGGCTTCCGCGAGAGGAATTTTGAATCATGCCTAATCCAAAACGACGACACTCCCAGAAACGCACCTCTACACGGCGAGCTCACGATTCGCTGAAGGCGCACAGCCTTGCCGAATGCCCCAACTGCCACGAGAAAAAGATGCCGCACCGCGCCTGCCCCAAGTGCGGTTACTATAAAGGACGCGAAGTCCTCGATATTAAAGAAGCCAGCTAGTCCAAAAATACCATGCCTAGCGTGATCGCGCTGGATGCGATGGGCTCCGACCGCGCTCCCAAACCTGAGATTGAGGGCGCCATACAAGCTGCGCGCCAATATGGCGTGCGGGTACTGCTGGTCGGCCCGGAAAATGTCGTCAAAGCGGAATTGGATCGCCACTCCGTCGCGGCACGCTTGCCCATCGAAATCGTCCACGCCAGCGAATACATTACTATGGACGACAAGGTGGAGGCGATTCGCGGCAAGCGCGATTCCTCCATGCGCGTCGGCCTGCGCATGGTTCGCGAGGGACAGGCCTCAGGCTTCGTCACTGCCGGCAATACTGGCGCTGCTATGGCTACGGCCAAAGTCGTGCTGGGCGCCGTTCCGGGCGTAGATCGTCCTGCGCTAGCCGCGGTTTTCCCGACTGCGCCGGGAAATCCTGCAATGCTGCTGGACGTCGGCGCGAATGTTGACTGCAGCCCGCAGAATCTCGAACAGTTCGCGGTGATGGGCGACATCTATTTTCGCGCGATGTTCGGCAAGAAATCCGGCACCACCGGCCCGCGCGTCGGACTGCTCTCCATCGGCGAGGAGGAAAGCAAAGGCAACGATCTGACCCGCGAATCCTTCCATCTGCTGAAGCAACTTCCGCTAAACTTTGTGGGAAACGTGGAAGGCCGCGATCTCTACAACGGACAAGTCGACGTGATCGTGGCCGACGGATTTGTCGGCAACGTGGCGCTGAAGATTTCTGAGGGCGTCGCCAACCTGGTTCGTAAGCGTTGAAGGAATCGCTCAAGGCAACCATCACGCGACAGGTAGGAGCACTACTTTCGCGAAGCGCCTTCACCGACTTCAAGAAGCGGCTCGACCACACCGAATACGGTGGCGCGCCATTGCTTGGAGTGAAGGGCGTCTGCATCATCACGCACGGCTCGTCGAATGCGAACGCCATCAAGAATGCGGTGCGCGTTGCCGCAGAATTTTCCAAACGCGGAATTAACGGATCGATTGAGCGCGGTCTGGCCGCACTACGGCCACGTGCCCGTACGAAAGAAGTTGCTCGATCCATTTAATAGCGTCTCATAATCTATCTCATGAGCGAAAACCCAATTGCGTTGCTTTTCCCCGGCCAGGGCTCGCAAGCCGTCGGTATGGGCAAGGATCTGGCTGAGAAGTTTCCTGTCGCCCGGCATACCTTCGAAGAGGCCGATGACGCCCTCGGTTACAAGCTCTCCACCATCTGTTTCGAGGGCCCCGAGGATCAGCTCCGGATGACCGAGATCACGCAGCCCGCGATTTTGACCGTCTCCATCGCAGCGTTGCGTGTCTTGGAGAGCCGCATTCCCAAACCCGCCTTCGTTGCGGGACACAGTCTTGGCGAATATTCCGCACACGTAGCTTCCGGAACTTTCATGTTCGCCGAAGCCGTCCGCACCGTGCGCAGGCGCGGCAAGTACATGCAGGAGGCCGTACCGGTCGGCGTCGGTGCCATGGCTGCCATTCTCGGTATGGACGCCGCAAAAGTCGCCGCTGTCTGTCAGGACGCCGCCCAAGGCGAAGTCTGTGAACCCGCTAACATCAATTCGCCTGAGCAAATCGTCATCTCTGGAAATACCGCCGCCGTCGAGCGCGCCGCGAAACTCGCGGATGAACGCGGTGCCAAACGCGCCAAGCTTCTCCCCGTCAGCGCACCGTTCCATTGTTCGTTGATGAAGCCTGCACAGGATCGCCTTAAGGCCGACCTCGATGCCCTCAAGATGCAAAAACCGGTTTATCCGGTCGCCTGCAACGTAGATGCTGAATTTGTAACCGACAATTCGCGCGCCCATGCAACCCTTCTTCAACAAGTCACCGGATCTGTGAAATGGGAGCAGTGCATGCGCCTTCTCATCGCACACGGCGTGCAGACTTTTATCGAGGTCGGACCCGGAAAGGTCCTATGCGGACTGATGCGTCAGATTGATCGTTCGAAGACTTGCCTGAACGTGAATGACGATGCGTCGTTGGCCAAGTCCGCAGAGTCCCTGGCGCAGACGCCTGCCTGAGCGGCGCTCAGCGAAAGATCAGTTCACACGGCGGATAACTCAGCGTCTTGTCGGACTTCTCTACCCACACCTGCGCGTGTTCCGTGCGGTCGTTCACAATGAAGTCCACTACCACACCGCTGCCCCCACCTGGGCAGGAACTGGTGCCATAGAGTCTCTGAGTCTTGATGAGACCCCACTGGCCTCCCGGCCCCCAATCCTGATAAAACTCATTGAACAGGTATTTTGGATGCTGGCCGGGATGTTGCTGCCATTGCGGATCCTGCATCCAGATGCCGTAGGCCGTGTTGTAATCCTGTCTCTGCAGCGCATCGAAAAAGTGGCGGGCGACACGCTCCTCCGGCCAGTAGCGAAACCACCAGCCGAGGAAGGCCACGAGGATCACGATCAAGATCGCTGAAATGATTCGCTTCTTGCGCTTGCGCGCCTTTTCCGCGTCGTACTCTTGGGCATCCAGCAGTGTCATACCTCTCTAGCATAACGGACACGGCGGACAAAGCAAAAGTTCCCACGAAGTTCCTACAGCGTTCTCTTGAACAAGGGAATCGCGATACCCAGCGTCACCGCCGCGAAGATCGACAGGAACAGCATGTCTCCCCACACCGCGGAAAGAGTCGTCTCTTTGAGCAGCAGGCACTTGAACCCGTCTACGGCATACGTAAACGGATCGCACTTCGCAATCGCGCGCAACCACGGGGGAAACGCCTGGATCGGGTACACGGAACCGCTAGGAAAAAACAGCAGCGTATTGAGGATTCCGAACATGGCGCGCGGCACCAGCGGATCTTCAATCCGAACCATCAGCAGAAACATCATGGTGTTGAATGCCAGCGACGTCAGCACGATCATGATCAGCAGACCAAAAGCAGTGATCGGATTAAAAATCGTTCCTACTCCCGCCATCATCGAACCGATGCCCACAATGATCACGCCCGTCATCACAGCCTTGATGGCACCAGCCAGGTTCAAGCCCAGCACGAGTTCAAGCTTTGTAATTGGCGTAACCAGGTAGCCCTCGTGCACGCCGCGGGCCTTGTCGTCGATATAGAGCATGCCGCCGCCGATCATCACCGACACAAACATCGCCAGCACCAGCGATCCCGGCAGCAGATATTTCATGTATTCGATGTAGGGATACAACTCGACGATATCGAGCGCGGTTTGCTGCAGAATGCGTGGAGAGACCGTGGGCTGGTTGAGCGAATTGGTCAGCTCCGTGAGTTCGGCCTCGACCGCCGAACTCATGAAGTTGTCGCTGTTGTCGACGACCACCGCGATTCTCGGATGATTCTCCTCGTACACACGCCGCGAAAATTGCGGCGGAATGATGACCGCGCCCTCCAGTTTTCCGTTGCGCACATCCTCCATCGCTTGCCGGTCGCTGTCATAGGAGATCGGCACGAAGGTGCGAATATTCGCACGTACCGAATCGAACGCCTCGCGGACTCGCAACGCCTGCGGCCCGCCATCCTGGTCCACAATCGCAACCCGCGCGTCATGGATCTTTCCACCAAACGCGTTGCCCAGAATGATCAACTGGACCAGTGGAAAGATCATCGACGCCAGCATTAGAGCCGGCGAGCGAAAGAACTTCCGCATTTCGCGCTCGACAATGGCCATCATCCGATTCATAAAGACCCCGCAATCCGGCTTCCGCCGTCCGCCAGTCGGCTGTGCCGCGACTTCCCGGAAGCAGAGAACCGAAAGCCGGAAGCTCTGCCCTTCGTCATGGCTGCAGCCCCGGCCGTTGCGGCATCACAAAGGCATACGACTTCTGCAACTCGTCACGCAGTTGTCTTCCCGTGTAGTGCACAAAAACGTCGTCGAGCGTCGTGTTCTGCACCGACAGCGACTTCACCGGCACTCCATTCTGCACCGCCATCTCCACCAACTGCGTCGTGGTTTTCGACCCATTGCCCGTGAGCACTCGATACATGCCGGCGCCCTCAGGCTGGACTGACGTAACTTCACTGAGCGCATGCAGCCGTTGCTCCCAGTCCCCAGGAGGGTTCTCGAACTGTGCTTCAATCACGTTGGAACCGGGCACGCTTGCCTTCAGAGAACTTGGCGTATCCAGCGCAACCAACTTGCCGTGATCGACGATGGCGATGCGATCGCACAATCGGTCCGCTTCATCCATGTAGTGCGTCGTAATCAGGATGGTGAGGTTTCGATGCTCTTTGATGTTGCCCAGCATCTCCCAAACTGCCACGCGCGATACAGGATCCAAGCCCGTGGTCGGCTCATCCAGGAAGAAAATCTTGGGATGATGCACTAGTCCGCGCGCGATTTCGAGCCGCCGCCGCATTCCGCCCGACAGAGTCTTTGTCGCGGCGTCGCGCCACTTCGTAAGGTCGACCAGTTCCAAAAGCTCCTCGATCGACTTCTTCCGTTCCTTGGCGGGAACGTCGTAGAGCTTGGCATAGATATTCATGTTCTCCTCGACGGTCAGGTCGAGGTCGCTGGTCAATGCCTGCGGAATCACGCCAATCATGCGCCGCGCGGCGTTCGGCTCCTTGGCGACATCATGTCCCCCAATTCTCGCTTTCCCCGAGGTAATCGGAATCAGCGTGGTCATCATCCGGATCAGCGTTGACTTCCCCGCTCCGTTGGGTCCAAGCAACCCGAAAATCTCTCCTTCTTTCACGCTGAAGTTCACGTCGTCGACCGCGGTAAAGTCTCCGTACTTCTTTACGATGTGCTCGACCTCGATCGCCGACGGTGCGGTGGGATCGTAGATTGGCTTCTCCAGTCCACCGTTCGTCTTTGAGTTTGACTCTGCCATCATCGTTGCTCCGCCGACGCGGCACTCTGCCCGCCGTTGCCCTTCAGTTGCTCCGGCGACACCAGGACCTCGGCCGTCATTCCCGGCACAAATGAGCCCTTGGGATTCTCCATGCGGACCTTCAGCACGATGGTTTTGATATCGCGCTTGCGGCGGCTAACATCGCGCTGCGTAGCGAAGTCTCCTTCCACCCCTTTGAAGAAGACTTTCCCGCTCATCACAGTTCCCCCGGGCAGACGAACGCGCAGCACGTCGCCGTATCCGATATGGTCGGCGAAGGTCTCGGGAATCGCTGCCCGCGCCCACGTGTCGTTCAAATCCACGATGGTTACGATCGGTGCGCCAATGTTCACCACTTCTCCTTGGCGCGCCGCACGTACGGAAACTGTTCCACTCACGGGTGCGTACACGTTCGTGTAACCGAGTCGAACCGCCGCCTGGTTCTTCTGCGCGATAGCATTTTTTACGTCAGCCTCCGTGGCGGCCACGGTGCTCCTCGCGGCGTTCGCCTGGTGGGTACGCGCCGTCGCGGCGCTCAGATCGGCTTCGGCGGCCCGCACCAGTTCCTGCTGTGCCTGCACGATCGCCTGCGCAGCTTGCAAGTTAGTCTCCGCCTGCACGCGCTCCTGGTCCGACGCGATACCTGCCTTCGCCAGTGCAATCACTCGCCGGCTGTCACTCTGGGTTCGATCCAATTGGGCATTCGCCTGAATCAGTTGTGCCTTGGACGACGACAGCTTGGCCTGCGCATTCGCGACGTCGCTCGTAGTCGACCCCTTGGTCGATTCTTCGGTATTTTCCATCTCAGTGACTTTGTGCTGCAGGCTGGAAATCGCCGCTGTGGCTGCCGCCTCTTGCGCCTGTAGTTCAGAGGGATCGAGCACTGCAATTAGATCTCCCGCTTTCACGGGCGTGCCTTCATCGACGAGCAACTTCTGGATGCGGCCACTGACCTGCGCACTCACGATCACCTGGTTCGCATCGACGGTCCCGATCAATACCAGATCTCGCGAGTGGTCCGTCGAAAAGAAGTAATACGACGCGGCAATCACGAAGATAATTCCCAGCAGGATGAAAAAACGGTTGCGCGCGCTCATGAGCGTGCTCCTTGCGTAGCGTTCTTAGGACGAAATAATGCAGCGGAAATAAAATCCAGTATTGCGGCGCGCCGCTCGGCGATCCGTTCCGCAGTTAGGGGATTGAAGCCCACAATCTTCTGCATCATGGGGGCACTGCTGAAATAGAACACAATCATCGCGACCATCGAGGGCACAAAGTGCGCCGGGTTCACTGGACGAAACTCGCCGTCTGCGATTCCCTTTTGCATCAGCTCGCCCACCCGCACAAAAATCGGCCGAATATAGTTCTTGATGATCTTGTCGATGTGCTCCGACTGGCCTTCGCGCGCCCGCATCATCTCCCGCTGCATCAGCCGTGGGTACATCTGGTTCGAAGCGACGAAATCGAAATACGCCCCCGCATAGGCCAGCATCTTTTCGCGCGGCGGCAAGTTGCCATCGAGTACTGCAAACACTGTCTTCTTCAGGCCCGAGAACGCATCGTCGAGCACCGCGCCGTAAAGCGTTTCTTTATCCTTGAAGTAGTAGTAAAGCAGAGCTTTGTTAACCTGCGCCTCGCGGGCAATCGCATCGGTGCGCGCTCCCGCAATGCCATGTTCAGCAAACTCGTGCGCCGCAGCCTGCAGAATGGCTGCCCGGCTTTCCTCCGGCTGCCCGCGCGATCCCATGCGGCGATGCAAACCGCGACCGTGATGAAAGAGTCGAGCCATATGACTTAATTAACCAGTTAGTTAGATTATACAGGACTCTGTCAAGATGCGAGGTCCCCCGATTCTCGACGTTCCCAGCCCTCCTCTCATGTTCTAATACTCCCGAACTAGTTCGCACTGGACTTCCTTTGTGAAACTTAGTGTCCTTCGTGGTTTTCGCTCTTCCATTATGCTCAAGGGGATCCATTCCATGAAAAGGCTGGCGATGTTGCTCGCAGTTCTCCTCTCAATGTCCTTTGTCCCTGGGTCCGCGAACTCGCAGACCCAACAAAAGCCGGACCGCCAGGTTGCAATCACGATTGATGATCTGCCTGCGGGCATGGCGGACCGCATGCCCGCGGCTGACATCACCGCGATGACGGCCAAGCTGTTGGGCACTCTGCGCGACCAGAAGATTCCTGTCGTCGGTTTCGTCAACGAAAAGAAACTCTATAAGCCGGGCGAAGTCGACGAACGCATCAAGGCTCTCCAGATGTGGCTTGACTACGGGTTTGAACTGGGGAACCACACCTTCACCCATGCGTCGCTGAATCAGGTCGGACTGAAGGCGTGGGAAGACGATGTGATCCAGGGCGAGAGCGTGACTCGTATGTTGCTCGGTCAGCGCAAAATGAAGCTTCGCTATTTCCGCCATCCGTATCTTGATACAGGTCGCGACTTGCTCACGCGCCGTCAGGCGGAAGCATTCCTGGTAGAGCGCGGGTACCGCATTGCTCCAATCACTTTGGATGGATGGGATTGGATGTTTGCCGGCTTGTACGAGGACGCAAAGCAGCGTAACGACACAGCACTACAACAACAGATCGTCAAAGAGTATCTTGCGCATCACGATGCCGCGATCGCATATTCCGAGCAACTCTCCGCCAAGGTGGTCGGCTACGAACCGAAGCAGATTCTGCTGCTGCACGCGAGCAATCTGGAAGCCGACCACATTGGCGAACTGCTCGACCTTCTCCGCAAGCGGGGATATCGCTTCATTACCCTGGAAGACGCGCTCAGCGATCAAGCCTACAGTCTTCCCGACACCTATGTCGGAGAAGAAGGCAGCGGATGGATCGAGCACTGGGCGATTACGCAGGGCAAGATTCCGCAGGGCGCTCCAGCGTTTCCGCAATGGGTCATCGACCGGACGAAAGCCTTGCATCTCTCGACCGGCACCGTGACGGCTCCCAATGATCCTTATTGAGCCTTGGCCGTGTTCACAGAGTTCGTCGGAATGGCGTGCAGTGCCGCCAGTTCCTTGCGTGCGCTCTCTGCGCGAGTTCCGGTCGTTTCCTCTTTGAGGAATTGCTCGAGTTCGGTGATTGCATCGGCCGCGTCGCGCTTCTGTTCAAAGGCGCGCGCTGCAATCTGATGCGCATAGGCGTGCGCCCCCTGCAGGCTGTGCGCCTTCCGGCTGGTCGCGATCGCTTGATCGACGTGATGATCCATAAGCTCAGCGTACGTGAGCAACACCAGCGTCATTGCATCCGTAGGATCGCACGACGAGGCTTTGGTTAACGCAGCCTCCGCGTTGGGAAAATCGTTCGCCGTGATGTTCATGCGGCCGATGTTCACATACGCCGGAGCAAAGTGATCGTTGATGCTGATCGCCTTCTGCAACGCCTCTCGCTCCCGCACTCGGTCGCCCTGGCGCGCATAGATCACTGCCAGATTGTTGTAAGCGCCCGCGTAGGCCGGATAGACTTCGAGCGCCTTGTTAAGTCTCTCAATGGCGTGCGGGAGATCCTGCTTCGCAACCAACTCGTTCGCTTTGTCGAACTCCTTCTGCGCTTTGACCGGAACCGCGAGGTCCGCGGCAGAGATGAGCTGACTGGCGAGTCCACCAGCGGCGTGTTCCGGTTCGTTGTCACGCTTTACCTTGACCTCGAACTCTTGCGAGCCGGTCGTATCCATCGCGACGTTGCCTGCATCGACATTGGAGAAGTTCTGTCCCGAGACGATCAGGTGATATGTCCCCACTGGAACGTTCATGAAGTCAACCAAGCACTGATCGTTGGCCATGCCTTCCAGCAACGGGCCACTGACGCCCATCAAGCGGACGTGCGTAGACAGGTCGCACACTCCGTTCGCAAAAGTGACTCGTACTCGCACCCTGTGGATGACCGTGCCGGCACCGAGCTGTGCCCAGACTGAACCAGCGAGTAGGAGAACCACTGCACACACGCGACTCTTCATAACATGCTCCTGAACGGCTGTCAGGAATCCGATCGTCGCCTGTCACCGAAGCAGCGAAGGTCATGTGACAACTTGGGGAGAGAGACGTGTGCACGGAAAATTGGATAGCGGATGATTTACGTTTGTCTCTAATTCTTTACATCTGATCTCTTGCGTCGAAACATCACGTCGCCAGACAGGTCATCAGCGAATGGTATTGATGAGTTAGAGGATGGAAGACGCAATGTCGAAGTCGATTGCGGCGTGAGCACAGCGAGACAGAACATAAATGACAATGCCGCTGAGACAGCGGCATTGGTCGATCATTCCTGATGTTTCGTGCGCGTGAGTCGGACTACATTGAGCCACCGGCGATTGAAGGCACGAGCAGAACTTCATCGCCTTCCTGGAAGGAATAGGTTTGTCCGCCGAGGAAGCGGATGTCTTCTTCGTTCACGTAGATGTTCAAGAAGCGACGGACCTGGCCCTTGTCGTCGCGCAGGTGCGGCTTCAGGTCCGGAAACTTCTCATCGAGAACCGAGAACAAGTCGGCAAGGTTCGTTGCAGCGCAGGTGAGTGAACCAACGCCGTCAGTGTGGCGCCGCAATGCAGTCGGGATTTGAACGGTGATCGACATGGCCTATGCTGCTCCTACGCGTGCGGCTTCTGCTTCCGCGATGACTCCGGGAATCTCCGAGGGACTCAGCGTCTGTTGCAGGTACGCTTCGAACTCGGTGAGCTTTGGAGCAATCGGGCGTTCGGTCTGATACACACCGGCGAGCACGTCGGTGGTCTTCAGTCCGTTGCCTGTCACGCAGAGCACAGTTGTCTCTTCGGGCAGGATGCGATCTTGACGATACAGCTTGCCCGCTGTGCCCACTGTGACTCCTCCTGCGGTCTCGGTGAAGACGCCTTCAGTCTCCGCGAGCAGACGAATCGAGTCGATCACTTCGGGATCGCTGACGTCTTCGCTCCATCCACCGCTGCCTTTGATGGTCTTGATCGCATAGTGCCCGTCGGCGGGGTTGCCGATGGCCAGCGAGCGTGCAATCGTCGACGGCTTCTGCGGTTCAATCTCAGAGCTTCCAGTCTTGACTGCCGTGGAGATCGGCGAGCAGCCAGTGGCTTGCGCGCCGAAGAACTTCACGTCCTTGCCTTCGACCAAGCCCAGCTTCACCAGTTCGTCGAATGCCTTCTTGATCTTGACGATCAACGAACCGCCGGCCATTGGGCAGACAACGTTGTCGGGCAAGCGCCATCCGAGTTGCTCGGCGATTTCGAAGCCAACGGTCTTCGATCCTTCTGCATAGTAAGGGCGCAGGTTGACGTTGACGAAGCCCCAGCGATGTTCGTCGGCGATCTGCGAGCAGAGACGGTTGACCTGATCGTAGTTGCCGGCGATGCGGACGACCTTCGCGCCGAATACGTTGGTCCCCAGAATCTTTGCGGGCTCGAGATCGGACGGGATGAAGATCCATGCCTTCAGTCCTTCGCGCGCGGCGTGTGCGGCGACGGCGTTCGCCAGGTTTCCGGTCGACGAACACGAGACGGTGTCGAAGCCGAAGGCTTTCGCCTGCGAGATTGCCACTGCTACTACGCGGTCTTTGAAGCTCAAGGTGGGGAGGCAGACGGCATCGTTCTTGAGATAGAGATTGCCCGCGGCCGTGTCGGTTCCAGTCAACTGCTTTGCCAGGCGTGGGGCCTGGAACAGTGGAGTGAAGCCGACCGGCAGCCGCGGTTCATAGCCTTGGGGGAGGGGTAAAAGTTCGGAGTAGCGCCACATGTTCGGCGGCCGCTGGGCGATCTGCTCACGACTAATGGATCCGCGGAGGGCGTCGTAGTCGTAGGCAACTTCCAGAGGGGAGAAACAATCGTCGCAGATGGAGCGGGGCTGGTTTCCCCAGGTCCGTCCGCATTCCCGGCACCGCAGTTCGTAGTGAGACATGTTGCTACTCGCTTTCTTCTTCCGTAACTCGAAATCAGAGCGAGTAGCTGGGGACGAGCCTCGAAAAAGCGGCCTAAAAAGCAAATGGCCTCTTTTTCCAGGAAAAGGAAAAGAGGCTATCGGAAAGCGGGACCAAATAAAGCGCGCGTTCCGAATCCCATGTTCCCTGTTTCCAGGAGAGAGTTGGCACCAAGCACCCGGGATATATGATCCCGGATCGGTTGCCGTGGCGTCGTAGGGCTCGTCCCTCAGCCACTCTGCATGAAATTCAGGTTCAACCTTCATTTGATTGAAGGCCGAACTTGTTCCGACGATGGTACAAAATGCAACAGTCGGCGTCAAGGGGTTTTCCTCTGCTCGTTGATTCGCGGCGGAGCGATCCTGCCGGGAACGCAGATGGGATTGTCTTCGTGTCCGTGATCTGGTGCGTTGTTTGGCGTGAGCGAGAGAGAGATTGGGAAATTGACGTCTCCACTTTTTTTCTTTCCATTTTTCTAAAATATTCATTCTTAAGGACTTGCTTGGTATGGACCCGATGAAATCCGTGCAAAATCTTGAGCCGCAAGGACTTACAGTTAAAATATTCCAGAATAATGACTTAGCTCGGTGGCAGTCACGCCACATTTTTTTCGTTAAGGTTACTAAAATATTGATTCTGAATGACTTGGGTAGTCTGGATCGGAATGGATCCGGGCAAAATCTTGAGCCGCAAGGACTTACGCGTAAAATATTCTGGAATAAGGACTTACCTGCGAGCGAAGGATCGTTTCGTCCCTCCAAACTTGGGCATCTCTGCAAAATATTCATTCGGAACGACTTGCTTGGAAAGTATCGGCGTGAGCCCGCGCAAAATCTTGATCCGTAAGCACTTATATCTAAAGTATTCGAGAATAATGATTCAGCTTGGGAGTGGGAGCGGCTCGGGCTAGGAGTAGTGCAGCACTGGTTGGGAGGGCCCTCGCGCATGTAGCAAGCGTGCGCTTTCTGAAATTCTCAGTAAAGGTTGTTCGTCACAAAAACGGGATTTATTTTCTGCAGGGCTGTGGAAAAGGACTGACCGAGATGTGGCTCTAGCTTTTCTTTCCCTATTTGTGCCGGCGTTCGTGGTGCCCATCCGTCGAAAACCGCGACGAATGGGGCAGCCGACGTTTTATGGCGCCGCATGGCTGGGCCAGCCCCGGTCGAGATTGTCGTATTCTTTACTAACCTTAGCCATGAAGCAATCCTTCCCATACTGGGAGTCTACTGTCCTCACTGCTATTCTTTTTCTCCGCTGTATGAGGCAAAGGAGATGTCGGTGGGGGTGTATGAGTGGACGTATCCAGATATGTCTCTGGGTTGGGAATTGCAGTGCCACTGCGATCAATGCCATGCTATTTTCCCTTTTCATTTGCAGGACATTTGGCTGGTTGAATCGAAGCGTCGGGTGATTCGATATAGACCAAACCAGAGCCAGAAACGCGAAGACGCTTCAGATTCCTGATCTTCTCAGGCTTAATGTAGTGCGAATAATAATGCCCCGTCCTAGATCCCTTAATCGCTACTACATTGGAGCCTGCCCATCGCATACGTTCTAAGTAATCTGGGACAGTCAAAGATGGCAACTCATCCGCTACCCAGAATGTGCTTCGGAATGGGCATGCCCGTAGAGCTAAATCCATGCCACGAAGCCCCAACATTTGGATGTATCCATTTCCTTTTTCAAGGAAGTCCCTAATGCGAACAGACAGGAGATCATCACCGAAACCTTCAGCGACATACAGGCGCGCGCGATTGCAAAGTAAATCTGCCGCCTGAAGCCCCTTCATCGTTTCTCTACTGCCAAAAGTTAGGATATCTCCAAGCTTAGAGCGGATCGAAAGCGGCGGCTTCTGATCCAGAATTTCGTTGTAAAGTTCTCGCGCTTTATTGAAGTGCCCCCGTTTGCTGTACCAATCGTAATGCGAGTTCTCGGTCAATTTGGTTTTAGCGGGGATGAGGTCTGGAGCAGGGGACGGCGTTTGAGTCCCCTGCTCCAGCAGCCTTGTACTAGCTTTCCTCATGCCCTCATCTCCGCTCGTGTTCGTGCAAACTCTGCGGGCGGCAAGTAGTTCAACGAACTGTGGGGACGTTGTTCGTTGTAATCCTGCCGCCACGTTTCGATCTTTCGTCGTGCGTCACTCAAACTGGTGAACCAGTTCGCGTTCAAGCATTCATCACGCAGGCGACCGTTGAAGCTCTCTACGTAGGCATTCTGCACCGGCTTGCCCGGCTGAATGAACTCCAGGCGCACGCCCCGTTCTGCGCTCCAGGCGGCCAACGCTCGACCGCGGAACTCCGGCCCGTTGTCCACGACGATGGCTTCTGGCAGTCCGCGCTCACTGGCGATCCGATCAAGTACGCGCCGTACTCGCAACCCACCCATCGAGGTGTCGACCTCAATGGCCGGGCTCTCTCGCGTGCAATCGTCGACGATGGTTAACATCCGAATCACTTTCCCACTGCTCACGCAATCCATCGACCAGCGGTGATTGGGCCGGGTCGCTGCGGGGCTGGTCACCACGCCGCTCCAGCGGATCCGCCGTCGTTGCCGAATCCTCATAGCCAATCCTTCCTCGCGATACAGCCGGTACACGCGCTTGTGGTTGGCCGCCATCCCTTCGCGTACCAGCATCACCGTGAGCCGTCGATAGCCGAACCGCATGCGCTTCGCCGCCAGCTCTTTCAGTCGTCTTCGCAGCCCCGCATCTCGCTCCGCTTTCCCCGCCCGATAGCGATGCGTCGATCGTCCCAATCCCAGCAGCCTGCAGGCGTGCCGTTCGCTCATGCCATACTCGACCTCGACATAGCTCACGGCGGCTCGGAGTCCCACAGGCGCTAGAAGTTTTTTGAGAGCACATCCTTCAGTGCCCGGTTATCCAGCGTCAGTTCGGCCACCACATGCTTCAGCTTCCGGTTCTCGTCTTCCAACTGCTTCAGCTTCTTCGCATCCCCGCTGTCCATCCCGCCGTACTTCGCCTTCCAGCGGTAGTAAGTCTGCTCCGTGATCCCGTGCTGTCGGCACAACTCCGCCGTCGTCAATCCTGCTTCGCCTTGCTTCAGGATCGCGATGATCTGCTCTTCACTGTGTCGCGTGCCCTTCATTGCGGTTCTCCTCTCCTGGGTTGGGGAGAACTCACATTCTAGGTGGTCCAGTTTTCGGGGGCTAGGTCATTATCCTGTTTTGGCTGTTTCTGCTGATGAGGAGAATCCCGCCTGTCAAAAAACGGGAATATCTTTACTCCTTCAGGAGCAAATCGCGCTGCCCCGCTAACAATGGCCGCTTGAAATGCTGCGTACCAGGGATCGCTTGGACATCCCCTATTGTCCCAATTCTTATCTGGAACTCCTGCTGTTGTTAGATATCTACGTTCGTCAGGGGTCAATTCAAGAAATAGACGACTGTTGATTGCGGCTCCGGTGTGTTTCAGTTTGCATGTCTCTATTACTTTCAACAATGAATCGATAAATTCGTAGTCATCATGATCATTCCATTCTTCAAAGGGGTGTTTTCGAACGAAATGACCGGAATCATTAAAATATCCATCCCAGAAATCAACTCCGTGAAAATTCCGGAACGTCAAACTGTTTAAGAACTTCAATCCAGCCCGCATCAAACGTTTCCCATTGATCTACATCGCCAACGAATCCAGCCACTACACAGATTTCCTCGTCTGTATTTAAGCCGCTCTCATCAGCTAGGAATCTGTACATTCCGATTCAACTCCTTTCTTCGGGGGCTAGCCCACCTTTGCATAACCACGCAGAGGCTGCCCCACCTTTCGCGATTTTTGAAAGGTGGGCACAACGGACGATGGTATCAGGCGGCTTCCCTGACACGCATCTGAGAATTACGCGGTTCGTTTACCAGAACCAAGCCATGCCGTCCCTCCGAATAATCGCGGCGCTACCATCTGCGCCGGTATTGCCAGGGAGTGGAATAACCTCCGGACAGAGGAACCTGTTCTTCCGCAACCATTTTTCCGCCAGCCTTCCACAAAAATCTCCGTTCAAAGCCAAGTCCTTACTACGGAATATTTAGCGATAAACCTCCACGGCTGGAGATTGTACGCAGACCAGTTCGATCCCAAGCGCGCAAGTCATTAAGAGTAAGAATTTTACAAAGCTACTGGTCGGAATGTTTGGGATGTCCGCGGAGGGTGATGTCGAGGCCGAACATGGGGCCGTAGACGTTGATGCCGTAGTTGGAATACTGGGGCGCGGATAGATTGTTGTTGGAGATGTGCATCCAGTTCAGGCCGGCGGAAATGGCGTAGCGAGGGTTGAAGTTATAGCGGGCGCCGGCGCCCATGTTCATGGTGAAAGTATAGTTCTGTCCCTGCGCGTAATAGACGCCGAGCGGTCCTTTGGCGTCAATGATTCCCAGGCCGGCGCGGATATCGGCGTAGGGCACGAGGCGCCAGTTGGGGTGAACAAAATTTCGACGGAGGCCCATGTCGTAGGAGAAATAGTGGGTCTCGGCGCCCCTGGGAATCGCGGTGATGGAGCCGGTGAAGGTGACATCCCAGTTGCCGCGGAAAATCCACGGACTGCCTACGTTGTCGACATGCCAGCGCAGCGAGGCGAGGATGGGGACGAGCGTGTATCGAAGCGGGTAGAGATCGTAAGGATCGCCTTCGAGGATGTCGAAGGGAAAAGGGATATTGATGGGGAGCCATCCCACATCGAGGGAGAACTCCAGCTTGTTGCGGTAGTAAATGTCGCGATTGAAGTCGGCGGGCTTCGAGCGTGGAGGTTTTTCAGCCGTGGGTTGGATCTTTGGATCCTCGCTGGAACTCAGAGAGGCTGGTGGGGCGTCTTCTCTCGGGTCGGAGGTGGATGCGTCGAGGGTTTCGGTGGTGAAGTCGAGTGGCGCACAACCGAGGGAAGCATGAGTGAAGTTGGCGCGAGGAAACGGATTGCTGTTGTGCCGCGCATCGAACGTCAGACTCGCGGTCTCGTTACCGCATTGCTGGGCCCTGGCGAGCGGGGCGAGGATTGCGAGAGTGGCAATCACCAGGAACACGGGCAGGGTAGTTTTGCTGAATTTTGTGGTTCGTGAAGGCGCTATGAGGGGCTTCGGATCGGCAAGCGGCGTCAAGACGCGTCGTCCTCATTCCAGTGCGATCTCAGTGCGATCTCAGTGCGATCTCAGTGCGATCTCAGATGGGACCCACCGTCAGTGGCCACAAATTGGCAGGGATTTTGTCATGGGCGGACTGCATTGTCAACGCGCCCGTTCCCATCGAGTCGGTACGATGCAGATGCGCGTGAAAGGAGTTGGCTCGGAAGCATTATCTGTGGAGCTACTGGTTGGCGGGTGGGGCGGCGACGGTGATGTCCACGGTTCCGGCGATGGGAGTGGCGTCGTAGTCGGAGACTGTCATGGTTTGATTGCCGGGGGTCACCAGGGTGAGACCGGTGAAAGTGTGCGAGCCGGCATCGGCTGCGGTGAAGACATAGAGCGTTGGAAGCTGGGCGGCTGCGTCGGTGGTGGTGAAGTGGATGGGACCGTTGATGATCGTATCGCGCTTTCCGTTGTACATGGCAGTGACCGTCGCGGAGAAGGGGACGCCCGCAACTACGGTGGAGGGAGCGCTGATCTCGAGGGTTGCGTGGGAGGAGGTGCCGCAACTGAGCGATGCAAGTGCCAGGATGAAGGCTGTGAAGACGTGAAGGAGTCGCCGGGCAAGCTTTGCTAAAGCAGATCGGGTTGAAAATTCTGGATGGAATCGAACGAAATCTGCTTTTGCGTCGGACACTCTCTTCTCCCGATGGCGGCAAAGCGGCAGTATGCCAAAGCGTTGCGTCACTGCCTATGATACCCGGGGAAACGGAGGAACACTCCATAGTCGTGATTGGGACAAGGTCAACGACATTCACGGCAATCGCCTTTCGCGTTAGGGCAGAGTTCGATTGCCAAGTTCGATGCCGAAGTACTTCTGCAGCGCCTCTTCGCGCTCACCCTCGGAAGTGAGTTCAATCTCTTCGCGGTGGCCGTTGCGGGTCACGATCAACTTCATTCCTGAAAGCGTGATGCGGCCTTCGGGAGTGGCTTGCGAGCAGATGCGGTTTTGGGTGAAGTGGGATTCGGGCGAGGTTTGATGATAGTGGCACATGCCGGCGAAGTCTTCCAGGCTCCGCGGCGTTGGTGCGAAGGAATATTGCGGCTTCCAGTTCCCGTTCCGACCTAGCTTTTCCAGTTGCAAACGATCGCCGATCTGCATGAGACGGAAAGTCCCTGCGGGATCGATTTGATTTCGTTCCGTCTCCAAGCGGAGAGGCTCGAGGAAGGATTCACCGAATCCGACGTCCACCAGCCAGGGCTGATCGAGGTCCACACGCAGGGCAAGGTGATCGAACTCGGGGCTCTCGCCGCCGGTGTCTCGGGCGACTCGCGCGGAGAGGAGTATGGTCTGAAAGCCCAGGGCTTTCAGCAATGCCGCGAAGGCGCCATTCAGTTCGTAGCAAAACCCACCGCGCCGCTGATGGATGATCTTGCGGAGAATAGCGTCTTCGTCGAGTACGATCGTGCGCCCGAGGGCGATATCAAGATTCTCGAAGGGGACCGATTGCAGGTGCGCGCTGTGCAGGGCGCGGAGAGTTTCGTAGGTTGGAGTCGCTGGGCCTGTGTAACGAATGCGGGCGAGATAGGCAGGGACGTCTAGCATGGCTAACTAACCAGCGGTTACAAGTTTTGATCACACCGGAAGTTGATCCTGCATCCAGCCTGGAATTTCGAGTTTGGGTTCGGTGGTCAGGTCGATCACGAGCCGTTCCAGCACCATGCGTTTGCTGACCGGATTCGAACGAAGAGCGAGGTCGGCTTTGGCGACGAGACGGATGGCGCGGGTCAGCTCGCGGCGGGACTTGTAGCGGCGCGCCTGCTTGATGATGTCGTCGGCTGCGAAGGGGGGAACGCGGAAGCCCTGCCACAGCGCGGCCCACAACATGCGCTGATCGCGGACGTTGCGCTCGAGGATGACCAACATCTGACGAAAAGTTTTCGCCAGCATGTAAATGTGTCCGATGGCGGCTTCTTCGCCTTCGCCGGAGAGCAGGATCGCATCGAGGACTTCGAGAGCGCGGACACGTTCCTTGGCGGAGATGGCGTCGGTCAGTTCGTATAGCGAGCGTTGCTTGGCGGCGAGGACCATGGTCTCTACGTCGCCCAGAGTGATGCGCTTTTTTTCGCCAACGTAGAGAATGAGTTTCTCCAGTTCGTTGGAGATCATCATCATGTCGCCGCCGAGGGCGTCGACTAACTCGCGGGAGCCGTCGGCTTCAATTTTCACGGCGCGGCCGGTGCAGTAATCGGTGATCCAGCGGACGGCTTCGCCTTCCTCGACGCGGGCGAGTTCGACGATGCCGCAGAACTGGCCCATGGTTTCGCGGATGCGCTGGTAGCGCTCTTTGTCTTGCATCTCCATGCGGCGGACGTCGGCGGGGATGCTGATGTGATCGGCGACGAATACGATCAAAGCGTCGGGATTAGGGTTCTTGCAGTAGTCCTCGATGGCGGCGAGTTTTTCTTCGTTGGAGCCGCGGCCGTAGAGATTCTTCACGCCGCGTACGAAGAAGACTTGAAATGGAGCCATGAGCGAGGGGGTACGGGCGCGGTCAAGGACTTCCGCGAGATCGGTTTCGGCGAGATCGAATTCGAAGAAACTGAAGTCGCGGAGATCGGCGGGGACCAGATGCTCGAGGATGGCGTCTCGGAAGCGCTTGCGGAAAAAAGCTTCGTCGCCGACGAAGACGTAGGCGGCGCGGAGTTTGCGCGATTCCAGTTCGCTGACGAAACGCTCGGCCTGGGCGAAGGCGCGCATCAGGATGGCCTCGGCTTTGGGTTGCGGCTGGTCATTGTTGGCGGTTCTGTTTTCGACTCTAACATTGGGGAATCGATTCGACTAGGGGTTGAGGGTTGCGGTAATGGGTACGGTGCATCGTCGTACAGCAGGATCCCTCGCTTCGCCTGAAGAACGGCTCCTCTCGGGATGACGCAATGATTGGTGACTCATCAGAACTGAAACTTACATCTTGTTTAGGAAGTCCATCACTTCGGGAGAGGTCCAGTCGACGGCGCCGACGAATTTGCGGCGGAGGACACCCTGGCGATCGATGATGTAGGTTTCGGGCCATCCGGTGGTGCCATACATTGCGGGCACTTTTTGTTCGGGATCGCGAACAGTCAGGAAATTAATGCCGTGCATTTTGAGAAAGCGATGGTAGGCATCGCCATCGACGTCGATGCTGACGCCAAGAACCACAATTCCCTTGTTCTTGGTGCGCTCCTGCATGGCCATTAGCGACGGGAGCTCTTCGACGCAGGGAGGACACCACGTGGCCCAGAAATTCAGGACCACTACCTGGCCGCGAAATTGTTTCAAATCGACTTTGCGGTCGGAATCTTGGACGGTGAAATCGCGGGCGGCGTCGCCGATGTGAGAGGGCCGCGAACCGCTGTAGCAACCTGATCCCAGCAACGTCGCACAAAGCGTTATCGGCAGGAGAAATCGCTTCACGGTCTAGAATCCCTCCAAAATGTTGGAAACCAGGGTTCGAGCAAAATCCTGCGAGAGGCGGCGGAAGGCGGGGGAATCTTCTTCGAAGAAACTGCTGAGATCCTGCGAGACTTCGTATTGCTCGCGGAACAAGTACGCCGGATTCTGATAGAGCACCTTGCCGCTGCGATCGGTAAGCGAGACCTTAATGCTGACGACAACGAGGATGCTGGCGGCCTGACCGGTCGCGGTGTCGTAGGTCAGGGGCGAAGCCGTGGTGGAGAGGACGGTTCCGCGCAGGGTGGCATCGGCATCTTCGCTGGGATCGTTGAGGATGTGATAGTGGGTCCGCGTGGTGAACTCACGCACTACGGAAGAGGTCAGCGACTGCCCGATGCGATAAGTGAGCGTCTCGTTCTTGAAGGGCGGGACGGCGATGGTCTTGACGTTCTCGGGAAGTTGAACGGCGTGGCCTGCGGTGTGATAGCCGCATCCGAGTAACGAAACCAGCAGCAGCAGCGCGGGAAGGCACGCGGCACGCCGGCTCACTGAATCTTCCCCGTAGGGCGAGTGGCAGTCATGCTCTCGGCACACTCCACTGCAGTGATGGCGGAGATGCGGAGATTGTCGACGGCAGCCCACAGCCAGACGCCATTAGGCTGCACGGGATCGGGCTTGAATGAAAGCTGGATGTCGGCTTGTCCGGCGGAGCTGACGTTGCTGGGCGAATCTTCGGCTGCATCAGGAATTGCAACATGGTCTCCGGTGAGTGCTTGCGCGAGAACTGGCACACTCACGGGAGTCTCCATCTCGAGGTAGAGCGCGACGGCATAGCCATGGAAGATGGGCGCCTGCAGCAACATCATGGAAGGGAGCGGCATGCCGGGGCCGGCAATCTTCTGGTAGTGGCGTGAGATGCGAGCTTCAACGGAGTCCAGGGAAGGCTGCGATTTCTGGCCGTAGCGGGCAACCATGTTAAAGGCAACTTGCACATCGAAGACGTCTTTGGGCAGAGGCTGAAATGAAAGTAGATTCACGGTCTGCTGGTGCAATTCGTCCATGCCGCGCTGTGCGTGTTCAGATGCTGGTTCGAAGACTGTGGCCACGGAGCGGCGGATTGGGGCAGCCTTCGTCGCTCGCAACAAAAGAAGCGCGAGAGTGATGGCGACCGGATGAGCCGTAATACAAGGTCCGGGCTGCAATTCCGGGGGAGGAGCTTGTCCGCGCTCGCGCTCGATCCAAATAGACCGGACGGTGGCGCCAGGTTCGTTTTCTAATGAGGCAGAGAGATCGATGATGGCACTACCGGCGTCGCGTGCGTCTTTCCAATTCTTGCGGGTGGACTCTTCGTCGGAGGCAAAGAAAGTGAAATCGACGTGCTCGAACTGTTCGGCGCGGACGCGTTGGATGAAGCTGATCTCGTCGCCCATGGCTTCGAGCTGACCGAGGGACTCGTCATCGTCAAGCAAACGAATGTCGGCGGCAGGAAAGTTGCGCTCGTTGAGCATTTCCGCAACTTCTTTTCCCTTGAGCGAAGCGGCGCCAACGATGGCCGCGCGGTAGAGATTTCCGCGGGAGGCGGCGGGATGCGAAGCAGGCGTTGCTTTCACGATGTCGGTCATGACGCCTGCGAGGCCTCCTTGTATGGAGGCGGTGGAGGACCGCTGCGGCGGCGGAAGATCCACTGGACGCGCCAGAAAACACCGGAGATCATGTAGAAGAGGGCGATAAAGAAAAGCATTTGGCGCGAGAAGAACCAGATTGAGGCAAAGAGGGCGGCGAGAAACAGA
This sequence comes from uncultured Acidobacteriaceae bacterium, assembly GCA_963722365.1. Classification (GTDB taxonomy): domain Bacteria; phylum Acidobacteriota; class Terriglobia; order Terriglobales; family Acidobacteriaceae; genus Sulfotelmatobacter. Next base: position 99,290 of record CAVRLM010000005.1, read on the forward strand.
ATCAGGCGGAAGGGATGACGAGAGCGGAAGTCGATGTCCTTGAAGCTATAGAAGCGCCACGTGCTCACCATGAGGTAGCCGACGGTTGTGACCATGGCGAGCCAAGTCAGGGCCATATACCAGGAAACCAGAGGATCCCCGGCGGAGAAGTGAACGACGGCGGCAATGACGCCCGCACCCGCGGGAATGGGCATGCCGACGAAATATTTCTTCCCCGGACGACCGGGGTTCGACGGTTGCGGATTTGAGGTGATGTTGAAGCGGGCGAGGCGGCTGGCGCCGGCCATCAGAAATAGGAAGCTGGCGATGGCGCCGAGTTGGGTCAGCTTGATGTTCCAGTCGGTCAGTAAGACCGTGGGCATCAGGTTGAATCCCCAACTCCAGGCGAGCATGGCGGGAGCGATGCCGAAGGTGATGACGTCAGCGAGGGAGTCGAGTTCTTTGCCGAAATCGCTGCTGGTGCCGGTCATGCGGGCGATGCGGCCGTCGAGGCCGTCAAACAGCACCGCGAATCCGATTGCCTTGGCGGCATTGTCGAGATGCCAAAATTCGCTGGTCGTGGCGTGCATGACTTGCAAGATTGCGTAGTAGCCGAGCGCCATGTTGGCAGTGGTGAAGAGCGAAGGGAGGATGTACATCCCTTTGCTGAGACGGCGACGCGGTCTGGGGAGGACGGGATCCATTGATTAGTGCGCCCTCTCGCGAGCGCTGCCCGCGGAGGCGAGGGCCGCCTTTAGTTGAAGGTATGCGAGCACAGTGGCGCCGCCTTTCACTTGGTCGCCGATTTTAACGTTTATGCTGGCAGACGGATCAAATATTACATCTACGCGCGAACCGAACTTGATGAGGCCGACGCGCTGGCCGCGCTCGAGGCGATCTCCGACCTTGGGGTAGAAAACGATCCGGCGCGCCAGAAGGCCCGCGATCTGCTTGAAAATCACGGTTTGCCCGTCGCCTTCGACGGTAACGATGTTTTGTTCGTTCTGGTCAGCGGAGGCGACGTTCATAGCATTCAGATACTTGCCGCGCTGGTAGCGGATGTCGCGAATCACGCCGGCGATGGGGGAGCGGTTCACGTGCACGTTGAATACGTTGAGAAAAATGCTGAGACGGGTCTGTTTCTGGCCGCCGACGGTGATGGTGGAAACGTCGGTGACCTTGCCATCCCCGGGAGAGACGATCGCACCGGGGTCTTGTGGAATGGCACGCTCGGGGTCGCGAAAGAACCACAGGAAGAAGCAGGCCAGCAGAACCGGGATGATTGCCCACACGGGGCTCGTCAGCCAGCCGAGCAGGATGGCGGCGGCGAGCAAGGGGGCAGCATACAGATATCCGTCACGGACCATGGGAACATTCAATTATAGAGCAGGCAGTGCGAGCACAGGATGAATTGCCCGAGGGCCGAGGCAGATCCAGTTTCCTACGAGCTGTGACTGTCGCATTTCAGCACACCCAGGTAGACGCTCCACGGACCGACCGTTTCGCGATACTGACTGGCAATCACGCGGGACAGTTGATGGATGTGGGTTAGGTCGTGAACGGCCCAGGTGGCGAGAAGTTGCGAGAGCGTCACGGTTCCCAGGGATGGATGGGTGCCGCGGCGGGTGAAATCTTCGGGCTGCAGATTGAGAGCTTTGAGCTCCACGAGATTCTCGGCGCGCAAGCGGGCGAATTCATCCAATCGTTGCTCCAATGTGTAGTCCTGAGGTTCTTTGAACTGCGCGAGGCGGTCGAAGGGATCAAAGGCTCGAGCTTCGCCGTGTTGCAGGATAACGCGGAGGCGCGGCATCCAGTCGGTGCGCTCTCCGGCAATGAGGTGGCCCATGATGTCGTAGGCGCTCCAGGTGTCTTTCCCTTCGTTGCTTCGAACCCAGACGTTAGGCAGACCACGCAACAGCGCATTGAGGGCTGCGGGAGTGCGAGTCAGAAGTGCGGTGGTCTCGGCGAGGCTGAATTCGGTGGTGGTGGGCATGGTTTGGTAGATGCAAGCGACGCCGGTTGGACTCAAGGGATGGAGGGCATGCGACTTAGGGACAAACAAAAAAGGCGCTGCGGATGCGCCCCTTGAAGATAAGTTTGTCCCTTGGCGGCAGAAGCCGAGAAGGTTGGCCAGAATTTATGCTACGTTGACGCCGTATTGCTGCCGATACTCGCGCTCAATGACTTCCATTTGGTCTTTGAGGCGGAGTTTCAGCTTTTTCAGACGAACTTCTTCCAGCTTTTCATCTTCGCTTAAATAACGCTTTTGGGTGAGTGAATCGAGGCGTCTCGAATACTGCGTGTGTTCTTGGGCTAGTTTGCGAAACTCCTCATGAGAGGTAAGGAGTTGGTCTCTCGAAGTCAGCATCCAGCAGACCTCCAACCGGGATATTATGGGCTCAGGCTAGCACAGGGCTAAAGCCGGTTCAATGCCAAAAAAGTGGTGCAATCTCAGTATGAGAACGGGGTTAGGGCAGGGATTTGCGGTATGGAACCGCGTCTTCATGAGGGTTCGTGTAGTAGGATTTGCGGCGCCCGGTCTGAGTGAAACCGGCTTGTTCATAGAGGGTTCGCGCGGCCCTGTTTGATTCGCGTACCTCGAGAAATACGGAGTCGCTGTTTGATTCACGGGCGATGGAGAGCAAGTGCTGCAGAAGGCGCTTGCCAAGGCCTTTTCGGCGAACGGTCGGAGCCACCACGATGTTTTCCAGTTCCCATTCGGGGGGGATGTGCTGGGCTACAAGGAAAGCTTGAACGCTGGTCGGCGTTTCGGGGGCTGAGGGCTCGTCGATGACGAGGACCAGCCGTTTCGTGCGGCGGGACTCGAGGGCTTGGCGGTATTGGTCTTCCGTCCAGTGGCCAGCGGTGGCGGATTGGCGATCGAGACGGATCATGGAAGGTACGTCGGCGAGGGTGGCGGGGCGGATTTGCACTGGGCTTCTGGAGTGATGCTTCTCGTCTAGGGAGTTTTCTTCACGAAAATCTCAGCATCGGAGCGACGCATGTAGTTCGCCTCCAGTCGCTCAGGAGTTGTGATCTCGCCGGCTTGCAGTTTCTTCCATCCGAATTCGGCAATCGTTTTGGAATCGGGGGGCTCAACTGAGATTACTAACTGACCAGTGTCTCTCGCGGCTGTGACCAACGCGGCGTCTGGTGTGACGATGGTCGACCCTTTGGCGGCGGAGAGGAACTCAGTCTTTGGCAGAGTCTCTTCTCGCCGGACGTAAATCGTTTCGCCATTGATTTCGTATTCCCCGAAGTAGACTTCGCTGCGTCCGGCATCGAGGACTGAAACAATTTTGCCTTGGGTGCGGCTTTCGGTGGCGACAATCTGTAGGAGCGAGACTGGCACGATGGGCTTCTGCAGGATCTCAGCCAGGGCCTTGATGGCGGCAAGCCCTACACGCAGGCCGGTGAACGATCCGGGGCCGGAGACCACGATGAAGGCGCCGATGTCGGCTTTGCTGAGGCCGTGTGTTTGCAAGAGGGTTGCGATCTGCGGAACGAGTTGCGCCGAAAACATGCCCCCCGCCAGGGGGACGACTTCCATCACATGCACGTCGCGCTCTGCGGCTCGAGCCAGGGCAACGGTGCCGTTTCTGCCGGAGGTGTCGGTGACGAGGAGGATCATTTGTGGTTGATTATTATCCTTGCACCAATTCCAGCAGCACGCCGCCCGTGCTTGAGGGGTGAACGAAAACGTATTGGTGTCCGCCGGCGCCGGTTTTGATTTCTTCCGAGACCAGGCGAACGCCGTCTTTCTTCAGGCGGGCGACGGCGGCAGGCAGGTCGGGAACTTTCAAGCAAATGTGGTGCAAACCCTCGCCGCGCTTGGCGATGAACTTAGCGATCGTGGAATTTTCGGATGTCGCTTCAAGGAGTTCGAGGCGGCTCTCGCCGACGGGCACCATGACCAGGCGGACCTGTTCTTGCTCGACGGTCTCTTCCGGTGAGATGCTCAGGCCTAATTTTTCGTAAATCGCCTTGGACGCTGCCAGCGACTTCACTGCGATGCCGAGATGATCGATGGTGGTCAATTCGTGTCCTGAAACATTTCAGAATTCAGATTTTAGATTTTAGATTTTGGATCGCAAAGCTAAACAACCAGCAGCAGCCTTTCTTTCTGAAATCTAGAATCTGCACTCTGAAATCTCTTCAATCTGCTCAACTCTTCCCTGCTTTTGCGGCGATCTCTTCCACCAGTGTGTAGGGATCGCGCTTGTGGTCGGCGACTTCGGCGGCTAATTTTGCCAGCTTGCCATCGCCTAGTTGGGCGCGTGCTTTTTCCAGCATCACGTCGCGCAGCATTTCGACGAGACGCTCTTGCCAGTTCTGAACGCTCTTCTTTAATGCGAGATCTTCTTTTTGCAGATAGGCGACGTAGGCAGCGATGGCGGCTGCCAAGTCGTCGATGCCAGTTCCTTCGCTGGCGACGGTTTTCACAATCGGCGGAGTCCATCCATCGTGGCGCAACGCGAGGGACTGCAGGGCGCGGATTTCGCGTTCCACCCGTTCAGCGCCTTCGCGATCACTCTTGTTGATGACGAAGATGTCGGCGATTTCCATGATGCCAGCTTTGATGGTCTGGACGTCGTCGCCCATGCCGGGAACGAGAATCACGACCGTGATGTCGGCGAGGCGGACGATATCGATTTCATCCTGACCGACGCCGACGGTTTCGACGAGGATGATGTCGCGGCCGGAAGCATCGAGCACGGTGGTGACGTCTGCGGTGGTGCGAGCCAACCCGCCGAGGGATCCGCGGGTGGCCATGCTGCGAATGTAGATTCCAGGGTCGGCGAAATGTGCCTGCATGCGGATGCGATCGCCGAGGATCGCCCCGCCAGTGTAGGGACTGGTGGGGTCGACGGCGACGATGCCGACCGTGCGATTCTGTTTGCGATAGAGGCGCGCCAGATGATCGACGAGAGTACTCTTCCCTGCTCCGGGTGCGCCCGTCAGGCCGATCACGCGGGCCTTGCCGCTGTGCGGGAACAGGGCCTTCAGCAGATCGGACCATCCTTCGGCGCGATTCTCGACTGTCGAGATAGCTCGCGCCAGCGTGCGCACGTCTCCGGAGCGGAGCGAGTCGATCCAGGGCTGAATGTCGGGATTCAGGGCGGTGTCCAAGCGAACAGTGTAAAGCAGGAGCGGAGGTTGCGAAAACCAAGGGCCGTAGCTAATACCTGACGGCGCTGCAGGCGGGACAGGACCAGCGTGTGCCGCTGCCGCAAATCAGCGGGGTTTTACAAAATGGGCAGACGGCATCCGACGCCGGAGGAATAGTGGCGAGTCGCTCTCGCAAGGACGGACCCTTCGGACTTCGCAAGAGGTAAATCAAAAGCCAGATTGCAGCTGCCGGTCCCGAGATTCGCAGGATCCAAAGCGTCGCACCAGATTCGAAATCGGGTGTTGCCCAGAGGATCACCGAAACGGCGATCAAGCAAAGCAGGCCAGCCCAAAGGAACGAGCGGCGCGTCTTTGGATTTACGTGCGGATCTTTTCCGCAGGCGATGCATTTCCAGTGCTTCCAAAAACCGACGGGCAGGACCGGGATCCAGAAGATGTGCCCGACATCGAAGGTTCGAATGGCAATGGACCGCCGGGGAGACTGACACGACAGGCAGTAATCCTCGCGAAATGCAACTGGCTTTGGCCAGAAATGGTGGGCGCCGTGGATGATGAACATGGTGCGTGGTGGAACCGCAGTACAGCGGTATCTTAGCGCACCGCCGCATGGGCGCAAGCGAAAATGCGCCGCTGAGACCTCCGCCGCCAATTGCGGCGGCTCTTGCTGGAACGGTAAATTCGGAGCACGGGACGTAAAGGAACAGCCCGTTCGCTATCTCCCAGCCGCCCAATTCCGCCGGGGACAGTAACCTCTGGATTGAGGCAGTTCCACTTATCCTCTTCCCGGCGTTTGTAATTGCAATCGGGAAACGAATGCCCGCCTGGTTATTCATGTGGGCATTGTCCTTCGCCATTTTTGCCGGGCTCAAGTGGATGACGTGGTGGAGGGCACACGCCCGAGTCGCGCATTCCGCGGCGCGGTCAGTCGCTTATCTCGCGGCGTGGCCGGGTATGGACGCGGAAGCTTTCCTCAACCCCGAAAGGCGCCCAGTTCGGCCGAGTGTCCTGGAATGGATTTGGGCAGCGGCGAAGACTGCTCTGGGAGTTGTGTTGCTCTGGGGGCTGGCACGACGTATCCCGGAGACGGAGGAACTGGTTCGCGGGTGGATCGGTCTCTTTGGGCTGATCTTTCTTCTGCACTTCGGCAGTTTTCATCTCATCGCACTGTTCTGGCAGGCGGTCGGGATTTCGTCTGAACCGATCATGTCGAAGCCCATCCTTTCGAAATCGTTGAGCGAGTTTTGGGGCAAGCGATGGAATCTTGGGTTTCGGCAACTGGCTCATGATCTGATCTTTCGTCCGCTTCACAGGCGCATCGGAGTGGCGGCGGCCGGGATGCTGGTGTTTGTAGCGTCCGGACTGATTCATGACCTGGTGATCTCACTTCCCGCTCGGGGCGGATACGGTTTGCCCACCGCTTACTTCGTTCTGCAAGGGCTGGGGGTGACGCTGGAGCGATCCACGCTGGGCAGGAAGCTCGGGCTACAGAAGGGATTGGCGGCTTGGATCTTTTTGCTGGTTGTGGCTGCGGGTCCGGCCTTTTGGCTTTTTCATCCGCCGTTTGTGCAGCGTGTCATACTGCCGTTCATGCGAGCGGTCCACGCCTTATGACCTTCACTTCGACGGAGCGGCTATTCGATCTGATTTTGTGGCTGACGGGCGCGGGGCACTTTGTGATTCTCATAGCAAGTTCGCAGGTGCCTTCCCGTTTGGAATGGAAGAAGGATCTGGCGCAGTTGATGCCCTTCAACCGCAAATTGCTTTGGGTGCAGGGCGGATTCACGGTGCTGACGATCATTGCATTCGGAATCCTCACGCTCGCGCTGCACCGCGAATTCCTGCGCGGCGACCGCGCGGCTCTGGGTCTGGCCTGCTTTATCGGGAGTTACTGGACGGCGCGTATCCTGGTGGATGGGTTTTACTTTTCACACGATGACTGGCCGCACGGAAAACAGTTCGTCATCGGCCACGTTCTACTGACAGGCTTGTTCGCCGCTCTCGCTTGCAGCTATTGGGGGCTGTTCGTGTGGCAGGTGTGGCTGAGGGCCAAAAGCTAAGAGCCGAGAGCTTTAGTCCTTCAGCAACTGCCGCGCAATTACTAACCGCTGAATCTCGCTGGTGCCTTCGCCGATGGTGCATAGTTTTACGTCGCGATAAAACTTTTCAGCGGGATAGTCTTTGATGAAGCCGTAGCCGCCGTGAATCTGCACGCCTTCGTTGGCGCATCTCACGGCCACTTCGCTGGCATAGAGCTTCGCCATGGACGATTCCTGCGTGGTCTTCATGCCTGCGTCTTTCATGGAGGCGGCGCGCATGGTGAGTAGCATGGCGGCGTCGATTTCGGTGGCCATGTCGGCCAGCTTCCACTGGATGGCCTGGAAATCGCTGATGGCCTTGCCGAACTGCTTGCGCTGTTTGGAATATTTCAGGGCGGCCTCATAAGCACCCTCGGCCATGCCCAGTGACAAGGCGGCAATCGAGATGCGACCCCCGTCGAGGACGCGCATGGCGTCAGGGAAGCCTTGTCCCTCGCCGCCGAGCAGATTTTCGGCGGGGATAACACAGTCTTCGAAGATGAGTTCAGCAGTATCGCTGGCGCGGAGGCCGAGCTTGTTTTCTTTCTTGCCGGGACGGAATCCCTTTGTGTCTTTTTCAACGACGAATGCTGAAATGCCGTGGGTGTGCGCGGCGCGGTCGGTCACAGCGAGCACGACGACAACGTCGGCATAGTGGCCGTTGGTGCAGAACGTTTTGGTGCCGTTGAGCACCCAGTTATTGCCGCTGCGGACAGCGGTCATGCGGGCGCTGCCGGCGTCGGATCCGGAGGACGGTTCAGTAAGTCCCCAGGCGCCGATGAATTCGCCGGTCGCCAGCTTGCTGACGTATTTTTTCTTCTGGGCTTCGTTCCCGGCGAGGAAAATATGGTTTGAGCATAGAGACGTGTGGGCGGCGACGATGATGCCGACCGATCCGTCGACGCGCGAGAGTTCTTCGATGGCGGTGACGTACTCGACATAGCCCATGCCGGCGCCGCCGTACTCGGGCGGAAAGACCATTCCGAGGAATCCGAGCTTGCCCAGTTCCTTGATGGTGGCCAGGGGGAATTCGCCGGCTTCGTCCCACTTCATGACGTTAGGACGAATCTCGCGCTCGGCAAACTCGCGAATGCTTTTCTTCAAGTGCAACTGCTCTTCGTTCAGTTGGAAATCCAAGGGTCCTCCAGCACGCTCGGGCCGCAGATTAACGGTCCCGCATCAAGGGGAACTCTCGTGCCCCGAATTGTGATTAGAACATAGCGCCGGAACAGGAAGAAGTTACCGCCGGAGGAGAAAGGAGAAGGGTGGTGCGAGGCGCATGAACACTGGCGATTCTGAGCGTGTTGCGAGGCCACCCAACCGACCGGATGGTTTGGGAAATTCGCGGGTGAAAGCTCTTCTGGAGCCAGCGCTGAATATCCAAGTAAATTGTACGCTTTCTTTCCGCTCTCGATAGGAAAGACCGTAAACCACTAAGGACACGAAGGAGCACGAAGGAAACCAACTTGCATGCGTGTTGTTCATCTCCGTCTCCTTGTGGCAAAGCTCGTCAGATAGAAGTGGGCGCTGGACTGAGCGCGAGAAAGGTCTGGAAGACTTCATTGGAGAGCAATCGGCCGCGCGAAGTCAAAGGCAGATCGTAAACCACTAAGGACACGAAGGAGCACGAAGGAAATCAATTTGCATGCTTGTTGTTCGTCTCCTTCGTGGCAAACCTCGTCAGATCGAAGTGGGCGCTGGACTGAGCGCGAGAAAGGGCTGGAAGACTTCATTGGAGAGCAATCGGCCGCGCGAAGTCAGACGAACGCGATCGCCGTCTCGCTGCAGCAGACCATCAGTGATCAATTCCGCGATAGAGAGTGCCAAGCTATCGAGAGATTGTTGACCGAAGGCTGAGACAACTTCTCGCAGGTCGACTCCCCGGTTCAGGCGTAGTCCGAGGAAGAACAATTCTTCCAGTGCGTTTGCGCGGGAGACTACGGTTTTCTGCAGAGGCGAGCCGGCAACGTATTTTTCGAGGACATCTGGCGTCGAGAATCGAACGGCGTTCTCTCCTGGCAAGGAGGAGACGAGCATGGAATGGGCGTCGACGCCAAAACCGACATACGGCTGCCGCGTCCAGTACTTGAGGTTGTGTCGCGATTCTGAGCCGGGGCGCGCGAAGTTGGAGATTTCATATTGCGCGATGCCGTTGCCTTCCAGGTGATCGCACGCCGCGAGATAGAAATCGGCTGTCGCTTCGTCGTCGGGGACGAAGTGCGCGTGATAGCGTGTTCCTCCAGCGATGAGTTCGCGACCAAGGCGTGAGTCCTCGTCGACTTCAAGCATGTAGACGCTGACATGTGGTGCGGTGGTCTCGAGGGCTTTTGCCAGGGAGTACTGCCAGGTGTCGGCGGTTTGGTGAGGAAGGCCGGCGATTAGATCGATGTTGATATTTGTAATCCCGGCAGCGCGCAGGCGGACAATGTCATCGAGCACGGTTGCTTGCTTGTGCAAACGGCCAACAGCCGCGGCCTCGATATCGACAAACGATTGCACGCCAAGGCTCACGCGGTTCACGCCGCAGCGCGAGAGGCCCTGCAGGATCTCTGGGCCCAGCGTGCCTGGCGCGCATTCGACCGTGACCTCTGCATCAGGACGCATGGAGAATTGGTGGCGTACGGCGTCGAAGATGCGCTGTAACTGTGGAGCTTCGAGGACCGTCGGGGTTCCGCCGCCGAGGTAGATGGAATCCACTTCCCGATCGAGGCTTGCTCCCATTTTTTCGGCGATCTGTGGAGCGTTCAAGATGTCGGCGCAGACGCGGTCGACGTAGGGTTGAAATACGGCGCGCGAGAATACGTCGGACGCGAAATTGCAGTAACTGCATTTCGTTTTGCAGAATGGGACCGAGATGTAGATTCCGACAGCCACTGCGTTGATTATCCCATCCTTTCGCGGTCGCGAGCCCCTTCGGCTATGCCTCAGGGTAGCTCTCGCCTCATTGAAGCTTTTCCATCTTGCGGACTGCCCCGAACATCGATTTAAGGTAACCTGTTAAAGGCGCCCCCAACGCTGCTCGTTGGAAGTGACATCACCGGGAACCGATGGCCCAAGAAGAAGAAGTACTAGGGAAAGCATATGACAGCCGGCTGATGCGGCGGCTGCTCACCTACCTGCGGCCCTACCGTTGGCAGGTCGCGATTGCGATTGCCTCGATTATTCTCAAGTCTTTCTGCGACGTGCTGGGGCCGTACCTGGTGAAGGTCGCGGTGGATCGGTATCTCGCGCCGGTGAAGGGCATGAGCTCGGGTTTGTGGAGCTGGCTGAGCCCACGGCCGCTGCGCGGGATCGCCCAGATCTCAGCCATCTATTTCAGCCTGCTGATCCTGACCTTCCTGTTCGAATTTCTGCAGACCTATTTCATGCAATGGACGGGGCAGAAGGTGATGTTCGATTTGCGCAGCCAGATTTTCCGGCATCTGCAGCGCATGCACGTGGCTTTCTACGATAAGAATCCGGTGGGGCGACTGGTCACCCGTGTGACGACGGACGTAGACGCGTTGAATGAAATGTTCACTTCGGGCGTGGTGTCCATTTTTGAAGATCTGTTTGTGCTGATGGGGATTCTGGGCATCATGCTATGCATGAACTGGAAGCTGGCGCTGATCACATTTGCCGTGCTGCCGTTCATTGTGGTGGCGACAAAGTTCTTCCGCGATAAGGTGCGCGATTCCTATCGCCGCATCCGGATCGCGGTAGCGCGCATCAACGCTTACCTGCAGGAGCATGTGAGCGGGATGGTCGTGCTGCAGCTGTTCAACCGTGAACGCAAGGCGTATCAACGGTTTTCTGACATTAATCACAGCCATATGGACGCGTTCAAAGACGCGATCATGGCGTACTCCGTTTATTACCCTCTGGTTGATTTCTTTTCCGCCATTGCGATTGCGTGCGTGATCTGGTTCGGCGGCAAGGATGTGATGAGCGGAGTCGTAGTAAAGAGCGTTTCCATCGTGTTTGACCGTCATGCCCCGCTGTCCTTTCCCCTGGCTTTAATCGCGATCCCGGCGTCGCTCGGCGTCGTGATTGCATTCACCTCATATGCTCAGCGGTTTTTCCGGCCGATCATGGACTTCAGCGAGAAGTACAACATCTTGCAGTCGGCGATGGCGGCCAGTGAGCGAATTTTCAAGCTGCTGGATACTCCAGTCGACATTGTTTCTCCGGTTGTAACGAAACGGCCCGAAGGTCCGGGGCGCATCGAGTTCGATCATGTGTGGTTCGCGTATCGTGATATGCCGGATGAGAATGTCGCCGCCAGCAGCGGTAGTCGAGCTTCGCTGGACCGGACGGTCGAAGGCAGCCGTCCGCAGATGAGCACGGTCATACCTGACTGGGTGCTGCGCGATGTGAGCTTCACAATCGAACCTGGAGAAACGGTGGCGGTGGTGGGACATACGGGAGCCGGAAAGACGACGCTCATTTCCTTGCTGCTGCGTTTTTATGATGTGCAGAAGGGCGCGGTCCGCATTGATGGCGTCGACGTACGGGAGATGGACCTTGCCGATTTGCGCAGCCGGTTCGGCGTGGTGTTGCAGGATCCGTTCCTGTTTACGGGAACGATCGGCGGAAACATTCGCCTGGGCACGGAGCGCATTCTGGATGAGCATGTGGAGAAGGCTGCCGAGGATGTGAATCTGGGGGATTTCGTGCGGGGCCTGCCCAACGGGTTTAAAGAAGAGGTCCGCGAGCGCGGCTCGACGCTTTCGACAGGGCAGAAGCAGCTGATTTCTTTTGCGCGCGCGCTGGCACATGAACCGAAGATCCTGATTCTCGACGAGGCAACCTCGAGCGTGGATACCGAGACCGAGTTCAAAGTGCGTGATGCGCTCGGCCGCATGGTGGAAGGACGGACTTCACTCATCATTGCCCACCGGCTCTCAACGGTGCAGCGCGCCGACAAGATCATCGTAATGCACAAGGGGCAGGTTCGGGAGATGGGGACACATCAGGAACTGCTGGCTCACCGCGGCGTCTATTTCAAGCTGTATCAACTGCAGTACAAGGACCAGGAATTGTATGTGGCGCGAGTCGGCTCGCCGGCAAATGGCTCGGGATTGCAGCAGCCGCAAGTGACCGCCACGGGCGACAACTAACGGAGCTTCGCTCCTCCGGACTGCCGGGGGCGGCTGTCCTCACAAAAACGGCCGCGGAACTTGGAACTGGTTTGCCCAGGTATGGGATATCCGCGTGCTACATCTCTTCTCTTCCCTTCCCGTATCCGGGAGTACGATTGGTGTCTGCAAGTTCAGAAGGAGCCTGCCACTCCAGACCATATCGACGCATTCAAGCCGGTGGCAGAGGCATTCGGGGAGTGGCATTTGCTCGCGGTCAGGAGCCGGGGAAATTTGAGTTCGGAGATCGACGTGGTGGAAATCCAGTGAGTCCGGTCAACCCCAAAATCGTAAACCACGAAGGACACTAAGCATCACGAAGGGGTCGTGGCTTTACAATGCTGGCTTGCGCATATTGATCTCGGCGGGAGAGGCTTCGGGCGAGATGTACGGTGCGGAGCTAATCTCGGCGTTGCGCCGGGCATGGCTTCAAAATCGAGCGGAGCTTCGCTCCGCCGAACAGCCCCTTCGACTTCGGCCAGGGAAGGCTTTGGCGGCTGTCCCCCCACAAGTCCCTAACGACCTCGCGACACTCGAATTTTTTGGGGTGGGTGGGGATCGGATGCGGGCCGCAGGGTGTGACACTGTGGTCGACGCAAAAGAGCTGGCGGTTGTTGGAATTACGGAGATTCTGAGTCGGCTGCCGAGGATTCTGAGGCTTTACCGGCAGTTGATCGCAGAAGCAGACAAACGGAAGCCGGATCTGGCGATTGTGATTGACTCTCCTGCCTTCAACTGGCGCGTGGCTCGCCAGATGAAGCGACGGGGGATTCCAACCGTTTATTATGTGGCGCCGCAGTTCTGGGCCTGGCGGCAGGGGCGGGTGCGGCTGTTGCGCGATTACATCGACAAGGCGCTCGTCATCTTCCCTTTTGAAGAAAAGTTCTACCGTGAGCGCGGAGTGGACGCAACTTTTGTCGGCCATCCCCTGGCAGAGTTGCCGCACCCAGAGATCGAGCGGGTCGACTATGCAGCTCAGTTTCGTTTGGATCCAGCGAAACAGTGGATCACCCTCATGCCGGGGAGCCGGGTGAAGGAAGTGCGGATGAACTTGCCGACGATTTTGGAGGCGTCAGACAGGCTCGGCTCTGGCTATGAGTTCTTACTGCCGGTTGCTCCTACACTCGACCGCAGTTTTCTGCAGAAACTGCTGGGTGCGCGGAAAATCGCTCTTGTAAGTGATGCTCTACCAGCGCTCTGGCATTCACGGGCTGGCATTGTTGCCAGTGGAACGGCGACCGTCGAGGCGGCGATGATGAATACGCCGTTTGTGATGGTGTATCGGGTCTCGCCGCTGACGTACATGCTGGGCAAGCCGCGCGTGAAGGTCCCGAGATTTGCCATGGTCAATTTGATTGCGGAAGAGGAGGTCGTGCCGGAGCTGGTGCAACAGGATTTCACCGCTGAAAATGCGGTCTCCCGGCTCAAGGAAATCTTGCCCGATGGTTCCGCCCGCGACCGCATGTTGGAAGGCTTGGCCCGCGTGAAGGCGCGGCTGCGGCCTCCGGATACGAGCTCCGGGGCCATACAGCACCCTGCGGATCGGGCCGCTGACATCATCCTCTCGATATGTCCGAAGAGGTAGGTTCGTTCTACTTGCGGATCGGAAGAAGGAGGTTTCTGACTTCATTTGAAATGACAAAATACTGACATACTGCGGTGTAAACCTTGTGCTGCGACCATCTTTTACGTCAGAATCTTCATCATAGGAAATGGGTTATCATTTCCCGGAGAATCTCCTTAATGTTGATGCACGAGCGGCGCGCTTTGGGCGTCCTTACGAGTTCCCTGACCTTGGTTTTAGTTGTTCTGCTTGTGGCCCCTTCCTGGGCTGCTGAAAAAGCACGTCTGCATGTCGACGACTACCAGATTGAGGCGGAACTCGAACCGCATCTCCACCAGATTAAAGCTCGTGCCAAGGTCCGATTTACCGCCCTGCAAGATCTGAACGTGGCGGTTTTCGAACTGCATAATGACCTGCGCGTGACCCGAGTCTACGACGAGAAGAGTCAACCGCTCGCCCTCGAGCGCGTTACGCAGGACTCGACCGTGCGCGTGCCTCTTCCCGCGGGCCTGTCGAAGGACTCTTCCATGACCCTGACCTTCGAATATGAGGGACAACTGGAATCGGCCGACAATAGCCCCGTGCCCGGACTCAAGCTGGCTTATATTGGCGACGACACCAGCTATCTTTTTTACGCGGGACGCTGGTTCCCCGTCAGCGGGTATGGCCTGAACCGATTTACCTCGACCATCAGCGTGACGATACCGGCACACATGCTCGCAATTGGCAGCGGCAAGAGGAATGCTTCCGACGCGGCGGCTTCGAAGAAGCCGAACGCCATCCTGCCCACCAAGACTTTCACGTTTGTCTCGGATAAGCCGAGCTTTCCCGGGACGATCGTCGCGGGAGTATTTCAGGAATACAAGAGCGACGAAGCGGGCATGGACCTGCACGTTTATTTCAAGCCGACGCATCAGAGCCTGGCGCCGGCCTACACGACGACAGCAGTGCAGGAGTTCACTTACTTCATTACGCTGTACGGACTTCCGCAATCGCAGAAGCTGAACGTGGTGGAACTGCCGGGCGATACGCTGCCTTATCTGTGGGCTCCGGAAATCGCCGGGTTGGCTGGACCATCGATCACGGAGAAAACCAACTACCGGTTGCTCGCGGATGCGATTGCACATCAGTGGTGGGGTGTTTCTGTGAGTCCGGCGAGCAAGGACGATTGGTGGCTGAGCGACGGCTTCTCACGCTACTCAGAAGCGATGTATGTGGAGAACGCGGCTGGGGCTGCCGGACTGGAAGAAGCAGTGAAGGATATGTCGGTCGGTGCGCTGGCCTATGACACGGTGCCGCTCTCAAGCGCAGGCAAGCTGGACATTTTCTCGACTGAGTTTCAGTCGCTGGCCACCGACAAAGGGGCAATGATCCTGCACATGCTGCGGTGGGTGCTGGGCGAAGACAAGTACAACAAGACCATGCGAGAGTTTGCCGGGCAATTCGCGGGGAAGTCGGCGAGTATGGATGACTTCAAGACTATCGCTGAGAAAAATTACGGCGACCAGTTGACGTGGTTCTTCTCGCAGTGGCTGGATTCTACAGGTGCCCCTGAGTTTAAGGTGAAATACACGACCTACCGTCTGGGTGGCATCGCTGCCAAGGACGCGGGAACGAAGGACGATAAGTATCCTGGATTTCGCGTGACCGGCGAGATTTCGCAGGATCTCGACTTGTTCCGCATGCCCGTCGACCTGCGCATTGATACAGACGGAAAGACGGAGAACAAGCGTATCGAAGTTGTGGGCACGACGTCACCGTTTTCGATTGAGACGTTCGGACGTCCGCGACGGATCGCGGTCGACCCTGATCACCACGTGCTGACAAATTCTACGGATGTGAAGTTGCGAGCATCGATCTTGCGTGGGCAGGCGATGCAGCAGCAGGGGGATCTTTCGGGCGCGCTGGTAGAGTTCAATAAGGCGCTCGACCTCAACAAGAATAGTTCGTTGGCGCACTACCGCATTGCCGAGGTCTTCTTCTATCAACGGAACTACCAGTCTTCGGCAAACGCCTATCGTGCGGCCATTGACGGCGATGGCGAGCCGCGGTGGACCGAAGTCTGGAGCCATATCCAACTGGGCAAGATCTTCGATATCACGGGCCAGCGCGAACGGGCAGTGGGCCAATATCGTCAAGCGACGCAGACCAATGACAACACCTTCGGTGCTCTGGAAGAAGCCCGTAAGTATTTGCAGAAGGCCTACGAGCGGCCGAAAGAAAAGCAGCAATAGAGCAGGCGATCTGGCGAGCTACGACAATATCCAGCGCTCCGCGTCTTCGATCGAACGAAAAATCTCGATGTTCCTTTGCACCCGCAGGACTTTATGCATCCGTGCTGCATGGTTCTGAACTGAGGTTCGGACCACAAATGCGCGCTTGGCGCCTGGCGAAAAGGGGTCGATCTCGTCGGCCAACCTCAGGAATTCATCGGCATTGAGGTCGAGCTCTTCGACCTGAGTCAGATCAACCACTTCGGAGTAGTCCGCCTGGAATGTTGGATTTGCTTGCAGCAGTTTCGAGTATCGTTCAATATCACCAACCGTCAGCTTCCCCCGAAATTTTACGGTGACCATCCTCCTTTCGGCGTCCACAAGATACTCCGCAGACCTGCCTAGCGAACGCGCGCCGGAATGAATGGGAGACCCGCCCTCGTGCAGAACCTTCTCTTGATACAACGCCTCACCTCCCACGATGTTTTCGGATGCCTCGTCTAGGGTATCGGCAAGTTGGGCGGAAGACTTAATTTTGGCCTGAGTCAGGCAGACCCTGGTGAAATTACGGGGTCGGCTAACCTTTTTTGCTTCTGCGGGGTCTAAGAAGGTACATGTCAGCAGGGAACTTTACGGGACCCGGCTGCGTATATCTGATCAGATGTTAAGGCGGGATTGAGACCCCTCGCCTGAACGTTACCCGGGTGCCCCCACGCTCCTCCCCGGAGGCGTGGGGGCATGATTCTGCAAAGGCCTCAAAACATGCGAATGCTTCTCGACATCGTCCGACAGTCGCTGTCCACGTTGTGGGCGCATAAGCTGCGCTCGTTTCTGACCATGTTTGGAATTGCCTGGGGCGTGGGATCGTTGCTGCTTCTGGTGGGCTTGGGCGAGGGCTTTCGAAGCGGGCAGGAAAAACAGCTGGCGACCTTGGGACAAAACATTATGTTTATGTTTCCCGGTCGGGTTCCGGCGGTCGAGGGCAGCACACAATCGGGTCAGACCTATTACTTCACCTACAAAGACTATCTGGCGATCCGCAATGAAGCCCAGTTTGTGGGGGCACTGTCGCCAGTGCTGAATCGCGAAGACATTCGCGCGGTCAGCGATTACGGTTCTACCAACGGGCAGGTGTTTGGCGTGGCCTCGGACTATAACCAGATCCGAAATGTCCCGATCGAACCCGGACGCTGGTTCAATAACCAGGACAATGCGGAGCGTCGCCGCGTGGCGGTCGTGGGTTGGGAGTTATTGAAGAATATGTTTCCGGGACGTCCAGCCGTGGGCTCGACGATTCTGTTGAACGGCGTCAACTTCGACATCGTAGGCGTGGTTGCCAAGGTGGGACGAGACGGGAATAACGGGACAAATTCCCGCATTTTTATTCCCATCGACACCATGCGCGACCTGTTTCCCATGACCAAGGCAAACTCCGAGGACGCGATTTCATTTATTAACTATCGTCCCGTTAGCAAAGATCTGCACGCGGAAGCGAAGGACGAGATTCACCGCATCATTGCCCGCCGGCATGGCTTCAATCCCAAGTTGCAAGACGCGTTCGAAGATTGGGACACGATTGAGAACATGAAGCGTGTGGGAAGAATCTTTGATGCGATGGACTGGTTTCTCGGCGTGGTGGGAGTCGTGACGCTGGGACTGGGAGCTATCGGGATCATCAACATCATGCTGGTCTCGGTGACGGAGCGGACGAAGGAGATTGGTCTGCGCAAGGCTCTGGGCGCGACTTATCGCGCGATCCTGACGCAGTTCTTTATCGAGGGAGCGTTTCTGACAGCCTTCAGCGGCGGGATTGGATTGGCCATTGCAACCGGCTTCGTGACCCTGCTGGCTATGTTGCCGTCGCCGGAGGGGTTTGATACGCCGCGCATTATTCCGGCGTCGGCGTTTGCAGCGATTGGGTCGCTGGCGATTGCGGGCATCGCGGCGGGGCTTTATCCAGCGCGGAAGGCTGCGTTGCTGCCGCCGGTCGAGGCGCTGCGGCAGGAGTAAGGAGATTTCAGATTGTTGATTTCAGATTGCAGATTTCAGATTGTTGATTTCAGATTTCAGATTTCTTCCTTCTAAAATCTGCAACGTTTCAAGGACGAGCTAGCTACGAGCTGATTTTATGATCATTGATCTCGCAACTCAGGCCTACAACGCTCTGCGCCACAACCGGCGCCGTAGTCTGCTGACCATGCTGGGCATGGCTTGGGGAATCGCGACGGTCGTGCTCCTGCTGGCCTACGGCACAGGCTTTGAGCGGGGCCTGTGGGCCGCCTTCCGGTCGTTCGGCACCAATCTGGTATTCATCTTTCCCGGACGTACCGAGTTGCAGGCCGGAGGCACCAAGGCCGGCACACAGGTTCGACTCAACATCAACGACCTCGACTATATTCGAACCGAAGTGCCGTTGTTGAAGCACGTTTCACCAGAGACATTCAAGAACTGCGTGGTCGCCTACGGCACGCGCAGTTCGAACTACGGGGTTAGCGGGGTCTACGCAACCTATGGCCGCATGCGAAAGATGGATGTCGCTGAAGGGACATTCTTCAACGAGGCGGATGACTTCACCCACACGCGGGTTGCAGTGATTGGCTCAGACGCGAAGAAGAAACTGTTTTCGGGTCAGAACGCGCTGGGGGAGAACATCCGCGTCGACGGCATTTCCTACCAGATCGTTGGCATTTTGAAGCATCAGGTGCAGAACGGGGACGACAACATTAACGAGCACGTCTACGTTCCCTTCAGCGCCATGAGCGACCTGACGAACACATACTATTTGACCTCGGTCGTCATGGAATACGAAGGCGATCACGCCAAGGTGGTGAAAGCGGTACACGATTCCATGGCGTTTCACCATGGTTTTAATCCTAAGGATCAACGAGCCATTTTTGTCTTCGACGTTTTTGCCGATCTGATGGACTTGCAGATCATCTCCACGGGGATCAAGATTTTGCTGGGATTTATCGGCCTGCTTACGCTGGGAATCGGCGGCGTCGGTCTGATGAACATCATGCTGGTCTCGGTGACGCAGCGTACGCGCGAAATTGGCGTGGAAAAGGCATTGGGCGCGCACCGGTGGCACATCCTGTTTCAGTTCCTCGCTGAGGCTCTGGTGATTACCGCTCTCGGCGGGCTGTTGGGAGTGCTGCTTGCTTACCTGGTCTCGTGGTCAGTAGGATCCCTCACGCTGTGGAGTGCGTTTGAAGAGAACGCCAGCGAGGGAGACATCCACCTATACATTGATGCTGCAACGCTGATCTGGTCGACGGCCATTCTGAGCTTTGTCGGCATCATCAGCGGTATGCTGCCCGCCATCAAAGCAGCCAGGCTCAATCCCATCGAAGCCCTGCGCTACGAGTAAATAATTTAATCAGATCGATCCAACGGATTAGTCGGCGGCGACCGCCTTGGAAAGCGGACGCGCCGCAATGGCCCGCCAATCCAAGAAAATATTGGGCAAGATGGCCGCAAGCGCGATCGTGGTCCAGACAACCGTTTCAATTCCGACAACGCCAAGCCGGAAAACAGGAGGAATCGGGACGATCATGCGCGACACCGTAAAGACCATGGCAAAGGGATAGCTGCGAATCATCCAGCGACGGTGCTGCGTGAGGTTGCCATGGCGCACGCAGTAGAGCGCGATCGCGGTCGTGATCATCCATCCGAACGATTGCATGCTCGAGGCCGCCACCAGGGATGGGCCAAATCTCATCGTCATCGGAACCGCCAACGGCGCGGCGATGAACACGCTCACTACATATATGTACCCAAGGGTCCGGTGCGTCGTCAGATAGCGCGCACGCAGGCGGTTAGAGAATTGGAACACCCCCAACAGCATGGCGAGGGCACCGAAAAAGGCGTGCGGCACGAGATACCACTTCACGGGAGCGAAATGCTGTGCAATCTCGGACGTGGGATCGAAGATGCGAGCGTTCTTCATGTAAGTGACGAACACGGTGAGCAAACCGAAGATCACGAAGAACACAAGTTTGGAGTGAGAACGCGCCCGGCGCACGGGTGCGACGACGGTGGCCATTTGATTTTCCCCCAAGTGCCGATGGTCTCTACCCAACACACGCAACGTAGAGGCTCGAAGTGGCGTAATTGTAACTTGCTTTATCCGTTTCTCCAATGGCCGGTGCCGGATTGGCTATCCTTTACAATTCTTTCGATGCCGGAAGCCTCACAGATTCGACTGCAGCGCGTGTTAGAGCAGTTGCGCCTGTACGAGCACCCACTTTTGGATTTTTCTGCACGCGAGAAGAATGAAGGCGTCGAAGTCATCATCAAGTTCAAGGATGCAAGCATCCCAGTGCATACCTACTACTTCGATCTGCATGCCCGGGACCTCGATGATGCGCAATTTGAATGGAGTTTTCAGCGGCAGCTGTACGATGCGCTGCACGACTATTTCGTCGAGATGTTCATCCGCACCCCGCAAGATCGCGCCGACCGCCAGCGGAAGGGTTTGTGAGCGCGCTTCGCCAGAAGATCGAAGATGAAATCCAAAAGTGGGGGCCGATTCGCTTCTCCCGATATGTGGAGTTGTGCCTATACGATCCTGAGCTTGGATACTATTCGCGCAATGCAGCGCAGTTCGGCAAGGCGGGAGACTTCTATACATCCAGCGACGTGCACGCAGTCTTTGGGCGGTTGCTGGCGCGGCAGTTTGAGGAGATGTGGCGGGCGCTGGGATCTCCGGAGCGCATCGTGATCGAAGAACTGGGGCCGGGGCGTGGTCTGTTCGCGCAGGATGTGCTGGATTGGTCCGAAAAGAAGTTTCCCGACTTCTTTCATGCTCTGCGTTACGAGTTAGACGAACGATCGCCGGCCTTGCGCCAGCGCATTGAAACCACGCTGAGTCGCCACCTGGAATCTGGGAGGGCGGTGTTGGGTGCAGGGGGCGAATCGAGAATCCCTAAGATCGTCTTCGCCAACGAATTCTTTGATGCCCTGCCAGTGGAAATTCTCAGTTCGGAGGGTTCGCTTCGCGTTGCCTCGGGCGGTGGCCGATTTCTTGAGACGTGGGCTCCGTCCTCACCCGAGGAGCTGGAATTTCTCGACCGGTACGCGATTCATCCCGAGGCTGGAGAACGGGTAGAAGTTCCACTCGAAGCGCAGAATCAAATGAGCAAGGTGGCGCAGTTCGACCACGGATTCGTGGTCGCGATCGATTACGGCTACACGCGGGGAGAGCAACTCGCGGGTCGCCATCGCGGAACGTTGAAAGCCGTTCGCCAGCATTCGGTCAGTGCCAGCCCCTATGAGGCTCCGGGCGAGCAGGACATCACGGCCGATGTGAACTTTACCGCGCTGGCGGCCGCGGCGGAAAAACAAGGGATGCAGGCACAAAAGCTGGTCACGCAATCGCAGTTCCTGCTAGGTATTGGCGAGAAAAATGAATTTGCCGACGCCTTTGAGGAATGTCGACTGCCTCAGGAACGCGCCAAGGTCGCGCTACAGCTCAAGCATCTGGCTACCCCGGCCGGCATGGGGGAGAGCTTTCATGTGCTGGTTGCGAGCAAAGGAATCGAGGAAGTGCGGGCACGATCGTTGGCAGGACTGAGTTTCGGCAAGCCGAAAGATCGAGCGTAAGCCACCAGGACCGATGCCTGGCGATCGGAAAGAATTGGCAAGACCAAGAGCACGCAAGCAGCGCAGGGAAATAAAGTTTTCGCGCTGAAAGTCACTTCGAAGCCGGCGCGTCGGGATATTCGTAGACTCCCCGCCCGGACTTTCTTCCCAATCGCCCGGCCTTCACATACTGGACGAGCAGTGACGCTGGACGATATTTGTCGCCCAACGATTTGTGAAGGTACTCGAGAATGCTCAACCGAGTGTCGAGTCCGACTAAATCCACCAACTCGAACGGGCCCATGGGATGGTTCAGACCGAGTTTCAGCGCCTTGTCGATGTCGGCGGCAGATGCGATGCCTTCTTGCAGCATGTAGAACGCTTCGTTCCCGATCATGGCGTTGATACGACTGGTGATAAAGCCGGGCGATTCTTTGATCACCACGACTTCCTTGCCCATGCGCTTGCCCACTTCCACGGCCGTTGCGAGAGTCTCGTCGTCAGTTTCGAGAGCGCGCACCACTTCGAGTAACTTCATTTTGTGAACGGGATTGAAGAAGTGCATGCCGACGCACTTCTTCGCGCGATAGGTCACGCTCGCGATCTCGGTTACGCTGAGCGATGACGTGTTCGACGCCAGCATCGTCGTAGGCCGGCAGATTTTGTCGAGCAGCGTGAAGATCTCGATCTTCGACTCCATTTCTTCGGGGACGGCTTCAATGACGACGTCAGCTTCGCGAGCGGCCTTCTCGACGGAGCCCGCATACTCCAATCGCTGGAAAGCGGCGTCTGCATCAGGGGAGGTGACCTTGCCGAGCTCGACGGCCTTGTCGAGATTGGCGCGAATTTCGGTTTCTGCCTTACGCAGAGCCCCGGGCAGCAAGTCTTCCAGGATTGTGCGATATCCACCTAACGCAGCGGCATGCGCGATGCCTCGCCCCATGATCCCGGCGCCAATGACTGCGATCGTCTGGACCTGCCCCACCTACTTCTCCACCTTTTCCAGATCGGCGATCGCCGCGTTGACGGCCGTGACCGTTCCGCGGAGACTTTCCGCCAAACGCTTACGCTCCTCTGCGCTCATGCCCGGAATATAAATGCAGATTCTACGCAAAGTTGCCGTGATATCTTCCACGTAGTTCATTGCTCGGATCAGTTCACCTGTCACGACTGCCATGAGACTCCTCTTTTCTTGTTTTGATGTGCCGGATAAATCGGGATGTTGGCCGAACCTTCTATTCTGGACGCGCTCACGGATTTAGTAAAGGCGAGATCGCCGGTTTCGTTAGCAGTCCGCGCGAGATCCCTTCGTCTGCGCTCAGGGGACGCATCTAAAACCTCGATTCCGCGGAGGGTTTCGCGGGAAACAGAAGGGCTGGGCTGAATCATTCGATCTTGCTTAGGACGAAACGGGCCCGTTCTTCGACGGGAACGCATGGTATCTCAACAAGCGAGTAGCCCAGTTCGGTATAGGTTGCGGCCAAGGCATCATAGGTGCGCACCACCTCGTCAAAGTCCTGTTTGCGCTCACGGTCCTGCTGAAAGATTTCGCGCCATGGAGGAGCTATGAACACACGGCTGTTATATCGGAAAGTATCCGCCGCCCTCTGCATGTGCGAGAGCACAGGTAGATTCAGCAGTCGCAAGTATCCCAGGACGTCTGGTACGCCTCGGTCAAAAAACACCGCGCCAGTTTCATGGCCTGCCATCCGGTAGGAGCGCATCTCCCAGCACAGCATCATCTCCGCGAATAGCGAGCGATCGCTCCAGGGCAACGCGCTGCCTCCGATGGTCACCTGATCCTGGACGATGCCCCGTCCAGCCTCGACCGATCGCGCGTAACCTGACTTCTCCAGTACGTCAATGAGCGCGCTCTTACCAGAGCCGGGGCCACCGGTCACGACGAAAAATCGTTCTGCATTCTCGGGCACTTTCTTGTATCTCCTTCCAGATGATAGCTCGTGGCAAATCCAGTTCTTTGTTTCCAATGAGTTAAGCATCCGGGCATATAATCGCAATCAATTCTTTTTATGGGGCATTGGACTCGGGCGCGAATCGAATACGCATATGGCAGACAAGCCGCTGAAACGCTACATTTTTGCGAGCGATTTCGACCAGACGCTCACGTTTAACGATTCCGGATATGTACTCGCCGAACTCGTCGGCATTCCGATCGAGGAGTTCGAGCGCAAAGCCAAGGGAATGGCCAAAATTAACCTGGTGCAGCAGGGTGCGGAATTAGCCTATCTACTGCTGCATGATCCGGAGTTCAAGACCAAGGTTCGGAAGGAACACCTGCGCGAGGTAGGCAAGCGAATCCGGCTGAAGAGCGACATCAAGCTGCTCTACCAGCTTCTCGACGCAGGCATCGACGGACACCGCTTCGACTTCTATGTGCTGTCGGCTGCTCCGGTAGAGATTGTGGTCTCGGCACTGGAGGATATCGTCCCGCCCGACCACATTTTCGGCACGGAGTTTCGCTACAAGGCGTCGGGCGAGATCGATACCATCGTGCGCGCGACCGCGGGCTATGGGAAAGTAGTTTTGCTCGATCGCTTGCTCGAGCAGCAGGTTGCCGGGCCGGATCACGTCGTCTATACAGGCGATGGAAGTTCCGACATTCATGTGATGTTGCACATTAATTCGCGCGACGGACTGACGATTGCGGTTTCCGAGACGTCGAATGTCACACAGATTGCCAAGCGAACCGTGCTCAGCAGCAGTGCGCTTGCGGTTCTGGCCCCGATTCTTGAGGAGATTGCGGGCTGGGAACGATACCGGATTCGAAGTTTCTTTGAGGCCAATGGGAGGCTGATCCAGGAGTGGGAGCGGGTGCGTACGGATTGGCTGACCGTGCGTCATTCCGTGGAACCCGCCAGTCAGGAAGGAGAGGCATTGCCTGGACTCGTGCGTGAGAGTTCTTAAGGCAAGCGCCTATCATGCTGCGCGACAATAGCTTAGTCCCACTCTCCCGGCAGCACCAGCATGCGCTGGCGCTTTGCGTGCGCATCGATCGGGCGTCGCCTATACCAGAAGCTGAATTGTCCACTTGGCAGGCGGAGATTACGCTGCACTTTCAAAACGAAATTAGAATTCACTTCGAGGCGGAAGAGCGCGTGGTGTTTCCGGCGGCACGAAAGTTTCAGGAACTGCTTCCCCTGCTCGACGAACTGCTGACCGATCACGCTGTGCTGCGCGAATTCTTTGCGAAGGCGGAAGCCCGCCACATGTCTGCGACGCAATTGTCGGCATTCGGTCGGCGGATGTCGGACCACATCCGCAAAGAAGAGCGCCAACTGTTCGAGCGCCTGCAGCAATTGTTGAATCAGGACGAACTCTCGAGTCTCGGGAAGAATCTGGATGAGGCGCTTAAAGAAGCTGCACAAGCATGTGCGCTGTCCGAGAAAGCAACCCGCCTGCGCTCTTCCAAGTGAAGTGTAAAGCCCTCAGCACGTTGTCGCAGCGCCGTGCATCTGCCGGAATCGAATTGCACCTTCTTGTCCCATGTAGCGCTCCAGCACAGCTGGTTCGGTCCGCCGCAAATCCACCACCACCAGGCCGTCAAGCACGTTAGAAAACTTGCGGTCTACGTTAAAACCGACAAGCTTGCCACCGACCTTGGCATACTGCCGCAGCAAGATGGGCAGACCCTTGCCATCGAGTTCCACGTCATTGATGGGCTGAGAAAGGTCGTCGAGGTCACGGAGAGCCTGGAAGATACTGCGGCAATCCCACTTGCGCAGAGGCGCAGGTCGAAAAGGTCGCCGCGGCTCGATCAAACCCGCCAACACATCTTCTCGCATGCGCGATTCAAAGTAGCGATAAATCAATTCGCGGGAAGCTTCGTTGTAGTCGTTGCTGATGCTGACCGCACCGAACAACACTGGGATCTCCGGTTGTCTGGCAACCATCCGGGCGATCCCTTTCCACAGCAACAACAGCGGCGCGTATTGCCTCTGATACTCGGGCCGCACAAACGAGCGCCCGAGTTCCAGCGCAGGACCGAGCTTTTGAAAGAAGCGCTCGTGGTAACGGAACAGAGTGCTGGTGTAGATTCCGCTGATTCCGCGTTCGGCCAGAATCTTCACGGTGTTACCCGCGCGATAGGCTCCGACCAGCTCCCGCTTCGTTTTATGCCACAGCAGAATATGCGAATAATATCTGTCGAAGGCATCTAGATCCGAGGTCTTTCCAGTTCCCTCGCCCGCTCCGCGGAATGTAATCTCACGCAACCGTCCCACTTCGCACAGCAGTTGAGGGATCTCAGGCTCGGTCCCAAGGTAGACGGCGAGATCGCCGTTCTCGACCAGGCACCGGTCTGCCGGAAGCTTCTCCACCTCCTTCGCCAGCAGGTCCGCCGGAACCGGAGCGGCCACTGGTTGCTGCAACCTGATAGCAATACGCGACCGCAACGCCGTGTGCCACAGCAATTGCGGCTTGCTTCGCCGTGCGAGCAAGTAGGTCCTCCAGCGTAAGTACTCGGTGGTTTCACGATCTTCGCGGATTCCTTCGAGCGCGTCCGCAGAAATGCCGCTGCCCACACGCACTTCGACGGTCTTGCCTTCCTGCTGCAGGAATTCCTGCAGGAGAAAGGCTGTGCGCAGGCTGGGATGAAGCATGCCCATCACTTGAAACCCGACGCTGTTGTGCCCGCAGAAATATACGGGCAGAGCCGTCGCTCCAGTCTTGCGGAGTAAACGTACTGCCGTGTCATTCCATGCGGGATCGACAACCTGAGCCACTGGCATTTGCCAATGTGAGACCTCGCCCGAGGGGAACATCGCCAGCATGCCACCGCTCTGGAGCCAGGCTAGAGCTTCGCGCAGAGCACGCCGGTTTGACTCCACCGATCGGTCGGTCTGAAAGGGGTCGACAAAAATGCAGTGCTTTTGCAACTCAGGCACATCGGCCAACAGAAAGTTGGTTAGCACCTTTACGTCGGGCCGCACGCGCGTTAGGAGGACGGTGAGAATAGCACCGTCCAACACACCATACGGATGATTGGCGATCACTACCACCGGACCTCTTGCGGGAATCCGCTCTTCGTCGCTGGCAGCGACGCGCAGATCCACTCGCATCTCGGCCAGCAAGCTTTGAAGACGAAACCCTTCGGGAGACTGCTGCACTCGCTGGTACAACTCTGTGACCTTGCTGACAGGCGCAAATTTTCCTGCCAAGCCGGGAAATTGAGCGACGCGAGCCAACACCGCGGCTTGCGCCGGATCTGCGTGCAATTGGTCTGATGGCATTTCATACCAATAGCGCAGTCGCATTGCGCCAAAGTGAAGCGCAAATTAAAACTCGATGAAATGAGTTATGGGGAAGCGAGTGAGTAACCGGAAGTAACCAAGTGAGGGCGCACATTGCTGATCAGGTCTCGAGGCGGTAACGCGTCTCGGCCAGCGCGTATAACTTGCGCCACAGCAAGCGATTGATCGTCACGACGGTCGCCGCCATGATCATGGTTGCGGCCAGCAGCAGGTTGAAGTTGCCATCGTCGGTGGCCTGGGAGATAGTGGCTCCCAAGCCGACCGTGGTGTAGATGTGTCCCTTGAAGTGAAAATACTCGGCGACGATGCTTGCATTCCAAGCCCCGCCAGAGGCCGTGACCATGCCGGTGACGAGGTAAGGAAATATCCCAGGCAGGATGAGTTTTTTCCAGCGCTCCAGCCCGTGCATTTGAAAAACGGTGCAGCACTCCTTCAAATCGGTTGGAATCGCAATCGCACCCGCAATCACGTTGAAAAGGATGTACCACTGCGTTCCTAAGAGCAGGAGCACGATCGAACCAATTCCTAGCCCCCCGCCGACACGGATCAGCAAAAGCAGAACCACCGGGAACAACGCAGTCGCGGGAACGGAAGCGGCAATCTGCGCCAGGGGCTGGGCAATGCGGGCAAGGCGGGGATTGAACCCGATGGCCACGCCCACGGGAATCGTCCACAATGCGCCGAGGATCAGCGCAACGTTCACGCGAAAGAAGGTTGCACCCAGACCGAGGAGGACTTCGTGCAGTTCCACTTTCTGCAGGCCGGCCAAAATCATTCCCACGCGCACGACGCCGTAACTTATCGCGACCAGCAGCACGACAGCCAGAAAACGCGTGAACCAGGTCTTCCACACACTTCGGGGCACGCTCTCATCGCTGGATTTTTTGCGGGAAAAATACAGCATCACGCGTTCACCCAGCGGGCGCAGCGTCTTCTTACGAATCTGGGCCAGGCTTCGCGAATGTTGAATCAGGTCGAGCACCCACGAGCGCGGAGCGTTGGTGCTCTCCACCTGCTCCACCTTGAACTTCTCGGCCCACGCGATCACAGGACGCCAGATGAACTGGTCGAGCAATACGATGACCGCGATCATTGTGCCCACACCCCAGAGAATCGATCGCGTGTCCCCAGCACTAGCCGCAGTCTGCAGATATGAGCCCAGCCCGGGAAGGCGGAAGTCGCGAGCGCCCAGCACGAACATCTCGCAGGCCATCAGGAAAAACCAGCCGCCGGCTACCGACATCATGGAGTTCCACACCAGCCCGATGGCCGCGAACGGCAACTCCATCTCAATGAAGCGCTGCCACCAACTGAATCGATAGACAGTCGCCGCTTCGCGCATTTCCTTCGGAATACTTTTCAGCGAAGCGTAAAAACTGAATGCCATATTCCAGACTTGACCGGTAAAGATGAGCAAGATTGCCCCGGCTTCCACTCCCAGTTGCCGGCCGGGGAAGAGAGCCACCATCGCCAACATGACTCCGGGAAGGAAACTAAGTACCGGGATCGACTGCAAGACATCGAGCAGAGGAATCATGAAGCGTTCGGCCCGTGGATTGTAGGCGGCCACGTAACCGTATACCAACGTGAATGCCAGGCTGAGCAGGTATGCGATCGTGATCCGCAGTAGTGAGTATCCGGCGTAGGCAATCAAAGCCAGAGGTTGACGTGAGATTTCTACCTCGGGCGTGAAGGGCCCGAGCCATGCTCGGCCGACGACCAGCACGCCATAGAACAAGGCGATGCCCGCTCCGAACATGAGCAGGTCAGGCAAATAAGAGATCTCGATGCGGGGCAGTTGAGCCCAGATCTGATATGCCGAGAATCCCGTAAGCCTGGTTGGTTTCTTCATACGCTCACTGTCGACTTGGGAACTTTTGCTTAGGATTGCGGCGCGGAGGAATCGACTTCGGGTGTAACCGTCGGCTCGGAGGGCGCCGGTGGCTCGGTCTGGACCAGCCTTCCCTTCTCGCGGTCATAGTCGAAAATCTCGGCGTAGCGGCCCCAGTTCGTCGCCGTGTCAAATTGACGCTGGACTTCATCCTCGGAAAAATGTTCGTCAAGAATGTCGTGAAAGAATTCGTCCGCGATGGAGTGGTCCGACTTCCGCTTCAGAATGCTGTCAATCTGCCTGAGGATGGTCACGTGTTCCAGCGCAGCCTGCCGGAAGAGGATCTTGCGCTGCTGAATATCGGCTTCGGCAAAGGCCACTCCCTGGGGAGTAATTTGCACGTCGCCTTCTTTCAGCCAGGCGAACCCCAGCAAAACGCAGGCCTCGAGAATGGGCAGCAAGTCCTCGACGTTCATCACCAGTTCTTCGGCGAGGCGGAACAGATCTTCGCGACCACCACGATCCCGAAGCAACTCGGTCAGGCCGGCGATTCCGCCGACACGCGCGTGGGGAAGCAATTGATATCGCGCAGTGCGGACAGGCCCTGCCTCCTTCTTCAGAACCTCTTTCGTCAGGCCTCCAGTCGGCAGAATAATTTCAGCGGTCGTCTCGGCGTCGGGGAGATCGTGCTCAAGCTCGGGTTCCGTCATGACTTTGTAGATGTAATCGACGAGTTCTACAAAGCGTGCGGACTTGCGGTCCCGCGGGTGCTTGAGCCGGATGTTAAAGTCCGAACGAATGCGGGCAGGATTTCTGCCCAACACCATGACGCGATCGGCGAGCATCACGGCCTCTTCAATGTTGTGAGTCACGATGAAAATGGCGCTGGCCGGCATCTTCTTGTTCAGCCAGAGCTCAAGCAGTTCACCGCGCAGGTTTTCGGCGGTCAGAACGTCGAGAGCCGAAAACGGTTCGTCCATGAATAACACTTCCGGCTCTACCACCAGAGCACGGGCAAAGCCTACGCGCTGCTTCATGCCGCCGGAAAGCTCTTTGGGGTACGCCGTTTCGAAGCCGTCCAGACCGACCGTATCGAGGGTGCGCAGTGCTCGCTTGCGCCGCTCAACGGCGGGCACTCCCTTCGCTTCCAGGGGAGCTTCGACGTTCTCCAGAACGGTGAGCCAGGGAAAGAGGGCGAAGCTTTGAAAGACAATGGCCACGTTCGGCATTTGGCCATCGAGCGGTTTGCCGTGCCACAGGAGCGTTCCTGAGGAGGGTTGCGCGAGGCCGGTCAGCATGCGCAATAGCGTGGACTTGCCGCATCCCGAAGGTCCCAACAACGCGATGATCTTCCCCGGTTCGACTTCGAGATTGGTAAGTCCCACGACTTGGATCCGCGTGCCATCCGCCTGCGGATAGGACTTCTCAACTCCCACGGCCTGGATGATCGCGTCGCTCACGTTCACACTCCCCTACCCTCTATACACGATCTGTGCTGAAGCGCAAAGCGCACTTCCTGTAACAATACATTCATAATGGAGATTCGTTCGGCAGGCTCAGGCGGCAGCAGGCAAGATGCCGGCGCTACTGCACAGTGGCATCACGCGGCAAAGGTCTCGCTCGCGCGAACGGCGAAGGGTTTGGGGAGGCGGTCGCTCAATTCGACGAGGAGAGCCAGTTTCGTGGCCAAGTCACGCGTCAGTTGTTGCTGATCGAAACGCCATCGCCAGTTGCCGCCATGCAGACTGGGAGTATTCATACGAGCCTCGCTGCCCAAGCCCAACAAGTCTTGCAGTGGAATCATGCTGAGACTCGCCGGTGAACATAGCGCCGAGCGAATGAAAGCCCAATGAATACCGTCGTCGCAGCGGCCCACGTAAGCTTCGGCATTGCGGCGCTCGTGCTCGGCCGCGCCGGAATGCCACCAACCCACGACAGTATCGTTGTCGTGGGTGCCGGTATAGATCGCTTTGCCCTGAGAACGATGCGGCAGATACATGTGCGCGCCTTCATCGCCAAAACCGAACTGTAAAACGGCCATCCCAGGAATTTGCAACCGGTCCCGGAGAGCGTGCACCTCTGGCGTGATGTGGCCCAGATCCTCTGCAAAAAAAGGCAAGCCGCCAAGAGACTCTCGAAGCTTCAAAAACAGATCGTCACGCGGCCCATCCACCCAACGTCCGTTCACGGCGGTGTCGTCGGCAGCGGGGATCTCCCAGAACTGGTCAAAGCCGCGAAAGTGGTCGAGGCGGATGTAGTCGCAGTTCTGCGTAGCCCAGCGCAGCCGCTGGATCCACCACTCATATCCGCAATGCTTCATCACATCCCAGCGATAGAGTGGATTTCCCCAACGCTGCCCAGTCTTGCTAAAAAAGTCTGGAGGCACTCCGGCCACGACTTCCGGCTCGAGATCGTCTTTCAAGCGGAACAGCTCGCGATGCGTCCAAACCTCGGCGCTGTCATAATTCATAAAGATCGCGACATCGCCAACCACGCGAATTGCACGGTCGGAGCAGTAACGCCGCAGGGCGCGCCATTGTTCGTAGAAAGCGAACTGCAATGCACTGCGGATCTGGATGTCATCCGCGAGTTCCTGACGCGCCTTCTGTAGCGCAGCGGGATCGCGGTGCGCGAGATCGTGCGGCCACTGATTCCAACTGGCAAGCTTATGACGTGCGCGAATGGCGTCGAACAAAACAAAATCGTCCAGCCACCAGGAATTCTCTGCGCAAAAATCTTCGAACCGGCGGCGCGCGTCAGCCGAAGCCACGCGTAGGAAGCTTCGAGCCGCTTCGAATAATAGCGGCATTTTGTAGGCGAAGACCTGATCGTATGCGACGGAACCGGACTCTGTCAGCGCCGTGGAATGGACAGAATCGAGCTTGTCCCGTTCGATCCAGCGATGATCGACCAACCGCTCGAGGCTGATCAGAAGCGGATTTCCCGCGAAAGCCGAGGTCGAGGAGTACGGCGAGTTACCGTAACCCAGCGGACCGAGAGGGAGCACTTGCCAAAGGCCCTGCCGGGCGGAGGCTAGAAAATCTACGTACTGATATGCGGCTGGACCAAAGTCACCAACCCCGCCGCGCGAAGGCAACGACGTGGGATGCAACAAAATGCCTGCGGCGCGGGGAAAAGGCATGGAACCGTCGCTACATCCCCTGCTCGCTGCCGGTGCGGCCAAGCGCCTTGATCTCTTCTTCGTTGCGCTTGATTTTCCCCGATTTCGTCATTTCGTCGACCAGGCTGGAAACGAAAAGGCCGAAGCGCTCTTGTTGCTTACCCATGAGCAGTTGATCGCGAATCTGATCACGCTTCTCGGCGAAATCTGCGTCGGTGGGCTGCTGGTTCTCGATCACCGCAAGAACCACCGCAGTCGGCCCGTTGTTGATCGGTCCGCTGATCTCTCCTGGCTTCATGTTGAAGGCCACCGCAGCCTGTCCTGACATGGAACCCACATCAGGGACCTGCCCGTCGGGCAGAACGAAGTCGCTGGTCTTGACGGTTGCGCCCAACTCTTTCGCGGCACGCTTCAGGTCATGCTCGGCCTTGGCGCGATCCGACAGTTCTTGAATCTTTTGTGCCAGCAAAGTCGTGGAACGCTCGTTTTTGAATTCGTCTTCCACCTTGCTGCGGATCTCTTCGAAGGTCGGCGTCGAAGCGGGTTTTATCCCCTGCAGTTGATAGACAACGATTCCCTGGGATGCGGGCGCCATATCTGGCGGCGACTTCTCGGTTGCAGCGAATACCGCGTCCATGAATTGAGTTGCCGGCCCAAGGCCCGGCAGCATGTCTTTGCGGCCGAAGAAGTCCGAATTGATGACAGGAATGCCCTGGGTTGCCGCGGCAGCGTCCAGACCTTTGTCGCGGGCCACCTTCAACAAGGCGTCGGCCTGTTTTTGCGCGATTTGCTGCGCTTTCTGATGTTTCAAGATCGGCTCGATCTCAGCCTTCACTTCGTCCAGCGTTTTCACATGTGCGTCCTGCTTGTCGTCGACGCGAATAATGTGGAAGCCGTAACTACTCTTCACCAGATCGCTGATCTGACCCTTGGGCAGGGAGAACGCAGCCTTCTCAAATTCGGGGACGGTCTGTCCCTTGCCGATCCAGCCGAGCGATCCGCCCTGCTTCGCGCTGCCCGGATCCTCTGAATACTTCTTCGCCAAGTCTTCCAGCTTAGCGCCGGCCTTCAACTGCTTCAGCAAATCCTCGGCGCGACGCTGAGCCTCGGCCGCGCCTTTCTCGTCAAGCTTGCCATCGGGACCGGGCAGCGGGGTCTTGATGAGGATATGACTGACTTTCACCTGATCCGGCGTACGATACTGGTCACGGTGCTGATCGTAGTAGGCGCGGAGATCGTCGGGCGTAACCTGTACCCCAGCTTCGGCCTTCGCCGTGTCGACCACCGCGTATTTGACCTTGCGTTTTTCGGGGATCGAGTTCGCGTAGGTCGTTTTGTGACCTTCGTAGAAAGCCTTCAGTTCCTCGTCGGTAGGATGCAGGCCCTTGCGCAGGTCATCCTGCTTCAACAAGGCATAGTCAAACTTCACCTTAGAATTCTGCTTGATGAACTGGGTATGAATTTCGCTTTCGCTTACACTGGCGCTGCCGGAAATCAATGCCTGTAGCTTGGTCAGCAGAATGTCGTTGCCTACCGCTTCTTCAAACTTGGCGGGCGTCAGGTTGGCACGCTGCAGCATGTCCTCGTACTCAACTTGACCGATGAAGCTGCCGCCGGGGAAAAACGTGGCAGCGTATCGGCCGTGCTGCAATTCGTCTTTGACTTCTTCCGGCGTGACGCGAAGGCCCATACGCTGGGCTTCGCTCAGCAGGGCCTGGCGGCTGATTAACTGTTCCACCGCACGCTGAGTTTCCTGCTGGATTAGAAATGGCATCAGCTTTCCCGCCATCTCGCCATAGCGCTGGGCGTCTTGCTGAGCCATTTGACGCGCGGTCGTGCGCACTTCTTCCGCACTGATCTCTCCACCAGCCACCTTCGCTATTACACCTGCGCCGGGTTGGCCTGTTAGCTCAGACGTCAGGCCACCAGGAATAAACGTAATTACCATCGCGCCGCAAATGACGAGAAGTATGCCGCTAAGAATGATTTTTTTCGTGGGTCCTTGGGTCTGCAAAAATCGAATCATTTTCTTGTCACTCCAGAGTGGAAGGGCGAGTTTTTAATTATAAACTACGGGGATGACGTGCACCGGGCCGTTTCGTTTGGCAATGTTCCCCACACGTCACGCTGGTATCCCGACACGTAAGATTTCAAAAAATCCGCTATTGAAACGAATTAATATAAGTGTTATCCATTCTCGGGGGCCTTTGCACGAGCAGGCCTCCACAGACTTGCAAGCAGAAACTGCAATTGATTAGGAGCGCCATGACTACAGGCAAGCGGGCCGCGATCAACGGCTTCATTCTCCTCCAAGCTGTTCTGGTCTCATCTCTTCTCTTCGCTCAAACCCCGGCCACGACAAAACCTGCGACCGAAGCCGGATTAAGCCTGCGTGAGGGCTGGTCGCTGCAAACATCGGCGAAGGTTGAAGCCAAGGGAGAAGTCATTTCGACCCCGCGGTTTGCGCCAACAGGATGGCATGCCGCGACCGTTCCAACCACGGTGGTGGCCGCGCTGGTAAAGGATAAGACCTTTCCCGATCCACTCTTCGGTATGAACCTGCGCGACCTTGCCGGCGTGACGTATCCCGTCGGCGCGAATTTCTCGAATATCCCGATGGCCCCCGACAGCCCCTATGCGGTCTCCTGGTGGTACCGCAAGCAGTTTGCGGTGCCAGCGTCCTATAAGGGCAAGACCGTATGGTTGAAGTTCAATGGCATCAACTACCGGGCCAACATCTGGCTAAACGGGAAGCAGATTGCCAAAGATGACGACGTTGCGGGAGCGTGGCGTACCTACGAGTTCAATGTGACCGACTCGGCCAAGCCGGGTGCGGAGAACGTTCTCGCGGTTCAGGTATTTTCCCCGACCGACCACGATCTCGCGATCACTTTCGTCGACTGGAATCCGGCGCCTCCCGACAAGAACATGGGACTGTGGCGCGAGGTCTACCTCACGACCAGCGGACCGGTCGCTCTGC
The DNA here is from genome assembly GCA_963722365.1 of uncultured Acidobacteriaceae bacterium. Classification (GTDB taxonomy): domain Bacteria; phylum Acidobacteriota; class Terriglobia; order Terriglobales; family Acidobacteriaceae; genus Sulfotelmatobacter. The sequence goes on from CAVRLM010000005.1 coordinate 134,150, forward strand.
GCTACCCGACGGTTGTATCGAAACTGAATATGCCGACGAATGACAGCGCGCAACTCACGGTGACGGCGCAAGTCAAGAACGGGACAGGGCAGCCAGTCAAAGGCAAGCTCAAGGGACAGATTGAAGCAGTCAAGTTCGAGCAGGACGTCGAACTCGCTCCGAACGAGGCCAAAGACGTAACCTTCACGGCCGACAAGTTCCCGGAACTGGTTTTCGCAAACCCGCGCCTCTGGTGGCCCACACAAATGGGCAAGCCCAATCTTTATCCATTGCACATGGAGTTCGAAGCCAACGGCGCGGTCAGCGATCATTCGTCCACTGAGTTTGGTATTCGGGAAGTCACCTCCGATTTCAACTCGGTCGGCGGACGCGCATTCCACATTAACGGCAAGAACATCCTGATTCGCGGTGGCGGCTGGACGCCAGACCTGATGTTGCGGGAAAACTCGCAACGCCTGCAGGATGAATTCCGCTACGTCCGCGATATGGGTCTGAACACGGTCCGCCTCGAAGGCAAGCTCGAAAGCGAAGAATTCTACGAAACTGCGGACCGCCGAGGCATCCTCGTCTTGGCGGGCTGGTGCTGCTGCGATTTCTGGGAGCGTTGGCCGCGCTGGCAGCCGAAAGATTTTGAGATCGCCAAGCAGTCGTTGCGCGATCAGATTTATCGCTTGCGCAGCCATCCGAGCCTGGTCATGTGGCTCAATGGCAGCGATAATCCTCCGCCACCGGATGTGGAGCAGATGTACCTCGATGTGGAGAAGGACTTGTTCTGGCCGAATCCAGTTGTCTCGTCGGCCACAGGAAAGAAAACAAGCGTGACCGGGGATAGCGGCGTGAAGATGACGGGTCCTTATGAATATGTCGCGCCCAACTATTGGCAGGTGGACACGCCCGAAGGCCAGCCCGGACGTAAGCAGTGCAATCCGGGAGGCTGCGGCGGCGCTTACGGATTCAACATGGAAACCAGCATGGGACCGGCTGTCCCACCGATCGAAAGCATTCGAGCCATGGTGGGCAAAGATCACATGTGGCCTGTCGATGATGTTTGGAATTACCACGCCGGCGGTGGAGAATTCAAAACCATCGGAGTATTCAGCGAGGCACTGGCGAATCGCTATGGAAAATCCGACAACGTAGAAGACTTCGCCATTAAGTCGCAGATGCAAACCTACGAAGGTGTGCGCGCCATGTACGAGGCCTATAGCCGAAACAAGTATGAGGCAACGGGCGTAATTCAGTGGATGCTGAACAATGCGTGGCCGTCGATGATCTGGCATCTGTACGACTATTACTTGCGTCCCGGCGGGGGATATTTTGGGGCGAAGCGCTCGATGGAGGCCCTGCATCCGCTTTATGGCTACGACGATCATTCGATCTGGATGGTCAGTAGCCAGTACGAAGATGCGAAGGGGCTGAAACTCACCACGAAGGTCTACAACCTCGACGCGACTGAGAAGTTTACGCAATCGAACACGGTCGACGCCGGCGCCGACAGCACGACGAAGATCTTCGCGCTGCCCGACATCTCCGGATTGAGTCCGACCTATTTCTTGGTCCTCAGGCTGGAAGACTCGACGGGGAAACTTGTTGGCTCGAATTTCTACTGGCTCTCGACCAAGCCTGAAACTCTTGACTGGGCGAAAAGCACGTGGTGGATGACCCCGACGGCCGACTACGCGGACTTCACCGCGTTGTCACAACTACCCAAGGTGAAACTGAAAGTCACGGATCGGAGTGAGCGCAAGGGCGAAGACGAAGTGACCCGTGTTGTGCTTGAGAATCCGAGCAAGAATCTGGCGTTCTTTGTGCGTTTGAAGGTCAACAAGGGCGCCAAGGGAGACGAGATTCTGCCAGTGGTTTGGGAAGACAACTACATTTCTCTGATGCCTGGTGAGAAGCGTGAAGTCAGTGCGAGCTACCGAGCCAGCGAGTTGGGCGGGGCGAAACCAGCAGTCGAAGTCACCGGATGGAACGTGGAATAGAGAAGACTGAGTAATTGGGGAATTGCGTAATCGGGAAATTTGAAAACAAGTAGTGTGGGCTTTTCAATTACTCGATTACCAGTTTCCCAATTACACAATTTTTCTCACACGTGCTGAGAAACGGACAGAGTATTCCCGTCGGGATCCTTGAACCACGCCACCTTATCCCCGGTGGGCGCAGTCCAAATCCCTAACTCGTCCTGCTTAAACAAGCCGATGATCTCGAACTTCACGCCCTTCGCCTGCAGGGCGCGAACCACGTCCTCGATCCTGGATACCTCCCAGCCCAGAACGGTAAAATGCGCGGGCTTCACTTCCTTCATCTTGGCGGCGCGAATCCTGATTCCGTTCGCCTCGAATACCGTGGCGAACCCGTCGTCCTTAATGAAGCGCAGCCCGAGCACGCCCTCATAGAACGCGCGCGCTTTCTCGCCGTCGGTAATCGGAACAAACGCAACGATGTTGCTGGAACCGAGCATGGGACGCGCTCCTCAAATCAAAATTTCCCAATTACTCAATTTCCCGATTACAAAATGCCTCAGTTGTCACTGAAATCGATCATCACGGGTTTCGATCGGAACCAGTTGGTCTTGGATCCCACGTACAGGATCCCAATCGCGAACCAGATGCCGCCGACGGTCTTGGCGATGACATTCAGGTTGAACCAGATCAGGGCACAGAAAGCGAATCCGAGCAGGGGCAGGATCGCATCGCGCAACAGCTTCCGCTTTTCGCCTGCTTTCTTTGAAATTACCGAGAACTGCCAGAAGCAGGCGAAATTCACGCCCATGAAGGCGAGGAAGGCGCCGAAGTTGAGCAATTCGCCCGCGTGTTCATAGGCGCTGCCAATGTAGTTGAGTAGGACCGCGCCCAGAAATGCCAACCCACCGATCAAGAGGATGTTGTTAGTCGGCGTGCTGGTACCGGGTTTGAGCTTGCCAAAGAATTTCTTGGGCAGCACGTTGTCACGTCCCATGCCGAAGAGCAACCGTGCCGCACCCAGAGTGCCGGTCAGGCCGCTGCCGAATGCGGCAACGATCAGAATGAATCCCATGGAATTAAATAAGAGCTTGCCACCGACTCGGCTGCAGATATCCATGAATGCAGTTTCGAGGTTCGGGAATGTCTGCCAGTCCGGCCAAACGCGCGCACCAAGATAAGCCTCCACGCCGCTGCAGACGCCAGCGAAGATGCAGGTCAGAACGACTGCCAACAGGACGTTGCGTTTCGGATTCTCCACGTCCTCGGCCAGCGTAGTTACGCCGTCGAAACCGATGTAGGTAAGCGCCGCGAATGAAGTCGCAGTCAGGATCTTGTGTGAATCGAACGTTTTCGGATCATAAATCGGCTGCAGGGAAAATAGCCCAGCCCAGCCTTGGCCGCCATACAGAAACTTCAATGCCAGGACAATGAAGGCGACCACTACCACCGACATAATCGCGAGCAGAACTTTGTTCGCGGTCGCCGAGGCCTTTACTCCAATCAGGTTCAGCACGGTCATAATTCCCGCGATCAGCAACGCCCACACGACAAAAGGAACCTGGGGCACGTATCGCGCGTGCAGCGCAGTCGATATCCAAACTGTATTGATGAGTGGTTGCAGCAGATAGTCGAGAATCATTGCCCAGCCCGCGAGGAATCCCAGATGCGGGTTGAGTCCTTTGCCGACATACGTGTAGGCCGAACCCGCCGTCGGATACAAAGCACCCATGCGGCCATAGCTCACCGCCGTGATCAACATGGCGAACAGGGCGATGATAATGATGGTGACGAAGTGGCCGTCGGAGAGTTTCTGCGCCACGCCGTACAGAGGAACCGGCGCAATGGGTTGGATGAGGACGATGCCGTAGAAAATCAGGTCCCACAGCGTGAGCGTGCGGCGGAGCCGGGGAGGGGCAGAGGAAGGCGTGGCAGTAGTTTCCATGAGTGCCGCTATTGGATTATGGAAGGGGCAAAATTGTCAATATTAAAACGTTTCCGTAATGTGCTGATTCAGACTCTATCTCGTCTCACCGTAATCGAACCAATATCCGCGCTGTTCGTTCCCTGACATGTGGCGCGTGTTGTACTCCAGCAGATAGTCGAGGTGCGCATCGTCGAGCGGAAATGATTTCTTGGACGGATACGGATATTCACCCATGCTAAGGAACGGCAAGGGGGCGACGTAGTTCCCTTCTGCCGCGTAGAAATCCATATCTTTTTCATAGCCATTGGCAGCGAAGAAATAGTCCCGCACCCACCCCTTGGGAAGCGCGGGCAAACGAGACGGGTCGAAGTCGAGTTGCACTTCGTCGCCCGAGCCAAACACTGCCAACTTGTCATCGGTCGCGGTCAGCAAGGGCAGCACGTCGCCGTAGCGGGTATACGTTCCCGCCGGGCGCGTGTACGGCCCGGTAGCGCTGGTTTTCTCGTAGACGTATTGCACGTTGCCCGCCGGCTTGCCTTCGATCTTCAGAGGGTATCCGTGAAATTCGAGATCGGCATGGACCAAGGGAATCGGCGACAACCGTACCCTCTTCCTAGCGGCGTCATCCCGAAGACCCGCGTTTTCTCCGGTGGGGCGAGAGCCTGCCCTGAGCTTGTCGAAGGGGATCTCGCGTGCGGCGGTCTGTGCCGTGCGGTCAATCAGAATGTTGTCCCAATAAACCTGCAGATTAGTCGTGATGCGAATCTTCCGCGTGCCCGGCGGCAACTTGCCGGTGAGGTCGGCGGTCATGGTGCGAGGGCCGCCGGCCGGAAATCCCAGATCGTCGACGACGCGCTTCCACTGGCCGTTATCTCCGAGGGCTTCCGCATACGGCGAGATCGCTTCCACTCCGGCTTGCGATGCGGCATACATGCTGTTCGCGGTGAAGTACTCGACCTCGCCGTGCATCAACAGCCATAGCGGGCCTCCGCGATAAGCTTCGCCGAGGTCGAGCGTGAGCGTATGTGGCTTCGCGAACCCGGCAAACTGCGTCAGAGCGAAATCGCCGAAGTAGCGGTGTGCCTGCAGGGCGGGAAGAACGTCGTGCCCGTGCTCGTCCCATGCTCCGGCCGGTGGCCGCGCATCGTGGCTCAACACTACTTTGAACGGCGGATAGGGCGGGTTCGATGCGAAATACTCGTTGGGATACACCTCGGTATCAGCGGGATGATCGACCGCCATCAGCCGCACCTGATCGAGGTAGACCGCTTCTTCCAACGGCTCCATGAATCGGAAGCTGAGAGTCTTCTCCGGACGTCCCTTACCGTTGTCATCCTGAGCCGCAGCCTTTAGCGGCGAAGGATCTATGCAATTCGTCGTGGAGTACCGAGGTCCTTCGCTTCGCTCAGGATGACAAAGTGTTTCACCCAAACGAGAGGTGTCCTGTTCGTGAACCAAGCCGGTCGGAATCCTGATGTACTCGACGGGCCGTGGAACGTCGCGCTGCCCCGGGCCAACCCAATGGCCCACTACTCCTGCTCCAAGCATGTCGGCAACGAATTCGTAGCGCTCGCCATTCCATGCGAACAGAGTTGGGCAGGAGCTGCCGCGGCGGTCAATCTCGATGTAGTCCTGGCCCTTGTCACCGGTGACCTGGATTTCATCCTGCAACACGCCGGTCGGCCACAGCATGCGCACGATGTCGGCTTCTTTGGAATCACCCAAGCCGACAACGATATCGAGAGAGTTCTGTCCGAGATAACCGCTTGAACCATAGATCTCAAACTTCTGCCGGTTGCCGCCGGAGAAGACTTCAACCTTGGTGCCGATGGCGGACTTGTTGTCGGCGAGCCCTTTGAGCGAGAGCCGCAGCCAGTGATTCTGATTGGCGCCTTCGTTCCTGAGCAAAACTGCGGGACCATGATTCTGTGTGATGAGCAGGTCGGTAGTGCCGTCATTATCGTAGTCCCCGGTGATGATGGCACGTGGGTCTTTGAGTTGAATCTTATCGAGACCCACATCGGCGGTGACGTCCTTGAAACCATCGGGACCGAGATTGCGGAACAGGCGCACTTCGCCCTTGCTTTCCTTAGTTTCGCCGGCGGCAACCAAGTCAACCCAGCCGTCGTTGTCGTAGTCGAAGGCGGCGACGCCGTAGGCTTTCACCCAGTTTGTCTCAGGTAACTTCACCGCTTCGAAGCCCTTGCCGTGGTTGTTGCGCCACAGCGTGAGAGCAGGTTGAGTGAGGCGGGTTAGAGCAATGTCCATCCATCCGTCGTGGTCGAAGTCGAGGGCAGTAATACCAACGGTTGGAATGTCGCTCGGGTTGGGATGAGGGGAGTTGGCTTCGTTAGCCGGAGCCGTCGAGAAAGGGTGCAGCGCAACAAAGTTCCCCTCCCGTGGATTCTGAAATACCGTGCCTCCCGTCCCGTCGGCAACAACTAAGTCGATTGCGCGATCATTGTTGTAGTCGGTACCGATCGCATTGGCCGAGGAAGTGAAGATCGACACACCGATGTCGACGTTCGTGAAAGTGCCATTTCCATTGTTTCTCCACATTGCGCTCGTGCCGCTTTGGCTGGGGCCGACGATCATCTTCATGCCGCTGGCGGCATACAGGTCCAGATCCCCGTCGTGGTCGTAGTCGATGAACGTTAGTCCGTCCACACCGACTTCTTTAATTCCGGCGACAGCAGCTACATCTTTGAAGGTGCCGTTCTTTTCGTTGTGCAGAAGAAGGATGCCCTTCCCGAAGCTAACCGCAAGATCAACAAACCCGTCATTGTCGTAGTCGCCCGCAGTACAGCTGGTTGCGTGCGCAGCGGAATCCAGTCCCGCCTGCTTAGTTACGTCTTCAAATTTTCCGTTCCCGAGATTCCGATAGAGCGACATGCCACCTTGGGCACCGTTGTCGGTCAGGAAAATATCGATCTTGCCATCATTGTCGAAGTCGAGGAAACAGGCGCCGGGCGGAGCGTCGTACGAGGGCTTGGTGAGGTCGGTGGTGGGGTTCGGTTTTGACAGGATCCCTGCGTCTTTCGTCACATCCACAAACCGCACTTTGATCTGCGCCGGAGCCTTCATTACAGCCTGCGGCGATTCCACCGCGCGCGAGTACTGTCCTTGTTCGCCATAGGACAGGCTCATGGGGGCTCCGATTTTGTTTTGCGTGATGTATTGGAATTTCTTCAGATGCTCGCGGGCGTGATCGACGTCCCCGGATTGCTGGTACGCGCGCGATAACCCAAACTCTGCCGAAGCGTGTAAGGAGTTGATTTTCAGCGCGCGTTCGAAAGCGTCAATCGCCTGCGGGAACTGCTTACCTTGTACGTACGCCGTGCCCAGGAAATACCAGGTGTCGGCGTCATTCGCATCGATCTCAATGACATGCTTGAACGCATCGCTTGCGGCCGGCGCGTCACCCGTGTTTTTCGCCAGCATTCCAAGGCCGTACCAGGCATTGGGATTCTTTGGATCCTGCTTCAGGGTATCCTCGAAGGCGGCTTTGGCCTCGTCCACTTTCTGCAAGTTCAGGTATGCGATGCCGACGTTCAGGCGCGCAATCGCCAGCTTGGGATCGGCTTCCGCAGCCTGCTGGAACGACTTCAATCCCTTCTCGAAAAGCTGCTGATTCATGTAGGCAACGCCAAGGTTGTTGAGGCGCGCAGCTTCGATTGTGTTCGGTTTCGACTCCGAGGAAAGCAGGCCGAGGGCGGCGAGAAGGGTCACAGTGAAGGCAGTGAAGAGTCGAGAGGTCATCAGAGGAATTTAACCACAAAGGACGCGAAGGATCACAAAGGAAACCGATTTCGCGTGAGGTCCGTCTTTCCTTCGTGAACCTTCGTACTCTTCGCGGTTTCTGCTTTTTTCGAGCCATAAGCGCGCTTGGAAATGACTCCCTTCCCTTCCTGCACGGTTACGATCTGGCCTGCGTCGATGTTCGAGAGCTTGTCCACCTGCCCGCTGGGCCACTGAATTTCAACGCTATCTGCTTTGGCTTGTGCGCCCATGCCGAAGGTCAGCACCAACTCACTCTGCGATAGATAGCTTGATCCTGACCGCAGCATCTTCCATTGCTTGTCGCTTCCCGAGTTCACACGGACAACCGCGCCGATCCCATCGCGATTCGACTTCGTGCCCACGAGCTTGAAACGCACGCTGTGATTCGTTCCACCCTCATTGTGAAACAGATAGGCGGGCCCTGCGTTCGTAGTCAGCAACACGTCGAGGAAACCGTCGTTGTCAATGTCGGCATAAGCCGCGGCCCGCGCCACTTTTGGCGCGGCAAAGACGCTTCCCATTTGCGCCGTGACCTCGGTGAACTTTCCGCCGCTCAGATTGCGGAACAGATGCGGCGGCTCGGCATAGCTGACACGCTTTTGCACGCGTTCAATCTGATCTTCAATGTGGCCGTCGGCGACAAAAATATCCTGCCAGCCATCGTTGTCGTAGTCAAAAAAGAAACAGGCGAAGCCCAGCGTAACCAGGCTGGCCCGGCCTACTTCTGATTGAGGAGCCTCGTCGACGAAGAGTCCGTGGCCTTCGTTGTGGTAGAGCGAGACCATCTGATTCGCGAAGTTGCTGATGAGGATGCTGGCGTGCCCGCTGCGGTCGTAGTCGGCGGCGTCTGCACCCATGCCGGCGCGAGCAATGCCGTCTTCGCTGAAACCGATGCCAGCAGCGACGCCACGCTCCTCGAACGTTCCATCCTTTTTGTTCAGATAGAGCTTGTTGGGCTGCGTGTCGTTCGCGATCACAAGATCGGGCCAGCCATCCTCGTTGTAGTCGAGAACTGCGATGCCCAGACTCTTCGACGTGGGATCGCCCAACCCGGCCTTCTGCGTTGCGTCTTCAAACTTGCCGCCGCCCAGGTTATGCCAAAGCCGCAGTGAAGTGCCTTTATAGGATTCCGGAGTGCAGTAGGACTTGTGCGCGCCGTCGATCGTGCAGTACAGATCACCCTGTTCGCTCCACTGCACATAGTTCGCAACCACGAGATCAAGTTTGCCGTCGCGGTCGTAATCCACCCAGGCGGCGCTGGTCGAGAACTCGCTCGGACCCCACATGCCCGCCGTCTTGGTGACGTCGGTAAACGTCCCGTTGCCGTTGTTGTGAAACAGATGGCTCTGGCCCAGCGCGGTGATGAAGAGGTCATCAAAGCCATCGTTATCGTAATCGCCCACGGCAACTCCGAAGCCGAACATCGGCACTGCGAGTCCCGCCTTGCGCGTCACGTCGGTGAAGGTGCCGTTGCCATTGTTGTGATACAGCTTCAGCGTATTCGCGCCAGCGTGCGCGTGACCGGCAAAGTCGTCCCCGTTGATGATCACGATGTCGGGATAGCCGTCGTTGTCGTAGTCGATGAAGGCGCAACCGGGACCCATGGTTTCCGGCAGCCATTTCTTTCCGAAGGCGCCGTTATTGTGGGTAAAGTGGATTCCGGCTTGCGCCGTGATATCGCGGAAGTGGACCTGCTGCGCTTCAGAGACCAGTGCAAGCGCCGCGACGACCAACCACGGAGTCACGGAGGCCCCGAGGAAGAGCAAGAAAGAGCTCTTCTGCCTTTCGTTTTGTCTCGCTATACCACTAGAGAGTTGCGTTACGGAAGGAATCATTATTTGGAGGCCCCGGCAGATGACTTGGTGGACGCTGGCCGTGCTTCGTCCCGCCGGGCAGCCGAGGGCCTGCCATGAGCCTGTCGAAGCGCGAACGTCCCTCCATGTTTCGTAGTGATCGGCACCGGGATCGAAAGGTGCTCATGCACTGCCTGGCGTTCGTTGTTGTCTTCGGGATGAATTTGCCGGTACGGTCCGGTGATCGCCTGCGATGATTCGTCGGCCTTGAACCGCAGGTAGCGCGCCTCATGCTCCTTGGCTAGCTTTTCCTGGCCGAGTCCGTTGTAGCACAACATCAGGTTGTAGTGTGCCTGCAGATCTTCGGGATCAATCGCCAGCACCGATTGCAAAACCTTCACCGCCTCATCGTATTTGCGTTGTAGAAACAGGACTCGTCCCAGATCGTTAATCGCAACCCGGTCCCGCGGATATTGTGCCAGCACGCCTCGCAACCGCGCTGCGGCGCCTTCATAATTCCCGTCCGCGCGAAGAACCTTGGCGTAAAAGAAATTGGTGCGGGCTAGGTTCGGGGCCAGTGAAATGGCTTTCTCCAGCACCGTACGTGCGCGTGTCATGTCGCCTTCCTGCACGGCGCAGCGGCCGATGTTGACCCAGCCGTCGGGATTATTCGGATCGGCCTCAGTCACCTTCAAGAAAGCCGCCGCCGCGCCTTTCAAATCGCCTTGCAGGAACAATCCGATTCCGTAATCGTTCCAGCGCTGCCATTCTTCCTTGCGCACAATCGTCTTCGGCTCTGCCAAATGCGCGCCGTGCGCAACCACCGGCAGCGCGACTTCGTTCTCGGCAATCGCCACAATCGGCAGGTCAGGAATCTTCTCTTCCTTCGCCGAAACGCCGCTTAGCGATGCGGTGAATAACGTTGGGCGGTCATCATAGTCCGGCGCAACCGCGTTCGGCTTCGACGCGTCGGGGACTCCCGCGAAGGCTTCCTGCGTCCCATACCACGCAAACTTTCGGTAGCACAGGCGAGCGTGCAACGTGATCTTGTTGCCCGCGTTTTGTGGAATGGACATGCGATAGTGCACCGTATCGGCCGCACCAGGCGGAATCAGGCGCACATATACGACGGCCCGCGTGGCCCATGCATTCCGCTTGTTGATGGGATTTCCGTGCGCATCGATCTGCAATGACCGGTAGAAGTGCGCGCCTTTCTCGACCGGACCGTGGCCGTTGTCGTCGACAGCGCCGCTCCAGAAAATCGTCTGCCCTTTATCGTCGGTTGCTTTCAATTCGAGCCATGTGTCATAGGCATCAACAGTGCCCCCGGGGAAGAAGTGTCCAACTTTCTTGGTGCGCACGACCACATCGACGCGTACGGTGTCGCCCCGACGCAGTGCCGGCTGTACCACGTTCAGCGGCGCAGTCACCGGAGCGACTTCACCGGCATTCTCGGCATCGACCTTGCTCTCCGCCTCTTCTCCGACCGCGAATGTGGTTGACAGATCCGATTGAGTGGTCGCCCCGGGCTTGAGCGGAGCTTGCGCCGGAGACAGAGCAAAAATGTCCACCGTCAGCTGTCCGTTCTTCAGGAAGCTTTCCGTCAGCTTCAGCTGATCCGGATCTTCATTCGCTGTCGGTACGGCGGTATTGGCCGCGGGGAAGCGGTGTGAGTGGACGGCACCGTTAATGTTGCCCTGATCCTTCGACAACTCCATGGGCATGTGGCAATCGGCGCACTGCTGCGGCTTTGGCGGATAGTAAAACGACCGCGCTCCTTGCCCCGAAACTCCGCTCGCCTGCCAGTTGTCATACTCGTTAAAGCCACGGAACCAGCGGTAACTGTTGACGGGAATATCCAGGTGTACTTTGTGGCACGAGGAGCAAAACTCCGCCGTCTGATCGCGCATGAACGGCTTCAGGAACACCCGACGGTGCGGCTCGGGATTCAGCTTGATCAGGAAATCATGGAAGGCGCGCGCCACTGGATTCTTCGTCGCCGCCAACTCGTGCAGCTTGGGATACTCGAGATAAAAATCGCCCTGCCCCATCGTGCTCTTCACGTTGGCAATGGAATGGCACATCATGCAGCCCAACCCGGCCTGCGCTTCAGGACGGTGCACGATCTGCTTAATGGGCGTGTCCATCAACCCCGCATAAAGAACGGCAGGATCATGACATCCACCACACCACTTCGAGGGCTTGGTGCCAATCGTATCCTGCATGTACTCGATCGACTTGCGGTACCACTGATTGTTGAACGACGAAAAATGATGCGCCGAACTAAACCATTGGTTATAGATGTCTTCGTGGCAACGCTTGCAGGAGTCGGACTCCATGAAGAACTTGCTGGGAATTTTCTGCTTGCCGTAAACCTGCGCGGAACTCGGGAAGAATGAACCTTCAGGTCCGTCGCCTTCTCCGTTCATGGTGTCAGGAGGCATGGTCGGATTCTGGATGCGGTTGCGCGTCTGCCAGCTTTCACGCACGTAGCGCGCGCCGTAGCCAACGCCGGCGAGCACAGCCAGGCAGACCGCGGCGCGCATGGCGCCACTCGCCAGGCTCGTGCTGAGCGGCGCTGGATCGGAGGCTTCGCGCCCCCATCGCCCCGCAATCAGCAGCCCCACACCCGCCAGCGATATCGCAATATGGGAATAGAGCTTGTTCCATTCAGGGCGTGAAGTTCCGGTCTTGATGAGAATCAGTCCGATGATTGCGCCCGCCGCAATCAGCAGCCAGCCAACGCGGGAAGAGAGACTCCCCGTGCGCATCAACCGCAGGAACGCCGGGATCAGAAGGATTGCAGCGAGTGCACCTCCGACGGCGTGCAGCAGGACAACACCTGCATAAAAAATATTGGGCTGAGGAAAGGTATAGAGGTAGGCGGCAGAGACGACGAGAAAAGGAATGAGCCACGACAAAGCCCGGCCCGCGAATCCCTCAGATGTTGGCATTTCCCGCATGAGAAGTGACGAGAGCAGTACTGCGAATTCAGCCCCACAGTAGCTGAAATCCCGCGCAGATAACGTTATACAGACGAGACAGCAGGCGGAATAATACAAAAATACTATCGTGCGTTCCACTGCGCGTTCAATGAATCGGAGGGGCCTTCCACGCTTTACATTCCTTCTCGAGCGCGGCTGCAACCGATAGAACCTGCTCTTCTTCCCAAGGCCGGCCGACGAGTTGTACGCCGATTGGCAGCCCTTCGGATGAATGGCTCATTGGGACAACCGCGCCCGGATTCCCCAGCAAGTTGAAGAATTCGGTGTAGCTCCAAGCGTCGAAGTAGTGGACCGACTTGCCATCAATCGTCCAAGTGCGCTCTCCGTGGCGGAAGGCAGGGATCGCGGCTGTGGGACACAGCAAGATGGGGTACTTGCGCATCTGCTTGAGAAATTTAGCACGCAGGACGTCGCGGCCAATCCACGCATCGAGCAGGGTCTCAGCGGTAAGCGGCGTTTCGCCTTGGGACCACTCGAGAAACTGCTTCAACGTAGGACTCAAGTCCTGCTCGCGACCGTGAAACATCGGGCGGATCAGCATCCCGCCCACAGTAACGAAAAACATTTTCCAGAGGAGTCGGGCCTCCTCCAAGCCGTCGGGACGGAACGGCTCAACTTCGAATCCAGCATTGTGCAACGCCTCTGCAGCGGTCGTGATGGCGGCCCTCGTTTCCGGAGTCACCGGTGTGCGGCCGTCGTCTTCGAAATATCCGACGCGGAGCTTGATGGTTTCGTCATCAGTCGGCCAGCGTACCGGCACCGGCGCAGCGCACGTGTCTCCATCATCCGGGCCCTGCATGACTTCGAACAATGCCTTCAAATCGGCCACGGTGCGTGCCATGGGGCCGACGACGCCAATCGACGCGAACGGTCCACCGGATTCAGGATAGTGTCCGGTCGCCGGAATGCGTCCGGGCGTCGGCTTGAGTCCGCAGATTCCGCTGAAATGTGCGGGCACCCGGATGGAGCCGCCGCCGTCGCTGCCAACCCCGCCCGCCGACATCCCCGCAGCGATTGCCGCGGCTTCGCCTCCGCTGGAGCCACCCGGCGTGCGATCAAGATCCCACGGGCTGTTGGTGCGGCCATATAAGAGGTTGTCGGTTTCCCAAGCCATTAACAACTCGGGAGTATTAGTAACGCCCAGCACGATTGCTCCAGCGCTGCGCAACCGCGCAACTAGCGGCGCATCTTGAGTCGGAATGTGCCCGGTGCGCAGACGAGTGCCGGCCTCGCATCGGAACCCGGCCACGTCCAGAGAGCTTTTGATGCTGACGGGAACACCGTGCAGCGGGCCGAGATTATCCCCACCAACTGCAGCGGCCTCGGCGCGGCGTGCGTCGAGGCGAGCCCGCTCCGCGTCGACGTGCACGAATGCGTTCAGTTTCGGATTCAGGCGTTCGATTTTCGCGAGATGGGCATCGACCAGTTCGACTGGAGAAATCTTCCGCTCGCGGATTTGTTGCGCCATGACCGTGGCTGGAAGGAAGGTGAGATCACTCATGCAATCGAAAGCCTCAGGCAGAAGGGCGAGTCTAGCATGTCGTGCGGAATGCAAAAGCGCTAACCACTGGACACAAAGTAACACGAAGGAATCTGGAACAGTTCTTCTTCGTGTTACTTCGTGTCCTTTGTGGTTACTGCCTTATTCGCTGACATCTCGCGATCCAACATTCGCTTTTCGTCATTGGTCAGTGCGCGAAATGCGCCTTTGGGCAGGCTTCCGAGTGGTAGCGGGCCGATTGCCACTCTCATCAGCCTGAGCACCTCAACTCCCAGCGCTTCCAGGATGCGCCGGATCTGGCGATTCTTGCCTTCATCGAGCACGATCTCGAGCCAGCAATTTTTCACCCCTGAGCGCAAAAGCCGGGCTTCCCTAGCGCGGAGGAAATCTCCGTCCGCAGTGGTGACGCCGTGAGCGATTGCCTCGATCATTTTTTCACCGAGAACCGCGCCGACTTGCGCATGATAGGTTTTCGCGAGGTGCGTCTCGGGCGCCGCGATTCGTGCGCCCCACTCGGAATCATTGGTTAAGAGCAACAACCCTTCGCTCGCTTTATCCAATCGCCCCACGGGAGCGACCCACGGCTGGGATTCGCCTGCATTCCCCAACACCGAGTAAACGGTCTCGCGTCCCTTTTCGTCGGAGGCCGTCGTCACGATGCCCCGAGGCTTGTTCATCATGAGATAGATCTTGCCCTGCAACTGCATGGCACGCCCATCCACATCGATGTGGTCTTTTCCGATGTGAACCGGCGCCTCCGGATCGCGGCGTGCCACCCCGTTCAGCCGCACGCGACCGGCGCGAATCAATTCCGCCGCTTGCGAACGCGAGCAATATCCCAGCTTCGACATGACGCGAGCCAAGCCTACATTGCGCGATGGCGGGTTCGCAGGCACAGATTCATGCTAATGGAAGCGAGTTCGCAACTCCATGCACAAACCCGGCACGCTTGGTACTATGTTGAGGCCACGGCGCCACACGCCGGTTGCGTGCCGCGCATCGATCCTTGCATCTTGCATCTTGTGAAAGGAGCTCTCATGGCTCACCAGCATCCTCCTCGCTTTCTAAAGATCGTAGACGACGCCAAGACCCGCGTGCGCGAGACGAATGTCGACGCCGTGAAAACCCGCATCGATCACGGCGACAAATTCGTTCTCGTCGACGTACGCGAAGAGAGCGAATTTGCCAAAGACCATCTACCCGGTGCGATTCACTTGGGCAAGGGCATCATCGAACGCGATATCGAAGCTCGCGTGCCGGAACTCAATACCGAGCTGATCCTTTATTGCGGCGGCGGCTTCCGCTCGGCTCTGGCTGCCGATAACATGCAGAAGATGGGCTATACCAACGTGATTTCCATGGACGGCGGTATTCGCGACTGGCGTGAAAAGGGATATCCTCTGGAAACAGGACTGCGAAAATAGCTGGGCCTCGAACTTCAGACCTGGGGCTCAACCCAAGTCTGGTGGAGAGGTCTGACGTCAGAAATCTGAGGTCTGAGGTCCGGTATCCACTATGAATGGCCGCATCTTCTTCTGGTCGCTCGCATCGGCGCTCGCCGGGTTTCTTTTCGGATTCGATACGGTCGTCATCTCCGGTGCAGAAAAAACCATTCAGACCCTCTGGGGACTCAGCCCCGGCCTACACGGAATCGCGATGGCCTCCGCGCTTTACGGAACTGTGGTTGGTTCCCTGCTCGGAGGCTGGCCCGCCGACCGTTTCGGCCGCAAGGCCACTCTCCTGTGGATCGGAATTCTTTACTTCGTCGGCGCGGTAGGCTCGGGCCTGGCGACGAACGTATCTACTTTCATCGCGGCGCGCGTGATTGGCGGGCTGGGCATCGGCATCTCAACCGTTGTTGCCCCCATGTACATCTCCGAGATCGCACCGCCCAAGCACCGCGGACGGCTCGCCGGCATGTTCCAGTTCAACATTGTTTTTGGCATCCTAGTCGCGTTTGTTTCGAATGCGCTGCTGGCGGGCATCGGCGAAAATGCATGGCGCTGGATGCTGGGAGTAGCTGCCTTCCCCTCGGCCCTCTATGCTTTGTTCTGCTTTGGACTTCCCGAGAGTCCGCGTTGGCTGCTCAGCCGGAAGGGCGACCGCGAGGCCGCACTTCAGGTCCTGCAAAGGATCGAGCCGGAAGCTTCGAAGGCCGATATCGAAGCCGAGGCAGACTCGATTATGGCGGCATCCACCGAACAAGTGTCGTCGGGGCATTTCTGGACCAGACGCCTGCAGAAGCCGATTTTGCTCGCGATTCTCATTGCTTTCTTCAATCAACTCTCGGGAATCAATGCCATCTTGTACTTCGCGCCCCGCATCTTCGAACTGACCGGACTCGCTGCGAAAGCCGCTCTGCTGCAGTCCATCGGGATTGGCCTAACCAATCTCGTTTTCACATTCGTTGGCCTCTGGCTGATCGACCGACTCGGCCGGCGCACTCTTCTCTATATTGGATCGTTCGGCTACATCGCGTCACTCGGCCTGGTCGCATGGGCTTTTTTCACCGACCATCTTTCTATCGTACCCGTCTGCATTTTTGCATTCATCGCGGCGCACGCCATCGGCCAGGGCGCCGTCATCTGGGTATTCATCTCTGAGATTTTCCCTAATCGTCACCGCGCAGAGGGCCAGACACTGGGCAGCTTCACCCACTGGATTTTCGCTGCATTGCTCACAACCTTCTTCCCCAGGATGGTTGCCTCTTTTCCGCCCGGCTATGTCTTTTCGTTCTTTGCCGGGATGATGGTTCTCCAGTTGCTATGGGTAAGCACCATGGTTCCAGAGACAAAAGGCGTGCCACTCGAGCAAATCCAGAAACAGCTGGGGATTCAATAAGAAAAATCACGCTGTCTTAAAATCATCGTGATGGCGGCGCCCGCCCAAATCCTGATTGAAGTTTGTGTCGACTCTGTAGCCTCGGCAACTGCAGCGGTTCGCGGCGGAGCTGGACGCATCGAACTGTGTGGCAGTCTGATTGAGGGTGGAATCACGCCCAGCGCTGGGCTGATTGAGACGACGCGTGCGGCGGTCTCGGTGGACCTGCATGTCATGATCCGGCCCCGTGGCGGAGATTTCTGTTACGAGGCCGACGAATTTGAAACCATGCGCCGCGACATCAAGATGGCGCAGCAACTCGGAGCCAATGGAGTGGTGTTCGGCATCCTCGACATCCATGGAAACGTTGACGTCGCCCGTACCCGTCAGCTCGTGAAGGAGGCCGGTCCGCTCTGTGTGACCTTTCATCGCGCGTTCGATATGACTGCGGATCTCTTTCGTGCGCTCGACGATGTTTGCGCGTCGGGCGTCGACCGTGTCCTGACTTCAGGCGGCGAACATACTTGCCTGCAGGGTGCGGACAAGATTCGCGAGCTTGTAGGGAATGCCGGAGACCGGGTCATCATCATGCCGGGCAGTGGCATCAAACCGGAAAACGCACGCGGCCTGGTCGACTCCGCGGGCGTGAAAGAAATTCACGTTGGATTGCGAAGCGCCGTCGCCAGTCCAATGCGCCATCGCAACCTGAGAATCTCAATGGGCCCTCTCGAAGGCCGTGAGTACCAGCGTCTGGTGGTACTGCAGGAAGAGGTCAGCAGATTGAGTAGTGCTTTGACAAGCGGGGAGAATCCAAAATAATGGCGCGCGTCTTCATCCCCGGCTCCGCTGACGGTCTTGGCCGGATGGCCGCCCAACTTCTCATTGAGCAGGGCCACATCGTCGTTCTCCATGCCAGGAACCAGCAGCGAGGACAAGAAGCCATGGCCGCGGTTCCCGGAGCGGAGACGGTCGTGGTCGGCGATCTATCGAGCATCGCCGAAGTACGGACCGTGGCCGAGCAAGTGAACAGCCTTGGTTCGTTCGACGCCATCATCCACAACGCCGCCATCGGCTACCAAGAGTCTCGCCGCATCGCCACCGAGGACGGCCTGCCACAAGTGTTCGCCGTCAATACGCTCGCGCCGTATATCCTTACCGCTCTGATCCAGCGGCCGAAGCGTCTCGTCTACCTCAGTTCCGGTCTCCACCAAAGCGGCGATGCCAGCCTGACTGATCTCACCTGGGAGCGGCGTCCGTGGCAGGGACAGCAAGCATACTCAGACACAAAGTTGCACGATGTGCTTCTGGCATTCGCGGTGGCGCGTCTTTGGCCTGATGTATTCTCCAACGCGCTGGAACCAGGGTGGGTAGCCACCAAGATGGGAGGCCCAGGAGCGCCCGACGACTTGGACGCCGGCCACCGCACGCAAGTTTGGCTCGCAGTGAGCAACGACCCCGCCGCGACTGTGACCGGCCAGTACTTCTATCACATGCGTCCTCGGAAGCCCAGCCCTGTCACTCGCGATGCTGGAGTGCAAGAGGCTCTGCTCAATGCCTGCAAACACTTGTCTGGAGTCAACCTACCCATACGCTAAGGGCCCCAAGCAACATCCGTGCCATGGGCGCCGAATCACTCGATGACTTGAGGATGAAACGCTCTTCCTGCGAGTGACACAATAAATTAGGAGGGGACAACGGGCTGCTGGTAGCCGTGGATCTCCGATTGAGTCGGTCACCGAATCAAGAGGGGGATATTCTCAAGCGTTCGTTTGACAATCAAATGACAAACGTCGCCATCCGAAACGGCAGTCAGCGTGTCCAATGTTGTAGAGGGCGAAGGGAGTAAGAACATGTGGATGAGGTCGTGCGCGATTTGTCGGACGCTTCTGAGAAAACTGAGGTTGACTGATTCCATCCGCTGTCAGTGCGGGTGGGAGTGGCGGGGACATTGATTCAGTTCTAATCGTGTTGGCGCGGGTAAAGAAGGGATTGAGCCGTGGCAAAA
This sequence comes from uncultured Acidobacteriaceae bacterium, assembly GCA_963722365.1. GTDB lineage: Bacteria > Acidobacteriota > Terriglobia > Terriglobales > Acidobacteriaceae > Sulfotelmatobacter. Next base: position 152,945 of record CAVRLM010000005.1, read on the forward strand.
ATAATTGAGTTCTACATACCAAACAAGTTTTCGAAGCGCGTAAAGTGGCTTCCTCCGCAGGCACGCGGAAGAGTCATCGAGTTCCGCCTGCCGACGAGAAAGTCTGCGTGAAGCTGGGGCGATGAGTGGTTTTCATGGGTGACCTGCTTCAATTCCCGCGATCCGACTCGATTCAACCAACGCCGGCGAAATTAGTCCCAGACGCTCAATGCCCGGATGTTATCCTGATGTTATGGACCACCTTGAAGTGCTTCGCGAAAAGATTGGGAGTCTCCGCGCTGAGATCGCTGGGATTCAAGAGCTGAACGAGCAGTATCGCCGTGAAGGCCGACACGAACCGCAGGCGCAGGTCGCCCACATCCAGAGGCAGGAACGACTGCAGGCCATCCAGCAGGAACTATCCCAACTCGCAGGGCTTGGTCGGCGAGTGCTCACGATCGAAGAAAGGAAAGAAGAGCACCGTTCCCGCCTTAATCCTGTGAAGCAGGCTTCTTAGCCACGTTTCCGAGCCTATCTATCCGGCTGCAAGCTACTCGTCGCCGTCCCGCCCGTCGTCGTGATCGTGATTCTCCCAGTCACCGCCCCCGCCGGAACGGTCGCTGTCACTTAAGCATCGGAGACGACGGCAAACGGCGTCGCCTTCACTCCCCCAAAAGTCACTTTTGAAGTCTGCGACAGGCTTAACCCGCTGGTGGTGCGCTCTTTCGACATCGTTTACAACTTCCCAAGCCAGAGGTAGGCTTAGGCTTCGCCAAGTAAAGTGACCTGATCTCGCAACTGCAATTCCGTATTGAGGACTGTGGACTGAAAATGGAGTATCTGGTCGGCACGATTCTGGCTTTTGCCGTAGCGGGCGCCGCCCGCATCATCGGGCTGGACCGCGGGCGAGCCTTTTATCCCACGGTGCTCATCGTAATCGCCTCCTACTATGCGCTGTTTGCGGTGATGGGAGCTTCGAGAACAATTCTGGAAATTGAAATCGCCGTTGGAGTGGGATTCTCTCTATTCGCTCTGCTCGGGTTTAAGAGAAGCATGTGGCTGGTCGCGGTTGCCATAGCCGGACACGGCGTTTTTGACCTTTTCCATCACTCGCTGATCGAGAACGCCGGTGTGCCAGTTTGGTGGCCCGGTTTCTGCGCCACCGTCGACCTGATCCTCGGCATTTGGTTGGCAATATGCCTGGTGAACGGGATGCGTTATGAACCGGATTGCAATAAGACCACATGAATGCCGAGTCAAGCAATGGTGAGCCCGAACGGAATCCGATCCACGCTTACCCGGCCTGCAGGATCGAGCTTCAATGCCCCTGTTCTTGGACCAACGGAATCTCCGCTGCCAATTGCAGATCTAGCAAGAGAGCGATCCGGCGATCCATTTGAAAGAAAGTAACTGCCTTCTTTCCAGGAAGTACTTTACCCACGATAGGACCGTACTTCTGGCGCAACTGAAGAACCGACTGTTCGATGTCTTGAGATCGTTGCCAGTACCCCAGCGCTTGCTCATTGGAGACCGATCCCCAGTTCTGGGCATAGTCTTTGATCAACGCAACTTTCGCGTCACCGATTTTTTTATATTCCGCTTGATATTGATCGTAGATGGGCCAGAAGTTTGTTGCTTCCGTGTCGGTCAACACCAGATTACTGGCGATCAGCTGTTTCTTGTCCGAGGCGAGATCCTTCCGCAACAATTGAATGTCCTGATCCAGCGAAGCCTGCCCGCTTTGGGCGGTTGCCGCCGGCGAGCCTGTTGCCTGAGCGACAACGTTGGGACAGAGGGCCAAACAGATCACCGCTACCACCAGTGTTGCTAATGCTTTCTTATTCACGTTTGCCTCCATATTTTTGCAAGATTCGAGAAGAGAGTACTCGGTTTGTCAGCTCATTGATACTGTTCGAGCTAACAGTGGCAGTCCGCAACGGCGCGCGCCTCTGGGCCCACGAAAAGATGCCCTCTGCAGTTTCGCCATCTTTCCACGTGGTGTTGGAACAAATCCCCTCCACTGCGGAATTGACTGTGACATCGTGTATCTACTGTGCTCCCAGGGGCTTGTAGTCTGAATTTGTTGTCGTTACCACGAGACTCTTGGCAGTGGCATTGAGGACAGTCTGCTGTACATAGTTGGTGCCATCCGGCAGGCTGGCGAACTGAACCGCCAATGTGACCACGTCCTTCGGATTGTCCATATATGTATTCACGTTCACGGTGCTGATCTTCTTTGCGGCAGTGTCGAAAGAGAGCGTCATCTGATCGCCCGGCAGTGCATAGTCCTTGAATACGATTTGCGCCACGCCGGAACCGGGGATTAGCGAGACTTTCCCGGCCTGGAAGGCTTGTTGCATGGCTTGCGGATTGGGCGGAACGTACTTCGCGAGCAGAACCTTTACGTCTCCCATGTAGTCCTTCATCTCTTCCTTCTTGTTCGCGATCACCTTCTGCTTCATTCTTCCTCCACTCGGAGGTGGCGGCGGCGCAGTCAGCGGCGTCTTCTGTACCTTTCCGTCCGGACCATATTGACAAGCTGATTCGCTGGGAGGCTTCGGGTCGCCCTTCAGGGTGAGTTGGGTGGTTTCCTTCCATTGATATTGGTGGAGTTTTTGCTGGTTTTCCCCAACTGATTGCTTCACCGCAGCCAATTTCTGTTGGAGCTCCTCGCTTGCTCCGCCCGTCTGGGCGAACACGGGTACGCTGGCCGCCAGCATGGCGACCATGATCAGTAACGTGCGCTCGATCGTATTCATAATGGTGTCCTCTCTATCGATTGGTTACCGCCATTTCCCTGGCTCACCGCTCGGCAGAATCCTGACCGAGACGTTTGTCGAGAAACCAGAGGAACAACGGAAGACGAGCACCACCACAGTGGCGTCACTCGGTTTCGCATATTCTGGTCGGTCCGACGGATGACTATGCCAAGTCATCGCAACAACGAAGTCTAGGAGCGCCACGCCGCCTTGGAAACTGGCAGAACTGACAGCGCTCACTCGGGTTGAGAGAACCCTGAGGATTGTTCCTGAGTGATCCGTTAGGATCATTAACCTATCCCGGGAGCAAAACGTGATTCTTCGATAACAGCCGTCATGAGAACCACGGGACACAAGGATGTGACGACTGCGATGCAGGTATCAGCATCCGGAGCTATTCGACAGTCTCCGAGCTATGGCACCGTAGCATCCTGAATGGAAAAACAACAAGCCGTTTGAGGCAGCGCTAGATAACACATGAACGCCTTTTCTCGGGGCTGCCTGCCTCCCTGAACTGGTGTGACTGCGAGTTATCGCGCCCGATAACTGATCGAACTTCGAAGTTGAATTATCCGAGAAAAGTCGCCTAGTTTGATCCTTGGTTGGATGCCTCTGTGCCGACAACGACGCTCCACCCATCGCCCGGGTTGTACTCCGTCATGGCAGCTGCAAGTTCGGTGCTCTTTTCTCCCAAGTCTTTTTGGTATACGGCACCGTCCTTGCCGACCATAAACGTCATGATTCCTGAATTCCTATAGGCCGCTGGGTAGGCAAGAACGGCAAACCCGTCAGTCATCTTCCCATTCGTGATGTAATCCTTCGTGCCCCCGGGTGCTTTATCTCCCTGTTTTTTCAGAATCTGGAAGTAATACCCGTTGAATGGCTGCGGCTTGTCGCCTGCATCGGTGTAACCGACGGCTTTCGCAAAATCACGAAGCGGGCCGAGAGGACTTGGAGCCTGCCCTTCTGAAACGTTCCAGTACAATCCGTCCTGTTTGCCTTCCTCGCTGATAAATTTCTGGGTGTATTGCTTCACGCTGTCACCGTCATGAGCCTGGCTGAAGTATTGCTGCTCAGCATCGGCAACTGCACCGCAGGCAGCCATGGCGGTCAGTTCTCCCTTGCCGATTCGACGCGCCAGGATCTCATCCTTGCCTGCTGCCGTATCGAAGAACCACTGGCCCGAAGAATTCCGGCCAAGAGGAATTGGGAAAGGATAGTTGTCGGCGCCGATATACAGGATTTCTCCTCCTGCTTTGATTTCGCGCCAGCGATTCATCTGCACGTATGCGGCAACGAAGTCCTGTAGTGCGTTCTTGTCCTTCACTGCATCTCCGGAAAGCAGGACGTCCTTGGTATCTGGACCGAAGATCGCCACAAGCGCAGCCTGATCATTGGACTTTGCGGCTTCCAAAAAGGCCGCCCCTGCGTCTGCGGGTGACGAGAAGGTTTTTTGAGCCGAGGCGGAAGTGTCCGATCTGTTACAGGAGACCGTCAACGTGACGCCGGTGAAGAGAGCCACGTACAACGTGAGCCTGGCAACTTGCGTCAGATGTTTGAAGATAAGATATGACATAGGCGTAGCTCCGAATTGTCTTTTCCCTGCGCTCCGCTCGCCGGAGATCAGCGGCGGAAGCCTCCACCGCCGAAACCGCCACCACCACCGAAGCGGCCGCCGCTGAACCCGCTGGAGCGCATGCTTCCCCAGCCGCGACCGCTATCTGCCCTTGAAGACCACCCGCCGGATCCGCCAAACCCGCCCGAGTGTCCGTCCATGCCACTGAACGCCGTGGATCTGTCGCTAGCCGAATTGTGGTTCTGTGCCCAGGAATTGGAGGCTGAGGAACGATTGGCGTTGACGCTCTGCGAGCTCTGTCGATTAACGTTGACCGTGTTTCCACTTATATTCTTGTTATAAGTATTGCCGCCACCGTGATAGTTGTTGTAGTTATTCCCGGAGTGGTTGTAGTTATTGTTGTAGCCGTAGCTATTATGATAGCCGCCGTTGTAGTAACCGCCGTGCCAGGCTGAATTGCCGTAATATCCCCCGCCGTGATACACGACGGCGGTACCGTGCCAGCCGCAGTTCCAACTGCTGTAGCCCCATCCGCAACATCCACCACTCATCATCGCGCCCACTGCGATTCCGGCGCCAAACGATAGTAGCCCCGCCGCCACCATATCGCCGGTGGAATATACCGGCGCAACATAGCCGGGAACCACGTATGGGTACCCGTAAACCACCGCTGGGTTGTACTGCGGTACATAGACGACCTGTGGGTTGGCCGATTGGATCACGATCGTTTGCGGCGCCTGTTGAACGACAGTGATTTGAGAGCTGGATTTCAGATTGCCCTTTTCTTTGGCTTGCAAGCGGAGAGTCTGGATGGCGGTCATCACATCAGCAGACTGATTGTGATAAGCCTCTCCCAAGGAGGAAGTCCACGAAAGATTCGTGGCCAGGTTGTTGAGCACCGAAGCAAACTGGGTCAGCGCCTTCACGCTCGGATCCCACGTCTCCTTGTCGACGGCCTGCATTAGGGCGCTACCGGTCAAGCTCTTGTTTTGTTGCAGCCAGTAATTCGCGATAGCAATCTGGTCTGGAAATGTCGAAGCAGCAAGAATCTGGGCCACCAACGCATCCGGATACAGTGCGATAGGCGCCACCAATGCCTCAAGCGCACTCGTGCTCATCGGGGAAGATTCGGTTGGATTCTCCGAATCCTGGGCAGAAGATGAGCCCGCTTGATATCCATATAAGGCGTGTGGTGAAACTGTAACGAGAATGAAGCTAAGTGCTACCGATAGGATTTTCGTAACTTGTTCCGTGATCATATGGCTACTCCGAGTTTCCTTCTGAACGAACGAAAATCCATGTCTCGCTCGCCATCGTGGCCGCGATCGAGTGATTTCTCGGATTGAATTCACTCTGTTACTGGCTTAGTTAACGAGGATAGATACACCACGGCAGCCGCAGCCGTAAGTTTCACCTCGTCTTTGTCGTCTTTGAAACCGGCAGCTAAGTCTGGCAGTACCGCCGGATCACCGCGCCGAGCCAAGGCATCGAAGGCGGACGCCCTGACCAGCCAGTGAGTGTCAGCCGTTGCCGCAACCAACGCCTTCTTGGTGCGCGGATCCGGATCTTTTGCCAGGATCTTGATAGAAGTTGCTTTTAGAATCGGCCCCTTCTCCTCACTCGAATGAATCACGTTAAAAGCCTGGAGCCCGATCCCTCCAAACGGCACGAATCCCATGCCTTGCTCGAACGCCATCTGTTCCATCTGCTTTGGATCTCTCAATAAATCATTTAACTGCTTCTCTTCGCCTCCAACCAGGCTGTCGCCGGTTTTGCGTTGCCCAGTGAGTACGGCGTAGTAGACGCTGTATCCTCTCTCATCCCCAAGCTGGATCAGCGCTCTGGCTGCTGCCAGAACCACGGCGCCATCTTTGTCGGTCTTGGCTGCGGCCACCAATGCTGGTATTGCACTCTTGGACGCCATGGCACCGAGTGATAGCGCAGCCGCCCCGCGCACTTCCGCCTCTTTGTCCTGCAGTCCCTTTTCCGCCACGCTCACCGCCTTAGCATCGTGGGGAATTAACTGAAGCACTCTCATGGCGGCAATCCGCTGATTGGTACTATTGTTGTCGGCACCTGCCTGAAGGATGGTCCAGGCCTGGTCGGCCAGGGATTGACTGGATGCAGAAGTCGAGAGCATCAACACTGTCGCACATCCGAGAAACAGTATGATCCTTTCGAACAATCTCGGGTTCTTACAGGCTTCCATCGGTTTGTCCTTGGTTAATGGCTTTCCTTGCACTCTGGTGCGCTTAATCGGAGCATGATGCTTTCGACTGCAGCCCGGGCATTCCCTCACTCGCTTGATTTGCCAAGTACGCTGTTACTTTTGTCGATACACATTGGCGAGGCGGAACGGTTTTTGACCGTAGTTTTCAATCTCCAGCTCATTACTCTTGTTAAATTTCACCTTGCAAAGAGGCGAGAATGTGCCGGTTCCCTTTCCATCCTTGTCGACGTTAAGCACTACGATGCCGATCTTGTAGTTCGTGGAACGGGTAGAGTTGTACAGTTCCGGAAGAGAGATCGGCCGATCGGTCGCCAGCACAATGTGTTGTCCGCCATCCTTGGTTGGGTGAATGCGAACGACTCGCATCCCAGTGCCGACCGAGCCCGCAGGAGCGATACGACCCTTGTCCCCGATGTCCTGCATCGCGCTGACTAAGCCATCTTGGCCTTTGTGCTTGAGTGTTGCCACCAGTTCCTCAGTTTCGCCGTCCGTGGTTAAGCCCTGCACGTAAACCGTGAGGCCAAAACTCTTTCCAGCCGCCGTACCGGCCTGACCGATTGCGGTTGCAGAAAACTGCATCGGTAGGCTTGGTTGAAACTTGGATGAGTCGCCTGCCTGGGTCGCACCATTCAACCAGGCGACGCCGAGAAATAGCGCTAAACCCGTAATCAGTCTTCCTGTTCGCATTTAGTTTCCTCGTGCAATAACAGCCATGAAATGCGTTTCTCAGTTACCATTCGAAACGATGAGCTCAGCGTCCGCTGTTCCACACATCCCGTAAATTGCGCCTGACTGACAGGCGCCCGCGGAATACTTGAAACATCCTGGCTTCTTCGCCACAACAGAAACCGAACGGTCGGAACCGCCGATGATGGCTCCGCCGGGCTCGAATGGTGACGCCGGGCCGACGTCGACAACAAATCCATTGTCTTTGCCTGTGCTGTACCATTTCACGGTCGTGCCAACTTTCACGCAGAATAGCGAGTTCCCTTTGGCGTTCGAGATGCTCGGAGTGGAAGACGCCGAGTCCGAAGTTCGTTTCACATCCACAGAGCAGGGAGTGTCAGCGGTTCCGCACGTATTTGCTGCGGTGCAGAGTTGGGCCGGATTGGGTTCCGAGCAAGCGTACTTGTTGCTCTTCGCCTGAGCGGTCGCATTGCTCAGGAGTCCAGGCAGTGTGAACAACAGAGCAGCACACGGAATTGCGAAGCGTCGATAATCTTTCACAATGCACCTCACGATTTTGACTCCAAGGCGAGTTGTTATTGAAGCAAGCCGCCAAGAGATATTGAAATAGTCCTGGCCAAACCCCGAATTGCGCCCTAATTGACTCCCGCTGTTCCTTGCCAATCGAGAACGTCAACCAGTTTCCACGAATTTTCTCTCAGATCCCACTGCAACTGACCTTGGCTGTCGAGGACGAGCTGAGCCGCAGGGTAGAGGACACCTGTGCTCTTGCTTTTGTCCTGATCGTTGATTTCGATTATGCCGGCGGTGAGATTGAAGGACTGAGATTGGGTGTCATAATATGCCTCCCCGAATCTGATCCACCGATTGGTCACAAAGATAATCTTGCGGCCAGTTGCCGTAGGAATCATCTTGATGTACGAGCAATCGTTGCCGAGTGTCCCTGTAATCTCAACGTGACCTACGGCTTTCATTTTCTGCAGTGCGTTTACCAACCCCTGGTTCTGGCCCTTCTCGTAGGCTTGAATCAATATCTGCCGATCCGCAGGAGTCGAATATTCATAAATATTCAATGTCACGCCGATGTTTGCCCCCAACTGGGTACCCGTACCGAACGCCGTTGCTTCGAGGGTTTCGTACTTGTCTCTCGCGAAGCCTGGATGGCTACCAGCGATAAGAACGCCGAGCAACAGCACGGCACCCGCGATCATTTTTGTGAATCTGACTTGTAACTGCATAACTTCCTCCGATCTCTGCACGTGAGTTTCTGAACTAGCTTCAGCGACTATCCCATGATCAGATCAACAGTCCGCCTGTTCGCGACGCCATTTCTATCTGTATTTCTGGCATCGGAACACTGACCGGCATCAACTTCTCATCCGGTATTTCCCTGCATACCGTTAGCGAATCCCAGTAGTACCAAGGCCACATTCGAAACTTGTTCCTGAGTGAAACACGCTCTGAATTCGACGACAACTGTTACTTATTACAGGATGGTCAACCAACAATTGGAATACTAGAAACGGGTCGCAGAGAATTCCCGCACTGATCCGGAGTGGAATCGATATCAGCACCAATTTCGATCTTCGAGTTTTCTTGGCCGGCAGGGGACAGGGATAGGACTACTGAACCGCGAGGCACGTCAGCGTAGACTGTGGTGGAGCGCCGCGCCGGCGCAGAACTCTTGCAAACTCCAAAGAAGCAGAGGGGGCGACCGCGCGATTGGCGGCTCTACCAAAGATGTTCTCCCCCCAACGCTGCCACGCCACATGGCCACGATCGCGTTCAAGCTCAGGCGTGACGTCACGCTCCTATGCGGCCACCAAATGGTTCCTGACAGCGTACTTAACCAGTTCGGCATTGCTCTTAGCGCCAAGTACTTCCATCATCCTGTACTTGTGATACGCAACTGTCCGGCTCGACATCTGGAGGATACTGCTCACCTCCTTCATCACTCTTCCTTCAGCAAGCAGTTGCAATACCTCACGTTGCCGTGGTGTTAGGCGAGATCCTTCATGCACCAACTTCTTATCCTGCGTGCGCAAGAAGGCGATCGTATCCCGGGGCAGAGCCGATGCAATATATGAGTTGCCTCGCAACACTTCGCGAACTGCCAGCACCAACTCGGCTGCGGCACATGTCTTCAGGACATATCCACGGGCTCCAATACGAAACGCCTCGACAGCGATATCTACATCGGGATTCATGGTCAAATAGATCAATTTGACGAGGGGCAGTATTTCCTTTAATTGCCTTGCAGCGTCCAGACCATTCAGGATGGGCATAGCCACGTCGAGAACAATTACCTCGGGCTTCAAATCTCTGGCCGCGCTTACGAGTGCGCGGCCATCGCCGACGACGCCGACAACGTCGAACTCCGTCTCCAGAAGTCGCTTGCACAATTCGGCCACCAGGAAGTGATCATCGGCAATCATTACGCGGACACGATTATTCATTTCGTCCCCCTTAAATCAGCAGTTTGTTTGACTTACTCGCAGAGCGACTGGAACTTAAAGTCAACCGATTCAATGCGAAAATCCCATTGGGCTTGGGTGATCGTCGGAATAGAGCCTCACGCAGCTCTAACCAACGCTGTCTGTTCTTGAAGCAGATGCAACTCTTCTTCCGAGAGAGCGAGCATGGTTGAACCGCAATTGAAGCAAACCGTGAGCTTTGGGAATGCCCAGACTCCAGGCACATCCAAGCCCTGCAGACCCGGAAAGTGGATGTTCACCTCCGCGCGAAACTCCGTCTGTCTACTCGAACTACACAATCCACACGTCATAAAATTATTTCCCCAGTTTTACGTCTGTCGCAAGGATGCGACTCTGAAAAGCCTTTGTATGTCTGTGTGCCGCTGCGATCGGAGATTTGTGCCAGCGCCCGAAAATAGGCTCGGCAGGGATTTGGTTGTAGACTAGCTCAGACTCGCGTGCGTCTGCGAACGAAAAGAGGAGTGGGATTCCAAACGTGGGACCTGTAAAGGCGGGGCTATGTCGTTCGGTGAACTACAGGATCTATCCGACGAAGAACTAATGGACCGCCTCAAGGATGGACAGAGCGACGGCCTCGCTGTCCTCTTTGATCGATATGAAAAGTTGGTTCTAAGCATCGCACTCAAGATTGTTCGCGATCCTGGTGAGGCGGAGGACGTTACCCAGACTGTCTTCCTTGATGTTTTTCGCGCCGTGGCACAATTTGACCCCCGCAAAGGCAGTACTAAGGTGTGGTTGATGCAATATGCGTATCATCGCGCCATCAACCGCCGCCAGCACCTTGAAGGCCGCGAGTTCTACAGAAACGCGGAGCTGGATGAAGACTTGGAGGTTCATCCGGTAGGGGCGGGGAAGACCTTAGGTCTAACTGTGCCGGAGGTAAAAGCGCTGGTTCGCCAAAGTATGAAAGCTCTCTCCGATCCGCAAAGGAAGGTAATCGAAATGGCCTGCTACGGCGGCCTTTCCATGCGTGAAATCGCCGAGCGGACCGGCGACTCATTCGTCAACATCCGACATCACTATTATCGTGGCCTCCAAAAATTGCGCTCTTTCATATCCGGCGAAGATGAACGAAATTCGAATACCCCGGGGGGAAAGTGTGCCTGAAGATCGGCAAAGAGTAGGGGGGCACGAGGAGTGTGAGACGCTCTGTGCCCTTGCCGCCGGGGGCCTTCTGCAGGGCACGGAACTCGCTGAGTTTCAGGCGCATGTGAAGATCTGCAATCAATGCCGCTCGGAGTACGAGAAGTTATCTGCCCTCGTCACCAGGGAGTTGCCGCTTGGCGAGGGAGGGCTTCGGCAGAAATTGGCGGAGATGAGGGCTCAACCGCTGCCCGGTTCGCGGCAGCGTTTCCTTCGCCGGGCGCGCGCGGAGGGTGTCGTTTTCACGGACGCGGTGAACCGTCCCGCTCAATCGGGATCGTGGTTCTTCCGCCCTTCTGCTCTTCTGGGCACAGCTGCAGCGATGGTTTTGATTGCGATCGGTCTTGCGGTCTACCATTCTCGGGGCTCAAGGGATTCTGCCCTGGCAGGCGCGGCCGCACAACAGATCGCAGAACTGAAACACCAGAACGAAGCCCTGACTGCGAGTCTGGCTCAGTCCAACCAGAAGCTCACGACCCAGCAGCACGACATCCAGAACTTGCGCATTCAGCTGGCTGAAGCTGCCAAGAACGCCGAGAACTTGCTGCGCAGCAGCGATCTAGCTCGCGGCCAGACCGCGCGATCGTCCTCCGAGAATGCTCAGCTACTGGAAGAGGCCCGCAATCAACAGAAACTGCTGGCATCCGCACAAGACGAAGCCGCTCGTAGTAGCCAGTTGCGCCTCAATGACGAAGCCTCCCTTGTGGAACAACAGGCCCGAATTACGGAGCTTTCCAATAAACTCCGGATCGCCAGCGCTACGCTCGATATGGAACGACAGCTTGCGGCCGCTGGCAAAGATGTCCGCGAACTCATGGCAGCACGTGAGTTACACGTGATTGACGTCCGTGAGACCGATCCGAATGGTAAGCTCGCAGACGCCTTCGGACGCGTCTTCCTGACCGAGGGCAAATCCCTTACTTTCTATGCCTTCGACCTGACTCAGGCGCCGGCCCTAAACGCAAAACGTAGTTTCCAGGTCTGGGCGGTGGCGGTATCCGCCAACAGCTCGTCGCGCAGCCTGGGCTTTCTACATGCGGATGCCAAGGCGCCCGGACGCTGGGTCTTGAAGGTCGATAATCCCGAGCTGGTGAGTCAGATCCATGCCGTATTTATTACTTCCGAGCCTGGAGTCGGAGGCAAGGAACCCAGCACCCAGAAGATGCTCTACGCTTACCTGGGTGAGCCCAATCACCCGTAGGACCCCCGAATTTCCAGCACCCCAGGCTAGTAGTTCCTACAGTAGTATCGATTTGCGGGCAAGGCTAACCTCCCCCCGACCTTTGCACCAAGCGGACCGGCTTCCGTCGTGCAAAACCTGAGGGGGACTGGATGCGGATCCCGGTGCTCGTCGGGGTTTTGTTTCTGACCTCGATTGCTGCCTCGGCACAAACAGAAAATGCCCGGATCTCCGGACGGGTGACCGACCCGACGGACGCGGTGATTGCTGGCGCCACCTGCACCATCACAAACCTCGAAACCAACGTTTCCATCGTCACCACCACCAACCAGGAAGGCATCTACGTCATCCCTGACTTGCATCCCGCCACCTATCGGCTGACTATCCAGAAAGATGGCTTCCGCACCGTAGTCCAGCCTAGCCTGCAGTTGTACGTCCAGGACGCGGTCAATGAGAATTTCAGGCTGGCGCTCGGCTCTATTGCAGAGACATCCACCGTGATTGCGCCGCTGTTGCAAACCGACTCGGTAACCGTGAGTACTGTCGTGGACCAGCAGTTTGTCATAACATGCCGCTGAACGGTCGTAGCTTCCAGTCCTTAATTGCGCTAACGCCGGGCGTGGTGTTCACCTCGCAAAATCTCGGGGCAGGCCAGTTCAGCGTGAATGGACAGTTCACGGACACGAACTATTTCATGGTCGATGGCGTGAGCGCGAATTTCGCCGTGAGCATCATCGGCCTCGGTCAGACCATGGGCGGCGCGATACCCGCATTCACCGCACAAGGTGGCACCAACGGACTGGTGTCGGTCGATGCGATGCAGGAGTTCCGTATCCAGACCTCGTCGTATGCGGCGGAATACGGACGCACGCCCGGGGCTCAGATCTCGATCGTCACGAAGTCCGGCACGAACCAGTTCCACGGCAGCGCATTCGATTATCTGCGAAACGATATTTTCGACGCCCGCAACTACTTTGATGCTCCGCCGCTTCCCAAGCCCCCACTTCGCCAGAATGACTTTGGCGGGAACGCTAGGTGGGCCAATCCTCAAGGACAAAACTTTCTTCTTCTTCTCTTATGAAGGGCTGCGGTTGCGGCTGCCGCAAACGGCGACCGGTGACTTCTACACGGCGTCGGCCCGAGCGGCGGTTGCGCCAGCGTACCGGCCGATTCTGAATGCGCTGCCGCTTCCGGATCCGAACGCACCTCTGGTGGACCCTACGTGCGATAACATCACCAATCCATGCATGGCGAACCTCACCGTTGCCTATTCCGATCCTTCGTCTCTCAACGCCACCAGTATCCGTGTGGACCACTAACCTGAACAAGAAAGATCACGCTGTTTGCGCGTTACAACCACGCACCATCCTATGGTGCGACCCGGTACTGGGAGGAATTGGCGTACAACCACGTGAACACGCAAACACTTACGGCGGGAGCGACGATCTTGCTCGCTCCCTACGAAAGTGAACGACTTCCGCGCGAACTGGAGTCGGAATACGGGCAACTTCATTGTCTCTCTTACCAACTTTCAAGGCGCAGTTCCGCCACCCACTGCAGTTCTGTTTCCGCCATCGTCCTTCATATAGCTTCGATAAAGGCGAGGCCTTGTTCTCGTTCGGACCCCAGGAGGTGAGAGACGGGTACGCAAAGGATGAACGTCCAACGGCAACTCAATTTTGTCGATACCTTCTCCTGGGCAGTTGGGGTGCATCAATTCAAGTTCGGCTATCGACTATCGTCGTTTAAGTCCCACGGCTCGGAAGGTACAGGCTACGGCATTTTTCCGTCGAGTACTCGGAGTTAGTGGCCGGATTAATGGGGTGAGGCGATCGTGAGCGCCAGCGATCCCTTTTCCGTGAACGTAAATAACTACTCGCTGTTTGCCCAGGACACCTGGAGGGCGACGAAATAACCTGACCATCACTTACGGGTTGCGATGGGAAATCAATCACTCCGCCGACTTCGGCAACGCCAGGGCAACCCCTTTATAATGCACGGAATCTTCGACTCGAATCCGCTCGCGCTAGTGCCGGGGCCCTGTGGCACACCAGGCTGGGAAATTTTGCTCCGCGCATCGGCGCAGCCTACCAGATCAATCCCCAGCACGGTGCTGCGCGGAGGATTTGGTTTCTTCTATGACTTAGGTTACGGGGACATCGGCCTCGCTGCGTTCGGCTTTCCATATTATCGGTCTGAATTTCCGCCGGTTGCTCCGGGCACGCCCTTCGACTTGTCGAACCCTTTCTCCAGCCTCCGTCCGTTTTCGACCGCAATCGATTCAGCTTGGAATGAGATAAGCGCGGTCGATCCGAATCTGCGGGTCCCATTCACCCAGCAATGGAATGCCGCCGTTGAGCGACAACTGGGCGCGAAGGAGACTTTGTCGGCTACCTACGTCGGCTCCTTTGGCATGCGACTTCTTCGCGAGGACCGACTCTACCCTCCCGCGGTGCTGAGCCTCGGCGCCGGATCGGTCTACACCACGTGGAACGCCGGCAACTCCACGTACAACGCGTTTCAACTACAGTTCCAGCGACGTATGTCGCATGGCCTGCAGGCGCTGGTGTCCTACAACTTCGGTCAATCAAGCGACTGGGTTCCACCGATTCAGGAGGTCTCCGCGCGACCAATGTGAGCGACGTCGTACTCCCACCCCGGACTCCCTCGGACTACGACATGCGTCAGTCGGTTGCCGGAGCTGTTTCCTACGAGATTCCTGCCCCATCTTGGGGGCAAGTTGGCGAGGCGATCCTGAAAGGCTGGGCGGTCGACGGGCTGGTGCGCGTGACGTCTGCGCCGCCGATCAACGTGACAGTCAGAAGTTCCCCGCTCATGCCTGGCCCTTTCGGAACCCAGGCTGAAATCGTTCCCGGTCAACCCTTCTGGATCGCTGATTCGACGCAACCGAGCGGGAGTGCACTGAACCCGGCTGCCTTCACAGCCCCACCGCCGGATGCAGAATGGAAACCTGCCCAGGAATGGGCTGCGCAGCCCCTATTCCATCAACCAGACCGATATGGCGCTGCGGCGCCGCTTTAACCTGACCGAGCGCGTGAAACTCGATGTGCGCATCGAATATTTTAATCTCTTCAACCACCCGATGTTCGGACTGCCCGGATCGCAATGCAACCCGAATCCCATCTGGTCGTTCGATGGAAAAACGCCGAATCCGAGGTTCGGCAAGGTCTGTCCTGGGTCAACCACGAACCTTGAAGCAGGCGGTGGAAGCGGCGGAACCGGACAAAGCGCACTATACGCGGTCGGGGGCCCACGCTCGGCACAGTTCACGCTGAAGGTGATGTTCTAGGCAAAACCAATCCTTGAGAATATTGCGGAGGTCAGTAGGTCCAGCCAGCATTCAGCAGGATGCCGTTCACCATCAACACATTCATCAGCAGGCCAATAATATTCCCCACGTAGATGGCGGGCTTCCGATTGAGCAAACCGTATATGACCCACAATAAGCTTGCGAGACCGAAGATCGACCACGTCGTCAGGGATTGACCCGAAGCATGCAGGGTGTGAGTGAAATACAACTTGGAAATCGACGGCAAGGTGGCGAGTGGCTGCACAATTCCGGTGGCCAGCATCAGTGGTTCGAAAACTCGCAGCCAGCGCAGTTGCGTTGGAGAACCCGCGCTCGGGAGAAACATATTAGCGACTCCTTCAGGTCCGTGCGCGATCACCGCGCAACAGAAAGTCCGGATGCTGTGGCCGGGTCGGTATGTCGGCCGTTCGACCCGCACGCGAACTTGCGACTCACGAGCAGTTCAACACGATCGTGTCAAACTGCCTATTGTCACTTTTTACAGGGATCTCGCTGACCATCGAGCGCCGTTAACTCCCATGAAGCTTCGCATACTCCGCCTTCGCCTCCCTCAGGATGGGAATATCGGCGTCGGCATCTTTCCAGAGCGCAAGGAACTCGTCATACGCCGGCCGTGCCTTAGCGGTGTCGCCCTGCAGAACATGCGCTCGCGCCAATCCGAGGCGGGCAAGAACGCCGATTGTTTCGTTGACCACCACACCGGGGTAATCCAGGATCTTCTGGAACTCGGCCGCAGCCTCCTGGCCCCGACCCGCCGACAGATACGCTTCTCCTCGTACAAATACTGGATAGAGTGACGGCGCGAACGATGAGTCGCCCGGCTGTCCTAGCTCGAATGGAACGGCAATTTTCAGAGCTTCAATGGCGTTCACAGGATCGTTGCGGCTGAGTGCAAGCTGAGCGCGGACAGTCGGCAAGTAGTTGAACTTTACAACCGTGTCCAATGGAAAGGTCTTCGCTAACTCATCGGCCAGCTTTTCCGCGTGCGACGCATTTCCGGCCCGCGCCAGGGCAAGAGCTACTCCAAATTTCACATCCCGGCTGGTCGATCGTGCGAGAGCCGCCTCTCCTCTCTGGCGTGCCTCGGCGGTGTTGCCGACGAAGGCTTCCATGAGAGCCGCATCGGCGTCGTAGCCTGCCGCGGTCTCCTTTGCTTCCGCTCGTTCAGCGGAAAGGATCGCTTGCTGTGAGAATTCCCGAGACTTCCTCAACTGACCGGCATAAGAAGCTGTATCGGCTTCGGCCGCCAGCAGCACATCTTCCACCCCCGATTTGCCGCCAGCCCACGCCACTTGTTGCGCTCTTCCTGACTCGTCTTTTTGCAAGAATGCAAGCTGGTAGAGATAGAAGTGCAGGTAAGGTGAATCAAGCTTCTTCGATTGCGCCTCCACCGCCGTTGCCCGGGCTTCCTGCAAGCGGCCCAAACGAACGTAGTCTTGGACCAGGTTCGCATATCTCAGTCCGCTCGCAGGTTGAAGACGAAGCGCCTCGCGTGCCTGCGAAAGGGCCTTCTCATGTTGTCCCGTGTAGCCATACAGCAGGCCTAGATTGCCCACGGGCTTTTCATCGCGCGGATACACCTGTGCCCAGACCTGATATATCTCGGCCGCCTTATCCAGATCTCCGACGACCAGATCGCGATAGTAAGAATCGATGTAGAACTTTTCTCGTTCGCTGACGCGTTCACGCAATTGGTACGCTCTTCCGAGACTCTCCGCTGCCTGGTTCCTCTCGCCGAGATTCGAATGGCTCGTCCCCAATAATGCGTAGGCCATAGCGAAATTTGGGTCGAGCTGAGTTGCCCGCTCAAAAAGCGGAAGCGCCGCTTCATCGCCCTTCAGGTCCTTCGCCTTAAGACCCAGGCTGTAGGCCTTTAATCCTTCCAGCGAGGACGTTGTTGCCTGCTCCACCGGAGTGTCGTATTTCTGCACCGTACTGAGCGATTCACCCAGCTTTCCCCGCAGGCTGGTCGCTCCCTCATTGAGCGCTTTAAGGATGTGCTCTTTGCTTTCGGATATCACCTGAACCCTCGCCAAGGAACGACCATTACTGCAGGCAGTGGCTTTCAAGCCGAGAACATACTCGCCGCCCAAGTTCGCAATCGAGCCTTCGATCACCGCAGCCCCTTGTACTCTCAGGCAAAGTTCCCGCGCAATCGCTGGTGTGAATTGCATGTCGGGCAACGCGCCCATCAACCGCAAAGTCTGTTGAATGCGCTGTTCGGAAACGAGGCTCAGAAAGGGCGATTGCTCCAACTGAACGGCCAAGGCCTGTTTCAAGGCATCATTGAATACCCCTTCGCCTGTACCATTCGTAAAGTCAGCCAGGACAATCGTGTCTTTGTCGGTGAGTCGCGTCCGACGGTAAATTCCAAAGTAAAGACCACCCGCGATCAGGGTGGCAAAGACAAGCACGGCGGCTACCAGAGTCTTCCAGCGACGGTTGCGCGGTCGCTCTTCTAGTACAGGAACCGAGGTGGAAAAGACTGTCTTTTGTTTGCCGCTCGAAGAGGAACGCCTTGGAACCGGAATTTCCACCGATTCCGTGTCCTGCTGCGCTTCCGGGAGCAAGAATCGGCGTGAGTCGGTGTCTCGCTTCAGCCGCTGCAAGTCGGTTCGCATGTCGCAGGCATGCTGATAGCGAAGGCTGCGGTCTTTTTCCAGTGCCTTGTCGATGATTTGTTCCAGTTCGGCTGGCAGGTCAGGATTCAGCCGTACCGGTGCGACCGGAGCGCGATTTAGAATCGCATCGAAAAGAATCGCCGTACTGTCTCCGTGGAAGGGCAGCTTTCCGGTGGCCATTTCATACAACACCGCACCAAACGAAAACAGGTCAGTACGGGCGTCCAGATCTTTGGCCCGTGCCTGTTCCGGCGACATATATGCGATCGTTCCCATCGCGGCTCCGGTGCTAGTGAGGTCCGCGGCAGGAGATGAAGAAGTCTGCGTCGCTTGAGCGCCGATCTGGCTGGCGGAACTAGCCGTCAGGATCACCTTAGCCAAACCGAAGTCGAGGATCTTGGCGTGTCCTCGCTTGGTTACGAAAATGTTGGCGGGCTTAATATCGCGATGAATGATTCCTTCAGAATGCGCGGCGTCCAGTGCGTCTGCAATCTCACCCGCTAGCCCGAGCAACACATCCATCTCGATTGGCTTCTGGGCGATGAGTTGCTTCAGGGTAATTCCGTCCAGAAACTCCATCACGATGAAGCATTGCCCACCGTGCTCGGCAATCTCATGGATGGTACAAATATTTGGATGGTTCAGCGCCGAGGTTGCCCGGGCCTCACGACGGAAGCGTTCCAGACCGTGAGGATCCTGCGAAACCGTTTCTGACAGAAACTTTAAAGCAACAAAGCGGCCGAGCCCTGTATCCTCCGCCTTATACACCACACCCATCCCGCCGCTGCCGAGCTTTTCCAGGACGCGATAGTGCGAGACGTTGCTGCCAATCAGCTCTGTGCCATCATTTGTCATCCACGGCTCGGCGACGATGCGGTTTCCGTAACTTTCGGCTTCGGCAATCCAATGTCAGGAAGTAGACTTGCGTGTCCTCAGTGGCGCGAACACCCAAATTAGTGATTTGTTCGTCGAGCCCTAACGATTCGAAAAACCTCAAGACTGGAATCTAGACTGCGTCTTTGCGCACCGTAACTGCCAGAAGTTACAGTGCAGCGCCAGAGAATTGGGGCTGAGGTGTCAGCAGGGTGAGTCATTGACATTTACTGCAACGGCGGTGAGGTTAGTCCCATGAGGGTCGTACCGAAGAATTTTCCCTGGGCGTTGAAATTCCAGTTGAATATCGCAAATCCCGCACTTGCACAGGCGTGGCAGCCGTTGAGCAGGGGATAGACGACGGTAAACTGTACCCCGCCGCTTGGCCCGATTTGTGAGTTGGACCAGATCTTCCCGACAGCGACACGACAGCGACAAGCACGTGGGCATTGGACATATTCTTTCCTCGCAGGTAACTTGCCTCGACACAGTTCAGCCAGCCACTGTTCGTTCTGAGGGTGCACTGTGTCGAAAGGAGCGCTCGAAAAGTAGTTGATCTTTGCTGGGGTTTTGAGCGCTTTGGCGGGGCCTTGAAAAACTCGATCTCTGAAAAATGCTCAGAAAAACTCTGCGTTAGGTTGTCTTGCATACGGCGATCTCAACTTTGTTTCCTATCCCCAGATTTGGTGCGTTTCATGCAAAACTGGATTTCTTCAACAGCCACTCCTGTTTCCGACGTTGATAATTCGAATATTACTTCGACAGTGTTCAGGGGAGCACGCACCAAGCACGATGAACCCGTCGTTTTTCGTTTTCACCTGGCGTTGTTGAATTACGGCACACCCGAGATATCGACTCTGGTAAGTTGGTGAGCGCGGAAGGAATCGAACCTTCAACCTACTGATTAACGCTAGGTATCTCAAATGTCTTTTATTTCAAGCGGTTTCCTACTCCTAGAGAAGGCAAAAATGTGCACTTTTACGCGTGGATTTGTCATTTTCTACCTCCCTAGATGGCGCAGGAGGAGTACCTTTAGGTTAGCACCCACAACCAAGACCCCGTGATCTTGATCACGCTTTCTCACCGGTAGAATCGGGCCGTGGGCGAAGGGGGGAACATGAGACATCTTCTTCAACTGTGGCGGTACGATGAGGGGCAAGACATCGCGGAGTATGCAGTAATGCTGGCCGTCATTTTAGTAATCGTGGTTGGCGCGATTCGTCTGATCGGAAGCAACGCGAACAATGCGTTCTCGCAAGCAGCTAGTTCAATTCAATGACCTGTCGCATGCAGGAGGAACTTTATGCCACACTTTGTGACGCTCGTCCGTTACACCCACCAAGGACTTTCAAAGGTCAAGGAAAGTCCATCGCGGCTCGATGCTGCCAGGAAAGCCGCTGAAGCGGTAGGTGGAAAGATTCAGGCATGGTACTTGACCATGGGGCACTACGATGCCGTTTTGATCTCAGAGTTTCCTAGCGATGAGGCGTGTGCAAAATTCACGTTGTCAGCAAGCGCACTCGGAAACATTTCCACGGAGACCCTCAAGGCGTTTCCCGAAGCTGACTACCGCAAAATCTGCGGTTCCCTCTGACCGGGGCTGGCTACTAAGACTTCGCCTCATCCCTCTGAGGAAAGCAACTCTGATTTTTCGTTGCTACAGCGCACTGGTTCGCCGCCTCGTAGGTGTCGAACGTCCCGTACTCATAATGAGTGCGGAGTTCTTTTTCGCCTGACGCCACCGATACCAACTCCCTGACCACGTAGGCGTTTTTCATGGTCGCAATTCTCTCTTGCCTCAAATTCACCCTTCAATACCAGCATTTAATCAGAGCAGACGAGGCTCTTTCCCTACTTCTGGTTTTTTCTCCCTGTAGGGTTAGGAAACGGCCTTCACAAACCGGGATTGAAAGGGCCATGCTTCACTGGACCTTCTCGTCCTACAATGACCGCATGACAGACCTCAAGAATCGAGTTGCTCTCGTGACCGGGGGCAGTCGTGGGATCGGAGCAGCCATCGCCATCGCGCTGGCTAGAGACGGTGCCGATGTTGCGGTGAACTATCGTGAACGGGCCGACGCCGCGAAAGCAGTGTGCAGCGAAATCACTTGCATCGGAAGAAAAGCATTCGCGATTCAGGCTGATGTTTCACTCGCAGCCGACGTCAAGCGGATGATCACAGAAGTTGAAGACTCCCTCGGTGGCATCGACATTCTCGTCAACAACGCGGCAATCGCACGTCCCCGAAAGTTTGAGGAAATTGCTGAGGAAGAGTGGGACGAGATACTCACGGTGAACCTGAAATCTGTCTTCTTGGTCACTCAGGCGGTGATCAGCGGAATGCGAAAACGGAAATGGGGCCGAATCATAAACCTCTCTTCCGTCGCGGCACAGACGGGCGGTGCTGTGGGAGCGCACTATGCAGCATCGAAGGCCGGAATCATTGGGCTGACGCATTCCTGCGCTTCATCCTTTGTACGAGAGGGCATCACGGTCAACGCCATCGCTCCCGCCCTGATTGAGACGGACATGGTGACCAGTAACCCTAACGCAAGTCCTAGTCTCATCCCGATGGGGCACTTCGGTTCCGTTGACGATGTTGCCTCGGTAGCCGTGATGCTGGCGATGAACGATTACATGACGGGGCAGACCTTGTCCGTTAACGGTGGTTGGTACATGAGCTAGTCACGATTCTGCACCTCGTAAAAGCCTGCACCATCTTTGGGCCATGTGATGTCACCATTGTGGAATTTATAACTGTCGCGTGAGCATGTAGAGTCATTTTTGAAAGTCGTTCTGAACGTTGAAGCGGGACCACTTCGGGGGAGGGGGTTCCGCTTCTTTCATGTAGGCCACAACATCGGCCTGATGTCTCGACGTCTACGAACCTAGAAAAAGCTTTGGGTATAATCGCGCCGTTTCGTCAACTATCAGCCGACGCGGTCTTAGATTGATTCTTGTCTCCCGCTAAAACAAGAATCCGCGCCAATGTGAGCCGATGTAGGTGAGCGAAGGTCTTTGCGGGGTGTTTGCCGAGGAATCTTTCTAACGCCCTTGCGTACCGCTTCTGCGTTGCCTTTCGACCAATCAGGTCAAGGTAACGTTCGTATTTCTGCTGCCAGTCGCCGATTGGCAATGGTTTGTCGGGATCGACGGGTTGGATACTGGACGGGGTTTTAAGGCCGATGTGCTGCTCATGATCTTTCATTAGAAGTTCTCCTGTTGGTATCGGTTACGTCAGCTTGGGGATGGCGAGTGGGTTTTTCGCTCAAGGGGAGGAAACCCATCAATCCCGGCAATGCCTTAAAGCGGTACATCAGATCTGCGGCAGCAGAGTTGAGTATCCCGCTCGGCGGATGGCACGACTTCAGGCACACGCTGACGACGACCATGCGCCGTAACGGAGTTCATCCGAAAGTGATCTCGGGCATCCTCGGTCACGCGAAAGTTTCGCTAGCCATGGACACCTACGATGACGCTGATGCGGAGGACTTCCGGCTACCGCTGGCACTTGTGGCAGGAGGGTTGTTATCAAGTGTTACCAAATCCGCTTCGCCAAAGTTGATCGGATGTTGATTATGAAAGAGTTGGTGAGCGCGGAAGGAATCGAACCTTCAACCTACTGATTAAGAGTACTTGTGGAACGAAGAATCAACACTTTAGCGCAGTTTGGATACATTCAGATTCGCTTAGTAGAGAAGCGCGTTCCAGAACCTAGCCCCATGTCGCACTAAACCCGCGCAAGCGGCCACTGGGCACAATTTTGGGCACAGTCTTCTGCGACCACGAATGCTTTAACTTCCCGCGGTCGTGAGCTGTTTTAACCGAGGTCCAATGAGTAGAGTCGAGAACAGGCGCAGTGACTGTAGTCTCCCGGTGGCTGCTGACAAAGCTTTCGCGTCGTCGCCTCAGTCCGGTTTGGCATGGCTCTGTTTCCTGTTCCCGCTCATCGAACCGGACAGGCGGGTTTCCCGCATCCGGCTCTCGGAAAAGACACACGATGTTACGTGTGACGCCGTCTACAGCTTCTGAACACAACTCAGGGGTGGCTGGACTCATCGTCAATCCCCAGGTCCTTCGCTGCTTCTTGCGTCCGTCTTTAACTAAGGCCCCTTCCCTCCACCAGCGTTACCCGGCTTCTTCGGTACTACGGACCTTTCCGCCACCCCACACGGCCCAGCCTGACTCTCGCGAGTTGCCGGTTGATCGCGTCTGCCATCACCGCTGGGGCTTCCCGTGTTGCTGCTGGTCAACTTTGCCTGCTTGCCGTCGCCATTACCCCGGCAGGTCTGATGGTCCTCGTTCGCTCGTACTGTCCCATCAGCGGCGGCCATCCCGATTACACGGCGGGTTGGCTCCTGCGTTAATCGTTTCGAGGCCTGCTCAGCGTTCACTCACGTTACGGCCTGCATGCTCGCCAAGTCACCTAAGTGACCCTCTACACCGGAGGCTCCGACGGCTTCGTTTCCTCCACCGCCGCTCCGATTGCTTCCGGGTGGAGCGAACCCAGTTCCCGGGCGGGACTTTCACCCGCAGTCGTCCAGCGCCTTTCCACGGCGCACGTGAAATGGAGATTTTTCAACAATTGAGAAGTGAGAAATACGACCACACTTTGAGAGAGTAGACCGGCAACCCACCTGGACTGCCGGTCGCGGTCTCTACTGGTGTGCCATGGCGAGGTTCAAGCGATCTTCGGGAGAGATCAGGTGGTCGAGATTCACGCTATCCTTGCCGAGGTCGATCTCGACCCAGCTCACTTCTCCGCTGAACTTCTTGTCCGCCGGGTAGTCGTAGGTTACGGGCGAGCCGAAGTCGTTGCCGACGTCGCAGGTCTCGTCGGCAGAGAAGACCATCGGTTCTGTGTGATCCACTCGGCCTTGGCCTGCCTTCTTGCCATCGACGTAAAGCGTGACCGTGCCGCCTTTCGCTAGACCGCCGCCGTCGTAGGCAAACTCCATGCGCACCTGGTGCGTCCCCTGCGGGATCGGCAACGTGCCCTCAACGGTGTACCTGTCCACGCCATAGAAGTTGTAGCAGTACTTCGGCTTGCCATCCTTGGCGTAGAGACTCCAGCCACCGATGATTCCGCCTAGCGCGATGATGACGCCTTCCGCACCGGTTGGCGGGACGACCAGTTCAGCGGTTACGGAATGTGACTTGTTCTTTGTGTTAACGGTGGAGCTTTCGCTCAGGCGTCCCATGCCGTTGAAGAGCAGCTGCCGCGTGCCCTGAATCAATTGCGGGCGGCCCGCAATTTCGGGGTTGGCGCGTTCGGCAAAACGGTCGTCAAGAGGAAGCACGTTGTACTTGACTGCCTCGATCAGCCAGAGCCGTTGTAGCTCGCGCAGCTTTTCCGGGTTCTCTTTCGCCAGGTCCTTCGATTGGCTCCAATCGGTGTTGGTATCGTATAGTTCCCAGACATCAGCATCGAATGCTGGCAGTGCCACCCTTCCGGTCAACCACGGCGTACGGTGCCGAGTAACAGCTGTCCAGCCCTTGTGGTAGATGCCGCGGTTGCCCGCCATTTCGAAGTATTGCGTCTCATGCCGCTCGGCGGCCTTGGCATCGTTGAATGAGTAGGCCATGCTGACGCCTTCGAGGGGATGCTGCAGTACGCCGTTCACGAAAAGCGGCTCCGGCAGCCCCGCCACTTCTAGAATGGTCGGTGCAACATCGATCACATGATGGAACTGGCTGCGAATCTCCCCCTTCCCGGTAATCCCTTTCGGCCAGTGCACAATCGTCCCATTGCGAGTACCACCGAAGTGCGAAGCAACCTGCTTCGTCCACTGGTAAGGCGTGTCCATGGCGTGAGCCCAAGCCACCGCATAGTGGTTGTACGCCTTTGGGCCACCTAACTCTTCCAGCCGTTCGGTTAGAAACTCGGCGGTCTCCAACTGCGGAAAGCCGGTGAGTGGCACCATCTCGTTGAAACAACCTTGAAGCGATCCCTCGGCAGAAGCACCGTTGTCGCCGATGATCAGATAGATGAGCGTGTCATCCAGAATGTCCAGATTCTTGAGCGCGTCAATCAGCCGCCCCACATGATGGTCAACATGCGATAGGAAACCGGCATACACCTCCATCTCCCGCAGCAGCACCGGCTTCATAGCAGCGGAGATGGTGTCCCACGCCGGAATCTCGGGATGGCGTGCAGTCAGCTGACAGTCCTGCGGGATGACGCCGAGCTTTTTCTGCCGGGCGAAGGTTTCCTCGCGCAGCTTGTCCCACCCCTGGTCGAACTTGCCTTTGTATTTCTCGATCCACTCCTTGGGCACGTGATGGGGCGCGTGCGTCGCGCCGGGCGCGAAGTACGTAAAGAATGGCTTGTCGGACATGAGCGATTTTTGCTGGCGGATCCACATGATCGCTTTGTTGGTCAGATCCTCCGTCAAGTGGTAGCCCTGTTCTGGAGTCTTGTCCGGTTCAACGGGGGTTAGGTTTTCGTAGAGAGCTGGATACCACTGGTTGGTCTCGCCGCCGATGAAGCCATAGAAGTGCTCGAAGCCGCCACCGCCGCTGGGCCAGTGATCGAACGGACCCATCGGACTGGTCTGCCAAACTGGAACTTCATGGCATTTCCCAAATTGCGCCGTCGAGTAGCCGTTGAGCTTCATCGTCTGCGCCAGCGGTGACATCGTGTTCGGCATGAGTGAGTTGTAACCGGGTGCGGAGGTCGCGATCTCTGTAATACCTCCCATACCCGCGGAGTGATGATTGCGACCGCTCAGGCACGCTTGGCGCGTGGGCGAACAGAGCGCTGTTGTATGGAACCGGTTGTATTTCAGACCGTTCGCAGCCAGCTTCTCAAAGTTCGGTGTCTGGCACGGACCGCCAAAGGCGCTGGTTGCGCCAAAACCGCAATCGTCAATGAGGATCACGAGAACATTAGGAGCGCCGGTAGGCGGACGCAATTCCCGGATCGGCGGATACTTCGTGTCGGGGTCTTTGGCGTCGTAGGTCGTTAGCCCCATCTGCGGCACATCCGGGATGGGAAGAACAGTTCGCGGGAGATGGTCTCGGTCGTTCATAAAGAGGTTTCCTTCCTCAGAAATCCTGACTGTTTGCGAGGATTGAGCCTGCCTGCTTTTGTCCCCGTCCAGTCAGAGGCTACGGCGCTTAAAGCAGCGCGACGACTGTCAGAATGTACAGTGAATGCAGGATCGCGGTTTCGCGCAGCCTAGGTCTTGGCTCATTCGCACTAAGCGACTAGGACCTGCGCTTAGGCGCGTGTTCGTCACAACTGACCGCGATAGCGCGGAGTTCCGCGACGCAGCCGAGCACCTGAGTAGCTACGTTGGGACAACCAGGGTGGTCACAGAAGTATTCAGCGAGCAGTTCTTCGCGCCCGTCTGGAGTCGTGAGGCCCGTCTTGATCGTCACGTGAGGAATGGAGAGTCCCCGAAGCGAATGTTTGTATTGTGCGATGGATAGGGGGTTCTTGTGCAAGTAACTTTTGTACCCGGGAGGAGGAATTCCAACGGCTGGAAGAGGCAATGGAAGCATGGTCGACATGCACAGAGGCCAAACAATCGGTTTCCACTCGGAATAACTGTTGAAACCAGGCCTTATCACAAGCTTGCGCTTTTACTTCGCCTTTTTCGGCCTTGATGAGCGCTATCGCGATTTCTCAACAGTTAGGGGTCTTGATCGCCAGCCGCAGGAGCCTAATCTCGCCCGCATGAGAAAATTACTATCCTGATCTCTTAGCCTAGGACCCTTCAAGAAATGGCGTATTGTCGTGCCACAAACTACTTGTCAGTTGGGCGGACCTGCCCCTTACCACAACCCCGTCATTCGTTACCATTCTGGTCGTCCGTAGTTTCAACGAAGGGAGTTGCCAATGAAAGCTGCAGTTGCATCTTGTTTGTCCTTTCTGATCGTCGTTTCAGTTTCAATGACATCCTCAATTTCTGCGCTGGGACAAGAGATTTCGGCGAGCGGCATCGACCAACTGAAAGCGCAAATGAATTCCCAGCAGAAACTGATCGAGAAGCAGCAAGAGCGTATCGACGCGCTCGAATCCGCTTTGGCGGAACAACACAGAATCCTGGTCAACGTCATCCAAGCTAAGGCACAGGGAGCCATGCAGGTGCGGGCTGTGGTAGGCTCCGAAACTGATCTGAGATCCGAAAACCAAGCTGTAGGGACGGAGGACAGTTTGGTGCCGCGGCAAGAACAGCAACCACTGTCGCCAGAAGCTCAAAAGGTGCAAGACGAGCTACAGAGAGGACCGGAAATCGCCGATGTGACGCCGGATACCCCTGCTCTGAACCTCGGACCCGCGAAGATCCGTCTTATCGGCTACACGGCCTTCACGGGTTTGTATAGGACGACCAACTCGGGGGGGAATGTCGGAACTAGCTTCGCGAGCTTACCCTTCGACAATACCGTGCCTGGCAACACCAGCGAATTCCGGCTTTCGGTTCAAAGTACCCGGCTGGCCCTGCGAGCCGATGCGGACCTGAAGTCGAGCAAGGCTGCCGGATATTTCGAAATGGACTTTGGCGGAGCAGTGCCGGGCAATGTAGCGGTCACCAGCAGCAGTTACGGCTTCCGCATAAGGCAAGCCTGGTTCGATTACTCGAAAGGTAATTGGGAGCTTACAGGTGGGCAGCTGTTCTCCCTCATGACGCCGCTGAAGAAAGACATTCTGCCGTGGCCAGGTGACGTATCGATAACGCAGGTAATCGATCAGAACTACGTCGCCGGCCTGGTGTGGGGCCGCTACCCTCAACTCCGTGTGGTTTATCGGTATTCGGACGCAGCGTCGTTTGGATTCTCCCTAGAAAATCCCGAGCAGCAGGTCGGCAGCGGTGTGGTGTTTCCAACCCTGCTTGCGCCGACTCTCGAAACGCAATACAACGTGGGAACGAACGAGTTGGAAGTTCCCAACGCGGCTCCCGATTTCGTCATTAAGGCATCGTTTGACAGCAAGCTCGGCGGCCATGCTGCTCACCTTGATCTGGGAGGCGTAATGCGCGTGTTTCGCAACTACACTCCATATCAGGGGAACGGCGTCTCCAGCCACAACTACGCGTTCGGCGGCGGCGGCAATGTCAATGCGACGTTTGAAGTTGCGACAGGGTACCGCCTGGTGGCCAATGCTTTTGCCAGTAGCGGTGCAGGACGCTACATCGGTGGCTTAGTCCCCGATCTAATTGTGCGTGCCAACGGCAACATCTCGCCGATCAAGGCCTACTCATGGGTGAGCGGATTCGAGGCTGCGCCCAACAAGCTGACCGGACTCTACGTCTACTACAGTGGCGTTTATGGGAAGAAGAATGTGACGCTCGATAGCGATGGCAATTTCATCGGTTGGGGCTATCCGGGGGCGTCAAACGTGGCGGATCGATACCTTCAGGAAGTCACTGCGGGGTTCTCTCGTACTTTCTGGAGGCACGAAAACCTGGGGTCGGTTCAGTTGGGTATCCAGTACGCCTACTTGTTTCTGCGTCCGTGGGTCGCCGGAACTGGCCCGAGCGCAGCACATTCCAGCATGGTCCTCGGTCAGGTGCGCTACAACTTACCGTAGAGCGAAGCATCGACTTCGCGAGAGGAAGAGGACTAGAGCCAAAGCGCTTCTAGTCGAGGACATGGATTACTGTTGCGAGGATCCCGTGCCACTCATTGACGCTATTCGACAGCCAACGGATTCTTGCCCCAGTCGGTGTCAGTTCTGGTGCAATTGCCAACGATGTAGGGTAGAGCACGATAACAAGCCATTTCACTCCAAACCCCCTGGGTCAGGGGCGTTGAGTGACATGGGATTTGCAACAGTTGAGGACACTACGGAGCAGGCTCTCTGTTACCCTCATGCCAATCCTCCCCCCGCGAAGACTGCCCCAAATGTTCTGTTGGGGCACGACAGCAACTGCTCCCGTCCTCGCCTTATGCTGGATTCTCACAGTCAGCGTGATCATGGCGAGAACTCCCTTACACGAGCTAGAGCCCCGAAAATAATCAACAACACAGGGTCAATGAGCGATATGGAGTAGAGTCGAGAACAGGCGCAGTGGCTTTAGCCTCCCGGTGGCTGTTGGGGTGCTTTCGCAGGGCCCGCCTCAATCCGGTTTGGCTTGGTTCTATTTCCTGTTCCCGCTCATCGAACCGGACAGGCAGATTTCCCGCATCCGGCTCTCGGAAAAGACACACGCCTTCTGAGTTAAGTAAGGAAGCGTGTGACGCCGTCTGCAACTTCTGAACACAACTCGGGGTGGCTAGACTCATCGTCAATCCCCATGTCCTTTGTTGCTTGTTGCGTCCGTCTTTAACAGAGGCCCCTTCCCTCCGCCGGAGTTACCCGGCTTCCTCGGTACTACGGACCTCTCCGCCACCCCACACGGCCCGACCTGTCTCTCACGAGCTGCCGGTTGATCCTTATTAGGATCACCGCTGGGGCTTCCCGTGTTGCGTCTGGTCTCCTATGCGTACATGCCATCGCCATTACCCCGGTAGGTCCGATGGAGCTTGTTCGCTCGTCCCTCTCCATCGTCAGCGGCCTTCCCTGTGAAAAAGTCAGGTCGGCTCCTGCAATTGTTTTTTCGGGGCCTGCTCAGCGTTCACTCGTGTTATGGCCTGCACGCTCGCGGAGTCGCCTAGAGCGACCCTTTGCATCGAAAGCTCCGACAGCTTCGTTGCCTCCGCTGCCGTTTCGATTGCTACCGGGTGGAGCGAACCAGTTCCCGGGCGGGAGTTGCACCCGCTGAAGTCCAGCGCCTTTTCACGGCGTACTTTCTCGCCAACTGACACTGTTGCAACTGACAGTCGACTGCGCCTCTTCCGGGAATGAAGCTGCTACAGCAGGAGTCTTTTCTTCAAAGGCTCACGTATGTCGAACCTCAGGATCCTATTCGCCGCCATTTCTGCGATCGTATTGTTCCTGTACGGCCTGGAGGCGTTCAGTCGTGAGATCCAAGCGGTTGGCGGCGAGACGCTCCGAAAATGGCTAAGTCGCCTCACGGGAAGTCGATTGCGGGGAGTGGTGTTGGGTGCTGTAGCGACCGCGATCATTCAATCCAGCAGTGCCGTTACCTCACTGACTGTGGCGCTAGTGGATGCCGGCACTATAACACTCCGCTCGAGCCTGGGCCTCCTCCTTGGAGCAAACATTGGAACGACCTCCACTGCCTGGCTGGTTTCGCTGAAGTTGACGGGGATCGGTCCGTTCTTCATCGTTCTTGGTGCTGTGCTGAGCGCAATTCCGACTCGGTTCAAGGTACTGGGCAAAGCTGCCTTCTATTTTGGGTTTATCTTTTTCAGTCTTGATTTAGTGAGCTTCACCCTGAAGCCTCTGGCTCAAAGTCCGCTATTCGTGGAGGTACTGAGTCGATCGAGCACACCTCTGATGGGTGCGCTGGCAGGGATGGTCGTTACCGGGATCGTTCAGTCGAGTAGTATCACGACGGGACTCTGCATCCTTCTCGTACAGCAGGCAATTTTGCCAGCAACGGCGGCCATTCCTATCGTGATCGGCGCGAATATCGGAACAACAGCTACCGCGCTGGTAGCCAGCATCAAGATGCAGAAGACCGCGCGCCAGGTGGCGCTGGCGAACCTCGGCTTCAACGCGTTCGGAGTAGTGCTCTTCCTTCCGTTTCTTGGATGGTTCGCGGCAAAGGTGGTGGCCTTCGCGGGCGAACCCGGCATGGCAGTGGCATGGGCGCAACTGACGATAACGCTTAGACCACGAATGAGGTCCACCGCCAAACCATCCCGCAACGCCGGACAGACACCGGATGTGCTCCGGACAAACCCGAACACTCACCGGACGCACTGTGCACCCCGGCTGTGTGCGCACCTAAGGCGCAAGACATGCTTTCTTCCCCTCAGATCATTTCCTCGGGTCCCATTTGTTTCTCACATTTTTTCGATAGCGGGAAGCAACACAGGAGCGAAGAGGGAGATTAGTCAAGGCCGCATTCTTTGCGCCGCGTAGCTGTCGGAGCGAAGCGCAGAGCCTTGACTGGCCTCCCGCGCTCCTTACACTCGCCAGCGAAAAAATGGGAGATCACACGTTCCCGTAGCCGTCCAGTCTTTCCCGCACGGCGCTTTTCTTCTGTCCGGCCGCTGCCGCAGAGCAGGGTACTCTGCCACCGAGGCTCAGCGCCGCGCTTCGTGGTCTTTGAGCCGGTCCAGAGCCACACGTGCCTTCTGCTTATTGACCCAGTCGACGATTTCGCCTCTGACGTCGTCGTCTGGCCCTTTGCCAGCGAACCAAGCAGGTTCACCGACAGCAGCCGGTAGGCCCATTGAAGCCTGTGCGGAGGACATCCCGCCTGGCGTTTCTCGTCCCAATTTGTTGGATCCGCAGCCAATTCATCGCAGAAAATACCGCGTATTCCGCTGCAAGTAAAAGGCGTACGGTGAGTGACCAGGAAACCACCGCGTGCTGCCCACTGTCTTACCATGGCCATGGTAATAATCACGGCCATGTTAATTATCTTGGCCGTGGTAAAATGGCTCATGCCCCTTTCCAATGCCATCGTCGCCGCCAGCCGTGGCCAGGCCTACGAGGACCTGCTGGCCAAGCTCTTCCGTGGGGCCGGATGGAGCGTGCAACGCCAGGCGAAAGACCTCGATGAAGGCATCGACCTCGTAGCCCAGCAGGGAAACCAGAAATACATTGTCCAGATCAAGGCGTCCTCGGAAGCTAGAAGAGACCGGGCGGTGCCTCTCCTATCGCAAGCCATCCTCGAAGCCCAGGCAGCTGCACAGCGAATACCGGGCCCTGCCATTCCCGTCGCCGTCCTTGCAGTTGACCATGTCTCAAGATCACTGGCCGAGCACGTGCAGGCTTTCGTCGAACAGAATGCCCCGAACATGGCTGTCGGACTGATCGACGCCAGTGGCTTTCGTATGTTTCGCGGGCCGGGTATGGAATGGCTCAACTCCGCAGGTTCACCTTCGCGCGGCGCGCGCGCGCCGGAGAAACCGTCCTCTCCTGCCTATTTGTTTTCTGACTTGAACCAGTGGATGCTGAAAGTATTGCTTGCCAAAGACGTCCCCGACTCCATGCTCTCGGCCCCACGGAAGCAATATGAAAACGCTTCGCAACTGGCCGAGGCGGCCCAGGTGTCGGTGATGAGCGCGTTCCGCTTCGTCCGCCAGCTTTCGAGCGAAGGCTTTCTCGAAGATAATGAATTCTTGCGGGTGGTCCGCCGCGAAGCATTGCTCGAACGCTGGCTGGCGGCGAATCAGCAGCGTGTCCACGAGATTCCGGTGCGTTGGGTGATTCGCGGATCAAACAATCAACTCGCGGTGGCTGTACATGCGTACGTTTCGAGACTTGCGAGAAAACCTGCGCCGAACAAGCGAGCAGCCCAGGGACCTTTATCCAAGGCTCCAAATCGGATCTGTCTGGGATTGTTTGCCGCTGCCGAGGCCCTAGGTTTCAAGTTCGTACATGGATCGCTGCCTCATCTCTACCTCGAACGGTTGGATCGGGAGGTGCTCGCGCAACTTGGCCTCTCCATGGAAGATGCTCAGCATCAGGCGGACGCCTTCGT
This sequence comes from uncultured Acidobacteriaceae bacterium, assembly GCA_963722365.1. Taxonomy (GTDB): domain Bacteria; phylum Acidobacteriota; class Terriglobia; order Terriglobales; family Acidobacteriaceae; genus Sulfotelmatobacter. Next base: position 185,327 of record CAVRLM010000005.1, read on the forward strand.
GAGAATTCCAGAAAACGCGGAAGCCATCTTTCGCGCGGCCGTCGAACGCCATGGCGTTCCCGTCGCCGACATTCTTCAGGTATGGCTCGATGTTTCCCACCATCCGGCGCGCGGCAAAGACCAGGCCAAAATCATCGCCCGGAAAGCTCTCTCGCAACTCTTTGATGAGAAGGGCGCATGACTTCGACAGGAGCCGACCTCCAAGCCTTCGCCCGACTGATCGAGTCGCTCACTCCCTGGCTCGACCAGGTGGTGATTATCGGGGGCTGGGCACACCGCCTTCATCGTCTTCATCCCGCCGCGCAGACACTGGACTATGCTCCTCTTACGACGCTCGACGCCGATGTCGCGCTACCGATCGAGTTGAAGGTGGAAGGCCAGGACATCTATCAGCGCTTGCAGGCAAACGGGTTTCAAGCGCAGTTTCTGGGCGAACACAAGCCGCCTGCGACCCACTATCATCTGACTGCGGAGCGCGGCGAGTTCTACGCGGAGTTTCTTACACCCCTGGTGGGCAGCGTCCATGAACGCGGCGGCAAGAGGAAAGGGACGACCCAACTCGGTGGCGTAGTGGCGCAAAATCTGCGCCACCTCGAGCTGTTGCTGCATGCGCCCTGGACTGTCAACTTGTCACGTGCCAGTGGCTTTCCTCTGGGAGGAGAAAAGCCCATATTGGTAGCGAACCCGGCAAGTTTTATCTCGCAAAAAATTCTGATCCAGGGGAAGCGAAACCGCGAGGAACGAGCCAAGGATACGCTGTACGTCCATGACACGCTGGAAACATTTGGAGCCGCTCTCGTTGCGTTGCAAGTAGATTGGCGCGAGAAAATTGCGCTCCAGTTACATGCGAAAGCCCGCCGGCAGGTGGAGGCGGCGGGAGAGACTCTCTTTGGGCAAGTGACTGAAGAAGTGCGTGAGGCCTCGCGCATGGCACAAGGCAGGACATTATCTCCGGAGAGAATCCGCGAAGTGTGCGCCTTCGGTATAGGTCAGATTTTTCGGTCTTCTGGAATTTGACCCAGTCTCAACTTCAGCCTACGATCTGCCGGAGAGACAGGTCAGTCAGAGGCAGATCGGTCACCGAAACATGGCGAGGGTGTAAAAATAATGGCAGGGCGGCCAAATAATCGACTCGCGACGGCCCTACTGCTGGACGGCGGGCATGGCTATTTCTCCTTTCTCTGGCTGCGCTTGGCGAGGAGTTCCTGCGCCTTTGTGGCCTTGGTTGTCTGGACTTGTCGAAAGAGGATGGTGAGCTGTTCCTGGGCGATCTTGTCGCCACGCAGCAGCGGTTCCAGCGTGTTCATGAGAAGCATTTGAATACCGACAAGTTCAGTGAAAATGTGCATTTCCATCTGCGCGTGACTGCCCACAACGACATTGTTCAGCAATCGATCACGCGCCCATTCGCTCGGAGTTTTTCCCGCTCGCGCCGCGGCCTGATGGACCGCCTTCGCCTCATCTGCCGTGAGCTTGGTACTGAGGTTGCAAGAGCGCCGTGCGCGGCCTCGCAACTTCTCGGAAACTCGTTCCTCGATCATGTCAATGTCAGCCATACGCGAACCTCCGCTAGTTGCCAGGAGCGGTATCTCTCCAGATACCGATTCATTCAAGATCGTGTGTTTTCATGGGTATCTGCCGAGATACCAAAGTATCTGGGCAGTTCCCTGTCAGGGGTGGAGTGTCACAATTCTTCCGGTGCGAAGCACCGTTCTTGTCCGACGCGATATTGAATGCAGGATCACGCCTTCAATACCTGCATAGAACCCGTGGACTCCACCGCGGCTACAGACTTCTTTGCAGGCTTCTTCCGCCGCACCATTGCTCGGGCCTTCAGGAACGAACAATCGCAGTTGGACACGCGCACTTCGACTGAAGAAAGCGCCCGATCCGACCGACGGCATAGACTCGGAACCAACGTGCTGTTTGAACCCCTCGCAAGACCTCAAATTGGCGGCTTGTGGCGCAAAGATACTCCCCACTCAATCACCATGTCCAACAACTTCTCGTCACTCTGTTATTCCTGCGAGGAATAACAGACGAACATGGTGTCGCGACCAAGTAGATCGCGCCGCTCGGCGCGATTCTTTGTGCAGGAAATTGGTTGGCAAGTGCGCCTCGGATACGGGTACACGGAGGGTCTAATCAGACGGTCCATAGATGTCGTTGTGGTGGCGGGTACATTGCCATTTTCCTCGCAAATCTGCGTCCAAGCGTCGGCCGACAAGACAGGTGAGGCTGTCGTGGCTTCCTCACTGTTTGACTCAGTTCTTCTGAAACTCCCGCTCCGCATCCGCGAGGTGACTTGTTCAACGGAAGTGAGTGATTTCGGTATTCTGATCTGGCCCAGTTCGGCGGTTTGATTTGGCCCACCCTCCTAGACGAACGGGTACTCTGATTCGGGCGAAGCCCGAACGGAGGGAACTCGTTGGACTGGAGAGCGAAAGTGGAGTTATTCGAACAGATCCGCCGGGAGTATGAGTTCGGGATCGGGACGATCGCGGGGGTGGCCAAGAAGCTGGGCGTGCACCGGCGGATGGTGCGCGAGGCGATCGGCAGTGCGTTGCCCAAGCCGCGGAAGAAGACCGAGCGTCCGCGATGGAAGCTGAAGGCAGCGGTGGAGTTTGTCGATGCGATTCTGGAAGCCGACCGGAAAGCGCCGCGCAAGCAGCGGCACACGGCCCATCGCATCTGGGCGCGGATGCAGCATGAGCTGCCGGAGTGTAAGATCGCCGAGCGGACGGTGCGCGAGTACGTGCATGACCGGAAGATCGCGCTGGGGCTGATGAGTGCGCGAGACTTGCGTTCCGCAAAGCTACGCCTGGGGCGTGGAAGCGCAGATTGACTGGTACGAAGCCTATGCCGATCTGGCCGGCGAGCGGATCAAGCTGCAGGTGTTTGCGATGCGCAGCATGGCCAGCGGAGCGGCGTTTCACTGCGCCTACCTGCATGCGACGCAGCAGGCGTTTCTGGAAGCGCACGAGCTGGCATTCGCCTACTTTGGCGGCGTGTTCCGAAAGCTGCGTTACGACAACCTCACCTCGGCGGTGAAGAAGATCCTGCGCGGACACGGCGGGAAGAGACGGCGCGGTTCGTGGCGTTCCGTTCGCACTGGCGATTCGAGGCGGAGTTTTGCACACCGGCGGAGCCGCACGAGAAGGGCGGCATCGAAGGAGAAGCCGGATATTTTCGGCGCAACCACTGGGTGCCGGTGCCGGAAGCGGCGGATCTCGCCGATCTGAACCGGCAGCTTTTGGAAGCTTGCCAGCAGGACGAACAGCGCGTGATCGCGGGACGCGAGCAGACGGTGGGAGCGGGCATGGTGATCGAGCGCGAGCATCTGTTGCCTTTGGCCACGCGAAGGCGCGGACCTGGCGCAAACCAGCTTTCCGACGGTGAACGGTCTGGGTTGTGTGAAGGTGCTGACCAACACCTACTCGGTGCCGTTGCCGGCGGGCGCGCAGGTGCAAGCCAAAGCCTACGCCAGCAGCATCGAGCTGTGGCATGGCGGGCCGATGCGTGGCCCGGCATGAGCGTTGTTACCGGCGGCAGCAACAGATCCTCGATCTGGAGCATTACCTGGATGTCCTGTATCGCAAGCCGGCGCCCTGGCGGGATCGAAGCCGCTGGAGCAGAAGCGACAGGCCGGTCTGTGGCCGCCGAGCTTCGACCGGATCTGGGAAGCGCTGATGGAGCGGCACGGAAAACAGAGCGGGACCAGGCAGATGATCGATCTGCTCAAGCTGTCGCAGAAGCATGGTCATGCAGAAGCTGCAGGAGGCGGTCGAATCGGCTCTGTCCAGCAGTTGCTACGATGCCGCGGCGGTCCAGCACTTGTTGAACGCCGAGGATCTGCGGCACACCGCGTGCGAAGCCATCGACGTCGGTGCGCTGGAACGATACGCACGGCCGCTGCCGGTGATGCTTGAGTACGATCAGCTCCTCACCGCGGGAGGCGGCGCAATGAGCAACCAGATGGCGCAGTTGCAGGAGGCCACGATCAAAGCGCAGTGCAAGACTCTGCGGATGCCGATGATCGCCTCGCAGTTCGGCACGCTGGCCGAGCAGGCGATTCGCGAGAAGAAGAGCCACATCGGATATCTGGAAGCATTGCTGCTGGCCGAGATCGAAGAGCGGGAACGCAACACGATCGAGCGCCGCATCCGGGAAGCTCATCTGCCGCGAGTGAAAACGCTGGAAGAGTTCGATTACACGCAGTCGCCGAATGTGACGGCGGCGAAGATGCGCGACCTGGCCGAAGGCGGCTACATCGAGCGCGCCGAACCGGTCCTGTTCATCGGCGAATGCGGCACCGGCAAGACGCATCTGCTCACCGGACTCTGCGTGGCGGCGTGCCGGCAGAAGCGGCGGGTGCGCTTCACCACGGCGGCCGGGCTGGTCAACGAACTGGTGGAGGCCAAGCACCAGTTACAACTTCGGCGAGTGATGGCGCGCTGGAGCCGCTACGATCTGATCGCCATCGACGAAGTCGGATACGTGCCGTTGGCCGAAGTCGGCGCCGAGTTCCTGTTTCAGGTCGTGGCCGAGCGAGCCGAGAAGGCCGCCGTGGTGCTGACCACGAACCTGCCGTTTTCCGAGTGGACGCAGGTCATTCCCAACGCGCGACTCTGCAAAGCGCTGCTGGATCGCATCACCGATCGCGCTCACATCCTGGAGACCGGCACGGAATCCTATCGCTTCCGCCGAACTGCGGAAAAGCAAAAGAAGGGAGCCAAAGCAGCACTGACACGGCAAAGCTGTGGAAATGACGGTCCGTGGAAAGCCTGGAAAACCAAAACCAGGTTTTCCACCCTTCCCACCGCCCTTGGAAATCGCTGCGCGATTCCCACATTCCCACAGCTTCGACGACTGCCTATATAAAGGAGAGGCCAAAACCGCCTCGCTAAGAATCAATAACTTAGGGTGGGCCAAATTAAACCGCCGAAATGGGCCAAGTAAACTTGCCAAACACAGTGAGGTGACGAATCTGTTTGCCGCTGTCTGATATTCCCGGCAGGAATATGACGCGGACGAGAAGTTGTTGGACACGGCTGCCGGATTGAAGCAAATTGCTTAACATCACCAGCCCTGCGGAAACTTAGCAGCCGTGAATAAGGGTGCAACATGGAAAATGGGATTTTGCGTCAGCTGGGTGCAAACGCTGAAGCGCTCGGCGATTGCAGCGAGCCTTCCAACGTCAACCTCTCGGAGATACTGCTTCCTTTGCAGTTGCCAACTGGCCGGATTGAACCTGCAGACCAGCATAGACGTCGACAGCTCGTCAGCACCAAGGAGCTTTCAGAGATTTGGGGTGTCCCAGAAAGCACTTTGCGCTACTGGCGTTGTGCAGAGATCGGTCCTACCTACGTGAAATTGGGAGGACGAATCAAGTATGATCTCGCTGACGTAGAACGTTCCGTCCGAGCCAACAAGCGAATGCCGTCCGTGCGGGCACATGGAGGCTAGAGCAATGGCTCTGCACAAACGAGGCGGGATCTACCATTACCATTTTTGGGTCGACGGTATGCGTTACCGTGGATCTACCAAGAAAACCAACCTGGCGGCGGCTCGGCGAGTGGAATCACTGTTGCTCGCCCAAGCCGAAGAGAAAGGAGATGTGGTTCTCAGAAAGCGAAGCCCGCTGTTGCGTGACTTCAAGATCCGGTTTTTTGAATGGGTGGAAGGCAACACGACGCTCAAGCAGAAGACTAAGGACTATTACGAGAACGGCTGGCGGTTGCTTGAAGAGACTGACGTAGTGGCCATGAGGGTCAATGCGATTACCAAGAATGATTCTGATCGACTCACCTTCCCAGGTGGTCCTTCAAATCACAACAACGCCTTGCGTACGCTGCGGCGGATGCTCGGAAAAGCCGAGGAATGGAACGTCATCAAGGCTTCTCCGAAGATCAAGCTCATGCAGGAGCACGCACGGGAGCGCGTCATCGACGCCGAAATAGAAGCCAAGCTTTTGTCTTTCTGCAAACAGCCGCTTCGCGATGTGTTGATGATCATGCGTGATTCGGGGATGCGAAACCAGAAGGAAGTTTTCCGAATGCGATGGGAGCATCTGGACTGGGGCAACAAACGATACTTTGTCTACGAGAGCAAGTCGCCCAAGGGACGGAGATTCGTGCCAATCAGTCCGCGTGTTCGCCAGGCACTTCTGGCACGATACTCAGAGCAAAAGGAAGGATGGATATTTCCTTCCAAGCGCGCCGGGGAAGGCCATCTAACAACGGTCACTAAGCAGTTCGAGAAAGCCAGGAAGGAGGCCGGGTTGCCAAACGACCTCGTCCTCTACTGCGCGCGTCATGGCTTTGGAACTGAAATGTATCGGGCGACCAAAAACCTGTTCGCGGTCATGAACGTCATGGGACACACGACCGTGAGCACAACCATGAAGTACCAGCACCAAAACATCGATGAGGTGGCCGAGGTGGCCAGCCGTCGAGTCCAGTAAGGACACAAAAAGGACACAATCGGTGGAATGGGGATCGAGCCGAAGCTGCCAAGTGCTTGAAAAGATGGTGAGCGCGGTAGGAATCGAACCTACAACCTACTGATTAAGAGTCAGTTGCTCTGCCAATTGAGCTACGCGCCCACGGTGGGGAATTTAGCTGGTAGGACGAACAAAAATTATAGCATCTGCAAGACGCTTTCCGCAGCGCGGAACAGTGGTGCAAGATTTGTTTTCTTGCCTCGCACTTGCGCTAAACTAGCCAACAACTTCTGGCCGCCACACGGGTTCCAATTTTTGGAGGCCTTCCCGATGCTCAGGAAATTTTTCTGTCCAGCTATTTTTCTTCTTTCCGCAGGGACGATTCTGGCGCAAAGCAACCCCCCGACAACACCACCGCCCGCCCAGAATGGCCGGGGACAGGGATCGTGCTGGCAGCAGGCCGGCATCGAGAAGTCGGTCGCGGACCAAGTGCGTTCTATTGGACGCGATGCTCATTCTCAAGTTGTGGCCGTCTGCTCGAACACTTCGCTTACCCCGCAACAAAAGCGGCAACAGGTGCGAGAGATCCACCAACAGACCAAGCAAAAACGCGAAGGCCTGATCACGGCCGATCAAGAGAAAGCGCTGACCGCGTGTCAGCAGGCGCGAAATGGCGGACCACACCCGGGAATGGGAGATGGTTGCGGAGACCTTCCGCACAATGGGTCGCAGCCCAATGGCAATCCGAACGGAACGCCGGACAATGGAAACGGAAATCCTCCGCCGTCGAACCAGTAATCACGCTCTGAACGAATCACTCAAGAAATAGAAAAGGCTCGCGACACATTCGGTCGCGAGCCTTTGCCAATTAGAACCCAACCACCGCACGGGCGGTGCACATTCACCAAAGAACGAGAACTAGGAACGCTGCCGAACTTCCGCCGCTAATCCTCGTGCGTCGCTCGTCGAGGGTCGACGCGGCGGCAACTGATCCGCCCCGATCGGCGGACGATGCTCGACCGTACCGATCACCGGCGCTTCGTCCATGCCATCGGCATAAGCCATGGATGCAAAGCGCTGCTCGCTGCACATCCGATCGATCATGCGTTGCTGCCGTCCGTTGAGAACTGCGTGAGGAAGAATCGGAAAATTGCGAAACATCCAGAGCAAATAAACGCGCTGAAGGAATGAAGGCATTACGTACCGCGGACCGATCGGTGTCTGCACTTGCACCACACCGGCCGCCAGTTTTTCAATCAACATAACCTGGACCCACCTGGAACCTGAAATTGGCCAGAGCAATTCTAGGGCCGCCATTATTGCACCGCGATGAGTGCAATGGGAAGCCCTTTTTCAAACAATTACGCATATATTAATCCACCCGCACCTTTTGGGAGCAACCGGTGGTGCATCGTTGGGGAATATCCCCCGGCCCCCGGTCCTAAAACGGGTATTAGACCGTCGCTTCGGGGAGGATGTCCATGCGGCGGATCTGGGCGGCCACCCCGAACTCGGGGCCGTCTTCTTCGACGCGCACGATTGTCGCCTGGCAGCAGACCCAGCACTTCTCGCCCGAGGTGAGTTCTGGAGGGAGGATGAGGACTAGTTCGACATCGGTTCCCTTCTCCATGCGGGACTTCGTATAGAGGAAGACTCCGTTGGCGCTGACGTCGCGGGTCTGGGCCGTCTGATCGACTCCGTTGACGGTGCGCACGCGCGTGGGAACGCGAGTGGAGATGCGGGTTCCGGCGCGGCGTTCAGTGTCGGCTTTCATAGGGGCCAAAGGGACCACCTACTGTACACCAACAGCGCAAGTTGGGCGAGGGAGTTCGGGCTCCGTGGGGAGCCCGGAGTTCAGATTGGGACTAGATGTTGGGCCGCTTGGAACGGGCAGAGGGAACCACCAAGGCCTGCTCCATGGTGGGCATGTTTGTGCCGCGGAGTTTGGCTTCTGTCTCGTGCAGCTTTTCCGTCTGCTCTGTCTGATAGTAGGCCTGAACTAGCAGCTCGAGGGTGAAGGGATTGTCCTGGTCTTCTTCCAGTTGGGCGATTGCGTCCTGGTATTTCTTCTGGTCCATGAGTAGCGTGCCTGAGGCGCCGTGATAGGAACTCTGGATCACGCGGTTGCGGCTGCCGTTGGCGAGAGCTTCCAGTTCGTGGAGCGCCTTTTCGGCAAGCGGTTCATTGCCGGCGTGAGCGGCGCGCACGGTGCGGTTGCGGAGGATACGCGACATCTCTTCGTCGCGATCCGATGCCGAAAGAATGGACTGGTGACGCAACGCTTCTTCCGCTAGCTTCAGGTGCTTGAGGGCGACGTTGTCGTCGGCCTGATATTCGGCCAAGTGACGGAACGACTGCGCTTCCTGCAGGTTCTGCTTCTTGGCGTGGGCAGTTTCTGCGATCTCGGTGTATTCCCTGTCAGCCTCGGCGTAGTTCCCTTCCCGGACAAACGTCATCGCCTTCTGCATGCTGTAGGTAAGGCGGTCGGCTTCGTTGTGGGCGAAGCGGATGGCCTTGTCGTATTCGACACGGGCCTGTTCCTGATTGCCCATGAGGGCGTAAGTGTCTCCGAGACCGAGTTGCGAAGTCACGAAGTCGGGATCAAGCTTGAGCGCGGCGCGATAGTGCAGAAGCGAGCCCTCGAAGTTGCCCGACATGCGGAGCAGTTCTCCGTAGGAATCCTGCGGGTTAGGCTCTTTGGGAAGCAGCGCGATGTAACGCTCCATTGCCGCGAATGCCTTGGCGAACTGCCGGTTGCGCGCGTCGACGTAAGCGAGATCGTTGAGCGCTGCGGGATAGTTCTTGTCGATGGAGAGAGCCTTCTCAAAGAAGCGCTGCGCCTGGTCGTTGCCGTTTTCTCCCATCAGCCAGTTACCCGCGAGATAGAGAAGACGCTTGTCGCGGGGATACATCTCGAGCATGTCGTTCATGGCCGTAATGCCACCGAGGAAGTCGCCTTCCTGCACTTTGGCGATCCAGGCAATCATGAGTTGTTCGCCGGGCGTGAGTTTGGGCGCGAGTTCCTTGGCTTTGGCGCGAGCGGCAGTGACTTCTTCGGGATTGCTGCTGTTGAAGGCGATCCAGGCCCAAGCGACGGCGAGGGTCGGATCCTCTTTCACGGCAGCGCGCCAATCGTCGTTGCAGCGCTCGAGGTAGAGATTCTCGTAGTCTTCCATTCCCTTCCGGTAAAGCTCACGGGCCTGGGGAGAAGCGGTTGTGACGGGGAGCGTGGTCGATTCACCCTTCTTGACGTGGTGCGCAAACAACGGCGCGACGAGGAACAGACCGAGAGCGATCACGGCACAAGCGCGGATGGATAGAGTGCGACGCATCAGGATCTCCGAGAACAGAGCTTTGTGGGGAGGGAATACGAGATGAGGGTAACATCGGGGTATTGAGCGGACGAGGTGACGAAAGGGATGGGACGGATGTGAAGAAGTTTCGAGTTTCGAGTTTCGGGTTTCGAGACTTCTGAATACTGACTCCTGACTACTGGCTACTGCAGTGGGCAGCGAAAATATTTTTGGTGGGACGGGGAGACAGCTGGTCGGATTTCCTGTTTTGGGGCTGGGATTACTGAATGGTTAACCCCACCCCCTCCCCCCTCGGTCTCTTAGAATCATGGGGTTAGGGGGAAACCGTCCGCAATATCTTGCGGCTCAAGCGGTTACGGGCAAAATCCTGAGAACAAACCACTTAGCTTCTGGCTACTCGTCAGAAGCCGAACGCTGGGCGGAGTCATTCTGAGGCAAATTGAGGGGAGAACGCAAGGTCAGATGTCACAACGGGGCTGTGGATTTCTGGAGCTTCGCCATTCTGAAAGGTAGTTGGTGACACGTGCTGTAGGCGCGCGTACCTCAGGTTGAGACGTAATCCTCAAGAGTGGTTCTGATTCAGGCTCCAGTGCCAGCTAGCGTGACCGTCTGGGGAGTGCCCCCACCCGTGTCGATGAGGCCGATGAAGGCACTGCGTTTACCGACTGTTTTGGGCGTGAACGTGACCGTGATTGTGCAACTGGCCCCAGCGGCGACTATCGCGTTGCAGTTGTTGCTTTGAGAGAGAATTCTTTGTAATCAACACCGGTCAGATAGATTTCGCTGAGGGTGAGGGGTGCGCTGCCGGTATTGGTCACTTGCACATGTTGCGGCGGGCTGGTTGTACCCACAGTTTGCGAACCAAACACCAGATCAGGTGGCGTCAGCCTTACCACTGTTCCGGAACCATGGAGCTCGATTACTTGGGGCTTCGACGAGACACTATCAATAATCGAAACGATCCCGGACTTCGGCCCTTGCGTCTTGGGCGAGAAAGTGACTCTGATCGCGCAACTGGCTCCCGGTGCCACGCTCGCCCCACATGTCGAAGTCATGCCGAACTGTCCTTGGACTTTCATGGAAGAGATGGTCAATGTAGTTGTACCTGCGTTGGTGAGGACAACCTTATGTGATGTACTGGAGGTGCCGACTAACTGGAACGGATAGATCAAGGGCGTAGTTGGCGAGAAGCTGACCGTTGCGGTATTCAGTAGGACAATCACGTCGTTGTGGACGAAGTCCGTGACAGTCAAATCGGGCAGCTTGTCAGTGTTGAAGTCCCCAATGACTACAAAGTTGGATTCTTTTCCGATCGGATAGGTCACAGGAGCCTGGAATGTGCCATCGCCGTTCCCAGTGAAGACGCCAACCACAGTAGGAGGAGTCTGGCTGTAGCTAAAGTAGGCCACCGCAAGATCCGGTTTGCCATCCCCGTTCAAATCGCCAGTCGCTACCCAATAAGGTGAGCTTGAAGAGTAGCTCACCGGGGGCTGAAATGTACCGTCGCCGTTGCCCAGCAGCACGGTGAGTCGGCCCAGCAGGCTGCCCACCGCTAGGTCCAGCTTGCCGGTTCTGCGGAAGTCCGCCACCGCTACGGAGGACGGGTTGGACCCCACCGTATAGTTTGCTCCCGCCTGAAAAGTGCCATCTCCGCGGCCCAGCAGAATCTCCGCCTGGCTGATTCCGCCGAATTGTTCGGCAACCACGAGATCGAGTTTTCCGTTGCGGTCGAAATCGCCGATACCCAGCGCAGACGGGTAATAGGAAGTGGTCGTATTGATCGGTGCTTGGAATGTGCCATCACCGTTGCCAATCATTACACTGATGAGGGGAGGGTTGATCAGCACCAGATCAGGCTTGTGGTCGCCGTTGAAGTCCCCGACACCTACAAAGTCTGTCGGGTTCGGGGCACTGAAGAACCTTGGAGCTCGAAAGGTACCATCGCCATTTCCGAGGAGAATCCCTACGTTTTCCGAGGAACCGCTGTCTGTCACGACTAAATCCAGCTTTCCATCCTGGTTAAAGTCAGCAACCGCGATGGAGTCAGGCTGTGGCCCACACTCGTAGTTCACCGGAGACTTGAAGGTGCCGTCCCCGTTGCCTAACAGGATTGAAACCTGGCTAGTGTGTTGGACGCTGGCCACGGCTATGTCCAGATTGCCGTCGTGGTTAAAGTCTCCGACCGCGATTGAAGTGGGAAAGGGCAAGACCCGATAGTCGATCCTTGTTTCAAACTGTGCCCACGCAGGGCAGAGGGTGCCCACAATCAAGGCTGGAAGAATGAATTGTGCTTTCCCAGGTCGCTTCACGGATGGCCAACCTCGCTAATTGCACCCACCCACGCCCTATCCCCAGCGGGTTTGACAAAAGCAGACATTACCACCAAATGATAGGGTTTGCCATGTCGGACGGTGCAGTTCGACTTACGGTTTTCGTTCGGATTGCCATCAGTGAATCAACTCCTTCGCAGAGTCTCGCTTAGGGCTCGTTCCGCAGGTGCCTTGGTCGGCGTGCATACAGAAAAATCAAGCGCGCCCACGCTTAACGAGTTGGCGTCAAAAGATAAGCACGACCGTTATTGCCATTGGGTAGGCCTTTTACGTATCCGGTTCCTGCGATCTGGTCGACGTTGTTGATGCTGGCTCCCCCACCGAGCTGCCAACCGGAATCGGGCGGGATCTGAAGACTCAGCTTCTCCATTCCCTTTCCACTCTTCCATAAGAATCCACCACCTACTCCAATGGGAGTATTAGCCCAGCCCACAACTTCGCCTGATTTGTTGATGCTACCGGCCGCGGAATCGGAACCGCCCAAAGTTCCCAAATCCTGCATGCCCCTACTCTTGGTCCACAGAAAAGCGTGTTGCACGGCATCACCCGGAAGAGTGGAGGAACCCACCACGGCACCGGAGTCGCTGATGGCCGCAGCGACGGAATAGCTGCCACCCAGAGTTCCCAGATCCTGCATGCCACCTGAGCTTGTCCAAAGAAAGGCATGGTAGGCGCTTTCGCTGGACAAGTACGAGTAACCGACTACCTGCCGATGATTGTTGACTCCCCAAGCCCCTGAGTTATTCCCGCCCAATGTACCGAGATCTCGCATCCCTCGGGCCGCGTTCCACACGAAAGCGTGGATGAAGGTATCGGTCAGCGTGGTGGTGGAAAGTCCCACGACATCGCCCAGATCATTGATTCCCGTGGCGTTGCTAGAATTGCCCCCCAGCGTCCCCAGGTTCAGCATACCGTCGGTGCTGGTCCAAAGAAAGGCCATTGAGGTGGAGGCGCTAGCCGTACCGGCAACCTGGCCAGAAGCATTGATGCCAGTGGCCCCACTGTTAACCAGTCCGTCCGCCCCGAGGTCTTGCATGCCTCCTTGCTCTGTCCAGAGAAAAGCATGAGTAATTGCGTCACCGTCGGTTTCGATGTACGACGAGCCGACGACTTGACCGCTGTCGTTGACGGCGGAGGCGCCGCTGTCGTTATAACCGAAATTGGTATTGTTCAACGAACCCAGGTTGGCGATGGTATACGACTGCGCGGCCGCCAGGGGCGCTACGAGTAGGGCTGTGCACACGGACAAGATGAATCTCTTCATGATGTTCACACTCTCACGAAATCCTTAAACGCGTCGTGCCTCGAAGCAGACGATCGTTGCCCGAACTCTGCTCCGCAATACTTTACTGCTGCCCAGCGTGCGACTCGCGGCATTCGAAAATCCCTGCTTTTACCGCAAAGAGCGCGGCAAGAATGGGGCACGCGTTGTGAGAAGGGTGCACACAGAAAATCTAGCGTGGGCCACGGTGCCGCAAGCCAGAACTAAAATGTCGCGACGAAGCCGTGCGCCTGACCTCTTCTCTCTCCATACCATCCGGTCATAAGGCCATTGTTGTTGATACTCTCGGGACTCGTATATACCTTTGGGACGGGCACCGAGAACGAAGTGAAGTTACCCTCCGCGTCGCGAAGGAATCCCTGAGCAATGTTGCCGGGTTGCCATACCCCCAGAATTAACCCGCTATCGTTGATGCTAGTTGTTGCCGTGTATATAGCATCCGGACCGTCAAACGTGGTGATGTTACCTGCGCTGTCGCGGACAAAGGCATGGGTGGAACCGGTGTCGTCAAAGAGCACTCCCGCGATTTCACCAGCCGCGTTAATGGCGTAGGGTTGCGTACCCGTGTTCACTTGAGTACCGGCATCTAAGGCGTCGAATGACGTGAAGTTGCCAGACCCGTCACGGATGAAGCCGTGGTAGACACTGCCTTCGTCTGAATAGTATCCGGCAATTACGCCGCTTGCATTTATCGCCGTTGCCCACGTTCCCTGATTTGCACTCCTTCCGGCATCGGGCTCATCGAAGAGAGAGTAGTCACCGCTGGCATCACGAAGAAAGCCGTGCGACGGACCTGTGTTGGCATAGTATGTCCCTGCGATCGCTCCGCCGTCATTGATGGCATTAGGGATCGTGGCGATAAAGCCAGGAATATGGATGCGCACGAACTTGCCGTTCGGATTGCGAAGAAATCCGTCGATACCGAGAGAAACTCCACCGTATCCAACAATTTGACCGTAACGGTTCATGCCTTGGGGAAACGTCTCAATAAAAGCGGGCTCGTCGAATTCGACAAGGTAACCATTTGCGAGGCGCACAAAACCGTGTGGCCCGCCACTGAAACCAATGTAACGACCGGTGATGTCGCCATTCTGATTGATCCTGAGAGGCATAGTTCCCTCGTTGTTCCCTGTTCCCGCGTCCGGCGCATCAAAGGAAATAAATACCGACTTCTGGGCCGCGACGGGCGCAACCGAGAATGCGGCTGCGAGGACGAACCAACAGAGCTTTGAGAATCGTGCAGAGGAGAATCGGGGGTGATGGGATATCACGGAAGCCTTTCGTTGGTAAGAGTCATACAGTCTCCCCCGGTTAGAGGCAGTGGTCAAGATGAAAGGAAATGCAGCTGCTGGGCGGCGGGCGCAGCTCTCGGGACGGCATCCAGAGTGCCGTCCGCTTAGGCGGACTCGGGATGGTTCCCCTCTTACCCGGCACTACCGTGCCGGGCTATAACATGCCGCCGCTTCGTGGCTGAAGGTTGGATCGGTCCAGCGACACACTTCAATACTCTGTTTCGCAACAATCTCAAAGAGGTGCGGCTGGGGACCCATCCAGCGAGAACCGCACACCAAAAATCAGGCGTGGACATTTGGCGACATCATTTCCGACGCTTCGGATTCTTCGCAGTCAAAATCCCCACCCTCTCGCGAAAGGCGCGAGAAGGGTGGGGCACCCGCTATTGGAACGGTGTACACAGAAAATGAAGCGGTGCAACCGCATATCGAGCGGAATCTTGATAACGGTTGTTTAAAGCGGTCTTTGAGCCTATAATCCGGCCCGATTCGGCACACGGCTCGTCCGTGAGGCCGCAATCGGCAAGAGATAAGACTTCCCCGCCGTGTCTGTGCCTGTTTTTTCGGTGCCCATGAAGTCAAAACATAGATGTAAGTCGCGCCATTAGTTTGTGGCGGCTGATCATCGTTCGCACCGCTAAGGATACGTAACGTTCTTATCGCATCGCGCGAAGGAGTGCACGGTTCAAAATCAAGGAGGAAGCATGTTGAACACAATCTCGAAGACAGTGATAACGGTCGGGCATTGCGTAAGAGTGATTTCTGTTCTGTTGTTGGCCTCGGCAGCGTTCGCCCAGGGTGGGCAATCCATCACGGTGAACTGCGACAACGGGGATTCGTTGAATGGCGCTTTGGCGAAGCTGAACAAACAGGCACCGCACACGGTGATCGTGCAGGGGACGTGCACCGAGTTCGTTAGTGTGAATGGCTTTGAGGGCCTGACCCTGAGAGGCCAAGCCGGCGCGACGATACAGCAGCCGGCAGCGAATCCGCAGAACAATAGTTACGTACTCTCCATCACGGGGTCGCGAGGAATTAATGTTTTTGGCTTGAGTGTCAGCTCACTGCCTTCCATTTTTTCGGGCATCGGCATCGGGAAGGGGAGCAGCCAGGTGCAGCTGCAGAACGTAAGTGTCACAGGTTCGTGGGGAATTGTCGTTTACGAGGAAAGCCAGGTTTGGCTGGTGCAAGTGAATGTGACGATAAACTCGGGGTACGCAGCTGTTTCGGCCTTCGACAAGTCCGATGTGCACATTGCGGGTGGCTTGCTGCAACGCCCGGCTGACGGGAATTTCTACGCGGGCCTCGTAGTCGGTTCGGGCCATGTCACGCTGCAGGGAATGACCATCCGCGATATGCAACAGTCCATCGACATTAGCGATAGCGGGAGCGTGGACTTGGTGGATGTGGATACCACCCAGCCCGTCGACGTGATGATCGATAACCCGTCCGGCACAAACACGAACGGCGCTATCGTCACGGACGGCTCGTCCCTCAACCTGGGAAGCGCCAGACTCCGGATCAGGAACGCAGGACAGTCGTGGGGAGGTACCAGCGGCGCGGTTTTCGTCACCAATAACTCGACCCTTAACGCGGGAGCTAGTCTAATTATCACGAACAGTCAGGGCCAAGGCGTGATCGTGACGAACAACTCCCATGCGACGTTCGGTGGGTCCAGCATTACAGGGGGTCTGCACGGTGGGCTGGTCGCGGCCAATCTCTCCACGATCGACATACAACAAGGCAGCGCGCTCACGCTGGTTGGCGGGAACCGGCCGGATTTGTTCTGTGATGCAAGTTCGTACATCACGGGGACCGCAAATTTGTCGGGAGTTCCCACAGCCAATTGTACGAACCAGTTGCTGTCGAACTATTCATCGCTACCGTAGCCGAGCCTGGGGGAGTCTCGGGCTTAAGCAGCGGGGGGCCGTTTTGCCTGAGCAGCGTCCGCTTCGCGTAAGCGCTTGGCATGTTCGTGGAGCGCTTCGCGAAGCTCTTGAATCGCTTGGTCGAGTTGGTCGGGATCGCGAGTGCCGAGCGCCTTCGTAACAAGGGTTTCAATTCGGTCGGCCAGGCGGCGATTGGCAGGGGTCATACACATACCTCCTATCGAAACTAAAGCCTATCCCGCTCAGGAGCAACGCGGACAAAGAAAATAGTTTTGTTCCAGAAACCGGAATTGAGATGGCGTCGTCGACAGGCTCGGGAGAGATATTCTCGCTGATCAGGGAGGGGAGACCCCGGGCAGGAACGATGCATACAGAAAATCAGGCGGCAGGCGTTTATTGTTTAAAAACCAACGCCGGGCCGCTGACACGCTTCCCTTTCAGGTCGACTGTCACCGCGACGCGGTCGGCGATTTTGATGAAAGGAATGCCCTTCGTCATCCCGTAATCCTTGCGGTCGAAGGCCATGGTTCCTTTGATCTCTCCGGAGCCGGTTCCTTTGCCGGTGATGGTAAAAGTCAGCGTCTCGGGCTTCGAGACGCCGCGAATGGTAAAGGTTCCCGGAATGTCCAACGTGTTGGGACCAGTCTGGACAACCTTGTCGGAGTGAAAGGTGATCAGCGGATCCTGGTTGACGTCGAAGAAATCTTTGCTCTTCAGCTTGCCGTCCTTCATGCCGCTTCCGGTATTCACGCTATCCGCCTGGATCTTGATGTCCAAAACCCCGGTCGTGACATCGGGAGAGGTAAACGTCATGGTGGCATCCCACTTGTCGAAAGTGCCTTCCAGATCGACCGAAGCTTTCACGTAGAAGGTAATCTTGCTGTCTTCCGGCGTCACCGTGAAAACAGGGATTGCATCCTGGCTGAGTGACGGGAGTGCGGCGGCCGCTAAGAAACAGAGAACAGCGAATCGCAGGCTGCTGAGTGTGCGCTGTACAAACATAAATCTCCTCCTGCCAGTTGCCACGAGAGCGACGTGATGAATCGGAAACGACCTTTTGGACTATCACACTGATCGTTGCGCGGCGGTACTGTCAAAAGTGACGGGCGCGCTCGGTGGGCTGATCCGGCGTGGACGGCGGATGACTTCGGTTCGCCAACGATCCGCGACTAAGCGAGCAACTGGCCAGCCGGGTGTGCTTTCAGTTGCGCGATCTTGCGTCCGATTTGCACCGTGTTGCGGCAGGTCACATGGCACGACTCGCAGGCGCGGCAAGCTTCGAGGCCGCGGCCGGGTGCAACGCTCGCCAGCATGTCGCGTGCGACACCGGAATTTCGGTATTGCACAGCGTACATGTGCGCTCTCATCAAGGCGGGGATATCGACGTGCTTCGGGCAGTCGTCGCGGCATTCGCCGCATTGCTGGCAAAATTCTGCGCGTGCTGAAAAGTTCTTGTCCGCGAGAAACTGTTCTTCTTCAACCGTGTAACTCAAGGTCCGTGCCACGGTGAAATCCTGTTCGAGATGTTCGTAGGTGCTGTAGCCGGGGATTGCGGTGGTGATGAAATCGTGATTCAGCACCCACTTCAGCAGAGCCGTTTGGCTGGCCGCTGGTAGTTGCTTGGGCAACTTCGCGTCGGGCCTGACCGTTCCGCCGGCCTGTGTCTTCATCGCAACGATTCCGATTCCGCCTTTTGCGGCGCGCTCGATCGTGCTCAGGATTCCTGGATCGTGCGCCATGGTGTAATTCAGGGTCACCAGGGCGACGTCAAACACGTTCAATCGCACGGCCTCATTGATGACTTCTTCGGTTTTGTGCGTCGAGATGCCGATGAAGCGCGTCTTGCCGTCCTTCTTCAGGGTGTGCAATGCTTCGAGAGGACCATCCGCGCGCGCGACCTCCACCGAATCGACCGAATGGTGATACAGGATGTCGACGTGATCCATCTGCAGACGTCGCAGGCTAGTTTCGACACCTTCGATGAAGCGCTTCTTGGCTTCGGCGGCGCTCGGCGGGCGACTTCGCAACATCTGTTTCGTCGAGATCGTTACCTTGTCTCGCACGCCAAGATCCTTGATGACCTGCCCTACCATCTCTTCATTGCGCCCTTGCTGGTAAACGGCGGCGGTATCGAAGTGACGAATTCCCAATTCGTAGGCGCGCCGCAATATTCCCGGTACGTCCGCGTTCATCACTCCCATGCTGACGATCGGCAGCGTGATTCCGGTCTTTCCCAGAGTCCGTTGCAAGATGGGGCCGGTCGGCGTTTGTGTGGCACTGGCCAGCAGGAGTTCGGTTCGTCCCAACACCGTCGCCGCTCCTGCCAATACGATCGGTTTCACGATGAATTCCCGTCGATTCCACTCCGTCCGCTTATTCATGACTTGGCTCCTAAGATGGTGTTGCGCATCTCGCGTATTTCTGGCCGGTGCGGGTTCATGGCAGGCTCTGCGCCGTCTTCTTTAGAATCTCAGCCCCATTCTCGGGGGGATCCAGCAAGATGATGAGGTAACGATCCTTGGTCCGCGCGATCACCAGGCCTTCGAAATTGTTTTGCCCCCGGATTCCACCTTCGCCCAATTCGGGCGCGGCGACGCATTGACCGCTCTGTCGGAAATGTTGGGCGAGTTGCTGCAATCGTGTTTTCGCGCCAGCCGCATCATTCGCAACGGAGATCAGCAGTTTGCTCGGTTTCTGAGCCCAGGCGTAAGTGACTACATACGCCGGGGCCAGGAACGCGTGCCCCAGCGGATCCTTCCGCATGTACTGTTCGGAATGCTTCACCCGATGTTCTAGAGGGAACGTCTGCAGCAGAGAAGGCGGGGTGCGAAGTCCACCGATTCGCCCGGACAAGGTGTGCGCAAATTGATCGAGCAGCGCATCTGCGTTCGGGCCGGATGCAGACAGTTTCACGTAGTAGCGGTCCTGCAGGAAGTTGAGGGTTCCTGCACTGCGGTAGCCTTCGACTCCGATGGCGACGAAGTGGTATCCGGGCGACCGTTCCGCGGCGTAGACACCGAAAGCATCCTCAGGCTTGCCCATGTCGTAGAGGTCGGTCGTCAGTTCCGCGCCTCCGCTCTTGAAATCCTGATGCAGCAAGCTGCGGAAGTCATAGAGAAGATAAATGTCTGCGCCGCCGTCGATGTACTGATAGAGCGTGTCGGGCTTATAGACAGAGGGCTGATCTTGCGGAACGGCGCGGCCAGGGAGAGGTTGGTTCAGAAAGCTATGCGGTTGTTTTTGGGCGATTACAGAATTCTGCGCGTAAGGGAGTCCTGCCGCCAACGCAACCAAGAGCAGCGCGCAACGCCATCTTGGCCAAGGCCTCATCGCAACACTCCCTCTCTCTTGCGAATGCTAAAGAGCGGTATCGGACCCAACCATGATTTCGGTCACGTGGGCATGTGATTTGACGTGATCTGGGAATGGACGGCGGGGATGTGGGAGCAGAATCGTTTTCCGCCGCTTCGGCTTCAGTCTGACGAAAATCTCAACTTTTGCGCAGAGGGCGAGAAAAAATGGAGCACCCGTATTCAGTCGACATACCGCGTTTGTACACTCGGGCTTACCAGTTCCATCGCAACGACGCTATTAGAACCATAGAACCCCTACATGGAAGAATTGCCAGTAGACGTTGCTCGAACAGGGCGATATTGTCGCAACATCGAATGGGGGTGGCTATGAAGGCCTCGATTGGAAAATACGTTGTAGTCGCGTTGATTGCATTAACGATTGGACTGCGTGCTGGACACGCTCAGATATCGAACCAACTCGACTTCAAAATGTCGCAGCCGTTTACGGTTGCGAACACCACGCTAGAGCCAGGCAGTTACGTCATCAGACCGGTTGAGGGGGCAGGTCAATCTGTTGTCGAGATTGCGAGTACGAGTGGCCGGCCGGCTGTCATGGTAGACGTCGATTCGGCTACGCCAAACTCGGCCCAGGGCGGCAGTCAACTCGTCTTCAACAAGTACAAGAATGTACTGGCGTTATCCCAGGTCTTTCCAGGAAACGGCAACACTGGATACCAATTGGTTCAAGGGCATCCCGAGCAAATGGCTGCAAAGACGGAGCAACCTACGAAACAAACTGTCGCTACGACCGCCAAGTAACGGACGACCGGTGGTGCAGATGGCATGAGGCTCAAATAAGGCGCCTGTCCGGCTAACCAGGAGGCGCTGCCGGAATTTTCTAGTATGAAGCACAGCGTTCGAGCAGCATTCTGGTTTGGCTTTTACCTGTTTCTTGTTTTGTTGCCGCTGGTCATCGGCGCAATCGCGCGGCAGCCTGGAGGACAGCGGGCGTTAAGCTTGGAATTCTCGGTTGCGTGTGGATACGTGGGACTGGCGATCATCACCTTCGAGTTCGCCCTGGTTGCGCGAGTGCAGTTGCTGGCCGGAGCTTTCGGGCAGGATGCCCTGCAGCACTTCCACCGGCAGATTGGGTATGTCGCGACAGGATTCATACTCGCTCATCCGATCTTCCTGTTCCTCAACGGATATCCGTGGACGATGCTCAGCCCCTTCTCGGGGGCGATGCTGTGGATGTGGCGGTGGGGAGTCATCGCCTTCTGGGGGCTCTTTCTGTTGGTCGCAATCACCGTTGCTCGCAGACATTTGAAGATCTCGTACGAATCGTGGCAATTGATGCACCGGGGAGTCGCTTTGGTCGTCGTGTCGTGCGCCCTGATCCACGTACTGGCAGTTGGCCACTATTCTCACTCAGTCGCTATGGAGTGTTTGTGGGGCGCTTATGTCGTGATGATTCTGGCAATCACGCTTCGATATCGCGTTCTCGGGCCAATCGCCATGTGGCACAGGCCGTGGGAAGTTAGCGAGAAGATCCCAGAACAGGGGAACGCGCATACATTGATTCTGCGCCCTGTAGGGCACGACGGTTTCGATTTCGAGCCGGGCCAGTTTGCATGGCTCAACCTAGGCAAGACGCCGTTTCACATCGAGCAGCATCCTATTTCCATTTCGTCCTCGGCGGAGAAAGAGCGGGACGGCTCTGTGGCATTCACGATCAAAGCGCTGGGAGACTGGTCGGGAAAGGCCGTGCCTGCCGTGGAGGTTGGAACGCGCGTCTGGATCGATGGTCCCTACGGAGTGTTCTCGTCTGACCGCGAACAAGGGCCCGGCTATGTACTCATCGGCGGTGGCGTAGGAATTACGCCGCTGCGATCGATGTGCGAGACGATGGCCATGCGGGAGGATAACCGCCCTGTTGTTCTTTTTTACGGAAGCCAAGACTACCAGGACGTTACCTTCCGGGAAGAGTTAGAACAGCTCAAAATAAGGATGAACTTGAAAGTAGTCTTCGTGTTGCAAGAGCCACACGATGGCTGGGCCGGGGAAAAAGGGCACATTAACGCAGAGATGCTGCTAAGACATTTGCCACGCCAGTACAAGCGGTTTCAGTACTTCGTCTGTGGCCCAGCTATTCTTATGGATTCAATGGAACAAGTGCTGCCGACAATTGGAGTGCCAGCGGAGCTGGTTCACACCGAACGATTTGAGATCTAGGAGCGGATTTTCTGTGCGTCAAATGATTGTCACTCGCATCGTGGTCTTTGTTGCCCTCCTACTTGCGGTTGGGTGTCTGCTGTTCTCCAAGATCGTGAGCCAGTAGACGCCCACTGCGAGCGGATCTCGGCGCTGTCGAAACTCCGCACTCTTGCTGCAACAGACACCGCAACAATGAGGCACCTGTCGAGCTCTGTTACTCCGATCCGACGATCATGCTTCTCTCCCACTGGTGAAATTGACAGTCGACCAAATAGAGAGATTCAGATGCACTAGACGCTTGCCACAGGTGAAAAGGCTGAATTCGAAAAGGAAAGAAATATGAAACGAAAGAAAATGCTGGGCGCACTTGGATGTGCCCTCCTGGCTGGACCGATGTATGTGACCGAGTTGGTTGCGCAGGATACACCGATCGACGCGCGAGGAACGCAGGTGGGTACGGAGGAGACGGCGGCGGCATCAACCACGACGAGCGATTTGCAAAAGGCCGTGCAGAACCCGGTGGCGAGCCTAATCAGTGTTCCCATTCAGAACAACAGCAACTTTGGGGTTGGACCTTATGACCGCACGCAGGATGTGCTGAACATCCAGCCGGTGATTCCCGCCAAGATCAGTAAGAACTGGATGCTGATTACGCGGATCATTCAGCCCATCATCTGGCAGCCGTATCCTGATCAGCCGACGGGCGGGGAGTACGGTTTTGGGGATATGAATCCAACGTTCTTTCTGTCGCCCGCCAAGCCCGGCAAATTGATCTGGGGGGTGGGGCCGGCATTCGCGATTCCGACGGCCACAAACCAGATCCTGGGCCAAGGCAAGTTCAGCATGGGACCTTCAGTGGTGGCGCTCGCGCAGCCGGGGAAATGGACGCTGGGCGCCCTGGTGAATAATGTGTGGTCGATCGCGGGATCGGGCAGTCGTCCGGACGTGAACCAAATGTTGCTGCAGTACTTCGTGAACTACAACCTAAATAAAGGCTGGTACTTAACGATATCGCCAATTCTGACCGCCAACTGGAACGCGAGTTCGGGCAATGTGTGGACAGTCCCATTCGGCGGCGGAGTGGGAAGAGTGATGAAACTCGGGTTTCAGCCGGTGAACATCAGCGCGGCATTTTATGGCAATGCGGTGTATCCCTCCGGGACGTCGCCGTGGGGCATGCGTCTGCAGATCGCGTTCCTGTTTCCCAAGCTAACCAAGCAGCAGCAGAAGATGATGATGGAACAGAAGCTGAAGCAAATGGAGCAGGAAGAGCCGAAAAAGTGAGTGCGAGAATGAAGGCAAATGGCGCCAACCCCTCGGGCCCAAGGTGCTACAAACTGTGCGGCAACCCGCCTTTGAGTGTGGGTCAAAATTGGCGTCTAAAAAAATCCTGAAAAAACAGCTTGGATAGTGGCCCGATATGAGGTATTTTGGCCGACATTGAAATTGGAGCAGGGCTCGGTTCTCACCAAGCCTAAATCTGGGGCATTTTTGATCGCGAATGGAAGACACCCCCTGCCTTCCGCAACAGACAGCAGGTGAGATTCGGTCCCGTCGGCTCCGCGAGGGGTCCAGCCGTGAAATCATTCGTTCGCCTGTCCGCCTTGATTGCGTTTTCCCTCTTGAGCTGTGGCTTGTTTGCGCGTGATGCGGGAATGCCGCAGGCCACGGAGGGAAAGCTTCCCGCTGCTGCGAATACTGCTGCAACGCAAGGCGAACCGCTTGCGGTTTCGCCGCAATTCGTGATCCCGGGACCACTGAAGCCATTTCTGCGTCTGGCGGGAATCAGTCAAAAGGTCTCCGCCGAAGAAGTGCTACCGCTGCTGAGCCGGAATGTGTTTACCGAGGGTTTCCAGGGCACTTCCCGGCCGACAGAATTCCTCGTGCTGTTGAGGCGATACGTGGTGCAGGCCAGGGAACTGGCGGAATTGGCCGGCCACAGCGGGACGGTGATTCGGGTCTCGAATTGTGACGACGCGAGGCCTCTGCTGCTAATCCTCGGTTATCGAACCAAGGGTAAGTGTGGCGATCCGGAATTGTCGTTGCAGACAGAGGATGCGGAGAGGGCTTTCCTGGCGATTGATTCCGGGTTCCCCATGGCTGAACTGGAGCAAACGCTGCAAGGGGGAAAGCCGTTCGAATACGCGTATACCTCGACGCCCGCGCCAGTGCTCTTCAACGAGAGCGATTGGACCAAGGCAAGCACAAAAAACTTCAAGGAAAACAGCCGGGACTTGCTGGATACGCTTTTGAATGATCCACTGCTGGCGCGCTTGTATTGGGCGATGTCGAGGATCGATCACGAAACCAGCGAGTCGATGCGGGATTCGATCGGGCTGGGAAAACTGCTGCCTTATGCGGCGGTGCTTGATTTCTACGGGAGAGGCCTGTGCATTCGGGATGGTCGAGTCCAAGTGCCGGGAGGCGCTCCGGCAGAAGCAGCATGGAAGGAATTGGTGGGCGCGAATCCCGGGTCCCCTGCCGCTTTCGTTTCGAAGCTGCTGGCCAAGGATAAAGGCTGGCTGATGGCCTACTTTGATGTGCTGTCGCGGGTGAATGCGAGACAGCAAGCGTACTTTGTGAACGCGCGGCGACTGCGTCCGTTTTACGAGGGGCTGCGCGCGCCGGATCCAACGGTGGCGGCCACCAGGGGCACTTTCAGACCTGCTCCGACACTGTTGCTGCTGGCAACGCGGTTGCAATTGGAAAGCAACGGCGAGCCACTCACGCCGGGAAATATCGAAGTGTGGAAAGACCTTTTTCTCGCGGGGCACAACACGAAGCTGGCGCGGAAGTGGAAGACAAATATTTCCAGTTCGGACCAGCTGGTACAGATCATGTTCGCGCTGTCGCGCGGGTCCAGCGAGAATGGGGCGCTGCAAATCTACCTGGCGATCAGTGAACTCGATAGCCGGCGTTCTCCGGAACATCGACTGGCCCCGACAACGGTTCAATTGCTGGCGCAAAAGTTCGAGGAATACAGCGACCAGTACCGGATTTTCTCAGAGTTCCCGGAACTCAGCGATGAATCCATTGCGCTATTTTTGCAAGTAGCGCAAGGCCTGAAGAGCATGCCAGGAGCGGTGCGTGGGAACGCCTTCGGAACTTTTCAGGCCAGCGTGGGGATTTGGCAGATCCTGGCGCGCCAGGGAGAGATTTCGGAAACGAACATCAACGAGTCGTGGCAGGCGATGATAAGGCCGTATGCCACGATTCGAACAGCCGCGCAGTTGTATGACGCGGGTCGAAGCTCTCTGTCAGAGCTTTTCCGTTTCTCGACCGGCAACCCGAAAGGCTCGCAAGACGAGATCATCGACTTGCTGGCAGGGCCTCGGCAAAACACTCCAGAGGGGAAGCAGATGCACCGGGAGATTTCCGCGCGGATTCGCTCGGTACTGGACGACCAACGGCTCGTATCGCTCGATACCCTAATGACCATCGGCGACGCTCTGGCCGATAAAGCACGTGGGAAACAGCTGCCAGAGTACATGATTCTTCTAGCGGGTCAGACGCGGGAATTTCAGATGCCCGGCCCATCTTCACGAACAGCGAGAGATCGGGATGGGCATCTGGAATTTATAACAACCATCACACCGACACGCAGATGCAAACCGACTTACCAAAACTTCTGAAGTCGTCGACGGCTTCGAAGGCGCAGATCGAAGAAGCACGCGGTCAGCTGGCGTCGTTTCTGCGAGACACACTGGTTGGTTTGAACTACGCGTACTACGAACCACCCGGCGCCCAGGCGCTGCACAACAACCCCCTGTTTGTTCGCTCACACGATTTCGCGGGAGACACGCTTGAGGGCTTGAAGACGCCGTGGCAGGCGCCAGAGCTCTTCGGGCAAGGTTCTCCAGCGGGCGGAGGCGCTCATTTTGTAGGCTCCCTTGCCGATCTTCCGTATGCCTTGGCGGAGCTCGAACAAGATTTCATTTCGCCAAGCAGCGTTCAAGCCTTGGTCTGGCAGGAATTGACTCCGGAACTGTTCACGTCGGCCATTGTGCCGCGATGGTGGGACGTGAGCCCGCTGGAGTTGCATGCGATCGCTCTCTACCAGCGGACCGGGGAAGAACTTCTGCTAGCGTCAGAGAAGGATGAGGCGTTACGAAGTAAGGTACTGGGCGTTCTGGCGGATCGCTGGCTGCCGCAGCGCTCGAGGCAAGTCGAGCAAGCCATGCTGGCCGATCGGGTGGCAGCAATTCTTCCGCAGATCATGCCCGCGGACACCTTCTACCTGGCGGAGGAGTTTCTGAGGAAGTATCCCGACGAGCCGGGAGTGTGGGGCAGCGCGATGTGGAACTGCAAACGCTGTGCCGGCAGCATCCCGATCAAGTGAGTTGGAAGCGATTGTCGCACGATTTTGGAACGCCGCATCCCCACATGGCGCAGAACTATGGCCTGGAATTGCTGAATGTGGCGCCGATGCCGCCGTTTGCAGGATATTCCAGCCGATTACTGGCGGAGACGTGGGACTCCGGGAATTTGTATTGGGCAAGGCTGGCGGATGAGAGTGGGATATTCTCCGGTCATGTTGAACCAATTCGTGCCGGAGCTGACGCGGCATGATGGTGGAGAGGATCTTTGCCACGGATTTTGAAGACTGGCAAGCGCTGTTGCGGGCAATGCACGAAGCGGGGGCAGAATTTCGGGAGGGTAAGTTGGATTCGCCACCGAGGATACAGCGCCGTTCAACGTTGAGATACGTTCGATCAGACGGGCCGAATCCTGCACGCGTTAAGGTAGTGGTGGCAGAGTAAGGAATTCTGAAACTATGGGGAAAAAAATATTTCCGTTCATCTTGGTGGTGGTCGTGGCGATGTCGTGCGTCGAAGACAGGTATCGAGGCGCAGGAAGGAGGCCCAAATTTTCAGGTCGTCGTGAACATGGTGCAGCTGAATGTAGCGGTCACGGACAAAAAGGGCAACTACATTACAGGACTGCGCCCGCAGGATTTCATCCATCACGGAAGATGGCATTGTGGAGAAAATGGCCACTTTCGCCGAGGGCGACGAGCCGCACACCGCGGCCTGCGGGCGTCGGCTCCAAGCGACTTATCGGGCGTCGCAGGCGACCCGGTAAAAGGTTCCGGTAAGCGGCTGGCGCACTCCGCCGATCTTGCTTCGCTGGTGGCCGGTGCCAATGTATTCGTGCTGTTTGATACCAGCAATTACATGTACCGGGGCTTCGTTTTTGCTCAAGATGCGATTACTGAATTTGTTCGCTCGCTGGGAGACGCCGACAAGATTGCGTTCTACTCGTACAGCCGGGATTTGTCGCGATCGGCGCGACGCTTACGTCGGACCGGCCACAGGTTTTACGCGCGGTCCGATCGACGTGTGGCCGGAGATGAAGCAGCGCTTTATAACGCGCCTATTACTCACGCTGAAAGATGCCGCCCAAAATACGGGAAGAAAAGTAGTAGTGGTATTCTCGAACGGCCCCGATAACTCCAGCGTGGTGCCACCGGAGGACGTAGCCGAATTCGCGCAGTCAGCCGGCATCTCGATCTACATGATCAGCACGCGAAAGGCGAAGATCGAACCCGTCTCGACGGCGGTTTTTGACCGCATGACCGCCGCAACAGGCGGGAAGGCTTATTTCGCCAAGGATTGGAGAGACGAACATAAAGCGTTCGCATCGATCCGCGACGACCTGGCCCATCTTTATTCGTTGAGTTATTACCCGCAAGCCCGAACAGCAACACCGGGTGGCGCGCGATAACGGTGAAGCTGGTGGGAGAAGAGCTGAAGAAATATAAGGTGCGAACCCGGAATGGGTATCGTCCGCAGCCATCTCATTTTTCAAACGGGGAAAAGACGACTCTGTCGAAACTGGGGACTGAATAGGGAGCTCGGGGTAAGACCGGTGCGAACTGTCGTTCACCGTACTCCCTCTAGATTCACCAGTCAGCACTCCAGTGCGGGTTCGCGCCTCCCATGATCCCCGGCCCTGACGGACGATTCTCCGGGCTTGGTCTGGCATTTAGCGTCGAAGCTTACTCTAATTAGGCTTGCTCTGCCGAACTGAACGGCCCCATGACAAAGATTGTGTTTCCCGATGGGTCGAGCAGGTCGAACGTTCGCGCGCCCCACTCCTCGTCTTTCGGCGCTCGCAGTACGTCGACCTTCGCGTGCCACTCACGGTAGTAGGCGTCGGCGTCGTCCACTTGTAACGCTACGCAGGCGTTTCGGCCGTGGCCCTGCATCGGACAATCGAGGGTCATCTGAATTGTTCCACGCTCGATGCCGAGTAGCCCCGACCGACCATCCTCGGATGTCTCGAACGTCACGCGAAAGCCTAGCGCATTGACGTAGAACGCCTTTGCAGTTGCCAAGTCTTCGACTGGAAGAATCGGTATCGCTCGCTCCATAACTCAGAGTACCTCCAACCGCCTAGTCGGGCCAACTCCTAGGTATTCGGGAAGCGTTGGCTATCGACAGAAAACGGTGGGGTTCTGGATTGTGATCTCTACGGCTCCTTGTGGTGCGGCTGAAGCCGCGCCCTTCCTGGGATTGCTCCCATCAAGAAAAACCTTTGCTGAAACACAGAGCGAACCTAACCAGAAGGTCCCTTTCCAACTTTTGCGTTTCCTCGTTGGCCTTTCACGAGATTGCATTACCAAGGTTGGTGCACAAAAAAGCCCCTGCCAAGGCAGGGGCTGAGAACATGAACTGGCTAGAACTTGATCTTCGCGGCGAACTGCATGCCGCGCGGACCGCCGCCACCCAGGAACGGGTTGCCGATGCCTACGTCGCCGGTAGCGGTGAGCGCATAGTAGCCGCTGTGCTGGCCAGTCGGCTGCGTCGGGCGATCCGATATTGCCGATGAAATTCGGCAACAGCGGACTGGAGAAGTTGGGATGGTTGAAGAGGTTGAAGAACTCGGCGCGAAGCTGCAAGATCACATGCTCGGAGATCGCGTGTCTTTGAAGACGGAGAAGTTGAACTCTTAAAGCGGGTCCCTGCAAAGAGTTGCGTCCGCAGGTTGCCAAAATGGCGGGTACCCAGGCACGCAGTTGGTTTCGTCCGAAGTGCCGTCGTTCCCCTGGGGGTTTCCCCAAGTGCAGGGTGCGGCAAACGGGGACAGATCAAGAACTGCGACGGATTGTTCGAATACTGCATCGGGCCGATAACTGATCGGGCCGGTCAAATCCTTCGCCTGCTCCTGAATAGTCCCCTTGGAATTCATAATTCAGATGCCAAGGTTGTCCGTCCTGCAGGTTGAGTACTCCATCGAGGCCCCAGCCATTCTTCAGTTTCGACGAAGCTCCGCCCATCTTGGGGAATTGGTAGGTGAAGTTCCAGGTAAAGCGTCGGCGAATATCGAAGCTGGAGTTCCCGCGATCGGCACCCGGATTGGTGCTGTCCTGCGGCTGCGCCTGGTTCGGCTCAAAGTCCTCGAGATCGCTGGCCGTGTCGATGGAATGCGACCAGACGAAGTTGACTTGCGAGGTCAGCCCGTGCCAGCCGCTGGTACGCAGGCTAACCTGCAGCGCGTTGTAAATGGAGTTCGCGGAAGACTGCTCCTGATTAAGGTAGAAGAAGTTTGGAGCGAAGGTGCGAGGAACGCCGTACCCTGAAGGGCAATAGGCTCCATCTGCCTGATCGGGAACACACGCCAGATCGGCGGCGGTGATCTGCGCCTGGCTGGGCT
Organism: uncultured Acidobacteriaceae bacterium; assembly: GCA_963722365.1. Classification (GTDB taxonomy): domain Bacteria; phylum Acidobacteriota; class Terriglobia; order Terriglobales; family Acidobacteriaceae; genus Sulfotelmatobacter. The sequence continues at coordinate 215,039 of CAVRLM010000005.1, forward strand.
GATTAATATCCTTGAACTGGAAGAGCTTCGTTCCTTTAGCGCCGACATATCCAACCTGCAGCACCGACTTGCTGCCTAACTGTTGCTGGAAGTTAAGGTTGAAGTTCTGGATATAAGGAGTGCGCATTTTCGGATCGACGGCGAAGAAATCTCCTTCCGGACCGTATCCCGAGTAGACCGGCGTGCCTGGCGTCAAAACGCCACCGGTAACGCTTCCGGTGACCAATGCTTGCGGGCCTAAGCCAGGATAGGCCGGGCCGGGACAGAAGATGCAATTCCAGGGCAGGTGGCCAAGAAACATATCTTGAGAGAATGCATCATAGAAGAGTCCCCATCCGCCGCGAATCACGGTCTTGCCTTTTCCGGTTACGTCATAGGCGAATGCAATGCGGGGCGCGAAGTTGTTAAGGTCCTTGTCATACAGCTGGTTGGTTTGATCGTTGCTCCCGCCATTCGCGGGATTGAACGTGTACATGAGGCCGTTCTTTTCCCCAGTCACTCCGAAGTAATCCCAGCGCACACCGTAGTTAAGGGTCAGCCGCGAGGTGGTGCGGAAGCTGTCTTGAATAAAGAGCCCGTCACTGTTTTGGTAAGTATGGCGATGGGAATTTCCAGCAACCTGGCTGCCGTCGTCGGGCAGGCCGTTCAGGAAATCGGACAGGCCGGCAAAGTCAAGGGTGCCCCGGAAGGCGTGATCGATGACGTGGTTGATGGTGGTGCGGCGAAACTCGTAGCCGAATTTCACGTCATGCTTTCCGGATTTCCAGGAATAGTTGTCGACAAAATGCCAGTTCGTATCGACGCGATTGCGAGGAACGGAATTGGTCGCGCCAATCTGCGAGAAGCCGGCAACGGTGGTTGCCGGAAGGCCGCCGTCGTAAGCGCTGGTGCCCGTCTCCAATCCGATCGAACTGGGAATGAAGCTCTTGTCCTGCGGAAAGAAGCCTTCTGCAAAACGGTTCCATCCCAAGCGCACCTCATTGACTTGAGCGGAGTTGATCACCTTCACGTAGGAAAGAGCGATCAATTGGACCCGAGTCGGCGTGACGGTATTGAATCCGGGAAGAAGACCGCCAGCCAATTGCGCGAAGGGGAAACTCTGATTGCTGTCGCCGAAGTAGTAGCGACCGGTCAACATATTATTGGTATTGAAGTTTTGGTCGATTTTGCCGATGAAGCTGTCTACCCGATTGAAGAAGGAGGTTGAGCTTGAGAGATTGTTGCCGTTCGGGCAACCTGTGTCGAATCCAGCGGCGCCAGGTCCGTTTCCAAGAATCTGACCAGGCTGAGGCGCGGCGCTGGCGATGTTGGGGGTCGGCCAAGGATTGCGGGCGAGGAGGGCGCCCGTGACCGCATTGGCGGGGCCGTTGGCAGTGATATCAAACGCGATCTCGGCCGGGTCCGGTACGCAAGTGTTGCCAGCTTGCGCTCCATTTTCGCGCTGGCCTTCATAATCCGCGTAGAAAAAAGTTTTGTCCTTCACGATGGCACCACCCAGGGCGCCGCCGAATTGATTGTTATTGAATGGGTTCTTAGCATCGGGAGCAAAGTTGAAATAGTTGCGGGCTCCCATCTTGCCGCTGCGGAAATATTCCAGCACAGAGCCGTGTATGGCGTTGGTGCCGCTCTTGGTCACAATGTTGATAACGGCGCCACTGTTGCGGCCGTACTCCGCTTCGTAATTAGAGAGAACGCGTAACTCAGCGACGGCGTCGAGCGGGAGGATGGTAGCAGGATCGCCGAATACGCCAGCTTCGTTGATGGCCGGATCATTGCGATAGCCATCATTCATGTCGGTGCCGTCGAGCAGGAAGTTGTTCGAGCGGCCACGAGAACCGTTCATTGAGAACGTTCCGTACGAGCCGGGAGAGTCAGAAATCTGGTCGGGAGATCCAGCAACGCCAGGATTCAGGTAAACGAGCTTCGTGTAGTCGCGGCCGTTGACGGGAAGGTTCTCAATCGTATCGGCAGTCAGGGTTCCGCCAAGTTCTGCGGAGGTCGTCTCGACCTGGGGCAGGAGATCGCCTGCGACTTCAACCTTGGTCGACACCTCACCGGTCTTCAAGGATGCATCGACGCGGCGCTCCGTGGCCACGTCGACGGTCACGCCGGTCGCAATGAAGGTCTGGAACCCAGCCTGGGTGACGGTCACCGTGTAGGCGCCGATGGGGAGTTCTGGCAGGGAGTAGCTGCCGTCGACGCTGGTTTCGGTGGTGCGCTCTAGTCCGGTTCCGGTGTTCTTCACCGTTACCTTGGCCGCGGCGATCACTGCGCCAGAGGGGTCGGTCACGGTCCCCAGGATGGTGCCGCGGAAGGTCTGTGCCGACAGGCTGACTGCAGCCAGAAGAAGGAACACCAGGAAGATGCGCGCTCTCATGTAATCTCCTTGAAACGGATCAATTTTTGGGGAGGTGTTGGAGCTTTGCGGGTGCGTCTAACGACATGGGTGCAACCCCTCGGAAGCTTGCAATTCCTTGCATACTAAGAAGTTGCGTTGCCCCATTCCGCAAAACCAGTCTGCAGAAACATTATCGAAAGGCGATCGTTAGAGTCAACCATGTAGTTATGGATAGGTGCGATAGATTTTATAAATGAGGTACGGGTCAGTACTCGGTACTCGATTCTCAGTTTTGGCGGCTCCTGATAGGGCATCTATCAGGCTCCGCGCGCGATCCCTTCGGCGTCGCTCAGGGCAGGCTCTTCGCTTCGCCTGAAAGGCGGCCCTGCTCAGGATGACGCCCGCTTGGAAATATCGAGGGTCCTGCGACTTGGCTGACGGCTGAGTTCTGACGGCTGACAGCTGCTTTAGAACGTGAAGGCTACGCCGCCGCGGACGGAGCGGGCGGATTGGACCAAATAGACCGTCTGGCCGTCCTGGCCTAGAACCGGGACGTAGCCTTGGGCCAGCAGGTTGCGGAGGTCAATGATCGCTTCCATGTGTCCACCCATGGCGGGGATCTGCTGGCGGACGAAGAAATTAAGGAAGGGATCGCTCTGGCCGGGCGAGGCGTTGAACATGTCGACCGGAGTAAGGGCTGATCCGTTAACCCAGCGATAGGACGCGATCCAATTCGTGTGCGTGCGAGCTACGGTTCCGCCTAATTTGGCAGCCACGGCATGACGGCGTTGCGTGGTCATGTATGGGATGGCGTTTTGCAGGGCGACGTCGGACCGCGAGAGATCGAGAACGCCACCGTAGGCGTAGTCCAGAGTCGCGGTCAGGTCGTTGGAGAACTTGCGCTGAAGGACGACCCGGAGGCCGTTGGTATCGAACGTCTTGCCGGCGTAGCTGAAGGTTCCAGAAGAAATGTCGGGCAGCAGGAATCCGCCAGCAGTGGTGGTTTGGCCGGTGCCGGTAAGTGCGGGATTGACCACCCGATCAGAGAATACGGCGAGCTGGACATTGTTCTTGCCGGCACGATGTGAAACGCTGACTTCCTGGTGGTGAGCGCGCTCCATCTTTGGAGCGAAAGCGAGCAAACTGACTCGCGGATTCGATTCGCTCAAATCGGCTGGAGCGGAATCGAAACCCTTTTCGGTACGCAGATCAGGACGAGAAGTTGTGTAGTCGTACTCGACGACCGTGTCGGGGGAAAGGTGAAGATCGGCGGAACCGTAGGGGCGGAAAGCCGTCACATGGCCCAGGAACTGGATGGTCTGCAGTTCACTGCCGAACTTGAATTCGAGGATGTCGCCAACGGCAAAATCATCGGATGCCGAGAGAGCCAGAGCCTGCAACGCAGCATTGTGCAGGTTGGGATCGGACGCCGCAAAGCGGCGAACGGTGAGAGCCATGGTCGGCTCAGATCCATTCATGAGGCGACGGGAATAGCTGGTGCGGACGACGGCCGCGGGAAGGCTGCTGCCGTAACCGACGTTGCCGGCGACGGCGAGATGTCCGTCGGAAAAGATCGAGCGCTCGAGGGTGAAGCCGGTGCTCATATCGGATCCGGTACCGTAGCCACCTGCGGGAGAACCTGCGAGGAAGGAGAGACTGCCGGTTATTTCGTGGCTTTGTTTTTCAGCGGGTAATGCCGGATCGTCAAATACGCGAAGGATGGGACGGTTCGCCACCGAGCGTAGAGTCCACTTCCAGTCATCGTCGGCGGGAAGAGCGCGAACCGGGCCGAGTTGCATGACGCCCAGCAGCGTGCTCAGAGTGATGTTGACATTAAGAGTGGCACCGGGCCGGAGGCCTACTTTCTCACGCAATGCAGGCAGGAAAGAAGGAGCCGTGACCTTAAGCGTGTACAAACCAGGGATTAAACCCGAGGCGGTATAGTATCCGGCTTCGTCGGTGAAAACGGTGAGGGTGCGATTGGCGACGCCAAGAATCTGCACCACGGCGCCCATCTGCGGAGATCCTGAAATATTGCGAACGTATCCCGAGATCGCTCCCGGCCGCTCTGCGGCCCAAACAGGAAGCGACAATCCAACCAGGATCGCCCAGGTTCCGAGCTTGCGCAGTGTCACTTCGCCCCACCCCCTGGGGGGGAAATGCAGGGAGTTACTCTAAAGTTACTGTACTGCAAAAACCGCCGACGGATCAATGGTCTGCTTCGAGATATTGTCGTTGACCTTGATCTGAATCTTGTAAGTACCGGGTTGCAGATTCGCGGCCACAATCGATTTCTGCAGCGTCACCTGATCACCGATATTGCCCATGGTATCGGTGGTCTCGGTCTTCTGAATCACCTGTTTATTCGTTGCCAGATTGGTGATGTTGTATTCAAAAGTGGCGGAAGGCTTGTGCGTCTTCTCGTCCACGCCGAGATTATAGACCTGCATCCAGAAGTTGAGCTTCGGATCTTTGTCTTTCTTGAACAGGGCCGGTTTGCCGTCGGCCGGAGCCACGCGGGGCCGGACCTTCATAGTGCCGATCACGAACATGCCGGTGCCGATCGCCTTGGTAGGGACGGCTTCCATGTCATCCGCAACAATTAAAGTGGAAGTGGCCAGTTTGTCGTCGGAGAACTCCGGGACCACCACGCTGCGACTCCATACGCCCTTGCGGTCGCCATTGACGTCTTTGACGGCGATGTTCAGCTTATAGCGGCCGGCCCGAAGAGGCAGAGCCTTCCAGTAGACCGAAGCATTCTCCGCCGTGCGAGGCAGCAGTTCAGCAGGAACGTCGACTTGCACAGTGTCTTCGAAGGTCTGGACGATCTTGCCAGTCAGCGTGGACAGCCGCGCGAAAATGTTGACGGTGCCACGCTGAATACCATCTTTGTTGACGAAAGTGATGTCGCGATTGCGCATCTGGATCGTGATTGGGACCAGCACGGTGTCACTGGTGACCTTCACGAAATCGGTACGCACATCGAAAGGCATCGGGTTGAGGATGACCTTCGAATTAACGGCTTCTTCCAGATCGGTGAATTTGATCTTCGGGGCCGCCTGCAACTTGGCGAACTGCTCCAAACGGTCAAATTGCTTGGTCTGTTGCGAGGCACTGTCGGGACCCAAGCCGAGGCGCTCGATGCCGTTTCCGGTAAAGCGCGACGCTTTGCTGGCCATTCCCATCGACTCATAGAGCGTCAGGCCAGCATTGGGGGTCATCAGCAGGGCGTCTTTTTCGGAGCGGTCTAGAGTCATGTGGTACTCGCCGCACATGCAAGTGTCGACGAATTCGATAATGACTTCCTGACCGATGCCGTCGATGTAGCGATAGCGCCAATCTTCAAACGGGAAGGTCGAGGTCTCGCCGCCACCTTCTTCCATTGGACGCTCATAACTTCCACCCGAAGGATGGGATTCGATTTCATCAGGCTTGCCGAAGACGATGTACATGCGGCCGCGATCGGTGCGCCAGCCGGGCACGCCTGCGGCGAAATGCTCATTGGCATAAGCAATGCGCTGGTAGTGCTCTTCTTTGTATTCGTTTTCCTCGGTGTCCGGGGTAGGATCGCGGCGCTGCCAGAAGGCTTCGATAAAGTTGTCGCGTTCTTCGTCGTTGGAGAGTTGCCGGAAGGCGGCGCGCTCTTCGTCGGTGATGATGTAAACGACGTCTTCGTCGAGCCACTTCTTGTAGGGCTTGCTCAATTCCTGCTTGAGGGCCTTCTGATTCTTCTTGCGTTGCTTGTCGTTAGCGGGGCGTTTGAGAGGATCGACTGCATCCGTGGGCTGGGCCTGGGCTGCGCCAGCAGTATCTTGGGCAGTCGCAGCAGTATCCTGAGCAGGCTTATCCGACGATTTCTGGTCTGGTTGGTCCTGGGCAAGAGCACCGCAAACCAACAGACCGAAAAATGCGAGCAGAACACGAATTACAGTTTGATACGAAGAAACCCGGAACATGAGAGGGACTCCTGCCAAGACGACCGTCTTCTCATTTTAGGCCTGTCTGTCATGTGAAAGCAAGGTTAAGTCGTGCCCGGAGAACCGACTAAAGGAACCGCAACCGTCTATTTAAGAAGCCGGGAGGGTGGTGCGGAGTTGCCCCGAGGGTACCCTAAATCTATAACTGTCAACCTGGGGGCTGGCTATATATAATAGACCGTTCCGGGGCAGTCACTATCACTCGCCACGCGTAATGGGTCTCGGCCACTTCTTCATTCCTGATCGGGAACTTTCTCGGCAGCAGGATCGTAACAGATGGTGTGTGTCCGTCACTCTCAGCGGGGCAAAGGGGCTATTCGCTCAAAAATAACGATATTTCATTTGGCTCTGTAGTAGATAAATCACCCGGACGGTGACGGGAACTATGAAAGCTTGGAAAAAAGTTGCCATTGGCGTCGGGATTGCGATTGTGCTCGCAATCATCGTCGGCTTTACCGTTCATCAGAGCAGCAAGAATGTGGTGACGGTACAGACCGGGAAGGTGCAACGGCAGGATCTGGCCACGGTAGTGAGTGCTTCGGGCGAGATCAAGCCGAAGACCTACGTCAACATCGGCGCTAACGCTTACGGAAAGATCACCCACCTGTACGTAAAGGAAGGGGATCAGGTCAAGAAGGGTCAATTGCTCGCGCAACTGGAGAACGTGCAGTCTTCGGCCGACGTCAGCGCCGGTCAAGCGTCGGTGCAGGCGGCGGAAACGGACGCCGTGGCAGCTGAGGCTGCACTGAAAACGGCGCAAGCGGACCTGGTACGCGCGCAGGCGGATTATGACCGCAACAAGTTGGACTGGGACCGGGCCCAGAATTTATTTCAGGGCGGCTTGATTGCCAAGTCGGATTTCGACAGCCGCAGGAATGCATGGGCCACGGCGGATGCGGGGCTGGTGCAGGCCCAGGCGCGAGTTGCTCAGGCCAAGGCGCAGAACGATTCCGCAAGCAAACATACCTCGCAGGCACGCGCCAATTTGACGCGCGTGAGCGATGTGTTGCAGAAGACCACCTACAGCGCGCCTTACGACGGAGTGGTCACAAACCTGCCGGTTCGGGAAGGTGAGTCGGTGGTCATCGGAATCCAGAACGCACTGGGCAGCACGCTCATGACAATTGCCGACATGTCGGTGATTACGGCAGAAGTGAAGGTGGACGAGACCGACATCGTGAATGTGCACTTGGGACAGCCCGCGGAAGTAACGATCGACGCGATTCCGAAGAAGATTTTTCATGGCACGGTGTCTGAGATTGGGGACAACGCAATTGTCCGCTCCAGCGGCGTTTCTACGTCGCAACAGACGACCGCCAGCGAAGAGGCCAAGGATTTCAAAGTCGTGGTGACCCTGATGGATCCGCCAACGGTTCTGCGGCCAGGACTTTCGACGACGGCAAAGATCACGACGGCAACCCGGGGCAATGCGCTGGCGATCCCGATTCAGGCGCTAACGTTGCGCGGCAAGGACCAGATCGACCAGCAGAATAATCCGCCGGGTTCGGTGCACGCAGCGCCACCCGCGGCGAAGGAAACCGCATCGAAGACGAAGAAGGACGATGACGTACAAGGGGTATTCGTCATCCGGAATAAGAAGGCAATGTTCGTCCCAGTCAACACGGGAATTACGGGGACGACGGAGATGGAAGTGCTCGATGGGGTGAAAGAAGGGGACGAGGTCATAACGGGAAGTTACAAAGTCTTGCGTACCCTGCGCCCAGGAAGCAGCGTAAAGATCGACAACACGGTTCCGAAGAAGGAAGAAGAGTCATAACCTTAACCGGACTGGTACGTCCAAAAGGAAAGTCGGTAGTGGTCTCGCAATACGGCGTCTCAGAAAACGGAGCCTGCAACAGAACGTACTGAAGCCAAAACGATCGGAGAGGTCAGTGGCATCGGACCAGGAGAAAAACATGGCAACCGCAGAAGTCATCAGTATGCCCAACACCGCAAACCTAGCACCGCCCGAATCGTGCATGATTGCGGCCGAGGATCTCTGGAAGACCTACGACATGGGATCGGAGCAGCAGGTCCATGCCTTGCGCGGCGTCAATCTGCGCATTCAGCGCAATGAATACGTCGCCATCATGGGACCGTCGGGTTCCGGCAAATCGACGTTGATGAATCTGATTGGCTGCCTCGACACGCCCTCGCAGGGAAAGTACTGGTTGAACAGTCAACTGGTCAGCGAGTTGGACGATGATGAGCTGGCGCGGATCCGGAATAAGGAAATTGGATTCGTCTTTCAGACCTTCAACCTGCTGGCCCGGGCCACCGCCCTGCACAATGTGGAGCTGCCGTTGATTTATGCCGGTATTCCGACGGAAGAGCGGATGGAGCGGGCGAAGGCGTCACTGGCGGCCGTGGGTATGGAAGCCCGCATGAGTCACAAACCGAATGAACTCTCCGGCGGCCAGAGACAGCGCGTCGCCATTGCGCGCGCGCTGGTGAATAAACCGTCGATCATTCTGGCCGACGAACCGACCGGCAACCTGGACTCGCAGACCGGCGTGGAAATCATGGCGCTGTTTGACCGTCTGCAGGCCGAGGGGAACACGATCATTCTGGTCACGCACGAAGGCGACATCGCGGAGTATGCGCATCGCGTGATCCATATTAAGGACGGCGTGATCGCCAGCGATGAAAGCAAGGGACGCGGACAGAGAAGCTGAAGTTCGCGCATCTAGAAAATATCAACATGATTCGCCCAGCCAAGCGGCTGGGCGTTTTGCTGTGCAGGGGATCGGCGCCGCCGAGCTGCAGAGGAACCAAAGCGCTCAACTCCTTTGCAAGACCCGACGATGAGTGGAGTCGAGAAGAGGCGCAGTGACGTTAGCCTCCCGGTGGCGATTGGTCAGATTTTCACCTGGCCGCCTCAGTCCGGTTTGGCATAGCGCTGTTTCCTCTTCCCGCTCATCGAACTGGACAGGCGCGTTTCGCGCATCCAGCTCTCGGAGAAAGTTGTCACGGTTGCGCCCACGGAAAGCTGCTTGTCCGAGTGGTAAGTTCGACAAGGCCCAGCACCTGATGCAGGGCAGTAATGGGAAACTGCTTGGTTGCCTGCCCTCGTATCTTGTGCTTGGCGCACAGCCACTGTCGTAGCCGCTTGCGAGCATGTCGTTCGACAGCTCGATAGGCACTACTGACTGGTCCTAAACAGAAATAATTCGCCCACCCAATCATCATGCGATTGAGTGTCGTGATTACTGTTTCTTGGGCCAGCAGGGTCTTGTTCCGTCCGGTTTCCTGGCTGATCGCCTTGCAGATGCGTTGCACCCGTTTCGTTGACGGTTTTGCCCCCAAATGGGCCCGTCCCGTCTTCGGCGAGTAACATCGCCCGAACGTATACCCTAGGAAGTCGAACTTTTCTTCCGGCAGCTGGCGGACCCGCGTCTTGCTGTCGTTCACCGTCAGCTTCAGCTTCGACATCATGTTCCGCATCGTGACTAAGGCCTCCTCGGCCCTGTTCCGACAACAGATCACAAGATCATCGGCATAGTTAACGATGTACGCTTTCAGACGCTTCTCGTGCCCCAACTTCTTCCAACCGAGCACGAACCGACGCATGTACAGATTACTCAGCAGCGGGCTGATGGGAGAGCCTTGTGGACTGCCCCGACCTTCGTCCCGATTTCGGGTGCTTCGACGCTTATTTCCTCGCTCATCCGTTTCCTCGACCGGAGCTTCCAGCCACATCTTGATCAGATGGAGCATGTTTCGGTCTACGACTCGGCGAGCGACCGACTTCATAAGCTCGGAATGCGGAAGAGTGTCAAAGTAGGAACTGAGATCTGCATCTACGATTTCTTCATGGCCAGTGTTGATCAGCTTATGGACGTGTCTTACTGCGTCCAGTGCGCTGCGGTCTTTCCGATAGGCGTACTGTTCCGGCTGTAGGTCGGCTTCGAATATAGGTTCGAGAACCAGAACTGCTGCCATTTCCGCTGCCCGATCCCGGATAGCGGGTACTCCTAGCGGTCGCTGTTTCCCATCCGGCTTCGGTATATAGACTCGCCGCACAGGAAGTGGTTGATAGGTTCGGCTTTTCAGCTCTCGCGCCAGTTCGTCCAGCCAACGCTCTACTCCGTACGTCTCGATGTCCTCGAACGTCTGATTGTCCACTCCTGCCGCTCCGCCATTGGCTTTGCAGCATTGGTAGGCGAAAGCCAGAACGTCCTTGCGGTACACCTTGTCGTACAGCGCATAGAAGCGGAAGTTGGGCGATTCCTTCGCTTTATCGTGCAACGCCGTCTGCAACTTCTGAACGCTTTCTGGGGTTGATAGACTCACGCCAATCCCTCCGTCTTCGTGGCTTCCTGCGTTTCCTTTCAACTGAGGCCCCTTTGCTCGACCAGCATTACCCGGTTTCATCGCTCATATGGGCCTCTCCGCCACCCCATGCGGCCCAGCCTGTCTCTCGCGAGTTGCCGGTTGATCCTAACTGCGATCACCGCTGGGGCTTCCCGTGTTGCTACTGGTCAACTTTGCATGCTTGCCGTCGCCATTACCCCGGCAGGTCCGATGGAACTCGATTCGCTCGTGCTGTCCCATCAGCGGCGGCCCTCCCAATAACACGGCGGGTTGGCTCCTGCGTTAATCGTTTCGAGGCCTGCTCAGCGTTCACTGCACGTTACGGCCTACATGCTCGCCAAGTCACCTAAGTGACCCTCTACACCAGAGGCTCCGACGGCTTCGTTTCCTCCACCGCCGCTCTGATTGCTTCCGGGTGGAGCGAACCCAGTTCCCGGGCGGGACTTTCACCCGCAGTCGTCCAGCGCCTTTCCACGGCGCACGTGCTATGGCGATTTTTCGAAAGTCACACGGTTTGAGCAATGTTCGGCCACTGCCGAAGGATCGCCGCTATCAGGTCGCGATCATCACCTGTCGTCCGTGGGATGCTCTGCCTATATGCCTCGGCTGCGTAGTGTTCGGCGCGAACTAGCTAGCCGTCGCTCAACAACAACTGAGCGAAGTTGTAAGCAGCAAAACTGTAATCCGGGGCCAACGGGAGAGCCTGTTCCTCGTAATGTATTTGGCGCTCACGGTCTCCCATTAACCTTGAAATTACGGCGGCATGACGGTACAGAATCAGGGCCCAGCCACTGTGATTAAACTGAATCGCCTCTGCTATGGCAGGGTCTAAGAGTTTCCGTGCTTCCTCCCTTTTCCCCGATCTGAGCAATTCCACAGACTGCCGCAGCACCTCTCTACCGCGCTCCCATTGAGCCTGCATCGCGGCTTCTTGCTTTAAGCGTTCGCCGCCGCCTGCCACCATCTTCTTTACGAACTCTCGAAGGGTTGGCACCGTCATTGAGAAATCTTGAACGCGTTCTGCTCCAAGTGATTTCAACAAAGCAGCCACTCGTTCGTACTGAGGATCATCCTCGCCTATCTCAAACGTAACTGTTTCTCCTTGCGAGGTCTTCATGGCGCGGGTGAACTCGACGCCAGCTTCAAGAAAGGCTCTCTTCTCCTGCTCGTTAAGAGAGAAAACGGTGATGTGATGGAAGAGGTGCATCGACATAAAGCCACGCCATTCTAGTCCGAGTAGACTGTCGAAAACAGGCCATGTCACAAGCTTGCGCCGTCTGTTCGCCAGTCAGGGGGGGTCTTGAGCGTAGTGGGGACTCCTCGCCAAATACGGTTACTGCGTCGGGACCACCTCAGCGAGTGTTGCCTTTGCCACCCCAAAATCTCTCAAGCTCATCCCATGCCTCACGTGACTTGGGCCCAAGGAAGGGACGAATGGCGATAGAGCTACGGTGAGGAAACTCACATTGACTTGTGATTGCAATCGTTCCATTCCAGCATTTCGATCCATAACGATGGTAAGCAAAGAAAACCACCCATGGAAACGCGCAACCTCGTTTCTTGACGTTGGCTGCGAAGACAGTTGTTAGCCATACACTCACCTACTTCGTAAGGGGAGCGCTGGCGTTTCACTTCTTACATTACGCGGATTTCATCAACAAGCCCAATTCAGGGATGCGGCCGATGACCAGTCCACTTGTCATGTTAGGGCCGGCCTTGCAGATCGTGCGTGGCGTGCTGTTTGTAGCAGTCCTGTATCCGCTCCGCGAGATTTTGTTCGAGCGGCGCAACGGATGGCTCCTGATTTCATGGATGCTGATTGGGGTGGGCATTCTGGGAACGCTCGCCGCGCCTCCCGGGTCGCTCGAGGGCTTTATCTACACGACGGTTCCACTGGGCCTTCAGGTGCGTGGGTATCTAGAGATTGTTCCGCAGGCGCTGCTGCTGTCGGCGTTGCTCTTCTATTGGATCAGACATCCTGGCAAAGCATGGCTCAATTGGTCGCTCGGTCTGGCCTACGCAGTCTGTGCGCTCCTCCCAATCCTTGGGCTGCTCCCAAACGATAAAAGACAAGAACCGTCGATCAAGGCGGCCCCTCCATTGAGTTGCGCGCCGCAGCGGGCGTGTCTGCGATCCACTATGGCTTCTTCTCTGCAGGTGCGGGTACCGACTCGTGCGCGAAGTGCTGGTAGTTGAGGATTGCGTTGAATACTAGCGCGTAAGTGCCGAGGGTCTCGCCGCGGTAGATCGGGTTATTCCCAAACAGAAGCACGTTGCCCTCACCCAGGTGCGCGTCCACTACGACGGCATGCTCGGCAATCGACGAGCCCTTGTCGAGAAGGCCGTCCAGTAGAAGGGTCTTCCCGTCGGAGAAGCGCAGGATGACCTCGGGCCGGCTCTGAACCGGAATCACGAGTGGGTTGTTGCGCATCTGCTCCTCATCTAAATGCGCGGCTTCCCACGGCTGCTGCTTCACCAGTGGCTCAGCTTCGGTGATTTTTCTGCCTTGGGGTTCGTCGCTGTCGTCGATGGTGCCGCGGCCGGTTTCCCTCTTCGCATAGGGATCCAATGGATCCGTCAAGGGATCCATCAAAACGCGACCTACGTTGCGGCCGAGGATGCTGCTGAGGTTGAAGGCCATCCCGCTGGAACTCATGACGGGAACTGAGGATTCATAGCCAAAGGCGACAGGATTTTCGTGGGCGACGAAGACCGTATTGAGCACCGTGCCGACGACCCGGACGTCTCCCTTGGGCGCAACGCTGACGCCTGGAGCAAGGCCTGTTTCGATGGCGAACTGCGCGGTGTCTTCGCAGGTGATGAGGAGGCCGCCTTGCTCCACGAACTGCTTCAGATGCGTGAGGCCTTCGGAGCCCAAGCCGGGACGAATGTCGGGCGTGCTGTCGAGGACTCCGAGGTTCGGGGTGAGATCGGATTTCTGCCAGGGCATCGGATTGTTCCACAGGGGAAGGCCGTTGAGAATCTCGAGCGAGGAACGGCCGACTGGCGCAAAGACAATCACGTCGTACTTGGAGCGGAGGTCCGGTTGATTCGCAACCGTCTGCGTACTGATGTAATCGAAGGGCACACCCGCGGCGTCGAAGGCATAGCGCCACCAACCTTCCGTCTGCGTGCCAAGCCAGGTGTGCATGAAAGCGACACGAGGAGGAGTTACAGCGTGGGACGGGACGGATGGCGCCGAGGCGAGTCGGGTTGCATCCAGTGAGAGATCATGCAGGATTCCGCCGACCTGCTCTGCGGGAGCGTTGGTGATCAACAAGGAGCCGGCTGCGTAGTGCTTGCCATCGGCATCGAAGGATTTGTCTGCCACCTGGATGGTCGCTCCTTTGAGCTTGTAGACCAGTGGCAGCAGCGAAACCTGCCCGGTGTTGGCGACTGCCAGCACACTGCCTGAGCCGGAAACCTTGCCGGCAAGGCTGGCTGGATCGTTAAGGCGCGTCATCCTGGACTTCAGAATCGAAGGATCGAGCACTCGGACAACTTTCAGGTTGAAGAGGTGCGTGAAAGACCATCCGGTGTCGTCGTACGGATGCTTCTGGGGATCACCGGCGGCCCAGAACTGGCGATCGAGCAGAGCATCGGCGACGCGGGAGTAAGGCTGATCCATCCGGATGACGATGCTGCCGACTGGAAAAGTTTGCTGCTTCGGCTTGTCTCCCCGCTTTTCGGCTGGGACTGTGGAAGTAACAGAGTCCGACAGTTGCTCTACCTCGACATGCTGGCGCTTCATCACTTTGAGTAACTCAACCTGTCGATTCGTCTCGGCTGGGTCGGGCGGAATCACATACGCGGCGGGTCCTTCCAGCGACGGCTTCTCGACGGCCCGCTTGCTCTTGAGGTAGTAGTTTTCGAGGAAGTGATGTGTGTTCTGCGAGAAGTAAGAAAGCGTGGAGAGCAGAGCGCTTTCCTCGTAGTTGTTGTTGTCGCGCTGCGACCAATTCACTACGGGCAACGGTGGGTTCTGGCGGTACCAGGTGCGCGAGTAGTCTTCGGGGCGGAGGATACGCTTCTCCGTGTCGGCGCCGCCATTGCCGAACGTTTCATAGAGCCGGCTGATGCCGTTGTGCATGCCGGCCAGGAACATCAGATAGCCAGGACTCCATGTGTCGAAGTCTCCGTGTGTGAAGACTCCAGGCATGCCAAAGCTTTGCATCTGGGCAACATTGTGCCAACCCAATTCCGCCCACTCATCGGCGAGCGTGGGATCTACCCATGCGTTGTAGGGACCGTCCCCCACAGTGTTGTCGTAGAGAAATGGAACGGACTCGTGCAAATCGTGCAGCACCTGCGCATGCCAGGCGAGATAGGCGTCGAGCACGTTCCGGGTCAGATCAAGCGTCATCGCCATGGCGTCGCGATTGTTGTCGTGGGCAACGTAGTGTCCCCAGTAGAGGAGGCGCGGCCAAATCTGGCCGGGATGAGCCTTATGCCACTTGTAGATATCGACCATCCGGTCGCGGCCGTCGACTTCAACGACCGGAGTGATGAGCACGATCATGTGAGAACGGATGTACTTGATGTAAGGAGCATCGTCGACGGCGAGACGATAAGCGAGTTCCATCAAAGCCGTGGGGGCGCCGGTCTCGGGAGAGTGGATAGTGCCGGTGATGTAGTAAACGGGCCAGGATTGGTCGACCAACTGGCGGGCTTTGGCGTCGTCGAGGTTGATCGTGCGCGGGTCGGCGAGCTGGGCCAGACGCGCGTCATTCTCTTTCGCGCCAGCGAGCAGGTTGGGGTCGGCGATCGCAGCAGCGATCATCTCGCGGCCTTCCTCAGTGTGGCCGATGGTGAATACCTTCACGCGCGGACTGCTCGCCTCCAGAAGGCGGAAGTATCTGTAGACGTCTTCTGCGTAGGGAAGCATGTCGGGCGCGCCAGAGACATCGCCGAGGACCTTGGCCGGTGTAGGCACGTTTTTCGAGGCGGGAAGATAGTCCACCAAGGGAGAGATGAATGAGGGGTCCGTAGTGTATTTATGAATTTGATCGGTGTAGTGCTGATCGATCGGCTGCCGGGGATCGCGAGCAAAGTTTGAGTTCAGTTGCTGGGGGAAAAGAGGTGCTGTGGCGAAGAAGAATATGGACGAAACGGCGAGTAATCCCAATTTGGATCGGATCATTTTCCCTCGATGTCGATTCGATTGCTTGGGGTCCAAGTGTCACACAAAACGGCGATCAAGGAAACAACCCTCGAGCTGAAGGCGATGGGTGGCGTCGGAGCAAGAGCTCGGTTAGCTTAGGGCCAGCCTATTCCGAGGACGTCTGTTTGGGCTGAGGCGACCGGCGGCGCCGGTTCCGCAACCACAACACGGTCTCGGCCTTCACGTTTGGCACGGTACAGGGCGGCGTCAGCGGCTTCGATCAAATCCTTGGGAGTGATTCCGTGGACGGGGACTTCTGCGACACCGACGGAAACCGTCACCATTCCGAGCGAGCGGCCCTGGTGAATGACTGTCATCTCGCGGAGTTTGGAGCGGATGCGTTCGGCCCGGGCTTCGGTGGTCTTCAAGTCGGCTGCGGGAAGGATGACGATGAATTCCTCGCCACCAAAGCGGCACACGAAGTCCTCGCTGCGAACACTCTTCAGAAGGAACGCAGCGGTCTCGCGTAACACGGCGTCTCCGGCATCGTGTCCGTAGGTGTCATTGAATTTCTTGAAGTTGTCGAGATCAAGCATGAGGACGCCCAGTCCCTGGGTAGAGCGTACGGCGCGCCGGGCTTCGCGTCCCAGTATTTCGTCGAGATAGCGACGGTTATAAAGACCGGTCAGAGCATCCCGGATCGACTGATTTCGAAGGGCATCGCGCAGTTGGATATTCGCGAGCGACAAACTCACCTGCTCGGCGAACATGTTGGCAAACAGCAGTATGGGCTGGGGAAATTCCCCCGGCTCGATCATCTGGAAATGCAAAAGCCCAACCGTCTCGCCATGGGAGAGCAATGGCAGGCACATGTACGAGTTCTGGCAAATGGCAGCATGCCCGCACTCCGCCGTATAGTCACCGGCGACGACGATATGCGGGCGTCCGGCGCGCAAAGCCCAACAGTCCTGCATGCCAATTCCAGGAGGCGGCAGCACGCAATCCGCCCAGATTGCGGCGACGTCGAGCGCTTCATGCGATGAGTGGAACCGCAACAGGGCACCGCGCAGTTCGGGAAAAACCTTCGGGGCCATGCCGGCAATCACCGGAAAAGCGTCTTCCACGCTGGCGCAACTCTGCAGCAGTTCCGCCATCTTGATGAGGTTGGTCGCGCGGTTGGAGCGCTTGGTAAGCTCGCGCACGGTGCGCTCGGTTTGCTCGTTCAGTTCCTGCTGAGCCAAGGCGCGCTCACGCATCTCTAAACTCGACCGGTTATTGACCTCCATGATCGCGGCCGTGTGCTGCTTGATTTGGTCTTCCAGAAGTTGCTGATGGCGCAGCTGGTCGTCAATGTCGGCGCAGGCTCCAAACCACTTCACGATATTTCCGGAAGCGTCGCGCAAGGGGGTGGCGCGCACCAGGTGCCAGCGATAGCCTCCGGCGGCGGTTCGCAGACGATATTCAACCTCGTAACTTTTGCCGGTCAGACGGGAGGACTCCCAATTTTGCAAAGCGATCGGCAGATCGTCGGGATGGAGCAAGTTTCGCCATCCCCATTGCAGCGCCTCCTCTCGACTGCATCCAGTGAGTTCGCTGAGACGCTGGTTGCAGTAGTCCATGCCCCCACCGGGAATCGCGGTCCATACGATCTGCGGGATGGTCTCGGCCAACAGGGCAAAATATTGTTCGCCGAGGCGCTTTGCGTCTGCCTTTTTCCACGTGCGCAACAGGAGAAAAAATAAGGGCCCAACCATGCCGACACACCCTGCCGCGACCAGCAACCATACATGGGAACCCTGGAGAAACCTCATCGAGCCTGACGTATTGCCCTCCCTGCACACAGAGATTGCGGACCTACGCTCAGTCGGTACACGCAGCAGAACCTGCTGCATTACAGATCGGCACAGGGATTTTTTTTCTCATTAGAAATCGCAGAGAAATTCGTGGCGGGGTCGAGGGGGGCGGGACGAGGCCAACCAAAAAAAGAGACGTAGCGGAGCCACGTCTCTACGAGATAGTTGCGGGATCGATTACGGGGTCGTGCTGACCGTTTTCACGGCGGCAGCATCGGACGGCAAGTTGCGACCGGCGACAAAGAAGTTGTGGTCGTACATATTGCGATAGACGACGCCGGCGATCTCCGCAGCCTTGGGGCCGAATGTCGGGCGCCCGCCCTGCAAGAAGACAACGAGGACGACGCGTCCCACGCTCGTGTTGGCGTAGGAAGCGAACCAACCATAGCGAGTTCCGGCGTGCGAACAGGTTCCAGTCTTACCCAGGATCTCTTCTTCATTGAAGTTGAGGCGCAATTTGCGAGCGGTGCCGTACTGGACTGCACCCGCCATGCCATCCGAGAGTTCTGGAATGATCGGAGCGATGTCGAGTTGGCGCTTCACCCGCGGCTGGAAGCCAGCGACTTCTTCAGGACTCGTGGGGTGCTGCAGATAGTAGAGCGTGCCTCCGTTGGCAATCGCGGAAACCATCGCGCCCAGTTGCAGCGGCGTCATGGAAACGCCTTCCCCGAACGAGCACATCTTGCCAACGCCGCCGAGCTTGGTGGGAATGGCCTCTTCCGGATAGCTGCCCAGCTGTTCGCCCGGGATATCGTATCCAGCGAGTTCGCCGAGTCCGTATTCGTGGGCGTAGTAGGCGACCTTCTCAAAGCCGAGCTTGCGTCCGAGAGCCTCGAAATAAGCATTGTTGGAGTGCGCCAGCGCCATCGTGAGATTCATACGGCTGCGGCCGCCGAGGGCAACTTGCGTCTCTTTGGAAACCACGCCTTCACTCAGTGCCGCGAGAGCAACGGAAAGTTTGATGGTCGAGCAAGGCTGCGCGCCGCTCGACAGAGCCAACTTCTGGTTAACCATGGCGAGTACGCGACCGCTGGTGGGCTCAATGGCGACGACGGTGCCGTTCATGTTGCCGAGCGCGTCGATCGCCGCCTGGCGTACGATCGGATCTTCTCCGGCGGTGATGTCGCCGGCCGTGATGTCTTCTGCGAACGAACTCATGTGAAAGCGTTCGTAGGAGCGGTGCCGGCGGGTGCTGACGGAAGCCTTGGTGAGGTTCGCACTGCGACTGCGCGCCAGATGATGAATGCGGCGGCGGGTGCGTTGGCTCTCGCTAATCTTCTGCTGAGATTTGGATTTCGATGGCGGGTGCGTGCTGGTGTTGATATGCGCCGCAAAACTGATGCTCGCCAGAGGCATGGACACGAGCAGGGCAACCAATAGACGAAGAAGGCTGGTGGCTTTTGACATTACTCGACTCACTCCCCCAAACGGCAGTACTTTACTCAGTGCACGCAGGGTGCCAGCGGTCGGGTAACCTGCCAAACCACCGGACTGCGTTGATAGTACGGGACTTAACATCTTCTGGCAACGGAAAAGTTTAGCTCGCAACTAACATTAATTTCGATTTAACCCGTTATGAAACAAGCACATAAGCCGCGATTACCTCAGTCCATGCCCCTTCAGTAATACGTTACCCCGTTACTGGAAAGGTATTTCCCACATGTGCAAGGCTTTTCCTAACTACGAAGGTGCGACTACCTCAACGCCCAACCGCCGATCAGGCATCTGCAAAATTTTTTGACAGTTACATCACTTCGTTGCGCTTGCGCAGGAACGCGGGAACATCGAGATCGTCCTGCTGGAAATTTGTCACGACCGCGCTGCGCATGCTGTCGAGCGAAATCACGTCGGCAGCAACTTGATCGGAAGCGTGCGACACGGGTGCCGGGGCCATGTCATCGACGTAACTACGATTGTCGGTCATGCTGCTGTCGGGCACAGTCGACTCCATGATGTGCTTCGGCTTGGGCTCGGGGAAAAAATCCCGGGAGGGCTGCTCCTCGGGAAACTCCATGGCGTCTTCATGCGCCGCAGCGAAGGACGTGCGAATGTCCTGGTGACGCGACCGGTTGGACGGGGCCTCGCGGAAACCGGTGGCGATGACGGTGATCTTGACCGAGTCTTTCATCTTCTCGTCCATGACGGCGCCAAAGATGATGTTGGCATCTTCGTGAGCAGCGCTCTGAATGATCGAGCAAGCCTGCTGCACTTCGGCCAACTTGAGCGAAGTCGATCCGGTGATGTTGATGAGGATGCCGCGCGCGCCGTCGATGGCTCCGGCTTCGAGCAGCGGAGATGCGATAGCTTTTTGTGCGGCTTCGATAGTGCGCTTGGCGCCGCTGGCGGAGGCCGTGCCCATCACGGCATACCCCATGCGAGCCATAATCGTCTTCACGTCGGCGAAGTCGCGGTTGATGATGCCGGGGATGGTGATGATGTCGGAAATCCCCTGCACGCCCTGACGGAGAATGTCGTCGGCAATGCGGAAGGACTCGAAGAATCCGGCGTCTTCGGCAACCGCCAGCAATTTTTCGTTGGGGATAACGATGGTGGTGTCGACCGACTCCATGAGCTCGGAAATGCCACGCTCGGCTTGCTGCATGCGGCGTTTGCCTTCGAACGAGAACGGCTTGGTCACCACCGCGACGGTGAGTGCGCCCATTTCGCAGGCGAGCGACGCGATGATGGGCGCGGCTCCGGTACCGGTGCCACCGCCCAGGCCGGTGGTGACGAAGACCATGTCGGCGCCTTCGAGGGCTTCGATGATCTTGTCGGAGTCTTCGAGCGCGGCCTTGCGGCCGACTTCGGGATTGGCGCCGGCGCCCAGGCCATTCGTCAGCTTCACGCCGAGTTGCAGTTTGACGGGGGCGTGCGACATGCGAAGCGCCTGCAGGTCGGTATTAGCGACAATGAATTCGATGCCTTCCACGCCGGCATCAATCATGCGGTTGACTGCGTTGCCGCCGCCTCCACCTACGCCGATCACTTTGATCTTGGCGTCGTTGCGGGCCTCTTCGTTGAAGCTGATGCGAATGCCTGAATCGTTTTTCATATTTTCCATCCTGATGTGAAATGCGGAACCTTAACCACGAAGGGCACGAAGGTGCACGAAGGAAAACTTAAGCCGGATTTCTTCGTGTAACTTCGTGTCCTCTGTGGTTGCATTAAGCTCCTTTACCTACTAAAAGCGCCTTCAATCTTGATCCCCAGCGATCTTCCTGCAGGCCGCGAGCGATACGGGCGCGCTGGCCGTAGTTCACCATGCCAAGGACTGTTGCGAACTCAGGTTCGGATAATGTCGACGGCATCCTGGCCAGCGGGGCCGGCCACGACAGGCGGACCGAGCTGCGCAGGACCGACTCCGCCACATCGAAAATTCCGGGAAGGCGCGACGCTCCTCCGGTGAGCACGATGCCAGCGATGCACATATCGAACATGCCACTGTGACGCAGGGATTCGCGCATCATCTCAAACAGCTCGCGCGCCCGGGGTTCAAGAATCTCCGCAACTAGCCTCTGGGGCATGAGCCGCGACGGGCGATCACCGACGGAGGGAACTTCAACTTCATTGCCTTCAGGAATCAGCGTGACGATGGCGTTGCCGTAAATCTTTTTGATCTTTTCTGCTTCCGCCAGCGGAGTACACAGGCCAACCGACAGATCGCTGGTGAAGTGATCGCCACCGACCGGAATTACTCCGGTATAGGCGACGGCGCCTTGCTGAAAGACGATGAGCTCGGTTGAACCGGCGCCAATGTCGGCCAGGCAAACTCCGAGTTCACGCTCGTCGCTGCGCAGGACGGAGTCGGCGGCGGCCAGGGGTTCGAACACGGTATCGTCGACATGAACGCCGGCCTTGTTCACCGCAGTGATGACATTTTGCGTTGCGCTGGTGGCGGCGGTAACCATGTGGACGCGAACTTCGAGGCGAGCGGCCATCATGCCCAGCGGATCGTGAACTCCGGCCTGATCATCGAGGATGAATTCTTGCGGCAGTAGATGGAGAATCTCCCGATCGGCGGGCAGCGGGATGGCGCGAGCGCGGTCGACGGCCTGCTTGATTTCGTCGCGGCCGATTTCTCGGGGACGCGTGCCCAGGCTGATGCCACCGTGACTGTTGACGCCACGCACATGTGCTCCGCCGACCCCGAGAATGGCCTGCTCGACCGCTGCGCCGGCGATGTCTTCGGCGGCTTCGACTGCCTTCTGAATCGCGGCAACCGCCTTGTCGAGCTCGATGATTACGCCCTTGCGCGAACCGCGCGAATCGGCGACTCCGTGACCGCGATAGCGCAGACCGGTGTCGGTGACCTCCGCCATCAGCGCACAGGTCTTGGCGCTGCCTACATCAATCGCGGTAAGAAAATTTCCCTGCTGGTTCCCCATGCCTTTATACGTTCCTCGACGTCGTCATTGGTTCGGACTCGAATTCGTTTGCTGCTTCGCAATCGCCGCACTCGGCTTCGGAATCGATTGATGCGCTGCCGTGGACGGGGCGGATTGCGGCGGCTTCTTGCCCTCCGCCTTCTGCGGAGTCTTATGCGCAGCGCTCGACTTCGATGCCGGTGGCGTCGCGGCCACCTTCTTCGTACTCACTGGATGCACTGCCTTCGTCTTTTTGACCTTCGCTTTTGGTGCCGGCTTTTTCCCTGAAGCCGATTCCAGCTTCTTGTCGGTTAACTCAAACGCCGGCTTGGGAAGAGTGCGATCGTGCGGATTGATGTGCGTAATGAGCGCTGCCTGTTTTACCCCGGCTGCTGCTGCTGCTTTGGCCGCGGAAGCCGCCAGTGCGGGCTGTTTCGGACGGCCTTCCATGTCGGGATTAACGATCACCTGATTGTCGTAGCGCAGGTTTACCGATTCGAGCTTCTGGAATTGCTGGCGCCACTCTTGCACGTGGCTCACGTAGGTCTTGTAGCGCTTCAGATAATCGGACGAACCGAGCTCGACGAGCACGTCGCCGGCTGGATCGTTGACGCGCACCTTTAAATTCTCAAGATCAGTGAGATCGACTTCGCTCAGATCCTGCGAGTAACGGGCGCCGCCGGAATCCAGTTCCTGCACCAGTTCGTTGTAGGCTTTCATGCGCGGAGCGCGCGTGGAAAGGGGCTCGCCGGGATTCATCCCGAGGATCACGGGGAAGGAATATTTGTGCTTCTGCGGCAGTTCCATCAACGTGCCACCGGCATCAATCAGAGAAATTCGCGGCCCGACTCGGGCAAAGGCGACTGGCGTGCGCTCGTGGATTTCTACACTCAGGCGGTTGGGAACGAAACGCATCACACTGGCCGATTCCACCCAGGGGATCTGCTCCAGTTGTGCTTTCTGCTGGGCCAGCGGGATGAAGAAAATGTTACGACCGATATCGGCGCCCATCACTTCCATGATTTGCGCCTTGGTCACGTTCTCCATGCCGGTGACGTCGATGTTGTCGCTCGACTCCACGCGGAAACGCCAGGAGCGTTCGCCGTATTCGTACACTCCACCGGCGGCGAGTGCGGCGGCGCAGAGCAGCACCGCTGCGATACAGGCCCACAAGAGGCGGTTCGCGGTTTTCTTCGGAAGTGAGCCACGACGGGCGGAGACGCGCTTTTGCGCGCGCAGGAAGGGAGATTCCTCGGCTACATCCAGGTCGACCAGTCGCGCGTCGTCAAGTTCCTCGCGCGCGGCTTCTGAGCGCGAAACAGCGCTGGGCGATGGATACAACTCCTCCTGCAAGATGGTGCCGCTGGATTTCCGCGCCATCAGTTCAGGTCAGTTGTCGCCAAGGAATCGCTGAGCTTTTTCAATATAGCTTCATTTCTCGAATTGAGATAGACAAAAAAAGAATTTGTTTTGCACAGGCGGAACCCGGTTGGGCACGGACGGCGCAGTGGGCGGCCGGACTAATGTCCGAACCGGACGGCCGAAAGCGGCCGTCTCCGCATGTGCATCGTGATCACAAAAAAAGGGGCGCGGATTTGATTCCGCGCCCTGTCTTTGCCGGGGTGGCAAAGTTCCAGAGGAAAAGGTTATCGCTCGCTAAACGGGGCCAGCCGACGGGATATCGATGTGAATTTCGGGCGCCACCGGCATCTTCATCTTCATCATGGGCGTCCGCGGAATGTTCACGTGGACCCGAGGACAAACCACCGGAGCGGGAATCGCTTTGAGCGCTACGGGCGCGAATGCCACCGAAGCCATGCGGAGATGTGCCGTCTGGGACGCAACCTGGGCTTGCACCTGAGCTTCGATGCGTTCACGATTGGCCTCCAACCGGGCCAATTGGCCTTCTTCGCGAGCTGACATCATTTCAAATCTATAACCTGGCTGCTCCACACCTGAGATACGGCTTTGAACCCTCGCGAGCGTGGAAGCCAACCGGCAAGACGATTTCTCGTTTTTCGCCGTCAGCGCCTGCGCTTCCGAGAGGAAGCGCGTGGCATTTCCCGAGGCCAGGGCCAGAACGGCCGCCGAATTATGTTGAACATGATCGGCTATCTCGTGGGCCCACTGGAGGCCACCATTGTGGTAGCTGGCGTTTAATCCGGCTGCCAGCACCCCTACGGTCAGCCAACCCCATGCCTGCGTCATTTTCGTTTTCATCGCCTTAACCCCTTATGCCTGATAGACGAGGGCCCCCAGAAACCGTTAGCACAGGAAGATACGGGAACCAGCGCAATTTGGTTCCCCCATTTTGTCAATTTCCGGGTAAAACCTGACCTTAAGCGATAAAATGCCGGATACGGTAATCCCATCTGGCCGGGCTACGCCATTCTTCCGTCGGCACTAGGGGACACGCTTGGCTCACGACTCAGAAGATCACTACATACCTACGTTAGATGGCTGGCGGGCTATTGCCATCAGTCTGGTCTTGCTGAGCCATAGTTCGCGACGAAGCAGCCTAGCAGAACACCTTGGATTTCTCGGGGTAGCTGTCTTCTTCGGAATCAGCGGGTACCTGATTTGCACCAAATTGCTAGTCGAACGCGAACGCACGCAGCGCATCTCGCTGTCGAAGTTCTACTGGCGCCGGGCGTTTCGCATCCTTCCGGCCTCGGTTTGCTATTTGTGCATCATTGGATTCTTGGGCATGTGGTCACTGGCGGAGGCGCGAGGCCGCGACGTTGCGAGTGGACTATTTCTATTCGCCAACTACCTTCCGAATAAGCACTGGGACTTGAACCATTTCTGGTCCCTGTCGATGGAGGAGCACTTTTATCTCATTTGGCCAGTAGCCTTGGCGATGTTGGGCAACAAGCGGGCACGAAACGCGGCGTTGGCCGGCATGGCGATCATCTGTCTGTGGCGGATATGGGTCGCGGGAACTTCATTTTGCCGGGAATTCCGACTTTGCAGCGGACAGATATGCGACTGGATGCCTTTCTGGCACCCTGCGTCTTTGCCATCATGTTGAGGAGTTCAGGGTGGAAGAATCGAGCGACTCGGTGGCTGAGTCCAACGGTGTGCGCTCTTCTGCTTGTTGGGTTGGCGTTGCTCCGTCTGCTTCCGGATGCAGGAGCGCTTTTTGCCAGCTTACGGCAACTCGTGCAAGCCTGCGTCTTGCCGCTTCTGATTATTTCGACCGTGCTTCGCCCCACGACGCTTCTCGCAAAATTCCTGGAACTTCGTTTTCTGCGATGGATCGGCCGCATCTCGTACAGCATTTATCTCTGGCAAATGCCTTTCTTCAGCCAGCGGGGCTGGCTGAGTGTTCACACCAGATTTTTACCTTTGAAGATCGTGATTATTTTGGGATTCGCGGCGGTTAGTTATTACGCGATTGAACGGCCCATGATCAAGCTGGCGCGGCGGAGAAAACGGAAGGAGTCTCCGGCAGTAATTTCTCCGACGCCTGACGTTCAGGCGGCATGAGCTTTGAGGCGAGGATTCCTCAGGATCAAGCGAAATCCTCGAGTTAGGATTTCTATTGCACGCTTGCGTCAACTGGTGTCGCTTGGCGCTCTTTCAGTTTTTCCAGGATCAAGGGACCGAATTGTGAAACGCTGCCGGCGCCGAGGGTCAGGATCATGTCGCCATCTTGCGCCACGGCTGTCGCCGCTTCCACGGCTTCGGCAACTGAACTGGCGTAGCGTCCGTTCTTCGCACTTCTCTCCCGAATCCGCTGGGCCAGGATTTCGCCCGTGATTCCTTCGATAGGCTTCTCACTCGCGGCGTAGATATCGAGAACGAACAATGAATCGGCGTCGTCGAATGAGGTGGTGAACTCTTCAATCAAATCGCGGGTGCGGGTATAGCGGTGAGGCTGGAAGATGACGTGGATCTTGCCATAGCCGCACTGTTTGGCTGCGGCCAAGGTGGCCTTGATCTCAGTAGGATGGTGGCCGTAGTCGTCGATAACACTCACGCCCGCCGCGCGCCCGCGCAACTGAAAGCGGCGATCAACTCCGCGGAACTGATCGAGCGCGGTGCGAATAGATTCCACACTCACATCGAGTCCCACGCCAACGGCAATTGCGGCCGTCGCGTTCAAAATGTTGTGTACCCCGGGCACGTGCAGAGCGAACTCGCCCAGATCCTGTTTGCGATAGGTCACGCGGAAGCGGCTTAGCGGGCGGTTATCGGAGGGGATCTCTGCGCTGGCAGCGAGCTTGATCAGAAAATCGGAGCCACGCTTGGTGCCATAGGTTACGGTACGCCGCTGCACCTCGGGCAACAGACGCCGCAGGAGGGGATCGTCGTTGCAGGCGACGATCATCCCGTAGAAGGGCACGCGGTCCATGAATTCGAGAAACGTTTTCTTCACGTCGCGCATGTTGCGGTAACAGTCCATGTGCTCGCGGTCAATGTTGGTCACGACCGACAAGATGGGAGAGAGCTTTAAGAACGAGCGATCGCTCTCGTCGGCCTCAGCAACCAGATAGTGGGACTTCCCCAGCCGGGCGTTCGATCCCATGGCATCGACTCGGCCTCCCACGACCACGGTGGGATCGAGCCCTCCTGCGGCCAGCACTGCGGCAACCATTGAAGTTGTGGTGGTCTTGCCGTGCATGCCCGCAATGGCGATGCCATACTTCAGGCGCATCAACTCCGCGAGCATTTCTGCGCGCTGGATGACCGGAATATGCAGGCTGTGAGCTTCGGCGACTTCTGGGTTCTCCGCTGAGATCGCGGAACTGGTCACCACGACTTCGGCGCCCGCAATGTTTTCCGCGCGATGTCCTTCAAAGATGGTTGCGCCGAGGCCTGCCAAGCGCTGGGTGACGGAGGAATTCTTCAGGTCTGAGCCAGAAACTTTATAACCGAGATTGAGTAGTACCTCGGCAATACCGCTCATGCCGATGCCACCGATGCCTACGAAATGGATGCGCTGAATTTTGGCGAACATAGAGTCAACTTCTTGGCCACGGATTCACGCGGATCTCGCTGATAACCCGCAACGCAAGAACACCAATAAAGAAATATCCGTGAAGATCCGTGTGAGTCCGTGGCTAACGTTCTTCGATTCCCGCCACCCGCGCGGCCATCACCGCGATGTCGTGCGCAGCGTTGGGATGCGCCAACTCGCGCGCGGCGTTGCTCATTTGTTGCAAACGCAGCGGATCCTGGAGCAAGGCGGCGATTGTTTCGGCCAACCAGACCCCTTCGAGCTTCGACTCTTCAACCACCACTGCGGCTCCGTGGCGCGCCAGGGCTTCAGCATTCACGCGCTGGTGATCGTCGGCCGCGCGCGGGAACGGAACGAAAACCGCCGGCTTCCCTGCTGCCGCGATTTCCGCGACGGTGCTCGCGCCCGACCGGCAGACGACCAAGTCGGCGAGCGCAAAGGCGGCCGGCATGTCTTCTATGAACTTGAACACTTGCGCTGACTCGCCCGGCGACCGATAGGCCGCCAGCGCGTCATTATAGTCACGCTCGCCGGTCTGGTGAAGGATGTGGATGCCGGGAGCCTCGCGTTGCAAGACGGGCAGGCAGCGTATCATCGCCTCATTGATGGCATGCGCGCCCTGGCTGCCTCCAAACACGAGCACCGTCGGAGTGCCACCTTTCTTGGGTGCAATTTCGAAAAATGCCTGGCGCACCGGCACGCCGGTAACTTCGGCGTGGCGAAAATATTCTGCGGTTTCCTCGAAGTGGACGGCGGCTCCCGAAACAAATTTGGCTACGATTCGATTCGCGAATCCCGGCACCACGTTCGGCTCGAAGGCGAGAGTCGGAATATGTTTCACGACCGCCGCCAGCATTGCCGGGCCGGAGGCATAACCACCCACGCCGATGACCACGTCAGGCGCGAATTCATTCAACATCCGTCCCGCGTCCCAGACGGCGCGGGGAAGGTCGAAGGCCGTTTTCAGGCGGGTGGTGATGCTGACATTCTTCAGCGCACCTACGCGGACGAGTTGCAGAGGAAATCCCGCGGCTGGAACCAGACGGTTCTCAATGCCACGCGCGGTTCCTATGAACAGAACTTCCGCGTCGTAACTTTTTTTAAGTTGATTAGCAATGGCCAGCGCGGGAATGACATGTCCGCCTGTGCCGCCGCCCGCCAGAATTGCACGCATGCCAGTGACTATAAACTACAACCCTCGGGGGAACCGAGACATCACCTTTCAGACAGACTACAGATTTAAGATTTCAGATTGAGGAGTGCAGATTTGAAAAGAAGCCGAGTCGCGATGAGCGAAATCTGAATTCTACAATCTGAAATCTGCAATGGGTCTTTCTCATTCCGCTTGCTTGGTGATGTTCAGGAGCACGCCGACGCAGGCCAGAGTGACGAACAGTGACGACCCGCCATAGGACACAAGCGGCAGGGGAATCCCCTTCGTCGGCATCATCCCCAGCACCACGCTGATGTTGATGAATGCCTGCACCACGACCATGGTAGTGATGCCGACTGCGAGGTAGCGGCCGAACATGTCTTCCGTGCGCCAGGATACGCGCATGCCTCGCCACAAGAAGATGGCGAACAGTGTGACTACGAATAGCGCGCCGACCAGGCCGAGTTCCTCTGCTGTGACGGCGAAAATAAAGTCAGTGTGCGGCTCCGGCAGATAGAAAAGTTTCTGCTTGCCTTCCATCAATCCGGTGCCGGTCACGCCGCCTGTGCCCACCGCTATCAACGATTGAATAATGTGAAAGCCCGAGCCCTGGCGGTCCGCATAAGGGTTCAAAAACGCCAGAATGCGGTCGCGCCTCCAGGCCACGTGAAAAATCAGGACGTAGAGCGGTAGCAAAGACGCGCCAAACGCATAGCCGAAATAGCGCAGGCGCATTCCAGCCACATACAGAATGCAGGCTGCGATGCCGGCGCAGGCGATGGCCGTGCCCAGATCCGGTTGCAGCACAATGAGTCCGAGACACACGACCACGGGCGCAGCCGCGGGCAGCAGTGTGTTTCGGATGTCATCGATAGTCTTGGAGCGGCTTTCCAGAAAATAAGCGAGAAACAGGATGAGAACGGGCTTGGCCAATTCGGACGGCTGGAAGGAGAAGCCGCCGGCGTGGATCCAGCGATGTGTATTGTGCGACCGGTCGAGAAAGAAAACAGAAATCAATAACAGCGTGGTGAAGCCCATCAGCGAAAACACCAGCGCCGGATGCTTGTAGCGGCGGTAATCGACGCGCATGGTGATCACCATAGCGACGAGCCCGGCCACAGCCCAAATCAACTGCTTCGACAGGAAAGCATAGGGTGAGCCGAACCGCTCGCGAGCCATGACCGCTGACGCCGAAAACACCATTACCAGGCCGACAAATACCAGCAGCATGGTGACGGCAAACAACCAGCGATCGACACTCACGCGCTTTGCCATGGGATTTCATTTCACCACGGAGTCACGGAGACACGATGGTGGAAATCTTGGATTGTCGGCGCCGCCTGTTGACTGACTTGGTTCAGGAGCGAGCGAGTTATCCCTTCGTGGCGTCGGCGGCCAGAGATCGCACGATTTCCTTAAATGTCTTCCCGCGGTGCTCGTAGCTCTTGAACTGATCGAAACTGGCGCAGGCAGGAGCCAGCAAGACTACGTCCCCGGATTGGGCGACGGCATTCGCTTTGCGAATGGCGTTTTCGAGAGTCTCGGCATGCACGACTTCGGGTCCTTTAATCTGTGATTCGATTTTCGCCGCCGCCGCGCCGATGGCATAGACACGTTTTACGCGCTGCCGGAGCAGATCGTTGAGGACCGTGTAGTCGCTGCCTTTGTCCTTACCGCCGAGAATCAGGTGGATGTTCGCGGGGAACGATTCCAAAGCTTTGATCGTAGCGTCGACGTTGGTTGCTTTCGAGTCGTTGTAGTAGTCGACGCCTCGGATTGTGGTCACGAATTCGAGCCGGTGCTCGACCGCTTTGAAGTCGGACACTGCCTTCCGAATCTTATCGGGAGCGCATCCCATGAGCGCTCCGGCGCATACCGCCGCCAACACGTTCTCGAGATTGTGCGCGCCTTTCAATGGGATCTCGGAGACCTGCATGATCTCGCGTTGCCCGGAATTGTCGCGGAAGACGATGTTGCCGTCGCGGACGCAGGCACCATGCTCCACTTCTTTCTGACGGCTGAACCAGAAGATTTGCGCGCGCGTTCTAGCGCCCATGGCGACGCAAGTCAGATCATCGGCGTTGAGGACTGCGAAGTCACTTCCCTGCTGGTTCTCGAAGATGCGAGCCTTCGCGTCAACATAGACTTCGAACGTGCGATGCCGGTCGAGATGATCGGGCGTGACGTTTAGTACGACTGCAACTTTCGGGCGGAAGGTTTGAATCGTCTCCAGTTGGAAACTTGAGATCTCGAGGACGATGGTGGTTTCAGGCTTAGCACGTTCAGCCAGCGAGATCGCAGGGGTACCAATGTTGCCGCCGACGAGGGCCGAGAAACCGGCAGCCGTCATGATTTCGCCAGTAAGCGTCGTGGTGGTGGTCTTGCCGTTTGATCCGGTAATCGCGACGATGGGGCCAGGCAGGAACTGGGCAGCGAGTTCGATCTCGCCGATCACCGACTCGCCCAAAGCACGCGCCTGCACCAGAGGAGGCGCATCGACGGGGACGCCCGGGCTGACTACGATCAGATCTTGTCCTCGAAAAGTACGGTCACCGTGGCCTCCGGTCTCAACCGTGATGCCATGGTCGAGCAGGACCGGGATTTCATTGCGCAGTTCGTCGCCGCTCTTGGTATCGGAAACCGTGACCTTCGCCCCGTGAGCCTTCAGAAATAAGGCCGAGGCTACCCCGGACTTGCCGAGGCCGACCACCAGCGCGCGTTTGTTATTGAGTTCCATCGAAAGAAATCTTCTACCACGAAGGACACGAAGGTTCACGAAGGAATTCGCGAGGATATTCCCTTCGTGTACCTTCGTGTCCTTCGTGGTTCATGATTCTCCTACCGCAGTTTCAGCGTTGTCAGCGCGAACAATGCAAAGACCAGCGACGCGATCCAGAAGCGCACAATGATCTTCGACTCGGACCAGCCCAGCAACTCGAAGTGATGATGCAGCGGAGCCATTTTGAAGATGCGCTTCTTGCGCAGCTTGTAGGAGCCGACCTGCAAAATCACCGACACAGCCTCGATCACGAACACGCCGCCAATAAACGGCAGCAGCAATTCCTGCTTGATTATGACCGCGACCGTGCCAATCGCGCCGCCCAGGGCCAGCGACCCCACGTCGCCCATGAAGACTTCCGCGGGATGCGCGTTGTACCAGAGAAATCCGATCGACGATCCGACCATGGCTCCACAAAAGATCGTCAGTTCGGCCACTTGCGGCATGCGCTGCAATTCCAGATATGTGGCGAAGGTCGCGTGGCCGCTGACGTAGGTGAGCACGGCCAGCGCAGCCGCGGCGATTACCGTGCATCCGATCGCCAGCCCATCGAGGCCATCGGTAAGGTTCACCGCATTGCTGGAACCTACAATCACAAAAGCCACGAACGCGATGAATGGAAGAAACGCGAGAAACCACAAGTGCGGAGAATGCTCCAGGGTTTGCAGCACCAGGTCGGGATGAAACTGCTTCAGGAACGGAACAATCAGCTTGGTAGAATACATGCCGTAGGCCTGCATGGCGATCAGCGTTGACGCGATGACGATGCTGGTCGCGATCTGCAGCCCTAGCTTGGCGCGGCCAGTGAGGCCGAGATTGCGGCGGCGCGTCACCTTCGTGTAGTCATCAGTAAATCCGATGGCCGCGAACGCGCACGTGGAAAAAACGGCAACCCATACGAAGCGGTTGCTCAAGTCCGCCCATAGCAGTGTGGGGACGACGATGGCGATCACGATGAGCAGTCCGCCCATGGTAGGCGTACCGGCTTTTTTCTGATGCGCCTTGGGCCCCTCTTCGCGAATGTATTGCCCGATCTGGAAGTCGCGCAGGCGGCCGATGACAAGCGGCCCTACAATTAGTGCGGTAAACAGGGCGGTCAGGCTGGCGAATGCGGTGCGGAAGGTAACGTAGCGGAAGATGCGGAACGGGGCAACGTAGTGTTGCAGCTTGACGAACAACAGCCAGTAGAGCAATCAGCCTCCGTCCTTCGCAAGAATCAGTTTCCGGTGGTGCGTCGAGCTTTCCAGGTTTCGAGCGCCCTTTCGAGTTTCACGCCGCGCGACGCTTTGAGCAGCACCACGTCGCCATCCCTGGCCTCACGGGCGAGCCATTCGCCCGCTTCTTCGGGCGTGGCCACAAACTCGGCGCGTGCCCCGGAACCTCTAGCGCCATCGACCATAGCCTGTGCCAATCCTCGCACGCCGACAAGAACATCGATCTTCTTTTCGCCGAGATGCTGTCCTGCAGCGTGATGCATCTCCTCACCCGCCGGACCGAGCTCAAGCATTTCTCCCGCGACCACGATGCGACGCCCGGCTTTCATCGCAGCGAGAGCGTCAACCATAGCCCGTAATGCCTTCGGATTGGAATTGTAGCAATCGTTGATGACGGTGATGTTACCCAGTTGGAGAACCTGTCCGCGTTTGTCTGGAGGCGCGAGCGTCGCGAGTGCGCCGGCGGCCTCAGAAGGCGTCAGTCCGCGAGCCAGGCCTACTGCCACCGCGGCCAAAGCGTTGAGAATATTGTGCTCCCCAACTAGCGGTAGACGCCCATGTTCGCGCGCGCCCGGCATGACGACATCAAACTCCGAACCCTCAGCGCCGCGAGTAATTACGTGTTCGGGCCGTATGTCGGCGGTCGCGCAAGTCCCATATGTGACCACCTTGCCTTTGAAGTCGCGCCCGAACTGCGAAACGTATTCATCGTCAGCATTGAGCACGGCGGTTCCGGTGGAGGGCAGGGACTCAATCAATTCATACTTGGCCCGTGCAATTCCAGCGAGTGAATCGAAGAACTCCAGGTGCACCGGGGCAACATTGGTGACCACTCCGATTTCCGGCTGCGCAATTTTCGCTAGCGCGCGAATCTCGCCGGCGTGCGACATCCCCATTTCGATGACTGCGACATCGTGCTCAGGTTCCACCTTTAAGAGCATGAGCGGCAGGCCGAAATGATTATTAAAGTTGCCTTCGGACTTCAGCACGCGGTAGCGCGCGCTGAGAACATGGGCGATCGCCTCTTTGGTGGTGGTCTTCCCTGCCGAACCGGTGACGCCTACCAGGGGCTTCCCCCAAACTTTTCGCACTGCCATGGCTAAGGATTGCAGCGCTGCAAGCGTGTCATCGACCGCCAGCAGGAGAGTCTTATCGGCATAGCGATGCAGTTCGCTTCGTTGCACGACTGCGGCGACAGCGTTTCTTTCTAGGGCAGCGTCGACGTAGTCGTGGCCGTCGAGGCGTTCGCCTTTCACGGCGAAAAAGAGTTCGCCGGGCTTAATTGTGCGTGAGTCAATCGAATAGCCTTGTGCAACTTCCTCGCTCGGCCGGACAGCCGAAGCAGAAATAAACTCCGCGATCTTCGCTAGCGTCAGCTTCATGCCGGATTTACCGCGACCTCTGCGCATTCAAATCCGGCGGCCCGCAAAGCCTCGCGCGCAACCGCGACGTCGTCGAAGGGATGCGAGCCTTCCCGCGTGACTTGCACCTTCTCGTGTCCTTTGCCGGCAAGCAGCACGATGTCGCCGGGACGCGCCTCCGCAATCGCCGTGGCGATCGCTTTGCGCCGGTCAACCTCCACGCTGTATTTCACGCCGGTTTTTTGTAGTCCCACGAGCGCGTCGTTGATGATGGCGCGAGGATCCTCGCTGCGGGGATTGTCAGAGGTGAGCACTACAAAATCACTGCCACGCCCGGCCACCTCACCCATCAATGGACGCTTGGCGCGATCGCGATCGCCGCCACAACCGAAGACGGTCAGAACTCTGGCCATCCCTCCGCCACGCGAGACAAACTCGCGTGCCAGGGCTGTGAGATTTCGCAACGCGTCGTCCGTGTGGGCGTAATCGACCACGACTGTGAACGGCTGGCCGCAGTCGACGCGTTCAAATCTTCCCGGGACGTGTGTGAGCGACTCGATGCCGCGTGCCATAGCTTTCGCTTCGCAACCGCGCGCATAGCATGCGGCGGCCGCGGCCAAAATGTTGTACACATTCACCCGCCCGATCAGCGGCGAAAAAACTGGAATTGTTTCGCGCGGCGTGGCGATGTCAAATCGAGTTCCGCGCGGATTGATGTCAACGTTCTGGGCATGGAAATCGCCGCGCTCCAAGCCATACGACAGCACAATAGAACTGCGCTTGCGGCTGAACGGAACAAGCTTCGCACCGTACTCATCGTCGAGATTGGTTACAACCGCGCGGGGTGGATCTGTTCCACAACCTTCGAAGAGCACGCGCTTGGCTGCGAAATATTCGTCCATCGTGTTGTGATAGTCGAGGTGGTCACGCGTCAGGTTGGTAAAGATGGCGACGTCGAAGGGCACGCCGAAGACACGTTCCTGTGCCAGCGCGTGCGAGGAAACTTCCATGACTGCATCGGTTGCACCCAGTCCAAGGGCCTCGTTGAACAGGCGCGCCAGTTCAAGCGCTTCGGGCGTGGTGTGCGGCGCGGAATAAACCTTCCCGGCCACGTGATATTCAATCGTGCCTATCAGTGCGCTCTTGCGACCGGCAGCTGCAAGGATCGACTCAATCAGAAATGCGGTAGTACTCTTCCCGTTCGTTCCAGTAATACCGGTGACTGCAATGCGCTCGGCAGGACGCTTATAGAAATTCGCGCTGAGCCGCGCCAGTGCGCGCCGTCCATGAGGAACGACGGCCCATGCCACAGCCTCGCGGGGCTTCTGCTCTGGCGAGTCCGTAACCACCGCGACCGCGCCCGCCTGAATTGCTTGGTCGATGAAGCGATTGCCGTCTGACGTTTCCCCGTGCATGGCGACGAATACGCACCCCGGCTTCACGCGGCGCGAATCGTATTCCACACCACTGACGCTGGGGTCTCCACTTTGGCTGAGAACCTCCGCGCCATCCAGCAACTGTTGAAAAGTCATTGCTGAGAATTATAGGCCACGAAGAAATCGTAGCACTGCAATCCGCGCGCTGCTTTTCTGCAGGCCCGATTACTAAGGTCATTTTCAGAAGCCATGAAGCGCGCGCTACATTCATTGCATGAGCACCGGAACCGGTCCCGCCAAATACAAATGCGCGCAGTGCGAACAGTTGGAGAGCGCCTGCGAATGTGAGAAATTCTGCTGCCTCTGCCAGGCTGTGATTGACGTCCGCCTTTGCAACGACGGCCTCATGTACTGCGAGCCCTGCCGTACGGCCTGCGATTACAAAACTTCGGAATAACAAAATCTTCCGACGAATCTTGTGTCGGCCAAATCGTTTTTTCCCGCAGGAAAAATAATTCTGCGCGCCCAATCCTGTTTTTCACGCCCGCAATCATTTGGCAGTCCGGGGGCTTTTGAGGGAGAATAGTTTGTTTGCCTTGTGTTATTGTTTTCTGCCCTAGGAGACTCCATGGCTACCACGGTACACGTCAGCGACGTTGCGGAGTTGCTGAGCGAAGGCCGTACGCATTTCAATCTCTCCGCGGGATTGCTGGTGGAACATTCCATCCGGCGGAATGAGGCGAAGCTGGCGGCCAATGGGGCGATCGTAGGTTATACGAATCGTACCGGCCGGTCTCCCAAAGACAAGTTCATCGTCAAGGACGACACCACCGCGCACACTGTCGCTTGGGGTGCGGTGAACACACCGTTTGAGCCCGAGAAGTTTGACGCGCTCTACGCTCGCGTAATGGAGCATCTGCGGGGACGCGAACTTTTTGTGCAGGATCTCTTCTGCGGCGCCGATCCCGCATACCGTCTGCCCGTTCGCATGGTGAATGAATACGCGTGGCACAATCTGTTTGTGCGGCAGTTGTTTTTGCGTCCGACCGCGGAAGAACTCAGGCATCATCATCCGGAATTCACGGTAATCTCGGCGCCAGAGTTCAAGGCTGACCCGAAGCGTGACGGAGTTGCCTCGGAAGTTTTTATTCTGCTGAACTTCATGCGGCGCACCGTGCTCATCGGAGGAACTTCGTACGCAGGCGAAATGAAGAAGTCGATTTTCAGCGTGATGAACTACCTGTTGCCTCCGCGCAACGTATTCCCCATGCACTGCTCGGCGAACGTGGGACACAATGGCGTGAGCGCACTGTTCTTCGGCCTCTCGGGGACGGGTAAGACTACGCTCTCGGCTGATCCGTCGCGCGATTTGATTGGCGACGACGAGCATGGCTGGAGCGCTGACGGCGTTTTCAACTTCGAAGGTGGATGCTACGCCAAGTGCATCAAGCTGTCGAAAAAGAACGAGCCGCAGATCTGGGACGCCCTCCGCTTTGGCTGCGTGCTGGAAAACGTGACTCTCGATCCGCAGACACGCATTCCCGACTACAACGACGATAGCAAAACGGAAAATACTCGCGCCGCTTATCCGGTCGACTTCATCGACAACGCTGTGATTCCGGGCATCGGCGGGCATCCGAAGAATGTCGTATTTTTGACAGCGGATGCTTTCGGCGTCCTGCCTCCGATTTCAAAACTGTCGCCGGAGCAGGCCATGTATCACTTTCTATCGGGCTACACTGCGAAGGTTGCGGGAACTGAAGCTGGCGTGAAAGAACCGTCGGCGACATTCTCCACATGCTTCGGATCACCGTTCCTGCCGCTCGCTCCAAAGACTTATGCTGAAATGCTCGGCCGGCGCCTGCGCGAGCACAACGCGCAATGCTGGCTGGTGAATACCGGCTGGCAGGGCGGGCCTTATGGCGTGGGCAAGCGCATGGACATCCCCCATACGCGCGCCATGGTCGATGCCGCGGTTGAAGGCGAACTGATCAAAGAAGATTTCGAAATCGAGCCGACGTTTGGATTCTCGATTCCCAAACACTGCCACGGAGTGCCGCCACAGGTGCTCAACCCGAGGAATGCCTGGCCCGATAAGACCGCATACGACAAAGCTGCCGAAGACTTGCGAAATCGGTTCGCCAGGAACTTCGAGAACTTCGATGCGCCGCCCGAGGTAAAAGCGGCGGGACCGAAAGCACAGCGGTAGCCTCCTATCCGAAGTAACAATCGCAGCATCGAGTACCTCCACAGTGCTTCGCCGATGCCGACTGTCCCCACATTAGCATTCTTGGACCGCGGGTTTTGTGGAGACAGCCCCCATCGGCTGTCTGCCGTGGGCAGCACGTCTCTTAGAATGCAGCAGCCTAAGCTCTCTTGAGTAAACGCGAGAGCCAGATGAGAAAGACGGCTCCGATGATCGCGATCACGATGGTGCCGAGAAAGCCTCCAGCGTAGATGCCCAGCATCCCCATCAGCCATCCACCTACTACTGCCCCAACGATGCCGAGGACAATGTCCATGGCCGGGCCATAGCCGCCGCCTTTCATGATTTTGCCCGCGGCCCAACCCGCGATCAGTCCGACCACAATCCACCAAATTAAGTTTGCGATCATTTGTGCCTCCTCAGCGGAATGGAAAGAGCGTATGGAGGGACCTTACGCCTGTCAAGCCGAGGCCGGGCGTAACAACCTGTGTTTAAATCAAACCATGTTCGCCCGTAAGATTCGCGTGGAATATGAGGCCGATGGCGGCAGGCTTCCCTGCCCGCTCAAGTGGCTCGACAGCTTCTCTATGCGCAATTTCACGAACGCCAGCGTCTTCGACGACACGCTTCCCCTTACGGACGGCCAGATGGAGATCGGCTCAAACGTTCCTCTCGACCAGCTCAGGGATGCGATGGAGGACTGGTTCCGGCGGAAAAGTTATCTGCCCAAGGACTCGCACTTGTTACTGGCGGAGAGTTGAAGGGGCGAGCACACTACCTCGAAGTACAGATTTCCCTGTATTGAAGCCAGGTTTTGGAACGTGAAAGAGTCCCCGGACCCGGGAACGGGGCTGGCGAACAGTGGTAAATTGCGCAGAGCCGGTAGCAGACTGTGGATTTTTTCGTCAGTGCCGAAATGGCGGCAACCGTACACGTGGGCAAAGACTCTGAACATGGGCGTTTGGGCCCACGTTGAGGATGGCATGTGGTTTGCAACACCAAAACTAGGAGGTGCTTCATGAGCTACAAAGTATTGCAGCTGTCCCCCCAAGCAAGCACCCGCTTTACCCGCAGGAGAATCGCGTTTGAGAACGGCATGAATCGGAATTCGGTAGATGCCGGGTTTCTGGAGTCTTGGTTTGACAGTGACTTCGATCTTGCCGACGGTGACGCTCTCCGGACGAACTGGGGCGCGATTTCTGGACTGGCATTGGCAATCGCAGTTAGCGCGAGTTTTTGGGCAGGAATGGTTTGGATCGTCGCCCGCGTCTGGCGATAGATCAGATCTTTGATCCGGCGAAAATAGATCCAGCGAAAAATAAAATGGGGCCGCGCGCCAACCAGCGCCGGCCCCATTTCCACATTCTTCGCCCTACTTGTCGTAACGCAGCAGCGACATCACGTCATATTCCTTCAGCTTGTCGCGGCCCTTTAAGAACTCCAACTCCACCACGAATCCCAGGCCCACGATCTCAGCACCCAGAGAAGTGGCGAGTTTAGCCGTCGCTTCGGCGGTCCCACCGGTGGCGAGCAAATCGTCGACAATCAGCACGCGCTGGCCTTTCTCGATCGCGTCCTTGTGAATCTCGAGGGAGTTCGTGCCGTACTCGAGGGCGTAATCGTACTTCACGGTTTCCGCGGGAAGCTTGCCGGGCTTGCGCACGGGAACGAACCCGGCGTTCAAACGATACGCCAGAGCGGGGGCGAAGATGAAGCCACGCGCTTCCATGCCGAGCACCAGGTCGACGTCCTGAGAAATGTAGTGCTCGGAAAACTTGTCGATCAGCGTTGCAAATCCGGTCTTGTCCTTCAACAGCGTTGTAATGTCGTAGAAGAGGATCCCCTTTTTGGGGAAATCAGGAACTTCGCGAATTAAATCTTTTAGCTGATCGGCATTCATGGCGGGGGCAGACGACGTCATTTACCACGCTCCTTCAATGCGAAACGAACTCAGTCCGTCGACCGGAGTGGAGTCGGAAACTTCGACTGCATCCACGCGAGCCGCTCGTGGCCCTTCGCGCAGGCGGCCATGCAGTCCAGAGAGCTGGTCGCGCGTTCCCTGGGCCAGAACCTCCACGCTGCCGTCGTGATTATTGCGCACCCATCCGGCGATGCCCAGAATGTGCGCCTCGCGCTCGACGAACCAGCGGAAGCCGACGCCCTGTACGCGTCCGCGTACGAAGAACCGCCGCGCTTCCATGGGCTTTTCAGTGACAGTCATCTCTGAAAACTTCTCATCGTGAACAAAGAATCAGCGTTGCAATCGCGAGGCTGATTCGCAGTCGAAGGATCCCTATACTCTCGGTGTTCCGCTAGCGCTGCGAGGATTTCTCTGAAGAATGCTTGCGGCGCTCCGTCGTCCTATACAGGGTAGGCATCCTTCGACTCCGCGAGAACTTCTCTTCGCGGCTTCTCGCTACGCTCAGGATGACACTTGAACTTATTACAAACGTCCGGGCCTTACGCTCTGGACAGGTACGCGCCTTCCGACGTATCGACTTTGATTTTTTCGCCTTCGTTGATGAACGGCGGCACCTGCACGACCAGCCCGGTCTCGGTCTTGGCGGCCTTGGTCACGCTGGAAGCGGTGGCGCTCTTCAATCCGGGCTCGGTCTCGATCACGGTCAGGACTACAGTCTGGGGTAGTTCGATGCCGACCGCTTTACCGTCAAAGAATTCCACCTTGATTTCGAGGTTGGGAATCAGGTAATCGACGGCGTCGCCCAGGATTTCCTTGCTGAGGTGGGTCTGCTCGTAGTTGGCCGTGTCCATGAAGTAGTAGCTGTCGCCATCGGCGTACAAGAACTGCATCTCGACTTCGTCAACGTTGATCTTCTCAATCGGGTCAGGCGAACGGAAGCGGTGCTCAAACATGGCACCGGTGCGCAGGTTGCGCAATTTGGCCTGGATGAAAGCACGCAGGTTGCCGGGCGTGCGGTGTTCGACGCTGAAAACGGAGTGCAGATCATTGTTGTGCTTGATGATCATGCCGGGACGCAACTGGGTGGCAGGGATCGACATCGCTTGAAAAACTCTCCTTATACGATTGCGGTTGAAGCCGGCGGAAGACGGGCAGGCCCACTTGTTCCGCCACCAGCCTACTATGCGAAGAAGGCTAAAGCGTTATTTTACACTGAGCTGCGCCGGAAAAGAAACCTTCCCGAAGCCGAACTCATCGAAGATGAGCCGATTACGAGCTTCCCGATTGGCCTCGCCGGGCCCCTGCAGCAGGACTAGAATGGGGAATCGGATCCCGGTGCAGCTTTCGCCACTATGCCCGCAAATGGCCCGGGCGGAAAGAATTGAGGTATTCATCATGCGAACTGGACGTTATGAATCAGACAGCAGCAACATCGGTACTGCCATCACATTCCTTTTGATCGGATTGGGAGCTGGGGCGCTGGCTGGCCTCTTGCTCGCTCCTAAAACTGGCAAGCAAATGCGACGCGACCTGAAACGTGGCTACGAAGATGCGCGAGAGACACTCGACGAATGGACGGACGAAGCCCGAGACCGCGTGCGCGACGTGAGTGATCGCGTGAAAGATGTTGCCGCTCGCGGTGCGGATCTCGCCGACGATCTGCGCGAGAGGGTCGAGCCGCTACGCCGCGCCATCAATCGCGGCTAGAAAAATCAGCGGCGGCCCTCAGCCCCAGGCACAGTAAATTACTGTCTGAGTTCTAAGGTCCGTCGCCGGTTCTTCCGCTCCTTAATAGAGGTGAAAGTCCACCTGAACCGCGATCCTGGTCGCTACCGGCTGGCCGTTGAGTGTGGCTGGACGGAAGCGCCAGTGATTCACCGCTTCGATCGCCTTCTCGTCCAAACCCATCCCTAGGCTCTGGCCGACACGCACATCATAGGGATGGCCGTCTTTTCCGACCACTAGCAACAGCAACACGATGCCCTGCGCTTTCGCCTTTCGGGCCTCGTCGGAGAAGCTCGGTTCGGGACTGAAGACGACTTGCGGCACGGTCACACCCTGCCGGCCCGCGGGAAAAATTCCGGGTGGTCCGGCGCCCGCTCCCGGCCCAGTTGAAGGACCAATGCCGTCACAACATCCATTTCCCATTCCTCCCGGACCACCCGGTCCGTTGGACAACACCCTCGAAAATTGCGATAAAGGATCGCCAACTTGCCCGCCCTGCAGAGGAACGTCCGGTGCCACCATGACGGTCGGGTCCACCGCGAGCTTCGGCGGTTCTTTCGGAAGGATCACAGTCGGGGGCACCAGTTGAGGATCGAGCGAAGCCCGCGGCAGATTGCCGTGCGAGGCCGGAAGCAGATCGTGGTTGCCGCCTCCACCGCCATTGTGCCCCGCGAAGACTAACGGGAGCTCAGCGAACTCGGGCAGTTGGCGGGCAATCTCCGGAGTGCCCCGGATAACACAGCTCGTGAAATAAACCAGCAGCCCCAAAATCACAGCCTGCCCCAGCAGAGAGAAGACGAAAATCTCGCGCCGGGTCCGGTAGAGCCCGTCGTTTTCTCCCGACAATATCGAAAAGATATTCGGTTCCGGCGATGCAGCGGTCATGGCGCGCTCCAGCCGACGAATGTGCAGACAAGCCGTAAGACGCAGAAGAACGCAAAAAGGATTTCCGAAGCAGAAAATAGCGCCGCCGTCTCGGCGGATGTAGCGGGGACGTCCCGCCTGCGCGTCAGGGGTTACGGGCGCTACGCAGCGTTATTTGAAGATCCCGGCGAAGAATCCCCCGATCCGCTGGAAGAACCCCCGATGTTCGGGCTTATTCGAACTCTCCGGCGGCGGAGATTGAATCACCGTATCGAGTGGAACTTGACGAGCCGGCGATTCTTCTACAGGCAAGTCCTTGGCCGCCTGGACGGGTGCCGGCGACACCGCAGCCGCGTGGTCCTTCGCGGTAAATACGAAGGGAGCATCAACTTGTACATGCACGT
Organism: uncultured Acidobacteriaceae bacterium; assembly: GCA_963722365.1. GTDB lineage: Bacteria > Acidobacteriota > Terriglobia > Terriglobales > Acidobacteriaceae > Sulfotelmatobacter. Next base: position 256,952 of record CAVRLM010000005.1, read on the forward strand.
CGTCCGCTTTGGACGCCGGGAGGGGTGCCGTCTCTGGTCCGTTGGATAACCTTACCGCAGACGCAGACCCATTCGGCGTGGGGGCAAGAACCGGAGGTGCAGGAGGAGTTTCGCTTCCTCCGATGCGCACTTTCTCTGGCAACTCCGAGTCGGGCACATTCGGGGCAAAAGTTGCCTGCGCCCGCATGAGCGGCGATGGCGGAGGACATCCACATTCCACCGGAACATCGCCGTCCACCTTGTCGATCTGTCCCGAATGAAACACCGCTTGCTCCGTGGGCTTGACCTGGTAGATGCGATCGCCGATCAGTTCCGAGACGATCGCCGACGACGTGTTGTCCTTCAAGCCGCGCACGCAGGTATTCCCATGCGCGTCGGTGCTGACGGCAAAGTGAAACTCTCCCGGCCCGGCAAACAGAATGCGGAAGTCCGGAGTCAAGATCGAATCGGCCGCCGCCTTCAGCGAATAGTGCGTCTCGATCGCCCCCGTGCTCAATCCCAGCATCAGGTCGCGCTTGCCTTGTGATGGCGTCACCGAAAGACTGGTGCCTGGGCAGACGCGCACTTCCCCTCCGCCAGCCACTCGGAGAACCGCGGTTTCCGAACCAGCCGTCACCGTCGACCCAGACGCCATGCGCGCTCCCGCCAACACCATGGCACCCGAACCACCCGTAACCGGTACTACGGCGGGAGTCTCCCCGAGAGAAAGGCCTGCGACAGTTGGTGGCTGGCGCGCTGCCGATTTCTTGCCCGCATTCACATCTTCGGCCGGCTTCAGACGCACCATCAGACGATGGCCCGCGCCGTCCCATGTGTAGCCGTAAGGCGCCGCGAGATCCAGAACGATCCGTGTGACCGGAGGTTGCCGCTGAAACTGATCGACCCGGATCGCCAAGATATTCTCTTTTTGAACGGCAATTCGCTTTTGCGTAAGTCCCAGACGCGAGTTGGGTAGATCGATGACCAGCCGCGGCGGCGAATCGATCAGCTGCACTTCGGGAATCACCGGACCGCCGCTGGAAAGAATCTCAACCGCGGGAGCCCCGCGCTCATGAACGATACGCACGCTGGTGATCGTCGGAGGCGGCCCAAACGTCTGGGCAGTGCCCTCAGAGGCGAACCATCCCGCCAGCATCATCAGACACACAAATTGGCACACACTTCGGAGCAAGCATTACCTCAATGAGAGCTTGATGGAAACATATCATTTGAAGTGGATGCGAGAGAAGAAAATCGGGAAGCGAGAAACGAGATCGGACGTCGGACCTGAGACTTCGGACCCGGCCCTATCTTCTAACGTCAACGCCCGCAGTTAAGCGTTAGGCAGAAACTGATATTCCTCGATGACGGCAGCAACCGCCAGTTTGCCGTCGGGACGTCCGTTTTCAACCCGCACCACGCGACCTTTACATTGCACTCGGATACTTTCGGTGAGCGTGATCTCGGGTGGAAGGGTCAATGTGAATCCGATGGGCGAGCCTTGCGTGACCGCGGACTCTATAAAAAAACTGATACCCCGCGCGCTGACGTCGCGAATCTGCGCCGCCAAAGTAGCATTGTCATGATCGACCGTAACTGGTACCCGAAGCGGAAAACGTCTTGCACCCCTCTTTTCTTGCTGGGGTTCGGCCATGAGTCCTCCAAGTGGCGTCAACTACAGTCTGGATTGATAGCATGAGAATGCTCCGCGCCAAGCGCCACGGTCAATACCACCCTTGGGTCAGGGAGTGGCCCGTTCAGGGGGGAGAGCCTGAATTCAGGAGTCAGTAGCCAGGAGTCAGTAGTCAATGGTTTGCAGTCACCGGCCACTGATCACTGCCCACTTCTACTGGTGTAATCTGTTAACAGGAGTTCCCCGCGTGATTTTCGTACTCGACAACTACGATTCGTTTACCTACAACCTGGTGCAGTACATCGGCGAAATGGGGGCCGACGTTGAGGTTCGCCGTAACGATCAGGTGACGGTTGCCGAGGTCGAGAAGATGCGACCGGAACGCATCGTCATTTCTCCCGGGCCCTGCACCCCGCATGAAGCGGGTATCAGCATCGACCTGATCCGCCATTTCACCGGGAAGATTCCGGTACTCGGCGTCTGCCTCGGACATCAGGCCATCGGCGAAGCCTTTGGCGGGCGGGTGGTCCGCGCTCCCAATCTCATGCACGGCAAAACCAGCCCGGTCATGCATGATAATCGAACTGTTTTTCAGGGCCTCCCCATGCCCATGACTGCCACCCGCTACCACTCGCTGATCGTCGAGCAAAAAGACCTGCCGTCGGAACTTGAAGTCAGCGCCTGGACCACCGAAAAAGACGGCTCCCGCACCATCATGGGCCTGCGCCATCGACGCTACCCAATCGAGGGCGTCCAATTCCATCCTGAGAGCGTGTTGACCGAAGCGGGGAAAAAGCTGGTCGCCAATTTCCTCGGGCTGCGACATTGACCCGTCAGAGCCCGCCACTGGCGATCAGAAATGCAGAATCGGAATATTCCTCGACTCCTTTTCGATCGCTGCGACGTACGTTTCGAACTCTGATTCCTTCCGCAGATTGGTAAGGCACGGGTCTGTGAGGAACATGGGCCAACACCGAAAGCCAGTACTGACGGCCCGGTCCAACCAGGCCAGAGCCTGTTCCTTGAGACCAAGAATCGAGTAAACACATGCCACCTGATACATCGTGTGATGCGTGTGCCCAAACGATCGCGGGGACTCACAGGCTTTCCGGGTGTATCTAAGAGCGTCTTCCCCCTCGCCTTGAAGGGCGCGCAGCATCCCTTGCAGTGAGGTAAACAGCGGCTCGTCGGGATACTGCGCCAGCGTCTCCCGAAGCGTGCCCTCGGCCGCCTTCAAGTCTCCCATCAACAACTGCGGCTGCGGACGCAACCACAATGCGTATTTGCTGCCGGGACTCTCCTTCAACCACTGGTCGCACCCGCGGTCCGCTACTTCATATTCTCCCGACCAAAGATGCGCGAGGCCTGCCCAGTGCGCCCATGCATTTTGCGGATTGACTCGATGAGCCTTCTCGAAAGCCGCCAGCCCTTCTTTCATGCGGCCGGCATGCGAGAAAATAAGTCCCAACTGGCCGTGGGCCAGGTCCACATTGGGATGTAGCGCCAGAGATTTCTCGAATTCCGCAATCGCTTCCCGATGAGCATAGTTCTTCGCCTGGCTCCAAAGAACGCAGCCGCGAGCAATGTGGCTCTCCGGCAGGCTTGGATCGAGTTCTAGCGCACGCCGGCAATGGAACTCCGCCTTCTCCGCCAGAATCCCGCGCCCGTCGTAGATCTTGTACTTATCCATCAGCACCCGGGTGAGCGCCGCATGCGCCAATGCGAAATCCGGATCGCGCTCGACTGCCTTCGAGAGATGCTCGATGGCACGATCCATCGTTTCGACCTCATCGGAAAAACTGAGCCCCAGCCCCTTCAGATATTCGTCATAAGCACTGCGGTCGTTGCTGTAGCGGTCGCGCGCACGAAATTCAGCAGTCTGCAAACGCGCTTCGAGCGAACCGGCCACCCGACGGCCGATCTCGTCCTGCACATCGAAAATGTCGTCGAGGGTCAGATCGTATCGATCGGAAACTATGATTTTGCGGCTCTCCGCTTCCACCAACTGGATCGACACGCGCCACCGGGGACCCAACTTCTGAATGTTGCCTTGAAGTACGTACCGCACTTGAAGATCGCGACTCACGATCGCAGGATCGGTTCCGCCGGAATATTTCAGAATGCTTGACGTGGGTGGAACCACGAACCCCGGCAGCGTTCCCAGCAACGAAATCAGCGAATCGGCGAAGCCCAAAGACAGCGATTCGCCTTCTTGCACCGGACTGAGGAAGGTAAAAGGAAGCACAGCGAGCGACGTCTCGCGCATGGGCGAATGCGATGCCGAGCCGCTACCGCTTTCCAAGTCCCGCTTGATCCGCTGCAAGTCCGTGCGAATGTCGGCGGCGTGCTGGTAACGCAGATCGGCCGACTTTTCCAGCGCTTTGTCGATGACCTGTTCCAACTTCGCGGGTAACTCCGGATTCAATCTCACAGGTGCGACGGGCGCACGGTTGAGAATGGAGTCGAAGACTAGCGCCGCGCTGTCGCCGCGAAACGGCAGGACGCCCGTCAGCATTTCATACAGCACCACGCCGAACGAGAAGAGATCGGTTCGCGAATCCAGTTCTTTGCCCTTCACCTGTTCAGGAGACATATAGGCAACCGTTCCAACGGCCGCGCCCGGACTGGTCAAGTGCTCTTCGCTTCTGGTCGCCTGCGTGGCCGCCTCTGGTTCCCCGTTCCGAATGTTCGGCGCAACTTTCGCCAATCCGAAGTCGAGAATCTTGGCATGTCCTCGCCTCGTGATGAAGATGTTGGCCGATTTGATATCCCGGTGAACGATTCCTGCGTCATGCGCCGCGTCCAACGCCTCGGCAATCTCAATTCCCAGAGACAGCGCAGTACCAACATCCAGCGGCCTGCCCGAGATGCGCTCCCGCAGCGTCATCCCTTCCAGAAATTCCATCGCGATGAACGCGCGCCCCTCTTGTTCGCCGATGTCATGAATCGTGCAAATATTGGGATGACTAAGTGCCGATGCTGCCTTTGCCTCGCGCCGGAATCGCGCCAGCGACTGCGAATCGTGGGCAACATCTTCCGGCAGAAATTTGAGCGCCACAAAGCGATTGAGGCGCGTGTCCTCAGCCTTGTAGACCACACCCATGCCGCCGCTGCCCAGCTTTTCGACTATGCGGTAGTGCGACACGCTTAGACCAATCATGGGACTGGTCGATCATGGTAGGAGTCAAAACGCGGCGAGTCAATTAAAGACTAAGTGGCAAGTTTGTGAACAGCCGGACACGTCACGGTCACTCACTGCCCCGCGCCATCTCGACCGCCCGCAACACCGCCTGCGCCTTATTCATCGACTCCTGAAATTCGCTGGCCGGATCAGAATCGGCGACGATTCCACCTCCCGCTTGCAGGTAAGCTTTCTTGCCCTGCATTAGCAATGTGCGAATACCGATGCAGGAATCCAGATTCCCCGCGAAGTCCGCATAGAGAACCGATCCGCCATAAACGCCGCGGCGTGTAGGCTCCAACTCTTCAATGATTTGCATCGCGCGCACCTTCGGCGCGCCGCTGAGCGTGCCGGCAGGAAAGCAGGCAGCAAAGGCATCGAGCGCGTCGAGATCTTTGCGCAGCGTGCCTTCCAGCGCCGACACCAGGTGCATCACGTGGGAGTAGCGCTCGACATACATCAGGTCTTTCACCTTGACTGAACCATACTCGCTCACGCGTCCCAGATCGTTGCGCCCGAGATCGACCAGCATCACATGTTCGGCGCGCTCTTTTTCGTCGTTGCGCACTTGTTGCTCGAGGAGGGCATCTTCGGCTTCGTCGCGGCCGCGGGGACGAGTGCCCGCGATCGGGCGGTACTCCAACTTTCGTCCCGTAACCCGAACCAACATCTCTGGAGATGACCCCAGAATGCGCGTGTCCTCCATCTGCAGGTAATAAAGATAGGGCGATGGATTGACCTGGCGCAGGGCGCGGTACAGGTCGAACGGAGCAACCTCGGGAGTAAAGTCGAAGCGTTGCGAGTACACGACCTGGAAGATGTCGCCCGCGGCAATGTATTCCTTGCAGCGCTCCACATTGCGCAGGTAGACCTCGCGCTCCGTGCCGGCGTGAACTTTAAGTTTGCGAGCCTCGACCTTTGCCGATTTCTGCCACTGCGCGGGACTCAGTCCCTCCGCGAGCTGCTTCTCCAGTGCCGCGATATCGCGCAGCGCCCGGTCATACGCGCGCCGTGGGCTTTCATGCCTCACGTCGGCAGCAGCGACGATGTGGATCTGGTGGCGCAGGTGATCGAACGCCAGCAGTCGATCAAAAAACATCAGCTCGGCATCGGGCAGCGATAGGTCGTCTTTCGCATGCTCGCCGATTTTTTCCAGTTGCCGAATCACATCGTAGGCAAAGTATCCGACGGCTCCCGCCGTAAATGGAGGCAAGCCCGGAACCGTAGCCGGCCGATGTTCGCGCAGCAACCTCTTCACCACTTGAAAAATACTTTCTTCGACGATTTCAGTGCGGCGTCCGCGCTTGACTTCCACCGTTCCGTGATGCGCTCTTACCCGCATATACGGACGTGCACCCAGGAAGGTATAGCGCCCGATCTGCTCGCCGCGCTCCACCGATTCCAGCAAAAACGCATGCGGCTCTTTGTCGGCGATCGCCAGAAAGGCGGAGACCGGCGTGAGCAAGTCCGCGCTCACCGACTTCACGACTGGGACAAGCGTAGCCTCCCGCGCCAGCCGCGAAAACTGTTTATAGTCCGGTTGCAGCATGATGGAATCCAAAGCCGCTTGCAGCGCGCAAAGACCTGCCCTTCGTGCCGAACGGCGGATTTTTATTATAGGGGAGACGCCGAGGGTCGCGGAATTCGCGCGCCGTCAAACGCATCAATTACGTGGCAACGGCTTGTCCAATTCCGCCTTCAAGGTTTCGAATGCGCGCTTCTGATAGGGCTCCGCATCTTTGCGAGTGAAAACCGGAGTTACGGTCTCAACATAACCTCGAGCAGTGTCATAGTTGCGGCGGCGATAAGCAATCTCGGCCTGCTTCAAGGTCAGTCCCGCTCCCCAATCTCGATCGCCCGTTAATTGCGCCACGGCCGACACGTCGATCTGCTGCAAAAGAGCGCTCGCCTCGTCCAACTTACCCAAGCCAATCAGACAGGCGGCCAGCGTGTCCGCGACGCCGCCCGTGAGTCCGGCGCGCGGGCCGAATGCTTTCACCGAAGCCTCATACGACTTGCGTGCATTCGGCTCTCCTTCGCGATAACGTCCCGCGCGGCATTGCGCGAGAGCTGCATCCGACAGCGTCGCCACGGCGAAGAACGAAAGCGGACCTTGCTTACGCACTGCCAGTTCATGAATCGCCAGATCGTCTCGTACCGCATCGTCCCAAAGCCCGAGGCTGCCTTCCGACTGCGCCCGCGTACTTAACAACTGCATGGTGAGCTCGTGGTCCGGCCCCAATCGCGATACAAACTCCGGATAAATCGCCGTCGCCTCCTGCACAGCATCCGCATGTTTGTTCTGAATCATGAAAGCTTGTGCCAGGTTCAGGCGCACGCGCAAAACGTGCGGGCTGTCTGCGCCGGCAACTTGCGTAAACGCAACAATCAGATCGCGGAAGATCTGTTCCGCCTTGGCTCCATCGCCCAAACGGATGTAGGAGAATCCCAGCCGCTGTTGGAACGTGAGCCGTGCACTCTCGTCAAACTCAGGAAGAACCGATGCGCGATTCACAGCCTCCTGGAAGTTCTCTGCTGCGGCTTTCGCATCGTTTGCGATCAGCGCGATCATGCCTTGCGCCGAATACTGCCAGACCCGCACATCCGGCCGCAGCTGTGGAATCCTGGAGATCAGCGCGTTTTGTTGTTCGAGGATCGACTTCGCCATCGGGAGCGAGTCCTTCTGATAACTCCGCGCCTCCAGCGTGACGCGCTGCAACTGGACTACGATTGCATCTTGTGACAACTCACCATCCACTTGCCTGAACAGCGTCGCGGCGCGGTCATACTCCCCTCGCGCATCGGCATAGTCGGTGCGGTTGTCGAGTGCGCGGGCAATCGTTTGATGCAAACGCGCCGCTACCAGCGGTTCGTCCTTGAATTTCCGGTCGATGCCGGGCGAAGCCTGCTTCACGGCGTCCATCAAAGACTCGCTCGACTTGCCACTCACGAAGGGATTGCCGCGCCCCAGCAAGTCATCCGATAGGAACCGGTTGATGGAACTCGCAATCGCAGTCTGGCGGTTGGCATTGTCGCGCTCGTGGATTGCCCTGCGGTAAAGTGCAAAGCTGACGCCGAGCCCGGCGGCTAAGGCGACCACGGCAAACACAACCCACGGCCTGCGCGCCCGCGTTTCAGACAATTTGCGCTCGGCAATCAGGGCCCGCTGTTTTGCCGCGTCCAACTGATCTCGTGCAACCCGGCGTTGCTCCAGAGTAAGAAGCCGCTCGACAAGGTCCGCCGCACTGCTCAGTCGTTTGGCAGGATCGCCGCAGGCCGCGTCCGCAATATCTTCCCGCAGCAGCGGATCTTGAATCCCCGCTTCCCAGCCCGGAGCAATAGGTTTGCGAAAGTCGCCAATGGTCAACTGGTAGAGCAGAACTCCCAGCGCATAAACGTCCGCGCTGGCGCTGGGAGATTGGCCCGACAATACTTCCGGCGCCAGGTACATCAGCGTGCCCGTCATCGCCTGCATCTCAAGCGAGGTCGTCTGAGTAAAGCCGAGGTTCGTGATCCCTAAAGCCTGTAGCCGCGACGGATCAAACAACGATGCACTGCCAAAATCCGCCAGCTTGATTTGCCACTCAGAATTCCGTCCCGGCACAACCAGAACGTTCCCTGGCTTCAAGTCCTTGTGCAGTACGCCGATGTCATGGGCGGCGGCGACCGCCTTCGCGATATCGACGAACAATTGAAGACGAGTCTCAAACGGGATCTTGGAGAGGCCGCCTTGTGCCTCCGCCCACTCCGCCAGGTTCGAGCCGGAGTATTCGCTTTCCAGAAAAAAAGGAGACGTCTCGAAGTTCCACTCCAAAATTCGCACAAACTCCGGCCGGTCGCCCAGGGTCTCCCGCAAAAAGCGAGAGACAGTAATCTCCCGTTTCAGACCTTTCAGTCGCGCCCCATCGGCGGCGAACTTGAAGACCCTCTGTTCCTTCGTCTTCGGATTTTCGGCCAGCCAGACCTCGCTCGAGCCTGAAACGTCCATGGCGCGGGCGAGCTTCCATTGATCGCGTCCGGGGACAGCATCCCCGACCTTGAATCCGAGCTCGGGCCCTGCCGGAGCAGCCACGGTCTTGCAATACACAGGCACCGCCAGCCGGTAGCCCACGCGCGGAACCGTCACAATCACGGGATGCTCTTCGTCTCCCATGGCCTTGCGAAGCTTCGAGACGGCCGTCGCCAACGAAGCATCCACAACCATCACATCAGGCCAAACGGACTCCAGCAGCTCTTCCTTGGTCACGACCTCGCCGGCATGCAGGAGTAGTTGCAGCAGCAGGTCGAGAGGCTTCGCTTCCAGGTCCACGCGCCTTCCTTTGACCCGCAGCTCTCGCCCCAGTTCATCAAATTCGTAGTCTGCGAAGCGCCACAGGCGGCCGGAAGTTTCTGCCGCGACTCCGGCAGGCCCTTTGTAATTCATAGAGTTAGCCAAGCTTTAGAGTTCTTAAGAAATCCGTCAGGACATTCAGTGGGGGATCGTACAGACTGTTTGCCCAACGGCCCCTGGTAAGCGGAAACATTGTGCCACGAACCAGTTCGCCGAGCACGCAGATTCTGGGGAACCCAATGGTTTTGTGGTTTGCCGGGAGCCACTTCGCTCCCGCGGCTGAGTCTTCAGCCGAAGCTTGTTCTGAGGAGAATTTCTATGAAGCACCGTGGAACCGTACTATCGCTGATTGGCTTGGCCCTGACCTTTGCTGTCACAGCCGCTAGTGCCCAGACCTACACCGTCCTGCACACCTATCCCGTCGGCTCCGGCGCCTACAGTGGCATTACCTTTCCGCAAGTGCTGTCGCAAGGCCGCGACGGCAACCTGTACGGCAGCGTCTCTAACAGCGGCGCTAAGGCCGTGGGATCGATCTTCAAAATGACGACCGGGGGAACGTTTACAGATATCTATGACTTTTGCCCTGGATCCACTTGCACCGATGGCGCCTACCCGCTTGGCGGAGCCACGCTCGGCTTTGACGGTAATCTTCACGGGACGACTCAAGGTGGGGGCAGCGCGAATGCGGGCACCGTCTTCAAGATCACCCCAGGGGGATCGTTGACCACGCAGCACAGCTTCGTCAATGGCACCGATGACAGCGTACCCGCCTATGCGACTCTGCAGGGACAGGACGGCAACACATACGGAGTCTCCATCGGACAATACAACGGGCAATATGGGGCGTTCTTCAAGGTCAGTAACTCCGGTGTGTTTACAACCTTGCATGACTTCGTCTACACCGATGGTGCCGATCCCAACCTGCCGACGCAAGGCACCGACGGCAATTTCTATGGGACCGCCCTTCTCGGCGGCAGTAAGGGATTTGGCACGGTGTACAAGATGACCCCTGCGGGGAAAACTACCGTCCTGCACAATTTCCTCGGCTTCCCCGACGACTGCACTTACCCGAGAGGAATTTTGGTTCAGGGCAAGGACGGCAACTTCTACGGGACAACCTATCAGGGAGGCTCCAACAATCAAGGGTGCGTCTTCAAGATCACTCCGACCGGAGTCTTTACGATCATTCATAGCTTCGTTTACAAATCTCCTTCGTTTGACGGGCAGCTTCCGTGGGCTGGACTCACGCTCGGGCCCGACGGCAACTTCTACGGAACCACGGCAAACGGTGGAAGCAAGAACGACGGGACCCTCTTCAAGGTCACGCCTTCGGGAACGGAAACCGTTCTCTACAACTTCTGCGATCCCACCTGCAATGGCTATTTCCCGGCAACGCCCATGGTGCTCGGAACCGACGGCAACTTCTATGGCAACACGAACGGGAACTCGAATGGGGGCGCTGTTTTCTATCGTCTCAGCATGAATTTCAGTCCGCTGGTCAACCTGGTGACTTGGGAAGGTAAGGTTGGGCAGACGGTTCAGATTCTGGGACAAGGCTTCACGGGAACGACCAAGGTTCTCTTCGGCTCGACTCCCGCGACTTTCAACAACTCTTCCGACACTTACATGACAGCTACTGTTCCGGCGGGAGCAACCACGGGAACGGTGACCGTGACCACGTTCACCAGCACGTACAAGAGCAACCGCTCGTTTCTGGTCATACCGCAGATTACGAGCTTCAGTCCCACGAGTGTGACAGTGGGAAGTCTGTTGACCATCAACGGGGTCAGCCTCTCGCAGACTTCGAAGGTGACGATCGGAGGCAAGAACGCTGCCTTCACGATTGTTTCTGATTCGAAGGTGACGGCCACCGTGCCGGCAGGCGCGAAGTCGGGCATGAAGGTTTCGATCACGACTGCGGGAGGAATCGCCAACAGCGTGGCGGCGCTTCCCATCCTGCCGTCGATCAGCAGCTTCAGCCCGACCAGCGGTCCGGTGGGAACATCGGTCGCAATCAAAGGCAACACTTTCACCGGCACAACCAAAGTGACGTTTGGTGGAGTCGCAGCTACCAGCTATCAGGTGATCAACGACACTGAGGTGGATGCGCTTGTTCCATCCGGGGCAGTGACCGGCAAGATCACGGTCACCACGAGCGCCGGCACGGCAACGAGCTCGACCAATTTCACGGTCACTCAATAGGCATCACGCAAGTCGCAAAGGCAACGAACAAACATGGCCGTCCATTCCCCTGGGAGTGGGCGGCCATGTTACGCTAACGATCGTTTCATGGCGTCGTCCAAAGGCTTCATAGAATTCCGTCGCTAAGTCGCGAGAGCGCGTCCGGGAGTGCTCCCGCGTTCCGGAGCAACATCATGAGCGCTACATTAGCCGCCAGTCCTGCAGCGGACAGCACTGAGTCAAAGACCCGCATCGGATCGGTCGATCTTATCCGCGGCGCGGTCATGATCGTAATGGCGATTGATCATGTCCGCGTGTATTCCGGCGTTCCGGCGGGCGGGCCGACCGCCGGAGTCTTCTTCACTCGCTGGGTGACTCACTTCTGCGCGCCCGCGTTCATCTTTCTGGCGGGGACCAGCATCTTCCTCTACGCGCGCAAGCATGCGGACGTCTCGCGCTACTTGCTCATTCGCGGCGCTTGGCTCATATTTATTGAGTTCATCTTCCTTCGCATCGCATGGACCTTTAACTTTGACTTCCGCCATTACGAGATGGCTGGCGTCATCTGGGTCATTGGCGTGTGCATGATCCTAATGGCTGGATTGGTGAAGCTGCCGCTCGCAGCTGTGGGGACGGTTGGCGTCGTGGTCATCGCTGGTCACAACCTGATGGATCCGCACATGCCAACGTTGCTCGCCGGTCTCGAACAGAATCCTCTCTCCGGCCTCTGGAAAATCATGTACGTCGGATTCTTTGCCGGGCCGATTCAGTTTGGCGCCGATGGTCCGAACCTGATCGTGCTCTATTCGATTATCCCGTGGATTGGCGTGATGGCGGCAGGTTATGCTTTCGGCAAGGTCCTGACGTTGGAGCCGCAACGACGAAGCCGTCTCTGCTTCGCGATTGGACTCCTGGCCATCGGACTCTTCCTTGTGCTGCGAGGATTCAACCTCTACGGCGATCCGCGACCCTGGCACAAGTTCGTGTCGGGCCGGAACGGCGCACCGCCGATGCCCGCACTGTTCTCCTTTCTGAACACCACGAAGTATCCGGCATCGCTTGATTTCCTGTTGATGACGCTGGGACCGATCATCGCGCTGATGCCGCTGCTCGAAGGACTCAACGGCGCGATCGCCCGGTCGATCACGCTGTTCGGGCGAGTGCCCTTCTTCTTTTATATGCTTCACATTCCCTTGATCCACGCGCTCGCGCTGCTGGTATCTAAGATTCGACTCGGGTATGTCAGTCCGTGGCTGTTCGCGAATCATCCCATGGGCAATCCCGAGCCGCCGGATGGTTACGTTTGGAGCCTTCCTCTTCTTTATCTGGTTTGGGCAATCACCATTGTGCTGCTCTATTTCGTCTGCCGGTGGTTTGCCGCGCTCAAGGCCAGGAGAAGCGACTGGTGGCTGCAGTACATCTAGTCGCGGGAAATCGGCGGACACGATGCGGAGGCTACGATGATGTGTTCGGTCTTTGTCGGCACGAGCCTCGACGGATTCATTGCGCGCCCCAACGGCGACTTCGACTTTCTGCCGGAGGGAGGCGGCGAACCTCACGGCTACGAGGAGTTCCTAGCCACGATCGATGCGATCGTCATCGGCCGGAACACCTTCGAGAAGGTTTTGACCCTCGGACCCTGGCCATATGGCAAGAAGCGCGTGGTAGTCCTGAGCCACCGGCCCATCGACTTGTCGGCGGCCTCCGGAGGCGTGGTGGAACACATGGCAGGCACTCCGGCTGAGATTGTTTCGCGCCTTGCTGCAAGCGGCGCCAAGCATCTTTACATCGACGGCGGAATCACGATCCAGGAGTTCCTGCGCGCCGGGTTCATTCAACGTCTCACAATCACTCGCGTGCCGGTGCTGATTGGAAACGGCATTCCTCTTTTCGGCACTCTGGCGAAAGACATCCACCTGCGCCATGTGCAGACCAGGCAGTATGCGAGCGGACTGGTCAGCAGCGAGTATCTCGTGGTTGCCGCTTAGCCTCCTGATTAGGGGTTTCCGGTCGGTGGGATTCGTCGGTGTACAACAATTCCCTTCCTGTGCGCCGACGGTTGGAAACTTTAGTCACTTGTTACCCTCTGAACAAGCTCTAGAATCGAAGATATCCCAAGTAATATGAGTGTTTTGGATATCCGGAAAATTTGAGCACAGGTCCGCAGCCGGAAGAACCCGGAGACGAGCCAGTCCTCCAATTTGAAGGGACGAGTTTCGCGATCGAACTTTATGAATTGAGCGGCAGCTGAGTTTATGCGAGTCAAGTTTTGGGGCGTACGTGGATCCACGCCCACTCCACAGACCGAGAACCTGCGCTACGGAGGGAATACCTCGTGCGTCGAGGTGCGTCTGGGCGATCAGATCTACATCTTCGATTGCGGCACTGGATTCCGTGTGCTGGGGCGTGAGTTGAAGAACGAGTTTGGCGACCGCCCGTTTGCCGCGCATGTATTCGTCTCGCACTTCCATTGGGACCACATTCAGGGCATGCCGTTCTTTCGCCCGCTGTATGAGAATCAGAACAGCCAGCTGGTGTTTCATTCGTCGAGTCGCACGCGCAGCCTCGAGCAGGTGATGGCCGAGCAGATGGCTTCGCCCTACTTCCCGGTCGACCTGGCTCAGATGAAGGCGAAGCTCGACTTCTACAACATCGACAACGGATGCCTGCCCATGCAAGACGGAACGCGCATCAAGACCGCGTGGCTGAATCATCCGCAGGGCTGCATGGGATTCCGGCTGGAGACCAAAGAAGGTGTGCTGGTGTATGCCACCGACAACGAGCCAGGCGATCCGGAGTTCGATAAGGGCGTGCGCAAGCTGGCCGAAGGCGCCGACATTCTGATCTACGACGCGCAATACCTTCCTGAAGAGTACGAGGCGCGACGGCGCGGCTGGGGACACAGTCACTGGCGCGAGGCCGTCAACGTGGTCATGGAAAGCGGCGCGAAGGAGTTGATTCTGTATCATCACGACCCGGACCACTCCGACACCATCGTCGACAAGGTGGTCGCCGACGCGCGCAACTACTATCCCAAGGTTCGCGGTGCGGCCGAGGGGATGGAGATCGAGCTGTAAACCACCCCTCCCCACATTTTTTCTTCTCTGTTTTTCTAAAGTATTCATTCTGAAAGACTTACCTTGGTGGGATCGAACTTTGCCCGGCCAAAATCTTGAGCCGTAAGGACTTAGAGGTAAAATCTTGTGGAATAAGGAGTTAGCTCGTGACTGAAGGCCTATTTGGTAACTAGGCTCTCCATATTTTTTTCTTCGATTCCCTAAAATCTTCATTCTGAAAGACTTGCTGAGGGGGTATCGGGAGGAGTCTGCGCAAAATCCTGAGCCGTAAGGGTTTATAGGTAAAATATTCCAGAATAAGGACTTAGCTTGGGTGTCGGAACTCCTCGAGTTGTGAGTGGTGCAGAGCTCGTTGGGACAGGCCGTGCGCATGGAACAAGCGTGCGCTTTCTGGAATTCTCAGTAAAGGTTGTTCGTCACAAGAACGGGATTTATTTTGGTGGAGGGCTGTGGAAAAGGGAATAGCTGAGGGGGCCTCCTACTATTCCTTGGCCCTTTGTGTCGGCTCAGCTTCGATGCTGGTCATCGTTGGCCTACCCAGGATTTCGCTCGGTAGCGTTTGAGCTTTCGCTGCAGGAGCTGGGCTGGGCGGTTGCCCGTGTCTCTCAACTCGGTGAACCGGACGAGTCTTGCGGCCATAATATGTAACTGAGCCAGAGCGTTGTCGGCTCCTTCTAACTCGATGAATCCCGAGGGGGGCACCACAGCCGCTACAGGTCACTGACTGGTCGCCCGATACCGTTAGTGCACCACACGAACACTGAAAACGGTACTGCCTTTCAACGGAATCATCCGGTGTCATTCCTCTTCCTCCGAGTTCACCTGCCCCGGGTTATTTGCCAGGTCGTGCATACCTTGGGCTATTGAGTAAATGGAACACAGGCTGAGCCCCAACAAAAGACAAAGAGCAAGGAAATTCATCAGGGTTCGACCGTTTTTCTGTTTGAGCGGTTCTTGGTCGGCTGGGTAAGGAACCGTCTTCCAATATGTTCCGTGCCTTCCACCCCGGACTATCTTGAGTCTCTCTTCGCAACCGGCGCAATCCAACGTCTTTGCGGTCGTTACACTTGCTCTGCCACAAAAACAGCAAGCAAACTCGTACTCGACAATGACTTCCGGTCGGAGGCGTTTCATGACTCGGTGGATTGAGATCGTCTCTCCACAAGAGGTACAGCTAGTCGTCTTCTCGGCGGTGACAATTGTCGATCCACAAGCACACTGAAAGCGGAACCTTCGTTCGGCAACACTCTCGACGAGTCCCTTCCTCCAGAGCCAGCCCGAGGTCGCATGGACCGGGCGTGGGAATGCATACCACTTTCGTCGATGTTTCTTAACGCGGCGAATTCCGAGAGTTTTGCCACAGGCAACACAGGTAGCTTTCTTCCCGGTCGATACAATCGGCGCACCGCAGAAACATCGGAAATGGTACTCGACAATTTTTGCTGTCATTCCCGCTACAGCCCCGTTCAGCTGATGGCGTCATAGCATAAGGCATGCCACCTACTTTGCCTATAGCGAATTCAGGCGGTAGCCTGATTTGCATCGCGGCCTAGACTGTTTGATCTCTCTTGCACTAGCACTGCCAATGCTCATCGTTTGCGCAATTTGCGAAGGGAGGGAGTCGCGACTATGTTGACCTTGCGGACTCATCGGCTAGTTCCCCGTTTCTACCGTACCTCCGGGAGTTAGTTCTCCGTATGGTTCGTTGACCCCGGGCTTACGCCCGGGGCTAAGTTATGTCGCCGCTCCGCGGCTGGGGTGGGGTGAATTCTTGTGCGCATCTTCGATTCTTGAGTTAAGGATGAGGGAGATCGGCCGCATCGAGGGTGAGGGCAATCAGCAAGATCGTGATAGACTCCCTGCCGTACTCTCCCTCGGATCTCAAGGTTGGACCTCCCCTTCGCTTTCCGGATGCAATCATAAACACGTATATTTCGCGACCTGAACGGTCCATCATTTGAACAGTCCATGAGAAGAAGGAAGCTGCAATGATGCGAATGAACATTCTGGCACGGGCTGTCGGCGTCGCTTGCTGCCTGCTTTCCGGCTTGGGGACGGCGCAAAATGTGCTGACCTAGCACAACGACAATGGACGCACCGGGCAGAATCTGAGCGAGACCATTCTCACCCCCGCGAAACTGGGAACGGGTCAGCACCCATTCGGGAAGCTGTTCTCGCAACCCGTTGACGGACAGATCTATACGCAGCCGCTGTTCGTGCGCGGCTTGCGCATGAGCGGCAGTGTGCACAATGTGGTTTTTGTGGCAACGGAAAACGATAGCGTGTACGCCTTTGACGCCGACAACAATACGGGCAGCAACGCAGCACCGCTCTGGCACGACACGTTCGTGGACAACGTGACTACGTTTCCAGTGCCGTGTGCGGATGATGCGGGCAGTTGCAACGTGTTTCCGCAGATTGGGATCACCGGCACGCCTGTGATCGATACTGGCGGATCGGTGCCGACGATGTATCTGGTGGCTCGAACGAAGGAAGTTTCCGGATCGAGCTTTGAGTATGTTTATAAATTGCACACCCTGAATACCGCGACGGGAGCGGAAAAAACTGGCAGTCCGGTGATTATTTGCGCGCAACCGGCGGGATCTGGTTGCCACTTTCAAAACGGGAACTTCAACCCGCAACAGACGAGCCAGAGACCCGGGTTGATTTTGGCGCCGGGGCCGGGGCCCCAGGGACACGGCGTCGTCTACATTGGGTTTGAGGGGATCCGGGGCTGGCTTCTGGCGTATGACGCGACGACGTTGAAGAAGCTCGCGGATTTCAATACGATGCCGGGCTCCACTCTGGGTGGCATTTGGGGAAGTGGCGGCGGGATCAGCGCCGACTCCTCGGGCAATATTTTCGCGGTGACGGGCGACGGCACGTTCAATCCGTCCAGCAACCAGTGGGGCCAAACTCTGCTGAAACTCAGCCTGACCTACAACTCTCAGACAGCTCAGTATCAGTTCAACGTGCTCGATTACTTTACGCCCAATGACTATCTCTGCCGCAACGGAGCTCACGACGTCGATCTGGGGTCCGGGGGAGCGCTGGTGCTGCCGGTTCAACCGGGCGGGCATCCGAACGAAGTGCTGGTCGCGGGAAAGGGCGCGACGTTTACGGGTTGCGATGGAGGGCAGATCTATCTAGTGAATGCCGACACTGGCAGCATGGGACACCTCAACGGCCAATTGCAGCAGGTCACGGGCGTGAATATTCCGGTAGGGGGATTTTCTGGCGGATTCTGGAGCAATCCGGCTTACCTGCAGACAGGTTCGAGCAGCATTGTCTTTTACTCCGGGTTGACGCAGGAGTCGATGACCGGAGATTTCCTGCGAGCGTACCGGCTGGTGAACGGCCAGATTGTTCCATCTGGATCGGTGGCCCAGAGTTCGAACTCGTTTCTTGTGGGGAGCACTCCGGCAGTTTCTGCGAAGGGGAGCACGGGCGTAAACGCGATTGTGTGGGCCATCGAGCGGCAGGAAAATCTGACCTGTCGGCCCAATGGACAAGGCTGTCCGACGGGGCAGACGGGGCTCGAGCCTGCGGTACTGCACGCATATGATCCCGCGAAAAAGTTAGCCTCGCTGTACAGCAGCGCCGACAATCCGGCGGACGCGGCGGGATCGGCGTCAAAATTCCAGGTACCCACGATTGCCAACGGTAAGGTGTTTGTGGCCACGCAGACGGAGCTGGATGTGTACGGATTGTTCTAGGGAAGGCGACGGAGGGGCGAAGATCCTGCGGGTTATTTCCTGGCCAGGTATTTTCCAACGAGGGTGGAACAGGCTTCGACGAAATCCTGTTCGGCGCGATCGAAGGTGTTGGCGAAGTAGCTTTCGATATCGAGTTCAGCGGCGAGTTTGCCCTTCACGAAAATCGGGACGACGATTTCACTGTTCACCATCGAGGAGCCGGCGAGGTAACGCGGATCTTTATTAACATCGTGCACCACGATGGTCTGCCCGGTGGTGGCAGCAGCGCCGCAGAGTCCGGTGTCGAGGGGAATGCGGGCGTTGGGGGTAAAGCTGCCGACGAAAGGGCCGACGAGCAGAACGCGAGAGTCTGAGGGGTCGATGAGATAGAAGCCCACCCAGTTGTAGCGCGCCATCTTCTCGTGCAGACGACGCGCGATGCGGTCCATGAGGGAGTCGGCCGTGGAAGCGGTCTTGGCGAAATCCTGGAATTCCTGAAGCAGTTGTTGGTGCGCAGGGGTCATGGTTTGTCTCGTGCAAGCACTAGTCTAGCGGACGGCGGCGACGCCGAGTCTTGGCTTGGTTCAGCATGGAACCACCGATCGTACCGGGGGTCAGCTTGCTTCCCGGCCGTTGGGGCTCATATACTCGGAACGTTTGCCCGCCTCGACCGGGAACGGTCCCGGCGGCGGCCGGCATTTCGCTGCAAATCCCGACCTGCAATCATTCCGGAGACCACTTCTATGACGACGATAGCGACGCCCCCGCACGTGGACAAAGAGAGCAATCCATGGGAATCGCAGCGGGCGCGTTTCGACCTTGCTGCGCAGAAACTCAATCTTGACGAGGGCCTGTGGCGGGTATTGCGTTATCCGAACCGGGAGCTCACGGTATACATCCCGGTACAGATGGACGACGGGCACCTTGAGGTGTTCACCGGCTTCCGGGTACAGCATTCGATCGCGCGTGGTCCGGCCAAGGGCGGCATCCGCTACGCTCCCGACGTCACGCTCGATGAAGTTCGGGCGCTGGCCAGCTGGATGACGTGGAAGTGCGCGGTCGTCAACATTCCTTTCGGCGGGGCGAAGGGCGGCGTGATTTGCGATCCGCACAAGATGTCGATGGGCGAAGTCGAGCGCATGACGCGGCGCTACACGTCGGAGTTGATCGAATTCATCGGCCCGGAAAAAGATGTTCCCGCCCCTGACGTGAATACCAACGAACAAATCATGGCTTGGATGATGGATACCTACTCCATGCACATGCGGCAGACGGTGACCGCGGTGGTGACGGGCAAGCCGATCAACATTGGCGGATCCCGCGGACGGCGGGAGGCTACCGGGCGCGGCGTGATGATCGTGTGCGATGAAGCCTGCCAGAAGCTGGGGCTGGATCGCGAGCGCACTCGCGTCATCGTGCAGGGATTCGGCAACGTCGGCTCCAATGCCGCGCTGCTGATGCATGCAGCGGGATATAAGGTGATTGGCATTGCCGAGGTGGGCGGCGGGCTGCACAACAAGAACGGGATCGACCTGAAGGCGCTGGCGGATTTCCGGCAGAAGAATGGGACCGTGCATGGATTCCCAGGCGCCGAAAAAGCTGAGACTGCCGACCTGCTGGTGGAAGATTGCGAGATTCTGATTCCCGCGGCCACGGAGAACGTGATCACCAGCCGCAACGCGGACCGCGTGAAGTGCCGCATTCTTGCGGAAGGCGCGAATGGGCCGACGACCTCGGCCGCAGACGATATTCTCACCGACAAAGGTGTCTTCGTGATTCCCGACATTCTGGCGAATGCCGGCGGCGTGACCACTTCGTATTTCGAGTGGGTGCAGGACCGGCAGGGCTATTTCTGGAAAGAGTCTGTGGTGAACGAGCAACTGGACGCCATCATGAAGTCGTCTTTTGAAGATGTGGTTCGCTATGCCGAGACGCATCACGTGAACAATCGCATCGCCGCCTATATGCTGGCGATCGACCGCGTGGCGTATACCATTCGGCAGCGCGGCATCTACGCGTAAGGCGAGGTTGGAAGATTTTGGCCTCCACTCCGGTGGAGGCCATTCTCTTTTCGGGCTTGACCCGTCTGGCGGGGCTTTGCCATCATGGCTGATCACAGGTGGCACTCTGTTCCCCAGGCGCATGCTCAGGCGCCGTTGAACACTCTGGTCAAATCGCGCGGTTGGCTCAGCCGCGAACTGCAGATTCTTAGGAGAGATCCCCGTGAACAGAAACAATGCAGGATATGCATGGTGGGCAGGCGTTTGCCTATTTCTTGCACTCTCCGTCGCCGCGTCGCGGGCGCAATCCCAGACCGGTTCGACGAGCGATCAGACATCCTCCACAACCACGAAGAGGTCGAAGAAGAGTAAGAAGGCCGACGCCGCCACGGCGGACGATTCGGCTGCGCAGGCTGCGGACTCAACCTCCACCAAGAAGTCCAAAAAGAGTAAGAGTGCAGACGCGGCTTCTGCTAGTGCTTCGTCTACCGGCGCAGCAGATTCGACCACCACCAAGAAATCGAGCAAGAGCAAGAAGGCGGACGCGGCTTCCGCTGACGCTTCGTCTGCCGCGGCAGCGGACTCGACGACTCCCAAGAAATCAAGCAAGAGTAAGAAAGCAGACGCGGCTTCCGCTGATGCTTCGTCTACCGCGGCAGGAGAATCGACTACCCCCAAGAAATCAAGCAAGAGTAAGAAAGCAGACGCGGCTTCCGCCGACGCTTCGCCCGCACCTGCAGCAGACTCGACACCAGCTCCGAAGTCCAGAAGCAAGAAGGCCGACTCCTCGACGGCGGCGACGACAGCTTCTTCCAATGCCACGGCGAGCGCGCCGGCGAGCAACCCGGTTCCCGCAACAAAACCGGCGCCAGCAACTGCGCCCGCAGCAACTCCAGATTCGAAGAGTGTGGCGGCATCTTCGTCTGCGCCAGCGAACAAATCGGCTTCCAAACCCCCTGCGTATACGGCGTCAGACTCGGACATTGCCTCCGCCAAGTCGTCAGGCAAGGTCTGGGTCAACACCGACAGCGGTGTCTATCACAAAGGTGGACGTTGGTACGGCAAAACCAAGACAGGGAAGTTTATGACCGAGGATGAAGCCAAAGCCGCGGGCTACAAAGCATCGCAGAGCAACTAATCATTTCTTAAGGAGAACCCATGAACCGCAAGAACCTGCTCACACGTATTCTGCTCACCGTGGTTTCATTCTCGCTGATGGCCGGCCTGAGCGCGGCGCAAGAGGGTGCGAAAACCAGCACCAAGGCTTCGTCCACGATGGCTGCAAGTGGCGACCTGCTCGACATCAACAGCGCTACGAAAGATCAACTGGATGCACTGCCTGGCATCGGGGCGGCATACTCACAGAAGATTATCGACGGCCGTCCCTACCGGGCCAAGACGGACTTGGTGAAGAAAAAAGTCATTCCCCAAGCCACCTACAACAAAATCAAGGACATGATCATCGCCAAGCAGAAGTAATCCAGGGGGGCCTGGTGCAGCGTCACTCGCTTGCCGGC
The DNA here is from genome assembly GCA_963722365.1 of uncultured Acidobacteriaceae bacterium. GTDB lineage: Bacteria > Acidobacteriota > Terriglobia > Terriglobales > Acidobacteriaceae > Sulfotelmatobacter. The sequence continues at coordinate 278,545 of CAVRLM010000005.1, forward strand.
CGTCTTGTTCGCTCGATCCGAACGGCCACGTCGCGTTCTCCAACTTCCGTGTTTTTCCTTTTATTGCGTTCCCTCTTCCCGTGGCGCATAATCAAAACTGGATTCCGGGCCGCCCTCCGGACCATCCCAGTCCAGTGAACCTGCCCAACTCCATCACGCTCATCCGTATCTTCAGTATTCCTTTGCTGATGTGGATCCTCTCCAGCGGCCGCTTCAGCAGCGTGAACGGGGAGAAGGAATTGCTGGCCTCGGCCATCTTTATTGCCGCTTCCATGACCGATGGAATTGACGGCTATCTCGCTCGCAAGCGCGGGCAAATCACTACCATGGGCATTTTGCTCGACCCGCTGGCCGACAAGCTTCTGATTGCGGCGGCGTTCATCACGCTGGTGCAGCTGAGTCCCAGCCTGGTGCCCGCGTGGATTGCCGTGATCGTGATTGGGCGGGAGTTCCTGGTGACGGGGCTGCGGTCGATTGCCGCGTCGGAAGGCTTCACCGTGGAAGCCAGCGAACTCGGCAAGTTCAAAATGGTAGTGCAGATCGTTTCGGTGGTGGCGGTCATTCTGGCTCATCGCTGGAAAGAATGGCCGATTTATGGCCACTACTTTTTCCCGGTGCACTGGATTGCGTATCTCGCAATCTGGTTTATGGTGTGTGTATCTCTGGTATCGGCCATCGATTACTTCGTCGCATTCTGGTCAAAGATCGATCAGCGCGGGGTGAAGCGCCGCCGCCGCGCGTTCATCCTGAGCCGGCGCAGAAAGCCCGTTCCGCCCCCGGCGGACCGCGATGTCGCTGCCTCCACCTAGTTCCGTCACCATGGAATCTGGCCAGTTCTCCCTCGGAGAATTCTCACCGGACGAGCGCAGGTTGTTGCTTGGCCTGGCGCACGAAGCCATTCTATCGACGCTCGAACGCCGCGAGATTCGACTGGATCCGCCCACCGATCATCTCAACCAGCCTCGCGGCGCATTCACAACCCTTTACCTGCACGGCGAACTGCGGGGATGCGTGGGTTACGTACTGCCCGTGAGCCCGGTGTATCGCGCGGTCGCGGACACCGCGCGGGCGGCCGCTTTCGAAGACACCCGATTCGAGCCAGTCACGCTGCCCGAGGCTCGCGAACTTAAGATTGAACTCAGCATTTTGTCTCCGCCGCGGCCTATCGACGCCGAAGACGTCGAGATTGGCCGCCACGGACTGCTCGTTAGCATGAACGGACGTCGCGGCTTGCTGCTCCCGCAGGTGCCGGTCGAGCATCACTGGGATCGCGTCACCTTTCTGGAACAGACTTGCCGCAAAGCCGGACTGCCGCTGGATGCGTGGCAGAAGGGTGCGAGCATTGAAGCATTCACCGCCGAGATTTTCGGCGAGAAGAGCGGCGTGTAGGCGGGGAAGGCTTGTGCCGGTCTAGTGGGACCTGCGCTCAGCAGGATGCATCGTCATTGGCGATGCATCCGTTGGTAATTTCTATTGCGAAGCAGGCTTGTCTGTGCTGATCCGAGTGAACTGCAGCGGCTTGTCGAATCCTTTGCAATAAATCAGAAGATACGGATCCTTCCACTCAAAGCGCTCGGCGGCCTGAAGGGCTTCCAGGTATTTTGCCTCTTGATTCATCGCCGGCTCGGGGCAGGCCATTCTGGTCGAACCCAGGGGACCCAATTTGATGGCATTGCCTTTGATCTCCGCCGTGCCGAAGAACCGATTGCAGGAGCCCTTGCCGGCGATCTTTCCCTCTTCCGGGAAAGCGAGCGTCGCTTGCACGCTATCGAGGACATCGATTCCTGTGAGGTTTTTCAGGAGCCACTCACTGTCGGAGAGACTGAAGGAAACTGCGGGCGCGGGTGCGGCGGAAGTTTTGACTTGTTTGATCGAGGAGACGTCGAGAACTGGTTGCTCGCCCGTCTCCACTCCTTGATGATGCGTGATCGTGCCGGTCACCGTCACGTGCTTGTTTTGCAGTTTTTCAAGGTTTGCAATTTTACGATAGCGGATCTGAATCGAACTCACCTGCTTTCCGTCGACAGTGGTGGGTGAGTCGAGATCAACAGTCCAACCGGTGGTTTCCGCTCCGATGGCCATGGCGCGACCGAGGGTTCCGATCACAGTGATTGGTGGTTCCGGGGACTGGGCCTGCAAAGACACGCTCACAAGCGCCAGAATCAGGCTGATGCCGAGTCGCGCGATACGCATTTCAGACCTCCTCAGTCGTGGTCCGCGTGATTCCAGATAATGCTAACGGGTTTGAGGATGTTGGAGGTAGTACCGCAGCAAAACTTTTCGGCTGCATTGATCCGCGACCAGGGTAATCGTCCCACGAACACACCGATCGATCTGGCGACGATTCGCATGATGTCAACGACGAGATTCGTTGATGTCTCTACATATTAGGACATTCCGCAAGGAAGCTTGAGGGCTTTTTCCCACCAACGCTACGGTTAATTACTGACAGCCGTTCTGGGCCGCGTTTCCCTCTATCACAGTTAGGTAATCGATTTCCCAGTTACACGGAGAGGCGGACATGCTGAATTATGTCGAAAATGCGATGCCGCGAATATTGGGTTGTCCAGACCGCGTTGACGGATTCTACGACAGCCTTCACGTTGCCGACGACGAACGACTCCACGCGATCGGAGTGAACGCACAGTGTACACGCCAGAGCTGCACGCGTTTCCCGTGCCCGTTTCGCCCAAGAGCCGGCGGCAAATGAGGTCTGTGGCTTATTTCACGTAAGCGACCGTGCGTACTACCAGACAACGCTGATCTTTCCAGGACGCCACCTCCTACGACGCCGCTTCAACTCAGAACTCAAAGCGCAACGCGAACTGCATGAAGCGCGGGGTGGTGAGCGTCGAAAGATATTTGCCGAACTGCGACGGGTCGTACGAAAGCGACGGTTGAGCGCCGCGCACGTCGTAGCGTACCGAGTTGAATGCGTTGAACGCTTGCCAACTGAACTCCAGACGCCTTTGCTCGCCGAGCGAGAAATTCTTACTCACTCCGGTATCGACGTTGAACATGCCCTGGCCAATGACGTTGTTGCGAACCCCGGATTCGCCGGGCCACTCAGGGCGGAAGGCCGCCTGAGCCGCTGCCGGGTCGGCGAATATGTCTGGGCCGATGCTCACGCCGTTGACAATTGCGTTCTTGGGATTGGACGCCTTCGGCGACGGACCGTTTGGCATGGCATCGCCCTCGATGTTCCAGTTGGTGGCCCAGGTGAAACCGTTGTTGACGGTGATCGGGAAGCCACTGGTCCAGCGGAAGATGCCGGAGACGTGCCATCCGCCGATTAAGGCGTTGAGTAGTGGGCCCGCGCCTCCCGCCAGTTTCTGCCCGGTGCCGAAGGGAAGAAGGTACACGAGGTTCGCGTTGATCTGATGGAAGGCATTGAAGTCAGAGAGCCCGCGTAGAGACAGCGGGTCCCAGGAATTGATCACGATTCCGCCGCCATTCAAATCGTTGCCCGTTCCACCGGTACCTTCATAAGGTCCCACGCGCTCAGCGGCCGATGCCTCGTCGAACGATTTCGAAAACGTGTAATTAAATTGCCCCTGCACGTTCGCTCCCCAGCGCGCGTTGTAGGTCACCTGCAGCGCGTTGTAGTCGGAGGTGCCGATATTCCTCCACGAGTAGAGTGAACTGAACTGGTCGTGGAAGAACGTGTACGGACCGAACTTGCTGTTGGGTAGTGCGGGGCCTAATCCTGTGATGGAAGCAGGCAAATCCATTTGGAACAGAGAAAAAGTTTCGTTATGCGGATAGCAGTTCCAGAGTTCGTAGATGTTTTGCGTGGCTGTAGGCTTAGCAGGGTAGTTGCCGGGAGCGCAATTGAGCGGACTCTGTCCGCCTCCTTGGCTGCTGAGCTGGGACTGTGTCACGCTTGCCCAGCCCGGAAAAATATTTTCGAAAAATGGTATGGGTTGGACTTGATTGACATCCGTACCGGCATTAGCAGCTTTCGAGAGTATGGTAGCCGCCTGAAAATATTTTGAATTGCTCGCGGGATCGGTCAGATTGGCAGGCATGGCCAGATCGACCTGCAAAGGCAGCCGTCGGCCGAGACTGCCGACATACGCAATCTGCAATGAAGAACGAGAGCTGAGCTGCCGCGCGACTGAGAAATTGAAGACGTGGGTGTAAGGAGTCTTCACGTTCTGATCCAATCCCCAGTTAATGGCGAAGGTGGTGTTGCCAGGGGTGTAGGGGAAACCGCCTGTCGGCGCGGGTCCGAACAAGCATCCTGGATCATTGATGGACGCACAGGGTGGGGGCAAGCAGGACTGGCCCGATGTCCCCGGAGTCAAACACGTAAAGCGCGGGGCATTCCCCGGCGATACGACGCCAGCAGGATTTCCGAGAACCGTAGAGAGGCCGAAGGAGCCATGCTGGTCGAAGCTGTTTACGATCGGGATGCCGAAGTGGTCGTACACAATGCTATAACCACCTCGCATCGTGAACTGATCTTTCTTTCCCAGGATCTTTGAGACCCATCCCTCGCCGGTATCGGGCGCCCACGCCACAGCAATTCGCGGAGAAAAATTCTTGTGGTCCCAGTTCCATAGGCCAGGACCGTGGTTCTTGGGGCCGCCGAGCACGAAAGAAATCTCTCCGGCGTTATTTGCCGGCTGGCCAGCGCCTGTTAACGCGGCAGTGTTGTTGAACCAGTCTGCGGCATTTTGCTTGGTGCAGCCGCCACCGGCAGCCTCCACGCAAGGTGCCACTTGATATCCATTCGTCTCGTAAGGCGGAGCTTCGAGCACCCATCGCAGACCGTACGTAACGGTCAGCCTGGGTGTCATGCGCCATGTGTCTTGCCCGTAAAACTCGTAGTCATTGACGGCATAGCGGCGATTGATCGGCTGGCCCTGGGGCAGCGCACTGCCGTCGCGCGCGAAGTTATAGATGCCGTCACCTTCGGGGAGAATGCCCATCGCGATCGTAGCTGCGCTGTCGTAGTTCGGACCGAAATTGCCGTTCACAGCCGGAAAGCCGTTATTGGCTGGATCCAGCGGACTGGACGTGCCGGCGATTCCTCCTGTGTTGAGATAGACCGCGTTGGTGCGGACGTCTGAGTAGGAATTCGCAAAGCTGGTGTGGTTGTTGCGAATCAGAAACAGATCGCCGCCAAACTGAAGAGTGTGATTCTTCCGCGTCCAGTTCAAACTTTCGGTGAACTGATTGACCGGCACAATGGCAATGGTAGAGCGGGTAAAAGGTACGAGATTGTCGAGCCCGTCGAGATAAACACCCGGGTCTTGAGACACACCAGCGGTCTGGCCTCCCTGCCGGACGAAACCCCAACGAAAGTCGTTAATCAGTGTTGGGCTGAGTAGTGACGTGAGGCCAATCGTTAGGCCCTTGCTGTCGTCGAGCACGGTCGTGGCTGCGGACTGGCCGGGAAACTGTTGCTGTCCCGGTTGCTTGACGTTTTGTGTCTGCCCGCGCGCGAACAGTGTTTGTGAGCCGCTCGACGTGATGTGGTAATCGAGCCGTGCAATATAAGTATTGAAGCTGGAATCGGCGTTCGACGAAAACCGGTAACCGAGTGTGTTGGAGCCGTCGCCTGCGTTCTCGTTGGCGCCCGGATACTGCTGCAGAAGGCTCATCACTGCCGGACTGATGCCAATGTGCAACGGATCCATCGCCTTGATTTGGTCAGGACCGAGGGCGTAGTAACCGGGCTGCACGCCGCTCACTCCGTTGACCGTGCCGCCGGGACATTGTGTCGGATCATCGCACAGGTACACGAGATTGCCGGCACGCAGAGTCGCGCTCGGGACTGTTCGCAATACGCTGGTGCCCTGGGCGTCTCGACGTCCTTCATAGTTGGCAAAGAAGAAGAGCCGGTTCTTCATGACCGGCCCTCCCACCGTGGCGCCAAAAACGTTGCGCAACAACTTCGGCGCCTTGTTGGCTTCTCCACTGGTGAGCTGGGCATTTTTCAGGAACGGGTCATTGGCGCTGAAAACCGTGTTTCGGTTGTATTCATAGACTGAGCCGTGAAAGCTGTTGGTGCCACTCTTGGTCGCGAGCGCAACCTGAGCGCCGCTGGAATAGCCGGAGTCGGCGTTCGCATTGGCGGTGGTGACCCGGAATTCCTGAACCGAGTCGGGCGGCACATTCAGGACGCTGGTAAATGCGTAACCATTATTCTGATCGTTGACTCCAATGCCGTCGAGCGTGACGTTGGATTGGTCGCTGCGCATACCGTTGACGGCGCCGCTGCGGGTGTCCTTCGATTCATCCAGTTGATTGCCCAGGTATGCCACACCGGGCTGCAGGCTGAGCAACTGAACCACGTTGCGGTCGGCGATGGGCAGCTCCGCGATTTGATTTTGCTCGACCGTGTTGCCGAGCGAGGCGTCGGTGCGATTGATGAGCGGGGCTTCGGCCTCGACATTGACCGTTGTCGCCACACCGGCAACGTGGAACTGAATATTTACGGTGGAGGGTGTTTTGACGATGAGGGTAACTTTGGGAGCCACGTAGGCCGCGAAGCCGGTCGCCGTGGCATCCAGTCGATAGTTGCCCGGAGGCACTTCCAGGAACTGATAGAGCCCCGCTTCGTTGCTGGTGGTTGATCGCTGCAGTCCGGTTGCGGCGTCGGTCAAAGTAATTTTCGCACCCGAAACTTTCGCGCCAGTCGAATCAGCGACGCTGCCATTCAGCTGGCTGGTGGATTGTGCCATGGCCAATGTCGCGAAGATCGTCAGCACCGCGAACATCCAGATCGCACGAGTCGCTGGCTGCGCACATCGACGACCAAGCTGATGGTTCCGTTCGCACTGCCCGCTGCTGGTTTGCTGATGGATTCGCGTCATTGAAATAGTCTCCCGGAAAAGGCAACGCCGCTCGAGAACACGTGAAAGGATCAGGGGTGTGTTCTCTCCCCGCGCCCGCATGCGCCTTTTCGAATTTCTTGTTGTGATTCAGGGGCGGCTGCTACCGCCCAAGTGGCGGGGATTATACCCGAAGACGAGATCAGGGTTCATGCACAAAAATGTGATCGCTGAACCGTGTTTTTTTGCTGAGTCGGAGGAGCGGCGAACGATGACGGCTGGAAAATACGATCAACGATTGTTCTGTCTGGTCCAGTTCGTCAGCAGAGTGACTGGTGGCGCGGAGCCGGGAAGCAAGGAGTTGATGAGGAAGCGGCCGTCGGGGCCGACATCGTATTGGCGGGTTACAAAATTGGGAGCAACGATGCGGGTCTGGAAGAGAACACGCGGTGCGCTAACGCTGTGATGGCTGGCGTCGAAGGTCACAGCCATCATCTTTTTGTCGGGTGCGATATAGAAGATCTGTTTGCCATCGCGGCTCCAAGTGCCCTGGGCGCCGCCATTGCTCGAGATCTGAATTCGCGCACCAGGCCCGGGAAACGGCTCCAGGTACACATCAGGACGAAAGGGGTGGCCGGAACTGAAGGTGTAAACCAACCAACGGCCATCGGGAGAAAGTCGCGGCTCCGCACCGGCATGCATCCGCGTCGTCTTCAAATCAGGAAGCGAGAGGGTCATCAAACGCGGACGACCGCTGCCAAATTCGGAGAATATGAGGAGGTCCGGAAGCGTGTAGTCGACTTGCCGGACTCGCGGGCCCTTCCAGAGAACGACTGGAGGATCCGCACGATCCAAGGCCATCTGGTAGATGCTATAGGTCTGCCCCACTCGGCTGACGTAGACCAACTTCTTCCCATCGGACGACCAGGCAGGCGCTTCCTCGGCTCCAAAGTCGGTCAAGCGGGTTGCAACCTCGCGGACGGTGTCATACTGGCGCAGATAACGTTTGCCGTTTCCCGCTTCATCTGAGGGATACGTGACGAGACGGCCATCGGGGGAGAGCCGCGGTTCGTTTGGTCCAACGGCGGGGACTTGACCCACTTGCTCGCCCTTATCATTGAACCAAACCAGTTGCGATGCGAGGTCCGCCACTGCTTGATAAACGAGCACACCCGTTTCGGAAACCGAGAAAGCCGAGTTCGAGAAGCTCTCGTTCGTCACAACCTGGGATACTCCCACGGGTGCGGCTGGCCCGGTTAGTTGCAGTTTGTCGGGATCGAAGGGCTGCGCAGTGAGCGTCAGGTCGCGGACGTAAATCAGCTTCCCGGAGGCGAAGGCAGTGTTCCCGGTAAATTCGGAAGTCACCAGCTTAGGATCGCCGCCATCGAGCGATCCGACATAGATGCCATTGCCGGGCTTCTCATCAGGGGCGCTCCAATCGATGGAGAAAAGAAAATGTTTGCCGTCTGGAAGAAAGGTGGGCCAGCGATTCGCTTGAGCGCCTCCGCTTTGGGGCAGTTTGGTAATGGCTACCGGAGATCCGCCAGTCTCCGAAATTCGATAGAGGAAGCCGTACATGTCGGGAGCGAAGACAATTGTGCCTTCACGATTCCATGTTCCGCCACGGCCAAAGGTAGTCTCCGCCAAGACGCGAGGCTGTCCGCCATTCGCGTCCACAACCTTCAGCTTGCTGTCGGCAAAGAATCCGAGTCGGGTGCTGTCTGGCGACCAGAATGGCACGGTTGCCCCCTCGGTTCCCGCGAACTCTTGTTCGGCACCGGTAGAAAGCGAACGGACCCAGATATTATTCTCTCCATTCGGGCCGACTGCAACGAATGCCAGCCGGGTTCCATCCGGCGACAAGCTGGTATTGTTGACCAGGAAAGACCAGTGCGGAGGAGGCAGCAGAGAGGAACGCACCGTCTGCACCGGAGTTACACCGCGGAAATGCGTCGCAGCGAGCCATACTGCGACTCCGAGCAACAGAATCACGAGGCCCCATGCAAGTTTGCTGATGGCATACGGCTTTCGTTCGGCGACTGCATTCGCGGGCGCCTGCAGATCTTGACGCACGCCCGCGAGCTGAAGCTTGACATCGTGGGCGGAACGCCAGCGGTCGTCGGGGTCTTTCGCAAGGCAAGTTTTTACGATTCGCTCCAATGCTGGCGGGAACGCAGGCTGAAGCGAGGAAATCGGACGCGGTTGACGCTCCAGAACCGCAGCAATCACGCTGGCAGTATTCTTCCCTTCGAAGGCACGCTGTCCGGTCGCCATCTCATATAAGGTTGCACCGAGCGCAAAGATGTCGCTGCGCACGTCGGCTTCCCGGCCCTCAACTTGTTCCGGCGACATGTATTGGAACGTGCCCACCAGAGAGCCTTCAGCGGTGAGCGGTGGCACCTCGGTGGCCGAAGTCATCGTCGCACTCATCGTGGCCCTCAAGCCCGATGAAAGTGGAATCTGGGGAACGACTGCCCTCGCCAAACCGAAGTCCAGAAGCTTGGCTCCCGATTTCGTCAGCATGATGTTGCCGGGCTTCAGATCGCGATGTACGACTCCTGTGCGGTGCGCCTTTTCGAGGGCGTCGCAGATCTCAATGCCGTACTTGAGAAACTGATCTTGCGGCAGGGGACCGCGAAGCAGGCGGTTCGCCAGAGTCTCGCCTTCGAGGTACTCCATCACCAGATATCGGACTCCGTCCTGCAAGCCGACGTCGTAGAGGTGGCAGATGTGGGGATGATTCAGCGCGGAGATGGCGCGCGCTTCGCGCTCGAAACGCTCACGGGCATCGGGCTTCTCCGCAAGGTGTACGGGCAGAATTTTGATGGCGACGGTGCGATTGAGGCGGGTGTCGCGAGCCCGGTACACTTCGCCCATGCCTCCAGCACCCAATGGCGACTGGATCTCGTAAGCACCGAGCGTCGTGCCTGGGGACAGCGTCATGCGCGGGCAATTATAGTCTTCGCGAAAGGGCCGCGCCCTCCCTGTACTAAACTCTGCTGTCGCCCCAACACAATACAAACAAAACCGGGGACGGTTTCCCGTCCCCGGCTTCGCACTGTGCTTCTACTCGACAGTGAACCTCTATTGCACCTGGTCGGCTTCCACGTTGTCGCCAGAGTGCACATCTTCCAAGGCAAACACGATCATTCCAGTGGCGGTCGTATTGGTAACGCCGATGATGACGATTTCGCCAACGGCGCGCCGCGGCAGGTCGCGCACGTGAATCACAGGACCGTTACCCTTGGTGAACATGGTGGGATCGACCGAAGGAGTCTTCTTCTGGGTGTCTTCGGCAATCGCTGCCTTGAACGAGAGAGAATCGACCGGATCTTTCAGATCGGCTTCATACGAACGCACGGCACGGAAGAAGTCGCCGATCTTGACTCCCTGATTGGAGCCGACGTTCAAATAAACTTTCTGTCCCGTTCCGAGTTGAGAATCAAAGTCCTTGCCCATCACGATGCGGCCAGAGAGTTTGTTGCTGGAGGGCAAGTAGCGATCGAAGCGCGCAGGAGCGTGGAAGGCCACCGCCTGCTTTTCTGCGAAGGGAATCGTCGTGTCGCCCGGATTGACCGCGTCACAGGAATATTCGACTTGTCCGATCGCAGTCTTGTTGCGCGTGTCGATGATCTTGACCCGTCCGACCTCTTCGTAAGGCTGCCCGGTTTCTTTCAGGAGTTTCTTCTCCCCGGGATACATCTCGTATTCGTTGATGTCTTTCAGAGCGCGCACGATTTCGTATTCCGCGCCCGCGGTGTAACCGGTTCCCTGGAGATACACCATATCGCCACGGGTGAACTTGGTCGTGGACGGGGTTTGCAGACCACCGGCCACGTAGTTGGCGTCAGGCAGGATCTGTTTGCTGATGAATCCAGCACAATACAAGTCGGCGTAGGTGGGCGTCTGAACCCGCAAGGTGGGGAAGCTAACGGTCGACGGCGCAGTTCCCTGCGGATCGGCGGAGGCTTCTGTACCACTTTGCGCCCAAGCCGCGGTAGCGAGCAACAACACGAACAGTCCTGTTTTCTTCATGTTACCTCCGGGAGAAGACGGTATGCGTCCTCAGCCCTAGTTAAATGCCAGAAAAGAAAGGCTTCAGCCGGAAGGTAACAAGAGGGTAAGGGTGGGTCAAGGTTACGAGGGTGTTGGGGACCCTGGGATGAAGTTTTTCGCTCGATCTATAATCCTTTGTTGCATAAGTAATTAAGGGCCTGTAATAATTCGCCGTCATTCAGTATGCGCCCGGAACCTAGTATTCGACAGTAACGATGAATTCCGCTCCCCCTTACGCGCCCCGTCTTCTGCCGCTTCGATTGCCGCGAGTCTGCGTGGCAGTCATTGGCTCTGACCCCAACGAAATGGCCGAAAAGGCTGAACTGCTGGTTCGGGATAATCCCTTTCTGGAGTTCAGGTTAGACTACCTTTCCAAGCCCGGTCTGGCCATGCCCCGAATCAAGCGATTCATGGAGTCGCATCCGGGGACCGTGGTTATTGCCACCTGCCGCAGGGTGGCGAACGGCGGGAAATTCCGGGGCTCGATTGCTTCGCAGCTGGACACGCTTGGCAAGGCCTCGGCTGCGGGATGCCAACTGCTCGATGTCGAACTGCAAACGGCCAGTAAGTGCAAACCGGAACAACTGCAGAAGCTGCGCAGCCGGGCAGCCCTGATCCTGTCGTTTCACGATTTCCGCGCCACCAAGAAGTTGGACGAGACGCTGGAAAAAATGTTGGCCTACCCGGCTGACTTCTACAAAATCGTCAGCACGGCGACCACGCTTGCAGACAACGTGACCATGATCAAGTTCCTGGCCCGCGAAGGCGACCGGCACTCGCTGGTGGGCATGTGCATGGGCGAACAAGGAATCATCAGCCGGGTGCTGGGAGTGCGTGCGGGAAGCGTATTCACTTTCGCCTCCGCCATCGCCGGTGAAGAAACTGCGCCCGGACAAGTGGCTGCCCAGGAGTTGCGTAACGTTTATCGCATCGACCGCGTTGACGTAGCTACGCGGGTCTATGGAGTGGTAGGCGATCCGATCGCGCACTCACTTTCCCCGGCGATCATGAATGCAGCCTTCCGGCGGGAGAACGTAAACGCTGTGTATCTTGCCCTGCACGCCAAGACGCTGAAGGATCTGTTGACCTGCGTGCGCGAGATTCCGATTCACGGCATCAGCGTCACCATGCCGTACAAGGAAGCGATTCTGCCCCATCTCGACAATACCGATTCACATACCACGAAGATTGGCGCCTGCAACACAGTGGTGCGGGCCCAGGATGGGAAGCTGTATGGCTTCAATACGGATGCGTCTGGCATCGTCCGCCCATTAGAGCGCCGCCTGACCACGTTGGAAAACGCCCGCATTTTGGTGATCGGAGCCGGGGGAGCGGCCCGCGCCGCAGTCTTTGGACTCAAGGAACGAGGGTCGGAAGTCTACATCCTGAATCGCACGGCGGGTCCGGCCAAAAAGTTGGCGCACCAAGCGAGGGCAAGACTGGTGAAGCGCGCCGATTTGAAGAAGCTGGCTTTCGACGTGATCATCAACGCGACTCCAGTGGGGATGGGCAACAGCAAAGAAACACCGCTTCAGGACAAAGAGATCAATGCGCGCTATGTCTTTGATATGGTTTACGATCCGAGTGAGACGCGCTTCCTGAAACTAGCCAAAGAGAGAGGCGCACAGATCATTCCTGGAATCGAGATGTTCGCCCATCAGGCGGCCCGGCAGTTCGAGATCTGGACGGGCAAGCCTGCGCCTTGGGACGAGATGCTGCGCGTGGTTTTGCTGGCATTGCAAGAGCGGGCCAACCGCTCCGGGGCAGCAAAATAGCGCCGTTCGATGCGTCTTAACAAGAAAAAGTTGCATTTTCATAGGTGCCCAAAGTAATATGAAAAGAGGAGATGCGACTGTAAAGCATTTCCGGCTTGTTTGACCCAGTACCGCCCGTTCCTTACTTCCACTCGCTGTACAGCTTTGGCGAAAAACTCGACGTGAGAGGCGGCCCGGTCCGTCTCCATCCCGGTTCGGAGAGTTCAACATGGCGTGGTACGCTTACTGTCTTACCGAGCACCAAACCCTTCCCAATGGAACCCGCACTCGCCGCCCTTTCCTGCTAGAGGGCGTTCAAGGAGTGAACGGCGCTGCGGTTCTGAGCTATCCGAGTGGTGAATTCGCGGTGATTGTCAGCGAATACGACCACGCAGCAAGTGAACTCGACCACAAGGCCGCGATTGAACATGCTCGCGTGGTCAGCAATTGTTTCCGCAATTCCACCGTTTTACCTTTCAAATTCGGCACCATTTTCGATAGCGATGACGCCCTGCGCCAAGCCGTCCGGGTCAACCGGCGAGCTTTTGGCCTGAGCGTCGCCAAACTGCGCGGCAAGTCAGAAATGCACATCAAGCTGGTCGTTCGGGACGGCTCCCTGCGGGAAGCCATGATCGACGTTGAACTGCCCGACACCGTCGGCGGCGATTACCTCTCCAAGCTGAAGGTGAAGGCGTCACGGGAACGCGAGCGCCAGACCAAAGCCCGGGCCCTCTCGGTCCAGGTACACAAACTGTTTAACCCCCTCGAGGAAGAAGTCAGCTGCAAGAAGGTCGCACCCGAGGGCATGTTAATCGACATCGCCCACCTGATCGATTCCAAGAGCGTGGAAAAGTATCAGAACCGCTACACCACCGCTGCCAAGCAGCTCAAGAACTGCGAAGTTGCGATCAGTGGCCCCTGGCCTCCTTACCACTTCCTGCCAGGGAAGCTGCGCACCGTTACCGGGAACAGCTAGCTGCAAAAAGATTCACCTTTCACACCAAGCCCATGGCGGCCAGAACCCGCCATGGGCTTGGTGTTTGGAGCGGTTTTGGTACCTGCGTGCATTGAATATGCATTGTGTTGCACTTCAGATTTAGCAGCGATTTCCACCGTGGTTTCTTGCTTCACAGGCATTGCGGGCGTAAGTCCTTGCTGTTCATTTGTTTAAGCCGTTTGGTGATTAGGATCACTGGAGTTTGGCATTTTGGCGCGGCAAATGCTTCTATGTAGGGCAACAAAGAGGCCGCATACTCTAGCAACATGACCTTCACTCTCTTCGATACTCCGCGTCACTACCCGAACCGTTCCGGCTGGCGGAATGGAGTCTTGCATCGCCTTTCCTGACATTGCCCACCAAATTCGTAGCCTCTTGAAACTTGGCCCCAGCGATGGGGCCATTTTTTTGTTTGGGGAATCTTGCAAGAGCGGCCGAAAAAATCAGCCGTGTTCTGCCAATCGCTTCCAGCGACACAGGGGTCAACTGGATTTACCGCGGGCGCAGCACTTGGTAGCGCGTGATGGTATAACCCAGAGCCGCTCCGAGGAACACATCCGACGGAAAGTGAGCACTGGTGGTCACGCGGGACAAGCTGATTACCGTCGCAAAGCTGTAGGCGAGCCACGGGACCCAACGATGATTGTGGTAGCGGCTGGCTACTACAGTAGCAACCGAAAAGACTCCGGCCGCGTGTCCGGATGGGAACGAACTTCCCTTGAAAGGGGACTTGCCTCCAGCAAAGAAGGTGTCGGTGAAGGGCTGTCCCGGCGGAACATCACTGGGACGCTGTCTGCGGGTGATGGCTTTCATCGCAAGATCGACCACTGCGGAGTCGGCATAGGCCTCCGCGGCAAGCAATGCCGTGCCGACTTGATACTGATCATGCCGCGCATAGCCGGCAATCATTAAACCAGCGGGCACGGCCACCACCTCGGCTGTGGTAATCAGCGGATCAAAAACATCGTTGACGTCGTCAAGATTTCCGGCATGCGTTCGAAAATACGGCATGATGTGGGGATCGGCGATGATCAATCCCGCAGTGCCTCCGGTGATTGCCAGCGTGGGAGCCCAGTGTTGTCCTCTTGCCAGTTGGTTCGGGAATATCCACCAGATGTTTTTCTGATCATGAAGAAAGTCTTTGGGCAAGGAGCGCCACGAAACCTGGCGGGTTCCTCCTGGGTCCTCGCGATGTTTATAGAACGCGGCTTGCGACGGGCTATCTGGCAAGTCGCTATTGGTTTGCGCGCAGGCCACTTTCGGCAAGCCGCTCAGTCCCGCGCAGAGGAAGAAAGTCAGACACAGTCGTGCTCGAAGGTTCATTGAGGAATCTTGGATGCCACTTTGCCCCCGGAAGGAAGCCATGGGATTTCCCCGCCAACGTTTCTATCGGGAACCGGGCCCTCCTGTCGGGACAGCCACCACCGGCTGTCCGCACATTTCGCGCTTGCGCCCTGCTCAGATACACTGGCCAACGACCATGACTCAACTTCATTCTCGCCACTTCGTGATCTCTGCCAATTTTTGTCTCGTTTTTCTTTTACTGGTCTCACTCCCCAACGCGGCTGACGGTCAGAACCCGCCGCCGAAGAATGCGCCTGTCAGTTTTGGTACGCAGCCACAGCGGTCGCAGACAGAACAGGAGAACGTTCCTCGGCAGCTGCTGGAGCAACTCTCCGCCATCAAGGAAGCCGCATTGTCCGACGATTATGCATATCGCGAGGTGGCGCATTTGACCGAGAACATTGGGCCGCGTCCCAGCGGTTCGCTGCAGGCTAAGGCTGCGGTCGACTATGTCGCCGCCGAGTTGCGCCAGTTGGGATTGGACGTGCACCTCGAAGAGGTCAAAGTTCCGCACTGGGTGCGCGGCGCTGAAACGGCCGAGCTTGTCGAATATGCGGGACAAGCCGAAGGCACGCGGCAGAAAGTGGTTCTCACCGCTCTCGGAGGAAGTACCGCGACACCTACTGACGGCATCACGAGCGAGGTCGTCGTCGTGAACAGTTTCGACGAACTGAAGGCACTTGGGCGCGACAAGGTCTCTGGCAAGATCGTTCTTTTCAATGAAATTTTCGATAAGAAGAAAGCTGCGGGCGGCATGGCGTTCATGGCCTACGGAGAAGCAGTACGCTATCGCGGAGCAGGTCCCAAGGCCGCGGCCGACCTGGGGGCAGCAGCGGCGTTAGTCCGTTCGGTGGGGAGCGCCGATTTTCGCCTGCCCCATACCGGATTTAGTTTTCCGGCGGGAATCCCGGCGGGCGCGGTCACGGCAGAGGATGCCGACCTGATCGCGGATCTTTCTGCGCAAGGCAAAGTACGCATGCATCTGACCCTGACGCCGCAGAAGATGCCCGACGTCACCAGCTACAACGTCATCGCCGACCTGAAGGGCAGCGAACATCCGGAGCAGTTCGTCGTGGTCTCAGGGCACCTCGACTCGTGGGATCTGGGCACAGGCGCGATCGACGACGGAGCCGGCGTCGTGGTCGCTATGGAGGCGGCCGAGATCCTGCAGAAGCTCCACCTGCGGCCGCGGCGCACGCTGCGTGTGATTGCATGGATGGACGAAGAAAGCGGCGGCGCGGGAAGCGCAACCTATACCAAGGATTATTCCGCCGAATTCATTCGAACCACGGCCGCCATTGAAAGCGATGGCGGTGCGGCGCATCCGTTGGGCTTCGACGTAAAGATGACGGAGCACGCAGTAGAACTTTTGCGCCCCGTTCTCGAAGTCCTGCAAAGTTTCGGGGCCAGCGCGGTGATGCCCAGCAGCTATCCACCCGGAGCGGACATCTCTGCCATGGCGGAATCAGGCGTGCCCTCACTCGGCATCCTGCAAGATGGACGCACTTATTTTCACTACCATCACACTGCCGCAGACACGCTCGACAAGATTGTTCCCAGCGAATTGCGAGAGAACGCCGCTGCCATGGCAGTCATGGGATACGCCTTGGCAAGTATGAAGGACCCGCTGCCGCGATGAGACGCGATGGGTCCGCACGCCTATTGTGATTTGCGTCACATCGGGAAATACAGCGCGAACGTAGAATCGGGCCCGGGAGTTGGCCGTCTACAGTCGAGCCCTTACAGCCGTTCTCGCGGTTGACGCATCTTAATTTTCGCGCTTATCATCTTCGTTTGGCCTTATGGCCAGGGACGCCTCCGGGAAGGGGCGTCCTAAGAGTTTGAGAGAGTATTCTTGACACCGACTCAGAGCAGACGTGACCTTATGGATAAGAAGAAGCTGGAAGCATTCAAAAAACGATTAGAGACGCGGCAGCAGGAACTGCGCCGCACGGTGAACCGCACGCAGGCGGATGGACGTTCCGCGGATGAAGACACGGCGCAGGACATCGCCGACCGCGCTGCCAGTTCCTATACCAAAGAATTTTTGTTCAGCCAGAGCAACAACGAGCGGCAACTGTTGCAGATGGTGGATAAGGCCTTGGCGCGGATCCGCGAAGGCAGCTTCGGCGAATGTATCCACTGCGGCAAAGAAATCAACGCCAAGCGCCTGGAAGCTGTGCCGTGGACGCGGCACTGCATCGAGTGCCAGGAAAAAATGGAGCAGGGGTTGCTGGAAGAGGCTCCACGGTAGAAGTATCTTTTTGCAGTCGCAAACGCCGCCGCGAGAATCGGCGGCGTTTGTCATTTGGGCTTCGCGTTCCCGAGCATCTTCCGCACGGCATGCATGGCGTATTTACACCTGCCGCGTCGACGTGACACCATCGACTATCCGAGCTTCAGCTTAAACGGAAGCTTGCGCAACCGCTGTCCGGTGGCCGCGTAATACGCGTTGGCCACCGCCGGAGCAATCGGGGGAAGCCCTGGCTCTCCCATTCCGCCCGGCTCTTCGCGGTTGATGACCAGATGCACTTCGATCGGCGGCGCTTCATTGATCCGAATCGGATCGTAGCCATCAAAGTTCGTTTGCTCGACCGCTCCGTCCTTGATAGTGATTTCATTCTTCAGGGCGGCGCTCAAGCCATAGATGATTGCGCCCTCGGCCTGCGAGCGCACCGACTCCGGATTCACAATCTGTCCACAATCTACCGCGGCGACAATGCGATCGATCCTGAATTCGCCGTCCTTTACCGTGACCTCAGCCACCTCCGCGAAGTAACTCCCAAATGAATGGTACGACCCAATGCCGCGTGCCCGGCCCTTGGCAATCGGCTTCGACCAGCCTGACTTTTCGGCAGCAAGGTCGAGCACGCCGCGCAGGCGCGCCGGATCCGGATCCTCGTCGCTCTTCGCCTTCCAGTTCGCCGGCTTCACCAGAAGCTTGCGGCGGTACTGCACCGGATCCTGCTTGGTCGCCGCGGCCAGTTCGTCGATGAAGCTCTCCACCGCAAATCCGTTGAACGAATGTTCCACCGACCGCCACCACAACGGCGGCACCGAACTTGCGACGGGATTGTACTCAAGCCGCACGTTCGGAATCGCGTAGGGCATCTGCTCGGCCCCGCCCACCTCCGATTTCTCTGGCGCCTGTTTATCTGGCGGATCCCACCACGCGCCAATCGACGTCGACGCAATGCGGTGCGACCACACCAGCGGATGTCCCGATTGGTCCACTACGCCTCGCATCTCATGACACGCCGACGGACGATAAAAGTCGTGCGTCATATCATCTTCGCGGCTCCATACGACCTGCACCGGCTTGCCGACGACCTTGGCAATCTGCGCCGCCTCCGCCGGATAATCTGCCATGTAGCGCCGCCCAAATCCTCCGCCCATGAGCGTCGTGTGGACGACAACCTTCGGCGATTCCACTCCCAAAATCTTCGCTACAGTTCCCTGCACCCAGTCGGGAGATTGCGTCGGCGCCCATACCTCTGCCTCGCTCCCACGCGCGTGCACCGTGATGTTCATCGGTTCCATGGTGGCATGCGCGAGAAAGGGAAACTCGTAAATCGCGTTCACGCGCCGGGCAGAGCGTGGCAGTTCCATCTCGACGTTGCCATCATTGCGTACACGCGTGCCGGGCTTGGCCGCTGCGGCGCGCAATGCTTCACGCAGCGACTCGGTCGATTCCGAAGCAGCCGCACCGCGATCCCACGTGATGTCCAGCGCCTGCCGCCCTTTCATCGCAGCCCAGGTCGAATCCGCCACGACGACAATTCCTCCGGCGGTAAACATGTCGCGACCCAGCGCGGGGATTTCAAAAACATCACGCACTCCAGCGACAGCCTTGGCCTTGGATCCATCGAAGTGCGCGACCTTGCCGCCGACCGTGGGACACCGCGCCACCACCGCAAAGAGCATGTCGGGCACGCGCACATCGATACCAAACTGCGCGCTGCCATTCACCTTCGACGGGATATCCACTCGCGGCGTGGCATGGCCGATCACCTCAAACTTCGATACGTCTTTCAGCGGCACTTTTTCCGGATCCGGCAGTGGAAGCTTCTGCGCCGCCTCGACCAACTCGCCGTAACCGGCTTTGCGCGATGACTTCTCGTGCAGTACTGCGCCGCTCTTGGCTTTGCACTCCTTCGTCGGCACGTTCCACTGCTGCGCGGCAGCCGCAATCATCAACTCGCGCACGCTGGCTCCCGCGCGCCGCAGCGGCATGAAATTCTCCATCGTACTACCGCTTCCGCCGGTACCCATGTGCGCATACAGGTCAGGGCGCGTCTCCGCCTGCTCCACATGTACCGTCGCGAAATCAACGCATGCTTCGTCGGCGAGAATCATTGCCAGACCCGTCTTGATTCCCTGCCCCATCTCCGACTTTGCCACAATCAGAGAAACCTGCCCATCGGGCTTCACATGCACGTAAGCCAGGAACGGATTCGGCGGAGCCTTCTTGGCTCCGGGCGCGTCCTCTTGAGCCGCATACGCGGTTGCTCCGGCAAGCCGCACGCCAATCAGCAATCCTGCTCCGGCGGCCGCTCCTCGCACTACGAATTCGCGTCGGTTGATCGCCATGGCTATGCTCCCTTCTTCATGCTGGCGCTGGCTCGCCGGATGGCGTGCCATATCCTCTGATACATGCCGCACCGGCACAAGTTCCCCACCATCGCGGACTCAATCTGATCTCCGGTTGGATTGGGATTCTTCGCCAGCAGCGCGGCCGCCGTCATGATCTGGCCGCACTGGCAATATCCGCACTGCGGCACCTGCTCGGCGATCCACGCCATTTGCACGGGATGCGAGTTGTCGCGCGACAGTCCCTCGATCGTTGTGACCTTCTTCCCAGCGACAGAAGACACCGTCGTCTGGCACGAACGCACGGCCGCACCATCGAGATGCACCGTGCAGGCTCCGCACAGGCCCATCCCGCAACCGTACTTCGTGCCGGTTAGATTGAGTTTGTCTCGCAGAACCCACAACAGAGGTGTGTCAGGAGCGATCTCCACCTCGTGCGGAGTGTTGTTGACCATCAGTTGAATCGCAGCCATGGGAAACTCCAGAAACGGAGGTTACGGCGTTAGACGAGGCTACCCCAACAAGGTTTGGAGAGGCAAGTTGAAGTAATTCGTAGAGACGTAGCTTGTTACGTCTCTCTCGCCAAAGGCAGACGTGCCTCTGCCAGCAAGAGACGTTGCAAGCAACGTCTGTACGAATGCATTAGTTCGCTGGCTTCTTGGCGTCTTCTGGCGCTTCCGCTCCCGGCATGACATTCTTCAGCGGAGCCTTGCGCTGCTCATCCAGTTCCGGATGCGGCAGCGGTTTGCGCGGCAGCATCTGGTCGCGCATGGCCGTGTTGTATACAAAAATTGCTTCGACCACTGCCGCCTGTGCCAGATCGTCGGGCTGCAAACGCTCGTAGGTATCTTGGTTCGAGTGGTGCGTGCGCGACCCGTAATCCAGCTGGTCTTGAATAAACTGGAATCCCGGCACTCCAACCGAATCGAATGCCTCGTGATCGGTCCCGCCCGTATCTCTCATGGTGATGGTGGTGACGCCCAGGTCTTTCAAGGGCTCCATCCACTGCTGAAAGATCGGACTCACCGAGGCGTTCTGCTGCAGATAAATTCCACGAATTTTTCCCGTGCCATTGTCGACGTTGAAATATCCGGAGATCTTCGTCTGATCGGGTTTCAATTGCACTGGACCGGCGGGCTTGCGCAGAAATTCCGGCAGCTTCACCTGGTCGGGCGCGGTCGAGAGCGGCACAAATCCAAAGTGCTCCTTCACGTAGCCGTACGATCCAAACTCTCCCTGCTCTTCCCCGGTCCACAAACCTACGCGAATGGTTCGCCGTGGCTGCACATGCAGCGCATTCAGGATGCGCATCACTTCCATCGCAACCACGGTGCCGGCGCCATTGTCAGTCGCTCCGGTCGCGGACGCCCACGAATCCAAGTGGCCGCCCACCATCACGACTTCATCTTTCAACTTCGGATCGGTGCCAGGAATCTCGGCAATCGTGTCGAAGCCGTGCTCGTGATCGCCGGTGAATTCCGTTTCCACATTCATTTCGACGTTGACGGGCACATTCGCCTTCAGCAAGCGGTAGACGCGGCCGTAGCTCTCAATGGCCATCACCATAATCGGCAAGGGCTCGGCATGTTCACGCTTGTAGGTGAACCAGCCCATTCCGCCACCGCCGTCATCAAAAATCGTTCCGCCGGATCCGCCATTGTTTCGCCCGTCGCGGCTGGGCACCACAATTCCAGCGGCGTGTTCGGCCGCGAAGAACGCTCCGGCCTTCTCGCGGAACTCAAGCCGCTTAATAAATGTCTGGAAGAAATCTTCCTGCTCGCCGACGTGAACCGGATACTCGGCCGTCTGTTTCAAGTTCGCGTCGTCCCGGCGCTCCCACAGCAGCTTATCGACCGGCTTCACTTCACGCATCTCGCCGAAGAACACAATCTTGCCCGCCAGTTTGCCCTTGTACTGCTCCAGCTCTTTTTCGTCCTTGGCATTCACCCAGATCGCCCGCGCGTTGATCGGCCCGTGGCTCGCCGGCGACCAGGGCAGCGCCTGCGCAATGAACACTGCGGTATCGGGCGCCGCCATGCGAATCCACGAATTCAACTGCCGCCATCCCATGCCAAACTCGCCCCAATCTTCCAGGTGAGCATTCACGCAACCCATCGCTGTCAATTGGTCGCCCGTCCAATCATTGGCGTGCTTCAGGTTCGGAGAACCGGTCAGCCGCGGTCCAATGCCGTCCATGAGGCCTGACGCGTACTCCATGATGTGCGAATGTGCCAGCCCCTCATCACGAATTCGCTGATACATGGTGTAGTCGAGATTCTCGGTCGCGGGCTGAGCCAACTCGTACGAAGGCTTCGCTTCCTCGGCCTTCGTATCTTTGGATTTCTTATCGGCCGCCGAAACATAACAGCTGATGCTCAACACAACCGCAAAGGCTGAGAGCAATGCTTTGCTGCATTTCATTTTTCGAATTTCCTCCCCCAAAACAGAAGAGGCAGAGTAGCAGAAGCTCTTGGAATTATGAAAGATGAAAGGGATTCCGCAAGATTGGAGAGCGACTTCCAAACAACGCTCTAATGTTATGTTTCACAGTTCCTGCGATGGCGAAGGGAAGGTAGGCGTGCGGCTACGCGCAATGCACCTTTTGCAAGGAGGCTAGAAGTCTATCGGAGACTTGATCCGTTTTCGACAAAACCTCGCGGATCCCGACGGCCTGAGCTTCCTGCCGGAGCGACCCAAAATCATGCAGAGTCAGCATCAGCATGGTGGTCGAAGGCGCGATGCGGTGAATCTCCCGGGCCGCCTCCAAGCCGTTCATTACCGGCATTTGCCAGTCAAGAATCACCAGGTCCGGCTGTAACTGTTGAAACTGTTCGACCGCGAGCCTGCCATTTTCGGCCTCCCCACACACTTCCCAGTCGGTGTTCTGCTCGATGCAATAGCGAATCGAGCGGCGAATGATCGTGTTGTCATCGACAATGAGAATACGGCGCGACATGCAACCTCACTTTACTGCCTTGACGGTTGCTGGCCGGGTCGATGTATGCAAGACGGCGGACGGCTAAGGGGAAAGGCAAAATCCAATTTATGCGCGCAACCGTCCGATTCCAATACAGGGATTTACGTACGATAGCGTACATTTCAGGGTTCCTCTCCCGGCCTCTCCACGCAATAGCGAGCGCAGGCGCAAGTGACACCGAACGAGCCAGTTAGGCCACTTTAGCCGGAGGGCAATCTTGCCCGAAGAGGTTGCTCTTCCGACTTCTCGGAACGGAAGCGATCCTGCTATGATTTGTTTACTGATTTTTGCTTTTTCGCGCCGCCCCTTCGCCATCTTGCCCTGCGGGGCACCAATCCGAGGACTAGCTGATGGGGAATCGCAGTCTTTTTTTTCAGCGAATCTTAGGAAGTCAATGGCGCCGCTACGTCCTTGCGATTGCTTCCGTGGCAGTCGCGTTTCTGCTGAGCAGTGCGCTTCATCCGCTGGTTGGCGACGGCCTAGGTTACGTCCTGATCTTCCCGGCGGTCGCGTTCTCGGCCTGGTACTGCGGCACAGGGCCATCGGTTGTCGCGACGATTCTTGCGGTCATCGGGGCTACTTATGGCTTTGTAGCCCCAATACAACCGTTCCGTGTTCTGAGTGTCGCGGACCTGGTACGGGGCTTGGTGTTTCTGGCTTGTTCAGCCCTGGTAGTGATGATGGGAGAATCGCGCCGCCGCCACAATGAAAAGCTTCGTAACGAGCAGGGTGAACTTGAGAAGCGCGTCAGGGAGCGCACCGCAGATTTAGACACGGCCAACCACAGTCTGCGCGAGCTCTCAGCCCGGCTGCTCCAGTTGCAGGATGATGAAAGGCGCCGCATCGCCCGCGAACTGCACGACAGCGTGGGACAAATGCTGGTCGCCCTCACCATGAACTTATCTGCGGTGCGGCTCGATGTCGAGCGGCTAAGCAAAATTGCCCATGCCCTCACCGACAGCGAGAAACTGGTGCAGGAGATGAGCAGCGAGGTGCGCACGATTTCGCACTTGCTGCATCCGCCTCTGCTGGATGAGGCCGGATTGTTGTCTGCACTACGCTGGTACGTGGAAGGGTTCGTTCGGCGCAGCAAGATTGAGGTCGACCTGGACCTCCCCGATAATTTCGGACGACTGCCGCGCGAATCCGAGACGGCCATCTTCCGTGTCGTGCAAGAGTGTCTCACCAACATTCACCGCCACTCCGGAAGTTCTGTCGCGAAGATTCGCGTTCGCCAGCGCGATCACGATGTACTGGTCGATATCGAGGACAAAGGCAAAGGCATCCCTCCGGAAAAAATTCAGGAGATGGCCTCCGCCGGCGCGCCGGGAGTCGGCATTCGCGGCATGCGAGAGAGACTCCGCCAGCTCGGCGGCACGCTCGAGGTGCACTCGAGCGGAAACGGCACCGTCATTCACGGGTGCCTGCCCATCGCCGATGCACCGTTGACGACCACCGATTTGGCCACCACGTCGTCCGCTGCTTAAACGGGTTGGTTTCGGAATCTGAATATTCGCGATTTCTCGCGATCGCTTCATTCAGAAACTCGCTTTGGTAAGATTCACGCCCAACTCTCGTATATTTTTTTCAACAGAAGCCCTGTGACATCTGACCTTGACTACAAAATCCAAAGAGTCGATCATCGTCAAGGCGGAGGCAGCAGGAGCCGAGTTCAAGAAAAAGTCCGCAACTCCTTTGTTGTCAATATTTTGACCTCTAACTCCCAGGGGCTCAAGATTTTGCAGAGCATTTTTGCAGACCCCGCGCCAATCAAGGCTTTTCGAGAGGGTGGGGGGAGGGGGTACCCCAATCCTGAGGCGTTTCCCGAAATGAAACTCATCAGAAAGCGCGATTTTCATCTGCGATGGAAAATTTCTCTTGAAAGTTATTCACAGGGTGATCGCGTGTTTTGACGCCCTGTTTTACGCCTGTTAAACTGCTAGTTCGTCTTAAATTAAATCCATCAGCCCACCGTCTTAATCAGAAGGGAAGTTCGTGCGCGCAGAAACCCGCCATCAACTCAAACAGGATGCCTTCAGTCGTGTCACCATCGACGCCGCCGAAAGAACCGCGGATTGGAGCGTCGCGCATCGCACCACGCTCATCATCTCTGCAGTCGCAGTCGCCATTGTTGTCGCCGCCGTGGTTGGTGGATGGTATTACCTGAGCGCGCAAGACGAGAAAGCCAGCTTCGATCTCTCCAGGGCCGTTCGCACCATGGACACGCAGTTGCGCGCTCCCGGAACTCCGGAGCAACCCGATTTCCCGACCTTCACTTCCACGAAAGATCGCGCGCTCGCTGCGCAAAAACAATTTCAGGCAATCGTCGACAAGTATCCGCATACTCGCACTGCCGACATGGCACACTATTTTCTGGGAGTTACGGCAGCGACTTTGTCGGACAATGCTGCAGCGGAACGCAACTTCAAGGAAGTAGCTTCTTCCGGAAGCCGCGAAGTTGTGGCGGTCGCGAAGTCTGCGCTGGCTGCGCTTTACGGACAGACGAACCGCGTGAAAGAAGGCGCTGCGTTGTACCAGGAGTTGATCAACAAGCCTACCGCGTCGGTTAGCAAGGTTGCGGCACAGTTGCAACTGGCCGAACTGTACCAAAGCTCCAACCAGCCGCTCGAAGCCAAGCGGATCTACGAGCAGGTCAAGAAAGAAAATCCTACCTCGGAAGCTGGACAACTCGCCACGCAGAAGCTGACCGAGCTGAAATAGTTCCCTGTTGGCCTCAAATTCATTACCTTCGTAAGGCTGTTGCCGAGGTTTTGCTGGGCGTCTGGATTCTCACCAAGGAAAATTAAGAAGACTGCATTCTTCGCTTCTGGGTGAGGTCAACGATGTCCTTTGGAAACCGTCGTTTCTGCGTCCTCTGTCTTTTCAGTGCATTGCTGTCGAGCCTTGCCTTGAGCCAGGACGCATCCTCATCCCAGAGCCTTGCCGATGTCGCCCGCAAGCTACGCAAGGATACTACCGACGAAGTCCGCATGACCGACGCGGACACCAAGAAACTCTTCGAGTCCGTCGACAGGATCTTCGCCTTCGCCGCGGAAGACAGCGGAATGCCCAAGCATGCGACGGTGAAGCGCAGGCTCGTCAGCAAGGCCGACGTGGAGAACTATGCCAAAGGTGCGCTCGCCAAAGAGGAGTACACGAAGCGGTTTGCCCAGGAAGAGCTGAGCATGAAAAAGCTCGGCTTCCTGCCGCGCGACTTCAACCTGCGGGACTTTCTGGTGAAGTCCACGGGCCAGCAAATTGCGGCCTACTACGACGACGAGACGAAAACTGTATCGATGCTGAACTGGGTTCCTCCGGATCGGCAGGAACCGATCCTGGCGCATGAACTCACGCACGCCTTGCAGGATCAGAACTACGATCTGCGGAAGTGGATGAAAGCTGCTCTGCGGTCCGCAGGTAAGGGCGAGAAGAGCAACGAAACCGGCAACGACGAGGCCGCAACCGCCCGCAAGGCTGTAGTTGAAGGGCAAGCCATGGTGGTCTACGTCGACTACCTGCTCGCACCCGTAGGGCGGAATCTGGTGGACACGCCCGGTCTCATCTATTCGATGGAAGAGCCCACGGTCAAAGCGATCGCCGACTCGCAGATGATGCACGATGCTCCGATGATCCTGCGCGAGACCGGATCGTTCTCCTATAACGAAGGGCTGATCTTTGAAGGGGAGTTGCTGCACAAGGGTGGAAGGAATATGGCCTTCGCCGGCGCGTTCGCGCGTCCACCGCAGAACTCGCACGAAGTGCTGCAGCCCGAGGCCTATATCAATCGTGAAAAGCTGCCACCAACTGTTGTGCCGGACTTGAAGGAGTTGCTGGGCGACCAGTACGAGGTGTACGACTCAGGCGACATCGGCCAGTTAGATGTGCGCGCCTACCTGAAGCAGTACGGCGAACGCAAGAGTGCGGACGATGTTTCTTCCGCGTGGCAAGGCGGAGCCTATGTAACCTTCCACCGCAAAGATAAAGCCGCAGCCGAAGCATTGCCCACCACTGCCGACCTGGCCTTGCTGTATGTTTCGCGATGGAAGACGCCGCAGATGGCCGAGCGTTATGCGCGCTTCTATGCCGCCGCGGTAGCGCGACGCTATCACACAACAACGGCACAGCCCGTGAGTGCGTGCAGCGGAACCAATTGCCCCGTCTCCAGCGCTCAGATTGAGACCGAAGAAGGTCCGGTGATGATTGAACACTGGGGTGACAACCGGGTGATCATCTCGGAGAGCTTCGACTCTGCCACCTCAGCGAAAGTACTCGCCGCCGCACGCGACAACAGCAGTGGAGTGCACGCCCAGAGTTCTCCGCAAAAGGAAATCGGGATGCGTCTGTTTGAGATTCCCGCATTCCGGAACTTTGCGGAGGAGATCGGGATGCAGATCGCGAGAGAGATCGCATCGAGTTCCAGTCGCTAGGCCATCAGACATCTTCAGGCAGTGGCGCGGAGCCGCATCGTTCTACCATTTCCCTTTTCCGGCAGGTTGAGTAGTATGTTGTGCAGTTGCAAGACTCAACCACTGGACATCCATGGCCGAACTCACACTCCGCGTTAACGGCAGTGAAAAAACAGTCAGCGTCTCCCCGGAAACTCCGCTGCTTTGGGTTCTCCGCGACACCCTCGAACTCACCGGAACCAAGTTTGGCTGCGGCGCGGGATTATGCGGCGCTTGCACGGTTCACGTTGATGGCAGCCCGATTCGCTCGTGCTCGACGCCTGTGTCGCAAGTCGCGGGCAAAAGCGTAACCACCATCGAAGGGCTCAGCGCCAACGGCTTGCACGTGCTGCAGCAGGCTTGGCTTGAGGAAGAAGTGCCGCAATGCGGCTACTGCCAAACCGGACAGATCATGTCGGCAGCCGCGTTGTTGGCGAAAACTCCCAAGCCCACCGACGAACAGATCACCGCGGCTATGAATGGCAACCTGTGCCGTTGCGGGACCTATGAACGGATTCGCAAAGCGGTGCATCGCGCTGCCGGGAACGGAGGCGCGCAATGAGCCCACTGTCCCGCCGCGAATTCGTTGCCGCCGGAGTTGCTGCTGGCGCGGGTTTGGTGATTGGCTTCTACCTGCCGCATAAATCCGGCTCGCAGTCGGAGTCGTTTTCTCCGAACGCGTACTTGCGCATCACGCCAGACAACAAGGTGACGATCGTGGTCGCGCGCTCCGAGATGGGACAAGGAGTTCGCACTGCGCTACCGATGATTCTTGCCGAGGAACTCGAAGCAGACTGGAAGAACATCTCGATTGAGCAGGCCGGAGCCAGCACGCTCTACGGCGATCAGACCACGGGAGGCAGCGCGAGTATCCGTACTACGTGGGATCCGATGCGCAAGGCTGGGGCTGCGGCGCGCGAGATGCTGATCTCGGCGGCTGCGTTGACTTGGGGTGTTCCACGATCGACGTGCACGGCGGAGAGCAGCCACGTGAAACACGCGGCGACGAATCGCAGCTTGAGCTATGGCGAGCTCGCCAGCAAAGCTACAACCCTGCCGATTCCGACCGATGTTGCGCTCAAGCAGAGCAAGGACTACAAGATTGTGGGACAGCGGCTGGCGCGCATCGATTCTCCTGCCAAGGTGAAGGGCGAAGCAGTGTTCGGCATCGACTTCCGCCTACCCGATATGAAGTTTGCAGTGCTTTCGCGCTGCCCCACGATCGGTGGGAAGGTGTCGGCGATTGATGACAAGGAGTCGAAGAAGATTTCGGGCGTGAGTTTTGTAGGCAAGCTCAACGATTCGTCCGTCGCCGTGGTCGCTGACAGCGTGTGGGGAGCGATGGAAGGCCGCCGCGTTCTGAATGTCACGTGGGACGATGGACCGAACAAGGACCTGAACACAGCGGCCGTGACTGCCTCGCTGAAGCAAGCTGCATCGAAAAAGAGTGCGAACCTGTTCGTTGCTGGAGATCCGACGAAGGCCCAAGGTCGGCACATCTCCGCCGAATACGAATTGCCCTTCATGGCACACGCGCCTATGGAACCGGGAAACTGCACCGCCCACTATTCGGGCACGAAGTGCGAACTGTGGGCCCCGACACAGGTTCCGCAGGATTGCCGCGACTCGGTTGCGACGGCGATTGGACTTGATCCCGATCAGGTCAAGGTGAACGTCACGCTCATGGGCGGAGGGTTTGGCCGTCGGCTGGAGCACGACTACGCCGTGGAGGCCGCGCTGGTATCGAAGGCGATCAACGCTCCTGTGAAAGTGGTCTGGACGCGGGAAGATGACATGCGTTTCTCTACTTATCGGCCAGCGAGCCTGCACCAACTGAATGCCACGCTCGATGGAAGCGGAATGCCGGTTGCGTTGACGCATCGCATTATCTCGCCGTCCATCAGCGGGCAGAAAGGTCAGCCGACTCCGAATGGAGTTGATCCCGATCTGCCGGATGAGGCGGGACCGGTATACGGATTGCCGAACTATTCGATCGATTACGTGCTGGCGGAGACGCCTGTTCCGCTCGGTTGGATGCGGTCGGTCTACGCGCTGCAGGCCGCGTTTGCGCTGGAGAGCTTTATCGATGAGCTTGCAATCGCTGGGGGTAAGGATCCGTTGCAGTATCGATTGAAGATGCTGGCGAAAGATCAGGACTTGCAGTACTTCACGACAACCTGGCACACCGCCCGCATGCGCGGGGTGCTGCAACTGGCCGCCGAGAAGTCGGGATGGGACAAGCCGCTTCCTCCCGGACACTATCGTGGAGTCGCCTGCTTCGGGTGCTTCTCTTCTTACATGGCGGAGGTAGTGGAGATCACGATGGAGCATGACCAGCCGCGCGTTCATCGGGTTGTGGCGGCAGTGGACTGCGGACAGGTTGTGAATCCTGCGATTCTTGAACAGCAGATTCAGGGTGGAATCGTCTACGGGCTGGGAAATGCTCTGCGGGCGAAGATCACGATCGAAAAGGGGCGGGTGGTGCAGGGCAACTTTGACGACTATGCTCCGCTGAGGATGGAGGAGACTCCGGCGGTCGAGGTCTATGCGATTCCGAGCGCGGAGTCTCCGACGGGGATCGGCGAACCATCAGTGCCGCCGGTTGCGCCGGCGTTGTGCAACGCTATCTACGCTGCTACGAAGAAGCGGATTCGGGCGTTGCCGATTCTCAGTTAAGAAGCAAAGCCTGCCGGGCTTCGCCCGTCGGACAGCCGAGGGCGGCTGTCCCCACATGTTCTGTTCCTCAAGACAAAGATTCCACACTCGGAGGTCTGTTCATGCGGAGGGGGATCGCAAACCTTCTTTT
Source organism: uncultured Acidobacteriaceae bacterium (assembly GCA_963722365.1). Classification (GTDB taxonomy): domain Bacteria; phylum Acidobacteriota; class Terriglobia; order Terriglobales; family Acidobacteriaceae; genus Sulfotelmatobacter. The sequence goes on from CAVRLM010000005.1 coordinate 308,296, forward strand.
TGTTCTCTTCTTTACTTCTTCTGTTTGCTTCCTGCAGGCTCAATCCTCTTCAGTTCCGGCGTCGCGTCTGGCGCACATTCGGCACGGGATCAATCTGAGTGAATGGTTCGCGCAGGTTTACGATCCGAAGGGTTACACCAAGGAGCATTTTGAGAGTTGGACCACGGCTCCAGACATCGCGCTGATCAAGTCGGCGGGCTTCGATCATGTGCGACTCAGCGTGAACCCAAAACCGGTGATGGACGCCATGCACCGACAGGACAGAGGTGCGGAATATTTTGGGTATCTCGATGCGGCGATGAAAATGATTCTGGATGCGGGTCTGGCGGTCGAACTCGACATGCATCCTGATTCCGACTTCAAAGAACGGCTGGCGAAAGAGGACGACTTCGTTCAACGCTTCGCAGATTTCTGGAGCACAGTGGCGCAGCACTACGCTTCCTGGGACGAGGATCGCGTGTTCTTCGAGATACTGAATGAACCGGAGATGCTCGACGCCTATCGCTGGTATGGCGTGGAGGCAAAACTGGCTGCGGCCATTCGGCGGGGCGCGCCGGCAAACACGATCATTGCAACGGGCGCGCGCTGGGACGACGATGATGATCTGGTGTTTCTCGAACCGTTGCCTGATGCGAACGTCGTATACGTGTTTCACTTTTACGAGCCGCACATCTTCACGCATCAGGGCGCGACCTGGGGCGCTTATTACTGGCAATGGCTGAAAGGCTTGCGCTATCCATCGTCGCCGGAGAATGCGGCGCAGGTGGCGAAGCTCGTTCCTGAGGCGAGAGACCGGATGCAGGTGATTCGGTACGGACAGGATCACTGGAGTGCCGAGCGCATCGAGGCAGAGATCAATCAGGCAGCCGATTGGGCCAAGCAACGCGGCGTGCCGCTGGTATGCAACGAGTTTGGAGTGTTCCGCTATTTCTCTGATCCCAAGGACCGGGCGGCGTGGATCACGGATGTGCGAACGTCGCTTGAGCGCCACAACATCGGGTGGGCGATGTGGGATTATTCAGGCAGCTTCGGCGTGGTCACGAACCGGGAGACGAAGGCAAAGCTGGATGAAGTGACGGTACGGGCGTTGGGACTGAAAATGCCTGCCGGAAAATAATTGGAGGCATTCAGTTCACTAGGGAACCAGGGTTCGCATATCCTGGGCGAAATTCTGGAACGCCGCCTGGTCCTCGGATGGAACTGATCGCAAATCGTTCTTTCGACGGAGGGCGTCGCGAGCGGCTTCCTCTGCGGTCCAGTAGTTCAGGAAGACGCCCTCACGAAGATACCGGATCTGTTGCAGAGTGGAATCGGAAGCGCCCGCATACTTGTCGATTTGCTGCAAGAAGAAATCGTACAGAGGCTTGGGCAGTTCGAAGCTATCTGGCGCGTCGCGACGCTTGTATTCAAAGATAGTTTTTTGGTGCCAGGCATTGAATTTCCTTGTTCCAAATGAATCAGTGACGTCGAGAAAAATCTGTGAAGTGGGAACAACTACCCGAACCTCATTGCCCGGTGACGGATGCAGCACCCAGACTGCGACCGTGTGATTGGGATAAGGCCAGAACAGCCCAACCGTGCGCACGCCTGCCCGCTCGGCCAGAAATGCAAAGAGCGCTGAGAGTTCATCGCACTCCGCGGAGGCGGTGGGCAACAGGGGCGAGACCGCGCGCACACTCTTCCACTGACTCCATATTCGATCGGAATTCGGCGGCATGTCGGTGATCGTCCAGTGCAAGTTCCAGAGACCCGCATCGCGCGTAGCTTCGTAGAGCAGACGAACGATCACGAAATCGGAATAACTGATGCTGCCGGGAGCGATCTTATACGACGAAGTGAATGACTGGAAGCTTTCGCGCATGCCGGCACTGCTTTCCAGAGTTTTTGCACGAGCACGAACCGTTTCGACCAGATGCAGCAGGGTTGTCTCGGAAGTCTGAAGCGTCGCTGGTTCGGATCTGAGATCGATCGCTTGCGAGCTCGCGAAGATCAGAAGAGCGAAACTTCCAACCACGCGGAGAAGGGCTCGGGTGCGCACACTCAAATCATATCGATCAGGCGCCGAAATACCAGATTTATCGAGGCACTCTCTACGCTTAAGTTTGGCGGAACTTCTCTTCTCGGCCCGGTGTCTAATTGGAAATTGCCAGGGTTCTGTCGAAGTTGTACGATCTCTCCGCTCAACGGCCGAAATAACTTCGCCATTCAAGGTGGTTCATGCTCGAAGCCGTGCACCTGACCAAACGATACGCGTCGTTGCCGGCGGTGCAGGACCTGTCATTCTCGTTACGGCCGGGGCAAGTGCTGGGATGCCTTGGGCCGAATGGTTCGGGCAAGAGCACGACGGTGAAGATGCTTACCGGATTGTTGCAGCCGACGCGGGGACTGGTTCAATTCAACGGGAATAACATTCAAGACAATCTGACGGAGTACCGGAAGTTGCTCGGCTATGTTCCCGAGGAGCCTAATCTGTATCCGTATTTGACGGGCTGGGAGTACCTGGAACTGGTCGGGACGCTGCGCGGGATGGACCGACACGACATGGAGAGCAAGATCAATTCCCTGCTGGAACTGTTCTCGATGCATCAGAGCCGGCATGCCAGCATTGGATCGTACTCGAAGGGAATGCGGCAGCGCATTCTACTGATCGCGGCCATCATGGATAATCCAGAGATTTTTATTTTCGATGAACCCCTGTCGGGATTGGATGTTACGTCGGCGCTGATTTTCAAGAACCTGGTGCAAGCGCTCGGGCAGCAGGGCAGGATGGTGTTTTATTGCTCGCATGTGCTGGAGGTCGTGGAGAAAGTTTGTACTGACGTGCTGATTCTGCGTAAGGGAGTGGTGATTGCGCAGGATTCGGTGACGAATATCGGGCAACTTCTAGGACAGTCGTTGGAGAGCACCTTTTTGCGCCTGGTGGATGATGTAGACACGATGAGTGTGGCGCGTGACATTGTGACGGTAATGAAGACGAAGGCGGCATGATCGGCGAGGCGATCGACGGCGTAATACGCGGACTGGAGAAGCGCAGGAAGCGTCCCTTCTGGCGGATGGTGCAGTTGTTTGTCGCACGCATTTTTCGGGGAGGCGGGGAGTCCGACAGCGAGGGGCTCGATCTAGGGGTTGGACTGGTGCTCACATTGCTCGCACTGCCGGGAGGATTTGTATCGATCTTATTATTCGAGAAATACGGAACGTTGCTGCAATGGATGCGGGGCGCAACCAACATCGATCCGTACGCCAGTACTGTGCCGGACGAATATTTCTTTATCACGCTTTCGATGGTGGTCACGGGCATGGTGGCCGTATGGCGCTGGGAAGCCATCTTTCCAGATCGCCGGGACTATATGAATCTGGTTCCGCTGCCGGTTTCGATGCGGACGATTTTTCTGGCCAACCTGGTGGCAGTGTTGTTCCTGGTGGGGCTGATCGCGGTCGACGTGAATGCGGCATCATCGATCCTGTTCCCACTGGTGGTGGGCGCGACGCAGAGTGCGTTCTTGTTTTTCTTACGGTTCGCGGCGGTGCACGCCCTGGGAGTGGTGCTGTCCAGCGTGTTCTCGTTCTTCGCCGTATTTTCAGTGCTGGGCTTGGGGATGGCACTATTGCCGCCCCGCGCATTCAGGAAAATCTCTCCGTATATTCGCACCCTGGTTGTGATGTATCTGGTGACCTTGCTGTGCACCAGCTTTGCCTTGCCGGATTTTTTTCATCGGCAGCCGGGATCTGCGCCTACGTGGATGCGACTGCTGCCATCGTGCTGGTTTCTGGGATTGTCGCAGTTATTGTTAGGACACGCGGATCGTGCATTGTTATCCCTTGCGCGTTATACGTTGCCTGGATTCGGGACGGTGATGGTGGTTGCGTTCTGCGTTTACGCCGCGGGGTATCGCCGGCACTTTGTGCGCATTGCGGAGATGACTGAGGGGGCCTCGACGAAGCGAGTGGCAAGACTGTCAGCCGTGGGGCGGACGTTGGATCGATGGGTGCTGCGCACTCCGTTTCAAAGAGGCTGTTTTCAATTCGTGTGGAAGACGGTGTTGCGGAGTGAAGCGCACCGGTTAGTGCTGGCGGGGATCGGCGGGTTGGGATTGGTTCTGGCTTCGCAGGCCCTACTCACCGCGTTCCAAGGCGAAGGGACATGGTCGAATGCTCTAGTGTCGGGCGACGGGCTATCCATTCCTCTGGTGTTGGCATTCTTCGTTATTGTCGGGCTGCGACTGGTGTTTGAGATTCCAGTTGAGCTACGTTCGAACTGGATTTTCCGGCTGATGCTTGACGCGGAAAAACATGAGTGCGAACCTCTGGCAAGAAAGGTGATGCTGGCGGCGGTGCTGCCGTGGGTGCTGCTGATTTCCTTCCCGGTCTATGTTTGGGCGGGAGGCTGGGAGATTGGGGTCTTGCACACGCTGGTGGTGGTTATTTGGTCTGTGTTGCTCACAGATGCAGCTCTGATCCGGTTTCGCAAATTGCCTTTCACCTGCTCGTTTCCGCTCTTCCAGCAACACTCCATCGTGACTCTGCTGGGATGTGTGTTTGGATTTTTTATGTTCGCAGTGATCACTCCGCAGTTTGAGTCGTGGGCGTTGGCAGAGCCGGTGCGAATGATCGCGCTGGTACCCTGCGCGGCGGCGGCCTGGTATGGTCCACGCTATGTACGGCGCACTGATCTGGATATCGAAAAACGAATGATCTTCGAGGAAGTGCCAACGCGCGCGGTTGAGATATTGCAACTGGGAGATTAGGTCCTCGCACGCGGACCGAAGAACTGTCCTCGTGCGAGGAGTGCCTAGGCGGCATGACTGCTTCGATGGTCATTCCTGTCGTGCTCGAGTGTCTGGCGATCGAGAAGCGATCGCACGGCCGATAGTGCCGCACTTCGATTTCGAGTGGAAGCAGAGTAGGCGATATAGCCATCCGGCCGCACGAGGACGATTTCGTTGCTGGGCCGCAACCGCAACTCAACCACATCGCTGAACGATTCGGAGAGCTGCATCGCCTGATGCCGAGACGCAGAGTCCGATTCGCTGTCGAGCAGAAGAAGGAAGCGGCCGCGAATTCCATTACCGCCACGGAGAGAATCGTCGAAGTATCGCTTGCCTGCCCCTTCGACGATTGGACTTCCGGCATATTCGATGCCAAGTTCGGAGAGTCGCTGCACAAAGGCATGTTGGAATGGGGCGAGGCGCGAGACCATCGGGATGATGGCGTTGCGGAGTTGCTGTGCGAGCTTACTGGGAGTTCCCAATGCCCTGGTCAGGAAGTCGGTGGTCTCGATGACGTGCTTGATGACGGGGCGACGTTCGGCGGTGTAGCTGTTTAGCAATTCTTCGTTGCCACGGCCGCGCAAGACGAGGTCGAGTTTCCAGACAAGATTCCAGATATCGTGCAGTCCGGTGTTCATTCCCTGGCCGCCAAAGGGACTGTGAATGTGCGCGGCGTCGCCGGCGATAAATATGCGGCCGACGCGCAGTTGCGCAGCCTGGCGGTGATGGATGCGGAAGTAGCTACTCCAGTGCAGCGAGCGCGCTTCGAAACCAGTCGGGCCGCGCTCGGCGAGCACCTTGCGCACGAGGTCGAGAGAAGGGGCGTCACCCTCCATTTTGTCGATGGCGGCTACGACACGGCGGCGGGTGGCACTCATCGGGAAAATCGCAACCGGCCCTAGTTCACTGGGGCACAGTTGCAATTCATCGGCGGGAAGGGTTTCGTTGGACTCGATGTCGGCCAACAGGAAGGAATCTTTGTATTCTGCCCCCTCGAACGGCACGTTCAAGAGATGCCGGACAGCGCTGTGAGCGCCGTCGCAGCCGACGACATAAGAGGCCCGCAGCTTGATGGGCTGGCCGTTTTTCTCGAGCGTGACGGTGACGCCATCGTTCTCCTCGACGGCGGAAACAAAAGTCGTATCGTATTCGACCGCTCCACCTTTGCGGCGAAGTTCGTCGACGAGGAGTCTCTCGGTGACATCCTGGGGTACCATGGCGACGAATGAGTATGGGCTCTTTTCAGGAGTGAAGCGCATGTGGGCAAGCGTGCGTCCGTGAGTCACGACAGAGACCGCGGTGACGCGATTCGCACGCGCGAGGAACGGATCGACGAGGCCGGCCATGTCGAAGATTTCCATCGTGCGGGGAAAAATAGCAAGCGCTTTGGAATATTTCGACTGCGAGGAATTTTGTTCTACGAGTCGATAGCGAAGACCTCGGCGAGCACACTCATTTGCCAGGAACAGTCCAACGGGGCCGGCGCCTGCGATCAGGACATCGGTATTGGTTACGGGATTTGACATCATTGCACCTCTCTGGAAAATTGGTTTCGCGCGGCCCCGTTCGGGCCATCGCAGACGATCTTTGAGTGGGCTTGCAAGTGCATGGTTGATATTTGCTCGACCTTCGCAGACCTCTACGGTCTGGTTAAACTTCGGCGGCATCCAGGTGTAGGCCACTCTCCGACGTAGGTCCATCGTCAATGGATTGGGAGGCATTCACGTATTTGGATTCCGTGGAGAGGGAATCCGATTCGGGATTTCGAGCGAAAGGCTGGGATGGCCGTTCATCTGGGTGGCCATCCTAAGATGTCGGCGCAAGGGGGCTAGCTGTGCGTTTTATGAACCAGCGCGATTTTGTTGCGAGGCCAGTCTCGAACATCGCACGCCGTTCTACCGGTCTTGTACCTCGCGTTCGGTCCATCACAACCCTAAGGTTCGACGGTCAACTTTCGAGTTCCGTCTCTTCGTATAAACTGGCCTTCTGCCTCCGTTCTGCCCCGAGAGGTACTGATTTATCAGGAGGAAGCAAGTTTGCCACTCAACAAGGATGCGCTTTGGTACAAGGACGCGATCATCTATCAAGTGCACGTCCGCACATTCCACGACAGTAATGGAGATGGAATCGGAGATTTTCAAGGGCTGGAACAGAAGCTCGACTATCTCCAGGAACTGGGAACCAGCGCGATCTGGCTGATGCCGTTTTTTCCTTCGCCATTACGGGATGACGGCTACGACATTGCCGAGTACTACTCAGTGCATCCCAGCTACGGAACTTTGGAAGATTTTCGTAAGGTTCTTGATTCGGCCCACGAACGCGGAATCCGGGTCATCATCGAAATGGTATCGAATCATACCTCGGACCAACACCCGTGGTTTCAGGAGGCGCGAAGTTCGCGCGACAATCCGCGGCGTGATTGGTATGTGTGGAGTGATACTGACAACAAGTACAAGGGAGCTCGAATCATTTTTCTGGATACGGAAACGTCGAATTGGGCGTGGGATCCGACTTCGAAAAGCTACTATTGGCATCGCTTCTTCAATCATCAGCCGGATTTGAACTATGACAATCCTGCGGTTCGAGAAGAGATGTGGAATGTCATGAAGTTCTGGCTCGAGATGGGAGTGGATGCTTTTCGTCTCGACGCGGTGCCGTACCTGGTTGAGCGCGAGGGGACAAATTGCGAGAACTTGCCGGAGACCCACGCAGTTCTGAAGGAACTGCGGCACAAACTCGATGAACACTTTCCCGGCCGGATGCTGCTGGCGGAGGCCAATCAGTGGCCGGCCGATCTTCGCCCTTATTTCGGGGACGGAGATGAGTTCCATATGGCGTTTCATTTTCCGCTGATGCCCCGAATGTTCATGGGGCTGAAACTGGAGGACCGCAAGCCGATCACGGAAATTCTGCAGCAGACCCCCGAGATTCCATCCACGTGCCAGTGGTCTCTTTTCCTGCGCAACCACGACGAGTTGACGCTGGAGATGGTCACCGACATGGAGCGCGATTACATGTACGACATGTACGCGGAAAGCAAAACCATGCGGCTGAACCTTGGGATTCCGCAGAAGGCTCGGCTCCGCTTTTGAGCAATGACCGCCGGCGCATCGAATTGATGAACGGAATGCTGATGTCGCTGCCGGGCACTCCCATCATTTATTACGGGGACGAGATTGGAATGGGAGACAACATTAGCCTGGGAGACCGCAACGGAGTAAGGACACCGATGCAGTGGACTGGAGGCTGGAATAGCGGATTTTCCGCGGCGGACCCGGAGCGACTGTATGCTCCGCTAATTCAAAGTCCAGTTTACGGTTATCAGGCCGTGAATGTATTTTCGCAGAGAGAGAGTGAGCATTCGCTGCTTCGCTGGATGCAACGCATTATCGCGGTCCGGAGATCGACGGGGGTGTTCGGGAGGGGATCGATTGAATTTCTCTATCCCGCCAATCACAGGATACTGGCCTATCTGCGGAAATTGGGGAAGGAAACCGTGCTGGTCGTGAACAATCTCTCAAGCAGCGCGCAGGCTGTGGAATTGGATTTGCGACGCTACAAAGGAAATATTCTGATCGAAATGTTCGGGAATAATATTTTCCCGCGCGTGGGCGAGTTGCCTTATCTGCTTACCCTGGGGCCCTATCAATTTTTCTGGTTCCGCCTGCGGCGCGTGTAGCCGGATGTAGATAATGGAATGACGTTACCGCGCGTAGCCGACAGATGGGCGCAACCGGATTTTCAACGGAGCTGAAATTGGAAGATGGGACATTTCTTACGGATGATTTCCTCCGCCAACTGATCAATGTTGGCGAGGTGGACATCCTTGTGGGCGTTCCCACCCACAACAATGCGAAGACGATCGGATCGGTCGTACAGGCGATCCAGAGCGGGATCCTGCGCGCCTTCCCTCGAGAACGCGCGGTCATCATCAATGCCGATGGAGGATCGCGCGACGGCACGCCAGAATTGGTGACCGGCATTTCAATCGACGATGTGCGCCGCGCTTCCAATCTGCATGCTTTACGGACACTGCATTCCATCAGCACAAAGTATGCGAGCAGCCCGGAAAGCGGAGTTGCGTTGCGGACGATTCTTGCGGCTGCCGATCTGCTTCGCGCCAAGGCTTGTGTGGTGATGTCACCGGATTCGGTGAATATTGATTCGGAATGGCTCGCGAAACTGGTGCGGCCTGTGTATCGCGAGGGCTTCGACCTTGTGACACCGACCTATCGGCGGCACAAGTTCGAAGGGCTGCTGATGTCAAACCTTTTGTACCCGATGATCCGAGCGCTTTATGGCGTAAGAATTCGGGAAGCTTACACGCCTGAGTTCGCATTTTCCGGTCGACTCGGAAGCCAATTCCTCGGTCAGAACGGATGGAACGATGGGACGGCCAGCAACGGTGTGGAACTGCGCTTGGCGTTGGCTGCGATCACGGGTGGCTTCCGCGTCTGTCAGTCGTTCCTGGGAGAAAAAGAACATATAGAGCGTCGTGCAGCTGACCTGGTACCTGCTCTGCGGCAAACGGTGGGCGTGTTGTTCGCGTCTCTGGAACCGGACTTTTCGGTATGGAGCACGGTGGCCGGTTCGCACCCGGTTCCCACGAATGGGAACGAACAGGAAGTACTGTTGGAGCCGATGCGAGTCAATCGAAAGCGGCTACGCGAAATGTTCGTGAAAGGGGTTGCGGAGTTGCAGTCGATCTTTCAGTCAATTCTCTCTCCAACTACCTTGACGGAACTCCAGCGAATCGCACGCCTGGATGAGGACGAATTTCATTACTCAGCGGAATTATGGGTCCGGACAGTTTACGAGTTTGCGGCGTCCTATCAGAAGTCTGTGATCAATCGGGATCACATTATCCAGGCTCTTGCTCCGCTGTTCCGCGGGCGAGCTTGCACATTTCTCATCGAGAACCGCAACTCCTCTGCTAACGAAGTCGAAAACAGTATTGAAGGGTTATGCCTTGAGTTCGAGCGATTGAAACCAGATCTACTGCAGATGTGGAAATCGAGAGAGTGAGGGAATTATGCGGGAAATGATTATCAGCGAACTGAGTCAGGCAATTCACGACCTTGCCAGAGGTTTCGCCCACTATCTTCCTCGTCTCATTGTGATGCTGATTCTGGCTTTTCTTGGATGGGCGATCGCGTACGTAGTAAAGGCGGTTTTGCGCAACATTCTGAAACTTATCAAGTTCGATAAGCTTTCGGAAAATGCCGGGGCTTCGCAACTACTCAGCAAGGCAGACTTGCCAAGCGCGACTGAGCTGGTAAGTAGATTTGTTTTCTGGGTGACTTGGCTGGGATTCATCCTGCTGAGTGTGAGCGTACTCGGGATTCTAGGCTTGCAAGAGCAGATCGCAACGTTCTTCCTGTTCCTGCCGCGTCTCTTCGTAGCCATGTTCATCCTGTTTTTCGGGTTACTGGCAGCCAGCTTTTTTTCACGCGCGACACTGTTGGCCGCCGTGAATGCAAACATCCCCTCACCGCGGGTTCTAAGCCTTGCCGTTCGCAGCATCATTATTGTGTTTGTACTGTCGATCGTGTTCGAGGAATTGGGCCTAGCCGAACAGACGATGTTGGTCGCGTTTGGAATCGCCTTCGGAGCGTTAATGTTTGGCCTAGCGATTGCGTTTGGAATCGGGGGCCGTAACCTGGCGCAGCGTTTCCTGGAGCAGAAGTTTGTGCGCGGGAGGAAAGAGGAGAACGAAGATGAGCTGTCGCCGCTCTAATGGCGGTTAACGATCGTAAAGCAGCGTCAGCTCGCGCAGTTGTTGGCTAAGTGCCCTCGTCAGATCCTTCGCTTTATAGCGCCACTTCCAGTTGCCGCTGATTGTGCCGGGCAGGTTCATGCGGGCCTCGCTGCCTAGACCCAATACATCTTGCAAAGGAATGATGGCGGTGTTTGCGACCGATGCAAGAACGGAACGAATGAATACCCAATTCACCGGCTCGTTTTGAAAGCCCAGGTATGCTCGAGTGAATTCGTGCTCTTTGCGAATGTCTTCGGGGGTGCGGGTGCTTTCTCCGACCCCTGAACTCGTCCACCATCCCACCGTGGTGTCATTGTCGTGTCCGCCGGTGTAGGCGACGAGTTCGCGAACATAGTTGTGAGGGCGAAAGCTGGGCCCTTGAGGGTCGTTTCCAAAAGCAAACTGGAGCAGGCTCATGCCGGGAAAACCAAACTGCTGGCGAAGACCTTCTACTTCCGGGGTAATCACACCGAGATTCTCAGCGACGAAGGGCAACTCTTTTAAGGCATCTTGCAGAGCCAGAAATAACTGCGCTCCGGGACCCTTGACCCACCGTCCTGCCGCCGCCGTCGAAGCATTGGCTGGGATTTCCCAGAACGCCTCGAAACCGCGGAAGTGATCCAAGCGCACAAGGTCGAATAGCTTGAGAGAAGCACGAACGCGATCGATCCACCAACGGTGGCCGGAGCTGGCCGAGACGTCCCAACGATACAGAGGGTTTCCCCAAAGCTGACCGGTCGCGCTGAAATAATCTGGAGGGACGCCTGCTACCGCGGTGGGATGGCCTTTCTCGTCCAGACGAAACAGCTCGCGGTGAGCCCAAACGTCGGCGCTGTCATGAGCGACGTAGATCGGGATGTCGCCCATGATGCTCACGCCGTGGCGAGAACAGTGAGCGCGTAACTTCCCCCACTGCTGAAAGAATTCGAATTGCGCAAACTTGTGAAACTGAGTTTCGGACGACAACTTGCCTTGCCATTGCTGGAGCGCTTTTGGATCACGATCGCGGATTTCTGAATCCCAGTACACCCAGGCCACGTCTTTGTAAACGCGCTTGCATGCCATGAAGAGAGCATAGTCGTCCAGCCAATCTCGGTTGGTTTGGCAGAACGAATTGAAAGCGTCGTGGTCCTTGTGGGCACGGTTCGCAAAAAACGCGCCGGCGGCTCTGTGAAGTAGCGCTTGCTTGAAGTCGATGACGCGGGCGTATTCGACTTGATCTTCCGACAGAGCGAGCACATTGGTTAGATCTTGTACGGAAAGCAATCCTTGTTCACGAAGGGCAATCAGATCGATGAATAGAGGATTTCCCGCGAACGCCGAGAAGCACTGGTAGGGAGAGTCGCCATAGCCGGTGGGACTCAGCGGCAATACTTGCCAGATTTTTTGTCCTGACTCAGCCAAGAAATCGACGAAATTATAAGCAGCGCCGCCGAGATCGCCGATACCATGGGCACCGGGGAGAGATGTAACGTGAAGGAGGATTCCACTGCGGCGGGGAAAGGTCACGCGATAACGCTATCCTTCTGTGAGCGCGCAAGGCAGCCACGTCCCACTCGGAACGAGAGTCTATTTTACGAACTGACCAAGGCGACCGGAAACTCGCGAAACAAGTCATTCACCATCAAAACCTGCTCGTCGCCTTCGTTGTTGGACACCATTTGCTTCTGCGTGAGGATGTTGTTCCAGTGTGACGGTGAGTCCTCGGGCAACAAAAGCTTAGTATCTCCCCAATCGAACTCGCCTTTTTCTTTCGCGGGAACATGGGAGAGCCATCTGGGAACCGCTGCCAGCGCCCATGAGCTTCCGTGTTTCCGCAAGAACGCAGTTACGTTGCGGGAACAGGATCCGGCGGATTGCAATGGCACAAATTCTCCAGCACGAAAGAGATCTTCATGATCTCGCCTGAAGCGGATCGCTTTCCAGATCAGGAAGAGCTTGATTCTTCCGTCGTGCCAATGGTTGCGCAGTTCACTTAGTTGTTGATCGGTAGTGCCAGCGGTGACGATTCGGCGAAGGGTATCGGCTCTTTTGGTGAAGTCGACGGGGCCACGGTTGTCGGGATCGACCAGGCGCAGATCCCATAATTCCGAACCCTGGTAGAAGTCCGGAACACCGGGGGCTGCAATTTTCAAGAGCGTCTGAGACAGTCCGTTCACCATTCCGAAATATGCCACCCTCTTCTGAAACTGCCGGAAATCGTGAAGGAATACTCGATTGTCTTCAGAAGAAAGAATCCTGGCGACGAATTTCACCAGGGCATCTTCGTGTTGCTGGTTGGGACGAGTCCAGCGAGTATGCACCATGGCTTCGCGCGTGGCCTTAATGAGATGTTCCTGGACTCGCTCGCGCAGGGTCGCACAGCCTTGCTGATCAAGAGGCCAAACTCCCAGGAGCGTTTGGTACAAGAAATACTCTTCGTTGCGGTCAGGGACAGCCTGTCCGCCAACCTGCTCTTTGTGCCGGGCATTCATTCGTGCCCATTGATCGAGGTGATCTTTCCACTCGCCAGGGAGTTCCGAAAGAACGTTGAGACGGGCCCGAACATCTTCGCTTCGCTTCGTGTCATGGGTCGTGCTGGCGTTGAGACTGCATGGCCACTTCAACTGCCGATTCTGGAGGAAGGCTTGGAAGTCCTCACGTGAGACCGCTTCCGATGGACGCGGATCGCCGCCAACTTCATTCAGCGATAACAACGGATGGTAGACATAGAGGGCCGTATCCTCGACGCCCTTGGCAAAGATTGGCCCGGTGAACTGCTGCCATCGGATCACGAAGGACATGCGCGCTTCGCGTTGGTCGGCGAGCACATGAGGAGGGTTCAGGATCAACAGCACTTCCCGGACAAAATCGAAATAACGAGAGTTTAAATGGGTTGCTCGACCGCGTGCCGCCCGGATTGCATCTTCGATGTGTTGGGTGGCGTGCGCTGTCAGGTCCATGTTGCGGATGTAGGTTCGATAAACAGAAAGGCAAGCGGTTACTTCGATGAGGGCTTCGATGAGTTGTCCGCGGTTCAACTCGCGGGCGTACCGATCCTGCGCAGCGAGCTCGGCCAACTGTCGGCCAAGAGTTCGCATCTCGACTCCCAGCAGGGTATTCATGACCAGCTTTTTCTTCTGATAGACAATGTCGGCATAGTTCTGCTGGCGCCCGATGAAGGCGGAATAGATTTCCTCGATGCGACGGGCGCCCTCCGGTTCCACGAATAGTCCGTTTGCTTCATTCAAGTAGTCGTAGCCAGTTGTGCCACTGATCGGCAAGTCGTCAGGCAGCGCTTCATCTCGCGAAAGAATTTTCTCGACGAGAACATAGGACGAGGTACCCGCTCTGCTCTCGTCGGCTGCCAACCGCTCTTGAAGCTTGTTCACATAAGCGAGAGGATCGCGCAGGCCGTCGATGTGATCGACACGCAATCCAGCGGCAGCATTCTTCGATACAAGTCGCAGGATGTAACCGTGAGTTGACTCGAATACCAGGGGATCTTCGACACGGACTCCAACCAGATCAGCGATGGTAAAGAAGCGGCGGTAGTTGATGCTCTCATTCAAGTTCTGCCAAAAAGCTAGCTTGTAGTTTTGTTCGGCAAGCAGACGTTGCAGAAATCCAAAACTGGCAGCGTCGCCTTCTTTGCCGTTGATCTCACTTATATTTTCGTCGACAAAGGTTGCTACTTCTTTGGAACTCGTGACCAGGGATTTCAGGCGGTCTCGAGACGCCTCGAAGCGCCAGCGGTGGTCAGCGGCAGTGTCCGCGACACGGCGGTCGGCGTGAGACAGTTCCCGAAGCGACGCCAGGATGCCCGAATATTCGTGAAAAGGGGGAGCATCCTCTCCCAGTACTTCCTTCAGCCGCTCGAGCTTGAAATTGAGAACCGCGTGGTACGAACGGGGTGAAAGGGGAAAGAGCGAATCAAAATACTGAACGAATAACCGGCCTTCCTGAAAAACAAGTTTGATTTCGCCGGCGTCGAGCGCTTCGCCGAAGGGACGTCCGAGGACGGGAAGAAGGATTCTGCCGTCGAGGCTGCGCGAACGAGGATGCCATTCGATATCGAAGAAGGCAGCGAAAGCCGACTGGGCCCCGTTTTCGAGCACATCCATCCACCAAGGGTTCTCGGCGCTGGCCGCCATGTGGTTGGGCACGGTGTCGAGCAGAAGGCCCATACCACGATTCTGCAATTCGCCTAGGAGCGTCGCGAACTCTTCTTCACTACCCAGGTCGGGATTAAGACGCGTAGGATCGATGACGTCATATCCATGACCACTTCCCTTTCGGCTGGCTACAATTGGAGACAGGTAAAGATCTGAGATGCCAAGTTCGTGAAGGTAATCAAGAATCTTGCAGGCGTCCGCGAAGCGGAACTGCTGGTTCAGTTGCACGCGATAGGTCGCCGAAGGCACGCGGAGCGGAAGCATTGTCTAATCCTTGGGCAACAAGATATGGAGTTGCGAGGCCAGCCGGTTCAGGTCTTCGTGGCGCCGCAAGGCGACGGGATCCGCCGCGGGGGTGTGCCAACCATTCTGTTGAAAGGCCGTGATCAATGGCCGGTAGCAGACGTTCTGGGCCTCCCAAAGCACGACGGGAAATGGAAGCGCAGGAATCAGGTCGAGCAGCTTAAGGATTCTCTCGATGATCGCGGGATCGGACGGATTCGCGGCGAAGTCCGCCGCTTCTTTTTCCAGTCGCCTGCGTGTTTTGTATTCAAGCGTTGTCGAGTCTAGCGAAATCTTGCTTGCCGCGGCTTCCCTAAGGAGGCCTTGAATGCTGTCCGTGTCGAGATCCGGGCGCTCAATGTATTGCTGTAATTGACTATTCAGCGCAATCTCTGCGGCGGACTTCAGCGCGTTTGGCACGGGAATTTCTAAACCATTGAGGAAGCGAATCAAAGGAGCCTGGCTTTCGAACACCGTGCGATAGACAGCAGCTGCCGAATTCAGAGACTCATTCAAAATCAGGTTTGTGATTTTTCGCTGTTCGTCGCGGAACAGCAGGCGTAGCGAGAAAATGTTCTTGCCGTATACCTGATCGAGCAAGCGGATGACCTCAGCGGTGTCGGCACGATCAAACGACTCGGCTAACTTTTTCTGCTCGTCATCGGAGGCAGAACAGTCCGCCGGGCGGACACCAGCGGTGACGTTGTGGTCGCCCAGATGCAAGACAGAGAAGTCCAGCGCCGCAGATTCCTGAGTGATGGTTGAGCTAAAACGTGCGCAACCTGTGGCGAGTCGTATCTTCCCTTCTGCCTCCACGGAATAGCGGACGCGATCGGCCTCATAGCAATAGATGGGTGTTTTCTCAGGATAGCTCTCAAACAGAGAGCTGATGGCGTAGTGAGCGGCGACGCGCTCAATGTCGACGACCGCTGGCTTGACCCACTTCTCGTAGATCTTGGCCCCGTCTCCATGCTCGGGAAGGTTGCTTTTGGCCAAGGCAAGATGCTGCAGGAAATCGGGCTCCAGTTGCTCGCCCGAGCATTCTTCCGCCAGTTGCAGGGCGCGTGCCGCATAGTGAATGACCTGCACCGTTTCCAATCCCGAGAGTTCATCGAAGAACCAACCGCAACTCGTGTACATGAGCAGGGCATGGCGCTGCATCTCGAGCAGCTTGAGAACGGTCACTTGATCGTTGGGATCGAGGGGACGGACTGAATGATCGGCAAAGAAAGCTTGCCGGGATTCGTCAGAACGATCGAGGATGACGCGAATGTAGTCGTCGCGAGTGCCCCAGGGATCGCGAACATATTCCTTGAGGCGAGATTCGAAAATAGGATCCAGCTTGTCACGGAGCCAGTCAAGCGCGGCTCGCAGAGGAGCACGCCACTGCTGGTTCCACGGATGACCGCCAGAATTGCAGCCGCAATCGCTGCGCCAACGCTCGACGCCATGGACACAACTCCAAGAGCTGTTTTCCACGATCTCGACGTTATGCCTCGGAGGATGCTGTTCGAGAAATTCAGCGTAGTTGGTAAGTTGGGCGACTCCGCCCTTGTCGATCTCGTCGAGGGCATAACTCAGAGCCATTTCGCCATAGTGATGGTGGTGGCCATAACTCTCGCCATCGGTCGCGATGTGGACGAGTTGGTCGCCTTGACGTGTGTCGGAGAAGCCACTCAAAAGGCGATCGGCGAAACGCTTGCCGTCATTCAGTAATCCCTCGAAGGCAACGCCTTGAGAAATCGGGCCGTCGTAGAAAAATAAGTTGATGCGCTTTTTTGACGGGAGTTCGGCGCGATAGGCCCGGGCCGGATCAATGCGAGCGCCGCTGACATCTTCAAATTTCGAGCTGTTTCTGGGCCGTACGCGTTGGGCTTGACGAGGCGCGAGAATGGTGAACTGGATACCATTTTCAGCCAGCACTTCGAGAGTCTCGGTATCGACGGCGGTTTCCGGCAACCACATACCCTCCGGTTTACGACCGAAGCGGCTTTCGAAATCGCGAATCCCCCACTTCACTTGCGTGACTTTGTCCCGGCGATTGGCTAGCGGAAGGATCATGTGGTTGTAGCCTTGCGCCAGTGCGGAGCCATGTCCAGAAAAGCGACCACTGCTCTCCTTATCCGCTTCAAGGATCGCCTGATAGACGCGAGGAGCTTGGTCCTTCAACCATGACAAGAGGGTTGGTCCGAAGTTAAAACTGATGCGTGTGTAGTTGTTGAGCAGTTTGAGGATGCGATTCTCGGCATCAACAATGCGTGAAGCTGCATTGGGCGCATAGCACTCGGCAGTAATTCGTTCATTCCAGTCGTGGTAGGGATAGGCGGTATCTTGTAACTCGATGGCTTCGAGGTACGGATTTTCGCGCGGTGGCTGATAGAAATGCCCATGGATGCAAACGTATTTCACATCGCCTCCCTAGTCGTCCGCTCCACGAAAAGAAACGAGTGGGCGGAGAGCCGAAACTTGCCATCTGGCGGCAGAGTTAATTCGGATGCAAGATTACTTTCCGGCCCCTGCCACGAGGAATCCGCGGAGTGGATCACCACCGTCCAGTTCCCTGCCAGTTCTGGCAACGATGAGGTTACGGGAAAGTCGGCAAAGTTGCAGACCAAGGCAAACTTTCGAGAGCCGTCTTCGCGCAGTGTCAATACGCCCGAATCATCGATTTTACGAACCGTCCGTAATGCCGCCTCTCCCAAGCTGTAATCTTCGCGAATCCTAATGAGTCGCTGATAAAACCGCCATAGAGTGTGGTGCGGCTCTTGATGCTTCAGAGAGAGCTTGAGAGTGGATCGGCAAAATGTTTGCTCGTCTTGAGGATCAGGCACGCTGTCCTCCCAACCAAAGGCGGCGAACTCCTCACGGCGTCCCCGCCGGACTGCTTCGACCAGAGCGGGATCTTCGTGACTGGTGAAGTATTGAAAAGGCGCGGTCTCGCCATACTCTTCGCCCATGAATAGCAGGGGGACGAACGGCGAGAGAAGAGTGATTCCGGCGGCGAGTTTGAGCGCCTCAAAACTGACCAAACTGGTCAGGCGTTCCCCGGCGGCGCGGTTCCCGACCTGGTCGTGATTCTGATTGCATACTACGAATTTTGATGGTGGAAGACCTTGCGGTGAGTTGCCATGGCGGCGCTCGCGATAATTGGAGTGTTGCCCACTGTAGTACCAGCCGTCTCTCAAGGTCGAAACCAATGGAGTCATGCCTCCAAAGTCGGAGTAGTATCCGAGCTTGTCTCCGGTGAGCAATGCGTGTACGGAGTGATGAAAGTCGTCGCTCCACTGGGCATCGAGATTGTATCCACCCTCGCCGGGGGCGCGAAGGATGCGAGAATCATTCAGATCACTCTCTGCGATCAAATGCATCGGTCTTCCCAGCCGCCTGGACAGATCGAAAACCGCCGACTTGAGTTCTGCCAGGAAATGGCGCGCTCCGAAATCGAATATTCCATGCACAGCATCCAGGCGCAACGCGTCGAAGTGATAGTCCTCAAACCAATAGAGTGCGTTTTCAATAAAGAATCTCCTCACTTCATCGCTGCCTACACCATCGAAGTTGAGAGCTTGGCCCCAGGGTGTTCGATAGTGATCGGTAAAGTACGGTCCGAAGGCATTTAGGTAGTTGCCTTCGGGGCCCAGATGGTTGTAAACCACGTCGAGAGCGACGGATAAGCCGTGCTGATGGGCTGCGTTCACGAAACGCTGGAGCGCCATGGGGCCGCCATAGGAATTTTGCGGAGCAAAAAGATAGACCCCGTCATAACCCCAATTGCGGGATCCGGGAAACTGAGCGACTGGCATGAGTTCAATCGTCGTGATCCCGAGATCGGCGAGTTCCTGGAGATGCGGAATTATCGCGTCAAAGGATCCTTCTGGCGTGTAGCTCCCGACATGCAGTTCGTAAAAAACGCTGTGCTCAAGCGTTCTACCCTTCCAGTCGTGGTCCGTCCAACGGAAGAGATTCAGATCAACGACCTGGGAAGGACCATGGACTCCTTGCGGCTGATAGCGGGACGCCGGATCCGGCAGGTTTCGTGCATCATCAAGGCGATAAAAATATTGAGAGTCAGGAGCAAGCCTCTCTGAGAAGGTGTGGAAATATCCGTCGCCTAGAGGTTCCATGCTAACTGCATGGTCACTAACGCCCGGAAAAACTAGGCTGGCGCTTCGGACTTGTGGCGCCCAGACGAGAAAATCCCAACCGCCATCCGGTTGCCGATTCGAACCCACCCGCGCATTTTTCTCACCAACCTTGATCGAGGACATTGGTCGCCTTGGAATCAGCACGATTGAAGCGTCGGAATTAGAGTCAACGTGTTCCGAAAAAACGCGAAGGGATTACCTTCGAGCGTTTCAGGTTCGTAAATTTTGAGAAGATCCTATAAGGCAATGTTGACATTACCCGCCGCCTATCGAGCGAGTCTATCCGGTATAGTCTGTAACTTCAGCTAAGGCAAAAGGTTGCTGGCGTCTCAGACCTGCAAGTTCCGAAGGAAGGGCACGCTGTCTTTCATCATAGGAAGGTTCATTTCGACGAAATAGTTTTTTATGCCGCCGGTCTTGGCGGCGGTGAAGATCTTTCTCCAATCCAAAGTGCCCTGGCCAACGGGTACGATTTTCTTGGTTTCTGAGGACCAGCCTTGAACGTGCATGGAAATAAACCGGCCAGGATATTTCGTGAAGTACTCGGCGGCGTCATAACCGCGGCTGATGGTGGAAACCTGGAACTGAAACTTAATCAGCTTTGGATCAAGCAAGCCAAATAAAACATCGTAGGTGCGCTTGCCGTCCACTATTGAGAGTTCGAAATCTTCATTGTGTAGGCCCTGCTGAATGCCCGCCTTGGCTGCTTGCTCACCCATCTTGTTGTATTCGTCGGCGGCCCGCTTTACATCGTCCATCGTCGGCTTCTTAGGACCGTTCAGGCTGGGCACCATCATTTGAGTAAGGCCGACATCTTTTGCCCAGTCGATGGCGCGTTGCTGATTTTCTCTGAGTTCCTCGATGCCGAAATGCGAGCTGATACAAGAGACTCCGGCATCGTTCAAAATCTTTCGCAGTTCGGCTCCTTTATATTTTGCGAGACCGCCAAAACCGGAATCGGAGTAACCAACCGGGGAACATAATTCAATCGTCTGAAACCCGGCGGCTGAAAGCTGCTTTATCGTGCCTGGAAAGTCTTTCGCAATCATGTCCCGGACGGGCCAGGTCTGACATCCGATGGGGAGGCCAAGTGGATTGGCGTGAAGTTCGAGCACTCCGGTGGAAAGAAATCCGGCGGCGACAGTGTACGCCGCGGTGGTCTTGATGAACTCTCTTCTCGAGATTACCGCCATTGATGCCTCCTCAATTCAGAAGTGCAGCCGCTAGAGTTCCCATCCGCTACGTCGTTCCGGGCGAACGAACTTCTGGGCCACATCGGAATTTACGCTCAAGTTCGAACGATCCCAATTCAGCTTTTGTCCCATGCGAGTGGCAAGGTTTCCGAGGAGTAGCGTTTCGGTCACGAGTCCTTCAAACTCGAAGTTTCCACCGGGCTTCACCTTGCTTCCTTTACAGGCGTCGAGCCATTCTCGCTCGTTTCCCGGCGATCTGGGTAGTGTCTTGGGCGGCTGCTTATAGCTGTCCATTTTGGATTGAGGAATGAGCTTTGGATTGCCGCCGTTGAAGGTGCAGAGGATCTTGCCGCGCTCTCCTATGAAAAGAAGTCCTTCGTCCTCTTCTTCGCCATCTCCTTTTAAGGGACGATTCTCTTCCAGTTCTTCGGGTCGCGGCGGCTTGAGGCCGCCGTCGTACCACGTGAACTTCACGGGCGGCATATCGCCGCGAGCCGGAAAGTCATATCGAATGATCGAGGCCATGGGGTAAGTTTCGTCATAGCGGTCGGTGGAACTTGCTTCCACACTCGTAGGCGCTTCTAGTTTCAGAACCCGGAAGATTGTGTCGAAGCTGTAGGACCCCATATCGCCCAACGCGCCACAGCCGAAGTCGGTCCATCCACGCCAGGCGAACGGCAGGTAAGCATGGTTGAAGGGACGCTGCGGCGCAGGCCCCAGCCAGAGATCCCAGTCTAAGCCGTCTGGCACCGGTTCTGAATTCTTCGGGCGTTCGATGCCTTGCGCCCAGAAGGGACGGCTGGACCAGTTTTGAACCTCGCGCACAGGACCGATTGCTCCGGCCCAAATCCATTCACATAGCTGGCGCGTTGACTCGGAGGCCTGATTGGCGACGGCAATCTGCGTCGCAACGCCAGTCTGCTTGGCAATTTCGGCAATGCGTCGCGCCTCATAGATGGTGTGGGTCAAGGGCTTCTGGCAAAACACGTGTTTACCCTTTTTCATGGCTGCGGAGGAGACTGCCGCATGAAGGTTGTCGGTGGTGCACACGACGACGGCATCGAGATCCTTTTGCTTCTCAAGTAATTCGCGGAAGTCAGAGTACGCGGCACATCCATGATATTGGCCAGACCGCTGCTGAGTTCCGTAATACCCTTCCACGATCTTCTGACAAGGCTCGCGGCCGGCCACGCCGCCGGTAACCTGGAGCGAATGGGTTAACTGAATGGGCTGGTCAGGGCTGAGCCAGTCCCATCCACTATCGACGCCAAGTAATTTGCGTACGGACTTGCAGAACTCATGTGTGTCCCATTGTGGATAGTCGGAGCCTGTCTTGTTGCAGTCGCACACAGCTACGCCCTGTACGTCGGGTTCGCGCAAGAAGTGGAGCATGACTCGCAGGCCTTGAGCCCCGACGCCGACAAAGGCGATGTTGACTTTATCGCTGGGCGGAACATATCCCAAACCACCGAGAACGCGTCGTGGAACGATGGAGAAGCCGATTGCAGCTGCGGCGCTTTGCCCGAGGAACTTTCGTCGCGACACCGACTCAGAGAGATTGCGAGACTGAAGTTTGTTCTTCATT
Organism: uncultured Acidobacteriaceae bacterium; assembly: GCA_963722365.1. GTDB lineage: Bacteria > Acidobacteriota > Terriglobia > Terriglobales > Acidobacteriaceae > Sulfotelmatobacter. The sequence goes on from CAVRLM010000005.1 coordinate 330,182, forward strand.
GTCCCCTCCGTAATCGCAGAACAGCAGTCGTCAGGAGTCCTGGCTTTCGATCAACATAGCAAAAACTATTCATGTGGGAATTCAACCTGAATACTCTACTCGAAGCTCGGCGTGCGCGAAAGCTGCTCTCGAAAGGATTGGCTTGCCGTGAACAGGGATGGCTTAACATTCTTGCTGCTACGCGTCGGATGCTCGACATATCCGACATGAAGCGGTTATAGAGCATGGCAGTTTGCTTCAAGCGATTCAAAAAGATAGATCATCGCTCGCGACCCTGATTTCTGGAATGTGACGTGCAGATGTTTTGGAGAACGGATGTTGAAGGAGCCAACAAGTAGACGATCGGCTTCCAATTCCGAATAAAAGGAGATGAAATATGACCGGCTTCAAGGGACCTGTACTAGCTGTTATTGCGTTCGCATTCATCACCACGAGCGGAGCGTTGGCGCGAGATAAGAATCATCATAGCGTCGTGATCCCCGAGACGCTGCGAGTTGGGACCACTCAACTTTCTGCCGGCGAGTACACGATGGAGTGGACCGAAAACGGTTCTACGGCGGAGGTCAACTTCGTGCGGCATGGGAAGAGCTTAGCCCAAGCGTCTGCCAAAATCGTCAATCTGGGCCATCCAGCGGAGTCAGACTCAGTAACGATGACCTCGGGCAGCGACCATACTGAGATGCTCGAGCAGATCCAGTTTGGCAAGTATAAGGAGGCGTTCGCGTTCAGCGATAGTCCAAGCGGCGAGTAACGGCCTGCCATTCAGGAGCGGGCAACCGCCCGCTCTTCACCTCTTCTGTTTGGGTCCCGTCTTGCCGGTGAAACTTTCTCTTCAAAGCGTACTTTTTTCGAATCGCATTTTCGACTCGAACATCGGTATGAACTTCGTGCGTCGCCGACTGTCGATGGATCGACAGTGCGGTTGACGGACTCAATCGAAAAATCCCTTGACCGCGCGCTAACTCCTTATTCTGCTTTCAACTCTCCCGGGCTTCCCGTTTCCAGTTGCTGGCAAGGCACGTGCCTGTATGGATGACAAGAGGGGGTTCCGCTCAAGGTTCTTAGGCGGCCAAGGCACAGGTGGCTGAGCCCCAGGTGAGGCAGACATGTGGATCGTGCGGCTCGCTTTACGGCGGCCTTATACATTCGTGGTGCTGGCAATTTTGATCTTACTGCTGGGGGCGTTCTCGATCGTTCGCACCCCGACCGACATTTTTCCAAACATTAACATTCCGGTGGTTAGCATCATCTGGAGTTACAACGGGCTGAATGCGCAGGATATGAGCGACCGCATCGTGTCGGTGACTGAGCGCGCGCTTACCACCACGGTCGATAACATCGAGCACGTCGAATCGCAGTCGCTCAATGGAATCGCGGTCGTAAAAGTATTCTTCCAGCCAAGTGCCAGCGTCGAGCGAGGCATCGCGCAGATAACTGCTGTGTCGCAGACGCAGTTGCGGCAACTGCCGCAAGGGACGACGCCTCCGCTAGTCATCAGCTACAGTGCCTCGAGCGTGCCCATCCTACAGCTGGCCCTTTCCGGAGGGAAGCTGTCGGAACAGCAGCTCAATGACTATGGCCTGAATTTCATTCGCACGCGGTTAATCACGGTGGAAGGGGCGGCGGTACCTTATCCGTACGGCGGAAAACAGCGGCAGGTGCAAATCGATCTCGACACAGCCGCACTACAGTCGAAAGGTTTGTCGCCGCTTGATGTCGTTAACGCAATCAGCGCACAGAACCTGATTCTGCCCTCGGGCACGGCCAAGATTGGATCCAAGGAATACGACGTCGATATTAATGGCAGCCCTACCGACATAGCGGGACTGAACCAACTGCCAATCAAGACCGTAGGCAGCAGCACAATCTACGTTCACGACATCGGCTGGGTACGCGATGGATTTCCCCCGCAGACGAATATCGTACGCGTAGACGGGCAGAGATCGGTTCTGCTGACAATTCAGAAGGCAGGGAACGCCTCGACTCTAGACGTCATTTCGGGCATCAAGTCACTCATTCCGCAGATCAAGGCCAGCCTGCCTCCGGAGCTCGAGATCAAGCCGCTAGCTGACCAATCTATTTTCGTGAGGGCATCGATCAATGGAGTGATCAAGGAAGCGACGATTGCGGCGTGCCTGACGGGGTTAATGATTCTGATTTTCCTTGGAAGCTGGCGCAGCACGCTGATTATTGCGGTGTCGATCCCACTTTCGATTTTAACTTCGATCATCGTACTGAGCGCTCTGGGTGAAACCATCAACATCATGACTCTTGGCGGCTTAGCCCTGGCGGTCGGGGTTTTGGTGGACGATGCGACGGTCGAAATCGAGAACATCAACCGGAACATCGCGCAGGGGAAGGAAATTCAGCAGGCGATTCTCGATGGCGCGCAGCAGATTGCGGTTCCGGCATTCGTCTCGACACTTTGTATTTGTATCGTGTTTGTCCCGATGTTCTTTCTGACCGGCGTGGCACGGTACCTGTTCGTGCCGCTCGCCGAATCGGTGGTGTTCGCGATGCTCGCGTCTTACTTGCTCTCGCGTACGCTTGTGCCGACGATGGCCAAATATCTTTTGCGCGGACATGAGCAGGAGGCAGGTCAACTACCGGGGTCGAGCAGCAATCCCCTGGTCCGATTGCAGGTTCGCTTTGAGGAAAAGTTCGAACGCCTTCGCGAAGGCTATCAGCGCGTCTTGGAAAGCTGCCTGAATCACCGGCGTGCTTTTCTGGTGACCGTGCTGGCCTTTTCCATTGTGTCGCTGGCGGTCCTCATTCCCTTCCTGGGACAGGATTTCTTTCCAACGGTCGATAGCGGGCAATTCAAGCTTCATCTTCGGGCGCCGACCGGAACCCGGATTGAAGAAACGGCGCGTCTGTGTGATCTGGTGGAACGGTCGATCCGGCAGCAGATTCCGCCAGCGGAGGTTTCGAGCATCATCGACAACATTGGCATTCCGTATAGCGGGATTAATCTCTCGTACAGCAACTCAGCGCCGATCGGACCGGCAGACGCCGACATACTCGTCAGTCTCTCGACGGAACATAGTCCGACCGAGAAGTATGTGCACGATCTTCGGCTCAATCTGGCGCAGCAGTTTCCAGGAGTCACTTTTGCCTTTCTTCCAGCGGATATCGTCAGCCAGATCCTGAACTTCGGGCTGCCGGCTCCCCTAGATATTCAGGTGGCGGGAAATGATCTCGAGGGCGATCGTCGTTACGCCAACGCTGTTCTGCAGAAAATCCGCGGAGTTGAAGGCACGGCAGATCTGCGTATTCAACAGCCATTTGACCAGCCGGAATTACACATCGATGTGGACCGCACGAAAGCGAACCAGATCGGATTCACGCAACACGACGTTGCGCAAAATTTGCTCGTATCACTCAGTGGGAGCTTTCAGACCTCTCCAACATTCTTTCTCGATCCCAAGAACCGAGTGAGCTATTCGATCGCGACGCAGACCCCGCAGTATCGAATTCAAAGTCTGCAGGATGTCGAGAACATTCCGGTGACAGGAATGAACCCGGCGGCTCCGCCAGAGATCCTTGGGAGCCTGGCATCGGTCACGCGGCAGGTGCACATGCCGGTCATTTCGCACTACGACATTCGGCCAGTGATCGACATCTATGGGTCGGTGCAAGGCCGCGATTTGGGTGCCGTCGCGCGACAGATCAATCGGATCATCACCGATACGCAAGGCTCATTGCCGCGCGGATCGCAGGTGATTGTGCGCGGGCAGGTCCGAACAATGCGGTCGTCTTACATTGGCCTGCTCGCAGGATTGGGGTTTTCCATCGTGCTGGTTTACCTGCTGATCGTGGTGAACTTTCAGTCGTGGCTTGATCCTTTCATCATCATCTCAGCGTTGCCGGCGGCGCTCGCGGGAATCGCATGGTTCCTGTTCGTGAGCCGGACCACGGTTAGCGTCCCTGCACTCACCGGAACAATCATGTGCATGGGAGTCGCTACGGCTAACAGCATTCTGGTAGTGAGTTTCGCGACCGAACAGATGCAAGAAGGAAAAGACGCGATTGCGGCTGCTCTGGAGGCGGGTTACACGCGCTTCCGGCCTGTGTTGATGACCGCGCTGGCAATGATTATCGGAATGGTGCCGATGGCGCTGGGACTGGGAGAAGGCGGCGAGCAGAACGCACCCCTGGGACGCGCTGTGATTGGTGGCCTGTTGTTTGCCACGGTGGCAACACTTCTGTTTGTACCTACATTGTTCAGTTTGATGCATGGTTCGCGGCGCGGTGAAGTCAGGCAGCAAGGTCATGGAGTCTTATAAGAGTCCTAACCAGAAAGCGGGAGATTATGCCGGTCGTAATGGATGACAATGAAAAGCAAGTGACGGTTCGGGAGGCAGCACCACAGGCCGAAGAGGCGAAAGGGTCCAAAGGAAAGCACTTGGCCGCAGGTATTGTGGTGTCGTTGGCGGTGGTTGGAGCGTTAACGTCTGGCATTTTGCCGCGCCTTACGGCACGAACAACGTTGCGGAAGGAGACTGCGCAAATGGCCTTGCCGACGGTCGCTGTCGTGCGTCCCGAACGGACCGGCGAGGCAGAAGAGGTTGTGCTTCCCGCGAACGTGCAGGCATACATCAGCGCTCCGATCTATGCTCGGACAAACGGATACCTGAAGAAGTGGTACGCGGACATCGGCGCCCATGTGAAGGAGGGGCAACTACTCGCGGAAATTGAGACGCCGGAGGTTGACCTGCAACTCCAGCAGGCTAGAGCGGACCTGGGTACCGCCCAAGCGAACCTGCATCTCGCAGAGATCACAGCCAGCCGGTATCAGGACTTACTGAAGACGAACTCCGTCTCGCAGCAGGAAACCGACAATGCGACCGGCGCGTTGGCCGCGAACAAGGCGACAGTACAGGCGAACCAGGCGAACGTGAATCGACTCCAACAACTGCAGTCATTCGAGAAAATCTACGCTCCGTTCACCGGAGTCATCACGGCGCGCAAGACGGATATTGGGGACTTGATCGATGCTGGCGCAAGCGGTGGTTCGAAGACGGACCTGTTCGACATTGCGCAGCCCGACAAGTTGCGAGTGTATGTGAACGTTCCAGAAGCGTACTCGCAGGCTACGAAGCCGGGCCTAACCGCCGACCTGACACTGGCGGAATTTCCCAGCAAGCGATTCCAAGGAAAGCTGGTGCGGACTGCCGAGGCAATTGATCCAGCTTCACGGACTTTGCTCGTTGAGATTGATGTCGTGAATCCGACTGGCGTGTTGCTCACAGGTTCATACGCCGAAGTTCACCTCAAGCTACCTGCGGGAGCCTCTTCCTACATTGTGCCGGTGAACACGCTTCTGTTCCGAAAAGAGGGACTTCGACTGGCGGTGGTCAGTGATGGTAAGGCCGTCCTGACACCAGTTACTCCGGGCCACGATTTCGGGGATCGCATGGAGATCGTTGGTGGCCTCAAAGGGGACGAATCGATCGTTGTGAATCCGCCGGATTCGATTATTTCTGGACAGCCGGTGCGGATTGCACAGACGACGGGGGATGGCCAATGAGATTCCCGTTCACAAATGCGATAGGGCGAGCCGCTCTACTTGGATGTTTCGTGCCGATTTTGATTTTGAGCGGGTGTGAGGTAGGGCCACACTATGTCCGGCCGAGCGCACCTGCCCCTCCGGCCTACAAGGAATTGCCGGCCGAGTGGACGACGGCGCAACCAAGCGATGCGATTGCGCGCGGGCAGTGGTGGGAGATTTTCCAGGACCCGAAGTTGAATGAACTTGAGGGCCGAATCAACGTATCGAACCAGAACCTGAAGGCTGCCGATGCGCAATATATTCAAGCGCGAGCGCTGGTTCGGCAGAACCGCGCAGACTACTTTCCGACCATCACGGCCGGGTTGTCGGCGACGAGAGATCATCAATCGCAAAACCGGCCATTGTTCAGCCAGGCAACCAACACCTATACGGACATCGCGCTGCCGGTGAGTGCATCTTACGAAGCCGATATTTGGGGCCGGGTGCGGCGAATGGTTGAGGCCAGCCGCTCGGAGGCTCAGGCCTCCGCAGCTGACCTGGAAGGGGTACGTTTGAGCCTGCATGCCGAGTTGGCCTCCGACTATTTTCAGTTACGCGAGTTGGATGCGGAAGAGCAACTGCTTTCTTCCACCGTGTCGGCCTATGAGCAGGCGCTCGATCTGACACAGAATCGTTTCAAGGGAGGAGTCGCATCGGACGTCGACGTGGCGCAGGCGCAAACCCAACTGGAAACTACCCGCGCACAGGCAATCGACATCGGCGTGCAAAGAGCGCAGTTCGAGCATGCGATTGCGGTGCTTGTGGGACAACCTGCGTCCACGTTTGCCATCGCGTCCTCTCCTCTGAGCATACTGCCACCGACGATCCCGGCGGGGCTGCCTTCAGAGTTATTGGAACGGCGCCCCGACGTGGCTGCCGCCGAGCGTCGGGTTGCCGCAGCCAACGCCAATATCGGAGTCGCAAAGGCCGCGTATTTCCCGAACGTATCGTTGACGACATCGGGCGGATTCGAGAGCAATACCATCACGAATTTGATGTCGGGCCCAAGCGGATTCTTAATGGCAGGTGCATCCGCAGTGGTAACGGCGTTTGACGCGGGCCGGCGCCATGCCGTTTCGGATCAGGCTCAAGCTGCCTACGATCAATCCGTAGCCAACTATCGTGAGACTGTGCTGAGCGCGTTTCAGGATGTGGAGGATAATCTGGCTGCGCTGAGGATTTTGCAAGACGAGGCGAGAACTCAGCAAGCAGCGGTACAGGCGGCGCAGAATTCGCTGAACCAATCACTCACCCGCTACAAGGGTGGCGTGACGACCTATCTCGAGGTGATCACGGCACAGGGATTGGCTCTTTCCGATGAGAGGACGGCCGTCCAAATCCTGGGCCGGCGAATCTCCGCGAGCGTATTGCTGGTTCGCGCGCTGGGTGGAGGATGGGACAGTTCAACGCTTCCGCAAAGACCCGAGTGCTGCGGCAGGCTGGTCAGCCAGACCGACGGGAGTGCACTAGCACCGACTAACGAAGGACCATCTCGGAGCAGCGGATCTGATTGATGGAATCCGAGTGCGATCCATGCTCAATCTGGCTGACGGGAAATTCCTAGACGCCGCATCTTATAAATCAGCGTCGTCCTCGGCATACCAAGGCGATTCGCGGCGCCGGCGGTGCCGCCCAATACCCACTGCGTCTCACGCAGGGCCCGCAGGATGTGCTCGCGTTCGGCATCTTCGAGAGTGATGGGGGAAGCCGACGAACCTTCACGAGGCCGGTTCAACTCTGAGATCGGCGCCGACAATGTGGGGCTATGCGACAAAATCACCGCACGCTCGACGAAATTTTGCAGCTCACGAATATTTCCCGGCCAGTCATAGCGCATCAGGGCCTCCATGGTTTCTGGAGGAATAACGTCGATGCTCTTATTCATCTGCTTGCCATAGTGCTGGACAAAATGAACGGTGAGGAGCGGAATGTCTTCTCGGCGTTCGCGCAAGGCCGGGAGCCTGATTGGAAAAACGTTGAGGCGGTAGTAAAGATCGGCACGGAAGAGGCGGTCCTCCACCATTTTTCCCAAATTCTGATTGGTTGCCGCGACCAAGCGAACGTCGACCTGGATTGAACGACTGCTACCCAACCGCTCGAACTCCTGTTCCTGCAAGACGCGCAATAGTTTAGGTTGGAGTTCCGAAGGGATATCACCAACTTCGTCGAGAAACAATGTGCCCTTATCTGCCACCTCGAACCTGCCGACTTTTTTTGCAATGGCACCGGTGAAGGCGCCTTTTTCGTGGCCAAACAACTCGCTCTCAAGCAATCCTGAGGGAATGGCGGCGCAGTTGAGTTTCGCGAATAGATTCTCACGGCGGGAGCTCATGTTATGAATCGCCCGCGCAACCAGTTCCTTTCCGGTGCCAGTTTCGCCCTGGATCAGCACGGTCGAGTTGGTCGGCGCGACCGTCGAGATGTGGCGTAACACATCCCGAACGGCGGGGGTGTTTCCGAGAATCTCATCGAAACCACGTTCGGCACGGATCTCTGTCCGCAGGTAGGAAGTTTCATCAGCCAAGCGTTCGCGAGACTGATCGACTTCGCGATACTGCATTGCGTTGTCGAGTGCAATCGCGACCTGGTGCGAAACCTGCTGCAGGAAGTCCGCGTCCGCCTCGGAGAAACGACGAGGATGACGGTCGAGCAGATGCAAGACGCCGAGCGTGCGATCCCCTCTCTTAAGGGGCAAGAAGCATCCAGACTGCAGCCCTTCCTGATAGTTCAGTTGTAGTGAACTGACATGCAGGGCGCGAGGCGGGGTCTCGAAAAGAACCGGTTGACCCGTCCGAAACGCCTTTCCGGGGCTTGATCCATCCATTGGGAGTTGAGTCTCTTCCTGCAGAAAGCCTCGGCCCTCAGGAAAGTCCAATCCGTGGATTTCGAGTTGTTGCTTTGACGAATCTGGCAGCGAAAGGCAGGCTCCGTCGCACTGCATCGCCAGCCGGACTCGGCGCGGAATTGCCTGGAACAGTTCGGTCAACGAGAGGTTCGATACTACCGCGTTATTTACGTCAAGCAAAAGCTTGAGCCGGTCGCGTTCACGCGCCACTTCTTGCTGTAGCTGCGACGCTTCCTGATAGTTCAGTGCATTCTCTACCGCAACTGCGACCTGGCTTGCGGCCAGCTTCTGAATCTCCAGGTGATCGAGGCTATAAGCGTTCGGCACCGTGTGACCAAGGCTGAAAGCTCCCAAGCGACGTCGCGGTGTACTCAACGGAATACCGCAAAACGATCGCACTCCGTATCCGCGCATCAGGCTGACTGGCCGCGTGAACCGTTCTTCGCGATCCAAGTCGTCGAGGACAAGCGGCTCCTGATTCGTCCACACCCAGGCGGAGGGAGATTCGTCCATGGAAAATTCCATACCTGGACGAACCGTATCGGGTCCCTCTGAATCCAAAATATGAACTCGCATTACGTTTCGTGTGGAATCGTAAAGAAGCACGCTGAGATAACTAAAATCGATGATGGGATGTAGACGGTGGGCCAAGTCTGTAAACAACTCTTCCAAGGTCCGGTGCGAGGCGATGGCGGACGAAACCTCAAGCAAAGCGAGGTAGCGTCCAGACAAGGCATTGTCCTTTTCGTCGGCGATGCTCTGCATGACTTTCAGAATCCTTCCCAACCCCAAGGCGTCGTGTCGATACCTGTCGACGTGCAGACCCAGCGGAACTTTCTATATAGAATTCAGATGAGCCGCGAGGCGTCTTGGATTCAACAAGAGCTTTGCCAGCAATGAAGTGAGCGCAGCTCGCCTGAACTTCGCGGATGGCTTGAGAAATGCACTCTGGTGAGGCAACCAGGAAAATTTCCTACGAAAAACATTTGAAGGAGGCCGCAATGGAAACCAGGCAATTAGGGAAAAGCGATCTGCTGATTACGCCTATGGGGATCGGCGCATGGGCGATGGGCGGAGGTGGATGGACATGGAGTTGGGGTCCGCAGAATGACAACGATTCGGTCACGGCTATCCATGAGGCACTCGATCGCGGGATCAACTGGATTGACACCGCTGCAGTCTACGGTCTTGGACACTCCGAAGAGGTCGTGAAGCAGGCGCTCTACGGCCGGAATCATCGACCATACATCTTTACGAAGTGTGAGCGGACGTGGGACAAAAGCGGAAAGATTGGTGGAACGCTGAAGGCGGCGTCGATCCGGCGGGAGTGCGAAGACAGCTTGCGCCGACTCGGAGTCGAGGTCATCGATCTTTATCAGATTCACTGGCCAGAGCCGGATGCAGACATTGAAGAAGGCTGGACCGAGATGGCTCGCCTAAAAGACGAGGGAAAAGTGCGTCATATTGGCGTGTCGAATTTCAATGACGCGCAAATGAAGCGGGCTATGGCAATCGCACCAATCACTTCTCTGCAGCCTCCGTACTCGATGCTGGCACGCGGAGTGGAGGAGTCCATACTGCCGTTCGCCGCAGCAAACAACATTGGAGTGATCGTCTATTCGCCAATGTATTCCGGTCTGCTGAGTGGAGGCATGACGCGGCAGCGTATTGCATCTCTGGCCGCGGAGGATTGGCGGCTACAGAACCCAAACTTCCGCGAACCTCAACTCTCCAGAAATCTTCGGCTCGTCGAACTGCTCAAAGAGGTTGGTGCACGTCATGGCAGAACGGCCGGAGAAGTCGCCATTGCATGGACGTTGCATAATCCGGCCGTGACGGCAGCGATCGTGGGCATGCGCAATCCGAAGCAAGTAACGGGCGTGATCGGAGCTATGTCTTTTCGCCTCTCGTTGCGTGAGTTTGAGGAGATTGGAGAGGCATTGCAGCAGGAGGTTGCAATGCAGCGGTAGCACATCAGGCCTGGACGTCGCAGGCAGATACAAGGCGGAGCGGGTGATGAACAGCGCGGTTCTTCAAAACCGTCCGGTGAACTCGTATACGGATTTGATGGGTGCACCGCATGGGCTATAAGCTCGCGGACGACATCGCGCAAGGTTAAGTCAAGAAAGATCAGTAAAGCGATGCTCCGAGAGAGCAAGGTGCCTTATACTTTGTGCGATGCGAGCTTTGGTCTATACCGCTCCTGGCAAGGTGGAATTGGAAGGGCGTCCCCGTCCGGAACCTAAGACTGGCGAAGAGGAGATTGCCGTCGAAGTCGCTGGAGTCTGCGGCTCGGACATTTCTGGATTTCTCGGGCATAGCGCTCTGCGGCGTCCGCCTCTGGTTCTCGGTCACGAGTTGGTGGGGCGGCGGAGTGACGGGCGCCGGGTGGTGGCTAATCCGCTGGTCAGTTGCGGGCACTGCGACGCCTGTATTTCGGGCACACAGAATTTGTGCGAATCGTGGAAGTTGCTCGGACTGGGGACCACTCCCGGAACATTCGCAGAGTACGTCGCCTTGCCCAGCACGCAGGTCTATGAAATCCCCGATTCGCTGACTTCTGAGACAGCGATTCTGGCGGAGCCCCTCGCCAACATCGTGCACTTGTTCCGGCTGGTTTCCCCACCTCCGTTCTTCCGTTTGGCGATTGTGGGTGCAGGAACGATGGGAGCACTTGCGGTCTCCGCTGCCGTACAAATTGGGGCGAGGGATGTGCTTGCTGCCGACGTGAACGAACAGCGGCTCGACACCATGCGAAAGCTGGGTGCTTCAGCCACCGTGAACGCTGGAGCAGCGGATGCCGTGACGGACGCCATTCGTGGCGCAGGGCGTGGGTATGACGTGGTCATCGACGCCAGCGGGAGCGCTCCCGCACGGCAGCTCGCCTTCGACTTCTGCCGGCCCGGAGGGCAGGTTGTTCTGCTCGGGATGGGAACGCAGCGCAGCGAAGTGAACTTTGTCACGAGCATTCGCAAGGAGCACCGGGTAGTGATGTCGTTTGCCTATACGCCTACGGATTTCAGGAGATCCCTCGACCTGCTGATTGCCGAGGAGATTGACCTGACACCGTGGACCGTACGGATGCCGCTGGAACGAGGCCAGGAAGCACTGGAGCGGATGAGTCATGATCCTGGCGTTTCGCTCAAGATGATGCTGGAAGTTGCGGGACGCTGAGAAATCTGCTCTGTTCTCGTTTCGCTGTTCGCTTCTTCAGATGGCTGAATCGGCGACCTGCCATTGAAGGGTTAAACCTATGCCGCCTACGCAGGAATCAAGATCCGCCAAACGCCTTGCCGGCCGTGTCGCGCTGATCAGTGGCGGCGCTCAGGGCATTGGACGCGGCATCGCGACTGTATTCCAACGCGAAGGAGCATGCGTATTCATTCTCGACTGCGACGCGCGAAAAGGGAATGAGACAGCCGCTGATCTGACCGCAGAGAACCCGAATCTGCCCGTAAAGTATCTTTCCGCCGACCTCCGCGAATTTGAATTGCAGCCGGCAGTCGACTCTGTGCGGAAATTCCATAGCCGTCTCGACATTCTCGTGAATAACGCCGGAATCGGACTCGATAAACCTTTCGAAAAACTGACCGTGGCAGACTGGGATCTGGTGATGAATGTGAACCTGCGTGGAGCGTTCTTACTAACACAGGCGGTACTTCCGCTGTTCGACGAGTCCGGCGGAGCAATCGTAAACATCAGCTCGGTTCACGCCAGCCATGCATTTCCCAACGCCATTCCTTACGCGTGCTCGAAAGCCGGCATGATCGCTCTGACACGCAATCTGGCCCTCGAACTCTCCGCCAGGCGAATTCGCGTCAATTGCATTTGCCCGGGATACATCGACACGCGCCTCTGGAAAGAATATCTGCGCCACTCCGCCGACCCGGAGGCGGTGGCCGATCAAACGACCGCACTGCACCCCGTTGGGCGGCGCGGAACGTCCGCCGATATCGCAGAGGCGGCGCTGTATCTGGCTTCCGACAGTTCCTCCTTCATCACCGGCACGGATTTGCTCGTGGATGGCGGACTTACTATCAGAGCCCATTCCTAGGACGGGTATCTACTTCTCGACATCATTCTTTCTTGCGGTCATTTGGGCCGGAGTTCCGGTGCACTACCGGGATGACGCTGGAGCAGTTCTTGATTCGGCAACGCGTGGAACTGGCTAAGCGCGCCTTGTTAGATCCCCGGTTCAATGTAGCGGAAGTGGCTGATCGTTGTGGATTTTGAAATCCGGCATACTTTGCCTCGGTGTTTAAGAAATATGTGAAATGCACGCCTCGGGAATTCGCCAGCCAACCGCACCGCTGGGAGCCATTAGCAGCAGTCCCGACCTGGCCTTCGATGTCGGGGAACGCTCCTCTGTCCTGAGGAAATTCGGCAGCGCGGTTGTTTCAGGCACTCTCAACTACATGGTTGCGGAGTATGCCCAAGCCCTCAATTTCGACCTCCATCACATCGCCGGACTTAAGAAAGACCGGAGGCTTGCGGAAGACGCCGACGCCGTCGGGCGTTCCGGTCGCGATGATGTCGCCGGGTTCGAGAGTGATTGCGGCCGAGATGAAGGCAATCAACGTGGGAATGCGAAAGATCAGATTCGAAGTATTGGAATCCTGAACTACATTTCCGTTCACGCGCATGCGAATGGAGAGAGCATGAGGGTCGGGCACGGCATCACGCGTGGTAAGCCACGGTCCCGTGGGGCAAAATGTATCGCAGGACTTGCCCCGTACCCACTGCTTGTCGGCAAACTGCCAGCGGCGTGCAGAAACGTCGTTGAGCGGCATGTAACCGGCGACATAGTTCAGGGCGTCGGCCTGTGAAACGCCTTTTGCCTTGCGGCCGATGACGACGGCCAACTCTGCTTCATAGTCGCCTTGTGGATCGTCCTTAGGAAGCACGACGGGCGCGTCGGGCCCGTTGATGCTCGAGGGAAACTTTGCGAAGATCACCGGGGTCGTCGGGATCTCCTGCTTTGTTTCGATTGCGTGATCACGATAGTTTAAGCCTACTGCAATGATCTTGCCGGGACGGGTCACGGGCGATAATAGAACGACCTCGCTGAGAGGATACTTCGTGAGGTCGCGGGTTCCGCCGTTATTCATTTTGTTAGCCTCATCCAGAGCTGCACTACCAGCTGACAGAAAACTGGTCATGTCGGGATAGGCTGAACTCATGAGAGGAAATACCTGATTGTCGACAACTACGCCCACCAGGGATTTGCCACCACGCGGTTGGAAGCTTACTAGACGCATGTTTGAGATTTTAAAACTAGTAGAAGCTTTCTGGCCTTCGGATTAACGATAAAACCAACGGAACGTTGGAGCGCGCTTGCCCATGCCGAAATAGAGTCATCACGATCGAAATCGCATTGCCAGACCATGCCGCCAGTTTCCAGTTCCTATTGGAGACCCTGTTACTAGAAGATCCTTGATACTTAGGCTTTCGAGTCGCTCTAAAGTAAGCGGTTTCCTTCACTTTATAGATAGAGGGTCGATCACAATTCTTGCATAGCGTAAAATGAGCGTCTTATTTCTCTGCCAGAGGGGAAAACAGTCACTATGCGAATCGGAGTGTTCACACCGTTATTGTCAAAACTGCCGCTATCCGCGGTTCTGAAAAAACTTACAGAGCTTCACATCGATACGGTGGAACTGGCCACCGGAAACTATGTCGGCGATGCTCACTGCAAGCTCTCGATGCTTGAGAATTCTTCGACGCTCAGCGAATTCAAGAAACTTCTGGCCGATCATGGAGTCAGCATCAGCGCGTTGAGTTGCCACGGGAATGCGCTACATCCTGACAAAGCGTTTGCGCAGCAGAACCGCGAGGTCAGCCGGAACACTATTTTATTAGCTGAGAAGCTGGGCGTTCCGACAATGGTTGATTTCTCTGGGTGTCCCGGCGATTCGCCGAATTCGACGGCACCGAACTGGGTGACTTGCCCGTGGCCTCCTGACTACCGCAAGGTTCTTGACTGGCAGTGGAACGACGTTGTCGCACCATACTGGGTGGAACACGCTAAGTTTGCCGCGGATCATGGGGTGAAAATTGCTGTGGAGATGCATCCCGGGTTTGTCGTGTACAACCCGGAGACCATGCTGCGCCTGCGTGCGATCGCGGGAGAGAATGTTGGCTGCAATTTTGATCCGAGCCATCTGTTCTGGCAGAACATCGACCCGATCGGAGCTGTTCGCGTTTTGGCGGACTCCATTTTTCACGTTCATGCTAAAGACACCCAGCTTTACCCTTTGAACATGGTGCGCACGGGCGTTCTCGACACCAAGCCTTACACGGAGGAACGCGATCGGAGCTGGATCTTCCGCACCTGCGGTTATGGGCACGGGGCCGAGTGGTGGAGTGAGTTGCTATCAACGCTGCGGATGTTCGGCTACGATTCCGTGATCTCCATTGAGCACGAGGACAGCATCCTCTCGCCGGGCGAAGGGTTGAGCAAGGCGGCGAATTTCCTGAACAGTATTGTGATCCGCGAGCAGGCTGCCGCGGCTTGGTGGTCTTAGTCCGAAAGGGATACGAATGAAATTAATCAAGACGGCAATTTTTGGCACCGGCTTTATGGGGCGAGTGCATCTGGAAGCGGTGCGGCGAGTGGAAGCCGTGCAGGCGGCTGCGATTGCGGGCAGGAACGAAACGGCGGCGCGAAAGCTAGGAGATGCTTTCTCAATTCCTTCAGTCGATGATTATCGCGAGGTGCTACGCGATCCAGCGATTGATGCGGTGCACATCTGCACGCCCAACGCACAACATTTCTCCATGGCAAAGGATGCGCTCCAGGCTGGCAAACATGTGATCTGCGAGAAGCCGCTGACCACAACCGCGGCCGAGGCGGAAGAACTAGTTGAGCTGGCCGCCAAGAAAGGAGTGCGAAACTGCACCTGCCATAATTTGCGCTACTACCCTATGGTGCAGCAGATGCGTCGCATGCGCGAGGCCGGGGATCTGGGCGACATTCTTGTTTTGCAGGGCACGTACTCGCAAGATTGGCTGCTTTATGACACGGACTGGAATTGGCGAGTCGAGACCAAGGCCGGCGGCGCGTCGCGGTGCATGGCGGATATTGGGTCGCACTGGTTTGATATGGCTGAGCACATCACGGGAATGCGAGTGACTTCTCTATGCGCTGATCTTCAGACGTTTCATCCGACGCGCAAGCAGCCGAAGCATTCAGTAGAGACCTTTGCCAACAAGTTGAAGGGACCGGAAGACTACATCGAAACTCCCGTGGACACGGAAGATTTTGGCGCAGTTGTGTTTCGGATGGGCGGACGCACGCGCGGGTGCATGAGTGCGAGCCAAGTCTCGGCCGGACGGAAGAACGGGCTCAGCATCGAGATCTACGGGACCAAGTCTTCTGTGGCCTGGAACCAGGAGCGGCCCGATGAACTGTGGCAGGGCAATCGTGATGTCGCGAATGAGATTTACATCAAAGATCCGTCGCTGCTCAAACCTGGTGCGCGTAGCTACGCCGATCTTCCAGGTGGTCATAGTGAAGGATATGACGATACATTCAAGCAAGTCTTTCGGCGGTTCTATGCTTCGATTGGCACAGGGGATCCGCCGGAATATCCACAGTTCGTCGACGGCTTGCGGCAGATGAAGATCCTCAACTCGGTGCTGGAAAGCAATCAGAAGCGAGGATGGGTGGACGTTCCGGGAATGTGAGACAGAGGCGCTATCCTCTAGCGACCTTGGAATCGATGCAGTGTTGAGCCGGATAGCGAGTACACGAGTTCGCGCTCGAACAGCGTTGCCAGACAACGCAACTCATCACGCTTCGGGGAGTGCCCACGCAAACAACACGCCACCGCTGCTCATGAGAATGTATTGACGACCGTCGAGTTCATAAGTGATGGGAGAACTCACGATGTGCGAGCCTGAGCCAGCGTGCCAGAGCGTTTTGCCGCTCTTCGAATCCAGTGCCAGGAAATTTCCCATCGCGTCTCCCGTGAAGGTTAGGCCTGAATCGGTCGTCAGCACGCCCGCTCCGGAGCCTTCGGGCCCAAGCTCATGGCTCCAGCGGATCTTTCCAGTCTGGTAATCGATCGCCTCAATGACGCCCTTGCCCCAGACGTCGTAGTCCGCGCCAGCCCAACCGTAGACTCCATCGGCGGCCTTGGCAAAGTAGACGCTCCAGCTCGGGTGTGCATCGACAATGAACAGACCGGTTTTTGGGTCGAAGCTGGGGGAACGGTAATTCGTGAGGCCGCCCTCGTCGGGCGCAATCAGGCGTCCATCGGGCGCCGGCTCCTTTGCGGGGTTTGGAATAGGACGACCTTCCTTGTCGACTCCGATGGACCAATTCACTGGGCCGAAGGGAACGGTCAAGAGACTCTTTCCGTTCGTGCGGTCGAGAATAAAGAAGTAGCCATTACGCGAACTTTGCATGAGCATCTTCTTCGGTTGGCCGTGGAAGTCAGCATCGACTAGCACCGGAGTTTCGACCGCATCCCAGTCGTGTGTATCGTGCGGGGAAGGCTGGAATGCCCAAGCAAGCTTGCCGGTATCGGGATTGAGCGCGACGATCGAGCAAGTGTAGAGATTATCCCCTGGCCGCGTTGAACCTTTCAGGACGGGAGTCGGATTCCCCGTTCCCCAATAGACGAGATTGAGATCCGGATCGTAGGTTCCGGTCATCCACGTCATGCCACCTGTAGTTTGATCAGGCGTTCCAACGGGAGGAGTGGAATCCCACTGCCACTGCGTTGCGCCGGTTTCGGGATCAACGGAGCGGATGTAGCCGCTGAGGTTGTCGAAGTCTCCGGAGACACCGATGAGCACGTGATTGCCGACGACTAGTGGCGCCATGCTGGTCCAGTAGCCCTTGGTGACGTCTGCGACCTGTACTTGCCAGCGCACGCTTCCGTCATTGCGATTGAGAGCAATAAGGTGGGCATCGGGAGAGAGCAAGAAGAGCGATCCTTTGTACGCGCCCACGCCACGTTGACCGATGTGCTCGCCCTGGCTAGTGGGAGAGCTGTAATGCCAGATCTGGTGTCCCGAGCGGGCGTCTACTGCCCACACGTTGTCAGGAATCGTGAAGTACAGAACGCCATCGATGAGCAACGGTGAAGATTTGATGGGCACGGGGCGGTCGGTTTGAAACAGCCACGCCAGCGAAATACTTTTTACGTTTTGTGGAGTGATTTGACGGAGCGGGCTGTGGCGCCTGCCGGAATAGTCGCCGTGGTAGCCAGGCCAACTGTCAGCGGGCGGATGCAACAGCGTCTGCTGATCTACGCCTTGTGCCACGGTCATGGCCGGAGAGGCGATTGCGACCGCGGCGCTCAAGGCAAGAATGAATGCGTTTAGACAGTTCATAGGAATTGGGAACCTCAAGCTTCGCGCCTAGCGCAAGGTTTGCAAGTACGCCATCAGGTTATGGACGTCGTCATCGGTGTACTTGTCGAATAGCGCGACATGCGCATCGGCGGGCGAGTTGACCTTGTACTTTACATCGCGAGTCCGCCACGAGCGGTATGCGCCGGTGGAATCGACCAGTCCGACGGTAAATTCGTCCAGATATTCCAGGGTGCCGGCGACGGTTTGGCCGGAGGCAAGGCTGACCGTGATTTTCGATTTCGCGTGCTGCGGATAGAGCATTCGCTTTTCGAGTTCAAGGCCTTGGTGACGCGAAGCGATTCCAGCAAGATCGCCGGTCGGCGAGTGACAACTGGCGCATCCGCCCGCTCCATTGAAGTATTGCTTGCCGGCTTCAGCGTTTCCCGTTTGCAGGTCTTCGGGATCCACTCCCTTGCGGCCACCGGTTTTCGTGAGCGCCTTAGTCTGTTGAGTGTGAATGAAGGCCACGAGGCTCTCAATCTGGTCATCCGAGCGATCAAACGGGGGCATACCTTTGTCGGGGCGCCCGTTGCGTATGACGGGGCCGATCTTGTCGCCGTCGACATCGGCCGTCACCAGTTTGGAGCGCGTCAGGTCGGGTCCGCTCTCTCCTCCACCCGCATTGCGGCCGTGACAGAAGGAGCAATCCTGGCGGAAGATCGCAGCGCCCTTCTGCACAAAATCTGGCGGATATGTCTTCGGTGGAGTGGGCACGTCTTGCTTTACTCCGGCTTCCGCCTGAGCTTTCGGAGTGGGCGTCGGTTCCTGCGCAGCCGAGACGGTAAGGCCCACGAGCAATATTCCCGCGGACCACACACTGCGACTCAACGTCGAACGAAGCACTTTAGCCAGAATCACCGATGCTCACCTGCCGGCGGATGGGGATGAGAAGCGGTGCTACCTTCCGTCATACCGAGCACCCACTTGATCGCTTCGAAATACATCTTGCGGATGTCCGGGTCATTCCATGACTCCTGGGTGTGTCCGAGGGTCGAGTAGAAGACGCGGCCTTTGCCGTACATCTTGTCCCAGGCAACCGCAAAGTCATGATCGGTTCGGTGAACGCGCGGGTTGTTTTCGTAATTCAGCTTCGTGGCATCCAGGCTGAGCAGGACGTTTACCTTTTCGCGCGACCACTCTTTGGGCTGGTAAATTTCATCGTATTTCAAGAACGCTGCCGGAAAGTGGCGAACCGCGGGAAACGTCGGATCTTCGTTAATGATCGGCGCGTTGAACGTGGACCACGGGTGCTGGTCAAACCAGCCGCCAATCATCTCACCGTATGCGGGCCATTTGTAGTTGGTGTCGAGGGCGGCGTGAACGCCTACAAAACCTTTGCCATCGTCTTTGATGAACGACAGCATGTCGGTCTTCTGGCTGTCGTCGAGGTCAAGTTCCCCAGTGGTGCTCACGAAGACTATGGCATCGAAGTAGTTGAGGTTCTTCGTGTTTCTTCCGAGATCTTTCTTGGTGACGAGTTCGACGTCAGTGCGCAGCATGGCCTCCCAAAGACCACTGTCGCGTCCCATGTTGTAGATGGCGACCATGCCATCCGAAACCGAGTCGTGCTCGAATCCCTTGGTCTGGCCGATCACGAGAATGTGCTTGAGATGAACTTGCTTCTCGTGCGGCGGAGGCGGAAGCGACGGGTCGACTGCCGCTTGATTCTGCGCGGTGGCGGCGGCTGTCAGGGTTAGCGATACAAGAATGAGAAGGGCTTTTCGAGTTCGGCGCAAGCGATCTCCCTTAGCTTTCGTGGCGTTGTCGGGCATAAGGGGCTCCCACAGATGTAGTCCCAGGATGCCTTTGAACTTTAAAGTAACACAGCCGCATCGCCCGCTAGTCTAGGTTCGCCCTATCGCGGCGGCGGGCCATCTTCCTGCTTCACAATCTTGCCTTCGCCCTCGAAGGGCCAGTTCTTGTCGAGCAGGAGCTCGTTTTCACGAGTCTCTTCGGGAACACGATTGATTTTTAAATTTTCATAAAAGTGCACGCCCGTTTTTCCCGCGGTGGCTATATCGAGGTCGCCATCTCCATCGAGGTCTTCGACGACGAACTGCGTTCCAGCCGCGGCGGTGCCATTGACTGAAATTGGGACGCGCGTGAATGTTGCTGTGCTGCGATCGATCTTGTAGTAATACACCACGAGCGGATCATAGGAGCCGGGATCATGGCCGTTGTGCCCGCGGTAACGCTTGCCAGCCAGCAACTCGGGAACGCCATCGCCATCGATATCGACCAATTTGAGCGCGTGGATCTGGGAGTAAGACTCGTCGATCGCGTGCTTGACCCACGTGCGGTTAGCTCCGTCGCCTTTCTGCTCGAGCCAGTAGAGGCCATAGCTGTGTCCCTGGCCGTAGATGATGTCGGTCTTGCCATCGTTATTGACGTCATAACCGATGATGGGGAAACCGGCGTCGTCCATCTTCCAATCGGCGTGCCATTCCCACTTATCGTTGTTGGCGTCGATGTTCTTGAACCAGCCGTTGGGGGTGAGGATGTCGGCCTTGCCATCGCCGTCCACGTCGGCGATTCCGATGCCATGGCCGTCCTGTTCTTTTCCGCCGACGTGGTGAACTTTGGGTTCGGGGCCCGAGAAATCGGCCCATAGAATTCCCGAGTGGTTGTAGTGGGCGAGCACGAGATCGGGCTTGCCGTCGCCGTTGATGTCGCCGGTGGCCCCACCCTCGGTGTCATAGCTGTCAGCGATGAAGTGTTGCTTCCACATGACACCGGGCGTTTTCGGATTCTCGTACCACCACAGGCCGTTCAACATCCATCCGGTCGTGACTACGTCAAGGGCACCATCGTGATTCACGTCGAAGGTCCATTCCCCGCAATCGGAGACAAACTCGCCCATGATGCCGACCGTCCTGTACTGATGACGTTTCCACTCTCCCGCGTTGGGGCCGGGGTTCTCGTACCAGTACGCTCCGCTCAGAAGATCGGGGCGGCCGTCGCCGTTCATATCGAGCGTGGTAATGCCCTCCGCATGGTCGGTTCCGAGACGGTGAACGAAGAAGGTCGTTTGCGAAACGTTTCCGGGAGCATCGCCGGGACTGGCCTTGCGGGTGTTTTGTGCAACGCAAACACAACCAGCGCTTATGCACACCAGAAGAGGGAGGAGCAGTTTTTTATTATTGAACAAATCGATTCTCCGCTATTGAATCTCGTTTCGTATGCTGCCTGTGTCGAAGAGCAGTATTCTATTTCATCCCAACCTCATGGCGTCGGGATCCCACTTCACGACGGAGCCTTGTTCGACGCTAAGGTTGCTAAGCAGTGCCGCACCGGCGGCGCGGAAGCCGAAGGTCGCATCTTCCACGACCGGCTGACGCGAGCGAACGGCAGCAAAGAAATTCTTGAAATGGTCGTAGCTGTCGCGGTAGCCCTCGGGAACCACGTACTTCTCATATTCAGCCGCCGGCGGCCCCGAGGGATGCGTGACCGGATATTTCTGGCGGTAGGCATCGAGCGTTCGCTTTTGCATGGCTTCCGTGAAGGTGCCGACGGTGTAGCCTGGTTCCTTTTTCAGCGGTGAGCGGTTCACGCTGACCGAGTTGCCCGCAATCTCCATGGTGCCTTCGGAGCCGCTGAAGATGAAGCCTTCGCTCTCATCTCCTCCGTCGACGAAGTTCACGCGCAGGCTGAGATTGAACCCCTCGCGATAGTCGAACAACCCCAGCATCACGTCGTCAGCGTCCCGGCCATCTTTCCAGAAACGCAAACCGCCGGTAGCCATGGCTCGCGTCGGGCCGTTGCTGCCGGTAATGAAGTGGGTTCCGCTGAACAAATGCACGAAGAGATCGCCAGCGACGCCGCTTCCGTAGGCTTTCCATTTGCGCCACTGGAAAAAGTGCTCGGCGTTAAATGGAATGTTCGGAGCAGTTCCAAGGAAGCGTGGCCAGTCGCAGGTTTCGGACGAGGCATCCAGAGGAACGGTGTAGTTCCATGCGCCAATTGAAGAGTTGCGGTCCCAATGCGCGGAAACCATGTTGAGTTTGCCGATTGCGCCCGAGGCGAGCACCTCTTTTGCTTTCGAATAGATGATGGAGCTAACGCGCTGGCTTCCAACTTGAAGGATGCGGTTCGTGGCGCTGGCGGTCTCGATCATCTCGCGGCCGTCGGAATACAGATGAATCATGGGCTTTTCACAATAGACGTCTTTGCCCGCCTTCATCGCATCGACCGCGGCCTGCTTGTGCCAATGGTCGGGGGTAGCGATGATGACAGCGTCGACATCCTTGCGCGCCAGGATCTCGCGGTAGTCGCGTGTGGTGAAGACGTCGTTGCCCCAAAGCTCTTTGCTGTGCGCCAGCCTCCCCTCGTAACAGTCGGCCACGGCGACAAGCTTTATGCCGGGAACCTGCACGGCAACTTTGGTGTCTCCCTGGCCTTGAATACCAGCCCCGATCAGCGCGATCTGAACCTGATCGTTGGCGGCAAGCGGCGCGATTGGTTCAGTCTCGATGGCGGCCAACGCATGGATCTTGCCTCTGAGAACAGTGCCTGCCGTTGCGGTGCTCGCGACTTTCAGGAAGTTTCTGCGATTGAGCACGTGTGAAGCCTCACTATGGAGTTGGAATTCCGTCTGCAACCATAAACTTTTCTTGGGATCTTGTCTCGACCGAATTCGTGAAAGACAAAAAAATGGGCAGCGCCGGCGGTTTTCGGATGCTGCCCGACGGCACGAGGAGTACCGCTCAGACAATCACATTGCCCAACATCGACAAGCCTTTCGCAGCATTCGAGGACCCTGATCACGGGAACGAACGAGACAGTTCTTTAGCTCAATCCGTCGTTAGCTCGTCCAGGATGGCTCCGTCCGCGCCCACCATGCGGATTGTCATAGCCAGCAGGCCGAAGGCGTGGGTGGAGCAACTGAGGCAGGGATCATAGGCGCGCACCACAGCCGACACACGGTTCAGCATGCCTTCGTTCAGCTTCGTTCCGTCAATGAAGTGTTCGCTGACCTGTTGCACGGCACGACCGATGGCGAGATTGTTGTGGCCGGTGGCAACGATCAGGTTGGCCCAAGTGATCGCGCCCTCCTCATTTACTTTATAGTGGTGGATCAACGTTCCCCGCGGCGCTTCTATCATGCCGACGCCTTCGGTGGCATTCACTCCGGCGGTAGCACGCACATGCCGTTCGAGGATTTGCGGATCGTCCAGCGAGGCCTCGATCCGTTCCAAAGCATAGACAATTTCGATCAACCTGGCGTAATGGTAGAGAAACGCGCTGTGTGCAACCACGCCAAACCGCTGGTGAAATTCTCGGAACTCAACGTCGGCGTTTGGAGTTCCGCACTGGTCGGAGGCATTCAGCCGCCCGAGCGGGCCTACGCGATACACGCCGGCCGGAAATCCCTGCGGCTTGAAAAAAGGAGCCTTCAAGTACGATTCGCGCAAGCTGGCTTCCCCGATCCATTGCATATATTCGTCAGGGGGAATTTGATCTTCCACAAGCTCGCCCGTCGCACTGCGAAACCGCAGGTTGCCATCATAAAGCTGCAAGTTCCCTTTGCGATCGACCATGCCCGCGTACATCGTCGGAACGGAGCCGAAGAACGCGATCTCCTCCTTGTAGTTGTCGAGCGCGCCCTTGAAGAAACGAAGTGAGCGGTCGGCAATCGCTTTGGTTCCTGGCAGTTCTGTCAGAATGCGGTCGCGCATGGCACCGGCGAGTGGAGATGCAACACCGCCGGGAACTATCCAGGAAGGATGAACGCGTTCCTGCGTCAGGCTCTCGACGATTTGCAGCCCGAATTTTCGGAGTTCGATTCCGTCGCGGGCTAACTCCGGATGCCCTGCGATGACACCCAATACGTTTCGTGACGCCGGATCGGAATCCATACCCAGGAGAAAATCCGGAGCAGAAAGGTAGAAGAAGCTGAGTGCGTGCGATTGCACGATCTGGGCGAAGTGCACCAGTTCGCGCAGCTTCCTGGCCGTCGGAGGAATGCGTACCGCCATGATGGCGTCGCAGGCCTTGGACGAGGCCAGCAGATGGCTGATGGGACAGATCCCACAGATCCGTGCGGTGATTCCCGGCATCTCGTAGAAAGGACGTCCTTCGGTGAATTTCTCAAACCCTCGGACTTGCGTGACGTGAAATTCGGTTCCCGCGACGTGTCCCTGGTCATCGAGGTGAATGTCGATTTTGGCGTGTCCCTCGATGCGGCTCACGGGTTCGATGGTGATGCGTTTCATGACACACTCCTTATCCGAACTTCACCTTGAGAGCGGAGTCGGGCTTCTTGCCGTCCAGCAGATCGTTGATCACGCTGAAGATTGCCTTCGACGGAGGAGGACAGCCCGGCAAGCTCAAATCCACTTTGACGAATTCGCGCAGTGGCCGCGCCTGCTTGAGCAACGCCGGCACGCGCTCTGACGGGACGACGTTTCCTTCCTCAGCACCGTCGATGTAGATGCGCTGCAGTAGTTTCTGCACGGGGATGGAGTTGCGCATTGCCGGAACGTTGCCGGTGACGGCGCAATCTCCGAGCGAGACGAGTATGTGGGTGCGCTGCCGAATCTTCTGAATCTTGTTGAGATCGTCCTGCGAACTGACCGCGCCTTCAACCAGCGTGACATCGACGTCCTCGGGAAATTCCTGCGCATCGACCAGGGGGCCATACACCAGGTCAATCTTGCGGGCCAGAGCGATGATGCCTGCGTCCATGTCGAGCAGTGACATGTGGCAACCGGAACACCCATCGAGCCAGACGGTCGCTACTTTCACCTTCTTCATACCTGCACTCCTCTGCGGTGTACCAGGGAGGTGACGGCGTCGATCTTCTTCACCATCTCCTCAACCGCCCAACCCTTTTCGGCCAGTGCGCCCGTAGGGCAGGCGTGCACGCACTTGCCGCAACTGGTGCAGGTGGTGGCCTGTCCCCATTTCTCATTCATCTCGCTGACAACGCGGGCGTGGGTGCCGCGCGAAGTGAGATCCCAAACATGTGCGCCCTCGAGTTCGGCGCAAACTCGCACGCAGCGTGTGCATAGAATGCAGCGGTTGTGATCAAGCACGAAGCGTGGGTGCGACATGTCGATGGACAACTTGGGGAAGTTGTACGCCAAGCCGACAGTGCTGATACCGAGGGCCGTGGCCATTGATTGCAGCTCGCAGTGTCCGTTCGATACGCACACCGAGCACACGTGATTTCGCTCCACGAGAAGCAGTTCGACGGAAATACGACGATAGCGGGTCAACTTCGGCGACGTCGTGGTGACCGACATCCCCTCCTGGATGGGAGTGGTGCAAGCAGGGAACAAGCGCTCGGTGCCGGAGACCTCGACAAGGCAAATCCGGCAGGCACCGACTGCCGTGAGTCCATCTAGATCGCAGAGGGTTGGAATGTACTTATGGCTGGCCTTCGCCGCCTGCAGAATCGTCTGACCCTCCACTGCGCTGATCAGCTCTCCGTCGATTCGGATCGATATCTTCTTCGGTGCCAAGGTATTTCTCCTTTCAGCGCGCGGTCCCCTAACTCACGTTGACGGCCGTGACATCGCAACGCAGGCAGCGGCAGGTTTCGTCGAAAGCCTCTTCATGGCTCAGACCAGTTACGACTTCGTCCTGCGAGCGAACACGAGAAGAGGCGGCAAGTTCATGCCCAGTGTGACGCCGACTCGGGCTCGGATCTTCGGGTGGTGTCTGTTCGTATTGGATATCGGGATAAAGCGAATTCCAACGATCGGCTTCCATCAACTGCAAATCGATGCTTCGCGCCGCCTGCTTGCCCGAGGCCATGGCATTCGAAACGTTGGACGCACCCGTTACCAGATCGCCTCCGGCATAGAACCGAGGACGACTGGTTTCCAAGGTGAACCGATTCACTTCAATGGTTCCACCCTCTCTGAGAGCCAGGCCTGAGGCCTTGGCGAAATCCAAATCGACAGTTTCGCCAACGGCATAAATGACAGAGTCGCAGTCGAAGCGCTGAACCTCGTCGGTCGCGATGGGCTTTCGGCGGCCGGAGGAGTCGTACTCTCCCAACCGCGTCTTCACGATCTCGATGGCTTTGACGCCTCCCTTGGCGTCTCCAATCACGCGATGAGGTGCGGCCAGGAATACGAACTTCGCGCCTTCCTCTTTGGCGGCCGTGATTTCTTCGTCGATCGCTGGCATGTCTTTCCGTTCACGCCGGTAGAAAACGGTCACGTCGCAGCCTTTACGCAGCGAGGTTCGAGCAGAGTCGATTGCTGCATTGCCTCCGCCGATAATTGCTACACGCCTCCCGAGGTTCACGTCCTGCCCAGCCGCAACCGCCTCCAGGTAATTGAGCGCCGGATATACACCTTTCAACTCGGTGCCTGATTGATAGACCCACGATTCTTTCCACGTTCCGATGGAGAGAAAGACCATGTCGAAATGGTCATCGAGGTCATTGAGGGCCAGATCGACGCCGACCCGAGTATTGAAGCTGAACTTCACTCCTAGCCGCTCGATGAGCTCGATCTCGCGCCGCAAGATTCCCTTTGGTAGCCGGTATTCAGGGAGAGCAAACCGGAGCATTCCGCCGGCCTCGGACTTGCTGTCGTAGACCGTGACGTCATGGCCCAGCATCGCCAGATAGAACGCGGCGGTGAGTCCGGCGGGTCCGGCGCCCACAATCGCGATTTTGCGCCCGGTAGCTTCGAACTTGCGCGCAGCGATCGACTGCACCATAGGTTCATACTTGTCGGAGTCGAAGATGGAATCGGCGATGAAGCGGTGCACTTCGCGCATGTTCACTGCCTGATCCAATGTCTGCCGCCGGCAGCGGCTGTCGCACGGATGCTGGCATACACGCCCCGTCGAAGACGGCAGCGGATTATCGAGGATGATCGAGAGGAACGCATCCTCCAACCGGTTCTCCTTATAAAGCTGCAGGAATCGAGGAATGTTCATGTGCAGGGGGCAACTGTTTTCACAGGGAGAGAGTGCGAGTTCTTCACACACTCCTGCCGTGCAGCGCCGGGCGAGGATATGGTCCTCAAACTCGTTGCGGAAGTGCCGCAGGGTCGTGAGCACCGGATTGGGCGCGGTCTGTCCCAAGCCGCAGAGCGAGCAGTCTCGAATGTAACGGCTCAGCTCGTCCAGGATTTCGAGATGATGCGCCGTGCCCGCACCTTCGGTCACGCGATTCAAAATGCGCAGACACTTGTTCAAGCCAACTCGACAAGGAATGCATTTACCGCATGATTCCGAGTGCGTGAACTCGATGAAGTACCGGGCGACGTCAACCATGCAGTTGTCTTCGTCCATCACGACCATGCCGCCCGATCCCATGATTGACCCGAGTTGCTGCAAGCTCTCGTAATCAACAGCGGTATCGAACATCTCGTGCGGGATGCAACCGCCGGATGGGCCGCCGGTCTGCACTGCTTTGACCTGACCTTCCCCAACCGCGCCTTCTCCAATGTCGTAGATAAAGGTCTTGAGCGCAGTGCCGAGAGGCATCTCGACTAGCCCGGTATTTTTCACCTTGCCCACCAGCGAAAATACTTTTGTGCCGGAACTCTTAGGGCTGCCAGTTTCGGTGAACCAGGCTGGCCCACGCGTCACGATGGGCGCGATGTTGTACCAGGTTTCCACGTTGTTAATGTTGGTAGGCTTGCCCCAAAGACCCTTCTGAGCGGGAAATGGCGGTCGCGGTCGCGGCCTTCCGGCTTCGCCTTCGAGCGATGCAATTAGCGCAGTCTCTTCGCCGCAAACGAATGCTCCAGCTCCTTCCACTAGTTCAATGTCGAACTTGAATCCGCGGCCGAGGATGTTCTCCCCAAGCAGTCCGTACTCGCGCGCTTGTTCGATGGCACGATTCAAGCGATGTACTGCCAGCGGATACTCGGCTCGGACATAGACGATTCCCTCAGTCGCGCCCATGACATACGCGCCAATGATCATGCCCTCGAGCAGTGAGTGGGGATCGCTTTCAATCTCGTTGCGATTCATGTAGGCGCCCGGATCGCCTTCGTCCGCGTTGCAGATGATGTACTTCGATTCTGTCTTTGCCTTGGCCAGGAATTCCCACTTGTTGCCGGTGGAATATCCCGCTCCGCCGCGGCCCCGCAGTTTCGACGCTTTGATTTGCTCAATCACTCCCGCAGGGTTCGCATCGATCAATACTTTGTAAAGCGCCTGATATCCACCGACCGCAATGTATTCCTCAATGTCATCGGGATTGATGAGACCGCAGTTCCGCAAAACAATTTTCTTCTGCCCTTTGAAAAAGGGCACATCGCTCCACGAAGGGACTTCCGGATATCCCTGACCATAGCGCACGTGACCGGTAATGTGATCCCACTCTTCAATCTTGCAGTAAATCAAATCAGGGCTGAGACAACCGTTGGCAATATCGTGCAGGACGCGCGCGGCGTCGTTCGCTTGCACCCGACGCAGAATGACAAGAGGATTTCCGGGGAGCCGGACGTTGACCAGCGGCTCTTGAAAGCAAGCTCCAAAACAACCTACCGGCGCCAGAACGAGGTTGGCACCGCTGTTCTCAATCGCCTGCAGAAATGCCTGATACAGGCCTTCAGCGCCGTTTCCGCGGCCGCATGTTCCCATTCCCACAGCCAAACGCGGCACCGGCGGGACCAGTTTGGCAAGGCCCGCCTCACGCACTGCGCTGAAAGCTCCAATATCCAGAATGCGAGGCATTGCTTACTCTCCGGCGCGAATGGTTGCGATCTCGCGCTGCAAGGTACGCTCGGTGGCATGTCCGCAGATGCGATGGTTCACCTCCACCACGGGCGCCATCGCGCATTGACCGAAGCAGGCCACGGTACGCACTGTGAATTGACGGTCAGGGGTGGTGAGTAGAAGTTTGTCGGCCTCGTTGCCGTTGCCGTCCGCATCCTCGATGCCCAGCCCAAGATCCAGGCGCGCTCCCTGCAACAAATTGCGCGAACCGCGCGTATGGCATGCCGTGCCTCGGCAAATGCAGATGGTGTTTTCGCCTTGCGGTTGAAGATTGAACAGGGCATAGAACGTGGCAACGCTGTAGATGCGCGATAACGGCAGGTCCGTCTTGGCCGCGATGTAACGCAGGGTTTCTAAGGGAAGGTATTTGTAGCGGTTTCTATCCTGTGCCGCCTCCAGAATGCCGAGCAAGGCCCCGGGGCGTCCTCGACGCTTCGCAATCACCTTGTCGATGAACAACTGCTCTTCGGTGGGAAGACTGACCGGCGAGAGTGCTTGCATAGACACTCCTCCAAACAGATCACTCGCTCTTACACCAAGGTAGCGATTTTCGGCAACAAAGCACCGTCACCCGGAGCACATCGAGGGGTGATAAGGATCACAGGGGTTCGAGTACGCAAAGACAGTGGGCGTAGGTGCGTCGGGGGGTATTTTCCAGGCCTAAATCGCTACGCTCCCGCGTGGTTCGACGGCAGAGCGTACTTCGCGCATATACGCAGAACCGCACTCTCAGGAATGTTCGTGCCAGAGGATTTTGAGCCGTTGTCGTGTCAACGGTCGGAACCCTTCTGTCAAACGGTCGAATAACACTCTCGGGCATCCAAACTCGAGACCTTCTGCGGTAGAATTGCACCCACAACAAGCACCGGCGTCCCGCATTCGCGCCTGCTTGTGCGAGAGGCAATGAAGTCGCCAGCGGATTGCTACACGGCACTCTTTCTCCGCGCACTTGTGACGGCTTACATTTGAAGATGTTCATTCGTACCGGCCGCGACGGTGCTCTTTTCGCGCCGTTCGTCGAGGCTGGGTATTGAGGACTGCGCCCATGATCGGAAAATCATTCCGCTCGTATCGCATCGAGGCCAAGCTTGGGGCCGGTGGAATGGGCGTTGTCTATAAGGCGGTCGATTCCCGTCTTGGCCGGACGGCGGCTATCAAGATTTTGTCGGCGGCTGCACTCAACGCCGACCGCGAGCGGCGCTTCGTCCAGGAAGCCAAAGCAGCCTCATCGCTGAATCACCCAAATATCGTCACGATCTACGACATCGATACACAGGAAATTGATGGCAAGCCTCTTCCCTACATCGCCATGGAGTATGTGGCAGGCGATACGCTCGATCACCTGATCGGGCGCAAAGGCCTGCGGATTCGTGATGTGTTGAAGTACGGTGTTCAGATCGCGGACGCTCTGGCAGCGGCTCACGCGGCTGGGATCGTCCATCGCGACCTCAAGCCCTCGAATGTGATCGTTACTCCACAGGGCGTGGTCAAGATCCTGGATTTCGGTTTAGCGAAACTCAGCGAGTCCACAGATGCCGACGCGTACGCCGAGACTGTGCACGGCGAAGGATCGCCGCTCACGGAAGAAGGCACCATCCTCGGGACCGTTGCTTACATGTCTCCGGAGCAAGCCGACGGCAAGAAGGTTGACGCACGCTCGGATGTTTTTTCCTTCGGGTCAGTTCTATACGAGATGGCAACGGGTCAACGAGCTTTCGCGGGCGGGTCTAAACTATCGTCGCTTTCGGCTGTGCTCTACAAGGACCCACAGCCGGCATCACAAGCAGTCGCGGAGGTTCCTCCCGAGCTCGATCGAATTATCGCTCGCTGTCTGAAGAAGGATCCTGAACGCCGCTGGCAAACCATGGCAGATGTAAAGGTCGCCTTGGAGGAGCTTCGGGAGGAGATGGATTCCAGTAACTTCGCTCTGGCAAGCCCGACTCCAGCTCCGCGAAACGTGCCGCGAATGAGGCTCTGGACAAGTTTGGGTTTGCTCGCAGGAGTTTTGCTCGGACTGGCACTGCGCATCTCCTATGAGCACCGATATGTCCCACCCGCAGAACCGCCTTCGTATCGCCGCTTGACCTTTCGCCGTGGCGATGTCACCTCGGCGAAATTCGCTCCTGGCGACTCGGTAGTCTACAGTGCCGAATGGGACGGCGCACCATCCACGTTATTTTCGGCACATCCCGGCAATCGCGAAGCCCAACCATTGGCGCTTCCCAGTGCGCGAGTGCTTGCCATCTCACCGGGTGGAGAGATGGCCATTCTTTTGGGCAGTGAGGATGTCGGTACCCTGGCTCGGGTCCCGTTTGGCGGTGGCGCGCCGCGCGAGGTGCTGGAAGGTGTCAGTGGCGCAGACTGGGGTCCAGATGGCGAGTCCCTAGCAGTAGCGCGCGCCGTCGGCGGAAAATTCCGGCTGGAATATCCCATCGGCACCGTTTTGTATGAGACGGAGAAGCGGCCTCCCATGATGCCGCGAGTATCGACCGACGGAAAGCTGGTTGCGTTCTTTGATTTTGACGCCGAAGTGGGGGATTATGCCCTCTGCGTTGTTGGCCCGAACCATCCTAAGCAGGTGCTTTCCCGTGGATGGCGCGCCATAGGCGCCTTGAACTGGTCACCCAACGATCGTGAGGTATGGTTCTCAGGCGGTCAACCCGGCAGCGATCCCGCACTTTATGCGGTTACGCTGTCAGGCGCCCAAAGGATGGTCTCACAAACCGGCGGAATGATCGTGATGCAAGATGTAGCCCGCGACGGCCGTGTTCTGCTGACCACGGTCAATTCGCGTCTGGGCATCCACTATTTACCGCCGAATGGGGCGGCACAACGCGATCTGGCTTGGCTTGACTCTTCCTTGATGTATGACTTGTCGAACGACGCTCAATCCATCGTCTTCGTAGAGCTTTCCAGTGGCCAAGGCCGCAACTCAGCCATCTATCTCAGGAAGACGGACGGCTCGCCGGCCATCCAACTTGGCTCGGGAAACCGGCCTTCGCTTTCGCCGGATGGCAAATGGCTGGCTTGCATCCATCATGAGGCCGACCGATCTTCTCTCATGCTGCTGCCCACCGGTCCGGGAGAATCGCGCTTTCCAAAAATCGACGGAATGCATTTCGATGGCGTGGAGTGGTTCCCCGACAACAAGCGAATTCTTTTCACTGGCAATGAAACGGGACACGCTACCCGCACCTGGGTGTACGACCTGGAAACAAATCGATCGACCCCTCTAACAACTGAAGGAACGCGGGGAATCCGGGTCTCGCCGGATGGCAAGTGGTTCATCACCGTGGATCCGCACAAGCTGCTGCTTTCACGTGTGGGCGCTGGGGATTCCAAGGCAATCGCGGAATTGCAGGGCGAAAGTGTCGTGCGATGGAACGGTGACGGACGATACCTGTTCCTGCAACAGCGGGAACCCGCCAGCATCAAGATTAGTCGTCTCGACGTAACAACTCGTCGCAAAGAACCGTGGCTGGTCGTGAAGGTTCCCGAACCGGGGGCTCAGTTCCTTGGACCGCTCGCTCTGTCGGCAGATGGCAAGTCATACGCCATTACTTTCCAGCGCGATCTTGCCAATCTGTTCTTGGTCAGAGGCCTGAAGTAAGGATTCAAACGCTCGCTCAGTTTAGATCAGCCTAACGCTGCCGCTTGGGCTTCAGGTTCAGGGTGCGTATCAGTCGGAACAGATGGTTAGCATGCACCCCAAGGATTTTCGCAGCCTCTGTGTAGTTTCCGTTGGCCTGCTCGATCGCGCGTTCAATCAACACCTTCTTCGCCTCGCGAATTCCATCATGTAGGGCGCTGACGGGCTCTCCGGATGCGGCGGTTTCCTCCAGAATCGAGTCTGGCAAGTCGTCTGGAAGGATCAGTTCAGTCGAGCCCAGTACCACAGCCCGCTCAATGGCGTTCTCCAACTCGCGTACGTTGCCCGGCCATTCGTAGCGCATCAGACATGTACGTGCTTCTGGAGAGATGCCGGCCACCCGCCGCTTCACCTTCTCGGCATACTGCGCGGCGAAGTAGGCCGCCAGCATCGGAATATCGTCGCGCCGCTCCCGCAAGGCTGGCATATGTAGTGACACCACATTAAGCCGGTAATAGAGATCCGGACGGAAAACGCCGGTGCGAGAAGCCTCCTTGAGATCGCGATTGGTGGCGGCGATCAAGCGAACATCGAGTTTGATGGGGCGCGTTCCACCGACTCGTTCGAATTCGCGCTCCTGCAGAACTCGCAGGAGTTTGGCCTGCATAGGGACAGCGAGTTCCCCAATCTCATCCAGAAAAACCGTGCCGCCTTCGGCGACCTCGAGCTTTCCCTTTTTTTGCGACACGGCTCCGGTAAAGGCGCCCCTTTCATGGCCGAACAACTCACTCTCGAGCAAGGTTTCGGTGATCGCCGCACAGTTAATGGCTACAAATGGCTTGTCGGACCGGCCACTATTCATGTGGACGGCTCGCGCCACTAGCTCTTTCCCGGTGCCGCTCTCCCCGGATATAAGTACCGTCGAATCCCGCCCTGCCACCCGGGAAACGAACCCATACACCTCGTGCATGGCTTTGCTTTCACCGATCATGCTGTGGTGGATATTCAGTTCTTCGTGCAGGCGGCGGTTTTCGCCTCCCAGTCTTTCAAGGTGGCGGGCATTCTCAATCGCGAGGGCTGTAATGTTCCCGAGGGTGGTGACCAACTGTAGAAGATCGGAGTCGAAGCGCGCGCCGGCAGAACTAGCCTCCAGGTAAAGAACCCCTAGGACCTTGTCTTGTCCTTCGAGGGGGACCGCCAAGACCGAGTGCACCCGGCGTTGGAGCAGGCTGTCGGCATCCCTGTATGACTCGTCGCTTTGCACATTGCTCGTCAGAACCGCGAGGCGCTCCTCGAGCACGCGGTTCAAGATCGTCTGGCTGGCATGAATCGGCTGGTTCTCTCCCAAACGCCTGTCTTTCCCCTGAACCGACGAAAATCCCGTGGTCCCGTCCTCGGTCAACAGGATGGCAGCCTGGTCCGCCGGGGCAATCGCCAGAATGGCCTCCAGCACCCTTTCCTGCAGAGGCGCAAGGCTGTGGACCGAATTCAAGGCTCGGCTGAAGTCCAGGAGGACCTTGAGATCGCGAACGGTTTTGGCGGTGTTCGGCAGTTGCTCCCGCGTGGGAGGGCGGAGATAAAGGGCATCTTCTTTTCTTAGGACTACGGTTGCGGCTCCGGGTGCCGGGGTAGCGTCGAGGCTCAAGGAAGCACCGTGCGGCAGAGACCCGTCCTCCGCTCCCTGGAAGATCAGAATTGAGTTACCCACCCGGATCTGATCGCCCGGCACCAGCACTCGGTCCATGACCGGAACACCGCTGACAAAGGTGCTGTTGCGGCTTTCCAGGTCCTGCAAGCGGAACGTCCCCGATTCATTGCGGATCACGCAGTGGCGTCGGGATACCAGAGAGTCGAGCAGCGAGATTTCGTTGGAGGGATCGCGCCCGATCGATACTTCCTCCTGGGTGAGCAGGAATAGTTGCCCCTTGAGGGGTCCGCTTACCGCCTCCAGCCTCGCGGCGGTCGCAGGGGGGATACTGTCTTTAGCCGAATGGCCCATGACGCAATGAGTATACGCGGAGCCTCCGGATTCGCCGTCCCTTACACCTAACATAAATGTTACATACGAGCATTATTGTTTGGGTTATTAGGGCTCGTTCGGGCAGCCCCGGCGTCCTGCACCGGGGCGGAAACTGCATTTGTCCCCACTTTTCGGCCAATTCTGAGAACGCGGCACCCGGGTTGCCAAGCGCCCCGGTTTGGAACGCAGCTTGCATTACTAAGGTCACTTGCGACGGTCAAGCCCAAGCAAGAATTCCCCAGGTCCCATAAGGAGCACGACAATGAAGGTAAAGACGAATGCAAAGCTGGCAATCAGGATCGCGATTCTGACGGTAGCAATGGTAGGTACCTTCATCGCAGCGAGCTTTCAGCCGATTTCCGCGGCAGACGGTGGCCCGCTTCTTCTGTGCCCGCCGCGCCAACCGAACTGCTCAACGACTCTGCCACCGATGAGCTAGCGCGCCCGCAACCATAAGGTACGCGCTTTCGTTGAACCGATCACTTGGACTCGCAATTTTTAGGCTGACGGGATCTTTTCGAGGCCCGTCAGCCATGCTTCTTGCGCCAGGCTTACGATAGTCAATCACAGCCCTCCCCGACGTTTAACCCCCGGCCTAAACCGACTACCCAGCCTTAATGGCGTGGACTGGGCGCAGCGACATTTGCGCCAGGCTTAGGCTGTGGGATCATCTCCATCGCCCAAATCGCAGCTGGTCGCATGTACATCGAGGCCCGGAAGTTCCCATTCACATCCCAGGCTTCCGGAGTGCGGAACCAATATCCTTTCGTCTCATAGATTGTGTGGTATAAGCCCCAGGCCGTGCGGTAGGCTTCCTCTCGCATTCCTTCACTGAGCATCAGGGCGGCAAAGCCGAAACTGGTCCCAACCCACACCTCGGGAGCCTGCTCGTTATCGCCCATGATGGAACCATCTGCCGCCATGCCGTTCGCGGCACCCATCTCACCGTTTCCGAATTTCATGACATTGAACGCAAATACCTTCCTGAGCGCCGCGAGTTGCATCTCACGAGGCACCAGATCTCCCAGGCCGGTCATATTCGCATACCACTGCCCCGCTAACTGGTCCGCTTGGACACTGTCGCGGTAGTCGCTATCAGTGTCATAGCGGAAGTAGGCTCCGTTCCAAAGCTTGTCGATGTATGTCTTCTGAGCTTTTTCAAAGGATCGGTGATACTGCATGGCCGCCTCGTTATCGTTGAGTGTGCGCGCCATTTCCTCGGTGGCGCGCAACGCCGCCAGCCACAAGCCTCCGCAATAAGCGCTCACCCCTCGCACGACCCAGGAATCGTACGTTTGATCGGGGTAGCCGCCATTTTCTGGAATTCCCCCGCCGTGATCGAATTGCCGCAAATAAACCACCGCCTCCTGCACCGCTGGCCACATTTGGCGCAAGAAAGCCTTGTCTTTGCTGCCCGTCAGGACGTAGTCGCGATAAACCATCAGGATGAATTTGGAATTCAAGTCTTTCCAGTCGTTCGTGTCCTGCCAGCCCGGCTCGTTCACTGCAAAGAACGGATCGCCTTCGGGCACGCCGAGATCGTGGGGCACAGCGCCTTTCTTCTTCCGCTTATGCAAAATTGGTTCGCCCGCTTGCTGCGACTTCCAGACCCATTGACCCTTTTCCGGCCATTCGCGAGGAACAGTGTCAGCAAACTCGCGCAATACCTGCTTGTCGATTTCCGGCCAGAATTTCAGCAACGGCATCGATGCATAAAACCGGACATCCAACGTCCCGTAATACGCGTAATCAAAGCATTCCAATAGCGCGAAGGAGGGCGGATCTTGGCGGTCTGATCCGACGGGGCGGCCCCAAAACGATCCTCCGTCGGTCAGAGTGTAGAGTTCATTGAAAAGCATGCCTCGATACCACAGCGGCTTGCTCTGATCGCTCACATACGGAGCCTGCCAGGCATCGATTGCATCGCTCCAAACGGTCGCATTGCGAAGTCCGTCGCGCGCAATTGCCCAGGCATTGCTGCCACTGGCCCCATAGAAATCAGTGTAGCGACGATTCCATTGGCGCCCCTCTCCGAACTCAACAACAGGAAAATCCCACGCAATGACCATGGGGATCACTTTCTTCTCCCCCGGTTGAAGCGTGAAGCGCACAGCGATCGCGCCAGCTAACTTCTCTCCGTCGCTTACCCACGAGAGGTCGCTGTTGGCTAGACTGCCATCTTTGGCAAAGTGCGCCCAGACGGACTTTCCATCGCCGTCCGCCGCAAACGTAGTTTGATAACTAACCTCGACGCCCGGCGATTCTAATGCGGCGATCGCAAATTGGCCGTCCGCCTCGCGCGGTGCTGCGCTCGCTCGGTTTCGATCGAAAACGACGCCGTTCATGGCGCGTCCGTCCACTCTCTCGCTTACGAAGTCATTGTGATTGCCTTGGTTCGGAGCGCCCTGGAAATCACGAGTGAAGGTGCGAAACCAGCCGGCCATGTTCGTCCACGAGAGCAGCACTGAGACAGTGACGGGGTGCTTGGTGGGATTCTCGGCATGCCAGCGGTATACCGCGACCGGATAACTCGACTCGCGATAGTTATTCGGAAGCACCGGCGAGAATTGTTCGAGCACAACGTGCGCTGGAAATTTATTCCATTGGTAGTCGTACCAGGCCTTGGGATACAGGGCAGCATATTCTCCAGCGCCCACGGGGTAGTTCCATTGCCAACTGGCCAGCGATCCATCCGACGGGTGGTCCGTCATCAAGACTTGCGCTGTGCCCTGAGCCTCGCCCTGCGACTGCTGAAACATCGCAAACTGGTTGGCGTATACCGGAGCGTATTTGTGAACTCCTGCTTTTATGTGCCAACGGGCGAAGTCTCCCCGATACGTTCTGGAAAAGGTTCCGGAACCGAATCCGCCCACCGGAGCGCCTTGCCAGTACCCGTCATCAATGTTGCCGGGCACCCGCGTGATACCCGGCTTATCAAGTGGCAGACCCAGCGGCCGTCGCCACGAAGCCGAAGGAATCGCGTCTCCGGCCCAAACCGCAGACGTTGCTAAGAGCGCAATCGTCAGTGTCACCAAACATAGGAAAGAATTTCGCTTCATGGGTCTCCGAAGGGCGTGAGCCTTTGTTGGAAAGCCGGAAATTGGGCATCGATTTCAATGAAGTCCGAGGAACATCTGGGGTGGCGACGACACGCAGATTCGCGCGAATCAACGTCTACGGGTTGAGCCAGTAATGATTGAAGCCCTCATAGTCCGATGGCAAATTTGCCAGAATTGTTCTTCTCAACTCCAGGATGTCCACCGAACCTTGTTTCTGATACAAAACCTTCCCGCCTGGAGCAATCAGAACGGTGTAAGGTACGGCGGACTGCCAGCCAGGGTCGAAGGCGGCCTGTAAAGCAGCGGTGTCGTCTGAATCAAACAGCAGGTTTCGACTGGTAGCGTGCATCTTCTCCAGGACTCGGAGAACGCTGCTCTTTTCGTCCGGCATATTGGCGGCCACCGTCACCAACTCCAGATCGCGTACACCATACATTCGGACCGTATCCTCGAAATCGGGAAACTCGTGGATACACGAGCCGCACCATGTCGCCCAGAAGCTAACCAGCAAAGTCTTGCCCGTAGGATTCGCCCGCAGGGCCTTTAAGTCCGCAGCCGACGCCATTTCCAAGGGAACTGGTTGCGATTCGATCTTCCGAAGAGCCTCTAAACGGGCGGCCTGTTTCTCTCGCCACTTGGTCGAGCACCCGAAAACACCGGTATGCTTCACTGCGACTTCCTGATTCACGAGCAGCGCATCAACGGCATCGCGTACCTCGTGGGTCTTCACTAATTCGGCACGATAGCTGTTGTCCATCTGTCCTTCGTAGCGAAGGCGCCGATCGCGATCAAACACAAATACGTGCGGCGTCGCTTGCGGCCCATAAGCCTGCGCTACCGATTGTGTTTGTCCGTCAAAAAGATAGGGGTAGATTAGGTGCTTGTACTCCGCCCGGATCTTCATCTCCTCCAGACTGTCGCTGACATCGGAAGAATCCAGTTCGTCGATCCGGATCGCGGTGGGATCATTCGGCTGAATCGCAACCACCGCCACGCCGCGCTCCTTGTAGTCCGCCGCGAGCTGCGCGATACGCCGCTCATACATTTGCGCGATGGGGCAATGATTACAGGTGAAGACGACGACCAGCACCGGACTCGAAGAGTAGTCCGCGAGTTTGTGGATCGCGCCGTCGACGCCCGGAAGTTCGAAGTTAGGCGCTGATGAGCCGAGTGCAAGGATCGGATGCGATTCCTGGGCCCATGCTGCTAGCGTAAGAATGAGAAATACGAAAACTCGCCGCATCTTGATTTCTCCGATCCAGACAGCACTCCTGGCCGCTAATACTTCTGCGTGTTGGCAATGAGTTACTTGGAAGAGAGCGGCCGTGGAGTGGCGTCCGCGTCGACCAATCCCATCGCCCACTTGATCGCGCCGATGTACATCTTTTGCAGTCTGGGGTCGTCCCAATTTTCTTTAGGGTGGCCGAGGGTTGAATAGTAAACGCGCCCCTTGCCGTACATCTTCGCCCAGGTCACCGCAAAATCCCGATCGGTGCGATGGACCGCGGACTTCGACAGGTCAAGCTTGCTGGCATCGAGACGCATCAACACCCGCACTTTGTCGCGTGAATAATTGCGGATCTGATAAATCTCGTCTTTCAGCACGAAGGACCCACCCCATTGCTCCATCCCCGGGAAACTCGGATCTTCCACAATAATGGGAGCGTTGAACGTTCCCCACGGATGCTCGTCGAAATATCCGCCAATCATCTCGCCATATTCCGGCCATTCCGTAAACGTAATTGTGGCGCTGTGGATGCCGATAAAGCCTTTGCCATCGTCATGGACAAACGACAGCAGATCGGCCTTCTGTTGCGCATCCATTTCCAGTTCTCCGCCGGTGAAAAAGAGTACGGCGTCAAAGTCGTTCAAATTCTTCGCATTGTATTCGAGCTTTTTCTTCGTAAGGACTTCGGTGTCAGTGCGTATCGTGGTATCCCAGAGGCCGGTAGTCCCGCCCAGTCGCTCGATCGTGGCTAAAGCGTGGGAGACAGATTCGTGGCGATATCCCTTCTCCTCGCCCAACACCAAAAGATGCTTTTTCGGATTTTGGACCTGTCCAAGGCATAGAGCACAAAGGGCCAAGCAAAAAACTGAACATCGAACCGTCAACGTCAAAGCACTCCTTCGAGAAGATAGCAGGGCGGCAACTGACTGGCGATCGGGAAGCTTGATCATCGGCCCGCCGCCCAAAAAATCGAATTGCGCACAATGGTCGCGAAATTGGAATTCTGAAATAGCTCCGGATGGTGTCCCATGAAGATATAGACATTCCTCGCCTTGAAATGTTCGTTCGTCCAAACAACAGGATGGTCCCCCATCTTGGTGGGGGTGTCCGGTGAGTACGTCGCTTCATTCACGCAGGCCAGAACACGCACATTCGCACGTGGGGACTTGTTGTAGGTGTACCACTCTTCCTGATCGACCGTAAAAGAGGCGCTCACATTTTTCATCACTGCGTGTGAAGAGTCCTCCACCACAACGGTCGCGGTCGCAAACTTCGGAATATAGTCGATGAACCGGATTCCGCCCATGAATTGCGAGAACCACGGCCACATCTGGGTTCCGTCAAATTCGCCAAGCAGAGTCGCGTGGTGAAATCCAATCCATCCGCCTCGGCCTTCTTCGATATACCGGATGAAAGCCGCCATGGCGGTCGGGGTCCAACCGTAGGGAGGATAGTTCAGCTGAAGAAACAGTTGATAATGTGAGAGGAACGCATCATCGATCTTGTCCGTGTTCTCGATGTAGTCGATCGAAAACTTATTCTCGCTTGCCAGCTTTTCCAACCAGGCTTTAGCAGCATCGACAAAGGGTCGATGGATACCGCCTGCTTCTGCCAGAGCAATCACTCTGAATCTGGGATCAGTGCTCTGCGCCTCACCTGCACTCGTGAAAATCACAATTAGAAGTGCAAGCACAAACCAGCGAGAGCGAAATTCAATCCTCGAAAGGACTTGGGGATCAGACAGTCGGCCTCCATAGTTCCCGGCGCGCGCCATATTATTGCTCCTGAAATCGGCATGCACATTGTACGCCAAACATACTTAGGAAGCATTACAATGTTCGGTAGTCCTCGCATCAGCTGGCCAATAGGAAATATTGAGGGTGATTCCACAGTGACAATGGAGCGCGCTCTAGTCGGAAGGCCTCCGCTCATCCGGCGAACCAATGCGGAAACTCTATTGAGACTGTTACGCGAGGCGGGGCCGTGCTCAAAAGCCGATCTTGTTCGAGCCTCAGGACTGAGTGCACCGTCGGTGACCAATGTCGTTGCACACCTCGCTTCGGTAGGCTTAATCGAGCCAGTGGGAGAGGGAGATTCAACCGGGGGACGCCCGCCTGACATACTTCGCTTCAGGGCTGAGCGAGGTTGCGTTGCTGCGGTGGAAATCACTTCTTCCGCTTTTCATTTGCTTCTGGCGGACCTTGACGGGCGCGAACTGGCAAGACGAAGTATCGCCCTCGAGGGCAGGTCCGCGACACCTCCCGCGGTTTGCGCCAGGATTGGCAAAGAAGTGCGGGACCTGTTGCGAAAACAGAAGCAACCGGAAGATCAGCTGTTGGGGGTGGTCGCAGGCGTCCCGGCCATTGTCAACGTCGAGGATGGAATAGTGGTTGAGCTGAGCGCTCTACGCGGTTGGAGCCATGTGGCGTTGGGCCCGATGCTTGCCGCCGAGTTTAAATGCCGGGTCTTAGTGGACAACGACACCAACCTGGCCGCGCAGGGCGAAAGCTATCGCGGCGCAGCACAAGGGCAGCGGGATTTCGTCTTCATCACCATCGGAGAAGGAGTCGGCGCCGGAATTTTCGTGAACGGTCATTTGCACCGTGGATCTCAATGGTCAGCCGGGGAGATCGGATATTTGCGGGTGCCCAATATCTCAAGGGAGCATCCCGCGATTCATCGGTACGGAAGACTCGAGAAGTTGTTGGGCGCACCCGGGATATTGAAGAGCTGGCGGGCCAGCAAGAATAATGGGACTCGACCGAAGGTGATTCGGGCTACCGATGTGTTCGACCTCGCGGCTGCAGGGAACGCCCAAGCCAGAAAAATATTGAAACAGCGAGCGTCGATCTTGGCGGATGTTGTCCTCGACTTGGCTCTCATTCTCAACCCTAGTCTTATCTTGCTGGGTGGCGAGGTGGGAAACCATCCTATTCTTCTGCGAGAGGTGGAAAGCCTCTTAGAGGGCGGTGAATTCGCGGTTGCACGCGTTGCATTGGGAGCGCTCGGTTCTTCGGCCGTATTGTGGGGCGCAGTTTGCTCTGCGCTTGAGCCCGCCATTCTAGGCCTGCTACGGCCGTCGAAACCGGCATCCTGATTACGGTTCAGGGCAAATTCTTGCTCCTAGGAGAATCGACGGTAATGGGCCTTTATAATGAAGGGTTATTTAGGTCGACACATCGACTCAATAAATATGCCAAAGACGAAGGCAGTCCCACCATTTATGCAAGAGGCGCAAAGCCATCGTTCCCTCACGCAAACAGATGCCCGCGAAATGTTGCAGTGTCTGCGGGAGCGGGACTTCAAATCGCTAACCCTGTTGGGACGGGAATGCGGGCTCTCTTCGTTGAGGACGACGGCCGCAATTTCGCTTTTAATAAAGAAAGGCTTGGTCGCAATTCCCCGCAAGAGAAGATCCGCCAGGGGTCGACAGGGTAGCTCCGTACGCATCAACGCAGGCTCTGGATACGTGGTTGGCGTGGACATAGGTGGCAGTAACTTGCGGGTTGCGCTCGCCGATATGAAAGGGACCTTGCTGGACAAATGGTCCGCGTCCACCAAACGAACTTCCTCTCCAGCCATGGTCATCGATCAAATACGCGACGGAGTGGACTGTCTATTGAAGAAAGCCTCCGTTTCGCGTCGTTCGCTTTTGGCGGTTGCTGCGGGTGCTCCCGGCATTACCGACGCAGAAACGGGAGTGGTGGTTGCAACTTCGTATCTGAGAGGATGGAGGAATGTTCCTTTTCGGAGACTCCTGGAGTCAGCCTTGCACATGCCTGCTGCAATAGAGAATGATGTGCGACTCGCAGCCATCGGAGAAAGCTGGCTGGGAACCGCGCGAGGCATCCCTGATTTTGTGTTTCTTGCTATTGGAACAGGCATCGCCGCCGGTATATTCGCCAATGGCAGGTTGGTTCATGGTGCAGACTCGACCGCCGGCGAGGTCGGCTACATGCATGTTCCGGGAACGCCACTGGAGCCCGCAAAGCCGGGCGCACCGGGATCCCTGGAAAGCACGATTGGCGGCGAGGGCATCCGCCAGCAATGGCTGCGAACAAGAAATGGAACCGGCAACGTCTCCGACCGCGAGGTGACCGCGACAGAGATTCTCGAAAGCGGTTGCGCCGGGGATGTTCCTGCCGCGGGCGTACTCAACCATTCAGCGCAAGTTCTTGCCTATGCCGTTTACAACATGTCACTCGTCTTGAACAGCTCCCTTTTCGTGCTGGGAGGGGGAGTCGGAATGAACGCGTCTTTGCTTCACGCGACGCAGCGCAATCTCGAGCAGTACCATGAACCGGCACCGCCAAAAGTCATCGTTAGCAGTTTAGGGCAGGACGCTCAGCTGATTGGTGCGATCCGCTTAGCGCTAGATAAAGCGGAAGAGCGTATCGGCCTGAAACTGTAAAGATCCTCTTTGCTGATAGGCCTTGTCCCCTTATTCCGACGGTAATCCTTGATTCGGCAGGCTAATACTCTCGAGGTTGCGGCCGCATGTCTCGGGCACGACAAAACGAATAAAAATCAGCGTAACGATACTGAGCGTCCCATAAATCGCAAACGTGCCTGTACTCCCAAGTACATTAATTAGGGATAAGAACGTCAATGAAACAGCAAAGTTTGCAACGCCCGACCCGAGGGTTGCTGCGGCAACACCACGCCCTCGGACTCGCAGAGGAAACACTTCTGCGACGAGAATCCAGGCGATTGGACCCAGGCTAAATGCGAAACAAGTGATGTACACCATAAGGCAAGCGATCGCGAC
Source organism: uncultured Acidobacteriaceae bacterium (assembly GCA_963722365.1). Classification (GTDB taxonomy): domain Bacteria; phylum Acidobacteriota; class Terriglobia; order Terriglobales; family Acidobacteriaceae; genus Sulfotelmatobacter. The sequence goes on from CAVRLM010000005.1 coordinate 373,297, forward strand.
GGCGCCGAGTGACGAACCCAACGCGGCGGTGTGGCTAAAAGCATAGGAAAGCGCGAAAAGGGCGACTGTCATGCCGGTTACGCCAGCATAGAGGAGCGGCTTTCGTCCGATCCGGTCGACCAGCGCGATCCCGACGACCGTCGCAACGACGTTCACGATGGCGACCATGAGCGTCGCAAAAATCGCGCTGGCATGCGACGCGCTCCCCGCGAGTTCAAAAATCTGCGGGCCATAGTAGATGATGGTGTTGATCCCGGTAACCTGCTGCAAAACAGTCAGTCCAATCGCGATGAAGAGAGAACCTCGCACGGCCGGACTCCAAAGGGCTCTCCAGCTCTGTTCCATTGGCGTCTTGAGTCCTTCTTCGATATCGGCGAGAAACTGTTGCGCTCCAATTTCATTTGTATAGCTGCGCAAGACCGTTTCGGCCTCCTTCGGACGCGCATGCGCAAAAAGCCAGCGCGGACTCTCAGGCACCGTGAGAATCACGGCGAGAAAAAAGACAGTGGGCACGACAGCAATGCCGAACATGAGTCGCCATGCCTGTTGCGCGGCAAGCCAGTAGCCCACAAGATTTGCGAGGGCGATTCCCAGGGTTAATGCGAACTGGTAAAGCCCAATCAGCATTCCGCGCGATTGTGGCGGCGCAAGTTCCGAAACATATACGGGCGCGGTCACGGACGTGAACCCGATGCCGATTCCGATGATCGCGCGTGCCACGATCAGAACCGCAACATTCGCGGCAAGCGGCGCCAGCAAGGAGCCCACGATGAAGATACCTGCTGCCCACACCAGCGTTGCACGACGGCCAATGCGATCGGCCACCATCCCTCCCACTAGTGCTCCAACCATTGCCCCTATCAATACAATGCTGACAACCAATTCCTCCATCAATGTAGAAAGGGCGAAGGAGCGCTTGACGAAGATCGCCGCCGCCGCGATGATGCCCATGTCATACCCATAGAGCACGCCACCTAGAGCGGCGATCGATGAGATGCGAAGGATAAAACCACGATTCACGATGGGATGCGCGACGACAACCAGATCAGGCACGCGACATTACCTCGGAACCCATAATACTCAATAGTTTATAATTCTTCATTAGAAACTTACTGGCGCAAGGCTCGAGCAGCCAGGTACGCACGGAGGAATATGGGTGGGCATAGCTCGGAATCGCGGTGGATTTGTGGAATCGAGCCATCGAGCAAAGTGCTGACGTCGAGCATGAACGAGATTTATGAAATGGAATGCCGAGAACAGCCGGAGAGCCTCGCTCGACTGTTGCTCGCCTACAGCGAAGACCCATCCATCAAGAAAGAGATGGACGAACTTCGGCAGATGTCGCGTTCGGCGGGTCCGATTATATTCAGCGGCATGGGTGCTTCCTATTGTTCGGCTCTCACCGGGGCATCCTTTCTGCAATCGCATGGCAGACCTTCTTTTGCGGTAGATGCAAGCGAGTGGCTGCATTATGCGCGCGAAGTTTGGGACGATGCCGCGGCTTTCGTGCTTATCACGGCTTCCGGCGAAAGCGCCGAGTTAGTAAAACTGCAGAAAAGTGCGCCCAAACCGGCCATCCTACTCTGCAACAACGATCAAAGCACATGCTGGTCGTTGGCAAAGATCAGGCTTCCGATTCTGGCGGGTCCGGAATACGGCAATGCCACGAAGACCTACACGAACGCTACGGCAGCCAGCATCGTGCTTGCCTCCCATATTCTGGGACGCGCGTGGCAAGAAGAAGCCGATCAATCGGCGCAGGCCTATGCCTCGTCCCTTGACGAAATATTTGAGATGCGCGGCAAACTCGAGCTGTTCTGCCGGGGGGCCGTGAACATCGAAGTAATAGGACGTGGGCCCGCCCATGGAGGCGCGATCATGAGCGCCCTGTGTATTCGGGAGATGACCGGCCATCGTGCTGCGCCTCACTCAGGAGGCGGTTTTCGCCACGGGCCACTGCTCGACGTCAACGAATCTCACGTCGCGATCATCTCCGCGTTTGGCCGGACTGCAGACTTGGGAATACAACTCGCGCGAGACTGCAACGAGCGCGGTGGAAAAGTGATTCTTGTCGGCAGCGTCGAGCTTCCAGCCTCCAATCGATTGCTGCCAGTTAAGATGACCTCCGTTCCGGAACCGTGGGAGGCCATATCTTCAGTGCTCGTTCCCCAAGCTCTCACCTTGGGGATAGCCGAATATTCAGGCGCAAAATTGGCCCCGCGCTTTCAGTACGGAGCGATGACAGAGTAGTATGGGATTCCGTTAGTGGTGGGACACCTTGGGTGTTCTCTCATTTGTAGTCTTACCTCAATCGGTACAACAGCGCGCGATTTCGCGTGCGCAATAGCAATGTCACGTGGCTCAGTTGACGAAAATCCTCGCCTTCGTGAAAGTCTTGATGTAGAACTACGATCCATCTGAACTGGTCGCATCATCGGGAGGCATACATGCCGTCGGATAAGGAAGCGAAGGATATCTCACGACGAAGTTTTGTGAAGCGCACTGCGATTGGCGGCGCGGGATTGTTGATTGCGAGTGATCTTCTAGCTCCTAATCTTGAGGCAGCCTCACCGAAGAGTTCAGGCGCAACGATGATGGGTGTGCCATTTGAGGCGAAAGAACCTGTGCGCCTGGGAATAATCGGCGTCGGCGGACGCGGCACGAGCTTGCTACAAGATTTACTCGCCATTGAAAAGGTAGAGGTCAAGGCGATCTGCGACCTTATGCCCGAGAAAGTGGCTCGAGCGCGCAAGGCAGTCAGAGACGCGGGCCAACCCGATCCCGCAGGGTTCGGCAAGGACGAATGGGATTTCAAATATCTGACCCAACTCGAACTCGACATCGTCTACATCGCAACCCCATGGAACTGGCACGTGCCCATGGCAATCAGCGCCATGAAGAATGGAAAGCATGCCGCCGTCGAAGTACCTGCCTGTACAACCTTGCAGGAATGTTGGGATCTCGTCGATACCTCCGAGGCCACTCGCAAGCATTGCATCATTCTGGAGAACTGCTGTTACGGTGCGACTGAGATGATGGTCCTTAGCATGGTGCGGGAGGGACTTTTCGGTGAAGTTACGCATGGAGAAGCAGCCTACCTCCACGACTTGAGAAGCATTTTGACCTCGTCTGAAGGGGAGGGCCTGTGGCGCCGCTTCCCGCACATCAAACGCAATGGCAATCTTTACCCGACACATGGACTAGGCCCGGTCGCCCATTACATGGACATCCATCGAGGCGACCGGTTCGACTACATGGTTTCTGTGAGTTCGTCGGAAGCCTCGCTGAGTGCGTATGTGAAAGCGAACTTCGCAGACGGCGACCCAAAGCGCTCTGAGAAGTACATCTGCGGCGATATGAATACGAGCATCATCAAGACGCAAAGGGGCCGCACGATTCTTCTCCAGCACGATGTTGTCAACCCACGGCCGTACAGCCGTCTCAACTCGATTTCGGGGACGAAAGGCGCCTTTGCCGACTACCCGCCACGAATATTCTTCGATGGGCCCAAGCAAGATGGCTCCAAGAAGGAAGATTGGGAAAATCTCGATGCTTTTCGCGAAAAATACGAGCATCCGCTCTGGAAATCAACTGGAGAATTGGCGCGCAAGATGGGTGGGCACGGCGGAATGGACTACATTATGAATTACAGATTGATGGATTGCCTGAAACGAGGCCTCGTGCCTGATATTAATGTCTACGATGCAGCCGCATGGAGCGCTCCGACTCCGCTGAGTGAAGCATCGGTAGCCCAGGGCGGTGCTCCCCAGAAATTTCCCGATTTCACACGCGGCCAGTGGAGCGCACACTCTGGCTCCGTGGGCTTTGCACTTCAGATCTGATTCATCGGAGCTCTTATGATCGAAAGCGCACAAATTGAGAGCCCAGCATCACAAGCTCCGATAATAGAGACTCAACGCAGCCCTGCGGCCATCACCCGCCTGGTTTCGCTCGACGCGTTTCGTGGCCTGGTGATGACCTTGATGCTCGCCGAGAGGATGCGCTTGCCCCAAGTGGCGCGCGCATTTCCTCAGAGTACTCTATGGGCTTTGATCGCCTTCAATACCGACCACGTCGAGTGGCAAGGTTGCTCTCTCCATGACTTGATTCAGCCGGCCTTTTCTTTTTTGGTGGGCGCGGCGCTCCCGTTCTCACTCGCGAGCCGAAAGATGAAGGGGCAATCGTTCGGGCACCTGCTGGCCCATGCGATCCGCCGTGCGCTAATCCTGATTTTTCTTGGAATTTTTCTTCGGTCATTGCACTCCGGTCAGACTTACTTCACATTCGAAGACACTCTCACGCAAATCGGGTTGGGTTACGTCTTCCTATTTCTGTTGGGATTCGTGCGGGTCCGAACGCAAGTGGTAACGCTCCTGCTGATCTTAATTTGTTTTTGGGCAGCCTTCGTGCTCTATCCGGCGCCAGGTCCTCAGTTTGATTACACGCAGGTCGGCGTACCGCAGAACTGGTCTCACAATTACACTGGCTTTCTTTCTCATTGGAACAAGAATTCCAATCTCTCTTGGGCATTCGACGTGTGGTTTTTGAACTTGTTTCCACGAGAGCACCCCTTTGCCTTCAATGAAGGCGGTTGGTCGACTCTTAGCTTTATTCCCACCCTTGGCACCATGATCCTAGGGCTGCTTGCGGGAGAATGGCTCAAGGGCAAAAGCTCCAAAGAACAAAAATTGCAAGGGCTAGTTTTGGCGGGAATTGGCTTGCTGCTTCTCGGACTGATCTGTCAGTGGGTGGGCATTTGCCCCATTGTAAAGAGGGTTTGGACATCTTCCTACACTTTGTATAGCGGGGGCTGGGTGATCCTGATCCTGGCTGGCTTCTATGCTCTGATGGAATGGAGAGGATGGCGGCGATGGGCTTTCCCCTTAGTCGTTGTTGGGATGAACTCGATTGCTGTCTACGTAATGAGTTGGACCATGCCTGATTTTTTCGGCGATGCATTGGAACGCCACTTTGGGAGGGCAATTTCTCTGCTAGCGGCGCCGACCTTTCAGCCAATGCTGCAGGGCTTTTGCGTAATGTTGATCTTTTGGCTAGTCCTGTTTTGGATGTACCGCCGGAAGATCTTCATCAGGATCTGAGCGACTCATCACGAGTTTCATCCATTGCCGGCTCGACTCTGATCGAAATACTAAACGTTGCCCATGCACATCGACGCCCACCAGCATTTTTGGATTTACAATCCAGCCGAATATGAGTGGATTGATGATTCGATGTCCGCCTTGCGCCGCGATTTTCTGCCTGGAGACCTGAAGCCCGAGCTAGCCAAAACCAACTTCCACGGATCGGTCGCGGTGCAAACTCGGCAAACGCTGGAAGAGACTCGCTGGCTGCTCGAGTTGGCAGAGGGGTCTCCATCGATTCTCGGGGTCGTCGGTTGGGCCGATCTGCGATCTCGAGACATTCGGCCCCAATTGAAGGTCCTCGTTCAGAATCCGAAATTGGTTGGAATTCGTCACATCGTGCAGAGTGAACCGGACGATCGCTTCCTGTTACAAACGGAGTTCCTGCGCGGAATCGCTACGCTTGAGGAATTCGATCTTGCTTACGACATCCTGATTTATACGAAGCATCTTCCGGTCGCTGCCGAGTTTGTCGAGCAGTTTCCTCGCCAGCGGTTTGTCCTCGATCATCTCGCCAAGCCGCCCATCAAGATCGGTAACATCGATACGTGGGCAAATGGGATCAGACGTTTGGCTGAATTTCCGAATGTATTCTGTAAGCTCTCGGGTCTAGTCACCGAAGCGGACTGGCGGCAGTGGACGCCGGAACAGATCGTTCCCTATCTCGATGTGGCCTTCGAATCCTTTGGCCCGGATCGGCTGATGATTGGCTCTGACTGGCCAGTCTGCCTCGTGGCCGCATCCTACGCGCGTACCATAGAACTGGTGACGACTTACTTGCGCGGAAAAGACTCACGTCATCAAGAAGCCGTGTTGGGCAATAATGCGCGGCGATTCTGGCGATTGAAGCCTCGCTAAGAAACTGCCGACTGCATCCCGCTTCCTGTTTTACAATGACCGGGCGCAACATTCGGGCTCGCCGTTAGAAGCACGGTGTCCCGAGATTGGGTTTGTTTCTGAGATGCAAAGTTCCGTTCTCCAACTGGATTCCCGCGACAACGTTTTGATCGCGCTGACCGACTTGAAAGCCGGCGAGCAAGTCGCATTCAGCGGTGGTGGCTACACGCTCCCCAAGAATGTTCCTGCCAAACACAAGTTCGCCATGCGTGATCTTGGCGCCGGCGATGACATCATTATGTATGGCGTTCTGGTTGGCCGCGCGGTTAGGGCGTTGGCGCGCGGAGAACTACTGACGACAAGCAACATTCAGCACCGGGCCGCGCCCTTCCGCGAGCAATCGAGTGAATACCGCTGGATTGCGCCTGATGTTTCGCGGCGCAAGCAACAGACTTTTCTGGGATATCGTCGCTCCGATGGTCAAGTGGGCACCCGAAACTACTGGCTGGTCGTTCCTCTTGTATTTTGTGAAAACAAGAACATACAAGTTCTAAAGCAATCGCTCGAAGAAGAACTCGGGTTCGCGGCACCGCAGGTGTATCGCCACCAGGTCGCTGAATTGGCGAAGCTCTATCGTCAAGGACAAACAGAAGGCATCAAGTCCCAAACGTTCTCGCCGGAGGCTGCTCCGGTCTCGCGCAACCGGCTGTTTGAGAACGTCGATGGCGTTCGGTTTCTGCTTCACGAGGGCGGGTGCGGAGGAACGCGCGAAGATTCGAACAACCTCTGCGGTCTGATTGCCGGCTATATTCACCACCCGAATGTGGCGGGGGCGACCGTGCTTAGCCTCGGCTGTCAGCACGCGCAGATTCCGATTCTGAGAGATGAGATTCGCAAACGCAATACGAAATTCGACAAGCCTTTAGTCGTCCTCGAGCAGCAACGCAGCGGCTCTGAAGCCGCAATGATGTCGGAAGCCATCCGGCAGACTTTTCTCGGGCTCGTCGAAGCGAACAAAGCTCAGCGTACGCCTGCGCCGCTTGCAGATTTGTGTGTGGGCCTCAAGTGCGGAGGCTCCGACGGTTTCTCTGGTATCTCGGCCAATCCCGCCATCGGTCACACGGCCGATCTGCTCGCTGCTCTAGGCGGCCGCACAATTCTTTCAGAATTCCCTGAGTTGTGCGGCGTGGAACAGGAACTGATCGATCGCGGCAAGAACAAAGAAGTCGGCAACCGCTTTATCCAATTGATGCGTGACTATGCCGCGCGCGCCGCCGCGGTTCGCTCCGGCTTCGACATGAATCCATCGCCGGGCAATATGCGGGATGGACTGTTAACAGACGCAATGAAATCCGCCGGAGCGGCTAAGAAGGGCGGCACGTCTCCGGTGACAGCCGTTCTCGACTATCCCGAATACTCCACTGAGCCCGGCCTGAACCTTCAATGCACCCCAGGGAATGATGTGGAGTGTGTCACGGCGCAAGTTGGCGCCGGGGCCAGCGTAGTGCTGTTTACTACGGGGCTGGGGACACCAACAGGCAATCCGATCGCGCCTGTCGTAAAGCTTTCCACGAACTCTGTTCTAGCACAACGAATGCACGACATCATTGACATCGATACCGGAGCGGTCGTCGCGGGAAACAAGACCATCGAGCAAATGGGCGAGGACATTTTGGATCTTGTGATTGAAGTCGCAAGCGGCGAAGTCCGCACCAAAGCGGAGCAGAAAGCACAGGAAGATTTCATTCCCTGGAAGCGAGGCGTCTCGCTCTGACCAATCTAGACAATGACGCGTGCAATCTCCGCCTCGATGGCAAACTCGCCGTGGTCACGGGCGGAGGCAGCGGAATCGGGCAGGCCATTGCCTTGAAGTTCGCCGCGCAGGGCGCGGTGATTCGCGTCTTGGATGTGAACGAAGCGGCCGCCAAGGCAACCTGTGATCAAATCAAGGCGGGCGGCGGAACGGCGTCCGCTCACATTTGCGATGTAACCAACCAGAAGGAAGTGAAAGCCCAGTTCGCTGAACTGTGCCGCCAGCAACGCATTCACATCCTTATTAACAACGCCGGGATCTCGAACATCGGCACCGTTGAGAGTACAACAGAAGAAACCTTCGACCGCGTTGTGCGGGTAAACATTAAGGGTTTCTACAACTGCATGCACGCCGTCGTGGGACATATGAAGGAATCCGGTGGCGGAATTATCTTGAACATGGCGTCGATTGCCGGGTCGACGGGCCTGCCGGACCGCTTCGCTTACTCGATGAGTAAAGGCGCGGTCATCGCAATGACCTACTCGGTGGCGAGAGACTATCTGCCGCATAACATCCGCTGCAATTGCATTTCGCCGGCAAGAGTTCACACCCCGTTTGTGGACGACTACCTGCAGAAGAATTATCCCGGACGCGAGTCAGAGATGTTTGAGAAGCTGGCAAAGTCGCAACCGATTGGAAGGATGGCGGAGCCAGCGGAAGTCGCGTCGCTCGCGCTGTTCTTGTGCTCGGACGAGGCTGCGTTCATTACGGGCGTGGACTATCCGTTGGATGGCGGCTTCTTTAACCTGCGAGGCTAGTACATGGATTTGGAATTGAAGGATAAAGTAGTCATTGTCACCGGCGGCGCCAAGGGAATCGGAGCGGCCATTGTGCATGGCTGCGCGGCTGAGGGAGCGATCCCGGTCATCGCAGGCCGCGACGCCGAGGCCGCGAAGAAACTTCAGGGCGAATTGAAGAGCAGGAATGCAAAGTGCGGAGTGATCACCGTCGAACTCTCCACTGCTGAAAGTTGCTCTCAGTCCGTCGATCAGACACTGAAAGAATTCGGTCGCATCGACGCACTCGTGAACAATGCCGGCCGCAACGACAAGGTCGGCCTCGAAGAGGGTACCGTCGACGAATATGTGGCTTCGCTTAAACGGAATCTGGTGCACTATTACGGCATGGCCCACTACGCTCTGCCGCATTTGAAGCGCTCCCGAGGATCGATCGTCAACATCGGTTCGAAAACTGCGGTCACTGGCCAAGGAAGCACATCGGGATATGCGTCTTCGAAAGGCGCGATCATGGCTCTGACGCGAGAGTGGGCCGCTGAATTGTTGCCGTATGGCATTCGCGTCAACACCGTTATTCCCGCGGAGGTTATGACGCCACTCTACCGCAGCTGGCTCGACACATTTCCCAATCCCGAAGAAAAACTGAAGACGATCCTCACGAAGATTCCTCTGGAGAAACGAATGACTACGTCAGAGGAGATCGCGGCGATGGTCGTATTCCTGATCTCTGCGAAATCCAGCCATACTACAGGACAACATCTCTTCGTCGATGGCGGATATGTTCATCTGGATCGTGCGTTGACATGAGGATGAGGATCTCCGAATGAGTGCATCCGTTCCCATCACCGAACGACGCTACATTGTGCCGCTGGTATTAGTGACCAGCCTGTTTTTTCTATGGGCCATTGGCGTCAATCTGAACGACATCCTGATCCAACATCTCAAGAAGGCGTTCGGTCTCACTGATTTCCAATCATCCCTGATCCAGTCAGCATTTTTTGGCGGCTACTTTCTCGCCGCACTGCCTGCAGGATGGTTGATGCAACGTTTGGGGTACAAGCGAGGAATACTGATCGGATTGTGTGTCTGCGCGACAGGCACTCTTCTATTTATTCCCGCCGCCTCTGTAAGAGTCTACGGATTCTTCCTCTTCGCGCTTTTTGTGATGGCATGTGGACAGTCGGTTTTGGAGGTCGCCGCCAACCCTTACGTGACTACGCTGGGTCCCTCCGAGAGCTCCGAACGAAGACTGAATCTCGCCCAATCGTTTAATGCCGCCGGAGCGGTGATGATCGCACTCGTCGGCTCGAGATTCATTCTCTCTGGCATCGAGCACACTTCCGCGGAACTGGCGGCCATGAATCCGGAACAGCTGCTCGCTTACCGCGTGTCCGAAGCCAACATGGTGAAGACTCCTTACCTCGTAATCACGGGGGTCTTTCTGTTCGTGGCGTTACTCATTTATCTGACGAAGCTTCCTGAGATTCGCGAGACCAACATCGAGGGTGTGGACACTTCGGATGCAAAGCTGAGCGGCACGTTTGCTTTTCCACACTTGATCAAAGGAGTGATGGCGCAATTCTTCTACGTCGGAGCGCAGGTCGGCGTAGCAAGCTTCATCATCCGGTTCTCGGAATTCACGCTTCCCGGCACTCATGAAAAGGCAGCTGCCCACTACCTGCAAGCGCATCTCGCAGGTTTCATGATCGGTCGATTCACCGGTTCGGCCATCATGCACAAGGTTGCGGCCCCACGTTTGCTCAGCCTGTTTGCCGGGGGATCGCTACTGTGCCTGCTGGTTGTTTTGTTCGCATCGGGGACCGCGCCAGTCTGGGCCATCGTGCTGATCGGCTTCTTCCATTCCATCATGTTCCCAACCATCTTTGCGCTGAGCCTGAAAAGCCTGGGCCCCTATACCAAGCTGGGATCTTCGCTGTTGGTCATGTCGATCATCGGCGGCGCGGTATGCCCGGCAATCATGGGTAGAATTTCCGACGCCTGGAATATTCAGCGGGCATTCATTGTCCCCCTGATTTGTCATGCCTACGTGCTTTATTTCGCCATGTGGGGGTATCGACCCACGGTGGCCGCGAGCTCAACGCCTTTGGCCATCCCCGCCACCGAGGTCGAATGAAACGACGCTTCAGCCTGACGCTCGACTTGAAAGACGATCCCGAGCTGATCGCCGAATACAAGCGCTACCACGAGAAGATCTGGCCAGAGATCACGCGAAGCATCAAAGACTCCGGCATCGAGGACATGGAGATCTATCTTTTCGGTACGCGGATGTTCATGATCATGGAAGTCAACGAATCGTTTTCATTCGAGGCCAAGGCCAAGGCAGATCGATCCAATCCCAAAGTCCAAGAGTGGGAGACGCTCATGGGAACGTTTCAGAAATTGTTGCCGCAAGCCAAACCTGGAGAGAAATGGTTGCTGATGGAACGAGTGTTTAAACTGGAAGCGTAAAAAGACTCTACGGCCGCTCCGGCCAAGCATGCTTCGGATAGCGCCGCATCAATTCGCGCCGAACTTGCGGATAAAGTCTCTCCCAGAATCCGGCAAGATCGCTGGTCGTTTGCACCGGACGCTGATTGGGCGCGAGTAGATGAATCACAAGCGGGGTGCGCTCGGGACCGATTCGCGGCGTATCCTGCATGCCGAAAAAGTCCTGCAGGCGGGATGCGATCCACGGCGGCTTGCCCCGCTCGTAATGAACCCTCGTCTGGCGTCCTTTCTGCAGTCGAATGGTTAGCGGGGCGAGTTCATGGAAACGGCGCCCACGGATCTTTTGTTCGAGCACGGCGACAAAATCTGCCGCTGCTTTCCTCAATTCGGCGAAGCTTCGCAGCCCGACACACAACTCACGAATAGCTTGCTCGATATCGGGCATCTCGAGAGCCGCAAATTCAACTCGCCCCTTGAATTCGTTCAGCGCGTCGAGGTCGACAAATCGCTCGATGCCGGCCTCTATTGCCTTCTGAGCGAGCAGTTCCGTCGCGGCATGCGGATCGGGGACGGCTCCTCGGGATTCCTGGATTACTAGCTCGTCGTAGAGCATCGCGCTCATCGCATCGACACGTTCCGCCTCGCGATTCCACACTACGGTGGATTGGTCGATGATGCGTTCGGGAAACAAGTCCAGCAACCACTCCGGTTCGATGCGTGAGGTCATTCGGATCAGCGGCAGCGGTTTCTCTTTCCGATCCTCAGCATCGACCGCAACCATGAACCCATATGGAGGAGCCTCGCCCATCAAGTCCGCTGAGGCACCGTTCGACAGCAATACTTGTTTCCCCGCCCGTAACTTCGCGACACGGTCGGGAAACCCAGTAAGCACAGAAATGAGAAGAGCGTCGTCATCGTGTTTCCTCTGTCCTGAGATGCGTGCAATCCGACGCAATTGCGCAATGTGCTGTTGTGTTCGGTGGTCCTGCTCCGAATCCATCGCCGCAAGGAGATCATTCTGGTCGACGCGAACTCCTGATCCGAGCAGCGCAACCGCAATGCACCCACTTTCCCCGACTCCTCGATCCAGAGACTCCACGAGAATCCGTGATAGCCGCGGAGGAAGCGGATATCGCGACAGCCGCTTCGCCATATCCCCCTTGGCGCCGAGCCGATCCAACAAAGACTCGGCCCTCTGCACCGCTGCCTCGATTGGGGCAGTCAGCCATGCTATGTCGTTCACGTGCGCAATCCGCATCGCTCGCAGAGCAAGGCAGAGTTGCGAGAGATCGCTGCGCAGAATCTCGGGTACGTCGTGCTCCTGACGGCGCGAATAGTCCTCCTCTGTGTATAAGCGGAGAACACGGCCGGGCGCTGTGCGTGCTGCACGTCCGGCCCTCTGGTTCGCTGAAGCTTTGCTCACGCGTCCCACGTGAAGTGTCGGCAGGCCGCTCCATGGGGAGTAACTGGCGAAACGCGCCAGGCCGCTGTCGATGACTGCGGTGACCCCTTCGACGGTGATCGAACTCTCTGCGACATTGGTCGCGAGAATCAGCTTGCGTTGAGGCGAGGGGAAGAGAGCCCGGTCCTGTTCCGTGGGTGGCAGGCCGCCGTGCAGCGGGAGCGCCAGAAGCCCGTACTGTCGGGCAATGGCGTCGCATTCCCGCATCGCGCGGCGAATCTCCACCGCCCCAGGCAGAAAAGCTAGAATGTCGCCCGAACCTTGCGTAGCGAGAAGCTGTTCGACCGCGCTTCGCACCTGCTTTTCAAGAGGTTCCGGAGAATATGGCTGATGCTGAATCGAGAGATCAAACAGCTTTCCTTCAGAACGAATGATCGGACAGCCATTGAGATATCGCGCCACCGGCTCGGCATCGAGAGTCGCCGACATCACTACGATGAGCAAATCGGGGCGCGACTTCTGCAAGCGTTTGAGCAAGGCCAGCGCAAGATCGCTCTCGAGGTGGCGCTCGTGGAATTCATCGAGGACGACAGCGTCGACGCCTTTCAAGTTGGGATCAGAAAGCAAGCGGCGCGTGAGCACCCCTTCTGTGACAAATCGTAGCCGCGTCCGTGGGCCGACGGCTTCTTCAAACCGGATCTGATAGCCGACCGTCTCTCCCAGCGCTTCTCCGAGTTCCCACGCCACCCGACGCGCGGCCAGACGTGCCGCAATTCGCCGCGGTTCGAGAACGACTACTTCGCCTGTGACCCCTCCCAAGAGCGCGGGCGGCACTCGCGTGGTCTTCCCCGCGCCGGGAGGGGCCACGATTACGAGGTTGGGATGCTGTCTTATGGAATCGAGAATCTCCGGCAGAATGACGTCCACCGGTAGGGCAGGTTTCAGGCTCGGCACTTCTCATCGAAGCATGGCGCTTCGATTCGCGTCAATGGCGCTTCTCTGGTGGGTGCTTTACTTTTTCGGCGGCACTTCTTACCTTAAGTTCCATGTCCTCTTATTTCACTCCTGAGCTTTTCCAGTTTCTCACCCGCCTCAAACGCAACAATAGACGTGACTGGTTCCAAGCCCATCAGGAAGAGTGGGAGAACGATGTGCGCCAGCCTGTCCTGCGATTTATTACCGACTTCGCAGCCCCGCTCTATGAGGTTGCGCCACATCTGGTTGCCGATCCGCGCCCATCACGAGGATCTATGTTCCGGATCTACCGTGACACGCGTTTTTCTCACGACAAGCGGCCCTACAAAACGCATGTGGCCATGCGCTTTTCACATCGCGGCAAAGACGTTCACTCTCCCGGCTTCTATCTGCACCTTGAGCCGGGTGGCTGCTTCGCCGCGTCCGGCTTGTGGCATCCAGAGCCCGAAATACTGCTGAAGGTCCGCAATGCTATCGTTTCGCGCCCCAAGGAATGGCGCGCAGTGCGCAAGCTTCTCAACTGGGATGATGCCGGAAAGCTGCGCCGCCCGCCACGAGGATTCCCCGCCGATCACGAATTCGTGGAAGATCTCAAGCTTCGAGACTTGGGAACAGCCGTGAACTTTAGCGACAAACAGGTCTGCAGCGCCAGATTCATGCCGACCTTCGTCGCTGCATGCCGCACAATGTCGCCGGTAGCCGCGTTTCTCAGCAGCGCTGTAGGACTCAAGTTTTAGGCTGACAAACCGAAGGCGGAAGCCTGCCGTCATGCCGCGGAAACTTCCGCTTCTCGGTACAAGTCTTCAATCTGTTGACGATAGCGCTCTTCGATTGCTCTGCGACGAAGTTTCAGAGTCGGGGTGAGCGTCCCATCGGTTGCGCTGAACTCGTCCGCCACCAGTAAGATTCTTTTCAACGTCTCGTACCGGGCCAGTCCACGATTCAACTCGTGCACGATACCCTCATACAACGCCATCACTTTCGGGTGCGCAACCAGTTCTTCCCGGGACGAAAAATGGACATGGTTGGCACGCGCCCATTGTTCCAGTAAGGCAAACGCTGGAGAAATGATTACCGATGCGAATTTCCTGCGATCTCCCAGAACCACGGCTGTTCCGATAAAGGCGTTGAGCTTTAGGGAATTCTCGACCGGTTGCGGTGCGATGAACTTTCCACCGGACGTTTTCAGCAGATCCTTCTTGCGATCAGTGACCGACAGAAATCCATCTTCATCCAGGTTGCCGATGTCGCCCGTCTTGAACCAGCCATCTATGAATGCGTCGCGGGTATCATCAGGGCGGTTCCAGTACGCCCGGAAAATCGAAGGCCCGCGCACCAGAATTTCTGAGTCATGCGCAATCTGGACTTCGACGTTCGCGAGCGGACGTCCCACCGTGCCTATTTTGTGAGCGCGCGGCGTGTTAATCGCGATCACCGGCGAAGTTTCCGTCAGTCCGTAACCTTCATGGATTCGGATCCCGATGCTGGCGTACCACGCCGCTAATTCCTTGCCCAGAGGGGCACCTCCCGACACAAATGTCGCGACTCTGCCACCCATGCGGTCTCGCACTTTCGAATACACCAGTTTGTGAGCCAACTTCCACGCGAAGGATGTGGGCTCCTCCCCCGCCAGAATCTTGGAACTATGCGCGCGTCCCACACGCAGCGCCCAGCGGTAAATCGCCCACGTCGGAAGTCCTTTAGCTTTCTGTTCGACCTGCCCGTAAATCTTTTCGTATACGCGCGGCACGGCGACGAAAACAGTGGGCAGCACTTCGGTAAGAACCTGAGGCAACTGCTCGAAGAAGGGGCAATAAGCAAGCGTGACGCCGCGATGGAGCAGGGCGATGTCCGCATGACGCGCCGTGACGTGCGAGAGGGGCAAAAAAGACACGCTCACGTCTCCGATACGAACATCAAAATCGTTCAGCGAATTCAATACATTCGACGTCAGGTTGCCGTGAGTCAGTTGCACACCCTTTGACGTTCCGGTGGTCCCCGACGTGTAGATGATTGAGGCCAGATCGTCGGGAATAATGGCCCGCGCGCTGGCCTCCAGGTCCAGATCGGGTAGAGCCGGCCCATCGCACATCAAATGCCGCATAGGTACTGCATCCGCATCCGGGCACTCCACGGGATCCATTACGACCACTTTTTCCACCGCGGTTTGATCCTTGATGGACAGGACTTTTTCCAACTGCTCTTTGGTGGAAACAAAAGCAGCCCTCGCTCCCGAATCGCACAGAATGTATGCCGTCTGTTGCGCCGTCAGCGTGGAGTAAATGGGTACAACCACTATTCCTAACAGAAGGGACGCAAAATCGGTGACTGCCCACTCAAACCGATTTTCGCTGAGGATAGCCAGGCGATCGCCCTTGGTCACGCCCCACTGGGTGAGTGCTCGGGCGACGCCAGCCACATTGCGATAAAAGTCCTGCGAGCTAACGGGAATCCACTTCAAGCCTTCGCGAACCAGCATCACTCGATCATGCTTGCGTTCCACGATAGCGAAGAAGATGTCGTTAAGGGTCTGGGGCTTCATAGGCACGATCCCTCCTGACGTTGCGAAAGGAGATCATTTGCCACCCTAAAGAACTGAACATCGGAAAGCTCTGCGTCACTTACTTCAATTGTTTCAACTGGCCCCAGCGGAACGTTGGGCCCACGGAGAAACGGATGTAGTTTTGGCGTTGGGTGAGCAGACTCGAGAACAAATGCGTATTCACCCAATCGGTCGCGAACCGCAACCCAACTGTGCGAGACACGTTCAGGTCAAAGCCTCCGCCTAAGCCCACGAAATAAGTGGTATCAGTTTGATGGGGATTCGGAATTGGCTGGCCAAGCGCTCCCAAGATCATTCCCAACTCCGCCGGAAACGCGATGTTGGCTGACTCGTGGATTCCACCGAAGCCGGGGCGGGCAAAGAATGTGACGTTCTGCCACTTGCGTAGGTAGAACTGCGGTCCGGCAGCGAAGGTGTAAGTGGTTGACTTAAACGCCACGTGAATCGCATTGGGGTCGACACCGATGGCCTTCAGAGCGGGAGAGAATGCCGTCTCACTTCCGTTAATGGTCCCGGCGCCAGTCAGGATATCCTCGCCCGAAAAACCAAAGTCTCCACCGAGACTCATCCATGGCCTGACTGTGACACCGAAATCACCTTCAAATCCGCGTTGCGTGAGGTTGCGGGCCGGACTGATCATGTAGTCGAAACCTGTGAACGCGGTGTAGCGGTTAACATCGGTCTGCGCCACTGCTGGCAGGCAAAATAGAATCATGAGACCGCAAGTTATCAATCGTTTCATAGGGCCACACTCCACCTTTCTGGGAGTTTCCGGACGGGACATCGCGAAACTACAAATCGAAAGAAATGCTTCGACAACAATGCGGACGGCGAATCGAAGAAGCTTTCCAACAGGCCAAACTTCAACTTTCTTCTCATACACGTTGTTCTTAAGGCTCAGTTCTCTAAGCAACAATCAACTGCATCAAGGAATTCTCTTTCGTAGCGCTTGGCGCAGGCTCTGGTACTCGGCTCGGTTCAACCGGGGACACGGCGTTTATGGTGTGCACAGTTGCGGTGGCCATGTTGTGTGACACAACCGCGGCCGCCACGACCCCTCGTTTCTTCCGTAGACGTTTCTTCTTCTGAGGCGGCTTGATTCCAACAGCGTCGCGTAGTTCGGCGAAGCTCGTCATCAACAGGTCTTCCATCCGCTTTAGGTCAGGCGCGGCATGTACGTCTCCACTGAAGCCGAAATAGACCATGCCGTTGTAACTGAGAATGGCGCAGTTGACCGCCATTTCGCCGCCCACCGGAACGTACGGATAGCAATGCAGCATCTTGCGGCCGAGTAAGTAGAGTGGGAATTGCGGGCCCGGCACATTGGTGCACACCATATTGAAAGGTGTGATCGGCAACTGACTAATGATCGGTCCCGCCAATCCTTGCATGGACGTCGGGAACATCCCAATCAAACCCCCCGCTAAACTTACCAACTCGGCGGCATGAACACGCTTCAAAAACTCCGTCCGCTGATGGATCGCTGCCAGCAGTTTTCGCGGCTGCCTGATTTCCAGCGGAATGGTGACAGGGACCAAGGAGATACGATTGCCCAACTCCGTGGTGCTCACATCTCCGCGGAGGTTGACCGGCACCATGATCCGAAGTAGTTTTCCCTTGATTCGATCGCCATGCAGTTCGCAGTAACGGCGGATCGTCGCCGTCACCAGCGCAAGGATGACGTCGTTAATGCTAGTTCCGCTTTTGTGACGAATTGCTTTGACTTCCGCCAAGGAAACTTCTGTGGTCGCGAATTTCTGGGGCCCCTTGTAAATCACGTTGAAGCGGAGCCGTTCGGTGAAGGCCGTGATTTCTGGAAGCAGGCCCACAACCTCGTCACTGGCCACGCCCCCGCCGTTGGCGGCCGCACGCTCAGTCATGCTCAAGAGGTCGGTTAGAGCGGAGAGAATCCGCTTCACGAAGTCAGAATAGGAATCGACAAAGCCGGCTGTCAGCGTGGTCAGTGGATCTCGCGGCGGTGGCACATGAAGCTTAATCTTCTTCCCGGAGAGGCGTGGCGCATTTGGATCCGCATCGAGAAGCACGCTCATGATGCCCACGCCCGCAATGCCATCGGCCAGACAGTGATGCAGCCGGATGATCAGCCCGGTGCGAGCACCCTTCAATCCGCGTACCAGCGTAAGGTCCCACAGCGGATGCTGCCGGTCCATGACGGTGCTGAAGAGTTTTCCAGCTACAGCTTTCAGTCCCGTCTCAGTGCCATGCTTGAGCGTTACTTCGCGCACGTGACGGCGCACATCGAAATCGGGATCGTATTCCCAACTGGGAAGCCCGAGGCCGAAGGGCGCGGGCACGACACGCTTCAGATAGCGGGGAAGCAGCGGCAGCTTTGCCTCGATAAACTCGACGCAGTCTTTAAAATCAATCTCTCCTTCGAAAATGCAAACACTTGCCACGTTGAGCGGCATGCCTTCCCGTTCGAGATGCAGGAACACCGTATCCCCCCAGGAAAGACGGTCACTCTCTTGATGGTTCTGCATCACACCTCTCCTCATCTCCGGCCGCGAGGGCGCGTCTCAGTCCACAAACGAAAAACGCCGTGTCAGTTTCATCAGCTTGAGGACTTTGTAGACATCAACACTGACGCCGCGTAGCACTACTTTGACCGACTTCGCGTCGGCCAGTCGGACGAGATCCTCGAGCGCTCGTACTCCACTCGTATCAATACGATGAATGGATGAAAAGTCCAGCACGGCTTCACCTTCAGTGCCGTCCAGTTTCTCTCCTGCTTCTCGCAAAGCAGGAACCACACACGCCTCATCAATATTGAGAAACACAGCAATCATTGCCATATGCTCCGCCCTTCCCTACACCGTTGTGGACTCGGCGATACCAACCGACTTCGCCACTCCGCGGCCCTCGTAAGCTTTCCAAAGCAGCTCGACCAGTTCCACCATCAGCGGCATGCGAGGGTTCGACCGCCACGACGGATCGTCGAAAGCAATACTGGCCAGTTCGGGCACCGCTCGCTCGAATTCCTCCCGCGAGATTCCTAGTTCCGCGATGGATCGTGGAAACTCCAATTGATCGAGTAGCCGCTCGGTCGCGACGACCAAATTCTTGACCTTTTCATCCACTGTATGCCCGCCAAGACCCAGCAAGTCGGCAACCGTCGCATACTTCTTATGTGCGACATATCCCTGGGTATAAGGCGATGCCATGAACTTGGTGGGTTCTGCCGCGTTATAGGCGATCACGTGCGGCAGCATAAGCGCATTGGCACGCCCGTGGGCTACGCCGAAGCGCGCTCCGAAGGCGTGCGCCAGAGCGTGATTCACTCCCACGGATGCGTTGGAGAACGCCATCGCCGCAATGCAGGCCGCGTTGTGCATCATGCAGCGCGCTTCTTCGTCGTGCGGGTGCTCATAGGCAACAGGCAGATACTTGAAGACCAGCCGGATCGCCTGCATGGCATTGGAATCGGTATAGGGTGAGGCATAGTTCGATACACCCGCTTCGAGCGCGTGGGTCAGGCAATCAATCCCGGTGTCAGCGGTCAGAACTTTCGGCATCGACATGACAAACTGCGGGTCGACGATCGCCACGTCCGGAGTCAGCGAGTAGTCGGCAAGCGTGACCTTGCGCCCGCTAGCCTTGTCGGTCAGAACGGCAAATGGCGTGACTTCGCTGCCAGTTCCGCTGGTGGTGGAAATGGCGATCAGCCGCGCCCGGTGAACCTTCTCCGTCGGATACTGCACAACTCGCTTCCGCAAATCCAAAAACGGCGCGGCGAGATATTCCAGGTCAGCTTCCGGCGATTCATACTTTAGCTTCATGATCTTCGCCGCATCGATCACCGCGCCTCCACCAAGGGCAATAATCTGATCCGCCTTGTAGAAGTTCAACGCCTCCGCTCCCTGCGAGATAACCTTCACCTCAGGCTCGGCGTCGGGAATCACCTGGACATGAACTTGAGTCTTGGGGCAAATATGTCGGCGCACGAGATCGACATGACCGATCTGCTCAAGCACTGGACTGGTTACGATTACGGTTGAACACGACGCGAACTGTCCCAGATTTTCTACCGCGTTCATATTGAAATAGATTTGGTTGGGAACCCGGAACCACATATGGTTTTGTGTCCTCCGAGCCACGCGCTTGATGTTCAGGTAGTGAAAGATGTTTACGTTGTCGGTGGTGCTGTTGCCACCACCTGTTCCGCACCCGAAAGAAAAGGTAGGTACCAGGTCGTTGTAAACTGCGCCCAGCGCGCCTACCGACCCGGGTGAATTCACGATGATCCGCCCCGCGTTAATCACGTCGCTGAATTTGCGAATCACTTCGTCGTTCCGTGAGAACACGACCGCTGTGTGTCCCAGACCTCCCGCGTGGTTCACGTCTACACAAACTCTCAGGGCTTCCGCGAAGGACTTAGCCCGATAGACGGCGAGCACCGGGAACAACTTTTCAACCGATAGAGGATGTTCGCGGCCCACACCGTGAATTGGTGCGATCAGCAGCTTGGTGTCTGGCTTCACGGCAAGACCGACGAAGCGGGCAATATCCGTGGCCTTCTGGCCAACGGCCATGGGCTGCATGAAGCCCGTCTCCGGATCAATCACCGTCCGCTCCAGGCGCTTGGTCTCTTTCTCGTTGCAAATGTGAGCGCCGAGATCGGCGAATTTCTTCAGCACAACGTCATAAATCTCATCGTCGATAACAACCGTCTGCTCCGAGGCGCAAATGGTTCCGTTGTCGAAGATCTTGGAAATAATGATGTCGACGACGGCGGTGTTCACGTCGGCGGATTTCTCCAAGTACACGGGGGTATTCCCCGCCCCAACGCCCAACGCCGGCTTGCCGGAACTGTATGCCGCTTTGACCATGCCAGGCCCGCCCGTGGCATCAATCAGTCCCACATCTTTGTGCTTCATGAGATAGCCGTTGTCTAGAAGGGTAGGCGACTCGAGACAGCCGAAGACTCCTTCCGGCGCTCCGTGCTTCACCGCGGTTTCATACATGATTCGAACAGCCTCGGAGCAACAGTGCCATGCCTTCGGATGCGGGCTGAAAATGACCGCATTCCGAGTCTTGATGGCCATAATGCACTTGAACAAGACTGTGGAAGTAGGGTTCGTAATCGGAGTAAGAGAGAAGAGAACCCCGATGGGCTCTGCCATCTCGATCAGGTTGCGTTCCGGAATCTCGCGAATCACCCCGACGGTGCGCTTATCTTTGACGTAGTTGTAAACGAACTCGGTGGCCACCATGTTTTTTAAAACTTTATCTTCCATCAATCCGAGTTTGGTTTCTTCCACTGCCAAGCGCGCCAGATGTTGCGCTTGCTCCAGCCCGACCAGCACCATTGCCTTGACGATGCGATCGACATCCGCTTGCCTGAATTGGGTGAAGACAGCGGCGGCGGTTCTGGCTTGGGTGACGAGACCTTCGAGGTATGCGATTCGTTCCGCACTAATACATTCTGCGGTGAGCGGAATTTCGACCCGCTCTTTTACAATTTCTCTGACAGCCATCGCTACCTCCTTGCATCTCTGCGGCGAACCGACACCTGCGCGAGCGTGTTCCGCTCATACATCGAAGAGCGGGATATAAGTGCTCAGCGCCGGAACCTACCGAGTCTCACGCTCACGTAATTCTCGCGATGCCTGCACACGTCGACGACCGTGGAATTGGCACTAGGAATGAGAAGAAGAACACTGGGAGTATCGGCTGTCTGGGATCCGGCGGGCACTGTGGTTCAGCCTCGTCCCAAAGTAGAACTCCGGGAACAAGGTTGGTCAGCAACTGCTGTCACGCGGCGTTGTGACGAACATCACACGTTTTCCACAGACGGCTCATTGCAGGCGCAACGCTCGCGTCGGTTTCGACGACACCGTCGGCTCCACGCAACAGACTATGTGTCTTTAGCTGCAACGGCCGAATCGTTCCAGTTCGTTTGCTTCGCGGAAGGAATCAGACTCATTGCCCTCTCGGCCAAGGCTGTAATGGTCAGACTCGGGTTCACTCCGAGGTTTGTCGATACCACCGATCCGTCACAGATATACATGTTGCGATAGCCAAAGACGCGGTGGCGGTTGTCGACCACACCATGTTCCGGCGAATCGGCGATCACGCAACCGCCGATGCAGTGAGCGGTCCCCGGAATATCAAACAAAATCTCTGGAAGCATGCTCATCGCGGTGCCGCCTGCGACCTTCGCAAATTGTCGAGCGAACTCATTGGCCTTGGGAATGTACGTGGGCACTTTATCTCCGCGGCTGACGAGCATCTTGGAAAACGGCCAGAACCACGGCCGACGCCAGTGCATCTCGATGTGCCCCTCCAACGCTTGCATGCAGAGCAGGATGGTCGCTTCCCGGGCCCAGCCCCAAGGCCGAAACAAACGAAAAGCCTTGATCGGGTGCAGCAGCAGATGACTTAACATGTTTTTCGCCCACATCCCGATGCGCAGGAAGCCGGGGCGGCCATCGGTCAACATGGTAGTGAGCAGACCCATAGTGTCGGAGCCACTGGGATAGCGTACGGCCTCAATGTGAGTGTGTTCATCAATGTAGATGCCGGAACCAATGGCAATGCCCTGCGACAAATCATCCGCGCAGCGGGGGACTCGCGCCCCAATGATCGATTCGGAATTCGTGCGCACGTGTTTACCCAGACGACTGCTGATGCGCGGCAACGAGCCGTTATCCTTCAACCGGAAGAGCAACTCCATGGTCCCCAGTGAGGATGCGGAGAAGACCACGGCACGACATCTGAGTTTTTGCGGTTGCCGGCGAATCCACGATAGGGAGTTCACGGTGTGAACTTCGTACCCGGCGCTGCCATCGCCGGCGTCGTCGAGCGGCTTGACGTCGACCACCTTCGTCTCGGGAAAGACTCGCGCCCCGCTCTCTTCCGCCAGGTAGAGATAGTTGAGATCCAGAGTATTCTTAGCGCCGTAGCGGCAGCCCATCATGCAGCCACCACAGCCGATGCATGTAGTACGCGGCGGACCTTGCCGTCCGAAGAACGGATCAGGAACAGTCGTATTCCCCGCCTCACCTTCGGCCGCCTGAAAAATTCCAACCCGCGTGCGATAAAACGTTTCGGCCACACCGGCGACTTCCCCAGTGCTCTTCAGAAGTTGATCTGCAGCCCCCAGAATGTTGTTCTCTCGTACACCCAGCATTCGCGACGCGGTTTGATAGTGTTGAGGCATCTCGATCTGCCAATCCGCCAAGCCTGCCCACGATCCGCTGTGCCAGACCTTGTCCGGAGGAGGCAGCAGAGTGGCGGCATAAGTAATCGATCCTCCCCCGACGGCAGAGCCGCTGAAAATCGTGGCATGCCGGAAGAAACGCATATTGAAGAAACCCTGCAGGCCAAGACTTGGACGCCAAAACCAGCGACGAATGGACCAACTTGTGCGCGGAAAAGAAAGGGGCGCCCAGCGGCGCCCCATCTCCAGAACGGCAACGCGGTAGCCCTTCTCCGTCAAGCGAAGCGCCGATACGCTGCCTCCGAAGCCGGATCCGATCACGATGAAATCGAAATCGAATTGGGAACTACGGGTTGCCATACTGCACCATCCCTCGCGGTCCGGTTCGACCACGCGAGTTATGAGACCAGATACTTCCCGCTTTCGATGACCTTCTGGGCGATTGCTTGCCGCAGCGCCACCGTGTTAAACGGTTCGTACTTGCACAGCCGACGCAAGATTGCCAACTGCGAGCGCAACATATCGCCCTCGGCGCAGGCGGCAATAACCATTCTCGCTGCGCTTTCAATTTTTTCCATGGCTCCCGACATGTAGACGCGAGCCATGGCAATCGCATGCGCACAGCCCTCTTCCCCGTTCCGCACCACCAGTTTCTGTGCGCGCAGCACGGCGGACTCCATGGCATACGTTTCTATGGTCATGTTGGCGATTGCGCCCATGATCTCCTGCTGATCCTGGATCGCCTGCATGTATTTTTGCGTTGCGATGCCCGCCGCAAACAGGCCAATCTTCTTCGCCGTCGCGACCAGTTTCCGCTCCTGTGCGAGCGGCCCGTCTTCGCCCTCGTCAGAGCTTCCCGAGAGCACTTCGTCCATGAGTTTCTTGATCGCCGCCATTAACGGAAGCTGCCCCGACATCGCCCGTTTCAGCAGGAATCCCGTGATGAGCAGCCGGTTGATTTCGTTTGTGCCTTCGAAGATCCGATTCACCCGAACATCGCGATAATTACGTTCGGCGGGATATTCTTCGACGAAGCCGTATCCGCCATAGATTTGGACCGATTCGTCGACGACATAGTCAATAAACTCCGATCCCCACACTTTGAGGATTGAGCACTCCACCGCATATTCGTCGATCACCCGGCGGACCGGCGCCATGTCGTGGTGCACCTCGCCCAGTTCCGCGATCGCGGCATCCATCATGCCAACGGTGCGATAGGCCATCGCCTCGCCAGTGAAAATGCCGGTTGCCATGTTGGCGATCTTCTCGCGGATCAGCCCGAAGTCCGCAATAACCTTCCCAAACGCTTTGCGCTGCTTAGCGTACGCGATAGCGCCCTCAATGCAATTGCGTGCCGACCCCACGCAGCCCGCGCCGAGTTTGAACCGCCCCACGTTCAGAACGTTGAATGCAATGTGGTGTCCCTTACCGAGTTCGCCCAGAACGTTTTCGACGGGAACCTGGCAATCATTGAGGATTAGCGGGCAAGTGGAGGAGCCGCGGATTCCCATCTTGTGCTCTTCGGCGCCCACTGAGAATCCCGGGAAGCCACGCTCGA
This sequence comes from uncultured Acidobacteriaceae bacterium, assembly GCA_963722365.1. Taxonomy (GTDB): domain Bacteria; phylum Acidobacteriota; class Terriglobia; order Terriglobales; family Acidobacteriaceae; genus Sulfotelmatobacter. The sequence continues at coordinate 397,951 of CAVRLM010000005.1, forward strand.
CAATGAACGCCGTGAACTTGTCGCCGGTCACTTTCGCAAAGATAATGAATAATCCTGCAAATCCTGCATTGGTAATCCACATCTTTTCGCCGTTCAAAATGTAGTACTTGCCGTCGGGCGAGAGCTTTGCCTGGGTACGGCAATTCAGCGCGTCTGACCCCGAAGACGACTCCGAGAGTGCGTATGCGCCAATCGTTTCGCCGCTAGCCAGACCGGGCAGGTATTTTTTCTTTTGCTCTTCCGTGCCGAAGTACACGATGGGTAGCGTGCCAATGCAGGTGTGCGCTCCCCACGTAGTACTGAATCCGCCATATTTCGCGATACGATCGGCGATGATGGCCGACGTCACCTTATCCATTTCCATGCCGCCATACTCTTCGGGAACATCCACACCGCTTAGGCCGAGTTCCCCAGCTTTCTTCACCAATTCCTGGGTGATGGCAAAGTTCTTCTGCTCCATCTTCTCGATATTTGGCACGATCTCTTTGTTTGCGAATTCTTCTGCGGTTTGCGCAATGAGCAGGTGCTGCTCGCTGAAATCTTCTGGAGTGAAAACGTCCTGCGGCGCGCGCTCCTCGATCAGGAAGCTGCCCCCGCGGATCTTACTAGCCGGAACTGCGGTAACCGTAGCCATATTCCCTCTCCCTTAACACTCTGATTCGTGCGTTCGGTTCAGCTGAGAAACCACGAGGAGTCAGCGCAACATCCCAGGGCACAGCGGCATCGCGCTGTTGACGCCGCTCCCGAAACTCAATCGAAATGGCGTCTCCGGGCGAAGGCATCCCGTTCGCTCGGAGACGCAAAATATTGTCAGACGCACCCGTCAAGCTTGCGACAGATCAAAGCATGTCGAGAACATTGCAGCGTGCTAGCTTTTTCCTGAAATTTCCAAACCTTCAGGCAACCGCCGCTGCCACTTTCGCCTTCTTCGCGGGCTTTCGGGTATGACGCTCGGCTTTCGCCACATGTGGCGGCTTCACCATCACATCCATCAAAGCCTTCTGCGCGTCGACATAGCTCTTCACCGCCTCCCGCGTGAGGTCGCTGACTGGGAGAAATGGAAACGGCTTCAACAGATCCATCGTCTTCCCAATAGTTTTCACGCCGGTATTCATCTGGCGTCCAACGACGTCAACCAGGCGCTTCTGCGCTTCCAGGAATGAGTCTGTGGCCTCGCGCGCCAAGATTGACAACTCAGTTCGTTTTGCTTTCTTTCCCGCTCCGTTTACATGTTTGCCGCCGGTGGCCTTTGCGGTCTCATCTGCCAGCACATCCATGAATCGCTTCTGCGCCTTCACGAAGTTCTCCATGGCCTCGCGGGCCAGATCCACCACGTGCTCTGGCTGATAGGGCTTGCCCGCCTTCGCGGACTCCACCCAGTTGTGGGTCTGCTTGCCGGCAATCTTCAAATACTCTTCCTGCATGTCGATGAAGGTGTCCACGCTGCGCCGCAGCAAGTCCGCCATGGCATGCGCCGCCGGCCAGTCTCCCATCCGCTCCTTCACTCCCATCACCAGGATTTCGTTCTGTTGCTTGCCCAGTTCGAGCAGCACCTTCTGTCCTTCCATGAAGTTCGTCAATCCATCTTCGGCAATTTCGCCGAGAATCGCGGTTGGCGAATGATGCGGATCCGACAGCTGCTGCCGAACGGCGTGCATTACACTCGCATTTTGCCGCATCGCCAGATCAATCAGAATCCGTTGCGTCGCGAATAGCGTTTGTGCCCCTTGCTGCGCCCAACCCGAAAGCAGAGAGAACGTCGACGACTCTTTCGGGTGAGTGGATTCATGCTTTGTTGCCGCTGCCATAAAATACCTCCGATTGCTGCATTGCAGCATCAGCTAAACTATACGAGTGGAAGGACCTTGTGTCAAGATATTCCTGAGTCTTGTGCGCGGCAGCATCCGATGCCTACGAAACCTTCTGCCATCCTCATCAAGAAGTACGGTAATCGCCGGCTGTACGACACGACCAGCAGCCGTTACGTGAACCTCGACGATCTGGCCGCCCACATTCGCGCCGGTCGTGAGGTCCGGGTGGTCGATGCCAAAAGCGGACAGGACCTCACTCGAGTTCTGCTAACGCAGATCATCACTGAGGATGCCAAAGACAAGCCGACCGGCCTGCCCCTGGAATTGCTCCGGCAACTCATCATTGCTTCCGACGAAGTTCGCCAGGAATTTCTGATGTGGTACTTGAAATCGGCCTTCGACACCTACGAGAAGGTGCAGAGCACAGTGCAAAATCGTTTGAGCGAAGTCCAATCCGCGATCCTTTCTCCGGTGGACATGATGAAAAGGTTTCTAGGCAGCATGCCCTCACGCCCGCAGACCGAGAACGAAACAGAAGTGGATGCCCTACGCAAGCGGGTTGCCGAGCTCGAGGCTCGCCTGGGAAAGACCGCGCCCAGCAAACGCCGAGCCCGCAAAAAGCGTTGAATTTCGCAACGCTCGCTCTAATCTTCTGAGTTCAATACAAAAATGACTATTGGAACGTCAAGACCCTCGCGGTATAATTCCGCAGTGCAGCAATTGCCCTCTTCGCGTGCCGACGTGAAGATTGGGCGGACCCGGGACGAACTTGCCGCGTAAACCAATAAAAGCTGCAGCGCGTCCATCCACGGCCAAGCGGCGCAAACGCGTACCGCGCCCCTACCCGAAAGCCAATACTTCTACTTTTTGGACAGAAGCCTTGTTCGGAGCTGAAATTCTGCTCCTACACGCCACGCCCGTGTATTACGGCTTGGGCGTTCCTCGCGGAGACGGATCGGCTGTCGTCATCATCCCCGGCTTTCTCGGCACCGATCTCTATTTAACTGAGCTTCACGCGTGGCTACGGCGGATTGGTTACCGCCCTTATTTTTCCGGCATCGGTCTCAACGCGGAATGTCCCAATTTGCTCATTCAACGCCGTCTGAATCAGACAATCGAAAAGGCGTTGGCCGAAACCGGGCGCAAGATTCATCTGATCGGCCATAGTCTTGGCGGTGTGATCGCACGTTCTGTCGCAGGTGAACGGCCGAAAGACGTGGCTTCGGTCATCACGCTCGCAGCACCCATCCGCGGCACGGTGGCGAATCGCGCCGTGTTGCGCGCCGCTGAAGCTGTTCGTCTTCGTATTCTCGAGGAGCATGGCAAGGGAGTTCTGCCCGATTGCTACACCGGTCGCTGCACCTGCAATTTTCTCGGCTCGCTTCACCGCAAGGTTCCCAGCGCGATGGTCGAAACTGCGATTTACACGCGCCAGGATGGCATCGTCGACTGGCGATATTGTATGACCATGGATCCTGAAAAGGACGTCGAGGTTCCGGGCACCCACATCGGAATGGCTTTCAATCCCGCGGCCTACACGGTCGTAGCCGAACGCCTCGCCAAAGCTCAGTCCTCAGCCGAATCCCTCACCCCACCATCTCGAGGACGGCGCCTGTCTTAGTTTCTAATCGCTCGACAGCCCCACCCGCCCCACGAATCAGCAACGACGCTGATGCCAGGCTGTTGTTCACCACCTCGAAACTGCCGCTGCAATCGGTCTTGATATATGGAAGACGATGCAAGCTCGGACCACGCCCGTCGATCGCCGCTTCAATCGCTAATCCGTGGCGCGCCTCGCATCGAAAGTTCCATCGCATACTTTCCCGGTCTCCTGCCTCCATCAACTCTCGAAACAAATACTCCCTCCCGTCGTGCCACAACACCGCCTTGCGAAAAACAAGTCCGAAGGGCATCTCGTAAATGAGCGCTTCGAGCGTACTCGCACTCCGCTCCGCTCGAGAAAAATAAACATGGGTCCATCTCCAGAAGTTGCGATGCCGATAGCCACAGTTGTGCCCCTGCACTCCGAAACCAAGAGAATCCCCCGCGACACTCCGCCCATCTAGTTTGATCTCTCCAGCGAAGATTGCATCCGAGTGAGGCGACCGCGAAAAACCGATCCATCCCTTATTGCTCAACGTCACATGAAATGTGGATCGGTAGTGTAGGTTCCATGAAATCGCATGTCCATCGACCCGCAACGATCCCTTGCATGAATTGTCGTCAATGCTGGTTTCACCAGTTCGAAAGTGAAACGGGCTCTGGCCCTTATGGCTCAGGTCCAATCCCTCGATCGGAAATCCCTGAATAAAACTCTGCGCCGCCCCACCCGCTGGAAACCAGGTTGCCCACACTTGCACCGGCATGCCCTTTGGTAGCTCGGCACATCCTCCTCGCCCCGGATTCATCAGGAGATAGCGAAACCACCAGGCTCCGCTTCCATCCGCCAATCCCAGGCGCAGGAACCAGACCTCGTACCGTCGCCGCATGGACAATCTGGAAAATACTTCGTTCAACGTCGCCAACTCGGTCACCCTGTAATCCCCTTGACTATCTCACAAGAAACTCAACGTTCCGGTGACGCCCGTCACTGCGTATCCATAAACCGGGAGCCCATAGTGTGAACGGTACATCACCCATGCTGGACGCATCCGCTATCGAAGCTGGCCTCCGCCTGCTCGCGCCCGACCAGTTACGCACTGCCCTCGAGAATTTCCTGCCCCCAGGTGCAACACCAGCAGAGAAGATCAGCGCGATCGAAGCGGGACTGCAAGGTCCCGCCGGCCAGTCCGTTCGTGACGCAATGGCCCGCTGGATCGTCGACGACATTGTTCCCGTCGACGCACTCGTCCCGGATGCCTACAAACCGTGGCGTCCGCCGGTACGCGATGCCATGATGTTCGTCGTAACTCACCTTTCCGCCGCGCGCCTCGCTCCAAAGCTCTTGGAGCAGATCGAGCTCCCACCCAAGACGCCACCCGAAGTACGTCTGCTGCGCCTCATTGCCAAGGTACCGGGATTACAAAAGCTAGGCCAAGTCATCGCGCGCAACCAGCACCTCCACCCAGCCCTGCGCAACGCACTCGCCAAGTTGGAGAATGGCATTCGCGACGTTCAGCCCGAAGACATCCGCGCTATCGTGCAAAAAGCGCTGGGTTCCAAGGTCAGAACGTTTGCCATCGAAGTCGCGCCCACGATTCTCAAAGAAGCCAGCGTCAGCGCCGTCGTTCGCTTCGTTTGGCGCAATCCCGAAACCGACCGGCGCGAGCGCGGCGTGTTCAAGGTCCTGAAACCGCACATCCCCGAATATTTCGCCGAAGACATGGACTATCTGCAAGGACTAGCCCATTACTTTGGAGACCGACATCACACCTACGGATTCGCGGCCCACCTGATTCCCGACACGTTCCATAAAGTCCGGCGCCTTCTTCGCCACGAAGTCAACTTCACCCGCGAACAAAAGACCCTGACTGAAGCCGGAAACCTCTATCGCGATTTCCCCGGAGTGCGCATTCCTCGCGTAATCCACCATCTTTGCACACCTGCAATCACCGCCCTGACGGAGGAGAAAGGAATCAAGGTAACCAGCGCGGCCAACCGCTTGCCTGCGGCGCGTCGGCGCAAGATAGCGGAGCAACTGATTGAATCGCTCGTCGCCGTTCCACTCTTCTCGTCAGCCCAAGATGCAATCTTTCACGGGGACCCCCATGCCGGCAATCTGTTATACGACAAGGACTCGGGCGAACTAGTCATCCTCGATTGGGCCCTGCGCGAACGACTGGACCGAGAGCAGCGGCGTCATCTTGCCCTCTTATTCTTGATGGTCAGCCTGCGCGATCCGGTAGGCACGTCCGGTGAAATCGTGGCGCTCAGCCAGCCGCGCATAAGACTGGCGTCGCCCCGAGGCCGCAAAGTCCGCGATTCCGTGGACCGCTTTCTCGATGAGCTACCGGCGTCCCGCATGCCGAGTGGGGCAGACGCCATGCGGCTCCTGGAACGTGTCGCCATCGCCGGCGTCAAGTTTCCCAGTTCGCTGATCATGCTGTCCAAGGTGATGTTCACGCTGGAAGGAATTCTGGGCGACATCGTCGGCGCCGACACGGGAATGGGATTCACCCTCGCGCGGCATGTCGCCCAGCATTGGATTGCCAATCGCTCTGCGTTCCGCTCGCCACTGATGACCCGCGACTGGTTTACCCTACAGTGCAGCGCACTGCTTTACACCAGCCGCGTGTGGCTGCAATGGGAGCGGGCGTTGCTGAATCGCTTGCCTTCGCCTAAGGCTACACCGCCAGCAGCACCCGCTGGAACGCGCAATCCTCCGCACCGAAAAGCACGCCCCTTACCTGTTCAATCGCGTTCAGCTTAAGCCGGTACAACTTTGGACCGTCGCGCCGTGCGCGCCCTCGCCGGTTTCACCCTCGCTGCTTCCTTCTTGTGCGGTCTGATGAGCGATCCGATCATCGATGTTTCCGCATCGAAGAAGTTCTTCATTCCTTCGCCTGTCTTGGTCGCCATCGGCAGAAACTGCGAGGGAGACATCAGTTCCATCGTCCGGGTGGCCGCGTCCAGGTTTACATTCATCTGCTGCCCCATCACGTCGAGCAGTCTCTTCTGCGCCTCGATGAACGCATTCCCCGCCTCGCGCGCCAATTGCGCCAGTTCGGTCTTTTTGGCTGGCGTTACTTCATGCGGCTTTTTGGTCGCAGTCGCGGTCTCCTGTGCGACGGCTTCCAGGAACTTCTTCTGCGCTCGCGTGAAAGTCTCCACTCCCTCGCGGGCAAAATCGGCCAACTGCGCCGCGCGATCACCCTTCTCCGCCTTCTCCGTCTCCAGCCACTGCAATGTCTGCTTGCTGGTTGTCGTCAATAACTCCTGCTGCATATCGATGAGAGTATCCAGGCTGCGCTGTACCAGCCCTGTCATTGCGACTGCAGGCATGAAGTTGCCGATGCGTTCTTTGACTCCGTTGCAGATGATGTCGTTCTCTTTTTGCGCCATATTGAGAAACGCTCGTTGTGCGTCCACCAGACTCGATGTTCCCTCGACCGCCAGTTCGGTCAGAATCGCCAGCGGGGAGCGATCATCTCGGGGCTTGCTATGGTTTGGCATAATCTATCTCCATTTGCTGCATTGCAGCATTTACTACAATCTAGTGTTCGCGTCCGTGATAGTCAATGGCTACAACCCGCAGATTGCGTTACGTCACTGCGAAGGGTGACTGCCGTCACAGGAATAAATTGCGGTCCAACGCAACCTGTCTCTGTTACTAAACATTTGCTGCTTTCTCTGGAAAACGATGGATAAGATCCCGGAAGTCGAAACCGCCAAAGAGCTCATGACTGAGGCGATGACCTGGTCCGTGATGAAATGGCTGCGCGAAAAAAAGAGAGTACGCAAAACTGCAGACCAGGCGAACGCCGCACTGGATCGCTCGAGCCAGGCCGTCCGTGAGCAATGGCCGGAATCGGCGAAGATGGTCTATGAAACTCTCGCGGCCCAAGGCAATGGCGCCGCGGCCACTCGCCGCCAGCCAAAAGGCTCGCCGACAACAGACCTAAGCACTATGCTCATCGCCACCCAGAGCAAGGAGAAAGATGACGAGTCCTACCGAGCCAGAATGGACGCGGAAGATACCTTCGACCTGGCGGAGAAGCAACTGAGCACGAGCCTGGCGCGCGAAGGATGCCGCAAGGCAATCTACTCATGGGAACTGCACGAGAAAGCAATTCGCAAAGCGGAAAATCTTATTCGCAGATAACAAAGCCCGGCAGAATCCCTGTATAAATCGCCATTCCAACCACCGCATCTACACCCATTGCGTGCAGGTCATCGATTTCTTGTTGAGTTCGGATTCCCCCTGCGGCGATCAGTTGTCTCGCCGTCGCTCGCCTTAGCGGACGAATCACGTCTTGCGGGAACCCCTGCAGTGACCCTTCGGTATCCACATGGGTGTAAAGAAATCCAGCACACCAAGTTTCCAGTTCCCGAACCATCTCGAGAGGTGTCACCTCGGTGACCTTCCGCCAACCATGAATCGCCACGCAGCCTCCGATAGCATCCAGCGCAAAAACCAGACGGTTCGCACCGATAGTGCCAGCCAGCCTTTCCGCAAAGTCGGTGTCCAGTTTGTACTCGTGAAAAAGAGCCGAACCCAGGATTACTCTGCGCGCTCCAGCCTCCAGTGCGGTCTGCGCTGCCTCGACCGAGCGGATACCTCCCCCAACCTGGCACGGCAGTTTGTTGGCAAATTCCCGGACGAGTTCAACATTGTCCCCAGTACCAATCGCGGCATCGAGGTCGATCAACTGCACCAGCGGATACTTTGAGAAGCGATCCACCCAAATCTCAAAGTCATCGAACTCCAGTGCCTTCTTCTTGCCTTGCACGAGTTGGACGATCTTTCCGCCCTTCAAGTCGATCGACGGAATCAGCATGGCCACCTCACCGGAATCCCCTGCGCTCCAATCTCTTGCTTCAGGTCTACAAGCCGGCTGAAACCGTAATGAAAAATCGACGCGGCCAGCGCAGCGTCGGCGTGTCCTTCGCGAAACACTTCCACGAAGTGTTTTGCACCGCCCGCACCGCCGGAAGCAATTACGGGAATCCGCACGGAATCGGCGATCACGCGCGTCAGTTCGCAATCGAATCCCGCTCCCGTTCCGTCACGATCCATCGAAGTCAACAATATTTCTCCCGCACCGCGGTCTTCCGCTTCCCGCGCCCACTCTACAGCATCGCGCCCGCTGGTCGAACGACCTCCATGCGTGTAGGCCTGCCACGTGGCCTGCTTCTCGTGCCGCTTGGCATCAATTGCCACGACGACCGCCTGCGACCCAAATCTCGACGCGATTCGAGTGATCAGATCCGGCTCCGCAAGCGCGGCGGAATTGATACTGATCTTGTCCGCACCGGCTGAAAAAACCGCGGCCGCCTCCTCCAGCGTGCGAATGCCTCCCCCCACCGTGAACGGAATAAACAGTTCGCGTGCCGTTCGGCGCACCGTATCGAGCAATGTGGCACGACGCTCGTGCGCCGCCGAGATATCAAGCAGCACGATTTCGTCGGCTCCCAACGCACCATGCGCCTTTGCCAATTCGGCCGGATCGCCCGCATCGCGCAGGTTCTCGAATTGCACGCCTTTCACAACGCGTCCGCCCTTCACGTCCAGGCAAGCGATAATGCGTTTGGTCAACATGTCAGGGCGCACAAAAGTTTCCCAATAACTTCAACCCAACCTCTCCGGATTTCTCGGGATGAAACTGCACGCCGAACAGATGTTCCCGCTCGACCGCCGCGGAAAACCGCCCGCCATACTCGCAACATGCCACCGTGGCCGCAATCATCGGCGCGCGAAACGAATGCGTGAAATATACGAACGCACCGGATGGCACTCCACGTAACAGGTGGGACGCCGGGTCAACTTCGAGTTGATTCCATCCCACATGCGGCGACTTCACATGCGGTGAGAAGCAATCACACTCCCCGTCAAATAAGCCCAAACCATAGCTTTGAGGCGATTCTTTACTGCCGGCGAACATCCACTGCATCCCAACGCAGATACCGAGAAAAGGAATTCCGCGGTTAATGGAATCCGCAATGGCATCTTTCAAGCCGGTCTGTTCCAAAGACTCCGTCGACGCAAAATGGCCCACACCGGGAAGCACAACCTTGTTCGCGCTCGCGACCTGCTGTGGATCAGCCGTAATGGTGCACTCCTGCCCCAGCCAGTCCAACGCCTTCTTCACTGAGACCAGATTTCCCGCGCCGTAATCGACGATCGCGATCATCACAGCACTCCCTTGGTTGATGGCAGGAGTCGAACCATTCTCTGGTCACGCCAGCACGCCGCACGCAGCGCCCGCGCAAACGCCTTGAACAACGCTTCAATCTTGTGATGGCTCGATCGTCCGTAAAGCACGCGCGCATGAACGTTAGCTCGAGCGCCGCGCGCAAAACCTTCAAAAAAATCATCCACGAGCTCTGATTGCAGATCCCCCACCAGCCGCGTTCGCACCTTCGTATCCACTACCGCGGCGCTTCGCCCACAGAAGTCGACGGCGGCCATTCCCATCGTCTCGTCCATCGGCATCAAAAAATATCCGGCTCGCAGAATGCCACGCTTACTGCCCAGCGCTTTATCAAACGCCTGGCCTAGCACGATGCCCACGTCCTCCACCGTGTGATGCTGGTCCACATCGAGATCGCCGCGAGCTTTTAGTTTCAGGTCGAACCCTCCATGGTGTGCAAACAACTCCAGCATGTGATCGAAGAAGCGAATACCTGTCGACACCTGATAGCGGCCGTGCCCTTCAATCGTCAGCGCAATCCGAATTTGCGTCTCTTTGCTATTTCGCTTGATACTTCCTTTTCTCATCGCCGCGATACTCCTTGCCCCAAGCCAGCCTCCTCTAACGTTTCATGGAGAGCCGTAAGCAACCGGTCAGCATGTTCGCGCGGCCCCAATGTGATCCGTACGCACCCCTCGCACCCCGGATCACCGGAACGGTCGCGTACCAGAATTCCGTGCCGCCGCATGTGCTCGACAAACGCAGGCGCCGCGCCCACCCGCGCCAGGACGAAGTTCGCCTGACTTGGCCAGAATTGAATTCCAGCAGCTTCGAGCGCTCGCTCCAGCCTCGCTCGCGACTCGCGCACTTCGCTGACATATTGTTGGATATACGACTGATCATTGAGCGCTTCCGGCAGACAAGCCAGTGCCACGGCATTCACGTTATAAGGCGAACTGACCCGCCGCACGGCCGCCATTTGACCGGCATCGCCCACTAGGATTCCAGTGCGCAGGCCCGCGAGCCCGTATGCTTTGGAAAATGTTCGCGCCACAAACAGGTTAGGGAAATCGTCGCGCGCAGTCATTACACTCTGCCCGTAGAACTCGAAATACGCTTCATCCACTAGTACTGCTGCTCCGGGTGCCGAGCGCGCGATTCGCACCAGATCTCGCTCCGGTGCGACCGTTCCAGTGGGATTGTTTGGGTTGGCAATAGCGATCAAGCGCGTGCGTGGCGTTACGGCTTTGCAGAGATCGTCCGTCGGAAACTGGAAATTTTCTTCCGCGGCAACGCTGATGACCTTCGCGCCCGCAGCCATCATGTAGATCCGGTACATCGAATACGTAGGCACCACGATCACTGCTTCATCGTCTGCTTCTAGGTAGGTCTGACACAGCAGGTGGATTGCTTCGTCCACACCATTCGTCAGTAAAAGCTCCGTCGGGTCGACCCCCAGCATCTCCGAAACTGCCGCTTCCACCGGTTCGCGTTCGGGATATCGCGCGAAGTCTTCCGCACCCAACCGCCGCAACCTCTCGAGCACTCTCGACGAACATCCGACGGTATTTTCGTTGAAATCGAGTCTCAGCCCATCACGACCGGCCAATGGCGGATGGTATGACGGCAACGTTCGCACCGCTTCGCGTGGCCTAAGCATGCTCGCACCTCACGCTCACAGACCTCGCGTGCGCCGGCAGACCCTCAGCCGCTGCCAGGCACTCCACCGCAGGAGCAATCCGGCGCAGGCCCTCAGCCGAAAGTTGCTGCACGGTGATTACCTTCACAAAATCCGCAACGCTCAAACCTCCGCGAAAGCGCGCCTGTCCCAATGTCGGCAAAACATGGTTCGGACCGGAAGCGTAATCGCCCACCGCCTGCGCCGAATAGTCGCCCACGAAGATCGATCCCGCATTCTGAACAAACGGTAAGTCTTCTTTACTGACCGTGATGTGTTCTGGAGCAATCTGATTCGCCCAACTGCGCCCTTGTTCACGCGAGCCCGCGACTAGAATTGCCCCCCGCGCCTGCAACGCTTTCAGAGCCGTCGAATTCCCTTTCGCGAGTTGCGCCGCATTCGCCTTAACCGATTGCGCCAAACTTCGAGATGACGTAATGAACACGGCCAGCGTCTCCGGATCGTGCTCGGCTTGCGCCACCAGATCCGCTGCAATGAATTCCGGAACACCAGAGTCGCTTAGGACGACCGCCTCGGTGGGCCCCGCCAGAAAATCAATGGCGCAATCGAATGAGACGAGCTTCTTCGCGACCGTAACGTACGCGTTCCCAGGCCCCACGATCTTGTCTACCTTCGGAATACTGTTCGCCCCATACGCCCAGGCTGCGATCGCGTGCGCCCCTCCAACGCGATAGAACTCACGCACCCCTAGCATTGCCGCCGCGGCCATCACCTCCGTCGACGGCCGGGGCGAAACCACCTGGATGTTCTTCACACCTGCAACCTGCGCGGGAATGACGGTCATCAGCAATGTAGAAACCAGCGGATACCGTCCGCCCGGCACGTAACATCCCACCGACTCCAAGGGACGTACGATCTGCCCAACAGAAATTCCACTCCGCGTCCGCATCCAATCAGACGGCATCTGCCAGTCGCAAAATCGCCGGATATTGTGTTCTGCCTCCCGCAACGATTTGCGCAACTGCGGAGCAATCATCCCTTCTGCGGCCGCCATTTCCTGCTGAGAGACGCGCAGCGATTGTCCACGACCCAGCCCGTCCCATCGCTCCGCATACCTCCGAAGCGCACGTTCTCCTCCACGCCGCACGCCATCGACAATCCGCCGCACTCGCGGCTCCAACTGGTTAAGCCCTGAGCCCCGTGCAGCCAGCCGTTCAACCAGCGCGACCGCCGCGCGGCCTGAAACGATCCGCATTACAGCACCACCTTGTTCAGCGGATATTCCACAATTCCTTGCGCTTGCGCCTCTTTTAGGCGAGGAATCACGTCCCACGCCGCCCCCTCGTCGATCACCGTATTCACGGCCAGCCAGTCTTCATCGCTCAGGTGAGAAATCGTCGGCTTTTGCAGCGCAGGCAAAACACTCAGCACCGCGGTCAGGTTTTCGCGTCGAACATTCAGCATTAGTCCTACGCGGTCCTGCGCTTCCATCGCTCCTTGCAGCATCAGCGCCAGATTGTCGATCTTTCGCCGCTTCTCGCGGTCTGCATACGAACATTTGTTCGCAATCAGCTGCGTGTTCGACTCCAGCACCGTCTCCAAAATCCGAAGCCTGTTCGCCTTGAGAGAACTGCCGGTCTCCGTAACCTCGACAATGGCGTCCGCCAGCATGGGAGGCTTTACCTCAGTCGCACCCCACGAGAACTCCACCCGGACCTCCACGCCTTTCCTGTCAAAGTAGTCGCGCGTCACTTTCACCAGTTCAGTCGCGACAATTTTTTTGGACAGGTCTTCGGCCCGTTGAACCGAAGAATCTTCCGGGACCGCCAGCACCCACCTCACCTTGCCCCGACTTCTCTTGGCATAAATCAAGTCGCTCACGGTCGTGACTTCCAGTCCGCTCTCAACTACCCAGTCGAGTCCGGTCAGGCCCGCGTCGATCGCACCATGTTCCACGTACCGCGCCATCTCCTGCGCCCGGATCAACATGCAATCGATCTCCGGATCGGCGGTACTTGCAAAATAAGACCGCCCATTCGTATAAGCGGGAAGCCCGGCACGGGCGAACAACTGCAGCGTAGCCTCCTGCAAACTGCCCTTGGGAATTCCGATACGCAGCTTCATCGCGTCTCCTTCGCGACAGCTGTCGATTCTCCAGCACTCACGGGAATCCTTTCGGTGAAGCAAGAGCGCGTTCCGCAGTGACAAACCACTCCCGCTCCCTCAACCTCGACACGAAGTAAGAGCGTGTCGCGGTCGCAGTCCGTCTGCGCCGACACAACCCTCAACCGGTTCCCGGAGGTCTCGCCCTTCATCCAAAGCTGATTCCGCGTTCGACTGAAGAACGTCACATATCCAGCATCGAGCGTGCGATCCAGGGCTTCCCGATTCATGAAACCCACCATCAGGACCTCCCCGTCGCCTGCATCCTGCACAACAGCGGGAAGCAACCCGCCCATCTTGTCGAAATCAAATTCCGCGTTCATACCTGACCTCTCTTCCAAAAACAAAAAGCCCGCTGACTCTTCGCGTCAGCGGGCCGGAACTCCTGAAAAGTGCTTTTTATATCAAGTCTGCAATCTCAGGTGCACATCGCCGCCGTCGCGCTATGCGCGTGATGGTGATGGCGATGATGGACGTGAGATGACATCCGCGTATTACCCTACGAGACCGATCCTTCCGAGTCAAAGGTTTTTTTTTGATGCACTCCATTCGGTTTTCGCATGCCTGCCTAGAAACGCATGACCCACTCCTTCGTTCTCTACTCGAATCTTTCCGCGCGTGGATTCCGAAGGAAGACCAGTGGCCCATCAACGATGATTGGGCTTACCACGATTGGCATCAGAGCGGAAACGGAGACATGGCTCCCTTCATGGCGCAATTGGAAGCCGAGTTCGGCGCCCCTGTGGTGACACAACCAACGACTCGCAGCCGGCTCTTGTACTCAGTGCGAGTAACTATTCCCTCGACACAAGTTAACCCTGTTGAACGCAGACGACGGGTCGCGCATCCTTCCGGCATATTACACCGACAACTATGTGTCGCTGCTCCCGGGCGAGAGCCGGGAAATTGAGATTGAGTATCCCGCGAAATCGGCCATGGGCGCCGCGCAAGTGGCGTTACGAGGATGGAACTTGGCAACCCAGGTTGTGCGGATCCCTTAGCGGTCACGATCCTGCCGTTCCCGCCTTAATCTCCGCGGCCTTGCCGTCGTGATACACGATCACCAGAGGCTTGCCCCCGTTCGGATAACGCACAGTCTTTTCCGAACTGTCGCCTGCGTCGGGTACGCCCATGCCGATCGCGAAATCCGCTTGCAGTTCGTTCATCCCCGCCTTCACTTGGTGTTGTTCCACCGCCTGCCACACGTCCGCGGACCAGTGTTTGTACAGGTCATGCGGATCTTCCACGAAAAACATTTCGTCGGAATAAATCTTGTACTGCTCGTCCGCCTCAAAGCCAATCGGCACGGCAAAGCTCTTCCCTTCTTTCTGGAATACCGCCATCACCTGCTTCCGCTCTCCCTTTCCCGTGGGCATCGCCGTGATCACATCTTTAATTTCCAGCTTCTCAATTGGCAGAAGGAGCCCCGCATCGTGCGAGAAATCGACATGCTTGCTCGCTGCATCGTAAGGGTAGTAGACGTAGCGGTATCCTTCCTTCACCCACACTGGCTGCTGGGTAAGCTGCTTTGCGCTCTTCACATCGTAGGGATACAGCTTCTTGGGACTGACGTAGTAGTCGGGATTGGAATAACCCACATTCTGCGCTTGCTTCTGCTTTTCGGCGGCCACCTTGTCTTCATGGCGTTGATACAAAATGTAGCCCGCGCGTAGAGTCGCGACCACCAATGCCAGCAGCAGCGCGCGTTGTATTGTCTGCCTCAACTCGGGACTGATCATGAGAAGACTGTACCAAGTTTCCGGCAGCAGTCCGTGATCTGCCAAAGGGCCGCAGCCATAAGGTAAACTGAAAGAGAGGTATTGTCCGCCATGGCCGCCATCACCGAACAAGATGTACTAAGTGCGCTGAAGAGTTGCTACGATCCTGAGATTCCGGTCAACATTGTCGACCTTGGCCTGATCTATAAGGTGGATTTTGTCCCCGCACCGGCTGACAGCCCGGACGAAACCAAGCAGGCTGTCATGGTCGAGATGACCCTCACAGCTCAAGGTTGTCCGGAACACGTCAACATCAGTGCCCAGGTAAAGTCGCGGGTGGAGCAATTGCCCGGCGTAAGTAACTGCACCGTGAATGTCGTGTGGACCCCACCCTGGACCCCAGAGCGCCTAAGTCCCGACGCCAGGAAGCAGCTCGGCATCGAGTAGTAAGCCGAAAGATAGCAAAGAAATAAACAGATTTCTCTGCCGCTTTCTTCGCGATCTTTAGCTCAACAATTTTCTACCCGCCAATATCCTCCCAAGCCTCGAACGCGCTTCGCCCCGCCGCATCCGTAATCCGCTTGCCTGCTTGTCCCGCCATCTCCATCACCCGCATCCCATGCTCAAAATACTCCGGGAGGGCCCGCCGCACTTTGTCGAACTTCTCCGGATATTCCGCCGCCAGCACTGCCAAGCCAACCCCAGTCGCCAGCACGCCTGCCGGATATCTCTTTTTCATGAATAGAATCGCGGCCGAGCCAATTGCGCCTAGAACCATCGCCTTCTTCCAACCGTCCATAGCATTCCCCAACAACCTGTTTTTTGCGATTGTACCCCAGCCCAGATCGCTCCCACCGCACCAAACGCCGCAACCCTCGTCCCATTCCTATCCTTTATACTTCCAACTTTGTCGGAGGCCCCATGTCCACTTCGCAACTCCGCCGGTCCGCGATCCTCGTCTTCGCATTGGCGGCAAACATCTCCGCTCAGTCGAAGCCGCGCGCCCGCGACCTTGGCGTTCCGTTCGATGGCACTCCTGGTCCTAATAACGCCATCACGGATGTGAAGGGAGTCGAGGTCGGCCACACCACGCTCATCTCTGGCGAAGGCAAACTGGAAATCGGCAAAGGCCCAGTTCGTACCGGCGTCACTGCCATTCATCCTCGTGGCAAAGCCAGCAACGACGCCGTCTTCGCGGCATGGTTCACCCTCAACGGCAATGGCGAAATGACGGGCACCACGTGGGTCGACGACTCCGGATTTCTGAACGGCCCTGTCATGATCACCAACACCCACAGCGTCGGTGTCGTTCGCGACGCCGTCATCGCCTGGAAGGTCAAGCACGGTACGCCGGATATGGAAGGCTATTGGTGGTCACTTCCGGTCGTCGCCGAGACTTGGGACGGCTATCTGAATGACATTAACGGATTCCACGTGAAACCCGAAGACGCTTTCCATGCCCTCGACACCGCACACACCGGCCCGGTGGAAGAAGGCAATGTCGGTGGTGGTACTGGCATGATCTGCAACGAATTCAAGGGAGGAATCGGAACCAGTTCGCGCGTTCTCGATTCAAAGGCCGGAGGCTACACTGTCGGAGTACTCGTGCAGTGCAATTACGGATCGCGCGAACAGCTTCGCATTGCCGGCGTCAATGTCGGCCGCGAGATTCCCGAACACACCGTCTGGAAAGAGGACGTCGGGTCTATTATCGTCGTTCTCGCCACCGACGCCCCCCTCATCCCCACGCAACTCAAGCGTATCGCCCGCAAAATCTCTCTTGGCTTAGGTCGCGACGGCAGCTACTCGGGCGACGGCTCTGGCGATATCTTCATCGCCTTCTCTACCGCGAATCCCGGCGCCGTCGGCACCAAAGGATTGCACCAGCTCACCATGCTCCCGAATGATGCTCTCGATCCAATTTTTCTCGCGACCGTCCAAGCCACGGAGGAGGCTGTGGTCAACGCCATGGTCGCAGCCGAAACCATGACCGGCATCAATAATCACACCGTCATTGCGCTTCCACACGACCGTCTGCGCGAAGCCCTCATGAAATACAACCGTCTAACAAAATAGACCGTCCGGAAATCTCGCACCCTCGCCCCTTCGCAATCGAACCTACCCGCAGGCGGGGTTCGGGTGCAACCTCCGTGGGCCCCATGCTCGAGCGGCAAGGTCACCTTTGCCCGAACATGCCATTCCGACGCCGGAAGTTTTGCAGTTCGATACCGTGCCTCTTCAGCATCGACTGAAGGGTTGTGCGTTTGATGCCGAGGCGGCTGGCTGCTCCATCGGTTCCCGACAAGATGCCGCCGGTCTCGCGTAATACTCGAATCAGGTGTTCCCGTTTCATCTCCCTCAGATTGTCTTCCGTGACCTCCTGCTGCACGCCCAACTCCACGGGCGGCGCCGCCAGAACCCTTCCCTTACTCAGAATCACCATGCGTTCAATCATGTTTTCGAGTTCGCGGATATTGCCCGGCCAGTGCCATCCCTGCAGCACCGTCATCGTCTCATCCGGAATAATGTCGACGAGTTTACCCATCTTCACGGCGTGTTTCCTTACAAAGTGATGAATCAGGATCGGAATATCGCTTCGCCGCTCTCGCAGCGACGGCAATTCGATCGGAAACACATTCAGCCGGTAGTACAAGTCCTCGCGAAATTTCTTATCCGCAATGTCCTGCCGCAAATCGCGGTTCGTCGCCGCGATGATCCTTACATCGACGTGCAAGGTATGCACACCGCCCAGCCGTTCAAACTCCCGGTCCTGCAGCACGCGCAGAAGTTTTGGCTGCAGCTCAAGTGGCAGCTCTCCAATCTCATCCAGAAACAGTGTGCCTTTGTCGGCCAGTTCGATGCGTCCAGCTTTTTGGCTGACCGCGCTGGTGAAAGCACCTTTCTCATGCCCGAACAGTTCGCTCTCCAGCAACCCGGAGGGTACGGCCGCGCAATTGAGCTTGATGAATGTCTTGTCGCGACGCGTGCTCAGGGAATGCAAAGACCGCGCCACCAATTCCTTCCCCGTGCCAGTCTCCCCCAACAGCAAAACGGTAGAGTCGGTCGGCGCTACCACTCGGACATTCTTCAAAACCTCGCGTAGCGAAGAACTCTGCCCGATGATTTCCTCAAAGCCCAACTCCGTCTGGATCTCCGATTCCAGATACGATTTTTCCCGAACGAGCCGATCCTTGGCGTCCTGCAGCCGATCGGCGATCTCCCGCAGCCGTGCAACATCCATGGCCGCTCCCGTGATTCCGATGACTCTGCCATCTTCGTCGAACAACGGTTCGATTGTGATATCCAGCGGGTAGCTCTTGCCGTCGTCTGCAATCAGCACCTCCTCCCGCAACGCCATCCCCTTCTTCAAAACCCGACGCTTGAGGTCCATCAGGTTCGCGGCCTTCTTCGGCCCGATGATCTCTGCATCGGTCTTGCCGATGCACCCATGTTGCCAATAAAGCTGCGGGTTGTAGATCCAGGTGTACCGCAGTTCCCGGTCCTGACTGAATACTGTGATCGGCGAATCCTTGAGCGCCACGCGGAACCGTTCTTCGCTCTGGCGCATGGCTTCCTCTGCACGTCTGCGCTCGCTGATGTCCCGAAGAATCCCTTGCAATCGCCCATCCGGCAAGCGCTTTCCACACACTTCCCCAGGAAAGAAAGACCCATCCTTCCGCCGAAACTTCCACTCACTCAAAACCGTGGCGCCTCCTGCAAAGCGGCCGACCTCCAACGGCAAGCGCGCTGCTTCCTCACTTGCAAGAATGTCTGTCAGTGAGAGTTTTAGTATCTCCTCTCGCGTGTACCCCAGCATTTCCACTCCCGCCGAATTAACGTCGGTGTATTTCCCCTGCTCATCGGCAATAAAGATCCCGTCCGAGGCCTGCTCCACCAGAAATCGAAAATGGTTTTCGCTCTGTTGCAGGGCTGTCTCAGCTCTGCTGCGGGCCTCTTCGAGCTTCACTTGCTCCGTCACATCTCGCTGAATTCCCCAGGTGCGTACCAAACACCCGTCCTCCACAATCCCGATCATGCTGTTGCGAAATACCTTGGGCCGGCCATGTATGTCCACTTCGTGTGATTCGCGTTCCATAACCCTGAATCCGGAGAGTATAAATTCGCGTGTCAACTCGATATTGCGTGGATCGCTTGGCACAAGCATTTCTGTCAGTCGCTTCCCCACCAACTCCTCGCCCGTGGTGAAACCGTACATTCTCGCCATGGCATCGTTGCACTCCGCCATGTATGTGTCGTGGAGAATATGGTGAATCATTTCGTCTTCCGGTAAGTCGATGGGAACAGGAGCGTCCATCTCTTCGCGGAAGATGCCCTCCGAACTCTGTGCCACAAACCTGCGGTAATCTTCTTCCCGCCGTCGCAGTGCATCTTCCGCCCGTTTGCGCTCGGTGATGTCTCGCGCCATTCCTCGTACGATCGGAGACGAGACTCCATCGGTCCGCAGGGTATTACTGTGTTCCCAGATCCTGCGCTCTCCGTTTCGTCCGACCACACATAAGGTCCCTTGGTCGGCTCCGGTACTCTTAATCTTTTCCAGATATCGGTCAAATCCTTCGCGACACTCTGGCGCGACCAGATCCCGCATCAGAGTCTCGATGAGTTCGCCAACTTCATAACCCAAAATCCGCGCGGGCGTCGGATTCACCGACAACAATCGTCCCTCCAGGTCGTGAGTGCACACCAGGTCCTCACTGTGTTCCACCAGGTCGCGGTACCGGTCTTCGCTTTCACGCAACGCTGCTTCCGCACGCTTCCGGTCGCTGATATCACGGGACACGGCGACCAGGTAGTCTCGATCGAGGGAGACATATTTCAGGCTCGTTTCCACCGGAAAACACGACCCGTCTTTTCTCCTGTGGATCGCCTCCTTCACCATGAATCCAGAATTCAACAGTTTCTCGATGACCGTTATCCGGCAGGCCTCGTCAACCGCCAGATCGATGTCCGAAACCTTCATTGACAGCAATTCTTCCCGCTGATACCCCAGATCCTTGCAAGCCTTGTCATTGACATCGAGAAAGCGCAGGGTTTTCGGATCCACCACTTCCACTGCATCACTCGATTGGTCGATCAGCGTTCGAAACAGCTTCAATGACCGGTCCGCCTTTTTAGCGTCTGTCACGTCCTGCAACACGCAGGCTACTCGGTTAACTCCGTTCGCCCCTTCCACCGGAAAGTAGGAGACGAACAGATCCCTCTCCCCGAGCAGCGCGTACATATACTGCATTTCGAACTGCACGATTTGGCCTTGGAAGCACTCATCCAGCCTATTCTTCAGAGTCTTCTCAAAGACTCCAACGTTCAATACCTCGGAGATCCGACGACCGATCAGTTCCTCCTTTTCCATTCCTCGATAGTTCAGAAACGCACGGTTCGCGATCACGTACCGATAGTCGCGATCCACCACGACGATCATCTCCCCTACGCCTTCAATCGCCTTCTCGAATTCCTGCAGCCTTCTGGTACGATGGCGAAACCGCTCGCCCATTCCACTAATTGCAACTCCCACAACACCAAACAGCACGAGTGCAGCCACATCGCCGGCATGACTGACCTTGAACGAATTCGCCGGTTCCAGGTAATACGCGGCAATCCCGACCGACAGCAAGGTCGCGAACAACCCTGGCCCGAACCCCGCGAGCAAAGCGACAATCAGAATCGCTGGATCAAAGACAACAAAGGAATCGGGAAAGCCGAAAAAGTGGATCAGACCCTCTCTTAACGTCAACGCCGCCGCCACGGCGATCAGCGCAAGTCCGTACTGGCGCAGAATGTTGTGCAACCAGTACGTGGACAGTCCTTTGGTGTTCCGTCGATCGGCAGAACTCATAGCCAACCTCTTTTCATGAAAATCCCTGTGGTCGAGCCCACCTGCGCATGTTGGAATACTTTCTGCGAAGGTCAGCCATTTGCAGCGACGTCTTCTCCCGTACGGAGACGACGCCCTGTCGAAACCTGATCCTATGTTCGACAATCCTGGCCCGGGCTACCTGGGGGGAAGACCGCGCGCCAGTGCTTGGAATCATGACCGAGAGGCACAATTTCAGTCTGTGACCAAAATCACAACTTCTCGGCGATTCCTGAAATGGGCCATGCCCTATGCGGTGTCAACACGCTGGGACAGCCCGGCAGAGTTGGGGCTAGTGTCCACCTCTTCCGGCGGGAAGGAAAGGACGAAATGATGAGTGAGCACAAGATTCGCCGGCAGAGTGCGGCTTAGAAGGATTCCAGGTAGAACCCGCGGGTGCGGAACCCAGAACCCGCCACGGTTTGTTTGAGCCGTTCCGAGATCTCCTCGTCCAACAGATGACGTTCCTCCGCCCAGAGACGGATGAGCCGGAACGGCTGCAGGTACCCATGCGCACCCCACATGGGAAACAGCATCTCGGCGTCGGGGCGCACCATGCTGGCCCCAATCGGAATCGTCAACCCAACCTTCGATCGTTCTTCCAGGTACGTCGAGATTTGCAGCACCCCTCCCGTTACCGAGAGCTGGTGCAGCTTGCCAATGAGCTGTCGGCCATTTTCCAGGCGAACGAAGACGGAAACTCTTCCCTGCAGATTGACGCGCGGGGCCCGTGTTCCCGACCGCATTCGAGGAGAATTGTTCATAGTCAAATCAACTATTTCATCGGGGACAAGGCTGCCAACAATCGATTGGTCCGCTGCATCGCCGTCCAGTCATATTCATACGCTCTGCCACAACCCAGGCACCGCTGGTAGTGCCGGCCATCCTCTCCCATGCGTGGCCAAGAGAAGCGGTGGGTGCATCCTCGTCCAAAAAGCTGCTTTAGAAACCTCAATGCGACACCCCCTGATTTCGGCTTCTCCAGTGGTCGAGCCAACGGTAGAAGAATGCTTTGTGTCCATGGTTCAGCAAATTTTGCAACGTCGATAACATAATCGTTGGCGCTTGCGATTTGACGACAAAGGAGTCCACTGATCTCAGCTTGTTCTTCGGTAGAGGGCCGTAGGCCGAGAGCATCATGATCGGCACCCGGGCGTTGATCCGCTTCATCTTCGCCGCCACCACGTCGCCGTTCATCCCCGGCATTTGGTAGTCGACTACGACCGCATCCACGGCGTGCGAGCGGAATAACTTCAGTCCTTCGTCCCCACCGCTCGCTTCCAGAACTTCATATCCGCTCTTTTCCAGAAGAAGCTTGCGCCCCATCAGGCCGTTCCAGTGATCGTCAATGCAGAGTATTCTTGCCTTTGCGCGAGACATAATTCCTCACGTTCCATCCGGCCAGAATGAAGTTTGTTCAGCAACGCAACTCCTCGACGGAAACTGCGACTGCTGGTCTTTGAAGTGGTGGGCTCATTGATTCTGCTGGCAGTGGAGTTCTTTTTCAAATTACGAATGGTCACTCCCGTCCTAGTTACCTCACCTCGACCAGAAGTGCAGTCAGAATCGCTTTCAAGCCGTTGAGCGACGAAGAAATTTAGCTCAGAGTTTTAGCGCATGGTTGAGCGGAGTAGTGAAGGAACGAGTCCCGGAGGAATGACACAATGCATCGGACACTTCGTATATAGATCCCACAAAAACAAAAAGGGCAAGTCGCGGTCGACTCGCCCTTCGTGAAAATGCATGCCTCAGCGTTGCGCGGAAGCAGCCAGATCGTTCTTCATCAGGTTGACTTCCACTCGTCCCCCGCTTGTATGCTTCGCCGCCGTTCCGTCCGCGCCCGCCACCTGGGCGTCTCCCATGCTCATCACATAGATCCGATACACCGGAATCTGATGCGTTAAGACCAGGTAACGCACGACCGAATCGGCCATTTTTTGCGAACTGGCAATCGCGGCTTGACCGTGACCAGACGAGAATCCGCGAACCTCAATAATGTAGCTGCGCTGATCTTTCAATGGCGTCGCCATCTCGTCCAGGGCATTTTTGGCGTCCTTGCTCAGAACAGTCTGGCCGGGGCGAAAGCGAATCTCGGTTTGCCCCGTTCCTTTGTATTGATCCACGCCTCCCACCATTTGCTCGGCAGTCGATACGTTGGTGGATGCCTGGGTCGCGGCCGTCTGTGCTAGTTGAGCTTTGTTGCTGGCATCGGTCGCGTGCTGATCCGCGAGGCTGGTTTTTTCCGACGCCAACTGAATCCCCTGCGTCGCCCGCGCGTCCACGTCCTTGATCATCTTGCTGTTTTCCGAAGTCAATTGATCCAGTTCGTTGAGACGATCGCGGATCGGTCCTACTTGCCGTTGAACATACTTCTTGTTGGCAAACGGATGTGTAACCAGGTTCACGAAGTTGGGATCGTCGCCGTCCCAGAAATTCTCGGGTTTGTCTGCCGGAATCGGCGGCCGTTCGCTGGCGCTTTGCGGTGTTGAAGACGGTGCACTCGAACTGGAATCGGTTTGCTGCGCCAACCCCGGAAGCGCGAGCGCGATTGATAAGAAAAGTAACATCAACAGATGCTTTTTCATTTTGGACTTTCTCCCGAGTGGCGTTACGGGGGCTCCACTCCAGCCAGATGGGGCGTCAAACTTGGACTTTAAGATTGTGCCCCCAGCAAGGCAAAGCTGCAAGGCCCCAGCCTATTGGAGATGAAATTTCCTGCCGCCTCTGACGCGAGTGTGCAGAAACCTTCATCTTGACATCCTGGCCCACTCTACTGTGATCCACGTCACCGCGAGCCTGTGACGGATGGTCTAGTCTATTGCCGAGGAACTCTACCCAATCAGGAGGGAACATGGCCCGCGATGTCTCTCTCGAAATAATCGACGACTTCCTCTCCCAGAAACGCATTGCGATGGTGGGGATATCCCGTGAGCCCCGCAGCTTCAGCGTCTCGCTTTTCGAAGAACTTTGCCGCCGCGGCTACGATATGGTCCCGGTGAATCCCAATACTCCTAACGTCCTCGGACACCGCTGCTTCGCTCGCCTGCAAGATATCGAGCCCCGCGTGGACACGGTAATCCTCATGACTTCTCCCGGCCAGACCGAAAAGGTTGTCGCAGATTGTGCCGAAGCCGGAATCCATCGCGTCTGGATGTATCGTGCTGCTGGCAAAGGTGCTGTCAGCCCAAAAGCCGTTGCCTTCTGCCGCGAGAGGGGCATGCAGGTCGTTCCTGGAGAATGTCCCTTTATGTTCCTGCCCGGCGCCGCTGGAATCCACCGGTTCCACGGCTTCGTCCGCAAGATCACTGGCCGCTTTCCTCACCATTCCGACGCCTAGCCACGGAACAAGAGCGGCCGCTCACGGCGGTTGGCTTTGGGCTTAGTTGGGATTGAGTTGGGATTGAGTTGGGTTTGCGTTGCGAAGTGTTCGGGAAGGTTACGGCCTTCAGCCGTACCGTTACAACTCACTTACGGAGCGAGATTGGCCCCTGACGCAACGACAAACAATCAGAATCGGCTTGACGGATAATGGGTGTTCTTCCGCTCCGTCTTCAACATCTTCCGTTCCGCCTTCCGTTGCGACTTCGCGTATTTCTTCTGCGCCTTCGCCTGCTTCTTCTGCGCCTTCCGCACGTCCTGGCTTTGTGCTGTTCCACGCGGCGACTTGGCGCTAGCCGGCACCGACCAAGCGACACTCAAAATCACGAGCGCGAGCATCGCGGCAAGTTGGATGAACCTCTCCCCAGCCATTCCTTGATTTTACAGCAACCGCGGGGCAGGTGCTCGTCGGCCGTCTGTCCAAAACCCGCCGAACCTCAGTTGCGGCGGGCGGGGCTCCAGACGCCCTGGCTCTCGATACGGTTATGCGGAGCGCTTCCAGGTGTCGTCGTCGACGCGGATTGGGATCGTCTTGTCTCCTTCGCTTTATCTATCGCAGGAGTGTATTTCGGAGCAGGCAGAAACACCGGGCGCAGGTGCCGGCGCATACAGCCATGGCATCTCGCCACCTCCAGCAGACAGAGAAAAAACGCCAAGTCTCCCCAAGTCTTGCGGTGCGAGCGATACACTTCTGCGCTATTGCAGTAAGGACAATCCCTGAAAGAAAATTCTGCGCATACAACACTTTCGCCCCAGGACACGGGGCGCTACCGCGCGACACTGCAACCGCCGTGCTTCGGTGTGCGATCAGGCCTTCTTCAACAGGCGGGTAATCCCGACCAGAACTACAGCTCCAACAAACGCCACAATAATCGAGCCGATCATGCCTCCGCCCGGCCAGATTCCCAAGAGTCCGAATATCCAGCCCCCCACGATGCCGCCGAGGATGCCGAGAATGATGTCTACCAGCGTGCCGTAACCACCGCCCTTCATCACTTGTCCGGCAAGCCATCCTGCAATCAGTCCAACAATGATCCATGCGAGAAATCCCATGACAGTCCTCCTTGGGTCCGCCTGATGTAGCGGGAATTAGACCGATTTGCTCTCAAAAGATGCCGTCTCTAAAACAGGCGATTCGTAAGCTGCGCGGCAAACGGGCTACGTTTCAGCAACAAATGCTACTGACCCTTGGAGACTCTGAGACCTGTCAACTGTAATAGGGCCCTTATATTGACGCTTAACGAGTTCACCGCGCAAGCAAGGACCTGCGTTCGTGGCGCATCTCAGGGGAACTCTGTGACTTTCGGCGTGACGCGGGGCTTCATCGCCGTAGCCTCGCCGGTGTCGTTGATCACGTGGGTGATGGCGCCGTGATCGCCCAGGGCCACTGTGATCATGTCATGGAAGCGGATCTGGGGAGTCTTGGGCACCTCGATGGCGCGGGTCAGAATTACATCCGGATAGATGAACACGCTGTAGATGCCCAGCCCCCACGCCTCATGAGTCGAGACTCCATCGGCGACTTTATATGAGGCCCATCCGTTCACGCCGGGCGCGCTGGTGTAGCTTGCTTGCGTGGGAGGATCGTAGGGAATTTCGGATTGGTAGAAATAGGTTCGACCACCGTTGCCCTTCCACAGCACCTGGAATTGCTGGTGATGCTCCACAAACAGGCCGTAGATGGTCACGTCGTTGCCATTGACGACCAGACCGTTCTGGCTGGTGTTCAGATCCCAGCCGACTCCATCGCCGTGATCGGCTCGCCAGATCCAGGTGTGGTCGACCAAAGTATCGTTGCTGTTGATGGTGAGATTCACCTTGGTGCGCCCTACGGCGGCGCCCCCCACGCGGAAGAAAACATCGTGGAGAATGATCGGGTTCTTCGCATGACGAGCGTTGCTTTTATCGGGTCCTACCTCTAACAGCACGGGAGACTCGGTGGGGCCGGCATCAAAAAGCACGCCGGCGATATCGATCCCGTCGACGTCGGCTGTCGTCATGGCCGCAGTGCCTTGCACCGGACGGAGCGTTGCAAAACCCAAGCCCAACACAACCGTGTTCGGGCGCATGACGCGAATGGCAGCAGACAGGTCGTAGATGCCGGGTGTGAGAATCAGATTCTTGCCCTGAGAAAGCTGCGCGTTGATCGTGTCGGCGGTATCGACATCGGGGCGTGCGATATAAAACTGCGCGATCGGAATGGTCTCTCCGGCCGTTTCTCCTCCACGCCAGGTGATCCCGACAGAGTCGGTGTGCAGCGCGGGAACCCGCACGCTGAACTCGCCGGCGGCATTCACCTGCAAGTACGGTTTCTCGCGCACGACTGGTGTCTGCGCAACCTTGGTGTAGGGCGGGTCGGGCCATGTCCCGTCGGGCGGATGGGTCACGCCGACAAATACCATGTTCCAGTTCGAGCCGGTCCAGCTTTTCCAATCGCAGTTGCGCGAGATCCATTGCTGCTGGCTGCCGGAATCGACATTGCCGTCCACCAGTGAATCGGACATCCAGCCGCCGCTGGCCCAGCCGCGATGCTGGTGCAGCACCAGGTCTCCGCGAACATGCATACGACGGAGCGACACGGCCTGCGAGACGGCCCACTGCATCGTGCCTCCCGTTGGAGCGACGGAGAATCCCGCTGCGGCTCTCCAGAAAGTTGTGGTCGCATTGTTGTGCTCGTGGTTGGCGTCGGCATGCACGTTGCCGGTGATGCGCGTGGCGTCGGGCGAAGCGCCGAGGCCGATCACCTCGGTATAGAAGCCAACGGGCACATCGACCGAATAGTTGCCGGGCAGGAAAAAGAGCGCGTTGCGCTGCGATCCGAATTCGTTATGCTCTTGCGTGGCGTAGATAGCGTTGATTTGTTTTTGAATCGCCTGCGCCGACATCGTGGGATCGAAGATCAGGACGTTGGGCCCGAATTGGGGCTTGTCGGACTTTGCGGCAAGTGCGGGAAGAGCGGCGGCCAGCAGGAGAGCCATGAATGCCAATTGCTTTAGAGATTGAAACACGTGCTTGTGGAGCATTGGGACACCACTCCGACGGTATGAAGTTGGTCGAGCTCTCCATGGTACTTGAACGCGAAAATGTCCCTGTAAGAAGGATCGGACTGAATGCGTACGAGGCGGAGACCTCGCCATATTTTTTCTGTGCGAGTCGCTAAAATATTGATTCCTAACAACTTGCATCGTGGGGATCGCCCTGGATCCTCGTAAAATCTTGAGCCGTAAGGACTTGCAGCTAAAATATTCCGAAATAAGGACTTAGCGTCAGGCTGAAGGTCGTTAGCGGTATGGGTCGTGGAAACCTGGAGAGGAGAGGCCTCGTGCATATATCGAGCTTGCTCCTTCTGAAATCCTCAGTAAAGGTCGTTCGTCATACGAATTGAATTTTTCTTGTGGATGGTTGTGGAAAAGGAATGGGGGGCCGCGTGTCCGCAGTCTTCCTCGACTCGTTTGCCGACTCCAGAATCTGATGAGTTTAACTGGGGTACGTCCCGTCTGTCCCCCGGTTTCCGCCTGAACTCTTAACGGTTTAATTTCGAAGAACGAGAGAAGATGATGTTTCCACAAGTAGTGATCGAAGACGCACGCTTCATCGCAGGGTTGGCAAACCTACTCTCTTTACTAGCGCCTGGTAGCGCGGCTCCGAATGTAGAAAATCGAAGACTGGCTCATTTTGTAAGAAAATTAGACGTGGGCAGTGTTGGTCAAATGCGTCTTCGAGATAACGTAATGTTGCTTCTCGCAGGTTCAGGTGGGCCGTGTCATACGCGAGCCAGTACGGAGAGAGATAATGTTTGCGCGCTTTTTCCTTGTCTAGATCGGCTTTCCACTTCGAGACGGCGGGATATCCCCCGCTCCGGTAAACTTGCTCAATTTGGGTCGCGAGTGCAGGCTCATGCTCGATCCGAAAGGCCTCCGCCAACGTCCGTGTGGAGTCTGACCATTTAGCTGTGAAAGCATAGGCCTCGGAAAGCTCACGAAGAACTGCCGAATCTTTTGGCTCAGCCTGCTCGCGAAGCCGTAGATCGGCAATGGCAGCGTCGAACCGATGACTTAAAATGTTCACGTAACCCCAAGCCCCGGGCCTACCGAAAGGGTCGAGTTCAGTGGCCCGTTGCTGTGCCTTAATCGCTTCTTCTCGACGATTAAGCGCTAACAGCACATAGGCTCTCATGTGATACCCCTCAGCGAAGCTGGGATTGAGAGTGACAGATCGCCGAGACTCTGTATCCGCAGCCTCGAAGTCCCATTTGAATAATAGGTACCATCCGGTCATAACGTTGTGGGCTTCTGGGGAAGAATCATCGAGTTCGACCGCCTTCCGCGTATCGGCTTCGAGTTCCTTCTGCACCTCCTTAAAAGGAACCACGCCGGACATCAACCTCGCGCCGTAACATTCCGCAAGGCCTGCCCACGGTGCTGCGAAGTCCGGCTGAATTCTTATGGCCTCACGGAACAATTCTTCTGCCTTATCCGTGTTGTGAGCGAACCACAAGTATTGTCCTTTGAGAAAGAGATCGTATGCGTCGGGATTCACGACGTGGAACGGCTTCGCCGGTGGGGTCAACGAATTGTTCGTTTTCTTTGCGATTGCTTCGGAAATTTCTACCGGGAGCGCCATCGCATTTGTCGCGGGGCGATCGTAGCTCTCGGCCCAAATATGTGAATCGGTAGGGGCATAGATTAATTGCACAGTCATATGAACATGATCGGCAGATCGTTCAATGGACCCTTCGAGTAGGCCATCGACCCCGAGTTCTCGCGCGATGTCGCGAGTGGTCTGATTCGGATTTCTGTACTTCACCGTGGAAGTTCGTGAAATCACCTGCAATGAAGTGTTCTTGGCCAGCATGGTGATAACTTCATCAGTCATCCCATCGGCGAAGTAGTTCTCCGATTCGTCACCTGAAAGATTAACCAACGGGAGCACCGCGAGAGAATGGATTTGTGGGCGGGATTGTGAGAAAAAGCGATGACGGAGGAAAGGAACGCCAAGAACCAACAGGATGGTGGCTAGGCTAACCGTGATCGCACCAAAAGTCAGCTTGATCCTGTCGAGGCGGGCTGGCGCGGCCCTGACGATGGTCTTTTTTGGCGTTTGAAGTGGTTGATTCTGTATGGAAAGCGATTCTAGTGCGGGCGCAAGCGGTGGGCTTTGGCTATCATTAGTGGATATTAAGAAACGATATCCCTTCCCCGGTACCGTTTGGATGTATCGGGGCCGATCCGGATCGTCCCGCAGCGCTTGACGGATTTTTCGAATCGCTGTGTTAATACCGTGGTCGGTGTCGACAAAGACGTCCTTGCCCCACAGCCGCTCTACGATCTCGCGGCGACTCACTACCTTTCCTTGTTGCTCCGCTAGGAGGATGAGCAACTCAGTGGGAATTCGCTCTAGCCGAACGCGCTCGATTTTCTGCCTTCGTCCCCGGCGGCGCAACTCGAACATCGCGCAATCAAGTTCAAACTCACCGAATTTGTACTGCGACTCCGGCATTGCCTCGGACAGCTAAGGCAGAAACTATAGCACTGGACGCAGCTGCGACGCTAACTCCTCGAAATTATGGCAGTTACGGCTTCACATTTCTTCACTCAATCTTCACCTGACCTTCCTTGTCATTTTTTGTTAGCTGCTACAGGATGCCGGCTGTTCGAAAAATGTCCGTCGAACGCTTTGAGCAAAACTCCAAGGAGACCGTTATGACAATTTCGAGAAGGTTTCGTGCAGAGGGGAATAGTGGCGGTCCACCGGACGGCACTGTGATCGACAACGCCAGGATTGTCTAGCACAGAAATTGCTGCGGACTAATTAACCCAAACAGTCAACTAAAGGAGATCCTATGAAAACTCTTCGTACACAGAACCTCTTCACTCTCGTCGTCAGGTTTGCTGCCTGCATGGTCGTAGCAGCGGGACTCAGCGCCAGCGCGTTAGCGTCGTGCGGCGATTCCCTATCCGCGATGGCAGCGGCGGCCGCTTCCGTTCATAGTCAATCCCGTTCGATCCAACCGAACTCCGCTTCTGCCGGAGACCACGCCGGCAAATCCATGGTCGGCCTTTGGCACATCGAGTTCACGGTCGGCGATCAAACCATCCAAGAAGCGTACCAGCTCTGGAATGCTGGGGGGACCGAGGTTCACAACCCGAATATTGATCCGAGAGGGGGGGACGTCTGCCTGGGAGTGTGGAAGCGAGCTCCACACGGGGCTTTCAAGCTCGCTCACCGCGTGTGGAGCTACGACACGAACGGAAACTTCCTGGGAACCATCCACCTCAGTGAAACGGTCACTGTGGGTCAAGACGGCAATACGCACAGCGGTTCCTTCACCTCGGATTTCTATGACCCGTCCGGCAACTTCGTCAATGAGGTGACCGGCAACGTCACGGGAGAACGCATTTCGGTTGACTGATCCGAGGCGTTGAGCACATCTCAGGCGAGCCGCAGCAACGCGCTGTGGCTCTTGCCTGTGGCTTCTTGAAGTCAGTGCCAAGAGCGGAGCGAAACCAAAATCGCTCATCCAAGAGTGCGGATGGAAGGGTGGCGACAGAGGCGGCTGTGGCTTGGAAGAAACAACGTGACCAACAAAAAACAAAACGAATCGACTTGACTCCGACCGGCCTTCTCACGGAAGGATGTTACGCCAATCATCAGTAGGTTGTATGAATTGCGCCGCATGGAACCTAATTTCGCGATCGTAGGTAACCTGCCGCTGCCAAATGAGCAGCACACTCTAATCGGAAATCATGGCGCCATCGTCACGTCCGGAAGAAGGAGCGACTGACCACGCAGCTTGCCGAGACCATCCAGAAAGTCATTGAGCCACAGGGAGTGGGCGTGGTAATTGAAGCCCGCCATCTCTGCATGATGATGCGCGGAGTGGAAAAGCAGCATTCCGCCGCCGTTACATCTGCAATGTTTGGCGTGTTCCGCAACGAGGAAGAAAAGCGCTCTGAGTTTCTGTCGTTGATCCGCCAGCGCCCAAACGGCGTGTAGGCAGACGGGTCCGAACGGCGTTCCTTCAGTGCTCCACTGTGTTCTCTGTGGGGAAGATTTCGACTTTCTTCGTAACCAGATGGCTTTCCTTCCAAATCCCTGTCGAATAAAATGACCGCGTTCAACGTTCGCGAAATTCAATCGTGGAGAACACAATGAAGAGACGTCTGTTTCTCGCTATCGCCCTGCTCGCGGCGGCGTTCGCGTTGCCCGCTCATGCGCAAGACGCCATGAAGAAAGACGCTGCCGTTAAACCCGCCGACCCGGAATTAAAGGTCGTGCTCGATTCCTGGAACGAGATTGGCGGCAAACTTGTAGCAATGGCCGAAGATTTCCCGGAGGACAAATATGATTTCAAGCCCACCCCCGCGCAACGCAGCTTTGCCGAGCAATTGCTGCACGCTGCCGGCGCGAATTATTTCTTCACCAATCCCGCGATGGGGAAAGAGCCTCCTGCGGGAGAAGATCCGAAGCGCGAGAATTACAAAACGAAGGCAGACATTGTCGCATTCCTAAAGAAATCCGTCGCCGATGGCGCGGCAGCGATTCAATCAAAGGGTGAAAAGGGAATTAACTCTACGGTTCCCTATGCGCATCAGGAAGCTCGCGTTCTCGACATCGCCTATGGTTTGGTCGAGCACAGCGGCGAACACTATGGCCAGCTCGTTGTCTACTACCGCCTGTCGGGCCTGGTTCCCCCGGAGTCGCGGCCGAAGAAATAAAACTGGAATTGGGAAGGGTGCCCCGTCCTTATCGCGCGCAGTTTCCGCGATCGGGCGGGGATTTTGACTTCAGGAGGACTCTCAGGTCAGTACTCAATCCGTCGAACCGTATACGGATACCTCTGCTTGCGCTCGGGAAACAGCTTGATCATGATCAGACCCGCAACAAGTCCGCTGCTGAAGGATTAGCGATTTTCGGTCTAGCTGCTATTTTTATTACACAGATCGTGGCTATATGCGTTCTCGCTCGCACCTTCAAAACGGGACACGTCCTTCGCGGCTTGTTCTCGGTCCTTTCAATAATTTGCAGCCTGCTTCTAATCTGCCGACCGAGTTACTTACGTGGAGTTGTGCTGGTGAAAGGGACCTCGCAGTCGGGCTGTCACTTCTAACAGTTACACCGTTGCCTGGGTGCTTCTAGACTCCGTTGGGAATGCGGATCCAATAGCCGTCAGCCGCTCGGCGGCGACTACAACTGCGGATTCGTCGGACAGACATCAACCCAGGAGAATTTATGCACGCGAGAGTAGCTGGCAAACGAGAAATGCAGTCTGGCGCCGATTTCCTTTTGTGCCTCCGCAAACGCTGGATGATGATCGGTGCCCTAGTGCTTGCGGGTACTTTACCGTTGATCGCGCAGAATGCGGAGTTGCAGCAGAAGATCGCCGCCGTAAAGCAGGCTGCCGCACAAAATCAGCAAAGGCTGCATCAATATCGCTGGACTGAAACCACGCAACTCACTCTCAAGGGAGACGCCAAGCCTCCCACCCAAAACATGTGCCAGTACGGTTCCAACGGCCAGGTTCTCAAAACTGCCATCGGTCCTCCGCCCGAACCACCGAGCGGCGGCAGGCTCAAGCAAAGAATGATCGCCAAAAAGAAAGGAGAGATGCAGGACTACATGGGCGACGTGAAGGGTCTCCTCGCCATGTACGTGCCGCCCGACCCCGAGAAAATGCAGCTCGCCTACGCCGCAGGCAAACTTTCCGTGAATCCCGCTGGCGGCATCCTGAATTTTATCTTCCGCGACTATGCTCAGCCGGGCGATCAGATGACGCTTTCCTTCGACCCCGAACGAAAGACCATTGTGTCTTTGAGCGTCAACACCTACATGGATCAAGAGAAAGACGCAGTCACCCTGCAGGTGCAGATGGCGAGCCTCCCCGACGGAACCAACTACGCTGGGCAAACAGTTTTGACCGCAACCGCCAAGCAGCTCGTCGTGACCACTACCAATTCGAATTATCAGAAACTCGGAGGGTAGGCGCCTATCCGGCCGGTGGCCCAGCCTTTGTTTTCTTTTCTCGTTCCAGTACATTGGGAGCCGCGTCCTTGCGTTTTTTTTGCGAAGTGACGGAGCCCCTTGTGTTGGCCATTTCAGCGCGATCAAAAGCCTGGGGCAACCGCGCTACTGCACGGAATAGCAGCGCTCCACCCGGGCAGGGCTCTTTGAATTGCGGTTTGCATGAGACGATATTTGAACCAACTTCGCGATCAATACGACTCTCCGGCCCTTCTCCGAGTCAGGCACAGCAAATCGTACGTGATGGTTTTGCTGCTCTTGGGATTGGCCTGCGGCAGTGGAGCTCGAATCGCACTTGCTCAAGCGCCGGTTTCGCCATCCAGCAGCGCTTCGGAGATCGCTGATCCTTGCATCGATCCATCCACACACCCGGCGACCAAGGAAGCCCTTCGCCTTGTATGTTCAAGAACGCCCGTGCCTGTGGCGAATCGACCCACCCAGCGAGCGTTCGTGATCGGATTCCTCGGTGGCTACACGAAACGAAGCGATGTGAAGCACCCCGAAGTTGTATTTGCGAACTATCTCCGCATCCGGTATGGCCCGGCGGTTCAGGCCGCAGCTTTTGGAAATCACGAAACCAAAGAAGCCTTCGAACTCATTCGTGGCGGAATCGATCCAGATAAGAATGGCGCTCAGTCCTCCGCTGAAAAAGACCCAGTGAAGATCATTCTTTACGGGCACAGTTGGGGGGCAGCGCAAGTGCTGGAGTTCGCCAGAGAGCTGGAACGGCATTCGATTCCCGTGGCTCTGACCATTCAGATCGACAGCGTTCACAAAATGGGACAGAACGATCGCACCGTGCCTGCAAACGTTTCACGGGCGGTGAATTTCTACCAGAGGAGAGGTTTAACACCAGGACGGCCGCTGATTGTCGCCGAGAACGCCGAACGAACAACCATCCTCGACAATCTTCACATGACTTACAAACCCGAAGAAATCCAGTGCGACAACTATGGCTGGTTCTCCCGAGTTTTCAATAAACCCCACCACCAGATCGAGAACGACCCGCGCATCTGGGACCAGATCGTGACGCTCATTGATTCGGAACTCTTGCACCCGGATAAAGTCGAAGCGCAACCTCGCTCATCGACTCGATGAGCGTATGACGATGTCCAGGGCGGAGACAGCTAGCAAAGAAACCTCAGAGACCATCTTGATCAAGTTTGCTGCCGCTCAGCTTCTCCTGAAATGAGCTTGTAGAGGCGTTTGCAGCGGATCCAAACGTGCACTGATAACCAACCCTCGTCGATCCTCCTCGAAACACGCACTTCAATCCCGGGCAGCAGGTGGAATGTTGGGGGCTGCAGGGTCTTCCTTGCAGTGTGCAACTGGCTGCGCTACCCGAGCCATTGAATGAAATCAGTGCGAGCGTGCGGCTCGTTGGTTCGGGCGCGAACGTTACGATGGCGCGGTGAACTTGATTGGACTGCGCGGCAGGTCGAGCGGGGATCGCCAACAAGCCACAGCCGGCGATGAATAGTACACAGACCGCTAATCTGGAGTGCATGGGCGTCTCCTTCGATGATGCGAAATTTATTTGCGATTCCGCTCGCGGCCTCCAACTCGGCTCGTCCAGCAGATTGGCAAAATCCGCGAGTGGGTGGATCATGTCTCCGGCTTCCAGGAATGTCCATGGAGGAAAACTGAAGCCCCCTGAATTGATCTGAAGCCCCCGCCTTTTCTGGCAGGCTCGCTTCTACGACCTCACCGCTATGTTTCGTCCCATTGAAAGGTGTAAATGTCGTCGATTTTGGAGCCGGGGGGCATCATGGCAAGCTCCTTCAAAAGGCCGGTTCGCAGGTCGTAGACCCAGCCGTGCAGAACGGGACGCTGTTCGCGGTGCCAGGCGCGCTGCACGATCGACGTCTTCGCCAGGTTCTGCACCTGCTCAGTCACGTTGAGCTCCACGAGGCGGTCCCAGCGGGCTTGTTGGTCGGCGATCGAGTCGATGTGGTCTTTGTGGAGGCGGTAGACATCTTTGATGTGGCGCAGCCACTTGTTGATCAGGCCGAGATCGGAATGCGTCATGGCGTTCTTGATGCCGCCGCAGTTGTAGTGCCCGCATAGAATGACGTGCTCGACTTTGAGGACCTCGATGCTGTACTGGAGGACGCTGAGCATGTTGAAATCGGTGTGCACCACCATGTTGGCGATGTTGCGGTGTACGAATAGTTCGCCGGGCTCGGTGCCAGTGATTTCTTCAGCTGGGACGCGGGAATCTGCACACCCCAGCCACAGAAACGTGGGGGTCTGCGTCTCCACCTGCTTGGCGAAGAAATCGGGATGGATCTTGAGCTTCTCCTGAGCCCAGGCTGTGTTGGCCAGCAATAATCGTTCGTAAGGTTTCATGGCGTGCTTACCTCGACGGTTGGTAGCTCTCCCAATGTTTGACCTCGATCTCGATATTTTTGTGCCGCGCCATTTGCCGGAAGTCGTCGAGGATCTCCAGAATGTCGTGGTCGATGAAGAGAGCGCGGGTTCCGTCAACCAGGAGTTTCGAACCTTCGGGCAACTGGCGCAGCTTCCTTCGGAACTCGTTCTTGTTGACGAAACTGGCGTCCTTGGTGAAGCGGAACAAGTAATTCGCGTCGCGGTTCACTACGGTAATGGCATCGTGGTGATTGGTGCGGATGACAAAGAACACTCCAAAGGCCAGTCCCACCAGCACGCCAGTCAGCAGGTCGAGAAACACGACCGCGACGGTGGTGACGACAAACGGGATGAACTGGTCCCAGCCTTGGCGGAAGACCGCGCGGTAGAGAGAGGGCTTGGTCAACTTGTATCCCACCATGATCAGGATGGTGGCGAGGCTCGCCAGGGGCGTCATGCGCAACACACCCGGAAGCAGGATCACCGAAGCAAGGAGAAGCACCCCATGGATGACGGTACTGAGACGGGTGCGTCCGCCCGCTTCGACATTGGCGGCGGTGCGCACGACAACGGATGTAACGGGGATTCCCCCGATTAGACCCGACACGATGTTGCCGATCCCCTGGGCACGCAATTCGCGATTCGAGGACGATATCCTCTTATAAGGATCCAGTCGGTCGGCGGCCTCGAGGGAAAGCAGGGTCTCCAGACTGCCGACAACGGCGATCGTGAGGGCCGTAGTCCAGACGACTTTATTGGAGATGACCGCGAAATCCGGAAGCGCGAATTGATGGAAGAAGGCGTTTACACTCTCCGGCACCGGCAGGTTGACGAGGTGCTTCACGTCGGCAACGTGGAGCGCTGGCGCGACACTGGCGAATAACTGGTTGACCCCGATGCCCATCGCAACTACAGCCAGCGGCCCGGGCACGAGTTCAAACACACGGGAGCGTTTGCCTGCCTTGTCCCATGCAAGCATGAGGAAGAGGCTTAGAAAGAAAATGATGGTGGGGCCTGCAGTCGCGCCTGCGACAGCCGAGGCAATGTCGCTGAGCATGGTATTTCCGCCAGCCTCGAGGAACTTGAAATCGCCCATGAAGTCGTTGTCCCGGCCGAGCGCATGAGGAATCTGCTTGAGGATGATGAGAAGCCCGATTCCCGCGAGCATGCCCTTGATTACGGAGTTCGGCACATAGTCCGCGATCGCCCCCAGGCGCATGACGCTGAACGCCAGTTGGAAGACTCCGGACAATACGACGGTGAGCAGGAAGCCCTCGTAGGTTCCGATTTTCTGAATCGCCGCGAAGCAGATCACAGCAAGGCCAGCTGCCGGTCCGCTGACGCTCACCTGCGAACCGGAGAGCAGGCCGACCACCACGCCGCCCACGATGCCCGAAACGATGCCGCCGAATAGCGGTGCTCCCGAACCCAGGGCGATCCCCAGGCAAAGAGGCAGGGCGACCAGATACACAACCAGGCCCGCCGGACCGTCATGCGCGAGACGATTTGAGGATGTTGTCCCCGACATCTTTACCTCTACCAGGTGGCAAGTCTCTAAACTGGCGCCTGGCGATCACACTCATTTCATCCGGAGATTCTTCTCTCCTGGCCTCCAAAACGGGATTCGCACCGCCAGTGCGGAAATAATGCGACCCGACCGCTAAGGCGTCGACGATTCTTTGAAGAACAGGCCCACATCGCTACTGCTTGTCGTACACCGCAGTCGTGTCAATTTTGTTGCCATTCGGATCGGTCCCACTCACGGTGACTGTACGACTCTTGCCGTCCGGGGAAACGACAATGTATCCGCTCATCGTAACCTTTCCATCTTTCTTGGCGGTTAGTTCGAGGGTGCAGAAGTTCAGCTTGGCGCAGTTGTTAGAATTGTCCATCTTCTTGTAGGCTCGGATGTCTGAAGTCGAATCGCCGGTGACCGGATAGTCTTTGCCATCAAACTTGCCGCTCCATTCATTGTGGGTCGGCTTTCCATCGGCGTCCGTACCGTCAACAATGACGTTCATGTCGCCTCTCGATGCTTTGTAGACAACTGTGAGGTTCTTGGGCGCTCCTGGACTCGACCTGGAGTTGGCTTCGTTCAGCTTCCAAGTGCCTAGATTGGCGTCCTTCGCAAGGCATGCGACCGACCCGGCAAAACCCAGTACCAGTACAAGGACTGTATTTTTCGTTTTCATCGAGCCTCCTCTGTGAAAGGCAAAAGCGTCCTCGGCTAAAAAGAAAGAGGGGACGCTGACCACGCTGGTTTGAAAAGGCTAGGCTCGACCGGGTGTCGGGCACAACTAGGAGAATCCCTAATTCCGGAAGCGCCTGGGTGTCCCGTCCGGGGAAAAACATGGGGACAATCCCCAGGTTTCCAGTCGAGGAATCGGGGCGCGTCCACGGTCAATGCGCGCCAGGGCGATTTCATCGCAACTGAGAAGATAGCCTGGGGAATTACTTCCGCGTCAGCCGCAGTTCGATCATCATCCGTTCCTGCCCTTTGTCATCGACGATGAAATGGCGATGGAGCAGAACGCGGCCGGTGACTGCGTCAATGGCCTGGCCCGGGTTCCACTCGAAAAGAGCAGAACCACAGGGCGCCAAACAGATAGCAGCACCGGCTGAAACGAGAACGCCCAACATGCACCGAGCGAAGAAAATCGCTCCTCGAGAGTGCGGATGGAAGCATGGCGTCAGTGGCCACTCGGCGGGAGAGAAAACCTTTGTTCAACAAAACCAAAAAAGAATTGACTTGACTCCGACCGGCCTTCTCATGGAAGGCCATTTCACTCAGAACCCCAGATTCAATGGTGGTACATCGGGTACACGAGGATTGCGACGACGATTGCAACGGATATACCGACGTAGAGGATGGCATCTCTGAGCGGAATCTTTGCTGGTGACCGCGCACCACCTGCGACGGCAGACGCGACCAATACCGCGGGAATGCCGACCAAGAACACCGCCGCAGGCCCGAACTTCGCAGATGCGATCAGCAATGCGAGACCAGTGAATGTGATAATGGCCGGGTGTCGTACGCTTCGGCGGCGTGGTTCGGAGACAGCCGTCAGAGGGACGGGCGAAACTTGCCGCAATCCGAAAAAGCGTTTGTAGGTTATGAGTAAAACACTAACGAAAAAGCTGAGAAGGGCAGCCACGCTGCAACACGCGAATGTAACACCAAGCGCGACGCCAAACACCATCCCCCAATCCTTCTGGCTCCCTGATCCGTGCTGCCAATGCATCGCAGCCGCAGTTGCAAAGAGGAGGGCGCCAGATGTTCCGCTGAATACAACGCCGAGGACCGCGGCCTTTTTGGCTGTCCATTCACTCACAAACAGATAGTACGGGAAGATGAATGTCGAAACCAGACCATCGCGCTCAAAACCCCTTCGCACGGTCAATGAACGATATGGGAATATTTCAACAATTACGCCGATTAAAGCTTGAATCACCTTGCCCTCGCCCAGCATATTCTTTCGAAGGAACCGAACTCTAACTCCCTTTAACCCCTCTTTTAAACATGCACGCCCCATCGCATCCGAAGGAGCCTTCACCGTCCGACCAAACGCTTCTTGTGCTCCTCGCCCAGGCCGGTGACCGGGCTGCCTTGGAACAACTCCTCCGTCACAGCCATGCGCCGCTGCGCCGCTACATCACTCGCTTGGCTGGCGCTGATCTCGCCGACGACATTCTCCAGGAGACTTCAATCCAAATTTTCCGTAAACTCCGGTTCTTGCGCGAGCCCGCTGTCTTCCTTGCCTGGACTCTCCGCATTGCCTCGCGCATCGCCATCAGCCACTTCAAACGCGCCCACCGCTGGCAACCCCTGGACGGCTCTCCCGTCGGAACCTTCACTCCCAATCCCGACCTTGGCGGGCCACCGGATGCCGCCTTCCTCTCTCTTCTCGAACACGTCTCGCCGGCCAGCCGAGCCGTCCTCCTTCTTCACTACCAGCACGATCTTTCGCTAGAAGAAACCGCAGCTATTCTCGACATTCCAGTCGGAACCGCCAAGTCGCGTCTCCATTACGGAGTCGCGACACTTCGCAAACACCTCACTCTCGAAAGGAAACCAGTATGAGCCCCGAATTCAAACAGCCCGACTCCGAAAATACGAACGCCGAAATCGCCTTCGTCCAACAGGCCCTTGCAGCCGCAGACAGGTCGGAACGCTTCTCTCGAATCATCGTCGGCGTGCTTGGTATTCTCGCCGTCGCGGCCTTCATCTGGATGCACCTCCACATGTTCCCACTGGAAACTCTGGGCGGCCTATTGCATTCGTTGCTTCGCGTCGATCTCTTCTTCCTTGTCGTTATTCTCGCCCTCACCATGTATATCCGGCGTGCCATCACTGAAAATACCCGCATCATCCTTCGGGCGCTTGCCAACACGCGCAACCGCTAACTTTCACCGCAAACGAAAGCGCGGACCGCCCCGGTCCGCGCTGATGGGCCATGCATCTGATTCGTATTCGCCAATCAGGAATTTGGCGATGTGCGTGAAGCAGTGGTCATTGGCAGTTTCCACATTTCTGGAGGATGTTGAAAACCCCTTCTTGATTGAGGGCCAAGTGACGGGCCAGCTGCGATCAACTGGTGTAACCAGATGGGATGAGTTCTACATGCTCTTTCGAGCACAAGGGCCAATGAAAACGGGTTAGGATGTCGGAGCCGTCGACGTATGCGGTCGTTCGCCTTAGTGGAGCCTGAGAGCCCGCGGATGAGGTTGACCCTGGATGCCGTTGAGAACAACGGACTGTCGCCTTCTCTTCGGAGAGGAGCACGCGAGGGAGACTTTCGCGATTTGTGCATCCTTCTTGGATACCTGCGCGCCAAGATCCCGCAATTACAGGCAGCTCTAGAATGCCAGGTTCGAGATCATCATCGCTTTCTTCTGCAGAGCTTGCTCCTCCAACTGTAGTAGCCTCCCGATTAATCCTGTCCTATAGTTTCTTCGCTCTT
This sequence comes from uncultured Acidobacteriaceae bacterium, assembly GCA_963722365.1. Taxonomy (GTDB): domain Bacteria; phylum Acidobacteriota; class Terriglobia; order Terriglobales; family Acidobacteriaceae; genus Sulfotelmatobacter. The sequence goes on from CAVRLM010000005.1 coordinate 438,671, forward strand.
TGATATCAGAATCGCCCGTAACTCTTAGCCGCTCAAGATTTTGCCCCTAAGTCATTGTAGCCCTTGGATTTCTTCGAGTTTTTCCCCTAACTCCATGATTCAAATAGACCCAGGGGGAGGGGGGTACCCCGAATTACCAAATAGTAAATACCCTTCCCAAAACCGGAATGCGACCCCCGTCACACTCCCCGCATTTCTCCTGCGCTACAATCGCCTCATGCGTCGACCTCTGCTGGCTGCTGCGGTTGCGGTCATCGGTGTGACTGCCCTCATCGCTTCATCCTTGCTCGCAAACGCCCAATCCAACTCACAAAAAGATGGCCAGGAATCCGCTCCCGACGTTCCCGACGCGATCGCGGTTCCCGCTGGACAAGAGGTTGCGTTCTTCGTCCACGCCAAGGGATCGCAGATCTACACCTGTCAGGCAGGCGCGGACGGAAAGTTCGCCTGGACGCTGAAAGGTCCCGACGCGGAACTCACCGACCGCAAAGACAAAGTTATCGGACATCATTCTGCGGACCCAACTTCGAAACTGCCCGCGTGGAAGATGAAAGATGGCAGCGAAGTCACTGGCAAAGCCGTTGCCCACATCGACTCGCTCGATTCCGATTCCATTCCGTGGCTGCTAGTCAATGTCGAGAGCCACGCCGGCAAATCCGGCATGCTGACCAACATCACTACTATTCAACGCGTACACACGCACGGCGGAAAACCCAGCACCGACGACGCCTGCGATGAGTCGCACAAAGACGCAGAAACCAAGAGTGAGTACCGAGCCGATTACTATTTTTTCGCGCCACCCAAGTGATCGTAGTTCCCTGAGTCGCAGCCCGATCGGCGCGATTGGAACTGATACAGACCTGCAGGCATCCAATCAATCAGCCTGCTCATAACGGAGATCTCATATGCGTGAAGTCATCATTGCTTCGTCTGTTCGCACGCCCGTAGGACGCGCCTACAAAGGCACGCTCCGCGCCACTCGTCCTGATGAACTCGCCGCTGTCGCCATCAAAGGCGCACTCGATCGCGTCCCGCAACTCGATCCCAAAGAAATTGAAGACGTCATCCTCGGCTGCGCCATGCCCGAAGCCGAGCAAGGCATGAACGTCGCTCGCATCGCATCCTTGCGCGCGGGATTGCCCGTAGAAGTTTCCGCGCTCACCATCAACCGCTTCTGCTCCTCCGGATTGCAATCGATCGCCATGGCCGCCGAACGCATCATGAGCGGAGGTGCAGAAGTCATCGTCGCCGGCGGAACGGAATCGATGACGATGATCCCGATGGGAGGTCACAAGATCTCGCCCAATCCCTGGCTCGTCGATCATTATCCCGACGCGTATCTCTCGATGGGACTCACCGCCGAGCGCGTCGGACAACGCTTCGGCATCACGCGCCAAGCCGCAGATGAGTTCTCGTTGCGCAGCCATCAGAAAGCGATTGCAGCAATCCAGGCAGGCAAGTTCGCCGACGAAGTCGTTTCTGTTCCCGTAAGCTTCACGACACCGAACGGCTCCAAGCCCAAGCGTCAAGAGATTAACTTCAAGGTCGACGAAGGCCCGCGCGCCGACACATCGCTCGAAGCCTTGATGTCGCTCAAGCCCGCGTTCCACATGAAAGGCACGGTAACCGCCGGCAATTCGTCGCAGATGTCCGACGGCGCCGCCGCAGCCGTAGTCATGTCCGCGGAGCGCGCCAAAGCATTAGGCATCACACCGCTCGCCCGCTACGTCTCGTTCGCGACTGCCGGATATAAGCCGGAAGAGATGGGACTCGGTCCAGTCTTCGCGATCCCGAAGGCATTGAAGATGGCTGGACTGAAGCTCTCTGATATCGACGTCATCGAGTTGAACGAAGCGTTCGCGGCGCAATCGTTGGCAGTGATCCAAGAAGCGGGACTCGATCCCGAGAAAGTAAATCCCAACGGCGGCGCAATCGCTTTAGGCCATCCTCTGGGATGCACTGGAGCCAAACTCACTGCCACCGTAATCCGCGAATTCAAACGTCGCAACGCCCGCTACGGCATGGTAACCATGTGCGTCGGCGGGGGCATGGGAGCAGCCGGAATCTTCGAAAACCTTTAACCACCAAGGACACTAGGGATCACGAAGGAACCCCATTGATATTGGGTTCCTTCGTGAACCTTCGTGTCCTACGCTGGCACAGGCTGTACCGCCAGCGGGCTTCTGCTGGGCCGTAGTGGTCCAAGATTTTGGTTTCGTTTGTGTTCTTCGTGGTTCCCGCTTTGGGTTTTGAACTTTGTTTTTTGCTTAGCTTGTGACCAACGACATAGACTCCACGCAGAAATTGGGATAACTGTGGAAGCACCATGGCTACAGCTACGATCCATCGGTTGAGTGCGCAAGAAGTTAGTCATGCAGTCATCACAGCAGCTATGAAAGTTCATTCTGAACTTGGCCCTGGCTTGCTAGAGAGCGCTTACCAAGCATGTCTGCAGCACGAACTTTCCGCCGCGGGAATTCAATCGGCATGTCAAGTCGGGCTTCCCGTGGTCTATCGCGGTGTAAAACTGGAAATTGGCTATCGTATGGATCTGCTGGTTGAAGATCTCATCGTCGTCGAGATCAAGTCGGTCGATGCAATCTCACCGATTCATCAGGCGCAGATCATCTCTTACCTGAAACTCAGCGGCAAGTCTCTTGGGCTCCTGATCAACTTCAATGTTGTGCATTTGAAGGACGGTATTCGACGCTTTGTGAATGGCACTTCTTGGAAAGAAGCGCAACCCTTGCACCACTAAGGACACCAAGGTTCACGAAGGAAACCATTGCTGCCAGGTCGGTGTTCGGCGCTATAATTCGGCGTAGGAGGGTTCCTATGACTCTCACTCGGTTTCTTTCTGCTTCGCTGGTGGTGTGCTCTGCGCTGGCATTCTCTCAGACGAAGACGGACTCCTTGGCCGCTTCAGGTCAGGTGGCCGCGACGAACAAGCTCGCAACCGTCGCATCTTCCGAACCATGGAAGATCATTCCGGACCAACCGCTGCTTGCAACGTCCGGAACCAATGCGCAGGACCGTCTGCAGGTAGACAAGTACAAGGTCTCCCGATCCAAGAGCGACACCGGCACTCTTCTCTTAGGCCCGGAAGCCGACTCTGGCATGGTTCTCTCCAGCTTGGGTGGAGAACTGGACGCGGATATCGACTGCCTGAAGATTCGCAGCTACGTGGTGGCGCGCGATTCTAAAGACTCGGATTCCACGCACCTGGTTCGATATTCCACCTGCCAGCCTGCGTCGCGATATCGCCTGAAGACCACAGAGTTGCGGTCAGGTCCGAAGACGCCCTAACCAAGCCATCCGTAACATTTCTTTACGCAATTGCGACGCTCTTTGACACGCTCCGGAGTATCATTTTATTAGTTGGAATTGGCTAGAGACCAGAACATCCCCCGCTCTGGTCCGGTTGGCACGAGGTGCTTTATGCGGCTCTCCAGCCTTTGTGTTGCGGCGCTTCTCCTCCTCTCAACTGCGACGTTTGCCCAACATTCTTCTAGCGGAGGTAGCAGTTCGAGCAGTTCGAGCGCTTCGAGCAGTTCGAGTGGTGGTGGTTCTCACAGCAGTCCTTCGGCGGCTTCCAGTTCCTCTTCCAGCAGTTCTTCCGGAAGTCATTCGGCGAGTTCTTCAAGCGGCTCCGCGAACTTCCACAGTGCAGGCGGATCCGTCTCGCACACGTCAAACGCTCACGTTTCCGGCGGCGCGGTTGCTCACCCCTCCAATGCACGTGGATCGTCTTCAGCCTCAACTGCGCCACACTTTGACCTGCGTGAGTCGAACTCAAGCGCGAACGCAACGCGCTCGATCCGCGAGCCCAACATGGGACTGAAGGCCACGACTCCGCAGCCCGAAAAGAGAACCTTCTTCTCATTCCTGCGCCATCCCTTTAAGAGACCGCAACCCGCGCCCCAGCCCACGGCCGTCGCCAATTTGCGACACCGGGTCTGCCTCACCGGCCCGTGCATGGCCTGCCCTGCCGGACAAGCCCGCATGGGCGGTGGATGTACACCAGCGGCCAGCGCGATCCATACCCACACGTTCTGCCCTGCGGGAGAATTCTGGAGCGGAGGCGCTTGCCTGTTGGAAGCGCGTTTCATGGGCGACTGCTCTAGCCTGCGCCTTTTGATGGAACGCCAGGCGCAGAGTGTGCAGGCCGCTGAATCTGCACGACAAGGTGCATGCTTCGCAGGAAACACGCAGGAGTGCGCAACCTCCGACAGCGCGGTGCAGAGCGAAGCCGGCTTGTACAAGGCTCTCCAAGAGCGCTACCGTCAGTGCTTGCAAGCGTCGCGGTACGCGTACTCATTCTCTGGCTTTCCGTTCAACGGTTACTCGACGGGCATATGGTTTGAACCCCTTGGAATTCGCTAGAGGCCAGCCTAGAGGTCGTTGTTCGGCAAAGGGCCAAGGCAGGCTTCCGCTCCCTTGTCTCTTCCTTCCCCTTCACCTGCTCTCCGCATTAGAATTGCAGAAGTGTATCCGCCATGTCCGTCTGGACCCGGCGGTTTTCTTGACTGGGGGACCAAACGATGGCAACGACGGCAGTTCCCAAGACCCGGATTTCCGGCGGCAGCTTCTTGCTGGAAACGCGGCAACCCGATGAGATTTTCACGCCGGAAGACTTCAGCGAGCAGCACCAACTGATCGGGCAGACCGCCGAGGAATTCGCAGTCAACGAGATTCTTCCGAATGTCGAAAAGATCGAGCACAAGGACTTCTCGGTCTCTCGCGAGCTCCTGAAAAAAGCTGGCGAGCTCGGGCTAAGCGCCGTTGAGATCCCCGAAGCCTACGGCGGGCTCGAAATGGATAAGGTGACCTCGGCCGTCATCGCTGACCACATCGCGAAGTACGCCGGCTTCGCCACCACTTGGGGCGCGCACAGCGGCATTGGGATGTTGCCCATCGTTTACTTCGGCACCGAAGAACAGAAGAACAATTATCTGCCGCGCCTGGCCTCAGGGGAAATCGTTGGCGCGTATGCGTTGTCGGAAGCATCTTCTGGTTCGGACGCACTGAACTGCCGGGCTCGCGCGGAGCTTACTCCCGACGGCAAGCACTACGTGTTGAACGGCGAGAAGATGTGGATCACCAACGCCGGATTCGCCGATCTGTTCACGGTTTTTGCGAAGGTCAATGGCGAGAAGTTCAGCGCTTTCCTGGTGGAAAGAACTTTCCCTGGATTCTCCGTTGGCGCCGAAGAACACAAAATGGGAATTCGCGGGTCGTCCACTTGTCCCATCATTCTCAATGACTGCAAGGTGCCGGTCGAAAATCTGCTAGGCGAAATCGGCAAAGGGCACGTAATTGCTTTTAATATTTTGAACATTGGACGCTTCAAGTTGGGCGCGATGTGCATGGGGGGAGGACGAGTTTCGCTGGAGAACGCCATCGGTTACGCGAAGCAACGCAAGGCGTTTAACAAGGTCATTGCCGACTTCGGATTGGTGCGCGAGAAGATCGCCAACATGGCGACTCTACTGTATGTGGGCGAGTCACTTGTGTATCGCACGGTTGGCATGATGGACGTGGCGCTCGGTGACGTCGACAAAGCGGCCGCCGATGGCGCCAAGCAGACGTTGAAGGCGATTGAAGAGTACGCGGTGGAGTGCTCCATTATTAAGGTGTGGGGCTCGGAGATGATCGACTACGTGGTCGACGAGACCGTGCAGATTTACGCAGGATATGGATTCGTTGAAGAATACCCGGCGGAGCGCGCCTATCGCGATGCCCGCATCAACCGCATCTTCGAAGGGACCAACGAAATTAACCGGCTGATCATCACTGGCTTTTTGTTGAAGCGCGCGATGAGCGGGCAGTTGCCGCTGATGCCGGCTATCAAGAAATTGATGGATGAGGTACTGTCAGGTCCATCGATGGCCGACGAACTCGAAGGCGCGCTGCCGGAAGAACGGAAACTGGTTGCGCAGGCTAAGAAACTGGGACTGTTCGCTGCAGGTGCGGCCACGCAGAAATACATGCAGGCAATTCAGGATCAGCAGGAAATTATGGGCGCGATCGCGGACATGACGATTGAGACTTATGCGATGGAGTCGGCGTTGCTGCGCGCGCAGAAGATTGTGGCTGCAAAGGGCGAGGCAGGGGCGGCTTTGCCGATTGCCATGACGCGAGTGTACCTGTCGCAAGCGATGGAGAAGATCGAATCTGCAGCGCGGAAAGTCATTGCCGCGGTTGCCGAGGGCGACATGATGCGCACACAGCTTGCGATCTTGCGGCGGCTGGCGAAATACGAACCGTTCAATACCATCGAACTGCGGCAGCAGATCGCGCAGAAGATGATTGAGCGGGGGAAGTACACGCTCGCGTAGACCAAGAGCTTCACCACAGAGGACACGGAGAACACAGGGGACAATTCCTCGGTGCCCTGCATGTCCTCGTCGTTTCTTTGCTGAAGTCCAGTCTGTTCAATGAGGAAGAGCTGCCGGCATCGCCGTTCCAGGCGCCAGAATGAGCGGCCTCTCCAGTTCGGAGCACGAAGCTATCCTTCCCGTCATGCGGCTTTGGGGATTTCCGCGGGCGTCATATAGATTTGCAGACCCAAGGTCCGGCCGACGCGCACCATTTCGTCAGCTCCAGCCGAAAGACCGCCAACCCGAAGCACGGCATCGCATTTTTCCAGAAGGCGGGTCGCGATGGGATGGAATACTTCATTGAACACTTCGTCGCCCAACTTCTTCGAACCGCCGAGGGCGACGAGTGGGAGAGCGAGCCACTCGCCGAGAATCGGAATGTGTCCCGCGCGAAAAACCGGCAGCGCGAAGGATTCCATGGTCTCCACGTTCTTCTTGATTAATGCCGGATCGTCATTTGTGCCGGAGCGATAGGGGCCGGCAATCAAGATCATCATTGCGTTGGAAGGTTTGGCCGTCATGAATTCCCTTCGTTAGTGAATGAAGCGAGTGGAATAGCAATGGTTCATTCTATTGCCTATCGTTTGCTGCACCTTCCTCAGGCACCAGCAAATAGCTGACGAAGGCCAGTTGTTTGCTGTCAGGCGACCACGAGGGGACGTTGATCGTTCCCTGCCCGCCGAACAGCTTTGCGAGCACCGTGATCTTCTTATCATTCTGTCTCGGATCGAGCGACATGAGGCGGAGCATCACATCTTTATTTTCAGGATGGCCGGTCACGTCTACGCCGTAGGTAAGGAATACCATCCACTGGCCGTCGGGAGAAATGTGTGGGAACCAGTTGTTGAGGTCGTCGGAGAAGACCTGCTCCTGCTCGCTGCCATCCGGCTTCATGCGCCAGATCTGCATGTGTCCGGTGCGTTCGGAGTTGAAGTAAATGTATTTGCCATCTGGAGAATATTCGGGACCGTCGTCGAGACCCTTGGCCGTGGTGAGACGGATCTCTTCGCCACCGGCTGCGGGGATTGCATAGATATCAAATTCGCCTTTGCGCTGGCCGACGAAGGCGAGCGTTTTGCCGTCGGGCGACCAACCATGCCAGTACGATGGCGACTTCTGCGTGATCCGGCGTGGCGTTCCGCCAGCGATGGGGATGATGTAGACGAGCGACTCGTGATCGCCCTGCGAATTGTCGCTGATGGCGATCTGGGTGGAGTCGGCGGAAATTCCGTGATCGTTATTGCAGCGGTTGGCGAAGCCGGTGTCGATGGTGACTGGCTTGTCGCTGCCAACTGCCAGGCGTTCGATGTGGCCGTCGCGATTGAAGAGGAAGGCGGTGCCATCGCGCGTCCAGTTGGGGGCTTCGAAGCGTCCGGATGCGAGATAGGCGACGCGGCGGTCGGTGGAGTCGATGGCAATGGCTTCGAGCGTGCTGTAGAGAGTGGGCTTGGCGGGCGCTGACAGGGCGGGCTGAGTGAGTTCGACATTGGAAAAGGTTGCCGTTTCTAATACGTCTTTGTCGTGGGAGCAGACGCCGAGTCCGACGTAGAACGGGCCTTGCAGCGGGATGCGGATCCATCCGCCGGCGACTTTGGGCTCGCCATTCTCGGCCAACGACATGTAGACGTAGTCGCCGCGCTTGGCAATGCGAAGGCGTTTGGGAGCCGAGAGATTGGATTGGATCTCTCGCGTTACTGCGCCCTTTTCGTCGCGGAATTGCAGCGAGGTTAGTCCGCTGGCGTGCAGGGCCACGTCGGCATAAACGGAATCCGCGTCCAGGCTTTGGCGCAATATCACTACGGCTTTCTTGTGTTCGTTTCCAGTCTTATTCAGAAACGAGATATCGGCGGTTAGGGTGACGTCGCCAGACATTTTCTTCCAGACGAACTGAAAGGCGTCGGTGGCGCCCCACATATTCTCGCCGCTGCCGGTGATGGTGTAGCTTTTATCGGCGACGTCATAGTTAACGGTGCCGGGATGAAGGATGGTGCCTACATCAGTGTGCCCTTCAAACACTCCGAGCGGCTGTGTGGCGTTTTGCGCGTCGATACGGCCTCTGAGCAATGAGCCTACACAAGCGATCATCAAAACAAAGACCGGCAGTCGGCGCATGATGGGACCTCCGTTGATTTCGTGGTTGCGGATAAGCGCAACGGGGAATTGTAAATCGGATCGATCACGGGCTGCTTGGCCGGGTCCGCGACTGCGAGACGCGGAGCAGTCCCCATCGCCTTCTACCAATCTTTCGGCGCTTCTGATAAAACGTCTGCATGAAAACCATGCGCCTCGCGCTTGCGTCTCTCTGCCTCTCTCTCTTTCTGATTTCACTGTCAATCCCCGGCGCGGCTGCGCAGGAGAAATCGTCGGTGTCGGCGAATCTTGCGCTGACTCCGCCGATGGGGTGGAACTCGTGGAACAAGTTCGCCTGCAACGTCAGCGAAGACTTGATCAAGGGCATGGCCGACGCCGTGGTGAAGTCTGGAATGAAAGACGCGGGATACGTGTACGTCAATATTGATGACTGCTGGCAGGTGAGTCGCGACGCGAGCGGCAACATCGTGGTCGATGCGCAGCATTTTCCGCATGGGATGAAAGTGGTGGGCGACTACATCCATTCGCTGGGACTGAAGTTTGGAGTTTATTCCGACGCGGGGTCCAAGACTTGTGCCGGGCGTCCCGGCGGGTTGGGACATGAATATCAGGATGCGATCCAGTATGCCGCGTGGGGCGTCGACTATCTGAAGTACGACTGGTGCAGCACGACAACGCAGGATGCGAGGGCGTCGTACGCGAACATTCGCGCCGCTCTCGACACTGCAGGGCGTCCGATTGTGTTAAGCATTTGCGAGTGGGGAACGGCTAAGCCATGGCTATGGGGGAAAGAAGTCGGCGGGAATCTCTGGCGCACTACCGGTGATATCAATGACCGCTGGGGTGGCCAGGAAAAATGGCCTGACGGCAGTTGCTGCTCCAATGGCGTGTTGGCGATTATCGACCAGGAAGCGCCTCTGTACTCGTACGCCGGGCCCGGCCACTGGAATGATCCGGACATGCTGGAGGTCGGCAATGGAGGCATGACGGATGTGGAGTACCGTTCGCATCTCAGTATGTGGGCACTGCTGGCCGCGCCACTGATTGCGGGGAATGACCTGCGCAATATGCGTCCGGAGATTCACGACATTCTCACGAATAAAGAAGTGATCGCGGTGGATCAGGATGCTATGGGACGCCAAGGCAGACGCGTAGCCAAAGACGGCGACCTGGAGGTTTGGGGGAAGCAATTGAAGGACGGCGGTCGGGCTGTGGTGCTGCTGAATCGTGGCGGGAGCGAGCAGCAGATCTCAGTGAACTGGGAGGATCTCGGCTATCCCGGGACTCTCAGTGCATCGGTGCGCGACTTGTGGCAGCACAAGGATGTGGGAAAGTTTACGGGTAAATTCTCGGCATCGGTTGCGTCGCATGGGGTGGTGATGATTACCGTGAAACCTTAAGAGCTTTCACCACAGGGGACACTGAGGACACAGAGTCACGCCGGCTTCTTTAGTTCTTCCATCACGCTCTGGATCAGTTCTTTGGCGTCGGTCAGGCTCTTCATGATGATTTGAATGTCCATGACGGGCTTGCCGGGCCAGCGCTGGCTCTGACAGTAGACACCGTGTTGGCCGACCAAGGCCATGGCGTCGGTGATGGCGTCCATGGTGACGGCAAGACGGCCACGGGGCACGCCCATCATGGTCTCGTAATGTTCCAATTCTTCCTGCTTTTCGTCGAATACGGGCATGGGTCGATTGTAAACGCGGCGCCGCCTGCGGCATAATGGTGCCCGCTGACATAATCCCTTCTCAAACGTCCAAACCTTTTAACACCCGTACCTCAAAAGGAGAAACCATGCAAAAACGAATTGCGCTTGTCACCGGCCTGATTTTTGCGCTCAGTATCTTCGCTGCCTGCCAGGGCAAGCCCAGTCCACCAGCCACCGCGTCGTGCGATCTCGGCGGAGGTAAGAGCGTCAAGACCGCATACAGCAGCCCGCGAATGAAAGGCCGCAAGATTTATGGGGACCTGGTCCCCTTTGGCGAGGTCTGGCGGACCGGCGCGAACGAAGCAACCACGTTCGTCACCAGCAGTGACATTGTCGTGGGCGGCAAGACCGTGCCTGCCGGAAGCTATACCATTTTCACCGTTCCCACCGCCGACAAATGGACCCTCATCATCAACAAGAAGACTGGTGAATGGGGCATACCCTACAAGTACGAGAGCGACGAACTCGCCCGCGTCGACATGAAGGTTTCGAAGCTGCCCTCGCCGCTCGAGAACTTCACGATCTCCTATGCCAAGTCCGGAAGCGGTTGCACCCTGCAGATCGACTGGGACACCACCCGAGCGTCGGTGGATATCAGCGCGAAGTAAGATTCTTGCGATTTGACGCGAGACCCGGCAGGCTCAGTTTCAGTCTGCCGGGACTCTTGCGAACCCCGCTTCGCAGCAATTCCCAAAACGACATTTCCACAACCGGAAGGTGATGAATGTCACAGGCTTCCCGGTCGGCCTTCCTCTACTCTCAGGATGAGTGTCATCGACCAACCTCGCGGATGCGATTGGTGGTCCATCGACTATGCGCATTCATTCCTTGCAGGGCTTGCGGGCAATCTGTATCACGTTTGTGGTGCTGGCACACCTCTCGGGCACACACAATTGTTTTCACTCGGTGGTAGTCGAGCGTTACGGCAATCTTGGCGTTCGCATTTTTCTTGTCCTGTCGGGTTATCTGATTACGTCGCAACTGGCCAAGGAACGGGCGACAACGGGCAGCATTGCGCTGAAAAGGTTCTATGCCCGGCGTGCCTTTCGCATTTTTCCTGCGGCTTACGTCTTCATGATGGTGGCGATTGCAACGCACTGGAAAGTACTTTCCGCGACGAACATCGCGACGGCTCTCACCTACACGGTGAACTACTGCCAGCACGGAAACCATGTGCTTGGTCATTTGTGGTCGCTGGGTGTGGAGGAGCAGTATTACCTGGTTTGGCCACTGTGCCTGTTATTGTTCTTTCGCAATCGACTGTGGATTGTGGCAGCGGTGGTGGCGGCAGGCCCTCCGTTCCGCATATTGTTCTGGATGCTGTGGGGACGTCCCGGCCTCGAGCATCCCTTCCCCATTTTCATGGACGCATTGGCGACCGGTGCCGCGGTCGCGATGCTCGAGCCGCAATTGAAGCGGTTTCAATCGGCGTTGGCCAGCCGTTGGTTTCTATGTGTGCCCGCGCTGACGTTTCTGCTACCACTCATCCAGTTTTGGAATAGCCGCATCTATCAGACAGTCGGCCTGAGTGCGCTACACCTGGGGATTGCGCTGTCGCTACGGCACATGATGGAACGGCGATATTGGCTGCTGAATTCAGCGCCGGTCATGTGGCTCGGTGGAATCAGTTACAGCCTTTACCTGTGGCAGCAACTGTTTCTCGACCGCTGGTCTGCGGCACCGTGGGCAACGTTTCCGTTGAACCTCGTTCTGTCTGTGATGTTGGCCGCCGCGTCTTACTATCTGGTGGAGAAACCTGGGCTCAATTTACGCGAGCGATTCAGTCCCAGGCGGCTGCCTTTCGTAGTTGCGACACCAGAAAATGCAGCAGGGCCGGTTGTTGAGGAATTAGGCGTCGTCACTGAGCCGGATTCTTTGACCGCGCTCGGCGGTTGAAGTGCCAAATCGCTGCCTGCAGAATCCTTCTCCACTTCGCCGGGCCGGAGCTACAATTCTGTAAAGAGGATTTCTCACGGGAGGTTTCCATGCCCGTATACGATTATGTTTGCCTCGATTGCCACAAGCCCTTCGAAACCGCTCTGACCCTGAAGGAGCACGACAAAGAGAATCCCAAATGTCCTCACTGCGGCAGTAAGAATGTGGAGCAGGAGGCCGCGGCATTTTTCGCAGTGACCTCCAAAAAGAGCTAGCAAGTTGAAAGCGGTCTGCGAGGGCCGCTGCACGTCTTATTTTTTCTGCTGTTGGAGTGCAGCCATTGCTTGTTGCGCTTCGACCAGTTCAGGGGAGATTTTCAGCGCCTGTTGGTAGGCATCGAGCGCCTCGGGGAGATGCCCGGTCTGCGTGAGCAAGCGGCCCAGTTCAAGATAGGCCTGCGATGTCGGCTGCAGATCCACGGATCGGGAAAGATCCGTGATTGCCTCTCCAATGTTGCCCTGCTTCTCTTCCATGAGTCCAAGACCGAGCCAGGCCTTGAATTGGCCGGGATTCAGGCGCAAGGACTCGTCAAAATTCTGGTGTGCCGCCTCGTATTCACCCAACGTCAAATGGGCGGCTCCCAGATTGGCATGCGTCAGCGACAGCAGAATTGGATCTGAGGTCAGTTCGACCGCGGCTTGGTATTCCGCGATGGCTTCCCGCATGCGGTTGTGGGTTTGATAGTAAGTCCCGAGATTGCTGCGGCTCATGGGATCTTTCGGATTGATGCGCGCGGCCGCTTCGAAGTGAGCGTGCGCCTCTTCTTCTTTGTCTTCCAGAATCAGAGCCCCGCCGAGATTGTCTTCCGCGACAAAATTGTTTTCTGTGACCGCAAGGGCGTGAGACCAGAGAGCATCGTTGCTCTGCCAGTATCCAATCTGGCGATAAGTAGTGAATGCAAGGGCAGCGAGGATAATAGCGGCAGGAATCGCTGGCGCGAGACCGATTTTCCTTTGTTGCGCAAAATCCGCGACGCCAAACGAAATCATTACAAAGATGCCAATGAGCGGGATGTAGGCGTAACGGTCCGCCATCGAAGCCTCGCCAACTTGCACGAGTCCGATGACTGGGACGAGAGTACCGAGAAACCAGCACCAGCCGACAAGCAGATAACGTTGAGCCCGCATGCGCCACACCAGCGCCGAGATCGAGAGCAAGATCAACGCTGCGACCAGAACTTGCCAGGACGCGAGCGTATCTCCGGGATGCGGATAGAGAGGCGCCAGTCGCGCGGGCCAGATCATCTTCCACAGGTACATCGCGTAGGCATACATCGCCGTCGAGATGCGAACTCCGAAAGAAAACTCGGCGGTCGTGCGAATGGCTCCGCTGGCCTGTTGCGCCTGCATCGTGATGACTGCGCTGCCGGCGGAGAGAACAAACAGCGGCAACTTTTCGAGCACGAGTCGTGACCATGGGTAAGTGGGTTGGATCCGGTTTGCTTCTGTGTTCCCGTCACGTACTCGCGATAGAGGCCAGTAGTCAAGCAGTAGAAGCACGAACGGAAGCGTGATGACCATCGGCTTGGATGCGAGCCCAGCCGCGAACAAGGCGACGACTGCCAGATACCGCCTCCAGTCCGGCTTTCGCGCATACCAGCCGTAGGCCCAGAGCGTCAGGAAGAAAAACATCGTACACAAAACATTCTTACGCTCGGCCACCCAGGCAACCGATTCGACCTGGATGGGATGAAGCGCGAACAATGCCGCCACGAAAAGACTCGGGCCAAGCCGATTCGTGCTCCACTTCAGCAGCAGAAAAAGCAGGATAACGTTCACGGTATGCAGGAGGATGCTGGTGAAATGATGACCGGCCGGATTCAAGCGAAACAGCGAGACATCGAGGGCGTGCGACATCCAGGTGAGCGGATGCCAGTTGGCTTGCTCGGTCGAGGTCAGAACCCATTTTAAAGTATCGGCGGTCAGGCCTTGACGAACGTGCGGGTTCTCGGTGACGTAACGGTCATCGTCATAGTTCACGAAGGGATGGCGATTGACTGGGTTGTAGAGAGCGAGCGTCACTACGGCGAGAAGCAGGCAGACAATGGGGTTGCGCTTCTCGGGGGAGGCGAAGATGCCCTGGGACTCATTCGCGGGCGGAGTTTTCTTGGCGAGAGGCAATATCAGGATTTAACCACAGGGGGCACTGGGGCACACAGGGTTTTACACGAGCATCTCAGTGATCACGGTGACTGTTGTCACAGCCGGACGCAGGATCCGCTTCATTTCCTCTGGGTACCTGTGGTTGCTCTAGGGCTTCCACCGTAGAACAGGCTTCCTGGCGGCTGCCGTTTCATCGAGGCGGGAGACTCGCGTAGAGTGCGGAGCATCGAGCACCGTTTGCGGATCTTCTTCCACTTCTTGTGCAATCGACTTCATCGCCTCGATGAACAGATCCATCTCTTCTTTGGATTCGCTCTCAGTCGGTTCAATCATGAGCGCACCCGGCACAATTAACGGGAATGCAGTGGTATAAGGATGGAAGCCGTAATCGATCAGGCGCTTGGCGATGTCCATGGTGCGCACGCCTTTTTTTAGCTGCACCTTATCACTGAACACGACTTCGTGCATGGTTGGCGTGGAATAGGGCAGATCGTAAACGCCTTCCAGCCCTTTGCGGATGTAGTTGGCGTTGAGCACGGCATCTTCCGTAGTCTGCCGCAGACCGTCGGGACCATTCGCCTGGATGTAAGCCAACGCGCGAACGAACATTCCGAAGTTACCGTAGAAGGCACGCACGCGTCCCACCGATTGCGGACGGTCATAGTCGAAGCCGAGCGTCCCATCGGATTTCGTGGTCAAGACCGGCGTGGGCAGGAATGGTTCGAGCGCCTTCTTGATCGCCACTGGACCGGACCCAGGACCACCGCCGCCATGTGGAGTCGAGAAGGTTTTGTGCAGGTTGAGATGCATCACGTCGACGCCGAAGTCGCCGGGCCGCACCTTGCCCACGAGGGCATTCATGTTGGCGCCGTCCATGTAGAGGAGTCCGCCCTTGGCGTGCAGGATGTCGGCGATCTTGTGGATGTCCTGCTCGAACACGCCGAGCGTGTTGGGATTGGTCAGCATGAGCGCGGCGACGTCTTCGTTCATCTGCGAGGCAAGCGCTGCGATGTCGACCATGCCGCGGGAATCCGATTTTAAGTTCTCGACTGCGTAATTCACCATCGCTGCTGTGGCTGGATTGGTGCCATGCGCTGAGTCGGGAATCAGAATCTTCTTGCGGGCATTGCCCTTCGACTGGTGATGGGCACGAACCATGAGCAGGCCAGTCATCTCGCCATGGGCGCCGGCGGCGGGTTGCAGCGTGATCGCGTCCATGCCGGTAATTTCGATCAGTTGCTCGCTCAGCGTCTTGATGATTTGCAGGGCGCCCTGAGAAATCTTCTCGGGCTGATACGGATGTCCGTTGGCGATACCCTCGACGCGCGCGACAGCTTCGTTCACGCGCGGGTTGTACTTCATCGTGCAAGAGCCAAGCGGATACATGCCGAGGTCGATGGCGTAGTTCCAGGTAGACATGCGCGTGAAGTGGCGGATGATTTCAATCTCGCTCACTTCGGGCAGGTTGCCGAGATCTTTTCTTTCTGAGGCACCTAAAAGCTTGGCCGTATCGACTTCAGGGACGTCGAGCGGCGGTAACTTCCATGCTGCCTTGCCTGGCGACGATTTCTCGAAGATCAACCCCTCGTTCTGGTTTACTTGAAGTGACGCTTTGCGGGTCGTGTGCTTCATCGCGCTACCTCTTCCACTTCTTCTTTCGCCGATCGCTCCGAACGCTCGCTTTCAGCAACCAAGCCGACTGCGGTGTCGATCGCGGAACGCGTGGTTAATTCAGTGCAGCACCACAGCGCCGCATTCCCCAGCTCGGGATAGAACTTCTTCAACGGTAAACCGCCCACCATCTTGTGGCCGAGCAGGCGTCCGTTGATGGCGTACGGATCTTCGCTGGTCTGCACGACGAATTCGTTAAAGCGCGGATTGTTTGTGAACAGCACTTTGCCGTGCTTTGCGAACTGGCTCGCCGCGTAAGCAGTCTTTGCGAGATTTTGTTTCGCCAGTTCTTTCAGACCGACCTTGCCATAGACGGTCATGAAGATATTGACCATGAGCGCGACCAGCGCCTGGTTGGTGCATATGTTTGACGTCGCTTTCTCACGTCGAATGTGCTGTTCGCGCGTCGCCAAGGTCAGAACGAATCCTCGCCTGCCTTGTTTGTCGACGGTCTGGCCGACTAAACGGCCTGGCATCTGGCGCACATATTTTTCGCGGGTGGCGATCACGCCGCAGTAGGGACCGCCGAATCCGAGGGGCACGCCGAAGGACTGCGCCTCCATGGCGATCACGTCGGCTTCCCGTGGAGGCTCGACGATACCGAGCGAGACTGCTTCCGCGATCGAAACCACCAGCATTGCTCCATGCTTGTGGGCGATCTCTGCAATCGCCGCAACATCTTCGATCGTGCCGAAGAAATTCGGCGACTGGATCAGCACGCAGGCGGTTTCCGGAGTGATCCACTTCTCGAGTTCCGTCAGGTTGAGGCGGCCATCATCGTTGAAACATGTTACCGTTAGCGGCATACCCTGATGGGTCGCGTAGGTCGCCAGCACTTCGCGATATTCGGGATGCAGGCTGCGCGCCACGACCACCGACCGCCGGCCAGTCAAACGGACGGCCATCATGACGCCCTCGGCTGCAGCCGTGGAGCCGTCGTACATGGATGCGTTCGCGACCTCCATGCCAGTCAACTCACAAATCATCGTCTGGAATTCGAAGATCGATTGCAGCGTGCCCTGCGAAATTTCTGCCTGATAGGGCGTGTACGCGGTGAGAAATTCGCCGCGAGAAATCAGCGAATCAATAATGACAGGGCGGTAATGAAAGAATGCCCCTGCGCCCAGAAAACTGGTGTAACCGTCGCCGTTCTCACGGGAGCGCTGGCGGAAGAAGTCGACGATTTCCGATTCCGCCATCTGGCGCGGAATCTTGAGGTCACGGGTCAAGCGGTATTCGGCGGGAATCGGAGCAAACAGGTCGTCGACCGAGCGCAGTCCAATGGCTTTCAGCATGGCTTCGCGGTCGGCAGGAGATTTCGGTAGATAGCGCATAGGAAGTTCTTTAGATGTGCCTCAGGGTCATTTGGATTGGGGTAGCGCTGCATCGTTTGAATCAAGTGCAAACTTATCGGGTATCGAGCGGCTTGCGCCAAAGCCTGAACCACAAAGGACACGAAGTTACACGAAGAGGGAGTATCAGTGTCCGGCCTCTTCCGCTACAAATTTTTCGTAGTCGGCGGCGGATAGCAGGCCGTCGAGTTCGCTTGGATTCTTCAGCGTAATCTTCACCATCCATGAAGCGTGCGGATCTTTATTCACGTTCTCGGGCGACGTGGCCAAGGCTGCGTTGACTTCAGTTACGGTGCCTGAGGCGGGAGCAAACAAGTCCGAGACGGCCTTCACCGACTCGACCGTGCCAAATGTTTTGCCGGCAGTGACTTCGGCGCCGACCTTTGGGGTCTCGACGAACACAATGTCCCCCAAAGATTGCTGCGCGTAGTCGGTGATGCCGATGGTACCTGAGTTTCCGTTGGCTTGGATCCACTCGTGTTCTTTGGTGTACTTGCGGTCTGTTGGGTAAGGCATAAAAGCTTCTAGCTCCTGGCTTCTAGCTAAATCCTCGGTGTACTCCGTGTCCTCTGTGGTTACACGGTCTTCTTAGGCCGCTTATAAAAGGGCGTTGGTACAACCACTGCCGCTACACCCTGGCCGCGTATTTCTACTTTTAACTCTGTGCCAACGGCACCAAACTCCACGGGCACATACGCCAGCGCAATATTCTTCTTCAGAAACGGAGCGGGCGAACCGCTGGTGAC
This sequence comes from uncultured Acidobacteriaceae bacterium, assembly GCA_963722365.1. Lineage (GTDB taxonomy): Bacteria > Acidobacteriota > Terriglobia > Terriglobales > Acidobacteriaceae > Sulfotelmatobacter. Next base: position 456,659 of record CAVRLM010000005.1, read on the forward strand.
GTATCCAATCTCACGGCCTGCGGTGTCCAGCACTTTGTATCCGTCGCGGGCGATGCCGCGTTCGGTCATCTCCAGGCCTACGAGTGTTCTCTTTATACCTGCCGCTTTTGCCTTCTCGAGTGCGGCCCGGCCGACGAACTCGGGCTTCTCCATCTTGCAGAAGCGGTCGAGCCCAGCCTCCCAAACATTAATGGTATCGGAAATCTCGTGGCCGTAGAGCGGGAGTTTGCCTTCGAGTCGCAGCGTGTTGCGCGATCCCAGGCCGCAGGGCACAACACCAAATTCCTTGCCCGCTTCCAAGATCTCATACCAGACCCGGGCGCTCGTCGCCTCGTCGGCGGGGATATAAATCTCGAAGCCGTCTTCTGCGGTGTAGCCGGTGCGGCCCATCAGAATATTGTTCAGGCCGCAAAGCTTCCCGCGCGTCACCCAGTAGAACTTCACCGCGCTCAGATCCGCGTCAGTGAGCTTCTGCAACAGGTTCACACCTTTCGGTCCCTGAATCGCAATTTGGGTGAAGTCATCCGACAGATTCTCGACCGCGCAGTCAAACTGGCGGGTGTTGTCGCGCACCCAGTTGAAATCTTTTTCGCGCGTCCCGGCATTGATCACCAGTAGAGAGTCGTCCTCCCCGAGGCGGTGAACAATCACGTCATCGACAAACGTTCCTTCGGGATAAAGCAGGGCGGAATATTGAGCCTGACCGATCGCCAGCCTTGAAGCGTCGTTCATCGAAATGTGCTGCACGGCGGCTAGGGCCTGCGGGCCCGCTAACCGAATGTCCCCCATGTGGCTGACGTCAAAGATGCCCACGCCCGTGCGCACGGCCATGTGCTCATTGATGATTCCGCAGCCGATGGATGCGGGATATTCGACTGGCATGTCCCAGCCGTTGAACTCCACCATCTTCGCGCCCATCTTGCGATGGACAGCGTTCAGCGCAGTTTTACGGATGTTACTTGTGATGCCGGCGGGCATCGCCTCCGCGGAAGACAAAATAGACCTCAATCAGCGAGCAGTGGCTGGGCTGCTGGGATAGGTGTGACTGATAACGGTAACACGCGGTTTTTCAGCGGGTCAAACCGGGAAGGTCTTTCACCACAGGGGACACTGTGGGCACAGAGGAATATTGCGCTTTCTCTGTGTCCTCAGTGTCCTCGGTGGTGAATATTTTGATTCTATCGGCCGAACTGCACTGTCACGCGCGTCCCGGATGGGACATGAGTTCCAGCCACCGGGGACTGCTGGCGGGCCACGCCGCTGCCGACGGCATCAAGGCTTAAGCCAATGTCCTGAGCGGCCTCAACGGCGCCTCGAACCGTCTTACCGACGAAAGACGGCACTTCGATGCCACCTTGCTCGACATCGAGAACAACCGTCCCGGTCGTGGGCAGCTTTTCTGGCATCGCGTTTCCAACGTCAGCAGTTTTCGATGGAAGATTTTGACTGTCCGAGGCTCCCGATGAATCTGCAGCGGCGCGCTCCCGCATCGCCGCTTGGACGACGTTTCCGCCCGCTTCGGCGCTCGCGGGCATGGTCGCCCGCGCCACATTCTCTGGCTTCGCCGCATCGGAAGATGTGCTGTTCACTTCCGCGGTCTCGAGCGGCTCGCCTGGATGATCGGGCGTGCCTTCTTCCAGGTCTTTCTCTTTCGTCTTCGCCTGCGCTAACAGCAACTGATGCTGCGGCGCCAGGGGCAAATCGTGCGGCACGTGCAGATATTCAAGCACCTGTTGCGAAATGCGTTTGAACACCGGGGCTGAAACCTGGCCGCCCTGATGCAGTCCGACGGCCGAGTCCAAAATCACGGCGACCACAATCTGCGGATTGTTGACTGGAGCGAAACCGGCAAATGATCCGATGTATTTTGTCTTTGAATACGCGCCCGTGGCCGGATCGACTTTCTGCGCCGTGCCTGTCTTTCCGGCTGAGGTGTAACCTTCGAGAATCGCTTTGCGGCCCGTGCCCTCCAGTACGACTTTCTGCATCATCGAGCGCATTTCGGCGGCCGTATAAGAGGAGATCACGCGGTGCGATGCACCGGGATGAAACGCCACCGTCTGCGGAGTTCCCTGAGGCTGTACCGTTCCGGTGACGATCCGTGGAGCGACCCACACGCCGTCATTGGCAAAAGTCGAGATCAGCCCTGTCAATTGGAGGGGCGAGATACCAATCTCCTGGCCCATCGAAATAGCGGCAATCGAGACCTTCGACCAACGGCTCGGGGGCTTGGTGAGTCCGCGAGTTTCGCCGGGCAGTTCAATCCCGGTCTGCTGTCCGAATCCGTAGGCGCGAATGTATTTATAGAAACGGTCTTCGCCGAGGCGTAAGGCAATCTTGATCGCGCCCACGTCGCTTGATTCCGCCAGCACGCCCCACACTGGCAGCAAGCCATGTGGCTTTGAGTCACGGATGCGCATGCCGTTATAGACGATGGCGCCCATCTGGCAGTCGAACACTTCGTTGGGGTTTGTGACTTTCTCTTCAAGCGCCGCCGAGATCGTCACGAGCTTGAATGTAGAGCCGGGTTCATACACATAGCTCACCGCGCGGTTGGTCAGCGCTCCCGGGGTGATCTGCTTGCGAGCATTTGGGTTGAACGTGGGGCGATTCGCCAGCGCGAGGATTTCTCCCGTATGCGGGTTCTCCACAATCACGGTACCGGCAATAGCCTGGGTATCGTGAATCGCCTGTTCGAGTTCCTTCTCCGCGATGTATTGAATATTCTTGTCGATCGTCAGAACGAGATTGTCGCCGGGATCCGGCTGCGTCTCGACGTCGGCAAACCATTTGCGACGAGCATCGACCGAGATAAACATCTTTCCCGGACGGCCTTTGAGCTCATCGTCAAATGCGTGCTCGATGCCGCTTTGGCCGGAATCTTCCATGCCGACCGAGCCCAATACCTGAGCGGCCAGATCGCGCGCAGGATAGAAGCGCTTCGGCTCTTTCTGAAAGTGAATGCCCTGCAGTTTCAGGGAATTGATGCGCTCGATAGGTTCGTCATTGGCCTTGCGCGCCACCCAGCAGAAAGTCTTGTGGGCGCGGCAATCAGCCAGCACGACGTTGTAGTCATCGCCCGTGATGCGCGTGATGAGCGAGATCGCGGTAGGAAGATCTTTGACTTCGGTGGGAACGGCGAAGGCGGAATCCACCAGCACCGACATGGCGAGTTCGTGGCCGGATCGGTCGTAGATGACTCCACGTTTAGCCGCCAACGGAATCGCGCGCTGCTGCTGATGTCCCGCCTGCTTGACGAACTTGCCGTAGTCGAAAATTTGCAGGAAGACAAGGCGCCCGCAGATGGCAAAGCACCATAAAAAAAGGATAGCCCCTAGCAGGTAGAGGCGAGAATTCTTGCTCGAGATTCGATCCGTGGCCATGAGTATTCCACTTCGCCCTTATCATCCTGAGGCCCGTAGCAGTTGGCGGGTCGAAGGATCCAGGTAATCTGCGGCGGTCGACCGAAGTGCACAGTTGCTTCGCTTCGCTCAGGATGACAAAACAGTAAACCTGCCTGAGACAAACATGGCGGTCTACGTACAGGCAGGCCGCCACCGAGATTCAGCCGAGCGTTGCTCGGCATGTCCGGGTCACAGACCCGGACCCACACAATCCTCTAGTGCCCCGGGATCACTGTCACCGGCAGGGCGCTTGCCATGACCGGGCCTTGTGCATCGGCGGCCGAACCGTCCATGCGAATGACCTGTCCCGGCTCCGGTGGAACCAAGCCAATGCGCCGGGCCAATACGTCGATGCGTTCGGGGTCACGCAGCGAAGCATCCTCCAGACGCAGCGCATGATTCATCTCTCGCTTGTCGGCCAGTTCGCGCTTCGCCGATTCGATCTGATAGCCGTATTCAATCGCCTTGAAATGTTGCCAGGCATAGGTAAAGACGAGCAGGAATAAGACCCCCAGCGCGGTACCGAACTGCTTCATCTCGCGGTTGCGGCGCGGGTCTTCGACTTTGACCAGACGGGAATTATCAATCGCCTTGGAGAAGTAGATCTCGGGTGTACCTGTCCAAAACGAACGACGCTCTGCCACTGGACCCGCACATTGCATTGTTGCCGCTGCTGCCGCCATTTATGCCGCCCCCATGAAAATCTGGTCACGCTCGTTGATCGGAATCTGCATGGAGTAAATGGCATGCAGTTCCCTTTGCTCGGCAGCCTGCTGCTGCTGCGTTCTCAGCCCGACCTGCTCTACTGTCGCCATTAAATCGCTGATCAATGTGCCCGTGTACATTCCCGCACCCTCAATTTGGATTCCTACCACGGAACCCGATTTCTCTGTAGCGCTGCCGTCCCGGCCTGCTGTCGTGGCGGCGCCCCCGCCGCCACTGCGAGGGCGAGACGCCCTCGCTACAGCCGGCAAGATGCCGGCGCTACGTTGCGGATCTTTTGTCCGCTCTCACCTGAATTTCTAAGCCCGGCACGCCATTACAGCTGTGCCGGGAACCCCGGCAGGTTTTCCGGAGCCAAACTCTGTGCTCCTTTGTGCCCTCTGTGGTGAAGCTTTTGACTTCCTCGCCACCCCTAAACTCTTTCCGCTGCCCGCAATTTCGCGCTGCGTGCCCGCGGATTGCGATCGCTTTCCAATTCAGTTGCCGTTACCGGCTTTTTGGTTAGCACCCGATAGTACTTGTCCTTGTTCGCGCCCTCGCGGAAGGCATCCTTTACGATGCGATCTTCCAGCGAGTGAAAACTAATCACCACCACGCGTCCACCAGGCTTCAGAATCCGCGGCGCCGCTTCCAGCAGCGCCTGCAGATCTTCCAGTTCGCGGTTTACGAAGATTCGAAGAGCTTGAAAAGTAAGCGTCGCTGGATGAATCCTCCGGTCATACTTGTCTTGACCCCGATTCATTGGCCGGGCCGCGGCTGATATGACGTCCGCAAGATGTGCGGTAGATCGTATCGGCCGCGACCGGCAAATGGCTCTGGCGATTCTCCGCGACCTCCTTTCCTCTCCGAATTCGTAAATCACATCGGCAAGCTGTCGCTCGTCGAGGTGGTTTACCACTTGTTCGGCGGTACGCTCGCCACGCGGGTCCATCCGCATGTCGAGCGGTCCATCCGCCTGAAAACTAAATCCGCGCGCCGCGTCATCCAATTGCAGGCTGCTGACTCCAACGTCGGCCAGGATTCCGTCCGAAAACTTCGAACCGAACCGCTTTCCGACTTCGGCAAACGAACACTGCATCAGCGTGATCTCGGGCCAGTTGGTTATCGGCTCTCGGCTTCCGGCTTCCGGATCTTCTTGCGTCCGAAAGCCGGAAGCCGAAAGCCGGAAACCCGCAATTTCCAGCGCTGCAGGATCCTTATCGAGCCCAATCAAATGTCCCGGTGCGCCGAGGCGTTTTGCGATTTCGTAACTGTGCCCGCCCAAACCCACCGTGGCGTCGATATAGGTCCCACCCCGCCGCACGGCCAAAAAGTCGATCGCTTCTTTTAAAAGAACGGGAACATGGCTCGCTGCTCTTCCACCACCATGCCCAACCCCCTGAGGGGTGTCTGTTGATCCCTCGCCCACTAGATGCCCAGTTCGTCGAGCGTCTTCTCATCGTCAGGCGTGAACTTTTCTTCTTCGATCTCTCTCTTGAACAGCTCCAGGTTCCTGACCACGAGATACGTCAAATTCCCCAGAACCGCTACCTCGCCCCTGATTTGCCCGGTCTCGCGCAGCAATTGCGGCAGCAACAACCGCCCCTGCCCATCCATCTCGACCTGCTGACCGTAATAGTTCGTCCGATCCAGAAACTTTTTCTTCGTAGGATTGAAATTGGAGAGCCCTGCCAGCTTCTGCTCGATCCGCTCCCACTCCTCGAAGGGATACACTTGAGCAACCTTCCCATCGAGACTTGTGATGTAGAATTGCTGCCCGTACTTCTCGTCGATCACCCGCTTGAACTCGGCCGGGACCTTGAGACGGCCCTTTTCGTCGACCCGGGTTGGATGATTGCCGCGAAACATGTCTGTGAGCCGCTACTACTGCTGCGAGGGAGGTCAAAAGGGTGCGAAGTTCGGTCAAAGTCGGGCGATTCGGGCTGTTTGTCGTGCTTTCGGGTCGGATTTCCACCGGCTCCTCGTTTTCAGCTCTCGCGTCCCACTGCCCTGACTGTACTTACCACTTCGTACCACTTTGTACCACATCTTAGCTGTAAGTCGTTTATTGTCAAGCAGAAACTTGATGGTGCCTATCCCACTCAGACAGCATTTCAGGAAAGTACGACGTCTTGTGGTTAGCCAATCAGACAACCACAAGGGGTTGGGTTTACGGCTTTGGTTCTTTCGCTATTCATTCGCTCATATTTTTCTTGATCTCCGCCACTGACGCGGATTTTCTTGTGGAAATTTCGATTTATTTCCTGTTTTGAGGGGGTTGAGGCGAAGGATGCCATCCCTCTTCGACAGGATTTCATCCTAACGTTGCGACATTTACTTAACGCCACGAGGATGAATCATGACGCGATCTCATTTACCCCTGCTCGCAGCACTATTTCTTGCCATCCCGTCTATCGCCCAACAGAATCCGGCATCACCGATCTATCCGTCGCCGGGAAATCCAGCTGACGTCCAATCGGCGCAGGATGTGTCCGCGCAAGAAAATTCGCAAATGCCGGTTTTCCGCGTGCATGTGTATGCGCGCAACGCGAAGGCGGTCAACTACCGGCATCGTGGCGGATCCACCACCGTGGACTTCCGGGGCACCAGCCTGATGCCGACAATCACCGGGAAGGCGAAGATTGACGGGAAGGAAGGCCGGCTTGCGATCGAGGTTGAGCTCAACCATGTGCAACGGCCGCTGACGCTCGGCGGGCAATATCTCACGTATGTGTTATGGGCGGTCACGCCGGAGGGTCGAGCGGTAAATCTCGGCGAAGTGCTCCCTGGCGACAACGGCAAGAGCCGAATGAACGTCACCACCGATCTGCAGGCCTTCGGCTTGATCGTCACGGCGGAGCCTTACTTTTCGGTGACGCACCCGAGCAATGAGATCGTCGCGGAGAACGTCATACTTCAGGGCACGAAAGGTTTTGAGGAAACCATCGACGCCAAGTTCGATGTGCTGGAAGGTGGCCAATATACGATTGACGTTCCGGCCGATCAGCTTCCCTCAGCTCGCTCGCAGGGAGACGTTCCCCTCGATCTGCTCGAAGCTCGCGACGCGGTGATGATCGCCAAAGCCGCCGGAGCCGAACAGTACGCCTCCAGCAGCATCCAGAAAGCTGAAGATATGTTGCAGCGCGCCGAAGATTACTACCAGCGCAAACAGGGGCGCACTCCCATTGGTACCGCCGCTCGCGGAGCCACGCAAATGGCGGAAGATGCCCGCGTGTTGACGCTGCGCAGAAAAGAACAGGAGCGCGAAGAAGCTGCACGCAAAGCCGCCGCCGATGCTCAGGCGAAAGCCGAAGCTGACGCGCGCGATGCCCAGGCTCGCTCCGACGAAGATGCCCGCCGCCGAGCTGAGGCAGAGCGGCAACGAGCGGCTGCTCTTGCCCAGCAGCAGCAGGCCCAGGCTCAGGCTGAAGCCGCACGCCAGGCCGCCGAAGACGCCGATCGCCAGAGACAGTTGGCGCAACAGCAGGCGCAGGATGCGATCCGGCAAAAGGAGGAGATGCGGGCGAAGCTGCTGGCGCAGCTGAATCAGGTACTGCAGACTCGCGACACAGCCCGCGGATTGATCGTCAGCATGCCCGACGTGCTCTTTGATTTCAACAAATACACGCTGAAGCCGGAGGCGCGCGAGCGGTTGGCTAAAATTTCCGGGATCGTGCTGGCCTATCCCGACCTGAAGCTGGATATTGAGGGCCACACCGATGCCATCGGCAGCGATGAATACAATCAGACGCTTTCCGAAAAGCGTGCCGACAGCGTTCGCGGCTACCTGGTTTCGTCAGGAGTCGTGCCTGATCACGTGTCGGCGGTCGGACTGGGCAAAGCTAACCCGGTTGCAGACAACAACACCGCCGCCGGCCGCGCGCTCAATCGGCGCGTGGAGATGGTGGTCTCGGGAGATGTAATCGGAACGCAAGCACCAACTCCTTCGATCGAGCCAATGCCGGGTCCCGCGAACCCGTAAGTTTCCTTGCGTGCCTGGTGAATCCTCTGCGAATTTTGCGGCTGCAGATCTTGAACCGCAAAGTTCGTAGAGGGCTTCTTTGACGGCCGGTGCAAACCTCCGTGCCGCTTGAGATAAGCTGAAGCGAGCGGCATGGCCAGCCATCTTAAGTTCGCGCAATGGGTTCCGTTTCCGATCGAGCGCGTATTTGCATTCTTTTCAAATCCTGAAAACCTTCCGCGCGTGATGCCACAGGCCAGCGCAACCAAGGTGATTGCGATCAATCGGGTACCACCGCCACCACCTCCGGGAGCCACGGCCAATGACAAGGCGGCGGGCGTTGGAACCACGATTATCACCTCGTTTCGAATCTTCCCTGCCCTACCATTTCGCGCGCGCTGGATCGCGCGTATCACTGAATTTGAATGGAATCACTTCTTCGCTGACGTGCAGGAGAAAGGTCCGTTCAAAGATTGGCACCACCGCCACGACTTCCTTGCACAGGCGCGCGATGGTGTAACTGGCACGCTGGTTCGCGACGTCATCGATTACGAAGTTGGATTCGGCTTTGCAGGTGTGATAGCGAATTCATTGTTGGTCCGCCGCCAGATGGAAGGCACATTCGCCGAGCGGCAGCAGCGTCTGCATCAACTCCTTGCGCAACAGTACTGACAATCGCTGCGATCTTAGATGCCCGCCTGCTTGCGGAAGGCGTCAGAGATGTTGCCACCGGTCACAAGCAAAACAGTTCGGCCAGACGCCGTCGAATGTCGCAACCAAGATGCTGTCGTGGCCGCGCCAGAAGGCTCGGCCAGAACACCTTCTTCGAGGTAAAGACGGCGAACCGCGTCCACCATCTGCTCCTCGGTCACTAGCACGACATCGTCCACGACCTTGCGGATGGCGGCGACATTCTGCGCATCGGGCACGCGCGTGGCGAGGCCGTCGGCGCACGTGTCACAAGAATCCGTAGGCACCGGCTTATTGGCGCGCCAGGAGAGGACATAAGACGGTGCTCGCTCGGCCTGCACACCAATAATCCTGACTGAGGGCTTGAGTTGTTTGACGGCCGCTCCGACGCCGCGAATCAGTGCGGTGTCACCCATGGGAACGAAGACCGAGGTCAGATCAGGAAGCTGGTCGATAATCTCAAGACCAATCGTGCCGGGACCAGCGGGAAGGACCGGATCGGTGGCATCGTTCAAGAAGTAGACGCCCGGGCGCGCAGAATACTCGCTGGCGCGACGGGAAGCTTCGGCGAGATCGACGCTTCCGGTCATCACTACTCGCGCGCCCAGGTCTTCAATCTTCTTGCGCTTGATCGGGTTCGGATTTTCGGGCAGAAAAATTGTCGCTGGAACGCCCAAGGTCTTCGCGGCGAACGCGACTGCGGCGCCGTGATTTCCGGTGCTGCAGGCCGTGACTTCCTCAATATTTTCGCGCTTCATCGCCGTGGCCAGCCCGAACAACGCGCCTCGGGGCTTGAAGCTTCCCGTAGGCAATCCGGTTTCGAGCTTGAGCCAAGCTTCCTCCTCCGCGCGCGCCACGGAGCGCGCTCTTACCAGAGGAGTTACACCAAAATAGTTGCGCAGCAGCATCTGCGCTTCGCGGATGGTTGACAGATCGGGTGCGATCGTCATGTTGCTTTGTGGCTACTTCGAAGGTTCAACAAATACGGCCGTGCCGTAAGCCAATACTTCGGTGACGCCTTGCATGACCTCGGTCGCATCGTAGCGAGCACCGACGACGGCGTTCGCGCCGATCTCGGCCGCATGCTGCAGCATCAGGTCGAAGGCTTCCTGCCGCGTTTTCTCGCACAAATTGGTAAGCAGCGTGATGTTGCCACCGACCAGTGTCTGCAAGCCTGCTCCGATGGTTCCGAAGATGGAGCGCGAGCGCACCACAATTCCGCGCACGACTCCCAGCGTGCGGGTCACGCGGAAGCCATCCAGTTCAAACTGCGTGGTGACCATGTTGTGGGCCACCATCCGGCCAGCGTTATAGCCAGTTACCATGCGGGTCAGTCCTTTCTGTGATTCCGGACAACTACTATAGCGCGAGCACCGAAAACCGTGAACCACCAAGGACACGAAGTATCACGAAGGCCTTGATTCTGTGTGTTTCCTTCGTATCCTTCGTAGTCATGATTCACACTTCACTCGAGTTCGGCGGTGATAAAGAATTCCTGCGACGAATTATCGTACTCCACGCGCAGAACGTTCGGTTTGCAGCAGACTTGGCAATCCTCGACATAGCTCTGGCGGCGTCCGGCGGACTCATCGACGGTAGTGGTATTCCATTCGCCGCAGGAGGCGCATTGGAACCCCGATTCCATGAAGAGAGCTTAGCGGTAATCGTTATCGAGCGTCTACAGCAGGATGCGCCCGAGATCTCCGCGGAAATCTTTGGGAGGTCTGCTAGAACGGCCGGGACACCAACACATAGACCAGCGCAACGATGCAGAGTGTCAGTACGAGCAGCGACAACTTCTCCACTCGGAGGCTATCTTTGCGCGTTGTGGGTTCGGTTCCCATACTCTGGCAACAGTCTCTACCATTAACGCGACCTTGAAAATGGCTCGACTGTGGTGGCACGGCGGTAACGTATCTAACAGTTTCTGAGCCAAGGATTGTCGTCTGCAAGTCGTTGAGTAATGGTGTAAGTCGTTGAAGTTGCGTGTAAGTGGTTGAAAAGTCGTTGAAGGCCCCTAGCAGGCTCCAGGAGCGACACTTCGGCAGCACATGACCTTTCTCCCCTTCGCGAGATCGATCGTCGATGCCAGGGCCGTTTCCGGCCCGGGAAAGGGCAATCCAAGAAGCGCCCAGGAGCAATTCCCGTTAACCAGGCATTAACTAATTTTTGATACGTATCATTATGTACGTACATTACTATACTTATAATGCTTGCAAGTCTAGCGGGCTCTTATACCTGCAGGCGATTCCTGTCGTTCGGGCGCTTGGTTCCCAAACTTTGCCAGCTGACTCAACAATCTGAAATCTACAATCTGAAATCGCTAATCCCCCTATAATGTTCCGACTACGTTCCTCAAATCTGGAGGGCTATGATTTCGCGGCGACGGTTTCTCGAAGTTGGTGGTATTTCGGCGGCCTTGGCGGTAGCACCAAATGCTGTCGTGCCCGACGCGGCAGCGAAAAGCGACGACGATTCCCTGCCTCTATCGCTAGCGCAGTTGAAGTCGCGCAAGAGCGAGGCCACGCCAATCACTCGCGAAGAGCGCCAGACACGGCAGGAATGCGCCCGGCAACTGATGCACGAAAATGCGCTCGACGCCATCGGGCTGATGGAAGGCACGTCGTTGCGCTACTTCAGCGGGATCCGCTGGTGGGGTGGAGAGCGCACATTTGTTCTGGTGCTGCCAGCCAAGGGCGCGGCATTTTATGTGTGCCCGGCGTTCGAAGAAGGGCGGGCACGCGAACAGATCGCTAATGCGCCGGGTGAGGCAGACGTGCGCGTGTGGCAGGAAGACGAAAACCCATACCATCTCATTGCACAGGGGCTGAAAGATCGCGGGATAGCCAGCGGGAAGATTGGACTGGAAGAGACGGTCCGCTTCGTGTTTGCCGAGGGGATTACCAAGGCGGCATCGCAGGCGACCATCGCGAGCGCGACGCCCGTGACTGCGGGATGCCGCATGATCAAGAGCGCGCACGAAATCGCGCTGATGCGACTGGCATCCGAGGTAACGCTTACGGCCTACGAAGCGTCGTACCGCGCCGTGAAGGATGGAATGACGCAGAAGGAATTGGAAGGATTAGTGGAAAAGGCCCACGATCGCCTCGGTTTTCCTGGCGGCACGGATGTGCAGGTCGGCGAGTTCTCCGCATTCCCGCACGGCTCAGTGACGCCGCAAGTCGTGCACGAAGGCACAATCGTTCTGATGGATGGAGGGTGCACTGTGGAGGGATACCAGTCAGACATCACGCGGACATTTGTGCTGGGCAAGGCTTCGGACAAGATGAACAGAGTATTCGACATCGTTCTCCGCGCACAGACAGCGGCACTGGCAGCGGCGCGTCCAGGAGCGGAGTGTGGGGCCATCGATGCTGCGGCGCGGAAAGTCGTCGCCGACGGCGGATACGGGCCTGACTACAAATACTTCACGCACCGCCTCGGGCACGGCTTAGGCATGGATGGACATGAGTGGCCCTATCTTGTGCGCGGCAACCCGGCCAAATTGCAGGCCAACATGACGACCAGCAACGAACCGGGCATCTACATTCGCGGCGAGTTTGGCGTGAGGATTGAGGACGATATGCACATTACGGAAAGCGGCGCGGAGCTATTCACACCGCAGACTGTCTCGCTCGAGAATCCATTCGCCGCCGGCCGCTAGAGATCGTTTTACCACCAAGATCACCAAGGTCCACTAAGAAAAACAATGGGGTCCTCCGTGAAACTTCGTGCCCTTCGTGGTTTACGAATTCCTCTCGCCCGGCACAGGCGGGCAGCCCGGGAAATCTTTCACGAACGTGTTGCCAATGTATCCCAGATATTCAATTCCGATCTCGCTGGTGAAATAACCGTCGGCAGTGAGCCTGCGCAGCAAGCCGAAGAATTCGATGCCCTGTCCCAGGCTCGGATCTTTCTTGAAATTCTTGCGGTACGCGATGAGATCCAGAATTTCCTTCTGCTGTTCCGGTGTGCACTCGAGATAGACTTTGCCGTAGCGATCGACGCAGGTGTTGTCGAGCCACATCAGGCCACCGCCCAGAGCGACCTGATAGTCCTTGTTCTCGCTGGTGATCAGATCGATGAACTCCGGCGCGCCCGCCTCTATCGCTCCCTTGGCCTGCTCGTCGGCGGGGATGATCGTCTGGCAAAGCGTCTGCAAGGTTTTGTAGAAGTGAGGCGAGAAGAACTTGGGCGCGTAGACCTGATTCTCTGCGGTAGCCTTTGCCTCGCGCACCATGCGATGCGCGTATTCGGCGGCTTCGGCGGGAATGATGCGCAACACCGATCCGGTGATCGCAGTCAGCGTAAGGGACTTGAGAATATCTCGTCGTGAAATGGGCATAGGGCGCTCGCTAGAGATTCCCTTTCTTTGCCTGCTGCAGCAAGTAGTCGGAGGCCCGCCAGGTCAGCGCCATGATGGTCAATGTGGGATTCTTGTCCGCGTTGGTGACGAAACTGGCCCCGTCGGTGACAAATAGATTCTTCACGTCATGCGCCTGACAGTATTGGTTCAAAGCTGAGGTGGTGGGATGCTCGCCCATGCGAACCGTGCCTACTTCGTGGATGATCATGCCGCCATCAGCGATCCCGTACGGATTCGGGCCGTCGGGCAGTTTTTGGGTCACGTAGATTCCGCCTGCCGCTTCCACGATTTCGCGGTAAGTTTCCTGCATATCTTTCGCCATCTTGATTTCGTTGTCGCTCCACTTCCAGTGGAAACGCAACACGGGGATGCCCCACTGGTCGACAGCGGAAGGATCGATTTCGCAGTAACAATTCTCATTGGGGATCATTTCACCGCGGCCCGCGAATCCAATGAACGTGCCGTACTTCTTCTTACATTCCTGCTTCAGCGACGAGCCGTAGCCTTCAAACTCGTCGCATAAGTCATCGTAATCGCCGACACCCGGCATGCCGCGTCCGCCGCCGAATTCGGTGTGGTATCCGCGGAGGAACTCGTTCTTGCGATCGAACTTCCACCATGGCAAGTACATATGCATGCCGCCCACGCCGTCGTGATTGTGCGCCGGCATCTTTTCGAGCGCGGGGAAGTATCCGCCACCATCACTGCCGACGGTGTCCATCAGATTGCGGCCAACCACTCCGGAGGAATTCGCCAAGCCGTCGGGGAATAACGTCGACTTCGAATTCAGCAGCAGGCGTGCGGATTCGCAGGCGCTGGCCGCAACGATGAACGCCCGGGCGTTGATGCGTTTTTCTTCACGCGTCGCCTTGTCGATGTAGGAGACCGCTTCCACCTTGCCGTCTTTGCCGACGATGAGTTCGCGAGCCATTGCACCGGTGATGAGGGTCAGACGTCCGGTCTTCTCCGCGGGCGGAATCATGACCTGGCTCGAACTGAAATTCGAAGCGGTGATGCATCCCCGGCCGCATTGCGCACAGTAATGGCAAGCGGGACGTCCATTGTGAGGCTGAGTCAGGATCGCCAGCCGTGAAGGGACGCAGAGAATGTGGAGCTGGTCGCAGGCCTTCTTGATGATGGTCTCGGTGCAGCGCGGCTTGGGCGGCGGCAGGAAAATTCCGTCGGGCGCGCTGGGGATATTCTCTTTCGTTCCGAAGACCCCGATGTAGGACTCAACCTTATCGTAATAGGGCGAGACGTCTTCGTAGCTGATCGGCCAGTCGTCACCCATACCGTCGTGGGAGCGAACCTTGAAATCTACCGGCGCCATGCGCAGGGCGATGCGTCCCCAGTGATTGGTGCGGCCACCAACGATGCGGGAACGGAACCAACGGAACGTCGATCCGGGAGCGGAAACGTACGGCTCACCTTCGATTTCCCACGCGCCGTTGGGGGCAAGGAATTCATCTCCGACACCTTGGCGGACACGGCCTCCGACGCCCGCGCCGCGATGGGGCAAATCGTAGGGCCAGACATGTTCCTTGTAATCGCGCTCGGGAACCACGGGAGGTCCGGCCTCCAGCAGGGCGACACTCAGGCCGCCTTCAGTCAGCAGCTTGGCGGCAGTGCCTCCGGAAGCGCCAGAACCGATGATGCAGACGTCATAAGTCTTGGGCGTGCGCCGAACTTGCATGGACCTCCCTCAAAGTTTGAGCTCAAAAAGAACTGCCGCCACCGAAGCAGCGGCAGGCGTTCACTACGACGATCTATGCGAAGCGCAGTTTTTCGAGGTACTGGTAGCTCTGCGTGATGCTCTCGAAGGGATTCTCCGGCTTATCGTGCTCGACGATGTAGTGCTTGATTCCCGCCTTCTGCGCGTACGCAAAGATCTTCTTCCAGTCGATGATGCCGTTGCCGACCGAGGTCATATCTTTCATGCTGTCGCCGAAATCCTGGCCTCCGGCTTCGGATACTTTGGGAAGCTTCTTCATATCTTTGACGTGGACGAGCGGGAAGCGTCCGGGATAAAGATCGAAGTACTTGATGGGGTCGGAGCCGGCCGCGGTAATCCAGCACAGATCCATTTCCATTTTCACCAGCTTGGCGTCGCAATCTTTGAGCAGCGCGTCGTAGGGGAGCGTGCCATTCACGGGCAGGAATTCGAACCAGTGATTGTGATAAGCGAACTGCATGCCCGCCTTCTTCGAAAGTTCGCCACATTTGTTGAACTTCTCGGCGGCCTGCTTCCAGATGTCGGGAGACTTGCGGAGATCTTCGGGAATCCAGGGGCAAACAATGTATTTCAGCCCAATCGCCTTAGACGTTTCGATAACGGAGGGGAATTTATCGTCGAGTTCGTCGTACTGTACGTGGGTGGAAACCGGGTCGAGACCATTCTTGGCGCAGATGGCGCGGACCTGCTGGCCGGTGTGGCCGAAGTATCCGGCGAACTCCACTTCCTTGTAACCGATCTGGGCGACCTTGGCGATGGTGCCCTCGAAATCTTCCTTCATCTGATCGCGGACGGTGTACAACTGCACGCCGATCTTTTCGATCTTGTGGTCGGCGGCGGCCCATCCGAACCGGCTGGTGAACAGGGTCGCAGCGGCGGCTGCGGATGCGGTCCCAAGAAAGGTACGGCGGTTCATGGCATGCAAACTCATGATTGCGTTTCCTCCGATTGCTCCGTTAGGGGCGGAAGTCGAATCCGGGAGCATTATACCCGGCAGGAACGGCTTGTAGCATGGGAAGTAAATCGATTTAGAAGATTTCGAGGGGCAACTGGAGCATAAGGGGCAAGAGGGCGCTGCAAACGCCCTCTTGCGAAAGCTGGCTCGTGCTAGTTCTTCACAACCTGCAGATTGTTGGTCACCGAAAAGATGCCGGAAACTCCGTTGGCGCGGACGCCGACAAGATTCTTATCGCCTTCACTGTCGACCACCCCTTCCAGGGTTAGGCGGCCATTCTTGACGATGATGCGAATGGGCTTCTGCACTCCCAGTTCGTACTTCTGCAAGGCTGGATACTGATAGATGGCCCGGAACACGCGTTGCCGAAGGCGATCGTCCATGGAAGACGGCGGCAGGACCTCGATCTGGTTGTCCACCTTTTCGACACCTTCAATGCGCTTTATGGAGTTTTCGGCATCAGACTTGGTCACCGGCTTCACGACCGAACCGAGTAAGGTGACGGTGTAACCGTCGACTTTAAACGCGATGTAATCGAAGACCCCGAAGTAGGGGAGCATCAACAGTTCGTGGCGGACTTCTTTGACAATTCTCTCCTGGGATTTTGCGGAGGGTTGGTCGCGTTGCGTATCTTGGGCCATGCCCAGCGTGACAAGAGCGAACAAAGTGACGAACAGCAGTAACCGGAATTTCATGGGCTTAGTCTCTCCTTGCAGACAAAGGTTCCCGAGGTTCCGTAAGTGTACTCCGGAAAAGGATCGTTTTGCGATACAGGGGATGTCGTATAGCGAGTAGTCTGGGCTACTGAGAGAGTCGGTGACCAAGCGGCTTTGCTGCAATTTGTGGCTGAACTGCTGGGGGAATGTGTTTACCAGCGGGATGTCCGGTCTGGATTCTGCTTCTGCAGACTGCCCATCCGCACGTTGACTTGCTCAACCCACGGAAACGCATCCGCGGCAAACGGCGCGACTGGCGCGGAATTTACAAGTTTCTGACAACTTGCGCGCGCCATAGGTCAATAGTATTCTGCGAGTAGCAGCTGACTCCTGAGTCCTTCCGCCGGATTCAACAAGAATACCCCCGCAGCCTCAAGGTGGAATTCCTATAGCTGTTCTCACGTAAGAAAAAATGTTCGTGTTGAGAGGGATTTGCCTGCCTGTGCGTCCTCGATGCGACCGTTGTATCGGGACCGAGACGCGGCTACACGTTCGTGCAACTGTTCGGCAAACTGCAGTAAGAATTTCTATTCCACTATGAAGGAATCCAAATCATGAATTCACGGTGCATCGTCTTCAAAGCAAGAAATATCCTGCGGGTGGTTGGCATCCTGCTTCTCGGCTCATCCATGTTTGCTCAGAGTGATTCTGCGTCGGGCTCTCAGGTGCCCGCAGGCTCTGCGGCGACGACCAATCCAAATCAAATTGCCATTCTTCGCTGGTATCGCGCCAATTCCGCGGCCACCTTCGCGGTTGGCCAAAGTCCCGGACAAGCGGACTTCGACGGCAGCAATATCTGGGTAACGAACTCGAACGCCAACAGCGTGACCAAGCTGCGAGCGAGCGACGGCGCCTCGTTAGGGGAGTTTCCGGCGGGAACATCCCCGAGCGGAATCGCTTTCGATGGCGCCAGCATGTGGATTGCGAACCAGGACAACAGCAGCGTCACCAAGCTGCGAGCGAGCGACGGCAAGATCCTCGGAACCTTTAGGGTAGGTTTCTCTCCTTTCGCGGTAGCCTTCGACGGTTCGAACATCTGGGTAGTGAATCTGGGCAGCGGCAACGTGACCAAGCTGAGGCCAACGGACGGCAAGGTGCTGGGCACGTTCGGAGTGGGATCTTCGCCGCAAGGGATCGCGTTCGATGGCGCAAACATTTGGGTCTCGGGCACAGCCGAGAGCAAATTGACCAAGCTGCGAGCGTCGGATGGCATGGTGGTCGGCACTTTCACGGCGGGCATTGCTCCGACGGGCATCGCCTTCGACGGCACGAACATCTGGGTGGCTAACCAGGGCAGCAGCAACGTGACCAAGTTGCTGGCCAGTACTGGAGCCGTCCTGGGAAACTTCCCAGTCGGCAATCTGCCGCAGACGGTTGTCTTTGACGGCGCCAACATCTGGGTCACCAACTTCAGCAGCAACAGCGTGACCAAGTTGCGAGCCAGCGATGGAGCTTTGATCGGCACGTTTCCGACCGGGCAATTTCCCGAGGGAGCAGCCTTTGATGGCGCGAACGTCTGGGTGGTGAACGCCGGCAATAATACTGTTTCCAAGCGCTGAACGGTGTCGGCGAAAACCGTTCACTAAACGACGAGGGTGCGACGGAGACCGAACCAGGCCTCCGTCGCGCTTTCGGATTCGCCAGAGGCAAAGATTTCGATGCGGCGCAATGGTCGTGCTATTGTGTCTGCCCATGCGCCCCGTCGCTATCGTCCTGCTCCTGTTGTCCACTTTCTCATTTGCGCAATCCAGCGCGGATTCATTGAACCAGTTAGCGTCTGACTTCTGGGCATGGCGCGCCCGATACCGTCCCTTTACGTTCGACGATGTTCCGCGAATGGAGCACGCGGGCGGAATGCAGGATTGGTCGGCAACGGCAATCGCCAGCCAGCGAGCGGATCTTTCCAACTTCGAGCGCCGGCTCAAAGCCTTGCCCGCTAAAACGTGGCCTGTCGCAGAACAGGTCGACTATCGCTTAATGGGATCGGCCATGGCACGCGTTCGGTGGGAGTTGGATGTAAATCCTCGTTGGCAGCGCGATCCTGTCTTTTACATCGAACAAACCGTCGTTGCGGTGCAAGAGGGACTTATGCCGCCTCCGCCGTTCAGCGATGAGCGTTCCCGGGAAATTGTGGTGCGAGTGGAAAATATTCCGTCCATCCTGGAGCAGGCTAAGGCGAATCTGAAGCCGGTGCGGCCGTGTGCGCGATTGGCCGTGGATTCCCTGGCAGATATTGATGCGCGCCTCCCGCACGTGGAGGCCGGTGTGGCGCCTTTGTTGTCCACCGACGACCTTCGCAGGCGCCTGCATGCGGCGATGCCCAAGGCGGAGAATGCATTGTTGGAGTATCGGCGGTGGTTGAACGATACCCTTCCGCAGATGCAGGAAAATTCTCTTGTGGGTCGCGAGGCTTACGAGTTTTTCCTGCATCGTGTGGCGCTGATGCCTTACACGCCGGAGCAGTTACTGGGAATGGCGCGACAGGATTTCGAGCGGGTGCTGGCGGCGCAGGCCTATGAACGCCAACGCAACCTAGGCGCGCCAGAGTTGAAAATGGCCTCGAACTCCGAAGAGGAGATTTCTCGCCTGGCGCATGATGAGGCTTTCACTCGCCGCTATCTGGTCGAGCACGAGATCTTAACAGTTCCTCCCGACACGCCACACTGGACGTTTCGTGTGGCTCCCCCTTACGTTGCCGCCTTTGCCGGTTTTGGCGAGCTCGACGACTTCACGTTGCCATCGCGTCCGCAGGACGGTCTGCGGTGGCTGCTGCCTCTCTCGAAAAATCCTTCTTATTTCGATGCGGCCTACGCGAAAGATACGCGCACTACGGGAGTGCACGAGGGCATGCCTGGACACTTTTTCCAGTTGTTTGTGGCTGGGCGCAATCCTGACCCGATTCGGCGCCACTACTACGATTCGGGAGCGAACGAAGGGATCGGCTTTTACGCTGAAGAGATGATGCTGCAAACCGGGCTATATGACGATAGTCCGCGCTCCCGCGAAATCATCTACAACTTCGCGCGATTGCGCGCTCTGCGCGTGGAAGTCGATGTGAAGCTCGCGTTGGGTGAGCTCACCATGACCCAGGCGGCCGACTACCTGGCGCTCGCCGTTCCCATGGACAGGAAAACCGCCGAGACCGATGCGGCCGATTATGTTGCCGTCCCCGGCCTGGGGATCGCTTATGAAATCGGCAAGCTGCAGATTGAACGGATGCTGGCGGAACGGAGTTTGCAACTGGGCGACAAGTTCAATCTCCGCCAGTTTCATGACTATTTGTGGAGCAACGGGAACGTGCCTCTATCGTTACAGAGATGGGAACTGCTGGGCCTCGACGACGACGTGAAGAAGTTGGATCAACTGTCGAATTGAAGCGCGGTCCAAACCGAGTTGGATCCCTTTCATCCTTCCGCAAGATACCGCGCTCCGTGGCGGGGAACGCTCTGGGTGGCCGAAAAATCTGCTACCATAAATGCCCGATGAGGTGGCTATGCCGCAATATGTAATCGAACGGGAAATCCCGGGGGCGGGCAATTTAACCGATGGAGAGCTGCAGGCGATCGCCAGAAAATCGGTCAGCGTGCTGAAAGAAATGGGCCCCGAGATTAAGTGGCTGCACAGCTACGTGACCGGCGATAAAGTGTATTGCGTGTACCTGGCTCCCGATGAGGAAACGGTGCGCGAACACGCACGCCGCGGGGGTTTTCCGGCGAACCGGATCTCGGCAGTACGGCGCCTGATCGGTCCTGATACCGCTAACTGAACCGCACACGCGGTCTTACCCTCGGAGGCCTGGCTCAGCCTCGGAATCCAGAGCTTCCTGTATGGCTTGTTCGACCGGCATTTCCCACCCTTCCATCCATGCCTTCACACCCGCCGCACTCCCCAGCGTGCGGCGCGCGAATTCCAGTGCCTTCTCAAGCCTCGGTTGCTCCGCGGGCGTGAGGGGAGCGCCCAGTCGCTGACGAAGTGCAGCGGCGGCGCCAGCCAGGTGCAACGACTGTTCGGCGTTGGACTGCGCCGCGGCGCTTGCGGCCAAAAACTCCAGAGCTCGGGCAATTCCGCGTTTGTGCCCCAGTTCCCGAAACATCTTGATGCTTTCGCCGTACAGGCGACGCGCCTCCGCATCGTTGCCCTGGTCGCAGCTCAGGCCGGCTAAGTCAGAGAGCGTGCTGGCAATTCCCCATCCGTCGCGCAGTTGACGAAACGCCGCCAGGCTCTGTTCGCAATACGATCTGGCGCTATCGAAGTCGGCTCTTTCGCGGGCGACATCGCCCTGGTAGTTCAGCGTCCAGGCTACCCCGGCGCCATCCCCGGCTTTGCGAAACATCGTCAGGCACTCGTCGTAAAGCGAAGACGCGCGCGCGTACTCCCGCTGCAACTTCATGACATTGGCAAGATTGCTGAGGGCCCGGGCCATATCGGCGGAATCGCCCAGATCCTTCCAGATCGCCACACAGCGCTCGAGGAGGATCGTCGCCTGGCCAAGATCGCCATGATCGCGCGCGTTCACCGCCAAGGCATTGAGCGCGACGGCCACGCCGCGGCTGTCGCTGAGCTCGAGGCAGGTGCTGAGACTCTCTTCATACAATGGCCGCGAAGAAACGTAGTCGCCTTGCTCAGTCGCCAGGACCGCGGCAGCAAAGAGCAGGCGTGCGCGCAGCTTGGGACGCGCCGTGCTTCCTTCCAACGCGAGCAGTCTCGCCATGGCGTCACGGCCCTCCCTAAGGTGTTCGCGAGTCTCCCAGAAGCGAAATAACGCGGCACCGAGGCGGAGCCCCCAATCCGCATCGTTTGTCTTGATCAAATAATCAAGAGCCATGCGGAAGTTGTCGTGCTCGACTTCAAACCGGTCGAGCCATTCCGGATGATCGACCACATCTTCGGCGCCTTCTTCGGCGAGCACGAGATAGTACGCCGAATGGGCACGGCGAGTGGCGGATTCGTCATCGCTTTCGGCCAGTCGTTCGAGAGCATACTCTCGAATCGTAGAGAGCATCACGAATCGCGTTTCGGCATCGACCTGCTCCACCTGTTGCGCCAGGCTCTTGTCCACCATCGAAGCCATGCCGTCCAATATGTCGAGGCCTAAATCGCCCTTGGTGTCGCAGACGGCCTCGATGCCTTCCAGCGTGCAGCCGCCGGTGAATACCGAAAGCCTGCGGAATAGAGTTTGCTCCGCAGGATTGAGGAGCCCGTAGCTCCAGTCCACGGTGCTGCGAAGAGTTTGTTGGCGGGTCGGTAAATCGCGGGCCCCGCCGGTCAACAGACTTAAGCGGCTTTCGAGTCGCGACAGCATCGTAGACGGCGACAGCAGCTTGATGCGCGCCGCCGCAAGTTCAATGGCGAGCGGCAAGCCATCGAGTCGCGCGCAGATCTCCGTTACCACCGAGGCGTTTTCCCGGGTCAACGCAAATTCGCGCTTCACAGCTTGCGCACGCTCCACAAAAAGCGCGATCGCGGGAAGGCGCGAAAGAACTTCCAGCGGCGGAATGGCTTTCAGGTCCGGTAGCGCCAGCGGAAGAACAGGAAACTCATGTTCGCCATAAACGTGCAGCGGGGCCTGGCTGGTAATCAGGAATTTCAACTTCGTCCCAATCGTCAGCAGCTGCGCGATGACCGGCGCCGCGCCGGCGAGGTGCTCGAAGTTGTCGAGCAACAAAAGCATCGGCTGATCCAGACCGCTTACATATTCATTCAAAGATTCCTGCGGCGACTTGCTGCCGGTTTCGCGCACTCCCACGGCCTGCGCGATGGTAGGAGCGACCAAAGCAGCGTCCGCCACTGCGGCGAGCGGTACGAAGCAAATGCCTCCCGGAAAAGCTCCGGCAAGTTCGCCCGCCACGTGCAGGGCCAGTCGCGTCTTTCCGATGCCTCCGGGCCCCGTGAGCGTGATGAGCCGTGCTTCCTCGCGGCTCAATAACTGGCGGAGTGCGCCCGCCTCCTGTTCGCGCCCAATGAAAGCCGTGCGCTGCACCGGAAGATTGTTGGCAAGAGGTTCCGAATGGTGAATTGGGGCCTCGGCGAGGCGGTCTCGCACCGCGGCGAGATCCCGCGCCAAATCCCGGCTGGAGTCATACCGTTGCTTCGGATCCTTGGCGAGGCATCTCTCCACAATCCAAAGAAACGGCGGAGGCACCTGCTGCTGCCCTTTGGCACCGATCCGTTCTGGCTCATCGCGAAGAATAGCGGCCAATGTTTCCGCGTGCGTCTTCTTGCGGAATGCCGGAACACCGGTCACCATTTCATAGAGCACCGATCCGAAGGAAAACTGGTCGGAACGAAAATCGACGTCTGCGCCGAGCGCCTGCTCCGGCGACATATAGCCCACAGTACCCATCACTGTTCCCTGCTCAGTGATGGTCGTGCTCCTTGAAGCATCCGAACCGGGGGCGCCGTTCCCTGCCCGCAATTTCGCCAACCCGAAATCCAAAACCTTGGCGATGGTCTCGCGGGAAACCATCAGGTTCTCGGGCTTTAAATCGCGATGAATAATTCCAACCTCGTGCGCTTTCGCGAGAGCATCCGCAACTTGCGCCGCAATTCCAACCGCTTTGCGGAACGGGATTGGACCGGCAACGAGCATCTCTCGTACGGTTTCTCCATTCACCAGTTCCATGGCGATATAGCTCGTCCCGCTCGCGTGCCCGAGTTCGTAAATCGTAACGATATTGGGATGGCTGAGCGCGCTGGCGGAACGGGCCTCCTGCTCGAATCGCGCCAAAGCTTCGGGCTGCGAACAGCGCTCCAGGGAAAGAGTCTTGATGGCGACTTCGCGTTCGAGGCGGGTATCTCTGGCGCGGTACACCTCGCCCATCCCACCGGCCCCCAGACGCTCGAGAATTTCGTAACTCCCGAAACTCGTGCCCGGCGACAACGTGGATGGGTTGGATTCTGGATGATCCGGAAGGCTCATGGACTCGACGACGCAGCACACGACCGATGACATTGATTGCTCAACGCTGCGTCATTCCTCAGATTTCAGATTTGCCGTCGCCGGGGGCGTCGCGGCGGCTCCTGTGAATCCGTTTATAATACCCCAGATTTCAGGGGAGGATTCATGGATGTTCGATCCCTGCAGCGCCCGCTCAAAGACCGCTATCGGCAGGATCCTGCCAGTTCTCGCATCACACTAACCGCCCGCGGCAGTCAAACCGATGCCCCAGTGTCCTGCTCCATCGACCTCGGTCGAGCCATTTACGACGCGCAGGCCCACCAAGGCGTCGGCGGAGCCGGAACGGCAGCCTGTTCCGGAGATCTCTTGTTGGGCGCTCTTGCCGCTTGCGCGCAGATCACGTGCCAGATGGTAGCCGCAGCCATGGCGATCCCGACCGAGAGCATCGAGGTTACCGTAGAGGGCGATCTGGACCTGCAAGGCACCCTTGGAATTTCCAAGGAGGCGCCGGTCGGTTTTCAGAACATCCGAGTGATCTTCGATGTCCGCGCACCGCAGGCGACGAAAGAACAACTGAGCGCACTACAAGCCAAGACCGAGCAGTATTGCGTGGTGATGCAAACCTTGCAGCATCCACCGGCGATTGAGCATAAGTGGCAATAACGCGTCAGGACATCCGGGATTTGCGATTTCAAGGTTGCGATTTGTCAGTTTCGAACAGCTTATTCAGAAGTTTGCGCGCGGAAGATTTAAAACCCTGCCTCGTCTCTTGGTGTAAAATGGACCCAATCTCTACAAGCCCTTCGTCGTAGTTCTTTCCGAGGTCTAGTCTTATGAGCGACTCCCCTGAACGGCCTTTGGTTCCTCCGTACCGTTGCCGCGATTGTGGTAGCGAGGTTGGCTTCCGCTCGCGCCGTCGGACCTTGAGCGAACGTTTTATTCTGCCACTGTTCTTGCTCCAGCCAGTACGATGCGGGGAATGCTTTCGGCGGGATTACCGGTCGATTTTTGTCTCGGTGCGCGACCGTTTGTCGGACACACCGAAGATCATTCCGGGAAAGCACCCGGCTGCGTCGAATCGCAACGTTGCTTAGCTGCGGTCGTCGTCGCTATACTGCTGGTGTAGGAACGTAGGGCTTGGCGGTTTTGTGTCCGCCGGTTGATGAGGAGGCCGTCTTCAGCAGTAGTGAGGACCGAATCCGGGCTGGTTATGCCACCATCGCAGTAGTTGGGCCTTCTATTGTTTCCCGGGACACTTCGTCCAACGTCGGACGACTTCAGTTTCACCGAACTTGGGTTCGCAGCGCCGCTGAGGGCCTCTTTTCCGTCTTGTTTCCGTCCGATTGCCGAATCTGCGGCGAGCCTCTGCTGAACATCTCCCGGCTGCCGGTCTGCCTCGATTGCGTCTCCGGTATCAAACCAATCCGTGGCAAGATCTGCTCCGTCTGCGGCGAGCGCGTGCTTTCGTCCTTTGCCGAGCTCGACTCTGACGGCGTAAGGCGATGCCCCGTTTGTCGCCGTGTCGAACGTCCTTTTGACCGGGCAGTGGCCTATGGCAGTTATGATGGCGGCCTGCGGGAACTTATTCATCTGCTGAAGTTCACCGGGGTGCGCCCGGCAGCCAACGTGTTGGGACGAATGCTGGCGGAAGCAATTGTTGCTTTGGAGTCTTCTTTTGATGAGGCAGGCCTTTTCGACCAAGCCTCGATCGCCGTCATCCCCGTACCTCTCTACAAGGCCAAGCGCCGGCAACGAGGCTTTAATCAGGCGGAACTGATCGCCGCAGCCGCACTCAAGGTTTATCCCGCGCGCGAACGTTTGCAACTGATGCCCGACCTGTTGCTGCGCACGCGCGACACGCATTCGCAAATCGGCCTGACGAGCCACCAGCGGCGAGCCAATCTGCGCGGAGCCTTCGCGGTGGCGCGTGCGGCGGAAGTCATTGGCCGCCAGGTTCTTCTCGTGGATGATGTTTACACGACGGGCACTACGGCGACCGAATGCGCCCGCGTGTTGCGTCGCGCCGGAGCCCGTCAGGTCTGGGTCGCAACCGTGGCGCGTACCCTGAAATTGGCATCTAACTATGCTGAATTCCGCGCGAGCGACGGAGAAGCTGGGGAAATCCAGGAAGAGGATGCTGCGATAGCAACTGCGGCCGGTAGCTAGGGTTCTGATGAGGTTGTGTTTGATCGAGATGACGATTGACTTAAGTGGTGATGGATTGAATGGCGTTTGACTCGGCTGGCATTTGATTTTGGGTGGCGCAGCGCGTTAGTGCTGCGCTCAACAGGCAATAGGAATTTGGGCTTCAGCCCCTGAGGGCGGGAAGTTATGTCACTGAGGAATCACGATGCAGGATCGCGGCATGCCGCCGGCCTGTTCTCGCCGGTGGCCGCGCACCGGCCCGGGGACGGCCATGCTCTGCTAGCCCCTGTCCTGGTGCTCAATGCTTCCTACGAGCCCATCAACGTCTGTGCTGCGCGACGCGCTCTGGTCCTGGTGCTCAAGGGCGTCGCCATGACCGAAGAAGAGAACGGACACTTCCTGCACTCGGCCCGTGTGGCGATGCGCCTGCCCTCGGTGATCCGGCTGCTCGAATACCGCCGCATTCCGCACCAAAGCCGGGCGCTATCTCGAAAGAACATTCTGCTGCGCGATCGCAACACCTGCCAGTATTGCGCGACCGTTCTGCCGTCAAGCGAACTCACTCTGGACCACGTGATCCCGCGCTCCCGCGGAGGCTCATCGACCTGGGAAAACCTGGTCGCCTGCTGCCACACCTGCAACCGCCGCAAGGGCAATCAGTATCCTCCGGAGGCCGGCATGAAGTTGATGCGAGAACCCCGCGCCTTCAACTTACACACCAGCCGCCACATCATGCGTTTGATGGGTCGGTCGGACGATAAGTGGCGGAAGTATCTCTTCTATTGATCGACAAAAAGCGGGGGAGCCTCGCAGCTCCCCTTCTTTTTCGCCCCGTTGAAAATGAACTACTGATGCACCGCAACCCCTTGCAGGAAGTTATTGGGATCGGTCATATCCACCAGGCTGAACGTCGAGCGATCCGGCGATACCTGAATCGTGAAGGTAAACCCGCATCCCACGCCGCAAGTGAGGCCTGCGGTTCCACTGCCATTGGCCGCGATCGAAGTGATCGTAAAAGTGTTGCCCGTCGTGGTGACGTCCCCGCAACCCACCGAATGCGATTTCGATGTAGCGGTTCCCACTCCGGCAGTATTCAAGGTGAAGTTGGCTTGGGTGGTTCCCACGCCGCATCCACCCTGCCCGTAAAGCGTTACTTGCCAAGGACCGGACAAGTCTCCCTTGTTGATCGTGCCCGTGGCTGAACTCAGCTTCGCGAGTGAGATTGCCACTACCAAACCAAGAAAAGCCAATCCTGCGATCCGCGCTGTGTGCTTCATATGTGATTCTCCATTTGAGGGTTACTTTTTGCCCCAGACATTCCTTCCCCCACTGCTGGGAAATGTGTCTCGAAGCAAGCCCCTACTTGTACATGTGAGAACGGAGATCAGATTGGCTCGAAGGCAGTGATTTATTTTTTGTGGAAGATTGAAGAGCTATCAGATTCGATAAATCATATGGCAGCCAGGTAATGCATGCAAAACGAACGCGCTCCATTCGTGATGGAGCGCGCTCGGTTACAAACCGCCTTGCTTGTAGCTGAAAGCTGACAGCCGAGAGCTGACAGCTATTTCTGCGGTGCGTTTGGATCGTCCGGTTTCTTCTGATCCGGTTTCTGGTCCGGCGTCTTCTGTCCCTTGGGAATCTCCTTGCCCTCGTACAGAATCTTCACGTTCGAACCGAACCGCCTGTAGTCCTGGTACTTGATGATCTCGCGGATATGCACATCCTGCATTTTGAAATGCAGTACGTCATCGGCGCGGGTATAGACCGGGAACCAGTACAACCCGTCAATCTGCTGGCGCCAGGTGGTGAACTTGGGATATAGATTTTCTTCGTTGCCGTGCTTCTTGCGGACGTCAGGCACGGACTTGCCATACGTCTTCACAATCTGGAAGTCATGGTCGTCGACCCAGATGCGTCCCTGAAAGTAGCGTTTCTTCCCTTCGATCTGCTTCGGCGCAATATCGAAGACGTAGCAATTCAGTTGGTCTTCCTGCTGTTGGCCGACATAGAGGATGTTGTATTCCGGCAGATCTTCATTGGTGAGCACAAACGGCATGCGGTGGCGAATGTCTTCGAAGTCGCCCTGGTCCATCGAGAGTCCACCTTGCTCGAGCGAGGATTGGGGTGCGAATACGACGTTCTCGATGCGCTTCCCCTGGTCGTTAAAAACCACGTCGAACACTTCGTGATATTCGCCGGTGACCGTCTCGCCGTCGAGCGTCTGAACCTTCACGTCCTGACGATAGGTGTATTGGTCGCGTGCCTTGGCAAATTCCGTTTCCTTGGCCGCAAAGCGCTTAATGATGTCTTCGGGCGTAGAGTCTTTGGGCGGCGTGTTTTCGAGCGGACCTTCCTGGGCGCGCGCGGGCAGAGTTGCCAGTCCGCAGGCCAGCAGGGTCAGGTAAAACAGCAGGCGACCGACTACTGATTTCATATTGTCTATTTTATAGGATGGGGGGCTTCGGAGAGACGTTGCTTGCAACGTCTGGGGCCGCGCCCAGGAAAGGAGCGACGGTCCAACGCAGCGAGCAGAGAACAGACGTAGCAGGCTACGTCTCTGCGGAAGCTTACCGCGGCGACCCCACCCTCCAACCCCTCTCCGCTCAGTGAGGCCGGAGGGAAGGGGTGCTGCAGTTCTGCCACTCACTTGGATGCCTCTTCGGAAAAGAGGTTGGTTGTGAAATCTCCGTACACTCTAGTTCCTGATGTTAGAAGAGAACTATGTTTATGATTCATGAATCTCCGGATGGGGTGCGGTTTGCAGTCCGCGTGCATCCGCGGGCGAAGAAAAACGCCATCACCGGCGAGGTTGGAGATTCCCTGAAAGTGTCCCTCACCACGCCTCCGGTCGAAGGCCGGGCCAATGAAGCATGCATCGAATTCTTCGCAAAACTTTTGAAGGTGCCGCGCTCTTCCGTTACCATTGCGTCCGGCCAGACCAGCCGGAATAAAGTCATACGCGTGACGGGCCTGTCAGGCGAAGAATTGCGCAAACGCATAGCAGTGTAGCGCCGGCATCCTGCCGGCTGTCGCGAGGGCATCTTGCCCTCGCTGGCGGCGCGGAGAACGATGGCGCGCTAGGAAGATCGGGAGCCACTTTGACCTTCTCTCAACGCTTTGAGGAAATCCGCACCGGTTTCGAGCGGCCATTCTGGATCGCGAATATCACCGAGATTTTCGAGCGCCTGGCTTACTACGGGGCATTCGCTTCCCTGGCGTTGTACCTCCAGGAAAAGCTGAATTTCTCGACCGAGCAGACCGGTACGCTGACGGGCATTTTCGGCGGCATGGTGTGGTTCCTGGCAATCTTCGGCGGGGCCGCCGCCGACCGGCTCGGGTTTCGGCGCGCCCTTTCGGTCGCATATCTCATTCTTGCCGCCTCCTACTTCCTGATTGGTTCCATTAGCGCCGGATGGCTGGCGCCCGTACGCAATGCCGTCCCCCTCGGGCTCTTTGTCGGACTCATTCTCATCCTTCCCGCGCTGGGAGTATCGCTAGTGAAGCCCTGTGTTGTCGGCACTACGGCCCGCGCCTCGAAAGAAAATGTTCGTTCGATCGGCTACTCGATTTATTACACAATGGTGAACATCGGCGGAGCGGCCGGGCCTTTTTTTGCCTCTTGGGCGCACCGCCACCTGGGCGTCGAAAATGTTTATCGAGTCGTCGCCCTTGGCGTTTTTGCGATGTTCTTCGTCGTGCTTCTGTTCTTCCGCGAACCGCGCACGGCCGGTGACGCTCCACCGCCCTCGATCGCGACCGTTGCAAGAAATTTTTGCGTGGTGCTGGGAAATTACCGGCTCGTCTTGCCGGTTTTGGCTCTTGCTTTGTTGCTTCGCATCGCGCTTTGGACAAAACCGGAGTGGAGTGTTCCCTGGTGGATCTGGATCGCATTCCTTGCCGCTATGCTTGCCGGCATCAGCCGCTTCATGTGGTTCCTCGTGATCTTTACCGGTTATTGGATCGTGTTCTGGCAGCAATACATCAGCCTGCCCGGATTCATTCACGGTTACATCAATCCTAACGCGGACGTCGAAATGATCCTGGTCGTCGATGGCCTGACTGTGATCTGCCTGACGCTGGCGATGAACTTCCTCACCCGCAGAATTCCGGCGTTCCCGGCCGTCATTCTGGGCACGGTAATCACTTCGCTTTCGTGGCTGATCCTGGCGCTGCGGCCAACCATCTGGGGCGCCGTCTTCTCGCTGTTCTTTCTCGCGATCGGCGAAATCATCCAGGCGCCCCGCTACTACGAATACATCTCGCGGCTCGCTCCTCCAAACCAGCAGGGTACGTACATGGGATTCGCCTTCGTGCCCATCGGCATCGGATCGCTCATTGGCGGCCCGTTTGGCGGATTTCTGTTGCATCACTTCGGAGAGATTCAACACCAGCCGGCAATGATCTGGTTTTGGATCACGGGCATTGGTTTGGCGACCGCGGCGGCGCTGTGGATTTATGACAGGTTTGTGAGAACCGCGGGAGCCGCAACGTAAAATGCTGCAAAGAAAAGAAACTCCGTCCGCAGTAGCAGCGCAAATCCGCAAAGCTCTTAAGGACGGAGGCTCAGCCGAGCACGCGACCGGAGTGCAGTGGTTTTTCAAAGAAGAGATCAAGTCGCACGGCTGGTATACGGGCGACCTGCGGCGTGCCGTGCGCCGGTTGCGGCAAGAGATTTTGCGGGAGCACGATTTCGCATTTATGGTGAATGTCGCCGATAAGCTTTTCTCTGGCCCGGTGCTGGAAGAGAAAGTTGCCGCCGTGTTCCTGCTGGAGAAGATGGACGCGGAATTTGGGGATCGCGAATTCAGGATTTTCGAGTCGTGGCTCGACCGCATCGGCAGTTGGGCCGATCACGATGGCTTGGTTCACTACCTGATCGCGCCGATGATGGTAACCAAGCCGGCGCGGGTGAAAGATGCTTTCCACTGGGCGAAGTCTCAGAACCGCTGGCACCGGCGTGCGGCTTGCGTGGCATTGATTCGCGGGACTCGCGCAAAAATGTTCTTTCCTGAGATCGTTAAGCTGTCCGACTTCCTGCTCTCTGACCCGGACGACATGGTGCAAAAAGGACTCGGCTGGCTGCTCCGCGAAACCGCAAAGTTCGATGCGAAGCGCACTGTACCGTACCTGATGAAGATTCGCGGGCGCGCTCCACGACTGGTCTTGCGCACCGCATGTGAGACCCTGCCGGCGTCGGCAACAAGAGCCGTTCTTGGACCAAGTGGAAGGACAAGAGCATGAACCACGAAAGAGTTTTGAGCCGGTACCGGTCGCTCCCTGACCGGTCGCTCCCTGATTCGCCCAAATCCATGCTCTTGTTTACAATAGAGGTTTGCCCATGGACCTCGCTGCCATCCAATCTGTATTGCGCGAACGCAACATTGACGCGTGGCTTTTCTACGACCATCACCATCGCGATCCCATCGCCTACCGTGTGCTCGGCCTGCCGACGAGTCTGATGGTGACGCGCCGCTGGTTTTACTTGATTCCAGCCGAGGGGGAGCCGGTAAAACTGGTGCACAAGATTGAAGCCGGACACCTCGATTCCCTTCCGGGCAAGAAGCACCAATACTCTGGCTGGCAGGAGCTGTTTGATCAGCTGAAGTCCATTTTGGCGAAGCATCGCGATCTGGCGATGCAGTACTCGCCGAACAATAGCGTCTTCACGATCTCTCTGGTGGATGGCGGCACTATCGATCTGTTGCGCGGCTTGGGCAAGAACATTGTCAGTTCCGCTGATCTGGTGGCGCAGTTCGAATCTACCTGGACCGACGCCCAGATCGAGACGCACTTCGCAGCGCGCAACAGCATCGATTCCATTGTTGCTGCTTCGTTCAAGGAAATCGGCAAGCGGGTGCGCAACGGCGGCACGAAGGAGCACGAGATCCAGCAGTGGTTCATGGAAGCCTTCGCCCGCGAGAATCTCTCCACCGACGATCCGCCGATTGTTGCGGTCAACGCGAATGCGGGCAATCCGCACTATGAACCGCACGCCAGCCACCCGGTGCCGATTCGCGAGGGCGATCTCGTCCTGCTCGACGTTTGGGGCAAGAAAAACACGCCCGACGCGGTCTACTACGACATTACATGGATGGGCTTCGTGGGTGCCGCTCCTTCAGGACGCATGCAGGGGGTTTTCCAGATTGTGCGCGACGCGCGGGACGCCGGCGTGAACACCGTTATCGAAGCCGTCAACGGCGGACGCCGCATCGCCGGATGGGAAGTCGATCGCGCCACCCGCGGACACATCAAGAAAGCCGGCTACGGCGAATATTTTATTCATCGCACCGGACATTCCATCGGCACTGACGTCCATTCCAATGGGGCGAATATGGACGATCTTGAAATTCACGACGAGCGGCAGATTCTTCCCAACTCCTGCTTCTCGATCGAGCCCGGCATTTACCTTCCGGAGTTTGGCGTGCGCAGCGAGGTGAACGTTCTGGTGCGCGCGAAATCTGCCGAAGTAACCGGGAAAATCCAACGCGAGATTGTGAACATCTGAATGGCAAATTCTACGACAGATAAGACCCGGACCGCACAGCAGGAACCGGTTAGCATGATGTCCGTTGTCGCTCCCGCCGTAGGCTGGCTGATTCCAGGCGCGGGACACATGATCCAGAAGCGCTGGATCCGCGGCCTGCTCCTGTTCGTTTCGATTGCGACCCTCTTCCTGTTAGGTCTCGCGATGCAGGGCCGCATTTACAAGGCAAATGGCGGCGACATTCTCGACATTCTTGGGTTCATCGGTGATGTGGGTGCCGGGGGCTTCTACATTGTGACAATGGCCATGGACTGGGGTCAGGGCGCAATCGCTTTTGCTACCGCCGATTACGGAACGAAATTCATGATCGTGGCCGGCTTGCTGAACTTCATTGCGATCGCCGACGCCTATCACATTGCCATCGGGAAGAAACAATGATGCAGACCTCGGCGATCAGCCATCAGCTATCGGCGAAGACCTTTTCTCGGAGACGGGCGCAGTGACCATCACACTCAACCATTTCAGTGCGGCGGCGGTGTTCGCGCTGCTCGCCTCAATCGTATTCGGAATCACTCACCGGGAGACGACCCGCGAGATGGTGAAGTACGGACTCTATTGCTTCGCCATGTTTCTGGGCGGGGTGCTGGCGGCCGGCTGGGCCATGTGGATTTTGAGAAGGTAGCTGCGGGCTTTGGGCTCTCAGCTTTTCTCTTGAACAAAAATATTTCTGCGGCCTCGCACCATTAAGCCAAAGGCTGAAGCTAACAGCCCAAGGCCGTCATCCTTCCCAAACGAACGCATCAAACACTCGCTTCGACTCGAATTTCAGACGCCGGTACAGCGCTACCGCTCGCGCGTTTGCCTCCGTAACCGTAAGCGACAGTAATGCGAAATTACGCTTCCGCAGATTGCCCTCCGTGGCCGCCAGCAAGGATTCGCCAATTCCATGCGAGCGGTATTCCGGCAGAACGCACACTTGCGTAACATGCCCGACGTCCTTGCGAACGCGTGAGCACAAGATCATTCCGATCAGATTTTTGGCCTTGCGATCCAGGGCCACGAACGATGATTCCGCATCAAAGACGCCGCATCCCGGAAACCGGACGATGTTGTTGAGGAAGCGCAGCGACCCGCTCAGTGTATGGTATTGATCGTTGATCTGGGCGTCGACATGACCGCGATACGCCGCGGTAATGACGGCCGCAGAGGGCTGGTAATCGCCCTCTGCCCACGGACGGATTTCAATCTCGGGATGGGTTGAGACTCTCTCTTCCCCAGACTTTCCCAGCAATAGCGTCATGAACAATCGCGGGTGCCGCTGGAATCCTGTTTCCAGAAATGGACGCGACACCGCGTTAGTTTCATGCGCCAGCAGTTGGGCTTCCACGCGATGAATGCCGGGAGACTGCTGTAACGTCTCAATCACGTGGGTGAGTAGTTTCAATTCGACTTCGCGCGCGTTCGGAAGCCGGTTGCCGTTGGTGACATACAGGTCGCCAATCACTCCCTTGCTGCCTTCGTAGACGAAGAACGAATATCCGAAGACGCGGCCGCGATCGACCGCGGCATAACCGGGCAGGATCTTCGCATCCACGTACCGGAGAATCATCTCCGCCGAGCCGGAATAATCCCACGACAAAAGCCGTGACCAGACCAGCGTTTCGTCTTCGAGCAGGGGACGCAGGTCTACCGAGGAAAAATGTCTGAGGTCAAGAATCTCCAAAGGGCTCCCGCAGCGGATTCGTTTCGCAGCAAGAATCCGAGTGTAGTGCGTTCCTCGGGCGGAGGCAAACCGGGCGAACACGGGGCGGCAACAGGCGGACAGTCCTCTTCCTGCAAGACTGCCAGTGCCTCGGCCGAGCGTCGAGTTCCTTAAACAATCCTGGCTTCCATTCCCTCGAACCTGCGGAAAGTGACACGTTGATGACAACTTGGGTCTGATTTTCAACTATATTTCATGGCTGCACTTTGGCTTTGCCTGGTGGGCCAGCACCTCGTCGAACCCGCGAACTTTTCGTGCCAAACGAAACCAGCTCTGTCTGTGAAACCGCGGTCATTATTCCGTGCTACAACGCGGGATCCTGCGTCGCGAGGGCACTCGATAGTGTGCTCGCTCAAACTCATCAGGACTACCGTATCTTTGTAGTCGATGACGGCTCAACGGATGATACGGAACAGGTTTTACGGAATTACGCCGGCCGTGTGGTCGCGGTTCGCCAAGAACATGCGGGCCAAGGTTCCGCCCGCAATCGCGGGATTCGATTGTCCAGAAGTTCCTATGTAGCCTTCCTTGACGCAGATGATGAATGGCTGCCCACGAAGCTCGAGCGTCAGATCGAGATCCTACGCCGAGACTCCAGCATTGGACTGATTTACTCGGACTGCTCCACCAGCGGGACTGGCCCTTTCGCGGGTTCGCACTTCGCACGTGCAGGAACACCCAAGGGCGGTAGAGTATTCGAGCAGTTGCTCGATGCTTGCAGCGTCTTCACCCCCACAGTCGTGGTTCGCCGCGAATGCCTGGAGGAGGTAGGCCTGTTCAACGAATCGCTCCCCGTCGGCGAAGACTTCAACCTTTGGCTGCGGATCGCCGCCCGCTGGGCAGTCGCTGTCGTTCCCGAGGTGCTCGCGGTTCGCCATTACCGGCCCGGTGGCCTGTCGCTGACCACCGGCCCAGACACGGCTTTGAGGAGCAGCGTTGTGGCTTTCGAGCACGTGCTGCAATCCTCCGCAGAGCATTTGCTTCCCGACCAGCGTAAGGCGTTGTTGCGGGCGATCGCGCAGCGGCACTACGATTACGGAACTTACCTGCTCATCCACGGTGAGCGCGCACGGTCGAGAGATCAGATGTCCCAGGCCTTTCGCGACGGGCCGCTCGACTGGCGCGTGCCGGCGAAGATCGCCTTGAGTTTTCTTCCTCACCGGGCGTTCCTCTCCTTGCGAGAACTCCAGCGAAGATTCAAGAGCGCACCCGCAGGCAACCATGTTACCGCCGCCGAATGACGATTCGATCGTCTAACGACAGACCGCACTGAGGTGAACAGTGGCGCTCGAATTTACTCGTCCTTTGATTTTCGTGGCCCATCCCGACGATGAGACCCTCGCCTGCGGAGGACTCCTGCAACGCATGACCTCATCCGCCGTTGTATTCGCCACAGACGGCGCTGCTCCTCACTACGGTTTCGAGCGCAAATTCGGCACTCTCAAAGAATATTCGGAGGCTCGTTTTCGGGAGGCCGCCCAAGCGCTGGCTCATGTCCCGAACTGTTCGTTCCAGCGACTGACGAAGCCCGATGGCTCCCACTTCGTTGATGAGCATTTGTTTCATAACCTTCGTGACGCGGTCCATTCCCTCTGCGCGATTGCCCGCGCATGGTCTCCGGATACTCTTCTTTCGCACGCGTATGAAGGGGGACACATCGATCACGACGCTTGCAGTTTCATCGCGAAGCACGCCGCGGCTGCCTTATCGATACCCTGTTTCGAATTTCCGCTTTACTACGACGGTCCGGATGGAAAGAGCATCTTTCAGAAATTTCGCGATCCTGGACCACAGCCATTGGAATGGAATCTGACGGAGGTGGAAATCGCGCGCAAAAGAAAGATGCTTGCTGCATACAAAACGCAGCCCCGCCTGGACTCGGTATTTCAGCTAGCTAGCGAGCGCGTTCGGCCTGCTGACCAAGCCAACTTCTCTGTCGCGCCATGTCGCAAATATCCGTATGAGAACCGGTGGCGGCGACTCCCTTCACGGGCCCTATTAAAGAAATTCGCAGAGTTCACGGGTTAGACAAACTGCGGTGGATGGCGGGATGCACTCGCCTGAATTCTGTTTCATCTGCACAGCAAGTTCACCGCAACCATGCCGTGAGGTCACGATCCAACAAGCGCTCCAGTTTTCGGATGTCATTTTGATAGTAGCCGAGCAGCCGCTCCCTCTCTCGGCTTCCCACAGCCAGGTCTATTCGCGGCCGCACCGCAAGTCTATGGAGGAATGAATGGATGGGAGAGGGACTTATCTCCGCTACGTACCGCCACAGGCCCCACTTCTTGAGAAAGTAGCCGAGTACCAAAGACCGTGGCACCCGCGGACGCAGTTGGCGCGCTCGAGTGTCTGGTGTGAAAGTCGGGTCAACGCCCAGGAATCGGAGGGTCGCGGCCAAAACTTGCGACTGCTGTTCTTGATAGTCCTCGTAAAACACGATGTGTATGTTCTCACGGGGAAAACGATCCAGATAACGTTGGATGCCGTCGGAGTACTCGCCAAATTCCAGGCAAAAGCGGAATTCGTCAAGCTGGCCATTTCGCTGGCTCAGGCAAGTCTCAACATAGCTGCGAAAAGAGTCCCGTGTACGGCCCCCGGTTAACGATTGCAGGTATTGTGAGAATGCCCTGTCGACCGGATCTCGCAAGATCATGATGATCTTCGCATTTGGAACTTTGGCGTGGATATTCTGGGCGGCGGTTTTCGACCAAAGATAGCAGACACTCGCTTCTCCAATGGCCGTCTCTTTTTTTACATCGCGAAACAATTTCAGGTAATCATCCCACTCGGTGATGACTCCTCCAAAACGCTTTTCGGCCATGGAGCCCGCCAAATATTCCCGCAAGGCTCGCAGGTCAGACTCAGTCCCGCCTCGCAGTTCCTTGAAATTTTCGGGACGTATCTCCGCGGCGAAGTAGTTCGGTTCTTTCACCGGGCTCACATAGATGTCCGGATGCTGGTCCAGATAGTGATACAGGGAGGTTGTGCCGGCTTTCGGCGCGCCCACGATGAAAAAGTTGGGCATGGGAGGGGAGGGTGACATAAGAGTTCGATGCGGCGATCGCGGTTCGATCTTTTCGAGCGCTAGTCTACCTCACAGCGACATCCCGTTCGAAGGCTGGTACGCGTGTCTGGCCTCACGTCCGCAGGTGATCTCTGTCACTCGCCGCTTGTCACAGCGCCGAAATTCACAGTTCGCCTGATCGCCTCCGCTGCACCTAATTCACCTGTCTTCAATACCTTACCGTGGATTTCCTTGCGGCGTCCCTCGTGCTTGGCCTCACCGCATTCTGTGACGCCGGTCACACCAAGCTCCGCGCCTTCGCCCGATAATCACATCCTGCGTTATTGAATTCCCGGAGTGATCGTCACTCTTTGGCTGGGGGATCTCGTGGCAAAAGGACGTGTTTCGATCGTTGTGGAGCGCTGCAAAGCTTGCGGCTTCTGCGTGGAATTTTGTCCCACGCACGTGCTCGCGCTCTCTTCCGCCTTCAATTCCAAGGGCTACCATCCACCGCATGTGGTGCACCCGGAAAAATGCAGCGGCTGTGACCTCTGCGGCATGTATTGCCCCGACTTCGCGATCAACGGGACGAAGATTCCGCAGGACAAAGCGAAGCAGGCCACCGGAGGTGAAAAATGAAAGCCGACCCACACGGAGTTTTGACGGGCACGCACTTCCTCGACGGCGATCACGCTTGCTGCGAAGGCGCATTGGCGGCCGGAGCCAGGTTCGCGGCGGGATATCCTATTACCCCTTCGACGGAGATTGTCGAGCGTTTCGCGGCACGCGTACCCACAGTCGGTGGAACCTTCATTCAGATGGAAGACGAACTCGCCGCTTCGATCGCATTACAAGGTGGCGTGTGGGGCGGAGCCAAGGCCTTCACGGTCACCTCCGGCCCGGGTTTCTCGCTGATGATGGAGCACATCGGCTACGCCGCGATGACCGAAACTCCCTGCGTCTTCGTTGACGTTCAGCGCGGCGGCCCGTCCACCGGGCTTCCCACTCTCCCTGGGCAGGCCGACATGATGCAGGCGCGCTGGGGCTCGCACGGAGATTACGAGATCATCGCTCTCTGCCCTAACTCGCCGCAGGAATGCTTTGATCTCACCATCAAGGCGTTCAACTTCGCGGAAGAGTTTCGCGTCCCGGTAATGTTCATGATGGACGAAGTCGTCGGGCATATGACGGAAAAAGTCGTAATCCCTCCCGCCGACCAGATCGAAGTCACGCCGCGCAAGCATACCCACAAATCCGTCGAAGAATATCTACCCTACGCGACTAACGGAGACATGGTCCCGGAGATGGCGCACGCGGGCGATGGCTACAAGTTCCACGTGACCGGGCTGACCCATGACGAGCGGGGCTATCCCAACATGACGCCGCAGGTTCAGGACAAGTTGGTACGACGCCTGCAGAACAAGATTCGCACCGCCGCTGACCGCATCTGCCTGTTTGAAGAAGACCGGCTCGAGGATGCAGATGTGGTTGTAGTTTCATACGGCATCACGTCGCGGGTAGCGCAGCGCGCGATCGACTCAGCCCGCGAGCGCGGTCTGAGAGTCGGCAAACTTCGCCTTATCACGGCATGGCCATTTCCCGAAAAGAAAATTGCCGAGTTGGCCACCCACGTTCGCGCCTTCGTCGTGCCGGAACTTAATCTCGGGCAGATGGTGCACGAGGTAAAGCGCGCCGCCGACGGCAAAGCCAAAACCTTCGCCGTTTCGCACGCAGGTGGAGGAGTTCACAATCCTGACGAAATCCTGAACGCCATCGTGGAGGCAAGCCGATGCTGAATGTACTGAATGATGACACGGTCAATCCCGTAGAGCAGTTTCTGCGCAGCGACCGTATGCCGCACATCTGGTGCCCGGGCTGCGGCATCGGCACCACGGTCAACTCGTTCGCCCATGCGCTGATTGAATCGAAGATTGATCTCCAATCGCTGGCTCTGGTCTCGGGCATCGGCTGCACTGGGCGCGTGGCCGGATATGTGAAACTCGATTCATTCCACACTACGCACGGGCGCGCAATCCCGTTTGCGACCGGGCTCAAGCTGGCGAACCCTAAGCTGAATGTGGTCGTTTACTCTGGCGACGGCGACCTTTCCGCGATCGGCGGCAATCACCTGATCCATGCCGCGCGGCGCAACATCGACCTCAAAGTCATCTGCGTAAACAATCTGATCTATGCCATGACCGGAGGCCAGACCGCGCCGACTACTCCAGGTCACGCAACTACTTCAACCAATCCCTACGGGACGTTTGAGCCTTCTTTCAACCTGCCGCACCTGGTCGAAGCCGCGGGCGCTGTCTACGTCGCGCGCTGGACCACCTTCCACGTGCGGCAACTGGCACGGTCCATCAGCGAGGCGTTTAACAAAAAGGGATTCTCTTTCATCGAGGTCATCTCGCCTTGCCCCACGCTTTATCAGCGCCGCAACAAGATGGGCGACGGCCTCGACACCATGAAGTACTACAAAGAAAAGAGCAAAGTGAAAAACGGTGCGCCCACCAGCGAAATGGGACTGACCCTGAACGGCGAGATCGCGGTCGGCAAGTTTGTGGACCGCGACCGTCCGGACTACCAATCGATGATGCGCGCGCAATATGTGGAATCGCTGGGCGAACGCTACATCGAGGAGCCGGAAATGGAGTGCGTATGCGGCTAACCGAGATTCGGATTGCAGGCTTCGGCGGCCAGGGAGTCATCCTCTCGGCCATACTGCTGGGCAAAGCGGCTTCAATTTATGAAAACGGCTTCGCCACCATGACGCAGAACTTCGGCCCGGAAGCGCGCGGCGGAGCGTGCAGCGCACAACTCGTTCTTTCCGACTCGCCGGTCCTTTATCCATACGTAACGCGGCCCGACATCATGGTCGTCATGTCGCAGGAAGCCTACAACCGCTTTGCTCCCGAACTGAAACCAGAGGGCATCCTGATCGTGGAAGAGGATCTGGTCCGCGTTTCCAATGTCAATGTCGACAAGAAGGTCTACAGCATTCCGGCAACGCGCATAGCCGAAGAACTCGGCAAGCGCATGGTGCTCAATTCCGTGATGGTCGGATTCTTCACGGCGGTCACGAATCTTCTGACCGCGGATGCGGTGCGCAAAGCCGTCGCCGACTCAGTGCCGCCGAGTTTCCGTGAACTGAATCTCAAGGCATTCGAAAGAGGATTCGAGTACGGCACGAACACGTTGGCTGGCGTCCGCCCCAAAGCAGACATGGAAGAACTGGAGTACTCGAAGGAATAGTCGCTCCCTTCATGTAGCGGATGTTCCTAGAGCCAACGCCGCACGCGCGCTCGGTACTCTTCGTACTCGTCATGGAAGGCTTCTACAAGCCTTCCTTCTTCTACGGGAATCACGGTCCAGTGAAGATAGGCAAGCGTGAAAGGCAGCACAACCACGGGCCAGACCTGCTTCAACAACGCTGCCTCTCCAAGGTAGGCCAAGACGAGGCCTACGTACATAGGGTTGCGAGTGAAACGGTAGGGCCCCGATGTCACGAGCTTCGCCGACAATTTGCCGGGAACAGTCGTGGTTCTAGCTCTACGAAAGAGGATCAGTCCCCAGCCGGCGATTACCGCTCCGACAGCAAACAGAAAACCTCCCACGATCGTACTTACCTGCGCCGCCCTTGGAGAGATGGTGCCGTGACACACCCGCTCCAAGGCCACACCAAGCAAATATGACAGAACGAACACCCATGGAACCGGCACATGCAGCAGGAACCGAACTGGATTCTTCATACCCACTCACCTCTGGTCTGTCTGGGAGGTGGCACAAAACCAGCTGACACGAATGCTTCCCTCATCTTCCCAAGCTCGTGGCAGTGCGGCCGACGGCGGCTACGGTTTAGAGCCTTGTGCGGAAACCCAGTAATAATCCAAATTCTGCGGCGCATAGTATCCCAGAAGC
Organism: uncultured Acidobacteriaceae bacterium; assembly: GCA_963722365.1. Classification (GTDB taxonomy): domain Bacteria; phylum Acidobacteriota; class Terriglobia; order Terriglobales; family Acidobacteriaceae; genus Sulfotelmatobacter. The sequence goes on from CAVRLM010000005.1 coordinate 497,405, forward strand.
AACACACGCCTGCCAGAAGTCTCTTTGGCGACGTTCACCTTCCAAGTGGCGGGGGCCACGAGCAAATGTTCGACTGCCGGAACGCTCTCCCGCTCATAACGCAAGATCGTCTGGTTGCGATAGAACGCAAGCCCGTACTCGATCTCGCGAGGCACTCCATAGACGGCAAGCGGGATAGGACGCGTCGCTGCTCCGGCCAGTTCCACGGCGAGCGGCCGCGTGGATAACTTCTGATCGATCGAAACCGCCCCTAGTTTCAGCACGGCCGCGACCGAAAGCACCACCGGAACGAGCGTCACGAAGCGCAACATGCGTAAGCGCATCCGGCTGACCAGCGTCAAAGCGATGGCTGCACAGAGCACGAACGCAACAGCCAGCGTAATCAGCATGGGCCGCCCCGCAGGCAACCGGCGCTCCGTGATTACATAAGCGATCAGCACAGATGGAATGATTGGCGCCGCAGCCACCAGGGCGTGCAGTACCGCGAGAGTTTTGGAGGAAGATCCCTCCTCGTTTTTCAGATGACCGCGCAGGTAGACTGCCAGCAGCACCGCTCCTGCCGGAATCGCCGGAACGATATAGCCGGGAAGCTTCGACTGCGAGATGGAGAAAAACAGCAGCGGCAGTATCAACCAACAGCTCGCAAACACGCTGAACTGCCATTCCAGATCGGGTTCAGGCAACAGGTCCCGGCGTTGCGTCCACCACAATCGCAGCGCTTCCACAAACGCTGTGATCACGTAAACGGTCCATGGCATCAGGGCCAACAGTATGACCGGAAGGTAATACCAGAACGGCTGGCGGTGGTGATAGAGATTGCTGGAGAAGCGTGCCAGATTGTGTTCGAGAATGAATTCTCGAAAGAATTGCGGATTCCTCATCTGCGCCAGGAAATACCAGGGCAGCGCAATCGCGCAAAAAAGAAAAATTCCTGGGAGCCAGCCAGTTCGGATCGCGATGCGAAATTCACGAGTCGCCAGCGCGAAGAGCAGGATCACGGCTGCCGCCAGAAACGGTGCAACCGGTCCTTTCGCCAGCATGCCCAGAGCCATGCAAATGTAGAAGAGCGCCAGAAAGATTTTCTTGCCGCCCTCGCGCCAGGCCCACCACGACAGCATGCCGATGGAGAATGTAGCAGCCAGCGCCATGTCCATCGAAGCGGCACGCGCATAACCAATCACACCTGCACAGGAAGCGGTGATGAGAGCTGCGTCGGCTTCGACGAGGCTTCGAAACTTGCGAAAGAAAAGATAGACGACGATGACCAGCAACGTGGCATCAACGGCAGAAGGGATTCGCGCGGCGACGTCACTCACGCCGAACAACGAGTAGGTCAGCATCGCCTGCCAGTAATACAACGGAGGCTTCTCGAGCCAGGGCTGGCCACCCAGCATCGGCGTGACCCAGTCATGGCGTTCCAGCATCTCGCGGGCTACCTGCGCGTAACGAGGCTCGTCCGCACCGATCAATCCGAATTGTCCGATACCGTAGAAAAACAGAAACGCACTGAAGCCTGCGATCAACAGCACGTCCGTGCGGGTGCGAGTGGTCATGGGCGATTGAAATTAACGGCTCTAACCACCAAGGCCACTAAGGTTCACGAAGGAAATCTCGAATCGATACAAAGATGCGGTATCTTTCGGTTTCCTTAGTGCACCTTCGTGTCCTTGGTGGTTATTCAGACGTCATTGTACGGAAGGACCGCGGCGAAGCTGGAATAAAACCTGGCGCACAGCTTCGGCGAGTGGACCATCGAGCGAGCAACCGCTGGCGCATTCGTGGCCTCCGCCGCCGAAACTTTCGGCCACATGAGCCACGTCGAGCTTGCCCTTGCTGCGGAGGCTGACGCGGTATCTTCCATCGGGCATCTCGCGGAAGAATGCCGCGACCTCGACTCCGCCGATGGAGAGAACGTAATTTACCAGACCTTCACAGTCTTCTTCGATCGCGCCACAGCGCTCCATCTGCTTCTGAGTCACCCACGCGTAGCCGATGTGACCTTCCACATTCAGGTTACGCAGCGCCTCACCGAGCAGCCGAATCTTGCCGACCGAATGCGCGAAATAAATACCGCGCGCACAGTGCGCCGGATCCGCTCCCGCCAACACTAATTCGCGCGCCAACGCAAACGTGTTTTCATTCGTGCCCTGGAACATGAACGACCCAGTATCGGTCATCAACGCTGTGTACAGGCAGGTGGCAATCTCGGGAGAGAACGTCACACCGGCCTCGCGTGCCAAACGAAACACCATCTCCGCGGTTGCCACGGCATGCGGATCGATCCAGTTCACGTGGGCAAACGGACGCCCGCTGACGTGATGGTCAATGCTGATCAGAACACGGTTTTCCAAACCTTCGAGCCGGGTCCGGTGGATGCTGTCGCATTCGAGAATGATTGCCGCTTCGTAGCTACCCGCAATGCGACTGGATTGCACCACCTGATCGGCAAAGGGAAGCGAACGGTAGATGCGGGGAACACCATCGTGCAAAACAACGTCGGCCTGCTTGCCCATGGCGCGTAGAACCTGGCAGCAGGCGAGCGCCGACCCCACGGCATCGCCGTCGGGCCGGGCGTGCGAAGTCAGCACGAATCGCTCGTGCTGTCCGATCTGCCGGAGCACATCCTCAACGTCGCTATGCCTTTTTTGCACCGGTATCCTTGCTTCCCTTGCTTCTCTTCTTAGCCCTCGCCAGCAGTTCTTCCACTCGCGCCTTCTCCACTTCAGCGCGGTCCAGCCGGAAATACAACTCGGGCGCTCGCCTCAGGCGCAAGCGTTCGACCAACTCATGACGAATATATTCGCGCGCCGCCTCCAGGCCTTCCAGGCTTTGGTCCGCATCGGCGTCGTCGCCTTCAACGTTGACCCAAACCTGCGCCGAGCGGCCGTCGTCAGCGATGTGAACCGCTGTCACACTCACCAGCCCAATCCGCGGATCAGCCAGTTCGCCTTCGACCAGCGTCTCAATCTCTTCGCGCAGAGCCTCACCCACCCGCCCTCGATGATATTTCAGCCCACGTTTTTCCACGACCACTCACCTCATCAGGTAAAACGCATGAGAATATCAGAAAACCGGAGGAAAGTGTTGCTCTAGCTGTGCTATTGTCGCGCGCTTTCGCCGTACCGAGATAAGTACGGAGGTAACAATGTGTTAGAGAGTGTTGCGGAAATCACCAGAGCACATTTTCTGATCCAATTCTGATCGGAGGAGATAGCCAATGGGGGGTGCTTGTTCGCCGGACCTCGGCTTGGCAAGACAGGCGAAGTCGGCTGTCTCCACAACGGGTGATCTAGTAGTACTCCATGAAAGAATCGGTAACGTCCGCGCCATGATTGTTGGCGATGCGCGTCGCGGCACGCTCCACATTCTTCATCAGCCCATCAAGATAATCGCGCGAACTGGAGATGCTGACCACGCCGACGGTTGCGCGGTTCCACAGTTCCGCCGCATCGAGTTCGGCGACCGAAACGTTAAAACTGGTGCGCAGACGGTCTTTCAAGCTGCGCACAACCTGGCGCCGATCTTTGATCGACTGTGCCGCTTCGATGTGGAGTTCGAGGGTGAGAAAAGCGATGGGCATTCAGTTTCGAGTTTCCAGTTTTCAGTTTCGGGTAACTAGAAATCCCAGCCGCAACCGGAACCACTCGAAACCCGAAACTTGAAACTCGAATCTTCTTATGCCATTGCTTCCGCGGCAATCCGCTCGGTAGCGAATGCCTCGATTACGTCGCGCGCCTTGATGTCGCCGTAGTTCGCGATCGAGATGCCGCACTCCATCCCATTGGTGACTTCCTTGGCATCGTCTTTGAAGCGACGCAGCGACCCGACTTTGCCCTTGAATACGACCACGTTGTCGCGTAACAGGCGCACTTCGGAGTTGTTCTTGATCACGCCATCGGTCACGCGGCAACCAGCAATCGTTCCCACCTTCGGAATGCGGAAGGTTTCGAGCACCTCGGCGCGTCCCTGGTACGTTTCCTTGATCGTCGGTTCAAGCAGGCCAGTCATGGCGCGCTTGATCTCGTCCTGCAGTTCGTAAATGATCGAGTGCAGGCGGATGTCGACTTCTTCCTGCTCCGCCAGTTCCTGCGCTTTGCGCTCCGGCCGCACGTTGAAGCCGATGATGATCGCGTTCGATGCCGACGCCAATAGCACGTCGGTTTCGGTAATCGCGCCCACGCCGGAACGCAGCAAGCGCAGGCGAACCTTTTCGTTCGAAAGCCGCGACAGCAGATCGCTCAGCACTTCCACCGAGCCCTGCACATCGCCCTTCAGGATGATGTTCAGTTCCTTGGTGCCCGCGGTCTTGATCTGCTCCGCCAATCCTTCCAGCGACACGCGAGAACTCTTGGCCAGCGCAGCTTCACGGGCCTTCTGCTCGCGGTACTCGGAGATGCCTCGCGCCTTATCGCGGTCAGCGACAACGACGAATTGATCTCCCGCCTGCGGCAATCCTTCCATGCCCAGAATTTCAACCGGCGTCGACGGAGGCGCAGACAGCAAGGCCGCTCCGCGATCATCAAACATGGCACGGATTTTGCCGTAGACGTTACCCACTACAAAATTGTCGCCGGCCACAAGAGTGCCGTTCTGCACCAGCACTGTGGCTACGGGTCCGCGGCCGCGATCGAGTTTCGCTTCCAGCACCACGCCAGTCGCGGCGCGCTCTGGAGTCGCCTTGAGTTCCGCCAGATCCGCAACCAAGCAGATCATTTCCATCAGCAAGTTCAGGTTGGTTTTCTTCTTCGCCGAAACGTCGACGAACACCGTCTTGCCGCCCCACTCTTCCGGGACCAGCCCGCGGTCGGCAAGCTGCTTCTTCACGCGGTCGGGAAGCGCGTCGGGCTTGTCGATCTTGTTTACGGCGACGATGATGGGAACCTCAGCGGCGTGCGCGTGGTCGATGGCTTCGACCGTCTGCGGCATGACGCCGTCGTCGGCTGCCACAACCAGTACTACGATATCCGTGGCCTTCGCTCCGCGCGATCGCATGCGGGTAAACGCTTCGTGGCCGGGCGTATCGAGGAAGACAATCTCCCGCCCGAACGCTGGAGAAGCCTTATCGGTAATTCGAACTTTGTAGGCACCGATGTGCTGCGTGATGCCGCCCGCTTCGCCCTCGGCAACGCTGGTCTCGCGAATCGAGTCGAGCAGCGTGGTCTTGCCATGGTCGACGTGACCCATGATCGTGACCACGGGCGGACGTGGCGTAACTTCGACGGCAGACTCTTCTCCGCTCGCCGCAGCTGCATCAATGTCTTTCGAAGCCTGCTCTTCGAACGTGATCACGTTCGTCTCGGCTCCGAAGAAGCGCGCCATCTCGCTCGCCAGTTCCGCGTCGAGGGTCTGGTTGATGGTGGCGAAAACGCCGCGACCCAAAAGGCGCGAGATTAAATCTTTCGCGCGAATGTCAAGCTTCTCCGCAAGATCTTTTACGCTGATGCCTTCTGTGATCGTGATATTGCGCGTGATCGGCATCGGCTCATTCGACACCACCATGCGCGGTGGTGGCGTGTAGCCCTTCATCGGGCCTTCTTTTACGCCGCGCGGAACGTAACGCTGGCCGGGCCGTCGCGCCGGTGCGCCTGGACGAGCACCCGGACGAGCTGGTCCCGGAGGCGGAAGCCCCGGACCGACACCGAGAGGACGTGCACCCGCCGGCGTCGAGCGCGTCGGATGCATTGGACGGCGCTCACCCGGACGCAATGGACGCGGCGGACCTCCACCGGGCGCCATTGGACGCGGGCGCTGGAAAATTGGCTGCCCCGGCACTGGACGCCCGGGCGCGGGACGCATGGTCCCGGCAGCAGGCGCACCCGTCTGTGCGGTCGGTGCGACCAGACGCGGCGGTGGAGCTTTGTACACCGGACGCGGTCCGGTCTGTGGAACAATCATGCGCGGAGCAGGCGGCTTCGGCGGCCCCGAAACTACTGAGGCTGCGGGGCGCGGAGCAACCGCTGGAGGCTGCACCCCAGCCGAGGCCGTAACCGAGGGCGATGCTGGTGCTGGCGGCGGAACCACAGGGGCCGCAGGTGGCATGGCCGGACGAGGAGCGACCGCAACCGGAGGCGCTGGCGGCGCCGCCGCTGGAGTCACAGTTGAAGCCACGGGCGCTGCCGGCTTTTCAGCCGCAGGCGCAACCACTTCGGGACGCGCAGCTGGCGCAGGCGCCGGAGGCTTCGCTGCCGGCGGCGCAGGGGCTGCCGGAGTATGCGCTGCCGGAGGCGGCGGAACAGGGGATGCTGTCGGTCTTGCCGCCGGCGGCGCTGGCGCAACCGCAGGTTTAGCTGCTAATGGCGGCACTGCGGGCCGCGCGGGCGCAACCGCTTCCTTCTGCTGCGTAATCGCCTTCAGCACATCACCTGGCCGGGAGATGTGCGACAAATCGATCTTGGTCTTGATTTCTTCTTCGCCGCGCAGCGGGCGCGCAGAACGGGCAGACGGCGCCTGCGCTTCGGACGAGCCGCGGAGGTGGACCCTCACTTTTTCAGCTTCATGCTCCTCGAGCGAACTGGAATGGGTCTTCTTCTCAGTCACCCCGACGAGAGGTAGCGCGTCGAGAATGGCTTTGCTTTTAACTTCCAGCTCCCTAGCGAGATCGTTGATTCGAACCTTGCTCATCCGGCCTTTCTTGTACCCCGCGTTATGCTTAGGTCTTCATTGCGGCCTCACGGAGTCAGCGTCCTGCACTCGCACGTCATCGCAGATGTTCGCGCGTGCCATGACTATTATTCAGTTGTTTCGGGAGCGGAGCCATCTTTCGGCTTCTGCTCTTCGTTTTCGTCTGAGGCGGCTTCGGCTTCCGCCGTCGCCTCAGGAGCCGCCGCTTCTTCATCGGCGACAATATCGCTGGCTAGCTGCTCGGCGGCAACTTCCGGCGCACCTTCTTCCGTTACCGCTTCACCTTCCGCAGTAACGCCCTCTGCCGGGACTTCGCCTTCAACGGTGCCCGCTTCCAGGCTCGCAAAGTAATTATTCACTGCGAGACTGATTTTTTCCACCGTTTTAGGACCAATGCCTTCGATGGCCTCGAGCTGCTCCGGAGTCATATCGGCCAGCGCTTCGACGGTGGTCACACCCGCGGCACTGAGCTTCTCTACCAAGCCTTCGCCCAGGCCAGTAACGTTCTCGAGCGGAGTGGTGGCTTGCGGGGCCATCGCGGCCATCTGCAATTCCACTTCCTGCCGCTTCTCTTCTTCGCTCTTGATGTCGATCTTCCAGCCAAGGAGCTTCGCGGCCAAGCGGACGTTCTGCCCCTTCTTGCCAATCGCAAGGGACAGTTGGCTGTCGTCGACCACCACTTCCAGATGCTTCTCGCCGCTGTCCACAATGGTGACGCGACTTACCTTCGCAGGTTGCAAAGCTTTTTCGGCGAAGGTCACAGCGTCCTCGTGATATTCGATGATGTCGATCTTCTCTCCGCGTAGTTCGCGAATAATCGACTGCACCCGCATACCCTTCATGCCGACGCACGCGCCCACCGCGTCCACGTCCTTGTCCTTGGACATGACGGCGATCTTGGTGCGCTCTCCGGCTTCGCGCGCAATGGCGCGAATCACGACCGTGCCGTCGTAAATTTCCGGAACTTCCGTTTGGAACAAGTGCTGCACCAACTCTGGCGCCGCTCGTGAAACCACAACGCCCGGCCCCTTGGAGGCACGCTCCACGCGCGCAATCACCACGCGCACGCGCTCACCAATGGCAAAAGATTCCAGCCGCGACTGCTCCTTGCGCGGCATTCGAGCTTCCGCCTTGCCGATGTCGAAAATCACATCGGGACCTTCCACGCGCTTCACGGTCGCGTTGACGATTTCCTGCACGCGACCGATGTATTCGTTGTAAACCGTGTCGCGTTCCGCTTCGCGCACCTTCTGGAAGATCACCTGCTTCGCCAGTTGCGCCGCAATGCGTCCGAGGATTCCCTCAGTTACCTTCGGAATCAGCAACTCGCCGCCGACCTCCAGTGCCGGATCAACCTTGCGCGCATCTTCCACCGTGATCTGCAGGTTTGGATCCTCCACCTGCTCGGGCGTCTCCACCACGGTCTTCACCGCGAAGGCATTGATCTTGCCGGTGTCCTTGTCGAGTTTGGCCCGCAGATTTTCCTGCGACTTGTAGTACTTGCGCGTAGCCATAACAATGGCGTCTTCCACCGCACTGACTACAATCTGCGGATCAATGCCCTTTTCCCGGCTGAGTGCGTCGATCGTGTTGTAAAGCTCGCTTGCCATAATATTCCGTTATAAAGTCGGCTGCCGGCTTCCGGGAAAACCAACTCTCGAATGCCGGAAGGCGGAAGCCGAAAGCTGGCTCTTAAATTTCCGGCACCAAATTCGCCTTTTCTACATTGGCGAATTCAATTTCAATCTTCTCGCCGGCCACCGCGCCCATTTTCTTGCGCGACTTGTGGCTCGCCACACTCACGTCCAACGTCAGCTTTCCGTCTTTGAAACTTTCGAGCCGTCCTTCAAAGTGACGGTTATTATCGACCGGTTGCCGCGTCGTCAATTTCATGCGACTGCCAGTAAAGCGCGTAAAGTCCGCAGCCTTGATTAATTTTCGATCCAGCCCGGGCGACGAAACCTCCAGCGTGTACGACCCCAGCATCACATCTTCAACATCGAGAATCGTGCCAAATTCCCGGCTGAAGTTCGCGCAGTCTTCGTGCGTGACCCCGGCCAGCGGATCAGTTCCAGCCGAAGCTTTATCCAAAAACACCCGCAGCATGCGCGCTTTGCCGCCACCGAGGATCTCGACCTCGACCACTTCGAGTCCGCTGGAGGCTGCTACCCGCTCCGCAATTTCCCGCACACGTTCAACGTCAAGCGCCATGAATCCAGTAACTTACAGGCGATGGCTGCAACACCCGAAGGGGCCCAAATTAAAATGTGGGCTTGCGCCCACTGGTGTGCTTCGCCAATTGCCGGTACACAGCAGTTCTCAGTCTCCTAATATACGCCCGTGAGTTCTAAAAGACAAACGGGAGTAGGTCACAGCGACATCGGTTACGGGAGTGTGAAGTTGATTTCCACCGTGGATTGGACGTCAACCGGGGCCCCGTTCAATTGATACGGTCGGTACTGCCAGCGACTCACTGCAGTGACGGCGGAATTCGTAAGCACCTGATCCGGGGAGGTGAGCACTCGAATATCTCTCGTAGTCCCTATCTTATCGATAGTTAAAGCAAGCACGACCTTTCCTTGAATGTGTCTCTCCTTCGCCTCCGGCGGGTAGACTGGCGCAGGATCGTCCACGAGAAAGCCTCGGAGGACTCCCGGACTCACCGGTACCGGAAGAGGTGAAGCGTCGCCAGAAGCGGTTGGTATCGAGCTCGTCGGGGCGGCGGGTTGTGCTGCAGCAGTACTCAAGGAGGTCGCAAAACGAAATGTCAAAGGGGCCTCGACCTGCACCCGAGTTCCATTTGCGGCCATCGGTTTAAGTCTCCACTTTAACAGCTGGTCACGCGCTGCGTCCTGCAGTCCTGCATTGTCCGAATTCAGAGGGTAGGCTTCTCGCACTTGCCCCTGTCGATCCACTGAAACGTACATACTAAGCAGCCCCGTGGCTTTTCCACTCTGCACTGGTGGCCAAACAAGAGCGGGTTGTCCTTCAGCCGCCCGCTCAATAGTTGCCTGGCTCACAAGAAGAGACTGCAGCCGTTGTTCCGGCGGAGTGGGTTGTCCGATCGTGAATAAAGTTGCATCGGGCTTCCTCCATTCTTCCAGAAGGACCACGTTTGCGACCAGTTCGGTTCCTGACTCGGGATCATCCTGATAGCGCCTGGCGACCATCTTCTTGCCGAAGCGCTGATAGTCGTGGAATTCCATGCTGTAGCCGGGCGACCCGACGAACTTCAGCAGACCAGCGGCATCGAAACATACATTCGAGAAGGCATCGTTGTTCACGGAGTCTGATCCGACCTTAACCTTCAGTCGAGCACATGCATCGGAGCGCTGCCCGTTCGGCAACGTGATTTGCGTGATCTTGGCGTCCAGCTTATTCCATTGGTCTGCGTTCGGAACTGGTTCAAAAATGCCAGTTATGAAGCTCTTTAACCACAGAGGATAATAGTCCCCTGTATCTTGTTCGCTAATCTGATCGCCATTCGCAATCAGCATCTGTTTGAAATCGGGCGTATCGATAGACCGACGCCACTGCCTTTGAGAAACCCAATACTCTTCGATTTCTGCACGGTACGGCGAAGCCGCGTTCGTCGACTCAAACAAGTGTACTTTCAGGTGAAAAGGCTTGGCATTCGCTCCGGTAAGAGCGGACTGCTCCATGGCATGGTCGAGTGCTTTTCCCAGCGGGATTGATGTTTCCGTAACCCTTTGGCCTAAACAAACTCGTGGCACCAACAGAAGAGCTGCCGATATACAGCAGATCCGAAGCCTTCTCGCGATCACCATGACCCGAAATGATACCGCGAGAGCTTGCCTGGAGGAGGAACAATAGTTAGTAGCTCACGCACTGTCGCCTTTCCTGCCTACTCCATCTCTCCGCCCGGATTTGCCTCAATCCCCCGCCCTCTCTAGAATGAAAGATTACCCCATACGGCTGGGAGAGTTCCCGAGACAATTTATGATTCATTTTCCCGTTCCTGAGGCTCTTACTTTCGATGACGTCCTTTTGCTGCCCGCTCGCTCCGAAGTTGTGCCCGCGCAGGCCGTCACGCAGACGCAACTCACGCGCAACATCAGTCTGAACATCCCCATCGTAAGCGCCGCCATGGACACCGTGACGGAATCGCACATGGCGATCGCGCTCGCCCAGCAGGGCGGCCTCGGGATTATTCATCGCAACCTGACTATCGAGCAGCAGGCCAATGAAGTCGACAAGGTGAAGCGTTCGGAAAGCGGCATGATCGTCGACCCCGTCACCATGTCTCCCACCGACCGAGTCAGTGACGCCCTTGAGGTCATGCGCAAGTACAAGATCTCCGGCGTGCCCATCACCGAGCACGGAAAGCTGGTCGGGATTCTCACCAACCGCGATCTGCGCTTTGAAACCCGCTTCGACATTCCCATCGATAAAGTGATGACCAAGAAAAACCTCATCACCGTTCCCGTGGGAACCACTCTCGAAGAAGCGGAAAAAATTCTTCACCAGCATCGCGTCGAGAAACTTCTCGTCGTCGACGACAAATACAACCTCAAAGGCCTGATCACGGTCAAAGATATTCAGAAGAAGCTGAAGTATCCCAACGCCGCCAAAGATCCCCAGGGCCGCCTGCGCGTGGGCGCAGCCATCGGAGCGACCGGAGATTTTCTGGAGCGCGCGCAGGAACTCGCCGAAGCCAAGGTCGACGTACTCGCCATCGACAGCGCACACGGTCACCAAACCAAAGTTCTGGATGCGGTCAAACTGGTGAAATCGAAGTTGCCTGGCGTAGAACTGCTTGCCGGAAACGTAGCCACATTCGACGGAGCTTGCGAGTTGGCGCGCGCCGGAGCCGACGGCATCAAAGTCGGCATCGGACCCGGCTCCATTTGCACGACGCGCATCGTCACCGGCGCCGGCGTCCCGCAGATCACGGCCATTGCCGAAGCCTACCGCGCGCTGAAAGATGCGGGCGTCCCCATCATCGCCGACGGCGGCATCAAGTATTCCGGCGACATCACCAAGGCCCTGGCGGCGGGTGCGAGCGCCGTCATGATCGGATCACTCTTCGCCGGCACCGACGAGAGTCCCGGCGAATTGATTCTTTACCAAGGCCGCTCGTTCAAGTCTTATCGGGGCATGGGCTCGATCGGCGCCATGGCGCAAGGTTCCAGCGAGCGCTACTTCCAGAGTACGGAAAGCGATTCTTCCGCCTCCATGTCTGCGTCCGACGGCGAATCAAACCGCCTCGGAAAATTGGTCCCAGAAGGCATCGAAGGACGCGTTCCCTACCGCGGCTCCGTCGCCATGATCGTTCATCAGATGGTCGGTGGATTGAAATCTGGCATGGGCTACTGCGGCTGCGCCACGATTTCCGAACTGCTGCAGAAGACGCGCTTCGTGCGCATCAGCGGCGCCGGACTCCGCGAGAGCCACGTCCACGACGTCATGATCACCCGCGAGGCCCCGAACTATGCCATCGAATAGCGTGGCGCTCGCACGCGATTGTCAATTGGATGGAAGTGGCACGAATGGAAAGGGCACGACTTCCAGTCGTGCCATAGGAGCACGAAAAGGTTCAGGGCTTCAGCCCCTGACGGCCTTTCCTTCGGCCGCCCAGTCCTCAAACGTGATCGCCAGAAACGCGAGTTCCCCACCCGCTTGAGCACCGACCGCCACCATGTCCTGAAGGCCTGGATCGCCGCCATTCTCTGGCTGATCGTGATTGCCATTGAATCAACCAGCTATCTCTCCGCCCACACCACCAGCCGAATCCTTTATCCCGTACTCCATTTCCTCTTCGGCCTCAGCCACGCCCGCTTCGAACACTGGCATTTCTACATCCGTAAAGGCGGCCACGTCTTCGGCTACGGCCTCCTTAGCTTTCTGCTCTTCCGCGCCTGGCGCGAGACTCTGCCGGCGATCAACAATGCGAAGTGGACGATGCGCTGGGCTACGATCGCCGTGATTGGAACGGCCGTGGTCGCAAGCCTGGACGAATGGCACCAAAGCTACATTCCATCGCGCACGGGAACGCCCTGGGACGTTCTACTTGACACCTCCGCCGGAATCGTCGCGCAGGTGCTGGTTCTTCTCTGGATACGGTGGGTCTAGCCGACGGCCTCGGCACCGTGCCGCCTAATCGTTGTCGAACGCGCTATAGTCTTTCGGCCTGACCATGCCAGCCGGCTCGGCTGGGCACTGGCGAGGGGAAAGAATCAGCGGAGCCTGCGCCGGCTGGCTGAAGTCAAAGCTATCAAGCAAGTCGTTGGCGGTGCGATCCCGCGCGGTAAGCGGCTGCAGATGATAGCGCCGTTCGATGAATTTCAGGATAGAGGATTGCTCATACACCGTGTGCGAGACGTAGCCGCGTTTGGCGAAGGGAGAAATGACGATCAGAGGCGCCCTTGGACCCAGCCCAAACTGATCTACCTGTGGCGGAGGAACATGGTCGTACAATCCACCGTAATCGTCCCAGGTAAGGAAAATCGCAGTCGATTGCCACTGCGGGCTCTGCATCATTGCATTCAACACTTCGACGGTCCAGTTCTCGCCCTGGCAGGAGCTTTCCGGTGGATGCTCGCCCGCACCCCACGGGGCCAACACCCAACTCACGGACGGAAGCGTTCCGTTGGTGGCATCGGCCAAAAACTGCGCTGGATCCCCTTTTCGTTCCTGCAGCAGAGGGCCGTTGGCAATGTGCCGGATCGTAGTCAGAATTCCGCCGTACTCGCTGTAGTATTTCCACGAGATGCCCGCTTCTTCCAAGCGGTCGGGCAGCGTTTCGAAATCGAAGCACGGGGACTGTTGCGTGATCTGACCATTGCCATCCATAACCGCAACCGTCCCGGAAGGGCTGCCGTCACAATTCTTACCCGACGTAGAGTTGTTGGCGTTGTCCATCACTCCGGCAGATTGCGCCGCGACCGTAAACAGATGATTCGGAAAACTTGGCCCATGCACCGACGAGAAATATCGATCGGCGAGTGTGAAACGCTTGGCATATGCCCAGTAGTTGGGTATGTCTTGCTCCGTCACCTGGGTATACGCGCCCAGATTTCCACTGGCTAAATCGAACTGATCCATCTTCCCGCTATCGAAAGCTTGTTTCGCGCACGACCACCCATTACACAGAGTCGCCTCATAACAGTCGGGGGTGGCGGTCAGGGGTACCGACTTCCCAGTCGAAGTGAGTCCGGTGGTGACGCCGTCAGCGCCGGGGAATTGTCCGAAGTAATTATCGAACGTGCGATTTTCTTTAATGATGAAGACGATGTGCTGGATGCGACTGGTATCATCCACAACTTTATTGTGATCGGAATTATGAACGGAGTCGCCGCAGGTCAGCAGCAAGATCGCGACGCCAATCACAAAGGCGATCAGGAGCGCTTTTTGAGTACTGCTCTGGCCTGCAGGGGACAGGGGATACCCTCGACTTTTTCTAGCGCGTTCGAGTCGGATTGCTCCTCACGACTCATCCCGGCTTCACCGAGTTGCATCCTACCAGCCTGCAGGCGTGGTTCCGTGATCCTAGTCACTTGGCATCATTACCAAAGTCACCGACAATCTTGTAACTCCAAATAACAACATTCCAATCGTTTTCGTTCCGGAAGGAACGACGTGAAGACACGTGTTTACTGCGGAATTTGAATAGGTCCGAGGAAGAGCTTGTCTGACGCAAAATACGTGCTCTGACCTTTCGTTGGTTGATCGCGCACAACCTATGCAAGAGTGGCCTACTGCATCGTCGCGGGCGTACACGTCGAGCCCACGGCCGCAGGCACCGGAATGCTCGATGCAGCCGGCGGGGTCGCCCACGGCACGCCGGTGAAGTCGAAGAAATCCAGCAGGTCCGGTTGTGCCGCATCCCGATTCGTGAGATGTGCTGTGGGTCCAATGAAACGGTTCTCCACAAACTTGATGATCGCGGTGTGATCCATCGGAACGTGCGACACGTAATGCTTGCGCGTGAACGGGGAGATCACCAGGTTTGGCAGCCGGAATCCCAACTGCGCCGCGAATCCCTGCACAGCTGGTGCATCGGTCGCGACCGCGCCCGGATCAACCGAAGTGAGATCGCAGTGGGCTGTCGCGGGATCACCCAGGCACGGGAAGTAAGAGTCCGGATTCACCGCGATACTGGCAATATCCGGAATATTGCCCAGGGGCAAGAAGCCCATGTTCGCGATCGTCGTGAAGTCGTTCGAGTGATTGGGCACTGGCGGCACGTGATCGTAGGGCCCTCCGCCTTCGTCGTAACTCAAGAAGAAAACGGAATCCGCCCACGACGGGCTGGTCATGAATTGGTTGAGAAGGTTGGCCACCGCTGCTTGTCCTGTGAAGATCGACTGCCCCGACCCGGGATGCTCATCGCTGTGCCCGTAGGCTGGCTCGATGTAAGAAAAGCTTGCCAGTATTCCCGCGGCCGCGTCAGTAAGAAACTGGCTCACGGGCGCAATGTGCGTCGTGTCGATACAGAACGAATTCGATGTATCCCCCACCGCGCTGGAGCCCACCGTGGGCGCAACGCACGGTGCTTGCGAGGGATTGTTGTAGAGATATTTGCCAGCGTAGCCGAAATCTGAAAAGCTCGTGGACGGATACAAGCTCGGATTGTTCTGGTTGCCGCAATCTCCATCCACCTCGGTGCACCCGCCTTGCGTCACCGAGTAATAGATCCTCCACGATACCGGTGGCGTGGCCAAATCCAGTTCCTGAAAAATTGTCTCCGCACTGAGGGTGGGCAGGTGATCGTTGGTGAACGGATCCTGTACCAACCCCTGCGTCGTTCCCCCAGTCATGGTTGCAATCCGATTTGGTGTGCTCTTGCTCGATACCGGAGAGAACCAGCGGTCGGAAATCGCAAACTGCGATGCCATGTAGTAGTAGTAATTCAACTCTGGCGCGCCCGACACGCTCATATCCTGGTAGTAAGCCATCGCACGTTGACCAGTCAGATCGGTAAAGTCTCCATCCCCGAAGCCCTGCTTCGCCTCGCCTTCCGCTGTGTGCACAAAACCATCCATCACGATGCTCCGCGTCGTGCTGAAGTCGTAGCGGCTCACGTCGCCATAACTCTCCAGCCATGCGGAAGTCATATCATCCAGGCAACTACTGATGGTGTGGAACAGGGGGAACGACACTCCCTCATCATCCGGGTTCGTAATCGTCGCCAGTTTGTCGTCGATACCGTCGACATTGTACGTATTGCCGTCGTCGCCTACGTTCAAACCGTTGGCCACACGATACGGATTCAGCATTCCAAAATACGAATCGAAGCTGCGGTTCTCCTGCATCATGAAGATGACGTGGTTCACCGAATTGGTCGAACCGTTCGCGCTCACTGTTACGACAGCCTGCGCGGTCGCAGTGCCGCCGGTCCCTGTGGCCGTCGCCGTATAAGTAATCGTAGCCGTCGGCGTTACAGCCTGGGTTCCTCCTGGAGCACCCAGGGTGTAAGTCGTGGCGTCGACATTATCGGAGATCACCACTTGCGTCGCATTCGTTGCGGTGACGGTCAGTGTCGATGAACTTCCCTGCGCAATCGAGGTCGGCGTGGCCACGATCGTGACCGTGGGTCCACCGCTGGCGCTCACCGTGATGGTCGCCAGCGCGGTCGCCGTGCCGCCCGCGCCCGTCGCAGTCGCTGTATAGATTGTCGTCGCCGTTGGACTGACGACTTGTGTCCCGCCCGTTCCCGCCAGCGTGAACGTCGTGGCGTCGACATTATCGGAGATCACCACTTGCGTCGCATTCGTTGCGGTGACGGTCAGTGTCGATGAACTCCCTTGCGTGATCGAGGTAGGACTCGCGACAATCGTGACAGTCGGGGCGACGGCACTGGCCGTCACGGTCACGGTCGCTTGCGCCATAGCGGTGCCGCCGGCGCCGGTCGCAGTTGCCGTGTAAGTAGTCGTCGCCGTCGGAATCACCGCCTGCGTTCCTCCGGTGGCACCGAGCGTGTACGTAGTCGCGTCAAGATTGTCAGAGATCACTACCTGCGTCGCGTTCGTAGCAGTCACCGTAAGTGTTGAGGACGCTCCCTGCGCAATCGATGTCGGACTCGCAGTGATTGTAACAGTCGGCGCTGCTGCGCTCGCGGTCACGGTAACGCTGGTTTTCGCGCTGGCCGTCCCGCCCGCTCCAGTGGCGGTCGCCGTATAAGTCGTCGTCGCGCTCGGCGTTACCGATTGCGTTCCACCTGTACCCGTCAGGGTAAATTTGGTGCTGTCGGTACTGTCAGAGATCACGACTTGCGTCGCGTTGCTAGCAGTAACGTTGAGCATCGTCGGAGTACCGTCCGCGACCGTAGTGGGATTGGCGACGATGGTTACGGTCGGCAACGCCGGGGGAGGCGGAGTCTTCGCTGTTCCGGTACCGCAAGCAGTCAGCGCTGAAAGAGCGAACGTCGCAGCGCACACGATCGCCGCAGATCTCCACCGATTGGCTGACACCGTTGCTGCGGCCGCAGGCTCGCTGGCGTTGTATGTGGAAACTGCAAAGGGCTCAGTTGTAGCGCTCAGAGCCGCCAAAGTTCTGCTTCGATTCGCACGCTTCACGCTGGATGCTCCTCATCCCGTAAAGCTGCCCTCCTCTGGGAGGATCAGGGCTCGGCAGCCACAATTGGATGGCGGATGCACCTACAGGGTTGCCGCCCTCCTTTGCGGCGAAGGCCCACCCGGCCGCAGCACCAGCAGAATCGCCGACACCGTCGCCAGCACCGCCGAAGCATAGAACGGAACTCCAGCCCCGTAGTGTTTCCACAACTCTCCGGTAATCAAACTGGCCGCCAGCGTCGCTACGCTGGTCGCGAAAAAATACACACCTAGAGCTCGTCCCCGGACCTCCGAACCGACGGTCTCGACAACCAGAGCCTTCAGCACAGGCTGCGTCAGCGCGTAGTACAAACCGTAGACGGCCATGGTGATCCAGATAGCGAGCGTCGACGGCGCTCGCCCGAACACGAAGTACACCGCAGCAAAAATCAGGTAGCCCGCGGCCGCCATCCAGCGCCGCGAGAAGCGATCGCTGAACCATCCTGCCGGCCACGACCCCAGGGTGTATGTGATATTGAAAACCAGTCCCAGTAGCGGCGCCAGTTTGACCGGGATACCCACGTTCTGCGCCCGCATCACCAGAAACATATCGCTGGAATTTCCCAGCGAGAACAGAGTCACCGCGATCAGAACCATATAATAGGACGAAAGCCCGCGCATGCGAACCACCGGAGCGGCATTGGTCTTCTGCGTATTACGTTGCGAGTCCGAGACGGCGGTCGCCCCGCGCTTTGTCTCGCGGATTCCGAACAAAGCGACCAACACGCACAGCGCACCCGGCACAGCAGCGGCCCAGAACACTCCTCGCATTCCAAATCGCGCGAGCAGCACCAGCGCAGCCAGTGGCCCGGCAATCGCCCCTGCAGAATCCATCGACTGAATCAGACCGTAGGCCGACCCCAACCGCTCCTTCGGCACCGACTCCGCGACCATCACATCGCGAGGTGCCCCGCGCACTCCCTTGGCCAGCCGGTCGATGAACCGAATCGGCAGCACTTGCCACCACCCGCTGACCAGCGCCAGCACGGGCTTCACTGCATTCGCAACAAAGTATCCTCCCACTACTAGGGGCTTCCGCCGGTCAATGCGGTCGGTCAGATATCCGGAAAAAAGTTTGGCGAACGAAGCGACGCTCTCCGCAAAACCTTCGATCAGCCCCAATTGCGCTGGCCCCGCCCCCAGAGAAACCAGAAACGCCGGCAGCACCCAATACGCCATCTCCGAAGCGGTGTCGTTCAGGAAAGAAGTAATGCCAAAGGAATAGAGGTTACGAGCAGCAGAAGGCGGACCATCCAGCGAGCGTGCGAGCATGAAGCATTTTTATCATGTTCGCCTGTGCTTGCTCTGCCAACGATCAAATGACCATCCGACGAAGTAGAACCAGACCAAAGTCAGCAAAGGCATCGAGACAAAGAAGCTCGTCACTTCACTGACTCCTAACCGTGCTAATCCATGGACGATTTTTAATCTGGCGAGCCAGGCAGGAAGGGTAGTGAGGACAAAACACTTTGCCAGCAATCCGGGATCAACCCAAGTCCCTAGAGGCTCCAAGGCCGCACAGTTCTCAGTATTATTGGCGCACGGGAGAGAGGTGCGAGATGAAGAATCTCTGTTCAGAGGATCCGAGTCGAGCCGGAACGCAGACCACCAGAAGTACCGCCTGTCATCGTTGGGGAGGTCCCGGTTCACTCGTATCGACGCATACGTCCCCACTCCGAACAACAATAGCCCACAAAGTGGAAGGAGCGCTCGCCACCGAAATTTCATACGTGATTAGACACCGAGGTTGGAGTGGTTGCTGAAATCTAAAGCTGATGGCTGAGAGCTGACAGCTGACGGCTGCATTTCAATACATCGCGTCGTACTTCGTTACCACCCACAGCCCGCCCTTGCGCTCGGTAGTGACGGTGAATAGATCGGAATCAATCCCAGGCTGATTCGGTCCCGCATTGCTTTCGCGCTTGCCGCGATAGTGCAGGATAATCAGCGGCCCCGCCTCTTCCCACTCCACCAGTTCCCACGAGAGCAGCGGATGCTTCGCTTCCGAGTCGCAAAGGTAGTGGGCATACTTCTTGTGGTAGTCGTGCTCCCATTTGGCCAACACATCATCGCAGCGCCCGTCACGAATCTCGCGCAGAAACAAGTTGGCGGCCTTCTCGGTCGAGCGGTCGCGCAGTGGATTCATCTTGATGCTGACCGGCAACCCCGTCAGCGGATCGTGATCCTCCGACCGCGCCAGCACTGGCCCCTGATTGCTCAGCCACCACAGGTATCCAACAAACACGCCCACCAGCAACACTCCGGCGCCCGCGGCAATCCCGATTTGTGTGCGAGTGAAGGCCATTAAAAGAAGTTTATGGAGATAGCGGAAGCTAGGAAAGATTACCTCTGGGAGACGCGGAGGGACATGTACGAGTGCGGCAGTGTACTCAACATAGAAAGGGCGCGGCCACGGGCCGCGCCCTTCGCAAAACATCGAAGACTACTCTTTCTTGTCTTCTTCTTCCTTCACCGGCTCAACTCCGCCATCGTGCTGCGCTTGAGCCTCGGCGTCTTCCATTGCTTTCTTGGCTTCGGCAGCTTTCTTGGCACGAACTTCGGCGCGCTTTTCCTTTTTCTCGTCGAGAATCTTCTCGCTCCCAAGCAGTTCCAGGAACGCTTTGTCGGCACCGTCGCCCTTGTTCCAGTGGGTGCGGATGATGCGCGTGTACCCGCCGTTGCGATCGCCGAACCGCGGCCCAACCGTGTCGAACAACTTCACCACGGCTTCATCGGTCATGAGATACGCCGCAGCCAGACGGCGGGCGGCGAGATCGCCACGCTTACCCAGCGTGATCATCTTCTCGACGATGGGCTTCGCAGCCTTGGCCTTGGGAACAGTCGTCTCAATGCGCTCTTCCACAATCACCGAGGTGACCAGATTGCGCAGCAGCGACCGCCGGTGCGCCGTGTTCCGTCCGAGTTTATATCCTGCAACTTTGTGACGCATGGGAGGATCCCCTGTCTTAAATTCGGTTTCCCAGTTTCAGGTTTCGAGTTTCGAGTGGCTCGTGGAGCCGTCAGCGCCTCTGCACACCCGAAACTCGAAACTCTGAAACTTGAAACTGTATTCCTACAGCTGGTCGTCCGGTCCGTACGCGGAAGCCGGCAGCACCTGATTCGAAGTCGGCCCGGGCACGGCGTTGCCGTGCTCGTCGATCTTCATGCCCAGGCTCAGATCCCATCGAGGAGAGAATCTCCTTGATCTCGTTCAGCGACTTGCGGCCGAAATTCTTGGTCTTGAGCATCTCGGCTTCGGTCTTCTGCACGAGTTCTCCGATGGTCTGGATATTCGCGTTCTTCAGGCAGTTGTAGCTGCGCACCGAAAGCTCGAGCTCTTCTACGGAACGGTTCAGGTTCTCGTTGTGGATCTCAGGCTTGCGGTCGTCCGACGACGATGTGCCGGTTTCGATTTCTTCCTCGAAGTTGATGAAGATGTTCATGTGGTCCTTCAGCAGCTTCGCCGCCAGGCCGAGCGAATCGGCCGGCGTGATGGAGCCGTTGGTCCACACTTCGAGGGTCAGCTTGTCGTAGTCGGTGATCTGTCCCAGACGCGCCGCTTCCACGGTGTAGTTGCACTTGCGCACCGGCGAGTGCACGGAATCGATCGGAATGAACCCGATGCCCAGATCCTCGTCGAAGTTCTTGTCGGCGGAAGTGTAGCCGCGTCCGCGCTTCAGGCGCATTTCCATGTCGAGCTTGCCGCCCTCGCTGACCGTCGCGATGTAGACGTCCTTGTCGAGCACTTCGACATCGCCATCGGCTTCGATCATGCCGCTGGTGACGACGCCCGGCTGATCGGCGCGCAGGTAGATCGCCTTCGGCGCATCGCCCGCAAGCTTGAACGGAATCTGCTTCAGGTTGAGGATGATGTCGGTCGCGTCCTCGACCACTCCAGGGATGGACTGGAACTCGTGCAGCACGCCTTCGATCTTCACCGCGGTGACAGCCGCGCCTTCGATCGAGCTCAGCAGCACGCGCCGCAGGGCGTTGCCCACAGTGGTGCCGAAGCCGCGCTCAAACGGCTGCGCCCAGAACATGCCGTACTTGTCGGTGAGGGTGGAGGTGTCGGTTGCGAGACGTTTCGGTTTCTGAAAACCCTTCCAAAGCATGTGTTTCTCCTTCGGCCGTTTGGCTCAATGCTGACTCCCTGAATGGTCCGGACTCAGGTCAAGCGTCAGCAAGGGCTGATCTGGCACGAAATAGTGGACCGCCAAACCGTCGTTGGTCGTGTTTCACGGTGGTTCGTGTGAGCCTTCGACTGCGACCATCAGACTGAACGCCCTACTTGCTATAAAGCTCGACAATCAGCTGCTCATTGACCGGCAACTGAATATCTTCGCGCTTGGGCAGCGAGAGCACTTTCGCCTTTGTAATTGTCGCGATCAACTTCCAGCCAGCTCGGCAGCGTTCCGTGGCTGGCAAATTCCTTCGCCAACTCAAGGACGGTAAGCTTCTTGCTGCTTCTCGCGGATCGCGATTTCTTCTCCCGCGCTCACTTCATACGAAGGAATGTTGACCTTGCGGTTGTTGACGGCCACGTGCCCGTGACGCACCAACTGGCGCGCCTGACGCCGCGACTGCGCAAATCCCAGCCGGTACACGACATTGTCCAGACGCCGCTCGAGCTGCTGCAGCAACTTTTCGCCGGTCACGCCCTGGGAACGCGCCGCCTTCTCGAAGTAGTTGCGGAACTGGCCTTCCTGCGTGAAGTAAATGCGCTTGGCCTTCTGTTTTTCGCGCAACTGCAGACCATAGCCAACAATCTTGGCCTTGCGGTCCTTCCCATGTTGTCCGGGAGCGAAGTTGCGCTTCTCGATAGGACACTTGTCGCTGAAGCACTTTGCGCCTTTGAGGAACAGCTTCATGCCCTCACGGCGGCATAGACGGCAGACTGCATCGGTATAACGTGCCAAGTTTCTTCTCCTTTAGATGACCGGTTTACGGGTTTGGCTTCACCCTTCCTCCCGGACAAAAATCAGCTTCTAGCTTTCAGCCGCTAGCTTCTAGTTCCAAACCGAACCAGTTTTGCTGGGAGCTAGCAGCCAAGCACTTCTTACACTCTACGTCGTTTCGGCGGACGGCATCCATTGTGCGGAATCGGCGTCACGTCGCGAATCGAGCGTACTTCGATTCCCGAAGCCGCCAGCGCACGCACCGCCGACTCGCGCCCGGAACCTGGACCGCTGACGCGCACATCGACGCTGCGCACTCCATGATCGCGCGCCATGTTCGAGGCGTTCGACGCGGCCTGCTGAGCGGCAAAGGGCGTGCCCTTGCGCGATCCCCGGAAGCCGAGCGATCCCGAACTCTTCCACGACAGAACGTTGCCGTTCATATCGGTAATGGTCACGATCGTGTTGTTGAAGGATGCCTGCACGTAGCACAGTCCGTGCGGAACGTGCTTGCGCTCCTTCTTCTTGAAGGTTTTCTTCTTGCCTTTTTTGTCCGGTGCGGCTGCTGCCCCACCCGCTGCTGCTGGTTTTGCCATAGTCGCTCTTAGCTCCTAGCTCTTAGCTTCTAGCTAGGAGCTAGAAGCTAGAAGCTGCTTTTATGTCTTCGCCGTCGCCTTCTTCTTCTGTGCGACCGTTCCCTTGCGCGGACCCTTGCGGGTACGGGCATTCGTATGTGTGCGCTGGCCTCGGACCGGCAGGTTGCGGCGGTGCCGGAACCCGCGATAGGAACCGATTTCGATGAGACGCTTGATGTTCATCGAAACTTCCTTGCGCAGATCGCCTTCCACCAATCCCTCGGCCTCAATGACCGTGCGGATGCGGTTGACCTCTTCTTCGCTCAGGTCCTGCACCTTCTTCATGGGCTCGACCTTCGCCTCATCCAGAATGCGGCTGGCGCGAGGATGCCCTATGCCATAGATGTACGTCAGCGCGATGTTGATATGCTTCTGGCGCGGTAGATCGACGCCTGCAATACGTGCCATAGAATCCTATTCCTCTTAACTGCCAAGCTTCTCTCGGCTACTAGCTTCTAGTTGTTAGCTTCTAGCAAACTGCGACTCGGCTAGAAGCTAGAAGCTAGAAGCTTCCTAGCCCTGGCGCTGCTTATGTTTCGAGTTGACGCAAATCACCCGCACCACACCCTTGCGGTGGATGACCTTGCACTTATCACAAATCTTCTTTACCGATGCTCGTACCTTCATAACCCAGCCTTCAGCCGTCAGCTATCAGCCGCCAGCTAATCCAAAATCATTTGTACCGATACACAATCCGTCCGCGATTAAGGTCGTAGGGCGATAACTCCACCGCGACCTTGTCCCCCGGCAGAATGCGGATAAAGTTCTTGCGCATCTTGCCCGAAACGTGCGCCAGCACCTGGTGTTTGTTTTCCAGTTCCACCCGGAACATCGCATTGGGCAGCGGTTCCAACACCACCGCCATCACTTCAATCGCGTCTTCTTTGCTCATTCGCTCCTATATTCTAGCCAGTAGCTTCTAGCGAAACCGCCAGGACTCGACTAGCCAGAAGCTAGGAGCTAGCAGCTAGAAGCTGTTTTACTGCGTCAAAATCACCGGACCATCTTTCGTCACCGCAACGCAATGCTCAAAGTGCGCGCTGAAACTTCCATCTGCGGTAACCGCGGTCCACTTATCTCCCAGCACTCGCGTCTCAGGCTTGCCGTAATTCACCATCGGCTCAATTGCGATGACCATGCCTTCGCGCAATTTCGCACCATGCCCGCGCGCTCCGAAGTTCGGAACCTGCGGTTCTTCATGCAATCGCGTCCCGATTCCGTGCCCAACAAACTCGCGCACCACGCTGAAGCCCGCGGCTTCCACATGTTCTTGCACCGCCGCGCCCACATCGCCAATCGAGTTGCCAATCCGTGCCGCTTCAATTCCGCGGTAGAGTGATGCTTCCGTCACTTCCAACAATTTCTTTAACTCCGGCTTCAGTCCGCTACCCACCGGAACCGTAATCGCCGCATCGCCATAGTAGCCGTCGAGCACCACTCCGCAATCGATCGAAACGATGTCGCCTTCCTTGAGCATCCGCTTTTCCGACGGAATGCCATGCACAATCTCTTCATTCACAGAGGTGCACAGCACACACGGATAATCGTAGTACCCCTTGAAGGCCGGCTTCGCTCCCAGTTCCTTGATCTTCTTATCGGCGGCGCGTTCCAGGTCCATCGTCGACACACCCGGCGCCACCATCGCTTTCACGTGGTCGAGAACCTGGCGTACGATGCGACCGCTCTGCCGCATCTTCTCTATTTCCGCCGATGATTTACACACAATCGCCATTCTTCTTACGCGTGATGATCTTCCAAAATCCTGAAAATCTGGTCCGTGACATCGTCCATGGGCAGATCTCCATTGATCGAGATCAATCTGCCCGTACGCTGGTAGTAGTCCGCTACCGGACGAGTCTGCTCCTGATATGCCGTGAGTCTGGGCTGAATGACTTCCAACCGGTCGTCATTGCGGGTCACCAGCTTTTCCCCAGTTTCGTCGCAGATTTCATCTACGCGGGGCGGCTGGAAGTGGACGTTGTAAATCCGCCCACAGGAGGGACAAGAACGGCGTCCAGTAATCCGGAGCAATAATTGATTATAGTCCACGTCCAGGCGGATCACAATTGGCCACGCCCGGGTGGGACGCGAGTTGTCAAAGAGCTCATGGTCCAGCAGCGCATCCAGCCATCCTGCTTGGGCTGCCGTCCTGGGAAATCCGTCCAGAACGTAACCGCGCTTACTGTCCGGCTTCATCAGCCGTTCGCGGACCATGACGCAAACCAGATCGTCCGAAACCAACTCTCCCCGTGCCATTACCGCCTTGGCTACAAGGCCCAGTTCCGTTCCCTGCGCGACGTTTTCCCGCAGCAGGTCCCCGGTTGAAATCTGGGGAATTCCATAATGTTCCATGATGCGCTTGGACTGAGTGCCCTTCCCGGCACCCGGTGGTCCGAGCAGCACCACAGGTCCCACATCCCGCGAGGTTTCCTGCGCCATCGGCTTGACCAAAGCCTCCCGAGCTCAGTTCCCCGGCGCCCCAAATTCCAGCCGAGGTGCAGCAACCCCACAAACCCTGTCGTAGAGACGTTGCTTGCAACGCCTCTACCCGCAGCACGGTGCCGCAGGCAGAACGTACCAGCTACCAGGTACGCCTACCGCGAATGCGACCGCTGCGCGGCGTAAACCCGTCATAATGGCGCATGATCAATTGCGCCTCAATCTGCTGGACCGTATCCATGGCCACACCCACCACAATCAGCAGCGACGTACCGCCAAAATAAAATGTCACGCCCAAACCATTCGTCACCCAGTTCGGTAGCGACTCGAACATTCTTCCCAGCGCTCCCGGAAGATGGTTGAGGTGGATGCCGGTAATCATCCATTCTGGAATGAACGAAATCAGGATCAAGTACAACGCGCCCACCAGCGTAATCCGCGTCAGCACTTCATTGATGAAGTCGGCGGTTCGCTTGCCCGGACGTATGCCCGGAATAAATCCGCCATACTTTCGCATGTTATCGGCAACTTCGCTCGGATTGAACACGATCGAAACGTAAAAGTAGGCGAAGAAAATAATGCCAATCGCATAGAGAACCGTATAGAGCGGCTCACCCCATCCGAGCATTCGGAAGAGATCTCCGAAATACCGGTTGTTGCGCACGCCATACCCGATGGTCTGCGGCAATGTCAGAATCGATGACGCGAAAATCACAGGCATGACGCCGCCGGCGTTCACGCGCAACGGCAGGTGCGTCGATTGCCCACCCATCACCTTGCGACCGACCACACGTTTGGCGTACTGCACCGGAATCCGTCGCTCGCTTCGTTCCACCCAGACGATGAATCCCACCACCGCCACCATGAAGATAATCAGGAAGACCATCAGCGGGAACGTCATCGCGCCCCAGGCAGCGTTCTTGGCTTTCTCAATCAGGTCGACGACGCCGCGCGGCAGCCCTACTACAATTCCGGCAAAAATCAGCAGCGACATTCCATTGCCCACGCCGCGCTCGGTAATCTGCTCGCCCAGCCACATGATGAACGCGCTGCCCGTGGTCAGCGTCAGCATCGTCATCAGCCGGAATTTCCAGCCGGGATCGAGTGCGAAACCGCCCTTCTCCAGCCCGATCGCAATCCCGAAAGACTGCACCGAACTCAGAATGACCGTGATATACCGCGTCCACTGCGTGATCTTCTTGCGCCCGAGCTCGCCTTCTTTCTGCAATTTGGCCAGCGGCTCATAGACCACCGTCAGCAACTGCAGAATGATCGATGCCGTGATGTACGGCATGATCCCCAGCGCAAAAATCGTCATGCGGCGCAACTGGCCGCCCGAAAACAGATCGACAAACCCCAGCAACGAACCACTCGTGCTGCCCTGCGTGAAAAATGTTTCCAGCTTGGCTGTATCGATTCCTGGCGTCGGAAGATGCCCGCCCAACCGGTACACGAACAGCATTCCCAGCGTGAACAGGATGCGTTTGCGCAGATCCGGAATTCGGAAGATATTCGCCAGTTTGTCAAACATTACTGCCCCACCTTCACTGTTAAGACCTCTACCTTGCCGCCCGCCTTGGTGATTTTGTCCTGTGCCGACTTCGAGAACTTATGCGCGTGCACGGTAATCGCAATCTTCAACTCGCCATCACCCAGAATCTTTACCGGATGCTTCGTCTTGATGACTCCCGCCTTGCGCAGCACCTCGGGAGTAATGGGCTCTCCGTGAAACTCCTCGCCCATCTCCACCAGCCGCTCCAGGCTCACGATGTTGAATTCCTTGCGGAAAATGTTCGTGAAACCCCGTTTCGGCATGCGGCGGTGCAGCGGCATCTGGCCGCCTTCAAACCCGCGAATCATGCGCGAGCCGGTGCGCGAACGCTGTCCTTTATGTCCACGGGTCGAAGTCTTGCCCATGCCGGAGCCCATACCGCGCCCCACACGCTTGCGCTTTTCCGTCGCCTTCTTCGGTGCTCGAACATTCGATAAATTCATAATCCGCTTCCTTCGTAGAGACGTTGCTTGCAACGTCTCGTGCTTGCGCCGGAAGAGACGTAGCCAGCTACGTCTCTACGCTGAAACTAGTCCACAACCTCTACCATGTGCGGAACTTTTGCCACCATTCCGCGGATGGCGTTGTTGTCCGGACGTTCAATCACCTGGTTCAACCGCGTGAAGCCCAGCCCCTTGATCACACGCTTCTGTTTTACCGGGGCACAAATCGCGGACCGCACCCACTTCAGGTGAATCGTCCCGCCGCCCGAATTCGTTTTCTTCGCCGTCATCTCGTAAACCTCGAAAATTCGTAACCTGCTCTGACCGGGTACTGAGTACCGAGTACTGTCCTTACAGCTCCTGCATCGTCTTCCCGCGCATGGTCGCCACACCTTCGCGCGTCTTCAGCTGCTTCAACGCGTCAAATGTCGCCTTGATCACGTTATGCGGATTGGTCGTGCCAATCGATTTCGTCAGTACGTTCTGCACTCCCGCCGACGTCATCACCGCACGCACCGCACCGCCCGCAATCACGCCAGTTCCTTCTGGAGCCGGCTTTAACAGCACCTTGCCCGAACCATACCGCCCGAGCACGAGATGCGCGATGCTGGTCTGCGTCAGATTGACTTTGATCAGATTCTTCTTCGCTGACTCAATCGCCTTACGGATGGCCTGCGGCACTTCCTTCGCCTTGCCGGAACCGTAGCCCACCACTCCGGCGGAGGGGTCGCCCACCACGACCAGCGCGGCAAACGAAAGATTCTTGCCGCCCTTCACGACCTTGGTCACGCGGTTGATCGCAACCACCTGGTCCTTCAGCTGGAACGAATTCGCATCGAGTTTCTTAATCACAGTTGGCATTTATTACCCTAGCCTTTAGCTATTAGCTCTTAGCCGTTAGCTTGTTTGCTCTGGAGCTTTTGACTCTAGCTAAAAGCTAAGAGCTAAAAGCTAAGAGCTCGTTAGAACTGCAATCCCGCTTCGCGCGCCGCGTCGGCCAAAGCCTTCACGCGCCCGTGATAAATGTAGCCGCCGCGATCGAACACGACCTTGGTCACGCCCTTGGCCTTGGCGCGCTCGGCAATCGTTTTGCCTACGGCCTTCGCCGAGGCGACATTCCCACTGGTGCGACGGTCTTCCTTCTTGCCCTCAGCCGTGCTGGCGGAAACCAGCGTCTTGCCATGCAAGTCGTCGATCACCTGCACGTAAATGTGATTCAGCGAGCGGTACACGTTGAGCCGCGGACGTTCCGCAGTCCCCTGCATTTTCTTCCGAATGCGGTCATGTACATGTCCGCGCTTCTCGTTCTTCGTAATTCGTGTCAACATGATTAGCTCTCAGCTATCAGCCGTCAGCCATGAGCTGACAGCTAGTCTCTTATTTCGCTCCGGTCTTTCCGACCTTCTTCTTCAGACGCTCGCCTGCATAGCGCACGCCCTTATTCTTGTACGGATCCGGCGGACGCAGCGAGCGCATTTCCGCCGCCACCTGTCCCACCTGCTGCCGGTCGATGCCCGTCAGGGCAATCTTCGTCTGCTTCGGATCCACTGTCGCATCTACGCCCGTCGGCAACGGATACTCAATCGGATGCGAGTAGCCGAGGTTGAACACCACCATCGACTTGCCCTTCATCTCGGCGCGATATCCAATGCCCACGATTTCCAGTTCGCGCGTCCAACCCTTAGTCACCCCTTCAACCGCGTTGTTGACCAGTGCGCGCGCCAATCCGTGCAGCGCCGCCTGCGAATCGTTCTCGCGAACCGCGACGATGATCCCGTCCTTCTGCTGGATCGTAATGCCGTTTGGCAACTCAGTATCAAGTTTGCCCTTCGGCCCCTGTACCGCAACCGTATTGCCTTCAATTTTGACCGTCACCCCTTTGGGGATCGGGATCGGCTTTTTTCCAATTCTCGACATAAGCTTTCAGCTCTCAGCTTTCAGCTCTCAGCTTCTTCATCACCGCGCCTTTACTGACGGCGGATGGCTGATAGCTGACAGCTTCTTTCCTAGTAAATCTGGCACAGCAACTCGCCGCCCACGCCCTCTTTGCGGGCCTGCCGGCCGGTCATCACACCGCGCGGGGTAGTGAGGATGTTGATCCCCATGCCGCCCAGCACGCGGGGAATCTCAGTGCGCCGCACATACACACGGCATCCGGGGCGCGACACGCGCTCCACCTTCGAGATCGCCGCTTCATTGTTGGCGCCGTACTTCAGGTAAATCCGGATGACCTTGTGGCCTTCCTCTTCCGTCGGCTTGAAATTGGAGATGTAGCCCTCTTCCTTCAGAATGCGAGCAATCTCCAGCTTCAACCGCGAAGCCGGAATGTCCACCTTCTGGTGCCGGGCCTGGAGTGCGTTCCGCACTCGCGTCAGCATATCTGCGACCGGATCGGTCAACCTCATCGTTTGCTTCTCCTCTTGCCACCCGTTCGCTCCGCGTTTCGCGGAGAACCTGCGGCAGCTTGTTTACATCTTCCCTGCACTTGTCATCCTGAGCGAGACGCTTTCTGTCTCGCGGAGGATCTGGGCGTGCCGTGCGATACCAAGAGCCTGCTCTAAGAGAGCGCAAGCGACCGAAGGGCGCGATTGGCACGCTACCGAACTACCACGACGACTTCGAAACCCCTGGAATCTCCCCGCGCAGCGCCAGCTGCCGGAAGCACAAGCGGCAGATGCCGAACTTGCGCAGAAATGCGCGCGGACGTCCGCACAGCTTGCAGCGGTTGTGCTTGCGCGTGGAAAACTTGGGCTTCTTCGCGTCCTTTACTCTCTTTGCTGTAGTTGCCAAACTTAGCTCCTAGTTCTTCGTAGCGCCGGCGTCTCGCCGGCTGTCCGGCGGGCGTCTCGCCCGCCGACCATCACGCCCGGAACGGCATCCCCAGATGCTTCAACAGGGTCCGCGCCTGGTTATCATTCGCCGCCGTCGTCACAATCGTGACGTTCATGCCCTTCTGCTTATCCACCTTCTCGTACGAGATCTCCGGGAAAATCAGCTGGTCATGCAGGCCGAGCGTAAAGTTCCCGCGACCATCGAACGACTTGGTGGAAACCCCCCTGAAATCGCGCACGCGCGGCAGAACGATGTTCACCAGCCGGTCCAAGAATTCATACATCCGGTCGCCGCGCAACGTCACCATTGCGCCAATCGACTGTCCCTGGCGCACTTTGAACGCGGCAATCGATTTCTTCGCCCGTGTTACCACCGGCTTCTGTCCGGTGATCTGTCCCAGTTCGTTCACGGCCGGATCGAGCACTTTCGCGTTCTGCGTCGCTTCGCCCACGCCCATGTTGACGACGATCTTGTTCAGCCGCGGAACCGCCATCACATTCTTCAGTTCCAGTTCCTTCAGCAGAGCCGGAGCCACTTCTTTGTCAAACCGCGTGCGCAGCCGCGGACGCTCCTTCGCGCTATGCCGCGCCTGATCCGGTGCCTTCTGCTCCTGCGATGATTCTTTCTGCTTCTTGTCTTTTGCCATGTCCTTCAATCCTTCTCACGGTTTCGGGTTGCAGGAAGCTGTCAGCGATCAGCCGTCAGCTCTCGGTTTCAACCCCTGCGTCTACCGGTTCGTGAGTCGTAAATTTTCAATTCGCCGCTAGCCTCTTGGCCACGAGCTGAAAGCTGATGGCTGAGAGCTGACAGCTACTTATCCAACGTCGTTCCGCACTTCTTGCACACGCGGACCTTCCGGTCGCCGCGTACTTCGTGCCCAATCCGCACCGGCCCGCACGTCGGACAAACCAGTTGCACGTTGGAAATCGCAATCCGGCTTTCCTGCTCGGCGATTCCGCCCTTGATGTTGCGCTGAGGATTCGGACGCACGTGCTTTTTCACCATCATCACGTGCTCCACCAGCAGCTTGGCATCGTTCGGAAATACGCGCAGTACGCGTCCTTCCTTGCCCTTGTCCCGTCCGGTGATCACCTTCACGGTGTCATTCCGCCGCAGATCCACTCGCTTGTTTTCAGTACTCGCAGTTCGCATAATCCAAACCCTTGTCCAAACTTTCTAGTTGCTCGCTCTCAGGTCTTCGGTCGTAGGCGGTAGGTCCGAAGACCAATCACCCAAGACCGCGCTGCCTAGATAACTTCCGGCGCCAGCGAAACAATCTTCAAGAATTTCTTCTCGCGCAGCTCGCGCGCCACCGGGCCAAACACGCGCGTTCCCACCGGCTCGCCCGCATCGTTGATCAGCACTGCGGCATTCTGGTCGAAGCGGATATAGGTTCCGTCGCGACGCCGATGCTCCTTGCGCGTGCGCACGATGACCGCCTTCACCACTTTGCCCTTCTGCACCTGCCCCTCGGGCACCGACTCTTTCACCGCCGCCGTAATAATGTCGCCCAGCCCGGCATTCAACCCGGTCGAACCGCCCAGCGGCAGGATCATCTGCAGCTTGCGCGCGCCGGAGTTGTCGGCGACCTCCAGCATCGATCTCATCATCACAGCCATGGCTTTAATCTCCCTCTTGCCTTGTCATCCTGAGGCAGCCGCGTTTTGCCTGCCGAAGGACCTAGGCGCGCCGCGCGATCAATCTCGCATCTTTTACGGGATTGCGAAAACGCGTGTTTGGCGCGCTTCCTTGCTAACTCGCCACCTCAACGTTCGCTTCCGGCACCAGAGCAGTCTTGCGCACAATATCTTTCAGCTTCCAGCGCTTCAGCTTCGACAGCGGACGGGTCTCCTCAATCCGCACCACATCGCCCACGTGCGCCTCGTTCTTCTCATCGTGCGCGTAGAACTTCTTGTTGCGCGCCACCACGCGGCCGTAGAACGGATGCGCCTTCTTGCGCGTCACTTTCACCACAATCGTCTTCTGCATGCGGTTGGCGACCACTTCTCCCACCACTTCCTTGCGGCGACCCTGCACCTTCGCTGTTGCTGTCGTTTCCGCCATTATTTTTTCTCCTGAGCGGCCGCTCGGCCACGCTCGCCGACGATCGTCTTGACGCGCGCAATATCCTTGCGCAGCCCGCGAATCTTCTTCAAGCTCTCCGTCTGCCCCATGTTCAGCTGAAATTTCAGCTTGAACAGCTGGTCCGCGAGCTCGTGCTCCTGGTTGTTCAGCTCAACGTCCGTCAAGTTTCTGATTTTGTCTACCTTCATAATTAGCTCTCAGCTCTCAGCTCTCAGCTATTCCACACCGTCGCTCTTTCTGAAAGCTGACGGCTGATAGCGGAAAGCTGGTCTTAGTGTTTCCCGCCTTCGCGCTTCACCACCGTGGTCCGCAGCGCCAGCTTGTGCGACGCCAATCGCATCGCCTCGCTCGCATCCGTATGGGTCACGCCTTCCATCTCAAACAGGATCTTTCCCGGACGCACCACCGCGACCCAATGATCGGGCGCTCCCTTGCCTTTACCCATACGGGTTTCGGCCGGCTTCTTGGTGACCGGCTTGTCGGGAAACACGCGGATCCAGATCTTTCCTCCGCGCTTCACGAAACGTGTCATGGCCACGCGGCTGGCTTCAATCTGACGGTCGGTGATCCACCCGGGCTCCAGCACCTTCAGCCCGAAATCTCCGAACGCCAGCGTCGACCCGCGCCAGGCCTTCCCGGTCATGCGCCCGCGCTGCTGCTTGCGATACTTCACTTTCTTTGGCATCAACATAAAATCAGCTCTTAACTTCTGGCAAAGTGGTTTTTACTTCTACAATCTGACTTCTAACTTCTGATTTGGGCTAGAATCCGCCCGCAGCTGCCACGGGCTCCCGCTTCTTCTGCGGCAGAATCTCGCCCTTGTACACCCAGCACTTCACTCCGATCACACCATAGGTCGTCCGCGCCTCGGTGAAGCCGTAGTCAATATCCGCCCGCAACGTATGCAACGGCAGCCGCCCCTGCAGATACCATTCGGAGCGTGCGATTTCGTTTCCGTTCAACCGTCCACTGACCCTCACCTTGATGCCCTTGCAGCCAAAGCGCAGCGCCGAATCTACCGCCTTGCGCATCGCGCGCCGGAAGCCCACGCGCTTTTCCAGCTGCAGCGCAATCGATTCCGACACCAGTTGGGCATCGAGTTCCGGCTTATGCACTTCCTGGATATCGACAAAAATATCTTTGCCGCCGGTGCGCTTCTGCAGCTCGCCCTTGAGCTTGTCTATTTCCGCGCCCTTGCGTCCGATAATGATTCCCGGCCGCGCCGTCTTGATGATGATGCGCAGCTTGTTGCCCGGCCGCTCGATCTCAATCGCACTGACGCCTGCCGACTTCAGCTTGTCCTTCAGCTCGGCCTTCAGCTTGACGTCTTCGTGCAGCTGCTTGTCGTAATCCCTCTCGGCAAACCAGCGCGACTTCCACGGCTTCGTAAAGCCGAGGCGAAACCCGTAAGGATGGACTTTTTGTCCCATTGCATCTCCTAAATCAAAAACCAGTTTCTAGTTTCGTGTTTCAGGTTTCGAACATTTCCGCCTGTGGACATCAAGTGCGCCCACCCGAAACTGGAAACTCGAAACTTGAAACTTATTTCGCAACCGCTTTCTTCTTTCCCGAAGCCTTCGCCGCCGGAGCGCGCCGCTTGCCCTTCGCGGGAGCCGCTTCTACAGTCCTGGCATCACCCGCGTGCCTGGCACCCGTTTCGCCGCTCTTCCCGCGTTCCGCCAGGATCACGATGATGTGCGCGATGCGCCGCTGGTAGCGGTATGCGCGTCCCTGTGGTGCCGGACGGATGCGCTTCATGCGCGGCCCTTCATTGGCGATCGCACTCTTCACATAGAGGTTGTCGATCTCCACGTCGAGATTCTTCTCAGCGCTGAGAAAATTCGCGTTGTCGAGCGCCGACTGCAGCAGCTTGCCCACATGCGCCGCCACTCGCTTCTTGGTGAACGCCAGCGTGTTGCGCGCCTCTTCCACGCGCCGTCCCTTGATCAGGTCCAGCACCAGCCGCGCCTTCTGCGGCGACACCCGCAAGTACCGCATTTCCGCTCTAAATTCCATAGTCGTAATCTCAACTCTTCGTCTTCTTGGCTAGCCGCTAAAAGCAAGAAGCTGTTTTCCTACGCCTTCGGTGCCGCAGGCGCTGCCGGAGCCGACGGAGTAATCGCTCCTGGACCACCCGGGATCCCTGCTGGCTTCGCCGCTGTTTCCGTCGCCGCCCGCATGGAGTGCCCCTTGAACGTCCGGGTGAAACTAAACTCACCCAGCTTGTGGCCCACCATGTTCTCGGTGACGTACACCGGAATAAACTTTTTGCCGTTATGCACCGCGATCGTGTGTCCCACCATCTCCGGGATCACCGTCGAACGACGCGACCATGTGCGCAGCACCTTCTTCTCGTTGCGCGCATTCATGCCCTCGACTCTCGTCTGAAGGTAAGCATCCACGAACGCGCCTTTTTTCGTTGACCTTGCCATAAACTCCCTCTACTTGCTGCGCCGGCTCACAATGAACTTGTCCGTACGCTTGTTGTTTCGCGTCTTGTACCCGCGTGTCGGCTGTCCCCACGGCGTTACCGGATGCCGTCCACCTGAAGTCTTTCCTTCACCACCACCATGCGGATGGTCGACCGGGTTCATCGAAACGCCGCGATTGTGCGGACGTTTTCCCAGCCACCGCGAGCGCCCGGCCTTGCCGATGGTCACGTTCTCGTGATCGAGGTTGCCCACCTGCCCGATCGTCGCCATGCAGTCCTGCGAAATCTTGCGGGTCTCGCCCGAAGGCAGCTTCACCAGTGCGTACTCCGCTTCCTTTGCAACCAGCTGTGCTGCGCCGCCCGCCGACCGCACCATCTGCCCACCCTTGCCGGGCTTCAGTTCTAGGTTGTGAATCTGCGTGCCTGGCGGAATATTTCGCAGAGGCAGCGCGTTGCCCACCAGAATGTCCGCGTCCGCACCGCTCACCACTTTCTGTCCGACCTTCAGCCCTTCCGGCTGAATGATGTAGCGCTTCTCGCCATCGGCATAAGCCAGCAATGCAATACGCGAGGAGCGATTGGGATCGTACTCAATCGTCGTTACGGTCGCCGGAATCCCGGTCTTGTCGCGCTTGAAATCGATGATGCGCAGCTTGCGCTTGTGTCCGCCGCCGATGAATCGCATCGTGGTGTCGCCCGAATTGCGGCGCCCGCCCGTGCGTGGCTTGGGCTCGACCAGCGGCTTATGCGGATGCTTGGTCGTAATGTCGTCATTGACCAGCGTTGTGCGGTAGCGCAACGTCTGCGTCGTCGGTCTGTATGTCTTAATTGGCATAGAAACTCTCAGCTTTCAGCTGTCAGCTCTCAGCTTCGCACCGTCGCATTTACTAACAGCTGACGGCTGATAGCTGATGGCTGCTTTTACAAATTCTGCGCGTACTCCGGCATCTTCTCGCCGGACCGCAACCGCACGTACGCCTTCTTCCAGTCCGGACGATAGCCTGCAAACTTCCCGCGCCGCCGCTCTTTTCCCACATACGTGGCGGTGCGCACGGAGTGCACTTTCACCTTGAAAATCGCCTGTACCGCTTGCTTGATTTCCGTCTTGGTCGCTTTCGGTTCCACCTGGAAGACCAGCGTGTTCTGGTTTTCCTTGATGGCCAGGCCCTTCTCGGTAATCACTGGACGGCGAATAATCTGATATGCGGATTTCATTACGCCACCTCCGCCGCTTTATCGGTCCGCGCCCGTCGCCGCCGCTCGCCGTGTGCCTTCTTCATGCCTTCATCGGCTTCCGGCTTGTGCTGCCGCTTCGATACCGACGACCTCAACGAAACCTGCAACTTCTCAATCGCCGGCTGCGAGAAAATCACGCGGTCGTAGCGCAGCAGATGGTACGGGTGAACTTCATTGCTCAACACCAGTTCCAGCCCGTCGATGTTCCGGGCGCTCAAGGCCAGGTTGTGATTCTGTTGCTTGGGCTCTTCAACGATCAGAACCGTCTTATCGACCTTCAGCGAGTCCAGCGACTTGCGGAACCCCTTGGTCTTCGGCTCTTTCACGTCAAACGCGTTCACCACGATCAGCTTGCCGTCCGCCAGTTTCGCGGCCAGCGCCGAGCGCAACGCACCCATCAGCTTCTTCCGCGGGAAGGTGTAGTCATAGGAGCGCGGCTGCGGACCATGCACGGTGTAGCCATGCCGCCACAGAGGCGAACGGATCGATCCAATGCGGGCCCGGCCCGTACCCTTCTGCTTCCAGAGCTTCTTGCCCGAACCGGAAACTTCCCAGCGTCCCTTGGTCTTGTGCGTGCCGGCGCGCTGCCCCGCGCGGTAATGTTTCACCGCTTCCCAGAGCAGATCTTCGTTGACCGCGCCGAAGATTTCATCGGCGAGATCGATCGTCCCAACCTTCTCGCCGCTCAAATTGTGTATGTCAATCGTCGCCATATCGTTTCTCGTGTGGCGCGGGCGCCCTCGCCCGCGTTCCTTACGCCTTCTTCGCCGCTCTCTTCGCAGCCTTCAACGGATCCACCGTCGCCGATCCTGCGAATCCACGCCGTTCTCGTGGTGGCTTTTTCGCTTTCGTAATCACGATGTAGCCACCCTCCGGTCCAGGCACGCTGCCCTCGACCACCAGCAAATTCTCGTCCTTGTCCACGCCCAGCACGCGCAGGTTGCGTTGGGTCACGCGGGCATTGCCCATGTGTCCCGACATCCGCATTCCCTTGAACACGCGCGAGGGGAACGCCGACGATCCGATTGAACCAGTAATTTGGAACATCGAACCGTGCGACTTCGGACCACCGCCAAAATGATGCCGCTTCACGACGCCCTGGAATCCTTTGCCCTTGCTGATCCCGACGATATCGACAAAGCGCTCGCCTTCAAAAATCTCAACCAGCACGCGGTCGCCAACCTTCACCGAACCGTCGCCGTCCGCCGTGGCTTCGATCTCCAGCGGCACTTCGCGCATGAACTTCACCGGAGGAAGATTGTTTTTCGCCAGGTGTCCCTGCGCCGGCTTGGTCAGCCGCGATTCCTTCACAAACTCAACCAACCCAATCTGGGCCGCCTCGTAGCCATCGCGTGTCGCCGACTTGTGTTGCGTCACCACGCACGGACCAGCCTGCAGCACGGTGACCGGGCGAACGTCGCCCTTCGAGTCAAACAGCTGCGTCATCCCGACCTTCTTGCCCAGAATCCCCGCGACCTTCGTTGCCATTTCCTTCTCCATCCCCAGCGTGGCTCATTGGCTATTGGCTGGGAAGCGTTCCGTCTTAGCTAGAAGCTAGTAGCTGGGAGCCAGAAGCTTATTTATGTTCTTTCCCGAACGCCTTGATCTCCACATCGACGCCCGCCGGCAGATCCAGCTTCATCAGCGCGTCCACCGTCTGCTGCGTCGGCTCGAGAATATCGAGCAACCGCTTGTGGGTGCGGATCTCAAACTGCTCCCGCGATTTCTTATCCACGTGCGGCGAACGCAGCACGCAGTACTTGTTCTTCATCGTGGGCAGCGGAATCGGTCCCGCAATCTGTGCGCCCGTGCGCCGCGCCGTTTCCACGATCTCGCCCGTCGACTGATCCAGAATGCGGTAGTCGTAAGCTTTCAACCGGATGCGAATTCTTTCTTTTCCAATCACTGTGTCATCTCTCTAATCCCCTTCCGGCGTCTCCGAAAGGAAAGAACCGGCGGCAAGCCGCAAGCCGCGTTTGTGTTTTTACTGGCAGCTGATAGCTGACAGCTACTACTGCACAATCTCCGCAATCGTTCCTGCGCCCACCGTGTGGCCGCCTTCCCGAATTGCGAACCGCAATCCCTTTTCCATGGCCACCGGCGTGATCAGCTCAATCACCAGGCTCACGTTGTCTCCCGGCATCACCATCTCCGTGCCCGCCGGCAACTCCGCCACGCCCGTCACGTCCGTCGTTCGCAGATAAAACTGCGGACGATATCCCTTGAAGAACGGCGTATGACGCCCGCCTTCTTCCTTCGTCAGGATGTAGACCTCCGCCTTGAACTTGGTGTGCGGCGTGATCGATCCCGTCTTGGCCAACACCATGCCGCGCTCCACGTCTTCCTTCGCAATGCCGCGCAGCAAGAGGCCAGCGTTGTCGCCCGCCATGCCTTCATCCAGCTGCTTCTTGAACATTTCGACGCCCGTGACTACCGTCTTGCGCGTCTCGCGGAAGCCGACGATTTCCACTTCCTCGCCAACCTTCACCTTGCCGCGCTCGATACGGCCCGTAACCACCGTGCCACGGCCCGAGATTGAGAAAATATCTTCGATCGGCATCAGGAACGGCTTGTCCAGTTCGCGCGCTGGCTGCGGAATATACTTGTCCACCGCCGCCATCAACTCGTCGACCTGCGCCTCCGCCTTGGCTTCCCCGTTCAGTGCACCCAGTGCCGAAACCCGCACCACCGGGACATCGTCGCCCGGGAACTTGTACGACTTCAGCAGTTCGCGCACTTCTAGCTCAACCAGTTCGAGCAACTCCGGATCATCGACCGCGTCCACCTTATTCAACGCGACCACCAGATACGGCACGCCCACCTGCCGAGCCAGCAG
Organism: uncultured Acidobacteriaceae bacterium; assembly: GCA_963722365.1. Lineage (GTDB taxonomy): Bacteria > Acidobacteriota > Terriglobia > Terriglobales > Acidobacteriaceae > Sulfotelmatobacter. The sequence goes on from CAVRLM010000005.1 coordinate 535,984, forward strand.
CACGTGCTCGCGGGTCTGCGGCATGGGACCATCCGTCGCCGCCACCACCAGAATGCCGCCATCCATCTGCGCCGCACCGGTGATCATGTTCTTGATGTAATCGGCGTGGCCCGGGCAATCGACGTGCGCGTAGTGCCGGTTCGCCGTCTCATACTCCACGTGCGCCGTCGCGATCGTGATTCCGCGCGCCTTCTCTTCCGGCGCGTTATCAATCGAGTCGAACGAGCGGAACGTGTTCTTCGGATTGTGCTTCGACAATACCTTCGTGATCGCCGCCGTCAACGTCGTCTTGCCATGGTCGATGTGACCAATCGTCCCTACGTTGCAGTGCGGCTTTGTGCGATCAAATTTTTCTTTCGCCATAACTCAGCTCTTAGCTCCTAGCTTGTCGCTCAGGCTGTCAGCTCTCAGCTGTCAGCTCTCAGTTACACCCTTTGTCATCCTGAGGCGCGTCTTTTGCGCCGAAGGACCTATGAAACTTGCTTGCCCCGCACGGGGCTTACTTACTTCGCAGTTCCCTGCACCTTGGCGATGATTTCCTCCGACACCGACCGCGGAGCTTCTTCATAGCGCGCAAAGTGCATCGAGTATTCCGCGCGCCCCTGCGTCGACGAACGCATATGAGTCGCGTAACCGAACATTTCCGCCAGCGGCACGATCGCCTTGATCACCTGCGAGCCCGCGCGATGCTCCATACCTTCAATCCGTCCACGCCGCGAACTCAAATCACCCATAATCACGCCAGCATAGTCTTCCGGCGTCACCACTTCGACCGCCATGACCGGCTCCAGCAGCACCGGAGACGCCTTGCGGGCCGCCTCTTTGAACGCCATCGATCCGGCAATCTTGAACGCCATTTCGTTCGAGTCGACGTCGTGGTAGCTGCCGTCGTACAGCGTGGCCTTCACATCGACCATCGGGTAGCCCGCCAGGATGCCGCCTTCGAGCGCTTCGCGAATGCCCTGATCGATCGGCTTAATGAACTCTTTCGGCACCGAGCCGCCCGTAATATCGTTCACGAACTCGTAACCCAAGCCCGGCGGTTGCGGGTCGAGATAAATCTTCGCGTGCCCGTATTGTCCCTTACCGCCCGTCTGCCGGATGTATTTGCCTTCCGCCTCGGCGTGCCTGCGAATCGTCTCGCGATACGCCACCTGCGGCTTGCCGACATTGGCCTCGACTTTGTACTCGCGCATCATGCGGTCGACAATGATTTCCAAATGCAATTCGCCCATGCCGCTGATGATGGTTTGCCCGCTGTCGGGATCGGTGTGAACCTTGAAGGTAGGATCTTCCTGGGCTAGCCGCTGCAGTGCCATGCCCATCTTTTCCTGGTCAGCCTTGGTCTTGGGTTCAACCGCAACCGAAATTACCGGAACCGCAAACGTAATCGACTCCAGCGCAATCGGATGATCTTCGTTGCAGATGGTGTCGCCCGTCCCCACGTTCTTCAAACCAACCGCGGCGCAAATGTCGCCCGCCAGAATCTCGCTGATTTCTTCGCGCTTGTTGGCGTGCATCTTGAGCAATCGCCCGATGCGCTCGGTCTTTCCTGTACGCACATTCAGCACGGAATCGCCGGTCTTCAGCTGGCCCGAATACACGCGAATAAATGTCAACTGCCCGACGAACGGATCCGCCATGATCTTGAATGCCAGCGCCGCGAATGGTTCTTTATCGTCCGCTTTGCGCGTGACCGCTTCGCCATTGTCGGGATTCTTGCCATGGGTTTCGGGGACATCGAGCGGCGAGGGCAGATAGTCCACGACTGCATCCAACAGCGGTTGCACACCCTTGTTCTTGAACGCCGTTCCTACCACCACCGGGAACACCTTGAGCGCAATCGTCGACTTGCGCAACGACGAACGCAGTTCGTCCGCGCTGATCTCTTCGCCTTCCAGAAACTTGTGCAGGATTTCGTCGTCGTTCTCGGCGATGCTCTCGACCAGCTGCGCGTGGAACGCTTCGGCTTTCTTCTTCAGCTCGGCAGGAATCTCTTCGGTGACATATTCGGCACCCATGGTGTCGTCCTGCCACACGATCGACTTCATATTGATCAGGTCGATGACGCCCCTGAACTTATCTTCCTGGCCGATGGGAAATTGAATCGCGACGGGCTTGGCACTGAGGCGTTTGCGGATGGTATCGACGGCATGCTCGAAGTCAGCACCCATCTTGTCAATCTTATTAATAAAGCAAATTCGCGGGACGCCATATTTATCGGCCTGCCGCCAGACTTTTTCCGACTGCGGCTGCACGCCATGGACAGCATCAAACACCGCAACTGCGCCGTCAAGCACGCGCAGCGAGCGCTCGACTTCCGCCGTGAAATCGACGTGGCCGGGCGTATCAATAATATTGATGCGAATGTCGCGCCAGGTGCAGGTCGTCGCCGCGGACGTAATCGTAATCCCGCGCTCCTGCTCCTGCTCCATCCAGTCCATGGTCGCAGTGCCTTCGTGCACCTCTCCGATGCGGTGCGTCCGTCCCGTATAAAACAGGATCCGCTCCGTCGTAGTGGTTTTCCCGGCATCAATGTGCGCCATGATGCCGATATTCCTGCAACGCTCTAATGGGACTGTTCTGGCCACGACAATTAGCTCTTTCTAGGGCTCCGAAATCTGACTTCGTTCCTGATCACCAGCTCTTTAGCTAGAAGCTAGGAGCTAGCAGCTTTCTCTACCACCGGTAATGCGCGAACGCCTTATTGGCTTCCGCCATCCGGTGCACATCTTCCTTCTTCTTGATTGCCGCGCCTTTTCCGGTAGCAGCGTCCAGCAATTCATTCGACAACTTGTCGACCATGCCCTTTTCACCGCGTCCGCGCGCATAGCTGATCAGCCAGCGAATCGCGAGCGACGTGCGGCGGTCGGCATTCACCTCGACCGGCACCTGATAGTTCGCTCCACCCACGCGGCGCGTCTTGACCTCGAGAAGCGGCTTCGCGTTCTCGACGGCCTTCTTGAAGAGCTTCAGCGCTTCGTCGCCACCCTTCTCCTGCACCTTCGCCAATGCCTCATAGAAGATGCCTTCGGCGGTCGAGCGCTTGCCCTGCCACATCATCGAGTTAATAAATTTCGTCACCAGATCCGACTGATAAACGGCATCGGCCGGAACGGTCCGCTTTGCGATATGTCCTTTACGAGGCATTCAGCTTCTAGCTCCTAGCTCAAAGCTCTTAGCTTGAGCATATTGGCCACTGATCACCGACCACTGGCCACTAGTTTCTCAGCCCTTCTTGGGCCGCTTGGCTCCGTACTTCGAACGTCCCTGCATGCGACCGGCAACGCCCACCGCGTCCAGGGTTCCGCGAATCACGTGATACCGCACACCCGGCAGATCTTTCACACGGCCACCGCGGATGAGCACAATCGAGTGCTCCTGCAGGTTGTGTCCAACGCCTGGAATGTACGTCGTCACTTCAATCCCATTCGTCAGCCGCACGCGCGCCACCTTGCGCAACGCCGAGTTCGGCTTCTTGGGCGTCTGCGTGTAGACGCGGGTGCAAACGCCGCGCTTCTGCGGACATCCCTGCAACGCAGGACTCGCCGTCTTGTACCGGGGTCGCTTGCGACCCTGAGCCACCAACTGGTTAAACGTAGGCACTCTCGCAACTCCTTAGCCGCGCGACATCAGTCGCACAACAATCCTGCCACGCAGGCGGGACAGCTAAAATCCTGCATCCTGTTCTAGACGCGCATCCGTGGGCATGGCCGGCTCAACGCCAACCATTACTTCTCACCGCGCAGCTTCGTTCCTGCAAAGCCACACCAGAGAGATTCTGGATTCCCTTAGACTTTCGCTGCCGACGGTGGCGCCCGGCCAAACTCCGGGGGCACTCCGTTTCGTCAGCCTTGTCCTGCATATCCTTCCACAATAGGGCGGAAGGCACCGCAGGAACGTTTCAGCGAGGAAAGTCTCCGAACCTGATCTTCATCCGGAAACGCATTTTCTATAGCTCAACCGCAAGCTCTGCTCACACCGCAGCAAAACTCACAGCACACAGCAAGCCTGGATGTACTCGCGGAACCAAACTACTATAGCAAGTGCGTGCAAACATCGTCAACCCGAGTTTTTGCATCCCAACACCGACGGCCCGGAAGCCAATCGCAAGTGCCCCAAAAGAATCTCATTGCTTAGTAAAAACTGTTAAGTAAAAGGCGGCGTCATCGCGAGCGTAGCCGTTTTTCAGGCGGAGCAAGGGATCTGGCGAGGAGCACAACGCCCGCTGCGATGCGCACAATGCTTGCTGATTCCGCTTCCAGCCTCTACACTACAAGTTTTCCAATTCATTTGATGACTCGTCCTGCGCGATCTTCGTGATCCGGGACTGTACGTTAAGAGGGGTGCATGGGTAGGTTGCGTTCGAAGGCTTTCTGGCTAGCGGTTGCAATCCTTTCTTTATGGAGTTTCGGCGGCTGTGGGGGCGGCAGCAAGCCCAACACGCCCATCTTTCCCGGCCTCGTCCACCTTACCCCTGCCACCGATACGTCCCTCGCGCTAGGTGGCACCATGGTCTTTGCGGCTTCGGCGCAAACCACTTCCGGCACGAACATCAATACCACGTTCACATTTTCCTCCAGCGACACGTCCGTCTTGACCATCGCGCCCAATGGCGTGGCATGCGCCGGGCATTGGGACGTCGCATTCACCACCTGCACTCCCGGCGGCACCGGCGCCGTCCAAGTCACGGCCTCCGCCCTCGGCGAATCCAGCGTCCCCACTTGGGTCTTCGTTCATCCCGCCATCGACAGCATCTCGGTGGTTGGCGTGCTCTCCGATGGCGTCAACGTACAGGAACCTTGTCTCTCCCAGAGTCAGTCCATGACCGTGGAAGCTCACGCCTTCAGCCAGGGCGTCGACATCACCTCCTCGGTCGGCCCCTTCACTTGGTCGGCAAACAACTCGAGCGTCGTCACCCTCATCCCGACGGTCAACTCGAACTACAACTTCGCTACGAATCAGGCCAGCGCCAAGGCTACGTTTCCGGGACTCACACAGATCTACGCCTCGGCCAGCGGAGTCACCAGTTCCTCATTCCAGCAACCCCAGTTTCAGAATTCGCAAGGCACCACTTCGCCGCTCCTCGATTTCTTTGAGACCTGCCCGATCCAGAACATCGCTCTCCAGGTTGGGGCGGAGACGGTGCAGACCGGGCAAAGCAACTTCGTCACCACCAAGGGAACATCCGAAACCCTCACTGCTTTCCTGACGGATGTGATGGGAAATAGCTCTCTGCCCAACACCAACGGTGGAATCGTCCTCAACAAAATCCCGCTCACTTGGACTTCTTCGGCGCCCGCCGTCCTGGGCACCACCACCTCCTGTCTCGAAACATGCGCCGTCTCCACTCCACTTCCGGGATCGGCCTCCGTCACAGCCTCTTGCTCCCCGCCGACCTGCAACATCGGATTCCCAGTCACCCCCGCCACGCTTGCTACGCCAGATCTGATCAAAGCCTGTAACGATTTCTTTCAGCCGCGGGCCCCGAAAGGTTTCGACTGTCAGCAACTGATCCCGGTCCCCGTCTACGCGTCTCCGGTCTTGATTATCCCTAATGGCAACAACAATACGGTCGAGATCCCGCTGACCGGCAATGGAGCCCTGTCGGGTGTGGTCACGGGTGCGACGAGCGGTACTGCTCTAGTTGCAACCAGCACCGGATGCGCTCACGAGATTCCGTCTCTCTGCACTACCTCTGTCTACAGTTTCTCCAGTGCAAAGGCCGTGACAGGTCCCGAGAATCCCATGCCGGCCTCGCCCAACTCCCTGCTGTTCGACCTCACAGGCGATAAGGCCTTCATGGGAAGTGATTACGGCGCCCAAGTCATCAACCCCACTAACTTCGGCGGCACTACCAGCGCGTTTACCTCGCTCGGCACCGTGACGGGAAAAGTGTTGGCCGTCTCCAGTAACGGATCGACCGCCGTTTTCTCCGACACAGTCCACACTCCCAACCAGGTTTTTATCGTCAACTCCAACACTGCTGCGCTGACGGCCACCGCGCTGAATATCTCCGGAGCCGTCACCGCCGGATTCTCGCCCGATGGGTTGAAGACCTTCATCATCGGCGGAAGCGCTTCAAGTTCGTTGTACGTTTATTCCGCACTGCAGGCTATGCAAGGACCAATCCCGCTCACCGGACCCGGCCAGTCCATTGCCTTCTCGCCCAACGGAGCTTTCGCCTTCATTGCGGGATCGTCCACCAGCACGACCGCCGCAAACCTCACCACCGTCTCCACCTGCAACAACCAGGTCGCGACCAGCTTGCCTCTGGGGGCCATCAACACTCCTGCCACTGATCCCCTTTTCATGCGGGTCTTGCCCGTCGATCACATCAACGGCACAGACTCCCAGGGAAATCTGATTCCCGAGGGTATTCACATCTTCGTCCTCGACTCGACCGGATTCGACGTCATCACCTACTCGATCACTCCTGCGGCATCCGGTACTCTCTGCCCGCAGGGGTTGGCGCTCGCTAATCCCCTGCTCCCCGTACAGCGCATCGAATTGGGCCAGGGGACGCTCAACCCAGTGAACTTCTTCACCTCCGCAGACGCCTCTCAGCTATACGTCGCTTCCTCCTCGAACGCCAGCATTCTGGTCTACGATTTCGGCACTCGCGGAGTCACCGGCATTGAACTTGCCGGAAACGCCACGCCCCTCAGCGCCGACATGTCTCCAGACGCCGGCACGATTGTCGTTGGAGGCAGTGATGGCCTGCTCCACTCCGTCAGCACCTCCCTCGGCGGCAGCGACCAATTCCAACTCTCGTTCCCCAACGTCCCCAACAGCCTGAATCCCTTCTGCACGATCACCCCCGCCGCCGGCCCCTGCACCCTCAACCTGATAGCCGTAAGGCCATAGCAGTTGTCAGTTGTCAGTTCTCGGTCCTAGTGCACGCGTCGCACGTAGCAGAGCGTCACTCAGACCAATCCCTGCAAAAAACTCACTTGAATTTATTGTTAGCAAGAAGAGCCCCGAGAGAGGGACTGAGGACTGAGAACTGAGAACGGAGTACTGACTACTGATTCACTTCCAACTCTTTCCCCACGCTATCCAGCACCCCATTCACAAAATGCACCGACTCCGGACTCGAAAACTTCCGCGCAATCTCCAGCGCCTCATTAATCACCACGGCCCGCGGCGTCTCCGGATAAGCCAGAAATTCAGCCACCGCTGCTCGCAGCAGATTCCGATCCACCGCCGCCATTCGCTCCATGCGCCAGTGCTCAGCGTGCCGTTCAATCAGGCCGTCAATCTCTGGAGTCCGATCCGTCGCCACCCGAAACAAATCATCGGCAAACCCGCGCACTTCTTCGCTAGCCGTCCCATGCTCCGCCCAAAACGTGCGCCGCACCTGCTCCGCATCCTGCTTCCCCATATCCGACTGGAACAGCATCTGCAGCGCCAGTTCCCGAGATTTGCGTCGAGTACCCATGAAAAGCAGCTCTCAGCATTCAGCCGTCAGCATTCAGCAAACCGACGGTCGTCGAAGATCGCCACGTCCTGTCAGTGTATCTGAAATAACGCCACACCCGACCGGCTGTTTTGCTCCCAACTGGAATCGTATTAGGATCGGAGTATGAATCTAGCGTTACGGATAGGACTGATAATCCTCGGCGTCGGTTTGCTCTCGACTCTAGGGTTTGTCATCACTTCCAGCTCTTGGGGCCCTTGCGGACCAAGCAGCCCGGCGCCCCTAATCTTTGGACTGGCTGCCTTGTTCTGCCTGCCGTCTGGTGTCATCTTCTCGGCAGTAGGAGTGCTAAACCGCAAAGGTAAGGATTCGCAGGCCCCGATTTGAACCCCATTAACCCCGCTTGCGCCGCGGGCGCTTCAAGGCCTGCTTGCTCGCAGCTGATGGCTGAGAGCTGATAGCGTCCTTCAACGACGCCATCTCCACCGCCGCCAGCGCTGCCTCAAACCCCTTGTTCCCCATCTTTAACCCGGCCCGGTCGATCGCCTGCTGCAGGTTCTCGCAAGTCAACACTCCAAATGCATGCGGAACGCCGGTCTCCTGCGCCGATTGCCCAATCCCCCGCGTGACCTCATTCACGATCACGTCGTAGTGCGCCGTATCTCCGCGCAGCAAACATCCGATACAGATGATCGCGTCGTATTTCCCGTTCAATGCCAAAGTGCGCGCCGCAGACGGAATCTCAAACGCCCCCGGCACCCGGGCAATGTCGATGTCGTTCTTCGCAGCCCCGCATCGCAAGAGTCCATCGCAAGCACTCAACAACAACCGCTCCGTGATAAATGCATTGAACCGCGCCACCACAATGGCAAAGCTCTTTCCAGAAGCGTCGAGTTTCCCTTCCAAGGCACGAAGCGCAGCCTCCGGCACCGACTCCAGCTTGAACTTGATTTCCTCTGTGATCTCCGTGTCCTCAGTGGTGAATTGTTTTTGATCCGTGAAATCCGCGCGAATCCGTGGCAAAGAAGTTACTTTCCCTTGAACTGCGCCGCCCGCTTCTCCAAAAACGCCTTCGTTCCCTCAGTCTTATCCTCAGTCGCGCAGCACACTCCAAACAACACCGCCTCCAAATAGAGCCCCTCGGCCAACGTCGTCTCCATCCCTTTGTTGACGGCTTCCATCGCATACTGCACGGCCAGCGGCGCATTCGCAATAATCTTCGCCGCAATCGCCTCCGCGCGCGGAATCAACTCTGCCGGCGCCGTCACTTCATTCACCAGCCCAATGCGATGCGCCTCCTGCGCCGTGATCATCTCCCCGGCCAGCACCATCTGCATCGCGATCCCTTTCCCCACGAGTCGCGGCAGTCGCTGCGTACCGCCATATCCCGGGATAATCCCCAGCTTCACCTCCGGCTGCCCCAACTTCGCATTCTCGCTGGCCAGCCGCATGGTGCAAGCCATCGCAATCTCACATCCCCCACCAAGCGTAAATCCGTTGAGGCAGGCAATGACCGGCTTCCCCAGATTCTCAATCAGGTTGAGCACCGACTGCCCCCGATGCGTATATTCCTTCCCGGAAACGGCATCGTGCTTCGAGAGCTCGCCGATGTCCGCCCCCGCAATAAACGCCTTCTCCCCCGCCCCAGTAAAGATGACGACGCGGATCGCCTTGTCGTTCTTGATATCGTGAAACGCCCCGCGCAACTCCTCCATAGTCGCCATGTTGAGCGCATTGAGCACCTTCGGCCGGTTGACGGTGACGTAAGCAATCGCGTTTTTCTTTTCGAGAAGAATGTTTTCGTAGTTCATAAGATTTCTTCACCACAGAGGCACGGAGCCACGGAGAAAACCTCTTAAATTGTCGTTCTCCGTCCCTCTGTGTCTCTGTCGTGAATAGCCTTTCAATCCATGTGAATCCGTGCAAATCCGTGGCTAAAGCTTATTTGCCCGCGGCTTCTCCGGGTCCGAGTAATCATAGAACCCCCGCCCCGACTTCCGCCCGTACCACCCCGCCATCACCATCCGCTTAAGCAGCGGAGGCGATGCGAACCGCCGCTCCTTGAACTCGTCATACATCACATGCGTGATGTAGTAAGTCGTATCGAGCCCGACAAAATCCAGCAACGTAAACGGCCCCATCGGATACCCGCATCCCAGCTTCATCGCGTTATCGATATCCTCAATCGATCCGACACCCTCTTCATACGCGCGAATGGCATCGAGCAAATAAGGCACCAGCAGCCGGTTCACGATGAACCCCGTCTTGTCCGAAGTCCGCACCGGGACCTTGCCCAGCTTCTTCGCAAACGCGTAAGCGGATTCGTAAACGTCGTCGGCAGTGGCGATCGTCCGCACCACTTCCACCAGCTTCATCAGCGGCACGGGATTAAAAAAGTGCAACCCAATAAACCGCTCCGGCCGCTTCACCGAAGTCAGCAACTCCGTCACCGAAATCGAAGAAGTATTCGAAGCAAAGATCGCATCCTTCTTCACGATGCCATCGAGCGACGCATACATCTTCTTTTTCTCTTCGACATTCTCGATGATGGCCTCAATGACGATGTCGCAGTCGCTGAGGTCAGATTTGGAAGTCGTCCCCCGCAACCGCGCCCGCGCAGCGTCCTTCTGCTCGACCGTAATCCCGCCCTTCTCGACCCGCCGCTCAGCAAACTTAGCGAGAGACTTCTCAATCCCCGCAAACCCCTTGTCGAGATATTTCTGCTCAACCTCAAGCACCGTGACGTCGAATCCAGCCATAGCGCAAACCTGCGCAATGCCAGACCCCATCAGCCCGCAACCCAAGACCCCTACTTTTTGAATAGCCATTGAACTTCCTTCGCCGCGGATCAACGCGGATTTTCACGGATCAAAATCAATTCACCACGGAGTCACAGAGACACAGAGAATAGATCATTCCTGTAAACGAGCCGAGACCAGGTCTGCAAACTTGATTGCGTATGCCGCAGTCTTTGGCGTGCCACGATACTTATGTTCACGATTTGTGGATAGCAGCTCACAGATGAAGTCTTCGTGCTCCTCATCGACATGCGTGACTTTGACGACGGCATCTTCGCCATCCGCCAAGGCGATACGAAAGCCCTGTCCCTCGTGATCCTTGATGACTCGGTAATAGGGGTGGCTCTCAATTGCATAAGCAAATACCACCAAGCCTGATTGGCCGTCTGCAAAGATATTATTCCGGCAACGCACCCGGCAAGACGGTGCGAAGGCCCAGCTCTCGCCTTCCGGAATTTTGTCGACGATCTCAAAAATGTAGGTGTCGACCTGCACGGCTCGGACCGGGCGCCAGCACTCCGCCCCTTCGCCGCCTAGTGGCATGTAAAGTGTTCTCTCCATGCGGTCCGATCAAGATTCCTCAACGCCTCCGTGGTGAGGATTTCCAATCCGTGAAAATCCGCGCTAATCCGTGGCTAAAAATTCAGCAGCGTCTCTACAATCATCGCAATCCCCTGCCCGCCGCCAATGCACGCTGTCGCAAGCCCGTACTTCTTCTTCCGCCGCCGCAACTCATACAGCAACGTAATCACCAGCCTCGTCCCCGTCGCTCCCAGCGGATGTCCCAGTGCAATCGCCCCACCATTCACATTCACCTTCTCGCGGTCCAGCCCGAGTTCCTTCTCCACCGCCAGATACTGCGCCGCAAACGCCTCATTCACTTCAATCAAATCGATGTAATCCAGCGACAGCCCCGCCTTCTGCAACGCGATCTTCGTTGCCGGCACCGGACCGCGCCCCATGACCTTCGGTTCCACGCCGGCAATTCCCCAACTCACAATCCGCCCCAGCGGCATCAGATTCCGTTTGCGCGCTTCCTCCATCGACATCACCACTACCGCCGCCGCGCCATCCACAATCCCGCTGGCATTCCCGGCAGTAACGGTTCCATTGCGACCGAATGCCGGCTTCAATTTCCCAAGCCCTTCCATCGTGGTCTGCGGACGCCGGTGATCATCCTCCATCAGTGACTCTCCCGTCGGCTCGCCCTTATGATTCCGCAGAGGCACCGGCACCAACTCTTCCTGAATGCGTCCTTCTTTATAAGCCGCATCCGCCTTCTGCTGCGATCGCAACGCAAACTCATCCTGCATCTGCCGCGTGATCCCCTGCTCCGATCCGTACAGCTCCGCGGTATTCGCCATATACGACCCGCAATAGGTATCGAGTAGCGCCACCATCAGCGAATCTTCTAGCTTGCCTCCGGGCGCCAATGTGAACCCATCGCGCCCGCGAATCACAAACGGAGCCTGCGACATCGCCTCCATCCCACCCGCCAGCACCACCTTCGCCTCATCGGTCTGGATCATTTGCGCCGCCGACACAATCGACTGCATCCCCGACCCGCATAGCCGGTTCACCGTCAGCGCCGGAACCTCAATCGGAATTCCCGCCCGCAGCCCCACATGCCGCGCTCCATACAGCGCATCTCCTGAAGTCTGCTGCGCGTTCCCGAACACCACGTGATCGAATTCCTTGGCCTCGACCCCCGCCCGCTCCATGGCGCCCTTGGCTGCGACCGCGCCCAACTCCTGCGCCGTGAAGTCCTTCAACTTGCCGCAATAGCGGCCAAAGGGCGTCCGCGCCCCATTCACAATGGCAATGTCACCTGGTTTCAGCATGGATTTTCCCGGGCAGCAAAAACTAGAACCGATCAAACTCGATCAGCCAAACCTGTCAGTGTAGCAGCGAACAAGAGCCCTTGACCAGAACCCGCCCCCCACCACAGAGAGACCGAAGCACCGAGAGAAAGGATAGAAACCAGCCGCGAAGCGGTGACAGAATGCAGCCCACAGCGCAAGCTGTAGGTCGATTCAGGAAGGAGCGAACAAGCCCTGGAAGGGCGGAAGAAACCGCGAAGGACACAACGAAAATCTGGCAGGAATTGCCAACTAAACCCTAAGCTCTGATCATTCTCCGGGCCTCTGTGCCTCCGTGGTGAAAACGCCCTAGGCCACGGCCCCCGCGGCCATCGCCGCTCCCAACGCCACGACTTTTCCCGGCCCCTGCGCCATCGCTTGCGCCAGGGCATGTTCCGCCCGATTGATCACTTCCGTGACCACGTCTACCGGATCATATTCCGTCCGAATCACCGCCTCTGCCAGCCCTGCGGAGAACTGCGCCACCGGACCTTCACTTGCATCCCCCTTCGCCGGCAGCCGCACTACAGAAACAATCTTGCGCAACTTCTCCACCGCCAGCATCGCTTCCTTTTCCGCCGTCTCTCCCAGCAGAATCGCGATGGTGGTCGTGTCATATCGAAACGCCAAATCATTGGATCGAATATTCGCCGCGAACATCTGGCCGGCCTTCTCCATCGCCGCCTGCACCTCGGCCTCGCCGTATTCCTTGATCATGGCCGCGCTCTTGCCGAACTGCAGCAACATCACCGAGAGCGACGACGCATTCTGAATCGCTCGTTTGCTCTCCGCCAACAGTAAATCAATATACGACGCCCGCTTCAACAGTCCCGATTTCTCATCCGTCACCGACAGATTCTTCACCAGCCGCCGCAGCCCCGCATTATTCAGCGCAATCACCATCTGCTCGGCCAGCGTCTTCAGCACCACCATATCCGCCTGCGCCCAAGCCCGTTGACGGTTGTGCGCGAGCACGAGCATACCGACAATTTCTTCGCCATCACTCAACGGAATCGCCAGCACCGACGCGGCGCCCATCTCCGTCAGCGCCTTGCGCGCCGATTGCAACGACACCGCCTTCGCCGCATCTTCAATCGCCAGCGGATCGTGCCCATCCACCGCCTTTTGGAGGCACCCCACCAACTCCGCGATCGATGCCGGGCTCGACTTCTTCAATCCCTCGGCACAGAATTCTTCCACCGCCGTCGCCGACAAACCGCCCTTGAACATCGCCGCAATGCAACGCGTCGCTTCCCAATGCGTCGCAATTTCCCGCACCGCCGTGTTCAGCACCGCCGGGGCCGTGCCCTGGTGATATAACTTCCGTGAAATCTCCGCCACGCGCGTAAACGCCCGTACATCTGTCGCCGGATCGGGCACCGGAGGCGCCACAGGCGCAGGAGCCGCCGCAAGCGGCGCCGCAGGAGCCACCGGAGCCGGCGCTGCCGCCGGAGGCAACGGTGCCGCCCCCGCATATCGCGGCGTCACCCCGGCCGACATATACAGCCGCTGCAAATCTTCATTTCGTTCTTCCGCGCGCGGAAACAGCTCCTGAATCCTCTGCAGCCGTTCTACCGCCTTGTTCCGCATCCCATACTGCACCAGGATTTCCGCCTGCAGCATCAGATCCTGCAGCGTCCCCGCTCCCAGTGTCGGCCCTTCCTCGTGCGCCGGTTCTTCTGGAGCCTTGCTCGCCGACGTGAACCGCGCCGCAATCGCCCGGTAGCGCGCGTCATCCACCTTGCCCTTCAACATCTCCAACCGCTTCATGTGGCCCGATTCGTACGGATCCACTTCCGCCGCCCGATCCAAACACTCGGCGGCCTTGGCATGCTCGCCCGTGCTGCAATACAGATCAAATAGCTTCAGCAGCGTCTGGCAATAATCATTCTCGCGATTCGAAGCGTTATAAAGCTCGCTCAGGAACTCCAGCATCTGCGACGAAGACTTGCGCGTCGCCGTGATGTCTTCCATGATCGCGATGAACTGCCGCCGCTCTCCACGCCTTCGCTGAAATTGCTCCAGCTTGCGCGCCAGCGCCACCGCGGCTTCTTCATACCCGCCGTCCAGCAAATTCCCGATCAGCGCGATTACCTGCTGCACCCGCGCCGGATTCTGCTCAAAAAGCTGCCAAACCAGCGGCTCCGCTTCCGCATGCCGCCCCGCAGCAACAAGGGCATCCGCATAAGTCTCGCGCAATGCCACGGTCACTTCGCCAGAATTCATTTGCGGCTCAAGAATAAAGATCGCCGCACCCACCTGCCCCTGCGCCAGCAGACTCTTCCCATACGCCAGCGCGATACTTTGATCCGAAGCATCTTCCTGGTACGCGCGCTCGTACCACTGCGCCGCGTCGCCGCCTTCGCTCGCCACCAGCTGCGCGATCTTTTGAAACGACGATGCCGCTACCTTCCGATTCCCCAGCTCCGACGCCACTTCCGCCACGCGCTGCCAATTCGCCTGCGTCGGCTCCAAGGTGACGATGCGATCCAATATCTCCGCTGCTTCTTTCTTCGTCCCAGCTTTCCCAGATCCGTCAGTGCCGCTTCGTACGTTCCGACCGCAAGCTTCTTGTTGGACCCTTCCAGCAACTGCCCAAAGCGGAATTTCTGCTGCCACGTCGGACTTCCATGCCGCGCCAGCTTCTTGTAAGTCAGGCTCGCCCGGGTCGCATCCCCCGCTCCCACCTGCCGCTCAAACAAATCTCCCAGCAGCTTCACCGCGTCGGCATTTCGATTCAGCGAGAGGCACAAATCCGCCGAGAGCTGCCGCACCACGTCGTTCTCCGTATCGTCGCGCAGCACCAGCAGATACTCTTCCAGCGCGTCCGCGGTCTTGCCTTTTTGCAAAAGCTTCTCCGCACGCTCTACGCGCTTCCCTATTTCGGCTCGGTCCAGTCGTTTTGTGATCTCAGGCATGCGGAGTTAAACGGAGTAAACCCTGCTCCGATTCTAGGAGCCGCCCCCACCCCCAGCAATGCGGTAACGCCCCCGTTCGATTACGAAGGTCACGCCCGTCCCCGCCATTCCGCGCTAGAGAATTGTCGCTCCCCAAAAGAAGGGAACTCGCCTCCTCGAACTGACGCTTGTTTTCCGGACAACAGATTCCGGACGAGAAAAAAGACCGCTGGTGATTCAATTGAAGATTGTCATTCCGAACGAGTAAAGGAATCCGCTCTCTGCGAACTCATGACTTGGCTCACGCAGATAATGCCTCGCCGACGCGGCGTCCCGAAACGGCACCAGCCCTACTCACTAGTTCCGACTGTTCTCAATTTTCTCCTCTCTCGACTGTGCAACTTCTTGCAACCGCCCGTCCCTGGCCCGTTTTCGCAGGTTTTTCGTGTCAATCACAGTAGGGCTTGGAACCTCTGATTCCAACCTCTGATATCTATTCGAATTCTGCTCAGCACGGCAGCATAGGGCATCATGAAATCTCGGCTATTCCTCCCCCTATTGGTTGCATTGAGTGTTCAATGCTTCGCGAACGTTAAGATCACCACGCCCACCGTCCCGAACGGCACTGTCAATACCGCTTACTCCGCCGCCATTCAGGCCAGTGGCGGTTGCACTCCTTACAAGTGGACCATCGTCTCCGGCGTGCTCCCCACAGGGATTACGGCCAAGGCCTCTGCGAACTCGACCGCTTTTAACCTCACCGGAACTCCGACCAAGGCGGTTACCGATTCTTTCTCCGTAAAAGCCACCGGCTGTCGCGGAGCCTATTCGCAGGTCTCCTACAAGATTGTCATCCAGTCATCGGCCAACCACATCGTGAACCTCAACTGGAATGCATCCACGACCGACGATGTCGTGGGCTACAACGTCTACCGCAGCCCCGACGCCGCTAACTGGACGAAGATTAACGTCAGCCTGATTGGACCGACGCTTTATACCGATTCCACCGTATCGAATAGCTCCACCTATTACTATTCGGCGACCGCCGTCGATGTAAACGGCAAAGAAAGCGTCAAGACACCCCCGGTCAAGGCGGTGATCCCGTAGCGTTTCCAGCCCAAAAAGGGGCCGTTTTGTCACCGCATGGGGTTTGACTCTTCTGGCGAACAGGCACATAATTGCACCCCTGCCGAGCCCGGCGTGGGCTCATCGATGCCAAGGAGTCAACCCATGTGGAAAAAACAGGATGACGCTGCCTCCCCGTCCGATCTGGTCTCGACCGATAATCCCGACCTGGCGTCGCTCGGCGACGCCTTGGTCCAATCCCTGGTGAACGAACAGTTCACCCCCGGGACCCTGCCGCCCGCTCCCCAAAAGGTTGCGCCTGAGAATTACCCTCCCGCCTCGCAACCGCCGGGCATGAAGGCCTATACCGAAGCCGCCACCGAGTTCACCAGCCACGCTTCGTCCTTACTCCAGCACCTTCCCCTTCTCGCCAAGGCTCGCGCCGCCTATGCCGAAGCCATTCGAGCCAGCGCCGAAATGCGTCAGGTTCTGGATGCAGGCGATGAAAGGCTTCGGACTCTGATGACCCAGTTGGAGCAGGCAATGAGCGCGCACGGCGTCAAGCCTCCTCTCGACAAGAAGATTCCCGAACCGACAAAAATCGACAGAATCAAACCAGCCGCAGAAGCCGGAGGCCGCGCCATCCGTTGGCCGTGATTCGATGCAGACGACCCGGCATGAATAACTTGATCCTGATTTGAGGATCACGGTCTGACAAAGCCCCGTGATCCCATCGGCGGTAATTCCCACCAAACAACCGCCCCTCGAATATCAGAGCTCATCCTCCGAGCCGTATACGGGCGCAAACTTCTTCGACCGCGCCCGCCACTGAACCTCCGTAACCTGTGCCCTCCCGCATCGCTGGGCTACCTTGATCCTTTAACCCCCGAGCGCATGATTCTCAAACGCACCCTCGAGCCAGACCGGCGTCGCCGCCCGCGTCAGTTGCTGAACACATCTGTGGAGGTGTTCACCGAGTCGGCCCAGCTTGACGCCCTCGGCATCAATCTCAGCGATTTCGGAATGTGCCTGTTCACCATTGCCCATCTTCGTCTTGGCTCTCGGGTTGACATCGAATTTCTTCCTCACCGAGCCTCCGAGCGGATCCGCGTCTCGGGCACCGTTCGCCACCGGGCTCTTTATCTCTATGGAATCGAATTTCTCCCCGACCCCGACTCCCGCGACACCGCCGACTCATCCCTCGTCGAGACCTCTCTGTAACTCGCCACTCAATCGTGCACC
This sequence comes from uncultured Acidobacteriaceae bacterium, assembly GCA_963722365.1. Classification (GTDB taxonomy): domain Bacteria; phylum Acidobacteriota; class Terriglobia; order Terriglobales; family Acidobacteriaceae; genus Sulfotelmatobacter. The sequence goes on from CAVRLM010000005.1 coordinate 553,265, forward strand.
CCGTTTGGTCGTTCCCATCCCTTTTTGATATGGTGCTCCATTGTCTTCGGCGTCACCCATTCACGAAGAAGGACTCCGCCACCAGCTCTCCGCCGGACAAATGGCCATGGTCGCCGTCGGAGGCTCCATCGGCACCGGCCTCCTCCTCGGCTCCGGCGCCGCCATGGAAATCGCCGGACCTGCCGCCATTCTCAGCTTCATCGCCGCCGCCTTCATTACCTGGACCGTCGCCATGGCCCTCGGCGAACTCGCCTGCGCTCATCCCGCCGCCGGAAGCTTCGGCGTCTACGGCGACCTTTATCTCAACCAGTTCGCGGGATTCATTGCCCGCGCCGGATATTGGCTCGGCCTCGCCCTCGCCATCGGCGCCGAAATGGTCGCTGCCGCCACCTACATGTCCACTTGGCTTCCTGGCGTTCGCCCTTATCTCTGGATCATTGTCTTCGGCGCGCTCCTGCTCTTCATCAACCTCCGCAGCGTCGCCTCCTACGGACGCGTCGAGTTTTGGCTCTCCATGGTCAAGCTCGCCACCATCCTCGCCTTCATCGTGATCGGCGCAACCTTGCTCGCCACCGGACGCGTCACCCCGCAATACAACGCGCAAGGCGGATTCTTTCCTCGTGGCCTCTGGTCCCCACTCGTCGCCATGACCTACGCCGTCTACAGTTTTGGCGGAGTCGAAATGGTCGCCGTCACATCTGGCGAATCGCGCTCCTCGAAAGACACGCCACGCGCCGTCTGGCTCACCTTCATGACGCTCACCTTCGTCTACGTTGGCGCCATCGTCATCCTGCTCGGTGTCATGCCCTGGAATCACGCCGGAGTCACCGAGAGCCCCTTCGTCACCACCTTCCGCACCGTGAAAATCCTCCACGCCTCTGGCGTGATGAACTTCGTCGTCCTCACCGCCGCCCTCTCCGGCGCCAACGCAACGCTCTACGTCGCCTCTCGCATGCTATTCTCTCTCGCGCGCACCGGATGGGCCCCGCCCCGCCTCGGCCGCCTCAATCCCGAAGGCTCTCCCCAGTTCGCTGTCCTTGTCTCATCCTTTGGAATCCTCTTCGCCCTTGCCCTTGTTCTCTGGTTTCCCCAAAACGCCTTCCGCTATTTGATCGGCGCTGCCTTCACTGGGATGATCCTCTCCTGGCTCGTGTCCCTCGGCGCCCACATCAACTTCCGCCGTCGCCACACACCCGTTCAACTCGCCGCTCTCCCTCTCCGCTCTCCGTTGGGCCGATGCGGATCCATCGCCGGGTTAATCCTCGTAACAATCGCTCTCCTCCAAACCTGGCTCCATCCCTTAGTCAACCTCTGGAGCGGTCTTGTCTGCCTCGCAATCCTTGTCGCGGCCTACCTGGTAGCGAAGTCGAATCGCAATTCCACTTCCGAAAAATAATCGATGCACTCCAAGGTCATTGCTGCTCCTGTGGGGACAGTCGCCTTCGGCCGTCCGTGTTTTGCGCACCGCCCATCGAAGAAAAAAGCTGTCAGCACGCCTCTGCGACAAAACCTTGGGTACTATGTTTCGATGAAGCTTCTTAAAATGCTCAGCAAGCCCGCCGCGTGGGGAAGTGGATGGACCAGCGCAATCCTCTGCTTTAGTGCTGCTACTGGATATTGGTTGGCCGGGGAACGTCGCAGAGCAATCTGCTGGATCGTGCTGGGTACCATCGAAGTGGGAGCGATTGTGTTGTAGTGGGCTCGGAAGGATTTCGTCGCTGACCCACACTCCCCAACCTTGCATTGGAAGACATTGACTTCGCGCCTTACCGCCTGCGGAAAATCTCGAAGACCAGGTTGAACAACTGCACCAGCGTGATCCCGATCGTCACATACACCGCAATCTCCAGCCGCCGCCCCGCCTCTTGTGTCCCGCGCAGCAACTCGCCCACATCCTTCGTGCACTCGTGCAGCGTGTCGGCCAGTTGCTCAAAGTGCTCCAGCGAAGCCCGCATCTTGTCCGCCGTCCTCGACATTGCCAGCGATGCTTCTCCAAACTGCTGTCCGTTCCGCAGATCTAGTTCCGCCCGGCACGCCGCCCACCACGGACTTCCCGGCGGACTGTCATACATCCGTTGCCGGATCTCCGCGTAAGAACGGTTGCGTAACAACTCTACGAGCGCCGCCACCTTGTCGGAGGTCTGCGCCTGCTCCTTGACGAGCATCTCCGAAGCTTTCTCCTCACTGACCATACCCGGCATGCAAGCAGCCTATCAGTCATCTCGTGCCAAACTGAAGTGCCCGAAGTTCATATCCGCCTCTTCCTTCCGCACATTCCGGGTACTGGTAACGAGCCTTACTCATGCCCTTTCAGCCACTCGAATCCTCGGCCTTCCGTGTGGAAGACGCTCACCGCGCCGTCGAGTAAGCGGCCGGGATAGCGTTACGTCTCCGCTCCCAATGTCTGGTATTTCTGCCAGTCGTGGAAAACCCGAGTCGCTCCTAGACTTACTTGTGTTCTTTGAGTTGGAGGACGTTCACCACTTGGCGGAACCGGCCGCCATCGCCGAGCCGGAGTTCGCGTTTCAACATCGTTCCGGCGTTGAAAAACACTGGACAACCGCACGCAACCGGTCCTGATCCCCAGAGAACGCCTTCAGGCGCCGGCCGAAAACGAGGAGAGAGCCATGAAATCATTCAATAAGCCCGCATTCCCTACTGCAGCAGACCAGAATCGCAAAAATGCGGCGGTCCGAAACGCGATCACCATTTTCGTATTGTTCTGCTTCGGCATCCTCGCGGCGAGCCTCTTCGCTCAGGAGGAAGCCCAACCCCCACAAGGGGACCAGGGCGTCCCCGCATCCGCCACGGTGACCAAGTCTGTTCAGGCCGTTGGTTACGAGGTAGGCGGCGGCGGCACCAAGGTTGATCTCAATGGCACCGAGTTGATGCCCACGGCCAAAGGCGAAGTCAAAGTCGAGATCAAGTCCAAGGCCGGAGCGGCTGACATCGAGCTCAGCGCGAAAGGTCTGAAACCACCTTCCTCGTTGGGAGCGGAGTTTCTCACGTACGTAGTCTGGGTCGTCACCCCTGAAGGCCGCACCGGGAATACCGGTGAACTTCTCATCAACAAGAATGGAGAGGGCAAGCTCGAAGCGACCACTCCGGCCCAGACCTTTTCGCTCATTGTTACCGCCGAACCGTATTCGCTGGTCCGCATTCCCAGTGAAATGGTCGCCATGCAAAGCCAGGCTCGCAAGGGCACCAAGGGAAAGATTTTCCCCGTAAACGAATACAAACTCATGCGGCGGGCGCAATACCAGAGATTGGGAAATCCCCTGGCGCTGACCCTTGACCCTAATATTCCTCTGGCGATGTACGAAGCCCGCAACGCCGTCGACATCGCGAAGTCGCATGGCGCCGAAAAAGACGCACCCGATATTTACTCTAAGGCCGTGGCCAGCCTGCAGATGGCCGAGAAAGCCCTGGCCAGTAAAGCCAACAAGAACACCGTGACCTCCGACGCCCGGCAGACCGTTCAATTCGCAGAGGATGCCCGCGCCCTTGCGGTGCGCCATCAAGAAGAGCAGCGGATCGCGCAAGAACGCGATGCAGCCGCCGCCAAGGCAACAGCCGAAGCTGAAGCCAAAGCCGCCGCGGAAGCCGCCGAAGCCAAGCGCGTCGCCGATGCTCAGGCCGCTGCGGCGAAAGAAAAATCGGATGCGGAAATTGCCGCGAAGGAGGAAAAGCTCAAAGCCGCCGAGCGCGAGAAGCAGCAACTCCGCGCCAAACTGCTCGCGCAGTTCAATCGTGTCCTTCCCACCACCGACACTGGCCGCGGCTTGGTCGTCAACATGGGCGATGTCCTGTTTGATACCGGAAAATCCGATCTTCGCACCGATGCCCGCGAGGCTCTTTCCAAGCTCACTGGCATTGTCCTGAACTATCCCTCTCTGCACTTGACCATCGAGGGGTACACCGACAACACCGGTGGCGCCGAGTTCAATCAAGCTCTTTCCGAAAAACGCGCCGACTCGGTGCGCGACTACCTCGTCGGACAAGGTCTCGATTTAAGCTCCCTGTCAGCGAAAGGCTTGGGTATGAATGATCCGATCGCCGACAACGACAGCGCCCAGGGCCGGCAGAAAAACCGCCGAGTCGAAATCATCGTGTCCGGTGAGGTCATTGGAAACCAGATCGGAGCCGGAAACTAGCCAACCACCGCGCGTTTCCGACACCCGTCGATCGATCATGCCTCCTCCCTCGAGGAGGCGTGAAAGTCACCTCTTCCTGCCACCTCAGTTCGTGCAACTCAGCATCCCCGCACCTGCGTATGCGCCCCAAGAACTCACTAGGACATTCCTGCCGACCATAAGCTTGTGCACTCCCGTAATCTAGCTGCCCACCGGGCCTGGCGAAGATCATCAGAGAGCAAAAGCCATAGGAGTCCTGATGCAAATTCTGCGTGTCGTTCGTTGTTTGTCCTTTGCCCTTCTGATGCTGGTCTTCGCGGCCCGATCATTCGCGGGAGTGTCGTTCTCGGTCACGATCGCCCCACCCGCGCTGCCCGTTTACGAGCAGCCCCCTTGCCCCGGGGACGGTTATATCTGGACCCCCGGCTACTGGGCCTATGGCCCTGAGGGCTATTACTGGGTGCCGGGAACATGGTCGTCGCCCCCCTCGGTCGGCCTGCTCTGGACCCCCGGCTATTGGGGATGGCATGAAGGCGCCTATCTCTGGCATGCCGGCTATTGGGGACCGCACGTCGGCTTCTACGGCGGCGTGAACTACGGATTCGGCTACGTTGGCACCGGCTATGCCGGCGGCTACTGGAGAGGTCATAACTTCTACTACAACCGCACCGTGAACAACGTCCACGTCACCAATGTCCACATCTACAACCGCACCATCATCAACAACGTCAGGGTCAATCGCGTCAGCTATAACGGCGGCCACGGTGGAATAAGCGCTCGTCCCACTCACGAACAAGAGAGATGGAATCACGAACGTCATTTCGAGCCCACCGGCATGCAAAGGGAACACGAGCACGCCGCCGGCAGCAATCGGGCCTTCCTCGCATCCGAGAATCATGGACGGCCCTCCATCGCCGCCACCGCGCGCCCCGGAGAATTTCACGGCCATGACGTCGTAGCCGCCCGCTCGCACGAGGAGCATGATGCGCACGATCATCACCCCGAAAACCACCCCGTGTCGCACCAGCAGCACCCTGTGAACGAAATGCGGCACGACCAAGCGCGTCCCGAACCTCACCAGGAATCCCATGGAAGTCGCGCTCCGCAACCCCAACACGAAACTCACCAGCCCGAAAATCGGGCTGCCACGCATCCCAGTTCCTATCATCCCCAGAGCGAGAAGCCTCAGCCCCAGAGTGCACCTCACCAGCAGAGTGCACCTCAGCACCAGAGCGCGCCTCAGCATGAGGCTCACTCTGGCGAAGGTCACAACCAGAAGCCTCGCTAGTCAACCTCTAGCGAATCTTCATTGCATCGTTACGGCCCGGCGTTTCGCCGGGCCGTTTTTCACAGCACCCTCCCCCTCTCTTTGGTTGAATCCAACTTCCCCTACGTTTCCGAGGTCCACATCCCCGACAACAGTGCGTTGTTGGTCACCATTCGCTCTCTCCCGGCCTTCTTCCTCACCTCAAGAGACCGCAGAAGATCGAGATAATAAGCCGCGGTATGAAGTTCGTGACGCTCCTTCGCGCTAACGCTTTGCCCACGCGTGGTCAAATGCCACAATTCGCGGACTCGCTTGTGTACGGCCTGACGCGCCCGTTCCAGCAGAAAAGGCACCTTATTGCGATCCTCCTCAAACAACGCCGTTCGGTATAGTTCTGCCCAATCCTCTTTCTCATTCATTTCTGCCATAGCAAAATCCTCCATTGAAGAAAGCGTTTCCGCCTGGTTTGTTCGAAAGGCAATTCACCGCTCGCCCGAAAGGATCGGCGTGCAGAGGAATTGTCCAAGGCTGAGAGCAGTGGATTAGAACGAGAGGTCTAGCAACGACGAACGCAGACGCGATCGATCACTGAAGCGCCCGTGCGGGCGGTGACATCTGATTTTGTACTCGATCGGCGTGGGGCCGATGTCGGTCGATCGGAAGTCGGCAGGGCTAGAGAGGTACGGCCTCTCTCATCGGGGTGTACATGCAGAGGTTGCGCCTGGTACAGGAGGGCCATCGCATCGTCGTCCTCGCCAAAATTGAGGCCGACAATCAACGTCGCTCCCAACAGCACCACAACGATCGCCAGTAGGAGTCTTAGCTCAACCCCGCGCATAGATTCCTTGTAGCGTGGCCCGCTCGCCTTGTCAACACCAACCCACGAACCGAAAGAAGAAAACAGGCAACGCAGAATCACTCTGATGTTTACAGTTGGTTCGCAACGTAGCTACGGTGGCGGGGCACGGACGACAATTTCGACCTCTTGCAATTGTGCTCGGAAATCATGCTCAGGAAATACTTCGCCGCCCCCTCACTTCGGCTCCATCGGCCCATATTTGCGGTCAAAGAGGTCAGGGAAGTACTTCCGGAGGCAATCGGGACACACAGTATGGGAGAAATCAGCCTCACTGTGCTCGTGGATGTACGTCTCCATTTGAGCCCATGTGTCGGCCTCAGTTCTGATCTGCTTGCAGTAAGAACAGATTGGCAAAATACCACGGAGGATTTTGATCTCATTCAAAGAGGTGTTCAACTTCCTGTTCGTGTCCTCCAAAGACCAAATTGCTTGACGCCGCTGTTTTTCGAGCGATGCAACCAGCAATGAAACAGAGCCGAAAACCACTGCCTGGACAAGCCCCGCGAACGTAAAGTCCAGAACATGGGGAGTGGGATCAAAGAACCAGTCAAAAACGAGAACCGAAAGTAGCGAAGCCGACAGTCCCGCCGTGGCTCCGGCATATCTGGATGCCACGATCACCGCAGCAATAAACAACACGTCACGACTGTGGATCTCGATCCGGGAGATAGGAAAAGTCAGAAGGGTGGCGACGACGACGCTTGCCAGCACAATCGAGGTCGCCCGCAACGCAGGATGCATAAAGCCCTCGGACCGCACCGAAGGAACCAAAACGACGACTACCCTTATAGATACTGCACTACTTTTGGCGCCGAAAGTCAATGCGTGAAATGAACTGGTTCGTAAATCATGCCGCCGTAAGGACGGTGACGAAACTTTGGCAACCCAGCCTGACCGATAGGCAACTAAATTTCCTTCCGAGAGGGAACAGCATTGTGCTAAAGCGTCGTCTTAAGGTTGTTCAGTGGCTGAGTACTACTCCAAGCATCGGAACATGCGACTACTGCAACAAGATTTTCAAGGTGCCTTTGAGCGCGTTAACGAAGACCGTTGACGCTCAGGCCAATTTGCAGGAACAATTCGAAAGGCATGAGTGCAAGGGCAAAGGGCAGGCCGCGTGACCTCAAGCCATTGAAGGACGGTCCCCCGCCTCACAACCGGCTACCCAGATGGGCCATTTGAAACCTGATCCGCCTCCCCTATCCTCGACCCACCTATGATGACGACGGAGCGTTGAGGGGGATTCACGTTCCGCTCCGGCCTCGTTGGTTTTTCTGGGGACCCAGAGAAGGCGCGTCGAGAGTTGGTCTGGCTTGAAACTAGCAGTTTCGCGGCTTGGGGATGTGCAGCGTGCAATTGGAGAATACCCAACTCCGGCACACCATCCGGCAAGCCATCCATTCACGTAAAAGAATGCTTCCACAATCACAACAGCGACAAATTTCCCTATCGCTATCACATACGACGAAAACGTCGTCCACGGAAGACTAGCCCTCTCCAGACGCAAAAGTGCCTAGAGTGCGCTGACGCACTTAAACTGAGCTGCATTGCTCAGACGTCGAACGCCAACAAGGCTAACGTTGGGATTGTCTCTCCCAGGAGGCATCAAATGCCCGACGTTCAGCGGCCCGAACAGACGTCCGAAGGTCAGTGGCTCCCAGAGTGCGTCATCTGTAGGGAATCCGTGAAGCTTGAAGAGAGTAAGGTCGACGAGTACGGAAAGGCGATACACGAAGACTGCTATGTCTCGGAGCTGACCGGGAAGTCGAATGCGGTTGACGTTAAATAGCGTCAGTGCGCGACAGCGTATCCACTTTTCTGACAAAACGGAGTGCCATGTCGAGGTCATGCACCCGCCGAAACATCATCCCGAACCACCACCCTACGGACGCTTTACTTCACCTGCAACGTCCTCAGCATCGCCTCAAATGCCGGACGCAACTCACCAAACTCCTTATCCGGAGAAATAAACACCATATATAGGACTGTCCCATCTTTCCGCAGCACGGTCACCACCCAATCCCGCTCCTGCAGTGCCGCTCCCTGCGCGTCCTTGATCGGCGACGCCCCAATCAAATCCACCGATCGCCCCGCCATCCCATTCACTAGGATCTTCTCATCGTGCCCGATCTGCTTCATCCCCGGATTCGATTGCCGCAGCGACGCCAGCAGTTCATGCGTCGCCGTATCCAACGACGCGTTCGCCTCCTCCGACTGGTAGTTCGCGACGATCACTCCATACGCCACCGCGTTCTGCGACACTCCACTTTGCGGCGCGATCGTCACACTCGAACTCTGGTCGCCAAATACGTGCCAGTTTTCCGGATACGAAATCTGATATTCGTTGTGACTGAACACCTTCAAGTTCGCGCTCGGCGGCATATCCGTAGCCGCCGGAGCCCCCGTCGTGGGCGCTCCTCCCTGCTTCTGCATCGCCGCCACCTGCTCCGACGTCAGCGGCTTCATCCCAGCCACCCGCGTCTTGATCTCGCGGAAACTCCCTGCTGTCCGCCAGATACGTTCGCGGCATCAGCGTCTTCACCTCCAGCGACACCGCTTCCGCTCGATTCCCCGGATTCGGATGGTCGCTCATGAACTGGTTGATCATCGAGTTCGCGCTCGCGCCCATCTCCTTCTCCAACTTCTCGAAGAACAGCGCCATCTGCCGCGGCTCGAATCCCGAGTCGTACATAACATCGGTGCCCAGCAGGTCCGCCTCCGATTCCGACTGTCGCGAGTTCTTCAGAAAATACGAGCCCACGCCGAACGAGATTCCCATCTCCGCCGCCCTGGCCAGCGTGCTGTTCCCCATGAACCCGCCCAGAATTGCCAGCGGCAGTTGCGCCGCCATCTGCTTCGACGCCGCCCGTGTTCCATGCCGCTGCACCACGTGCGAGAGCTCATGCGACATCACACCCGCCAGTTGCGCCTCATTGTCCGCCGCCTGAATCGTCCCCAGGTTCACGAAGATTGGCCCGCCCGGCAGCGCGAACGCATTGATCTCCTTCACATTCACCACATGAAAGCTATACGGCCACTGGTATCCCGGCGCCCGCGCGGCCAACTTCGCTCCCAGCTTCTGCACATATTGCGACACCGGATCCGAATCCGGCAGCACTGGCATCTGCTTCCTCACCTCGGCCGCATTCTGCTTGCCGAGCTGGATCTCTTCTTCCTGGGAAAAAATGTCGAATCCGTGCGTAGGTTCAACCCGCGCTTCCAGCCAGGGAGACGCCGTCAGCCACACCACCAGCATCCACACAAACAATTTTGAGTAGGGTGAGCAGGCTTTCATGCCCGCCATGATAAATCCACGACTCGTCCCCCGTGCACCGTTACGGTTTGCACTGCACCGGATCGTCATTCAGATGCGCCAGCAGCTGCCTCGCCTTGCCATAATCCGGATTGAACTCCAGCACCCGCAGCACATATCGCCGCGCTTCCTGTTTGTGCCCCTCCGCGCAGAACACCATCGCCAGGTCAATCCCGATCGCGCTGCGGTAAGGTGCCCTCTCGAACGCTCCTTCCCACAACTCCACCGCCCGTTGCACATTCCCCGTCTGAGCCTCCAATATCCCCAGGTCCGCCGCCGCCGTATTCGCCTGCGGTCTCACCTTCAGCGCGCGCTCAAAATATTCCTCCGCCTCTTTCTTATGTCCGCGCTGCTGCTCCACAAAGCCCAGCGCCGAGAGCAGGGTCGCATCGTTCGGCCAATCTTTCTCTGCCTTGTGGAGATATTCTTCCGCCTCGCGCGATGCCCCTTCCACCCCACGCTGCGCCAACGTATCCCACGCGAGGCCAAAGTCTCTGGCGTTCATCAGCGACGCTTCCCTCTCCGGAAACGCCTCCAACCGCTCCTTCCCCGCAGCCTCCACCGCCTGCTCTCCAGCATGTTTCAGTATCCGATGATCCGTCGTCTGCGTATGCGCCACATCCTTGCTCGGCAACTCCGGCATATGACAGTGAACGCAATCCGGCTTGTCCGCATGATGCTTCGCCGCAAACGCCTCACCATGGCAACTCAGGCACTTGCCTCGATAGTACGCAACCTTCTCCTCCTCGCTCGGCTCCTGGTGCGGATCATGGCAGCTCCCGCACCACATCTTGTCTCCCGCCTTCCGCTGGCAAGCGCTCAGCGAAAGTGCTTCAAACTGGCTCAGCGCCTCCGCCTTCTGTGGCTCCTTTCCGCGCAGCACAAAATAATGAACGTAGTCCGCCAGCCGCTCCCCCGGCTGAAACTGAGAAAGATGTTTGCCCGCCTGCGTCACCGATACCGTTCCCTCGAAGTGACACTCCATGCAAATCGAGTCTCTCCGCTCCGCCGTCAGCTTCGCGGGATTCACAATCGATCCCTTTCCCTTCAAATGCCCGTCCCCCACTCCATGGCAACGCTCGCACGTGATTCCCGCGTGTGCGAACGGTTCGCCCGCATACTCGTTCCTCGTACCCGGCAGTCTCTTTTGCAATCCGCTGGTGTGGCAATTCAGGCAGCTTGAAAACGAAGGCAAGTTCATGGGAATCTCGCGCGCCTCCGCATATGCGGGAGTCATCTCCCACTTTCCCTCTTGCGCGTACCAGTTGATTGGAGTTTCGAACCAGAATCCTTGTTCTGAAAACAGGTAACTGCGCCCCTTCTTGTTCGAGCCGATGAAATACAGAAGCTCGCGCTCTCCCCGTACTCCGCTCCCCTTCTCCCGCTCGTAACTCATCCACGCGTGCCCATCCCGCTGGAACACGCGATACCGCACGCCCGAAGTCTTATCCTCGAACTCGCCCGTAATCAGCCCATCGTTCGCCGGACCGCTTGCTCTCGACATCACCGTCTTCGCATATGACTTGGAGATCTCCGCGTGACACGAAGCGCAAGCCTCACTTCCCGGATCGATTGTTCTTGTCTCACTAGTTTTTGCGCCCGCATTTTGCGCAAGACCATATGTTCCCGGAAGCGCGAGAACAACCATCCCCGCCAATAACTTCCACTGCCGCATTCCCGGTGTGATTCAATCTGCGGCCCCAAGGTTGGATGACTGGGTGACCCACATCACAACCCCCTGTGACCCCAATCATCGTCCCTCCGGCGATTCGAATGTATCCAAGATCATTGCGCAAATTCCGCGCAGTGCCTCTCGGTCCGGCGCAGAAAGACCAAATTGTTCAAGGACATTGAACATCTCGTCCGGCTCGCCGTGGTCATGGCGGTCGCATTGGTCGCCTTCGTCCTTCTTCGCGCCGCCGTCGTCCCTCACAGCTTCGGTCAGTATGGACACTACCGCGGCGACGCCATCGCCGAGATCGCCGCTCGCCCCATCGCCCACGCCGGCCATCAAGTCTGCGAGGCCTGCCACACTGAGGTCGTTGACCAGAAAAAGCAGGGCCGCCACGTGGTCGTCCCTTGCGAAGCCTGCCACGGCCCGCAGGCCAAGCACGCCGACGATCCCGCAACCGTCAAGCCCCCGAAGCTCGACACCGCGGTCATCTGCGCCCGCTGTCATGAGGCCAACAGCGCCAAGCCCAAAACCTTCCCCCAGGTTGTCACCGCCGACCATGCCCAAGGCGTCGCCTGCGACACCTGTCACCAGCCTCACCGTCCCAAAATCGACGACAAGGCTGACGCCAAGCCCGCGACGGAGGCTAAGAAGAAATAATGGACATCACCCGCCGTCGCCTCCTCATGCTCTTGCCCGCTGCCGCCGTCGCCTGGCAGTACGTCCAGGCTGGTACGCCCGAGGCTGCCCCCAACTACAAGACCACTGATCACTGGTGGGGCATGTTGATCGACATTACGGAGTGCATCGGCTGCGGCAGCTGTGTCCGCGCCTGCGCCGAAGAAAATGATGTCCCCGACGGCTACTACCGCACTTGGATCGAGCGCTACCATGTCGCCGACTGGAAGATCGAGCGCCCCGAAGTGCAATCCCCCGACGGCGGCAAGCAAGGCTTCCCTCCACACCAAGACACCGGCGGCAAGAATTTCTTTGTCCCCAAGCTCTGCAACCACTGCGCCGATTCCCCTTGCACCCAAGTCTGCCCTGTTGGCGCAACCTTCGTCTCCCCCGATGGCGTTGTCCTCGTCGACAAAAGTTATTGCCTCGGCTGCCGCTACTGCGTGCAAGCGTGTCCCTACGGCTGCCGCTTCATCAACCCCAAAACCAACACCGCGGAGAAATGTTCTCTCTGCTACCACCGCATCACAAAAGGTTTAACGACGGCCTGTTGCGAGGTCTGCCCCACCGGCGCCCGCCAACTCGCCGATCTGAAGAATCCGAAAGACCCGATTCATGAATTCCTGCAAACGCATAACGTACAAGTCCTGAAGCCGCACATGGCCACAGGTTCAAAAGTTTTCTATTACGGCATGGACGGCTCAGTGAGGTAAACACGTAGCCCCAGACACATTCGTCCGGGGAAGGTTCGCAAGAAGAACGCAAGGAAAGGAGACCCCTTGCAAATCCCCGTCGAAGGCTTCATGTATCCGAACGAAGTCGAGCTCCAATGGAGCGTCCTCATCGTTCTCTATCCCTTCATTACGGGACTCGTCGCCGGCGCCTTCATCCTTGCCTCTCTCGAACGCGTCTTCCGCGTCGAAGCCGTCAAACCCACCTACCGCCTCGCCCTGCTCACCGCGCTCGCATTCCTACTCGTTGCGCCCTTGCCCCTGCAATTGCACCTCGGACATCCCGAACGTTCCTTCGAGATGTACCTCACGCCCCACCGCTCCTCCGCCATGGCCATGTTCGGATTCGTCTACCTCTGGTACCTGATGGCTGTGCTGCTGTTGGAAATCTGGCTCGACTACCGCCGCGACATCGTCCTGAAATCCCAGACGACAACCGGCATCACGCGCCTCATCTACCGCGCGCTCACCCTCGGCTCCAGCAACCTCAGCCCGCGCTCCCTGAGAATCGACGAGCGTCTCGGCTATTTCATTACCGTAATCGGAATTCCCTCCGCCTTCCTCCTCCACGGCTACGTCGGCTTCATCTTCGGATCGATCAAGGCCAATCCCTGGTGGTCCTCCCCGCTCATGCCGATCGTCTTCATCTTCTCCGCCATGGTCTCCGGTATCGCCGCGGTCATGTTGCTCTACATGCTCTCTACCCGCCTGCGCGGCCGCAAGATCGATATCCACTGCCTCGACACCATCGCGCAATATCTTTTCTACGTCTTTGTGATCGACTTCAGCCTCGAGATGCTCGACCTGTTGCAGCGCATCTACGAAGCCGACGAGTCCTTTCGCAGCCTCGACTTCATGGTGCACACCCGCCTCTGGGTGTCACAGGTCATTGTCCAGATCCTGCTCGGCACCGTCGTTCCCATCTCCCTGCTTGGTCTTACCCAAATTTTCAAATTCAGCGACAACGTCCGCAAACGCATCTACGCGCTCGCTGGATGTCTCACCGTCATCGGTATTTTTGCCATGCGCTGGAACGTCGTCATCGGCGGCCAGCTCTTTTCCAAAAGTTTTCTCGGGTACACCACTTATAAAATGGCGTTTGCCACGCGCGAAGGACTTCTTACCGCAATCGCGCTTCTCATACTTCCTTTCATATTTCTCTCGATCCTGGTCAAACTCCTTCCGCCCTGGCCGGACGCGGGCCCCGTTCCCGCTTCCGGCGCAACTCCGGCGCACGGAACCAGCTAGCCCCACCGGGCAAATTCGGAGCACGGCATGGCGCACGTGATCGACGGCGTCGCATTGGATCTGGAACGGCTCAACCAGCGAGTCCGCGAGCTGGAAAGTCGCGTCTCCACCTTGGAGTCTCAGCAACGAACCCGAGGGGAACAGTCGTCGAACGCGCTTCCTGAGTCGCCCGACCTCTCCCTGCAGCGCCCGCATCCTCCCGCCACCTGGCGAGGATTCCCTGCCGCAGAGTTCCCCGGCGGCGCCGTCCCCGTCCTAGGCAAAGCCGTCCTCGGAATCGCCGGAGCCTACCTCCTGCGCGCCATCGCCGAATCCAACTCTGTCCCAAAACTTCCCATCCTGCTCCTCGCCATCGTCTACGCCGCCCTGTGGATGGTCTGGGCCGTCCGCACTCACACTGCGAACCGCTTCGCGAGCGTCACCTACGCCGTCACCTCGGTGCTGATTCTCTCGCCTCTGTTGTGGGAATCCACCGTCCGCTTTCAGACTCTCGTGCCTTCCTCCACCGCGGTCGTGCTGGTGGCTTTCACGGTGCTCGCTCTCGCCCTGTCGTGGCGCCTCGATTTGCAACTAATCCCGTGGATTGCAACTCTTGCCACCGTGCTCACCGCGGTCGCTCTCATCGTTCAGACCCACGAACTCGTGCCGCTCACCGCCGCATTGCTGGCCGTAGCCTTGGCCGCAGAAGCTGCTGCTTGTCTCGAACACCGCCTCACCCTGCGCGCCGTGCCCGCTCTCGCCGCCGATTTCGCCGTATGGTTGCTGGTCTTCGTGACGACATCTCCCGATGGAGTGCCCGAGGGCTACCCTCCCGCTTCAACCGTCATCATCACGACTCTCTGCCTGCTTCTATTCGCGATCTATGGAGCCAGCATCGCCATTCGCACCTTCGCGCGCCGCCACCCCATCACCCTCTTTGAAATCGGACAAGGTATCCTCGCCTTCGTGCTCGCCACCTTCGGCGTCATGCGCGCCACGCACTCCTCCGCGGCTCCTGCGTTCGGTGTTTTCGCTCTACTGCTTGCCGTTGTCTGTTACTGGGGAGCTCTCTCTCGCTTCACCGCCGAATCCCACGCCCGCAATCGACGCACCTCCGCCACCTACGCTGCCGTACTTCTTCTGATCGGAAGCTACCTGCTTCTTTCGCCGACTCTCCTCGTACCTTTCTTATCTCTGGCTGCTGTAGCCTCAGCCTTCCTCTATGCCCGGACCGACAAACTCAGCCTCGGCATGCATGCATCGTTCTACCTCGCCACCGCTACTGCCGCTTCCACGCTTCCGCATTGGATTGTCGCCGCCCTCGCCGGAACCCTCCCCGCCTACCCCGACTCGAGCGTCTGGATCGTCGCCGTCTCGTCCGCTCTCTGCTACATCCTGGGATCCTGGGGAACGCAGGCCGATCAAAGCCAGACCAAGCGCCGCATGCTCTGGGTCGTTCCCGCCGTCCTGGTGAGTTTCGCCTCTGCAGCAGTAGCCATAGCCGCCGTCGGCGGACTAGTGTCAAGCCGCCTTGAACTGACTCCGTCGCGCCTCTCCGTGGTTCGCACGATCGTGAACTGCGCGCTCGCTCTCGTCCTCGCATTTCTGGGATCTCGCTGGAAGCACATCGAACTCAGTTGGGTCGCGTACGCCGCCGTCGCCTTCGGCACCCTCAAACTCATCTTCGAAGACCTGCGCTTCGGCAACGCTTCTTCCCTGGTTGTATCTCTTCTCTTCTACGGCCTCGTCCTGATTCTGGTGCCACGCATCACGCGCCGTTCCGAATCTCCTGTTGGTTGACTTGTTATCAGCGTAAGGTTTTTGACTTGTCATCCGGAAAGCGCGCGGTGCGCACCCGACTGAGGGACCTGTGCACTTCTAGCCGTGAAGCGTTCCAGCCAGCATTTTCGGAGATCAGGCGTAACTTGAGCCACGGCTGTTTGAGTAGAATGGAAAGAAGGAAAAAAGAAAGAAAAGAAAGTAGTCAGCCGCCCCGGCAGAAAACTCCCACATTTACCCGCCGCAAGAAATCATCGCCCGCCCCGGCCAAATAAATACAAACACCGTCTCATTCACCACCACCGCGAATCGCATGGACCCCTTGGGGTAGCAACCCTCCGCCGAACATAAAACCGAAGATCCTCGCGGATCCTTGGTCACAAACGAAATGGTCACCACCTGGTTCGGTTTCACTGCAAACCCCTCTGCCGGACCATCCTTGGAAAAAAACCCTTCGTTCGGAAGAAAGCCATTCGCATAGCACTGCATGCTCACCAATTCCCACGCCTGTTTGCGCACCTTCTTGGCTGCGTCTTTCTTCCTGAGCACCACGGAGAGCGGCTGGGCCACGTGGCCATCGACGCTCACAGCTCCCTGCCTCGCCACGATCTCATCCTTGGTAGCGTTCACCACGGTCGTCGTGAAGCTCAGCAATTCCTCATTTCCCACTCTCTCGAACCCGGCTCTTGAGCTGACTTCAATTCCTCCATGCTTCAGTTTGCGGATCGTGTTTCCTGTAATCGGATCCTGCACGCTCAACGACACTGCACCCGATCGACTCTCCTCGCCCCACACGAATGCATTTGTGGCGTCCACCTTGAATGTCTGCATGTCTTCTTGCGCGAAGGCCGAGAACGTCAAGACAAGAACGGAAAACGAAATTAGGAATCGATGAGGCATCGCATCCCGGAGTGCTACAACATCTGCAACCTTACTTTGTACGCCACCCGGAAGCGCCGCGCGACTGGCAGTTATGCCAGCCAGAACCGCAACTCAACCAGCTTTCCGCCCACTTTCCGCCCACCTCGAGCACATGAGTCGCGGGTCACACAAATTTGTGTATAGTGTCTTGTTCTCGCCAGCGGTGGTGTTCAGATCATGTTCGCGAAAGGGTGATTGCGTGGGCCGACTCGTGGGTCGTTATTTGATTCTTCTCTTCGTTTCCACATTCCTTTTTCTCCACGCCTCCAGGGCACAGGAAGCCTCCAACGAGAAAATTTTCTTCCACGCCAAGGTTTTCACCGCCGATCCGCAAAATCCCTACGCTGACGCCGTCGCCATTCGCGGAGACCAGATCATCGCCGTCGGCACCCTGCCCGAAGTCATGAAGTCCGTTTCGGCCAACGCTCAGCGCATCGATCTCGAAGGCAAGACTCTCTTTCCCGGATTCATCGATTCCCACAGCCACTCCATCGATGGCGGGCTTGGCCTCATCGCCGCCGACGCCAGCGAGAAAGTCGAATCCCTGAGCCAACTGCCGCCCTTCGTCGCAGAAGCCAAAAAGTCTGGCCGAGGCATGCACGGCGACATTCTTGAGATCCTCGGTCTTCCTTTGGAATTCTGGTCACATCCCGACACTCTCAACTCCGAGTTCAGCACCGGCCCCTACGCCAACCAGAACCTTCTCCTCCGCGGCATGGACGGCCATACCGCCTGGGCCAATCATGCCCTGCTCGACCGCGCCGGCATCACCTCCGAATATCTCAAGAAACTTACCCCTGACCAGCGCGCCTACTACGGCATCGATAAGCAAGGCCAGCCTAATGGTTTTCTGGTTGACGCCGGCACTGAAAAAATCGAACCTCTCCTCCCCAAGCCCACGCCCGACAAACTGCTAGCCGGCGGACGGGCCGCCCTGCAATACAACTACAGCCTCGGAATCACCGCCTGGCTCGATCCCCTCGCTAGCGAGAATGTCCTGCAGGCCTACAAACTTCTCGCCGACCACGGAGAGCTGAACTCCGAAGTCGATGCCTTCCCGCAGGTCTTCGCCAAAGATCCCGGTGCCGAACTCGCCGCGGTGCAAAAGACGCGTGAGCAATATGCCAACACGCGCCATCTGCACGTCTCTGGTATCAAGCTCTTCGCCGACGGCGTCGCCGAATTCCCCTCTCAAACCGCACACCTCACCAAGCCCTACAAGAACTCCGGACATAACGGCGATCTTCTCTTCGATCCCCGAAAGTTTGCCGAGCTTTGCATCGCCGCCGACAAGCAGGGACTCATCATTCACGTGCACGCGATTGGCGACGGCGCGGTCAAAGAAGCTCTTGACGGAATCGAAGCCGCGCGCAAAGCCAACGGCGCTTCCCGTTTGCCCCACACGCTTACTCATGAACAATTCATCCAGCCTGAAGATTTTCCCCGCTTCCGTGAACTCGGTGTGATCAGCGCCCTGCAACTCTTCTGGGCCGATGCCGGCAACGACACCATTGAAATCCTGAAGCCCTATCTCGACCCCGGCATTTACCAGTGGCAATATCCTGCCCGCTCCATCCTCGACAACGGCGGCATCATCTCCGGAGCCAGCGATTGGCCAGTCTCAACGGCCAACGTCTTCCGCGCCATCTATCAGGCTGAAACGCGCAAAGGATCCGAAGGCGTCCTCGATCCTTCGCAAGCCATGCCCCGCGAAGCCATGTTCTACGCCTACACGCGCAACTCGGCTCGCGCCATGAATCTCGATTCCATCGGATCCATCGCCCCCGGCAAGCGCGCCGATTTAATCCTGCTCGATCGTGATGTGCTGACCGTCTCGCCCGAGGAAATGCGCGACACGAAGGTCCTCTGGACCATGGTCGCCGGAAAAACGGTCTATCGCGCAAAGTGAGGGGCCCGGTCGCTGCGCGCTCTTGCCACCTCGACAAATCGGGCTCGCAGGACGAGAGGGTATGTCTGGTGACGTTTGTGACGGTGAGAATTTCGTCGCCGACCGAGGGAACCAGCAGGAGATCGACTTGCGAGAAAAAGCGAGCCATCTCTTCGGCTACTTTCCGCCGCAGGCGGTCCGCCTGCACGAAGTCGACGGCGGAGAGGAGGCGCGCCTGGCGGAAGTCTGGTGACTCAGAATCCGAATGCCTGCTGGATCTGCCTTGGTCCGAAGATGAAACACCTTAGTTTTGAGCGGACTCCGCCAGCCTCTCCGCGTGGTCGATGACTAGAACGGACAGCGGTGCTTTTTGCGGTTCCAGTTTCAGGCCTAGCTGATCGTGGATCGCCGCAAAAAGCGGGGACGAGGAATCCCCAGCTGCGTCTGCGCTCTCGGTTGAGTTTTCGGGCGTTGCGCTCGGCTCTGCCGTCCACTTCAGCGTGAAGTCATACTTGCCAGGGAGTGCGGTCTTGTCGACCACCACTTTGCCAAGCTGGCGCGAGAGCAGCGAAGCAAAGGCCGCCGTGGGTATGCCTCGAGCTTCCAAGGCTCTGGCCTGTCCGTCATCGACCTTCATGCGCATGGAAGACCCCATCAGCATTGATCTTGGCGCTTCTGCGTGGAAGGTGCTGTCGGTCGCTTGGGACGGCTGCAGCTTGCTGCCATCTTCGGCAACGACCAGAACATAGCTGGAAAGATTTTTCGTTTCGTTATGCACGGCGAGTTTGAAACGCTCTGCCAGGATTGAGCGCAGCACTTGCCGGCTCTGCTTCGTCGACGGACCGAGTTCGGGGTTGTCTGTCTCGGGTTTGCTCGCTTCCGAGTTGTTGATCTTCACTTCGACATCGTAAGCGGTGGACTTCAGCCAATCCGGCCCCCCAACAATCTGATTCGCTTGAACGCCGTAGGCTTCCTGAATGATTTTCTCCAGAGAAATGTTGGCGGCGAAGAATCCATTTGGCGAAAACATTATCTGTTCCATATGCTTCACACTGCCGCCGTGCACCTCGGTCGGTAGCGAGGTCGGCTTAATCGATGCTGTGTATTTGGGGATGCTCGTACTCGCCTCTTCGTCGGCCTGAGCGCGAGTGGGCGTTGCGTTGACGAGCCCGAAGACGAGCGGCAGAGCGATGGCCAGCATTGCCGCCGCACTCAGCAGAACCTTCTTGCCGAACTCCAGTTTTCGCACAATTTGCTCGGTCATGATGTGTACCATCCTCTTCTTAAGATCGGATCCCGTTACCCCAGAGACGCAAGCCAGCGGAGATCCCACGCAGAACTCGCATACTTTCAAAATACTCTCCGCATAGACGTGGCGTTCGCCGCCCAGCTCCACGACTTCTTCGTCGCAGGCGCGCTCGCGCTCCTCGACCAGGCGCGCGCCCAGCCACCACACCAGCGGGTGGAACCAGAACATGGCTTCCACGAACATATGGATCGCCGCAGCCAGATTGTCTCGACGCCGGACGTGCCAGAGCTCGTGCGCGAGAATTGCTTCGAGATGCGCATCTTCGAGGTGCTTCGAGATTCCTTCCGGCCAGACCAGAACCGGGCGAGTGATGCCGAAGATTCCGGGTTCGAGAGAAGTCCGCGAGAGCACGAGGTCAATCGGCGTGCGAGTGCCGGCAATGCGCTGCAATTTGCGCAGGGCCTCGGCTTCGCGGCCCTCTTGCAACGGCTCGGCGTTTCTTAGAGCAATGGAGATCTTTCGCCAGCGCATGCACCATATAAGGACGACCAAGGAGAATCCGCATAACCACACGGCAACCAGCAATACGGGGAGCATGTGGAACAGGCTCTGTGAGGTTACTGTGGATGTGCTCGGAGAAATTGTCGGCATCGCTATCGCGGTCTGCGTAAAGGGCTGGCTGATCTGTTCCACGACAACGTAGAGTCCGCCGGTTGCTGCTGGTGAGCGGTGCGACCATGCGAGACGACTGCCGAGGCCGACCAGCAAGGAGAACGGAATGAGAAACTTCACAGACGCGGCCAGCCAGAGCCAGTAGCGCGCGCGAGCGTGATTCTTGCGCAGAAGCAACGTGAGCAGTCCGGCTGCGACGGCGAAGAGGGTCGACTGCCACAGGTGATTGCCCAACGCGGGGGCGAGGTCTTTCCATAGGACGGACAAATTTGCCGGGGTCATTTCACTTTGTCCTTTCTCTCGAGCTTGCGGAGGGTTCTCTCGGCTTCCTTTACATCCTCGAGCGTGAGTTGGCCCGACTCGATTAGATGCGCCATCACAGGTTGGGTGCGGCCCCCAAACAGGGCCAGAAGATCGTCGACCAACTTTCGCTGGGCGCTGTCGCGCGAGACCGCCGCCTCGAAAATGTGGAAGTTTCCGACTTTCTTGACGCGGCGGACGGCCTTCTTGGCTTCCAGTCGGTACACCGTGGTCTGGATGGTGGTGTAGGCGGGTCTGCCTTTTTCAGGAAATGCCTCCTGAATCTCGCGGATGGAGGCCTCGCCCCGGCTCCACAGCGCTTCCATGATTTGCAGTTCGAGCTTCGCTAACTTTGGTCCGGGCATTTCATCTCCTACCGACGTATGCATTACTACTACATGTGTAGTTGTTTTGCAAGAGATTTTTTTAAGTGGGGAAAGGTCGACCTCCCGTTTCCCGCTAGACTGGGCTCTGCACAGAAACGATAGTTGTCGCGTACGCGCTCCAGGAAATACACTTCGAAGCGAATCCAGCGCTTGCATTGGACATAAAGTCACAAAGCGGATACTTCCCCGTTACGCGGCACTCGATTGTGTTGGCGGCGCAGAGTGATGATGCTGCAACGCGGGAGCGCGCGATGGAAGCGATTACCGCTGTGTATTGGAGGCCGGTTTACAAGTATGTCCGGATGAAATGGAATCTGCGCTCCGAGGACGCTGCCGACTTTACCCAGGAATTTTTCGCCCGAATTCTGGAGAAAGAATTCCTGGACTCCTATGAGCCGAGCAAAGGACGACTGCGCATGTTTCTACGCACCTGCGCCGATCGTCTTTACATGAAACACCTGCGCGACTCGAACCGCCTCAAGCGGGGAGCCGGATCTGCACATCTTTCTGTCGACTTCGAAGAGGCGGAGCGCGAACTGGCGAAGGTCGCGCTATCTGAGCATCCGGAGGATTCTTTTGACAAAGAATGGGTGCGCAGCCTGTTTTTTCTCGGGTTGAAAAAACTTCGGGAGAATTGCGAGTCGGAAGGAAAGTTAATCCACTTCACCCTGTTCGAACGCTACGATCTGAACGATGAGGATTCGAAACCCTCGTACGCACAACTTGCTGGCGAGTTTGGGTTGGCGGCCACAGACGTAACCAACTACCTTGCGTTCGCTCGACGGGAGTTCCGACGCTGCGTGCTCGAGCAACTGCGCGAGATGACTGCCAGCGACGACGAGTTTCGCCGCGAGGCACAGTCTTTGCTGGGAGTTGATCTGAAATGATGCAACTTTCCGACAACGTCGTGGCTCGTCTGCGCGAGAACATGCAGATGCCCGATCTCACCGGTACGCGCTATGCGATCGTACGTTATTTGGCTCGCGGTGGCATGGGCAGCGTGTGGCTGGTTGAGGACACGGTACTTAAACGCCGGGTCGCGCTCAAAGTGCTCGACGTGGTCGGTGCGTCCGAACTGCCGGCGCGTCTTCTAAAGGAGGCGCGTGCGCTCGCAAGCCTGGAACACCCCGGCATCGTCCCCGTGCATGACGCAGGAACTCTCGCCGATGGCCGCGCCTTTTACTGTATGAAGTATGTCGAAGGCCACACGCTCGCGGAGCACATCGTCAACCTGAGTCTGAGCAACAGCCTCCGATTGATGGAACGGATCGCCGAACCGCTGGATTTCGCACACGCGCGTGGCTTTCTGCATCGCGATCTGAAGCCGGAAAACATCATGATCGGGGCCTTCGGCGAAGTGCTCATCATGGATTGGGGGCTGGCGCAGGTCGGGGCTGGTCCAGGATCCCGGCCAACCGAACTCGCGTCAGGACCGACAAACGGTGTGCCTCGCGGCACCAGTGAGGGAGGCGTTCTGGGCACTCCGGGTTTCATGTCTCCCGAGCAGGCACGCGGCGAGCGTGTGGATCATCGCACGGATATTTATTCTCTGGGTACAATTTTGCGGTTCATGTTGAACACATCATCGCGAAGAGATACATCGGCGGCAGGGGTCACGGTTCCTCGCGCCTTATGGGCAATCTGCGACAAGGGCAGGGCCGCGGACCCGGCTACCCGGTATCAGTCTGCAGGAGAGTTGGCAGAGGACGTCAACCGATACCTGAATGGGGCACCGGTCAACGCCTACAAAGAGAATCTGCTGGAACGCGCAGCCCGGTTGCTTGCGCGGCATCAGACGGCCGTTGTCCTAGTGGGAGTGTATTTGCTCATGCGCGTTCTGTTTATTTTGTTTGCCCGACGTTAAAGGATCCGGAAGAAACGGGTAATACCACAATAGAAGAGGAGGCTGTGCGATGAACAAAGTTCTGTTGGGGGTAATGCTTGGAGCGATTCTGGGCGCCGTTGATGGTCTGACGGCGTGGTTCACGCCTGAGGTGCGGGCGCAACTTGCGGGCATTGTCGTGGGATCCACGGTTAAAGGGATCATTGCCGGTGTACTCATCGGCGTATTTGCGCGCAAGGTGCATTCGCTGGCGTTGGGGATTGTCTTCGGTCTGGCAGTAGGGCTGCTGCTCGCTTTTATCATTGCCCGGTTGCAACACGGGTACTACTTCCAGATCATGCTGCCCGGAGGCATGGTGGGGCTCATTGTGGGGTACGCCACACAACGATACGGCCGGGGGGCGCAACTGCAACGGTCATAGAGTTTCTCGATGGGCGGGAGAGCCGGGGAAACGAATGGGGGCCCAGAAAATCACAGGCCGCTGTGACAACCGTCACAGATTTCGATGTTACTTATGGACTAGGCTCACCTGTTTCCCCGGTATCCCTCCGAGCAGACGTCACATACTGAGGTCTCCCCATGTTTGGGAGAAGTTGCACGTGTCTGCTCGCGATTTCTGTTTTGCTTCTGGCGCCCATACTGCTGCGCGGGCAGTCGGGCCGCGTCCACGTTACACGGGACATTGAAATCCCCTTGCGTGGGGACATAGAGCAGTCCCCGGTGTCTGACCTCCGTCGCCGCTTGCCCATCACTCCACCTGGCACAGCGGGCTTGCCTGTAATCACTCGCAGTGCTGGAACCATTTTCTCCGGGACGGTCACAGCGATCGAGCGTCGTCCGGCGACAACCGCACAAGTTGTCGAAACGGTGGCCATAACATTCCACATCGATAACGCGATTCGCGGAGTCACTCAGGGCGAAAACTTGACCATCTCCCAGTGGATTGGCCTCTGGTCTAGTGGCCAGCGCTACCGCATCGGCGAGCATGTGCTTCAGTTTCTTTATCCCCCAAGCAAGCTGGGACTAACCAGTTGCGTGGCCGGCGAGATGGGACGTTTCACCGTCGATTCTTGGGGCCGAGTCTTGCTTTCAGCACGCCATCTTTCAGCCTTTCGATCGGATTCCGTCCTGGGTGGGAAGTCGCGGGTACGGTTCAGCGACTTCGCCTTGGCGGTACGTCGGGCCAGTGGGGAGGAGTAAGTGCGATCAGAAGAGGTGACCATGAAAAACCGCATGGCATTTACTCCGCACTCATTTCTCCTCAGGCTGGCCCTGTCTACGGCGATGATCCTCGTCGTCGCACTGGCCTCGCGGGCGGGAGGACCCAAGTGCGTCGCGGGCAGCAGTTACTTCGACCCAACCAGTGCGGGGCAGCCGCTGGTTTGGCCGCAAGGAGTCATTACGTATTACACCGATCAAGGTGATCTCAGCCCTCTGATGCCGAACGCCTCGGCAAATAGCCTTGTTGGCGATGCATTCGCGCAATGGACCTCTGTGCCCACTGCGGCTCTCGCAGCCACCAACGGAGGGCCGCTCGCCGAGGATGTGAACGGCTCGAATGTTCTGCTGAATTCAGACGGCACCATCACAATGCCTGCAGACATTCAGCCGACCGCTACCGGCACGCCTATCGGCGTCGTGTATGACGATGATGGCTCGGTCACCGACGCTCTCATGGGAATGGGCGCAGGCGACTCAAGCCAATGTTTCTCCAACGCAGTCTTTGGAGGCAACGACAGCTACGGCACGCTCGCGAACTACCAGCATGCGCTCATTGTGATGAATGGCCAGTGCGCGCAGCAGGCATCGCAACTTGTCGACGTGGAATACCGACTGGTCCGGGTGATCGGTGGCGTGTTGGGGCTCGGGTGGTCGCAAGTGAATCTCAACGTTCTCACCCACGTTCCGTTTCCGACGTCGGACGATTACGCGGGATTCCCTGTGATGCACTCCACGGATCCGTTGAATTGCATTCCGATCACGATCTGCTATGCCAGTCCTTATCAGCTTGCCATGGACGACGTGGCGGCGATTTCGCGGCTCTACCCCGCCACCGCACAGAATCTTTCGAGTTTCCCCGGTAAGCAAATATTTTCCAGCGCGACGGCGCGGATTCATGGCTCGGTGTGGTTCACCGACACTCGCGGAAACCGCACACAGGCCATGCAGGGCGTAAACGTGGTGGCGCGCTGGATCGATACGACGACCGGGCAGCCATCGCGCAGATACGCAGCCGCATCCGTTTCCGGGTTTCTGTTCGCGGGCAACCAAGGCAATCCGATCACTGGGTATAACGACGCGCTCGGCAATTCATTTTCTGAATGGGGATCGGCCAACCAATCGCTGGAAGGATTTTTTGACCTTGCCGGGCTGCAGTTGCCCAACGGCGGCAGCGCGCAATATCGTTGACGGTTGAAGGGCTCGATGCGAAATGGTCTGGCGGAGTCGGGCCGTACTCGCCGGGACCGGTCGTGCCTTCGGGAGTCTTTCAGCCCATCATCGTTACGGTCACAGCGGGCAGCGACGTGCTGCAAGACATCCTGATGAGCGGAGTTGCACAGCCTCTGCCACAAACAGTGTCGAGTTGGGCCTCTCCGATTCCGCTGCCCCCGGCGGGAGATTGGGTGAGCACGTTGAGTGGATACGGAAACGTCGCATACCACCTTCTTGCGGCGCAGGCTAACCGCACGTTGTCGGTGGCGGTAACCGCCTTGAATGAAGCCAGTCAGGCGACGGTCGGCAAAATCCAGCCAGTGATTGGAATGTGGGATGCCTCCGATCCACAGGGTACTCAGTCTCCTGCGTTCACGCCGTCTCC
Source organism: uncultured Acidobacteriaceae bacterium (assembly GCA_963722365.1). Taxonomy (GTDB): domain Bacteria; phylum Acidobacteriota; class Terriglobia; order Terriglobales; family Acidobacteriaceae; genus Sulfotelmatobacter. The sequence goes on from CAVRLM010000005.1 coordinate 579,001, forward strand.
ATTCAATCAAACAGTCTTTGGGCTAACCCGGCTCGACGGACAAGTCGCCACCTCCACGAACTTCCTCATTGGCATTTCGGATTTTCGCGGCGATGGTCGTCCCGACTATCGCTATCACGCGTACGTGTTGTATGCAGACTCGGTTTCTCCCGCTCGCATTGGAGTGAATGGCGGGCCGGTCGCAGTACAAGGAACGGGTTTCTATACGGGACTGAGTTCGATCATCGCAGGTACAGCGGCGAGCCCGTTCGCGATCGGCGCCGGACAAATCATGCTGGCCGCGCCGTCGCATCAAGACGGAGTGCAGGACGTAGTTGTTACCGATCCTGCCACCGGTTCATCGTCCGTTATGACCGGGGTGCTGACCTACGGTGCGGCCGAAAGTGACACCATCATTCTGCTGCATGGATTGAATCCGTCCACTCCAGTTGGCACTCAGGCGGCGAACCCGGTGAGCGTGCGTGTTCTGGCTGCCGATGGCGTTACGCCCGTGAGTGGCGCCACGATCAGATGGAGCGCCAATAATGGGTTACAGTTTTCGGCGTGCAGCGGAGCTTCTTCGTGCTCGATCACCAGCGATCTGAACGGAAACGCTGCGACCTGGCTCACCCCGGCAACTGCCGGAGTCGCGACCATTACCGCGACGCTAGCGCCCGGAGTCTACAGTTCCTCGAAGTCTGTGAGCACAAACCTCAATGCCACGCAGTCGACTTCTGACATTGGCGTACTCTCGCCATATCTTTGGATTGCGCAGGGCGCGACAGTCGCGATTCCGCTAACCGCGCGTGTGCTGAGCAACGGCATTCCGCAGAACAACGCCAAAGTGAACTTCACGGTGGTGAGCGGATCCGGAAAGCTCAGTGCCGCCAGCGCGCAAACCAACTCCACCGGATACGCCACCGTTACGTTGACCGTCACCCAGATTGCTGGCTTGGTACAGGTCAGCGCCTGCGTTTCTCCGGCCAATGCACCCTGCCAGCCCTTTTACGCCAATCCGGTTCCGCTCGCTCAACAGAATCTTCAACCGGTATCGGGAAGTGGACAGATCTCTACGGGCCAGGCGTTTCAGCCAGTCGTCGTGCGCGTCACCGATTCTTCCGCTTCACCGAATCCCGTAATCGGTGCCGGGGTGACATTTCTGAATACCGTCCTGCGGCCGGGTGGGACGGCGACGGTCGGCGGGGATGGCGAGATGGAACCTAACGATTCCGCCATGCCGGTGATCTTGAAAGCGACACAAAACAGCGCCACGACCGATATCAACGGATTGGCGAGTATTGTGCCCTCGAGCAGCGGCTTCAGTCCGTCAGTGGAAGTTGACGTGACAGTTGCGGCGGGCGTCGGTGGATGGCTCGACTTTCCGCTCCAACTGCTTGCTCCGCTCATCATCCGGAATGAGCCGGACGGGATCAGTCCGCCGCTACGGCTCAGATCGCGCCAACCTGGCATATATGGAGAACCGCGTACGAGATCCGCGTGCGAATGATTAACGTTCCAATGAAAGGAGAGAATTTCTCTTCGATTTGCGGGGCCGCCCATCTCGCTCGGGTAATAAAGGCTGGCCTGAAGGAGATCGATCGGGTTGCGCTGGAATAAGACTTTTCGTTTCTTCTTTGGTACTGATGTTGTCATCCTGAGCCGCAGCTTTAAGCGGCGAAGGACCTGTGCAACGTTGCCCGCGGAACGACGCTGCTGGCAAGGTGCATAGGTCCTTCGCGGCAAAGAACGCCGCTCAGGATGACAAGCGCTTGGGACTGGACAACATAACGCAGATTCTCACTTCGTCCATTTATCGACCCAGTCGTTGACGGTTTGGTACCAGAGGCGCGAATTTTGCGGCTTCAAAACCCAGTGGCCTTCGTCGGGAAAATAGAGCATCTTCGACGGGACACCTTCCATCTGCAGCGTGGTGAAGAGCTGGAAGCCTTCGCTTACATCGAGCCGATAGTCGCGTTGGCCGTGGACCACTAGGGTGGGCGTCTTGAAATTCTTGGCGTACTGGTGGGGTGACCACTTCTGATATCCGGCGCGGTTGTCGTAGGGCGTGCCTTTGAACTCCCAGTTGTTGAACCAGAGTTCCTCGGTAGTGCCCCAGGCGGACTCCGCGTTGAACATGCCGTCGTGCGACACCAGGCACTTGAAGCGGTCGGTGTGGCCGAGGATCCAGTTGATGGCGTATCCACCATAGCTGGCGCCGAGCGCGCACTCGCGGTTCTTATCGATGAACGGGTAAGCCTTCTCGGCGTAGTCGAGGCCCTTCATCAGGTCTTCATACGGAGCTCCGCCCCAGTCGCCGTTGATAGCGTCGATAAACTTCTGCCCGTATCCCGTCGAGCCGTGGAAGTTGATCATGACCACGACGTATCCGCTGGGCGTCGATGAAGTCGGTGCCGCGAACAGCTCGGGATTCCAGCGATAGCTCCAGTCGTCTCCCCAGGCCCCCTGCGGTCCGCCGTGGATGAGGAATTTCACGGGATATTTCTTGCTGGCATCGAAGTTTGGCGGCTTGACGAGGAAGCCTTGGACCTTGTCGGTCTTGGCGCCCTTGAACCAAAAAGATTCGAGCGGGGACATCGCGACTTGCTGGAGCAGCGGATCATTAACATGAGTCAGACTAAAATTCGGGTCTTGCGTGATGCAGATATCGCCGCTTGCTTCTCCGCACTTTGGAGTCCGCGCCATCGCCATCGGGCTCTTATAAATTTCAGTCGGAGTACTGATTGACATGCGGGTATAAACAAGGAACTTGTCGTCCTTCGAAATTGTCAGATCGTCATCATAGCCTTGAAGGGATGTTTTCAGAACCGCGGGCTTTACCTGGTCGAGCGACGTGTAATAGACCCGGGCGCTTCCTTGATCCTCGGCGGAGAAGAAAAGCCACCGTGATCCCCACCAAGTAAACGTGCCCACCCACTTGTCGAAGTCTTCCGTCAGATTTTTCTTCTCGCCGGTTTTGCGGTCGTAGAGCATGAGGCGGAAGCGGTCGCTCTCGTATCCCGGACGCTGCTGGGCGCGGTAGGCGATGTAGCGGCCATCGGGCGAATAGAGCGGAGAGGTGTCGCTGGCGGGATTGTCGGCGGTGATGTTCTTGGTTTGGGTAATGATCTGCGCGGGATCTGTACTCGCGCCGCCTCTCCAACCACTCGCGGGGACGATCCATAGATCGTTGTTGGTCGAGGCCGCCGGATTATTGTCGTGGTTCGAGGCGAAGCAAATCTCCTGCCCGTCAGGCGAGAAGGCATAGTCATCTTGCCCGCCAAGCGAGAACACGGGAGCGTCGTAATCGCCGGGGGTAAGGTCGAGCGGAATCCGAAGATCTGCGACATCACGGCTGACTGGATTCTGGTCACCCGTGCTCGGGACCGGTACCGGCCTAAGCTCAGGGGCAGAAACTACGAAGATGTGACTTCGTTTCCCTTCCTTGTACGCATTCCAGTGGCGATATAACAGGTGCTCGAATACCAACGCCTTCGCTTTCGACTGCTCATGATCCTTCACCCTCTTGGCATTGCAGTCATTCTCCTTCAGAGGCGTACCGTCGCACTCGGGATAGACATCCGACGTAAACAGAATGGTCTTGCCGTCGGGTGACCAGAGTTCGCCATTGGCCTCTGTTGGTATCAAGGACCATTGATACACCCGGGTAACTGTCCCTGCCGCGCCGTCGAAATCCGCAACCCAGACTTGCGAGCCGCCTTCCTTCGTCGACAGAAACGCAAAGCGCTTACCATCTGGCGCCCAGCGTGGGCGGTCGGCGTCTTGACTGGCAATGATCTCGCGTTCCTGACCTCCAGCCGTAGGCACGATCCAGATGTGCGGCGTCTTCGTATTAGCTTCGAGATCGACGTCGACCACGCTGAAGATGACCCACTTGCCATCGGGGGACGGCACCGGCTCGCCCACACGCTTCAGCTTCATCATGTCTTCGAAGGTGAAGGGATGCTTGGTCTGAGCGAGTGCGGGAAGAGTAAGCGTAAGTACGAGAAGAGAGAGAAGAAGACGGCGCATGAAGAACCTCCTGCGGCAAACGGATGAGTGTAGCAGGGGGGAGCGCGTCGCTTCTAGTTCTGTTCGCGTTCAACCAAAAGCCTTGTCATCCTGAACGGCGTACTTGGCCGCGAAGGATCTGTGCAAATTGGCTGCGGAGTGCATAGGTCCTTCGCTTCGCTCAGGATGACGAGGCGTTTGGTGGTTGTTGATGATGTTCACTTGTCACAGACATTGGCGCATTGCTTTTGCCATGCTCCCCGTGAGGAAACTCGATGCGTTCGCCAAAACAATACTTCGTCTACATCATGAGTAACAGGTCAAAGACGCTCTACACGGGCGTGACGAATAACCTCATCCGTAGAGTGCGCGAACACAAGATGGGGACTGGATCGCACTTTGCTGCGAAGTACAGGGTCGACCGGCTCGTTTATTTTGAACGGTTCGAGGATATCCATAATGCGATTGAGCGTGAAAAGCGAATCAAGGGATGGCTGCGCGTTAAGAAGATTGCATTGATCGTGTCCGTCAATCCTGCATGGAGGGACTTGAGTCAGGAGTGGTTCGAACGGCACCCGTTTCAGCCGGATGCTTCTTCCCGGTCTCGTGGGAAGAAAACCTTGTCATCCTGAGCGGCGTTCTTGGCCGCGAAGGATCTGTGCAACTGGCCGGAGTGCACAGGTCCTCGCTTCGCTCAGGATGACAAACTGGTTACGGCTTGCTGCGTTCTCCGAAGATGGCGGTGCCTACGCGGACGCAGGTGGAGCCTTCTTCGATGGCGACTTCGAAGTCGTGGGACATACCCATCGATAGCGCATTCATCGTGATGGAGGGGAGTTTGCGTTTGGAGATCGTGTCTCGCAGATCACGCAGCTTGCGGAAATACGGGCGCGCTTCTTCGGGATTGTTGGTGAATGGCGGGACCGTCATCAGACCATGAAATTCCAGGGCCTCGAGGCGTGGAGCGACGAGGAGAAGTTCTTCCAGTTCGCGTGAATCCGGAGCGACGCCGCTTTTCGCCGACTCGCCACCAACGTTAATTTCGATCAGCACGCCGAGTTTGTGGCCCACGCTGCGTGCGGCTGCGTCCAACTTCTCGGCTAGCTTTACGGAGTCGACGGAGTCTACCGCGGCAAACAACTCTACCGCTTTGCCGGCCTTGTTCGTCTGCAGGTGGCCGATCATGTGCCACTCGGCCTCCACCAGATCGGTGAGGGCTTGCGCTTTTCCGGTAAATTCCTGAACGCGGTTCTCACCGAACAAGCGCAGGCCCGTGTTGTAGGCTTCGCGAATTTGCTCTGGCGAATGCGTCTTGCTGACCGCCATCAGAGCGATTTCTTCGGGAGGCCTTCCCGCGCGACGCGCTGCCGATGCGATTCGATTTCGCACTTCCACAATATTTTCGGAAATCGGCATAACAAGACCTTCAACCACGAAGGACACGAAGTATCACGAAGGAACACTTCGAACCCTCTGTGTGACAGAGCCTGCCCTGAGCGAAGCCGAAGGGTGTCCTTCGTGGTTTACATACCTACATGATCGCCGTCGGCGGGGCGGGATCTTCGGGGCGTCCACAGCTGGCGAGTGGCAAGCGGATCATGACAATCGCCAGTATGGCTAGCGCGCCCAGCGCGAGCAGAAATGGCGGCGTCCACTTGAAGAGCGTCACATCATGACCCGACCCCACTAATCCCGCGATCACCAGGCCACACAGTGCTTCGCCGGCAATCATGCCGGAGGCGGTCAGCACACCGGCATTATCGACGCGCGCCTTCTGCGCATCGTTGAAGCCGCGACGGTCGCGCAACGTGTCGGTGATCCAGCGGATGACGCCGCCCAGGAAGATGGCGAAGGTTGTTCCGAGGGGCAAATACATGCCTACGGCGAAGAGCATCACGCTCTTCACTTCGATCATGATCATCGCCAATCCAAGCAGGATGCCGACGATCACCAGCGGCCAGGCCATATCTCCACCGACAATTCCTTTCGAGAGCATCGCCATCAGCCCGGCTTGCGGAGCCGGAAGTGCCGAGCTTCCGAAGTGATAGGCCTTGGCCAGAATCGCGATGGGGAAGAAGAGAACCAGCGAGGCAACCACGATTCCGAAAAGATCGCCGATTTGCATTTTGGCGGGGGTGCCGCCGAGGATGTGGCCTACTTTCAGATCTTGCAACATTTCGCCCGCTACTGCAGATGAAACGCAGACCACCGCGGCGACTCCAAGCACTGCGGCCACGCCGCCGGTTCCCTTTACGCCCATCGCAACCATGAGCAGCGCGGCGATCACCAGCGTGCACAGCGTAAGGCCCGACACGGGATTGTTCGACGACCCAATCAGGCCGACCAGATTGCCGGAAACTGCGGCAAAGAAAAATCCGACAATGATCATGACGCCTGCCGCCACGAGGGCCCCCGACAGCACCTGCGAACCGGTGAGGCCACCGGCGCCGGCGATGAAATAGTGATACAGCAGAATCATGGCGACGAAGACGACTCCGATGCCAGCAAAGATCGCTTTGGCGGGCAAATCCCGTTCGGTGCGATTGGTCGCGGCTTGCGCGGCAGCCGATTTCTTGAGATCGGAAACTGCGCGGCCCATGCCTAGAGCCAACTGCTTGCGCATCTTGAATAATGTGTAAGAAGCGCCGACCAGCATGCCGCCGACTGCGATGGGACGCACAATCGAGAAGTAGATGGCGCCCGCGAGCAGTGTCCACGAGAGCTGCTGATCCGCCGGCTGCGTGGCCTGGATGTAAGGACCGATCGTGAAGGTTAGGAGTGGAACCAATAGTCCCCAGGCGAGCACGCCTCCGGCAAAGTTCAGAGCAGCCAGTCGGGGTCCAATGATGTAGCCCACGCCGAGATATGCCGGGCTGACGTCGGGGGCAGTGAACAACGTTGTACCGCCGGTGATGGTCGTGGCGACGTTCGGATTCAAACTCGTGCGCAGGAGCAACTTCTTGCCCACATTGCCAATCGTCACAGGGAATGCGTTGTTGGGGTTGAATACGTTGATCGCTCCCAGAAGATACATGAGGCCGCCGAATCCCATGTTCGCGAACAGAATTTTTGCCGCCGTCGATCCTTGCTGGCCGGCCTTGTGAATCTCCGATGCGGCCACCGATTCGGGATACGGCAGGTCCGGATCCTCGACCATCACCCGGCGCAGGAGCGTTACAAACAGGATGCCAAGCGTGCCGCCGATCATCATCAGCGCAACCGACTTCCAATATTCGGGACTGGTGAAGCTGGGTGTGAGCGCGGGCCAGAGATCGGCCATCACAAACGCCGGGATAGTAAAGATGGCGCCCGCCGCCACCGACTCACCGATGGATCCTACGGTTCGCGCGATGTTTTCCTCGAGCAGCGAGCCCTTCATCAACCGCAACAGCGCCATGCCAATCACTGCCGCCGGATAGGTCGCAGCGATCGTCATTCCTGCCTTCAGCCCGAGGTAGGCGTTGGCTGATCCGAGAATCGCGGTCATCACCAGCCCGATCAGCAGGGCGCGGAAGGTGAACTCCTTCATCTCCATGGTTTCGGGCACGTAGGGAGCGTGCTTTTTCTTGGCGGGGAGGTCGGTGACGGCACTACTCATAGGTGGAATCCTTTTAGGGCGCAGGATGGAAACAAGTTCGCCGGCGTTGCCCTCGCAAACTCATACAAATCACTGGAACCGCGCACCTTAGCACGCGGCGAGCCTGCCTGACAAGTGTACTCGCCGCGGTCCACTTTCACATTCGGCCGCCTCGCTCCGCGATGAGTTGCATTGCGGGCTGGCTCACCCAGGTGTGCCCAGGGTAGCCGGGACCGTGAAAGCGCGCGCCCCACTCCAGGGGCGTGACGTCGCGGTATTCGTGCATCGTTTCGTCGGGGACAAAGCGCAACTGCTTGCGGATGGACGCGCGGGCATTGGGATCGGCTCCGTCATCCAACAGGAGGCGGGCAAAAGCAGCATCTTGCTGCAAACGGCATAAGTAGGCTTGCGAGACCACGCAAGCGAACAGAGGCGTGTGTCCACCGAAACCGTCGGCGTCGATCTCGGCCTTGGCGTTTACATCCGCGCCGTGCTCGATCAGCCAGCGCGCGATTTCGATCTCGTCGAAATCGACACAGATATGCAACAGGGTTGTGCCCGCTAGCGGTGTGCCGTGCAGGGCGAGGGAGTGGTCGGCGTGGCACCCAAGCTCCGGAGGGTAGATTTCTTCGTGCGAGAAGGTGCGCGTCACTAGTTTTGGATCGCGGAGTAAATGCGCTTCGAGAAAGTCAATGCGACCGCGATGCAGCGCCATCACTGGCGTGTCGGGCAACGCGACGCCGCGCTCGGCAACAAGTTCCAGGCAGCGATGTTTCTCTTTCGGCCCACGACAATAGGTCTGCAGAAGCAACGCGATGGGCGCGAGACGATCGCCCTGTTCGTCGGCGAGTTCGGCGCCGAGTTCGAACAGGAACGCGAGGCCCTCGGCGTTCAGCGTCTCGCACGGGCCCATCACGCAGCCGGAAGCGGGACGAGCGCCCATCCCATGGAGGCGTCGGGCGGTTTCGATCTGGCCTTGCAGGCAAGCACGGTCGAAGGCGTGCTGCAGGTCGTCCGCGCCCAGCTCGCGCAGCATGGCGATGATACCGTCCTGGCCGACGTTTGCGGCGTACGACATTGGAGGGCCCCAGTTGCTGTCGGCGATCCCGCGCGCGCTTTCGTGCAACAGTCGCGGATCTTTCAACACCAACTCGCGGACCGTGTCAGCATCGCCGCGCCAAATCGCGTTGGTCATGCGACAAGCCGTGACGAGACGCGGCCAGTTTGCAAGACCATAGCTTCTCGCCAAAGCGGCCTGCGCGTCGGCTAGCTTGGCATCCGTGGGCTCGATGCCTGGCTTAGGATGATGCTTGCGTAACTCGGCAATCGCGCCGGGATCTCCCTCATGAATGGCGCGCAACAAGTCCTTAGCTTGATGTTTGAGTTGGTCGAGGTTCGGGCGAACTGGAAAGTGGCGGTCGTGCGACGTACGAGCCATTACGGACCTCCTTCGTGCTCATGCCCGGGGTCCGCTGCAGCGGGCGAAAAGGAGGTTCGTGAGAACCTTAATTTGTATTTCGCTCAGGTGGACTCGGTCCTGTCCGCGGACGGGCGGCGTCCTGTACGCCGGGAGTCAGTATAGCGCACGGGAAGGCGCTTGAGTTATCGACAATACTTCTTGGCGAAGTGTGAAGATGTCGAGACAAATCTACCCAGGGGAAATTCGGGCGGAGTTGCGGCCTGGGACTACACTGACATCGGAGCTGCCGTTCGAGTTGCTAAATGGACATTGTCGCTCATGCGCTCTGGACCACCGCCGCGGCAAGAGGTGCGCGGGAAAAATGGAATACGCACATTCACTTGGGTTGGGCGGCATTTTGGGGAATCTTTCCTGATGTTTTCAGCTTTGCAATTCCGGCTGTGGTACGAATCTGGTGGTACGCGACTGGGGTCACTTCTTCCTTAAAGCCGGACGCACACAGTGCACCACGCTTTCAGTTTGTCTGGCAGCTCTATCACTGCAGTCACAGCCTGCTGGTGTTTGCCGTGGTCTTTGGAGTTGTGTGGGGCATCGCCGGGCGACCGGTGCTGGAACTACTCGGGTGGGGCCTGCACATCTTGATCGATATCGCCACGCATCGGGGAATTTTCGCCATTCATTTCTTATGGCCGCTCTCCGCCTACGGCTTCAATGGCATTCGCTGGGAAAACTCTTGGTTTCTTGCCGCGAACTATGGTGCGCTTCTGGTGCTATTTGGATGGATTTGGATGAGAAGTAAAAAGAAACAAAGCCCACCCGTGCATCGCGGCGCCAAACGAGAAGAGACGATCGTCTCGGCGGAAAACCGCTGAGGTTCATTGACCATTCGCCAGTGCTAATTTCAAATCCGGCAGGCGATCGCTCAACCGGATATCGGCGCAATTGTTCAAGACCCAGTCGGCTCCTGCCTCGCGCAGCGCAGATTCCTGCACCGTCGTTTTGAACGCGATGACTTTCGCACCAGCATCCTTGCCAGAGCAGACTCCGGCGGGGACATCCTCGACCACCACACATTCGGTTGGTGGAAATCCGAGGGCAGCCGCGCCTTTCAGATAGGGCTCCGGGTGAGGCTTACCGTGAGAAATATCGTTGGAGGTAATCATTTGTGCCGGCAGCGGCAGTCCCGCGGCCCGGATCCGGACCTCAGCGAGTGCACGAGTGCAAGAGGTCACGATGGTCCAGCGGTCTGGCGGAAGGCTGGCGAGCAAGTCCAGAGCGCCTGGCAGCGGGATCACCCCTTCCAGGTCCGCGATCTCTCGACGTTCCACCTCGCGGTTTTCAGCTTCATGATCGGCATTCGGCAGGAATTCGCTCACCGTTGTAAGACTCGGGCGGCCATGGGCGCGGGTGACCACGTCGATGGGATTGAACCCATGCTCGATCGCCCAGAGACGCCATACTCGTTCAACTGCCGGAGTTGAGTTAATGAGGACTCCGTCCAAGTCAAAAAGGAGAGCGGCACACTCAATTTGAATCATAGGGTCAGGATAAGTCTTTCGTCGTTAATACGGCCTGCGGAAAGGGAAACGCCGACAGCAAGATTCGCACTTCGTGAGGACATCATTTTTGTCGAGACGTGGAAATGATTGTAAATCAGCGCGGAGTAAGTCTCTCTGACAACATAACCGCGGGCGCTTCTAGCCTTTCGCGCGTCGGACCCCTAAAGGATGTGGAGGTCTCTTGGTGACGCCGCGCCGGTCAGAATCGCAGGGATTCTGAGCTATCAAGTTCTGAACTCAACGGACAGAAACCACCTGCCTTGAGCATGATCGCCACGCTGCGACCTTCCAACCGGATGACGTCTCCCATTCCCCAATACGGTAGAGGCGAGCCGGGTTCGTGGAAGACCCTGAATTCACAGTCCACCGGATCTCCGACGGCCAGGGAAACTGGTTCCTCGAAATGGAGCAGCACACCACCTCCACTCATATTCACAGTCTTGGCATGAAGAATTTGACCGCTCTTCAAAACTTTGACCGTTGCTCCCGCTTCGATGACAAAACGCACTTCTCTTCTGGAGCTCGGATATTCAGGCTGCATGGACATGCTCCTCCCTGGTTCTCAGGCGTTCCCATTTCTGGGAACGCTCGCGCATTACCGTTACTTTTGGTCTTATCGGCAGCGACGCGAAGAGTCTTGACGTCGATCCGTTCCCATCACAGATAGCTGAGCCAAGTCCAATCCCGATGCCGGCTGCGGAATTCCATAAACCACCGACAGGGCAGGTAGAGGATAGCCACAGCCAAAATCCACATGGCGTAAATGAAAGGCAGACCGTGACCGTACCCGACAGGCTTCGTCGCAAAGTCGGCAATTACAGAACCGTGCAAGACAGGCTGCTGAAATACTAACGCGACCACGATCGCCAGGATGTGAATGAGATAAAGATGCAGCACGTAGTAGAGCAGCGGCACTCTACCGTAAACCACGAGGATGCGACTCAGCCCGCGTTCTGCTTTGGATCGATCCAGCAGCCCCAAAACAATGAGAGACGGCCCCAGCGTCATGAGCAGATAGTCAAGAGAAGGCGGATACTTCAGGGTGTTAAAGAACGAAATCAGACTCAATGAGACTGTCGGCTGGACACTCCATGGGCCAGCGGAACGCGGATATCCGAAAGGCAGCCCGGCGATACCATTTCCGTAAGCATTCAATCCGCGAAGAACAAAAAACAGCATCGTCGCTGAGATCCCGATTGTCAGAATCCATGTGCGGCGGCCAGGCCGTAGCAGCAAACTTCCAAAAGCGAAGCCGGCAGCCATGACTCCAACCCACGGAATCAGAACGTACCGCACAGAAAAATGAAAACCAGCGGCGACTGGAATGCGGCCGGGTGTGTGAAGAAGCGTCCACAGCCAAGACAACTTTCCGAACGAGGCTGGATTCACACGATCGAGCAAATTGTGAGTGGTGATCATGCCCACACCCAGTGCGCCGATCCAGCGAACCGGAAGATAAACAATTAGCGCCATGACAACCATGCTCCAGCCTAGTCCCCAAATGACTCCGGCTTGCGCCCACGGGACAAATCCCCACGCAAAGTCGACGATTGTCAACTCGAGGAATACGAGCCACAAACCGCGAGTCAGGAAGAAGTACGAGACCTGCCGTAGCGACTTCCCGCGACTGGTGGCGAGGAATGCGCCAGTGCCCGCCAGAAAAGCGAACACGGGCGCGCAGAAGTGAGTGATGACGCGCGTAAAGAATAGCGGCCCGTTTGTGTGTGCCATGTCTTCCGGAGGAAATCCTTGATACGACAGGAAGTCCCGCACGTGATCCAACGCCATGAGGACCATGACGAGCCCGCGCAAGACGTCCACCGAAACCAGCCGCGAAGCTTGAGTGCGGAGAAGAGGAGGTTTTGCGATGAAGTTGGCGACTGAGGCAGAACTGATCGCGGTTACCATGCCTTGGAACTCAAAGCAGGTATCAAAATGCTATTCATCGTCTTAAGTTAACGACGACCGTGAATTTTATTGTTTGAGCGATGTCAAAAGTTTGCAAATAAAAATTGCGGGTTTACAACAGCGGATTGTTGTGAGGGTGAGTGCTCACACCATGTTGAAACGCAAATAGCGATGGAAATCACGTCCGCAAGCTGGTGACGAACGTCACCCGATTTGGTATCTGCGGTCACCTCGTTCCTCTCTTCGTTGGAATAGCATTTCAGTGTACGGCTGGCTGGAGTTTGCCATGCTGTCCAAGTGCGCCAATCCCGACTGCTCCGAAAGTTTTCGCTATCTGCACCATGGGAAAATCTTCTGCCTGGTTCCCACCCCGGAAGTGGAAGCGGTCACCGGAGAATTTCTGCCGCAGTTTGAGGAGCGCTTCTGGCTCTGCGACGAATGTTCGAAAACGATGACTGTAGTTTGGGGCGGAACGCAGGTGAAACTAGTGCCTCTTCCCGCACAAGAGGCGAGGACACCGTCTGCAGCGAACGCGGAAAAATATGTGTGGACGAGAGGGCGGCCGCGCGCTCGAGCAACATTAGCGAATCGCGAGGATCAATGAACTCTGAGCGACAAGGGAGGAATCTATGTCAATTGCAGAATTGAATACTCCATTGAAAACATCGGCGGTGAATTCAGGCTTCCGCCACATTCTGGTTGCTACGGACTTCTCCGCTCCCTCCCGCCGCGCACTTTGCAACGCCTTGGTGTTGGCATCCGAAAATGACGCACAGGTATCGCTTGTGCACGTTCTGCATCCTGACTTCAAATATGCGGCATTGGAACATCCTCCCCAAATCGATTTGGAGCGGATCGCAGCCGAAAAGGAAATCAACGAACTCGTCGAGGAATTCGGGCCGCAGCAGAAGATTGATGCAACTCTGGTGAGGCACGGACCAGTGGCGGAGCAAGTCGTCGCCCTGATCGAAGAAAAATCCATCGACCTTCTGGTGATTGGGACGCGGGGGCGCGGAGGACTGCAAAAGCTGGCCCTGGGCTCCGTCGCAGAGGAGCTACTACGGGCCGCGCCTTGTCCGGTCATGACGATCGGTCCGAAGGCTGATATTGCATTGGTTTCACAGGGACCGGGATTTCATCGAATCCTTTTCGCCACCGATTTTGGCAAGGGATCGGTCCGAGCATTGCCGCTAGCATTGACCTTGGCTCGAGCGCAGCAAGCAAAACTGATTCTATTGCACATGGTCTCGCCGATGCCCGCGACTTCAGCGAGCCTGTCAGCCTATGCACCCGCTGGAGCTGCGGCTGACGAGTTGCAAGAATGGGCGGACTCGTCACGCAAACGATGCCTTAAGCAATTGCGGGATTGTCTGCCACAAGAGACGGGGCTGGAGCAAGAAGTGGAATTTGTGGTGGGAACAGATTTCATGCCCGAGGGTGTGCTCACGGCCAGCGCGAAGTTCAAAGTCGATTTAATCGTGATGGGAGCAAACCGGACACCTTCCGCCAAGACGGCGGCGCATATTCCCTGGTCTGCGGTGCATGAGGTGGTGCGATACGCGCCCTGCCCGGTGCTCACGGTTGCAGGATAAAAAAGGCGCGACCGCGGCCGCTGAGGAAGAGCTCTCGACGGCATCGATTAGCGCCTCACTGCGTTCGGCGGGACAGCCGAAGAGCCTGCCCTGAGCGAAGTCGTAGGGCGGCTGTCCCCATGTCCTCGTTGTCCAGTTAAGACTGGACGATTTTTTCCAGCGCCACCCGGTTACGGATGAGCAGCGTCGAACCTTTGAGTTGCAGCAGCTGTTTCTTTTTAAAGTCAGAAAACAAGCGGCTCACGGTCTCGCGAGTGGTACCAATGATCTCCGCAATTTCCTCGTGGGTGAGAGTAAGCTTCACCTGCGAAGAACCGTCGGTCTGTTGCGTCTTGGTCGTCCAAGACAACAAGAGCTTGGCAAATTTTTCCGAGGGCGAGGAACTAAGACCCAAAGTGCGGATCTCCTCGTACGCGGTGTAGTAGTTGCGACTCAGTTGTTCGGCAACGCGCAACGCGACTTCCCCATTCTCTTTTAAGAACTGCAGCAAAGAATCGCGAGGAATGAAATTCGCCTGACCCGGCTCCATCATCTCGGCACTGACTTCGTAGGGGCGGTTGGACACTACCGAATTGAGACCAAGAACATCCCCTGACTCGGAAAGTTTTGTGATGATGGTTTTGCCTTCGCGGGACGATGTGGAAAGTTTTGCCTTCCCGGCGCACAACACAAAAACGCCACGGGGTTGCTGCCCTTCAATGAAGAGCATCGCTCCCTTGGGATAGACGGCGGTGGATTTGATTTCGTTGAGACGTTGTCCGGCGTGAACGGAAAGGTTACAGAATAGATGTTCTTCTCTCACCGGACAGGTAAGGCAGTTATCAAGAATATTTAGACCATAAGGGGCGCGCACTGGGCACCTCCTTCTTGTAAGAATTGTAGCACCGCAATTCTGCTTGTGATCACCATCACGAGGGCACGTGATCGGGTGTACAGTGCGATCACAGACGCGCATGGAAAACTGTGACATCATGGGTGAAGTGTGGGTGGTTACGTTGCTCCTGAGCACGCAACGAATTATGAAAAAAAGTGTTCATTCGCGCAGCGGGAGACTTTCGTGAGCTACACGTCGATTCCCTCCGGGCCCTCGCACGTCGATAAGCTTTACACTTCAGCCACTCCGGCACGCCCTGGCCTGGAGTCGCTGTTTCGCCCTCGTTCGGTGGCCGTGATCGGAGCCACCGATCGCGCTGGAACCGTTGGCCGCAGCGTGGTTTCGAATCTCCTGGAGAGCAAGTTTCCCATCACTGTTCACGCCGTTAATCCCAGCCACGCTGAAATCCTCGGCATCAAAGCGCAGCCACACATCGGAGACATTCCCGGAAGCGTTGACCTTGCGCTCGTGGTAACGCCGGCGCAGACGGTGCCACAGATTATTGGAGAGTGTGTCGATGCGGGTGTGAAATCTGCGGTCGTACTTTCTGCAGGATTTCGCGAACAAGGACACGACGGTGCTCTGCTGGAAGAAGAAATTCAGAAACATCTGCGGCGCGGATCGTTGCGACTGGTCGGACCCAACTGCATGGGCTTCATGAATCCGACGATCGGGTTGAACGCAACTTTCGCAAAAACCATGCCGCAAAAAGGCAGCGTCGCTTTCCTGAGCCAGAGCGGGGCGCTGCTGACTTCGATTCTTGATTGGAGCGAACGCGAGCAAGTGGGATTCAGCGCAATTGTTTCGACCGGCTCGATGCTCGACGTAGGTTGGGGCGACTTGATCTATCACTTCGGCGATGATCCTCACACGAAAAGTATTCTCCTCTATATGGAATCGGTGGGGGACGCACGCTCGTTTCTTTCCGCGGCGCGCGAAATTGGATTGAGTAAGCCCATCATTGTTATCAAGGCTGGGCGGTCGGAGGCGGCGTCGCGCGCGGCGGCGTCGCACACCGGGGCCTTAACTGGAAGTGACGACGTGCTAGAAGCAGCCTTCCGCCGATGCGGCGTGCTGCGAGTGCAGAACCTTGCGGACCTCTTCTATATGGCGGAAGTGCTGAGCAAGCAGCCGAGACCGCGCGGGCCGAGACTCACGGTCGTCACCAACGCCGGAGGTCCGGGAGTACTCGCGACTGATTCGCTGATCGCAACTGGAGGAGAGCTCACCGTTCTCTCTTCCGAATCTGTGCGGGAGCTGAGCACATTCCTTTCGCCACATTGGAGCCACAGCAATCCGGTAGACGTGCTGGCCGACGCCGATGCCGAGCGCTTCGTGAGGGCAGTCAACATTGTGGCAAAAGATACAGGCAGCGATGGACTGCTGGCCATCATCGCGCCGCAGGGGCTCGCCAATCCCACGCAAGTAGCGGAGCGCCTGAAGCCCCTTGCGCACTCTACGGGCAAGCCTGTGCTCGCCAGCTTTATGGGCGGCGACGGCGTGGCGGAGGGAACGGCCATTCTGAATGGCGCAGGCATTCCAACCTTCTCCTATCCGGACACCGCTGCGCGCGCCTTCACGTACATGTGGCGGTACACCTACAACCTGCGTGGACTCTATGAGACACCCGCGCTCGTGGAAGCATCGGAGGCCTCCGCGGGTGCGCGCGCTCAGGTGAATGAATTCGTGCGGCAAGTGCGCGCCACAGGGCGCACGCTGCTCAATGAATTCGAAGCGAAGAAACTTCTCGCGCACTACGGAATTCCCGTCGTCGAGACCCGCATGGCCGAGAACGAGGAACAAGCAGTCGCCTGTGCCTCCGCGATCGGGTATCCCGTGGTGCTCAAGCTTCTTTCCAACACGATCGCACACAAAACCGATGTGGATGGAGTTCACCTGAGACTGCAGACCGAAGAGAGCGTGCGCAATGCCTTTCACGCAATCCAAGCTTCGGTCACAGAGAAGGCAGGAGCCGAACATTTCTCTGGCGTCACGGTTCAGCCCATGGTGAAGCGCGACGGCTACGAATTGATCCTGGGCAGCACCATCGACGCGCAGTTTGGCCCGGTCATCCTCTTCGGTTCCGGCGGAGTGATGGTCGAGGTTTATCGCGACCGTGCTCTCGCATTGCCGCCACTGAACACCACGCTGGCCCAGCGCCTGATGGAGCAGACAAAAATTTATTCGGCCCTGCTCGGGGTACGGGGCCGCAAGCCGGTCGATCTGACTGCCCTCGAGAGCTTGCTGGTGCGCTTCAGCCAACTGGTGATGGAGCAGCCCTGGATCAAAGAGATTGACATCAACCCTCTGTTGGCGACGCCGGAACAATTGCTTGCTCTCGATGCGCGAGTGGAAGTGCACGATTCTACCGTGCAGCCTGCGCAATTGCCTCGTTCCACCATCCGACCCTATCCGGCGCAATATGTGTGGGATTGGAAATTGAAGGACGGCACCGAGGTCACCATCCGTCCGATTCGTCCGGAAGATGAGCCATTGATGGTGCAGTTTCATGCCACGCTTTCCGAACGCAGCGTGTATCTGCGGTATTTTTGCTCGCTGAGTTTAAGCACACGCGTGGAGCATGAACGACTGGTGCGCATCTGCTTTGGCAGTTACGATCGTGGATTCGCGCTGGTGGCGGATCGCAAGAATCCTGAGACTGGGCAACACGAAGTTTTGGGAGTGGGCCGGTTCAGCGCCATCAATCGCGCGGAAGCCGAAGCGGCAGTGCTGGTCTCCGATCGCTGGCAAGGACGCGGACTAGGAACCGAATTGCTCGCCGGAGTGACGCGCGCCGCCCGTGAAGAGAAGTTTAAGAAACTTTCTGGGGAAATCCTGCGCGACAACCTGGCCACTCAAGCCATCTTTAAAAAAGTAGGCTTCCGCCTGACCGGGACGGACGATCCATCGTCTGTTTCCGCTTCGCTGCAGATTTAGATCTTTTCCGCAGAAGCGAAACACTTCTGCTGTTCGCAAGGCCTGCGGCTCAACCTACCGACGCCTGGCCTTCTTCAGGCGATCGACGCGGGTTTGACGATTTCCAGCTGCGGCTCGAACTTCAAGTTCGTGCCCAGGGCGCGCGATACCAGGCAGAGTTTCTCGGCACGCTTCAGCAGATCCAGGGCACGATCGCGTTCGTCGGCGGAATTGATCTTAAGGTTGGGACGCACCACGATTTGCGTAAAACTGTAGCCCGAATCAATCTTGCGCACGGTCCCGCTGGCTTCCACTTGCAGGTCGGTAAAATCGAACTGGGCGGTACCCGCAATGGCGCGCAACGTTGTGGTATAGCAACCGGCAACCGCAGCGAGCAGAAGTTCCTCCGGAGTCCAGCGGCCTTCGAGTCCGCCGAATTCGGTGGGAGCCGTAAAGTGAATGGCGTTGGGAGCGGAATCCGATTTCGCCAGACCAGTGCGTCCCGATGTCCACCATGCTGCAACTCGATATGCGTGCTCTTCACTCATGATTTCACCACTCCTTGGGATGGGTTCAGCCCTTCGTTGTGCGAGGGGACGGTCTTACTCTCGTACTTGGTTGCGGAAGCGCGGTAGACTAGGCCACTCCCCGCTGCCCCGAGATCCCTCGTTCTTCCTCGATCCTCTTGATCTGTGCCCGCAGCCAGTCGGCCAGAGCCTCTTCCATATCGGCCTGAGTGCCGGTGCGGTAGAAATCCTCGACCGATTGCCCTTGCGGCGTGAGTTGAATGAAGCGACAGGGCACGGCTTCGGTGCGGCGGCCCTCCGGGACAAACTGCTCCAACCGGCAACTCTCGCAGGGTACGGGCCGCGAAGGATCACAGAAGTTCGGACAGATAGGGGAATCCTCAAAGACGGCCGGCGCGCGCCAGGATGCATGCGGAGAACGACCGTAGCCACCGTCGAGCAGGAAGCTGAGTTCGAATCGAAGAATGTCCAGGATATCGCGACCGTCTTGAGCCATAAGGCACCTCGATTGCACGCTAGATTGCCAGAGTCGGCTGGGAAACTCCGTACACGCAGTCACGGGGATTCGTGACCGCCGTCACAACCACAGTGACCAAATTCCCCAACGGTGCAATGAATTGCCTCAATATTGGAAGATTCCCAGAATGGATCGTGTGACCACAATCACACTTCAACGTGATCAAAGTTACGAGTACCTGCGGAATCAGGGTTCTTTCGGGGCAATCCTGGAAGTCACCGTCTTGCCTTCAACGCCCCAAATCGGGTGCGAGATTGCGGCAGGCCCTGAATCACACCGGTGTGAGATTCAACGTACGATTTGACCAACGACCGGTTCTCGACACCGCAACTTATCTACGGCTCATAGGCACAGCATGGGTCGGAGGCGAACAAATCGCCGGTCAGGGCGTACGCACGGGCGCGCGATCCTCCACAAACGTTGCGAACGGAACACCGTCCACACTTCCCTTTCAGTCGGGAGCTGTCGCGCAGGGAGATGAACAGCTGCGACTCGCAATAGACCTCATCCAGAGACTGGGTGGTAAGGTTGCCGGCGGAGAGCGGCAGAAATCGGCTGGGAAACACTTCGCCGGTGGGGTCGATGAAGACGAATCCCCTCCCGTCGTTTACCCCTTGGGGCGCGCAGGTGATCACATCTGCTTCAGTCATGCGTCCGCGCGATTCCCGGACGCGCTGCTGCAGAAGGTAGCGCTGGTAGTGTTGTCCCTCGGTGGTCTTGATCTGAAAATGCACGGCCTTCGACGCGGCGTAAAGTTTGGCGAAAACTTTTTCATGCTCATCCGCTGTGAGCATTTCGTCCGCTTGTGCCGGGCTCGACGGCACCAGAAAAAACACATTCCACAATCCCACGTCCAGGCGCGTCAAGAGCTGAATCATGGGATCCACATCGTTGAAGTTGCGCCGCGACAGCATCGTGTTGATTTGCACCGGAAGCCGCGCCTCATGACAAGCGCCGATGATGGCAAGGGTGCGGCGATGGGAACCGCTGGCCTGCCAGTGGGCATCATCGAGCGACGCCGACGATCCATGCATCCAAAAAGCAACCCGCATCAATCCGGCCGCCTTCAACGCGGCGATGATTTCGCTGTCGAGTGACGGCGTGGGCAGCAAGGTAAGAGAAGTTCGCACCGAATGGCTCGAGGCAAACTCAACCACCGGAAACAAATCAGGCCGGAGCAGCGGATCGCCTCCCGTAAGCGCCAACAGCGGCACGTGCATGGCAGCGACTTCCTCCACCAAGTGAAACGCTTCCGCCGTCGAGCACTGACCCCGGTCGCGGGACGCTCGCGCTGGACCACGAGATGAATGTTTCCAGTCGCATGCTTGCGTCATCTCCCAAGTCACTTGCAGAGGACGGGGCTGGAAGCCTGGCGTTTTGGAGGAGAGGCCGGATTTCGTTCCGGATAAAAGAAGAAGAAGAAGAAGAGGTCCATCCCGCACCCGAGCCGTTGCTTCCGTTCGAATGAGCCGGCGGGCTTGGCAGATTCGGCATCTGGGAATTCTAGGATGAACGTACTCTTCAGAGCAGTGCCGCGCAATACGGGAGGTCGTGATAACCATCACAATTCAAAGCGAAAACTCCTGTGATTGTTGTCACAGGGCCAAGTGACTTCTGGCATAGGTTCATTTTGGCCTGCATGTGATCCTACGGCTGCGAGCGAGTTCTCAGGAAATAGAACGGAGGCACGGTCCAGAGTGAATCGTGCCTTCGGATGTGGCAAGTCAGACAACGGCCACCCTTGCTCCGTGATATACCTTGGCGGACACATCTTCCTAAGGAGGAAGCAACGTGAAACTTATCTCGTTTCGAATGGGCCTGGTAACTCTGCTGGCCTGTGGAGTGATCGCGATCTTCTCTTCACCGGCTGTGGCACAGGATGCGGCCGGAACATACAAAGCGAAGTGCGCCATGTGCCATGGCGCCGACGGCAAGGGCGGCAAAATGGGCACCCGCGATTTCGCATCGCCAGAAGTGAAGGCAGAAACTGATGCGCAGTTGACTGACATCGTCACCAAGGGCAAGGCGCCCAAGATGCCGGCCTATGGCGAAAAGCTGAAGCCTGAAGAGATTAAGGACTTGGTCGCCTACATTCGCACATTGGCCAAGTAAAACCAACCCCTAGCAATGGCGGCCCCAACGGGCCTCCTGGAGAGCATTCAATTCTGAAAGATTGGCGGGTGAGAGCATGTCCACGCGAACCATACGGAGTCTTTTTGCGCCTGGAGTTGCCCTCACCTTACTTTTAACGGCCGGCAGCGTCCTCGCCGCCGGCAAACCACCCGCCAGCAAGCAGCCTGCGAAGCCGGCTGCTGAAGAGTGCCTGGCCTGCCACAGTGATGCCACGCTGACTCGCGAAGTGAACGGCAAGTCAGTCAGCCTGCATGTCGACCCCCAGGGCTTCAAAGATTCCATCCACGGCAGCATGTTCACGTGCGTGGATTGCCACACCGATGTAAAGAGCTCGGCGCACGAAACTCCTCCACAAAAAATCACTTGCGCCACCTGCCACGCCGACGAGCAGGCTGCATACGACCGAAGCTTTCACGGCAAGGCTGTGCAGGCGGGCAATGCCAAGGCAGCTGCCTGCGTCGATTGCCACGGAAGCCCGCACGAGTTGCTGCCCGCCAGCGACCCAAAGTCGCGCGTGCATCACACCAACATTCCCGCCACCTGCGGTGCCTGCCATAGCCAGAAATTTGTGATGCAAGACGGCGGACAGAGCGCCCAGATGGTAGCGTCCTATCAACAAAGCGTTCACGGACACGCGGTCGCTGCCGGATCGGAAAAGGCTGCAGTCTGCACCGATTGCCATGGCACCCACGAGATTCTCGACGCGAAAGACACCAAGTCTCCCATCTTCAAGTTCAATGTGCCGACGACTTGCGGCCAGTGCCACGACACGATTTCCAAGGAATTCAAGCAGAGCATCCACGGACAGGCAGTCGCCAAAGGAAACTGGCAGGCGCCCGTGTGCACTGATTGCCACGGCATTCATTCCATTAAGGCGCACACCGATCCCAACTCTCCCGTCTCGGCGCAAAACGTCGGTCAGGCTACTTGCGCGCGCTGCCACGAGGGCATGCGGTTGTCGCAGGAGTTCGGTATCGAAGGCCGGCGCGAGACGACCTATCTGGCGAGCTACCATGGGCTGGCGTCGCGCGGAGGCTCACAGGTAGTCGCCAATTGTGCCAGCTGCCACGGCACTCACAGCATTTTCCCTTCGAGCGATCCGCGCTCGACCATCAATCAAGCCAATCTCGCCCGCACGTGCGGGCAATGTCATCCCGGAGTTACAGAAAAATTTGCCGCTTCGAAAGTGCACGTGGATGCGCCGCTCTCGGCCGACATGGGCAGCAAAGCAGTCCGCTGGATTCGTCGCTTCTATCTCAGCATGATCTTCGCCGTCATCGGCGGCATGCTGCTGCACAACTTCATTATCTGGCGAGCCAAGGTAATTGCCCGGCGCAAAGTGCAGCACGACTTCGTGATGCGCATGCCCATCCGCTTCCGAGTGCAGCACGCCACGCTGCTCACCAGTTTCATTCTGTTAGTGCTAACCGGGTTTGCGTTAAAGTTTCCGGATTCCTGGTTCGCCTCGATGCTTTCTCTCGGCGAGCACAAGCGCCATTTGCTGCATCGCATTGCCGCCGTCGTGCTGATGGGCGTGAGCGTCTACCACATCTTCGATGTCGTGTTCACGCGGCAAGGACGCAAGCTGGTCCTCGATTTATTCCCCACGCTGGACGACGCGAGAGGCGCGTGGCAGAATGTCTGCTACTATCTCGGTTTCACTTCTCGCAAGCCTGAGTTCGCCCGCTTCAACTACGCGGAGAAAGCTGAGTACTGGGCTCTGGTCTGGGGCATGATCGTCATGGCCGTCACCGGAGTCATGCTGTGGGCTAAGGTTCTGGTCGGCAATCACATGCCGCGCTGGTGGCTCGATGTCGCTACCGCCGTTCATTTCTACGAGGCGGTGCTCGCAACCCTGGCGATTATCGTCTGGCACTTTTACCAGGTGTTCTTCGATCCTGACGTGTATCCGATGAACTGGGCGTGGTGGGATGGCAAGATGACGCTGCACCACTATCAAGACGAGCACGGACTCGACACGAGCGCAATCGTGGGGTCAGCTGACGAGGCCATCCAAGCCGAAAGCGCCGTTGAAGAAGAATCTGAAGTGACTGGGGTCAAACATGGACACTGAGAACACTCCGCCGCCTCCGGTGGAGCCTTGGCATCGCTCGCGCATGCTGCTGCGCAACCCGATCAGCCTTGCAGGCATGGCTCTGGCGATTGTCAGCCTCGCCAACATTCTCCTTTTCGTCATCATTGATGCCATTGCCACCAAGCCCGGCCCATATATAGGAATCCTGGCTTATATGGTGTCCCCGGCCTTCCTGATTCTCGGGTTACTGCTGATGTTGGCTGGCGTGCTCATCGAACGAAGAAAGAAGGTTGCCCCAACCGCCTTCTATCCCCGTATCGATCTGAACGATCGCGCCCAGCGCAGCGCCGTGATCTCATTTGGAACATTCCTCGTGGTCTTCGTCTTAGTGAGTACGGCGGGTAGCTACAAAGCTTACGAGTTCACCGAGTCAGTCGCATTTTGCGGCCAGCTGTGCCACACGGTGATGAGCCCCGAGTACACTGCCTACCAACTCTCTCCGCATGCCCGGGTAGCATGCGCGGAGTGCCACGTAGGAGCGGGTGCAACGTGGTTCGTGAAGTCGAAGCTCTCGGGAAGCCGGCAGGTGTTTGCGGCCATCTTTAATACTTTTCCCCGCCCGATTCCGACGCCCGTACATAACTTGCGTCCTGCACAGGAAACCTGCGAGCAGTGCCACTGGCCGAAGAAATTTTACGGCGGCCAGTTGAAGGTCTTCACGCACTACGCCAACGACGAAAAGAACACCATGCGCCAGATCCGTATGATCATCAAGACTGGCGGTGGAGATCCTGCCACAGGAGCACCCGAAGGCATTCACTGGCACATGAACATCGGCAACAAGATCGACTACGTCGCGGCCGACGATAAGCGACAGATCGTCCCCTATATTCACGTCGAAGATCTGCAAGGGCGGGTGACGGAGTATTACGCCAAGGATTCGAAGCTTACCAAGGATCAACTTGCGAAGGCTCCACGCCATCACATGGATTGCGTGGACTGCCACAATCGTCCCACTCACATTTATGTCCCACCCGATCAGGCGGTCGATCAGTCGTTGCTCGCACGCCGCATCGATGTTGCCCTGCCTGCCATCAAGCAGCAAGCGGTCACCGTGCTAACCGCGACCTACGCGACCACCGATGCCGCATTGCAGGGCATTGCCAGCGGAGTGGAGGATTTCTACGAGAAGAAATATCCCGATGTCGCCAAGTCCAAGCAGCTCGACATTCGCAATGCGGTCGCCGAGATCCAGCAGATCTTTAAACACACCACCTTCCCTGAGATGAAACTGAACTGGCAGACCCATTCCAATAATCTCGGACACTATTACTACAACGGATGTTTCCGCTGCCACGATGGACAACACGTCAGTGCCGACGGAAAGGTCATTAGCAGAGACTGCAATCAATGCCATACGCTTCTGTCGGAGAGCGAAGGCGCGAACAGCCTGGCCGCAACGGCACTGCCGACATTCAAACACCCCGTCGATCTGGGAGACCTGACGCAAGTCAGCTGCGCTGACTGCCACACCGGAGGCGTCGGACCTTAAGCTCGATTCAAGTGCGTGAGAAGCGTTCCACGGTACAATGCTTCTCGCGCCCGGGATCAACCCTGTGGATCAATCTCCGACATCCAAGCCGCGCGCATCGCGCGGCCACTACGACTCCAACTACAACAACTTCCAATCGAAGCTGTACGAGCAGGTTCGCCGCGACGCTTTCGGCGAAGACATTGGCCAGAATAGTTGGCTGACCGCCAGCGAACAGGACAAGTTTCAAAACTGGCTTAGCCTTGGCCCCGGCAAGCGACTGCTGGATGTGGCTTGCGGCGCCGGTGGTCCGGCATTGCGACTCGCTGCGCTGACAGGAGCATCCGTCATGGGCATTGACGTCCACGAGCAAGCCGTAGCGACCGCGAACGCGCTTGCGGCTCAACGCGGCCTGGCAGGATGCTGCGAATTTCGTGTCATGGATGCGACCCAGCCGCTTCCCTTGGCTGACGCCAGTTTTGACGCCATCACTTGCATCGATGCAATCAATCATCTGCCCGACCGAAGGCGTGTGATATCGGAGTGGGCGCGCCTCATGAAGCCCGAGGGACGCCTCTTGTTCACCGATCCCATCGTGATCACCGGTCCCCTGTCGAATGCCGAGATCGCGATCCGCAGTTCCGCTGGTTTCTATCTGCTCGTGCCCCAAGGCTATGACGAAGAAGTTCTCGCGCAGTGCGGCTTGCGCCTGGTCACTGTCGAGAACCTCACTCAGAATATGGCCGAGATTGCCCACCGGCGAAGGCAGGCCCGCGAGTCGCATGCGCAAGCCCTCCAGGAGATCGAGGGCCCTCAGGCGTTTGAAACACAGCAGCAGTTCCTCGCTGTCGCGTCACGCGTCGCCCAGGAAGGCCGCCTCTCGCGGTTTCTGTTCGTCGCTGAAAGAGCAGGTTAAGCTGCGGAAATGGCAGTCGAAGCCGCAGGGATCGCCGCGTTTCCTCGATGTCGAAGCGCTAGCCTCGCACAACCAGTACTTCGCCAATGCGTCCCCGCTTTCGGCCTCCGCTAGTCCCCCGTGGTGGTGTCAATGATCTTGCCCACTTCACTGATCTTGCTGGCGGGAAACCCGCTCAGTTCCGCGTGCCGCCGGATAATTGACTCGTCCTTGCCCAGGTACATGCAGTACATCTTATTGTCGGCGATGAACGATTGTATCCACTGAATCCCCGGCCCCAGCTGCCGCAGGACCGCATTCGACTTAGTTGCCGCCTGACGCAACTCTTCCTGATTCAGGCTCCCCACCTTCGGAATGTCCCGCTCGATCACATATCTCTTCATGACGCCCTCCTTGATTTTCCGCAGCAGGGTGCGCGAATGAATTCAAACTAAATGCGCGCGGTGCTTGCCACAAGATGGCAGATTTGCCATTATATATGGGCTATTACGCCATCTTTGAATTAGAGACGTCGAAAGGAGCTTTGCTATGCTCGATGTGACCATTCTGCTCCTTGAAGACACCTTCGCCTCCACCGCGATCGGTCCTATGGAAGTCTTCCGTCACGCCGGTACACTGTGGAACTACCTCACCGGAACGGCGCCACGGCCACGCTTCCGCGTAACCACCGCCTCACTCGACGGACGCCCCGTCACCTGCGATGGATCCATCTCGATCACTCCTCAGTCCTCAATCTCAGCCATCCGTAAGACTGACCTCATCTTCGTTCCAACCACCGGGCTGAATCTCGATAACGTCGGCGAATTGTATGGGCCAATTCTGCCGTGGCTGCGTCGCTGGCACACTCGTGGAGCCGCCATTGCCGGCGTTTGCACAGGAGTGGGGCTGGTCGCGGCTACCGGCGTGCTCGATGGCCGACGCGCCACCACGCATTGGGCGCTCGCTGAGCGCTTCGGCGAGAAATATCCCAAGGTGCGGTGGATGCCTGAGTTGATGGTCACCGAAGACGACGGCGTCTATTGCGGCGGAGGCGTCCATGCCGCGCTCGATCTCAGCCTGTACCTGGTGGAAAAATTCTGCGGCCACGACGTTGCCATGCAAAGCGCCAAGGCTATGCTCATCGACACTCCGCGCGCTTGGCAGGCCGGTTTCGCCATCGTCCCGCTAAAGACCGATCATTCCGACGATGCCATCTCCAAGGCGCAGGAGTGGCTGCACCAGAACTTTCACCGGACCTTCCCGCTCGATGCCCTGGCGCGGCGCTGTGGGATGAGCCTTCGGAACTTCGTCCGCCGCTTCAAGCAAGCCACTGGAGACAGCCCGCTCATCTATTTGCAGAAACTCCGCGTCGCCGCCGCCAAGCGTTTGCTGGAGAGCGACCATCGCACCATGCAGGAGATCAGCGACGCCGTCGGCTATCAGGACGTCGCATTCTTCCGGGAAATCTTCCAACGCCATACCGGCGATTCATTTCGAGCCTATCGCGAGCGATTTGGAGTCTAGCTCTACAAGTCAAAGAATAGAAGCCACTTAAAGGATATTTTCGCGCAGGCCGAATTCCCTTCTTGGCAGAATTGTGATTCCAATCACACCCCTCTGTGAACCTACGTCCCGACATCGACAGCCTCAGTGCCTCATCCTTAAAACGTGGTTCCGGTCACGCCCGTGGCCGCCATCTTTACGATCGGATTGGGGGATGTCAATGAAGCGCAAATTCAAGACCATGGACGCCAACGAGGCCGTCGCCAATGTCGCATACCGCGCCAGCGAGGTGATCGCCATCTACCCGATCACGCCTTCGTCTCCGATGGGCGAGTGGTCGGACCAATGGGCATCGGAAAACATTCCCAACGCCTGGGGCAGCGTGCCCCATGTCGTCGAAATGCAAAGCGAAGGCGGTGCCGCCGGAGCCGTCCACGGCGCCCTGCAGACCGGATCGCTTTCGACCACCTTCACCGCGTCCCAGGGATTGCTGCTGATGATCCCCAACATGAACAAGATTGCCGGAGAGTTAACGCCCTGCACTTTTCACGTGACGGCCCGCACCTTGGCCACGCATGCGCTTTCGATTTTTGGCGACCATTCCGACGTAATGTTCTGCCGCGCTACTGGATGGGCCATGCTCTGCTCCAACTCCGTGCAGGAAGCGATGGACCTGGCGCTGATCGCCCACGCCGCGTCGCTTGAGACGCGCATTCCCTTCTTGCATTTTTTCGACGGCTTCCGTACCTCGCATGAAGTCAACAAGATTGAAATGCTCAACGAAGACGACATGCGCTCCATGCTGAACATGGATCGCATCATCGAGCATCGCCAGCGCGCGCTCTCCCCCGACCATCCGGTGCTGCGCGGCACGGCGCAGAATCCCGACGTCTTCTTCCAGATTCGCGAGTCTGCGAATGCTTATTACGATGCGGCGCCGGCCAAGGTTCAGGCCACGATGAACAAGTTTGCCGAAATCGTCGGTCGCTCCTATCACCTGTTTGACTACGTCGGCGCTCCCGACGCCGAGCGCGTGATCGTCATGATGGGCTCGGGCGCAGAAGCCGCGCATGAGACGGTCGAATATCTGACAGCGCGCGGTGAGAAAGTCGGGTTGCTGAAAGTTCGCCTGTATCGCCCGTTCTGCGTGAAGTCGTTCATGGAGGCCCTCCCCGCCAGTGTTCGCCAGATTTCCGTTCTCGATCGCACCAAGGAGTCCGGCGCAATCGGCGAGCCTCTGTACCTTGACGTCGTCAACGCTCTGCACGAAGGTCTAAAACTTGGTTATGGACGCGTGAGAACGGCTCCCGGCGTGGTCGGTGGACGCTACGGCTTGTCCTCCAAGGAATTCACTCCGGCAATGGTCAAGGCCGTGTACGACAATCTGAAGCAGAGCACGCCCAAGGATCACTTCACCATCGGCATTCAGGACGACGTCAACCACACCAGCCTCGATTACGATGCCGCATTCTCCACCGAACCCGACAGCGTAGTTCGCGCCTTGTTCTACGGACTGGGCGCCGATGGCACGGTAGGCGCCAACAAGAATTCCATCAAGATTATCGGCGAGAACACCGAGAACTACGGGCAAGGCTACTTTGTTTACGACTCGAAGAAGTCGGGCGCGATGACCGTTTCGCACTTGCGCTTCGGACCGCAACCGATTCACTCCAGCTATCTTGTTTCCAAAGCGAACTTCATTGCTTGCCATCAATGGATCTTCCTCGAGCGCTACGACATGCTGAGTTCGTTGGTACCGGGCGGAGTTTTCCTGGTCAACAGTCCCTTTGGAAAAGATGAAGTCTGGGATCACCTGCCCCGCGAAGTGCAGACCCAACTGATCGCCAAGAAAGCGAAGCTGTACGCAATCGACGCTTATCAGGTCGCGCAGGACGCGGGCATGGGTTCGCGCACCAACACCATCATGCAGGTCTGCTTCTTCGCGATCTCGAAGGTTCTGCCGCGCGACGAAGCGATCGAAGCCATCCGCGAATCCATTCGCCACACCTACGGCCGCAAGGGTGAAGACGTCGTGCAGAAAAACATGCAGGCCGTCGACGCGACGCTGGCGCACCTGTTCGAAGTCAAGATTCCCGACGCGGTCACCAGCAAGACGGAAATACCAGCCGCCTTTCCGGGAGCTCCGAAATTCGAGCACGACGTGCTGGGCACAATCTACGCGGGTCGCGGCGACGAACTTCCCGTCAGCGCCTTCTCCTGCGACGGAACCTTCCCCACGGGCACCGCAAAGTGGGAGAAACGAAACCTGGCACTCGAAATTCCTGCGTGGGATTCGAAGATCTGCATCCAGTGCGGCAAGTGCGCCATGGTTTGCCCGCACGCCGTCATCCGCATCAAGGTCTATGACAGCAAGGAACTGGCGGGGGCGCCCGCAACCTTCAAGGCCTGCGATGCGCGCGACAAAGAGTGGGCCGGAATGAAGTACACGATCCAGGTCGCTCCCGAAGATTGCACCGGATGCGGCGTCTGCGCCGATGTTTGCCCGGTGAAGAACAAGAGCGAAGTCCGGCTGAAGGCCATCAACATGGTGCCGCAACCTCCGCTGCGCGCTCCCGAGAGCGAGAACTGGGATTTCTTCCTGAAGCTGCCCGAACTTGACCGCCGAAAGATCAAGCCCGGAACAATCCGCCAGCAGCAGGTACAGGAGCCGTTGTTCGAATTCTCTGGAGCCTGCTCAGGATGCGGCGAGACTCCGTATCTGAAGCTGGTTTCGCAGCTCTTTGGTGATCGGGCGATCGTCGCGAACGCGACGGGATGCTCCTCAATTTACGGCGGCAACTTGCCGACAACCCCCTGGGCTAAGAACGCGGACGGACGCGGGCCCGCCTGGTCCAACTCGCTATTCGAAGACAACGCTGAATTCGGACTCGGATTCCGCGTCTCCATCGACAAGCAGACTGAATTTGCGCACGAGTTGCTACGCCGGGTCGCGGGAAGCGTTGGCGAAGATCTTGTCACCGCTATCCTGACCGCGAGACAGAAAGACGAGTCAGACATCTACGAACAGCGCCAGCGTGTTGACCTTCTGAAAGAAAAGCTGGCGACGCTCAACTCAGCCGACGCTCGCCAACTTCTCTCCGTCGTCGACATGCTCGTCAAAAAGAGCGTATGGATCGTGGGTGGCGACGGTTGGGCGTATGACATCGGTTACGGCGGCCTCGATCATGTGCTGGCTAGTGGCCGAAATGTGAACGTGCTCGTACTCGATACCGAGGTCTATTCAAATACCGGTGGACAGGCTTCGAAGTCGACGCCTCGTGGCGCAGTCGCCAAATTTGCGGCAGGCGGCAAGCCCGGTCCGAAAAAAGATCTCGGACTTATGGCCATGACCTACGGCAATGTTTATGTCGCCAGTGTCGCGATGGGCGCGAAAGATGAGCACACCCTCAAGGCTTTCCTGGAAGCGGAAGCCTACGACGGGCCGAGCATTATCATTGCCTACTCGCACTGCATTGCTCACGGCATAGACATGACCACGGCCATGACCGATCAAAAGGTCGCGGTCGAATCGGGTCAGTGGCTGCTGTATCGCTACAGCCCCGAGCGTGGTGCAGCTGGCGAAAATCCTCTGGCGCTCGATTCGCGCGCTCCCACTCGCAAAGTGCAGGACTACCTGTTGCAACAGACGCGCTTCAAGATGCTCACCAAGAGCAAGCCCGAAGACGCCAAGCGGTTGTGGGCAATGGCGCAACACGACGTGGAAACTCGTTATCGCATGTACGAATACATGGCCAGCCGCAAGACGGAAGCCCCGGCTGCCAAGGATGCTCCCGAAAAACCAGCGCCGGGTGCCGAGAAGCCGGTTCCAACAGGAGCGACGCGCTAGGCGCGAGGAGGAAGTCATGGTTGATCTGAAAACGAATTATCTGGGCCTGAAGCTGCACTCGCCGCTCGTGGTCTCAGCCTCGCCGCTCTCGCGCGATATCGACGGCATCTGCCGCCTCGAAGACGCTGGCGCTTCCGCCGTCGTCCTCTACTCTCTATTTGAAGAGCAGTTGCGCCAGGAAGAAGCCGACCTGAACTACCACCTCGCCGCCGGCACCGAAAGCTTCGCCGAGTCGCTCACTTACTTTCCTCAGGCCAGCGAGTTCCACACCGGCCCCGAGGGATATCTCGATCACATTCGCAAGGCCAAGGCCTCGGTGAAAATCCCCATCATCGCCAGCCTCAATAGCTCAACGCTGGGTGGATGGACTAAGTTTGCCGGCCAGATCGAACGCGCCGGCGCCGACGCTATCGAGTGCAATGTTTATTACATCCCCACCGATCCAAAGCTAAGCGCGGCAGACATTGAAAAGACCTATTTCGATATTCTGCGTGCGGTAAAGTCCACAGTCACGATTCCAGTGGCGATCAAGCTCAGCCCGTTCTTCAGCAACCTCTCGAACATGGCGCATCGCCTGGATGAAGCTGGAGCAGATGCGCTGGTGCTCTTCAACCGCTTCTATCAGCCGGATATTGATTTGGAAGAATTGGAAATTCGCCCTAACGTTTTGCTAAGCACGCCGCAAGCTCTCCGCCTCCCGCTGACCTGGATCGGAATCTTGTTTGGCCGCGTGAAAGCCGGATTGGCCGCCACTGGCGGCGTCCACAACGCGGAAGACGTCGTGAAGCTGCTCATGGTCGGTGCCAATGTCACCATGATGTGCTCGTCTTTGATGCGTCACGGCGTCAATCACCTGCGTCACGTCGAGCGCGAACTGCGCGAGTGGATGGAAGAGCACGAATACGAATCCGTTGCTCAAATGCAAGGCAGCATGAGCCAGATCCGTTGCCCCGATCCCGGAGCCTTCGAGCGCGCCCAATACATGCGCGCCGTAAAAGGCATGCAACATATCCACATGGCCGGCTGGCGATGAAGTTTTCTGGAAGGGCACGGCTTCAGCCGTGCCGCTGAAAGCTGAATTGAGAAGGCAAGCGCGTTTGTGGAAGAGCGGCGCTTTAGCGCCGCGTCAAGCACGCCAAATCGAACTGGTTTTAGCCCCTGAGGTACCGTCACTTGCTACACACAAACACTTTCGACCTGAGCCTGAATGAATCCAACGCAACTCTCGGTTCGCGCCAGGACCTCGCCACTGAGAAAGCCCGCCGCGAACGTCGCCACGCCCCGATCCTCCCGCGCGAACACGGCGCATGGGGACTGCTCCTCGTCCCCATGGTCACCGGCGCAGGCGTCGCTTTTCGTGAGAGCAGTCACGTCCTCCCCCTTATTCTCTTGCTCGCGGCCACGCTCGCCCTGTTCTGGCTGAGAACTCCCGTCGAAAGCCTCCTGGGCACAGCCGCGATGCGCGCTCAGAGCAAAGACGAACGCCGCACAGTTGCCATGGTCATCGCAGGCCTCGTCATAATCGCTGCACTGGCTCTCGGCACGCTGCTGTGGGCGGGGCACAATCCTTATCTGTGGCTCCTCGGCGCCGCTGCAGGTGCTGCCTTCGTCGCACAAGCCTTGCTCAAGAAACTCGGACGCAGCACCCGCATGCTCTCCGAAATTGTCGGCACCATCGGATTGACCGCGTCAGGCCCGGCCGCCTATTACGTGATCACAGGAAAGTTTGGTGCCACAGCGTTGATGATCTGGATGGCGAACCTGATCTTCGCCGGCGACCAGATTCACTACGTTCAACTCAGAATTCACGCCGCCCGGATCGAAGGCTTTGGTCCGAAGCTCAGGCGCGGCTGGGCCTTCGCCGCCGGACAGCTGGCCATGACAGTGCTGCTTACGCTTGCTTGCCTCACCGGCATCATCCCCGCCATCGCCTCCATCGCCTTCTCTCCGCTCTTGTTCCGCGGATGGTATTACTTCATCCAGGGCCCGACTCCGCTGGTCGTTCGCAAGCTTGGCTGGAATGAACTAACCCATGCGATAGCGTTCTGCGTCCTATTCATCACCGCATTCGCCCTGGCAAAGTAACGTCGAAAAGTAGCGCTGGCGTCCCGCCGGGTGTCGCGGGAGCGTGCCCTGAGCTTGTCGAAGGGGCGTCCCGCCCTCGCAGGGTGTAACAGCAATGCCGTCATAGGTGGTTTCGCCACCGCACCATCCGTACCCGATTGAAATCAAGCCACTTCATATATTTTTGTACGTACACATTTGTAATAAAAGTGTTCCTATAGGAACACTTTGCAAATCTCCAGTATCCCCTTTGAACGCAGTGCCTTGCCCACAAATTCTGCTTAGGGCACGATCACGGCAGCCCCATCCACCGCATCGTTCTTAACTGCCATCAGGGCCTCGTTCGCCTGGTCAAGCGAGAACACAGTCACTCTAGGCTTCATGCCAATCTGCGCGGCCAACGCCAGGAAGTCACGCGCATCGGCGCGAGTCATGTTCGCCACACTGCGCAGCTGGCGCTCTCCCCAGAGCAACGTGTCGTAATCAAACTGAGGAATTCGATCGAGGTGAATCGCGTTGATTGCCACCACGCCTCCCTTGCGCAAGCTGCTCAGCGCGGCGATCACTACATCTCCACTGGGAGCGAACGTGACGGCGCGATCGAGCTCCACGAGCGGTTTCTCGGTTTCATTTCCTACCCAGGTCGCGCCCAGCGATGCGGCCAGTTCGCGGTGCGACTTCCCTCGCGTGGAAACGTAGACCTCACACTTCCACGCGCGCAATACATCGATCGCGAGATGAGCTGATGCGCCAAATCCAAATAATCCGACGCGCTCGCCCGGTTCCACGCCCGCCACACGCAGGCTGCGAAAGCCAATGATGCCAGCGCATAGAAGTGGCGCGGCATGCAGGTCGTCAAGCGTAGCAGGCAAGGGAAAAACAAAATCAGTGCGCGCGAATGCGTATTCTGCATATCCACCCGCGACGGTGTAGCCGGTGAAGGTTGGAGAGTCGCATAGGTTCTCCATGCCCTTTTTGCAGTAGGGGCAGGTGCCATCCGTACCGCCAAGCCATGAAACGCCAATGCGCGCGCCGAGAGGAATCTCTGCCGTAGCACCGTCGACGACCTCGCCCACGATCTGATGCCCCGGGATCATTCTCAACTGTTTTGGCGGCAACTCTCCTTCGACGATGTGAAGGTCGGTGCGACACACGCCGCATGCGCGGACGCGCAGCAGAACATGACCGGACCGGACTCGCGGGTCTGCGACGTCAGTGATTTGGAGGGGGCGTTGTGAAACCGGTTGCGGCGAGACTAAGAGAGCAGCTTTCATACTGACCCACACTCATTCATCATTCGGACAGGTCGCCAGCTGACGCCCGGCGGACAACCGATAGCCTGCCCTGAGCTTGTCGAAGGGGCGGCTGCCCCCACACAAACTTCTCTACTCAATCATTCTCTCTCACATGAGGCAGTCGTCGCACGCTGCTAGGGCAACGGCGTCAGGTCCAGCGTTAGCACTTGGAAGGGCTGCAAGTGAAACGTATGCGCCTCTTGCGCATGAATGGTAATTACCGGCTTAGCTCCGTCACTCTTCCATGGCTGGCGGGCGGCATAGTTGCGCGCGGATCCGGCGGGCAGTTCCAGCAGAGTCGCTGGGGGCGCGGTGAAATCCTGTGGCTTGTCGCTGGGATTGCGCAGCGTTACGATCGCCTTCTCTTTCGACCATGACGCCCAGCCGTAGACTTCGAGGCGGGCGGGATCGCCTCCGATCCAGTGGGAGTCTTTAAGCGTCTGCGCGTTTTCACGCGACCACTTTGCGGTTTCCGCCAGCACGTCCCAGTCGTCACTGGAGAGCAACGTGGGCGTGATGTACATCTCCTGCAACTGCGTTCCTGTGCCGAAGTACGAGTGCACTTCGTCAGCAAAATCATGATTAGGATCATCGCCCAGACGCTGGGCGTAACGCGCGTAGATCATCCCATGGAGCATGAGCGAGTTCATGGGGAACAGTGGGCCCTCTTCGACGACCCAGCGATAGATCTGCGAGTCGCGATAGGTAATCCAGCGCTGGCGGTTCGATCCCACGCCGGCGAAACTGTGGTCTTCTCCGCCACGCCAGATGGAATCCGCATAGAAGAGCCAGTAGGGTGACGGGTACGTGCCCGTGGTCAGGTTGACGTAGAGATCTGGTTTCCTGGCGCGCAACTCACCAATCAGATGAATGGCTGCGTCGAAGTCGCTGTCGAACTCACTGCCCTGGATGACCTGATTCGCATTGCCGGTGCCATCGAACTTGAATTGATTCACGCCATATTTTGCGATCAGGTCGAGGCAAGTGTCTCGGAAGTAGCGATAGTACTTCGGGCCTGACAGGGCAAATCCCCCTTCATTGATTTCGAATCCTTGCGCGCGGGCGGAAGCGAGGCGCTGCTCTTTCGGCCCGTCATAGCCACCCCATGGCGAGAGCCAGATGCCGGGCGCTGCGCCATAAGCAGCGGCAGTTTGCGAAACCTTGGTCAGGCCCTCAGGGAAACCGGGATTGAATTTCCAAAGAGTGGCCGGATCATCCCAGCCATCGTCATAGAGAAAGCTGTCCAGCTTGACACCGCGCTTCTTCGTGAGCTCCTCGCCGAAACGCTGAACCACATCGACGGCACTCTGCTCGTTGTAACGGTCGAAAAATCCCAGGTCGTACCACGAGTTGTAATGCAGGAACGTTCGGTAAGGATGAGCACGCTCCAGCTCCACATAGCGCAGGAAGTCGCGGCGCAATTGCGTGGGATGGGCCACCCCAACGACCGATGAGTAGGTCACGCTTTGTCCGGCTTGCAAGGGAAGCTCACGCGAAAGCCAGCAGGTGGCCCGATCGGCGCGAACACGACAGTCGGACAAGGGATGCTCGAAGCCGAAGAACCACGTACCCGCAGTGACGGGCGATCCCTTCACGCTGCCAGAGACGGCAGCGCCGGGCACAACCGCGTCAATCAGTGCGATCTCGGCCAGGGGGAGCGGTTGGTTCAGTGCGCGAATCGTAATCTCCTGGCGGACGTAGTTGGCGTCCTCACGGAGGATTGCTTTCCAGAGGACTCGAATCTGCGCGGAGGAATCTTCGAGTTCGATACGCACTTCCCGTCCGGGCAATCGATCGGCAGCTCTTGCGAGCGTGGGTACCGCCGGAATATCCCGTTGGAGAGGCGGCTCCACAATTTTGAAGTCCGCCGAATGTAGGGCGGGCCCCTCCTTAGGTAACAACACAAACACACTTTCATCTAGAGACAACTGTGCGCCCGTGTAATGATTCGTCAGGCTCTGCCAGCGCAACGATCCACCACGGAGAGACCACGTCGCGGAGATTTCGTGGTTCGAAAGAGTGAAACTGTCTTGGTTTGATGCAGCTGGCTTGGCCGTCGCAGGATAAAGAGCTGCAAAGAGGATGACAGAACAGCCGAAAAGGAAGCGTGGCATCTGTAGGTTCCTTGGAACGCCGATTGAAGCCAAAGGTGACAGGGCTGGGCGGCGAAACGTCCATGTACGTTTAACTTTGCTGCGATTTGACTTGACTTTCATCATAAACGAAAGTAATAGTTTTAACTCGTAATAATATGAAACCTGTTCGCGGGGAGGCTACCATGCGTGTCGAGCGTCGCAGTTTGCGTTCCTTTGCCGGTGCCGTGACCTTATTACTAGTGTCCGCGGCCCTCGTTCTGGGGCAAGCAAGTTACACGGCCCAGGTTCGAGGTGTGGTCAAGGACCAATCGGGCGCGATGATCCCCGGGGCGACGGTCACGATCACGAATGACGCGACTGGGATCGCGGGAACGGCGCACAGCGACGACCATGGTTTCTACATTCTCACGGGACTTCGGCCAGCGGTGTACACGATCAGGACGGAGGCAGCCGGCTTCCG
Source organism: uncultured Acidobacteriaceae bacterium (assembly GCA_963722365.1). Lineage (GTDB taxonomy): Bacteria > Acidobacteriota > Terriglobia > Terriglobales > Acidobacteriaceae > Sulfotelmatobacter. The sequence goes on from CAVRLM010000005.1 coordinate 615,737, forward strand.
AGTGGCTGAACAAAAGAACGTGGTGTTGCAGGTCGACCAACAGACCTCGATTGATTTTGAGTTGCATCCCCTTGGCGTCATTACGACGGTCGAAGTGACGCAGGCTGCGCCCCTGCTGGACACGGAAAGCGCCGCCATCGGCACGGATATCACCAACGAATATGTGCGCGATATCCCTCTGTACAACCGCAGCATGTTCGGACTGGTGTTTCTGGCGGGCGGAGTGACGGAGACTACCGGATCCGGAATCAACGACAACTATCCATCCGGCACCAACTTCGTCTCCAACGGCCAGCGCAACGCCACCGCCCAGGTGAGCCTCGACGGCAGCCCGCTCAGCGCGCCGGAGCAGGGCGAGGGCGGCAACTCGAACGTCTACTACCAGCCCTCGGTGGAGATCGTGCAGGAATTCAAGGTCCAGAACAACAGTTTCTCGGCGGAGTTCGGCAACAATGGCGGGACCGTCGTGAACATGGTGATTGAAGCAGGGTACAAACCAGTTCCACGGCAGCGGATGGTGGTACGGGCAACGTTCGGCATTCGATGCGCGCGACTACTTCAACAGCGGCGCCCAAGCCGGATCACTTGCGCGATCAGTACGGATTTTCGCTGGGCGGCCCGATCCAGCAAGAACAAGACCTTCTTCTTTGTGGATTTTGAAAAGATTCGCCAGCAGGATCCGATCAACATTGAAGGAGTGGTGCCGACGGACCTGGAGCGCGCAGGGGACTTCTCACAGAGCTCTCGACAGCACGCCCGGCGGAATCTTCGATCCCTCGACGTGCGTCATTGCGAACCTCGGGCGACCAGTCCTGCACCCGGCACCCAATTCCAGGACGGGGGGGTGCTCAACAAGATTCCGGCCGCCAAGATCGATCCCATCGGCCAGGCGATTCTCAATCTGTACCCGCACGCCAACGTCGCCGGTGCGCGCCTATCCCGATCCGAATTTCCGCACGGTCATGGTGATCCAACGACCCAGGCTGGCAGTTCGACGTCGAAGATCGACCACCAGATTCACGCCAAGCCAGAGATCGGCGGCCGCTACAGCCGCCATCACGACATATCTCACAGCGCCGACCGTGATTGGCAGTGGAGACTTCGGCGATGGCATCGATCTACACGACGAATGTGCAGAACGGAAGCCTGGAATACAACTGGTCGGTTACACCGACCGCGCTCTGGACGAACCGATTCAGCGTGGACCGGGTACGTGCACCCGGCCAGACCAACAATTATCCGACCCTGAGTGATGTGGGCTTGCCGTCGATCTTGCGAGCAGAACGGACTTGACGCGAGTCCCGCAGCATCAATGTCGGGACTCGGCTTCCTCTCGATCTTTACCCAGTGCTGCGTGGACACCGCACTTTGCCCACACTCTGTACAGTTACTCGTCGATCCTGCAATGGGTGAAAGGCCGCATTCGATCAAGTTCGGGGGCGAGCAGCGGATATTCTTCAACAACTTCTGGCAACCGGACTATCCCACCGGAACATTTAACTTCTCGCGCGATGTGACCACCTCAGCAACCAAACCAGCGGGCTCGGGAGACGACCAGATACCCCGCCAAGGCAACCCGTTCGCGACGATCCTGACCGGGTTTGCCGCAGCGGACGCGTGCACTATCACATCGTTCCGGCGGTAGCCGACAAATCGAAAGAGACTGCCTTCTTCGTGCAGGATGACTGGAAGGTCACGCCCAAGCTGACCCTAAATCTGGGTCTGCGCTACGAGTGGAGCACGCCGTACTCCGAGCGTTACAACCGGCTACAGTTCAGCGATTTCACAGCGAGCAACCGGGATCACCATTCCGGTGAATCGATGCGACCAGTTCCCCGAGTTCGGGCAGATTGGGAACGATACATGGGAACCACCGTCTTCCCGACTTCCGGCCACCGCAACTCTCGGTGGACCGCAACAACTTTGCGCCGCGTTTCGGATTCGCCTATCAACTGGCGTCCAATACGGTGCTGCGCGGCGGCGCCGGAATCTTCTACGGGATGAACGTGGCCACCAACTTCCAGTATGCGGGTCCCGCTTTCCAGAAGTCTGGCCAACATGTACTTCACCAAGGACAATTACCAAACCCAGTACGCGACTCGCTCAGCAATCCGCTTCCCGGCCGGCCTCGCGCCGCCGCAGGGAACGAAGTACGGGACGCTGGCGCAGTGGGGATTCGGGAACGCGAGCGACCTGGACACAGGGACGGCGCGCAATGCCGAGATCTACCAGTGGAACCTTGGCGTGCAGCACCTGCTGCCGGGACAGATCGTGATTGGCGTCGACTACTCCGCCAACCGCAGCACGCATCTTGCCGTGGGCGGGAGCCGGCGGAATTTCCACGCGCGATCGCAACTTCCTCTCTCGACACCGCGCGCAACCAGCTGGTTGCGACAATCAAACCCAATCGCACGACCCCAACAGCACCGCGTGTACGGACTACCTGAATCAACAGAGTCCCAATCCTGTTCCAGTGCTTCTTTACGACGGTGGCGTGCTGCCGGCGTCGTATTGTCCCGCCTACGCCGATCTTTCAACGCGGCGGACGTGGTGGATTCCCGGTACATCGACCCCACGATCCCGCACAGTCAACCTGTTGCGGCCGTATCCGCAGTTTGACGGCAGACTTCGAGGGTCTGCCGAAGCTGATTGCAAACTCGTGGTACAACTCGCTGCAAGTTCGCTTTCAGAAGCGGGCCAGCCACTACATCAGCTTCGAAGGGAACTACACCTCTCGAAGGCGACGGACGATTCCTCCGCTGGCCGCAATGCCTGGATTGGCAATCTAGGCTTAGACAATCCGCAAGTGCTCGACAATCTGAGAGCCGAGCACGGAATCAGTTCCAACGATGCTACCCACCGGCTCACGGCGGCGATCATTATTGATCTTCCCTTCGGGCGCGGGCGCTGGATTGGCGGCGACATGAACGGCTGTGCTGGATGCGATCGTGGGCGGCTGGTCACTGATACAGCTTTTTCACCTGCAATCCGGACAACCATTGGCTATTCATCGACAGCGCGGGACTGCTCGCGGACGGCAACCAGCGACCGAACGTGATCTGCTCGCAGCTTACGACCGGCATCAGTTACCGGGAAGCGGCCAAGACGGGAGGCAGCCTTACTTGAATCAGGATTGCTTTGGCGATCCGGGCGACAACATTGCGGGCAACGCGCCGCGGCACTTCTCGAATCTGCGGGGGGACGGGATTCGCAACTTCGATATCTCACTCTCCAAGGAATTCAAGGTCCATGAAGATATGAGCTCCAGGTGCGCGCCGAAATGTTCAACGCCTTCAACCATCAGCGCTTTGCATTTCCGGAATTGGGTCGGGAGATGGCAGCTTCGGTGCAGCGTGACCTCCACCACCAACAACTTCCGCAGAATGCAGTTCGGAGCGCGGTTTCAGTTCTGATACAGCCACTCTCACTGGCCTGATCTCGCATAGGCGGGGTCGGGCCTGTTTCCTTCCCTAGTCACGCCCGATTCGAGGGGCTGAAAATGCAACGAAGATCTTTCCTGAAGGCGGGCGGGGCTCTCACGCTGGCCGCTGGCTTTCGCAGCGATTCCCTGCTGGCACATGTTCCCCCTCACAATTTTGACAAGTACGACTTCGGCGGCGGGACCGCCTGTATCCGACCGGCTTTACCAGGGACCGTTCTCTGCGGACGAGTATCCCAGTTGGAACGTAGTCATGGCGCTGACGCCTTCCCGCGAAGTTGTGCCGAACTACGGGATGGGGCTGATCACCTATGTTTGTGACGAGGTTGGACCGGGACGCAAGGATGGCGAGAGCTGGCGCAGTCCATCGAGAACCTTGTGAAGCTGCCGCTAGGAACGAAGTTGTATCTGCGCGTCAACTGGAAGGACGTGCAGCAGCGACCGGGGAAGCTCGATCTTTGCGAGCACTGGAAGCTGACGTTTGAGCTGGCGCGGAGGTATCGGAAGCGGATCGGGTTCCGCGTGATGATGAGTAATCCGGACATTCCGGATTCTCCGCTGCCTGAGTTTCTGCGCGACAAAATCCCGATGGTCAAGCTGGGCGACTGGCTGAAACGCACGCGCTACGAGCCGCGCTACGATTCGATCCTGCGTTTCAGTCGGCGTTTCGGGAGCTGGTGGACTTGCTGGCGGATGCTTACGATGGCCATCCAGACGTCGAGTATGTCGACACGTTCATGTATGGATTCTGGGGCGAGGGTCATACCTGGCCTTTTGAAACGAATCCGTTTCCCGATGCGGTAACTGCGGAGAACACGTTTGTAAACATGTTTCAGTATCAGTTGGAGCGGTGGAAGAAGACTCCGATGGCTCACGAACACCCAGCCGGACTTCAGCAAGGTGGGCAACTCCGAGCTGCTGGAGCGCACTGTGCGGAGTTGCAACTGGCTTCGGACGGACACGATCTTTATCGAGAACGAGCAGATTGAAGAATTAAGCAACCGTCCACCGTGGACTGGCGTATCGATAGAAGTTGGGATGTCGGATGGCTCGCCGAAGAGCCTGAAGCTGGACGAGGGCGTCCCTTATACCGACAACGTTGCACAACATGCGGAGGACGCCGGGGCGTGCTACTTCTCGCTGTGGAACTGGCACCGGATTCAGGCCGACCGCATTCTGAATTACTACCACCAATATCCCGACGCGATTGACGGACTGGCGCGTCGGATTGGATACCGTGTGCGTCCCTCGTGGGTATGGACCTATGAAGAGGGGGGATATCCAGGACTGATTATCGGTTTTGTGAACGACGGGATCGCGGGGGTGCCGGGCGTGCTGCGTGTGACGGTAGTGAGCGCCGACGGGAAAGTAAACGTTGCAGGAAGCCTCGACGCAGGATATCCGCTGCCGGGGAAAGTGCGGCAGGCAAAGTTCGCGCTACCCAAAGGCACGAGTTGGAAAGGACTACGGCTTAAGGCGGAGATTGAAGTTAAGGGACAGCGATATCCGGTGCGCTGGGCGTGCGCGCAGAAGGTGAATGAGGATGGAAGTTTGACGCTGCGATCGACAGTTGGACTCGGACAGGAAGATGTGACGGGCGGGATGCCGGTCGGCGAGTGAAGCAGCTTCAGTGGTCGAGACGAATCTCTTAAGGATGGGCATGAAACATACAAAGTGGTTTGCAATTTTCGTTGTGCTGTTCGCATTGGGACTTCAGGCTTCGCCCGATTCCGAAAAACAGGATTGGACAAACTACGTTCGCATCGGAGCATATGGGCTCAAGGGCGGGGATGCGACTGCAGATCGCCCGAAAAGCACAGGCCAGTGGCGTGTTCGGGATTGAAGTGGACAACGATATTCCCGGACGATACGAGAGCTTCCTCCATCCCGAGGAGAAGCTGAAGGCCATCCGCGAGGTGGCCGAAGCAGCGCACCAGGTGGGCAACTACGCGTTCGTCTATATCGCCGGCACGGAATGCATCACCGCGCACGGAGATCAGGTGCCGCACACGCTGGCCAAGGATCATCCGGACTGGTTGCAGCGCAAGGTGACGGGGGAGCCGGCGATCTTTGGAGGCGGCACCGCGTTCTGGATTGCGAAGGGCGATGAAGACGTCTGGGTGAGCCCGTATGCGACGGAATGGCGCAAGATTTATATGGAGCGCGTGCGGCAGATTGCGGCGACCGGAATCGATGGGATCTACATTGATATTCCCTATTGGATGACTCATTTCGACGGATGGGAAAATACCTGGGCCAGTTTTGATGACTACACGGTGGCGGCATTCAAGCAGCAGACCGGGTTGGATGCGAAGCGCGACGTGAAGATCGGGGATTTTTCGGACCCAGGGTTTCGCAAGTGGGTAGAGTTTCGGATTCAGACATTCACGGACTTCCTGAGTGAGATTGACCGGACGGCGAAGGCGGTCAATCCGAAGATCAAGACGATTCCGGAGATCTATCCTGGCATTGAAGAAGAAGCAGTGCGCGTGGGGGCGGATGTTTACAGCCTGTATCCGGTGGTGGATGCGATTGCGCACGAATATGAGTTTGGCAGCGGCGATCACATGGCATCGGGACGCAAGCCGCTGGACTGGTTCCGGTACCAGGTGGGAATGCATTCCTTTCGCGCCTTCGCGCAGGGGAAGGCCACCTGGATTCTGAATTACTCGTGGGATGGCGACAAGAAAGTGGCTGCGCCCGAGCCGATGATGAACCTGGCGATGTCACAAGTCATGGTGGGTGCGAATTTCTGGGATGCGCCGGGGCATTCGATGGCCGGGTCGAACGATTTGCCGACGCGGACGAAGATCTTTTCGTGGATCAAAGCGCACGAGAAGACATTTTATTTACCGCGGGCACCGATTGATCCGATTGGCGTGTACTTTTCGCCGGACACGCGGAATTTCTATGCCGAGGATTTCATCGCATCGTACCGGGGCATATTGATTCTGCTGATGCAGAAGCATCTTGAGTTTCAAATCGTGACCCCGCGGACCTTGGCAGACTTTCAAGGGAAGACCCTGGTCTTGCCGGACGTGCGTGTACTGGGAGACGGTGAAAAGAATTCCCTGCAGGCCTTCGCGGGCAAGGGGAACCGACTCGTGATTACTGGTACAGACGCGACCGGGATCGGGAGTTCACAGAATGTGGTGCGGTTCCCGACATGTCCCGGGCGGGCCTATAGCGCCGCGTCGGAGAAAGACTTTGAACATGCCTCTCCGGACTCGCAGCGGGAATTTCTTGATAGCCTGCAAGCAGCAAATGCAGTGCAGGTCACAGCTGGAACGCAGGTCGCGACTTCGATCGCCCGCACGACGGATGGTCACGTGAATGTTTTCTTCGCGAACTTTGCTGGACTGCGCGGTGGATCGAATCCTGTTCAGACTCCGCAGACCGGGGTCGAAGTGAGCGTTCCGTCGCAGGGCGAGGGCGATGGATTCTTTCTGCCGTTTCTTGGCGAGCAGCAGGCGATTCGGGGAGTGCGCCGGGGAGACAGGATCACTTACACCCTGCCGGCAATTACAAAGGGGGGCGTGTTCTGGTATCAGCCGACTGAGAAAGCTCTGAACCACTGAGGACACGGAGGGGCACAGGGTTTTCACAGATCATTAGCTTTCGGTGGAACCGGATTCCCAGTTCTTAGAACGAGAGACCGCTTCGTTCCAACGGTTGCGCAATTGGCGCGCTTGTGACGCGGGCAGCCGCGGCTTGAAGCGCCGATCCTTCGACGCAACGGATGCATCCAGATCGGTTTTCCAGAAATTGACGGCCAAGCCTGCGAGGTAGGCGGCTCCGAGCGCGGTCGTTTCGGTCACGGCCGGGCGGACGACCGGCACGCCGAGAAGATCGGATTGAAATTGCATGAGGCTGTCGTTGGCCGCGGCGCCGCCATCCACGCGCAGTTCCTGCACGGGATCGCCGGAATCGAGGCGCATGGCATCCAACAGGTCGGCAACCTGATACGCGATGCTTTCTACTGCGGCACGGGCCAGATGGCCGGCCGTGGTTCCGCGAGTGAGCCCGAAGACTGATCCGCGCGCGAAAGAATCCCAATGCGGGGCGCCAAGTCCGACGAAAGCGGGAACGAAATAGACGCCGCCATTGTCAGGTACGGAATTAGCAAGGGCTTCGACTTCTTCAGAGCGTTTAATGAGGCCGAGGCCGTCGCGCAGCCACTGCACAACCGCCCCGCCAACGAAGACGCTGCCCTCGAGGGCATACTCGGTTGCGTTGTTTAGTTTCCACGCAACGGTCGTGACCAGGCGGTTCGACGACGGCACGGCGCGGTGGCCGGTGTTTTGTAACATGAAGCACCCGGTGCCGTAGGTATTCTTCGTCAGGCCGGGACGAATGCAACGCTGACCAAATAGGGCTGCCTGTTGATCGCCCGCGATGCCGGCGAGAGGAATGCTCTCCAGACCTTTTACCGTAGTCTCGGTGCTATAAATTTCGCTGGAAGAACGAACCTCGGGCATCATCGAGATTGGGACCTGAAATAGATCGAGAAGTTCGCGATCCCAATCGCCAGTGTGAATATTGAAGAGCATGGTGCGCGAAGCATTGCTGGCATCGGTGGCGTGGACCTTGCCGCCCGTGAGGGTCCAGAGTAGCCATGTATCGACGGTCCCGAAGGCAAGCTTGCCGGCCTCAGCTTGAGCGCGCGCGCCGGAGACGTTTTCCAATATCCAGGAAATTTTGGTGGCGGAAAAATAGGAGTCTATCAATAGACCCGTTCGCTGCTGGATCAGGGGACCGTGACCTTCACTTCTGAGCCGCTCGCAGAAATCAGCGGTCCGGCGGTCTTGCCAAACGATCGCGTTGTAGATAGGAGCACCGGTCTCGCGATTCCAGACGATTGCGGTCTCACGCTGGTTCGCGATGCCAATGGCCGCCACATCGCGCGCACTAGCACCAGCTTTAGCCAAAGCTTCGATTGCCACTACAATTTGACTCGATGCGATCTGCCCCGGCTTGTGTTCCACCCATCCGGGCTGAGGAAAGATTTGATCGAATTCGCGTTGGGCAACGGAGCGAACTGCGCCGCACTCATCGAATAAAAGAGCCCGAGAGCTGGTTGTGCCCTGATCCAGGGCTAGAACGTATTGCACAGTACCTCCTCGAACATCCGTTCCGTGAAAAGACTGACTACGAAGGACGCAGGAATCGCCGGACGCCAAGGTCGTACAGGGCCGCTCCTGCTAGACCTCCCAAGAGTGGCGCAACGACAGGAATCCACCAGACGCGAAGTCCATCAGACAAGCCATTGTTATGGAACCCTGCAACCATGGTAAAGAGCCTCGGGCCGAAGTCTCGCGCGGGATTGATGGCGTAACCGTGCATGCCGCCGAAGCTCATGCCGATCGCAACTACGACCAGCCCAATCATCGCGGGCGCAAGATTCGCACCTGGCGGCATGTTGAACTCGTCAGTGATTGCGAAGATCAGTAGAAGCAACAAGCCGGTGCCGATAAATTGATCCAGGAAGCCCGCCTGAAGAATTGCTGGAAAGGCTGGAAACGTCGTGAAGACCCCGGCAGTATGTGTGAGTTGTGGATCTGTTTGCCGGAAGGCTGGCAGGTAATTCCAATAAACGAGGGCAGCAGCCGCGAACGCTCCGGCGGTCTGGGCGAGGGAGAAGGGGAGCACCTTCCGCCACGAGAAGCCGCGGAAAACGGCGAGCGCCAAGGTCACCGCCGGATTTAGGTGAGCTCCTGACACTTTTCCAGCGATATAAATTCCCATCGTCACTGCGAGTCCCCAGCCCAGCGTGATGTTTGTGAAGCCTCCGTGAACGGTCTCACCAGGGTTGTTGGTGGGAAACAGGACGACCATTGCGACGACTCCGGTGCCAAACAGAATCAGCACAAAAGTGCCCAGGAATTCCGCGATCAACTCCGCCATCAGTGTGGGCTTCTCGTTCATCGGCTCTCCGATACTCGCATGCGATGCGCTTCCTAACCGCGAAGTAGTCTACCAAGCCATAGCCCTCACCGCGCGTTTTTCGAGGAACGATCCCAAATTTCATGGCCTGCCGTCAGGCGCAGAAAAGCAACCGCGACCGGCCTTTTTGCTTGACATCTGGGCTAAGGTCCGTAAGATATAAACATATTTATTCATTCTTATGAATATTTATGCATTATGAATAAAACACTGCGACAACGAGCTGTTCTCGATGTACTGAAACACGGATCTATCGCCAGCCAGGAGGACCTTCAGCGCCTCCTGCGCAAGCGCGGCTTCAAAGTCGGACAGGCGACTCTCTCGCGAGACATCCGCGATTTGAATCTGAGCAAGACTTCGCACGGATATTCCCTGCCCCAGGGAGACACCGGGTCGGGCGTGGCGCTGCCTCCAGTGTCGCGTCTGGTGCGCGAGTTTGTGCTGGATATTCGATCGGCTCAGAACCAGCTGGTGATCAAGACCATTGTAGGTAGCGCGCAACCTGTGGCGGCCGCGCTGGACGAGGCCGATTGGTCCGAGGTGGTCGGCACCATTGCTGGGGATGACACGATCTTGATTGTCTGTCCCGACAGAGACGATGCCCGGAAACTGGCGAGCCGGATCGAGGAGATGCTGGGCTAGATATTAAGAGGATGACTGGAAAGCTCAGAACCGCTGTCTTGGGAGCGACTGGATACTCCGGCTTGGAGTTGACGCGGATCCTTTTGCGCCATCCCCGACTGGAGAAACCGTTCCTGCTTCGGCGCTCCGCCGACCAGGGTGCCGCGCTCGACCTGGCGGAAGTGTTTCCAGTGCTTTCCGGCAACGGAGGTTATCCGCTGCACTCGTTCTCTTGGCCGACGATCAAGCAACATGGAGTGGAGTTGCTGTTCCTTGCGACGCCGCATGAGGCCTCGCGCTCGCTGGCTCCGGAAGCTCTCTCTCACGGCCTGCGCGTGATTGATCTGAGTGGCGCATGGAGATTGAAGCAGGAGCAACACCGCGCGATTTACAACTTTCAGGATTCGGACGCAGTCACAGCGGCCGAACTGACGGAGAAGGCTGTTTACGGATTGCCGGAATTGAATGGCGATCGGGTGGCAAATGCCGCGCTAGTAGCCAATCCTGGCTGCTATGCGACTTCTGTGATCCTTGCCTTGGCGCCCCTGCTCAAGGCTGGGGTAGTCGATCGCACCCGCGGGATCGTCTCAGACTCGAAGTCCGGAGTATCTGGAGCGGGCAAGGAACCGACGTCGAAGACGCATTTCGTATCGGTCGCTGACAACCTGTCCGCATACTCAGTTTTCAGTCACCGGCACGTGGGCGAAATCGTCGAACAGCTTGGGCTCAGCGTCGATGAGCTGATTTTCACGCCGCATCTGCTTCCGATTCCGCGCGGCATCTTGTCGACCATCTATTTACACCTCAACCGGCGCATGACGCCGCTGGAAGTCGAGTCGTGTTTTCGGAATTTCTACTCCGGCAAACACTGGGTGCGTGTGTTTCAAACGCCAAAGCTGCCGCAAGTGCAATTTTCGTTGCAGACGAACTATTGCGATCTGGGATTTTGCCTGGCCGAGGACGGGCGGCGATTGGTTTTGATTTCGTGCATCGACAATTTGCTGAAGGGTGCCGCTGGACAGGCCGTGCAGAACATGAACTTGATGTATGGCTGGGCGGAGGACGAGGGACTGCAGTGACGATCATAGTCAAAATCGGAGGAGCTGCCTTGGAAGACGCTGCCACGCTGCGAAAGTGCGCGCGTGCCATCGCAGAACTGGCGCAGGATGGGCATCGCGTGGCGGTCGTTCATGGCGGCGGCAGCGCGTTAACCCGCGTTCTGAAGCAACTGGGCAAACAGAGTGAGTTCATCGGAGGGTTGCGCGTGACTGATGCGGAAACCCGCGATGTCGCGCTGATGGTCCTGGGTGGGATGGTCAATAAGAAACTCGTCGCAGCCATTCAGGCGGCAGGAATGCCCGCAGTCGGATTCTGCGGCGGCGATGGCATGAGCTTCCGGGCCCGGCGCAAGCATGTTCGCGGCAACGATGTGGGCTTCGTCGGCGAGATTTGCTTTGCGGAACCCTGTTGGATCGAAGCGCTGTGGCAGCAGGGAGGAATTCCAGTGCTTGCTTCCCTTGCCCTGGGAGCGGACGGCGAGTATTACAACGTCAATGCCGACGAGATGGCGGCAGCGTGCGCCGGGGCGTGCCATGCCAACGCTCTCATTTTCCTCACGGACGTGGCCGGGGTGAAGGACGCGGAGGGCACCGTGATTCCGTGGCTTAGCACCAAACAGGCGCAGGACATGGTGGCGGGGTCGGTGGTCAGTGGGGGCATGCTGCCCAAGCTGGAAGCCTGTAAGCAGGCATTGAAGCAGGGCGTGGGCAGGGTGCGGATATTACCGGCTGCGGAGGCTGATGCGCTTCCACAGTTCTATCTCACCAAGCTGAACTGTGGGACAGAAGTTACCTACGCGTGAGCTCAGGAATTATTTCTTGGATGGGAGTCAGATTTGAATAGTCCATTGCAAAGCAAAATGCCGGTAGTGCCGAATACGTTTCCCGGCACGTTCTGGTGCCCCGACCTGGTTTCTACTCGCGATCTAGGGCCTCAAGGGGTGCAGGCCGTGCTGCATCTTGCGGAACTCATGAAGTCACGCCCGTCTGTATTTCAGAGGTCGCTGGCGGGAAAACAGATGGTGATGTTTTTCGAGAAGCCTTCGCTGCGAACCCGGCTCACCTTTGAAGCCGGCATGACCAGCCTCGGTGGAACCGCGATGTTCGTGGACCAATCGCAGAGCCGACTGGATGCACGCGAGACCTTGAGCGACATTGCGCATAACCTTGAGCGGTGGGTCGATGTGATCGTGTTGCGGACATTCGCGCAGGAGACCATCACGGGGATGGCTCAATATGCGTCGGTGCCGGTGATCAACGCCCTGAGCGACCTGGAGCACCCGTGCCAGGCGTTGGCGGATTACTTCACGCTGCAGGAGCGGTTTGGCGATCTCAGGAATATCACGCTCGCATATGTAGGGGATGGCAATAACGTAGCCCATTCTCTGCTGCTGACGTGCGCGTGCCTGGGGTCATCGATCCGGGTTGCGGCGCCGAAGGGGTATTTGCCGAATGCGCAAATCGTTGCCGATGCGCGGAAGATCGCAGCCCAGACGGGAGCGCGAATCGAATTGTTCACAGAGTCGCGGGTTGCGGCCAAGGGAGTGGACGCTGTTTACACGGACGCGTGGGCGAGCATGGGTCAAGAACACGAAGCCAGGGAGCGCGCCGGAATCTTCCGGCCCTACCAGGTAAACCGTGCGCTGATGGCAGAAGCTGCGCCCCATGCGGCGTTCATGCACTGTCTTCCGGCGCATCGAGGCGAGGAAGTCACCGATGAGGTAATGGACTCGGACAACTCAGTCATCTTCGACCAGGCGGAAAATCGGCTGCACGTTCAAAAATCAATTCTTTACTTATTGCTGGGCGGCGCGGTTCGTCTGCCCGTAAGGAGCGCTCATGCCTGAGAAAGTAGTTCTCGCTTATTCCGGTGGATTAGACACGTCAATCATCATTCCATGGTTGAAAGAAAATTATTCCTATGACGTCATCGCCATGGTGGGCGATGTCGGCCAAGGGGACGACATCGAGGCCGTGGTTGAAAAGGCCTACGCCACCGGAGCGAGCAAGGTGATTGTCGAAGACCTGCGTGAGGAATTTCTCACTGGGTACGTGTTCCCTGCCTTGAAAGCTGGAGCGGTGTATGAACACAAGTACCTGCTCGGCACTTCGCTGGCGCGTCCAGTGATCGCGAAACACCAGGTTGAGGTAGCTTTGCGCGAAGGCGCGACGGCCGTCGCTCACGGATGCACTGGAAAGGGCAACGACCAGGTGCGTTTTGAGCTGACATACCAGGCGCTCGCACCCGAACTGAAGATCATTGCGCCGTGGCGGGAGTGGTCCTTGAAATCGCGGGAGGATTGTCTGGATTACGCCGAGCAGCACGGAATCGCGGTCTCCGCAAGCCGTGAGAAGATTCACAGCCGCGACCGCAACCTCTGGCACATCAGCCACGAAGGCGGCGAATTGGAAGATGCGGGCAATGCGCCCTTGCCGACGACATGGCAGATCACGCGCTCGCCCCAGGAAGCACCCGACAAGGAAGAGCAAGTGAGCATCGGATTCGCCCAGGGAATCCCGGTCTCAGTGAATGGAATGGAGATGGATTCTGTTTCGCTGGTGGAATTGCTCAACGAGATTGGGGCGCGGAATGCGATCGGCAGGATCGACCTGGTCGAAAACCGTTTTGTGGGAATCAAGTCGCGAGGATGCTACGAGACACCGGGCGGCACTCTCCTGATTGCGGCTCATCGGGAACTGGAAGCGCTGTGCCTGGAGCGCGAGGTTGCGCACTACAAGCAGCACGTTGGACTGAAGTATGCGGAACTTGTTTACTTCGGCTTGTGGTTTACACCGCTGCGCGAAGCTCTCGATGCCTTCGTCGATAGCACGCAGAGGGAGATGACCGGAACGGTCACGCTCTCGTTGTACAAAGGAAACGTTTCCGTGGTCAGCCGCGAGTCGGAGCGCTCGCTGTACCGCACCGATCTCTCGTCGTTCACGATGGACGACAGCTACGATCAGAAAGATGCGGCGGGATTCATTCGTATTCTTGGGCTGCCTTCGCGGTCGCGGGCGCGCGCGCGCGTGGAGGTCGCGCGATGAAGATGTGGTCCGGCAGATTCCGGCAACCGCTGGATCCTGATTTCGAGCGCTGGCAGCGGTCGTTCGGTTTCGACCGGCGACTGCTGAAGTGCGAACTCATGGCCAGCAATGCGCACGCGCGGGCACTGAAAGATGCCGGCATTCTTTCGTCGGACGAACTCATCAGCATTCTGCAGGGGCTGAGACAAATCGGCGAGAAGGCTGCTTCGGCGCCGGCGTTCCTTGAAGATGATGAGGCGGAGGATGTTCATCACTTTGTGGAGAAGCAGCTCGTCGCGCTGGTTGGCGAGACTGGATACAAGCTGCACAGCGGGCGCAGCCGCAATGAACAGATCGCGACCGACCTGCGCCTCTACGTGCGTGCGTCGATCGATCAATTGCGGCACGATCTCGCCGAATTGTGCAGTGTGCTGGCGGACCGGGCGGAGCAGGCCGCGGATGCTGCCATGCCGGCGTATACGCACCTGCAACGAGCAGAACCGGTACTGCTCGGACACTGGCTGCTTGCCTATGTCGAGATGTTTTTGCGAGATGCAGACCGACTGGCTGACTGTCGGAAGCGGCTGAACCTCTGCCCCTTGGGGTCAGGTGCGGTTGCGGGCGCAACCTTGCCCCTTGATCGCGCCATGATGGCAGAGAGTCTTGGCTTCGATGGTGCGACTGGGAATAGTATCGACGCTACCAGCGATCGTGATTTCGTGATCGAGTTTGTCGGCGCACTGTCATTGCTGGCTACGCATCTGAGCCGTTGGGCAGAAGAGATGATCCTGTTTTCGTCCCAGGAATACAGCTTTCTGAGTTTGCCGGAGGCTTATTCAACCGGCAGTAGCGCGATGCCGCAGAAGAAGAATCCGGATTTGGTCGAACTGGTGCGGGGAAAAAGCGGTCGTATTTTAGGGAATGCTACCGCTCTGATGGTTGCCCTGAAGGGCTTGCCCCTCGCCTACAACAAAGACCTGCAGGAAACCCAGGAACCGCTCTTTGACTCGTCCGACGCGCTGCTGCAAATGTTGCCGCTGGTGACGGGATGGATGAAGGCAGTGGAATTTGTGGTCGAGCGTATGCATGATGCGGCGCAGTCGGGTTTCATGAATGCCTGGGCTGCGGCCACCTACCTGGTCGCGCGGGGCGTCCCTTCCAGACTTGCCCACGAACGGATCGGCAAGGCGGTGCAGATGTGCATTGAGCGGGGATGCGAGCTACAGGATTTGTCGCTGCAGGAACTGCAATCGCTGAGTCCATCTTTCGACAAGGATTTCTATGAATCACTGAAGCTCACGTCTGTACTTGCGGTCCACGATGTTCCCGGTGGCACCGCGCCAAGTCGGGTTCGGCAGGCAATCAGCGTTGCCAGGAAGAGGATTTCGTCTCTTCGAGAGGAGGTCCATGCGCACGCGTAAAGCGATCTTGCCGGATGCACAGCAGATTCATGAGTTGATCGCGGGATACTCGGGTGACGGCACACTCCTGCCCCGCACGCTGCCGGAAATTTGCGAGAACGTGAGAGATTTCGTGGTCCTCGAGGATGAGGGTCGAATCATCGGGTGCGGCGCGCTGCACCTGTATGGCACTCACTTGGCCGAAATTCGCTCGATTACCGTTGCTCCGTGGGCACAAGGAAAAGGGGGTGGCGGACGCTTGGTGAAAGCCCTGCTGGCCGAGGCAAGGCGGCATCGAGTGGACTGCATTTGCCTATTCACCCGTAAACCGGATTTCTTTGGGGGCCAGGGATTCTCAGCCGCGCAGCGCGAAGACCTTCCCGACAAGATCTATAAAGACTGCCATGCTTGTCCGAGATTTCATTGCTGCGACGAGGTCGCGATGGTGCGCGGTGATCTGCCGAAGTTTGCGATTCTACCCGAACCGGCGAACTGGTTGGTGAAGTTGCAGGGATGGTCGCCGACTGTCGACAGCTCTAGCTGAGTTCGGCGGCTCCGTCTTCCGCGGTACACAGGTAGACTTGCGGGGTGATGCCGGTTGAGTTTCGATAACGCTCCGCAATCTGCTTCGCGAACTCCTGTGCATTGTCGTCGCGCACAAGATTGACGGTGCATCCGCCGAAGCCGCCTCCGGTCATGCGTCCGCCGACGAAGCCGGGCAGACCTTCGGCAGACTCGACCATAACATCGAGTTCCTTGCAACTGACTTCATAGAGATCGCGAAGGCTGTTGTGGGACTCGCGCATCAATTCCCCTACCGTCGATAGGTCACCTTCCCTTAGAGCTCGAGCCGCATCCACGGTGCGGTGGTTTTCGCGGATCACGTGGGCGCATCTCTTGCCGATCGTTGCGGGAAGATCAGAGAGACGCTCATCGAGCACCTTCACGGTCACGTCGCGCAATGCACGAATACTCGAATCCCAACGGGCGAAGTAGCGCACCCCTTCTTCGCATTCTTCCCGGCGAGTGTTGTAGGCGCCGGTAGCCAAGTCGTGCTTGACCATCGTGTTGCATACCACGAGATCGATACCTGCGGGAATCGGGACGAGCTGAAAATCCAGAGAGCGGCAATCGAGAAGAAGAGCGTGTGCAGCTTTCCCCATCGAGGACACGAACTGATCCATGATTCCAACTCTGGCTCCCACGAAGGTGTTCTCGGCTTGTCGGCAAAGCTTGGCAACATCGGGAAGTGGGAGTCGGATGTCGCTCGTGCTCATCAGCGCTAGGGCAGACGCCACTTCAACGGCTGCCGAAGAGCTGAGACCCGCGCCGATAGGGACCTCGCCGTGCACCAGCAAGTTGGCTCCGTGAAGCTTGTGTCCCTTCTGCTGAAGCACGCTGGCAACACCGAGCACGTAGTCGCACCATGACCCGGTGCGTTGCCGGGGAAGTTCCTCGAGGTCAAAGTCAAAATCCCCCGGGAATTCCTCCGAGCGAATCACGAGTTTGCGGTCCGAGCGCGGTGCAACCGCTACATAGGTGGAGAAGGCGACAGCTGCGGGCATGACGAAGCCGTCGTTGTAGTCGGTGTGCTCGCCGATCAGGTTGACGCGTCCGGGCGCACGGAAGATTCTGGGGCGATTGCCGAATCGCCTTTCGAAGTGCTGCGCGAGTTCGCTTACTGAGATCGGCATCATCAAGCTCGAATGCCCATGCAGAACGGATCCTGCGGATCCAGCACCAGCTCGGCCTCGGCGTTCACAAAGGCAGAACCTTTAATGCTGGGATAGACCTTTCCATCTCGGACCGTGACCCAACCCTCGAAGACGCTGCCGACGATGCTTTCCTGCTTCCATACCTGCCCCTCGCGGAGTCGTCCGTCGGCATAAAGACAGGCCAGCTTGGCGCTCGTTCCGGTGCCGCATGGCGAACGATCGTAGGCCTTGCCGGGACAAAGAACAAAATTCTTGCTGTCGACTAAAGATAAATCAGACGGAGCGAATAACTCTATGTGGTCAATTTCCTGATTCTCTGCACCGGTAATTCCCTGCTCGCGCAGCGCTTTCCGAATCGACCAAGTGAACTCTGTGAGGTTTTCGATGTTGTCGAGTGAGAGTTTCATGCTGTGGCCGCGCACCAGGAAGAACCAGTTGCCGCCCCATGCGATATCGCCATAGACCTTCCCGTGACGGGGAACATCGACTTCTACATTCGTGGCATGGCGATAGCTCGCGACGTTGTTAACGGTGACTTCACCGTTGGGGTGCAGCACGGCACTCACGGTGCCCACCGGAGTCTCAATGCGATGCTCGCCGGGTTCGATCCGTTTCATGAAGGAGAGGGTCGCCACCAGACCGATTGTGCCATGTCCGCACATCCCGAGATAACCGACATTATTAAAGAAGATGACACCTGCGGCGCAGGACGGATCCTCGGGCTCGCATAACAACGCTCCCACCATGACATCGGAGCCGCGGGGCTCGTTGACCACTGCGGACCGAAAATTGTCGTGCTCGCCACGAAAGTGTTGCAATCGCCGCGATAACGGGCCGAGTCCCAGATCGGGGGCCCCGTCGACTACCACACGCGTGGGCTCTCCTCCTGTGTGGGAGTCGATCACTCGGACTCTATGAGGGTGGCTGGCGCTCACTTATATGGCATCTCCTGACAGTATGGAAGGACGATCTGGCTAGTGCAGATTCAAGTCGAGATAGTGATTGAAAGTCGCCAGCGAAACTTGATCTCCCCCCGGCAGGTAGAACCCGAACCTGCCTGAGGAGAGATTGGTTCCCGGCAGTGTCCACCGGTCGAGAACGAACCATGCGTTCCCTTGCTTGATCTGATGGACGATTTCGGTTGGAGACACATGAATTTGCAGCGTACGGAAGCTTTTCTTTTCTCCCTTGTGCGGAATCTTTGCGTCGCTCATCTTCTGGCCGTTGCGGATGTCGGTGCGATAGAAATTATTGTCGTCGATCTGGAACAAATCGTAATTGTTCGGGTCAGTATAGTTGACCACCCATTGCAAGCGGTGCCCTTTCGTCAGCATGGCAGAAAATATGAAGGTACCAGACGTCGGCGTGACACCATAAAGAATGTAGTCGCCGCCTTTACGAACGAATACACCATTTTCCTGTTTCCAGCCAGAAGGGTCTTCCCACTTCGACATTCCGCTAGGGGCCAGTGGCAGGTCGAAACTCCGCGACTGTCCTGCAGGGAGTTCCAACGGAGCCGTGCGCACAAAATTGTCAGCAGTGTGAGCGGCTAGAGTATACGTACCGGCTGGCAAACTGAAAGTAGTACCGTTGCTTAGCTTGACGGGCGGATCGCCCGGTTTCGTCAACGTTACCTGGGCGTCGGCTGGGGTGAAAGTGATCTTCAGTTCGCCAGGCGCTGTCTCCAGAGTGGTGTCGGCCGCAGCGAGCGTCACCGGAGTTCCGACAACGAAATGTTTCTTGAATTGCTTCGGCTTAAACCGATCTTTGCGGAGTTCAACTACGTGATCGCCGGGAGCGACGGCCGGTACGGTGAGCGTCCCGTCGGGCTGCACGGTTCCAGCATTCGTTTGGTCAACGAAAACGGTCGCCCCCGGCGGTCCGCCTTGAATGATCAGTGTAGCCATGTGCGGGACGGGAAGGAGTCCGAACACCAACCGGCCCTGTTCGCCTTTGCGAATCCGGATTTTCTGTTCCGGGGCATCCTGATAGCCGGACTTCGAGACCTTTACGACATACTCCTTAGGCTCAAGATTGGCGACGCGCAATTGTCCGCCTCGCGTTTCTTGTGGAAGCGCCTTTCCGTTAAGGAAGACGCGCGACTTGTCCTGCCCCGTGACCACTACGAGCGTGCCGACATTCTGTCCAGATTCAACGAATGCGCTCAACGCCGGCGCAGCAGCAACTTCGATCGCAATCTTGTATTGCTCTCCGCCACGGCTAAGCGTCAGCTCGTGAGCGCCTGGGGCGACAGAAGACAGGTCAGCACCTTCGGGGGGAATGTCGATGGTCGCTTGCCCGTCCAGACTTAGCTTTACCCCTGTATCGCTGGAATAGACGTGGACGTGATCGCCCATGCTGCTGACAACCGCGGCCAGAACTCCCTTCGCGGCGATTGGGGTCTTGACGACGGGCAAAGATCCTGCCGCAGACGTGAGGAGAAAGGACAGGCTGCCCGCCGCGCTGTCAAACTTCAAGGTGTGATCGCCGGAAGGAATCTTCTCGAGCACCCACTGTGCATCTTGAAGGTCGACCGGAGGCTGGTCATCGAACGCTACTGTGCCGGTTGCGCTGTCGGATGACAACCTCATCGCCGGCAGTTCGGGCTCGGATATCGGGGCCGTCGCAGCTGGTTCGACTGGGATAGGCTGGGGCAACGGCGCCGCGGTCTGCCTGTGACCGTGCAGAAATAGCCAAATCACGACTATCAGAACTGCCACGGCGCCGCCGGCAATCGCCAGTACTTTGGAGTTCAGTCCATTGGAGGTGCGTCGCGCCGTGGATGATGGCGTGATTTTGGTGGCCGTTGGCGGGGAGATCGGCAGCCTCGCTGTGGGCGCCGCAGCGTTTACCAATGGAGTCGTGGCGACCGGCAGCGGAGGAGACGGTGGAACGTGAGCAGGCAGAGCCCCCTGCGGTGAGCCTTCTATCGTTGGCGTACCGGCAAACGACAGCGTGGCCCCGGAAGTCAGGTCTTGATTCGTTCCCTTCCCGGTTACTCCGGGCAAGTTCAATTTTTGCAGCAGAACATTCGCGCTCGACAAGACCTCTTCATCTTCGAGATATTTGTCGGCTAGCGCCCGTGCTTTCGAGCCAAGAGATTGCTTAGTATCCGGGTCGATGGCGGACTCAGCCTCGCTTTCGAGGCGGCGCAGTTCCTCAAGATCGCGCCGGCGCGTTTGACGACGTTGCGTCAGGAGATCGCGCTGCACCGCATCTCGAATCTGAGTCAGCCGCATCTCGCGCGGGTACGAAACCAATGCTTCCTCAATCCGAGACAAAGCCGCCGAAAGATCTCCTGAGGTTTGCAGCTTGCGAGCCTGCGAAACGCATTCACTCACGAAGGTCTCGCGCTTCTGATCGAGAATCAGAGTACGCAGCGTCTTGGCCATCGGATGGCCAGGATTCAGTTCGAAGGCTTCCTTGGCTAGTTTTTCAGCTTCATGCCAGTCGGTCTCGACCTCCGCTTGCGCTTGTTCGACCAGGGTGTTCGCCAAGACCGCTCGCGCCAGGGAATTGTTCTCGTCGAGTTCGTATGCCTGTCGCAACAACCGGATGCCTTCGGCAGATTTCTGTTGCGCACACAGATCTTGCCCTTCCGCCATGAGTCGCTGGGCTTCCGAGGTGCGCTCAACACCCTGCTGCGCATGCTTGCGCAATTCCTGCAATTCGTCGTCGTTGGGAAACTCGGCGCCTGCTTGGTCTAACAGTTCAAACACACGAGTGTAATCGCTGGAGTTCAGGCACGAGTCGACTTGTGCGATCAACTGCGTTCTTGCTTCGATCCTGGACTGCTGATCGCGCCGCTTCTGCAGGCGTTCGACCTCAAATTTGAGGCCGGGATATTGACTGTAGATGGTCCGCAGAATTTCCCAATCATTTAATGCATCGCTGAAGGCCGCCTGCTCTTCGTGAAGATGAGCACGCGCGACGATCGAATTCACCAGATCGCGCTTGTCTTGGACTAGCCGCAAGGCGCGCTCGAAATGGATTTCGCCGGGATGCTGCTCCAAGGCCTCGCGAAGAATGCTGACTCGTTTATCGAGATCGGGCTCCGCTTCAACTTGACGATCAAGCTGCGCGATCAGCGATGACAACTCCTGCCGCTGCTGTTCTTCGATGTCATAGCGAAGAGCCTGAAAAATGGCGTTCGTTGGATACTTCGCAAGATAGGTCTGGCAGGTGGTGATGGCTTTGGCAAAATTTCGGTCCGCGAGCTGCTTGCGCGCTTCCGCGTAGGCGGTGTTCATCGCGTCGTGCTCGGAGCGCACCTCGTTATAGAAGCTCTGATAACGGGCTCCACTCTCGCGGTTGACGGAATCGGGAGCCTTGCGATCGAGTTCAAGCACAACTCCCAATTTGGCGAGAGCGCTGCTGACGTCGCCCTTCTGCCAGGCGTCCATGGCGGCTTTGTGGATCTGCTCTTTGTCCTGGCGGAGTTTCTTGTATTCTTGTTCCTGGCGATCGACTTCCGCGAGCAATTGAAGGGCGCGTGCTTCCTTGGGCCGCAGTTGCAGCACATTCTGCAATGCTTCGCGGGCATGTGGATAGGCGTGGTTGTCGATGTGCTGCTTGGCCAAGCGGTACCAGTTCCCAATCTGCTTCTCGCTACGACGATTCTCGATCTTGCTCTTCAGTGCCAGCGCAGTGGCATTGTCAGGCTCGATCTGCAGCGCTTCCTGCAACTTCTGAAGCGCAAGCGGATCTTCCTCTTCTTCAAAGCGGGCGCGAGCTGCGTCCAACAACTGGGCCAAGGTCTTGCGGCGGACGGCATTGTCTAGTTGGCGCCGGAGCGACCCAATCTCGGTGTCCATATGGCCTTCCGCTTCGATCTCCCCGAGAATCTCGCCGGCAAATTGAAGATCCCCATCGGCCAGCGCCTTGGTGGCGCGCTGCAAGCGCGGGCGAGTCCGCTCGGCATCGAAGAATTCGATAGGCTCGTTGCGCAAGGCTTTGCTGAGGGTATCGCCGAACTCTCGCGCATTGGCGAAACGGTGCCAGGCCTGCTTGGCCATGGCTTTGTGGACGACTCGGCTGATCGACGGAGAAATGGCAGGGTTCACTTCCGAAGCCGGCGGCGGAATCTGGTTGAGGATGGCTTCCACCACTTCATCGGCACGAGCTCGTTGAAACGGATGCCTGCCAGTGAGCGCCTCGTAGCATACGACCCCGAGAGAGAAAATGTCTGATGCGGCGGAAAGAGGCTTCAACTGGATCTGCTCAGGAGACATGTAGAGCAGAGTTCCCTTTTGCGCTCGCGTCGTGTGCGCGTCGGCCATATGAGCCACGCCGAAGTCGATGATCTTGACCGAGTCGTCTTCCATCACGAAGATGTTGCTCGGCTTCAGATCGCGATGTACCAATCCTCGCTCATGCGCTGCCTGCAGGCCACGGCAAGTCTGAGAAATAATCTCGACCGTACGCTCGACCGTAAGATGATGGCTCGACTTTCGGACAAAATGATCAAGCGTTGTGCCGGGCAGAAGGGGCATGACGAAGTAAGGCTTTTTCTTGCCGTCTTCTTCGAACTCTCCAATGTCAAAAATCTCGACGATATTCGGATGACTCATCGAGGCGAGGACATCGCATTCCTTGTAGAACAACTGCAGGGACGCAGGATCGGGAATGTCGAGGATTGTCTTAACGGCAACTTCGCGGCGCACTACGGTGTCATAGGCTCGATAAACGAGGCCCATCCCGCCCTGCCCGAGGATCTGCCGGACCTCGTACCGGCCCGCCAGTTTTTTTGGTGATCCAGTGGACTCCATGACGCGCCCTGTCAAGCAGGGCCCCAGCATTTTATATGATTTTGGTCCGCTTCAGTATCCTAATCTGGAGTTCGCCAGCGGCAAGGGAATCGCTGAAAAGCCTTGCTGGAAGCCGGGTTTGGACGCATTGGCATGCCAGGTCGAGATTCGGCCACCGTCAGCTTCGGCCTACCTGGTAGGTTCCCCAGTCGCCGAGAAACTCACACCGGCAAGGGGCCTACCCGAGGCTAGAATTTTGCGGACACTGGCTCGGTTAGGGCCAACTTGTTCTATGGCAGCCGAGAGGCTGCGCAACGCCTGACCAAGAGGCGTACCTTCTGGCACGCGGAAAATCCAGGGAATATTCGTCGAGGTAAGGGCGCGATCGGACGAGATCGCCACAACGGGGACGAACGACTTTACCGCAATCTGTTCGGCCAGATGGCTGAACGGCCGATCCAGCGCAATCAATGCGACGACGTGTTCCTGATAGACCGCTTTTACCAGATCGGATGAGGCTTTGCCCCAGGAACTCTCGGAAGGAATCGCGATCAGCGAAAGGTGTTTGCCGGTACTGCTAAGCGTGCTCAGCATCTGGAGGATTTCTGTAGATCGCACCAATTCGTCGGCGTGCGGACCGAAGACGCCGATCTTCAGATCGCCGGCGATCTGGTCAGGCAGTTTGGGGCCTGCGTACTGAACGCCATTCTCGCCGACCTGTGCGTATGGTTTTTCCATGGTGATGCGCCGATAGTCGATTTTGCCCTCGTGCACGCGTGCAAGGAATAGTGGCGAGATGTTCTTGCTGTTGGGATCGAAGACCATGTCTCCGGTGACGCCCTTATAGCTTTCGGTGCCCGCGAGGGCATCGCGAATTCGCCCGCGATTGAGCCCGGCACGGCAGATCGCATTCAGCAGGATCTGCATGGCGTCATAAGCCAACGCAGCAAAATGATCGGGCTTCTCGTGAAAACGAGTCTCGAAGCGAGCATTGAATTCCTGCCACCGTGGGTCGGCGCGATTCGGATCGTATGGGAAAACGGCCTCGAAACCCTCGGCGGCGGGGCCTGCAAGCTTGATCAGTTCATCCCCAATGGTGCGATGGCTGCCGAATACGCGTTGCTTCATACCTAGTTCCTGCATTTGTTGCAGGATTTTCGCAGCGGGAGCAATGTCGGTCCACAATACGACGGCGTCGACGCGGGAGTCTTCGATGACCTGGAGTTGGCGTCGAAAGTCGGTGTCACCCGGAATAAACTTCTGCTCGATGACCACGGGGTGGCCGAGTCGTCGCGATGCATCGCGGAACTTGATCACCCCGAAGCGCCCGTAGCGGTCATTCACGCGCAGCAGGGCGACTCGTTTGAATCCCAGCTCCGTATAGATATGACGCGCCAGTGTGTATCCCTGCTCGCGATCGTCCTGAAGATCGGTGAAATACCAGGGGATGATGGTCTCGGGGATTGTAGGATCGGTGGAGGCGCTATTCACCAGCGGGGTCTCCCCCTTCAGAGTAAGGCGTAAGGCGATGTGGGTCGACTCGGAACTGATCGAACCGAACATCGCCCACACTTTGTCGTCGTAGATCATCCTGACGGCATCGTTTGACGCCGCGCCCCAAATGGCAGAATCTCTCGAGGCTCCCACCGTGGCGGATTTGCTCATCTGCCAGTTGTCGTAGTCGTTGTGAGTTATGAGGCGAAAGGGCTTGCCGCCATATGCTCCCCCAGCATTGGCCTCGTCGATCGCCAGAGTTGCGCCATTGAGCATGCGATTCCCGAGCACTTGGTCAGGATGGTCGTAGAGCGGCGCCAGAAAGCCAATGCGAATCTCGCTAAGGCTCTTCAGATCTGGGTCGGGAATGTCACGGGCCGCACCGTTGTATTCGACGAGATCCTGATAGTACTCGTGGTAGGGCGTTGTGTACTTGGAAAATGGGCGCAAGTCATCCGGTGCCCCAGTGTAGGGCTTGAGCGAACGGGAGGCGGGGGGACCCGGCGGATTTTGGCCGCACGCACACGAAAAACTCGCCTGGGCCCAAGCGGCACCCGTCAGGAGCACAACGATCATGAAAGTCCTTACAAAGCTCATAGCTACTCCGTAGGCACTTCTCGCCGGAACATGGCAATCGCTTCGATTTCGATCAAAAGATCAGGGCGGCAGAGAATCGCCTGGATCCCTGTGGATGCCGGAAGTGGATCGAGTTGCTGTTCTTTGTAGAAGGCTGTGCGCTCTTCGTTGAAGGCCTGGTAGTCGCGCTCGATGTCCCGGAGATAGCATGTCGTGCGGACGATGTCATGCCAGGTCGCGCCTTCCGCTGCGAGCAACTTGGTAATGTTCTCAAAGGTGCGGCGGAGTTGGGCGCGCAGATCGCCAACGTGGACGGTGCGGCCCGCGTCGTCAATGCTCGCTGTGCCCGAGATCAGCAGGATGGTAAGACCGTTCAAATCGATCCGCATGCCGCGAGAGAAGGCGCTGCCGTAGTCGTAGGCTTCGTTGAGAGCTTCGTGATTGGTGATGGCTCGCTTCACAACCGGGGCTGTAGCCACTTCCGCGAATAACTCCTGAACATCCATTTGCTTGGCTCCTGATGGATTCATTTCTTGCGAACCGCCCTGTGCGTGTTTAAAACTTGTGCCGTCTCATTCGGGCTCTTTTGGCGGCTACCGTGGCTCAACCCTTTCGCGGTGGCGACCCAAATGTCATTTCCCTGAAAGTCGACGCCCAGGATGTAGTTGTGCGCCGGCGCGCTTTGCACCGGAATTTTCTTCACGGTGCCAGCTGCGTCGCGCACCAGCATTTCAGGCTTGTGCGTGTCGAGCGCCGGACGGTACACCGCCCAATTCGTTCCGTCGTAATAGGCAAGACCTTTGTCAGTCGAGAACCAGGCACGATTCGCGTCGATGCCTTTAATCTGGCTGAGAAAATTGCTGGGAAGGCCGCTGTCTTTCTGCAAAAAGTTGTGCCAGTAGCGGCCGTCATAGCGGCTGGCGCCGAAATAGGTCGCCACCCAGAGGATCTTGTCGACGTAACTCACCGAGGTAGTGATTTCGTGGATCAGGCCCTGGTCCTTCATCAGCACGAGTTCGGTTTCACCGTCGGGATCGTTGTAGTCCTTCCAGTGCTCGGTCTTGACGTCATATTCGAGCACCCCGCCTCCCCAGACCGCGTAGTAGACTTTGTCCTCCGCGGGGCTGACGGCGTAGGTCCAAATTTCGAACATGGGCGTGTTGCGTTCGTTGAACAGGGACCACTCTCCGGTGCGAGTATTCAGGCGGCTGGCACCAGCAGCCGTCGCGGTCCAGACAAAATCGCCCTGCACGCCCACACCGTAGACGATGTCGTTGCTTAGGCCGGAGGTGAGTTGGGTGAATGTGTCGATTCGTCCCGCAGAGACGCGGCTGAGTCCACCCATGGTGCCGACCCACAAGTCTCCAGTGCGCTTGTCGAGCGACAGCGAGAGCACGGCCTGATGCGCCAAGCTTTGTTCCTTTGAGTTCTCGTCGGGCCGGAAGACCTTCCAGGCTCCGTTCTCATACAGTCCCAATCCGTTCTCAGTCCCGGCCCAGATGCGGTCTCCGTCGACCAGCACGCAGAAGACATGGTTATCCGGGAGGCCATTTGCGGTGGTGAAGTTCTCCCAACGAAAAAACGGCATATCCTGGGCTCCGGCCATGGAGACCGTAATGAGCAATGTCAGCGTTGCAAACCAGATTCTCGGCTTCATAACGTTTTCAGGTACTCGATGAGATCGTTCAATTCGTCTTTCGTCAGGTCGTTGCTCACGCCGTGGGTGTCTTTCGGGTTGAACACGGTCCAGATTTCTTCCAGCGATCGCGCCGAGCCATCGTGCAGATACGGCGCAGAGTAGGCCACATTCGAAAGCTGGGGCACATCGACTACAGGAGAGCGGTCTGTCGGCTTGCCAGTCCCAACGTCCAGTTGATGCTGGTTGGTGTATTTGGGACCGCTGTGGCAGGTTGCGCACTGGTTCGCCTCAGGAATCGGCTTGCCATTCTTGTACTTGGTACGTTCAAAAATCGCCTTGCCACGCTCTTGAGCAGGGCTCAACTCTCCATTGACGAGGCGCGAGCGGTTGGGGCGATAGGGAAGCGAGTAGACGAAGGTCACCAGATCAGTCAGTTGCTGCTGATTAAAGCTCTGCGAACGGAAGAAGAACTTCTCCGTGCGCGGGCCGCACTCGGTCGGCATATCGGGATTGCCGCCATTCCATTTAAAGGGCTCCGTGCCAGCAAGGTTCTCGAGTGACCGGTTGTCGACGATGTCCTTGCCGAAGCCGTCAGGCTCGAGGTCCCACTGCAATCCGTCGATAGTTGCATCCAGATGACAGTTGGAGCAGCCAAACTGTCCTTGAAACGCAAAGTCGGCGGTATAGAAAAGGCGCTCTCCGCGGCGGAGTGCATCGACATTCTTCGGGCCTCCGAGATCGATCGTCGACACAACACGAAGAGTGGCCGTGTCGATGACGGCAAGAGTGTCGTCGAGCCGATTGGCCACGTAGAGCCGCTTACCGTCGGCTGAGAGCAGCACCCCTCGCGGATTGTGACCCACTGGAATCCTCCCCAGCACATAGTCCGCAGATACTGAGAGGTCGTTGACGAACGGTTGCCGCCGCGTTCGCACGCTCTTCAGCAGGCGGGAAACGTCGATGACGGTGACGCTCTGAGATCCTGCGGTTGTAAGAAAAATCTTCGATTTGTCGGGCGCAATGGCGACGCCCCAGGGGAGAGCGTAGTAACGGTCGAGTTCGTCCAGCGGGATCTGGACGGTTCCCTCCACGTCTTCGCCAAACAGAGTGAGCGAATCGCCAAAGGCCCAACCATGTTCGACGTGCGCGAGGGGGATGAGATTCTTGGGTCTGAGCTGCGTGGCCACGCCCAGGCGACCATCCGCAGATAGCGCAACGTGAAATACGCCGGCTACATTGGGCAGTTGCTTGCGGTCGACTACTGTCTGCCTCGCCGTGTTGATGATGGTAATCTCCGATTTTGGCTGGCCTCGAAATGTTCCAGCATTCGGATAGATGTGCGTGCAATAGATCCACTTGCCGTCAGGAGATAGTGCCAGGTAACTCGCTCCACGCCCTGCGAGTAGTCGTTTCGTCTCCTGCCCGCTCTTCAGATCAATAACGGATACATCGCTGCTCAAGCGATTGGCGACGTAGAGCGTCGTTCCCTCTCTGTCAAGAACGACTCCACTTGGTTCCGAGCCGGTGGGCAGAGTCTGCACGACCTGCAACTCAGCTGTATCGATCACAGAGACATTGTCGGACCAGGCGTTCGTAACGAACATTCGCCGACCGTCAGCGGACACTGCGATTCCGCGCGGCATGCGTCCCACTGCAATGCTGCCCACAACTTTCGTCGATTGCACATCGACGACGCGCACTTCGTCGCTATCCTGGCAGACAACGTAAAGGAAGCGACCATCGGGGGAAGAAGCAATTTCCAGCGGTGATAAATAACGTTCCTTCGGGATCGCCGCAGGCTTGGCCGCCAGGGCCAGCAGGGCCACGGCGACGATGGCGGCAACGTTCACCATCCGCCGAAAGCTCACGCAGGATATGGGGCGTGCGGGCATCTACGGTTCCTCCACCGAGAGCACGCGATCTACGGAAACGTTCTCAAGAACCTGTTCTTGACCGCTCGGCCAGCGGATCGTCAGTCTCTCAGCCTTGTTCGCAGCCCCGAGCCCAAAATGAACTCTGCCGTCATCCTGCGACAGATAGCTTGAGCCTGCAACGCGTTCGGCAATTTGTTTACGTCCCGCAGACAGCAGTTCCAGACGCGCTCCAATACCGTCACGATTGCTTTTCTTCCCTTTCAACTTCACCGTGAGCCAATGATTTTTGTTCTGGCTAACGTTATGCAGCAGGGTCGCGGGTGCGCCCAGGTTCACCACGAAGGCGTCGACCTTGCCGTCATTGTCGTAGTCGGCAAAGCAGGCGCCACGAGACACCGTCTTCACATCCAACGCCGGCCCCGCCTCGCGCGATACATCAGCAAACTTACCGCTGCCGAGCCCGCGAAAGAGCGACTGCTCTTGCGGGACCATTTGAATCAGCCCGCCATGGAAGACAAGAATGTCGAGCCAGCCATCGTTGTCGAAGTCGTAGACGCCACTTCCCCAACTCGCGTATTGGGCGGTCGCTTGCGAGATTCCAGAACTCGGACCAATATCTTCGAATCCACTCGCTGCGCTATTGCGCATCAGCCGGTTGTACTTCGAGTCCGTTACCCATAGATCGAGGCGGCCATCGCCGTCGATGTCGGCAAATACCGGGCCCATGGCGGAGGTGCTCTCGCCGTTCTGCCCGTACGCCACTCCCAAATCTCCGGCGATTTCTTCGAACGTGCCATCGTGTTTGTTATGGAAGAGGAAGTTCTCAGTCTTGTCGTTGGCGACGTAAATGTCGGGAAAGCCGTCTCCGTCATAGTCGGCCGCGGTGACGCCCATAGTGCGCCCTTTGTAGGCGCTGATTCCTGACTTGTCCGTTACATCGGTGAACGTCCCGTTGCAATTGTTGTGGTAAAGACGGTTGGTATCACCGGCGTAGTCGAGTGGGCCGGGATAATTGTCGGCAGGATAGTAGTTGCGATATTTCGGATCGAACTTTACATAGCGGCCAATGAACAGATCGACACAGCCATCGCGGTCGTAGTCGAGCCAGGCGGAGCTGATCGACCATCCGTCAACTTTGATACCTGCTTTCGCAGTAACGTCTTCAAATGTCCCGTCGCCCTTGTTACGGTAGAGGATCGCACGCCCGTAACCGGTAACAAGCAGATCCACAAAGCCATCGTTATCGAAGTCGGCTGCAATGGCGGCGGTACCGTAGATATTTGCAGCGACGCCAGCCTGGTCGGTGACATCGGTGAAGGTGCCGTCGCCGTTGTTTCGGTAGAGATGATTGTGAGGTGGAGTCGCGGGCATCTGCTTGAGAGGGTACGGATGCATTCCATCCTCAAGTGGCTTGCCGCTGACTACATAAAGATCGGGTAGTCCGTCATTGTTGTAGTCGAACCAGGCGCATCCCGAGCCGGTGCTTTCCAGCAACGACCCCAGTTGCCGTGCGCCAAAGCTGTGGGTGAATTGGATGCCCGCTTTCGCAGTCGCGTCCTCGAATCGGATTGACCCCGGGGCCGCTTGTTGCGGGGCCTGTGCCAGCACAGCGGAGGACAGAATCAGAAATCCAATTGTTTTTATCATGCTAGTGTCCTCCCGAAGCGTCAGGCGCACGCGCGCCGGTCAGGTCGGCTGGCGTTGTCGACTTCAGCAGCGTCATCGGCACTGCGTTTTCCGGCGAGGTTTCCGGTCCGGCGTGGCATCCAACGCAGCCGCGCTGTTCGCCGCGGCGCATCCAGAAGAATCCGGTTTCGCGCTTCAAAGTCTTCCCGGCGTTATCTAGAAGTTCGATCTGCAACGGCTGCTCGCTGGGAACCTGCACGAAGAACGATCCGTCGCGCTCTACAGGCGCGATTCCGAGCAGTTCTGGCGCGCCCGCGGCATCGCGGGTGTAGAGCCGAACCGAATGAATCGATCCTCCAGTAAATTGATATTTTGAGGTGTAAGCGTTCAGGCAGAGCAGGTTTGCATTCGGCCAGTCGTGCAAGCCTGAAGGATGACGGTTCGGAGCCACCCTCTCCACAATCACCACCGGCTCAACGGCGTTGATTTCTGGCTCCGCCAGGATCGATTGCAATTCGGACGAACCCGGCTTCCAGAGCATCAATTGAAACGGTGCTTTCGCCTCGCTTCGCCAAGGCATGAGCCAGTCGCCAGTGGGAGTTTCCGTGATATCTCCTGCGTATTCTCCGGCTGGGGCGGAAATGCGCACTTCCTGCGCGTGCGCCGATGTGAATTTACCTAGGCCGCCATGCGACGCAAAGATCACATCGCCTGAGCTGACTTGTCGGCCCGAGTGACGCGCGGTGCCGTGATCGCATCGATAAGATTCAACTCCGCTGCCATCAGAATAGACGGCATAAATTTCGGGAATGGCTTCGCCGCCCAGTGGATAGGCAGCTTCGAACAAGCTACGGCCGTCCCGAAGCACATCGGTTGGAAAGAAATTCGCCGGACCGTACGTCAACGCCAGCGGCTTCCCCCCAGACAGGTCCGCGACTTCAATTACGAACCGGCCTGCACTGCGGCGCGCATAAACCACGCGATCTTCGGGCAGGTAGAACGGCCTGACGCAGTCGTCCGGCCCGGTCGTGATGCGGCGTGGCTCTCCTCCGGCGAGCGGGACCTCCCAGATCTGCCACGGATCTTGGGATTTCAACTTTCCGGCGAAGAGAACGTGTTGTCCATCGAATGAAACCGCGGCGTCAGCAGAGGCGGCAAAATCAGGAACCAAGGAACGCTGGCCGCTGGAATCGCGCACGACAATCGTTGCGCCGGAATGAAATCGATCCTCCCCGTGCAACCAGGCCAATGGCGCATATTGCTTTGTGGACGTATAGAGAAATGATGGTGGATCGCCGGAAGGTGAAGCTTTCACCGTATTCCTGGTGAGTCCCAGGACACACAATGAGAGCAGGCAGGACGCGATAGCAAGAATCAGGATGAAACGCGACGCCACTAGTCTGCTCCCCCGACTGCGAGGAGTTGCGGACGCAGTTGCCGGGCCTCTCGCTCGAGATCGAGGTAAGGCTGCAGGCCCTTCATCATCTGGCAGAATTCGCCGAACGTGAGCGACTGGTTGCCATCGCTCAAAGCCTGTTCTGGACAGGGGTGAACTTCTACGATCAGGCCGTCGGCGCCGACGACAGCGGCCGCACGCGACAACACTGGAACGAGCGCGCGCACTCCCGCCGCATGACTGGGATCCACGATGACGGGGAGATGCGACACCGTTTTCAGCACCGGCACTGCGGCAATATCCAGGGTATTGCGAGTGGCAGTCTCAAACGTTCGGATGCCCCGCTCGCACAAGATGATTTGTGAATTTCCCGCAACCGCAATCACCTGCGCAGAATGCAGAAGGTCTTCGAGCGTT
Organism: uncultured Acidobacteriaceae bacterium; assembly: GCA_963722365.1. Lineage (GTDB taxonomy): Bacteria > Acidobacteriota > Terriglobia > Terriglobales > Acidobacteriaceae > Sulfotelmatobacter. Next base: position 647,706 of record CAVRLM010000005.1, read on the forward strand.
GCAGTCATCCCGCGCTTGAGAAGAACCGGGCGACCACAGCGGCCGAGCGCATCCAACAGTGCGTAGTTCTCCATGCTGCGCGTACCCACCTGCATGATGTCGGCATACTCGGCGATCAGATCCACATCCTCTTCGCTCATCACCTCGGTGACGATCGCGAGTCCGGTTGCCTCACGAGCTTTACGTAGAATCTTCAGACCTTCTATGCCCAGACCCTGAAATGCATATGGTGAAGAGCGAGGCTTGTAAGCGCCGCCGCGCAGAATGCGCGCACCCGCTCCGGCGACTGCCTCCGCCGTCTGCATGAGTTGGCTCTCGGATTCAACGGCGCAAGGCCCGGCCATTACCACAAAATCATTGCCGCCGATTTCGAGATCACGAACCTGCACAACGCTGCGGGAACGCCCGCTGGTCTTAGCGACGAGGTCGAAGCAGGAGAACTGCCCGTTCCATTTAGGATTCATGATCGACAAACCATCTTAGTAAGCGGCATTAACGAGTTCATTACTACGAAACGACTAGAGCCGCGAAAACACTGGCGAAAACCACTTCAGTCACTCTAGCGGTGGTCCGTAAGTCGTTTGTATCGAGAAGGAATCAATCCGCTTGTGATTGCAATCACGCTTCACTGCGACGACGCGCACAACTGTCGGAATCGCCGACAAGTTCACGTCCAACTTCTTCCCAGAGAATCTGTCTCAATCGAGTTTGAAGGAGGAAGAGGCAGCACGATGTTGGGAAATCCTACGGCGGTGTTGGGAATCCCGGCACGCCGGGAGCCGGAATGACGCGCATCTCGTTGAATTCACTAAATGGCGTTTCAATTGCATTGCAAGAGATGGCCGTGTCGCTATCGGCAAGGAGGTCACTTCAAAATGGCTGCAGACAATTGGACATTCTGGCTCAACATGACGAACTTCGCACTGGGCATCATCACGCTGTTGGCGCTGGTCATTGTGTTTGGCGCGGTGGGTTGGGACTTGTTGGTTCGCAAAGCGCAGTCTGCGCGCGAACACGGCAATCTGGATCTGAGCACCCTGGATGGCGAGTTGCGAGCGATGTTGAACGGATCGCACAGTTTGTACGAGCCCGGCTTGGGATTGACCATGGCCGACGGTGGCGAAAGGATCGATCCCGCCGAGTCCCAGGCCTCAGACCAGAAATCTGGGAAGTGAGTTATGGCGTGCCCGTTTCTAAAAGAAGGTCGAGCGCAATATTGTCACGCCGCGCCCGTGCAGAAGATGATCCTCGACGGGCCTGGCGCGATACGGGGCGGCCTCTGTTCCTCAGCGCAATACGTGCAGTGCGAATTGGCTGCGAAAGATAGCGTACGACAGGATCGTTGTCCGCACCTGGAGGAAATCCGCGTGCAATATTGCGGAGTTTCACCGGTCACGAAACTGGTGCCTTTCAGTGATTCGGAGCTTTCAAGTTGCACGAGCAACACATACCGTTATTGCGATTCCTACCTGCTGCTGGCACACCCGCACGCCTCGACTCCGCCGCCGCATCTTCTTTACACCGCAAACCATTTCTGGCTGGATGCCGAAGAATCCGGATTGTGCCACATCGGCCTGGACGGATTTTTCGCCGATGTAGCCGGCAATGTGGATGGCGTCACCTATGTCACCACCCACGGCATCCATTCGCCGACACTAGCCCTAACCGTTCACGGAGTCGAGTGGCCGATGATCTTTCCGAATCCACTGATGATTCAGAAAGTGAACAGCCGCGTGCGGAGCGATCCCACAAGACTGACGGCCGATCCCTATGGCGCAGGTTGGCTGTTCGAGGGATGGGAATTGCCTGTCCGGACACGTACCGGACTGGTTTCTGGGCCACAAGGTGCGGCTTGGCAGGGCGAGGAGCGCGAGCGTCTGTCTCGTGAAATCCACGACACGCACGCGCCCGGATGTGACGGAGGCTCTCCCGTGAGGGGAGTGGCGCAGTTGTTGGCCCGGCAGCATGTGGTGTGTTTGTTCCAGCACTTTTTTTGTGACCGGAGCTGGAAGGTGGAGGCATAAGGATGTCGCGAACGACTCTCATCTTCGGATTTGGACTGGCCATGGCGCTACTGGTTGGATGGGTTGCGTTTCCACGCGCACTCTACACACAGAAACAACAGCCGCTCGAGTTTCGTCACAAGACGCATGCGGAAAAGTCAGGCGTCGCGGAGTGCAGCGAGTGCCACGCCGTGCGCGAGGACGGAGCCTTTGCAGGGATTCCAGCCATGGAAAAGTGCGCTACCTGCCATTCCGATCGGATTGGAGAGAGCAAGGCCGAGGCAACCTTGGTCGACAACTTTATCAAACCGGGACACGAGACTCCGTGGCTCGTCTACGCTCGGCAACCAGCCAACGTCTGGTTCTCGCACGCAATCCATGTGAAGCGGGCCGCACTGGCTTGCACGGAATGCCATTCAACTTACGGTGAATCCGACCAAGTGCGCGCCTACGAGGTGAACCGCATTAGCGGATACAGCCGCGATATCTGGGGACACTCCATCTCCCGGCTGCGGCGCGCGCCGCACGAAGGCATGAAGATGAGCGACTGCGAAGATTGCCACGCTCGCCGCAACGTCGAGGTGGGATGCCTCGGGTGCCATGAGTAAAGGAGACGCATGAAGGTTTCACGACGAGATCTGCTGGTTTGGAGCGCGGGTGCGGCAGCCGGTCTGATCGTTACTCCGGTTCCCTGGAAGTTGTTGGACGACACCTCCATCTGGAGTCAAAACTGGCCTTGGATTCCGCAACCGGTGCGCGCTCCGATCGAAGTCAAGCAGACATCGTGCACACTCTGTCCTAAGGGATGCGGGATGAAGGTGAAGATGGCCGCTGGATGGCCCGTCGGGGTTGCGGGTCTGGGCAGTCATCCTATCAGCCGAGGAGCGCTCTGCCCACTTGGGTTCGGAGCACACCAACTAAACTGGCATCCGCAACGACTGCGATTCGTTCGTCACGGTTCCCAGATCTCTTCATGGAACGACGCGGGGGCTGCCTTCGCCAAGGCCTGCAACGAAGGGCCTGTCGTGGTTATCGATGGCTATCCTGGCCGTGCGGCCTCGTCGGTGCTGGAGACTTTCAGCCAGAAACGGAATGGCAGTTATCGAGTCGTACTCGGTTCCGAGACTCGGGCTCTTGGAGCTTACGAGGCGTGGAGCGGCGTGCCAACCTCCAGCCTGGCTTACGACCTTGAGAGTGCAAAGACGATCGTCAGCTTTGGTGCTCCGCTACTGGATGGATGGGGCACGCCCGGCCAGTTCACGCGATTGTGGGCGGAACGCGCCGCCGGGAAGACGAATCCGCAACTGCGCCTGATTCAAGTGGAAGCAACTCTCTCGCGCACCGCGGCGCGTGCGTGGCAGTGGACCTCGATTCCGGTAGGCTCCGAGTCCGGTCTTGCGGCGGGCGTGGCGCGCGTGCTTCTCGAAGAACACCTTGTGGCGGCGCACGGCCCCATGCCATCACTCACACTCGCTGAAGCCGCGGCTCAAACCGGACTTTCAACAGAGGTCCTTCGTGATCTTGCTCGGACGATTGCCTCCCGAACCCCGGCTGTAGCCATCGCAAGTGATGACAATCCGGCGGTTGCCGCGCTGAATGTTGTGCTGGGTTCCGTGGGCATGCGGGGCGGCATCGTCAAACGATCGAAACGAACCCAGCATTATATTTCCGCCGATGCGGAGTTCCCTTCTGCGCGTGCACTGCTGCTGGATGCCAGCGTGCCGTGGGACTTTGTGCCACAGACAAATGCCGAAGTCTTTCGGTTTGCGGCTTGGGATGGAGGATCGAGTAAGGCAGATTGGCTGCTTCCCGCCCCCGGGTTCCTTGAGGAAACCAACGATATTCCCAGCGCGCCGACCTCCGCGATCGAAACCTATGCGGTGTCGCCGGCACTGACGAAGGCACCGCATGAAGCCCAGAGTGCCGCTCAGTTTCTCTGCCGCCTCGATCCAACCTTCACTTCGGCAGAGAAAATCATTCACTCGCGCTGCGAAGAGCTCTTCCGTGCACGGATAGGAGCTCTACAAGCGCAGGAACGGACCCCAGTCGCGAAGTTCGATAGTGCCCAGAAGATCGAAGAGCAACTCTCGAAAGGGGCAATCTGGACGGGCGGCCCGGGCATTCCAGCCTTTAAGTGCGTGCTGAAAGAGTGGCCCTCAGTCAATCCCTCCGATTCTGAGAATTCGTCGACCATTTGGCCCGCCCCCGTGCTTCCCCCCTTAGCCACCAAGCTGTACCGCGAATCCAGCTTGCGGGAAGCGTCAGAAATGAGGAACGCATGAAGGCCCGATACGGCATGGTGATCGACCTGGACCGCTGCACCGGGTGTGGCTCATGCATGATGGCCTGCGCCGCTGAAAATAATGTTCCATCTCTTCCGCAGGCATCCGCCAGAACAGGACTCACACCCATGCTGGTCCGCAGGGTCTCCAATGGGGGGGAGGGGACCGCTCGACGCGAGGCCTTCATCCCAATCATGTGCATGCATTGCGAGCACGACACGCCCTGCGTCAAGGTCTGCCCGCAACAAGCCGTCGAAGTCGATAAGGCTACCGGAATTGTTATGCAGATGCCGCAGCGCTGCCTGGGCTGCCGCTACTGCATGACCGCGTGTCCCTATCATGCGCGGTACTTCAACTGGTGGGATCCGTCGTGGCCAGCGGGAATGGAAAAAAGCCTGAATCCGGGAGTCGCAGTACGGATGAGGGGCGTGGTGGAGAAGTGCAATCTGTGTCACGCTCGATTGCATTCAGCGCAAGCCAAAGCTGCAGCCGCGGGCAGACGCGAAATCGATTCCGCCGATTATGTTCCGGCTTGCGTAGAGGCATGTCCAACTGCCGCGATTCGCTTTGGCAACCTCGCCGACCAAAACGACCCAGCCGCGCAGGAGGCTCGGTCCCCGGAGGCATTCCGCTTGCTGGCCCGCATTGGCACTGAGCCCAAGGTTTATTACAAGTCGAAGGAGGCATGGGTGAGAGCATTGGCAGAGTCGAATTCAGGACCTCCTTCTGTAATCGAACGTTCGGAGGTCCATCATGGCTAGCGGCGCCCTTACCGACAGCCGATTGACCGATCGAAACTGGATCGCTCGGGGTGAAGAGCGAACTTCACTCCGCCGATTCCTCCTGTGGCTCGCTCCGTGGGTGGCGCTGCTTGCTGTTGGAGTCTATGCAGCTGGTTTGTGCCTCTACTTCGGTCTAAACCAAACCAACATGGATAATCGATTCGCCTTCGGCCTCTGGATCTTCCTCGATCTGGGAGTCATTGCCCTGGGCGCAGGCGCGTTCTTTACCGGATTTCTGGTCTACATTCTGAATCGCGCTGAGCTGAAGCCGATCTTGAACACCGCAGTTGTCGTCGGCTTTATCTGCTATAGCGGCGCGGTCGCAATTTTGATGATCGATGTTGGACAGCCCTTGCGGGCATGGTTTACTTTCTGGCATCCGAATACTCACTCCATGCTCACAGAAGTGACCTTCTGCATCTCTTGCTACTTGCTCGTGCTCTGCCTGGAATATATTCCAATCCTTCTGCGCAACCGCCAACTCCGCAAGCTGCCGTCGTTCCTGGTCTTTGAACATCAACTTCACAAGCTTGTGCCAGTACTCGCTGGCGTGGGTACGTTGCTCTCTTTCTTTCATCAGGGATCGCTGGGCGGGCTGTACGGAGTATTACGCGGGCGTCCGTTCGCATTCCGCGACGGAGTTTTCATCTGGCCTTCTACTTTTTTCCTCTTCATCTTGTCGGCGATCGCCACCGGGCCCAGTTTTCTGATGCTGGTTGCTGCCACTGTCGAGAAAGTCACCGCGTCGGCACCTGGTGCCGGCGGACCTATTTCGGCGACTCGGATTTATTTCCGGATTGCTGCTTGCGATTTACGTCGCCGCCAAGTCGATCGACACGCTGATCTGGTTGAACTTCACATCTCCATCCGCTGGATTTGCCCCCTGGCAGTACTACACGCACAAGCCGTTCGGGACACCGATCCTCTTTACCGAAATTGTGCTCTTCGGGCTGCTCCCGGCATTTCTGCTCACCTATCGCAAAACCGCGGCGCGGCGGGCATGGCTGCTGAGCGCGGCCGCCTTGGCATGCGCTGGGGTTCTGTTGAACCGTTTCGTTCTCACCGTCCAGACGCTGGCGGTGCCTACACTGGCATTCGACGAGTTTCTGCAATACACGCCGAGTTGGCAGGAGGTTGCCAGCTTCGGTGGAGTGATTGCCTACGGGGTTATCGTCTACTCACTGTCGTATCGCTACCTGCCCTTGTTCACGCCGTCAAAAGGAGAGAGTAATCATGTTTCCGGGAATTGATGGGTTCCATTGGACGGTTGGTCACGTCATCTTCCTATCGCTGTTCTTCGCCGTCGTCGCCACGATCCTGGCGACGCTCGTATTCGCAGTGCTGCGCACCAAGCGCGACTTTCGCACCAACCGGGCTATCGAGTTGTGCTGGAAGTCGGACTTTGCGGAATTACCGGAATCCGATCGGCGCTGCCGCCATGAACTAGCGGGCAGAGTTGTGTCGAGAACTTGCGACAACGCTTTCGATTGTCGCCGGTGCGGGAAATACACCCAGTTTGCCGTGTTGCCTGCCACCGGATTAACCCGTGATCTCGGGCTCCACTACCCAGAGGACCGTTTTTACCACCGAGGACACACCTGGGTGAAACCTGCCGAAGATGGCACGTTCACCGTCGGACTGGACGAACTGGCCGATCATTTGGTGGGTAATCCCGACTCCATCGAGTTGCCGAAGGCCGGCTGGGAAATCGAGCTCAATCAGCCCGCATGGCGCATGAAGAAAAATGGCAGAGAGATTGACGTGCGTGCGCCAATCGAAGGAACAATTGTTGCTGTGGGTGGTCCGGAGCAAGGCTGGTATCTTAAGGTTCGTCCGCGGCTGGATCCCAAAGACCCCGTAACGCTGCGACACCTGTTGCGAGGACCTGAGGTTCACGGCTGGGTGTTACGGGAAATGGAGCGACTCCAGATGCAACTGCGCGCGCCCAACTCTCCGGCTGCCTTGGCAGACGGCGGAGTCCTACTCTCTGGGCTCATGGATGCCGTTCCCGACGCAGACTGGGACTCCGTTCTCGCCGACACGTTCCTGACAATGTAGCCTGCGACCCGGGCTCAATGCACGATCTCATAGCGCTTGAGCTTGTCGTAAAGCGTCGAGCGATCGATCCCCAAGGCGGTGGACGCCTCTCTGACATTGCCGTGCTTGCGTTCGAGCGCGGCGACAATCGCCCGGCGTTCCAGTTCACCCAGCGGAACGTCAGGAACCTCCCAATTCTGGGATGACACGGCATTCTTCTGGAGCCATGAAAAGTCTGGCTCGTCGAGCATGCCATTCCGGCACGTCACAATCGCTCGCTCAATCACATTCTCTAGCTCGCGTACATTACCCGGCCAGTCATAGGCGATCAGCACCTTCAAGGCCGCTGCCGAAATGCCGCTAACATCTCGGCCCAACGCCGAAGAGATGTGCTGCACGAAATGCTCCGCCAGCAAGGGTATATCCTCCCGCCGCTCGCGCAATGCCGGCAAACGAATTTCGATTACGTTGAGACGGTAATACAAGTCCTCCCGGAATCGTCCGTCATGAACTTCCTCGGCGAGGTCCTTGTTGGTCGCGGCGATGATCCGAACATCGACTTCAACTTCCTGTGTTCCACCCACGCGATAAAAGCGGCGCTCCTGCAGAACCCGCAAAAGGTCGGCCTGCAACTTGGGAGAGATGTCACCGATCTCATCGAGAAAGAGCGTGCCTCCGTTGGCGAGTTCAAACTTCCCTTTCACTAGCGCATTGGCACCGGTGAAGGCCCCCTTCTCATAACCGAACAACTCACTCTCCAGAAGAGTCTCCGTCAACGCGGCGCAGCTGACCACAATGAACGGTTTTTCGGCGCGATTGCCGGAGAAATGAACCGCCCGCGCCACGAGTTCCTTACCCGTGCCACTTTCTCCCCGGATCAGCACGGTGCTGCGCAGGCTGGCCACATCTTGCGTCAGAGCCAGAATTTCTCCCATCCGCGGATTCTTGGTAATGATGTCGGAGTGGCGATATTGCCGGTTCAGCTTCTTCCGTAAAATCGCGTTTTCGCTCTGCAACTTCTTCAGCTTGAGGATGCGCGAAACCAGCATCGAAATCTCCTGCGGATTGCAGGGCTTCACAATGTATTCCTGCGCGCCCTCCTTCATTGCCTGAATCGCAGTATCCACAGTCGCATACGCAGTAATAATGATGATGGAGGCTTCCGGACGAATGCGATGGATTTCCATCATGGTCTCGATGCCGTCCATGCCGCCGGGCATCTTCAGATCGACAAAGCAAATGGCGTAATCCTTGGCCTTAGCGAGTTCGAGTGCCTTTTGGCCGTTGGATGCGGTATCGACGTGATACCCATCCTCTCGCAACCAGGCTCCCATCGATTCACACATGACATCTTCGTCGTCTACCACCAGGATGGGCCAATTCTTTTTCATACCGTTTCCTCTCGCATCTTAAACCTGTGCACCAATTGCGTCCCGCAACGGGCGCAATACTGCTCAGCTTTGGCATCGACCAATTCGATGTGCGTAGCCAGGCTCATGGCACAGGTCGAGTCCGAGCAATGGACCAGACCGAAGGTATGTCCCAGCTCGTGCAGCACTTCTTTTACGGTCCGCTCCCGTAGCAGGCTTTCCTCGGGTGGAAGCCCATAGAACTCCTGGTGCAATCGACACAGCGAGACCAAGGCAATGGGGCCATCGAACTGAGCCTGCCCGAAAAGAAAACTAAGCATAGGAATTGCCAGGTCAACGTCCGTGACCCCAAGGACCCGGGAAGCATCACGCGGAGCCTGTTGGGCCAGCATCTTCATCATCTCCACCGACTGGTATTGACCTCGTTTGGCGTCGTAGGCGCTGGGCGGGATCGATAACGGGGGCAAGCGTCGAGTCGGCAACGGGAACCACTCGGCCGTCGTATCTTCGATCCAAGCCAATGCATTCGCCGGTACGCTTCCGATCGCCACGAGGTAAAGGCCATTCACACGGTTTGAACCTGCACTTCTCTCGACTCTGGAGTCGTGTTCTTCGATTTGAGCGGCAGCGTGACTGTGAACGTCGTACCCTCATTCCGCTGGCTTGTGACCTCGACTTCTCCCTCGTGGGCCTTGACAATGCCGTACAGAACAGCCAGTCCCAGCCCGACGCCTTTCCCTTCGGCCTTGGTGGTGAAAAACGGATCAAAAATCTTCGACAGGTTCTCAGGCGCAATGCCTTCGCCCGTATCCTGAACGCTGAGTTCCACGGTGTCTTCACCCGCTAGTTCGCGAGTGCGAATCGTGAGTTTACCGCCACCATGCGGCTGCATGGCTTGCGCTCCGTTCAATACAAGATTAAGGATGACTTGCTGAATCTGCGACGAGTCGCACTCGACCATGGGCAAGCTTTCCTGCAGATCCAGAACTACCTCAGCGCTGATCAACTTAAGCTTGTGGTCGGCTAAGCCAAGCGTGGTACGCACCAATTTGTTCAGGTCCGCTGGAGCGCGCTGCGGCTTAGAGCGCCGCGAGAACGCCAACAGGTCAGAAACAATGCGTCCGACCCTGGCGGTTTCGATCGAGATCAGGCTGAGATACTTGCGGAATTCAGCTTCGCGCCCCGGCGGGTATTCTCCCTTGGCCATGAGGCGCTCGAGCAACATAGAGAGGTTGAGCACGCCGGAGACGGGATTGTTGATTTCGTGGGCTACGCTGGCAGCCAGTTGGCCGAGCGTGGCGAGTCGATCCGATTGCACGAGCTTGCGTTGAGCCGCCTGTAATTGGCGGGTACGCTCGTCGACTTTGCTCTCTAACGTCTGCTGCATATCATTCAACTCGGCGACCGCCAGCTTCAAGCGCTCTCGCATCCGGTTGAACGAGTCCACCAGTTCATCGATTTCCTGGCTGCGACGAGTCGTCGTGATCGGCCGGTCCAGTTCCATTGCACTCACTGCCTTCGTGCCTTCAATCAACTGCTCGATCGGAGTCGCCACGAAACGCTTCGTGAACAGGATGACGAATGCCGCTCCAATTCCCACTTCCAGCGCCGTCCAGGCCACAGTCTGCAGAGTGATCGTCCGCGTCTGGCGCTGTACTGGATCCAAACGCAAGGCCACATCCACTACACCAAGCACTTTCGTAGATGCGCGATGCGCGTGACAGCTGGCATTGCTGCACGATGGCTCGTTGTAAATAGGCGCCACCATGTTGATCGTCTTCACGCCGTCCGGAGAAGTTGCATACCGAACGCGGGAATCTTCTGCCGGCCGGTTTCGAATTGGGCCCTGTGCGTGACAACTGGCACAAACCTGGTTCGAAAGGCTGGTCACTCCGGGGTGCTCATCAGCGTCGGTGGAAAACACCAGCCGGCCTTCCCGATTGAACATGCGGATGCGATCTACTCCTTGTTTGTCGGCAATGACTCGCATGATCTCGTAGGCGGCCTTGCGGTCATCGTCGAGCATGGCATGCCAGGTGGAACTGGTAATGCTGCGGGAAAGCTGGTCAGCGCCCAGGATCATCGTCTCGAGCAGATGCTTCTTCTGCGTGCGAAAATTGAGATAGCCGCTGACACAACTGATCGCCACGATCAGAATCGTGAGCGAAAGAATCAGTTTTGGGCCCAGTTTTCGAGGCATGGCTCAGCCTTCGACTCCCTCGTTTGCGCGGCAAACGGGCGGACCGCGAGATCCGCAGGAGTTCCTAACCAAGGCTAGCCATAGGCCTCCGGGGCGACCGTGATTGTCAGCGCCCCGAGCCGTGATCGTGATCACACGATCAAACCCAGTCGATGCTCACGGTTGGCATCGGCAGCCTGTTTCGGGCGAAGCTTTTCCGATGGGCGCAATGAGAAATTTGTATTGGACTCACAGAGTAGCCACATTTATCGTCGGGACATTGATCTGGCTAACACGCTGTGTGGGGGTTTCGGCGCGGCACCGGGGGGTGTCCGCGCCGCGAATCCTGAAGTTCCGATCCTACCGAAAGCGACGGATGAACAGCGTGTGGCGCTCCGAACGATAGAATCCCACGCCGTAGATGATCGCTTTCCCTTTTGAGGAGTAGATGACCTGGCGAATGCGCATCACGGATGCCCCTCGGGCCACGCCCAACAAATCGGCTATGCGTGCGTCTGCCGCCGTTGCATCCACTTCCTCGTCCGCATAAGCGAGTTCAACCCCATAATCGTGCTCGAGCGTCGCAAATAAAGAGACCCTCCCCAAAGATGCGTTGACCAGACCTGCATAATCGTCAGCGGGAAGATAACAAGTCTCAAGCGCAAAGGGGTCCTCGCCAGTTTGCCGAAGTCGCTCGATCTTCACTAACGGGCTCGTCGCCGGTAAGCCCAGCCGAGCCGATACTTCTGCCTCGTGGCCGATGACCTTGGCGGTGAGTATCCGAGAACGCGGGGCCAAGCCACGGCTCGACATCTGTTCCGAATAGCTCATCAACTTGTTAAAGTGGATTTTCGGCGAGGCCACGAAAGTCCCCGCTCCCCGGCGCCGTTCGACCACGCCCTCGCGTTCCAGTCCGGCCAGGGCATGCCTCGCGGTCATCAGACTGACTTTGTGAATTCTGGCCAGCTCGCGCTCTGACGCAACGGCCTCCCCAGGGTGCAGCTTTGAGTGCTCAATCCGCTTGCGAATAGCGTTTTGGATCTTCTTGTACGCCGGCATCCCGTTCCGAAGAGGTCCCGTCATTGACAACGCTTTTCCGCTCGGATCGCAGCGATGCGAGCTTAAATTCCAAATGTGCTATATAGCTTATATCAATCGCCCTGTAAAGGTCAAAGTTGGAGACTCGGCGAACATGGAAAAGCTTCCTGATTCTCGGCACAGAACGTACCGACCGTATTTATGGTTCTGATCCCTTTGCAATCACGTCGTGGTGTGATTGAAATCACATGATATTTGCAGCGCATTTATCACCCACAAAATCGGACTCGTGACGACCGTAGTTCATCCCGTTTTGGGGATATCAGTGACGCAGGCCGCCCTTTTGTGGAAAGACACTCAACAACTCCCGTCTTTTTTCTTGACGATGAACATTCATGTGCTATATAGCATACTTAGATTAGAAAGGCATTCTTCTGCCCACTTTTGCCGATCCGGTCGAAGCATTCATTGAGGAGGCTTTGTAATGAAGCGATCTTTCCACGTTCGAAGTCCGCGACCTGCGACGCGAACGACATCATCTTTCTTGATAACTCTACTATTCATCGTTTTGATCTTCTCTCTCGCTGGCAACGCACAACAACTCACGGCCACGCTTACGGGCACGGTTACCGACGCCAGTGGCGCCGTCGTGCCGGGTGCGACCGTTGTCGTGCATAGCGAGGAAACCAACGCCGATATACGCAGTGTAGTCTCGAGCAATAGCGGGGACTTTAATATCACCAACATCCCGGCCGGACATTACAGCGTCACGGTAAAGCTTGAGGGGTTCCAGACTTTTGCGGCGAGTGGCGTCATCCTCAACGTTGCTGAGAAGCACTCCATGGATGTGCAATTGAAAGCCGGAAAGGTAAGTGAGCGAGTTGAGGTGACGGCGGAGAACACCCCGATCCAGACCACGACCGCCGAACAATCCGGAACGGTGACTGGCAACCAGGTTCGAGAACTCGCGCTGAACAACCGCAACTTTGAACAGTTAGTACTTCTGCAACCGGGAGTCTCGAATCAGTTGCCGGATAAGGTTGGCTTCGGCCTCCAGAACAACACCTCGATTTCAATCAATGGTGCGCGAACCGGCGCCAACAATTGGACCGTCGATGGCGGCGATATCAACGACAGCGGTTCCAACGGAACCCTGCTCAACACCCCAGGAATCGATGCGATTCAGGAATTCACACTGGAGCGCAGCAACTATGACGCAGCATTCGGCCGAAGCGGCGGCGGCCAGGTCGTTGTCGCAACGAAGGCGGGCACCAACCAGTTCCATGGCAGCGCCTTCGAGTTCAACCGGAATAACTATTACAACGCGAATACATTCGGCGACCGGCAGGCCATCGCATTTGGCGGCGATCCAGCCGACAACCGAACTCCCATTGAGCGTTACAACGACTACGGATTCACCATCGGCGGGCCACTGTTCATTCCCAAGGTCTACCATCCCGTCAAGAACAAGACTTTCTTTTTCTGGTCTGAAGAATGGCGGAAGGCCAGTCTTCCCGCGACCAATACCATCAATGTGCCCACAACCGGTCAACTCGCGGGTGTGTTTACAACTCCGATCGCGGCCGCTCCCGCAGGCTGCGTCACCGCTGCTGGCGGCACCTACACCATCAGCCCAACCTGCTTTAGCCAGAACGCAGCCGCTTATCTAAATTCCTTTATGGTCAACAATCCGCCAAATTCGCCCGGATTGTTGATCACGCCATACAGTTCCTTGAACAACTTCCGGCAAGATATCATCCGCCTCGACCAGAATATCGCCGACAAAGTGCGAATTTACGCGCGTTACATGCAGGATGTCGTGCCGCAAAATGCCCCCTTCTCGCTCTGGGGTGGCGGAAACTATCCGGGAGTGGAAACGACGTCGATCAACGCCCCTGGACGCAATCTGGTAATCAATGCCACGGCGACAATCTCACCCCGAGTAGTGAATGAAGTCGAGTTTGTCGATGCATGGGGCGCAATCAATTCCGACCTTACCAACGCGCTCGCCAACTCCCCGGCATTCACCGGACAACTCACCAACAACACGGCGTTCGCCGACCCTTACGGCCGCGCCCCCAACGTCAGCATTAGCGGATACACTGGCCTGGGCAACGGATCTGCACCCTATCACGAACGCAATATCAGCAAGACAATCTTCGACAATCTTTCTATTCAACACGGGAATCACACTATTCGCGTCGGCTTCACCTCGATGTGGATGCAAAAGACCGAGAACGGCGATGGCGGAGCGGCAAACTTCAACTTCTCCAGCGCCAACAACGGTAACGATCCCTTCGCGAACTTCCTGCTCGGCCAGGCTGACTCTTACAGCCAGCAAAACCACGACACCGTTCCCCATCTCCGCTATCTAAACTTCGAAACCTACGTTCAAGATGACTGGAAAATTACATCCCGCCTGACGTTAAACCTCGGAGTACGGTACAGCTACTTCCCGTCACCCACGGATAGCAACAACACGCTGGTAAACTTCGACTCCACCGTCTACAACTCGGCAAACGCCCCCGTCATCGACCCGAATACCGGCAATATGGTCGGGGTCAACGCTGCGACGTATGCGAACGGTCTGATTCTTCCCAAAGGCGCCGCCTGCGCTGCGGGACAGGCAGTGCCTGCACCACTCGTCAGTTGTTCCCCTTATGGCGGCCGGGTGAATCCCAGTTCCAACAACAATTGGGCGCCACGTCTCGGAATGGCTTACGATCCCTTTGGCGATGGCAAGTGGTCGGTCCGCGCGGGTTTTGGTATGTTCTACGACCGTACTCTCAACGGCATCTGGGAGCAGAACGCTTTCTCCGATCCGCCGCTGGTCCAGACAACTTCAATCCTCAACACATCCACTTCAACCTTGAATCTGTTCGACAATCCTCTGGGAGGACAGGCCGCAGGCCCGCCGACGGGCCCTGTCAGCTTGACCGCCACTGGAACTCCGGACTTCAAGGTACCAAGCTATATGGACTACAACCTCTCGGTGCAGCATGAGGTTATGCACAACACTGTGCTCGAGGTCGGATATGTGGGGACCAAGGGCTCGCACCTGCTGGGCGATGTTGATCTCAACCAGCCGACCGTTGCGACGCGTATAGCAAATCCGGCAGTATTCGTGAATGCGATCGCACCTTTCCTGGGTTATGCGGGCATCAACTCACGGGCCCCCATCTACACCAGCAACTACAACTCGCTCCAGGTCGCAATGAACCGCCGCTTCAGCAAGGGGCTCACTCTTGGCGTCGCGTATACCTGGTCCAAGCTGCTCACCACCAATCCGTTTGACCGCGGTCAGGCGTCCTACAACACCTACGACTTGAAGCAGAGCTACGGTCCGTCCGCGCTAAACACTCCGCAAATGTTCGTCATGAGCTACGTCTACGACTTCCCGTTCTACAAAGACCAGAGAGGCGTCATTGGCCATATTCTGGGTGGATGGGAACTCTCAGGCATCACGACGATCCAATCGGGTCAATCGCAGACCGTCACGCAGAGCAACGATCCGTGGTCGATGGTTACCACCGCGAACACTACCGCGTATTGCTCGACGCCGCCTTGTCCTCTCTATCCGGGCGGCTTGGGCATGGGCAGCAGTTCCATCGCTATCCGCGCCGATCAGAGCGGAAGCGCCAGTGGCCCGAAGTCCGTTACCCAATTCTTCAACACTTCCGCATTCACTAATGCAGTGGGGCATTTCGGCAGCTCGAGCCCCGGTGCCCTGTTGGGACCCGGATACCAGATCTGGGATATGTCTGTGATGAAGAACTTCAACTTCGGGGAACGCGCGAGCCTGCAACTTCGGCTTGAGACGTTCAATACCTTTAACCACGGCAGTCCGAGCTCAATCGACACCGGCGTGGATGATGCCAGCTTTGGAGCAGTCAACGGCTGGCATGATCCTCGGAACTTGCAAATCGGCGCGAAGATCCGCTTCTAGCGAACATCGGGTCAAAATGTTTATGGCGCATGCCTCTGATCGGTGTGCGCCTTTTTTTGCGGTTAAATTTTTAGTCACTGGCTCGGAGCAGGTTCCGCCGCGGTCCGCTTTTTCTCCTGAAGAGCCAGTGAAACTTTCTGTTCCCGGATTCCATCTGCTGTATGTCCCGTTTGTCGCAGGGCGGTGCCGAGTACAAAATGGGCTTCCGCATAACTCGGATCGAGTTGAAGCGCTTTCCGTAGCGATTTGATCGCGGCTTCTGGACGGTCCAGCGCAATCTGCGTTTTGCCCAGTCCCAACAACGCTTCTCCGTAACGGGCATTGGCCTCGATCGCGGCCTGAAAGTGCGATTCAGCATCCTCGAGTTGCGAGTTGTTCAGCAAGATTTGACCTAAGATGCAATTTGCCACGGGATCGCTGGGAAAGCGCTGCAATTCCGAGCGCATTTCTTTCTCTGCCAGGCCGGTCTCGCCCTGCCTCCAGTACAGGTAGCCGAGGCCCGAATGAACGCCCATGAAGTTCGGGTCCGCCTCTGCCGCAGCCTGAAATTCCTTAATCGCATCGCGACGGTTCGACATCTGGTCGTAAGCCGTACCCATCATGATGTGGGCAGTCGCAGAGTGCGGATTCAACTTCATCGTGCGTTCGAAGACGCTCGTCAGTGCCTTGTAGTTCTTGGTGCGCAGGTAAGCCTTGCCGAGCATGTCGAGCGTCTCAGCATCTGCGGGATCCGCCTGATTCGCTCGCTCCAGGTATTGCGCGGCTTCTGAATAACGATCCATCGCGAACAGGCAGAGTCCGGCGAGATCGAGAATCTGAAAATCCATGGGGTTCGTGACGGCCATGGGTTGCAGCAGAGACCATCCCAAGTGGTAGCGCTCGGCCTTGAAATACGCGACGGCAAGGTTGCGCTTGGTAGCCAAATCCTTTGGACTTACCTTCAACGCTCGTTGGTATAGCGGAATTGCTTCCGCAGGCTTACCCTCCCGCGACAGCACAATTCCCAGGTTGTTGAGCGCGGCAAGTGAATGGGGATCCAGTTCCAACGCGCGACGAAGATTCTGAGCGGCCACGTCCAGATCGCCATTGTGCATGGCGTCGGCGGCCTGTTCCATATAGGTGTGTAGTTGTTGGCTCGCATGAGAAGAATCTGGCGAAGGAGTGCCTGCAGCCTGAGCACTGGGAAAAGATGCCACGACCAGGAATACCATTATTCGTGCGCAGCCAGCCAGGCTCATAAGCCAGATTCTATCCTGCGCAGAAGAAGCTTTCGTCACTCTGTTGCAAGTTCAACATGTACACCAAGCCAGAGTAATCCGGACAAGACGGCCAACCCAGCGGTGAGTGTCAGGGCACTTTCCCATCCAATCCGTGCCGCCAGCCAAGGCGTGAGAGCGGGCGAAACCATTCCGCCAAGATTGCTGCCGAAGTTCATGGTACCCCCCGCGATCCCGCTATGCTCACCCGAGAGTTGCGTCATCGTGGCCCAGAAAGGACCCTCGGTACAAAGGACCAACACAGTGCAAACTGTAAGGGCAGCTACGGCCAGCATCGGATTTGGAGTACGAGCGCCAACCACCAGAAAGATAGCCGCTGCGGAAAGCGCCACGAGTGGCACGCTCCGCCGTCCCCAAGTCGCACCCCAGCGTTTCACCGCTAAGTCCGATAACAGGCCACCCAGTGGGATCGCAAACATGGTCGCGATCCAAGGCAACGCGGTGAAGCTGGCGGCTTTGAGCACTTCGAAATGACGAACCTGCACCAGATAGAGATAGAACCAGAAGATGAAGATGTATCCCAAGTATCCCTGTAGCAGATAACTGGCAGAAAGAAACCAGAAGCTTCGCGAGCGCAACGGTCGAGCAGTGGGACCGGACACCCCAGTCACTGCGTTCTCCATTCCAGAGATTCGTCCATCGGAAGGCCCATGCGAATGCAGTTCCCGCGGTGCGAGTTGCGACCACAGCATACCGATCGCCGCACTCAGAAGAGTCGCCACCCACAACGCAGTCCGCCAGCCGTAGTGACTCGCGATCGGCGCCAGCAATAGCGGCGTAATCGCTGATCCCACGCCGACGCTGGCCAAGACAAGGCTGTTTGCCCGCCCCTGCAAATGAGCCGGCATAGTAATGGCAATGGTTCGTCCGGAGGTCGGATAAGTCGGCGCGGCGATCACGCCGAACATTGCGCGGATGAGCCACAGCTGCGGAATCACCGACGAAGTTCCTAATCCGTGCCACCCCACCATTGCCGTCAAAGCGGTGAGCAGCGCCCATCCCGTGCAAAGGACCACAAAAATGCGGTGGGCGCTAACCCGATCCGCCAGCCCTCCGGAGGGCACTTGGAATAAGGTGTAGCCCACCAGGAATGCGCTGAAGACCGTCCCCATTTGCGTTTGCGTCAGTCCGAAGTCCCGCATCATGTTAGGCGCCACCACGGTGACGGCCACACGGCACACATATCCGACGGATGTTACGGCCATCAGCAGCAGAACCAGTTGTTTGCTTGTTGAGCTCGGCGCGGTTGCTGCGGTCATGGAAGCCTTTTGTGGAGGATGAGTTCCGAATGGCCCGGCACTACATAATCTTTCAGCTCACCCACCATTTCGTATCCGTGCTGCCGATAAAGTTGTTGCGCCCCTTGGTTGAATGATGAGACCAGAAGGAAGAAGTGTCCGCTGGCGGCGAAGTGAGATTCGGCAAAGCGCAAAAGTGAACTTCCAATGCCTCTTCCCCGCGCTTCAGCAGCAACCGCAATCGCGGCGATGTACGGAGATCCGGCCAGACCGTAAGGAGCAACCAGAACAAAGCCGGCGGGACGCGATCGATCGCGGGCAACGAACAGTTCTGTCCCAGGACGGTACAGCGCTGCCCGACAGTCTTCTAGATCGCGGCGCAGCGTGATCCATGGCTTGTTCGTAGACATCACCCGGGCGCACCATTCGTAATCATCGGGCTCGGCGCTCGCAATCTCGACCAGATTATCCATTTTCTCAGCAGGTAACTATCTCACATATTCTCGTTTTGCCCGTGATCCGAAAATGCGCTCCGAATCCGGAAATCCCAGCTGGGGTTGTTCCTGAAGGAGCCCGAAAGATATGTTCGAAAACAGCTTGTTTCCGTTAACATTATCGTTTTGGTAAAGCGACGCCGAGCTCGAATTCGCCACACGTTTCCATTTCACGAGCGTTGCGCAAGATTGGACTCCGGAGACACCTACAGACCATGAACGACAGACAATCGCAGAGATTCCTCGTTTCATTCCTGGTTGCAATCTTCGCGTGCTTGCCTTGCGCCCCAATCGTCCATGCGCAATGGACCGCGATGAATCCGGTCAAACAGGTCCAACAGCAACCGGACGGCGCTCTCTTCACGATGGGAACCGGCACCCTGAAAATCCAGGTGTGCGCCGATTCGGTCATCCACGTTCTTTACTCGCCAACGGCCACGTTCCCGAAGCGAACGGACTTCGTCGTCACCAAAGAGAGTTGGCCGGCTGCGCAATTCACAATGCAGTCCACCGATGACGCCGTAGTCCTTACTACTTCCCTCCTGAAAATCACGGTCACGCGCAAGGATGGGGCCATCGCCTACGCCGACATGCGCGGCGAGTCTTTGCTTCAGGAACAATCCCGCAGCATGACGCCTGAAAAAGTGAATGGCGAGGACACTTACCGTGCCGAATCCTTCGTCAGCATCTACGGCTCACACGAAGCACTGTACGGACTGGGCCAGCACCAGGCTGGAGTGTGGAACTATCGCGGCGAGTCGGTCGACATTTCCCAGGAAAACAGCAATATATCCGTCCCGCTGATGTTGTCGAGCAAAGGTTACGGCATTTTCTGGAACAACACTTCGCGTAGCCGATTCAATAATCGATTCGCCAATTATCTCTACATCAGCTCTGAAGTCGCCGACGTAATCGACTACTACTTTCTCTACGGCCCCGACTTCGACAAGATCATCGCGGGCTACCGCGACCTCACGGGGCAGGCTCCCATGTTCGGTAAATGGGCGTACGGCTTCTGGCAGTGCAAGAATCGCTACAAATCGCAGGACGAGATCCTGGGCGTTGCCCGCAAGTATCGCGAGCTACACATCCCCGTCGACAACATCGTGCAGGACTGGTTTTGGTGGAATCGCAAAGGTGAGTTCGTCTTTAACAAGAATTATCCCGACCCAAAATCGATGGTGGATCAGTTACATGCCGAAAATTTTCATCTGATGATTTCGATCTGGCCCTTCTTCGAACCCGGCTCCACGAACTACGACTACATGGAGAAGAAAGGTTGGTTCGTGGACAAGTTCAAATACGCGAAGCCTCCCTACCATACCAACGCGATGGCGGTGTATGACGCCACAAGTCCCGAGGCGCGCAAATACTATTGGGACGAAGTCAACAAAGGACTCTTCAGCATCGGTCTCGATGCCTGGTGGATGGATACAACTGAGCCAGAAACTGAAGGTCAGGAACAGAACATCCTGCTGAATCATAAGCTCGCGGCCGGCAGCGGAAATCGCTACGTCAACGCCTACCCGCTCCTCGATACGCAGGCGGTATATCAAGGCCAGCGCAGTGCTTCAGACAAGAAGCGAGTGTTCATCCTGTCTCGCTCCGCGTTCGCGGGTTCGCAGCGCAACGGAGTCACAGCGTGGTCCGGTGACATCAATTCAGACTGGCTGAGTTTCCGCCGTCAGGTTCCCGCTGGCTTGAACTTCGCGCTCTCCGGAATTCCCTATTGGACGACGGACATCGGCGGATTTGTCTTCGGCGGTCCCGCGGACCCCGCCTTCCGCGAGCTCTTCATTCGCTGGTTTCAATACGCCACGTTCAATCCCATTCTGCGCGTGCATGGCACGCGCAATCCCGATGAGAACGAATTGTGGTCGTATGGACCCGATGCGCAAGCGATTCTCGTAGACTTCGACCGCCTGCGCTATCGCATGCTGCCCTATATTTACTCTCTGGCATGGAAAACAACTAGCGAGGCTTATACGCCGATGCGGCCTCTGGTGATGGACTTCCGCAATGATTCTCGGGCCCAAAATATCGGCGATCAGTTCATGTACGGGCCCGCATTCCTGGTAAACCCCGTCACCGATCCCTCCGCTACCACGCGCCAGCTCTATCTGCCCGAGGCGAAATGGTACGACTTCTGGACGGGCTCCGCCATCGACGGCGGCCGCGTCGTGAACGCCATCGCGCCCCTGAACCGTTTACCGCTATACGTTCGTGCAGGATCTATTCTCCCACTGGGGCCGGACCAGGAGTGGGCCACGCAGAAAGCTTCTGACCCCATTGAGCTTCGTATTTACCAGGGTGCCAATGGCGACTTCACGCTCTACGAAGACGAAAATGACAATTACGACTATGAAAAGGGATCGTACGCAACCATCCCCTTGCACTGGGATGACGCCTCACACACCCTCACCATCGGCGATCGCAAAGGGAAGTTTCCCGGCATGATCGAGAGCCGTGCGTTTCAGGTAGTTTTCGTTGGAGAAAATCACGGAGTGGGAATCAATCCCGCGGACCAGATCAACAAAGTTGTTCAGTACTCAGGAAAGCAGATCGGTGTAACTCCGTAAATAGCTGCCCGTGAAAGTTCCTACTTGCCCGGGCCCTGCTCCTGTTGTTTGGCGGTCAAACGGTCCACAATCTGTCTTTCCTTCGCCCCATCATCCGGGCGGTGCAGGCGGTACAAGGTCGCAAGTTCAACGTGAGGCTCGAGCCAATCCGGATCACTTTTTCTAGCTGTTCCAGTTCCAGTGCCGCAGTTTCGTAGTCCCGACGTGCTCTTCAGCATGTGACTCTCGCTTCACGCACGAGCCCGCTCAAGGAACCACCCAGTTCCGGCAACTAGGCTGCCGACCCTCAGCCCTTGTTTTCAGTTGCTCATCCCGCCCTCAACGGACTAGGCTCTGACTCTTGGCAGAGGTTGGCCTAGGCGACGAATTGGGGAGGCAATGTGCACACTAAGAAGGTTCGTTTTTGGATTTTGCTGGCCATCATTCTCGGCAGTGCTATCGAGACTGTGGCCCAGGAACGGCGAATCACTGCGCGCGAGGTCGTTGCCGAGATACAGAAGCAGGTCGGGGTGGAATGGAAAAAGGATACGGTAGATACGTTCAAAGCGGGGAACCCCGATACCGCGGTGAGCGGAATCGCTGTGACTATGATGGCGACGATGGATGTTCTGCAACGTGCCTCGGCAAAGGGATTGAATCTTGTGATCACGCATGAACCAACCTTTTATGCGCATGTGGACACTCCCGAAGGAATGCCAAACAGCGATCCAGTCTGGGCGGAGAAGCGGGCGTTCATTGAAAATCACGGAATGGTGGTTTGGCGCTTTCACGATCATTGGCATATGCGCACGCCGGACGGAATTGAAGCTGGAATGGTCCATTCGCTCAAATGGGAAAAATTTCAGACGCCCGGGAACCAGTATCTTTTCGTCCTTCCCGAGACCACACTGGAAAAGTTGGCAGAGGAAGTGGCGACCAAGTTGGATTCGTCAGTTGTGCGTGTAGTCGGCGAGCCGAAGATGAAGGTGACGAAGGTGGGATTCAGTCCGGGCGCTGCGGGCTTCCAGAGCGAAACGCACGCGCTAGAGCTGGATGACGTACAGGTGTTGCTGGTTGGAGAAACGCGCGAATGGGAGACGGTGGAATACGTGGCTGATGCCGTAACACAGCGACGGAATAAGGCGCTGATTGTGATTGGACATATTCCAAGCGAGCAACCCGGGATGGAGGAATGCACACATTGGTTGAAAGGATTCGTCAAGACGGTTCCCGTAGAGTTCGTGCCAGCCAAACAGCCGTTCTGGACTGTGAGGGAAAAGAAGTGACTTGGGCTCCAAGCAAACTCCTTACGGCTTCAGCAAAATGCATGACTTTGCGGGAAAAGACCCGATCGGTTGAGAGCAGCACAGGAACGTCTCTTTAGTTTCCCTTGTTCGATGGAGTTCCGCTAGAAAATGGCATCAATATTCGTCTGCTTCTTTCCCAGAACCGCAACTCGCCATCAATATCCCAGCCGCTTATTTACTATGTTCTCCAGCGGTTCGCCTTTCTCAAACCTGGCATATTGCTTAAGAAAGAAACTCATCGCCTGATCCTGCCAGTCGGCTGTGTGGTCCGCGCAGTGCGGTGACAACAAAACATTCTCCAGCTGGTACAGCGGATGTCCCATTGGCAGAGGTTCGTGCTCAAACACATCTAATCCCGCTCCTTTAATCCGCTTGGTGGTTAGCGCTCGGAGCAGTGCTGCCTCGTCAATGACCGGCCCGCGTCCCACGTTGATCACTACCGCCGTCGGCTTCATCGCTGCAAACTCAGCATCGCTGATCATGTGCCGCGTCTCCGCGGTCAATGGCGCCGTCGCCACAATGTAATCGCAGAGCGCGATCATATCGCGCTGCTCCTCCGGTTTGTAAAACTGCTCCACGAGCGGATCGGTCGATCCGGAAACATGACGCTTCGTCGCGAGCACGCGCATGTTCATTGCGTGCACGCGCTTCGCTACGGCTCGGCCAATGTCGCCATAGCCCAAAATTCCCACCGTCCGCCCGCTAATCTCTTCCACGTCGAACGGTTCCCAGACACCTGCGGTCTGGTTGCGAACCATCCGGCGGAGATCCTTCGCAAAGTACAAGATCGCTGCCAGCACAAACTCCCCCAGCGACGAACTGAACACGCCTCGGCCGTTCGTCAGCAGCACTTGGCTCTCCACGAGTTCCGGAAACAACAGGTTGTCCAGGCCCGCAGCCCGGGAATGTACCCAACGTACCTTCCTGCAAATCGAGAACACCTCGCGCAGCAACTCCCGTGTGCCCGACCACTGCAGGATCACGGTCGCATCCTGCGCTACCGGCACACACGTGGCGGCTTCGCCACACACTGTGTGCAGTAGATTGGTCAGCATGGCGAGCTGCGGATCGTTTCCCGACGCCAACACCAGCACCCGATTTTCTATGCCCATTCCCAAGATCCTTCTGGCCTGGTCTGCGAACTTGCAACATTCTCTCTCACCGAGATCGGAGTTGTATAACTGATCCCGATCTTAACCAGGATGTTATGAGCAAAGTGCAGGGCTTCGTCCAGACGAAACGACGCACTGGATCCTCGTTCGCTGCACACACTTTGATCAAAATCGCCTGGATTCAGGCGAGGGTAGGAAGCCATTCGTCAGGCGAGGCCACCGAAGAATCAGGGCTCGTTTTAGTGACTCTTCCAGCGCTGAGATGTCTTCGCAGTCGCAGGGATTCCGGTCAGCGATCCCTGTTGCTGTAACGATCCAACGAATACGCTGATCGCGTCTTCGTCAAGCCACATCAACTGGCCACCACTCGCTTGATAGACCACAACGTCGAACGGCGTTACTAATCCATCGACTTTAATGTTGAGTGGATTGGCTGTCGGATTTGTCGAGAGCATCGTGTAGCGGCCTGGGTTGCTGGAATCTACAAGGGGAGTTCCCGAGAATCCAACCTTCAAATTCGTCGCGTTGGCCCCCAAGGTGTAAAACGGATCTGCCAGAAGCCCATTTCCCGTGAATGCTCCGCTCGTCACATTTACTACTCCCGCGAAATCGAATTCGCAGCAGAAGTCGTTGTAGGCTTGCGCGCCGACCGCGTATTCTCCAGTAAAGCTGGCAGTAGATGTGTCGGTTTGCGGAATCAGCATTCCGACACCACCGGGCAGAGCAGCGTCCATGTCCGCGATCAGTGCTCCTCCCAGTCCAGTGGAAGTATTATTCGGATCGTTGAGGTTGAGGCCTGGGTCGGTCATATATATACCCAGGACACTCACGTCTCCCAAGTCTCCCGGATTAATGGTCAAGCTTCCATATCCGTTGGCGGCAACGGAATAATTCCCCGAAATGCTTGTGGCTGGCAACTGTAGGCCGTAGGTCATTTCATTGTCATCGGCGATTCCAGCAAACGCTGCGCTAGTGGATGACGTGTCACTGGTACTCAACACACCCACCACCCCGTAGTTTATCGGATAGGGGCTGCCTGCGATACCGAACACAGAGGTTCCGACGGATGCATTGGTTGACGATGACGCATTGACCCCTTGCCCGAAGGCAGAACCCACGGCTGAGTCCGAAGAATCCACGTCGATGATCCTTATCACCTCTGGTCCGACGACGTAGTAGTTAAGTGCAATGGGTGTGTCGTAGTAGTTGAGAGTGCTCGTGAGTGTTCCCCGGCCAAATGAATCGAATGTTGAGAGCGTTCCACTCAGCGCCGACGTACTCACAGCCCCACTGTCGTTGATGTCGACCGTTCCATTCTCCAAATTGATGCCATCGTTGATGGAAAATACGCCTCCGAACGCGACTGGGCCAGCGTAACCATAGTCGATGCCGGCCATAGTGAAGGCATAGCCGCCGCTCAGAGCACTTGGCAATTTCTGTAGGTCCATGCTTCCGCTGGAAGTTGCGGTGCCGTCAAACTGGACGACCATCGCGTGATTGCTGTTCACAAATTGAAGGCCCAGGGTTTCGATTCCCGCTACACCGAGGTTTGGGTTGTCCGTGTTCAAAACAAGTTTGGCCCGGCCGGATGTTGCATTCACAGTCATTGTTCCTCCGGTGATCGCATCTCCAGAGGGCTGCGGAGAGGTGAATCCAAGAGCATCGTTATAATCCTGTTCTCCCGCGAGCACGTTGCCGCTCCCGTCGACTTGAATCGATCCAACCAGCGCATAGTAGTCTGGCCCAAATGCTTCTTGTCCACTCAGATAGAACACATAAGTATTTGAAGGAACCCTGTTCGTCATGCTGAAATCGGCGGGCGTGGATACACCCGTGACCGTAGCCATAACCGTGTAAGGTCCGCCTGTGGTCCCATTGGCAGAAAACATCGTCGATGTGGCGATGCCGTTCGAATCGGTTGTATCCGTCTCTGTAGTCGTGCCATTGATAAATGTGCCACTGGCTCCGGTTGCTGGGGCAGTGAACGTTACCAGGACTCCGCTAGCCGGGTTCGCGCCGCCATCGAAGACCGTCGCAGTCATGGGCGCAGCGAAGGACGTATTGATCGCCGCACTCTGTGGAGTTCCGCTGCTCGCCGCGATCGTTGCGGGCGGCCCCGCCATGTTTACCAGTGAGAAGGTGGCTGGCGTTGTCACGCCCGCAACTGAAGCAGTTACTGCATCGGGGCCGGACGTGCCATTCGCGGTGAACATTGCCGAAGTAGCAACGCCGTTCGCGTCGGTGGTCGCGCTTGTCGTAGTCGAAGCGGTGTCGGCAAATAGGCCGCTGGACCCGGTAGAAGGCGCTGCAAATGTGACGACTGCTCCGCTCACCGGGTTTTGGCCACCGTCCTTGACTGTGACTACAAGCGGCTCTCCAAAAGTCGTGTTGACAACTACGCTTTGCGAATTCCCGCTCATGGAGGTAATTACGACCGGTGCTCCTGTTGTGTTCGTAAGACTAAAACTGGCTGGCGCAGTGATTCCCGAGCTCCACGCCGTCACGGCGTAGGAGCCGACAATCCCGTTCGCCTTAAACGTTGGCGAGGTGGCTACTCCGTTGGAATCGGTTATCGCCGTATCGACCCCGCCGGCAAATGTGCCGCTGGCGCCCGTTGCGGGAGCTGTGAACGTCACGGCGACACCGCTGGTCGGCGACCCGTTTGTCGTCACCGTAGCAACCATCGGCAGCCCGAATGCCCCGTTGATGGAGTGGCTTTGTGATATGCCACTGGTAGCAGTGATTACCGGAGGCAAATTATCGTTAATAGCTTTCCGATTGCTCGTCCCCGAGCCGCAGCTGATCGCCCCGATGAGGCAACCGACGAGCACTACGCGGCAGGCACTGCGCTTCATCGAGTCTCTCCCATCTGTGAGTTCTGGTGGGCGGCGTGGTCGCGAGCCTGCGGTGGGACAGGGATTCCGTGTTCATTGCGAATTGCATAAACTTTGTCGCCTACTTTTACAGTGCGAGCCAAAACAACTTCTTTCCCTCTAACAGTCTTCATCACGCCGAGGACAGAGACTGGCTGGCCCTCCTTGACGGATAGCGAACCGGGACCTCGTAAGCCAAAGACCCCAAGGCTGACGTCCACTGAACCCGACGGACTTGTGAGCAAGATGTGGGATCCTGGGATCATTCCGTGTGCGGGGACGAGAAGAATCGTCGCCACGTTGCCCCCGACTTCAATCTCCTGAGACACGTCGTAGGAGAAGGGGCTAAGTACCGTGGAGCCGGCTCGCTCTTGCGCGTGAACGGTCTGCGCGGAAAGGAAGGACAGTAGCACGAGCGCGCAAATTCCTGAGAGTAGCTGCTTCTTCATCATCATCGGTCTCCTGTCCTCATCGCGGATTGATTCTTGACGACTGCTCCAGGCGCTGGTAGCGAATCGAGCTCGCGCTGAATCCATTCCAGGTCGCTTCCGGCGCGTATCACAGCATTGAAGTCTTCTGAAGTCTTGTAGATCACTACTGTCGTGCCGCGCGGTACTGCTCTTCTTAATTTTTCTTTCGCGACCAGTGGAGTGTTGAGATCAAAGAGCGCATCCCGGAAGCGAAACTTCTTCGCTTGTACCCGATGCATCCAATCGATGGGCTCGAGTGTGGCCGCCTTCTTCAGGAACTCAGGCTTGAGAAACTCGGCGCGCTCGTCCTCCGGAACGAAAGGTGAAGTCGCCATCCAGGTTGGCCAGTCTCCCCAGGCGTCCAATGCATCGAGAACTTTAATTCGCGGATCAACCGCAGAGGCCAGAATCGCGATGCTCGCTCCCGACCCTTGCGCAAACATTCCGACGCGGTTCATGTCGAGATCCTGCCGTGTTGCAAGATAATTCAGCACCATTTGCACGTCATGTGCGGAAGTCGCCAGACACTCCTGCAATTCGCTCAGGAACCATTCGCGCATCGGACGGTCGTGATAACGATGCCCCGTGAGAGCAGAAACAAAACCGACCGCTGCGAAACCGTCCTTGGTCACTGCTTTCTGAAAGTTCTCATCCTTGAAGCGGTCCGTGTCCGTCGGGTAGCCATAAAGGTAGAGAATCACGGGAGGCTGTGCGATCCCCTTAGGCTTCATCACGTAAAGGTCGAGAGGATCCCCGAACCGCCACTGCACCTGCAAGAGTTCAACGGTGTAGCCGGGATAGTCATTCAGATAACCACGTAATGGCGACGCTGGAATGAGGCTGCTGTGACTAAGCGAAGGAGAAGTCCTATCCTCTTTCACATCCTTGAAGCGCGTATCCGCCGGATCGGCAATGGGCGGAGATGCCGCTTGAAATTGAGCGCACCCGAACTGCGCCAGCAAAACCTGCGATACAAAAATGACGCCGAGTTGGAGAATGATGTCTTTGATCGAGACAGACAATAAGGTCCTATGTCGCATGATGATCGTGAGTAAATGCCATCCTTCGGTGCTCTGGCCCTGTCTTAATACACTGAAGAAGGCGAGCGCCGCGATGCAGCGCTCGCCCTCTGTATTAGTTTGGACTGCAATTTACGGAACCGTGACGCAAGAACTGCCCGGGGCCGATTGAGCGAGTTTGGTTGTGGTATCGGAGGTTTGCGCAATATTGCTGCTGGTGAGAATGCAGCCACCCGCGTCGCCACCTTTGTCTCCAGTCGTAGAGATATTCACCGGAGCCACTCCTGACTGCGTGTAGTGCGACCGCAACAACGTGAGACCCGGATCGGTCGCACCCACTTTGAGGGCAGGCACGAAGTCCGGAACAGTTGTGGTCACGTACGTCTGGGCGCCGGTCGACCAGCAACTTGACGTTGGCCAAAGCGGTTCCGTTGCTCACGATGCGCAGGACAGACCACGCCCGGTAAGACCCGTTGCGGAGATTCGGGAACGACAGATTGCCGCTCCAGATCTTGCCTTCGGCACATGGGAAGTCACCCGCGCAGCTTGTTGGCAGGGTGGCATTCGATGGCAGAGCTCCGGCGATGGCAGGCTGACCAGGATCAATCTTCGTTCCGTATTTGTGGAAGATCCCGTCAACGCCGTTCAGCGTCAGATAGCCGTAGCTCGCACTGTTGGCGATCGTGCTCACATTCCCGTAGCTGAAGAATGTGTATCCGATGCCATCAGTTCCGTTATTCGTCACCGAGTTGAGGACAGACTTGACCTCTTCTCCGGTTCCAATCGCACGAAACCGTTTGCCTCCTGCGGTGCAAGCTTTGGCGAGCGGATTTGCTGCCGCAACGTTCTTCTCCTGGCTGATACCGGAAACAGCGGGATAGCGGAAGACTGTGTATTCGGTGGTATTCATGGTGCCAGACAGGGGCTCACGTAAATACACCTGAATGGGCGAAGACGCTGCGCCGAATGCGCTGGCATCGCAGTTGTCGCCCCCGAATGCCGCCTGCAATTGAGCATCGGTGGCATTGGTAACGGTCGATAGTGCGCCGGTTCGCTCGGTGATGAAAATGATTGGAGCAGCTCCAACCGCAACTGTTGTGGGTACAGGAACGACTGTCCCGGTGAATGGGTCTTTGCCGGTCAGGTTAAACGCCAAAACGTGAGCCGTGGATGTGCTGGCAGGATAGCCGCTCAAAATGTCGGTGCCCACCAGGTTTGCTAGCGCTGCTCCAAACGCGGGACAAACTCCTGATGCGTTCGATCCGTAACCCAATCCTTTGAGCCCGTCGGTTCCTCCACCCAGCTTCGAATTCGCGCGGCACTGAGCAAACAATCCATCTTCCGGACGAATGTCAGTCGCGGCCGCCGTTACCAGCGAGGAGCCGCTGGTGAACAGTGCACTTACCTCCGCCGGAGGTGCAGAGTCCGCTGAACTATCGCCCCACAGCGTGGAAGTGATCAGGTTCCCAGGAGCAGGAAACGTAGGGATGCTCACGTTGCAATGAGGTTGTGCAAAGTAACAACGGTTTCCGACGACGGAATCGACCTTGATGTAAGCCCAGACGTTGGTGGCAGTGGCGTTGCTGTCCCAGACGATCCAAACGGCGCCAAGATCTACGGCGGCTGCACCACCTTTGACCGTTGGGCGACCATCCACAAGATTGAAGTTATTCGCAGTGTAGTGGAAGCACGGGGCCGTGCCACCCGAAACACACGCTCCGCTCTTATAAGCGGCGAGGGCCATTGATTGCCACATCGCGGAAGAACCCGCGATCACCACTTTTAGGGTTGTAGCCGCGCGTGCCTGAGGCACCACGCCCACCATTGCAGCCAGCAACAGCGCCGCGAATGCTGATTTCACCTGCGTCATTGGCATTCCTTTCTCAGTTCGACTGAGGTTGCACTGACACTTTAGGGAGCGCATACAGCGGGAAAAAACGCCGCACGCCGTGAATTTGAGTTTGCGAGCTACCGCCTTCACCGAAAGAAAAGTTTTTCAGCGTTCCGATTAATTCGACTCTTGATTCGACCGCCCCAGACAACTTGCGCTTCGAAGTCAGGCGGGAGCATACCCGTTCATCCGTCACACCATGATGAAGAGTTTGTGAATGTTTCGTTACTGCGCGTGTCGCGCGGATTGGAACCTCGCCGTAACAATCCATTCATAAACATTTCATCTTCCATTCATCTTCGAATACTGATCGCTCCTGTAATATCCGCGTTCGATTCCCAGCCTTTCCAAACATTCATTCCACGGAGAGATATTCGTGAGATCTGTCTCGCTGCACGGTGTGCTTCGCATGACTCTCGTTGCGCTGGCACTGCTGCTGCCGAGTCTTGCCGCGACTCAAGAAACACAGCAGAAAGTGAATGGCAAGGCTGTCGTGCGCGGAACGGTGACAGACACCACCGGAGCCGTAGTCACCGCTGCATCCGTAGTCTTGAGCAACGGAGTTGGAGCAAAGAAAGAAATCCAGACCGATGACAAGGGCTCTTACGCCTTCACCGATCTCGATGCGGGGACTTACAGCTTGTCGGTTATTGCACCTAACTTCGCGCTCAAAGTTATGGATAACATCACGGTTACCTCCGGCCTCGATTTGAGCCTGGACGTAGCCTTGGAGCCGGCGACCGCCAAAAGTGAAATCAACGTGGAGTCCGGTGGCGTAGGAAAAGTAGAAACGGAGTCCGCCACGGTCTCGGGCACCATCACTCAACAAGAAGTCGTCAGTATTGGGCTGAACGGACGCAACTTCACGCAGTTGATCGCCCTCGCTCCCGGCGTGAGCAATCAAACCGGGCAGGACGAAGCCAAAGTCGGGGTGGTTGGCAGTGTGAAGTACAGCGTGAACGGTGGCCGAGTCGAATACAACACGTTCGAGGTCGATGGAGGAGACGTGCTGAATACGGGCCTGAATGGCGCATCGAGCACATTGATGGTCTATCCGAGCCTCGATGCGATTCAGGAAGTCAAAGTCCTCACGTCCAACTATGGCGCCCAGTTCGGCCGCACTGCGTCAGGCACGGTGCAAGTCACTACGAAGTCTGGAACCGGTCAACTTCACGGGAATCTCTATGATTTCATTCGCAACGAGGTGTTCAACGCGCGCAATTATTTCGATCCCCCAGGGCGAGTTCCACTCTACCGGCGGCAAGATTTCGGTGGCACTATCGGCGGCCCCCTGATGATCCCGAAGGTTTACAACACCAAAAGAGATAAGACGTTTTTCTTCTTTTCGGAAGAAGTCCGCATGGAGAAAACTCCTACGGACTACAATCAGGCGGTCCCTTCGCTGAAAGAGCGCGGTCTGGTTATGACGCCGCAGGGAATCGAGAAAAACCTGAGTGCTCCCAACTCTGCTGGTCTGGTTTCCCAGGTTTTCGACTTCAGCGATGTTTGTCCCTTGAGTGGAACCGCCGATTCCTTCGGCTTCAGTCGTCAGCAATATCCCGATTGCCCCGCCATCAGCGGCAGTCCCGGTCATCTGCAGCCGATCTACAATCTGCTCGGTCAGCAAACCAGCGGAAGCGCCGCCAACATCGGCGTCGACAAGAGTGCTTTAGCAATCCTGGAATCGAATCTAATCCCAGTTCCGAATTCTCCGACGGGCTGCAATTTCATCGCCACCAACCTGGACCCTACCGACCCCAACCACTGTTACAACGCCGCGGTTTCCCCGTCCACCTATTGGCGGGAAGAGTTGTTTCGCATTGACCAGACAATCACTCGAAAGCTGAGAGCATCGTTTCGCTACGTACACGACGCTTGGGATACGTCGGTTCTGACACCGCAGTGGGGGATTGTGCGAAACACCTTCCCGACCGTGCAGAACAGGTTCACCGGTCCCGGCACAAGCCTGGTCGCGAGCCTGAGTTACACAATTTCGCCCACGTTGCTCAACAATTTTGTTGCGAGCTACGCCAACTCGAGTATTACCTTGGTTGATCAAAATGGACCCGGCAATGCGCAGTTCCAGCGCAATCCGACGCTGAATCAACCGTTGGTGACTGACCCAACGGCGCCCGGACAATGCAATCCCGCTCTAAGCCTTGATCCGTCGAGCGGCATCCCTCAGTGCGGGATGGGATATTTGTTTAACAATGGTTTCGGTGGCAAAATGCCTGGCGTTAATTTCCTGGGCACGAATGCGGAATACGGCGGCAGAGGTTTCGCAGCCGACCCGTCATACATGCCGTGGAGCCATACCAATCCGACCTATGCATTGCGAGATGACGTCTCAAAATCGGTGGGCAGACATACGCTGCAGTTCGGCGGGCAATACGTGCTGGCACAGCGCAATCAGACCAACAATGCAATTGGGGCCGCTTCTGGCGACCTGCAAGGACTATTGACGTTTAGCAATTTGGCCCACAGCACCGGCAACGTCTTCGCCGACTTTCTAACGCAATCGGTGTTCAACGGAGTCACTTCCGGCTACATCCAGAGTTTTACTCAGGATTCTGCTCAGCGTCGCTACTACCAGACTTATCAGATCGCTGAGCCGTATTTTCAAGACGATTGGAAAGTGAACAGCCGCCTCACACTGAATTTGGGCTTGAGAGTGAGTCTCTTCGGCACATATCGCGAGAAATACAAGAACGCATGGAACTGGGAGGCTGCCAAATTCAATCCAAACCGCTTTGCGGTCGATCCGTTCAGCGGTGTGCTGCTGGACAAGAACGCGAACTCAGCAGCCGTGCCATTCAATCCCAGCACGTTTCAACTGGATCCTTCAGTCGTGAGCGATCTTGGTCTAGTGCAGTGTGGCGTGAACGGCACTCCGTCCGGCTGCATGACGGGACATTTGTTTAATCCTGCTCCACGAGTTGGCTTTGCCTGGGATCCGTTTGGTGACGGCAGGACCTCGGTTCGCGGTGGTTACGGCATCTTCTTTGAGCATGGCACCGGGAATGAAGCGAACAGCGGTTCTTTGGAAGCCAGTTCTCCGCTCGTGCTGAGTATGACGCAACCCCTTCCACTCAGTTACCCATGCATTGGCAATCTTGGGTACGGCACAAACTTCGATCCTTCGAATACAGCGTGCACGCTAAATCCCGCGCATCCCGCGCCTCTGGCGGGATCGGTCTATCCGCTTGACGTCACCGGAATCCCGACGAAGGCAATCTGGCCCTACGCGCAACAGTGGAGTTTCGGAGTCCAGCGCGAACTACCTCGCGATGTGGTAATAAACCTTGCGTACGTGGGCAGCAGGGGAACTCACCTGACCATCGAACGACAGCTGAACCAATTGCAACCGCTTCCCGCCAGCGAAAATCCATTTGGCCCAAACGAGCCGTTGACCTTGGCAGATTGCACAGTGTCCCCCTTGGCTGGCGGAGGACATCCGGGCGACGGTTCCATCCCATTCCTCCTGCAGAATGGAACGATTGTCACGCCGGAAAATCCCGCGTACGTACATATGCAGGCCGCCTGCACTTCTCCGTACATTCCGAACGTCAATTCGCTCCCTCGTCCCTATCAGGGCCTGGGTAGGGTGCTATCGCTGCAGAATGTAGCCAATTCTTCCTACCACGCATTTCAGGCGAGCCTGCGACGGGGCCGTGGTCCGATCATCTTCGGGCTGTCGTATACGTATAGCCACTCCATCGACGATGCGTCGGATCGAAGTGACCCGGTGCTGGTTGACTCTTACGACCTGCGTGAGAACCGCGCGAACTCGAATTTCGATGAGCGTCATCTTGTCAATTTCAACTACATCTACCAGGTCCCGAACATCGCGCGCTGGTTTCGCGATGCCGTCATCGAACCCACTCCAAACTGCTGTTCCCCGATCATGAACCAACTCTTCGGCGGATGGGAGATTTCAGGCGTCACCCTCTATCAATCGGGGACGCCTTACACCGTGATCAATAGTGCGGGAAATACCGGCATCTCCCTCACGGATAACGCAGGTGTCTCCAGCGGCCTCGGTATCGCGGCCTCCTACCCCGATGTGACATACGGGCTGCCCCAGCCTGCGAACAATGCTCAAAGCTTTGGCCCGCTCAAGGGGAATCCCGCGCAATTTGTGGCGCCCAGAGGACTGGCCTTTGGCGATGCGGGCCGAAATTTCCTGAACAATCCGGGTCGTTTGAATTTTGACATGAGCCTGATCAAGCACTTCAAGCTCACCGAATTTAGTCAACTCGATTTTCACGCGGACTTTTTCAACATCTTCAATCACACTGAGTTTCGCGTCTACGATCCCGACAATCCCGGCAGCAGTGGAAACAACATCGTCAGTTGCTATGCAGGTCCTGTCTACTCTGCCGGCTTTCAAGGAGGCGGAGGAGCCGACTGCGTGACCGGCGCCTCCTTCTTACATCCACTCAACGCACACCGACCGCGAACCGTACAGGTCGGACTCAAATGGGCGTTCTGAGGCTTATGGACATCATGCAGAAATCCCAGACTAGTAACCGGCCCGGTCGCACAATTCGCGGCCGGGCAAATCATCGATCGTCTGTAGGGTTCCGTCGCGTAGGGGGCGCGAAGCCTTTCTTGCCGTTTGCGCTTGCAGGTCTGATTGTTCTTTCGGCATGTGGCGGTAGCAATGTAAGTCAGTCACAGAGTACGGGGACTCTTGCGGGAAATTGGCAGTTCACCATGACCGCGCCCTCGGACAATTCGTTTCAAGGAGGCATGCAGGGCGGATTCTTGTTGCAGAGTAAAGGCAGTGTGACGGGCGGAGTGACGTATTCAGTCTCGTTGCCGCCGCAACAACAAGGAGGGTCCTCGACGCTTTGCAGCAGCGGGTCGGCTCCGGTCACCGGAACAATCGACGGCCAGAATGTGACGCTCACTGCTGTGGCAGGCGTACAGACCTTTACGCTATCGGGGACACTGAGTGCCGGTGGCACGACCATGGCAGGCACCTATGCGACGACCGATGGCAATGGATGCGGAACGGCTCAAACTGGGCTGCGGTGGACTGCAATATCGGTGCCATCGCTAACGGGCGCGATTCAAGGCAGCTTTCACAGCTCTCTGAATCCCACCCTGCGGAATCAGGATTTCCCGGTGACTGGAACCCTCACCCAGGGTGACAACATCGGAGCCAGTAATGCGACCGTCACGGGCACGCTGACCTTTGCTGGCTATCCTTGCCTGACGACCGCTTCTGTCAATGGACAGATCAGCGGCAGTTCTGTGATTTTGCAGATCATCGCAACCAACGGATTGAACGTCGGCCAGATTGGGGCTGCGCCCGGTCTATCCAATCCCGCGCCGGTCGTCTTCGAGAGTGCTGCGGGCGGAGGTGGTGCGATCCTTCACGGCGCAAACGCATATGGAATATCAACGAAATCCTGTCCTGGAGGAACGCTCGCCGGAGATATTGGAAATGTCTGCATTGCATTAGGCAATTCGACCAGCTGTACGCAACCGATCCTATTGTCGCCCGCGTCCATCGTCTTTCCCATGCAGGCGGTGGGGTCCGCCCCGACGACGCAGACGATCACGCTTACGAACACCGATCCGTCAAACGCTACCCTCTCAGGCCTATCGCTCTCGTTTAATCCTCAATCGGGAGCGACCAGCCTGTTTGGACCCAGCGACTTCAACGGCCTGCCGAACTTCATATCGCAGGACAATTGCGCCAGTTCGGCGGGGTCGCCGTTCGCGCTCGCTTCGCAACAGAGCTGCACGATCACCATTTCGTTTTCGCCTCAACAAAGTTGTCCTTGGTTGCCCTCGACTGCGCTTGGTGGAGAGCCACCCTCCGCTTGTCCTTTTCCTCTGGCTGCGACCTTGACTGTCAACAGCCCGACCAGTGCGGATAGCAACACGGCATTTGCCGTGCCGATCAGCGGTCTAGGTTTGAGCGCGCTCGTGCCGTCTACTCCCGAACTCGATTTCGGATCCGAAGCCCTGAACGAAACCAGCGTGTCCCAGACCCTATCTTTTACGAATCAGGGTACGACTCCCGTGCAGATTCTGCCTTCGTTAAACAGCCCTTGTGTGAATCCGGCGGTCGGAGTGCTTACACTTCCGCGGCCACTTACGACAGGCGAAGTTGGCGGTTTGCAGGTCGACACTGCCGCGATTACCCCCAATGGATCGACCATCAACTACAGTTGTGATAGCGATCTCACAAGTAAGCTGCCGAATTTCCAGATCTCCGCTGATAATTGCTCAGGGACCCTACTCGCGCCTTCAGCCTCTTGCACGCTGGCGGTCGATTTTGCACCGCAGCCCAGCACTCAACTGACTCCGCCTCTTGACTATTTTATTGAGTTAAACACTCTGCAGTGCACCGCGACGACGACCTCCAACTGTGAAATCGATGCCGGCCGTTTTCCCGTGGAATTGACGGCAAACTTGCCGAGCCCCTTAAGAATGACGCCAGGGGCGGGCTTAGATTTCGGTTTTCAAGCCAAAGGAATCAGCAGTGCGCCGCTCACGATAACTCTTTTCAACGACCCGAACGATCCGAAGGCCGCAACGGTTAACTTCACCGGAAACATCGTAAAGGGCGATTACACAGAGACCGATGATTGCGGATCAAGCCTCGCGCCGGGAGCCAGTTGCGCTCTCACGGTCACGTTTCAGCCAGTAATCGTAGGGTTTGATCCAGGAACGATCACCATTACTTACAAGGTTGGACAAACTCAGACTGTGCACTTGCGTGGCACAGGGATGTAACTGCCGAAGCTGAGGAGGCTCGGATTGCCCACACGAAGTCAGATTCTGACGCTCTTTGCCGCGGTTCTCGGTGCGGTCCTCACGGGGTGCGGGGGGAGCACGACGAATGTACAAAATCCACCCCCGCCGGCTTCAACGAATGTTTCCATAGCTTTTCAACCGGTTCCAGTGCAGACGATTTCGCTCAATGCGGCTACGACGCTGACGGCGGTCGTCAATGATGATTCCAGCAATGCGGGAGTCGACTGGTCGTTACTCTGTCAGACAGGTTCTAATTGCGGAACACTTTCTCCGCTGCACACCGCCAGTGGTGCCGCCGCAAGTTACGCGCCACCTCCGGTGATTTCTGGGAATAGCCAGACCTTCGCGATCGAGGCGTTTGCTACTGCGGACCACAATACCAACATCGTTACTTCCATTACCGTGACCGGATTTGCCGGCAATCTCAAAGGCACCTATGTTTTCGAGACGCAAGGGAGTGACGCGAACGGGCCTTTTCAATTGGCCGGTGCGATTGTGCTCGACGGAAATGGTCGAATCACATCGGGAGAACAAACCCATAGCGATTACTTGCTCACAGTCTCTGATCCCATCACCGGAGGATCGTATTACATAAGTCCGGATGGTCGCGGAACGCTCACGCTTAATACCGCGAACCCGAACATCGGCCAACTGGGCGTCGAAAATCTGAGTCTCGTGATCATCTCCAGTTCTCAAGCATTCCTTACGACTCTGGATGATCCGAATCTCCAGCCCAGTTTCGAAACATCTTCAGGAACTCTTGACCTGCAAACCAGTACCTCTGCGCCAAACGCCGGCTATGCCTTTGCTGTGCGGGGCACTGACATTTCTCTTCAGCCCATGGTGATGGGCGGGGTTTTTAAAATCGATTCGCCGAATACAATCTCAGGAGGGGGCAGCGTGGCGGATCAAAATCTTGGAGGACTTTTATCCTCCGGTGCGACTCTAACCGGCACCCTGACGGCACCCGACTCATTCGGATCTCTGAAACTGAATTTGACGACATCGTTTGCCTCAACTCCAATCCAATTTACCGGCTACATCGTCGACGCGCAGCACATCAAGCTGATCGAAAGCGACAATGATGGCGCCGGCACGGGGATCGGGTCCACGGCCGGCGTCGCCGTTGGCCAAGGCGCCAACACCGGTACATTCACCACCAGCCAGTCATTTGCCGGAAACTATGTATTCGAAATTCTTGGCCAGGACTTCAGCGGATTTCCTACCTCACTGGCTTCGGTCGGACAATTTAACGCCGACAACAACGGCAATCTGACCGGATATAACGACGAGGAACTGAACGGCCTTGTTTTCGAAATCAGTGACTCATTTAGCGGTACGTATATTTTGGATTCCACTGGAACCGGCCGCGTGGATTCCTCTCTCAATTTCGCTACGAATGGGCCCGGCCCGGAATTAATTTTCTATCTCATCGGCAACGGCAATCCTCCGCTGATGCTCGACTCCGATGTAAACATCGGTTCACTCGGAGTGGGTATGGCCTATACTCAAGCCCTAGCGCCGTTCTCCTTTGACGGAAGTTTTGGATTGAGCTTTACCCAAAGTACAAGCGGACTCGAGAATGACGGAACCGGGCAAATCAGCGTACATGGAACTGCCAGCACGTTGTCAGGCGTGGTCGACACCAACTTGAGCTTCTCGCCTCAACCCAACACCGCGCTTACCGGTACGTACGGTGCAATCGATCCAACTGGCCGCTCAACGGGCACATTAACGAACACATTCTTCCCCAGTCCCGGTACGACACCCAGCACACTCGCGGCTACGTTCTATGTGATCGACTCAAATCACGGGTTTTTCATCGAAACAGACTCGTCATTGTCGGGGGAACTATCGTTCGGAACCTTTACCGCCCGTACCCCCGTTTGCCCGACTTGCTTGAACTTTCACTAACTTCCCAGAAAATCGGACTCTCGCGTTCTTTGTAGCGGTGGCATCACTCAATGCGACCTAGCCTGGGCTCCACTCGCGAAATTGCAACCTCGATTTAGCGCCCTTACGGCACTGTGACCTGCAATATCCCGACGTTCTTTGTGACACCATCGGCACTCGCCTGAATGGTCAAATTGAATGAGGTGCTGCCTCCGCCTCCACCACCGCCTCCACCTCCGCCACCCCCTCCACTGCCTCCTGAACTTCCGCTCCCACCGCACGACCCAGCTACTGGCCGACCGGGCATCGTTTTTGTCTCCGGTATTTTGAGTGAAGGCGTGCGAATCCAGGCCCGAAGAGTACGCGGGCAGCGCCCACTTCCTCTGTTGCGCTCCGCCCGGCCCTGCGCTTAAAGCGGCAGATTCAGCATCCTGGCGATCTTAGGCCAGCGGAGACTCGATCTCAGTTCTTTGCAGACCGCAAAGCGCAAATACATCATCATCGACAGATCAGGCTCTTTGACCGCTTTTTCTGCCCAATCCGCGCCCTCGTCGAGTTCGCCACAGAGCAAGTGAAAAAGCGCGTGGTTCCGTGCTTCCCCGATGGCTTCGTCGGAACCAATTGACTGCGCGTACAACCGCGATTCCGCATCGTCGCCATTGCGTCGCAGTAAGCCGGCGAGAACCCCGGTGGTTTCGGGCAGCCACGGACCAACGGAATGGGCACGCCGCGCAATCACTAACGCCTCCGAAAGGTCACCCTGGTCGGCGAGTATCATCGCCATCGAAACCAGCGCGACTGCCTGGTTCTCATCCAGCTCCAGCACCTTCTTCAATTGTTCCAGGGCTTCACCTTCCCGGCTCGCTCCCTGCAAATAGGCATGCAAATTCATTCGTGGCCAGACTTCGAGCGGGTCTTCTTCAATCGCCCGCTGGGCCAGCTCGATCGCATGCTCCGCATTGCCTCGCCAGAATTGGAACCATGCATACAGCGGCCGGGTGATAATAGTGCCCACCTGTTTCGCCAGCGGAAAGCCGAAGTGCCGCTCGGCCTCGGCCCAGTCCCGGTCGTAGATTGCCGCGAGGTAGCCCAGAAGGGCATGGGCATCGGGAAGTGAAGGATCGATCTGCAGCGCTCTCTGCGCCTCTGCCCGTGCCGCTCGCGCCGCCTCATGCACGGGGTACCGGCCGAATATCGTCATGCCAA
Organism: uncultured Acidobacteriaceae bacterium; assembly: GCA_963722365.1. GTDB lineage: Bacteria > Acidobacteriota > Terriglobia > Terriglobales > Acidobacteriaceae > Sulfotelmatobacter. The sequence goes on from CAVRLM010000005.1 coordinate 687,455, forward strand.
CCCAGTAGTGTCCCAAGCCAACCCGGGCCAAACCAAACGCGGGATCGAGTTCATTCGCCTGCTCGTAGCATCGTTTCGCCCGTTCCAGCGATTCCGGCGTTACCTTGGCCAGAAGATATTTCGCCTTCAAATAAGCTTCATAGGCTGGAAGCTTGGGGACATAGCGCTCTGGCGCGACTTCTCCGGAAAGCTTCACTCGCAAAGTCCCGGCGATCGCCGCCGATATCTCATCCTGCACCGCGAAAATGTCGCTCAACTCACGGTCATACCGCTCTGACCAGAGATGCGAGCCGTCGGCGGCATCGATCAGCTGCGCCGTGACGCGAATGCGGCTTCCCGAGCGACGCACGCTGCCTTCAAGAATGTGCGTGACATTCAGGGTGTCGGCGATCTTCCGGACGTCCTGCTCCTTGCACCGGAACGCGAACGACGAAGTGCGTGCGATCACCTTCAGCCCGGCCATCCGCGCCAGCAAGTTGATGATCTCTTCGGCGAGACCATCGCTGAAGTATTCCTGCTCGGGGTCGGCGCTCATGTTCGCAAAGGGCAGCACGGCGATGGAGGGAGCGGCGGTTACAGGGCCGCTGGGAGCTTGATTCTGATTCTCCGCAGGAATCTCCAGCCCAGCTTTGCGCAGGCCTTCCACAATCTGATCGACCAGATCCGGATTCCACCACTTTGAGCACTCTTCACGTGCCGAAGTGGCGAACTCGGGCCGCGCAGCCAAAAGCGCTCGCACCGCTCTGCGTGCTGGTTCCAGTTCGCCGAGATGCCCGTGGGTAGCCGCCAGAGCTATGTTCGTCCGCCAGAAGCTCGGCATGTTGACCTTTTGCGCGGTCTCCAACGCTAGCCGATAGTCTTGCTTGCGAAAAGCGTTAAACAACGGAGCAAACCAGTACCAGCCCGGATGATGCGGATTCACGCTTCGCGCCTTTTCCGACATAGAACAGCCGCGTTCCCAGTCTCCGGCAAAAGCCGTCAGCATTCCCAAGTAGCCGAAGGTGAATCCGTCCATCGGATTCAGTTGGAAGGATTGTCCTGCTTCGCTGTGGAAGGCTTGCAGCTCACGCCGGAAAAACTGCACCGAAGCGAGCGCATGATGGGCGAGATAATTCGTTGGTTCAGCATCGACTGCACGACTCGCCGCATCCAAGGCGCGCCCCAACGGATCCGGTCGCAGATTGAAACCGTGGTTATATTCCTCACGGAAAATGATCGCCAACATTGCCCAGGCCAAGCCATTGCCGGGTGCCTGTTCAACTGCGCGTTCGAGCGCATCGCGCGCCGCGGCGTGGTTCGGAGGGCTTACCCGCCGCATATAGGAAAAGCTGCGCAGTACCGCTTCATATGGAGTCAACTGGTTTGTTTCCTTGCTCCAAACGGCCTCGCTCATGCTGTGGGGCAAAATGCCTTGCGTGTCGCCGACGGTAGAGACAATCTTTGGGACGACGTCGTCTTGCAGGTCGAAGATTGCTTCCGCTTGAAAAGAACGGTCGTAGGTCTCGACCCAGAGTTGCGTGCCGGTGGTGGCATCAACCAGTTTTGCGGCAATACGCAGCCGGGGACCAGCCTGGCGCAAGCTGCCTTCCATCACATAACGAGCACCGAGTTCCTTGCCAACATTGCGCAGGTCTACAGCTTGATTTGCATAACGCTGCGTCGAGCCGTGCGCGATCACGCGCAGATACGGGAATCGCGACATTCCGGTGATGATTTCTTCTGTAATGCCTTCCGCCAAGGCCTCAAGGCCGGGCTCGGCACACTTGAACTTGAACGGCAGCACTGCGACCCAAAAGCCTTCATCGGCGCGGCTCGCGCCGGAGTCGAGCGCTGCCATTGTCCGCGAGGTGGACGTGGAAACGGAGATAGGACTTGATACGAGGCGTGCCAGGTCGCGGAATTCGTTGCTGACGTCACGCGCTGTCTGCAGGCGATGACGCGGATCCTTTTCCAAACAGCGCCGCACAATGCGGGCGAGATCGCCGGGCAGACTGGGACGCAACTCGGTGACGGACGGCGGAGTATCTCGCAGAATCGCAGAGATCAGTTCAGCCGAAGAGCTCCCCTCGAACGGCCGACGGCCCGTCGCCATCTCATGGAGTAGAACCCCTATCGAAAAAATATCGGTTCGCTGGTCGAGTGGTCGGCCCGATGTCTGTTCCGGAGACATGTAAGCGGGGGTGCCCATGACGACACCCACTTGCGTGCGGCTGTCCGATGTCATCGTTGCATCACCAGGGTTGGACCCACGAACATCTTTCGCCAACCCGAAATCCAACACTTTGACGCGGCCCTCGTTCGAGACCATGACATTGGCGGGCTTCAAATCGCGGTGGACTATGCCTTTCTCATGAGCCGCCGCGAGCGCATCTCCCAACGCGCTGGCAATCTCGATGATCTGCTCGACAGGAAGACCGCCTTCGGGGATCAGCCGATCCAGGGGTAGGCCTTCGACCAGCTGCATCGTCAGAAAGTGGATGCCGTCCCATTCTTCGACCGAGTAGATCGTGACGATGTTTGGGTGGTCGAGTTGGGCGAGGGTCTTTGCCTCTCGACGAAAACGCCCGAGCCGCTCCGGATCTTCCGCCATCTCGGCGGGCAACACCTTAAGTGCCACATCGCGGCCGAGTTTCGTATCGGTGGCGCGATAGACCTCGCCCATGCCGCCAGCGCCCAGCGGCGACTGGATTTCATAAGGCCCGAGTTTCGTGCCAGAGGTGAGGGCCATCTGTGCGCGCCATTATAGACCTACACAACACGGTGCGCCGGACACGCCGATTCTGGATGGAAGGTACGCTGCACGATCTTTGGCTCGCCGTCGCAGATCGGCGTGCGCGAGATTGCTTGGCGCCTTCTTTTCCGTCAATGTACGCTCATTGGTATAGCGTCTTGGTGCGTCTGCTTTGACGGATCTGCTCTGTCGTGAACTTCTGTCCGCAAACACTGCAGCGCCAGCCAGGAGACGCGGCTTGCGCGATTCCGGGCACTGGTTGCTGATCGGTGCGCCGAGCTCGCACTAGTTCACTGTCGCATTGAGGACACTGTCGTTGAATCATGGGCCCATACAAGAAAGTTATCGTTTGAACTCTTGAGAGTTAATCTCCAGGGTGGAGAGTACGAGTCTCCTCGGCCGTAAGTTGAGAGGGATCGCAATAGCCATACCCTTTCAAGCAAGAGATATAGTTGCGTTTATGTTCGGCGTCAGCCAGCGTCTTGGCTTCGGTGAGAGTCAACTTTGCGTAGTCACAAGTTTCCTGTCCGTCCTTACAGGCTGCGAAGTTGCGCCGCTGTTCCGAGAGGGCCGTTCGTTTAGCTTCCGCGGCGGTGAGTTTGGAGTGGTCGCACTCCTCCCATCCGCTCTCGCAATTCTGCACGTTGCGCAGGTATTCTGCGGAGGCCACGGCCTTCGTTTCCGAAGGACTTAGCTGGGAGCGGTCGCAGGATCCGTCGCCGTTCATGCAATCCGATGTGTTGAGTTGTTGCTTGGCGGTGTGCACCGCCCCGGCCTCCGAGGGGCTGAGCTTCGAGTGGTCACAGGCCCCCATTCCATTCTGGCAGTTGGCAACGTTGCGCAGGCGTTCCGTCGAAGACAAATCGCGTGCCTCGGCCGTGGTCAGCTTGGAGCGGTCACAGGAGGTGAGCCCATCCTCGCAAGTTGACACATTGCGCTGATGATCAGCGACAGCAAGCGCCGTAGCTTCCGGTTCGGAAAGATTCAAACGGTCACAGGAATCGTAACCGTTCCTGCAATTGGAAACATTGCGCGCATGGGCCGCAAGATTCACACTCGCCAATTCCGTCGAACTCAAGCTTGCGCGATCGCAATTTTCATGGCCAGCCTTGCAGGCTGCGAGGTTCTGCGCGAGATCCGATGACTGGGTGAATGCCAACATCGGCCAGAGGCTGAGACATGCTACCCAAAGACATTCCCGTAGACTAACTTTCATCTTGGTCCGCCCTTCGGAGGTCAACCACGTCGATAGCAAGCTCGTTATCTAAAGCTTGTGCGGTGCTGACCGGAAACCCGATTACGGGTGCCGGTCAGCCGCGCCATCAGGCTCGTTGAGACTCTGATGCAATTACTTCGCGTCTTCTTTCGCTTCCGCGATGTGTGCCTGCTCGCGTGCTTCGGCGACGGCCTTCATGAATGCTTCCGCACTCTTCGGTGTGGCGACCTTCCCCGAGAGGATGTTGCGAAATTCCATGTGCTTGCCGTAAATGGCGCGGGTGGAGTCGTTATCTTGCTCGACAACCGCACCTTCAAGTGTCAGCCCAGCGAACACGCCCTTCGAGCGGGAGTAGGTGAGCACCTGAGTATTCATCTTCCAGTCCGTGCCCGCGGAGGCATGACGGCCGACTGGGCCCGCCGCCACCGATCCCTCACCTGTCAGTTCGAACTTGCTGGAGAGCAAATGCTGGAAACCCTGATCGTTCATAACGAGCATGACCAGATCGACGCCTTCGAGGCCGATCTGAAATCCCGCACTCCCGCCGCCAACTGAGACAAATGCCGGCGCGCTCCAACCTTCCGCGGTACGGCAAGACGCTACGCCACGTCCGTGCTTGCCACCAAAGACGAATCCACCTTTGATCATGTTCGGCACCACGACGATGCACTTGGCATCGTTCAGCACTTCTTCCGGGATCCCTTTGTCAGGGGTCGCCATGATGGCGTGAATCACATCGACCGACGATTGCAGACGTGTCACCGAGTCTTCGCGCGCTGAGCCTGCCCACGCAACCGTTCCAACCATCCCAACGACGCTCATCAACAACAGTGACAGTGTTTTTTTCATTGAAAGTTTTCCTTTGGGTGCTGCCGAACTAAGAGGAGACTACTTCAGATAGCTGACTTAGCTCAGAGGACCTGAAAGAGAGAGGAAGTGCTCGTCTCAAGGATCATGATGAGCGCGTCACGCCGGAATAGATGGTCTGTATTGCTCACTTGAGACCCCGGACGCTGAAGCTTCAATTCCGTGCGACGAGTGACATCCTGCGAAAGCGAGCAATCCTGCACAGAAAGACGGGCCGAGATGTGCCACGATTGAACTTGCCAGAGAGTCAGGAGTCTCATCCATGGCCGCCATACCTCATCCGCTTCTCTCTCGCGTTCGTAGTCTGAGCGCGTTTGTAGCCGCTTCGCTCAGGAGGTTCCTCAGGATGGAACCACACGATGGCGACTTCACGTCGCAACGAATGTGCCCGTTTTGTGGGCTTGTCACACCTCGCCACGAGACATGTTGTTTGGAATGCGGCAGGGCGTTCAAAGCAGCGTAAGGATTTGGCCGGCGCAGGCTCTATGCGCACGCTTCGCGCGGATGTTGACTGGATGGTTCAATGATGTATCTGTTCTTGCTCGGACAGAATCGGCACGGCACTTCAAGAACCTTTCCTGTCATCTCCTCGATTACTGCCAACTGAAATATTCGCAGGCACTCTTCACAGATCACCATCACATAGGGAACACCGTTCGAGTCATGGCCATTGCGCGGAACCCAGGCTGGAGAGATCTCATGCATATGGGCGCTGCTGCGGGCAGGAACAGAATCCATCAGCTGCTCGATGGCTCGAAACAAGTTCTTGGGTTGTCCACCCTTGGCGTAGAATCCATCCGCCACGACGCCTACTGGGACAGTATCATCGGGATACGCGCCGCTCATAGCCACGGTCAAGATCTGCGGGAAACGACGTCGAACGACGGAGAGCAGTTCGAATCCCGTCATACGAGGCATCTCCAGGTCGGAGACGATTACGTCAGGGAGCGTCTTTTTCAACTGGGAAAGGGCCGCGAAGCCATCCTCGGCGGCGATTACGTCATAGCCAGCGCTAATCAACAACAGAGAAATGGTCTCCCGAACGCCCGTATTGTCATCCACCACGAGGATCTGACGTTTTGAAGGGTTCGACATAGTTAGTTCCTTAGTGCGGAAGCACGGACCGTCCGACGTTCCACTACTGGGCTGAACCGGAGTCGGCCTTGGTACTCAGCAGGAAATGGACGGCAGCCCACAGAAAGTGCGGTCCGGCGGATTTGTCTACCAAGGCGTCGACCGACTTTAGGGCGCCCTGTGGTAATTCCTGCGGGTCTGCCACCATCACAATAGGAATATGCGGCCTGACATGACGGATTTCGTCCGCAACGACCGCCCCATCCAACAGGCCCAGGTAGTATTCGAGAACGACTGCATCCACCGGACGCGACATAAGGAGCCGCAAGCCGTCACTTCCATTGGTTGCGGTAACCATGCCGTAGCCTTTCTCCCTCAAGAGAGTTAATTTGTCGGGATCGCGGTGTATGCACAGAACTGTGCTGATCGCAGCCATGTCTTAGATATAGGTGAGGGTCATTCGCTCGTCTGTTCAAAATTGCTCACGATTAAGAAAGGTACTGAAACTGATCAATTCTGATCGGACAGAAAGAGGGCTGAACGGCTAGCCTGTCCTTCGGAGCAACTTCCTGGGTAGGATGCCTATGAAAAAACACTATCTCCATCTCTCGGTTCATCGCTGTGACACATGCCAGGGGCCGGTCGTGACAGGTTCGCTTGCCGTACGCGAAAACGAAATATCAAAAGAGACGGAGAAACATGAGATCGGAGCGATCTGCCTTTCGTGCGGCCACCGCCAGAGCGCAGAGACCGCTCCAGCGCGTGCCCGTCATTTGATGCCGATGGAATGGGCGCCGGCGATGCAAGCGAGCATTCTCCTCTGATCACAGCTCGGGTGGAGCACTCAACGCGCCGGGAAACCGGTCAACCCTCGAACTGAGCTTTCTTGCTCAGACTCCGCCCCCTCAAAGGTGAGAACGTTGTACTGAATCATTTGCGTATAGAGACAAAGCCTTCAGTGAGTCTCATTCGTAAATGGTGGCTCTTGATCCGCGCAGCCCGCAGCAGCAGAGTTTTACCGGGCACGCGAAGGATCATCGGACAAAAGGAATCACAATGGGTATCGCACGCTCTATTCGTTCGCCGCTGTTTGCAGTCGTATTGCTCGCATTGTCAGCGGCAGCCTACGGGCAAGTTAGTGTTTCTGTCTCATTCGCCCCGCCGGAATTGCCGGTCTACGAGCAACCTCTTTGTCCCGGCAATGGTTATCTTTGGACGCCTGGTTATTGGGCCTACGCCGGTGATGACGAAGGTTATTACTGGGTGCCAGGCACGTGGGTCATGGCTCCGGAACCCGGTCTGCTCTGGACTCCAGCGTACTGGGGTTGGGGCGGTCACGGATTTGTTTTCTACAACGGATATTGGGGCCAGCAAGTCGGCTTCTATGGCGGAGTCAGTTACGGCTATGGCTATTACGGTAACGGCTACGAGGGCGGACGCTGGCAGAACGGGCAATTCTATTACAACCGCTCGGTGAACAATGTGAATGTCACCAACATTCACAACGTCTACAACACGACGGTCATCAACAACACAACGATCAACCGCGTCAGCTACAACGGCGGCAACGGAGGAATCAGCGCCCGTCCCACGCCGCAGCAAGAGTCTGTGGCTCATGAGCGACATATCCCGCCGGTGGCCGCACAGACGCAACATGAGCAGGCTGCCCGCACAAACCCCGAGCAGCGTGCTGCATTGAACCATGGCACGCCAGCAGTCGCGGCTACTCCTAAGCCCGGGGCATTCAGAGACCAGGCGGTTGTTCACGCGAAACCAACGGGGACGCCCTACAACGCTCCGGTGAATCGGGCCGCAGTTCAGCCTCCGGCGAATACGCCGGCCGCGCATCCAGAGAGCAACGCGGCCCGCACCGATCGCCCTGCGCCGAAGAATCCACCGGAGTCGAACCGTGCGCCGTCAGCACGACCGAACCAGCCGGAACCGAACAAGCCAGAACCAAACAAGCCGGAACCGAATCGACCGCCCACGGCTCAGCCGGATCGACAGCCGGAGCCGAATCGTGCGCCGATAGCGCAGCCGAGTAATCAGCCGGAGCCCAACCGACCGCCCACAGCTCAGCCTGATCGACAGCCGGAGCCGAATCATGCGCCGACAGCGCAGCCGAGTAATCGGCCGGAGCCCAGCCGACCGCCCACAGCTCAGCCTGATCGACAGCCGGAGCCGAATCATGCGCCGACAGCGCAGCCGAGTAATCGGCCAGAGCCCAACCGGAATGAACCGGCACCGCGACCGCAAACTCCTCCGTCGAGCGAGCGATCGCAGCCTCAACCTCAGCACACTCCTCCTCCATCGGAACCGCGGTCGGCTGAGCAACAATCGCAGCACCCGCAATCCGCGCCCAACAAACCGGTTGAGAAGAAGTCTCAGGAAGAAAAACCGAATCAGAACGAAAAACCACCACAGTAACCGCAGGTGTTTAGCGTGTTACCCAAAAGGAATAGAGATGAGTGAGAATCCGAGCGCTACCTTAGCTGGAACTGTAGAAAAGATCATCAAATCTCGCGTTTCGAGTGAACCGGAAAGGGCGCAGATTGCCATCGAAGGAGCCGATCACCTTTACAAGGAACTCCGTATCGAAAATACACTGACCGATGCCGGCGGCAATGAGGTTCACTTGAAACCCGGGGCCAAGGTGGAAATCACAGTCGAAGCCGAGCCGCAGGAACTGATTCCAAAAGGGCGATAACAAGGATTAGAGATTGAGGACGATTTTAATCCTCGGGGCATCCTGAATTTTAGTGGGTGCCCTTTTTCTTTAACCGGGAATTCTAGTCGAGAGGTTGCAGCGAGCCAGTGGGCGGATAGACATTTGCCATCTCACAGCTGCATGGGTGGAATGTTCCATCGTGCAAAATTATGATCATCCCTATCGTCCACTATTTGCGGTATGTGTTCAAAATTGAACAGTCTCCAGGGTGGAGTGGCGGGTATCCTCCCCGGAGGAAATGAACATCCACCTTAATGTCGCCTTGTTCAGCGTGCAACTCCTGATCTACCTCGGTTCGTGGCAGCCCGCAATGGCCCAAATATCGCATACGCTAGCAAGCGGGCCCCATAACGTGCTGACCACAGAACAGGTCGTGGACAGGCTCGTCCAAAGAAACCTTGAGCGTGCCCACGCATTGACAGCTTACAAGGGGACTCGAATTTATCGCCTTGAATACCACGGTTTTGCTGGTGCGAGAAGTGCGGAGATGACTGTAGAAGTGGAATACCGTTCTCCGGCAAGCAAGGAATTTAAGATCCAGTCTGAATCTGGCCCCCACTGGCTCCTTGAGCGGGTGTTCCACAAATTGCTGCAGAGCGAGAAAGAAGCACTGACCGAGGAGAACCAGGCTCACATAGCCCTTAATAACGATAACTATCATTTCTCTTTGGTGGGGTACGAGAGTCTGCCGACTGGTCCATGCTACGTCCTCTCTGTCGAGCCACTAACCAAAAATAAACTCCTCTACCGTGGCCGAATTTGGGTCGATGCTAACGACTTTGCTGTCGCACGCATTGAGGCGGCCCCTGCGAAAACCCCCTCCTTCTGGACGAAAGAAACCAAGATTGAACAGCTTTATGCGAAAGTAGGTGATTTTTGGCTTCCTGTTTCCAATCGAAGCAACAGTGTCATTCGACTGGGAGGCCAGGCCGAATTCACCATTGACTACCGGGATTATCAGATTACGGCAAGCACTCCGATACGGACGAGGAATACTGTCGCAGGAAACCGCTAGCTATTTTCGAAGAAAAGAAGAACTGCGGAACTGTTAATCGTGGAGAACGACATTGAGCAGCGAACTGTGGACTTGCAGAGCGCCCTCCGAGCCGCCGGCGTAGTGAATGAAACCTAGCTTCCTGAACCGGTTCATGAAGAAGCTTACGCGCGAACGGGTGGTCCCTACCATCTCAGCCAGCGTCTCTTGACTGATCTTGGGGACTACGGTTTCGGGAATGCCATCCTTGCCGAAGTGGGCGAGCAATAACAGGATGCGCGCCAGGCGTTTCTCACTGGAGTTGAACAGCTGATCGACAAGATCCTCTTCATAACGGATATTCCGCGCCAGCAAATAGGCGACGAACATCTCGGAAAGTGCTGCTTCGCGATGAAGCGCTTCCATCATCGTTTTCTTCTCGACGCGGAGAATTTCGCAATCCGTCATTGCGGCCGCGGAGCCCATGCGTAAGAGTTGACCCGCCAGCGCGCCCTCCCCGAAAAAATTCCCCTGACTTACGATCGCGATCGTTGCTTCTTTACCGATCTTCGATACAACGGTGAGCCTCACCTTGCCCTTTTGCACATAGAAGACCGCGTCGGCGTTGTCCCCTTGCGAGAATATGGTCTGCTTTTTCGGAATCGTAAGGATCTTACGGCCGTCGCCAATGGTCGCGAGGAAGGTGTCGGGGTTGAATGTACCGTTTTTCTTGATTGCTACCGTGAGGTGCTCCTTCGAGTGTGGCCCGCAAGGAACGGGCGAAGGCACGAAGATCTATGCCGGCTCAATATCATTGTACTCCAGCGTACTCTTGCACTCCAGCGTACTTAGCGCCCGTAAAGTGATCATTTTTGCTCAGATTCACTCCTGCCTCTGGCCTCACCATAAAGGTAGGCACGGACCCATCAGTCCCATCACGGTTCACAAGGGGAGCTATGGCACAGACAATTCAAGTTGGCACGATTCTGATGAAGGAATGGCCCGGAATGACGCAACTTCTAAACCTGGAGAGTGAGCCGTGTTCCGGGGGATGGAGTCTGTTGAAGGTTCTGGATGGCTTCGCGCTTGATCGCAAAATCCATGTTGCCGGATGGAACTTCTTTTTCATGGCGGCGGAGGTCAAGGTGATGTTCTTTGGCTCTGTTGGAGCGGAGAAGATCCGGAAAGCATTGAGGCGGATTCTCGAGAAGGTCAAGAAACAACATTTCAATGGCCTAGAGGTAACTGAAATAGAGGCCAGGCGCTTCCTTGGCGTGCCCTACGTAACCGTGTCTGCGCACTCGCGGCATATGCAACAAAGCTGCTATCTCGATAGCGCCCCGGCGCGGCAGACCTCTCAACAAAACGCGGAATGGGCCAGAGGCTGAGCGCACCTTCTGTGATGGAGATGACTTTGTGAAATCTGACGAAAAACAAAATCTTGAGCGAGTTCTGGAATCTGCAATTGTCGTATCTTGGGCCGACCTGACGCGGGATGCGCAAACTGCCTTGATTCAAATTGAATACGCCTTTGCTCCAACCGACACTCTGGACTACCTGAAAGTCTGGTCATCTCTGAGCCGAGGTCACTGGCTTCTGGCTTGTGAGTATTGGATGTCAGCATCCACATTCCACGGCGCGGGTGCGCGATTTGAGAATGGATACGAGTCGGAAGGCTTGGCTGACATTCTGGAATTGGTGATGCGACACCAAAGCGACTTCGATCTTCCCACGAACCATGGCCGCCAGGGGCTGCTTCAGATCTCAATGCCGACTCCAGAGGACCGTGCGACAGCTGACGCGCTGGTTCGCGCCGCCTTCGATCGTCTGGGTGCAGCATTTGCTGAACCCGCAGTGGCCTGAGGCTTCCGCTTACATCTCAGAGCCCGCCAAGCGCCGGTCCCGGTGCGGTTCTGTGCGAGGTAGGCCCGTACTAAGCTCACATTTTTCCCCAGGTTTCGCGCCACACGTAGGGCAGCGAACCGCAAGCGCCAACTTTTGTTTGGATCTCATCGCTACACAATGCACCAATGATCTCCAAGAAGATGTTCAATAGTGATCAGTTTGCAAGTTCACCTTCGGTGAATACTGGCAAGAGACAAACTTAAAAAACAGCACTGGTCGATGGTCTGTGGTCCATCTGGCAATTGGTCCCTGCAGTACCGGTTTTGATCGCAGTCAGGAACACAATGTCGCTACCAAACGCAGTTCTACTGCCCAAGGCAAACCTCGAAGTTGTCGGTGCGCGGCCCATGCAAAGGGCTGCAGCGCCGCGTGCGCGATTGCACTCCAAGCTAACCCTTCCAAGTCGGATCGCGGTGATCGGGAATTACCTTCCTCGACATTGCGGAATTGCCACCTTCACCACGGATCTGTGCAGCGCCATTTCCGCAGAGTACGGGAGCGCTCGACTATTGGCGCTCCCAGTCAACGATACCGAGGAGGGCTACGATTATCCTGCACGGGTGCGATGGTCACTTGACCAGGACGATGTGCGGTCGTATCAGGAAGCCGCTGAATTTCTGAACTTCAACAACATCGACATGGTATGCCTGCAGCATGAGTACGGAATCTTCGGCGGTCTGGCCGGGAGCCATATCCTGCACCTGCTGCGCGGTTTGAAGATGCCCGTCGTGACAACGTTGCACACAGTTCTGCGCGAACCGGATCCCAATCAACTGATGGTCATGGAAGAGATCGCGGAACTCTCCGACCGCCTTATTGTCATGAGCCAACTGTCTTCCCAGTTTTTGCAGGAAATCTTTAAGGTGCCGGGCAGCAAGATCGACATGGTGCCGCATGGAGTTCCGGACTTGCCATTTCTGGATCCCAATTTCTATAAGGACAGGTTCGGAGTAGAAGGGAAGGCGGTTCTTCTTACGTTCGGCCTGCTTTCGCCGAATAAGGGAATCGAAAATGTAATTCAGGCATTGCCGCAGATTCTGTCCAAACACAAGAATGTTTCCTACATCGTCGCCGGAGCGACCCATCCCCACATCCTCCGTCATGAAGGGGACAAGTATCGAGCCAGTTTGCAGGCGTTGGCGAAGGAAATGGGCGTGGAATCGCAAGTAATCTTCCATAACCACTTTGTCAGTCCCGAGGAAATGGTCGAATTCATTGGTGCTGCCGACATTTACATTACCCCATACCGACATGAAGCCCAGGTGGTTTCCGGAACGCTTGCCTATGCTCTAGGGGCGGGCAAAGCGATCATCTCAACTCCTTATTGGCACGCGATCGAGTTGTTGGACGACCGCAGAGGCGCGCTGGTCCCATTTCAAAACCCCGATGCAATCGCGCAAAAGACAATCGAGCTTCTGGACACTCCTGCGATACGCCACGCCATGCGCAAACGCGCCTATACGTTCGCACGCGAGATGGTCTGGAAGCGAGTGGCGCAGGGCTACATGGAAAGTTTCGCACGAGTCCGCAGCGACCGCATGCAGAGTCCACGAGTCCAGTTCTCCGCCCGGATCACTCAAAAATCATTGGATCAGTTGCCGGATCTTAAACTGGACCATTTTTATCGGCTGACCGATGACACTGGGATGCTGCAGCACTCGATTTTCACAATCCCGAACCGAGGAGAGGGATACACAACCGACGACAATGCCCGCGCGCTCATTCTTTCTGTCGCGTTGGAGGAGTTGCAAAGAGGTCAGACCCAGGCTCAAGTTGGCCAGACCGATTCAAGTATTTCAAGTTCCGTTGGCCGCTACCTGTCGTTCCTGGAGCATGCCTTCAACCCCGCGAATGGTAGATTCAAGAACTTTCTCCTTTACGATCGCCGTTGGAATGAGCCTGCGGGATCCGACGACTCTCATGGTCGTGCACTTTGGGGGCTCGGAACCGTTTTAGGACGATCACGCGATCAGGGATTCAGGGGCGCTGCGGGGCGTTTGTTCGAGTTTTCTCTGCCCGCCGTACTGGAATTCCAGAGTCCGCGAGCGTGGGCCTATGCGCTGCTCGGAATACAGGAATACCTCGATTCGTATCCCGGAGATCGCGATGCGCAGAAGGTGCGGTCCGCGCTAAGCAGCAGACTTCTCGAAATGTATGAGTCGATCCATAGGCCTGACTGGAAGTGGTTCGAGAATGTTGTCGCCTATGGAAACGCGAGACTATCGCAAGCCATGATCCTCGTAGGCTCCGCGTCTTCAGATAATCGCATGCTTTCCGCTGGCCTCGAATCACTGGACTGGCTGCTAGAAATACAACGGTGCGAAGACAACGGCCACTTTGTGCCAATCGGATCGCAAGGCTTCTATCGCCAGGGCGGTGAGAAAGCCCGCTTCGATCAACAGCCGATCGAAGCCGCTGGTGCGGTCTCCGCTTGCCTGCAAGCGTACCGTGTAACGGGGGACAGTCGCTGGCGCAAAGAAGCATGGTCGGCTTTCAACTGGTTCCTCGGCGACAACGATCTGCAACTGCCCCTCTATGATTCCGTAACTGGAGGCTGCCGGGATGGCCTGCATCCCGACCGCGCCAATGAGAACCAGGGGGCGGAATCGACGCTATCGTTCTTGATGGCGCTGCTCGAAATGCGATCTTTGCAAGAACCTGAGCCAAAGGAATTTCTTCTATGACTGTACCCGCAGAAAAGCAAGTGAGCCTTCTGAGTACTCGTTTCGAGCCACTTCTTCTTCGCCATTCCACAAACCCGATTCTGACGAGTAGAGATTGGCCATACGCTATCAACAGTGTGTTCAATGCGGGCGCTACGCGGCTTGCAGATGGCACGACACTTCTGCTTTGTCGAGTGGAAGATCGCCGCGGCTTGTCGCATCTTTCCGCAGCGCGTTCTCGAAACGGCGTCGATGGTTGGCAAATCGATAGCGAGCCCACCTTGATGCCCGACCCGCGGAACTATCCGGAAGAACTCTGGGGCATTGAAGATCCCCGTATCACATTCGTCCCCGAGTTGCAGCAATATGTGGTGACCTACACCTCATATTCACGCGGCGGGCCTGGCGTGTCTCTGGCGCTCACCAAAGATTTCCGCACGTTCGAACGATTCGGCGTGATCATGCCGCCGGACGACAAAGACTCCGCCCTCCTACCTCGGAGAATCGACGGATGCTGGGCGTTGATTCATCGTCCCATGACGACGCTCGGGTCGCACATGTGGATCTCTTATTCTCCCGACCTGCGCTACTGGGGCAGGCACAGGCTTATGCTGGAAGCGCGTCGCGGCGCCTGGTGGGATGCAAACAAGATTGGGCTTTCGCCGCCGCCCATCGAGACTTCGAGAGGATGGCTCGTGTTCTACCACGGAGTACGGCATACGCCTTCCGGTTGTCTGTATCGATTGGGCTTGGCTCTGTTCGCTCTCGACAATCCGGAGAAATGCCTGCTTCGAGGAGATTCGTGGATTTTCGGGCCAGAAGCGGAGTACGAGCGCCACGGGGACGTTGACGACGTTGTGTTCCCCTGTGGATACACCATGGACGCAGATGGTGACACGCTCAATATTTATTACGGAGCCGCCGATTGTGCGATTGCCCTGGCTCGGGCCAGCGTTCGCTCTCTACTCGAGTGGCTCGATGCCAACGGAAGTTGTGAGCGCCGCCAGCGTGCTAACGATTGACGCCTCGAGGCCGAACGGGTAATTGTGAGCGATAGTGAACATCTTTACGTCGGTTCTTATGTTCAAATGTGAGTTCGCCGGGGTAAGGGGCGGCGCCAATGGACAAGCGAAGAAGCGCCTTCGACCCCAAAATCTTCCTGACGACTGCCGGCGCCGGGCGGCAGTTAGTCTCCTTCACCAAGGGACAAACCGTCTATTCTCAGGGCGATGCGGCCGACTCGCTATTCGTCATTCAGACCGGAAGCGTGAAACTCACGATCAAGTCCCAGGCCGGAAAAGAAGCAACTCTCGACATCTTGAGTGACGCCGATCTCGTTGGCAAAGACTCCATGTCCGGTCGTCCCACCCGCATGGCATCTGCCAGCGCAATCACCAACTGCAGTCTCCTCCGAATCACGAAGAGAGTCATGATGCTTGCCCTGAAACGGCAAGTAAAGCTTGCCAATGTGTTTTGGGAGTACCTGTTGGACCGGAACTTCCGATATCAGCAGGATTTACTGGACCAACATTGCAACCGGAGCGAGAAAAGACTCGCGCGGATCCTGTTGCAGTTCGCCCATTTTGATGGCCAAGGAGCATCCGAGACCACCGTTCCCGCGATCAGCCATGAGACTTTGGCGGAAATGGTAGGCACCACCCGATCGCGCATCTGCTTTTTCATGAATCGGTTCAAAAACTCTGGATTCATATACTACGATCACAAAAGCAAGCTGTTGCGAGTTCACCGGACGCTACTGGCTGTCTGCGGTCAATAGCTTCCACAGTTCGGTGTATCCGTAATCGTCTCTTCCCGCCGCAACAATACCTTCATTCTGTCAGGCGCATGCAGATGCGCAAACGTTCCCACCAGCTCCCAACGGAATGGAGTGGCGCATCACATTGAGTGGAACGGTTGCCCGCATGCTCGTCCCACTACCATCGGACTCGATTTCCAGCGTCCCGTTCAGTTCGTGCATTCGCTCCCGCATCCCGGCCAATCCCACGCCCGTTTCCGCGGTCACCTCACGAAGCAACCGCATGCGCTCCACTGGTATCCCCTTCCCGAAATCGCGTATCTCCAGAATCACAGCGTCGGCGTCATGTTGAAAATGGATGCTTGCATTTGAAGCTCCAGAGTGGCGATGCACATTGGTTAGGCTCTCCTGCAACACACGGAATAGAGCGATCTCGACGTTCTTCGGTAGGCGTCCCCGCAAAGGCGCGATATCTGCCTTCACGTTAATTCCGCTCCGCTTGGCGAATCCCTCGATATACCACTCGGCCGCGCACGCAAACCCCACCTCATCCAGCAACGGCGGATGCAACAGGTACGACATAGTGCGGATCTCTTCGATAGCCTGATCCGTGTGTTGCGCCACCTCGGCGACGATTGCCAGGATGGCAGGCATTTCCTGGCAGTCCTCCTGCAGCAGTGAGACAGCGATCTTCAAAGCAGCCAGCGTCTGCCCGGTGGTGTCATGCAAGTCGCGCGCTAACTTCCGCCTCTCCTCATCCTGCACTTTCAGCAGACGCTGCGTCAGTTTCTGCAGTTCTGCCGTGCGTTCTGCTGTGAGCATTTCGAGTTCGGAATAGGCATGCGACAACCGCAGATGCTTTGCAATCCACATATGTCCTCCGGGGAGCGGCTAGGGAGACGGGAACAAACTGTCTTTTCTAGTGTCTGCATTCTGGCATGGCGCGAATCAGGAGTCTGGTCACTATTGCACACCTCGCTGCAAGTTAGGATTTCGCAAATCCATCGAGACGAAATGAAGAAGGGAAAGTGAGTACATGCGAATATTTTGAACCGATCGCAGCAGTGCATTCGCGTCTCCATTCAAAATGTATAAAAGTGAACACTCACTGAAACCATCAGGAGCACAGCTTCCAATAGTCTGTCTGTCTTGATCTGAAGGTCTACAAGGGAGCACGGCAGCCTTGCCTGCCCCGACTGGGCTTTGTACTGTGCGAATCCGGAAAACCCGGAAAGTGTTTGCTACGGCGAGATCCCGGATATTTGGTCCGGGAAGTATGCCGATGCTGGGGTTGGCGGCGCCCGGCGTCACGCGCAATCTTAAGCCTGCATATGAGCTGTCTTGCTCAGACAGTCAACTCTGAACCTGTCATTCTTTAATCTCCTAGGTGTGTATTGAGAGAGCGACGACTGCCAATTCGTAGTTCTCAGTCTTAGGTCGCAGGGGCTAACCCCGTGCAAATTGATAGCGACCACATCCAGTTCATTGGCGTTCTCGGCCCGTGTATCCGCGGAAATCCACGGCACGATTTCGACTCGAAAAGTCTCTCGAAGGTAGGGACTGACGAGTGTCTGTCCGCAAAAAGGAAAGGGTCAAAAGATTATGCCGTTACTCCAAATAGTGGAAGTTCTCATCGTAGTGGGTGTTCTCCTGTGGCTGGTGAATCGCTTCATCCCCATGCAGGGATCCATCAAATCCATTCTGAACGGCGTCGTGGTTATCGGGGTCGTTTTGTGGCTGCTGAATATTTTTGGGCTGTTTCATTCCTTGTCCAACGTTCACATCGGCAAGGGGTGAGTTTTGAGGGTACTTTTGCAGTCTACGAACCTACAGATCGAGATTAAGCAACAACGTGGCAGCATCTGCCCGAGGAGATCCATGAAGAAAAAGCTATTGTTTGCACTTCCGATCGTATTGAGCTTGAGCGCATTGGCTCAGACCACCTCCCAAACCACAGTGGCGGTCGAGCCCATGGCTCAGAAGCCAGTGTTCCGCGTGATTGTCGTCAGCCGCAGTGTGCAGGCTGTCAACTACAAGCACCGCAGCGGAGCTTCGAAGCTGGATTTTGCAGGGACGGACCTTATGCCCCGAGCCCGCGGCCAAGCCAAAGTGGAAAGCAAGAAGGGCTATACGGAAATCGAAGTGGAGTTTGCCGATCTCGAGAAACCCACGTCTTTCGGCGGCGAGTATCTGACCTACATCCTCTGGGCCATATCGCCCGAAGGCCGCGCCGTGAATTTGGGCGAAGTATTAGTGGGCGGCAATAGCCGCAGCAAGCTCGATGTCACCACCGATCTTCAGGCATTCGCCCTGATTGTCACCGCGGAGCCCTACTATGCTGTGCGACAGCCCAGCAATGTGGTCGTGATTGAGAACGTGGTTCGCGAGGACACTAAGGGAACCAGCGAGGTGGTGAATGGAAAGTACGAACTCATGGAGCGGGGCGGATACCTTCCCACGGGATATAAGTTTGATCCGGTTGTTCTGAATGCAAAGCTGCCGCTGGAATTCTTCGAAGCGCGCAATGCCTTGCGCATCGCACAATCCGAGGGAGCTGAACAGTACGCCACCGATAGCTATCAGCACGCCGTCAAGCTGATGGACCAGGCGGATGGCTATGCCACGGAAAAGAATATTCCAAAGAAACAACTGATCGCGGTTTCGCGTGAAGCGGTACAAACCGCGGAAGATGCCCGGGCGATCGCAGTGAAGAAAATGGATGAGGTCCGCCTAGCGGATGAACGCCAGGCTTCATCGGATGCTCAGGCGAGAACACAGAGACAGGCGGATGATGCGATGCGGCAGAAGGAGCAAGCTGAGTCCGATATGGCACGAGCCCAGGCTGCGAAGGCTCAGGCGGACTCCGACGCATCCAGATCGCGAATGGACGCTTCTGACGCCCAAGCCGCGGCTGCGAAGGCTAAGTCCGATATGGCGGACAGCCAAGCTTCTTCTGCAACTGCGCTCTCGGCAGCCCAGGCGGACGCCGACCAATCGCGCGCAGACAAACTGACGGCGCAGCAAGCCGCGCAACAAGCTGAAGCCGACAAAGCGGCTATGCGCACGCGCCTGTCAGCACAGCTGAACTCGATTCTTCAGACTCGCGACAGCGCTCGCGGGCTCATTGTGAGCATGTCCGATGTATTGTTTGACACCGGAAAGTATTCCCTGAAGCCGGGAGCACGCGAGAAACTGGCCAAAGTCGCCGGGATCCTGCTTGCTTATCCTGGGCTCAACATCGAAGTTGGCGGATATACAGACAACGTCGGCGGCGATGCCATGAACCAAACACTGTCGGAGAATCGTGCCGGATCTGTGCGCGATTACCTGGTGCAGCAAGGAGTATCGACGAGTTCTGTCTCGTCTCGAGGTTTCGGCAACGCTCTTCCGGTAGCATCCAATGAAAGCTCGGCGGGCCGGCAGCAGAATCGCAGAGTGGAACTGCTGGTGTCTGGCGAAGCCATCGGCAATCCGGTCAACGCAACCACAGGAAGCCTGCGATAGGGCCAATCAAGCGGAACAGTGAGTGACTAGCTATGGGGCGGCACGGGGCCATCGCTCGGACTCGTGCCGCCTTTTTCTCGCCGCTTGCAAAATCGTCTTGAAAACATCGACTCGATCTTATTGCCGCATTCACGATTCACTACCAACAACCGGTATTTCCAGTGGAATGCCATTGCGGCGCCGGCTGCAGCGGCGGATACGCAGCAACAATCGCGCCGACAATACTTACATCCCGGGCGCTGTGATTCCGGGATACATCATCATCAAGCCGGATTTTCCGGAGTGCATCGACGACTTCGGATTCCTGTGGTTCGAGGATGAAGCCGTCGTGGCCGGGTCGGCAAGCTGGCTGGTGGCCGGCAACGCCGCGGACGCAATCATTAAGGAATCGAAGTAGGCCCAGTACTAAAAGCGCACGAACAGAAATAGTCTTGCTTGATGCGGCTCAGAGGGTGAAGGTTCGATCATTCATGGATTGCATCTTCTCGGCAAGCTTCAGGACCATATCTGCATCGGAGCGTGCGGTTTCCGCTCTGTTCACAAGGCAACCGGGCGCGAGGGCCGTTGATTGGCGAAGTATGAGGTTAGTCTTCATTGAATACATCTGGCGCCCATTTCCATGGCGGGTCGGTTCCAGGGAATCGAGTAACGCTGAAAATGACAACTGGGCAATCTCGGTCTGCGACATCTGCACTGTGGTTAGTGGCGGCGCCATGAATTGGGCCAGCCTGATGTCATCGAATCCTACGACCGACAAATCTTGCGGAATATTGAGATGGAGGTCGAATGCCGCGCGCATCACGCCGATGGCCGTCATATCGTTTGAACAGAGCACAGCGGAAGGGCGATCAGGCATGGCAGCGAGAGCAGACAATGCTTTCATGCCGGCTTCGATCGTGTGATCCCCATCGACGAACAGTTCCGGAAGACGCTCCAAGCCAATTTCCTTCATGCATCGTTCGACCGCGGATCTCCGTATAGTGGCGGTTTTCAAATCTCGTGGGCCGCCGATAAAAGCGATACGCTCGTGTCCCAATGCCGCCAAGTGCTGTACGGCCTGCCGGATTCCGTGCTCATAATCAATCTGGACGGTCTTTAGCAGCGGTCCAGATGAATCCGCGTCGACGACGAACACGGGCACATTTCTTGCAGTTAGAGCATCGATGAGCGGCAGTTCGTCACCAAAGGTCAGAATCGCGACTCCTCCAACCCTCCGCTCAATCATTTGCCGGGCCGTCGTCTCCAACAATCGCGGGTCGTGGTCGATTGAACTCAACAAGATTTCGTAATCGTGCTGAACACCCAGTTTCGCAAAGGTTTGCACGATTTCCGGGAAAAAGGGATTGGTGATCTCGGAGACGATAAGGCCAAGACTACGACTGTGTCCACGAACCAGCGCGCGAGCGTTTGTGTTCGGAAAGTAACCTTCCTTTTCAATCACCTTTCGAATACGTCTGGCCAGAACCGGATCGACGGTGGGTACGCGATTAATGGCGCGCGACACTGTGGCGGTGGACACTTTGGCCAGTCTCGCGATTTCCCGGAGGGTCAGTCCCTTATTCATAGTTATCGGTACAGTTAGCGAATAATTTCCAGAGAATGGTACACCTCTTCCCATTCTCTTGCTGGGTTAATTGAAGCTAAGATCCAGGTTGATGTGATGAGGGGTCGAACATGATTCGGAGGGCGTATGCATATTTGCCCGGAGCCTGGTCCGGAAGCCGCACTCGGAGACCATCAGCCCGCTGCTCAAACTGCAGTTTTGCCTCACTGCCTACCAAAATCACGGACCGAACATGTTCGTTGCCAACGGCCCATGCGAGCGAGTGAATCACAGCCTCCCCATTAGTCGGCCAGCCAAGCCCAATCGCGTAGAGTACATCCCCTTTGGTCGTGAAACGAAAGTCTTCGGCTGTATAACGCGTTGTGTCGGTATCGTGAAAAGATCCGGCCGCTACCTTTGTTGGACCCTCACCATAGATCCTCCACGGTCGAGTGCCGTAGATCGACTCCCCATTCACATTCAGCCACGCACCTACGTCGAGAAGAACTTGCTGCACCTCGTCCGGGATGGTGCCGTCAGAGCGTGGACCGATGTTTAACAACAGATTGCCGTTCTTGCTGACGATATCGATCAGCTGATGCACCACGAATTCCGGCGACTTGAACGTGTCGTCCTTGATGTAGCCCCAGGATTTATCACTTACGGAGGTGTCGGTCTGCCAGTAGAGGGGACGAATGTCGCCCAGTTGGCCGCGTTCCAGGTCGAGCACGGCGGAGTGATCCTGCATGGCGTAGTCTTTGTAATTGATCACTCCGACGTGGTCTCCGTACTTCAGAGAACTGTTGTAGTAAAAGGCCGCGAACCTGGTGAGATTTGGCCGGATCGATGCCTGTCCGATCCACCAGTCGAAGTAGACAATGTCGGGATGATACTTCTCCACAAGTTCTGCATCGCGCGCGAGCCAGTCGTCGGCCCAGGCAGAAGAAACGTAAGTGAAATCATCGTTAAGAGGGACGCCCCAGGGTGGCGACAACCAATTATGAGCCGGTCCGTAGAATGCGGCGTATTGCGGATCGTTTACATCCGAGGGAATACTGCGGCCCACGCCAAGAAAAAAATTGTGTTCCACTCGGTGCGATGACACTCCAAAGTGCAGCCCTGCAGCCCGGACGGCTTTGCCCAGTTCTCCCGTGGTGTCGCGATGCGGCCCCATTTTGGCTGCGGTCCAGTCGCTCAATTCGCTGTCATACATGGCAAAGCCGTCGTGATGCTCAGCCACAGGTACAACGTACTTTGCCCCGGATTTCTTGAACAGCTCAGCCCACGCCGCCGGATCGAAGCGCTCGGCTTTGAACATAGGGACAAAATCCTTGTAGCCGAACTTATCTTGCGGACCATATGTTGCCAAATGGTGCTTATATTCGGGCGATCCCGGCACGTACATATTCCGCGGATACCATTCGTTGCCGAACGCGGGGACGGAGTAGACACCCCAATGAATGAAAATGCCGAACTTCGCATCTTTGTACCATTCGGGCACCTCGTACTTCTGAAGCGATTCCCAGTCCGCCCGGAACGGGCCCTGGTGGTCGGCGTTCTCGACCTGTTTCAGCAATGCGGCGCGCTCTGAATCGTATTTACCGCTCGCTTTCTCCCAGATTTGATCGATGCTAGCCGGCTCCTGAGTAGCGGTTGGAGCCGCGGCACTCTGCGCGTGCGCCATAGAAACCGCAGACGACAGTAACAAGATTGTGGCAACTTTAAGAATGAAGAATAGACGAGGTGAAAGCATTATTGCCCTTTCGTCAAACACGTCGTTCGATTTTCTGCCGGATCGATTCAGCAGCAATTTCCTGGTAGAGCAACAGCACGGCTCTACAAAAAGAACATCAATCCATGCTCACCATAATCTTTCTGAAACGTGATGGATTATCGCTCCAGGAACGCAGCGCATCCGCTGCTTGCTCAAGGGGCACGACCAGACTCACAGCTTGATCAACGGGGAACGTCTGCGCTTCTAGAAGTTTGATCACGGCCTCGAAATCCGCCGGTAGAGCATTTCTGGAGCCGACAATGTCCAACTCTTTTTGAACGAACAGCCGGGTTTCGTAGCTGACCGGCTCCTTTGAATATCCGATATACACTACGCGTCCGGTGAACGCGACTTCTTCGACCGCGGCTCGGAACGTTGCCGCGGTGCCAATCGCTTCGATGGCAACATCCGGGCCTCGGCCTCCGGTCATTTCCAGTAATCGGTCGTGTAGCGGCTCTCGCGTGCTATTAATGGTGAGTTCCGCGCCGGCCATGCGTGCCAGCTCAAGTTTTTCGTCATCCACATCAATGCCGATCGTGCGTGCACGCCGGGAACTTGCGGCTGCAACGACACCAAGTCCCACTCCGCCACAACCCCAAATCGCGACCGTATCTTCAGCAGTAACACGTCCACGTGCGACGGCATGAAACCCGACGGTAAGCGGTTCTACTAGGCACAACTCTTTAAGCGTCAACTTAGCGGGATACAGTTTTTCTCGCGGCATCACGATGAGTTCGGTGAGTGCGCCATCCCTTTGCACACCGAGAGTCTGGTTGAATTGACAAGCGTTAGGGCGTCCACGCAGACAGGAAGCGCATTGGCCGCAGTTCGTGTATGGGGACACCGATACGTTCGTCCCCGCCGACAATGCGCCTTCCCGTCCTAGGTCTTTCACCACCGTAGCCGACACTTCATGGCCCAGAATGCGAGGATAAGCGACGAGTGGATTAAGTCCACGGTACGAATTCAGATCGCTGCCACAGAATCCGACCATGCGGACCCGGAGCAGCACGTTCGTATCTGTGGGTGCAGGATCAGCGATGGCTTCGAGATCGGCCTGGCCCGGTTTGCGAAGCACGAGTGCCTTCATGTCTGTACTCCGAGGAAAATAATCGGTAAAGTTATCGATGTCAATGATAGAAGCTCGGGACGGAAACTGGCTTCCGCGGCACGGCTCTATTGCGTTCGACGATTATTTCGCAAAAGGGCGATCTGAGCCTCTAAACTGACGGGCTGCCTATGAACATACGAATGAAGGACATCGCCAAAGACCTTGGAGTATCCCTGATCACCATTTCCAAGGTCCTGAGAAATCATCCTGACATCGGAGATGAGACCCGTGAGCGAGTCCTCGCGCGCGTGAAAGAACTGGACTATCGTCCCAATTTTGCTGCGCGCAGCCTGGTGACCGGGCGCTCGTATCTTGTCGGCCTAGTTGTTCCCGATCTGCTGCACCCCTTCTTTGCGGAAATTGCCAAGTCTCTCTCCGAAGTCTTGCGACAAAGCGGCTACTATTTGATTGTCTCCTCGTCTGATGAAGATCCGGATCTGGAGGATGTCGAGATCAATCACTTGCTGGCACGCCGGCTTGACGCCTTAATCATTGCATCGTGCCGCACGACCGTAGACGTTTTCTTTCACATCGAAAAACAGAACACACCCTATGTATTGATTGATCGACGCTTGCCTGGTCTTTCGGCAAACTTCGTCGGGGTAGACGATGAATCGGTGGGGAGGCTCGCCACCAAGCACTTGATTGATATTGGCTGCAAAAGAATCGCTCACATTTGCGGACCGGAGATCAGTCCCGGCCTTCGACGGATGGAAGGATATAAACGAGCCCTCGCGCAAGCAGGGATGAAAGTAATCGACGATTACATCATCACGCAGCGCAAAGGAGATATCGGAACCAAACAGGGCGGCGCAGAGGCCATGCGCCAACTCCTCAGTCTCGAGCCCAGACCTGACGGGTTATTCTGTTTCAATGATCCTTTGGCAATGGGTGCCATGAATTGCGCGCTGGATCAAGGAGTACGAATTCCGCAGGATTTGGCGGTCGTGGGATGCGGAAATCTCCACTACGACGACTCGCTTCGTGTCCCACTCTCCAGCATCGATCAACACAGCCGGAGAATCGGAGAAGAAGCTGCGCGCATCGCACTCCGCATTCTGAACTCAAAAGCACCCCCAAAGCCGGAAACTGTGGTGATGCAGCCCGAGTTGATTGTGCGCGAATCGACACACCGACGCACTGGCAAGGACATTTCAAAAAAGGTGCACGCAAGCGTCAAGCGAATCCAAAGGCCTTAAAAAGCCCCTCGCGTGCATGGCTCTATCATTGCCTGGCATTTCCATTTCGAGTTCGTTACAGTTAGCGCTGCCGTTGTACGCACTTTTGACCGAATGAGATTAAACTTACTTCCATCCAGCAGCTTCTGGACTTCTCTTTTTCTCGGCCTGTGCGGGCTCACCGGGACCGCGACACAGGCAACCGCCCAGCTGTGGGATGTGCCCCCACTACCCCCAGTCAAGTACGCTCAAGCTCGGGACGGTATGACGGCCACAATCGGAAACGAGAGAGTGCACATTTCCGTTTGCCGCTCCTTCGTCATTCATTTCGTCGCTGCGCCCGAGCCAGCCGATACGATTCGCCAAAGCCACCCATGGATGCTCGATTCAAAGCAGTCGTGTCCAGGCGCGAAGTTCCAGATTTCACAAACATCCGACGCGGCGATCCTCACTACCGATGCATTGAAGATCGAACTCTCGCTCAAATGGGGCAACGTCCAATTCAGCACGGCTACAGGCGAGGGTCTCTTACGCGAACGCAACTCGATTCCCCGGACCTACGAACCGGCTGAACTGAATGGAGAGAAGACATTTCACGTCGAAGACAGATTTGCTCCGGATTTCTCCGAAGGCTTCTACGGTTTGGGGCAACACCAGAACGGAATGTTCAACTACCGGGGCGCCACCGTCGAACTTGGGCAGAACAACACGGATGTAGCGATCCCTTTGCTGTTGTCAAGCAAAGGGTATGGTTTGATGTGGAACACTGCCTCGCTGACGCACGTCGACAATCGTTTCCCGCTGGAACTGAATCTGGATTCACTTGCCGGCCATGCCGTCGACTACTACTTCATTTATGGCCCGGAGATGGATCAACTCATCCATGAATATCGGAACCTTACCGGACACAGCCCGCTGCTGCCGAAATGGTCTTACGGATTCTTCCAGTCGAAGGACCGTTACGTTTCGCAAGAAGAAGTGCTCGGAATCGCACATCGGTATCGTGAAGAGCACATACCGCTCGACGCAATTGTTCAGGATTGGTTTTGGTGGAAAGCAGAAGGCGATCCGATCTTCAATTCGAACTTCCCTGATGTCCCCGGTGAACTCAAACAACTCCACGATGAACACGTCCATGCCATGCTTTCGGTTTGGGGGCTCTTTGATTCGAAGTCTCAGAACTTCGCGGAGATGACGAAGCAACACCTGGACGTTCCCGGCGCCCATGTTTACGACGCTACGAATCCGAAAGCGCGTGATTTCTATTGGAACAATCTTGCTGGCAAGCTCTTGTCGCTGGACTGGGACGCGTTCTGGCTCGACAGCGCCGAGCCCGAAGAATATTGGCCTCACATGGGTGACGCGATTCTTCAAAACAAGCAGATCGCCATCGGCAATGGCGCCGAATACACGAACATTTTTCCGTTCATGCACACGCTAGGGGTTCAGGAACACTGGAAAACAACCACAGATCGCAAGCGGGTTTTCCTTCTCACGCGTTCCGCTTTTCTCGGGCAGCAACGAGTTGGAGCGGCAGTCTGGTCGGGTGACGTTTATGGCTCTTACTGGGGGCTACGCCATCAAGTGGCCGCAGGGTTGAATTTTGCGCTTTCTGGATATCCGTATTGGACAACCGATATCGGCGGCTATTGGCCGCCGCACGACAATCCGGTTGAGGACCCAAAGTTTCAGGAACTCTATGCACGCTGGTTCGAGTATGGAACCTTCTGCCCGATTTTCCGCACGCATGGGCACCGGCCGCAGAATGAGATTTGGGCCTTCAATAAAGTCGAACCGATTCTCATCAATTACGACAAGCTGCGCTACCGCCTGATGCCCTACATTTATTCGCTGGCGTGGCGCGTGACGAATGAGGACTACACGATCCAGCGTCCGCTAGTAATGGATTGGCGCACTGATCTCAGAGTTCGGGACATCGGTGATCAGTTCATGTTCGGTCCTGCGCTCCTCGTCAACCCGGTGCTTCAATCGGACGCCAACCGCCGAAGCTTGT
>CAVRLM010000006.1:0-297298 GCA_963722365.1 uncultured Acidobacteriaceae bacterium
CTTCCAACCCTCGTGCCACGCAACAATCTGGTATTGCCCGGGCGGCACACCCGAAAGTTCGAACCTTCCACTCTGGTCGGTGACAGTGTAATAAGGATGGGGCACCACCATGATTTCCGCGTTCATCCAGGCGTGACCGCCGTTACATCTTACGTTCACCAGCCCGGCGTCGGCATGGTACGGGAAACCGGCCGATCGGTGAACGGAAAAGGAAAGTTGTACGAGGCCGCGCCATCCATGTGAACCGTGTGCAGCACCGCGTCCGAACTTTTTAACTGGAGCGGGCCGTTCTCCGGCACCAGCAGGATGTGGGGCTCGTAGCGGCATGCTTCTGATCCAGAGAGCGCCTGGCTTCGGGGATGTCCATGCCTTTCCCGCGGGAGATGTCCTTAAGAAAGACGATCGTGTTGGCCACGCCGCCCTGGGGGCCCACGATCAGTCGCTCAAGGTCGCGAATCTTGTGTGACTCGGAATCGCAAACCTGGGATCTTTGTCGATGGAAAAGTGTGGTATATGCGGCAACGGACCCGACCACTTCACAACTCCAGTGATCGTCCCGGGATCATGGAGAGACACTACCCGATAGCTGCTCTGCGCCGTCGCAGGCAATGCGACAGCTAGCAAGAACACAGCGAACGCCGCAAATTTGACAGCTTGAAACATCCCCACCCGACTTTCTGATTGATGAATCGTAGTGCCATCTGGGTGACGCGCAAAGTAACGAAAGACCCATTCCTTTCGGAGATGCAGATCCAATTGGCATGTCGATGTGGATTGCACGCAGCAGCAGCAACCACGCTGGCCAAGAATACTTAAGTTGGGATTGAGCAGTTCTGGGGGACTGTTAACGACGGCCCCCCAACTCGGCGTTCTATAACTGATCACCTGCAACCGATGCCCGACATCTCCGGCATGTGTGTTTTCTTATCCGATCGTGTTGTGGGAACAGAGTTTTGACCGTCACACTGATGTATGGCACAGGTCACTGAATTACTTTCGCCACGGCAAGAAAATATAAATTCGAAAGTGTGATGGGTTCTGTATGTTGGCGAAGTGTGCCAACCCGTCATGTTCCGCATCGTTTCGTTATCTCCAAGACGGAAGACTTTTTCGGTGGAGGCCGACCCCAAATTGATCCCTCCCGTCAACCCCTATGCCAGCAGCGACGCCAGTGTGGAATACTTCTGGCTGTGCAGCCGGTGCGCGGAGTTCATGGCGCTCCGTCTCGGGCAAGATGGAACAGTCTTACTGTTTCCTCCCAGACTTGCCCACCGCAATCCCGAGGATTTCGCCATCATCTCCCGACACAAAGACAGGCTCCTGAGAAGCGTCAATTTTGCCCCGAAGGAAAGAAGGGGGCACTAAGAAGGGAGGTCGATACGGAACTTGCAATTCTGATTATCGTGCTCTTGTTGATCGGCTCCCTGATTCCTGAGCGGCACGAAATCCGGCATATCCGATGAACGCTGAGCGTCATGCAGGGGATTGCTGGCATGTGACGCCGGTCACTGCGCACGTGCTCGGTTCCTGAGACAGCCCGCTAATCCAGGAAACCGAGG
Source organism: uncultured Acidobacteriaceae bacterium (assembly GCA_963722365.1). Classification (GTDB taxonomy): domain Bacteria; phylum Acidobacteriota; class Terriglobia; order Terriglobales; family Acidobacteriaceae; genus Sulfotelmatobacter. The sequence goes on from CAVRLM010000006.1 coordinate 1,560, forward strand.
ATTGCTCATGAAACCGTTGCAACCGCCAGAATCGTTCTACGCAAGCTCTAGTCGCATCTCTCCCTGCTGAAAGAAGTTCTTCACGCTGCCGTGGAAATCGAAAACCTGTTGTTCGTACTCGACGGTCTTCTTGCAATTTCCCTCGAAAGCATATGACATTGCCATTGCTCTCTTGGCTGATGCCTTGCCCTCGGGCGTGTCCGCCCCGTCAATGCCTTCGTGAAATACTTCCGGGCCTCCTCACCTTTCCCCATCAGGTCGAGAACGCTTCCAGCCGCGATGTTGGCTGGTAGCGGAATTCGGCGAGGTCTGGAGGGTCTGGCGATAAAGCGCCAACGCCTCTTCTGGCTTTCCATCCCGTATCAATTGTTGGCCTTGTTTGACGAACTCAGGTTGCTGCTGCTGGGCGGGCGTTTGTGCAAATAGCGGAGCCAGAGAACCGAGAATCAGGAGCAATGCCGAAGAAATCACACCGGTGGTCGCTTTCATGGGCCTGATTATAAATCGCTACCTGTTGAACAGGCCCGTGGGGACGACTCAGCCGCGACCTGCTGCGAGAGCAGGTCCGGCGGCGATGCCTATAGGTTTCGCGGAACCAATGATTCGAGGGGAGGAATCGAGAACGACGTGGTCAAGGAATGTTCAGGAGGTTGGGTTCCGTCCTGAATGGCTTTTGCGAGAATCTCCATCGCCTGTCCCGTAAGCGGTGGAATGTGAATCGTCGCCGTGAGCCATTTTTCGCGTACCCACGCTTGGCCCGTCGCCGGCTGACCATCACATCCGGTAAATGGTAAGCTCAGCCATCGCGAACGTTCTGCTTCGTTGGTGATCTCCTGAAAAGCTTTACGAGCGCCCATGGCCATCGAGTCATCCTGCGCGCCGACCAGGTTAATTGGCGCGCTTTGTGAAGTAGCCAGTTTCAGCCAGGACCGCACCGCCCGCCCGGCACTTTCCTCTGTCCACCGTGCCTTCAGCATCGCCACTTGAATGTTCGACGGTTTCGTCTCCAGCATCCCGGACGTACGTTCTTGGGCCGAGGAACTGTGCGAAGGTCCTTCAATGTACAGAACAGAACCGCCTCCGGGCAGCAATGCTGCGAATTGTCTTCCTTGAATGCGTCCAATCTCGATGTGATCGGAACTGATGGCAAAAATGGGTGCGGTTGCCGCCCTGCGGAGCTCCGACAAGTAATCCGGCCTCCGGTTCAGGACTGCCCAGCCGATTCCGGCGGCACTGGCGGCCTGGGCTACCTGAGGCAGGGCCGTGCCCCCAACCGGTTCCACCACAATCGCATCGGGTCGGGACTCAACCCCGCTTTGGATTGCCTTTAGAAGTTGCGTGCTCTGATTCACGGCGTCGTCATCGGCAAAGACGATCTCCGCATCGATCCCCAGTTTGCGCGCGGTATCTTCTGCGGATTGGGCTTGTGCCATTTGGAAATCGTTCTCGCGGGTGTGAAGAGATACCAGGAATCGGAGCTTTTTCATCATGTCGCGAATGTACCCCTGACCACCTTTTAACGATACGCCTTGTTTGGGTGGAAGTCCTGCTTTGACATGGCATGCCCCACAACCGCATGCCCGTCATTCTTGATCCAGATGGCTACGACCTTTGGCTCGATCGGGGAATGAGGGAATGTGACTGCGGCGGCCGAAATGTTTAAGCCTACGACGCTCGGGCGATGCGATGTTATTCCATAAGCACTCGGATCAATCACGTGGCGAACGACAACGCGGAACTGCTCCGCACCCGTGGAACTCACCCAGATTCAGGATCGTCTCTTCCTGTAGCAGGGCTGTGGGGTATTCTGGGGGCAATCCCGACGACGTTAGAAAGGAGGTCACCTGATCGCAAGAATTTGGCACAGGTAAGCTACGCGGAACAGTCCGCAGCTCTGTTTCTTGCTGATCCGCGTTACTGCTTCGCGTCGGCCGCGTCGTGGACGAGCCGCTTCATCCTGTTCTGTTCGATACGGATGAAGCCCGTACGGGGGCTGTCGATGAGTTCGAATAGCAGGTTTCGTACCTGAGACTGACGGCGCATACGTATGTCTGCTCAGCCGAGCTCCGTATATGGCGCCAGCACAACAGGAATCGTTTTTACGTTCCAGAATGGCTGCTTGGGGCGTGGGGCATTACCGCAGATCCAAACGTCAGTGACGCAGCGTAGCCCTCACAAATTTTAGGCACCATCTTCCCCGCAATAACCCGAATCACCTCCGGCCGGTGTTCGCAACTGCCTGGTTTACTGCCTGGGCAAAGACTTCGATAGGCTTACGAGATTTTGGGGAACAACATGAATGAAGCCGCCGCGGGGGCTGTCGATGTCCGCTATTAGAAGGAACGAGATGGATACAACCAGGGGCAGAACAAACAGCAGGGCGGACTTTACTCCAGCGCTACGCGCAGCATACCCGACCAAAAGGTTGCAGCAGATGGCGATCGTTATCATCAAGCCCCAAGCCGACTTTGGAATGCGATTCCACCATGCGGCCTGAGTATATCCCTGCGAGTTCAAAACGTCGTTCATACCGGCGACGGCGAGGGCGATCACGGGCGACGGTCGCACCACACCCGGATCCTGCACCGCAGACCACATCTCCGCCTGCAGTTGAGCCGTTTCGGCATTAATCCCCTGAAGTTCGTGCTCATTGCGGGTGCGGTAGAACAAAATGCGCAGATCGAGATACTTTCTCAGTAGCGTACGCACCCCCGCTGCATTCGCAGCAGGTACCAGCCCCGCCCGGACATATTCGGTGCCAATCGCATTGGCCTCTGCTTCCTCGTAATTCTTGCGCAGATCATAACGGCTGACGGCCATCGAGAAACTGAATCCGATGATGAGGCCGAGCAGCGTCAGGGTAGCTGCTTGCACAACTCCGAAATCTTCACGCTCCTCGTCTTTCAGCGCCCGCCGCCTGCGGAAAGAGGCCCCGATCTGTGCCGAGAGCCACAGTAGGAACAACGAGAACAAAAAGAAAAGGCGTGGATAGTTCAGCATACGTTTTGCTTTTCCATTAGTTCCTGCTTAGCTTACGTCTGCTCATACGGGACGAGTTCCGTTCATACCTCTCACGCAGCCTTTCTCTGCGCTTTTTCCGGCAGCATGCGGGTGCGAAGTGCTCGGCCATAACGGATTCGTCGAGCCCGACCATGCAGAAACGGGACGGGCCACAACCAAGGACACTACCCACCTTCGGATAACCGGACTTCAAGAGCGTTTGCCAACAGAGGGGAATCCTCTCCACGAACAGATTGCCGGACTTTCTTACGGCTCAGCCAGTCAACGAAAGTCAACGCATCCCCCAGTCACCCGGGAAGGCCTGAGTGTTTTGGCGATTGACGCTCGAAGTAAAACGCAATGCCTAACGCCAGAATCAGGGCAGCGATCCCGAACAAGGTCAAGCTTGATACGGTGTTGGTTTCTTCAATAATGACCTTCCGCGCCATGGCGATTAGTGCAACTTCCAGGACAACGCGCACATGATTGACGTCTTTTTTCATATACGCTTTCATTGTATCCAGCAATTCCACTCCAATCAGCACCAACAGGAAGTATCCGAAAATCTCGAGCAGCCCCTGCACGCGAATGAGAAACCGAGGCGGAGTCCAGACTTCTTGAGCGATCAGCACGCCCAAGTGCACCGTAGAGAGCACCACCACCACAACGAACATGCCTGCGAGGGCCAAGACCGTGAACTTCTGGATTTTTGTGAGCAGCGTTTCCAACACTATCTCCTCGTGTAAGGCTATCGGAGTTCGGCGCCGATTGGGAAGGCGGTTGCACCAATTGAGATTGTAAGTGTAAACGCGACGTTTTGGCAGCAATTCCAGGCGCGGCTCGAAGTCCGTTTATAGTTCTCCGTCTCCCAAAACGGAGTTCTCGCCTACCACGAGAGTTCCGCCCAGTCGGAGCTCAAGTTATTTGATCGAAGCGGAAACCTGATCGGCGCGCCCGGTCCTCTGGCGGTTTATTCCGATCCGCGTTTTTCTCCCGACGGCAAATCCATCGCGGTTATGATCTGGGACTCACGATCCGAAACAGCCGATATCTGGGTATTTCCCGTCGCCGGCGGCCAGCCCACCCGCATCACTTTCGGACCCAATGATTTTTGGCCGGTATGGTCGCCCGATGGCGAGCAAATAGCCTACGGCGTCAGTGAAAATGGTAAGACCTCGATCCGCCGCCGCTCTCTCGACGGTCGCCAACCCGAAGAAGTTCTTTATCAGAACGACGCTTATATCAATGGCGTGGCCGTCGACTGCTCGCCAGACGGGAAGTACGTCTCCCTCGATCTGGAATCGAAAGAAGGAATCTTTTCCAATTGGATTCTGCCCTTAACCAGCAACAGCAAGACCGACGACGACAAGACCGGCGACCGCAAGATCTTCCAGCCGCCCGCCGCCTCCCACATGACGGTCAGCCAGTTCGACGGCCGCTTCTCTTCCGATGGCCGGTGGCTGGCTTATTTCTCCTACGAAACCGGCAGGCCCGAAGTCTACGTTGTCCATTTGAAGCCGGCGCCAAAACCCAAGTCTCCACAAGCGGCGGATGGAATACCATCTTCAGCCGCGGCCACGAGCTCTTCTACGTCTCCATGGGAAACCGCCTGATGGCCGCACACACTTCCGCGCAACCCAATTTCCATGTCGACTCCATCGAACCTCTGTTCCAACTCGATTTGCCCAACTTCACCGGGATCAGCTTCGACGTTAGCCCCGACGGAAAGCACTTCGTTGTCCAAACCACCGCCCACACCAAATCCACCTCCATCACTCTACTGACAAACTGGCCCGCGGACCTCAAGAAGTGAGCCCTGGTCGGCATCGGGCCGAGCCATACTTCTTTTCATCCGTGGCTTTCTTCAACCGGTTGCAGCGGGTTAGCATTGCCGATTCAAGCGGGCGCCTTCCCGTCACGATTCCCGGACGAGTGTAGTCGAGATGTTTAAAGAGTTACCTTTTCGTGGGAACTGTGTGCCCGGATGGCCCTCACCCTGGCACGAACTGGGCAGGCTGCCTGAGGTACGCCTATTTCTGAGAGATCACGAAGTTCACAAGGGCAGTCTCACCCGCATTCACGTCGACGGTCTTTTCCCAGGTTCTGGGTTCGCTAAAAATGGCCCTCTGAACTGTCTTCTGGCTAAAGACATCTAGGGCATTCTCTCTGCCCAGCACATGCCATCCTTCGTGCCACGCAACAACTTCATAATCACCTGGCGGCACATCGGTAAGCTCGAACCTGCCGTTTTCGTCGGTAACTGCGTAGTAAGGGTGAGGAACTACCATCATTTCAGCGTTCATCCAAACGTGTCCGCCATTGCAGCGCAAGTTGATAAGGCCTGGAGTGTCCATCCTTCGTGTGATCACGCGGTCGGTGAAAGGAAACGGTAGGTTGAAGCTTGCAGCGCCGTCCATGTGAATCGTATGCAGCGTCGCGTCGGAGCTTTTCATCGCAAGCTCAGAGGTTTGCGGTACCAAGAGAATATGCGGTTCGTATCGACAATGTTTTTGGTCCAGAGAACGTCTCGGTGCAGGCAGATTCATCGCCTTGCCCCTCGAGATATTCTTTAAGTAGACGATAGTGTTCGCTACCCCACCGTCCGGCCCTATGACCATTCGCTCCAAGCTGATTCTCTTGTGCGATTCAGGATCGCAGATCTCCGGGTCTTTGTTCACAGGAACTTCAAGACCCCCTGGCTCTGGACCAGACCATTTCACAGTACCTGCGATCGTTCCTCCATTGGTTATGGGTACAACGGTGTAGCCACTCTGCGCCGGGGCCTTGCTAGCCGCAGCTATCAGTAGCATTGCCAACATCACGCATCTCGTCGGCGACATTTTCATACCCGGAGTCTCAAGGATAGAGTGCCGCTTTTACGGATCCGAAGAAAGGTAACGGAAGTAATGAACCCGCTCACGGATCTGGGAACGGGGAAGACTGGTCGATGAGAGGGCGATTTATCGCCGACGGTGGCCCGGACGCCCAGCAAGAGAAGGTCGAAAGCGAACCTAGGGTCGCTCCGGGGGAGCAGCTCCCGATGACAGTCGTAAGGGTATAATTGTGCTGTCAGGAAGGTGTGCGACGCCGCCTAACTCGTCGTGCAATTAGTTCGCAAGACCGCCAGTAAAGGGGGTCCATGGAACGCGAACTCAACAAGCAACAGGAGGCAGTCCTGCTTCGCGCTCAGCTAAAGGGCGGAACTTGTCTTTCGACCACGGCATACTCCGCCTTAGTCGCTTTAGGCGGAACGCTGAGCGAATCAAACCAGAGTTCGATTCTCGCTACCGTCAGCAGCACCTTACAGTCACTGGTAGAGCTCGGCTTAATGGTGAGAAGCGGACCCGGAAAATACCACCTGACAGAGGAGGGTTTTCATGCCGCGCGAGTCGCGCAAAGCCGTGGGGGAAGATATCCGTTCGCATGACAAAAGAAGCCTGATAAGCTAGGAAAGCCCACGCCCCGCTCCAAGCGTCGTTCCCGTAAACAGACCACACATAAATTCCCTGCTGCCTTTCAGCTTTAGTTTCTGGCCGTAGATAGTTTACGAAATCAGGCTTTAGCACAAGCTCGCGCCGTCTCTTCGCCCACTGCCGTAACAGTGACTCGCCTTTCTCGCTCCTACCCTCTGCCGGTTTGGTTTACGAAGAACAGAGTTGGAATAAGCCTATGTCTGGATTGGAGATTTCGCATGCTTGCCGCTGGGTGTAGCATTTATCCGACAATACAGTTCAACGTTCACCAACCAAACATCTCTTCACCAGAGTTAAGGAGGCACTCCATGTCCTACGTCGATGTCGGAAAAGAAAACTCCACTTCCATCCATCTCTACTATGAGGATCACGGCTCAGGCCACCCTGTCATCCTAATCCACGGATATCCCCTCAGCAGCGCGTCGTGGGAAAAACAGGTCCCGGCCCTGCTGGCTGCGGGGTATCGCGTCATTGCGTACGATCGTCGCGGATTCGGAAAGTCCAGCCAGCCCGCAACCGGCTATAACTACGACACGTTTGCCCGAAGAGAAATGGAGCTTCAAGCCTACGCAAGGCGCATTCACCGATGTACGTACTTTCGCCGAGCAGGTGAAGCACGTCGCCTGTGCGAACGAAGCATGGGCGAAGAAGTTGCGCGGGGAGACACCGCCAGATCACTGCGACACGGGCGGTCCAAACCCAGCAAAAACGAAAACCGAGATTCTGGCTTACCTGCACGGAACATTCGTCATGATGGACGGCGAGATCGCAAAGGGTAAGCTAGATAATCTAATGGCTCCCATGAAAGGCCCGTACGCGGGTGACAATCGACTTGAGGTACTGAACTCGGCGTTATGGCACATTTCAGATCACTACGGGCAACTGGTTGAATACCTCCGAATGAATGGCATCGTTCCGCCAGCGAGCCGCTAGGCTGGACGACATATGCACGCACCCAACAGAGTGTCGGACGCAAAGCCTTGACTGAAATCGGGCCGGGCGATGACATCATAGTCTTCCTCTTCGTCGTCTTCCTCGTCGGGCTCTTGCCGCAGGAAGACATCGGCAGCTACCAGCCGATCAGAAATATCTGAGTTGGGGCATTCTGGATGTGGTTTGATCATGCTGAATGGTAAGCCTTGCGCTTGGCAACGACAGAGTGCAATGGACTGCTATAATAGCTATTGGGGCGGTTACGTTTTTCTCCTCTTTCAGGTCTTCTGACCTAAGACAGTCCATCTTTTGTCTTGGCTCAGCGTGAAATGGAGAAGCGGCGTTCTCCGTTAGTGTAAGATTCCGCCCCTTCGGGGCGGGGATTTTCAAGGCATCTTGGGGTCTATCGTCCGATGACTGTTTCTGCTCTGTGAACAGCGCGTGAGGGTTAAGCTCGCGCGCTGCCCGCATCGGCTCGATGAGCCCCGCCAAGTTATCCCTCAGCATGGTTGCGTCCCCGCAGAGCCCGCTTCCGTTTCACTTGGCGAAGTCATTCTAGCTGGATTGCCGAACCGCGCAAACCTCGAAGAATTTGTCTGCCGCCGGCGAAGTTGCCGCTGGCTACGAGCTTCTTCTAACTTGTGATCGCGAGCCGCGTGGATCTCGGCCTGTCGTCCGGCGATCCTGTCCTGCGGCGTCACATAGCCGATCGCGCTGTGCAGGCGCACCGTGTTGTAGTGATCCACGTAGATTTGAATCAAGCGGCGTGCATCGTCCAGCGTCAAGGGGGTCAGAGGCCGGATGCACTCCCGTTTGAGCGACTTATGCCAGCGTTCGATCTTCCCGTTCGACTGCGGGTAAAACGGCGAGGTACGCACGTGCGTCATCCCCGAGATACGAATGAACTCCTTGAAGTCCCGCGCCATGAACTGCGGTCCGTTGTCGGAGATGATCCGCGGCTTGGCTTCCGGGTACTTCTCCTTGGCCCGTTCCAGAATCATCTCAATGTCTGCTTCTTTCATCGACTCCCGCAAATCCCAATGCACCAGAAAACGACTGCATCCATCCAGCACGCTGCACAGGTAATAGAACGTGCCCGACAGGTTGATATAGGAAACATCGACATGCCAGTGCTGGTGCGGCTGCAGCGGCTGTTCGAAGCCGGTGCCCTTGCGCGACGGCTTCGCTTTCCAGCGCGACAGCAGTCCCGCTTGTTTCAGCACGCGCCATACGCTCGCCGGACTCACGGCCACCACATCGTGATCTAACATCATGAACGTCAGTCGCCGATAGCCTTCCAATGGATTCTTCAGGTGGAAGCCGATGATGGCTTCCTTTTCCCACGTCTCCAACCAGAAATCTCGGGGTACCCAACCGTTATGCTCATTCGCTCGTCCATAGCGCTGCCGCCAGTCGTAGAACTTGCTCACGGTAACGCCCAGCCACGCAATGAATCGGCCGACGCTGATCTCAGTCTTCTCCGACCAGCGTCGGACGAAATCGACCACCTGATCCCGCACATCGTGCGGCACCCAGGTCTCGGTCAGAGTTCCCCAAGGCTTTTTTTTAACGCGATGTGCTCCGCCATCAGTTCGGCCAGGACCTCGTCCTTGGTCTGCACCTTCTTCTCCAAGAACTCAATCCGTTTCTGTTTCTCCTCCACCTGGCGACGAGGACGCTCCGTCGCTTGGAAGGCGGCCGCTCCGTTCTCGAAGAACTCTTTCTGCCAGCGGTAAAACACGGTGGGTTGCAGCCCCAGTTCCTCACACAGATCGGAAACCGGGACCTTGTCTAAAAGATGGCGTCGTAGAATGGCCACCTTCTCTTCAGCTGTGTAGTGCTTGCGCTCTTTTCTCATACGTTCGCTCCGCTATCTTAACGGACGAACGCGTTCTCCATTTCCAACTGAGGCAGGACATTGAAGTTCTCCTACCTTAGGCTTTTCAGCCAGTGAGTGCTCAGCCCATGCCGTTTGGTGCAGGACTCGCCAAGAAGGGTCGCTTACATGAACGCAACTAGCTAGCTTTTCTTTCGGTCTGCTGATAGTGCTGTTCACGATCCTGCTGCTCCACGGGATGCGCAAGCTGAAACCACGTATCGCCGGATATGGATCACAAAGGATGTGCCCGTCTTGCGGATTGATCACATCTCGATTAAAGCCGTGCCGCTTGGAGTGTGGCAAGTCCCTTACGGGCGTGAGTGTGACCCCGATTCTGGAGAAATGAACTGCTGGTTGCGCACAAACCGTTCCTCGCGGAGAACAGGAAGGTAGTAAGAGACTATGAAAAATACTAAATTTGTTGTGAAATTGAACCGAGGCGGCACCCTCGCACCTGAGTTCGTGCAGCGGATTGATCGGACCCCAATCCAGACGACCACCAACCGCAAGCTGGCACTGGTTATGGGAAGATTCACAGCCGAAGACGCCATCAAGTCTTTCGAAAACTCCCGGCGAGTCCCGGAGCTAGTTTCTGTACATGTTAGTGCATAAATAGTTCAGACCAGTTGCACCACAACCGCCACATCGAATTTCGAGTAATACTTCTTCACGTCCTTAGCCCCGTACTTCTCCCGAAATTTCTCGACCACAGATTTCACAGCTTTAGCATCAGTCAAAAGGACAGCTTGGAACCCCGCCTCCGCACCCCGCGCATCAATCCGTATCGACGGCTTCTGAAGCACGTTCTTGTACCACTGCGTGTCGGAGCCCTGAACGGGCAAGAGGTATAGCTTTTCGCCTTCCAACACGAACCAGACCGGAATCGAGATCGTCTTCCCAGATTTCCTGCCGATGACGCTGAGCTTGATCTGGCGGTAGCGGGCGAGGCGGTCTTTGAGCCTGTCCTTGGAACCTGCCATCCTGACCTCCATCCGATTGACGGCTTACGAAGTTGTGGGTCTTTCAGCGCCGGGCGCTGCTCACGACTTTCTTCTGCGGTGACCGCGATCCGCTTCGATTTCCGATAGACGCTTGCAACCGCCAACGTCCAGAAAGGTACTAAATCGACTCCGGGAACGAGCTTGGCAAGAAACGATGGCAGAAATTCCCAGTGCCAGCCAAGGAGTTGAACCAGCACGGCTGCGATACCGAAATCGAGTATGTCATCGGCGGGCGATAAAGCGCCCTCGACGAATAGGGGAAAAACGACGACTTGGAGTGCATCCGCCATGATGGCCAGCACCATGGCGGCTCGAAAGCGCGAACCCGGCGAGATTGTGATGGTGTCTTCAGTCACGGCAGTGCTGCTTCGTGCTTGAGTCGGTTATTTTAACCGAGCCCCAGACTCATCGGCCACGGATGCGGTAACAGTAAGAACATCGCCTACGCCCGCTGATGGCGTAGGACCTTTGTAATCTTCGTGCTGCACAATTAGCAGGTTACTCTGGGCTCACTGAAATCTCTTTATCCAAATGATGAATCCCTTCACACCTATTCCTTCGTGGATCGCCTCACACTGGACAATTAGCGCGGTGATTGCTTGTGCGGTCGGCATGGCCGCCGCGTGCAAAATTTGTCTCGAAACCGAACAAGCCAAAGTCCAACGTGCGGAGCGTAACCGGAAAAAAGAACTGCGCACACTCGCCAATAGGATTTCATCCTACGGACGCAGTGTCCATCAACGCTACCCAACCGGAGACGTGGTCGTTAGCGAGTGCGATCTAGCAGAACAACTTCGCAAGCGCCCGGACGCTGTTGCCACAGCACTGAACCTTCTCTTGGGCGAACAGAAAGTCCAAAGGGCTCCCCTCAACGGGTATTGGAAGTTAAACGTCTGATCTCAGTCGTCAGGCAACTTCTCGTGCCTAGAAAACGGAGTTGGGTGTCATCTGGCAACGCAGTGGCTAGGCAGGTAGATGGCTAAGAAAACCAAAGCGCCCCAGACTCGACTGAGTCACGGGACGCTCGTTCGAACAGCCCTCCCCCGAAGTCTGCTCACAACCACCTTACCTTCTGACCTGCACTGTGGGAATGGCTCCAACGTGCTACGCGGCGGCGCTACTGCGCCAGCATGCCCGAATCTTCGGCCTTTCATCGGGTGCCCGCCACATGTATCCTGCCGCTCATGTCCTCCACGGCGACATTTCGCGATCCCGACGAAGCACTCGTGTCCCTCTCAAGGTGCTTATCGCCATCGAAGGTGGTGGCGCTGAGAGTCGGACGTGCGAGGGTGAGACCGTCGTCGTCAACGTTCATGGCGCTTTGCTTTCAACCACAATTGGGTTAAGGGTGGGAATGAGAATCTCGATCCACGTCTACCTGACGGACAAGCGTGCTAAAGCTCGCGTGGTCTATGCCGATCCTGAAAACTCTCTGCGCTGCGGTGTTGAACTGGATCAGCCACGGAACATCTGGGGAGTGCCTTTGCCGCCCGATGACTGGGATGAAACAGGGGGCTTGGAGTTCCGGGGGCATTAGAGAGGCCTCCGCATGGCAGCGACTGCTAACTTCAAGCTATAAAAAAGCCCTCTTTCGAGGGCGATGTTGGGCTCGTGCCGAGAATTTTAAGTCAGGCCGCTTTTGCGTGCGCCACTCGGCGGTAAGTCTTGACTGCCTTCTCGATGCCCGGTGTGGCTTTCTTCAGGTCGTCAAGGTTCATGGCCGGATGGAACTCGATATGGGCATCGAAAGCCAGAAACCACGGTTCCGCCACGGCGGGGATTTGAGACGGATCCTTCAGGTCGAGAAGATGAACCCGGTTCTCTTGCCATTGTCTGCGGCAAAATAAGGCCGCTTCAGGCTTAGGTCAGCGAGAATGGATCGATGGTCTTGCCCAAGCTGCCATCGCTGATCGTGGCATTGCCCGTCTCTACGGGGATTGAAACCTTAAGTAAACAGCGCATGGAATACCTCCGTGACGAAGTCTAGTCCTGCCCTTACGACCGGGTCAATTCACGCTAGGCCGGAACGAGCGGAACCCTTGCTTGGTTACGCGGCGGCTTCAATTGTTGCGCCGAAGGACGGAATCTCCTCTTAGGCCACAAGGAAAATAGGTTTCCCGCCTGTGGAGATGGATTCGGCATGAGCGATTGTCGCCTGCGCTTCTTCAGACGCAGCGCACGCATTCAGGGCCGCAAGCGACGGAAAGTGTATCTCTGCAATGCGGTAAAACTGTGGCGTGCCGCTCGGAGAACCGACCACCTTAGTTGCGTCAATCTTGGTCTTTCCATGTAGCTTCTCGACAGCCATCGGAATGTGTTCTTCAGTGTAAATTTTCTCAAAGTGTTCCACGTCCGTGGGGCGCGGGTAAATCACCACGAGCTTTACTCCAGCCATAACGACCTCCTTTTCCGAGATATTGTCTTCTTTGGCTTCGGATGCGTCAATTCGCGGTCTCCCATACGAGGTTATCCGGAGTACAGTGGATATTTTTTTGCTCATTCGCTCCGCTGGTGGGTCGCATTGATCGTTTCAGTTCTCGGGATCGCTGCAATATGCCTGCGAGCTTTAGAAACTGACGAGGTGCGAGCCAAACGTACCGAGCGGAACAAGAAGAAAGAATTGCGGTCGCTGGCTGAGAGAATTTCGTCGTATTGACACACCGTTCACCAACGGTACCCGACCGGGGACATGATCGTCAGCGAGCGAGACTTAGCAGAGCAGCTTCGAAAGCGTCCCGATGCGGTCGTCACCGCCCTGAACCTGCTGCTAAATGAGCAGAAAGTCCAAAGGGCTCCGTTGAACGGGTATTGGAAATTGAACGCATGATCCCCAAGTGACGCTTTTGACTGACCCAGTTCCCTACTCCGAGTAGCCGTCGTCTGTGTCGTCGTCTTCGTCATCTTCTTTGCCGTCCTCTTCCTCTTCCTCTTCTTCCTCGTCTGGCTCTTCTCGAAAAAGGACATCGGCAGCGACCGAGCGATCAGGAGGGGCTCGGGCGAGGCATGCTGAACGTATGCTGCTCATGCCCAATGGTACGCCAATACCCGGCGAGAGCAACTGTTCGAGCGAGAGGTTGGAGGTGATCCTGAAGAAGGTTAATCAAGCCGTATCATCGAACCCAGTGACATCGTTTATCTCAATGCTGAGACACTTGGGTGGGGTTGGGGTGTTCACTCTCGCCGCCCTCGATAGTTCTGTCATACCCACCCTCGGGGCGGTTGACGCGCTCACGATATTCTTGGCCGCTCGGCACCCAGAACTATGGCCCTATTACGCTATGTGCAGCACGGCAGGCTCGGTTTGCGGGGCGTCAGTCGCTTACCGCTTGTCGCGTCTTGGAATCCTCCATCGACGTATTAAGGGAGCGGTATTCGACAAAGTGGCGGCATTCTTACATCGTTTTGGAAGCCTTTCTCTGTCGCTCGCAGTCCTTCCGCCGCCATTTCCGACTTCCGCTTTTGTAATCGGTGCTGGTGTAACACGCTATCCCTTCATTGCGTTTGTGCTGTCTTTCGGCACAGGACGGGTGTGCCGTTTTGCCCTCTTAGCTTACCTCGCGTCTGTCTTAGGCAGGCGGTTCGTGACAAGCATGTGGTCGGCGCACACGCTGGTGCTTGTAGCGGCTTTTGGTGGTGCTCTGATGTGTATCGGATTGCTGGCGTGGCTCGTCTTCAGGAAATCCGAACCGCATACGCCTTTCGGTTTGTAGCTCTATCTGGCTCTAACAAGCCGTTGATTGCACCAGTTCAACCACAACGCCACATCGAATTTCGAATAATATCGCTTCACGTCTTTCGCTCCGTACTTCTCCCGGAACTTCTCGATGACTGATTTCACTCTTTCGCCGTCGAGTCCTGAAACATCAATCAGCGCGAGTTTGGTGCGGAGATTAACATCCATTTTCCCGGACGGGAAGCTCTGGACAAGCCTGCTGTCTTGCTATTCCCGAGGCTTTTGGTCTGTTTGCGTTAGGTACGGAGTTCACCATTAAAGAAACCGAGTTGCATCGACTTGTAGAAGGTGCTGCGGCGTGACGTTTGAAAGCCTGCTGATAGTCTTCTTTACCGTGAATAAACTGCTGAATGCTCTGCACAAATTCGCTCGAAGACGCGGCTTTCCATCCCGCCCTGAACGCTACTCAGAGAATATCCGCACAGAATGTTCACGTCGTATGTCATGGCTAGCTGGTTGCCAAGTTTTTCGACCTTAATCGCCGCCTCCGCGTTACCTTGTGCCCACAGGAGATGGCACATTTCTCCGAAGATTGCAACGCGGGCTTGTTCTCCCTGCGCAGCCTTTGCCGCTGTCTCAATGAGATCACCCAAGAGTTTCAAAAATAGAACTGAATCCGGCATGCCTCGGAGCGTGAACGCCGGGAGTGCGTCAGCAGCATCCAACGCGATATATCTGCCCTGCTCAATAGCTGCCCCGATATCCAAGCCGTAAGCCTGCAATCGTGGAAGAAGACTATCCCGGTGTGACTCGGTCGCGACAACGATAGCTGCGTTCCCGGCTTTGAGAGCAGCCCCGATGAACTGCGTAAGGTCATCTAGGATAAATCGATCTTCAGAATAAAACCCTGCCTCGTGTCGGCGGGCGATCCAGACGTTCTGTGGTGGGAACGGTAGAACGACCCCGCCGCTATTGTGATCGGCGGTTTGCTCATCCTTCGGGTCGGTGACCTTGTTGGCAGCCACAATGGCCCCGACAAACCGCTTGCCCCCAAGGATCGCGTTTACAGCGGTCAGTAGCTCGTTTCGAGCGTTCATTTTGAGGACGTAGCCACTTCCTCCCGAGGCAAGGGCTCCGTGCACAACATTGGTGGAAGTCTCTTGGCTCACGAAGAGTATTTTGCTTTTGGGAGAAAGCTTGCGGATTCGCTGGGCGGCTTCGATTCCATTCAGCGTCGGAAGTCCGATGTCCAGCAAGATTAGGTCTGGTTGTAGTTGTTGGGCTTTCTGAACCGCTTCTAATCCATCCGAGACTTCGCAGACGATCTGCAACTCTGGCTGTTTCCGAAGTATCGACTCAACAAAGCGCCGGAACGGTTCGAAATCCTCTACTACAGTACCGGATTGAACGGGCAGGCATGTAGTCTCCTTTTGATGTCTGCGAAGCCCGAATCTACTGTCAGCTTTCGGAATCCACTGGCAAGCATGGCACAACAGAGTTCTCGGTTCGTTGCTGAAAAGCAACGCCCGGCGCTTCCCGGATAGTGTTTCGACGACGTTGCTTTGCAAGCTTCAAGTTCCTCCCGAAGCTGTTCACGTCAACTTAACCGTTTTAATGCTTTGCGGAAATGGCTCGGACGAGCCATTCATTTCTGATATCTGGAGCGGAGGCAGAGGGAGGTCATGAATCGAGATTGGGCTGCCTCTGCCTCGTCTAGCCTGCGGGCTAACTGCTCCTGATGGGGAAGGGATGCTCTTTCCGATCAGGTATTTTGTACATCACCCCTGATTACGATGCAATGTTCACTGGAATTCTTCGCAGGGCGATACCTTGGAGATACCGGTAAGCTGTCTCTCCGCTGCCTCATTGCGTCTGGGCAACTACGGGGCTGCAAGAATGAAGGGTTATGAAGAACGAGAAACTCACCTCTACGACTGTTCGCTTTACGGACTCAGACCTGCATCTCATTGACAGCCTCCAACAAAAGCTCGGACTCGGTATGATTCACATCATTCGACTCGCCATTAGGCGCTTGGCCGAAACCGAGAATTTACCGCCTTCCCCCTCCACCCCTAAGAAGCGTTAGGAACACGCAGGCTGTGCCAAATTGGCGAAAGAACTGAATGTAATCTCGATCACAGAAAACCACAGAGACGATAGCCGAGTTCTCCATTGCCAAAGCACATCGGAGGTCGTATAAGAATGCGGTTGAAAGACGGACATGCCGCATGACTGGGGAAGAACCGGACGATGCACGAGGTGCCCGCACGAAAACTCCTCGCCCGCTCACTTGATCTTCTTGGCGTGGATTTCCTGTCCATCCCAGCGATGATAGGTGTAGCCCGTGACATGGCCCTGAGCGTCACGGACGAACGTCACGCTTCCCAGATCATTCTTCACGAAAAACGTCTCAGACCCTAACGGAAAGTATTCCTCGTCCATATCTTCGCCGAAGTCTGTCCATAGCTTCCCGTCCTTCACCGACACTGTCTCCGCCTGATCCAGCGGACGCCACTCATATTGGCCGACGTACTCTTTATAAACGCTTGTATCCACGGCAACAGGTTTGTGGAAATTTACAGGCAGATTACCCCACTGCCTTGCAATGAGCAGCCACGAGCCATTTTGCTTGATGTAAGTCTCCGTGGCACGCTGTTCACTAATGATGTCGGCATCGGTAAACTGCTCGTGTATGGTGACTCGGTAGTTCAGCACGGCTGTACTGCCGTAGACGTGGACGACGAAGTCACGCGGATTCACTCCGTGGTCGTACGCGAGGGGAAGCCTTCAGTGCTCCATGACGTGAGCCTTGTCGCTCGGTTCAAGGATTCCATCGTCGTCGCTGTTTATGACATCATCCGCTACGAGGCGGGAGTAGGTCGCGTAGTCCCGCTTTTGACTAGCCTCCACGCGTGCTTTGTGGGCATCGAGCACTTCCTGTTGGGCGGGTGAGAACTTCGGCTGGTCTTGAGCACGGATCATGCTGGCACATAGGCAGAGTGCAACCAAAAGGCAGGCGATGGAACGCATGTTTTGTTCTCCGTGAAAGAGCGGCAGATACAACTCCGTCGGACAGCATTCTATAGGAAGAGTCGATCCTGAATCTCCGCGAGTTCGAGAGGTCGCGAGCACTCTTCGTGATCATTAGCGACGTTGTTGATCCGCGTGCTGACTGGGTAGCACCGCATCAGCCGGGCATCGCAAGGCTTCAATAGTTCCGAGTAACCAATCAGCTTATCTGACCATAATTACAACAGACTCTCACGGGGCATTCAGCACAAAGCGGCCTTGATCGTTTGCACAGGTCTTGACCGTGGTGCCGGAGCAACTGGTGTGCCCGGATCAGCGAATCGTAGTCCTTGGTCAGTTGCCCGCGTATAGCATCCTGAATCGAACGATAAGTTGCTGAATAGTTCTTCTGCTCATCAGCGAAACCCACTCGACATAACACCCGCAACCCATTCGATTCGAGTGCCATCAGTGGGTAAGAGCGAGTGAACAAGAGTATTTTTTCCGCACCGGGATCACCGATGCTAGGGAATCTCTTCAAAGCTTTTTTCGCTTGCGGCAGCGGCTTCTTAAGAGCCGCACTTAGATCGCTGTCGAACTCCTCATAGGCGATCTTGGCAATAGTGAGCAGTTTCTCCGCGCTCACGTCCGGGGGTATGCCAGCCTTGCCGATAGCTGCCAAAGCGGAGTGCTGAGCAGCAAGAATCTGTTCGGGGCGTGTTCCAATCGTTTGTTTGAGGGTGGCGAATGCTTCGGCACGACGCTTGTCACTCGCCAGATATGCGATGTTCTCCCAGATGATTAGCTCCAGTGGGTCAGTCGAGGGCGGCGGCGCGGGAGGACCATAGTGCTGCCGGAGTTTATCGACCAGCTTGGAAAATGTGATGGACGCTGGTTTCATACCAGATTACTGGCGGGTCGATGTCGGAAGGTCGGAAGCCAACGATTTACGGAGTGTTTGTATTGCAGATAACTCTCGCCATACCGCTTCTCCAAAAAGGACTCCTCCCAGAAAACTACAATTCCGTGCAGAGCGAGGAATAGAATCGCGGAAAAGATCAGAATCGACATGGACCGACAAAAGAGAGCTAACCCAAACATCATTGTCACACCCCCCAGAGACATCGGGTTCCGCACATAGCGGAAGGGACCAACAACGACGAACTTGGTTGGGATAATACCCGGCGTACTGAGCATCCCGCCGCATAGCAGGACAACGACTCCGCCGACTAAAAGCAGTACCATCCCCGCTGGCTTGAGCCATTCCGGCAGCACCACTCCGATGACACGATCCAGCAATCGCAGGTGCAAAGCAGCCCAGCCCAAGAGCAGCACTGCGGCAACAACTCGCAGGATTGTCCAGATAACAACAGGTACTCGGCTCATCCACAAATCCTCCTTGCGTAGCGGCTGCGCTCTACGGCATTTCTGAGGCGGCTAAGTCCTCCTCGACGACCTGCTTTCTCCGCGAAGAGATCGGGCGAGCGTCCTAAACACTCTCGTCGTAGCAGACCAGTTCTACCTGATTGCCCTCCGGGTCGGTTACATAAAGAGAGCGCCAATGTACCCATGCGTGTTCGGCGGTCTCGACTTGGAGTCCCAACGCTTCCAGTTTTCCTTTTCGTCTGCAAAATCAGCGGGAGATATCTCGAACGCGATGTGGTCGATGGTGGAAGTTGCTGAGTCCGTCCCGCGATAGCCGGGGCTCTCTGAGCGGTCGAACAGGGCAAGCACTTGAGTGTGACCGCCGTAGCCCTCCGCAATCTTGAAGAACGCACAGTTTGGAACTCGGGTCATTAACGGCAAGCCGATGACCTCCTCGTAGAACTTCTGCGTGGCGTCCAGATTGTTAACGCGCAGTGCGATCTCCCCAAGGCCACGCACCGACGTGCGCCTCCCGCTAGTGGTTGACGCTGCCATGATCGACCTCCGACTTACAAAACGTTTCAACGATAAGGATTCCGGGGTTTGTCGGGTCGGTGCTTTTTTGCTTGGCATCAGGAGTAAAATTTGCTCCTAGCCGACGCGTTTATTAGGAGGCCACAACCATGAGCGATGTAATCGAACGCCAAAAGGACATCGTAGCCAGAACACATACGCGGCGAGAACCAGCACGACTGGCTGGGAACGCATTGCCGCGCTTTAGGGAAGATCGGAACTAAAATAATCTCAAACCCGTATCCGGAGGTTGCCATGAGATGTTTGATAGTTTTCACTGTAGTCCTCTTTGCGACCGTCGCTGCCACACCCCAAGCCTCGCCCGACGAAACCGCTGTTCGGAACATCATTCAAGAAGAGATCACTGCTTGGAATTCCAGCGATGCCGCCGCCTACTCGCGTCATTTCGCTGCCGATGGCACCTTCACGAACATCCGAGGGGAATTCTTCAGCGGACGCCAACTGTTCATCGAAAAGCATGACAACCTCTTCAAGGGACCTTTCCACGGAAGTACTCTCAAGCAGGATATCGTTTCCCTGAAGTTCGTACGGCCTGATGTTGCCATTGTGGAAGTGCTCACGTCGGTGACCGGAATTCAAAAGCTGTTTCCGGGGACCAATACCGATGACAAGGGACGCCTCCGTACACGCTTATTGCAGGTCGTGGTGAAGGACGGAGGCGAATGGAGGATCACCGCCTATCACAACACGGATGTGAAGTCGGGAGTGCCCGTTCCCGATCCCCAATAATGTGGCACGTTCCGAGGAAGTCGCTACGTCGCGGTTCGCCGAATACAACGGGAACGCAAGCGAAGAACTTGCAAGCTTGACCGCGAAGGAATACAGGCGTTCTGTGAATTCTTCAAGAACAGCCAGTTCGACAAGATGGCACAGTTCTACAGTCCCGACACCACTGTGATGCTGCCGCATCGTCCGACGATCCGGGGTGCCCGCAGCCTGCCTGCCATGGGCACAAGTCTAATCCCCCGAAAGTTTGAAAGTACACTGCATTTCACGACGGCGGTCGCTGGCGCATCGACTGGCAACGCACGAATCACTTACAAAAAACAATGCGGCACCGTTTGACCAGTTCCCGCTTCGTGCTAGATGATGGAGACG
Organism: uncultured Acidobacteriaceae bacterium; assembly: GCA_963722365.1. Lineage (GTDB taxonomy): Bacteria > Acidobacteriota > Terriglobia > Terriglobales > Acidobacteriaceae > Sulfotelmatobacter. The sequence goes on from CAVRLM010000006.1 coordinate 21,585, forward strand.
GAATGGACGTTGAACGCATCATTGACGACATCGAGCAGCTACAGGAAATAATACTTGCCCTAATTGTCAGCACGGCTATCAGTCCTCGTGCGTCCAACGCGAGTTCATGAGCGCGGCACAGGCGAGCCTGTTGCGGGTTCCTCTGGCTGATGGCACGTTGGTAGCAACCCACGATCTTCCTCCAAAAGAAATGATTCCGAGTCTGCTGGCGACTTCCGACGTTTTGGGCACGGGTTGGTTTGCTGCGGACGCGGCGAACGTGAAGCAAGGCAATACGGTCGTCGTCGTGGGCGATGGCGCAGTAGGTCTTCTCGGAGTGCTCTCAGCCAAACAGATGGGAGCAGAGCGAATCATTGCGATGAGCCGTCACGCGTCTCGGCAGAAGCTCGCACGCGAATTTGGTGCAACGGACATAGTGACTGAGCGTGGGGATGAAGGCGTTGCACGCATCAAGGAAATGACCAATGGAATCGGCGCTGACTCGGTACTGGAATGCGTCGGAACACAGGAATCGCATGATGCAGGCGATCCACAGCACGCGCCCGGGCGGGTACGTGAGCTACGTTGGCGTTCCTCACGGCGTCACTCTCGACGGTGAGCAGTTGTTCTTCTCACACGTGCATCTGCACGGTGGACCTGCCACCGTCCGCCGCTACTTGCCGGAACTGATCAAGCTCGTACTGAACGAAAAGATCAACCCCGGCAAGGTCTTCGATTTGACCCTGCCTCTGGATCAGGTAGCAGAAGGCTACCGTGCTATGGACGAGCGGCGTGCAATCAAGACGCTGCTGCGCCCTTAGCAAGTTGGGCGCGAGGAATAGTGAAATTACGTTAGGAATTGAGAGAGGACTTACGTCATGAGCAATCTACTGGACTTCAACGGTAAGGTCGCACTCGTCACGGGTGCTGCATCAGGCATGGGACTCGCGACAGCAAAAGCCTTCGCCGAGGCGGGCGCAGCCGTCGTGCTCGCAGACTTCAAAGAAGAAGCGGTGAAGGCAGAAGCGCACAACTTGGTTGCGGCGGGTCACAAGGCAATCGCAGTGCGATGCGATGTCAGTGACGATTCGCAGGTGGCGGCGATGGTAGACCGTACCGTCGCCGAGTTCGGTCGGCTCGACGCCGCGTTCAACAATGCCGGGGTGATGGCTCGCATCGCTCCGACTGCTGATAGCACCCGCGAAGACTGGGACCGCGTGATCGGAATCAATCTGCGTGGCGTGTGGAGTTGCATGAAGCACGAGCTACGGCAGATGGAACGTCAGGGCAGCGGTGCAATCGTCAATAATGCGTCGGTCGGCGCATTGACGGGCAATCCCGGCATCGGCTCTTACATCGCTTCCAAGCACGGCGTTGTCGGACTGACGCGGACAGCCGCTCTGGAATACATTAAGCAGGGCATCCGCGTGAACGCCGTCAATCCCGGTCTGATCGACACGCAGGTAGCCCGCGATGTGGTTAACGGGAACGAGCAGGCGTACAACGAGATTGCGAAGAACGTTCCTATCGGTCGCGCAGGCAAGCCAGAGGAGATCGCCTCGACCGTGCTGTGGCTTTGCAGTCCGGGGGCGAGCTACGTTGTTGGTCATGCGCTCACGGTGGACGGCGGGATGACGGTCGTGTGATAGGCACAGCGAAAGATATACAGCGGTTCAGGAAACATTTCTGGAGAAAAGATGGAAATCAAGAGAGTTGGGACACAGCCTTCCGCAAAGGGGTCGTCCGAGTGGTTCACGGGTTCGGTTCGCATCGACCCACTTTTTCAGGCTCCCGACCCGGCGCTTGTCTCAGGTGCAAGCGTAACATTTGAGCCGGGTGCCAGAACTGCATGGCACACGCATCCACTTGGTCAGACGCTCATTGTGACAGCAGGCTGTGGCTGGGCACAACGGTGGGGCGGATCTGTCGAGGAAATTCATCCGGGCGATGTGGTCTGGTTCTCTCCCGGCGAAAAACATTGGCACGGCGCTACAACGACGACTGGCATGACGCACATCGCCATTCAGGAGAAGAAGGACGGCAAGGTGGTCGATTGGATGGAGCACGTCACCGACGAGCAATACCGAATGAGAAATGGGGGCGAGAGAAACAAGTAGAGGAGTGGCGTTACCCTATCTGTCAATTATGAGCAACCGATTCCGAGTTTCGAGTACGCTGCCGCGAAAGCTCAAAGAACTGGGTGTTTCGCCGGAGAAAGTGCTGCGGCAAGCGGGTTTGCCAAGAGGCTTGTTCAAGCTGGACAGGATTTCCGTAACCACCGAGGAGTTCTTTGCTCTTCATCGGGGAATTGCCGAAGCCAGCAACGATCCTGCGATTGGGCTGAAGCTCGGCACCGAGGAGCGCGTCGAGCGCTACGATCCGGTGAAACTCGCGGCGCTATCCGCCCGCTCGTTCCGAGATGCTGTTGAGCGAACGTCACGGTATAAGCAACTCACGTGCCCAGAGGAAATCCGTCTGGTCGAACGCGGCAATGAATGTGCAGTCCAATTCATCTGGCTTTTGGCGCATGAGCAAGAACCACCCTTACTCGTAGACGTATGCTTCGCATGGATCGTTGTCCTCGCTCAGCGAGGTACTGGACGACCGATACATCCAAAAAGAGTCGAGTTACAACGGGCTTCAGCACACAGGGAAATGTATGAAGCGCATTTCCGGTGCCCCGTAAAATTCAAGGCTACGCAGAACGCCCTGATATTCAGCAGAGGCAGACGTCGAACTTCCGTTTGTAACCTACAATGCTGATTTGCTGGCGGCAGTCGCGCCACAGCTTGAGGCGGAACTGACGCGAGCAACTCGCGCAGAAGAGCTTTAGCGAACAAGCCAAAGGCATTTTGAAGCAGCTTCTCGCTGGTCAGCGTCCGGGAATAAAGGATCTCGCGAGAGAGTTGCACCTCAGCACTCGAACCTTGCAACGCCGCCTGACGGAGCAGGGTATTACCTTTCAGCGTCTTTTGGACGAGGCGCGACGTGAACTGGCTCGGCACTACCTTCTTCACTCATCTCGTGAGTTGAATGAAACTGCGTATCTCTTAGGCTACGAAGATGCCAATTCTTTCTTCCGGGCTTTCCATCAATGGGAAGGAACCTCGCCCGGACAATGGCGGCTGCTCCAGAAGAACTTGCAGCCAACAACACAGGCGCAAATCGGCGTAGCGTAAAGGAAATAAGGCTCGCAATCCGAGTAAGAATCAAAGCTGAACACAAATCAAGCGTTTAGCGGCGCTGGTCAAAAAGGGTTTCGCCACAGCAGCCACAAACCATTGAATCCATTACGCGGAATTTGGTATTTCACTGGTTTGCCCGGTATACCTTCTGAGGCTATGCCCGCGTTGACCCGCTCATCGCAGGAGCGGCAAAAACAACCGCGATGACGAAAAAACGGTATTGAAGGAACTGGTACCGACACTGGCATGTCTGAATTCAAGCAAGGCTGGTCTGTCTAGGTTTTGGTCGTCCGTAGTGAGATACAAGCCGGAGCTTGTGACCAGCCTTAAAGCGTCGGGCATTCGGTACTAGCGGAATCCGATAGCTCACTTTCTCTCCAAACGGAACAGCTTCGAAGGTCCGGCACGGTAGAACGCGGAGCGCCGGGCCTGCTCGCGGACTCGTCGACCTCACGCAAGCCCGCGCGCAGGTAGCCCGCCGTGACATTGACAGCGTTCTCGTTCTCGTCCACGTCCTGCAAGACTGCGATAAAGGCCGTGTCGGGCGCGGTGCTAGCGGCATCCAACTGCAGTTCGATTGGACCGATCAGGTCAAGTCATGAGCCAGCGGCGTGGTAGTCCAGTGCAGAAATGAAGGAGGGTCGGTCTCGCTGGCACGTGGGCGATTGAGACCACCTCCAAGATTCATGTAGGTTCTGGAGCCCGTTTCTCCTTCGTCCTCGCTAAGACCTCCGTCGGCTCGAAGTGCATAGGCATGATGCACCGCTTCGCGGATCGGCCAAGCATCGGTTGTTCGCCAGCCCTCTGTCTCCGGCAAGATGTATCGAAAGTGTGGGCCGTCGAGAATACCTGTGTCCTGTCCTTTGAGCCAATGATCGAACCAGGCAAGCGCCTCGATGTGAAGACTCTCCCACGGCCAAGCGAGACCATGTGGCCCCATCATTGCAACCTGCACATGCTTGCTATTGGTGAGTCGCTCGTAGGCCGTGAAGGTATGCGGCAGATGGAGCGGCACGTTCTGCCAGTCACATCCCAGATAGACCGGCACCTCGACTCGCTCAAGTAACGGAAGCAGATTGCGATCTTCCCACCAGCATCGCGAAATGGGTGCTCAGCGGCGATGGCGCGCCAAAGATCGTCCCAAGGATGAGGATCGTGGTGCAGTTTGAGCAGGACTTTGAGGCCGGCGATTGCGGCTTCGCCTTCGCCATCTCGAATTTCTTGTGGATGCCGGGTGTCAGCAGAAGGGCACGCACGGCGTCCATCAGCTTGCTGCGCCAGAGCTTGTTGGTGTGCCCCGATGTCATCCCGATCATGAAGAGGAACGGCGTGACAAAGCCGCTGCTCATCAGTCCATGATGCGTCGCCGACTCATAAAGGTCGAATGTACCAGCGATGGGCATGATGGCTTTGAGATGAGGAGGCCGTTCAACGGCAGCTTCCATCTGCGTTCCGGCGAAATAACTGATCCCAATCATGCCGACATTACCGTTCGACCAAGGTTGCTGCGCGGCCCATTCGACAAGGTCATACATGTCACGACGTTCCTGCCCATCGAAGAAACCGAAAGTGCCACCAGATCCACTCGTGCCCCTACAGTTCGCAATGACGTGGACGTAACCACGGGGGACGAAGAAGTCGCTTGCCCCAGCTTCGATGAATCCGGCTGGCGCACCGAGATTCTGAATCTGCCGCGGATAGGGAGAGGCGGCGACCAGTACCGGATACCGGCCGGGTTCGGCCGGACGATGCACATCCGCCAGCAACATAACCCCGTCCCGCATTGGCACCGCAACGTCGTCATCGTGCGTCATGGCATGGGCAGGCTGTGACAAATTGCGGTATTCACGCCCGGTGGTCTGCGGGCCGTTAAGTCGCCGTTGACCGGGTTCGATCCCCGATGATTCAACATTGGTCATGTCTCTATTCCACTACGCACGAGCGAGGAACGGTATCGTCCGTGAAGAAAGATTATCGCAGAGTTCAGAGCCTCGGATCGGTTTCAGACATCGGGAAGAAGTAGAGCTTAGCAACAGCCACAGTGTTTTCCCCGCATGGCTTCCCGACCCTCCCAAACGATGAGCGGCAGAACGGCTAAAGCCGCAATCGGGTCTGCCCACTTTACGTGCCAGATCGCGTTGATCGCCAGTCCCGCCAAGGCGATGAGCGACAGGTAAGCACACAGCGCCGACTGAGCGGCATCCGCCCTCAAAGCTGCACTGCCTGTAGCTCCTGACAGCCGCCGCTTCTCTTTCGCAAGCCACGGCATGACGACGGCGGCAGCAACCAGAATGGCTATCCCCAGAAATGTGGGCTTGGGTTCGCTATAGCCCAGCAGACTCGTGACCGAAGTGACGGCAACAAAGGCAGCCAGCGCGAACAACAATGCTCCCGCGACACGGGCAGCCCGCCTTTCCGCGTCCCCGTGTGCAGCACCTTCACGAAATCTCCACAGCACTACTACCGCCGAGAGGAGTTCGATGGCGCTGTCTCCACCGAATGCAAGCAGAGCGGGACTCCGTGCCCGCCACGCTGCGAAGAGGGACACCACAGCCTCCACACTCATCCATGCGATTGTGACGGTTTGCACCCGTTGGATTCGCCGGATAGCGTCTGAAGAAGCATTTGTAGCACCGAAGCCATTCACGCATTATGGCACCGCATCTGGTCAAAGACCTCTTGCATCTGGCCCATTTCACTTGACTCTGGACTGCGCTCCAGATTGTATGATTCTGTCATGGCGACCAATCACCAAACAGAGAGCACGGCGATGCAGATCGGCGAGGTCGCGAAACGCAGTTCCCTAACCGTAGACGCGATCCGATTCTACGAGAAGCGCAAGCTCTTGCCCAAGGCGGTTCGCAGCGCAGGTCGGTTCCGATTGTACGGAGAGGGACCATCGAGCGACTTCACTTCATCCAGCAAATGCAAGGACTGGGCTTCTCGTTGCGCGAGGTCGGGGAATTGATCCAGCTTCGAGAGCGGAAGGTGGATGCCTGCGAATCGGTAAAAGAGTTGCTGAGGGCAAAACTGACCGATGTGCGTGCGAAGCTGCAAGAGCTACGCCATCTGGAGTCGGAACTAGAAATGGATTTGCGAAAGTGTAACCGCGAATTGAACCATCGTCGGCGTCACGTAGCCCACGCTTGCCCGGTGCTCGAAGAGGCGGCAGGAGTGGGTCAATGAGGATTGAGATTCTGTACGTCCCCGGCTGCCCGAACTACCAGCCCGCAGTCGAGCAAGTCGAGAGGGTCTTGGCATCCGAATCGGTGCAGGCGGAAATCCGGTCGATAGCTGTAAAAACCGATGCCGAGGCAAGGGAGTTGATATTTCCGGGTTCCCCCACGATCCGCGTGAACGGCGAGGATGTCGAACCGCATCAGACGAGCGTACCCAGCTTAGCGTGTCGCCTGTACGAAAATCGGAGCGGCATTCCGTCAGAGGAGCTGTTGCGGATAGCGATTTCAGGCGCGAAGCGAAACGAGTGAGAGTCGCATGCGAGTAGCAGAACGAGCAACGCCCGTGGCAGCAGTGATCGCTGTGCTATCGAGCCTGTCTTGCTGCTTGCCCTTCACGTTTCTGGGAGCGCTGGGGCTGGCGGGAGCGAGCATCCGGTTGCAGTCATTGCGTCCTTGGTTGCTCGTCAGTGCAGCCCTCCTGCTCGGCATCGGTTTCATTCAGTTGTACGTTCGGCGCAATCAATGCCAAAAGCGAAGCCCGTTGAGCATCGCCCTGTTCTGGGGCGCTGCTTTGATCGTCCTTCTTGTGATCCTTTTCCCACAAGTGATAGCCAGCCTGCTTGCCGGATGAGACATGCCGACGCGAAAGGTCAAATACGGGTTGTGGCTGGTCGGGATCGTTGTTGCGTTCTTGATCGTTTGGTATCTCTGGCTGTCGAAAGGAACACCATCCGGTCAACCCCCGCTCACATCGCTGACGCCTGCCAACTTCGAGAACTTTAGACAAGAGTTCAACAGTACCGCTGACCGCGCACGCTTGGTGCTCCTGCTATCGCCAACGTGAGCATATTGCTTGCGGGGGTCTTCCGCGATTGAGGAGATATTGAAGCAGAATCAGTCAACGCGAGTTCGCGTCCTTGTTGTATGGGAGCCAATGCTGCCGACAGACTGGTCAAGACCAAGCGGATGGGTTCAATCAAGAATTTCAGACTCACGGGTTGTGCAGTTCTGGGATAGAGACCATCTTGTGGCGAAGGAACTTCGCCAGCAATTCCAAGCTCGAAGGCGCTGTGTTGTCAGCGAAACGGCATTCTCTGGGACTTTGCCGCGCTATACCTTAGCAGGTTCAATGGGGAAATGCTGCGCCTGTCTATTTCGGCGGGGCAGTCGTGGATGTCGCACCTGAATCCGACAGCGACTCGCAGCATTGAGGTAGCGGTGAATCTTCATCAGTTGGGATAATTGGCACTCAGCGGTTCAGTGGGAGGATCAAATGGAAGGAATACAGTTTAGATACGTGATCAAGTTCGTCGCAGACATGGACAAAGCCGTGAAGTTTTACCGTGATGTCCTCGGTCTGAAAGTGAAGTTCGAATCGCCCGGCTGGAGCGAGTTTGTGACGGGCGAAACCACTCTCGCGCTGCACCCGGCTTCCGACAAGAATCCAGCGGGAAAAGTCGAATTGGGTTTCACTGTTGCCGATGTCGAGGCTTTCTACCGGGACATGAGTGCCAAGGGCGTTTTGTTCAGCATGCCGCCAAAGAAGCAGGATTTCGGCGGCGTGCTGGCGCAGTTCGTCGATTCCGAGGGCGCACATTGCAGCGTGGGCGCAGAGGCGGCGTAGTAGTCGAAGGTCGTTTGCTTGTTGGGCAAGGCGGAGGATTGAAATGGACAATTCCTGCGGCTCAAGTGAGTGCTCCGCAAAAGACCTGACCGGGAGGAAAGCGGCATGGTTTTTCTGGTACTTGCCGATTCTCCTTGTTATTGTGGGCGAGAGTTAAAGTCGCGGGAGAGTCTGGCTATGGACGCCCGCGTTTCTCGTGATGGGCGTAGGCTGCATAGCAAATGCGGCTCGGTGCGGGCGAACGCATTGCTACATCACCGGGCGAATGTTTCTTCTTGCAGCCGTTTTCGTCGCGCTCTCTGCATTTGGGTTAGTGACGCTATTTCGGATAATGGCGCTGCATCCCAATCTGTTCCTTCTCGTCGTCTTCGGTGCCTGCTGCCTCGGACACTGCGCCGAGATTCCTCTGGGCGAGTCGACGTGGGTGACTTGGTGCATCGCGAAACTGAGCCGAGTTCGTTGCTCAAACGCTTGGGCTTAGCAAACTGATTGTAGAGCCAAGCAAAGACAGCGCCAGCGACCAGACCATCCACCGCTCCGTAGAAGTCCCGACGATGACTCCTGCGATGCTGCGCGTCGCATGGTAGCCGAAGTAGACCGACGCCATTGTCTGGAGAAATTGCTGACCATAGCCGCCCCAGATCAAGTTCGCTAGACCCATGCCCAGCATCGCTAATCCCCACAGGATTGCGGATGCCACGGCGAGAGCTTTTACGTTAATTTTCATGGCTTGATCCTTTCCCTAATCTTTAAGACTCGAACGCCACGTCCGAACGGTTGGCTATCGAGGTTGTGGGCATCTAAACGTCCTTCAGTTGCTCCTCGGTCATCCCAAAATAATGCCCCAGTTCATGTATGAGAGTCTGGCGGATTTGATGTCGGACTTCAGCCTCATTCGAGCAGACCGCCTCAATGTTTTTCTGATAAAGCACGATGTGGGCAGGACCACTGGGAAGGTCAAAGACGCTCTTCTGGGTAGCGGGCACGCCGTGAAAGATGCCTAGAAGCAGCCGCCGTTGCTGTCCGAGACGGGCGGTGGTTGGTTCGCCGGAAAATCTTCAACGAGGATCGCGACGTTCTGGATGCGGCTGCGGAACTCTTCCGGCAGCGAATCCAATGTTTCTTCAGCAACGTTAATGAAGTCTTCGCGCTTCATCCTCCACCCACGGAAACAGTGGCACGCTCACTCCGAGTAGCCGTCGTCGTTCTGTCGTCATCATCGTCATCTTCTTTGCCGTCGTTCTCGTCTTCCTCTTCGTCTTCTTCCTCGTCTGGCTCTTCTCGCAGGAGGACATCGGCAGGCAACCGATCAGAAGGGCGCGAGTCGCGGCATTCTGGATTCATTCTACTCATGCTCAATGTTACGCCTCGTGACCCATGTGCAAACGCGGCGACAATAGCCCGGCGATTGATCGGCGGCTCTTCACTGCGTGCAGGGCGCTCTCACAGACGCGTCATCAATGCCGTCCCGTTTGACCGTTGCCGTGCTTATGTTGGATATTGAGACGGAATGGACGTTGAACGCATTATTGACGACATCGAGCAGCTACAGGAAATGTTCGAAGCCCCAGACATTAGACCGCTCAGCGCAAGCGATATCTCTGCTGCAAATCGAAGGCACGACGAGACGTTAGCCCATTGCCCGTGGTTTCGACTGTGGCAGCGATATGGCGTTTGTTGCCGACACGAATCCCCAGTACTCAGTCTAGGGGAATTGGAGAGCTAGACCTCGAACCAGCGAGAATGCTTACCTCTTCGCTACCTCCGGATCGCACGATTGCGTTCACTGGATTCTGGATCACTCCTTATACGTCACTCAATTGCCTTCGCGCTCGTTAATAATGGAACCGATAGCGAACCTCGGCATAAATCTCACGCGGATAGTTCCAGTGGAAACCGCCGAAGGTCTGGCTGTTGTCGAGTTCCACCCGACGATTGGCTACATTCAGGGCGTTCAGCGATGCTGAGAATCGCTCACCGAAATCCTTGCCAACGGAAAGACCGAAGGTAGTGTGTTGCGGCAATTTGTCCCCGGATACGGCTGACCGGGAAAAGCGTTACTGAAACCGGAGCCGTAGTAGACGTTCGTTGAGGCATAGGATCGCCACGGAAGAGCAACATCGCCGCCTACGTTAAGGGTGTTGCGCTGATCGTGATCAAGGGGAAATAGCGAACTTGGCGGCGAAAAGTTCGTCAAACCACCTGTAATGGGTAATGCACCCTCGGCGATCTGATTCGAGTAGGCGAGATGAATCTGTCCACGATGGGCGATACGGGGTGAGCGAAGGGTAAGTTCCCAGCCACGAATGACTGCTTGGGCAATCGTGATGGGAAAGCAAGCCCCAGAACCGATGCAGCTATGATCGAAGAAATTACGAGCATTGGTTTTGAAGTTATCGGCGTCGAGTATCCATCCACGATAAGGAATGGTTACCCCGAACTGATGCTCTTCATCGCGCTCGCCGTAAAGCGGGATGAACCCACAATTATTAGCAGTGCAGAACCGAAGTATCGGTCCGGAAACGGTAATCAACGGCGGTGCTTGATAGTAGTTGCCGTAGAAGGCGCGAAATGTCCAGTTGAGGCGGGGAACATTCAAAGCGGCGCTAAAACGGGGACTGATCGCGTTCTCGGTAACTCCGCCAGAAAAGTGGGTCGGGCGCATTCCCGCGGAGAGTGTCAGCCACGAAAAGGGCTTGAATTTGTCATCCAAGAAGTAAGCAACCAGACTTCCAGAGGGATGCTCACGGTCGGTAAACGGCGGATTGCCGCTTCCGTCGTTGAAGATCGCACCCACGAGTTCGTTATCATGCTGATAGAAGCTGTACAAGCCCGTCTGAAGATTGTTTCTCGCAAAGTTGGCATTGAAGGCTACCTGTCCTCCGACATAGGTCGAAGCGCGATGATCAGTGGAGGCAATGGGCACATCGTTCGGCGAACTGTCGTAGTTGGCGCTGTTGTAGTGGTAGAGAGGGGAGATGGTCAGCAGTGTTTTCGAGTTGAAGGTGTGTACCCAAGAAAAGTTCACAAAAGCATCGCCTTCATGCTGCCCATCGCGCAGCCCGATGCTTGGGTACTGCGCCACGAAGCCATTCTCAGGAATGGGTGCGTTCTCGACATCGTTCGGATTGGGATCATAAGGAATCTGGTAGTAGTCCTTGCGCAATGAGGTCACGAACCGAAGCTGGTTGGAGGGATCGACGTTGAAAATCAGGGAGCCGAAGCCTCCATACCCATTCGTGGCATCGTGAACCACCTCTGAAGCAGGGGGCTGCAAGCCCAGATCGCTTCGGTTCCCGTTCACGCTGGCATAGTACGCAAAACGCTCAGTGTGACTTCCAAAGCTCAACTGCGCATTGGTCTGGTAAAAGTTCCCTGCGCGTGAGAAACAACTCAGCCTTCGTTGTTGCGTTCGAAGCCAGTGCGCGGGACGATGTTGAACACCGCATAAGTCCTGTCGCCAAACTCCGCGCCGTAACTTCCACGATTCACTTCCATATAGTCAACGTCTTTGGGATCGAATCTGTGGTCCGAGGTTGGAAGCAATGTTCGTGTTGGGCACCGGGACACCATCTACCAGCCAGCTTGTCTGATGCCCTCCGCGGACGTGCAGTTGGTCATGGGTGACATACGCGCCGGGGACAAAGTCGGTAATCATGGCGAAGCTGTTGGAGAGGGATGCCCCCGGCGTGCGTGCGATGTCGAGGCGGTCAACCAGTGTGATAGGCGTGGCGGAATCGGTTGGCGCAATTACGGGCGCACCTGACACATTGATCGTTTCTTTCGCACCCGCCAAGTTCAACTGAAAGTGGACTACGGGTTCGGTACCGGAATTGACGACTACACTCTGCACTGCCTGAACGAAGCCGGGACTCGCCACGCTGATGGAGTAGTCGCCAAGAGGAACAGCATTGAACGCGAACTCGCCGTTGGTATCAGTGGTGACGCTTTTCGTCCATTCGGACGATTTCGACTTCAGCATTACCATGGCACCTTGAACCGGACGGTGCTGGGGATCATGAATAACCCCCCGAACTGAGCCGAAGATGGTCGCAAAAGCGGCTACGGCCGTTGTAAGTATCGAGATAAGCAGTGCTATGCGAATCAGACGCATGGAAAAATCCTCACAATGAGTCCCTTCCGGCAGCGCAGCCTTGAGGGTCTCTGCTAGTACAAGCACTTTGTGGACGGCGCATAGGATGCGAATTCAAGCTGGGCGCACGCTTCGCCCTGCAAGACTTGGCTGGGACTCCAGTCCAAAGGTTCGCCTCCGCACACGTCGTGCGGACTAGTGGCTTTGTCTACTCGATGGTGAATCGAGGCGGGGCACGAGAGGATTGGAACGACGAAAGCGTGGTGGCGGGAGAATCCAGAATTTGCTTGGCAACCCACGCGCAGGGTGCTTGCTTTGAAAAGCCTGCTCCTCGCGGCTGAGGATACGCCCAATGGGCGGTGGTCACGGCACGGCAGCATTCGTGCCCACAGCAACTAGTGCCACGGATCACAAGGCGCGAGGAATCAGGATCACTCGACTCGTGGCAATGGTGGGTCGCCTTACGGAGACAGCAAGCATGGGGTGGTGCGGGAATCGCCGCCTGCACGAGGGGAACTATGTTTCCCAGCACGCCGAATAACAGAAGCAGTTTGGCTGTTAGGCGATGCACCCAAAACCCCACACACTGGCTTGCACCTTAGCAAAAAAGGACGCCGGAGACAAGCTACTGGCGCAAATGGCGGTTCCGACGTGGCTGTCTCGCTAGAAGAACAGCCGATTCTGAACCTCGGCGATCTCCACGGGGCGTGAGCATTCCTCGTCATCGTTCGCCACATGGTTGATCCGCGTGCTCACGGGGTAGCAGCGCATCAGCCGAGCATCGTAGGGCTTCAGCAGTTCGGAGACGCCGCACGTTCTGCATGCCGGGATCGAGCCACAAGTCATAGCTCTCCGGGTCGAGGATCACAGGCATCCGGTCGTGGACCGCTGAGGTCACTGCGTTCGGGGTGGTCGTCAGTATCGAGAATGACTTCACCCATTGCCCGCCCGGATCTCTCCAGCGCTCCCACAGTCCGGCAAAGGCGAACAATCCACCGTCACCGACCTCGAAGCAAAATGGCTGCTTCGCCGAGCCACGCCGTTGCCATTCGTAAAAGCCGTCTGCCGGAACCAGGCACCTGCGAAATTTCAGTGGGTCGCGGAACGCGGGCTTCGTGGCTGCTGTCTCCGATCGTGCGTTGATCATCTTCGCCGCGCCCGACGTGTCCTTCGCCCAACTCGGAACCAAACCCCAACGCATAGCGAAATCTGGCGGACAGGCTCCTTCGGATGCTGGCGGATGACCGGGACTGGCTGGGTCGGCGCGATGTTGTAGCGAGGCGACCAGTCGTCTTGCCAATCGGCAGTCTCGAAGTGTTCCTCGATGATCTGCTTCCGCCGCGAGAGTCGGTAGCGACCGCACATGGGAAGATTATGGCAGATCATCGTTGTGCTTCGCGCTTCACGAACGATGCTACGCAGGAAGATGGGATAATCCAGCCTATGGCAAAGAAGCGCGTCTTCTTGGATGAATGTGTAAGCGATCTCGGTCATGTATTCGGTGCGAAGGCACATGTCTACACTGCCCGCGACTTGGGAGTCAGGGGAAAGGAAGATACTCGCGTGATTGAGAAGGCGTTTACGGCAAAAGTGCCTCATCGTGACGGTTAACAAAGACTTTTTGGACTACTACTACAAACATCCGCGCAGGAAGGGAAAGCATGGCGTCTATTTCTATGGGCTGATTTTCTTGAAACCGAGCAGGCAGCTTACTCGGGAAAAACAATTGCGCCTTGCATTGAAGACAATGGAGTGGGAAGAGACCCGGCAGCACGACGATTTGGTTAGGGTCTCGGCGACAGGAAAAACCAGACACGAGCGACTCTGCCATCCGGAATGTGCGGCTGAATTCCCGAAAGAGCAAGGGGAATGGGATTAGGGGGACGTCTGCTGTGGAACTTGCACCAAAATGGGAGATCGGGGCAGTTCTCGATGCACTACGAGACAGGAGCCGACCACGATTAGCGAAGTTCATCGAACGACGGTATGAGACGCGATTCTTTGAACCGATTTCGCTACTCGAAAAGGCAGCATTGAGCGGAATCAGTTGGAAGAAGGGCGATTCTGACCCTAGCGAGCCAATTCACCCCTATGGGTTCGCGATTATGTCTCTTGCTTGTCAGATGATTGAGACCATGGAGTCCTATCGTCGCGGAATTCCCACAACCAACAAAGACGATTTCAGGCGGATCATGCGGGACAGCAATTATCCGCGTCGCCCTTCAACGGTGAAGTGCGCTGAGACGGACATTCCGGGGACTGGCGAAGCCTTCAAATCCTTCTTCGTGCAGCATCGTAAAGAGTTCCCCGGCATCGACGGAGGGGAATTCTTCACAAATGTCAGGAGTGGACTGCTGCACCAGTCCCAGACTCGAAACGGGTTGGTAATCAACATTCATCACCCAGAAGAAGCGTTGTCGAAAATCAACGAAGTCCTCGTGAAGGGTGTGCTGTACAGGGATTCGTTTGTAGCAAAACTGCACGCTTGCTTTGTGAGCTACCTTGCAGACCTCCGCGCGAACCAGACGGATGACGGAAAATGGAAACTACCACAACGAAAGGTTTGGTGGATAGCATGGCTCAGTGACTCTGCTTCTGTCCTGAAGTGGGCGAAATGAATCGCAGCGAACCAGACTGTACGAAGCGAGAGTAGTCCGACACCACTGGAAAGGCGGAATCGAAGTGCCCGAACCTTGTTTCTACTGTGGTTCTGACAGAGGTACGCCCTCCGAGGAACACGTCATCAGTGCGGCTCTCGGATGCAAGGAGGTCCTGCGAGTCGGCGTCTGCAAACGATGCAATGATGTGTTTGGGCATGATCTGGAAGGACCATTTGTCAATGCACTTGCTCTTTTCAGAAATTTCTTCCGAGTTCCGAATCGCGAAGGTGATGTGCCAGACCTAGATGTGATTGGGCAGCTTGATGGAGATACTAGACGCTTCCCCGTTAAGATCATTGGCGACGGTCGCGTCCTAATCCCGCCGCAACCGATTCGAGACGACAAAACATCGGTCACCCATGAAAAGGAATACCGGATATTTACCAAGAAGGAAGAACTTGTCATTGAGAACGATCTTCGGACGAAGCACCGTGACTTGATATGGCGGCGACTCGAACAACAAGATGGCATTCAGAACGTCACCGTATCTCTGGAATTTGATGGAGCAACGCTCTGTAACCCCGAAGCTAATCGAACCGTCGCGAAATATGCGCTGAACCTGCTCGCGTATCGCTACGGGTTGGCTTTCGTCACGGGCAAATTCCGCGCTCTCAAAGATTTTGTGCTCGGCAAGGCGTCGAGCCAGAGGGTAGGCGTTCTGTGGAATCCGACGTTTCTCAAGTCACTGCCCTTCGCTGTGCCGAAGCATCTTTTTATCATTTACGTCGATGCCACTGCCCATCGTGTCACTGTTTTCATCTGGCTATTCTCGCTGTTCCCTTTTGCGGTCGTGGTTGAAGAACCTGCAATTTCAGTGGAGTCCTTTTGGAGTGCTGCCATTAACCCCTACGAAGGCACTTTTACACCCCTATTTGTCGGTGCCGTTGCTCATGGATCGGGAGCGGTAATCAGCAGTGACTTTGCAGTGCTAGAGCGAGAGGCAGCCCGACAAATAGAGGCTCTTTCGCTTGGAGGCACCGAGCAAGCGGCACCTGTAGCCCGAAATGCTATGCGATTTATTGAGCAAGTACGCGCCGAGTCCAAATTCGAGACTTTGCACATCTGCTACACCTGCGGTCGCGTGCTCGAACAGATTTCCGATGAGTGCAAGTATTGCGGGCATTCCCCCAAACCGAACACTGAGCCAGCAACGGGAGCCGTTGAGCCGGACAAGTCAGGATAGGAAGGCGGATAGCTGCGGGTTCGCGTGAGGTCGCGGCTACTGGTGTATCGCGTGGCTATTTCTTCTTGAAGACGAAGATCGGCTCGCATTTGAAAGCACTCTTCCCGATGTGCTTCAGCCCGACCATTTTGCTGAGTTGAAGATGCAGGGTCTCGATCAGCCGCCAGCCGTTGTCTTCCGCATATCTGAGGAAGACCTTCGCTAGATTTGGATACGCTGCCACGCTGGCAATGTTGACCGCGAGGATTCCGTTTCTCTTCAGACCATGAGCGCAGTTGCGCAGGGTCGCTCCGATGAAACCGTGCAGCCACTCGTGTTGCGTCGGGAACTTCTTGTGGCTTTGGCTTGCCGCGTCGCTATAGTGTTCCCACCCAAAATATGGCGGCGACGTGAAGCAAAGGTCGAGGGAGTTGCGCTTCGGCACAAAGTCCTCGCTCCCGGTTTGGTGAAGCTCGATCTCCAAGGTGCGTCGTCCAAGCTGCGCAGCCATAGGGACGAGTTCTGCCGCCATCTCGCGAAGACCGTCTATGGTGTGACTAGCGGGATCGGTGCCGATGTACTTGTCTACTCGGTCGCATGCGAGTGCTCCCAGCAGCCGACCGCCAAATCCTGCGCTCATATCCCAGACGACGCCAACCCCTTCTGGAAGCAGTCGATGATAAACAGCGGCGGCAGCGGTCGGACGGAAATTCGAAACAGACTGGGTGCTAGAGAAGGTGCGGAGTATCTTTCGCAGTCCGCCATCGCTGAATGCGTTGCCGAGTTTTGTTCGCCGCTCAATCGCCTTGAGGAACGACTCGTCATCGCTGAACACTTCAATCGGTGTCTTCCTGTTGCCGCACCTCACAGTCCACGCGAGGGGATGATAGTGCCAAGCCAGCGCGAGACCGTGCATGGTCTGCTTGATTCGTCCCTGCTTGTCGATGATCTGTAAGCGTCCGGAGTAGACCGTGTTGACAACGTGTTTGGGTCATCCTAAGTGTCCGCGAAGGAAGGATGTGGCAGTTAGAGTTTAGGAATGGCTCAAGGCGGGTTGATTTCGTCAGTGTAGATGTCTTCGGTGAGTGCTTTGTCGATGGCTTGATCGAGGCGGGTGAGCAACTGAGCCAGAGTCTCGCCCCTGCGGCGTACGAGCATGGCCAGGGTGCGATCTTCGTCGCTGGCCGTGGCGACACAACCAACTGGGCGGAGCACGCCGATGGTGATCTCGCCGTAGGCAATCAACTCCGCGATGTTGGGCAGGGATGCGGGAACCAGGGCGGAGTTCTTCTGGGCAGCAGGATTTTTTACGCTGCGGGTTCGATTACGGGCGGCAGACTGGCGGCGACGTTCCAAGGCAGTAACTCCTCGATGCGAGTGATGGGGTGGTCGGCGATGCGCGACAGCACCTCGCGCAGATAAGCTTCCGGATCCAGGCCGTTGAGTTTGGCCGAGCCGATCAAGCTGTAGATGGCCGCGGCGCGCTCGCCTCCAACATCGGATCCCGCAAACAAGTAATTCTTGCGGCCCAATGCGACCGCACGCAGAGCGCGTTCCGCCGCGTTGTTGTCGATCTCGATGTTTCCGTCGTTCGAATAACGCAGCAACGCGTCCCAGCGCGAGAGCGCGTAGCGAATGGCCACAGTCGTATCCGACTTGCGCGAAAGCTTCGGGAGCGTCGCCTCGAACCACTGTCGCAGAGATTCGAGCAAGGGTCGGGCACGGGCGTTGCGAACTTGTTGGCGCTCTTTCGCTGGCCGTCCGCGAATCTCTTTCTCGATCCCGTATAGGGCTGCGATTCGCTTCAGGGCCTCGCTCGCCACCGGCGATGCATGCGCCTGTTGTAAGTCGAAGAACTTGCGGCGCACGTGCGCCCAGCACGCCGCTTCCTGGATGCGGCCGTTTTCGTAGAGTTGATGGAATCCGGCGTAGGCATCGGCTTGCAGCGTGCCGCGAAACTCCTGCAGATGACGCTCGGGGTGTTCGCCCTTACGGTCCGGTGAGTAGGCAAACCACACGGCTGGCGCCGCCATGTCACCCGCGGAACGATCATCGCGAACATAGGTCCACAACCGCCCAGTCTTCGTCTTGCCATTCCCCGGAGCCAGCACCGGCACGGGCGTGTCGTCGGCGTGCAGTTTGCCGGAGGCCGTTACATAGCGACGTAGCACTTCGAGCAGTGGTTCTAACAACCGGCTGGTTCCGCCCACCCAATCGGCTAGCGTCGAGCGCTCCAACTCAACCCCGTGGCGCGCGTAAATCTCCGACTGGCGATATAACGGCAAGTGATCCGCATACTTTGCGACCAGCACGTGGGCCAACAGTCCGGGCCCGGCTACACCTCGTTCGATGGGTCGGCTCGGAGCCCACGCTTGCACGATGTGGTCACACTTCGTGCAGCTCAACTTCGGCCGCACATGGCGAACCACGAAGAAACTGGCCGGCATATACTCCAGCATCTCGGAGACGTCTTCGCCCAGCTTGCACAACGCACCGCCGCAATCCGGACAAGCCGATTCTTTCGGCGCATGGGTTTGCGTTTGGCGGGGCAGATGCTCGGGTAACGGCCGACGCGTCGGTTTCGCAGGAGTATTAATAAGGAGGGGAGGTGTCGTGGCCGCAGACTTACTCTCCGGCTGGCTTGCGCTCTCCGCGGGTTTCGATTGCAGATCTTCCAGCCGTAACTCCAGTTGCTCGATCTGCCGCGCCAGCTTCTCCGACTTCCTTCCAAACTGCATGCGCTGCAGCTTGGCGAGCAGCAGCTTCAGATGCTCGATCTCGCTTTCGCGCCAGAGCAGTTGCTCATGTTGCACCAGGACCAGCGCTTTCAACGCTTCCGCCGGAAGCAAGTTCAGATCCGGAAGCGTCGTGACTGACATGCGCGCAGTATCGCATGATAACTTCGCTCTACCATCTGCTCCGCGCAAAAAAAATTGTGCAAAAGAACCTCGCGCGTTACACCGACACTTGCGGGTCCCAAGTGCGTTCCGGCCGCCGCCAGTCAATGCCTTCCAGCAGCATGGATAACTGTGCTCGCGTCAACGCCACCGTCCCGCTCGCCGCTTGCGGCCACACGAAACGTCCGCGCTCCAGCCGCTTGGCGAATAAACACAACCCATCCCCGTCGTACCACAAAACTTTAATCAGATCGCCCCGCCGGCCGCGAAACACGAACACATGACCCGAGAACGGACTCTGTTCCAACTTGGTTTGCACCAGCGCACTCAGCCCGGTGAAACCGCGCCGCAGATCGGTTACGCCCGCTGCAATCCAAACCCGCGTGTTGGTTGGCGGCCCGATCATGCCCGCAGACACTCCAACAACACGCGCAATAAAACCGGATCGGCGCTGCCCTCGATGCGCACCTGCGCCTCCCGCAGTTCGATGTGAATCGTGCCCGACCAGGAAGTCGAGCCGGAGCGCTCACCGCTGGGCGACGTCATCGGCGACGGTGGGCTCTCGCTTACGCTGACCGGCAACAGCTTAATCGCACCGCCGCCCCCCAGTCGCCCTGCCAGATACAGCTTGCGCCAGTTGAAAACCAGGTTGGCGTTGATCCCGTGCGTCCGCGCCACTCTCGCTACCGACGCTCCCTTCGCCAACACCTCTTCGACAATCCTTCGCTTCTCCTGCAACGTCCGGTACCGCCGCTTAGGTTTGGCGGGTTGAGTGTAAGTGTCCATCATCGCTCCAAGTGGACACTATCGCTTATGCCCACATCGAGAGCATGACTTCCAATTACCCTTCTGTCCAGACGGCCACTGCCGTACGCTTACGATGATCCTTGCGTGGTCGGCGATGAGGAGATCGAGAAGCTCCTGCCTTTTCTGGTCTCGTTTCAGGCAATAAACGGGGAAACCTTCGCGGCGATGGTGCTCGAAGTCGGCACGGCATGATGCGATGTCGTCATGTCGAAGAAAGGGCAGCGGTGCTGGTCGGGTGCTAGTGCCCATGCCGACCTTCAAGCAGCAGCATGTGGCGCACTTTGGCTTGGCGGACTATCGCTAGGCTGACGCCGCAGGCTTTCGCTACCTCTCGTCGGTGCCGCCATTCTTCTGAATGTGTTGAGCGATGCCAAGGTGCATGTCGCGCGCACCCGCCGCAATCTTGCGGGAAGGATTGGCTGGGCAGAGAGGATCGGCAGCAACGCAGAGCCGCCATTCGTCGGGAGGTTGCGGGATTTTCTCGCCAGAGAGGGGCGACAAGGGTTCGAGCGATTGTTCCGCTTGCGACGATCCTCGACGGCAACCGATACTTCAACCCTGCCGTGCCGCTCCCCGAAGCGGTCTGCCACGGCTTGTGCGAACTGCTGAATCGCCTCGGCGAAAGCGTTCGCCGCTTTCAAGCGGGCCGAAGACCTTCGCCATCTGCTTCTCGGTCAGCTTGAACAGCGCACGCCAGTCGCCCTTGCCCAATTTGCGCGGTGCCTTTTGACCTTGCGAAGAAATTTCGCTAGGTTCGTTCAGCAGTTGTTGGACGCGACGGGGCGTGACATGCAGGTTTTGGGTGATCCATTCCGTCCAGCAGGGTCGTCCGGGCACTGGAACCCGTCGCCCCGGCTGCGCCCAGCGCCTCCGCGCCTCCCGCAGGAACGGGATCAGTTCTCGTAATCTCTTGAACCCCTGAACGCACTTGTCCACCAACTCCGCGTCCGACAGCGTCCGCACGAAGTCGTCGGCTGGCTTGACTTGAAAGTCCGGTGTTCTTTTCTGGGGCAGCAAACGGTGTTCTCCCGTTGCCAATGTACTGCCGGGAGGGCTGTTTCGACTCAAACCAAAGTCACTTGAACGTTACGATTCGGGCAGGTGGAGACCGACGCATGAAGCGAATCTTGCGCCGGGCAATGAGATAAGAGGTATGCGGCTTTCCAAAGCACACACCGTCACCTGAACATCGGTTCAAGTCCTCGACGTCGATACAACCGCCAGCGGCTCCGTGGAACGCTGTCAACTGCCAGCGCGTGCGGGCGATCACTTGGCGGACGCGCCAATTACTTGCGTGATCTGGTGCGCGACCCGGAAGCTCGGCGACAATCTCGGACATGAAGGGTGACTTCTATAGCGTCTTCTATAGGATATACACGCAGGACATGCCCGATTATCGCCGAAAGCTCGTCAGCATCCTTAAGAGAAATGGATTCCGAGATTTCACGCTTTTTGGCGGCACGGGGTACTACAAGGGCGGGGCGGAATACTCCCTCATGGTCGAGATCGCGGTCAAGTCGCAACGCGACAGGAAAATCAGAGCCGTCTGCGAAGAAATTCGGAAACGGAACAATCAAGAGACGGTCATATATGTCCGATTCCCCGTGGAGGGGGAGTTCGTGACGTGTGGGGAAAGCCTTCCTTGCTACGCGGAGGACGCGGACGTTTGCGAAGTCGGCGACCCTTGGCTTTTGCCGGAACCGCACAATCGCCCATACCGGGGGAAGCTCGTTGTCTGCGGTGACGGCGATTGGCAGAAGTTGCTGCCGGAAGGGGCGGAAAAGGTAAAGGGCAGGATGCTAAGTGAGATACACCGCCACGCAATACTAAACCCCGCGAAAGCGTATTTACGCTGCGTCTGTGGCAAGGCGCTTTGTTCTCCGGTACCGCCGCGAACTTTGGCTTGGGTTTCAGACGCCGACTGACTCGTCCGCAAGCTCTGGATAGGCATGCCGAAGCTCACGACTCAAATCACGGGCCGTCTCCAGCCCCAACGGATCGCCTGCAAGGACGATGTCCACCATGACGAGCATCAACCTCGCGAGCAGAATTTCTCTACGTCTGCGCTCCGCTGGCAAAAGACCCAACACCTCTGAACTGTCCTCTGGTTCATCCACTTCGGTGCCCTCGATCACTGCTCCGGTGTCGTCGTGCAGGAGCATCTTGCCGTCACTGCGAAACTCCCCTTCCCACGAATCTGTGTCGATCTGTGCGCCGGGGAACCTCCACCACTGACTGCCTATGCTGATCATTGCATCCTTCATTTTGTGCCTTCAACGGTAAACGTCCGTCTCCCTGAAGCCCGCCCTTTGTGCGAGCGAAGGGAACGTTCGAACCAAGTAGAGGTAGTTCTTGCGACATTTCCATGCGGGATAGCCCTTCGCGAGCAATGGACAGGTGGCTCGCATCCGCCACTCTCTCATCTGGCGGATTCGAATTGCATCCTTGAGGCTCGGTCTTGCGTTCATTCTTCTGAGAATTCTCGACGAAGGCGCTCTTGCCCCGATTTCGGGCGGAAATCGAGGCACGGCTCACTGAAAGCAAAGCACTTTCCTCCCGTGGCGAGCCGACATCGTCGTCCTACAGTTGACTTTGAAAGTCGGCGAAAGTGCTAAGAATGCCGATGAACGGCGCTGGAAATGGGCTAGGTCGAAGCGAAAATGAAGGATTTGTTTTTCTTCGTGGTGAGTCAACGATCAGTCGGCTCACTGTGGGTGTCCTGTTCCATCATCCGCACGAGTTGGTCAATCGCTTCGCAATCTCGTATTCGGGCAAGTCTTGGGGCTTCTCGTAAGGGCTGACGTCCACTCCACGCAGCTTGCGCATGACCTCGCGGTAATCCGGTGCGATCTCCGCTCCGGTGCGCTCGTACATCTGGACGTGTTCCTCGCCGACCTCGCCGCTGTCCACCTCGTGAAATTTCAGCACGTCGAAGTACGTGGGTCTGAAGAAGATCACGGGCTGACCAAATCCCCGCCTCTCGAACTCCTCCCAGCACGCCCGGAGCGTATAAACGTCGTCAGGCGTCCATTGCTCCTTGTCGTAGGTCTCCTGCGCCAGCGCCATTAGCTGGTCGCGATTCAAGTCGTTCACTTTCATGTGCCTCCTCTTGTAATGCCTCCACCCGGCTCGACTACTGGAACGAATTCAACACATCGTCGGTCGTTGTTCCCCGTGCAGCGAGGTCGGATTCAAATTCGGATTCGAAACGCTTCACCTTGAACCCCCGCCAGAAGCGACCGTCCTTCGAGCGTCCCTCCGCGAACTTGGCAAGCATCTTCTCGTTGAACTCCACTTGCGTCATCGTGTAGTGCTCTCCGGCATCGTCAGCCCACTCCTTAAAGCACTCAGTAGGTGCGCTTCTTTGGCGAAGTGAACTCCTCACCCAACACGCCCTCTTCATCAATGAAGCGGCCCACGACATCTTGTTCGTGACGATAGGTCTCCGGTGTCTTCCCGCATGGACGCAGGGAGCGCAAGACCGATCTTCTGCCACTGGAGGCAGCCCTCGATCATCCAGTTCAGGATGCCCGATGCCTCCACGTCGAGCTTTTCCTGAAGTTCCGTATCGCGTTCCTCCGGTCGGAAGTAGCGTTTCCATGCGACGAAGTGGATTTTGTCCCAAATCGCCTCGGTGGTTCCGACGATGCGCGGCTTGGGATTGGTTACCAGCCAGACCTTGTACGTGGGGATGTAGTTGAATTCCTCTTGGTACTTGAACTCGCCAGTGACCGGGTCGCGTCCGATGCACAACTTGAGCTTGGCTTCGGCTAGGCGCTTGGAGTGCTCGCCCTCAGCCGCCACGATCAGCGCATGCCGCACCATCCGGCGACGTCGTTTGGCATGCCCTCGTCGCCCTTCTTCACGACGAAGGAATCGAAATTCGCAGCCTTGGCATACTCCCCGTCTCCTAGCACGTTGTAGATCGTGACGTAAAACTTGCTCTTCCCATTGCGCCCCGCGCCCCACAGGATGGGCATGACCTCCTCGTTGGTGCAGCCCGTCAGCGTGTAGCCAGCTTGCCGCTGAAGGTAGCCGACTTTCTCTTCGTCGCCAAGCATCCAGTCGCTCAAGCACTTCTTCCAAAGTGAGCAGTCGGCGGCGGGATCGTACTTCACTGGGGCTAACTTGGAGATGAGGTCTTCGCGGCGGTGCTCCCGGCATGCGCCCGTCTTCAGGTCGATAGTTCCGGTCACGCAGTTGAACAGCCACGGGTCGCTGTCGAAGTCTCCTCGGTCGATGTTTCTAACGTGAATTTTGGCGAGGTTGACCATACCCGACAGCCGAGCGACCGACTGGGACTTGAGGGCATGGGATCGGAGCGCCTTCGCTGCATCCTCGCCGAG
Organism: uncultured Acidobacteriaceae bacterium; assembly: GCA_963722365.1. Taxonomy (GTDB): domain Bacteria; phylum Acidobacteriota; class Terriglobia; order Terriglobales; family Acidobacteriaceae; genus Sulfotelmatobacter. The sequence goes on from CAVRLM010000006.1 coordinate 45,517, forward strand.
AGATTCCGCCTCGCGGAACATCTCCTCCGTGACTGCCTTTGCCATCCGAAGCACGCGCACATTGTTTAGGTCGCGTACCCACCGGGTGCTGTCCCAAACGTAGTATTCGTCCGACTGGCGACAATAGAGGATGTCCTTTCCATAAATCTGCGCGAGGCGCATGGCGTTTCCAGCGTCGGAGTACCGCATTGGATCGCTGGTGGTGTCAGCGGTGCTGACACTTTCAGGGAAACTCGCCTTAGAAGACACATGGAGACTTTCTGGCAAAGTGTCAGCACTCTTGACACCCAATTCCTCTCGCAGCGCAGCGTTCTCAACGCCGAAGGTTTCCACTAGCGTCGTGGCTTCGAGCGTCTTGTCTTCATCCAGATAACGGCAGTAAGGGTATGATTCGATGCCGCGAGCCTCGCATGCCTCCCAAACGTCCGAGATTGTGAGGTGGTCGTGGCGGCCCGCCTTGCAGTCGAAACCGATCCCGTAGTCGCCAATGGTCAGGCAGCATTTGAAGTTGCAGGGTCTCTCCATTCCGGCATGGACTTCCTCGTCGATAGGGCACACCGCGAATTCGATGTAACGGACGCCGTCACTGCCAACCTTCTCCTCCCCAGTCATCGACCAGTCTTGGTGCTCGATCTCGTCCTCAAGCTCGTAGCTGGGGTGGAACTCACGCTTTGACGCACGGGCTGTGTACTGCTTCTTCTGCTTGCCGTGTGTGCGGAGGAACTCCACCAACTCTTTGCTGATCGGTTGGATTTCGTTGTCATTCGCTGGCGCGTAGTAGCCGTGGGGTTCCTTGTCGGAGCGGAGCACGCCGGGGCTGGCGCAGGTGAGGTTGTTGGCTTTGAACTCGACGGCGGGGCTGCCATCCGGCCCGAGAATGTTCGTGTTGCCCAGCTTCGCGGATTCCTCAGTGTGCCACAGGTACAGATGCAGACCGCCCGATGGCGTGTTTACGATGAACGTGTCCCACGGGATCGGCATCCCGATGGACTTCGCGTACTCCACGTCGTCAATGTCGATGATGCAGGCGAAGCCGTCTTTGGCGACGCTGACCCAGTTGCATCCTGAGTAGCCGTTAGCCGCCATCTCCCTGATCTTGTCCGGGTTCGTTGTGGCGAGTTCCTTCCATCCTTTGATATAGGGATGGCGGTATCCGGGGAGCGTCGGTGCCTGATGGATGCCGCGCTCCGCTTGCTTGAGAATTTCCTGAAAGTTCATTTTCCTTACCTGTCAATCGAAGCCTTTCCTTTTTGATCGAAGCCCGCTAAGGCTTCGGGACGGCGGGAGTAAGGAAGGAACCCGCCGCCCCAGTCTCATTTCCGTCGAAACAAGACCCGCATGCACGTCCCTACTAAATACTCACTTTTTGCCCGGAGCGAACCTCAGTTGGCGCTCTAACCTAGCTTTACGTAGCGGGAAGATTAGGAATCGGATTGTCGGGCCGATGCTTTTTCGTGTCAGTTTTTGCAGTCTTGATGGGAAAAAGCAGCATCGCAAACGAAAATTGTTCGCTTGCTAATTGCTGATTTTCAGACTGTCTGCCGCTTTGATAGGGGTAAAGGACAAGAGATGGATGAGAAGTATAAGGCGTTGCTTCGCCAGACGGCGGATGTGATCCAGACAAAGATCGTGACCCGTGCGAACCGAGCGAGGGCGCATGCGGTGATTGTAGAGTTCGTCAAAGCCAACCCGCAGATGACTTATAGCGAGGTCGCAGGTATGTTCGGCTTGCACCCGGTCACTGTGAACCGGATCGCGCTGAGGGCGGGACAGAAACGCGGCTGCGGGAGACGCCGAACAACGCGCCCTTAGCGACACTTCTGGGACAAAGGAACATGTGGAAATATGGAGGAGAACCTAGCTTTGAAGCTGTTGCGGATACTGCGCCGAAACTCGAAGGGCGGGCCGCTGACCGACGTTGAGGTTCGAAAGCTCACCCGACTGGATCAGACGGACATTGACACCGCCGCAGCGCAGTTGGAGGCGGAAGGCATGATCACCGTCACGCGCACGTACTCGCTCGCAGAGGAGTAGCCTGACCGTCTGCTCACCCGAGAGTTGCCCATTAGCCCGAGGGGCGCTCCGTGCCTTTTTTCGGTAGTTCATCTTGCCCTCTTCGGTGTCCTCTTCCACGTCGATGAACTCGTCGCACTCTTGGCAAAACACCCCGCAGCCGTCGTCGCACTTCGCCTGCTGGTCGTCGGTCACGCCGCACTGCTTGCAAAAGACGTCGCTCATTCGGTCATACCCTCTCGAACTTCCATCCAGCAGTCCATCTCGGTGTCGAAGATGCGCTTGCGGACCTTGCCTTCAGCTTTTGCTCCGGTGTGGCTTCGGCAGAGATTGGCAGTGCGCCGCATCATCAGGAGATCCACGCGATCCGCCGATGTCTTGCTCGTGTATTCCTTTAGAATGCTTCAACGTCGTCTGCATGTCAGTGTTCATCCTTTTGAGCTCCTTTGGCATCTCTCAGTTTGACCAGCGGGTTTTATGCTCATTGTTTCATCCTGCAGAAATTCCGGGTCTGGCGGCTCACGGTCGGACCTCGACTCCAGCCGCATCTTCCTCATCCATTTCCTTGATCAACCGCCACATGTAGAAAAGCTCGTCCAGTTCGTGAACGCGGGCGTTAACCGCGTCGATCTGGTGCTTGACCCAGCCCTCGCCGTACTCCGCGTCTTCGTGCCATTTCTGGATCAGGTCGATTGCCCGGTCAAGGCTCCGCACCACCAGCTTGAACGCTTCATCCGGCGTCATCTCCGGCACGGCGGCTGCCGCGAAGTCCTTGAAGCGCGAAAAATGCACCTTGACCGCAGCGTCGGTGTACTTGCCGTGGACGCGGTAAAAGTCACGATCCGGCTGCGCCGTGGGGAAAACTTTGTGAACTCGCTGAAGGTCTTTGATTAGCTGGTCGCGAGTGCCGGACAGAAGTTTCTGTCCCTTGCCTGCCCCGCGATGGGATGTCTCTTTATTCTTTGCCATGTGATTCTTCATTTCCCGACCACTTCTGTCCGCATAGCTGCTGCTATTTCGGACGGCAGACTCGTGCACATATTCCTGGCTTCGTCCTGCTCCTCTTCAAATTTCTTGCGCTTCGGATTCGGTTGCCGGACGGACTCGTCCTTCGCCAAACTCGCTTTTCTAGCAAGTCGCGGAATTTCTGCGTAGCTTCGTCCTCCGTTTCAGCCTCGATGACAAAGATGTTATCGCCCCAATCCTATGGCTTGGACACTGATTGCATCTGTCATCCCTGTAAAGGGTTCTGGGTCGAAATAAAATCTCATTGTTTTTTCCTCTGACCTGCCCGTGGAGCTTGCGCCCTCATCAGCCTTGGGACGGTCATCCCCAACGGACGCCATTCTCGCGGCGTTTCGGCTTCTTCTTCCTAATACGCGATGACCGACTAGTTTTTCGAAATTTCCAGCGAGTCGGCAAAGCTACCCTCCGATATGCTACGCCTCGTTGGAAATTTTCATTACGCTGCCGCAGCCTGCACCAGCTTTCGCCAGTTCGGCTTGACGTATCGCTGCTTGCTCTCGTCCCATTGCTTCTGGTTGCAAGGGCACTGTTCGTTGCTGCATTGATAGCTGCCCCTGTAGTAGCGAGTGACACCGTCCGCCCGCTCTGACCCGGACTGGATGCTTGCATAGTGAGTTGAACCGCAAACTCGGCATTCCATCAGTCCAGAACTTCCGTCGATCAGTTTCATTGATCCCTTCATACGTTTCTCCTCGAACGAATTTTCCTTACACGTTCCTAATACTCGATTCCGCCCATCTCCGCTGCGTCGGCGTTCTCACCACTGATGCCGCCGTCCCAGCGAGTCGTACTGTCCCATCTGTCCGGCGCGTCCGGTTCCGGCTCCACCTTGCTATTCCAGTTCTGGTCAGACACCACGTTCGGCGGCAGACCCAAGGTCGAGCGGTACTGCCTGCACTTCACATGCAACTCGACAGGCAGGCGCGGGCCGAGCTTTTCGATCTGATCCAGCAGATCGACGACCATGCTGCGATAGTCCAGTCCGTTGCTAGACCGTTTGCTTGGCAGTGGAGACGGATCGGCAATCGAAGGCTTCACCGTTCGCTCGGCGTCTTCGATTGAGTGTTCCGGCGCATGGTTGTTGCCGCTGACTCCCATAGCAAGCGCAGGCTCAAGAACTCTTGCGGGGTCTGCCTGTTCGATTTCGTTGAGAGCCTTAAGCAGCGCTCCCCGCTTGTAGCCCTTGGCGGTGGAACCCGTGCCAAGATTCTTGGGAGCGATGCGGATCGTGGTGGACTTGATGCCGAACCGCAAGAGCAGTCGGGAGAGAACCATACCGCCCTCGATCCCATCCTTCAACCCGTCACCCCGAAACCGCCGCCACGGTGACGTCGGAATCTCGCGCAACTTCGCAATGGCTTCTTGCGTGGTGATCTGGTCGCGCTCGTCTGTGATGGCAACCATGTCGCGCAGCAACCGTTCGGCATACTCCTGTTCCTGCGCCTGATCCTCTTCCTCTCCGAGTTCCACGTGCCTTCTCGGTTTTGCCGTCTTCGCGGCGGACATGTCGGCTGCTGCTTGTCGCAGTTCCGGCAGGCGATGCGGGCAAAGCAGGCGGCACAGGACGAACAGTGGAGTCCATATCTCCTCGTCGCGGTCGTTTATGAGCCAGCCCAGCCCTTCGAAGCTGGGCAGACCTTCCGTGATCTCTTGTGCCTTCGAAGAGACCATTGCGTTAATCATTTCGCGGAGCGCGGCCCCTTCTTCCCTTGCGGCGGCATAGACGAAGCGCCGTGCGGGTTCGCCGCGCATCATTTCGATAACGATGCTGCGGTCGCGGAGAGTGTCGTTGACATCGCCGATGAGCGCGAACGCCTTCGGACAATAAGTCTCAAAGTTCCCGTCATTCCGCTTCACGGTTTGACCACGGCGATACCCAGTGTTTAGCAGTGAACGGTACTCAGACTTCGCTGAGGAAAGCATCTCAGCCTCGTCAACGAGGAGGGTCGGTTTTTCAGCGTCAATCGTTCGGTAGAGTGCTGCCGGAGAGATATTGGCGACCAGCCGCGAGTTCGATGCGACGAACGACATAAGCTCCAACAGGCGGGTCTTGCCGCTGCGCTTCGTTGTCGAGGTGACGACCAGATAGGGGAAAGCGTCGAATGCGAGCCACGCGTGTGTCGCCACTAGCCACAGGGCGATGACGAGCGAGTAGGAAGGTTCGGCAAGCCTTACATACGACCTAATGTACGATTCGAGTTCTCTGATCAGGACGCTGCAATCGGCAGAGCGCTCTGACGGCACAGAGGTCGTAACCTCGTAACCTGCCAAATCATCTTGCCGGGACGCGACATTCGGCTCATCGAACTCTTCCGTACTAGGCAAGATCACGGCAGCGGACGCGGTGCCCGCTGGTGCTGATGACACCTCGACTTCGAGTTGCAACATAGAAAGACTCCTGCACTTCTTCTGAAGTACCGAGTCCCTCCAAGATCACGCTGCTGGCGCGGCGTGCGTAGGCTTGCGCCTCCCGGTCCTGTGCTGTTAGATGCCAAGCACATCATGAATGTCGCAGACGCCGCACTGGGCGCGGCTTTTAGCGCGGGCAGCTAATCGGAGGCTTTTCGACGTGCGGTTATCTTGCCAGCATGCGAGCGATGCTGAAGAAAGGAACCCAGTGACAAGATTTGTCAATGCCAGTGACGGGAATGCTGTAATTGGAGCGTAGAAAGCGTCGAGTTGTATCCATCTAACCACGCACAATCGCGGAATTCGGCAAAAAACGAAAAATCCAGTAACTAAGAAGGAGATTGACCGGGGCGGGAGTCGCGGCAATGGATAGAGGGGCGAAGTACAACAGAAATGGAAGAGCAGTTCTACACGGTGGCGGAAGCCGCCGAGATTCTCAAGATCAGCACCGACACAGCAACAAGGCTGTTCTCCGAGGAGCCGGGGGTGGTCGATTTAGGCTCACCGGAGAGGTCCCACAAGCGCAGGTATCGTGTCCTGCGAATTCCTCATTCAGTTTTCAACCGAGTGCTTCATAAGAAGCGAGTGCAGTGACAGGTTCTCTGCACGGGGTAAGTCGGCTTCACTGAACAGTCCCGTCAACGGGGAAAAAGGGCTTTGGGAGCACCATCTTCGTCCACGCGTCCTTGACCTCAGCTTCGAGTCGCTGCTGGCGCTCTTTAACCCATGCGCTGTAGTACTTCTCGGTGGTGCGGAGTGTCTTGTGTCCGAGCAGTTTGCTGACGCGCTCGATGCCCACTCCAGCCAAGAGCATTTCGACTGCGAAAGTATGGCGGAAGCGATGGCTCAGCATCTCGGACATGCTGTGTCGCACACCTGCTTTGTCGAACACCGTGCGCAACAGGTCGCCGAACACGCAGACGAGCGAAGTCTTCTTCATTCGCTCGGGATTCCAAAAGAAGTAGTCCGGGTGGTCATTCGGCACGGCGCGGAGCATCTCCGCGACGGCGGGAGGGAGCGGGATGAAGACCCCGGCATCCGTCTTGTTACGTTCCCGCGAAATGTTGTTGCCGTCACTGAGCGCGTCGCGCCTCAAGGTGGCGGCGTCCATGCAGGCGAGACCAGACCACCGCTGGAGGAGGATAAAGGTCTTCACCTTATACTCGATCGCTCGTGTAAAGCCGCACTGACCGACTGCTGGCAGAATGCGGTCGAACTCGTCCCGAGAGAGGGGTTGGACTTGGTGGCGACCGGACGGAAGCGACTTCAGCTTCGCCGACGGGTCCGCAGCGATTAGGTCGGTGGAGAACGCCCACTTGAAGAAGGTCTTGACGACAGACCAGTGTACGGCGGGGCTGTCGCTGCCTTTCTTGAACGTCCAGCCGCTGCGCCACTCGGTTAGCAGCCGGGCACTGACATCCTTCAGCAGGATGACCTTACGCGCATTGGCATAGTCACGCAGGCGGGCAAGCATGCGTCGTGCTTTCGATGGGTCTTTGATTCCCCGCTGAGCCAAGTCATTCAAGTACAGATCGGCAGCCGCCTCAATCGTAATGTGGTCTGGCTTCTTTGGAGGCTCGATGCCATTGGCTGCCAGATCGAGTTCTTCTTCGAGCTTGCGTGCCGCCTTTGTGGCGATGTCCCATGATCGCGTCTTCGCCGACTTCTTGTCGTGCTTGCCCCACCGTAGCCACAGAGGACATTTGCACCGCTTCCACTGCCCAGCGTTCTTCTCTTTGCTTTTCGAGCACTGGCTCGAATGCCTTGCATAAACCGTAACCGTCATACGTTTTTCCCCATGACCTCTAATACTGAAAGAGTCCCGAGAACCCCGTGTTCAAAGAGTTCGGCAGTACAAATGCAGTACAAGAATTTTGGATTTTACGTAAGCGGTTGAAAACGCAGGGGCAAAAATTGGCTCCTCAGGTAGGACTCGAACCTACAACCCTTCGGTTAACAGCCGAATGCTCTGCCATTGAGCTACTGAGGAGTGTGGAGATCGGCTTTGGGCCGATGTTTGCTGACGTCTTAATCATAGCATTCCGGATCGTGGTCTGAAAACTCTACTTCTAATTCTGCTAATCTAGCGATGATCTCCGAGGTGCCTATGGTGGGAGGGGTGCGTTTGGTGCTCGCTTTCTCTTCTTTATTATTGGTTGCTGGTGTGGTGGTCGGCGACGATACGACTTCTTCGGGGCCGCCGCAGGCTGCAGTGAAGCCTGTGGCCGACATGTTTCACGGCACCAGGGTCATCGACAATTACCGATGGCTGGAAAACGGCACTTCTCCCGAGACGCAGAAGTGGGTGGAGGAAGAAATGTCCTACACCCGCGGAATGCTGGACCGGCTTCCGGGACGCGACTCGCTTCACAAGCGGCTGACGGAATTGTTGTCGATCGGCAGCGTGACCGCTCCGGTGCTCGCGGGGAAGCATTATTTCTATACCAAGCGCGAGGGGATGCAAAACCAGCCCATCCTTTATGTACGGGACGGGCTCAACGGCCCTGACCGCGTCCTGGTTGATGCCAATCAACTGGCGGCGGATGGGACAATTGCGCTCGATTGGTTTCAGCCTAGTGAGAACGGGAAGTACGTCGCTTACGGAACTTCTCCGAGCGGGTCGGAGATGAGCACGCTGCACATCATCGAAACCAAGACCGGCAATATTCTTCCTGACACCATCGAGCGCACGCGCGCGGCTTCGATTGCGTGGAAGCTCGACAACTCCGGGTTTTATTACACGCGCTATCCGAAAAAAGGGGAGGTCCCCGCCGGCCAGGAGATGTACAACCGGCACGTTTTCTATCACGAGTTGGGAGACGATCCCAGCGCCGAGGACAAACCGATTTTTGGCGAGGGGCGCGATGCGGAAGACTGGCCGAGTGTGAATCTGTCGAACGATGGGCACTGGCTGCTGATCAGCGTTTCGCAGGGATGGACCAAGTCGGAGCTCTTTTTGATGGACACGAAGAAAGGGACGCCGCCCACGCGCATCACGACCGGCAAGAATTTTCTTTACGGCGGCGAAGTTTACAACGACAAGCTCTACGTCACTACTAATGAAGATGCGCCGCGCTATCGTGTGTTCGTCGCCGCTGCGGGCAACTATGATCGCGAGGCGTGGAAGGAATTGATCCCGCAGAGCGATGCGGTGTTGCAGGGGACGGCCGTGTTTGGTGGCAAGCTCTTCGCGCAGTACGAGCAGAATGCTTCTTCGCAGCTGAAACTCTTTGATCTCGACGGCAAGAAGATCAGTGACATAACGCTGCCCGCGATCGGGACCGTGTTTGGATCGGGCGGCCGCTGGGATCGTGATGAAATGTTTTTCGGATTTCAGTCCTTTACGGTCCCGCCAAGCATTTATCGTGTCGAACTGAAGCCCGTGCAAGCTGTGACCGCCGGGAAGAACCCTGTCGAGAGCGACGTGATTGCGAATCCGACAGTCTGGACCAAGGTCGACGCGCCCTCGATTGATCCCGCCGCCTTCGAAGTCAATCAGGAATGGTTTCAGTCGAAGGACGGCACGCGTGTCCCCATGTTTGTCGTGCATAAGAGAGGCATCCAGAAAAACGGCAAGAATCCCACGTTGCTCACTGCCTATGGCGGCTTCAACGTGAGCCTGACGCCCAGTTTCAGCCGCACGGCGTATCTATGGATGGAGCACGGCGGCGTCTACGCAGTCGCCAACCTGCGTGGCGGCGCCGAGTTCGGCGAAGACTGGCACCGCGCGGGCATGCTGGATAAGAAGCAAAACGTTTTCGACGACATGATCGCCGCCGCCGAGCACCTGATCTCCGAAAAATATACGGACAAGAATCATCTTGCCATCCAGGGCGGCTCGAACGGCGGACTGCTGATGGGCGCGATGATGACGCAGCGTCCTGACCTGTTCCGCGCCGTGGTCTGCCAAGTGCCCCTGCTCGACATGCTGCACTATCAGGATTTCCAGATCGCGAAGTTGTGGATCCCCGAATACGGCACGTCCGAAAACGCCGAGCAGTTCAAGTGGCTCTACGCCTACTCGCCGTATCACCACGTGAAGGCGGGCACGGAGTATCCCGCAATCTTATTTATGACGGCGGATACCGACACACGAGTCGACCCCATGCATGCGAAAAAGATGGCGGCGCTGATGCAGGCGGAGGCGAAGAATGGATCGAGCAAGACACGTCCGATCTTGTTGAGGATTGAGAGCAAGGCGGGGCATGGCGCGGGCAAGCCGGTGACCAAGCAGATCGAGGAGTTTACGGATATTTATTCGTTCTTGTTTTGGCAGGTTGGGAAGTAGTACTGAGTACTGAGTACTCAGTACTCGGTGAATACGCCGTCGCTTGGCTTTTTTCGAAATCTTTTCAGGCCGCACTGCTTCCTCCCCTATTTGCGACTCGCACACACTTTTATTTCCACTCTCCGCGACGCAACCGAATTAAAGGTGAAATGATCTTTCTCGGAGGCAAAGAAACATGGCCGGATCGTACCGCGATCTCATTGCTTGGAAGAACGTGATGGTCCTGGTGAGAGAAATCTACTGTGTCACGGAGGCGTTTCCGAGGGAAGAGCATTACGGTCTAATGAGCCAACTACGGAGAGCGGCCGTCTCTGTGCCCAGCAATATCGCAGAAGGCCAGGCCCGCTACTCGCGACGCGAGTTCCACCATTTCCTAAACAATGCTCGCGGATCTCCCGGCGAGGTGGAAACCTAAATCATGCTGGCCAACGATCTGGGCCATCTAGCCTTAAAGGAAACAAATGCTTTTCGCCTCAAAACGTCAGAGCTAGGTCGGATCGTAAACGGCCTGATCGCCTCCACAAAAACAGCAGCGTGAAGCCAGTACTCAGTACCCAGTACTCAGTTCAAATCAAAGGCTTTTTTCTGAGTACAAAGTAGCGAGTACCGAGTACGGAGTACAGAGCGGGGGCACGAGGCCGCGCCCCCAACCGATCAGCGTTCTTGCTAGCGCTCTTTTGGCGCATAACCCGGCGGTTGTTCAGAGACGTCGTCGGCTTCCGCGTATAGCGGAATGATTGCGCGCACAACATCGGCCAGTGCAGATCTCTGCGATGCGAGTGTGCTGCCTACCGCCGATCGCCCGGTTTGCAACGACAGGTAACGAGCGACCGAGTTGACCATCTCAAACACCGGCCCTCGCGGCGGAATTTTATAAATATGTGGGCCTACACCGACGGAGCCGCCACCATCCACTTTCACTCCCTGCGAAACCCATTGTGCCACCAGGCTTGGAACTTCCGCGGGGGGCCGTATGGCAATACTCAGTGTCGCAGTCAGGCTCTGCATGTCGATCGCGGTGACTTCCACAGTACCGTAACTTTCGATGATCATGAGAGGACTGCCGGTGGCGAATTTATCTCCGACCAGCACGCTTTCGCTACCGCTGACCGCCGGCATGAGATAAGAATGGTTGTCCTCGAACCGGTGCACCAGAACACAAGGAGCGCCGATGGCTGCATCCCAACGCTGCGGAACACGAAACTCCACCAAGTATTCGCCGATTTGAGCGGCGAGAAATCCTGGCAAATCTCTGCGGTGTAAGGGACGCAGTTGGATTGTTCCACCCCACGCGCCAGAGGGCGCTTGCCAGACGCGGGTCTCATCGAGCCAGCCTCGACCTCTCATGTTCCAGGCGTTGAGGCCCGGGCCCACATTCGTGAATTCGGTATTACCGGCTTCCATCGACGGATACGCTGCCGTGCTCATCACGTCCCACGGATCGCGGTAATCGTCGGTAGAGCCCTGCACCCGAGCGTGATCCAGACCGTAGCCGTGCCCCATTTCCTGACCCAACAGACTCGGCTGAAGCGACAAGCTGTCACACAACGCGGCCATGCCTCCGACCCAGCCGCAGAGATCGACCGCACCCAGGCAACTCACGACAACCCCTGCAAACTTGGTGAGATCGACGCCAGCCGCGCTCGCCAGCGACTTGGCTTCGTTCAGCAAACCACCGCGATCCAGTTTTCCCGGGCCCGCCGTGGTATTGCCGACGTAGTCTGCAATGTTGTAAGGGATCGTGTACCAGCCAAAAACTTTGGACCCGGCGATGTCAATCTTCCCATGCGACATGTCACGGAAGAAATCGACCATGTTCTGCTTTCCGATACCCGCGGAGGTGAACAGATCGTCATAGATCGTATTGGAAGGAAGTGCGCTCTGGTTGTCCCTAAACCGCACCAGAAGGATTGCCCACGGCGAGGCGATGGCATCCACCGCACTGAGTTCTTTGAGAATCTGTTCCACCGAGAAACTGCTGATCACTTCCTTGAAGTTTGGGGCCATTTTCGTTCTCCAGGGGAATAGTGGCGGGGAGCAGCAAAACGTTTCAGCGAGGCTGCTCTGAACAACAACACGAGCGATCTATGTTCTAGTTATATTTCTTGGTGGGCGCAGACTCGTTTGCTAGTATCCCGGTCATGAAACGCATCGTGCTGTCCACTTTACTTCTGCTTGCATTCACTCTCAGCGCATTTGCCGCGACGGGGATGACGGATGAGGACCGCGAGCACTTACTCGTGCACTTTCAAATGACAACGCAAATGGTGGCGGAACAGGTGCGCGGACTTTCTCCGGCGCAACTGGAGTATCGCGCTTCGCCGGATCGCTGGACGATTCGGGAATGCATTTCGCATCTTGCGGTCGCCGAACCCGACTACTGGCGCGATCTGACGGCTGCGGTGAAGGCAGAGCCGAACATGAAAGACAAGAAATCAGTAGCCACCGACGCTGACATCATGTGGTACGGCATCGACCGCGTGGTTCACACCAAGACGGGCGGCGGGCACGAGAAGGTCGAGACTTACAAGAACATGGGAGAAGCTCTGGCCAAGTTTCAGGCGCTGCGCGCGACGATGATCGAATACATCAAGTCGACCAGTGACGATTTGCGCGCCCACAGCTTTGGCCAACAGGAAAGGATCGATTGCTGGCAATGGATGCTGGAAATCTCCACGCACGCGGAGAGGCATATTCAGCAGATTCGCGAGATCAAGAACGACCCCAATTTTCCCAAGAGTTGAGAGAAAGCCGGGCACAAGCGAGTGGGCCCAATCGCGATCGGTCCGGCACATGGGGGTTGTATTTCGGTATGACGGCGTTTCTGTCGTCCCATCGGGACTTCGTTCCCTCGATGACTGTGTCGCCGCTCCGCGGCTGGGTTGGGCGGGTGGACGCGGCGGTCTGTTCCGTCAACGTTGAGAGCGGCGGATAGAGCCTGCCCTGAGCTTGTCGAAGTGAGTGTCTGCTCCACACGGGCAGGGTGGAAGTAGGGGTCCTTCGACTGCGCATGCCCGCTCGTTGCACTCGCCGACATGCTTCGCTCAGGATGACAGAACGTTGGGATTTGGTCATGTCTTCCGAGGGGCGTATTTTCCATCACATCTCTCTGTTACCGCGATCACTGCGGTTTGATCCGCGGATCCTTATTTTTGAGTATCTGCCTGAAAATCAGGGTGGGATGAAATCCGGGTCCGGTGAGGGCGCGGAGGGAGAGGAGTGTCTGGTGAGGTTGGTGGAGAACAAATCGGGAAGCAGGGTGGAGTGGGTTTTGGAGATGACGGGAGCGGAGAGGGTTGCGGCGAACAGCAGGTCCCTCGACTGCGCAGGATCATTCGCTATCGCGAATCATCCTGCTTCGCTCGGGATGACGGAGTACGGCGAAACGTTCGGGATGACAAATCTGCAAACCATGGTGATCCCGTGGATGATGGCGGTGGCGGATCCGAAGGAGAAGTGGTGGGAGTGGGCGAGGAAAAATCCGAAGCAGTCGGGAGAGATTTCTCAGGCAGCGTTCTTGCTGAAGGCGCGGACGATGGGATTCAAAGTGGCATTGCCCTGGGGAGACAGCGAGCGGTATGACTTTGTGGTGTGGGCGGAGGAAGGCGGTCCGATGTATCGGGTCCAGGTGAAGGGGACGGGAAGATTGTACCGGAGAGGATACGAAGTGCAGCCGGTACATTCGACGCGAGGACGGGGCAAGAAAAGATATACAGCGAGGGAGATTGATGTGGTGGCGGCGCATGTGCAACCGGTGGATGCGTGGTACCTGCTGCCAATCGCGGCGGTAGGGCGAGCGAAGAGTTTGCGGTTTTATCCGGACATCCGGAGCCGGAAGCCGATGTGGGAGGAGTATCGGGAAGCATGGGAGGTGCTGGAAGGTAAGACGGTGGGAACGCGCAGCGGGAGGTAATGGAGTGTGATGACTAGGGCCTGGGCTGAGTAAAGCCTTCGATGATCCAACCGGCGAGCCAGACGGCGCCTCCGAAGACCATCACTTCGATTCCCAGGATAGCTAGCGGGAGTGGGGTTGCATAGGCCAGGGCGCATAAGGTGGCACCCGTCAGGACGATAAGCCTGCCTGCGATCATGATGCGACGGATGCCTTCGCTGGTGGCCATGAAGAAGGGCGTACGTTATCACACAATTTGGAAGTGGACCAGCGGCATTGAGGTTCGTGGGCGCGAAAACGGGATTGGGCTAGAGCCGAAAAGGAAGGTCCGCGGTGTCTCTCCTGCGGAGGTCTTCAGAGCTGCGACGGCGGCTGGCGAGCCGGCTCATATCGACGCAGCGTGAGCAGGGACACTTCAGGTACGGATCATCGGGCGTCGCCACATGGCCGCAGTTAACGCACACGAACTCCGTCTTCCGGAATCGGGGAAGCATCGGGCGGAATTCGCTGCCCATCACGCAGTATGGGCAACGTACGATCTCTTCTGACATGCTTTCTCGTTCTTCTTCGCTCTCATCCGGCGCACTGCTTGAGGTTCGACGATCAGCATAGCGACGCCGGACGGGATGGACTCGATCCCAACGGCTGCTGCACAGAACGAATCTGGGCCGCGAGGGTTTTACCTTAGAACAGTAATAGCGCTTCTGTAATGGCCCGAAAGTTCAGGAGAGATAGCCCATTAGTGACAAATCTTCCGCGTGCCGGATCTTGTCGACGGCGCGCAGGAAGACGAAATCTCGAGCTGCGAATCCGGTCGAAGGAAATTACTTCTTCAACCAACCCTGCAACTCAAGCCAATCGGCGAACTGATCGATCCAGTGATCCGTGGGGATGTTTTGTTTGTGCATGCCAAAACCGTGACCGCCTTTGGCGTACATGTGGAGTTCGGCGGATTTGTGGGCGTCCAACCACTTCTGGTAGAGGAGGACACTTTGCGGAGCGAGTCCAAGATTGTCGTCGGTTGCGGCGGCGACAAACATAGGCGGAGCATCGGCAGGAACGGTAGCGTCTTTGAAGCGTTCCCCACCGGCATAGATTGGTGCGACGAAGGCAGGGCGTCCTTCGGGCGAGTAACGGAAGGCGACACCGGCAGTGACTGCCCCACCGGCGGAGAATCCGATGATGCCGACGCGGTCGGGAGAGACTCCCCACTCGGAAGCATGCTGCCGAACGTAGATGACAGCGGCTAACCCGTCAGCGATGGCGAGAGGAACAATCTTTGCGGCCATCTCCTGGAACTTCTGGTGGTCGGCGAGCAGCGTGGTGAATTCCTGAGTGGCATCTTCGCCCGTGTGAGCGAGGCGGTACTTCAGGACGATTGCGGTTACGCCTCTCGCCGCCAGATACTTGGCGACATCGGTACCCTCGCTCGTGATGGAGAGGGCCATGAAACCTCCGCCGGGGCAGATGACGATCGCGGTGCCGTTCTTGGTGTCGGGAGTCGGCTTGAAGATCGTCAGGGTCGGCTTGGTGACGTTAGCGACGACTTGGGTGTTCCAGAGTTTCGAGAAGTATTCTTTTTCAGGATAGTTCTCGGGCGTCGAGCCAGGAGGCGTTCCGGGATAGAGGGGGATGACATCCTGCGCGGCACCGAGGGTCGCGAGGAAGAATAGTGCGCAGAGGATTCGGAGGAGGAAGGGTTTCATGGCCGGATAGTCTAGCAGAGAATCGCGGGCTGCCCGCTTTCGTTAATCTATTTCCGCTACGAGCTTGTGTTGCGGGTGTGCGGCGTTGAAGTTTGACAACGGTATTTGTTTGACTGTACATTCAGTCGCGGTCGCTTAACCAGCGGTACTTCCCTCCAAGAACCCTGTAGTTATTCGCGGGCCAAATCCACGAGCTGATCCTGCCTTAATCGAGGAGAGCGACGCTCGAAAACTCGAACATTGGAGATTAATTCATGATGATCCTGCCACTTCTGGCTGCAGAAACCTTCAGCCGCTGCCGCCGACTGGTATCTATCTTGTCCCTGATCCTCTTTACTGGGGGAATCGCATCGGGCCAAGCGAAGATTACAAAGGCGACTATCTTCAAACAAATCGATAAAGGAAACTCGCTGGGGTTTGTGGTTCAGATAGAGGGAGCAAACCTTACAAGCCCAGAGAATCCCAGAGTGGTGTTACTTCCATCGACCGGGATCACCGCGCGAGACACCCCTGCCTACACGGCAACGCTGATCACGATGAGCTTCACTGCATCGAGCACTTACGTACCACTGGAGGTAACGCTTTCCTACGCCTCAGGACCGGTAGGTGCGGCGATCACGGGAACGGATTGTGCTCCGGATGTGGACGTGGTTAAGAGTTATTTTCTTGTTCCCGAAGAGCAGGTTTCCAAAAAATACGGCCACGGCGTTGCCAAGAACTTTGATGTGGTGCAGATTTCGATTGTCAATAAGTGTCCGCTGCCAGTTCTGGTGCCGCTGGCAGGGATCTCTCTGACGATCAGCAAACTCATATATCATCCCTTTTCTCTCGACCATGTGACGAGCATTTTCTCGAACGACCGCGCGTTCAGCGGTCCCCGAGCTATCTTTTTCAACATTGTCCAGGGCGCGGCAACGTTAGGCAGCGCCATTCAACCGTTTTTTGGACCGGGATTCACCTCGGGCGTCAGCATCCTGGGAGGAGGATTCACCCAGGGAGCGGCCGCGATCTGGAAGGACTTATCGGCAGAGCAGTTGCAAAATCTGACTTCGCAAAGCTTCCAAGCGACCGAGCAGATCGCCGCGAGCGGTGGAGCACTGCAGAAATCGATATTCATACCCAGGGCAAAGAAGCGAACTGCGGCCGAGAAGGCCGGGACGTCGGCGTTGAGAGCTGCGTTGACCGATACGACCACGAACCCCAGCCCGATTCAGTTCGAGGTTATTCCTGTGTTGACAGCGGGGGGTAAGTTGACACCCTAACAGTCTGCGCAAGAATTCGGACCTGGGCACCTCAGTAGTCCGAAGCCTAATAAGAGACGGCGCTCTATCGCAGCGCTTGAAGCGCTGCGACATCCGAAAGCAGGACTCGAAATTCGGCCAGAGACCTGCGCGAATTACAATCCACGCGACTCTCATGCTGGAGGCACCATGTTTCTTCACAAGCTTAAAGAATATTGGATCACGATTGTGGCGTTAGTCGTCTTAAGCACAATTGGATTCCTGTTTGTGATGTTTCCCCGCGAGGAAAACCGCTGGCACGGGCTGCTGGAAGCGATCTTCATTGCCGCGTTCCTCACGGTCACGGTTGATCCCTTCGTGAAGAAGCGGCTGTTGAAAGAGGCGAGCCAGGATATTTTTCACCACCTCATCGGCGTGGATCTGCCCATCGAGATGAGAGAAAGCCTCAAGCAATATGTGTTTGGCATGAAGTATTACCGAAAGACGTTGGAGGTCAGAGCGCAAGCGCAACGCGAAGGAGATGGGCGGCTACGAATCCACATCAGAATTAAGGCTGAGGTGATTGCGGTGACGAAGGCCGATTACCATCAAAGTCTGGCATTTGAGAGCTCCGAAGATCCGCGCGTTATTAAGATGGAAGCACGCACCGCCACCAGAACCTCGGAATGGGCGCCGAGGTCGCCGCTGGTGGAGTCGAAGATGGAACCGATGGAGCTTGTGGCCAGCAATGATCCGCTTCCGCTGCGACGTGGAGAAGAACTGAAGTCGCTTTTCAGCTTCAACATCCACGGAAGCGAAACCGATTTTTGGGTGTTACATTTTGGAACCACCACACTTAGAACGAAGGTGATCCTGGAGCCTCTGGCGAATATGGAAATGTTCGCGTCCGATGCCGGGTGCCGAGACCCGCACAATCCTAACGTCTACAACTACGACGAAGTGTTTATCAAGGGCGACCATTTGCATATCCGGTGGCGCCCAAAAGAAATCCCGACCGCGGCCTGATTGGGTTGGCGAAGGCGTCGTTCTTCCCTGCTGGCCCTACGCTTCCAGAGTGGCATCTCGATTTGCGAAACGGTTAATAGCAGGTAGGATGAGGGGCGCTACACTTTTCCGATTCGACAGGGAACATTGATGGTCTGGAACTTGCGGAAGGTGATTGTGACACTACAAAGGATGGTCAGCTTCGCTGCGGTTTGCCTGGTGCTTGTACTCGGACTGACTTTCGAGAGCGCGTCGGTGGCCGCTCAAACGACGGACTGGCGAGCGCGGCTCAATGAGGAGTTGCCATTGCTCGGACATCGGAATTGGATTGCAATTGTGGATTCGGCTTATCCGTTGCAAACCAGCGGCGGCATTGAGACGGTTGAGACGAATGCCGATCAAATTGAGGTAGTGAAGGCGGTGCTTGGGGAACTCGGGAAGGCGAAACATGTGCGGCCGATTATTTTCACGGACGCGGAGTTGAAGGTAGTGCCGGAGAAGGACGCGGCAGGGGTGACGGCTTATCGCGAGGCGCTCGGGAGCCTGCTCGGGAAGAACGATGTGCAATCACTGCCGCATGAGGAGATTATTTCCAAGTTGGATGAGGCGGGAAAGACGTTTCATATTCTGGTGTTGAAGACGCGACTGACGATTCCGTATACGTCGGTGTTTATCCGGCTGGAATGCGGGTATTGGAGCGCGGATGCGGAGAAGAGACTGCGCGAGGCGATGGCGAAGTGAAGTGGATCATCGAGGCCATTTGTCCGTGCTAACCAGGATCAAAATCCCCACCCTATCTTGCCAAAATGCGGCGAGATAAGGATGGGGCACCCTGACGTTTGTCCGTGCCAACGAAGATCAAAATCCCCACTCTAACGTCGCAAAAGGCGCGACGTTAGAGTGGGGCAGCCTCAGATCTTGCGGACTACTGGCAGCCGGGGATCAGGAAGTTTGCGATCCTGGTAAGCCAGGTGTTGTCGGCGGCGAAGTATTCGTTGACGTACCAGAAGGTGCAGCCGTCCACGGGATCGACGGTCATGCTTGAATAGGTTCCCCACTTTCCCACGCCATTGGCTCCGGAAACTTCTTCGCCGGGGCCGTCGATGATTCCAATCTCAGCGGGATCGGTCGCGTTAGGAAGATTCCAGTAGGAGAAATCGATTCCTGGATTGTTCTGTCCGTTGGAGGTGCTGTATCCGACAGCAGCGTCACCCAATTTGTCCTGCGCAATGCTAGGGACGAAGCGGGAGATCGACGCATCGGGATTAATCGTGCCCGATTGGTAGAGAGCGGGCGTGCCAGAGCCGCGAAGTTCATACCAGCGTACACCGGTTTGGTAGGCGGTCGCGCCGCTGCCCAAAGATCCGGGGCCCGTCTGCACGGTGTGGCTGATAAGGAAGGATTCGTAGCCTCCAAAATTCTGGTAGGCGAGGCGGGGCATGAGCCGGTCGCCGACGGAGTCGATCAGTTGCTGGCCGTTGTTCTGGGGCTCCTGAATGCAGTTGGTGATGGCGGCGTTATTGGGATCGTAGAGGTAGCATCCGGGAGTGTAGGCCGGGACGCTCAGAGGGGCCACGCTGACTAGTGCCAATGTGGCGGGGCTCACGGACCAGTCCACGTGGAAGTCCCAGAGGTTAACGGTCGTCGAGGTCAGCGTGGAACCATCAAGTGGGGGATTCTGAATACTGAGCATGAACTGATCGCGTCCGGTAGGAGGAAGCGTGGTGCTGTCGATGTCGGAAGGGATCAAGCTATGAGCAAGAAAGATTCCCTGACTTTTCATGTTGGGATCGACGTCGGAGACGTTGACGCACGCTTCGATCTTAATGTTGGCGTTGTTAAGAATGTCCGCGCGATCGAAGGCACATACCAACGCGCCGACTTCGGCGTTGGCGTTATCGATGTCGAGCAAATCGACGGTGGCATAGTAGGCACTCTGCTTCGCGTTTGCGTCCGTCCAGGTCCCAAACTTTGGCCAATCGGGAAAGTACGTGTGGGATCCGTTGGAGCCGAGGATGGGATCCAGCTTGGCCGAACTGATGCAGTCCAAACAGGTTTGGGGAGCTTAAAGTCGTCAGTATTGGAAACAGCGAGGCAGAGGTAATAGCCGAGGTTAGCGTCGGAAGTTTTTGCGCCAACGACCCAGCGCGAGGCCACGCGGTCGAAAAGGATTTGCACGTCCAATTGAATTACCGGGTTGTTGGTTGCAGCGTTGCAGTTCGATCCATAAGGCCAGAGAGTCTCGATTTGCTGTGGAGTCGACCACACGGGCTGGCCGGTTCCTTTGTCATAGGCTTGGAAGGCGGTGTTCACGTATTCCACGAACTGCTTGGTGCCGACCGCGCCGTTGGGATCGACGTCAAGGTTGGCGACACCATCGGATTGCTTCAGACCGTCGAAGGAAGTGATTGGGTTGACGGTGACTTTGGCGGTAGTCGTGGTGCTGCCGCCCGCACCAGTGGCGGTGAAGGTATAAATGGTCGTCGCGGTGGGAGATCGCCCAGCGACGCCGGTTGGTCCGACCGCTCCGAAACCGGGATCAAGGTTGCCGGAGTCTGCGTTGGTGGAAGTCCAAGTGATCACCACGGGTTGCCCGGGCAGAGTGACCGCAGGCGTGACGGTCAGAGTCGCGGTCGGAGGCGGCGGAGGATTGACCGTTACTGTTGCGAATGCGGTGGCGGTGCCACCGGGGCCGGTGGCAGTGTAAGTGTATTTGGTGGTCGCGGTCGGCTCTAGCTGCGTAGTGCTGCTATTTATGCCGACTGCACCGACACCGTTATCAATCGAGCCTTGGTCTGCATTGGTGGAAGCCCAAGCGAGGGTGAAGTGTTGTCCGACAGTGATTGTCGAAGGTGTTGCAGTCAATGATGCGGTCGGAAGCGGTGCCGGTGTAACCGTGACTGTGGCCGTTGCCGTGGCGCTACCACCGGGGCCTTTGGCTGTGTATGTGTAGGTAGTCGTCGCAGTGGGTTGCAGGTGGGTGTTCCCGTTGAGCCCGACCGCACCGACGCCGTTATCAACCGAGCCCTGATCGGCGTTTGCGGATGCCCAAGTGAGGGTGATATTTTGTCCAGCCGTAATTGTCGAAGGAGTAGCAGTCAATGACGCGGTCGGCGTGGGAGGCGATCCGCCTCCGCCATTGTTACTGCCGCAGCTAGCAAGGACAAACGTGGCGACCAAAAGAACCAGGTAGGATTTCGCTTTGCCGAAGGGCATCACGCCCTTCCACAGTCCGCGGCTTTCCCGAGGCTCATACAGCACTGGATGCAATGCTCGCAAATCACTCATTTTAAATGGTTAAGACTGCAACTCAACTCGTTCAGCAAGAACGTCAACGAGTCTTGTAACTAGAGGGAGGGCGTCTGGGACTACTCGCCGTTGAAAAGCGATGTCCTATCTCATCATGCGCCGGGTGTTCAGTCAAGATGCAGTATTTTGACGGAGGAAGGGGCATTCCTTCCAGCGAAACTCGAAGGATCGAGTGCCTCGGCATGCAGACCGAGGAATAAAGTTACGGGTTATACGGTAAGCCCGCGTTGATGCTCAAAATTTCAGCACAGGCGAACAATGTGCATAGTTCGTGGTGCGCCGCGAAAGGCAGGCCCGTTGTATTTCAGTGGTTTGCGAGGTTGGCACGCTTCATGCTTCCTTGACTCTCGAAAGCCAATGGGAGGCAACGATGAGAGGCGAGCGTCACGGAGTCAATCGATGGTTGTGGGTGCTGGTAGTTCTGGCGTTGCTGCTCGCGCCAGCAGTCTTTATTCCAGCAGTCTATGCGGGAAATGACGTGATGGGGGAGATTCAGTTCGAAGGAAAATCCAAAGTGGAAAAGACGTCCGGCGTCTGGGTGGACGGAAAGTACGTGGGATATCTGAAAGAACTTCACGGATCGAAAACAGTTTTGCTGCTGCCGGGGGAACACGTGATTTCGGTCCGGCAAAATGGGTATCAGGATTTTGAACAACGCTTGACGGTGCAACCGGCGCAGAAGTACCTGGTTCGCGTGGCGATGGCGAAGGCCGTTACGCAACCGATGCCGGCGGTGACATCAACGCTGAAGATCGTGGTGAATCCGAATCGAGCCGCGGTTTTTGTTGATGGACAGTTTGTGGGACACGTGGGAGAGTTCGACGGCGTCCATCAAGGAATGCTGGTTGCGCCGGGCACCCATAAGATTAAGGTTGCGCTGCCGGGATATCAGAGCTTTGAGACGGAGATCAACGCGCAGCCGAATCAGAAGGTGGAAGTGAAGACGGATCTGGTGAAGACGGACGCGGGCGGGACTGATCCGATGTTGGGTCAGGGAGGGAGTGAACATCCGGCCACGGTGCCAGCTTCGGCTGCACCATCTTCGACTCCACCGCCTCCACCGGAGCCGGCTACGCCTCCACAGAGGTAGAGCGAGGCATTTCGATCCCTGCCGGAGGCTCAAATTAAGTCCAAGTCAACTTCCCCACCCCTTCGACTGAGGTCAGGGCAGGCTCTGTCTCTCGAAACAAAACGGAGAGACAAGGGTGTGGAACCCTTAACTGTTACGCAGCAACGATTGCACTCTCAATCGTGAGAATTCCTGCCGATGAAACCCTTGCTGCGAAAACATCTGCGCGCAATTTGGCGGCGCAAACGATAAGAACAGTAGCGATGGAAGCGACGGGTGGAAACCCGGCATCGGTTGCGGAGCGAACGAGGGCAGGCACAAGGAATCCACCAAACAGACATAAGGCCGCACCACCTCAGTGCGATTTGGAATACTGGAGGAGCGGCAGCCAGCGGCGGAGATCCAGATCGCGAGAGTGAGATGCCTCCGCGAAATTCATGGGTTGTCGTAGGACGACACGCCACAGCTCGTACGCCGCTAAAATACAGGCTTCCACCGAGGAAGCGTACTGTCTTTTATCAGTGAGCGCATACCCTAATACTCTTGGACCAATGCGAAACCGACGAAAACTTATGCGAGCGGACGACCGATCTCCCAGTGATGTCCGAAGGGATCGACGACGCGGCCTAAGCGCCAACCATATTCTTCGGTGACGGCATAGACTTGCGTGGCGCCTGCCGCCAACGCGCGGGCGAAAACTGTGTCGGGGTCTGCGACGGTCAGGATGATGCGGACGGTACTGCCATTGAGACTCTGGGGACTGAAGTTGGCGTGTTCGGGAGACTCATCGCCCACCCAGAACTCCGCGCCATCGACGGAAAGGCGGGCAACAACGCTTCCGCCTTCGTCCATGCGGAAAACCTCAGTAGCACCGAAGGCGGACTTGTAGAACTCGACCGCTCGAGCGCCATTGCGAACGGAAAGCCAAGGTGCGATGGTGGTTGGAACGACAGCACGGTCGGTCATAGACGCTCCGTTCAGAAAAACTTCCAAGACTGATCTGTATTTCAACAATACCAGCCGGGGGTAGAAACTGTCGTGATAGAATCCTCGGACTCAAGGCTGGACGCCGCTTTACACGGGCGATCCCGGCCCTGACCTCTCTTCTCCCGGAGGCACCCTTCATGATCTCTCGTTCCCTGGCATTTCACCGGCTACCTTTCTTCCTCCTGGTAATTCTGACGGTTGCGGTTTTGATGCCGCAGGCGAGCGCACAACACACGCTGCCGAATCATTTGTCGAAGCGAGTCGTCGGCGACTACGTGTATTGGAGCAAGTATCAAAGCCCGCCGTATGGGGCGACGCAAATTCCCTATCAAAAACTCACGCACATCAATCACGCGGGAGTATCGTTTGATTCGACCGGCACGCTATCTGTGCCTCAGGGATTTCTGGAGCCGGAATTGAACAACCTGGCTCACGCCGCGGGAGTGAAAGTCATGCTGCTGCTGGGCGGTGACTTTGCCGGGATCGAAGCTAGCGGAGCGATCCAGACTCTAGTGGATAACGTCGCAGCCTTCGAAGAACAGTATGGCTACGATGGCGCCGATATCGACTGGGAGTATCCGGAGAGCAGCGTGGATCGCGCTTTCCTCGTAGACCTGATGGCGCGACTGCGCAAGTCGAACCCAAGTTATGTTCTGTCGATTGATGCGGCCCCGTGGGGTGGCTACGGTTATGCTGTGGGGCAATTACAACTCTCGCTCGACTACATCAACATTATGATGTACGACTGCGCGGGTCCGTGGACAGCACACGGACAACTGAATTCCCCCATCTTCTGGGACTCGCACGATCCTGCGCCGTATGAGTGTCAGCCTGGCGGCAGCGTGGCCGATACGGCGGCGATTTTCCTGAAAGCGGTGCCGCCGGAGCAACTCAACATGGGCACACCTTTCTATGGATACCACTACGGAAACATCAAGAGACTCTTTGGGTTGTGCCCGAACGCGAACCACACCGCCGATGGCGAGTGCGACAACGCGGTGCAGGCCGTTGGTTACGGCGCGACGCTGAAACCCAATATCAACAAGAATGGATGGTACACACAATACGATCCCGTCGCTCTGGTTCCTTACATGCTGAAGGTCGATGGAAGCGGCGGCTACATTACGTATGACGATGCTTTCTCGACCTATTTACGCGTGTGGTTTTCGGATTGGCGGCTGGGATTGGGTGGAACATTTATGTGGTCGCTGGACGCCGATTACGATGGCCACTCGCAGGATTTGCTGGATGCGATGTACAACGCGTCAGTCAGTCGGCGCTGAAACCGGTCTCGGAGGATGCTGGCTGGTTGTCAGTTCTGACAGTCTTCGCGGCAAGATTTTGGAAGTACCTTGAGAAGGCAAGCACCGGTTCCCCGAATCCATGCGGAACAATTGGAAATGTGCGCTCGCCTTCACTGGGGCTTTGTTGGTTGGTCCTGCCATGCACTCGCAGGAAGAGTGCTCGACTGAGATCAAGTTCCAGCTTTCGCCGCCAGCTCTGCAAACGGTGATCGCGGCGCTGTCATTTGAAAACGAAAAGGCTGGGCAGGTCGATTTCTTCGACACGGAAAATCGTGACCTGCTGAAGAGTGGTCTCATTGTGCGCGTGAGGCGAGGTGCCACGAACGACCTTACCTTGAAGGTGCGCGTGCCTGCGAAAGGCACCCAGCAGGCCGAAACTTCTCAACTCCGACAACACTTTCAGTGTGAAATTGATCGAAATGGGGCGGGTGAAGATATTTCGTATGCGGCAGGGCGCAAGTACAAGCCTGCGCATGCGCCTCAGAGTGGCGATGAGATCTCCCGCGCACTCAGCGAGCCTCAGAAAAGTTTGCTAAGGATGGCCGGGATCGCAGTGGACTGGACCCGGGTTAAGAGAATCGCGGGCGTGAAGTCGACGTCGTGGGAGACAAAATCGCAGGCGGGATTTCGCAAAATCGCCCTGGAGTTGTGGGAGTGGCCGCAGACTCGTGTGCTGGAAGTCTCCACCAGGGTCGTGGGAACTGCGACTGGGCAGCAGAAATCGATTGAGCTGCGAGAACTGATGAGTCGAAAGGGATTACTCCTAAGCGACCAGCAAGGCAACAAGACCAGCACGGTATTGGAAGAAACTCCAGCCCCTGGCCCACGACCTTGAGGGAGGCGGTTTCAAAGATGGAATGTCAGCGCTCCGGGGCTCGTCGGAGACAGTTACCAACACACATTTCCGACCTAGAAAATCGATTCTTTACCCGTTCTGGAACAAGGGCTTGCTGGAACTCCTGAATAGGTTTGACCAGTGGTATCCAACGTGTTATAAATCTTCGTTTTGCGCTGGTGTGCCGCGGCCGGAGTCTTATTTCTCTGGTCGGATTTTTGCGGCAAGCGTCTCAAGTTGAAACCAGCGCAAACTCCGACGCGGCCAAGCTCCAACACTCCTTCTGGTTTTGCGGTGGAAGCGTGTTCGGAATTCCGGAAACCAATGTCTCAGGCTCCATTGGGCGTGCACACAGTTGCAGGCAGAACTGTGGTTCGCGAGACGGGACGCTGGTTCTGGAAGGCGGTGCCTAAACACGTTTGAAAATTCCTTAAAACCGTTTTATTTCGGAGGACTCATTATGCGCACCTGGCTCGCCACTGCTGCGTTCATTACACGCGGCATGGGAATGAAACTCTCGGCCGTTGCCGCGCTGCTTACCGTCGGCGCCGCTACGGCGCTCGCTCAACCTGCCGGTGAAGCTGGCGGGGGCGAGGCTTCCTTGAAGCTTCCTGATCTTTCGCAAGTCAGCTTTTTCAATGGCGGCATCGACGGCCACAAGTTGCTTCTGATCGGCATCCTGTTCTGCCTGTTCGGTCTGGGCTTTGGTATGGCGATCTTCATGCGATTGAAGAACCTGCCGGTGCATCGTTCGATGCGCGAGATTTCCGAACTCATCTACGAAACTTGCAAGACTTACCTGGTGACGCAAGGCAAGTTCATCCTATTGCTGTGGGCATTTATCGCGGTAATTATTGCTGCTTATTTTGGCTGGCTCTCGCCGGTTCCGGGAAAGTCTGTGGGGCTGACGCTTCCGATTATTCTCGGCTTCAGCCTGGTCGGCATCGCGGGTAGCTATGGCGTGGCGTGGTTCGGCATTCGGGTGAACACGTTCGCCAATTCGCGGACGGCGTTCGCTTCCCTGCCCGGCAAACCGTATCCGGTGTATCAGATTCCGCTGGAAGCCGGCATGAGCATCGGCATGATGTTGATTTCGGTCGAACTGCTCATCATGCTCATCATTCTGTTGTTTATTCCGGGCGACTATGCGGGACCGTGCTTCATCGGATTCGCCATTGGCGAGTCGCTGGGCGCGGCGGCGCTGCGTATTGCCGGCGGCATCTTCACCAAGATTGCCGACATCGGGTCGGACTTGATGAAGATCGTGTTCAAGATCAAGGAAGACGATGCGCGCAATCCTGGCGTGATTGCCGACTGCACCGGCGACAACGCCGGCGACTCAGTCGGGCCATCTGCTGACGGCTTTGAGACTTATGGCGTGACGGGCGTTGCGTTGATCACGTTCATTCTTCTAGGTGTGAAAGATCCTAGCGTGCAGGTGCAGTTGCTGGTCTGGATCTTTGTGATGCGCGTGATGATGCTGGTATCGAGCGCGGTGTCGTACTTCCTGAATGGCGCGATTGCCAAGGCGAAATATGGATCGGTGAATGAAATGAACTTCGAAGCGCCGCTGACCACGCTGGTGTGGCTGACTTCGATTGTCTCAATCGCTTTAACGTACTTGATCTCGTACTTCATCATTCCAACTCTCGGGACCGATGACACGCAATGGTGGAAGCTGGCGTCCATTATTTCGTGCGGGACATTGGCGGGCGCGCTGATTCCGGAATTGGTGAAGGTATTTACCTCTACCGAATCGCGGCATGTAAGGGAAGTGGTGGTTTCGGCGCAGGAAGGGGGAGCGTCGTTGGGTATCTTGTCAGGGTTCGTGGCGGGGAACTTCTCAGGCTACTATCTCGGGCTGGCGATGATGATGTTGATGGCGGTTGCATATTACATGAGCACGATGGGATTGGCGGTAGCAGCGGGAATGCTGGCGCCGGCGGTATTCGCATTCGGCTTGGTCGCGTTCGGATTCCTGGGGATGGGACCGGTCACGATTGCCGTCGACTCCTATGGGCCTGTGACGGACAATGCGCAGTCGGTGTATGAACTTTCGTTGATCGAAGCTGTGCCGAATGTGCAGGCCGAGATCAAGAAAGACTTCAACATGAGCGTGGATTTCGAGCGGGCCAAGCATCTGCTCGAGGCGAACGACGGCGCGGGAAATACGTTCAAAGCGACGGCGAAACCGGTGCTGATCGGCACGGCCGTGGTGGGCGCGACGACGATGATTTTTTCCATCATTATGGCGTTGACCAACGGACTGGCCGCAAACCTGGACAAGCTGTCTCTGCTGTACGCACCTTTCTTCTTGGGACTGATTACGGGCGGAGCGATGATTTACTGGTTCACGGGTGCGTCTACGCAGGCCGTGACTACAGGCGCTTACCGGGCGGTTGAGTTTATCAAGGCCAATATTAAACTCGAAGGCGTGGAGAAGGCGTCGGTCTCTGACAGCAAGAAGGTGGTCGCGATCTGCACGAAGTATGCGCAGAAAGGCATGCTGAACATCTTCATCGCGGTGTTCTTCGGGACACTGGCATTTGCCTTCGTCGACCCGTTCTACTTTGTAGGCTACTTGATCTCGATCGCGATCTTCGGCCTTTATCAGGCGATCTTTATGGCCAATGCTGGCGCCGCCTGGGACAACGCCAAGAAGATCGTGGAAGTCGAGATGAAGCAAAAAGGCACTCCGCTGCATGATGCAACGGTGATCGGGGACACAGTGGGCGATCCGTTTAAGGACACGTCGTCGGTGGCGTTGAATCCGGTCATCAAGTTCACGACGCTGTTCGGGTTGCTCGCAGTCGAACTGGCCGTGAAGTTGGCAAGCGATCAAGGCACGACGTTGACGCGTGTGCTAGCACTGGCCTTCTTCGTGGTCTCCTTCACCTTCGTATACCGGTCGTTCTACGGGATGCGGATCAAGCAGGGAGCGGAGTAACAATCAAGCCAGAAAAACATCGACGCCATCCGGCAGCCCGGATGGCGTTTTTGTTTCGATACGGAGTTAGTCGCGTCGAGCTAAGCCGGAGGATTGCCGAGGCCCATCCCGACACAAGACCCGGCTAGAACAACTGTTTCATTTTGGATTTCACGCCGTGCGCTAGTTTTTCGATTTGCTCCGCTTTCTTAATGGCATCCACCGACATGACGCCTTGCCCCGTTTTATCCAGATATTCTTTCAGTTCGCTGCTCAGTTGAAACATTTTTTCCGTGTCACGCCTGATCTCTGCCTGACGCTGCAGGTTGGCCGCAATGGCTTGTTGCTTTTGAATGTCGTCGCCCGATTTTAAGGGAGGGGCTCCCATACCTTGGCCCTGGGAGACAGCGGGGGGAAGATGAACCTGCTGCGCGGGCGCGGGATTGGCTGCACCTATCACGGTCAGAAGCACAAGCGCGATGGACATTGTGTAGAGCACGACGAGCCTCCTTCTGCAGAAAAACCGACACGGGCCGAACACACCGAAAAGCCGGAGGTACTCGTGCATTATGGCGCGGAAGGAAAGAAGAAACAATGGGGCATGCGCCGCAACTGGCAAGCTGGTTTCGTTGTAAGCCTTAGCCGCGATCAACTGCGTTAACGACGTAGAGACGTTGCAAGCAACGTCTCTACGGAAGGGAATGCTTACCGACGATCCCAATCGAGTTGACGGCGATCGCGACTGATGTCGCGATATTCGTGGCATAGTTCTCGGCGCTCATGACGCGCAGCGGCATAATCGCCGCGGTATAGATCACGACGCAACTCGCGACGATCGTGAGCAATCTTAGCCTCGTCGTGCCGGATATCGCGATGAATGCCGCGGTCCCCATCCCAGGCAAGCGCAGGCGCCACCCCCATACCAACGAGCAGGAGAACTCCAGCAATCGCACGTTTCATAGGTTTTGTCCTCCGACCGCAGTTCGCGGTTATCGAATGAAACCCACAACCGAAGCTGAGGTTTCGCCCGGCAGAAGCGAGAAGGTGCTCGGGCGCAGGCAACCATTTCCGACGGGATTTATCGCTCCCGATCATCGAAAAGGTTAAGGATATTCCTGGCGCATATTCCCGAGAGTGCGGCTGTGAGCAGCAAACATCAATCCAGATCAGGCTTCCAGAGCCGTGAGAGCGATTTCCTCATGGGGCATTTCGGTTTCCCGAAATTATTGGATCGGTGTTAGCCCTTTTCACTAGAACCATCGATTCGACACCCTGAACTCGTATGCAACAGAAAACAATCAGCATGCACAAGTCATTTTCGCCCGTGTGTTCTGAGTTTGTAAGTTTCGACAATTTATTTTGCCGCTGAGCAGAAACACGTTACAAAACTCGACAATTCACTCCCGGTCGTCCCAGCGCCTACAGACCGGAAACAACAGCTACATCGCGCCATTCCGGCTGCCTTACCTGTTTCACCGACAAATTCTGAGGAGGAACCATGCTTAAGACAGCTAGGCTTACGCTTGCTTTGGTTGCGGTGTCGTTGCTCAGCACCGTGACCTTGGCTCAAACCGATCCTGGAGTTCAGAGTGGCAGCCGCGGCACGGGGGCGGCACTCTCATCCGTACTAGCGGATGACAACGCGGGAATTCTCGCGTTCTTCAATGATGGACTGGGTCGCTTTCAAGAAGTAGACACCGTTTCCAGCAACGGGCTAGGACCACGATTCAATTCCAACAGCTGCAGTTCATGCCATGCACAGCCGGCGATCGGAGGATCAGGACCGGCGTCGAATCCGCAAGCGCAGTTCACGACGAATGGAGTTGCACCCAAGGACAAAACGCCGTATTTCATTACGCCAACCGGCCCCACGCTGGAGGCTCGCTTCCCATTTTTCTTCAATAAGAACGGCTCCGTGAATGTCAACTCTCCGAACGGCGGAGTGGAGACAATCTTCACCGTTTCGGGTCGCCCTGATGCTGGAGCCTGCAGTCTTGCGCAGCCCAGCTTTACATCCGCAAAGGCGGTGAACAACATCATCTTCCGCATTCCGACCCCGATTTTTGGCGCGGGCCTGCTGGAGAATCTGGATGATTCAACCTTGCTGCTGAATCAAGCCAAGAACCTCAATAACCGGCTCGGCATTTCCGGCAGCTTCAATCGTAATGGCAACGATGGCACCATCAGCCGCTTCGGCTGGAAGGCGCAAAACAAATCGCTGCACACATTTTCGGGTGAAGCCTACAACGTAGAGATGGGCATCTCGAATTCGTTGTTCCCGCAAGATCGTCCGCTTCCGGGAGAAGACGGTAGCGGCAGCAGTGGTCTTACTGGGCTGCCTTCATCGTGCTTGAATCTCACCGGCAATGGGTATCCAGAAGACACAAACAATTGGGCGGCCTCGGGGGCAGGCATACTCGACGATGCAGCTGCCTTTGCCAATTTCATGCGGGGTCTGGCGCCCCCGCCGACGGGATCAGTCGTTCTGAATGGATCGACCGTTTCGGCCACCTCCATTGCGAATGGAAGCGCACTGTTCAGTTCGATCGGTTGCGCGACCTGCCACAACCCAACACCTGGCACCACCCAGAAATCGAAGATCACCGGCTCTCTCAGCAGCGCAGTCGTAAGTGCGTACACCGATGTTGAGGTCCATCACATGGGCACGCTTCTGACCGACAACGTGGGCCAAGGTGGGGCCGGGGGCGACCAGTTCCGGACCGCACCCTTGTGGGGCCTTGGTCAGCGGATCTTCCTGCTGCACGACGGCCGCACTACGAACTTGCTGACGGCGATCATCGATCACGACAGCAAGGGCAGCGAGGCGTCTACTGTTGAAAACAATTTCGACAACCTCAATTCAAGCCAGAAACAGGACCTGCTGAACTTCCTGCGCTCGCTTTGAGCCTGGCACGAAACTCGTTGGCGAGGCATGAAAAGTGTCTCGCCAACTTTCTCAGGTTAGAGCGTCACGCCCAAGGGGGAACCATGCACTCTCGATTCTCGTGCTTCCTGATCGGCATCATCTGTTTTGCGTCGTCATTTGTTTCCGGCCAAAAAACGCAGCCGCCAAGCGCGCCCAGCAATGGAGGTGACTTTTCGACGGTCACCGACCCGCTGACAAAGGTCCCGACCGGCGTCATCTTGGTGAAAGGGGCCTGGTCGAGCGCAAGCGATACCATCACTCCGATACCGGAGGGCGGGAGCGTGACGAATAATATCTTCAATAACGATTACTTCAAGATTCGCTACAGCTTGCCGCAGGGATGGACGCAAAAGTGGGAGGGGCCACCTCCCTCCGATAGTGGCAGGTATGTGCTGGCGCAGATCAGGCCGGCGGATGCGCATCCTGGGCAGAAGAGAGGGAGCGTCCTGATCACGGCTCAGGATATGTTCTTTGCGGCACAGCCCGCTGCCAACGCGCTGGAACTCATGAATTACGCGAAGGACAATCTACAGGCGGACTACAAGGTAGAAGAGGTTCCGACCCGAACTGAAATTGCCGGCCGACCTTTTGTCTTTCTGGCGTACTGGTCACCGGTTGCCGAGTTGCACTGGTATGTGATCGCTACCCAAATCCGCTGCCATACGGTGGAATTTGTGCTGACCAGCCAGGACACGAAATTGCTGGAGAGTCTGGTACTCGACATGAACAAGATGACATTACCCGCAGAGGCCAATCCCGCGTCGGGGACGGGTGGAGGCAATGCTCCGGTCTGCATCAAGGATTACGCCCAGGGAAAGAATGTTCTTGCCAGAGTCGATCCGGTCTTTTCCGAAGCAAAGTTCAATCCGGTTCCAGTGCGAATCATCATCGACAAGAAAGGCACGGTGAAACACATTCACTTTCTCAGCGCCTTTCCCGATCAAATGAAGGCGATCAGCGACGCGCTAGGGCAATGGAAATTCAAGCCGTACTTGCGCGAAGGGCAACCAGTGGAAGTGGAAACTGGAATCATGTTTGGAAGGGAGCCACGAGTGCCGGGGGCGCAGGCAGCGAGCGCGGCGGTCGAGTAAGGTGGCGCTGTGTGAGTCTTTTAGTTCGGCCCCTTCATTTTTTCTTTCACGCTGTGGGCTAGTTTCTCGATTTCTTCGGCTCGTTTGATGACATCGAGGGAGAGGACGTTTTCATCGGACTTGTCGACAGATTCTTTGAGTTCGAGCGACAGCTTCAATAATTTGTCGGTGTCGTGCTTGAGGGCGGCGACGCGCTCCTTGGCAGCTCTCTTTTCCATGTCTTGCCGGATGCGGGCGTGGGCTTCGTCCTCCTCCGGTGGAGGATTGACGTCCCCAATGTGCGGCGGAGCCTGGTTTTGAATCAGGACTTGCTGAGCAACCAGGCCGGTTGTGGCAAGTGCGAAGAGCGCAACAAGGCAAAGGGAGAAGCACCATTTGTGGATTCGAGATTGCACGGAAACCTCACAAAGAGTCGGACGACGTCGTCATGAAAATTATACGTCGAGGGGATTCGCGGAGTGGAGACTAGGATTTCACAGAGGACACGGGGGAACCACAGAGAAGAGAAACGCCAGAGCCTGGGGAAGCTCTGGCGTTTGAATTGTCAGAGAGTTTTTACAGCGCGCTCATGTTTGCCAGGAACTCGCTATTGCCTCGGGTCTTGCTCAGTTTATCGATCAGCAATTCCATGGCTTCTACCGGAGAAAGCGGGTTCAATACTTTTCTGAGAACCCAGATGCGCGAAAGATCTTCCTTGGGAATGAGCAACTCTTCTTTACGCGTGCCCGAGCGTTGAATATCGATGGCCGGGAAGACGCGCTTGTCGACGAGCTTACGCTCGAGGATGATTTCGCTGTTGCCCGTGCCTTTGAATTCTTCAAAGATCACGTCATCCATTCGGGAACCGGTGTCGATCAGGGCGGTGGCGATGATGGTCAGCGAGCCGCCTTCCTCAATGTTGCGGGCGGAGCCGAAGAAACGTTTCGGACGCTGCAGGGCGTTGGAGTCCACGCCGCCGGAGAGCACTTTGCCGGAAGGCGGAACGATTGTGTTGTAGGCGCGAGCAAGACGGGTGATGGAGTCGAGCAGTATCACGACGTCGCGCTTATGTTCGACCAGTCGCTTGGCTTTTTCGATCACCATTTCAGCGACCTGGACGTGACGTGCCGCGGGCTCGTCGAAGGTCGAGGAAATTACTTCGCCTTTGACGGAGCGCTGCATGTCGGTGACTTCTTCCGGACGCTCGTCGATCAGCAACACCATCAAAACGACTTCCGGATGATTGGTGGTGATGGAGTTGGCAACGTTTTGCAGCAGCATGGTTTTGCCGGCGCGCGGCGGAGAAACAATCAGGCCGCGCTGTCCCTTGCCGAGGGGCGTGAGCAAATCCATGACGCGAGCGCTGGCATTCTCGCGGGTAGTTTCAAGTTTGAGGCGCTCCTGCGGATAGAGCGGCGTCAGGTTGTCGAAGAGGATCTTGTTGCGGGCTTCATCGGGCGATTCGAAGTTGACGGCTTCAATCTTGACGAGCGCGAAATATTTTTCGCCTTCGTGAGGAGGACGCACCTGGCCGCTAATGGTGTCGCCGGTCTTGAGGTCAAACTTGCGGATTTGCGAAGGCGACACGTAGATGTCGTCGGGGCCCGGAAGGTAATTGTAGTCGGGAGAGCGAAGGAATCCGTAGCCATCAGGCAGGATTTCGAGGACACCTTCCGCAAAGATGTGTCCTTCTTTTTCGCTCTGCGCCTGCAGGATCTTGAAGATCAAGTCCTGCTTGCGCATACCGCTGGCACCGGGCAGATCCAAGGTCCTTGCGATCTTGGTCAGCTCGGTGATGTTCTTTTCTTTCAGTTCAGCAATGGTCATGATTCACCTGAACCCGCGCACTAGAACGTATTCGGTAGTGTCAGCGGGAGATTTTCGAAAGGAGGGGACTCAGGAAAGACGCAAATACCACCAGGCAGGAGGGCGGGGCTGGGTTAAGCAGCCCGCCGTTGTGCCTCAGCAAAATTCTCTGGTTCCGACAAAACTTCTTGCCGCTCCGAGTCAGCAATCCGGTCCAATACACCGTTCATCGTTTCCTGGATTCTGGTGCTGGGCCGATGGAACTTACGCGTGGCCTTGGAGGCAAGCTGACAAAGCATATAACGGTTACGAAGAGTCTGTAAAGCATCAAACACACGATCAGAGCGCATGTGCTTTCTTTCTCCTTACTTTATGATTAGTGGCCTTTCGCATTCGTCCTTTGCTGACAAGCGTGACCGGAACCCCACAGCACGTCCTAAGTCACTGATTCCCAGTAAGTTGTAAAGGAGTTAGCGTAAAAACTCACTTTTGAATAGATGCGCGACAGGACGCCGAAGATGCTCGATTTTCTGGGCTAGGCTTCGCAGGCGTAGAGAAACTTTAAAAAGCCCAGAAGCTTCCGGATGTCCTTAGAACTCGCTAATGTAGCTGCTATGGAACAAGAGGTCAAGTGTTTATTTGAGAGCCATCTGTAAAAGATTCGTCAGCTTTCCGGAGATGGAAGTTTCAACCTGATGCATAAGGGAGCTTGGCCCCGGCATGGCGACCTGAATCCGCGCAACACACTGTAAAAGAACCCTTTACATGAAATCCGTGGATTGCAAGAAAGCGCGACTGGCCACCTTCTACCCATTGGCGACTTAGTCGTAGCGCTGACGAGGCTGCGCTACCCGAAACCGTCCGCCCGAAACTGCACTCAAGCTCGCAACCCACACTTCAATGTGATTGACATCACAGACCGAGGAAACGTGCGCCGATACCGTTAAGGTCGAGCATTCTACAGACTGTGAGGATTTTTCCATGAGTGTCGTGTCTCCCTCCGCGCGTGTACTGGACCACCGGCTTGAAAGCAAGATCATGAGCGCCGAAGAGGCTGCCGCCTTAATACGTTCGGGCGATCAGATCGGCATGAGCGGCTTCAGCGGGTCGGGATATCCGAAGACGGTACCCATTGAACTGGCGCACCGCATTG
The DNA here is from genome assembly GCA_963722365.1 of uncultured Acidobacteriaceae bacterium. Taxonomy (GTDB): domain Bacteria; phylum Acidobacteriota; class Terriglobia; order Terriglobales; family Acidobacteriaceae; genus Sulfotelmatobacter. The sequence goes on from CAVRLM010000006.1 coordinate 80,461, forward strand.
CTGACGCTCACTTTCGAGGACAGAAATTCCAGGTAAGCGTGTTCACCGGTGCCTCCACGGGTCCGGAACTCGACGGTGCGCTGGCGATGGCGGGCGGCATTCATCTGCGACTTCCGTACCAGTCGGATCCCGAGACCCGCAAGCGCATCAACGCGGGCGAAATGGACTACATGGATATTCATCTGAGCCATGTGGCCCAGTTCGTGGAATATGGATTTCTGGGCAAGCTTGACGTGGCACTGATCGAGGTCGCAGCAATTCTCGAAGATGGCCGGGTCGTACCGAGTTCGTCCATCGGGAATAACAAGACGTGGATCGATTGCGCCGAGCGAATCATTCTCGAGGTGAACTGTGGCAGCCGATGGGGATGCACGATATTTACTACGGTCTAGAGCCGCCTCCGAATCGCAAACCGATTCCGTTGGTGCGCCCGGGCGATCGAATTGGCACACCCTATCTGAAGGTGCCGGCCAAGAAGATTGCCGGGATCGTTTTGACCGATTCGCCAGACCGCAATAGTCCGTTTAAGGCTCCGGATGAGGCTTCAAAAAAGATCGCCGGGCACATTCTGGAGTTTCTAAGCTGGGAAGTGAAGAAAGGCCGGATGCCAGAAAACCTGCTGCCGCTCCAATCGGGCGTGGGAAACATCGCAAATGCGGTCTTGTTCGGACTGGAGGAAGGTCCGTTTGAGGCCTAACCTCCTACACGGAAGTCATTCAGGATGGAATGATTCGTCTGCTGAAATCGGGCAAGCTCACGTCGGCCTCGGCGACTGCGTTCTCACTAAGTCCAGCCATGCTCGACGAAGTAAATGCTGACATGGCGACCTACCGGGAAAAGATTGTCTTGCGTCCACAGGAGATTTCGAATAATCCGGGGATCATTCGGCGGCTGGGCGTCATCGCCATGAACGGGATGATCGAGGCGGATATCTATGGCAACGTCAACTCGACGCATTTAATGGGATCGCGCATTCAGAACGGCATTGGCGGCTCAGGAGACTTCGCGCGCAATGGATACCTCTCCATCTTCATGGCGCCATCGTCGGCGAAGAAAGGAACCATCTCGACCATCGTGCCAATGGTTTCGCATGTCGACCACACCCGAGCACGACGTGCAGGTGCTGGTCACCGAACAGGGATTGGCCGATCTCCGTGGACTGTCGCCGCGACAGCGGGCGAAGCTCGTCATCGAAAAGTGCGCTGGTCCGGAATATAAGCCGTTGCTCCTCGACTATCTGGCGCGCGCGGAGCAGTTATCGTATGGGAAGCATACGCCGCACCTGCTAACGGAATCGTTGGACTGGCACAACCGCTACTTGCGCAGCGGGAACATGAAGCCGCGGGAAGAGAACTAAGAACTCCGACTTTTCACCTTTCGAAGAAGTTCGCCGGGTAGAAATGGCCGGCGGAGTCATTCCTCCTCAGAAGTCCTTCTCTCCAATGAACGGCTCTCCCCTCTGAGAACACTAAGCCTTGATTTGGCTGAACCGGCGGCGCTCGCTCAAGGTTTTCCCCTATTGACATAAGCTCGGGACGAGAGCAGTATTCACGCGTTTCATTAAAACGGTTCACTCCGGAGGGGTTATGCATGTTCGCTCTACGCAGCCCACTTTCTGGCGTCCGCTGAGTCTGATTCTGCTCGCGGCGTTGTTCGTTCCCATCGCGGTCAACACGGCCCATGCGGGGAAAGGTACCTCTAGCGCATTTATCCGTGTCAACCAAGTCGGATACAGTACCTCCGCAAGTAAGAGGGCCTATTTGATGGCTAGCGGTTCGGAAGCGGGAGCCACATTCGCAGTGAAGAACTCGAGCGGCAGTACGGTTTTCTCAGCTTCAGTCGGAGCAGCTGTAGGAACCTGGGGAACCTTCACCGTGTATGGACTTGATTTCGATTCCGTTGCCACCGTCGGAACCTACACTATCTCGGTGGCGTCTCCGATTGCGGCGACTTCTCCATCGTTCAAGATTGATAGTGCGACGAACATATTTGCGACGCCTCTGGCAAACTCACTTTTCTATTACGAGACCTCGCGGGATGGAGCGAACTACATCCCGAATTCGTTGCGAACGGCGCCCGGGCACCTGAACGATACAAGCGCTAGCGTGTACTTCACGCCCACCTTCAACAGAAATGACAGTGCTGGCGCGCTGACGCCGACAGGCGCGGTGATCGACGGATCCGGCGGATGGTGGGATGCAGGCGATTATCTGAAGTTCGTGGAGACCCACACTTACACGGTTGCGCTGATGCTGGTGGGAGTGCGGGACTTTCCCGGACAAATGGGGTCAGGTTCGAGCGGGTCAAATTTTACAGCCGAGGCGCAATTCGGGCTCGACTGGTTGCAGAAGATGTGGTCCGACAGTTCGCAAACTCTTTACTACCAAGTCGGTGTGGGTTCGGGCGGACACAGTTTTGTAGGCGATCATGACATCTGGCGATTGCCGCAGGCGGATGATACCTGGCAGGGCTGCGCTTCTCCGTACCAGTTCATCTGTCACCGTCCGGTGTTTCAAAACACGGCGGGCGGATCAGGCGCTCCGATCAGTCCTAACATCGCAGGCCGTTTAGCGGCGGATTTCGCACTTTGTTACAAAGTGTTTCACGCCAGCAACACGGCCTATGCAAATCAGTGCCTGCTTTCGGCGGAACATGTCTTCGATCTGGCAAACACGGCTCCGACAGGAAATCTCTTATCGGTCGGACCGTTTGATTTTTACCCCGAGACGGAATGGCGTGACGACATGGAACTGGGGGCGACCGAATTGTATTTCGCGTTGCAAGGCGCAACCGGATTGCCGACCGGATTGCCGCACACCGATCCGACCTTTTATCTACAAAAGGCGGCCACGTGGGCCAACGCATACATCATCGGGCCTGGTGATGCCGGGGACACGCTCAATCTTTATGACGTGAGTGGATTGGCGCACTACGAACTCTATCGCGCCATCGTGCTGGCCGGAAATCCTAGTGGACTCGCGACTTCAGAAGCGGCGCTGCTGGCCGACTTGAAGAAACAACTGGATAAAGCAGTCACCCAGGCGGGAACAGATCCGTTTGGATTCGGATTTCCTTGGGGTACTTACGACACAACATCTCACGGTGGTGGACTCGTGATCATGGCGAATGAGTATGACAACCTCACCAGTTCGACGGCGTATGCGACGTTCGGCAATCGCTGGCAAGCCAATGTATTGGGAGCGAACGCGTGGGGCACGTCGCTGATTGTCGGCGATGGGAGCACCTTCCCGCTATGCATGCAACACCAGGTGACGAATATCGTCGCCGTCCCGCCAAATGGGCCGCCTTTCCTGCTGGGCGCAGCCGTGGAAGGTCCGAACTCGGCTTCGGCCAGGGGGTCTTTGAGTGGAATGGTCGCTTGTCCGCCGAATGGGGTGGACACGTTCGCTACGTTCAACGGAAACCATGCGGTCTATCAGGACAACGTGCAGTCTTACTCGACCGTGGAGCCCGCTATCGATTTGACCGCCTCGTCGTTTCTCGGCTTCGCGTGGCAGGTCGCGGGATCGCCGTCAGGCACGCCGTAGTTTAATGGGGAGCGCATGGTCGCGCTCCCCTTCTTCCCTTCCGTTTTCTCACCGCCAAATGATGGCGGCCGGCCCCTGCATTGAAAATCGAGGAGAAACTTATGATGCAAAAGTTAGCGACGCTGATTTACGCCGGCTTGGCAGGCCTGCTGTTGGTACTGCCTGGCGTGACGCCTAGCGCGAATGCTCAAACTCAACTGCAGGTTTACGGACTCTGGCATTGCGGGTCGGACGCCTGCACCTGGGGTGCTGCACCGAACATGGCCACCTTCGACACGCAAAACCACTGGGTTATCGATCGCGGCAACGGGTCGCCTTCGGTGAATTTGGTTGTGCTCAGCTTTGTGAGCCCGCTGAAACTGATGAATCTGACGACCGATTCGATCACCACGAACGGAATACCCAAGGGCATGACAAGTACCGTGGTGAATTACTTTGAGAGTAAGGGCGTGCGGGTAATGATGTCGATTGGCGGAATCAGTTATACGAAGGATTGGACGAAAGCGCTGGGAACTAATCCTATGCAGCTCGGAATCAATGCCGCGAATGCTGCCAAACAATTCAATGTGGGCATGGAAATTGACTACGAGAAAAGCAGCAATCCCGACCTTGTGGACTTACAGAAGTTCGTGACCGCTTACCGGTCGGTGCTGCCCTATGACGCAACTGGCGCGAACCAGGCGGCGCGTCTCACGATCGATTTGGGCGACGGCGATACTTACCTGACCGCGCTGGCGAACTACGCGAGTACCAATTGGCTGAAGACCACGAGTCCGGTGCTGGATTATGCGAATGCCATGGTAAGTTCGCAAAAGACATCGATCTCCACGTCAGAGAGCCTCTGGCAACAACACATTGACGGGCTGTCGGGATCAGTGCCGCCGCTGGCTCCTGCAAAACTGGCCGGAAGTGTTTGGGTGGTGGGCAACAACGTTATCCCGAACTGCAACTCCTACGGAAGTTCCGATCAGGAAGTCGCTGCGAATTTTGTGGAGACCATTCCTGCGGCGGGAGCCGGGAAGACTCCGGGCATGTTGGGATACATGTTTTGGGGTGGAGGCTGCCAAGGCAACGGCACGGTCTGCACCTTCCCGCCGGACAGTTGCGAAGGCGGCGTGGGAGCGGGCGCAACAGCGCTCAATATTCCGATCCCAATGCCTGCGCTGCGTCAGAATTAGTCACTGACGGCTCATGGCCACGCCCTAGCGGGGCCAGAGCCAACCGAACGTTCCGGCGGTCGCAGCGCGTAAGCCAAGCCATGCAGCAGGCGGTGCAGACAGGCGATTTATTGCATCTAAAGGATGATGACCGTTGAAGGAAATGCTCGCGTTCAAGTGATTCATCCGGAAAGTTCAGCGCACGGCTCGGCTCAGCTCGATTCGTGGCTGGAACAACTTGTCTCGCGCGGCGGCAGCGATCTGCTGCTGGTGCCGCATGCGGCCGCCTCGATGCGAATGGAAGGGTCGCTCGTCGCCATCGGCGACAGCCCTCTCTCGGGCGATGAAATCGAGGCTGCGGTGCTGTCGGCCTTGGCGCCGCATGCACGCGAAGATTATCAGCAGAACCAGATCGCAGATTCGTCGTATCGGGTTGAGGGGCTAGGACGATTTCGCATCAACTTGCATCGCGAACGAGGGCGCGCCGCGGCGACGGTTCGAGCGCTGCCGTCAAAAGTTCCAGCTCTCGAGGAGCTTCGTCTGCCATCAGGGGTCACGGCCCTGGCAAAACTGCAGCGCGGGCTCGTCATCATTGGCGGTGCAACCGGATCGGGGAAGACAACGACCTTGGCTGCGCTGGTGAACGAGATCAACCAGAAAGATGCGCGGCATATCGTGACCATTGAGGATCCCATCGAGTACGAGCACACGCATAATCAAAGCGTCATTGAGCAAGTGGAGATTGGAATCGATGCTCCCGACTTCCCTACCGCGCTGAGGGCGGCGATGCGGCAGGCTCCCGACGTGATTGTCGTCGGCGAGATGCGTGATCCAGAGACCGCGAGGATCGCACTCTCGGCCGCCGAGACGGGGCACCTTGTCTTCACGACCCTGCATACGACTGACGCGGCATCGACGGTCTCGCGCATTGCCGATTCCTTTCCTCAAGAGCGCCAGCACTCAGTGCGCGCCGAGATGGCAATGGCCCTGGCGGCGATGCTGACACAGACGTTGATACCGAAGAAGAATGGCGGGCGCGTTCCTGCCGCGGAATTGTTGGTGGTTGGGTATGGCGCACGGCAGCACATTCGCAAGAACGCTTTGCAGCATTTGCAGCAAGAGATCACGATTACGCGAAAGCAAGGATCGTTCACGCTCGAAGAATCGCTGGCACAGTTGGTGTTTCAGAACGACCTGGGTCGCGAGGACGCGATGGTGCGGGCTCTGCATCCGCAGGACCTCGACGTCATGCTGAAAGCGAAGGGATTTTAGGGAGCCAGCAGTCCGTAGATATCCAGTTCGTTCGAAGTTCCGACGAACACCTTTCCATCCGCGATGGTGGGAACCGTCAACTTGAGGGCGATCCCAGCCGTGTCTCGCGTGCCCGCTTGCGAACTGTTGTAAAGTTCAGTCGTCAGATTCGACGCGTCATAGGCGTGCAATACAGCGGGCCCGGTGCCGTAGGTGGAGTTATCGAGGTCCCAGATAATTCCGTTGCTGGTTCCATTCGCGGACAATGACGCGGTTGCGCCGTGCATGCCATAGATCGGCGTGGCCGACGACGCTGGCTCAGTCGACAATAGCCCATTGCTCCAACTGTAAGCTTTCAGGGCGTCATCGTCGCAGTGGTAATAGAGAAAACCATTCCAATAAACCGGCGTCGAGAAGATATTGTCGAACTGGTGCACCCCTACCTGCACCGTCTGAATGACGTTGTTACTGTCGGGGGCGAAGTTGCCCATGTTGTCGCGGTTGACGACGAAAACGCGGCCATCTTTTCCTCCCCCGATCACCTCGCGAGGCGTGCTGGAGGTATTATCCGGCAGGAGTATTGCGGCGCCGCTGCCCAGATCCGCGTCGTTGGCATCGAGCCAGGACTCGTTATCGGGCTGGAAGAAATCCTGTTCCGACAAATCGCTCGCCGACAGGCGCAGGAACGAATCATTGAAACCGCTGGAAGGATCATTCTGGTCAACACCGGTGATGAGGTAGATGTCGCCCGATAGGTCATCAATGGCGGGCGCTCCGGACCATAAGCCTCCACCGGCGCCGTCAGGCGTAGCGTTGAACACTGCTGTCTGCTGCAGTGAAGTCTTGTCGTAAGCCAGCACCCAACCGTGATTGCAATGGCCGAATGCGATGTAGACCATGTTCGTGACCGGATCGAGCGCCAGACCCACGCGCTGGTAACAACCCTTCTCGAGTGTGATCGTCCCGTTTGTACTGTCCCAACCTGTCCCAGGGACAGAGGCTGTGACAGAGACCGGGCCGCCAAACTTTTCAGCGCCGGAGGCGACATCGAGAGCATGCAGGTAAAACGGTCCACTGTTGGTTTCCGCGAGAACGTACAGAGTGTTCGTCGTGATGTCGATGACCGGCGTGCTGGTGACGCCCAGTTGTGGAGAGATGCCGTAGGCATCGTTCCTGGGCGAGGGAATTCCCAGGCTTGCGCTCCACAATGGTGTGGTTTGCAATCCATCGGCATCGAATGCGTAGACGGTGTCGTTTTCGGTCGCCACAAAGACCACGTTATGAGCGGCGCCACCAATACTAAGCTGCGGAACAAAAAGAGGCTGAGCGTAGATTTGTCCATCGACGGGGTAAGAGAACCGTTTTCCGAACTGCGACGAATTCACGTTCGCGGTCGTTAACGTGGTTTCTTCGGTGAAGGCTCCGTCACGCGCATCATCGTTGTGAAAGGTGAGCACCGCGCCCGCGCTAGTATTGGTGACCGTCAAGTAAGACGCGAATGGAGAAAATGGGGCCGATGGACTGGCGCCTGTGATCGTGTGTGGGCCGAGCGCGAACGGGGCCGTATAGAGACCGGCGGAGGTGATTGTGCCAACGGTCGCATTGCCTCCCACCACGCCGTCGACCGTCCAGGTAACATCGGTATTGCTCAATCCCTGGATGGTTGCGCTGAATTGGAGCGTACCCGACGGAGCGACCGTAGCGGAGGTTGGAGAGGTCGACATGGTGAAAATTGCCAGTGATGCGCTATCGCTGACTCCAGTATTGGCGTCGGCAACTCCGACTGTATGAGTACCCGCTTGCGAGGGAGCGGTGTAAAGGCCGGCAGTCGTGATGACACCAACGGTTGAGTTTCCGCCCGGAATGTTATCGACCGACCAGACGATGGAAGGATTGCTGAGATCGGGAAAGCTGGCAGTGAATTGTTGCGTCGCCCCTGCAATCAAGGTTGCAGAAGTCGGGGAAACCGAACTCGTATTGGCGACTGTAATCGAGGCGCTGGCGCTCTTGGTCGTGTCGGCGACGCTGATCGCGGTAATCGTGTGCGAACCCGCTGCCGCCGGGGCATGGTACACGCCCGTGGCATCGATCAGCCCTGTATCTGCGTCCCCACCGGCGATAGCGTCAACCGACCAAGTCACCGCAGTGTTGGTGGTTCCAGTCACCGTGGCCGTAAACTGCGCAGTCGTGCCGGCGGGGACGTTCGTGGAGGGCTGACGAATCGTGACGCTGATCTGGGGCGGAGGCGGGGGCGGAGGAGGAACCGGAGCAGGCGCGGGAGACGAAACGCTTTGGCACCCATCCAAGGCAAAAGCGACGGCCAACATTGAGCAGACAAAGAAACAGCGAGACGAAGCAAAAGTCATAATCCTGGTTTTAAAGATCGAACCTGATCGAACTTTGAGAGATCGAACAGCAGGTATTGGATTACGATAGCGGGGCAGCGGTTGCCTCGCAGCTGCGGTGGGGAGCTAAAACCCTTTCCCACTAAGGGTTTTGACGCCACCTCCTACAGATTTTCCGTCAGATGTTGGCGACGGCCACTGAGTGCTGCCCACAGACTGGCACTTATGCCCAGTATGTCCGGTCCAGTGAGCGGTATTGAATGGCTTCGGCGATGTGCTTGGGCTCAAGTCCGGCGGCGACTTCCAGGTCGGCGATCGTGCGGGCCACTTTCAAGATGCGGTCGTGGGCACGAGCGCTGAGCCCTTGCTGAGTCATCGCGCGTTCGAGGAGGCGCTCACAGTCGGCCGACAAGTCGCAGAAGGCACGAATGTGACGGGAGGACATCAGGGCGTTGCAGTACAGTTTTTCGCGAGACGAGGCAAAGCGCTCCAACTGCTTTTGCCGGGCACGGATGACGCGATCGCGAATTTTGGCTGAGCTCTCGGGCTCGCTGGTAGATCGCATCTCTTTGTAGTTCACAGCGGGAACGTCGATATGAATGTCAATGCGGTCCATGAGCGGGCCGGAGATCTTCGACACGTAGCGCTGGATCATCGGCGTAGTGCACTGGCAGTCGCGAGTGCGGTCGTTGTGGAATCCGCAGGGACAAGGGTTCATGTCGCGCGGGAAAGGTGAGCGACATGGACGCGCGTGCGATCGAGACAGTACCATCTTCGAGGGGCTGGCGGAGGACCTCCAGCACGTTGCGTGGGAACTCGGGAAGCTCATCGAGAAAAAGCAATCCGTTGTGAGCCAGCGAAACTTCGCCTGGCCGCGGGATGACGCCACCGCCGATCAGTCCAGCATCCGAGATCGTGTGGTGCGGAGAACGATAAGGGCGGGTTCCAACCAGGCCGCTACCCTGCTCCAAAACACCAGCGACGCTGTGAATCTTTGTTGTTTCCAGCGCCTCCTCGAAGGTGAACGGCGGCAGGATCGTGGGCATGCGCTTGGCCAGCATGGTCTTGCCCGAACCCGGCGGGCCGATCATGAGGATGTTGTGGCCTCCGGCGCAGGCGATCTCGATGGCGCGCTTGGCAGTCTGCTGTCCGCGAACGTCTTTGAAGTCTACGAAGAACTGCTGCGATTCGCGCAAAAGCGAGTCGCCATCCGACTTGACCGGGACGATGCCATTGCCCGAGTTCACGAAATGAATCACGTCGAGAAGCGACTTCACCGGATAAACATCGAGTCCCGATACCATCGCGGCTTCTTTCGCGTTGGCTTCGGGAACGACCATACGGGTAATTTTTTTGCCTCGCGCTTCGATCGCGATCGGGAGAGCGCCGCGCACTCCACGCACGCCGCCGTCGAGCGACAACTCTCCCACGAATAGGCAGTCCGTCATTTCCTTCTTGGTAAGGCCGCCGTAGGCTCCGACGATCCCGAGCGCCATGGGCAGGTCGAATCCGGAACCTTCCTTCTTTATGTCGGCCGGGGCAAGGTTAATGGTGATGTGCGTCGGCGGGATGTCGTAGCCGCAGTTCTTCAACGCCGCCCGGACACGGTCGCGGCTCTCGCGCACTGCGGCGTCGGGCAGGCCAACGGTGTGGAAGTGATCCTGATCGCACTTGATACCGGAGCAGTCGACCTCGACCTGAATGATGTTGGCATCGATCCCGTAGACGGCAGCACTGAGAGTTTTATAGAACATGGGGCATGTGTGCCGTCGGGCACACAAAGTCCTGATGTACCAGATACCTACCTTACGAGATGTAGGGATGTATTGGCTGTGACAGATGTCACCAGAGGGCTGTGGAAAACACCGGCACTAATGAACGCCCCGTCACAGACTGCTCTCAATTCACCGCGAAGAAAGTGCTATAGGGTGGAGTAATTGTCAGGCTGGGCACGGCGCTACCGGTGGAGTTTGGATGAAAACCGTAGAGCACGTGGCTAAACAACGCGTCGTTTGAGGAATCGTACTGCTCCAACGTCGTAAAGATATTTCCTGCGCCATCGAGGCGCACTGGGCCACCGCTCGTAAATATCGAACCTGAATCGATGGGGAGATTGATCGTGTTGATAGGGTTGGCCGCACCACTTGCGTGGGGCGCGAACTCCTCAATCACAAAATTGCTACCGCTCACACAGCCCGGACAAACGTTCACAAAAATGTCGCTCGCGGCATCGACGGCAACGCCAAACACATTTGAATTTGCCGGGAAGCTTATCGTACGGGACGGCAGCGAAGGGCCGTCTGCGGAAGTCGGAAATATTGCAACCGCCGCTCCAGCACCAGTCAATCCATTCCGGATATACCCTGCAATGTAGATGTTTCCGTCGGAATCCGCAGCGATGTCTTCAATCGGCGGCAAGATATTCGTCAATACTAATGTGCGTAAGGGTGTGGCTGTCTCGCTCGCATTTGCTGAGTAGACGGACAGCGTCATAGGATTCCCCGTAACCACGTCCGGGAGACTGAGTATGTAGACCCGGCCCGCCGGGTCTACTGCAAGCATATTTGGGCCAAAATTGAAATCAATTGTCCGCAAAGGGGTTGTTGTTTCGATCGAGTTCGGCGGATAAACCCGGACATATCCCTTGTTGAGGGTTCCACCGGCTGCATAAATCGCACCGCTAGGGTCTGTCGCGACCTCCCCAACCCCGAAGGATGGCGAAAAGTGAAGAGTAGCAATCGGAGAATCATTGCCTGCCCTCACCGTGGAGTACCCTACGATTGTGTTAGAGCCAGACGGACCTAGCGTATATGCGATCGTTGCGGGGGCGGTACTAACGCTGCGCGCGGGGATGCCGGAGCATCCCCACAAACAAAGCACAGCTATAAGGATGACCGATAATCTGAATCCTGCCTGCCAACCTTGTTTCATGGATCGTCTTTTCACGCAGCGTTATGCAGCGCGCACACTGCAGCGATGATATTGACTCTCTCTCTCGGCTTGCATCTGTGATTCCATACGGCGAGTTACTTTCGTGCTCTGCAGGAACGAGGGCAAGCCCTTTGTTTCCGTACTGATTAGCCGATTTCTATTTTCTGGTTCGTCCACCAAGGCTCTTCCGGGTGCCAGGATTTGTTAGTTGAGTTGACGAAAAGGAATCGGCAGTGTGGCGCATCAAGCCTTGAGAGTTCGCATCCCCTTCTTTCGGCGGCAGAACGTATTCTCTTAATGCAGGGTCACGATCGCAGGATGAATTTCCCACAAAGTTGCCACGTTTCCACGATTGTGCTCAAAATCTTCGAAGGCCATCCCCGTGACATCGATAGGTAGAGCCTGGGGAAGTTCCCCTCCATGCTGCGAGTCGAGTTGAAATCCGTGCTGCTTCAATTGCGCTTGCAGATTTTGACGAGCCGAGCAATATTCGCTATCAACCGGAGTCTCCACAGTCATCCGCGGGGAATTCTTTTCTGCGGTTTGCGAGATCTCCATCGAAATATCGCAATCGACCGCGTTCACACTTGCGTTTTGCAGAAACGCGTTGGCGATGTGAAAGACATCCAGTTCGCGCCCAGTTCGGGGAGCATCAGGTGGGATGATGAGGTCCTCAGGCCAGGCGAGAATATCGTCGACCGAAACTTCTTGAGCAGTTGTATCAGGGATTGGGACATGCTTGGCTGCATGGCGATAATCAGCGACGTCAGGCTCGAGGGGGATGCACTTGCACAGGTCTTCTGGAGTCGGCTGCAAAACACCAAAATCTTGCCCATTGCAACTCATGATGACTACCGTTAGGAGGATCGTCATCCCGGCCAAATAGATCCTCTGGAGCCTTTTAGATTTTTCATCCATCGATGGTGTTAGATGCTGTTTGCGGCTGAATCGGTATCAATATCTGTCCACCGTTTCCACCGGTGCGAGGCCAGGCTGGCTTTACATTTCCGCTACCGCTCCCTCCCGGGAGTCCGGTGCATTGGCGAAGCGCGTGCTAAACTTTCGCGTCAAACTACATCTGGGGGCCCTCATGTTCCGACTCGTGCTGGTGTGGATGATGTCGCTTGCGTCGTTGACTGTCGTCGCGAATGCGCAAAGCCCTGATATCCCTGAACCCGGCTCGGTCGAGGCTATTGCGGCTGCCACTACGGATCCGCACTTCGGATCGCCGTGGGTCTCGTACATTCCCCAATCGAATACCGTCCCGTCTCCCGAGAAATTTCTAGGGCGCATCATGGGCGCGCCCGGAGAACTTCTGGGTACCGAGAAAACCTATGCCTACGCTCGTGCGCTTGCGGCGGCCAGTCCGCGAGTGCGCGTGTTTACGATCGGGCACAGCGAAGAAGGGCGCGAAATAGTGGTGCTCGCAATTGCCGATGAGGCTGGCATTCGTGATCTCGACCAGCTGAAGGAGGCGACCGCTGCGTTGGCGGATCCCCGGCGCACCGACGCCGCAATGGCTGAAAAGCTCATCGCCGACTCGCGTCCTATTTATTACTTCAACGCCGCGCTGCATTCCGACGAAACCGGCTCGACCGAGGCCATGGTTGAGTTGGCCTACCGACTGGCGGTGTCGGAGCAGCCTATGATTCGGCGGATCCGCGAACGGGTCATCGTTTTGATCAATCCCGTGTCCAATCCCGACGGCCGCGACAAGATGGTCGACTGGTTCTATCGTTACCTCAAGGGCAAGACCGACCGCAACACGCTCCCGCGCCAATCGCCGCCCTACTGGTCGAAGTATGCATTCGTCGACATCAATCGTGACACGCACCAGCAGACACACGAAACCACCAAGGCCGTGCATCGCATGTTTCACGAGTGGCACCCGACGGTTGTTCACGATTTGCACGAAGGCGTGCCTTTGATGATGACGTGGAACGGAACAGGCCCTTACAACCCCAACGTTGATCCCATCACCTACAGCGAGTTTCTGGCGCTCAGCTTTCACGAGGTGCAGGCCATGACCGCCATGGGCATGCCCGGCGTTTCGACGTGGAATTTTGGGGAAGCGTTTGCACACCTCTATCTCGATTCCGTGGCCATGAATCACAACAGTATTGGCCGCGGCTATGAAACGTTTGGCAATGGCAGCGCTGAGACGGAGAAACGATCGGTTTCGTCGTCGGCGGCGAGCATGGAATGGTACCGGCCGATGCCTGCTCCACGCGAAGTTGCGTGGTCGGCGCGCGACAATCTCAACTACCAGGAAACCGGTGCGCTGGCGGCGCTCGACATGACCGCGGGTGAATCTAAGGAAATCTTGCGCAATTTCTACAAGAAGGGCTGGGATTCGTGGCAAAAGGGCCTGACGCAGCCGCCTTATGCTTTTCTGATTCCAGAAGATCAGGGAGATCCGGCTCGGGTGGCAGCGATGATCGGCCGGCTCATGGGTCAGCATATCGAAGTCTCACGCGCGCAGAATGCTATTCAGCTCAAGGAAGGAAACTTCCCTGCCGGAACCTATGTGGTCTGCCTCGACCAGCCCTATCGCAACTACGCGGTCGATTTGCTAACCCCGCAGCACTATCCAAAGGATGGAGAGCCGCCCTACGATGACGTTTCCTGGGAATTGCCCGCCAACTTTCACCTGCAGGCGATCGCCACTGACGATGCAGGAATTCGGAACGCCAAGCTAACGGAGTTGACGGAAGTACCGCATCCGAAAGGTCACGTCACCGGTAGTGGTACCACTTACCTGCTGAAGGACACCGGCCAGGAATCGCTTCTCGCTGCCCGCTACCGGCTGGCGAATTTCGAGATTGAGATTGCCGAGCGCGACTTCGAAGCGGGTGGAATAAAGTTTCCGGCTGGTTCGTGGATTCTGACCAATCAATCCGGATTGCACGATGCGATTGCATCGACCGCTGCTGAACTTGGCCTTGACGTCACTCAAGTAGCCAGCATCCCTGACGTGCCGCGCCACAAGGCGAAAGCACCGCGCATCGGCGTATGGGTTCCATGGGCTGACACGGACTCGATCGGATGGATTCGTTATTCGCTCGATCAACGCAAAGTTCCCTACACGTATCTTCGCGATGAGGACATTCGCGCCGGCAACCTGAGCGCGCGCATTGATGTGCTGCTCTACGGGCATGTCGATCTGGAATTGGCGGAGCAGATTGAAGGGCTGCCGAAGGCGTGGTCACCCATGCCTTTCAAGAAAACCCTGCAGGCGCCGAGTTTTGGTACTCCGGCAGAATCGGATGACATCACTGGCGGGATCGGTTACGAGGGACTCGGCCAGATCCAGCGCTTCATCGACGACGGTGGCCTGATGGTGACGCTGGGCAGCGGTAGTATGCTCGCGTTGGAAGGCGGACTGGTGCGGTTTGTGCGGCGATCGTCCGGCGGAGTGCCCCGCAGTACCGCGGGAGGCGGCGGCGCATCCTCCGCTGCTTCACAACAGGCGGCGACACGAACGCCCGGCGCGCATGTACGGGTCACATTCGATCGTCCCGATCATCCCATCGCATACGGGTATCCGGTGCACACTTACGTCTTCCGGCAGAATTTTCCTCTGTACAACACGCCGCGGCGATGGCTCCGCATGGCGTATTGCACGACCTGTCTCGATGGCCCCGAAGACCGCAGCGGCGTGGTGATGGAATGGGGCGCCAACGATGACAAGCCCTTCGTTGAGAGCGGTCAGGCTTGGGGAGAAGAGAACCTGATCGGCCGGCCGGCGATTCTGGATATGCCGGTAGGCAAAGGCCACGTCGTCAGCTTCAACTTCAATCCCATGCATCGGGATATGAATCGGGGTGATCAGCGAATGCTCTGGAACGCACTTCTCAACTGGCAGGCGATCGTATCGAACCAGATCAAAGCGCCGGAATCCCTCAACCCGGCTCCTGAGCCAGACGAATAGACGCGCACCAAAGTGTCCAACAGGACGTTTGTTCCAGCGCGACGTCTAGGGTTAGGATTGCTTGCAGTGAAAGTTGGCAGTTCCTCATGACCCCGGACCCTGTGAACACATCCAATACGCCGCGCGTTCCCGGAAACCTGGAGCAGGAAGAGTCCCAACTATGGCGTTGGGCCCTGGGATTTATGGTGCTGCTTTCGGTGGCGCTGGCAGGGTTGTTGTGGGAGCGTCTTGAAAACATTCCATTTCAGTTGCGCGCCATTCCAATCGGGATCGTGTTTCTTTCAATTCTGTTTGCGGCGTACGCCTACGGCCGCCGGCGCGAAGTCAGCGAACTCAAAGGATTGCTGCGCGGACTGCAGGAGCACGTCGGCGCCGCGCCTTCCGAAGAGCAATTAGACCAACTCAGTCAGGTCATCATGCGCTCCCAACGCAACTTCAAGGAGCTGATCGATTCTTTTGATGACCCCGCTTGCGCAGTCTCCCTCGATGGCACTATTCGAACTGTGAATAAGCGCATCACCGAGTTGACCGGATTGTCATATTCCGAGGTCGTGGGGCGCAAAATTTACGATCTGATTGACGAGCCCGGCCAGCCGGAAGTGGAACGCGGACTCGGGCGCTTTCTAGAAAAGAAACGGTGGGCCGGTACGGTTCGAGTTCGGCTGAAGTCTTCGTCGAGACCCCTTTATTTTGAGTGCGTACTGAATGGCATTGTGAAGGGTGACGAGGTCGTTGGCGCGAGCATGCTGGGGCGCGATGTCACCGAGCAGCGCGAAAAAGAACTACGCTTTACTGAGTTGTTCGAGACCCTGCAAGAGGGCGTCTACTTCAGCACTCCTGAAGGACACTTGCTTGATGCCAACCCGGCCCTGGTCAGCATGTTGGGATATGCGGAAAAGTCAGATCTGCTGAGCGTCGAACCCGCAGCGCTCAATTTCGATCCCGGACCGCCGGTCCTGGGGCGGGCGGTTGACGACCGCGGAGGCGTCCGCACCCGCGAGATCAGACTCCGGCGCAAAGATGGAACGGCAGCAATCTTCCTTGATTCCTCGCGCGCGGTTTGGGACACATCAGGAAACATCATTCGTTATCAGGGAACGTTGGTTGACATCACCGAAAAGCGAAAGATGGAACGGCAACTGGCGCAGCAGGAGGAATTCCGCGGACGATTGCTGGAAAGTTTCCCCGACCTGATTTTGGTAGTCGACCTCGAGGAACGGTACACCTTCGTCAGTTCCCGAGCCCGTGATCTTCTGGGCTGCGAGCCGCAGCAGATGCTGGGAAAGAAGATCTCGGAGATGGAAGATCATTCCCCGGAACTAGCTTCTCTCTACCACGATCTTGTTTCCGGCAAGCAGGTTTTTGCGTCGGCGGAATATGGGGCGCGCCACAGCGATGGGAACTGGCGCACGATGCGCGCCGCCGGGAGCCAGTTAGTCGATTCCGAGTCAAAGATCAGCGGCGTGATTATTTCAGTCCGCGACATCACGGTTGAACGAAAACTCGAACAGCAGGTCGTACAGAGCGAGCGTCTGGCCGCGATGGGTGCGATGATCGGCGGCGTCGCCCACGAATTGAACAATCCTCTGACCGCCATCATGGGGGTCAGCGAACTCTTGCAGGACACCGAGACCAATGAAGGCTCTCGCAAGCAACTCGCAATCCTGCAGCAGCAAGCTCGGCGCGCGGCAGAAATCGTCCAGAACCTGACCTATTTTTCGCGCCCTCCAGCGCCTGGCAAAAGCAAGATCAACCTTGTCGAGGTGGTCGAACGCACCCTGAACCTGCACGCCTATTCGCTACGCAAGAACAACATCACGGTCGACTTTTTGAAAGAGGCCGGAGTTCCTTATGCGCTTGGCGACCCGCACCAGTTGATGCAGGTGTTCCTGAATCTCATTCTTAACGCGGAGCAGGCCATCCGCGACGCGAGAGATAAGGGCACACTGCGAATCCGTCTGGGCAAAGGTGACAATTCGGTCTGGGTTAGCTTTCACGACGATGGTCCCGGCATTCCGAAGGAAAACTTGTCCAGCATTTTCGATCCTTTCTACACGACAAAGCGTCCAGGCCGCGGCACAGGATTGGGCCTAAGCATATGTAAGTCCGTCATGAAGGAACATAACGGCAGTGTGGACGCGGCGAACTCCCCCGACGGCGGAGCCGTTTTCACGGTCACGCTTCCTATTTCGGCGGTGAAGTAAAGATCGACGGTCTCGACTTCCAGCCTATTCTGGCTTCGCGGCTTTTCCTTGAAAATGGTCGTAGATGAGAGCGGATGGTTTTCCCGATGCATCGCGCTCAATCTTAACGTCCTGCCAGTACGATCGATCCACAAAACGATCCACCGAAAGCGGGATGAGCGGCGAAATGCTTCCGTCGGGCCACCGCATCGAGAGTCCTTGATCCTTTGCGAGCAGCGTCGTCACTGCATTTGGCTGGTAGAAATCCGCACCAAACTGAAACTTGCCCTCGCACATCTTCAGTTCTGCTGGTGTCGGCCCTGGATCCTTGAGATGGAATGGCTCATAGGGCAGGCCGATGGACAAGGCCGCAACGTCATACCCGATCGCCGTCGTCGCTGATGAGTAGATATTACTCAGCAGCACGACGGTCATTTGCGCACTCGGCAGATAAAGGACGAACGAGGCAAAACCGGGAGCCCGGCCGTTCATGTAGTAAACGATTTCTCCAAACCGTTTGTTCTCGCCTCTCATCCAGCCATAGCCGACCTTTTGAGAAGTGTCCAGTATGGCTGCACGCGAGGCGCGGCTCATTGCATGACCGCGGAACAGGGTCCCCACCCATCGCGCCTCGTTAGCCGCCGTCGTATAGACCGAAGCGTTCCCTGTTTTGGCGGACCAATGAATTTCGGTCGCGGGCTTCAGTGCGTACGTGCCCTCAGGTTCATACCCCTTCGCCATATGTGCAGCGTGTGTAGGGGCGTCATCGTCTACACCCGTGGCGGTCAGACCTGCTGGCCTGAGCACGAGTTTCTCAACTGCTGAAGCAAACGGCATACCCGTCTTCTTCTCAACAATCAAGGCAAGAAGGTTGTAAGCGGAATGCTCCTCGTGCAGAAATTTCGAACCAGGCTCGAAGAGCAGAGGCTGACCCGCAATCTTTTCGACCAGAGTCGCCGGCGTTTGATGGTGCTGCAGGATTTCGTTGTAGTCGGGCAGCGCATTGATGTCCGGCAATCCCGAACGCTCGACAAGAAGATCGCGAATCGTAATCTGCTCTGCTCCCGGAGCGCCGGGGACAAACTCTCCCACGTGGTCATCTAATTTAATCAAGCCCTGGTCCACGAGGCGCAAGACTGCTGCCGCCGTGAATTGCATTGACATCGACGCTATATGGAACCGGGTCGCTGGAGTGTTCTCAACCCGATGTTCGCGGTTGGCGAGACCATAGGCTTTCTGGAAGAGAATCGTGCCGTTCGTCTCCACGAGAACGGTACCGGCAAAGTTGTTGGTGCGAACGTAAGACTGCAGGTAGGTATCGACGGCAGCCGCACTGAACCTGGCCTGCCCTTGGCTTTCACCAATACAAAACGCGAGATAGATAACAGTCGTCAGCTTTGGGATGGACATAGGATGTCAGCCGTCCAACCGGCCGACGACGCTCCCCAGAAATCTTACCCGCAGAGATTCGAGACCGCCAGCCGTCTTATCGCTCGACGGCCATTGCCACGGCGTTGCCGCCCCCGAGACAGAGCGCTGCAATGCCTCGCTTCACATCGCGGCGAATCATTTCATAGATCAGGGTGACCAAAACCCGTGCGCCGCTGGCTCCAATGGGATGACCGATCGCTACCGCGCCGCCGTTCACATTGACCTTGTCGGGATTCAGACCCAACTCGCGCATCACGCCCAAAGCCTGCACTGAGAAGGCCTCGTTGAGTTCGTAAAGATCGACATCTTCGTTCTTCCAGCCAGTCTTTTCCCAGATGGTGCGAACAGCTCCGACGGGAGCCATCATTACCCATTTGGGTTCAACGCCGCTGGTTGCCTGTGCCACGATGCGGACCATCGGCTTGGCGCCGAGCTCCTGCGCCTGCTTTGCGCTGGTAACGACGAGGGCAGCGGCCCCGTCGTTCACTCCCGGCGCATTCCCTGCGGTGACGGTCCCATCTTTTTTGAAGGCGGGCTTGAGCGCGCGCAGCACTTCAATGGTTGTATCCTCGCGAGGACTCTCGTCTTTTTCGAAAATAACCGGGGGCGCGCCCTTCTTCTTCGCGGGTATCTCGACCGGAACGATCTGTGACTTGACGCGGCACTCCTTGATCGCAGACAACGCCTTGCGATGAGAGTTCAGGGCAAACTGATCTTGCTCTTCGCGCGTGATGCCGTACTTCTCGGCGACATTCTCGCCCGTGATCCCCATGTGGTAGTCGTTATAAATATCCCACAGGCCATCGTGCACCATGGAGTCGACGATCTGCGCATTCCCCAGACGGTATCCCTTGCGAGCTTGGGGCAGAAGATAAGGCGCGTTGGTCATGGATTCCATTCCGCCTGCTACGACAATGGAACTGTTTCCGGTTTGAATCGCTTGCGCCGCGAGAGCGACGGATTTCAATCCGGAGCCGCAGACCTTGTTGATTGTCATGGCACCTGTCGCAGGTGACAGTCCGCCGAAGATTGCGGCCTGTCGCGCGGGATTCTGCCCGAGTCCGGCAGAAACGACGTTCCCCATGATGCACTCATCCACTTGAGCGGGATCAATACCAGCGCGCTTGACGGCCTCGCGCACAGCGATCGCTCCGAGTTGCGGCGCACTGAGATCCGACAGGCTGCCCTGAAATTTTCCGACGGCAGTCCGGCAGCCGGAGATGATGACAACATCGTCAAAAGAGGCCATGGATCAAGCTCCCGCGAAGATTTTCGCGTCCTTCATTATAGATGCACGGCGCATGAATGCGTCGCACGACGGCGCACCGTTCACGCGGGCGCGGGCAGCACCAGCGCAAGACGAATTTGCCATCTCGCGCGTGTTCGACTTCCGTTGCCGGGTATTCGCCAGAGATAAATCACGCGCGGCACGACACGCTCTTCGAAATTCTTGTTGACTTTTCCTTCAGAACTTCTCTCGCGGTGACTTTGGTGTCACAACTTGCAAAGATTGATCATCATTTTTTTCTTGACTTCATTTTTCAATAACTCTATACATCAACTAGTTGCAGTAAAAGACCACTGCGACATTTTCCATGAAAAATGGAAGGGAGAATAGGAACAATGGCAACCAAGAAAAAGGCAAAGAAGAAAAAGAAGCACTAAGCAGGTTCAGTAAAAGCAAAAAAGGGGACGCTCAAGAGCGTCCCCTAAGTTTTTTTGTAGGTCCGAATCGGTTCACGCCATTTAGTTCGGCCGCTTCGCCACGACGGTTTCAAGGCGACGCGGAATCCGCTTTTCCTTCTCGGGACACAAGCTCCGGTATGCACAGAAGTTGCAATGCATTCCCGGTTTCGCTTCGAAGACTCCGTCGGCGATTGCCTGGGCCGCCGCCTCGACGCGACCGCGCGCCGCAATTAGTTGCGATTCTGTGCGGGTCGTAATCACCGGAACATTCTCTTCCAGGTTGTGAAAAATCAGTGCGCCGACCTTGTATCCCCACTTCTCGGCGGCGGCAATTGCGTAGAGTGACAACTGCAGGCTCTCGTCGGCATCCTCTTGATCACGCGCTTTGCCCGTCTTATAGTCCACGATCGCGACGCTCCCGTCCGGCCGTTGGTCGATGCGATCAATCCGGCCAGCGATGGTTGTTTCGCCCAAACGAATTTCAAATGACTGTTCGGTGTTGAGAACCTCAGGGGTGGGGAGCGAGCGCGCGGCCGCAAGGAAGTCTCGCAACTGCTCGACGCCCTGATTCTCGTAAAGTTCGTGCTGGTAGGCTTCATGAATCTTGGCCTCTGCCAGGTAGCTACGGAAATGGTCGATGAGCTCATCGTCGGTTTTGGGACGGTTCAGCTTCACGGAATCAAAGTAAGTCTTGAGCACGCGATGGATAGCAGCGCCGTATTGCATCGCCGCCGCTGGCCTGGTCGACAACCGCCAATCGCGCTCGAGTTTGAACTGCAATCCGCAGCGCTCATAGGTATCGACGGCCGACGCGCTCAGCCGGGTATGCAGACCTTCAAGTACTGGCATCTCGAACCAGAGATTCGTTTGCGACTCCGCTGGATAGGCGACGGCGGCCTCCGCAAAGATGTCGAGCGTCGTCTGTGTACCCGAAGCCGGGACCGCTGACAGCCAGCGGGAAAGAGTTTTGTCTTCAATCAGCTCGCGCATGTAGCCGGCCGGCGTCTTGTTGATCTTGCCTGTGCCCTCGCGCGCGTAAATGTGCAGCGTGTCGCGGGCGCGGGTCATGGCTACATAGAAAAGGCGTCGCTCTTCCTGTCCATGAAGCGTCTTGTCGTCGGCCTCTGTGATCGAATCCGGATCGCGCAGTTCGCGCGGGAAGGCAACCAGCGTCTCCTTGTACGAACAAGGGAAAGCCGGAGGATTGGCACGGAGGATGAAGACGTGCGGGAACTCCAGGCCCTTGACACCATGCGCGGTCATGAGGCGGACGGCGTTCTCGTTTTCGCGCGACTCCATGGGAATCACGCCTCCCGCTTCCCGGAAGTACCCGAGATAATCGACCAGTTCCTCTAGCTCAGTCGTTTTGTTGACCTTCTTCTTTTCCCATTCGTCCACGAAACGCAAGGTAGCCTGCAGAATCGGCGAGGAGGCATCGAGAGCGAACTGTTTGACAATAATGTCCAGGGCGGCCCGCGCTTTGGCTTCCCTTCGCCGAATTTCATCACGCGTACGTTTCACCGCGTCGATCACGTCCGCGCCGCCCACGACCCCGACGAGCACGTCAGAAAGCGGAACGACATGGTCTTCACGTTTCTCGCGGGCGTTGGCTCGCATGACTTGGCGAAGGCCTCCCGGGTGCACATGGAAACACGGCAACGCGGCCACCCGAAACAGGCTGACGTCGTCACCGCCGGAAACAACTGCGTTGAGGCAGGCAAACAGGTCGCGAGCTTCGGGGGTGTCGGAGATATCCATGCTCTCAATGACGAACGGGATTCCGGCTTCCGCCAACTCCCGCACCACGTCATCGCGGTTGTAGTGAGAGCGGTAGAGGATGCCGAAGTCCGACCACTTGCACTTCGTTTTCTTTTGCACACTCCGGAGATAAGCGACCACGTCGGGCCCTTCGGCGTCTCTCGTCGCGAGGACCACCACCGCGACCGGAGGACTGGGCAACTGCGTACCGGTTTTTGTCGATTCCTCTTCGCGCGCGGACTGAAGCGGGGCGCGACGATACGCGAGTTTCCCGTCAGAGTGTTTGGCGAACACCGGTGGGTTCTTGTCGATCAGCGCGAACGCGCTGCGGAGAATCGGAGTGGTGGAACGGCGATTCTTTTCGAGGATTACGCGTTTGGCGTTGGGGAAATGACGATCGAACAACTGGAAGGCTGCGCTCGATGCTCCGCGAAAACGGTAGATAGCCTGGTCGGGATCTCCGACAGCGAAAATGTTGCCATCGGTCCCGGCGAGGCGAGCAAGGATCTCAATCTGTGCGTAGTTGGCGTCCTGAAATTCATCGGCAAGAATGAACCGGGCGCGGGCGCGGGCGCGGGCCGAAGCCAGCACCGTTTCATCGTTGTGCAGCAAAGCATGTGCGCGCGTGATCATGTGGCCGAAAGTGCCGAGGTTTTCTTCCCGCAGCCAGCGTTCCATGGTGGTGAAGACGCGAGCGATCTCGCGGCAGCGCCCGAGGACCTCAGCGTCGTCGAGCACATTCTTCGATTTAACGACCCGCGGCATGGGTACTTCCTTGCGCTCCAAACGCACCACGTACTGTTCGTACCTCTCAGGTGTGACCAGTTCGTCGTGACAGCGGCTCACAAATTCGAGCAGGTCGTTCAGGAATTGAGCCACATTAGCGGCGCGGATATAGTGTTCGAGACGAAGTTCGCGAATGCGCCGTCGCAGGTAGATCCAGAGATCCTTTTCGTCGAGCACTCCGAAATCCTTACCGACTCGCTTGAGCAGGTCGAGGCAGTAGTCGTGGAAGGTCGCGGCATTCACTTCCTCCCCACCCAACAACTTGCCCACGCGGTCGCGCATTTCTCGAGCCGCATTGACGGTATAGGTTAGCGCGAGGATTTCGTGGGGTTGGGCGTGCCCTTCCTTGACTAGCCGGGCGATGCGATTAACGAGAACGGTCGTTTTACCAGTGCCCGCGCCGGCCGCAACCAGCATGGGTCCGTGAACGTGCTCGATGGCTTCGCATTGGTGGTCATCAGGAATGAATGAAACGGGACGGGGGTTAGACTTCGGAGACGCCATGAGCGGAGGATATCATCTGCTGGAGTTGTGCAAACAAGCGATGGCCGGACCGAGAATAAAGAGAGGCGGGCACTCCAGCCCGCCTCGCGTATCGTTGTCGCCCATGAACCTAGTTGCCGGCTTTTGGATCGACTTGAAAAATTCCGAAGGTGTTTCCTTCGGTGTCGACAAAGTATCCCTGCCAGCAGGTGTTCGGTACCGCGAACTTGGGAAGCGCCACGATTCCGCCCAGGTCCTGGATGGTTGCCGCTGTTGCGTCGAAATTCTCTACCTCCAGCGAGCAGACAAAAGCATTCGTTCCCGATTGCGGCGGAGGCGTCTTGGCGGGCCGCTGCAGCAAGCCCCCTCTCGAGCCTCCGGTTTCGATAGTCCAGTACGGAATGGGAAGACCGGGAACCGGCGAGAATTTCCATCCAAAGACTTGACAGTAGAAATCGATCGCACGCTTGGTGTCGTCGGCTTGAATCTCGAAGTAGATGTGACCTTTATTCATGACCAATTTTCTCCTGCGAATGTATCGACAATCAATCACCCGCCCAGTTCTGACATTGTGATCGCGGTGGCTGCGATGGCGGCGGTTTCCGCGCGCAAAATCGTGAAACCGAGAGAAGCGGAAGCCCACCCAGTTTGCCTGAACAATTCCAACTCGTCATCTGCCCAGCCGCCTTCCGGGCCTATCGCCAGCACGATCTCTCCTCCCGGCGATCCCGCGAGCACATCGCGTAGCAACGTCTGCTGCTCCGTCTCTGCGAGCACAATCTTGTGACCACTGGCGATTCCGTTCATCGCGCCCTGCAGCTTAGTCGGAGCGGCGATCTCCGGAGGTCCGGCGCGGCGGGATTGCTCGGCCGCCTGAAGCGCGATCCTTCGCCAGCGGTCTGTGCGTTTTACCGCGGCTGAAGCCAGGTGTGCATCCGTGCGGCGAGCGATTACAGGCACGATTCGAGACGCACCGAGTTCCGTGCACTTCTCGATCGCCCACTCCATGCGGTCGAACTTGAAGACGGCAAGGAGAAGGATGACGATCGGAGTTTCGGCTGCAGGCACTTCTTCCCTGAGTTTGAACTCAACCCGGCCCTCTTGAATGGAGACGATGCGTCCCCGCCTTACGATCGCGCCAGCGGCGATGTCGAATTCCTGGCCCACCCGGGCACGAAGCACGCGGACTAGATGATCCGCGTGTTCGCCCGTGAGAGCAGCTTCGTTCCCCGAGACTTCATCGGCAATCCATCGGCGGCGGGTCATGGAGGGAGTACGGGCCTCGGCGGCTGAGGCCGTCAGAAATTGGGGGATGCGCGGCGCGACTGGAATCGCGCCTTCCCGATCCCTCGGTGCAAAGTACACGCAATCTATCCGAACATGTCCTTCATCTTGCCCAGCAGCGATCGCAGCAAGGGCTGGTTGTCGACCTTCGAGATGGCATCGAGTTCCTGCAACAATTCTTTCTGACGCTTGTTCAGCTTGGTGGGAACCTGCACGCGAACCTCGACGTACAAATCGCCCTTCCCGTGCCCGTTCAGCACAGGCACGCCTTTGTTGCGAATGCGGAAGGTCGCTCCGGGCTGGGTACCATCCGGAATCTTCAGCGCGTGTTCGCCCTCCATGGTGGGCACGCGAATCTCCGCACCCATAGCTGCCTGTGCCACCGATATTGGAACCACGCAGTGCAGGTCGTTGCCTTCGCGCGCGAAAAAGGGATGCTCCTTCACGTGCAGCACGACGTACAAGTCTCCAGCGGGGCCACCGAACTGCCCAACCTCGCCCGCGCCAGAGAACCGGATGCGTGTCCCATCTTCTACGCCGGCCGGAACCTTGGCGTCAACGGTACGCTGTCGCAGAATGCGCCCTTCACCTTTGCACTTGGAGCAAGGATCGGTGATGACGCTGCCTGAGCCCTGGCAGGTGGGACAAGTGCGGGCAATGCTGAAGAATCCCTGCTGGTAGCGCACCTGCCCTCGCCCGTTACACGATCGGCACGTTGTCGGCCCCTTGCCGGGGGCGGATCCGGATCCGTGGCATTCCTCACAAGCTTCATGACGCCGAACGGTGACCCGAGACTCGGTCCCGAAGAATGCTTCCTCGAATTCGAGCGTCAGATCTTCGCGAAGATCGGCGCCGCGCTGCACGCGGGTGCGACGGCGGCCACCACCGCCACCCCCGAACATGTCGCCGAATCCAAAGAACTCTCCGAAGATATCGCTGAAATCCTGGAATACTGTGGGATCGAAGCCGGCGCCCGCACCCCCACCGCCGCCCAGTCCAGCATGTCCGTAGCGATCGTAGGCGGCTCGCTTGTCCGCATCGGCGAGCACGGCGTAAGCCTCGCTCACTTCCTTGAATTTTTCTTCTGCATCCGGATTATTGGGATTGCGGTCTGGATGATACTGCAGGGCGAGCTTGCGATAAGCGCTCTTCAGTTCTACTTCGGTAACTGTGCGAGTCACACCCAGTACTTCATAAAAGTCGCGTTTTGCGTTCGTGGTCAGAATGAAACCTTTCTTTCACAAAAATATTGGGGCACGCTGGGGCCGGATGATGACGGGCCTTGCGCGATCCGAAGACTTCAGGGATTCTTTGCGACCTTGACCATCGCTGGCCGTAGCAAACGGTCCTTCATTTTGTAGCCGCGCTGCAACTCCTCGAGCACCTCATGGTCGGCCGCGTCGGAGGTTTCTACCATTTCGATCGCCTCATGCACATGTGGATCGAACGGCTCCCCCTTGGCGGGAATGGGCTTTACTCCCACCTTCCCGAGCGCATCCTGCAACTGCTTATAGATGAGTTCCACACCGCTGCGAAAGTCAGCGGGATCCGATTTCACCTGCAGCGCGCGCTCGAAGCTGTCGAGGACTGGCAACAAGGCCTTGACCGCATCGGCAGCGGCATAGTCACGAAAGTCCTGCTGCTCTTTGGTGGCGCGGCGTCGCGCGTTTTCGAATTCAGCCTGTGCACGAGCCAGGCGGTCGAGCAAAGAATCCCGCTCGGCCCTTAGCTTCTGCAGTTCTGATTCTGGTCCAGATACTTCACCGACCGCAGCCCCGGCACTCTGCGGGGAAGTCTCATCCCCGTCCGCGGCTGGAAGTTCATGTTCCAGATCAAGCCCTGCCATTTCCGATTCCGTTTTTCCGTTTGCTTTCTTCATAACAGCATCTTCGCTACTCCGATTCATTCAAGATCTTGTCAAACAGGCGCGCGATGTACGAGACCGCGGTGATGGTGTGCTGATAATCCATACGTGTCGGGCCAATCACCGCCAGGGAGCCCATCACTTCGTTGCCGGCGTGCGCGGGCGCTCCGATTAATACGAAATTCTGCATTGACGGAAACGCCTGGTCGGGTCCGATGACCACGCGAACCGCTTCCTGCTTCACGTCGAGGTAAGCGCTCAGCAGTTGGACCACTTTTTCTTTTTCCTCGAGCGTCTTCAGCATCTCCTGCAAGCGCTGCCGATCCTGATCGCCGGTCACGAGGTTTGATGCCCCTTCTACAAATACGACCTGCGACCCTTTTTCTGAAGCGAGTGCCCCCTGCTTGTAGAGCTGCTCGATCGAATTCATCAGCTGGTCATACTCGCTGCGCTCCTGCTCGAGGCGCCGTCCGAGTTCGGCCCGCATCGCTTCCATGGTCCAGCCGCGGAAATTGTCGTTGATATAACGCGCCGCTAAATCCAACTCCGACTGCGATAGATCCAATCGCAGCACGCGATCGCGTACCAAGCCGGAACGGGTCACAAGCACTGCCAAAACTTTCTGGTCGCCGAGGCGCGAGAAATAGACATGCTCGAGCGCATTCTTCGGGCCGCTGGTGGCCACGGTCACGCCAACGTTGCGCGAAATCAGAGAGAGCACGTGCGAGGTGCGCTCCATGAACTCCTGCACGTCGGTGATGCCAGCGAGAGAATCGGAAATCATCGTCTCTTCTTGTGGCGCCAACCGCGCGCTGCCGGAGATCTGCTCGACATAGTAGCGATATGCCTCGGTCGTGGGCACGCGCCCCGCCGAAGCATGCGGCTGCTCCAGAAAGCCAGCGTCGGACAAGTCCGCCATCACATTGCGGATCGAGGCGGGACTAAGCCCCTCGCGGTTCGAACGCGCGAGGGTACGCGATCCGACGGGCTCACCGGTAGAAATAAAAGTTTCCACGATGGCGGTCAGGATTTCGCGTTCGCGATTCCCGATGTTGGGGTCAGCAGGCATACAGTTTTGTCAGTTGTCTCATTCGAGCGGCGGTGGCCGGAGGAGACCGCTTCGCACCTATTTTACCTAACTATCTTTAGATGCAGAAGGTTGGGTTTTGGACCAAGGTGCAGCATCGTAACAGAGTCCGATGACTGGGAGAATCAAGTGGCGGGAACCGGGTTCAAAGCGCTCGCCACTGCGGCCCATATTCAGTGAGTGTCACCGTCCGCTCGGCATTAAGACCGAGAGTTGGAAACCGCCACGTGTCGGAAACTCGTAAGCGGAACTGCTGGTATGCTCTATCTCTTCATGAAGTCCAAAGCTCACATTGCGGTCGTCGGCGCAGGAGCCTTCGGCGGCTGGACGGCCCTGCACCTTCTGGAACGTGGGGCGCGAGTTACGCTGCTCGACGCTTGGGGCCCGGGGAATTCTCGGGCATCTTCTGGCGGAGAGACGCGTGTCATGCGCGGCACATACGGGCCCGATCAGCCTTACACGGAGATGGCGGCTCGGGCGCTCAAGCTGTGGGCAAAGTACGAGCGCAAGTGGAAGCGCCAATTCTTGCACCGCACCGGAGTCCTCTGGATGGCTGCGGGACGCGAAGACGCCTTCGAGAGAGGATCGGTCGAAGCGCTGCGGGACGCGAAGATCAAGTTTGACGAACTCTCGACGGTGCAGATGAAGAAACGCTTGCCCCAGATTAACTTCGAAGGAATCCAGTGGGGAATCTTCGAGCCCGAGTGCGGATATCTCGATGCCCGCGCGAGTTGCCAAGCGGTCGTGGAGGCTTTTATCGCCGCGGGTGGCAAGTACCAACCGTCAGCAATCCTGCCAACTGGTCTGGAGAACGGCACTCAGCTTGGTTTCGTACTATCCGATGGCTCCCGACTCAAGGCCGACTTCTATGTCTTCGCCTGCGGGCCATGGCTCGGAAGGCTTTTCCCTCAGGCAGTCGGTGATTTAATACAAGCGACTAAGCAAGATGTTTTCTTCTTCGGCACGCCGGCCGCCGATGATCGCTTCACGGATAAGCATTTGCCGGTATGGGCCGATCACCGGGGACGCTTTCGTTATGGCATTCCCGGCAGCGATCGCCGCGGATTCAAGATCGCCGACGATACGCGTGGGCCGACCTTCGATCCGACCGATGGCGAGCGCGTGGTCAGTCAGGAGACATTGCAAGAGATTCGAGAATACGTCGCCTTCCGCTTCCCTGCCCTTAGAAACGCGCCCTTGGTAGAAACTCGCGTCTGCCAGTACGAGCAAACGCCGGACAGCAATTTCATCATCGACCGGCATCCGGTGGCGGCGAACGTGTGGATCGTCGGCGGGGGCTCGGGGCACGGGTTCAAGCATGGGCCAGCTGTGGGGGAGATGGTGGCGGAGTTGATCTTAAAGAACCGTGAGCCGGATACGATCTGGCAACTGGCGCGGTTCAAAAAGGTATAAACCACAGAGGACACAGAGGAGCTTTTCCGTGTCCCCTGTGGTTAGAGCTTTTTACTGAATCTGAATTACGCTGGCTGGGGCGTTCGCCTTAATCTCTGCCGTACGCGTTGCCACATTCTTCGCAAACTCGTAAATCGACTTCGCGTGCGGTGAATTTTCGCCTTCCAGTACCACGGGGGTTCCGCCATCCCCCGACTTGCGCACTTCGGGATCAAGGGCGATGTTGCCCAGGAACGAAACCCCGAATTGCGCCGCCATTTTTTCGGCACCGCCGCGCGAGAAGATATCCACTTCGTGCTGGCAGTGGGGGCAGGTGAAGTAGCTCATGTTTTCGACCACGCCCACGACGTCCACTTTCATCTGCCGGAACATTTCGATGGCTTTGCGCGCGTCTTGCAGAGAAACGTCGGACGGCGTCGAGACCACGACTGCGCCAGTCAGCGGCACAGTCTGCACCAGCGACAACGCGATGTCGCCCGTGCCAGGCGGTAGATCGACGATGAGGTAGTCGAGTTGTCCCCACTCGACGAGTCCCAGAAACTGTCGCACGATCTGGTGGAGCATGGGCCCGCGCCAGATAATCGGCTTGTCGCCGGGGTTAAGGAATCCGACGGAAATTACTTTCAGGCCGAACGCCTGGATCGGCTCAATGCGATTCTCGCCCACCATTCGCGGCTGATCGTGGACCCCCAGCATCAGCGGCACATTCGGACCGTACACGTCGGCATCGAGCAGTCCGACCTTGTGTCCCATCTTGACGAGAGCGACGGCCAGGTTCACCGACAGTGTGGTCTTGCCCACGCCGCCCTTCCCCGACCCCACTGCGATGATGGCGTCCACTCCCGGCAGCGGCTGTGGGCCCTGCTGCGCCGGGCCTTGTCCATGCTGATGCGGTATATGTGCGTTCAAAGGATCACACTCCAGATAGGAATTTCGAGCATGAGGCAGAACCCCAAGGGTCGATTATACAGGGCTGCTCACCAGTAGCCCTCCGGAGGCCCGTTCGATATCCCAATTTCGTAGAATCGTAGAATCATTGAAGCATATTTATAATCATCACTTGATGCTATAATTGATGCGAGGAATTTTCATGAGAACTACCGTTGCGCTGGATGACGATCTCTTACGCACCGCCCAGGAGTTCACGGGAATGGCGGAGAAAGCTGCCCTGCTTCGGGAGGCACTGAAGGCTCTCATTGAACGCGAGAGCGCCCGCAGGCTGGCGTCCTTGGGAGGCACGATGCCGCGGTTGAAGAAGATCCCACGACGGCGCGCAGGGAACGATTGATTCTCGCAGACACATCGGTTTGGATTGATCATCTGCGGTCGGGGAGCAAAGAGTTACGCAGACATCTGGACCAGGGGCAGATTGTCATCCACCCGTTCATCATTGCGGAACTCGCCTTGGGATCACTCAAGGACCGCACAACGATACTCACTCTTTTGGACCTGTTACCCAAAGTGCGGGTAGCACGGATGAGTGAACTGCGGCTGATGATTGAGGCTCGCCGGTTGTACAACATGGGCATCGGCCTGACTGACGCACACCTGATCGCTTCTGTTCTTATCGATGCACCGACGCTTCTGTGGACGAAAGATAAACGGCTGCGCAAGCTTGCCGAAGGTCTGGGCGTGCACGCCAGTTTGCCCTAAGAACTTCGCCACGGATTGAAGGGATCTACACCGATACATCCAAGAAGCTTGATCGATCCGTGAAATCCATCGCGTTTCTTAGTATCCTTCCCCTTCCATCCCGACCTTGCCCTTGAACATGCGGAACAGGAGGGTTAAATAGCCGAGTGCGAGGACCATCCCGAGGATCCACCACGTGATTCCAACGGTCAGCCCGTGCTCACCCGCAGCGGTATTGTAGATAGTCAGGCTGAGCGAAGGATCGGTGCTCGCAGGGAGCACGACCGGATAAAGCGCGAAGGCCGCGCCGACCAGCATGCCTACAATGTAAAGAGCAGATAGGACGAAGGCGATTTTGTCGGCGCGCTTGGCCATCGAGTGCATCATGCCGGCCAATGAACCGAACACCAGCACCGGGATGGCGAATCCAATAGCATGGTGCTTGTAGTTGTCGAGCACGCCCGGACGGATCGAAACGGTAGCCACTAATCCCACGACGGTCAGCAGCAGTTGCAACGGCCACGCTGTTTTCGCCACAGCACGAGCGCGCCGGTTCAGGTCACCGTCGGTTTTCGTCGCGATATACAGTGAGCCATGCGCCGTCAGGATGACCAGTGCCATCACTCCGGTGAGCACCGTGTACCAGTCGAGGATGCCATTGTTGGCGCCGACCCGGAAGTTGGTCCACAGAGGCTCAAAAAAGTAGCCATCGGCTCCTAGCGGGACGCCGCGGACCACGTTTCCCAACGCCGCGCCGAAGAAGATCGTTAGCAGCAGGCTCGACGCGCAGAAGATGGTGTCGAAAAATCCAAGCCATACGGGATTCGTCATGTGCGCGCGCAGTTCAATGCCAATGCCCCGCAGCATGAGCAGCCAGAGAACGATCATGAGCGGCAGGTAGAAGCCGCTAAAGCTGGAGGCATACAGCAGAGGGAAAGCGAAGTAGAGTGTGCCGCCGGCGGCCAGGAGCCAGACTTCGTTGCCGTCCCACACCGGACCAATGGCGCGCATGATGGCACGGCGCTCGTTGGTCGTGCGAGCGGCGCCGAGATAGATCACACCCGCGCCCAGGTCGAAGCCATCCAGCACCACGTAAGCTGCCAGCATTACTGCGACGATCATGAACCAAAGCGTTGCCATTGCATCCCTCTGGGGCTAAAGCCCGCTTATTTGTCCTGCCTTGACGGCACGGCTAAAGTCGTACCCTTCCACGTAGGGAAGGATGCCGACGCTACTTCTAGTGCGCCGAAACTGTTTCGGCTTCTGGTCCCTGTTCAATTTCACGCCGCACAAGGAATAGGAACAGAATTCCCAGTACCGTGTACATGCCCATGAAACCCAGCAGCGTAAACATGCCATTGCCTGCCGAGACCATCTTCGAGTAACCGTCTGCCGTGCGCATGAGACCGAAGACTAGCCAGGGCTGACGGCCGAGTTCCGCGGTAATCCATCCGGCTGTGTTTGCAATGTAGGGGAACGGCAGCGCCAACAGCAGTATCCACAGCATCCAGTGGCTCGAAAAGAGCTTGCCTCGCCACAACAGGAACGCAGCTACAAAGGCGATCGCGATGAACAACGTACCCAGTCCAACCATGATGTGGTAGCTGAAATAGAGCAGCGCGATATTCGATGGCCACTGATCTTCAGGGAATGCATTCAGGCCCTGCACCTGCGCCTTCCAAGCGCGATAGGTGAGGAAGCTGAGAGCGTTGGGAACAACCAGAGGATTGTCGATCTTGCGCTGATCCACATTGGGCTGGCCGATCAGCACTAAAGGTGCCCCAGGTTGACCAGTAAACAAGCCTTCCATCGCTGCCAATGTCACGGGTTGGTTGCGCGCGATCAGAACGCCTTGACCGTCGCCGGTGGGAAAGAGCTGCAATACGCTGAAGATGAGGCCCGCCACGACCCCAACCCGCACGAAGATACGGCCATACTCAACGAACTTGCCCCACAGCAAATAGAACGCACCGATGGAGGCCATGACGAATGCTCCCGTGATAACGGCGCCGCTCATATTGTGGGCATATTGCCACCATGCCCAAGGGTTCAGGACCAGCGCCCAGAAGCTGCTGAGCTGCACGGAACCGTCGGCGGCTTTGAAATAACCCACGGGATGCTGCATCCAAGCGTCGGTCGCGATAATGAAGAATCCCGAGAGCCACGAGCCCAGAAACACCGCAACCGCCGACCACCAGTGCGCCCGCGGACTGAGCCTTTTCTCTCCATACAGGAACAGGCCAAGAAAGGCTGACTCAAGAAAGAAGGCGAACATGCCTTCCATCGCCAGAGTCTGCCCGATCACGCCTCCGGCGAAACGTGAGAAGTGCGACCAGTTCGTACCAAACTGAAATTCCATCGGAATCCCAGTAACTACTCCCATCACAAAGTTAATCCCAAAGATCCGGGCCCAGAAGCGTGCGGCCTGGTGATAGGCCTCGTCATTGCGGCGAAGACCCAAGGTCTTGAGTATGACGATGAGAGGCGCCAGTCCCATCGTGAGTTGTGGGAAGAGGTAGTGAAAGGTAACGGTGAAGGCGAAGTGAAGGCGATGAACTAAAAGGGCACTATCCATGAATTACCTCGACGCCCCATTAGGCTAAACGCTGACCCCAAGGTCGATATGTGATTCGAATCACAATTCCTTGTGCAAATTAACGATTCTTGCGCCGTCGTTCCAATTCGGACCGCCGAATCTCGCGGCGGCGTCCGGCGTCATCGTAACGGCGCTGCTGCTCTTCTGTTTCTGGAATGACGGGTGCGACCGTCATCCGCTTGCCAGCGCCGTCCACGGCCACAAACGTGAGGTAGGCGGAAGCCACATGCTGCGCCGTGTCGGCAATATAGTTTTCCACAAAGACCTTCACCCCTACTTCCATCGATGTATGGAAGACGCGATTGACCGAGGAGCGCAGGATCACGAGGTCCCCCACCCGCACCGGGACCAGGAAGTCGATGTGATCGACGGAAGCAGTGACCACGTAGTTACGCGAGTGACGGTGTGCGGCCATTGCGCCAGCCAGATCAATCCAGTGCATGAGACGCCCGCCAAGCAGGGCGCCTAGCGGATTGGCGTCGTTCGGCAGCACAATCTCAGCCATCTCGGACTGCGAATCGCGCACCGGGCGGGGCACCAGCAAGTCGTGGGTCATCCTTGTCTTCCTTTCGGGGCCGAGGCTTTTCAGATCTTCTTTTTCAGATCTTCTTTTTCAGATACGAGTCGAGAAAACACTCCGCCATCCGCTGAATGCGCGCATCGTCGTGCCCCCGCACCCAGGTTGCACGCGATAAATCAAATTCCAAGTCCCCGTGTCGAACCGGGCAGTGATTCTTCTCGCAGACATATTTAAGAACGAGCACGCGACTTGGGACGGCACCAGCAGTTCCCGCGCCCGAACGCGAGGACGGATCATTCGGGGCAGAAATAGCGAAGCGAACCGAGTCCCACAGTCGCTCTGGCGGAGACCACGAACAACTGCTGGCGTACCCGAGATTGCAGAATGCCTCAAGGACGTCTTGTGGCGGAGCTTCGCCCTCATGCCCCGGAGCGGTGCAATGGCCGCACCAGCCTGCGCCCAGCGGCAGTCTGGCAGGATGGGGCCAGGACCCATTTTCCAGTCGCGCTACCGGCATGAAGTAAGGACAGGCCATGGAACAGCTCTCGAGAATCTCTGGGGACTGGTCATTGTAATCACTTGCCGCAGCGATAGCCAGCATTGGAGGCTGCGAGTGCGTGTCCGTTGTAGTAATCTCGTCAGCAGAGGCCGCTCGACAACATGGACCGTATTGCCGCCCTCAACGAGATCCTGACGGAAAATCCGAAAGACGCGTTCGCGCGCTACGGCCTCGCCATGGAGTACTCCAAGCAGGGCGACTTCGACCGCGCGCTGGCGGAGTTCTC
The DNA here is from genome assembly GCA_963722365.1 of uncultured Acidobacteriaceae bacterium. Classification (GTDB taxonomy): domain Bacteria; phylum Acidobacteriota; class Terriglobia; order Terriglobales; family Acidobacteriaceae; genus Sulfotelmatobacter. The sequence goes on from CAVRLM010000006.1 coordinate 115,132, forward strand.
GATTCTGCTCGAGAGCCATCCCGAATACACGGCAGGATATTTCATGGCCGCGCAGACCCTGGTGCGGGCGGAAAGATCCGCAGAGGCAAAGACCATGCTGCAGGATGGTATTGCCTCGGCGCGGCGTACGGGCAATCTGCATGCGCAATCGGAGATGGAAGCCATGCTGGCGGAACTGGGCTAACAAAATCGGCACTTCGAGACGTTCGTTGAGATTCGCGGTCTGAATAAGCCTCTTGCAGGAGAATTTGGAAGCCGACGACCCGAGGTGGGCCGTCGGCATTTGTTCTATGCCGTCGTCCGACTTGGGGGCAACAGGCGCTTCGATTTGGGCTGACACACTAGCATCGGCGCGCGCCCCGTCGCGGGACGGGGCAACGTTGCGGTCGCCGCGGTGGCGACGGGATTCGATTGAGCGGCATTGAAGGGATCGTCACTGGTCACACCATCGGGCAAGGCCCGGATGGCATTCTGGAATTTTCCCCACGCATTCGAGGCAGAGTCAGACGTCAAGTTGGCGTAAAGTTGAGCGAAAGTTCCGGAGTCTCCCAGAGACACCATCATGGGAGCGATCTGATTGAGAGGGATGTTCTGACTCATCAGCCAGGAAAGAAACGCCATTCCGCAGCCCGTGCTGTCTGCGTTCTGGTCAGTTGGATCTGTATTGTCCACGAAATTGCGCATGCCGTCTTGAGCCCATTGCGGAGCAGTCGCGAAATCTCCAAGGGCATTGTTGCTGATGGCTGCCGCGCACCAGCGCGAGAGAGCTTCGCCAGTGCTAAGGCCGCACAGGTTGTTATTCATGGAACACTCGCTCAGTTCAGCTTCGAACAGCGCCGAAACTCGAGCAGGAACGCCAAAGGCGGCGCAGACCTCAATCGCAGCACCGGTCGTGTAATCGCAGCCCATGTGATCGGCGCCACCGGTTCCGTCTGTCGCTCCTCCTAGAGCAAAGACGATGGCGCTGACAGGACCTCCGGCGGTGCCAAAGATGGCGTCATTGGCATCCACCACGCGGTCAGCGTCGCTCAACAGATCCTGGGCGTTCTGTAGACCAGACTGTCCTAGACTGGGATCGACATAAACGGTTACTCTGCCGCTCGAACTCGTTCCCACGAGTTGAGATGTGCCGGTATAGCTCGGCCATGCAGGGGCCGAAATGCTCTCCGCATTTGCGTTGATTCCCTTCTTCTGGGGTGGCTTGATGGGATGCTTGGGACTCATGGAAACCTCCGTTCGGACATAAGATTTGACGAGGAATCGGAGTGGCGCAATACAGTCTTGACCAGAGACAGGACGGTTTCTGCAATCCGTGGTGCGAAACGGTGATCTGATGATTTCACAGACACGCTGTGAAATCCAGGCTAGGCCGCACATGGAATGCTATTGCGGCAGCCCATGTTTGGTTTTATGAAGGAAATTGATATGGAGACTCTGGTCCAGCCATCCGAACCACGCTCGAACGTCAGCGAGGAGGCGGAGGGTGTACATATCTCTATTCCTTCCAAGTAGAGCGCGGTACATCGTATTCCTCGGTGTCTGGCTCACGTTTTGGACGATCGGGGGTGTGTCAGCCGCGCGGAGCTTGCAGGGGCATTTCAGTCTGTTTTTATGCTTCTGGCTGGCAGGATGGACGGTTGGGGAGCTGGCAGTGACGTATGCGATTCTGTACGTCATTGGCGGAAAAGAAGTGATCTTCGCCAATTCTGAGACACTTAGGTGCAAGACACAGATTTTTGGCCTCGGACTGGCGAAATCCTACGTCGTGCGTGAGATGCGAAATCTCCGCTTTCAGCCAGCGACCGGAGAGGGAAAGAGTCGAAGAGCGAGTCGGATTGCTTTCGATTACGGTGCGAAAACCATCACTTTCGGGGCGAACCTCGACGAGGCGGAAGCGGTTGCATTAATTGGCCGAATCCAGCAAAGGTGCCCGATTGCTGATACGTCGTCCGTGCAAGAGAGCGGAACCAGGTTCTGGCAGCCTGGATAGCCTCGAAACCCCCATTTTGCGTGATAAAATAAAGATTCCCATATGTCCAATATCCAACGCAGAAAGACCGTGACCGCTGTGGTTGGCGGTGTGCGCGTAGGGTCCGATGCACCAATTGTGGTGCAGTCCATGACCAACACAGACACGGCCGATATCCCTTCGACTGTACAGCAGGTGGCTGCCTTGGCCCGCGCGGGCTCCGAACTGGTGCGCGTGACCGTGAACAATGACGAGGCAGCGGCAGCCGTTCCCCACATTGTCGAGCAACTCGATAAGCAAGGCATCCGCGTACCGATTATTGGCGACTTCCATTACAACGGGCACGTTCTGCTGACGAAATATCCTGAGTGCGCGCGTGATCTGGCGAAGTACCGCATTAATCCCGGCAACGCCAGCATTGGACGTACAGGCGATTCGAATTTCCGCACCATGATCGAAGTCGCGGTGAAGTATCAGAAGCCCGTGCGCATCGGCGTGAACTGGGGGTCGCTCGATCAAGTCTTGTTGACCCGCATGATGGATGAGAATTCCAAACTCGACGAACCAAAAGATGCGCGCGAGGTAACCATGGAAGCGATGGTGGTAAGCGCGCTGAATTCTGCGGAACTGGCCAAGCAATCCGGCTTACGGGCGGACCAGATTATTTTGAGCGCCAAGGTGAGCGGCGTGCAGGATCTAATTGACGTGTATCGGGCATTGGCGGCACGTTGCGAATACCCACTGCATCTCGGACTGACGGAAGCCGGCATGGGCGCGAAGGGCGTGGTTGCATCGAGCGCAGCGATGGGCGTCGTGCTGCAGGAAGGCATTGGCGATACGATTCGGGTTTCGCTCACACCGGCGCCGGGCGGCGATCGAACGGAAGAAGTCCGCGTGGCGCAGCAAATCTTGCAGTCCATGGGTATTCGCAGCTTCACGCCGCAGGTGACGGCGTGCCCCGGCTGCGGACGCACAACCAGTACGTTCTTCCAGGAAATGGCCGAGCAGATTCAGACCTACCTGCGCGAGCAGATGCCCGGATGGAAGGGCCGCTACATCGGCGTGGAAGAGATGAAGCTCGCGGTGATGGGCTGCGTGGTCAACGGTCCGGGAGAATCTAAGCACGCGAACATCGGCATTTCTCTTCCAGGAACGTTCGAGGAACCGAAGGCCCCGGTTTATGTTGACGGGCGGTTATTCACGACGCTTAAGGGTGATCGGATTGTCGCGGAGTTTATTGAGATCCTCGACGACTATGTTGACTCGCACTACGCCGCGCGAGAAGCGGTCAACGAAGAGATTCCTGCCAAAGCCTAGGTTCCCAACTCCCTATTGACCGGTCAGCAAGTAGATTGGTGCTTGCGGCGGAGGCAGCGGAACCGCCTTGCCAGAATCGCTGGTGCTGGAAACGTCGGGGCAAGTAACGTCGGGGGCACAGGTAATGTTTGCTTCGAACTGTGTTCCTGACAGGCCGTTCCCCAACACCGATAACGTTTGCCCATTCAGAGGACTCCCACCCTCTGAGGTCAGCCCTGAGATCGAGACCTTCTGTCCTGCTATGAATCCATTCGCGGCTTGAAACGTAACGACATTTGAAGCGATCGAAAATGAGGTGATGGTGGCGACCGTGCTGCAGGTCGTAGCTGCGCATGCACCAAAGGGTGGAGGGATGTTCGCCACCAGAGTGTCGGGGGAGTTTGCCCCGACGGAAATCGTGTTGGTTGTAGTGTCGATGTCGGCGATGGAGGCGGCGTCGCAAATGCTCACATACACGTGACTGCTGTCCGCGGCAGCCGTAGTAAACATTCGAAAGCGGGTCGAAGCCGGTGTGTAGCTGGGGGCCGCCACGCAGGATGGCACCTCCGAGACAGCAAACTGCGTTCGCGTGAACTGTGGAGTTGTGAGCAGGGACATCGAAGGTGTTTTCGCGAAGACTGACGACGAGACCGGTTTGACCGTGAGGCTTAGGGCATCAAACACCGAAAGCAGCGGAATCATGCACGCCGAACCCGAACCGATATTTGGATCCGAACATGCCGGTTGTGCCACGTAACTGGCTACATAAATACGAGATCCGTCAGGCAAGGCCGCCACTGAAACCGGCGAACATCCTGCCGGGCATGGCGGATTCGCACCCGCCGACATCGGGATGGTGGCCAAGAGCCTAGGCGTGTCATTGGAAGTGCCGCCAAGATCGACCCCGCCGGTGACCGAGAATACGAAGACTGTGCCCGTCGTGGGATTGGTTACGTAGAGCCGGTTGAGACTTGAATCGTACAAAATGAAATTGGCGCCCATGCCGACCGAAAGATTCGTTTGGCTCGGAAGAATCGTATTGCTCGCTGTGTCAATGGGGACCAGTTTTCCCGGAATCAGCGCCCCGTCTCCCTGAGTAAGAGCGTAAACCCGCTGGTTGTCTCCACGCGCAACCATCCACACTGGAGGGCTGTCGACCGAAATCGCTGCCATTGTGGATAAATCGATGGGAGAAAGGTCGACCACAGTATTGTTTCCCTGATTCGCAACGTAGAGGCCCTGACCATTTGGAGTCTCGGCCATTGCCACGGGGTGCGAGCCAGGCGGCAGGTAGGCAATGGTGCCGACCGTGTTTTGCGAGAGATTGAGGGAAGCGACCGAATCAGTGCTGCTAAGGTTGCAGTCGGCGCCATTCTCCACGCCGTAGTTGGCAACGTACATCGCGTTGGTTTGCGAAGTTGCCAGGAAATCAGGGAGGTACGAGCAAAACAAGGGGACAGGAATCGTCGCGGTCCCACCGGAAGTTGCCAACAGGTCGCTGAAATTAGGGTTCGTGTACTGGATTGTTGTCCCGTTCACCGATGAAATGGAAAAGCTGCCGTCGTAACCCGCCGCGGTTAGAACAGGGGCATTCGGAATGACCACACCTGAAACTGCGATCACATTTCCGACCTTGGCATTGAGTAGCGGGGCGACGAGAGTCATTGTGACGACATTGCCAGCTTCACTGATGGACACAATCCCGGCGGACTGGTTCGCCCCAATGTTGGGAAGAGTAAACGTTGTTGGAGTACCGAGCCCGTTGGAACCACCCGCAGCCGGAGAAAACGCCGTGATAATGTCAGAACCTCCCAGAAACAGGCTCCCGGCGCTGGCTACAAAAACGCGTGTATGGTTGGGAGAAATCGCAGCGTGCGTGGGATTCACGCCCATGTTGGCGACGCCGATGTTGGTATCACCCGAGACGTCGATCTGCAACGCCGTACCGGGGTTAAAGGCCACATTCGAGCTGATTCCAAAGACGGCATGGAAGTTCGCGGGGTTGGGAGGAGTCGTGTTCGTGGGAATGACGACCGGGCGGTAGACCTGACCACAGGAGAGTTCGAGCAAAGTAGCCATCGCAATCGCCGCCACCCAGCCCACACGTCGGAAACTCATCGGCACCCCGAAGAAGAAATCTTGTTCAAGTGATTAGGACAGAATCGAGTATTGTAACGATTGTGAAGCGTACGCGCTAGGCGCAGCTGTGAGCTTTCGGCTATCAGCTACCAGCCTACTTCCTCTGATGCCGCAGGAATACAGCAAGTTGGATGGAGGGAGACGGCCAAATCGAATGTTCTGGTAGGGCGGATTACTACCGAAGCTGGGACTGAAAGCGAATGGCTGAAAGCAGACAGCTGGCCTAAACCCGCGCGCGTTTCGACTTTGTCTTGGCGACGACCGGTTCCTCGGATTTCGTGGTCGCAGCGGGCTTCTTCCGGCCTTCCATTTGCGCCAGGCTTTGTTTTAGTGCCGCCATGAGATCGACAACAGGGGCCAATTTTTTGGGCTTCTCGACCGCGGCCACTTCCCCACCCTCGAGTTTGGCTTCGATTAGTTTCTTCAAGTTTTCCTGGAAACTGTCTTTGTACTTCTCGGGATCCCACTCGTCGGCCAACGCCTCGATGAGTTGGTGGGCCACTTTTACTTCGGCGTCCTTCAATTCGACGTCGGGGGCGCCAAAGCCCTCCACCTTGCGCACCTCTTCTGCGTAGTACATGGTATGCAGCATCAACCCGCCCTCATGCGGGCGAAGGAACACTGTGTATTCGCGATTGTGCATGGTGATCTTGGCAATGGCAACGTACTCACTCTCTTCGAGCGCCTTGGTCAACAACGCATAGGGGCGGCGGCCCGCTTCTTCCGGCATCATGTAGTACGACGACTCGAAGTAGACCGGGTCGACATCGCCGGCCTTCACAAATTCAAGGATCTCCATGGTCTTGGCTGTCTGCGGTTCGATCTTCTTGATCTCGTCAGGCTCAATGACGATGTACTCATCCTTGCGGAATTCATAGCCCTTCACGATTTCGTTGCGATCAACAACAACGTTTTCCGCCTGGCAGACGTATTGTTGCTTCAGCCGCGACTTGTCTGTCCGATGCAGCATGTTGAAGGAAATGCCGCTGCTGCGCGCGCCCGAGAACAGACGCACAGGCATGGAGATGAGTCCGAAGGTTAAGTGACCAGACCAAGTCGATGATGGCATCGTGTCCCTCGCGCAAGAAATTCCCATCCAGCCATGGAGGCGGTTGGGAACCAGGTGGCTAAACGCAATAGCAGTGAGAGTTTAGCCTAGAACTCCCCTTTGATGCACCAAGCCAAGGGCACGAGGAACCGAAATTCGAAGCCGGAGGGAATGGGGTGGGCAGCGGAAAGATACTAGGGGTAGTAGTTAACGGAAGGGCTTCCAGGGCCCCCGCTCTCGGGCTTTGGAGGCCGGAACATGATTTTGAAGCGCGAATCCAGCCTGGCTCATCTTGTAGTTCAAACCGTGACCGGAGAATCCATGACAGACCTGCGTTATCCCATTGGCAAATTTCACTACGACGGCCCACTCAGCCGGGAACAGCAACAATCGGCCTTGAACGACATTGCCAACACTCCCTCAACGCTGCGCGCGGCGATCAAGGGACTGTCGGAGACTCAACTGGATACACCGTATCGACCCGATGGCTGGACCGTGCGTCAGGTTGTGCATCACGTACCTGATAGCCACCTGAATTCGTACGTGCGCTTTAAACTCGCACTGACTGAGGACGAGCCGACAATCAAGACGTACGCGGAAGATCGCTGGGCGGAACTGCCGGACACGAACTCCACTCCAGTTGACGTTTCGTTGACGCTACTGGAATCGCTGCACGATCGGTGGGTGCGCCTGTTGAGGGCGCTTACGCCAGAAGACTGGAAGCGAACGTTCCGTCATCCTGAACTAGGACCCATGACGTTAGAGAAGACGCTTGCGTTGTACGCATGGCACGGACGACATCATGTGATGCATATCACAGCCTTGCGTGATCGCAGTGGCTGGTAAAGCACGGCGGAACTCCTCCGACACCTTGGTCACTTTTTTGCCGGCATCGCGTACCGTACGATGAGTAGCGATGTTGGTTCATCGATTATTCCGCCGTCGTTCGTGGTTTGAGGTCGTTCTGTTCTGTTTCGCTATAGGGGCGATTCCCCAACTGGCGGCGCAATCCCCACCGCCATCTTCCCTTTCCGGACCGCCACCAACTACCAGTTCTGACAAACCGATTGCCGCGGCAGTGCGCGACTCCAAAACCCAGAACAAATCACGCGCCAAGAAAGTTTTCACCGACGACGATATGGAGGCGGTCACCGGGCCGCTGCCTCGACTGAAGATGGATGGAATTGACAACACCGATCAGATCATCTCGGCGATCGGTGAGTTTAAGAAGACTCACGCGCCTGAGGAAGTTGAACATGCGGTTCATGACTGGTACGAGGAATATGACGGCCAGCTTGCGGCAGCCATCCAGGACAATCTAAACCGCCAAATTCTGATGCAGGAGAATCAGGCCAACGGGTACGATCTCTGCCGGCAGGGCGGCGATTACGAAAAATGTGCTAAGCGACAAACGTCGGAAGCCGTCGGGGCACGGAACGATCAGGCGACGATGGCCCGCAATAACGCACTGATCCACCAACTGCAGAATGCGTTTATGAAGATACGGAACGGTCTTGGCCAGTACGGCCTTCGCTACACCTGGTTCAAGGTTCGCACTACCAACAATATCGACAGCCTGTAGAATGGCGCTCTTTCAGCAAGTACATCACGACTAGGTGATTCCCACACGCCATAACAAATAGCTAGTTGCTTCTCTCAGCACCGCGACTTCACGGAGCCAGGTACTACGTGGCCGTGAGTCCGGGCGTGGCGCTACGTACACCGGGGCAATTCCTTCGTATTCCAAAAGCTTGCGAATACGAAAGACATGATAAGCGTCGCTGACTGCGATGCAGCTGTGAAGTCCATTGGCTCTCATGATCACGCCCACGCGCTCCGCGGATTCGGACGTGTCGTGGCCCTGGGTTTCGGCAATCAGGCTTCTCTCGGGAACACCATGGCGCATCAGGTAGTCGCGCCCCACGCCCCCTTCGCTGAAGGTGGGATCGGCGGCTGCTCCGCCCGTGGTGATGACAACCGGCGCGACGCCACGATGGAACACATCGAGGGCATGATCGAGGCGCGCTCGCAGCACGGGGGAGGGGCGTCCGGAATATTCCGCCGCACCAAAGACAACAATTGCGTCAGCGGGACGGATTTCCTCGAGGGAAGCGGTATGAACGATCTTAATGGCTGTGACCGCCAGGAATGAAACGACAGCAACAACCGGCAGAATCAATAGACGAAACCACCAGCGCAGTTGCGGATGCTGGTTGGCGGCGGTTTCCTTCATCCTCGGGCGTTCATCCCTGGGCAAAGAACTTGGAGATTTCGTCGGCTGGAATCGCACCTTCACGAATAATCCGCCAGCGCGCGACCTCGTCGCTGAGATCGATGATGGTAGAAGCGACGTCACGCGGAGAGGTGCCGCCGTCGACGATGATATTGATGCGCCCCTCCAGCTGCTCGCGTACCTGCTCGGCACTCGTACATTCCGAGGCGCCGCTGAGATTCGCGGAGGTCGCAGTGATGGGGATCGCGGCGGCTGTGACCACAGCCAGCGGAATCTTTGCGTTCGGTACCCGCAGGGCAACGTTGCCGGTGTTGGCGGTCACCTTTAACGGCAGGCGGGAGCCGGCTTTCACGATGATCGTCAAGGGGCCGGGCCAGAATTTCCGGGCCAGCGCATAAAATTCCTCGGGCAGGGGCTTGGCGAGTTCTTCGGCCTGGTCGGTGCTGGCGATGAGAAGCGACAAGGGCTTGTGGCGCGAGCGCGTCTTGATGTCGTATACCTTGTCGACCGCGCGTAGGTTGAAAGGATCCGCCGCTAGTCCATAAAACGTGTCAGTAGGCATGCCCAGGACTTCTCCGGAACGGATCTGATCGGCAGCGTATTTCACCAGGGACGATTCAGGAGTTTCGCTATTAACTTTTAGGATTTCGGCGCGCACGGCGCTCCCTTCTCGATTTCGCTATAGGTTCGATTTATTTCGACCGCGAAACCTACCATAATACGGCAAAACGCTGCAAGATGAGGCAGCAGAGTATGATTCGTCATAGCTTAGTTTCACGATCTCTACAGGTAAGAAGTGCTGGCAGTCGAAACCTTCGTGAAACTTCGTGTCCTTCGTGGTTCACGTTTTTTTTCCTTATGGCCCGAACTTCAGAATCCGCACCCCGCACGCAGCAGCGGCTCCGCCGCATTGAAGGCCGCCACAATGCCTTGGTTAAAGAACTGCGCCAGGCCTTCGCGCGTGCCGAACGAACTGAAGATGGTAGCTGTGCCATCGAAGGCGTGCGAATTGTAGAAGAAGCCATCCGCAGCGGACTGCGTTTTCGTGCCGTGTTCTTCAAGGAATCAGCGCAAAATCTAGCAGAGCGCCTGCTGCCGCAGATCGGCGCCAACGTCGACACGCTGCTGCTTCCCGACAAGCTTTTCGACGACTCCGTTCCTACCGAGACGCCGCAGGGAGTGGCAGCTTTGGTGCGGCTCAAAGAATTTTCGCTCGCGGACGTGATGGAGCGCGTGCAAGTCGGTCCGGTGATCGTGCTCGCGGGCTTACAGGATCCGGGCAATTTAGGAACGATTCTTCGCTCAGCAGAAGCTTTTGGCAGCGCGGGAGTGGTGTTGGGCGAGGGCACGGTCAGTCCCTTGAATGCGAAGGTGATTCGCGCGTCGGCGGGATCCGTCTTTCGGCTGCCCGTTATTGTTGGAAAAAATGCGGGTGGCCTGGAAGAAATTTCGGCCAGGCTTCGGGAGCAGAGTGTGCGGTTAATTGCAACGTCGTCGCACAAAGGCACGTCGATCGATCAGGCGAATCTGACTCGACCTGCGGCCGTCTTTGTCGGAAGCGAAGGCGCAGGACTGCCCCGCACTGTACTGGCGCAGGCCGATGAACTGATCGCAATTCCCCATACGCCTCAGGTTGAATCCTTGAATGCGGGCGTTGCCGGTAGCATCGTGCTCTATGAGGCAGCGCGACAGAGACGCCTTTCGTAGCGCCGCCATCCCGGCCGCTATCGCGGTGACGTCTCGTCCCGAGCCGGATGAACGCCGGCGGGACGCCAGCGCTACGGGACTCTTCTTATGCCAGTCCTCCGCCATCCACCACAAGCGCTGCGCCCGTGATCCAATTTGACATTGGACTCGCCAGGAACAAGACAGCATTGGCAATGTCGTCGGGAGTGCCAACTCGTGCTAGCGGTCGATTCGCGGCTTCACGCATAAACGCCTCTTTGTCCTCGCCAAGCTGTGCGCACTCGCTTCGCAGCATGGGTGTGTCAACATCTCCCGGACACACGCAGTTCACGCGGATGTTGTGCTTGCCGTGATCGATGGCCATGGCGCGCGTCAGGTTGACCGTCCCGCCCTTGGCGGCGCAGTAAGAAGCGGCCCGCGGGCCTCCCTTGAGCGACCATCCGGAACCGATATTGATAATGCTGCCTCCGCCGTTGCGGATCATTTGCGGCACTACCTCGCGCGAGAGCAGATAGATTCCCTTCAGCGTCACATCGAGCGCGAGGTCCCATTCGTCCTCGGTGAGATCGACGATGTCTTTACGAATGGCGATGCCCGCGCAGTTGCACAGAATGTCGACCTTGCCGGAGCGCTCGATGACGGTTTGGACAACGCTCCGGCAGTCTGCAGCACTGCGGACGTCGCACTTCAGAAAAGATGCGGTTACGCCGGAGGCTTCGATTTCAGCAACGGTCGCGCGCCCTTTAATTTCGTCGATGTCGAGCATGGCGACAGAAGCTCCCATTTCAGCCAGGCGCAGGGAAATACCGCGGCCAATTCCTGATGCGGCCCCAGTGACCACGGCAATTTTGTCTTTCAGAGAAAGAAGTTGGGCCGCCAGTTTTTCGATCTCACGATGGTCTTTTTTCATTGATCTTGGCCTGCGGAGCCGTCTGCGTTTGTTTCGGCTCGGAGACTTCCTTCAGTATCGGATCGTCATCACGATTGCTGTGATGTCCATCAACCAATGAGCCAAAATCAGGGGAGCGAGTCTTCGAGTGCGCAGGTAAATTAGTGTAAAGGCAACAACTCCAGGCACGAACGCTACGAAGCGCCATAGGACCAGCCTAAAGTCCGCGATAAAGGGCAGGAAGCTATGTTGCAGGGCCCACCAGAAACTGACCACAACTACCGCGATCCACGCGCGTCCCGACAGGGCTTGAATTCGTGGCAGCACATAGGCCTGGTAGGTCATCTCTTCCGTTGGCGACCAGATGAGCCACCAGAGGCTCAAGCTGTAAATGACCGCCCAAGTCGGCAGCCCGCGCCCTCCGAGAATTCCTGGATAGACATTCACTTGTGCTGTGCCGTAGAACGCCAGGCCGCTCAACACGCCGCCGCCCACAAACAATGGAAAGACCAGCAGAAATAATCCGAGGCCAACCAAGAGGTCGTGACCGCGTCGCCGGCGGATGGGGCCGATCAGATTGCGCAGCGTAATTTCTTCCTGGCGCGTGAAGGTCCACATTAACGCCAAACAGCCGACATCAATCAGTGTTCCGTAGACGGTCCACCACGCCCCAGCAGAGAGCCATGGCGTGGGGCTGCCTTGAAGTGCGAGGATACCGGCGACGAACCCTTGTGCAACAAACATCAGGGCGCTGCGGCCGACGACGAGCAAGAGTGGCCCGGTCCATGAGATTGTGCCTTGCGCGACACGTGCGAGAATCTGGGATCGCGAATTGGGAAGCATCGCAGGATCTCGTACCTGTTCTTGCTCGAGTACTTGTTGACTCACATGAGTCCTTTCTCCAGGGTTTACTGCGAACCATTTGTTTCGAGCGCCTTTGTTGCCGCTTCCAGAGTAGCTTCCACGTCCTCGTCCGTGTGCGCCAACGTCACAATCGAATGCAGCGCAGCGGACGGAGACGCATAGATGCCAAACGGAAACAGCGACAGCACAAATCTCTGGAAGGCGGCGCGATCCACGAACTGGCAGAACTCGCGGTAGTCATGGATTGCGGCTTGATCAGTGAACATCACCTGAAACATCGGGCCAACGTTCTGCACGACCACCGCGCGGCCTTTCTTCTCAAATAACTCTTTGTAGCCTTTGCAAAGCCTCTCAGCCACGCGCCATGTATGACGGAACGAGGCGTTGCTGTCGCGGGTGAGCACGCGCAGGTTGGCGCGCGCAGCATGCATACCGATGCGCGATCCATTGTGGGTCCCGTAGTGCAGAACACCTCCCCACTGCAAGGCGTCCATCAAGTCGGCGCGACCCACTAATGCCGCGACCGGTAAACCGCAGCCTAGCGCTTTGCCGAAGGTCACAAGGTCGGGAGACAGTTTGTAGTATTCCTGGCAGCCGCCGGGAGCGATGCGAAACCCGGTGACAGTCTCGTCAAGGATGAAGAGAATCCCATTGGCCTTCGCGAGCGTTTGCAGCCCTTGCAGATATCCTTCCGCCGGAGGGATCACACCCATATTCGCCATGATGCCTTCCGTGATGATCGCGGCGATCTGGCCGGGATGATTTTCAACCGCTCGCTGCAGTGCGGGCAGATCATTCCAGGGCACGACAATCGTGTCGTCGAGCGCGGTGCGATTCAACCCGGAGCTGTCGGGAATCTTGACGGGATCGGTGCGCAATCCGAGCGCGGCCGGCGGCAACACATTGGAACTGACCAGCAGGTCGTCATGCCATCCGTGGTAGTGTCCCTCGAACTTGAGAAGCTTTGGACGTCCGGTCACGCCGCGGGCCACGCGAATCGCCGCCATCATCGCTTCAGTACCGGTATTTGCGAAGCGGACGCGCTCAGCGTTGGGAATGATTCGCTGCAGCATCTCGGCCACTTCCAGTTCCACCGGCGTTGCAGCGGCAAAGTGCGCTCCCGTGGTGGCGGCTTCGGTAATTGCTTCGACAATCTCGGGATGCGCGTGACCCAAAGGCAGCGCACCGAACGCCATCATCCAATCGATGTACTCGTTGCCGTCGACGTCGTAAATGCGCGAGCCACAAGCGCGCTCCATAAAGAGGGGGGGCTTGCCGAAGGTGGCGGGACCACGCGAAGAGGAACTGCTGGCCTCGATCAGCACGCCTAACGTGCGCTCGTAAATCTGCTTTGATTTTTCGGTGCTGAAAGGCAATCGGACCTCCCGGACCAGTAGCGCACCAGATTTTGTCGGCTGTGGCGGCGAGACGCCGCCATGACAGCCGCCGGGACGGCGGCGCTACGTTCGACCTGCTATGGTACCGCAGAGTCTTCCTTGCCGCCTTTCGACCCCTCGGCGGGTAACCGTTACTTAATTTGGCCTGCAATTTCCTCGAGTCCGGCCATTCTTACTCTGCATGGCCGCGACCCCCAAACATCCCCCGAAGAAAGACGCGCATCGCCAGATTCGTTGGAGTGAGGCTTGAACAGTGAGGCTTGAACCATGACAAACTCGATTCTCGCCGTAGTTCCGCAACTCAGACGCTTCGATCTGATACCGCTTTTCCCGTGTCTACTGGCCGCTTCCATATGTTGGGGCGCCATTGCCCAAGCGCAAGAAAAGACAGCTGAGTCTAGCCACGCCGGGGGATGGGTGGTCATTCCCGTCGAGGAGTACCGCGTGCTGCGGGCAAAGGCCTATCCGGTGGAACACGATCCCGAACCGCCGCCGCTGGACGCCACACTAACTCGAGTCGACTACGACCTGCACGTTGCCGGGGACTTGGCGGCGGGCCGGGCCAGCCTTACCGTCGACGTGTTGAAAGATGGATGGGTGCGCGTCCCGGTGCCTGCAGGCCTGTTGGTGCGCGAGGCCAGACTTGACGGCAAGCCCGTGTCACTCGTGCCGGGCGCGCAGGGCAAAGGCAGCACGCATCTTTGCGCGCTACTCTCGCACGCTGGACGCTCGGTGCTGCTGCTCGACGTGGATGTGCCCGTTACCGCTTCGGCGGGCGATGAGAGCATTTCACTGCCATCGACCGATTCGGGCGTGACCCGCGCTGCAGTGTTACTTCCGCGGCAAGGAGTCGATTTGAGAATCGGCGGCGGATTGCTTTCCGAGAGAGCCGAGGGCCCGGGCGAAACCAAGTGGCTCGCATACGGTCGCGGAAATGAGGCTCTGACTTTCACATGGAGAAAGAAGACAGAAGATCATCACATCGAACTTCCTCTGCGCTTGCGCGGTTCGCTCACCCAACTGACCAGTCTCGCCGAGGACTCGACATCGATCTACGCGGAAGCAAATTTCGAAATCGTGCAAGGTGCGGCCCGCGAAGTGCGAATCCGGCTGCCAGACAAGATCACCGTCAACCAGGTGTCCGGGGCGATGGTCGCTGATTGGGAGATGAAGAACGGCGAACTCGCCGTGACGTTTCTGGAGCCGGTCGAACATAGTGCGCGCTTTGTAATTAGCGGCGAGGCGCGGCTTCCCAAGGACGGCATCATCGACATTCCTCTCTTGCGCCTTCTGAATACCGAGCGCGACACCGGCGGCGTGGCCGTGGAGATCCTTGGCGCCGGCGAGATCAAAGACCAGAAAGCGCAAGGGCTGGAGGATGCTGACGCCACCGATCTTGGTGAGATGATAGCGAGCCGGCAGTCTCCCGCTCTGGTGGCGTTTCGTGCGCGGTCGGGAGAGGCGGGCGCAACGCGATCACTGAGCGTGAACGTCGCGCGCTATGACCAGCAGGCCGTGCTGATGGCGAACATTGAAGAAGCTCGCTACCAGGTGCTGATGAGCTCCGATGGAAAGGAACTAGTACAGGCCCGCTACGCCGTTCGAAACAACCAGCGCAATTTCGTGAAGGTGACTCTTCCCGCAGGCGCAACCGTGTGGAGCGTTTCGCTGGCGGGAAGACCGGTTCGTCCGGGACAATCTCCCGATGGCAGCCTGCTGTTGCCGCTCGAGAAGTCGCACGGTGGCGATGATGCGCCGGCGTTCGCGATCGAGATTCTGTACCTGGCGAAGGCCGCGGCCTGGAACGACAAAGGCCGGGAGAAAATAACGCTGCCGGCGCTCGATCTTCCGATTTCGCGCACCGGCTTGTTGCTCTACTATCCGCCACTGTTCAAGGTCTCGGCCGAGCCGGGAATGTTTCGCACGCAGCAATATGTGAATCCGACATCCGCGGCGCTCGAGCCGATAAGCAGTGGCACGGGTGGCGTCCTTTTCGCGGCTACTCCGGCCGCTAGCCCCAAACAATACGACCGCCTCGAAGAGATGTCCAAGCTTGAGAGCCAAGACGCAAAGGAGAAAAAAGACGCTACCCAAGCTCTCCTTGATTCGTTCAAGGCCAAGTCGATGGCGGGCAGGGTCACCGGCATCATGCCGATCAACGTGGCATTTCCTGCATTCGGACCGTCGATCTTCCTGGTCTCGGAACTCACCAGTGAGAACCAGTTTCCCGCTGCACAATTCAGCTTCCAGCGCGACAAAAAGGCAGGTGTGCGATGAAAAACATATTCGTGATGTTACTGCTCTGTTGTGTGTGCACGGCAGAAGAAAAGACTACGCTACCCCTGCCGGATCCCGGCAGCGTCACCCTGACGCTCGACGAATACAACCGGTTAGTGGAACTCGCAGCGAAACCTCCAAAGAAGTCGGATGTTGCACCGCTTCCCTACTCCGTCAGGCATGCCGATGTAAAACTGCACGTCGAGAATGACGGAGTCCGAGGGACGGTGGAGATCGAGGGAGAAGTCTTCCGCAAGGGCGTGAGCAAAGTTCCTCTGACCAGCGGGATGACGGTGCTTGACGCGCACCAGAACGGCAAGGGAGTCGCGTTGCTACAGGAGAACGGAACGCACATGGCTCTGCTGCCCGGCCCCGGAGAATTCTCCGTCGATCTCGAGACTGGACTGCCTCTGAGAATCGAGGCCGGACGCGCGTCGTTCATGCTGCCTGCGCCAGCCGCCGGTAGCGTGCAACTCGCACTCGTGATTCCTGGCGATCACACGTTTGCCTACATCAACCCGGGCATCATTACGAGTCGTAAATCCGAAAACGGTCACACCGCGATTGAAGCCACGATGGTTCCGGGACAGCCAACGAATATCTGGTGGGCCACCCGCGAAGCCGTAACTCCAACAGTGCCGCGGGAAGTACGGTTCCTTTCGGACGCTAAGACTCTCGTCTCGGTAAGCGAAGCAGAAATGCGATTGGCCGTACTCGCCGACGTCACGATCGTGCGGGGCGAGCCTTCTCAATTCCAAGTTGAGTTGCCTGCCGGCTACGAGGTCACTGGCGTCACCGGGGCTACGCTGGACTCAACGGAGACGAACTCCGGGGTCTTAACGCTTAAGGTAAGCGCGCCCGCGCAACGCACTCATCAGTTCCTTATTTCGTTGGAACGATCAATCAGTGATTCGAAGGCCGATGCGCCGTTCCTCACGTTCAAGGGAGCGCAACGAGAGACCGGAGAAGTGCTGGTCGAGGGCGCTGGCACCATGGAACTCACAGCGACCGAAGGCGGCGGCTTGAAGCGCATGGACGTGAAAGAAGCGAGTCCTTATCTCCGTTCTCTGGCACACTTTCAGCCGCAGGCCGCATTCCGCTATCACAAGCAGGCCAGTGAGACCCCCACTCTGGCACTGCAATGGGTCCGCTTTCCCGACGGAAGCGTTCTCGCAGCCGTTGCTGAAAGCGCAGTCGTCACAACTATGGTCACATCGGAAGGCAAAACGCTTACTGAGGTGAAGCTGATTGTGAAGAACCAGGCGCAGCCATTCCTGAAAGTCGCCCTGCCCGCAGGCGTCAGCATTCTCTCCGCGGAGGTGGGCGGCGAGCGAGTCAAGCCCGTGCAAGGCCCTGACGGAAGCCGCGTCCCGCTGCTGCGGTCGGGATTTCATCCGACCGACTCTTACACCGTGTCGTTTGTCTTCATGCACTTTGGCGCCCCATTCGCAAAGAAAGGCGGCGCCGAACTCAGCCTCCCGAACATGGATATTCCCATCGACCTGCTGAACTGGGAAGTGTTTCTGCCAGAACAATACAAGGTGAAAGATTTCGGTGGCGATGTCCTCGCCGCCAATCGCATTCCTCAGGCATTTCGCGAAGAAGACGCAATCAACGAAGGGAGAACTCGCGAGGACGCAATTTCCAGCAACGCAAGGGTGCAAGGCGTTCCTGGGCAGATGAGCGGTTATGTGGTGGATCCCAGCGGAGCCCTCATTCCGTTCGCGCAAATTACGATCACAGACTCACGAAATCGAAAGTCCCGGACCGCGGTAACCGACGCACAAGGCCGTTGGGTCATCGATGGGATCAACTCTGGGAACTTCAAAGCGCAGGCGGAGATGCAGGGCTTTCGAACCAGCACCTTCAATCTCAACTACGACGCCAAGCAGCCGTCCTTGTACAACTTTCAAATGAATGTTGCCAGCGCAGCCGAAACCGTAGAAGTCACCGCGAACGCGCCTCAGATTGAAACCCAGTCCGCTCAAAATCAGTCTCACGGCGCTTTGATCGGTGGCTCGGTGAACGGCCGCGACGTCGAAAGCCTGGCTCCGGGCGTTGTCAATCAGAACGCAGCTTCCGCCAATATCGTGAATCTGCAGCGGCGCGTAGCGGGCGTATTGCCAGTGGCCATCGATGTGCCGAGGGCCGGCACTTCGTTCAGCTTCGTGCGTCCGCTCGTTTTGGATGAGGAGACGAAGGTGACTTTTACTTATAAAAGCAGGTGAACGGATTTTTCGGCCAGAAGCTCCTCGCGAAGAACCACTGTATTTACCGCCTTTTTCCCAATGGCATAGAATGCTAATTCGCGGGGAGCCGTATATGAGCAGTCCTGAGGATTGGAAAAAATGGGAAGGCCGCGTCGACGGGAAATTCCCGCTTCGGCAGTGGCTCGGCGGCTCAAAACATAGCGCGGTTTTCCTCACGGAGCGTCCCGGGCAGGCAAATCAAAAAGTTGCGATCAAGCTGATTGCCGCTGATGGGGAAGCCGACCAGCAACTTTCGCATTGGCGTGCCGCAGCCCAACTCTCTCATCCGCATCTGATGCGCATCTACGACGCCGGACGTTGCCGGCTCGACGGGACGTCTCTGCTCTATTTGGTGACGGAATATGCCGAGGAGGATCTATCGCAAATCCTTCCTCAACGAGCGCTCACCCCCTCTGAAGCAACCGACATGCTTCCCCCGCTACTGGATGCCCTCGCCTATTTGCACGGCAAGGGATTTGTGCACGGACGCATCAAGCCTTCCAACGTGCACGCCACGGAGGACCAGCTAAAACTTTCTGCAGACGAGATCGTGCCGTTTGCGGAGGCGAGCCCGGCACGGAGGAGGCGCGACGTTTACGATGCGCCCGAAACGGCAGCCGGAATCGTTTCCCCTGCGGGCGACGTCTGGTCCATTGGGGTCATGCTGGTCGCTGTCCTAACGCAAAATCTGTCGTTTGAAGACGAAGCCTCGCGCCCCGATCCCACTCCGCCGGAAACGGTTCCGCAGCCATTCCGCGGAATCGCTCGCGAGTGTCTGCATCTTGATCCAAAGCGGCGCTGCTCTCTCGCCGACATACAGGCGCGCCTACAGCCTGCGGCCCGCTCGGTGCCAGTTGAGCCGATGGCGCCTCCCGCTCCCCCTCGCACGGTGAAGCGTGGTCCCATTGTCGCCGCTTTGCTGGTCGGCGCTGTATTGGTCGGTTCAATTCTCTTCTTTTCTCGCGGAAAGACTGGATCCACTCCAGTCGCCACTACCAGCGAGCAATCTGCCAATCAAACGCCGCCAGAGACCGCGTCGGCACCTGCAAATCCCAGTCCAGCAGTGCCCAAGCCCGCTGCGCCCAACCCGACGACCGCAGCTCCGAAATCAACGGGTGTCGCTGGGGGCGAGGTCGTACATCAGGTCCTACCTGAAGTTTCTCAGAGGTCGCGCAACACGATTACGGGTACAGTCAAAGTCGGAGTACGGGTGCAGGTAGATGGGTCCGGCAAAGTGACTGAGGCGAAGCTGACTTCCCCCGGCCCAAGCAAGTACTTTGCGGACCTGGCTCTGAAGTCGGCGAAGGAGTGGGAATTTGCGCCTCCGGAAGTGGATGGAAAGCCAGTCCCGAGCGCATGGTCGCTGCAGTTTCGGTTCAAGCGCTCGTCGATTGAGGCTTCGCCGGAACGCATCACCCGTTAGCTTTTGTCTCGAGTCGTAGTTTCCACACGATCTGCCGAACCATCCCAAGCAGGAGCTTCGCGTCGTACGCTTCCATTTTGAAACGCAGGATCAGGCTGCGGGCTTTCTTCTCAAACATGGCGTCGGTTCCGGGCTTGACGTACCCGCTGACGCGCAAGGCCTCCAGCAGATTCTCTGTAATTTGCTCGGTTGCCCCGGCGGTGGCCGGCTGGAATTCGCTGGCCGCGATTTGGAGTGGCGCGCTCCGGGCCAGTTCGTAGAGGCACACCGCTACGGCTTGCCCCAGATTCATCGAGATGTTTTTCTCTTTCGTGGGGATGTTCAGCAGCCAGTGGCAGTGACTGAAATCTTTATTCGTCAGCCCGATTTTTTCGGAGCCGAAAAGGATAGCAGCCCGATCCGTCTTCAGTTGCTGGCGGATCAGGCCGCCAGAATTGTCGTCCAGGCGATGAACCGGGTGTTGCAGTGCTCGGTTGCGCACGGCGGTCGTCCCCACCACCAAAGTACAATCGGCAACGGCCTCAGCAACGGTCTTGAATTCTTCCGCCGTTTCGAGCAGATCAGAGGCGCCCACCGCGGAGCGAGCCTCGCGAAATCCATCCGTGTAGGGATTCACGAGACGTAGACGGTGAGTCCCGAAATTGCTCATGGCCCGCGCCGCGGCACCTATGTTCAAAGGGTTGCGAGGGCGCACCAGCACAACCACCAGACCGTCTAGTTCTAAGAGTTCCGCCAAGGGCTCAATTTTACGATAGCTTTCGCCGCGGTGGATGGGTTGTTCATTCTGTGCCGGACAAGAAAAAACGCCCGCACGAGCGGCGGGCATTTCCAATTTCGCAGGCCTGAAGTTATCGCGCGGGAAATAACTTTCGACGCAGTGCCCCGGCAAAGGCGATCGATCCTGTTCCGAACAAGGCCAGTGTCGATGGCTCCGGGACTGTCGACCCCACGGTTGTATCGCCGCCAGAAATCGAAGTTGTGCCGTTGAAGAACCCCTTGCCAGTGTTGATGGTCAACTGCACAGTAACACCATCAACGTTGGAACCACCCATCATTCCCGTGACTACACCCGTCAGCGTGTAGTTGTGGGTTCCGTTCGCCAAAGTCGTCAGCGTCCAGGTCACGGATCCGGAGAACGTTCCCGAAAACAAGACACCATTGGGAAGTCCGCCCGTGCCGTTGCCGTCGACTTCAAACGTTCCGCCACTGGCGAAAGTTCCGCCCATGGCCAACGTGCCGCTCGACAAAGCTCCGGTGGTGAAGCTAACGGAGCCCAAGTCTCCGGTGGTCAGTCCGCCACCGTTGAATCCGGTCACCGCGATCAACATGGACCCGCTAAGCGAGAGGCCCGCAGTGGTTCCCGTTAGCGTGCCTCCGCTATTGCTGAAGTCTGTGCCGCTATTGGCAAAACAGAAATTTGGAAGAAACAGGCATGCCAGCAACAGGGCCGGTAGTAGAAGAAACTTGCCTGACAAGCGCATTGCGCGACTCCTCGACGAGGGATAGTAAATCCTAAACGCTCAGCAGACGTAGCGGCGCGTCGGAGAAGCCTGTTCAGCGTAGGGCAACGACAGTTCTCGGTCCATACAGGATTTTCTGTAATGAATAGTCTTCAGTTGTAATCCTCCCAAGTTTCCGCGGTCCCGCCGGGCGTCTCGCTGGAATTTAAGAACGCCCGCTTAGGGAGGAAAGCCGCGAGCAAGCAGGCTTCCGTATAGGGATCTGGCGTGAAATCGGAATTGTAAAAAAAATGTCAAAAGAGCCCATCTAGAGCCTGTTCTGAGCTCAAACCGTTGTAAGCTTCAGGAGTCGAGCTACTTCCGGTGGGGATAATGATTCAAAGGGACCGGAAGTCTTCCCCTTGCCGACTACAGGACATTTCTATGGGCAACCTTGCTGCACCACTGAGTTCCGCGAGAACCGTCACTCCCACTGCATCCACACGGCCAATCGGCCGGATTCTCGTCGTGGAAGACGATCCGGCTGTCCAGAAGGCACTGCGGCGTCTGTTCGAAACCGAAGGGTATTCCGTCGAGACCCAGTCCGATGGCAGGTCCGCTCTTGACAGTTTCCAGTCTTCTGCTCCCGCCGCTGTCGTGCTGGACCTCCGCCTTCCCAAAGTTTCGGGACGAGATGTTTGCAAAGAGATCAAGGCTATGGCCCCGACGGTGCCAATCGTCGTGCTCAGCGCAGCCAGCGACGTTTCCGACAAGGTGCTTTTGCTCGAACTGGGTGCAGACGACTACGTAACCAAACCTTTTAGTCCTCGGGAGTTGCTGGCCCGTGTAAGGGCGGCTCTGCGCCACACCGCGCGCGCCCCTGAGGTTCAGGTGTTCAGCTTCGACGGTATCTCCGTCGATTTCAAAAAGATGGAGATCAAGCGTGACGGCCAGGTCGTGGTCCTAACGGCGCAGGAATTCAAGACCTTTCAATTCCTGGTACAGAATGCCGATCGCGTCATTAGCCGCGACGAACTTCTCAATGAAGTTTGGGGCTACCAGAACTATCCTTCAACACGTACAGTCGACAACCACATACTGAAACTGCGCCAGAAGCTGGAGAAAGATCCGTCGAGCCCGGTACACTTCCGCACGGTCCATGGCATGGGTTACAAGTTTGTTTGCTGATTCCCGTGAACCTGTCTCTTGAACCCGTGCATTATTCCTCCCAACCCGATTCTGCCAACGGGCTTTTGCCACGGCTTCGGCTGCGCACACGCTTTTTGTTGTCGATGCTGCTAATCACCGCGGCGCTGACAACAACGAGTCTTTTTTTGGTACAGCGAAGTATTCGCAACAATGTCCGGCAGAGCATTGCGGTGAATTTACGGAATTCGGTCGCGGCGTTTCAGGATTTTCGTCATGAGCGCGAGACCATGCTGACCAGCGATGTCGCTTTGCTGGCCGACCTGCCGATCACGCGGGCCATCATGACCAGTCCTGATCCGGTGACGATCCAGGATGCGTCGCAGGACGTTTCCCAGATCGCGGCTAGCGATTTGTTTGTCATGGTCGACCGCAAGGGTCAGGTCGTGGCTGTGCATACCAAGACACCGGGGTTCACAAAAGAGGCAGCCGAAAAATATTTCCAGCAATCTCTCGATGAGGAGCGCGGAGAAACCAGCCATTGGTGGCTGGGCGACCATCACCTCTACCAGACGTTTATCCAGCCGATCTACCGCGGTTCCAGAACCGATGGCACGCTGCTCGGCTTCCTCGTGATTGGATATGAAATCGATGACCGGCTGGCGGCGGAAGTAAGCAAGGTGGCGGGCAGCCAGGTGGCTTTCTCTTGCGGAAACGAAATCGTAGGCACGACGCTGATGCCGCCGCAGACCGAAGGCGGAAGCATTGAGGCACTGATCGCGGGGACGGCACATGACGATCCGCGAGATATCGAGATTGGCAGCGAGCGCTTCCTGGCCACCTCGCTTGTCCTCTCGGGCTCGCGATCAACACCGGTTCGATTAAGTGTTCTCGGCTCTTACGATCAGGCTACAAAGTTTGTCGATCAACTGAATCGGTATCTGCTCCTGCTGGGCTTGGCCGCAATCATCGTAGGCAGCGTGCTGGTGTTCGTAATTTCGCACACTTTCACGCGCCCACTGGGGAGCCTGGTGGCTGGAGTTCGCGCCCTGGAAGGTGGCGACTTCCATCATCCCCTGGATTCCCGTGGCGGGGACGAGGTCGCTGAACTGACACGCGCATTCGATCGCATGCGCGCGAGTCTGCTCAAGAGCCAGCGCGACCTGCTGGAATCGGAACAACTTGCCACCATCGGACGCATGGCCAGTTCGATTTCCCACGATCTGCGTCACTCCCTCGCCGCTATCGTCGCCAATTCCGAGTTCCTTTGTGACAGCCATCTCACGCCGGTGCAGCGGGAGGAGTTGTACCAGGAAGTTCGCACCGGGGTGAACCTGATGACCGACCTCATCGATTCCCTGCTGGAATTCGCACGAACCCGCGAATCCCTGAATCCTGCTTACGCCAATGTCGCGGAGACAATTCAACGGTCGGTGCTCGCGGTTCGCCTTCATCCCCGACATCACAACCGGGCCATCGATGTATTGTGCGGGACCCAAGTCTCAGGGTGGTTTGACCAGCGCAAACTGGAACGCGCGCTCTACAACCTGTTGTTGAATGCATGCGAGGCGGCTCCTCCACTGGGTGGCAAGGTGGAGGTCACGGCAGCTGAAGTCGCGGGCACCATTACGATCTCGGTCGCCGATAACGGTCCCGGCATCGCAGAGTCGATTCAAGACCGCCTCTTCCATCCTTTTGTCAGTTACGGTAAGGAAAACGGCACCGGGTTAGGACTGGCGGTGGTGCAGAAAATCGTTCAAGATCATGGCGGCGAGATTGTGGTGGAACGCACGGTACAGGGCAGAACAGTTTTCCGAATCGTACTGCCCGGGCGCCTGCAGGAAAGTTTCCACAGCGCCAGCGATAACGCCGTGGTCGTATCTTCGCTCGTGCCCGCGCAGGGGGAAGACGCCAGACAAAATTCGATTTCGCATCCGGGCCCATAGGCACGAATCCTCTCTTCACTAGTGCCTGATCCCCGGGTGGTGTAGGAGGACGGTGTGAAGAGCCTTAGGACTTCTGCGGTTCGCAGGACTGCGTGGGCGGTTGCCGCGTTCGTTCTATTCAGCATGCTTGGTCGCGCCCAGGACACGACTGCAATTGCTGCCCCACCGGCGCCGGTTGACGCCGCGACCGCCGTTCGTGACCTGCAGGATCAGGTCCGTCAACTTCGGAGTCTGGTGGAAGAAATGCGAGCGGAAAATGCCGAGTCCCGCGCCGAGATGCACCAGTTGCGTCAGGACTTGCAGTCGACGCGCGCGTTGCTGGAGCGACCGACAACGACGCCGACCGGTGCGGAGGCAAACACCATTGCAGCCGCTCCGCCAGAAGGCAAATCTCCGACGCCCCCAAACGCCACCAATTCCGCGAACGCGCAGGGCGAGGCCCCTCTCGAAGAACGAGTACAGAAGCTGGAAGAATCGACCTCTCTCATCGGCTCGAAAATCGACGAGCAGTATCAGACGAAGGTTGAGAGCGCATCCAAGTATCGAGCCCGACTTCACGGGATCGTTCTGATGAACGCTTTCCGCAACGTGGGCAGTTCCGATAACTTAGACTTTCCAACCTACTCCGAGCCAGTCCGCAGAGCTTGGCCCGCAGCCACCGTAGGAGCCACATTCCGTCAATCAGAACTGGGCCTCGAAATCTTTGGGCCACACATCGCAGGAGCGAGAACCTCGGCTGACATTCAGATGGATTTCTCAGGAGGCTTCCCGGGGACCGGCAACGGCGTCGATTTTGGAATCGTACGGCTGCAAACTGCGAATCTGCGCTTCGATTGGGAAAACACATCCGTGGTAGCGGGGCAAGATGCGTTGTTTATCTCGCCCTTGTCGCCAACTTCGTTCGCCTCACTGGCGACGCCGACATTCGCCTTTGGAGGAAATCTGTGGGCATGGACCCCGCAGTTTCGCGTCGAGCACCGCTTCTTGATTTCGGACCAACAAACGATCACGATGCAGGCGGGCGTTCTCGACAACCTGGACTGGGAAAATCCTCAGGATCCCTTTTACCGTTCGGCGCAGGCAGGAGAACTTTCCGGACAACCTGCTTACGCATTTCGCGCGGCGTGGTCACGCCCTGTGAAGGATCATCCTCTCAGCTTCGGAGTGGCTGGCTATTACGGCCGCCAGGATTGGACCTGGGCCCGCTATATCGATGCATGGGCTGCAATGGCGGATTGGCAGATTCCAATTCTTTCGCGCCTGGGCCTCAGCGGTGAATTCTATCGCGGGCGCGGCATCGGCGGACTCGGCGGAGCGATCGGGCAAAGCATCGTCTACGGCGGTGATCCGATGTCACCTTTTAGTCCGATCCGCGGACTGAATACCGCCGGAGGATGGAGCCAGCTAAAGTTCCAGATAACTCCCAAGCTGGAACTGAACGGCGTATTCGCCGAAGACGATGCTTTCGCCGGCGATGTGCGCGGCTTCGCAATCGATGTGAACAACCCTGGTGGCCCCATTCTCGGACGAAATCGCGGCGCACTTGGCAACGTAGTGTTTCGTCCTCGCTCCGATCTGGTGCTTTCTGCCGAGTTCCGGCGATTGCACACATTTCCCATTTACAGCGAGGCGAGCACAACTAACCAGGTCAACCTCTCCGTGGGGATCTTGTTTTGAGGACACGCTCGGTTCATCTCGGATTCTTGTTCATGGCGATGCTCTGCGCTGCCATTTGCGCACCCGCTCAGGAAGTGCTGAAGGGACACGTCAACCTCGCCAAGAATGGCCATCCGTTGCCGAACGCTTCTCAAGCGGTCGTCTGGCTGACTCCGGTTGGAACGGAATTCGCCCCCCCCCGGCAGGAACCCTCCAGAATTCCGCAACTCGTGCAGAAGAACAAAAGCTTTCAGCCTTCGCTGATCGTGATTCCGGTTGGCGGCAAGGTCGAGTTTCCCAATCACGATCCGTTCTTTCATAATGTGTTTTCGCTGTTCGAGGGCAAGCGCTTCGATCTTGGGCTTTATGAAAGCGGAACGACAAGGTTTGTCCAGTTCGACAAGCCTGGCGTGTCCTTTATCTTCTGTAACATTCACGCGCAGATGAGCGCGGTAGTCGTGGCCTTGGCTACGCCGTATTACGCGATCTCAGATTCGCGCGGGGAGATCAACATTCCGAATGTCCCGCCGGGTCGGTATGAGCTGCAGGTATTTCATCCCGCGGTCGCGCCTGATTCGCTACGCGCCTTAACTCGCGAGATTACGGTTTCCAGTTCGGACGCGTCGATCGGGACCTTCACCTTGACGGAGACCGATGTCACCGTCGCCCACAAAAATAAGTACGGCCGCGATTATGATCGCCCGGCTCCGGATAGCCCGGCGTACGAGCGGCCGTGATTGTCGGGAGTAATTAGTCCGGGAAGCAACCGCGCTCGGAAATTTTTCCCAGAAATAGAAAGGGCGTGCCAGTTCGCACGCCCTTCCCGCCTCTGTCTTACTTCATTTACAGCAACTTGTCCGTAGACACGCTGCTTGTAACGCCTATTAGTGACGGCCACCGCTGGAATGGCCACCGCCCGAGGAGTGTCCACCTCCACCGCCGCCACCACCGCTCGAGTGTAGACCACCGCTGGGCGCACTCACATGACCATCTCCGCCGCGATAGCTCGGCGCACTATGCGAACCCCCGCCGTAGCTCGGCACACCTCGAGATCCACCATAACTCGGTACCGATCGCGGTGCACTATAGCTCGGTCCACCGCGCGGTGCACTGTAGCTGGGCCCGCTGTTGTGCGGAGCGCTCGGATAACTGCCCCGCGGATTCCCGTTGCTCGAAGGCGGCCGCACGATCGGTTGCCGCATATCCAACTGCTGGCGCGGTGATGATCCGCGACCGTAGTTGGTCGGATATGAACTGTTGCCTCGCGGCTGTACGGAGGTCGGAGCCGTACGATTCCAATAGTTGCTGCTGCTCCGCGGTAACGACGACGGTGCGCTCGATGGCCCTCTCGAAACGTCGCTGTGCGATGGTGGCGTGAACGGGCGGAACCCGCCACCGTTGTTCGCTGGAGACGGGCTCGTGCCTCGTGGCGATGGAACGTTTGACGAGCCCGTGCTCCTGGAGTTCGGATTCGCTGTACGCATCCGCTCCGGGCCGCCAAGGTTCGACGCCCGACTGTTGCCGGTCGGCGGATTGAATGAACGGTATCCGCCACTATTTTGAACTGAGGACGGCTGGTTGACCGCACTCCGGTTCGAAGGCGTTCCTGCGCTCGGCCGCTGCATGTTTGTGCTCGCAATCGGGCCGCGAAATCCTGAAGGCTGGCTGGTATTCACGCGTCCGCCAGCTGGAACTACGCCGACGTGGCTCTGCTGCATCGTCTGCCGCAGGCTTGCGGTCTGCTGCTGGAACGACACCGGGCGCGCCACATTGTTATGGGTCCCGAAAAAGCGCTGCGAACCACCGTTGCGCACCGTGGACGGCGCTGCCGCTCGACCACTAGCCGACAAACTCGCGCGTGATGGAACCACGGGTAAGTTGCCCGCCATCATGCGTGCACCGCTGATCTGCGTGCGACTGGCTGGCACCGCCGTAATACGCCCCGCCCCGAAGTGCGCCGCGTTCACCGTCGAGAGAGCCCGGCCCACGTGGTCGTTATGCAGGTTCGCGATATTCGAGTACCGGTTTCCGCCATGCAGGGGTTGAATTCCTCCGTAACGATAGTTGTTGTGAATGTTGTACACGTTCACTACGCCGAACCGTCCGCGATATCCACCCCACCACGGATGAAAGTAATCGCAAGGCCCGATCGGAAGCCATCCGAATCCACCCCAGCCTCCGAAGCCTACGCCGAATCCAAAGCCGCCGCCCCAACCGAAGAATGAAACGTAGGCCGGCGCCCAGAGCGGGTTATAGCCTGCATACACCGGTCCAGGCCACCAGGCCCAGGCATTACCATAAGGAAACCAGCGACCGTAGTGATAGGGCGCCCATCCCCAGGGTTCGTAGCCAACCCACGTCCAGCCATAGTAAGGCTCGTAGGTCCAGTTTCCATTGCGATACGGAACCCAGCCATCGGGCTCATTGGGGACCCAAACGTCGCCGTAGTCTGGAACGCTCTGCCAACGTCCGTAGGCGTCAAGATCCTGCGATCCGGTGTAGCGGCGGTTGGTGTGGCGCCACGAATTTGCGTCGCGAATGAGATGATCGCGATCGCTGTTCCAGCGATCCCAATCGTCTCGATCAGGAGCCTGAGAGATCTTGTACTGCGCGGAGCCACTATCGCCGCGCACGGTAGCCATATCTCCGGCATGAATCTCCGTGCTTCCGTCTGGAGTCGCAATCTGGGCTTCGCCCTGCCGTACGATGACGATCGTGTCCCCGTCGGGATGCACTTCGACGCGGAAGACTCCGTCATGATGCGAGGGGTGAATCGAGACATTCGGAGTATCAATCTCAGGCTCTGCTTCGCTGTCTTTGGAGACAACGTAATCCGCAATGCCCTCGCCCAACTGGACCTGAATCTGTTTGTGCGTGAAGTTGACGATGTTGACCTTTGTGTTCGGTCCCAGGCGAAGCGTGTTGGCGAAGTCCAGTTGCAACTCAGTGCGCGAGTTATCGCCGGTCGATACCTTGTCGCCACCCACAACAGGCTGGTTCAATACGACTGCTGACCAGTCGCCAGAATCACCACGCTGGGTCGACACGTCTCCCCGCATCAGGCTGACGCGCGCCACCCCCTGATCCGACTCCGCCGGAGCTTCGCCGGAAGGTCCGCCGGGTTGCGCTTCAGAAGGCTGGGCGTCGGAAGGTTGGGCATCGTAGGACTGGTCGTCCGGAGGAGCGGACTGTCCTATCTCCATGGGAGCGCTCGGCTGCTCCGTAGGCCCAGGACCCTCCTCCGTTGTTTGCGCCAAGGTCCGGACTGACATCAAACCCGATACCGCCAAAACTAAAACTGCAAAGCTTGCTAAGAATCTGCTTTTCATGGCCCACCTCTCCGAACCGATCCAACACTTCACAAGAAGAAATTTGACATAAAGGGAGTGGCAACTACCATGCCAAACGGAGGGAAGAGCTTCAACAATAACTCGTTTGTTTTCAGCAGGAAAGTGGACACTCAACTCGCAGAAAACACCTCTATTTTGGGAAGTTGGCCAACCTCAACCAAGGCTGGTGGTATTCGGCCACTTCCGTCTCTCCGCTACGACGGGGCGAGGGAGCATGATTGGCAAAACCCTAGCTCACAGAGGGCTTTGCGCGGCTCGATCAATACGGTCGTTAAGTGGAATTCTAGGGTGGTGAGGGTATTGTGGGAAAGATTCGCGGCTATGTAGCTTAACCTACATAGCATTCAGACAGAGGCTGTAGCGCCGATGGTAGCCCGAATCCTCATCGCCGACGATCAGGAGATGATCCTTAGAGCTTTGCGGACCCTGCTCGAATCCAATTCAAATTTTAAGGTCTGCGGCACCGCGTTAAACGGCTCGGAGGCCGTGATCAAGGCTCGCGAACTTCGCCCGGACGTCGTTATTCTTGATCTGGCGATGCCCGTGATGAATGGACTAGAGGCGGCACGCGAAATCGCTCGCATCCACCCCGCCACTCCGATTCTTCTCTATACCATGTCCGACCTTCCCCAGGTCCGACTTGAAGCCGCAAGCGCGGGCATTCGCGAAGTGGTGGGCAAGTCAGCCGCCCCACAAGTCTTACTCGACGCAGTGGAAAGAGTATTCAGCAGTCCCTTGCCAAACTCTTCAGATAGGGTTCAAAGCGAACTCCCACTTGCCGTCAGGTCCACCGACAGTCCCCGAGGCAACGCAGAGACGCAACAGCCGGATATCACCAAGATGGGTGGCCGCAAGGCATTCTGACTAGAATCAGCACATCCGCTTTTTCGCCTCTATGTTTGCAGTTTGCACCGATGTGCTTCGAACATGTTCTGTCGCTTATCCCACAGACGTGAAGCGTCCGCTTAGTGGATAGTAGGCGGCGTGCCCCGCGCCAGTGTTCGAGCCACGATCGTATCGCCACACAAACCACCGGCACCGGGCAATCAGAATCTCATCCTGTTATCTCTTGATGCCGACGAGCAAGAGGTGCTGGCGCCGCATCTGCAACCGGTTTCGCTCGCCCGGCAATTTATTTTGGAGGAACCTGGAGTTCCCATCGCGTTTGGCTATTTCCCAAACTGTGGTGTGATTTCCATGGTGGTTGGCGTTAGCGACGGAAAAATGGTGGAAGTCGGCATTGTCGGTAGGGAGGGTTTCATCGGAGCCCCTCTTGCTGGAGGCCTTACGAAGACACCGCATCGCGCCCTGGTGCAAGTGGCAAGCGAAGGCTATCGCATCAAAGCAAGCATTCTGCAGGAGGTATTGCCATCGACTCCGAAGTTGCGCATTCTGCTCACGCGCTATGCACTGGTGCAAGGCATGCAATTGGCGCAAACGGCGGCCTGCAACCGCCTGCACGGTTTGGAACAGCGCATGGCGCGTTGGCTCCTGATGATTCAGGACCGCGTCAACTCCCCGATCTTGATGACGACACACGAACGATTGGCCACCCTGCTCGGGACAGACCGCCCCAGCGTCAGCCTGGTGGCGAGCTGGTTTCAAAAACAGGGCATCATCGAATATCGGCGAGGCGTCGTGAGAGTCCTGAGCCGCCGAAAACTGAAGGAAAGCGCCTGCGAATGTTATGAAGTCATTCACGAATACTATTCGCAGCTTGGCCTGAAATAAGCGCCACGAGCTTGGCAAAATCTTCGGATGGATGGCATGAACCGCTCCCACTGCCAACCTCCTCGCTAACGTTCACATCCAAATTGTCATGCCGAAGGATGGCAACGAACGTGACGCCGTCGTACCGAATCACATCCTCCGGTCGATCCCCAAAGCTGAATACGATGCCCTGTACCCGCATCTGGAACAGGTGTCACTGCCGTGGCACCAAGTCCTTCACCAATCTCATCAACCGATCGTATGGGGTTACTTTCCAAATGGCGGCGTGGTGTCGCTCATCGTTCCGATGAATGACGGGAAATCAGTGGAGGTGGGAATGGTGGGCCGGGAAGGGTTCGTTGGGGCACCTCTGGCCGGAGGCCTTGATCGCAGTCCGCACGTGGCGATGGTGCAGGTCGGAGCGATAGCCATAAGAATCGAGGCGGGCGCGTTGCAGGAAATTCTTCCTGCCGCTCCCCGCCTGGCGACTCTCTTGACGAGATATGCGCTCGTTCAAGGAATGCAGTTGGCGCAAACCGCGGCCTGCAACCGCCTGCACAATCTGGAACAGCGTCTCGCGCGCTGGTTGCTCATGAGTCAGGACAGAGTCTGCTCGAGCATTCTTCCTTACACGCACGACCTGTTGGCCGTCATGTTAGGAACCGATCGGCCCAGTGTTTCGGTCGCTGTCGGCGAACTGCAAGCAAAAGGAAGCATCCAGCCGGGTCGTGGTAAGGTGGAGATTGTGCATCGCAATCTCCTGAAGAAATCGAGTTGCGAGTGCTACCAGATCATTCAGGAATATAACCGCGAACTCGAACCCGAGTTGACGGCATCGTGAATCGCCTCGCCTATCGAAAACCGTCCACCAGCACAATGTCGCCCTCTGAATGCTCGATTCCGGAAAAAAGAAACGTACGCCCGTCTGGGGACAGATGGGGGCTCCCTATGTTGAACAAGCCGGGTAGATCGGCAATCTTGTGTGTTTGCTGGGTGACAGGATCAAAGTGATTTAGAGCAAAATGGCGCGAGGGGCCGTCGATGAAGTAAAACCCTTTCAGGCCCGGAACCCAACCCACATCGTTCGGCATGCCCATGACTGGGTGTTCATTACCACCATTTGCTGACACTGACCAAGCTTGGGTATGCTCAGCGTCGACCTTGTAAAAAAACACACGCGTTCCGTCTGCCGATTCCAGTGGCGTCATCTGCCCCTTTCCTTCTGTGAGACGAAGCGGGGTTCCCCCATCCACAGGTACCTTCCAAATGGCGTCCGGACGTTCGGTATTGAAATAGATCCAGTGTCCGTCGGCCGACCAGAACGGATTTGCGCCATTTGCCGTTCCCGTGGGGAATCGTCGTGGAGGACCTCCATCCACGTTCACGACATAGAGTTCTGCATTGCCGGAAGTGCGCAAGTCAAAGACAATTCGGCGGCCGTCCGGCGACCAGTTGGGTGCGCCGGTCTGAGGTCCCCCAAACGACGTCAATTGAACCGGATTCGAGGTATCTCGATCGCAAATCCAGATCTCCGGACTTCCGGAGCGCCACGATTGGAACGCGAGGTACTTACCGTCGGGCGAAAGGTGGGGTCCCATATCTCCACGGCTCGAGGAGATGATCTTGGTGGCTAGCCCGGCGGACTTTGTCTGGCCAGCTAATTTAAGTTGCCAAATGCTGTTTGGATGGCGCACTTGCGCATACGCCAGTCGATTTCCGCTGCGAGCGACCGCCACCGATTCCACATCTTGCGCGAAGAGCAGTTTCTCCGGCTTCCCGCCGGCAAGCGGAATCCGCCAAAGATGCTCATCGGAGCTGTACAGGAGCGACTGGTTGTCGACCGACCAGGCAATGCCAGCAAAGACCTCTGAAGACCTTGCGCCCATCACTTCGCGCGATTGTTTCCCGTCAGGAGTTTGCACATAGATCTTGGCGACACCTTCGCCGAGCACACAAACCGACGCGAGATACTTGCCGTCCGGAGAGAACGCGGGCTGCCAAGTGTGCACGCAATCCTGGGCGGGATCTGGCAAAGTCCGCTCTTCGGTGGTTTCAACGTTCACGAGGTGGATGCGAAAGTGCTGAGCGGACGACTCCGTTTTGTTCGCGGAAGAATTCGCCTTGGCGAATGCCAACCACTTGCCGTCCGCTGACCAACTCAAAGCGATTGGATCCCAACCTCCAAAATAAGGACTGAAGCCAGCCAGTTTTCGCTCGGTGCCCCCCAACGGAGAAATCAAATAGATACCCGTAGCTTCAGGTTCAGCTTGACGCATGAATGCAATGGACCGGCCGTCGGGGGACCATGCGGGAACAAGAAACGTGGCAGGATGATGGGTTAGCTGCAGGACCTGCTCCAGTCCGACCTGCTTCACATACAAATCGAATTGGAATTCCCTTTCGAACCCGAACCATGAGAAAACAATCTGGTTCCCGTCGGGAGAGAAGCTGGGAGCGATTTCGAATCCAGGAAAGGTTGTGAAGGGAGAGATGGTCAAGGCATCGGTTTTTATTTGGGATCGAGGTCGCAAGAAATAGCCGCCAATCGAAACCAGTAATAACAAGCCAATCGCAAGCGGCGCGAACCGCCATCCCCAGTGCGACACGCGAGGAGCATGCTCGTTGCCTGCAAAAGGAGGAACCGGCTTCAAGGCTGGCGGACCAATTGGAACAGCCCGAGGCGGCAAGCTCGTGCTGGCGACATCGGCTACCCACTCCACCGAAGCGATAAAGCGGTAACCAATCTTTGGCAGCGTCTCGACAAACTTGGGATTGTCAGCCGAATCTTCCAGGGCCTGCCGCAGCTTCTTCACTGCTGTGTTGACTCCGTGTTCGAAGTCGACGAATGTATTCTCCGGCCAAAGGGCAGCCTGGAGTTGTTCGCGGGTCACAACCTTCCCTTCCGCTTCCAGAAGAAGGCGCAACACCTGGAGTGGCTGCTCTTGGATCGCTACACGCAGGCCTGAGTGGAATAACTCATTGCTACTCAGGTCGACCCGAAATGATTCAAAGCGTGCGCACGCCCGGCGCAGAGAACGGTAAGTAGCCAACTGAAACCTCGACTAAGTGATGGAAGTGTACATTATTTCCACTGATCCGGGTCTAATTCGGTTTGTTGGTGTGACGCTAACTATTGCGTTATAGAAGAGTTGCCCAGTTCACCTTCAGTTCACCACTCGATTCACCTTCCGTCCATTGATCGCGATTCGCAATCGTGCGAACGTGCCGCCAGACGTGGGGCTTCAATCGACGTCCAGTATCCAAATCTGAACTCAGAAACAAAAACCCTTGAGGACAACAATGAAATTTCGCATATCGCTGTTTTTACTGACTCTTGCTCTGGCCGCGTCGTCAACCTTGACGGCCCATGCCAGCGGCTGCACCAACCGGACGATTCAGGGTGCTTGGGTCCAATCCCTGCAGGGCCTGATTTTCCTTCCTGATGGCACGAGCCTGGTACTCACCGGTGTCACCAAGACGACCTATGACGGCCTGGGAAATCTCACGGCACTCGATGCGTCTGGCGTGAACGGGAACGTCCCACCCGGCTGGCGCACAGGGTCGGGTAGCTATACCGTCAACCCGGATTGCACGGGGACCGAGACGATCTCGTTTCCAGGCCAAGCGGACATCCACGCACAATTTGTACTGGCGCAGTCAGGAAACAAGCTACATTACGTTAACGTCGATGCGGGAATTTCACTTTCCGGCGAGGTAGAACGCTTCACTGCTCCCAAGTCTGAGAAGAGGGACTAAGATTGGCGTAGATGCCATGCGCGCGGCGGAGCAGATACAACTCGCTTCGCTGCGCCATGTCTTTTATCTGGTTGGTTACGGCGTTAGTCACTCGCAAGTTGATCGACTAACGGCATTTTGTTCAGCGCCCCGGACCCGTTCCATATTCGTATCGGGCATCGGCTTTAGCGTTGCCATAAACAAGATCCACGAGATGACGATCGCCCCAGGGTTCGCTACCCCCGAGGGCGAGCGCCTCCGGGCTCCTCAAGACTAACGGTTGCGCTCTCGAGAGAAGGGGCAGTGTATAGAGTGGGGAAAGTTTCCCCCTCTCTTCGTCTAGTGGGCTTACGTCTGTGAGGTTGCGCTGAATGCCACAATCACTAGTCGGGCTCAGCAAGCAATGTCCCGAGGCGATCGAAGCGGGCCTCCCAGCGTGACCGGCGATCGGCGATCCAACGCTCGACGACAGAGAATCCTTTCGCTTCGATCCGGCAGGTTCGGACGCGTCCAACTTTTTCTGAGCGCACCAGGCCACTCTTCTCGAGAATCTGCAAATGCTGGACGACTGCGGCAAGCGTGATGTCGAGCGGCTTGGCCAGCCGAGAGACCGTAATTGGGCCTTTGCTCAACTTCTCGATCATCGCCCGGCGAGTGGGATCGCCCAGGGCGTGGAAGACGCGATCGACATGAACTTGTTGACTAAGCATGGGTACCTTTATTCATCGGTGCTTGCTCGGTAGCCACATCAGTGAGCAAAAGTCTTTTCCAGATTGTCCAGCAACTTGCGCCAACCCTCTTCACGAATTTGCGGACCATCGGCCCCTTCGAAGAATGCCGCCTGTTCCGTGAAGATCAGGTCCGTACCTTTCGGGGACGGCAACAGTTCCGTGGTTGCGTGAGACGACGAGATGCAATGATCGCCGAGTGTCATCGTGTAAGCCATCACAATGCGAACGTTGGGGACGATGTCGAGGTAGACCGTATCGTTGGTGCACGTGGCGCCTTGGGTCTGGAAGCTCGACCGTTCGCGGCCGCCAACCCGAAAGTCCATTGCAAAGGGCTCCGGCTGGAATTCCTTGTCGCTCGTAAACCAACGGCGTTTCTTGGCCGGATCGGAGAATGCTGCGAACACTCGCTCCGGCTTCGCGGGATAGCTGCGCTCAATCACGAAGGTGGCGTGAGTTACAGAGCGCTCTTTCATGTCCATTTCTCCTTGTTGAGACGATCTGTCTTGACGCCCGCCGGCGTTGTTCACTTGGGCAAGCCTTCCACAAACTCTTCCAGCACGTGATTAAATTTCTCAGGGTCATCGACAAACAGCGCGTGACCGTCGCCATCGAATCGCTCCAGCTTGAGCCTGTCGCCGAGTTTTAATTTCAGATAATCCGCACTCATTTGCGACTCGGGCTGGTAGGCGAAGAGTACTGGCCGGTTGATTCGAGCTAAGCCGGGTGAAAAATCGCTGACGGCAATCATGTTGTAAATGAGGAGAGCCGCGGTGTCGGCCGGAACCTGGATGGAAGCATCGACTAGATTTCGCACATACTCGTCGCTTTGGGGCTTCTTGAACATGCTGCGAACGAAGCCCTCCGCTTGCTTCCGGCGATCCTGTTGCAACTGATTCATCCACCCCGAGATGACGGCAAACATTTCTGTGCTCAGCTTTTCCGAAAGAAATCCGTCAACCATAACAATCCCGCCGACGTTGTCGGTGCCGAACTGTTCGGCATATTTCACCAATTCGCCGCACGCCATCGACCAGCCAACCAGGATCGGTTGCTTCAGTCCCAAACGGTCAACGAGTTCTTTGTAGTCACGGGAGCGGGTTTCGGGCAGGTGTCCAAACGTTGGCTTGTCGCTTTCACCCTGCGAGCGCGGATCTACTGTAATCACGTGGTATTTCTTCGAGAGTTCGTCGATTTGTTTCTGCCAGATCCAGGCGGGCATCGTCCATCCCGGAATCAAAACAATCGGGCGACCGGAGCCCGACTCGAGGTAGTGGATCTTGATGCCGTCGGAGGTCGTGAAAAAATTGCTCTTTACCGCTTGGCCAAGAAGGCTCGAAGCGGTCAAGGTGTACATCAGCACGACCGCCAGTCTGGTTCTCATGCTGCGCTCCTATCCTGGCCCTTGCTTCATTCCGCGGGCTCGTAGCAAAGATAGACCTTACCATTGCCGAAGGTCCGCGTCTTGGTCAACTTCAGATTTAGCGGCTCTCTGATGCGGTCGAACATACTGCGGCCCTTGCCCAGGGCCACCGGATCCACAATCATCTGATACTCGTCGATAACGTGCTCAAGAGCCAATTGCTGGATGATGCTGCCGCTACCCAGAATCGCCATCCCCGGTCCGGGTTCGTTTTTCATCCTTCGAATTTCTGAAACAATGTCGCCGTTCACCAGCGTGGTATTGTTCCATGGCGCTTCCTTGAGTGTTCGCGAAAACACAACCTTCGACATGCGGTTCATCCCCTTGGCGACAGCGGGATTGTGTTGATCGGCAAGCGCCGTCGGCCAATAGCTCGCCATCAGTTCGTAGGTCACTCGTCCGAACAATAACTGGCCGTCTCCGCTCGCGTTTTGAGCAACAAACGCGGCGTACTCGGGATCTTCGTTACCTTTGTGCGCCCAGCTGAAGTCTCCCTTGGCTCCGACGAAATATCCATCAAGCGAGATGTGATTGAAAGCGATGAGTCTGCGCATGGATCCTGCTCCTCTCGGCGTTTCGATGCATGACGGCTTGCACCATTTGTTTAGTACACACTTAAGTATTAACCGCCCTTGACTGACTGTCAAGTAGTTACTTAACTATTGGGAATGGTAATGCCCCCCTCTCGCGCTCGGGATTATTTGGACGCCGCAGCTCGACCCAGCTCCCGCCACGTGATCAGCTTGATATTTTGTTGCTTGAGGGTTTCGCGGAAGCGGTCGCTGCTGAAGAAGTCGTAGTCGCGCTGCCTCCAAGCCGCGCCCCACGTCGCGCGTTCTCGGGTGGCGGCGCGCAGTTCCTCATCGTCAAAGCCCGGATGGATGACGAACTCCGTCACCCCGGGTTGCAGGTGCTTCAGCGCATTGAGATAGAACTCAGCCCACTTTTCTGGCGGGACGTCCGGTTCAATCGTCACTGTATGGTCCACCACAATGTCCCGCGGACCAAGACTCGCCTGGAGGTATGGATGATCCGCGAACCAGTCACGCGTGACGAACAGCGGTAACTGGTAATCATGCGCCACGCGCAGCATGGCGTCGAACAGTTCTTTCCCATTCATGATTAGCCGGTACTGGTGCGAATCGAGATGCGTCGGACGCACGCCCATCGCCAGAGCCCGCTCAACCTGTGCGCGCAGTTCAATCTCGACCTCCTTCGGGTTGACGCGCTGGTCGGGTTGCCAGTCGTGATGAAAATATCCATTCTGATCCACCAGACTCGGCACTTTGTCGGCCGGTGCCACAGGACCCCATCGGTAATACACGCGCTCGCTCGTGAGGGTAAGGTGTAGTCCAAAATCCGCATCCGGATGTGATTTGGCGTAGTCAGCAATCTCCGGGAACCATGGGCACGGCACCATCAAGCTCGCGGAGTTGATCGTCCCAGACTCCAACGACTTGATGGCCGCAGCGTTTACTGCATGCGTTTCGCCCAGATCGTCGGCGTGGACGATGATGAATTTCGTGCCCGCGGGATATCCGAGGCGTTCCGCCACAGTCTGCGCGAACAGTACGGGCGGAAGCAGGAGCAAGCCCGCAAGCAGAGTACGAACAAAGCGAGGAGAAATCATCGCCGACTAGTAAACCACATTGCCGCCCATGCTGAGGAGAGTGGCTCTATTCGGACTTGTCAGATTCGTCGGCAATGCCGATTTTAGACAGCCGGTAACGTAAGGCATTCCGTGAGAGCCCGAGCAATCGCGCAGCTTGGCTCTTGTTGCCGTTGGCGCGGCGCAAAGCCTCCTGCACCATCTCGTCTTCCCACTGCTCCAGCGTCATGCCGTCAGGAAGAAATCCCCCGCCCCCATTCAAAGTTTTCGTGGGCCGCACGTCCAGGTGAATGTCGTCGGGACCCAGCACGCTACCTTTCGCCAAGGCGCATGCGCGTTCGACAATATTCTGCAGCTCGCGCACATTTCCGGGCCAATGATAATTGACCAGAATCCGCATCGCCTCCGGTGTTATGC
The DNA here is from genome assembly GCA_963722365.1 of uncultured Acidobacteriaceae bacterium. Classification (GTDB taxonomy): domain Bacteria; phylum Acidobacteriota; class Terriglobia; order Terriglobales; family Acidobacteriaceae; genus Sulfotelmatobacter. Next base: position 153,761 of record CAVRLM010000006.1, read on the forward strand.
CTTCCACCCCTTTGCCCGATTCCCCGGTGCAACGAGAAATAAACAGGTTCACCAGATCGGGGATATCTTCTTTCCGCTCGCGTAACGGCGCGATATCAATCGGAACAACGTTCAGACGGTAATAGAGATCTTCGCGAAAGGTCCCTTGTTCAAGCGCTTCGCGCAAATCGCGATTGGTAGCCGCAATCAGGCGCACGTCGACCTTCACCGTGCGCGTGCCCCCCAATCGCTCAAATTCCCGCTCCTGCAAAACCCGCAACAGTTTCACCTGCGTCACCGGAAGCACGTCGCCGATCTCATCGAGGAATAGCGTTCCCTTGTCCGCTAGCTCGAATTTTCCCGGCTTGCTGGCAACCGCGCCCGTAAAGGCTCCCTTTTCGTAGCCGAACAATTCGCTCTCCAGCAGGTTCTCAGGAATCGCTGTGCTATTAATCTTCAGGAATGGTCCTGAGGCACGACGCGATTTTTCGTGAATGGCGCGCGCAATCAGATCCTTGCCAACCCCGCTCTCACCGCCCAGCAAAACGGTAGCGTGGGTGGGGGCGACACGCTCCACGGTTGCGAGCACCTCCTGCATCTTCGGACTCCGCGCCACTACGTTCGGATGAGAGAAGCGCTTGCCCAGAGCCTCTCGCAGAGAACGATTTTCTTCGCGCAGATCGCGCACATCCAATTCTTTGTGGATGACGATCCTTATCTCGGCCAGTGAAAATGGCTTCAGAACATAGTCGCTGGCCCCGGCCTTCATGGCTTCCACCGCGGTTTCGATACTGCCGAATGCGGTCATCACAATGACTGGCAGGGCCTCATTCTCCCGTTTGATCGTCTGCAGAAACTCCAGGCCGTTCATGCCGGGAAGCTTCAGGTCGGTGAGCACTAGATCGACTGGATTCTCGCGCAGCAACTTGAGACCCGTCTCGGCATCTTCAGCGGAAAGAGTCGTGAAGCCATCATCGCCGAGATTCAACTCCAACAGGCGCCGCATTTTGGCTTCGTCTTCGACGATCAGAATTGCCGGCATTCGCGCTCTTTCCTCACCCCAATGTAGATCACGAAATCACCAAATGCGCTGACTGCCCGACCGCAGCCTTATCGCCGATGGCAGGGAAAAATATTACGAATCGTGCGCCCGCGACTGCAGCGCCACCGTTGGACGAATTGCCAGGACTTTCAACCCGAATCGTGCCATGGTGCCCATCAATAATCTTCGACACGATGGATAGCCCCAGCCCCACGCCGGATTTCTTGGTCGTCACGAAGGGATTAAAAATCTGCTCCTGCAGTTCCGGCGGAATACCCGGTCCGGTGTCTTCAATACGCACTTCAACTCCGTCCACGTAACGGCCATCGCTGGCACCCGCTCTCGTTTTCCGCACCTGAACGCGCAGCTTGCCGCCCGTAGATCCCATTGCATCGTAAGCGTTCTGCACAATATTAACGAAAGCTTGTTCGCACAGACTCTCATCCATCGGCACTGGCGGCACGCCACTCGCATAGTCTTTCTCAACTTGAACGGGCGCACCCTTCCAGAATTGGGCTACGTCATTCAACGCCCGGTCGAGGACAGCCGTAACCTCTTGCGGGGTGAGATCGGCATGTAGCGGACGCGCAAAATCCAAAAACCGCGTGACCAGCGCGCTCAGCCGGTTGGTTTCGGTAGAAATGTATCCCGCGAACTCCGTCGCCAGCGGGTTTGAATCGCCAAGTTTCTGCGTGAGCATCTCCGCGGAACCTTTGATCACCCCCAGCGGGTTACGGATCTCGTGTGCCAACCCGGCAGAGAGTTGGCCGAGCGCAGCCAGACGCTCGGAGCGACGTGCCTCCGCCTGCGCCTGTTCCAGACGCAAGTTCGTTTCGGCGAGAGTCTCTGCCAATTCCTGATAACGCTTGGTGGTGCGGCGGTTTTCGACCACAAAACGGTTGACCACCGTCGCCGCCAGAAAGAAGAATAAAATTCGAATCGCAAGCAGTTCGTAGTTCGCTGCTGTAATCTCCATCTCCCGAATCTCAGGATCATAGAGATAAGCACAATAGGTAGCAGAGGCTAGGGTTGTCCAAAGCAGCGTCGCCCATGGGCCGAAATATTCTGCTGCCGTTACCGCCGGTAAGAAGTAGATCGGCCAATAGCTGCTGTTAATGCTGATTTCGCCCGTGTGATCGACGAGCGACGTGGCCAGCGCAATCTTCAGCAGAACGACATAGGCCGAACCGCGGCTGGGCATCCGACCAATCAGCCACCCTTCCGACAACTGCAAAACACCGAATCCAAGCAGGATGAGCTGCTTGTGAATCTCCAGCACGGGCGGCAATAAGGCCAGCCCCACCAGAAATGCCAGCCACAGCGCGTCCATCCAGTTGATTCGGGAACGATTGGCTTCGGTCATGCTTTGTGCTCTTCCAAGAAAACGCGCTGAAAGAACTACGCCGGGAGAAGTCGCGCCTCTCCCGGCGTTGCTGTTATCGGTTGTCTGGTCCGCAAGCGCATCTCATGCGAACCTATCACATTGCAACCAACCCGTCAGCCTCAACGGCCCTTAGGTTTGTCTTGCTTCTCCTGTTTCTGCGGAGCCGGCCGGGATGGCTCCCGCTGCTGTGGTGGGGGCGAAGCGGGCCGTTCCTGGTGCCATTGATTGAACTTCTGCTCTTGCTGCCGCTCCTGTTGCGGACTGCGCTCCTGTACGGGAGGCGCCGGCCGCACCAGCGGATGCGTTTCTTGCGGAACCGGTCTCGCCTGCTCCGATTGAGGTGGACGGAAATCGCGGTTGGCAGGCTGAGAATTACGATTCTCCTGTGGCTGCGAATTACGATTCTCGGGCTGCGTGCTCCGGTTCTCCGGTTGCGCACTTCCCTGCTGTTCGTAGGTCCGCGGCTGCGTCGGCGGCATTTGCCGCATCTGATGTTCGTTGTTCGGTTGAGCAAAAGGCTTGAAGCCATCCTGCGATTGCTGTTGCCGGCCACCTTGATTCATCTGCGCCGGTTGCGCAGTACCCATCGGACGAACAAGCGATTGTTCATTCAGGCGTCCGCCAGCCTGCGCCTGCCGCTGGTCGATCGGCCGCGGAGGAGCCGGAGGCGTCCTGACTGCAACCACCGGCCGGCGAAGCACAGCCGCTGGCGGCTGCACCGACACCGGCCGTCCCGTTCCCACCACGCTGCCGCGGATTGGCTCGGCGTGCACGATGTGACTGACCGGCGCACTTGCCAGTTCCCGCTGATCCACTCGCATCACGTTCGCTGCCACCGGACGCGCGTTCACAAACGTGTCGTGCGAAACCACGGTCACGCCGTTGTTCACACGCTGGTTCACGTATGTGATGTTGTTGACCGTTGTATTGCGGTTGACAATCACCGTGTTGTAGACGTTGGTCACTCGCGTGACATTCACCGTCGTATTGGTGATGTTCACGTTGGTGACGTACCTGCGGCTCACGCGATATCCGGGCACATAAACTTCTCCCGGAGCCAGCGGGAACCATCCCACACCAACGCCTGCAGAGAAGCGGAATCCTGGCCCGCCTCCGACGAACGCCACCAGCGCCGGAGCCCAGACCGGCCGTACTACAACCGGTCCCGGAACCCAGAACCAGCCATTGCTAACGAACGCCCAGCGTCCGTAGTGAAAAGGCGCAAAACCCCAAGGCTCATCTTCCACCCAAGTCCAACCCCAAGGCCCAACATAGACCCAGTGGCCGAAGCGATATGGAGCCCAGCCGGCAACGATGGCGCGCGGATGCCAGCAGGGACCGTAGCCCGCAACGTAACTCCAGTCACCGTACTCATCGAGATCCTCATAGCCAGTCATTTCCCGGGAAACATAATTCGCGGAATCAGCGTGATCTTCCCGATCGTCGCGATCGAAGGCCCATTCATCAAAACCATCGCGGTTGGGAAGCTGCCCGAGATCGTAGTCGAGATGCTGTTCGTTGCCTGAAAAAGTGGCAGATTGTCCAGCGACCACGGTGTACGAGGAGCCTCCTCCTGTAACCCGGCCGCGACCATGCCAGACGTTGGTAATGGTCCGGCTTCCGTCCTCGCTGACGTCGATCCGATATTCGCCGGGCTGCAACACGGTAAACGCAACGTTCGGCGTATCCACTTCGTACGAATCTTCATCATCCAGATGACGGACCCGCAGAATCATCGAGCCCTCTGCGAGGCGGATCTGGGTAGCGTGGTCATCGAGCGCGAGGAAAGTGATTCCGGTCTTCGCGCCGAGGCGAATCGCCGTGGAACCAATGTGTACTTCAGCGCGCGAATTTTCGTCAGCCCACAGATCGTCGCCCGTAACCATAGGGCGGTTGGGCACGCCCGTCACCCAGTCGTCTTCGCCAGCCGGCCGGAATGAGATGGAACCTTGGGAGTAATTCAGCCGTGCAACGCGGCCTGGGGGATCCTGCTCCGGGCTCTGATCCTGATCTTGCCCTTGCGGCTGATCTTGAGCTTGAGCCTCATCTTGCCCCTGATCCTGAATCTGTGGATCATTCTGGGCTCGTGCGGTCTTCGAGGACTGCGTCACAAATGCAAAACTCGCCAGTAGCACCATCCATACCCACAACTTGCGTGTCTTCATAGGTTTGCCCCGCCGGAACGGAATCCGTATGTCGTGATCTTACCGACACCCGTATAAACCCCATAGAGACAGTTTAGTTTCCGGCAGGGGAAGTGCTTACCGACAAGCCACTTGGGAGGGAAATCGTGGAGACGTTGCTTGCAACCTCTCTCTAGCTATCGCCTGAAATACAGCCCGCAGAGACGTAGCAAGGTACGTCTCTACGAGCTGATGTAGGCGATTAGTTTTTCATCTTCGGACGCTGGCAAGCGTCCACAATTTTGGTGGGATCGATCGCGTCCTTGTCCACCTGCTCTTCCAGGATCTTTCCATCTTTCCCGATCAGGAAGTTCACGCGGCGCGGCGCCTGGTATTCGTTTTTGTAGATTCCGTACTCGTGGGTTACTTTACCGCCCCAATCGCTCAGCAGGGGGAACGTCACTCCGATTTGGTCGGCGAAGGCTTTGTTGGCGAAGGCACTATCCATGCTCACACCCAGGACCTGGGTGTCGGCTGCTTCCAGCGTTTTCAAATTCTGCTGGAAGTTTTTCATTTGCTGGGTTCAACCACCGGTAAAGGCAAAGATGTAGAACGCTAAAACGACGTTTTTCTTGCCCCGGTAGTCGCTCAACTTCACGTCTTTGAGGTCGTTGCCGTCAAAGTGTTTCAGCGTGAAATCCGGCGCCATGTCACCAACTTTTGGCATGCCAGAATCCTCCTTGCTTTGTGCGAACAATCCCGTGGCCATCAGCAGAAATAATCCGACCGCCAGAATCGCTGAACGTTTCATTTGCATTGAACTCCTCCACAGGAGCAATGGCCCAAGGATACCTTGCCTTCTCCATCCGGTAAACCCCAGAGTATCAAGGTGTGACCATACGCATTGCTCAAACCACCGGCAAACCAGTAAAGTTTTGTCGGAGCCAGTGCGCATAGGTGTCAATCATGGTCTCCACCATCAGGGCCCCGAAAGACGCAATGAGCATCACTACGCTGAACGACATTTTCTTCGCCGCGGTCGAACGCAATCTGGACCGCATGTTGCTCTACCGCGAGGCGGGAAAGTGGCTTCCGATCACGTCTCGCGACTTTGGTCGAAGTGTAGCCCGCACTGCTCGGGCACTCCAAGCGTGGGGTATTCGGCCGGGCGATCGCATCGCCATTCTCAGCGAAAATCGTCCGGAATGGCCTATGGCTGATATTGCCAGCCTGCTGCTAGGAGCGGTCACCGTCCCCCTGTACACGACCCTCACTGCAGAACAAACGGCCTTCGTCCTCAATGATTCAGCATGCCGCACCATCTTCCTGTCTTCCGACCAGCAATTGCACAAGATCCTCTCCATCCTCCCGCAAACCCAGATCGAGAAGATCGTGGTCATGGATCCCGTCGAGTTCAATGGAGATCTCGCTCCTTTCGCGGGAAAATGCGTGACCATGAACCAGATCACGCTACAAGGCCCTGAGGATCTTGGCCCTGAAATCGAAGCCAAAGCGCGCTCCATCGGTCCCCATGATCTGGCTACCATCGTCTACACCTCGGGCACGACCGGAACTTCCAAGGGAGCGATGCTCACTCACAGCAACATCGCTTCCAACATTCAATGTTCCCTATTGGGTTTCAACATGCGGCCCGGGTTGATCAGCATTTCGTTTCTGCCCCTGTGCCACATCACTGCCCGCCACGTGGACTTCGCCATGCTCTATCACGGCGTCACGTTGGCCTATTGCCCCTTCCTTGACCGCTTGCCTGCAAGCCTTATGGAGGTTCAGCCGTCGGTGTTTGTGGCGGTGCCTCGCGTCTACGAAAAGATCTATGCGCAGGCGGCGCAGAAGGCCAAAGGACAACCCAAACGCGCCATCTTCGAATGGGCCCTCTCTGTCGGAAAGCACAACAAACCTGAAATTCTTGCGGGAAGGACTCCGACATCGCGTAGTTGGAAGTTGGCCAACAAGCTCGTCTTTTCCAAGATTCGGCAAGGCATGGGCGGAAAGGTCGAGACCTTTATCTCTGGTGGAGCGCCGCTTGGACGCGAATTGGCGGAGTGGTACGCCGACGCCGGCATCCGCATTCACGAAGGCTACGGGCTTACGGAGACCTCGCCCGTCATTGCCGTAAACACACCACTCAATCACCGCATTGGAACCGTCGGAAAAACTCTTCCCAATCTCGAAGTCCGCATCGCCGAAGATGGCGAAATCCTGGTTCGCGGCCCGTCCGTGTTCCAGGGCTATTGGAATCGGCCCGAAGAAACCAAGGCAGCTTTAGTCGATGGCTGGTTCAAGACGGGCGACATCGGCAACATCGATGCCGATGGATATCTCTCCGTCACGGATCGCAAAAAGGATCTCATCAAGACGTCCGGGGGAAAGTTCATTGCGCCGCAGCCCATCGAGAATTCTCTAAAGCTGAATCCTCTAGTAGGAATCGCGGCCATCCTCGGCGACCGCCGCAAGTTTCCCACGGTTCTCGTGTCCCCCAACTTTGTTGCGCTTGAAACATGGGCGCAGGAAAACAATCTCCCCTTCACCTCGCGCGCTGACCTGGTTGCGAACCCAAGGGTGCAAGCTCTCTACGAAGGCATCGTCGAGGGCGTAAATGGCAACCTCGCCCGCTTTGAAAAGATGAAACGTGTTCTCGTGGTGGCTGAAGAATTTACTCCCGAGAACGGCGCCATGACGCCGACTATGAAGCTGCGACGGAAAGTAATCGAAGACCGCTACCGCCGCCAGATCGATGATCTGTATGCGCACGCCGAAGCGACAGTAACGCAGTCGTAGAGGCGACGTACCGTTGGCTGTCCCAAAGCCGCCTCGGAGTCGGGGCGGTGCCTGTCTCGCCTCCAGATCGAGGTCCTTCAAGCCCCGCAATGACAGCGCTACAATAGTTGCATGTCGGACTCATTGATCATTGCCGGACGCTCCTTCCGCTCGCGCCTCATCGTGGGCACGGGAAAATATAAATCCTTCCAGGAAACGGCTCGCGCCCTCGAAGCCAGCGGCGCTGAAATGGTGACTGTCGCCGTGCGCCGCGTCAATCTCGATCGCAGTAAGGAGTCCCTGCTCGACTACATCGATGCCAAGAAATATTTTCTGTTGCCCAACACTGCCGGCTGCTACACGGCAGACGAGGCCATTCGCGCCGCACGCCTTGGCCGCGAAGTCGGCCTTTCCGATTGGGTCAAGTTAGAAGTGATCGGTGATCAGGCCACGCTATATCCTGATGTTCAGGCAACTCTGGAAGCTACGCGCGTGCTGGTGAAAGAAGGCTTTACCGTGCTTCCCTATACGTCAGACGACATCGTTTTTGCGAAGCGACTGATCGATGCAGGAGCCGCCACGATCATGCCTCTGGGCGCTCCCATCGGGAGCGGCATGGGAATTCAAAACCAGGCCCACATCCGCATCCTGCGGGAAATGATCACGGGCGTGCCTCTGATCGTAGACGCGGGAGTCGGTACTGCCTCCGACGCCGCCATCGCAATGGAACTCGGCGCCGACGCTGTTCTCATGAACACCGGCATCGCCAGTGCCCAGGATCCCGTACTCATGGCCGAAGCCATGCATCACGCAGTGATAGCCGGACGCCAAGCCTATCTTTCAGGCAGGATGCCAAGAAAGTTATACGCCACAGCCAGCTCGCCGCTGGAAGGCGTAGTGCGCTAATCGTAGAGACGTTGCTTGCAGCGTCTCTCTCACCATTATTCGACAAGACTGAGAACCAAGAAGAAAGGGCGGCCTTAGCCGCCCCTCAATCTGTTTGAGTTGTAAAACCAATCACATCATCTTGACGCTGGACACATGCATCGCGTCCTTCGACATTGTGCCGGTCACGGTGACGTGATGGCCCTCATGCCCTTTCAGCGCGTCCTGGTTGTCGACCGCGAGCACCTTCTGGTCACCGTCGGTAACGATAACCATCTTCTCGCCGCCGGCCACACACTTCTTCGTACAAGCCTCACCACCCGCATTCGCGCCCTTGGCGCCGCACTTCGCGTCAGTGATCCAGCCGTTGACCGTCGTGCTCTTCCCCATGTCATCGAACGCCATCGCCGACAGGGCGAATACAAAACTTAACGCAAGGCAAATCAATAGAATTTTTCTCATGGCCGTTCTTCTCCTTTGGTAATTCAAATTGCGGCCCCACACCGCAAGTCCACAACATGTCGAAGATCGGATCGTCCCGGTCGGGAACGGCCAATCCCCGTTCGATTGAACTGAAGCACCGGAAATATACCACAGAGTAAGCTGCGGATTGTCAGTGCTTGGTAACGCCTGTTGCGGGAAGTTGCACCAAAGGAAAATGGAGAGGCTTATTTTCTCGCGGAGTGATTCACTGGCGGCGCCGTCTTCGCCGGTGCCGGCGCCACATACACATACTCACCCGGCTTAGCGTACCCCAGTTGCTCGCGCGCTTCTTTCTCAATCGATTTCTGGTCGCTCTTCAAGCCTTGGATTTGCTGCGTGTAGCAATCGTTCTCCTGCTGCACCTGCACAATTTGTTTTCGCAACGCCTCATAGTCGGCACGTTTCTGTTTGTAGACAATCATGCCATTTGCTCCGAACATAACGTGTACAAACAGTGCCGCCGCCGACACCGTCACGACTACGGTCGCAATGCGGCGACGTAGTGAGTAAATGCGGGTCGTGGTCGGCCGAATCCGCTCAATCCAGGAAGCGGCGAATGCTTCCGCCTGTGGCGCGCGATCCACCATCACTCGCAAGCTCTCAGCCGGCCGCGAGAATTTCGCAATCCTAGAAAAAGGCTTTGCCATCGATTCCTTCTGCAAACTGTCTTACTCGAAAATCCAATGCTTGCCTGCAGTACTCAGTTTTTTTAATCCTTCTTCACTGCGCGCTTCCGTGTACACGCGCACCACCGGCTCCGTTCCCGACAACCGGTAGCAGACCCAGGATCCGTCGCTGAACACCAGCTTCAATCCGTCGGTGCGCACCACCTCGCTCACCGCGTGCCCGCAGAAATCCGTCGGATCAGACTTCAACTTCTCAGTGAACTTGGCTTTCACCTCAGCCGTCAAGCGGAAGTTCTGCCGTTCCGGATAGAAGGAACCAACTTGGTTACACAAGACCTTTAATTGTTCGCCCAGCGACTTTCCCCGGCGTGCCACCGCTTCACAGCACAGAAGCCCCGCCAGCAGCCCATCCTTCTCGGGAACGTGATGACGAATCGACAGTCCGGCACTCTCCTCTCCGCCAATCGCAATCTTATCTTTCATTATCAGTTCGCCAATGTACTTGAAACCCACCGGAGTCTCATGCAGTTCCACCCCGTGCCGCTTGGCTAACGCGTTGATCAGATTGGTGGTCGCCACCGATTTGGCCACACCATTCTTCCAGCCCCGGCTTTCGACCAGGTAATCAAACAAAATCGCAATCACGTAGTTAGGCTGCAGAAATGTTCCGTCAGAATCGACAATGCCGAAGCGGTCGGCGTCGCCGTCGGTGGCAATTCCGATTTGCGCTCCCATTTCGCGCATTTGTTTTCGTAACGCTTCGAGCAAGTGATCGTCTGGCTCGGGAGCGTGTCCCCCGAACAACACGTCCCGGTAATCGTGCACCGTAGCCACCTGCACGCCCCCACTCCGCAACAGTTCGTCCGAGTACCCGCGCGCCGCGCCCCACATGGGATCAAAAGCCACTCGCAGGTTGGCTTTCCGAATGACTTCCAGGTCGATAACCTCCGCCAGACGTTTCAAGTATCCGGGCTTCGGATCGAGCGATCCCTGAGTCGCAGCATTGACGCCGGCCTCGGCAGGCGACGCGTTATCCCCCGCGACAATCTCCGCTTCGATCTTCTTCGTAACTTCCGGTAAGGCCGGACACCCATCAGGCGTCGAAAACTTGATTCCGTTGTACTCCGGAGGATTGTGCGAGGCCGTAAAATTGATAACCCCATCAGCCTTGTTCTCAATCACTGCGTGCGCAAAGGCTGGAGTAGGTGCGGGTTCAGCCACCACCAGCGGTGCGATCCCCTGCGCCGAGAGAACCTCCGCCGCCATCGAGCAGAAGGTTTCGCCCAAAAACCGCGGATCGCGGCCCACAATCACCCGCGCTCCCTTGGGTTTTTGCGACGCCACGTAGCGGGCAATCCCACCCACGGCGCGCTTTACGTTGGCAAATGTGAACTCCTCCGCCATCACCGCCCGCCATCCCGATGTACCAAATTTGATTTGCGTTAACATATTCGACCCCATTCCGTGGCAACGAGTGCTACTCTCTCCGTCAAGAAGCCGATGACCGAGAGCTGACGGCTGATTTTATATGACTGACAAACGAATCGTCCTGTCCACTGCAGGCTCCGAAGACGAGGCCCGCAAGATCGCCCACGCTCTCGTCGACCGCGGTCTCGCGGCCTGCGTCAACATCGTTCCACGGATCGAATCGATCTACCGCTGGCAGAAAAAAGTAGAGACCGGACGCGAATGGCTGTTGTTGATCAAGACGAGTGCCGACCGCTTTCCGGAAGTTCGCGACGCCATTCGAGCGCTGCATTCCTACGAACTGCCTGAGTGCGTCGCAATCAGCATCGAGGACGGAAGTTTGGAGTATATGCAGTGGCTCGCGTATTCGCTGGTGAAAGAGGGCGATTCTGACTCCTGACCCTGTGGAAGCCCCGTGCCCTCTATGGTTGAAAAACCGCGAACGGAGAGGAAGGTATCGTCCTTAGATCGAGTTCAATGCCGAATCCAGATCATCGAGAATGTCGTCCACATCTTCGATCCCCACAGAAATCCGCACTAGGCCATCGGTGATCCCAATCGCCTTGCGCCCCTTCACGCCCAGCGCCGCATGAGTCATGGTCGCGGGATGAGAAATGAGCGTCTCGACCCCGCCAAGCGATTCACCCAGCGAGCACACACGAACCTTCTTGAGCATGGTGTTCGCATTCTTCAGGGAGCCGGTTTCAAACGTTATCATCGAACCAAACCCGCTCATCTGCCGCCGTGCCAGCGCATGCTGCGGATGATTCGGCAACCCGGGATAAAACACAGCTTTCACCTTTTTGTGCTTCGACAGAAAATCTGCCACGATACGCCCGCTGCGGTCGTGAATCTCCATCCGCGCCGCCAGCGTCTTCACTCCCCGCAGCACCAGCCAGCATTCGAAAGGAGACAGAATCGCTCCTGCCGCCTTCTGCAGAAACGCAAGTTTGTCGGCATCCTCCTGCTTGGCGCATACCACCACGCCACCGAGCCCGTCGCTGTGCCCGTTCAGAAATTTCGTGGTCGAGTGCACGACCATATCCGCGCCCAGTGCCAACGGCTGCTGAAAATAAGGAGACATGAATGTGTTGTCGACAACCAGCGCCACTTTCTTACGTCGGCAAATCTGGCTGATGGCGGCCAAATCACTCAGCCGCATCAACGGATTCGTCGGCGTCTCCACGTACACCATCCGTGTATTCTTCCGGATGGCCCGCTCCACATTCTGCGCCTCAGAAGTATCGACGTAAGAAAACCCCAGCCCGAAACCGGCCATTACCTGATTGAACAGTCGCGGCGTTCCGCCATACAGATCATTTCCACAGACCACGTGATCGCCGGACCTCAGCATGCTCACAATCGCGTTAATCGCAGCCATGCCGCTACCAAACACGCGCGCAGCAACACCACCCTCAAGCGACGTCAGGTTCTCTTCCAAGCGCGTACGCGTCGGATTCGACACGCGCGAATACTCATATCCTTTATGCTCGCCGATTCCCTGCTGCACATAAGTCGAGGTCGGATATATCGGCACCGTAACCGCGCCAGTCAATGGATCCGGCTGCTGTCCTGCATGAATGGCGCGCGTGGCAAAACCTGGTTCTTTCGTTTTTTTCATGAGTGTGAAATATCCGCGAGATCCGCAGCCCTGACTTCCGTAACGCTAGAGGCCACCTTCAAAAATCTTCTTCGATAAATACCGCTCTGCGGAATCTGGAACAATCGTCACAATCCGCTTCCCGGATCCCAACTTTTTCGCGACCTTTAACGCCGCGAAAACTGCTGCACCGCCGCTCGAGCCCGCCAGCACGCCTTCCTGCGCTGCCAGTGTCTTCACCATGCCAAAAGCCTCATCATCCATTACCATCATCACTTCATCGCACACCGAGCGGTCAAACGTCTTGGGAATGAAGCTGGCCCCAATTCCTTCCACCTTGTGTGGCCCGGGCTTCCCCCCGCCCAGGATTGACCCTTGGGTCTCCACCGCATACGCCAGCACTTGCGGTGACTTCTCTTTCAGGTAGCGGGCGATTCCCGAAAATGTGCCCGAGGTGCCGCAGCCGAGCACCACGGCATCGACCCTTCCGTCCATCTGTTCAAAAATCTCGCGAGCGGTGGTCTCGTAGTGATAGTCAGGATTGGCTTGATTCTCAAACTGCCCGGCCATAAATGCCTTGGGATCGGTTGCGACTAACTCTTTCGCCTGTCGAATCGCTCCCTGCATCCCCTCCGCGTCCGGAGTTCGGACCACCTCCGCACCCAGCGCCCGCATAATCTTGACCTTCTCCTCCGAAAATCGGTCGGGCACAAACAGCCGCACTTTGTAACCGCGGTTCACGCCAATCAGCGCCAGTCCAATCCCAGTATTTCCCGCGGTCGCCTCAACAATCGTGCCACCGGGCGCAAGCCTCCCTTCCTGCTCGGCCCGCCGAATAATGCCGATGGCCGCACGGTCTTTCACGCTCCCGCCCGGATTCAAATACTCCAGTTTGGCGAATACATCTGCCGATCCAGCCGGCACCAGCCGCTTCAACTGCAACATCGGAGTTTCGCCGACCAGTTGGGTAATGTCGTCGGCAACGCGCAGGCGGGACATTTCAGAAGTTTTTGAAGTCACCTTACAGGTTACGGAAGAGCCCGCACGATCGTCAATTGCCGGGTGCACGCGAGCTCTGAGATCCCGCCCCCTTATGGAAGGCGTCATCCCGAAGTCCGGCGTTTTCCAGCCGGGCGAGGGATCTCGCGCGTGGACGCATCCAACAGGTGTTTTCGCAAGATCCGTCTCTCTCTGAGGGACGGTACGTTCAGGAACACTCCGACCTCAGGCTATAATTACTCCCCATCCCAGACAGGAAAGGATTTGAATGCGACGCTTCGCCGCACTGCTCTTGATCTTGAATCTGATGATCCCCTCTGTGGCATTCAGCGCCGATCAGGCTCCCCTCGTAGGCTATGCGCCCAATACGAGCCAGGCCGAGCGCGAATGGGAAGCGAGGTTTCGCGCGATCCCCGATCCCGCCAATTTGAAAGAGTACATGCGCCGCATGAGCGCGCGCCCTCACCACGTCGGCTCGCCCTACGACAAAGACAATGCCGAATGGATTCTCGCCCGCTTCAAGGAATGGGGACTCGACGCCCACATCGAGACCTTCGACGTTCTCTTCCCCACGCCCAAGGTCCGCTTGCTCGAAATGGTCGAACCCGCCAAGTTCACCGCGAAGCTCGAAGAGCCCGCTCTGGCCGTCGATCCAACCTCAAACCAAAAGTCGGAGCAGCTTCCCACCTACAACGCCTACTCCATCGACGGCGACGTCACTGCTCCTCTGGTCTTCGTGAACTACGGGCTCCCCGAAGACTACGAAAAACTTGATCGCCTTGGAATCTCAGTCAAGGGCGCGATCGTGATTGCGAAGTACTATCAGTCCTGGCGCGGTGTGAAGCCCAAGGTCGCGGCTGAGCACGGCGCAATCGGATGCCTCATCTATTCAGAACCAAAAGACGACGGCTACACCCGTGACGTCGTTTTCCCACAGGGCCCCATGCGCAATCCTGACGGCGTGCAGCGCGGCAGCGTCATGGATTTCGCCTCCGCCAGTCCCGGCGATCCGCTCACGCCTGGCATTGGTGCCACACCCGGGGCGAAGCGGCTGTCGCTGAAGGAAGCAAAGAGTCTCACCAAGATTCCAGTTCTGCCGATCTCTTATGGAGATGCGCAGCCCTTACTGGCTGCGCTCAAAGGCCCGATGGCGCCGGACGAGTGGCGCGGCAGCCTGCCCATCCCTTATCACGTCGGTCCAGGCCCTGCGAAGGTTCATCTGAAACTCGAGTTCAACTGGGACACCAAACCAGTCAACGACGTGATCGCCAAAATTCCCGGCAGTGTCGCCCCCGACGAGTGGATTGTCCGCGGCAATCATCACGACGCCTGGGTCAACGGCGCCGAAGATCCCGTCTCTGGCCAGGCTCCGTTACTGGAAGAAGCCCGTGCTCTGGGCATGCTGCTTAAGCAAGGCTGGAAACCGCGCCGAACTATCATCTACGCAGCGTGGGACGGCGAAGAACCCATGCTTCTCGGATCTACCGAATGGGTCGAAGCCCATGCCGATGAGTTGCGCCAGCACGCCGCCGTCTACATCAACACTGACGGCAACGATCGTGGCCTGCTCTCCATGGGCGGTTCCCACACGCTGGAACAATTCATCAACGGCGTCGCCCGTGATATCGAAGACCCCGAGACCAAGCTCACCGTCTGGCAGCGCTTGCAACTCTCGAAAATCGCCGAAGCCAAATCCGCCGACGACCGAAAAGAACTTCGCCAGCGCCCTGATCTGCGCATCAATGCGTTAGGTTCGGGCACTGACTTCACCGGATTTCTCGACCACCTCGGCGTCGCTACGCTCGATCTGGGATATTCCGGCGAAGACGAACAAGGCATTTATCATTCGATTTACGATGACTTCTACTGGTACACACACTTCTCCGACTACGATTTCATTTACGGCCGCGCTCTCTCGCAAACCGTCGGCACTTCCGTGATGCGCCTTGCCGACGCCGAGATCCTCCCGTTGGACTTCATCGATTTTGCCGACACGATTCAGAAATACACAAAGGATTTGGAGAAGCTACTGGCTGACAAGCAGGAAGAAATTCGCGAGCGCAACCAGGAACTCGACGAAGGCGTCTTCAAAGCGACGCTCGATCCCCGCCGTCCGACAGTCGCGCCTACACGAGAAGAAATTCCTCCGCACCTCAACTTCGCGCCCATGCAAAACGCTGCGGAGTCGTTGGCCAAAAGCGCCGAGCATTATCGCAAGGCGCTATCGGCGCGGCAATCGACCCTGAGCGACAGTCAGACAGAATCGCTGCGCACCCTGAACCATCAACTCTTGGAAAGCGAACGAAAGTTGACCAACGAAGACGGCCTCCCCCGCCGCCCATGGTATAAGCACATGCTTTACGCTCCGGGAATCTACAGCGGATACGAGGTGAAGACCGTTCCCAGTGTGCGGGAAGGCATCGAGCAGAAGCACTACGCCGAGGCCGATCAGGAAATTATAAGGGTGGCAAAAGCTCTGGAAGAAGAATCGTCCCTGATCGAATCAGCCGCAAAGCAACTGGACGAAGCGAAATGATTCGCAGAGACGTTGCTCGCAACGTCTCTCGAACCACAATCTAACAAGTTGAAGGCTTAGTTGAAGCGAGTTGTGTCGAGCCTACTTGCCGGCCCCCGCCGAAGGCTGCACGCCCGCATAATACCCGCTCTTGGTGCGCACCACCATCTTCCCGTGCCCCTTGGCCTTGGCCTCGACCCGAATCTGACGGAACCCGCCATTCCCCCGTGGATTCGTCGGTCGATACCCAATGGCGTACTGATTCCGAATGTCGC
Organism: uncultured Acidobacteriaceae bacterium; assembly: GCA_963722365.1. Taxonomy (GTDB): domain Bacteria; phylum Acidobacteriota; class Terriglobia; order Terriglobales; family Acidobacteriaceae; genus Sulfotelmatobacter. Next base: position 169,917 of record CAVRLM010000006.1, read on the forward strand.
GCGCCACAGTCCGGCTGATCTCGTCCACTTCATCCAGCGTCTTCGGAAAGAACGCAATCCCGCCGGTGCGTTGCGCGATCACATCCAGCGCCTTCCTCGCCCTCTTCGGATGTTCTTCATCCCCCAGGATTCCGATGGCATAGACCGACGGCCCGTTTTCTTCCTGCAAGTGCTTGATGGCCTGCTCCAGCGTCTCGTTGCTGGCGTTATCCTCGCCATCAGTAACGACGAACAAAACTTTCTTTTCAAGGCGCGCAAACTTTTTCAGATGCTCGGCTGAGGCCACAACTGCGTCATAAAGCGCCGTCCCGCCACGCGCATCGATCTTTTCCAGAGCTTCCTTCAGCTTCAGCAGGTTGTTCGTGAAATCCTGATCGAGGTAATACTCGTCGTTAAAATTCACGACAAACACCTCGTCCTTCGGATTGCTCGACCTCACCAGGTTCAGGGCAGCCTGATTCACCTTATTCCGCTTCTCCCGCATCGACCCCGAATTGTCGATCACAATTCCCATCGCAACCGGGATGTCCACATTGTGGAACGAGATAATATTCTGCGGCTTTCCGTCTTCAAACACGGTGAACGCGCTACGATCCAGCGTCGTGATGATGTGCTGCTTGTCATCCACGACCGAGGCGTGCAGCAAGACTTCGTCCACGTCTTTGCGGAAGACGAAAACTCCCTGGTCGTTTATATCCCGGTCTTTCTTGTCTTGCGCCGGCTTATCTTGCGGCGGTGATGCGCCCTTGGCGTCCGTCTGCGGCGCAGGCGATGCTGTAGCGGGAGGTGCCTGCGTAGGAGCTGCTTGGGCGGAAGGTGTTTGGGCGGAAGGTGTTTGAGCGGGAGGTGCGCTGGGCTTGCTTGGGTCCTGAGCCGGGGCCGCTTGCGACCAGATGGGTGCCGCCAAATGCGGCACGGCCCAGGTCACCAACATGAAGAGAAGAACCCTCGCGGCCCTATTCCTGAGGCGCGTAATATCCCGTCCTGGCATACACCCGTAGAGGCGGCAATCCTTTCGGTGGCAGCAGCTTGACTTTTATCTTACGCCATTTGCCATCCCGCGTGATTTTCGTTGGACGGTAGCCCAGGACATATTGATTGCGCAGTTCGACACCAATCTTGGTAGCCACATCCCCGAGGTCGTTGGGATTATCAATGGTGAAGGCCCGCCCTCCGGTCAGTTCCGTAATGTCGCTCAGCAGTTGGGGCCCCAGGCGTTCTTCTGTCGCAGACGCGTAGCGATCGTAGATGCCGATCGCGTAGATCATTACATCCGCTTCCTTCACCAGTGCCTTGATCTCGCCCTCGGTATAACGGCTATGATTATCGCCGCCATCGGAGATGATCAGCAGAGCCTTCTTCGCGTACTTGGCTTGCCGCATCTTGCTTATGCCCATGTAAATCGCGTCCAGCAACGCCGTCCGATGCTTGGGCACGGCGAACACCAGTTTGTTCTGAATCTCATCCACCGAACTGGTAAAGTCGCTCACCGCCTCGGGTTCATCCGAAAAGGTGATCATGAAGAACTCGTCCTGCGGATTCGCGGTCTTGAAGAACTCGATCACTGCATCTTTCGCGCGGTCCATCTTGCTGCTCATGCTTCCGCTGGAGTCAAAAATCACGCCCAACGATACCGGCGCATCCTCGCTGGAAAAGGTCCGAATCTGCTGCGACGCATTCCCCTCAAAGAGCTGGAAATTTTCTTTGTCCAATCCCGTCACCAGCCGGTTCATCGGATCAGTGATCGTGACCGGAACCAGCACTAGATCCACGTCCACCTTCAGCGGACGCACATGCGCACTCATTCCCGTCGTCGAGGCCACAAGATCCGGTTTGGCAGGCTCGGCTGGCTTTTCCACTTCCCGCGGCTGAACGTGCACGTCGTTCACATCGGTCTGTCCGAAGCTTGGAACACACCAACTCGCCAAGGCGATAACGATGCTCAAGGCGGAAAGCCCCAGATGGATGTTGGAGAAGAATTTGCGCAGGTGGGCTGGAGTCGGGTCCCAGGGGAGAACCTGACAGCCACTTCGAACTAGGGCCATCGGGTGAGATGACCAGCGCCCTTCATAAAGGCGGGCCATAAAAACCTCAGTGGGGCTGGATGTTAGCACAGCTTTTGCCCCGTGGCGCAGGCTTTTTGTCAAAATTCGGAGACAAATCCCGAAACCGCATTTTGGTTGTCGGCAGACGAAAAGAGGTTGCCTGCGTCTCCAACTCGCAACTTCAATCCGGGACTTCTACAGGCGGCCCGGTCACTGCCCTATCTTGTTACAATCAAAAGTTTCCCATGGCTGACATACATCCGTTTCGTGCCCTCCGTTACGACTTGCAACGTGTTTCCGCCGATCAGGTGGTCACCCAACCCTATGACAAAATCACGCCTGCAATGCAGGAGCGGTACTACACCGCCAGCCCGTACAATTTGGTGCGCATCATTCTTGGCAAGCGCGAACCGGAAGATGCTGCAAACAATGTCTACACCCGTGCAGCCGGTTTCGCCCGCCAGTGGCGCTCGGAAGGCGTCCTACAGCGCGACGCCTCACCTTCAATTTACGCCTACTTCCAGGCTTTTACAGCCCCTTCTGGTGCCAAATTTGAGCGCCGCGGATTCATCGCTTTAGGCCGCGTCGAGGACTATTCCACCAAGGTCGTCTATCGCCACGAGCAGACTCTGTCCAAGCCGAAGGCCGATCGTCTCGACCTGCTTCGTGCCACCCGCGCTCACTATGAACAATTGTTTTTGTTGTACGAGGATTCCGGTGAAATCGACTCTCTTCTCACTCCCAAACCCGGAGCCAAACCAACCATTGACGTCGCCGACGAATACGGAGTCGCCCACCGCGTCTGGCAAATCTCCGATCCCGCTGTAATCGCCTCGGTCCAGCACAAGATGCGGGACAAGAAGTTGGTCATCGCGGACGGCCACCACCGCTATGAAACCGCACTCAACTACCGCAATGAGTGCCGAGCGGCCGCTGGTGCGCCCCCCAATCCGCAAGCTCCCTACGAATTCGTCATGATGACGCTGGTCAACATGACCGATCCCGGACTCCTCGTGCTTCCGACCCATCGCGTCGTACATTCTCTAACTTCGTTTTCCGTCGACGATTTCCAGAACGCGAGCCGCGCGTTTTTCGAGATCGAAGATGTTGATCCCGCCGCCCTCGATGCTGCTAAAGCTACTGCGCTCTTGGCTGATCGCGGCCGCGCAGGAACGGCGTTGCTAGCGGTCACCGCCAACCGCGCTCTCCTTTTGCATTCTCCGAAGGCGGCCGGATCTCAATTCCTGACGAGCCTCTCGTCCCGCCAGCGCGCGCTTGACGTCGTACAACTGCACAAAGTCCTCCTCGAAGGCGTGCTGAAGCTCTCGGAAGAATCCATTCGCAACCAGCAAAATCTCTCTTACCTTCGCGACGCCTCTGAAGCTCTCGACCAAGTTCGCAAAGGCGCAGCCAACATCGCATTCCTGATGAACGCCTGTCCCGTGCCCCAGGTACGAGACGTGGCCTTCGCCGGAGAAGTCATGCCTCAGAAGTCGACCGACTTCTATCCCAAGCTACTGAGTGGATTAACTGCCTATGCGCTGGATTAGCCATCCCGCCCGGGCCGCTGACGTCTCGCCGGCGCTACACGCTCGCATCATCGCGAATGGTGGGTCGATGATCGTCTGCGCGATTTTTGTGAGCGCTATTCTTCTGCGGGGCGCTCCCGCCGAAAAACATCTCGCGGTCTATTCCGTCGCGGCCAACTACTCTCTACCCATCGTGCAACGCGACAGCCGTGATTACGTCGGTCTGCTAGAAATCCTCGAACCGCTAGGAAAAGTGAACGCCAAATCCGAGGGCCAGCGCTGGCGCTTGCATTACAACAACGTAGATGGCGAATTCCAGGTCGGCAAGACGCGCGCCCGCGTGCAGGGGCGCGATGCCGATCTCATCGCTAAATTCTTTGTCGAAAACAATCGCGGGCTCGTTCCGGTCGCCGCTCTGCCTTCCTTGCTGCCTCGTTTCTTAGGCGGCCCCGTCACGCTGCACGAAGATTCTGGACGCCTCTTCATCGGCAGCGTCGCCACCCATTTCACCGCTTCTCTTTCCGGCGACAATCCGCCACGTCTCGTCTTCCACTTCACTGCCCCCGTCAATCCGACCATCGCCACCGAGCCGGGCGCGTTGCGTATGACCTTCGCACGCGAGCCGCTGGTCGCCCCTGCCTCACCCACTCTTACTTTCGGGAACAAGGCGATCCCATCGGCCATCTACAGCGAGAGTAACGGCGCAGCCGTTGTCACAGTGAATGCCTCCATCCCGGTCATCGCGAGTTTCAGCAACGACGGACGGACTGTGACCATCGCGCCCACTTCCGCGGCTGCACAAAGCGCGAATTCCACACCGGCCGGAACGCCTCCCACGTCGCAGCAGCCCACGCCGATCACCCCGAGTCCAGCGCCCGCTCCGCTTCCGCCGGCCCGCCGGTACTTCGCGGTCGTCGATGCAAGTCATGGCGGCAACGACCATGGAGAGACCCTAACCAACACGTTGATGGAAAAGGATGTTGTCGTCGCCCTCGCACGCAGCCTGCGCCAGGAACTGGAAAGCCGTGGCATTCCTACCCTGGTATTGCGCGACTCCGATGCCAATCTCTCCGTCGACCAGCGCGCCATCTTCGCGAACGCAGGCCACGCCGCCATCTACATTGCCCTGCACGCTTCCTCCAACGGACATGGGGTGCGCGTCTACACCGCGATGCTTCCCTTCGGCGGCGACGACCGCGGAACCTTCCGCGCCTGGACGACCGCTCAGCATTCCTCGCTACCCTTCAGCCAAAGCACAGCCGCGGCGGTCGCCGCCGAATTGCAAAAGCGACAGATCCCCGTTCGCGTTCTCGCCGCTCCCTTGCGCCCCCTGAACAACGTGACTGGACCGGCCATCGCTGTCGAGGTCGCGCCTCAAGGTTCCGACCCCTCGCAACTCACTGCGCCCGACTACCAGCAGCTAGTCACTAGCGCTGTCGCGACCGCCGTCGCCGCCACTCGCGATCAACTGGGAGCCGCGCAATGAAGTCCATACGATCGGAGTGTGGGGACAGCCGCCCTCGGCTGTCCGGTCGAGCGAAGCTCGACGGCAACCCTAACCTTAACGGCAAAGCCGTCAGATCGAGCATTGCCCAAAGACAGTCCGCGAGGTTCACCCTATGATCCAACGCCAGTTGGTCATCGCGGTTTCGGTGCTCCTCGTCGCTGCCCTCGCCTTGAGTACGTACGCATGGCACATGCGCAAAACGGCAGTCTCGACTCCCGTCGGCCCGGTCGATACCCGCCCTCTCGCACCGCCAGTCGCCGGACCAACCGAACAGGTCACGCTCTTTGTTGCTCACGATGAAGATGGCAGCCTGCGCCCCGAGTCGGCCCAGATCCCCCTGCCCTCCGGACGTCAGCAGCGCGCCGAAGAACTGCTGCGCACTCTGGTCTCTCACTACCTCGACAAATCTTCGCCCCACGTTCTCGGCGTCGGCTCTGAGGTCCGCAGCGTTTTCCTCGTTGACCCCGGCGTCGCCGTCATCGATCTCAACGCCGCCTTCGCCGATACTCACCGCTCCGGTGTTCTCGTCGAAGAACTCACGGTGGCATCCCTCATCCACACCATCTCCGCCAACACGCCTGGCATTTTGAAAGTGAAGATCCTCGTCGACGGGAAAGACCGCGACACGCTCGCGGGCCACGCAGACTTGTCATCCTTTTACGACGTCACCGCCGTAAATCAACTCGCGTCCCAACTCCAAGTCGGACAGTAAATGCGTCCGACGACTGTGAGGCCGTATCTACAGACGCAGAAGGCTCTCACCGCTACAACTGCCAATCCGGATTCAGGTTCGGACGCTACTTCATCTGAAACCTACTCTGGCGTCATTGAGGCGAGTTACACTCTGGCATGGTCCGCAACTTGTACAGAGGGGGTTGGATCGACGCCCTGGGGCAGGACCTTCGCTACGCGACTCGTGGACTGTCCAAGAGTCCGGTTTTTACGATCGTGGCCGTTTTGACCCTAGCCGTCGGAATCGGCGGGACCTCCACGATTTTTAGCGCCATCGACGCACTTCTTCTGCGTCCCCTGCCTTATCCCGACCAAGACCGGCTCGTAGCTCTGTTTAATCGCTTTCCCGGGTTTGGGCATGAGCGCGAACCCGTCTCCGGCACCGACGTAGCCCATTGGAGAGCCGACAACCAGGTATTTGAGCAAATCGAGTCTGTGTCGGGCCCGGACATGGTGGCGATGTCGGGCGCGGGCTCTGCCGAACGCGTCGGTGTGCAACACGTCAGTGTGCGGCTATTTTCCCTGCTGGGTATCAAAACTTTCCTGGGCAATGTCCCCACGGACGCCGTGACTGAGAAGCGGGGATTGGACGGCGTCGCAATCAGTTACGAATTCTGGCAACACCACTTCGCCGGCAACCCGAATGTGCTCGGGCGCGGAATCTTCGTCGACACAGCGCCTACCACGGTGCTTGCAGTTCTGAATCCAGGATTCAACCTTTTTGGCACAGGAGTCCCCGAGGTTTACTTCATCCACGGCATGGCAGATCCCGCCGACTCTGGTTTCGACGATCCCCGATTTCTGCTTGCCGTTGCAAAATTGAAGCCAGGTATTTCGGTTCAACAGGCTCAGGCAGCGATGAATGTGACGGCGCTTCATCTGGCCCAGGTCTTTCCCGAAGTCTACAAAGGTATGGGAGTCAGAGTTGATCCTTTGCAGAAGGGCTTGTTTGGATGGTGGGAACAGACGCTGTATCTGCTTTTTGCAGCCGTCGGGTTTGTGCTGCTGATTGCCTGTGCCAACGTCGCCAATCTGCTCTTGGTTCGGGGCGAGGGACGGAAAAGAGAAATGGGGGTGCGGATTGCACTGGGCGCCAGCGGGAAAAGACTAGTGGGTCAACTGCTGGCCGAAAACGTTCTCCTTTCGTTATTCGGAGGCGTGTTAGGCCTGGCGTTGTCGTTTGGCGGCGTGAAGATTCTTGATGTTTTGGCCCCCCGACTGTTCCCGCGAACCACGACCGTGCTTGTGGACGGCCGCGTCTTGCTCTTTACCTTAAGCATTTGCGTTGTCACCGGCCTTGTGTTCGGCCTGATCCCTGCGTATCGCGCGTCGAAAAACGATGTCAACGAGTGCCTGCGTGAAGGTGGCCGCAGCACCGCAACCCGGTCTCGTCATCGCACGCGAAACATCATCGTGGTTGCCGAAATCGCGATGGCGCTGGTGTCGCTGATTTGCGCGGGGCTGATGATCAACACTCTGACTCATATCCTCGGCACCAGCCCGGGCTTTAATCCCGATCATCTTCTCGCAGTGGAAGTGCGGCTGACCGGCGAGAAGTACATGGACGCGACCCAGCAAGACAAAACCGGGCTCAACGTGATTCACCCGTCCGTCGGAATTTTCTGCCGTCAGGCGCTGGAACGCGTCGGCAGCATGCCCGGCATTGAGGGTGTCGCGTTGGTCGACTGGCTGCCATTCTCCGAAGAGGCCGAGCCAGCTTTCCCCGGCTTTACCATTGCAGGCCGCGCCGCCCCTCCTCGGGCAGAACGGCCGAATGTTCTGCTGGCAGGTGTCAGCCCAAGTTACTTCGCGCTGATGGGCATCCCCATTCTGCGAGGCCGCGGCATCACCGAGCAGGATACGGAAACCGCTGCGCCGGGCGTGATGATCAACCAAGCCATGGCGCGAAAGTTCTGGCCGAACCAAGATCCCGTCGGCCAAACGATCACCTTTGATTCCTCCCCCGAAGAGCGGCCTCGGCAAATCGTCGGCGTCGTGGGAAACGTGAAGCGATTTGGCCTCGTGCAGGAGTCCGAACCCGAGGCTTACGTCGACATCCCGCAACTGCCCCCGCACACTGTGCCCGGATGGACGGAGAGCCGCGTTCACAAAACCCTTGTGATCCGCACCCAGTCGGTCTCACCGGCATTGATCCGGAAAGTGCGTACTGTCCTTTCTGACATCGCTCCAGACTCACCCGTGTTTGGATTTACGAGGGTCGACGAGATGGTTGCGAATTCGGCCCGGCAATGGCGTTCTCTCAGCCAATTGTTGGGCATCTTCGCCGGAGTAGCATTGCTCCTCGCCGCGATTGGAATCTATGGAGTGATCTCGTACTCGGTAGGCGAACGTAGCCACGAACTGGGCTTGCGCATGGCATTGGGAGCGCAGCCGCGGCATGTGGTTCGACTGGTATTGAGGCAGGCCATGACGCTTTCGTTCCTCGGCGTGATCATTGGCGTGGCCGCATCGTTTGCCGCCGCGCCCTTGCTGGCCGAATTCCTCTACGGCGTGAAACCACATGATGTGCTCACCTTGGTTCTAGTTTCAGCCATTCTGATCGCGGTGACGTTTTTCGCTAGCTATATCCCTGCTCGCCACGCCACTGAGATTGATCCCATGGAAACGCTTCGGCACGATTAGTTTCGCTATTGCGGCAAATCCGACAGTCGGTTTCTACGACGACTTCTCCAACCCCTCAATCTCGCGCTTCGTGCGAAGCGAGGCCTTTGCCTGAAAAGCTGACGTCTCGAAACTCGCAGCTCCAAGCTGACAACTGGTGGACTCATGGCTCTTAGCTCGCAGCTCATTTACAATCGCGAAGCATGTTCTATCGCTCCGATAACCGCTCTCCCGACCAACTTCGCCCCGTCGTCTTGACACCTGATTTCATCACCACGGCCGAAGGCTCCGTCCTGATCGAAGTCGGCAATACCCGCGTCATCTGCACCGCCTCCATCGAAGAAACCGTTCCCTCCTTCATGCGCAACTCGGGCAAAGGATGGATTTCCAGCGAATACAGCATGCTCCCGCGCTCCACCCTGACTCGATCCCCCCGCGAAGTTTCCAAAGGCCGCCAGAGCGGACGCACCCACGAAATCCAGCGCCTGATCGGCCGCTCCCTCCGCGCCGTTACCGATCTCAGCCGCCTCGGCGAACGCACCATCTGGATCGACTGCGATGTCATCCAGGCCGACGGAGGCACCCGCACCGCCTCCATCACCGGTGCCTTCGTCGCGCTAGGCCTCGCTCTCGAAAAGTTGGTGGACGCCGGAACACTAACCTCAGTTCCGCTCAAAGATTTTGTCGCCGCGGTCAGCGTTGGCATTGTCGACGGAGAAATCCTGCTCGACCTCTGCTATGAAGAAGACTCGCGCGCCGACGTCGACATGAACTTCGTCATGACCGCCGGGAGCAAGATGGTAGAAATTCAGGCCACCGCCGAACACCAGGTGTTCGATGACCAGCAACTCGCAAAGATGATCGCTTACGCGCGCCAGGGAGTGCAGTCCCTCATCGCGAAACAGCAGGCCTTGCTGAAGGCCTTGACGGTGCGCCAGTAGGCATCAACCAAGGTATCACCCCGGACCTAGAGCACGCTCACTCGCGTTCCCATTTCGGAACACGTCCGAAACGAAACAGCGAATGCCTACCTTCGTTCCTCCTTCCCCGCCTCGAATCTTTACCTGCAACCGATGCAACGTTAGGGTGAAAGAAGAGCTATGGGAAATCTCCGAACCATCGACGGGGGAAACAAAGACCGCCGTCGCGAACCTCGTACCGATGTCGACATCGTCCTCACGGTTTGGGGCGTCGACACTCGCGGCGATCGCTTCCTCCAGGAAGCTCACGCCCGCGAAATCAGCCTGAGTGGAGCGCTCCTCTCCGGCCTCGATTCCGAACTTCGCTCCGGCGACGTGGTCGGAATCCTCTACGCTGGCAGGAAGGCCCGCTACCGCGTCGTCTGGGTCCGCCAGAGTGGCACCAGTCACAAAGTGCAAGCCGCCGTTCACCGTTTCACCACCGACGAGTGCCCCTGGAAAAATTTGTTAGCCGAAGAAGAAGTCGTCGGCGAAGACACAATCAGTCCTTCCGTGCCGTAGGCCGTCCGAATATCCGGATCCTGGTCTGCCCGGGATTTGAATCCATCGTTACAACTCGGAGAGAAAGATTTTTGGGGGGACGCGATTTAGGTAGCGCCGCGCTTTCAGCGCTACGGTAACTTTGCCCATTGAGGTTGGGCTGGGCCCCGACGGTATAGAGCCCATAATAGATTAAAGTAAGTCTATGCCAATTGAAGTGGAAGTGCGGCATGATGCCATGGGCGTTATCTACCACTGCCGCGGCCCTATGGTCATCGAAGATTTTTTCTCCGCCAACACCAGTTTCCTGGCCACTCCCGACGAAATCCGTAAATGGCGATACGCCCTCATCGACCTCACCGCCGTCGAATCCATGGACATCGATTACGCCGACGTCTCCCGCGTAGTCACCCAAAATGCCAGCATCGCCACTATGGCTGTGCCCGGTGTTCTGCTCGCCGTCGCCTCTCCCAGAGATCACGGCTTCGCCTTGGCCCGGATGTGGGGAGCCCTCGTAGAGCGCGTTGGGTGGGAGACCATGACCTTCCGCTCGGTCGCCCAAGCCGAGGCATGGATTGAAAAGAGGCTCCAGGAAAAATTCGGGATCGATCTCGCGAACAGTTAGCGCTGCCGGCTGCTTCCGCGTCGTCGCAAGCGCGACTTTAGAAACAACAGTCCAGTTCCGCCCAATTCAGCGCCCATAACTAATAGTGCGTAACCAATCAATTCTCCATGCGGAACGTCGCCACGAACTCCTAGCAGGGCCAATAAATACGGAGCGGCGAGAGCTGCCAGGCCCATAAGCGCACTCATGCCGATAAACGCTCCGAAGACAAACCATAAAACGTCACCCTTGGTGACATGCCACCCGGGGACAGCCGCCAGGGTAATCACTCCCAGCGCCGCTAAGCCCGAACCGTACACCAACAGCGCGTAAACTGACCACAAATATAGGCCACCGCACCGTTACTGACTCACTCGCGACTAAAACTAAGCCACCCACACGGTCTTGGCATTCAAAAACTCCCGAATCCCCACAGCCCCCAACTCACGCCCGTGACCCGACTGCTTCACGCCTCCGAACGGAATCCGCGGATCCGACGCCACCATCTTGTTGATGAACACCATCCCCGCTTCCAGTTCGTTGATGAAGCGCTCGCGTTCCTGATCATCGTTCGTCCACGCGCTCGCTCCTAGGCCGAAGCGTACATCATTGGCAATCCGGATCGCTTCATCCTGATCTTTCACCCGAAAGATCGACGCCACGGGACCAAAAAATTCCTCGCCATACGCGGGGGAATCTTTCGGTATGTTGGTCAGCACAGTAGGCGCATAGAAATTTCCCTTCCCTTTCACCGGATGTCCGCCCGTCAGCAGCTTCGCCCCCGCCTTCACCGTCTTCTGCACATCGGCGTCGAGCGTGGTCACCGCATCGGCCGTGGCCAGCGGTCCAAGCTCCGTCTTCTCGTCAAACGGATCACCGATCGTGAGTGCCTCCATCCGCGCCACAAATTTCTTCTCAAACTCTGCCGCAATCGGCTCGGCCACGATGAACCGCTTGGCCGCAATGCAGGACTGTCCATTGTTCAGGATGCGCGCTTCGACCGCAGTCTTCACCGCCACATCGAGATCGGCCGACGGCATCACAATAAACGGATCGCTCCCCCCCAATTCCAGCACAACTTTCTTGATCCGCTTCGCTGCCCCGATGCCCACCTGAATGCCAGCCTGCTCGCTCCCGGTCAGCGTCGCTGCCATCACTCGCGGATCATTCAGCAACGCATCCACCTGCCCCGACCCAATCAGCAGCGTCTGAAACACTCCAGCCGGAAATCCAGCCTCCAGAAAAATCTCTTCGATTGCCAGCGCACACTGCGGAACATTCGAGGCATGCTTCAGCAAGCCCACATTACCCGCCATCAACGCCGGCGCCGCAAATCGGATCACCTGCCAGAAGGGAAAGTTCCACGGCATCACCGCCAGAATCGGCCCGATGGGCAAATACCGGATGAAGCTCTTCTTTGCCCCCGTTTCGACAATCTCATCGGCCATAAAGCGCTCAGTGTTCTCGGCGTAGTAGCGGCAGGCGGTCGTACACTTCACCGCTTCGGCCACCGCGGCCTTGTACGGCTTGCCCATCTCGAGCGTCATCAGATGACCAAACTTGTCCTTATCACGTTCCAGAATCTCCGCCGCCTTCAGCATGCGCTTGGCACGCGTCGCAAACGGAGTCTTACGCTCTGCCTTGAATGCGCTAACCGAGAGCTGCAGTTTCTTCTCGATCTCGGCATCTGAGAGCGGATGGAATGTCTTGACGACTTCACCTGTCGCGGGATTAATCGTTGCAATGGCCATGATTTACGTTATCCTTCGACGCCCGTTTGCGTCCAACCACCGGGACGTGGCAGTGAATTAATTCAGATCGATTGAATGCCCCCCGAGACGTGTGAGTAAACAGGAGTGGTCATACCACTATACCACCGACCGAACCGCGCGTACGCACAGACGAAAGGCGTAATCGCCTATGAAGCAATTCATCCTCGGTTTCCTGGTAGGAGCACTTGTCCTGCTTCTGTCTGTCTTCGCGTACGTGCGACTCGGTCTGGCGGATGTCGCCGCCGACACCCTGATCCCCGCATGGAGGGCCCGTTGGATGTTGTCGTCCGTCCACGCCTCGATTCGCCGAACGCTACCGCGCGACTTGAAGAGTCCTCTTCCGCCCAGCGATGAAGTCCTGATCGCGGGAGGTAAGCTCTACCTGAACGACTGCGTAGGCTGTCACGGAGCTCCGGGCAAGCCAAGCGACTTCGGCGCCACCTTCTACCCTCAGGCGCCCCAACTAGCCCGCGACGGGACGACCTACTCTGAGCCCGAAATCTACTGGGTCGCGAAACACGGCATCCGCCGAACGGGCATGTCGGAGCAAGGCTCTTCCTATTCGGACGAACACCTCTGGCAACTCGCGGCGTTCATCAGCCACGTCACCACGCTCCCGCCGCAAGTCCGCTCCGCCCTCGAGCCGAGCGCAGGACACTAGCATGAAGAACTTCCTCACCGGATTCATCGCAGCACTGGTGATCCTTCCGATCGGAACACTCGCCTACTTCCGCTTTGGCTTGGGAGAAACGCGAAGCGACATACGCCCCCCTGCCTGGGAGACTCGCCTGATGACCTCGGCGGTTCACGCATCCGTCCGCAAAAGCGCATTAGCGATTGAAGCTCCGCGCCAGGAAAATCTTGACGACGCGATTGTCGCCGGAGGCAAGCTCTACTTCGAAGGTTGTGCTGGATGTCACGGCCAGCCCGGAAAAGCAGAGAAGGATCTCAGCCACTATCCTCCCGTGCCCCAGCTATGGCAAGTGGGCACGAAATATTCCGAACCGGAAATTCACTGGATCATCCAACATGGCATCCGCCACACCGCCATGTCAGCCTACGGCCCGTTCTATTCCGACAAGCAATTGTGGGTGCTAACCAGCTTCCTCCGGCGAATCGACAATCTCCCTGCTGGCTTACTCGAACGGATCCTTGCGAAGACTCCTCCGGTCAACTCCCCGAACGAACGCGAAGGGCCGCCACTTCAAGGATGGTGAGACCTGATTGGAGGGTGTCCGCTATGTTTCGTGGGATGAGGATACAGGTCTTGGAATTCCGCATATACCGAAAGAGCGATGAGGAAAACGGCTCCCACCGCGCAGAAGATCATCAGTATCATCAACATGTGTCACCTCGAGGCCTGTCGTAAGGGCAGGTGACCTGACGCTTCAGATTACTCGCTCAGTCGCTCGATCTTCAGTGACCGCCGTCACTGCTGTGTTTTTTCCAATGTCTCCTGAACCTGAACCCTGCGCCCTCTGACGTCCTAGCCCCGTCACCGCTTTTCCCGCTCCCTTGGTTTACAATGTTCGGTACTTCCAAGCACTCATCTTCTACGTCCTCAGGAGGATTCCTATGAAGCTCACTCCGGGCAAACTTGCCGGTCTTAAGAAAGTCTCCAACGAACGCGGCATCATCGCCGCCGCTGCCATGGACCAGCGCGGCTCGCTGCAAAAGTCTCTGGCTAAGGAAAAAGGCGCGGAGATCTCCGACGCCATGATGGAAGAATTCAAAATTCTGGTGAGCGAAGTTCTCACCCCACACGCCACCGCCATCCTGCTCGACCCCGAGTGGGGACTCCCCGCCTCCAAGCGTCGCGCCAAGAACGCCGGCCTGCTCCTCGCCTATGAAAAGACTGGATACGACAAGACCGGACCGGGCCGCCTGCCCGACCTGCTCGACGTCTGGTCCGCTCGCCGCCTGAAAGAAGCCGGCGCAGATTGCGTCAAGATTCTGTTGTACTACACGCCCGACGATCCCAAGCACGTCAACGAGATCAAGCACGCCTGGGTCGAGCGCATCGGCGACGAATGCCGCGCCAACGACATCCCCTACTTCCTCGAGTTCGTCGGCTACGAAGAGGGCGCCGACGAGAAGGGCCTCGACTACGCCAAGAAGAAGCCGCACATTGTCACCGAGAGCATGCGCGAGTTCAGCAAAGACCGCTATGGCGTCGACGTGCTGAAAGTCGAAGTGCCCGTAAACATGAAGTTCGTCGAAGGCACCAAGTCATTTGGTGGACAGAAAGCCTACACGAAGAAAGAGGCCATCGACCTGTTTCACAAAGCTGCCAACGTTGCGACCAAGCCATTTATTTATCTGTCGGCCGGCGTCAGCAATGCGGAATTCTCGGAGACGCTGGAACTCGCCGGAGAGTCTGGCGTGAAGTTCAACGGCGTTCTCTGCGGCCGCGCAACCTGGAAAGACGGCATCCCCATCTATGCCAAACAGGGTGCAGATGCCTTCCGCAAGTGGCTCGAAACCGATGGCGTAAAGAACATCCACAACGTCAACGACAAGCTCAAAGCCGCCACCAGTTGGCACTCGATCTACGGAGTCGAACTGGTACACGCATAACCATGCTCGTGTAGGGGCGGAGGCATTCCTCCGCCCCGCGAGCGCGGCGAGCGTGCAAGCGACAGGAAGTGGAACGGCGGCGAGTAGCGGGCGTCGCGCGATCGTGGCGCTGCCCAGACAGCTTCGTCGTCCCCCAGATAAGGGCGTCCGAGACTCTACGATCGCAGGGGTACGAGATCACCACTACTACGTGATCTCCCACAGACGCCACAGGGCGATCATGCCCAGCAGGACGAGATTCGGAAACAGCAGTGGAGCGAAAGGCGCCGCTCCAAACGTGAAATTCTTCAAGGTCTGCGTCGAGGGCCCGTGGAGATTCGCCGTAGCGTGCAGGACAAATCCCCAGACACCCACTCCCGCTTCCCCAACGAGAATTGCGGCACAGAGCACGAGAAATTCTCGCGACACTCGCAGCACCAGAGGCACCACCAAGAAACCGACAGCAATGGCACTAGCCCATACCCCGACCCACTCTGTCTTGTACAAGAAACCGTTTCCGGCATGGTCGCTGAGGGTGAGCCCGAAATTTCCCACGAATCCGCCGAAGGCAAAGAACAACGTCCACTCCGCCCACTCCCTCGATTGCGAATTGACCATTCGATTCATCACCAGCAGGAATCCAAGTCCCGTATACGCTAAAGGGGCGATGAACGGTGCGGAGTAGGTAAGACTCTTAAGCGTCCGCTCATAGAAGAACAAGCTATTGAGATGCAGCACGACGCCGGTCAGCCCCATCACGACGGCGCCCCATCCCACAAGATAGCCGAGGTCTCTCCACACCGCGACGTAACGCGATCTCAGCGCAAGCCCGATTCCCAGCACCAGGGGCGCGACCGAGGAGAAATATAGCGGAACATACTCCGGCCATTTCCGAAATTCATTGAACGAATGCGCCAGGTAAATATCGAACGTCAGAAAGCCCAGATTAACCAGCGCAAATGCTTCCACTAGGAACCACGGCTGTGCCCACCAGGCCTTGTACCACCTGCCGGTACGCCACAAGACGCTACTTCTTTCCGGCATGACCTCTCCGCAACTCATCCGCCATAGCCTTGAGTTCCGCCGTCTTGCGCAGCATGGGATAGTTGCCATGCCACTGCACAAAATCCGCGCCGCCCATGAATGCGCCGTGTTTCGCCGTGCGCCCGTCATAATGCCAGAAATCGAAATATACAAAGTCGATCGGTTGTGAAAACGGTGGCCCGCTCAATACTCCTTCGTTCCTTAGGCCATCCACCAACGCTTTGGCGGCGGAGACTTTTTCGTTCGTCGCCTGCACCGTTTTCTCTGCTCGCTCATATACCGGATCAACGATCGTGGGTGTATGACACTGAGCGCACACCTGCTTCATCTTGGCCTGCGCGGCCGCATGGTTCGGCCGCTTCTCGCTGATGGCATTCGCTAAATAGTATGAAAGCCGCTCCGACGGATCATGGGTGATCCCAATCCCATTGAGTCCGCTCATGTGACAGGTCGCGCAGGTTGGCACGAACATATCGCGCGTCGTCAGGTTCTTCGGTTCGGCACTTAAGTTGAGCAGTCTCTCCTGCGCATTGAACATCACGCCGTGCTTGGACTCTTCATAGATCTCGATCTGCGAATGGTCGGGGCCCATGTGACATTGCCCGCAGGTGCGCGGTAGGCGCGCAATCTCAACCGAACTGGTGTGGCGGGAATGACACGCCGTGCACGTGCCAACGGTTCCATCCGGATTGGGCTTGCCCACGCTGTGACACTGCTCGCACCCGCTGGCCATCGCCGCCCCGCCTTCGGATTCCACAAAAGGATGCGGAGGACGTCGCGTCCCGCCCGGCTGATACGTTTCTGAAAAATTCACCTGCTCGGGAGTCAGCCCCTTCTCCCCATAGATCGCCGCCCACGAAGGGGCGGCGTGACGGCTGTGCAGAAACTGCTGGTAAATCTGCTCGTGGCAGCTGCGACAGTTTCCCGCCGTCAGTCGCGATTTCGCAATCTCAAACCCGTGATGGTCTTTCTTCTCCTGTCCCTGCGCCGCCTGATGGCACTCCAGGCAGTTCACGCCTTTCTGCGCGTGCTTGCTCATCTCGTATTCGTGGACCACTGAATACTGCAACCGCGCGTGGCACTCGGCGCACTTTCCCGAGGCCCGCACAAAAGACCCACCCGGCTGTTCCGTCTCTACTCGCGGACGTGCACGATTGATGAGAAATGCTCCCAGAATGAGGGCAAATGCAATGACCACTGCGATGAAGACTGAGCGGAACGACATCGTAAGCCTCCGTCAAAAGTCAGGCCCGGCAGGAATGATTCAAGCTGAATGGAATTCGAAGTGGAACGTAGTGTAGCGCAAATGGAGATGCAGTTCGCCCTGGAGGTGTATAAAACTTTCTATGAACGCTTCCAGCCAAACCGTTCTCATCACCGGAGCCTCCGGCGGCATCGGATACGAACTCGCCAAGCTCTTTGCCCGTGACCACCACAACCTCGTCCTCGTGGCTCGCAGTGCCGACAAACTCGCTCAAGTTTCGACGGAGCTGCAGGCTCAGGGCGTAACGGTAAAGACAATTGCTCTTGACCTTGCAGCAGCACCCGCACCGAAGTTTCTCTTCGATCAACTCCAGAGCGGGGGCGTCTCCGTCGACATCCTCATCAACAATGCCGGCTACGGCGCCTTCGGCGACTTCGCGCACATGCCCGAAGAAGAAATCATCGGGCAGATCAACCTCAACATCACCGCCCTCACTCAGCTCACCCGCCTCTTCCTGCCCTCCATGGTGCAGCGCCGCAGCGGCCGCATCATGAATGTGGCCTCCACCGCCGGATTTCAACCCGGCCCCCTGATGGCCGTCTACTACGCGACCAAGGCGTACGTGATTTCCTTCTCGGAAGCCATTGCCAACGAACTGCGCAACACTGGCGTCACGGTGACATGTTTCTGCCCGGGCGCAACCCACACGGGATTCGCCAACCGGGCCGGCACGGAGAAATCCCGCCTATTCAAACAACTCGGAGCCATGAGCGCAGAAAAAGTCGCGCTCGACGGCTTCCGCGCAGTCATGGAGGGCCGCACCCTCGCGATCTCTGGGGTGCACAACTGGCTGGTCGCGGAGTCCACCCGCTTTGCTCCTCGGAAAATGGTGACCGCAGTCTCCCGCTGGGTGGCAGAAAAAGTCGATTCGTAGAGGCTAGCTTGCTCCGTCTCCGCCGAAAGTGAATGAACGCGCGCCGGGCGGCACATGCTTCCGCTACTCGCGGATATTCCCTGCGGCCTCTAGCGCCTTCCCCCTGCGCAAATGTTTTTGATGTACTCTATTTTCCCATGCCTACACTCATTCCCCAACCCACGCGCATTCAAGCCGCAGGCAACAAGCCCAAACTCATCGACGAATACGTTGGACGTGTCAACTCCAAAACGACGGCCGCCAGCGTGGCCCACATGCGCAGCCCGCAAGGATGGCTCGAGCCCGGCCAGACTCCCGAGTTCGACGAGTTCACGATTGTGCTGAAAGGCATGCTGCGAGTCGAGCACAAGAATGGATCTCTCGACGTCAACGCGGGACAAGCCATCATCGCGCACGCCGGAGAGTGGATCCGCTACTCCACTCCGCAAGAAGGCGGCGCCGAATACATCGCCGTCTGCCTCCCCGCATTCGCCATGGAAACCGTCCACCGCGACGACAAGTAATCGAAGATAAACGAATGGTCTGGGGCAATTCGGGGAAGGAAACAAAGGCAGGACCGGGAAGGGCGCGACTTCCAGTCGCGCCGCAACAGCCCATCGCCATTTTGGCTTTAGCCGCTGGGAATTTAAACAACCACAGGCAACTCGGCGGCCAAAGGCTCTTTTTCAGATTTAGCTAAGAGCTAGCAGCTAGAAGCCCCCAGCTGCTACTCCCACTCAATCGTCCCCGGAGGCTTCGACGTGATGTCGTAGACCACGCGGTTCACGCCCTTCACTTCATTCACAATCCGTGTGGAGATCGTCTTCAACACATCATGCGGCAGTGGGACCCAGTCGGCGGTCATCCCATCTTCGGAACTGACGGCGCGAATCGCACAGGCATACGCGTAGGTGCGCATGTCGCCCATCACGCCCACTGACATCACCGGGAGCAGCACGGCGAACGACTGCCAGATCTTGTTGTAGAGCCCAGCCTCTTTCACTTCGTTGACTACAATGTCGTCGCATTCGCGTAACAGTGCCAGGCGTTCTGGGGTTACCTCACCCAACACACGCACCGCCAGCCCCGGCCCGGGGAATGGTTGCCGTTGCAGAATTTCCTCAGGCATCCCCAGGTCGCGGCCGATTTTGCGAACCTCATCTTTGAACAAGTCTTTGAGCGGCTCAATCAGCTTGAGCTTCATCTTCTCGGGCAGCCCGCCGACGTTGTGGTGCGACTTGATGACCTGCGACGGCCCCCGGACGGACCGCGACTCGATCACGTCGGGATAAAGGGTTCCCTGCACCAGCCACTTGACCTTACCTTCGGTCTTCTCGATGCGCCGGGCTTCCTTCTCAAACACTTTGATGAATTCGTTGCCGATGATCTTGCGCTTCTTCTCCGGATCAATGACGCCCTTCAGCTTTCTCAGGAACCGGTCCGTAGCGTCGACGGCATCCAGTTGCAGCTGCAGCTTGTCGCGCAAGACCTTCTGAACTTTTTCGAATTCGTTCTTGCGCAGCACGCCG
Organism: uncultured Acidobacteriaceae bacterium; assembly: GCA_963722365.1. Classification (GTDB taxonomy): domain Bacteria; phylum Acidobacteriota; class Terriglobia; order Terriglobales; family Acidobacteriaceae; genus Sulfotelmatobacter. The sequence continues at coordinate 189,434 of CAVRLM010000006.1, forward strand.
TTGTTCACGAAGACACAAGTCAGGCGCGAGTTGCCCTTGGTGTCGCGCAACGCACGATCAACTAAGACCGCGGCGACTGAAGAATCCACCCCACCGGAAAGCGCACAGATAGCGCGCCCGCTGCCGACCTGCTGCTTCACCTGCTCAACGGTCGAATCGATGAATCTCTGAGGAGTCCATATCGGCTTGGCGGCGCAGATCTCAAAGATAAAATTCTTCAGCATCTGCGTGCCTTGCGGCGTGTGATGCACTTCCGGATGGAACTGCACCGCGTACCATTTTTTCGCTGTGTTCTGAATTCCGGCCACGGCGTAGTGCGTTTTGGCCATTAACTCGAAGCCCGGTGGCAGTTCCAGAGCTTCATCCCCGTGCGACATCCACACCGCCAGCTTCTTCGCCATTCCCTGAAACAAAACCGATGCCGACACCACATCGATTTCCGCGTGGCCGTACTCGCGTTTCTCGGCAGGACGCACCTTCCCGCCAAGCGTGTGCACCATGAACTGCAGGCCGTAGCAAATTCCCAGCACCGGTACGCCCAGTTCAAACACGCGCGCGTCGGCAGGCGGGGCGTCTTTGTCGTAAACCGACCAGGGCGCGCCTGACAGAATGAGGCCCGCGGGCGCGTAGCTCTTCACCTCATCAAGCTTGGCCGTGCAAGGCAGCACCACCGAAAATACATTCTGTTCGCGAATTCGCCGCGCGATGAGTTGGGTGTACTGCGCGCCAAAGTCGAGGATGACGATACTTTGGCCGACTGAAATTTGCTTTTTAGAGGATTGGGTTTCCACAGATGAGTTTCTCAAAATTAATCCGAAGGTGTAAAGGGAGTACTTGTAGAGACGTTGCTCCTAATATCTATCTCACCACGTTCTGAAATGCCCGCCTTGTAGGCATAGCAAGCTACGTCTCTGCGGCTAGATTCGGTATGTCACTGAGAATCGGCTCGTCGCGGTCAATCGTCGTCTGCACTGGCGGACCTGTTACCGCAGGTGGCATGGACAACGGTGCGGGCGGCAACGGTTTGAGCAACGCCTCCGGCGTCTCTGCGATGCACACATACCCCGCGAGTCGCGCCATGTACAACCAGTCCGCGACCGCAAGATACGCCAGCGTCAGCACGATCACCACTGCAAATACCAACCTCCAGGGAATGACGGGAGCGAACCCCAGCGGCATCGACACCACTGTGGTTGCTCCCACAAACACGGTCAAGTGGGCGAGCCCGGTCCACGTACTCACAGCGAAAACCGAACCGGTGCGTTCGCGGCAGAGCGCGACTGCAGCGACCAGCGAGCCCACGGCATCCTCGCCATTGCGCACCGCAAACATCCCTGCCAACGACAATAGCCAGTTCAGCGACCACCAGATCCAGCAGATCAGAGCTGCCATCGGCAGAAACAAAAAGAAGGCAACCCCGGGCTGAGGATTGGCCGCTGGCGAGGCAAATCCCGCCAGGATCGTGGCACCGACAAATCCGAAGAGTGCAGCCAGCGCCACGGCCACGCGCAAGAAGTTCAGCCGAAGCAGTACCGGCAGCGAGACGCGCTCACTCGTACGGACGTTGCTGGCAACGTCTCCACGGAAGTAATCGAGGAGGCAGCGCACTGTCACGATCCGTCCGACTGACGCAGCGACCATCCACAACGCGCTCAACATCAGCGCCGCGAGCATTCCTGCAGCCACAACGCGGTTCAAGCTTCCCCGAAGAATGCGAGCGAGCGCCTCAGCAACAAAGTAAGGATGCCGCGTGCGCAGAAAAAGCAGTTCGCCGTTCGTTACCGGCAGCGTGCTGAGGTATTCGAATAATCCGAAGAGCAACAGGGCCGCCGCAGCTGCCCCCGCCGTCCAGCGCCACATGATCTCCGCCACCGTCAATGACGGCCGCCGGAACGCGGCGCGAAACCCTTCGGCAGTAGGAGAAATGGCCATGCGTACCCAGCTTAGCTGATTCTCTTGCGGCATCCACGTGTTGCGGAAAGAAGAACTACTTCACGACGATATTGACCAGCTTGCCGGGAACATAAATCTTCTTCACGATCTGCTTCGCCGCAAGCGCAGCCTTCACCTTGTCGTCTGCGAGGGCGCGTTCGAGCACCGTGCTCTCGGTGGCGTCCGCAGGCACGATAACGCGGCTGCGCAACTTGCCATTGATCTGCACAGGAATTTCGAGTTCCTCTTCCTTGGCCAACTCCGCGTCGAACTTCGGCCATGGAGCCTTGAGGAGATTATCGTTCTCGCCGAGCATCTCCCAGAGTTCGTGCGCCAAATAGGGCGCAAACGGAGCGAGCAAGAGCACGAGGCTCCGTTGCACTTCGGCGAGCAAAGGCGTGTGAGCCGCGCCGCCGCCATCGGACGCCCGCGCGGCACTCTCCTCGTAGGCATACAACGCGTTCACCAACTCCATGATCGCCGAGATGCAGGTATTGAAGTGCCAGCGTCCCTGGAAGTCGTCACTGACGCGCTTGATGGTCTGATGCAATTTGCGCTGCACCGCGCGCGCAGCCGGCGGCAAGTCCGTGGGCAACGGCTTCCGCCATTCCGGATGATCGCGCCGTGTATTGCGCACGACAAACCGATATACGCGTCCTAGAAATCGCTGAATGCCTTCAATCCCCGAATCCTGCCAGTCGAGGTCGCGATCTGGCGGCGCGGCGAACAAGCTATAGAGACGTGCCGCATCCGCTCCATAGCGTGCGATCATCACGTCGGGCGAGACCACGTTGCCCAAACTCTTCGACATCTTCGCGCCGTCTTTGATGACCATCCCCTGCGTGAACAAGCGCTCCACCGGTTCATCGTTGGTGATCATCCCCACGTCACGCATGAACTTCGTCCAGAAGCGCGAGTAGATGAGGTGCAATATCGCATGCTCGACTCCGCCAATGTACTGATCAATGGGGAACCAGTATTGCGCCGACTTTCCATCAAAGGGAGCGCGCTCGTTGTGCGCGTCGGTATAGCGATAGAAATACCAGGATGAATCAACGAACGTGTCCATGGTATCGGTCTCACGCCGCGCCGGTCCTCCGCACTTCGGACATGTGGCGTTGACGAACCCCGGCACGCGCCCGAGCGGCGATCCGCCTGTCAGAGTAATGTCGACGTTCTCGGGCAAAATCACCGGCAAATCTTTTTCAGGCACGGGAACGATGCCGTCTTTCTCGCAATAGAGCATCGGGATGGGCGTGCCCCAGTAACGCTGGCGCGAAATTCCCCAATCCTTCAGGCGATAGGTAACCGTAGCTTTGCCAAATTTATTCTCTTCCGCGTACGCTGACATCGTCTTGATGGCTTCGTCGCACGAGAGCGTGTTGTACCGGCCTGAGTTGATGAGCATCCCGTCGTGTCCGACAAACGGAAGAGCGGGCTCAGCCACAGTGTCCTCAACATCTTTGGCGAGAGGCAAAATGACCAACCGGATTTCCAAGCCATACTTCTTTGCGAACTCGTAGTCACGATCGTCGTGCGCGGGCACGCTCATGATGGCACCGGTGCCGTAATCCATCAAAATGTAGTTGGCAACCCAGACCGGAACCCGCTCGCTGTTAAACGGATTGATGGCATAACGGCCGGTGAAGACGCCGTGCTTTTCAATCTCTCCGATATCGCCCGTCTCGCGTGCCTTGCGCTGCTCTGCTATGAGTTGATCGACCTTCGCCCGCAACTCAGGATTCTCCGCTGCGAGATCTTTCACAATCGGATGCTCGGGCGCGAGTTGCACCGAGGTCGCGCCGAAGATCGTATCAACGCGCGTAGTGAACACGGTGATCGTCGAGCCTGCAGGACCGAAGCCTTTATGGTTCTCCGCGTAATCGAGCTTGAAGTCGACGAGCGTACCTTCGCTGCGGCCGATCCAGTTGCGCTGCATGGTGCGCACCTTTTCGGGCCAGCCTTCTAACTTGTCGAGGTCGCGGAGCAACTCGTCGGCATATTTCGTCGTACGTACGAACCATTGCTCAAGCTCGCGCTGCTCGACCAGAGTATCTTCGTGACGCCAGCAGCAACCGTTCGAAAGCACCTGCTCGTTCGCGAGCACGGTGGCACACTTCGGGCACCAATTCACCTTGCTCTTCTTGCGATACGCCAATCCCCTCTCGAACAGCTTGAGGAAAAACCACTGGTTCCACCGGTAATATTCCGGGAAGCAGGTGGTCACTTCGCGCGACCAGTCGTAGGCAAAACCGATGCGCCTCATTTGCGCCTTCATGTTGGCGATGTTGCGCAGCGTCCATTCGCGCGGAGGCGTATTGTTCTGAATCGCCGCATTTTCCGCGGGCAAGCCGAACGAATCCCATCCCATGGGATGCAGCACGCTGTAACCATTCATCCACATGTAGCGGGCCAGCGCGTCACCTATCGAGTAGTTCCGTACGTGCCCCATGTGCAGCGCGCCTGACGGATAGGGCAACATCTCGAGGACGTAAAACTTCTTCTTGCTCGAGTCAGGCTCGGCAGCGTAGAGCGATGGATTCTGTTGCCATCGCTCGAACCACTTGCTCTCGACGCGCTGCGCATCGTAGCGTTCGTCATTGGGCCGAGGCGTGGAACCGCCGCCTTCCGCCTCAGTCTTTATTCCGTTAACAGTTTTTTCTCCGGTTGCCATAAGGAAGATGCTGACAGTAAATAGTCCTCTATTTTACACGTCCGCCTACGTAAGACCGTTTGCAACTGGATGTCTCGATGAGAAGCGGTAATTATCCCAGGCTCTCTTTAAGCGATGCGTCATCCCGAGCGTAGCCGTTTTCTGGCGGAGCGAAAAATCTCGCGTGCTGATTGTGCGCCGCATGCATCACTCCAAATGGTTGCTCCGGCGCTATCCGACCACATTCACCAGCGTTCCAATCGGCGGAATGGTAATGCGGATCTCATCACCGATCTTCAGCGTAAACGAATCCGGAGGCACGACACCCGTGCCAGTCAGCAGAAAGCATCCGTGCGGAAAACTCTGATTTCGATAAAGATATTGCACCAGCTCCTCAGGATTCCGTTTCATCCCCTTGAGTGCGGTCGCGCCTGAAAACGCAACCTTCGAGCCACGATGAATCTCCATCGCAATCTCGGTAGACCCGGATAACGGCTCATCCGCAATAAGAAGGCACGGACCGAGCGCACAACTGCGATCGTAAACTTTGGCCTGCGGCAGATACAGCGGATTCTCGCCCTCAATATCGCGCGAACTCATGTCGTTGCCGATTGTGTAGCCGGTGATCTTTCCCGCCGGAGAAATAAACAGAGCCAATTCCGGCTCGGGCACCGACCACGAAGCATCGTCGCGAATCGCAACCTTCCCTCCATGTCCCACCACGCGATGCGGCGATGACTTGAAGAATAATTCCGGACGCTTCGCGGAGTACACGCGGTCGTAGAAGTCTCCGCCACCCGCGCTCTTCGACTCTTCCATCCGGGCGTCGCGACTGCGGTAATAGGTAACGCCCGCCGCCCAAATCTCCTGGCTTCCGACTGGGGGAAGCAAGCCCTGCGGTGCCGAAGTAGTTGCCCGATTACTATCGCGCAGACCCTTTTCGAGGTAATCACGCAAGTCTTCGCGGGCAACCAGGTCATTCCAGGAAGTCTCATCCAACGAAAAAAACCGGTCGGCGTGTTCGCCGACGATGCCGTGACTAGAGCGGTAGAGTTTCATGATCAGAGAGTATCGTTCGAAGAGAGGTTGCTTGCAACGTCTCTCTCAGCAGCACCTCGAACCTTTGACTTCGCCATCGGGTGTCGGTATAGACGTAGCAAGCTACGTCTTTGCCACAAGATTTTTTAGAGCTTCAATGTTTCTGCGATCGTCACCGGGACGATCGATCGGCGTCTCGGCAATGAAGGCCGCGTGCGCCAATCGCAGATCGTTAAGCAGGATTCGAAAGGTTTCTTTGCCGATCGTTCCCTTCCCAATTTGCTGGTGACGGTCCAGTTTCGATCCGCGCGCAGCTTTCGCGTCATTACAGTGCCAGACCTTCACGTGATTCAGGCCGATCGTGGAATCAAGATGCTGCAGAGTTTCATAGAGTCCAGCCTGGCTGACGATGTCGTATCCGGAAACGTGCGTGTGGCACGTGTCGATGCACGCGCCAACCGGAACCACTCCGCGGAGGCGATCCAGAATCTCCGCCACCTGCTCGAAGGTTCCGCCCAGAGAGAATTCCGAGCCGGCAGTATTTTCGATCAGAATCGTGAGCCCGCCCGCGGCGAGGTCGAGACCTTGCGTCGAGGCAGCAATCGCAGCGGCGGTTCGCAGCAGCCCCTGCTCGCGGTCAGCCCCACGAAATGAGCCGGGATGCAGTACCAGATATTCGGCGCACAAAGCAAGCGCCCGCATGACCTCGCCACGAAACGCCTCCATCGATTTGTGCAGGAAGAGTTCGTTGGAACTGGCGAGGTTCACCAGATAATTCGTATGAATCACCAGCGGCTTCAGGTCGTAGCGCGCCCGCAACCGGTTCATCTCTGCACACTGCAACTCGCCAAGTTCATAGGGAGCCCACTGCCGCGGGCTGGACGAAAAAATCTGGAAAGTATTGCAACCCAGCCGGTACGCGCGTTCGGCGGCATTCTGCACGCCTCCGGCAGAAGAAGTGTGAATTCCAATCCGGCGGGACGTGAGACGCGGCGGGCGTTTCGGAGGACGCCGCTGGAGGATGTCCTGTTCACGCGCCATCGAGCGAGGCATACGAAATTATATCGATTCGCCTCGCACCGTTCGGAAACAGGCGAAGAGATTTCGCTCGCGCCCGCTCCATTTGCGGGGCAGGCGTGCGCAACGGTAGACTTGAGATGCGGCTTCTCCTGCAGCCGCGGTGAGAGAGTCGAGTTTCGCTCGACCGGACAGCCGAGGCCGCTGTCCCCACGTGAGTCGTCCCAGGGGAAAATTATGCTAGTTGTCATGAAGGCGCAGGCCACCGAAGAGCAGGTGCGCGCTGTTTGCCAGAAAATCGAAAAATTTGGATATCGCGCTCATTCCATGCCGGGCGCCACTCGCACCGCCATCGGCATCACCGGCAACAAGGGCGAAGTGGAACAGGGCACGCTCGAAGAAATGCCGGGCGTGCAGGAAGTCATCAAGGTTTCGAAGCCCTACAAATTGGTCAGCCGCGACGTGAAAGAAGACAACACCGTCATCCGCTTTCCCGGAACCGCCGCGACCATCGGCGGCCCGGGACTCGCGATTGTCGCAGGCCCGTGCGCGATTGAAAATCGCGATCAGGCATTCGCCGTCGCCGAACGCGTGTGTCGCGCCGGAGCGCAATTCTTCCGCGGCGGCGCCTACAAGCCACGCACCTCGCCGTACTCCTTTCAAGGCCTGGAGGAAGAAGGCCTGCGCATCATGTCAGATATCCGACAGCAGTTCGGGATGAAGATTATTACCGAGGCCATCGATCACGAGTCTCTCGATTTGGTCGAGGAGTACGCCGACGTGATCCAGATCGGCGCCCGCAACATGCAGAATTTTTCTCTGCTCAAGCGCGCCGGACGCGCCCGCAAACCCGTGCTGTTGAAGCGTGGTATGTCTGCCACGCTGGAAGAATTCCTCATGGCTGCCGAATACATTTTGAGCGAGGGCAACTACAATGTGGCCCTCTGCGAACGCGGCGTGCGTACCTTCGCCGACCATACCCGGAACACTCTCGACCTGAGCGTGGTGCCGGCGGTGCAGCGCTTGAGCCATCTCCCCATTCTTGTCGACCCGAGCCACGGCACGGGCAAGCGCAATAAAGTTACTCCACTATCTCGCGCAGCGATCGCTGTCGGCGCCGACGGGTTGATGGTCGAAGTACATCACAAGCCCGATGAGGCGCTCTCCGACGGCCCGCAGTCGCTCTTCCCTGACCAGTTCGACGAACTTATGGTGCAGGTGCGCCAGATCGCTGCGGTCGTGGGACGAACAGTTCCGGCCATCGGCGTGCCAGAACCGGCAGCCGTCAGCAAATAGACAAGCGAACAAGAAAAAATGGGTGCCCCACTCTTGTCGCGTCTTGTGCGACAGGGTGGGGCTTTTGAATTTTAGCGACTCGAGGTCGGCGATTTCTCTATTTGTGTATAATCAGATAATCAGATTATATGAAGAAGACAGTGATTTCGGTTACAGAGGCCGCACGCAATTTTGCCGACTGCGTGAACCGCGCACATTACCAGGACGTGACGTTCGTCCTGCTGAAGAACGGCTCCCCCGTAGCCCGTCTCGTGCCGGACAACGAAAAGGTATGCACCGGGCGCGAACTGGCCGAGATCTTACGTAAAGTCGAGCTGCCCGTGGACGAAGCGCGTGCGTGGAATCGCAACCTGCGGGCCGCACGCAAGAAGTTAAAGCCTTTGGCGGACCGATGGCGATAATTCTGGACGCTGATGTGATCATTCGCGGGGAGAAAGGTACCTTCGACGTCGCAAAGTGGATGGCCTCGCGCGCGAATGAGCAGTTTGAGATTGCCGCCATCACCGTAGCGGAGTTGTGGCACGGCGTCGAACGAGCAACACCGCCGCACCGACTCCGCCGTGAACACTACCTCCGTAGCATCTTCGGCGCTCTGCCAATTGTTCCGTACACGGAAGTAACCGCTCTAGAACACGCCCGCATCTGGGCCGAACTGGAGTCTGCGGGCAAAATGATCGGCTCCCATGACCTGATCCTGACCGCCACGGCGGTGGAACGGGGTAGCACGGTTGCGACATTCAGCAGGCGTCACTTTGAAGCAGTTAAGGAACTCAAAGTGATCGAACCGAAGTAGGTCTACGATTAGCCACTCTAAGCGCAGAGGGCATGAGCAGAGTCAACCATCGCCTGGTTCTGCTAAGCTTTCTCTTCACCAGTTGATCGCGCTTGAGAAAACTCCTCTTCATCGCTGTTCTGGTTCCCATCCTTGGCGGGCTTGGTTGGTGGTATTTCCGCGAGCAGGCTCTACCCGACTACGGCCCCGCCTACCGTGAGTACGCCTACGTCACCAACGGCAAGAGCAACACGGTCAGTGTGATTGACCTGCGCACTTTTGCGCTGGCAAAGACGATTCCAGTCGGCAGCGAGCCCACCGGAATCGCGGCCAATAATAAGAAGAACGAAATCTACGTCGCCAATCCGGGATCAAACAACATCAGCGTGATCAATGCTGAAACGAACACGGTCGTGGCCACGATCGGCGTGCACGGGCGCCCCTACTTCATCGATGTAGCCCAAGACGGCAAGCGCGCGTACGTGGCAAACTCTGCCTCATCGAATGTCAGCGTACTTGATGTTGAGAAGCGCACCGTGATCGCAAACGTCCGCGTCGGCGCTTCGCCAGGACTGGCACGGGTTTCGCCCGACGGTTCCACGGTCGTAGTAAGCAATCGTGGGGACAATACCGTCTCCATCATCGACGCCAAGACCCTGAGCGTGCGCGCTACCCTGCCCGTATGCAAGCAGCCAGAGGAGATTGCGATCCTGCCTGATTCAAGCAAGGCATTTGTGACCTGCTCGGGCTCGTCGCAGGTGGCCTCCATTGCGCTCAGAAATGACGCTCCCAACGGCGACAAGAAAGAAGATCGGGTGATGGCGCTGCTCGACGTCGGAAAGACTCCGGTGAGTCTCGCGCTCAAGCCCGACGGCGGCGAGTTGATCGTGTGCAACTTCGATTCCGACAGCATCTCGATCGTCGAGACCGGGAACGATGAGGTCAGCAGCAGTCCCGACATTGGTCAGCACCCGTCCCGCGGACTAGTCACGCTCGACAACTCACGACTTTACGTGACCAACTTCGGCTCAAACAGCGTCACGGTCTATGACATTGACATGGGCCGCCGCATCGTGACGCTCACCGTGGGGAGCCGTCCCGATGGCCTCGCGCTTTCGCCGGACCAGAACTATCTTCTCGTCCTCGACACGCAATCGGGAGATGTCACGGTGATCCAGAAGCGCAAGCCGCGCCGCACCTTGGAAACGTCAGAGTACTCGCTGTTGACTTTGATTCCTGTGGGCATGCAGCCAAACGCAATCGTGGTGAAATCGTTCACCGCCAGTACGAAGAAGTAAGAGAGGGCATCACCGGGCGAGAGCCGCTGCAAGCAACGTCTCTACGGATGTCGTAGAGACGTAACTTGTCATGCCGTTTCTCGCCTCGAAGGATTACGGTTGCGCGGGGACGGGCTTTCCACAAAGGCGGTCGAATGCTGTCTTCAAATCGGCTGCAATCGCCGGAGATTCGCGCGATTCAATGTCTCGCCGCGGCATCATGAAAACAAGCTGCCCATCGCGCAGAATCCCGATCGATGGGGAAGACGGCAGCTGTCCGGTGAAATAGCTGCGAGCGCGATCGGTCGCTTCTTTTTCCTGTCCGGCAAAGACGGAATACGCACGGTCAGGCCGAACCGAGTTCTCCATTGCCATTCGCACGGCAGGGCGCATGCGTCCAGCGGCGCATCCGCAAATTGAGTTCACTACCACCATTGTCGTGCCGGCACGGTTCTTCAGGGCCTGGTCTACTTCCTCGGGCGTGCGCAGCTCTTCAATTCCCAGCCGAGTCAATTCCTCGCGCATAGGGATAACCATAATTTCGGGATACATCGCCATATTAGTTTTGTTCCTCTCGTGGGTGTGAGTTCTATTGTAGCGTGAGCGGGGCGCCGCAGGCAGACACGTTGCAGGCGACGACTCTACGATGTGTATAGTGAGAGCGACTTATGTTGCTGCAGGAGAATATTTCGCTGGCGCCACTGTCCACTCTTCGGATCGGAGGGCCCGCTCGCTTCTTTGTCGAGGCCCAGTCCATCGCCGACGTTCAGCAGGCAATTGCGTTCTCGCAGTCGAGAGACCTACCCCTCTTTATTCTTGGCGGCGGAAGCAATCTGGTGGTGGCCGACCGAGGCTGGGCCGGGTTGGTGCTGAAAGTCGCGATTCCTGGAATCGAGCAACGTTCGGGCAACGATGAAGAGGGCAGGGTTCTGTTCGACGTCGGCGCGGGAGAATCATGGGATCGCTTCGTCTCGCAGGCTGTGATGGCGCGCTGCGCAGGAGTTGAGTGCATGAGCGGAATCCCCGGCAGCGTCGGCGGCACACCCGTGCAAAATGTCGGAGCGTATGGACAGGAAGTCTCCGAGACTATCGAATCGGTCCAGGTCTTCGATCTCAAAGACGCTCAAGTGCGCGAACTGTGCAGCGAGGCTTGCGGATTTACCTACCGCTCCAGCATTTTCAATACGACTGAGCGAGGCCGGTTCGTCATTCTCAACGTCGCTTACGCGCTCACGCCCGGGGGCGAGCCGCATCTTGAGTATGCTGATCTGAAGCGGCATTTCGAAGGCCGCGAGTCGCGTCCCAATCTTGCGGAGACTCGCGAGGCCGTCCGCCACATCCGCGCCCGGAAGGGAATGCTGATTGTCGCGGGCGATCCCGACTGCGAGAGCGCCGGATCATTTTTCAAGAATCCTGTGGTCTCGGAATCGCAACATGAAGATATGCAGAAACGAGCCACGGCAAAGAGGCTAACCCTGCCTACTTATCCCGCCCTCGAGAAGAACCGAAAAGTCTCGGCCGCGTGGTTGGTGGAGAAGTCCGGCTTTGCCCGCGGATACGGCTTCGGCCGCGTCGGCATTTCGAGCAAACACGCTCTCGCCATCGTGAATCGCGGAGGCGCTACTGCCGCCGAAGTGCTGGCCTTGAAAGACCAGATCCAGCAGCGTGTAGAAGAAATCTGGGGCGTAAAGCTACAGCCCGAACCCGTGATGGTGGGATTCTAGCCCTATCTGGCGCGTGCGCCCCGCCCGTGCAATTCAGACGCAAGCTAAAGATGAAAGATGGATGACCCTTTGCCGGTCCGGCGTCCCCTACACGGCTTCTCTCAGATCATCGGATGATGAAGGCACGCCGGCGTGGGCTCCCGGAGAGACGTAACTTGTTACGTCTCTCTCTCCATTACAACCGGCCCTGATTTCCACATTTCATCTCCGAGGTTAGAGAGACGTTGCAAGCAACGTCTCTACGAGCGTTCTCCATCCAGAAATTCCTGAACACAATGGGCCTCGGACAGGTCTTCATGAGTGAGGGCGGACGAGTGGTGGCGGGAGAGGCGACGCTGAGCGCAGTTGTGACCGTCGAGCGCAGTCCAGAGGAACTGCTCGAAGGGATGGTTCGGGAGCATGCGCGCATGGTCTACCGCATCGCCTACGCAGTACTCCGCCGCCACCACGACGCCGAAGACGCAACCCAGGAAACGTTCATGCGCGTACTGCGCTACAACTCGACACTTGCCGCGGTGGAAAACACGAAGACGTGGCTGGCACGAATTGCCTGGCGCGTGGCCGTTGACCGCAGCAAGCGGCACGCCCGCATGCAGGAAATTCCTTTGGAGGATCCCGAGAATCCGGTCGACGTTGCAACTTCCAACACTCCAGCGGATGAGACCGTGAGTGGCGCGCAGATCAGCGCAAGGCTGGAGAAACTGATCGCGGCTCTTCCCTCGAAGCTGCGGGAGCCTCTGATTCTGTGCACCCTCGAAGAAATGTCACCCCGAGAAGTCGCGGTCACTCTCGGCATCAACGAAGCTGCAGTCCGATCACGCGTCTTCCGGGCGCGACAGATCCTGAAAGAGAAGCTGACAGGGCGAATTGAAAAGAAGTAGAGGAAACTATGGCAGACAAAAAGCATAACCGGAGAGATCCAGATTGGCTTCACGAGAACGACGATCTCGGGCACGAGTTGGACGCAGTTCTTGCCAAGTACGCCGCCTCCGAACCCCGCCCGGGACTTGAAGAACGGATCCTCGCAAACCTGCGAGCCGAGCAGACTCACGGTCCAGCTCGCACATGGTGGCGTTGGGCGATCGCAGGAGCTCTGGCAGTAGTCGTTGTCGCAGGGGTAGCGTTGGCCTGGAGATGGGCCGCACCATCTGAGCCAACGATTGCGAAACGGCCCCAGCCGAGCACGCAACAACCCCAGAAGACCACAACACAGATTGCCGTCCACGACAACACCGCAATTCGACCGCATGCACGCACTGGCGTTCGCCGAACTTCCGTGCATCCCCCCAGAACAACGAACATTGGTGTAAACAGTCCGAAGCTCGAGCAGTTCCCCTCGCCGCAGCCACTGAGTGAACAGGAAAGAGTATTGGCGAACTACGTTGGGAAGTATCCCGAGCACGCCATCCTGATCGCGAGAGCCAGGAACGAAGCGTTGCAGCGAGATCAACTCGAAGAGATGAAGCTTTCTTCCGTTGAAGACTCCACCATGGACTCAGATGAACGGAACAACCACACCACAGACAGATAAGAACTCAAGGAGAAGGACCATGCGCAAGGCATTAACGGTTTGGACGATTGCAATTCTTACTCTCACGATGGTTTATGGAACTGCAGGCCGCGCACAGGACACAGCGCCAACCAAGCCTGAAACGGAGGCAAAGGCCCAATCCAGGGCTGAGACTGAAGGGAAACCAGTCCACGCTTACCGCCTCGACTTCTCGGTGAACGAACTAGAGGAGGGGAAGAAAATTAACACGCGGCAGTACTCGCTCAATCTGAATGCCGACGATGCGAATGAAATCAAGATTGGGACTCGCGTCCCGGTCGACGCGGGACACGAACAGTTTCAATATCTGGACGTGGGCACGAGTATCTGGTGCAGAATCGGGGAGCGGCCCGACGGTATACCGTTGTCGGTGCGGGCGGACATTAGCAATTTTGCCATTCCAGACCAAGGGACAGGACACGAATCGCGGCCGGTGGTGCGGCAGTTCAAAATCAACGCCAGCACGTTGGCCTTGCCGGGTAAGCCAATGGTCGTCGGCAGCGTCGACGATCCCAACTCCAAGCGTCAGTTTCAACTGGAAGTAACGGTTACGAAGTTGCGCTAGGGTGGGAGTGGCGCCGCTCCGGATCGTAAACCCAGCCTTTCGGCGATACCTCTAGCGAGGAACGGGTGAACGAGCCCGCACCAGCGGCGCCTCAACTTCCTTATCGGCAATTCTTGCCGCCTCTTGAAAAATCTCCACAAACATCTTCCGTGTGAGCTTCCCGGTCTGCGTGTTCTGATTCGACGGATGGTAAGACGCGAGTAACACCTTACCGTCGGGCATGTCGTACCTGGCGCCATGTTTGAAGACATATTCTTTCTTGCCGGCGAGCAGCCCGCGCCGCTTCAAATAATTCAGATAAGCATCGAAGCCGATCTTCCCTAGCGCTACCACAACCTTCACATCTTCTAATCCGGCCAACTCGCGATCGAGAAACGTCGAGCACGCAGCCAGTTCCTGCGGAAGAGGCTTATTGTCCGGCGGGGCGCAGCGCACGGCCGCCGTAATATAAAGATCTCTTAACTTCATGCCGTCGTTGCGGTCAGTCGCCGTTGGTTGGCTGGCAAATCCTGTCTCGTACAACACCGGATACATGAAGTTGCCTGATGCATCTCCGGTAAACGGCCGCCCCGTACGATTAGAACCGTGTGCTCCCGGCGCGAGGCCCATAATCAAAACCCGCGCATGAGGATCGCCGAACCCCGGCACCGGCTTCCCCCAATACTCCCAACCTAAATATGCGCGCCGTTTCACCCGCGCGACTTCCTCCCGGTATGCGACCAGCCGCGGGCAGCGCGTGCAGGCGATGACATCGTTGTTCAGGATCGTCAACCAAGACACGATGGCATTAAATCACAATGCGAGATTTCTGCAGGCGAATCGCACTTGGCATGGTCAACCATCCTCATGAGGCGATACTATGTCTCACGGTCATTCGAGTATGGATTCGGATGTCTACAGAGGGTCCGCCGGAGTCTCAGAGGCGAGCGGCAACCTGGCGCAATCCGGCGCAGAGGAAAACGGAGGCTCGCTTCAACGCATTAGTGCGGCACTCCGCCCCCTTCTCTTGTTTGGCGTCGCCTACGTCCTTGCCTGCAGATACGGCGCCGGTTTCAGCGGAAGCACCCCCGCCCCTCTCTGGTTTCCCGATTCGGTTCTCCTCTGCGCGTTGCTCCTCACTCCGCGGAAACGTTGGCTCTGGTTCTTTCTGATCGGCGTTCCGATTCGTTGGATGACGTTGAATGGCCCGCTTTGGTTGCTCGCGTCCACTTACCTCAACGATTGGCTGAAAGCGGTGCTTTCCGTATACCTCTTGCGTCGACTCGTACCCGGCCCGGTTCGTTTGAATAGCCTGCGGCAATTCTGGATCTACATTGGAATCGCGGTGGTCGCGGCACCGTTGCTTTCTGCGCTCGCAGGGGCAGCTACCCATCGTCCGCTGGGCGAGACTTTTCTACCAGCTTTCTCCCGCTGGTTCCTGGGAGATGCAACCGCGGCCCTGGTCCTGACTCCTACCTTGCTGTATTGGTGCCTGGACGGCTGGCGCGAATTGAAAGAGAACGGGGTTTATTTCGCGGCGCTTGTTCTGGCGGTAGTTGCCTGCCTCTATTACACATTCTTGTTACCTCACGCCGACTACTCGACGATTGCCCTGTACGCTCCGGTGCCGTTCCTCATCCTGGCCGCCACGCGATTTAAGCCCGTGGGAGTATCCACCACGATCTCTCTGTTGGCGCTCGTCTCGATCCTCAGCGCGGTCCAGGACAAGGGCAACTTCTTCGCCAATCATGCCCAGAATAGTGTGCTCGCCATACAACTCTTTCTGATTGTGATCTCGATCCCGATGTTGTTTGTCGCGATCCTCATCGAGGAGCGTGGCATCGCCGAGAAGGACCTGCGGGCGAGCCGGCAAATTCTTCAGAAGAATTACCGGCGCAACCAGGACCTGGCCGGCAAGTTGCTGAGCGCGCAGGAAGATGAGCGCAAGCGGATCGGTCGGGAATTGCACGACGATATTGGGCAGAGGCTCGCACTGTTGTCCGTCTCCGTGATCAGCTGTATGGTTCCCTTCCCGCTGAGATGGAGAATCAACGGGCGCTGGCCCTCACCTTATTCCGCGATCTGGAAAGTCTTTGCACCGATGTCCAGGCGATTTCTCATCAGCTTCATTCGAGCAGCCTGCAGCACTTGGGACTCGAGGTCGCCCTGCGCAACCTGTGCCGGGCAGTTGCTGAACAGCATCGCATCCAGGTGATATTTCATTCCGACGACATTGCCGGACTTCCTTCCGAAATCGCTCTTTGCCTGTTTCGGGTTGCACAAGAGGCACTGAACAATGCCGTGAAGCACGGGAAGGCCAAGCAGATTGATGTTGTGCTCGCGATTCAAGGCGACCGGTTACACCTGACGATCAGCGACACAGGAATAGGTTTTAACCCCAACCATCCATTCGGTGGATTGGGTCTTATCAGCATGGAGGAGCGCTTGCGATTTCTGGGCGGAAACGTCGCGGTCAAATCGCAGCCGGGCATCGGAACCGATATAGACGCAGAACTGCCCCCGCGAAAAGCCGCGTAAGATCGAATAACCCTCCCGCACTTGGTCACCCGCCGCGCCTTCTGTTACTCGAGACCCAGTTTGGGCAAACAAAAAAAAGACAGTGCCTTCCTGCGTTTGACGCTTCTCTCCCTTAGTCTTTACACTCAAGATTAACGGCGTGTGAACAGGATTGGTCCCGGACTCTTGAACCCTGGATCCGGCCCGACGTTGCAGGCAAGCCGAGAGGTCAAAACGTGAGTCCCACAGAAACTGAAACCACCGACGCGAAGAAGCAAGAGGGCGTCAAACGCGAGATCTCGGTCGAAATTCCAGCCGATGAAGTCGCCCGCGAAACAGAAGTGATTGTTCAGAAGTATCAGAAGGTGGCGCGGTTGCCGGGCTTCCGCTCCGGCCACGTGCCCGCATCCATCATCAAACAGCGTTTTAAAGAAGACTTGAAGAGCGACGTGGTTGAAGCTCTGGTGCCCCGCCACTTTCGCAAAGAAGCCGAAAAACAGGGATTGATTCCGGTCTCCCAACCGCAAGTCACCGACCTGCACATTCACGATGGTGAGCCCCTGCGCTTCAAGGCCAGCTTCGAAATCATGCCCGAGATCGTGGTCGAAGGCTATAAAGAGCTTCGCACCGACCATCCCGATATCGTAATAAAGGACGAAGAGGTTGAGGAAGCAGTCAACAGCGTTCGCGAGCAGCATGCCACCTACACCTCGATAGAAGGCCGTCCACTGGCCGACGGCGATTACGCTCAAGCCTCGATGGACGGCAAGCCGAAAGAGAACGACGCCACGGCCCAGCCCGTACACATGGACGAAGTGCTGATCGAGATCGGCGGCAAAAATACGGTTCCCGAGTTCACCGAAAATCTCCGCGGCGCCAACGCCGGAGACGAGCGCGAGTTCGAGGTGAGTTATCCCGAGGACGTCGCCGACAAGCGTCTTGCCGGCAAGGCATTCATCTACACCGTAAAGATTCAGGCCATCAAGCAGAAGAACCTGCCCGAACTGAACGACGACTTCGCTAAAGAATTGGGCGAGTTCTCCAGCTTCGATCAGGTACGCAAGCAGATTCGCGACAACATGGAGGCCGAGCGCAAGCACGATGCCGAGCGCCAGGCCAAAGACAAACTCGTCGCCGAACTCGTCAAGCGCAACGACTTCGAAGTGCCGGAGTCTCTCGTCGACCGCCAGATCGACCTCCGCCTGGAGCGTGGTCTGCGCGCGCTCGCGGCTCAAGGAATGAAGATGGAGGACCTCAAGAAAATGGACCTGCCCCGCCTGCGGGTAGGCCAGCGAGATCAGGCTGTGCAGGATGTTAAGTCGTCGTTGTTACTGGAACGCGTCGCGGATCTGGAAAAAATCGAGGCTGGCGAGGACGAACTCAATCATGAAATTGAAGCTCTCGCCAAGCAAACGAAACAGACTCCCGAAGCGGTCCGCGCTCGTTTGACACAGGATGGGGGCCTCGATAGAATCCGGAACAGAATCCGCAGCGAAAAGACCCTCGATTTTCTGTATCACCAGTCCGCGTAAGTCCGGAAACAAACGCGGGCCACTTTCGATTCTCCCCAGCAAGCCAGTCGTTGCGTCGGGGTGGAGTGTGACAGGTGAACATGAAGCAAAATGATGGGAACAAGAACGACGCACACATGATGCTCGTTCCAATGGTCATCGAGCAGACCGGGCGGGGCGAACGCGCCTACGACATCTATTCCCGGCTGCTGCGCGACAACATTATCTTCATCGGCACGCCAATTGACGACAACATCGCCAACCTGGTGATTGCTCAAATGTTGTTTCTGGCTCAGGAAGATCCCGAGAAAGACATCCAGCTTTACATCAACTCTCCGGGCGGCTCCATCACGGCCGGCATGGCAATTTACGACACCATGCAGTACGTGAAAAATGATGTCATGACCCTGTGCGTCGGACAGGCCGCTTCGATGGCAGCGTTACTATTGGCATCAGGCGAACCCAAAAAGAGATTGGCACTTCCGAATTCACGGATTCTAATACATCAGCCGTCGATGGGTGGATTGTCGGGCCAAGCTACTGACATTGATATCCATGCCCGCGAGATCCTGCGTATGCGAGAGATTACCAACCAGTTACTCTCGAAACACAGCGGTCAGAAGCTGGACAAAGTGGAGAAAGATGTCGAGCGCGACTTCATTATGAACGCGCAGCAGGCTAAGGAATATGGAATCATAGACGATATCATCTATAAGACGGTAAAAGCGGTATGATCTGCCTTCGCGACTGACGAAAGTCGGCGCCGAAAAAGCGGAACGGCAGAGTGGACTGACGAACGCTGGGGTCCAGGTCATGCCGACAAGAGACACTTAAGGAGTAGAGCCGAGTGAAAACCAAGTCGGGCTCCGACGAGATTCTACGCTGTTCGTTCTGCCACAAATCGCAGGACGCTGTAGCCAAACTGATCTCGTCCCCCAGCGATTATCCGCGTGCCTATATTTGCGACGAGTGCGTGGCGGTCTGCAATTCCATCCTGGAAGATGACCGCACGGCGACTCCCCAGACCAGCACTCCCAATCAACTGCCCAAGCCTCAGGAAGTGAAAGCCTTCCTCGACGAATACGTCATCGGGCAGGAACAGACCAAGAAAAAGCTGGCGGTCGCCGTTTATAACCATTACAAGCGCATTTTCATGAACCGGCAGAAAACCGGGGACGGCATCGAACTGAGCAAGTCGAATATCATGCTCATCGGCCCGACCGGCACCGGCAAAACGCTTCTGGCGCAGACTCTGGCCCGCATGCTCGATGTGCCCTTCGCCATTGTCGATGCCACCACCCTCACCGAAGCTGGCTACGTTGGCGAAGATGTCGAGAACATTATCCTCAAACTGCTGCAGGCCGCCGATGGCGACGTCAGCCGCACTCAGACTGGCATCATCTATATCGATGAAGTCGACAAGATCGGCCGTAAGGACGAGAACCCTTCGATCACTCGCGATGTCTCCGGCGAAGGCGTGCAGCAGGCGCTCTTGAAGATTCTGGAAGGCACCATCGCCAATGTTCCTCCGCAAGGTGGACGCAAGCATCCCCACCAGGAATTTACTCCGGTCGATACCACTAACATCCTCTTCATCTGCGGCGGAGCGTTTGTCGGCCTCGAAAAGATCATCGCTCGCAGAGTCGGCAAGAAGTCGCTCGGCTTCCGCAGCGGCGAAGACGCCGACAAGGAAGATTTGGCCAGTTCGAAAAAGCGTACCCAGGAACTCCTGACTGAGATCCAGCCCGAAGACCTCATCAAGTTCGGCCTGATTCCCGAATTTGTGGGCCGCTTGCCGGTCGTCGGCATGCTGGAAGATCTCGATGAGTTTGCCCTGATCGAGATCCTGACCCGTCCGAAAAACGCGATCATCAAGCAATACCAGCGCCTGTTTGAGTTCGAGAATGTGCGCCTGAAATTCAACGATGAGGCCCTCCGCGCCATTGCGCGGCAAGCCATGGCGCGCAAGGTGGGAGCGCGCGGCCTCCGCATGATCCTCGAAGAACTCATGCTCGACCTGATGTTTAATCTGCCTAGCCAGAAGAAGCTGAAAGAATTTGAAGTGACGCGGGAGATGGTCGAGAAGCGCAGCGCCTCCTTCGCCCCCGTCATGGAAAAAGCAGGTTAGCAACCTGTGGAGACGCAGCTTACTGCGTCTCTACGGGCAGCCAAATGTGAATGGTTTTGCAACCTGCTGTCGGCGAAAGGTTGTCGCCAATTTTTCACAAATGGTCGGCAAGTGCCATGTCGCGTTACCTCGAAGCAAGGTAGAATCTAGCAGGGTTGTCCGTCATCCCAGGGAGACTCAGTGACCACATCTAAGGAAAAGTTCGAATCCAGAAAGCTGCCCATGATGCCTATTCGGGACGTGGTCATCTTTCCCTTCATGATGACGCCGTTCGTGGTGGGGCGTGAATCGAGCGTGCGGGCCCTGGAAGAGGCGCTGGCGGCCGACAAGAAGATTTTCCTCGCCACCCAGCACGACGCCTCCATCGACGAACCCAAGGCCAATGAGATCTACCAGGTCGGCACCATCGTCAACATCGTGCAGAGCCTCAAACTGCCCGACGGCAACATCAAGGTCCTGGTCGAAGGTGTCGAGCGCGGCAAGATTCTGCAGGTGGTCGACACCGAGGGCTTCATGCAGGCCACGGTTCGTGTCGCCCGCTACGGCACTGAGGCCAACCCGGCGCTTGAAGCCAGCATGCAGCGCGTCACCACCTTATTTGAGCAATATGTGAAGCTGTGCCAGGCACTGAACTACGAGACCATGATTTCGGCCGTGCGCATGGAAGATCCGGCCAAACTCACAGATGTCATCTCAGCCAACCTGCAACTTTCCATTGAGGAGAAGCAGGAACTGCTGGAAATCTTCGATCCCGCCGAACGCCTCACCCGCATCGCCGATGTCCTCGACATCGAAATCGAAAAGCTGAACGTGGACCGCACCATCCAATCGCGCGTGAAGCGTCAGATGGAGAAGGCGCAAAAAGAGTATTACCTCAACGAAAAGATCAAGGCCATCCAGAAGGAACTGGGCCGCGGCGAGAAGAGCGAATTCGACGAACTCAAGAAGAAAATCGAATCCGCGGGTATGCCTAAGGAAGTCAAAGACAAGGCCCTGCAGGAACTCAAGAAACTGGAAGCTATGCCGCCCATGTCGGCGGAGTCTACGGTTTCGCGCAACTATCTCGACTGGCTGCTGGCCGTCCCGTGGAAGAAACGCTCCAAGGAAATCCGCAATATCTCTCGCGCCGAGAAAGTGCTGAACGAAGATCACTACGGTCTGGAAAAGATCAAGGAGCGCATCCTTGAATTCCTCGCCGTACGCCAGTTAGTGAAGAATCCCAAAGGCTCCATCCTCTGCTTCGTCGGACCTCCCGGCGTCGGCAAGACTTCGCTCGGAATGTCGATTGCCAAGGCCACCGGCCGCAAGTTCGTTCGCATGTCCCTCGGTGGCGTGCGGGATGAAGCCGAGATCCGCGGCCACCGACGCACCTACATCGGCGCCCTGCCCGGCCAGATCATTCAGATGATGAAGAAGGCCGGCACCAAGAATCCGGTTTTCATGTTGGACGAAGTCGACAAGATGTCGATGGACTTCCGCGGCGATCCGTCCGCCGCGTTGCTCGAAGTACTCGATCCCGAGCAGAATTTCATGTTTGTCGATCACTACCTCGACGTCGAATACGATCTTTCGCAGGTCTTCTTCGTAGCCACCGCCAACGTGATGCACACCATTCCCGCGGCCCTGCAAGACCGCATGGAAGTGCTTCGCTTGCACGGCTACACCGAGCAGGAAAAGGTCGAGATCGCGAAGCAATTCCTGGTGAAGAAGCAGATGCTGGCCGCAGGCCTGTCGGAAAAGAACATCAAGTTCACCGACGAAGCCATCACCGGACTTATCCGCTCCTACACCCGCGAAGCCGGCGTCCGCAACCTCGAACGCGAGATCGGAAACGTCTGCCGCAAAGTCGCCCGCAAGGTCGTCAAGGAAGGCGAGAACTACAACGTCACCATTACCGGTGCCAACGTCAACGACTATCTTGGCGTCATCAAGTTTCGCGACACACTCGCTCACGAAAAATCCGAAGTCGGCCTCGTCACGGGCCTGGCTTGGACCGAAGTCGGCGGCTCCATTCTCAGCACCGAAGCCAGCGTCGTCGACGGCAAGGGCAAACTCACGCTGACCGGCAAGCTCGGCGACGTCATGCAGGAATCCGCGCAAGCCGCTATGTCTTACGTGCGATCGCGCGCGCAACGCCTTGGCCTCAGCCGCGATTTCTACCGCAATCTCGACCTGCACGTCCACGTTCCCGAAGGCGCTATCCCGAAAGACGGTCCCTCGGCCGGCATTACCATCGCAACCGCCATCTCCAGCGCGCTGAGCAAGATTCCAGTGCGCCGCGACTTGGCCATGACCGGAGAAATCACCCTACGCGGTAAGGTTCTGCCCATTGGCGGCCTCAAAGAAAAACTTCTAGCGGCCCATCGCGCCGGACTCTTTGAAGTCATTCTCCCCAAGGACAACGAGAAGGACGTCGCTGAGGTCCCCGAGAACCTTCGCACCGCCATGAAGCTGCATTTCGTCGACACCATGGACCAGGTGCTGCAGATCGCCCTGGAATCTCCGTTGCCTAAGTTCGAAGAAGAGGTCGCTCAGCCCATCGCGCCTCTGGACGCCGGCACTCCCGAGGTCCCCACAGCTCACCAGTAATCGCCCGTAGACGTAGCTCAGCTACGTCTCTGCCGGCATCATTCCGAATGATCGACAGAGAGAGACGTTGCAAAAGCAACGTCTCTGCAAAAGATTCACGCGCAAACTGCCCGCATCCGCTCGCACAACTCCGCCAGCGACCGCTCCACGCAAGCCGTCAGCCACTGTTCCAGCGCGAAGCGTTCATCGTCCGGAATGTAACTGAAGCGGACGCCGCAAGCCTGCGCCGTTCTCCACACCACCGTCCCCGTCATGTGCAGCACCTGCCCACCCTGCGGCAACGAGAAGCGCAGATGAATCTCATCGCCCGCGCTCAATGACACACCGGGCCTCTCGTCACTCATCCGCATTCCAACCCCACCCTCGCTCAGATTCACGATCGTCGACTCGGTGAACGACTGGCTGCGAGTGCTGATCGTAGCCACGATCTTTACCAGCTCGCGGTGTTGCTTGCGGCGCCGCACCACTGTGGCGCAATAGGCCGCGCGCAGGCAGCGTTCAATCTGGACCGCAGACGCGGGCTTGTGAATCAGGAAATGAACTCCGGCGGCGAAGGCCTGCCGCAAGTCCAGCAAATCGCGCATGATGGCCACCAGCACGACCTCCTGGTTGAGCTTCGATTTGCGCACGGCGCAAAGGAAGTCCCCCGGATTCTCGATCTCGCGCCAGTCGACAATAATCACGTCAAATTCGTGCTCCTGGATCAGCGCCAGCGCCGCTTCGCAGTTCCCTACAATCTTCGGCGTCACATGCAACTGGTTCAGGACATTTCGCGTGATCCCGGTGAACTGGACGTCCGCACAAAGCAGCAGAGTGTGCATCTCCAGCGTCGCCTTCCGGATGTTTTCCATTTGCGTCTCCTGTGCTGCTACTGACTCAATCGGCTGCCGCCAGCGGAGATTGAGCCCGCGACCGCACCGGCGACGCGCGACCGGTTACCGAGGTTTTATGCGGCGCTCAAGTTCTCGCAGAGGCAGCCGTTCGAGCGGACGATCAGGATTTCCTTCGTGATCCTTTGTGTCCTTCGTGGTTTATGATTTTGCGAATCAGGCTTGGGACTCTCGCTTGCCAATCCCCTCTCCCAAGTTGCACACTTTGGAGATGAGGGTTCTCTCCCGCTTTATGGCGTCCGCGACCGACGCCGCCCACTTTCCGGCTCCCACCCTGCCGGAGATCGCCTTCCTGGGCCGTTCCAACGTTGGCAAGTCCAGCGTCATCAACTCTCTGGTCGGCACCAAGCTGGCCCGCACCAGTTCCACCCCCGGCCGCACCCGGGCGATCAACTTCTTCGAGATTCGCTGGCCTGGAAAGCCACATCCCGAGCTGATCTTCGCTGACCTTCCGGGCTACGGTTATGCCAAAATCTCCCGCGAGATCTCCCAGGAATGGCCGAAGTTCATTGAGCCCTACCTCAACGAGCGGCCCACGCTTTCTCTGTGCGTCGCTCTGATCGACGCCAACGTTCCACCCCAGCAGAGCGATCGGCAACTATTGGATTTTCTCAGCGCTTCGGGCCGTGCATTCCTGCTGGTGGCCACCAAGAGCGACCGCCTCTCCAACAACCAACTCCACAACACTCTCCGAAAGTTGACTCAGGAATACCCCGCCGCCCGCCTGCTTCCCTTTTCGGCGAAAACCGGCGCCGGACGCGACGAACTCTGGAAACAGATTCGCCAGGTTGCACAGCAGATGACCGAACCGGAATCTTCCTCGGGCGCGTCTCTTTCTTAAAAAACTCTCATCAAGACCGCCCTTCAGCCCTAATCTTCGAAGTTGTTTCTCCCGATAGAAACATCAGAGTCTTCGGCAAAGTTTCCCTGCGTCACAGCGATGCCGATATTGACTTCGAGCAGAGCGGAGGTCGCGCCTCCGCAGCGGGGACTTATGGCACATGAGATCGACGAAGGCGTTGCGTACCTGAGGTCACTGAAGCAGTCGAGCCCTCTGTCCGCCGCGGCAGCCGCGCCAGCACGCTACTCGTCAACAGCTGGTGGAGACGCGGGCGATCAATTTAAGGGCGCGGAGAAGCGCCGCAGTCCTCGCTACAAATGCGAAGGCAGTGCCGAGCTGCGCGAGGAGGGCTGCGATGTACGCACCTGGGCCACGTTCAGCGACATCAGTTTGCATGGCTGTTACGTGGAGGCACAAGCCACCTACCCGGCGAATACTCAACTGCACATGAAGCTGGACGCGAATGGCGTACGCGTGGAAACCAAAGGCAGCGTACGCGTCAGTTATCCTTACCTCGGCATGGGCATCGCTTTCGCGGATATGTCCGAAGAAAATGTGGCCCGCTTACGCACCCTGCTGGCCACCGTCTCTCGCACTATCATCGTTCGGACCCGGCATGGCTTCTTCCCTTCCGGCCAGCGGTCCTCAGGAGCCACTGCCTCCCCTCACGGATCCCACGGCGGCCATGACCGCACTCTCGGAGTTCTTTGCAAGCCGCCAGATGTTGATGCGCGAAGACTTCGTCCGCATCGTCCGTCAAAGTCAGGACCCCACCGCCAGGAAATGAGCGCTTTCGACCGGTTGCTACACGGTCTGCCGTCCATTCGCGCCGCCCTTGCCACAAGAATCGATCCATTCGCTATGATGAAAAGGCATGGCACTTTATCTGATTACTGGCATTGGCGGCTTCATCGGATCATCCTTGGCACGCGCACTCCTTTCCCGCGGCGATCAAGTGCGTGGCGTTGACAACTTCTCCACCGGCAATCGCAAGAACCTTGCTGAGATTTTGGACCGCATCGACTTCCGCGAAGCCGACATCACCGATCTCAACGCGATGCACCAAGCCTGCGCCGGAGTCGACTTCGTGTTGCATCAGGCAGCCATTCCCTCGGTGCCAAAATCTGTACTCGATCCTCTCGGCAGCAACCAGGCGAACGTCGATGGCACGGTCAACGTTCTGATCGCTGCGCGCGATGCCAAGGTAAAGCGCGTCGTCTACGCGGCATCGTCCTCCGCCTATGGCGACACTCCCACGCTGCCCAAGCACGAAGACATGCGGCCCGATCCGATCTCTCCCTATGCCGTGGCCAAGCTCGCCAGCGAGCACTACATGATTTCCTTTTACCGCTGTTACCAGCTCGAGACCGTCGCCTTGCGCTACTTCAATATCTTCGGCCCGCGGCAGGATCCTTCGTCTCCCTATTCCGGCGTCCTGGCGAAGTTCATCACCGTGATGCTGCGCGGGGAACAGCCCGCCATTTACGGCGACGGCGAACAGAGTCGCGATTTCACCTACATCGACAATGCCGTTGAGGCAAACCTTCTCGCCTGCCAGGCTCCCGCAGCCAAAGCCGCCGGGCAGGTCTTCAACGTCGCCACCAGCCGCCGCGTCACTCTCAACGAAACCTTCAAGCTCTTGCAACCTCTGACTTCCTATTCCGGCAAACCACAATACGGATCAGAGCGCGGCGGCGATATAAAACATTCGCTCGCCGATATCTCAAAGGCCGAAGCCGCCCTCGGCTACAAGGTAAAAGTGGATTTCGAAGAGGGATTGCGCCGCACGGTGGATTGGTACCGAGCTCAGTAGGTACGGGCCCCGGATTTTCGGACTCTCGACGAGAAGAAGAATCCCGTCAGCGCGTGATTTGGTCTGTCATCCTGCATCCGTCATTCCAAAGATCGAGTTACCTTCGTTTCCTGCGAATCGGCAGCTAGCCCTTTATTTTCCGTGTCAGTTATAAAATTCTTCTTTGTGAATTCTTTCTCGATGCCTCTCTGGTTGCCGGGTTTGTGAGACTACTGACGAATTGCGTCGGGAATTTTCTCACTCGCAACAAGAATCTGGAGCGTCTCCGGAACTGTGCATCCCAGTTTTCTTTGTTCAGTACGACGGTGAGCCCGGCTATCGGGGTGAGGCGAAGTTTGTCGGGCTGGCAGACTCAACGGGACCTCGGATCCGATAAAGCTATGAACGCAACATCCATCCCGGTTTTCTTACCATCGCGATTGTCCGGCGGAATGTCTGCTGGGTTCTGCCTATTAGGGATGGACTGATGAAAAGATCTTTAAAGATACCAATACTGCTGTGCGCCTGCGCCCTCCTGCTTCTCGCGGGCTGCAACCGCATCGCCCGGTCCTGGTATCTGAGCAGCTATGATCGCGACATTAGTAGTTCCACAAAGGCGATCGACACCGCTCACGATAACGCCCACCGCGCAGAAGCATATGCACGCCGAGGCAACGCCTATTCGGAAAAAGCCCGCTATAGCCGGGCTTTCAAGCTGATCTCCGGCGATGAATACGACCGCTTGTTCGGCCTTGCCGTCAAAGATCATGACCAGGCCATAGCGCTCGATCCCAGCGCCGAAGCCTATTACACCCGCGGGGTCACCTATTACGAGCGGGCCGCCTTGGACGCCGTGGTCGACGGCCGATTGATGGGCAGTGAGGCCGACCGGAAGGCTTGGTTTGCCCCGGCCACTGCCGACTTCGAGAAAGCCATCGAGAGGGACGGTCGGCTTTATCTGGCGTGGGACAGACTCGGCTTGATCCATGAGACGACCGGCGAACTCGATCAGGCGATCAATGACTACTCCCAAGAGATGGCGCTGAATCCGCTGGGCAGGGCTCGCTTGGCCGACGCCTACTGCACCCGCGGATCCTCTTACCCAAAAGAGAAGACTGCTGCCGCCATCGCGGATTACGAGAAGTCAATCGACACCGGCGCCACCGCCGACGGTTGCTCCTGCGATCCCTACAATCCCTTGCTCGCACTCTACACAGACGGTGGACGCTATGACCAAGCCTGGGGAGTCATCTACAAGGCTCGGAAATCTGGGAAGTGGATCGCGCCCGAATCCCTGGAAAAGCTGAAGAAGGAATCCGGTCGCAGCAACTAACCTCGTGCCGCTGTTCCGGCCGCGTCGTCTCCACGTTGAATTCGTTCGGGCAACGCATCACCGATGTTGCCCGCCTTATTACGTTGGTTATCTACGGCAACATTACCGACCCCGCTACAGTGACGGTATGACACTTTCCTCGATGGTGGTTTCGCGCGATTGGCAGGAAGTCAGTGTTCTGGAATGCATCCTCGGCGGTCTTCACATGGACGTCTCCGTCGAGAACGAACCACAACGGGCTCTCGTCCGGCTCGCCAAGTCAAAGATCGACGCGCTCATCGTGGACTGCGATCTCAACGGCAGCACTCAATTTCTCCGCGAATTGCAGAGCGTGGAAAATCCGCGGACGGTGCCCCTGGTCATCATGGGCGCCCCGCGCTGCAAGCCGAGTCTCGATGAGACTGGCGCCTTATTCGCCTTCGAGAAACCGATTTCCGTGGAGCAGGCCGTGCGCACGCTGTCGGCGGCTCGCAGCATGATTCTCGACGGGCGCCTCCGCTACCATCGCGCCGGGCTCGAGGTCCCCGTCTCGGTGAACTGCAAGGGACAGAAGCGGCTCGACGCATTCCTGGTGAACTTAAGCCAGGGCGGTATGCAGATTCACATCAGCGACCCCGTGGACGCGCCGAAAGCTCTGCAAGTCTCATTTGACTTGCCCGGAGCGCGCTCCGGATTGAAAGCAAAAGCCGAAATCGCGTGGCAGGATAAACGCGGAAACATTGGCATCCGTTTCGTGAAACTGGCGGCGCGTCAGCAGCGGACGCTCCAACTCTGGCTCGCCCAGCAATACTTCGCGAACTAGCGTAGTCGCACGTAGGTTCCCGAATGCTTTAGGGAAGGGCACGGCTTCAGCCGTGCCACTAAGATCCAGAAAAGACGCGGCCTTCAGCGCTAGATAACGCAGCCTCTTCAGCGCCTGTTCATCGACTTCGAGACATGGCCAGTTGGCTCGTCCGCGAGCGCTAACTCTAACCTACCTGCCGGGGGTTTGAGGAGCTCTTCTCAACAGTTATCATATTCACGTGACACGTGGGTTGATAAAACATGTCGTCATCGCTGCCGTCCTTTTGGCGATTGAGTTGGTGCTGGGTCTCGGCATCATCGGCGTTCCGGCGCTCGTCATCGCTGCGGTTGTGCTTCTCAGTGGGCAGCCACGGTTTGGCATGCGGCTTCAAGTAGCTGCCCCGTACCTATGCGTTTCAGTACTGACATTCACGTGGCTCGTTTACAACGTGCGCGTAGCCAAGCTGAGAGCGATTCCCGTTATTGCAGCGTGTAGGCAGTTCAAGGCCGAACACAGTCACTATCCAACGCAGCTCAACGAGTTGATTCCGGCAAACTTGAGGGCTCTACCGAACGCTAGAAATACTCTTGTGGCTAGACACTTCGGATATGACGCAACACGTCCGACCCTCTACTTTCCGGCCATGTTCCATGGCGTTTTCTATTACGATTTCCAGACCGATAGTTGGACCACGAACGAGTAGAAATCAGCCGGGGAAACACGCGCTTATTGAAACATCCATTACACTCATCCCGTGCGAGAGCATGAGTCTAATGGCTCGGAATTTGAATTTCCTCCCAGGAGTTATAGCCATGAGAAACATTCTTAGCAGAACCGCTCTAGCGGGCATCGTAATTCTCGCTTTCAATGGTTGCTTGCTCGCCGCAGCAGATTCCAGTGGATCGTCCATTCTGGAGCCGGCATCGGGTGCGTTGCTGGGTCTGTACTACGGCGCCGGTAATCTGGCCCAGACCACGGCGAAGCTCGGGCGGACGCCTCCCGTTCACCTCACTTACTACGCGTGGGCCGACGACTGGACCGGCACCGTCACCAAAGCAGATCTAGCCGCTGGTCGCATCCCTCTCGTCAATTGGGAGCCCCACAAGATCAACTTCACCAAGATCGTCGACGGAAGCCTCGATGCCACGATCGTAGCGCGTGCCAACGGCTCCAAAGCACTGGAGAAGAAGTTCTTCCTCGACTTCGCCGCGGAAATGAATGGTGACGAGGCGTGGGGCGGCAACAATGCGCCCTTGTACATTGCCGCCTATCGGCATATTCACGACATCTTCGCTGCTGCCGGCGCTACCAACGTAATCTGGGCCTGGTGTCCAAACGTCACGGATATCAACGGAGGTAACAAAAATACGATGGATTACTACCCCGGCGATGCCTATGTCGATTGGACCGGGGTCGACGGGTACAACTGGGGCACGACAAACGGCGGCTGGCAGACCTTCCAACAGGTTTTCAAGGACATCTACCCACTCCTTGCAGCCAGGAAAAAGCCGATCATGATTGGCGAGATGTCATCAGCTCAAGTGGGAGGAGACAAAGCCAAGTGGATCAATCAAATCATTCCCACCCTCCGCACCAGTTTCCCACTCATCAAATGTCTGGTCTGGTTCGACATCAACAAGGAAGCCGATTGGCGCATCAGCTCGTCTCCCGAATCGGAAGCGGCGTTCATTCGCATGGCAAGCAACCCTTATTTCAATCCGTAGGATTCTTGGGACACGCGGTGGCTGGCACCTGTTCTCCGAGCAACGTTGGCGACTCTGGATCGGCATTGCAGCACTCGGACATCGGGAGCGCCCTTCGATGTTTGGCGAAGCATCCCCATCACACTGACCTGGCCTTGCGGGGGGCACTTGAGTGCGATGACCTGCTTTCGTCAGTTGATCATCGGTAACTGGAGCGGTCTTCGTAACAAACAGTAAGCTTGGTCCAACATGAGTCCGCATCATATCTTCGTTGATCCTTCAGTAGCTGGCTCTTTATTCCTGGCACAAGTAGCCTCTATCGCTCTCATTCAGATTTGGAGAGCAGGTCGGGACGCCTCGCGAGAGGAACTTGGTGGTCGCCCACGTCCTCGACGCGACATGCTCCATCTCTTTCTGACTGGGCTTGCGGTTGTTGTCGGCCTTGTTCTGCTGATCATTTGGATTTCGTATCCGACCGATCTTCCGCACTTTGAGAGTCAAGGAAGGGTTCTTCTTCTCATCGTTTTTCTGGTGTTTATCTACGTCACACTTGTGATTGGAATCTCTTCAAGCCATCGCACCAGTGGAGATACGTCGAATCCGTGGTTTGCAGCCCTGTTGCTTTTCACGGCGGCGTTGCTGCTAGTTTCGACAATCATGCTGCCGACGCTGATTCCGAACAGCTACGTTCCCAAACAGCATCAGGGTCTGATTTCGTTGAGCATCGCCATCGTAGGAATGGTGGCGTGGCCTTTCGTGGTCCAGCGACTTAAGCGCCGAGGGCGCTCCGCTCCCTAGCTCCTGCTGGTAATTGGCGAAACATTCGCGATTTCACTCATCTTCCCTATCCAGATTGCGGCGACCGAAGGGCGATGCAGTGAGCTAGGTCCACTGGAGTAGCCAATCTGCTGGGAGTCCCGCCGTACACCTTACGCGACAGTCCTGTCCGGCTCTGAGCGAACGCAGGGGCCTCCGCTTTGCACGGGCCCAGCAATTCAGCGGAAACGTGGACCGTCTTCAGCTTCCTCGTCCTGATCGCATCCAACCAATCGCGCCAGCCGTTCGCCCGGACTCGACCCTCCAAACAGTTGGAAGAATCCCCAGTACATCGCGACCACCAAAATTGCGGCCCCGCTCATCATTGAAAATGGCCATCGCGGAGGTTCGCCGGTCACAGTGAGAAACACGAGCGCGAACAACAGCAGAGCCGCCACCATCACAAGAATATTGATCGTCCAGACGAGACTCCGGCCCGAAAGTGGCTGCGAGAGCCATCCGAGCTCCGCCATAGGTTGAAGGCCTGCATCAGCGTCACTGTCGCCTGCAAGCGCCGGGTGAAGCGAATGAATCTCGCTCGGCAACTCGATCACCTGTACGGGCGCAGCGGAAACCATGAGCCCATCTTCCGTCTCCGCTTGCGCAGTCAGCGCAGGCGAAGCCGCAAACATCGATCCTGCCAACTCCGGGTGCAACGGAATTCCTTCCAGCAGGTTTCCGAAAATCCATTCGTTGATCTGCCGGGTCATGCGCGGCGAAAGGTCCAGGAATCGAATGCCGCACTGGCCTGACGTCGTCGCCCACGTGACTTCACCCCGGGCTTCCACGCGCAGCCGCGGACCCCGCAATTCAAAACGCACTCGCACCTGCTGGGTGGGACGAAGCGCCGCCACGGCCTGCACTCCGATGCCTTCGTGGCTCAGATTGCGGACGATGCCGCCATTCGCCTGGTCGAGGGTGACGTAGGTGAGAGTCCGGAGGTCGTGCCGGTGCTTCGATCTGGCTTGCCGCGCGGGAGATACTGCTGCTTCCATATACAAACACCACTGCAGAGAATCAGGTTGGCCAGAGCCCGTTCCAAGAATGGTATCGCCGATCGCCGGGCTCGTCTCAGTAACTACGATGGTTCGGCAAGGGCCACTCCGTAGAGACGTAGCTCGCTAACGTCTCTGCCGGCGCCATCGGTGCTGCGGTGAGAGAAGGTGTGAACCGATGCCTAAGATGATCCCAGGAACGCCTGCTTCGCCCGGCGTCCCGAGGCTTGCCAGACCTTCACCACCTCGAACAGAATCACCGTTCCATAGGTCACTGCAAGCCATACCAGCACCGCTTCAACCGGCAGCCCGGACCACGCTCCGATAAACACACCCATCATGGCGCCATGCTGGTAGTTCCACCAGCCGTAAGGCAGCGCCAGCGTGGCTTCCCAGAGCAGGCTCACTAACAGGACGAAAAACATCGTCAGGCTCAAGGCCCGCCAGTTGATGAAGCGACGCGCTACGGGATAGAAACTCGCCGAGGGAATCAGTCCTCCCGCAACCAGCACGATGAAGTATCCCGGCCAGCCCGCAGGAACCGGCGAGAACCATCTCTTATAGAGGACCGCGAGCGCTATCAGCGCTACTCCTAGCACCACCGACGTCGGATGAAACTGCAGCAAACGCCGCGACGCCCGCGCCTCGCCTTCGTAATCCGACACCGTGTACGCCGCCAGCCAGTACTCGCTCAACCATACATAGAGCAGCAGCACGGTAATGAAGCCCGTGAGATAGAAAACGTACTCCTCAATCGGCACCGGCCGCCCCAACGCCGGGGCGGGAATGCCGAGTGTCGCCTTGGGATTTGGAAAGGTAAAAAACCACTGCGCGAAGATCACATCTAACAGGCATCCAATCGGCGCAAGAACACCGATCGTCCGCCAGAAAGCGCGCTGCGGAATCTCCAGCCCCTCGCTGGGTAGAAACCAGAACGCAATCCCCACGATCGGAACGATGAAAAGAAGAAGGCTCCAGGTATAGCCGTGCGGCGAAGCCTCCGGCCCAACACTCATCGTTCCCGGAGAACTCACGGAATGCAAAGTAATGCCCGCGGGGATCGCCACCATGGCAATCATGCCAATGACGATCGCGGCTGCCACTCTCGTGCTGGGATTTCCGTGAGTGCGCGGTCGGGCCATTGCGCTTCCTTGGGACACACAGAATTGGTAACAAGCGATGCGGAGGATTCTACTCCTCGGTCGTCCGGAGAACGTGGCAACACTGTTCGGAAAGCCGAAAAAAGAGCAAAATGTGCGTGTCGAGAAGGGCCTTACCAAAGTACCAAAGGGTCATGTCCAAGTAATTGCAACTCAGCGAAAAGCCCGATAGCTTACAAGTGAACTGTCTCTAAATGGCCACCACCACAACCAAGCCGGATATGGACGTCACCAGTTCGTTTTCTGAAGTTGGTGCACCTGCGTGGCCGCGCGAGCAAAATCCCTCAACCGTCTGTGGGCCTCCAACGGAAGATCGGGTACGCCCGACGCATCGTGATGCGCTGCAGGCATTGCTTGCCTTCTCCGCTCTGCACGAACAAGTTCGCCGACGAAAAGTACTCGCTGCGCGCAGTGGCGGATTCGATGCGGGCTCTCCGGCGGCAGAGTTCGAACCCAGCGAGCAGTTCCTTCTCGACGAAGTGCTTCAGTTGGTCGCTGAGCGTGCCGTTGCAATCACCGGCGCGGATGGCTTGGCA
This sequence comes from uncultured Acidobacteriaceae bacterium, assembly GCA_963722365.1. Taxonomy (GTDB): domain Bacteria; phylum Acidobacteriota; class Terriglobia; order Terriglobales; family Acidobacteriaceae; genus Sulfotelmatobacter. The sequence goes on from CAVRLM010000006.1 coordinate 222,831, forward strand.
ATTGCGCTAGCCGAAAATAATGAGATTGTCTTGCGGGCGGCGGCGGGCACCGTGCGCCCTGACGTCGGTGCACGCATTGACCGTGATTCCGCTTTCTCCGGAGCCTCCTTCCGCACCGCGCAGATCGTAATGTGCGATGACACCGAGACGGACTCCCGGGTGAACGTCGAAGCCTGCCGCAAGCTAGGCGCGCGTTCCATGGTCGCCGTTCCGCTGTGCGGGCGGCGGCGCGTTATCGGCCTTCTCGAAGCGTTCTCCGAATGGCCGTTCGCATTCAACGAGAGCGACACTCGCAATCTGAGCCTGCTGGCCGAACTGGTCCTCGGCGCCCTGAAACCCGAGGATGAAGATCGCTTCGCCGAATCCGCGCAGACTGCAGTCACGAAATTGGAGCCAGCGCCGCGGCCAGTAAAGACTCTCGCAGTCGAACCGCCGAAAGCTGCCAGCGTTACCTCTGCGGTTCCGCTTCCAACGGTCACCGCTCCCGCTGCCGTCGTCGCGGCTCCAGTTGTTGCGAAAGCATCCGTCTCAGCAGTCCCTGTGCCTCCAGTCATTGTCCCGGCAGCCACTGCTCCAGCAATCTCGCTTCCGGCAGTTGCTGTCCCGGCGGTTGCTGCCAGCTCAATCCCAGTTAGCGCTGCGCCTCCGGCAGTCTCGGTCTCTTCGATTCCAGTGTTGGACAAGGATCCTTTCGTCGCCAAGGCCAGCATTGCCGCCGCTGCTGCGATGCTCGACAAAGCGGAGAAGACCTCCAAGATTGAAAAGGTTGTCACGGCCGAAGCCGTTGCTGCACCGGAGACGGTTTCCGAGGAAGATGCTCCTGCCAAAGCACGGCCGATTTTGGTGGCCCTTCTTGTGTTCGTGGTCATCGTTGTGGCGTTCGCGGGCGGCGTGTGGTGGAAGTTGAAAACGGCGCAGTTAGGCAGCGCCATGGTCCAGCCGGAGAGAACGCAGAAGATGCCGCTCGCGCCGTCGGCTTCGGCTGGCGACAAGACTCCGACAGCTGCCGCGACGACGAATCCCACAAATGAAGACAGCAGTTCGGCAACCGACGCCGACGAGCCCGACAATTCACCAGCGACAGCGCAGGAGATTTCGAAGTTTCCAAAAGTCACCGGAATACGCCACTGGTCTTCGGCCGATTCGAGCACCATCGTTCTCGACCTCGAAGATCAGGTGCAGTATGAGGCGCATCGTCTGGCTGGGCCTGACCGCATCTACTTCGATTTGCGCGATACGCGACTCGCACCCGAACTGCTGGGAAAGTCGATTGAAGTCGGTGACACCTTCGTCCACCGCGTCCGCATGGCGCAGCCTGTGGCTGGCATGACGCGCGTTGTCCTGGAGACGAAGCCCAACTCAACCTTCTCTGTGAGCCTCGAGCCGAATCCTTACCGCCTTGTCGTTGAGGTCCGCAAAATCGGTGCGAACCCGAAAGGCGCCGTGAACCTTTTCCCGAACGCCAGTACAGCAGAGCCCAACAAGATGGCGATCGTAGTTCCGCCCCCGACCAAAGAAGATCTGCAATTCCGCGCTCGCGTTCCCAAGATGCGGATCGTGGTCGACGCTGGACATGGCGGATGGGACCTCGGCACTGTCGGGCGCCGCGGCCTGCTGGAAAAAGATCTGGTCCTTGAGATCGCCCAGCGCCTGGGCAAGCTTCTGGAAACCCGGCTGGGAACGGAGGTGATCTACACCCGGCCCGACGACAACTACATCACCCTCGACGAGCGCGCCAGCATTGCCAACACATCGCAGGCAGACTTGTTCGTCTCGGTCCACGCCAACTACAGCGACCTTCCCTCCGCCCGCGGAGTCGAAACGTACTACACGAACTTCTTCACGGCTCCGGGATCGAAAGACGTCGATACCCGCATCTCTGCCAATAGCAACAAGCCTCCAGTGACCGCGTCTCTTTCTCCGGCGGACTTGCATGAGCGCATCGAACAATCGCGCCGCCTCGCAGCCAGCGTACAGCGGTCGTTGTATGGCACGCTCTCAGTACAAAATCCGGGCCTGCGGGATCGCGGCATCAAAGAAGCCGGATTCGTTGTACTCACCGAAAGCGCAATGCCCGGCATCCTCGCCGAAGTCTCCTTCGTCAGCAGTCCCACCGACGAACAGAAACTCCGCAGCGATGGCTACCGCGAACAGATCGCCGAAGCGCTCTACAAAGGGATCGCGCGCTATGCGGCCAACTCCCGCAATGTGAAGGTCGCCAGCGCTCGGAAGTAGCGTCCCGCTCTAAGTTCACTTTCGAATTCCTGCTAGCTCGTTTCGCATTTCGCGAGACGAGAGAGAACGGGAAGGGCACGACTTCCAGTCGCGCCACCGGATCTCAAATTACCCAGTTGCCGCTATATATACCTTGACACGTATATGCTATATAGAGTATATAAAGGAAATGGAATCGTTCGAAATCATTGCGGAGCCGAACCGCCGGGCGATCTTGAGCCTCCTCGTCTCCTCCCAACAATCCGTGGGAGAGATCGAGCGCCAGCTTCGTATGTCGCAGCCGACCGTCTCCAAGCATCTAAGAGTGCTGCGCGAGGCCGGGTTCGTGGAATCTACGGTGGACGCACAGCGCCGTCTCTACCGGCTCAGACCTGAACCATTTCAGCAGATGGACGCCTGGCTGGCGCAGTTCCGCCGCTTCTGGTCCGCTCACATCGATGCCCTTGAACGCCATCTCGACCGGATGGATCTTGATCGCATCGATCAGTCAACCCCAAAGAAACGGAAGACAAAGGAAAGCCCGCGGTCTAAACCGCGAACGCGATAAAGGAGAAACAAAATGAAAATCAAAGTGACCAGTGTCTACGTGGACGACCAAGACAAAGCCTTGCGCTTCTATACCGAGATACTCGGCTTTGCCAAGAAAACCGATTTCAGTCAGGGCCCCTATCGCTGGCTGACCGTGGCCTCGCCCGAGCAACCGGACGGCACTGAGTTGCAGCTGGCGCTCAACAACAATCCAGCAGCCAAAACGTATCAACAGGCGATGTTTCAACAGCGCCAGCCCGCAGCCATGTTTTTCACCGACGACGTCAAGAGCGATTACGAGCAGATCAAGGCGCGCGGCGCCGAATTCACAATGCCGCCCACCGACGTTACTGGCTCCACCATTGCGATGCTGAACGACACCTGCGGTAACCTGATTCAGCTCACGCAACTGGCACGTTGGTAGAACGATCGTTCCGCAGCGAGAAGGTCGATGAACTACTGCGAACAATACACACCGGCTCCGACCAGTGCCATACGGCAACAATCGTACCCACCTTGCGGTCGCTCCTGGGGGAGCCGGGAGTCTTGCTCACCCGGGTTATGCGGCTAAGACGAGGAGAAGAAGATGACCGAACCTCAGCGGTACGAACCGGGCCCCGCCAACTTGGCGCGGGTACTGAAAGACGGAGAAAAGTGGACGCTCATTCTCGTCCGGGAGTTGCGCCACTCGCAGGAGAAAGTCTGGGATGCGCTCACCGATCCGGCGCAGTTGCGGGAGTGGGCTCCCTTCGTGACCGATGCAAGCCTGGGCGCGCTGGGAACGGTGAATCTTACCTGGGTGGGGAATCCTATGCCGATCGAAACAAACGTGACGCGCGTCGAAGCTCGCAAGGCGCTGGAGTATGGCGACATGCGTTGGGAACTTGAGCCCTCTGGCAGTGGCACACGCCTGACGCTGTGGACCAAGATCAATCGCGGCTTCGTCTCCATGGGTGCTGCCGGATGGCACATTTCTTTCGATGTTCTCGATTCCCTGCTCAACGGAACTCCCATCGGCCGCATCGCTGGCGCCGATGCCATGAAGTTTGCCGGCTGGCAACGGCTGAACGAAGAGTACGCCAGGCAGTTCGGCGTGAAAGTGCCGAACTGGCCGCCTCAGGCAGGCCAGAAGTCATGAATCCATGAGGATCGCGAGACAATGCACCAATTCAAATCGCGGAGGAGACCATGATTCGTAGCGCTACGCAACGTTCGATTCTTCGCTGGATTCACATCCTCTTTGCCATTCCGATCCTCGGCTATATCTATAGCCCGTTTGAAAGACTTCCCGACTACGCTCCGCCAACTCGGTTCGTGTTCATTCCGCTCATGGTCGTTTCGGGATTGTGGATGTGGAAAGGCCATTCCGTTCGACAACTGATTTCGAAACGATTGCCCAGCACGACCCGGCGATAAAAGGAACCCCGATATGAAAGGCGTCAACGCAAAAAAGGCATTGTCACCAAAGCAATGGGAAGAATTGCTCAGAACGTTGAAAGCCCGCTTTGAGAAAAACATGAACCGCCATAAAGGTTTTGACTGGGCCGCGCTACAAGCGAGGCTCGAAGCTAAGACCGAAAAACTGTGGTCCCTCAGCGAAATGGAGCGAACTGGCGGTGAACCGGACGTCGTTGGTCATGATACGAAAACCGGCGAATACATTTTTTATGACTGTTCAACGGAGAGTCCTAAAGAGCGCAGAAGTCTTTGCTACGACCGTGAAGCGCTGGACTCGCGGAAGGAAAACAAACCAAAAGGTAACGCTGTGGATATGGCGACTGCCATGGGCGCCGAGCTCTTAACGGAAGAACAATATCGCGCGCTGCAGAAACTCGGAACTTTCGATTTGAAAACGTCGAGCTGGGTGAAAACACCGTCGAATGTCAGAAAACTCCGCGGCGCCCTCTTTTGTGATCGCCGCTTCGACACTGTCTTCCTGTACCACAACGGTGCGGAGTCTTACTATGCTGCCAGGGGATTCCGGGGTTCGCTTAGAGTCTAAGAGTTTGGACGCTGATTTACTAACCGATAAACACTTGTCATCCTGAGGCCCGTTCTTTGGGCCGAAGGACCTCTGCACTTTGCCTCCAGCGTCCAACCGCCAGTTGCTCGTCTGACTTGTCTTCATCACGATCTTGGCTTGCGTGGGGATGGTCTTAGCGAGCTCCAGCCGCGACGATCGCTGCTGCCATCGCGACCCTATGATCTTTGCCCCAGGGCGGCCCGATAGACCTCCTCAGCTGCAGGAAGTGCGCATCCAAGTCCTTGATGCCCAGCGCCTCGCTCGCTGCATCCAACACCTTCTTCGCGTCGTACCAGTGGATAGCCCAACCGCGCTCCTCGGCCGCAGCGGCCAGTGCCTTGCGGTACATCACCCAATCAGCGACGTTCTGTGCCCGGTAGTCCTTGATCCGCTCGGCGACGGTTGGTGGCAGCGTAGGGCACTGGCGAAGCGCGACCCCGAGAACGCGCCCGGGCACCGTCTTTGCGACCTCCTCCAGGCGTAGCTTCGCGTGCCGTTCCGCCGACGCCCGCACGCGCTCCACCAGCGCCACTGCCTCCTGGATCGGAAGCCCCTGCCCTTCGCTGTGGTGCGGAATCTTTGGCAGGTCCTCGTCCACCAGCTCGACGCGACGACGGTCGAGCAGCGTCCCGTCGCCCGCGACCGTCACCAGCACCGCCCAACCACCGTGATCCGATACCCCGATAATCCCGTCGCCCTTCGACATAGTGTTTCCTCCAGAACGATCACTTTGGCTGCTTAGATAACGGACGGTTGCCTATTCAAGCCCGATTTTGGCTTGAGTGGCGCAGTTCTATAGCTGGACAAAGTCTTCCCGCCGCTCGTTCGCGGTTTCGCGGAAGACTGACCCAACCTCACGTGTGATTTTTCTCGACGTAATTCTAAATGAGGCTGCCCCACCCTCTGCGGTTTTCAGAGGGTGGGAACCTATGCGGCTTTGCATCGCCCAGGTTTTCTATCCGTTTGGCGTGACACTCGGCGGAGGTTGCAGGTTGTGCTGAGCGCAGCTACATTAAGTGCAAGAATTGGACCTGCATGAAAGGACACGTCCCGATGGAATCTGCCTCTGCATTCATCGACTGGAAGATTAAGGAACTCGGCGACTGGCGCGGCAAAATGCTCTTGAAAGTGCGCGACATCATCCACCAGGCAGATCCTGAAATCATCGAAGAACGGAAGTGGGTCAAACCCGCATCGCCGGGGACTCCCGTCTTTTCCCACGCCGGCATCGTCTGCACAGCAGAGACGCACAAGAACGTCGTCAAGATGACCTTTGCCAACGGAGCTGCCTTGAAGGACCCGAAAGGCCTATTCAACTCCAGCCTCGAGGGGAATGTCAGGCGCGCCATCGACATCCACGAAGGCGACAAGATCGATGAGGCGGCCTTGAAGGATCTAATCCGCGCCGCCGTGGAGCTCAATCTTAAGCACCAGGACAAATCGAAGTCCAAGCCGAAGCCGCAGCGAAAATCCCGTCCCCCTCGATAAGTTCGGGGCACGTTTTAGATTCTCCAACGAACGTGAAGTTAAATGGAGCACCCCGCAGAACGGTAGAGGGAAGACCCATCTTCGCGTTTGATCTTTCTCGACGTAATTCAAAATGAGGCTGCCCCACCCTCTGCGGTTTTCAGAGGGTGGGAACCTACGCGGCCTGCATCGCGCAGGTCATCTATCCGTCTGCCTTACACTCAACAGCACCAAGACAAAGCCGAAATCTCAAAAGCCGAGAGCCTCGTTTCCCTCCCCTCGCTGGCCTGGCAGAAACTCGAACTCGAGTGAAGGCGAAAACCCTGGGGAAGGAAACCTGCGACAGGTGGACGTTTTCGCTAGCTTATTGCGGCATGACGGCGCGTCGTACACTTCGCGAACGGGCTGGCACGCCAACGACGACTCCGCATCGGATTTTTTCCACAGCTAAAATCGTATTCGCTGTGACATCCAACCTTGACCCTCGCCACCAAAAGCTCACAATAGAAGCGTGCCCAGTCGCACCGCAGAATCATCCGCTTTAAGCTCCGATCTCCAACCCCGCAGGACGGGTCGGATAACTCCTTATTCCGGAAGATTTTACATGTAAGTCATTCTTTGACAATATTTTGCGAGGCATGACGGCGATCTGAATCCCGCAACATGCCTGGAATCAATATTTTGCTAACCTGGTATAAAAAATATTGGTAATTCGACTGCAAAATACTCCGCTAACTCCTTATTTTGGAAGATTTTAGCTATAAGTGCTTGCGGCTCAATATTTTGCGGGGATCGGAAGGTTTACGGAGACAGCAAGTACTTACGAATCAAGATTTTAGGAAAATGCGCAAAAAAAATTTGGGGGGCCCGCCATCCAAAGACGTCATCCTGAGCAACGCAAAGGGGCCTATGCACTTACTTGCGTCATTACCGCTGACGAAAGGTCCACAGGTCCCTCAGCCCGCCAAACCCGCGGGCCTCAGGATGACAGTTTTCGAGTAACTCCGATTAGTTGGAAGCCGACACGCCGCCGTACTTCTCGAGCCACTTCAACTCTTCGCGGACTTTGATCTTGCCGTGCCACGGATTCTTGGAGAGCGAGTGGCCTTCGCCAGGAAAGATCAGAAGCTTGTTCGGGACGCCGAGCGCGTAAAGGGCGCGCTCCAGCAGATAGTCTTCGAGCACGGCGACACGAATGTCGTCGGCGCCGGCGACCATGTGCGTGGGCGTCTTCACTTTGTCGATCTGGAAGATGGCGGCTTCGTCGTGGTAGCGCTGCTGCGCTTCCCACGGACGTCCACCAAGGAAGTAGGCATCGTCGTAGGTAGTGTCGTCGTTGCCCCAGTTGCCGATGTGCTCGACCGCGCCCGCGCCGGTGACCGCGGCTTTGAAGCGCGCGGTCTGGGTGATCAGCCAGTTGGTCATGTATCCGCCATAGCTGTAGCCGCCGATCGCAAGGTGGTCGGCATCGGCGATGCCGTCTTTCACCAGCGCGTCGACGCCTTCGAGAATGTCTTTGCCGGGACGCGAGACGATCTGGGGGACAATCTGCATCAGGAACTTGTCGCCGTATCCGGTCGAACCGCGATAGTTGGGCTCAAAGACTAGCCATCCGTTGGTGGCGGCGAGCGCGGCCCACTGGTACCAGTCGGCTTCAAAGTGGTTGCCGTCGGCGTCGGCGGGTCCGCCGTGAATGAAGGTGAACATGGGCAGATGCTTGGCTTCGAATTTGCCCGGAGGATAGATCAACATCCCTTCGACCGTCGTACCGTCGTCAGCCTTCCATTGATAGGGCTTGCCCTGCGGAAGGTCGCGCTCCGTGAACAGCTTGTTGAATGACGTGATGGGGCGGGCTTGATCGAGTTTGTCGGCGCTGTCAGCCAGATAGACTTCTTCGGGCTTGCCGAGCGAGGAGTAGACGAAGGCCACGCGTGAAGACTTGGGGCCTACAGCAACGTGGGAGTACGTGCCTTGCCATCCCTTGAGGTGCTGCAATGAGTCGGAGGGCTTGGCGGTGGAATACATCTGGACTTCGGTACCGAGGCGGGCCGAGGTCAGAAGCAAATCGGCCGTCACGGCGAAATGCTCGACTGGGCCGACGAAGTCTTTGCCCCATTGCTCGATCACACCCGATTCTGCATCGACCCAGTAGAGATGCGGCTGCAGGTCGCGATAGGGGCCGGAGACGCTGCCGACTCCAACGCTGAAGAAGATGTGGCGGCTGTCATTGGCCCACTGTGGGCGGCCCTCCTCGGCTTCGTTCTTAGTGACTCGGCGCGGCTGTTGCAGGGCTGCGGACGAGGATGCCCCCGCTACATTAGTCAGATCGATGGTGTAGATCTCGACGTCTTCGTATTTCTCCTGGCGGCGGTTAATCGCGTTGCTTACGAAGGCCAGTTTGTGGCCGTCAGGCGAGGCAACAAGATCATCCACACGCAACGGCGACGTCGCAATCGCGCGGGTGCCGGGAGTGAGGTCGGGGTCTTTGTCGGGCTCGCCTTCTTTCTTTTCGACCTTCGCGGGCGCATTTGCGTGGTGAGCGAGGGCGGTGGCGAGGTCAAGCGCGAAGACTGTGTCGCCGCGCTCGGCGGTGCGATACTGCACAACGTCTTTCCACTCTTTCTTGTACTCGTCCTTCTGCGCCTTCGTCCAGGGATGGCGCGTTGCGAAGTAGATGGTCTGCGAATCTGCCGACCATGCGAAGGTGTGGACGTCCTCTTCTCCTTGCGTCACGGGGAAAGCTTCGCCGCCGTTGGGCGAGATAAGATACAGCTGGCTTGGGGATTCGTCTTTCGAATCAGAATCGGAATCGGAGTCTCCGGCCTTGTCCGATGCGGGCTTGCGCTCGGAAAGGAAGGCGATCCAACGACCATCGGCCGACCACTTGGGATCGGAGTCGTGCCCCGACTGCGTCAACTGGATCAGAGAGCCGCTCTTGCCGTCGTCGTGATAGAGCCAGAGGTCGCTGCGGAAGACTTGCTGGTCCCAGTCGGCGCGCTCGGCGTCGATGACAACGAAGTGTCCGTCGGGCGAGACTTCCACCTCCGGGAAGTCGACAACGTTGAAGAACTCGTCGAGTGTAAGCTTGGGTTTGTTCTGCGCCCTGAGCACGAAGGCATAAGCTAGGACGATCACAACGGCGATGGCAGCTTTCTGGATGCGCATTGGGTCCCCGGTGGGAAGAAGGGTTATACAACGCCGGAATCTTCAAAGGCAAGCATGCGAGTTGCAGATCTTGAGTTGCAGGTGCGTCGTTTTGTCATGTTGAACTCTGATCCTGCTCTACCGGGTGCGAAACTTGAGATTGAAAACCCAAGGCGAGCAATCCCAATAGCACGAATGGAAAAACCGCTGCAGTGCGAAACGGAAGAGTGAAGACTGCTTTCGAGTAGAACACCCGGTAGGCGAGTAACGGCCTAGAGGCAATCAGGACAAATGCCGCGAGCCATGGCCAAAAAAGCACAGCAGTTCCTGTGGCAAGGAGCGCCTTGTAAGTCTTGGTGGACGAAAGTTCCTTCCAGCGATAGGACACCAGAAAGATCCCCGGTAACAGGACAACATCGTCCTGGAAGCCCTGACTGGGAAGCAGCGTGACCGCAGTGAGACACAGTAGGAAACTGAGAGTCAGCCAGAACTCGATGGCGGTAGTGGCTGTGGTCCGCTTTCTCCACGCCAAAACCAGAGTTAGCAGAAGTGCGGCTGCGCCCAGCGAGGCAACTCCCCCAAGATTCGGCCCTAAGAAAAATATCTCACCCACTAAGGGAGGCTGCGCGTAACGAGGGTATCTGAGTAGAACGCGAGCCCATGATTGGATCCAATGCGGCCAAATGAGCGTGGCTGTCCCGCACAGAATCAGAAGCGCCGAAAAAAGCCCGATGCCGAAACGTCTGCGCGCTCGCCAATCATGGCAACTCCAGACCAAGAGATAAACCATTACAAGGGCAGTCATCTGCGGCTTGATCGTGGCGAGCGCCATAATTACGCCGGAGAGCAGAAGACGTTTGCGCTGCATAGCAAAAAGCGACGATGCGAGCAAAAAACCGACGAGTAGGCCCAGTTGGTCAGCATATAAACCTTCCAGCACTGGATAGCTGCCTACGACGAGCAATACGATGGCAGCCAACGAAGATGCTGCAGGCCACAATGAGAGCGATTGCATCCACAGGAAGACGCTGGCGACTGTCAGGCCAACGAGCAAGAATGCCACCACTACACGAACCGACCTGAAGGGAAACTGTGCCGCCGGCCACAATAACAGGTCCGTGAAAGCGGGATACACGAAGGTCCGATAGTCGGTGGGTGGATCGGATGCAATCTTTGAACTCAGGGTTCTGCCTAACAGGCCTTGCTGAATCTTGCGAGTCATCTCGGGACTGTAAGGATCACAACCGCTTGGCACGCAGTCGTGCGATGTCAGCCATACAGGGTAGAAGTCGTGCCCAAATTCATAGGCAGCCGCCCAGTTCCTGGCGGCATGTGCTTGGAGGAGAAGCGGCATAAAAAGCCCCAAGTAGTAAGACGACATCGAAGCCGCGCCCAGCAGCGCGAGAGTTAAGACAATAAACGATGACCGCGATGACCTAGCTCTCATCAGTGAGTCTGGCAACTGGATCACGGGGCCGGCTCGGCATTCTTCAAAGCATCTTCAATGGTCTGCGCCGCGCGAGGAGCGGTCTGCAGCATGCGCCAGCCGTCATCGTACTCGCGAAATCCAACGCTCGAGACGTAGTGCAGATCACCGGAGTACAGCGAGGCGCCCACTTCGTTCAGCGGCACCCATCTCCATGTGAAGTCGACGTCGGCCGAACTTCCTTGCTTGCTGATGCCAGCCACTCCAACCAGTTCTCTGCGGGCAACGGGAATATGAAACAAGGTTTTGCCGACCTCTTCTGCGGGAACGAGGGAGCGAATCGTGTCCACGCCGGACGGAGTCAGCAGCACATCCCAGCAAGGAGTGAGAGTGATGGCTGGAGGGCAGCGAGTCGACGTCGCGGAGATCCAGCCGTGTTGCTGAAGAACCAGATATTCGGGGGAGACGTAGTCCTTATTGGAGACGACTCCGGTCTGCAGCGCGAATTGCTGAGGGGTCTTGAAGGCGTCGGAGGCGGAGATGAGATCGGTGGCGAGGCGGCGAGTGAGGAATTCGCGCGGAGAACAGGAGGTGAGGAAAAGGAGACCGATTGCCGAGAGAATGAGTTTCGTCCGCATGAGCCTGGGCTGCATTGAAACTTTGCCGAGCTTCGCCCGGCGGACGGACGCATGCGTCCGTCCCTACAATCGAACCCTACACAATCAAATCTTAACGACTTGTGATTGTAAATAAACGGGCGCGTTTGTGTGGCAGGAAAGGGCGGGAGATGATTTGACCGCTGAATGTAGGAGCCCAACGACCAGGAATTTGGCAGGAGCAATTGGGGCAGCGACCATCGGAGGTCAGGCGGTAATCTTCGATGAGATATCCGTAGCGGGTGATGAGCGTTTCGCTGCATCGCGGGCAGCGAGTATTTTCCCAGTCGCCGACCATACCGGGAAGATTGCCGGCATAGATATAACGCAGTCCGGCAGGCTTGACCGATCTCTGCAGCCTGGATGAGATCGTCGGGCGTGGTGTCGCGCTGGCCATCGCCTTGCATTTTGTAGTCTGTGTGGAACGCAGTAACGTGCCAGGGAATGTCGGGGGAAACGCTGGCCAGGAACTCCGCGAGGCGGCGCAGTTCGTCGCGGATCGTCATTAAAGCCGGGGATGAGCAGAGTGACGATTTCGAGCCACAATCCCATCTCGTGAATGCGGCGAACGCTTTCCAGGATGGGACCGATGCGTCCGCCGAGTTCATGGTAGTGGCGATCGTCGAAGCTCTTGAGATCGACCTTGTAGAGATCAAGCCAGGGGCGCAGGTATTCGAGGACTTGCGGAGTGCCATTGCCGTTGGAAACGAATCCGGTGAGCAAGCCCGCAGCTCTTGCCTGTTTGAAGACGGCTACGGCCCATTCGCTGGTGATAAGTGGCTCGTTGTATGTGCTGACTACAACTCGCGCGCTCTGCACAAGGGCGTCGCGCACCAAAGCGTCGGGTGAGATATCGAGCGGGGGTGCGACCGCATTGGGATCCCGCAGAGCCTGCGAAGTGACCCAGTTCTGACAGTAGCCACAGTGGAGGTCGCATCCCAGCATGCCGAAGCTATAGGCAAGAGCTCCCGGATGGGCGTGGAAGAATGGCTTCTTTTCGATGGGATCGCATTGCAGTCCGGCGGTGTATCCCCAGGGGGCGTAGAGCGTGCCGCCCCGGTTAAAGCGGACCTTGCATACACCGGGCTGGCCTTCCGGGATGGGACAGCAATGACCGCAGGAAAAGCAGCGAACGCGGCCGTGGTCTAGTTTTTCATAAAGAGAGGGATCGGCCTCGCGCACTTTGCTATCGAGAATGTCACGGAGGGCAGGCAACGAAAACCTCTATAGATATTTTAGCCCCGGTTAGTGGCCGGCGGAGGGTTTCCAGTTGGGCATGTGCTGCTGGAGCCAAATGTCGGCTTGCTGCTGGATGGAAGCAGCCTGGTTGCGGGTCAGGCCAGAAGACAGGATTGCTGCCAGATCTTTGCTTTCTGCATCGCCGCGAGCGCGGGCGAGCAGAGTCCAGAAGTAGGCTTGGTTCAGATCTTTAGGGACGCCGCGTCCGCCCCAATAAAGGGTTCCTAACTTGGCTTGGGCCGGGAGACTGCCGTGCTCAGCGGCACTGCGGAACCAGCGGACTGCCTGCTTTTCATCGCGTGCGATTTTGTCTTTTGGATCGCCCTGAAAATAGCGCAGGCCGAGCGCGTTCTCCGCTGCCGCGTCACCCTTCTCCGCCATCCGTTGAAGCTCGTCGAAGGATGCCGTTTCAACCGTTGGGCCGGGCGGAACTGGAGAAGCGACCTCGGCAGCAGGCGGTTGAGTCGACGCCAGCACGGTCTGCATTTGCGCGTGATTGCGATTCTGGAGCTTGCTCTGGATCCAGGGAGCCATCTGGTATCCGAGAGCCATAAAGATGGTTACGGCGGCGCAGACCAAGATCACCAGATGAGATCGTGGCAGCGTAATGCCGCCAGAGTGTTTGTCGTTGGGCTCTTCCGTTTTTTTCTCTTCTTCAGGAGCGGACGCAAAAAGCACGCTTCCCATGGTCGGGGCAAACTGCATAGCCGGTGAGGAGGCGCGTGACGGCGGCGAATCGACAACGCCCTTCGCGCGATCGACGGAGGCGACCACAATTTCCGCCAGACGCTGAAGCGCGCTACCGTCCGACTCCGAAAACTGATTGGGCTCACCCGAGAAGACTTCGACAATACCGATGGATTTCTCCGAGAGACGAACGGGCGCGGCGATCATGGAACGAACCCCGAGCGCTCGACAGACGTCGCGATCGACTCGTGTGTCGCTCTCGGTGTCGTCGCAGCGAAGAAGCTTTCCAGTCGTCACGCACAAGCCCGAGAAGCCCGATCCCGTTTGCAGGCGCGCGCCAATGGGAGGAGCGTCTGGCCCGGAGCTGGCGCGGCATATCATGAAATCTGGATCGGAGTCGGCGAGCGCAACCGCGGCACCGGAGGCGCGAACCAAAGTGAGAGCACGCTCGGCAATCAAGTGAAGGGCAGCAGAGAGATCGGGACCAAGCGCCTCCACCTGCCGCTGCACAGCAGTCACGGCCGCGAGAGTATCGGTGTAATTCGGACGCGAAGACGTTTCTGGAGTCGCAATGCGGGGAGAGTCAAGATCGGCCTCGCCATTGGCGACCCCGGCCATCACGTTCACAAAGAGCCACTCGCGCAGGCGTCCCAAAGACTGGGGAGAGAGTTCTGAAAAACGAACTCCCGCACGCCCCGAAGCGTTCGCCCATACCACGTGGCCAGTGGTGAAGATATTTTCTGCGCAATCCGCAAGGTCCAGACACAGGTCCAGACGCTTTTGGACTTCCAAAGGGGAGTGGCATTGAATAGCAACGCCGTCTTCGCTGATGTCTACGATCTCGTGAAGATCGAGCATCGCACCTTTGGATTCCGCCGTGAAGGTGGCATACGCTGGCGTCTGAATCTTATGCCGCACACGCCGGCGACGGTTGGGTGGAGCCGATTTCAACACCGAAGTCAAGGCAGCCATGGGGAAAGGCCCGAGTTCTTTGTGGCACCATATTAGCGCGGGAAGGCAAAAAAGTAAGCAAAGATTACGAGGAAGGAATCAGGCGGAGGTTTTCGGAAAGCTAGGGACTGGCGGCTAACCGGCCCGGCGCAGGATTTGAGCCTGATGCAGGCTGGAAATGCGGGAAATCGCGGCCACCATCATGCTGGAAAGAAGCTGCATGGTTGCCACGTCGCTCTCATCAAAAGCGCCCGGAGAGGACGACAGCACTTCGAAAACCCCGAGGGTGCGGCGATAGTGACGCAGAGGGGAAACGAGAATCGACCGGACTCCAAGGCGACGGCAACTGGCCAAATCGACGCGAGGGTTGCGCTCCGCATCGTGACAAAGCATGATCTCGCCGGAGCGGACGGCTTCTGCGGAAATGCCCGCATCGGTTTGGAGGCGAACGCCGAGATCGGGAGCGGTACGTCCGGCGCGAGCGCGGCAAACGATTTCGTCGCCGGCGCGCAGCGCGATGGCGGCTCCGGTGGCGCCGGTCAAATGCTGGGCCCGCTCGGTGATGGCGCTGATGGCGGGTTCCAGATCCAATTCAGCGGGATGAATTTCCATTTCATCGGTCGCGGAGAAAGCTCGGAAGCCGGAGACAGGATGTGCGCCATTGGCGACGCGAAGCTGGGTGCGCATCGCCAGCGACGGCATGCGAGAATGGTCGGCCATACTGACTACTTCAGGATCGGGGACCGTGCGGAGCAAGTCACGCACGAGATTGTTAAGCTCAACGTCGGTGATGAGATGCGCGGTCTGCTGGTTGCGCATCGATCCTCCGAGAACGCGTGAAAGGCCGAGCAGGGCGTGACTTCCACAGGCCAGACAGTAGGGCTTGCTGTTGGAACTGACCAGCTCGCACTGAACGCAAAATGTGGCGGACTGCAGGGGGACAAAATTGACGTCTTTGAACGTGTCGCCGTACAGGGTCTTGCCAAACATTGCTTTCGGATTCCTCGCTTCTTTTGAGTGCACTTGAAGGTAAACAGATAGCGAAAGGGGAGAAAGTAGCGGCACTGGTTCCCCGTGTGGAAAAAGAGAGCGAAATACGAAGGGTTTTACTGTGCAGAATCTTGCAACCTTAGGAGACGCAATTTCATCTCACAACCCAGCGAGTCGGTGCAATTTATTCTCCCCACGGTATTGATTTCGTTCGGGGGGTCGGCTATGCTAACAAAACGTTCGCGGCACGCCCGCGGATCAATGACTGGGGGAATCTACCATGCAATGGACAGCACCAGCTTTTGAAGAAGTTTGCCTCAACTGCGAAATCAACTCATACGCCAGCGCGAAGCTTTAAAACGAAATTCTCTCCCCTGAATTCTTCCTGCACCGGCCTTAGCATCGCACTGTGAAGCGTGCGATGCGGGGAGTTGCACGCTTAAGGTTGTCCCGTCCTAATCTGCTGTCCCCTCGCGTCTGCTGCCGAATCCTGCTGTTTTGACGCATCTTTTGCTCACACACATTTAGAAATCAGCTGCCTTGTCTCGGCGGAATGTTTGATGATTCTGGGGGGACTATCCGGCTTGCGCGGTAATCAGGGAGGTGTCGTCGTGGGCCAGCGGAATCACATGAGCCGAGTGAGCCAGAGTTCGGTCTAGGGCGTCGGCGAGAGCGCTGGGAAATGCGGAAGTCAGTAAGTTAATGTCAAGCTGAAGATCGCGCGAAGAGTACAAACGGTGAATAGTCAAGGTTCCCCGGCGCTGGTTGGAGGAGCTAACCAGGTTGAGAGACAGAGTCCATACCGTAGAACGGTCGAGCATTTTCGGCACACCAGCTTTGTTCCAGCGGAAAGCGTGTGCCACGTGGCGCGCTGCCGAGGAGTCGGGCGATTCGAAGGGAAGGACCTCTCCCGGCAGCAATTCGCATTGCAACTCAAAGCTATCAAAGTCATTGCTGCCAAACGCAGCAGTGAGAATGCGACGAACCTGATCGTAATCGCGAGCGACCTTGAATTCCTCAATGGCGCGACGAATCGCCAGATTATTGACGAAGATCTGGGGCTGATCGAGGGTGCGGTGGGCGACGCGGGCCAGTTCTCCAAATTCGAGATAGCCTAGATGCTGCACGCCGATCCAGATTCCGGCACCCAAGACGACCAGCACCAATCCCAGAGAACTTCCTGTCGGCCAGAGCAGAAACAGGCTGAGCATCGCGAAAATCGCGGAAACGCCATAAAGCAGAATTACAACCTGGCGATGGGTCATGCCATTCTGCAAGAGCTTGTGGTGGATGTGCTCGCGATCGGCGGTGAAGATAGGGCGCCCGCTGATGAGGCGACGCACGATGGAAAGGGCAGTCTCGAGGATCGGCAGGCCGAACGACACGATGGGAATTGCGACGGCAACAATCGTCGGCGCCTTTTGCGCGCCCTTCAGCGCGAGGGCACTCAAGACGAAGCCGATGAAGAGACTGCCGGAATCTCCCAGGAAAATTGTGGCGGGATTGAAGTTGAAGCGTAGGAACCCGAGAATCGCTCCGGCCAAGGCGATCGTCATCACCGTAACGAGCGTGGGGCCGTTGAGTAGTGCCACCACGAAGACCACCATGGTCGAGAACAAAGCCGATCCGGCGGCTAACCCGTCGAGGCCGTCAATCAGATTGAAAGCGTTGGTGATGGCGAGAACCCAAAGAACGGTGAATGCCCAGCCTACAATCCAGGGAAGACGGTGATCACCGAACAAGACTGGGATATTGACGATCCTCAGGCCGCCCAGAAATAACATGGTTGCGGCGATTCCCTGCACCGAGAATTTGACGTAGGGACCAACTCCACGGATGTCGTCGTAAACGCCTAGCAGGAAGATCAAGGAGGCGGGTACGAGGACTGTTGCCAGAGTGCGTAAAGAAAACACCTCGTGCATGCGGGGGTTGTACAGCGCCCACAAAGAGGCCAGGACCATGCAGCAGGAGAAGGAAACATAAATCGCCGCGCCGCCAAGGCGAGGCAGCGGACTGGAATGCAAATGACGTTCTTGCGTGGGAACTGCGACCCAGCCGTGGGCGGTCGCAAAATCGCGCACGTAGCGTGTCAGCACAAACGCTGACAAGAGCGCAAATACAAAAGTACCGAGGAAGATGCCCGTCAACTCTGTCACCTTCGGCAAGCAAACGCGCGAAACACGTTCGCTTCAATATGATCCAAGAAGTATTGCAGTAAAGACTCGCGGTTAATAGTAAGAGAACAGATTCCCGCCGACGTAGTGAGTGCACAAAACTGTAGCAGCAGGACAGAGGGACTTTCAATCGTCGGGCGCGAAATAGCTGTGGAAAACTAAGCGGGAGGCTGCGGATAGCGGAGGCGCAAGTATCGTCTCCGTGCTAAACTGCTCTTCAATTCTCACTTAACACTTCAGGGGTCATCTGATGGAGTCGGGCAGCGCGGGCGTTTCACGTCTCGGCCAAATCTTCTTGTTCATATTCGCGGCATCTGTGCTAGTGACTGCAGCGGGCGCACAACAACCGGCAAGCGCGGCACAGCCTGGGCAAAGTATTCCTGCAGAAATGCCCGCAGCTCAGACCGCGGAACAGGCAGCGAAGAGCGCCTCTGGTGCACAGGCAACGACTCCGGACACGGCAAAAGACTCTGCGGATCAATCGAATTCAGTACGCTTGGGTCCAGGCGATCTGGTGGAAGTGAATGTATATAACGTCCCGGAGCTGGCGAGCAAAGTTCGGGTCAGCAATTCCGGCGACGTTTACCTTCCGCTAATCGACTACGTTCACGTCGACGGACTGACGCTGGAGGAGGCTCAAACGTTAATCCAGAAGCGACTGGAGGACGGGGGATTTGTTCGCAGTCCCCACGTGACGATTTTCGTGGACGAGGCGAATTCGCAGAGCGTTACCGTGATTGGGGAAGTGGGCAAGCCCGGGATTTATCCGGATGCGGCCGATCGGAAGCTTTATGAGGTCATCTCGCAAGCCGGAGGATTTAATGCTACGGCCTCGCGCAAGATAGCCGTGATTCGCAAGAACCAGACGGATCCGATTCGCGTCGACCTTCCCCGGAATTTGGCGGACGATCTGAGTGGGAATATCGACATCCTGCCCGGGGATACAATTACGGTTCCGCGTGCTCCAATTATTTATGTCGTGGGAGACGTGGGACATCCGAGCGGCTTGCTGGTAGACAATGGCTCTCTGACGGTGTTGCAGGCACTGGCGTTGGCTGGCGGAACGAATAAGACAGCGAAATTGGGGTCGGCACGCATCATTCACAAAGGTCCCGCGGGGATGGTCGAGAGCAAGCTCGAGATCAAGAAGATGTTGGAAGCGAAGGCTCCGGATGTGACCCTGCAAGCCGACGACATTCTTTTTATTCCGGTCAGCGGCGCAAAGATCGCTGCGGCCAGGACGTTTGAAGCGGCGATGTCGATGGCGACGGCGGTCTCGATCTACGCGGTGCATCCGTAGATGCGTCTCATTCCGAGTTAACGACCTTTTGAAGTACCTCGATATATTTCTCGGCCGTCCCGCCGCGAGAAAAATTCTGCAGAATGTATTCCCTTCCCTTTTGTCCCAGGCTGACTCCGAGTGCACGATCGGCGGAAAGCTGGTTGATAGCGGCCGCCAGGGCCCCTGAATTTTCTGGCTCGATGATGAGTCCGGCTTCGGCATCTTCAATGATCTGGCGCGCCTGACCATCTACCCCGAGGATGACCGGCCGAGCACAGGACATGAACTCCAACATCTTGGTAGGAATGACTGTTTTGAAGACATCGGTTTTCTTCAGGAGAACCAAACAGGCGTCGGATGCGGAGATGAACGCGGGAATTTTTTCGCGAGGCTGTTGATCGAGGAAGGTAACATTGGCGAGTCCGCGGGATTTTGCTAACGATTTGATTCGCTCTTTTTCCGCGCCTTCGCCTACGAGCAGAAAGTGAGTCTTGGAGTTCTGAAGTTGCAGTTGGGCGGCGGCGTCGAGGAGAGTTTCCAGTCCGTGGGCCATGCCCATGGTCCCGATATAACAAACCAAGAATTTCTCTTGGAGAGCGAGGTCTTGTCGCAATTTATCGTTGGCGGCAGGGGGGCATGGAGCGAAGAGGTCAGCTTCGACTCCGTTTTCGACGACTGCGATCTTCTCGGCGGGGAGGCGCCAGCGCTGGATCAGGTGGTCTTTAAAGGCGGGCGTGACCACGACGATCCGGTGACTATGTTCGTACAGAAACTTGGCGACTGCTGCCAGCGTGTGGTGCAGAAGTGAATTCTCCTGGCCGACTCCGACGGCAGTCAAGGACTCGGGCCAGAGATCGCGGACTTCGAAGACGAAGGGCAGCTGACGCGAGAACGCGATCCACCAACCGGACAGTCCGACGAGGAGTTGGGGCGACGACGCAATGACGACATCAGGACGCGGAATCGTCATACCTCGTAAAGCCGCGGAGACGCAGAACGAAGCGTAGTTTCGCATGCGCTCGTGGGCCTTGCGGTTCGGCAGGGGCCAGAGCCAGGTGCGAAACACGTTTACGCCGTTAATTCGTTCGCGGTAGGTCAGCTTGCGCAACTGTGCTTTCCATTCGGGGGGAACGACACCGGTGGGGTGATTGGGGAAACCGGTGAGCACCGAGACTTCGTGGCCTGCCTGCGCCCAATGCGCGGCGAGTTCGGAGGCGCGAGCGGCGGGGGCGCCCATCTCGGGCGGGAAGTATTGTGAGATGTAGAGGATCTTCACGCGAAGTTAGAGGCTATCGCAGAAAGGGCTGCTGCGGGTAGGTGGTTCGATGGTGCGTGCGGCGTTTCTAAGGATGAAGGTGCGATGATTCTTCCACGAGGCTGGCGATCGCGTCGACTGTATCCATTTTTTCCTGATCGAAACCCATCTCGGCAAAGTCCACGCCGAACTTGTCTTCCAGAAAAACAGCGAGCGCCACCGCATCTACGGACTGCAGGCGACCGCTGAGTAGCAGAGACGCGTCGTCGGAAAACGGTTGGCAGTCGTTCTTACGGACCAGCAACTTTCGGAGAAACTCACGAATTGCCGCTTTGCGCTCCATTTTGCTCCTCAGGAAACCAAATTAAAAAGATGGGCCAGGAATCGGAAGCTCTCAGAAATCGGATATCGCTTGAACGTGTAATCGAAGACTCTCAAGACACAGAAAAAGCTGCTGACGCACAGAGCCGGAATCAGTCGTCCGCGAATCCAGTTCAAGTTTTCGGTGTTGCGTTCCCGCATCTGCGAGATACCGATTCCGACGGACAGGACGATCGTATAGAAGATATACGATTGAAAGCCCGCGAGCGCGCCCCAAAAGCCAAGATCATCAACGTAGTTCAGGTCGCGGAAGAAGTGGAAGAAAGCATTTCCGAAGCCGGCGGCAGCAACCGTCGAGGCGAATAAACGCCAGCGTCCCCAGCGCTTGAAATATCGCATGAAGGCTGGATAGAAAAAGCAATCGACCAGCAGTTCCTTGAAGTAATAGTAGTAGCGGTTCCAGAACTCCGCGATAGAACGCGATGCCAGCGGACGCCACGTGTTTCTGAGGGCGAGAAATCCGGCCATTCGGCACACTGCGATGATGCGGTGTCCGAAGATCGAGAACTCGATCATTCTCTCGAGGAACTCCGAAATCAGACTGGCCCAACCGATGTACCACTTGAATGGAGCTCGCAGCAGGCTGAGGTGAAACACGAACTCGTAAAAGGGCATGCCCAGGTATCCGTGAACGAAGGGCGTGTAGGCATAGGTGAGAAAAAGATCCAACACCAGAGACCAGGCCAGAAGCTTGAGGCCTTTGAGTTGGGCTACGGCAAGCTGTTCTGGATTCTTCGCCTCAATGCGGCGGAGGTAGGCCGATCCTTTGGGAAAGGGCGTGGCCGTGGATCCCCAAACGGGCTGATACGCCCCGACCTGCGAAGCGACCGAGTCGCGGTTCTTCGCAGGGATGTCCATGAGGGAGTAGGCGAGGAACCAGAGATATGCCGCAGCTACGGGTAGAAAATCGAAGGCCAGGGTGCGCAGCGATCCACCGCGCGGCAGGTAACTGGCGACAAAGACCGTGAGTGCGAATCCGGTGAGCAGAGTTGCAACAGGCCTGCGTCCGAACCAGGTGTTGCGGAAACGGATTGCCAGTAGAGATATCAGCGCGGCGCAGACGACGGAAACTCCAGCCTGAACAATTTGTGGCCGCTCGGCCCATTGCCACCAAATGCCGAAGGCCCAGCCGAAGGTGCCGAGGGCGAGGACGATTCTGCGGTACTGCGGAATCGCCGTCACCGCGACAAGGAAACAGATTTGAACGATCCAGCGGGGATTGTGAACGTAGTGTAGCCAGGTCGCATAGTAAAGACCGAGTCCGAAAAGAGCGAGGATCGCGATCTTTCCGATGATCGTCTGCGCGAACGTCACCACTCTCGGAAAGGTTTCAAGACGCGGAATGATCCGAAAGCCGCGCAGGAAGCTGAACGGACGGGGAACGGAAGCAGCGACCTGAGTTCCGGCGGCAGCGCTCATACAGAATCCTGCGCGAGGATAGCGGTCAGAGTCTTGCGATCGGTTTTGCCGGCAACGCTCACGGGCAACCGGGGCAAAAAGCGCACCTCGGTGGGAACCATGTATTTGGGTACGCGGCGCTGCATCTTCTCGCGGATTTCAGCAGCCGGCACGGAACTGCCGGACACGAAGGCGACGATTCCCTCGGCCAAGGCGTCGGTAATCGGCCAGGCAACGGCGGCGACCGAGTCAACGGCGCAGACCTCGCGAAGATGGGCCTCGACATCTTCCAGTTCGACGCGATTGCCGAGCACTTTCACCTGATTGTCGGTGCGTCCCAGATGGTGAAATCTGCCCTCGACATCACGGTAGGCAAAGTCGCCTGTCAAGTACCAGACTTTGCCATTGATCGAGGGAAAGCGCGCAGCAGTTTTTACCGGATCCTTGAAATATCCCTTGGCGACCTGCTCACCACAGAGAGCGAGTTCGCCCTTTTCGCCAGGCGGAAGGAACTGGAGAGATGAATCGACGATTGCGGCGTCCATTTTGCCGAAGGGCTTGCCGGTGGCAACGGTCCCGCGGCCCTCGGTGACAATGATCGGCTCCGTATAACGTTGGCCAATGCAAACCACGGTGGCTTCCGTGGGTCCATAAAGATTGTCAATCAAACTATTGGGAGCGGCTTGTTGCCAGAGCTCGGCGGAACTTGCGGGTAAGGGCTCACCACAGAAAATCGAATAGCGCACCGAAGGGAAAGCCCCGGGAGCGAGCATCTTCATATTGCGCATGAATGCAATGGTCGAGGGCACGGAGAACCAACAGGTCAACTGATGCTCGCGGATAAAGCGCGACGGTCCCATCATCTGTCCGGCGGGGACCACATGCAGAGATGCCCCGGACGACCAGGTGATGAACATGTCGAGAACGGATGGGTCAAACGTGAGGTCATAGGCTTGGGAAATGCGGTCCTCGGCGCAGAAGGGATACAGGTCGCGCATGGCAGAAAGGAACGAAGCGACATTTCCGGTGGAGACCATCACGCCCTTGGGCGATCCCGTCGTCCCGGAGGTGAACATGATGTAAGCGAGATCATCCTTACCCATCACCTTGGGGAGATGAGCGGAATCAGGTGTCGGCAAGGCATCCAGTCCAGCAACGCGCGTGATGCACGAGGGATCATCAAGATCGAATGACTCGGCTAGACCGGGGGCCAGGATGTACTTCGGGCCCGCCTGCAAAACCTGAGAGGAAATAAGTTTCAAGCCGCGATCGTCCACGACTAACGCATCGAGTTCGGTGGTGCGCAAAATGGAGAGCAACCTTTGTTCCGGCCACTCAGGGTTCAACGGGACATAGGCCGCGCCTGCCCAACAAGTACCCAGGAGTCCGGCATAGGCGGCCAAGCTGCGCGAGGCGAGAATGCCGACAAGTTTCACGTCGGAAGCCGGACGTGACTGCAGCCAGGCAGCGATTCGTTCCACAATCTCCGCCAGTTCCCCGTAGCTGAAATCGCGCTGGCTGACAGACAAACCCAGGCGCTCCGGATGGCTGCGGGCATGATTGCAGAAAGAAAGAGTGAGGTTTGTGCTCATCGAATGCAAAAGACACTTGTCCGAGTCTCCAGCATAACGTTGCGTGAGAAGTTCCGGGCAGGGTACGAAGGTCACTTTGCTAAGGATTGGGCGAGTCTGGGGTGATCAATAGCAGAATTCTTTGCCGTCGGGTCCACGGCCGCAGCGCTGATTCTCGGCCCGGTAGCCGAGGCCGGCCTTCGGGTCGTAACAGAAGCCGAGGCACACATCCCGTAATACGTAACTCGAGTCGGTGCCGGTTGGGGGTGCAGCTTCCAGCTCATTAAAAAAGGCAACCAAGTCCCGAGGGGGATTGGCAGCGTTCTCGGTGGTGAAGGCCGTAATGGCGTAGGTGCCCATCTCGGTGTACCAGCCCTCTCCGTGACGGGCGCGAAGGGCAGCCGGCGATATGAGTTGCGTCTTCTTGAGTTCGGGCAAAGCCTGCACGGCTTTGAGCTGGGAGCGAAGATCGTCGGTTAAGAGCCCTTCGTGAACGGTCTCTGGAAAACTGTAACGGAAGAGCTTCCGATCGTTTCTTGCGACGTAGTACCGGTTGCGATAGACGCTGACCCGGCATTCGTGAAAAGTAATCCCATCTTTCCGAACATTCAGGATTGTGAGTTCAGGCTGCAAGGCATCAACGATCATAGGTTCGCGATAGGGGAAGACAAACGCTGCGAACCAGAAGCCAACGAATATCAAAGAGAGAGCAACGGCGGGCCAGGTTCGCTGGTTGACGGGACGGTTTCGAAGTTTCCAGCTGGGAGGAAGCAATCGCGTCATGCCCGAGATCAACGTCATCATCAACAGCGCGACGGTGATAATCCTGAGTTGGTAGTAGTGCAGGTAGTGAGACCCGTATGGATCTCTCCAAGCGGCATTGAGAGCAGTCCATGAATTCCCGAAGGTGCGGGTTTCAGTAATGGAAAACCAGGGGAACGGTAAGACAGCCCCAAAGGCGGCAATGATGTAACCGAAGCGAGGACGCGAACGCAGCAGGAAGGCACCGGCGAATAGCACGAACGGGCTCACGAGTACGCAGACCCAATCGTAAGTGATAAGGGTCAGAAGCTCGCGTCCAATTTGCGCGAAGCTTACCACCAACCATGCGATGGCCACGGCCGAAGCCAGGGGAAGAATCAAGGCCTTCCAGTTCGGCTTGATCTGCTCGCTTGCTTGCATGGAAAGATTAGACACTGCTCCGCAGCTCGACGGGGGAAGTTTCCGCGGAATCACGAAACCGAAGTACTACGACGTTTCTGCCGAGTCCGCGCGATTGGTACCCTGGGAGCCCATCGAGATCGCCGTACGAGCCCTAGTAATAGGAGAGCTTGAAGGCGCTCTTGTAGCACAAGGCACGGGCACGGTTGGTACGACTGCGGGTGTAGTTGTCCCAGCGGTCGGCCACTTGAGCGAATTTCTGTTCTCCAGTCAGGCGATGCATGATGCGCAACTGCACGATGTGCAGCCGATGATAGAAGGGGCTGGCGACCATAGGGAGGCGCGTGCCGGACTGCTCGTAGAGCGACCAGAATCCCAAGTCGTAGCGATCGAGGTTGTGGAGCATGGTGCGAACTGCGCGCGAAAACACGTCCCGTGCGGAGGGGTGTTGGGTGGCGAGGAAGTAGTCGTAGATGCCCCAGGATGCCCAGATGAATCCGTTGAGAATATGCGTGGGCGGGGAGACGATGTATTCCTCGAACCAAAGGTCGCCGGATTCATCGGTGAAGGCGACACCTCCTTCTTGAACGTCGTAGTAGAAGGACGCGAGGGCGCGTTTGGCGGCATCGAGATATTTTTCTTTGCGCGATTCTTTGTGGGCGCGAACCAGAACCGAGATTCCCTGCCCTTGCGCGAGCGCTGAGTACCAGGGGGCGCGGAGAGTGTCGCGATATTCCCAATTGAAGTGGTGGTTCCAGACGGAAAGAGCGTGTGCATTTTGCTCGAGGTGCGCCAGGAGCCAGTCCGCGGCGAGAAAGAATTTGCGCTGGCGTTCGGGATCCGTGGTGCGGCGAAAGAGATTGTAATTTCCCAGGGCGTACTGCGCGACTGCGATGGGGTTGTATTGGCGGCCAATCTTGCCGTGATAGTCAAGTTGCGGGACGCCGTTGGAGTCATAGACGCCCTTGTAGTCGGCCTTCTCGGAAAAGAGCATGTAATATTCACCGAGGTCACGGGTGGAGGCGTTGGGATTTTCCGCGGGAATTTCATGCCAGAAGGTGAGTTGGCTCTTGCCGCCGAGAAGATAGGCGCTGAAAATGCGGCGGTAGTAGTTCAGGCTGGGCAAGGGATTCTTTCGGTATCCATCTTACGGCACTCCTTAAGGGCCCGGGTCGAGCTGCGCTCGATGGACAGCCCGATGGCGGCTGCCCCCACACGATTTCGCTAGGGGCGAACTGCGTAGATTGATGTGGTCAGGTCGTCGGATTGAACGGCAATTGTGGTCAGTGCGAGGAATGACGTGGCATTGTCGCCATCGGGCAGGAGAGCATTTCCGTACTGGAACAATCCCATGGGCCAGGAATCTTTTTGCCATGACACCTGTGAGTGCCATTCTTGACGTCCGTGGGCGCCGCTGCCATAGACGCGAACGTGGCGATCGCGATTGACCTCGCTCGGCTCCACCATCGTGGAAAAAAATAAGCGGCTGCCGACGAGGCATCCATAAATCGAAGAACTGCTGATCGGAGCAATCTGCAGCAACGATTGTTGGCGGTCGAGTCGGTAGATGGAATTGGATTCGAGCGGCGTGTCAGAGGAAAAGTAGAGTCCATCTTCGGTGGGAACGGCCGCCACGGCGCGGGCCTGCTGCTTGCCTTGCAACACGGCTTCGACTCGACTGAAGTCGCAGGCGGCGCGCAGGATGCGGCACTCGTCGCCGTAGTCTCCGGTCAGCACCCAAAGGCAATCCTGCCAGGGATCGTGAACTATATTGTGGACATGTCGGATGGCGCCCTTGGGGAAGGTGTAGGCGACGCTCCAGTTCGCGCCGAGGTCGGTGGAGGCGTAGATGTGAACTTCCTCGCGAGCGGGATTGTCGAAGTACTCTCCCCAGAATATGGTCCCACTCGGCACGGCGGTGATGTGTAGCGGGCGCGTCCCGTGAAAAATGGCATGAGTCTTCCGAAACTCGGTGTCACCGGGACGAAGCACGACAATCGCTTTCGGCACTGCACCTACTAACGCGCCAGACGGAAGAATCGCCAGAGCATGGAAGCCGTCCCGAAATAACCGGGTAGTCAGATTGTTGGAAGCTGAAATCCGGCGGCGCCAGTGGGCATGAAATACGGCCACCGGCTGCCAGGGCAAATTGTCAGTCGGATTTTGGATCGTGGCCCGAAGCAATTGGTAGCCTCGCGAGGCATAGAGCTGATCTCCGGACCATGCGAGCACACGCAGTCCAGGGAAGCGCGCGACTCGAATCAATTGGCTGTCCTGTTTGGCTTTCTCGTCCATGGGGCGCGGTTTGCGCGTGCATCAGGGGAGGAAGGTCTTCATACAGAAACAACTCCCGCCCGCCTTTTCAAACTCTGAAGTATCGACGACAACCGGAGTTAATCCCTCATGACGAAGAATGGCGTCCAACTGAGGAGTCATGTAGGGAGCGATGTAGCTTCTATTGATGACAATGCCGTTCCCCATAAAGCGATGCGCTTCTTCGGCGGTGAGCAGGTGAACGCGTGGCCAAATTTTATGCAGCGAGGCAAGAGCTTCCGCTGAATAAGCACCCGGAAAGATCAGGGCAGCTTCGTTGTTGAGGGGGCAGAGGCAGGTATCCAGGTGGTAGCAGTAGGGATCAACTAACTCGAGGGGCACGACAGGAATTCCCATTTCGGACATTGCGGCAGTAAATTTCTCGATCCCACCTTTGGTGCTACGAAAACCGTATCCCGCGTAGATGCGGGAACCATCGGGATGCCAGAGCAAGTCTCCGTGTCCTTCAAGATAGTCAGTGCCGTAATCGAGTTCGATGATGCGATAGTCACGCGCGCGGAACCAATCGGCAAAAAAGGGCACCTCGCGATGACGGGAGGCATAAACCATACGGCTGGGTACCACAAATTTTCCGAACCCATCTTTTGCACCGACAAAAACCTGATTGGCGGCGAAAACCATGTCTTCAAAACCTTCCACAGGGGCGATGGTTTCGATCTCGCATCCGCTCTGCTGCAAAACACTACAGAGGACGTCCCATTGCCTGCGTGCTTTCCCCCGGTCCACTGCGCAGTCTCTCGACATATACGGGTTTTTCTGATCGACGACATCGAAATAATCCGGCGGACAGAGCAAGACCTTGGGCATAGGATTGATGGTAGCCGCAGCCCGAGAGCGCGTGCAAGAACAGGGCGACGAGAAATCGGCGACGACTGCCGATTGGACGGCAAATTTCGGCTTATGCCTTACCAGTTCATGGGGGAAACCCTGTGGCAACCGAAATGCTGGTCTCTTGGAATCCTCTTGCTCCTTATATTTTTTGATCCGAGCAGAAAGTAGCGGAATATGTTGAGCCGATGCGCGAATTCCCAATGTAGCAAGCCATTCCTCAGACTTCGGGATGGCAAACTGTTTCTGGTGGAAACCGACCGGCTCACTAAATCGGGGGAAACGGCGGTACCACCGTTTGTCCGTGCACGGCAGCAGCAACGATGTGTCGAACACTACTGGCTGTGTGATGACTGCGCCAAAGTATGGACGCTGGTGTACGACCGCAATCGGGGAGTCACCTTAGCCCCGTTGACCCGGCCGGCGGCGAGCGCAGCGGCGGCTGGTACGGCGCACAGCGGAGCAGCATAGCGAACTTAGGCGTAGCCGTGTCTACGCCAGGTCTTCCAGTCCTCGCGAACTACCTTTAACATCTCCTCTGTGGTGCGGTGCAACCACTTCCCTTTCTGCTTTTTCATATGCCCGAGGATGGATTTGCGCGCGGTTTTCGTACCTAGGTGAATGTTGGCGGTTTCCCATCCCATGGCGCGTAGCAAACGCAATTCTTTGCCGGGGGCCCGAAGGGCGGCGAGTTCGATGCGTGAGCAGTGGGGACTCAGCCGGCGAACAATCCAGCGACCACGCAGCTGAACAAATGGATCGGAACACCGAACCGAGCAACTGAGGAGAGCCTGGTAGAGAATCTCCGAAGAGCCATGCCGACCCTTGACCCAGTCACAAGCGGAGGAGACCACGGCCTTAGCCTCACGGGCGATTCTTCCGCCGTGCCAATCGGCAATCGCGACGTAACGTGCATGACCCAAGCTGCCCAGCCCAGCGACCCGACGCGCCAACCGATACGACAGCTCGCGAGAGGGTAGGAGGTGTTCGATGGCATCGATCGCGCTGATTGGTGGAGTTTCTTTGACCGTGGGCAGTGCATCTATCTTGGCCCAGAAAAGAACCGGGTCGCGCAGCTTGCTCTCGGCGATCTGGCGCAGCCATTCGTTTTGCTCGCCCAAGACGAATGGCAATCCACCAATGCGCAATCCTTCGCGGTAGCCCTCGAGAATGGAATCGCAGATGTCACGCTGCTTCAGCGGCAAACTTCCGGTCTCGGACGCGAGATGAGCGCTCACTGCAAGGCGGACCAGATCGTTAGCATAAGCCATGGGATGAGCTTCATCGAAATCATTCACACCCCAAATCAGCCGGCCCTCGGCGTCGCGCCAGGTACCAAAATTTTCCACGTGCAGATCGCCAACCGCCAGAACCTGAGGGCCATTGGCGAGCTCGGAACACACCTCGGGCCAAATCTGTGCCCAGCGATAAAAAGTTGCTCGCAGGAAGGGGAAGACGCCCGCCTTCATGTTGGTGTGTTTGAGTTGCAGATCTTTCGGAATGAGATCGGTGCGGTGCCCAAGCCATTCTTCAAAGAGGCGGGTAGCTTTGACAACGTTCATAGCGACCGCAACGATACTGGGCTCAGGTGTGGGACGTCAACGTGAGCAATGGTCGGGCGGGGCGAGACAACCATCGGGCGTTGGAGAGGGCAGGTTCACCGAACATCCAACGCCCGACAATTGTGAAGCCGAACGGACCGTCACCCGATGGAGATTAATGCTTGTAAAAATCCGCGTTCTTCTCGATGAAGTCCTTCTTATCCTCGGGCAGGTCCTCGAGAGCATGAATCGAGTCGGAAGTGCACGCCGGAACGCAGGCGCCACAGTCGATGCAGCCCTCAGGATCGACATACATCTGAGTCGCAGCCTCGAAGCCAGGCTCGTCCTGCTTGGGATGGATGCAGTCGGTGGGGCAGACTTCGACGCAGAGGGAGTCCTTAATGCAGGAATCAGTAATTACATAGGCCATAATGAATCGATCTCCAGAATGAAATGAGCAACTTCGGCTCGCTCAAGAACGAGTGTAAGAAGAGGACTGCGATAGGGCGGTGATTTTGGTCACACGCGGCTGTGCGCTGGCAAGGATCGGGAAAGCTGTTCCGGGGCATGAGCGACGGTGTGGGACAGGATGGGGACAATCACACGCAAGCGTGACCCGGGTCACAGAAATCGGTAGGCGATAGGGCTTAAATAGGCACAATTGAACTAGGCCTTCTAGTTAAAAAGATCGCCCGGCCTCACCCACAGAACCCCACAAGCCGTTACCCCAGACGGCAGAGGCCGGGCGCTTGAAGGCTCAGAAATTGAGCCCTCCCCACCTCCTCTTTTCTCAGGGATTCCTTCCTTTTGCCACGGCTTGACCAGCGTGTCCGAATCGACACAGCGTGGTTGCAAGACCACTTACACTCGCCCATGTCCACAAATTAATCCACGTATTTTCAACTACATACACTTTGGACCCCGTCCTGCCATTCCACTAATGAACGGCGTAGTTGGAAGGGAATCCGCAATGGCGTTGGGACACGGGATAACACCAGAAGAAATCAACCATTCATCCTAGCGTTGGTCGTCGCTGGCTTGGCAATTCCAATGGCCGCACAAGCTACCACGGCCACTCCGGCTGATCGACACCGCCGGATCGTGCTGGTAAGCATCGCCGACCGCAAACTCGCGGTGATGGATGGCGACGATGTTATCGCGACATTTCCAGTTGCGGTGGGCGCCACGAAAAGTCCAAGTCCCACCGGTGCATTCCAGATCGTCAGCCGAGTTCCCAATCCGACGTACTACCGCCCTGGCACGGTAATCCCGAGCGGGAAGAACAATCCGCTGGGAACGCGCTGGGTGGGACTCAGCGAAAAGGGCTACGGAATTCATGGCACGAATGCGCCAGGGTCCGTGGGACATGCGGCTTCACATGGCTGTATCCGGTTGCGAAATCGCGATATGGAAAAGTTGTTCACCATGGTGCGTGTAGGCGACTCGGTCGAAATTTGGGGCGATCGCGATGCGCGGGTTGCACAAGTGTTCGGAAGCGACGCGGACGAAACCACGCTGGCCACAGCACAAGTTGCGGGACATGGCAGCGGTCAATGAAACGTTGAACGAGATGTGAAACCAAAGTTGAACTCTGAGGAGGTTCTATGCAGATGGCAATCACATTCATGGCAGTGGTGGCAGGAATGATCTTCTCGCTCGCGGTGGCGCTGCTGGCGGAGGAATTGATCTTTGGACAAGTCTTCCGCCTGTTCTTTGTGCGGCAGCCGGGAAACGCAAAACCGGAGAGTACAGAGCGCAGAAAGGATGATCCGCGCGCGCTAGCGCTTTAGTGGTGTCCAAACAGTACAGAGGCAAAGGGGCGATTGATGCGCACAGCGGTTTATAATCTGGCCATCCCGAACGATATCTCGAACCCTTTGAGTTGTACCTTACGCTTCAGGCCGTGCCATCGCTTTGCAACGCAATTGGCTTGCGCCGTGCTCGGACTGGTTGTCGCGGCACACGGCGCAGACTGGAGCGGACCCGAACAACAACTGGCGCGCAAGATTTTGGCGGTGACTGGACCCGTTTCGGTGACGGTGTCGATGGAGAACCGATCGTCGCTTGGCCGGCGTGACAGCGAGATCGTTCAAAACGGTTTGCGGAGTGCCCTGTTGGTGCTCGGCGTGCGTTTCGTAAAGAACGACCAAGCGGCCGCCTCGGTTGCAATTACTCTGTCGGAGAACGTTGCGTCGTATGTTTGGGTCGCCAGGATACGGCAAGGGACACAGGAACTTGCGGTCGCGATTGTGGCGGTACCGCGGCCTGAAAGCGCAGCCGTTCCGACGCATGAGTCCGTACCGTTGGTTTTGCGCAAGGTTTCATTGTGGGCACAGAGTGATCCGATTCTCGACGTGGCAGTGCTGGAGGAGGGCGCCACACCCACGCGGATCGCCGTCCTGGGCGGCGAAAATGTTTCGCTCTACCGATTGCAAGCAGGACGGTGGTTTCTGGAACAGGCGATGGGCATCGTACATTCTCGGCCTTGGCCACGGGACTTGCGCGGCAGGCTCGTGCCTGCGAAGGATCATGGTTTCGATGTTTATCTCCCCGGCGTTACTTGTCGCAGTACGGCGGGAGAATCGCTTTCTATCAATTGCCGAGATAACGATGATCCATGGCCACTCGTACCGGCAGGACTTGGTGGGGCTGTTGTAGTATTCCCGAGTGCAACTTCTGCATCTGTGACGATTCCACCCGTAGGCGCATTCTTTGCTCCGACCAGAAACTTTTTTACTGGAGTTCTAACTCCGGGGGTCGGCAAATTTGCAAACGTTTCCAAATTTTATTCAGCTGCTTTCTTACCCCGTGAAAATTATCTACTTTGGTTGTTTGCTGGCACTGATGGTCATGTGCATGCGGTCGACGGCGTCAGCGACCAGCCCACCAAACTCAACTGGGGAAGCGATTTAACGAGCGTCAAGACTTCATGCGGGGCGGGTTGGCAGGTACTCGCTACAAGTACGGATATCGGAGGCGGTGACTGGGTGCGGGCGTACGAGTTTCCGGATCGAGATCCGATTGCAGTAACCGCAGCAATCGACGTTACTGGCGCGATTACAGCACTGTGGACGGAAGCAAAGGGCGACACGGCCATTGTGGTTGCAAAAAACCGAGAGACAGGAAGTTATGAGGCGTTTCGGTTGGCGATCAGTTGTACTCAGTAGTGTGATCATCGGAACATTGGCCGCAACGGCCGAGACGCGTCCGCAATACGGCGGGACCCTGCACATTGCCATGCGCGCCGCGCTGACGTCGCTGGATCCTAAAGACACTAATCCTGCAGACGGCTCACAGAGTGACTCGTTCTCGCGACGCAGCCTGGACATGCTGATATTCGAGACGCTGGTGAATGTCGATGAAAGCCTGCAAATCCAGCCTGCGCTGGCCACGACATGGCAAGCATCGCCGGACAATCAGCGTTGGCAGTTGCGCATTCGACACGGAGTAAAGTTTCACGATGGGACGCTACTGAGCGCCGAGGTTGCCGCCGCATCATTGCGCGCGGCCAATCCAACGTGGAAAGTCAGTGCGGAGGGTGATTCGATCATCATCACTCGAGACACGGCGGATCTGGAACTGCCCACACAACTGGCATTGTCGAAAAACGCCATTGTGAAGAGGAATGCCGATGGCGTGCCGAGCGGCACTGGGCCGTTTCACATTGTCGACTGGCGACCTGGAAGATCTCTAGTTGTGGCAGCGAACGAAGACTGCTGGCGCGGAAGGCCCTTCCTCGACGCCATTGAAGTCGACATTGGCCGGAGCTTTCACGAGCAGATGACTGCTATGGAACTCGGCAAGACGGACTTTGTAGAGGTAGCCGCCGAGCAATCGCGCCACATCTCGCAGGAAGGGTATCAGCTCGCGAGTTCGAAACCGATCGAATTGGTCGCTTTACTTTTCACTCGCGATATAACATCTCCGGAAGAGAAACTGCTCCGCGAGGCATTGGCCTTGAGTATTGAACGGGGTTCCATTCGCAGCGTGCTGCTGCAAGGGGCTGGTGAGCCAACGGCCAGCGTTCTCCCCAACTGGATGAGCGGATATGGATTCGTATTTTCCAGTGATGCGGATTTAATGCAGGCGCGGCAA
The DNA here is from genome assembly GCA_963722365.1 of uncultured Acidobacteriaceae bacterium. Taxonomy (GTDB): domain Bacteria; phylum Acidobacteriota; class Terriglobia; order Terriglobales; family Acidobacteriaceae; genus Sulfotelmatobacter. The sequence goes on from CAVRLM010000006.1 coordinate 256,197, forward strand.
GCGCGTGAACAAGTAAACAAAATCCCGTCTTGGAGCGTGGGATACGACACTGATGATGTCGTCGCGAGGTTGTTGGCGGAACGCATCGCGCTCAACGCCAAAGATGCTGGATTGTCCCTGCAGCCAACAGCGTCCGCGGTTGCGGACCTGAAAGTGGTTCGAATCGCACTGGCATCATCCGATCCGTGGATTGCGCTGCAGCAAGTGTCTATGATCGAAGGGGCTTCTCTCGCAAGGGATGGCGGTTCGGTGGAGAATCTATATGCGTCAGAGCGCGCGCTGCTGACCTCGCAGCGCCTGGTGCCTCTTTTTCATTTGCCCGCTTCCTATGCGGCCTCGAGTGCGCTGAACAATTGGACGGTGCGTGCGGACGGAGGCTGGAACTTGGCTGATGCCTGGATGGGAGCGGCACATCGTGAGCGGTAAAGCATGACCTTTCGCCGCAAACTTCTGACGGTATTTGCGCTGACAGTATTCCTGTCGGTGGCAACAGTGGCGTTGCTGGTGCTGGGCGTAACGCGTAACGCATTTGAGAAATCCGAGGATCAGCGGACGACGGCGCTGGTCACCCAGTTTCAGCGCGAGTTTAGCCGCCGGGGAGACGAAGTGGCGCGCCGGGTGGAGGCAATTGCGACTTCCAACCCCGTGAGCCGGATGGCCACTGCATTGAATGGCACGTCTTCGGATTCCGCCGAATATTTTGATTTGGCTCGGCAACTGGCGGAAGGGTACCAACTCGACTTTCTGGAATTCCTGGATGGGCGCGGAACCATAATTTCGTCGGCGCAGTGGCCGGCAAAATTCGGTTATCCCGACGCCAGCTTTGAGAACCTCAATGCGGTCAGCGGAGAGAGCGCATTTTTGAAACGTGAGGAGTTGCAGGACTCGACCGCGTTGGGACTGTTTGCGGTGCGGGTCACGCGCATCAGCGAGCATCCTGTTTACGTGGTGGGCGGCCGCAGGCTAGATAAGAATTTCCTTTCTGCATTGGACTTGCCCGCGGACATGCGAGTTTTGCTTTACCAGAATCGCAGTGAGCATTTTTCTCCGGATTCGCTCCTCGATCCGTCGGTCCCGGGAAATGGCACGGACACAAAACGTCCAGCCGACAAGTTCGCACCCCTTGTCGAAACGGTGCGGCAGTACAACCAGGAAACAACCGGAATCGTGAAGTGGTCTGAGGATCAGGCGGATGACGAGGTGTTCCATGCGATCCCGCTGCGTGGGGCTGGCAAGGATCGCCCGTTGATGGGGATTCTGCTGGTGGGAAATTCGCGGCGGTCGTACGTCGACCTGAAGCGCCGCATTCGTGCGTCGGCCTTGTTAGCGGGCGGCGGTGGCGTGATCCTGGCAATTCTGCTGAGTAGTTGGGCGGCGGCTCGGATGACGCGTCCGGTTGTAGAACTGGCGCGCGCCGCGCAGGAAGTGGCTGCGGGAAACTGGGATACGCGGGTAGATGTGACCGGGAGCGATGAGGTAGGGCAACTGGCTGACTCCTTCAATCGAATGACCACGGAACTGCTGGCGCAAAAAGAACGGCTCGTGCAAACCGAGCGCGTCGCAGCATGGCGCGAACTGGCACGGCGACTGGCGCACGAGTTGAAGAATCCCCTGTTCCCGCTTCAACTCACCGTTGAAAACCTGATGCGCGCTCGAACGCAAAGCCCCGAACAGTTCGACGAAGTGTTTCACGAGAGTACGAGGACGTTGCTGACCGAGATCTCGAACCTGAAGACGATTATCGGTCGCTTCAGCGAGTTCTCGAAGATGCCACGTCCACAACTGCAACCGGCTCCGGTGAACGAAATTCTGCGGGGAGTCGTGAAGCTTTTCGAGGCACAGTTGCAGGCCCCGGGACACGCACCGATTGCAATCATTCTGGAATTGGATGATCGGGTCGAGACAATTGCAGTCGACTCTGAACTTTTGCATCGCGCGCTGTCAAACCTCGTGCTGAATGCGATGGACGCGATGCCGGATGGGGGCAGGCTTATCGTTCGATCCCGGCGAGACGATGGAAGAGTGATCATCGAAGTTGCTGACACCGGTTCGGGGATGACGCCCGAAGAGTGTGAGCGTATTTTTACTCCGTATTACACCAGCAAGCGGCACGGAACCGGGCTGGGCCTGGCGATTGTGCAGTCGGTGGTAAGCGATCACGGTGGAAGAGTGACCGTGCAAAGCGAGCCCGGGCGGGGAACAACATTTGTGATCGAGCTGCCGGATAATCTTGCGGCACTCCAGGAAGTTCCGGCCGCAAGAAATATCAGTTAGAGCACAGGAAAGTTTTCCGGACGAATCGCGAGGAGGACGGTTGCCACTCAAAGCGCATCTCTTGATCGTCGATGATGAAGCGAATACCCTTGCCTCTCTGTCGCGGGCGTTCCGTTTGGCGGGACATGAGGCTACGGTGTGCGATAACGCAGCCAAGGCGCTGGAATTGGCAAAGGCGCAGCACTTCGATCTGATCCTTTCCGATGTAGTCATGCCCGGCAAAGATGGTCTGAAACTGCTTGAGGAACTGAAGCAGCAGGGCGTGGCGGCTCCGGTGGTCATGATGTCAGGGCAGGCGCACATTGAAATGGCGGTGCGGGCGACGCGGTTAGGTGCGCTCGACTTTCTGGAGAAGCCCATCTCTAGCGATAAATTGATGCTGACCGTAGACAATGCGCTCAAGTTGCAGCGACTGGAGAGTGAGAACCGGCAACTCCGCCAGCGCTTGGGCAAGCACGAGATCGTGTGGAAGGGAGAAGCCATGCGGCGGGTGATGGCGCAATTGGAACGCGTGGCGGCCAGCGAATCGCGAGTGTGCATCTTCGGCGAAACTGGTACGGGGAAGGAATTGGTTGCGCGAACGATCCATGAGCGTAGCCCGCGCGCTGGCGGTCCTTTCGTCACATTGAATTGCGCGGCGGTACCGGCCGAGTTGATTGAGTCAGAACTCTTCGGCCATGAGAAGGGATCGTTCACGGGCGCATCGGGACGGCACATCGGCAAATTTGAGCAAGCCGACCAGGGAACGATCTTTCTCGACGAAATCGGCGACATGCCATTGAGTATGCAAGCTAAGTTGCTGCGTGTGCTGGAAGAAGGCGAAGTCGAGAGGATTGGCGGCGACAGGCCGGTTACCGTGAATGTTCGTGTTTTAGTTGCGACTCACCGTGATTTAGAGGCGCGGGTGCGCCAGGAAAAGTTTCGGCAGGATTTGTTTCACCGCATCCACGTTTTTCCGCTGGTGCTTCCGCCCTTGCGTGAACGGCGGGATGATATTCCCGCGCTGGTCGAGCATTTTGCTGCGCAAGTATGCGCGCAGAATGGGTGGAAACCTGTTCCCTTCACGACAGACGCGATGGAGGCGCTGCAGTCATACGCATGGCCGGGGAATGTCCGCGAGTTGCGAAATATGATTGAGCGCCTGATGTTGCTTGCGACTGACGGTCAGGTGGATCTGACCGTTGTGCAGATGGCCTTGCCGAAGAGTTCTGCAGCAGGAGTTTCAGGGCCCGCGGCGATTGGATCCGGCGCGCTCTCGGACCGCGTGCAGTCGTTTGAGCGCGAAGTGATTCTTGCGGAACTGAAGCGCAGCCACCAGAACATGAGCATGGCGGCGAAAAGTCTTGGCCTGGAGCGTAGTCACCTGTATAAGAAGGCGGAGCAACTGGGGATCGATCTTCGGGCGATGCGTCGCGAGCAGGACGCGCAGGATTGACCTGCGGTCAGCTCATGCGACCTTTGCACTTCTCGCAAAGAGCGCGATACCTGTAGCACCCTGGACCATGGAGACGGCTTTGGCGAAAACAGCCTGGATTCTCTGCCTCGTTTTCATTTTTCCTGTTCATGCTTTTGCAGTTGAACCGCCGTCGCCTGCCGCTTACGGAGTGCGGATGGAGCAGGCGTGGATCCCCATGAAAGACGGCGTGCGCTTGGCTGCGACTCTCTATATGCCGGACGGCGCAAAAGTCGACGAGAAGTTCCCTGCCCTGCTGGAGTACCTCCCCTACCGCAAAGACGATGGCACGGCGGCGGGCGACTATCCCAAGCATGCTTATTTTGCGCGGCGTGGGTATGTGGGTGTACGAGTTGATATTCGCGGCTTTGGCGCGAGTGAAGGCGTTCCGCCCGAACGCGAATATTCCGAGCAAGAGCAGGTCGATGGCGAGCAGGTGATTGCGTGGCTCGCCCGCCAGCCATGGTGCAACGGCAATGTCGGGATGTTTGGCATTTCCTGGGGCGGATTCACTGCGATGCAAATGGCGATGCGGCATCCTCCGGCATTGAAGGCGATTCTGGCGGCGCACGCGACCGCTGAGTTATTTCACGATGACGTTCACTACGTTGACGGAATGGCGCACGTCGACGAATTCGAATTGAACATGGACATGGCTCAGGGATGGTTAGGCGCGCCGGATTATTCGCTCGGCCTAAGAGTCCTGGGCCCCAGGTTCGACACGCCGCCGTGGTCGCTGCTGTATTTGCGACATCAGCACGATGGCCCGTTCTGGCGCGATCGGGTCCGGCCACTCAATGAGATTACAATTCCGACGTTTCTGATCGGCGGTATGCAGGATGGATATCGCGATAATGTTCCCGACATGCTTATGAAGTCGAAGGCGCCGATCAGAGCGATCGTCGGTCCATGGAACCACTCGTTCCCGAATGACGCCGACTTCGGGCCAAGAGTGGAGTGGCGCGATCAGGCGGTGCGCTGGTTCGACCACTGGTTGAAGGGACGCGACACTGGCGTGCAGAACGATCCGCGGCTGGTGATTTACATGCAACACTGGCACCTGCCAGATCCAACATTGCAAAGCGTACCGGGAGAATGGCGGCGGGAGGATGTGTGGCCGCCGAAAGACGCAACGAACACGGCGCTATTCCTCCAAGGAAATCACAGTTTGGAGCCTACCGCCGGGACTCACGTTACACATCAGCTAAAGTACGTTCCAACAGTCGGCGTAGAGGCTGGCTTCTGGTGGGGAGAGCTGTTAAGTGATCCACGGCCAGTGGATGCCTTCAGTCTGGTTTACGATTCTGAGCCGCTCGAGAATGAAGTGGCAATTCTTGGACGATCGCATGCGCTGCTGCGTGCTTCCGCGAGCGCGCCGTTAGCGAACTGGTTCGCGCGGCTTTCCGACGTAGCACCTGACGGGACCGTAACGCAGATTACAGGAGCGGGATTGAATGGGGCGCAACGCGAATCGATGACGGAGCCACGCGATCTGGAGCCGGGAAAGATTTATCCACTCGACATCGAAATGCACTTGACCTCTTGGGTGTTTCCGAGAGGTCACCGCATTCGCGTGGCGATTTCAAACTCGCTTTGGCCGATGGTTCTTCCGACGCCCTACGCGATGACGACATCGCTCGACCTCGGTGGCACCGACGGATCACGGATTGTTCTGCCGGTTGTCCCGGCGCACGGGACGGCCGCGCCGGAGTTCTCGCCGCCTCAAACATCCGAAGAGCGAACAGACATTAAGAACGAAGGATTTCCCTGGCCGGGCGAGTGGACGGTAGAGCGCGATGAAGCGCGCCAGAAGACGACCGTGCACTGGAAAGGCAAGGACGGATACGAGTATCCGTGGGGCACGCAGAATGATTTTGAGAGTCTCACTTACGACGGTGACGACGCCCATCCCGAAACCAGCTCAGTTCGCGGTGAAGCGGAGAGCGTCTTCGCGCTGAAAGGGCGTACCCTCGTTTGGCGTGGACATCTTTCGGTATCGACAGATCAGAAAAACTTCTACTACAAATACACGCGAGAATTGCTGAAAGATGGGCAGATGGTCAAAGCGAAGACATGGCAGGAAACAATTCCGCGCGATCATCAATAGCTTGGCATTTCCAACGGCCGGCCCGGGGAGAAAGAAATAGCAACTAAGTCTCTACCAGCGAGGCGACCGGGTGGGTCAGCTTCGGAGCCAACGGTGCGGGATTTCCTTTCAGATCCGCGGCTAGCAACTGGTGGAAGAGTTGTTCTCCCGCCTCGCGGCGGACGGAGAGCCGGCCGGCACCATAGGCCCGTGACTTCAGACCTCGTTGCACATCTTCGCAGATGCCTAGATCTTCATCTTGTACGCGGTTGCCGACGTTCACGGATTCGGTGTTGTATTCACGACGCGCATCGCTCACTTCGCTGAAATAGAAATCAAAGATCACTGTGCAGTGGTCGGCGTCAACCGGGATCACATAGTTCGTGTCCATGTACCCCTCATAGCAATTGATCATGAGATTTGGATATTGCCAGAAATACCACGCACGGTCGCCTTTGCGCGTTGCGCCGGTCGCGGCATCCTCGTCCGAAGCGACCATCGGGCTTGACTGCAGACAATACCGATCTTCGTTCTCGATGGTGTACTGCTTATAGTCGAGGACGGAACTCAGACCTTTGTGCAGGTGGGGAACGTGGTATCCGCCGTCGAGGTAGTTATCGACGTAGACCTTCCAGTTGCAATGGATGTCGTAACTTCTGCGGTCGAAGTAGTGCAGTTTGCTGACGTCAAGGGGGGCGACCCGATTAACCAGCCCGCCAAGAAATTGCTTAAGCGGCGACGCTTCTGGATCGAGATTCACAAAGACAAAGCATTCCCAGGTCTCGACGCGGATCGGGACTAGTCCATTTTCAGCGCGGTCGAAGTTCCGGACGCCATCGAACTCCGGCATGCCTTTGAGCGATCCATCGAGACCATACTTCCAACCATGGTAAGGACACTGCAAAATCTCCGCGTGGCCGCAGGACTGCGTCACCACGGCCGCCGCGTGGTGGCGGCATACGTTGTAGAAGGCCCGCAGTGCCCCGTCACTTCCTCGAACCACTACGATCGGTTCTCCCGCAAGACGCGTGGCAACAAACTCGCCGGGCTTCTGCAACTGCTCGGTGCGAGCCACGAGTTGCCAGGTCTTGCTGAAAACGTTGAGGCGCTCGATTTCGGCAATACGTGGATCGACGTACCATGGCGCCGGGATGGTCGATGCTTCTGACAATGGGGCGCGATCGTTGTAGATGGTGAGAATCTGTTCGATAGAGGTTTGCATATTTATGTCTCGAATCAACGATCTAAATTCCACACCTGATGCTACCGCAATTCGGACGAACTCCAGGGCTATCGGCGATGATTCCGGCGCGCTTGCACCGGTGTGCTGGGCGCCGCATTGCCGCTGTCACCGATGGCCCGCTGCAAGACGTCCAGAAACTGCTGGATTCTGCCTTCCTTTTTTTCTGCTAGTTCTCCCTGACGGCGGAATAAGCCGGGATCGAGTTCTGCAGTTAACAGCGCATCCTGAAAGCGCTCCATCATCCAGTCGATGATGGAAACGATCATCTCAATGTCCATGTCCTTGCGTAGTTCGCCGCGCTCTAACCCGAAGCGCACAAAACTCACGGTGCCGTACGGATCTTCGCTGATGAGGAAGCGGTTGATCTCACGCTTTAACACGAAGTCGGTGCCGTAATTTCCCAACAGCGAGATGCGATAAGGAATCCAGTCCTCATGCACCAGGTGCTCTGTACTAACGAGCCAGTAGCGCAGTACCTCAAAGAAACCAGCGGCGCGAACCTCCACCGGCGCGTCAAGATATTTGGCGAACGAGCGGACCGCTCGCTTGTATACCTCGAAGAACAATCCGTCTTTGCTGCCAAAGTGTTGAAAGATGGATCCCTTGGCAATACCCAGAGAATTGGCAATGTCGCCGACTCGTGCCGCGTGATAACCGTGCTCGGCAAAATGTTGCGTGGCGATCTCGATGATGCGACTGCGTTTCGCTTCGGAGCGAGGACGCGCCGTGACTTGTCGTTGGTAGAGCGGCGGCGTGACGCGATTGCTGGCGATTCCGGGCATAAAGAATGACTATAAGTCATGCAAGCATACAGAAGGCTTGCAGTGATTTCAACTTCATTTTTACTGGCGTATACGATACTGTTGTTCGATTCACGAACACCTTCATGACTTTAAGTCAATTGAACAAATGCCAGTGAATTCAACCTACGATGCCATCGTGATCGGCGCGGGTCACAACGGTCTGACCGCGGCGGCGTATCTGGCGCGAGCGGGACTAACGACCCTCGTACTTGAGCGCCGGGAAATCGTAGGCGGATGCTGTGTGACCGAAGAAATCGCGCCGGGTTGCCGCGTATCGACAACTTCTTACATTGCCAGCATGCTGCGGCCGGAAGTGATCTCCGAGTTAGATCTAGCAAGTCATGGTTTGCGCATGATCCCCTGCGATCCAGCGATTCAGGTTCCATTTCCCGACGGCCATGTTGTTCCGTGGTGGGTGGATCGCCAAAGAGCGGAGGAAGAATTTTCAAAGATTTCCGCAAAAGATGCAGCACGCTTTGTGCAAGTTGATGATCAGCTAAAAAAGCTGGCCCGATACTTGCAGCCATTTTTTATGGAGCCGCCACCGGAAGTCGATACCTCCACAATGAAGGGTTGGTCTGACCTGTTTCGTGTGGGAAAGCGGTTCCGCGGAATCTCCAGCGCCGAGATTTCGCAACTTGTGTCGTTCCTCACCGGAAGCTTGGGTGAGTTTCTCGATCACAACTATGAGTCCGAGAAAATGAAGACGATGTTCCTGGCCAACAACGTTTACGGCAAGCATGGCGGTCCGTATCAGCCAGGAACAGCCATTGGACTGCTCTTTCATCTGCTCAGTGGCGGAGAGCACGAACTGCAAGGCTTTTACGGGCACGTAATGGGTGGCATGGGATCGATCACACAAGCGCTTGCGGCGGCGGGCAAAAAGCTTGGCGTGGAGATTCGAACGTCAACTCCGGTCGCGCACATCGACGTGCGCAACGGACGGGCACGCAGCGTGGTATTGGAAGACGGGACGGAGCTTCGGGCCCGCATGATTTTATCGAATGCCGATCCCAAGCGAACGTTCCTCGGCCTGCTGGATGCGCGGGAGCTACCAGAAGATTTTCTGTTCGCGGTGCGGGGCATCAAAATGCAGGGACCGTGTGCGAAGGTAAACATGGTTTTGTCGGAGGAGCCTCACTTTACTGGAACTTCTCCGGCAGCAACTGCGCTCGAGCGCACGTTTTATACGCTGGTTCCATCGCTTGCCTTCGCCGAGCGTTGCTACGACATCGCCAAGTTTGGAGAGATCCCCGAAGAATTGTGGGTCGACTGCGTCGTATCGTCGAATGCGGATGCGTCCTTAGCCCCACATGGTAAACACATCCTCACGTGCTTTGTGCAGTACGTACCCTACCACTTGCGCGAGGGAAATTGGGATGAGAAGCGCGACTTGTTGGGCGATCGAGTCGTCAGGAAAATTGCGGAATACGCCCCCAATGTGCCGAATGCAATCGTGGCACGACAAGTACTCACGCCGCTCGATTTAGAGCGTACCTACGGGCTCACCGAGGGAAACATTTTTCACGGCGACCTGCGACTGGAGCAACTCTTCTTCATGCGTCCCGTGCCCGGCTGGTCGCAGTACCGGACTCCGGTTGCCGGACTCTATTTGTGTGGCGCCGGGGCACATCCCGGCGGAGGCGTCACGGGAGCACCCGGAAGGAATGCCGCCCATCAGGCTCTACGCGATTGGAAAAAGGGACGATTGCAGGGTGCGGCCGCATGATTTCTGCAAACGGAAATTCTCACTCACTTCCGAAGACAGCCGACTTCGTAGTTCTCGGCGCCGGAGTGATGGGCGCATCGATTGCCTTTCATCTTGCCAAACGGAAGGCGGGAAAGATTGTCGTCATCGACAAGGATCACGTCGGGCGTGGAGGCAGCGGAAGATCGTCGGCCTTGGTGCGCATGCACTATAGCTTTCCTCCGGAAGTGCAACTGGCATTGATCAGTTTGCGCATGTTTCGGAACTGGCAAGAGGTCGTGGGTCAGCCGGGAGACTTTCGTAAGACGGGTTTCGTTCGCATCGTACATCCGAATGAGGGTGCCCGCCTCAAATCGAACGTCGAGATGCAGCGTCGATTGGGAGCGAAGGTCGACCTGATCAGTAAAGAAGACTTGCACGAACTCGAGCCTGACTGGAACGTAGATGAGGTTGAAGTGGCCGCCTACGAACCGGATTCCGGGTACGGTGACGGCGCTGGGGTGGCTGGAGATTTCCTGACTGCGGCCCGCGATATGGGCGCGGCCTACATCTCGCGGACAGCGGCAACCGCATTTGACGTAGAGTCCGGCCGGGTCCGCGGTGTGGCCACGAATGAAGGAACCATTTCGTCTCCGACAGTTATTGCCGCCACCGGCCCATGGACGCGACCACTGTTTCGGCAGGTGGGTATCGATCTTCCGATCGAATGCGAATATCACCAGGTTGCGATTCTTCGAAACGCTCCAGGCATGAAGGGCGGAGGCTGTGCCTGCATCGACTCAGTTACTGCGACGTATTTTCGTTCTGACGCGCATGACAAATTTCTTGTAGGCGACTTTTATGGCAAGCGGCCCATTGACCCGGATAATTTTCCACAACGCGCATCCGACGAGTCGCTGGAAGAGATCATCGAGCGAGCTTGTCGCAGAATTCCCAAACTTGCCGATGCGGAAGTGATGCGCGGCGTGACTGGCGTTTATGACATGACGCCTGACTGCAGGCCTTTGCTGGGCGAGACCCCTGAAATGGGTGGCCTTTACGTATGCGCCGGATTTTCCGGAATGGGCTTCAAGATTTCCCCCGCGATTGGACTCGTGATGAGTGAGCTAATTCTCGACGGCAACGGCACGAGCGTGGATATCCATGCGTTTCGGCCGAATCGCTTCGCTGACAATCAGCCAATCAAAGCTGAATACGAATATGTGGACGACTAAATACTTTCAGGAGCAAGCATGAAAAAGAAAGGCATTCTCGAACGTTTGAAAGACGGTCCCGTACTTGGTGACGGCGGCTATCTGCTGGAACTCGAAAAGCGCGGGTGGGTGCGCGCGGGTCCGTTTACGCCGGAAGTGGCATTGTTATATCCGAATGCGCTGCGCGAGCTCCACATCGAGTTTCGTGAAGCCGGCGCAGAGGTACTTCAAGCCCTTACCTTCTACGCCAGCCGGGACAAGCTAGCGACGGTAGGACTTGAAAATCGGCTGGAGGAACTCAATCGCTCCGCGGTTCGCATCGCTCGCGAGGTTGCGGGTGATCAATGCCTGGTCGCTGGAAATATCAGCCTGACGTGGATGTACGAGCCCGGCAGTCCGTCGGCCGCAGACAGGGTCCGCAAGACCTTTGACGAGCAACTTGCCGTGCAGGTCGACGAGGGAGTGGACTTCATTATCGGCGAGACCTTTTCCTGGCTCGGGGAGGCATTGATTGCGGTGGAGCGCGCCAAGAAAACCGGCTTGCCTGCGATGGTCACGATCTGCTTTGAAAACAAAGATGAGACCGCCGAAGGCACAAACGCCGCAGATGCGGCGAAGACATTGTTCGATGCCGGGGCCGACATTGTCGGGATGAATTGCTTGCGCCCTCCACAGCACATCCTGGGACCGATGGAGCACATGCGCAAGGCGGTCTCGGGATATCTTGCCTGTCAACCAGTCGCGTATCGTACCCCGCAAGACAAGCCTGACTTCACCAGTCTTCCGGAGTTTCCTTACGCCCTAGATCCTCTGCAACTCACGCGCAAAGATATGGCGGACTATGCTCTGCAGGCTCGCGATATGGGAATCAACTTCATCGGCGCATGTTGCGGGACGGTGGCCATGCACATTCGCGAAATGGCGCGTGTCCTGAACAAGCTACCGGAAGACTCGCGCATCTGGAAAAAAGGTGGCGAGAAACCAATGTCGGCATACGAATATTACGATCACGACAAGCTAGAAACGGGTAGCAAGAAATAAAGCTCAGGTTCGAGAGTGCCCAATGGGCCCCGTTTTTGTGCAGGGCCCCTATTTCTTGCCGGATGAACGACACTAGCCAGCTTTTCGCTCGCGAGGCTCTTCCGCGTGCACAAGGGGTACATCAACCAGATGCTCGCTCAAGAACCAAACCTGGAGTTCGTTGGCGCGCAGAACATCACTGATCACCATGTCGTTGGTGCCGTCGTCGCCGATTTCGGAAGCGCGACGTGAGAGTTGCCGGCAGTGCCCAATAATGATCTGGTGTGCATCCAATAATCGGGAAATCTGGACCGGAACCTCTTCCCTGCCGCGAGGTGGACGTTCAATGCGCGTGGTCTCAGCAACGTCGGCGGCCATCGCCAGCGATACTCCGCCCAGCAACTGGATCCGCTCAGCAATCACATCCACGATCTCGACCTGTTCGCCATAGTGCTTGTCGAACAACAAATGCAACTGATAAAAAGTGGGCCCCGCGACCTGCCAGTGCGACTTCTTGTAAAGGTCGCGCAAGGTCATGGTGTCGGCGAGCAACAAATTCAGTTGCTCAGTCATTTCCAGCCGAACATCCTCTTCCAACTCGAGCGGAAGGGCATGCGAGACGGTACCGTAAGCTTGGATTTCACCAGCACGCTGATGAATCCGAGGTTGCGCATTGATGGTGGTTTGACGGCCGGCAGGGACTGGCTTCTTCGCCATGAGAACCTCCTCGTTCGCGAGTGGACTTGCCAGAGTCGTGTGAACTCTAAGTGAGTTCGGTGCTCCAGGCAGTAAAGATTGGATGCTCATTCTTCGCAAAGATGCAACAGTTTTTGCGCAAAGGATGAAAAGGGCCGCAGGCGGCGATAGAAATCCATTCTCGAAATCTTGTGAAGAGAGCCGCGTTTCGCACCGAGCAGCCACCGCCCCTTGATCGAGGTTTGACGGCCTATCGAACGATTGCTATGATCGAAGTGCGGGGTGGAGCAGTCTGGTAGCTCGTTGGGCTCATAACCCAAAGGTCGGTGGTTCAAATCCACCCCCCGCAACCAACGCAATCATAGAGTTACGGGCCATTGGGCACTTGCAGCAACTGTCCAAAACTGTCCAATAAGGGGAACTGCCACACAGTTCCCCTTATTTATTGAATGGAGACCTCTTGATTCGCAGGTCTTTGCAAGAGGCGTTGCACGATTGGGCCGATTGGCTTTGCGCTTGGCCAAGGCCGAGGCATTGCCGTACTGGTCCATTGTGGTTGAGACGTGCGCGTGTCGCATGAGTTTCTGCTGTACGCCCACGGGTGCTCCGGTCTCGTCCAGCCAAGCACGATATGTGTGACGGAACGTGTGAAACCCGATCCTGCCAAGTCCCAATTTCAGACCTGTAGGAACCAGGTAGTCGTTGCGCATCGAGTCGGCATGATACGGTCGACCCGTCACCGGGCTCGGGAAAAGCCAGTGCTCTTCGGTATCGAGACAGAGCGCTTGCCATTTCTTGAGTTCGAGGATAAAGCCCCGTTCGATTGGAACCTCGTCCTGCGAATACTCCGTCTTCAACTTGTTGAGCCGCTTTCCGACCGCTGATCGTTGAACCAGAACCACCGATCGCTTGAAATCGAAATCCGTCCAGCGCAAACCCAGGATTTCGCTGATTCGCAAACCGAAACACAAGCCAATTAGCACGATGGTTCGAAAGGGCTGAACCAGCGCGTCGAGCATTTGCCAAGCATCCTTTACCTGAAGGACGCGAGGACGTTTCTTGCGCTTGCTGATGCCCTTCACTTCGACCAAGTCCATGGGGTTTCGTTCCACATTCAGCAATTCCCAAAGCATCGCCTTGTCGAAAAGACGATACATCAGGGATCGAATATGTCCCTTGTACTTGGGCGAGAGGACGAGCTTGCGAAGCCAATCCTGTACCAAAGCGGGCCGAACGTCTTCGAGACAGGCGTCGCCCCACTTGGGTCGGATGTGTTGGCAAATCATACTTCGGTAGGAGGCTAGAGTATTGTGAGTGATTTGTTCGGCATCCTCTTCCTGTTTCTGATCGAGCAGGAAACGGTCGAGGATGCCACAGAAGAGAACCGGATCTCGGCGCAACATCCCATCGTTGATCATCAGCCGCATGCCTTCTGCTGCTTTCAAGGCGTGGGCCTCCGTCTTGTACTTTTCGACGGTTCCGACGGTGAAACCTCTTCTGGTCCTGCGACCGTCTGAAGTCGGTTCCCACCAACGATAGAGCCATACGTCCGGTCCTGTTACGCGTTTGTTGATCTCAACACTACCGTACTGATACCGCGTTCGCTTAGCCAATGTAATCTCCTTGGGGTTGGCGACGCGGGTGGCTGCCTGAGATTACCTGAGAACGAAGCCAATGGTCTAGCTCCGAGAGATAGAAATGCCAGCGCTTCCGACATGTCCCAACCGGATGCGCGGGAAGCGAGCCCTCACGAGCCTTGCGGAGTACCGTCTTCGGATGCAGGTTGAGGAAACGTGCGGCGTATTGTTGGTTGACGGGTGCTTCCCGAACCGAGCGTAGCCGCTCGCGTGGGGGAATTCGAGTGGGCTGGGTCGACATAGAAGCCTCGCTGCAATGCGGTTCCGCGCGCAATTGGATTTTGCGCGGAACCGACGCTGTCAGCCAATTTGCTTCGTTTCCTCGACCGTGTCCAACAACTTCTCGTCCGCGTGATATTCCTGCCGGGAATATCAGACAGCGATAATCCGATTTCTCGCGTCACATTTCATTGAGCAAATCGCTTCTCGGTTGCCGATCTGGCATTGCAGCAGAACCGAGTCATACAGGTCGCGACAGCCTCATCTGCATCATCGCTAGGCACTTGGACGCAGATTTGCGAGCAAAGTGATTACGTACCCGCCACCACAATCGTATCTCGGGGCCAAATACTTAGGCGTCATTCCTTGTATCAGTGCCGGGGCCGCATTTGCCGACAAATCGCTTTGTCTGGAAGATTCATTAGCGAGCGGAAGGCTCAATTTACCTGCTCGCGACACCATGTTCATCTGTTATTCCTCCCAGGAATAACAGAGTGACGAGAAGTTGTTGGACATGTTGTTTGAGCAGCGTTACGTTTGCGCCACAAGCAGCCGATTTGAGGTGCTGCGGGAGGTGCAAATGCCCCGTTGGTCGCGAGCTCATTCCATCCGCCAAATCGGACGCCTTCTTCAGTCGAAGCGCGTGCGTCCAACCACAGTTGTTCTTGCCCTGTTCTTCCTCATTCCTGTGGCGGCGCTGGCACAGGGTTCACCGTTCGACACGGGCTTTACCGCTATCCAAAGTCTTTTCACCGGCACCATTGCAAAGGTTGCAAGTCTAGTGGCGATCGTGATCGGCGGCTACGGTTTCGCCCACGGCGAACCCGGCGCAAAGAAGGCCTTGGCCGGTGTCGCCGCCGGAACCGGGATTGCCGTTCTCGCCGTAAACGTCCTGAGTTGGCTTTGGGGCGTGTAGGAGGCCCTACTCGCCAAGTTCAACAGATGCTGAACGAGTCCCTTATGCCAAACAACACAGATCAGAAACATCGCACAAATCGAGTCTTCAAGAGCATGCATAAGCCGCTCACCTACCTGGGCGTCGAGCGCACTCTGTTCTACTTCGTCTGCGTCGGCGCGGTGGGAGCCTTCAATCTCTTCAACTCCATCTTGGCCGGCATCGCCGTGTTCATTGGCGGTTTTGCTTTCGGTCATTGGGTAACGAACAGCGATCCGGCGTTTCTCCGCATCCTCGCAAAGTCTGAACGCTACAAATTGCGCTACGACGCTGCGAAACAGCAAGTCCCACATGTAGAGGTGGTGTGATGCTGCGTCTCGACAAAGTCATCAAGCCGTGGAAAGAGAGCGCAGCTCTCAACGACCACATCAATCTCTATGGCTTCTGGAATGAGACGACCTTCCTCACCAAGAGCGGCGATGTAGGAATGGTCCTCAGTATTTCCGGCGTGGACTACGAGAGTCTTGACCGGTCGGAGCAAGAGTATGCAGTGAAGCGGTTAGAAGCGGCGCTTAAAGCGTTTGGCCCAGGCTTCCACGTCTACCAATATCTCTTCAAATCGAATCGACCTGACATCCCATTCGCAACGTATGACGACCCTGTCGTGGATGCAGCGATCGATCAGCGGCGAAAGTTCTTTGAACGGAAGCGCGACCATCTTTATCAGGTTGAAATCTTCTACTGCATCCTGCTCGAAGGCGCCCGCTCGAAGACCGGCGTAGGTACGGCGCTTGCTCGGCTCTTGCACGATCCAAAAGGCGCGATTGCCGAACTCAAATCGCAGTTCACCAACGACGGCATGAAGACGCTATTGCGTAGGCATATCGAGCGCGATCTTCAACGGCTCGACCAGCACGTGCAGGCATTCGCTCGCCAGCTAGCAGACTTCATGCAAATCGAGGTTCTGAATCAGCAGGGGCAGTTTACGTTTTTCCGACGCCTGCTGAATTATGACGACTGGCGTGTTGCCGGCAGGCCGCAGTCCACGCAGTTTCTCGACTATCAGGTGGTCAACTCCGACATCGAAGCGGAACGAGATCATCTGCGCGTAGGCGATCACATTGTCCGCGTGCTGACGATGAAAGAGGCCATCACCGAGACTCGGCCCCTGGTGCTCGACGCACTCCTGAAGATTCCGGCCAACTTCTATGTCGTCACGGAATGGACGCCGCTCCCCGCGGACAAGGCCCGCAAGGAAGTAAACAAGCGCCGCCGCCACTTCAATATGTCGAAGACAGGGTTTGTGTCTCAGATGGGCAACGACGCGACACAGACGAACCCGCGCGATGTGCTGGTGGATGAGTCCAAGCAGGCTGACATTGAAAATCTTGGGGATTGCTTGCGTGCTTTGGGTGACGGCCAATCGCTTGGCGATTTCTCGCTCACGATTGTGCTCTATGGCCGGGCGTCATCCGGTCAGGCAAGAACGGAACTCGATCAACTGGTGGCCGAGTTTACCGGCGTCTTCACCAATGCGGATGGCAATCTGTTCGCGGAAACCTACAACCAGCTCAACGCTTATTTCGCCACCGTGCCGGGCAACTACGCGCTGAACCTCCGCACAATCAGGCCCTCATCGGCCAGAACCGCCAGGGCGTGCTGCAGTGCCGCCACCGGTACGTCCTGCAGGGCGCTCATCTCACGGACAGAAGGCAGAGAGTCGCCCGCGGCGAGCACCCCAGAGCCGATCGCATCCCTGATCGCATCTGCCACGTGTTGCCAGGTCGGTCGACGGCAAGCAGGATCGACGGTGAGGATCGGCACGTTGCGGTGCTCGATGAACCGCTTGCCGGTGCACCCAGGATCGCTGCAGCGGCGCAGCTGCGCGTAGAGCAGGTCGAGCAGAGGCCCGCGTATCTTGCGGACCTGGAGGTGCCCGAGCGCTGGCTTGATCACCCGCCGGATGTAGACCTCGTTCGCCTTGCGCGTGGACAGATCCCAGTCAGCGACCTCGAGGTACCGGTCCATCAGCTGCGCCACGGTGGCGTCCGTCTCGGGCTGACGCCCCGCAGCGGCCTGCTCGAGCAGCTTGCCGAGCTCGATCTGCGCAGCCCGTTCGGTCTTGCAGGTCTTCCGCAGCCGGATCTGACGGCCCGTCAACGGGTCGGTCCCGGCGTAGACACTTACGCGGAACGCCCCACTGGGCAGTTGCTGAATGTAGCCATTTCTGGTCCTGGCCATGACGGCACGATAACCCGGCTATACGACATCGTGCCACGATCCGTGCCACGCCGCTTGCCGTACACGGTAGTTTTTCCCTGGTGGGGCGCCAGGGGGTCGAACCCTGAACCAATGGGTTAAAAGCCCACTGCTCTGCCATTGAGCTAACGCCCCGCCGCGCCGGACGGGCCGGCGTTTAGAGACGAAGCGTACCGACTTCGCGGGCCGGTCGCTTCTCGAGCACTAACGGTATGCGGAGATGCCGGTGAGCGCCTGGCCGATGGCCAGCGTGTGGATCTCTTCGGTGCCCTCGTAGGTCAGCACGGCCTCGAGGTTGTTCGCGTGCCGGATCGGCGGGTATTCCAGCGTCACGCCGCTGGCCCCGAGTATCGTCCGGGCCTGCCTCGCGATGTCGAGGGCCGAACGCACGTTGGTCATCTTGGCGATGCTGACCTGCACCGGGCTGACCGAACCCGCCTCCTTGAGCCGGCCGAGGTGTAGCGCGAGCAGCTGGGATCGGTACAGGTCCGCCGCCATCCAGCTGAGCTTGGCCTGAGTCAGCTGGAAAGACGCGATGGGCTTGCCGAACTGCTCGCGGGCCTTGGCGTACTCGATGGCGCTCTCCAGGCAGGTGCGCGCCGCGCCGGTGACTCCCCAGGCGATGCCGAACCTGGCCTCGGTCAAGCACGACAGCGGTCCCTTGAGCCCGGTGACGCCGGGAAGCACGGCGCCGGCGGGCAGCCGGACTTCATCCAGGTGGAGTTCGGAGGTGATGGAGGCGCGCAGCGAGAGCTTCTTGTGGATGTCCCTGGCACTGAAGCCGGCGGTGCCCCGCGGAACCAGGAATCCGCGGATGCCTTCCTCGGTCCTGGCCCAGACCACGGCGATGTCGGCGATGCTCCCGTTGGTGATCCACATTTTGGTGCCAGACAGCACCCAGTCGGAGCCGTCTTTCCGGGCGAAAGTCCGCATGCCGCCCGGGTCGGAACCGTGATCGGGCTCGGTGAGGCCGAAGCAGCCGACTGCTTCTCCGCTGGCCATCCGGGGCAGCCACTCGTTCTTCTGCTCTTCCGACCCGTACCGCCAGATGGGGTACATGGACAGCGACCCCTGGACCGACGCCGCGCTGCGCAGGCCGGAGTCGCACGCCTCGAGTTCCCGGCACGCGACGCCGTAGGCGACTGCCGCGGCGCCTGCGCAGCCATAGCCGGTCAGGTGCATGCCGAGCACCCCCAGCTTGCCGAGCTCCGGCATGATGTCGCGGGGCAGCTGGCCCTCCTCGAACCAGTCCTCCACATGCGGCAGGATCCGGTCGCCGGTGAAGGCGCGCACGGTGTCACGGATGAGCCGCTCCTCGTCGGTCAGCTGGTCGTCGATCTGCAGCAGGTCCGTGCTCGGCGCGCCTGTGGACATGGCCGGTTCCTCTCTTCTTGCTCGAGATCAGGGTATTAACCGGGAAGTTCCTGATGTCAGGCCGCCCCCGGAGCGGGCATGATCTAGCCATGACTGAACCAAGCAGCAACGGAACCAAGCGCCTGTACCGGGTGCGCGAGGGGCGCGTTGTCGCGGGGGTATGCGCCGGCCTAGCAGCCTACTTCGGCATCGACCCGACCCTGGTACGCCTGGCGTTCGCCTTGTTCACGATCTTCGGCGGGGCTGGCATCCTGCTCTACCTGTGCGCCTGGATCGTGATCCCGGAAGAGGGCGGTGACGGCAGCTCCATCGCCGAGAGCTTCGTCAGCAACCGGCGCTCGTAGCGGACCCGGATTGGGCGCCCTCTGCCTTCGCCTCGGCCTGCTGCGCCTGGATCAGCCGGCCGCGCAGCTGCGTCCAGGTCATGGCGAGCATGGTGGCCGCGGTCAGGCCGGCCAGGGCGAGGGTGAGCGGGGCTCCTATCGCCTGGGTCACCGCGCCGCCGAGCAAGATGCCGAGCCCTTGAGCGGCGCATAGGCCGAACCCGGCCGACGTGGCCGTGGGCGATCCGCGTTGCTGGTTCTTGGTGTCTTCCCCTATGCTGGGGCCGTCCCGACGGCGGGCCGATGCCGTCTGCAGCGGTCAAGCCGACGGCGCCCCCATCGTCTAGCGGCCTAGGACACCGCCCTTTCAAGGCGGCGGCACGGGTTCGAATCCCGTTGGGGGCACGCCCGGCAGGAAGATGGAATTACTTCTTCCCGTCCGGGCTATGTACGACCAGGAACCGGCCCCGGCCCTGGCGCGATGTGCTGGAGGGTGTCGCGCAGGGGGCAGATCAGCGGGCCGCGCGGCTCGGAATGGCCGGTCGGCTCATTTCTGCCGAACGGGTCGCCTGACTCGCCTTGGCTTCGCGGCTCAGCCACGCCGCCTCGCTTCCGCTTCCGGCGTGGCCAAGCTTCCTGCCACGAAGTCGCCCTCGAACCGAGCCTTCTGCTCGCGCGGGTCCCAGGATGCCCACCGGCGACGTCGCTCGCGACCGGCCGTACCCTGCTGATAGCGCCGGTGATGACCGCATCTTCGCTGAACGAGTACATCGGAGAGCCCCTCCACCTGACGACAGTCAAGGTCCGGGACCGTTTGGCTTGCTGCGGTCATTGGCGGCCCCGTCCTGTCGGCTGGCGTCACTAACGGCCCGCCGGTGATATGCTCTTCCGGGCGAAGGCGGTTGCCTTCTGCAGTCCCCGTCGTGGGGACACGTCGACTACGTTGGCGGTACGAGGTCCTGTAGAGCAGCTTGGAGTGCTCGCCACCCTGTCAAGGTGGAGGTCGCGGGTTCAAATCCCGTCAGGACCGCGGGGATCTCCGGTGAGGCATCACTGGGGTCCCAGCGAGGTCAGGTAGCTCAGTTGGTATGAGCGTCCGCCTGAAAAGCGGAAGGTCGGCAGTTCGACCCTGCCCCTGACCACACATTACAGAGCAGCGGAAACGCTCTCTGACCTGCGGTAATTCACCTCGGCGGCAACCCGTCCGGCTGCCCGCTCATGTCCGTCCGATCGGCCTTATGACCGCTGGTGCCTGTTCACTGCTGCACGTAGGCTGCACGACGCGAAGCGGGCTCGCCCACTCCTCCCCCTTACCCGATAGCCAGCCAAGACCTAGAGTCGGGCAGGTTCTGTCAAGTGTGGCCGTAGGCCATCCGGAGGACGCGAAGCGCTCTTGACGGGTTCTGTTCGGCTCGAATCCTCCAACGGCGGGCAAGGGGGAGGCCACCCACTCGCCTGGTTTGACCTTTCACCGGTTCAGCCGCGGCTTGGCCTCGTCGCCCTGGCGCTCGTGGCCGCTGGCGTTCGCGCGCCGCCAGCTCGCGGGGGTCGTTGCGGCGGGTTCCCCGTGCGGGCCTGTCCGGGGTGCGGACCTGGCGGCGGGCAGCCGCGCCGGGCCGGAGGCAAGAGGCGGCGGCGAAGCCCAGCCGCCCCAGGTGGCCAGCTCTCCCCGGCAACGTTTCCCGCTTTCGGCGCTTCCCATGCCTGGCATGCTGCCCCCCGCTACCCCTGGCACTTACGCGCTCTTACGTCACATCAGTCACGTTCGCCCTACGGGCGGCGGCGGGCGAAGCCCGCCCTTGAAACCGTAGAGAAAGTTGTCACAGGGCGGTTATAGGCACGGTGTGCTGTCCCGCTTGATGCTTTACACATGAGCTCCGCTTGATGCTTGACACTCCGCTCATGCTGTGGGAGTTGAGCGTGACTGAGCAGAGATACCGGGCCGTGCTGGAAGTCATGGCCGGGATTCCGGTGACCGAGGTCGCCGGACGGTACGGGGTGAGCCGCCAGAGCGTCCATACCTGGCTGGGCCGCTACCGGGACGAAGGACCGCCTGGCCTGGCGGATCGCAGCCATAAGGTGCATGCCCATCCGTGGCAGATCCCGGCGGAGCTGGAGTCGGCGGTCTGCGAGCTGCGCCGGGCGCATCGCAAGTGGGGGCCGAAGCGGCTGGTGTTCGAGATGGGCCGCCGCGGCCTGGGCACGGCGACACGGTCCACGGTGTACCGGGTGCTGATCCGCAACCAGCTGATCGAGCCGAGGTCACGGCGCCGCAGGCGGCAGGACTATGTGCGGTGGGAGCGGCCGGTGCCGATGCAGCTGTGGCAGCTGGACGTGACCGCCAGCGCCTTTCTCGCCGGTGGCGCCGAGGTGAAGATCGTGACCGGGATCGATGACCATTCCCGGTATTGCGTCATCGCCCGGGCGGTGCGGCGGGCCACCGCCCGGCCGGTCTGCCGGGCTTTCATCGAGGCCATGACCGTCTACGGAGTGCCCGAGGAGGTACTTACCGATAACGGCACGGTGTTCACCGGCCGGTTCATCAAGCCCCGCCCGGCCGAGGTGCTGTTCGAGCGGATCTGCCGGGAGAACGGCATCACCGCGCGGCGGACTAGGCCCCGGTCACCGACCACCACGGGAAAGATCGAGCGGCTGCACCAGTCCCTGCAAGACGAGCTGCTGGACGTGCACGGCCCGTTCGAGTCCCTCGCGGCGCTGCAGGCCGCGCTGGATGCCTGGCGGCAGGAGTACAACACCGACCGGCCGCACCAGTCGCTGGACATGGCCTTCCCCGTCTCCCGGTTCGCCCCGGCGGCATCGCCGCTGCCGCTGCGGGTGCCGCCCCAGCTGACCCCGGCCAGTGCTCAGGAGCGTGAGCCGTCACCGGCGGACCTGCCTGCCGCTGTTGCCCCGGACCGCCAGGAGGCGCCGCCGGTGGCCGTAGAGGCCGACCGGGTGGTTCCGCCATCGGGCAACTTGTGGATTGGCGGGCAGCAGGTCTGGCTCGGCCCGGCGCTGGCAAACCGGAAGGTCACCATCTGGGTAGATGAGACCAGCCTGCATGTGCTGCACTGCGGCGCCCGGATCAAGACGCTGCCGTCCCGGCTCGGCATCATCGAGCTGGTCCGGCTCGCCGCCGCCGGCGCCCGTCCGGCCGGTCCGTCTCCGCTGCTGGCCGGGACCGGCACGGCCGTGGAGATCGAGCGCACGGTCAACGCCGCCGGCCTGGTCGGCCTGGCAGGCGCCCAGCTCAGCGTGGGCTACCAGCTGGCCGGGCAGCGGGTCACCGTGCGGATGGATGGCACTCAGATGATGGTCATCACCGGTGACGGGGAACTGGCGCGGACCATGCCGTGCCCGGTCCCGGCCGGTGACCGGTACCGGCTGCGCGGTGCCCGGAAGGCTGCGGCTGCCCCGCTCCCGCCGTCCGGTCCGGTGACGGTGCAGCGGCGGGTCTCCTCCCGCGGCGGCATTATGGTCGCCACCCAGAAGATCCAGGTCGGCCTGGTCCACGCGGGCAAGATCGTCACCGTCACCGCCGAGGACCACGCCTTCCGGCTCGTCATCGACGGGCAGGCCGCCGGCGTCGTGCCCCGCACCACTACCAGCGAGATCCACCGGTACAAGGCCTACGCGGCCCATCCCCGGGGAAGGCGGTGACCGGCATGCCCGAAGTCAGGCTGGACGCCGTAGACGCGGCCGAGCTCGCCGAGCTGCTGCAATTCCTGGCCGAGTGGCTGGCCCGCGATCCCGCCCGCCTCGGCGCCTCCCTGGAAGCCTTCGTCGGCCACCCCGCCTACAACCTCGGCGAGCTGCGCCAGGACCTGAACCGGTTCACCTTCCTGCTCGGCGGCGACGACGGCGAGTCCCTCTTCGGCCACGGCACGGCAGGTGAGGATCCGTGACTGTGACCAGCCCGCTGCGCGGGCCACAAGCACAGAAGGAGGCGGCTTCGCCGCCGCTCATCTTCCGGCACGCCGCGCATGCTACGGGGGCCGCCCCTCCGGCCTCAACGGTGCTTCGCATCCCGCTGCGCGGGACGCGCCTGCGGCGCGCCGTTGACCCCGGAGACCGCTGCGGCCCCTGGGAGCAGGAAGAGCGGGCAGGCCCAGGCCTGCCCCCGCGCTGCGCGCGGCGCGCAAAACCCGGGCGGTGGCGGGCCACAAGAGCCAACCGGACGCCAGGACACAGGTGAACTGGCGTTCGATAGTCACAAGGAAGCGGAAAATTACAAACCTAGGGTGGTGTCAAGGATCAAGTGAAGCCGATCCGTCAAGGATCAAGTGAGGCTAGGCACGGTTATAGGCACGGTTATAGGCGACCTGGAAGCGCGGTCTGGCTCTACCCGGGAGACTCGGAGTCCTGGTCGTAGCCAGAGTGCCGCTGAAGATCGGCTAGCGATACCGGCTCGATTTCGAGTACGGCTCCACTGGGGGAGCCAGGGCCCTCGTACCAGGCAAAGAGCACCCCATCGCGGACCTGAGCGCGTGCTTGGGGCTGTGCACGCTGTCCGGGCCAAGGGTCGTGGTTAGCTTCGCTGATGTAATCCTGGAGATCGTCGAGCGCCTGTGCGGTAACCCCAGCGGCCCGCTCCTCGTCGGTCTCCCCGTGGACGGCGAAGTTGTCCCGCACGTAGGTGCCAGCCGTGCCGACCCGGTAGCTGCCGTCCTGGCCGGGGAACCTCCCCCTGTCAGCCGAGTACCAGAGCATGCCCTCTGCCGCTTCAATATGGAACCCGTCAGGGACGACCGCGCCCAGCCGCTGGGCGAGGACCTGGTTGAGCTGGTCGGGGTCTATGTCCACGCACTGGATTGTTGCGCAGCACGGCCCATGCCGCTACTGCTTAGCCGGGCGACGTTGACAACAATAAGAGCATCAGCCTCCGGCTACTGCTGCTCCGGCCTGGTCTCTTCGAGTATCCAGCAGAGATACTCCGGGTTCCCGTCGATGATCGCCCGCGAGGATATTCCGGGTACCTCGTAGGGGTGGCTGGCCTTAACTCGTTCAACGATGGCGGGCACTAGTGAAGCTCGTGTGTGCAACGAAACGCGCCCTTCGGTACGCTCCAGCACTTCCCCTTGCCACTGGTAGACAGATCGGATGGGCGCGAAGTTGTGAGCGCTAGCACACAATCGGTCAGCTACCAGTTGACGCGTGAGATCGAGTAGCCAGTCAGGGTCTGGGGCGGTGATGACGACTTCGGCTAGTGCGCTGGCCATAAACGTTCACCGGGTTGGGTGACAGGTGGCGGTGATTGCTTTCACACTCGGTCGTGTGAAGAGATCGAGTGGTGGGAGGCGTGATGGCGGAGCCGGTGCGGGCGCGGCGGCTGACGGATCAGGAGGGGCAGCGGCTGCTGCAGATTGTGCGGCGGGGTAAGCACGGGTCGGTCCGGGTACGGCGGGCGATGATCATCATGGCGTCGGCCTCGGGCACGCTGGTCCCGGCGATCGCGCGGCTGGTCGCCGCGGATGAGGACACCGTCCGGGACGTGATTCACCTGTTCAACGACAGGGGGCTGGCGGCGCTGGACCCTCAGTGGGCGGGAGGCCGTCCCCGCCTGATCAGTGATGCGGCCATCCAGGTCATCGTCACGGCGGCCAGGACCCGGCCGGAGAAGCTGGGCCAGCCGTTCACCCGGTGGAGCCTGCGCAAGCTGGCCGGCTATTTAGCTGACGGTCCCCGGCCGGTGGTGATCGGGCGGGAGCGGCTGCGGCAGCTCCTGCACGCCCGCGGGATCTCCTTCCAGCGGACGAGGACCTGGAAAGAGTCCCGCGATCCGGACCGGGACGCCAAGCTGGACCGGATCGAGCATGTGACCAGCGCCTACCCGGACCGCTGCTTTGCTTTTGATCAGTTCGGGCCGCTGTCGATCCGGCCCTGTCACGGGGCCTGCTGGGCGAAACGCAAACACCCGGCCCGGCTGCGGGCGACCTATCACCGCACCCACGGCATCCGCTATTTCCACGGCTGCTACAGCCTGGGCGATGACCAGCTGTGGGGCGTGGTCCGTGAGCACAAGGGCGCCGGTCACACCCTGGCCGCGCTGAAGTCGATCCGGGCCGCCCGGCCGGGCGGGTACCGGCTGTTCGTGATCTTGGACAATCTGGCGGCGAACAAGACCCCGGCGATCCGCCGCTGGGCCAGCCGGGAGAACGTCGAGCTGTGCCTGACGCCGACGAACGCGTCCTGGGCCAACCCGATTGAGGCGCACTTCGGCCCGTTGCGGACCTTTGTCATGGGCAACTCCGACCATCCGAACCACCCCGCGCTGGCCCGCCGGCTGCAGGCCTACCTGCGCTGGCGCAACGCTCATGCCCGCCACCCCGACGTCCTGGCCGCCCAGCGCCGTGAGCGCGCCCGCATCCGCAGCGAGCGCCAGCAACGCTGGGGCCGCCCGAAACCTAAAGCCGCATAACCGAGCCGGTGAACGTTAGTGGCCAGCGCACTAGCTCACTCACTGGAGATCTCCACGCCTCCATGGTCGCGGTTCAGACGGGCGATTACAGCCTCGGCTTCGTCATGCGTCTTCCCCATCGATCCCCACCCGGTCATGATCTTGTTGTCATAGCCGAGGCCAACCCAGCGCCCCGACATGTGCAAGCCATGGGCGTCTAGGACGAAATACAACGTCCCCTTTGAGCGGATTGAGCCATCGTTGGCGGCGTACCACCCCATCAGAACTTCGTTGTCCCATAGTCGAAGTTCGCCACTCCAGTGGTAGCCGCCTTCATCGACAGCCAGGCCCCGCGTGATCGTAGCGACGTAGATCAGCTCACCCTCCTGCCGCAGCTCTACCTGCTGCGTGGCAATCTTCTCGACGCCATCGCGGAACGTCTGCCACGATGCCCACCACTCACCGGACAGCTTCACCCGGTGCGCTGGCATCCCCGCCAGCTCGCTGAGCGGTAGTCGTAGCGCTCCCGCGATGGCTACGGCGACTGCAAACAGCGGCTGCTGGTCGCCTGCCTCGTATCGCCGGATCTGTCGTGCGTCCGGGACGTGCTCCATGATGTCGCCGCCGACCGCCGTGCACGGTGGAATGCCGAGCACCCCGAGCACGCGTACTGACCAGACCACCGGGGCGGGTGGTTGCCGCCGCCCGCTCCGGCCCTTTCCCCAATCCCGTGAGTGCCGGGGGCTTGGTTGCCGCCTCGCCCCCGGCTAGCCACCTGAATCCCTCATCCCGTGATCAGCAGCACAAAGGAGCAAGACAGCAATGCTCAGTGTAGATCGCTCCGGCAAACGCGGCTCTCCGTACGGCATCGAGGAACTAGCCGTTACGCTTCACCGTTCGCGCCTCGGCGCATGCTGGCGCTGGCGCTCGGAACTGCTCATCGCCCTGGTGCTCGCCGCCGCGTTCGGCTGGCTGTGGGCTGTGCTCGGCCGGTGGGCCTGGTCTCTGGCCATCCTCGGCGGTATCGCCCTGGTCCTCGTGATCGTCCCCTGGTCGCGCCGATTCCTGGCTGCCAGGTTCTGGGTGCTGTTCACCCGGCACCGCCTCCAGCGCGCGTTCTGGGAACTGCGCCTGCATACCCGTGCGGGACGGCTCCCGCTCATCGCCTGGATCACCGCGACTCCGGTCGGCTCCCGTGCCCTGGTGATCTGCCGCGCGGGCCTGTGCTTCGAGGACTTCGAAGCCAACGTCGCCGAGTTCGCCTCGGCCTGCGGCGCGCGGGAAGCACGCATCACCTGCTCGGCGCGCTGGTCCTGGCTGATCTGGATCGACGTCATCCGCCGCGACGTGCTCGGCCCTGACCGCGTGGTGCGTTCCCCGCTCGCTGACCTGCCCGCCATCGTCCCCGCCGACCTTCCCGCCGCCGACGCTGACCCCGGTCCCTCATGGCCCGAACCAGCCTGGGCTGAGGACTAGCCATGACCGCGACCCGCACCCGGACCGCTCCCGCCCTGCTGTCCATGTTCGATCCCGTCTTCGCCGGACTTGATGAGACCGGCAAGCCCGTGCACCTGGACTTTGCCGACCACATGGGCATCGTGTTGGCGGGGGAGCCGGGCGCGGGCAAGTCCGTGGGCCTGACCAACATCGTCGCCCACGGGGCGCTGTCCTGGTCTGACTGCCGCCTGATCCTCATCGACGGCGCGCTCGTCGAGCTCGGCGCGTGGCGGTCCTGCGCTGACGTGTTCGTCGGCCCTGACATCAACCAGGCCATCGCGGTCCTGGAAGACCAGCAGCACGTCATCAACGACCGCTGCGAGGAACTGCTCGACACCGGACGCCGCAAGATCATCAAGGGTGACGGCGTGCCCATCAGCCTGACCGTCATCGATGAGCTGGTCTACTTCTCCGCCACTGTCGGCAGCAAGGCCGAACGGGAGAAGTTCACCGTCACCCTGCGGGACTGCTCCGCGCGCGGCCGCAAGGCCGCTCACCGCTACGTGATCGCTACCCAGCGGCCCTCCTACGACATCGTTCCCGGCTCGCTGCGGGACCTGTTCGGCTACCGGTGGGCGTTCCGCTGCGCCACCGATGACAGCTCTGATGTGGTGCTCGGCAAGGGCTGGGCCTCACGCGGCTACACCGCCGCCGCCATCGACGTCGAAGCACGGGGCGTCGGCCTGCTGCTCGCTGAGGGCAAGCGCGTCCCTCGCCGCGTCAAGGCCGCCTATCTCGATGACCTCGATATCCGCCGCATCGTTGCCCGGGCCGCCGCCCTGCGGGGCAACTCATGACTGAGGCCGACTTCCGTGACTGGGAACGCCAGCTCTCCACCGCGAACGCCTGCTCTCACCCCATCCGGCTGCGCGGCCGCATCACCGCCGTCGACCTGGCCACCGGTGAGACCGCCACCGCCTACACCACTGATGACGAACCGGGCCGCGTGCTGCATGTCGCGTGCGGCAACCGCCGCGAGTCCGCCTGTCCCGCGTGCTCGGCCACCTACAAACGCGATGCCCGCCAGCTCGTCCGCTCTGGCCTGACCGGCGGCAAGGGCATTCCGGAAACGGTCGCTGAGCATCAGTGCGTGTTCGCCACCTTCACCGCCCCGTCCTTTGGGCCGGTCCACGCTCGCCGCGAGCGCGGCGGCAAGGTGCTGCCCTGCCGTCCCCGCCGCGATGCCCGCAAGCGCACCTGCCCGCATGGCCGTGACATCTCCTGCCCGCTCCGCCACCACGAGGAAGACTCCCGGCTCGGCCGCCCGATGTGCGGCGACTGCTACGACTACGAATCTGCCGTGGTGTTCAACGCCAGCGCGGGGGAGCTGTGGCGCCGCTTCACCACCTACCTCCCCCGCCAGCTCGCCCGGATGACGGCCGTCACCCAGAAGGAACTCCGCTCCCTGATCCGCCTGCGGTTCGTCAAGGTCGCTGAGTACCAGGCGCGCGGCGTCGTCCACTTCCACGCCATCATCCGCCTCGACGCTCATACCGGTGACGACACTTACGCCCCGCCCCCTGACCGCTGGACTGCCGACGTGCTCGCGGACGCCATCCAAGCCGCGGCTTCGGCCGCCTCGGTCACCGCCGACGTGGGCAACACCGGTAGGACGCTGCTCGTCCGGTTCGGCGCGCAGACCGACACCAAGGTCATCCGCTCCGGCACCTCCGGCGCGCTGACCCGCACGGCGGTCGCGAACTATATCGCCAAGTACGCCACCAAGACCGCCGATGCCCCGGGCCTGCCCGCCTACCGGCTCCGTACCGCGCTCGATGTCCAGGCGCTGCGCTGCCCGCCGCACTACCGCCATCTCATCGAAACCGCCTGGGCACTCGGCTATGACCAGTGGGCGCACTGCCTCGGCTATGGCGGCCACTTCCTCACCAAATCCCGCCGCTTCTCCGTCACCTTCGGCCAGCTCCGTGCCATCCGCACCGAACACCGCCGCGCCCAGCGCCACCCAGACGGCGAACTCGACCCATGGGGCCGGATCGTGGATGAAACCGCTGTGCTGCTGCTCGGTGACTGGCACTACGCCGGTTCCGGCTACCACGCATCCGACGCTCACGCCTTGGCCCTCATGTCCGCTGACAATGCCCGGAAAGACTAACTGCCGCACTTATCGAAATTCCTGAAACGCTATCTGGGGAAAGAGCGTGATACCGATGTGCAGTGTTTCACGGGAAACATTGCTAACTCGTGATGAGGCGGCAATTGCGCTCCGATCAACGCCCCGGTTCATCCGTCGCTTGATCGCTGAGCGGCGTATCCGGTTCGTATACGTGGGCCGTACGCCGCATATCCCGGAAAGCGCCATCACGGAATACATCGAGGGACACATGGTCTACCCGGTGACGGTGGCCTGGCGCGCTGGCAAGGTGGCCTGATGGCTGCTAGCCGTCGCCGGTTCGGGCAAATCCGCAAGCTGCCGTCTGGGAAGTTCCAAGCCTCATTCGCTCTACCGAATGGCGGTAAGCGGCAGAATGCTCCGGGCACCTTCGTCACCAAGACCGACGCGCGAGCATGGCTCACCAAGGTGGAAGCCGACCTATCTCGGGGTACCTGGCTCAATGACGAACTCGGGCAGCAACCGTTCGGCACCTATGCCCGAGCCTGGCTCCGCGACAACACCAAGATCGGGCCACGCTACCGGGAAACCTGCACACGCAATCAGCGGCTCCATATGACTGCACTCGAAAACATCCCACTCCGTGCGCTCACGCCGCCAGTCATCCGCGAATGGTACGCCGCCGAAATGCGCGGCAAAGGCGGGCGCACGTCCATCCAGCAGTCGTATCGGTTTCTGCACGCCGTCCTGGCCACCGCAGTGCGCGACGCGTGCTTGCCGCTAACCCTGCCAATATCCCCGGCGCTGGCTCCGATCGGGCTAAAGAACGCCCGGTCGCCTCTGTCGCCCAGGTGGTCGCGCTCATCGAGGCAATCACGCCCCGGTATCGCGCCGCCGTCCTGCTCGGCGCATGGTGCGGTCTTCGGCGTGGCGAGATCATCGCACTGACTCCGCAAGACATCGACCTGGACGCCGCGACCGTGACTATCCGAACGAACCGCGTCGAGCTGCTCGAAACTCGTCAGGCCTTCGACGCGCCACCCAAGACTGACGCTGGCAAGCGCACCGTCACCGTCCCACCTCATGTGCTGCCGATCCTCGTAGCCCACATGCGCGAGTGGTCCGGGTCTGACCGCGTGTTCATCGGTCGCGACGGCAAGCCCATGCGCGGCGACGCTGTTCGGCAAGCCTTCACCCGCGCACGCCGCAAGGTCGGTATGTCGGGCTTCCGCTTCCACGATCTTCGCCATACCGGCCAGACCCTGGCCGCCTCGGCCGGCGCGACGCTCAAGGATCTGATGAGGCGGCTTGGCCACTCGTCACCTGCCGCCGCTCAGCGCTATTTGCACGCCGTCGATGGCCGTGACGCTGAGATAGCCTCGGCACTGTCCGAGCTGGCGGCGCACGGCAACGCCGCGCGTCTCCCAAAGTCCATCGTGGTCAAGCACTGATGCTGCACGCAGACTGCACGCGGCCACCTTGCACGTGCTCTGACCTGCGGCTTTCCTCATCCCTGAAAAGAAAGAGATGGGCCACTTCGTGGGGGGTCTATCTCACGAACGGTGTTTCCGGCGGTCATGGTTAGTAGGTCCCGGCGGCCGGGAACCGGTCGCCGAAGGTGATGGCGAATGCGTTCAAGGCGGGTTTCCATCTGATCGCCCACCGGGTACGGCCGGTCCCGGTCGGGTCCAGGGACCGGGTGACCAGGTACAGGCACTTTAGCGCCGCGTGAGCTCAACGGGCCAGCGCAACACCTCGATGACGGAGGTGCTGTGTGAGCGTTGGCGGGCGGCCTGCGATTCCGGTCGCGGTGCAGCGTGAGTTCTGGGCCGCGATCCGGTCGGGGATGGTGGTCGCGGAAGCGGCCTCTTGTCCGGCGTGTCGATCACGGTCGCATGGCGGTGGTTCCGCCACGTTGGCGGGGTGATGCCCCCGGATTTCTCGTCGTCTCCGCAACCGGTCACCGTGCGCCGGCTCTCGCTCGACGAACGCGAGGAGATCGCCTGCCGTCGCGCGGCCGGTGAGGGAGTGCGAGCGATCGCGGTCGCTCTCGGCCGGTCACCTTCAACGATCAGCCGGGAACTGCGCCGCGGGACCGTGCGCCGCAAGTCCGGCTATCGAGCCACCGTGGCTCAGGCCCTGGCTGACCAACGCTCCCGGCGTCCGAAGGCGCGGGTGCTCGAGCGCAATGACAGGCTGCGTGAGCACGTGCAGAATCGGTTGCATGCCAAGGACAGCCCCGAGCAGATCAGCTACCGCCTGCTGATCGACTACCCAGACGACCAGACGATGCGCATCTCCCACGAGACGATCTACCGTTGTCTCTACGTGCAAGGCCGTGGTGGCCTGCGCCGAGAGCTGGTGACATGCCTGCGGACCGGGCGGGCTCTACGCAAGACCCGGCGGACAACCGAACGGCGCGGACGCATCACCGGCATGGTCAACATCGCCGAGCGTCCCGCGGAGGCCGCTGATCGTGCGGTTCCAGGGCACTGGGAGGGGGACCTCATTACCGGGGCGGAGAACAAGTCCGCGATCGGGACACTCGTCGAGCGGGCCACCGGCTACGTGACGCTGCTGCACCTGCCGAACGGTCATGGCGCTGAGGCGGTGCAGGAGGCGATGGTCGAGGCGATGAGCCATCTGCCCGCCACCCTGCGTCGGACCCTCGCGTGGGACCAGGGAATCGAGATGGCAAACCACGTCGCGATCGCGAGCGCCACCGAGCTTGCGATCTACTTCTGCGACCCCCACTCCCCGTGGCAGCGAGCAACCAACGAGAACACGAACGGCCTGCTGCGTCAGTACTTTCCGAAGAGCACCGACCTGTCCGGCTATCACCGCGACTACCTCAACTTCGTCGCCGCCCAACTGAACAACAGGCCTCGTAAGCGACTCGGCTGGCGAACCCCGGCCGAGGCTCTGGATCAGCTACTCTCAGAATCCGAGAACCACCCGGTGTTGCGCTGACCGGTTGAATCCGCCCCGCCTGCTCGGTCGGGAAATGGCCCCTGGCCTTGACCGCGCGCCGGTAGCGGGCGTTGAGCGATTCGATCGCGTTCGTGGAGCACAGCACCTTGCGGATCTCGACGTCGTAGTCGAGGAACGGGATGAACTCCTGCCAGGCGTTCTCCCACAGCCGGATGATCGCCCCATAGCGGGTACCCCAGGTCTCGGCGAGCTGGTCGAGCGCGGCCCGGGCGGCATCAGCGTTCACCGCCGTGTAGATCGGCTTGACGTCGCGCTTGAGCGCGTCCCAGTCCCGCTTGGAGGCCAGGTGGAAGGTGTTGCGGATCAGGTGCACGATGCAGGTCTGCACGATCGCCTGCGGCCAGGCGTTGCCCACCACCTCGGGCAGGCCCTTCAGCCCGTCGCAGACCACGAAGAACACGTCCCTGACGCCCCTGTTCCTCAGGTCCGTCAGCACGCTCATCCAGAACTTGGCGCCCTCCCCGCCGGTCCCGGCCCACAGGCCCAGGATGTCCTTTTCACCAGCGAGGGTGACGCCGATGGCAGCCTAGACAGGCCGGTTGGCGACCTGCCCGTCCCGCACTTTGACCATGATCGCGTCGATGAAGACGGCCGCGTAGACCTCATCGAGAGGACACTGCTGCCAGGCCTGCATCTCCTCGATCACCTTGTCGGTGATGCTGCTGATGGTCTCCTTGCAGACCGATGCCCCGTAGATCTCGGCGAAGTGCGCACTGATCTCCCCGGTGGTCAGGCCCTTGGCATACAGCGACAGCACGATCTCATCGACGCCGGACAGCCGCCGCTGCCGCTTCTTGACGATCTGCGGCTCGAACGTCCCGGCGCGGTCACGCGGCACCTCGACCTGTACCTGGCCGGTGCTCTCGGTCAGTACCGTCTTGGACCGGGCGCCGTTGCGCACGTTTCCCGCTACCGGCTGACCGTGCTTTTCATGGCCCAGGTGCTCGGTGAGTTCCTGGCTCAGCGCCGTTTCCAGCACCGTCTTGGTCAGCTGCTTCAGCAGCCCGTCCGGTCCGGTCAGCGACAGGCCCTGCTCCCGGGCCCGGGCCACCATCTCCTCCGCCGCCCGCTCCTCAGCGGTCGGTTCCCGCTTGCTCTTCTTGGTCACATCATCCAGTGTCGCGGTCATCACGGCACCTTTCCCGCCAGGTCATCAGCCCGGCGTGATCGGGCCGGAAACACCGTTAGATCCACAGTCCTTTTCATGGCGCGATGCCTGGGATGAAATTGGGGCGGGGCTGGGGTCTGCGCGTGGGTTTGCGGTGGTTGGGGTGGATGACGGCGGGGTGGAAGGTGCATGCTGGGGCTGGCGTGCCGTCCGTCGCCACCGGTTCGCTTTGGGCCGTTCGAGGCCGCTGAAAAGTTTGGTGCTGGGGTACCCGTTGCGGGTCATGCCGCTGCTGCTGCGAGCGCGTGTGTCAGTCTCCTGATTGATGTGAGGGGTCTCGTCGGGCGGCTCGCCTTCCGTTCGCGGTTAGTTCTGAGAGCCGCTTCAGGAGGTGGCACGTGAAAGTGATGCATGACAGGGTGGCCGCGATCGATGTGCACAAGGACATGGTCAAGGTCGCAGTCCGGGTTCCGGGTGTAAAGACGCGGGACCCGCAAGACTGATGTGCTGGAGTACCGGACGTTTTACGGGGTGCTGGAGAAGATGGGCCGCGAGCTGCGGCGGCGGGGTGTCACGCACGTGGTGATGGAGGCGTCAGGGGTGTACACCGAGCCGGTGTACTACGCCTGACCGAGCTGGACTTCAAGGAGGTGATGGTGATCAACCCGGCGCACGTCAAGGCGCTGAAAGGGCACAAGACCGACGCGAAAGAGCGATCCGGCTGCTGGACCTGTATGAGTGCGGGCTGATGTGCGGCTCGTATATCCGGCGCCGGACCTGAAGGAGGTGCGGGACCTGGCACGGTACAGGATGAAGACGGTTCAGGCCCGCGCCTCAGAGATCCAGCGGTAGGAGAAAACGCTGGAAACGGCCGGGATCAAGCTGTCTCGGTAGTGTCTGATGTTACCGGGGTCTCGGCGACGGCGATGATAGAGGCGCTGATAGACGGCGAGCGCGCGGCGCGGTGCTCGCCGATCTGGCGCAGGGCGGGCTGCGGACCGCGGGAAGATGGCCGATCTGTAGATGGCTCTGGCCGGCCGGTTCACGATACATGCGCTGATGTGTGGCTGCACTGGACGCATGCAGGTCCTCGGCGAGGCGGTCGCGGTCTGGACGCTAAGATAGCGCGCTGGCGGCTCGCTATGCAGGGAGGCGGGGCTGCTGAAGTCGCTGCCAGGGTTCGGCGACGTGGTGGTGGCGGCTGGCTGGGCGAGATCGGCCGGCTCGCACCAGCATTTCGCACGCGCAGAGGCTCGCCTCCTGGGCGACAGTTGCAGGGCAACTACATGAGCGCGAAAAAGAGCAAGGGCGGGCGGACCGGCGACGGCGGCAACTACATCAAGCGCTGCTGGTCAGGCCGCTGGGCGGCGGTGCGGGTGGCGGGCTCCAGGCTCGGTTCCACGGCTGGTCGCGGTTCGGCGGCGCAGGAACAAAGGCGCGATCAAGCACGCGATATGGCGATCGCTCACACGCTGCTGAAGATCGCCTACCAGGTCTCAAGACCGGCACGCCTACACGGATCTCGGCGCAGACTTCTACGCTAGCAGCGAAACCTCAGGCCAGGCAGGACTACCTGATACGCAGCTCAGAAACTCAACAGGCTGCGTCATCACGTACTCAGCGGAGGCTGTCTGACGGCTTAGGCCTAATCTCAGACCGCCGCAGGGCACCGCTCGCCACCGCAGCAGACGACACAAACGCGTTGAAGTGCTCGAGCCTTACGGACAGTATATCTATTAGGATGGACAATCTGGAAAGGTGAAGTTTTTGCTCGACAGAAGAAGAGCTTCTCACGGAATTCAAGGATGAAGCAGTGAAGATGGTGATAGAGACGTGCGTAGATTGCAGGGTGGCGAAGGAGCTAGCATGAACGAAGGTACTCTCGGAAATTGGGTTGGTGTCTACCGCGTGGAAGAGGGCGAAGAAAAACCTGACTCTTAGCGAGCGGGCGCGCTTGCGTAAGCTGAGCGGGAAACTCGGGAACTGAAGATGGAAAACGAGTTTCTGAAAAAAGCGCAGCGTACTTTGCCAAAGATCATCGGTGAGCGACAAGTTAGAGTTCATCGACGCGGAGTACGCGCTTACCAGGAATAGGACGAGCGGCACGTGCAGTAGATAGTGAAAATGTGCATCTGGATGGAGGTCTCTCGGTAAGGGTTCTATGAATGGCGGAATGCGCGGAAACGGCGACGGCGAAAAGGCGCGGGATTCTCGCGCTGTAAGTGAGGAAGTCTTAGGGGATTATTGATGAGACGTACGGGTACCGGCGCGTCACGCGGATCTGGCGGGCTGGGGGGTGCAGGTAGGGTCGGAACTGGTGCGGTCGCTGATGCGCGGTTGGGTCTGGAACAGTGCCAGCCAGGAAGTGGCGGGTCAGCCTCACAGAGGGCGACGGCTAGGAGCACGACATCAAAGATCTGGTGAAACGGGATTTCACTGCTGACGCGCAGGGTGAGAAAATGGTAGGCGACATTACCTATATTAAGAAGTGGGAGGGCTGGCTTTACCTGGCGACGGTTATCGACTGCTACAAGAAGGCAGTGATAGGCTGGGCAGTGGATGATAATTACAAGACGGCGCTCATCTAGCAGGCTATCGGGATGGCTGCTTGTAATTATAAGCTCGCAGCGGATGCGATTTTCTATTCTGATCGCGGCAGTAATTACACATCTCTGCAGTTCGCAAGGACGCTGGAGCTCACGGGCTGCGGCAGTAAGTCGGCTAGCACGGGGATATGCTATGACAATGCGATGGTAGAATCATTTTTCGCAGCGCTGAAGAACGAGTGCGTCAACCGCACGCAGTATCCGACTCGCGCGCACGCGCGCAGTGACGTTGTGAGGTATATCGAATTCTGGTACAATTAGAAGCGTCGGCACTTCGGACTTCAGTACCGGTTCCCGCAGCAAGTTCACGACGAGTATCTGGAACAGCAGGTAGTAGCGTGAATTAATCGCAAATTAGCTGTTAGGAAAACTCGGGGTAGATCAAGTGGGCTGCTGACGTGCGCACGCAAAGCAACAATTTAGTGTGAGGGAAGGTGGGCAGTGACGTGAAAAGATGGAGGGCCGGGACTGTGGATCTAACGGTGTTTCCGGCCCGATCACGCCGGGCTGATGACCTGGCGGGAAAGGTGCCGTGATGACCGCGACACTGGATGATGTGACCAAGAAGAGCAAGCGGGAACCGACCGCTGAGGAGCGGGCGGCGGAGGAGATGGTGGCCCGGGCCCGGGAGCAGGGCCTGTCGCTGACCGGACCGGACGGGCTGCTGAAGCAGCTGACCAAGACGGTGCTGGAAACGGCGCTGAACCAGGAGCTGACCGAGCACCTGGGCCATGAAAAGCACGGTCAGCCGGTAGCGGGAAACGTGCGCAACGGCGCCCGGTCCAAGACGGTACTGACCGAGAGCACCGGCCAGGTACAGGTCGAGGTGCCGCGTGACCGCGCCGGGACGTTCGAGCCGCAGATCGTCAAGAAGCGGCAGCGGCGGCTGTCCGGCGTCGATGAGATCGTGCTGTCGCTGTATGCCAAGGGCCTGACCACCGGGGAGATCAGCGCGCACTTCGCCGAGATCTACGGGGCATCGGTCAGCAAGGAGACCATCAGCAGGATCACCGACAAGGTGATCGAGGAGATGCAGGCCTGGCAGCAGCGTCCTCTCGATGAGGTCTACGCGGCCGTCTTCATCGACGCGATCATGGTCAAAGTGCGGGACGGGCAGGTCGCCAACCGGCCTGTCTATGCTGCCATCGGCGTCACCCTCGCTGGTGAAAAGGACATCCTGGGCCTGTGGGCCGGGACCGGCGGGGAGGGCGCCAAGTTCTGGATGAGCGTGCTGACGGACCTGAGGAACAGGGGCGTCAGGGACGTGTTCTTCGTGGTCTGCGACGGGCTGAAGGGCCTGCCCGAGGTGGTGGGCAACGCCTGGCCGCAGGCGATCGTGCAGACCTGCATCGTGCACCTGATCCGCAACACCTTCCACCTGGCCTCCAAGCGGGACTGGGACGCGCTCAAGCGCGACGTCAAGCCGATCTACACGGCGGTGAACGCTGATGCCGCCCGGGCCGCGCTCGACCAGCTCGCCGAGACCTGGGGTACCCGCTATGGGGCGATCATCCGGCTGTGGGAGAACGCCTGGCAGGAGTTCATCCCGTTCCTCGACTACGACGTCGAGATCCGCAAGGTGCTGTGCTCCACGAACGCGATCGAATCGCTGAACGCCCGCTACCGGCGCGCGGTCAAGGCCAGGGGCCATTTCCCGACCGAGCAGGCGGCGTGAGCTCAACGGGCCAGCGCAACACCTCGATGACGGAGGTGCTGTGTGAGCGTTGGCGGGCGGCCTGCGATTCCGGTCGCGGTGCAGCGTGAGTTCTGGGCCGCGATCCGGACGGGGATGGTGGTCGCGGAAGCGGCCTCTTGTGCCGGCGTGTCGATCACGGTCGCATGGCGGTGGTTCCGCCACGTTGGCGGGCGATGCCCCCGGATTTCTCGTCGTCTCCGCAACCGGTCACCTGCGCCGGCTCTCGCTCGACGAACGCGAGGAGATCGCCTGCCGTCGCGCGGCCGGTGAGGGAGTGCGAGCGATCGCGGTCGCTCTCGGCGGGTCACCTTCAACGATCAGCCGGGGGCTGCGCCGCGGGACCGTGCGCCGCAAGTCCGGCTATCGAGCCACCGTGGCTCAGGCCCTGGCTGACCAACGCTCCCGGCGTCCGAAGGCGCGGGTGCTCGAGCGCAATGACAGGCTGCGTGAGCACGTGCAGAATCGGTTGCATGCCAAGGACAGCCCCGAGCAGATCAGCTACCGCCTGCTGATCGACTACCCAGACGACCAGACGATGCGCATCTCCCACGAGACGATCTACCGTTGTCTCTACGTGCAAGGCCGTGGTGGCCTGCGCCGAGAGCTGGTGACATGCCTGCGGACCGGGCGGGCTCTACGCAAGACCCGGCGGACAACCGAACGGCGCGGACGCATCACCGGCATGGTCAACATCGCCGAGCGTCCCGCGGAGGCCGCTGATCGTGCGGTTCCAGGGCACTGGGAGGGGGACCTCATTACCGGGGCGGAGAACAAGTCCGCGATCGGGACACTCGTCGAGCGGGCCACCGGCTACGTGACGCTGCTGCACCTGCCGAACGGTCATGGCGCTGAGGCGGTGCAGGAGGCGATGGTCGAGGCGATGAGCCATCTGCCCGCCACCCTGCGTCGGACCCTCGCGTGGGACCAGGGAATCGAGATGGCAAACCACGTCGCGATCGCGAGCGCCACCGAGCTTGCGATCTACTTCTGCGACCCCCACTCCCCGTGGCAGCGAGCAACCAACGAGAACACGAACGGCCTGCTGCGTCAGTACTTTCCGAAGAGCACCGACCTGTCCGGCTATCACCGCGACTACCTCGACTTCGTCGCCGCCCAACTGAAAAACAGGCCTCGTAAGCGACTCGGCTGGCGAACCCCGGCCGTCTGGATCAGCTACTCTCAAATCCAGACCACCCGGTGTTGCGCTGACCGGTTGAATCCGCCCGGCGCTAAAGTGCCTGTACCTGGTCACCCGGTCCCTGGACCCGACCGGGACCGGCCGTACCCGGTGGGCGATCAGATGGAAACCCGCCTTGAACGCATTCGCCATCACCTTCGGCGACCGGTTCCCGGCCGCCGGGACCTACTAACCATGACCGCCGGAAACACCGTTCGTGAGATAGACCCTACAGTCCGCCAGCCTGCGACACTGCGTTTCGCCTGTTCAGGAAATGTTTTCGTCTCTATTTTAGCAGGAGTGCCGGGGTGTGCCGCGGAATGCCATCGTGTCCGTGGGGATCGTGGGGGCGGCCCCGGGACGCGGACTTGTGGGATTCTTGTGGGGACGCCGAAGGCCTCGCCGGGTCACGCAGCGGGCAGTCAGGGACTTCGGCCCCCGGCTCCAAGGAGCAGATTTCGCGGCCCGGCCCGCGTGGTTGGCCGGGAACTGGTAGCGCCGGGGCTGCTGCCGGCATGCCCTTGAGTCACCGGGGGCCGGACTGGACCGCCGGCGAGCAGGGTGCCTGCTGGGACCGTTGACTCATGCGGACGTTTACCGGGGCCGGAGGATGCTCGCGCTAGAAGAAGATGGCACCGGAGCTGGCTGGATGATCCTGTCCTCTGGTGATCGAGTGAGGAGCCCGGGGACAGCCTGGGGGTGGCGGTGCGGCGCTCGGGCGGCGGTCTTATGTGTCGGTCATGATGCGGTCGTAGGTGCGGCGGGCGCGGGCACTGCGGGCGCTGGCGCCGTAGCGGCGGAGCATCTGCGGGGAGGCCCAGCCGCCAGTTCCATCAGGTCCCCTCGGGGCCGCCGCGGTCCAGCCAGGTGTGGCTGAAATGGTGCCGGAACCGGTGCGGGTAAGGCGGCCACGCCGCCTGCCGGCCGCCGCGGGCGATCACCTGGTAGATACCGGCGGCGGTCAGCGGCTCCCGGCTGCCGGCGCCCAGCCACAGCTGCGGCCGCCAGGCCTGCGGGTGCCGGAAGCGAGCGCGCAGGTACCGGTCCAGGCTCCGGGCGGCCCGGTGGCCGATCCGGACGATGCGGGGCTTGCCGCCCTTGCCGCGGACCGTGATCTCCCGCTGCCACAAGTCGACGTCACTGCGCCGCGGGTCACCGTGTTCGTACCCAGGCCGGCCATTTCGGCCAGCCGGATGCCGGTCGCGGTGAACACCGCGATGATCGCGGTATCACGGCGCTGGGTGAAGCTGCGGCCCGCGCACGCCTGCTCCAGCCGGGCCAGCTCATCGCTGGTGAAGACCGGGACCAGCTTGCCGTCGACGCGCGGCGGCGCCAGCCGGGCCATCGGGTCGGGCAGCTGGTCTTCGGCGGCCAGCCACTTGAAGAACTGCTGCAGGGCCCGGTACTGGTTGCTGGCGTAGGCGCTGCTGTACCGGTCCAGCAGCCACGCCATCCACCGCTGGATGTCGCGGCTGCTGACCTGCTGCCGGCTCGCCCGGCTATCGTGTTCTGTCAGGCGCGCGGCGGCGAACCACTGCACCGCCTCGGTGTAGGTCCGGATCGTCTTGGCGGCCTTGCCCTCGGCGGCCAGCCGCAGGGCGAACGAGCTGATCTCGGCCTGGAGTATCCCGTCGTCCAGCTGCTTGGGCTGCCGGGAACGCGGTCGCGGTGCGGTCATGGGTGTAGCTCCTTTCCTGTGGCGCGCCATCCACACCCAGCGCTACCGCAGGCAAGAAACGCGGACGCGCCGAGCAGGACAGGGAGATGGCCCCGCGGGACCGTTCCCGCCGCCGCAACGGGCCGCCACAGCAAGACCCGGGTATCCGCTCGCTGAATCCCGGCCGGCGGCCTGCACGGACCGCGTTGAGGGAGCGGCCCGCGGGCGTGCGACGCGCCTGCCCGCGCGTAGCCGCCTTATGCCTCTGCCACGTTCATCGACCACGCCGCCCTGTGTCATCGACACCCTTGCACCGCACGGATCGGATTCCCGCCGTCCACTGCTGGCCGGTGTGCGTTCTCAGCATCGCCGGCCTGCCGGTCGGGTTCCGCACATGCATGTGCCGATGAGCGGAAGTTGTACGCCGTATATCTATGCATTTGTCTGCATGTCGTCAATGTTGGCGATGTTGCCAATTCATCCTTATGTCGTTCCTGTCGGGCGCGCCTAGCGACAAGCTCGGAGCGGACAGATCGCGACGCTGATTAAACATGACGGACGCACAGATCCACCCTTACGGGCGCCCGGCTCCACGAACGATCGGGCCATTCGGTCGCTGGTTGCGAGTTGGAGGCGGGATTGTGCGGGCTGGTCATCGGTCCGCCAGGTTGCGTGCCACGGCCTCGGCCAGGCGGGCCGCCATGGCCGTCGAACGAAAG
>CAVRLM010000007.1:0-1047092 GCA_963722365.1 uncultured Acidobacteriaceae bacterium
GGCGGCGCGTGCCGGCCTCTGGGATTTTCCCCAGCCATTCACTGCGATGGCGGGTGTAGTAGACGTCCCGGCCGGCACAAGGAATGGCCCACCTGCGATACAGAGCTTTCAGGCGATTCATCACTCGGGAAAGATCTTTGACGATGGTTAAATAACTGCGGGCGAGTTCCCGCAGCATGCGTACGCCGGTCTCGCCGTGATAAACCGACTCCAGATCGTTGAGACACAACCGATGGGCCACTTTGCGGGCATCGATCTTGTCGCTTTTGTTGCCATGTTGGAGTAAAGCGATCTTGCGCGGGTTGCACACCACTAAGTTGGCCACACGCGGTTTGAGCAGATCGTAATGCCAAGCCGCCCAGGTTCCTTCTTCGAACGTTACCGACAAAGTTCCGCGCAGTCGGGCAAAGAACTCCCGAATGGTTGCGGCTTTCGTCTCCAGAAGGGATTCGATGATTACGTTACCCATCGGATCCATCACGGCTGCGTAGGTCGTTGCTTGGTGAACGTCCAGCCCAATATACTTTTCACCGCTCATGGAGGGTGCTCCTTTCGTAGGTCATGAGGGGAACGATCACAACCTACTCCCAAAGGGGTGCCCTCTTAATAATGCGGTTACGACAGCTATCCCGCTCGTCCCAAAACAAGAAACTACGGCTTGCGAAAAATAAACTGGTGCGTCTGTGGGCAGAGCTCCACTTCCTCGTACAGGCCACGCGCAATGATGTCATCAACGGCCCGCGTCACGCTATCCTTCATCCACCCATTCGGGTTTCTGGCGTAATCGTCACCTGCCACAAATCCGCCCGGTTTCACCTTGCTGCGATACTGTTCCAAGTCACTGTTCCAAGTCGGCGGTTGCGCCTTCGTAAGAGTGATCGCCGTCCACGTAAATCCAGTCAAAGTAGCTGTCAGAGAACTGGTTGACGGCTATGAGCGATGGTACGCGGTGGATCGTGACATTTCTCCCGCGCCCAAGATGGCGAACCACATTTTCGTGAATCTTGTCCATGCGTTCTTGGCTACCGGAAACGCCGCCATAGAGAGCTTGAGCAAGCGATGGATCCGGCTGGTACCGCCAAGGATCGATCAGGTGCAGCATCTTCGGCTCGGCTACCTTCAGGATAAGCCGAGAGAACTCGCCCCAGAACACGCCGATTTCGGCGCAAACCGAGTTCTTGGGCAT
Source organism: uncultured Acidobacteriaceae bacterium (assembly GCA_963722365.1). Lineage (GTDB taxonomy): Bacteria > Acidobacteriota > Terriglobia > Terriglobales > Acidobacteriaceae > Sulfotelmatobacter. Next base: position 1,187 of record CAVRLM010000007.1, read on the forward strand.
CATCTCCAATAACCACTCACGGCCATCTTTCTCGATGCCGACATACTGTTTAATCATATGCAGGACGTTCGCTGCTTGAATCATCGCAATCCTCCAAAGGTGCGCTGGAATCCCATGCACATCAGAAAATACTTTAGCAACTCCAGAGCCACTTAGTTGGCGAAAAAAGTGCGCCGTGAAAAGGCGCTGGACTTCAGCGGGTGCAACTCCCGCCCGGGAACTGGTTCGCTCCACCCGGTAGCAATCGAAACGGCAGCGGAGGCAACGAAGCTGTCGGAGCTTTCGATGCAAAGGGTCGCTCTAGGCGACTCCGCGAGCGTGCAGGCCATAACACGAGTGAACGCTGAGCAGGCCCCGAAAAAACAATTGCAGGAGCCGACCTGACTTTTTCACAGGGAAGGCCGCTGACGATGGAGAGGGACGAGCGAACAAGCTCCATCGGACCTACCGGGGTAATGGCGATGGCATGTACGCATAGGAGACCAGACGCAACACGGGAAGCCCCAGCGGTGATCCTAATAAGGATCAACCGGCAGCTCGTGAGAGACAGGTCGGGCCGTGTGGGGTGGCGGAGAGGTCCGTAGTACCGAGGAAGCCGGGTAACTCCGGCGGAGGGAAGGGGCCTCTGTTAAAGACGGACGCAACAAGCAACAAAGGACATGGGGATTGACGATGAGTCTAGCCACCCCGAGTTGTGTTCAGAAGTTGCAGACGGCGTCACACGCTTCCTTACTTAACTCAGAAGGCGTGTGTCTTTTCCGAGAGCCGGATGCGGGAAATCTGCCTGTCCGGTTCGATGAGCGGGAACAGGAAATAGAACCAAGCCAAACCGGATTGAGGCGGGCCCTGCGAAAGCACCCCAACAGCCACCGGGAGGCTAAAGCCACTGCGCCTGTTCTCGACTCTACTCGTAGACGCGACTTCTTCAACGAATTCGCGCGCAATCGCCCATCTTGCGGCCTTCAATCCATGCCGAAGTCCGCGACTCATACTCTTCCCATCGGGAGGGCGAACAAATAGCGAATATTGTGCTAAGTTATTTGTTGTACACGTGCCCTCTGGTTATTTCTGCGCGAGGTCCATGTATCTTCCACATAATAACGGGCACCGATTCTCTTGAATCTCGAAGTTGCTGAAGAACTGGCTGGTCTTGGATGGATCAGCAAACCAGAGTTTGACGTGTGTTCGATTGTCGGCGTCATGTGACACGATGATCGTGCTGCGCTCTTGCCAAGTCGAGGCACGATGGGCCGTGACCTTGTGCGTCGCACCATTCATGTTCTATGGGACGTTGGAATGCCCGTTCTGCTCGGAGCCTCTGCCCTCCGGGTCGTGCTGTCCTCCGATCTGGTGTATCAGATCATGGCTGAAAGCCATATTGCCAAATGTCCCGGTTTGGCCGGGAGGTCGAAAGCCTGGGTGTTCGCTGATCGCCTTTTGGATCTCTTGTGCGATTCGCAGATCATCGGAGTTCGCTTGACCGTCTAACAAGTACGTCAAATCCAGATCACTTCGAGATGTCCAGCCGATCTTGCTGCAGATAGACTCCCCTCACTAACGCCGATTCAAGATTGCTGGCGGTTTGTTCTGCACCGCCTCAAGGCCACAGTTGTCGAAGCAAATGTGCTTCAGCGCGAGGGCCTTCATACGAATTGCTCCCCTCGTGAACCGTAACGCGCTGTTTTGACCCATTGAAACTGCGACATATTGTTACACGTCGGCTCGAATTCTTTAATGTCAAAGCAACGTGCATTGTGCCGGTTTCTGAGTAGAGAGACATCAGTCGCTCATCTGTTGAAAGCCGCTGAATGCGCCCAGCTGGGCACCACAGAATGGCGCCGAAGAAGGACCTCTTTCCCTGTCCATTAGCTCCAATCAGGACAACACTATCAGCGTTTAGGTCGAAGAAGTGAGAGGACGTGAACCCTCTGAAGCCTGCTAGTTCGAGAGACTCGATCCTCATAGTTAAGGTTTCCCCCGATGCGGTCTTTCCATCAAAGGTTCGTTTGCCAGAAATGCAGCTATGAGCTCACGAGTGAGCTGGGACGAAATACCGCGCTTTGCAAGCATTTGTGGCAATAACTCGAGGACTTGATCTCCGTAACTTACCTGTTCCTCGATCGGCGCAGTAAGTGGAAGGAGGGGCAGAAGAGCGCGTTCAACATCTGTGATCGTTTTCAGGTCGTCTCCTGTGGCGAGGAGCTTTCTCAAGCGGCTCGTGTCGTACTTTATCTGCTCAGCGTCATCTCTGAGTGCCTCAGGCATGAGGGCGGGTGTAAAGAGCACTAGCAGGCTGCTGAAAAACTACTCCTAATCCACAGCGGACCATGGTACGAGAAGGCATGCGCGGAGACGATCAGCAGCAGAATCATATGTTCAGTTACTTGTCTCCCGAGATGCGCGTGCGCAAGGATCATCCGCTGCGCGCGATCCGGGCGATGGTGGACGAAGTACTCACTCAGCTCTCGCGGCGGTTCGATAGAATGTACGCTCGCGTCGGCCGTCCATCGATTGCGCCAGAGAAGCTGTTGCGAGCGCAGTTGTTGCAAATGCTGTACTCGATCCGCAGCGAGCGTTTGCTGACGGAAGGGATGGACTACAACCTGCTGTTCCGCTGGTTCGTGGGGCTGAATGCGGATGACGACGTCTGGGACGCGACGGGTTCACCAAGAATCGCGACCGCTTGCTGGAGGCCGATGTAGCGAAAGAGTTTCTGGCGCGGGTGGTGAAGCAAGCGCGGGCGAAAGGTTTGACGTCCGACGAGCATTTCACGGTGGATGGCACGCTGGTGGAAGCGTGGGCGAGTGCCAAGAGTTTTCAACCGAAGGAGGGGAAGCGAGCCGCCGCCGGATGATCCGGGCAATCCACCATAAACTTTCGCGGTGAGCAGAGGTCGAATCAGACGCCTGCATCGAAGAGTGATTCCGAGGCGCTGCTGGCGCGCAAAAGCGACGGCAAAGAGTCCAAGTTGAGTTACAGCGGGAATCTTTTGGTGGAGAACCGCAACGGACTGATCGTGGAGGCGGGAGTTTTCCAGGCCAACGGAACGGCGGAACGAGATGCGGCTTTGGTGTTGCTGGAAAGATTCCCGGAACGAAGTCGGTGACGGTGGGTGGCGACAAAGGGTTTGACACGCGCGGGTTTGTGGCCGAGTGCCGCAATCTGCGTGTGGTGCCGCACGTGGCGCAGAACCATGCGCGGCCAGGCGGCGAGCGCGATTGATGGGCGCACGACGCGGCACCCGGGTTACGCCATCAGCCAAAGGAAGAGGAAGCGGATCGAAGAATGCTTTGGCTGGTTGAAGACGATTGCGCTGATGCGGAAAGTGCGCCATCGCGGGGTCTGCAAAGTAGATTGGATCTTCACCTTCGCTTGCGCGGCCTACAATCTGGTGCGCATGCGAAACTTGGCGGCCGCAGTTCCGGCGCTGTAAGTCAGGGTTGACGTGTGTCTCGCATAGCATCGAGTTAGAAGCAGCAGCCACAAAAACACCGGAAATCGAACTCTTCGACATCAACAACGATGAGCAATGGAAAGGACTTTGCGTCTCCGTCTTTCACATATTGGGACATGAGTTCGACCAGTGTGGCTTGGGCATTTTCCGCAACTGTGCGTGAAGCCCAGAAAGTTGAACGTCGCCGGTTTGCCGTCGCCACGGGTTCCCCGATCTCGTTCCGCATAGCGGCCGAACTCGATGATCCTCGTTTTGTCGGGATGCAGGTCCAGCCCGAACTTCGCGAAGCGCTCGCGCAGTTCTGCCAGAAACTGCTCTGCCTCAGGACGATACTCAAAGCCGACGATGAAGTCATCCGCTAAACGGACAATGATGACATCGCCGTGCGCCCGCTTCCGCCTCCATCGCGGGGCCCAAAGGTCGACACACAATGAAGGTAGAGGTTCGACAACAATGGGCTGACGTTTCCATTCTGAACGGCTCCTACTTCAGTCTGTATTCGCTTGCCCTCTTCCAGCACGCCCGCCTTAAACCACTTCTGGATCAAGCGCAGGACGCGCCGGTCTGCCACGCGGTGCTCGACAAACTTCACCAGCCATCCGTGATCGAGAGTGTCATAAAAACGCCGGATGTCGGCATCGAGCACCCACTTCACTTTCCTCGTTCCGTTCCCGAGCGCCAGCGCGTCCAATGCTTGGTGTGGACTGGGCCCCGATCGGAATCGATACGAGAACCCGAGAAAGTCCTGTTCGTAGATCGCGTTCAGCACCTAGACCGTGGCACGCTGGACGATCTTATCTTCCAGCGCCGGAACCCCGAGTGGACGAAGCGCGGTTTACCCACTTCGGGATGTAGCCCCTACGCACAGGTCTCGCTTGGTACGCTTCCGCTTCATCCTATGGGAGAAATCCTGGAGGTTTGCCTGGAGGTTTGCCTGGAGGTTCTCCCCGTAGTGCTGCCACGTCTGGCCGTCCACGCCTGCAGCCGCGTTCCTCTTAACCGCAAGGTACGCTACCCGCAGCCGCTCAACGTCAGAGATGTGGTGAAGCAGCGCACCGTACACCCGTGATTTTGAAGGTCAAAACTGCAAAATGAATATGCAAGATCTTGCATACGGGGACCGCTCAAGAAAGAAAAATCTTCCTCCTGCGCAACAAATTGCGCATCAAACAACGACGCGGTTTGAATCAAGTTTGGGAAGTCAACGTTTTGCCTTTTATTCTTATCAATTTACATTACAATTTCCGAAACCTCTCCGGCATGGCACTTGCGACGCACGAGGGGTGCAATCTATTGGTGTAAACTGGGGCTCAACCAGGGTCATTGGCCCGCAACAATTTTGTAAGTCTCGTTAGCATGTCCCCCGAAAAGCATGTCCGGAAGTCAACACTGATTCCTTCTTCGAGACGCCGAAGTTACATGCCGTACATCCAAATACGAACCTTGGAGGTTCTCACGCTTGTCTGCTTCAACTAGTCATTTAATTGCTCCGCACGGCGGCGAACTAGTAGATCTGCTTACCTCAACGGAAAAAGCCGCAGAATTGAAAGCCCACTCCCGCGAGTGGCCATCCTGGGACCTAACCGCTCGCCAAGTTTGCGACTTGGAACTGCTCATGAGGGGAGGATTCTCTCCGCTGCGCGGCTTTATGACCAAAGCCGACTACGAAGGCGTTTGCCACAACATGCGGTTGGCCAGCGGTGTGCTTTGGCCGATGCCGATCACGCTGGATGTCGCTGAAGAATTTGCCAAGAAGCTCACACCTGGCAGCAGCAAAGTTGCGCTGCGCGATGCCGAAGGCGTAATGCTCGCAGTATTGCACGTCGAAGAAGTTTGGCAGCCTGACCGGGCGGCCGAAGCAAAGGCCGTATTCAACAGCACCAGCAAAGCCCATCCCGGCGCTGACTACACGATGAACAAGGCGAACCCGTGGTACGTGGGAGGTCGCGTCGAGGGTCTGCAGGCACCGTCGCATTATGATTTCCGTACACTGCGTTTCACTCCGGCGGAATTGCGCGCCGAATTTGCTCGCCTCGGATGGCGCCGTATTGTCGCCTTCCAGACCCGCAATCCTATGCACCGCGCCCACGTGGAACTCACATTCCGTGCAGCCAAGCAGGTTGAGGCGAATCTGCTGATTCATCCCGTAGTCGGAATGACGAAGCCCGGGGATGTCGATTACTACACGCGCGTGCGCTGCTACCAGTTGTTGAGTTCGAAGTATCCGCAAGGAACTCAGAAGCTCTCGCTGCTGCCTCTTGCCATGCGTATGGGCGGACCGCGGGAGGCCATCTGGCACGCTCTCATTCGCAAGAATCATGGCTGCACCCATCTGATCGTAGGACGCGATCACGCCGGTCCCGGCAAGGACACCGACGGCAAGCCTTTTTATGGCCCCTACGAGGCGCAGGAGACCTTCAAGAAACATGAAGCGGACATCGGCGTCACCATGGTGCCTTTCAGCATGATGGTTTACCTGGAAGACGAAGATCGCTACGTACCCGATGATGAAGTCAAGAAGACCGACAAAGTTCTGAATATTTCGGGCACTGAACTACGCAGCCGGCTGAACGAAGGCCGCGACATTCCCGCATGGTTCACTTACCCCGAGGTCGTTCATGAATTGCGCCGGAGTTTTCCGCCACGCGCTAAACAGGGCGTGACCATTTTCTTCACCGGACTTTCTGGTTCGGGCAAGTCAACCATCGCTAACGTTCTGATGACGAAGTTCCTAGAAGTCGGTGGACGTCCGGTCACATTGCTTGACGGCGACCTCGTCCGCAAACACCTGTCTTCGGAGCTCGGATTCTCGAAAGAGCATCGCGACATCAACATCCGGCGCATTGGCTATGTGGCTTCGGAGATTACAAAGAACGGCGGCATAGCGATCTGCGCCCCCATCGCACCGTATGACGCGACCCGTAAACATGTACGACAGATGATCGAGCCTTACGGTGGGTTCATCCTCGTGCACATCGCAACCACGGTCGAAGTCTGCGAACAACGCGACCGCAAGGGTCTGTATGCCAAGGCTCGTGCCGGCATTTTGAAGGAATTCACCGGGATTTCCGATCCTTATGAAGTTCCAGCGGATGCCGACGTAACGATCAACACTGGGGAGTTGTCTGCCGAAGAAGCGGCTCAGGAAATTATTCTGCACCTGGAGCGCGAAGGCTTCATCGGAGTAAGCAACTCTGGAGAGTAAGGGAATACGGTAACGACCATGTCGCTGATAGTAGCCAAAATTCTAGTTGGCTTTGTTGTGGGGATCCTCATTGGCATGAGCGGAGTGGGGGGCGGCGTTCTGCTGCTCCCCGTTCTGATCTTTGGCTTGAGGGTACCGCCTATCGTCGCGGTCGGTTCCGACGCGTTATTTAACTTTTTCACCAAAATCCCGGCGGGCCTTTTGCACCTGAAAAAGGGCACCGTGCGGCGCAAGGTCGTGATCGCCCTAGCAGTCGGTAGCATTCCCGGCTCCATCTGCGGCGTAAAGTTGCTGATGTACATCCGGCACGTCTATGGGGATGGGGTTAACAGTTTTATCAAGACTGCGGTGGGCGTCTTGCTGATCGTCATTCCGACCCTGTTACTGTTTCAAAGGAAGATCGAAGAGAGCGTCGCCAACCGTCCCCCGACGACGAAGAGTTTCATGGGGATGGCGGTGATCGGGTTGGTTGCTGGTTTTCTGGTAGGCATGACTTCAGTAGGTTCGGGCAGCATCATTATGATGTTGCTGCTGTTGTTTTACAGTTATCCGCCCAAGGTCAATGTCGGAACCGACATTGTGCACGCCGTTCTGCTCACGGGCGTTACCGGGCTTCTTCACTTCCGGTTGGGGAACGTCGATTCCAGCCTGGTCCTCTCTCTCCTGATTGGTTCTATCCCCGGTGGGCTGATCGGTTCGCATTTGGCGACGCGGGTTCCCATGCTCTGGCTGCGACGGCTGCTCTGTGCCCTGCTGTTGATTACCGGGGCCCGCATGCTCTGGGCCTGATCCAGCCACTATGAATTCTGCCGACATGAATCAGAAAACAATGAAGTCTTCCGCTTACGCTGACATTCTGCAACGCATTGAAGCCGGATTGGAGGCCGCCCGCACCGTATTCGCACGCTTCACTCCAGGCGCGATTGAAACCGAATACAAGATCGGACACGATCCGGTCACCGAGGCGGATCGCGCGCTCGACACTGTCTTGCGGCAAAACCTGCTGCGCGACGGCGAAGGCTGGCTCTCGGAAGAAACCGCGGACAATCCGGCGCGCCTCGGCAAACAGCGAGTTTGGATTGTGGATCCTCTCGACGGTACGCGAGAGTTCGTGAAAGGCCTGCCCGAGTTCTGCGTCTCGATTGGCTTTGCCGAAAACGGCAAGCCCGTGGCTGGGGGAATCTACAACCCTGCCACAAAAGAGACATTCCTGGGAGCGATCGATACTGGGGTGCTGTACAACGGCCAACCCTCGCGTCCCAGCCAGCGCACGACTCTTGAGGGCGCGTTGATTCTCGCCAGCCGCAGCGAGGTGAAGCGGGGCGAGTGGAAGCAGTTTGAGAATGGTCCCTTCAAAGTGCAGGCGATGGGTTCGGTCGCTTATAAGCTCGCGCTCGTCGCAGCGGGTCTCGCGGACATAACATTTACTCTAACGCCTAAGAATGAGTGGGACGTGGTCGCGGGCGCGGCCTTGGTGGAGAGTGCCGGTGGGTTCGTCAGCACCCTCGAGAAAACCAGCCTGACCGCGAATCGGCGAGATCCACTTCTTTCAGGGCTGCTGGCCACAGGACCTTTCCTGAAAGACGACGTGCTTGCTTTGGTGGCACCGAACATCCGGGCGGCCGAACAGGCTCGCGAGCTTCCTAGCCGCGGAGTTATCTGACCATCGTCAAAGACCTGTCGGGGGTCATGAACCGACTGAAGGCGGTGTATCGCAGCTGGGCGATTCCTTGTCCCGGAATCGATGTCTACTATGCCCGACATCGAGCCCGGTAGCTGGTGAAGATTCGGGAAACTGGAGCCCAAATATACTTTTCACCGGTCATTGAAGGTGCTCCTTTCGTAGGTGGTCATGCAACGATCACAACCTACTCTAAAAAGGGTGCCACTTATAATGCGATTTGGTCAACCTGGCGGGGTTGTCTTAGCAACGAGCAGAGAGTCCGGCGAGGTGATCGATGGCCTGCCTCCCAATCAGGCTGCGTGCAGAGGTGTCCGATTCTTCCTCGAAATCATCATCCAATATTGTCCGTTGAACGGGGGCTCTTCCACATCCCTGAGGAATAAACCGCGCGCGCGACATTCGGCTTCGATCCAGCTGCGACTGTGGTGAATCTGTCCCGGCTTCGCAGAAGTATGACTTCTGCCCATCCATTCAGTACCACGGTAATCCCGGGCGCGAGCGAGGGTAAACCATCGTGCGGGATAGTAGGAAGTCAGAAAGAAGGCGTCGGGACTGGAGTGCTTGACGAAACCGTCGAGCATGGTCTGGATATGCGATTTTGGAGCGTGAGACCAAATGGAGCGTGCCAAGAAAACGTCAAACTGAACCCCGAAAACCGCGAAGTCGTACCGGTCATTAGTGTCGAAAGAGGGTCTTTTGACAGCCTGGAGCTCCGGACCAATGACTTGTTCAATACCGGCCTGGAGCATTTTCGTGTTGGGCTCGATACCGTAATAGCAGCCTGGGTCGAGCAGTCGAATAAGCCAATAGCCCGCTCGCAAGCAGCCACACCCGACGTCCAGCAGTCGTGAATACGGATACAGGCCCTCACGCACAAGCGTCGCAAGTTGCAGTCGCCCAGCGGATTCGAAAAGCTGAGGCGGGCCTCCGGAAAAGATGCCTTGCTGCCGCAGCGTTTCGCAGATTTCGGCCAGCGTCATAATTCTCACTCCTTGGGAGTGCGCTAGTTGAAACATGCACGGTCTCGAGGCAGCCCGCTGAGTAAACCCATTATAGCCGGAAAACGAGCCGTCGCCGAATTCCGCTGGAATCTTCCGCTGGAATCTTCTGACGGCACCAGTCCCAGAAAGCTCGCGATTCTCTTGCCATACTGAAACCGTTCCGCTCTCCCGATGACCAGCACGAAGGCTAGCGTCGTCAGCGAACCCACTCCGGGGATGCCTCCTCAACCGTTGCGCCGCGGGACATTTCTCCGCTTCCTGTTCAATCGCTCGATTCAGCTCCGCGGTCGTCGGGCTCATTCGTTCCAGCAACTCCAGCAGATCACGCCATCGCCAGCTCACCCACAGAGCTAAGGGGAACGACTCAAGCTGCTCGCGTCCCGCTCCTCTTGCAACGGAGTCCTTCGTTAAGCGCCAGCGCTTGCAGCTGGCTCATGATTCGCGTACGCGCCTGCACCGTGCGATGGCGATGCCAGAGCAGTTGTCGCAGATCCCGATTCTCCCAGCTCGCTACCCAGATCTGCGGACAGTCATCTTTCTGCATTAATCGCAGAATCAGCTGCGCATCCTGGCCATCCGCGTTCTGCTTGCGGACTCGCTTGGTGCCGATCTCAGCTGCGTCGCCGATCCACAACTCGAAGTTCATCTCCGCCAGCAGGTGTTCAAATCAGAGGGCATGTCCCCTGGCTTCCATTCCTACGCCTACCGTCATTCCGGTGGCTACCAGTTCGCGGTGGAATTTCTCCGCTTCCTCGCGGTGCTGCACTCGGCGCTCGCCGCATTCGCCAGTTTCGGCATCCACAAACGCAATTTGTTGGAAACCCGGGTGGTGGTCACAACCTTGCATCTTGTTTGCATCTACTCGATTCGGTCTCTCTCTGTCGCGTGGGGGATTGGATCGGGATTCGGCGGGAGGCCGTTCACATCCATAGGCCCGTGAGTTGGCAGCCTGGATTATAAATAGTGATCGGCACCCCGAAAGTTAATCCACTTTGAGAGTGAGTTTTCGGCAAAATCCGACGAAGGAGGATTTTGCCGAATGAAGCGCAAGCGGTTCTCGGTCGAGCAGATCGTGGCCATCGTGAAGCAGGCGGAGATGGGCATGCCGGTTGCCGAGCTGATTCGGCGAGTGGGGATCAGTGAACAGACGTTCTATCGCTGGAAGAAGCAGTTCAGCGGCCTGGAGGTGGACCAAGTTCGTCAGCTGAAGCAACTGCAGGACGAGAATGGCCGACTGAAGAAACTGGTGGCGGAGCTGACGCTGGACCGGGCGATGTTGCAGGATGTGCTGCGAAAAAACTGGTAAAGCCCTCACGGCGCCGCGCAGTGGTTGCATACCTGTGCGGCGCGTACCGAGTGAGCGAGCGGCATGCCTGCAGAGTGGCTTGCGTTGCCGTGAGCGACGCATCGGTACCAGAGCGAAAAGCGATCCGCAGACAGCGTTGCGAATGCGGCATGAGAGAGTTGGCGCAATACGCGCATTCGCTACGGATATCGCAAGATCCGGGTGTCTGCTGATCCGTGAGGGATGGCAAGTGGGCCAGAAGTTGGTATATCGACTATACCGCTAAGAGGGCTCGGTTTGCGAAGGCGGCGTAAGTCGCGGCGGATCGTGTCGTAGCATAGCCGGCAGAAGCCGCGGGCGGAACACCGAATCAAGTGTGGGGCCTGGACTTCGTGGCTGATCAGCTCATCGATGGCCGACGCTTCCGGGCGCTGACCATAGTCGACGTGTACACGCGGGAATGCTTGGCCATCGAAGTCGGCCAGAGTTTGAAGGGTCCATGATGTTGTGCGGGTGCTGCAGCAGATCAGCCAACAGCGGGGCGCACCGCAGATTCTGTTTTGTGACAACGGGAGCGAATTCACCAGCCAAGTGCTGGATCTATGGGCGTACCACAACCAGTAAAGATCGACTTCTCCCGACCAGGGAAGCCGACGGACAACGCCTATGTGGAGAGCTTCAACGGGACCCTACCGGCCGAATGCCTGGATGCTCATTGGTTCAGCGACCATGGCGAAGCCTGCGAGCGATACAAGGCTGGAGATCGGAATACAATGCGAGTCGTCCTCACAGGGCCCTGAGGGAGCGCACGCCACATGAATTTGCAAACGCCGAACACTAACTCTCGATTTGGTACAGAAAAAGGGGTTCGATCACTGCAACTGAGAACTTACATTGGGATTGGTACAGCAAACGGGGGCACTTCGCCGCAATGGACCAACCGGACGGCATCCCGGTGGTTTCATCGGCGCTGAGCACTTCACGCGTTGCGAAACGTCACTTTCAATCGTTTGGGAGCCAAGAAGAAGTCTGCAACCGCAATCCTAAAAAGTGGACACAGTGAACGGCCTTCTCAACGATGACAAAACGCATGGATCAAAGGAAACGAATGCAAAAGCCATATCTACTAATCACTGGGATTCCACGATCAGGCACGACACTAGCGGCGTCATTAGTCGACCAATTGGAGGATACGCTTTGCCTGAATGAACCGTCTCGCTACTATGAGTGGGCGATTCACTGCCAGAATCGCACAGAATTCGTCGCGAAGCTTGTTGCCGATTTGGAGGAAATGCGGACTTCCCTTCAAAGAGGAGGCACGGTGCTCGACGTTCGCGAGAGCGACGGGGGCGTGCCAACTAATTATTTCAATGACCGCGGAAAGAGACGCAAACTCGACTGTGTTCCCGTGAGCAAACCAGGCGCAGGAACGCGACTTCTACTCGCTGTGAAGCATAACGAACCGCTGACGGCGGTGTTGCCGGAATTGTGCGAACTCGAAGGCGTGCAAGTCGCGGCAATCGTCAGGCACCCGATTCCTACCATTCTTTCGTGGCAATCCCGCGACATCCCTCTTTCCAAGGGCAATCTATCCCCGGGTTATCGATTTTGGGACGAAGCCATGGCTATTCGTGGGGCAGAAGGCCCTGCGGTCCATATCCAGGCGAAAATATTCGAGTTGTATTGCAGCAGATATTGGGCATATCGCGATCGTATCGAAATCATTCAATACGAAGAAATTGTCTCCAACCCTCGCATCCTGGAGCGATTGACCGGCAGGAAGTTTGCTAGTGAGATTACCCTGGACACTCAGAACCGCAAGCTGTCGAGTCGCTCAAAAGACGAGTATGTCATGGGGCTAAAGCGAGTCCTGAACACTTGCTTTAGGAACGCCTATCACTTCTATCCAGATCTCGATGTCTGGTGAGTTGGGAGTCTCTCCTCTTTCGTTGCCGGACGGTGTTCAAGTTCTTTGTGCGAGTGATCATCTGCGAACCGGCCTTCAAAGCTTATTGCACCAGCTACGGGAAAAGGCTGCGAACGACGACTCACCTTCCGTGGGGTCCGAGGAATGGGCAGAATTGTCGTCGGGCGATGATGTGCTAATCAATGGTCGCATATTCAATCTCGTTTGCCGCTTGCTATTCCGATTCACGGACGCTGGAAATTGGCGACCGTTCTTCTAGCGGACATGACTGTTGTTTTGTGATCGGGAGGCATATTTCGATAGGCAAGGAGTGCATGATTGCCAACGACAGGCCAAGCGAAGCGGCTAGGAAGGACGTGGTGCCAGGTCTGGGATTACAGACGGCAAGACCTCCGTCTCCCCCGCTACTCACTGCTGGTCTTCGCCGCGAATCTCGGCCACACGGCCCGCGTCAGCATAGTTGTTTCGGCTTGGGTGAACTCGAATAGCCACAGAGGCACAACATATAAAATGGTAGACAGGATTCCGATTGAAAACAAGACCTTGTAGCTCGGGGCCGCAAACTTCAGGGACAAGATCAGGGGAATTACGAGTGCCCCCGCCACCGCCGCCACGGTCTTGGCAAACCGTTGAATGTATTCTACATACGGGATATTCGCCACGCGGCAAACATACACCGGCTGAATAAACAGCTTGAACAGCACCATCGGGATGAGGGTTCCAAGGGCCACGCCAATCATCCCATAGGGCTTAGCCAAGATGATGCTCAACGCCAGGTTGGCAATAGCCTCGAGCGAGTTAGCCAGGGCTGTGTATTTATGCTTGGCGAGGCCGTAGAGCAATTGCGGCGCTGGTATCTGAGAAAGCGCTAAAATCGACGAGACGGTGAGGACTACGAGAACGGGATAAGCGTCGAGGTACGCTGGCCCCATCCAGACGCGAATGAAAGGCTTGCCCCACGCAATCAGCCCGAAACCCACGAAGCTCGCGATGCAGATGGTCAGCTTAGTGACGAAGAAATAGGTTTTTTTCAACCCTTCGTAGTTTGCCGCACCGTCCTGCCGGCTGAAGACGGCGGGGAAAGAACCGACCAATGCTTCCATCATTCCACCGAAGAACTGAGTGAGCGTACTGCCGATCCGGTAGTGGGTAACGGCTCCCAACTCCACATAGGATGCCACCACCAGCGCGTCGACCCGAAACCGAATGATGTTCGCAATGTTTGCGACAAAACTGTAGATGCCGAATGAAAATAATTTCCGCGCGGTGTCGCGACTCCAATATCTTGAATCGAGTCGCAAGAAGGGGAGTTGCTTGGAGATGAAATAAATGTAGAGAATGATTGCCGGTATTCCCGAGGCCACGGTTGCCAGCGCCAGCGCGACCACTTTGTACCCGCGAAGCAAAATTACGATAAGCAACGCGGTCTTCAAAACTAGAGTCAGCCAGTCGATGATGGCCGTCTGGTCATAGCGCAGTTCCGCTTCGAGGGTTCCTTGCAGGACTCGACTGGGAAATAAAAGTGCCGTGTAGACTCCGAGAATCACAATCAGCTTCCAGAGCACTGCGGCATCCGACGGATTCTTCGCAAGCAAGTGCGCGAGGAAAGCCAGAAGCACGGTAACAACGAGGGCAATAGCTCCTACCGCCGAGAGGAGCCGAATCGCTGTATTGAAGACCCGGTTGCACTCTTCGTGATCCCCTGCCCCCAGCGCCCGCGCCATATATCGGTTGATCGCCGGCGTTAACCCAATCTGTAGCGTTCCGTAATATCCTATGAGCGCCGCGACCAGCGCCCAGGTTCCGTACATGCGGTCGCCCAACGAGTGAACCATAAGGGGCATGATGAGCACCGACACCAACGCCGTCGCGAGTAGACTGGCGACGCGCAGGGCCGAGCCGGAAGCAACTTTGCGTATCGTTGACATTTCTTGGGAACGGGGGAGAACTACAAAATTTGCATACTAACAGATCACGGTAAGACCTCGAACTCTGCGCGCCGTCTTGGCCACGCTCCTGGACTTCGCAAGGGGAGTGCTGATCTGATCCGCCCCGCCAGCCCAGCTCGTGCGTGCCCCGGCCGTCCAGGGTCCCCCACTACCACGGAACTTGGGTGTAGCATTTTCCCCTCGGTAGGTATAACCCCGTCTCGCTACCATCAGTGGGCGATTCACTGCCAGAATCGCACAGAATTCGTCGCAAAGCTTGTTGCTGATTGGAGGAAATGCGGACGTCCCTTCAAAGAGGAAGCACGGTGCTCGACGTTCGCGAGAGCGACGAGGGCGTGCCAACTAATTATTTCAATGACCGCGGAAAGAGAAGCAAACTCGACTGTGTTCCCGTGAGCAAACCAGGCGCAGGAACGCGACTTCTACTCGCTGTGAAGCATAACGAACCGCTGACGGCGGTGTTGCCGGAATTGTGCGAACTCGAAGGCGTGCAAGTCGCGGCAATCGTCAGGCACCTGATTCCTACCATTGTGGCAATCCCGCGATACCCCACTTTCCAAGCGCAATCTATCCCGGGTTATAGACACGAGCCTGTCATGGGGCTAAAGCGAGTCCTGAACACTTGCTTTAGTAAAGCGTATCAATTCTATCCAGATCTCGATGTCCGGTGAGTTCGGAGTTCCTGATAAGGATAGTATGCAACCCAGCCTTTGGACCGAAAACCCCCGAGTCAGTGCCATGGTCCCCACCTATGACACTGCCCACCTTATTGGGGAATGCAGAGAGTCGTTCTTGGCCAGAGCTTCCGCGACCTCGAGCTGATCGTGGTCAACGACGGTTCCCCGGATTCCGCCACCCTAGAATCGGTACTGCAAACTACCTGGGAGAAATAGTCTATGTTCGCCAAGACAACAAGCGGGCTGCGGGGGCCAGAGACACGGCAATCCGCTTGGCACGTTTCTGGCGTTTCGCGAAAGCGACGATTCATGGCTGCCGGACCATTTGCCGTGCCAGATGAGACTCTTCGAGGAGTATCCCGAGCGAGTTGCTTGATGCCGCGGCTAATGGCATCAGTGTTGCTGATGTGAGCGGCGATGGCAACCCTGACATTGAGGTGGCCAATGGGCACGTTGGAGTACTGTTGGGTAACGGGGACGGTGCCTTCCAGGCGGAGCGGACCTACAAATCGGGTGGATCTAGCGCAGTCGCAGTTACGGACGCCATTGGGACGGCAACCCGACCTGCTCGTAGCTAATTATTTTTGCGGCAGTTCTTACAAATGCAGCCACGGCAGTGTTGGGGAGCTTCTGGGAAACGGCGATGGTACTTTTCAGGAAACCGTGACTTACGGATCGGGCGGGTATGGTGCATTTGTGCTGGCGATCGCAGACCTGAATGGGGATTAATGAAATGGTCCGCCGCCGAGTAGGATTTGGCTCGGCAGTTTATATCAGGTGATCATCACATGAACATCGCGTCCATCGGCAACGATCTAGGCAAGACCACCTTTCACCGGGTTGCATTGGGAGAGCGCCACAAGATTCTGCTGCGCAGAAAATTCTCACGCTCGCAATTGCTAGCAGGACAGCCCAAGCCATGCGAGCCAGCTTGTTTGCGATCGCTACCACGACGTTGTTGCTCGGAGCACGTTGGGCCAGTCGGTGCACCCACTGCCCGAATCCTCCGGTGTCGTACTTGACGCGAAACAACACAGCCCGAGCACCGTGGATCAACATGCGACGCAGATAAATGTTGCCGCGCTTGCTGATGCCGTAGAATTTCTGCTTGCCCCCGGTGGAGTACTGCCGCGGCACCACCCCAACTCAGGCTGCGAAGTCCCGTCCGCGACGAAAGGCAGATCCATTGCCGATGGCGGCCACCGTCATTAATCGGACTAGAGGCATGTGCGGGAGCATTCAGCGGCCGGAGCGTTTCTTCAAACGCCAGTTCAAAAGACGGGCTGTCAAGCGCGGGAAGGTATTGAGGCAAATTGTCGTCGCGGTAATCCGGGGATCCCGATAGTATGTGTTCGCCTCATGTAAGCATTCCGCCGCCCTTTCGAACTCGTTCTCCGAAAGGTGATGATAGGCGTCGCTCAGCGCAAACGCGGCATCGGCTGCGGCAATCTCCTTCGCTAGCAATTTGCGGTGGCCTTCCGATAGATCAAGGGTCTGGCTGAGGCGGCGCAAAGCGCTTATCTCCGCGGCGCTCCATTTTTGGCGGCGCGGATCATCCGTAAGGCTACCCGGGCGCTGGCGGTATTTCACCAGGAGTTCTCCGAGATAGCCCATGCTTTTGTCGGGGAAGCAGAGCCGCACGCAGAATTCGACGTCCTCGGCGATGCGCAGTTGTTCGTCAAACATTCCAACCTGCACGACTCTCTGGCGTCGAGCCACCGTGGCGGACGGAATTTGTCCGCCCTCGCGCTTCAGTATTTGTTCGAAATTAAGGACAGGGCCGGCCCCCTCTTTCAGCATCTTCCGCACCGTTGGTTCTGGACACGAGCCGAAAAGCATTACGTCGGCGATGCACGCGCAAACATGGGGATTGCGGTCAAGAAAATCGACCTGCGCGGAGAGATAGCTGGGCATCCAGATGTCGTCGCTATCCACGAAGGCCAGCAGTTCGCCCTGGGCAACGCGGATAGCTGCATTGCGCGCTCCGGCCACACCGCGATTCTCTTGTTTGAGGTAATGGATACGATCCGTATAAGGCTGGAGCGCGACTTCAAGATCCGGGGTATCGGGCGAGCCGTCGTTGACGACGATCACCTCGAAATCGCGGAAAGTTTGGTCGAAGACAGAATCCAGGGTTTCGGCGATGAAGGGAGCGGTGTTGTGAGCAGGAATGATGACGCTGACTTTTGGCATTAGACTTCGAGATGCTTCGCACTGTAAGAGTCAGTCATTGCCGGGCTCTTTCCTCGCCAGTTCACTAGTTTTTCCAATATCAATCGAAAACCTATGTGCTGGCGGTTTCGGGCAATGGGGGACGTGACCGAACAGGCTCCTTGGCAGAGGGCATGGCCAAGCCATAACCCAGAAGTTGCATGATTCGGCTCCATGCGCCTTCAATCTTTGCTATCGACTCCCGGCTTAGTGCGGTCCGCCATTGCTCAGCCTCTGCCGCTCGCACGAAGTTAATGTCTTTGCGGGAGTGTTGCGTCATAAACCACTTGTCGCGATCCTTTTGTTCCAACTTGCTCATTTCCTTCGCGGAACTCTGCTCGATTGCGCGACTGATCTGGTCGTCACTCACAGTTAAGTTGAGAAAGGTCGCGATGCGGACAACGCTGGCATACGGGTTGGAAAGAAGGTCTTCATAGCGCAGGAGCAGAAACTGTCGCCCGTGATCGCAAGCTCCCAGGTCATCCAATGTAAATTTGTTCTCTAACCTCCGGGAGAGGCCGGCGACCTCGGGAAAGATTCTTGGATTCAGCAACCAACTTCCTACATGCTCGCGCCAAGTACGCCCGCTCCCCTTGCCTCGAATAAACCAATCGCTAGCATAGGTCTCAAGTGGAAACGTGTCATCAATGGTTTTGATCTTGCGCAGAAAATGATAGAGCGAAATGGCGACATCCCGCGGATCGCGCACGATGTAAATGATCCGGCGGTAGCGGGGATCGAAACATTCGTGGCTCTTGATGAGACGGGGGCTGGGGAGTTTCGCATAATCGTGGTACTGGAACTGGTAGATGTCTGGAATCGTGCGTTCGATGCTCTCGAAAGTGACGGGACGTTCCGGATTCAACAGGTTGGCGAGCAGAAACCTTGTCCAGGTGTTCCCGGATTTGAAGTAGGAAACAACAAAGATGTCATCCTCGCGGATTGGAATCGCTCTTTCCGACGGCTTATAGCGGCCGAACAGGTAACCCAAGTACATCTGAACCGTCCTTTCTGCGGCGAAGCTAGCGGAGATTGGAGAGCCGGTGTTCCACGTACATGACTCAAGGAACGCCTTCGGGAGACAATGCCCACTCGAAATACAGAACTAAAAACAAACAGTATGCTTGTGCCTTCTCCTCGAATTCCAGCGGCGTTCCCACGAACTCAGAGACGGGCCGCGGAGCGGCTTTCCACGGAGGCCTGCGTTCCATTATTGGCTGCCAGCGTGACGGGAGAATACCCTAAGACGCGCATCAACTCACCCCAAGCCGTCTCTATTTCCCGCACAGCATCGGATTGCAACTCCGTCTTCCATTTTCCTGGTGGCTGCGGCCACTCAGCGTTTACACTATCACGACTGGTTTTGACCGCGGTGCGAATGTTCTCCTCCGAGGATGGAATACGCAGAAACTCGGAGACTTTCTGAAGGACATCTTCAGGATGGGAAAAAAGGTCTTCGTAGCTAACGGTCAGCAGGCCTTCAGGATCCTCCCCGCGCGCCCCCAACCAGCTCATAACGTTTTCGCCCCAAGAAGCCGGCGTTCCGAGGAATTCTTCCTTCAATCGGCTAAGATAGAAAAATCCGCTATTTTGCTCGATAACCCCAGCAAAATCTTCAGCCCAGCCGCCCTGAAATTGATCTGTCCTCATGAAATCGGTCGCCACGAAATGATGGAGGGGCAAAGAATCCGCTCTGACCATGCCCTTTCGGCGCTGTTCGTGCATCGAAACAGCAACGTCTCGCGGATCTCTAACCAGATAGACGACGCGACCATGGCAATCTGCGTCGTAGCACTCGTGGCTGAAAATGACTCTTGGGCGGGTCAGCTGCTTGAAGCTACGGCGCGATCGATGATAAAGATCCGGAACACGCTGCAGGATATTCGCGTCGGATATGGGAGCCCCAGGTTCGATCAAGTTGCCCACGAGCCTGCAAGCCATTGGCCTCCAGACCCCGGGTAAGCTACCAGGAAGCTGTCGTCACGGAATTTTGCGACACTTCGACCGGCTATGTCGCGGTTCAAATGGTGGTTCAGAATATAGCCAATCCGGATCAGTGTGCCCATACTTGAATCTTCCTACCAGGACGTAAGATACTTGACCGCCCGCAAGTGAAACTGCATTCTATCAAAGGCCAGTAAGGCGGGCTAAGCAGAGTAGGCAGCGAATTTCGTCGAACCGGTGGAGCGATGTTGTCATCTATTTTCTTTAAATCCTTTTCTTAACCCGTTATCCCTGAGAGGTAGTTGCCTCCTGAACCAGCGTGAAAAATGGGCATCGGGGAACAAAATCTCGCGTCCACCCGGCTTTCAGCGCCGCGGGTGAGTGTCATTATTCCTGCGTATAATGCGTCGCGCTATATCCCGGAAGCGTTGGACTCGGTGTTTGCCCAATCATTTCAGGATCTCGAAGTGATCGTGGTGAACGACGGGTCCTCAGATACGCCCCAACTTCAAGCGGCACTCCGACCCTATGCGGGCCGATTGTTCTACATCGAGCAGCCTAATCGAGGCGTTTCAGCGGCGCGCAATTTCGCCATCCAGCGCGCTCGAGGCGATTTACTGGCATTTCTGGACGCCGATGACGTTTGGCTGCCGCAATACCTCGAAGTCCAGGTAAATTTCCTCAATGAGCACCCGGGGGCTGTGGCCGCAGTCTCAGACGTTTTGCGCTTCGGGGAATCGGCGCCAAAGCCTTACGAACGCCGCATGCTGGGATCGGACAACATCAATCTGTTGAGTTTCGATGACATGCTCCGCAGGAAGGGCGGACAGCTCCCATCGGCGACCGTTGTTCGTCGTGCCAGCGCCCTTGCGTCAGGGTTGTTCGATGAATGCCTTCGTGTCGGCGAGGACATCGATTTCTGCATCAGAGTCTGTTTCCCTGAAGGAACCATCGGATATACAAAACAGATGTTGGTGAAATACCGGTGGCATGGTGCCGGGGCGGCCACTACGCTGACTCCCCGTCAAATTAAGGCAAACGAAGCTGAATGTCTTCGCCGTGCTGCCAGAAAACTACCCTTGACGCCTGGGCAATGTTCCGTACTAACGAAAGAAGTTGCGGCACTGGAAGCAGAGCTTGCGATGATGGATGCCTATGAAGCTCTGACCCGTCAGGAATTCGACCGAGCTGCCTCCCATCTCGCGGAGGCGAACAAATACTATCGCCACCTACGAATCAGTCTGGCAGTTCAAGGTCTCAAGATGTTTCCCGGCTGGACTGCGCGCATTCTGACAGGCCGCATGAAACGTTAGCGGATGATTGATTCGAGGCCTGCGCCTCTCGCCTTCCCGACACCTTGCAAACGGCGTCGGAAAGGCCAACCCATACTGTACTGCTCTACCGTACACTCGTACCCGAGCGCTGCATCAGATATCCCCAAGTAGATTCGATTTCTGCTACCGATTCAGGGGATTGAGTGCGTTTCCATTGTCCCGATCTTGCTTCGCGAACAAAATGAATGCCCTTGCGTCCCTCTCTGGTCAGCGCTCCACTGATCGCTCTGCTTCTGTTCCAGTTTTTTCATCCTGTCCGCCGAGTCAAGCTACAGCTCTCTGAATTCAAAAGGCTCAGGATGCAGTCGTTTTCAGAGAGGCCATCCTTGCTCCTCGGCCTGAAT
Organism: uncultured Acidobacteriaceae bacterium; assembly: GCA_963722365.1. GTDB lineage: Bacteria > Acidobacteriota > Terriglobia > Terriglobales > Acidobacteriaceae > Sulfotelmatobacter. Next base: position 22,202 of record CAVRLM010000007.1, read on the forward strand.
GTGGCCCTCAATTTTCCGCTCAGAGTCTACCGCGGAGTTTCTACGAGCTCACCTGCACTTTGTCAAAGTTGTATGCATCGACTTGGTTTACCTCTTCTTGAGGACGTTTCTTGCGGTAGGCCTCGTTCTCTTGGGTTATAAAGTAGTCGGGTTGGCTGTGGCCACGCTAGTGGCCTTAGCCCCTCGCTGTTTTTGTACCCGTACTTGTTTCGCAGGGACCTTCCCTTCCTGAGATCGTCTGCCAGTCAATGGAGCCCGAAGCTGGCGAAGGATCTCTTCTCGTACAGTCTCTACACGCTTCTAGGCTTTCTCGGCAGCTCTCTCCGATCCAAGAGCAACACCTTCATTATCGCCTCATTTCTCGGCATCACTATGGTTACCCATTTCCGATTTGCCGGAATGGCGGTTAACTACTGGGAGAATTGGTGGCTGCGCTGATCGGCGTTTTTCAGCCTCTGCTGAGCCCGCAAGGGGCCGGAAACCTCCTGGCAATGCGGCAACGACGCTCTTTGCGACAAGGATTGCGTTCTGTATTTTGGCGTTTTTTGCCTTCGGAGCGATCGCCTTCGGCAAGGTGTTTCTGGCGCGTTGGGTTGGCCTTTCCTATCTGGGATGCCTATCCCCCGCATGGTAATGTTAATCCTCTCCCAGGCGCTGGCGGTCTCTCAACGACCTTACGTATGCGATCTTCGCGGTTGCACGCCATCAGTTTCTCGGGATGCTGACTCGGTTTTCCTTCCCGGTCACACGTGATCTTTCCAGGGTGGAGATGTTCTCTCCTGGCCGCAGCAAGAGACGTCTTACTCCCCCCGAGCCACCGGACTCATTAGCTCGTTTCCTTTTATGGGAGATAGATCAACCGGAGTTGGATTTTTTCGCAAGAGTAGCGAGGAAATTAACGTTTGCAGTCTTTCGGCGCGATAGCTTATGCTCTGCTCGCACGTAGATGCAATGTACCCTGTGGAACCTCAGCTGAGCGTGTATAGTTTGAAAGGGCGGAACGGGAATGGCTGGTTTAGATTTATGAAGGACGTACTCATCAAGGCTCTTTACGCGATCAATTATGTTTTTGAGAGAGACCAGGCTGGCCGGGTTTTTTTGTCCTGCCCGACGACATCTTCCTCGTTTCCTATCCCAAGTCAGGCAACACTTGGACCCGATTCCTGCTGGGAAACTTGATGAATCCGGACGAACGTATAACTTTTGCCAACGTAGAGCGCAAAGTGCCGGATATCTATGCGAAGTCTAGGAAGGCACTCAAGAGACTGCCGCACCCTCGAGTGCTCAAGAGCCACGAATGTTTTGATCCTCGTTATCACCGAGTGGTCTACATTGTGCGTGACCCGAGAGACGTGGCAGTTTCCGCCTACCACTACGACCTGAAGGAAAGGAATATCCAGGAGGATTATCCGATTCACACTTACATCACGGAGCGGTTTATGAAAACCGACGAGTACTTCGGTACTTGGGGAGAGCACGCGGGCAGTTGGATGGTGAACTCCAAGAACATATTTCAGATTAGCCGCCTGAAGAATGGCTTTCTGGGCACGCCAGCCTCCTGGGGAGAGAACGTGATGAGCTGGCTCGGAGCGCGTGGCCATGGTCGCGAATTCCTGCTCGTGCGATATGAGGATCTTCTAGAGGACACGCATCGTGAGATGACACGGATCGCCGAGTTTCTGAATTTGAATGCCGCACCGGAGAGGATCGCCAAGGCTGTCGAGCTCAGTTCGGCGGACAACATGAGAAAGCTTGAGGCCCAGCAAGCGCATCAGTGGGTCACCACCAAAGACAGTCGCAAGGACATTCCCTTTGTGCGCGCAGCGAAGTCCGGTCAATGGAAAAAGAAGCTTCCGCCGGAGTCTGTTGCCGTGATTGAAGAGACGTGGGGACCAGTCATGGAACTTCTGGGCTACGCCATGAGTCAGGAGTACAAGGCGGACCGAGGCCCTTTTCGGATCACTTCTGAGATCTTCCCGGGTCGATTGATTTCATGAGCGAGAAGAAAATCGTGCTCATCGGAGGCGGGCCCACGGGTCTTGGCGCAGCTTACCGGCTGCATGAACTCGGCTACGAAAACTGGGTTCTGTACGAAAAAGCGGATTACGTCGGCGGCCACTCCTGCTCTCATTTGGACGAGCATGGATTTGTGTGGGACGAAGGCGGTCACGTCATCTTTTCGCACTATCCCTACTTCGACAGACTTGTCGATGACATGCTCGGACGAGAGGAGAACCACCTCGTCCGCGAAAGCTGGATCGTGAAGGGGGATTCCTGGATCCCATATCCCTTCCAGAACAATCTGCGTTATCTGCCAAAACCACAGCAAGTCAGTTGCCTGCTCGGCGCTGCAAAGGCGGCCGCCAACGGCAAATCTGGGGATGCGACAAACTTTCGAGACTGGATTCTGAGCACGTTCGGCGAAGGCATCGCTGAGGAATTCATGTTCCCTTACAATTCGAAAGTCTGGACTACTCCTCTGGACCAGATGTCAAGATCGTGGATTGCCGAGCGCGTAGCCACGGTGGACTTTCGGCGCCTGCTGGAAAACGTCTTGTACGACCGGGACGATGCGGGTTGGGGACCGAACAGCAAGTTCCGTTTTCCGCTGTACGGGGGTACTGGTGAAATCTATCGCCGCATGGTGAAGCGATTCCCAGACAAGATCAAAACATCCAAGAAATTGATGGCAGTGGACGACAGGCAGCGGCGCTTGTCTTTCGAAGATGGGAGCGGAGATAGTTACGACGTCCTGATCTCCACTTCGCCTCTCGACCTACTGGTCGGAATGCTCGCATCCAAAGATGGGAATTTGTCCGAGGCCGCTGCCGAGCTCTGCCACAACAATCTGCTGGTCATCGGCTTGGGGCTGGAAAAGAAAATCGAAACCGGCAAATGCTGGATCTACTTTGCCGATGCGGAGATGCCCTGCTACCGCGCCACATTCTTTTCTCATTACTCCTCATTTAACGTTCCGGGCGGAGACACGGAGCGTTACAGCTCTCTGATGTGTGAAATGTCCTACAAAATTGACGAGTCCCCCGACCCGGCGAAGATTACCGACAAGGTCGTGGATGGGCTGATTCGTGCGGGCATGCTGGATCAGGGTGATCGGAGCCGCATCGTCTCTCGATACCATCGCAAGGTGCAGTACTCCTATCCGATTCCGACCCTAAGGCGTGACCAGGCGCTTGCCACGCTTCAACCAGCACTTATGAAGAAAGGGATATACTCTCGCGGCCGGTTTGGAGCCTGGCGCTACGAGACCGGCAACATGGACCACTCCGTAATGATGGGCGTGGAAGCGGTGAACAACATCCTTGCGGGAGAAAAGGAAACGGTGTTCCACAGTTCTTAACGAGCAGACTATGTCACAGCAATCGCCTCAGCGGACTCCTGTCGTCAGTGTCATCATGCCGTCCTACAATACGGCGCCGTTGATTGGCGCCTGCCTGGACTCCGTGTTCCAGCAGACCTTTCGGGATTTCGAGATTGTCCTGGTAAACGATGGATCGCCAGATACACCGCAACTGGAAAAGGTACTGGCGCCGTACCTGGAAAGGCATGCAGGCAAGATCGTCTACATAAAACAACCGAACAAGCGCTGCGCGGGAGCGAGAAATACCGCCATCAGAAACTCCCATGGCGAATTCCTGGCATTTCTCGATTCGGATGACGTTTGGCTGCCGGAACACCTGGCAGAGCAGATGAAGCTCTTCGAGCAAGATCGAACTCTAGATCTGGTGTACTGCAACGGCCTGGCGGTAGGCGATCCGGACCATCCTCTCGAGTTCATGAAGCGCTGTCCTTCTATCGGGGACGCGAATTTTCAGGCTCTCGTGTTGGAGCGCTGCCAGATTCCAGTATCAACCGTGGTTTGCCGCAGAACAGCGCTGCAGCGCGCAGATTTGTTCGACGAGGCCCTGATGCGCTGCGATGATTACGATATGTGGCTACGGGCAGCGTTCCATGGTGCCAAAATCGGGTACACGCGGAAAATGCAGGTCCGCTTGAATGGCGGACGTCCTGGATCTCTGGGTGCTTCACAAGCCGCAATGAACGAGGCGGCTTGGATCATCCTCGAGAAGGCGCTCCGAACTCTGCCGCTCTCCCAGTCAGATCGAGATCTGGTTCAGAGCCGGGCAAAGGAGTATAAGGCTCTGTATTTGCTTGAGGAGGGCAGATACAGGCTCCACTTGCGTGAGTTTGATAAGGCCAAGAGCCTCTTTCGAGAAGCAAACGCCTATTTTCACCGGTCCAAACTAAGTCTGGTATTGGCTGGATTGGCCGTTGCGCCCAGAGCGACGGGAAAGCTTGCCGCACTGCTGAAGGGAGTTCAGATCTGGAGCCTCCGCTACCTGCCCGGCCGGCGGTATTAGGGCCCAGTGCGATGGGAAAACGCGACATCATAAGAAACCTTGGGTCGAATTGGTTCGCCCTGGGCATCAACGTCTTAGTATGTATATTTCTTTCTCCCTACATCCTTCATCGCCTGGGGGACGAAGCGTTCGGGCTGTGGATTTTAATCTTCTCTCTCACCGGGTATCACGGATTTTTCGACCTCGGCATTCGATCTTCCATCGTTCGCTACATCGCTAAATACTCCGCCACCGACGAGCGCGAGGATCTGTACCGGCTCGTGAATACGGCCATGTTCGGTTATACCTCATAGCTGTTGTGACGATGACCGCAACTCTGATCATGACCTATTATGTGCATTCCATTTCCCCCAAAATCCCCGCCGGTTTCGTGCCTACTGCCCGATGGCTGCTCCTGATGGTGGGGACGTCGATTTCCCTGGGATTCCCTATGGGCGTCCTCAGCGGAATTCTGGAAGGGTTGCAGCGCTTCTACCTGCTTAATCTCACGAATACGTGTTCGACTCTTTTGCGCGCCTTGCTCAGCGTCGTCGCCCTGCAGCATGGACGCGGGTTACTGACCGTGGCTTTGATTACGACTAGCCTGCCGCAGCACGGCCAATTGATCAACGCCATTGCCGTATTCCGCCGCCTGCCACTGCGGTTTGGACCGAACTGTGTAAGTCGATCCAGCAAGCGCCGGATCGCGAGCTACAGGGGGACCAGGTTTCTGATTATCGCGGCCCAGCGCCTGCGCTTCAAGCGGGACACCCTCGTCATTGCCAAGTTTGTTTCGGCGACAGGCGTTACCTACTTCACCATCAGTTCTCGCCTGGTGAACTATGCCGCGGAAACCGTGAGCAGCCTGGCCCAGCTCTTCGTGCCCCGGTCGAGCCAGGCCCAGGCCGAGGGCGACCTGGATGGCCTGCGAAAAATCCTCGTCCTCGGCAACCGTGCCTGCGCATTCATTATTTTCCCGATTACAGCTCTGCTCCCGATCTTGGGCAAGTCCATCATCGAAGCCTGGGTTGGTCCGAAGTACGTTGCGGCTAGTTATCCAGTCCTGCTGATCCTCATTTTTCCAGTCACGCTGATACTGGCGCAGGTCGCTTCCGGACGAACCTTATTGGGGATGGCCAAACACCGCACTTGGGCCTATGTGGCGCTAGCTGAAGGCGCCGCGAACCTGATTCTCAGCATCATTCTGCTGCGGCCGTACGGTATTGTGGGCGACACCATCGGCACGGCCGTTCCCCTGACCCGCTCAACGATTTTCTTCCTGCCCCGTCATCTTTGCCGCTTGCTGGGAATCAAGATCAGGACTTATCTCTGTCGCGCGTTCTCGTTGCCTCTCATGTTATGCGCCCCTGTGGTAGCGGTTCTTTTTGCTCATGCACCGCTGGTTCATTCCTCATCGCTTGCACGAGCTTCTGATACAAGTAGGGATAGCGGGCCTGGTGTACGCCGCAGGCCTGCGTTGGGCATTCTGGGCGGGTCGAGCCTGGGGTGTAGGACATTTGGGTGCGAATGAAGAGGATGAAGTGACTCTCGTCCTGCTGGGGACGTACCAGGATGAAGCGTAAAGTGATAACCAATCGCGAAATCGCGAGCAGCTAAGGACGCATGGAATCGTTCCGGGAAACCGTTCGAAGAGTGCTGGGCGCGCTGGCAACGACTGGCCGCGTTCTCACCGGACGCCAAATTGCTGGCCGTGGAGTGACGGTCTTTCCCGATGACGTTTTTCTGGTTTCCTATCCCAGATCCGGCAACACTTGGACCCGCTTTCTCCTAGGCAATTTGCTCTGGCAGAAAGACCCTGTCACGTTTACCAATATCGAATCCAGAATCCCGGAAATCTATTTCAACCCCGATCGCTTCATGCGCGCGCTCGAGCGTCCACGTTTGCTGAAAAGTCACGAGTGTTTTCAGCCGCACTATCCGCGCGTGATCTACATCGTGCGCGATCCCCGTGATGTGGCGATCTCTTTTTATCACCACAATGTGAAGGCGCGAAACATTCCCGATGATTACCCCATGGCCAGCTTTGTCCCACGCTTTATCGCAGGGGAGTTTGATCGTCCGTTCGGCTCCTGGCGGGAAAATGTACTCAGTTGGACGGCGTTGCGCCAAGGGACTCCGGGGTTCCTAATGCTTCACTATGAGGACATGAAGCGGGACCCCGCGACCGTTCTGGCCGAAGTCGCGGCTTTTCTCGAACGCTGCTTTTTCCACAACATCGACGCCAGCCCGGAAGCCCTACAGCGAACCATTGAACTGAGTTCACCGGAAAGAATGCGTGCCCTCGAGAAACAAGAAGCCGCCCAATGGGTTCTGACGAAGGGAACGCGCAGCGATAAACCCTTTGTGCGCTCCGCTATCAGCGGCGGATGGAAATCGCAACTCGCGCCGGAGTCTGTTGCCGCCATCGAATCCGCGTGGGGAGACCTAATGCGGCGCTTGGGATACGAGTTGGTTTCTGGACCGGTTGCTGCTACCCCGGTCCCCCGGGGAGAGATCTCTTGACACAGGAGACGCCGCAAACCATCGCGGGCGCAGCGAAAGATGTGCTGCGAAAATTTGTACCGGACTTCCTGCTTAGAGAGCGGGACATCGTGCGTCGCCTCGGGCCAAGAGCCGGCCGAATCTATGCCCGATTGTATGTACTGGACTTACTGCGAATCCGGACGGCTAACCGGCGGCTCGTCCCGCCGGCCGCACGCTCTTTCGTTTTCGTCTGCTATGGCAACATCATGCGCAGCGCCATGGCGGAGTTCCTTATGAGGAAGGCCTTGGGCGATGTGGGAAGGGAGCAAGTCCGGATCGTGTCCGCCGGTTTACATGCCTGCGCTGGACGCGCAGCGCATCCCTGGGCTCAAGAGGCTTCCACTGAACTGGGCATTCCTCTAACTGAGCACCGGGCCAAGCCTTTGACTCCACAAATGATAGCAGGTGCAGACTGCGTTTTTGCCATGGACTTTCAGAACAAGGCTGAGTTGCTGACGCTATATCCCGGGTTCCAGGAAAAATTCTACATGCTCAGCGCGTATGCGGAAGGGCCTTGGCGATACCGTGAGATTCCGGATCCCTATCTTGGGGATCTGGAGACGACCCGATTCTGCGCCCGGCAACTGCAAACCTGTATTTGTAATCTGATTAGCTCAGTGTTTCCCCCGCAGCTCGCTCCCGAAAATGGGAAGACTGTTAAGGCCAAAACGGTTCAGTGCTGAAACGTAAGGTTGCCTTCGGCCTGCAATTCCAGCACGGATGAACCACGCAACACGTTGGGCACCCGATCACGCGTAATTGGTTTACTTAGGTTCTAAACTGTAGCAGGAAAAATAATGTTCAACTTGCACATGCCTGGGCAATACTAGAACAAAGAGATTTGGTATCGGTCCACGAAGAATGGCAGAAGAAATGACCAAGAATGTCGTGTCGGTGGACGTCGAAGACTATTTCCATGCCGAAGTCTTCTCCGGGGTCGTGGACCGCTCTCGCTGGGATAGCTATGCAAGCCGGGTCGAGGCAAACACTCGCCGCCTGCTGGAGTTGCTGGGCAATCTCAACCTGCACGGCACATTCTTCGTCCTGGGATGGGTGGCGGAACGATTCCCCGGTCTGGTCCGTGAGATCGCGGCTGGGGGCCATGAGCTGGCGTGTCATTCGTACTGGCATCGCTTGATCTACAAACTGGATCCCGCCGAATTTCGGGAAGACACCCGTCGTGCCAAGAACGTCATCGAACAAGCAGCCGGCCAACCCGTATATGGATATCGCGCACCAACTTACTCTGTGATCGATCGCACCGTCTGGGCGCTGGAAATCCTGGCTGAACTAGGATTCACTTACGACTCCAGCATTTATCCCATACGTCATGACCGCTATGGGATGCCGGGGGCCCCACGCTCGCCGTTCCGTTTTCAGACTCCTTCTGGCCCCATGACGGAGTTCCCCATCACCACCTTTCGCCTGGCGGGACACAACATGCCGGTTGGCGGCGGCGGCTATCTGCGCCTGCTGCCCCGCCTCTACACGCGCATGGGGTTGAAAAGGGTGCAGAAAGAAGGGGTGCCCATCGTTATCTACATCCATCCTTGGGAGGTAGATCCCGAACAGCCGACTTTGCCTGTCGGTTTGAAATCCCGGCTCCGCCACTATACGAATCTGTCACGGACATTTGACCGTTTTCAGAGTGTGCTTCAAGCAGGAAAATACACCAGTTTCCGCGAAAGCGGACTTGCCGACTCGGCCAAGGAATTTGACTTCTATGCCTGGAACCAACACAAAAACTGACGAAACCCAACAGATCGCGCAATATTGGAACGACATTGCGCATAAATTCGATGCCATCTATACGGGCAAAAAAAACCCGCTTTCGCGCGGCCTGGACCGTTGGCTGCGCCGCGACATTTACCAGCGTTATGAATGGGTGATGAACCAGGCGGGCGATGCGAGCGGAACGAAGATATGCGACGTCGGGTGCGGTTCCGGTCGTTTTGTCGCCAGCCTCGCGAAACGCGGAGCGCAGGTTACCGGCCTTGATTTTGCGCCGGAGATGCTCAAACTGGCTAGGCAGCTTGCGGAGGAAGGAGGCGTCGCGGATCGCTGTAACTTCGTTTTGAGCGATGTGCTGGACTGGAAGACGAACGAAAAATTCGACATGGTGATTGCCATTGGATTCTGGGACTACGTCGCGGACCCGCTGCCTAGGTTGCAGGTCATCCGTGGGATTACTAAGAACACCTTCCTGTCGGCCTGGCCCCGTGCCGGCACTGTGCGCGCGGCCATTCGCAAGGTCCGGCTGAAGGCTGATGGCTGCCCGGTCTACTTCTTCTCCCTGCCACAGGTAGAAGACTACCTGCAGCGTGCCGGCTTCCGCGTGGATTCGCACGAGATCCTGGGCCAACTGCACTGCGTGCGGTCCACGGCAATCTAACGCGATGGCCGGGCTCTGGTTCTGGATCGCCGTCGGATTTCCGGTCTACGTCTACTTTGGTTACCCCATTCTGCTATGGGGACTGCAGGCGGTTTTTCGCTCTTCGGTCAGCAGACAGTCGGTTGAGCCCTCGGTTTCGCTGCTCGTAGCCGCGTACAACGAAGCCGCAGTGATCGCGGACAAAATTCGCAACGGTCTCGCGCTTGACTACCCGGCCGAGAAGCTGGAAATTGTCATTGCCTCTGACGGTTCGAAGGACGCGACCGCAGAAATCGTCCGTTCTCTCGCCGACGCGGAATCAGGCGGACGAATTCGCCTTCTCAACTTCGAAACAAATCGCGGCAAGACCGTGGTTCTGAACGACGCCATACCGCAGTTACGCGGAGACATCGTAGCTTTTTCCGACGCCTCCAGTATGCTCGCTCCGAACTCGATTCGCGTTCTGGTTCAGAGTTTCAGCGACCCTCGGATCGGCGCAGCCAGCGGGGTCTATCGGCTATTGAAAAAGGATCAGGCCCGCCTCGGATCGCAAGAAGATCTTTATTGGAAGTACGAAACCTTCCTGAAGGTACAGGAGGCCAAGCTGGGCGCATTCACGGGCGCGCACGGATCTCTCTATGCTATCCGCCGCGAACTGTATCCGTTCCCATCGCCAGACACTATCAACGACGATTTCACGATTCCAATTCGAATCCTCGAGCATGGCTACCGCGTCGCCTACGAGCCCGCCGCAATCGCTTATGAAGAAGCCCACGAAATGGAAGGATTCTCTCGCCGGGTACGAATCACGGCTGGAAACATCGAACAAATGAGGGAGATCAAATGCCTGCTGTGGCCGCCCAGGCCCTTCGTGCTGTTCTGTTTGCTGTCACACAAGACCGGTCGGCTTCTAGTTCCACTATTCATGCTGGTGGCGCTCGCTGCCAATGTCGTTCTGCGCAGCCAATTCCCTTACAACTGGTTGCTGGTCGGGCAAGTGCTCTTCTACGGTCTTGCGGTCCTGGGAGGCATATTCAGTCTTCGACCAAAAATCCTCCGTCTCCCTTACTACTTCTGCATGATTAATTCTGCACTGTTTGCCTGGGTATACCAGGCTCTGCGTCACGGCCGTGCGATTCCTTCCCGCGTAGAGCTTGATCAACTGGGGAACCAGCCTCGTTCTCGCTAGAGCACGCCCGGATAGACGATGACGCTCTCCATTTCATCTGGAACGAGAACGGAGTCGATGGGGCTGTCCCGCCTGTCCACAATATGGGCTTTCTGTTAGTCTACAAAGAAAGGCTTCGCGCTCGTCATTGCGTCTCAGCCTTTTCAAAAACAGTTACATCCCATGAGGACTTGGTCTCATTTTCAGATCGGAATGATCAAGAAGCTGCTATTGCTTGCGCTACTCATTGGCGGCACTACGGCTATGGCGCAAGCCGACAACCGGTATTGCCAACCCGTCGACACTCCCGATTTTGGTGCCGGCAAAGACGGCCCAGCCGCGTTGCCCAACCGGTGCATCAATACAGCACTGACTTCCTCACCGTCGCACGGCAAAGAGATCAAGGTGTCGGACCCAAAAGGTGTGGGGGCGGCACTGCAATCAGCCTCCTGCGGCGACACGGTCGTCCTGCAAGCGGGCACAACATTTGCACCTTTTACCCTGCCCCCGAAGAAGTGCGATGCTGCGCACTGGATCACGATCCGTACGAGCGCGGCCTCTGACTTGCCGCCCGAGGGCACACGCCTGACGCCCTGTTATGCGGGGCAGGCATCCCTTCCGGACCGGCCGCCCTACGCTTGTCCCACGCCCAAGAATGCCCTTGCCCGGGTCGAGCTCAAGGCAGGTGCGGGCGCCATCACGGTTGCTGAAGGAGCTAATCATTACCGGATCATCGGGCTGGAATTGACCAGAACTGCCGGGACGGGCACGGTGTATGCCTTGATTCGGTTCGAAGACGGAATCGACCACGTCATCATTGACCGCTCTTGGATCCACGGAACGCCACTCGACGAAAGCGTGCGCGGTGTCAATTTGGGGGGCAGCAACTATGTTGGAATCGTTGATTCGTACTTCAACGATTTTCACTGCATCGCGAAGACAGGCGCGTGCACGGACGCCCAGGCCATCGTTGGTGGGAATAGTAATGTTCCTGCTGGGGTATACAAGATTGTGAACAATTATCTTGAGGGCGCCGCAGAGAACATAATGTTCGGCGGGGCAGCCGCATCGCAGATCCCCGCTGACATCGAGATTCGGCGCAACTACATGTTCAAACCCCTCAGTTGGCAGCCCGGCCGGCCCAATTTCATTGGCAAGAATTTCATCGTCAAGAATCTATTCGAGCTCAAGAATGGAGAACGCGTCCTGCTCGAAGGCAATCTCATGGAGAACTCTTGGGGCGGCTACAGCCAAGTAGGATATGGCATCCTCCTGACACCCCGTGGTACTTGGGCAGCGGTGCAAGACATTACGATTCGACAAAACCTCATTCGCCACACTGGATCGGGCATGCAATTCGCCGCTTCGAAAGCCGACCAGAACGACTCTCTGGCCGCTCAGCGCTGGAGCATACACGACGACTTGATGGAGGATCTGGACGCTAACGCCTACGCGGGGGATGGCATGGTCTTCCAGATTTCGAGCGGGTTCCGGAATAATGTGCCGCTGAACAATGTCGTTATCAAGCACGTAACGGTCCACACTCGAGGCAGGATCAAGTGTCTGATTATTGTGGGGGTAGCTCCGGAAAATCCACGTCTCCCCTTTGCCATCAGCTTCACTGACAATATTGTTCCTGCGGGCAAGTACTCCGTTTGGTCGACGGGGCAGGGGACTTGCCCTAAGTCCGGACAACCAGCGGCTACGTTCGAGAATTGCTGGAAATCCTTCCAGGTAACCAACAATGTCATTATCGATTACCCCAACGGCCAAGGCCCCTGGCCGTCGGGAAATTTCCAAGTGAAGGATATGGATGGGGTAGGGTTTGAGGATCTTAATCGCGAAGACGCAGACTATCGCCTCTCAGCGGCCAGCCGCTTCAAAGGCAAGGCTTCGGACGGTAAAGACGTGGGCGCAGATATTGACGCTATACGCGCCGCCCTTGCGGGCGTCCGCTGACTCTTCTTAGTAGAGAGTGGTTGTGCTCGCTGCACTGCGAACTGCAGGCCTAGGAAGTAAAGCGGGCCAAGATTTGCTGAGCATTTCGTCGCCAGGTTTGTTCACTTTGCTGCCAACTCCCAAGAGCGGGAGCAAATCCACTCGCGCAACACTCTCGGAGCAGCAAAAGTACCAAAGTCGTTTCCCCGCCGCGATTTCGGACATTTCCTGTACTTCTGATTTCCCACCTAGCCAGTGCCCATAGTTATCTAGCGGCTCTTCATCACGAGGCTTAATGTCGCTGAAGGACTAGCAGGAAGGTCCAAGAAACGACTTTTTGAGGTGTTCTTAATGACAGCCGCCCCCCTAAACTGCATTAGAACCGGATTCGATTCCCCACGTCTGCGCACACTGCACGTAACACTTGGTATTGTTCTTGTGGTTGCAATCCAAACTTCATGTGCAGTTTTTGGACACGGCGCCGACAGTACAATTGTTGTTTCTCCCTCCACCGCAACTCTACCATCTGGAGGAACCGAGCATTTTACCGCCAACATTCGCGGCACTAGCAATACGGCGGTCCAGTGGACCACGACTGCCGGAAAGATTTCGACTTCTGGTCTTTTCACGGCGCCGTCATTGACCACGACAGAAGTAACAATTATCAAGGCAACCAGTGTGGCGGATCCGAGCGTACAAGCTACGGCAACGATCACGATTACGCCATCATTGCCCGAGCCTCAGCCCCAGCCCACGCCAGTTGCACCTCCCAGCAGCGCAGACAACAGGTACTGCGCTTCTGGCGATCAAGCGAATTTTGGCGGGGGCGATGGTCCGGCCACCCTACCCCAAAGGTGCATCAATACCGCGCTATCGAGCACCCCGTCTTCGGGAAAACAGACTCTAGTCCCGGCGGCAGGCAATGTGAAGATCGCTCTGAACAACGCGGCGTGCGGCGACGTGATCCTGCTGCAAGCGGGGGCGACCTTCGAGGGACCGATTACGCTCCCGGCCAAGAACTGCGACTCCCAACACTGGATCACCGTCCGCACCAGCGCAGCCGACAGCAGTTTGCCCGCCGAGGGCACGCGGCTTACCCCCTGTTACGCAGGAGTTTCGTCTCTGCCGGGCCGACCGGCCTATAGCTGCCCATCTACGCGGAAGGTGCTGGCAAAGATCGAGATTGCAAGCGGCTCCGGCGCCATTACCGTCGCTTCCGGAGCCGACTACTATCGAATTATCGGGTTGGAGATCACTCGCAAACCCGGGACCGGCATTGTCTATAGCCTGGTCAGCACAACTGGTAAAGCGGATCATTTGATCTTCGATCGTGTCTGGATTCATGGCACGGCATTAGACGAGACGACTCGAGGAATTTACTTAGGGGACAGTACCAACTTCGCGGTGATCGACTCATATCTCAACGATTTTCACTGCATATCGGGGAACACCGGTGCATGCACTGACTCCCAAACCATTAACGGAGGGAATAGTCTCTTCCCAGTCGGCCCCTACAAGATCGTGAATAATTTCCTCGAAGCCGCGGCAGAGAACGTAATGTTCGGAGGAGCATCCGGTTCCACGGTGCCAGGTGACATTGAAATCCGTAGGAATCACATGTTTAAGCCGCTGACCTGGATGCCCGGAAGTTCCAATTTCATTGGCATTAGGTTTATCGCTAAAGAACCTTTTTGAGATAAAGAACGCTGAGCGTCTCCTGTTCGAGGGCAACGTGATGGAGGATAGCTGGGGAGGCTTCTCCCAGGTGGGATGGGGCATTGTGATTACCCCCCGCGGTTCTTGGGCGGCGGATCGTGACATCACCATCCGCTATAACAAGATCAGCCACATCGGATCCGGGTTCCAGATTTGCGCCTCGCCAGATCAGCTACCGAGTGGCGAAATGTGTTGACTCGCTCGCTAGCGAGCGCATCAGCATTCATGATGTCACCGTGGACGATATGAGTGCTTCCACTTACGACGGGGATGGGATTGGGTTCCAGATTTCCAGCGGCTTGGTGGTAAATCGGCCCTTAAACAACGTTACCATCGATCATGTGACGATGCTCACCGATCCCAATAAGACACTGCTCTTGGTCGGTGCCGATTACAGAAATCCCCTGCTGCCTTTCAATATTGTATTCACGAATAATATTGCGGTAGCAGGCGCGTATTCAGTCTGGTCAACGGGTGGAAAGTATATCGGCACCTGTGCGAAGTCTGGGCAACCCCTCACTACCTTCAATCAATGTTGGAGTTCGTATAACACTTCCAATAATGCCATCATCGCCTATCCGAGAACTCAAGGCCCGTGGCCCAAAGGGAATTTCTTCGCCGCGAACGACGCTGCTGTCGGATTTACGAATTTTAACAACGGGAATGGCGGAAACTACCAACTGCTTCCGCCCAGTCCGTATATTCAAATGGGTATTCCGGACCAATCCCCTCTGGGCGCTGACATCAGCATGCTGAACACGAACATTACAGGAGTTCAATAGCTGCCGCGCCGGCGGGACGGTATAGCTCTCCGCAACTGGTTGACATTTCTGCCGACCAAGGTCAGGCCTAGTGCCCAAGTGGACTTTTGCGGATAGTGTCGCGGTACGGACGACCATTGCTGATCGTCTCCCGCAGTCGGGTAGGACAGTGGAGCGTAGCGGGCTTCGAATGATGCCGAGGTGTCCACCGTCCTCCCGTATCAGTCCCTACGGCGCGTTTTCCCCAGTACGGGAAGGCTGGCACAACCGAACTCGATATCGCTTTCTGGCAGCACTGCCTCCGGCGGACGGCGACGATTCCTACGACTACCCATACCTCTGCTCCATCGCAAATGCCGACTGCTGGGCCTGGACCTCTAGCGCTTCTGGGGGCTTTGTCGTAATCTGGAAACAGCCGCGGCGTCTCGTAGGCGCGGCAACCATGACATTTCTAGAGGTTCCGCTCCTGAGTTGTGGAGGTGACGGCAGCGAGAAAGGAACCTCAGTTGGCGCCTAGCGGGACTACACGATCATCGTGACAGGAACCTCGGGAGCCTTTAGCCAGTTGCTCGACGTAAAGTTGGTCGTTCAATAACACGAGTAACCATGTGTACTCCCAGCGTCGATCAGACCTCTTTCCCTAAGTCCCCTTTCAATACAATTGTCTTTGCCCTCGCGATCTTACTACGCTTCATTTCTTTTTCCTTTTCTTCGAATACCGGAGGAGATGCATGGGCGCGCGAAGGTATTACCGCCACTTGGCTTCAGCATCCTTCGTTGCAATTGAATTTTGGCCCTTGGTTGCCGTTTCATTTTTGGTTAATGGGCGGCTTCGCCACAATCTTAGGAGGCAACGTAAGGATCGCGGGTCGGTTACTGAGCCTTTTGGCAGGGACGGCGTCATTATTCGTTTTTTATAAGCTGGTGCGCACGGTGTTCGATGATGAAGCAGCCCAGCTGGGGTTGGTAGTTTTCTCGCTATGTAGCCTCGACATCGCCTATAGCGCCACTTCCTCATCCGAAGCCGTCTACATATTGTTTGTCCTATTAGGCCTGCTGGGATACTTCCGTTACCGTCAATTGGGCAAACCGCAAACCTTGACATTTTCCGGAATATTCTTTTCTTTCGCCGCAGCCACCCGCTACGAGGCCTGGTCGTTAATTTTCGCAGTCGCGGTTTTGATCCTGGTTTCGGTTTGGCGAACTAGCCGCCAGGCTCCATTCAGCAAGGCAGTGCGGCCGTTCTTGCTCTTTGCTCTGACCGCAGGCTTCTTCCCGGTCCTTATTATGATCAACAACTGGACCAAGTTTCACAGCCTGATTTATGGCGTCACGATGAATCATGAATGGGTAGCGGAGCAGGTCGCGTTCGCCCATGTCTCAACCCTTTACCGGCTTTCGTTATTCCCGGGCGTATTGCTTCTGACTCTCACTCCAATTGTGATTGTGGGCGCCCTATACGGCTTCTTTCTATCCTTCCGGACTGCCATTGGCGCCGAGTTTGCGCTCGTGACAGTTTTTTTTGGCGCCGTCCAGTTGTATCAGATTGCCGCCGGAGGCGAGATGGCCTTCGCCCGCTACACCATAACCTTGGGGACGCTTCTCATCCCACTGGGCGCTCTTGGACTGGCCGAAATCTTTAGACAATTCCCCGGTAAGAGCAGAGCGCTGCGGCAGGCATTCGTCGGAATTCTCTTGCTCAATCTTCTTGCCCTCTGGGTATTAAGCGCGACTCGGAATCGCTTCAGCGAAAAGGTTGCCTCGATTTCTCCGATTCTACGTTATCCGCATCGCATCGAGTCTCTGGCAGCATTCCTGCAGGCACGCTTAGAGCGAGACGATCACATCGTGATCGACGACTACAACTCGGAGTCCAACATCGTCGCCCAGGCGCTCGGGTTGCCCTTGCCAACGACGTCCCGAGCTTTTTTGGCCAGCTTAAGTCCAGCCTCCGAGCTTCGGGTGTACGTCGAGCAACAGCATCCGCGCTATTTCATTTACGCGCAGAAAGGCGTGTTGGAGAAGACATTACCGCTCGAGTGTGGACTGCCTCCTGGTTTCTCGAGCGCCGATGTGCGTTGCACATATCAAAATGACGTTTACCGCGTATATGAAGTTTCTTATCGATAGCCATCTGCTGTTGAAACGGATTCGCCGTCCGAGGCTGGATGGAGAAAAGTGATGTCGGGGGGCGCTTCTACCTTAGATACCCGGCGAAACCGGTTTCCAGGCTCCATTGCAGCCCTTCTACCATCCGACTGGCACCAATGCGCTTCAACCGCAGAGGATCGTCGCCTTCGCGTGCCAACCCCCCATTTGTGGTGACGGCGGTTTCGTACCCGGCAACGCGGCTTGCAGTCACGGTTTGCTCCGTCCAGTGAGGCGATAAGGCAGGACAGGGATATGCAAAATGCGAGACAGGAGTCTCCGAGTTCCTGCTCCAAACGCTGCTTCGACTCAGTCAATTCCCGCCGCGCGACTTCCGGATTTAAGTACGCCATGTTCGGGTGAGTCATGGTGTGGGAACCAACGATATGCCCCTGCTTTACCAATGCCCGGCATCTGGTCGTAGCTCATCATCAGTGCTCCCGATTCGGGGGGTACCTGAGTATCGAGTTCTTCGCTGAGGCTGGCAACATACTTCTCCTGGACGGTGCCAGTCAGTTGGCAACACTCGTCGCAGGAACGCAGTAGCGCCTTTTCCCGCTCCATGTCGTTCTGACAGCGGCCAAATTTTCCCGACAGAGTCGGCCCAGCATTCCTTTTTAGTATTACGAAACACAAATCGTAATCGCGCTGGCCAGGGCAGCCTGCGCCGTTCCACGCTGTCCACCATTGCGTAAAAAGTTGCCGGGATCCCCAATTCGTTCAAGACCGGGGCAGCGATCTCGTAGTTGTCTGTATATCCATCATCAAACGTAACCACGACGGCGCGGTCGGGAAGTTCCCCGCTCCGTTTAAGAAGTGCCCAACTTGGTGGAGGCTCGTAGGATGGAATCGTCTCGCGAGTAGTTCCATCTGTGCGCGAAACACCTCCCGGGAATGGATAATCTCTCCGAGATAGGTCTCCTGAGATGCGGGATCCTCCATGACAGAGTGGTACATAAGAATGGCTGCACTCGCGCCCCGCAGGCGCCCCGCCACTTGCAGCAGACCGCTCCGCACCACTGCTCTTTTTACAAGGTTCTTCATCTTTTGGAAGACTAGTTATTGATCATCGATGGTTTCGGCGAGCGCGCCTATCCCTGCGCTACGGCGCTCCCCTGAGGAACCAAATCGGCACCACTCTCACCGTCCACGCAGACGCGCAGCCACAATTCCAAGTTCAGCAGGCGCCAGATGCGATTCCCATGGTCGCGCGCCCCGGCGCGATGTTCGGCGAGAAGCCGCTTCAGAACCTGTTCCCGGAAGAATCCCCGTTGCAGAGTTCGAGGCTCCAACAAAAGACGCTCCAGATCTTCGAACTGCGGCCCCTCTCAGCCAATACTCCCAAGGCGTTGGAAAACCCATCTTCTTGCGGCCCATGATTGCCTCGGGCAGCAGATCCGCGACGGCCGACTTCAGAATGCATTTTCCCGCCATGCCTTTCGTCGAATATTTCGATGGAATGCTGGCCGTGAATTCGACCAAGCGCATGGTCAAGAAAGGGCACACGGCTCTCGATAGAAGCGGCCATGCTCATCTGGTCCTGCTTCATAAGCAGTTCCACCAGATAGGTCTTGATATCGGTGTACAACAGCCGGTGCAAGAGATCGCCCGAAGAATTTTCCCAGTGGCTCATGGAGCCGGCATAGGCGTCGCCAGCCATTTGCTCGGCTCCGGGAGTCAGCAATTCCTGTTGCTCCGCTGCCGAAAATGCGGAATAGAAATTATCAAAATAGAACGAAGGCCAGGAGGCACCGTCGCGGCCTAGAAACGTATGCTCCAGCTTCCGTTTGTCGCCCCCGAGACGGGAGATACCAGAATTCCCTTCCGCACCAGGCGGCGCAGAGCGGCGGGAGTCAGTGCGCGATAAACGCGGTCCATGCGCGAGTTCAGAAGAGTCCACGGATAGCGTGTGTAGCCGCCCAGCGTCTCATCGCTGCCTTCGCCGGTAAGCACCACAGTCACGCGCTCTCTCGCCAGCCGTGCAACAAAATAGAGCGCCACACTGGAGGGCCACACAATCGGCTCATCTTCATGCCAGATCAATCGCGGCAAGGTTTGGAAAAATTCTTCGCGGCTGAGCCGCACTTCGTGATGTTTCGATCTCAGGTGTTCCGCGACGGTCCGGGCGTAAGGCAGTTCGCTGAATGCTTCTTCTCCATAGCCCACCGAGAAGGTCTCGATGGGTTCTTTGCGGATCTTCGTCGTCAGCGCCGCCACCGCACTTGAATCCAGGCCGCCGCTCAGAAAAACGCCCAAGGGAACATCGCTCATCAAATGACTGGACACGCATGCTTCCAGTTGATCCCGGTAGGAGCTGACATAGTGTTCGCGCGATAGGCTCCCATCATCGGATTTGACCGTCAAGTCCCAGTACGACGAAGTTTTCAACTGGCCCGTCCTCGTCCACGGTAAGGATGTGGCCGGGCAGCAATTTCCGAATGCCGGCATACATACGTCTGCTCGCCGGCGATATAGCCAAAAGCAAGATATTCCGCCAGGGTGCTCCGGTTGAACTCCGGCTTCACACCCGGATAGGCGAGGATCGTTTTGATTTCCGACCCGAACAGCAACGTGGTGCCATCGTAGCGATAGTAGAGAGGCTTGATTCCCAGACGATCCCGCGCAATGAATAAAGACCGGCTGGACCGATCCCAGATGGCGAACGCAAACATTCCGCGCAAATGCTGGACACAGTCTTTTCCGTACTCTTCGTACAAATGGACGATGGTTTCGGTATCGCTCTGCGTGCGGTAACGGTGCCCGCGGGCATGCAGGTCCTTGCGCAAGTCCCGGTGGTTATAGATTTCCCCGTTGAATACGATCCAGATGCTCCCATCTTCATTGCTGAGCGGCTGGTGACCGGTCTGGATATCGATAATGCTGAGGCGGCGCATGGCCAGCCCGGCATTGCCGTCGACAAAGAAGCCGTCATCGTCGGGACCGCGATGAGCGATTTGCCGGTTCATCGCCGCCAACAGCTCACGATTCACTCGCTGAGTCGGGTCGGAATGGAAAACGCCGCAGATTCCACACATCGCTACACACCTATCACCTTTGAATCATTGCCCGGGCGCGATCAAATCTCCGTCTGCCAATACACGATCAAGCGACTGCTGCAGAACAACATGGTCAGGATCAGATGAAAACAGATCCACTTTCCCGGAAGAACCCAATACCTCAGCATAGCTCACCCGCCTGGCTGCACGTGAGCACCCTCCTGTCCCCGACGTCCGCGTAAGAGCCATTGCACAGAACCAACGAGTATTGTTCCCTTTGGCGATCAACAGACCAGTACAGAAAATCGGCATCGCTGGCCCACGCTCCCAGAGCCCATGGACCCGGCCGGTCACTGAAGAAAAAGCTGTGCTCTTGGCGCAGGTCGGAATATTGATATCCGCAAACTGGTTTGGGGCCGAAGCCCTTAGCTTTCACCAGCCGGCCGAGATCGGTGGGAGAGTTCTCGCCCGCGACCACGAGAGTAGCAAAATCCGCGGGAAGTTCGACTTGCGCACCGAAGTTGACCACACTCGCGATCTCTCTGCGCCCATAAGCCGGAGACCAGGAATCGCGGCGCACGCTCTGCGACCATCCGTGGCCTTCAATCGTCAACAACGCCAGACTCTCTCGCTCGTCGGTGAAAAGGATTGCTGTGACGTGGCGGGAAAAAGTGTTGGACCAAGGTGCCATGCGATATCCAGCTGATGTGATCCGTGGCCTGAGGCCAGATCGCGCACCAACCAGAAATTCCCCTTTTCTGTGAAACACCCACCTGCGATGAATTACCGGACTCGGTAGGCGGCGAATATCCGTCGTGACTCCCCTGAAAGAGGTTGAATTCGCTGCCCAGTGATCCATTGTTCGACATTGACCCGCGGCGGATTCTTCCAGGAGAACGGACCGCTTTGAACGGCTTGGTCGCGTCCATCGATCTGCATGGTGTTATGGGCGCCGGTGCCCCGCAAGCGTGCGCGCTCATCGCGGTCGCCCACATATTCGAATGTTCCCGGATCGATCAAAAGACTTCGTCCATTTCGAACCAGGCCAAATGCTCAATGCATCGGCGTGTCCATGCCCTCCACTCCCTGCTCCCAGGGGCCCGGCATCAATTATTAACTGTTGCCCCGACTCTTCCCCTGCCATGAAGAAAAAGCCGCTGTCGACGAGGCCGGTCGAAACGCCAGACGGTTCGGCGACTGGGCAGAGAATCAAATTCCGCCAGCCCCTTCACGCCCAACAGCCACAAGGTTTCCTCCCGCGGAGCCCCTGCGAGAGACTTGAAATCTCCCCGCCGGTAAAGAACTGCGCCTGCGGCTAAGGGATCGAGCATGTGCTCAGCCTCGATTGCGACTGGGGATCAAAGAGCCTTCCGCCATCGTCATCGCCCAAGCTTGGCGCAACTCCGGCTCGGCCCAGCAGCATCAGAGCATTGAGCATGCGCTGCAAGATCTCGTCGAACTCGGGTGAAACTGGCACTCCATTGAGCACGGCCAAAATTCGCGCATGCAGAAACATGTCCAGCGCATAGACGTGGTAATACGTGGATTGTTCAAAGTAGAATCCATCTTCGCGCACCTGGGTCGCTGCCTCAGCTTCCAGGATTTCCCAGCCGCGTTGCCGCCACCGCGCGGCCGATTGCAAGCCAGGAACGAGCGTCCCGATAGAGAATAGGGCCAGAGCCTCTCCGAGCAGATGGGTGTTCGGAGAGAAAGTAGGTGGACAGGTAGGTCTCGATGTGGCGGCCGTTCAGGCTCAAGGCAGCCAGCCATTGTGCGCGCAACTGCAGTTGTGAAAAGCGGGCATCCCTGCAGCAGAAAGAAGGTCCAAATCCAGGACAGAGTTCGGAAAGCCGACCTCGAGGCTGCTAGCCCAATTCACTCCGATCGGATACGGATTCTGTTTGTGCCAGTGGGTCCACTGCACGAAGAATCTCGCGCGCAAATTTTCGTCGCCGCGTGAGCCGGTAAGCCTTGGCCAGCGTGACAAAATGTTGGTGGCGATTCAGCTCCCAAGTGATCTTGGAATCTCCAACTTCTTCGAAGTCAAGATACTTGATCTTGAACCAGGGTTTGCGGGGAGCCTGCTTGCCGTGCAACAACGTCGCAGTGCCAGTCGATCTCAGAGCCGTAATCCAGGTCTTCATAGCCGAGCAGGTCGAAACCGATGTCGGCAGATCTTTTCTGCTCGCAGCAACAATCTCATCCGCCTGCGCGGGAAACATCTGTTTCAGAGTCAGCAATCAATTCTGGAATTTCCGCGGTCGTGAAGTAAAAACGGCCCAATGCTGCCGCCGATTCGCCGTGCACTACGCCCAAGAAATTGTTTCCGCTTCGATAGCGCAAGAGGTCTGCGCGAGCGTTCAATACTGCCGCAAGCGGTCAACCAGTTCCTGGCGCGGCATCGGCTTAATTCGACCGAAGAGACGTCTCCATTGGGAAGGATTTGCCATCGGCTAGCGACTCTTCCCTTCCGCTGCAGAAGTTCGCTGTAGAGAGCATCCACCTCGAGCACCAGCCTCTCGAAACTGAAATTCCGGACCGTGAATTCATGCCGGCTTGCGCCAGCTGTCGCGCCAGGCCAGGTTCCCGCAGAAGCTTTAACAGTGCGCTCGAGAGCGCTGCTGAGTCCGCTGGAGGCACGAGTAGTCCGGTGACGCCATCCTGGACCAGTTCGGCATTTCCGCCGACCCGGCTCACGATCACAGGCAAGCCCCGCCGCCATGTATTCCAGGACGGCATTCGGCAGACCTTCTGCCCGCGAAGGCAGCACTGCGATGTCACAGCAGGCGAGAATCTCCGGAACATCCGCGCGACGTCCCAGGAACAGAAAATTGTCCTTCAAGCCCAAATCTGCGGCTTGCTTCTCAAAGCCGGCCCGCTGCTCGCCATCGCCAACCAGAACGAATCGCGTGGATGGAAACTCGCGGACGACGGCGGGGGCGGACGCAATCAGCCACGGATGCCCTTTCACGTCGCTATGCATGTTGCCGACCAGCACGATGAGCTTCCCATCCCCAGCTCCCGGAAAAAGACGAACGCGATCATTGTGCGGGCCAATTTGAATTTTGCGATGTCCACTCCATTGTGAATTACACGCACTTTGTCCGGGTCGGAAGCCGTCCTCGGCGATCAGGGCGTCACGGATTGGAGTGGCATTGGTCACGGACTGCGCCAGATAAATTCTGGATCCGCCGCAGCCAAACTCGGCGCTTGCCTTGGTACCAGTCGAAATGCGAGAGATCGCGTCGACTGGAAACAATCGCAGGAACTCCAGCCAGACGTGCCGCCGGAACTCCCAGCAGGTTCGACCACAAATCGTGCGTGTGGACGACGTCAAATCTCCTGTCAGAAACCAGCTCAGCCGCAGCACATGATAAAGCCCGCAGGACTGTCGATACCGCCTCGAGGACGGAATTCGCGCACGGCAACGCCTGTTCCCTGAAGGCGTTCTAGCAACGGGCCCTCCGCACGCAGGCAGCCCAGCGTCACATCGTATCCCAGCCGATCGGAAGCCGTCAGCGCCAATTCCACGGCCTGGGTTTCCGTTCCGCCAACATTGAAGGAGTCGACCAGGTGAAAACCTTGCGCCGGCCGTGCGGAGGGTGAAGCCCGCGATCGCGCGGGGCGTAGCCGCCATATCAGAAGTTGGATTGCCAGCAGTCACGAAATTCCAGAATAATGCCAATGGCCTAAGCTGAGCTACGTACCGGTGTTTGTCCACCGGCCTCCGCAAATCGCGCCTACGTGTTTAAATAATATCTGGAGTTTGGGTCTGGCTGCCTTGAAAAGTGCAGACCTAAGAATGCCTTCGTCCACGGTAACGGTGCAGTGCCACAGACTAAGAGTCCTGTATGTCATTGAGCTACATGGTCTTATACAATCCGGCAGGCCCCGATTCGGCCTGAGCGAGCCTCCGATCACGTTCGCTGGCTGCTGCTGTAACTGTCATAGCCTTATGTTGGATTGTCAGAAAAAGGGAACTGAGAAATCTCATGACTCCATCGGTAAGCGTATTCGGCCTAGGCTACGTCGGCACCGTCACCGCGGCCTGCCTCGCGCATAAAGGACACAACGTCATTGGAGTCGACCTGAGCGCGCCAAAGGTGGAAGCCATGGAGGCCGGGCGCAGTCCCATCGTTGAACCGCGACGTGGGTGATCTGATCTCTGGACGGCCATAAAACTGGCCGCCTGCATGCGACTTCCGACTCCGAAGACGCTGTGCTGAACAGCGACATTTCTTTTCTCTGTGTGGGACACGCCGAGTCTGCGCAACGGAAAACTCGATCTGGGTCATATCGAACCGGTGTGCCGAGGAAATTGGAAAGGTTCTGAAGAAGAAAAATTCGGTTTCATCTGGTCGTTGTGCGCAGCACCGTTTTGCCCGGAACTGCCGAAACTATCGTTGTGCCGGCACTGGAAAGAATCGTCCGGGAAAAAGCTGGGCAAGGATTTCGGCGTCTGCGTCAATCCGGAGTTCATGCGTGAAGGAACAGCCGTTGCGGATTTCCTCGAACCTTCGGTTACCGTAATCGGCGCCTCAGAACCTGAGCACAGCGGCCACATTGCGCGAAATTTACAAGTGGGCTCCGGGACGAATTTTCGAGACCTCATTCCGCTCTGCGGAAATGGTGAAGTACGTTTGCAATGCCTGGCATGCCGTAAAGGTTTCTTTCGCTAATGAATTTGGCACGTTGGCGAAGGAGCTTCGGCGTCGATGCCGCAGCCGTGGTCGAAATCTTCACCGCCGATACCAAGCTCAACATTTCGCCCACGTATCTGAAGCCCGGGTTCGCGTTTGGCGGTTCCTGTCTGCCCAAGGACGTGCGCGCGTTGAACTATCGCGCCAAAGAATTGGACCTCAATCTTCCGTTATTTCAATCCATTCTTCCCAGCAACGACGAGCACCTCGATCGTGCCGTGGAAATGGTGCTTGCGACCGGCAAGAAGAAAATTGGCATGCTGGGATTGAGTTTCAAAGCGGCCACCGACGATCTGCGGGAAAGCCCTCAGGTGCAACTGGTGAAGCGTCTTCTGGGGGAAGGCCGACAAATTCGCATCTGGGATGACAACGTTTCGCTGGGCCGTTTGATCGGTTCCAACCGTCTGTACATCGAGGAAGTGATTCCACACATTGGCTCTTTGCTTTCCAACAGCCTTTCGGAAGTGGTCACAGGTGCCGAGGTTGTCATCATCGCCACCCGCGGACTGAATAGCGATGAACTGCGCGCTTGCCTGCGGCCGGACCAGGTTGTCATCGATCTGGTGAACCTCGAACGTGGATCGCGGCCCGCAATTTCGGGTAACTACGAAGGGATTTGCTGGTAACGCGACTCTTCCATGAAAATTCTCTGGGTTAAAGCCGGCGGCCTGGTTCCGCCAGACACCGGTGGAAAAATCCGAAGCTACAACATTCTGCGAGAACTGGCGCGCCGACATTCCGTCACCTTCTTCTCCTTCCATGCCGCACACCAGAACGACGCTCACCCCGGCTTGAAGGATATGTTTGACCGCGTAGTCTGTGTGCCGCTCTCCCTGCCCGTGTCGAAAAGCCGCGCCGAGATGCTCGACTATGGCATTCGTCTGCTCTCTTCCCAGCCTTACCTGATTACCAAAGTATTGCCGTTCCGAGGTGCGTCACAAATTACGCGCCCTGCTTCAACAGGAAACTTACGATGTCATCGTCTGCGATTTCGTGTCGCCTGCAGGCGTTATTCCGTGGGATTCTCCGAATCCCCAAAGTGCTGTTCACCCACAATGTAGAAGCCGTTATCTGGCGGCGTCACTATGAAGTTGCGACCAATCCCGTCTGGAAAGCAATCTCGTGGTGGGAGTGGCGAAAGATGGAAGCCGCGGAACAGCGATATCTCCGCCTTGCCGACCGGGTGCTCACCGTTTCTGAAACTGATCGTGACGCATTGGCGACTTTCCTCGACCCGCAAAAGATAACCGTGATTCCCACTGGCGTAGACGTGGACTATTTCCAACCCATGCCTATGGAAGAAGTCCCGGATTCGCTGGTATTCACCGGCTCAATGGATTGGCTTCCAAACGAAGATGCGATATTTCATTTTGTCGAAGCGATCCTTCCCTTGATCAAGCAGCAACACCCTCGGTGTCTCTCGAAGTCGTGGGCCGAAATCCTTCCCGCAAACTGCAAACTCTGCTCGAGACAGAAAAGTCGGTGCGTCTCACGGGCTGGGTCGAGGACATTCGGCCCTTCCTGGCGCGCGGCTCGGTTTGTATTGTTCCTCTGCGCATTGGCGGCGGCACGCGGCTCAAGATTTTCGAGGCTATGGCCATGGGCAAGGCGGTTGTTTCTACAGCGGTGGGCGCGGAGGGTCTGCCGGTGCAGACCGGGGAAAACATTCTTCTGGCCGACACGCCCAAACGATTTTGCCGCATCGGTGATTTCGTTACTTCGCGATTCTAGCCAGCGGCGCCGATTGGGGATCGCCGCTAGGAGACTGGTTCACGAGAATTACAGCTGGCCTAAGGTGGCGGAGAGTTTTTCTCGCGTTCTGCAAGACGTACTAAGTCCCTGATGTTATTTTGATTTGAATCGTCTGCCACAAGTGACCACTAAACCAGCGTCCCAGACCCGGCGAGTCCGGGAGAAGGATCGCTGAACCAAACATCGGCGTAACGCATACCTGGATACCACGGCACCGAAATCTTCAGCAGGGTTTGAAAGAAACCGGGATAGGGTAGCGGCCAGCCCGGAGGCGTGCCATGGAAGGTGTGTTCCAGGTGCGTAAGTTCGCTCACCAAACGGCGGCAAGTAATGCCCTTCTTGTATTCGATTTCTCGGGGTGGCAACTTGCCGGTCAGGAGCCAATCCACCCAGAGAACGCGGATAATCGATCCCGCACGAGATCGGCAGCGGCATCGAACCCCAGGGGCGAGCGTTGATCTCCATGAGAACAGGGGGCCCGCCATCGTGCGGCCGTTTGAATTCCACCATGCAAATCCCCTCCAGCCCTACATGCACGACCAAAGCGCGCGCTAGCTTCCTGGACTCCCGGCCATCAGCTGGAATCGATAGTTGCGCACTGCTCCCCGAACCCCGTGGGTCGGTTTCGCGAAGCCGCCGCCACATAAAAGGGAGGTAGACATTCTGTTTCTGCCGCCAGACAGGAGAAGCCGATGCCCTCTCCCTGCTACGAATTGTTGGACTAGCACATCCCCGGCTTCCTTCAGCCTGTGTTCCACCTTTTTTTCGAGGTCGTCCATCGAATAGGCGTAGGCCACGGAGCCGAGGACCGCACGGTTCCCTTTCCAACGCACGGAGAAACGATCTTTGACGACCACTGGAAAATCCCAGTTTGCAGGCTGGCGCAGTCCGAGGTCGTCGATCGAGGAAACCAGCGCTGTCTCCGGGACAGGTATTCGCAACTCGCGCGCCAGGCAGACTGTCTGGAACTTGTCGGCTGCGAGTTCGAGCGGCGCATGCGGACCCAGAGCCAGGCGGGACACTCCCTGGAACCGATCTCGGTACTTCGACAGCGGCGCGATAGTCAAGTCGGTCACCGGAATGATCAGCTCGATCTCGTTCTTGCGCGCAAACTCCAGCACCGTTTCGACGAAACCCGAAGCATCCTCGGAGGGAACTGGATATCTTGTGCTCAGTCGGCAGTAGCGAGAGAACTCGGCAGGGCGCATCGATGCCCCGGTTCGAGCCCACCGCGACCCAATGTTTTGCCCGGCCTAGAGATCGCGTAAACGCCAGGGATGCTGGGCTATGGCCATCCAGCACTAATATTCGCGCCAATTATTTCCTCCCGGCTTCCTTTCCGAGAGCCGATTGGACGGCATCGTTGACCTGCGATACGCTGCCCGGCAGCCGCAGGAATAATCTGCGGGGCTGCCTTCCGAACGCGTCAGCAAAGCAGCACAGCCCAGTCAGCCATGCCTCAAATTCAACCGCACTGCGTGCCGATGTATCTACCAGACGGGGCAAAAGAAAAGGATTGCTTCGCCTGACTGGCCAAGCCCGCTATCGCACGTCGTGGCAGAAACCACGTTCTCCCTTTGCAGCCAGTTCAGAGAATTCGGGCCGATAAATGCCGCTCGGATAGCAAAAATGGATCGCCGTTTCGCCCAACTGCTGCAGACTGCGGCGGTTGTCCTGAATCTCCTTCCGGAATAGACCCTCCTCCAGAGGAGTTCGATGGCGGTGCGTATGCAGTTGGAAGTCGACTCCCGCTGCCGCAAGCTCGGCTCGCTCGGACGAATTCATTAGCTGGAATATCCGGCTCGATACTATCTCGTCGTAGGAAATCTCGAGAGACTTGGCCAACCGTGGCAGCCAGGTCATTCTTCTGAGATCCGGTTAAGGTTGCTCGCCTCTGCATCTAGAACCAATTTCCGCACAATCTGGGCGCGGCTGCTTTCCGTTTTCAGGTCCAGAGAGCTCGGTGAGCCCCAGCTCTTTCGGATTCTGCAGAACGCGATCCCGCCCCTTCCACAGAAGATAGGAGCACACCAGATTAAAAATCGGTATCCTGATAATCGCCGTAGTAGGTGGTTTGATAGACGGTGACAGGAAATCCAAAGCGCTTTATGACTGGAAAAGCAGCGGCGTAGAAATCGTAGCCGCCATCATCAAACGTGATGGCCACGCTCCTCGGCGGCAGGTCTCCGGCCTGCAGCCGCTGAAGCGCTTCTCCAAGCGGCAACACGTTGTAGCGCCCTTGTTTCAGAATCTCCAATCGTTGCCGAAGAACCTCGGGGTGCATATACAAACTGGGCCGCCACAAGTGCTCATCGTAGCGGGAGATTCCGTGGTAGCAGAGAATCAGCAGCCGATTCTTCCGCCAATTACTCTCTGCCACCAGGCGGAAGACTCCAGCGCTTCGTAGTAAATGTAATGCCGCACGCCGGACGGGTATTAGCATTTTTAGGAGAAAAACTGATACCTCGTTCCACCACCACTGTCCCGGAAAGTGCCAAACCCACAACCGCGTCAAAGCAAGCTATGCTCAATCTTCCCGATAGACTTGGACCAGTTTTCCCTCCTTGGTCAGAGGAATCCTCTCCACCCATTGGAGATGAAACGGTATATCACCCAGAAAATGGGCAAGCAACCCGCGAACCGCCGCGTCCCGCTCCTGAGAAAATCCCTCTCCTCGTAGAAGAATTTGAAGGCTGCGATCTTTGCGCAAAATCACCTGAAATTGGGCGACCTCTTTCATTTCTTTGAAGAAGTGATTCCAATAGAGGTTGCTGATCTTCCGCCCCCCCGGCAGTTCGAGCAGTCCGCCGACCCGGCCATGAAGTGTGTCGATGGCTGCCACGCCGGACTCGTTCGCATCGCAGGCGCGAAACGTGCCCAGATCTTCCACATCGTAACGAAGGAAGGGAGTTCCTCGGCAAACGGTACTCGTCCAGACGAGGCGGCCGACTTCTCCCGGCTGCAGCCGGGCGGCCACGATCGTTGAGGATCTCCAGAAAAAGCCACGGGCGCAATACACTGCAGTGGACCACCTTCGCGAATTGACAAGCCATCACCGAAAGCTCACGTCCGCCATAGCGATTGAAAAGCGGTACCCCGAAGGCCTGCCGAAAAAGTTCGCACTGTTCGGGAAACAGCATTTCGCCACCATTCCAGGCAGTGCGAACCACGCCAGGCCGAATCTGTCTTTTGGTTTCGAGTACTCGTCGCGCAACAAATTCCAGCATGGACGTGAAGCCATAAATGGCAACCGGTCCGTGCCCGATATGCGCCCACACGCGTTCGACCGTCTTGTCAGAAAGTTCGTAGCCGTCCACCAGAAACTGATTCCGGAGCCGACCATGCACGCGATTGCGCAAGGTCGTTTGCTTTCTTGACGTCGCGTTCCGATCCCCAGACGATGATGGTAGGCATGCCGGGAACCCATCCCATGCGAATGGCACTGAAGGTGATGGCCGCGGTGATGCTTCTTCAGCATTTCCGCGTCGTGAAAAAAATGCACGGGCTCGCCCGTGGAGCCGCCGGTGCAGTTCGCCTGACCCGGAATCTTGAAACATCGCCCAATCTCCTGCGGCCGGAAAGCGGGTACGAAGATCATTCTTGGTAACGACCGGCAGGTCGGGCCAGATGCGAAACAAATCTTCGGGGTTATCGATTCGCGCCGCTTCTCGCCATTCCGGAAGCGCGTCCGCCCGAGTACCAAAGTAACGAATCTGCCGCTGTAATCGCTCGCCCATTTGCTTACGTTGTTCATCGGGACGAAGCTGCGGGAAACGGTCGAGGTCGGTCCCACGAAGTTGCGTTTCGCCGAGGTATCTACGCCACACAGGCTGCTGATTGCGCGCGGAATCATGGCTTTATTCGTCACACGAAGAACATACAGGTTTGGTGGGTTCTCGTGGCGGAATCCCACCTTCCATCAATTCGCAATGGCCCTGCCAGCCGCGGGGTGGAAAAAAGGCTCGCCCTTCGAATGGAAGAATGTCTGGCGCAGACTTCTCTGTATCGCCGATCCAAACCCGAATGGAGTCGGGCGAAAAATCCGCTAAGGGGTACTTGAAGTCGTCCGAATGCCTCGCGAATCAGACGGTATCTTCCCGGGATCGAAGCCCATCAAGCGAGCGTGGACCCATTCCGCTGCCGCGGTATTTAATGCGCCGGTAACAAAACCACTGGGCACGGGCGTATTGCCCAGCGGGCCTTCTCCTTCGCCGCCGATCATCGCGTCTGTAATTGAGATCACTGTTCGTTGCGGCGTCATGGCAAGGGAGCCATCGAGCCTGCCATAGCGAAGGATTCTCTGCAATCGAGACAGGTACGCCAAATCGTATCGTTTCCATACCAGGATCCCTCAAGATTCTCGTCCGCTCCGAGCTTGGCAGCAATTCTTTCGGCGGTTCCAGCCATCCAGGCGAATGCCGCTTGAGTCGGCGCCGGGAGGACGGCGATTCGCCGCGTCTAACAAATCCTCCGCTGCCCACTTCCATCCGGCCGGCCGATGTAGCAGTCCCCGCCACTCTCTGAGCCACCTTTGCGGTGATGGGGCAAGTACTCCTTATTGCCGTTGATGCCGACCAGGTTTTTCAGAGCGCCCGTCACGCAAGCTTTCTGGTGCGATTTGAGTTTGGGAAGATTGATCACCACATTGGCTTCGATGACTTCTCTAGCAACCAGGTACTGATGCCGGCCTGCTGCATGCGTGCGCTGCAACAATTCCGGGTTGTACATGGTTACTCTGAACTTGGTCGCATCTTCGGCTAAGCGATTCAAGCAGGCTGTCTTTCTTAAGATCAAAGAGAACAAAGTTCTCGACATCGCGCACTCCTTCAGATGCTGCTGGCCGTCGATAGAGTTACCTGGCCGAATGGTGCGCCGAAAATCGATAATGCTGAATTGCAGCCCAAGATGTCGGAGCCGATCGGCTAGTCCGTCAATGCCTGCCTCTTTTCGCAACTGTCCGAAGTCGCATCCCTGAATCGGAGCATCTCCTATTATCAGTTGAGCAGGGTTGGTGAGGCCAACGTACTTTGACAACTGCCTCAATGATGCTGCTGTGCGTGACCAGACAATCCAGGCCGGCGCCACGCTGGTTCCTGTGGAATACCCAGTTCGGCTTAATCACAACCCTGGAACCGGCCGGAATCAAAGCTGATAGCGGGTTCCAAGTCGATATACCGTAACGCTTCAGATCCAGGCGCCAGGTACGAAATAATTGATGGAGAGCAATTTCCGCCGAAGTGGTGACCCCGCCGATCTCAGGAGCGCAGCTGCGATCATCGCAAAACTCGTAGCTGGCCTTCGTTCGCGCCACCGCGACTACATTTTCCAAGGAATGCACCCGTTTCCCCCGAGTATAACGCATCGCAGCAGCAGTCCTCGTGGCGAAACATTTTACGTCGAACGTGACGGAACGAACCCATGGGATCGCGTTTCAATCAGCAACGCGACGAGAATGTTTTTGTATAATGTCAAGAAGCTAGCGCGAAGCGAACATGCCGCAGCGCACGATTCTTCTTTGGCGCCAAGAAGAGTCAGAAGCCTCAGTGATTACTGCGACAAAAGCGCCGGGACTCACGCGGATGCAATGACAAGCAAAAAGAGAATTCTTCAGATTGGCAATTACCCGCCTCCGATGTGCGGCTGGGCGATCCAGACCAAACTGGTTACGGATGAGTTGCGTCGTCGAGGTCATTTTTGCCAAGTGTTAAAAGTTAACGAGAACCGACAGATCAAGGATCCAGCCTACGTCGATGTTCAGGGGGGCTTTGATTATCTGTTTAAAGTATTTCGGTACGGGATTGCGGGATTCCGGCTGAACGTGCATGTCAATGGGCAATCGAAAAAGGGGTACATCCTGGCCTTGGTTGCCGTCCTGGTGGGTCGCCTTACATTTCACCCCGCGCTGGTTACTTTTCACGGCGGCCTCTCACAGGCCTATTTCCCGCGCCAAGATAGCTCTCGATTGCGCTGGGCCTTTGGCTTGGTGTTCCGCCTGGCCGGCGGGATTGCTTGCGATGACAATTTCGTCAAGCAGGCAATTACTGAGTACGGTGTTCCCGCCAAGAAAGTTGCGGCGATTGAGACCTTCTCGCGGCAGTACTTGAGCTTTCGTCCCACCGTTTTGGCCAGCGCGACAGAGGCCTTTGTAAACCGCCGCTCGCCAGTATTCTTCTGTTACGTTTCGTTCCGGCCCGAATACCAACTTTCAATGCTGCGGGAGGCTATGAGCCGATTCCGGCGCTCCCAACCCAATGTCGGCTTCGTTTGGTTGGGATTTCCGGACCGAGAGTTGCCCCGCGCTCAAGAGTTAGTTGGTGGGTGGCCGGAGGAAGAGCGGCAGAGCTTGCTGCTACTGGGCAACCTGGCCCATGACGAATTCCTGACCTTACTGAGCCGCAGTTTCGCCTGTATACGAACCCCGGCCTGCGACGGAGTTTCCGCCTCAGTTCTGGAGTCACTGGCTATGCGCATTCCAGTCGTGGCCAGCGAGAACGGCCGGCGACCGCCAGGAACCCTCACCTACGTCGAGACCGATGCCGCCGACTTGTGCGCAAAACTGGTTTCTCTGGTCGAGAACTATTCCGCAATCAGAGCGAGCCTCGAACGCATAGAACACGGAGACAATGTCTCCCGTATGGCGGACTGGCTGGCGAGTGAACCTAGTTCGGAAACGAAGCGCGAGGTTTCCCATGCCACCTCGTGAGATTAGGTAGCCTGGCGTCGCCACGGCTGCCTGATTCGCTTTTGCTGCACGAAGGAGCAATATCGGGCTGCGTGTTCTAACACCGCTGATGCACCACCCCAGATCACGCGGGAGTGTACGCTCGCGGACGAAACTCAATCGGAGTCCTGACCAGGCCTGTGGTCTTCCGTTCTTGTTCCGCGAGGGTCAACCGGTAAAGCAAAGTCGTGTATACAACCATGTAATAAGGGAACAGCTCATATCCGGTACTGGAGAAAAACGCGCCCAACAGATACGCGCCGAACGACGCCATCAGAGCACTAGCGTAAAGATGCAGCTCTTCTGTATCGGGGGAGCGTGGCACCCTCCGCAAGTATCGGAGGTTGAGGAAGACTCTCCGCATCAGCAGAAGAAACAGAAGAAGCACCGGGATTCCGCACTCCGAACTGAATTGCGTATAGGTATTATGCGTGACGCGCCACAGACCGGTGTAAGAGGGGAAATTCCCTGGCCCTACACCAAATACGGGATGGGTCGCGGTTACTTTCAAGCTTTGATCAGCAATTCATATCGAGCCTCAGCCGAGCCGCGGTCGTAATCGCCCTCCTGGAATCTGCCCAACAGCGTTTCCAAACGTTCAATGTAGTTCCCGGGAGCCACTGCGACTGTAGCCATGAGACA
Organism: uncultured Acidobacteriaceae bacterium; assembly: GCA_963722365.1. Taxonomy (GTDB): domain Bacteria; phylum Acidobacteriota; class Terriglobia; order Terriglobales; family Acidobacteriaceae; genus Sulfotelmatobacter. The sequence continues at coordinate 56,017 of CAVRLM010000007.1, forward strand.
AACGAATGCTACTCCAAGAACGTAGCACCTTCTTCCTGCGAATTCCAAACTCCCAGAGGCAAAATACAATGGCCACGACCAGAGCCATGAAATCCGGCTCTCGAGTAAGTCTCAATCAACGCATAAACCATGACCAGCATGGCTAACAGCCCAGAACAGTTTCTTGCCATCCCCCTGACGGCTGATTAGAGAAAAGCCAAGCATAGCGGCCAATTCAATGCGACGTTCATGGCGAGATCGTTGGGGTTGGACAACAACGCATCGCCCACCCCGGCCAGGCGTCCTTGCATTCTGTTATTGGCAATGGCGGCGGCGATAGTCATCAGCGCCACACCCAAGGCTTGGACCGCATCAGACGCCGTAACTCAACCTTGCTGGTTACGGTCACGATAAGCGTTAACGTGACAATCAGCGATCTTGGAAAATTCGAAGAACACTATGTTGAAAACTTCCACTGCGCCAGCTGGCAAATGGAATCACAGAACCATCCATCCAAACAGGGCGAAAATGATCTTGATTTCGGAGGAAGTTGTCTTAAGACGGATTTTGTTCGACCCATCAGCAACGCCATCATCGCGAATACAGCCGTAATCCTTGCAGGTGCAATACAGCAACGCCACGGATAATGTCGCCCGGCCGGAAGAAATATAGGAAAGAGAAGACCACCATCACCCAGTAGCCAAACTCCGATCGCTCGTACACGCGGGCGACCGGGATCTCGTTGGCTCGCTACCATTGGCGATGGCTTTTCTGGATCGTCCTCCCAAATTTCTTGCATCATTGCGCTCCCCGGCCGAGCAGGACGATCTTGATGGTCTGGAACAGAATCAGCAGATCCAGCCCCACAGAAGCGTTCTTGATGTAAAACAGGTCGTACTGCAGCTTTTCCCTCGCATCATCGAGCGTGTTGCCGTACTTGTACTGCACTTGCGCCCAACCCGTAATTCCCGGCTCGACCATGTGGCGCACGCCGTAGTACGGAATCTCGTGGCTCAGCCACTCCACAAATTCCGGCCGCTCTGGACGCGGTCCTACGAAATGCATGTCGCCCTTCAACACGCACCACAATTGGGGAATTTCATCCAGCCGCGACGTCCGCAGAAACTTACCTACCTCGCGTGATACGGGGATCGTCATCAGTGGCCCACGTCGCACCCGTGTCAGCCTCCGCATCCTGACGCATGGTGCGGAATTTGTAGCAAGTAAATCGCGAATTGCCCCGGCCCACACGTTTTTGCCGGTAGAGGGCGGGACCCGGAGAGCCCAATTTCACTGCGAGCTAAATGAACGGCATCAGTGGAAGAGCAATCACCAGTCCAATCAACGCCACCGAGAAACTCAGCGCCCGCCGCACCAGCCGGAAGAAAGAGCTAAAGCGGAATCCGTCGGCGAAAATCAGCCAACTCGGATACAGTTGTTCCACTTCGATTCGTCCCGAAATCTTTTCCAGCCACGAGGTCGCTTCTTCAATCTTCACGCCGGCCAGCCGCATATCCAGCAACTCTTCGACGGGAAGCGTCCCCGCCGGTCCGGCATCGCAACGATCACTCGATGCACGCCTTTGTCCTTCGCCAGCCCGACCAGATGCGCGGCGACCGTTTCCCGCGTCAACTCGCCCTCGATGTTCCCGGTCCATCCCACAACTTCGACGCCGAGTTCCGAGCGTTCTTGCAGTCCGTCAACCAGCCGCTGCGCACGATCACCTGTGCCCAATACGTACACCCGCTCGCGGAAATAATGCTGCTGCGTCAGCCAGGAATACGCACCGCGCCAACCCAACAGAGCAAAGGTCAGAATGACGAAGCTGACCAGTGCGGATTCATGCGGGAGAAACTCGTGGCCCGGCAGAAAGCGATGGTAGATGAACCACGGCGGACAGAGAAAGTGCCACCAGCCCGAGCACCATAAACAAGCGGACGATCTGATCGGATTTGGCCCAAGGTGGAGGAGTCGTAAAGATCCAGACCGTGAGAAAGCAGCAGAACGATTGCCGTGACCGCGAAAATCTTGATGAACCCGCCCTCGATGAGCATTCATTATTGAGCAGAAGTGCCAGTCCCGCCCGTTTCGCACCATCGTTCCCAGAACAAAGGAGGATCCAGACGATCAGCGTCTCGACTGCCAGAAGCACCAGCGTTCGTACCGGGTAATAGACGTTGAAAAGCCGGATCACTTTCAGCCTTCTTCCTAGACCTTGGTCGTGGCTGGCTTCTTCTGGTATGACTCGTAGTAATAGCGGGCGTAGGGAATCGCATCCTCGCGAGTGCCATTCAGCACTACTCCGACCAGGGCCTGGTCGGAGAACTCCTGTCGAGCTTTGCGCGCGATATCAAACGGTGTCGCATTCGAACGCACCACCATCAGCACGCCATCACACGCCTTCGCCAGTACGCTCGCGTCCGAAACCGGAATGGCAGGTGGAGAGTCGATCACGATCCAGTCAAACAGCGGCTCGACTCTCTGCAGCAGCAGCTTGAGCCGTCCATTGCCGACCAGTTCTGCCGGATCGGCCGCGCCCGTGCCGCTCGGAATGAAGAAAAGATTCTCCAGGGGACCGCGCTGCATGATCGAAAACTCGTCATTCTTTCCCAGCAGGTAATCGGACAGCCCCGGATCTGAGGTCGTGCCCAGCATCATGTGCAAACGCGGCGCGCGCAGATCGGCGTCGACAAGCAGCACCCGGCGTCCATGCTGCCGCACCATAACTTGCGCCAGGTTCGACGACGATGAACGACTTGCCTTCTTTGGGCAGCGCGCTGGTGACCAGCACCTTCTTGAGCGGCATCTTCTCGCGCAGATGGTACAGGCGCGAACGCAGCGTGCGGAATTCTTCCGTGCCTCGCGCACTATCGTCGCCATTCATGAACAACATGGTTGCCGTATCCGGATTCCATTCCAGCTGCGCGCAGCGTGCCAGCAGAGTGTCGGTGTTGAACGGTGCTCGCAAAAGCGGGCATCGCGGAGTGGGCCATTGACGGGGATGGCACAACCGCGCAGGTGCGTCCGTGTACACCGGCGGGCTCGGTCACTGGCGTCGTCGCAAGGTTGGGCTGCGGGGAAACTCCCTGCGAGGCCGCCCTCTCCTGCTCAGCTTTTTTCAACGCTTCGTGAATTCTGCTCATAGTTTCCTTTCGTCGGGAGGTCTTTCTCTTCGCTGCCGCAAGCGATCCGCCAGCGTAGCCAGCGATCGCAGGGCGTCCACCAAATCGAATTTGTCGCCATTCGTACTCGGTGGCGGGCCGCGGAAGCGCACCCGACGTCGTGTTGTCACCCAAATCGAAGTCTTTCGCCACGCTATCGACCACGGTCGGTGCGATCACTTTCTGTTGGTCAACGAACGCGCTGACCAGGCAGTGCTCACATAGCAGGTTGATGACTCGTGGAATTCCGGACGCGTAGCGGTGAATCGACACCAGCGCTTCCGGATCGAAAATCTGCTGACCATTCGAGCCCGCAATGCGTAGGCGCTGCTGCACGTACGCTTTGGTTTCATCCAGCGTCAGCGCATGGGTCTTCGCGCGCAGCGTCAACGCTTGCCGCAATTGCCGCAGTTGCGGTTGTTTCAACTTCTGCTCGAGTTCCGGCTGCCCCACAAGAACAATCTGCAGAAGCTTCTCGGTGAAGGTCTCGAGGTTGGTCAACATGCGGATCTCTTCCAGCACTTCGTCAGTGAGGTTCTGCGCCTCATCGACGATGAGAACCGCCGTTTCTCCCGGCCCGGTAACGGTCCAGCAGCCAGTTGTACAGCCGCAGCAGGATCTGGCTCTTCGCCTTCGAGTCGCACGGAATCCCGAAGTCCGCCATCATGTAATCCAGAAACTGCGGCACGTTCAGGCGCGAGTTGAAGATGAATGCCGTGGCCACTTGCTGCAGACGCAGCCACTCCAGCAACTTATTGATCAGCGTGGTTTTGCCCGTCCCCACTTCGCCCGTCAGCAAGACAAAGCCCTTGCGGCTCTGGATTCCATAGGTCAGGCACGCCAGCGCCTCCTCCGTGTGCCGCGTCAGAAACAGATAGCGCGGGTCGGGATTGACGTTGAACGGGTTTGCCCGCAGTCCGTAGAACTCTTTATACATAGTTGTTCCTAAGCCAGCGTCGCTTAAACTTCAACCGTGTCCTTATGTTCGTCTGGACTCTTGTTTCTGTTCCAGAACTTGAGCTTGCTGTTCCGTTATCTGTGGCTACCACAGCCCACCCACGGAACCGCCGCCAACAGAGGCAACTCGAGAGCAGCTTCGGCGTCAGCCTCGGTGCGAATGGATTGGTCACGCAATTCCAGCCACATGGCGAGACCAATTCCGAGCGCCAACCCTGCACCCAGCCCGACGCCAGAAAACAGCCAAGGATTTGGAAAACTCGGCGAGTCGGGGAAATTCGCCGGATTTAGAAGAGCCATCTGCTCTCCTTGCGCCTGGTTGGTCATATTCACCGTCAAATCCGCCTTACTTTTCTTGTCCAAGAGATCTTGATAGGATTTCTGCGCGTTCTCCAAATCGCGCTGCAGTGCGTTGTACTCTCCCTCGAGCGCCGGACTTAGCCTTACGCGGCCTTGGTATTCGTTAATCTCCCTCTGGAATCTGTCCTTGTCGTGCGTGGCCGCTGTAATCAAGTCTGAATACTGGTGAACCTGTGTCCGCAGTTGGCGAATTTCCGGCGGCTCCATCGCCGAAGCTTTATCAGGGGTGTTGTCTCTCGGATCGGATGACGCCTTATTGATCTCCGCCAATTTCTTCTTAACTTCGGCGATGTCAGCTTTGGTCTTGATCACATCCGGATGATCTGCGGTGTAGCGTGCCTGCAAACTCAATAGCTGCGATTGCAGGTCGGACAATTGTTTTTCCAACGTCTGCGGATTGGTGGAAGACTGGACCGATTTCCAAGCGGCCACCTGTTGTGCCAACAACGACTCGGTGTACGCCTTGTCCTGCTGCGCCCGGCTCAAGGTTTGAGTGTTCGCTTCCAATTGCGAATTCAATCCCATCAGAATTTTCATATTGCTTTCTTGGTCGCTAGGTAGTTTTCCCGTGTTCGCGTTCTTGAAAGCAGCCAGTTTGGAATCGAGCTCATCCAGATTGCGTTTGGCGTCCTCGATTCCCTTGCTCAACACATCGCTCGTTCCTTTGGCCGCCGCCTGCACGGACTTAAGGTTTTCGTTCACCAGCAAGGTCGTCAGTTCGTTGCAGATCTGCTGCGCCTCCCGAGGCTTGGGCGCGGTGTAAGAAATGTAGAAGCCCCCCGAGTTGCCGCCTGTACCCGGCCTCCGCTTTGCACCCAGTTGCAACAGATCCGTGGGAACCTGCTCCAACTTCATGTTCTGCCGGATAGTGTCGACCATCTCGCCGCTCCTCCTGGCTATTCATGCCCGGGAATACGCGCTCCACGACCGGTTGCAGGTTGGTCTGGCTCATACACCTGTTGCTGCAGCGTAGCCATCCGCGCGCCCAGATCCTCGGAGACCACCGGCTGCACCATGTTCTCCGGCACTTTCTGCCCTTCCACCAGGATCGTCGACGTTGAGGTGTACTTGGCGAAATACCGGTTCGCCACCAGGTAGGCCAAAAATCCGAGCAATGTGGCGAACAGCGCCGGGATGAAGATCACCTTGGCGCGCCGGCGCAACATCTCCAAATAATCGTCAATCGTTAATTCGCGATTTTGAATCATTCTCGTGTTCCTTCTGGCCGAAAGCTCAATCCCTATTTGCGTGCAACGGGAGAAACTCTCTCTAGCCTATGAAATCAGTCAATCCGGATGGGCCGCGGAGTCCAGTCCAATCCAAACGTTAACACGTTCCGGTTCGAAATCCGGTTGCATGGAGTGTTGGGCACACAATATGAATGATCGAAAAAGATCTCATTGAATTGATAGGTCGCAAATGCGTGGAACTCCCGTCCCAGCGCACGATGCACACCCACTCCTGCAAAGAGGGAGGTCGCGGTGTTCGCATCCACTCCTGGGCACGGGGGAAGGGCCGGATTCGTCTGACCGGGAAGATTGCACGTCGATTGCTCCGCCGGACTACAGATTCTGCAAGCGATCTTGCCGCGAATAGCCGATGTCGGTGAAGGCACTCCAAACTCGCGACAGCGGGCGCTGAACCCCGAAGCTGACAATGTCACTCTGCGATCCCAGGAACAATCCCGACCCGCTGGTTAAGTAATGCTGGTATGTCAGATTCAACGAACTCTTCGTGAATTTGTAACGCAACTGCGCCTGAGCGGCTACTCCAAGCTTGGTGTTGGGAATCGATCCCACCGGTAGCCCACTCGGATTTATGCTGCAATGCGGATTTCCCGTCAGCGCATCGAACTCTGTGCAAGCCGACCCAATAAAGGTAAACTGCGGTCCAGCTCCAATCAGCAGATCCATTCGCCCCGAGATCCGGTGCCCGTACAGCGCCTGGATAATGTGGGTATGGAATGCCGTTCCTTCGAAGGAAAAATTGAATCCTTGATACCCGTATACCAGAGCGATCTGAGTACGCGGCGTGAGAATCCGGTTGTAACCCACTTGTGCCGAAGCCTGCGAACTATCGATAAACGAGGTGCCCGTTGCTACGTCATTGCCATAAAAATGCGTGAAAGCATATCCGCCAGCCGCCGTGATAGCCGATTTGGGCGTGAGGTTCTCGGAGATGTCTACAACACTCACATTCAGGATGCGCGGCTCCAGCCCCAACGTTCCCAACGAACTGCCATTCGCAAACATTCCAAAGGAAGTGTTGCCCAACGACCCAATTCCCTGCGAACCCGTTGAACCGTAGGCTCCTCCGAAATTGCCTTCCGGCAAGTAGCTGAAGCTGTCGCGGAGCGATAACTGTCCTCGCTTCCAAGTAATCTTTTGGACGACATCCATCTGTTGCAGTAACTTAAGTCCTATCCCGTTGCCACTGTAGTACCCAATGCCGCCGACATAGTCGAGCGCCAAGTCGTAATTGCTCCACAACCGCCTTAGGGTAAGGCTGCCCAGCGCCCGACCGACGGAGCTGACTCCGGAACCGCCCGCGACATTACCCGCGTTCGTTTCCGCCGATTCGCTGAAGGTCGCCCCCGGTTGCAAGTAACTCAATGGGGCCGCATGAGGCTCGAGTGAAGGCAGATCGAGTCCTGATAGTGGCGGATTCTCGCTGATCGGTTCGGGCGCGTTGTCCTGGCCATACGCAGGCGTAGGCGACTGCTGGCTGCTCTCCGGAGCCGGTTCCGTCGGTGGTGTGGAAGTATCTTGAGCCCACGCGCTACTCAACGCGCAGACCAGCATTCCCAGGGTACAGATGCTCTGAAATTGGCTCATCATTTTCCTTACGGGACCACCACCGTATCGCCCGGCATCAGAACGATATTCTGTTCGGGGTGATTGCCTTTGATCACTTCCTTATAGTTGAACGGCAATTTCCGCTGCTTGCCATTCTCGGTCCGCAGCAGGTAAATCCCCTTGGGGTTCGCGAATTGCGTGAAGCCTGCCTGTGACAGTGCTTGCAGCATGGTCATGTTGGGCAGTAACGGCATGTGTCCCGAGTGCACAACCTCTCCCGATACAAAAATTCGCCGGCTGTTCATCGCTGTCACGACTACGGTTACGCGCGGATCGGAGATGAACTTTTTCAGTTTCTCTGTAATCGAGTCCTTGAGTTGCAAGGGAGTCAGACCCGCAGCAGGAATGTCATTCAGCAGCGGCATTGAAATCTTGCCATCGGGACGCACCGGCAGGGTCTCGGTGAGATCGGGTTCTTTCCAAACTGAAATGCGCAGGATGTCATCGGCTCCGATGACATAGTCTGAATCAGAAGAGGATTCCTCCGGCACGTGCACAGTTGCTGCCGGCTTGTCGGTGATTGCTTTATCCGTGCCACTGGCCTGTGCCAGCATTCCCGTTGTCCACAACCCCATTCCCATCAATATCGCCAGTTTCATCACTTTCTTCATCACTGTCTCCGGGGAGTTATACCGCTCCATATCCTGCCAACCCAATTTGCTTCAGTTTGTAGAGAAAAGCTTTGTAGCTGATCTGGAGTTCCGCCGCCGCCCGCCGCCGGTTCCAACGCGTGCGCGTTAGCGTGTTCAGAATCAATTCTTTTTCCGCCTCGCGCGAAGCTGCACGCGATGCCGCCTTCAGCGAAATCCCTGTCCCGTTGCTGCCCGCCTCTGGCTTGCGTAGCCGGGCGCGCAGGCCTCCCATGGCCACATGCTCATCGCCCATCGCCACCAGAACACGAGCCGCATCTTCCAGTTCCTGCAAATTTCCCGGCCATGAATAATCTAGAAATAGTCGGAGAGTCTCCGCGCTCAGGTCGGGAACGCTCCGGCGAAAGTCCCGCGCGTATTTCCGCAGAAAGTGCCCCATGAGGAACGAAATATCTTCCTTCCGCTGGCGTAAGGGAGGTAAACGGAGACACACTCCGCTGATTCGGTAATAAAGATCTTCCCGCAAACGGCCCCGTTTGACTTCGACTTCAAGATCGCGAGCGCTCCCGCAGATCAGCCGCGCGCGCTCACCCCCAACCAAGCCCTTTCCGGGAAACTCGGGCAAAGCCTCCAGCAATCGCGCCTGACACTCCGGATTCAGATCGGCCAACTCTTCCAGGTAGATCGTTCCCGCATTCGGTTGCGTACTCCGGCTCTGTTGCTCTTGCAGAACTTCCAGGTCTTTGGCCTTAAGCCCTAAACAGTGAAAAGAGCGGAAAGGTTTCGTGCTTCGTTGCGACATCTGGTGAATACGTTGTGCCGTGGCGTGCTTGCCCGCGCCGGTTTCGGCCAATACAAGGACTGGCACGTCACTTTGCGCCAACTCGCGAATTACCGCCTCCACCGGACGCATGCTGGGGCTCACCCCGCCCACGAACGCAAGCGACGGTGGCTCTATAGGCGCGATCTCCCCAACGCTTTCCTCAAGGCTAGGCAATGATTTACCCATTTTTGCGTTTTCCCGAAAAATTCTGACCTTGCTCTTCACGCGTCAGAACCCGACCCCTCCGGCAGCACGAGAATTGCCACCGGCTCACGTTCCTCGTGCAATTAGCGCCCATCTCATTCTATCCCATGTTTTCAATAGCTTAGAACTCGGATGGATAATGGGGGAGACATACACCGACCGTTTGTGAGGTCTTTTCCGCCCGACGACGTGGGAATTATAGGAAAAGTTTTTCTCACTATGGACGGCTCCCGGGGGCATTTGCTCAACTGGCCTTAGCTACCGCTACGACCGGAGCCTGGAATCCTCCTTCGTGACGATTGCCCTATCCACACCTCCGTTACCAGACGAGCAACTTTGGTGACGTGAGTTTGCGTTGCAGCCTCCACTCGGTTTCGCTTATTCTCAAAGCTCCCCAAACTTAGAACTGGCTCTCGTGATTCAAGAGGTGCAAACTGAGCACGTGGAAACCGAGCCATCGAGCGGACGTGAATCCGCCCTTCAAGCAGTTCCGCTGTGGCAACTGGGCGTTCTGGCAGCGCTTCTTGTTTGGCTCTATTCGTCCACTGTCCGCCACTTAGTCGGCCAGTGGTGGCACGATCCCAACTTCTCTCACGGATTCTTCGTCCCACTCTTTTCCGCGTTCGTGATCTGGCAAGAACGTGATCGCCTGGCAAAGATCCTTCCCCGGCCCTCTTGGGCCGGCGTCATCGTGCTTCTGACTGGCTTAATGATGCTCATCGTCGGCCGTTTGGGCGCGGAGATTTTTCTGGACCGCTCGTCCATGTTGCTGGTGTTAGCCGGAGTTCTGATTTTGTTAGTCGGCTGGAATCTTTTTCGCGCGGTCTTGTTCCCCTGGGTTTTTCTGTTGCTGATGATTCCAGTCCCCACCATCATTCTGAATCAGATCACCTTCCCTTTGCAGTTGCTCGCCTCGCAGGTCGCCGCCGCGATCCTTCCCGTGCTGGGAGTTCCGGTTTTGCGGGAAGGCAACGTGATGAACCTCGCGGCAATGCCTTTGGAAGTGGCTGCGGCCTGTAGCGGCATCCGCTCCCTGATGTCGCTGGTCACGCTCGCCATCATCTACGGGTATTTCATGGAAAAACACCCCTGGGTGCGATGGTTCCTTGCTTTCGCGGCGATACCCATCACCGTCGCCGCCAACGATGTCCGCATCGTCGGCACGGGATTGCTCGTCCAATACTGGAACCCGGAAGCGGCTGAAGGTTATTTTCATGCTTCCTGGGGATTGATCATCTTCGTGATCTCTCTGCTCATGCTTTATGGGCTGCATTCGCTGATTCGGTTTCTGTCTCCCGAGAGGGACCGTGTGGAATGAGGAATTCTACTCTGCGTTTCGTCGTGGCCGCGCTAATGATCGCCTCCGCCGGTATCTTCCTGCAATCCCGGGCTCGTGGCGAGGTCTTTCCTCCACGTCCTTCCTTGAAGGAGTTCCCTGCCCACCTCGACGGCTGGAGTGGTGAAGATATCGCGATCGATCAGGAAACGCTCGACGTGCTTGGTCACGGCGACTTCCTGCACCGCGTTTATCAAACCGAATCCCAACCAGCCAACATTGACCTTTTCATCGCCTACTTCCCCAGCCAACGCGCCGGCGACACCATCCACTCCCCGAAAAATTGTCTCCCCGGATCGGGTTGGAGCCCGATCGATTCCCGCCATATCACCCTGTCGCAGCCCGGGCATGAGCCTTTTCCTGTTAACCGGTACGTCATTGCACAAGGAGACTCACAGCGGGTCGTTCTCTACTGGTATTGGGCTCACAACCGCGGAATAGCCAGCGAGTACTGGGCAAAGTATTACTTGGTCGCGGACTCCATTGAGATGAACCGCAGCGATGGATCCCTGGTGCGCATCACTACGCCTCTATTACCGGGTGAAACTGCCGATGGCGCGCAAGAACGACTTCTTCCGTTTGTTGGCGATGTCTTCCCCTTACTCCAAACCTACATTCCCCGCTGAAATGCTTTTCGCTCCGTCCCTGAACGTATGCCTCCAGTAACTGTTTCCAAGAGGTTATGGGTGCAGTATCATGAGATATCGTGCGGAGGTAGGCTTTTGTGTGCCTCGCCCATCCGAAGCTGGAGAGTCCCATATGAGTCGTTTCGTTTCCGTGCGTCTGTTTTTGACTTGTTCTCTTCTCGTCACGACGTTCGGTTGTTCCCGTGATCCGAACGTGCGAAAGCAGAAATATTTCGACAGTGGCGAAAAATACTTTGCCGAGGGCAAGTATCGCGAAGCAGAAATCCAATATCGCAACGCCATCCAGATCGACTCCCGCTTCGCCCAGGCACACTATCAGCTTGGCCAAGCCTACCTCAAAATGGGAGACGAGGCCCACGCCTTTCAGGAACTCAACCGCTGTGTTGACCTCGCTCCCGATAACTATCGCGCACGCACCGATCTTGCCAATATGCTGGTTGCCGCAAGAAACCCCGACGGTAGTCCTGCGCCGGACAGTCTCAAGCAGGCCAAGGTTCACCTCGATATTCTGCGGGATAAGCAGCCCAACAACCCGGAAACGCACGAGGCATGGGCCAATTACTACGCCGCGCAAAACAACATTCCCGACGCCATAAAAGAGATGCAGCAGGGCATTTCGGACGACCCAAAACGTTCTGAGTCCTATCTTTTGCTGGCACTCTTCCAATTGCGCTCCAACCAGGCCGACCAGGCCGAGCTGAATTTCAAGAAGGCAATCGAAGTCGACCCGAAAGCCATAAACGCTCAACTAGCCCTGGGCGGCTTCTACCAGTCGCGGAACCGCCTTCCCGAAGCCGAACTACGGTTTAAGCAGGCCATCGGCTTGGATCCCAGGAACCCTACTCCACGTGCTGCTTTGGTTCGCCTGCTCATGCAGGAGGGGAAAAAGGAAGATACCGAATCCTTCCTGCGTCAAACCAAGAAAGATCTTTCCGATAATCCGGAAGGCTATCGCATGCTGGGCGACTTCTACTACGCCACCGGCGACCTCGATAAGGCCACCGCCGAATATGCTTCCCTGTACAGCGATCATCCCAAGGACCTTCTGGTCAAGAAAAACTACACCCAGCTCTTGATTCTCAAGAACCGTCTCGACGAAGCCACCAAGCTCGACAATGAAATCCTAAAGGCCAATAACCACGACGTTGAAGGCCTTGTCTTCAAGGCCCAGTTGCAGCTTCGTCAGCATGATGTCTCTGGCGCCGTGGACTCTCTGCAGAACGCTTTACGCCTCGATCCGGAAAATGCAGTTGCTCACTACCAACTGGGGCTTGCTTTGGCCCAGCAAAACAATGAATCGCGCGCCGAGGCGGAGATGCAGGAGGCGGTCCGCATCCGTCCTGATATGACCGATGCGCTGCGTGCTCTGGCTGGGTTGCAATGGCATCGCGGCGACATCGATGCCGTCATGCGAACTGCACAGCAGATCATTAACGCTCAGCCTTACGCAGCGGACGGATATCTGTTCAAAGGGATGGCGGAGCTGGCTCGCCTCAAATATAGCGACGCCGAACAGGACGCCCAGCTCGCTGCCCAGAAGGCCCCCCAGATTCCGGCTCCTTACATCCAAATGGGCAATATTCATCTCGCCCAGAAACACTTTGCGGAAGCTGAAAAGTTCTATCAGCAGGCGCTCGACAAAGATCCTTCTTCTTCGGACGGCCTCAGCGGCCTCATGAATACCTATTTCGCACAAAAGCAGTATGACAAGGCAATCGCCGCAGCCAACACCCAAATCGCGAAGTCGCCCAACAACGCCAACTTCTACGACTTGCTCGGAACCGCGCTCTTCAACGGAAAGAAGGATCTGCCCGGCGCTGAAGCGGCCTTGCAAAAAGCGATCTCTCTCGACAAGAACAACATCGATGCCCTGGAAAAACTTGGCAAGGTGCAGGTTCAGCAGGGCCAGCCCGAAAAGGCCCTCGCCCTCTACCAGCAATCGATCAAAGACAATCCGCGTGAAGTTACCTTCTACATTCTTTGCGGCGAACTATATGAAGGCCAGAAAGACTGGGATCATGCGAAGGGCATGTACCAGCAGGCGCTCGGTATTTCTCCCGATCATCCTCTCGCTTCCAACAATCTCGCCTACGTGATCCTGCAGCAGGGCGGAAACGTCGATGTCGCCATGGGCCTGGCGCAGACCGCGCGCCGCGGAATGCCCGACTCGCCCAATGCCGCCGACACTCTCGGCTGGGCTTACTATCAGAAAGGTATCTACCAGTCCGCGATCAACCAGTTTCAGGAGGCTGTGCGGCTCGGCGAAAAGCGGGGCGATCCTGAAGATGCGGATCTCCACTACCACCTTGGCCTCGCCTATCAGAAAGACAACAAGACCGCGCTGGCTCGCCAGCAACTGGAAAAAGCTGTGAAGATCAACCCGAAGAACGACGACGCCCGAAAAGCGCTATCGGAACTTCGCAGCTGACTCACTCCCGAAGTTTGAGCTTTTTCTGATGACCGGGATGCGGGAACGAGACGAGGTATCTCTACGTAGCCGTTTTGCCACGGCAATCGGGTCGAGCCATACCCAAGTGCCGAGAAGCGAGGGAATGCGCCCCGCCTTCACTGTTTGAACATCGTCAACGTGCGAGACAGTCAAACGAACAACCCCGCCTTTCGGCGGGGTTCTGTTTTCGGTTGAAGGCAAAGACCGTTAGCCTTTCAGCTTGCGACGGACCACTCCAGCCAGACCGATCAACCCTGTTCCCAACAGGCTCAACGAGCCTGGCTCCGGGACCACGATGTTCGTATCACCGCTCGAGATGTTCGTGCTGCCATTGAAAAAGCCCTTGCCTGTATTGATTGTCAATTGTACCGTCACGCCGACTGTTGAATAACTGCCAGCCGTTCCCGACACTGTGCCCATCAGCGTGTAGTTGTGAGTTCCGTTGGCGAGAGTTATCAACGTCCAAGACACGGGACCATCGAAAGTTCCTGCGAACAATGCGCCGTTCGGAATTCCGTTGGTGCCGTTCCCGGTGATGGTGAATGACCCGCCACCAGCAAACGTTCCACCCATCTGAAGATCGCCGCTGATGAGTGCTCCAGTTGCGAAGGTAACGCTGCCCAGATCGTTCCCGGTGATCAGCCCACCCCCGTTTAACCCCTTGACCGCGATTAATGTCGATCCACTCAGCGTAAGTCCGCTGTTCGAACCTGCCAGCGTTCCCCCACTATTCGTGTAATCAACACCGCTGTCGGCAAAAACTGCCATTGGCAGGGCCAGTGCCAAGACCGCCAGCAAGAGTAGTTTCTTCATTGTACTTTCTCCTAGGAGTACACTGCCCGAGTCTCAATCGACTATCGACGCGTGGCAAGCACCTTATCGAGGAGACTAAGACGCCCAACGTACCAGTGCACGCTAAGCACCAAAGCTGAGGAACACCTAACTATTTGCGGAAGAATTACTTAAGTGCGGTCTTAGCATCAATGTGACAGGTGGAAGTTGCAAATCTCTGCACAACTATGGTAATCACGGCAAGTTACGCAGAAGTTATGTTTTAGTCGGCTGCGATTTCCTGCTTCGGAGAATCGGTCTCCCGCCGCTTAACCCCGCGGCTCGAGGGTAGTCCAGCATCACGAATCTTGTATAGCAAAGCCCGATAGCTGATGCTCAATGCGCGAGCCGCCAGCTTGCGGTTCCAGTGGCAATTCTGCAGAACCTTCAGGATGACTTTGCGCTCTAGCTCCCGCACGGCCTGCCGGGTCAGCTTCTTCAGCGAAATTTGGCCGTCGACGGGAATTTCTGCGTTGAAGAAGTCGACGGCTCGCGGCGCCAGATCTGCCGAGATCACTTCTTCGTTGCCGAGAATCACATAACGCTTGATCAGATTCTCCAGTTCGCGAATGTTGCCCGGCCAGTGGTACTTGCGCAACTCCGCCATCAGTTCATTCGAAAGTGCGCGCGCCCGGCAGTTGTACTTGCGATTGTGATAGTCGAGAAAATACGCCACGAGATCCGGAATGTCGCTAGCCCGCTCCCGCAATGGCGGCAGGTGCAGATTCACTACGTTGATGCGGTAAAACAGGTCGGCCCGAAACGTGCCGTTCTCAATTTCCTGTTCCAGCTTGCGGTTCGTCGCGCATACCACGCGCACTTCGACTTTCTTATCTTCCTGGGCGCCGATGCGGCAGAATTGTCCGTCCTGCAGCAACTGCAGCAGCTTCGACTGCAGCGACATGTCCAACTCTGAAATCTCGTCCAGGAACAACGTGCCCCGATGCGCCATCTCGACGCGGCCCGGCTTCATTCCATAAGCACCGGTAAACGCTCCCTTTTCGTACCCAAACAGTTCGCTTTCCAGAAGCGTCCCCGGAATTGCGGGACAATTCACCTTCACCCACGGCCCACCTCGCCACGGGGACGCCGCATGAATCATTCGCGCGATAATGTCTTTCCCGGTTCCGCTTTCCCCCTGGATCAGCACCGGCACGTTCGCACCCGCCAACTTGGTCAGGCGTTCGCGAACAGCCTGCATGGCCTCGGTCCGGCCAAACGTGATCGCGTCAGGCGGCATTTCCCCCAACGGTTGGACCAGCGCGTTCACACTGCTGCTTGTCATGGCTTGGTTTCGACTAATCGGGGGGAGATACTGTGCCTTGCATCCGGAGCGCCAAATACCCGCTGACCTTTCCCCGAACGTGCTCAAGTCTAATTTATCTCGTTGAACGGTATCAACTTACCAAAGAGCCGGACCCGCGCTCCCTGGTAATCGGGGGATGGCATCGAGCGTAACACCGTCTTAGGGGAGATGCGCAAACATTTTCACACTGCAGTCGCAATTTTTCGACCGCTGCTGCGACCCAGCAACGGACGCGCAAACTTGAGACCGAGCAAGTAGTAGCCTTCGGCTGGCGTGGTTCGAAGTGCTTTCGCTCGAAGGGTCCGCGAAGCCCGTGGCAATAGGGCCAGCGCCGCCACCGGGGCACTTGGAATCTCCAGCTGAATCTGCGCAACAGTCGGCAGAATACGCCGAATCGCCACCAGCATTCCGCCCGCGCTCACGTTCAACGCGGTTGCAAACTCCAGAAATTCCTTCCCTTTTCCATCACGGCTTCGGACAAAAACGGGGATGGCTAGCGGCAACCTCGCCCACTCCCGCCGTTCATTTCCCGTCTTACCGCCGTTCATGCAGACCTCTCCGTAGCTCTAAGACCTTTGCGTATGAAGCACCTTAGGGGCCAAATCCACGGCAAATAAAGGACGAAAACCCGCGAGCGCCCCAGTCCCCCACACGCTCCAACCACAAGACGGCCACAGAACTCGCAATTCCAGGCTTTTTGCTTCGCTTTCTGTTCGGGCCGCAGAAACCCATCTGGTATACGCCAAGACTCGTCAAAGTGCAAGCTTTTGCTACACTTGGGTAATTTCCGTGCATTTTTCGTTGACAACGTTTACTGCCTGACATACGATTTTTGTACTGACATTTCGCCGCAAGTGGCGAGTGCAGTTTCCCCTCTCCCTTATCCTGTGGCTTTTCCTCATGGCGACTGTCCAAAAGAACCTCTATGTTTCTGAAGCAGGAGGAACCTCAGAACCTATGCCAGCTACGGCGGCTGCCCGACCAGATCAGGATGTACCCAGCCCCGAGAATCTGTTACAGGAATACAAGGAACTCCGTGAGCGTTTTCAACGGACTACCAACGCACTCGGCTCGGCGGCTCATGATCTTAAGACGCCCCTGTCGATCTTGAATGGCTACGTGGAGTTGCTGCAAAGCGAGAAGCTAGGCCCACTCAGCGAACGCCAGCAGGAAGTGCTCCGCGATATGCAGGCCAGCGGTCAACGGCTGCAGCAGTTTATCCAGGATTTCCTGACCTACAGCGCTCTCGAAACCGGCGGCCTGCGCATGCAGTTCGCCTCCGGCAATATCAACGACTGTTTGTCCGAAGTCTGTCGCATGTGGTCCAATCGCTTTCAGGAGAAGGGCCTGGCGCTGTACTTTCTGGCTAACGACAAACTGCCCTCGTTCCCCTTCGATTCTCCGAAGCTCGAACGTGTGATCTCCAATCTCCTCGAGAATTCATTCAAGTTCACGCCACAAGGCGGAACCGTATGGCTGCATGCCGAGCCTTACATGTGGGAACGCCGCGCCGCCGCGCTTCCCTCCGCAGCTGAGCGCCGCCGCCAGAACGTGACTCAGCCCAACACGGTGAAGGTCAGCGTATCCGACACCGGGCCGGGTATCCCTGCGGAATTTCATTTGGAAGTTTTTGACGACTTTTTTCGCCTTCCCGGCAACGAAGCTCAGGACGGTATGGGTTTGGGGCTAGCCATTGCCCGCCGCCTGGTGCAGGGCATGGGGGGCAAGATCTGGGTCGAAAGCGATTCGGGAGCAGGCTGCAAGTTTTCATTCCTCATTCCTTATAAACCGCCGATTGCCGCCGCCGGCAAAGGTAATAAAAATCGATGAAGCCTACTGCAAAAATCTTATTGGTCGACGACGAACCCGGCATGCTCCGCTACATCAAGACGCTGCTCGAGGTCGATGACTATAAAGTTGAAACCGCCACCACTGGCGAAGAGGCGCTGCAGCGAATTGAAAAAGGACTGCAGCCCGATCTCGTCCTGCTTGACGTGCTCATGCCCGGCATCGATGGGCTGCAAACGCTTGAGCAGCTCCGCCAGGTTCAGCCCGGCGTAAAGGTCGTCATGTTGTCGTGCGTCAACGACACTCGCAAAGTCGTACACGCCATGAAGCTCGGTGCCCTCGACTATCTCACCAAACCCTTTCAGAAGGCCGAACTGGATGCCGTCATCGACCTCAGCCTCGGCCAGGGCAAACAGACTTACAGCGGAGAAGTCGAAGAACTTTCCGACGACGTCTTCTTCATCGCAGCCAGCCCGCAGATGCGCAAGATCCGCTCCCAGGCCGCGCTTGTAGCCAATGTCGATATTCCCGTCCTGCTGCTCGGCGAGAGCGGCACCGGAAAAGAAGTTCTCGGGCGCCTCATCCACAAACTTTCGCCACGCGCTCGCCGCACTTTTCTGAAAGTCAACTGTGCCGCCGTCCCTGCCGACCTTCTCGAGAGCGAGTTATTCGGATACGAGCAGGGCGCGTTCACCGGCGCCACTCATGCCAAGCCCGGAAAATTCGAGCTGTGCAATCGTGGAACGATTCTGCTCGATGAAATCGGCGAGATGCCGCCTCTTCTGCAAGCGAAACTTCTGCACGTGTTACAGGATCAGCAGTTCTCTCGCCTGGGCAGCCGGTCGGTGATCAAGGTCGACGTGCGCATCCTCGCCGCGACCAACATCAACATTCCCGAAGCCCTCGCCAGCAAGCGCCTGCGCGAAGATCTCTACTACCGTCTGAACGCCTTCACTATGCAGATACCGCCGCTGCGCGATCGCAAGGAAGAAATCCCGATCCTGCTCAAGCACGCAATGTCGCGCATGGCCGAACGCTACGCGCGTGCCCCACTACCATTATCTCCCGCGTTATTGCAGGCCTGTCAGAATCACTCGTGGCCCGGCAATCTTCGCGAGCTGAACAATTTCCTGAAGCGCTATCTCATCCTGGGCGATGAGAACCTGGCAGTCTCCGAACTGCTTCCCAAGAACGACGGCAACGGCGGAACGCCAGGAGATTCCTCATCTCGCGCGACGGAAGCGGGTGGCCTGAAATCACTGGCCCGCACCGCCAAGGATGAAGCCGAAGCGCAAGCCATCACTCAGGCTCTCGAGCAGACCAACTGGAATCGCAAGCAAGCAGCCGCGATTCTCCAGATCAGCTACAAGGCCCTGCTCTACAAGATCCGGCAATATGGCATTGCCGAAGCCAAGGGCCACCACAAACTGTCGGCCGGAGCGTAAACCCAGCGACAACCTTTCTCTCTTCACAAAATCAAGCCCACGGACGTTTCATCCGTGGGCTTTTTTCCTTCGCCGTTTCCGCAGCCTGTCTACGGAACCGTCAGCGTGACCGGCTGGCTCTTCGTGTCGGTGCCGGACGTCGCTGACACGGTAATCGTGTAGGTCCCCGGAGGCGTCCCACTCACCGGAGTTTGCGAACTGGAACTACTGCAGGCGGGTTGGAGCAGTAGCATCGCGAACAGCAGACAAAACATCATGATTCCGACCATGCGGCGCCGTCGCTTGCTGCTCGAACCCACGCCCAGCAAAGTCAGTCCGGGAACCGCCAGCCAGATCCCATAGAAATGTCGTATCCACAAACTGGCCGCCGGCGTCACCACTGGCCGCGCCGTCGTCGTAATGTTCAGCGTGGAGGTTGTTTGTCCAGGTTGCAGCGTCAATGAAGCGGTGGTGAAGTTGCAGGCAGCGGCTGTCGGTAAACCGGTACACGACAAGTTGATACTCGAAGCGTAGACGGGTAATGCTGTGAGGAACACCGAATACTGTGCCGTACTGCCCGCGACAGGTATGCTGACGTTCGAGGGGCTCATGTCGATAGAGAAGTCGGACATCTGCGCCGGCACCGAAGTCTGCGCCAGCACGATATTGCCCTGCCCCGACACCTGTGCGGTGCCGCCGTTGAACGTAGCCGGGGCTCCCGTACTACCAGTACCAACCGGCGTTGGCGTCACCACAACCGTCACGGTTGCAGTGAACCCGCATTCAACGACGGCAGGCTGCAACTCACGACCGCATTGGTCGAGCCTCCTCCACACGAACCGGCAGTCGTTGCCGCGGAAATAAACGTCAGCGGCACTCCCGTGCCTTGTGACAGATTGTTCGTGAACGTGAGATTAGTGGCCAGGTCCGGTCCGTTATTGGTGATCGTGTAAGTAAACGTAGCCTGATTTCCGGCGCTGATAAACTGCTGATTCGTCCCTTGCGATAGCACTCCAGTGATGGACAAGGTGACGGCTGTTCCGAGCTGCGTAACAAATGCGTCATATCCGCCATTATTGGCCGCGCCGTTAACAGTACCGGTCAATGGAAGCGGCTTGTTGACCTGCAGATCGGTTGAGTTCGTATCTCCCGCGAAGTAAGCGTTCTGATTCACATCCAGCGCAACGCTCGTACCCTGATCAACGCCAGTGCCGCCAAAATAATTCGCCCACGACGCGGCCGTTGTCTGACCAACCACGGCGATCGTATTCAACCGCGCCATGAACGCGTCTTGTGTACCCGCGAGATGGCTCTGAATCGGATTGGCTGACCGGGAATATCGGGAAGTCCGACGACTGAGTCCAACCCGTCACCAGTGCGCCACTGCCCGAATCCACAGCGATCGCCAAGCCGGCCTCGTTGCTGGCTCCTCCAAGATAAGAGAAATAATTGAGAGACACATTGGTCTGGACGCCAACTGTGTTGGTTGGATTCGTTAAACGTGCAACAAATGCATCATTGGCGGGCAGGACTAGTGGCGTCGGGCAGGGGTCACCGAGTGTCGGATTCACCGGCAGTGTCCAGGCAGCGTTGATATGCCGCAGAAGTATTCAGAGTCGTCACGCTTGCTCCAATGTCGGTAGAATTGGTTGTTCCGACAACATAAACGTTCGACTGCTCCGGTATCGATCGCGACGCCAGTCCCCGAGTCGGTCGCCGGTCCCGCCCAGTAGGTCGACCAGACAGTTGCTGTCCCTGGACGTTGGGATTGAGCTTCGCCACAAAGGCATCCGGTTCTGTCGTCGAAGTCGTACTCGAGCAGATTGGGAGATTGACGATCGTCGCCGGGGCGGCTGATCCAGGCACGGCTGGTACGGATTCAGGATCGGAAAGTCGGTAGTACTGCATCCCGAGCATCCTGTGTACACGAAGTTCGTGGTACCGGTGAAGTAGACATTGCCAATAGCGTCGACCGCGATGCCGCCGCCAACCGCAACCGGTGTCGGCGTATCGAAGGATCCTCCGCCAAAATAAGTCGAGTACGGGACGCTCGCGATATTAGCCGCGGTCGTATTGACCTTCGTTACGAAAAACTGAACGGACGCGCGCGAGGCGATTTGATACGGCCAAAGTCTGCGGAAGACTGCTCGCTGGAAATCGATCTGTCGAGTTGGTTAGTCGACGTCGTCGTCCCAGTCACGAAAATGTTGCCCGACGCGTCGATGGTCATGCCGCTCGCAGTGTCGTTGCCATTGCCGGAAAGATAAGTGGAGTAGTGCAACACCGTGGCGTCAAACTGCAATCTAGGTCACGAATACGTGGAGGTGCCCGGTCGTAGTCGGGGCATCCTGATACGCATTGGTCGCGGTCGTGGGAAAGTCGGTCGAAGAAGTTGTCCCCGCCACGAATGGATTCCCGGCCCCGTCGACCTGATTCCCACCGGGCTGTCGGTTCCGTCGCCTCCCAGATACGTCACATAATCCAGCACCGCGGCAAGCGAACCCAGGGGAGGCGAATCTTTGCGATATATACGTTCTGCGCGCCGTTAAGCGTTGTCTGAATCCCGGTCGGCAGGAAGATTCGGCGAGGTCGTCGAACCCGCCAGGTAGATGTTGAGGCTGCCATCGACCGCAACCGAGGTCGCATGCTCGTCGCCACTTCCACCGAAATAGGTGGAGAAGTTCAGCGTCGGATCGATGATCAGTTCGCGCGAATGATCGTAATCTCCGATCGCGAATCCCGCCCGTTTCGCTCCCCGCAGAACGAACCGCCCCTCAACTGGTTGCTTGCGGCCCGCAACCTCCTGATACACGTACGGGGCCCCTAGCTGCACGCTGCCGGTTTCGCCCCGAATCACCAGGTTTCCGTCTTTCAGTTCCAGTTGCTTCGCCCCGTTAAACTCGAGTTCCGCTTGCGCCGGATCGGACCCAGGCCGGACCTGAAAGTCATATTCCAGTCGCCCCTGGTTCCCATAGAAAACCAGATCGATTCCGGGGTAAACAGCCTTGTAACGCACTCGAGCAAACTGGGGCACACCCTTCCGCCATTTTGCGGGATCGTTGCCAATAAAATAGTTGCTCTTGCCGGGCAGCAGATCGGCGCCGGTAACCGGGGCATTCTGATTCGCTCCCACCAGCTTCATTTGCATCGAATCCACCCGGGCCGGCCGAGACTGGCGCTTCGAATCGCCCGAAGCCGACCGATCACTGGGAGACCATGCTCAGGATCGCTCCCTCAGAGCCCAGAAAGAGGCCGTACCCGGAACCGCGAGCCACAAACTTTGCTCGCGGATCGCTCGCATCCAAATTCCCTTGCCCCTGGTTCGGTTCGAACATCAGCGGCAGACCCGCAAAAAGCGAACGCGCCCGAGATTCCGGTTCCGCGCTGGTTGACCCCGGTGTCCCAAGACCCGTCGACATCGACCCGGCAGTAGCGCAGACTGTTCGACGATCGCAGGGCGTTGCACCGCGGCGTCCGCGGCGGCTTGGCGTGAGCGGGAACCCCACCCGAGAACTGCGCATCCTGCCCCGAGCATCACCAGCCCGGCAGCCAGAATGCGAACCCGTACAACGGATGTTCCCAACCAACGGTGATTCACGTTCACTCTTTCCTCCGATGCACCCATACCAGCATTTTTCACCCGATCGGCTTCGTTCCGATCGCGCGTGCTTAAGATCGTTTTCGCTCAGAACAGTGGAGAGATTTAGGACGGCGCACAAATCCATCGAGCCTCGCGCCGGCGAACCTGACCGCGGCTTGCTTGTCACTGGAACTGGCGGAAAAAATTAAATAACTACTTAAACATCTGAAGGATAGACAAGTCAAGCGACCCCCGCCCGTCTCACTCGTCCACCACCCATGACGGGACAGCTGATGTGGGAAGAGCATCTGTGGGGACAGCCGCCCTCGGCTGTCCGTCGAGCGCAGCTCGACCTTAACCCTCAAGCCAGGATTGCCTCTACCCCGCCGCCGCTCCAAGATTCGTCTGATGCACCCGAGGCCGTGGAAAGATGCCGCGACTGGCACAAAAGTGGCACGAAGAAGATTGCCGATCACCGCCGGCCATCACCCCGGACTAATCGACAGATGGAAAAAGAAAGATACTCTTTCCGCAATCGCTTGCATGCACCAAGCCCCGGCCCTTTTTCGCAACCTCGCAACCTGCTCATTCTTTGCGGGAGTTTTTCCTCGCTCCGCCAATTTGCAATGGCAGTGAGATTGCTATTCTCAAAGTCGAGCCATCCCCTGGTGCGTCCTCCCTCGGCTCTGTACGGGTTCTTGTTACGAAATCCGGACGAATTAACCGACTCAGTTCCGAGCGGTGATTTTACTGTTGCAAACTGGCGTTGTTTCTATACATTGAGGGCTGCAGGGCCGTATCCAGTTAAAACTCAGGCCCGTGTTTGGGGTATGTGTCGTATGTTGTCGCTTTTCCTCAGTACTACGCGCTCTTGGCGGAGCGTATTCAAATGCAACCGAATTCACAGGAACGGCGGATGATGCGGCGCTTCGACATGCGCCTGCCCGCCATTGTCCGTCTTGAAGGCGCCAACGAAGTTCATACCGAAACCCAGAACGTCAGCGCCCGCGGAGTTTTTTTCTATCTCGACCGCGCCATTGAAGCCGGCACCAAACTCGAAGTCACCCTCACGTTCCCTCCGCACGTTACCCTGACCGACGCCGTCCGCGTCCGCTTCACCGCCCGCGTCATCCGCGTCGAACATCCTCTTCCGTCGGCACGCGTCGGCACTGCCGCCATGATCGAAGACTACGAATTCCTCCGCTCCAACGGCAGCCCCGACTTCCTCTCTGCCCTGCAGAAGGAATGGAAAGCAAGCAACTAAGCAGATTAGCTTTGAGCTAAACACCTGTCATCCTGAGGCGCCGTCGTTTGCCGCTGAAGGACCTATGCACTCTGCGGGGAGCGCCGAGATTCCCAACAACTCCATAGGTCCTTCGGTCCGCAAAAAAAACCCGCGGACCTCAGGATGACAAGAAAAAAGGCACGGCCGAAGCCGTGCCCTTGCAAGAAGTCTCCACTGCCCCAGTCACTCCTACTTCTTACCCAATTCCTTCCACTGCTGCCGCAGCCGCCCAAATCTCCGCACCAGGCTCCCCAAATAAATCCCGTGGATTGCCCACGTGGCTATGTACGCTGCGAAGAGATATTTCATCGTGAACTCCGCCCTAATGGCATGCTGGCCTTCGCCGCCACCCCGGTTCCCGCCAGCGATTCCATTGCATGCGCCTCTTCAATCTCCCGCTGCATCAACTCCAACCGATAGCGAGACCAGCACACCAGGAAAGCAAAGCAGGAAAATGCCAACCAGTTGATCAAGAGCACGTGCGCCATGCGGGGATCGAGCGAACCTCCGCCCCCAATCACCGGCTGCGGATGCTGCGTGCGGAAGAACCAGATCGAGAAATATACCAACGGCACATCCAGCGCTCCAAAGATCGCCAGCACCGCCGCCAACACAGGCGTCTGCGCGCTGTCGGAGAAACGCCGCAACACCAGATAGCTCACATAAATCAGCCACAGCACCAGAGTCGTGGTGAGGCGCACATCCCATGTCCACCAGATTCCCCACACCGGCCGCGCCCAGATCGGCCCTGTAACCAGAACAATCGTGCAAAACACGACGCCCACCTCAGCGCAGACCACTGCCACCGCATCCGCTTTCGGATTGCGGCGTACCAGGTATGTCACCGATGCCACCAGATTCACTAAGAAGAGAAGAAACGCAGTCCACGCGGAAGGCACGTGATAGTAGAAAATCCGTTGCACATCGCCCATCGTGCGCTCGGTCGGCGCAACCACCAGCGCCTCATACAGGGCGTACACCAGCAGCACCGCTGTGATCACCGAGAGGATGGGGAAGAGTCGTCTCATTCCGCGTGCAACACCGTTTGAAACAAGGCCAGACTAGCTGTAGTAAACACTACATCGTAGGTGAGAAGCAATATGATCCAGAAGCGCGCCGTTCCGTCGCCCGCCAAAATGATTCGCGTAGCCTCAACCATCGACTGCACGGCCGGAATTGAAATCGGAAATAACAGCAGCGGCAACATGATCTCGCGGCTGCGAGTCCGCAGCGAGATGGCCGCGAAAAAAGTTCCATTCACTACCAGAGCCCACGTGCCCAACAACGCGACAGGAATCAGCTCCCAGCTTGGCCCCAGTGACCTCAGGTTATAGAACACAATGAATAGCGGCGCCATCACCGCTTCCAGCAAGCTCACGAGAAGAAAGTTTCCGAGGGCCTTCGCCAGGAACAGCGAGTTCGCGGGAGCAGGAGACACTCGGTACGCGTCCAGCACCTGATTTCGTAATTCGCGCGCCCACGTTTGGTTCAGCGCCACTACCGCCGAAAACAAGAAAGCCACCCACACCAGCCCGCCGGCAATTTCCCGCGACTCCTCCGCTGTCGGATCAAATGAAAAGCTGAAGATCACCACCACCAGCAACGAAAAGAACAGCATCGAATTCAGCGCATCTTTCGATCGCCACTCCAACCGAATATCTTTCACGAGCGTCGCGACGGTCACCGCCCAGACCGAGTTCATTGCACGTCCTCGCGATTCAAGCTGGACGTTCGGTCCACAATCTCTCCCTCCTGCATCCACACAAACTCGTCCGCCGCGCCCTCTAGCAATCGCGCCTGGTGCGTGATTACGAAAACCGTCTTGCCCGCATCGCGCATGCCCTTGAGCAACCCGACCATCGCCCGCGCCGAATGAACGTCCACATTCGAGAATGGCTCATCCAGCAGCAGCACCCGCGGATCATGCAGAATCGCCCTCGCCAGCGACATCCTCTGCCGCATCCCCTGCGAATATTGCCCCACGGCACGGGTCAGGGTCGGATCCAGTCCCACACTTCGAATGGCCTCTTCGCATCGCGCATCGCCCACAATACCGTACAGCCGCCCGAAGTACCGCAGGTTCTCCATTCCGCTCATCTCGTCATACAGCAGCGACGGATGCGCCATATACCCAATGTCACGACATGCCTCCTGGGGAGTCTTTCCGAAAATCGAGATCTCCCCGCGCGTCGGCTGCGCCAGTCCGGCCAGAGCGCGCAATAGCGTGGTCTTCCCCGCTCCATTTTCTCCGAGGATCGCATGGAATTTACCCGCATCAAATTCCGCGGTCACTCCGCGCAGCGCCGCAAAGCGCCCAAACTGCTTGATCACATCGCTGACAGTAATGACTGGGATGGGAGGGTTGGCCACAGGCGTCGCGTGACTTCGTTCCGCCAACGAGTGTACCGGACGCGGAGAATCCGTGCATCGTCAGCGACACGACCCCGTAGCATCGCGTCGCGATCAAGTTGATTCGATACCGGGTGCCCCGTTTCTCGCGTCCTGTGCGAGAAGTGGGGATTTTGGCTGCGAAGGAGTGGGAATCTCGGGCTGCGCCGAGTCCTAGTTCGCTGTCCCCATCGGACTCGTCTGCACCTGCGTCATACTCTTGCCCGGCTCGGCCGCTGGTGTTGCGCCCGGTGTGCCCGGCTGCGGCGCATACTTCGACGCGCACTTCGCCTGCAGTTGCTTGGCATGGAACACGCCATCGCGATCGAAGCGCCCATCGGCCAGCGCCTGGGAATCGTCCTTAAACGTATCGGGCGGGGCTTCGGTCCCTGTGTAATCCACATGCAGAGTCTGATCTTCTTCCATCAACACAAACTGCACGTGCGTACCCACGCGTTTGATCGAGCCCGGCTGCACATTCCCGGCAACGCGCAATCGCTTCGTATACGCGCCGTCTCCCATCTTGTGCAGTTCTTTAATCGTGACGTAGTAACTTTTGCTGTCTTGCACACCCGTATACGCCAGGTAACCCAGCAGCAGCAGAATCACCGCCGTCGCTCCACCGAATTTCAGATAGGTTGCAGCTTGGCTCGACATAACATGCCCCGAAGGGAGGATCCCCACCTAGACTCTACGCGCCACCGTTACGAGAAGCAAGATACGCGTGTACCCGCAGATCAGGCTCAAAAAATCGATGTTACGAATCGAACAAACGCTCTCCTGACAATCCGATTCCATTTATTTTCATCGATTTGCTGACATCCTTCGCCCGTGATCCACACCATCAATTGTTTCGATTTCCCTTTCCTCTCCGTTCTCGGTACGCTGACTGCAATTCAGCAGGCGCCACGGAATCCTCGAACCATGAATCCGACAACACAGAACAACAAAACCAGAACGCGTAAATTACCGGATGCGCCGCTCTCTGGAACCAGCCCCAGGGAGAAGCTCGAGGTTCTTCTCGCCCTGGATCGCATGTTGATCGAAGTCTCCATGCGCCTCTACAACGTCTCTCGGAGCGATCAATTGACCATGCGGAAACACAACCAGCACCTGCACAACGCCGTCCGGGCACATCTGCCCCGTCTTATCAAGCGCTCACGCCGCCGGTTCTAAGAACCCTAACTTCGTCTTCCGCCTCATTTCTTCCCGCGCAGACTCGTCCGCTAGAATGAACAGGTTAGAACCGCCCTCTTCATTCTTATGATCCATCCTTGGCACGACGTGACTCCTGGCGACAAACTGCCCAACGAATTCGATTGCGTGATCGAAATCCCTTTCGGCTCCAGTGTGAAGTATGAACTCGACAAGTCCAGCGGCCTGATCCGCCTCGATCGCGTGCTTTATTCCGCCGTCTACTACCCCGCGAATTACGGCTTCATTCCGCAGACGCTCGCCGAAGACGACGATCCCCTCGATGTCCTGGTGCTCTGTCAGGAAGCGGTCGTCCCCCTGACCATCATCCACGCTCGCGCCATCGGCCTGATGACCATGATCGACGCCGGCAAACAAGATCACAAGATTATCGCGGTCGCGACCGAGGATCCCGAGTTCAATTCCTACCGCGAAGCCGCCGCCATGCCATCCCACCGCCTCCTCATGCTGCGCAGATTCTTTCAGGATTACAAACAGCTCGAAGGAAAAGCCGTCGAGGTCGACGAGATCCTTCCGCCCGGAGAAGCCTACCCCATCGTCCTCGACGCCCTGCACCGCTACAGCGAACAACGCCGCAAAGGATTCAAAGTCTCAAAAGCGTAGCAGCCTATTGAAAGAGCGTCCCACCGCAAGGTTTTCCTTCGTGAACCTTCGTGACCTTTGTGGTTGAAAATTTCATCCGTTGAAGATTTCGCTTGACTTAATGTACTAGTATTGTAGTACACTGACACACATGGGAAGGAATAACACTCCCGCGGCGCCACGATTTTCGATCGACCTGCACAGCGGCGTCCCTGTCTACCGCCAGCTCATCGACCAGGTGCGCAGCGGAATCGCATCCGGATCACTCGCCGCCGGCGATCAACTACCTACCGTCCGTCAACTGGCCGTCGACCTTGAGATCAATCCCAACACCGTCATGCGCGCCTATCGCGAACTCGAGCTCGGCGGCCTGCTCGAAACTCATCAAGGCACCGGAACTTTCATTTCGAACAAGAAGCTGGAAAAGAATTCTGCCGAGCGTGAACGTCAGCTCGGCCAGATGGCTGGAGAATTCGCGGCCCGCGCAGGCGCCGCCGGGTTCGCCCTTGAGGATCTGATCGATCGTCTGCGCGACTTGTTGCCCAAAAGGAGATAGTCGTCATGGCAAGAATCCGAATACAGGAAGTCAGTGGCATCGCCCGCTTGCTCTTCGTAATCAGCCTCGTGATTGGCCTCGCGTTGACTCGGGTCATTCACCATCCCGCGCCCGGCCATCATTGGAGCGCTGGTCGGCCTCTACTTTCTATTCGCGATCAAGGTCGTGCAGCCAGTGGGAAAAGGTTGCAGTCCTGCGCCTGGGACGCTACGTCGGCCTCCGTGGCCCCGGCATGTGCCACATCATCCCTGTCTTCGAGACCCTCAGCCCCTACGTGGACCAGCGCGTCCGCGTGGCCAGCGTCTCCGCCGAATCCACGCTCACCCGCGACACTGTTCCCGTGAACGTCGACGCCATCGTTTTCTGGATGGTCTGGAACGCAGAGAAATCGATCCTTGAAGTCGAAAACTTCATCGACGCAATCAACATGAGTGCGCAAACCGCTCTCCGCGAATCGATCGGCCGCCACGAACTGGCGCAGATGATCACCGAGCGCGAAACCATGGGCCGTGAACTCCAACGCATCCTCGACGAGAAAACCAATCCCTGGGGAATCACCGTGCAATCGGTGGAAATCCGCGACGTTAAAATCCCATCGGGTCTCGAAGATGCCATGTCGCGCCAGGCCCAAGCCCAGCGCGAGCGTCAGGCCCGCATCATCCTCGGCCAAGCCGAAAACGAAATCTCCAACAGCTTTGTGCAAGCTGCCGCCGCGTACGCCGAAAATCCTATCGCCTTGCACCTCCGCGCCATGAACATGCTCTACGAAGCCGTGAAAGAAAAAGGTGCGATGGTGATCGTTCCCTCGTCCGCGGTAGAAACCATGGGCTTAGGCGGAACGTTAGCCACCGCGTCGCTCGGAGGAGCAAAGCCGTAACGCCGGCTGCCTGTCCCGAGCGAGCCGAAGGGTTCCGCCGGCTGTCGCGAGGCCGTCCCGGCCTCGCACGCGGCCGACGCCCAAATCAACCGAGAAGCGCCCGCCTTCCCCCGCACTATCAGGGATTGATCCGGGAAGGTGCGCCTTCAGCCGACCCACAAGACGCGGTTTTGGGAACGGCCCGGCTTCAGTCCGGCCACCTGAAACTCACATGAACCTGGGCTTAGCCCCTGAGGGCAACTGCCCAACAGGAGAAGTCATATGAATTCGCATGCAAAAAAGACTCTGAGAATATCGACACTCTTCGTCGTGGCCGTCGCTGTACTCGCGACCACACAATTCGCCGCTAACTCAACCGCTCAGCAGCTACAACAAGGCGTCAGCGTGCAACTAGCCCCAACCGCCAACGCCCTCCCCATGCCCGCCGCCGACAACGAAGACGCTTGGATCGTCGCCATCACCGCCGACGGCAGAGTGTACTTCGGAATCAACCCCGTTGACCCCGCATCCCTTGCCGACGCAATGAAGAGCCGCCCTCGCAACCGCGAACAAAAGCTCTACATCAAAGCCGACGCGCGCACTCCATTTGCGAATGTGGAGCGAGCTGTCGAAGCTGGCCGGAAAGCAATGTTCGACACTCCGGTGCTGTTGACATCTCAACCTGTGTCGGCGCAAGGAGGAATAGTGGCACCGCGAGGATTGCTAGTATCGCTTCGTCAGCCCGTTGGTTCGGAGTCGGTCAGCGTGCAGGCGTCCCCTTCCGATCAGAATTTCCCTGCGATCAAAATCGACAACCAGCAGGTTCCTTTCGCCACACTGCAAAGCACGCTGAGCGCGATGTTGCCGAACACCAACGATAAGACCGCTCTAATCAAAGCGGACGGCCAACTGCCGTTCGGTCAAGTGGCGCGCGTGCTCGACGCCTGCGCTGCCGCCGGATTCAAAACCGTCCTGGTCACACCTGAACTCTAACGCCGTCAGGCGCGTAGCTGATGCAACTGGCCTGCACCAGCTGCGCCGGAGCGGCCACGGCTGCAGGTTGAGTAACCTGCGCAGCCCTTTCCGCGGAGTACCAATGTAACGACGAATCCCCAGCGTCAGGCCCAAAAGGAATTCAAGTCCGCGTGGCAACCTGCCGATAGCAAATACATGGATCCCTCAGCCATTGCCCTGCAAGGACTGCAGCAGGCCGAGACTCAACTCAACGCAACCACCGCGAAGATCGCCAGCGCGGGCGCACCCTCACCGGACGGCAGCAGCCTCGACGTGGTCGATCTCAGTGTGGAAATGGTTGCGCTCATGTCCGCGCAAGCCTCGTTCTCCGCCAACCTCGCCACCCTCAAGACTGCCGACCAGATGTTGCAGAGCCTGGTCGATGTGAAGGCCTGATCTTCACCACACGTGACAAGCGTTCTCTGCCACCATTGGCTGTCCCGCCTTGCAGTTCCACGCCTTTTGAAATTCCGGCATGTTCTGCACCACGCCGTTCACCCGGTACTTTCCCGGCGAGTGTGGATTGGTGCTGACCTGCATGCGCAAATATTCCGGCCGCTGCTTCTCACACCACACCCGGCCGAAGCCCAGGAAGAACCTCTGCTCCGGCGTGAAGCCGTCGATGCTCTGCCCTTCCTTCCCCGTCTTGTCCTCGGCAATCATGCGCTCCAGCGCTGCGAGCGCGATCCGCGCCCCTCCGTTATCGGCCGTATTCTCGCCTAACGTCAGCCGCCCGTTCAGCTTCATGTTGTCGACAGCCACGAAGTTCGAATATTCATCCGCCACACAGCTCACCCGCTTCTCGAACTCTTTCCCATCCTGCTCCGTCCACCAGTCTCGGAGATTCCCCGTCGGATCAAACTTGCGTCCCTGATCGTCAAATCCATGCGTGAGCTCGTGCCCAATCACTAGCCCGATCCCGCCGAAGTTCACCGCATCGTCCATCGACTTATCGAAAAAGGGCGGCTGCAAAATGCCTGCGGGAAACACAATCTCGTTAAACGACCCGCTGTAGTACGCATTCACCTCCGGCGGAGTCATGCCCCATTCTTTCCGGTCGAGCGGCTTGTCGATCTTCGCAATCTGCCGCTTGGATTCGAATTCATTGGCCCGCTCCACATTCCCGATCAGGTCGTCTGCCTTGATCGCCACCGAACTATAGTCGCGATACTCGTCGGGATATCCGATCTTGTTGCGGATCGCCTCCAGCTTCACCTTCGCTTGCTTCTTGGTATCGTCCGACATCCACGACAGCCCTTGGATGTCCGAATCCAGCGATTTTTCCAGAGCATCCACCATCTTGAGCATGCGCTGCTTGCCATCCGCGCCGAATGTTGCCTCGACGTATCGTTGACCCAACGCTTCCCCCAGCGATCCGTCCACCAGATCGACGCAGCGTTTCCAACGGTCCTGAATCTGCTTCTGCCCGGTCAGCGCCTGTCGCATCTTGAAGTTCGCATCCACAAATGGCTGCGACAACCACGGAGCAGCACCTCGTAACACATGCCAACTCACATAGGTCTTCAACGAATCCAGCGGCAGCGCCGCAACCACTCCGTTGACCTGACGGAAGAAATCAGGATTGGTAACATTCATCGCGGTGAAGTTGGGCGCACCAACGGCGACGAAGTAGCGATTGAACGAGAACTCCGGCGCCATCGCGACCACTTCTTCGCGCGTCATCTTATGATCCCGGTTCTTCGGATCTCGCATCTTGGTGCGGTCCATCGAATTCGCCGCCAGCAAGGTTTCGATCATGAGTACAGTCTGCGCAGAACTCGTCGCCTGTTGCGGCGTCTGGCCCGCCAGCGTAAATACCTGCGTCACATACTCCGCCAGATGCTTCCGCATCTCGACTTTGTCGGCATCGTCCTTGATGTAGTAGTCGCGATCCGGCAGCGACAACCCGCCCTGCCCGATGTAAGCGATCACCTGATCCGCGTTGTGCAGGTCCGACGCCGAATAAAAATTGAATAGCGGATTCGGCCCGATCAAATGAATGTGGGCGATCTCTTCAATCAGCGCGCCCTTGTCCTTCACCGCCGCAATCCGAGCCAGTTCCGGCTTGAGCGGCGCAATCCCTTTCGCGTTCGCTGCCTTCTCATCGATGCACGACCCGTACAAATCGCCAATCTTCTGATCGATGGCGTTGCGTCCCGCGCCTCCCGCCGCTGCCTTCTCTAAAATTTGCTTCTCGACTGCGAGATTGCTTTCGTTGAGTTCCGAAAAACTCTGCCACGAGGGCCGGTCCGCCGGGATCTCCGAATTCTTGATCCAGTTCCCGCACGCGTACTGATAAAAATCCACGCACGGGTCGACGTTCTTGTCGATATTGTCGATACTGAATCCCGGACCAGGCTTGGCGGAAGCGGCAGATTGCGAGAAACTGCTGGCGGTCAAAATCAGGACGAAGGCCAGCACCAGGCGCATGAATTGCATAAACAAAATTCTCCTTAAGAAACAAGCGGATCACAGCAACGTGCGATTCTATGCTCCACTCTCAGCCGTGGGCAAGAATCTTGGCCTGCCCCTGGGATTTGACCTGAAGAAACAAACTGAGATTGTTTTGTTAAGTCGCGCCCATGCAGCTCAATTCCCTTGTGCCCATCCTCAGCTCGATAACGACGGTTACATCCTCCAATTCCACCAGGAAATCTGACTGGCATCCTCTGTGTCCTCAGTGTCCTCCGTGGTGAAAGCCTTCCTCCCCAGCTCTACGAACCCCAACGCGGTTATAATCGATGCTTACCGAATTTCTAACTCTGGGGCTCCCATGACTTCCAATGGCACCGGCAATAACGGCTACACCGTCCCCCAACCGCGCGCAGACTGGATTGCCCGCCGCAAGAGGGAAAACACCACCGGGAACTTCTCCCAGATGCACTACGCGCGCCAGGGTCTCATCACCGAAGAAATGGACTTCATCGCTCACAAGGAAAAGCTCACCCGCGAGCTCGTCCGCGACGAGGTCGCCCGTGGCCGCATGATCATCCCCGCCAATATCAACCATCCCGAGCTCGAGCCCATGGCGATTGGCGTTGCCAGCCTCTGCAAGATCAACGCCAACATCGGAAACTCGGCCGTCACCTCGGAAGTGAACGAAGAACTCAAGAAGCTTCACACCGCCGTCCACTATGGCGCTGACACTGTCATGGACCTCTCCACCGGCGGCAACATCCACGACATTCGCGAAGCTATCCTCCGCCACTCGCCGGTGCCCATCGGCACCGTTCCGATCTACGAAGCCATCGCCCGCGTCAAGCGCGTCGAGGACCTCAACGCCGCTGTCATGCTCGAAGTCATCGAAGAGCAAGCCGCGCAAGGCGTCGATTACATGACGATTCATGCCGGCGTGTTGATCCAATATCTGCCGTTGATCTCCAAGCGCATCACCGGCATTGTCAGCCGCGGCGGCGCCATCCTCGCTCAGTGGATGGCCTACAACCACAAACAGAATTTCCTCTACGAGCACTTCGACGACATCATCAAGATCTGCAAAAAGTACGACGTCAGCTTCTCCCTTGGCGATGGCCTTCGTCCCGGCTGCGTCGCCGACGCCAGCGATGAAGCCCAGTTCGCCGAACTGAAAACTTTAGGCGAACTCACCAAGAAAGCCTGGGAGCACGACGTGCAAGTCATGATCGAAGGCCCCGGCCACGTCTCCATGGACAAGATCAAGGAGCAGGTCGAAAAAGAAGTCGAGCTCTGTTACGAGGCTCCGTTCTACACCCTCGGCCCGCTGGTCACCGACATAGCTCCCGGCTACGACCACATCACCAGCGCCATCGGCGCCGCTATGATCGGATGGTACGGTGCCGCCATGCTTTGCTACGTCACCCCGAAAGAGCACCTCGGGTTACCGAATGAAAAAGACGTGAAAGACGGAATCATCGCTTACAAGATTTCCGCCCACGCCGCCGACATCGCCCGCCAACGTCCCGGCGCCCGCGACCGTGACGACGCCCTTAGCTACGCTCGCTACAAATTCGATTGGGAAAAGCAGTTCGCCCTCTCCCTCGACCCCGAAACCGCCCGCTCCATGCACGACGAAACCTTGCCAGACGACTTCTACAAGGAGGCCGCCTTCTGCTCCATGTGCGGACCGAAATTCTGTTCCATGAACTATTCGTCGAAAGTCGACGAATATAACAAGCAAGTCCACGGCATCGAAAAGAAAGATTATTCGGAATTGGTCGAAAAGCTAGTTTCTCTGAAATAGCAGCAGTGCTTCAGTAGCAATGTTTATGTGGGGACAGCCGCCTTCGGCTGTCCGCCGAGCGTAGCTCGGCTATCACATGAACTGGTCGCTCCAGTTCGGTCGATCGTGGTTGAAACGTGTGACCTGCGCTCCTTCCGTCTCTGTTTTCTCATCCCAAAGTCCCACTGTAAGTTCTGCCAGTCGAAGTTGCAGCATTAGTCCGGTATCTGTAGGAAGTGCGGAATATCTTTCTGTCGGCTGGCCTCTGATTCGTCATTCCCGTCGACGGTTAAGCCGCGTGGAATCATCAAACCAGAAATTATCGGTACGCGAAGACCAAAGTGCGTCAATCTGCTCAATCGACACATCACAGAACAGTCGGCGCACCTTGAAAGATCACATTTTCCAGAGGAGGACCCATGCATAAGCGCCTGGCAATCTCGATCTCCGTTATCCTGTTGCTCATCACGATCGCCTGCTCGAAGCGTCCCAACGACGAGCAGATTCAAAAGGATATTCAAACCAAAGTTGCTGCCGATCCCGATACTCGGGACGCCGCCATCACCGTCGAGTCGAAAGACGGAAAGGTCACGCTGACCGGCAAGGTCGCGACTCCGGCGGCTCAACAGAAGTTGGAGCAGATCGCTAAGGACGAACCCGGAGCGACCGGCGTCGACGACCAGACCGCCGTCGATCCCCAGGCTGTGGCATCCCAGCCAATGTCGAGCCAGCCCATGGCATCCCAACCGATGGCATCTCAGCCCGCTCCCCCTCCTGTCGAGGCACCTAAGCCTCAACCGATCGTCGTCCCTGCTGGTACGGCCCTGACGATCAAACTGGGCCAGGCACTGGGATCGAAGACCAGCCAATCCGGCCAGACATTTCTCGCGACCCTGGCGCAACCAGTGAGCGTGCAGGGAAAAAGCGCCTTGACCGCAGGATCGACCGCCAGTGGCACGGTGGTCTCCGCCAAAGCGAAAGGCAAAGTCAAGGGTGAAGGCGAACTCATCCTCGCCCTTACGAGCATCACGGTTGGAGGACATACCTATCCGATCAAGACCGCCACGCTTGACAGCACGGTCAAGGGCAAGGGTAAGCGAACCGCAGTCGCAACCGGGGGAGGCGCAGCGGGCGGCGCTTTGATCGGCGGGATCGCCGGCGGAGGCAAAGGCGCAGCCATTGGAGCTCTGGTCGGAGCTGGCGCCGGATTCATCGGAGGATCCGCAACCGGAAACAAGCAGATCGAATACCCGGCCGAATCAGCGTTGACGTTCACGCTGGCCGCGCCTTTAACCCTGCCGCCTTCGGCCGACTAACTCAATCCCGTGGAAGCCCGCGCTGGCGGGCGGGCTTCCGACCGGAATCTCGCCCACAAGTTTCAGAGAGAAATCTAGGGTTTAGTGTGGCTGCACGAACGGTGAACTTTGGCGGCGCTGCCGCTCGCTGAATAATCCAGTGCCAAAAGGCGTTTCTCTCACGTCAGCAGATCCTCCATCGCCTTGGCAATCTCCCGCGATGCATCTC
The DNA here is from genome assembly GCA_963722365.1 of uncultured Acidobacteriaceae bacterium. Taxonomy (GTDB): domain Bacteria; phylum Acidobacteriota; class Terriglobia; order Terriglobales; family Acidobacteriaceae; genus Sulfotelmatobacter. The sequence continues at coordinate 91,925 of CAVRLM010000007.1, forward strand.
GCCCAATGTGCTCCCCCAGCGCCCGATAGCTCTCGAATTGCAGTTCGTCGAACCACTGGTCCGCCGTGCTCTGGTGCGGAAACGTCGGATTCACCTTCCAGTAATGCCAAACATCATCCGGCAGCTTTCGCTCCACCGGGGTCCGTCCCGGCACTCCGTCCTTCGTCGGCATGCTCGCCTTGATGAAGATCAACGTCCCCGTATCGTGAAGGTTGTTGACGTCATAGTAGATAGTTCCAGTAACGTGGTTAACTCCACTCTCACGCTGGCCGACGACGGGCCGGATTGGCTCGCAATTGATCTCGATGCGCACCCCAAAATCCGTGCGCGCCTTCTCGATCAGGCTCAGCAGATTGTCAAAATCGTACTGCGGATCGCAATCCGCGTCGCAAGCGACGATCAACCGGCACCGCCGCCGGATCAACTCATACACCGCCAGGTTCTCGAAGTGCCCGCCATCGGAAAGATATACATATCCCTTTTGCTGATCGCTCTGGCCCAGCACCTCCGAAAGCAAATATCCCAATCCCAGCGGCGGCCCCAGGCTCGCCCAGTTCTTTTGGTACCGTGGATTCCCCATCCACCATCCCAGACGCACGTCGAATAGCGCCATATAAAACGCCGTAGCCGGAGTCGTAAAGTAGCCCATATTCGGACTCGCGGCCGCGCCCGAGATCGCCATTGCGGTCCCCAGCGAAATTCCGCACTCGCTTCCCAGTTTTGCAACGCCCCCCGCTGCCCGTCCCTGCACGGTTCTCGAAAAGCTTGGCAGGAAGCCGTTATCACAGGTGAACCGTCCGTTCCCTTTCCCCGAAGCCCCCAGTTCGTAGCCCGCATACAACGGCGTGAATGCGAATGACTTTGCCCGCCGCGTGGCGTATCCCAGTTCCTCGCCGCCCGTAATATTCAAAGCCGCGTTCAGAATTGGATAAGGCCCAGGGTAGTCATCCGAAAAATCGCTCAGCGGCACATCGTCCGCAGGATCGAAACCCGTGAACGGCTCCGGCTTGCGATCGGGATTCGACGCTCCCAGATAGCAGCGCACTAGCCGGTTGCGATAAAAGTGATGCAGCGAAAATTCGTTTACATCCACCCGCCACGACAGGCCCAGTCCCGCCAGAAAAAAGATCGCTCCCAGCCCCGCCAGCCACACCGGGGACCCCATTTCCAGCACTCTCCAATAGTCATCCGACAGGGCATGCCAGTCCATTCCAGTATTGAACTTCCACACTTCGGCAGTGTCGCCAACACTAAATACCAGTCCGGTCGCCACCTGCACCGCCGTACTCAGCAGCAGCACCAAGCCAACGATGAAAACGTACGGAGCCGCCTTCGCCAATGGGTCTAAGAAGCGCGGCGACTTGAGCGCGGCCATGATCCGCGAAGGATTCTCTTCCCCATCCTGGCAAAGGTTCACTTCCTGATTAGCCTTCGCCTTTGCGACGCTCGTCGCAACCCCGGCGGTTCGGGCGCTGCTGGCCGCTTTCAGCCCCAAGTAGTTGTGCAGTACCCACAACAGGACAGCGCTGATCGACCACCCTTTCAATTCGAATAATCCCCAGCGCACGGCCAGTGGTCCAAAGGCGCAGGTTCCGGCCAGAAGCAGCCACCCCAGCGTCATCAGCGTCAAATATCCGCCCAGTCGCGCCCACCACTCCCGCACCAGGTCCATCGACCCGCGGCCCACCAGTCCCACGTGCAACGTTCCCACAATCAAAATGATCACCATCACCACGCCGCTTCCGAAAACGACTACCACCCAACTAATGGCCGTCCAGGAAGGCAGGTGGCTCAACTGCAACGCGTAGGCCCGGAACAGGCACCCACCCGCCGCGCCAGCCAATGGCGAGAAGACCACCAGCGCGGGAACCGAAACCATCGCCTTCTTCGGCTTGCCGCGATTCTTGCGCCATAGCCGTCGGAGTCCGGCCATAATCGCCACCACACCCCACGCCACAAGATAAAATGCTGCGCCGCATCCCATCCACACCCACACCGACTCCGCCGTAAATTCGGTCCGCCACAATCCGCAATTCAGCAAAATGCACGACAGCACGATCGGCAGCAGCACCGTCGCCGTCACCTTAACCCTCTGGAACGGCGTCTCCAGGATTGTGGTCGCCTCCCCCTCCTGCGTTACATTGATGGCCATCGATATCGACGCCGCGAGAAGTACCAGCCCGCCCACGATCAGGAATGCGGTGCCGTCGTTGTTCCCCAGCACCAGTGGCAACAGCGCGCTCTGGCATAGCACGAACGCGCTCATGAACATCAGCGCCAGAATGGTCTGGTTGAGCAACACATTGCGCATCCACGTGCCCAGCATCGCCCACGTGTCCCCGGAGATCACGCTCTTGTTGGGCGTTAGATAATTGCTGTACAGCCGCAGCCAGTGAAACACCGACGGTTCGGCGCGCCGCTCCGTCTCGTACTTGTGCGGGCTCAGCGCCTTTTCTACTTTCGCGATAGAAAAATCCGGTTCTCTCGTCAGTCGCCGGATAAACGCCGCCAGCCACGACCCAATGTAGCCGCCACCCGAAACCGTGGACAGGTAATCAAACTTGCGTAGCAGCCCTTTTTCCGCCAGCGCCTGCAGGATTCCCAGGTTGAACGTCGCACTGCGGATCCCGCCGCCAGAAAATGCCAAGCCAGTCAAGTTGTTGGCGCAGTCCTTCGTGCCAACCCCTCGCTTATCGCGTGAGCTCTGTACACGATCAATTTCGTCGCGCAGCACCTGCGGGAAGGTTGTGGGTTTAGGATCGGCTGGGTCGTAGGGTCGCGGAGGCACAACGCTGCCTGATGTCATGGCTTCCTCGAAACAGAAATGAACCGCTGCCGGGGGGAGGCATCACGTTATCAGAGTGGGCGACCATGTCAAGCCATACTTCATTCCTGTTCGGAAAACGGAACGCACGCTCGCCCGTTCCTCTCGAATGCACCAGGTTGTGCTGTGCTTTAGCGAAACCATGAGAGGAGATAGCTGCGACACATCTGCGCGGCTACGCCCTGAGACAGCAAAAACACGGCTGAGCCCGGGGCTGCTGGGGACAGTGCCGGTTTCATCTTGACCCAACGGAGAAGTGTTACTGGATGACCATGACGGAAGCATCGCGCCGAGATTCAAACCACAGGGCAAGCTCTACCCGGTTCCAGAGCCCGAGCTTGTCGTAAATGACTCTCAGATAATTCTTCACGACGTGTTCCGTCGTTCCGATGGCCTCGGCCACTTCTTTGTTCTTCAGGCCTTCGGCAACGAGTTCGATGACTCGGTATTCTCGTTCACTTGGGACACGGTTCCCGTAGCGTCCAATTTCAGACATGCTTGCCTCCTATACAACAAGGTAGCGAGTTTCACTCGCTTGATACCGCCAGTAATTCCAAAACGAAGAAACAACCGGTTGAAATGGGCTTTTACAGTTCGCAATGCCATCTTGAGTTGGGCGGCGATTTCGGCGTTGTCACAACCTTGCAAAAGCAGTTCAACCATCTGCTGCTCGCGCGGACCAAGTCGTTCGTGCGGACCGAGCCCAACGGTCGCGTCTTTCATCTCATTCTCCCCATTTTTTATCTCCTTAGCCGATCGGGCGCACGCCCGACGTTTTCGCAAAATGCATTTTTGTTTTTCCTGTAATCAAGCGGGCAATCGACTATCAAAGCCCTGGAGAGTCTCTCGGGTAGGCAGCCATCGAACTACTTTCGCCAGGTGTCGCTACACTGCGCCAGGCGCTTCTACAAGCCTCAATTTGGCTGGAAGCGGGATTGAGCGATACAGGCCAATGCGATCTCCAGGCTTGCACCTGCCTCCAAGAGCGGCAGGACCCAGAACCGACGAAAGCCTTCAAGATCCACATTGAGTGCCTGAATGAGGTGGCTCACTGCTCGCAGTCGCAATGTGGATTCGAGTTCTTCGCGCATTATTCCTCTTCGGAGCTCCCTCCGAAGTCTTTCCATCTGTTCTGTGCTTGGCCAGAAAGCGGCCTGGTCTTTATCCAATTGTTTCATTGTTCAATTCTCTCGACAGAAACTGATTAGGCTCGTGATCGAGCCAACTGTATACGAGCATAGGGGTTGACGCGGTCATTGTCGTTGCTTCAGCGCAATTATCGGCAGCGATTCAGCCGTTTTTCACTCGGAGTGAACGGCCGAATGTTCTGCACAGATTCGTTGGAAGATTTGGCTGTCCATCCCGCCTTGAACGCTACCCAGACAATAGCCGCAGAGAATATCCAAGTCGTATGCCTTGGCTAGCTGATTGCCGAGTTTTTCGACCTGAATCGCTGCCTCTGCGTTCCCTTGTGCCCACAGGAGATGCACACATTCTCCGAAAACCGCAACGCGGGTTTGTTCACCCCTCATAGCCTCAGCCGCTGTCGTAATGACACCACCCAAGAGTCTCAAGAATCGAACTGGCTCTGGCATGCCATTTAGCATGAACTTCGAGATCGTGTCAGCAGCATCCAACGAGATGTATCTCCCCTGCTCAATCGCGGCAGCAGTATCCAAGCCATAAGCCTGCAATCTTGGAAGAAGGCTGCTGCGGTGTGACTCGGTCGCGATGACGATCGCTGCATTCCCAGCCCTGAGGGCGGTCCCGATGAACCGAGTGATGTCATCCAAAAGACTGGCATCCCCAGAATAGAACCCCGCCTCGTGGCGGCGAGCGACTTCCGGGTTGCGCTCAAGCGGTGGGAACACGCTATCGCTTCTGGGGCCCTGGTCCGCCAATCGCCTACCCACAAACTGCCCGCCCCGAAGCACGGCGTCCACTGCAATTAGTAGCTCGCCTCGCGCATCCATCTTGACGACGTAGCCAGCTGCGCCGGTGGCAAGAGCTTCGCGCACCACATCAGCGGACAATTCCTGGCTCACGAATAATATTCTGGAGCCAGGAGAAAGCTTACGGATTCTCCGGGCCGCCTCGATTCCACTCAGCGTCGGGAGGCCGATGTCCAGCAGGATCAGGTCAGGTTGCAGTTCTTCCGCTTTCTGAACGGCTTCTAAGCCGTCCGAGACTTCCGAGAGGACCACCCATTCTGCCCGCTTCATCAGTAACGACCGAACATATCGCCGAAAAGGCTCGTAGTCGTCCACCAGAAGAATGCGCACGGGTCCTGCAGAACTAAAATTGCTGCTATCCATAATCTTTCCTATTACCTACGACTTATTCAGGATAGGCGTTGCGCTTACGAGCGTCGTTGCGATAGCGCACTAAGATGGGTCAATAGAGGCCGGTTAGCGGAACAGACGGTCAGCAGGAGAGAAGACCTTCGGGGGAATGAATGTGAACTACGTTGCGCTCCTTGGTGACTACCCCAGCCTTGCTCCAACTGCTTAGTACGCGGCTGGCGGTGAACCTGCTGACATCGGCCAAGGATCCTAATTGTTCATTCGTGATTTGCACATCGATTCCCTGGGGACGGAGTCCGCCGCTTCGACGGCCAACGTCAATCAGAGCCCGTGCCACACGAAGATTCGCCTTGCCTTCGAACAGGTCAGCGTGTCGATCGGATATTGTGCCCAGGAGTTGAAGGGCAATGAGTAACCCGTTCGTCTTGATTTGAGGATAGCGATCAGACAGTTGAGAAGCCTGGCGGTGATTCCAGACGAGCAACTCTCCCGCAAGCACTGCCTCAGCTGTGCCTAAATAGTTCGGCGGGTCCGGTAGAAGAGTGGCGAGTCCGAAGGTTTCACCCGGCGTGAACAGGCGAAGGACGATTTCGTCCCCGTTGACTGCTAGCCGACTGTATTTGACTCTTCCGCTCGCCACGACGAAAAGGTGTTCCGCCTCATACCCGCCCGTACAAACCGGCGTTTTCGGCATGACCTTTATAGTTCGGGCCTGAGCTAAGACGTCCGCTTTCTCGGATGGGCTCAAGCCAGCCAGTAGCGGAATGGCCAGATTTCGCAGTGCTTCGCTAGGCACGGGCTGCCTTCACCTCGCGTCTTGAAACGTTCTGCAATGACGCGGCCTTGAGCATGATCATGGAGCGACAGTGTGGCGAATTACACCGCTAAGCACGCGGGCAGTTTATGGGGGAGGTCGACTGCATCAGCATTTGCCTGAGAACATAGCACTCCCCGTGCATGGCTTTGCCGGCGGCTTCCTCATTGGAGGCGTTGATATCAACCGGCTTGTCGCAGATAAAGCAATTGTGTTTTGTCTGTGAGGAACGGGCCTTACCGTATCTCCGCGAGGGGATTTGTTCAGTCATAGCCAAAGGCATTGATCGGACGGCCATAATGGGATTCTTCTCCTGATCGGAATGAACATTGGAGTTGAGAGCCATCTTGGCGGGCAACTGTCAGAACTAATAGGCACAAAGTTGAGGAAACCGAGAGTGAGCCCCTCTCGCCGTCCGAAATAGCTGCTGAACGATAACGCTCACTGACCTGTCGATGAGACGCCGTCTCCGATACCTCTGTGGAACAGGCGACTCACGTTTTGAACGAGGTCAATGAGCGTCGAGGATTTTACAAACAAACACAGCGTGCGGTCGCCGACTCGTCTGCCGCCTGGGGCGCTAATGACGAGGGTGGAATGGCTTTTCGTCACCGCTCTCATTTACAGGCTCTGGACTCTGGATGTCGAGATTCACGACCACAGGATCCTGCCCGCTTCTGACGATCACCGCTTCACACGGCATATCTGGACGCGCGTTAATTTCCTGATGCGGGACGTAGGGCGGAACGTAAATGAAATCTCCCGGGTCTGCCTCATCGCAGAACTCTAAGCGATCACCCCAGCGCATGCGGGCACGGCCTCTCACGACGTAGATCACGGTCTCCAGTTCGCCATGATGGTGCGGAGCGGTTTTGGCGTGCGGCTGAACCACGACGGTACCAGCCCACAACTTGCTGGCCCCCGTACGCGCGTTCGTGATAGCAGCAGCCCGTGTCATTCCAGGGCTCTGCGGTGTGTTGGTATCAAGTTCCCCGGCCCGCACAATTTTCACGCCGTGTTGCTTCCAGTCCAATGTGTACCCCCCTCCCAAATTGAGGGACTACGAACGGAGTATCCCAGCACCGCGTTTCAGATGCAAGTATGCTATGAGGGCAGAACCGAGAAGCGTAGTCGGGAAGTTTTGTTTCGCCAACGCGAGACGATTAACCCCGCTCGCAGGCAACAAGGTCGCGGTAGGGACGACCATTGCTGATCGCCCCCCGCGCGGATCCGCACGAGCGCTCATTAGCGCATGCGGCTCTTATCGCAGATGAATAACGGCCAAGCGTGCTGCTTGTCCGCACACTCGCCCACCCGTGGGACACGCGCAGTCCCGCTCTATGTCGGGTACGTGTCGAGTGGGAGAGTGTTCTCCTTGATCAGCAGCCTTCCCTCCTCACTCTCCGCCGACGTGCTTTCCGTCGTTGTTCGAATGATTCATCGGTACTATGCCGCTGTCCGACTCCTCGCAGACGTACATGCGGGCCGTGTGGCCTAAGCCTTCTCCCGCCGTCCTGCAACTCACTTTTGCCGCAGGCGTCTGCGAGGTCTCCCGGTTCTCGTGCTTGAAGTTTCTAGGCGTGTCTGGGGTCTTCGACTACGCCGGACCAAACGTCGACTCGCGCTATCGTCTCCGTTCGTGTTGCCTTCCGCGCATTACAAGGGCGTCGGCGTCCGGGTTGCATCTTTTCGGAGCTGAATACCCACCCCGCCTATCCTCTGTCTACGCTTCGCTGTGTCCCTCGCGGTAGCAGCGCAAGACTCGAGGCCGAGCGGATCGCTACTCCTTTCTCGTAAGGCTCTTTCATCCTCTACTTCAAGCCGGTTTAGCCCGGCGCACTGTAGTCGCGATTCGTTACCTATTGACATCTGGTCGGTCCCGTTTTCTGTGTTTTGCATCTTGCTCGGGCCATGAATAACGAAAACGAAAAAGACAAGGAAGACCATCTCCGGCAACGCATCGTGAGCCTGGTGCGGGCGAACGAGCAAGCTGTGAAGAAGCCGGTCAGGGATGACGAAGTGCGGACGCTGAAGGCTGCGGCGGCCCGACTCGATCAGATGTTGAAGGCCGCCGTCGACTCCGACGGGCAAGTGCTAAGGAGCGCGGCGACTCGACTCGATCAATTGTTGGAAGACATCGCTACCGGGAAGGATGTCACCGACAACCTCAAGCGGCGGCGAAACTGGCAAAAAAGAGAGGACGGCTAGAAATTTCCAAGGTCAATGAGATCCCGGTAGGGATATCACTCGCGTGATACCCCCCGGACGGACCCGGACGGGCGCTCGTTAGCGCATCCGGTTCTTATCTCGGATGACTGGCGGCGAAGCGCACTGCAGGATAGGGATGGAGCACACACGGTTGAGGTAACCACCGTTCGCCCAACGCCATCATCCGGGTCCACGAGAAGTGACGCTGCTGGCTCCGTCGACGAAGACTGTGCCACCACAGCGCTCGCACTCGTTTCCGAAAGATGGCTAAGCTATCTAGGTTCCCAGGTACCGCGTAGTAGTTGAAGTAACCCCGCACGACCGATTGGAGCCATCCTCCCGTTGCAGGCACCGGATCATGCATGCGCCGGCGGAGCTCCTGCTTCAGGTTTCGAAGCTTAGCTCGCATGCGCTTGCGGATCGTCGTGCGCCGCACGGTGAATCGCCCGAGCCTGTTATTCCCACTAATATGTTGGAAGCCCAGGAAATCGAACGTCTCGGGTTTCCCTTCTCCTCTACGTTTCCGGTTTTCTTCGGCAAACCTGCCGAACTCGATCCGGCGCGTCTTGTCTGGGTGTAACTCCAGTCCAAACTTGGCCAATCGCTCTTGCAAGTTTTCTAGAAAGCGATCCGCGTCCGTCTGATACTGAAATCCCAGAATCGTGTCATCGGCGTATCTGATGACCACGACCTCGCCTTGCGCCCACTTCTGGCGCCAGACGTTTACCCAGAGATCGAAACTGTAGTGCAGGTACACGTTGGCGAGCAACGGTGAAACCACCGAGCCCTGCGGCGTACCCGTTTGCGGTTCCGACCATTGGCCTTCCTCCATCACTCCAGCCTTCAACCATTTTCGAATGAGCCGCAGTATGCGAGGATCGGCCACGCGATGCTCCATGAACTGGATCATCCAGCTCTTGTCGAGGTTATCGAAAAAGCCGCGGATGTCCGCGTCCAATATGTAGTTCACCTTCTTCTTCAGCAGCGCGAACGACAGCGCATCCAGCGCATCATGCTGGCTACGCCCCGGGCGAAACCCGTACGAGAATCCCAGAAAGTCTTCCTCGTAAATCTGGTTGAGGATAGTGACCACGGCCTGTTGGACGACCTTGTCTTCCAGGGCCGCGACCCCTAATGGACGTTGCCGCCCATCTTCTTTCTGTATGTACACTCTTCTCGAGGGCAGTGCCCGATACGCTCCACGATGAACCCGTCCGTGAAGGTCGACGAGTCGGTCCTCCAGGCCGGACTCATACTCCTGCCACGTGACTCCGTCCACTCCCGGTGCCGCTTTTCTCTTCAGTGAGTAAAAGCTTTCCCGAAGTAGATCGACAGTCAAGTGGTGGAGCAAGGTGGTGAACTTCATCTCCTTGTGTTCCCGTGCTGCTTGCCGCACGCCTGCCAACCCTTGGGACACGCCCTTCCCGCTCTGCGTCGGGTACGTGTTAGATTGACTGACGTTCTCCTTGATCAGCGGCCTTCCCTCCCCACTCTCCGCCGACATTCTCGTGTCTTTGTTCGAATGGTTCATCGGTAGTAAGCCACTGTGTGACTCCTCGCAGACGTACACGCGGGCCGTATGGCCTAGGCCTTCACCCGCCGACCTGCGGCTTGGTTCATCCGCAGGTGTCTCCGAGGTCTCCCGGTTCTCGTGCATGAAGTTTCTAGGCGTGCTGTGGGGTCTTCGACTACGCCAGACTGAGCGGAAACTCGCGCTATCGCTCCCACTCATGTTGCCTTCCGCCATTACGAGAGCGTCGGCGTCCAGATTGCATCTTTTCGGAGTTCAATACCCACCCCACCTATTCCCCTGTTTACGCTTCGTCGTGCACCTCGCGATGCCCTACGCAAAACTCGGGGCCGAGTGGATCGCTAGTCCTTTCTCGTGAGGCTTCTTCCTCCCCTGCTTCATGCCGGTTTAGCCCGGCGCACTGAAATCGCGAGTAGAGTCGAGAACAGGCGCAGTGGCTTTAGCCTCCCGGTGGCTGTTGGGGTGCTTTCGCAGGGCCCGCCTCAATCCGGTTTGGCTTGGTTCTATTTCCTGTTCGCCGGGTAGGGCGGTGGCGCGGCCCGGGCTTCGTATGATGCCGGCGTCTCCACCGCTCCCCCTAAAATTCCGTAGGGCGGATTTTCTCCGCTACGGCTTCAAGGCCGGAAGTTCAGACGGGGCCTTCCCGTCGACAACGAGGTCTTCGCGTCGTGCGGTTTGCCTCCATCCTTCGTGCTCCTCACCGTGCGCGTCTTGCTCCTCGTTCTGAGTCGAGGGACGCGGCGCATTGGAGCACCTCCGTTCGAGCGGTCGGCCCGCTCTGCCCCAGGGGTCCTCGTTCCGGTTCGGGTTGTTCTGTCCCGATCCATCCTCACTTATTCGACCCCATCCGCCCCACTCGCGGGCACAACTCGATTTCGCCGCAAAGCGGCTTATACGCGTTGCCATTGCTGTGCGTCATGGCTCCTGTCTCTGACGCCTAGGCAACCCACGAGTGGTTCCGTGCTTTCGCTGGTCGTTCTGTGTCGACATGTCGTCCTCTGGGACCCCGGGAATTTCCTCGGCTGCTAACACCCAGTTCCTTCACCGATGACGCTGGCCTTCGACCTAAGCGGAGGGTCTCGGCACTTCCAATCTCCCACACTCCGATTCTCATGGGAGGGTTCATTTCGGGGCTGACCTACGGTTCGCCTTCGCTACAACCTGTCGACTTGCTCGCCCCCCTTGTCGGAGCCGACTAGGCTTCCACCCAGCCGACGGGGACTTGTACCTCCGGGCTTTCGACGGTTTGGTCACCCGCTCCGCCGCCGGATATCACTACAGAGACAACTGGGCAATTTTCTCTGGCGGGTCTTTCCCCGCTAGAACGCCAACTAGCATCGCTGCAACCGCTCATCGAACCGGACAGGCAGATTTCCCGCATCCGGCTCTCGGAAAAGACACACGCCTTCTGAGTTAAGTAAGGAAGCGTGTGACGCCGTCTGCAACTTCTGAACACAACTCGGGGTGGCTAGACTCATCGTCAATCCCCATGTCCTTTGTTGCTTGTTGCGTCCGTCTTTAACAGAGGCCCCTTCCCTCCGCCGGAGTTACCCGGCTTCCTCGGTACTACGGACCTCTCCGCCACCCCACACGGCCCGACCTGTCTCTCACGAGCTGCCGGTTGATCCTTATTAGGATCACCGCTGGGGCTTCCCGTGTTGCGTCTGGTCTCCTATGCGTACATGCCATCGCCATTACCCCGGTAGGTCCGATGGAGCTTGTTCGCTCGTCCCTCTCCATCGTCAGCGGCCTTCCCTGTGAAAAAGTCAGGTCGGCTCCTGCAATTGTTTTTTCGGGGCCTGCTCAGCGTTCACTCGTGTTATGGCCTGCACGCTCGCGGAGTCGCCTAGAGCGACCCTTTGCATCGAAAGCTCCGACAGCTTCGTTGCCTCCGCTGCCGTTTCGATTGCTACCGGGTGGAGCGAACCAGTTCCCGGGCGGGAGTTGCACCCGCTGAAGTCCAGCGCCTTTTCACGGCGCACTTTTTCGCCAACCGAGGCGTTCATTACTTGACATATCACTCGGACTTCGATATAACGTACTCCGAGTTATGAAGGACGACGCCAACAATTCTTTGCCGCTTGCTCCGGCCGCGCTTCATATCTTGCTGTCACTTGCGGCCGGGGACCTCCACGGCTATGGGATCATGCAGGACGTGGCCCGGCAGTCGGAAGGAAAGTACAAACTGGGCCCGGGAACGCTCTACGACAATCTGCAAAAGCTGATCCGGCGGCGGTGGGTCGAAGAGATTGGCCAGAGACCCGGAGACGACGATCCACGTCGCCGCTATTATCGGCTGAGTTCGTTGGGCCGTGGAGTTCTGACGGCAGAAACCGCCCGCCTCGCCAGCGTGGTGCGTGAGGCGCGCTTGCGCCTTCAGGTTACCAAGCCCAGGAGGGCCTGATGCTCCGTTTCATCTACCAAGGCCTGCTCCGCTTGCATCCCCCCGCATTTCGCAAGCGATTTGCCGAAGAGATGCAGTCGATCTTCGAACAAGTCACGGAGAGGTCAGCCCGCGTGAAACTGTTGGCGGACGGGTTCCTGTCTCTGCTGCGGCAGTGGTCGCTGCGCCCGGAGTTCTGGCACGAGTTCGCCTCGGGCGGCGAGCACGCCGCGCCTGACGGCATTCCTTCGTTTTATACTCTCGATCCTTTCCGGCCGCGAACCACTGCGGTTGTTCACGGGCTGATCCTAACTGTGGCGGTCTTTTGCCTAACTTGCTTCGCCATCCGCTACAGCTGGATCCACGTGCTTCGCGTCCGGATTCCAAAAGTGCAGTTTGAGAGTTCCTCATCGGTTGTGCCTGGCGCGGCGGCGAGGCCAGACGAGCGGGAAGTTGCATCGCGCCCGGGAGGCCGCACGCAGGACGACTTCTCAGGATCGTCTCGTTCTTCGCATGCTCCGCAGACTCAAGCGCCGAGCCCGACACCGGTCACGGCGGCGGAGCAGAACGCTGGCGGCATTTCGCGGCCAGCGCCGCCGGGACGAGCGGGCAAACGAGCAAGAAGGGCGGCAGTCGAACGAATGCCATCAGAGCAGCGAGCGATCTCGCCGCGTCCTGAGAGGGGACCCCTGAAGGAAAGCTCTTCCTCGCTCGGACAACCTTTATTCTCGGAGGTGCAGCCTGCTGCGCCCCTGTCAAAAGCTCAAGTACAAGACGATTCTGACGCCTCCCGGTCGACGCCCTTGACGAGTGCAACTGCTCTTCTGCCAGCTCCTACCTCTCACCACAATTTCTACGAAGGCAAGAGCGATTCGTCTACACATACCGCACGGCTTATTACTGTAGCTAGCAATGTCAAGCTGGAGGTTCTCGATTGGGGGGGATCGGGACGCCCTCTTGTCTTATTGGCGGGCCTAGGAAACACGGCTCACGTCTTTGATAGTTTCGCACCCAAGCTTGCAGCGACCTTCCATGTCTATGGCATCACACGACGTGGATTTGGTGCCTCCAGCGTTCCTGCGGACACAAATGGGAACTACTCGGCCGATCGTCTTGGTGATGATGTGCTGGCCATCGTTGATTCCCTTGGGCTCAATCGACCGGTTTTAGTGGGGCATTCCATTGCTGGTGAGGAGTTGAGCTCCATTGGAACCCGGCATCCGGAAAAGATCGCTGGACTCGTCTATCTCGATGCTGGCTATTCCTACGCTTTCTATGACCGCTCACGCGGAGATCTAGGACTTGACTCACTGGAGTTGCGAAGAAAGCTGGAGCAGTTGATCCCGGGCAGGGAGCTGCAAAATCGGAAGCAAGTAGTCCAGGATCTGCTAACGATTCTCCCAAAGCTTGAAAGAACCTTGCGCGAGCACCAAAGGGATATGCAATTTGTGCCCGAACCCTTGCAAGCACCGGGTCAGGTCCCTGTTGCCGAGCAGGCGATCGTCGCAGGCGAGCAAAAGTACACCAACATTCGGTGCCCAATACTTGCGATCTTTGCCATCCCTCATAATCTGGGCCCGGCCTTTCAAGATGACCTTGTCGCGCGTGCTGCGGCGGAGGCGACCGACGCACTTTGGAGTAGAGCACAGGCAAGAGCATTCGAGACCGGCTTACCTTCCGCCCGTGTGGTTCGACTGTCAAATGCAAGTCACTTCGTTTTCCAATCGAACGAGGCGGATGTGCTACGTGAAATGAACGCATTCATCCGCAGCCTGCCATAGCGCCAGTCCTGCAGTCCCTGTACCGCAACAGCCAAAACGATGGGGGGCTGGCCCAGCTGCACCTTGCGGATACTCACACAAAGAACTGGCTGCCCCAGCCTTCGTGGTTTTCGAAGGCTGGGCATTCCTGCTGCCGGCACTACGGAATTTCCCTGACGGACACCTCCGCCATTAACGCGGGGGTCAGTTAAGTCGCTATCAGCCCTAGCGCTCAAAACCCGTGCTTCAGGGTCAATGACTGTTAGTCGGATTTTTCCGCACTCAGGGTTGTGCCATACCCCCCAACCACCGAACGCAGTTCCATGGACCTTTACTATTGCGCGCCGCTGGGGCAGTCTTCAATGCCCAGAGGGATTATGCCGACATTCAGAACGCTACTCTTGAGGCGGCTACGGCTCTGCTTAACGCCGCTTCTCCGAAGAGCGTTGGCTGTTCTTTGCCTTGCAGTTTTCGGTTACGCGCAAGGGAAGGTTGATTCCGCACAGATGAGTTTCGCTGCTCCGGCCATCTCGTCTCAAGCGCCGTCAGACGAACTCCTGCAAGTTGCTGCAGGCTTCGATCAGTTCTTCTTGCACGACAATTGCACTGCGCAATACCCGCCCCAGCCTGACACCTGCCTCCACGATCGGCTTCACAAGCAATCATTCACCTTTGGCGGAAAACCTGGAACCGTGTACGACGTCACGCTGCGCATTCGCGGTATTTTCGAGCCCACTACGATCACTGGTGGCGATACGCCGGACCCCGCACACCCATACTTCAAGGTCGGTGGCACGGTCAGCACCGCAGATTGGTCCCAGTGGGGAATCGAAGTCTCGGAACCCAAACGAACCTATTGGTTGAATCACTATCCCTCGGTCGGACACACCATCTACAAAGAGGACTTTGAGGCAACCATCGCTGTGGCCGCTGGTGCCACCGTTGTCATCCGGGTCGCCGACGGGAACGATCGGCAGATCGACAATGCTAAGATCGCCCCGGATCGGCAGCAGGTCATTCCAGGAGTCGTGGACCACCCCCTCGCAGGCCAGATGTTGCGTATCGACGTGGTCCACGTCAAAACAAAATAAGGCCATGTTCCATATCTCAACAGGCGTAAGCCAGTCAGCATTATCACGTCGTTGATCGTCTGAGTGCTATCGGGGATGAAGAGGTCTTGCAGTCTCTGTACCCTTCCCGACACGCGATTTCCACAAGAATACCAACGCGCATGTGACATCTGCCCTTGCGGTCTGCTGCTGAGAAGGCAGAAGATGGTCAAGGCGTGAGCGGCAGCATGGACTGCCGCCAAAAAGCCCGCAAACTCTTTGTTATCAAGATTTTGACCTCTAACCCCTGGAGGCTCAAGATTTTGCAGACCATTTTTGTAAACCCCGCGCCCAGCAAAACTTTCAGAGGGGGTGGGGGGAGGGGGGTACCCCGACAGTCTGGATTTTCCCGAAACGAAACTGCCGAAAATTCAACTTTTCGAGCTATTCACAAATTATTTTTGAGAATTTGGAATACCAACCGCGCGTCGATTCCTGATCGCTGCCGCAACCACTTCCCGTCGTTCGACCCTACTTTCCGTCCAGGTGAATATCGCCCACTCCCACATGCGCCCGCAGTTCGTATTTGCCTTCTCCGTGATACTTCAATTTCTTGCCCAGCCAACCGCTGGTCTCACCGTATCCCTCGCCATGCACATCGCCAATCCCCGTACTCGCATTCACAATCCGGTATCCCGCGCGCTCGCTGCCGATGCGAACATCGCCCACGCCCACGCTTAAGTCTTTGTCACCCTGCACGTCGCCCACTGTCACGTCGCCGACTTTCACGTGCGCATCCAGGTTGGTGTTCTGCGGCACTTCGATCTCCACGTCAAACTGCGTGTTGCTGCTCGATGGCGAGTGAAACTCGATCGTGGCATCGTTCCCGCGAACGTCGAAGTCGACGGTGGCTTCCTTCACGTTCTTCTCCCGACTCGACTTGATCGTGTAATGCAAGCTGATTTTGTTGGTATCTCCGCGCTTCACATGCAAGTCGCCCACGCTCAAGCGCACATGCAAGTAACCGCCAGTAGAGAAATCACGCGCATCGCTGTGGGTTTCCTCGTACTCCCAATCCTTGGCTGCGCAAAACGGAACCAGCAGAAGACAAAGCACCAGCGCTTTGTACAGAGCATTGAACCGGACAGGCGATCTTCCAGGCATGAAGCACCTCGCGGGCGCAAAGGCACCTGTCTCTGATACGCGAACGGAATGGACGAAGTTCCCCGGAAATCTGGACCAAATCAGTTCTTGAAGTCGGCAATCCCGTTCCACACCAGTTGGACGGCAATCGCCAGAATCAGGAAGCCGAAGATCTTGTTGATCGCTCCCACTGCGCTCGGCCCCAAACGCCGCACCAGCGGTCCGCCCATGCAGAAGAACAGCGCCACGCTGAGCGCAATTCCCCCGATGCCGATCACCATTCCTGCATACGCTGCCGCATTTTCCACGTGAGCGGCGAGCGCCATCACCACGCCAATCGCCCCCGGTCCCGACATCAACGGCATCGCCAGCGGCGTCAGCGAGATGTCTTCCTTCTCCACCGCTTCGTCGCTCTCTGCCGGAGTAATGCGCGAGTGCGAGGTCACCATTCCCCACGCGGTATTCGCTACGATCAGCCCACCGGCAATCTTGATGACTGGAAGAGAAATCCCGAAGAACTGCAGTACAAATCCCCCGAAGAAGAGAAACGTCACCAGGATGACAAACACCCACAACCCGGTTTTGTAAGCCGTTCGGCGCCGGTCCTGCGAACTCCATTTCGAAGTCATAGTGAAGAAGATAGGAATCCCGCCGAACGGATCGACAATCGGGAACAATGCCAGAAACGTCGCCGCCGCCGAAGCCGGCAAAGTGTGCAGCAAGTGTCCCAAGACATGACTCGACGTCATTGCTATCGGTATCCTTCCAGCGTCTTCGCCGCCCGTTCCAGCGCAGTCGCCAGCGCCGCGAGTTGCGCCCGGGCTCGCTCGCTGTCGCCCTTGTCCAGAGCCTCATTCACTCCCGGAATCACCACCGCCGCGTAACCCGTATACTCGCCCGGCGCATAGATCACATGCCGGAACCACGAACGATGTGGCAATCCCTGCGGCGTCAGCAGCGCACGCTCCGCCCCGCGCAATGCCGCATTCATGCGCGCTGCATCCTGCGGCGGATTCTTCTGCTTCGCCAGGATCTTTACGCCCGCGCTCTCAAAGTGATGAGCCGCCGCATTCACGGGCCCGAAGTCCAGCGCGTGTTCGCCGAACTTATCCTGCGCCCGCTTCTGCGCCGCATCCAGATAAGCCGCAATCTCCTTCCCGTATTCCTCGTAGTCATAAGGCAGCACGTCGGCGTCCGACATGCGCACCGCCTGCAGCCCGAACACGCGCGCCATTTGCTGCTCATACACGAAGTCAGGATCGCCAAACTTCTTGAACCAGGCAAAGTTGTCGAACACCGAGTGGTACACGCCATACGGACCGCTCGAACTCACATCGCTCGACGGAACTCCCATGTGCTGCAAAAACGCCGTATAGTCGGAACCGCTGCCCAGGTCTCCGACCGGAACATCGCCCTTCACCTGCGCCACCGGTGTGCGACGGCTGTCGCCAATCGCCTCCGTCGGAGACTGCGTCGCCGGGGCATCCGGTTGCGCCGCTTTCTGCCACGCCTCGTAAACTGTCCCACCTTTCGCCGCGGGCACAACTTTGGTCACGTCGCGCAGAAACTGCTTCAGGCTCGGAACCGCCGACGCCCCGAACTTCGGCCCTGAAACAGCAACATCCATATTGAAGTATGCCGCCGCATTCGCCAGCTCCGACTCGTGCTGCTCCACCCATTCGGTGGACCCCATCAGGCCTTCCTCTTCTCCATCCCAACTTCCGAAGATCAACGTGCGCTTCGGCTTCCACCCCGACTTCAGCAGCTCGCCGACCCCATGCACAGCCTCCAGCATCGCTGCCGTGCCGCTGTTGGGATCGACCGCGCCATACACCCACGCGTCCCGATGATTGCCAGCCACCACCCACTCAACCGGCAGTGCACCGCCGCGAACCCGTCCAATCACGTCCCAGAGCGTGCGGAACTGATAGTCCTGCTTGAGGTGCATCTTCAGCTTCGCCGGCCCCGGCCCGACGTGGTAGGTAAACGGCAAAGCCCCCTGCCACTCCCGCGGCGTATCGGGGCCACCCAGGTGCTGCAGCACCGGCCACACATCGTGATACGACATAGGCGTTACGGGAATAGTCGGGATCTGCGCCGACTTCTCGGGAGCGACGCGCTGCGACTCCGGCAGTGATGGCACCGACGCCACGCCCGGGGTCGTCGGATCTCCCGGGAACTCGAACATGTAACCGACGGACCCCCGCTGCACGCCGGTGTCGGGCCGCCACGGGCCGTCCGGATATTTGTCGCCGCGCTTCCACCCATCATCCGCGGGATCGGAATAGATGATCACTCCCGCCGCTCCATGCTCCTGTGCGACGAAAACTTTGACACCACGAAAATTTTGCCCGTAGCGGACCAACACGATCTTGCCGCGCACATCGATTTTCAATTTCTGCAGTTTCTCGAAGTCGTCGGGCGTTCCATAGTTCGCATAGACCACGTCGGCTTCGACATCGCCCGACGGCGACATTCCGTTGAAGGGCATGACCACGCGCGGATCGTCCTGATAAGGATCATTGTCCACGTGCTCACGCGTGGGCCCGTGCATCTCCACTCCGGCCGGCGCCGTCAAATCAACGCTGATCTCGGTGGGATAGTTCATCCACACCTTGTATTCGACGATCTCGGTCTCAAGCCCCGCGTCGCGGAATTTCTGCGCGACGTAGTCGGCGGTCGCCTTGTCCTCGATAGTCCCCGCCATGTGCGGAGCTTGCGTCAGAATGCGCAAATGCTCCGCCGCCAGCTTGGCATCAGGCACCGCCAGAAACCGCGACTCGGTCGCGTTTTCGGCGCCCGCATCGCGAAAACCGAAAATGGCGGACGCCGTATTCGAGGACGAAGCATTACCACTTGCAGTTGGAGACGATCCCGAAAGGAATAGGGCTGAAGAAAAAATAGCGGCTAAGAGAAGTTTCATCAGGCTCCACGGTGAAAGTTAGTAAGGTAGCATAGGTACCCGTCGCTCGCGCGTAATGTGGACCCAGCGTATGGCTTCAATTTGAAGTCCTCACCACGAAGCGCACGAAGGAAATGTATAAAGATCAAGTGTTTCGTGTCATTTGGTTTGCAGCAGCGAACTCGTCCAGGACTCCACGAGGACGCGTCATTTGTTCGCCTAATATTCGCCTTTAATGCAAGCTTCACCAACTTCACCAGTTGGTGCTATACTCTTCTCATGAAGCGAGCGACAGTGACATTGCCGGATGATCTTGCCGAGGCGGTGGAGAAGTACACTGAGGCTCAGCATGTCCCCCCGGCATTGACGGCCGTCGTTCAGGTAGCGCTGCGCGAGTATTTGCAGGAACGTGGTTTTTTGCGAACTTACCGGCCCTTGAAACTCGAGCCTCTGGGGAATAGCGGCCGGAGCGATGTCAGCATCAACCATGATCTGTACCTGACGGGCCTCAAGAAGTGACACGTGCAGTCCTGGCTGACGCCGGTCCGTTGTACGCCGCGGTGGACGAAGCTGATCAACACCATCGAGAAGCGAGGCAGCAACTCCAGACGCTGGACGCGGAGCGATGCGATGTCGTGATTGCCTATCCGACATTATTAGAAGCGTACTCGCTCGTACTGTACCGCCTCGGCGTTGCTGCCGCGCACAAATGGATTGGGTTCCTAGACGCTGCCGCTTTCATCAATCCTGATTCTGAAGACTACGGGCGCGCAGTGATCACCGTCCGAAATTTTCCCGACCAAGGAATTACGTTGGTCGATGCAACCGTTGCTGCATTAGCGCTGCGCCTTGGTCTTGAGGTTTGGACTTACGATCATCACTTTGATGTGATGCGGGTACCGGTGTGGCGGCGCTCGTAACTTCGACGGACAGCCTGCGGGATGCCGGTCGCCACACTCCTCGATGCCTACGGCATCAGTATTATCGAACTTGCCCGGTGCCGATAATCTCGTACTTCGACGAAGTCAACTCCGCGAGCGCGAACGGCCCGCGGCAGTGCAGCTTCTGCGTACTGATTCCCATCTCGGCGCCAAAGCCGAATTCCGCGCCATCAGTGAATCGCGTGGAGGCATTCCAGTAGACCGCAGCCGAGTCCACGCCCCGCAGAAACTTGCGGGCGTTCGCTTCATCGCGGGTGACGATCGAGTCGCTGTGCTTGGTCGAGTAACGGTTGATGTGAGCGATCGCATCATCGACATCAGCAACCACGGCCACCGCCAGACACAGCCGCAGATATTCTTCGTACCAGTCCTGCTCAACCGCCGCACCGACCTGCAATCCGGCAGCGAGGCTGCGAGATTTGCCGTCCCCGCGCACTTCAACGCCCGCATCGATCAACTTCTTCACGATGCGCGGAACATATTCCGCCGCAACCCGCTCATGCACTAGCAACTTCTCAGCGGCGTTGCACACTGACGGACGCTGGGTCTTCGCATTGATCACGATCTCGTCGGCCATTTCAAAATCGGCCGTCTCGTCGATGAAGATATGGCAATTCCCCGCCCCGGTCTCAATCACCGGCACCGCGGAATTTTCGGTAACGAACGTGATGAGCCCAGCACCGCCCCGTGGAATGATGACGTCCACCAACCCGCGCGCCTTGATTAACTCCTGCACCGATTGCCGCGTGCTTGAATCCAGCAATTCAACCGCGCCCTCGGGCACACCCGAAACCGCGGTCATGATCTCCACCAGACGCTGATTGCTCTGGGCCGCTTCCTTCCCGCCGCGCAGAACAATGGCGTTCCCGGTCTTCAGCGCCAGCACCGCCGTATCGACCGTCACATTCGGACGTGATTCATAAATAATTCCCACAACGCCGAGCGGCACACGCACCTTGCGAATCCGCAGTCCGTTCGCCTTCGTCCACTCCGCCAAGGTTTCGCCAATGGGATCCGGCAGGGCCGCAACCTCTCGCACGCTCCGCGCCATGTCCTTGACCCGCGCTGAAGTTAGCAGCAACCGGTCGCGCATCGCGCCTTCAGGCCCGGAGTTCTCCACGTCCTTGCGATTCGCCGCTAGAATATTTTTCTCGTTGGCCTCGATCGCATCTGCAATCGCCAGCAGCAAAGCGTTCTTCTCACTGGTCGAAAGCAGCGCCAGCTGCGCCGATGCTGCACGAGCCCGCAGCAACTTTTCCTGCGTCGAAGCGGCGGTAGTCAAAGTGGCGGCCATTTCCTTTATCGTTTTCCTAACGCGCCTTCATCGGCGGAAAATATGTACCGATCTTACGCTCCATGCCCGCGGCAATCGCCTTGGGATGCCTTCCATTCACAATTGCCACGTGCACTCCGCCCTCGCTCGCCAGCTTGGCCGCGCGCAATTTGGAGATCATGCCACCGCGCCCCAGCGAACTTTTCCCATTGCATTGCGCTTCAAGCTCAGGTGTAAGTTTGCGAATCACACGCTGCAAGCGCGGTTTCTTGCGCCCGTTCGGAACCAGGAATCCATCGACGTTCGTCAGCAACAGCAGCCAGTCTGCCTTCACCGCCGTAGCCAGCAGCGAACTCAATTCATCGTTATCGCCGAACGCACCTTCCAACTCCCGCACGGACACGCTGTCATTCTCATTCACGATCGGCACCACGCCGAGCGCCAGCAACTCGGCAAGGGCATTCTGCAGATTGCGATAGCGCACTGGCGAAGTGAAGTCGTCGCTCGAGAGCAGTAATTGCGCCACCACTTTCTTCCCAAAGAACAGGCGTTCGTACGTATGCATCAGTTTGCTCTGCCCGACGGCGGCACAAGCCTGCATGCCGGGAACATCGCTGGGACGTTTCTGCAGCGCGAGCCCCGACATTCCCGCCGCGATCGCGCCCGAGGTCACGATCAAATATTCGTTCTTAGAGAGATCGAATTGATCGACCATGCCGCGCAGCAGGTTGATATCGATCTGCCCGCCGGGAGCAATAAGACTGGTGCCGACTTTTATGACCACTCTCATAATGTTGGGCTGCGGCCGGAGCGCTTCACTTTTTTCGCTGCCGCGAAACTCCAGCCTGGAGACCCGGCGGGCGAACTCTGCGGACCCAGCGGGGAGGGACAACATCTCTATCCTGCCGTTAGAATGACTTTCTGGCAAGATGAAAAATCGTGCCGAGTGCCTCGCTTATGCCTGCTTCCAACGCCACCAGCCGCTTTTCCGATCGCGTAGAAAACTATATCCGTTACAGGCCCAATTATCCTCCCGAGGCCTTGGCCCTTTTGCAGAGTGATTGTGGCCTCGCGCCGCACCACGTCATCGCAGACATTGCCTTCGGCACCGGAATCTGGACGCGCCACTTTCTGGAAAATGGGAACCCTGTATTCGGCGTCGAGCCCAACGCCGATATGCGGCAGGCCGGCGAGCGCCTGCTGGCGGCATTTCCCAGGTTCACCAGCATCGCCGGATCCGCCGAAAAGACCACGATTGAAAAGCAAAGCGTTGATTTTGTCACCGCCGCGCAGGCAGCACACTGGTTCGATCGCAACGCTGCGCGGCAAGAGTTCGTGCGAATTCTAAAACCGAATGGCTGGCTCGTTCTTCTATGGAACGAACGCGTCACAGATGCGACGCCGTTTCTTCGCGAATACGAACAACTGGTGCTTACCTATGGCACTGACTACGGAGAGATCCGTCACGAGCGAACCACCGACGCGGTTAACGAATTCTTCGATCCCTCACCTTACCAGGAACGCACGTTCGACATGCGCCAGGAATTCGATTATGCCGGCCTTGAAGGCCGTCTGCTTTCGTCGTCGTACGCGCCGGGCCCAGGGCATCCGAAGCACGAGCCAATGCTGCGAGAGTTGAAACAACTCTTCGAAGCTCATGCTGCCGAGGGACGCGTAGCGGTCGATTACAAAACTCGCGTGTACTTTGGACAACTGAAGTGACCTGATCTGGAGAAAACGTGTCCGACGAAAAATCCTTTCACATGACCCCTGACGAATTCCGCCGCCACGGCCACGCCGTGATCGACTGGATCGCCGACTATCAAGCTCGCGTCGAGACTTTTCCGGTGCTCTCGCAAGTGAAGCCGGGAGAGATCCGCGCCTCGCTTCCCACCAATCCGCCCGCACAAGGCGAATCGTTTGATGCGTTACTGAAAGATGTCGAGCAGTTGATCTTGCCCGGTGTCACCCATTGGCAGTCACCGAATTTCTTCGCGTACTTTCCCTGCAACGCCTCGGGGCCGGGAATTCTCGGCGACCTTCTCTCTTCCGGCCTGGGCGTGCAGGGCATGCTATGGTCCACCAGTCCCGCCTGCACAGAACTCGAAACCCACGTAATGGACTGGCTCGTCTCCATGCTCGGTCTGCCCGAGAAATTTCTTTCGACGAACACAGGCGGCGGCGTTATTCAGGACACAGCTTCCACCGCCGCACTCACCGCGCTTCTGGCTGCTCGCGAGCGTGCCACCGACTACCGCAGCAACAAAAAAGGATGCGATGGACGCCTCACCGCCTACGTTTCAACCCAAACGCATTCCTCTCTCGAAAAAGCGGCGATGATCGCCGGCATCGGCGTTGAGAACCTGCGGCAGATCGAAGTCGATCAGAATCTCGCCATGCGTCCCGACGCTCTCGCACGTCAGATCGAAGTGGACCGCCGCGCCGGACTGACTCCATTTTTCGTGTGCGCTACGGTGGGCACGACCTCGTCCGACGCGATGGACCCCATCAGCGCGATTGGCGAAGTGTGCCGCCAGCACAATCTCTGGCTTCACGTGGACGCCGCGAAGTCAGGCACCGCCATGCTCTGCCCGGAGTTTCGCCACTTGCAGAACGGCGTCGAACTCGCCGACAGCTACAACTTCAATCCGCACAAATGGATGTTCACCAACTTCGATTGCAGTTGCTTCTGGGTCGCCGATCGCAAGGCCCTGATTCAAACCTTGAGCATCCTGCCCGAGTACCTCCGCAATCAGGCCACCGAATCAGGCGCGGTCATCGACTACCGCGACTGGCACATTCAACTCGGACGCCGCTTCCGCTCGTTGAAGTTGTGGTTCGTCATCCGCCACTACGGCGTCGAAGGCTTGCAGCACCACATTCGCGAGCATGTGCAACTCGCACAGCAGTTCGTGCAATGGGTGCGCAACGACGCCCGCTTCGAACTCGCCGCACCCGCACCGCTCAACCTGGTCTGCTTCCGGCACAACGGCGGAGACGCGGCCAACCAGACCATCATGGACCGCCTGAACCGCAGTGGCGATTTGTACCTTACGCACACGAAGCTGAATGGAAAGTTGACCTTGCGTTTCTCTGTAGGACAAACCCACACGCAAGCCCGCCATGTGGAGAAAGCATGGCGCCGAATTCAAGAGGAAGCAGAAAAAGTGGGATGATGCCCCACTCAGAATGCAGGCATTTGTCGATCTCAATCTTCCCAGGGATTGAGGACCGCTGCGGGAGTATTGGCGAAGTCGCTTACGTGGCGCGACACAATCGTAAGGTTGTGTTGTATCGCGGTCGCCGCCAGAAGTCCGTCGATACTAGAGATCGTCCGGCCTTTTCGCTTTGCGTCCGCGGCTAGCAAACCCCACCGATCAGCGACGGCCGCATCGATCGACAAAATCCTTCCAGCAAACCGCGCCTGCAGGTCCTCTTCCAACCAGGCTTCCAACTGACTTCGGCGCCTGCTTTGCGGCAGACCGGCTACGCCTTTCCGAATCTCTCCAAGTGTGAGCACACTGAGATAGAGCAGGCTTTCATCGGCTGCGTCAATCCACTTCAGGACGCTCGGCTCAGGTCTGTTGCGGACCAACTCAGAGATGCAATTGGTGTCCAGCAGGAAGGCACTCATAGCTCGATATCACGTCCGGCGTCGCGGTCCCGCTCCAGATCAAGGTCAACTCCTACGAGCGGCGACTGCCGAAAAAACTGCACGATACTTTTCGGCTGATCTACCTTACCGACCAGTCGCGCAAAATGCTCCTCCGCGATCATGACCACGCCTTCCTTACCCTGTCGCGTAATGCGCTGCGGCCCCTCGGTCCGCGCCCTTCGGAAAACCTCGCTGAACTGTGCTTTCGCGGTTTGAAGTTGCCACGATTCCCCCGCGGCCTTCAGGCTGGCAAGGGAGGGGATAAAGCTCCGCGATTTGGCTTTTTTACGGATCTGGCCATATTGTGTGCCCCTTCAATTATGACTAGTCTGACTAGACTACATAATGTTCTTTTTCAGTCCTCGGGTCAAGAGAATTTCGAACCGTGAGAGAGCCAGAAATCGATCTGCCGCCGACTGCTTCGCCTTACGCCTTCGCCTGGTCCAGTACCTGCCGCACCTTCCCCGCTAATGTCGACGGCGTAAATGGCTTGGCGAGAAAATCGATGCCCGGCTCGAGCACACCCTTGTGCACGATCGCCGTGTCGGTGTATCCCGACATGAATAAGACTTTGGTCTGCGGGCGCAGCTTTTGCATTACGCGCGCGAGTTCAGGCCCGCTCATATCCCGCATGATCACATCCGTCAACAGCAGATCAATCACGCCACGGTGTTGCTCGCAAACGCGCTCCGCCTCCGAAGGATTCTCCAACTCCAGCACCGAATATCCGCAAGCCTTCAGCACGGCGACCGTCAGATTGCGAAGGTGCAGATCGTCTTCCGCTACAAGCACGGTCTCGCTTCCACAGATCGTAGGTTCTGAGTGCTGCATCCTGGCCGAATGTCCTGCGGACTCCTCTACACGCGGAAGATAGACCTTGAAGGTACTGCCCCGCCCCATTTCACTGTAAACGCAGACGTGCCCGCCACTCTGCTGCACGATTCCGTACACCGTCGCCAATCCCATGCCCGACCCCTTGCCCACTTCCTTCGTTGTAAAAAACGGTTCGAAGATGTGGGAGAGAGTCTCGGTATCCATGCCAGTGCCGGTGTCGCTGACCGCTAACATGACGTATTGGCCGGCGCAAACCCCGGCGTGCTCGTGCGCGTAGCTTTCGTCGAGTTCGACATTCGCCGTCTCAATCGTCAACTTTCCTCCGCCGGGCATGGCATCACGCGCATTGATGACCAGATTCACCAGCACTTGCTCGATTTGGCCCAGATCGGCTTTCACGGCGCCCAATTGCGGAGAAGGCGTGGTCACAATCTCCACGTTCTCGTGAATGAGTCTCTGCAGCATCTTGTCGACGTCGACAATGATCGCGTTGAGATTCAGAATGCTGGGTTGCAATACCTGCTTCCGTCCGAACGCGAGTAACTGGCGGGTTAGTGCAGCAGCGCGCTTTCCGGCTGTAATAATCTGCCTGGCGCCGCCTTGAACGCTGTCCGCCGTAGGATGTTCGTCTTCCAGCATCTGCTGGGCATACCCCATCACAACGGTGAGCACGTTATTGAAATCATGCGCGACGCCGCCCGCGAGACGTCCAATCGCCTGCATTTTTTCGGATTGCAAAAGCTGCTGGAACAGCAACCGGTAGCGTTCTTCCGAAGCCCGAAGCGCTTCCACGTTCTCATAGTTGCGATATTGGCTCAGCGTTAAGTGCGCACCGTAGCACACCAGCGAAACGATCACCGCGCCGTAGGCAACCAGGCGATCGTGGTTCGCCGCGGGAATGGCCAGTGCCCACGCCGTCAGCGGCATTACCCCAAGGCCGATATTCTTGACCAGCAACGCGCGCTTGTTCCAATGTTCGACAGGTACGCTCGCGGCGGTTTCGGCAGGCTGCTCAAATCCCGCCGCCAGAATCGCAGCCACCACAAAGGGGACTGTCCACGCGAGACTCGACCAACTTCCCGAGGTCGTGTGAATAAAGGTGAGTGCGTAGTCCCCAACTCCCGCCGCGAGAGCATAGACAATGAGGTATACCGACATTCTCCGGCATAAGGCGCGCACCAGTGGAGCGCGCGCCCAAACCGAACGCAGAGCGAACGCCGCCGCCAGAACAAAGTTGAGTGCATTCGTCAGGCCCTGCTCCATCAGTTCGAGGCTGTGCTCTCCCGCCGGGAGCGCGCGTAAAAACAGGAAGTCGTAATAGATCAGAAACGCCACCATCAGCATCTGGATGAACTCGAGCGAGCGGTACCAGTCCAGGCCTGAGGGATCTTCTCCCTCACGCAGGAAGAGCGCCATCACGATGGGAGCGTCATAACAAAGGTAGAGAAATTGCGAAATCGGAGACGCGGGCACCGGTTGACCGAGAAAATTTTCGTAGTACGTCCAAACTACGTTGGAAACCGCGTAGGCCACGAATGCAACGGAGAAGAGCATCCAGAAAGTGCGCGCCACATCGCGGCTGCGACGGAAGGCGGAAAAACAGAAGGCCGCCGCGGTGAGGCACGATGCGATCTGAATGAGGTTGGAAACTAGGTCCCGCGACGTCCCGGGCCCCAGCAACAGAAATCCTGCCACTTGAATAAGAACGAGAAGCCACGCGGCCCACGCGATTCGTCGCGACATAGCTGCGGATGGCGTCAAGACGTGCCAAAACCTCCAATTTCCGCGAGTGGATTCCAGCCTTGACAGACCAAAATCAACGGCCGACGTCCATCATGGATTGCAGAACTGCAGGAAGATTACCTGCTAGAGCGTCTGTCTTTTCAAGTGGTGTCGAAATGTTATGTCTTGACTCCTATCAAGTCAATGCAAGCACCTGACAAGTAGGCGCAAAGACAGAGTGGAATCACAGTGGCATGGTTTGCGTCGAGTAATTACCGGGCTTCCAGGCTCAGTCTGCCGGCATGGGTGCAACTCTGGGCGCTGTTCGACGTTCCGTGCCCGTATAGGACACGATCGCCGGACTCTCTAACCACTTGCGTACTTCAGGAAGCGCCTTCCGCATAGCCGCTTCACCAACGCGAACCAGATCGCCGGCACGCTTGAAGTCATCATAGGCAAATCCCGCAACATCGGGTTCGATCACGACGTCGGCAGCCTCGCGCCACAGGCACGACATCGCATCCTGTGCGATTGCGAATGATTGTCCGATCACATCAAACAAATGGCGCGGAGGGCCACCGTTTGCCCACGTGCCCTTCAGGTGAACAGCCAGCACGCGATCGGCGCCCATATCGCGCAGTGGTCGCGTGGGCACGGGATGTGAAAGCATTCCATCCACCAGGTAGCGTCCGCGAATCTGCACCGGCAAAAACATTCCCGGATACGCGCAGCTGGCACGCACCGGATCGATCATCGATCCGGATTGGAATACAACGCCTTCGCCTGTGTTGAAATCGGTCGCGGTCACTCCCAGCGGGATGCGCAACTCCTCAAACGTTTTCACTTTCAAGATGCGAGTGAGAAACGAAACCATGCGGTCATTCGAGGCAAAGCCGCAACGCGAAAGCGTCCAACGGGCGAAGGAGGTAAAGCGCACATTGTGCGCCAGCGCTTCCAGCTCAGCGAGCGAGGCGCCACTACAATACGCCGCGCCCATCAGCGCGCCGACACTCGTCCCCGTCACGACGCGTACAGGAATGTTTTCTTCTTCGAGAACTTTGAGAACGCCGATGTGTGCGATGCCGCGGGCAAATCCTCCGCCCAACGCCACGCCAATAGCCGGAATCCGGGAGGATGGAACTGGCCCTGACTTGCGGGAGAGCTCCCGCCCAAAGGCCTGCACGGACCGAATGATCTTCCCCAGACCGTTCAACCCTAACCCCACATCCAGCCGCCAGCTGCCGGAAGTCCCACAACGCTACCTAAGTAATAAGATGCCATATTTCCACAGAAAGCTGCAGGGCACAACCGTGCCACTCACGGATTACCTTGAATAAACCCTTGGTAACAGTAACAGTTACCGTAACGCCTTCAGCGGCGTGACGAAATTCCTGTATTCCTGCTAAGTTGCAGACAGTATGGTCCGCGAGATTTCATCCGGGGGAGTGGTCATCCGCAAGAAAGACGATGAGTGGTGGATGGCTGCCATCGAATTGCCCTCTGCGGGACTCCCCACGGTCGCGGTTCCCGACGCGACAAAGCGCGCGGTGCGGCCGAAACACAAACCAGTTCTGTGCCTGCCGAAAGGCCTAGTCGACCCCGGTGAGAAGCCGCTCGAAGCTGCCTTGCGGGAAGTCCGCGAAGAAACCGGCATCACCGCCGTTCCCATTACCAAGCTCGGAGATAGCAAATATGTTTACGTCCGCTCGTGGGGCGACGGCGAGCGTGTCTTTAAAATCGTCAGCTTCTATCTTTTTCGCTACGAGTCTGGACGCATCGACGACATCATTGAAGCCATGCGCGTCGAAGTCGGCCGCGCCAAATGGGTTCGCCTTGAGGACGCCCCCAAACTCCTCGCCTATCGCGGCGAAAAACAAATGGCGCGCCAAGCCTTGGATTACGTCAGCGCCCACGCAGAACTGTGATTGCTTGTTTGGGACTTTGCGTCTCGCAGAAATTGTCCCGGCGACATCATTGGATAAAAGGCGTCATCCTGACGGAGCCGTTTTTCAGGCGGAGGAAGGATCCTGCGTGGAGCAGCACAACCTTTGGCCACTCCCGAAAAGTCGTTCGTCCCACCCTGTGATCCCAGCCCTAGATAATTCATCCCCGATGCGATTACCATTACCAGTTCACAATTCAGATCCTCCGTGTCCCCCGTGTCCCCTGTGGTTAAAGACGTTCATACCGAGGCCTGATCATGAAACGAATCAATAAAGTCGCCATCCTCGGCGCCGGAACCATGGGCGCCCGCATCGCCGCGCATTTCGCCAATGCCGGCGTTCCCAGCTATTTATTCGATATCGTTCCCCCCGACGCCGACGGTCCCGCGCGCAACAAAATCGCCGCTGCCGGACTCGAAGCTGCTAAAAAATCCAAGCCCGCCGCCTTCATGGACCCGTCCCTCGCTCGCTTCGTCACCGTAGGCAACTTCGAAGACGACCTCAAGAAACTCTCCGACGTCGACTGGATCATCGAAGCCGTCGTCGAGAATCTCGACCTCAAACGCGCCCTGCTGCGGAAAGTCGAAGCCGTCCGCAAACCCGGCACCATCGTCACCACGAACACCAGCGGCCTTCCCGTCGGAAAAATCGGCGAAGGATTTTCCGACGACTTCCGCTGGGCCTGGTTCGGCACGCACTTCTTCAACCCGCCCCGCTACATGCGCCTGCTGGAGATCATTCCCACGCCTGAGGCCGACCGCGCCGCCATCGACGCCATCGCCCACTTCTGCGACGTACGTCTCGGCAAAGGCGTCGTCATCGCCAAAGACACGCCTAACTTTATCGGCAACCGCATCGGCACCTTCTCGGTGCTCAACGTCATCCGCCTCATGCAGGAGATGGGCCTCACCATCGAAGAAGTCGACGCCCTCACGGGACAGGCCGTGGGATGGCCCAAGTCCGCCACCTTCCGCACCATCGACCTCGTCGGTCTCGACATTCTGGGCCACGTCGTCGGCAATATGACGACCAATGTGAAAGACGAGCGCAGCGACCTGCGTCTGCCCGACTTCTTCAACCAGATGCTGCAGAAGAAATGGTTGGGCGACAAAACGAAAGGCGGCTTCTATAAAAAATCGAAAGGCGCTGAAGGCAAGGAAGACGAACGCCTCGCCCTCGACTGGAAGACCCTCGAATACCATCCGCGCCAGAAGCCGAAATTTGCCGCGCTCGACATGGCAAAGACGATCGAAGACACTGGCACGCGTCTGCGCATCCTGCTCGGTCTAGACGGCGGCGGCCCGCAGAAGGGCGACAAGGCTGGAGCCTTCCTCTGGTCCGCTCTCTCAGACCTCTGGACCTATTCCGCCAACCGCGTCCCCGAAATTTCCAACTCCGTCGTCGAAATCGATCGCGCCATGCGCCTCGGCTTCAACTGGGAACTCGGCCCCTTCGAACTCTGGGATGCCGCCGGCGTCGAGGCCACCGTCGCCCGCATGAAGAAAGAGGGCAAGCCCGTCCCCGCCAACGTCGAGCGCTTGCTGGCCAAGGGACAAAAGTCCTGGTATCTCGACGACTCCAAATCTCCTTCTGGACGCAAGTACTGGGAGATGGGCACCGAAAGCTGGGAATCGATTCAAGTCCCCGCGGGCGTCTGGTCGGTCTCAGTCGCGAAGAAATCCAACGGCGTGGTCAAGAAAAACTCCGGCGCGTCGCTCGTCGATCTCGGCGACGGCGTGGCCTGCCTCGAGTTCCACAGCAAGATGAACTCCCTCGGCGCCGACATCATCACCTTGATCACGCAGTCGCTCAAGCCCGGCGGCCCGGGCGATGCCTTCGACGCCTTCGTCATCACCAATGACGCCACCAATTTCTCCGTCGGCGCCAACCTCATGCTGCTGCTCATGAGCGTGCAGGAGGACGAGTGGGACGACGTGGACCTCGCCATTCGTCAATTCCAGGGGATGACCCAGGCCATCAAGTTTTCGCCGAAGCCGGTAGTCTCCGCGCCATTCGGGCTGTGCCTGGGCGGCGGTACCGAAATTTCATTACACGCCGCAGCCCGCCAACCGCACGCCGAACTCTACACGGGCCTGGTGGAAGTCGGAGTCGGCCTGCTCCCCGGCGGCGGAGGCTGCAAAGAAATGCTGCTGCGCGCCGTCGACAGCGCAGCCGCCTCGCGCGGCAAAGTCTCTGGCGAAGCTCTCGCCGGTTCCGTCGAAATGATGGAGGCAATGAAGAAAGCCTTCGAAGCCATCGCCACCGCGAAGGTCGCCACATCGGCTCATGAAGCCCGCGGACTTGGATTCCTCTCCGACTCCGACCGCATCACCATGAACCGCGAGCGCGTTCTCTCCGATGCGAAGGCTCGCGCCCTCGAACTCGTGCGCGCCGAATTCGAACCCCCGGTGCCTCGCACCGACATTCCCGCACCCGGCGAAAGTCTCCTCGCCGCACTCAAAATGGGCGTCCACCTCATGCGCCAGGGAGACTTCATCACCGACTACGAAGTGAAACTGGGTGGCAAAATTGCCGAAGTCCTCTGCGGCGGCAACGTCACCCCGGGCACTCCGGTCAGCGAACAATACATCCTCGACCTCGAGCGCGAAGGCTTCAAGTCCCTCTGCGGCGAAAAGAAGACCCAAGAAAGAATTCAGCACACCCTGAAAACAGGGAAGACACTTAGGAACTGATGAAATAACTGAATGGGTCCCCATCCTCATCTCGCGGTACTTTGGCGAGATTAGTGCCTGCCCTGAGCGAAGTCGAAGGGTGGGGACTTTGACCTCCGCAATGCAGAACGACTGACACTGCGGCTTTCTGCTTGACACCCGCATCGGATCAAGGCAAAATCTGCGGACTTGGCCCGGGTTGCGGGAACACCCCTGCCGCCTTGGACTCCGCTCACGATTGCATAAGTCTTATCTAACTTCCCTCTCTTCATGCCTGACCAACTTGCCAAGAAAGTTCTGCTGATCGGCTGGGACGCCGCCGACTGGAAAATCATTACGCCGCTTCTCGATCAAGGTCTTATGCCTACGCTGGAAGACTTCGTCAATCACGGGGTCATGGGAAACATCGCCACCCTCCAGCCGATTCTGTCCCCCATGCTGTGGAACTCCATTGCCACTGGCAAGCGGCCCGACAAACACGGCATCCTCGGTTTCATGGAACCCGATCCGCAAACCGGCGCAGTCCGTCCCGTCACCAGCACCTCCCGCAAAGTCAAAGCGATTTGGAACATCCTCACGCAGCGCGGATACAACGCTCACGTCGTTGGCTGGTTTGCGGGACACCCCGCCGAGCCAATCCGCGGCATCTCGGTCTCAGATCTCTTCCCTTACGCAGTCGGTCCGCTCGACAAGGAGTGGCCTCTCCCGCCCGGCGCGGTTCATCCCGAAAGTATGCGTGACCGCTTCGCCGCTCTGCGCATGCATCCGTCGGAGGTGACCGAGGCGGCCATTCTTCCCTGGATCCCGCGCGCTGCCGAAATCGATCAGGAAAAAGACAAGGGCCTGCAACAGTTCGCCAAAGTTCTCGCCGAGAACTGTTCCATTCACAACGCGGCCACTTGGATTCTGCAGAACGAGCCGTGGGATTTCCTCGCCGTCTATTACAACGCCATCGATCACTTCTCCCACGGTTTCATGCACTACCATCCGCCACGAATGGAGGGAATCCCGGAAGAGAAATTCGAGATCTACAAAGACGTCATCAATGGCGCCTATCGTTTTCACGACATGATGTTGCAGACCTTGCTCGACCTTGCCGGCCCGGACACTACCGTCGTGCTCGTCTCCGATCACGGCTTTCACTCCGATCATCTTCGGCCTCGTGCCATTCCCAACGAGCCCGCGGGCCCAGCGGTGCAACACCGTCGATTCGGAATCCTCTGCATGAAAGGCGACCACATCCAGCAAGACCAACGAGTCTACGGCGCTACCCTGCTCGATATAACTCCGACGATCCTGACTTTGTTCGGACTGCCTGTGGGCGAAGACATGGACGGCCGAGTGCTCGTGCAAGCCTTCGAAGAGCCGCCGCAGATCACGCGCATTCCAAGCTGGGAAACGGAGCCGGGCGAAAGTGGAATGCATCCCGCCGATCTCAGCATGGATCCTGCCGCTGCCCAGGCGGTCTTGCAACAGTTCGTCGCCCTCGGCTACATCCAGCCTCCGAGTGTAGACCAGGCGCGAGCCGCCGAGACCGCGTTGCGAGAGCAGCAATACAACTTGGCGCGTGTCTATTTAAACTCACAACGCATCGCGGAAGCTCAAACAATCTTCGAGCAACTCACCATCAAGTGGCCCGACGAATCTCGATTCTTGCAGCATTTCGCCCAATGCGCTCTCGCGCAAGGACACCACGAACAAGCCAAAACACTGCTGCATCAGCTCATCGCTTTCAAACCGAAAGTGGCGCCAGCCAGAAAATCTGATCCGCCAACAGCTACAGAAAGACCGGGTCTCGCAGACGCAGCCACCAACTCCCAACCCAGGGCATGGGTTGCCTTGCTCATGGGCACGATTCACTTCGAAGATGGAGACTTGGATGCGGCCCTGGCATGTCTTCAGCGAGCTGAACATTCAGATACGCATCTCCCCGACTTACATCTGAGAATCGGTGAAACCTATCTGCGACAAAAGCGTACCCACGATGCCGAACGCGCCTTTCAACGTGCACTTGAAATTGATGGCGACTGCGCCGAAGCTCATCTCGGATTGGCCCTCGTCCATCTACGGCAACGCCACAACGAAGACGCTGCCGAACAAGCATTGCTCGCTGTGGGTCTGCAGCATTTTCTGCCGCTCGGCCACTTTTATCTTGGCATAGCCTTGGCCCGCCTCGGCCACCACGACCGCGCCGTCCTCGCCTTCGAAACTTCCCTCACCATGCACCCAGGCCTGATCGCAGCACACCGCTGGCTGGCCGCTCTCTATACGCGCCCCGGCGGCGATCTGGGAAAAGCCGTACGCCACCGCGAGATCCTTCTCCGCATCCGGCGCCAACGCCAGCTCCGAGTGGAGAAAGGCTGACAGGAATCGCGAGGCCTCCCGAAACTTCGCCACACTTCGGCGGCTTCTCAAATACCCCGGCCCCAATCAGCGGACCGGATCAGGGGACCGAAAGCCCGATTGATCGCCAATGACTGCCAGCTTGGTTACTTTTTTTCGGGCGGAAAGACAGTCTTCCAGTCGTTCTTCATGCTGATAACGATCCAACCACTCTTCTTCGCCTCGGCCATCAGCGCGTCGGAGAAGGTGCCGACGTGCGTGTCAGGAAGACCTCCGCCAGGTCCATAGGCATACTCTCTGTCGCCATCATCGTGATGCACCAGCATCATCAAACGGGCGCCGTCGCCCGCCTGCGTCCATTCGAGCATTTGCTGATCGCCTCCCGAGTTGCCGAAGGCCGCCTGCGGCCGCTTGCCGATGAACAGGTTGATCCCTACAGCCTTGCCCGGGCCATCGTCAATGAGGAACACCTTCGGTTCCCTCATGAGCACGGGTTTCCCGCCGTCATCCTTATAAGTTGTCACAAGACTCGACCCGACGACCTGCTCCGGCGGAACTCCATAGACTTGCTCGCTGTAGACGCGCACGAACTCCTGTCCGCCGCCCGTCACGATATACGTCCTGAAACCGTTTTCGCGGAGATACCGCATCACTTCCAGCATGGGCTGATAGACGAGATCGGTATACAGGCGATTGAAGCGCGGAGCCTTGGCGGTCGTGATCCATTCTTTGACAAGAGCCGCAAACTCTTCCGTGCTCATTCCGGCATGCGTCACTCCTAGAATCTCCATCCAGTCCGACTCGGAGAACATGCTCATCGCTTCCCGGTCACCCGTGAGGACCGACTTGAACGGATCCTTCTCCTTCCATTCCGGGTGCTGCGGTGCCATCTTTCCCAATCGGTCCAGCGCGAACATCGCTTGTCCGTACAACGGATGTTCCGTCCAAAGCGTGCCATCCTGATCAAAGGTGGCGATGCGGTCGTTCGGCTCTACATACTTGGGACTGGATTTCTCCGTTGTCGCCTTCACGAAGGCGAGAATGGCTTGCTTGGCAGGTCCATCGTTCCAGGATGGCAAAGGGTCACGGCCATTGGCATTCACCACTCCGCCCAGGAGAACAGACATGGCGATCGCCGCTCTTACACAGAGTTGCAAACTGGGATTTCTCATTTGCGTGCTCCATTCATGCAAATCCTTCCGCCTCAAGGAAACACGCATCACGTTATGCGGAAACTGTCACTTCTGACAGCGGACGATATCCTTGGGAACTGAACCGCAACAGATTCGTTAAAACCGATTTATCGCCAGTCGTAGCTGATCGGTTGTACGATTCAATCTGCGAAAATGGATTGATGGTCTATTCGCGATAACCCAAAGCGATCGGCGCCAAAGTATGCTTGGAAACGATTCGTCAAACGGCGTTGCTTCCAGGTGGGAGAAGCACGCGTGACAAAGTTCAGTAGCCGCATTTTTGACCGCGAACCTTATTTTGGTTCCCGTTCGACGTGGGTTGTGGTGTGCGTAACAGCCGCACTGTCGTACTTCGTCCCAAAGTTGGTGGGGACACTAATTTCGAATCCCCAAACAGTGTGGCCGCTGTGGCCAGGTTGCGCGATTCTGGTAACCGGATTGTTGTTGGTGCGGACCAGTGTTTGGCCGCTTGCTCATCCCTGCATCCTTTGCTGGATTTGCTCTCGCTGACCTGCAAGCAGGCGTGCCGTTGAGCTCGATTATCCGGTTCATTCCGGGCAATGCTCTCGAAGTGCTTATTGCGGCGGTTGGTCTTAGATATTGCTTCGACGGTGTGCCCAGGCTTAACAGCGTTAAGGCCTTGGCCAAGTATTCATTCTTCACCCTCATGCTTGCGCCGCTCGCAGGAGCGTTTTTTAGCGCGCATGGCGTCGCCCGTGAGTATTGGATGGGCTGGAAGATTGTCTTCTTATCTGAGGTGCTTGCCTTCGTCACGGTGACCCCGGCACTGTTGAGTTGGGTAAGTGAAGGGCGTGGATTGATGCGGAGATCGCGTGGCCATCACCTCGAGGGAGTGATGCTCATCGCTGGGTTGGTTGTTGTCAGTTACATCGTCTTCACGCTCCCTGAGGGCAGCAGATCGCCTGCCCTGTTCTATACGCTGGTGCCATTTCTTCTTTGGTCCGCGTTGCGATTCGGATGGTTGGGGGTTAGCACTTCGCTGATCGCGGTTACCTCTTTGTCGATTTGGGGTGCAGTCGATGGCCGAGGCCCGTTTTCCAATTTGGTCCCACTCACCGACCCAATCCCCCTGCAAACATTCCTGATTTTCGCTTCGGTCCCTTTCATGGTTCTGGCAGCCCTCGCCGAGGAGCACGAGCAAGCTGCACATGTAGTTCGCGAAAGCGAAGAGCGCTTCCGCCTGGTTGCCAACACAGCCCCGGTAATGATCTGGACCGCCGGAACCGACAGGCTTTGCACCTACTTCAATCAGCCCTGGCTGGAGTTCACCGGGCGATCGCTTGCGGCAGAGCTAGGAACCGGCTGGGAGGAAGGAATCCACCACGACGATCTGAAGCGCTCCCTGGAAACCTACACCCGCGCGTTCGATCAGCGGCAATCGTTTGCGATGGAGTATCGCCTCCGGCGTAAGGATGGAGAGTACCGTTGGATCGTCGACATCGGTGTGCCGAGATTCAACCCAGACGGCACTTTTGCAGGCTATATCGGATCTTGCCTCGACGTCACCGATCGAAAGCTGGCCGAGGAAGCCCTTGCCAGCGTAGGGCGCAGGTTGATCGAGGCTCAAGAAGAAGAACGTAAATGGATTGCAAGAGAGCTACATGATGACATCGGGCAACGCATCGCGTTAGTCTCGGTTGAACTCGATCGATGCGGACAGCAGGTTACGAACGCGCCGACAATTGTACGCGACCACATCCGGCAAGCCAGTCAGCTTGTCTCTGACGTCTCGGACGACATTCAGGCACTATCCCATCGTCTGCATTCCTCGAAGCTCGAATATCTGGGCCTTGCAACTGCGGCCAAAACTTTCTGCCGTGACTTGTCCGAGCAGCGCCATGTCCGAATTGAATTCAAACATTCGGATATCCCGGCCGCTCTTCCGAAGGAAATCTCACTTTGCCTGTTCCGAGTCCTTCAGGAAGCTTTGCAGAATGCTGTAAAGCATAGCGGCGCGGCGGATGTCTCAGTGAAAGTGCAAGGCACTCTGGACGGAATTCACTTGACTGTGAGTGACTCAGGAGTTGGTTTCAATTGGCGGCATGCGGTCAATGGTCGCGGGCTCGGCCTGATCAGCATGCGCGAGCGCCTCCGTTTGGTGAATGGCGAATTGTCCATCCAATCGGAACCGGGCCGTGGTACCACGATCCTTGCTCGCGTACCCCACGGACCCCAAGATCATCCCACGGCAAGAGCAGGATAGAAATTTCCAGGCATCCTAAGGCCCCATAGCTGTAAAACTCCAGACCAGACAGAGGTCGCTTTGACCTTGCAGTTCTGCTGATTCCGAAGAGCCGAGCAGTTCCCCTGAGCAAGAGCCGCCCAGCCCTTCCGGTTTCACAGTCAGCATTCACCGAGGCCGCCACCCACAGCTTCGTGGACCGGGCCCGTGGCCTTACCGCGAATCGCTACTTCCCGTTGTTGTATTGGGTAAGGGTCAACGACCAGTCATCCAGGTAGAAAGCCATGCCTGCGAGCGTGACTGACGCTTGAATCTGGATGGTATGTTTCCCCGGCCCCAGCACGATGCTGCGTTGCATTCCGTGAGCTTCATAAAAATCGTCAGCCGTGCCAACTCCGTCGAACGCGAAGTCGCCAGCGGCGATCGGGTTCATTTCGGCTCCATCCGCTAGAATTTGCAGCCGGCAAAAGTTCTCGGCAAATGAACCCTGACAGGTCGAGTCCGCGCTGAAGTCGGCTTGCACCAGCTGAACCTGGCCGGCGGGCACGGTGATTGTCGCGGTGGCTCCCGGCAGGTTCTGAAACGATGTGGATCCGATAAAGCTGATTTCACTTTCTGTCACTAAGGTGACCGCCGCCGCTGCCTTCCCCGTGTGGACTTGCCGAACCCCGAAGGCAGAACTAACCAGGGCCGTACTGAAAAGCAAAGCTGCTGCGATCGTGCTACGTGGACTGCGCATATATTCTCCTTTGGCGGGATATCCCGACCGTTTGCTGTTTTGGTTTGGGTCACCCAAGTCTCGCCCCCGGCAAGAGGCTTTCCTTACTCTCTGGGAACTGATACTCGGTGGTCTGCCGCCCGGACTAGGCTTTCAATTGGGAATATCTGACGGAGTGCATTCGAAGCCGCCCGCGCCACACGACTCGATGGCATCCTGCCGCATATGCGCTTTCCTGACCATGGCGAACCGCTGAAGAATGTCTTAATTTCAATGAACCTGCAACTTGAAGAATCCAGAGAGCCAGTCGACCTCCGCTTCCTCTCGACGTCATGGATGTCCACCGTTTTCCCCTCTGGCCGGTACAAGTGGGTGCCCGTCTTTCGCACAGCTTTCCGAGGCGCACCAGGAACGCATGGGCAACACGGTTTATGCGGAAGGGACAGCCTCGGCGTAGGATGGCGCCAACAAGCACGATCGATAGCCCGCCAATCCTATGACTCGGGGATTCCCGCAATCTCTTCTTTCTTAGCCAGTTTGCCGAGAAGCGTGAGCCCCCAGCCAATCGCGAAGAACCAATAACTCAAGTGGGTTGTCCAAAATTTTCTCTTCTCTGCGTCTTCCCAGACTTGGGATGCCGTAGCGAAAACAGCCAGTGCGCAGGGTTTGATTTGCTGCTCGTTCTTGCCTCCCAGGAAGATCTCCGCTCCTTCCGGATCGTTGTCCTCACCGTTCATTTGTGCCGCCTTTTCCACCAGCGCATCGAGGTTAGCGATTCGTTCATCCGAACAACCGCGATCTTGATCATGAGGAAGTTTTGAGCGCAACTGTTTCAGGATATTGACCTGGCCACCCAGAACGAATATTAGGTTGTCCACCGCATCCTTCAACCTTGCACGATCTTTTTTGAAACTGGATGGACTATGCTCGGCCATGTCTCTTACCTCATCCACCGCGAGTTCAATCCGATGTGCCGTGTCATTGATGACGATGAGTTCTGACTGAGTTTGATAATTCATCGCTGCGACCTCAAGCGATTCACCAGCTCTTCGCGCTCTATCGCCGTAGACCTCTTTCGCGAGAAATGCGCAAAAGATGACGAGCGCCCCCACCACCGTCAACAACTGATCTTTTCTTCTTGCCCAACGGAGCAATTCGCTCTGGTATTGATTGAAAGTCGTCACTTTGAACTCCACGGCAGAAACCTGCGGACAACCGGGTGGAATGCACCCCCGATGTGAATTGGTTGGTCCGTCGGCGACCTTGGCCTGACGTCCCGTCTGCTATTCCGTTCGAAAGTGCCCGATTCCTGCCATCTTTGCAAGTGGTGAATGGTAGTATTTGTGCCGGAACAGGGGACCGATCTTGGACAGAGATGGAAGGTGAGTGTGGCTAGCGTTCCAATTCCGAGAGACCGGTTGGCCGCTCGTATTGCGATTGTGGACCGTCATATTCGGCTGGAGAACGAACATGATCTGGAAGGCGTGCTCGCGACTTTCGGCGATCGTGCGCGCTACGACGACG
The DNA here is from genome assembly GCA_963722365.1 of uncultured Acidobacteriaceae bacterium. Taxonomy (GTDB): domain Bacteria; phylum Acidobacteriota; class Terriglobia; order Terriglobales; family Acidobacteriaceae; genus Sulfotelmatobacter. The sequence goes on from CAVRLM010000007.1 coordinate 131,863, forward strand.
AGCCCTGGGGAGAACACTATGAGGGACGGGACGGCGTCCGGTCGTTTTACCAGCAACTGATGGCGGCTCTGCCTGATCTTGTTATTGATGTGCAGCGGCGACATGTAACGGATGATGCGATTCTCGTCGAGGTCATGATTCGCGGAACGCATCTGGGAGCGTGGCGCAGCCTTCCCCCCACGGGACGGCGGGTCGAGATTCCTCTCTGTGGTGTTTATACCTTCGACGGCGATGACCGGTTGGCGGGGGAAAAAATCTATTACGACCGGGGAACGGTGTTGCGACAACTCGGAGTGTTTCATGAGCCGCAGAGTGTATTGGGGCAGATCTCGATTTTGGTGACCCATCCGGTCACCATTGCAAGAGCGTTGGCGCGGAAGCTCGTGGGGCGGTAGAGTCGGCGAGCACGTGTCCATCTAGCGCAGGTGTAGGTACGTGCGGCGATGCTGCGTCAGATACCATCCTTTCCTCATTCCAGGAGCAGCTCAGGAAGTTTTCTTGCGAAGCGTCGTTGTTTTCGATCGCGACTTTCGAGGACGGGATTTAGGGGCTTTCTTTTTGGTCGGGTTTCCGCTCGAAGTAGCGGGCCTTGATTTCTTTCGGGACTTGGGGGCTTTAGTAGCGATAGCGGTGGTGTCTTCGGGAGTGGCGAGGTTGGCGGCTCTAACAATGGTGCCTGCTGCGCGTCCAACCTGGCGGGCGATCACGTTGAGGAGTGGCTCGGTGATCGATTTCTTTTTCATTTCCGTTTTACCTCGATCTATCGGATTGGCGTACTCTCCTCAGCAAGGACGTCCAGATGCACGCCTCACCCTACCATCCTGTAGTGCACAAGTCCACGCAGGGCGACCGGGAAGGTTCGGCTCCTGTTCAGCGCAGTGCTGTCCACCGACTCTTCCTCTATGGGTAGAAGTTCAAAACATTGAACCACAGCGGCACCGACGACGCAGAGGGTGCGGGGAATCTTCTCTCACTTCAATCCGTCGACCACGTACAGGTCAGAGAGGATCCGCCCGATGGAGTATGCGTAGGATTTACCATCGGCGCTGAAGCGGACGCTGGGAATGCTCTGAACACCCGCGGGATCTGCGGGAACAATTTCTTTCCAGGGCTCGCGCTTGCCGGTCGCAATGTCCACGCGGGTGATCTTAACCGGAATGGTGCGCGTGCGCAGCAACACACTTTTGCCGTCGGCCGTGAACTGCATGGTTCGTTCTTCGGGCGTGGGAACTACTTTGAATGATTGCGGCTCTCCTCCAGAGAAAGGATAAAGCCAGCGCTGACGTTTGCCATCCACTGCAAGAAGAGATTTGCCATCGGGCGTCACCAGCCCGCCAAACGTGCCTTCTGGTGTGATGGGCTTCGGAGTGCCACCCTGAATATTGAGCAAGTAGGAGCGTGGAGCGCGGCCTCCTTCAGCGGCGGCATAGACGATCGATTTGCTGTCGGGCAGCCAGGCAAAGTTGAAGTGATCGGTCTTGTCGTCGGTCAGTTGCCTGGGTTCGCCCACTCCGGTCGGAAGCAAAACCAGTTTCGCGGGAGAACCAACGGAGGATAGAACCCATTGACCGTCGGGCGATAGGGCGGCAAATCCACCGTCGCCAAGCCGCACCGCAGGCGAGCCATCGGTCTTGCGAAGAAAAATACTGTAGTTCGAGCCCTCGGCTTCGCCGCTCTCCGAGAAGACGATGGTCTTACCATCGGCAGACATATCGCCCAGGAGAGACCAATCAAACCACGAGAGACTGCGCTCGCGCGTTTCACCGGGCGCCAGGGCAGAGATGCTGATCCTGGATTTGTCGGCGGTTAAGAGTACAAGGCCGTTACGGCTAATGTCGTGGATGGTCAATCCGCCCGGCGAGCGATAGATGAGGCGCTCGTTGCCGGAGAAGTTCAGCGCATAGATGGAGCGCGCCGATCCGGCGGGAACCGCCGAGAACCAAACTTCCTTACCGTTCGGAGCCCACGCTAAGCCTTCGACGCTCGAGTAATAAGACGAACTGGCTTTGACGTGACCTTGAAGGTCGAGGATCAGGACGCGCCCGTCGTCGCCGCCGGGGACATGGTCGGCGATTGCGAGAAGATCGCCGCCGGGGGAAAAGCGCACGTGGCTCACCCATCCCTTGGGAATATAGATCGCGTTCCCGACGGGGAATTCCAGTTGAACTTGGCCCGCCAGCGTGGGGCGGATTACCGCCATCGACTGGCCATCCGCCGCCCAGTCGGCCCACAGAACGTTCTCGAGCACTTCGCGCGGTGCACCGCCAGCCAGCGGAACCCGCGCCATGGTTCCTGACTGCAAGAATGCGCCGAAGTCTACGGGATGGAGGGAAATGGCCATCTCGCCCTTGGAGGAAATGGAAAGAATTTGTGCGGGAGGCAGGTCGACGGAGCGCGAGTCCGAACTATCGAAGCGGGTCGAAAAAATCTCTTGCGGCCTTCCGTCCCATGCGGCGCCGTAGACGATGGTTTGTCCGTCGGGCGCAAAACGCGCGTCTAGAATCGTCCCGTTGCGGAAGGTCACTTCATGGAAGGTCGGATTCGACGGCGCAGCGCCGCGTCGGGCGTAGCGGTAAACACCGGCCCATGATGCCAGCAGCAGTACCGCGGCGATCAAAGGCATAAGCCAGCGTCGAGCGGGCCTTTCTTCGGTCAGGGCGCGTACGCCGCCGCGACTGGAAGTAGAAATATCGGTGAGAGCACCGAGGTTGAAGGCAACATCGCGGGCGGACTGAAAACGTTCGGCCGGATTTTTCTCCAGGCAGTGGCGAACGATGCGCTCGAGCGCGGGCGAGACGTTGCGATTGGTCTCCGCGAGGTCGGGCGGTTCCTCTTTCAGAATCGCGCTCATCGTATCGACGGCGGAGTCGCCATGAAACGCTCGCTTGCCGGAGAGCATTTCGTACAGCACAGCGCCGAAAGAAAAAATGTCGGAGCGGAAATCGGTGGCCTTGCCGCGAACTTGCTCGGGCGACATGTAGCCGACGGTGCCCATCACGGTTCCAGCTTCGGTGCCGACTTGTTGCGTGGGAGCGTCGCCCGAGAGATCAGCTTCGGGCCGCGTGAGCTTGGCGAGGCCGAAGTCGAGAATCTTCACGCGGCCCTCGCTGGTCACGAAAATATTCTCCGGCTTCAGGTCGCGGTGAACGATTCCCTTCTCGTGGGCTGCGGCCAATCCGATGGCGATGTGCTGGCCGTAGTCAATCGCTTTGCGGGAGGGGAGAGCGCCGTTGCGCAGGCGGTCGCGGAGAGTCTCGCCCTCTAAGAGTTCAGATACGACGTAAGGCGCGCCATTGGCCTCGCCAATATCAAAGATAGAAAGAATGTTGGGATGATTGAGCGCGGCGGCGGCGCGGGATTCCTGCGCGAAGCGCTGCAGGCGCTCGGCATCCGCCGAGAACGAAGCAGGAAGAATCTTGATGGCGACGTCGCGGTTGAGGCGGGCATCACGGGCCCGGTAAACCTCTCCCATGCCTCCGGCGCCGATGGGCGATTGAATTTCGTAGGGGCCTAGTTTGGTGCCAGAGGTCAGAGGCATGCGTGCGCGAAATTATAACCTAGTGCCCGGGCGGAGCCGATGCCTTCCCGCGAGTTCCATGCACAGGAGGAAAGGTTTTTGGCTCCGACGCGCGTGTGCCACGCGCAGTAGCAATTCGCGCCGTATGCGAGTAGAGTATGGCGTTCTGGTTCACCTGAAAAGGATCCCTCTCATGGTTCGGCGTTCGGTGGTGGTCATACTCGGCCTCCTTCTTAATAGTCTCTTCAGCGTCGCAGCAACCCCAGCTTCGGAAGGCAACGGCTCATCGCAGGTATTGCTGCGGGAGAATTGGTTTATCCAGCCTTCCGCCGATGTGCGTGCAGACGGGGCAGCCATCTCAACCGTTGGCTTCTCGACCCGCGAATGGTATCCCGCCTCGCTGCCTTCCACGGTTCTTAGCGCGCTGGTCGAGGATAAGGTGTATCCCGATCCTTATATCGGTACGAACCTGCGATCCGTCCCCGGCACGACGTATCCGATCTTCGAGGACTTTTCGAATATCAAGATGCCGCCCAATAGCCCGTTCCGGCAATCGTGGTGGTTCCGCACGGAATTCAAGCTGCCCCCCGAGTACAAAGGCAAGACGATTTGGCTGGGATTCGATGGCATCAACTACCGCGCCAACGTGTGGATGAATGGGGTGCAGGTCGCCTCGTCGGAAGAGTTGGCTGGGACATGGCGACTGTTCCAGTTTGATGTAACCTCGGCGGCGAAAGCTGGAGAAATGAACTCTCTCGCGGTGGAAGTCTTTCCTCCGCAGCCGCGTGACTTGGCAATTACGCTCGTCGACTGGGCGCCGATGCCTGCCGATAAAGAGATGGGCATCTGGCGCGATGTGCACATCACGGCGACGGGCCCCGTCGAACTCCGCTACCCGGCGGTACTGACCAGGCTGGACTTGCCCTCCACGGACCGGGCGACTTTGACGATAAGAGCTGAGGTGGTTAATGCGGCCGATCATCCAGTTGAAACAGTGGTGAAGGGACGAATCGAAAATCTTGCTTTCGAGCAGCCAGTGCACCTCGGGGCTAAGGAAACGCAGGTCATTCGCTTCACGCCGGAGAAGTTCGCACAGTTGAACATAGCGAACCCTCGTCTGTGGTGGCCGGCGCAAGTGGGGAAGCAGGAGCTTTATCCCCTCGACTTGTCGGTTGAAGTGCAGGGGCAACTTTCCGATTCAGCGCATATTCGCTTTGGCATTCGGCAGGTCACTTCCAATATCGATGAGAAGGGTCATCGCCTATTTCAGATCAATGGCAAGAACATTCTCATTCGCGGCGCCGGCTACAGCTTTGATCTGCTGCTGCGGTCATCGCCAGAGAGACAGCAAGCCGAGCTCAACTATGTGCGCGATCTGAATCTCAACACGGTGCGCCTGGAAGGCAAATTAGAAAACGACCACTTCTTCGACCTTGCCGACCAGATGGGAATTCTCATCATGCCGGGCTGGTGCTGTTGTGACCAATGGGAGAATTGGCCAGCCTGGGACAAGGAAACCGAAACCATCGCCGCCGCTTCTCTGCGCGATCAGATCCGGCGTCTGGAGCGGCATCCGTCCGTGATCAGCTGGATGTATGGCAGCGACTTCGCGCCTCCGGCACGCATCGAGAAGCTCTATCTGGATATCTTGCAGGAGTTGGAATGGCCGAATCCGTCGATCTCATCCGCAGCCGGCAGAACCACCACGGTTGGTCCGAGTGGAGTGAAGATGACGGGGCCGTATGAATACGTCGCCCCATCGTTCTGGTATCTCGACACCCGCCATGGCGGGGCCTTCGGATTCAATACCGAAACCAGTCCCGGGCCGGCGATCCCGCCAGTCGCGAGCCTGCGTCGCATGCTGTCGCCGGACCATCTCTGGCCGATTGATTCGGTGTGGGAGTATCACGCAGGCGGGATGTCGCATACGCTGAACGTTTTCACCGAAGCGCTGAACCAACGCTACGGGCCAGCGAAGTCTGTCGAAGAATATTCTCTCAAAGCGCAGTTGCAGGCCTATGAAGCCCACCGCGCCATGATGGAAGCCTATGGGCGTAACAAGTACACTTCGACGGGAATCATTCAGTGGATGCTGAACAACGCGTGGCCTGGCATGATCTGGCACATGTACGATTGGTATCTGCGTCCTGCGGGATCTTACTTTGGCGTGAAGAAAGCGTGTGAACCGTTGCACGTGCAGTATTCGTACGATGATCGTTCCATCGTGGTAGTGAACTCTTACTACCAGCCATTCACCAACGTCAAAGTCTCGGCCCGAGTGTACAACCTCGACATGACGGAGAAGTTTTCAAAAGAGGCCGTGCTCAATATCGGTCCGGATAGCAGTACGCGTGCCTTCAGCTTGCCTGCGATCAATGGGCTGAGCCCGACTTACTTCGTCAGCTTAACCCTGGAATCGGCGGGGCAGATTCAAAGCACGAATTTCTATTGGCTTTCCACGCGGGAGGAAACGATCGACTGGAGCCGGCAGGAGGAGGATCCCACAGGCGAATATGATATTTCGACCTGGTCGCCGACCAAGACGTTCGCCGACTACACGGCGCTGAATGGACTGTCGCGAGTCAATCTGGATGCTTCGGCCCAATACAAAAAGGACGGCGAGATCAGTTCGACCACAATCACCGTGCACAATCCGACGTCGACGGTAGCTCTGGCCGTGCATCTGACAGTCAACAAATTTTCCAGCGGGCGCGTCAGCCGGGAAGGCGAGGAGGACAATGAGATCTTGCCCGTGTTGTGGCAGGACAATTATTTCGCCTTGCTGCCAGGGGAAACGCGCCAAATCACCGCTACCTACCACGTAAGCGAAAAGAGCAAAACGGTTCCCAGTGTTGAAATTGACGGATGGAACGTCAATCGCACAACTGCCAACAGTCGGTAGTCAAACAATCCAGGCATATAAGGGCGAATGCAATGACCTCTCGACCACCGTTTGAAGCGCACCGCGGAGACATGGAGAAAGTTCTTCGGATTTTTCAGGACACACCCGCCATCGACCGCGAGTACATGGCTCCACTGGAAGAATTTCAGGCGCGGGTTCAACGCACGAACCAGGCATTGCAGAAGCATGGACACACCGTAGGCCTGGTTTTTTCCGATGAGCATTATGCCGGCGATGTTCCTTACCTCGGTGGCAACACAAACATATCCATTGAACAAGTAGCGGGCGTGATCGGACCGAATGGCTTTCACGTGGTGGCGGGGCTGGAGGGCGGCTACGTGGCTGAGCAACTCGCCGACCGCTCCGGCGCCATTGTGCACAAGGTCGAGCTGTTGCAGTTGGCCGACGAGAAATATCCTATTCGAGCAGAGCGATTGGAAGACGTGATCCACGCCGCGGCCGGAGGCGACGTGGATCACATCGCACTGCTGACTCCGCGCCAGGTAATTCCGGCGGGCCTGGTTGAATATCTCGAGAACATCTACGGCAAGAGCGGCGTGGTTGATGCCCAGGGACTTTACTATCGCGTGAAGTACGAAAAGAGCGCAATCGAGATGCGCCTGATTGCCGACGCCTGCGTGATTGCCGATGCGATGTTGCGCGCGATGTTGGCAGTGCTGCGACCCGGCCGCCTGGAAACGGAAGTTGCGGCATGGGGCGCGTGGGTCGGACGCATGCTGGGTTCGGAGCGCGACGGCTTTCAAATCATGGTGGGCGCCAACACCGCGAATCGCACGCTGATCGGCCCGGCATTAAACCGGCCGATTCACGAAGGCGACTGGGTTCACCTCGGCGTCGCGCCGAAACGCGATGGGCTGACGTCGTGCATCCGTCGTTCCGTGATCGCCGTTGAGTCGCCGGCAAAGGTCACTGCGGAGCAGAAGTTCTGGTTCGATCTCGTGGAGCAAGGGTACAACGTGGGCGAACGCTGGTATCGCGACGTCGCCGCCAAGCAATTGCCCGCACGCTTGCAGGAGCAATCGCTGGTGGACTTCTTTGCCGGACGATCGCAGGAAATATCCCAACGGATTGGGCGGGAGATCAATCTTGCACAGCAAAAGCCCTACACCGGAACCCACAATTCAGGCTACACCGAGTGCCAGGAATTCTTCGGCGCCATCACGCTCGACAGCAACGATCCTTTAGGCGAGAGGATCGTAACGATGCTCGACGTCGCGCTGCGCGGGATTGGAGACCGCTGGAATGACGTAGTGATTCCCGGTTTCGATTTCTGTGTGGTCGAGAACACGCTGGGCAAGTATGGCACGCGAGTGGAGAATCTGACCAAAGTTCCCATCAACGTGCAGGAGTTGGTGGGACGCTGACTCGACGGCATCCCGCCTTCATCGCTCCTGGTTCTGCAGAGCCAGGGTGGACTTCTGGCACATGGCCATCAGAATTGTGCACGCCGCTCTGTTAGTGGACGACCTGCGTAACCGACGCGGAACTTTTGGCGATGTTTGAGTCTCCATAGAAGGTTGCCGTGACTCTACTCAAGCCCACCGCAAGCGCCGATGTTGTGAGAGTCGCTTTCCCTTTGCTCAGTTGCGCTGTTCCAAGCACTGTTTTTCCCACGGCGAATGTTACTGGACCGGTTGGCGTGACGGTTGGAGACGTAATCGTCGCCGTGAACGTGACAGCCTGTCCGAAGGTTGATGGATTGGACGAGGACGTCAATGAGGCTGACGTCGTGGCTTGCGTGATTACCTGGTTCACGATCGAGGATGTGCTGCCCAGATTACTCGTATCCCCCACATATACCGCGGTCAGCGGATAAATGTCAGCATTGAGGTTCGACCGGGTCAACGTGGCCACACCGTTGGCATTGAGGGCGACGATGCCGATGCTGCGTCCCCACGTGAAATTAACGTTTCCTGTGGGCGGTGTTGACCCTGAGGTGGTGACGGTCGCAGTCCAGGTTACTTTCTGCCCATAGACAGACGGATTCAGGCTCGAGACCAAGGTGGCGACGGTCGCAGATTTGGTAGTCGAGAGATGGGCGTTCAGCAGCACACCCACAGTGCCTGGCGGAGTATTGTTCCCGCCATTGCCAGCAGGTGTTGCGATCACGTCAGATTCTCCATCACCGTTGACATCTGCGACGGCAATCGCGGAAAAGCCGATACCCAACGCATAAGCTGAGCCATCCTGAAAGGTTCCGTCCCCGTTGCCGATGAGCAAACTTACACAACCCGAGTTTCCACTTGCGCACGCCAAGTCGATTGCGATGATGTCCGGGTGAGTGTCGCCGTCTACATCGGCAACCGCCACCGCGAAATAACTGCCGGAGCCGTAAGTGACCGCAGGACTGAACGTTCCGTCGCCCTTGCCTCGTAGGACGCCGAGCACAGCGCCCGGTCGCGGGGGCCAAAACGCTCCGCAACCTTCGGAGCCGCAATTGCCGACTACGAGGTCAGGATTGCCGTCGCCATCGACATCGTGGATGGCAACTGAAGCGGTGCCCTGCCCTCCAGAACCGTAGGGCGCTACCGCCTTGAAAGTTCCGTCGCCAGTGCCGAGCAACACGCCGACAGGCCCGGGAGTCGAGCAGAAGACAATGTTGTTATCGCCGCAATAGTTGGTTACAACCAGATCAGTCGCTCCATCGCCGTTCAGGTCTGCCAGCGCCAATCCGTTGGCAAAGTAGCCGCCTGTGAGATAGCTGGTCGGGGCCCGAAACGTTCCATCTCCGTTGCCGAGCAAGATGCCGACGGAACCTTCCAGCGGTGTCAGCGGGTCGCACGTACTGACGCAGCCGTTCAGGGCAACCACGTCCAGCTGGCTGTCGCCGTTTACATCTGCGACGGCAATTTTGAGGTTGAAGAAACCATATCCACCCGAATTGAAGTTCACCGCCTTCCGGAAGGTGCCATCCCCGTTGCCCAGAAGTACGCCAACTGCACTGTGCGCCGAGCATGTGCCGCGACGGATGAAGGCGCATCCATTGCCCACCAGGATGTCAGGCTTTCCATCATGGTTCACATCAGCCACGGTTAACGAATTGAGGTACGAACCACCCGATGCGAAGGTTCGCGCCGGTTGGAAGGTGCCGTCGCCGTTACCCAGCAACACGCTCACCGTGCTGGCAGCAAATCCGGTGCTGGGATCGCTGGTCAGGTTTGCCACGATCAGGTCCGGCTTGCCATCTCCATTCACGTCTGCAACCGCGACCGAGTCGGGATCATATCCACTGGTGTCATACATTACCGGCGGCAGGAAAATTGGGTTCACCGGGTTTGACTGAGCGACCGTCGAATTATCACCAGACACAAGAAGGACACCCCCCTGCTGAGCGGGAGCGGCCAGGGCGACCACATTGGCAGAGACCACGAGGAATAGAAAAATGTAATAGGACACACGGATATCCATACTGAGCGAAAACCGGCGGATCATGGAAGACCTCCCGAGGCAACCAACGGTTGTGGCCCTGACGCGAGTCCGAGCCGTGCCTTACAAAGTCTTTCTGTTGAATTGTGATCCTACGGCCCAGCGCTCGGGCGAAGAGGATTACAGGGGGAAGGAGACTACGATCAAAAATTAACATCGATTCAAACGTTGGTCAATGCCACTACCGCGCATGCCAATCGATTGCATCCGTGCGATCCAGTGGCGTGGCCGGGAGGCCGCGCCATCGGATCGCCGGAAACCACTTTGTTGCACTCTTGCTGCACTTCAACCCGGAGGCAAAAAGTAAGTTGCGGGCCGCTCGAGAAGAATCTCAAGAGTGCTTCATTCGTCGATTTGTCGCACTTAGAACCCCGGAGGTCGCTCGCCTGTCCCGCCTTTAGGCTCTGCCTTCGGCATCGCGCTCAGACTCGTATCAGGGGATGGCTTCACCATCGCTAGCTTCACCATTGCGCTAGGACTCGTATCAGGCGATGGCTTCAGCCATCGCAACCTGAGTCGCTTGCATCGCGCCTTTAGGCGCTGCTCCACGCGCGTCAAGCGACTCTCGCGTCGCGCCGCGCAGACTGACCCGATAGGGATCGCCAGCCGCCCTCTCGCTAGCTCTCTCTGTGAATGAGAGGAACAGCTCTGCGATGCACTCTTGCACAATAGCAATCTTCATGAACCGCCTGCCCGTCCTCATCCGTTTTTGCACTCTCCAGTTTCACTGGCTTGTTGCAAACGGAACAGATCGGAAGCTTTTCCGTGAATCCCGCGGTGAACTAATGTCCGTCTGCACGCTACCGTACTTTTGTACGTCTAGGTACATACAAAAGCACGAAATAGGAGTACGGTTAAGATTGTCTCTTCCAGCATCGTTCCGCCAGGTCTCTTGGCGACGGTTCCTTGCGAAATCAGACTGATTTCCGCAGCGCAAGGAGCCCCTGATGCCCAAAAACTCTTCCACCCGTTCCTCTAGGCCTCTCAGCTCTTCCTTCGTCGACGACGCACGGGACGGAAAGGAAGTCGGCAACCTGATTCTGCACAGTCTTCCGCGCAAGGAATTGGCCCAACTTTTCCCTCTCCTGGAATTCATCCGCCTTAAATTGCATCAAGTGTTGCACGAGCCTGGCGAAGCGATCCGTTCCGGATACTTCCTGAATAATGGCCTCGGTTCCGTGCTCACCACGCAACCCGACGGCAAGACCGTCGAAGTCGGCCTCATCGGAAAAGAAGGATTCATCGGCTTGCCCGTTATCTTCGGTTTCAAGACCAGCGGCCTGCGCGTGGTCACGCAAGGCGAAGGCACTGCCTACCGAGTCGAGGTTGACTCGCTGCTCAGGGTTCTTCCCAAGTGTCCCGTCCTCGAGAAACAGCTGCAGCGTTTTTCCCTGATTCTCGGCATGCAGTCCACCCAACTCGCCGCCTGCAACCGCCTGCACGACGTGGTCGAACGCTTGGCGCGATGGCTGCTGATGAGCCAGGACCGCATCGGCGGCACGATTCTTCCCTTAACCCAGGAATTTCTGTCGCAGATGCTAGGCACTCGCCGCGCCAGCGTGACCGTGGCTGCCGGAAGCCTGCAGAAGGAAGGATTGATTCGCTACTCCCGCGGCAGCGTCAGCATTCTCGATCGCACTCAACTCGAAACCGCCGCCTGCGACTGCTATCAAGTCATCGAGCGCCAAAAAGACAAGTGGCACTCCGAAGTGAACTAGCCCGCGGATTTACGAGGTTGGACTAACGTAGGGACGGACGCATTCGTCCGTCCGGAGGGTGTAAATAAAACTGTGTAAACGGCCGGGGAAGAGGAGAATGAAAGCCCCATGGCCATCGACAAGAAGTTGATCGATCAACTGCTGAGCGAGTACAAGAAACCCGAGGATATCATCGGGGAGAACGGTCTGCTCAAGGAACTCACCAAAGCGGTTCTGCAGCGGGCACTGGAAGCCGAGATGACGGATCATCTGGGCTACGAGAAGCACAATCCGGCGGGCCACCATCGGGGCAACACGCGCAACGGAAAAAGCTCAAAAACCTTGAAGGGCGATTTCGGCGAGCTGGAGTTGGAGACTCCGCGCGACCGCCAAGCGACGTTTGCTCCCAAGATCGTGGCCAAGGGACAGACGCGCTGGACGGGCTTCGACGACAAGATCATCTCGATGTACGCGCGGGGCATGACGACGCGGGAGATCCAGGGTCATCTGGAAGAGATCTACGGGATCGAAGTTTCTCCGACGCTGATTTCCAACGTGACCGACGCGGTGGTCGAGGAAGTGAAGCTCTGGCAGGGGCGACCGCTGGAAGAGATCTATCCCATTGTGTACTTGGACGCACTGATGGTGAAGGTGCGCGATGAAGGGCACGTGCAGAACAAGGCGATCTACGTGGTGCTGGGCGTGAACCTGGAGGGGCAGAAGGAAGTGCTGGGGTTGTGGGTGGCTCAGAGCGAAGGCGCGAAGTTCTGGCTGCAGGTGCTGACGGAGTTGCAGAACCGTGGCGTGAAGGACATTCTGATCGCCTGCGTGGATGGGCTGAAGGGATTTCCCGAAGCCATCGAAGCGGTGTATCCGCGCACCGAGGTGCAGTTGTGCATCGTGCATCTGGTGCGGGCTTCGCTGAACTACGTGCCCTGGAAATTGCGCAAGCCAGTGGTCGCCGATCTGCAGTTGATCTATCGCGCGGCGACGGTGGCCGAGGCGGAGCAGCATCTAGCGGAACTGGAGAGCAAGTGGAAAGCCTATCCCAGTGTGAGCCAAGTGTGGCGACGGAACTGGGCACGGATCACGCCGTTCTTCAACTATCCGTCTGACATTCGCCGTGCTGTCTACACCACCAACAGCGTGGAATCGCTGAACCGGTCACTGCGCAAGATCATTAAAACCCGGGGCGGATTCCCCAACGAAGAAGCCGCGCTGAAGCTGCTATTTCTGGCGTTGCGGCTGGCGGCGAAGAAGTGGACGATGCCGATTCACCACTGGCGGGAAGCGTTGAACCATTTCACGATTTTGTGGCCGGAACGGATGCCGGCCCTGGAGAGGGTGGCGTCATGAAATCGCAGAATCCTTCTACATCGCTGGGCGAGGGAAGGGGAAATTGCCCCCTTCCCTCGCGCACCCATCCCCAAAAACAAAACCTGGTCGTTTACACAGAAGAGTTGACACACCTTCCGTCCGTCGAGCGCAGCTTCATTAGGCTTCCAGTTCCGATTTACTTACTGAGCTCAAACACCACGCCCATATTCCCCGATCCACCCATCAGCGTAGTCCCATACAGATTACCCGACTTATCGCGCAGCAATGCCGACTCGGGGAACTCCCCATCTCCCCGCGTAAACATATGGAGATCGGTCTCTACATATTTGCCCCCCGCGCCAGGAGTCAACCGAAATACCGACCCCACTGTGGTCACGCCGTCTCCATTCGCGCAGGTCCCATACAGATTGCCATTACCGTCCATGAGCAGGCCGCTGTTCGGGTTAGACTCACCCAACCCATTGAACTCGTGCAACACCTGCTCTTTCCAACCTTTCGTCAAAGACAGTCGGAACGCGACTCCGTAATTACTTATGCCTCCACCCTGCGTCGTTCCATAAAGGTTTCCCGCGCCATCAAGAATCAGCCTTTCCGCATACGGGGACCCGCCGTCGGTTCCTCCCGTGAAGTTGTGCAGCACAATGGCAGTCCACTTGTCCCCTCCGACATACTGGAGACCGAAGACTACGCCCGCTCCGTTTGTCCCGCCACCCTGGGTCGTGCCCGAATAGATCGCCTCTGCGATCGAACACCAGCCCTCCAACCGGAGCAAGGCCGCTCTTGCCGTCAAACGTATGAATGACCTTCTCTTTCCATTCACCGCTGTTCTCATGTTTCAACTCGTACACTGTGCCGTCACCATGAGCACCTCCGCTGTAGGTCGTCCCGTACAGATTCCCCCTAGGATCAAACAGCAGTCCCGAGTAGGGATTCGCCCCGTCAACTCCACCGGCGAAGCTATAAAGAACGCTCTCGCTCCAGCCATTCCCGGTCGGCGTCAACTCAAACACCACACCCAGATTGTGATCGCCGCCCCCTACCGTCGTCCCATACAAATTCCCTGCCTTGTCAAAAATCACATCCGCCAAGTACGGATTCGCTCCATCCGCCCCGCCGGTGAAGCTGTACAGCACAGACTGCGTCCACCCCCCGCTCGTATTGGGGCTCAGTTCGAACACTTCTCCCGCTCCTTGTGCTCCGCCAACGAACGTCGTTCCATATAGGTTCCCCACAGCATCAATCACCAAACTCGACAGCGGATTTCCGCCGTCCGCATATCCACTAAAGCTGTACAGTGTCTGCTCCGTCTGCGCACGAACTCCAGAAACCAAAATCAGCGCTGCAGCAACGATCAACCCCAGACGAATTTCACGATTCATATCCACCGGTCCTCAATTGAACTTTGGAATCACATCCGGCCCCACCGCCGAACATCCAGCAGAACACTTTCAAAAAATAGGCGCCGGAAGGGCTCCGGCGCCATCGAGTGAGAACGTCTCGCGAGATGCGGTCAAGCGAGAAGTCAAAACTGATCTTGATTTTGCTAGCAGCTAGGAGCTAGGAGCTCATTTACTCTCCGCCACCGACGGGCTCGCCCCAAAATCCCCCCGCCGATTATTAGCCGCCGTCCGTGCCGCTTTCGCGCTAGGCTGATTCACCGCCGCCGCTCCATACCGCTCCAGCAGGATCGGCGCCATCGTGTTCTCGGCTTCCTTCACAAAAATCATCTTGTTCTCCGAAGCCATGTCCACGCGGACGAAGTCTCCCAGCTTCACCTGTCCCGTCGCAACCAGATTCGCCAGCGGGAAAACGAGATTCCGTTCAATGGCCCGCTTCAAATGCCTCGCCCCATACCGCGGATCCGTTCCTTCCTTCAGCAAATAATCCTTCACCGCCTGCGTGCAGTTGAACACGAACTGGTTCGTACCCGCAGCCATCAGCACGCGCTGCTGCACCATCCCCAACTCAATGTCCAGGATCTGCGACAGATGCTCATCCCGCAGCGTCTTGAACACGACGGTCTTGTCGATGCGGTTCATGAACTCCGGCGTAAACTTCCGCCGCGCCGCTTCCACCGCCGTCCGCTGAATCTTGTCATCGAACGATTGATCGACCTCCACCGCCTTCGGCGCGAATCCAAATCCGCCATCCACCAGGCTCGTCATCTCACTCGCGCCCAGGTTCGAAGTCATGATAATGATGCACTGCGACAGATCCACCCGCCGGTTGTCGCCCAGCGTCAACGTCGCCTTGTCGAGGATCCCCAGCAGCAGCTGCCACAGCGAATCAGACGCCTTCTCGATCTCGTCGAACAGCAGAATCGATAGCTTCAGCTTCTCCGTGAACCACTGGTTCAACGCTTCCTGCGTCAGCAGCGGATGCGTCTCCCGATGTCCCAGATATCCCGGAGGCGATCCGATCAGCTTCGCAATTTCGTGCGAGTGCTGAAACTCCGCGCAATCAATCTTGATGCAAGCCCGCGAGTCCCCAAACAGCGCCTCGGCCATGGCTTCCACTACCCGAGTCTTCCCTGATCCCGTGGGTCCCAGGAACAGCAGATTCCCTACCGGACGTCCCGGCGCATTCAATCCCGCCAGAAACATCTGATAGATTTCGACGACCTTTTCGACGGCGGCGTCCTGGCCCACAATGCGGCGGCGCAGGGCGGCATCAAACTCTCCAGCATCGTTGCTGCGACGGTTCGGATCGAGCACTGTTGCGAGATTCGATCTCATAAGTCGTTGCGCCCGGGGCTCCCGGTCACTTTCCCTTTCGGCCGTTTTCTTCGGCTCTTGTCTGTTATTTCCGGACTTCGTAGGCCTCTTTCCGTGTCTCTAGCCCACATCCTGGAAGCGCCCCACTTTGTCGCCCTCGCTTCCCGAATCCTGCCGCATCCGGTTGCTACTGAAATAAGCAACCTGCTAGCCACGTCTCAACCAAATCCGCCACATTCCGCAACCCCAGCACCCATCAACGTTTAGCGTCTTCTAATCCCATTTCCCCACCCCAAATTCCCGCCCCCCAAATAAGCGATGAGAAAACCTTTGCACCATCAAGGAAGGAACCTATACCAGTAACCAAGTACCCTCCCACTAAGACAGATGGGCACAAAGACAAGAGGATGTCTGCCGAGCAAAGCTACTGGCCGAGCCCCGAACTCTGACGTCCGAAATCTGACTCCTGACTACTGACTCCCGCCCCTCCCAACCGTGTTACTCCGCCCGTAACTAGCACTGTCAATAACTCACAGCTACGATCACAATCAGTAGGTAATTCGCGGAGGATCGCTTGCGCCTTTCGTTGGTTCGCATCATTGCTGGAATTTCTTGTCTCTTTTTCGCCGCTGCCGCATGGCTGGTAGGCACGCACTCTTCATCCGACTTCACTGCTGAAGCTCAGACTGCCAAGCCCGTAGCCGCATCCTCCGCCCCCGCGAAGGCTTCCCAGTTGCATGCCGCCAGCGCTTCGGTCACGAGTGTTTCCAAGACCACAACGCTGCCCGATCCCAAACCGATCGCCGCGCCCGGCACCGAAATTTACACCGCCAAGCGTGGAGAAGCAATCCCCACGATTGCCCGCCGCTACTTGGGCAAAACGAGCTACCTGACGTCCTCCGAGTTGGCCGACGCCATCCGCTCCGTCAACCACAAGTCCGACAGCTCCAACATCCTTAAGGCCAACGAGAACATCGTCATCCCCGGAATCCTCGCCGCGCCCGTCACCGAGAAGACCGTTCCCGTTCCCAAAGACTTTGAAGTCCGCGCCATCTACCTGACGGGCATCATGGCGGCCAGCGATCACGGACTCCGCATCATCAAGCATTGGCGCGAAGTCGGCGGCAATGCTGTTGTCTTCGATATCAAGGACTCCGACGGCAGCGTCAACATTCCCTACGAGCACCCGCTGCTCGGCGAGCACAAGGTCTATATCCACGACGTCGCCAAACTTGTCCGCTTCCTGCACCAGCAGAACATGCACGCCATCGCCCGCATCGCCATCTTCCGCGACGAGCGCCTGGTTAAGGAGCATCCCGAACTCGCCGTCCAGTCCCGCAAAAACAAGCAAGCGTGGCGCGAGAACGGCAAGCTGGTCTGGACCGATCCCTCGCAGCCCAAGGTGCAGGACTATAACATTGCTCTGGCCAAATACGTAGCCCAATTAGGCGCCGACGAAATCCAGTTCGACTACGTCCGCTTCCCCGCCGAAGGCGACCAGAAAGACGCCCAGTTCGTCTATCAGAACGGCCAGCCTGAGCCAAGTACTGAGGTCGTGCCGAATTCTCAAAGCAATGTCATCCTGACGGAAGCGACAGCTTCCGGAGGGACCTTACGACAGCCGCAAGCACAACCGCGGTCGACAGCTTCGCAATCGAAAGCCGGGAGTCGAAAACCCAAAGCCGAAAATCAAACCGCCGAAGCCGCCGCCCCCCGCGGCCCGCAACGCACCGACGTCATCACCGCATTCCTGAAGAAAGCCTACGCCGAACTCCATCCCACGGGCGTCTTGCTGAGCCTCGATGTCTTCGGCGTGATGGCCTGGCAACGCCAGGTCGACCTCGCCCATACCGGACAAGACATCGTCGGCATGGCCCACTACTGCGACGTCCTCAGCCCCATGATCTACCCGTCGCACTTCTTCGGCATGGACAACATTGCCCACCCCGGCGACGAACCCGCCCATTTCATCGGCGAGTCCATGGACCGCTTCGAACTCATTACCAAGGGCAGCGGCGTAGTCATCCGCCCCTGGCTGCAAGCCTTCCACTGGCGCACCAAAACCTACTCGCCCGAATACATCAAGGTGCAAGTCGAAACCGCGAAGGAGAAAGGTGGTATCGGATTCTTGTTCTGGAACGCCGCCAACGACTATTCCAAGCCCTACGAAGCCATGCCCGAAATGAAAGCCGCCGACGCGAAAGAAGGATCGAAAGACAAAGCCAAATTCTTCCGCGGCGACGAACTCCCCGTAGCGACCACGCAAGCCGCCCTGACTCCGGCAAAATAGATTGCTTACGTAGGGACGGACGCATTCGTCCGTCCAGGCGGCCCGGACTGATCGGGCCGCGGTCCTTTCCTCTCGTCCGACAGCCGCGGGTGCCCCACCCTTCTCGCGCCTTTTGCGAGAGGGTGGGGATTTTGACTTGTCATCAGGGTGGGGGATTCCGATTTGTCACGGGGCAGACTTCGAGTTGTCATCCTGAAGGCGCCCGCTCTTTGGGCGATTGAAGGCTTGCCCTGAGCGAGTCGAAGGGACCTATGCACTCCACGTGAAGCTCGCTCCCGCTCCTGAGTCTGATCGAAGGTCGCTCTTCCAGCATGACGGGGAGTGAAGACGCGCAGATTGCTGAATCTGAAGTCCCCTGAACGACTTCCAATAAACACCGCAACAAATTGCCATTGCCCAACGATGATCACCACAGGTCGCGATGTGACGATTCTTTTACCGCGCCTTGACATTGTCGAACCACGATCAGGCTAGCGTTTCGGTGTACTCCCACCCGCGGACCCACCTAGGAGAATGTTCACATGGTTCGACAGATCCTCGCCAAACTCTTGCCGATCTTTTTGCTGCTTGTCGCGACGTTCGTTTTGTCCGTCGATCGCGCGCAGGCTCAATTCACCCTTACGAGTCTCGTCACCACGACAGCCGACCCGAACTTGCAAAATGCCTGGGGAATCTCCTATTTGCCCGGAGCGCCCTTCTGGATCTCCGATGAAAATACTGGTGTATCGACCCTGTACGATGCCAACGGCACCATCGTTCCACTGGTCGTCACCGTTCCTTCGGCGACATCCGGAAATGGATCACCTGCCGGGATCGCAGCCAATGCCACCTCCGGCTTCGTCGTAACCCAGAACGCCAAGTCGGGACCCGCTGCGTTCATTTTCTCCACCCTCGATGGCACAATCAGCGGCTGGAACTCCACTGTCAATCCCACTGCGGCAGTAATCGCCGTGAACAATCATGGCACCGCAAACTATACCGGACTGGCGATTGGCAAGATGGGCACGCAGACGGCCTTGTTTGCCGCCAACCAGGCCACCAATAAGATCGAGGTTTACAACAGCAAATTCAAATTGGTGAAAACTTTTACCGACACCAGTCTCACCGGACTCAAGGTGTACGGCGTGGCCGTTCTGAATAACCAGGTCTTCGTCACGTTCAGTGGTGCTACCACCGGCGCGGTCGATATTTTCACCACTGCCGGAGCATTTGTGAAAACCTTAATCCCCCCAACTACGACGTTGAAGGGTCCCTGGGGATTGGCTATCGCTCCGCCCTCCAACTTCCACACCTTCAGCGGGTCATTGCTGGTGGGCAACGTCAACGACGGCAGAATTCACGGCTTCAATCTGACAACCGGAGCCCCGATTGGCACGCTGAAGGACAAGACCGGGAAAGTGATCAGCGTGCCCGGCTTGTGGGGACTGCTTTTCGGTGGAGGCACGACCACGAATGGAAAAAAGAATCAACTCTTCTTCTCAGCCGGCACCGCCGGATATGCGACTGGAGAGTTTGGAGTGATCAATCCTTAGCTTTGCTTCCGAGAGATTCAGCAAACGGCATTCCGGGATTTCGGAGTGCCGTTTTTTCCTTCGCGCGACAATGACGCCTCATCCCCGACGGTTGCCGAAGGCATGCATCATAGCTTCCACCGCCGGTTTGGGATGCAAGTCTTCATCGAATGGTAGCGGACGCACCGGTCTACCATCGCTCCGCGACTGCCGCTCCCTCAGCCAGCTGTCTCCGTCATAGAGGCCCCATGTGAGGACGGCCTCTACGGCGCGGTTTTCCAACACAACGTCCAGATACCGGGAATAAGCTTCGGCCACACCGCGATCCCGAGCCGATATATCGGCCGGCAAGTCTTTGTCTCGAACATCAAGCTCTGTGACGAAAATTTTTAAACCCAGTTGTTCGACTTCTTGCAGGAAACCGCGCAACTTGGTGCCATGCCATTGCGCGCCGATATGTGACTGAATCCCGAAAGCTCCAATCGGCACATCTTTTTTCTTCAAATCTTCCAGCATTTTCAGAATCGCACGCCGCTTGACCTCGTTATCCGGAGCATCTCCCTCGACGCCAAAATCGTTGTAAGTCAGAATCGCCTTCGGATCGGCTTCCGCTGCGGTTCGGAACGCCAATTCGATATAAGCGGAGTCCAGCAACTCCACCCACGGCGTTCTGCGGAAAGCATCGGAACGATCGGAAGTGGGATCGATCGCCTCATTCACTACGTCCCAGGAGTGCATTTCGCCCGCGTAGCGCTTCACCAGAGTGCGTACGTGCTCCACCAGCACTTTTTCCGCCTGATCTTTCGACACCTCGCTCCGCACCCAATCGGGGGTAGCGCTGCCGTAAATCAGGGCGTGACCACGCAATTGAATTTTCTTGGAGCGGGCAAAATCTCGCACCCGGTCGGGATTGGAAAGTTCGAAGTGTCCCCGGCTGGGCTGGGTCTTTCTCATGTAGACGGTGGCCGTGATGATGGAGGTTTGTTCCTCGTACAGATCGAGAAGCCGCGGCTTATTGAAGTCTTGTGGGAAAAGCGGCGAGCCATACAGCAAGCTAGCCTGGGCAGCAGCCGCTTTCAGGCTTTTTTCGCCCCGTGCGTGGAGCAGCGAGCTTCCAAAGGTTGTCGCAGCCGAGGCTACGGCGCAGGATTTTACGAATTCCCGTCGAGTCAACATGGTTCAGAAATTAGATATGCGGGACGCGAATGTGGTCAAGCCAGGCCGGCGAACGTCGACCATCTTGAACAGTCAGGCTCGACACGGCATTTTTCAGTGGCTAGAGCCTTTGTGAATTCCATCAGTTGGCTGCTAGTTTTGACAGTTTTTTTCTTCCACTCGCTCACTATTCTGATTGGGGCTTAGCAGGAGGGTAAATGCTGACGCCATCCATCGGATGGATACTTATCGTTTCGGGGGTTGCGACGGCTGCCGGTAGCCTTGCTGTCGCTCTTTTTCCCAAACTGGTTGCGCAATTAGCATTCGGAGCCCAAAGTCCTGATGCCCTGAACATTTTTCTCATCCGGCATTGGGGAGCATTGCTCTTTGTGGTCTGCGCGCTGACCGTGTACTGCGCGTACGTCCCCGCTACTCGCGTCCCGATCTTAACGGCTGCCGTCATCGAGAAGTTAGTGATCGTTGTGCTGATCCTTTTCGGACCCGTGAAACGCACGGTTGCGATGACAGTCGTCGCAGCCTTGGATGGAACCTTGGCCATCCTGTTCATTGCGTATCTTGCTGGGCTGTGAGACTTGGCACCTGTGCTACGGGGATGACTGTTGGCGACAGTGGCGACTCGGCGGGAGAGAAAAAACCTTGTCCAACGAAAGAACAACGGAGTCCACTTGACTCCGGCCGACCTTTTCACGGAAGGCCATTACACTCAGAATCCCAGTTTCGGCCATTTTGAGTGCTCAGACAGCGCTGTCAAGCTGCTCTGGCAAAGATTTAGCCATCTCCAGCATGGCATGGTGATACTTTTCGTGCGCGAACTCACGCGCAATCTGCCACCCCTGACTGAGATAGAATTGCACGGCAACCGCATTCGACCGAACGACGCGAAGGCGGCACGTCAGGTAACCACGGGCAGCTATCTCAGCTTCACCCTGCGCGAGTAATCTGCTTCCAACGCCTTGTCTGCGGTGCTCGCGAAATACCCACAAGTCGCCAACCCATTCCTGACTCGTTATGATCACGCCCAAGATCTTTTCGTCAGAAACTGCCACCCATGCCAACGGCCAATCCTCATCTTCAAACTTCAGAGGGACAGGATTAGGAGCAAAAAGGTCCTTAAATGTTTCATTCGCCACTGTCTCTATCAGAGACTGTACCGAGCCGTACTCGCTGGGTTGCGGTCGCCGCATAACCACTTCAATGGTCATCCACGTATTTTAGTTGAGCGTCAGTGGCTTGCTCCCTGATGATGAGTAGAGTCGAGAACAGGCGCAGTGACTGTAGTCTCCCGGTGGCTGCTGACAAAGCTTTCGCGTCGTCGCCTCAGTCCGGTTTGGCATGGCTCTGTTTCCTGTTCGCCGGGTAGGGCGGTGGCGCGGCCTGGGCTTCGTATGATGCCGGCGTCTCCACCGCTCCCCCTAAAATTCGTAGGGCGGATTTTCTCCGCTACGGCTTCAAGGCCGGAAGTTCAGACGGGGCCTTCCCGTCGACAACGAGGTCTTCGCGTCGTGCGGTTTGCCTCCATCCTTCGTGCTCCTCACCGTGCGCGTCTTGCTCCTCGTTCTGAGTCGAGGGACGCGGCGCATTGGAGCACCTCCGTTCGAGCGGTCGGCCCGCTCTGCCCCAGGGGTCCTCGTTCCGGTTCGGGTTGTTCTGTCCCGATCCATCCTCGCTGATTCGACCCCATCCGCACAGCTCGCGGGCACGACTCGATTTAGCCGCAAAGCGGTCTTATACGCGGATGCAATAGCTGTGCGTCAAGGATACTGTCTCTGCCGCCTAGGCAACCCACGAGTGGTTCCGTGCTTTCGCTGGTCGCTCGGTGTCGACATGTCGTCCTATGGGACCCAGTGAATTTCCTCGGCTGCTAACACCCAGTTCCTTCACCGATCACGCTGGCCGACGACCTAAGCGGAGGGTCTTGGCACTTCGAATCTCCCACACTCCGATCTCATGGGAGGGTACATTTCGGGGCTGACCGACGGTTCGCCTTCGCTACGACGTGTCGACATGCGAGCCCCCGTGTCGGAGCCGACAGGCTTCCACCTAGCCGACGGGGCTTGTACCTCCGGGCTTTCGACGGTTTGGTCACCCGCTCCGCCGCCGGATATCACTACAGAGACAACTGGGCAATTTTCTCTGGCGGGTCTTTCCCCGCTAGAACGCCAACTAGCATCGCTGCAACCGCTCATCGAACCGGACAGGCGGGTTTCCCGCATCCGGCTCTCGGAAAAGACACACGATGTTACGTGTGACGCCGTCTACAGCTTCTGAACACAACTCAGGGGTGGCTGGACTCATCGTCAATCCCCAGGTCCTTCGCTGCTTCTTGCGTCCGTCTTTAACTAAGGCCCCTTCCCTCCACCAGCGTTACCCGGCTTCTTCGGTACTACGGACCTTTCCGCCACCCCACACGGCCCAGCCTGACTCTCGCGAGTTGCCGGTTGATCGCGTCTGCCATCACCGCTGGGGCTTCCCGTGTTGCTGCTGGTCAACTTTGCCTGCTTGCCGTCGCCATTACCCCGGCAGGTCTGATGGTCCTCGTTCGCTCGTACTGTCCCATCAGCGGCGGCCATCCCGATTACACGGCGGGTTGGCTCCTGCGTTAATCGTTTCGAGGCCTGCTCAGCGTTCACTCACGTTACGGCCTGCATGCTCGCCAAGTCACCTAAGTGACCCTCTACACCGGAGGCTCCGACGGCTTCGTTTCCTCCACCGCCGCTCCGATTGCTTCCGGGTGGAGCGAACCCAGTTCCCGGGCGGGACTTTCACCCGCAGTCGTCCAGCGCCTTTCCCGGCGCACTGCTATGACGATTTTGCGACAGTTATCCACTCGGGACTACAATGTTGCGCGTTATCCTGCCTCGAAAGTGGCGACTTGCAGGGAGGAGAGGGCACATGAGATTTCTGCTGCTGTTTCTGCTTTCCATCACGAGCGGCGTGACGTTCGCGCAAGACTATCCCACGAGACCGGTGCGCATGATCGAGCCGTTCGGGGCTGGAGGTGGGCCTGACGTGATCGCCCGCGCCGTTAGCCCAAAGCTCTCTGAGCTGTGGGGTCAGCCCGTGACAGTGGAGAACCATCCCGGCGCAGGGAGTACAGTGGCCCCCGCCCTGGTCGCGAAATCACCGGCCGACGGTTACACGTTGCTCGTGAACACCAGCGCTCAGGCCTATAGCGCCGTGCTCGTGAAGAACCTGCCGTATGACCCGTTGAAAGATTTCATCGCCGTCGCTCCACTGACCAGTCAGCCTTATGTACTGGTCTCAGGCGAGTCGTCCGGCATCACCACTGTGCATGAGCTTATGGCAGCAGCGAAAGCAAACCCAGGTGGGCTGAAGTTCGGCTCGACCGGCATCGGCACAGGGACGCACTTGGGGCTTGTGAAATTCAATTTACAGGCTGGTATTGAGGCGGTACACCTGCCCCCGCGTCCGGGCGACGCGATCACTGATGTGATTGCCGACGCGGTCGCGGGGCGTACGACTTATATGATGGCGCCCATCCAGCTCGCTTTAGGCGATATTCGTGCGCGCAGGCTCCGTGCACTAGGCGTAACCACTAAGAAGCGCTCATCCTTGCTACCGGACGTGCCGACCATCGCGGAGACTGGCATCGCTGGCTTCGACTATCCGATTTGGTATGGAGTATGGGTGCCCGCCGGCACTCCTGCCGGAGTAGTAGACAAACTAGCGAAGGACATCGCACGTGCGTTGGCAACGCCAGATTTGCGCGATTGGCTTGTGAAGCATGGGGGCGATCCCATGAGCATGACACAGCCTGAGTTCGCTCGCTTTGTGGTGAGCGAGAGTGAAAATGCAGCGCGCATCGCCAACGCCGCTGGGATCAAACTGCAATGAGCTAGGGCCCTCAGCGCTGCTCACTGATTATTTTCCGACCGCGCGGACCAGTGACGGGCAAACCGTAAGTCAACTGTTGAGAACAGATGGGATGAGAAGGCCGGTCTCCGGCGGGATGCTGTACGCTCCCAAGTTATCGACGCATTCGAAGCGCAAGAGATAAAGGAGGCCGGCAATGAAGAAGGTTAGCACCGTAGCGGCAAAACCGAGCCAGAAAATCTCTCGGCAGAAGTTAACCGTTGGATTGGATCTAGGAGATCGCAACAGCTGGTATTGCGTGCTGGACGAATCCGGCCAGATACAACTGGAGCAGCGCGTCCGCACGAAAGCGTTGCGCGAAGTTTTTGGCGAGATGCCGCACAGCCGATTCGCAGGGTCAAAGAGTGCAATAGCGACATTGCCACAGGCGCACTGGATCGGCGTAGAAATCCGGCGGAACACTGTTACAACTAACAGTCGACTTGGCCCCACACGGGAATGAGACTGTTGCAGATAGAAGCGTGTCTCAAGGTTGACGAATGTCAAACCTCAGGATTCTATTCGCAGCTATTTCTGCAATCGTACTGTTCTTGTATGGCCTAGAGGCGTTTAGTCGCGAGATCCAAGCGGTGGGTGGCGAGACGCTCCGGAAATGGCTAGGCCGCCTCACAGAAAGTCGCTGGCGGGGGGTGGTGCTGGGTGCTGTTGCGACAGCGATCATTCAATCCAGCAGTGCCGTTACTTCACTGACGGTGGCGCTGGTGGATGCCGGCACTATGACGCTCCGCTCCAGCCTGGGCGTCCTGCTGGGCGCGAACATTGGCACGACTTCCACGGCATGGCTGGTTTCACTGAAGTTGACCGGGATCGGACCGTTCTTCATCGTTCTCGGTACTTTGCTGAGCGCAATTCCGTCGCGGTTCAAGGTGCTGGGCAAAGCTGCCTTCTATTTTGGCTTCATCTTTTTCAGTCTTGATTTAGTGAGCTTCACCCTGAAGCCTCTGGCTCAAAGTCCGCTATTCGCGGAGATTCTGAGTCGATCGAGCACACCGCTAATGGGCGTGCTGGCAGGGATGGTCGTTACTGCGATCGTTCAGTCGAGTAGTATCACGACCGGACTTTGCATACTTCTCGTGCAGCAGACAATTCTGCCGGCAACGGCGGCAATTCCGATCGTGATCGGCGCGAACATCGGGACATCAGCTACTGCGCTGCTGGCCAGCATCAAGATGCAGAAGACGGCGCGGCAAGTAGCACTGGCCAACCTCTGTTTCAATACTTTCGGAGTCCTGCTGTTCCTTCCGTTTCTTGGCTGGTTCGCGGCTAAGGTCGTGGACTTCGCGGGCGAACCTGGCATAGCAGTAGCATGGGCGCAACTCATCTTCAACCTGGTGATGACGCTGGCAGTGCTGATCTTGTTGCGCATCTTTCATCGTCGTTTGGAACTCTTCGATTCCACGCAGGCGAGTGCCGCAGCATCAATGGTCTCACCTTGAGTTTTGCTGCTCGGCGGGCCTTAAGGAGTGATGAGTTATGGTTAATGCGAAGACCAAGAATGGTGAGGGGCTCAGTAAGAAGCAATACTTAAAGGAGCTCCGTCGTCTTCAAGTGGAGCTGTGCAAGCTGCAGGATTGGGTCAAATACAAGGGACTGCGTGTGATCGTCGTGTTCGAAGGACGCGATGCGGCTGGAAAAGGAGGCACGATCCGAGGGATTACCGAGCGTATAAGCCCTCGTGTCTTCCGCGTGCTGGCCTTACCTGCCCCGTCCGACCGTGAAAAATCACAGATGTACATGCAGCGCTACATGCAGCATTTTCCGGCTGCCGGTGAGATCGTGATCTTCGATCGTAGTTGGTATAACAGGGCGGGCGTGGAGTATGTCATGGGCTTCTGCACCAAGGAACAGCATCGCCGCTTCCTGGAGCTCTGTCCGTTGATGGAGAAGTACTTCGTGGAGTCGGGGATAATCCTCATCAAGTACTGGATGGAAGTGGGCCAGAGAGAGCAGGAGCGACGCTTCGAGGCGCGCATCAAGGACCCGCTCCGACAGTGGAAGCTTAGCCCGATGGACTTGGAATCTTATCGCCGCTGGTTCGAATACTCCCAAGCGCGGGACCTGATGATGAAAGCAACAGACACCAAGCATGCTCCCTGGTATATCGTGCGGTCTGACGACAAGAAGTCCGCAAGGCTCAACTGCATTTCGCACCTCTTGCGCCTGATACCTTACGGAAAGGTTCCGCGAGAAAAGGTGAAACTACCTCCACGAAAGACCCAGGGTGAATACGACGATCAGCGACCGTTGAGGGGGCGGCACTTCGTCCCAGAGAAGTACTAACTCGTGCTTGCAAAACATGGTTCAAAGAGAGAAATCACGAGGGGCTGAAAAACTCCTAACGTACAGTGCGAATTGTCTGAGCTTTGCGAATTTACGGTTCCCGATGTGCAAGTGAAGACGCTCAGGAAGCCGGAATCCTCGGATCTCGCGAGAGAAATCGCTGGCGCTTAATGGCTTCGATGTGATTTATCGAAAGCAGTCCTCTATGGCTCCGCTCTACGAAAGTTCGCGCCCTCGCCTCCTGATCGCCGACGACCATGCCGTTTTTCTGGAAGCCCTGAAATGTTGGCTGGAGAAGCACTATGTGGTAACGGGAACGGTCGGAGATGGGCGCTCGCTGGTTACCGAGGCTGTCCGGCTCAGGCCTGACGTGATCATCATCGACATCGGGATGCCGCTTCTCAACGGGTTAGACGCTGCACTCCGCATCCGGGAAGAGCTTCCGAACGTTCGAATTGTGTTCCTGACCATGCATGAAGATGCCAACCTTGCGGCCGCGGCCCTTGAGTTGGGAGATGCAGGCTTCGTCCTTAAGCATTCGGCAGCTTCTGAGTTGGTGACCGCCATTGATGAGGTCTGGCGTGGGAAAACCTATGTGTCCCCGAAGCTCCGCTCGCGGGATTGGGTAGAGCAACGATTCCGGGTAAAGTACCTTCATAAGGCTTTGACGGCTCGCCAGCGCGATATTGTTCAGTTATTCGCGGAAGGCTATAGTTTGAAAGAGATCGCTGCACGTCTGATTCTGAGTCTCAAAACGGTCGAATTTCACAAGCACCGGATCATGACAGAGTTCAATCTGAAGAGTAATGCAGGTCTCGTCTTGTTTGCCGTCAAGAACGGACTAATCTCGATCGACAAAGATATCCTTTACCCCCAGCAAAGGGTCTCATAGAGCGTTCTTGCGCCCTCTCGGATGGAAGTGATGTCAGTCACTGCGCCCCCAAAGGCGCTTTCCCCATACTCGCATCATGGAACGGACCATGGATGAAGCAGAATATGTGTTAGCGGTTTTGCGGCGCATGCGGGACACAGTGTCCGCAAACCCGGAATTGTTTGATCCTAATGCTCAAGCGCGAATTGATGAGGCCATCACTTGCATTCAGCACACGATTCGGTCTACTCCTTCGGAGTTGACTATCTGTAGCGTGGAGCAAGGGATCAAAGCCGCCTGACTCCCGTCGATAGTTCGGTGCGTTTTCCTAACTGCTGAGAACAGGCCCTGACACTCAAAATCCCTGCTCGGGACATTTTGAGGTCGCGGTAGGGACGACCATTGCTGATCGCCCCCCGCACAGATCCGCACGAGCGCTCATTAGCGCATGCGGCTCTTATCGCGGATGAATAACGGTCAAGCATACTGCTTGTCCGCACACTGGCCACCTGTGTGACACGCGCAGCCCCGCTCGGTGTCGGGAACGTGCCGGATGGACAGTGTTCTCCTTGATCAGCAGCCTTCCCTCCTCACTCTCCGCCGACGCCCTTGCCGTCTTTGTTCGAATGATTCATCGGTACTATGCAGCTGTCCGACTCCTCGCAGACGTGCATGCGAGCCGTGCGGCCTAAGCCTTCGCCCGCCGACCTCCGGCCTGGTTGAGCCGCAGGTGTCTCCGAGGTCTCCCGGTTCTCGAGCTTGAAGTTTCTAGGCGTGCTGTGGGGTCTTCGACTACGCCGGACTGAGCAGGAACTCGCGCTATCGCTCCCACTCATGTTGCCTGCCGCCATTACAAGAGCGTCGGCGTCCGGATTGCATCTTTTCGGAGCTCAATACCCACCCCACCTATTCCCCTGTTTACGCTTCGTCGTGCACCTCGCGATACCCAACGCAAAACTCGGGGCCGAGTGGATCGCTAGTCCTTTCTCGTGAGGCTTCTTCCTCCTCTGCTTCAAGCCGGTTTAGCCCGGCGCACTGCTATGGCGATTTTGCGACAACTAGGCGTTGCCAGGCAGCGTCGATGCCCTCATTCCGCCACATCAGCAATTAGCAGAAAGTGTGCAATTTTGAACAGACGGCGGTAGGGTGATCCCGCAAAATCTCGGGATGGGAGAGCTTGTTTTATGAAAATGCTTAAGGATGCAATGAGTAATATTGGACAGCCCGCAGAACCCAAGCCGGAGCTTGTGGAATGCGCTATCGTTGAATTGTTGGACATAGCCCGGCGTCAGGGCATCACTCCCGCTGATTTTATTCAATTGCTGGACTCCGGAATGCAAATATCGGATTTCTTGGCAGCGATGAAGTTGGAACCTGACGACTTCCGATTGACACGTCGCGATCTGGGTCACTGAGTGAACTCGCGATATAACGTCAACAATAGGCCTCAGGTCTGGCTAGGAACAAAATTGCAGATCATCGGCCCCATTAGATCCCCCGCGGTCAGAATCGCTTTTTGAATCGGCATCTTGAATATCTGATGCTTCTTCTGCTCTTCCCACTTCCTGTAAGCGTCGATCGAAGACTCAGGTAGATCGATGTTGTCCTTTGACAAGACAAGCGCACTCTTTCGCATCATCTTCTCGGTTATGGCGATGTGTTCGATTGCGCGGGTCAGGTGAACGTCCCCGCAACTCTGGAATGGAATTTTGTCAATTCTGACGTGAATAACCCTGCCGACTCTGTGAACGTCCTCGCTTGCGAGAACCGTGACAGTAATGCCTTGGCCAGTTGTCCAAACCTGCCCTGCCCTGTACCCGACCGAGTTCAGGTTGGAATCGTCGGTTCGACTTTGAGCCATTGCTGTCGAAATACCCGCCAGAAGCAGAACCGCTAAGATAGCCCTTTTGTTCGCGATAATGTTCATGCAATCCTGCCTGCTGTGTCTGTGAACCGGAGTATATATCCATTCCGAGAGGACCGTGATGATATAGCTGTTGTAAGCAGATGGGATGAGAAGGCCGGTCTCCGGCGGGATGCTGTACGCTCCCAAGTTATCGACGCGCTCGAAGCGCAAGAGATAAAGGAGACCGGCAATGAAGAAGGTTAGCACCGTAGCGGCAAAACCGAGCAAGAAAATCTCTCGGCAGAAGTTAACCGTTGGATTGGATCTAGGCGATCGCAACAGCTGGTACTGCGTGCTGGACGAATCCGGCCAGATACAACTGGAGCAGCGCGTCCGCACGAATGCGAAAGCGTTGCGCGAAGTCTTCGGCGCCATGCCGCGCAGTCGGATCGCACTGGAAATCGGGACGCATTCGCCCTGGATCAGTCGCATGCTCAGCGAGTTGGGGCATGAGGTGATCGTGGCGAATGCGCGCAAGGTACGGCTGATCGGGGAGAGCCGCAAGAAAGACGATCGGCTGGATGCACAGACGCTGGCGCGACTGGCCCGGATCGATCCGGAGTTGCTGTATCCGGTGAAGCACCGCAGCGCGCAGGCGCAAGCTGATCTCATGACGATTCGGGCGCGGGCAGGGCTGGTGCGGGCACGAACGGCGCTGGTGAATACGGCTCGCGGACTGGCGAAGAGTTACGGGGAGCGCTTGCACGGATGCAACGTGCGCAATATGAATCCGGAGAAAGCGGAAGGCTTGAGTCCGGAACTGCAAGCCGCACTGGAACCTCTGTTGAACGCAATCGAATCGTTGAGCGAGCGCATCGTGGAATCCAACGAGCGCATCGAGAATCTGGCGCAGCAGAGTTATCCGAAGGTGGCGCTGCTGAAGCAGATCAAGGGCGTGGGCACGCTGATCGCGCTGACGTACATGCTGACGCTGGAAGATCCGCATCGTTTCCGTCAGAGCCGCGATGTGGGCTGCTATCTGGGACTGCAGCCAGGACGACGAAACTCTGGTCAGAGCGAACCGCAGCTGCACATCAGCAAGGAAGGCGATCCGTATCTGCGCACGCTACTGGTGCAGGGAGCACAACATATTTTGGGACCATTCGGGATCGACTGCGATCTCAGGCGTTGGGGCCTGAAGCTGGCCGAGCGCGGCGGGAAGAACGGAAAGAAACGAGCGATCGTTGCGACTGCGAGAAAGCTGGCGGTGTTGCTGCATCACCTGTGGATCAGCGGAGAAGTGTACGAACCGTTACACAACAGCAGACGCGTGACAGTTGCTGCAGCTGCATAAGGCAAAACGCAAAACAAAGTCAAAATCGTTCCAGGAGAGGAAAGACAAGAGCCCAAAGCCGAGTTCCGGTGACTGCGTTAATGGCCTGGCCCAGGTTCCACTCAAAAAGAGCAGAACCACAGGGCGCCAATCAGATAGCAGCACCGGCTGAAACGAGAACGCCCAATATGCACCGAGCGAAACGAATCGCTCCTCGAGAGTGCGGATGGAAGCATGGCGACAGTGGCCACTCGGCGGGAGAGAAAACCTTTGTTCAACCAAGCCAAACAAGAATCGACTTGACTCCGACCGGCCTTCTCATGGAAGGCCATTTCGCTCATCCTATGAAAGGGGATGTCAAGGAAAAAAGATTCTCCCTGCCCCTCTGAGAGATGCGGGCGTAGTGACTTACATCCAGCCCCACCTCATTGCTCACCTCATTCTTAGAGGGGTTATTGGTTTGGTCGCTTTGGCTCGCCGCAGTTCCCCGCGGTGATGCCAACCCCAGTTGCTTGTCTCCACTCGACGGTTTCATGACGCTGTGGTACTCGACGCCATTCGGTTACGAAGCTACGCAAGCTAAACGTTGGCTTAAGTGCCAACCATGATCCTATGTGAGGCTCGAGGCCTACAGCTTTTTTCGGTTATCCGAGAGGGCATAGGATTGAGCCGGAGACTCGGTGCTGGACTACCGCACACAGAGTGCCTGAATGAGCGAATGGATACTCTCCCTCGAACCGGAGCATCGCAAGAACCGATGGGCTACCACCGAGGCATGAAAACCTTGGGAGATCACCTGGGTTCTATTCGATGCTCAAGCTGCTTGCGTCTTCAGTTGTTCGACGTCGAAACCCTCCTCCTTTTTCCAAAGTGTTAACGTAATGGCCGCGATCTTGCGCGCCAGGGTCAGACGCGCCATCTCCGGCTTCATGCCCTTGGCCAGCAAAGCCTCGTAGAAATCGTGGAACGGTCCCCTGCCACAGCTGGCCCGGGTGGCCGCACTCTTGAAGATCTCTTTCATCTCATGGTTGTGATTTCGATTCAGACCACGAACCTGCTGAGGTTTCTTAGAGAGTTGCAGTTGTCCACGGACAAAGCGGTATTGCGCACTGTCGTGCGTCTCAATGCCCAGGCCGCTGTAGGTCCATAGTTGCCGCTTGCTGCGGAACCGGTGCGGGGTTTGCATCAGCCCGATCAAACGGGCGGCTCGAATCGGACCGATGCAGGGAATCTGGCGCAGCAGTTTCGCGGCTTTATGTTTCCGGCTCTCGGCCAAAAACTCGGGTCGCACCTCGCGCCGCAAGGCCTGCAATCCGTCCAGCTGTTGATAGAGCAGCTCCGCGCGGCGGCGCAAGCCGGCTTGCGGAATCTTGTTTAACCATTCCTCGCGACAGCGCGCAGCATAGACCTGGGTGCCAGCACAGGGAATGCCCCAACCGCGATACAGCGCCTTCAGTCGATTCATCACCCTCGTCAAATCTTTGCCGATGGTCTGATAACTGCGCCCCAACTCGCGTAGTGTCCGTAGTCCATTTTCCCCGTGGTAGACCGCTCGCAGCATGCCGGTGCGTAACAAGTCGGCCAGCTTCTGCGCATCCACCTTGTCGCTCTTGCTGCCCTCCTTTAATAAGGCATTGCGCCGCGGATTGCACACCACAATGTGCTGCACCTGCGGCTGCAGCAGATCATATAGCCAGGCCGCCCAGGTGCCTTCTTCCCAGGTCACATGCAGCTCGCCCCGTAGACCGTGGAGAAACTGCAGAATGCTGCTGGCTTTGGTTTCGATGACCGACTCCATCACCAGTTTCCCGCTCTCATTCAGGACCGCGATCACAATCGCTTCCTTGTGCACGTCCATTCCGATATATTTGACGTCGTGACTCATTTGAGTTGCCTCCTTGGGGGGAAAGCTTTCGTGCCAACGCTTGGCTTTCCCTCAAGGCAAAATGCCATTCTCCAGCTAATTTGACTAGGCTCTTCTGTAGTCCTTTCCCACCGGGCACACTACGGCAGTTACTCTCGAGCGCCGCCGTAGCGGAGCGAAGCCCTGCACAGCGCAGCGCAGCGGAGGCGGCGCCTCATCCGGCTTCGACCTTCTGAAGCGGGGCGCTCTTTCATAATGCATTGAGGGGTTTGAGCGTGATCGGGACGTTACGACAACAACCCGAAAGCCTTCTTGATTGCGTCATCAATACAAGTACTGGCGTAGTCGGTAAAGTCACCGATTGGGCTCTCAGCAAAACTCCTGACGGCGTTCATCAATCCGATGTTGCCTTCTTGAATCAAATCCAACATGGGAACGCCCGACGCGGAGTGTTGTTGTGCAATGCTCACGACTTGGGTAAGGTGGCTCTCAATTAATCTTCTCGCGACATTCTCCCGTGCGTCATCCCAATCGCCCGGTCCGGCCAGTTTCCGAAATACCTCTGTCTCCTCACTCTTGGAGAGAGGCGTGACGCTGCCAACTTCACGGATGTACACCGCTGCCGGATCATCAGGACCGTGGTTTTCCATGCCTGTTGTCTCCGCTTACAGCATAACTGACGCTATCAGGCGTTAGCACAAGCTTGCGCCATCTCTTCGCCCTTTCCAGGGGATTATGAGCGCTATGGGGAGTAGGTCAACTGACCCCGTGGGCGCTAGGGAGACTCGTTTTCAATCGCTGCGCGGCGACATACCCAAAGGAAAAGAAGAGGACTGTAAACCCCAGGGGGTCCAAGATTTCGGGTGGACTCTGGTAGCCGAGGGGCAGCGACAAATTGCCATACAACGCTTCAATCGCGAAAAAAAATATGCCTACAGCCGGAACGAGGTTGGGCAGGTTTAGGAACATGCGAGAGAGTCTTGGTACGGCGACCACGGTTGCTAGGACAGCGAGCAAACAGGCCGCGAGGAGATGGTTGTAAGGCATCACTTTGTTGGACGAGCCTGTAAATAGGAAAAAGCCGACACCTGCCAAAGCTATCCCTAATCCCACTAAAGTCATTCCTTGGAGAAGGAACCGCAGTTTGCCCTGGCTTAGCTGCAAAAAGGCGAGCACAGCAACAACCACCACCAAGTACGAGAGAACCTCGCCCAGATAAGGAAGAGTGACGTGAAGCCAGTGCGGCAGAAGTCCCGCGTCATCCAACAAAGGAAACAGGGGGCGGGCCTCAATCGCGCTCAAAGCTCCCAGCCAAATGAGGACGCCCACACCGCTCCGGCGGCGCATCAGGGCGATGCCCCAGGCGCCCAATGCAACAAGCAAGAAAAGTGTTCCAAAAACGACATCAGAGGTTCGGTCGCGAAGTATCATTAGAACTTGATCTGTCAAGACCAACACCTCCGTAGGCCGTGTCAGCCATCAGCATCCGGCGCCACCGCCTTTTACCTGTCAGTGACCAGCATCACGCCTCAAATAGCGAAATCGAGGTCATAGCACTCATTAAGGGGTTTTGAGCGCCACGGTCCATTTCAACTAAAACCTCCGGTCGGGCGTGGTGTCCTCGGTGCAATCAGATGGTGAGATCGATCCACCGGAGGCGGGTGGCGAGGGCCATGAGGGCTTCGTTGCTGGGCGTGATGTAGCAGTGGCGAATTTCTTCGAGGGCGCGGCTGATCGTACGGGCACGGGGACCGGGACTGCGGTGTCCGGCGGCTTGCTTGTGGGTCTGGCATTCGGCGAGCAGCGTGACGATTTCGCGGTCGCACTCGGTGCGATTCCGCGGCGCCATGGCTTTAGCCGCTGGGGGTCTGCCCTCTAGACGCTGACTCCTGACTACTGACCCCTGACTACTGACTCCTGGCCGCTGAACGTTTTCCACAGCCTACCCCAAAATATATTTTGTAGTTGTGACATCCAACCTTTACTGAGAAAACTCAACGGTAGACGGTGGAGGTATGCCCCAGCGTACTCCCAACGAACCGGCAATCTCGTCAGCCCGAAAGCCGAAAGCCGGCAGCCAGAAGCCAATTCCCAAACCACCCTCCACCCCCGCCACCCGCGTTAAGTCCTTTGTTCGCAAGATTTTACTCGCAAGTCCTGCGTTTCCAAGATTATACGCAGATGTCGTCATCTCCTCCGCCCCTAACTCCAATGAAGCCAAGATTTTAGCCCACAACTACAAAAAAATTGTTGCCCTATCCAACGAGAGGAATACCCAAATGTCACACTCCAAATCCTGCACTCATATCAAGGTCACCGGCGTCCGCTGCGGCTCTCCCGCCCTTCGCGGAGAGCAGTTCTGCTACTTCCACCAGCGCATGCTCCGCTCCGTCCGCTTCCCCAGCTCCCGCGTCCTCCGCTCCGCCCTTCTCGAAGATCCCGAATCCATCCAGGCCTCCCTCATGGAAGTCGTCAACGGACTGCTCCGTGGCACCCTCGAACTCAAGCGCGGAGAACTCATCCTCCGCGCCCTCAACACGGCCGTCCGCAACATCCGCCGCGTCCGCTTCGACCTCCACCAGGACGAAATGATCCGCGAGATCCCCAACTATCCCGATCAGCCCTCGACCGACATCGACGAGCCATACGAACCCTCCGCCACTCCCCGCCGTCCCCCCACCCGCGAAGAAGTCGCCCGCTCCCGAGAAGCCGACCCTGGCCGCATACTTCGGCGGCGCCGACAAAGTTCCCGCAGCCTATCGTTCAGCAACCCCATCCCACGCCGCCCCCACGAACGGAAATGCACCCCACACGGCCCCAACCCATGTAGGGACGGACGCATTCGTCCGTCCAGGTCTTGTAGGCAAAGGTCTTGCAGGGACAGCCGCCCCCGGCTGTCCAGGCGGCCCAGAAGTACCGGGCCGCAGCGCAGTGCCCCCGAAGCCGCCAGTTCCATCAGTCCCAAATCCAGCAGCCAAGCTTTCCGAAGCCAAGACGCGCAAGCCGCCACAAAGTGTGAAACCCGAAGCCGGAATTTTGAAAGCCCCAGCTCCGAAGGAGCGCAAGAATGCAGCCCCCCGCGCAAGCGGTGGGAGAGGCAGAAGAAACTGACCCAGCCCCAGCGGGGCGAAAGAAAAGGCTGCGGAGAGAACGCCCGAAAGCAACTGGACGCCGTTGATGAGTCCAGCGAATCCCTTCGACTGCGCTCAGGGCAGGCTTTCGACTGCGGTTGCCGTTTGCGCTCAGCGCGCCAACATCACCTCGCTCGATGACAACACTTTGGAAGCCCCGTCTTTACACTGACGTTACATGAGTCCACTTCGGGCTCGGATATAATTATTGGGAACGCAGCGCCCATCAAGGAGTCCGCATGGCAATTCAGAAGACCGAGAAGATCTGGCACAACGGGAAGCTTATCAACTGGGACGACGCGACCCTGCACGTGATGTCGCACGTCGTTCACTACGGGTCTTCGGTCTTCGAAGGCATCCGCTGCTACGAACTGCCCAGCGGGCCGGCCATTTTCCGGGCCTACGAGCACATGCAGCGGCTGCTCGATTCCGCCAAGGTCTACCGCATGGAGCTTCCCTACTCGCTCGAAGAGATCGTCAAGGGGATGCTCGACACCGTGGGGCATAACGGGGCGTGGCCGTGCTACATCCGCCCGGTGGTGTTTCGCGGATATGGCGACGCCGGCGTCAACCCGCTGAATTGCCCCGTGGAGATGTACATCGTCAACTATCCGTGGGGAAAGTATCTGAGCGGCGATGGCGACGGAGTGGACGTATGCGTCTCGTCGTGGACGCGGCTGGCGCCCAACACACTGCCGGCGATGGCCAAGGCCGGCGCCAACTACATGAACTCGCAGCTCATCAAGATGGAAGCGATTGCTAACGGATACGTGGAAGGCATCGCTCTCGACAAGTCCGGCTTCGTCAGCGAGGGCTCGGGCGAGAACCTGTTCCTGGTGCATCGCGACAAGCTGATCACGGCGCCGCTCGGCAGTTCGGTTCTGCCCGGGATCACGCGGGACTCGGTGCTGCAGATTGCGCGCGACCTGAATATCCCGATCGTCGAGCAGATGATTCCGCGCGAGATGCTCTACATTGCCGACGAAGTGTTCTTCACGGGCACGGCAGCCGAGGTGACCGCGATCCGTTCGGTCGACAAGATCAAGGTTGGCAAGGGCACGGTGGGTCCGATCACCAAGGCGCTGCAGAAGGAGTTCTACGCCATCGTGCACGGCGAGAAGAGCGATCGCCACAATTGGTTCACAGCCGTCCCGGTCAGAAGCAAGGCGGGCAGCAAGCAGCCGGTCGGAGTATAATCGCCCCGACCGATATCAAACTCGTTCCAGTGGAGGGGCGCCCCAAGCGCCCCTTCAGTCCGTTTAGCCCGGAAGAAACAAAACACATCGAGGAGAAGACAATGTCCCAAATGACTCCTGAAGTTGCCCTCGGCTATCGAGCGATCACGCTCGACGGCTTCAAGAATGAAGTGGAGATCACGAAGAAGGTGATCGCTGCCGTACCGGACGCGAAGTCCGATTATCGTCCGGATGCGAAGGCACGCACGGCGAAGGAACTGGCGTGGCACATCGCGAATACCGACGTCCAGTTTCTGGATGGCATTGCTGACTTGAAGTTCAACATGGAAAACCCGGAGCACAAGCCCCAGACCTCGGCCGAAGTGGTGGCGTGGTACGACGAGAACATGAAGCGCGGCATCGCGCGCGTGGAAGCCATGACCGCGGAGCAGTTGCTCACGCCCGTCAACTTCTTCGGCGTTTTCAACATGCCCGCAGTTGCGTACCTGGGATTCCTCAACAACCATTGCATCCATCATCGCGGAGAGCTCGCGACTTATCTGCGTCCCATGGGGTCGAAGGTGCCATCGATTTATGGTGGCAGCTACGATGAGCCGTTTCAACCGCCGGTGGCCGAAGAAACTGCCGCATAGGTGTTGCTGATGAGCTATAGCGAAAGCCGCCCACATTAGGCGGCTTTCTTATTGCGGGGTCGGGCCGACGTGCGGGCGGCCGTCGTCGGGGATGTAGTAGAGCAGGATCGTCTTCCCGATTCGCGCCGTCGGTTGATAGGCCTTCAGCCAGTCGAATGTGCCCGCGGGATAGGTCATGTGGAATGAGTTCCCCAAGCGCAGGGCGCGCAGACTGATAGCGAACCATCCGGTTACAGGTCGTCCTGCTTGCGGCACTTCGAAATCGGGCAGATGCATTTGCGTGGGATCTGCACTGGACCAGAGCGCGACTGTCACGTGGTCAATGTGTCTGGACTGCAGTTCGCGTGACAACCGAAAGAAGTCCTGGCCGCAGTCGAGATCGCATCCTGCTACGAGGACGCGGCTGGGATCGCTTCCGGCGAGTTCGTTGAAGTAGGCAATAAAGTCGCTGCTGGCGCGGACGGTCGAAACACCTTGCCAGCACAACAGGGCAAGCAGCGCAACCCGCGGAAGCCAACCCCGGCCTCCCTGCATGTTCCAGAGATAAGCAGATCCTTGGCCTGCGACGATGGCGAGCAACGGGAAGACTACGAGAACGTGGCGAACTCCTGCGTTGTAACTGACTGGCATGGTGATGACCAGCACGGCGAGCGCGGCTAGGCCGGGAGCAAGGGCGCGCCATCGTCGGCGCGGCTCAAACGTTCTCAGCGAGAGTACGCCGAGGAACGCCAGGACGAGCAGTGGCAGTGGCGCCTTCACGGCGACGCCTACGAGGAAGAAGTACCACCATCCGCCGGGCTTGGTGCGGCCCAGCAGATAGGCTGTGGGCCGGGACTTGTTCAGCACCCAGGCGTTGGCGGCGCCTTTCACGACCGCGGGAGCGGGCATGAGCGGGTTGGTTGTGATGAGCCAGCGGGCAGCCCGCGCCAGTGGTGCGGGAAAGTGCTGGAACGAAGGCATGGACTCAGCCGAGAGATTCATCCCTTCGCGCACATGCTGCACCGCAAAGCAGTACGTAGCCCAGACAATGAGGCTTGCGAGAGCGAGGACGATTGCGGCGTGACGGACGATGAGGCGGGGCGAGGCATTCTCGCCGACGACCGTGCGGGTGCAGATCCATTTTCCAAGAAGGACCGCGACAGCCGCTGCGGGGAAGAAGATGAGAGTCGTCGCCTTTGAGGCGAGCGCCAGCCCCGCGGTCAATCCCAGCCAAAGAACGCAACGTCTCGTTGGCTTGTCGAGCCATTGGACGAAGGCGAAGAAGAGTGCGACCTGGGTGGACGCGGCAACGATGTCGGTGTAGGCGATGCTCGAGAACGCGAGAATGTTGGGAAGCGTGGTGAATAATGCGGCGGCCATTACCGCGGCCAAATCGCCGCACTCGCGGCGGGCCCACAGCAATACGATCGCGGTCGCGAACAGGAAGAATGGCAGCATTCCCAACCGTGCCAGCTTCAGGTTGCGCAGGTAGTGTCCGGAGTCGTAGAGGATAGCGTTACCGACATCGTTGTAGGTGATGTCGTGATCGAGGGGCGGCAGGCGAGGATAGCGTTCGCCGGCAAGGTAGAGCGGCAAGCCGATTGCAATCCGGGACAGCGGCGGATGGACCGGATCGAGCGTGTAGGTATGGTGATCGAGCAACTCGATGGCGGCAGCGACGTGACATATTTCATCGAACGCCTGCGGGGTCTGGGAGTAGGTAGAGACAATGCGGACGACACCGATCAAGGCGAACAGCACGGCAAAGATCACGGGCCATCGTGAGTTGCGGGTCTCACCTGCAAATGCCATTGAGGATCAATTCGGAGATTGGAAAGTGAGTATATAACAGGGCTCAGCCAGTCGTGGGTCCCGAGCGAGTTAGGGCGGAAGAGTGTTCAGGAACGGACACGGGATTTCGCTTTCGGACAAGTGGCTCGCACGGTTGCGCAATGCTGATGCCTTAACCTCCGTCTTTTCAGCACCCTCTTTCCACACTTCTTGGCAGGACGAGTGTAGGCAAGCATAGTTTGGAAACCATCCGTGGGACTTCGTTTCGAGGTGAGGCATGGGATCTGTCCTGAGGAATCTTCGCTATGGCTTGCGCGGGTTGCGCAAGAGCCCTGGGTTGACAGCAGCCGTGATCGCCACGCTCATGCTGGGCATTGGCGCGACGACAGCCATCTACACAGTGGTTTATGCGGTGTTACTGGCGCCGCTGCCGTATCCCAATCCTGATCAGTTGTTGATGGTTTGGTCGAAGGTCAACGGGCACAACAATGGAATCTCGGCCGGAGACTTTCTCGACTGGAAGGCGCAGAGCACGTCATTCCAGCAAATTGCGGCCTGGACCGGGGGCAGTTTCAATCTGTCGACCAGTGCTCAGCCCGAGCAGATCGAGGGGATGCGCCCGACGCCCGGATGGTTCAGCATGCAAGGGATTCCGTTTTTGATGGGGCGCGACTTCTTGCCGGAGGAAGGAATTCCGGGTAAAGATCACGCGGTCATTCTCACTTACAAGTTGTGGAACCGGCTGGGCGCGGACCGCAATGTGGTCGGGCAACCGATGCGCATCAATGGCGAGCCCTACACTGTCGTGGGTGTGTTAGCGCCGGGAATCGCGGATCGCTTTGATTTTCAACTGGCGGCTCCACTGGCGTTCCGGCCGGAACAGATCAATCACGACTATCACTGGCTGATCGCGATGGGGCGTTTGAAGAATGGCGTCACCCTGCAACAGGCACAGGCGGATATGGACGCGGTGACAAGCCACATTGCGGCGGCGTATCCCAATTCAAACAAGGGATGGGGCGCGTCGGTTGAGCATCTGAAGAATGATTTTCTTCCGCCGGAGCGGATCCACAATCTGTGGCTGCTTCTAGGGGCGGTGGGATTCGTGCTGGTGATCGCGTGCGTGAACATTGCGAATCTGTTGCTGGCCAAGGGAGCGGCGCGGCAACGAGAAGTTGCGATACGGAGCTCGGTGGGAGCCGGCCGCCATCAGATCTTTATCCAGTTTCTGACCGAAAGCGTTTTGCTGGCGCTGCTGGGAGGCGGACTGGGGATCGCGCTGGGAGCGGGCTTGCTGCGAGCCATTCTCGCGATGGTGCCGCCGGGGATTCTGCCCTCGGAAGCGGATTTTCAGTTGGACATTCATGTTCTTGTTGCGGCGCTGGCATCCACGACACTGGCGGGGATTCTGTTTGGGTGCGCGCCAGCGTGGTACGCATCGCGCGTGGATCCGGGAGAATCGCTGAAGGATGGCGGACGGTCTGGCACGAGCACGGGCAGCCACAAACTGCGGCGAGGACTCATCATGGGCGAGTTCGCGTTGGCGCTGTCGCTGCTGGCTGGCGCGGGACTTGCGATTCACAGCTTCTGGAACTTGACGCGGGTGGATCTTGGCGTACGCACCGACCACGTGCTTGTCTTCGGGCTGGAGCAACCTCATGGGAAGTTCTCGAGTCCGGAGCAGATGAATACCTATAACCAGCAGATGTTGAGCGCGCTGCGCGCCGTGCCGGGTGTGTCGGCTGCCGCCACAGTGACGGGCATGCCTCTGCGCGGGACGAGCGACGGCATGCCGTTTCGTTTGGTTGGTGGGCAAACGTTCGCGGATCCGTCGCAGCGACCAGGGACTGGATTTCAGTCGGTCTCGCCCGACTACTTCAAGACCTTTGGCATCGAGGTGGTGAAGGGGCGTACGTTTACGGACCAGGACTCAGCGTCGAGCGTGCATGTCGCGTTGGTGAACGAGGAGTTTGTGAGCCGGTACCTTAAGGGGCTCGATCCGTTGCAACAGCGAGTGTTGATCGAGGAGATCATTCCCGGCCTGCCGAAATTAGGGTCCGAGATCCAGTGGCAGATTGTGGGAGTGTTTCACAACGTGAGGGCTGGAGATTTCCGGGAGCCGTTTCCAGAGGTCGATGTACCATTCGCGCAGTCGTTGTCTCCGAGCGTGAACATTGGAGTACGGACTGCGGAAGATCCTGCTGCGATGTCGAAGTCGATTGCGGCGGCGGTGCACTCTGTAGATCCGGAGATTGCGCTGGGGAGGCTGCGCACTCTTGATCAAGTGAAAACCGAATCGCTGGGCGAAGACCGGTACACCATGGTTTTGTTTGCCAGCTTCGCGGTGGTGGCGTTGCTGCTGGCGGCAGTGGGCATTTACGGATTGATGGCGTTTTCAGTTGCGCAGCGGACGAATGAGATCGGGCTGCGGTTGGCGCTGGGCGCGAGCCGGAGCAATGTGATCTGGCTGATTCTGCAACAAGCATCGCTGCTGGCGGCAGTGGGGCTGGCGGTTGGGTTTGGAGGTGCTGTGCTGGTCGAGCGAACGATGCGTTCCACACTGTACGGAGTGGGCGCGATGGATGCGTCGGTGATTGTTGCGGTGGGCGTGATCCTGTTTGTCACGGCGCTGTTTGCGTCGTACTTGCCGGCGCGGCGGGCGGCGATGATTGATCCGATGAAGGCGCTGCGAACGGATTGAGTTTGCGGCGTCCGGGAACCACGGGGCTGAATCCCGGTCTGAATTTCCATGGCTCTGACGCGGCCCTGGAAGGGCCGCTCTTCCACGGCGGTGGACGCGGCGGGCCGACGATGATCGATCCGATGAAGGCGCTGCGAACGGATTGAATTTCGACTCGGACATTCCAGCTGGAGGAGGTGCCATTGCCTAACCTACGGATCACAATTCGCCATCTGTTGAAGTCACCTGGCTTTACGGCCACGACCGTGCTTATGCTCGCGCTCGGTATCGGCGCCACGACGGCCATCTTCTCGATCGTCGAAGGCGTGTTGCTGCGCCCGCTACCCTTTCCACATTCCAACAGGCTGGTGCAGCTTTCTGACATTCTGCAAGGCGTGGATGTAGGAGGGAACGGCGAGGCCGGGGTGACTGCGCCGGACGTTCAGGCCTATACGCGCGATACGCATAGCTTTGAGAGCATGGGCGGGTATACACAGACCGTCTACGAACTATCGGGAATTGGCGATCCGGCACAGGTGACTGCGGCCCGGCTCTCTGGCGGAGTACTTCCCACGCTGCAAGTTGCGCCCCTCATAGGCCGCTTCTTCACGCAGCAGGAAGATGACAACAAAGTGCAGGTTGCCCTTCTGAGCTACTCTCTCTGGCAGAGCCGCCTGCACGGCGAGCTCCACGTTCTCGGAAGCAAGATTCTGCTGGATCGCAAGCCCTACGAAATCATCGGCGTGATGCCGCGCAGTTTCGAGTTTCCACTCGTACCGGGGCACCTGAACAGCAGCCAGCTGTGGATTCCAATGAGCTTTGACCGAGACGAAATAACGACCGGAGCAGACTCGTGGAACTTCAACATGGTGGGAAGGCTCAAGCCTGGAGTCACCCCGGCGCAGGCGGAGAGTGATGCGCAGCAGGTGGCCCAGGAGACCATGCGCAACTATCCCCCCGCTATTGCGAATGTACACATACGCCCAGTGGTGCGCTCGCTCCATGAGGAGACCGTAGAACAAGCGCGTCCATTGGTGCGCACTTTGTTTATGGCGATCGTGGTTGTGCTGTTGATCGTCTGCGCCAATCTGGCCGGGTTGCTGCTGGTGCGCGCGATCCGGTGCCGCCGCGAAATCGCC
The DNA here is from genome assembly GCA_963722365.1 of uncultured Acidobacteriaceae bacterium. Classification (GTDB taxonomy): domain Bacteria; phylum Acidobacteriota; class Terriglobia; order Terriglobales; family Acidobacteriaceae; genus Sulfotelmatobacter. The sequence goes on from CAVRLM010000007.1 coordinate 175,091, forward strand.
ATACGCCTCGCGCTGGGAGCGCGCCCCTCGGTGCTGCTGCGGGAGGCTATTCTAGAGAGCCTGCTGTTGAGCACCACGGGAGGTCTGCTCGGATTGGAGCTGGCCGCGATGACTTTACGGGTGGGCGTGAGCTGGTTGCCCGAGACCCTGCCCCGAGTTAACGAGATTGGCCTGGACTGGCCCGTTGTGGGGTTCGCCATCACGCTGGCCGTGATCACCGGAATCGTTTGCGGGCTGGCTCCGGCGTTTGCCGCCCTGCGAACAAGTGTGAACGAGACCCTCAAGGAAGGTGGACGTACGGGTACGGCGGGCGGCGGGCACGCGCGGTTGCGCTCTGCGCTGGTGGTCGGCGAAATTGCCATCGCGCTGACGCTGCTCGTCGCTTCTGGCTTGCTGCTGCGGAGCTTTGAGAAGATGCGTGCCGTGGATCTCGGCTTCCGCCCGGACCATGTCCTCACGGCTTCCTACTCGCTGCCGCAGAAGCAATATGCAACGCAAGCGGCGGTGGATGGGTTCAATCACGAACTGATTCGCCATCTTCGGCAGCTTCCCGGCGTGAAGTTTGTGGGCTTGACCTCGTTTCTTCCGGCTTCGGGCGGCGACAGCAATACCGTATTCGAAGCGGAGGGCTATGTCGCACCCAAGGGCGCCGCCATGAATCTCGCCACGAAAGTGATTGTAGAAGGCGACTATCTACAGTCGATCGGTGTTCCGCTGCTGTCCGGGCGTTATTTCAGTTCAGCGGACACAGCGGACACGCAACTGGTCGCGCTCGTGAACCGCAAGCTCGCCAAGCGCTGCTGGCCGGGTTCAGACCCGGTCGGCAAGCGTCTGCGCATGGGGTTACAAGAACCGAAGATACCGTGGTTGACGGTTGTGGGTGAAGTTGCGGATGTGAAGGAAGGATCGCCCGACGTACCGAGCAAAGAACAGTACTACCTGCTGGTCGGACAGTATGAGAAGGCCGTAGGATCGCTGGCCTCTCCCACGGATCTAAATGGCGACGGGGGCTACATCGCGATACGCACGGCGACGGAGCCGGAGCAGATGGAAAATGTTCTTCGCGCCACAGTCCGCTCCATTGATCCACAGCTGCCGCTTGCCCAGGTCCAGAGCATGGAGCACGCAGTCTCAAAGACCGAGGCTCCTCGGCGATTCAACACCATTCTGATTTCGGCATTCGCATTGGCGGCAGTGTTGCTGGCGGCGCTTGGCATCTACAGTGTGATGGCGTTTTCGGCGGCGCTGCGGGTGCAGGAGATGGCAATTCGACTCGCGCTGGGATCGCCACGGTCGGGAATTCTGGGATTGATCTTTGGCTCAGCCGCGAAGCTCGCGATGGCTGGCTGTGCGATCGGATTGGTAGGGGCTGTGGCTGCTTCGCGATTGCTGCAGTCGTTCCTGTTTGGCGTGAGTTCGTTTGATCCGATGGTGTTAGCGCTGGCTGCGATCTGCGTACTGCTGTTGGCCCTGGCGGCTGCGTATTTGCCGGCGCGGCGGGCGGCGACTGTTGATCCGATGCAGGCGTTGCGGGCGGAGTGAGTTTGCTGCGTCCGGGTACCACGGGGCTAAAGCCCGGTCCGAATTTTCTGGCCTCGGACGCGGCCCTCGAAGGGCCGCTCTTCCACGACGGTGGAGACGCACGGCGGTGGACGCGGCGGGTCGGATGGTGCGAGGGTCGAAGCGACGACGGGAGGCTTCAAGCGTGTGTGAGAAGTAATCTTTTGGCGCGCTGGGGCTGTTCGGTGTCCCACTCTTCCTACGGCTTACGCTGTGGGCTGCATTTTAACGCGCTTTGCGGCTAAGAGCGGACATCAATTGTTCCACGGCTACCCGAGTAAGCCTTTAACCATCAGAAGGAGTAAACATGCTGGCCAATCTGATTCAGGATGTTCGCTACGCATTTCGGCAGTTGCGAAAGACGCCCGGATTCACCATGACCGCCGTGCTTACGCTGGCGCTGGGCATTGGCGCGAACTCAGCGATTTTTACGCTCGTGAATGCGATTTTGCTGGCGAAGCTGCCGGTGACCGATCCGAAGACGCTGGTACGGCTGGGCGACGACGATGACTGCTGCGTGAACTCAGGGGCGCACGACGACGGCAATTACACGCTGTTCTCCACCGATACTTATGAATACATCCGGAAGAATGCGCCGGAATTCGAAGAACTCGCTGCGCTGCAGGCAGGCTTCACCTTTCGCCCCGTAGTTGTGCGTCGTGACGGGAACGGGGAAAGCGCCCGCTCGGTGATGGGCGAGTTCGTATCCGGCAATTACTTTCGCACGTTCGGGCTGCGACCGCGGATGGGGCGGCTTTTCTACGACGCCGATAACGTCACGGGCGCTCCGATTGTGGCGGTGATGAGCTACGAAACCTGGAAGCACGACTACGCGGGAGATGCTTCCGTCGTGGGAAGCACGTTCTGGGTGAACACGAAAGCGGTGACCATCGCCGGAATCGCACCACAAGGCTTCTTCGGGGACCGGCTGGCCAGCACGCCGCCGGATTTTTATCTTCCGGTTGAGGCCATGCCGGTGCTGGCGAATGTTCCGTATGTCCGCGACCCGGACGTGCATTGGCTCTACATGATTGGGCGCGTGAAGCCAGGGACCGCGCTGGCTCCACTCCAGGAGAAGGTGAGCGCATTGCTCCGCCAGGCGTATGCACCGAGTAAAGAGTTTTCATCCGAGCATGGAAAGCTGCTGCTGGCCAAGGCGCACATCGTCCTGACACCTGGGGGAGCCGGCATTCTGCATCTGCAGGACAACGCAACTCCGCTCTACCTGTTGATGTGGATCAGCGGCCTGGTGCTGCTGATTGCCTGCGCCAATGTCGCCAATCTGGTGTTGGTGCGAGGGATGGCGCGGAAGACAGAAATGTCGGTGCGCGCGGCATTGGGAGCGATGCGTGGGAGGTTGATCCGGCAACTGCTGACCGAAAGTTTGCTGCTCGCCGGCCTTGGCGGAATCGCGGGACTAGGCGTCGCGTATGCGGGCACGCGGATACTGCTCATGCTGGCCTTCCCCGGGGCGCAGAACCTTCCGATCCATGCGGAGCCTTCGCTAACAGTGATTGGATTCGCACTCGGTCTGGCGGTTTTGACGAGCATTCTGTTTGGCGTGGCGCCGGCGTGGATCGCCGCGCGAGTCGAGCCGGCGGACGCCCTGCGCGGGGCGCGTACCACCGCGACAGGAACGTCATTGCTGCAGCGCGGGCTCGTAGTCTTTCAGGCAGCGCTGTCGTTGGTACTACTGGTGGGCGCGGGACTATTCGCGCAAAGCCTGCACAAACTCGAGAACATCGATATGAAGCTCGAGGCGAAGAACCGCTACATCGTGCACATCAATCCTCAGGCCGCGGGATATTCGCAGACCCAGTTGGAAGCGCTCTACCGCACCATGGAAGAGCGGTTCCACGCGCAGCCCGGCGTGATAAAAACCGGCATCGCCTCCTACACCCCGATGGAGGACAACAACAATGGCTGGAGTGTCCAGGTGCTGGGACAACCTGACTTGCATGTACAGAGCTCGATGATCAGGGCCAATGCTGATTACTTAGATTCGGTAGGAACGCATGTGGTGATGGGCCGGGGCATCACGATGCAAGATACTTCGACCGCGCCAACCGTGGCGGTGGTGAACCAATCGTTTGTGAGCCAGTTATTCAAAGCGGGTGAAAATCCGATCGGCCGTCGCTTTGGCCCAGCAGAAACGGAGTCCGCGGGAGACTTCGAGATCGTTGGTGTAGTCGAAGATACGGCCTACACCGACGCGCGCTGGAGGAAGCACGCGATGGCCTTCATTCCGCTGATGCAGCGGCCGGCAAGCGACAAGAATGTGCCTATTGAGAAGGATGACGGGCTCTATGCAGGCGCGATTGTGCTTGAGACCGAACGCCCGGCAGAGGATATGGAATCACAGGCTCGCAAAACGCTGGCGAGCATCAATCCTAATCTGGCGGTAGTGAAGTTTCAGACGTTTGATGCACAGATCGCAGATCGCTTCAACGACGATCGCCTGCTCTCGCGGCTAACTATGTTGTTTGGCTTATTGGCGCTACTATTAGCCGCCGTGGGACTGTACGGCGTGACGGCGTATGGCGTAGCGCGGCGTACGCAAGAGATTGGTATTCGCATGGCGCTGGGAGCCGAGCGACGGCGCGTGGTGAGCATGGTAATCCAAGGGACGTTCTTGCAGACTGCGGTGGGGCTGGGGATTGGACTTCCGGCCGCACTACTCTGCGTGCATTTTGTGAAGTCACAACTTTATGAAGTAACCAGCGCGAGCGCTACCGTGCTTGCGGGAGCCATTCTGACACTGGGCGTTGCAGCTGGCGTGGCTGGAGTCATCCCCGCACGGCGGGCAGCGTCGATCGAGCCCATGCAGGCTCTGCGGACAGATTGAGCGGAACTGCGATTAGTCCTCGAGCATCCGTCGCAACTGGTCGAAGTTGTCGACGATGTAGTCTGCGCCGCGGTCGCGCAGCGGCTGCTCCGCGAACGAAGTGGTGAGAGCAGCAACGCGGCATCCGGCGGCCTTTCCGGCAGTGACTCCAGCGAGAGAATCTTCGATGACGAGGCAGTCGGTAGCGGCTGCGTTGAGTCCGCGGAGTGCGGTGTGGAAGATTTCCGGATTGGGCTTGGGGTGGGTGAAGCCGGATGTATCGACAACGAAGTCGAAGCTGTCGCTGAGTCCGAGGAAGGCGAGTGCGACTTGCCGGTTGCGAGGAGTGGCTGAGGTGGCGAGTGCGATTCTAAATTTCGTTCTTGCCCAAATTACAAACTCTTTCGCGCCTTGGATGGGTTGGGCCAGATGTTTCACGGTATCGAATTCCAAGTGCTTCAGGCGAAGCATCTCCTGCACATTGACGCTGAGGTTGGGGAGTGAGGGCACGATCTCGCTCATCATGGTTTCGTCGGGGCGGCCTTTGTATAGATCGTAGACGGCTTCGGGCAGGGTGATTCCGAAGCGGGCGAAGGCGCGCTCTTTAGCGAGTTTGTGGGCAGGCTCGGAGTCGATGAGGACGCCGTCCATGTCGAAGATGAGGGCGGTGGGGTGCATGCGGTTCGCGGGTTCCAGTGGTAGATGCGGCCGCAGCGGCGGACGATTCCGAGGTCGCGGATGTTTTGGCGATGGTGGCGGAAACTTTAGGGGCTGTCCTTGTGCAGCATCGAGGCCATTACCTAGGTCATCTTGGGCAAGGTGACGATTCGGAGGATCATGATAGCGAGATGTACCCAGGGGAAAAGTCCGCATGAATATTGATGACCTGCTTCGGATAGCAACGGAACGGCGAGCCAGCGACTTGCACTTGAAGGTAGGAAATTATCCTCACCTGCGCATTGACGGCGAACTGGTGCCGTTGACCGAACAGCCGCGTATCAGCGCCGAAGATATGTTGAACATGGCGTTCAGCATGATGTCGGCGCGGCAAAAGCAGAAGTTCAAAGAGACCACCGAAATCGATATGGCGTACGGCGTGGCCGGACTGGGACGGTTCCGTGTGAACATCTTCCAGCAGCGCGGCAACGTGGGACTGGTGCTTCGTGTTATTCCGACCAAGATTCGCGCGCTCGACGAACTGTTTCTGCCCAAGGTGGTGGAGCAGATTTGCGACATGCCGCGCGGGCTGATCCTGGTGACGGGTGTTACGGGTTCCGGTAAGTCGACGACGCTGGCGGCGATGGTGGATCGGGTGAACTCGTCGCGCGCGGAACATATCGTCACGATTGAAGATCCGATCGAATTTCTGCACCGCGATAAGAAGGGATACGTGAACCAGCGCGAGGTTGGAGTGGACACGCCAACATTCGGCGCGGCGCTGCGAGCTTCTCTGCGTCAGGATCCGGACGTGATCCTGGTAGGCGAAATGCGAGACCTGGAAACGATTTCGACGGCGCTGCATGCGGCCGAGACGGGGCACATGGTGTTCTCGACTCTGCACACGTTGGACGCGGTGGAAACGATTAACCGTGTGATCTCGATTTTCCCGCCGCCGGAACAGAAGCAGATTCGCATGCAGTTGGCGGCTGTGCTGCGGGCCATCGTGAGCCAGCGACTGGTGCGGCGTTGCGATGCGGAAGGACGAGTACCGGCGGTCGAGGTGATGATTAATACCGCTTACATTCGAGAGTGCGTGCTGGTGCCGGAAAAGACGCGGTCGATTCGCGACGCGATTGCGGCAGGTACTTCGCAATATGGCATGCAGACATTTGATCAGTCGCTCTGGGATTTGTTCCAGGCGGGGCTGGTGAACTACGAGACGGCGCTGGAGAACGCTTCCAATGCTGACGACTTCAAGCTGCGTATGGCGGGTATTGCTTCGACGGCGGACATTTCGCGGCAGTCGATGCAGTCGGCGGGATTTGGGAACCGGTAGGCTCTGAGTTTTGCTTTGTTCATTGTGTTGCCTCCTTGGATGGGCGTGCCTGGGCGCGCCCTTTTTTATTGGGTACGAAAAACCTTTCACCACAGAGGACACAGGGGACACGGAGGAAGGGTCGGGGGAGTCCACTTCTTTTTTCATTTGTTTTGTGGTTTGAGCCATTTGCGAATATCGTGGGGGTATGGCGTTCTCGCGTCCAAAGAGAAGGCAGTATTCGGAGGATGAGCTCTACGAGTATGCCGTAGGTGCGCTGGGGCGGCGCATGCGGACGGTCGCGGAGTTGAAGCGGCTGATGCGGGCGCGCGTGGAAGAACCGGAATCAGAGTATGGGCAGACGCTGGTGGAGTTGGTGATCCGGAGGCTGAAGGATCAGGGATATCTGAACGACTCGCAGTATGCCGCTTATTATTCTTCGCTGCGGCGCGACAATCAGAAACTGGGGCGGATGCGAGTGGTTACGGAGTTGAAGACGCGTGGCGTGCATGGGTCGGTGATCGAGAAAGCCGTGGAAGCGGCTTACGAGGGCGTGAGTGACGAGAAGCAGGCGCGCGAGTTTCTGAGGAAGAAGCGGCTGGAGAAGCCGAAGGATCAGAAAGAGACGGCGCGAGTCTTTCGGCAGCTGGCGCGGGCGGGATTCGGGATGAAGACGATCTTTACGATCCTGAAGAAGTGGGATGTGGATGACGAGATTCTGAGTACGCTGGAGAGCGAGACGGCTTGAGGAAGGCGCGGGGCTTCATCTCTTGCGTTGTGGGTTGCGATGTCGCATACTCTCTGGCAGATTTCCGGCTTACAACTCGAGGAGGACTTATGAAGAGACTTCTAAACGCACTGCTGGTTGCGGCGTTGATTGGCATGGTATCAATCGCTCTAGCGCAGGACGTTGCGACAGACACAAAAAAGGCCGCGGATGATACCGCCAAGGCTACCGATAAGGCGGCGAAGAAGACTGGTCACGCCACCAAGACCGCGGCGAAAGACACGGAGAAGGGTACGGAAAAGGCGGCAGACAAGACGGCCGATGCGACGAAGAGCGCGGCTAAGGGTACCGCGAAGGGAACCGAGAAGGCCGCTGACAAGACTGGCCACGCTACCAAGACCGCGGCTAAGGACACGGAAAAGGGTACAGAAAAGGCAGCAGACAAGACTGGCGACGCGACGAAGACTGCGGCTAAGGACACTGCGAAGGGAACCGAGAAGGCCGCCGATAAGACAGGAAAGGCCACCAAGACCGCGGCCAAGGATACGGAAAAGGGCGCGAAGGAAGCGGGCCACGACGTTAAGAAGGACACCGAAAAGGCGGTCGACGCGATTAAGTAAGTCAAGAAAAACCATTTACCACAGAGGGCACAGAGCACACGGAGGAAGACCTGCTTTTCTTCTTTGTCTGTCTGTGCCCTTGGCTATTTGCTGATGTGCTTCGGGCGCGTACTCCGCGGACCGACGACGTCCCGGACAACGGCAACGGGCCTGGTTCATTTAGAATGGCTTTTCCATGCTGACCGGTTCCGAAATCCGCCGCAAATTTCTGGACTTCTTTGTGCACAAGGGACACAAAGAGGTGCATTCGTCGTCGCTTGTCCCGGCTAATGATCCTACGCTGTTGTTTACCAACGCGGGGATGAACCAGTTCAAGGATGTTTTTCTGGGGCTGGAGAAGCGGGATTACTCGCGGGCGACGACGTCGCAGAAGTGCGTGCGGGCGGGGGGAAAGCACAACGATCTGGAGAATGTGGGGTTCACGAACCGGCATCACACATTTTTTGAGATGCTGGGGAATTTTTCGTTTGGCGACTATTTCAAGAAGGACGCGATTGCCTACGCGTGGGAGCTGATTACTTCGCCGGAGTGGTTCGGGATTGCGAAGGACAAACTGTACGTGACGGTCTTCAACGGAGAGGGCGGGCTTCAGCGCGATGCCCAGGCTTATGACCTGTGGGCGGCCCAGGGCGTGCCCAAAGACCGCATCTTTGAGATGGGGTTAAAGGACAACTTCTGGCAGATGGGCGATACCGGGCCTTGCGGACCGTGCAGCGAGATCTACTACGACATGGGCGTGGCGTCGTCCGATCAAGGACATGCGGACTGTGCTTTCGGGTGTGATTGTGGACGATATGTCGAGATCTGGAATCTGGTATTCATGCAGTTTGACCGCGATGCCAGCGGGAAGCTGAATCCGCTGCCGAAGCCATCGATTGACACCGGGATGGGACTGGAGCGAACTGCGGCGGCGCTGCAAGGCGTCGTTTCGAATTACGACACGGACTTGTTTACGCCACTGATTAAGCGGGCGGCGGAGTTAACCGGGACTTCGCTAACGAAAGAGTTGAGCAAGGAAGCGCACACCAAATCGGCAGCCTCGTTGCGCGTGATCGCGGACCATTCGCGGGCAGCAACGTTTTTGATTTCAGATGGAGTACTTCCAGCAAACGACGGTCGCGGTTATGTGTTGCGGAAGATCATCCGGCGGGCCATCACGCATGGACGTCTGCTGGGGCAGACGAAGCCGTTCCTGTACGAGATGGTATTTGCCGTGCGCGATCTGATGCGGGATGCTTATCCGGAGTTGAATGAGACGGCGGATCGAGTTTCGAAGGCGGTGCGGGTTGAGGAGACTCGGTTCGCGCACACGATGGATGTGGGGTTGGAGAAGCTCGAGACCTTGCTCACGAGTTCGACGGATAAACTAGCGGGTGAGGATGCATTCAAACTCTACGACACGTTCGGAATGCCGCTCGACTTCATGCAAGATGCGGCGCGGGATCAGGGAATTGAATTTGACCGCGCTGGATTTGATCGTGCGATGGACGAGCAGAAGTCGCGGGCGCGGGCTTCGTGGAAGGGTGCGGCGAAGCAGACGGCGAATCCGGCTTATCAGCAGTTGCCGAAATCGGAGTTTGAAGGTTACCGGCAGACGCGGTCGGATGGGTGCGAGGTGCTCGCCATCATTCACAACGGGCAGGGCGTGAAAGAGCTCAAGGCTGGGGAAGCGGGCGAGGTCATTCTGGATCATACGCCGTTTTATACCGAGGCGGGCGGGCAGGTGGGGGATCGGGGATGGTTTTACTCCGACGATCACAATACTGTCGTCGCCGATGTGACCGGTTGCTATTACCCAATTCAGGGGGTGCGTGCACATCAGGTTGTCATGAAGTCCACCCTCAGGGTTGGGGATCGAGTGGATGCGGTCGTCAATACTGACGTTCGGCGGGCGACGATGCGGAATCACACGGCAACGCATTTGTTACATGCTGGGCTGCGTGAGGTGTTGGGGAAGCATGTGAAGCAGGCGGGGTCGCTGGTCGCGCCGGGACATCTGCGGTTTGATTTTTCGCACTTCGCGGCGGTGGAAGACGAAGAACTCCAGGATATTGAAGACATCATTAACAAGGAGTTGCTGCGCAATCAGAAGGTGGAGACCATTGTTGACGTCCCGATCGACGTGGCCGTGAATGAGTATCACGCGATGGCGCTGTTTGGGGAGAAGTATGGGGACAAGGTGCGGGTGGTTCGCATTGGCGATTTCTCCACCGAGCTTTGCGGCGGGACGCACACTGGGGCTACTGGAGAGATTGGGCTGATCAAGATTTTAAAGGAAGGCAGTGTGTCTTCGGGGGTACGTCGCGTGGAGGCGATCACGGGCGAGGGATCGCTGCGGCACTTCCGCATGGATCATCAGTTGGAGAACGTGGTGTCAAGTTTCGTTGCTTCCCACCCTTCGAAAACCGCGAAGGGTGCGCCACCCACGTCTGATTCGACTGCCGACAGTGAAACTTCTTTTTCTCCGGCGGACGCGCTGAGAGCGGAATTGGAGAAGAAAGATACGGAGATCAAGCGGCTTACGCGCGAACTTGATCAGGTGCGGATGAAGTCGGCGTCATCTTCGACGGCGAACGTGGGCGAAAAGATCAAGGAAGTGAAGGGCGTGAAGGTGCTGGCGCACCGCGTGGATAACCTAGAGCGAGGGCAGTTGCGGACGCTGGTGGATCAGTTGCGCGACAAGATTGGATCGGGTGTGGTGATTTTGGGATCGGCATCGAACGGGAATGTCGCGCTGATTGTCGGAGTGACGAAGGATTTGACTTCACGGGTGCAGGCGGGCAAGGTGATTGGGCCTGTGGCGCAGAAGGTTGGGGGAAAGGGCGGCGGACGTCCGGACCTGGCGGAAGCTGGAGGGAAGGACGCGTCGGCCCTGGATTCGGCGCTGGACGGGGCTTACAGCGTGGTGGAGGAGATCCTGGGATGACAAACCCTGAACCGGTCGACGAGCGGCTGCAGTTTGTGAAGCACAAGGGTCAGATGATCTATGTGATTGACTTCAGCGGCTGCAGCAGCAAGGAGATGATGGTTCTGCTGGACCTGGTGCGCGCCGATATCTCGCGGCATGCTCCGGGGTCGGTGCTTACGCTTGCCGATTTCACCGGGGCACACTTCGATAAGAACGTTGCGATGCACATGAAGGAAGTGCTGACGCTGGATCGTCCTTATGTGAAGCGGTCGGCTTGGGTGGGAACCGAAAGTGTGCCACACGTGTATTACGAGAACTTCAAGACGTTCTCGCAGAGAGATTTTCCGACGTTTCAGACGCGGGAAGAGGCGATGGATTGGTTGGTGGGGGAGTAGAGTTGAGTTTCGAGTTTCGGGTTGCGAGTTTCGGGAGAATCAAGGCGGCGGTTGGGTGGAAATCCCTTTTGCGGCCGCTGGTGGTCTTGGCTTACTAGGGGTTCTTCGCTTCGCTCAGAATGACAGACTCTTGGTCTTCCTTTCATTCTGGCGGGGGAGCGGAGTTCGGCGCATTCTTCTTGCGCCCCTACGGGGCTGAATCACTTTATTTCAGGTACCCACGGCTCGCGCTGTGGGCTGCATTCTTTCGCCGCTTCGCGGCTGGGCGGGCGTGAGTAGCTCTCGACAGCGGGAGGAGTTCCTCTTCACATGCCAGTGCGCGGGCGGGGTGCCCGCGACACATGCATCTACTGGTTCAACTTCTCCATTTCAGTGTGACCGGAGCTGACATTGGGTGCTTCATTTCCGTTCCCGCACGTTTGGATTCCAGATGCGCGGCTTTTAGTTGGAAATACCATTTCGCGGGGCGGTCGGCGTCGTCGATCAGCATGAGGTGGGGGTTATGCTTCAGGCCTTGGGCTTGAAGTTCCATGGTGCGGCGGTCTTGTTCGACGAATTTTGCGAAGACAAATTTCAGCAGGTCGGGAACGAACGGGACCCAGCGAAATAAATTCCAGGCGGCGACTACGTCGATACGGCAGTGGCTGCGTGTGATGGGCGTGACCGTGGTGAGGCTGGAGAACCAGTATTTTCCGGCGCGAATGGTTTCGGTGCGGACGTTGGGGAGGACGAAATCGATGGTAGTGGTGATGGATTCAGCGTCGGCGTAGAGGCGAAGCAATTTGTAGGGCGCGGAGTTGGAACTGGGAGTGTGCGCGCTCATGCGGAAGCCGTTAGGAATGGGTTCGAAGTTTTTCTGTTTCTCGTGAATGCTGTGCTGGGTGCGCCACCACCATGCCTGGTGGACGAAGGGGCCGTGGGCGGGATCCATGAGTCCAATGATGCCGTGGTCGATGCTAACCGGCATTTCTGCCTGCAGGTATGCGAGTTTGTATTTGCCGGTAAATTTTACGATCTGCGGGGCGGGGTCGGGCGGTTCGGAGCGCGGGACGAATCCGGCGCCGGGCGGCGGCGGATCGGGAATGAATACCCAGATGAAGTCATCCTGCTCTTCGCAGGCGTAGCTGCCGGCGTAGATGCGATCGACTTTCAGATTCTGATCAGCGGTAAGCGACGGGAGGAGCTCGCACTGGCCGTCGTGCACGTCGAACTGCCACCCGTGATATCCGCACTCGAGATTTTCTCCATCAAACCTTCCGCAGTGGAGCGGCATGCCGCGATGGGGGCAGGCATCGCGCAGGGCGAAGGGCTGTCCGAGGCGATCGCGGCCGATAACCAACGGGATCTCGAGGAGGGTCGCTTTGTAGAGCTGGTTGCGGTGAACCCGATCGGCAGGCAGGGCACGATACCAGAATCCGGTGAGCATGAGAGCGTCGGTGGCCTGGCGTTGCGGGAAATCGAGGTCGGGCATGGGAATCGATATTCGATTTCAGAATTCAGATTTCTGATTGGTGATTGAAACACATATGCTAGCATCCGCTGGACCCTGCAAGAAAACACTTAACCACAAAGGACACTAAGGTTCACGAAAGAAGATAGAGCCTCATGGAATTCATTGGGCATTTTCGGCGGCTTACGCCGGTGCAGAGGAATACGTTTATTGCCTGTTTTTTGGGGTGGTCGCTGGATGCGTTTGATTTTTTTATTCTGATTTTTTGCGTTAGCGCGCTGGCGACGCAGTTTCAAACGAAGGTTTCGGCGATCACGGAGGCAATTTTTCTGACGCTGGCGATGCGTCCCCTTGGAGCGGTACTTTTTGGGCTCATGGCGGACCGGTTCGGGCGGCGGCCGGCGTTGATGGTGGACATCATTGCGTATTCGGTGTTCGAGCTGGCGTCGGCGTTTGCTCCATCGCTGAAAGCGTTCTTGATCTTGCGGGTGTTCTTTGGAATCGCGATGGGCGGGGAGTGGGGTGTGGGCGCGGCATTGGCGTTTGAGACGCTGCCGGCGGAGGGACGCGGATTTTTCTCGGGCGTACTGCAGGAAGGCTACGTGGTGGGCTACCTGATGGCGGCGCTGGTTTATGGCACGCTGTTCCCATTTATCGGATGGCGGGGATTGTTCGTGGTGGGGGCGCTGCCGGCGTTTCTGGTGATCTACATTCGCAGCAAGGTAGCTGAGTCTCCGGCATGGATCCAGGGACGCGTGTCGCGATCGGCCGAGAGCGGGCTGGGCAAAGACATATTTGCGCACCTGGGCATCTTTGCGTTCATGGTGGTGCTGATGTTCGCGTTCAACTCGTTCAGCCATGGGGCGCAGGATTTGTATCCAACATTTCTCGAGAAGGATCATCAACTTTCGCCGCAGATTGTGGGATTGATTTCCATCATTGCCAATGTGGGAGCGCTATTGGGAGGGATCTTTTTTGGAACGTGGTCGGAAAAGATCGGGCGGCGGAAGGCGATCGTGATTGCCGCGCTGCTTTCGCTTCCGTTGATACCGCTGTGGGTTTATTCGCGCACGTTGCCCATGCTGGCGGTGGGCGGCTTTCTGATGCAATTCATGGTGCAGGGGGCGTGGGGAGTGATTCCAGCGCATTTGAACGAACTGTCACCACCAGGAGTGCGCGGGACCCTGCCAGGGTTTGCATACCAGGTTGGCAACCTGTTCGCGGCGCGCAATTCGGTGATCCAGGCGAAGCTGGCGGAGGGCCGGTTCGGCGGCCTTTTTGCGCCAGTTCTCGCAGGGACAGTGCTGCTGACGACCGGCCTGGTGGCGCTGGTAACGTGGAGCGGCAGCGAGCGCCGAGGCGCCGACATGTCGAGCACGAACTAGCGGGGCAAATCGATATTCTTCATGGTGTGCAAGTTTTGGCACACCAGGAGTATGGCACGAAGGAAGGATTGTCAGAGGCGGTTTCCTGTGTTACGGTAAGGTAAATTTCACGCCTTCGTTCACATTCATAGGGTCCCAGATACGGTGGTTTTGCGCGAATGCGTGTACCTGAGGTAGCGCCACGATGAAGGAAATTATGGATTCCGTACACGCCGGAGAAGCGTCCGAAAAGGAAAACTTCGCCAACCGCAAACTGATTCGCCCCACACTGCCCCGCCTGGACAATTACAATAACCACAACCTAGCTTCGATGCCGCAGGAACGACGCGAGCGGCCGGAGCGGCACGACCGTGGAGAACGAATGGAGCGAGCAGACCGGGGAGATCGCGGCGATCGGCAAATGGGAGGCGGGAAGAAACCCTCGCCACCCGAGCAGACCAACGCGGAGAATTTCTATTATCAGAAACAGATGCAGTCGCGAACGCCAATGGTGATTGTGCTGCGCGATGGAGAAGAAATACGCGGCATCATTGAGTGGTATGACCGGAATTGCATTAAGGTGAACCGGGACAACGGCGATGCGAATCTGATGATTTACAAGCCTGCGATCAAGTATATGTTTAAGGAAGGGGAGAACCAGCGGTAAGGTTCTCTCGACGCTTCTCCAATTCTCGTGTAGCGAGCGCGCGAGAGCTGGGGCACCCAGTTCAGCGAAGTTATGTCTCCCGCCAAAGTTGTCTCCCGCAGAACATTCTTGCAGTCAGCCACTCTGGCATCCGTTGCCAGCATTCTTCCTGCAACCCACATACACGGTTTGTCGTTTCGTCCGGATGCAGCCTCGTCAGTTCCATCTCCTCTGGGAGAATTCGGCTATGGAGACGTTGCGCTTAATAGTGCTCTGCACGAGGAGCAACTGCGACAGACTCACGCAGTTCTGATGGACCTGAGCGATGACGCCCTGCTCAAACCGTTTCGAATGATGGCGGGACAGCCCGCGCCGGGTGAAGATTTAGGTGGATGGTACCGTTACGATCCGGCATACGATTTCCATACGTTTGATGCGGGGTTCGCGCCCTCGGCGACCTTTGGGCAATGGGTGTCGGCACTGGCGAGGATGTATGCGATTGCGGGATCGCAGGCAGTGCGGGAGAAAGTCCTGCGGTTGAACCGGCTTTATGCGCAGATCATTGACGGGAAGTTTTACGAGAACAACCGCTTCCCTGCTTACTGCTACGACAAGCTGGTGTGCGGGTTGATGGATTCGCAGAAGTTCGTGGGCGATCCGGATGCGTGGTCGATTTTGCAGAAGACGACTGAGACGGCAGTGCCGCATCTGCCGGGCAAAGCGATTGAGCATGGGCAGAGTTGGCGGCCCGGCAAGGATGAGTCGTGGACCTGGGATGAGTCATACACGATGCCGGAAAATCTTTTTCTGGCATACCAGCGCGGGGCGGGAGAGCAGTACCGGGCACTGGCGGTGCAGTATTTAAACGAGCCATTCTTTGACCGGCTGGCGGCTGGGCAGAATGATCTGGCGGGGCGCCATGCGTATAGCCATGTGAATTGTTTGTCGTCGGCAATGCAGGCCTATCTGACGCTGGGAAACGAGAAGTACTTGCGTGCAGCGAAGAACGGGTTTGACATGGTGGCGGCGCAGAGTTTCGCGACCGGAGGCTGGGGACCGGATGAAATGTTGCGGGCCACCGGGAGCTCCGACGTTTACGACAGCCTTAGGAAGACGCACAGCGGGTTTGAGACGCCTTGCGGGTCTTATGCGCACTTCAAGCTGACGCGGTATCTGTTGCGGGTGACGGAGGATCCGCGATACGGCGACAGCATGGAACGGATGATGTACAACACGATTCTGGGGGCGAAGCCGCTGGAACGGGATGGGCGGACATTTTACTACTCGGATTACAACTTCAAGGGAAGCAAGGTATATTCCGACCATCGCTGGCCGTGTTGCTCGGGGACGATGCCACAGGTGGCGGTGGATTATCGGATCAATACTTACTTCCGCGATGGGCGCGGGGTTTATGTGAACCTGTACATTCCATCGACGGTGCGGTGGACACAGGACGGGGCGCAGGTTTCATTGACACAGAAGGGTGAGTATCCGAACGAGTCGCACGTCGAGTTTGAGGTGAAGACATCAAAGGCGGCATCATTTGCGGTGAGTTTGCGGATTCCGGCTTGGGCGGAGGGGGCTTCGGTATCGGTGAATGGGAAGCGCGACGATGCGTCGACGGGGACGTTTGCGCGAGTGCAGCGCGAGTGGAAGGATGGGGATCGGATTGAGGTGGAACTTCCGATGAAGACACGGCTGGAGGCGGTGGATCCCCAGCATGCGGACATCGTGGCGGTGATGGTGGGGCCGCTGGTGCTGTTTGCCATTACCGACGGAGAACCTAAGGTTACGGGTGCACAGTTGTTGGCGGCGAAGAAGAACGGGGCGCAGAGTTGGCAGGTGGAGACGGCGGGTGGACCGGTAAAGATGCTGCCGTTTATTGGGATTGGGGATGAGGGGTATTCAACGTATTTGCGGGTGACGTAGCAACCGCGCTCCGAGCAATCGCACATACTTTCGCCCGAGCCTCTTTTTCGGTTCGGCCGTAAGCGATCGCGCCGGGGACGGCCATCATCAGAACGAAGTTCCGAGTGCGCGGTCAGAGCGTTCTTCATTTCGCTGTTTGTGGCCGCAATCATTTCAATCCTCGTTGAAAGCGTGCCGTCCTCGGCGAGACACGGTTCCATTCTCGCCTGAGACACCATAGCGCTGGGGCTAAAGCCCAGTTATTTTTCTTGTGGCCTTATCGCGGCCCTGAAGGGCCGCTCTTCCACGAAAAACACGCGGGTCAACAGGCACCTGACGTCGTGCCGATCACAATTTCCGACATTCAAGGCCCCGTGCGCATCAGTTTTGCCGATAACCTTCTACAGCTTGGGCAGGACGATTCCTTTCTGGGACTGGTATTTGCCTTTGCGGTCGGCGTAGCTGATTTCGCAGATTTCGTCGGACTGGAAGAAGATGATCTGACAGAGACCTTCGTTGGCGTAGATGCGGGCCGGGAGTGGTGTGGTGTTCGAGATTTCGAGGGTAACGAAGCCTTCCCACTCGGGCTCGAAAGGGGTGACGTTGACGATGATTCCGCAGCGGGCGTAGGTGCTTTTGCCGACGCAGATCGTCAGCACGCTGCGGGGGATTTTGAAATATTCGACGGAGCGGGCCAGGGCGAACGAATTGGGCGGGACGATGCATATATCGGTTTGAATGGTGACGAAGGATTTTTCGTCAAAGTGCTTGGGGTCGACGATGGAGGAGTTCACATTGGTGAAAATCTTGAACTCGTCGGCCACGCGCAGGTCGTAGCCGTAGGAGGAGAGTCCGTATGAAATCACGCCCTCGCGGACTTGCTTCTCGGAGAACGGATTGATCATGTCGTGTTCCTGAGACATCTTGCGGATCCAGCGGTCACTTTTCAGCATGAAACTCCTTGGGGAAATTATTTAGTACGTCATATACACAATCATTGTCCAGCGCAGCCCCTAGCTCGCTGAGCACTGAAATCGTTTCGGACGACAGATATAGTCCCCGGGGCTCTTCGTTCTCGCCATGATAGGTAACTAGCTCCAGATAGGTGTCCGCTTCCGGACCTCGATACCTCTCTATGTCCTCGAAAAAAGGCCTATATCTGGCCAAGAGAAGTTTTATTCCGCGATCAATATCCGCACCATCGATATCGACTTTTGCGGAGTGCCATTGCCACAACACCTTTTCGGTCCCCTCCCCGCGCGCCTTCAACGGCTCAATTACACTGCCCGGGATATTCGTCTCCTGGTGAAGCTTGCGGATGGAAGCCTCATCGTTCAGCACGCGAAGATATGCTTCAAACCGCATGAAAACCTGTTCGTACCTGCTTTACCAAAAGAGATCACTTATCGAACCTGCAGAATCTGACACGAGAGAACTCCTTGCGAGGCCGGTATTTGCTTCGCGGCCTACATGAGATCCTTCGACTACGCTCAGGATGACAAACGTTATCCGATCATGCGCTGATCAGGATGACAAACATGGCTTGCGGTGCATGTCAGTTTACGGGATAGATGCTCCCGTTGACAATCTTACTTATCTCCCTTAGCATCAATCACTTGAAGCATTATCTTGCGCCTGCACCCGGGAGCCGCTTGTGATTAAGCTCGACATCATCAATGAAGTGGTGGCCAAGACGGGCATCACCAAGACCAAGGCCGAGTTGGCTGTGGAAACCGTCTTCGAGAGCATGAAGAAAGCACTGGCCGGCGGGAGCCGCATTGAACTGCGGGGATTTGGAGTGTTCAACGTGCGTCCGCGCAAGACGGGGATTGGGCGCAATCCGCGGACCGGGGCCGAAGTGTCGATTCCGCCAGGACGGGCTGTACGGTTCAAGCCGGGGAAAGAGTTGCAGTCGATCGACTAGAGCCGCAGCGCAGGTGCCTCGGGGCTAAAGCCCTGAGACTAGTCAAAGTGCTGATCGCAGCGCTTGAAGCACACCCAAAAGCCATACTTCCTGAAGCAGCACTTCCTTCACAACTTCATCGCGCATTCTGCGAGCTCAGAGCTCTTTTTTTCGCCGGGTCCGCTACGCAGCGATCGGGCGAATTTTTTTGGAGCGCGAAGGAAGGACTGCGTGCCGAGAGGACTTGGGCTCTCAGATACGCGAGTTGGCGGACGACGGGACGCAATTGCTTCGCGACCGGGATTACGGCTTTGCACCACAGGCGAAACAAATTTTCTTTCAGCACAATGGTGAGAGGTGCGGGGTAGGTCTGCGGATACTTGCAGAATTGCTGCTTGAAGCGTGCGAGAGAGCGGGGGCCAGGGCCGAGGTTATAGCGGCGGGCGCCCAAGCGATACATGTCGCGCATGGAGTGCCAGTGAAGGAAAACGGCTGAGCCTCGATGGTCCGCGTCGAAGGCTGCGAGTTGACAATGCGCGGTGGAGCGGTCGCGAAAGACCAGGGTGCTGCCGACGAGTTTGCCCTTCCAGCGCACGCTGTAAAGACGAGCACAGTCGTGGGCACGAGCTTGACGCATGCTTTCCATGTAAACCGAAAGTGGGCGCTCGAGGCGGAAGTGCTTGCGTCCGGCGCACTGCTGGTAAAGAGGCCAGGCACGCGCAAGGGATTCCGGAGAGTCGTCAGAAAGAAATTCGTATCCGGCCTCGGTGGCACGGCGGAGTTTGCGGCATACCTCGCGGTCGAAGGTCGCTAATGTGGCGGCGGCGCTTTCGAACTGCTCGACGATATAGTCATTGGACGTGATCGGGTAGTCGAGCAGATAGGGACAGGCGTCGATATCCTCGGCATGGCCTGCAGTTGCGAGTTGGCTGAGCACTTCTGGCTCGGAGTGAGTGAAGCGAATGAAGATGTAGTCTTCGGCGCGCGCCCAATCAAGCAAACTCGAGATCATTGTGCGAGAGAATAATTCTCCGTTCTGCAATCGCGTGGGGCCACGGAATACCAAACCAATTTTTGCCCGGCCGAAGCCGAGAGTCAGGATGGTTGCAAAGGCCAGCGGGTTGGATTGTGAGCCCCACGCCAGATAGCGGGGCGTAACCCACAGAGGGCGATAGGGCTCGTTCCAGAACGTATATTGATAAAGCGAGGTTTCGGTACGGAGCAAAATGTCATTCCAAAGGGTCAGGTGTTGAGGACGCACCTCGAACCAGGCGGCGTGGATGGCCGGGAACGAGCGGACCTCGATTTCGGAAATCGAGGCAGACAAATTCATGGGCAAACCAATTTCGGGGGAGATGGTTTTTGCCAAACAGACAAATTGCTGATTGTTTTTCGGATCAGGATGGACGGCTCACTCCGGGTATCGCGAGAACAGGGGCCCGGATGGGACGTCCTGACTATTGGGGTATCTTACGGGTTTTGGAATGCGCGTAACATAGCCCATTCGTGCCAGACAGAGAGTGCCATTGCCAAGGCTGCGGCACGGATGCGTGCTCCCGTGGGTTCGCGGCTCGTAGTAGCATCAAAGCAGCGACCGTGATTTTAGGAGCGCGCGGAAGCATCGATCGCACATAGCAATGGCGGAACCTGGTTCTCCGATTCCTACTTCCACACTCGAGTATTACCGTGCGTTGCCGAAACCGCTAGGACGGCCGCCGCGAGATCGCTATTGGCTGCATGCGTTGCTGCTGTTGGCGACCTGCTTCACGACGCTGGTGACGGGCGCACGCATGCAGGACAACTTTGCTCGGAATCTACCCGCACTTTCTCTATCCGACGATGCTGCGATCTTTCCTATCAGTTGGTTCTTTTCGGATCCACACCACGCGCTGCAAGGGCTGCCGTTCGCGGCGGCAGTGATGCTGTTTTTTCTGGCGCATGAAATGGGTCATTATCTCTACTGCCGCCGCTACGGAATTTATGCGACGCTTCCCTTTTTCATTCCGATGCCCACGTTGATTGGCACAATGGGGGCGGTCATTGTGATTCGGTCTCCCATTCGTTCGCGCAGGGCGCTGTTCGATATTGGAATCGCTGGGCCGATCGCCGGATTTCTGGTCGCACTTGCATTGCTGTTGGTGTCATTAGGCTGGTCGAAGCCGATGCCGGCATCGCTTCACCCGGGCGTCGTCGACATTGAGATCGGCTATCCGCTCATTTTTCAATGGATGCATGCCTTCATGCGAGGGCTGAATCCTGCTGGCGCAGTGTCAGGCCTTCCTTTGAGTCGGATCCTTCTGCACCCGGTGGGAATCGCAGCGTGGGTCGGGATGTTTGCGACCGCTTTGAACCTGTTGCCGGGCGGGCAACTTGATGGCGGACATATTCTGTACTCGATTTCTCCACGCGCGCACTGGTATGTATCGCGACTGGCGATCTTGATTCTGCTTCCCATGGCGTACTACTTCTGGGCGGGATGGCTGGTTTGGGCCATTCTGCTCCAGCTCAGTAGCCTGCGCCGTCCGCAGGTGGCAGAGTTCCCGACAGTGTCAGGAGCGCGTGCATGGTTGGCGGTGGGTGCGCTATTCATGCTGATCTGCACCCTAAGCCTGGCGCCGTTGGGAAGGCATCCACTGCATGGAGCAGGGCCCGAATTGTGGCAGGCAGTGCGCGAGCTAGTGGCTTTCTTTCGAGATACAGTGTTGCACTGGTTTCGACGCTAGCGAACTCGCGGGACACTCCGCAAGCGGCTGTGTCCTCTGCCGCCAAAGTAGATCAGCATTCCCAGAATCAACCACACAAGCAGGCAGAGCCATTTGCGGTCACGCGAAACAATCGGAGAGCGACGATAGAGTCTCGGGGTTAACGAAGAAGGCCGGTGTATGATGTCGGCTCGATTCCGGGAATGCTCATGAAAAGATTGGTTCTGATCGCACTCATACTAGTTGCAGCCGGATGCGGTTTCATAGGCTACTCCTACGGTTGGAATACTTACGGCTCGGCTTGGCGCTTGGTTGTTGGCCCGCGGAAACGAGCGCTTCGTGACACCACGTTCGAGCGAACGGAAACTCGCCGGATCCGTGGACAGTACTTGGCGGAAGGAGTGCTCGCTTGCTTCCGTTGTCATTCAGAAAGGGATTGGAGCCAGGATGGCGCGCCGGTGCTGGCCGACGCGAAAGGCGCGGGGCACCGCTTCGACAAGGAGGACATAACCAACCTGACCGCGCCCAACATTACGCCGGATCGTGAGACTGGCGCGGGACTGTGGACGGACGATATGTTGGCGCGGTCGATCCGCGAAGGGATCGGGCATGATGGGCGGGCGTTGCATCCGCAAATGTGGTCGGCGTCTTTCAGCAAGTTGCCGGATGAAGACGTGGCCTCGATCGTGGTCTACCTGCGGAGCATTCCGGCGATTCGAAATCCCCTGCCAAAGACTCGGTTAACGCTGACGCAGAGATTTCGATTCAACGTGCTGCCAGAACCGATAACCGACGCGGTGCCGGAGCCGACCTTTGCAAGCCCCAAAGGGCGTGGAGAGTTTCTGGAATTCGTTGCGGATTGCGCAGGATGCCATACAGATTGGTACCACCCGGGGTCCGCCGTGAATGGCCAGCTGTTTGGCGGGGGTAATCTGATCGCGACTCCGACCGGAGAGAAGATATTCAGTCCGAACCTGACGCCAGATCCGAGCGGCATTTCCTACTACGACGAAAAGATGTTTACCCAAGTGATTCGCACCGGAAGAGTGGGGGCGCGGAAGCTGCATGGAGTGATGCCTTGGGCGTTTTATCGAAATATGAGCGACGAAGATCTGCGGGCACTCTTTGCGTGGCTGCGCGCGCAAACACCTGTGAAGCATCTGGTCGACAACAGCGAGCCGCCGACGTATTGTCGACTTTGTTTTCAGAAACACGGCGGTGGGGACAGGAATTGATTGGGTCACATCAACCAGAGGGCGTCTACGTCGACAATGACCTGGGTCCGGGGAATTTTCTTTTGGGTGGCGTGCGCGAGCATGGCGCGCAAGGTTGTGTTGAGCTTTTCGCGGCTGGGGGACTTGAGGACGAAGTGGTAGCGATAGTCTCGCTTTAACCGCATGATGGGCGCGGGAGCTGGGCCAAGGACCCGCACGCCTTCGTGGCGAGTGGAGTCAAACCACTTTCCCAAAGTTCCGGCCCATTGCAGGGCGTCGTCAAGATTGTCGCTGCGCACCAGCACGTTGGCGAGTGCGGAGTAAGGCGGGTAGTGCATCCAACTGCGGAATTGCAATTCCTTTTCGTAGAAGCCGATGAAGTCGTGGTGGGCGGCGTATTGCACGGCGTAGTGATCCTGGAAATAGGTTTGGAGAACGACCTTGCCGGGAGTCTGGCCGCGTCCGGCGCGTCCGGCAACTTGTGTGAGGAGTTGGAAGGTGCGCTCGGCGGCGCGGAAGTCGGGGAGGCCGAGTGCAACGTCGGCACCGACGACGCCCACCAGCGTGACCCCGTGAATGTCGTGACCTTTGGCGATCATCTGGGTGCCGACGAGGAGGTCGAGTTCGCCTTCGTTGAGACCGTTCAGGGCGCGTTCGAAATCTTCGTGGCTGCGGACGGTGTCGCGGTCGAGACGGGCGATCCGTGCCTGCGGGAACATACCGTGGAGCAGCTCTTCGAGTTTTTCTGATCCTGTTCCGAGGAAGTAAACATATTCGCTGCCGCAATGGACACAGGATCTCGGTACGGGGGCGGTGAATCCGCAATAGTGGCAGACCATCTTGTGCTCGCGCTTGTGGTGAGTGAGCGCGATGGCGCAGTTCTGGCATTCGAGCTTTTTCCCGCAGGTGCGGCAGAGGACGACTGGAGAATATCCTCGGCGGTTGAGCAGGACCATGACTTGTTCTTTGCGGTCGAGGCGTTCTTTGATTTCGGCGGCGAGTTTGCGAGAGATGACTTGCTCGTGTCCGGTTTCCTGAAACTCCTGGCGCATGTCGATGATGTCGACTTCGGGGAGCGGGCGCTGTTCTACACGATCGGGGAGTTCAACGAGCGCGTACTTGTTTTTCTTCGCGTTGAAATAGGATTCGAGCGACGGTGTGGCGGAGCCTAGCACGACAACGGCATTGGCCATCTTGGCACGCATGACGGCGATGTCGCGGGCGTGGTAGCGCGGGGTTTCCTCCTGCTTGTAGGAGGAGTCGTGCTCTTCATCGACGATGATGAGCGCGAGGTCCGTTACTGGAGCGAAAATCGCCGAGCGCGTACCAACGACCATGCGGGCGTCGCCGCGCTTGATGCGGTGCCATTGCTCGGCACGTTCGCGGTCGGAGAGGGCGGAGTGGAGGATAGCCACTTCGTCGCCGAAGATCTGATGCAGGTCGGCGGCGACGGCTGGGGTGAGGCCGATCTCCGGGACCAGAAGGATAGCGGAGCGGCCGGACTCGAGGACTCCGCGCATGGCGGCTAGATAGATCGCGGTCTTGCCGGATCCGGTGACGCCATGGAGGAGCATGCCGGAGAATTTGCGGGCAGCGACGCCTTCGCGCATACGCGCTAGGGCGGATTGCTGCGCGAGGTTCAGGTTGAAATCGAAGAGAGTGGGGCGGGGCTTGGAGCGGGAGACGGTGAATGCCGCGGGGGCTTCCGCGATTTCGACGAGCCCGCGGCGAACGAGGGTGGAGAGGGTGGTGCGGGGAATTTCGAGTTCCTGCAGCGTGGTGACGGGGAGCTTGCCCCCGGAGGCGGCTAACGTATCGATCAGGATCTTTTGGTTGGCGTTGAGCTTTCCTTCGGCGGATTTCAGAATCGCTAGTTTGATCGTGCGGGTCGCGTCTTGCGGGGCGGAGAGGTCTTGGCGCGTGAGCCATTTTTTTCGAACCATTCCTGCAAGTAGGGAGCGGGAGACCCGAGTGGCCGAGCGGAGTGTTTCTTCACGGACGAGGGCGGAGACCTCAGGGGCTGAAGCCCTTTCTTCAGCGAGTGATAACGTCACGGCTGAAGCCGTGCCCTTCCCGGGTCCGATCTCTGTGCCCGGGTCTGCGACGGAATCGTCTTCGGAAAAATACACTGCGAGGTAATCGAGGACGCGGAACTCGGCAGCTTGCTCTTCCGGGGAGCGGCGCGAGCGGGCGGAGGATCCGGACATTCCGGCTAGATGCAGCGCCATCTGGCCCTGTTCTGTGAGGCGATAGCCGATGGAGCGTTTGAATTCCGCGGTTAAGGGCAGCATGGTGCGGAAAACTTCGCCGAGAGGAGCGAGATAGTAGTCGGCGATCCAACGGCCCAGTTGCAGCAGTTGCTCATCGAGAACCGGCGTGGCGTCGAGCGCGGAGAGGATGTTTTTTGTCGTGACAGAAGGTTTGCGATCGTGCAGTTCGACGACGATGCCCGTCATGCGTTGCTGGCGAAATGGGACCAGCACGCGGCCTCCTACGACGGGAGCGGCGTTCGGGGGGACACGGTAGGTAAAGACCATGTCGAGCGGAACCGGAACGGCGACGTCGCAGAATTCGGGCATTGGATTCAGAGGATAGCAGTTCGGCGGGACTCGGGCTTCATCGACAAAGAGTCGAGCTTTGCTCGACGGACAGCCGAGGGCGGCTGTCCCCACAGGCGTTGTGCTTATTCTGCGGGCTTTTTGGGTGGCTCCAGGCCTAGATACTTCATGACCATCTGCAAGTCTTTCCAGGCTTCGCCTTTTTGACGGGGATCGCGCAGCAGAAATGCGGGATGGTAGGTCACCGCAAGTTTGGTTCCCTGCCAGGTGGGATCACTGCTGCGAGCGCCGGTTGGCATGAAATCGTAGAAGCGGCCGCGCAGTTCGGCCATCGACGCGTTCATAGCGAGTAAGTTCTTCGCGGCTACGGCGCCGAGGGCAACTACAACCTTAGGCTTGATGACGGCAATCTGGCGCATGAGAAACGGGGAGCAGGTTTCAGTCTCATCGCGTTCTGGCGTGCGATTGCCGGGCGGGCGGCACTTGACAACGTTGGCGATGTAGACATCTTCGCGGCGGATGCCCATGGCTTTGATCATGTTGTTGAGCAATTGTCCGGCGCGACCGACGAAGGGCTCGCCTTGTGTGTCTTCGTCAGCTCCGGGGCCTTCTCCGACGAACATCAGGTCGGCGTGCGGATTGCCGACGCCGAAGACGATTTGCTTACGGCCTTGCTTGTGAAGCTTGCAGCGGGTGCAGTCGCCGAGGTCTTCGCGGATGAGCTTGAGCGCGGCGACGGGATCGGTAACGGACTGTTCCGGATTTGAAGTGAGGACCGGCAGGATATTTTCGGTGGCGACTTTCGCGACTACGGATTTTCTTGCGGGCATTTCCTCTCGCGATTCCTGGAATGTGGGGGATGGAGATTCTTCGTCAACGTCTCCCGCGACCGTGGTGGATGCGGATGGTTGCGGTTCTCGGCGGTAGAAATCGTATATGCCCATCTCGTGGCAATAGCGAATGCGTTCGGCCAAGGCACGGCGGAGATCGGGATCGAGAACATGTGGCATTTGTGCGGTGCGGAATAGGCATTATAACTGTTGGGGCTCCGGATCAGGCGGGGGCTCTCGAGAGAACTCCTAGACGGGCCTCGGGCGAGCTTCGGTTGCAAGGGGTCCTTCGCTTCGCTCAGGATGACAGTTCTTATTTACTGGATTCGTGACAGTTTTTAGTGACTGCATGGATGACAGTTTTTAGTGACTGTCTGGACGACTGCTTCGAGTGAACTCAGGCTTTGACTGGCGATTTGCGGTACTGGCGGAGGCGGACGATTTGGTCGAGGACGCGCTGGGCTACTTCCCACTTGGTGGTTTCGGGGACTTCCACGACCTCGTCGCGGCTGATGATAGTCACGGCGTTGCGGTCGGAATCGAAACCGACGCCTTCGCGAGAGACGTCGTTGACTACGATGGCGTCGAGATTTTTCGAGACCAGTTTCTGACGAGCGTTCTCGAGGACGTTCTCGGTTTCGGCGGCGAAGCCGACGACGAGTTGGGCGGATTTCTTGAGAGAGAGCTCTTTCAGAATGTCGGGCGTGGCTTCGAGTTCGAGGGTCATCGGGCCTTTGCGTTTGATCTTCTGGCCCGCAGCAGTTGTTGGTCGATAGTCAGAGACAGCAGCGGTCTTGATAACGACAGTCGCCTGGGGAAGAAGGTTAAGGACCGCGTCGCGCATTTCTTCGGTGGACTCGACTCGCGTCAACTCAGCGGCTCCCGGAGGAGTCAACGAGGTTGGGCCACTGACCAGAAGGACGCGCGCACCGCGGCGTATTGCGGCCTCGGCCATCGCATAGCCCATGCGGCCGCTCGATCGGTTGGTGAGATAGCGGACGGGATCAAGTTTTTCGCGCGTGGGCCCGGCGGTAATCAGGACTGTCTCACCATTCAAGTCCTGGGAGGCACCTAGGGCCTCCAGTACGGCGGCGACGATGGATTCGTTTTCCGCAAGGCGGCCCGCGCCAGTCATTCCGCAAGCGAGGTAGCCGGCACCGGGCTCGACAATCTTCACGCCGCGTTGCCGCAGGATCTGCAAGTTCGCCTGCGTGGCCGGATGATTCCACATGCTGACGTTCATGGCGGGCGCAACGACCACCGGGGCAGTGGTAGCGAGATAAAGCGTGGTCAGGAAATCGCTGGCAATCCCCTGTGCAAAGTGAGCCAGCACGTCGGCCGTGGCGGGCGCGACCACGAGGGCATCGATGGATTGCGCGACAGCTATGTGCTCGATGGCGGAGTCAATGTTGGGAGTGTTGCCATCACCGGGAGCGAACATGCTGGTGATGACCTTTTCTCCAGAGAGGGCAGCAAAGGTGAGGGGGCGAACAAACTCCTGAGCGGCGCGGGTCATCACGACTTGCACGCGGATACCGCGATCCTGCAACTGGCGGACAATTTCAGCCGCTTTGTAGGCTGCGATTCCGCCGGTGACGCCGAGGGCGATTTTCATGGATTTATTGATTGTCGATCTTCAATGGTCGATTCAAAACGGTTGTTGCCGGAACCCGCAGTTTCGCGATCAACCATTCCCAATCAGAAATCGGACGATTCCCTAGTCCTGGCCCAACGCCTTGTCGAGAGCCTCTCCGGCCTGCTCGGCGGCGCTGCGGGTTTCAGGAATTTCCCACTTCACCTTGCCGGCGCGGATCTCATCTTGCGCGATACGACAGGGCTTGCGGGAATTGGTATCGACTACTGGGGGCGCACCGGACTGAAGCTGGCGCGCGCGCCGTGCTGCGACCAAAATGTATCGATAGTTGCTGTCAAAGCCTTCGATCAACTTCATTGGGACTCTCCCTCAAAAATCAGGTTTGAAGTCTATCCGTCTCGAACGTCGAATGATGCGTTCCAAGAAGCACAGCCAAATCTGGGGCTGGTCCGCGTTGTTTCTACTCGCGGCTTCCGACGCCCACTTCGGCGCCCTTAAAATGATACCGCGAAATCTAGGTATGTGCCGAAGGTGGGAGGGTACCAAAGGAACTAAGGATCGGCCCCACCCGGTCCCGGACATTTGCCAGCCTCTGACGGTCGGCCAACTCCACGACTTTCTTATCTTCCGCGGACAACGGCGCTTTCGATCTCCGCAAGCGCTCCGATAACACGATGGCCTCGAGGCGATCGATGGACTCCTCGAGATCGTCGTTGATCAGGATGTAGTCGTATTTGTCGTAGTTCTCAATCTCACGGGTGGCCGCAGCCAAGCGGCGCGCGATGACTTCTTCTGCGTCTTCACTGCGCTTGCGGAGGCGCCACTCCAGTGTTTTCCGGTCGGGAGGCAAGACGAAGATGGTGACAGCCTCAGGCAGGTTTCGTTTGATTTGTGCGGTGCCTTGCACGTCGATGTCGAGAAGCAGGTCGTGACCTTTCTGTCCCGTCTCCTGCAGAAAGCGGCGCGCCGTGCCGTAATAATTTCCGTCGAACTCGGCGTGCTCCAGGAACTCGTCGCCCCGAATCATCTGCTCGAACTCGTCGCGAAGGACGAAGTGGTATTGCTTTCCATTCTGCTCGCTGCCGCGGAGCTTGCGCGTGGTGTAAGAGATGGAAAAATCGAGGTTCGGAACCAGCTTGAGGAGCTCATTGACCAGGGTCGACTTCCCCGATCCGGAGGGAGCGGAAATGATATAGACGATGGGCGTATAGGGTGAAGTCATTCCAGGTTTTGTACCTGCTCGCGCGATTTTTCGATTTCCGCCTTCATGGCTAATCCGGCTTCGGTAATCTTTAGCGCCTCACCCGCGAGGCCGGATGTTTTCGAAAGCAGTGTGTTGGCCTCGCGATTCATCTCCTGCAAGAGGAAGTCGAGTTTCTTGCCGATTTCACCGCCTTGTTCGAGCAGTCCTAAGAAATGCTGGACGTGATTTTCGAGGCGGACGATTTCTTCCTGAATATCGCTGCGATCGACGAGCAGAGCGGCTTCCTGCAACACGCGCTCTCTATCGACTGTGGAACCCAGCAGTTCCTGAAGTCGGGATTGCAGGCGCTCGCTGTAGTTCTGGAGGACGGCGCGTCGATGCTGCTGCACGGTCTGGCTCGCCTCGGCCAAGTGAACCATGCGATCGCGCAGTTCGCGGGCGATACCGCGGCCTTCTTCCTCGCGCATCTGATTCAGACGGTCGAGAGCCTCGCCGACTTTTGCCATGACCGCGGCTTCAATCTCGCCGTCGGCAGTCTCGTTGGCGGAGTCGAGGGCTCCGGGAATGCGCAGAACGGCGTTGAGGTCAGGGGCTGCGGCGATGGAAAACTCGGCGGCTGCCGCGCGGAAGGCGGCGATGTATCCGCCGATGATTTCGCGATTGAGAGAGAACGTTTCACTGGTGGAGCGTTCCAAGCTGAGCGAGATTTCGACGTGGCCGCGGCCCATCTTCTCTTTCAGCAGGCGACGGAGTTGCATCTCGAGAGAATCGGTTCCGGAAGGAAGACGGAAATGGAGATCGAGAAAGCGATGGTTGACGGACTTCAGCGAGAGAGCGAACGCCATGCGACCGTTGGAGGTAGCCGGCGGCGCAGTGGGCAAGGTGCTATCAGAGCGTTGGATCTCACCTCTGACCTGGGCAAAGCCTGTCATCGAGCGTATGAGCATAGGGGAAATTGCTCTCAAGTTTCTGCAATGGCTCTGGGCGCATCGGCGTTGGCGAATTGCAATTCGTAGAGACGCCGATATGTGCCTAGCTTCTGCATCAATTCTTCGTGACGGCCGATGTCGGCGATAGTTCCGTTTTCGATTACCACGATGCGGTCGGCGCGACGCACTGTCGAAAGGCGGTGCGCGATTACGAAAACGGTGCGGCCGCTCATCAAGTTGTGTAGGGCGGATTGCACCAGCGCCTCCGACTCGCTATCGAGGGCGGATGTGGCCTCATCCAGAATCAGGACTGGCGCGTCTTTCAATAGCGCGCGAGCGATCGCCAGACGCTGGCGCTCACCTCCCGAAAGCCGAACACCCCGTTCCCCGATAACAGTATCGTACCCTGCCGGCAGGTTCACGATGAAATCGTGGGCGAGGGCGGCGCGAGCGGCGGCCTCGACGTGCTTCTGCGGAACCTGGGGTTGGCCGTAAGCGATGTTATTGCGGACCGTGTCGTTGAACAAAACCGTCTCTTGCGTGACGATGCCGATCTGCTTTCGCAGGGATGAGAGAGTTACGTCGCGGACATCAAAGCTGTCGATCAGGATGCGTCCAGCGGTCACGTCGAAGAAGCGCGGGATGAGGTGAACCAGAGTGCTCTTGCCGGCGCCGCTGGAACCAACAATGGCGAGAATTTCCCCATGCTTCACTTCTAGATCGATGCCGCGGAGGATCTCGCGCGAGTCGTCGCCGTCGGCCTGGTAGGAAAAGCAGACTCCTTCGAACCGAATGTTCCCTGAAAACTTTGGAAGAGCTTTGGCGCCAGGCTTTTCGAGGACGACATCTTCCGCGTCCATGAACTTGAAGAGTTGCGAGGATGCGCCCAGGGCCTGTTGAAAACTGTTATTGAAGACGGCAAACTTGCGAACCGGATTGTAGAGGGCCAAGACCGCAGCGACGAAGGTAACGAAGGCGCCAAGCGTGAATTCGTTGTGAACAATGCGGCTGCGACCCAGGGCCAGGAGCAGCGCGATTGCGATTGCGCCAAAGGTATCCATCAGCGGTGAACTGATGGCGGCTGCCGCTACGGAACGCAAATTGGCGCGGAAGAGTCGCTGCGCGGCGGTGCGAAAGCGAGCCACCTCCCAAGACTCCATGCCGAAAGCTTTGACGATGCGGTTTCCCGTGATCGTCTCATGCAAGATGTTCTGCACGTCTGCCATCTGATCCTGGCCGCGACGTGTGGTGGAGCGGACGCGCCTTCCGATGCGCACCGCCGAAAAAACAATAAAGGGGACAAACAGCAACAGAACCCATGCAAGCTGACGACCCAAGACGATGACCACTATGGCGGTGAACAGGAATGTGAAGAGCTGTTGCAGGAATTCGGCCAGGACGCTCGACATGGCGAACTGGACGCGTTCAATGTCGTTGATGATGGTCGAGATCAATGTCCCCGTTG
This sequence comes from uncultured Acidobacteriaceae bacterium, assembly GCA_963722365.1. Taxonomy (GTDB): domain Bacteria; phylum Acidobacteriota; class Terriglobia; order Terriglobales; family Acidobacteriaceae; genus Sulfotelmatobacter. The sequence continues at coordinate 205,867 of CAVRLM010000007.1, forward strand.
TGTGTTTCTGGAAGAAGGCAACCGAGCGCCTCAGGACCGAGTTGTAGAGATCGTTGCGCAGGTTGGTGATCATGCCGAAGCCGGCATGGTTGACGAGATAGGTTCCCGCGTAGTCCAGAATTCCCTTCAACACGGTCGATGCAACCAACGCGAAGGCGACGATGTTCCAGGCATTGTGAAAGTACGAGGGAACGAACTGCTGCAGGTAGATGGGTTTGTCGATCTTGGGAATAATAAAGAGGAGAATATTTTCCGAACCGGAGGCGGGATTCAGCACGCGATCGAGGATCGGCTTGAGCAAGACGAGTCGGAAGGCCTCGAGGAATCCGACGGCCGCAAGCAGGACGACTCCGGGGAATAGTTGGAGCAGGAAGGGGAGCACGTAGCGGACGAGGCGCGTCAGTTGCCGCATGGGGCTCCTGCGCGGCGCAGGCCGCAAGCGCTTGCTGCCGGTCGAATGGAAGTGCGATGCAAGGCCCTATTCTACTTGAGTCGCGCGTTGCCAGAGTGCTGTTTCCGTAGTGAATTCACTGCGGTGCGCACCCTTCCAGGCATCCTAGAAATCGCGCTCCGGTGGGAGCTGAGCCGATAACAGATCGATGGTTTCGGAGTGACTCTTAATGTTCACTTGCAAATCTGTGAAGCGCCAAACGCCGCGGTTCCTGGTTGCGACGGCGCGGATTGAGCCGCTGCCGCGCGGACCCGAGATGGGGATCAGGAGATTGGCACTTCCAGTACCACCGCTTACGTTCAACTGTCCGGAGACGAGCCAGCCCGGGTGGATAGGCTCGCCAATTGCGTCCAGCACCTGCGAGTTCTCAACAGCCTTGGACACGGCCTGTTTGTAAACATCGCTGTTGTGAAACGAGGTGGTGATGATCGTCATGACGATGCTGCCGAAGATTCCGATCAACAAAAACAGGATTAGGCAACCGAGTGGAATCTTCCAGAGCGGGCGGCGTTCGATCCAGCTCGTCTTCAAGGGCTCGGGGTGCAGTGGGTAGGGAGGCGTGGTCATCGCTCGCCTATTTGGGACTGTCACGATGAACGATCTTTACGCGATATCCGGCGTGGCGAAGGTGCTTGCCGACTTCTTCGGCGATCATCACGGAGCGATGTTGTCCGCCCGTGCAGCCGAAGGCGATCGTCAAGTAGCTCTTCCCTTCGTGAATGTAATGCGGCAGCAAGTAGACGAGCAGGTCGGAGATGCGGGAGATGAACTCGCGAGTCTGTGGGAAAGAACGAATGTATTTGGCGACACGCGGGTCGCGCCCTGTAAGCGGACGGAACTCGGGGACGAAGTGCGGGTTGGGCAGAAAGCGGACGTCGAAGACGAGATCGGCGTCCTCGGGCACGCCCTGACGAAATCCGAAGCTCACGCAGGAGACCAAGATACTTTTTTCCGAGGACTGTTCCTTGAATCGCTCGGTGACGTGGGCGCGAAGTTCGTGAACGTTGAACTTCGAAGTATCGATGACGAAATCGGCGACGGCGCGGATGGCAGCGAGGTGGCGGCGTTCCGCTTTGAGCGCGGCCTTCACCGGGGAATCCGTGCCCAGCGGATGGGGACGGCGCGTCTCACTAAACCGACGCATCAGGACCGAGTCGGAGGCCTCGAGAAAGACGACCTTGGTGGGAATCATACGGGCGACGGACTTCAGGATCTTGGGGAGCTCTTCGAGCTTGGAGCCTTCACGCACGTCCAAAACGAGAGCCGTGCGGCGGATTTCGCCCGACTGCACGGCCAGGTCAGCAAACTGCGGAATGAGTTGGACCGGGAGGTTGTCGACGCAGTAGTAGCCGAGGTCTTCAAAGGCCTTGAGCACCGAGGCTTTTCCGGATCCGCTCATGCCGGTGATGATCACGAGTTCGGGCGAATGCTGCGAGGCGCGAGAGGGCTTTTTCGTCGAATGCTTCTTTTTTTTCGGTGCGGGGCCAGAAGACGGACGGGGCGTCATGAATTGGATAGTAGCATCCGGGCAGGGGCGCTTGCTCCGCGTTACTGATTGTTCATTCAGATACCGTCCGGTTCGGCCTAGTGCGCGCGGGCATTGTGCTGCAGTGCGCGCGGCAGGTAAGCTATGGCGTCATGAAAAAGTTCGAGGAACTGACGGAACGAGAGGTGTTGGCTCTTGCCATTGCCTTGGAAGAAGAAGACGAGCGGGTGTATGCCGATTTTGCCGAAGGGCTGCGGCCGGACTATCCGGCAACGGCTTCCATGTTTGATGGCATGCGGGAGGAGGAGTCAGGACACCGCCGGCGTTTGCTCGAACTTTTCCAAAAGAAATTCGGCGAACACATTCCGCTGATCCGCCGCCAGGATGTGCGCGGATTTGTGGATCGACCGGCGTTGTGGTTGGTGCGTCCTTTGCGTATTGAAGCAGTACGCAAAGAGGCGTCGACGATGGAGGTGGAGACGCGGCGTTTTTACGAAAAGGCCGCGGTGCGAACGCAGGATGCGAGCATCCGGCAACTGCTGGACGACCTTGCCCGTGAAGAGCGAGAGCATGAGGAGCGCGCGCAGGAGCTCGATAAGCAGAAACTGCCGGACCATGTGAAGGCGGACGAAGAGGTCGCACAGCGGCGTTTATTCGTGCTGCAGATTGTGCAACCGGGCTTGGCGGGACTGATGGATGGGTCAGTTTCGACATTGGCGCCGGTATTCGCTGCCGCGTTTGCGACGCAGAAAAGCTGGGATGCTTTCCTGGTCGGTCTGGCAGCCTCGGCTGGGGCGGGCATCAGTATGGGGTTTGCCGAGGCTCTGTCCGATGATGGCAGCCTTACGGGGCGCGGCCATCCGTGGGTACGAGGATTGATCTGTGGGGCGATGACGGCTGTGGGCGGCATCGGGCATACGTTGCCGTTTTTGATTCGCGATTTCCGCGCGGCGCTGTGGGCCGCGGGGGCGGTGGTGGTGGCGGAGCTCGGCGTGATTACATGGATTCGGAAGCGCTATATGGATACGCCTTGGGTTACGGCGGCGCTGCAGGTTGGACTGGGAGGCGTGCTGGTGTTTATTACCGGTGTGCTGATTGGGAGTTCGTAGGCGATTGCAGATTGCTGATTCTAGATTGCAGATTGAAGCGTCTAGCCGCGGGCGTTTCAGGTAATCAGCGTTAACAATCTGCAATCTGGAATCTAAATTCGGTTTACGGCTGCGTGTCTAGCGGGTGCGTGGTCTTGTCATAAAACTCTTTCTGCATCTTCGGGCTGACGTCGTCGGCTTTTACTGCTTGGATCGCTTTCACGACTGAATCAATCCACCATTTCATTTGGAATTCGCCGAGTTCTTTGGTGGCGGCCGCGCCTTCGCCAGAATAGTGGTTCGGGAAGCGGGTGTACCACCAAATGCCGGTATAGACATCCTCGGGAAGCTTCTGGCGAGCTTGGTCGGCGCCCGATTCGCTGGTCGCGCGGTCAGGGTGGACGAGTTCGGGATGAGCGATCATCATCTTTGAGGTTTCGCTCTCGCCGGCGTGCATATCGATCTTGGTCTTCCGTGCCGGACCACCTTGCTGTGGGGTGCGTTCGTCGAAGATGTAGACCACGTAGTCGTGGGGCTTGTCGAGCTGTGTTTGCGCGAAATAGGGGAGCAGACTTTCATTGCCTCCGTGGCCGTTGACGATCAGAACTTTCTTGCAGCCATTGCGGGCCATCTCGTCGGTGGTTTCTTGAAGCAAGGCCAGTTGCAAGTTACGGCTGTAGGCCATGGTGCCGGGTTCGTGGCGGGCTTCGGCGATCTGGCCGAAATAATATTCGGGGAAGACGACGACATATTCCTGCTCGGCGGCGTGCAGTGCGGCGTAGCGTACATCGAGCAAGTCGGTGCCGATCGGAAGGTGCGGGCCGTGCTTCTCCAGGATGCCGAATGGCAGAACACAGGTTCCCTGCGAGCGGCGGATGCCGTCGCGGAAGTCAGAAGCTGTAAGTTCTTCCCAATGCACGGAGAGCTTCGCGGTTTGCGCATGAAGGAAGCTGGGCAGGGCGAGACTTGTGGACAGAATAAAGGCGAGAGTGAAGAAGAATTTTGTGCGATTGATTGTCATGGAGGAATCTCCTCGGCGCCGAATTCTAGCACGCGAAAGCCTCTATTAAAACGTATCAATATAAGGTTCCACCTGATCTGGCGAGGTGTGCCTGCAACACACGGTGGCTCCGATTTGTGCCTGCTCGATGGGCGCGATGTTAGCGCGTTCCCCCAAGGCTGGGGTATCGGGACCCAACATCGCAATCCAGATATTTTCCGATCGCTTCTGATCGACGCCCTGCTCCTTCCAGTCAACCGCACCACTTCCCCGGCCATGGGCCATCAGATTCGAACCCTGCCTCTCTCGCGTCGCTGAGTCACCGCAGCTAAAACTCCAACCGGAGCGCAAACTGCACTTGGCGGGCAGTTCCCGTTCCGACCGGTCCGATATTGATCGTAGAAGCAATCTGGCCAAAACCTTTCGCCGAAACGTCGGCGGTCGGTGATCCATATTGAGGGTGGTTCAAGATATTGAAAATGTCGGTTCGAAACTGCAGCCGTACGCGCTCGGTAAGAGGAATTCCCTTGGAAAGGCCAGCATCAATCTGCCATGCTCCGGGCGCGCGCAGCAGGTTGCGGGGAGCATTGCCCCAGGTTCCCGAGGCAGGAGTGGCAAATGCGGCGGGATTGATCCAAGCCCCGATCGACTGTCCTCCAGGTGGTGTCAATGAAACTCCGGGAACAAGATCCGGACGCTGGTTATTTGTGTTGCCGTCAGGAGTATCCGCGGAACTTCGGTCAATCGTGACATTCAAAGGGAATCCGGTTCGGGCATTCACTAGAGAGCTGACTTCCCAGGAGCCGAAAATCGTGCGGAGTATTCCGGGGCTGCTCAAGTGGGACTTGCCTGCGCCAAAGGGAAGTTGATAGATTGCGTTGAAATTCAGAACGTGGCGGGCATCGAAGGCCCCGCTGGCACGCTCGCAGGCCATGCAGGAAACATTCTGCGCAACCAGCGAATCTCCATCTCCACTCCCGTTTGAACCGTCGTCAATTTCGTGCGACCATATATAGTTGGCCGCAAACAAAACTCCATGCGAAAAAGAGCGTCTGACAGCGACGGAAAGGCCCTGATAGCTGCTGTTATTTTCGGTACCCCGCCAATCGATTTGACCGAAATCCGGATAAGGACGCGTTCCAGTAAGAGGATCAATAACGTTTACTTCGGAAAGGGTCAACAGATGCGTGCCCTTGCTACCCACATAGGAAATCGTGCCTACGATTTCGCTTGGGAGGGCCTGCTGCACAGAGAACCCCCACTGCGTGACATAAGTGTCCTTCCGTTTGCGGTCCTGCGCGCGGGGAGAGACTATGCCCGTGGTGTCGTCGAGAAACGGATCGATCGGAAAGCTCAAGTCCGGGAGTGATTTGCTCGACAGCGAATAGCGAAGGACGATGTTGGAATTCGGCAAGTTCTGGTCGTCCAGTTGGCCATCTTCATGGTATATGCCGAATCCCCCGCGAATCACAGTCTTCGCGCCGAACCGCTCCGGGGCCCATGCAAAGGCGATGCGAGGATCGATGTCGGCATAGTTCGGCTGACCAAAGCTAGCGCCGACGCCGCAAAATCCCTGTGGACCGCAGGTAGCAAAGTCGAACGGATTTGAACGTCCGTCGGCTTCGTGAAACATTCCGAAGAAGCTGTGTCGTGCACCCAGGTTCAATGTCAGATTCGAGCGCATCTTGAACTCATCCTGGATGTAGCCATAAACCTGAGTCTTGCGAAGACCTAAGATGGGTTGGGTACCTGTAAGGCTGGCGCTGCTGACCTGGTCGTTCACGAGTGCATCCACCGTGGGGAAGGAGATTTTCCCGTTGCTCGAACTTCCTTGGTTCATCTGGATGCGGCGCACTTCGGCGCCAGCCTTGAGAACATGCTTGCCCTTTATCCAAGTCAAGTTGTCGAGCACTGAAAAGGAGTTGCCCACGCCGGTGCTGACACGGTTGTTATTTAGCGTCGTAAACGGGGAAGAAATCGCGTAAACCAAACCTGTCGTGTTGACATTCGTGTTAATCGCTGTGCTCCGGTTGAATCCAAACTTGACTTCATCGATCAAGGTCGGAGAGAAAACGTGCATCAACTCAACGACGCTGTTAACGGGAGAGGAGGTGCTCTGAGTTTGATCGTTAAGGTAGTAAGTATTGCTGGTGCCTAATGGAACGTTGCTCCGGGCTTCATCGATAGTGGCACGGACGAATGCAGTTGTCTTTTCGGAAAATCGATGATCGATCCGGAACATCCCCGAGTCTTCATTAACGTTCTGACTGCCTTCAGCCACAAATGTATCGGTGTTCGCGTCGAGAGGTGTCTGCCCGTGCGGAAAGCCGTTTACGATTGGGGCAAGCGCTGGAGAGGTGGCGAGAATCTCAGCGCGAAGTGCGTCGTTGGGCACAAAGCCCGGCAACGTTTGGCCGAGCCTTTGCCGATACCCTTCGTAAGAGACAAAGAAGAAAGTCTTATCTTTAATAATTGGACCACCGAAAGTTCCGCCGAATTGGTTGAGTTGAAACGGCGGCTGCTCCGGATTCAGGTTGTCGATAGGCTGCCTTGCATCGAAGACGTTGTTGCGTAGGAACTCAAATACGCTGCCGTGAAACGCATTTGTTCCGGAGCTTGAGGTGACCGCAAGTTGACCGCCCCCGGTAGCTCCCTCTTCGGCAGTCGCTAGCAATGGATCCACGCGAAATTCTTCGATGGTGCCCAGGGGAATTGCCAGACGTACATAAGGCTGCTGTGCCTGGTTGATGACGTTTGTCGCGTCGATTCCGTCGTAGGTGAAATTATTATCGTCGCGGCCGCGTCCTGCGAACCGCACGGAGCGTTGGTTGCTGCCGCCGGTGTCGATCGCTGCAGGAACCAGGGTCGTGAGGTTTGCCCAATTCCTCCCGTTCAAAGGAAGCTCCTCTACCTGTTCACTCTCGATCACGACGCCGAGTGAGTTGGTTGTCTGATCCAAAGGAGGCTGGTTCCAGGGCACTTCTACTTGTTCTTTTGCGGCACCGACTTTCAGAGACGCATTCAGTGTCCGCGTGCTTGAAAGTTCCTGAACTACATTCGCGAACGTCAGCGGCTGAAATCCGTCATGCCTGAAAGTCACCGTATAGAGACCCACCGGTAACTCCGGAATCTCGTAAGTCCCACCTCCTGAACTAACAGTCGTGCGCCGAAGTCCGGTGGCGTCCTGGACAGCAACCACCTCGGCGCCAGGCAGAACGCGTCCGCTCGGGTCCGTGACCGTACCGTTCAGAGCGCTGCGATCAACTTGTGCCAAACAGGACCCGGCGAGTACAAGCACGAGGCAGAAGCTACTCAGAATTCTGAAACTTTTCGACAGCAATCCAGCGTTCAGTTTTGGCAAATTCGCTTCACGTCTGTGCTGCATACATCCTCCCTTTGATGGCTTGTACAAATCACGAATAGGTCTAGGCCGGCAGTTGCGCCAGGATTTCCTAATGAAGAGACTGAAACTGTCTGTGCGTTGTGAAGAAGTCGAAAAGAGTACGGAAGTTTTGTTAAGGGAATGTGAGCATTGCGTTAAACTATCAGAAAAACGTATCGGATGGTTGATTACTATTAGAGATACTACTAGTGCCAATACGATTATCGGCGATAATAACTTAGCTGCACGCACCGCCTCGTGGTCACCAATATAAACGTCATGTTAAATCTGCTCCGCGATTGTTGACCGATCGGCCCTCCAGTCGTAGATTTAATCCGCAGAAAGACTGTTGCAGTTGATTCATCATGGAAGAACTACTCTCTTTTTCCGATGCCTCACTCCGGGCGCAGCTCGGACCCCTCGAGCAAAAAGTGCTTGATGTCGTTTGGTCGAAAGGAACAGCAACCGTGCGCGAAGTCGTGCGCGACGGGAAGCTTTGGCAAACCTATCCCACGATCATGACGACCATGGACCGTCTCTTCAAAAAGGGTCTCCTCAATCGGATGCCCGATGGGAGGGCGTTCCGTTACTCTCCAAAATACAGCCCCGAAGAGCTGGAACGCGCAGAGGCGATTGGCGGAATTCGACGCTTCCTCGGTTCACACAACGTATCGTTGCACCTTTCCTACCTCGTCGAAGCTGTCGGCGCGCAAGATGAGCGTTTATTGGACGAATTGCAATCTCTGGTCGAGCGCCAGAGGGCGGCACTCAGGAAGGAGGAGCGATGATCTTCGCTGTACGGGCAATCATGGTTTCTTTGGCGTTTTTTGCGCTGCTCTACACCTTCCTCTCACTGATACTTGTGCTGGCCTGGATCCAATGGAGCCGGAAGCTCGACAAGTGTCTGCCGCCGGATGGTCTGTTCATGTTACGAGTGGCGCCCTTCAGCATATCTGCCGCAGTTTCACTGTTCCTGATCCTTCCGTCTTTTGTTGTGTTTGAGACGCACTCGATGGACGAGGACCTAGGCACGTTCGTACTCGGAATCTGCGCGGTTCTGTTTGTTTTCGTAGGTTTGTTTCGTGTGGTCGTCGCGGAAGTACGAACTCGCCGGATTGTGAAGGCGTGCCTGGAAGGTGCTGTCGAATTCAAGTCAGCTGACATCACTCCAGCAGTTATCACGCCCAAGACTATCTCGCCGTTGATGGTCGTAGGCATCCGGGTCCCCAGAATTGTGATATCTCAGTCAACCCACCACATTCTGAGCGATGGAGAACTTCTTGCCGCCGTACGTCACGAAGCGCAGCACCTGCGCGCTCGTGACAATTTGAAGAAAGCAATTTTCAATTGTCTGGCATTTCCCGGCACGGCCGGATTGGAAGCAGCGTGGCAAAAGGCCGCCGAGCTCTCTGCCGACAACTCTGCTGTGTCAAGTCGCACGGAAGCTCTTGATCTCGCGGCGGCTCTAATTAAGCTCTCCCGCCGCTCTTCTCAGCAGACGATGCCCGTATTCGCTATAGGCTTGATCAATGACAGCGAAGCGACGGCTAAGCGAGTCGAACAGCTGCTGGCGTGGAAGGAGGCTTCCGAAGTAGCGTCCGACCGATGGCGGTACGCCGTGCTCGCGGCATGCGCCGCCTGTCTCGCCGTGGCGATGAAGCTCGGCCTCGTGTTGAGTTTGTTCCATTCCATTACCGAGCGCTTTGTGCCCTGAAGACCCGGTGGGCACATACAACCACTGCGTATACCGACGGGAACACGGCTATATTTTCCACCTTAGGTTTCCGAATGTCCCATTCTCCAAACCCAGTCGCACAGCAGCAGGTGGCGCACCTGCTTGCGTCAGCCACTAAGTTGCTCCGCGCCAGGCGACCAGTCGATGCGATCGCGCCGTTGCGCGAGGCAGCGCTGCTGGAGCCGTTCAATCCCATCATCCACCATGATCTCGGTCTTGCCTGCCTCGAGGTCGGCCGCTTACCCGATGCCGTAGCGGCGTTGCAGTGGGCCGTTGCCAACAAGCCGCACTACGCCGACGCATATTTCCGTTTGGGAATCGCATTGGAAAAACTGGGGAACATTGGCGAGGCAATCGCCGCCTACGACCGCGCCACTCAGCTGCTCCCATCCCTGACCGAGGCGTGGTTCCGCGTCGGTGCGCTGGTCTACGAACTGGGCCATCGTGATGAGGCGATCGGCTGTTTTCGGCGCGCCGCAGCGACCGGGGGCAAGACCAGCTTCGGCCGCCTTGGCAAGGCGCGAGCGCTACTGGCTGAAGATCGCAATCAGGTAGCCGAACAAATACTCCGACAAACCCTGTCGCTCGATCCAAGCAATGCCATGGGGCATGATCTGCTGGGCAATTTGCTCTCGGAGTTCGGCCGCTTCCATGAGGCCCGTGAATGCTTCCAGCGCGCCATCGAGATCGCGCCGTTGCTGGCGGGATGCTACTACGATCTGGTCCGGTGTCGTCCCGTCACGAGCGATGACAACGGTCTGCTTCAACGGATGGAAGCCGCCCTGGCCACTCCGGGGCTGGAAGCAGCGCAGCTTTTGCGGGTTCACTTGGCTATCGGCAAAGCGGCCGACGATCTTGGCGACTATGCGTTGGCTATGAAACATTTCGACGCGGCAGACGACGTGCGACGGAGTTCTAAGGCGTTCGACTCGGACGCGTTCTCTAAGGAGATCGATCGGATGATTGCGCGCTGCACGCCTGAGCTGATGGCGAAGGCGCCAGAACTCGGCAGCCACGATGCGACGCCGGTACTGATCCTCGGCATGCCGCGCTCCGGCACAACGCTCGTCGAGCAGATCGTCTCTATGCATCCCGAGGTCGGGGCGGGTGACGAGTTGCATTTCTGGAACGAGCGCGGGGCAGCGTGGCACCTGTCTGGCGCGGCCGGGATTCAAAAGCAGTTTCTCTCCAAGGCGGCGGCAGACTATCTTCGTGTGTTGCGCGCGATTTCCCCAAGTGCGGGGCGAGTGACCGACAAGATGCCGTTCAACTTTCTCTGGGCCGGGTTGATCCACCTCGTATTCCCGCGCGCAGTCATCATCCATTGCCGCCGAGCGGCGGTCGACACGGCGCTGTCGATCCATCAAACTCATTTCCATCCGGGCCTGGCATTTCCGACCGGAGGGTCCGAGCTCGTCGCGTATTTCCGCGACTACCAGCGACTCATTGCCCATTGGCGGCGCGTGCTGCCGGAGGATCGGTTCATCGAGGTCGATTATCAGGAACTGACCAGCGCGCCCGAACCAGTCATCCGGCGGATCGTGGCGGCCTGCGGCTTGGCCTGGTACGACGGCTGCCTGCGACCCGAAAGCAATCCGCGGGCTGTGAGGACCCCCAGCAAATGGCAGACCCGGCAGCCGATCTATCGAACCTCTGTCGCGCGCTGGCGGCGCTACGAACCGTGGCTCGGGCCCCTGAGCGCGCTCGTTGAAGAGGACGCGGATATCACCTCTTCGTCGCTGGGATGAAGCAGGCTACCTCACCGAAAAAACGAAGATAACCTCCGCGAAACGGATTCTGCATAACGTGGAATTGCGCTGCCGCAGTCTGTGGAAAAGGGCGACCCCTGTAACAGAAATTTCATTTGACCGTCACACAGACGTCACAAGTCGTCTGCTAAGGTTCGCAACAATGATCGCCGATCATAGTTGCACCCCGATGTTTCTACCCCGATGTCGCGCCGTCATCCCGGTGACCAACAAAATTCAAAGGAGAGAACGGTATATGTCCCGAAAAGCATCCCGAAATAGCTCTCGAAATTCTCGGAAAAGGCGTTTGCGTCCGCTCGCCGGCTTACTGGCGGCGGGACTGAGCCTTCCTGGGCTCGCAGCTGCTCAGTCGTCGCTGTATCCGACGTATGTTACCGGCCCGCAGCCGAACGGCTCGTGGGTCGTCAGCGATGGCCAGGTGATCAATCCAGCCGGCACACAGGTCGACCTCGGCATCCGGGTCCGCGCGAAAGCCATCGCGCTGAACCCCAACTTGCGCAATCACACCGCCGCCGTACTCACGATGGGCGCGACGCAGGCCGTCGAGGTGTTCGACACTAACACCGGCGTTGTTCTGCAGAACTACATCACGCTCGGGCTCGATTCGAGCGGCAGCTATAGCGGCATCGCTTATTCAGCGGACGGCAAGCACATGGTGTTCAGCCAGGACAGCAGCAATGTCACCATTGCGGACGTCTCTGCAGAAGGCCTGCTGGGAGATGCCGCCCAGGTTAGCGTCGCACCGAACAGTTCATTCATCACGTGCTTTCCAAACAGCCCAGCGGGTTCGTACGACAGACCCTGTGGCACGTTCTATAGTCCCAGCACCTCTTACCCAGGCGGCGTTACGTTTTCAAAGGATGGCAAGAGCGCATACGCCCTGTTGAACCAGAACGATACGCTTGCCAAGATCGATCTGACCGCGAAGCCGCCGAAGCAGGGTGAGCAGATCCGAGTCGGCAATGCACCGCACAGCATCCTGATCGACAACAGCGGTGCGACCGCTTACGTCAGCAATGAGGGAGGCCGAGCCGCTACGGCGGCGGACTTCCAGATCTATTCCGCCGGCACTGAAATCGTCGCAGACCCGGTGGTGGGCGCAGCGATCACTGGTACCGTCTCTGTGGTTGATCTGGCCACGATGAAGGTCACTGCTACTATCTCGACCGGTCTGCACCCGACCGGGATGGCGCTGTTCGGGCGATCGCTGTTGGTCGCCAATACCTATAGCGACACCATCTCAATTATCGACACGGCCACCAACAAAGTGGTGCGAACGATCGACCTGGGGTTGCCGATCGGCGTACCCGGCGAAGGTCAACCGGCCTATGGCGCCGCACCGAACTCGATCGCCGTCGATGCCACGAAAGGCATTGCCTACGTCGCGCTTTACAATGCCAACGCGATCGGGGTCGTTGACCTCAGCAGCGGAGCGAGCAAACCCGTCATGGGCATGATTCCGGTAGCCTATGCGCCGTGTTCGGTCGTATTAGACGAAGCCAATAACGCGCTTATCGTTGCCAATGACAAGGGCATCGGCACGCGTTATTCGTTCGAGACCGACTACGGCGTCACCGGGTACAACACCCACCAGGACAATGGTACCGTCAGCATCGTCCCCGTGCCGGATAGCGGGACCTTGCAGGCGATGTCGAAGCAGGTTTTCCAGAACAACCACTGGGATCTGACGCCAAATATAACGTCCGCTTCCGGTGGCTCCCCTAAGACGAAACCAGTCGCACTCCCAGCCAAGATCGGCGATCCGTCGCTCATCAAGCACGTGTTTCTGATCATCCGCGAAAATCGCACCTATGATCAGGTTTTGGGGGACGTGCCTCACGGCGATGGCGACGCCTCGCTGGCGGTGTTCGGTGGCAAGGACACGCCGAACGCGCACAAGCTGGTGAAGCGCTTCCCACTCTTCGACAACTTCTACGACCCGAGCCGCCAGTCGGCTGACGGTCATCAGTGGATCACCGAGGGCATGGCGCCCTACGCCGACGACATCCAGTCCCCGGACTGGATCCGCAGCTATCCAGGCGGGAACGCCGGCGACGCGCTTGCTTATCAGAAGAAGGGCTTCCTGTTCTCCGAAGCCGCAGCCGCCGGTCTCCCGGTGAAGATCTACGGCGAATACGTCGAGTTCGATACCTTCAAACAGCCGGACGGCTCGACCACCGAGCCGAGCTGGACCGACTTTTTCAACGACTCGAAGAAGTTCGAGGCTGGGCTGGAGAAGACGCTCTTCTATCAGAACACGATCCGGGCACACTCATCAGTCCCAGCTGTGAGTCAGCATCTGATCAAGAACTTCCCGATATTCGATCTGGGCATTCCCGACCAGTTCCGCGTCGATCTGTGGATACAGGACTTCAGGAGAGACGTGGCGGCCGGTACGGTGCCTGCGTTGAGCATCCTGTGGATCATGGACGACCACACTGGCGGCCCGCCAACGCCGGACGCTCAACAAGCCGATAACGACTTGGCAGTTGGGCGCATCATCGACTACATCAGCCACAGCAACGTGTGGCCGTCATCGGCGATCTTCATTGAAGAAGACGACGCGCAGAACGGCGTCGACCATGTCGACGGTCATCGCAGCCCAGGTTATATCGTCAGTCCATACGTTGCGCAGAACGGACCGACCGATCACACCTACTACACGCAGGTCAACGTGACTCGGACGATCGAGCAGATCCTCGGCCTGCCGCCGATGAACCAGTTCGACCTTGTGGCCTCGCCCATGAGGCCGGCCTTCGTCAAGGGCACGCCGCCCGCGGATAACTTCAAACCGTGGACACACGTGCCGAACCAGGTCCCGCTGGACGAGGGCGTTACAGCGAACGCAGACAAACCAACGGACAACCCCAGAATCAAGCACCTGAGGGCAGCTTGGCTCCAGAAGAAGGCGGATATCTTCGCCGGCAAACTGACCAAGCCCGATGCCGAAGATCCGGACACGGTGAACCATTTCAACTGGTACATGTCCACCGGGTTTACGCGGCCGTATCCTGGCGAAAAGACGGTTCGGCCTCCCAGCGACTTCAACAATCCGGCACCCGCCGGCGAAGACTCGGACGACTAAAACACGTCCCGACTGCATCAGCCACTCCCCGGTTGACTGGGGAGTGGCCTTTTTTTCAAGCTACAACGCCGCTTCGACTGCTGGTGGGAGATCGCCTTCTGAGGATCTGGATAGCGGACACTAGGCGTCACGATCCGCGTTACTGAATACTCGTAAGCTTGCGACGATTCTGTCTCGTTGTCCAGCGCCGCTTGCTTAATCTAGTTCGGAGAATAGACAAAACGGACGAGCCGGTTCTTGCTCCAACATTCATCGCTAGTTTCGGGACAAACGGGATACGACTCTCCCCATCCAGCGCTCACTCTGATTCGGCTCTCCGCTATGCCCCGACTTACCAATGCTTGCTTTACCCAGTCGGCACGACGTTGGGAGAGCCCAAGATTGTAGAGCCAATCGCCCCTTGAAGATGCGTATCCGTCGACGTAGAACCGCACACTCGGGTGATCCTTCAGCCATCGAACATTGCTTTCGAAAACGTTGGGATTCGAAGGATCATCGTGGTCGTCGTACGGGAATAGGACGACTTGCATGTTCTGGTAAAAAGCCTCTTCTTCGGGACCGAACACAATGACCGGTGGCCGGGACCAGCGATCGACCCAATAAGCAACATTAGTTTTTGGTTCTGCGGATCCTGACTGCGCAAACGCCGCAGTACCAGCGAGCAGTAAAGCCATGGTTGGAAGAAAGATGTTTCGTCTCATAGTCCCGTTGACCTCCGTTTCATAACTCGCAGCCAGGCGAAGTCATAATCCGGCGCGAGAGTGTGTTGGCAGATACGAAAGCTCCAGAATCCGTTTTCACTCTAGAAAAGAGAAATCGCTGAGGGAACTGGCAGAACTGCTAGAAAGAGCAAGTCCGGTTTGTCCTGTCTTCTCATGAATGGCGTTTACATTTAGAATCTGGCTGCATGGGAGATCGTTCGCCGGAGAATACGCAAGGCGCATATGGTCTGCGAGGAGTCACAGATGGCCGATCAAATCCTGAGGCTTTCGGATTTGAAATGAGGTAGGTTGTCGATGATTGTTATCGGGGTAGCGATCACACTACTGCTATTGCCCGTGTTACCTAGCCAAGAGGTTCCCGTCGGAACTGTCATTCCCGTGATGCTCCGTACCAGTCTGAATGCCTCGAAAGACAAGCCAGAAAAGCGAATTGAGGGCAGGATAATGCAAGACGTACTATTGCCCTCTGGGCTCAAGATCCGGGAGGGAGCGCGCGTTCTCGGTCATGCTGCAAACGTAAAGACGGGGTCGTCGGGGTCGAGCATTGTCGTGAAGTTTGATGCCATTCAGAACGATGCTCACATGATTCCATTTACGACCGGAGTATTGGCGGTAGCCTCCATGACCAGCGTACACGACGCGCAACTTCCGATCAGTCTCAACTCGGACGCGGTACCCGAGACTCAATGGGCGACGCGCCAGGTGGGCGGAGATCTAGTCAGGCGCGGATGGGGTAAGGTGTTCTCTTCCGATGGCAGTGTCGGCAGGTGGGTGGGAGGATCTTCGGTTGTGGCAATGCCGACACCAAATCCAAAAGCTGGATGTAGTGGTGGTCCGGGATACGAGCGCGAACAAGCGCTATGGATATTTTCGAGCGCGGCCTGCGGAGCGTATGGTCTCCGGTATCTAAGAATCGCAAGTTCCGGTGTAACGCCCCCACTTGGCGAGATCGATTTGACTTCGAGTCGCAATGTCAACATCCGCGGCGGAAGTGGTTGGCTATTGATCGTCGCGAAGGAATTTAGGCTAACCGACACGCGCTAGACTTCAATTGGCGTTAGCCACCGACATTGCCCAGAGTTGGCGACGTTTTTGGGAATGCGGGCTGCCTCGGAAGCCGAAAGCATCCGATGTGCTCGACTGTCGTTCGCTCCATCACGAATCCCCATCTCCAGGCCGCATTTCTGGAGCGCGAGTGCCAACGGAAAGACTCGCAATATCAAAGTCCCCACCCTGTCGCAAAAAGAGCGACGCGGGTGGGGCGACCTTCCGATCAACGGAAGCCCTCTCCGATTCTAGGGAGCCTCGATCAACTCCATTTTGCCGTCCCGGGTGCGGTGCAGGACCATTACTTTGCCTTTGGGATCGCGGAAGACGAAGACGTCGCGGTCGCGGAAGTGGGCCTCTTTGATGGCTTCTTCCAGCGTCATGGGGCGCATGGCGACGGCCTCGTCGGAGCGAACCAGGTGGACCTCGGTGGTTTTCGCTACGGCGGGGTATTTGTGGACCATCACTGGAACGGCGGTCTTTTCCGACGTTCCCACTACGGTCTGAGTGCCAGTGTCATCCAATTGCGCGGAGTGGCCGTTCCACTTTTTGACTTCTTCGGTCTTGCGGGCGGAACGCTTCTTCGACATCCAGCGAGTCTTGTACTTGACGGCCTGTTTCTCGAGATGGTCGAGGGCTTCGTTGACGGCGATGGTCATGTCCTTGGCTTGCGCAAGGCCGACCAGCAGGCCATTGCGGGGGCTGATGGTGATTTCGGCTTTGTGCCGGTGCTTTTCGACGGCGAGGATGACCTTGGTTTCGAAGCGGTCGCCCAGAATTTTGCGGATCTTAGTAAGGCCGGTTTCAACTTCTTTGCGGATGGTGGAAGTAACTACGTAGTGTCTGCCAGTGTATTCCACGTTCATGAGCGCCCCTCCTAGAAATTCGAATGATGAGCTATATCGGGCACTGCATTTGGAAGCGAGCCAAACGTGCGATTGATGCGTCGCATAAAACGCGACGCTTTGCGCGGCTCGCCCAGATCCTTCAGCCACAAAAGCAGCGGCTTCAGGATGACAACGCTCATTTCTTTACCCGGCGCTGGTGCGTGCTCGGGATGCGCATGTCTTCGCGGTATTTGGCTACGGTGCGGCGGGTCACCTGGATGCCTTGTGATTGCAGGATGCGGGTGATCTGCTCGTCGGTTAACGGGCGGCTGGGATCTTCTTCCTCGATGAGTTTCTTGACGCGGCGTTTGAGGATAAGCAGCGATGTGCCTCCGCCCTCAGGTCCCTGAACGCTCTCGCTGAAGAAGTATCGCAACTCGAATACGCCTTGTGGTGTGTGCGCGTATTTGTTGGCCACTGCGCGGCTTACCGTGGAAGGATGCACGCCGATTTCTTCGGCCACCTCCTTGATCATCATGGGTTTCAGTTGATCGATACCTCTTTCGAGGAAATCCTGCTGGCGGGCGACGATGCAATAGCAGACCTTGGTGATGGTCTGCTTGCGCTGCTCGATGTTCTTGATCAGCTGGATAGCGCTCTTATAGCGCTCTTTCACGTAGTCGCGGGTACTTTTTTCGTTGGTACCGTCGCGGGTGACCAGTTTCTTGTACGCGGGATTCAGACGCAGCTGCGGCAGGTCTTCGTCGTTCATGATAACCAGCCACTCGTCGCCGTGTTTGACGAAGGCGACGTCCGGTTCGATGAGGCGTGCCTGGACCTTGTTGTAGCGCAGACCGGGGCGGGGATCGAGAGTGCGAATGTAATCAAGTGCCGCCTGCACGGCTTCGATAGGACGCCCAATTGCCTTGGCGATCTCTTTGTGCTGTTTGTTCTGCAGGCCGCGCAGATGCTGGTCGACGACAGCCATGGCGTCCTTCAGAACCTGCTCCGTGCCGTTGCCATTCTTGTGTAACGCCAGCTGCGTCTGGTGATAAACCAGTTGGCACATCAGGCAAGAGCGCAAATCGCGGCAGGCTACGCCAGGAGGATCCAGTTGGCGGACGACCTCGAGGGCTTCCTGCAGGTCGGCGGCAGTAAAGTTGGGCGCGTAGGTTGACGCGGGATGCGGTGCAGGCTCGGGCGCGGGAGCGACTGCGGCGGCGGAGTCTCCAGAACGCGTGGAGAAAGATACTTCGGCACGCGGTTCGGTTCCCGCTGTTGCGACAGTCTCGGCAAAGGCCGAATCGGAATTGTCTCCGGCATTGAGATCAGCGATCTCATCAACATCAACGTCTGGTGCGTCCGTAGCCTCACCGAGCGCCGAAGTTTCATCCGACGATGCTCCGGGATCGTGCGCGATTTCTGTTAGACCCAAGGCCTGGGCTTCATTCACAATTTTCTTTGCGGTTTCGGCATCCGCCTCTGGGGCTGCGGGCGGAGCCACGCCGAGCAGCTCGTCGTCGCTGGCGATCAGATATCCATCTTCGTTCAGATTCCCGATGATGAGGTCGGCAGCCTCGCGCACTTCGCTGCGCAGGCTGAGCGCGCCCAACTGCCACGCGAGGTGGTCCGTGAGGTTGGTTGGCTTGGAAAGGAAGTTTTCGAACGACGGGCGCTCAATGTCTTCCATCTCGCTGTGCGTGCGGTAGCCGGGATCGAGATAGTCCTGGAAGAACGATCCGAAGTCGATCTCTTCGAATGGATCCTTCTTTTCGACAGCGGTGATGGGATTTTCTTCGTTGGTGGCGGCAGCAGCGCGTTCGCGGTCTTCTTCTTTTTTGCCAACTTCGTCGAGCAGGGGAACCGAGTCTTCGAGCTCTTCGAGAACAGGGTTCTCAACCATCTCGGCGTTGATCATGTCCTTAAGCTCAAGCTTGTTGAGCGCGAGGACCGAGACCATCTGCACGAGCCCAGGCGTGAGGATCTGGCGCTGGGAGAGCTTTACGCTAAGTTTGTGTTGCAGTAAGACCATTAGCTCCGACCGATTCTCCGTTACAACCTAAAACCATTAACCGCTAAGGGCACGAAGGTTCACGAAGGAAATCCTTAGTGCTACTTCGTGTCCTTCGTGGTTTACGCCTTTAACTTCGTTACACCAGCGAGAAACTCTCGCCCAGGTACACCCTTCTCACTTCCGGATCGCCTGCCAGCTGGCCGGGCTGACCGTGACGGAAAATTCTGCCGTCGTCGATGATGTAGGCCCGGTCGGTCACCGAAAGCGTCTCGCGGACGTTGTGATCGGTGATCAACACTCCGATGCCGCTGGCACGCAAGCTGCTGATGATTTTTTGCAAGTCCAGCACGGCAATGGGATCAATCCCGGAAAACGGTTCGTCCAGCAAGATGAAGGTAGGGTTGATACACAGGCAGCGGGCAATTTCCACGCGCCGGCGCTCTCCCCCGGACAGGGCGTATCCGCGATTCTGGCGGATATGTTCCAGGCCAAGCTCGTCAATAAACTTCTCCATCTTCTCGCGGCGCTCGTGCCAAGACATTGGCTGGGCCTCTAAGACCGCGAGGATGTTCTCTTCTACCGTCAGTTTGCGAAAAACCGAAGCTTCTTGCGGGAGATAGCTGATGCCATACTGTCGGGCCCGGAGGTACATGGGAACGTCAGTGATGTCCTGACCGTCGTACAATACGCGGCCAGTATCGGGAGGGATCAGGCCAACGATGGCGTAAAAAGTGGTCGTCTTGCCTGCGCCGTTAGGGCCTAATAAACCAACGACTTCGCCCTGCTCGACCGTCAGGCTGACACCATTCACCACGCGGCGGCCACGATACGATTTGCCAATTTCTTCCGTGGCTAGGGTACGCATTTATCTTGCCAATCAGCGGGCCACTCGCGTCTGTGTTACCACAGGAGTACTTGTTCCACCTTCTACGAGCACCCTATCATCGCCCCTGAAGAAAGTCAACGAAACCCCGGTAATCTTGCCCTGTTCGGCATCAAAAATGCTAGGCGGTCCGCCCGTCAGGACAAACTTGTCGTCGGCGACGGTGTAGACCAGGTTCTGCCCGTCCGCGCGGCGGTTGGCTTGCTGGATCACCACGTTGTCTTGGGCGACCATACGATCGAGTTGTCCAGGACCCGCAGGACCTTGAGGATTCGATGTTTGGCTTCGCGATAAGAGATAGGTATCGACGGTTTTCGCCGAGGCAGTGAAATCTGACCCCTTGGCTATGACTCCGCTTTCATAGTGCACTTTGCGCTCAGAATCAGCGTAGGTGAGCTTTGATGCGGTGATCGCAATGGGGCTCGACCTGGAGAGGGGAATAGCTTTATCTGTCTCTTGCCCATTTTTATCGGTTCTGCGCGAGTCCCACAGATTCCCTTTGTCCGAGTGGATCTTCTCGGTTTGGACGAGAATCGTCTGCACGGGCTGGGTTGGAGTGCCTTGGGCAGTTACGAATCTGCGATCGCGGTCGAACTGAATGGTGGGGGCCTCGATGATATTCGCGTCCTGCCATAGACGCGCGTTCCCGGAATAAAGGACTACTCCCTGAGCGTGGTGGGCGGTCATGGTGTGCGCGGTAACGTGAATCGGAGAAGAGGATGCGAGCAGGGCGCCGTCCGGTTGCTCTTTCAGTTCGTTGTAGGTGCTCTTGACGCCGCCATCGGCGAATGCGTCGCCAGTGGCGCGATTGATCCGGATCGACTTTGCCGTAGTCTCCATTCCCCCATTGTCGATCCGCGGACTGCCCGTCAGACTGAGCATCTGGTCGGCAGGTGTGTAGCGAGCCGCGTCAGCCCATGCCTGCATGCGTTTGTCGGCCGCTTGGCTGTCGGTGTAGACGACGTGGCCTTGTTGAGTTATGGAATCGATGCCGCCCAAAGGAAGAAACCCGGCGTCCACCGAATCGCTTGTGCTGATGCGGTCAGACTGTCCGGGCGTGGAGTTGACGATGCGGGCATTGGGTGCGCCATGGATGCTGGTGAGGCGATTTCGGCCATCGGTAGCTGCAAATTGTGCCTGGAACTGGCCGGCGGTGACGATTGTCTTCTGCGATGGAGAGGCTGGATCAACGCTGGGACTGTTCTCCTGGGATTGAACCACTGTAATCTGCGCGGCACCCGAGGTTACAGCTTGCTGAAGTGTATGTCCGCCTGCGACGGTGAAGTCGATGACTGGCGCGGTGAGTTCGAAATCCTGGGGGCTTGGGGCGATGGTTCTTGGCGCTCGCTTGCTTCCGGGAGCTGCGTTTTGAGTAAGCCGCACTCCATCGGCTGCCCTTACTTTCTGAAGCTGGTTCTTGCCCGCAAAATCGAGGATCACGCGCCCGGCGTCGCCCAGGATTGCTTGAGGTCCCGTCTGTTCCATGTGGACACTTCCGGTCAGAGTGGCAGTGCGAAGCAAATCTTCTTTGCCCGTCAGCAGAAATTCGGCTTGGTCAGCGCGGCCTCGCATTTCCGAGGGTTGCGGTGAGGAATCCACGGCGACGTGATTGGGTGAGGAGAATGCTCGCTTCGGGCCCTTCGTGCGAGCGACAGTGGTGACGTTTCCACTTGCGAGGATGCGCTCGACCTGATTCTCGCGGCCGAGTTGAAACCGTGCCTCATCTGCCCGCAGGCTTCCGCCTTCGTGTAATAGATGAGGATGGTCGAGCACGATCTCGCGGGGATCGTTCGTAATGACTCCGCGGTCGGCTTCGATCACCGCAGCATGAGAGCCATTCAGCACGACGTGGATTTGCGACGAAAGGGTCAGGGCGTTGCTCTTGCCCGCATACTTGACACCCACCGCCCATCCGCTGGCTTGGGGCGTTCGAAACTCGACGCGGGCGTCCGTCATGGCATTGCCACTGTCTTTGTTGAAGATGAGGTCTCGGGTCTTCAGGTGGATGGGATTCTTAAGTTCTCTTGGAGTGGATTGATCAGGGCTGACGAGGCCTGCTGGGTTCGCGACCAGATCGATCTGCACATCGCCCTTCGCAGTGACGTCACCGGTTTTCTGGTTATAAGCAAAATCGTCGCCGTAAATCTGGTCGAAGCGCGTCGAATCACGGCCGTAGAGCACGATACTGACGTTGTGCAACTCTGCGTTGCCGTTGAGTTTGAACTCTTTGAAGTTGCTGGCCTGGATGGTAAAGAGGGTGCGTTTGCCGTCGGATTTGGAGAACTGAAAGCCGCTGGCTGTTTGCTTAATGTCGTATCCGATCTTGCCGGGAATCTGCTTCAAGACATTGGTCGCCCGCGAGCGAGCGTAGAAATACATCCCCGTGACCACCAATGCGAGAAGCACGGCGGTCGCGGCCAGCAAGCGTCGCAGACGGTAGACCTTGAGCGGCATCTGGGTTCAGTGTAATGCTAAAAGCAGTTCTCGGTTCTCAGTTTTCAGTTCTCAGTCTCTCATCGCTCAGGCTGGTGGCACACGAGAGACAATAGCGCTCCTGATATCCTCGATGGGACTGAGGTCACGGCGGCTGTGGTCTTGGCATCTAGTGCGCGGGCGGGAAGCCCTCGCTACAGCCGGGAGGACGCCGGCGCTACGAAAGCCTTTTAACAGCATGAATACTCTTTCTCCGCTCTTGCTCGACTTCCATAACTTGCAGGTGATGCGCGGGCAAAAGATCGCGCTTGACGACTTCAGCTTGCGGATTGGGGCTGACGAGCACGTGGCGATTCTGGGGCCGAATGGATGTGGGAAGTCGACGCTGATCAAGACGATTACGCGGGAATGTTATCCGGTGGTGCGGGAGAACTCCTGCATGAAGCTGCTCGGCCACGAGAGTTGGGATGTTTTCAAACTCCGCGAGCAGATGGGAATTGTCTCTAACGACCTGATGCTCTCCTGCACCAGCGAAGCCAGCGGCCGCGATGTGGTGCTGTCCGGGTTTTTCAGCAGCACAGCGATCTGGCCGAATCATACAGTCGACCCTGGGAAGATCAAGCTTGCCGACGCCGTTCTCGACGAGCTTAAGATTTCGCACCTGGCGGATCGTCCGGTTTGCGAAATGTCTTCGGGAGAGGCTCGGCGCGTGCTGATCGCGCGGGCACTGGTCCACAAGCCGCGGGCTTTATTGTTTGATGAGCCCTGCAATTCTCTGGACTTGTCAGCCCAGCACGGCGTGCGACACACCATGCGCGCGCTGGCCGAGTCGGGTACGGCGATCATTCTGGTGACACATGAACTGGCAGATATTGTGCCGGAGATTGGACGCGTAGTCCTTATGAACCGAGGGCAGGTCGTGGCTGACGGGCCCAAAGAAGAAATCCTGCAGGTAGAGCGGTTGGCGGCGCTGTTCGGAGTGCGCGTAGAGATGGCGCGGCGGGATGGGCATTACCACCTATGGTAAGGGCCTCGGATTGCTTAGTGCTCTTTGGATCCGACCTCGATGAGGCGTTTGGTTAGCAGGACGAGGCCGAGAATCTGGGTCCATTCAGAGACGATGTTGCCGACGACTTGACCCCATTTGCTTGCGGGATCCATAGCGCGAAAGGCGACGACCCATCCGATGCCGGTGATCACAAGAAATATGGTGAGGGAGTGCTCGCGGAGGAATTCCGCTACTCTGGACGGCAAGATGCCCTTGGGTTGCTTACTCTCGGCGGAGCCCTTTTCGTAAAGGAACTTTGTCATGACGATGGTGACGAAGACGCCTGTCCAGTCCGCAATTGCATTCCCGAAAAATGAGCCGATGTGCGTCGCTGGGTCGGAGGATCGGTAGAGGACGATAAGAAACACTACGACTGCGAGGGCTGCTAGGCTGAGGGAGTGCTTGCGGAGAAATGGCTTGGGCTTTCGGGTTGGCGTCATGGGGGTACTTTAATGGATCCGACGAATTGGCGACATCGGGTGTTTCGGTCGAGGCTCGCGACAATTCGATGGGTTCGGTCGAGGCTTTCTTCGAGACAAAGGGCCGACATCAATACCGATCAGATGGAGTCGCTCACCAGTTCCACGAGTCGCTTTGGCGCGGTTAACGCGTAGCTTCCCGATAGAAGCTCCTTCACTTCAGCCCAGTCGATCTTGCCGAGATCCAAGCGCAGCGCGATCCACCCCCGCGATGCGAGGTAAGCGGGAAGATAGAAGCGGCGGGGTTGCGCGTCGACCAGCGCCGTGTTGTCACCAGGCAAGACCTTGCAGGTCAGCCCGACGATGCCATCACCGTGATGGTTATCGAGGTAGTAGGCGAATGTCTTTTTCCGAACCAGGAATTGGGCATGTGATCCGTAAATCTGGCGGGTAACCTCAGGTAGAGCAAGAGCTAGTTCAGTTATGCGTGCGAGGCGTGGATCTACGGGAGATTTTCTTTTGCGCGCCATAACATTTCCTTGGGATACTTGCATGGTTCGCCATTTGAGGCCACTCCAATTAACGAACCGGAATCTGAAAGTCTCTCAGGGAAAGTTCGAGGCCGCCGTATTCAGGATGATCATTGTTTCCTATGGTGAAGGCGACATCGATTGCGTCGCCGGCGAGAAGAGGAGTCTTCTGCATACGTTCGGCCATATGCCAGCCGAGTGCGTCGAAGGTGAGTTTGTTTCGAAAGTCGGTTCTCAATTCTCGGTTCTCAGTTCTCAGTGCGCTGCCGACCGCATAACTTTCTGCCACGGCTGCAGCCTTTTCGTCGCGACGGATGGCGGCGCCATCGGGATGGCAGGTGGGGATGGCGAGGACGGCGGCTGCGGAAAGTTCCCGCGCTTCTGCTCCTGCCCTGACTTTCAGCTTGATGTGCTTATCTTTCAGAATGCGCGGAGGTGCGGTGAGTTGCACGCCGCGCGCAGCAAATATCGGCTCGGGATTTCCCATGCCGTAGGGCTCGAGCAATTCGAGAGCATCGAAAAGTTCGGGCGTGATCTCAGTCAGATCAAGCTCGGCATCCAGATCGAGAGTCGGATCGAAATCTGCGAGCGTCAGGCGAGTGCGGGCGAAGGCGTCCAACTTCACTCGCAGATCTTCAACGTTGGCTGAGGGCATGGCGAATCCGCAGGCGTGGGAGTGACCGCCATAGCGCGTAAAAAGCGGGCCGCAGGACTCGATCGCTTCGAGCAGGTGAAAGGCGCGGATGGAGCGGCCAGAGCCGAATGCTTCTGCACCGTCGCGCGAGATGACCAGCGCTGGGCGGTTGTAGCGTTCGACGACTCGGGTTGCGGTGATACCGATGACGCCGCGGTGCCAACCTTCTCCGTCGACGACAATGCAGTAAGCGTCGCACAGGGTGGGATCGCTGGAGAAGCGCTCGTCCACAGCGCGCAGGATTCTGCGCTCTTCTTCCTGGCGGTCGGTGTTGAGATGGTCGAGTTTGGCCGCCAGTTCCCGGGCGCGCGTAGGATCTTTCACGCTGAAGAGTTCGATCACATCGCGAGCTACGTCCATGCGCCCGGCGGCGTTGATGCGGGGCGCGATGCGGAAACCGACTTCCCCGGATGTAGGCGGGCGCTTGGAGGAGATCTGGGCAACTTCGAGTAAGGCCTTCAGACCTGGGTTTACTGCCTTGCGCAGAGCGTCCAATCCCAGCGATGCGAAGACGCGATTTTCGCCGGTCAGAGGAACGGCGTCGGCGATGGTGGCAATTGCCACCACCTTCATAAACGACATCAGCAGCTTGTTCTGCAGGGTGGCTTCCAGACGGCGTTGCATTAATCCTTGTGCCACTTTGAAGGCAACGCCCGCGCCACAGAGCTGCTTGTAGGGATAATCGCAACCCTTCTGATTGGGATTGACGACAGCCAGAGCGTGGGGAACCCCGTCGGGGCCGGGGAGGTGATGGTCGGTAACGATCAGGTCGACGCCGAGGCGTTTCGCGGTTTCCGCCGGCGCGAAGGCGCGGATGCCCATGTCGACGCTGATAATGAGGCGTATTCCGGCGGCCGCGGCTCGTTCGATGACGTCGTCGCGCATGTCATAGCCTTCGCGAATGCGGTGGGGAACGTGGAAGTCGGCGGAGCCTCCGCAGAGTTCAATCGCAGTTTTCAGAATGATGACCGCCATGGTGCCGTCGACGTCATAGTCGCCGTAAATGAGAATCGGTTCTTTGCGTTCGATCGCGGCGTCGATGCGCTCGACGGCTGCGCGCAGACCGGTCATGCACTCGGGGGCGTGGAGATGGGAGAGTGATGGTGAGAGGTAGATAGAGGCGGAATCCGCATCGGCGATTCCTCGGCGTACCAGTAAAGGCGCGAGGATATGGGCAGCGTTTGCGACTCTGCGATGCAGGGGATTGGAGCGCAGGCCTGCAATCAGAGGCGCGATCGCCGATTGATCGGTTGTCTTTTGAATCCAACGCATGGGTGAAGACGCAGTTTACTACTGGTAGCAGGGCTAACGGGAGTTTTGATTTGTCGCGCCGCCGGGACGGCAGCGCTACTTGCTAGTTCTCTTCGTCCTGGTCGGGCTCGTCCATGGTCAGGCCGCCGAATTCGTCGGAGACTTCCAGAAGGTGCTGGTAGCGGTCATACCAGTCGGTGCTGACCTCGCACAGAAACATCGATCCCTGATAGGCCCAGCCAAGCTGGAGAAATCCAACTTTACCGACATGAGCGCGGAGCCACCGTGCATCTTCCACATCGTCGCCATCCGTGAACTCGGAGTTGGTGAGGCGCTGAACCATTTCGTCAAGTTCGTTGCGCTCGAGAGTCCACGCGTGCATGGTCAGAAAGGGCGCGCCAGCTGCCTTGGCGAGTTCGACAAAATCTTTCCAGCCGTCGGGATTGCCGCCCATCTCCCACATGACACATTGCACTTCGTCGTAATCCACATAGCCGTGGAAGCGGCGCATGCCATGGCCTTCGATGAAGGCCACCATGTCATCGTTTACTGTAGAAAGATCGTCTGGAGTGGGAGACATGTTGTGGAAAGCTCGCAATTCTTTATTGTATGCTGATCGCCCTTTCGGTGCCAGCATCTGGCCGAAAGCATCTGGCCGAAAGATCAGTGAGCGGGCGTGGGAGCCGTCATGAGGGCGACAAAGATGCGGTGAAACCTCTCGGTATCGAGGTCGAATTGAATTTCGACGGGCTGCGACGCGGGTCGCACAGTGTCTTTGATTCCCCAAGTGAGCGTGTTTCCATAGCCGGCGCCGCGATCCAGATCGACGGCCATATAGCGCTTCTCGCTTTTGGTGATGAGCGAAGGATCGAGCCATGCGAGGGCAGCCAGTTCGTCCCACATGATATCGGCGCCCGGCGTGAGCATGGCGAATTTGGCGATGTAGCGTGCCAGGGGAGTGCCGCTGGCTTCGATCTGCTTCACGAGTGCGGCCGTCATGTGAGTCTTGATGGAAATGTCGGTGGGCGTGCAGACGATTTTTTTCCAGGGAGCGCGCAGGACGATTTCTGCCGCCTCCGGATCGAACCAGAAATTGAATTCGTGGCGGGGATTGTTCAGGAATTCGGGGTTGTCCGTTTGCGGACTCAGGCTGCCGCCCATGAAAACGAGTTCCTGAACGAGTTCCGGGAACTGCGGGTCGAGAGAAATCGCGAGGGCAAGGTTGGTCATAGGTCCGCCTTCGTAGATCGTGACTTCGTGGGGATACTTGCGGACCATGCGAATGAGGAAGTGGGCAGCGTCTTCGTCAGACGGTTTTGTGGTAGGAGAACCTTCCGGCAGCGGCGGTGCTACGAATGGTTCGTGCCACCAGCGGTCGTCCCACGCGCCGGCGTAGGCGACTTTGCCGTAACGTTGTTGCCACATTTGGGATTCTGCTCGAGTGCGAACCAGCGGGAAAGTAGCGCCGGGCACGACGGGGATATCGGTGCGACCCATGATTTCGAGCAGGCGCAGGGTGTGGGCGACTTCTTCATCCCGCCACGCGTCTCCGCTTACGACCGTGATGCCGAGTACGTCCACCTGTGGGGATTGGATCAGAAGCGCGAGCGTCTGCATATTGCTGCCGCCGGGGCCGGAGCAGTCTTCGTTGATGATGACTTTGCGGCGAGATTGGGCGGGGCAGAGGACGGCCGATGTCAGGAGCAGCGTCAGGAAGAGAGATTTCGTTGTCAGCATTTTTATTGTCGTGGGGGCCTACCCTCAGGGCTGAAGCCCAACATCTATCAAGGCGTCAAGCGGCACGGCTGAAGCCGTGCCCTTCCTAACAGAGAACTAATTCCCGTTCATCGTTACGCGGGGCTCATTCTGCGAAAGTCAAGAGTTCATGGTTTCCGCGTCCGAACTTCCATGATTCCCTTCCCAAACTTCTCCATGCACGAACCGCGTCACCTCTTCCCGAGCGAGCGGGTCATCAGGTCAAGATAGATCTTGTAGAACTTTTCGGCGTCGATATCGAATTGGACATTCGCCAAGCGTTCGTATGGCGGGACTTTGGCCGACGAGTCCCAGAAGAGAGTCTTGCCGTAGCTGGCTCCGTGATCAATGTCGATGTCCATGTAGAGCTTCTTCTCGCCAGTAATAATTGACGGATCGATCAGGGCAATGCCGGCGATCTCGTCCCACATGTAGCCGGGCAATGAATATCTATCCAGATAGTCGGTGACCGGTGTGCTCGCCTTGGCGATGGCGGCCTTCATGTCAGTGGTGTAACGAGTCTTGACCGAGATATCGATCGGCGTGATGGTCATCTTCTTCCAGGGGACGCGCAGGACAATGCGAGCGGCCTCCGGGTCGAACCACCAGTTGAATTCGCGACGCGCGTCGATGGCTCCGCTATCAATTGCGCCCTTGTCGGCGTAGAGTCCGCCGCCCATGAGTACGAACTCCTTGGCGAGCGTGGCAACCGATGGGTCGAGTTTCAGCGCGAGCGCATAGTTGGTGAGCGGACCGCCTGCCCAGAGCACCACTTCTCCAGGATACTTGTGGACCATCTGCACAATAAATTCGGCGGCAGTTCCCGGGCGTGCCTCGAGGTGCGGCTCGCCCTCAGGCATGGGTGGAACAACGTTGGGCTCGTGATAGGGCTCGCGGAATTTGGTGGAGCGATTGGGCTCGAAGTCGGTCCAGCAGCCTTTGTATTCGAACTTGCCGTACAGAGCTTCCCAGCGCTCGGTCTCTTCCTTGGAATTCAGCAGCGGGTAAACGGCGCCCTGATACACGGGAACGTCGGTACGGTTGGAAATCTCGAGCAGACGCAGCACATGTTGCGTCTCTTCTTTCACCCACTGGTCGCCACTGACGGTGGTTATACCAAGGACATCGAACTTCTCGGACTGAAGAAAGACGAGGATGGCTTGTTGGTCGCTGGTTCCGGGGCCGCGGGCGTCCTGGTCGACTATGATTTTGATCTTCTGAGCGGAGGAAGAAGCAACCAGGAGAGCTGCCAATAGGAAGATGCTCGGCCCTCTCCACGTCCATCGATCCACAAGTCCTCCTGTGTTGTAACCGCACAAGGTTAAGGGCAGACCGAACTTGCTCAGCCTGCCCTAAGTTCGAAAGCGTGTCACGCTAGAACATTAGCTTGAGCGCGAATTGAATGACACGCGGGTTGCCTACGGTCGAGTTAATGACTCCGAACTGCGGGCCGGCATTGATATCTGGATTCGGTGTTCCGAACTGAGCGTGATTGAACAGATTGAAAAACTCAGCTCGGAAATCAAGCCGCATACCTTCATACGGCAACGGGAAGTGCTTAATCAGGGATAAATCGGTATTGACAAAGTGCGGGCCGCTCACAGGAGCCCGAGGTGCATCTCCAAGCTCCCCGACCGCAGCAGGTGTGAAGCAAGAGGTATTGAACCATTGACTCAGATTCTGAGGGCCGGTGTTGGGGTTGCAAATCATGTCGGGGCGGTTCTGATTGCTTGCATTCTGTTGAAAGAACACCCCGGACTGATTGTTGCTATTCACAATGAACACTGGAAAACCAGTAAGAACGCGCTCAATGAGATCCACTTCCCAGTTTCCGGCGATAGCGTTGAGAGGGCCGCTCCAACTACTGCCAAATTGCTTGCCCTTGCCAAACGGAAGATCGTACGTGACGCTGGCAGTGAATTGCTGGTTCAGATTGAGTTGTGACAAACTCCAGTCGGCCTTCGTAGTGCCGGGAAGTGGCCAGTAGGTCGCACCAAGGTTACTCCCCAATCCATCGGAAAATCCGCTGTCGTAGGTTTTTGCGTAGGTATATCCAATCAGAGCATAGAGTCCGTGTCTTGAACTCTTGGTCTCCGCTTTGATCTGGAGCGAATCGTATTTAGCCGCTCCTACGTCGTTCGTGTTCAAGATGGTGGGAGGGAAACCAGGGAAATATCCGATGTTTGTTCCCCAGGGTGAGCTAGAAGCCGTCCCGCCGGGACCACAGCCAAGCGTGTAGCCAGTAACGACGCCACAGGCTGCGGGTGATCCGACGTTCAGGTTCATCCCGTCTACCAGTATGTGCGAACTCCTGGACCCCGCATAACCCGCAGTGACCACGATGCTACCTGGCAGTTGATGCTCAACATTGATATTGAACTGTTGAACGCGACCTTGCTTGAAATCCAAGTTTTGTGATTGCAGCGTTCCCGGGAAAGTCGGGGGCGTTTGAGGCGTGGTGACGGCGGGAAGAAAACCGGTAGGCACGCCGCATCCTGGAGTGCCTAGGCCAAGATTTTGGAAGGAGCAAAGTCCGCTGAAATTGTCGGACTCGGCGAGGTACGGCGGGTTCTCCCAATTTCCCTGAGCACCCTGGTTCCATGAAGAGTCGTGGAAGATCGCATATCCTAAGCGAATCGCCGTGTTCTGTCGTCCGAACGGTTTCCACGCCAATCCGATCCGTGGTTCGAGGGCTGTCTTGTCTAGTTGGATACCGACTCTTCCATCGGAGGGCACACAGATCGTACAGCCAGTAGTGGGAGCCGTGCCCGCGACCAGCAGTCGACCGGTTGCGAAATCGAAATTCGCTTGACGGTTCTGGTCCTCGGTAATGGGAGTTACAAACGCCCAAGCCAATCCGAGGTTCAAAGTCAGGTTGCTCGTGACCCGCCAGTCGTCTTGGACAAAGGGACGGAAGAGCTTCCAGCGGCGTCCTGTGGTAGCACCAAAAAACGTCTGGTCGTGGATCGCTCCTCCCATTTGGCCGAGGAGTAGATCGGCGGAGGAGTCGCCAGTGTATCCGCCGAACTCGAGGATGAAGCCGTCCTGAAAGGCGTTTGTTTCAACATTCATTTGTTGGGCGCGAATTCCACCGCCAACCTTGATGTCATGCTTCCCCCGAATCATGTCAAAGGAGTCGGAAATTGAGAAAACATTGGTGCCGCCCTGGAACGGGGCAAATCCACGATCTCCGAGAGCCCAGTAACCCGACAACTGAGTGGAGGACAGGCCACAGCTCATGCAATCCTTCGATGACTGCGAGACAATTCCAGCGGGCGCGCCCGGGCACGTGCTATTTAAGTTCGCTCCTTGAATTCCGAGGTTGGCGGCTTCGCATGAGCCATTTCCAAACGAAAGGATGTGATTGAAGATTCTGTTATATCCGGCATTGAACTGATTGATTGTTCGATCCGAAAAAACGTGAGTTTCTGAGATCGCAACATTCCGCCCGTGGTTAGTGATGTCTTGCGTGCTCGCGAAGGCGCTCGCTTCCGCAAATCCGGGTGAACCGCCAGGAACGAAAGAAGTGGCCTGATCGTAGCTGAAGCGGGCAAAGGCAGAATCTTTGCTGGAGAAGTTATGGTCCAGCCGAATGTCAAATTCCCCCTCATTCAACTTCCGGACGGGCACATTCGTGTAGTTTCCAGCGAGTGAACCAGTTATGGAGTTGGCGACGGGATAGAGTTGCATCATCGCCTGGCCGACAGGATTGATTAGCTGTTGGGGAATGACGTTGCAAGGAGCACTGCCGACGATAGGGGCCTGTGCACCTGTGACTGGATCGGGCGTGACCGGCGTCGTGCCCACGCAAAGAAAAGGCGAACCGCCATACGGGTTTGTTAGCTGTGTCGTATTCGGATTGCCAAACGCATCGAGCGTATAGTCGCCGCCGACCATTGCGGGTGTGGGAACCGTGCCAACAAATGGGATCCCGTGCCTTTGACGCTTTGCTTGATAATCGAGAAAGAAAAACGTTTTATCCTTTCGAATTGCACCGCCTAGAGCGCCGCCGAATTGGTTCAAGTTGAACTGTTCCCGCGTTGCGGCGAAGTAGCTTCGAGCATCCAGTTTCGTGTTGCGGAAAAACTCAAATAGCGATCCGTGGAACTGATTCGCGCCGGACTTGGTCGTCACCAAAACTGTTGGACCCGCACGAGTGCCCCATTCTGCCGAGTAGTTGTAAGTCAAAACCTTAAATTCCTGGATTGCGTCGATCGAGGGCAAAATCGAAATGCCCCCACCCGTCAGCTCGTTATTGTCGTTGCCATCAAGGAGCCAGTCAGTGCTCTGCGCTCGTGAGCCACCGACAGAAAGCGAATACGTCCCTCGAGCCGAGACTTCGCTGCTGGGACCACCGTTGAAGAAACTGCTAGGATTGGTCTCCTGGGTTGTTCCTGGGATCAGTGTTGCTAGCTGAACGAAGTCACGTCCGTTTAATGGAAGCTCCGCGACTTGGTCGGACGTAATCACCTGCCCCAACGTCGGATTCGTCGTTTGCACAGCTATTTCGGTTGCGTTGACCTCAACGGTGGAGCTAACCGAAGCAGGTTGGAGGGTGAAATTCAGCTCTCGGTGCTCGTCGACCTGCAGTCGAACGTCCCTTTGCTCGGCGGGTCCAAATCCTTGGGCCTCGACTCGGATCGTATAGATTGCAACTGGAAGCACTGGAATCTGAAAGTGGCCGGAATCATCTGTCTGAGCCTCACGCGAGGCACCGGTACCTTGCGACGTGAGCTTCACAGTCGCTCCTGCTATAACAGCGCCCGCTTTATCTGTGATGGTGCCGGAGAAACTTCCCGTCGCCTGACCGTGCAGGAATGGGCTGAACAGACATACCAGCGAACAGAGAATTACCGCGAGGCGCGCCTTCTGGCTCGACATTATGGAACCCCTTTCGATGGTGACACCGCCCAAAGAAAAGAACTCTCCCTCTTCCCCCGAAGATGGAGGTCCCCAGACCGCAGACTCGGCTTATAAATTGCCCCTCAAGGGTAAGTCAAGAAGTTTCGTAGTGGAAAAGGGTTAGAGGCGTTCATTCTTCCGCATGGTCCGATGCAAAAAATGTTTCGCGACAGAGGTGTGTAATGCCCTTGTCAATCCTGTGGAAAAACAGCACGAAACTACTGCGAAATGCCCGGAGCGTTTGAATTAGAAGGGCACGAGCACCACTGAACCGTCCGAAACACAGACGTCAGGCAGGCGATTGTTTCACGAGCGACTCGCCCATTCGGCGTCGAAGCGAGCGCGGTCAAAGAACGATTTCTGCGTTCCGATACCCGTTGTCGATAGACCTGCGTAGAGATTCGCGCGGCGTACTGCTTCCCTCTCGGGCACGCCTTCGCCAAGAAACACGGCGAAGCTGCCGATGAAAGCATCGCCGGCGCCGGTGCTGTCGATGGCGTTGACGGCGAACGGCGGCACATGCTCGCTTCCTTCCCGTCCTGAGAGCAGAGACCCGTTCGCTCCCAAAGTAATGATCACCCGCCGAATGCCGCTGGACAGTAGTTGCGCGGCGACCTTCTTTGCGTCTTCAACGTTTCTGACCGGAGTTCCGGCGATGGTTTCGGCTTCAGTCTCATTGGGTACGAAGTAATCGAGATCTTTAAGTGCGGCCAAGTCGACGGACTGGGCAGGGGCGGGATTTAGGATGCAGCGGATTCCGTGCTTGCGCGCGAAGGCGATCGTGTAATAAACCGTCTCCACCGGAATCTCGAACTGCAACACGATGCAGTCCGCGGACTTCAAGGTCTCGGCGGCTGCGTCGACATCGGCGGGCTTGAGCGCATCGTTCGCACCCTTCACGACGAGAATTCGATTCTGGCCGTTGGGGTCGACGAAGATGGGCGCCACACCGCTCGACAGCCCTTCGACTTGCTTCACATGTGTCGGATCGATTCCCTGCTTGCGAAAATTCTCGATTGTCGCGGGGCCGAATAGATCGCTGCCCACGCGCGCGACCATAAAGACCTCGGCGCCGCAGAGACGCGCCGCCACGGCCTGGTTCGCGCCTTTGCCTCCAAAACCGAGATCGAACTTCTGCCCGAAAATGGTTTCGCCCGGTTTTGGAAATTGATTAGTAAACGTGGTCAGGTCAATATTGGCGCTGCCAACAACAACAATTCGAGAGCGTTTAGCCATGATCGTATTGTTTCTCCGAAAGCGTGAGGCAGGCCGAGTCTATTCAGCGTACAAAACCGTGTCAACGGTCCGAGTTGCAGGCTGATCGCGGCGCGATCGCGAAGATCGGATTATTCGCCGTACGGGACCCAGATATTCTTCACCTGCGTGGCATGCTCAAGGAACCAGCGGCCTTCCGCAACTTTTGGATTGAACCAGTCGATCGCGCGGCCCTCGTTCGTCCAGACCTGTTTCAAGTTTCCGGTGGACATTGCCTTCGCGGACGAGACCATGGCCTCGTCCCCGTAACACCAGAGGCCGTCGACGTCGTCGTGTTCTGCGAGAGTCTTCAGCAGTTGAGAGGCGTAGCCGGTCACGATGTTCACGGCTCCGCCGGGCACATCACTCGTGTCGAAAAGCTGGTAGAGGTCCGCCGTGATGAGCGGGTATTTCTCGGATGGAACCGCGATCACAGTATTTCCCATCGCAAGCAAGGGCAGCACCAGCGACAGGAAACCTAACAGCGGAGCCTCCGAAGGGCATATCACCCCGACGGTCCCTATCGCCTCGTTCATTGCGATTGCGATATTGCGAAATGGAGGATTGTGCACTGCGCCATCGAATTTATCGGCCCAGGCTGCGTACGAGAAGATGCGCTCAATTCCAAGTTCGACTTCTGCCGCCGCCTGCTTTTCGCCGACGGCCTTCGCAAGGCGCTGCGTGATCTCTCCCTGCCGCTGGGAAAGATTCTCGGCACAGTAGAACAAAACCTGGGCACGATTGTGAGCAGTTGCTTTCGTCCACGCACTGGCTTTGCGGGCCGCTTCAACTGCGTTGCGAATGTCTTTCCGGTTACCCAGACCTGCCTCTCCGACCAGTTGGCCATCGGGAGAGCGCACTTCCATGCTGTAGCCAGAGTCGGGGCGCACTTGTTTGCCCCCGATATACAGCTTGACCGTACGGTCGATAGTCGGCGTGCTTGCTGGGGTGTGGTCTGACTCTGCCGCAGTGAGAGCTTTCGCTGCTGGAAGTGTTGGAGCATGCTTGAACCAGGTGGGCTCCATGTATTCGAGCAAGCCTTCCCGGCCGCCTTCGCGGCCGTATCCGCTCTCGCGGTATCCGCCGAAGCCGCAGGCGGCATCGAAGAGATTGGTGCAGTTCACCCAGACAACGCCGGCTTTAAGTTGCGCGGCGACATGAAGCGCCACGTTGATGTTCTCGCTCCACACGCAGGAAGCCAGTCCGTAGACAGTGTTGTTCGCCAGTTCGACGGCCTCGCTTGGCGTGCGGAACGTCATCGCAGCGAGCACCGGGCCGAAAATTTCCTGCTGAGCGACAATGGAAGTGGGGTGAACATTGCTGAGAAGGGTTGGAGGGTAATAGAAACCGCTGGACGGCAACGCGACTTTCGGCTGCCAGCAGGTTGCTCCTTCGGCGACGCCTTGCGCGACCATGCGCTCGATTCGATCGAGTTGTACTCGAGCGACGATGGCGCCAATGTCGATTGCTTTGTCGAGCGGCGCACCAACGCGCAGGCCGCTCATGCGATCGCGAATTTTGGAAATCAAAGGTTCGGCGATACTTTCCTGCATT
The DNA here is from genome assembly GCA_963722365.1 of uncultured Acidobacteriaceae bacterium. Classification (GTDB taxonomy): domain Bacteria; phylum Acidobacteriota; class Terriglobia; order Terriglobales; family Acidobacteriaceae; genus Sulfotelmatobacter. Next base: position 241,196 of record CAVRLM010000007.1, read on the forward strand.
AACAGGCGCGAACCCGCGCAGCAAACTTGCCCCTGGTTGAACCAAATTCCGTCCACCAGGCCTTCAACGGCGCTGTCGAGGTCGGCATCTTCAAAAATGATGAACGGAGACTTGCCGCCAAGTTCGAGCGAAAGGCGCTTGTGGCTGGAGGCAGTCGCGCTGCGAATGGCGCGCCCGACCTCCGTTGATCCAGTGAACGCGATCTTATCAACGTCTGGGTGCTTCACAAGCGCTTCGCCGGTCGAGCCGTCGCCGGTCACGATGTTGACGACGCCAGCGGGTACTCCTGCTTCCTGACAGAGTTCCGCGAAGACCAACGCGGTGAGAGGGGTGAACTCCGCGGGCTTCAGAACCACTGTGTTTCCCGTCGCCAGAGCCGGGGCAATCTTCCACGCCAGCATGAGCAGCGGAAAATTCCACGGAATAATCTGACCTACGACGCCACATGGTTCGTAGTCAGAAAATTCCTGCTCCAACAACTGAGCCCAACCGGCGTGGTAGTAGAAGTGTCGAGCTACGAGCGGAATATCGATGTCACGACTCTCGCGAATCGGCTTGCCGTTGTCCATCGTTTCGAGAACCGCGAGAAGCCGGGAATGCCTTTGGACCAGGCGCGCGAGAGCATAGAGATAACGCGCGCGAACATGCGGAGTGAGGGCACGCCATTTCGAAGATGCCGCGCGAGCCGCACGCACGGCGGCATCGACGTCGGCAATGCTGCCTTGCGCGATTGCTGCTAGCTTTCCACCATTCGAGGGATCGATGGTATCGAAGTATTCTTCGGCGGCGGGAGGATGCCACGCTCCGCCAATGAAAAGATTGAAGCGTCGCCCGTGGCTCTCGAGCCAGGCTACCGCTTCTTTGGGATCCTCTGGCGCGGGGCCGTACTCCATGCTGACGAACTTTTCGGCAATGCTCATTGGGCTTAGCTCGCTCTGTTTCAGTACGACGATTTCGCCGCTGTCAGCTACGCAATTGGATGACGATGCTCGGCCGAGTAACGTCCAGTTGCGAAATGTTCGAGTTGCCGCTCGATGTCTCCGAGCAAGCCACTTGCGCCGAATCGGAATAGTTCCGCCCGCATCCACGAAAGACCCAATTCATCTTTCATCAGGGCCAACCAGTCGAGGGATTGCTTCGCCGTGCGAATTCCGCCTGCTGGTTTGAAACCGACCGCCATACCCGTCTGCTGCGCGTATTCGCGGATAGCGCGAACCATCACCAGACTGACAGGAAGCGTGGCATTGGTGGGCTCTTTCCCCGTCGAAGTTTTGATGAAATCGGCCCCCGCCATCATAGCAACCAGGCTGGCGCGTGCGACGTTGCGAAACGTCAGCAGATCTCCAGTGCCAAGAATGACTTTCATATGAGCACTGCCGGACGCTTGCTTGAAGGTCGTGACTTCGTCGTAGAGCGCCTGCCAACGGGCGCCGAACACGTGAGCACGTGTGATGACGATATCGATTTCGTTAGCCCCTGCTTCGACCGATCGACGAATTTCCGCGACGCGCTCTGATAGCGGCGAAAGGCCGGCGGGAAATCCCGTAGAAACAGCCGCGACGGGAACGCCACTTCCTTTCAGGGCGTGCAACGCTGTTTCAATAAAGGTGTGATACACGCAGACGGCACCGACTTTAATGTCGAGCTCCTGGATTCCGAGTTTTTGCACAAGGTCCTGCTGGATGGGCTGCCTTGCTTTAGCGCACAAGCGGCGCACGCGTTCGTCAGTGTCGTCACCAGAAAGCGTCGTCAAATCCATGCAGGCGATCGCTCGCAGAAGCCATGCAGCCTGCCATTCTTTCTTGACTGTCCGGCGAGCGACTTGCGTCTGCGCACGGCGTTCCACGGCGCTCGTGTTCAACCGAACGGCATGTACCCAGTTCAGATCGAGGGGAATACCGGAATTCGACAGCAAAGAACACCCTGCGAGGCTGGCAATCGCGGTCGACGATTGGGGCATTCCGCCTGCTAGGTCGCCCTTTGGTTGAGGCGCGAAATCAGATTGATCGTGATCGACCGACATTGCACTTTTTCTGCCTGGCGATTGAACCCCTGATACTGAAACGCAGCATGGCAATTGTACGGCACGCAATCTTGCAACGCGAAATCGATTCGCAACGCGGATCGGGGCGGAGGGCCAGTAAGAAAAAATCTGGAAGCCGCCCCCAGGGGTTTACAATGACGCACGATTCAGCGGATTTGAGAGAGCTCTCCCCTACACTGTACTGTCATTGCTATGCCCAAGAAGACGATCTCTACCGCCGTGCGAAAAAAGCTGGAGCAAGCGGCGATCAAGGTGATGAAGAACGCACATGCTCCTTACTCGGAGTTTCACGTCGGAGCGGCAATCCTGCTGTCGAATGGCAAGGTTTTCTCCGGATGCAACGTGGAGAACGCTTCCTATGGCATGACCAACTGTGCCGAGCGAACCGCAATCTTCACAGCCGTAGCAGCGCTGGGTCCGAAGATCGAAATTCAGGCAGTGGCCGTAGCCAACGACCACGGGGTCGCATGCTCACCGTGCGGAGCGTGCCGACAGGTGATCTACGAATTCGGGCCCGACGCGACGATTTTTTTTCAGGGCGCTGCCGGTCCCAGGCAAGCACACATTACCGAACTCCTTCCGGAAGGATTCCGCTTATAGTGACCGGATCGAGCGCACTACAAACTTTCCGCGCGATCGATGTAATTCGCAAGAAGAGGGATGGCATCGAACTGTCGCAAGCGGAAATCGAAGGCCTGGTGAACTCTTACACTGCGGGCGAGATTCCCGATTATCAGGTATCCGCGTGGCTGATGGCGGTGGTACTGAAGGGCATGAGTCGTCCGGAAACGGCAGCATTGACCGACGCGATGTTGCATTCGGGTGAGGTGCTGGACCTCTCGTCACTGCCGCTCAGGAAAGTCGATAAGCATTCCACAGGTGGAGTCGGCGACAAGACGTCTCTCGTACTCGCTCCCTTGGCGGCTGCGGCTGGCGTGGCGGTTCCGATGATCAGCGGGCGAGGGTTGGGACATACCGGAGGGACTCTCGACAAACTGGAAGCTATTCCCGGCTTCAACGTAAATCTTTCGGTCGCTGAGTTTCGCCGCGTCCTCGAGGTTTGCGGCTGCGCGATGATTGGCCAAACGGCGGAGATCGCGCCCGCCGATCGCAAATTGTACGCGCTACGTGACGTTACCGGAACGGTTGAGAGCCCTTACCTGATTTGCGCGTCGATCATGAGCAAGAAACTGGCGGAAGGCATTGATGCTCTGGTGCTCGATGTCAAGACCGGATCTGGGGCGTTTATGAAGAACGAGAAAGACGCAGCGTTTCTCGCCCAACTGATGGTGGAAACCGGGGAGCGGATGGGCAAGCAGGTGATCGCGCTTATTACCGACATGGATCAGCCCTTGGGAAACATGATTGGCAACGCGCTGGAAGTCGTCGAAGTCGTGGATGTATTGCGCGGCGGCGGCCCCGCGGACTTGAGAGAGCTGTGTTTAGAAACGGCGGGATGGATGCTGTATCTCGGGGGCGTTGCGAAGACCGTTTCGGAAGGAAAACAGCAGAGCGCGCAGCTGATTTCCTCCGGTAAGGCGCTCGATAAATTTCGTCAGATGGTAGAACTACAGGGCGGGGATTCTCGGATTGTCGACGACGCAAAGCGGTTGCCACAAGCACCCCACACCATGCAGGTGACGAGTTCAAGGGCCGGATGGCTCAACGCAATGCAGTGCGAACAGATTGGAACCGCCTGCGTCATCCTCGGGGGCGGACGTGAGCGCAAAGAAGATTTGGTCGATCCTGCCGTGGGCATCGTGCTGCACAAAAAGGTCGGGGATCGTATCGATGCCCGTGAACCTATTGCGACGCTCTATTACAAAGCCGAAGCCAAGGCGGCACGTGCACGACAGCTGATCTCGGCAAGTTGCGAGATAACGGATTCTGCTCCTTCGACTAAACGTCCACTCATCCATCGAGTCATAGGTAAATCCGCGGAGAATAACTGAATGGGACGATTCACGGGAATTCTGGGCTTGTTAACCATGCTCGTGCTCGCCTACGTTTTCTCGACTAATCGGCGCGCCATTCGCCTGAAGACGGTGGCGTGGGGCTTGGGCCTGCAGTTTGTGTTCGCAATCTTCGTGCTTCGCATTGACGCCGGGCGAATCGCATTTCAGAAAGCTGGAGACGCCGTAACTACGTTGTTGGGTTATGCCTACGCTGGATCGCACTTCGTTTTTGGGGATTTGGCGAAGCCGGGATCACAGCTGGGATACTTCGCCTTTGGCGTGTTGCCGACTGTCATCTTCATCGCCGCATTTTTCGCGGTGCTGTACCACTTCGGAATCATGCAGATCATCATCCGGATCTTTGCCTGGGTCATGACGCGTGTAATGGGAGCGAGCGGCGCCGAATCCCTCAATGTCGCGGCCAGCATTTTCATGGGGCAGACTGAAGCACCGTTGACCATCCGTCCATTTCTTCCGGATCTGACCCGCTCTGAACTGATGACCGTGATGACCAGCGGCATGGCTCACGTTTCCGGCGGAATCATGGCGGCATACATCTCGTTTGGAATCGACCCAAAACATCTGTTGAGCGCCGTCATCATGACCGCTCCCGGAACATTGTTGATGGCGAAGATGCTGGTCCCGGAAACCGAGCAAGCAAAAACCGCCGGCCGGGTGATCATGAGCGCAGAAGAAGAAAAAACAGAGAAGGAAGAGAATTTGCTCGGCGCAATTTCTCGCGGCACAACCGATGGTCTCCATCTAGCGCTGAACATCGCCGCTATGCTGATTTCGTTTCTTGCGCTCATTGCGCTTACGAATGGTATTTTCGGCGGCATCCACCACTACATCGCGAGATTCCCCGAAAGTTTGGAACAAGTATTCGGAGCGATATTCGCTCCCGTAGCATGGCTCATAGGTATTCCCAAGCACGACTGTCGGATCGTGGGCAACCTGCTCGGTACACGCATGGTATTGAATGAACTGGTCGCATTCTCTGTGCTAGGAACCCAGAAGGCCGTGCTCGATCCTCGCTCGGTGACGATCGCGACGTTTGCGTTATGTGGTTTCGCGAATCTCAGTTCGATCGGAATCCAGATCGGTGGCATTGGGGCGCTGGCGCCCAACAAGCGAGGGGAACTCGCACGACTTGGTGTGCGTGCAATGCTCGCAGGAACAATGGCCAATTTGATGTCGGCCTCAATCGCTGGCATGCTGCTTTAGAATCACAGTCCATTCCACTTAAATGAGGCTCCAGTGACAAGACTTTTCAGCATGGGCAGTGTGATTCTTCTACTCGTCTGCATTTTTCTCACTCACGCAGTTGCGCAAGCTCCGCAGCGAGTGATCATTGATACCGACCCGGGTGTAGACGACGCCATGGCAATCCTATTGGCATTGAATTCTCCTGAGCTGAAGGTTGAGGCACTAACCGTTGTGCCGGGCAACGTCGACGGGCGACAGGGTCTGGAGAACGCGCTCAAACTGACATCGTTGGCGGGGCGATGCGATCTGCCCGTCGCCGGCGGGGCGCAGCATCCACTCAATCAGAAGCTGATCACAGCGCAGTTCTGGCATGGAAAAAACGGCCTGGCTGGTGTCGAGTTGCCGCCCACGAAATGCAAGGCCGATTCTCGCTTCGGTCCCGACCTGATCATCGAACTAGCTCATAAGTATCCGCATGAAGTCACGCTTATTCCAGTCGGCCCGCTTACGAACATCGCGCTAGCGGTCTCGAAGGATCCTTCCGTCGTTACATTGGTGAAAGATGTCGTGATCATGGGAGGCTCGATCACTGGGGGAAATGTGGATGGAGCGGCCGAAGCGAATATCTATGGCGACCCAGAGGCAGCGGCGATTGTGTTCAATGCAGGCTGGATGGTGACGATGGTAGGATCCGATGTGGGCGAGAGAACGTTGATCACCCGCAAGTACCTGGCGGATCTTCAGTCCTTGCACGGTCCGGAAAGTGATTTCGTCGCGAAACTAGCCGACTTCTACTTGACGCGCTCGGAAAAGAGCGGCTACCAAGGAGCCGCTATGTACGATCCGCTGGCAGTGGGCGTAGTAATTGATCCGAAACTGGTGACGCTCAAAGACATGCACGTCGACGTCGAAACCCGGGGCGAGTTCACGCGCGGCGAGACGGTTGCCAATCGAATGGGCTCGAATGAAAACAACGTGTTGCACGGAGATCACTACGAAATTGAGGGCGCGATCGAGTTGAAAGCGAACGCGCGAGTCTGCACGGCGTCGGATGCGGATCGCTTTCTGCAACTGTTCATCAGCCGGATCAAAGGAAAATGAATTGTCTGCGAAATCAGCCGTTGGCGCGGGCGACCAACAAAATCGCCAGCGCATAGAAGACGAACATAAGAGTTAAGTAAAGCTTGGCACGCGGTCCCGAGCCCGCGAATTCCTTCCAAGCTAGAACGCCCCACAAGGCCGCAACCATCGGCGCGGATTGCCCGATGGCGTACGAGATGGCCTGTCCCGTAAATTTCCCGGCGGTGAGATTAAAGACTGTGCCAAGGCCCCAAATGCATCCACCGAAAAGACCTAGCAGATGTCCAGAGGGCGGACCGCTGAAGAATCCGGCGAAACTCACCGGTTCGCCAACGAGAGGGTGCTTCATGAAATATATATTCCACAGAAAACACGAGAGCAGCGCACCAAGCGTCAGAAAGACCGCTGCGCTATATGGCGTGAGAGTATTCCCTCGCGTCATGGAGTAGGTCATAAAGGGACTCCACAGTCCCATCAGCACACCAGAAATCACGCAGGTGACGATGCTTTTTTTCGAAACAGAACGCCCGGCGCTGACCAGACTTCCGTAGGCTTTTCCGTCGAGAATCACGGCGATGAATGCACAGGCAACCCCAACCGCCAGAAATATTACGTTGCCTTTCGGCTGAATGATGAAATTGAGCACGACTCCAACAACGAGGGCGATTCCGATGGAAACAGGGAAAGCAACTGCCAGCCCGGCCATGTCAATCGCAGCGACAAGCAGGAGATTCGCCAAATTGAAAATCGCACCGCCAACCAGCGTGGAAACGATGTTGGAATTGTCGGCAGAGTGAACATTGTTCAAGAAACTCGAAGCGTCGTTGCCACTACTCCCCATGGTGAAGGCGAGGATTAGAGAAATGAGAAAAATACCGATTGCGTAGTCCCAGTAGAACAGCTCGAAACGATAATTCTTGACGCCCTTGTAAGTATTGGCCCAGGAACCCCAGCAGATCGCGCTGGCGATCATCATCAACAACGCAATCGTCAGACTTGGCGGCGTGAACATTCGTGCTGTCTCCCTTGGAAAGTGTGAACTCTACACTTCTTTGCATCGCGCGACAAGTCCGATGACCCTCGGACACTGCGTGAATTTTGCGTTCCAATCGTCTGCTATTCTATCGCCCGTGACTCGCACGTTCTTAATCGACACCGACACGGCATCGGATGACGCAGTCGCACTGATCATGGCTCTGCGCGCACCGGATGTTCGTGTCGCCGCGATCACAGTCGTTGCCGGAAACGTCGAAGTACAACAAGCAACTCGCAATGCGCTCTATACGGCCGAACTATGCGGAGCGAATGTGCCGGTGTACTCGGGCGCGGATAAGCCCTTATTGCGCACGTACGAGAATGCAACCTGGTTTCACGGACGCGACGGACTGGGCGATCACAACTATCCAGCGCCAAAACGATCCGCGGAAAAACTGCACGCCGCCGATGCCATTATCGAAACCATTGAAGCGAATCTAGGTCTAGTTGTGGTGACCCTCGGCCCGCTCACCAATCTCGCCTTGGCGATCTCGAAGACCCCAGCAATCGCGACGAAGGTGAGCCGCTGCGTTGTGATGGGCGGGGCGCCGTGTGGCGAGGGCAACGTGACCCCTGCGGCGGAGTACAACATTTGGGTCGACCCAGAGGCGGCGCGCATCGTGATGCGCAGCGGCCTTCCCGTGGAACTGATTGGCTGGCAACTCTGCCGGGGAGACGCCGTGCTGCGCGAGGACGAGATCCGGCAAGTAGAGACACTCAGTACGAAGCGTTCCCACTTCGCCATCGAGAGCAATAGTCACGCGCGTGCGGCCTACAAAATTCAAACGAACGAAGACGGCATCTCGCTACCGGATCCGGTCGCCATGTGCGTCGCCTTGGATCCATCTGTCGGAACCTCGTGGAGCGAGCACTATGTCGACGTGGAGACCCAGAGCGAACTGACCCGCGGAATGACGGTGGTCGATCGGCTGAATGTCGCGAGTGACGAAAGGAACCGAGCAGTCTGGGCTCCGACGCTTCGCGGGCCAAAGGCCAAAGTGTGTTGGAGCATCGACAATAGGCGTTGGAAAGAAGCGCTTTTCGCTGCGCTTCGTTAAGAGACTCAGCTAGCCGTTCACCTGCGCATAGGTTGCTCGGCGCAGAAATTCTCCCTGACCTGCTCGCCCGAGAAATTTGTCGCCTTCCACGATCACGCGGCCGCGCGACAGAACGACATCTGGCATTCCTGTTACCTGGATGCCTTCAAACATGGAATAGTCCACCCGCATGTGATGGGTCGCAGCGCTGATGGTGTGCCGACGCTTCGGATCAAAAATCACCAAGTCCGCGTCGCTACCGACGGCGATGGTGCCCTTCCGCGGATACAGCCCAAACAGCTTGGCTGGGGTGGTCGAAACCAATTCGACAAAACGATTTGCGTTGAAGCGCCCCGCGCCGACGCCTCCAGAGTAGATCAGACTCATGCGGTGCTCCACACCGGGACCGCCGTTCGGGATTTTCGTGAAATCATCGCGGCCCATCTCCTTTTGCTCCTTGAAGCAAAACGGACAGTGATCGGTTGATACGACCTGGAGGTGGTCGTGTTTGAGGCCTCTCCAGAGCTTTTCCTGATTCCACTTCTCACGCAGCGGCGGAGTGAAAACGTACTTCGCCCCTTCAAAACCGGGTGCATCCATGTTTTCTAGCGAGAGGTACAGATACTGGGGACAAGTTTCGGCATACACGGGCAGCCCGCGGTCTCGGGCCTCTCGAATTTTTTCCAGTGCATCGTTGCAGCTCAAATGAACAATGTAGATGGGCGCGCCGGCAATCTCCGCAAGCGCGATGGCCCGCCCTACCGCCTCAGCCTCGGCTGTCGTAGGACGAGTCAATGCGTGATACTTCGGCGCCCGTTTTCCTTCTGCAAGTGCTTGCTGCACGATGACGTCAATTGCGCTGCCGTTCTCGGCATGCATGCAAACGAGTCCGCCGTTCTTAGCGGTCGTCTGGAGAGCCTTGAAGATGCTGCCATCATCGAGCATGAAAACGCCCGGGTACGCCATGAAAAGCTTGAAACTGGTCACGCCCTCGTGCACCAGATCATTCATCTCCGAGAGTTGCCCGCCGGAGACGTCGGTCACGATGCAGTGGAACGCGTAGTCGCAGGTGGCCTTGCTTGCAGCCTTGCTCATCCACGTGTCGAACGCCTGACGAAGAGGCTGCCCTTTGTACTGAATCGCGAAATCAATAAGCGTTGTAGTCCCGCCAAAGGCCGCTGCGCGTGTGCCGGTTTCAAAGTCGTCAGCGCTGGTCGTGCCCCCGAATGGCATGTCGAGGTGCGTATGAACGTCGATTCCTCCGGGAAGAACGAGTTTGCCCGTTGCGTCTAGAATCTTTGTGGCATTCTGTGTGGGAAGGTCGGTTCCGATGGTAGTGATCTTGCCGTTGGAAACGGCAACGTCGGCCGTAAACGTATCGGTTGCTGTCACTACAGAACCGTTCTTGATGATCGTGTCGAAACTCATCGAACCCTCCGTCGATTTGCGACCGTACACTCGTCGGTGAAAAGAATTCTATGCTACACTCCCGCACCTTAGCTCCTCACAGCCAGTAGTTGCAATTTCTTCCACGAGAGGCCCGGCTATGCAATTCGGTATCACCTTGAAACCCGACATTTCGGTCGAACGTGTCGTCGGTCTCACTCGGCAGGCGGAAGGCGCCGGATTTGAATACGGCTGGATCTTTGATTCTCACGTCTTGTGGAAAGAGCCATACCCCCTTTTGACGCTGATGGCGGCCAATACCAGACGCATGCGGCTCGGCACGTGCGTCACGAACCCGGCGACGCGTGATCTCACGGTAACAGCGAGTCTGTTTGCAACTCTCAATCTGATTTCCGGAGGACGGATGGAACTCGGGATCGGTCGGGGCGACAGTTCGCGGCGCGTGTTGGGCAAGAAGCCGGTAAGTTGGTCGCAACTGGAAGCCGCAGTGGCGGAGTTCCGCGACCTGACTTCGGGCAAAGAAGTGCAGCACGACGGTCAACCCGCCCGACTCACTTGGGCAAAAAACTCACCGCGGGTTTGGATTGCGGGCTACGGCCCCAAGGTTCTGCACATGGCTGGACGAGTGGCAGACGGAATCATTCTGCAATTTGCCGATCCGGCCCTAATCGCATGGTGTTTGGGGTTCGTGAAAGAGGGCGCGCGTGCCGCAGGACGTGACGCGAGCAAGATTGAAGTGATGGCCGCAGCTCCCGTATGGATCTCCAATGACCTAAACGTGGCGCGCGAACGAGTGCGATGGTTCCCTGCCTTGGTGTCGAACCACGTGATGGATCTGATCCGGCAGTACAAGCCGGAAGATCTGCCCGCTGCACTAACTTCATTTGTACAGGATCGCGGCCATTACGATTATCAACACCATTGCGAGGTGAAAAGCGATAACGCGGAATTTGTTTCGGATGAGGTTGTGGATCGCTTTTGCCTAATCGGTCCGGCTGAAGGGCATCGCAAGAAGCTGCGCGAACTCGCCGGTGTCGGCGTCACCCAGTTCAACATTTACCTGATGTGCGGAGATGAAGAGCAGTCACTGGAGAGTTACCAACGCGAGGTGCTGCCTGAGTTTTTGAATCCGAAGTCCTAACGATAGGGTTAGGCAACTTCCTGAGGAGCAATTACCGCCTGGCGCTGCAACTTCATGATTCCGTAATAGGCGACGAATGAAACTGCGAAGCCAACGAACCACGAGTAGTCGTAGAGCGCGCGCAGGGTGGGAATCGCAAGCCCGGATAGTGCAGTACCCGCTCCGAGCACCAACGCGGCCACTGCGGCCCAATTGAATCCTCGCGAGTATTCGTAGATCCCGCCTCGCAGATAAAGATCATCCACCCGCAGGACTCGACGCCGGATCACAAAATAATCGCAGATCATTATCCCTGCAACGGGGCCAAGAAAGGCCGCGTAGCCGCCAAGCCAGCCAAGAATGAACGTGCGGTAATTGGCCAGAAGCTTCCATGGCATAAGGGCGATTCCCATGAAGCACGTGATGACGCCGCCAGTACGAAAGCTGATGCCGCGCGGCCACAAGTTGGAAAAATCATTTGCGGGGGAGACTATATTTGCGCCGATATTGACGTTGAGCGTCGCCAGCAGAATTGCGATCAGAGAAATCACGACTGCGACGGGAGAATGGAAGCGGCTAAGCAGTTGTACCGGATCCCAAATCGCGGTTCCGTAAATCACGACGGTGGCTGAGGTCACGACGATTCCGACGAATGCGTACAGCGTCATCGTCGTTGGCAAGGCCACGGCCTGTCCGATCACTTGTTCTCGCTGATTGCGTGCGAACCGCGTGAAGTCGGGGATGTTCAATGAAACTGTTGCCCAGAAACCAACCGTGCCGTTGAGTGCAGGAATCAAGAACTTCAGGAAATCAGGAAATGTAGTGAACCGCGAAGGCACCGACAACATAGGGCCGAAACCGCCTGCCGCGTGATAGGCCCATCCCAGCAGGAGTAGTCCGACGCCGAGCAAGACAGGAGCGCTGATCCCTTGCAGAACGCGAATGTATTCGATTCCTTTCAGTACGACTGCAAGGTTGATCAACCAGAACAGAAAGAAACAGACTGCTGGCCCGTATGGAAAATTCTTCCAACCGGGAGCAAGTGTCGCCAGCAACGTGCTGATGGCTTCGCCACCGATCCATGCTTGAATGCCGAACCATCCGCAAGCAACCAGAGCACGCAGTACAGCGGCAACGTTTGCGCCCAACACGCCGAACGACGCCCGGGCTAGAACAGGAAACGGAATTCCGTACTTTGCCCCGGGGTGTGAATTTAGCAACATTGGCACCAACACGATCACATTCCCAAGGAAGATGGTTGCAACCGCCTGTTTCCAGTCCATTCCTCCCTGAATCAAACTCGCCGCCAGCATGTAGGTGAGGATGTTTACCGACATCGAGATCCAAAGCGCCGCGAAATTGTACGTGCCCCAATGCCGGCGCTCGGGAGATGCAGGGGCGAGGTCCTCGTTGTACAGGGGGCTGGATTCAATGCGCGAGCGGATTTGAGTGGGGCTAGAGGTCGTCATCGTTCTTGATCACAGAATTGAGGAGTTACTGGTCGTTCAATCTGCGGCGGCGGATGCTCCGCTCTGCGTCGTGATCGGGCCGTAGGTTTCTGGCCGACGGTCACGAAAGAACTGCCACACCTTCCGAACCTCGGCGATCATGTCGAGATCCAGATCGGCCACGACCACTTCGTCTTTGTCACGACTGGCTTGGGCAATAATCTTCCCCCGCGGATTGCAGAAATAGCTCTTGCCGTAGAATTCGCCAATGCTCCACGGCTTCTCGATACCCACGCGGTTGATTGCTCCGACAAAATAGCCGTTGGCCACTGCGTGCGCCGGCTGTTCGAGTTCCCAAAGATATTCTGATAAGCCAGCAACAGTGGCGGACGGATTGAACACGATTTCTGCACCGTTCAATCCGAGGATGCGCGCTCCTTCCGGAAAATGCCGATCGTAGCAAATGTAAACGCCCACGCGTGCGTACTTCGTTTCGAAGACGGGATATCCAAGATCGCCAGGAGTGAAATAGAACTTTTCCCAGAACCCGGGATGGCAATGCGGCAGGTGATGCTTGCGGTATTTGCCAAGATAGCGACCATCCGCGTCAATCACGGCGGCGGTATTGAAATAGACCCCGGGCATTTGCTCCTCATACACGGGAACCACAATTACCATACGGTGCTTGGCAGCAATCTTGCGCATGATTTGGGTGGTAGGGCCGTCCGGCACGCGTTCAGTCATCTCGTACCACCGGGCGTTCTGCTCGGCGCAGAAGTAGGGCCCGTAGAAAAGCTCCTGCAGACAGAGGACTTGGGTCTTTTTGCGCGCGGCCTGCTCGATCAGTTTCAAATGCTTGTCGATCATCGCCTTTCGGATCTGTGCGAGGGGCCGATCGGTGCTAATCGCGTTGCTGGCTTGAATCAGGGCACAGCGGACATTGCGGGGCATGGAACCTCCCTGGCTTGATCTGTCGAGGAACGAAACTATAGCAGATACGCACTCGGATGCTGGCATTGGGACGTCAGTACCCAAGGAGGCTGATTCAAAAATCGTTCCAGCTTGGCGATTGCATTTGTCCTGCTCCAGCGCTAGCATACCCCGGTCGCCTTCTTCGCCCGGCATCATTCTGACTTGATCTAATTTGTTTGCACAAGGAGGAAGTATGGGCATCGCAGTTTCCCCTCAGATTCATCCGCGCGTTGCAGAGTTCATCGACAAACCGCGAAAGATGTTGATCAACGGCAAGTGGACGAGCGCCGCATCCGGAAAGAATTTTCCCACCTATAATCCGGCGACAGGCGAGGTTCTTGCCCAGGTTGCAGAAGGCGATCGCGAAGACATCAATGAGGCCGTAACCGCGGCACGTATTGCTTTCGACAAGGGTCCTTGGCGCCGCATGTCCGCTTCCGAGCGCGGCCGCCTGATCTGGAAACTTGCCGATCTGCTCGAGCAACATACGGAGGAATTTGGTTACCTCGAAAGTCTGGACAACGGCAAGCCGCTTAATATCGCTAAAGCCGCCGACGTCCCGCTCGCAGTCGACCTGTTCCGCTACATGGCGGGATGGGCAACCAAGATCGAAGGCAACACGATTCCACTCTCGGTTCCGTACACACCGGGTGCAAAGTATCTCGCTTACACGTTGCGCGAACCGGTCGGAGTCGTTGGACAAATCATTCCATGGAACTTCCCCCTTTTGATGGCTGCGTGGAAGCTTGGCCCGGCGCTTGCGACGGGCTGCACGGTTGTATTGAAGCCCGCCGAGCAGACTCCGCTCTCGGCGCTGCGTCTGGGTGAACTCATCATGGAAGCTGGGTTCCCCGAAGGGGTAGTCAACATCGTCCCCGGTTATGGCGAGACGGCAGGAGCTGCTCTCGCTGCGCATCCGGATGTCGATAAGGTCGCTTTCACGGGATCGACAGAAGTCGGCAAGTTGATCGTCCATGCGGCTGCAGGCAACCTTAAGAAAGTTTCTCTCGAGTTGGGTGGAAAGTCTCCCAATGTCGTGTTCAAAGACGCCGACCTCGAGACAGCTATCCCAGGTTCTGCCAGCGCAATCTTTTTCAATCACGGTCAGTGCTGCTGCGCCGGTTCCCGACTGTACGTCGAGAAATCGATCTACGATCAAGTGGTCGAGGGAGTCGCCGAACATGCTAAGAAAATCAAGGTTGGGTCTGGCCTCGACCCTGACACTCAAATGGGCCCCCTGGTTTCTGAAGAACAGATGAACCGTGTGTGCGGATATCTGGAGGCCGGATTCTCAGAAGGCGCCAAGGCTGTCGTTGGCGGGCACAAGGGCGGCGACCGTGGATATTTCGTCGAACCGACCGTGCTCGTGAACACGCAAGAAAACATGAAAGTGGTGCAGGAGGAAATCTTCGGGCCGGTCGTGGTCGCAATGCCATTCACAGATCCCGAAGAAATTGTTCCGCGTGCGAACAATAGCGACTACGGTTTGGCTGCCGCCGTATGGACCCGCGACATCGGCAAAGCGCATCGTATGGCGGAACAACTTCGCGCCGGCACCGTGTGGATTAACTGCTACAACATCTTCGATGCGGCGCTACCCTTCGGAGGCTACAAGCAGTCCGGCTGGGGACGCGAGATGGGCCACGACGTTCTCAATCTTTACACCCAAACTAAGGCAGTGTGCACTCGCATCGCCTGACCATTTACTTCAAACAAGAAGGGCGGTGGCTCAATCCACCGTCCTTTTCCTACTTACCAATTTTATCTTTCCATCAACAGGACTTTTTCGGCGTCGTCGATCTCGGTCAATTTGACCTCGATTACTTCGTTCGCGGTCGTTTGCACATTGCGTCCCACGAAGGTTGCTTCGACTGGGATCTCGCGATGTCCTCGGTCAATCAAGACGCAGAGTTGCACCTTGCGCGGCCTGCCATGTGAAAACAGGGCATCGAGCGCGGCACGAGTGGTACGTCCGGTAAACAGAACATCATCGACCAGTACGATGTTCTTGTCCTCAATCTCAAACCCGATTTCTTTCTCCTGCACGACCGGTTTAGGCCCCAGAGTGGAGAGGTCATCGCGATAAAAAGTGATATCCAGGGATCCGACGGGCACCTTTGCGTTCTCAATGCGCGTAATAATCTTGCCCAAGCGTTCTGCGATTGGGACACCGCGTCGCCGAATTCCGACGAGTCCCAGACCCTCGACCCCTCCGTTCTTTTCGACAATCTCGTATGCGAGCCGCACCAGGGTGCGTTCAATTTCGGATGCAGACATGAGCTGCGCTTTCTGGCGTAGCCCGGTCTTACGGGAAGGATTTTTAGCATTCATGAATTTTGTTGCCTCGGCGGCAATGATGCCGGCAACTCAATGTAGTCAACGCAGTCGCGAAGGTCAAGAGACGCAGTCACAGAAGTGTTGAAGAGGATTGCATAAAAACAACTCTTATGTGTCGGATCGATTGATCGATTCCGCAGGTTCAAAGGCAGGGTCAAAGGAGCTCTTCTCACTTGGACATTCAGTTCGTATGGTCCGCGCGAGCGGCGGATTTCCTTTTCGGATTGACACTAATCCGATGGCCTCCGGGTTTTGGCTCGCGACGTCTGTCGCCACAATTCCCACGCCTTGATTTCTGCCCAGATCCTTGGCCAGGTACAGAGCCGCATCGGCCAGGGCGATCGATTCCTCTGCACAGATCGCTTCAAATGCGCTGCGGGTCCAGGGATATGCCGCCCATCCTACTGAACAAGTTTTCTTGACGGAAATGCCATGACCAAGATCGAACGGCTCGCCGGACATCACTTCCAGGACGCGGCTGCAAAATGCAGGCGTACCCGACGGGTCGGTGGAACGGCTCATGATCAGGAATTCCTCTCCGCCCCAGCGCACCAGTACATCAGACTTGCGCACTACGGTCGAAAGCCTCTGCGCAACGAGTTGCAGCAGCCTATCGCCTGCAGGATGTCCGTGGCGGTCATTCACTTGCTTAAAGAAATCGACGTCTACCATGATGAAAACCAGGTCACGATGATCGAGCTTCCGAATGCCGCTGCCGCGGGCGCGCTGGTAATTTCGAAGCACTTGGCCCGCCTCTGCAGTGAGAATCTCCTCGAGATAGCGACGATTCCATATGCCCGTGAGCACATCGGTGAACGAAATCTCCTGCAGTTCCAAATTTTTCCGCTGTAGCTCCAGGCTGTGCCACCTTAGAGAATGTTCCTTATTTTCCAATTCGTCCTTTAGACGGCACATCTCATCCAGGTTGTTGCGCGATGATCGAAGAAGACTGAGTAGTTCCCGGTCAAGCAAATGTTGTTTCACAAAAACCAGAGCACCCATTACGACCATGACGGCCACGGTTAGCAGCAGTCGATAGGTGCGGACGCTCTGCGGAGCATTGCCTGCAAATTCGGCCCATCCCACCATCAATGGAGTGACGAAGACCGCCACCATCGCGAGGCGCGCTTTCCAGATGCCATAACCGCGACTCGAAGATCCCACTACCGAATCCTCGTCTGTGGTTTCGTACGGCAGGAACCCTATCCGCATAAACCAGGCAATCCCTGCAATCAGAGGAACGTCGAATAAACTTCCGGTGTAGTACAGATGCAAATCGATAGCTTCACTTGCCATCAGCGAAGCGACGCAATAAATCAGGGTTGCCACGAAGAGATCAAAGTAAATCCTTCTCCAGGGTCCACGGCTCCGACTCCACACAAGCACTAACCCCGCTGCAAGCACCAGTTCCTCGCTGACATAGAGCAGGTCAAAACTGCGCCCGTACACAGATTCCGCCGGGTGCACATATTGCCATGGAATCACAACAAACAGGTAAAGATAGAGCCACCAGGTAAGCAGCAGAGCAAAATCGAGAGAACCGACTCGGACCGTGCGATCATCCTGCTGAAGATGCGGTTGGAGTGCGACCGCAGCCATCATTGGAACGATGTGCAGAAAAAGAATGACATCGCCGAAGAATGGATTCGGCGCTTCATGTCGCAAGTAGACTTCGACATACGTCCACATGAGCTGCGAAATAAGCCAAGTTGCGAGTCCCAGAGCTAAGAGCGCCCAGAATAGCCGCGCTCTTGGGGCAGCCCTCCTCATATTGAGAGCAACACCAATCGTTGCGGCGAACAAAATCAGATTTTGGAGTATGTCACCGAAGGCGGTGAGAGCGAATCCTCGGGGCGTCAGTATCGACACTAAAATATGAACGCCCACCACCGCAGACACGATGGCCGTCCACTTCCCTGCGCACTGGAGCGGAGATTTACCCACGGCTCAAATTGTAGTGTTCACGGCCCCCGAGGAATGCGTTACAAAAGTAATCCGTCAGCACCGAAGAACTGTTTACTGAAGAGCGGCTTCGAAGGCCGCGACAAAGCGGTAAACATCTTGGAATGAATTGTATGAAGGGACCGCTGCAACTCGGAAGGTGTCTGGCTCACGCCAGTCTCCGATCACTCCATTCTCAGCCATTCGGTCACATAGCTGGCGACCCGCACGTGCCACTCGGATGGAGAGTTGGGCACCTCTACGCTCCGGCTCGGGTGGTGTGATGACTGAGAATTTATTAGAAGCGTGTTGTCGCAGCAAGAATTCCATGTACGCCGTGAGCGAGATACTCTTGGCACGCAGACGTTCTATCCCTGCTTCCGAAAAAATCTCCATCGATGCGCGTAAAGCCGCCAGAGCCAGAATCGGTGGATTGCTCAACTGCCAGCCTTCCGCTCCTGCCATCGGGTGAAAGGCGGGTCCCATCTGAAATCGAGTCTTCTCCTCGTGGCCCCACCAACCTGCAAGGCGCGGCAGCTTCCATGCGCGCCCATGGCGTTCGTGAACAAAACATCCGCCGATGCACCCAGGACCGCCGTTCAAATATTTATAGCTGCACCACACCGCGAAGTCAGGCCCCCAATCGTGCAGCCGTAGTGGGATATTACCGGCTGCATGCGCCAAATCAAATCCCACAACGCATCCTTTTTTCTGGCCCGCCTGAGTAATGCCAGCCATGTCGAAAACCTCGCCGGTGGCGTAGTTCACCCCTCCCAGCAGGATCAAGGCAATGGAATCACCTTCGCGATCGATCAGTAAGTCGATATCTTGCTCGCGCAGGCAAGACTCGCCCTCACGAGGCGTAATCTCGAGCAACGACGTCGCCGGATCAAATCCATGGAAACAGATCTGCGATTTCACAGCGTACTGATCGGAAGGAAACGCGCCACGCTCGACCAAAATCTTGTGTCGAGTCTGGGTGGGACGGTAGAACGATGCCATCATGAGGTGCAGATTAACCGTGAGGGAATTCATCACAACGACTTCCGAGGGTTGCGCTCCCACCAGGTCTGCCGTCTGCTCAGTCAGCAAACGGTGATACGGCATCCACGGATCCTTCGCGTGGAAATGTCCCTCGACTCCCAGGTTCGCCCAGTCCCGCAGTACCTGATCCAAGTGAGATGGAACGGTTTTCGGCTGCAGTCCAAGCGAATGGCCGCACAAATATATGATCTTTCGATCAGCCTTCGTCTTGGGAAACAGGAAGCGATCGCGAAAATGCGCGAGCGGATCACGGGCATCCATTGCCCTCGCAAAGTCCTCGCCCGTCTGAAAGGGTGTGCCCGTCACGATGCTGACTCCAAAGGTGTGAGTTGGCTGCGAATCAATTGGTCTGCTTTGCTCCAGTCGAGATCTTCGATGCGGTTGATCGGATCACACAGTTCAGTGAGCATTCGATCCTGGGCCTGCCCCCGCGTGAGCGCCGTAGCATAGGGAACCCGATGGAATGTCACCATGGAGTACTTGGGCACAAAAAGCTCTGGATATTTCGATTCCAATGCCAACTCCACCTTCTTGCGGAACAAAAAACGTGGATCGGCAACCCGATCTCGCATCTCTGCAAAATTCTCGACTGCCAAGTCGGCGATCGCGTCGGTATTGACCTTCCGCGCATTTTCAAATTCGTTGAATACACGCTCCCAGTCGGCGCCGTGCTGGTCGAGCAGTTCCAACAACGAACTGCAATCCTCAAACCCGCAATTAATTCCTTGTCCGAAGAAAGGAACAATCGCATGAGCCGCGTCACCCAATAACAGAGCGCGCCCGCCCACATGCCAGGGTGAACATTTGACTGTCACCATCGCTCCGGTCGGATTAGCGAAAAAGAGATCGGCCAGTTGCGGCATGAGAGAAAACGCGTCCGGAAACCGTGCCTCAAAGAACCGGGACACCTCTGAGCTGTTGTTTAACGAAGCGAAGCTGTCGGGTCCCTCAAATGGCAAGAAGAGAATGCATGCGAATGAGCCGTCAACATTGGGCAGAGCGATCAACATGTAGCTGCCGCGCGGCCAGATGTGCAGCGCGCCGATATCAAGAACATGTTTTCTGTCCGGACCGGCCGGAATGATCAGCTCTTTGTATCCATAGTCGAGATATTGTTGCGAGAAGTTAAATCGGCTAAGTTTCAACATCTCGCCGCGGATCGCTGATGCCGATCCATCACAGGCAATCACGACGCTAGAATCAATCGACTTGGCCTCGCTGGTCCGCTCATCGCGTATCTTAAGCCCGCCTGTCTTAAGATTGATTCCAGTACAACGTTGTTGAAAACGGATTTTGACGCCCTGCTGTTCGGCGGCATTGATCAGCGCGATATTCAAGTCGGCCCGCGAGATTGAATGAATAACCTCAGCTTCATCCTTCCCGTATGGCTGAAACGTCAATTCCGAAGCGGCCGAGTGCATCATTCGGCCTTTCATCGGAATGGTGATCTTTCGCATCTCGTTCCAGAGGCCGGCCTCGGTTAGGGCGAAGATGCCGCGCGTGGAGAGCGCGAGATTAATTGATCGTCCGGCGCTCATGCGGACGTGCCGCATATCTGGGCGGCGCTCGTAAATCTCAACTCGGAAGCCACGATTGACCAGGCCAAGAGCCAAGAGAGGCCCGTTGAGTCCGGCTCCAATCAGTGAAATCGTCTGGGCTCTTTCAGTCATGGGCAAACGACGAGGTTAGCTCTGCATGGTCTATTCTGTCAGGAGTGTCCGTGCTTCCCATAACTCCGGAAAGAACTTCTTGTCCAATGTCAATTTCAAATATGACGACCCAGAACTGCCGCCAGTTCCCATGCGAACACCGATCACGCGCTCGACGAGTTGAATGTGACGCAGCCTCCAGCTCACAACAAGCTCATCAAACTCTGTGAGCCGTTCGCAGACGTCAATCCAGTCGCGGTTGTTTCGTTCGTCGCGATACAGCGAAAGGACCGCCCGGGCGCGCGCGTCGAATCGCTCACGCTCGTTCGAATTCTCGGGGAGTTGCAGTTTACCGATCGCTCGCAACGCATCGAAGAAAACATCGTGCAGGGACGGCTCGCGCAGCCTTCGTTCCAGCAGGGCATGCGCTTCCGGTGTGGGCTTGTGATACCGCAGCATCTTCTCGTCCTTCAATCCGCACAAGAACTCAAGCTCGCGAAACTGTTCCGATTGAAATCCGCTGGCAGGTTCAAGCTTGCCGCGGAACGCCAGAAAGTGCGTAGGGAGCATCGTCTCAAGAATCGTGAACTGCTCGACCAAGACTCTCGTAATCTCCGTACAGCGTCGCAGCAATCTGGCAGCTTCGTAGACTTCGTCACGCGATTGAGGATTTGATCCCGCAACCTTCAAATTGGCAACAACCGCATCCAGATCATGCATCAATTCCTTGAACCACAACTCGTACGTCTGGTGCACGATGATGAAGAGCAATTCGTCATGATGCTGCGGTGAAGACTGTGGATCCTGGAGCTTCAGCAACTCAGGAACTTTGAGATATGAACTGTATGTCAATTGTTCGCCATGCGGGACGATCGGGGTACCAGGCGTGGTAAGCTCCGCTGGAACACTGCCCTCTTTCTGCATGCCAAGAAACTTGAGCGCGTTGCCACCCAGCAACCGATTCTTTGTCTCAGCACTGAAAGAACTCGATCGAATCAACGAGCCGACTCGATGTTCTCCCAGCGGAAAGGGATAGTCCGAGCCCAGCATCACTCGCTCGTCGCCCATGGTTCCGACAAGAAACTGCAGCGCGCGCTCATCGAAGACCGCCGAATCTACATAGAAGCGATTCAGATACTGGCCGGGAGACAACTCGCAAACGCCGTGTGCCACGGGATGATGTTGCCACGCGTTCTCCAATCTTCCCAGCAGAAATGCGAAGCTGCCTCCACCGTGAGCGAAGAAGATGCGCAAGTTCTGCGGCAACTTGTCGAACGCGCCGCCCAAAATCATGGCAACGATTCCGAGTTGGGTTTCGGCCGGCATGCCCACGGTCCAAGGCATCATGTACTTCGGCATACGCTGCGGCGCCAACATATCCCATGGATGCACCAGAACCGCGGCCCCTTCGTCCGCGCAGTGGTGCAGAAACGTCACAATGCCGGGATCATCGAGATTCTTTTCACCAACGTGATTGCCAATCTGGACGCCAAGATGACCAGCCCGCATACACCGGCTTAGTTCTTTACAAGAAGCATCTATGTCTTGCAGAGGAACCTGGCACAAAGACTTCAGCCGGCCCTTGCCTTCTGCGCACAATTTGAGCGCGGCATCATTGAACAATTGCGCGCAATCCAGCGCATGCTCGATCGGCCTCTCGTAGGCAAACAAAACGGGTGTCGCCGAAAGAACTTGCATTTCGACGCCATCCCGATCCATCTCCTCAAGCCGTACTTCGGGATCCCAGCAGGCGGAATAGATATGGCGGAAAAAGCGATCGCCCACCATGATCTCTGCTTTCCCGGCCTCGGTGTGCTTGATCCAGGGCCAGTCAGGCGTCCCGTACCGTGCCGCGAGATCAGGCCAGGTACGCGGAAAGAAATGATTATGGATATCAATCACAGGCATTACGGTTTGCCGGGGTGCATCGTCCCGCAATGTTTGCAGGTGCGAAGGCTATCGCTGTTATGGAACTGTTCAAACAAAGGCGGGAGATCACGAACGATGCTCTTCAGTTTTACTTCCGCGCGGTGCAAAAGTTGGTAGCACTTTGGACAGTACCACTCAAATCCATCCATCGCGCCCTCGGGACGCGGCATCTCAACTACCACGCCGATGCTGCCCTCCTGCAGTCGTTGCGGAGAATGCCGCATGTGCTTCGGCAGCAGAAAAATCTCGCCCTCTTTAATCGGGATCTCGAGTGGCGGCTTTCCCGGAGTCTCCATAATCCGAAGGAAGATGTTGCCCTTCAACTGATAGAAGAACTCTTCGGTCGGGTCGTCATGGTAGTCTCGCCGATTATTTGGCCCACCGACCACAGTGACCATCATTTCGCCGTCCTCCCAAACTTGCGCATTGCCCACGGGCGGTTTGAATTTCTCCTTGTTCGCATCGATCCAAGCTTGAAAGTTAAACGCTTTGAGACTCTTGATAGACGGCATTGTGGCTCCCTTATCTCATTTTCTCCGGTTTGTATGCCATCGCGCGGATCTCGATCAGCAAATGCGGATGCGGCAATTGGTGCACGGCCACGGTCGTTCGAGCCGGCCCGTCGAAACCGAAGAATTCTCCGTAAACGTCGTTATATCCACCGAAATCGTTCATGTTTACGAGGTAGGTTGTCACTTCGACAACATCTTTAAGACCCGCACCCACACTCTGAAGGATGTCTCGCACGTTTTCGAGGACTGCCTGGGTCTGCTCTCGAATGTTGAGACTCGTCGTTCCAAACGCATCGACCTCAGCGCCGGCAATGGAGTTGTCGGAGCGGCGCGCGCTCGTCCCGGAGACAAACAGAAAATCCCCAGCGCGTTTGACGTGCGGGTACTTACCGCGCGGTCGCGCCTTCCCCGAGAGCACTTTGCTTTCAACTTTCCCCATGTTTCAGTTCTATCGATGCGACAACGCAATTCCTACAACCGAATGCAGATGTTATTCAGCTCGGAATAAAAATTCAGCGAATGCACGCCGCCTTCGCGCCCGATACCGGAAAGGCCCACACCACCAAATGGCGTCCGCAGATCGCGTAGAAACCAGCAATTCACCCAGGTGATACCCACGTTCATCTGCTGCGCGACCCGGTGACCACGCTTCAGGTCAGTCGTCCATATCGACGCAGCCAACCCGTATTTCGTGTCGTTCGCCATGCTTACCGCTTGCTCTTCCGAATCGAAGGGTGTGACATGGCAGACGGGCCCGAAAATTTCTTCCTTCACGCAGCGCGCCGACTCTGGCAATCCAGTATAGATCGTTGGCTCGACATAAAAGCCGTGGTCGAGTTCATCGCCGAACGTGGGAACCCCGCCTCCCGTCACGGTCACGGCCCCTTCTTCCGATGCCAATTTGTAATAGGAAACGACCTTTTCGCGATGCTGCGCGGAAATCAACGGCCCTAAATCAGTGCTGTTGTCCAGCGGCGATCCCAGGCGCAAACTCTCCGCCTTCCGCTTTAATTCTTCCACGAAACGATCGAAGATCGTACGTTCCACGTAGACTCGTTCCGCGCACAAACAGACTTGCCCTGTATTCAGGAATGCCGCCTCGCTAATCCCGTCTACCGCATCTTCAAAATCGCAGTCGGCAAACACGACTGCCGCATTCTTGCCGCCGAGTTCAAAGGAAACCGGTTTCACCGAGGCAGCCACCGTCTTCATAATCGCGGCGCCAGTCTGCGATTCGCCGGTAAATGTCACCGCATTTACATCGGGATGACGCGTCAGAAATTCTCCCGCCGAATTTGGTCCGAACCCGTGAACCACGTTATAGGCGCCGTCAGGAATTCCGGCGTCCTTCATCGCTTCAGCGAGCAACGTCGCTGTCGCCGGAGTTTCCTCCGAAGGTTTCACAATGACAGTGTTGCCGCAAGCCAGGGCCGGCGCAACCTTCCATGTCAGCAATAGCAGCGGCAGGTTCCACGGTGTAATGATCCCGACCACACCGAGTGGCTTGCGAACCGCATAGTTCAGCGCACTCTTGCCATCGGACGTTTCCGTGTGAAAGGACTCGATGCCGGCTGTCTTAATCAGATCAGCGAACACCCTAAAATTGGCCGCCGCGCGCGGGACATCAAGTCTGGCCGCAAGTGACAACGGCTTGCCCGTGTCGGCCACCTCCGCAGAAACAAAGGTATCGAAACGTGCCTCGATGGCATCGGCAACTCGATGTAAGCGTGCGGCGCGCTCTCGAACTCCAAACTGGCCCCACTCTCCTGCCAGCGCCTTCCGGGCTGCCTGCACGGCCCGATCCACCAAGCCTTGGTCCGCTTCTGCCACCTGGGCAATCACGACGCCGTTTGCAGGATTCACATCGGGGAATTCCCGCACACCTCGCACGAACTGGCCGTCAATGTAATTCTGGATGGACTTCAATTGGCGAGGACCCCGCCGCATCCTAACAGCCCCGGGCAAAGCGAAGCAACGGCCGAGCGGAACGCTCAGCCCTTGCGCTCCTGCAAGTACCGCCGCAAAGCATCTTGCCAGGTGGCCATGGAGATTCCGTACCGCTGCAAACTCCTGGGTGAAAGAACGGAGTAGGGTGGACGCGGGGCCGGACGAGCCATCTGATGAGTGCTTACCGGACGAACCTCGGTCGCGAGCCCGGCTCCTTCGACAATCGCTCGCGCGAATTCAAACCAAGAACACGCCCCAGCATTGGTCACGTGGACGATGCCTCCGGCACCCGCGCGGCACAACTCGATAATTGCTTTTGCCAAATCGACCGAATACGTTGGGTCTCCACGCTGGTCACTCACAACTTCCAACGTAGGTCGGCTCGCCGCGAGTTTCAGAATCGTGTCGGGAAAGCACTTCCCCCCCGTTCCAAATAGCCACGAAGTCCTCGCGATGCAGACGTCCGGCAAAATTTCAAGGAGCTGGATCTCCGCCTCCGCCTTCGACCGTCCGTAAACGCTCTGCGGATTGCGCCGATCATGCGATTCATAAGGAGTAGTCTTCTTTCCGTCGAACACATAGTCAGAACTGACGAACAGGAGCTTCGCGCCAATGCGCTGAGCGGTATGGGCAACGTTCATCGGCCCGTCGCGATTCACCGCCAACGCGAGTTCCGCATGAGTCTCGCAATCGTCTACGTTTGTGTAAGCAGCAGATAGCACAATCCAATCCGGGCGGGACTTCTCAACGACTTCATTTACTGAATGCGCGTCACGAATGTCCGCGTCCTTCGAGCCGAGTCCAACTAACTCAGCCCCATGCCAATGTCGCATGAGTTCCTGGCCCAGCAGCCCGGAGGCGCCAAAAATAAGTACTCTCATTGAGTTCCTCGAA
The DNA here is from genome assembly GCA_963722365.1 of uncultured Acidobacteriaceae bacterium. Taxonomy (GTDB): domain Bacteria; phylum Acidobacteriota; class Terriglobia; order Terriglobales; family Acidobacteriaceae; genus Sulfotelmatobacter. The sequence continues at coordinate 266,753 of CAVRLM010000007.1, forward strand.
CTATTCGAATGTCTCGGCTTCCCGAAGAGCGGCGCCGCGCTGGTCTTTCGCCGAAACAATCGGCTCTGCGTCGAGTTCCCATTGAATTTTCAGGTCCGGATCATTCCACGCCAGAGTGCGTTCATGTTGCGGCGCATAGTAGTCGGTAGTCTTGTATAGAACCTGCGCTTTCTCCGAGATAACGCGAAATCCGTGGGCAAAGCCCACCGGAATCCACAACATTCGCTTGTTCTCGCTCGACAGGCGCACCGCTTCCCATCGACCGAACTTAGGAGAACTCCTTCGAACATCGACAGCGACATCGAGGATCTCGCCCTCCACGACCCGTACGAGTTTTCCCTGCGGCTGTTTGATTTGATAGTGCAGTCCTCGCAAGACATTCCGCCGCGAACTGGAGTGGTTGTCTTGTACGAACCTCTCCGCAATCCCCGCTGCCGCGAAAGTTTTCTCGTTGTAGCTTTCCAGGAAGAATCCGCGCTCGTCGCCAAATACTCGCGGCTCAAGAATGACTACACCTGAGAGAGAAGTCGAGATTGTCCGGATCGCATCCATCAGTTGCCGAAAGGCTGACGCAGCCTCAGAATACCCTCTCTCGCAAAAGTTGTAGAAGATATGCGCCGTAACTGCTGTTCTTCATCGTGCTGGCAATCTGCTCGACCTCGGCAGGCGTGATATAGCCAGAGCGATAGGCAATCTCTTCCGGGCACGCAACCATCAGTCCCTGGCGTTTTTCTATGGCTTGAATGTAATTACTGGCGTCCATCAAGGATTCGTGCGTGCCAGTGTCGAGCCATGCCATTCCGCGTCCCATCACTACAACTTCCAATTGCTTCTGCTTCAAGTAGGCTCGGTTGACGTCGGTGATCTCCAGTTCGCCGCGAGCACTAGGCTGCAACGACTTGGCAATTTTCACTACCTGTTCATCGTAGAAATAAAGTCCCGTGACTGCGTATCGCGACTTTGGTTGCTTAGGTTTTTCCTCGATGCTCAGAGCATGTCCGCCGGCATCAAACTCCACCACGCCGTACCGCTCCGGATCATGGACCGGATAGGCGAAAACTCGGGCCCCGCGGACTTTGCTCGCCGCTTCGCGCAGATCTTTCGCCAAGTCATGTCCGTAAAAAATGTTGTCGCCTAACACAAGAGCGCACGGACTACCCGCCAGGAACTCTTCTCCCAGCAGAAAAGCCTGAGCAATGCCCTCAGGCTTCAATTGCACCTGATATTGCAGCCGAATTCCGTACTGGCTTCCATCCCGGAGGAGTGCCTCAAGCTTGGGAGTATCTTCGGGAGTGGAGATGACAAGAAATTCCCGGATGCCCGCGAGCATCAGCGTGCACAGCGGGTAATAGATCATGGGCTTGTTGTAGACGGGAAGCAAACTCTTCCCCATGGCCTGCGTCACCGGATACAGACGGGTGCCCGATCCGCCCGCCAGAATGATGCCTTTATATTGCGTATTTCCTTGCATGGTGGATTTGTTTTCGCTTTCGGTCGTCGCCTCTAGCTTGAATAGTGCGTGGCAACCCATTGCCGGTAGCTGCCATTGGTCACGTCCTTCACCCAAGCTTCATTCTCAAGATACCAGCGAACCGTCTTGCGAATTCCCGTTTCAAACGTCGCCTTCGGTCTCCAGCCCAGTTCATGCTCGATCTTGCGCGCATCCATCGCATAACGACGGTCATGGCCTGGACGGTCTTTCACAAATGTAATCAGATCGCGCCGCGAGTTTCCGGCGCGCGGCGCCAACTCATCCACCAGATCACAAATCATCTGGACGATTTCAATGTTGGGCTTCTCGTTCCAACCGCCGATGTTGTAAGTCTCCCCGGGCCGCCCTCGCTGCAGCACAGTTGCGATCGCCTCGCAGTGATCCTCAACGTAAAGCCAGTCGCGGACATTCTGTCCATCCCCATACACCGGGAGCGTTTTTCCATCTCGCGAGTTCAAGATCATCAGCGGGATCAGCTTTTCAGGAAACTGGAAACGGCCATAATTGTTGGAGCAGTTCGTCGTCAGGGTCGGCAGTCCGTAGGTGTGATGGTAGGCGCGCACCAGGTGATCAGACGCCGCCTTCGACGCAGCGTAAGGACTGTTCGGAGCGTAAGGAGTGGTTTCGCAAAAAGGAGGATCCTCTGGCCCGAGCGAGCCATAAACTTCATCGGTCGATACGTGCAGAAACCGGAACGCTTTTCTTTTGTCCTCCGGCAGCCCGCTCCAGAAATTTCGAACCTCTTCCAGCAATGCGAAGGTCCCATCAACGTTCGTCCGGATGAAGTCTTCTGGACCGCGAATGGATCGATCGACATGGCTTTCCGCAGCGAAGTGGACAATGGCGCGCGGCTGGTGCGTTTTCAAAAGTTGCCGCACCAGATCGCGTTCGCCAATGTCGCCCTGAACAAACGCGTATCGGGGGAGCGCCGCGACGCTCTCCAAATTTTGCAAGTTTCCCGCGTAGGTCAATTTGTCGAGATTTACGAGCGATGTCGACTTGTCCCGCATTTGCTGCAGAATGAAGTTGGAACCGATAAATCCCGCGCCGCCCGTGACCAGAATCGAATTTTGCATGCGTGGTGTGACTGGCTTCCAGCGGCGGCGGGCTACCCGTCGCGCCCCAACCCACTTGATTGTAATAAAAAACGACGAGGCTCACCCCGCCCCACCGGTGAAAGGTAGGTTTTTTTTCTACCGTTGACTGCGAACCTCGTTGTACGAGCCCAGGAAGAGGCAGATTTTCAGCCTCGAAGACGAGAGAATTATGCTGAGCGCACAGCAGAAAGGGCATGAGATCCCGCACCGGTCCCAGGATCGAGTCTTTTGCGTTCCCTGTGCGAGGGTCAGGCTACCCGGCGCGCCGGTTTACTGCTTGGCCCGCATCCGCCGTTTCATTCTTTGCGGGTGGCTTTTTAGCCGTCAGTTCCGGCGATTTCCATCCCATCACGTTGAAATATGCTTCTTCGATATCATCCGTGACTCTTTGCCACTGGTACTGCTCCTCGATGCGCGCCTTCGCCATCATGCCAGCCGCTCTTCGCACAGCAGGGTTTGCGATCAGGAATCGTAACCGGTCGGCCAGGTCTGCCGAGTTTCCTCTCTTGAAAGTGAATCCAGCCCCGTCAACAACCTCCACGTTTTCCGGAACATCGCTCGTCAGGACACACAGGCCTGCGCCCATCGCGTCCAGAAGCGCTAAAGATAGGCCCTCGAGATCCGAGGGCAAGACGAATATCATCGCATTGGTCAGGAGTTCGTCCAGGATTTCGCCCGAAACCCAATCGAGAATACGGATACGGTCGGACGCATGACTTCGCAACTGTTGGCTATATTCGTCGCAATAACTAGACGCCCCTGCCAACACGAGTTTCACATCGGTTTTGACTTGCTCAAGCGCCTCGACCAGTAAGTGGCAACCCTTCTCCGGCGAAAATCGTCCCAGGAACAGGACGTATTTCTCCGGTTCAAGGCCCCACTCCGGAATCGCATTCGGCTGGCTGCGCTCTCGAAGTATTCCGCCGTTGGGAACATAGAAGGCTTCCATTCCATGCAACTCCCGGTATCGCCGTTGCAGCGCCTTCGACACCACCATTGTTCCATTCGGCAGCCGTACTGAGGCCCGTTCCCCCAGTTGTAGTACCGTCGACGCCAGCCGGCCCCACTTTTTGCGCTGCCAATCCAGACCTTGCACAGTCACCGCACTCTTCTTTCCAATCAACCTTGGCAAGAAGGAGAATAGCGCCGGACCAAGCGCGTGATAGTGAATCACGTCATATCCTTGAGTAAGGGCATGCGCCGTACTGAGAAGCGTATGAATGACCGTCTCGAGGTGTTTCGACCGGATTGTTGGCAGGCGCACCAGTCGCATTCCGTTGTGCTCGGGGAGTGCCGGAGTAAAGTAGTTGCGGCAATAGACAGTCACCGCATGCCCTTTCTGCACCAGCCGGCTTCCCGCTTCTTCATAATAGGTTTCAATCCCGCTGTATTTTGAAATCACGCCACGCCCACCGATAAAGGCAACTCGCAGCGAACCGCTTCGTTGCGGACTGGAAAAGCGATCTTTTCGTTTTGCAGAATTCGAGCGCACGGAGCGCCACGGGGCGGGAGCGGTCGTTGTAACCAGTTGCTTTCCTGCTGCCGTTTTTCTCGTGATGAGGGCCTCATAGAGGCCTAAGAGTTTTTGATAATGTCCTTCTGGCGTATGGCTCTGGCGTACGGATTCCCACCCCGCGTGCCCCATCTTGGCCGCCATTTCCGGCCTCGACCCTAACAATTGAATCGCGCCCGCGAGTTGATTCACATCTCCGTTCCGATACAAGAGGCCGGTCTTTCCCTCATGGACGAGTTCCCGCCTTGATCCCAGATCTGACGCTATCACTGCACGAGCCTCGGCATACGACTCGAGAATTGTCTTCCCAAAAGTTTCGTATGCATGCGAAGGCAGTATCGTGAACTGCGACTGGGCAATCAGTGCATCCCGTTCCGCTAGTCCCACGTGTCCTACGAATTCAACATTCGAGAGATGCATCGCGGCCACAAGATCCTGCAACTCGCCACGCTGTGGGCCATCTCCGGCCACGACTAACCTCATGTGTGGGAGCTGTTTCATGGAGCGCACTAAATCATCGACTCCCTTTTCGGCCGACAATCTGCCGAAGTACAACACCGGCCGGTCCTCGCCACTCTCTTCGCTCACAGGATGAGTGTTTTGAAAATGCTGGAGCACCTCGAACTTGTCTCCATCCCACCCATGATCCACGAATTTGTCTCGCACAAATCGGCTGGGAGCCAGGAACAGGTCCACGCATTTGCGGTAGATTCCCAGCCAGGTGTGGAAGTATGCTTCCGCCGTCAGCGTCGCACGCGCACCCAATCCCGGATAACACTTGGGCCGCAGGGCATGCCAAAATTGCCCGCCCTTGCCTGCCTCGCACGCCTTTCCCTCCGATACCAGGTTGTAACTCGGGCACAGCAACTTGAAATCGTTCACGTGATAGACCACTGGAACCTGCTGGGCCTTCAGTTCCCACAGAATTGAAGGCGATAAGTGGTGATAAATATTCCGCACGTGCGCTATATCCGGACGGAACTCGGCGATCATTGCCCGGAGCCGGCACCTCGCATCTCGGGAATAGATCGCATGTCCAGCCTGTCGCGCTTGAGTCGCCATCCTGACTTCGCTTTGAAATCGATGTGGGGCACGAAGTGACGGTCGAAGGGAGTGGGTTCCCCGCGCTCATCCTGCATCGAGAATAAGGCCACCTCGTGGCCTCGCTCGCGCATGAGTTCCATCAGCTCAAAAAGGTAATTTTCAGTTCCGCTGAATGGATAGTTATATTTGTTGCAAAACAAGATCCTCATGGGGAATGCTTTCTGCCTGTGATCTGATCCGACGGAGAAATACGTCTCCGAGGGACTCGAGATTTTTACAACGGTTGAAGTTGTTTCGAACGTGCTCCTCGGCCGCTTGGCGAATCCAGTTCAGCTGTCTAGATGCCGTGACAATATAGGGACGAAGATCGCGAGAGTCGGGCGCCTGCATCAACGACCAGATGTGGAGCAACTGCGTTACAAAATCGTTGAGCGATCCGCTTTCGTAGAGAAATCCCGTCTGGCCAGCGATGACTAGTTCTGGAATTCCCGTTATAGCCGGCGCGAGTACGATCTTGCCGCGGGCCATCGCTTCCATGAGCACGAGCGGGATGCCCTCACTGCGACTAGTCAGCACGACGACATCGGCGTCGTCGTAGTAACAAGCCATTTCCTCCCGCGCAATATGCCCCAGTAGCGAGACCTCCTTCTCCAGCTTCGACTCTCGGATCAGCGCTTCGAGATTGCGGCGTTCGGGCCCCTCCCCCGCGATTGAACATAGGAAAGCAACATTTCGGACGCGTAACTGAGCACACGCCTCCACTAAGAATGCATGATCCTTCACTGCGTGTAAGCGTCCGACAGCCAGTAACCTAAGCGAAGGGTTGCGAGTCTTCCGTAGGGAATCCTGGAGCTCTCCACGATCAGAGATCTGCACCCCCATGTGCGCGACGATTACCTTCGCAGCATCCACCGTGGGGTGGTGCTCGAGAATGTAGCGTCGGTTGTATTCCGAGATCGTCATGCAGAAGGTGCAGCTTTCCAGCTTCAAGTCAAGGTAGGTGTCGTGGAGCAGTAAATCGGAGCCGTGGAGCGTCATGCTGAATCCTTTGTTCAGCAGCCGCGCGGCCACCATCGCAATCCAAGAGCCAAAATAGCCGTGATGCACGTGGATGTGGTCGACAGCTTTTCCTTCCAACAGCACTGCGTAGCAGGCTCCCAGCCACGTGTGGGCCAATGTCTTAATGCGTTTGAATGGTGTTTGTTTGCCCCGTAGGATGGCCCGGCCGACCAGAGGCAGGACCGTTTTCCACTCCCGCATACAGAGCCAAAGCCCTCGCAGTAAAACAATTAGCGATAAACTCTGCAATACGATCTCCGGGGCACACCGGGCGCACGCAAGTTGATCGGCTTGCGGCTGGCGAACGCTCCCCGCGACCACTCGAACCCCCCGGCTTCTCAGTTCCTCAATCTCATCACCCACATAAGGTTCGACTGCGGCTGGAAACTGAATTGCCAGATAAGCAACGGTCAGCACGACTCGGCCCTCCGCTTCTGAGCGGCGAGCATTCCCGCCATCGTGAACAGCAGACCATTCACAAACAGATAGCTCATGACGACCAGCGCCGAATTTACCCAATACACCGCCAGTAAAATTGGCCAGATCCTGTGAAACTGCCGATCGAGAAATCCGTTTTCTTCCGCTGCGGGGATCGCCGCACGCCCTAGCCGCCACATCTCCCACATCAGCCACAAATAAAAGACAAGCCCCAGCATCCCGTCCTCCACGAGCAATTCGAGGTAGGTATTGTGGGGATAAAGCACCCGTTCGTGGTAACCGCTGACATATCGAGGCAGTTCGGCCGGCATTTGATGGAAGCCCCATCCCGTCAATGGTCGTTCCAGAAACATCTGCCATCCCCCGCCATAAACCGCTGCCCGATAGTCAACAGGACCTTGTTCCTCCAACCGATCACTCAATGTGCTTGTGAGATCATCCGAACTCAGAATCACCGCCAGTCCAACACCTGCTATCAAAATCAAGGCACAACCGACGCGCAGCACATCGCGTTTCTTTAGAATGCGATTCCTCGATAGAAGGACGAGCGCGATGACACTTCCAACAAAGGACAGCCACACGGACCGCGTCATCGTGGCAAGGATCGCGACAGGCAGCATGCCCAGAAGCACGGCCGCTTTCATTCCTCGAACCCTGCCCCGTCGATAGGCGTGCAGAGCCAGCAGTCCGAGCATATTGAGAGACACGCCATTAGCCACTGCTTGCAGCAAGGGGCCGCGCGCTCGGGAGGCATGGAATCCGAGACTGGAATCAAGAATGAATCTGGGAAAAATCAGAGAGTGCGCCCCGCAGAGAAATGCGATCGCGGTGAAACTGAGATATGCCAGCACCATGAGCGCAAATATTTCGAACTGGCGGAAGTGCCGCTCGTTGGTAAATACCAGGCCCGCAAGATGAAATAGCGCCAACGGAACGATCAGCTTCGAGCCCAAGAGACTCCAGGTTTCGTGGTCGTAGGGCTGGCCGGTTACGCTGGCCAGTGCCAGCGCCATCAAACCGATCATCGGCCAGGTGACCTGCTCCACGAACAACAGTCGTTGCCGAAGGATCACCCCACGCCCCACTACCCCTACGACCAGAAGGCCGAACGCTACACGGTCAATTTCGTAGAACGCCACATCCGGATGCCGCAGCAACATCGCCGTAAGTGCCGTCAAGAACAGCAAAGATGGCGCTGCCATCAACACCTGCAAAGGACGAAGAAACAACTGGCCGGTCGACACGGAGAAATCGATGGCAGCCTCTGACCATGCCAGGCGCGACGAGACCGATTGCATCACTCACCACTCCCACGCGCTACGGCCAGAACGGTCTTCAGCAGAATTCGCAGGTCCGCCCCCAGCGTCCACGTTCGGATATATTCGCGATCCAATTCCATGCCGCGCTGAAACGATGGATCGCGTCGTGCCGTCACCTGCCATAGCCCCGTGATTCCCGGCGTCACATCCAGTCGCGCCAGGTGTTCGATGTCATATCCCGCAACATCATCCAGCGGATGTGGCCTGGGCCCTACCAAGCTCATGTCACCCTTTAAGACATTCCAGAGCTGCGGCAGTTCATCCAGGCTGTACCGTCGCAGGATTCGGCCCAAGCGGGTGATACGCGGATCATCCGTGATCTTGAAGAATGGACCCGATCTCTGGTTGTTCTCCCGCAGGTGATCTTTTAACGAGTCGGCATCGGTCACCATGGTGCGAAACTTGTAGCAACGGAAGAGTCGACCCTTCCGTCCCGCCCGTGGCGCAGCGTAGAGAATCGGCCCCCTGGAGTCAGTCTTGATCAGGACTCCGATTACGAAAAACAAGGGCGACAAGAGGATGAGGACTGCCCCTGCTCCCACCATGTCTACCAAACGTTTCAGAAGCAGAGCGGCCGCGGGCAATCGTTCCACGTGCAGGCAGATCACCGGCAAATCGCCGACTCTCTCCAATTCTGCTTCGGCTGGTTTGCATCCAAACAACTCGGGAACAATCTCCACATCAAGATGCAAGCGCTGCGCCTCGCGAACCACCTCAACGGCGAGCCCGCGATCATGCGGAGCAGCCAAAATGATTTCGTCTACGAATTCTGTGCGCGCCATTCGCGCGAGGTCGCCGACCCGACCGATCACCCCCTGGCCAAGTGGCCGCTTGTCGTCCAAAAACCCGCGTACTGTCCGCCCCACTTCAGGATGCTGTTCCACGTAGGACGCTACGCGCCGCCCTACTCCACCCGCACCGATAATCAGCACATTTCGGACATCGGTATTCGGCTGCGCGCGCCGGTTGTGCCAGGCGGTCTGCCGGCGCCAAGTCCACAACGCGGCGAAGTGGAGTACTCCCGCACCGCCGTACAACGCACTGATGGTCCATGGAAGGCCTTGCAAAGCGGACGCTATACATAAGACCATCGTCGCCCATAGAACAGACTTGCCCAGAACGACCGCCTGCCTTCGCAAGTCTCTGCCAGTTTGCAGGCCTTCGGTGTAGCCCATCAATGTGATTAGGGAGGCATGCAGCAGAGCAATGCCCAACAGAGATACTGGCGCTCCCGCTGCGTAGTCGAATGAGCTCACACGCGGGAATATCATTCGCAGTGGCACCAGTACGGCCCCGATCAACAACCAGTTCAGGGCCACCAAAGCGAAGTCCGCCGCCATGGATCGCAACCATCTCGCGGCCGTCCGGCCTCGCATAGGCCCGGGCATCAACAGGGTGAGTGCGCTCTCCGGTTGGTTTCCCGGGGGCTCTGTGGCAATTTCGGAGATTTTTTCAGGCACGCAGGATTGAACAGAATGATTCGGCTTCTTTCTTCCGTTGCGGAACCCGGGAGTCTCTCCCGGAATCAGCCGCGACCAATCCACCACCTGCGGCTTATGCTGCTCCGGATTGACGAGAGGAGTCGACATTTCAATCAATTCCGCTCCATAAGACTGGGTATTGAAAACCGCTTACAATCGCCGGTAAATTCGTTCCGGAATGGGGAATGTCCTATCGCTCAAGATCGTTCCGAGAAAATGTACTCGTGCTGCGTCGATCGTGTCCTTCACTCTGCGCGCCATAATCCGCCGCGTGCGATGGGCCGACAGGACCAGGATGATGCCGTCGGTGAATTGTGCTATTGCGCTTGCGAGATTCGATTCGCCAGAGGGTGGTCCCTCGACGATCGAGTACTCAAATTCTTTGCGCACTTTCCTGAGATAGGAGTGCAACAAGGTGGCTCGAGCGGCGTACTTCTGTGGGCTCGGCAAAAGCCACAGGTTTGCGCGCATCCGGATCGAAGAATGCTGCAATGAAGACTTCCCATCGGTGGACAGGCAATCGATTCCGTCGGCACAATACCGATCGTTTTGCAGAACCTCCTTAGGATAATCACCCGCCACGGCGACATTTCCCGCCGTCTCCAGCGCCAACTCCTCTCCAATCTGCCGGCAGATACTTCTCACGTCTGTCTCGCGGTCGACGGCACTGAACACGATCTGGCGTAACGGCCTGTCAGCATTCGAGAAGAAAAGGTTTCGAACAAGTCCGCAAATCTGCTCGCGGGCAAAACTTTCCGGATCCCATCCGCCTGCCTCCGGTACATCTCTCGCGTGGGACACTGCTCTCTCCTGCAGCGTTGTCCCCGTAACCCACACCTCCGCGCTCATAATGCCTCCCTCATGCGGACAGACTCTCCTGCGGCCTTCGCGAGATGCCAGAACCGGAGCATTCAAAAACAACTGCACATCCTCAGGCGTACGGAATGCCGGGTCGAAATAATCAGCCGCGAATGCGGCGGTCGTGCCCGCCGCTCCGGCAGCGGCTACTCCAATGACGAATACGGTCCATGCGGACCACATTGGAAGCGCAGGAGCGACGGGCCGCTCCGCAATAGCAACATTTACTATGCCACGCTGGTCCAGCGCATCGTCCATCCGCGCTTCCTCCTGCTTCCTTACGTAAAGCAGGTAGGTATCCTGAGCGGCTTTTTCTGAGCTAACCAAATCATCCTGAGTAACTGCGTCCTCCCCCAGTTTCATTGCCATTTGCCGGTATGCATCTTCCTGCACGGATGTCGCGGCCTCCCGAGCCTGGAGCGCTCGCAATTGGACCTGCGCTCGCTGCAGTTCCGACTTCGCCCATTCGTAGTGCAGATTCTTATCGGTCGTCTCGTCGCGCAGAGGCAAGGCATTCTCGGTGGCGATAGTTGCCTCGGTCTGAGCGATCTGCTGGTCCACTTCCTGTACCAGGCGGTGGCTGGGCTCGAATTTCGTTAACAGTTGCGTGCGCTTCAGCCGCAAATCGAGCAAGCTCGCCTTTAGCGCCTTCAATAGTTCAGGGTTATCCGAAATGCGCACTTGCGTGGTCGTTCTCTCCGGCAGTTTCGCCAGCTGGTTCCCGAGTTCCCAGACTCTCTGTTGCGTTTCCGCCAGTTCGATCCGCGTCTGGCGATAGCTCGCCTCGACTTCGCTCAATTTCTGTAAGGCCAGATCACGCTGCTGCGCCGCCGCCACAACCCCATGCCGGGTTGTAAACTCCAGCAGCTTCCCCTTGGCCTCTTCCAGTTGGAGCCGCGACTCTCCTCTCTGCTGCTCGAAGAAGTGGTACTCGCCGGTCGGGCGATGTACTTCCATATGCTTCTCCAGATACGCATTCGCCACCGATTGCAGTACCCTCGCCGCCGCACTCGGATCGTCGGCCGCGTAGCTGATGGCAATCAGGTTGGTTTTCTTCACTGGGGCAACTTGCAGCTTCTTGGCCAAGCTACGCGCCGCCCGCTCCACTCGTTCGGCATTGCCCTCATCCATGCGCAAGAAATGAAACCAATCGCGGCCGCCGATGCGGGTTTCTTGCACGACTCTTCGTAAGACCTCGTCATCCCGTAACAGCTCGACTTCGGAATTCAGTTCCTCTTCAGTAACCGCCATGCGTGTCAGATCGAGAGGTACATTTTCCGATGCGCTCATCGGCGCATCGGCACGCCCCCGACGCACCAAGACCCTCATGTTCGCTTGATAGCTCGTTCCCAGGAGGGCATACAGGAGGGCGAGTGCCAGAATCACCCCCGAGACGCAGACGAAGACCTTTCGCTGCCGGAACAACACCATGACCAGTTCCCGCATGGTCGGTGCCGGATTCCGTTCTCGACCGCGATTTGGGTCTTCGTCTGCTGGCATGCGAGTAAAAGAAATCTTTCTCTAGAATTGTGTTGGGTTGATGTACATGCTCAGGGACGGTTTCGGGAGGAAGCGAGCGATTTTCGAAATGGAATTCTGCGGAACGAAGACCATGTCCCCGGGACGCAGATGAGCATCCTCCTTGAGATTACCTTCGCTCAGCATTTTCTTCAGATTCAGCAGGCGCGTTTCCACTAGATCGTCGTTGACCCGGCGGAATAACACTACCTGGGAGTGTTTCGACTGCTGCGTTAGTCCTCCGGCAATCTGTGCCGCCTCGGCCACGGTAGTGTCCGAACGCAATTCATATTTACCGGGCTTCCCCACCTCGCCGCCCACTATGAAATATGGGCGCTCAAATTCCTTTAGGGACACCGCTACCTGAGGATCATGCAGATATCCCCGATACGCCTTCTGGATGGCCTCGCTGAATTCCTGAAGGGTTTGCCCTTCGGCCTCGACCATTCCGGCATCTTTCAGGGTGATGTAGCCGTCCGGCTGCACGGTAAGGATCTGGTTGAACTCCGGCGCTACGGTGAAACTGATGTCCACCACATCGGTGGGGTGCAACCGGTAGAGCGGATGACGCTTCCCTCCGAGTAAGGGGTTTCCCAGGCCATCCGCTCCTCCGGGTTTTTCGGCCGTTGCACTGCTCCCTCCCACTCCAGCTTCGGTAAAGCCGGATCGGGAAGTATCTTTGGTTCCGCCCGGGCCCTCATTCTTATCCTGCGCGAAACCGGCCGAACAACTCTCTAGAACTAAGAAAGTGATTGCGAGTAATCGGACGATAATGAACGAACGTTTCATGGATCCCTGCGCCAACTTCTTTGGCGCCGAGTGTCACTCCGTTTGAGCAACTCTCTACTGCGGACGTTAAGCGCAAGCTTGCAATCGGACAAGACATGGGAAGTGTCGTACACAAAAGTGGACCCTTCTCCGTTTTTGGGAAATGACGGCAGAACGTAGCGTCGTTTTAGAAACCAACAAATTCCCGCATTCCGGCTCTTGAGGAAGAATGGAAACAGTCTCTATTTGGAGTACCCACAAAAGTAGACTTGCATGTTTGCTACGTCACAACATTTTGGAGACCGGGCATGTAGCTTTCCCAAGGTGAACTTACATCGCGCCGCGCAATTGTCAGAAGACCCTGAATCAACAGTCCTCCGCCGCATCCTCGTTGCGTTTCATCTGGAATCGCAGGGTCAAGTTTCCACAGGGCGGACCTTCACCTTCGAAGTCAGATTGATACAGAAATCTTGATTCCCGATTTGAGAGCGGCCCTCGAATTTTGTAACCAGTTTCCTTGTGAACGCCACTTCCCCTCCCTACAATCGCCACATCGCTTCTCTTAGTATTTGGAGAGTTGTTTGATGCGCCCTTCGTCCGCCGCCACATCTAATGCCATCGGTGTACTCATCGCAGACTCCAATCGAATGCAAGCGCAGTTGTTGACCAGCGCTCTCCGCCGCCGCTCCGAGTTTCGCGTCCAGACTTGTGAGATGGATACGTTTTCGATTCTCCAGGCGGTTACGGCCAAACATCCAGCCATTGCGATCCTGTCGTTGAACCCGTCCACCCACGCCTCCGAAACCGTGATCACGCTGCGACGCTTTCACCTCTCTCACCCTGAGATTCCAAAGGTGCTGCTTGTCGACACCTGTGATCGTGAACTGGTGGTGAGTGCGTTCCGGTCTGGCGCGCGCGGAATTTTTCCGATCACCGATGCCAATCTGCGCCTGCTCTGCAAATGCCTTCTGCGAGTCGCCGCGGGGCAAATCTGGGCCAACACGGAACAACTCAACTACGTCATCGATCTGATTTCGGAAGTTCCCTCGCTCCGCGTCCTGAACGCACGGGGCACCTCGCTCCTCACCCCACGCGAGGAACAAGTCGTCGCCCTCGTCGCCGAAGGCTTGGGAAATCGTCAGGTCGCCGGCGAACTCAACCTTAGCGAGCACACCATCAAGAAATATCTCTACCGGATTTTCGAAAAACTCGGCATCTCCACCCGCGTCGAGTTGGTCCTCTACGCCGTCAACAACGGTGACCCACGTCATGCCGAATGGCTAGCTGGTGGCAGCCGCATTGTCCCCAACGCCTGAGCCCGATGTGAGGGCAAAGCTAGAGGACGCTATGTCTGCGGACGAAAAGCCGCCACAAAGCATGTTACAGAAGAGCTACTCGGCCTTGGGAATTTGAATGTCTCCCATCCTACGCTGTATAACTTTGGGCGGACCCGATTGCCAGACGCCGCTTCCAATCCGTCCCCAGGGCCGAAGTCTCGCCGCTGGACGATCGTCGCAGCTGGATTGCTCCTGCTCGCGCTCGCGCTGGTGGTGATCTATACCAGCCGTTCGGCGTTTTCCAGTCCGCTCGCGCTCGTAGTCGTCTCAGCCATCGGACTTGCCGCACTATTACTTCAATTGCGCCTCCGCAAGGACCTTACGACCCAAGTCCGCGCACCGCTCTGGATCAACATACTGGGACTCGTCTTCGCCATTGCGGCGGTTGTCGCCGACGGCTTTCACTTCAGCGCAAACCTCATGCTGGTCGCCGCATTAGGCGCTGTGGTCTGCTTCGCCATAAGCGGCACGGCGATCCTGCACAACCTTCGCAAGAAGAAGCCCTGATTTTGCATTGCTGAAAGATATTAGACAGGACGACTCCGAGAAGCCAAGAGACGGAGCGCCGCCTACCGCTTAAACTCCACCGCTACCGTCGTTTCCACCACGGCAGGCTCTCCATTCACACGGTAGGGCTCGAACTTCCACCAGCGCAATGCATCCATCGCAGCTCGTGCCAACACTTCCGGACCGTTTAGCGGATGCATGCTCACTACCGAACCATCCCGGCCCACAATAATGTCCAGTGCGATAATTCCCTGCAGATTCGCCTTGCGCGCATCGGCTGGGTAGGCCGGCTCAACTCTGTGAACGAGCAACTTCTGCATCACTTCCGCCGACACCTGTGCCTGTGGCTTTTCCGCCGACACAGTCTGCGAATTCTTCAGCCCCAACTCCAGTTCTTCCCAGCCCCGATTCCAGCGCCACCAGAACACCCCGGCCCCAATCGCCGCCAATATCAAGAAACCAAGAAAGACAGACAATGCCCTCCGGCGCCGTCGCCTCTTCCTGCGCGGTTCACCCCCGCTGGGAGCACCGCTGGCAGCGTCCGCGCCCGGCGCCTTCTGCATCATGGCGTGGCCCGTCTCCGCTTCAGTCTGCTTCTCGGCCGTCGCCCCTTTGGCCCAATTCCGAATCGCCGTCCGCTGTTCCGCCGACAGCCCAACAAACTCGAGGCCGCATCGCAGTCGATCCTGATATCGCACCATCGCGCGAGTGCGCAGCGGAGCCGACACCGTCGGCAATTGCATCTCGATGCCAACGGTCTCGCCCGCAACCAGTTCACCCGCAAGCATTGCCGAGATCCCACGCTCGCACACATTGACAGAGCGCCCCGGCACCGTATCCGGAATCCCCGATCGAAGGACGGTAATATCCAACGGCGCCTGCATCTGAAACCGCGGCACGCGCCGCCGCGACGGCCCACTCCATCCCCGCGTCTGTGCCCCAGTTGCCATAACAGATCGTGTCATTCCGAGCGAAGTCGAGGAACCTGCTTTTGCACGTGTGAATCCGGGTCTCAGACCCGGACATGCCGAGCACAAGCCCGGCTAGCCTATCTTCTCAGCTCCACAATCTCACTCCCGCGCGCAAACAAGACGACACTCGCCATCCCGATAAACAACCCATGCTCCACCACACCCGGCATCTCGCTCAACTCTCGGGCAAGTGTGTCCGCATCGCGAATCTGCCCGAACCGGCAGTCCAGAATGCAGTTGTTCTCGTCGGTCACGTAAGGTGTCCCATCGGCATTCTTGCGCACCGACACCGCCGCTCCCAGCGCGGCAATCCGCTTCGCTACGAGCGCCTGTGCGAAGCGAATCACTTCGACTGGCAACGGAAACTTCCCCAGCATCGGCACCTGCTTCGATGCATCCGCTACAATCACTAGCTGCTTCGTCGCCGACGCCACGATCTTCTCGCGTAGCATTGCGCCGCCGCCACCCTTAATCAAACGCAGTTGCGGATCGACCTCATCCGCGCCATCCACCGTGACCGCGATCTCCTGGCACTCGTCGAGCGTGGTCAGAGGAATTCCAAGACTCTCCGCCAGCTCCCGCGACCGGTCTGAAGTTGGAATCCCTCGGACCCGTAACCCTCGTTTCACCTCTTCGGCGAGCAGTCTGATGAAGTACGCTGCCGTCGACCCCGTACCCAGCCCCACCACCTGCCCATCTTTCACGAACCGCAGACTCGCCAGCGCCGCCGCCTCTTTTTCCTGATCGTTTGCCATGATCTCCTGTGTGGGTCCGGGTCCCAGACCCGAACAGGCTGAGCGGAGCTCGGCGGATTCTCGAGGCTCACAGCGCCCCAATAGCCGTGAACAAGCCGCCTACCCCAGACTCTTCTCTGCGTAAATTAAATATCCCGCCAACGCCAATCCAAACAGCACTGTCAAAATCGTAATCAGATCCAGCACAAATCCCGCCGGCTCAAACGTCCCAGAATCCAACTGTGCCCGCGTCCTGCGATACCGCATCAATCCCGCCACCACTAACAGGACCCCAGAAGCAATCGTAAAGGAACCCAGCCAGACCGAAATCCCCGCCGTCCTCACCGGATGCCCCTGCAATGCCGACAACTGCCGGATAGCAATGGCAAACCGCCCGATCGCGAATCCAAACACAACGATCGCCGCCCCAGTCCGCACCCACGCAAGAAATGTACGCTCATTGGCGAGGTGATCGCGCGCTCGGTTGGGATTGAAATTCTCCGTCATTTCAGACCGACTGCATTATTCCACAGCCTTCCCAATCACAACGCCTGCGCCCACTAGATTCCTGATCAACTCCTCCGGCACGCCATGCCGCTCTTTCAAATACTCCGGATCGTTGTATGTAAGCGAAACGCTTCCTGCGGCATCCTCCGCAATGAGCGCCTTCAAAGGCAAATCAATTGCCAGGCTCGGAGCCGCCACCATCAGCGGTGTCCCACCCTTCGGACTTCCAAAGATCAGAACCTTGGTCGGCCTCATCTTCAACCCAGCTTTCTCCGCCTCGCCGCTGTGATCGATCAGGGCAAAAACCTTCATCCCTTTACTCGTGAACGCCGCCTCCAGCCGCCGCACCGTCTCCTCCACCGAATAGTGACTGGCAACCTGGATCAAACCATTCTCGTTCGCCATAGCACTCTCCAAACCCCGAAAAGCATCCGTCGCTGAGGTGCGCTCCGGAGTACTCCAAATCATACCGTGGCGCCTGGATCATGCCTGAGCAGCTGTTAGGACAACGACGATGTGGGGACAGCAGCCTTCGGCGGTCCGTCAAGCGAAGTTCGACTGCCTTGAGTCGATCTCCGGGTAGAAGGCTGACGCGTCGAACTATCTATCGTAGAATCGCATGTTCACAAACCGCCGCAGCGGGAGAAAAACGAAATGCGACACCGACGGAATACAAACCTCATATCAGTCCTCGCACTTGCCATCGCCACGATTCTCTCCTTGCCTGCATTTGCCCAATCCGATTACCAACCTTCCCCCGAGAACCTCCAAGCCCGCCGCGAATTCCAGGACATGAAATTCGGCATGTTCATCCACTGGGGCGTCTACAGCGTTCTTGGCGACGGCGAATGGATCTTCCACGATCGCAAGCTCAAGCTCGACGAATATAATCGCTTGCCGGCGTTCTTCAATCCCGAAAAATTCGACGCCAAGACCTGGGTCTCCCTCGCCAAGGCAGCCGGTATGAAGTACATCACGATTACGTCACGCCATCACGACGGCTTCGCCATGTTCGATTCGAAAGTTTCGGACTGGAACATCGTCCAGCGGACTCCTTATAAGAAAGATCCTCTGAAGATGCTCGCCGATGAGTGCCACCGCCAGGGCATCAAACTCTTTTTCTATTACTCACAACTCGATTGGCACAATCCCGACTACTATCCGCGCGGCGTCACCAACTGGCCCAACGGACGCCCAGACCACGGCGACTTCAATGCCTATCTCGACAACTACATGGACGGCCAGCTTCGCGAACTCCTCACCAACTACGGCCCCATCGGCGGCATCTGGTTCGACGGCATGTGGGACAAGCCCGACGCCGACTGGCATCTCACCAAGACCTACGCGCTCATCCACCAATTACAGCCCGCCGCCCTTATTATTCCCAATCATCATCAGACGCCCAAGCCCGGCGAAGACGTCCAGACCTTCGAGCGCGATCTCCCCGGGCAGAACACCGCCGGCTTCAACACGAAATATGTGAGCACAAATATTCCGCTGGAAAGCTCCGATACACTCAACGGCGCATGGGGATTCAACATCGGCGACAGCAATTACAAGAGTCCGGCAGAGTTAGTGCAGAAGTTGGTCCGGGCCGCGGGCAACAATTCCAACTTGCTGCTGAACATCGGACCCTATCCAAATGGCGAGATCGATCCCCAATTCGTCTCCCGCCTGCAGGCAGTCGGCGAATGGCTCTCAAAATATGGAGAATCCATTTACGGAACTCGCGGAGGTCCCATCGCTCCCGCAGACTGGGGAGCCACTACACAAAAGGAGAATAAGGTATACGTGCACGTCCAGAACTGGACGGCCCCACTTCTGGCGCTCCCGCCCATTGCCACCAATGTAGCGGGAGCGCACTCTCTACCCGACGGAGGAAAAGTCGAATTCACTCAAAATCCGGACGGCGTGATCCTTAAACTCCCGCCGCTCCAAACCGGCGAAATCGATCGCGTCATCGTACTGACGCTTGCCAGGTAATCGAAGATGCCTGAAGGATGCCGATCTTAGCTTGCCCGGCTACTACTCTGAGGCTCCTTCCGTGGAAGAGCGGCCCTTCAGGGCCGCGTCGAGAACGGAGATTGATTGGGCCTTAGCCCCTGCGGTCAACCCTCGTTCTAGCCACTTCCGCGTTCACCGACTCCACAACCCTACGACTGGACAATCTTCTCCAGCGCAATGCGGCTGCGGATCACCAGGGTCGCACCCTTCAACTGCATCAGCTGTTTCTTTTTGAACTCAGAGAACAGCCGGCTCACGGTCTCACGCGTCGTACCGATAATCTCCGCCACTTCCTCATGCGTCAAAGTCAGCTTGACCTGCGCCGAATCGTCATCTTGCGAGCTCTTGCTCGTCCACGACAGAAGCAACTTTGCAAATTTCTCCGATGGCGAGGCCGCTAGGCCGAGCGTGCGGATCTCTTCATACGCCGTGTAGTAGTTGCGGCTCAATTGCTGCGCCACCCGAACCGCCACTTCCGGAAAATCCTTCAGCATCATGAGAAAGGAGTCGCGGGGAATAAAATTAGCTTGCCCCGGCTCCATCATTTCGGCCGTCACTTCGTAAGGACGGTTCGAGATCACTGCGTTCAAACCCAGAATGTCGCCCGAGTCGGAGATCTTCGTGATGATGGTCTTGCCGTCGCGCGACGAGGTCGACAGTTTTGCCTTCCCGGCGCATAGCACAAACACGCCCCGTGGCTGCTGCCCTTCGATAAACAACATCGTCCCCTTGGGATACACGGCTGTCGACTTAACGTCGTTCAGCCGCTGCGCGGACTGCAGGGGAAGATTGCAGAAGAGATGCTCTCCCCTCACCGGGCAAGTCACGCAATTATCAAGAATGTTCAGACCATAAGGAGCTCGCATCACAACCTCCCGGGGCTCAGAGCCTTGCCGAACTGCTTGGCTTCGCTCGACCCATGCAAGGTAAATGGCACGCTGCGAGCCAAACCCCGGGCTGGTAGCTACACCGACCGAACAGCGACTATGTGGCAGAAAATAAATGAGTTGAGTCGCACTTTACAGAATGGAAGGAGAGGCGATATAACTCGGAACCGGCGAACTTGGGTTATTTCCCGCACACCGGTGCGTGATCTGAATCACGAAACCTTGTGATTGTTACTAGAGTTTGCTCGATGTTAGTAGCGCCGGGTCATCGGCTGTCGCGAGAACCTGCCCTGAGCCTGCCGAGGGGCGTCTTGCTCTGTTGTGCCCATCGGGGA
This sequence comes from uncultured Acidobacteriaceae bacterium, assembly GCA_963722365.1. Classification (GTDB taxonomy): domain Bacteria; phylum Acidobacteriota; class Terriglobia; order Terriglobales; family Acidobacteriaceae; genus Sulfotelmatobacter. Next base: position 286,622 of record CAVRLM010000007.1, read on the forward strand.
GCGGCCCAAGGTTCCTAAAATCTACGGCCCGACGGTCACCTGCAGAGCCCCTGGCGTCTCCATCCGCTCGCGATAGATCAGATTCTTCGGCGCCACTTCGCCTACCGCATCCACATGAACCACGTATCCACCGCTCGGTAGCGTTTCGCCAAAGGGCAATTCCTTCTCAATTGTTCCTCTTCGCAGCAAGAAATGCTGATATCCGATCGCAGTTGCCCTCCCATTCCCTGCCACCGCGAGCACCACGAACGTCAAATCGATGTCGTCGGGAGTTGTGTTGGAAACCACGGCACTGCCATCGATCCGATTTCCGCTCACTCGCGCCGGATTCTTCCAGTTCAAACTCAACGCCGACCGCACGTGCAGTACAAACCCCTTCTGCACCGCCTGCTGCGGCTTGCCACCATCGGTCACCGAAACCGTGAATTGAAATTCACCCGGTCGTTCCGCCTGCCCGTGGAGCAGCCCGTCATCCTCCAACTTGATTCCTGGAGGCATAGCTCCCTTCTCCAATTTCCAATGCAGCACCGGAACCCCACCGTGAGCCCGAAACCGCAGTTCATAGTTCGCGTGGGGAAACGTATCCGGCAGCGACGAATCGTTCTGGATCACAAGCTCGGGCTCATCCTGTGAAGCTTGCGCGCTCGGCGCGGTCTGGCCCTCAGCCTGCTGTTCGCCCGCCTGGGCCATTTCAATCTGGCACCCTGCCATCGCAGCCACACAAGTCAGCAGGATAATCAGATCAAGAACTCCGCGAGCCTTCGAAAACTGCTTCATGTCTCCGCCTTGTTTGAACTCGCGAGCGACGAATCTATAACAGGCACGGTCATTCTGAGCGCGCAGTCTGCGCGAAGGATCTCCGCAATCGCTCCTTCAATGGATGCGAAATCGGGCGTGCCAGACGCCGATTTTATACTCTTCGACAATTCCCCACTCGCCGTAATAGGAATGTCTAGCGGAGTCAATCTTGCACGTCTGGTCAGCCGCGGCCGCGGTGCGCCGAGACCAGGAACAAAAGGCACCCATAAAAAGTAGATTTCAAAAGGAAGGCGAAGCCGAAGGTAGGAAGAGGTGAGAGCCGACGGCTGAGGGCTGAGGGCTGAGGGCTGAGGGCTGAGGGCTGAGGGCTCGTAGCTCTAAAAATTAAGAGTTCCGAGGTAATGTAAGGTCCATTCGTCTCGGCCAGTAGCTCGCGTTTGACCCTTGCTCGACCTGCTTCGCCGCTACCCTTGCGGGCAGCTGGCAACGCGATCTTCGCTTGGGCTCCGGGCTCACCGCCAACCGGATAAACCTACCCTACGCCTCGGAACTCTATCTTGCCTTCAACATTTCTTCTTCGTTCTCCTCAACCAGCGCTTTGCTATAGACCCTTGCTCACCCTCCGTCCCAATCTTGCGATCAGAACAGTGACTCCGCTTGAGCCCCGGACGCCGCACCAACCGGAAAAACTTAAGAAGCTGTCAAAGAACGATCCTGTTGTACTCCTTCTATTTTTTTCGTCAACGAAAATTACGCGTTTGTAAGTACACGTGTTTTCAATCGGGTGCAGCCCGTCCACAAGCCGGTGACCGGATTTGGTGCAACCACGCAACAAGTCTCTCGCAAACGCCGCATCAGACCCGAGTTTGCGCATGATGTATTCATTGAGGTCAATACAAGCTGCCGGCCGCCACTCGACTTCGGATTTGTGAAAATCACGCACTTCCCGCGCCAGACAAGGCGTTTCATATTTTGAAGCATGACCACTCACTCCCTAATGGAGCACAGATTTGTCAATTGACTTCAAATTTGCGCGCGGTCGCTCGCCTAGCGTTAGAATTCTCCCGAATCATATGCTCCCAAAATATTCTCTCCCGCTACTCGCCCTCGTTCTCTCGCCTCTCCTCACAACAGGCCAAGATCAGCCGAGTCCAACCGTGATCGCGGTCGATGCCGCCCATCCCGGAGCATCTATCTCTCCTACGATGTTCGGCATTTTCTTCGAAGACATTAACTTTGCCGCCGACGGCGGACTCTATCCTGAACGCATCAAGAACCGCTCCTTCGAATTCGACCAACCTCTCACCGGATGGCACGCCAACCTTCCGATTACTCCCAAAGGAGAGCTGGGCAGTACGAAGGGAGAACTCGACATCCGCACCGAAGGCGCGCTCAACGCCACCAATCCCCACTACCTGAGGGTCCGCGCCTACGAGCCGGGCTTCGGCTTGTGGAATTCCGGCTTTCGCGGCATTGGAATAGAAAGCGGAGCTGAGTATCGCTTCTCCGCCTATGTCCGCACCGCGGGACCGAAAGCCGTGAGGGCCACCATCACTGACGAGAGCGGCCGCGAAATTGGAACCGGAACGCTCGCTGGCTTCAACCGCGAATGGAAACGCTACGAGACTGTCATACGCACCAACGCCACCGCCCAGCGTGCTCACTTCAATTTGTTTCTCGACGAGAAGGGAGACGTCGATCTCGATATGATCTCCCTATTCCCCGTTGACACATGGAAGAGCCGTCCCAACGGATTGCGCAAAGACCTGGTTCAACTCTTGGCAGACATGCACCCCGGATTCATCCGTTTCCCCGGAGGATGCATCGTGGAAGGCCGGCGGCTGGTGAATCGCTATCGCTGGAAGACCACAGTCGGCGACATTGCCGAACGTCAAACCATCGTCAACCGCTGGAATGATGAATTCGACCACCGGCCCGCGCCCGACTATTTCCAGTCCTTCGGGCTCGGCTTCTATGAATATTTCCAACTCGCCGAAGATATTGGCGCGAGTCCCCTGCCGATTCTCAATTGCGGCATGGCCTGCCAGTTCAACTCCGGCGAACTCGCGCAATTGAGCGATACCAAGGAATACATTCAAGACGCGCTCGACCTGATCGAATTCGCCAACGGCCCAGTCACTTCACCCTGGGGAAAGCTGCGCGCGTCGATGGGCCATCCGTCACCATTTCACTTAACGATGATCGGAGTTGGCAACGAGCAGTGGGGACAACCCTATGTCGAGCGCTACAAATTATTCGCGGCGGCTCTCAAAGCGAAATGTCCTGAGATCAACCTCGTCGTCGCCGCCGGCCCGGCACCCTCCGGAGACCAATTCGAGTTTCTGTGGTCCAACTGGCGCACGCTGAAAGCCGACATCGTGGACGAACACTACTACATGAATCCCCAGTGGTTCCTCACCAACACGGGACGCTATGACCACTACGACCGGTCGGGACCCAAAGTGTTCGCGGGAGAATACGCCGCCCAGACCTCCGGCGTGGCAAAGCCCGACAACCACAACAACTGGAATTCCGCCATTGCAGAAGCTGCCTACATGACCGGGCTGGAGCGCAATGCTGATGTTGTCCGCATGGCATCCTACGCTCCTCTGCTCGCTCACGTGGACGCCTGGCAATGGACGCCCGATGCCATCTGGTTCGACAACCTGCGCTCCTACGGCACTCCGAATTACTATGTCCAGAGCGTATTTGCCAACAACGTGGGAACACGAATTGTGCCTGTCACCCCTCAGGCGGAGGGCGGACTCTACACCAGCGCTTCGCTCGACGACCGCACCCATGAAGTGATCGTCAAAGCAATCAACGTCACCTCGTCTGCGAGAGTCGCAGAAATCAACTTAAGCGGAGTCAGTGTGTCTGGGACGGCAAAGGTAACAACCCTGGAAAGCGCTGACCCGAACGCGGAAAACAGTCTGGACCAGCCGAAAAATGTCGCCCCGAAATATTCCACTGCGGAAGTGAAGGCGGGAAAGATTCCGGCGAAATTTAACCCCTATTCGGTGACCGTCTACCGCGTGTCGATGCACTAGGGTGGGACGCACCCCGAAAGGAGGATTCCTGCTACTGCGGGCACGCTACGCCCCCGCTTTCTTTTTCGCGGTTCCCGTGGCGCTCTTCGCAACGGCGCCTTTTCTAGGTTTGCCGTCAGCGATCAGGTCGGCCACGGTCGTATGCTCCAGGATCTTCGCCGCCGCGTCGCGCACTGCCAGGAACACTTCATACAGCGCCCGGTGGTCTGCGTCCTTGTCGATCAGTCCGCGCAACTGCTCGGCATCTCCCATCGGCGCCAGCGGACCATCTACCAGCCGGATAATGTCGCTCAACGGAATCTCCGAAGGATCGCGCCGCAACTGGTACCCGCCTCTTGCGCCCCGCACGCTGTCGACAATGCGCGCATTCTTCAACTCCAGCAGGATCAGTTCCAGGAACTTCTCCGGCAAATCGCTCTCCGCCGCAATCTCCCGAATCTTGATCGCACCTTGATCGTGCCGACGGGCCAGCGTCATCATCGCCTGCAGCGCGTACAGTCCTTTTTGCGAAATCTTCAAATTCCCCGACCCTCCGTACCGCCCTGATTGTGCCCCATTTCAAGCCCCTTGCCTAGCACCTTTGCAGGCAAGCACGCGGCCCGTTCCCATCCACGCAAAGTTACTGGTTTCATAGATGCGCCGGAAGGCGTTCTCAGCGGGTCAACGTATTTGGGAAGCTTCAACGATTGTTGGAAGGGCACGGCTTCAGCCGCGCGGTAAGAGTCAAGAATGGACCAGGGCGTTCGCCCCTGGGGAAACTCCCCCTACACTACACTCTGGTCGTGGCGACATCTAAAACATTATGGCTCTGAACCGCCACGCTCGACAGGCACCGTGCATAGGCTTCATACATTCCCTCGAAAATCTGATCCCAGGAAGTCTCTAAAGCCTGCGTCCGCGCCGCCGCTCGCATCGATGCAAGCAAACCCGGTTGCTCCATCAATCGCGCCGTGTAACTCACAAACTCTTCGAAATCGCGCGCGATGAATCCGCTGCTCCCGTGACGTACCGAAAACTGCGGCCCCCCACGATCAGTCACCACCGCCGGTACTCCCGAAGCAAATGCCTCGAGCACCACCAGCCCAAACGTGTCGGTCTCCGAGGGAAACGCCAGCACATCGAAGTCCGCGAATGTCCGTGAGAGTTCCGGCCCTCGCAGCACCCCTGTAAATTCAGCACGCCGCATATTGTTCCGCAGCCATTCCTGCTCCGCACCTTCCCCAACAATTACAAACTGAAAGTCGTGATGCCCGCGGTTGAACAACGCCTGCTCCAGCAGCGCTAACGACCGAACACTCTTTTCCGTCGTAAGCCGCCCCACATACCCAATGCGGAACGGACCGTCCCTCCGCGTGCGAAGTTCAAGAGTGAATACCGTCGTATCCACGGCATGCGACATCAAGTAGCAGGGTTTTCCCGTCGCCGCCTCCAGCACCTGGATCATCTCTTGATTCGGAGCAAACAACAGCCACGGAATCTTGTAGAACCGCGCCGAGGCACGAAAACTCAACCGCTCCGCCAGTTCCGCCATTTTTGCACCAACGTCGTTTGGCAGAAACGAAACGCCAGCCGCTACCCGGCGTCTCGCGTATTGATGCAGGTTGGTCTGCCACGAGGCTGCCAGTGGAATTCTCATCTTGTGCGCGACGTAAGCCCCCAGCGTTCCCACATCACTCGGCCCCGTAATCTGCACCACGTCAGGGCAGAACTGTCGCAACAATGGTTCCAGCTTCCGATAATGTCGGAGAAAGAGCAGGTCGTAGTCATGCGCCCGGTCCAGCGGAAACTTCATGGGACTACGCTGAAACTGCAACCGCGTCACTGAACCTTCGGTCGTGACCTCATCCTGCGGCCCCGCATGCACCATGAGGAATGGCAACTGCTGCCGCTGCGCAAACGACTCGAATTGCCGGCTGGTCTCGGCCACGCCATCCACTTCGTAGTAGACGCAAGAAAATAACGCGACTCGCAATCTTTCTCTCATTACGTCAGCGCCTCAGAGGAAACAACTTCGACGGGAACCGCCTCTCCCGCAGCGACCTCACCCGCGATCGCAAGATCCACATCCTTGACTCTTCCCCGTCGGAACAGTAACTCCATCACGCGTTGCACGGTCGCATTCTCTAGTAACCGGACGGTTCCCAAAATCTGTTCCACATACTCGGGCGGCCCATTCCACAACGAGGAAATCGGACGATCCGCGCCCCCATTCGCGTCGGGGTGGAAAATCCGCTCATCCCACCGCCGAAACCCGACCGGATTTTCCGGATAGTTGCGAATTACATCCAGCAGCGTCCGCGTCGTGCGAATACTCACAGGCTCAGTGTACTGCGGCATCAACAGCACGTGACTCGATTGCTTCTGCCGAATCTCGCTCACAAACTCGCCAAAGGTTTCTGCCGCCGTCAGATTCAGCGCCCCACTGGCCATGCATCCATGCCTGTCGCCGCCCGAGACTAGAGGGCGACCGTATTGCTCTGCAAGCTTCACCACGCGATCATTCTCTTTGGCGCTGCGAGTCGCGTTGATTTCGAACGCATGTAGAAACTTCGTGGCACAGTTCAAAAACTTGTCCGAGGCCTGCGCGTCCCGATGAACGCCCACGCACGTCTGCGTCCATAGCGGATGGTTGAACACGACGAGCACATCCGGAAGCGCATCAAGCATGGCCAGCAGTTCACACAAGCGCCCGTCGTTCGGATTGCCCGTATATGCGGCCAGATTCTGCATGATTTCGCACCCCTGCTCACGTGGCAGATTGTGCACACCCAGGTGAAAAATCGTTCCCCCAAAGGGCACGCTCCACTCGAGTGAAATCGGGGTCTTCGCCGTCTCCGCCACCGTGCGCAGCAGCAGCGGCGCTTCAATCGTGTCGTGGTCGGTGAGCGAGATCAGGCTGTTCAGTCCCAGCGTATTCTCGATCTGATCTTTTTCCGTCTCGTAGGCAAGCCTCGGACTCAGCGGCGGAGTCCAGTACGCCCGCGAAAAATCCACTGGAATCGTTGATCTTCGGCATTGCTTTTCCAATGCCTCATGCAGCATTGGCGCCCGGCGCGCCAACTCCGGGATTAGCTGAAGACTCTCTTTGGAACAGCTCGTGTGCCCGTGGAGAGAAACCGCGGCGCGGGTATCCCGGCCAAGGTCTGGGCCATGCCAGAAGCAAGCGAGTTTGGTTTGTGCCATTAATTGGGTTTGGTAGGCTACCGACTATCCTGTAAACACGAGTCTGCGAAGTTAGATGCGTGCATCCCTTCCTTTCACGGTATACGAGTCGGAATTTTCACAGGAATCTAACTCGTCATCTCTCTTACCCAAGTGACCACATCAAGAATTTCTCTGTGCTATACTCTTTTTGACGCTTTTGCCACGGTTTGCTCGTGACGCGGTGGTCCCTCGTTGGATCAGATTCATCTCCGCCTTTCCTGCCCGCCGTTTAGTTCCAGCGTGAATTCAAAGACAATTGAGAGCGGCATCGAAGCTTCACGTGTATCTCAGTGGATCGACGTGTATTTGAACGGGCCCCTCCAGAAAGAAACAACCTAGAATGACCACATTTACCGAACTGCCCTTGTCTGCGGCTTTGCAGCAGAAGCTCGCGGCAGCGCAATTCATCACCTTAACCCCGATTCAGGAGCGCGCCATTGAGCCCGCTCTCGAGGGAAAAGATGTAATCGGCACCGCCCAGACCGGCACCGGCAAAACCCTTGCATTCCTGATCCCAGTCATCGAAATGCTTCGCAAAGAGCTCTCGGGCCAGGCCAACGCGCTGGTGCTTTTGCCCACGCGCGAACTGGCAATGCAGGTTCACGAACAATACGAACAGCTTCGCAGCAAGGGCATGCCTAAAGCCGCGCTCGTTATCGGCGGCGTCTCCGAAAAGACCCAGATTCAAGGCCTCCGCGCCGGATCGTCGCTCATCATCGCGACCCCAGGGCGCTTGCAGGACCTCACCGATCGCCGATTCGCCGACCTGCGTCAGATCAAGATGCTCGTGCTCGACGAAGCCGACCGCATGCTCGACATGGGATTCCTTCCCGCCATCCGACGCATCCTCGCCGTGCTGCCTAAGAACCGGCAGACGCTGTGCTTCTCCGCCACCCTGGAGCAGTCCGTTGCCGGGCTCGTGCATGAATACATGCGCGATCCCGTGCGCGTAGCCTTGGGATCGGTTCTGAAGCCCGCCGAGAGCGTGGAACTGAAAGCCTACGAAGTGCGACCCGGCGAAAAGCTCGACGTGCTCCGCCAACTTCTCTACGCCGAGAAAGGTCAGACTCTGATCTTCACCCGCACCAAGCGCGGGGCTCAACGACTGGCGCAAGAGTTGGCTCGCGACGGCTTCACCGCCACCGTGATTCACGGCGATCGCTCGCAGTCACAACGCAACGGCGCTCTCAACGGATTTCAGGAAGGCCGCTTCCAGGTACTGGTGGCCACCGATATCGCCTCTCGCGGCCTGCATTGCGACGACGTCGCTCATGTCGTCAACTATGACGTGCCCAAGATCGCGGAGGACTTCATTCACCGGGTTGGTCGTACCGGGCGTGCCGGTTCCACCGGCCGCGCCACTACTCTGGCAGCAGGTGTCGAAGTCGTGGAACTCCGCAACATCGAGCGCACTCTGAAACTGCGCATCGAACGCATGCAGATGGATTCGTCCGGCGCGGCGCAGCCCAAGCGTCTCATCCAGAACACGCTGGCCTCGCGCACGCTGACTGCCCTGCCCGGCGAGGTCTTTGTCTAAGCCTTTTCGCTGAGCTAAGGTTTTTGGGGGCTAGCCCAGAGATGCTTCGCAAAACAAAAATCGCCGGAGCTTGAGCTAGCCCCGGCGATTCTTCCAACGTCTTACTTAGCGTTCCAGTTTGCCAACGCCCGGAATAAACACTTCCGCCCCAGGCTCATCCTCAGCCCCAATGCGGAAAAGCGCAGCCTGCGCCTGGGCATGTTCCCTCAGTTCCTGCATCTCGTCGACAACCGCGCCCTCCGGCTTGTCCTGCTTGCGCTGTACCCTGCGCTCTGCCTTGTCGCGCTGTTTCTGTTGTCGCGTCTGTTCCTTCTGGCGTTTAGTAAACGTCGATCTTCCTCGTGGCATTCACAATTCCTCCTTGGTTTTATTGCTTGCGTTGCCGGATCGCACACCCACGCGTCCAGCTGCCTTCCGAAAACAAGAAAACTACCAGCGCGGTTCGCGCGGCTGGCGTGCGTGTCCCTGATAATCGTCCCGGCCGCGTCCGCCACCGCCACCACCGCCGCCGCCAAATCTCTTCCCGCCGCCGCCTCCACCACCGCCCCGCGGACGGTCTGCCTTTGGCTGCGCCTCATTGATCTTCAAAGCGCGTCCACCAAGCTCCGTTCCGTTCAATGCCGCGACCGCTTTGTCAGCTTCAGCGGCATTCGTCATTTCCACAAATCCGAACCCGCGAGCGCGTCCCGTTTCGCGGTCGGTCACGATGCTTACTTTTTCCACCGCGCCGTGTGCTTCAAACACCGTCCGCAACTCGGACTCGGTTGTGCTGTGGGGCAGATTACCTACATACAGATTCTTCATCGCATTTCCTCTCTCAATCACTCACTCACGGCCAATAACTCGGTCGCGATCAATGGCACGATTAGGGCTTCGCCGGCTTCAACGCAGAACTCGCGGTTGCCTTCGCCGGTGGCACCGCATTCTTCAGCAGCAACCGATTACGCATACGCTTTGCAATGTTCTGTCGACGTACGCGGTTAAATCTCGATTTGTCGCCATTCACTCCGGACATATTGCACTCCTGTCATTCGGGCAGGTTGATGAAGCATTGCTTCTGCTAAGACTCTTGTAGGACCCGCTGGCGATCGTGATCGCAACACCCGAAGGGTTTATCACAAACACGTCCTGGGATTAAACCGCTGCCCAGAGCAAACAGTTTAGGGCACACACCACTACAGAAAGACGCCTCTCGATCTCTCAATCGCGAAGGCGCAAATAGGGCCTGAGTCTTCGAGGTTAAGTGATTCAAGTATACGCTGTTTGCTCTCACTCCGCTCCCCCTGAAACGGATGTTCGGGGTCATGCTGACGGCAGCCGTTGTTCAGGCAGAGGGAATCATCTCACGCACACGCACGCTCTACACAAGGCTGCGGCACTCTCGCCGTTCTCAAGCCTCGGTCTCGCCCCGTTACGGTTCCCCTTGCTATTCTGCGCCATTCCGCGTACCATGCATATGTACGTTGTCCGAGTCGGACGTGAGCAGTTCTCGCCTCAACAGCCAGTAACCTCTCGTAGTACTTCCGAATCTCTCTACGTAAAATCGATTTACAAATAAAGGAACACCTAACACCATGGCAGAACAAGGAACAGTAAAGTGGTTTAACGACGCGAAGGGCTACGGCTTCATCAGCCGCCAGTCCGGCGAAGATGTTTTCGTGCATTTCTCGGCAATTCAAGCAGGCGGCTTCCGCAGCCTGCAAGAGGGCCAAACCGTGCAGTTCGACGTGACCAAGGGCCCCAAGGGCTGGCAAGCTGAGAACGTCCAGCCGCTGTAGACCATCCCCTTATTGCAAAAAGGCGATCTCGTAAGAGATCGCCTTTTTCACGTTTAAGACAGATATTCCACTCCCAATGTTATTCCTACCGAAGCGCAGCGATAAGCAAGCGTAGTGGAGGAACCTGCTTCCCCGAGGGCTCGGCCGCTGCGGTTAACCTGGCAGCCGCGAAGCGGCGCAAGAATGCAGCCCACGGCGTAAGCCGTGGGTAACCGGTTGAAAATATTGTGGAAGCCCCGAAGGGGCGCAAGAAAACTCAAAAGAAAATCAATGGTGCCATCGAAGGGACTCGAACCCCCACACCCTTGCGAGTACATGGACCTGAACCATGCGCGTCTGCCAATTCCGCCACGATGGCAAGTGGACTTTCATTGCAGCGGCGACCCAACGTCGCCGTGTCAGGAAGACTTACCCCTCTATTCTACAGACGCGCCGCCGCCTGTCAAACCACCCGAGCCAAGCTTTCCTTCGGGATACGAAGCCTGCCCCGAGCGAAGTCGAAGGGTGCCCTTCGTGGTTAATGCTCTTGCAGTCCGGAAGCCGATCTACTCCAGCTTCGCGGTCATCGAAATCTTCGCGTTCAGGACCTTCGACACCGGGCACCCCTTCTCCGCCGCCTCCGCATACTTCTGAAACGTCGCCGCATCCGCACCCGGAACCTTCCCCACAACATCGATGTGACTCGCCGTAATCGTCCAACCGGAATCCAGCTTATCCAGCGAAAGCGTGACCGAAGTCGAAATGCTCTCCGGCGTCAGATTTGCTCCGCCCAACTGGGCTGACAACGCCATGGAAAAGCATCCCGCATGCGCCGCCGCAATCAACTCTTCAGGATTCGTACCGGGAGCATTCTCAAACCGCGTCGTAAATGAATACGGAGTATTGTTCAGCACCCCACCCGGCGCCGAAATCGATCCCTTCCCATCCTTCAACCCACCCTTCCAAACCGCACTAGCCTTCCGTTGCATGATTCTCTCCTAGTTATGATTTCTTCAACTCGCCCAATTGTAGACGCAACCCAGCAAACCTGTCAGGACAAGGAATCGTTATGGCGAAAGCACACCCGCCGGACCTCTGCACACAAACGACACCTGCAACACCGTGGAAGAGCGGCCCTTTAGGGCCGCGTAAAGCGTATGGAATGTGTATGGGCTTTAGCCCCTGAAGCTTGCAACTTCGGAGCCGTTCGATCGCAACGACGCGACATGAAAGCTGACGGCTGATCGCTGACCGCTCTTTTCAATAAAAATCCGAGCAACTCAAATAAAACCCGCACTGCGGACATTTCAATTTACAACGGCTCTCCCGCAACTGTGCCGAGCAGTTCGGACAATACTGCCCCGGATCGGCCATCTTCGCCGGTTCCGTGGCACACCTCGCCGCAGGCATCGTTTGTACCCGAATCATCACTCGACCGTACCGCCGTGCTTCACGCCTCACAAGTACAGATCTGGATTCCGCACTGGTAAGAGCTCGGTTCTCTCAGCTCAAACTCAAGCCGCGCGCTCATCCACCACAAGCACCGTCCGGCTCCAGCAGTCCGCCATCAATCGCCACACTCCCAGCCGGCGCCAAACTTTTACGTACTTCCCGTGCTCTGGCATCAAAGTCCCGTCGGCTCGGTGCACAATGACAGAAAAACGTCCGACTTCCATCGCCATGTCGCCCGAATGTTCTACCCGGGTCGTCTCCAGGCGCAAATCTCCATATCCTGCCTCGCCCAATTGGCGCAGCAGTCGTTCCACCGCCTTTTGACCGTAGGCCGCTTCATACTGCGGCGCCATCAGCACGCCGTCACTCGCGAACAGCCCGGCGGCTTGATCGTAGTTTCCTGTGTTGAAAGAGGTTTGAAAATCCTGCGTGAGGTCGCGAAGCTGAGATTCCACGTCGCGAAACGGACGAGAGTCCACTGAAGGACTCGTGTAGGGCCGGTACATCTACTACCTCCTGGGGGAAGGCACATGGCCGAATCGCGGGAAGCGAGTCAGCCAAGAAAGTAGCGCTCATTCTAGCGCAAAACTAAATGCTGGAAATAGAAAAGTTTTCCTCTGCCTTATCCGAAAATTGAATCGCAGGAAAATCGTTGTGGCAGTCACCTCTCAAACGGAGCGGAGCGGCTGGGCAGCCGCATGGCTTCGCGCGTCGTGTCGCTGGCACTCTGCAACCTCTCGTCGGGATTTTCCCGCTCCGCGATTTGCCTCTTCACGCGCTCCATCAGAACCACAAGCTTTTTTGACTCGAGGTCTCGTTCTGCCTGCTTGCACATTTTTTGAAAATCTTGTGGGGCGTAGCTGACACGATTTGTCATAGGGGATCTGATCCTCGCAACGGGAAGGCATAGCCTACCTTATCGCCTTGAACTTGCCAACCCCTTGAAACGACGAAAAAGTTGGGCTTCCAAACTGGCTTAACCCCGCCTGTTGCTCCCACGAGCCGGTCTACGCGCAATCGAGGCCTGACCTTGACCAGAGTTGGATGAAGAGCCTCCGACGGGAGGTTGCGGCGTTTGCAGCAAGTCCAGCTGTCGGCACTCCTCTACGGCATGCAGGGTAGGGAATTCCCTTCTGAATTGTGATATCCAAAAGTGAGTCATATTTTGACAATTGGATTGTTTTTATGAGTTTGCGCGCTCGTCGGCTCGATGACCGCATCCGGAAACTTTGTACCGAAGCCATAGCTGCCGAGGATTCTGCCGGAGTGAAGTCGATTCTTCATGATCTTCAATCCGCAATTCATCAGTGCACTCAGCGTCTCCGCAACAGGGCGACCGCGATCCTTACCGGACGCAACCTGCCGCCGGAGCGGCGCAAGAATTCTCATGACCGCCGCAAAGCCGCGACCCCTTAACTAGCAAGTTACGACCCCAATTGCAGAAAGACTTGAGCCTGCGAGACGATCGGCCAGAATGAAAGCATAGCAACCGTTGAAGGTGAATCGGTACGGCAGTGAAATGGAATTCCGGATACCACCACTTCCGTCGGTCTTGAAAATACAAAGGAGTAAACGAATGTGGAAAAAACTTGATGGGATCGGCACACAACCCGATCCCGCATCCAGGAACGCCCCAGACCTCCCGTCGCTCGGCGACGCGTTGGTTCAGTCTCTCAGAGACGACGAGTCCGAGAACGACAACATCGCGGCCGTCTCACCGAACATTCCCGCCAAACCGACCCGGTCGCCTCTGCCCTCCTCCAGCCTCAAGATGTACACCGAGGCGGTGAGTGAGTTCACGACGAACGCCTCTGCATTTCTCGAGCACCTTCCGCTGCTTACTAAGGCTCGCGCGGCCTTCGAGCAAGCCATGACGGCCAGCGCGGAAATGCGCAAAGTGCTTGATACCGGCGAGGAAAACCTTCGCGCTCTCATGTCCCAGTTGGAACAAGGCCTCGGCTTTCAAGGCGATAAGTCCCTTCCGGACAAGAAAACTTCGGCGCCCGCGAACTTGGAAAAAATGACGGGAACAGCGGATAGCGGACGCCGCTCGACTCGATGGCCATAACAGCCACGGATGAGAGATTTCGGCATATCGTTATGGGAGTATTCATGCCCTAGCCCATCAACGTTTGTGCTTTACCGTACCAACGATTCTTTACTTGAAAGAGTTTTTGCCCTTGGCTATTCTTCGCTTCTGCATCACTCGTCCCAGGTGATGCTCAGATTCGGAGGTGTGCCATGCCAGACGAACGCACCGAACGGTGGAAAGAACTCTGCGCTCAAGCTGCATCCGAACAAGATCCGGATAAGCTGCTCGCGCTCGTGAAGGAGATCAACCGCCTTCTCGACGATATCTCCTTGCACGGCAATCCTTCGGGCAAACCTGAGGCAGCGTAATCCCTCAACCACGCCCTCAGCAACCCCGCCCCTTTCCTTCTCACTCCGTTTTTCCCCGACCCCATGGATACATGACCTTAGTTACGTTGAGTCACCACCCTAGATGCACGAAAATCGATTGCAGGGCCCATTCCGCTTCGCGGGAGAAAGCGTGTGTTCCACCGTAGAACTCTAACTGTGTGTTTCCTGCTCGCGACCAGCGCATCGCTGGCGGTCGCGCGCGATCTCGCGGTGGTCTCCAACAAGGCCAACTCCGTATCCGCTATTACACTGCCCGACCTCGTCAAGGTTTGCAAAGGCCAGAATAACCATTGGCCTGACGGCAAGTCGGTCACCTTCATCATGCGCAACCCATCCGCCCCCGAAATGAAGGTCCTCCTGGAAAAAATCTATGAACTGCCGGAATCGCAAGTGAAGGATCTTATTACTACCGCAAATCATGGACGTGCGGGTCATCCCGCCGTCATGGTCGTCGATTCCGATGAAGACCTGGTGAACAAAGTCGCTTCCATTCCCGGTGCCATTGGCGTCGTCGACGTCTATGCCATCAACAGCAGCGTCGCCGTCGTTAAGGTCGCCGGTAAATTGCCGCTGGAACCCGGCTATCCTCTGCATGGAAACTAGCCTTGATGGTTCAGCAAGTTTTGAGGGAAGAAGGTCCAAGGGGAAATAAGGTTTGAAGCACACGGTTGAAAGGAAAAACCCGAATGGCTAAAGAGGCCAAAGCGCGCGCTGCCGCCGCCGGTGCCGACAGTGGCAGCGGTACGCGCCTGCCCGCCAATCAGCCTGCGGGCAAGGTCACCTTCACCCGCCGTTTCCCTCGCTTTAGTATCGACGTGCGCCTGCAAGTCAAAATGTTTCAGGCGGGCGAGTTCCGCGCCTGCTGGGGCCGCTCCACCGAAATGGGTCAGGACGGCATCGGCGCAACTCTTACCGGCAGCCTCGAACCCGGCGAAATCGTCACTCTCGAAATACCTTTACCCCTTACGCCCTATCCCATCAAAGTGCGAGCCATCGTCCGCTACCGCCAGGGGCTTCGTTACGGTTTCGAATTCCTTACCCTAAATGACGGTCAGCGTGACACCATTCTTCGCGTTTGCGAATATCTGGCCTCCAGAGCATGATCTAGTTGTGTGGGGTCCGGGTTTTTGACGCAGACAGGCCGAGCAAAGCTTAGCTGCGACCGCCGCTAGCACACATCACACCGCATCCTTGCTACGGATGTGGTGGATCAAATATCCCACCACCCCAACATTCACCACCAGCACCGCGACTTTCACCACACTTGGATGCCGGTAAATCTCATAAATCTCCACCGGCACCAGACTGCCGGTGATGATCACCGTCAACCACTCTCCCCACCTCTTCAGCAGCCAGAGGCCCGTCCCCTCGGCCAGAAACAGCGCAGCATACAAGAAGCTTCCCAATCCCAGTTTCTTGATCTGTTCCGGACTCAGATTAGATGCTTTTCCGAGCGCGGCATCCACGAAGCGGTTCCCCGGATCAAGCCCCAACGCCATCGTCCAGTGTTCCAGGAATCCACCCAAATCTTTGTGCAGTAACTTGAACGCTCCGATGCCGAGCGCAATCAAGCTTGCAGCCTTCAAAAATTTGAATAGCGCGATGACCCGCAATAGCCTGTCGTTAGTTTTTCTCAAGTTGGTTCAGAAGGCAGCCAACAACCAGAGGTTGCAAGTAGATCAGCGCAAAGATTCTAAAGGAAACTCGCGTATGCGGCAGACCGACGAGAGCACGGTTCGCGGCGGGCGATGTTGCTTGTACCTCTTTATTCCAGGCGGCGCAGCGCTTTAGTAGGAGGTCCGGAGGGATAATTCAAGCCACCGCGTACACCGCACGCCGGAAACTTTCGCCGAAGCTCGGACGCATCTCTTCATCCCTTGCGATCAAGTGAGCTTTCAAAAGAGCGGCGCGGCTCGCCATCTCGTAAAAACTTGCCTGGGCCCGAAACTCAGCGTTGGTCTCTCGTATATATTCGGCGGTAAAAGCGAAATCGGCGGCAAGTTGCAGGGCTTGCCGGGAACTTAGAAAAGCCATTTGAGAATCTCCGGAGCGGGTTTCGGTAGTGTATCGCAGGTTCGGGCGTTTGAGAATACGTTCCATCCTCGGAAAACACAGAAAAGCGGCCGTATCCGACAAAACCCGAGCCTGAGATCAGACATCGAACCAACAGTCCTGCCCGACCGTAAAATGGCCCTGACCGGCATGCGCGCTCTTCTGCTTACGCTCGTTTTCTCCCTTACCGCCGCAGCCCAGTCCACCACCTCGCCTACCATCATCGTCACCGACGAAAACGGCATCGCCGTCGCTTCAGCCCGCGTCACTCTCCAATCGCCACCGCAGCCGCCCGTCCATTGCCTGACCTATCTCACCGGACGTTGCCAGTTCCCAACGCTTCCCGCTGGCCAATATCATCTCCGCGTCGAAAAGGAGGGCTTCTACGCGGTCGAGCAGCCCAGCGTCGCAATCACTTCGACATCCACGATCGATGTTTCCATCTCCCACCAGCAGGAAGTCCGTGAAGTCGTCGATGTGCACGAATCGCCTCCCGCCATCGACCCCGGCCAAGTGTCTGCACAGGAAACGATCAGCGGTATTGAAGTCATCAACATCGTCTATCCCGGCACGCACGACTATCGCAACGCCCTGAATTTCATCCCTGGCGTCGTGCAGGACCAAACGGGCCAACCCCACATCGCTGGAGCCCAAACCTATCAGACCCTCACCTTGTTCGACGGGTTCAACGTCACTCAACCTGCCAACGGGCAACTCCTCGTCCACGTCAGTACCGACGCCTTCCGCTCCATTGAGGTCACGCCCTCGCGCGAGCCCGCCGAGTCCGGCAAAGGATCGGGCGGCGTTCTAAGCCTCAACACCGGCATCGGCGACGACCACTTCCGCTTCACCGCCACAAACTTTATCCCTTCCATCCAGAACAAACACGGGTGGCGCTATGACCAGTTTGTCCCGCGCTTTACCTTTTCTGGCCCCATCGAGAAAGGAAAGGCGTGGTTCTATGACGCTTTCGACGGAGCGTCTGACAACCTTGTGTTCACCGAGCTCCCCGTCGGCGCCGACAACTCCCACATTCTGCGTCTCGCGAATCTCTCTAAGGTGCAGACCAACCTCACCAACCGCAACATTCTGACTGCCAGTTTTCTGCTGAATCACCTCGACAATCAGTACGCGTTCCTCTCACCCCTAAGCCCCCAACTCTCGAATCCCAGAGACGTTGAATCCGCCTACGTCGCCAGCCTCAAAGATCAGCACTACTTCGCCGGCGGCCAACTTCTCGAAACCGGATTCGCCTTCGATCAATACAACGTCCATCTCACTCCCTACGGAACTCTTCCTTACACTGTCAATCCGGACACCACCGGCGGCAGTTACTATCTTGGCGACGAAACTCATGCCAGCCGCTGGCAATTTTTTAACAACCTGTTTCTTCCCTCGCACCAGTGGCACGGCCGCCACGACTTCAAAGTCGGACTTGATCTCGACCGCATCGACTACGACTCAACCTTCGCGCGCCAACCCATCTCATTTCTTACCGAAGCCCAGACCTCATTACCCACCGGCGTGACTTGCCTCAACGCCCCGCAGGACAGCGCCTTCCCCTGCACCCGCTACTCCACCTTTGGCGGCGGACAAGTGCACGAGCAACTCAACACCGAACTTAGCGCCTACGCCGAAGATCGTTGGGCCCTTACCGACCGCCTGCTCATCGAGCCCGGCATCCGCCTCGACTGGGACAACACTATCCACCACACCGTCTTCTCTCCCCGCTTCGCCGGCACCTATGTGCTCGATAATTCCGGAAACACCAAACTCTCCGCAGGCATCGGCATCGTCTACGACGCAACCCCCATCTTCCTAATCGCTCGCCCCTACGCCGGCACGCGTCAGGACACTTTCTTCTCCACACCGGACCCAACCTGCACCGCCAACTGCATCACCACGACCGGTCCCATCAGCACAACTTTCTCCGTCAACAACAACTCTCTGGAATTCCCGCGCTTGCTCAACTGGAGCATCGGCCTCGAAAAGAAGCTCCCCGCGGCCATCTACCTGAAAGCCGAATTCCTCCAGCGCCGCGGCAATAACGGATTCGTCTACGACACTCCCAACAACACCGCAGCCGGAAACTATATCCTTGAGAACACTCGTCAAGATCACTACTCCGCCTTCCAAATCAGCCTTCGCCACAACTTCCACGAAAACTTCACGCTGATGGGCTCCTACACCCGCTCCAGCGCTCGCTCCAACCAGGCCCTCGACTTCAACGTCGACAATCCCATCCTCAGCCCGCAGCAACCCGGCCCCTATCCCTGGGATACTCCCAATCGCTTCCTCTCCTGGGGATACCTCCCCTTCTTCAATCTCCCCATCATCCACAAACTCGAAATCGCCTACTCCCTTGAGGCCCGCACCGGATTCCCCTTCAGCCTCTTCAACGATCAGCAGGAACTCATCGGTGCACCCGGCTCCCAGCGCTTTCCCACCTACTTCTCCCTCAACCTGCAGCCCGAAAAACGCTTCCACCTTTTCGGACACTACTTAGCTCTCCGCTTCGGATTCGACGACATCACCGGCCGCTGCAATCCCTACGTCGTGAACAGCACCATCGATCCCACTCATCCCGTTCCCACCTTCACCGGTTGCCAAGGCCGCTCCTTCACCTCCCGCATTCGCCTGCTGGGCCGTAAGTAAGTCGCTGCGCGATATAATGAGTGAATTCACCTTGCATCGAATCGACGTTTCCCGTCATCTCAAAAGCCTGGAGGAAAACAATGGCTCACGAACTACCCCCCTTACCGTATGCGTATGACGCACTCGAACCCATCATCGATAAGCAGACGATGACCCTGCACCACGACATGCATCACGGTGCCTACGTGAAAAATCTGAACGCCGCCATCGAGAAGCATCCCGAACTGGCCGGCAAATCTGCCGAAGATCTCATTCGCGACCTCAATGCCGTTCCCGAAGACATCCGCGCCGCCGTCCGCAACAATGGCGGAGGCCACGTCAACCACACCATGTTCTGGAAGATCATGAAGCCCAAAGGCGGAGGCGATCCCTCCGGCCCCATCGCTGAAGCCATCACGAAGGCTTTCGGCAACTTCAAAGATTTTCAAACCAAATTCAACGATGCCGGCACCAAGCAATTCGGCAGCGGATGGGTCTGGCTCGCCGGCAAGACAGGCGGCGAAGTGCAAATCATGAGCACTCCCAATCAGGACAGCCCCATCTCGCAAGGCCTATATCCCATCTTCGGCAACGACGTTTGGGAGCACGCCTATTACCTGAAATATAACAATCGCCGTCCCGAATACCTTACCGCGTGGTGGAATGTCATCAACTGGGACGAGGTCAACAAGCGTTACGCCACCTTCAAGTCCGGCAAGTCCGTGCAAGAGCCGGCTATGGCCCGCTAGTCTGGCCAAAAAACCGTAGCCCCGGACGCATTCGTCCGGGGCCGGTCGCTTCCCTGGGCGGACGAGTGCGTCTGCCCCTTCACTTCCAACAAAACCTTGCCAAATGGGTCGTCCTGATCAATGACGGTAAGCTTGCGGATGTTCAAATCCCAGAGCTTGTCACCCTGCTCGCGAGTTTGGTCGCAATACGAAGCCCGAACATTGATGATCTCGTGTTTCAAGGGCTCCATCATCTGCGCGCCTGTGAACAGTCCTACCAACGGGATCTTGTCTTCTTGCGCTAGCGGCACTTAGACCTTGGCGAAAATTGTGAAGACTAAAAATTGCACCGCCGAAAAACAGGCAGGCCTCGCCACTTTACGGTTCATCCGCAAACTCCTCTTGCCAAGTATTTCCCCTGCACTGGGCTACACTTGCTGACGTTCCCGGTTGTGCGTGCGTGAGATCAATGTAGTCATTGTGCGACGGCTCATCGACACTAGCTATCAGCCGGACGCGCGAAAGTAACCTGTGCTCACGCACGCCCACCATCGTTAACCATTTCGGCACCAGCCATTTCGGGATTACCCCCGTAACCTTTCGGCCTAGTACCCATCGTTCTACGATTCCTTGACTGCGTATTTCGAGGGGGAATCGCGGATGGGTGAACGTGTCACCCAATCAGGAAGGGCGGACATTTCCCGCGCCAGCCGGCTCAAAAGAGCCCTGGAGAGCGGAGCTCCACCCGCTTTCGTACATCCGGAAACGCCAGCTTCTCCGGCCAATGGCTCGTGTTCCCCGACATCTTGCCCTCTGCCTCCATACTCCCCTTCGTCCGCAAGCGATCAGCCCAGCGCAGAAACTCAGCTGCAATTTCTGCAGCAGATGTTCCAGGCATCGCCCGATGGTTTGAGCATCGCCGACAGCGCCCATCAGGTGCTATGGGCGAATGAGACGTTTCTTCGGATGTTCAACTACGAAGCCGTTGAGGTCACCGGGCAACCGCTGGAGAATCTCGTGGTCCCGTCAGAGCGTTTAGCAGAATCCAGATGGGTGACGGAAGCGCTGGCGAAGGGCGAACGCATCACCCTGGACACGCAGCGCCGAAAGAAAGATGGAACCCTGCTCGATGTTTCCGTCTCCTGTGCCCCTCTTCTGCTGGATGGCAAGATGGCGGGCTTCTACGCTGGATATCACGATATCTCCGACCGAAAACGTGTCGAGGCCCTGAGCTCCGCGCTCTATCGAGTGGCCGAAAAGAGCAGCAGCGCCCATGATCTGCAACAGTTCTTTGCCGCGGTGCATAGCATCGTCGATGAGCTGATGTACGCGCGCAATTTCTACATCGCGCTCTATGATCCGTCCCTCGACCTGCTCAGCTTTCCTTATTTCGTCGATGAACAGGATTCTGCTCCTCCCCCGAAAAAGCTGGGTACCGGGCTAACCGACCATCTCATCCGGTCCGGGCAGCCGCTGCTGGCCACACCCGAAGTGTTGCAGGCCATGGAAGATCGCGGTGAGGTGGCGCGCAACGGATCGCGATCCCTGGACTGGATGGGCGTTCCGCTCAAGGTCAACAACAATACTTTCGGGGCGTTGGTAGTGCAGACGTACTCCAGGAACATTCGGTACGGCGAGCGCGATAAAGAAATCCTGACGTTCGTGGCGCGCCAGCTGGCGAGTGCCGTTGAAATTAAAAGGAACGAGCAGGCTCTTCGCCGTTCCGAAGCGCGCTACCGCTCTTTGGTGCAGAGTTCGGTATACGGAATCTACCGGTCGAGTCTCGAAGGAAGATTCCTCGACGTAAATCCGGCGCTGATCACCATGCTCGGCTACGAATCCGCCGAAGAAATTCTTCAGCTCGATCCAGAGAACGAAGTATTTGCGCACGCCGAGGAACATACTCGTTTGATTGAGGAATTTCGCCGGACTGGACGCCTCGATGGAATCGAAGTGAAGTGGAAGCGCAAAGATAGCAGTTCCGTCACCGTCCGCATCAGCGGCCGGGCCGTCAGCAGTGCGGACGAACCCGCCGATGTACTGGAAGCCATTGCCGAAGACGTTACGGACCGCAGGGTGCTGGAAGACCAATTTCGCCAGGCGCAAAAAATGGAAGCGGTCGGCCGCCTAGCAGGTGGCGTGGCGCACGACTTCAATAATCTCCTAATGGTGATCAGCGGTTACGCGGAAGTGATTTTGGCGGGCCTCGACTTTCATCATCCCTTGCACGAGAAAGGACGTGCGATCCAGCAGGCCGCCGACCGCGCCACCACTCTGACACGACAGCTCCTTGCCTTCAGCCGCAAGCAGTTGCTCGAGCTTAAAGTCGTCGATGTCAACGCAGTCGTGCAAGACATGGAGCGTTTGCTGAGGCCGTTGATCGGCGAAAACGTGGAGTTCGATGCACAGCTATCGCCCGAGGCGGCGCACACCCGGGCCGATGCCGGGCAGTTGGAACAAATCCTGATGAACCTTGTAGTCAACGCCAAAGACGCGATGCCGAATGGCGGAAAGCTCACCATGCAGACGCAGAATATCGTGGTCGATGAAAATCATCGACGCGGGCAGACCTTTATCCGGCCCGGTCAGTACGTCATGCTTTCCGTCAGTGACACCGGCATGGGGATGGACAAGGAGACCCAGTCGCGCATCTTCGAGCCCTTCTTTACCACGAAGGAAAAAGGCAAGGGCACTGGTCTTGGCCTCTCGACGGTCTATGGCATCGTCAAGCAGAGCGGCGGATATGTTCTTGTGCAAAGCGAAGAAGGCCGCGGCACTAAGTTTCAAATTTATTTGCCGCGCGTCGAGGGGATTGCCGAGAAACACGCTCCGCAGTCAACGCCAGCAATCTTGGGAGGTTCTGAGACCGTGCTGCTGGTAGAAGACGAAGAGTCCGTCCGGCAACTGGTCAGAGACACGCTTACTGCCAAGGGATATCGAGTTGTGGAAGCGGAGAACGGCGAGGCGGGCCTGGCTGCCGCCGCTCAACACCAAGGCAAGATCGACCTTGTAATTACCGATGTCGTGATGCCTGGTATCGGCGGTCGTGAACTGATCAAGCACCTTGCGGCGTTGCGCCCTGAAACCAAGGTCCTCTATCTCTCCGGATATACCGAGGACGCGATTATCAGCGAAGGCACCATCGAGCGCGACGCTGCCTTTCTCCAGAAGCCGTTCACGCTCAAGAGCCTGTCACAAAAAGTACGCGAAGTTCTGGGTTAGCCCGCGGTTCCTACATCCCTGAATCCTTCGATCCCATGCAACTTTTTTCCGCCTTCGGCGTCCTATCTAGTGGAAGATAGGAATGGGTCAAATCCGTTTGGGGCGAAAGCGCGTACATTGAGGACAAGGGTTCCAATGCTCATCAGGAAAGCGGAAAACATTCGTTCGTCGGAGATTACGCCTCGAAGCTTATATTTGAACCGCCGCCAGTTTTTGGGGCGAGTGGCAATTGCGGGCGCTGCGGCTGCATCTGGATTCGGCCTGCGTGAAATCATGGCGCCCTCCACGGTTCTGGCAGGAACAAAGATCGATGGGCTTAAAAAGAGCCCGCTCAGCACCTCCGAAACGATCACTCCCTTTAAGGATGTCGCCAGCTACAACAATTACTACGAGTTCTCCACGGAGAAAGACGAGCCGGCTGCGCTCGCCAAGAATTTTCGCACCCGTCCCTGGAAAGTCAAGATCGACGGCATGGTCGACAAAAAACAGGAACTCGATCTCGACACGATTCTCAAGATGGCGCCACCGGAAGAGCGGATCTACCGCCACCGCTGCGTCGAAGGCTGGTCAATTGTCGTGCCTTGGATTGGCTTTTCCCTCAGCGAATTGATCAAGCGCGTCAATCCCACCAGCAAAGCCAAGTACGTGGAATTTACGACCATTTACGATCCCAGCCAGATGCCCGGTCAGCGCCGTCAGGTACTTCAGTGGCCGTACGTGGAAGGCCTGCGGATGGATGAGGCGATGCATCCTCTTTGCTTGTTGTGTTTCGGCATGTACGGAGAAGACCTTCCCAATCAGGATGGTGCGCCGCTCCGCATCATCGTGCCATGGAAGTACGGTTTCAAGAGCGCGAAGGCAATCGTGAAAATTCACTTTACCGACAAAGAACCACAAACCACGTGGAACCTCGCCAATCCTCCCGTGTATGGCTTCTATTCCAACGTGAATCCCACCGTTGCGACCTACCATAGCCAGGCGTCCGAACGACGCTTGGGCGAGTTCTACAAGCGGCCCACCCTAATCTTCAACGGATACGGCGATCAGGTAGCGAGCCTGTACAACGGGATGGATTTGAAAAAATATTTTTAGGGAGCAGTGGCGAGCGGCAGGGATCGGTGAAGTTCTGTAGCGCCGCCGTCCCAGTTGCTCTAACGGGGTGGTCTCGGCCACGCAGTAGGCCAAGATGGTCTCGCAACAGCCGGCAGAGTGCCGCCGCTACAAGGAAAGGGAGTAATGTTAGCCGCTGACCACTGAACACTAGACACTGACCACTTTCCTTCAATGCCTCGCTACCTCAAACCCGCGATCTTTCTGGCATGCCTTCTCCCGCTCGCCAATCTTGTTTGGGGAGCTTTCCATGGACAGCTCGGAGCCAACCCGATTGAGAAAATCACGCACACCACTGGCGATTGCACGCTGACGTTCTTGTTGATCACCCTTTCCGTCACGCCCTTGCGAAAGCTGACCCGCCAGTACTGGTTGATCGGCCTGCGACGGATGTTTGGGCTGTTCGCTTTCTTTTACGGCACGTTGCACCTCATGACCTGGGTATGGCTCGACAAGTTCTTCGACATTCATGAAATGCTGGCTGACATCGCCAAGCGAAAGTTCATCACCGCAGGTATGACCGCGTTCGCGTTGATGATTCCCTTGGCTCTCACGTCGACCCAGTGGTCGATCCGAAAACTTGGCGGCAAACGCTGGCAAGCTCTGCACCGCCTGATTTATTTCAGCGCTGCCGTGGGAGTGATCCACTACGCATGGTTGGTGAAAGCGGATTTGAAGAAGCCTCTGGAATACGCGTTCGTGCTCGCAATCCTACTTTTCTACCGCATCATCGTTTGGTTCGCATCCCGTACAGCAACTGTCGCAAAGATAAGTGCTTCCGAAAGCTGACTCGCAAAGTAAAAAGGGCACGCCTGTCCGGAAGACGACCGCGCCCTTCGTCTTGCATTAAATCAGCGACGCTTCAAGCTTCCTTTGGCAGGCTTCGTGCCTGGTTTCAGGCGCAATGCAGCCAAATGATTCGCCGCCAAGTTCGACTTCGCACTTGCGTTCTGCAATTGGAATACTCCCACTCCCACCTGATTCGCATCCTGCTGGATGAACATCGTCGTGGAACCGTCTACGACGTATGAGATCAGGTTGAACGCATTGGAGCTAATCAAGCCTCGTCCGCTGTTCGTCGAGTCCGCGGTGTAGGTGCCGGTAAATGCCTGCGCCGCTGTGAGGTTGCCTTGATCATTGAAATCAACGAGCCCAGAAAAGCTGCCGTTTGTGTTGGTGAATTGGGCGATGTCATCCTCTTGGCCGTTTGTGTTGGCGCCCGTGAGGTTCAATCCGTAGGTCTGTCC
The DNA here is from genome assembly GCA_963722365.1 of uncultured Acidobacteriaceae bacterium. Classification (GTDB taxonomy): domain Bacteria; phylum Acidobacteriota; class Terriglobia; order Terriglobales; family Acidobacteriaceae; genus Sulfotelmatobacter. The sequence continues at coordinate 311,795 of CAVRLM010000007.1, forward strand.
AGATGCCAAGGCTGTGCTGCTCTGGGCCGTTGCTACACCGCTGGTCACGCCATTGGTATCAATTTCCAGAAGTTGCAGTCCGTTGGTGGTCGGATAGGCCGCAAAGGTTGTAGTAGACGACAGCGACGCATTGTTGAATCCCGTCAGCGTCATCGTGGATCGGCCATTGGCGACTGTGGTATATAGCCCTGCAAATCCTATTCCCGTCGTTACCGTGCCGCCATCGTTGATGTCTTCATTCGATGTGCTGGAGACGCTTCCGTTCCCGTCGGTTACGATGAAGCCGCCGGCCACGAAGGGGAAGCCTGCGACCAGGTCCATGCCGGCTACGGTAAAGACGTTGGTTGCCGCTGGGATCGTGGTTTGTTGCGGGAATGCATCGCCAACCATGAAGGCACCGCCGTCGGTTTCGATAAACTTCAGATGACTCGGATCAATCGAATAGACATCAAAAGTGAGCGTCCCGAGCGATGTCACCAGCTGCGCACTGCCCGGAGCCCCGGCCGCACCGACGAGTACGGTTCCGCTGAACGTCAATTGCGGGAAGATAGTCGTAAAATCATTGATATCCTGCACGCCGTTGCTAACAGTACCCGCTCCGTCGAGAGTGAATCCCGCCAGCGACCCGATGGGGTTCAAGTTAGAATCCGAGCCGGAGAGACTCAGGGCATAGGACTGAGCTACCTGAGTCTGGCTCACTGCGGTTTGCAGATCGAGCGTGCCGCTGCCGGTGCCTCCTGTGTCGAATTCCGTGATCAGTCCGTGTTCACTCGACGTAAGGACAAAGGCAAAGCCAAAGGCTCCCGACGCAGTATTTACGGTGGCTGTTCCCCGTCCGTCGGCGGTGACGACAAAGGTACTTCCGCTCTCGACAGCCAGGTTTCCAACACCCAATCCGTTGGGATTGTTGACGTCGAACGCTCCGCCCGTAATGTTGCCGTTCCCGTCCGCTGTCAGCGTGCCCGTCAATTGCAGGGGAAATCCGTTCACGTCAGAACCAATGACCGAAAAAACGTATAGGCCATTCAGATTGCTGTTGGTGAAGTTGCCTGTAGGCGGCGGAGGGATGATATGGGAAATGCCTCCGCTACTTCCGCAACCCGCTAGAACCGCAAGACTCGACAAAATGATTGGCCAAACAAGACGATTGCGCAACGACATGTTTCCCCCGGGGACTTAACTATGGCGGAACTAGACGGTCGAGTTCCGCATCTGAACAACCGCTAGGTTTAACCCGGGAGACCGGAATAAGTAGCGCAGCGGTTGAAAAAAATCAGCGCGCTTGCATTCTGGGCAGGATGAAGAAATCGATTCTTGCAACCGCCCTGCCGACACTCGTCGGCCTATTCCGCTAATTTCCGCAACGACTCCTCATACGGCGCCTTCGCGACCCCTTTTTCCGTGATGATCGCAGTCACGTACTTAGCAGGCGTTACATCGAACGCCGGATTCTCCACTCCCACACCATCGGGCACCATCTGCTTTCCTGCGATGTGAGTGACTTCCTTGGCATCGCGCTGCTCGATAGGGATCTGGCTCCCGTCGGGGCATGCCAGGTCCACGGTCGATATCGGCGCGGCCACATAAAACGGAATGTTATGTTCTTTCGCCAGAATCGCCACCGTGTAGGTTCCAATCTTGTTGGCGACGTCTCCGTTTGCCGCAATGCGGTCCGCGCCCACCACAATGGCTCCGATCTTACCTTGCTTCATCATCACGCCCGCCATGTTGTCGGAGATCACTGTGGTCGGGATGCCGTCCTTCATCAATTCCCACGCCGTAAGCCGCGAGCCTTGCAGGAACGGCCGGGTCTCGTCGGCATAGACGTGGATCTTCTTCCCTTGCTCGACTGCCGCGCGAATCACTCCGAGCGCTGTCCCGTATCCCGCGGTTGCCAGTGCGCCGGCATTGCAGTGCGTCAGCACTCCGCCAGAACTCGGCATCAGTGTGGCGCCATGTCGTCCCATTGCCTGGTTGGTAGCAATGTCTTCCGCGTGCATGCGCTGCGCTTCTTCGGTGAGATCCCGCTTGATCTGCGCAATCGGCCGGATGCGAATGCGCTCGAACTTTTCCTGCATGCGGCGAATTGCCCAGAACAGATTCACAGCGGTCGGACGCGTCTTACCGATGACGTCGCAAATTTGATCGAAGTCGCGCTTGAGGTCGCCCGTTGATTCGGCCTTCGAATTGTTCACGCCCAGCGCAATGCCCATGGCGGCCGCCACGCCGATTGCCGGCGCCCCGCGCACCACCATGTTGCGGATCACGTCCGCTACCTGCTCATGCGTCTTGCAGTTGACATACACTTCTTCCGTTGGCAGCTTCGTCTGATCGATGAAGCGCACCCCTTTGTCGGTCCATTCCAGAGTCTGAATCATAATTTTTTGTTGAGACGTTGCTCGCAACGTCTCTCTACCCACATGCAGGCTGATGGCAGCAGGTCGTAGCAAGCTACGTCTCTACAGCCGTGCCGATTCAGGCCACAGTGTGAGCCGCGCACAGTTTTCTAGGATTGTTCGTAACTGCCGGTCTGCCACAAACCTCGCATGTCGCTGCCACGGCAAAAATTCCTGGCTGCGTGTCATCGTTCTCCAAGATATGTTGCTGTCGAACATCATTTGCCGTGAAAATAGAAATGAACGGCACTCCCCCGGCAGCCTTCTCCACGTTCGGACGCCCTTTGGCTTCCTCCCGCTCCACCAGGCACATCACTCCCACCACTTCGAATCCGAATTCGCGCGCCGCTTCAATCGCCTGTACTGTCGATGCTCCGGTGGTGCAAACATCGTCCACGATTACGACGCGAGCACCCTTCTCCCGAAAGCCCTCAATACGCTGCCCCGTCCCGTGTTGTTTTTCGGCCTTGCGTACCAGAAACCCGTCTAGCTCGCCGCTGACCACCGAAACCGCAACCACGATCGGATCCGCTCCCATGGTAAGTCCGCCAATCGCTCGAGGCTTCCATTCTCGCTGCCCAATCTCGTCGGCGAAAACTTCACCCGTCAGCCGGGACCCCTTCGCATCCAGGGTGGTCGTGCGGCAATCAATGTAGTAGTCGCTGGTACCACCAGACGAAAGTTTGAACTCCCCTAGCTTGAACGACTTGTGTGCGAGCGTACTTAGCAGTTTCTGACGTGCAGAATCCATAAAAATCTACGATACCATGCTTGCGCGAGTGACGAACGGGTTGGCCCCACTGCCTCAGCGAAACCCGCGTGGAATCGCGCGACTGATCCTGTCTGCGTGTTAACCTGAAATCTTCCAATCAAATTGGATGAGGCGCGTAACTAGGCGTCTCGGGATCACTTTCGAATCGAGGTACGACATTGCGAAGTCCGCGCAAGGTTTCTTTTTCCACTGCTTCAAGCTTTCTTCTTTTTTCCCTATTCGTGATTGGCGTTCTGCCCACGGCAGCTTTTGCCGACGGCACCCGCACCTGGGAGCAGTCGAAATTTGAGGACCTCACGAAAGGATCGGCCACCGGCGTGGCCATCCGCAGTTCCGGCGGTCTGGGTTTGGCCCCGTCGTTCAAATTGCTCTACGCGACGCCTTCCACCTACATCTGGGCTGTCACCGCGGATGAAGCAGGAAACGTCTACGCTGCTACCGGATCTCCAGCTCGCGTCTACCGCATCACTCCCGACGGTCAAGCGGCCATCATTTTTGAACCTCAGGAACTGCAGGTCCAAGCCCTCGAGGTCGGTCCCGGAGGCGTGATCTACGCGGCGACGGCGCCCGACGGTAAGGTCTACAAGATCGAGCACAAGACGGCAGCAAAAAACGAAGCGCCCAAGCCCGATGCCAAGACCGCAGAAAAGGACGCGCCGAAAGACTCTGCAAAACCGGCCCTCGACCGATCCTGGAGTTCCTCTGAATATTTTGCGCCAGGCACGAAATACATCTGGGATCTTGCTCTCGACAAAACTGGCAATTTATATGTCGCCACCGGTGATCACGGAGAGATCTACAAGATCACTCCCAAGGGTGAACACTCGGTGTTCTTCAAGAGCGACGACACCCACATCCGCGTGCTGGCGTTCGATGCACAAGGCAACATCATTGCCGGCACCGACGGCAGTGGATTGGTCTACCGTATTTCCCCTTCGGGCGAAGGCTTCGTTCTCTACAGCGCGCCGAAAAAAGAAATTACAGCCCTCGCCTTGGATCACGAGGGCAACATCTACGCCGCAGGCGTCGGTGAACGACGTGCCGGCGCAACAACATCGCCCGCAGGCACTTCTACCACGCTCTCGGTGGGCTCCACTCCGGCGTCAACCGGTCCGCAAACTCCGGGCATGACGCTGACTCTTACGCCCAGTACCTCGACCGTTCCCTTCCCGTCTCCCGGTGGCGGAGCGAGCGGAGGCTCCGATGTCTACCGCATCGCCAGCGACGGTTCCCCATCCCGCGTATGGACATCTCATGACGACATCGTCTATGCCTTAGCCTTCGATTCCCACGGCACGCTTCTCGCTGGAACCGGAAATCGCGGACACGTTTTTGCCATCGAAGGTGCCGATGAATTTTCCGACTTGCTGAAGGCTCCCGCGTCGCAGGTCACCGGTTTCGCCAAGGCTCCCGGTGGCGGACTCTATGCCGCCAGCAGCAACCTCGGCAAGATTTTTGTGCTCGGCCCGGGCCCGCAGAGCGAAGGTACGTACGAAAGTGATGTTTTCGATGCCAAGGTTTTTTCCCGTTGGGGCCGCGCGGAATTTCGCGGCTCCGGCAATGTCGATCTGTTGGCGCGCAGCGGTAATGTCGACAATCCCGACCGTAACTGGAGTTCGTGGAAGCCAGTGAACCTGACGACCGGATCCGAGATGGGAGTTCCCCCGGCACGCTATGCTCAGTGGAAGGCCGTGCTGCATGCGGGAAACATCCAGCCCGCGGTCGACATAGTCACTCTGAACTATCTGCCCAAAAATGTGGCGCCTGAGATAGACGAGGTCTCCGTGCAGATTGGCGTCCGTTACCAGTCTCTCGCGAAATCCCCCGGGCTCAATCTGGGCAACGACGTCAGTGGTTCGTCAGGTGGACACTTCGAATCGCCTGTGCCGAGCACTCGAGATCGCGACGCCATCGGCGTCAAGTGGAATGCCCACGATGACAACGACGATCAGTTGGTCTATGACGTCTACTACCGCGGCGACGGAGAATCTCGCTGGCTTCTCCTGAAAGATAATCTGACCGACAAAGCGTATTCCTTCGACGCCAGCCTGCTGCCCGACGGAGGCTACACCGTGAAGGTCGTAGCCTCGGACGCACCCTCGCATTCTCCTGGCGAGGCGTTAACCGCCACCAAGCAGAGCCGCCGCTTCGAGGTCGACACCACGCCCCCGCGCATCGAAAACTTGACCGCTACGGTCGAGGGATCTCAAATTCACATTCGTTTCCGCGCGGTCGATGGTTTCTCCACTGTGAAGCGTGCCGAATATTCGGTCGACGCAGGAGAGTGGAAGTACGTTGAACCCGTTGGTCAGATCTCCGATGCGAAAGTCGAAGACTACGATCTCAAAGCCGATGTCGAATCTGACAAGGATGGCAAGGCCGAACACGTGGTCGTGGTGCGCATCTACGACAGGTACGAAAACATGGGTGCTGCCAAGACGCTGTTGAAAGGGAGGTGAGCAGGCGCTCTCCCTGGCATTTTCCTGTGGAACCGGTACATGTCCCAAAGTCCTCTTTCAGTCGGACTCTAGGTCGCGCACAATCGTTGTATGATGCGCTGCCCCTGTTCAGCCCGCAAGCTTTCTCTTTTCTTTGTTGCGCTCTTCGCCCTTGCGCTGGTGCTCACAGCATGTTCCGGCGTGTCCCATCCCGCTGGAAATGGTGGCGGCAATGGTGGTAACGGCGGCTCCGGCGGTGGAACTGGTGGCAGCAACCTGGCCTGCAATGTCATGTCGGTCGGGCAGACCGCAAGCTTGAACGGCTTCATTCCTTTTTCCAGCGACAGTTTGTGGAACACCGATATCTCGGCCGCGCCCCTCGATCCCAACTCCAGCAGCATTATTAGCAACTGGGTCGGCTCTGTGAATGTTCATCCTGATTGGGGCAACGATCCCACGTATGGAATTCCCTACGTCGTGGTCGATGGCAACCAGTCGCTAGTCAATGTGAACCTGGGCGCCTACGGAGATGAAGGCGATCCCGGCCCCATGCCCGTCCCGTCGAACGCTCCGGTCGAAGGCGGATCCTCCAGCACCGGCGATCGGCACGTCCTCGTGCTCGACAACGGCAATTGCTTTCTCTATGAACTGTATAACTCGTCAGTCAATTCCGACGGCAGCTGGAATGCCGACTCAAGCGCCGTGTGGGATCTGACGGACAATGAGCAACGGCCTTATACGTGGACTTCTGCCGATGCCGCCGGACTTCCGATCTTCCCCGGCCTCGTGCGCTACGACGAAGTAGCCGCCGGAAAAATACAACATGCTTTCCGCTTCACTCTGCCGCGAACCAGCGCCGCATTTACTCCTCCAGCATCGCACTCCGCCGCAACTTCCAGTGATCCGTCCGCGCCGCCCATGGGCATGCGACTGCGCCTGAAATCCAGCTACGACATCTCTTCATTCTCGCCGCAGATGCAAGTCATCCTCATCGCCATGAAGACCTATGGCTTGATTCTCGCCGACAACGGCAGCGCGCTCTACGTCACCGGAGTGTCTGACAACCGCTGGGGTTCGGACCTGGACTCGCTGAAAACCGTTCCCGCGTCCGCTTTCGAAGTCGTCCAAATCAATCCGGTCTACACGAACTCGAACTATCCCACAGGATCAGCGCCCATGATCAGTTCCTTCACTGCATCAGCCACACATGTTTCCTCAGGAGGCAGCGTGACTCTGTCGTGGGCGACCTCCGGCGGTGGATATGTCATCGTCTCACCGGGTCCGGGTGCAGTGCGCGATACGAGCGCAACCGTGACACCCACCGCGACCACCACCTACACGCTGTATGCGACCAATCAATATGGACGCACCACCGCGACCGTGACCGTCAACGTTCCGTAAACTGTCGGCACTACCCGGCGGCAAGATAAACGTAGCGAAGAATGAATAGTGCCGTCAGAATCCAGATCACCGCGCTCACGTCGCGAAACTTTCCAGCTGCGATTTTTACCAGAGTGAATGAAATCAGCCCCAAACTCAGCCCCGTCGCGATGCTAAACGTGAGCGGGGTCGCGACCAGAGTGACAAAAGCCGGGATCGCTTCGGTGAATTCGTTCCATTCGACGCGCGCAATCGATTCCGTCATCAGCGCGCCAACCAGGATCAGCGCGGGCGCCGTCGCATACCCCGGAATCGCCGACGCGAGCGGCGCGCAGAACGCCGCCAGCAGGAACAGCCCCGCGACAAAAATGTTGCTCAGCCCGGTTCGTGCGCCCGCCGCTACTCCTGCAGCACTCTCGATGTAACTGGTCACTGTCGACGTCCCGGTCAACGCGCCGAAAATGGTTCCCACCGCGTCCGACACCAGAGCCCGCCCCACTCGCGGAATCTTTCCATCCTTCACGAATCCGCCCTGCTCGCACACCCCCACCAGCGTGCCCACGTTGTCGAAGAGATCGACAAAGAGAAATACAAAAATAATCTCCAGCAGCCCCAGGTGCAGCGCCCCGCGCAAGTCGAGTTGCAGCCACGTCAAAGAAGGATGCGGCCACGAAAAAATCGCCGCCGGCCATTTCGCCATGCCCCGCAGAATGCCAAGCACGGTGGTCGCGAATATCCCGATCAGGATCGCCCCGCCAATCTTACGGGTCATCAGGATCAGCATGATTGCCAATCCCACGCAAGCCAGTTGCGCCTCGTGGTCGGCAAAGCTTCCCAGGCTGACGAACGTTGCCGGATTCGCCACCACAAGTTTCGCATTCCGCAGTCCGACAAACGCGATGAACATCCCGATCCCGCCAGCCGTCGAAAACTTCAGGCACTCTGGAATTCCGTTGACGATCTGCTCCCGTACGCGCGTAACGGTAAGAACCAGAAAAAAGATGCCAGAAAAAAAGATCACGCCCAGCGCGGTCCGCCACGGCACGTGCATGCCGAGACAAACGGAATAAGTGAAGTAGGCGTTCAGCGACATGCCCGGCGCCAAGTGCGATCGGATAGTTCGCGTATAGCCCCATCACCAGCGTCGCGGCCGCGGACGCAACGCAAGTGGCAAAGACGACTCCCTCAACCGGCATCCCGGCCTGCGCCAGAATCTGCGGATTCACGACGACGATGTACGCCATCGTGATGAAGGTGGTCACCCCGCCCAGAAATTCGCGGCGCACCGTAGTTTGGTTTTCAGCGAGACGGAAGTAGCGTTCGATCAATGCCAGATCCTTGGTTGCGCAGAATGAAACCGACATTCTACGGCATTGTTCAAATCGCCAGAGAAGCTAGTCCTTAAATGAAACATGTGGACATATGAGGACAGCCGCCTTCGGCTGTCCGGCCAGGGCGAAGTCCGGCCGAACCCACCAAAACTTTCTAGGGGGACTTATCGCGGAGCCGAACTCTCGGCAGGATCCCGCAACTCTTCGCTGCGAATCGCGGTCAGCTCTCCCGCCTTCCGCAATTCCGGGAAGAGCCAAGCCCACAGCCCGATCACAACCAAAGTCCCAATCCCTCCCAACACCGCCGCCGGCACAGTCCCGAACCATTGTGCCGTCACGCCCGATTCAAATTGCCCGAACTCGTTGGAAGTCCCAATAAAAATCATGTCGACCGCCGTTACGCGCCCGCGCATCGCATCCGGAGTCGCAAGTTGTGTGAGCGTTGCTCGAATGATCACGCTGATCATGTCGCTTGCCCCAAGCAACAACAGCGCGATCAGCGAGATGATCAGATTGCGCGAGAGCGCAAAGATAATCGTGAAGACTCCAAATCCCGCCACCGACCACAGCAGCGTCGGCCCGGACCTGCCACGCAGCGGCCAGTGCGCCACCATTACCGCCATAATCGCCGCTCCCACTCCCGGAGCCGTGCGCAGCAGTCCCAATCCCCACGGTCCGGTATGCAGAATCTCCCGCGCGTATACCGGAAGTAGCGCGACCGCTCCGCCCAGCAGCACAGCGAAAAGATCCAGCGATATCGCCCCCAGAATCAATTTCTTGTGCCAGATGTAGTGCAGCCCTGCAAAGACCGTCTTCAGCGACATCGGCTCTCTCGGCCGCGCTTTCACTTCGGGCCGGATCCGGAACGAAGACAACGTCGCCCCGATCGCCGTGACCATCGCGACCACGTACACGACCGACGGCCCTTTAAACGCCGCGTACAGGATGCCGCCGAACGAAGGCCCCAGAATCGTCGCCGCCTGAAAGATGCTGGCGTTCCACGCAACCGCATTCGGGAAGTGTTCCTCGGGAACCAACTGTGGCAGAATCGAGCGGCTGGCAGTGCTGTTGAACGACCGCACCACTCCGATCAGCACCAACACCACATAAATAGACTTGATCGACGGCACCCCGCGCTGGGCAAGAGCAAGCAACAGTGCAAAGCACACCGCATATCCGGCGTAGCAAGCCGAGAGCACATTCCGTCGCTCGAAGCGATCCGACACATGTCCAGAAATGGGGAAGAGCAGGATTGCCGGCAGAAATTGCGCCAGCCCCACATAGCCAAGGTCGAGGGGTCTCTTGGTGATCTCGTAGACCTGCCATCCCACGGCCACGGCCTGCATCTCGACCGCGGCCACGATCAGAAATCGGGCGACCTGGAAAAGCACGAACCCGGGATGGGTAAAAGCGGCGCGTCCGGCCCTGGCGTCGGTGGTGGCAGGCATGAACTACTTACTGTGCCATAGAATGCTCAGGATGTGCGCGCCGTAGACTCAGGAATTTTCTGATGCCAGATACACCACCAGCCCGCTCAGCAGCGCCACTACTCCAAGACCGGAGATCAGCAGAAAGGAATTCAAGTCGACTTTTCCAGAGATATCGGGCAGAAAATGAACTGCGCGGGGCGCAAGCTCCGACCACCATGACGCCCAATGCAAGCCGTGGTTGTATTGCGACGCGGCAAAAACCACTGCCACCAACACATAGACGAACAACGCAAAAGTCTGCGCAATCGTAATGGGCCGGCTCACACGTTCGGTCGCGGCCGTCCGGCGCCGCACCTGCGCCCGCCACCACAGCAGGCTTGCCGAACCAGAAGGCATCAGTTGCTCCGACTCGCGACGAGCGCCTTGAAACGCCTGTGTCACCAAAACGAGATCTCTGCAACTGCCGCAGCCGTCTACGTGAGCACGAAGTTCGGTACCGCAGCCCTCGGGCCAATGGCCATCCTTCAACGCCTGCGTGAGTTCGACTTCGTAGGAGCATGTACGGAACGTCATGCGTCCCCCCGAACCACGTCGGTCTGTTCACGGAGCAGACGCGCAATTTTGCGCCGCGCCCGGAATAACAGCAATCGAATGCCGGCAGCGTTCAGCCCGGTGATCTCCGAAATCTCGCGGTGCGAATAGCCCTCGGCATGCGCCAGCCAAAGCAGTTGCCGCTCGCGTGGGCGCATCTGCGCCAACGCCGGATTGAGCGTAGCCCGCGATTCAATGCCCGATAACCCGTCACGAGCCATCAGAAGCCGCTCCGGAACGTCTTCAATGCATGCGGCTCTCGGCTTCCTCCAGTGATCTCGCAACAAATTGGTCGCAATCCGATACAAGTAGCGCCGGTAATTCACCTCGCCGCCTTCCGGCTGCGACGCGCACAGGAAGCGTAAATAGCTTTCCTGAAGCAGGTCATCTGCCAGCGCAGCATTGCCCGAAACCCGCACCAGATAAGCCCTCAGGGCCGGCGCGGAGCGCTGATAGAAGCCGGCAAAGGCATCGCTGTCCATCGGTAGTTCATCCGTTCGCGATGCCACGCGAGCCTCAAGGTTCGAGATTGCGTATTCCCCGGTCGTATCGGTTTTCCTCATGGCTGCATTCCAGAGCAGCCTGTCATTGGCTGCTGCGGATCAGGCAGCAAAACTTATTCTAATGTCGCGCTCCGCTATCCGGCATCAGGCCGAGATGTCGCGCCAGCACCCAGGTGATCCCCGCCGAAATAATAAACCCAAGGCCCGGCATCAACACGACGGTGCCAGCCACGAGCAAAATGGCGCCTCCTTCGGTGAAGCTGTGCCGCAAGGAGAGAAGTCCAACTCCCAGCAGCGTCATTACAATGCCGATCTGCAGCGGCGTGAGCACCCGTGCGACCGGACTTGGAACCGGTGCTTGTTGCTCGAAGCCCACAGCGATCGGCGTCGCTTCCAGAAAGCGCTTGCCCGCATCGGTATTCATGTACGTCAACACTTCCTGTGAGGTGCCGAATCGCTCGAGCAGCTTACCGTGAACATCCGTCTGCAGCTTGAAAATGCGGCTCCAGCGCCGGTTTTCCAGCAAAACATGCGTCAACCAGAGCAGCGCGATAAGAACGCAAACGAAAACAAAGGCCGGCACGCCGTCGCTGATCAATTCACGGTCTACCGAGTCACCTCTCTGCTCTGACATCTGCGGCCAGAGCTTCCGCTCCAGCGCCTGGCTCGGAGGCTCGTGTTCGCTGTGCAGGTTGTTAAAAAGATAGAAGTCAGGATTGTGCGCGATCTCCGCATGCTCCTGCAGGAAGCGCCCCAGTTCGGGATTGTTGCGGTTTACATATTCCGTGTTCGACAGCAGCGAAGGATCTCGGGCCACGACCTCTGCCAGCGTAGGACTCACGCGCAACAATTGCAGAAGCTGGTCCTGCATCGCGGCCACATCTTTTTCGCTCATCTGCGGAACGTTCGCAGGTGCCCCAGGCTGTGCGGCACGCGTAGCCTGTGCCGCGCTGACAGCCGTGAATAAAGCCACAAATACTATGATCGTCTGAATGCCTGCCACCAACACCCGCTGCCTGTGCATATCGCTGTTCCCTCGTGAGAGACGTGCGGTTCCAACGTCTCTATGCACACAACGAATGGAGACGAAAATGGTTAACAAATTCTGAAGATTATTTTGGGTTGTCAGGCGAAGACTGGGAAGGAAAGCCTAACTTTGACCTGCGCCGGTGGAGCGGGCAGTCGTCGAGAAGACTTCCACACGGTTTCGGCCATTCTTTTTTGCGGTATACAAGCTGACATCGGCTTCCTGCAGGAATTCGGCAACGGAGCAGTCTCGCACCGCATCGGTCGCCGTCACGCCCATACTGACCGTAGCCGACGTTGACCCGAACGGCGTCTCGATGGGAGATTTAGCGACAATTCTGCGAATCTCATCGGCGCGGCGCGCACCAATAGTCAGGTTACAGCCGGGTAAAATAATCAGGAATTCTTCGCCGCCGTAGCGACCTACAACATCATAAGGTCGCAAATCAGCCTTGAGTCTCTTCGCTACTTCCTTCAGAACTTCGTCGCCCGCCGCATGGCCCAGAGTGTCATTCACGCGCTTGAAGTGATCGATGTCCGCCAGAATAAGTGAGGTGGGCTTATCATCGCGTCCGCTGCGCGAGAACTCCCGTTCCAAAGTCGCAAGAATCTCTGCCCGGTTCATCAGGTTGGTCAGGAAATCATGCGTGGCGGCGAAGCGCAGCGATTGCTGCAGCTCCACGATTCTTTTGCCAACCATGATTCGCGAACGCAACTCCGAAGGGTCCACCGGCTTCGACAGATAGTCGTCGGCTCCCGCCTCCATCGCTTTCAGCCGATCTTGCTTTTGTTTCTTGGCCGTCAGCATCACGGTATAGACATAATTGCCGTGGCTCAGCTTTCGGATGCGCCGCAAGACATCGATACCATCCATGCCGGGAAGAACCCAATCGAGCAGAGTGATTTCGGGCGGATTGGGACTTTCGAGCAACTTGATGGCTTCAGTGCCGCTGCCTACGGCCACATAGTCGAGCCCCCACTCGGTCAGATAGTCGCCGACCTTGCGCCGTTCGAAGTAGGAATCCTCAACCAGAAGAATTTTCATTCGCGCCCTGTTCCGATGTTGGCAGCGCGGCGTTGCATTCACAAGGGTACGGCCAGAATCAAAAGGACATGTACTCTGGTTGGGCGGCGTTGGACGTTCCCTCTCAAGCCACCAGCGGAGCGTTCGCGATTCCCTCTGTCCCGAACACCCGGCGGTAGCGCTCCACTTCCGATGGAGGTCCCAGCGCCTTGGAATAATTGTCGGAGAGCTTCACTGCTGGCTTTCCCTCAACGTCTGTCACCTTGCAGATCAGGCTGATCGGGTCGAAGCCTCCGCCGTCGTTCGGATTACATCCGCGAAAATCATTGGTGAGCAATGTTCCCCATCCGGCGCTGACGCGCACACGTCGTCCGGGAGTCCACTTGTTCGAGTCTGCAAAGTCTGCGGCGCTAACGAAGTCTGTCGGGCCCAATCCCTTCGCCAGCGTCCCGCCAAAATACGCGTGCAGCCCGAGAATTGCATCCACGTCCAGCGTGTCCGAGGCGATCAGCAACTTCTCTCGTGGATCTCGACCGTGCGTCTTTAACCACGCAATATACTCATCGCCTGCGACGTACGGATCTTTACTGTCGACGCGCTGGCCAGTCCAATCGGCAACCCACCCGGGTGCTCCGGCCAGGAACTGCGTCGTACCAAAGGTGTCGGGCAGCATTACTTTTAACGCGCCGTCGTAGGTCTGCTGCCATAGCTCCAGCACGCGATACTGCGAGGCCTTCAAAGCCACGTCATCGGGCGCTAGCGCTGCCATGACCATGGGAATCTCGTGCGCGTTCGTACCAATGGCCTCCAGATCGTGCTTGTGTGCCAGAAAGGCATTCGATGTTCCGATGAAGTTGTCGCCCAGATTGGATGCCATAGCCGAGACCACATATTCCTGCCACAGAAAGCTGTGTCGCCGTCGCGTTCCAAAGTCGGCCACGCTCAAGCCCGGGACACCGAGTAGTCGCTCAATCTTGCTCCACAACTTCGTCTTCGCCCGCGCGTAGAGAATGTCGAGCCCGAACTCGCTCAGCGTCTTCAGTTGCGCCCGCGTTTTCAATTCGTCGAGGATCGCGAGCGCGTACAGTTCCCACATGGTGGTCTCGGTCCACGCGCCTTCAAAGGTCAAGTGGATCTGTCCATCGCGAACTCGCAACTGATAATCCGACAGGTGGAAGTCGCGCTCCAAAAACTCCAGAAATGACGGCTCGAAGATTCCGCGGCGCCCGTAAAATGTGTTGCCTGCGAGCCAGACCAGTTCTGACTTGCGAAAGCGCCGTCCGCGAACGTGCTGCAACTGCACTTTCAACTCTTCAATATTGATGATGTCTGCCATCCTGACCGAGGGGTGGCGATTGATTAGCGAGAATTCCACGCGCGTTTTGGGAAAGTGCTTCCAGATAAACTGCAACATCAGCAGCTTGTAGAAATCCGTGTCCAACAGAGACCGTACGACAGGATCCAGTTCCCAATTGTGGTTATGCGCGCGTTCCGCGAAATTGACGATCATGGAAGGAGGTAGAACCTCACCAACAGTGTAAGTGTAGAGGATAAGGGATCAGAGTCCGGCTTGTCCTCCCGCGTTCCTAGCCATGGACTTTAGTGTACTTTCCCCTCGCGGCAATCGAGTCATAATCGACGTGCCCGAATCGCTGTAACTCCGCGGAGCACGGATCACGAAACGCCTCGTCCCAGTATTTGCACTCAGCTTGTTTCTCACCTTCAAGCTTCCAACTCACGCGCAAACCAACCAAGCTTCCGATGACGCATCCGCTGTGCGCACCACTGTAACGGACTACATCGAAGCCTATTACACCGGCGACGCTAACCGCATGGAGCGAACGCTGCATCCTCATTACCTGAAGCACATGATCCACGGCGACATTCCGGTACGCGAGCGAACCGGTTTGCAGATGGTGCAGGACGTTCGCGCCAATCATGCGGCCAATCTTCCGCCAGCGGATCGTACCGAGCAAGTGACGGTGCTCGACGTAGCGGGAACCATCGCCTCTGCAAAACTGGTTACTCCGGGCTGGGTCGACTACATGACGCTCTCGAAATCCGATGGCCAGTGGAAGATTCTCTCGGTCGTCCAGAGGATCGGCAAATAAAAAGGTCGTTCCCTTTCACCATCGGCGGAGCAGGACACAAATCAGTAGAGGCGTCGTACCTCTTCATTTAGACGGAATTTTTCCCACTGTTGCGAGTTCCAAAATGGGATCCTACTGATTATGGGGATACCCCCATCCCCCCCGGTCTATTGGGATCATGGGGTTAGGGGAAAATCGCAAAATAATCTATGGGGCTCAATCACTTGCGGGCAAAATCTTGATTTCAAAGAGCTTGCGAGTACGAGCCTTCGGGGAATTCCCGAAACGGTACCCGCGCCGCGCTTATCCTACCGTCACGGCCTCGACGATGATCGCGCGACCGTCATCGGGCGCGCAAGGGCGGATGTCACAAGCGGGATGTGCAAACATCACAGGGTTGATCCAACGTCATTTTTTCCGGCGGTGACGTTTTCCTGTTTGCAGGAGTTATAACGGCGCTGGCTATACTGTGGGCGGATTTTCGGTCCGCAGAGGAACCTCTATATTTTTGATGGAGAAAAGAATGCTTCCGAGTCCCGCAACCGACATCAAGGCGTTCGTGCCTGCCAGAGATTTTGAGCTTTCCAAAGCGTTCTACAACGACCTTGGGTTTACCGTTAATTTTGGCAATGATCAAATCGCTGAGCTGCAGATTGGCTCCTTCCGGTTCCTGCTGCAAAAGTTTTACGTCAGCCAACATGCAGGAAATTTCATGATGGCGCTGAACGTCGACGATGCAGACGCGTGGTGGGAGTACATCCAGCAAAAGGAGTTTGCCAAGAAGTACCCTGGCATTATGTGTAAGCCGCCGGAGATGCAGCCTTGGGGGCTGCGGATTCTGTATCTCAGCGACCCGTCAGGCGTGCTGTGGCACATCGCAGAGAACCGTAAGCCCTAGGAGTGGATTCCGGCATCAGGCCTTCGCTCCCACAAACTTTTGCTCCAAGCCCTCGTAGACTTCCTCGGCCCGAGATAAGGCTTCCTGCACGTTGTCGCAAATATTTTCTTCGCCGATTACCTCGGCAAATTCAGCTTGATGAATCAGCTGCGCGGGTTGCTCGCGGGCGCCGCAGAGGATGAGCGTGCGCTTGCTGGCGTGCAGTTCCCGGGCAACTTCTTCTATGGCGAAGAGACCGGTGGCATCGAGCGCGGTCATGTTGCGGAGTCGCAGGATAACGACCGGCGGCAGCTTATGAACATTCTCGGTCACGGCTGCGATTTTGTCGGTCGCCCCAAACAAAAACGGCCCGTGGATGCGAAAAATCGTGGCGTAGTACGGGATGTCTTTGTCCTGCAGAATGTGCACGCGGCCGTCTTCGACGTAGTCGTCAGTCACCTGCGATACGGTGGTCGTCGAAGCTACGCGGCTGATGAACAGGAGAGCCGCGAGAATCATTCCTGCTTCCACGGCGACGGTGAGATCAGCAAATACGGTGAGGGCGAACGTGACCAGCCAGATGCTGATGTCGGTCTTGGTCAGCTTCAGTAACTGCGGAATCTCGCGCCACTCGCCCATGTTGTAGGCGACGACCATAAGAATTCCCGCCAGTGCCGCCATGGGCACATAGCTGACCAGCGGAGCGGCAAACAGCAGGATACAGAGCAAGGTCAGCGCGTGAATGATTCCGGCGATGGGCGATTGCGCTCCGGAGCGAATGTTGGTGGCGGTGCGCGCGATCGCCCCGGTGGCCGGCAGGCCTCCGAACATGGGGGAGAAGACATTGGCAACGCCTTGCGCCATCAACTCCACGTTGGGATTGTGCCGGTCGTTAGTCATCCGGTCGGAGACCACGGCCGACATGAGCGATTCGATGGCGCCCAGCATGGCGACGGTGAAAGCGGGGCCGAGCAAGCCATGGACGAGGTCGGTACGGAATTTTGGGATCTGCAGATGCGGAAGGCCGCCGGGAATGCCGCCGAACTTTGTGCCGATCGTTTCGACGGGCAGCTTGAAGAAGTAGACGGCACAAGTCGCCAATACAAGAGCCACGATTGGCCCCGGAATGCGCGGTGACACACTGCGGCAGATAATCAGCACCAACAACGTGGATCCAGCGAGAGCCGTGGCTTCAAACGACAGCGTATGGAAGCTTTTGGCCAGCGCTTCGATGCGCAGCCAGAAGACGCCCGGAACTTTGTCGAGATGCAGTCCGAAGAAATCTTTGACCTGGGTGCTGGCGATCAGGACCGCAATGCCGTTGGTGAATCCGATGACGACCGGACGCGGGATAAATTTCACCGCGGTGCCCAATCCAGTGATGCCCATGATCACGAGCAGAACGCCGGCCATCACGGTGCACATGAACAAGCCGTCGACGCCGTGAACGGCAACGATGCCCGCGACCACGACGACAAATGCGCCGGTTGGTCCGCCGATCTGCGTCTTTGATCCGCCGAGCGCGGAGATGAGGAAACCGGTGACGATGGCGCAGTAGATCCCAGCTTGCGGCGTCAATCCAGAGGCAATTGAAAATGCCATTGCCAGGGGCAGGGCGACCAGGCCAACGGTGACTCCGGCGATGAGGTCGAGCAGGAATTTGTGCCGGTCGTAATTTCTCAGGCAGAGGACTGACTTCGGGAGCCAACGATCATCCAGGAAAGCACGCGCCATTTTCACATTATCGCGCCGGAGGAGGGAATCGGGTAGATGACGGATGTGCAAAGGGGCAGCGAGCAGGAAATCTCCCGATGCATCTTGAAACTGGCAGGGTTGACGGCGTCGGTTCTTGAACCGTGTTGTTGAGAATCGTTCTGTCGGGGACGGAAAAAACCTGAGAGGATTTCCCCTCAGGGTGGGTTTACTCTCCAACGGCGAAATGACTTTCTGCGCGTAACTCTATTTCGCAGGAACGCTGTCGAACTTTCCTGACGCTTCCTCGTAGAAGAGTGCGCCTTCCGTCTTGTCACCGCCGCTCCAATGCTTATGACCACCAGGAACTCGGAGGAAGTCTCCCGGGCCGACACGCTTTTCGCCCGCGTCGTCCTTGTATAGGTAAGCGCCCTTGATGACGACGATCCAGACATCGCTTGTGTGAGTGTGCATGCCTGCGTCGTATCCCGGGTCGAATTTCGTGAAGGTCGCATGAGCCCCTTTGGTCATGTCACCCCAAAGGGCCGCCATGGAGACCCCGCCCATTGGAGACGGCTTGAAATCTGCCTTGTCGGCGGGCACGTAGACTACGCTCTTCGTCTTGTGGCTTGCCGCAGCCTTAGGCGCTTGCCCAAAAGAAGTTGCCAGCAGTACTACAGACAGACCAATCACCGAAATTAATCTCTTCATTCTTTCATTCACCTGTGCTCATTCTCCACCTAATTTAGGATGGCGGGTCCGCGGTGCATAAACGAGGGAGTTGTTTAGGAGCAGCACCGCCCCGACGTTTCCTGCGAGGAAGCGAAATGTCGGGTCTGGAGACCGATAGGAAGCAGGACCAACCCTACGCACTATTTGCTTGAATGGCAAATTAAAAATACAGCGGCTGAAGGCGGGCTGATTTTTGCGCCACCCTGTGCCATCTCTGAAACTATGGCCCTGGCACGAATCGTGAGGTTTTCGGTCAAACCGTTCAGGCGCTCAGGCATTGCTTTCCAGCCTTGTAGAATCGCTCTATGTACTTCCTCCGAACCCTGGGATGGTTAGCGTGTATCCTCTATTCCACCATCCCTTCGTTCTGGCTGATGGTCCACCCGCGGGCGCATCGCTGGCGTGCGAGGGAGGCTTCGCCATTTCGCGTACTGGTGCCTGCGTGGATCGTCATGTGGATTGGCATCGGGGCGCTGACCGGGCCGTGGAGGGGTGCCGCGCTCTACTCGACACCCTGGACCTGGGTTCCGGCCGCGCTGCTATTTGCAGTAGGCGTCTTTATTTATTCGCACTCGGGGGTGCATTTCAGTTGGGCGCAGTTGGGGGGGCTGCCGGAGGTTCGGACCGGGAACCAGCAGCAGAGGCTTGTCACTAGCGGAATTCGCTCGCGGGTGCGCCATCCGGTTTACCTGGGGCATCTCTTCGAAATGCTGGCGTGGAGTGTGGGGACCGGCTTGGTAGTGTGCTGGCTGCTGAGCGCCTTCGCGATTGCCACCGGAGCCGTCATGATCCGCCTGGAGGATGCTGAATTGGAGAGAAGGTTCGGAGGGGAGTATCTGGCCTATCGCAAGCTGGTCCCGGCGGTGATTCCAAGACTTGTCCTCCATCAGGGGCTAAAGCCCTAAGCTTCGTAACGAGACGGCGCGGCTGAAGCCGCGCCCTTTCCAAGGCCTAGCGGGCGGACAGGCCTTTCGCCGACGATGGACCGAGCCCAGCCGTCGAATTCTGAGCAATCGATATAATCCAGTTTGGCCGCAAGCTGATAGCTGACAGCTGACGGCTGACAGCCTCTTCATGCGCTTCGAACTTTTCATTGCGAGCCGCTACCTGCGCGCCAAGTTGAGGCGCTTTGCGGTCGTTAGCCCGCAGCCGAAATCCCGAGCGAAGCGAGGGACCTCTCGATGAGATTCGAGCTGTTTATCGCGTCGCGATACTTGCGTGCCAAAAGAAGGCAGGCTTTCATCGGGATCATCACAGGAATTTCCATTGTTGGGGTGGCCGCCGGAGTGGCTTCGCTGGTCGTTGCCATGGCCATTACCAACGGATTTCGGCAGGATTTGCAGCAGCGGCTGCTCGGGTCCACCTCGCACATCAGCTTGCAGCGTATTGCCGATGATGGGATCAAGGATTGGCCTCCGCTGAGGGAGAGGCTTGCGAAGCAGCCGCATGTGGTCGCGGCGGCGCCGGCGATCTTTGAGCAAGTTCTAATTTCGCGGGGACCGCGGGCGCGAGGTGCGGTTCTGAAAGGGATGATCCCGCAGTACGAGCGACAGGTGGGGGATCTGCTCAATTCCGTAAAGGAAGGGTCGGCTACGGCGCTGGAAGAGAATCCCAACTCAGGTCCGCAAGTTTCGTCTCCGGATGAAAACGCTAGCGGGGGCACCCGCGCCACATCATCTTCGGATTCACTGGAGGCGGTGCAGGCACGCGTCGCGTCGATGCCCCCCATAGTCCTCGGCAAGGACATGGCCGACAATCTGGGAGCGAAGGTGGGCGATCCGGTGCTCGTCACCAGTCCGCAAGGGGAGTTGACGCCTTTTGGGATGGTGCCCAAATACAACCGCTTTCGTATCGTCGGAATCTTCAGTTCCGGGTTTTATGACTACGACTCCAGTTGGGCCTTCGTGCGATTGTCGGACGCGCAAAAATTGTTCGGGTTGGGCGATCTGATTTCGGTGATCGAGTTCAAAGTTGACGATATCTACCAGGCCGCCCCGATCTCCCGAGAACTGGAAGACGCAGCCGGCAAAGGGTTCATGGCCACGAATTGGGAGGAGCAGAACAAGGCACTGTTTCACGCCCTGAAGCTGGAGCGGTTGGTCACCTTCATCACGATCGGGCTCATTGTCTTCGTCGCCGCCCTGAACATCCTGATCTCGCTCATTATGATGGTCATGGAAAAGACCAAGGATATTGCCGTCCTCATGTCGATGGGGACGCGGCGCGCGCAGGTTCGCAACCTCTTCATTGCCCAAGGAGTGCTGATCGGGGTGATCGGGACCGCGATTGGCCTGGTACTGGGATACGGCATCGCTTATGCCGGGGGACACTATCACGTGCTCTCCCTTTCGCCCGAGGTTTACTCCATCGATTACGTTCCGTTTGCGCCGCGATGGGTCGACGGACTTTGGGTGGCGCTGTTTGCTGTGCTAATTTCGTTTGTGGCAACGCTTTATCCCTCGTGGTCGGCGTCGCGGATTCTTCCAGCGGAGGCGCTGCGGTACGAATAGGCGAGAAACGATCACAAGTCGCGACGCACTACTCTTAAGAGGCGGCGAATACTGGCTAAACCCTAGGATGCGATCCTCGATCCTTTAGCGTTTGGAACGAATGAGACATGACGTGCATCTAACGGAACAAGAGTCGATGCTTCGGGTGGAAGGCCTGAAGAAGGTTTTCCGGTCCGGCGAATCGGATCTGGTGCTCTTTGAGAATCTGTCGTTTGAAGTGAAGCGAGGCGAAATGCTTGCCATCGTGGGGGAATCGGGAGCCGGGAAGAGTACCTTGTTGCACATCCTGAGCGCGCTTGATCATGCTTCTGCTGGTGACGTATACTGCGCCCACTTGCGATTGAATTCCTTATCGCACGACGAAGCAGCAGACTTTCGCAATCGCGAAACCGGCTTCGTATGGCAGTTCCACTATCTGCTGCCAGAGTTCACGGCGGCAGAGAACGTGGCCATGCCGCTGCTGTTACGCGGGCAGACATGGCAACAGGCCGGGCCAGAGGCGTCACGCTGGCTGCGTGAGGTTGGACTGGAGCAGCGCGCGCATCATCGCTCAGGGGAGCTGTCGGGCGGAGAGCAGCAGCGGGTAGCTCTGGCCCGCGCGCTCATCACCGGTCCGAAGTTGTTGCTGGCAGATGAGCCCACGGGAGACCTCGACGGACAGACAGCGGAAGCCGTATTCGCTTTGATTGCGCGGTTACATCGCGAGCACCAACTCACCTCCCTCATTGCCACTCACAACCTTTCCTTTGCCCGGCGGTGCCATCGTGTTCTGAGGTTGCAGAAAGGGCGCGTGGAGGAGATTTCGCCGGAGTCGTTACCGGCATAACGAAGGAGGCTGGAAGTCAGGACTGGAGCTGAAAGATTAGTCAGAAAAAGTGCAAGAAGATGACATCGGGGATGACGAG
Source organism: uncultured Acidobacteriaceae bacterium (assembly GCA_963722365.1). Classification (GTDB taxonomy): domain Bacteria; phylum Acidobacteriota; class Terriglobia; order Terriglobales; family Acidobacteriaceae; genus Sulfotelmatobacter. Next base: position 333,492 of record CAVRLM010000007.1, read on the forward strand.
TTGATGACACTTGACAACCGTTCCTTCGGTAACGTGATCAAAGGTTTGCAGAATCGTTTCAGTGCTTGGGTTTTAGGGCCCTTTGATTGCATAATGTAGGGATCGATAAGCATAGAATAAGCTGAGCAGGTCCAGGGATCGAGTTTCGGTAGGTCGGCGAGCAGCAGTTCTCGACCAGGAAGGTCAGGGGGAAGGGGCATTATGTTTGAACGCTACACGGAGAAAGCCAGGCGCGTCATCTTTTTCGCACGCTACGAAGCCAGCCAATTCGGGTCTCCTTATATAGAGACTGAGCACCTGCTTCTCGGACTCCTGCGTGAAGATAAAGCCCTGACCAATCGTTTCCTGCGGTCCCATGCCTCGGTCGAGTCGATCCGCAAGCAGATCGAGGGACATACCACCATTCGCGAGAAGGTTTCGACCTCGGTCGATCTGCCGCTCAGCAATGAATGCAAGCGCGTTCTCGCCTATGCCGCCGAAGAGGCGGAGCGGCTGTCGCACCGGCACATTGGGACCGAGCACTTACTGTTGGGCTTGCTGAGAGAAGAGAAGTGCTTTGCGGCCGAGATTCTGCATGAGCGCGGCCTGCGCCTTTCGACCATCCGTGAGGAGTTGGCGCGCAGCACACAGGAAAAGGCTCAGCCCCAGCGCCAGCGCGAAAGTTCGCTGTTAGCGGAGTTTTCGCGCGATTTGACCCAGGCTGCCATGGATAGCCAGTTGGATCCGCTGGTCGGACGCGAGGGGGAAGTTGATCGCGTTATCCAGATCCTCTGCCGCCGGACCAAGAACAATCCAGTGCTAATCGGCGAGCCCGGCGTAGGCAAGACCGCCATCGTCGAAGGACTGGCCCAGCGTATCGCTGACGGCGAAGTTCCATCATTTCTCGCCGATAAGCGCATTCTGGCCCTCGACCTATCGCTCATCGTTGCCGGCACCAAGTATCGCGGCCAGTTCGAAGAGCGGCTGAAGACCATCATGAAGGAGCTGATGGAGTCGCAGAACTCCATCATCTTTATCGACGAGTTGCATACTCTGGTCGGAGCGGGTTCGGCGGAAGGTTCGCTCGACGCCGCCAACATCCTGAAGCCGGCATTGTCGCGTGGCGAAATCCAGTGCATCGGCGCCACCACTCCGGGCGAGTACCGCAAGTCGATTGAGAAAGACCGGTCGCTCGAGCGGCGCTTCCAGGCCGTGAAGGTTCCGCCGCCGAACGAGACGGACGCGATCAAGATTCTATTCGGCATCAAAGATCGCTACGAGAAGTTCCACGCGGTCACCTACACCGACGAAGCCATCAATTTCGCCGTCTCGCACTCGAACCGGTATATTCCAGACCGATTCCTGCCCGACAAAGCTATCGACCTGGTCGACGAAGCTGGAGCGCGCGTGAAGCTGCGCCAGACTTCCCTGCCGGAAGAGTTGACCGAAGTGCAGAAGCGCATCAAGTTCATCGTGCACCGCATGGAAAACGCCATCGCGAATCACGAATTCGAAAAGGCTCGCTTCTATTCTGATGAAGAGCGCAAAGAGCGCGAGAACCTGCGCGCCCTGCGCGAGAAATATCATCTGGATGAGTCTTCGACGGGAGTAGTCAATCGCGAGGACATTGAAGACGTCGTCTCGCGCTGGACGGGCGTGCCCATCACCTCGATCAAAGAGGAAGAAACGCAAAAGCTCCTGCGGATCGAGGAAGAGCTGCACAAGCGTATCATTTCGCAAGACAAGTCAATTAGCGCATTGGCGCGGGCCATCCGGCGTTCCCGCGCTGGCCTGAAGAACCCGAACCGGCCGATCGGCTCCTTTCTGTTCCTTGGTCCAACGGGCGTTGGCAAGACCGAAGTTGCGCGTACCTTGGCGCAATTCATGTTCGGCACCGAAAAAGCGCTGGTGCGCTTCGACATGTCGGAGTTCATGGAAAAGCATTCGGTCTCGAAGCTGATCGGTTCGCCTCCGGGATACGTCGGCTACGAAGAGGGTGGGCAACTCACCGAACGGGTGAAGCGCGCTCCGTACTCGGTTGTCCTGCTCGACGAAATCGAGAAGGCGCATCCGGATGTATTCAACATCCTGTTGCAGGTTTTCGAAGATGGTCAGTTGACCGACGGGCTGGGCAACACGGTCGATTTCAAGAACACGATCATCATCATGACCTCGAACATCGGGGCGCGGCACTTGCAGAAGCGCGAGGGCTTGGGCTTCCAGTCTTCGAAGGAAGACATGATTTCCGATAAGGTGGAAGAGTTGGTGAAGGGCGAAGTCAAGCGCACCTTCAATCCAGAGTTCCTCAACCGCCTGGATGAAATCATCCTGTTCTTGGCTTTGAGCGAGGCTGACCTGATTCAGATTCTCGAGCTCATGGTCACGCAGCTCAACCAGAACCTGGCGCAGAAGGCGATCACGGTCACGGTTGCAGATGATGCCAAGAAGTGGATCCTTAGCCAGACCCTCACCGATCGCAGCTACGGTGCGCGTCCGCTGCGTCGCGCGCTGCAGAAGTACATTGAAGACCCGTTGTCGGAGGCGCTGATTCAGGGCACCATCACCACGCGCCCTGCCTTCATCGAGGTCTTCCTCGAAGACAACAAGCTGTTCTACCGCCCAGTCGATGCAGAAAAGGCGGAAGGCGTCTTGTTGTATGAGAAATAAGCCGTCAGCTTTCAGCCATTGAGCCGTCAGCCAGAAGCTGACGGCTTAATTTTTTCCAGCGAGAAGATGGTCGCAACGAGTGACTCTGTATCCTCCGTGCCCTCTGTGGTTAAGATTTTGAAACCACAGATTACACAGAGGACGCGGAGAAGATCGGCCTACGCCATAGACAGCATCCCTCCGATACGCCCAGCCTAATGTTTTCCCGCCGAATTGCCGAAAAGTAAAAAGACAACGCATCGAAGCGTTATTCCGTCGCAACTGGCAAAGAGAGAAGAGGACCGTGCCGGAACTCGAAATTCTGGGCCTGCCATTCGCGGAGAATCCATATCCAATGTGGATCTTTGACCGGGAAACGCTAGCCTTCCTTGAAGTGAACTACGCTGCCACCAGGGCGTATGGCTTTTCTCGTGCAGAGTTCCTGGCTATGACGCTGCTCGATATTCGTCCCGCGGAAGATATACCGGAACTCCTAAGAGAGACGAAACATCCCCAACAAAGCACGGCTGAGACCTGGCGACATATGAGTAAAGACGGGATCGTCTTCTCGGTGGTGATCACCAGTTGGGAACTGATTTTCAACGGACATTCCGCGGAACTCGTTCTTGCCCGAAGGGAAGGACCACTTCTTCCGCAACAGTTGCCGGTGGCGGACTCTGGACAGATGCGCGACGGAAATTGACTACTGACCTCGGTTGAGGCTGACTTCGAAACGACTCTCGACGCCTGCCTTGACGCAACCTTAAACATGTAGCCCCGGACGCATTCGTCCGGGGCCATTTTTGGGTGCTCGCAACCGCAACCTACGCGGCTGATACCGACCGCGCATACTGTTCCGGCTGCTGATCGAATTTCTTCTTGCATTGCTCGGAACACAAGTTGAACTTCTTCCCGCCATACTGGGTTTGATATTGAGAATTATTTTCATCCACGTTCATTCCACAAACAGGGTCTTTAGTCATCGTTTTCAACTCCTTTATGAATTAAGTTCCCTGCCCAATTGTCGTCCTTCTCCATCTCAACCCGCGCTCGGGTAATTCCTGTAGTACAACCCATAGCCCCGGACGCATTCGTCCGTGATTCCCCTGTGTCTCCCCCGTGTCCCCCCGTGTTTCAAGGTTTTAGTCTTTCGCTAGCCGATTCCCCGGAACCATCCCGCCCCGTCTCCCGTACAATCCCACAGACCATGAGCCTGTCGCGCCGTTCTCGTTACGGACTCTTCGCCCTCGTCCTCTGGCTCACGCTCTGCACCGTCGGGGGCATCTACCTCGCCGACGGGACTCTCCACCCAGCGCGCCGTCCGCTCACTGTTGAGGAAAATATCGCCGTGCAGAACGTCGCGAAAGAATTAAACAGCAACTTCGTCGACGTCTCCATCTCCACGCAGAACGCCATCACCCTGCGCGCCTGGCTCATCCTCCCGCGCCACCCTAACCACGACGCCGTCCTCTTGCTCCACGGTCTCGGAGACAATCGCCTCGGCATGACCGGCTATGCTCAACTCTTCCTCGCTCACGGATACACGGTCCTTGTGCCCGACTCCCGCGCCCACGGCACCAGCGGCGGCCAACTCGCGACCTACGGCCTGCTCGAGCGCAACGACATTCACCAATGGGTCCACTTCCTCGACGATCAGTTTAATCCTCACGATCAACTCCATCCTCGCTGCATCTACGGCTTCGGCGAATCCATGGGCGCGGCAGAACTCCTGCAATCGCTCGACACGCACCCGCACTTCTGCGCCGTAGTCGCCGAGTCTCCCTTCGCTAGTTTTCGTGAGATTGCTTACGACCGAATGGGCCAGCCCTACCATCTTGGCCCCTGGGTGGGACGCACTGTCCTCCGACCGCTAGTCGAAGTCGCCTTCCTCCGCGCGCGCCTGAAGTATCACCTCAACATGGACGACATCTCGCCCGAAGATTCCGCGGCCGCAGCGACAATCCCAATCTTCCTGATCCACGGCAAGATCGATAGCAACATCCCAGTTCGCCACTCGGAACGAATCCATGCCCACGCCCCAAACACAATCCTGTGGGAAGTGCCTGCCGCCGACCACTGCGGCGCAATCGGTACCGCCCCTGAAGAATTCGAGCACCGCATTCTGGCGTGGTTCCAAGACAAGTAGCCCCGGACGCATTCGTCTGTGATCCCCTGTGTGTCTCCCTGTGTCCCCCGTGGTTCAAGGTTTTAGTCTTTGGTCAGCCGGAGCGCGCGCCACCACCCCACCCTTCATCACAAAATCCACCTTCTCCATCACAGTGACATCAGCGAGCGGATCCCCCGGCACCGCCACAATATCCGCCAACTTCCCCGCCTCAATCGTCCCCAAAGAATCCTGCATCCCCAACAACTCCGCCGCCGTCGCAGTCGCCGCGCGGATCGCCTGCGCCGGAGTCATCCCAAACTTCACCATCGACGAAAATTCCTTCGCCGGATTGATCTTCCAATCAAACCCGCCCGCATCGGTCCCAAAGCAATCTTCACGCCCGCCTTCATCGCCCGCCGAAACGTGTCTTCATGAATCTGAATCATCTTCACCCACACCGGAGCCCCTTCCGCCGCCCGTCCCTGCGCCACGTACTCGCCCACGTAAATCGTCGGCACATAAAAAATCCCGCGCGCCGCCATGGTCTTCAAATCTTCATCCGCGATGTAGTTCCCATGCTCGATCGAATCCACTCCCGCCTCAACCGAGTTGTGCACTCCGTTCAGTGCCATCGCATGCGACGCGACCTTGTGCCGCTCGCGATGCGCCTCGTCCACAATCGCCTGCAGTTCTTCCAGCGTGAATGTCGGAATATCGTCGAGCACGCCATCCTCGCGCACCCGATACGACCGGTCGCTGTAGACCTTGATCCAGTCCGCCCCGTGGCTGATCTGCTCCCGCACCGCCTGCCGCGCATTGTCCGCACCATCCACCACCTGCACGCCATGCGGCACCATCACCGCTGGCGCATACCCTGCAGCGGATAAGCTCCCGTCACATCCAAAGCGCGCGTCGCCACCTGCATCCGCGGCCCAGGAATCACGCCGTTGTTGATCGCCTTCTTCACATCCGCATCCGCATATCCCGCGCCCTCGGTCTCCAGATCGCGAATCGACGTGAACCCATACTCCAGCGCCCGCCGCGCATTCACGGTCGCCAGAATCGTCCGATACTCCGGCGACTGCTTCAGCAATTGCTCGTCATAGTCCGCCGCCGTAATATCTCCCTGCAGCAGAACGTGCGTATGCGTATCAATCAGCCCCGGCAAGACAAGTCTCGTGCGAAAGATCGATCACGTCGGCGCCAGCGGGCGCGCTCGCGACAATCTCCTTGATCTTCTCCCCTCGATGACGATGACGACATTCTTCCGCAGCGAATCTCCGCGCCCATCAAACAGATTCCCACACCGCACCGCGACCAGTCTTTGCTTGCAGGTCTGCCCCAAAAGAAACGAACTGCAAATCGCGCAAGAACGCAGCGAGAAATCCGAAAGCCAACTCTCTCATCAAGCCACTCCTCCTGAAACTGAAACTGAAACTGAGACTGAGAACTGAGACACTGAGACCTGCCTTTCTGCATTTCCTGTGCACCCCTGTGGATATTCCGGCGGCCCACTCTACCAGATTTCCTGCCGCACTGCTCTCTCCAGATCAAAATACCGTCATCTGGCGCATCAAGCGTTACGTTCTTCATCCCTTGCTTCATCCGTGTTGATCCGCGAAATCCGCGGCCATTCTTTTTCCTCAATTGCACCAAAAATACTGAATTGACCCGCGGCCATTTCAACCCGTACATTCACCTTCGCTCTTCACACAAAAATTCACCTTGTTCCGGCCGGCAAGCAGTTTGGATCGCGTTCAACCATTCACCAGCAAGAAGCTACTTCGGGGCATCGGCAATGAAATTAGAGGAATGGAAGACTTACCGCACCCGATTTCTGGTAAAAGCCAAACAACTCAATTCGAGTCTGACCTTCACCGACCACCTCGGCCGCCAGCACTGCGGCCGCAAAGGGGACTACTCGTCGAATCTTTGACGGCGTCCTCAGCATCGCCCCTCGCCGGATCTTCGAAGACATTTATGTTCTCATGTCTCGCTGCCCGACTCACTGGCCAATGAAGACGCGATGAACCGAGGCGAAGCTCGACCGCCTCCACCTTCGAATCGCTCGACATCGAAGAAGATCAAATCTCAACAGTCCGTCGTATCTCACAGACGCGTCGCCGAAGCGTCACGGTAGGACGTGATGAGCCGATTCGCGACCGCCGGAAACTCCCCCAGCCCTGCCGCGAGCGCCGCGCGTCCGCCCAGCACGTCCGGCTGATGTGAACTTTAGGGTCGTCATCCGGCTGCAGGTCGAAATTGTAGAAAACACTATGCAATGCAGCCTCGAAAGCCTGCCCTGAGCGAAGTCGAAGGGCGGCGTAAGAATGCAACCCACAGCCTGCCCTGAGCTTGTCGAAGGGGCGCAAGCCGTGGGTCACGTCGATCAAAAGGCAACAAGCCCCGGAGGGGCGAAAGAGATAACAGCCACACAGACCCCTGGAGGAACGACTAAGCACTTTCTGACTCACAGCGCCCCAGCCCGCGCCGTGAATTAGGGTTCCAAAATGGGAATCGTCCATTCCATTAGCCGAACCCAGCCTCAGCCGAGTTTTCCACAATGTGGAAAACCAGGCTCGAACCCCGCATCAAGCCCGTCATTGCTAGGGATACAACCTGTAGTGTTTCTCCCTTGACAGGCACAACCGGCGGGAGTAACTTTGCAATCCCAAGCAACAAATTTCGCCTCACGGGAATGGGACGGAATTCCCAGAGTACAAGAAGAGGCTCTGCGGTCCGTGCCAGCCAGAGGTGACTCGGCACGAGCCGCAGGCAAAAAAGGCTCAGGCGCCTGGGCTTTCAGATCCGTAAGCCCGGCGCCCGAAACCTTACGCAACAAAGCATTCCGACCTTCCGGAAGCCGAATGCCGGAAGTCGGCAATTAATGCGGTGGCCGTTCCCCGACCCTCCCCCGGGGCACGACGTAACTGAAACTGCTACATGCAGTCATCTGTAACCTGCCCGCCGGCAGATCAAGGGAACTGCCAATTTTTCTCCGGCGCGGCAGCAGCAGGACCCAGGAGCCCGACAATGGAAGGTTTAACTCGCCTCGTTTCAGAGTCTTTGGCACGCCACGGTTTCGATCGTCCCTTGGACTATCGTCGCCTTCAGTGGTCGCGCTGGTTCCGCTGCGATTCCCATCACAGTCTCCTGTTCGTCCCCAGCAAACCCGGCGTCTTCGCCCTCGCCGAAGAAGTCATGGACTTCGGCCAGAAAAATGACTACGTGGAGACGCCCACTAAGCCTGCCCTGAGCGCAGTCGAAGGGGTTGTCACGCGAAGCGAAGCGAGCGGGGCCTCGTGGACCAGGCCGGAAGCCGAAAGCCGGAAGCCGGAAGCTGATTTCCCCCGCCGCATGCTTGCCGTCACCCAGTTCTTCGAAGACGAAGACATGGCTTTCGTCCTCGACCGCATGGTGTCGCGGCCCAATCCCATGCGCGCCCGCCTACGCTCCGGCCGCTACTTCGTCCGCTTTGTCGTCATCGACGACCAGACCCAACGTCGCAGCATCTGCAACGCCCTCAATCAGTGGATCGTCTCCGCCACTGAAAAGGCGACCGGCATTGGCTCCCATTTCGCCACTTCCCTGGAACTGACCCCAGCGACCGAATACGTTCCTCAGCCCGACGACCGCCAGCAATCCCTTTTCGCCGGAACAGCCGATCCTCATGTGGCGACGGCCGCCTCGGAAGCCTGCCCTGAGCCAGGTCGAAGGGTCCCGCGAAGCGAAGCGAGCCGTTCGCACACCGAACTTGGCTTTTCCGTCTCACCGACAGCCCCGCAGCTAAACTCCGGAGCCGCCACTAACATTCACTGTCCCTCCCCATTCCCCTCCGGTTTCTAGCCGGAAGGTTTTGGGTGGCGCAGCGCTTCAGGAGCTGCGATCAACCGTTCTTTGGAAAGAGATTTCGGAAGGGCACGAGTTGTCATCGTGCCGCGAGGAAACAGATTTCGGAAAGGGCACGACTTTTAGTCGTGCCGTAACCCGCACGAAATGAATGCGGCTTCAGCCGCTGACACAACCCGGCGTAAGTCCCGATCTTTGAAAGACCTAATCAGCACCCCGATTCCCCCGCCCGCCGCCCGGACGCCTGAATCGGCGCAACACGCATAGAATCTAATTAATGGAGAGCCCAATGGCAGAAGTCAAAACCGTCAACCGAATCCGCAGCGACCACCACGCCCGCCCCGAACCTCGCCGCCCCCGCAAAGAAGAAGCCCTCCGGCCTCTCCTTCCGTCGCCTCTTCACCAAGCCCGGCGTCTCGCCCTACAACGAAGTCGAGTGGGATCTCCGCCTGGCTCAGATCACCGATGCCCAGGGCAACGTAATCTTCGAGCAGAAAGACGTCGAAGTCCCCAAAGACTGGTCCATGACCGCCACCAACATCGTGGCCAGCAAATATCTTGCACGGCAAGATCGGCACTCCCGAGCGTGAAACTGGAGTCCGCCAGCTCGTCGCCCGCGTCGCCGAAACCATTCGCGACTGGGGCATGGCCCAGGGCTACTTCCGCACTCATGAAGACAGCGCCACCTTTCACGACGAGTTGGTCCACATCCTCGTCCGCCAGTACGCCGCCTTCAACTCGCCCGTCTGGTTCAACGTCGGATGCGACCGCATCGAGCCCAACTCCGACGGACGCAACTGGCACTGGAACCCGCAGACGCAGCAAGTCGAATTCGGCGTCACCGGATACTCCAAGCCCCAGTGCTCCGCCTGCTTCATCAACTCGGTGAAAGATTCGCTCGATTCGATCCTGACGCTAGCCAAGACGGAAGGCATGCTCTTCAAGTGGGGCAGCGGCACGGGCACGAATCTCTCGCCCCTGCGCGGATCCACCGAAACTCTTTCTGGTGGCGGCACCGCCAGCGGCCCGCTCAGCTTCATGAAAGGATTTGACGCCTTCGCCGGCGTCATCAAGTCCGGCGGCAAGACCCGCCGCGCCGCCAAGATGGTCATCCTCAACGTCGACCATCCTGACATCATCGAATTCATCGAGTGCAAGCAGAAGGAAGAAGCCAAGGCCCACGCGCTGGTCTCCGTGGGATACGACGGCTCCCATCCCGACTCCGATGCTTACTCTTCCATCTTCTTCCAAAACGCCAACAACAGCGTCCGCGTCACCGACGACTTCATGTACGCCGTAGTTCGCGACGTCGACTTCTCGACTAAGCTCGGTCACCGATGGCTCGGTCGTTAAGACGTACAAAGCGAAAGAACTCCTCCGCAAAATTTCCGAAGCCACGTGGCACTGCGGCGATCCCGGCATGCAATACGACACCACGGTCAACCGCTGGCACACTTCGAAAAACACGGCGCGCATCAATGCCAGCAACCCCTGCAGCGAATACATGTTCCTCGACGATTCGGCCTGCAACCTGGCCAGTCTGAATCTCCTGAAGTTCGCGCCCAACGGTACATTCGACGTAGAAGCGTATCGTCACGCAGTAGACGTGCTAATTACCGCGCAAGAAATTCTGGTCGACAACGCCGGATATCCGACAGAGCAAATCATGCGCAACTCGCACGACTACCGCCCGCTCGGGTTGGGCTACGCAAACCTCGGCGCACTCCTGATGGCCGCAGGCCTCCCGTATGACAGCGACGCCGGCCGCGACTACGCCTCCTGCGTAACTGCCATCATGTGCGGCGAAGCCTACCTGCAGAGTTCGAGAATCGCCGAACAATGCGAGCCGCTAGTCCCCGCAACCGAAGCAACGAAGAAGAGCCTCGCTGAAACCAATCTCGGGGCCAACGTCATGCCCGGCGGAGCCTGCCCCGGCTGGTACATCAACCGCGAACCCTTCCTGGACGTAATCCGCATGCACCGCGCAAGCGTGAATGGCATCAATAAAGCAAACGTCCCCAGCAGCATCTACGAAGCCAGCAAACAATGCTGGGACGAAGCCCTCGCCCACGGCGAAAAACACGGCTACAGAAATTCTCAAGTCACAGTCCTGGCCCCCACCGGCACCATTGGCTTCATGATGGACTGCGACACTACGGGAATCGAGCCCGACCTCGCCCTGATCAAGTACAAGAAGCTCGTCGGCGGGGGCATGATCAAGATCGTGAACAACACTGTGCCTACGGCGCTGTTCAAGCTCGGCTACAACCACGAGCAGGCCGACGCCATCGTCAGCTACATCGACGCCACCGGCACCATCGAAGGCGCGCCGCATATCAAGGACGAGCATCTCGCCGTCTTCGATTGCTCCTTCAAGCCCGCGAAAGGCACGCGCTCCATCGCCTACATGGGACACCTTCGCATGATGGCTGCCGCGCAGCCCTTCATCTCCGGCGCCATCTCGAAGACGGTGAATCTTCCCGAAAACGCCAGCGTGGAAGACATCATGGAAGCCTATCTCCAGGCCTGGAAGCTGGGCCTGAAGGCAGTCGCCGTCTATCGCGATGGCTGCAAGAAGTCGCAGCCGCTCTCGGCCGCTGGCACCAAGACTGCGAACTCCACCAAGGACGATGCCCGCATCGCCGCCGCGCAGCACGTTGAGGAAGAGGACATGAACGCTCCTCCCCGCGCCGTGCGCCACCGCCTGCAGGAAGAGCGCGCCTCCATCACGCACAAGTTCAAAATCGGAGACCACGAGGGTTACATCACCGTCGGCCTCTATCCCAACGGAGAGCCCGGCGAACTGTTCATCACCATGGCGAAAGAAGGATCGACGGTCAGCGGCCTGATGGACAGCTTCGCGCTAACCACCTCGATCGCATTGCAGCACGGCGTTCCGTTGCGCCTGCTCTGCGAAAAGTTTGCCCACACCCGCTTCGAACCCAGCGGCTGGAGCGGCAACCCCGACCTCGGCTACGCCAAGTCAATCACCGACTACATTTTCCGCTGGCTCCAGCTGCGCTTCCTGACCGGCCAGCAGCAGATGCTCTTCGAAAATCTCAGGCTGCGCCCCGCTGGCGCATCTCAGCCGGAAGGCGTAGGAAGTCAGGATGAGTCCTCCACCGCCCGCCGTCCGGAAGCCGGAACCCGGGAGCCCGGAGCCGGTTCGATCCACGCCGCCGACGCGCTCTCCAGCATGGTCGACCTCGGTGACGCCCCCAGTTGCAGCTTCTGCGGCGCCATCATGACCAGAAACGGCAGTTGCTACCGCTGCATGAGCTGCGGCAGCACCAGTGGCTGCAGCTAAAAAGCTCACGTAGGGGCGGACGCCTTCGTTCGTCCGCCCCTGGTTTCACATAGTGGTGCCCAGGCATGCACTTCAAGATTGTCGGACGCATCGAGAATGTCGAGCCGATTGCGTCCGGCAAAGCCATCCGCGAGCGGAAACGGCTGTGGAAGACGTATGGCAAGGGACGCTGGAGGAAACTGAAAGGCACTGCTGACGTGGAATTCGTCGGTGGTACGATACACCATGCGGAAATCCACTGGTACGAAGCCCATGGAATTGGGTCGAAAGAGTACAAGATCAAGCGGATTCTTGACTGATATGAAACGCGAGGCGCAATTCGTGATCTGTGTCGGGAACAAGGGCTACGTCGCGTCCTTGGAGCTGCGCAAAATTTATCAGGTGATTCCAGATAAAGTCGCGTCCAGCCTTCACCAGATGCGCGTCATTGATGAGTCCGGCGAAGATTACTTGTACCCGGAAGATTATTTCGTGCCTGTGCAGTTGCCCCAGGCAGCCGCGCGCGCAGTCCGGCGGGCGACGGTCTGAGATCGGTGAGATGGTCGAAACTACAGTGTTTTGGGAAACATCTACCGCGACGCAGTCCATGTGAGGGTGACACGTTCATCCGCTAAAGTTTTCAAATTGTCGTCCCGAGCGAACGCGTTCTCTGCTTCGGTCGAGGGACCTACTGTTCAGCTCACTGGAAAGCGCCGTAGGTTTCGGGGTCGATCGCCAGTTTTTGGGAAGGGCACGGCTTCAGCCGTGCCGTAACAGCAACGACCGTCACCGGCTTCAGCCGCTGAGGCCAACAAGTGGTCTTGATCAAGGGTGGATGCTCTTTAGTGGGGGATGAGTGGCACGAAGATGCCTAGCATTCGCCTGGGTAGAAGAGTAAAAAGACAACGACTGTGAGGGGGTCACGGCTATGCCGTGGCCCCCAGCTATTTCAGGATCCGAGATTTCTAAGTCTACCTGTGTGCGTTTAAAGAGAGGACCGAATTGATGCCAAACTTCTTCTCAGCCTTTACCTCAGATGTGTTCCGACCTCTCGCGACATTGTTGATTCCTGGAGCAATCGGTGTAACAACGTGGTTTCTCGCTTTGGTGTGGCAATTTCCATCCCTGAAGAGTCTTGTCGTACGAAATCATACGGACACCGGCTTTGTTTTGTTGCTTGTCACTGTCTTCGCTGGCATGGTATTCGAGGATTTCGGAGCGCGCTGGGAGGTTCAACTTGACGGATGGGCTGACCATCGGACAGACGATGAGCATACGAGAAACTGGTGGGCCTACCTCCAAACCGCATTCAAATCGGACCCAATTGGGCGGCGCTATGCGCGAGCGCTAGTGTTAAGGCTCAAGTTTGAGCTTGGAGTGGCCTTTGCCATGATTAGCGCTCTTATAGGCCTCATTTGGCTTGCAGCACTTGGCCTAAGCTACTCAGTTGTACTTCCTGGCGCGGTAGTGTGCATATTGTTTATTGGCTGGGGATTGGCCGAGGCCAGAGAAACCCATAAAGTACTGTCCAAAACGCGTGCCGCATTACTTGGAAGCATTCGCACTGTTGGATAGAGGATATGGAGCTTATGGTCGCCAGGTTAACCGAAGTCGGCAAGCTGCCATCGGCGTCGCTGCGTCTCCAGCGATTTTCATTTCGCTTCGCTGAGCAGGTCCTTAACAGCAAACTTACGCTCAAAGAAGAAATAGAGAGAGTCCTGCTCGAAACAATTCCGGATATCACAAAGTTGTCTCGACCAGCGTTCAATGATTTATTGAGGGAGCGCTTCGTCTCGCAGAATTGGACCAGCCAACCGGCGGTATTCGGCGATCCTGACGATCCTGGTGCGAAGATGGATTTCTTAAAAGAGCGCATTGGGATTGAAGTGGGGTTTGGACATGCGTCGTTTATCGGTATTGACCTCCTCAAGTTCCAAGTCTCATCCTATTCGGCACTCGACAAAATCGACGTGGGTGTGTACATCGTGACGACCGGAAAGTTCCAGAAGTTCATGAAATCGGAATGTGAGCAGACTGGGGAGGGATCCCTGACCTTTGAGAAAGTGAAGCGCTATTTGCCACATTTTAAAAGCGCAATTCAGGTACCGATATGCGTATTAGGAATTGATGTTTGAGCGCTCGGTCCCTCTTCATCAACTACGCGAAGGTCGAAGAGCTGACGCGTACGTCTCTCCTCACTTCTTAAACGCCGCATCCAGCCCCGCCTGCGCAATCGCCTCATCAATCTCCGATTTGGCACCGCTAGCCGCAATCCCGCCGATCGTCTGCCCGTCTACCTTGATCGGCAGCCCACCCTGGTTGGGAAAAAAATCGGGAAAGGCCAGAACGTCGAGATTCCCTTTCTTCAACGCGTCGGCCCCATCTTTCGACGGACTCTGGTAGAACGCGGAGTGCCGCGCCTTTTTCTGCGCGAACTGAATCGTGTTGAGGGACGCGCCGTCCGCCTTCTCCAGAAAAAGCAAGTTGCCACTCTCGTCCACGATGCAAATCGTCACTTCAACATTCAGCCTCCTGGCCTCCGCCTCTGCCGCAGCGACCATGGTTTTGATCGTCGCCAGGTTCAAGTGCTTGCGCGTCGAGAGATCCGCCGCCGAAGAAGTTGCCGCCAGGAAACTCAGCATCAGAGCCAGTAGTTTGAGCATGCGCCGGATGCTATCAGGCGATTCGCCAATTTTCCAGATGAAATAAAGTCCTGCAGGACGGAGTATCGCCCCTGTCGAGACGTGACAGCAGGTAGGTTCTAAGGGACTCCACGGGAAACTGCTTCGACGCTTAGGGTTCAACCAGCGGGATGTTCGAAGCCAGTTGCAGATCAATCATCAGCTGCACTCTCCGGTCCAGCTGGTAGAACAGGGCCATGCTCTTGGGCGTCAGCACCTTGCGGAAGTTCGGAATGTATTGCATTCTCAACTGCGCCACCGATTGATCGACGTCCACCCACTCCTTGACCGCGCTTTCAGCATCGGCATCGGTGAGCGCGCCGCCTCTCTGCATGTACTGCTTGATCAGCGCATACTTCTTGTTGTTGCTCTTCACCAGTTCAGAAATGTACTGCTCGTACACCGGCCAAAACTTTTCCGCTTCCGCGTCGGTCAGTTTCATGTTGGCGGCGATGAGCTGCTTTCGCTGGGACCGGATGTCTTTGCGCAGCATCTGAATATCTTCGTCAGTGATGGGCGGATAGTTGCCGTCGACCGGTTCCTTGGTGATGTGAGGAGAAGCATTCTGAGCGAAAGCAGTACCCTGCGGAAATTGAGATCGTCCAGTCATGACTAGCGCAGTCGTGCCTAGAACAATCGTGAGAGCCGTGCGCATTCTTATCATAATTCCTCCTCGATGCTCGAGACCGCGCGCTTTCAATCCGCGCTTTCAATCAAGGTTGTGCAATATAGCGTTGAGCCTCCGTCGACCCCGACGAGGGTGGCCTCTGAGCTGAGTAACTGTAGATTCGGTCTGGTTTCACCGGAACTGTCACTTGTTACAGTCGCGAACCATTTTTTGGCACCTACTTTACACCGAAGCGTCCTGCGAAGTGCCTTCGCTATTTCCGGAGCCGTCTATGGCCCCGCTCAGTTTTCCACACCGTCCCTGTGACATCTGACCTTGCGCCCACCCAAAAGAAAGCGGATCATCGTCAAGGCGTGAGCGGTACAGGAATCCAGCCTCATAAGGCCCGCAAGTTCTTTGTTATCAAGATTTTGACCTCTAAACCCTTGGGGCTCAAGATTTTGCAAGGCATTTTTGCAAACCCCTCGCCAGTGAAGGCTTTCAGAAGGGGTGGGGGAGGGGGGTACCCCTCGCATTCAATGTTTTCCCGAAACGAACCTGCCGCGGAACCTCCGATTGAACTCCTCAGGCCAACTATTTCTTTGATACATTTCCACCATACTCAACTCCCCCGGAAATTCTGCGCGACCTTCGTCCTGAATTCGTAATTCGGCCCCGAAGTTACAACGTTCTGACATGATCGCGTTCTGAGTTGTCTAGTCTCAATCGCGATACTGCTCATTCATTTCTCGGAAACGTTATTGCAGCAGGTTGCACTATTTACTGATCGCAGGAGTGTCTCTGATGGCGACTGGACTCGACAAGTTGCAACACATTGTTGTGCTGATGATGGAGAACCGCTCGTTTGACCACATGCTGGGATCGTTGACCGCTGTCAATCCCAAGATCGACGGAGTCACGCCGGACCTGAGCAATCCGGATGCAAACGGAAATCCGGTGAAGGCGCAGCCGCTCGCCGAGTTTCAAGCGCAGTTGCAGCCTGATCCCGATCATCATTTCCCTGCTGTCGATCTGCAGATCTTCGGCGGAGACACCAGCCCGACTCGCGTGGCCAACATGCAAGGCTTCGTCAAGAGCTACTTCAACCAGCAGCGCGATCTAAAGCATTCGCAGAAGATCATGTATTACTTCGCGCAGAAAGACTTGCCCGTCCTGACCACGCTGGCTCTGGAGTTTGCGGTATTCAACCGCTGGTTCGCGTCGATTCCGGGACCGACGATCTGCAACCGCGCCTTCGCCCACTACGGAACCTCGTTCGGGCGCGTCGATATGAATCTGCTCTACATCAATGAGCCCTTCAAGAGCATCTATAACCGGCTCATCGACGCGACCCCGAAGCACACCTCCAAGCTGTACTACTACGACACCGCAAGTTCGACCATGGAGATCACCAACCTGCTGCAGCATCAGCCGGAACTGTTTGGCACCTATCCGCAATTTCTGGATGACTGCGCGCAGGGGAACTTGCCCGATTATGCTTTCGTCGAGCCGAACTACAGCGATCACGAAACCGATAGCGGTGAGGAAACCGCGAACGATCAGCATCCCGACCACAATGTGCAGCATGGCGAGATCTTCATTGCGTCCATCTATCAAGCGATCAAGAACTCACCGCTATGGCCGAACACCGCCCTCCTGATCGTCTATGACGAGCACGGAGGAATCTTCGACCACGTCGTTCCTCCTGCGTGTCCGAAGGACCAGTTCACGGCATCCGCCAATGACACTGGTACAGGCATGCCGTTTGCCTTCGACCGCCTTGGCGTGCGCGTGCCCGCAATTCTCGTCTCGCCATGGATTCAGAAAGGAACCATTGTCGATCGCGTCTTCGACCACGCGTCGATTCCCGCGACGGTGACCAAGTTTTTTCTGGGAGACTATTCGCCACGCTCGCCGCGCGAGACCAGTGCCGATGTCTTTATCGAGCCGAATTCGGGAACGGTCGATCCCGCAAGAAACCTGCTATCCCTGAGCACCATGCGGACCGATTGTCCGGAATTCGATGTGTAGCCATTTGCGCCGAGAGGAGGAACGATGACGCTGATCCACGTACCGAGGCCGCCGAAGAGTGCTTATGATCCCACCCGTCCGGTGTCTGCCTTGCTGAAGGCGCAGATCGACTACCTGCACCACGCCGCGAGGCGATTGCCCTTACGCTATCGCAGCGAGATCTATGTCAATGCGATCAAGACCGAGGGAGAAGCTGCCAGGTACATTCGCGAGGTGACCCAGGCCATTCAGGACGCGCATGCCGATGCTGCCGCGGCACGCGTCAGAGCCGTTCCCAAGCGCAGAAAGGTTATTGAGATTGCGGCCGTCGCCGACGAAAGAGCAGAGCGCAATCGTCCCAGTAAGAAGCGCGCCAAGAAAAGCAGCGGGAAAGCCAGGCGCAAGAAGTAACCGTAAAGACCGTCTCGTCGATCAGGAGAGTGTATGCGGTGGAGCGTTGTCGTGGTGCTGTGGCTTGCGTCGCTGTGCGCGACGACTCAGTTCGCACTGAGCCAGGAGAACTGGCTGCAGGCAGATTTCCGGCGTGAGAGCGAGCGCGTTTCCGATGCGTGCAAGGCCAGCTTCAAAGCTGTGCCCGGCTGCGCCATCGAACTCTTCACCGACCACCCATTGCACATTGCCGCGGGAAGCATGCCGCCGCAAAACGGATTCGGCTTGGGTGCTGCGTTCGTCGCCGCCAGGAACACGCAGAACTGGCGGATGAGTTGGGACGTGGATGCGGTCGGTGCTTTCAGTGGCGCCTGGCGCGCCGGAGGATACATGACTCTAGTCCACACTCCCGCCGAAACGATCCATGTCATCGTGCCGACCGCTGCGGGATCTGAGGCGCAATCCGCGAAGGCCAAGAAGCCGACGCTGGCAGTGCATCCTTACACTGTGTTCAACCTCTACGCGCAGACCATCTCACTGAACAAGCTGAACTACTTTGGGTTGGGGAATGATTCTCCGTTGGTGGGAAAGTCGGTGTTTGGGATGACCCAGACCATCGTCGGTGTGAATGCGATCAAGCCCGTGTACGAATGGGCCGCGATCCGCAAGCTCAATCTGGCCCTACTCGGCGAGATCAACGGCCGCTTTGTAGATATTCGGGGAGAGAATGGCCAATCCGCGCCATCGATCGAGACGCTGTACACCAACGCGACCGCGCCGGGATTAACCAGCCAGCCGGGATTTGTCCAGTTCGCCGAAGGGCTTCGCATCAAGCCAGTGATTGCGGACTATGTGCAGCTCAACTACATGGGAAAGTTTGAGCAATTCTTTGCGCCGTCAAGCTCACAGAATTCGTTTCAGCGCTGGACGGTGGATTTGAACAACACGCTTTATCTCTATGGCTACACACAGTCGGCCGCGAAGAGCACTGCTGGGACTGGTCCGGACTCGTGCGCGCCGAGTGGGGAGAAATGTCCGGAGGTTCCGCGATCACGCAACCTGAACGGATCGATCAACATTCGATTTCTCCTTTCCGAGTCAATGAATTCCGCGACCAGCGCAGTGCCGTTTTATTTCCAGCAGACGTTGGGCGGTTCCGACATCAATAGCGCCATGTCGCTGGGCAGTTATGAGGACTACCGCTTTCGCGCGCCAAATATCTTGTTGCTGCAGGAAAGTTTCGAACACTCGATCTGGGGACCGTTTGGATTTAAGTTCATGGCCGATCAAGGGCGCGTCGCGCTAAACCGGAGCGATTTGGACTTCAACCACCTGCGCCACAGCTTCGCCGGCGGCTTCACCTTACGGGCCGGCGGCTTCCCCATGGTCTCCATCATGTTTGCCTGGGGCGGCCCCGAGGGGCACCACAACATCTTCAACATGAACACCTCTCTGCTGGGCGGATCAGCACGGCCGTTGCTCGACTGATCAACCCGAGAACGCGCCGCCGTCACGGATACCGGCTATGCCAGCGGGCGCGTTCTCTTCTCTTTCGAGGTTTCGCCTTCCGATGTACCGCATTCGACCGCGATGAAACGGTTTCGGCCCCTTCAACACTATTCGAACGAATGACCAGCTGTTGCGGGGAACTCAGGACTCTGGCCACCCCATAAGCAGCGCCCCCCAGGACTTCACATTTCAACTTGAGGTGATATGAGGCGATCGTGTAGCTCGGTCCGAGCTCTTGTTGCGGCGCTCTGCGCCGTTGTCCTGCTGTTGACCACCAACCCTGCAATCCAAGCACAGAGCGCTGCCTCAACCAAGGTGCCGCGACTGGTGCGCTTCGCGGGTACCGCGAAAGATTTGAACGGCAACGCAATGACAGGCGTTGTCGGCATCACGTTCTCTCTATATGAGGAACAGTCCAGCGGGGCTCCGCTGTGGTTGGAAACCCAAAATGTTCAGGCGGACGCAAACGGACACTATAGCGTGCTGCTCGGCACAACCAAACCCGACGGGATTCCGGCGGAACTATTCACATCCGAGCAGGCGCGCTGGGTTGGCGTGCAGATCTCGGGGCAAGCCGAACAACCGCGCGTCCTGCTGGTCAGCGCGCCTTATGCTTTGAAGGCGGGAGATGCGGAAACGGTTGGCGGCCTGCCAGCTTCGGCCTTCGCACTGGCGAATTCGGCGAGCACGGCTGCGAGCAAGAGTAGCTCCACGGCCGCGGCGTCTTCGACAGCAACGAAGTCTGGCAACTCCACTGCCCCGGTGAATCCAACCGTAACGGGCAAGGGAGTAACCAACTTCATTCCGATGTGGGATTCGACGAGTGACATTATCGATTCGATTATGTTCCAGGGAAGTTCAAAAATCGGCGTCAACACCACGGCTCCGGCTGCCACACTCGATGTCAACGGCAAAGGCGATGTTCGCGACACCCTGACGTTGTTCCCCAAGAGTACAGATCTGACTCTGGCTGTCAGCGGAACGTCGTTCAAAATCGATTCCACCGGTAAGGTTACATTTATTTCCGCACAGACGTTCCCCGGAGCGGGAACGATCACCGGCATCACGACGGCGGCCGGCAGCGGCCTTTCGGGCGGCGGCACCAACGGCACCTTGAGCCTGAAGGTTCCCGGCGCCGGCATCACCAATGCCATGCTGCAAAACTCGAAACTTATTTTGAATTCGAGTGCGGCTGGCGGACTCACTGTTCCGGGAACGATGACCCTGGGCAGCACCTATACCATCGGACTGAAAGCCTGCGCCGCCAATCAGGTGATGCAATACAACGGCACATCGTGGGTTTGCAAAACGCTGGGCACAGGTACTGGAACCGTTACCAGTGTAGGCAGCGGCGCCGGCCTGACCGGGGGACCCATCACCACGAGCGGAACGCTGAGCATCGCAAACGCGGGCGTGACTAACACTATGCTGCAACACCCCTCGCTGACTCTGACGCCCGGAACCGGGCTCACCGGCGCTGGGACGATGACCCTGGGCAACACTTATAACCTCAACATCGATACGTCGAAGATTCCTCTGTTGAGCAATGCCAATACGTTCACCGCCACTCAGAACTTCGTCGGGAATCCGGGAATTACGGTGAACAATAGCAGCTCCGACGGAATCGATGTCACCACGAGCTCTGGAACTGCGGTCTTTGGCACAAGTACCTCCAGCACGGGCGTCGACGGCTTCAGCAATGGATTCGACGGCGGTGTCTTCGAAGCAAGCAGCACGGGCGCTTACGGAAGCCGCTCCGATTCTTTCGCGGACGCCTCATTCAACACGGGCGGGGCAGGCTGGGAGTACGGATCGACGCAGGAAAACATCGGAGTGTGGGGGTACGCGGCAAGCGGTATCGGAGTCGCCGCCTATGACGAAGCCTATACCTCGAGTGCGCAAGGCAGAGTTTGCTGCGGCGGCTTGTATCCCATCGGCGTCTGGGCCGATACCGCCGGAAATACATCGGCTAGCTCTCCCGGCATCGGCGCACTGACCACTGTGGATACAGGCTGGAGCCTTGTCTCCTACAACAACAGTACCTATCCGACCGCGTTTATAGAAAACGAAGAAACTACCTCGAGCAGCAGCACCGTACTGGAAACTGTCGGCGGCAACTTCGGGGGCGTGTGCACGATCGACGTCAGCGGCAATCTGTTCTGTAGCGGTTCGAAATCGGCCGTGGTTCCGGTCGATGGCGGATCGAAGAAGGTGGCTATGTACGCGATCGAAGGCCCGGAGAACTGGTTTGAAGACGCAGGATCCGGTCAACTCTCGAATGGCGCGGCTGTGATCCGTCTGGAAAACCTCTTCGGTCAGTCGGTGAATACCGGGATGGACTACCACGTGTTCCTGACTCCGAACGGCGACTGCAAGGGACTGTACGTTTCACAGAAGTCCCCGAACTCGTTTGAAGTTCACGAACTGGGTGGCGGAACTTCCAGCATTGCGTTTGACTATCGCATCATGGCCAAGCGCAAGGGCTTCGAGAACATCCGCATGGCCGACAAGACGGCGGAGTTCAGTTCTCATCGTCCGGTCAAGCGGCCCGCCGGATCGCGTGCACCGAATCCCGACGAAATCCGGCAAGGGCACCTTCAGAAGGCGCAGGAGTTGAGCAAGAAGAAGGCGGTTACCACGGCGAATGTGGTAACTACGTCGACGGTGAAGAAGTAGAGACGGGTCATAAGTTGACCTACCCTGGGGGGTGCCCTTGCATGGGCATCCCCTTTTTTCTTGCTGAGTTGGATGATCAGCGGCTTACTTCTTGCCCTTCGATTTCTTGGCGACCACTTTTTTCTTCTGCGGGAAGACGCGGGCGAAGATCTTGTCCACGTTTTTCAGTTGCCGCGGCAGATCGAAAGCGTATTCGATTTGCTTCCGCGGAACTTTGCCCGTGATTTCCTTGTCGGCAAGCACAAGTTGATGGAAGTCCAAATTCTCTTTCCACGCGCGCATGGCATGAGACTGGACCAGTCGATATGCGTCTTCGCGGCTCACCCCGTGTTCGACCAGGTCCAGCAACAACTGTCCGCTGAAGATCAAGCCGCGGGTGCTTTCCAGGTTGACGCGCATGCGCTCGGGATACACAAACATGGTGTCGATGAGGTTGCTGGTCTTGCTCAGAAGATAGTCAACGAGCGTGGTGGAGTCTGGCAGGATCACGCGCTCGGCGGAGGAGTGCGAAATGTCGCGCTCGTGCCAGAGGGCGACGTTCTCGAGCCCAGCCTGGGCATTGCTGCGGACCACACGCGAAAGGCCGCTGATCTGCTCGCAGGTCACGGGATTCCGCTTGTGCGGCATGGCGGAGGACCCCTTTTGCTTTTCACTGAAGAATTCCTCTGCTTCCCGGACTTCAGTGCGTTGCAAGTGACGAATCTCGGTGGCAATCTTGTCCAACGTTGAGGCAATGACGGCGAGCGTACCCAGGTAGTGCGCGTGGCGGTCGCGCTGAATGACCTGGGAGGAAACGGCGGCAGCTTTCAATCCCAGCCGCGCACAGATCTTCTCTTCGAGTTCGGGCGTGAGGTGAGCAAAGATTCCGACAGCGCCCGAAAACTTTCCCACCCGCATATCTTCGGCAGCAGCCATGAAGCGCGCAATGTTGCGCTGCGTCTCGGAATACCAGTTGGCAATTTTGAAGCCGAAGGTGATGGGTTCGGCGTGGACGCCGTGAGTGCGGCCAACCATGGGAGTGTCTTTGAACTCCCAGGCACGTCGTTCGAGAACTTCGGAGAGGCGCTGGAGGTCTTGCGCGATCACCTGTGAAGCTTGGCGGATAAGCAGGGCCTGCGCGGTGTCGACGACATCATTCGAGGTGAGCCCGTAGTGGAACCAGCGTGCGTGTGGACCGACGATTTCGGCGACAGCGGTGGTGAACGCAATCACATCGTGACGGACTTCCGCTTCAATCTCGTGGATCCGTTCCACGCGGAAGTCGGCGCGTTCGCGGATGGCGCGGGCGGCGTCTTTGGGAACCATGCCGGCTTCAGCGAGGGTTTCGGTGGCCGCGACCTCAACGGCCAGCCAGGTGCGAAAGCGGTTTTCATCGCTCCAGATGCGGGCCATCTCGGGGCGGGTATAGCGTGGAATCACGGTGGAGGTCTCCTGTCGGTGCGGCGAAATTGTGGACTAAGGATTCTAAATGGAGGGCTGGGGCAGAGGCTAGGTGAGGGTGCGATAACTGGTTGGCGGCAAAGGGTTACACAAGCAGATCATAGGCTACGCATTATATGTCGTTTCACGATATACTAAATTTGGACTATCGCAGGACGATACAATCGTCGGCATGAAGAAGCTGAGCTTGTCGGATTACCAGGCTTTAGCCGAGTTTCGGTTCCAGATTCGGAAGTTCCTGCGTTTCAGTGAGCGGGCCGTTCAGGAGGCCGGACTGGAGCGGGGGCAGTACCAGCTGATGCTGGCGATCAAAGGTATGCCGGAGGGCATTCGCCCGCGCATCCGGGAACTGGCGAACCGCATGCACATCCAGCATCACAGCGCGGTGGAGTTGGTTAACCGGCTGGAGCGTGGAGGGCACGTGCGGCGGGAACGGGCACAGGACGACCGCCGCGAGGTGCTGCTCGCGCTGACGCCCAAGGGAGAACGGGTGCTGGAGACATTGGCATTGCATCATCACGAAGAGTTGCAGACCGCGGCGCCGAGCCTGGTGGCGGCGCTGCGGCGAGTGATGCCTGAGAAGAATGGCTCGAAGTCGCGAGGCAAGGATACCCTCAGCGGCTAGAGCCGGCGTGATCACCGAAGAGTTAAGGGGCGCGGCTGAAGTTCGCCCATCCCAGTTTGATGATTCAAGGTTGTTCGTTCCAAAGATACTAGGAGCTTGCGATTAACAACAATTCGAATTCGACGTTAACGGCTACGGCGCCGGCGCAATTTCGCATTGTGCTGGTTTCGTTTCTCGCCGCCGCTATTGGGCTCGTGGCTGGACTGGTGGCTTACGCGCTCTACAAGCTGATTGGGTTGTTCACCAATTTGTTCTTCTTTCACGAGTGGTCGACCACTTTCCGGAGTGTGGGATCGCATCACCTGGGAGCATGGGTGATCCTGGTTCCCGTGGTTGGCGGGTTGATCGTGGGAGTGATGGCGAAGTACGGATCGTCGAAGATCAAGGGGCACGGAATTCCGGAGGCGATGGAAGCGGTACTGACCAACCGCAGCCGCATCGAACCGAAGGTGGCGATCCTGAAGCCGATTTCGGCAGCGATCGCAATCGGAACCGGCGGACCGTTTGGCGCGGAAGGACCGATCATACAAACAGGCGGAGCCATTGGGTCTCTGGTGGGGCAGGTACTGCATACCACGGCGGTCGAACGGAAGGTGCTGCTGGCTTGCGGCGCGGCGGCGGGAATGTCGGCGACATTTAACACGCCGATTGCCGGCGTCATTCTTGCCATCGAGTTGCTGCTGTTTGAATTCAAATCGAGGTCGTTCATTCCTCTTGTCATCGCGAGCACGCTAGCGACTGCGGTGCACATGCAGCTGTTAGGCGCCGGACCGATGTTCCAGGTAGGAGCGATGGACTTCGGAATTCCGCGCGCGCTCCCGTTTTACCTCGTCTTGGGGCCGCTGTGCGGGTTGGCGGCGGTAGGGCTGAGCAAGACGCTCTATTGGGTGGAAGATCTATTCGAAAAACTTCCCTTCGATGAATTGTGGTGGCCGGCAGTTGGGGCGCTGGCGCTTGGCATTCTGGGTTTCTTCGTGCCGCGCGTCTTCGGAGTGGGATATGACACCATCAGCGACATTCTCAACGGGCATCTGATGTGGAAGATCCTGCTGGTGGTGATGCTTGCGAAGTTCGCAGCCCTGGTGATCTCGCTGGGATCGGGAACTTCGGGCGGATTGCTGGCTCCGACTTTTATGTGGAGCGCTGCCATGGGCGGGTTGTTCGCCATGGTTGCGAATCTGGCTTTTCCGTCCGCACATCTTTCGCCGGGTGCGTTTGCACTGGTCGCGATGGGCGCGGTGTTTGGGGCGGCGTCGCGAGCGGCATTTTCGTTCATCATTTTCGCGTTTGAGATTACGCGGGACTATAACTCCGTATTGCCGCTCATGCTGGTTGCGGTGATTGCGGATGGGATCGCGATGCTGTTCATGCCCACGAGTTCAATCATGACCGAGAAACTGGCGCGACGCGGCTTGCGAGTACATCAGGATTACGAAGCCGATGCGCTGACGCAGGCTACCGTCGGCGAGACTATGGAGAAAGAAGCGCCAGTCGTCTCCGCCGATACGAAGGTAGGAGCATTGGCGGAGCGGATTGCGCAACACGATCCGGCGGTAGCGCGGCACGAGGCACTGCTGATCCTGGATAGCAGTGGCATGCTGGCGGGGATCATTACACGTGGTGATATTTTGCGCGCTCTGGATAAAGATTCCTCCGGTAGCGCAACCGTACAGGAAGCGGGAAGCACGCACCTCGTCGTGACCTATCCCGATGAATTGGTGTCGGAGGCGGCGGCAAAGCTCTTACGCTTTGATATTGGTCGTCTGCCGGTAGTCGATCGCGCCGAAGAGCGCAAGGTCGTGGGATACCTGGGGCGAGCGGCAATTCTCGCAGCGCGTTTGGTAAGATTTCATGCAGAGCACGTACGGGAGCCGGGTTGGCTCAAGGTTCGCAGCAAGGTCAAGATGGCGCAGAGCAAATGAGACGACTGGCTTTTTGGCTGGCGATGGTGTCCGTGGTCTGCGTGCTGGCGGTCTTCTTATTTCCGTCGACGCAGGGGCCGTATTCTGCCGTACACGGGCCGGTTACTGTGATGCATGCGGCTCGCGCGGCCGCCGGAGTGCGAATGGCGGTGGAGCGTGCTGCGCTCACCGTATTTCATACCAGTCGCGACGGTGCAGTTCTTATCTTGCTACATTCGAATGCGACTCCCAGTGTTGATTTTCAGTTGAACAGTATGTCGTCTGGCTTCGCACCCTCTCTTCGTTGTTGATCCCTCCTGTTTATTCTTCTCTAAGCGCATAGTTGACCTTTCGCCGTTCCGCGGGTGACACGCCCGCGAAGCGACCAGAGGCTGGCGCTACTGAACCCGTGCGGGTTGAACTCCTGCTCGAGGTTCCGGATAGTATCAATGGGGATTCTCCGATGGACGAGGCGCAGGCAGACACGACGACTGAAGGAAAAATGGAGGCGTTTCGGCGCGCGCTGCCTCAGCAGCAGCCGACGCTGCTGGCACTGCTGGCTGTGCTGGCGGTTCTCTTTTTCCTGGCGGTGACGGGGTTGTCGCGCGCCTATCATGCGCAGCGGGATTCCCTGGGGGATCGATGGTTTACGCGAGGCGTCGTGGACCTGAGCGCCCGGCACTACGACAGCGCTGTGATGGAGTTTCGGTCGGCGTTGCTCTACTCGCGCGACAACTACACCTATCAACTCAATCTGGCCGAAGCTCTGATCGGGCTCAAGCGAACCGCCGAGGCGTCGACGTACTTGGTGAACTTGTGGGAGCGCCAGCCGGAAGATGGCCTGGTTAACCTGGAACTGGCGCGCATTGCAGTAGAAAAAGGACAGACCGAGCAGGCGCTTCGTTTCTATCACAACGCGATTTATGCTGCATGGCCGCGCGATCAGGAAGTGAAGCGGCGTGATGCGCGGTTGGAGTTGATTGAATTTTTGCTGAACGCAAATTCCAAGGCGCAAGCCCAGGCAGAGTTAATCGCGTTGGCCGAGAATCTGGGCGAGGATCCTTCGCAACAGGAGCGGGTGGGAGATCTGTTCCTGCAAGTACAGGACTACGAACATGCGCTGGCTGCCTATCGGCTGCGGCTGAAGGAAGAGCGCGGCGGCCGGGCCTTAGCGGGTGCTGGGTTTGCAGCTCTCCAACTGGGCCGGTATCCGCTGGCCGAGCATTATCTGCAAGCCGCGGTGGCCGAGAACCCAGGCGACATGCAGAGTGCAGAGCGACTCAAGATGGCACAACTGGTTTTGAATATGGACCCGTTCCGGCGGCAACTTTCGGTTACAAAGCGCGACCAAGCCGTGGTGGAGGCGTTCGAAACCGCAGGAGGAAGGCTGCGCGCATGTGGAGCATCGCGAGGGCCGGCTTTGCCCACCGCCGCGCAATCGAGTCTCGCGACGAGTTGGACAAGAATGCAACCTCGAATTTCCGAAGCACAACTCAAGCGAGATCCGGACTTGGTCGAGGCCGCGATGGACCTGGTCTTTGAAATTGAACGGCAAACCAATGCTACGTGTGGACCTCCTGAGGGTTCGGACATGGCACTGCTTCTCATCGCAA
The DNA here is from genome assembly GCA_963722365.1 of uncultured Acidobacteriaceae bacterium. Classification (GTDB taxonomy): domain Bacteria; phylum Acidobacteriota; class Terriglobia; order Terriglobales; family Acidobacteriaceae; genus Sulfotelmatobacter. The sequence continues at coordinate 360,811 of CAVRLM010000007.1, forward strand.
AATTGCACGAGGGAAACTGATTTGGAGTTACAGACAAGCGCTCAAGGCGGAAGCGTAATGGAGGACGGCGCACCTGTGGTCGTAAAGCCGGTCAACGGGCATTCACCGAAAGCCCTCCTGCAAGCGGTGTTTCGAGAAGAGCGGTTCTTTCTCGTGCTCTCCGTATTCATCGGAGTCTTCTCCGGGCTAGCGGTCGTCTGCTTTCGATTTGCGATTGGCTGGTGCCGTCTGTATTTATTGGGATCAGGCGCGGTATTCTCCACGCCGCGAGTTCTGCTGGCGCCGATGCTTGGCGGCTTAGTGATTGCTGCCCTTGTGATTCATTTCTTTCCGCAATCGCGCGGGAGCGGGGTGAACCAGACCAAGGCCGCTCTCTACATCTACAACGGAAGCATTCCAATTCGGACGGCCATCGGCAAATTCATTACGGCGGCCTTGGCCATAGGATCGGGGCATTCCCTGGGCCCGGAAGATCCATCGCTGCAAATCGGGGCATGCCTGGCTTCGGCGCTCGGTCGGCGGATGCATATTTCGCGGGATCGCATGCGCCTGATAGCCCCGGTGGGCGCGGCCGCCGGATTGGCGGCGGCATTTAACGCTCCTATTTCCGCCGTCCTGTTCGTGATTGAAGAAGTGATTGGACGATGGACTGCGGGAATCCTCGGATCCGTGGTGCTCTCGGCAGTATCGAGCGTGGTGGTAATGCGCTGGTTCCTCGGATCGGAATCGCTGTTTCGAATTCCCGCCGTGCAACTGGAACGCCCGTCGGAACTGATCGCATATTCGATCCTCGGCATAGTTGGCGGATTGGCTTCGGTTCTCTTCGCGAAGGGCATTGCGACGCTGCGACCGCGCTGCAAAGCCCTACCGTTTTGGACGCAGTATTTCCAGCCTGCGGCAGCCGGACTGCTCATCGGAATTATCGCGCTACTGGGCGCGCCTCAGATCATGGGAGCCGGTTATGAAGCGATTGACGAAGCCATGCACGGGCGTTTCACGTGGCAATTCCTGGCGATCCTTGCAGGACTAAAGATTATCGCTACGCTACTTTCGTTCGTAAGCGGAACTCCGGGAGGCATGTTTGCTCCAACCTTGTTTATCGGGGCGATGCTCGGTGCAGCGGTCGGTGGGGCGGAACACGTGATTCTGCCGCATCTCAGCGGGTCTCCCGGCACTTATGCGCTGGTCGGAATGGGAGTCCTGTTCGCGGGATTTCTGCGGGCGCCCATGACATCGGTGTTCATGGTGCTGGAGGTCAGCGGGAATTATTCCATCATCGTGCCCGTCATCGTCGCGAACACGATTGCCTACGTGATTTCGCGCGGCCTGCAGCCAATTGCGATTTTCGACCTCTTAACCCGCCAGGACGGACTGGAATTACCCTCGATGGAGGAGCAGCGGGAAGAAGGCATCCTGCGCGTGGAAGACGCGATGCACCCGGCCCTGGATCCGGTGCTCGATGCGCAAGAAACCGTCGAGCAGGCCCTGCAAAAGGCGGGGTCGGCAATGGAAAATGACGTGCTGGTGCGACTGAGCCCGCGCGGGTGGAGCAGTGTCGCAAAGGAACAGTTGCGGACGATGGCGGCCGAAGGAAAAACCGGGGCGAGTCTCGGTTCGCTGTTGCCGATCCGCCGCATTCCTGATCTGCATCCGGATCATCCTCTCGAAACTGCGCTTCGTTATGTCAATCGGTGGCCTCTTGTACCGGTGGTGAGCCGACTCGACTTTCGGGAATTAGAGGGCGTGATTTCTCAGCGCGACGTTCTGGAACGGTACCGGGAGTTCGGCGAAAGCTGACACTACACCTGGAAACTGATTTGTTACTTCGGTGCAAGATCTGTTCTTGCAAACGGTCGCTCTTATTCGATAAGCTTTTTCCACTCCACGCAAGCACCTACAAGCAAAGCTGTACCCATAGTGTCGATGGCAGGGGATAGTTCATTCTTTTGCGGACCTCGCGACCGGAAGCGGCCGTCGCGCATCCTTGCACCAGCAAGCGCTGTTTGGGGTCGTCGATGTTTCGAGTTCTCGATCGCTCAATAAAACAAATCAGGTTTCCAGTTTTGGGGATAGGGAGAGGGTAAAAGAACATGCCGAGTTACTCAATCAGGTTCATCGTTCTCAGTTTGATCGCATTGGTTTTGACGGCGCCGGCCTTCGGCCAAGGCGGAGCCACCGGGGCCATCACAGGAACGGTGGTGGATCCGAGCGGGGCGGTAGTCGCCAATGCCGAAGTGCGCATCACCAACCAGGATACGAACGTGCTGGAGCGCACCGTGACGAGTGGTCCGGACGGAACCTTTACGGCGCCGCTGCTTCCGGTGGGAACGTACACCCTCGGCATTCAGAGCTCCGGCTTCGCCGAAGGTAGGTTCACAAATATCGTGGTGCGCGTGACGGAAACAACGCGCATGACCGCCAAGCTCTCGACGAAGGCCGTCCAGCAGAAAATCGAGGTCGAGGCTGAGGTCCAGACCGTGAACACGAGCGACGCGACCACCGGTCAAGCAATTGAAAGCGATACCGTGCGCGCGCTCCCGCTGGCGACGCAAAACTTTCAACAATTACTGACGCTCTCGACTGGAGCGCAAGGCGAACTGAATGCGGCGGCGCAACTAGGACGCGGCAACGTTCGCATCCAGGTCAACGGGCAGCGCGAGGACAACAACAACTATCTAATCGAAGGCGTCAGCGTCACCGACTACAACGTTGCGGAACTGACGAACACGCCGCTCCCGAATCCCGACGTGATTGGGGAATTTAAGGTGCAGACCTCGCTCTATGATGCGAGCCAGGGGCGCAATGGCGGGGGCAACATCAACGCGATCCTGAGGTCGGGAACGAATACGCTCCATGGCGACGTTTATGAATTCTTCCGCAACACGTCCCTGGACGCGAATGAATATTTCTTGAAGGGCAGCGGATCGCCGCGCCCAGTCATCCAGCAGAATATTTTCGGCGGTAGCCTGGGTGGTCCGCTGGGCAACGGGGAGAAGTTTGGATTCTTCTTCGTGAACTACCAGGGAACACGGCAGCGCAGCGGAGATTCTCCGGGAACGCTGATCAGCACGTTCATTCCGTACGTTCCCGCGGCCGATCGAGGTCCGGCAGGAGCGGCACAGTTGGCCACGGATTTCGGTGTGGCTAGCGCGGACCCGGTAGCCGTCTCCTTGCTGGCGTTTCAAAGCAACCAGTTCGGGGCTCCGGCCAATGGATATTTATTCCCTCTTCCGAATAATGTCCCAGCCGGAACAGCGCCGGGACAACTCGTGCAGTTTACCGTCAGCAAGCCGGGCAAGTTTACGGATGATCAATTCACGGCAAACTGGGATCATGAATTCCGCAACTCCAAGGATTCGATTGCTGCCCGATTCTTTTACTCCGACTCGGAACAAGACATCCCCTTTGGCGCAGGAGGACTGCAGGCTTCCCTCGGTGCCGCAGCCAGCGGTACCGACTTAAATTTTCCCTATCAACTGCCGATTCATAACCGGTTGTTCATCGTTTCGGAGACCCACGTATTTTCCCCAAGGCTGGTGAATGACTTCCGCTTTGGTCTGGTGCACATCAACAACAGCGCGACCAACGTGAATCCCGTCACGGTTACCGACGCGGGAATCGACCGGCCGACTAACAATTTGACCAGCAGTATTTATAAGTTCACGTTCGCAACTTCTGGATTTCAGTTTGGCCCGACGCCGCAGGCGAACCAATCCCAAAACCAGAACAACTACAACTTCGTCGACAACCTGAGCTGGGTGAAGGGTGCGCATACGTTTACCTTTGGCGGACAGTATGTTCGTGCCAATCTCGACAAGCTGTTTCCCCAGGTGTTCAACGGGCAGCTCTTCTTCACCAACACCGGCGTGACCGACTTCGCGAACTTTGTCGGCGGAACTCCGGAGTTCAGCTTCGGCGGAGGCGGCGTCTACAACCACAAGTACCGCCAGAATAATTCCGCGATCTTCGCGCAGGACGACTGGAAAGCCACGTCAACCCTGACCGTGAACTTGGGACTGCGCACGGAATTCCTGGGCGCGTGGAGTGATGGCGACTGCCACATTGGCAACATCGAATCGGACCTGACCAACTCCGGGACGTATCCATTCATTTACCCCAAGTGCGTCGACAAGCTGGGCGTGACCGGATTGACCGGGAGCGCTGCAGGCTCCACGTTTAAGAACAGCGTCTCGACTGGCTGGGGACCGCGGGTTGGCTTCGCTTACGATTTGATGGGGCGCCACACGACCACCGTCCGCGGCGGTTACGGCATCTACTACGTGCGCGAGGATGTGGGAGCGGTCGACCAGTTGAGCTTCCAGTCACCCTTTATCCCGATCGTGTTCTTCGGACAAACACCGGGATTCACCATGTCTGACTTCTTCACCGAAACACCGGCCACCAATCCCAATGGTGTGCCTGCCGCGGGATCTCTCTCAGCGGCGTGGCTTCCTTGCCTGGCGCAGTTGACCAGTTTCCCGGATACCAACGGCGCCGCAACTTACGGTGGATGCTCCGGGCCGGGTGTCAACAGCACGCAGAATCTGTTTGTCCTCGAGGTGCCTCGGCATTTCGTGGTTCCCAACACGCAGCAATGGAACCTGACCGTGCAGCGTGAACTCGGTGCCCACTGGGTGCTGGAAGTTGGATATGTGGGAACCCGCGGAATTCACCTGCGTGAAACCCGCGATGCCATCCAGTCGGTGGACGCTTCCAAAACACCTTTCACGGTGACCGACAACACGGGACAGAGCTACACGATCTCCACCAACACGTTTGCGAATGCGATTGCGCGTACTCCGGCGCCGGGTCTAAACGGCTACAGCGGGTACCAACTTTTCGCCAATGATGCGTACTCGATCTATAACGCGCTGCAATCGACCGTATCGCGGCGATGGGGACAGAACTATTTCCAGGCAGCGTACACGTTCTCGAAAAACATTGATGCGACGTCGACCGGGAACACCGCATTCAACACCGCCTACAACGATCAGAGCAACATCAACGCATCGCGAGGCATTTCGGACTTCAACCGTCCTCACCGGCTCGCGGTCAGCTACGCTTACAATCTACCGTTCTTCGAGCATGCCACCGGCGTTAAGAAGGCGGCATTCGGAGACTGGCAGATCAGCGGCGTTTCCATCTTTCAGTCGGGTGTGCCGTTCTCGATCTTCGATTCAGGGGCCGGGACGGGATTCCTGGGACAGGGCAGCACGCCGCTGTTGGGAGCGAGCCTGGCGCCGGGAGCCAGTGTTGCGAGTGGACTCTCGAGCGGCGACATTCGCCAGCGCGCTGCGAATGGATATTTGAATGGAACCGCATTCACTCCGGCGCCCCTGCTTTATCCCACACAGTGTGCCTCCGATCCTAATTTCTGCACGACAGGTTTCGGAGATCTGGGACGCAACATTTACCACGGGCCGTTCCAGCAGAACTGGGATGTGTCGTTCCTCAAGCATTTCAAAATTGGAGAACGGCAGGATCTTCGCTTTGCTGCCGACTTCTTCAACATGTGGAACCACACGAACTTCGCCAATCCTACCGTGACGGATATCGAAGCGTACTTGGCCGATCCCAGCGGGCCGTTCGGGAAGATCGTACAAACGACGGGCAATCCGCGGCTGATTCAGTTCTCGCTGCGGTGGGCTTTCTAGAGTTGCAGATGTTTCAGGGCCGGGAGGCGAGAGCCTCCCGGTTTTTTATTTGGATCACTCTGCTGAACAATCGGAATTACTTAGACACCAATCCAATTGAACAGAATCAAAGCCAGGGTTCCTGAGCCTACGATGATCCAGAGGGCTAGGCCCTGGAGCAACGGACGGGCTCCGACGCGTTGCAGCGTTTGTCGATTCAAGCCTGTTCCGATCAGAAACAGCGTCACCGTGAGGCCGATCTTGCCGAGATGGTTAAGCACTCCAAAGGTCGGAGTGAATGACGGTAACAACGTGTTGAGCAGCGCCGCCAGACAGAACAGCAGGATGAACCACGGCCACTGGATGCGGGCCTTGCTCTTCACAGTCACGGCGGTCACGAACGACAGAGGAACGATCCAGAGAGCCCGCGCCAGTTTGATGGTGGTTCCAATGGCGAGCGCGGTTGCCCCGTACTTCGCGGTCGCGCCTACCACCGAACTCGTATCGTGAATAGCCAAGGCTGACCAAAGTCCGAACTGCGCTTGCGTCATGTGCAGCGCGTATCCAATCAGGGGGAACAGAAACAGGGCGATCGAATTCAGGACGAACACTGCCCCCAGCGAGACAGCCATTTCCTCTTCGCTGGCTTCGGCAATTGGACCAACTGCGGCGATGGCGCTGCCGCCGCAGATGGCGGTTCCTGCGCTGATCAGGAATGCAGATTTCTTCCCAACATGCAGCAGGTAGCCGAAAGCGAGGCCGAGCAACATGACAGCGGTAATGCTCATCGCAGTATAGAGGAATCCCGAACGTCCGGCGTGCAAAACTTGATGCAGGTTCATCCCGAAGCCGAGCGCAACCACGGAGGCTTGCAGCAGAAATTTTGCCAGCCGCTTGCTTTCGGCCTGAAAGGGATGCGCCGCTGAGAGTCCATAGATCAGGCCTCCGAGCAGCGCAAAAGGAGGGGAGACCAGCCCGGTGGCGGCGAGGATCAAGGCCAGAAAGAATACGTTCTTGCTCATACCTTGAGTGTGCCTGCCTGCCGGTAGCGGCGTCCAAGCAGTAGTTTTGATGGGTGATTAGCGGGGCTTATCGGGCGGACTTAGCCGACCGGGAGGGCTTGCGCCCCGGATTGGCTAGAAGGCGCGCACGCTCGAGCGCGAACGTGCGAAACGCGCCCGCGGGACCCTGGGGTCCGGGCCCGGTGCGGGAGATAAGCGAAAAGTGGCGATCCACTTTGAGGCCCGCGACCTCGGCGACCTTAAGCGCGCCCAGTTCCACTTCTTTGGAAATCGCCCACCGGGATACGAAGCCAACGCCGAGTCCCACTTCCACCGCAGACTTGATCGCTTCGGTGGAGTCGAGATTCATCACGTTCTTGAACGACTTCAGCTTGAGCTCTGCGTTCTCGAGAGCCAGTTCGACGACGCGGCGCGATCCGGAACCTTGTTCCCGCATCAGGAGATTGGAAGAGAGTAGTTGGGCGCGCGACATCTGATCGGATTCGAAACTCGGAGGCATGATCAGCACCAGTTCGTCCTGCATGAAGGGCTCTGTGCGAATACCGCGGTCGCGAGCCGGGCCTTCGATTAGGCCGATCGAGAGCTTGTTAGCGAGAAGGAGATGAACGATCTCTCCAGTATTGCCACTATGTAACGAGAATTGCACGCGGGGATGCTCTTCGAGAAAGGCTCCAAGTAAACGCGGGAGAACGTATTGCGCGATCGTGGTCGATACGCCGAGAGTAAGTTCGCCGGAGACCTTGCCATCTTCGGAGCCGAGTTCTTGCTCGGCCTGAGAAACAAGCACTGCGATCTTGTTGGCGTAACCCAGCAAACGAGATCCTTGCGGAGTGAGCGAGACCCGGCTGCCCGCGCGGTCGAAGAGACGAACGCCGAGATCGTCCTCCAGCGCTTTCACCTGCAGCGTGATGGCCGGCTGTGTGAGGAACAGATGTTCGGCGGCTTTGCTGAAATTCAGATGCTCGGCGACCGTGCGAAAGACTTTCAGACGAAAATTTTCCAGTTGGGGCACGCACTGATTATCTACGGAAAAGGCGAGACGTGATAGCGCGCGGTGCAGCTGGATTCTGGCTTCGCTCGCGGCTGCATTTTGGGAGCTCGCGTGAAACTTATGGCCGCTCCACCATCCACACATTCGCGCTGCCGCTGCTGCCGAGGATCGCTAGCGAGCGGCCGTCGCGCGAGGGGATGGCCCATCCTACGCTCATTCCTTTCGGGTGCCAGACTGGAACGGCGTGACCCTGCGGATCGATGTGCAGCAGAGCATTCTCTTCGTTCACCGAGGACGCCCACAATCCCTTGCTGTCCGCAGTCCAGTCGAGCGATGCCATGCCCCGCGTGCCCGAGACGGGCACCCATCGGTCCACGCCGCCGCGGGTTGATACGAAATGAATCTTGGGTTCTTCGTCCCCCCATTTTCCTTTGGCGATGGCCAACATCGTTCCGTCGGAAGATAGACTCCAGTTGTAGAGTTGAGGAAGATCATCCTTGATCTGGTAAATCTGAGAACCTTTTCCGTGAAAGGGATCGAAAGTGAAGAAGGTGAGCGCGCCTGCTGCCGCGACGCTGTAGATACATCGCGAGGCCGGGGCGCGTGCGCATTGATGATTGCTGATCCAATGTTCTTTCAGAATCTGTTGTGGAGTGCCGCCGCCGATTGGGACCCGCATGAGAGGTACTGAGGCAACCGTCTCCCCCCAACTCGGATACACGACGTAAAGCAGTTGAGTGCCGTCGGGACTGAGGCGTGGCTGCGCGACCGGATTGTTGCCACCCACAAGAATGTCTGGCACGGCTTGGTCCATAGCCTGCCGGTAAATATTGAAGGTTCCATTCCGATCCGACATGAAGATGACTTCTTTGCCGTCTGCCGTCCAGTCAAACGGCATGTCCTGCCGGTCATCAAGAGTCAGGCGTTGCGGCTCTCCGACAATCGCGGAACCTTCCAGCTTGCCCACGTAGACATCGGGTTCGGGAACGCCTTTCAGGTACGCGACACGCTTGGTGTCGCCGGAAACGCTGATGCTGTTGACCGCTCCTACATCGTTGGTCAAACGGGTCGCTGGAAGGACGGGCTTGCCCTGACGATCCAGCGAAACCCACCACAGATTCGAGTCCAGCTGGCGCGGACGTGATTCATAAAGAGAGAAGATCAAGCGTCCATCCGGAGCCCAGATCAGTGGACCACCCAAACCATCGAGCGACACAACGCTGGTGAGGGGCAAAGTGGAGCTGCTCATCTTACCTTTGAGATCGCAAATTTCAATTGCGCCCTTCGCGCCATAGCCATAATCGAAGTGAGCTCTGGTGTAGGCGATTCGATTTCCGTCAGGCGACCAGGTTACAGACCCAAACAAGTCGCCTTCTTCGCCGACGAGTTTGCGTGGCTGCGTTCCGTCTACGCCGACCAGCCAAATCTGCTCGCGCAATTTTTTTCCCGCGATGAAAGCGACGGTAGCACCGTCCGGAGAGACGGCGGGCGAATGTCCTTCGTCGATCATTTTGCGGGCAGCTCCGCCCATGGCCGAAACTTGCCAGAGACTGGATTCGCGCGCCGGTCCGGTCAGACCCACGACCATGTGGACGCTGTCGGGAAACCAGGCAACCGATGCCGCGGCCTGGCCACGAGGCAGAGCGATGGGATGCGTCTCTCCGGAGTCGATCTGGCGAACGTAAAAGCCGGTTTCATCGGAGAAGGCAAGATAGCGACCATCGCGGGAGATGGCCGCGGCTCGAACGCGATCGTCCATAGGATTGGCGGTCAGTTGAGACACGCGGGACACGGAAGGCCGGTGTTGCTGGGCCAGCAGCAATCCGAATTTAATCCCGACGAGAACGAGAATGACCGCGCTTGCCGCTGCAACAATCCACCAAATGTGAAAACGGAAACCCCTGCGGGGGGCGGTTTCAACTGCGGCGGCCACGGCATGAATTCCGTTGCCTGCATCCACCGGCGCAAGAAATCGATAGCCTCTGCGCGCCACGGTCTCCACAAACCGGGGATTCTCGGCGGAGTCTCCCAGCGCGTCGCGAACTCGCCGGATGGCGGCGTTCAAGCTGTGATCGAAGTCGACGAACGTGTCGGCCGGCCATAGCCGGCTGCGCAACTCCTCACGAGTAACAACTTCGCCCGGCTTCTCGAGAAGTTGCATGAGCACCTGAAACGGCTGCTCCTGCAACTTGACTTTCATCCCTTGACGCCGCAGCTCTCCTGCTCGTAAGTCGAGTTCGTACACGCCAAACCGGCGCGTTCCCTCGCTCGTCGAGAGTCTTGAGTTCCCCACGATACCGGAGTTTAGAACTCCCACTGCATTTCCCCCATGTCACCGAACCCAGTAACCGTTTGACGGTTTGGAGCTTAGCTCGTTACCCGAATTTCACCTGCGAATCACCCACCGGGCCTTGAGGCACGCAGCAATCAAGCCCACCTTGCAAAGGATACGGAGGGTTGGGCAATGGGGTTCCGACGATTAAGAAGATTGCTGGTGGTTACTTCGGCACTTGTTTTGTTATGTGGAAATATTGCGGCGGCTCGCAGCGAGAGCGGCGACCCGGAGATTACCGTGCTCGTACAAAACAGCACCACACTCTCGGCCGAGATCGTGAATGAGTCGGAACTCGAGGCCGCCCGAATCTTTCACTCCGCCGGAATTGCGATCACATGGGTGAATTGTTTTGCCGCATCTCGAAAGTTGGAAGACGCCTGTCAGCAAACGCCGGGCCCGGGCCAGTTTGTCCTGCACATTGTTCCTACGGGGAAGACGTCGTCCGATCTGGTTTTCGGCTTGGCATTTCTGGACGAACGGGGAGTCGGGAAGTACAGCGACGTCTTCCTCGATCGCATCGAGGAAGCTTGCCGTCAATCGGGCGCCGATCTTTCTCGGCTTCTGGGAGCAGTCGCGGCGCACGAACTGGGCCATCTTCTTTTAGGAAGCCACGCACACTCGTATTCCGGTGTGATGACAGCCATATGGAAGGAGAAGACCCTGCGCTACGAGTCCATGGGATTCCTGTTGTTCTCCCACGAACAAGGCTCAATGATGAGGGCACGAATCGAAAATCTAAATGGCGATGGGTTGCGCGAAGCGAGTGCGAGGAAAGTTGGTGCCAGATTCGGACCCGAACCGTGAACACCAATTTTCAGTTTTATTTTTGCTTTTGCGCTTCCTGTAACAGTGGCCGAAGCAAATCTACCGACACTCCGAGCGTGCCGCCCGTAAATCCGTCCATGTAAGCGGAGTTGACGCCAATGACCTCGCCCTTGGTGTTAAAAACCGGCCCGCCGCTTCCGCCGTGCGCGGTAGGAGCATCATAGATAAGCTTGTCACCCACCACGTCACCCAGATGTCCGCAAGTGGTCGAGGGACGAATCAAAGACAGCGCAGCCAACTCACTGGCGGCGCTAATGTCATTGTGGCGATAGGCCAGGCGTTCGTAGATTCCCGTCGGCGATTTGGCCACCATCCCGGCAATACCCATCGGATAACCAATCACAGTCACCAGTTGTCCCGGAGCCCCGGGCGATTTCGCCAGAGGCAGTGTCGAAAGGCCGTGGACCAGATTCATATCCTCCGCCTTCAAGACTGCCAGGTCGGAAGTCTTTGACACCGATGCCGGCGAGAGGCTGACTGGCGTGGGCGAGCCGGGAAAGAAAATAACCAGGCTCTCCAACATCCCAGCCGCTCCCTGATCGATGAGCTTCTGTGCTTCTGAATCGCCGTACCAGGGTTCGGCAACATGCCGGTTCGTCGCAATCAACCCGTTGCCTACAAGGAATCCGGTTCCCGAGACCCGCGCGCGAACGACCGGATGCTGGTTCGCGAAGCCGACTTGGTAGACCCCGTAAATGTACCCAATGGAATTGCGATAGCGGTTTAGAACCACCGCTGGCATGGCCTGATCTTGCTTAAGCTGCTCGACCTGCATCGTCAGGTCACGTACCTCTTTTTCCAGATCGCTGGGCGGCGCTCCCTGCGCCGTTGTTGGAGCGTAATAGTGGAGCATCGCCAAGGCACCCAGCAGCAACAAGATTCCTAAAACAGCCTGCACCATCTCCTGCCAGCTGTCGCAAACCATGCTGGACACTTGCGGAGAATGGGCTTCGGGGGCGGGAGTGTTGGACTTATCGGAAAGCGGAGGTTCGTCGTTAAGATCGGTATCGGCCATGAGTGTCGAAGTAGCGTCCTCGGTACTCGCCCAAGTCTTTCTGTTTCAGCTTCTTAAGCGGGGGAACGCTCTGCGAGGCCGAGTACTTGGAGTAGGTATCTTCGCCCTTCACGGTCGGGTTGGCTACGGTACTGAAGGAGATGTACAGGCGATAGGGGATGAGCATCAAAGCGCTAACCCGTCAAATACTCCCGAATAAGGCTTTATGGGTTTGTCACTCCCAGACGCCGCGCCATTTCGTCATAGAGGAAGCCCTTGCGGGGGTCATAGGGCTGCACCCAATCGCCGTCAATCACAAACTGCGGGATGGCACGCTTTCCCGTCCGCTTCACGATCTCTTCAATGGCGCCGGGCGTAGTCGCGACGTCAATCTCCTGATAAGGAATGTTGTGTTTGGCGAGAAAGCGCTTGGCCTCGCGGCAGTCGGGGCACCACGCTGAAGAATAGACGATCAGTTCCATGGGTCTTGGATGCAATACATTCTACACGCGTTCGCCTCATACTCGCTCAAGCTCCGGCAAAGTGCGTTCGTTCACCACGTTGCCGGTATTCAGAGTAGTAGCCGGCTCAAATAAAAGGATCCAGCATTCCTCATCTGCGACCGGACGGTGTTCAACACCCCGCGGCACAACAATAAACTCTCCCTCCTCAATCCATTCGTAACGGTCGCGGAATTCCATGCGGAAGCGGCCTTTCACGACCAGAAACATTTCGTCTTCGTTCTCATGATGATGAAAGACAAATTCGCCCTTCAACTTGTCAAACTTCACATATTGCCCGTTGAGTTCGGCAGCGATGTAGGGCTTCCAATATTCAGAAATCTTCGAGAATTTCTCGGCAATATTGACCTTCGACATGACAATCATCCTTGGGGGAATTGCGATTCTGAAGCGACGTCCTCTAGATGCCAACACCTGAGCAAAGGTCGCAAGGATCTGGGAATGGGAATGCTTCGCACAATAACAAGGCCGCCAGCTTACGCTGACGGCCCTCAAGCTACCGAGATGCACTCGGAGAGGACAGCCGAAGGCAGCTGTCCCCACAAGAACGCTGTTATAACCCCGGGGTCCCCGCCGCAACATGACTCCCATGCAACGTAACCCGAACCCCGCGCTTCGCGTTCACGCGCGTGGTCGTAGTCCAGTCGACGTCATCGGTACTGATAACACCCGACCCTCCACCGACAAGCGAGTACGTGATGCGACTGTCCTGATAGCCGTATCCGCTGACTGCCAGGAGGGCGCCGCTGTTCAGCACGAACACAGGCATCCCCGGAGCAGTGCTTCCCACCGCGGGCTCCACCGTTCGCGTAACCACGCTCGCGTAGGTCGCCTGCGGAACTCCCGAGCTCATCCCGTCTGCCAACGAGGTGTTCCGAAGCGCCAGTTGCGGCTTGGCGTTGTCGTAGACCGAGTCACGATACGACTGGCTCTGGGGCCGTCCAAAGAAGTGCCAGCTGGGGCCGTAAGTCTGCGCCACCTGGGGAATCTGCACATCGTCCATCAGGCGCATGCTGAGCACGGTCTCGCCCTTCAACGTCGGACGAGGTCCGCGTGCCGGCAACATGATCACTTTCCAAGGCCACAGCGGCGGAATCATCCATTCCACAATGTCGCGCTTGGGATGTCCCTTGCCATCGATCTTTCCTTGCTTATCGACTTTGTAACCACGGGTCGCGATGATCTTGGCCTCAAGAGGCAGATCACCCGTGGGGAGGCCGATGCGATCGAACTGGAGTTTCAACGAGCCCTTGCCCCAGAAATGCCCGGGATCCTTGGCAGATTCCAGATGCCCGACCAGATAGCTGCCGCGTGGAAAGGCTTGTTGGCCGAACTCGGTGACTCCGCGAAGGTGGCACAGGACGGGATCCCCGACGTCAACCGTGGCCGAGGAGAAATTCGGTTCGCTCATGGTGCATTGCAAAAGAGTACCGGCGGGCAGGACGACGTCCCGTGCGCTGGCGCCCAGGCTCAAAGAAAAGACCACAAGGCCTAGCACGCTTACAGCTAGGGCCGCACGCAACAAACTATGCTTCATATACATCACCTCTGTCGCACGCCCCAATCGTGGCGGGTTCCGGCGCAGAACCCGCGATTGATCCGGGCATCTAATCACAGGTTCAGGCCGGCGGTCAATCAGGATTTGGCTGAGACGGGGCTGAGAACGCGGGAATGGCCTTCTACCCGAGTTGCTTGCTGGAAAGGTGTAGCCTGTGGATGTGGGGAAAGAACCAGCCGCTGCCGTGCTGTCCATCGAGGGACGCGATGTCCGTGTAACCAACCCGGACAAGCTCTATTTTTCACGGCAGGCCAAGCTCTCGAAGCTAGACCTTGTACGTTACTACCTGGCGATCGCGCCGGGCGCGTTAGGCGGCATTCGGGATCGTCCGATCGTCCTGAAGCGCTTCGTCAACGGCGCCGAGGGCGAAGCCTTTTATCAGAAGCGTGCTCCTGCCGAGCGCCCAGCATGGTTGAAAACCACCACTTTGTCCTTTCCTTCCGGCAGAACCGCGGAAGAATTGGTGCTCCATGATGCGGCGGGCCTCGCCTGGATCGTAAACCTGGGCTGCATCGAACTGCATCCTCATCCTGTACGCTCCGCCGATCTCGACCACCCGGACGAGTTGAGGATCGACCTCGACCCGGGACCCGGCGTGGGCTGGGCCGATGTGCGCCGTGTAGCGCTGGAAGTGAAAGCGCTGCTGGAGGAAGTCGATCTGCGGGGTTGGCCCAAGACCAGCGGTTCTCGCGGCATGCACGTGAATGTGCGGATCGAACCACGCTGGGGCTTCGGCGAAGTGCGCCGGGCGGCGCTGGCGCTCTCGCGTGCGATCGAACGACGCTTACCGGAGCTGGCCAGTTCGAAGTGGTGGAAAGAGGAACGTCACGGCGTCTTCCTCGATTACAACCAGAACGCCAAAGACCGCACCACCTGCTCTGCCTACTCGGTCCGGCCGCTGCCGGACGCACGGGTGTCCACGCCGCTTCAATGGAACGAAGTGCCAGACTCGGAGCCGGGTGACTTCACCGTGCTCACCATCCCGAACCGGTTCGCGAAACTTGGCGATCCGCATGCCGACATGGATCGCGCCGCAGGTTCGCTGGAAAAATTATTGGAGCTCGCCGCCAAAGACGAGGCCGCCGGACTCGGCGATGCACCCTGGCCACCTCATTTTCGCAAGATGGAGGGTGAAGCCCCGCGGGTCGCGCCGTCGCGCGCTAAGATTGCGGGCGACAAATCTTCAGGCGCCCACTCACCTGACTCTGCTTCTTCCGAAGCAAAGCCCGCCCGAAAGAAGGCGCGGACAAAGTCCCCTCGAACCAAGATGCCACTTGTAGTTGTGGCGAACTCTCCTGACAAGGATGCCGCGCTAGCGGGTCTGGAAAGGTGGAAGAGCAAGCACGCCGAGGTCGCCAAACTACTCGCTGTGGACGATGTATTGGTCGACTCCATGCGGGGAAGGTCATCCACGTGGACCCGCATCCGAGTGAACCTGCGTCACGTGCCCCAGGAACTGCGGCCCTCGCAGGAAACTCCCGACCCGGATGATGATCCGACTCGGGAATGGCGGAAGATGCATGCTGCCAAGAAAACGCGCAAGGCAGAACCGCCGCAGGACCCGCCTTCAGCGGCCAGCAGCGAAGATTTCCATTAATTCTTGCGGCGGCACTACTTCGAGTTGAGCGTAGGTGCAGTCACTCGGCTTTTTGTCGGTGCGCCAGCGTCGAAACTGCGCCATGTGCCGGAAGCGGGACCCCTGCATGTGCTCGTAGGCGACTTCGACCACGAGGTCCGGCCGCAACGGCTCCCACGACAGGTCCTTTCCCTGGCTCCAGCGGCTTTGGCCTCCCGGCATGCGCTGCCCCGCTCCCCCGGCAGATGCATCCGCCCAGCTCTTCCATGGGTGTTTGGCGAGGGCGTTCTCGCGATACGGAGCGAGGAATTCAACCAGCTGACGGCGCTTCTCCATAGTGAAGCTCGCGCAAACGCCCACGTGCTGCAGTGCGCCGGAGTCGTCAAACAGGCCGAGCAATAGCGAGCCAACCAAAGTGCCCGCGCCCTTCTTGTGCCAGCGGAAACCAGCAACCACGCAGTCGCAATCCCGCTCGTGCTTCACTTTCAGCATCACGCGCTTGTCAGGCTGATAGGCGCCCGAGAGCGGCTTGGCCATAACTCCATCGAGTCCGGCGCCTTCGAAGCGTTTAAACCAATCCGCCGCAACGCGCGAATCATCCGTTGCCGGAGTCAGATGGAGCGGCGGTTTTGTGGATGAGAGCAGCGCTTCCAACTGCTGGCGACGTTCCTGGAACGGAACCTCGCGCAAATCTCGATTGCCCACGCACAGCAAGTCGAAGAATACGACGGAGGCTGGAGTCTCTTTCGCCAGAAGCTTCACGCGCGACGCAGCCGGATGAATGCGAAGTTGAAGCGCCTCAAAGTCGAGGGCGCCATCTCTGGCGATAACAATTTCCCCATCGAGCACGCAACGATCCGGCAACTGCGCTCCCAACGGCTCGATCAAGTCGGGAAAGTAGCGGTTCAAAGACTTTTCATCGCGGCTCTGAATCAGGATCTCGTCTCCATCACGAAAGATCAACGTGCGAAAACCATCCCACTTTGGCTCGAAGATCCAATCGCCGCCTGTGGGTAGTTCCTCAATCCGCTTGGAGAGCATGGGCAGAATTGGAGGGTTTACGGGAAGCTGCATCCTGTCATGCTATACCGGCCGAGTTGAGATTCGCGAGCAGGGCTCCAGCAGTGTCGAGTCTCGGTCCTTAAATCGGCATAGGGGAAGCGGTCACCCGCTTTCCCCTGCCACCACCCTACGTTCGGATCCGCATACGGCCCCTACGTGAGCTCTTCGTCAGGCCTTAGACCTGGCCCATACCGCCATCCACGTTGAGGTCTACGCCTGTGATGTACGACGCTTCAGGGCTCGCAAGAAAGAGCACGGCATTGCCGACTTCCTCCGGGGTGCCCAACCGTTTCATCGGGACAGCTGATTTGATGCCCGCAATGAATTCGTCCACCGTAGCCTGGGGCAAGCCTGTCCGACCAAAGATGGGCGTGGCGATCGGTCCGGGGCTGACCACGTTCACCCGGATTCCGCGGTTCACCAACTCAGAGGCAAAGGTACGGGCTAGCGAGCGCACGGCCGCCTTTGTCGCCACACTGGTATAAACACTCGTCCGCAAAAATAGTTTCTCTGTGCGGCCGCTCCCTCTGAGCGGCCATTTTCACCTGCGTAGACATGCATCTCGCCCTCGCCCCGCCGCATCGAATGAATTAACCAAGCAGTTAATTGTCAAAGAATTGTCAACGGGTCGGAGGTGACCTTTATGACGAAGCAAGGCTTAGTAAAACTGGCGGGTACGCTTCTGGGGGTAGGGCTGTTGAGCACGATGCTCATGGCGCAGACTGCGGCTCGCTTCGACGATCAAATTCAGACGGCGGTGACGCACAAGCTTGCGTCGAAAAGCCAGTTCGGCAATGTGAAGGCAAGCGTGGAAGATGGGATCGTAACCCTCACCGGGACGGTCGATCTTTACCAGGGCAAGTTGGACGCTGCGAAGATGGCGCGCAAGACTGCAAATGCTCAAGGCGTCCGCAACCTGTTAACCGTGGCTGGGCCTAATGTGTCTGACGAGCAACTTGAGCAGAAGCTGGCCAAGAAGCTGCATTACGTGCGTGTGGGCTATGACAATACGTTCGACTATTTCGCATTGGGTGTGAAAGATGGCGTGGTGACAGTCGAGGGTCAGGATCGTATCGGCGTTGGCCGCGATGAGGCGATGGCCGACATCGCGAATATGCCGGGCGTGAAGGATGTGATCGACCGGGTCTCGATCGCACCGGTCTCGCTGTTCGACGACGGGATTCGCTTGCGGGCATTGCGCGTGATCTATAGCGACTCCGTGTTGAGCAAGTACGCAACGGATCCGGCGCGTCCGATTCGGATCATCGTGGCGAACGGTCACGTGACGCTGTACGGCTCCGTCGATAACAAGATGGACAAGGACATTGCCGGCATCAGAGCAAACCAGTTACCTGGCGCCTTTAGCGTGGACAACAAGCTGGAGATCGAAGGAAAGTCGGCTCAGAACAAACTGTAAAGTTGATGTAGCGGTGCACCACGAGGGCGCGGCTGCAAGCTGCGCCCTTTTTTTGCGCGCGACGTCTTCCCCACAGAAGACACAGAGATCACAAAGGACGCTCCGCGAAGATCGGTCTCTGTGACTCCGTGGTTGGATGTGATCTAATCGGGCACGATGCGTTTCAGGTTCGTGCTGCCGGCGCTTCAAATCGCTGCCATGCTGCTTATCCTTTGGGCCCCATGGACGCGGGGAGAGCACGCGCTGAATCCCGGCGCAACCGCTTCGGAATGGGCAGAAGGAATCAATCTGCCGGCTGCCGCAATAGCGATCCCTCTCGAATATGGCCTTCGGGGAGCCGACGCTTTACCCAACTATAAACTGCGACTATACGGCTTCTGGATTGTGGGCTTGCTCTGCTGGTACATGGTTGGCCGCTTCGTGGACGACCTCGTGCAATGGCGTCGTCGTAGAGCCTTACCCAGAAAAAACCCGGCAGATCTCACGTTTGCTCTGCTCGCGGTTCCGAGTGCTCTGCTGCTCGGAGGCGTCTTCCTGTTCGGGGATTCAAACTCGCGGGTGCTTGCGGCGTGGAGCGCAATCTGGATTGTCATCACCTGTTCCGCCCTGGTATTTCGAGTAGCGCAGGTGATCCAACAGAGACGCAAGATGCCTCTGCACAGATGAGTCCTATTTCGTCGGAGTGTGTTCGAAAGGAAAATTCAAGGGAGCCGGTTGATGAGCGAGGCGACGTAGCCGGCTCCAAAACCATTATCAATATTTACCACGCTTACGTTGGAGGCGCAGGAGTTCAGCATGCCGAGCAGAGCTGCCATCCCTTTGAACGATGAGCCGTAACCGACACTAGTGGGAACGGCGATGACGGGGACTCCGACGAGGCCTCCGACAACGCTTGGCAAAGCGCCCTCCATGCCCGCACAGACAATGACGACGCGGGCTTTCGTCAGAGCTTCTCGGTTGGCGAGAAGGCGGTGAATGCCAGCGACGCCCACATCGTAGAAATGCTCGACTTCGTTGCCCATGAGTTCTGCAGTAACTACTGCTTCTTCCGCGACTGGAATATCACTGGTTCCGGCGGAGACCACAGCGACGATGCCTTTACCGTATTTTGTGGGATCACGCTGCAGAACGATCGCGCGGGCCAGGTCGCGAAATTCAGCGCGGCGAACTTTTTTCTTCACCGCGGCAAACTGCTTCTCGCTGGCGCGCGTGGCTAGGACGTTGCCTCCGTGCTTGGCGAGCTGGGCAAAAATTCCTGCGACCTGCGCGGGAGTCTTGCCCTCTCCAAGAATGATCTCGGGCATTCCGTTTCGCAGCGCGCGGTGGTGATCGACCTTGGCGAAGCCGAGATCTTCAAAGGGCAAGTGTCGCAGGCGGTCAACGGCGTCATCAGGCGTGAGCTTGCCCTTGCGCACTTCCTCGAAAAGCTTCCGGATGGATTCGGCGTTCAAAGCTTCAAGCAGATTAGCATTTTGCGGAACTTTCGGTTTAGGCGTGCGTGGACCGCGCAATAGATCGGGAAGCCGGACGCAGCTTGGCGATCACCGCAGCGCAGACCTTTCGGGCTAGGCCGGGTTCGTCGAGGTGGGCCAGAAATAGGCGGCGCAGCCCGCCGGGTGCAACTTTTCCGGCGAGGTAGGCGTCGTAGATCTGGCTTCCGATGCGATAGCCCAAGTCGCGAGCGACCGACTCAGTTTTGGAGGCCTCGGCACGGATGGCTGCCTGCGCTGCTTTCTCGCAAGCGGCCCGAGACACCGGCGACTCGTCCTGGGGAGCAGGCCGCGAGGGATACAGGATGCGCGAGCCAAAGTAGGCCACGGCATGTTCGATCACGCGCGCATAGAAATCGTCCACAGCTTTGCGTTCGTAGTGACCGTTTCCATTCGCACTACTTCCCTGTTCTACGCGACCGTTCAGCCGATGCGGCAGGCCCTGACACGCCTGATGCAGGAAGCGTGTGGCATCTTCGGCCGCGTGGATCATTTGAAACTCGCGAACATAGAACGCGTTCACCTGAGGCAGGTAGGCACTGCCTCGCTCCGCCACACAGGTCAGCATAGATTCACGTTCGGCTTCACCGATTCCCTTGCGCGAGAGTAGGCGGCGCAGCATGGCGTCCGATGCCCCTCCGTAAACTTCGGGTAGCATGTCGACCAGGAACTTCGGTTGCGTGCTGTTGTGCGGCGAGTAGCGGTTGATTTCGAGAAAACGCACCAGGCTGTCGATCAAGTTGTAGATCGTCGGTGCGAAGTCAGGACTATCGTCACAGCGGCTCCACTGATCGAGGAACAAGCGGTAGCTCTCGTACTTTTCCAGCGGCGTCGCGGTAAAGACGCACAGGACCTCATCGTTGACGCGGACGCCTTCCACTTTATCGGCACGCTCTCCCGCGGCGCGCCAGTAGAGAGCGTCGATATTCTGCAGGACGGTGAGCATTTTAGCCTCGGGCGCTTGCTCGCGCACGGCCTGCGGGAGATGCCCGGGCGCGAGATGCGATTCACCGAACAGGACGAAGATGACGGCATCCGGATGACGCTCGCGGATTTCAGCGATCTTGGACGCGGCGTGGCGGTCACGGGCACCGATCTTTCGCAAATCCTCACGCGGCATGCAGTCGAGGCCGTAAACGGCTTCGGCATGGTCGCGCGCGGTGACCAGCAGTTCGTAAAACGGAGCCCAGTCATATCCCCAGTCAAGATCGAAGCGGATCCGTTGGCGAAGTTCGGCCTCCTCAATTTCGCGGCGCCACCATTCGTCGAGGATATGCTGGTCGCGGGCGAAAATGGTTTCGACTCCCAGAACAACTTTGCGATCTCCCGCCAGAGCACGCTGCTCGATCAACGATGCGGCGTGGCGCTGGGCGGCAGGCAGAGCGTGGTAGTCGCCGATGAGAACGACGTCAGCCGAATAGACAGCGGTCTGAATTTGCTGGGCATCGAGCACAGACTCGTAGTTACGATAGGCTTCGTTAAATTCGCGCAGATATTTGCGGCGATTGTGCGAATCCTGGGCGCGAATCTCGCGCTCTACTCCCGCCAGCGCATGCAACTGCGCGGCGCTGCGGCGGGATCGAAGATTAGCGATGCTGGCCATTGGTGCTTCTCTTGACTTCTGGTCCGTGGACTCCCTATGCTCCGAAGTTCGGTTGAGAATGTGCCGTCCCCTCCGGGACTCGCTCGTTCTCCTGCCGCACGGCGTTTCATCACAAGGACTACTGTGCCTAACCATCCACCGCAGAATCTGACGGTCGCGACCACCGGGGCCAGCGGGACCATCTTCTTGCGGCAGCTTCTGCTTGCCGTCGAACGCGACAAACGGGTCGAGACCGTTAACTTCATCGCGTCCGACAGCGCGCTCCGCGTTATGGCGGAGGAGCTAGGCCTGAAGGGCCGGTCCAACGTCACCGGTCGCCTTCTTGGCCACTCCTCGCGAAAAATCAAAGTTCAATCGAACGCCGACATCGGTGCGAACGTGGCTAGCGGCTCTTATCCTGCCGATGCCATGATCGTGATTCCATGCAGCGTGGGCACTCTGGCCCGAATCGCCAACGGCGTCGCCGCGCAACTCATCGAGCGAGCCGCCGACGTCACCCTCAAAGAGAAGCGTTCGCTGGTGTTGTGCGTGCGCGAGACGCCGCTCAATAAAATCCACATCCGCAACATGTATCGGGCCGCTGATGCCGGGGCGACCATCTTTCCGCTGATTCCGGCGTTCTATTACGGTCCTACTTCTTTAGATGATTTAGCGCGCGAATTTGCTTATCGTGTGCTGTCTCATCTGGGGCTTCCCCAACCCGACGCCTTCCGCTGGAAAGGCTGAAAGATCAATCACTTGGACGCCTAGGGAAAAATCTCCCCCGCCTCAGGAATATCGGCAGCTTCGAGGCAGGATTTCAGTGTAGAGAGCCAAAGGTGCAGGCGGCAGATGCCCGCCGGACATGTCCGGACGGGGACTCTTTCTGATTGGTGGCAAGGAATTGTTTTGTGGCGATGCTAATTGCCCGCTGTGCCACATGGTCGAACGTGAGGGTGGCAGGCTGGGACCGGACTTGACCTCGGTAGGCCGATCGCGACGTGGGGACGAAATGAGAGGCCGGAGCAGATTCGGAGGCATCGACAAAGCAGTGGACCGCGAAGATCGCAGAGAACGGCCGCGACGGCCGCCGGACCCTCGTCGCAAGTTTCGCCTTGATTTTCGCGGGGGAGGACGTCCCGCTCTCCCATCCGCGCTCCTACACCAACTCGGTGCTCCACAGATCATGCAGGTGCACAATCCCCTCCAACTTCCCGCTTCCATCCACCACCATCAGTGACGTGATCTTCTTCTCTTCCATCAATGCCAACGCCGTCGCCGCAAACTCCCCCGGCGCAATCGTCTTCGGATCCCGCGTCATCGCCTCGCCCGCCGTCAAATCCATCACATCCTTGCCGCGCTTCTCCAGCAACCGTCGCAAATCCCCATCGCTGACGATGCCAACCAATCTCTTCCCTTCCACCACCGCCGTCACACCCAATTTCTTCCGCGACATTTCGTAAATTACATCCGGCATCTTCGTCGACGGCGTAACGCAAGGCAGGGCATCTCCGGCATGCATCAGCGATTCCACCCGCGCTAACCGCTTACCCAACTTTCCTCCCGGATGCAAGTTGGCAAAGTCTTCTTCCTTAAATCCGCGCCGCTCACTCAACGTCACCGCCAGCGCATCCCCCAACGCCAACATGGTCGTCGTCGAAGCCGTAGGCGCCAGTCCCAACGAGCAAGCCTCCTGCGCAATCGAACAGTCCAACGCCACCTCCGCCGCCGCCGCCAGAGTCGACTGTTTCACTCGACCCTTAGTACCATCCCCCGCTCTGTCATCCCGAGCGAAGTCGAGGGACCTGCTGTTGACGTCCTCAAAAATCTCATCCCCCGTCATCGCAATCAACGGCACCCGCAGCCGCTTGATCGTCGCCAGCAGCGCCAGAATCTCCTCTGTCTCTCCCGACGCCGACAACGCCAGCACCACATCCCCCCGCACCACCATCCCCAGATCCCCGTGCAACGCCTCCACCGGATGCAGATACAACGCCGGAGTCCCCGTCGAACTCAACGTCGCCGCAATCTTCCGCGCGATCAACCCGCTCTTCCCCATCCCCGTAACCACTACGCGCCCAGCGCAACCGAACATCAACTCCACCGCTCGTTGAAACGCCTCCGCCATCGGTCCGGCAATCCGGTCCGCCAGCGCCCGCAGCGCCTCCGCCTCAATGCGCACCACGTTCTCACCAGTTTTTTTCATTTGAAGGAACCCAGGAAAGAAAGGATGTTAGCACTCATCGTAGAGACGTTGCTCGCAACGTCTCTTCTGACCACAAGTAAGCAGCCCAACCGACCCTGAACCCTGGGCGATACTCAGAAATGATCTTCTCCCACTGAAGTCGGCGTTATCGTCTTTTGCCCCAACACCGCCAGCCCCCGCGCCTGGATCAACTTGTCCCACGGTCCCGCCTGCCAGTTATCGCGCGCCTTCTCCGTAAACCGCCATGGCGGCAACGTCAGCATCAAATTCCGCGCCGTCGAATGTACATAAGGCTCATACATCGATCGCAACTTCGTCAGCTTGTCCCGCCCATAATCATCGTTCCGCAGCCGCAGTCCCACCCCCGCGAGCGCATCCCGCAAGCTGTCTTGCTCGGAGGTCGGAAGCCGGTCGCCGGCAGCCGGATCGTATCTTGCATTCACCACCTGCGCCAGATCCACCGCCGCATGACGCGCCATCGCAAACGTCAACTTCGCCTGCCCCGGATGCACTCCCTCAATCCCCGTCAGCACCAGCGACGACACATCCAGCATCGTCGTCAGCGCACCTAGCCACGATTGATTGCTGTGCTGCGAGCGAAAAAACGTCAGCACCGGGTATGAAATCTGGCTTTCCAGCAGCTCCGCCGCCCACCGCTCCCAATCCCGCAACACCTCATCCAGCACGCTCTGATCCACGCCCGGATCATCCGACCGGCCCGCCAGCCGCGCCAGCAACTCCACCGCCGATGGTGGCGATCCGGCCCGCGCATCCAGCATCGAAATCTGAATCTCTCGCCGCGAGAACGACGAATACACCACGGGAATGTAGCCCAGCACGACGCCTAAAAACGCAAAACCCATTCCGGCTTCGATCACCGAGAGTGCCCGCGCCCCATCCGAAGTCGGCACAATGTCGCCATACCCCAGCGTGAAAAACGTCTCCCCGCTGTGATAGACAATTCGGCCAAAGGTGAGCGGCTCTTTACTAAGCTGTTCGTGGCCCCCGATCCCGTATTGCAGCAGCGCGAATCCAAAGATCAATCCCGTCGCCCAAAAGCCCATCAGAAGGATCAGCGACAGCGGCCCAAAATATCCCAGAAAATTCTGTTGCCGCGAAGTTGTCTTGATTCGCCACGCAATTCCCCGCCACGGAATCCAAGTCCGCCGGTAAAACCACGCCGTCAGCTTGAAATGCCGCGTCACTCGCCGTGGCAGCACTACCGTCTCAAACGCGTCCAGCAACACCACCCAAATGATGATGAGCCCAAACACCGTCGCCACCGAGCTGCCATGCAAATTCATAAAGAATGTCGACCTCAACCTCTGCAGTCAGACCTTACCCAAGCTAAAGTTGGAATGTAGATGCGGAGGGAAGGTTACCAGATTCGAGGAGTCAGGAGCAGGAGTCAGTCAGAAGTGAGCGTGCGTGTCGTTCCTGCCGGTGGGGGCGTACTTTGCACTTGCGCCGGAACTTGGCAGCTGGGTGGCGATCCGAGCAGTTGACGTGAGCCTGGCAGTTGGCACTGAACGTAGCGCTTGACACGAGGCTGGCGTTTGGCCGTGACTAGAGGTTCGCCATAAGCCGCGTCGCTGCCCACTCCGGAGCCGCAGAGCGGCGAAAAAAAATTAACCCAGCGCTTCAGCACTGGGTACCCGGAAAACCCATAAATAGTTCCGCGGGAACGATACAAAGGCAACTTACACACCCAAGACGGGTTCCTCTACTGACTACTGACTACTGACTACTGACTACTGACTACTGACTACTGACTACTGAGTACTACCGAGTACTGCCTACTGCGGCTTACTCGCATCCGCCGCTGGTGGCGTCTGTCCCGCCGGCTTCGCCGCCGGTTTCGTCGATTTCTTCTTCGCCGCCGGCTTCTTCGGAGGCTCGTTATCGTCGACCACAATCTTCTTCGGTGGAGCCGCCGGAATCGCCGCTTGCGCCGTCTTCAAGTCCGCGCGCAACCGAACAATCTCCGCCTCCTTGGCCGCCGACAAAGTCTCAATCCGCTGCGCCAGTTGCTTCCGCGACCCCTCAAACCCGCTCAGATCGTTCGACAGCGCCTGAAAATCGTCCTTCGAGCCAAACGCGCCAGCACCTTCCGCCACGCTTCCCACCACGTCATACAGCGCATCCAGGTTGCGATACAGTTTGAAGCTCGTTGGCAAATCTTCTGGCGCCGCACGCAACTGGCCTATAATTTCCGGCAACGCTCCCTGCAAATTGCGCTGAATAGAATCTACATTCGCCAGACTCTGTTTCTTCGAGGCACCATCCGTCTTCCAATGATCGATGCGCAGCTTCATCAGGTCCGTCTGCGTATTCTTCGAACTCGCTTCCAGCTGTGCCAGCAGCCCATTCAATTGCGTCACCGACGCGTACGAAACCGGCTGTTCGCCTTGCGGATTGCCCGAACTCACGGTCGGCGCCGGCCCGGACTGCGCCACGGCAACTGTCGTGCACAGTAAAGAAGATGCGAACAACAAGAGGGAAGTAAGTTTCATTGTTTGGGCGGTGGCACTCGCGCTCATCAGAATACTACAAGCACCCCCCAACGGTTCATCCAGTGATTCCCTCAGTGCCCCTCTGTGTCCCCTGTGGTGAGCGCTTTCCTCGACCGCGAGTACCCCCCCGCCAAACCATTCGACTCTTTCCTCCGCTCCAGACGATAATTGGAAGGCATGCTCCTGAGATTGCACAGCGTTTCCCGACGATCCTTCCGGACGGTCTTCCTGCTCGCTACCACGCTGTGGCTCGTGTTCATTCTGCCCGCGCCTGCCCAGAACCTCGCCCGCCGTCTTATCCTGAAAGACGGTTCCTACCAGCTCGTTACCAAGTATGAAATGAAAGGCGACCGCGTCCGCTACTTCAGTGCTGAACGCGAAGATTGGGAAGAACTCCCGAGCTCGCTCGTCGACTGGCCTGCCACCGAGAAGTATGAGAAAGAACGCACCGCCGGAACTTCCATTCCCGAAGCCGCTGAACTCGACAAGGAGCTTGAACAGGATCGCGAACGCGCGGAAGCCCAACTCCCGCAAGTCGCCCCGGGACTTCGCCTGCCGGAATCCTCCGGCGTCTTTCTCCTCGATAGTTTTCAAGGAGAGCCGCAACTCGTGGAAATCCAGCAGACCGCTGGCGACGTTAGCCGCAACACCAAGGCCAACATCCTACGCGGCGCCATCAATCCTCTGTCCGGCCCCAAACAAACCGTCGAACTCGAAGGCGCCCATGCCCCCACTCAGGCCCACGTCGGAGTTCCCTCGCTCTACATTAATATCGACGACTCTCCCGCCCCGGCCCCGGCCGCGTCAACCGAGACACCGCGCAACCCCGCTCCGCAGCAACCGCAGCAGCCGCAAAAGGCTATCGTTCCCTACGACCGCTTCCGCATCGTCCGCACCGATGTTAAAGGCAGCAAGCGCATCGTCGGCGGCGTCAAGCGCGAGGTCACCGGCAAGATCAGCCAGGAACAACACATCGTCAAGACCACCATCACCAACGTCAGCGGAGGCTGGCTCAAACTTACCCCCACCGAGCCACTCACGCCTGGCGAATACGCCTTAGTGGAAATGATGGGAAAAGAAGATCCGAAGGGAACCGACGCCATGAATCTCTACGTCTGGGATTTCGGCATCAACCCCAAAGCCCCCGCCAACGCCAACCCCTGGAAGCCCACTACCCCGGAAGCAAAAAAGTAGTCAGGAGTCAGTAGTCAGTCGTCAGTAGTCAGTAGTCAGTCGTCAGTCGTCAGTCGTCAGTCGTCAGAGTCAGTAGTCCAGCAGTTGTTGTGAGGTTGGTTGAATGTAAGGTTGGATCGGCAACCTGCTGCGACCTCAGTTCGACGCCAGTATGAGGTGTTCGCTTAAACAAAGAAAGTTTTGGTGACTGAGTAGCGGGGGTACTTGCAGGTGACTACAACTTCATTTTAAGTTCGCTACGTCCCCCACGTCGGGTACTATCCCTTCGCATTCTTGAAACACAATACGACAATCCCAGCAGATGTGGAACCACGGGAGCCTGAGGTCAGCAGCTTCGGGCGCCAGTCCCTTAACGTTGTGCGACTTGCCCCCGGGACAAATTGTGACGGGCGAAGTGTACATCAGATATTTCATAATTTTCCTCCCGACCCTTCTGATTGTGTTCTGGATTTCGCAAACAAATATAGACAGCCCTGAAACAAAGGAAGTCCTCGTCCGAAGATTGAGACATCAATCTTCGAACTCGCTTCCGGAGACAGCAATGAACTCGAAATCCGTGCCGATATCAAAAGATTACTTCCAAGGGCCGGGGAGGCAGAAAGAGAAAAGGAACAATAATGCCTCCGCCATACGCAGGCACGGGCTGGTCCAAATTTATAGTCCTTGACGTGGGCAGCCGCAGCGCGGCCAAACAATTTAGCCCAGCGCTTCAGCGCTGGGCCACCAACAAACTTCGAAAAAGGTCCCGTAGGGACGAAAGACCGCAACTTCCAACCCCAAAATGGGTTTCCCAAACTGAGTACTGAGTACTGAGTACTGAGTACTGAGTACTGAGTACTGGACGACCCCGACCTACTCCTTCAACGTCCCCCGCTGCGCCACCCCAATATTATCCCGCGACGAATTCTTCACCACATACATCATCCCATCCGCCTGCCGGATCACATCATGCGCCGTCCGCGCATCATGTGGATACGTTGCCAGCCCAATCGACGCCCGCACATTCAAATTCAATCCCTCTTCACGGCAGAAACAACTGGCCCTCAATCCGTCCCGCAACCGTTTCGCCACCACCAACGCCTGATCCTTGCTGGTCTGCGGCAGCAACACAACAAACTCGTCTCCCCCATAGCGAAAGGCAAAATCAATCAACCGCAGCTGCGCCTTCACCAGATATCCAATCTCCGCCAGCAGCTTGCTTCCCACCAGGTGTCCATGCGTATCGTTGACCGACTTGAAATGGTCGAGATCGATAAACAGCACGCTGAACTCATATCCAAATCGCGACGACCGGTACACCTCGGTCTCCAGCGTCTTATAAAGATGCCGCGCGTTATACAGCCCGGTGCAATCATCAGTGATCGTCAGTTCCTGAATCTTCTCCACCCAGCGCGCATTCTCAATGGCAATCGCCGCGTAGTCGCACAGCGACTGCAGGAAGAACAACTCCGGCTCCTTGAACCGCGCCATGTCCACGTTTACCAACTGGATCACGCCCAACACTCGCAACTTCGATCGCAGCGGCACGCAGATCACCGACCGCGTCTCCCATTGCGTCGTCTGGTCCACCCGGCTCGCAAAAAACGGATCTGCCGCCACATCCGGCACCACCCGCGCCTCCCCGTTCTTTGCCACCCAACCCGCAATCCCCTCACCCATCTTCAACCGGACATTCTTCAGCGCCTCAGCCTTATCCCCCACCGCGATCGCGAAGTAAAGTTCATCGTGCCCCTCATCCACCATCAGCAGCGACCACGTATCCGGACGGAAATATTCCGCCATCTTCTCCATAATCGTCTGCAGAATGGAATCGAGATCCAACGACGACGTCAGCGCCTTCGCCACATCGTGGAAGATCGTTAATTCCTGGTTCTGGCGCGTCAATTGGGTGCCGGCCTCAGGCATGCAAGAAATACCGTTGTCCTCACTAGACGGGTGGTGTTGAAAAATTATATGCGCCACTTTCGTGCACCGGCAATGAACGTTGGTAACCGAACCCCTAAAGCTAACGGGATGAACCGTTTCCGCGCAGCTATGGCTGTCCTCGTGTGGAATGGACGCTCCTGTCTGTCGCTCTTGACCTTAGCTTTTGATCGTCGCTTTTGATCCATGTGGCGCGGGCGCCCCCGCCCGCGGCCTTGACTTTGAACCTGATTCCCGCAAATCTAGCTTTCCACGAAGAAGAATCCCGCCGCCGCGCGACGAACAATTTACCCCAGCGCGTCAGCGCAGCAGCACCATGAAGAAAATTGCAAACAAGTCCGGCCGGACGACACAACTCTCACCGAGACCACCACATCCTTGCGCACCTGGCGTACTCTAAGTATGCCCATGATCAACCCAGCAACCCGCGCCCTATCGTCAATTCTCTTTGCTCTCACCCTATCGCTCGCGGCCAGCGCACAAACTCCTGCAGCCCCCGACCCGAAATCCCCGCCCGTCATCGACGGCGGCATCGGATCCTGCTCCGCCGACTTCACCATCACCGATCCCGCGGGCGCCCCCGTCTACGCCGCCAAAATCAAAGTCCACATCGCCTACGGATTCATGTACGCGCACAAGCTCGACCTCGAAATCGGCACCAACTCCGACGGCAAAGCCCGCTTCACCGGCCTCCCCGACCCGCACCAAGCGCGGACTCTTCTTCGAAGCCTCCGAAGCCGACCGCTCCGGCACCGCCTTCGTCGACCCCGCTGTCACCTGCCAATCCCAATTCACCATCGCCCTCCGCAAAAAGCCCTGAACGTCTGCCGGGCCCGAAACGTCTCCCTCATGGACGCCTCCCCAGAATGAGTCATCCTGACCGGAGCCGCCTTTCAGGCGAAGGGAAGGATCTCGCGCGCACCTCGGCGGCGCCCCGTTTGCCTCGCCTGGGGATTGCCTGCAGTTCACATGTCACGAGCATCACGACCCAAAGAATCCCGTGAACCCCGCCGCCGATCGATGAAAGACGATCCAACAGAAACCAATTCGACAGGCGCCGATCGAGCCAGCAAGCCGCAGAGCGGCAAAACAATTTACCCCAGCCCTTCAACGCTGGGTATCCCGGCGGCTAGAGAAGAAAGTCCCGCAGGGACGCCCCACCCCCCGGTTACCCACCTCTATCACTCTTGGCAGTGGCAACCCCTCGCCTCTTGTCCTATGATGTTCCCGTCTCCCTCAGGCAGGACACACCGTGGGCGAATTCGGCGACAAATTCCGCAAGGCGCGCGAGAAAAAAGAAATCTCGCTCGATGACGTTTCTAACGTCACCAAGATCAGCGCACGCATGCTGCAAGCCATCGAACAGGAACACTTCGACCAACTCCCTGGCGGAGTCTTCAACAAAGGATTCATCCGCGCCTACTCCAAGCATCTCGGCCTCGACCCCGAAGAAGCCGTCACTGATTACCTCGCCTGCCTCCGCCAGGCGCAAATCGACGCCCAGGAAATCTGGGAGCCGGAACGCCCGCGCATCCTGGCGCCGCCCCCCCGCCCCGCCGTGCCCGTAAAGCCTCGCGCCGCCGAGCCCTCGCCCGTCGCCGTCAAGCCGCACCCTCTAACCCAAGTCGAGGAACTCCCCGACCTCCAGATCCCGCGCGTCGAACACGTTCGCCTCGGGCAAAAAGACTTTGCCGGGCCTTCTCCCCTCGAAATTCCCTGGAGACTCGTCGCGATCGCCGCCGTTGTCGTCGTTCTCGGAATCATCCTCTGGACGCGCCGCTCTCACAATGCGAACACCGCCGCGGCCAGCGCTCCCAACACCGTCCAAGCTAAAAATTCGCCGCAGCCCATCTCAACCGCCGCGACCATGAACCAGGCATCAACCGCCGCCGCGCTCTCGGGCAGCGTCGCACACTCTGGGCCGTCATCGACTCCCGTTTCTCGACCGCCAAATCATCCGCCGGCTCTTGGTTCTGCGGCGCCGGCCGCTTCGGAAAAGAAAGATTCCGAAAAAAAGACCGATGCCAAGAGCGACGTGACCGTCCGTACCCCGGCCAAGACCAATTCGAAGCCGGAGAAGCCGGCACCCACTTTCAACCTCGTCATCCGCGCCACCGAAACTTCCTGGATCTCCGTCCTCGCCGACGGACAGCCCGTCAGTCAGGAAACGCTCATCGCCCCCGCCCACACCTCCATCCGCGCCAGCCACGAAATCGTCGCCAAAGTCGGCAACGCCGCCGGAGTCACTTTCCTCTGGAACGGCAAAGAAATTCCCGCCGCCGGCGCCGAATCCGAAGTCAAGACCTTCATCTTCGACTCCAGCGGCATGCGCGTCGTCCCCTAAGCGCCTACAAATTATTGAGATCTCTAGCTTCAGATTCATCGTTGGTTAGCGGCGTCGTCAATAAAAACAGCCGCCGCGATAAGTGGAGTCATCCTGACGGAGCCGCTTTTCAGGCGGAGGAATAGCCTGCCCTCAGCGCAGTCGATGGGATCTCGCGCGCCCTCCCCTCACTTCAGCGAACTCAACCCCGGTTGCAGCCACGAGAACAAGAAGCTAGACCACTCCGGAAACAACTGCGTGATCAGTCCCAGCACTGGCGCGGCGCCATACCCGATCACCTTGAACCAGAATTCGGACCCCAGTTCTCCCGGGCTGGTATTGGTCGCATGACTCAGCGTGGCGTCGCGATGCATGTCCGCATAAACGAAGATCACTACCGCGCCAAACACAAGGAACAAGCCAAGCAAAGCTCCGCTCAGCAACGGCCGCGGATCAAATGGATAACTCGACACCGCGATCGTCGCGGCCACAAACAAGTAAACGCCCCCCAGCACAATCGTCCGAATTCGACCCAGCAGGTTTTGCGCGAAGCCCAAATACGTCAGGCATACCAACTCTTCCGCATTCCGGATCAGTTCATTCTTTGACGGCGCCGGACCCAGTCGGCGATCCTCATCGCGTTTGTCCGCGGGATCGATCTGGATCAGCGATTCCTTTTCCACTCTCGCTGCCGGAAGCAAAAGCTTCGTCATCACCACGCCCGTCGTCGCCGCGACCTGTTCCTGGTATTTGCTGAAACGCTGCAACCCCGCCGCCTTCGGATCGTTGTAATTCTCCGAGTACCATTTTCCGAATTCCAGTCCCGCATCGCGGCTCGATTCCACCGATGTGCGACATACATCCACTCCGGCAAATGCTGTCTTCTCTGGATCCGTCGCCGGAGTTTTGAATAGAACCAGCGAGGCATGCAGATGGTTCAGGCACTCCAATTGCCGCGATAGCAGTTTGTAGCGCACGTCAAGCACATTCCCGCTCATTTTCCAGACGCTGCCCCAGGAGAACCCGTGCAGCGCCCCCAGCGTACGGCGCAACGCCAGGCGGTCGAGAAACACCAGAAGTTGCCGCGCGCTGGCCCAGGTTCGCCAAATCTGCCAGGCTTCGATCAGGATCACGCTGAAATAAAAATTAAGCCAGAAGCAGTAAATCCGGGCATACGTCTTCGCTCCTAAACTGCGAACCGGCGCCTCCCGCGTCAATCCAAACACCAACAATGCGAACGAAACAAAAAGTATCACGAGCAGGAGTACATTGTTCCAGCCGAGCGGCGCCGCGATACGTTCGGCCGGCGTCGCAGCGTTTTCCTGGCTGAACATCGACAGCTTCAGCTCATCTTTTTTCGCTTCTGTCTCGACCTTGATCGTCAGAGTTGAGAGCGGCGGAAGGCATGGCTTATCGGGCCCGAACAACGCCAGTCCATGCAGGGCATACCAGAACCAGGCATACAATCCCACCGTCATCGACAGAAAAGGGACGATGGGCGAAACCCCGCTGGTCAGATGCATCGAGCGCCAGTAAGCAAATGTGCGACTGGCCGGCAACAGCGCTGCTTCCAGGGGGCCGATCCAGCTCCGAAAAAATATCCTCACCAGTAAGCCGAACAGCAGCAGCGAGAAAACTGCCCGCCATGCAGAACTGCCCACCACACTTTTCCCGTTCCCTCTCAGTTTTTGGGTGACCACGATGTTTGCCACCATCGCGAGTCCTGCCATGACGCAAATCAACATCACGACATTCCACACCACCGGATGACTCGTAGGAGGATTTGCGATCACGGAAAATACTCCACACCCCCATCCGGTCAGCAGCGCCGCCTGTGCAATCAGGTAGCTGCCAATCAGAACCAGAAACATGTGTCGCGCGCTGGCCGAGGCAAAGTAGGCGCGGAACGCGGGCTTCGCCGTAAACGAAGCCAGCCGGCAGCACAGCCCGTGAAACAACACCCATCCACAGATTGCAATCAGCAATACCTTCATGCTGCGGGGCATTCCCGGCTTTCTCAGATCCAAGGCAGAATTCGGAGGCCGCGCGGGCGCGTCGGTAGAAGCTTTTTCGCTCACCGCGCCCCTCGCTGAACGCAGGGTGTTCTCATTGAGTGCCGCCAGGGGAAATACGCCATTTCTCGTGATGACCGATAGCCATGTCGCCGGCCTGCAGCTTAAATCCAAAGAGTTCGATTCGTCGCATGGCTTCGGCTCCGTCCAATACGGCGGAGCATAATCGGGCAGCGGCGCGTACACGGGATTCACTTTCTTGGCCCCGTACTCCACTTCGCATCGCAGAGGTGGCACGAAGACTTCCCGCCTTGTAGCGTCTTCTCCAATGATTTCGCAGCTGAGCAGCGGTTTCCGATTCGTGGCGCGCGCTAAAGACTGCAGCAAAAGCCGCGACGCAATGTAGTTCCCTTCCGTCGTGTTTTCGGGAAACACCCGGTGCGAGTGCGCCTCCTCTGGCCGCACCGCGGTCCAGTCGCGCGCCGATGAGAACAACGGGTACGTCGATAACGTCATCACCCCGCTCAGGGCCATGGCGTCTTTGCCTCGCTGGAACAGCAGATCGGAATTCAGCACTACCACACGGGCTTCGGGAAGATCGCGACGCAGAAAATTCGCCAGGAACAGCGGGTCTAGCGTGTTGCTGCTCCGCACAATCACATACTGCGTGTGACGCGCCCTCAATGCCTCGACGATTCCCAGCAATTGCGCTTCCTGCGACAGCGGCGTCTGATTTCCCGCATACGTGCGCACCGTGTCGTGCTGCTCACCGCCCGGGTCCGCCAAGTCGGTCGGCAGGCTCTTATGCTGCGCGCTGTCCTGACTCTGTTGCGTCGTTGTTGTGCTGAACATCGACTGGCTCTGGTACGCCGCCCGCAGCGTCGAGATGTCTCGTGGATAGTAAATCCACGTCGCCTTGGGGCAGATGAAATCCTCCGGCCTCTCCGCCGTCGATTCCGCCTGCTGCTTGGCCGCGATATTGCCGTACGCGGTTTCATCCTCGGAAAGGATCGCGAATTTCGACACATCGATGCTTCCGTCCGGCAGTCGCCCGATGTACCGGCAGAAACGATCGAGTTCCGTCTCGTCATCCTGCACAAAGCTTCGGAAGTCAATGCCCGCCATTGCCGCGAACCGCCGGCCATCGTCTCGGCTGCTCGCACTCCCCGTATAGATTGCCAGGCCTTTGCCTCCACTGAGTCTGCCCACCAATTTGTCCGCTGCCAGCAATTCCCCTAGCGACGGTAGCGAACCGGAAAACGTCGGGCCCAGGATTCCAACTGGCGAACTCTTCGTGCCGTGCTTTTGCAATTTCTCAATCCACGCCACCGCGTTCTCGAATTGCTCGCGGTGGATGCCACGCGTCGGTTCCTCGCCCACAATAAAGACAATCAACGCTTTCTTGTAAGGCGTGTTCGGCCCATTCGGATTCTCGCTCGCGTTTCGAAACAGCACGATGCCCGGCTGATTCTCCCGTTTCGACTTGCGATCCTCCTCCTCGTCCTCATCCCCCAGCAGCGCCAGAGACGGCTCCTCGGTCTCCCAAGGCAACCACGACGAATCGTATTCGTAGCCCTCATCCTGCGCTCCCTGTTGCATTGCTTCTACGAAGCGGTCAAAGACAAGTGAGAAGTGCGTGTGCAGCGGGTCGGGAAACGTCGCGATCACAAAGCTGGGTTGAAATTCAGAGTCCGGCTTGGAACCAGCAGTGGGCTGCCCCGGCGATTCGTAGCAAACATCCGGAGCCGCAAGGTTGTCGTGCAGGAAGAAATGTTGCAGCAACGATATCGAATCGGCGCACTGCGGTTGCGCGCCCTTTGGGGGTTTCGACCGCACCGCGCTCTTTGCCGTCTGACGTGCCGTTGCTGGGTTTGCAGGAGGCTTGCCCGCCGGTTGCGAAGAAATTCCTACGGCCGCCACAATGGCCACGGCTGCCGCCGTTCCCCATGCCAATTCTTGTTTCATTGCGCAATCTCATTCCTGGGGGGAAGAGAACGCATAGATCAAAGATGAAAGATGAAAGATAAAAACCGGATCGCCGAACTCGACGTCGGCCCCTGGGGCCACACAAAACCGTACCAACAGCTAACACCGGCCTCCCGCCTCTCGTAAAGCAAAAAGAATTTTGTCCTGAATTCGTAACAGCCTGCCCCGTCGGCCCACGAATCTCTCCTCCTGCTGTTCACTGCCGGACACCGCCCCTCAAAACCGGACAAAACGAACCTTGCAACACAAACTGTTTCCCCTGAAAACTGAACGACTTGCCCTCCTCGCCAGTTGGCGTCGAACGTGCCATCGCCCCATCGGAGAACTCTGCCCATGTTTCCCAATCTCCGCTTTACCTTCCGCCAACTCCGCAACCATCCCGGATTCACCCTCACCGCCGTCCTCTCCCTCGCCCTCGGCATCGGCGCCACCACGGCGGTCTTCAGCGTCATCTACGCCATCCTCATGGATCCTTATCCGTACGCTGCCCCAGACCGCATGGTCCACATGCGCATTAGCGACAAGTCCCGTCAGAACATGGGATTCGGCTTGACCGCCTCGCAGTGGCAGCGCATCCGCGTCGCTCCCACCGTCGAAAATGCCTTCATCTCCAACGATTGGAGTCTCACCGTTACCGGCCACGATCTTCCCGAAGACGTGCAGGGGGTCTACATGACCTCCAACAGCTTCAACTTCATGGGCGTTCCTCCCGCCCTCGGGCGCGGCCTAATTCCTTCCGACGCCTTCGACGGCCAGGATCCTCAGCCCGTCGCCGTCCTCAGCTACAAGTTCTGGCAACGCCACTTCAACTCCGACCCCGCAGTACTCGGGCAGAATCTGCAACTGGTTCACAAGAACTACACCATCGTCGGTGTCGCCGCCCCGCGTTTCACTTGGGACGACGGCGACGTCTACCTCCCGCTGAAAGTTACGCAGGATCCCGTGAAGGCCTATTATGTCGGCCTTCGTCTGAAGCCCGGAGTCACCCACGAAGCCGCCAACTCCGCCCTTCAGCCCCTCATCGAACAGTTCGCCAAAGAAACTCCGAAGCATTTCCCTGTTTCCCAGTTTCAATTTCATGTCGTCGGATTGAATGAGGATTTTGTTCAGCAACTTGGTGGCACGCTCTATCTGCTCTTCAGTGCCGTAGCGTTGCTGCTGGTCATCGGATGCGGAAATGTTTCCATCCTGCTTCTCGCCCGGGGCACGGCGCGCCAGCACGAGCTCGCAGTTCGCACCGCCGTGGGCGCAAGCCGCGGCCGCATTATCCGTCAACTCCTGTCGGAAGCCCTCGTCCTTTCCCTCACGGGAACCGTGCTGGGTGTGCTGCTCGCCTATCGAGCGCTGGCCGTGATCGTTCTCCTGCTGCCCAAGTTTTCCTTTCCCCACGAAGCCGCAATCCAGATCAATCTTCCTGTCCTCGTCTTCAGCGTGGCCATCGCACTCATGACCGGAATTCTCTTCGGATTGTGGCCCGCGCTTCAGCTTTCGCGCCCCGAAGTCAGCCAGGTCATGCAATCCAGTTCGCGCAAAATTGTAGGCATGGTCCGTGGACGCACCACGCACAACGTGCTGATTGGCGGCCAGGTCGCGCTCACCCTCGTCATGCTGGCCGGAGCCGGAGCCGCCATGAAGGGATTTCTCCGCCTTATCCATACCCCACTCGGCTATGATCCGCACAATGTGATGTCTGTCGGAATTCCCGTGCATGACGGCGCATACCCGACCTGGCCCGCGCGCCAGGCCTACTTCGAAGCCCTGCTCAACAAGGCCTCCACCGTCCCCGGCGTGAAGATGTCCGCGATCTCCACCAATGCCACGCCACCATCCAACGGATGGCAGACCCATGTCGACATCCTCGGCCAGCCGCCTCGCGACGACCAGAGAGTCCACGTCAATTTTGTCAGTCCCAATTATTTTCCGCTGCTCCGCATTCCCGTCGCCCAAGGTGAAATTTGGGATGAAGACCAGAACCACAACGCCGCCCACGTCGCCGTCATCAATCAAACCATGGCGCGCCTCTATTTCCCCAACGGCGACGCTCTCGGACACTCTTTAAAAGTTCCTGAGATGGTCGATGAACCGCCGTACAC
This sequence comes from uncultured Acidobacteriaceae bacterium, assembly GCA_963722365.1. Lineage (GTDB taxonomy): Bacteria > Acidobacteriota > Terriglobia > Terriglobales > Acidobacteriaceae > Sulfotelmatobacter. The sequence goes on from CAVRLM010000007.1 coordinate 398,067, forward strand.
CACAACCGCGCAGGGCTCGAACGACTGGCTTCGAATCATCGGCGTCATCGCCGACAAGCGCGATGACGGTTTGCGCAACCCCATCGTGCCCGAGATTTTCGTGCCCTATACCTTGTCGATGCGCGTATGGACCCAGATCCTCATCCGCTCCGATGTTGCCCCGCTCACTCTGCTGCACGCCATCGGAACTCAGGTGAACTCCGTCGATCCGGACCAACAAGTCAATGGCAATGTCCAAGACCTCGAGCACTGGATCACCGGTCAGCAGGAATTCGAGCAGGAAAAGCTCGTCGCCTGGCTCTTCGGCGCCTTCGCCGTCCTCGCCCTTTCTCTCGCCGCCGTCGGCCTCTACAGCGTCGTCTCCTATTCCGTCGTCCAGCGCACCAACGAATTCGGAATCCGCATCGCGCTCGGCGCCCCTCGCACTCACGTCTTGCAAATCGTCTTCTCCTCCACCGGCCTGAGCGTCGGCAGCGGCATCCTCGCCGGAGCCGTTCTCGCCTTTGCCCTGAACAAGGTTCTCGCTCGCTGGGCCGAAGGCAGTTCCGGCGATCCCTTCATCCTTCTGGCGGTCACACTCTTGCTCGGTGTGGTAGCCGCCCTGGCCTGCTCCGCCCCCGCCCGCCGCGCCGTGAACGTCGACCCCATGACCGCCCTCCGCTGCGAGTAAAGTTTTCGCAATATGAATGTGTAGCCCGCGGACGCATTCGTCCGCGGCCCGAGAAGTGAACCCGGCTGCCCCATTCGTCGCGATTTTTCGACGGATGGGAACCTCAAACGCCTGCACCATAGTTCTTGCCCGCGACGAAAACCCTCCCCGCTAACCGCCAGATTCCTCCCATCCACCCGGGCATTTCCGCTATTGAATTCATCCAAGGGCATTTAGAGTCAAAACCATTGCACCCCCGCAGGGTGTCTGTTAGCCTTTTTCAAGGACTTTTCCTATGGTGTAGCATCGGCATCCTTGTCCTGAGCGACATCGGAAGATTGCCGGCTGTCGCGTGGGCGTCTCGCCCGCGCCGCGTACATCGTCGCAGGTCCCGCTCGATTCAAAGTCCCAGGGTTTCTATAAGGACAAGCCGCGCGATCAGCGCGCGCAACCGAAGTCGAAACGTGCACCGAAGGAGAAACACAACTTGGCATCCAAGAACCGTTATTTATTCACTTCTGAATCCGTGACCGAAGGCCATCCCGATAAGATCGCCGACCAGATTTCTGACGCCATCCTCGACGCCTGCCTCACCGAAGACACCACCAGCCGCGTCGCCTGCGAAACCCTCACCGCCACCGGCCTCGTCGTCATCGCCGGAGAAATCACCACGAAGGCCTACGTCGATTTCCAATCCGTCGTCCGCGGCACCGTCGCCTCCATCGGATACGACAACGCCCTCTACGGCTTCGACGCCAACACCTGCGCCGTCATCTCCTCCATCAACAAACAGTCCGGCGACATCGCCATGGGCGTAGACACCGGCGGCGCCGGCGACCAGGGAATGATGTTTGGGTATGCTTGTGACGAGAATGAGGAGTTGATGCCGACTCCCATTTCTCTGGCGCACAAGCTGACCATGCGGCTCTCGCAGGTTCGCAAGAACGGCACACTTCCCTTCCTCCGGCCCGACGGCAAATCCCAAGTCACAGTTGAATATGATGCGAAGGGCAAAGTCCTTCGCGTCGATGCCGTGGTCATCTCCACGCAGCACTCCGAGACGGTTGCCAACGACGAACTCCGTGCCGGAATTCTGAAGCACGTCATCCAGGCGGTCATCCCGGCTCACCTCCTCGACGAAGACACGAAGTATCACATCAATCCCACGGGACGCTTCGTCATCGGCGGCCCCATGGGCGACACCGGACTTACCGGACGCAAGATCATCGTCGACACCTACGGCGGCATGGGACGTCACGGCGGCGGCGCATTCAGCGGAAAAGATCCGACGAAAGTGGATCGCTCCGCAGCCTACATGGCCCGCCACATCGCCAAGAACGTAGTCGCCGGCGGACTCGCTGGCCGCTGCGAAGTGCAGCTCGCGTATGCGATCGGCGTCGCCGATCCCGTCAGCGTGCTCGTTGAAACCTTCGGCACCGAGAAGGTGAATCCCGAGATTATTCCCGACTTGATTCGCTCGCACTTCAAGTTGACGCCGCGTGGAATCATCGAGGCGTTGAACCTGCGACGTCCGATTTATAAAAAGACGGCCGCGTACGGCCACTTCGGACGCAACGACGCCGACTTTACGTGGGAAGCCACCAGCAAGGCGGCAAAACTTGCCAGCGATGCCGGTGTGCGAGAACCCGCAGCCGCTCGCAAGTAGAAGCGAAAACCTTGAACCACGAAGGACACGAAGGAACACTAAGGAAACGCTGGGTTTTCTCCTTCGTGAACCTTAGTGTCCTTAGTGGTGAATGATTTTCACAACTTCGTGTATCCTTTTAACAAGCAGTACGGGGCTCGATTTGTCATCCATCATTTGTCTTTAACTTAAGTTTCTGCGCTCTCGGGCGCGCCACATAGGAGAAGCATGTCAACAGCAGCCGTGAATTGCGACATTAAGAACGTAGAACTGGCCGACTTGGGGAAGAAGCGCATTGAGTGGGCGAACCAGTCCATGAAGGTGCTGCAGATCATCCGCAAGGAGTTCATCAAGAACCAGCCGCTGCAGGGCATCCGCGTCTCCGCGTGCCTGCACGTCACTGCCGAGACCGCGAACCTCGCCATCTGCCTGCGCGACGGCGGAGCCGACGTGGTTCTCTGCGCCTCCAACCCTCTCTCCACGCAGGATGACGTCGCCGCCAGCCTCGTTCGCGACCACAACATCCCCGTCTACGCCATCAAGGGTGAGGACAACGACACCTACTACAACCACATCCTCGCCGCCATCGACCACAAACCCCACATCACCATGGACGACGGCGCCGACCTGGTCTCCATCCTCCACACCAAGCGCACCGACGCCCTCACCGACGTCATTGGCGGCACCGAAGAGACCACCACCGGCGTCATCCGCCTGCGCGCGATGGCCAAGGAAGGCGTGTTGAAGTTCCCCATCGTCGCCGTCAACGACGCCGACACCAAGCACCTGTTCGATAACCGCTACGGCACCGGACAGTCCACCATCGACGGCATCATCCGCGCCACCAATTTCCTGCTGGCCGGATCGAAGTTCGTGGTCGCCGGCTACGGATGGTGCGGCCGCGGCCTCGCCTCTCGCGCCCGTGGCGCTGGCGCTGAAGTCATCGTCACCGAAGTCGATCCCACGAAAGCCCTTGAGGCCGTGATGGACGGCTTCCGCGTCATGAGCATGACCGAAGCGGCGAAACTCGGCGACGTCTTCTGCACCGTGACCGGCAACAAGAGCGTGCTGACGAAAGAGCACTTCGACCTGATGAAAGACGGAGCCATCATCTCCAACTCCGGCCACTTCAACGTCGAAATCGACATCCCCGCACTCGAGAAGATGTCGTCCTCCAAGCGCACCACCCGCACCTTCGTCGAAGAGTACTCGCTGAAAGACGGACGCAAGATCAACCTGTTGGGCGAAGGCCGCCTCATCAACCTGGCCAGCGCCGAAGGCCATCCCGCCTCGGTAATGGATATGTCCTTCGCCGACCAGGCCCTCTCCGTCGAGTACATGGTGAAGAACTGCAAGAAACTCGACAAGACGGTCTACAAAGTCCCCGACGAACTCGACAAGCGCGTCGCCAAACTGAAGCTCGAGTCGATGAGCATCAAAATCGACAAGCTGACGCCGGAGCAGGAAGAGTACCTGGCAGGGTGGAGCGAAGGAACGTAAGGCAGTCGTGGAAGAGCGGCGCTTCAGCGCCGCGTAAAGATCGAGAAATTCGAGGAATCGGGTGCCCCATTCTAAAATCGCGGTGTTTGCGATTTTAGAGTGGGGCCTTTGACTTTCCAGGTGCCAGATCTTCTCGCGTGCAGAATTTGGGCTTGTCATCCTGAGTGAGGCTGTCGAAGAGTCTGCCCTGAGCCAGGTCGAAATAGTGAGATTTTGATTTGTCATCCTGAGCGAAGTCGAAGGATCCCTAGATCCCATCCCACTCGCCGATGCCTCAGGGAGTTCTCCCACAAATGCCGCCTACCGATTTTGACTTGTCATCCGGAGGCGGGCGCTCTTTGCCCGCCGAAGGACCCGGGCGAGCCGTGCGAATCGCCCGCGCCTCTTGCGGGCGAACCAATCGCGCGTTTGGCTCGCTTCCTCATCCGTGCCCCCGCCGCACCACGAAAGTGCACAGCATTATTTCCGGCGATCTTCGTTTCCCCTCGCGTGACTCGTGTCACTGACATAACGCCATCCTAAGCCGAAAGTTATAGTCGGGCGTCGAGCCCGCAAGCAGTGATCGGCCAGACCATTTCGCACTACCACATCGTCGAGAAGTTTGGCGGTGGCGGGATGGGTGTCGTCTACAAGGCCGAAGACTTGACTCTGCACCGCTTTGTCGCCCTCAAATTCCTTCCGCAAGACGCTGCCCATGACCCACAAGCCCTGGCCCGGTTCCAGCGCGAGGCGCAGGCCGCTTCCGCTCTGAACCATCCCAACATCTGCACGATCTACGAGATTGGTCAGCAAGACGGCCAGCCCTTCATTGCGATGGAGTATCTGGAGGGGACGACTCTGAACCGTCGAATAGCGGGTCGCCCCCTGGAGACCGAATTGATCCTGTCGCTTGGCATCGAAATCGCAGACGCTCTCGACGCCGCCCATGCGCAAGGCATCATTCATCGCGACATCAAGCCGGCCAATATCTTTGGGACTGGTCGTGGAATGGCGAAGGTTCTCGATTTCGGCCTCGCCAAGGTGATTCTGAAGCCGCAGACCGTCGCGTTGAGCGCCCCGACCGTCGACTCCGAGGACCATCTGACCAGTCCCGGCAGCGTCGTTGGCACGGTCGCTTACATGTCCCCCGAACAGGTTCGAGGCAAGGAACTGGATGCACGCACCGACCTGTTCTCATTCGGAGCGGTGCTCTACGAGATGGCAACTGGAGCACTGCCCTTCCGGGGTGAAACTTCAGGAGTGATTTCAAAGCGATTCTGGATGGCACGCCGACGCCGGCTGTGCGATTGAATCCAGATCTGCCGCCGAAACTGGAAGAAATCATCAACAAATGTCTGGAAAAGGACCGGACCTTGCGCTTTCAGCACGCATCCGACATTCGCACCGACTTGCAGCGCTTGAGGCGAGATTCGGAGTCGAGTCGATCGGTGATTCCGAGCCCGGAATTGAAGTCTGAGGAGAATCCGGAGCCATTCAAGGCACGTGAGGGATCCTCTAGTGTTGGCACAAAGTTTGCGAGGCGGGTGCCGCGGCCATTCATCATCGCCGCAGTGGGTGCGCTGATTTGCATTGCTGGTTACACGATTGCCTCGCGATACCGGCAGACACGGATCGCTTCGCCGGTACCTCTCAACGTGGTGTTTTCGAAGCTGACGTCGCAGCCCGGCGTCGAATGGTTTCCGAGTCTCTCGCCCGACGGAAAGTGGGTGGTGTATTCGGGTAGCGACAGTGGAAGTCACCAGATTTATTTGCAGAGCGTCAGCGGGCAGACTCCCCTCGATCTCAGTAGGGATACAACGGTAGATGACGATCAGCCAGCGTTTTCCCCAGATGGAGAACAGATCGCGTTTCGTTCTAGTCGCGATGGCGGCATCTTCGTTATGGGTCGCACGGGCGAGGCAGTCAAACGTATAACGCATATCGGATTTCATCCCTCGTGGTCGCCCGACGGAACGCAATTGGCCTTTACCGCCGAGAACGTTGAGCTTTACCCGCAGAACTCCGTCGGGCAAAGCGGACTTTGGATCGTAAAGGTAAGCACGGGAGAAATCCGGCGTCTGTATGAAGGCGACGCCGTTCTGGCGAGTTGGTCGCCACACAACCAGCGTATCGCCTATACCCACCGGCTCGGTAATCCAACGCAGTCAGCTATCTGGACGATCCCGGTTAGTGGGGGAACTCCCAAACCGGTGACCAGGGAGCGAGCCACCAGTTGGAATCCGGTCTGGTCCCCGGATGGAAGGTATCTCTACTTCTCCAGCGATCGGCGTGGCAGCATGAATCTGTGGCGAGTTCCTATCGAGGAAGCATCCGGCGAGACTCGCGGGGAACCAGAAGCAATCACAGCACCTGCGCCCTACCTCGCTCACCCAAGCCTATCCGCCGACGGCAAAGACGTCGCCTTTACCTCGGCGCTCGTAACCGCGAACATTCAGCGACTCTCGCTAGATCCATCCGGCGCGATAAAGGACGAGCCTGCTTGGGTGACTACCGGTTCACTGCGCTGGTCGAATCCCGACCCTGCCCCCGACGGTAATTGGCTCGCAATGTACTCACTCGTGCAGCCGGAAGGTCATCTGTATTTGGTGCATTCAGATGGAACCGGCATGCGGCAGTTGACCAGCGATTCCGCCATCGATCATATGCCCCGCTGGTCGCCGGATGGTAATTGGGTCGCGTGTTTCTCCAATCGCAGTGGCCGCTTGGAGTTGTGGAAGATCCGACCGGACGGCAGCGACCTGCAACAACTTACCGAAGACGGCGCAGGCTACCTGGCCTGGGCTCCGGACGGTTCACGCATCGCAACCCGTGGGCGGGATCGAAAATAGGGCTTTCATCTTTGACCCAAATCGCCCTTGGAAACAACAATCTCACGATCCCTTGCCGCCGCTCGATCCTCCATCGAGTCGCTTCCTGGTGAATGACTGGTCACCTGATGGCAAGCACCTTGTGGGCGCAGCAGAAACACCAACCGGAGGGATCGTGACCTATTCGCTGGAGTCCCGTCAATACGAGCGCCTCACCGATTTCGGCGAATGGCCAGTCTGGCTGCCCGACAGCCGCCGCGTCCTGTTTGTTGCCAATGGAAAAAACTTCTATGTTGTCGACTCAAGTTCGAAACAGGCCCACAAGGTATTCTCTGTCACCCGCGACATCATCGGACCGCCGCGACTCACGCGAGACAAGAAGATGGCGTACTTCTCCCGTCGAGTGACCGAATCCGATATCTGGCTCCTAACTCTCGAGTGACTCAAGAGTCATACCTGCAATCTGGACAGTCCCGTGCGACCGTGCCAAAGCGCAGCTTGGGGGCTGGCTCATCCTTGGGTCATCACGACCCAGGCTGGCCCCATGCGGTTCGCGGGTTGTTTGGGATCGCGGCCTTCAAGTTGACATGTGGCACGAACGGGAAGGGCACGACTTTAAGTCGTGCCGTTTACGCTCCCACACTCTCGACGGCTTTAGCCGCTGGAGGGCCTACTATCCCGACGCTGACTACTGACTACTGACCCCTGGCCACTGCCTCCTGAACGTTTTCCACAACCCACCCCAAAATATATTTCACTCTTGTGACATCCAACCTTTACTGAGAAAACTCAAAGGGCGACAGTGGAGGTATGCCCCAGCGTACTCCCCACGAACCGGCAATCTCGTCAGCCCGAAAGTCGAAAGCCGGAAGCCGGAAGCAGCGCATGCTCCGATCCGTCCGATTCCCCAGCTCCCGCGTTCTTCGCTCCGCCCCCGAATCCATCCAGGCCTCCCTCATGGAAGTCGTCAACGGACTGCTTCGCGGCACCGTCGAACTCAAGCGCGGAGAACTCATCCTCCGTGCCCTCAACACCGCCGTCCGCAACATCCGCCGCGTCCGCTTCGACCTCCACCAGGACGAAATGATCCGCGAGATCCCCAACTACCCCGACCAGCCCTCGACCGACATCGACGAGCCATACGAACCCTCCGCCGCCCCCCGCCGTCCCCCCACCCACGCCGAAGTCGCCCGCTTCCGAGAAGCCGACCTGGCCGCATACTTCGGCGGCGCCGACAAAGTCCCCGCAGCCTACAAGCCAGCCAGCCAATCCCACGCCGCCCCACAAAATGGAAACGCCCCCGCGCCAACCCGTGTAGGGACGGACGCATTCGTCCGTCCAGGTTCTGTAGCCACAGATTTCGTGGGGACCCCGGCTCCAAAGGAGCGAAAGAATGCAGCCCACCGCGCAAGCGGTGGGTAAACAGCGGAAAGAAGGAACCAGCCCCAGCGGGGCGAAAGAAAAAGTCGCGGCTCGCTAACACGAAGCCGCCGGACAGCCGAGGGCCGGCTGTCCCCACATGCACATAGAAGCTACGGACGAAACGCTTCGCCGACGCTAATTTTGTATACCTTAAAGAGAACTAAATGAATTAATAATTAGCTCTTAGTCAAGTGGGGAGGCGGAAGCTGCGGCGACTGCGGCTCGATGCTCGTATTCTCGGCGATGCGCTTGGCTTTGCGGTAGACGTTGGCAACGGCGAGAGTCCAGAACGGGACCAGGTCGACGCCGGGGACGAGCTTGGCGAAGAACGAGGGGAGGAACTCCCAATGCCATCCGAGCAGATGAACCATGAGGGCTCCGATGCCGAGGTCGAGGACGTCGTCGGCCGGAGAAAGACCACCAGCAACGAACACCGGGAAGACGACAAGTTGGAGGACATCCGCGGCGATCGCCAGCAGCATCGCGGTGCGAAAGTTCGGTCCAGGCGAGACAGTGATGTTGTCGTCGGTCATGTGTGGGAACCCCCGTTGTCGGTATTCATCTTAGATGCGAATGCGCGATTCGGCGACGCAGGATCCGCGCTCACTAGTCGAGCGGTTAGGCGACCGACTTCTTGTGATGCTTCTTGACATACGAGAGGCCGCGGCGCAACTCCGAACTGAGGTCAGCGGATTCTGTGGCAATGTGCACGGGCTCCGCCATCTCGCGTCCCAGCCAGAGGTTAAGCTCTTCCGGAGAGGCTTCCACGCGGCGGCCTTCCCGCTTCACGGGCATGCCGGACTTCGCCCACCGTTGCGCGGCTGAAACTGGCAGACCGAGGAAGTTGGCGATCTGCGCCCAGCCTTTCAGCGGGCCGGCGGGAGAGTCGGCTTTGAGCGTGGGTTTGGTGGGCATCAAGGTTTGGATGCAACCATGATGGAGGGGGCTGCAATCAGCTTCTGCCGGCAGGTCATTTTTTCCGCCGGCGCTCGTGGAGTTTGCAGTCTGCGCCCCGCCGCTGCGGGCCCTAGTGGTTTCCCTTTACAACCTCAACTGCCTGATTCTCAACGAAGTATTACTGCCAGATCCTGCAGGGCGCACCGCCGCGGAATGGCATGTGAGTTGCTAAGATCAGGGTGGGGAGCCGCGAAAGCGGCGCTGGGCGCGGCTTTTGCCGCACCAGCTTGTGATCAGACCGGTGGCTGTGATGGTGAGACGAATTGCAATCCCGACGGTTCTTGCTTTGCTGCTGGGGGCTTGCACAGCGTTCGGCCAAAGCATCCAAGGCGCAATTCCCGACGCACCTTCCTTCGCGATGTCCGCTCAGAAAGACCGAGTCTCCGCCAGCCAGAGTCCGATGCTGAAAGCCGGTTGGATTGGGATTAGTCCCGCGGCCTCTCTGCCCGCCAAACCTGCTCTCGTGTTTGAGGCTCCGAAGACGCACCACGAGTCGGGAACGTTCTTGAGGAAGTATTTCGACACCACGTTCTCGAAACAAGAAACGACGCGGTATCAGGCCTCATCGAAGAATAGCCTGTTGGGGCGAGCTTCGGACGCGGCGGCCCGGATCTTGGTGACCCGCGATGAAATGGGGAGGCGGCGCGTGAACACAACCTACGTTGTGAGCGTGTTGACGTCGGTGGCGGCACATAATGCTTCCCGTCCGTACTGGGCACGTTCGAACCCCAACCCGATCGGAGACATCGGTTCGACGGTGGGCAACGATGCGGGCATGAACCTGATGCACGAGTTTGGACCCGGATTGCGGCAGGCAGTGGCCGGGCATATGCCAAGCTTCGTCTTTCGAGTGGAGAGGCGAATCGCGCGCAACGTGAATCCGCCGTCGCCGATCGCAGGACCGAGATAGCCCCGGTCTGGACAGCATGCATGACGAGTCAACCGCGGCCTCGCAGGCCGCGTTTCTATTGGGCGAATCTCAGAAAAAGTCGAGGGGCGGTGCTTAGCCACCCCTTCGTTGTACGGGGGATGGAACCAACTGAGGCTGACGCCTGACGAATCAGTAGCGCCCGTCGATGAGCCAGCGAACCACTTGATCTTCAACTGAAAACGTTTGCGGCGTTGTTAGCATGAACTTCGAGGTCAGAGAAAAGGCGTGCGCTTCGAGCGGCACCGTGAAGTGAGTTCTCGTCTTGAGGAAGCTTCGAACGAATCGCTCGGTGTAACGCTCAACACCAAGCACATGGAACTGTACGGCATGGACCAGCGCATGGAACAGAGAGCGCTCGGTCAGCTCTTCGTTGAACACCACCACGTCGATAAACGTCAGCGAGTCCATGTGCGTGATTTCGGGAAGGTTGTCAAAGCCCTTGGCGCGAGCCGCGGCGTAGAACTCGGGGGCGGGGACCCGTTGGCCTTTGAGTTCGACGAAACGGATCTGGTCGAGGAGTGTGGGGGAAAAGTAAGGCCACATCCGAGCCTTGTGTTGATTGCTGAGAGGTTGAGCGGCGGGAAGATAGTGGCCGCGTTGCTGTCGTAGGTAGTCGGAAACCTGGCGGATGGACTGCACTATGTCGTCACTGGTAAGAAGCAACGGCGGCTGGGGATCCTGGGGGGCTGGCGGGAGACTCCTCTCGAGGGACGCGTAGAAGTCGTTGAGTTCGGTGGCGGCCTGGGCGGATTTGCGGAGGACGTCTTGGCGTCCAAAACGGGCGAGATCGGTCACGGAGTAGTGAAGCCGAAGCTGATAGGTGGCACAATGCGCGCTGAGCAACTCGAGGTGCGCCTGATGGAGTTCAGAGTTCAGCTGAACGGGGACCCGATCATCGGAGTCCAGGTGCGAACACATGGGTAATACTCCTAAATCATAGATTGGAGAACTACAGGAAGGGGCCCAAGTAACAGTTATTTATACCCGATTATGTTTACGCTGTCAACGTAATATTACAATGGCTGCGCGCCAAGAAGTGGGAGAACCCAGAGCGACCGCGGGCTTACGCACCGCGGTCGCCTTTCCTAACAGGACCTGGGTATGAAGTGGGGGGAGGACTTGTATTGATAGGTATAACAGTGTTATGTGTACGTTGTCAACATAACAAACCGAAGAACTGGAAGCGCTTCAGGAGGACGAAGACGAATGCCGCGGCATGCTGATCCGGAGCTAGAGAACCGCGTTCTAAACGCCGCACAAATGTTGTGGAAGCGTGGCGGGGAGAAGGCACTGACGATGAGAGCGGTGGCGCGGGCGGCGGGAACGAATACGCCGGCGGTGTACCGGCGATTCAAAGACCGGCGCGACCTGGTGCGGGGCTTGCTGTTGCGGATTGCGAATCGCATCCGGGAGGACTTTGCCGCGGGGGAAACGCTGGAAGAGATGGCGGAGGCCTATGTCGACTCCGCACTGCAGAAACCGCACGAGTACGAATTGTTCTACACCCACGCACGAGAATTGTCGCCGCCGAGGGGCAGCGGGAAGCCGAAACCGATCCGGGAGTCGCGGCCGAACTTCCGCTTTGTGGAGCAACTGCTGGCGAAGCGACTAGGAGGAGAGGCGGAAGACCACACGCAACTGGCACTGGCGGTCTGGGCCACGCTGCACGGTACGACAACGCTGTTGCTTTCGAAATCGATTCCGGACGGGCATGAAGAGGAGTTGCGCAAGGCCTGCCGGGCGGCGATCAAGACGATGCTGGAGGGGGCAGGAAAATTCACTGGAAACCATAACGGGAAACCGGGGCGCGGGAAGCGGCAGACTTAGGCGGGACGAGATGCGAGATATATCGTCTTGACAATAGTCGTTACAACGAGTATATTTGACTTATGAAGGAATTACCCCAGAGCGATAGCAGGAGGCGACGAGGCAGCCCGGAAGAGGCTTTGTTCCTGGAGTTGCTGCGCACGACCGATATGCTTTCGCGGGGATTGATCCATGTACTGAAGGCCGAGGACCTGTCGGCGACGCAGTACAACGTGCTTCGAATCCTGCGGGGAGCGCCGGAGGGACTTCCCTGCGGTGAGATTGCGAGCCGGATGATTACCCGGGATCCGGACATTACGCGACTACTGGACCGCATGGAAAAGCGCAGTTTGGTCTCGCGCTGCCGGGAAACCAAGGACCGTAGGATGGTGATGACGCGGATTGCGCCGGAAGGGTTAAAGGTGCTGGCCCGATTGGACGAACCGGTTCAGGAGGGGCATCGCCGGCAACTGGGGCATATGGGAAGAGAGCGCCTGAAAACACTAACCGAGCTGTTGCAGGCCGCGCAGGCTGAAGTGCGTTGATTTTTTTGGCTCTAATACTTGTTGCAACGATTATCGTCCAAACGCATCTAAACCAAGAAGAGAGGACACAATACCATGAGTACAACCGCTACCGTACCACAGGCTACTACCACTACCTGGAACCTCGACCAGGCCCACTCGGTCGCCGAGTTCAAGGTGAAGCATATGATGATTTCCAACGTGAAAGGTCATTTCGCGAAAGTGTCGGGAACATTGACGCTGGACGCGTCGAACCTGGCAAACTCGAAGGTAGAAACTTCGGTGGATGTTGCCTCGGTGGAGACGCGCGACGCACAGCGCGATGCGCACCTGAAGAGCGCGGACTTTTTCGACGTAGAGAAGTTCCCTACCATGGCGTTCAAGTCGACTCGCGTCAAATCGACGAGAGATGGTGAGTTGGCCGTTGAGGGCGACCTGACGATTCACGGCGCCACGCGCAAAGCAACGTTTGCGGTGGAAGGGCCGACCGCGCCGGCGAAGGATCCGTGGGGAAACACGCGGATTGGGGTAACAGCGACCACCAAGATCAACCGAAAAGATTTCGGCCTGACGTGGAATGCCGCGCTGGAGACGGGTGGCATTCTGGTGGGAGAAGAAGTAACGATCACGCTCGACGCGCAATTTGTGAAAGCCTGAATTCCGCAGAGCGTAAGCCGAGCACGCCAAGAGCTTGCTGACGGCAGGAAGGAAGAACTATGTCGCTCCGCCCAGTAAAACAGATTCTACAAACAACGCCGACGATTGAAGGCGCTGGCGTCAAACTGCAACGCGCCTTCGGCTTCGGCAAAACCAAGGAATTCGATCCATTCCTGTTGCTGGACGATTTCCGCAACGAACATCCCGAGGACTATCTAAAGGGATTTCCATGGCATCCTCACCGCGGGATTGAAACCATCACCTACGTGCTGGCGGGAACGGTGGAGCACGGCGACAGCCTGGGCAACCAAGGCAAGATGGGTGCGGGCGATGTGCAATGGATGACGGCGGGAAGCGGGATCCTACACCAGGAAATGCCAAAAGGAGACGCGGCTGGCCGCATGCATGGGTTTCAGCTGTGGGCCAACCTACCGGCATCGCTGAAGATGACCGATCCGCGTTACCAGGATATTCCGGCGAATGCGATACCGGAGGTCACCGACAATGACGGCACACGGGTGCGCGTCATCTGCGGAGAATTCTGGGGCAAGAGGGGGCCGGTGGAAGGTGTCGCGGCGGATCCGAATTATCTGGACATTTCGGTTGCTCCGGGACAGCGGAAGCGGCTGAAGGTCGATATCGCGCGCAACGCCTTTGCGTATGTGTTCGCCGGATCAGGCACGTTCCGCGATTCATCGAAACCGCGCGCGGTGCTGACGGAACAGGCGGCTGATCCTGACGCAGCGCCCGTGTACGACGTGAAGAATCATTCGCTGGTGCTGTTTGAGCGCGGGGATGAGATCTCGGTACAGGCCGGAGACGAAGGGATTCGATTTCTGCTGGTGTCGGGTAAGCCGATCGAGGAACCGGTGGCCTGGTACGGTCCGATTGTGATGAACACGCAGGAACAACTGCGGCAGGCAATTTCGGAGTTGCAGAGCGGCGGGTTCATCAAGCATCGGTGAAGCGGAGAATTTGTCCATCAGGGGTGCTGGCACACACATGTAAGGCGGCAGATCTCGGTGCTGAGCGGAGAGGACCGAGATCTGCTCGCAAAATGAAAGCCCGGCGCCCTACTTGGATAGAACCGTGATAGCCCTTGCGTTGATTGAGTAAGGCGAGCCTGCAGCCTGCTTGTAACCCGTCGTAGTGACGCTGAAGGCATTGACCTTTCCTGAGCCGATAGCATACAGGTGGTTGTGACTGTCCCACGATAGATCGTAGATTGTGTGAGCAGCGATCAGCCCGGTGTAGGAAGTAATCGGATTACTTCCATTGAAGTAAAACACCTGCAACCCCTTATCCCCTGCAACGGCCAACAAGTTGCCCGCAGGCGATGCCGACAGCCGGTGGGTGTAACCGACAGACGCGGTTGGCATATTCTGGTCCGTGCTTTTTGTGGTCAGATTGCCAAGGCTGTCTGCAGTGTAGACGCCGAGCTGAACCGGGGGAGCCCCTTCCAGCAGGAACGCCACGGCCAGATCGCTGGCCGGGTCAGCTGCGTCTCCGTCCGGACAATAGTCGCCATTTGGGTTCGTCGGAATCTCTGGATCTATGCTCAATCTGGTTAGAGCTCCGTTGCTGCTTCGACTGTAGGCAGACCAAGCTGCACTCAACTGAACGCACGACGCCCCATAGGCATACACGTTATTGCCGATGAACGCCTCGAGAGTCGCACCGGGCGTTGTTGTGCCGAAATAAGTGAGAGCGCCGGTTGTAGAGTTCTTCTTGAAGAATTGAATGGCAAGATTACCTGCCCCGTCACTGTTCAAGGCGTACAGGGTTGAGCCCGTATGGTCGAGGAATAGAGACTCCACCTCGATGTAATTGGTGCCGGTGTACTGCTGGGCATTGATGGATGAGACTTTCTTGAGAGTGCCGTTCGAAGCGATCGAGAAGGAATAGATGTAAGTCCCATCCGAGGCAAACAGCCAGTGAGTGGTATTCGCCAGCCCAGTCGCATACAAGCTGGTGCTCGTCCAGAAGGGTGAACCTGCGAGGCGGGTAAGGGCTCCGTTGGAATCAGCGCTGTAGCCGTCAAGTTCGGAGGTGTTGTTGCCGAGTGTGCTGATCATATATACATAAGCCGCGGGAGAAGTACTCGGCGCTGATGTTGCATCATCCCCCGTGGACGCGAGTTGAGCGGATGCCATCACCGTGAAAAGAGTGACTACAAGACAAGCCGCTAGTTTTATCGAATTTTCCATATCTGTTTTTGCCTCCTTGGTTTGCCGTTAAAGTGACCCGAGCCTGGCGACGATTGGAAACTGGATAGGCGGGCAACCAGAGGCGGAGAACCGAATCGCGCGATCATCGGATGCGTTGCAAGCGAAAAAGGGTTGGCTTTCGAAAATGCGCCGACTTCAATACCGTCAAACGCGAGCGAGGCCACTGGAATGTTTCGTCGTCCGTTTTGGCTTGATACTTTTCGGTGAATCTCCCATCTGCACGGCGCGAAACGATAGCTAGCCCGCGCGACAAAGACAACCCTTCGCGATTGGTGGCGAAAGATCGCCATTGCACTCATCTTCCGACCAGTCTCAAACCCTCAGACTTGAAGTGAATGGAAGAAGTCGAAATTGAGTGAAGCGCTGGTCTCAACAGTTTTCTTGGCCTAAGCTAGGTCAGGGCAAAGCAATGAGAATCAGCGCACCCGG
Organism: uncultured Acidobacteriaceae bacterium; assembly: GCA_963722365.1. Taxonomy (GTDB): domain Bacteria; phylum Acidobacteriota; class Terriglobia; order Terriglobales; family Acidobacteriaceae; genus Sulfotelmatobacter. Next base: position 413,622 of record CAVRLM010000007.1, read on the forward strand.
CGTCCTATCTATTTGCTTCGTCATTCTTCTTGCCTGTAGTCACACCATACAGTTGCAGGCAGGTCCTGACGGACCGACTGTGATGGCCCCGTCAGGTTTGAAAATGCGAGTGGCCGAAGAGGATTCTGATCCGACTCTATGGTTAAGTGTTCCCAACGAGGCATCGGGCGAAGACGCTGTGCTGGTTCTGCTGCCGGAACACGTCACCGTTCGCAGGCACGGCACGAGCGACGCGCAACATCTGTACCTGTGGCAGCCGGGAAAGCATGGCGCCCGTCCGCATTGGGTCCGAATCGGAGACGCGCTGCAATATGAATCCGACCTCGGCCCTACTATGCATTTTCTTGTGCGGGCCTCTTTGCAGGCGGATGGTGTCTTGTTGCATTACGAATTCATGAACAATTCCGAGGTCGATTTTGATTCCGTCCAAGCGGTTACCGATCCTCGAATGGTTACACCGCTATTCCGCGATGTCCGGCTGGAGCGAACCTACGTTCACGAACAAGGTCGGTTCGCCTTGCTCGCTTCCGACATGCCCCAGCGGGTCAACATGCCGATAAGCGAGTGGCTGCCCAATCGGTACCGCATCTCTTACTCATGGCCGGTGGAACGGGAACTGATACAGAAGCAGTCGGATGGAATCACATTCTTCAATGCACGGAACCGGGGTGACGAACCATTCCTCGCCACCGCCTCCGTGGACGCCAAGTGGATCATGGCGACCTTCTCGAGGAATCCGGGCAATCTGTGGACGAACCCAGACCTTACGTGCCAACACGCCGACCCGGATATTCTGCTTCCTCGCCACGAAAGTGGTGTCGCCGAGGAAAAGATATTGCTGCTTCGGGGCACCTTGGAAGATGTTCTCAGCAAGATCAAGGTGCAGCGTGGCGACCTGAAGTAGGAGCGCACTGGGACCAGCGGGTTTTGAGTGTGACCGCCCGATTACGACACTTGCACGCAGCGACGATTCCAGATCGCTAATTTCCCGGGATGCCCATTCTTACCAGCTTTCCGTTCTCAAAACGAAAGTCGATACCCGCGAAGACAAGTCGCTCCCAAGCCCCTCCCGGACCGCTGGAATAGTCGGCAGTTGGTTGGCCATAGGCTTTCTTTACTTCCTCCGCTGATGACTGCCAGTTGATGCCCTTGTCGGTCTGCCCACAGAACACGCCGAGTTCTTCACTGCCTTGCTGGCGGTTATAGAAGAAGATGGCGTGAACGCTGTTGCTGGCGTTCTCGAATGAAACCTGAACACCCTTTGCCACATAATCCTTGAAATAGGTATCCGAATATCCATGTCCGGCTTGTCCGTCCCCCAAAAGCCGTCAACCGCCTTCAAGGGAGCACCTAGGCGAACCTGCCCCCAGCCTTCGCCAGCAATAATCTTTGGCTGCGCTGCATCCTCGTAGCATTCCGCTTTCACGGGGGCGACCTTGGCCCGAATCGCTCCGCACCAGTCTTCCTCAGCATTTGGGCGTGGACGCTTTGCAGCCTCCGATTTAATGTCCTGCAAGCTGCACTCGAGTTCAATGAGTGCTGTCGGGTAAACGGGGTCATGCTCGTTGAGAAAAGGGTAGAAGTTCTCGATTTGTATTTCCTGCGTTTTGTCAGGTCGATTGATTTGGAGCGACTTTTGCCAGAAGAAATCTATCGGGCGCGTTTTGGAAGATACTTTCTTGGGAAGGGAGCGTATTTCGGCGCTATCTAAAAGGCACGCTAAATGTTGAATCCCATCGGAATTGATCGTCGCCTCGAACGTTGAGCGCTCCGCTTTCACCCCCAGCGCTTTCGTCCCCTCCTCGACATAGACGACCTTCCCATCCGCAAACACCTGCATATCCTCAACGGTATATTCACCTCCGAGAGGTCCATCAATTCTGTCATGTGACGAGAGAAGCGGATGCTTCACATCTTGGGCAATAAGCACCAGAGGAACCAAGAGGGTTGCGGCGAGGTGGATTGTGCGCATGACAGAAAAGTGTACTGCTGAGCGATGGTTGGCGAAAAATTGCCATTTCACTCAAATTCCCGGCACAGGGTTTCTGAGCAGTATTGGCCTATTGTGGATTTCCCTGGTCGACTGTCTCGAGGATCGGCTCCAGGAAACGGCCGTATTTGTCTAACGTGGCTTGATCGTTGTGGGCCAAGGCTGTTCTTACGGCCAGCGCGGTGGCGGGTGTGACGATCTCAAGCCGGCCGATAAAGACGCGCACGATTTGGGCTGGCTCCGGATCGATGGTCATGGGCAAGACCTGGTCGATGAACGCTCTGGGCACGATGTAAATCAGACGACTGCCTTCTTCGAACCACGAGTCTTTCCACGTCGCGATCATGGCGTGGGCTTCGTCCCGATAGAGACCCTGACCGACGAGAATCTCTTCCAGATCGCCGTAGAGAGAATCAACGCTTCCGTCCAGCACTGGAGGGTCGAGGGTTGTCGCATCGGTTAACGGTCCGGTTAAGCGATAGCCAACTCGATCGCCGCGGCGCTCAAAGAGGATTGCGCTGGGAATCTCGTGTTCGCCAAGACTTTCGACTACCAGCTTTCCGTCGGAGATCAGGCGGGCGGAAACCGGCAAGGGGCTGGCAGAAACTCCTCGATAAAAAAGAAATTTCTCTTGCTGCTCCCCGGCGCTGGTCTGGACGCGGAGAGGCGAGGAAGCGGTGTCGCGAGCCGCGTAGTAGCGATTGGGCTGCACATCGCTGGGGAACTCGCCAGCCAGATTCGGTGACACGGCGACGTGATTCCACATGATGCTTCCATCCGCCGATAACTGACTCAAGTTGGTATCGGTCAGGACTCCGGCTGGCTGAACGCGATCGGCATGGGGATACCACTCCGTGATGAGTCCCTTGGCGAAGGAGACTTTCGCGGAGACAGTCAGGTCGCGCGGAGAATAAAAATAGAGCACTGGTGTTTCCATGCGAATGGTGCCGCGCAGGCCCAGCTTGAAGTTGACATCGCTGATATGTTCCACGAATTGGGGAAGGTCGGTGGACGGCGGGAGTCGCGGCACGCCTAACGGCGACCATTCGATGGCGTGACCGTCCTTGCCGGCGATCGCGGTGAAGGTTCCCCATTCGTGAACCGTGAAGTCGGGAGCGCTGCGCTTCTGGTCTGCGCTCCATGCCGCGAGCGAGCAGGCCAACAGCACACATGCAAACAGACGGGGAAGCCATGATTTGACTTCGCCTGCGGTTTGAGACTTGCCGATTGCCGGGTTCATTGCTGAGACCCTTCTGCGGGAGCGGTGACAAGGAGTTCAGAGATTGTCTGGCGGTTGAAGTTGGAGGCCAGGTTCTGCGCGAGAAGAGGGTCGTATTTCGCTCCCGCCATTGCCTTTTGGACGTGATCACGGTGAACGCTTTCGGGACCCGACAGGGTGATCAGGGCGGCGGCGAATTCCATTTCTGGATCCGATCCACGCAAACGGATTGCCTTGGTTACCCAGCTATATCCGTCGAGACCGGCTGCGGGATTGGGCTCGCCTTTGCCCATCCATTGCTTGTAAGCCTCGGCCAGGTAGCCGACGTCGAACCAGGCGAGGGCGTCGGGGTGACCGGCGGCATCTGAGTTCGCCGCGCGGGCCTGGAGTCGCGTGATCAGTTCCTTGGCCGCTTGCGGGTCCAGGCGAGCGTAGATTGTGGCACGGCGTAGGGTTTCCATGCGCACCAAGACAGGTGCGTGCGAATCGAGGATGGCCAGCGTGTCACGGCTGAGGTTCTTAAGGTCATAGTCCGTACTTCCTCGGTGATTGAACTCAACCCAAGGCAGGGACTTCACTTGTCCGATTTCAATGGGATGGCAGATCAGCGGCGGTCCGGCTTGTGCGAAGGTTGTAAACCCAAGCAGAACGGCCACGGTGCTAATTGCGAGGCGTGAGAGGGCATTCATTTTTAGTCTCCCCAGTTTGCGGATTTGACCCACGTTTGAAGAGACGCCGGAATGGACGAGACTGTTAACAAGGCGACGCAGCGTTAAGCGGACGAACCGACGATCGACTCACGAGTAGGAATGCAGGTTATTTTTCGCGAACCGGCGTCGCCGCTCCAGACCAGGAGCGTTCCCAATGCCGCCAAACCGAGATGTCGTCAAATCCAAGCTCGTTCCACCAAAGGTCGAGCATGGGCTGGTCGAGTTGCAAAATCCCTCGTCTTGTGACGCCGGCAGGAGGAGGCACGAGGCGGCTCAAGCGGTCGAATACGAGGACTCGCTGCTGGTCATCGACACGCGCCAGGAGATGCCACAGCGTGAGGGCATCGTGTTGGCGAGCCTCGCGCAGCACGGTCGCCACATCGTGGGCGCGCTGCTGCGGTGTGGTGTCCTCAAAATCGAACCTCGCAAGAGCAGAGAGGAAATCTGCGGAGGCGTCCTCGAAGTATGGAGTGCCGGGACCGACCTTGGGCCGGGTGGCACAAGCGGCACCTGCCGGGATAAAGGATTCGTGGCCATTCAGCTTGAATCCGACCCATCCCAGAGATGTGCGCACCATGCCTGCGCCCGAATCGTCGACGTGCAATGAGTAGGCGCAACCCAGATCGACCGTGACAGCCGAAGGCGTATCGACCACGAATTGACCGGGAGGCGCCCAGATATACGTATGAATCGTTCCCCGATCCAGAGCAATCCGCTTCAGCCCTGAGCCCATGCTGAGCAGGCGCAAGCGGGTGCCGGAATCCACCTCGATCTTGCCGGTATCGTCCGCGTGAAGGCTGGCCCGCGACTGACTGTCGGTTTCAAGCGTTTGGCCGATGCCGAGACGGCTCGTTCCTTGGTTCGCGCTGATCGTTTTGTGTCCGATTCGAAGCGTCCCTTGCACATTGGAAACATTCCAACCCGCGAGAGTCGTTGGCGTGGGCTGCGGCCTGTGGACCAGAGATGTCACTGCAACGATGGCTGCCAGGCCAACCCCTGCCGCAGCAAGAGCGGGGAACAATCGCAGGCGCCAGGGAAAGAATGCCCATCGTCGCTCGGGGACGATCTCCGGAAAAACCGGGGTTGGGGAATCATGTCGAAACTTCGCGAGTTGCGTTTCCAGATGCTGGATCTCGGGATCGGGCTCGCCAGATCGGTCCCACAGATAGTCGTCCGTCTTTATCGGCGGTCTGTTATCGGTTTGATGGTTGCCCGTGTCCATGACTAGGACTTCTCCTGTTCTGGCCCAACGCGGCTCGGGCCCGCACTTAGCCTGGCGCGAAGCTGCTCCATGCCGCGATGCAAATTGACGCGCACTGAGCCCTGCGTCATTCCAGTGCGAGCTGCGATTTCAGGACCGGTCATGCCCTCGACCAGGCGCAGAATCAAGGTCTCGCGATAGGTCTCGGACAGACTCATGACTACGTCGAGGATTGCGGTCGACTGACAATTCTGACTTCCGCCGGACGAGCCACTCTGAATTTCCAGTTCAGAGGCATCATCCGGCAATGGTTCCTCCGGCACGGATCGACGGTGATAGTCATGCGCCATGTTGCGAGCGATAGCGGCGAGCCATGCACCAAAGCTCGCGGTTTCGCGCAGCGTTGAAAGCCGGCGAAGTGCCCGGATGAAAACGTCCTGAACCAGGTCATCCACATCGCCGACCGGGACCTTCGCCAGCAGAACTCCGTGGACCATGCGAGCGTACCGCTGGTAGAGCTGGCCAAACGCGGCGCGGTCGCCGTCGCGTGCCGCAGCCACCCAGGGCGCATCTTCTGAGGTTTCCCACGCGGACGGCTCCCTTGGAGGCCCGGATCGAAGGCCTACCGCGAGCAGGTCACCTCTGTCTCCGGACCTGGCCATGCGCGCAAAATCCTCGCCAAATGATAGACGTTCGTGGGAAGAGGAGTGTTAACAGCTCACGACGATAAGAAATTTCTAATCCTTCGTCATTTCTTGCGGTGGGAGATCCCGGCTGGTCCTTTCGCGGAATTCGCCGATAAGGGACTTGACGGCTGTCGCATTGACGAACGAGGTCCGGAGGGAGAGGGCCTGATATCACCCTCGATCGACGGGGCGAGAAAAGAAGTGGCGAGAATGACGAAGATTCTGTTGGTGGACGACAGCAAGTTCTTGAGGCTAGCCACGGAGCGGGCGCTGGTGCGAGCGGGTTACGACGTAAGCACGGCGTCGGATGGAGAGCATGCATTGGCGGTGGCGCGGGAGAAGAAGCCGGATCTGATCCTGTTGGACATGCTGCTGCCGAAGATGACGGGGCCGGATGTGTTGAAGGCTTTGAAGAAGGATCCGGTGACGGCAGGGATCGCGGTAGTCGTGTTCACTGGTCTGTCGCAGAAGAATGCAACCCGTCTACAACAGGATGGGGCGTGCGCATTTCTGGAGAAATCGACGCTGGCGCTGGACAAAGGATGCGGGACATTTCTGCTGGCGCTGGCAAACATCGTGCGGACGTTGAAACTGGAGGTTCCCGCAGCAGCGATGTCGAAATAAGGTCCTCGCGAAGCGTCCTTTGTCGGTTACCGTCCGAAGCTGGGATAACACGTTCGCCCCCACTCCTTGCGCCGTAGTCTGCGTTCTTACGCCGCTCTGCGGTTGGAAAGCGCGGTCGACTTACGGGGAACTGTCGTAACCCGCGGGAGGTGACTTTCCAGGCGTGAGTTCGGTCGCTGATCCACGGGATTGCCTTCGCCTTTCGAAGACCGCTCGGATCGGCTGAAAATAAATCACTTACGGGTGGGAACTCTAGACAGTGGGGCGGAGTCTATGTTGAATGAGAGTCACGGCTCCGCTCACAGTTTGCCGGACTTGTCTGGGACCGGGCCAAGCGGCACATTTTTAGGGCGCGGTAGGGTGGAAAATCCTATAATCAGGGGACGCCGATATGGCGGGAGCAACCACCTTGGGTGATCTGGCAAGTGCAATCGGAGTTCGATCGCAGGAAGAAGCAGCGATCGTCGCGGAGCTAAAAGCCGGCTCGGAAGAGGCATACGCCTGGCTGATCGGCGAGTTCCAGCAGCCGGTGTATGGGCTGGTGTACCGGATCGTGAATGATCCGTCGGACGCTGCCGACACGACGCAGGATGTCTTCCTGAAAGTGTTTCGCGGAATGAAGCATTTTCATGGCGGCTCGAGCCTGAAGACGTGGATCTACCGGATCGCGTTGCACGAGGCGGCGAACCGGCGACGGTGGTGGTTCCGTCACAAGGCGAAAGAGACATCGATTGAGCCGGTGGAATCGGATGGACCGAGCGCCGGAGAGAATGCGATGCAGGTGGCGCTGACGGATCATGCGGATTCTCCGTTTGAAAACGTGGCGCATCACGAAGTGCAGCACCGGGTGGAAGGAGAGTTGAGAAAGGTTCCAGAGCCGTACCGGACGACATTGATTCTGCGAGATCTGGAAGAAATGTCGTACGAAGAGATTGCCGAGGTGCTGGAGATTTCGCTGGGAACGGTGAAGTCTCGGCTCACGCGCGGCAGAGACGCACTGCGGCAACGGCTGGCATCGTATGTGCGCGAGGTTGGACACGAACTGGGGTTGACCGCTCCGAGTCAGGACAGTAAAGAGCGCGGGGCGCGGTCCCATGGTGCTGAAGGGGGTAGAAGGGTTGAGGTGACTTCATGAAGGGCACAGGAACAAAGACAGAATTGCAGTGCCCCCAGGCGAGGCGCTTGTTCTCGCCGTATCTGGATGGCGCAGTTACCGGCACCGAGATGCTGGCACTGCAGGCACACTTGGCGGAGTGTGCGAGTTGCAACAGCCAGTACCAGGGGTTGCGACGAACGCAGCAATTGATGGCAAGTGTAGGACGGCCGAAGGCTCCGGCGGATTTGGGATTGAAGCTGCGGCTGGCGATTTCACGAGAGGCGGCGCAGGCCAAGCGAGGACGGTTTGCCGGGCTGAAAGTACGATGGGAAAATGCGCTGCAGGCCTTCATGGTTCCCGCCACAGCAGGGTTTCTAAGCGCAGTCATTATTTTTGGAATCGCGATGGTGTATTTCGTAGTGCCAGCGTCGCTGCGCGCGGACAATGACGTGCCGCTGGTGATGGTCAACACCGCACCGCAATTGCAGCAAAGCGCGTTTGGGATGACGCTGAACACGATCGATGCAGATTCGCTGGTGATTGAAGCTTACGTGGATGAGAACGGCCGAGTGCAGGATTACCGGATTCTGTCGGACACCGACAAGTCGAAGGAAGTGTTGCCGCAAGTGAAGCGGATGCTGATCTTCACAACGTTTCGTCCGGCGTTATCGATGGGACGGCCGACGACAAGCCGAGCGGTGTTGTCGTTTTCGACGATTAGCGTGAAGGGGTAGAGAGCTTTCAGCTTCTTCCCGCTAGCATTTTTCGACGTCTTCACTTTCGCCTTCAAAATCAAAAACCCCACCCTCTCGCAAAAACGCGAGAAGGATGGGGCACCCGTTTTACCCACCATCACTAGTTATTGGCAGGATTCGGAGACCATGCGGACGTCGGTGACCTTCAAGTGTCCGTGTTCGGTGTTGCTCTTTTTCATGCCGCTGTCTTGAGCAGCATCTTTTGCGTCTTCCTTCATATTGTGCATTTTGGCGTTCGAGACCGCACCCTTGGCTTCAATGGTGTGGCCGACGTGACTGGCGAGATCGACGGCGTTGTTGCCATGGATCTCCCACGTGCTGCCATCGGTGCCGGTCAACAAGTATTCATTGGCACTATTGCCCTTGCTCAGGCATCCGGTGATGCTTCTCACGTCGCCCTTAGATTTGGTGTCTGTGTCTTGCGCCATGGCCCAGACGGAAGTCAGGCCGGCAAGAACCACGCACAACATCAAACGATTCCACTTGTTTGTCATTCCGTGCTCCTTTTATTAGTCCCCTCAACAAAATGGGGCAATACGAAACATGCTGTCGTAGGTCAGTTGCGATTTTTGACACTGGAGTTGCCGTTTCGCACACACGGAACACAGCGAAACTGCGGGCGGATCGTAAATAGATCAAAAAACGAAGCAACCCTGGACGAAAGAACGATGCGCCGCGTCAGACGTTGGTTTCGCAGGAGCGAAAGGCCATTGGTGACGAATGAGCACTCGGAGGAATTGACTCCGAAGAAAGGCGCGCGTCGACGAGGGATTGACAGGTGGAGCTAAGCACTTCGAACGTCTTAACGTAAGGAATTCCGTCGAGCATCGCTTCGAGAACCTCGATGACTTGCGGATATCCGCTGGCATTGAATGCCTGGGCATTTCCCTCGTGATCCCAGAAGCTGATGGTGGTCACTTCAGAGCCATCGGAAAGACCAAGGGTGATGAGATCGAGAAATCCCTGCTGCAGGCGCAACCAAGGAAGAATTTCGCGCTCCATGAGGTTGGCAAATTTTCTGAGCGAGTTGGGTTTCAGGCGCACAGAAACCTTGCGAGCAAACATGACGACCTCCGCACTACAGGCTGGCTCCTTGCGAAGAGCCAATCCATGACACAAAGCACTAATGAGTAGTGCAGGTCGGCGAGGAATCGTTACACCGGAAGAGGATTGAAATCCGAATCCGAATCGGGATTCAGTCAAGTACCAACTTGCGTCAAGATCAAAGGCGGCGGGCGAGGGCGCCAGCGGCACATGAACAATGGGGCAATCTAGCCTTGGGGATGAATGACGTGAATCAGGAGGAAGGTGCCAGCGGCGACCAGGGCGGAGGCGGGAATGGTGAGGACCCAGGCCCAGACAATGCGTCCGGCGACGCCCCAGCGCACAGCCGAGAGACGGTGCAGGGAGCCTACTCCGACGATCGCGCCGGTGATGGTGTGTGTGGTGCTGACCGGGATGCCGGCGAGAGCGGTGCCGAACAGGGTGATAGCGCCGGCGCTTTCGGCACAAAAACCGCCAAGCGGCTTGAGCTTGGTGATTTTCTGTCCCATGGTGTGGACGATACGCCAACCACCAAAATAGGTTCCGGCGGCGATGGAGGCATGAGCAGCCAGGATGATGGGCCAGCGATAGTGCCCCCAATTGGAAAGCATGTCGGACTTGCTCATGAATCCAGCGGTGTAGAGCGCGCCGGCGACGATGCCCATGGTTTTCTGCGCGTCGTTGCCGCCGTGCCCGAGGCTATAGGCGGCGGCGGAAAGAAGTTGGAGCTTGCGAAACCACTTGTCGACGAGTTGGGGAGGCTTGTTCTGAAGGATCCAGTGAGCCGCGATCATGAAAGTCAAGCCGAGGACCATGCCCATGACGGGCGCAACGACAATGAAAATGAGAGTTTTGTACCAGCCTTCCGGGATGATGACCGAAAACATGGTCGCGGTACCGGTGTGAATGGCAGCGTGCATCATGGCGGCACCGGCGTATCCACCAATGAGGGCGTGAGAAGAAGAAGTCGGAAGTCCCCACCACCAGGTCAAGAGATCCCAGACAATCGCTCCGAACAAGGCAGCCATGACGACATATTGATCGACATCCTCGAGGCGGATCATGCCTTTGCCGATGGTCTTGGCAACGGCAGTACCGAGAAAAAATGCGGCGAGAAAGTTAAAGACGGCGGCCCATAGAACTGCGAGTTTGGGAGACAGCACGCGGGTGGAAACGACGGTGGCGATGCTGTTGGCAGAATCGTGAAATCCATTGAGGAAGTCGAAGGCCAGAGCGACCAGAATCGTGATGAGGACCAGCAGGACGTCTTTATTCATGTTTCAAAGTTTCAAGGTTTCAAAGTTTCAACGTTGGCAGACCGAGCATTCGTTTTTCACACTGTTTCAGCGTCCTTGAAACTTCGAAACTCTGAAACTTTGAAACCTCTTTAATTTAGGTGCTCTTGACGATGATGGCTTCGAGCACATTGGCTGCGTCCTCTGCCTTGTCGGTGGCATATTCCAGCACTTCGTAAAGTTCTTTCAGCTTAATGAGCTGGATGGGATCTTTTTCGTTCTCGAAGAGATCGGCGATGGCACGGCGGCTGACGTGATCGGCCATGTCTTCGAGGCGGTTGACTTCCTCCAAGTGGTCCATGACGTGGCCGTTTTTTTCAAGCAGGGAAACCCCCTTAGCCAGTTCTTCGCATTGGAGGACGATGAGCCCGGCCAATTCAGCGGAGACCGGAGGAGGCGTGGTGATTTTGTACATCACGAGGCGCAGGGCCGCGGAGTTTACAAAATCGAGGACGTCGTCGAGGGAGGAAGCCAGACGGTGGATGTCTTCGCGATCGAAGGGAGTGATGAAACTCTGGTTGAGTTTGGTGATGATGGCGTGGGTAGCCTTGTCGCCTTTGTGCTCGATGGCCTGCACCTGGCTGACCCGCATGGCGAGATCGCGGGGATCGGCCAGGATGCTGCGGAGCAGTTTGGCTCCATCGGTCAGATTGCCGGATAGTTCGGCGAAAAGGTCAAAGAATTTGGCGTCGCGGGGGATTAGGCGCATGTATGAAATTCACTCTAGGCTCGTGGCTAGTCGGGATGAACATGAAGAACAACAGCAGAGTAATATCTCACGCGCAGCGTAGGGCAAGCAAACGGGGGGACGGATTAGCGGGAATTCCTGCGATTGATGAGGGCGGGAGAACGGCGGGGCGTCCGCAGGGCAATGACGGCGAGCAGGACAAAGACGACCGCCGAGCCCATCGCAACCGGCTGCAGGAAGCCGCGAAAGAGTTGAATGAGAGCCATTTCCGCATTATGGGGGTGGGAGGGCGAGGAGTCGACGTTACTAGTAGGGTAGACCTAAGGTGTGAGCATATGGCCTCCCAAGGGCCTATGGGGACCATTCCAGGGCCCGGTTCGTGGAGTGGGGAAACCGGTCGGGCCACCGATCCGGAGGATGGGCGAGGAACGGCCGGATCGAGTCCGAGGGCGTAGCCAGAATCACATTCTCAAGTGACCTTAATCACCGCACTTAAGTGACTACCAGAGGAGGATGGTCGCGTTGCCCGCCGCTGGAGCGGGTGTCTGCTGGCAACTCAGAATGCCAGATCAGCGCCAACCAAATCGTCGCTTGCAGGGCGGCCCTCGTTGACGCCCGGCACGATCGCCACGATCGGGCCGGATTTTTCATTGTCTGACCTCATAGGTCTCCCAGTGCCAAAGGAGAAACATTTATGAAACGGGGAGTGGGAAGTCTCAGGGTTTGCGGACTTATCCTCGCGCTTATCAGCCTATTCGGCTTGGGCGTAGCGTCGGCATTTGGCCAGGCCATCGATGGAAGCGTGGTCGGAACCGTCGTCGACACGCAGGGTGCAGCGATCGTGGGAGCGGAAGTCTCCGCCACGAACATCGCGACCAATGTGGGCGCAACCGGCAAGACCAGTGGGTCGGGAGAGTACCGTTTCGATCACCTGCTTGCAGGCACGTACAAGATTACGGTGAAGATGACCGGCTTCAAGATGACGACGGAGAACGTGGTCATATCATTGAACCAGACAGTCACGCGCAATGTGACGCTGACGCCGGGAGCGGCGACGGAGACGGTCGAGGTCACGGGCGTGCCGCCGGTTCTGGACACGACGACAGCGCAGTTGCAAAGCACCTATGAAAGCAAAGTGATCGCGGATTCTCCGCTGGCGTCGGTGGGAAGCGGCGTGATCAACCTCTCGCTAATGGATGCCGGGGTGGCGAGCAGCGGCGGAGTTGGCCTGGGCACGGGCCCGTCGATTTCCGGACAGCGGCCACGCAATAATAACTTCACGATTGAAGGAGTCGACAACAACAGCAAGTCGATCACGGGACCTCTACTTCAGTTGCCGAATGACGCGGTGGATCAGTTCACCGTGCTCCAGAACCAGTTTTCGCCGGAGTTCGGACACTCCTCGGGCGGGCAGTTCAACCAGACGATCAAGTCGGGCACGAACAGCTTCCACGGGCGATTGTATGAGTATTTTCAGAACCGGAATCTGAATGCGCAGGATTCGCTGGTCGCGCAGTCGCAGCGTGCACAGGGACTCAATCCCTTCAACACGCGCTACGACAACAACCGGTTCGGTGGACAGATTGGCGGCCCGATCATCAAGAATAAGTTGTTCTTCTTCACCAACTGGGAATACAACCCCGTGGGCAACGTGACGTCTTCGACCTCGTGTGCGCCGACAGCGGCGGGGTATGCGATGCTGGCCGCGGACAGCAGCGTCAGCGCGACCAACCTGCTGCAATTCAAGAAGTATGTGCCTGCGGCTGAGGCGCAGGCACCGCTTCCGAACGGGAGTGCCAATTGCCCGGCGACGTCGGCGATTGGCGCCAACGCGGCCGTTCCGATAGGAGACGTGGGCTTCTCGGGGAGCTACTACAACAACTATTTCACCACCGTAAACTCGGTGGACTGGAATATCTCGAACAAGGACCAATTCCGAGTTCGTTTCAGTTATGAAAAGTGGAACGGCACCGACATCTTCGGGCAGATTCCGGCGTTTTGGACGATCGTTCCGCAGCGCTTCGAGATCATCACGGGAAGCGAGTACCATACCTTCTCGCCAAATCTGAGCAACGAAGTACGTTTGGGCTTTAACCGCAATACCAACGATTACCCTTCGAGCAACTCGTCGTTCCCGGGACTGGATGCATATCCCAATCTGGCCATCGGAATCATCGAGAGCGCCGGAGTCCAGTTGGGAGCGGATCCGAATGCTCCGCAGTTTGGGGTGCAGAACTTCTACCAACTAGTGGACAACATCAGTTGGTTGAAGGGCAGACACAACTTCAAGTTCGGCGCGGAGTATCGCGAGTACATCTCGCCGCAGGGGTTTACGCAGCGGGTACGCGGCGACTATGAGTACTCAGACTTCAACGGTTATTTCACGGACCAGGTTCCGGACTATCTGGCGGAGCGGTCCATCGGCAATCTGACATATTACGGCAACCAGAACATGTTCTACGGATATGCCAATGACGATTGGCATGTGACGAAGAATCTATCCTTGAACCTGGGCTTGCGTTACGAGTTCACACAGGTGCCACTATCGCAACGTGCATGGCAGCCACTGAACTCGATCTCAAACGTTCCGGGGCTCATCACGTTCGCCGCTCCGACCGCGCAGAAAACGAATTTCCTGCCCCGTATTGGGTTCGCCTGGTCCCCAGGATCCAGCGGCACAACCTCCATCCGCGGCGGGTTCTCGATGTCGACGGATGTGCTATACGACAACCTTGGTCTGCTATCGGCGGCTCCGCAGGTACAGCAAACGTGCGATGCCCCCGGAAACATGACCGCAGCTTGCTTCTGGCAGGATCCGACAGTGGCGGGAAACAGCGGTTTCCTGGCAGGCGGCGGCTTGCCGTTCACTGCGACGATTCCGCCAATCACAGATCCGATCGCCGCCCGCGAAGCAACTTCGGGATACATTCCGAATCAGCAGCTACCCTATGCGGAGACGGTCACGTTGGGAGTCCAGCACATCTTCGCCAATAAGTACACGGCCGAAGTTCGGTATGTGGGAACTCGCGGTATTCACCTGCCTGTGCAGATGCGACTGAACCGGCAGAACAAAACGTCAGCAACCTTGAACCTCCCGTACTATTTCAGCGCTCCGACGCAGGCTGAACTTGACGGCCTGACTACTACCTACGAACAGATCAATGCCAACCCCAATTATGTTCCGGCCTATGCAGATCAGGGGTTTGACGGGGCCAGCGTGGTGGGATTCATGCCTTACGGCAGTTCGAAGTACAACGGCTTGCAGACCTCGTTGAAGCGCAGCTTCAGCAACGGTTTGCAATTCCAGGTGGCCTGGACCTGGAGTCATGCGATGGACAACTCGACGGCAGACGTGTTTTCGACATATCTGACGCCACGTCGTCCGCAGGATTTCCAATGCTTCCAGTGCGACTGGAGTGATTCTGCTCTAGACCGGCGCCATCGAGTGACGGTAGAGATGCTGTACGACCTGCCGTTCCTGAAGCACAGTGACAGCTGGCTGCAGAAGAATATCGTGGGCAACTGGGAAATAAGTCCCGCGTATACATTCCAGTCGCCGGAATTCGCCACGGTGCAAAGCGGCGTGGACGCCAACGGAAATGGTGATACTGCGGGCGATCGTGCCTTCATCAATCCAGCCGGGGTAAAGGGTACGAGCGGCAGCTACATTCCGCTCTGCACGACTGGAGCGATCACGGCGGACGTCACTTGCGGCAGTTCCGACAGCTATCCATATCTGGTTGCCTACCAGGCGGATACTCCGAACGCCTACTACAACCAGGCTGGCAAATACTCGTGGCCGAATGCCCGGCGGAACACGCTGGCGATGCCACACACCAACAACTTCGATCTGTCGGTAGTGAAGCGCGTAAATATTACCGAAACGCAAAACGTGGAGTTCCAGGCGCAGTTCCTGAACTTCTTCAATCACGCACAGAATCTGCCAGGCGCAATCAGCGACGTCGTTCCACTTGGCTACACGACAAACAGCACACTGGAGATGCTGATTCCTGGTTCGCCCAACTTCAACCAGCCGAAGACCGTGTTCACGAACCATCCACGGGAGATGGTGCTGGTCTTGAAGTACACGTTCTAGAAGTTTAGGGGTTGTGACTCGGGGAGCCGCGAGGCTCCCCATTTTTATTGCTCCGGAGGACTGCGTTAAGGCGTTCCCTGCTCAAGCAGAAACTCGATTCGTCCTGCCGCTATTTTCCATTTGACCCAGAATCCCAGTCGCAGTACTGTATGCCGAAATAGGACTTATTTGGGGTGGGGTGATGACAATCCACGTCGTTTCCCTGGGGATCATTCTGGTTCTTGGTGCGAGGTGCGCGGCTCAGCCGACTTGCGCCCACGCTGAAGCTTCGGATCCAACGATCACGGTTACGCGCGATTTCCTGCAAACCCTCCAACACGCTTCCAAAGGCGACCGTGAGGCGCAGTTCCAGGCGGGCGTGAGCTATGAGACGGGTTGCGGTGTTTCCCGGGACTACGCGCAAGCCGTTCACTGGTACCGGAAGGCGGCTGACAACGGGCATCCTGGAGCGCAGAACAGTCTAGGCGGGCTTTACCTGGAAGGCCGAGGCGTAGAGCAAAGTAATCAGGAGGCAAACAAGTGGTATCTCCGCGCGGCCTCAGAAGGACATGCTGGCGCACAAAATAACCTGGGATACATGTACCAGACAGGCCGGGCAGGGCGTGATGAGAGGGATGCGCAGTCCAGCAACGATGAGGCGTTCAAGTGGTACCAAAAAGCAGCGTCTTCGGGATCAGTCGCGGGGGAACTCAATCTTGGGCTGGCATACTTCAATGGGACCGGGATTCCACAGGACTTGGAAGAGGCGTTGAAAGGGTTTGTAAGAGCCGCGGGGCACGGTTCTGCGGCGGCTTGTGATCAACTCGGGCGGGTGTATCAGCACGGATGGGGAGCGCGGCGGGATTACAGCGTCGCCGACCGGTGGTATCACATGGCCATGGAGAGAGGATACGCGCTAGCCAAACAGGATCTCGCTTCGCTGAATGAGGTCGCCCATCAGTCGGCCAGTGCAGTCGGTGCAGTCCATCCCGATCCATAGGCTCATGGTCGCGGCGTCGACGAAAGGCCAAGCAAGGCCCGTTTCGCCTAAAACCGATTTTGGTGATCGCGACGAATACCGAGTGACGCCCTCAGGGATGGGAGGAAGGGTGGGTTTGAAGACGGGGCGTAAATCTCCTGACGATAAATTCTTGCATGACGTTGGCGAAGGCGGTTTCGCCAAGCCGGATCAGGGAGTTCTGCACGACCAATCCCATGGCATCGCGATCGCTTGAGGGATAGTAAAGATAAGAGATGGCGCCGGTGGCGAAGCTTCCGAGAACGCCAGAGTAATTTGGCTGCCAGCGCTTGTTGTCTCCCTTGCAAATCACCGTATTGGCGACGGAATACAGGAAGCGCGATCGACCACTGCCAGTTCCCTTGTAGAAATAACGCGGATCCTGTTTGAGAACGGATGGCAGGATTGCACTTCCGATGAACGTGCCAGACAAAACGTCAGCATAGGCGGCACCGAAGCGTTTCGCATAACCCTCCATGCCTTGGCCGTAGCCCGGGAAATCATCGGTCGCTTGCTGAACTCCGGCAATGGCTGCGACACCTACGAAGGTGAAGGGATCAACGGATGACTTCCAGGCCAGCTCGAATTTTTGCCGAGGCACTAATGGAACTGCATCGGGGACGTAGCTGACAAAAAAATTGGGAATAAAACCGAAGACGCGTTGCTTTTCCTGCTCCTGAATCTGAACTTGAGCGAGTTCCACCGGTGTAAGCGCTGTGCTACCGACTTTCACTTCCGTCATGACCGTAGCAACCGCCAGCCTGATCACGGGAACGATGTAGGCCTCACCGGCGCGCACGATTTCCGAAACGCTTTGGGGTTCGAAGCCTTCTGCGGTAATCGTCAGCTGAAAGGCCCCTGGGGGCAGATTGGCGAAGAAGAATTGCCCATTGTCACCGGACCGAACCTCTTGAGATTGTGATTGGTCCTCGAGAGTCAACCGCAAGTGGGCGCCGGCGACTGCGGCTCCAGCTTTGTCCAGGACGGTCCCGCTGACGTACCCAGTGGAATGCGGCTCGAGCTTCTGGGACCCCTCGGCAGGGGTTGGCCTTTGGGCGCCCGATGCGGCATTTTCACCCTCGGTGGCAATCTTGGGCTGCCAATCCTGAGCCGCGCCGGACGGGGAGAATCCGCAGAGGATCCCCAATAGGCAGAGGCAGCCCAGACCGAAGGGAAAAAAGGTGATTGCTGGCGTGCGGCGACCCAAAAACATCCTCCACTTATCTCCTCAGATGATGATTTCACTTTAATCCGGTCGGTTGAACCTGTCACTTATAACAGTGCAAGACCAGTATGTACCTCGGAAAGAGAGAATGCAGTGTTCGCGCGGAGCTTTCGTGCGGAGATGTGTGAGTCAGCGAGTTTGACCCTCTGCTTGGGAGCCCGTAAACTGGATGTGTTCTCCGCCTTTCTTCATAATAATGGCGATCGAGTGGCCATCCTGCGGGAGGGATTCCTGAGTCGTTTCTTGGGCCGTTGGTTTCGAAGTTTGATGGTGGTGGCGGTACTGGGGCTGCTGGCGCCGGGGTGTCTGGCGGACGGGAATAATCCAATCACGCTGGAGACGAGTGAGACGATATTCGCCGTGCTGACGGCGATGAATACGTGCGGCTACAACGTCAACCTCAACGCTTCCGATGCACAGAGACTGAACATCCGAGCGGAGGTGGAGAGGAATCTCAAGGGTTCTGAAGAGGCGCAGGCGACGATGAACACGATGTGCGAGTGGTATCTCGCGCATCGCGGAAAAGATCCAGAGCACGATTTATCCCAATACATTTCACTGGCTCTGTACCTGCAGGGGCCTCCGCACTTCCTTCCGAAGGTGAAGGAGGATGAACTGCCGCCGGATGCAGTGTCAATTGCGGCGTTCGGGGCGGTGCTGGAGCGGTTCTACGACAAGGCCCAGTTGCACTCGATCTGGGAGCGGCACCGGCCGAACTATGCCGCGCTGGTGGAACGCTACCACGAACCGTTGTCGAAGATGGTGTTTGACACCGATATCTACCTGAAAATGCAGTCGGGAGGATATCTGGGGAGGACATTCACGATTTACCTGGATTTCATGGGTGATCCGAATGAAGCGAACGCGCGCAACTACGGCACAGACTATGACGTAGTGGTGTTTCCGTCACCCTATGCGAGCTCGACCGATCCGCTGAAGATGCCGCAAATCCGGCACGCATATTTGCACTACCTGCTCGATCCTCTGGCGGAAAAACACTTCAGCTCAATCAAGCGCATTGAACCGCTGCTGCAATCGGTGAAGCGGGCGCCGTTGGAAGAAGGCTTCAAGACCGATATTTCGCTGCTGGTAACCGAGTGCATGGTTAGGGCCATTGAGATTCGAACCACGGGGACAAAGCAGACGGCCGAAGCGATGCGTTTGCAAGCCGTGGACGATGCGGTAAGGCAAGGGTACGTGCTGACGAAGTATTTCTACACTTCCCTGCTGACATTTGAAAAAGATCCAGCTGGACTGCGGGCCGCATATTCCGACATCCTGGACCACATCGACGTGAAGGCTCAGGAGAAGGCGGCGAACGAAGTGCAGTTTGTTCGGGCTTCAGCACCGGAGTTAGTTCAACTCTCGCGAATGGAAGATCGGCGAATGCTGGTCACGGCCGGAAAGCGGCTGGAGGCGGGCGATCCCAAGGGCGCACAAGAGTTGGCCCAGCAGGCGCTGGATAAGAAGATTGGCGATCCGGGGCGGGCCCTGTTTATTCTGGCGCAGGTGGCGGTGGCGAACAAGAACCGGGAATCGGCACTGGATAATTTCCAAAAGGCAATCCAGGAGACGAAAGATCCCAAGGTGGTGGCGTGGTCGCATGTGTACATCGGCAGGATCCTGGATATGAAGGAGGATCGCGAGGCGGCCATGAACGAGTATCGCGCAGCCCTTACGACGGGAGCAGAGCTTCCAGAGGTGAAGGCGGCCGCTGAGCGTGGGCTTCAACAAGCGTACGAGCCTCCGGCGAAGCCGCAACAGTGAGCCGACAGCAAATTGCTTGCCAGCTCTCAGCTGTCAGTAAAATCTGCTTCGCTACGATAGAATGCACGGTTGCAGGCTTTGCAGGTCGAGTTGGAAATCTGAAAAGTTTCGGTCGAGGAGAAAGCATGAAGCGAGCAGCGATGGTAATCGCAGTGCTGGGAATGTGTGCGTGGAGTTTCGGGCAAAGCAACACCAAACCAGCGACTCAGAATCCACCGGCAGGGCAGGCGGCACAGCCTGCGGGACAAGCAGCCGCGCCAGCCGGGAAACGTCCACCGGCAGCGAAGACACAGCCGGAGTTTGAGGCGTACAAGGCGGCGGTGGCGCAGACAGATCCTGCGACGCTGGAAAAGTCTGCCGACGATTTTGCGGCGAAGTTTCCGGACAGCGAATTGCGGACGATGCTGTACACCGGGGCGATGCAACGTTACCAGCAGGCCAACAATGCCGACAAGATGATCGACATGGGCAAGAAGGTGCTGGCGATTGACCCGGATGATCCGGCGGCCCTGGTTGGAATAGCACAGGCGATGGCGGAGCGTACGCACGACACGGACCTGGACAAGGATCAGCGATACGCCGAGGCCAAGAAAGATGCGGAGCATGCGTTACAGACCATTGACACCGACATCCCAACTTCGGGCTATCCTCCGGAACAGCTGAACGCATTCAAGAACTTCCTGCGATCTGAGGCGTACCTCGTGCTAGGCACGTTGTCGTTCAAAGCCAGTAATTGGGCGGATGCCGAGACGAATCTGCGAAAGTCCATTGACGCACTACCGCAGCAACCCGACACGCTCGCGATCTTTCGCTTGGCGGTTGCGCTCGATATGCAAAACAAGTATCCGGAAGCGATGAAAGTCATCGATCAGGCTGTGGAACTGACCAAGGACCAGCCGGATTCCGGAGTGGGCAAAGCGGCTCGGGCCGAGAAAGACCGTCTGACGAAGCTAACCGGCGGCGCGGCTCCGGGGACCGCGGCACCCAAGAACTAGGTTTCGGACGGCCCGCCAGTGTCTTGAAGAAGGCTGGTCGAGTTGCGCTCGACGAACAGCCGGGCGGCTGTCCCCATATTTGGTGGCAGTCCCACATATGAAGGAACGGGAAATCACGGCGCTGGAAGAGGGGCTGGGCTACCATTTTCGGCGGCGGGCCGTCATTGAACAAGCGGTTACGCACAGTTCGCAGGCGCGAGAGCAGGAAGCGCAACAGGCGGGCGAAAGTAAGTACAAGGTCAGCGATAACGAGCAACTGGAATTCCTGGGAGATGCGGTGCTGGCGCTGGTAACAAGCGAGGAATTGTTCCAGCGATTCCCGCAATTCCGGGAAGGCGAACTCTCGAAGCTTCGGGCGCACCTGGTCAGCGAACGGCATTTGATCCGGGTGGCACAGCAACTCGAACTGGGCCACTATCTGCGGCTGGGACGAGGCGAAGAAAAGAGCGGCGGACGGGGAAAGACGGCGTTGTTGGTTGACGCTCTGGAGGCGATTCTGGCCGCCATTTATCTGGACGGCGGGCTCGAAGTGGCGCGGGAATTTGTTTTGCGCAACGTGATTGCCCCGGAACTGGAGCGGATGGAACGCGGCGGCGGCACACTGCCGGTTACGGATTTCAAGTCGGCTTTACAGGAGGCGGTGCAGAGTCTTGGCCTGTCCCAACCCGCTTACGTGCTGGTGGAGGAAGCAGGTCCAGAGCATAGCAAGACATTTACGGTCGAGGCCCGCCTGCACATGAAAAACGGCAAGGACGCCGAGTTTGTAGGGCGGGCGCAGGGTTCGACGAAGAAAACCGCGGAGCAAGATGCTGCCCGGCAACTCCTGACGTTCCTGGCTTCCCGCCCGAAGCCGACGGAAGGAAAGGCGACGGCACGGAACTCGCATTCGGTGGATAAGTAGATTTCATGGATTCGTTCAACCACCCTGTTGTTTCTCCACCGCCTGTGGATGGCCCGCTGGATCTCCCTGTCGTCCCTCCAAGTGTTCCGGCCAGCGCGCCGCAGCGCCATATCGTAACCACCTTCGGCAGCGATGTGATCGGGTCGCTGCAATCGTTGATGGGCACGGTTGTGATAGCGATCTTCGTGATCACTTTCATCGTGCAGGCCTTCCAGATTCCCTCGGAGTCGATGGAGAATACCCTGCTGGTTGGGGACTATCTGCTCGTCAACAAGCTCTGCTATGGCGGACCCGGGATTGGCGACCATGTGATGCCGTATCAGAAGATCGCGCGCGGGGACATCATTGTGTTCCATTATCCGGTGGATCCGCAGCAGCACTTTGTGAAGCGTGTAATTGGCGTGCCTGGAGATCATCTGCGCATGGAGAGAAAGAGGGTCTTGATCAATGGCAAGCCACTCGACGAACCCTATGTGCGATTCCTGGAGCCCGCGAATAATCTATTTCGCGACAACTTCCCGCGAGTCGATATTCCGGCGATCGGACTGGAAGGAAAGTGGTGGCTGGAGATGCGGAAACTGGTGGAAGACGGCCAGTTGATTATTCCCGAGGGACATTATTTCGTCATGGGGGATAACCGGGATGACAGCCAGGACAGCCGGTATTGGGGCTTCGTGCCGCGGGAAAACATTATCGGAAGGCCGCTGGTGATCTACTGGTCGGTGAAGAATTGGGATCGGGATCCGTCGGCCTCGGCGCTAGGAAGGCTGTATCACGTCGCGTATGCCGTCACGCACATCTTTCAGATCACGCGCTGGAACCGTACGCTCCGACTGGTACACTGAGTAGGTCAGGCGGCTTCGGCAGGGTGGAAACCCACAGGGCTAAAGCCCGGAATGTTGGTGCGGTAAGGGCACGGGTGAAGCCGTGGCCCATACCAGACTCTGCGGGGCCTGAAGAACTCAAGGGACGAGAGCGAGCGGCAAAGTTACGGCCGACACGGAAGAGAAAGTGGCGAAAAAAGAATCGAACGTAGAGAACAACGTCGCGGTTGCGAAGGCGAAGGAATCGGCAGCACTAAAGTCGAAGGACAGCGAGGCGGAAGAGAAGCCCAAAGAAACGACAGTTGAGTTTCTGGCATCGCTGGCCGCCGTGCTGGTGACGGGATTGTTCATCATCACGTTTGTGGTACAGGCGTTTGAGATTCCGTCTAGCTCGATGGAAAACACCCTGCTGATCGGCGACCACGTTTTTGTAAACCGCATTCAATTCGCTCCCAAAAGTTCGTGGGTAGGTCCTCTACTTCCCTACCGGGACGTGCATTTCCGGGATATTGTGGTGTTCTTGTCGCCGGCGGAACCTGGACTCTATGTGGTCAAGAGAATCATTGGGTTACCCGGAGACCACATTCACCTGCGGAACGGCGTGGTCTATCGCAACGGTGAAGCCCTGGACGAACCCTACGTGCTGCACGACCGCGACACGATGGATCCTTATCGAAACAATTTTCCGGCGGTTCCGCCCACAGACGATCCGAATGTGTCGCCAAACTGGATGGTGGATTTGCCGTCCTACATTCAAGGCGACGATATCGTGGTTCCACCGGACCATTACTTTGCGATGGGAGACCATCGCGGCGTGAGCCTGGACAGCCGCTACTGGGGATTCATTCCCAAACCAAATATCATCGGGCGCCCCATGTTTATTTACTGGTCGTTTGAAACCCCGGATGATCAATACAGAAAAACGGCGTGGGGAGATCGAATTTTATTTCTTGGCAAAGTGGTCCTGCACTTTTTCGATGAGACGCGATGGAAGCGGACGCTCCAGTTTGTAAGATGACGCCCCTCAAAATTCCAGTAGGGTCGCGGTGAAGCTCTTCTCCTCGAAGCGACGAATCCTTGCGGCGGCAGCATTGATCGTGCTGGCGCTGTTCCTGCTACGACCCGGCGCATCCCGTTTGCAATCTCGAATCGCGTCTTCCATCAGTTCGGCGGTCGGAAGGCCGGTTGAGATTGGCCCCGTACATCTCCGACTGTTACCTCGGCCGGGATTCGACTTGGAAAATCTAGTCGTGTATGACGACCCCGCGTTCGGAGCCGAGCCCATGCTGCGGGCGAGCGAAGTGACGGCCAATCTGCGCCTGATTTCGCTGATGCGCGGGCGTTTGGAAATTTCGCGACTGGATCTGACCGAACCGAGCCTGAATTTGGTGCATGCGGACGACGGGCGCTGGAACCTGGAGGCGCTTCTGGAGCGAACGGCACACATCCCACTGGCGCCGACTGCGAAGCCGAAGTCGGAAGCGCGCCCCGGATTCCCTTACATTCAAGCCACCTCAGCGCGGATTAACTTCAAGAACGGTCCGGAGAAAAAACCGTACGCGCTGACGAATGCAGATTTCTCGTTGTGGCAGGATTCGGAGAACAGCTGGGGAGTGCGGCTGAAAGCGCAGCCCTTTCGCAGCGATTTGAATTTGAATGACATGGGCATGCTGCAAGTGTCGGGGACGTGGCAACGGGCGAATACGCTGCGCGAAACTCCGATGCGATTCATGGTGGAGTGGAATCGTGCACAACTCGGCCAACTCACGAAATTTTTCACGGGAAACGACCAAGGCTGGCGCGGAGACCTGGTGCTCGATGCAACGGTGTCGGGAACTCCGACGAAACTGCAGATTACCGGCGACGGGTCCATTCAAGATTTTCGACGGTATGACATTACGAGTGGGCAAGCGCTTCGGTTGGCGGGCCACTGCGATGGGGAGTACAGCTCACTCGATCACGAAGTTCACGGGCTTCTGTGTAGCGCTCCCGTCGGGTCGGGAATGATTACGCTGCAGGGCGACATGGGCCTGCCGAGGAGTCCCAGCTACGCGTTGACGTTGACCGCTGACAACGTACCCGCGAGCGCGGCGGCAATGCTGGTGCAGCGCGTGAAAAAAAATCTGCCAGAAGATCTGGTTGCGGATGGAACGATTGGCGGAAGTTTGCGCATGGAGCGAAACTCCGCGACGGCGTCGCAGTTGCGCTTCGAAGGAAGGGGAGAATTCGACGATTTGCGCGTCGCCTCGACCTCCAGCAAGGTAGAAGTGGGGCCGGAGACCCTTCCCTTCTTGCTGACTTCCGACGGTTCCGAGACGGGTCCGGCGTTGCGAAGACTGGCCAGCCACGGCAAGACCTCGAGCATGCGGTTTCCAGATGGCCCGCATGTTGAGTTCGGGCCCTTTCCGGTGACGCTGGGACGTACGCCGTCGACCGCTCGAGGATGGGTGAACCGCGGTGGTTACAGCCTTTCGGTTGTGGGAGAGGCCGAGATTGCGAGATCGTTGCAGGTAGCTCGGATGCTGGGACTTCCTGCGTTGCAATCGAGTGCCGAGGGGACGGCGCAGGTGGATCTGCGAATCGCTGGATCGTGGGCGGGGCGGAGCAATGGAACGACTTCTGGCTTCACGGGACCGCAAGTGACGGGATTGGCGAAGTTGAGGAATGTTCACATCGCCATGGGTGGCGCGGCAAGCCCGGTCGAAGTTGCTTCGGCAGACATGCAACTCTTCCCGGGCTCGATCCGCGTAGCGAAGTTGAACGTAAGAACAGGATCTACATCATGGACGGGTTCCATGGAAATGCCGCGCGGGTGTCGAATTCCCGCGACGTGTGAAGTGCATTTCGTCCTGAGCGCAAATCAGATTGCTCTGGGCACACTCCACGAGTGGGTGAGTCCGAGCCCGAAGGAGCGGCCGTGGTATCGGGTGCTTGAATCGAACGCGAAAGGGGCACCATCATTCCTGACGAGTGTGCGCGCGTCAGGACAGATAATCACAGAGCGATTGCAGGTGCAGCGGTTGACGGCGACGCTAGTCTCCGCGAAGGTCGCCCTCGACAGCGGGAAGCTGCGAATCTCAGAGTTCAATGCGGATTTCCTGGGCGGCAAGCATCGCGGCCAATGGCAGGCAGACTTCCGGGAGAATCCGGCGGTATGCGAAGGGGGCGGGAGTGTGAACGGAATCTCATTGGACGGGCTTGCGGATGTGATGAACGACGAGTGGATCGCGGGCACGGCGAGCGGGACATATGCGGTGAAAGGAGCGTGCACGCCGGAGTTCTGGACTTCGGGGGAAGGTACGCTGCGGTTTGCAATGAGGGATGGGCGGTTGCCTCACGTCGCACTCAGCGAGGATGCGGGGCCTTTCAAGGTCACCGAGTTTTCCGGGCAAGCTCGATTGCATGCGGGAGAAATTGAGATGAAGGACGCTAGCCTGGAATCGCCCGACGGAAAATTCCGGTTGAGCGGGACTGCATCGCTACAGGGCGAGTTGGATTTCAGGTTGGTGCGAACTCCGAATGGCGGATCGGGGGCGGGGTACACGATTACCGGTACGCTGGAGGAACCGCACGTAACTCCCGCGACGAGCGGTGAGACTCAGGCGCGGCTTAAACCGTAGAAGTAAAGGCGCGGCGAGTTCGCCTTCGTGTTTTTAAAAGATCACGGCGTTCGCAGCCAGACCAAAGCAATTACGGGACGTAGCCGGGGCCGCGCAGGACCTTCCCGGGAAGAGCGTTCGTCATCTTTCCTTGATCAAGCACTGGCACCCCGTTCACTAAGACATACTCCATTCCTTCCGACAACTGATTCGGGTTATCGAAGGTCGCGCGGTCACGCACGGTGGCTGGATCGAAAACTACGAGATCAGCCCACATGCCGGCTTTAAGGACTCCGCGATCGGTCAGGCGCATGCGCTGCGCGGGCAGCGCTGTGAACTTTCGGATGGCATCTTCCAGGGTCAGAACTTTTTCTTCACGGACATATTTTGCGAGAATGCGCGGAAACGTTCCGTAGGCGCGCGGGTGCGGATGGGACTGGCCGAGAATTCCATCGGGAGATGTTCCTTCGGAATCATTGTCGACGGCGACCCAGGGCTGTTGGAGAGCAAGGGTCACGTCAGGTTGCGACATGCCGAAGACGGCAACTTCGGCGGAGGGATCCTGAATAAGAAGGTCGAAGATAGTGTCCATAGGATCTTTGTTCCAGAGCTTGGCGATTTCGGAAAGTCGCTTGCCGAGAAGAGGAACCAGGCTGGAATTCTCAACGGCGCCGAGCATGATGGCATCAGGGCCGGGAATTTCCTGCCATTCGTTGTCCCAATCTTTGGATGGAGTCTGCAGGTCTTTGCGGATTCCAGCACGCAGAGCGGGATCTTTGAGGCGCTCGACTAGTTTTACGTCGCCACCGTCGTGCGCCCATGGCGGTATGAAGGCGGAGAAGCCGTTGTACCAGGCGGTATAGGCGTAAGTGTCGGCACTGACATCGGCTCCGGCAGCACGTGCGGCGTTGATCTTGGCTACGACTTCAGGCATGTGTCCCCAGTTATCTTTGCCCGCCACCTTGAGGTGCCAGATTTCCACGGGGATGTGACCCTCGCGACCGATGCGAAGAGCTTCGTCAATGGAGTCGAGAACAGAGTCGCTCTCGTTGCGCATGTGGGTAGCATAGATCCCGCCTAGCTTTCCGGCTTCAGCGGCGAGCGCGATTAATTCTTCTGTCTTAGCGTAGGGGGCTGGCGTGTATTCGAGCGAAGTGGAGACGCCGACGGCCCCGTCTTTCATGCCCTCGCGTACGAAGTCTCGCATTTGCTCCAGTTGTGCGGGAGTGGGTTGCTTGTCGTCATCGCCCAGTACCATGCGGCGAACTTGGGTGGCACCGACATAGCTAGCAAGATTGATGCCGATTCCCTGCTTTTCGAGGCGTGCAAAATATTGGCGGAAGGTGCGCCAATCAGGAGTGACTTTGAAATGCTCAAACCCGCTACGATCGGACTCGATGATCGCGTCGTTGAGTGGAGCGATGGAGCCACCCTCGCCAGTGATTTCAGAGGTGATGCCCTGATAAATTTTTGAAGGCAGGCGTGGGTCGACGAGTATGGTCAGTTCAGATTGTCCGAGCATGTCGATGAAACCGGGGGCAACGACCTTGCCGGCCGCGTCGACAGTGCGCTTGCGCGGGGCGGCGGAGAGATTGCCGATGGCGGCAATTTTTCCGCCGCGGATGCCGAGGTCTCCGGAATACCAGGGGGAACCGGTGCCGTCGATGATGTGGCCATTGATGATGACGAGGTCGAAGTTGGGAGTTTGGGCCGAGAGAGTGGCAGAGGCGAATAGAATGATTAGAATCAAGAGAACTCGCGTTGCTTTCAACGAAGCTCGGCCTTCCACAATTTTCCTCTCCACGCATTTCGTGCTTGTCATAGAACTTGCTCCCTCAGGGGCTGAAGCCCAAGTCATTCTGTTACGCGTTACGGCACGACTGAAGTCGTGCCCTTCCCGGTTCTGCCACTTACGACCCGATTGCTTTCGTGCCCTCCCCTCGGAATGGCTCGTCCGACGATTGCGTTAGTACTTTCACCTTCTCCTTCCCGTTGCGGCAGAACGGACATCGCGCCATTCCGATGTTGCGCTACGCGACGGAACTTGCGCCTTTCCGGATACGCGACAGGGTTCCTCCCAGGACGATCCAAGTTCCAAGCGCCAGCCATTCATACATGGTGAAATGGCCGGGGACGAGCGGGACCAATTTCATCAAGGCCATTGCGATTCCTACTGCTAAACCGAACCATGCCACTGCGCTCTCGATGAACGACAATGAAATCACGGAGGGCCTGGAGTGTGCCAGCGCTAAGCAAGCAGCACATGTTGCTGACCATCCAATTGCGCAGGCGACAGATCCGACCTCGGTGACGGGAACAAGGATTGCGTCGCCCAGCAACATGCAGGCCGCGGTGGCGAGGCCGACGCAGAGGACTGCGGTCGAAGGAGTGTGATAGCGGGAGTGGACGGTTCCAACGCGCGAATCGACCATACCTCGTCGGCCCAGCGCAAAGAACAAGCGGCTCGCGGCTACGAAGTTTCCGTTGAAGCATTTGAAGAGCGACAGCAAGGCGGCGGCGAGGATGATATTCACGATCCAGCGAGAGCCCAGTGCTTGCTGGAAGGCGACCGCTGTCATGAATTTCTCGCCGGTCAGCTGGCGCCAGGGAGCGACGAATGCGACTGCTGCGACGATGGCGGCGTAAAAGACAATTCCGATGAAGATTGCCATCCAGATCGCGCGAAAAAAGCCGCGGGCGCGGAAATCAGGACTGGCTTCTTCCGCGGCCTTGCCTACGGATTCAAAGCCAGTCATGAAGTAGGGGACGATCTGGATGACGAGAAGAATCGAGATTAGCGGCGTGTGCGTAAACAGAGGCTGGATGTTAGCAGGCGAACCGCGGCTTACACCAAGAGCGACAAAAACGATGAAGAGGGCGAGCGTGCCGAAGCTGGTCCAATTCTGAAAGGTGGCGCTAAGACGGATGCCGCGATAGTTCAAGATAGTCAGCAACGCAGTCAGGGCCAAACCGATGACGAGGTGGGGGAGGAAGACGGGGCGACCGGCGATGCGATAGAGTTCCACCGAGTCGAGGCCGGGGATGATGTATCCCGCGATGCGGCCTACCGCGACGGCTTCCCATGGACAGACGATGAAATAGGCCAGCGTCATCATCCATCCGGTGGCAAAGCTCGCGGGACGCGAGAAGGCCGCAGCGGTGTAGGCGATTTCTCCGGCGGCGTCAGGCATGGCGATGACCAGCTTGCCGTAAACCCATCCGATCGGGAGCAAGAGCGCGCCGCCGATCACGAAGCCAAGGAATGCACCGAGGGCGCCACCGCGGAGAAGCCAGTCATCCATAATGACGAGCCAGCCGACGCCGACCATGGTCCCCCAACCAAGAGTGAAGTACTCGGTAGCGCGGAGCTGGCGGGCGAGAGTGTTCACGGGTCCGGGTTCGATGGAGGGTGGCGCGAATTATAAAGCATTTGCGGTGTGCTATGGTTGACTGCCCGCGGCAGGCCCGCATTTTCGAGAGAGATTTCTTATGCAACGTTATGAATATCGCGTTCTGAATCCGGTTCCAGCAGCTGAGAAAGCATTTCTAGAGTGGATTGACGGACTCGATCGGGAGTTCATGAATCGCGATCCGGAACATCGCAGTGACGTCGTGCGCAATGCGCTACACCAGTTGTACCTGGGGCGCCCGTACGCGGCGCCCGCTGGAGCGGCAGCCGAGCATGTACTGGTGCATTCGTTCGATCCGCGCAAGGCGACGTTGGAGCCGGAATATTACGGCGATGTGGATGCCGTGAAGTATGCAGAGCGGAAGCCGCTGATCTGGTTTTGGATGATGTATGACCGGTCACCAGTGGGACTGAATCACTGGCTGGGATATCGGGTGCGCGCGATGCTGGCACGACATATCTTCAAGCACTGCGGCAACAACGTTAAGATTTTTCACAACGTCGAGTTTTCCTTTGGCTACAACTTGACGGTTGAGGACAACTGCACCATTCACAAATATGTACTGCTCGATGACCGTGGAGAAATCATCATTCATGAGGGATGCTCGATTTCCGACTATGCCAACGTGTATTCGCACTCGCATGATCTAAATGACGGCATGTTGGTGGAGAATCACAAGACGGAGATTGGGCCGCGAGCGCGAGTGACCTATCACGCGACCGTGCTGAGCGGGGTCAAGGTGGGGGAGCACGGGATTGTTGGTTCGATGGGCGTTGCTTCGAAGGACGTTGCGCCCTATCACATTGTGGGCGGAATTCCTGCGAAGCCGATCAAGGTGAAGTCGATCGCGCCGGAGGAGTTGCGGCGAGCACTGGAGAAGCAATAGGCGCTTCGCTTGTGCGAGCGGAATCGCCGGGCTGCGCCCGGCGCACAGCC
The DNA here is from genome assembly GCA_963722365.1 of uncultured Acidobacteriaceae bacterium. Lineage (GTDB taxonomy): Bacteria > Acidobacteriota > Terriglobia > Terriglobales > Acidobacteriaceae > Sulfotelmatobacter. The sequence continues at coordinate 443,680 of CAVRLM010000007.1, forward strand.
GAGGGCGGCTGTCCCCACATAGTCTGAAGGCTTGTTCTAGGGCCTCCTTGGCCGCGTCAAATGGGGGTTTCGCATGTTAGTATCGAAGTCAGCCCTGCATGACATTTCTACACTCTGATCCGGACTGCCAGCCGTCCATTATGGGCCGGGCTTCGCGGCGTGGGGCTTCCTAGACAGATGACAGCTTCTTCCAAATCTCGCAAGCGCGTGCTCAGTGGCATGCGCTCGACTGGCAAACTACACTTAGGCAACTACGTGGGGGCGCTGCAAAATTGGGTGCGGATGCAGGACGACTACGAGTGCTTTTTCATGGTGGCCGACTGGCACGCGTTGACCACCGACTACGCCGACACCTCAAGAATAAAAGAGAATTCTCTTGAGGTCGTGCTGGATTGGCTGGCCGCGGGGCTTGATCCGGAGAAGTCGGTAATCTTTATTCAGTCCCATGTGCCGGCGCATGCGGAGCTGCACTTGCTGTTTTCGATGATCACGCCGCTGGGATGGCTGGAGCGCGTACCGACCTACAAAGAACAACGAGACAATATCAAGGACAAGGATCTGGGGACTTACGGATTCCTGGGCTATCCAGTTCTGCAATCGGCGGACATTCTGGTTTACAAGGCCGATTGCGTTCCGGTGGGCGAGGATCAAGTGGCGCACGTGGAGCTGACGCGCGAGATTGCGCGGAGGTTTAACGGATTTTACGGAGCGGAGAACAGGAACGTGTTTCCTGAGCCGCAGGCGCTGCTTACCCCAGCGGCGAAGCTGCCGGGCACGGACGGACGCAAGATGTCAAAGTCGTACGGAAACACGGTGATGTTGACGGATCCGGAGCCAGTGGTGCGGCAGAAGCTGAAGACGATGGTGACCGATCCGGCGCGGGTGCGAAGATCGGATCCGGGAAACCCGGATGTGTGTCCGGTGGGAGATCTGCACAAAATCTTCAGCGACAAAGATACGATGGCGAAAGTGAATGAAGGGTGCCGGTCGGCGGGGATTGGGTGCATCGAGTGTAAAGGATGGGCGGCCGACGCGCTGGTAAAGCTTCTGAATCCGATGCAGGAGCATCGCAAGAAATTCGAGGAGAATCCGCGGCTTGCCTGGGATATTCTGGAGGCTGGCACGGAGCGGGCGCGGAAGGCCGCGGGCGAAACGATGCGCGATGTGCGCGCGGCGATGGGGATGTCGTTGGAGTATGAGGGACCGAAATAGTTCTAAGGCCCCGAAGCTGAGGTGACCGCGCAAGAGTGCATAGGTCCTTCGCTTCGCTCAGGATGACAAAGGTGATGACGGAGAATTCAAAAATCGTTGCGGTGAATGAGCCGCTGGCACCAGCGGTCGCTGCGGGGCCCGCAGCTGCAAAGAATTCGGCGAAGAAGGAAGAGAGCGATTCGCCGTTTGCTGTTGCGGTGACCGATGTTTACGAGGGGCCTCTCGACCTGCTGCTGGACCTGATCCGCAAACAGGACATCGACATTTATGACATTCCGATCGCGAAGATCACGGCTCAATACCTGGCGTACGTGGAGAAAATTCGTGAACTCGATGTGAACATTGCGGCTGAGTTTATTTACATGGCTGCGGTGCTGATTCACATCAAGTCGAAGATGTTGCTGCCACGTGATCCGGATGCGACTGCGGAGGAGCAGGAAGATCCGCGGAATGAATTAGTCAACCGACTGCTGGAGCATGAGAAATTCAAGTCGGCGGCGCAGATGCTTTTGCAGAAGCAGCAGATTGAAGATGCGGTGCTGTCGAATCCATCTCTAAAGGAATTCATGGAGGCGGAAGGCACCGAGCCGGAGATCGCAGCCGATGTGATCGACCTGGTCAAGACCTTTCAGCAGATTTTGGAGCGAGTGCGCACGCGTCCGGTTCTGAACGTTGATGAGGAAACGGTCACCGTCGGGCAGATGATCGATTATCTGCGGCGGCGGCTGTCGTTGGAAGAGCGACCGATCCGGTTGAAGCAATTGCTCATGCGGGTGCCGTCGCGACATGCGTTGGTATGCATGTTCCTGGCGCTACTGGAGATGGTGCGGTTGCAGGCAATCCAGGTACGGCAGGAGAAGATGTTCGGGGAGATCGCGGTGCGGAAGCATACGCACTTCGACGAGATTATGAAGGAACAGTCGGCGGTGCGGGATGACTGGCGGTAAGGAGTCAGTAGGCAGAAGGCAGCAGTCAGGAGTCCGGTAAACGCGACATCGCAGACTCTTGTTAATGATCACATCTATGTCACTCAAAGCTCAACTCGAAGCAATTATTTATGCGGCGGAGACGCCGATCACGCTGGAACAGATGACGCGCCTGGTGAAAGAGACCGTCATCGCGGAAGGAGCGGCGGACGAGGCTGAGATGAAGTCGCGCGTCCGCTCATCTTTGGAAGAACTCGTCGGGCAATTTGGCTCGCCGGATCACGGCATTGAGATTCGGCAAGTGGCGGGCGGCTATCGGATGTCGACCAAGCCCGAGCAACACGAGGTGGTGCGAGCGTTTGCGAAGAGTTTGAAGCCGCCAATCCGGTTGTCATTGCCGGCATTGGAGACGTTGGCGGTGATCGCGTATAAACAGCCGGTGACCGTGCCAGAGATCAACGACATTCGGGGCGTCGATTCGGGCGGAGTGATTGGGACGCTGCTGGATCGGAAATTAATTACGACCGCGGGACGCAAGCAAGTGATTGGGCGTCCGATTCTGTATAAGACCACGAAAGAATTCCTGATGCGGTTCGGATTGAAGGATGTGAACGAATTGCCCAGCATGGAGGAGTTCGAGAAGTTGGTGGCGGAGTCGTTTCAAGCGGAATTAATTCCGGCGGAGGCGCCGACGGCAGAGGCCGCGCCTGCCGATGAGAGCGAAGTGGCCGAGACGGAAGCCGCGAGTGAGAGCGTTTCGGAGACGGAGAAGGCGGGATAGAGTTCGGTTGTGTCGTCCCTAGGGGATTTGTTCCTCTTTACCGTGTGCTGACCCAGAGCTAAAGGGCTGGGCTAAATTGTTTCGCCCCTGGCGAGCTTTGAATCGAGCGTCGCCGGATGCGCCTGAACTTTGTACCGCAAGTTTTCGGATTTCATTATGCCGCTGGAACGGCTGCAAAAAATAATCGCTGCTGCTGGAGTTGCTTCTCGCCGGAAGGCGGAGGAGTTGATCTCTTCGGGGCACGTGCAGGTGAACGGGACGGTGGTCACCGAACTGGGCAGCAAGGCTGATCCGGAGACGGATCATGTGCGGGTGAATGGGAAACTGCTTCACGGGGCGCAGCGTCACGTCTATCTTTTGCTCAATAAGCCGAAAGGCTATGTGACGACCATGAGCGATCCGGAAAAACGGCCGACCGTAATGGATCTGATTCGCGGCGTAAAGGGGCGCGTCTATCCGATCGGGCGCCTGGACTATGCCAGTGAAGGGCTATTGCTGTTGACCAACGACGGCGAACTGGCGCATCGACTGATGAAAGCAGCGTCGCACGTCGCCAAGACGTATGTCGTAAAAGTTGCGGGCACGCCGAAAGAAGAAGCGATTGCGAAGTTGCGCGCGGGTGTATCGATTGCGACAGACGATGGCAAGCGGGTCAAGACCGGTCCGGCGCTGGTGCGCGTGGTGAAAGAGGCGGCGAATCCGTGGTACGAGATCACGCTGGTGGAGGGGCGAAACCGGCAGATCCGGCGCATGTTTGAGGCGGTGGGACATCACGTGGAGAAGATCAAGCGAGTTCGGTACGGACCGCTGGCTCTCGATGTTCCTCCCGGAAAGTTTCGGTCGCTCACGTTGAGGGAAATCGAACGACTGAAGTCCGCCAGCACTGTGACGGCGGGCAAGAAATCCGCAAAGTAATCTACGGCGAGCATGAGCCGATTTTTTGATCTGGTTTCCAAGCCGGCGCGCGAGATGGGCGGCTTTCTGCCTGTGCCTTTGCCGAAGAGAACTCCCGCAAAGGCTCAGGCGCGACTCATCAAGCTCGACTCCAATGAGAATCCATTTGGTCCTTCACCCCGTGCCCTCGAGGCCATGCAGTCGGCACTTCCTTCGACAAACTATTATCCGGACGACGACTGCGGAGAACTGCGCCGGAAGTTAGCTGCCCATCACGATGTTGGAATCGACCAGGTGCTGGTGACAGCCGGATCCACGGCATTGCTCGGGTTGCTGTGCCAGACGATGCTGGCGCCGGGCCGGAATGCGGTGACCAGTGAACGATCGTTCATCGTTTATTCAATGGCTGTGCACGCTACGGGAGCGCAGTTGATTGAAGCTCCGATGCGCGAAGACAGATTTGACCTGGCCGCGATTCTGGCTGCGATCAACGAAGAGACCCGCCTCGTATTTCTGGCAAATCCGAACAATCCTACGGGAACGATGCTGGAGGCGGCAGAGATCGACAACTTTATTGCCGGGGCCCCGAGTCACGTTGTGGTGGTTGTGGATGAAGCCTACTATGAGTTTGCGATGCGGTTCGCGGACCGGCGCAACGTGGAATACTCCCGTTCGTTGCAGCACGTCCGCCAGGGGGCAAGCGTTATCGTGCTGAGAACGTTTTCGAAGGCGCACGGTCTGGCGGGGTTGCGCGTGGGCTATGGCTTGGGTCCGGCGGAATTGCTGGCTTATTGTGCGCGGATGCGCGATACCTTTTCCGTATCATCAGCGGCGCAGACGGCCGCAATCGCGGCACTCGATGATGCGAAGCATATTGAGCGTGTCGTGTCGAACAACGCAGAACAGGCGCAGATTCTAGGAGTTGGTTTGTCGGAGTTGGGATACCGGGTGGTTCCCACGGCAGCAAACTTTCTTTACTGCGATGTTAATGAAGATGCTTCCGTACTTGCGGGTCGACTTCGGGATGAAGGTGTCAGCGTACGCCCTCTCGGAGCATGGGGAGCACCCAGCTGTATCCGAGTAAGCATCGGCACACCAGAACAGAATCAGATCCTTCTGCTTTCGATTCGCCGAATTATCGCAAACGGACCGTCGTCGCCGGTCGATTCGAGCGCGAACCGCTAGGTGGAAGAATAGGACGCTCGTATACATCACGCATTAAAGCCTGGAGGATCAATGAGACGGTTGCTAACCGTTGCTCTTGTGTTGATGACAGTCTCGTGCACGGCCGCCAGCGGTCAAACTTCCGTCAATGCTGGCGAACCATCCGCCAACCCGGATTTTCGGGAACTGACATGGGACAGCTATCTCGACAAGGTGCAGGGCGCATGGATGGGGAAGATGATTGGCGTGACCTTTGGCCAGCCGTGGGAGTTTCAGTATCAGAACACGCCGATAGGCTTCGACATCACCGACTGGCCGCTCTCGCCGACTCGAATGAAAGAGTATCGGGCAAGGGCCGACAATAAGCCCGGCCAAGAAGAGTGGAATCCGATTACTCAGGAGTCCGACGACAAGAAGATTATCATCCTGCACAGCTTCATCGCGGAGTCGGAAAAGGAGCATCCCAGCTTCGGCGCACCGGATAACGACGACATCTACATTAATTTGCTTTTCCTCTATTGCCTGCGCAAGTACGGAATCGATGTCGATCCCGTGACTGTCGCGCACGAATGGGATGCAAAGATCCGCAAGGTGTGGCATGCGAATGATGCGGGGCTCGAGAATATTCGCAAGGGAATCCTGCCCCCGGACTCGGGGAATCCGCGCTACAACGTGCATGCAGACGACATTGATTTCCAGATCGAGGCCGACGTTTTCGGAATGATTGCGCCCGGCATGCCGCAGGTTTCCAACCGTTACGGCGACCGCATGGGGCACATCATGAATTATGGCGATGGCGTGTACGGAGGCATGTTCATTGCGGCCATGTATACGCAGGCTTTCTTCGCGAAAGATATTCGGGAAGTAGTGGAGAAGGGGTTACTGGCAATTCCACAGCAGAGCTTGTACGCGCAGCTGATCCGGGACGTAATCCGCTGGCACGATGAGAATCCGAACGACTGGTTGAAGACGTGGCATCTGGTCCAGGCGAAGTGGGGCGAGGTGGATCATTGCCCGGATGGTTATAAGCAGCCGTTCAACATCGACGCGAAGCTGAACGGCGGGTATGTGGTGATGGGCCTGCTCTATGGAAATGGCGACTGGTACAAGACCATGAATTATGCGACGCGCGCGGGGCAGGATGCCGATTGCAATCCTGCAAATGCAGCGGGGATTCTTGGGACTCTGATTGGAGCGCACGCAATTCCCGCGGAATACCGGGATCCTTTACACAACATATATTGGAACAAGACGCTGGCCGGGTTGCCGGATTCCTACGAGATCGACGTGTTGTCGGAAGATACGGCACAGGTTGGGTTGAAGGTTCTGCTGACAAACGGCGGCGCGGTGAAGACTCGCGACGGGAAGATGGTGCTAACGGTTCCTTATCAAGAGCCTGTGGCGCCTGCGACGCTGGAGCAGGTGCGATGGCAGGACGATAAGCCTGTCCTGCCCTGACCTGCCCCATGATTCATCCAACGATGGTGGTAAGTCTGGCGCCTCCAAACAATCCAGCGTCGCCACCCAGCAGAGCGCGCTTCACCACGGTCTTCCACTGCTTAATGCCAACGGACTGCTCGGCATCCTGATTTTCTCCTGAGGAGTCGCCCGGCGCGGTCGCTGCGTAGATCAGCGATCGTTGGTGCAATTCTTCGAACATGCTGGGGGCAAAGGCGTCCCACGCGGCAGCCACATTTCCGCCGATCACATACACGGGAAGGTTGAGGACGTTCACGATATCGGCAAGCATGATTCCCAAAACGCATCCAAAGCGCCGGAAGATGCGTTGTGCGGCTTCATCGCCTTGCATCGCGAGATCGTAGACTAATTTGGCGCTGAACTCAGCCTCAGAGTTGGCGGCTTTCGCAAGTTCCGGGGCCTGGCCGGATGCAATCGCTTCGCGCGCCATACGTACAACGCCCGAGGCGGAAGCGTAGCGTTCGGCGCATCCGCGATTGCCGCAACCGCAGGGGACGCCGTTGGGCTCGACAGTAACGTGGCCGAACTCTCCGGCCATGCCGTTCATGCCATGGAAAATTTTCCCGTCAAGCACGATGGCGCCACCGATGCCGGTGCCGAGCGTCAGCATGGCCATGTTGTCGACGTTGCGGCCTGCACCCAGCCATTGTTCGCCCAGAGCAGCAACCTTGGCATCGTTTTCGAGAAAGATGCGAGCACCGAGACGCCGTTCGATCTGGTCGCGGACGTGGTAGTTCTCCCAGCCCGGCAGGTTGGCAGACTTACGCACGATGCCGGCTTCCAGATCGATGATGCCGGCAACTCCAATCCCGGCTCCGAGAAAAGTGCCTCCGCTGCGGTAACGATCGGAAAGGGAGCGAATCGCGCCGCACATATTGTCGACCACATGGTCGGCGCCAAGGTCGATTCTGGTTGGCACTGTAACTTTTTCGAGAAGTTGGCCGTCCGTACTAACGGCCGCGATGCGCAGGTTGGTGCCGCCGAGATCGACTCCGATGGAAAAATCAGGCATGGGCAGAAGGGTAACAGAACTTGCGGCTCGTTATCCTGCGGTCTGGCGTGGGGTGAAGAAAAACCTCAACCACAAAGGACACTAAGGTGCACGATGGAAAAACTCAAGGTCGGCTTCGTTTTATTTCTGGCACTTCGGGCAGTAGTGGCTGCTACGGCCGGCGATCACGATGCGCTTGACGGCCGTCTTGCAGACGAGACAGGGCTCGGACTCTCGGCCATAGACGCGATGCTGAAGCTGGAAGAATCCTTCTTCGCCGTCGGAGTTCACATAGTCGGAGATAGAGGAACCGCCGAGGGCAATCGCTTCTTTCAAGACTTCCCTGATGGTGCCGAGGAGAATAGCCAACTGCTCGCGCGTGATGGTCGACGCACGCCGACGGGGACGTAGTCCGGCGCGGAATAAAGATTCATCGGCGTAGATGTTGCCGACACCGCGCAGGAGTTTCTGGTTCAGCAGGGCGCTCTTGATGGGAGTCTTGCGGCCCCGGAACAGGGTGAGGAAGCGCTCTAAGTCGATTTCGAGAGGCTCCACACCGGCGGCATCGAAGTTGCCAGCTTGGGCAACGCTGAGCCGGCCGAAACGGCGAGGGTCCACAAAGCGAAGTTCCCTCCCGGAGGATAGTTTGAGGATGGCGTGCGTGTGTTTCGCAACTTCGGCCTCGGGTTCGCAGACCTGCAGGCGGCCCGTCATGCCCAAGTGAACAATCCATTGAGCTGTGGAGGACGCGAGGGCATCCTTGCCCGGGTTTGGTTGGACCTGCGACGAGGTCCGCTTTGATTTTTGGCGCGGCGCGGCTGCGGAAGGCGCCACAGGATCCTGGTCCAGGTCGAAGACGATGTGTTTACCCATGCGGCGGACGGCGGCGATACGGCTGTGTTCAAGTGTCTTCGCGATCGCGGATGCGGAGGACTTCAAGGGCTCCTTTTTCTGGCCGAGCCAGACGGATTCGATGACGTCTCCGGTGACGCGTTTGGCGAGGCCGCGGGCGATGGTTTCGACTTCGGGGAGTTCAGGCATGTTTTAGGAACGGAACATCATTTAATCACGAAAGGCACGAAGGTCTACGAAGGAAATCGGGGACCGCACGTCCTCAGGTTCACCTGCCGTTTAGCGCACGCGCTATTTTCTTAGAAACGTTCCCTGCTCCAGTTCGTGGAATGCCTTTTGTAATTCTTCCTGCGTGTCCATCAGGATGGGACCATATCACGCATACGAGCTTATCGAGTGGCTTGCCAGAGACGCCGCTTGACCGGTCGAATGGACACTTGGCCACCAGCCCGCAAAACATTGGATGCTTACGAGTGCTGCCAGGACGCAGACACGAAAGGAGGTCAACACTCAAGCTTGGAGCCAGTGAGTGTATAATTCCCGGACTTGCATGGTGACCATGCCGTCGCTGTTTCGCGAGCTCTGAGCCACAAAGCCACCCCGTCCGTGATTTTCCCGAGGATTTCTAACAGGAGACGATGTGAAGCATACATTCCAAACGCGATTCGAAAGGGGCTCACGCCTGAAACCGGTTGCGAGTGGCGCAGCTATCTTTCTTTTCTTGCTTTTCTTACTTCTCGCACTGGCCTGCTTCGGCGAGGTGGCATCTGCTCAGACCGGATTCACGGGCATCTTTGGCGGTGGGCCCTTTTATAAGAACGCAACAAACAACATCACGGAGATCGAGAATTCCGGATTCACCGAAGCGATAGTGTGGAGCGTCGAGGTGGGGAGCACCGGTGATTTGAACTTCAATGGAGAGTTTCCGCTCACTTCCAACGGTGTTTATATCGGCGATCAGGCGCATCCCGATTTTGCCGCAAATATGGCAGCCTTGAAACAAGGAACGGTGAAGAGGATTACGTTCAGCATCGGCTCGTCAAATTTCGGAGACTGGCAAGACATCACGAACCTGGTCAAAACGCAGGGGACCGGGCCGGGCAGCATTCTCTATAAAGATTTTCAGGCTCTGAAAGCCGCCATCCCAGCTCTGGATGCGATTGATTTTGACGACGAGAACAGCTTCAATTCATCGACCACGATTGCGTTTGCAGTAATGCTAGGGCGGTTGGGTTATCACGTGATGCCCGACGCGTTCGACGACAGCAGTTATTGGACGAACGTCGTCTCCCAGATCAACAGTCAGTTTCCAGGAACAGTCGATGGGGTGCACCTACAGGCGTACGCGGGCGGCAGCGGAAATAATCCGTGCGCGGGGTGGAATTTCGGCACAGTTCCAGTGTTTCCTGGCTTGTGGGATCTAAACGATACGCCGAGCCAGGTGCAGAGCACGATGAGCGGCTGGCACAGCCAATGCGGCATTGTCGGCGGATTCATGTGGTTGTATGACGATTTCGTTGGCAACGGTCTGGCCGCGCAATACGCGAGTGCGATTAACAACGCGGTTAGCGGCAGCGGCTTTACGCTTTCGGGGCCAACCAGTGTTTTTCTGAATCAAAGTTCGACAGCCCGCGCCTTGATTACGATCACTCCCTTGAACGGCTTTAGCGGCACGGTGAGCCTCAGTTTGTCGGCCCTTCCGAAGGGTGTGCAGGCAGTCTTCCAGGGTCAGGGCAATCAGCGAACGTTGATGCTCAAAGCTTCACCTTCAGCCGCAACAGGTTTCACAACTGTGACGGTTACAGGCACCTCTGGCACAATTACGGAAACTCTGACGTTCCCATTGGCCGTGAGTGCAGCTTTGGGCAGCAGTGGAACTGGCACTCCAGTCGATCTCTCTCCCGAATTTAACGTGAACGGAATCTACCAGGATGGCTCGAGCTATTCGACCGGAGGGCTCGATGGAATCGGATATTCGTATTCCGCGAAACTGTTATCTACGTCGCGTGTATTCAACGGCATCCTGTTCGACCTTGGCCCCGCAAATCAACCGGATGCTATCAGCTCCGCTGGTCAAACGATTCCTCTGCCGCAGGGCAAGGCTTCGAGCGTGATGCTGTTGGCGACCGGCATTCAGGGGAATCAACCGTCTCAAATGCTTACGGTCAACTACACGGATGGAACGAGTTCGCAGTTCGTGCAGAGTTTCAGCGACTGGTTTACGCCGCAGAAATTCGCGCACGAATTTGAGGGCGTCGCCATGGCATATCGGAACTTTGATGACGGCACGCGAGACCGACGGACGTTCAGCTTGTACGCCTACCGGTTTACTCTGAATCCCGCGAAGACTGTACAAAGCCTCACCTTGCCCAACAACCCCAACGTCGGAGTGCTGGCTGCAACGGTACTGCCATAAGGGGAGCGTGAACTGGATGCGATCGAGGTGGGGGTAATATCACAGCTTCGGCGAGCTTTGTCCCGGGACTGATCGACGAGGGTGCAACCCGTCAGCGGTGAGAGATTAGTCCTTGAGCGGGACCACCGCGCTGCCGTCGCGGCAAAATGTCGCGACTTTCTGCAAGTCGCCATTGGCCCGAGGTACGGTCATGACGGGACCGTAGCAAAAGACGGCATGGCCGGAGGCGGCGAAATACCAGCGTCCGCCCTTGGCGTGCTTGGTGATTTGAGTAGTAGGCTGGCGCAAGGGCTTCTGTGGAGCCCAAGGAGCGACTGGGAGACTGAACATCAAGGCTAGGGTCAGGACCTTCATGGTTTACCGACTTTCCGCATGCGACTTACTCACAGAACCAAAGTGCTGCAGTTTTAAAGTACGTCGAAACTCAGTCCAACCGCGTTCGTAAAAGATCCGCACTAAATCGTAATCAGAGTACGAACATCATCCACCAGATCGGCCTCTGGTTTCGAGGGCATCCTTAGGGCCGGTTTCTGCTGGGGTGCATGGCTTTGCGTATGTTGCTGTTGCGGGACTGCCTGGGAAGACGGGGCTTGAGAGGCTGGTGCCTGGGTTGACGGGTACTGGGTCGACGGGGCGTGCGGAACATGGGTCGCCGGGCTTTGGGTCACGGGAGCCTGTGTCTTAGAGGATAGCGACTTTGCGGTTTCTTCCGCGGCCTTTGTCTTCGCGGCAGATAGCGCGGTGTTGTCGCGGAACAACTCTCGAATCAGGGCACGCTGCGATTCGATGGTTCGCCCCTGCTCGATAATCAGCATAGTCATTAAGCTATAGGAGATGAGGAAAAGGATGCTCAGCAAGGGTAACCAACCGTGCTTCCGAGAGGCAGCAGGAGCGTCAATCGCAGGTACGACAGGTAAGGCATCGGTTCGGAATAGAGTCGTCAAAATGGCACCCCGGCTTGCCTTCTGAGTCGCAGGCACTTTGAGAATTGCACCCTGGGAGCCAACGTGGGTGCGCCAGCTAAGCGATTGATTTCATTTGGCTTGTGAAATATACGAGAGTAGGGCCGAAGAGGAAAATGTGCAACTCGATGCACATTATGAGCAAGTGGGATTTGTCGAGGTGCGGCTCCCGATTGAGGAAGGCTCTTGGTTACTCCGGTTACTTTTGCAGTGTGGCAAGATCTCCTAGGATCATCGGTACGTCGGAACACAAGAACATAACTCCTCTTTCTCAGGGAACGCCCAATGCGGATGCGGTACGGTCTGGTCTTATTTTGTCTCCTTTCAAACTTCTTCGGGCTTGCAGGATGGGCCCAAAACCAACAGCCTTCTACGGAAAACGCTCGCCGGATTATCCGGAAATCGCAACCCACTTATCCAGAGATCGCAAGGAAAATGAACCTGGGCGGCACGGTTCGAGTGGTCGCCGTGGTGGCCTCGGACGGCGAAGTGAAGTCGGTCGAGCCAGTGGGTGGTAGCCCGGTGCTATTGAAGGCCGCAGAAGACGCGGTCTCTAAATGGAAATTCGCCCCGGGCCCGGAATCCCGGGAAAGCGTCGAACTCCATTTCACTCCGTAGAGCTGGGGTTTCTAAGGGACAGCTAATCGGTCGCGACTCCTCACTTGGCAAGCACCAGCTTGGCGATGGTCGCGAGCTGCATATTGGATGTGCCCTCGTAGATCTTACCGATCTTGGCATCGCGCCAGTATTTTTCCACGGGATAGTCCTTGGTGAATCCGTAGCCGCCATAGATCTCAATGGCGAGCGAGGTGACGCGTTCGGCCACCTGCGATGCGAATAGCTTCGTCATGGCAGCTTCTTTCACGAAGTTCACTCCTGCGTCTTTCATGCGAGCGCAGTTGTAGACCATGAGGCGCGCGGCCTCGATCTCCGTGGCCATTTGCGCGATCTGGAACTGGATGCCCTGGAACTCTGAAATAGCCTTGCCGAATTGCTTACGCTCCACGGCGTATTTGCAGGCGTATTCCCAAGCTCCGCGGGCCAAGCCGATCATTTGCGCGCCGATGCCGATGCGGCCTTCGTTCAGGGTTTCAATCGCGATCTTGTATCCCTTGCCGGGCTCGCCAAGAACGTTCTCTTTGGGAACGCGGCAATCTTCCAGAATCAGCTCGCAGGTGGACGAAGCCCGGATGCCAAGCTTGTCTTCCTTTTTTCCGACCGTGAATCCGGGAAAATCTTTCTCGATCAGAAATGCGGTGATGCCCTTGTATCCGGCGCTGGGGTCGATAGTGGCGAAGAGAACAAATAGTCCGGCCTCCTTGGCGTTGGTGATCCACAGCTTGCGGCCATTGAGAACATACTCGCCGCCCTTGAGCTGAGCACGCGTCTGCAAAGCAAAAGCGTCCGAACCGGATCCAGCTTCGCTGAGGGCGTAGGCACCTGCAAGCTCCGTGGCCATCCTGGGCAGGTAGCGTTTCTTTTGCTCTTCAGTTCCCCACCGCAGCAGGGCGTTATTGACCAGCGTGTTCTGCACGTCGACGATGACACCGGATGAAGCGTCAACGCGGGACAGTTCTTCTACGGCAAGAATTGCCTCGAAGAATTTGGCGCCGCCGCCGCCGTATTGCTCAGGAATCTCGATGCCCATCAGTCCCAGCTGAAAGAAGTCGTGGATGAGGTCTTTCTCGAAAACGCCCTTTTCATCCATCTCTTTGACCAGAGGACGGACCTTTTCATCGGCGAACTGGCGGATGTTGTCGCGGAAGAGAATCTCGTCTTCGGTGAGGCTAGTCAAGGGAGCGGGAACGGCGGCCTGTAGCGTGGCTTCGGGCATGGAAACACCTTCAGTACTGAGATGGCAAACCGATAATTTTAGCACTGTAGAAGTGGCGGAGACGAGTTGGAAAATTAGCCGCGGCGCGGCCGGGAATGAACTAGTTTCAAGCCGTCTGCCTGCAGGATACGCTTCATCTGGCTGCGCGCATGCACTGACCACGGGCCAGACGTGTCGAGTTTCACATAGGCTTGCCAGTGTTTCAGCGCCTTGCGCGGCTCGCGGATTTTCTCGTAAGCGAGCGCCAGATTGTAATGCGCGTCGGCATAAGTAGGAGCTAGTTGCAGGGCGGTCTTGTAGGTCTGGATCGCTTCTTGCACGCGGCCGGTTTCGTCAAGGACATTGCCAAGATCAAAGTACGCGAGCGAGTATCGCGGATCCGCTTCGATGGCCTGGCGGTAGTGCTTCTCGGCCAGCACGAAGTCCTGGCGATTGTAGTAGAGCGTTCCCAGGTTAATGTGCGCCGCAGCGTGGTTGGGTTGGATTTCGAGAACCTGATGATATGCGGCGATGGCATCTGACTGGGTGCTGGGATTTTCTTCCAACTGAATGCCTCGCGAAAACCATGCCGTGACCTCGTTTTCGCGGGGGTTCGGCTCCGATTTGGGTGCTGGGGCGCTGGTTACGACCTTCTCGCGCTCAGAAAAATCCATCAGAAACTGGCCTGCGATGGGCTCCAGAAGCTTGCCCTGGTGGCGGAAGGCCACGCGATGCTTCGCGGTTGACCAAGCGGCAGCCTCAAGCAGCGGATTTTCGACGCCCGCAGCCTGTTTGCGCATGGCTTCGAGCGATTGGCGAATCACCGCCGGACGCACGCTCATGGCGCAGAGATCGCGAACCTTCTTGACTTCGAGCAGGTCAGAAAAGGAATAGGCTTGGGCAGACGTTATCAAGCCGGCCCGCTCCCAGTTGGCTAACTGGCGCGGAGTTACGTGAAGAATCCTGAGTAAATCAGCTCGACTGTACACAATAATACCCGGCGGCCGTGCAACTATTTCGTTGCGGTCATTATCTTCAACTTGGACCAGCAAACGCAACAGCAAACGCTGTAAAAATCTGTGGAGAACCTGGTTGATTTACATGCAACGAAAACGGTGCAACCCGCACAAACCAAGCTCTGCGCCGCTCAGGAACCATCTTATACCGCAACCATTGCGGCTTGGTAGTCCTCGTAGCTGCCCTTGAAGTCGGTGATCTTGTGATCGCTCTCAAAGTGCCAGATGCGGGTCGCAACTTCGTCGATCAAGTCATGGTCGTGGGTGACGAGAAACACTGTTCCCTGATAGCGCTGCAGCGCGATGTTCAGGGCGTTAATCGATTCAAGGTCCAAATGGTTGGTGGGCTCGTCGAGCACCAGCACGTTTGGCTTTTGCAGCATCAGTTTGCAGAACAGCATGCGCGCGGCTTCGCCACCGGAGAGGACGCTCGTCGACTTCGTGGCTTCTTCGCGCTGGAACAGCATCTGCCCGAGGATTCCGCGCAGTTCTTCAGTGACGGCCGCACCGTCCCACTGATGCAACCACTCGATCGCTGTGGTGCCACCTTCGATCAGACTGCGATGATCTTGCGCGAAATAGCCGATGGAGGCTTCGTGGCCCCAGATCACCTTGCCGGAGTCCACGAAGGGACCCTCGTATCCGCTGGTCTTGCGAAGTTCGGCCTCTGGAGTAGTCGGGGAGTTGGCCAGCAGCGCATTCAGAAGCGTGGTCTTGCCTGCACCGTTGCGGCCCATGAGCGCGATCCTTTCGCCACGGGTCACACTGGCGGTGAAGTTCTTAATGACCTCGTTCTCGCCGTACGCCTTGCCCAAATGTTCGACTTCCAGAATGTGCTTGCCCGAAGGCCGCTTCTGCTCGAACTTGATGAACGGGCGCTGGATGTTCGACTTGGCCAGTTCGGTGACCTGCAGCCGCTCGACTTCCTTGCGGCGTGACTGCACTTGACTGGAACGCGTGCCGGCGGCAAACCGGGCAATGAATTCATTCAACTGCGAAATCTTCTTCTCGCGCTGCGCATTCTGCGACTCAATCTGCGAGCGAACCTGAGTCTTGGCTACTACCATGTCATCGTAGGTGCCGGTGTAAGTGATGATGGTTTCGTAATCGATGTCGGCGATATGGGTGCAAATACTGTTAAGGAAGTGGCGGTCGTGCGAGATGGCGATCACTACGCCGTCGTAGACATTCAGGAATCCCTGCAGCCAGTGAATCGAATCCAAGTCGAGGTGGTTCGTGGGCTCGTCGAGCAGCAACGCTTGCGGGTGCCCGAATAAAGCCTGTGCGAGGAGGACGCGAACCTTCTGTCCGCCCTGCAACTCGCCCATCTTGCGGCTATGCAACTCGTCGGGGATATCGAGGCCCTGCAGCAGAATTGCGGCATCACTTTCAGCGGTGTAACCATCTTCTTCCCCGACAATGCCTTCGAGTTCGCCGAGTTTCATGCCATCGGCGTCGGTGATTTCGGGCTTTTCATAGATGGCATCGCGCTCCTGCATGGCAGCCCACAGGCGTTTGTTGCCCATGATGACGGTATCGATCGCGGAATAGGCGTCGAAGGCAAACTGATCTTGACTCAGGACTCCGAGTTTGCGGGGCCGGACGACGGTGCCCTTTTGCGGTTCAAGTTCGCCGCTCAGCAACTTCATGAACGTGGACTTGCCGGCGCCGTTGGGCCCGGTCAGGCCATAGCGCTTGCCCGGCGTGAAGGCGGTTGAGACTTCGTCAAACAGTATTTTGGCGCCGAAGCGCATTGAAACATTGCTAACTGAAAGCATGATTTCTTTGTGACTTCTTCAGGACCTGCGAGGAATTCCGCCAAGACGGTGCGCAGCTGGTGTTAATAGAATACCATGCCACCACTGATTTCCGTGCTCAGACCGGTGCCAGCCGAGTGAATGGAGGCTTCTGCGCTTCCCGCTCTCCAGACGTGCTTTTGGGCCGTTTCAGTGCTAAAGTTTTAGCCCGCTACCGGTGACGTAGCCCGCTTCGATCAAAATCTTATGGAGGCAACATGCAGAGCAAGCATGTCTGGACTTATGCAGGCAGGGTGCTGGCAAGCGGTGCGGCAACCTCATTGTTGATCACGGCTGCGTGGGCAGCAAGCGCGACCAAACTCGTCTACAGCTTTGGCGGCAACGCCGACGGCGAATACACCGACACTGAACTCGTGAGGGACAGTGCGGGCAATCTTTACGGCACATCGGTGCAAGGTGGAGTCTTCGGAGGCGGCACGGTCTTCCAAGTTACCCCCGCGGGCGTGCACACCGTGCTCTATGACTTCACGGGCGGTGCGGACGGCGGCGAGCCTTACAAAGGCGTAACGCTCGATGCGGAGGGAAATCTGTATGGAACCGCGGTGACGGGCGGAGGAGGATCGTGCGAGGGCGGTTGCGGCGTGGTCTACAAGCTGTCGAACTCGGGCGGGACCTGGAACCAGACTGTGATTCACACATTTACCGGAAGCGACGGCTCGGGACCCGGGAGCCCGGTGGCGATCGATAAGAACGGCGATGTTTTTGGGACGACCCCGACCGGTGGGGCTAACGGGATAGGCGTCGTCTACCAGCTACGAGAAGATGCGGGAGCCTGGAAGTTCCGCGTGATCCATACCTTCACCGGCGGCGACGACGGGGGTGGCGGGTCGGCCAGCAGGCTCTTGATTGACGCTGCCGGAAATCTTTTCGGTGTCTGCACGGTGGGCGGCGCGAACGGGTTCGGAACGGTCTTTGAGATGTCTCTTCATCAAGCGCAATGGCAGTTGACGACGCTTTACGCCTTCAAAGATTCGCCCGACGGTGCTTTGCCGTACGGCGGGCTGATTGCCGACAAGGCCGGGAATTTCTACGGCACCACCTACTATGCCGGCGCCAATGACTTGGGAACGGTATACCAGCTCACGAAGATCAACGGCGCATGGACCGAGCGTGTGTTGTATAGCTTTCAAGGAGGCTCGGACGGAGGTAGTCCGATCAGCACATTGGTGGCGGACGCGGCGGGCAATCTTTACGGCACTACGAGTGAAGGTGGGGCTGCGGCCTGCGGCTGCGGCACGATTTTCAAAATGTCGCGCGACTCTACCGGGAAGTGGAGTGAGACCGTGGCCTACCGTTTTCCTGGAACACCTCAGCCGGGCTTTGCCTACAACGGACTAGTCGCCGATCCGTCTAGAATTTTCTACGGTGCGACTGTGCACGGCGGCAGCGGAAACGACGGCGCAATTTACAAATTTAGGCCGTGAGAGATTCTTTGCAAGTTCTAAGCCCCGCCGAGAACTGGCGGGGCTTATTTTTTAGTCAGACTTCACTCTTGCAACTGCGTGTCATCGTCTCCGGCAGGGTGACAGACCGGTTAGGCACGGTTTAGTTATGTTGGGTTGCGCTCGCTTCCACCAACTGCTGTACGGGTGCAACCACCATGAGCAGCACATCAGCCATCGGTTTCCTGGATTGCTCGATGAGACTGAGTTGCTGCGTCTTCCAGGCGTCAGGGGCGGTTTGGCCTTTGTTGAGATAGTCGAGTGCCTGCAAACCCGCGGCTCCCAGCGCAGATAGACTCTGCGACAAGGGCACGTCCTCCTTCAACAGTGCCGATTGGTCGAGCAGCGGACGCAGTTTGGCATCGTTATCGCGCCAGGTCACGAGCCACGTACGGAGTTGAGCTTCGACCGCTTGGTCTTTGTATCCACTCTTCACGAAAACCTGCACCAGATCGTTGAATTGGCGTGCGGTGTCACTCTCAGGATTCGCGGCGTCGATCAAGCGATTGAGTGGAGCGTGAAAATCGATGGGACCCTTTGCATCATCCCAGCGGTTGTAGTCTTTGACAGGTTCGACGACGTTCGCGAGAACTTGCAGGGCGCTGATATCGGTGGACCCGGCCATCCGATCGAGCATGAGGGTGCGTGCGGAATTATGTTTGAGGCCCACGAACTCGAGTTCGAGACTGACAGCGTTCATTCGTGCGTACATCGAGGCAACGTCTTTCACTTCCTGCGGAGACCACAGGCGTTCTGCAATGACTGCGTTGCGTGGCCAGATGTGCGAGTCGATGATCTCTGGGGTCACCCATTCTGCCCACTGACACGACTCGCCACCGAGAATCAAACTCTTCTCTTGCGGAGTGAGAGTCGCTGCAGCATCAGCCATAGGATCGACGGCATAGTGCCGCGCCGCCGGCCACATCAGGTCGACGTAGTATCCAAACGAAAGCAGTCCCCGATAGCCTTGTTTGGCGGCCGCGGCCAACGAGGCCTGCCCGCGCCACGACTGGACGACGATCGTTTTTGGCAAGTCCGGATGCAGAATCTCATCCCAGCCGACCATGGTCTTGTGATTCTTGGCAACAATCTTTTCCAGGCGTTGGTTGAAATAGGCCTGCAGATCCTGGTTGCCCTTCATATTGTGGGAGTGAATAAATTCCTGAATCTTCGGGTTCGCATCCCATTGCTTACCATCAACCTCGTCGCCGCCGATGTGGAAGTAGGCATCAGGAAACAGCTTGGCCATTTCGGCAATAAATTTTTCGAGAAACTTGTAGGTCGAGTCTCGCGTCGGATCCAAGATTGGATCGCCATCCTCCAGCGTGAATGGCCCGGCGCCGCTTGCAAGGTCGGGATATCCGATGACCCACGAACGGCTGTGGCCAGGCATGTCGAACTCCGGCATCACGCGGATGCCGCGATCATGCGCGTATGCGATCAGGTCACGAATCTCGGACTGTGTATAGAACTGGCCATCGGACCCCATGCCAGTCAGTTTGGGAAATGCCTTGCTCTCGACGCGGAATCCCTGATCGTCGGAAAGATGCCAGTGCAGAACGTTCATCTTGACGGCGGCCATGCCGACGAGATTGCGTTTGAGCGCGTCCATTGGGATGAAATGGCGGCTGACGTCAATGAGAAGCCCGCGCCACGGAAAACGCGGTTGATCCTTGATGGTGACCGCGGGCGCGGCAAACCCAGTCGGTGTAATTTGCACGAGTTGAAGAAACGTTTGCAGACCGCGCAGGGCTCCAAGCGTTGTCGCCGCTGTGAGCTGAGCGCCAGAGTCGGAGACAGTCAGTTCGTAGGATTCGTCTTCGCCGAGTTTCTGGACAGCCTCGCGACCTTTGTCGGCATGAACTTGCAGTGTCGGTGTGGCACCAGCCTTGGGACGGAATGGAATTCCGGTTTGCCGCGAGAGCTGATCCTGGAAGCGTTGAATTTCGCTGTCGAGCGATGCGTCGTGGCTTCCAGTAACGGCAACGGAGAAGGATTGCGTGATTGGCAATTGGCCATTGCCAGTCTGCACACTGGCGGGCATGGGCATCAGGTTCAGTTGGGGTTGAGATTGAGCCAGAGTGAAGATCGATGAGAACAGAATGGGTAATACAAGAAGACGGATTAGAAGAGTTTTCATAGTTATGAAGAGGATGCTACACGCGGCCACAGAATGGAAGAGGCGTGAGTATTAAATCTGAGAAATTCGGCTACTGCGTTCTAAATAGGTACGCAGACGAAAAGCGAGTTGGAACGATCTTAGAATTCGAAGTAGCCGCCTGAATTCGTGCGGCGCGGACCGTCGGTTCCCGTCGCGGGCAAGAGTCCGACCACTCCTCGGAGGGTATCCCAAGCGGCCTGGTTCAGAGCTGGATCGGCGCTCACCAAGTCTCGAATCATTTGCCATGCCGCGAGATTGAGCGCGCCTTCCGGCGGCGGCCCCATCGCCAGCGAGACGGAGCACTGTGGACAGAAGCAAATCCGCTGTGACGTTGACTTCTGGCGTGGCCGAATGCCGACCGTGTTCGCAAACATATACACCGCGACCGATTTGTGTCCGGGCTCGAGTTCGCGATTACAGCGCAGACAATAGAGATTGTCCAAAGTTATCCTCGCGGCCGCGCAAATGCCGCTCCTGGCCATCAAGATACTGTCGCGCCTAGTTCCCGTGACGCAAGTGCGTAGAAAGATTCCTGCCCGTTTGTCGGCGTCTTTCGTTGAAACTCCCAGAGAACCAAGTTGTACTCTTGGCAGATGCCGACAGAATCCTGCACTCTTCTGCAATGAGTGCTGCCGATTCGCGCCTCGTCCACAGGTGGTCTTCCTCTGCACCTCGCCGTGCTGCACCGTTCGTCCCGCTCAGGCAGCTACGCCGGCTGCGCGGGTCGGAGCAGGTCGCAGCCGTCTCCTATCGCGTGCGCAATCGCACCATTGAATTCCTTCTGGTTCGAACCCGGGCGGGACGTTGGACTTTTCCCAAGGGCAACGCTGAGGCCGGCTTGACTCACGCTCAGGCCGCCGCTCTTGAGGCGTTTGAAGAAGCCGGAGTGCACGGCCGAATCGAGGAAGCCCCGTTTGCCCGGTACGCGTACCGCAAGGGAGGAAGGGAGCCTGGCATGGCCGAAGTGCTGGTCAGCGCTCATCTTTGCGAAGTTTCCTGGCTCGAGTCGCCGCGGGAATTAGATCGCAACCCCGCCTGGTTCTCGGCAGAGAAGGCGAAGCGAAAATTGCGGGAGGATCGCCCACGCGACTACGGCGACGATCTGGCACGCGTTCTCGATTCCGCAACAGCACGCATCCAGAGTGTTCACCGCGGGTCCAGCACCTTTATCGACTCGCTGCAAAGAGTAGAGTTTATCGATGCTCCTCGAAGGATGTACGGTAGTCGAAAAGGGCGTTAACGTGAGCATTACCAGAAGCGGTCGCTGAGTTCCTCTTGAGACCTTTTTAGTGTCCGCCGCCCAATTCGCGCACAATCCCACCGACAAACTGTTTCGCATCGCCGAAAAGCATCAGAGTGTTGTCGAGGTAGTAGAGCGGGTTGTCGATGCCGGCAAAGCCTGGGTTCATGCTGCGCTTGATGACCATGACAGTGTGCGCCTTGTCGACGTCGAGGATTGGCATGCCGAAGATCGGGCTCGAATGATCGGTGCGGGCGGCGGGATTGGTCACGTCGTTGGCGCCGATGATGAGGGCAACATCAGTCTGCGGGAAATCGCCATTAATCTCGTCCATTTCAATGAGGCGGTCGTAGGGAATGTCCGCTTCCGCGAGTAGCACGTTCATGTGACCGGGCATGCGTCCGGCTACCGGGTGGATGGCGAATCGAACCTCAACGCCTTTCTTGGTGAGCGCGTCATAAAGCTCGCGGACTTTATGCTGGGCCTGCGCGACGGCCATTCCATAGCCGGGGACAATGACCACTTTATTCGCTGCCAGTAGAATCGCGGCGGCTTCTTCGGCGGTGGCGCTGCGTACGGGCTTGGCTTCTTGCCCCGCGGCGGCGGACGCCTGTACCTGGCCGAAGGCCCCAAAGAGCACGTTGGTGAAGGACCGGTTCATTGCCTTCGACATGATGATCGAGAGGATAAGGCCGGAGGATCCGTCGAGGGCGCCGGCAATGATCAGCAATTTTGAGTCGAGTACGAAGCCCATGGCGGCTGCGGAGAGACCAGCATAGGAGTTCAACAGCGAGATCACGGTCGGCATGTCGGCGCCACCAATCGGAATCACCAGCAGGATTCCGAAGATCAAAGACACGCCAACGATGATCGGGAAGAAAATTTTTGCTTCCGGATGCAGAACGAGGTAAATGGCGCTTCCCAGCGCGATTACGAATAGCAGGAAATTGACGAAGTTCTGTCCTTTATACGTGATCGGGCGTTGGGGCAGGATTTCCTGTAATTTTCCCGCCGCCATCAGGCTGCCGGTAAAGGTCAGGCCTCCGAGGATCACTTCCATCGACAACACCGACATCATGAACTTGGGAACGTTCGGGCTGCGCAAGTAGAATTCGGCGGTGCCGACCAGCGTGACGCACAGTGCGCCGAAAGCGTGGCTAAGGGCTGTCCGTTGTGGGACGGCCGTCATCTGCACCATGCCGAGGGGAATACCGATGCCGCTGCCCAGCACCAGCGCAATGATGATCCACTTGTAATCGATGATGCTGTGATGGAGCAGTGTGCCGGCAATGGCCAGCACCATGCCAATTTCGCCCGCCAGGATGCCGTGGCGCGCGGTGGCGGGAGAACTCATCCACTTCAGCGAAAGAATAAAGAGGGCGCTGGCGACGAGATAGATGATTTCGATGAGGTACTGGCTTCCAGCAAACTCGGTCGGCATATTATTTCGTCAACTGCGGCTTCGTGGAACGGCTGGTTTTGAACATCCTGAGCATGCGGTCGGTGATAAAGAATCCGCCAACCACGTTGCTGGTGGCGGCAACAATTGCGATAAAACCCAGCACAGTCGCGAAGGTGCTCTTGTGCTCGCCAACCAGAACAATGGCGCCGACTACCGCGATCGCGTCAAGAGCGTTGGTCAGTGACATGAGCGGAGTGTGCAGCAAAGGTGAGACGTGGCGGATGACTTCGAATCCAATGAATGCCGCCAACATGAATACGAACAACGCGTTGATGATGTTGGAACCCATCTTGCTCCTCAGGGGCTGAAGCCCCACCTTCTTGCTGCTGTTTACGGCACGGCTGAAGCCGTGCCCTTCCCTATACCTTCCCCACATGCGCGCCGTAGCGCAACATACTATCCGCCCGCGGTTGCCAGCGCGGGCATCTTGAAAAATTCTCGGACGCGGGCGTTCACGACTTCACCGCCGCTGGTGATCATGGTTTCGCGAACGATTTCGTCCTGCAGATTCAGTTGCAGTTTGCCTTCTTTTACCATGTACAGCAGGAACGTCGTCAGATTGCGGGCGTACATCTGGCTGGCGTGATAAGGAACGCTGCTGGCCAGGTTGATGGCGCCAATGATTGTGACTCCATGGGCGTCCACCGTCTTCCCGGTCTGCGTGAGCTCGCAGTTTCCGCCGCGCTCGGCAGCAAGGTCGACGATGACCGAACCGGGCGCCATGCCTTTGACCATATCCGCGGTGATCAGCACCGGAGACTTCTTGCCGGGGATGACCGCGGCGGTAATCACAATGTCGCTCTCGGCGACCACGCGGGTTAGAAGCTCCCGCTGCCGGGCATAGAACGTTTCGTCCTGCGCGGTACCGTAGCCGCGTGCATCCTGTGCATTCTGGGCTTCAATAGGGAGTTCGACGAAGCGTCCACCAAGGCTCTGCACCTGTTCTTTCGCAGCGGGGCGCATGTCGTAAGCAGAAGCAACGGCTCCGAGTCGACGGGCGGTCGAAATGGCTTGAAGTCCGGCAACACCAGCACCGATGACGAAGACGCGCGCCGGGGTGATCGTGCCGGCGGCAGTGGTCATCATGGGAAAGATGCGAGGCGACGTCTCAGCGGCAAGCAAGACCGCTTTGTATCCGCAGCACGTAGCCATGGATGAAAGAGCGTCCATGCTCTGAGCGCGGGTGGTGCGGGGCATAAGTTCTACCGAGAAAGACGTCACGCCAGCTTGCGCGATCTGCTGAACGATGTCTGCTGATCCGAATGGACGCAGAAATCCGATCAAGGTTTGACCGCTGCGCATCATGGGCAGGTCGGCCTTGCCGGTGACGTCGTTCGAGCCGTAGCAGAGCACCTGAACCACAATATCGGCGGTGCTGAACACGGCTGCGCGATCAGGCACAATCTTTGCGCCTTTGTCGACATACAACGCGTCCGGGTAGCCGGCAGGCTCGCCGGCGCCGGTTTCGACGATGACCTCGAGTCCCGCTTTAATGAGATTGGGAATTGCTACGGGAACGAGCGCGACCCGCCGCTCCCCGGGGTAACTTTCCTTCGGAACTCCAACAATCACGCGGCTCTCATCCTTTCCCTGCCGAGCCTGCGATGGAATTGCCTCGGCGACTTCGGAAGTCCGGCTGCCACCGGACATCCTTTCATGGGATGGCTTGTAAATTCTGTGACATTCGTCACACGAACCCACAAAAGTTGACTGAAAACAGTAACAGATTGGGAAAGGAACTGAAAGGTGCGCGGGCGTCAGGACCTTGTCTCGAACCGATCTGCGCTGACGAGCGGGACTGCGGGACCTGGTCCGCATCTCCTGCTGCAGGACGGCCGGCCGGGACGGCGTCTAGAATTCGGGCTTAATCGCTTTTGCTTCCTCCAGCGTGAGCCGCCGTTTGTTCTTATAAGAGAGGTTTGCCATATGCACGGCGATCGCCGAACGGTAGCCGATCTCCGGCGGAGCGTTGGGGACAGCGCGGCTGCGGACGCAATCGATCCAGTTGGCCATGTGGTTCTGATTCTGAGAGCCACCACGCTTGGACTCGCCATCGGGACGGTTCGTCTTTTCGGGCCAATATTCCAGCGGCCCTTCGAAGTGATGCTCGAGCGTGCCGTCGCTTCCAAGGATGCGGTCGGCCATGTCGTAGTGCTTGTTGCTGAAGGTCGACTGCCAGGTCACCACCATGTTGGGGAAGTCGAGGGTAACAACCATCGTGTCGGGAACTTCGCGGCCATCTTTCTCGGAGAACACGCCGCCTGACATATAGGCTGCCGAAGGCATCGGCAAGTCGAGTGCGCCCATGATCCAGGCGATCTGGTGCACCATGTTTTCGGCGCAATTGCCGCCAGCGAACTCCCAGAATAAGCGCCAGTTGATGAGTTTGTAGGGATCGAACGGGCGATCTGGCCTGCCGTTGAGGAACGCGCTCCAGTTGACGTTTTGTGCAGTGCAGTCAGAGGGAACCGGCCTTACCCACTGTCCCTTGCCGTGAGGAGTATTGCGGCTCATCCATGATTCGACTTGGGTGACTTTTCCGACCATTCCGTCTTTGATCCACCGCCGCGCGTCGGTCTGCGCGCCGGAACTCTGATGCTGCAAGCCGATCTGGATGACGCGGTTCGAGGCCTTCGCCGCGGCCATGCACTGGTCAGCTTCTGGGATGGACCAGGTCATGGTCTTCTCGGCATACAGGTCCTTGCCTGCGGCCAGCGTGTCGAGGAAATGACGAGTATGAATATGGAGTGGGCTGGCTACGATGACGGCGTCGACGTTGTTCATGTCGAGCAGGCGGCGATAGTCGTCGAAGGTCTGAATGCCGGGAACCTTGCTCTTGGCCTCGTCGCGGCGGCGACTGTAGACGTCGGCCATCGCAACGACTTCCACACCCTGGACCGACCGAATCTGTCCCAGCAAGTCATTCCCGCGGTCGCCGACGCCGATCATCCCGACGCGGATGCGGTCGTTCGCACCGAGCACGGTGGAGGTGGGATATGCCAGCACGGCGGCTGTTCCCATCGCGGCCTGCTTCAAGAAAGTTCGTCTAGTCTGATCGTTCATCTCTTCTCCTCGCGATCTACAGGGCGTCCGCCTGTTGCAGAAGTTTTTTCATTCCTGCCCAACTCTTGCGTGAACACTCTTCGGGTGATCCGCCACCACTCCAGTGAGTTTCTAAACTCACGGCATAGTGATAGCCATCGCGCTTGAGTGCCTTGAACTGGCCGGCCCAATCAATCATTCCTCCGCCCATCGGGGCCCAATCATACTTTTCCCCTTGATGGACGACGTCTTTGCAATGACAGTGACCGATCCGATCTTTGGGTAGGAGATTGTAGCCATCAGGAAATGGAATTTCCCCGGCGGCAGCCGCATTCCCCGGATCCCAATTCAGCATGAACGAGGAAGTCTGCACTGAGCTCAGAACTTTCGCGGCTTCAGCGCCCGTTGCAGTGTTGCACGCCGATTCGTTTTCAAGCACCAGGATGATGCCCTTCCTCGCCGCCTTTTCGGCAGCGTTTCGCAATCTGTCGTTAATGGCAGAACGATAAGGAGCTTGATCTTCCAGACGCCAGAAGTCGAAACAGCGCACGCGATCAGTCTGAAACGCTTTGGCCAAATCCATGGCGCGCTCCAGCACTTCGTCCTGCTGCTGCGGGGTAAAATTTGCGCCGAAAGAGCCGTTCTCCCGAAACTTGGACTTCGGCGCGCCGGGCCAGTCGACCTTAAACAGCGGGCTGGCTATGTCGGTCACCTTTAAGTTGTACTTTTCGAGAATGCGACGCGCCTCCGCCACTTCTTTCTCATCGAGGCTGACGATATTCTTCTTCCACATGCCGCGAAGTTCCATCCATCCCATGCCGAATTCGCGAGAGGCTACCTCGCAAGCGCGGCCAAAATCCTGGGAAATCTCATCATTAATGACAGAGACGCGGAACGGTGAATTGTTGTCGGGCATTGTGGGAAACCCAGAGGCGGCCGTCGCGGCCGTCATGGCAACCATTCCCGCGAGAAACTCGCGGCGGGCTAACTGCACGGGCATGACCAGCTCCTAAGACCGTCAAGGGCGATGGCAACGAAAGGTGCAAACAAATCTACCACCATCGAAACATGGAGCGGTAGCCAAGTCGGGGCGGAGAATCGGAATTGAGACGGAAGGACCGAAACCGGCGGAATTAGAGCGAAAGGCCTGGGAAAGGCCGTTTTTGGCGCAAAACAAAACGCCCCAGACTCGAATGAGTCACGGGACGTCTGTTGATCAGCCCTCCCCCAAGTGCTGCTCAAGGACAATGTAACTCCACCCCCTGACCCGGTAAATGGCTCACTGGTGCCATATATGGCACGAATGGGTAGGTACGGCCGAAACCGGTTGAACGGCGTGGCTTTCGCGGCCTCCATCAGCGGAATGAAGCGGGCAACCGAGTAAACTCTCAGACCGCCTCTGACACCTTGCCTCTTAACGGAATCGATGCACTTACGGCGGTACCGTTGTCGGCAGACCGAATCTCGACGTGTCCACCAAATTGCCGCATTCGTTCCTCGATCCCCATAAGCCCCACCCCGGGAACGACTCGATTGGCATGGACCCGTTCGGGCGAGATACCCGAGCCGGTATCGACGATCTCGACGTGAACCTTGTCGTCCGCTCGGCTCAACTGAATGTTGGCGGTTGTGCTTCCGGAGTGACGGTGAATATTCGTCAGGCACTCCTGCACCACGCGGAAGAGGGCAATCTCCATATCGTCAGGGAGACGTCCGAACCGAGGGCTGATCTGCAGCTCTACCTTGATCCCACTGCGGTCAGCAAAACCGTCCGCGTACCACTGCAGGGCCGACGGCAGGCCCACCTCATCGAGGAGCGGCGGATGCAGCAGGTACGACATGGTGCGCAGCTGTCGACTCATGTCCTCATTCAGCGCTACCGTTTTTGCGACGAGCGACTCGATCTTCTGGCCTTTCGCCTCTGCACTCATCTCATCCAGGGCCAATTTCATCGCGACCAGCATCTGCCCGGTACTGTCATGCAACTCCCGCGCCAGCCGCCTTCTTTCGTCATCCTGCAACCTCAAAAGCTTACCGGTGAGTTCTCGAATCTCCTCGGTCATCCTGGCCAATTCTTCGGTGCGCTGTTGCACGCGCTGCTCAAGTTCATTGTGAGCAACCTCGAGGTCCTTTCTGGCTTTTTCAGCTTCAGCCGCATGCAGGCGGGCGGCTCGTTCGGCTTGCTTGAGCCGGAGCAGCGCTCCCACCGTCGCCAGAAGTTCGTCGCGCGAGATCGGCTCGGCGAGATAGCCGTCCGCCCCGGTTTCCAGTCCGCGAACCCGGTATTCCGTATCCACGAATGTCGCGGAAATATGCAGCACCGGGATATGGGCGGTGTGAGGATTTCCTTTCAGCCTGCGACAGATTTCGAATCCGTCCATGTCAGGAAGATGCACATCCAGGGTGATAAGATCGGGCCCCTCATCCGCAAGGCGCAAAGCGTCGGCACCGTTGGACGCCTCCTTTACGGTGTAGCCTCCCTCTTTCAGCGTTCTTGCTAACGAATAACGAAGGGCGTCGTTATCATCCACGGTCAGAATCGTTTTGTCTTTGTTGTCGAGCATAACCAAAGCGGAAACCTACCATCCTTTTGCAAGCGATTCAATATCAGACGCGGACTTCGCTTGAAGCATTGAGCTTGATTTGCAGGCCCGCGCGCACCATCGCCTCTGCAAATCGAGTTTCCGCAGCTTCCCTTGAGCTCGCACCCTTGGGGACAATATCTACTGCGTCCTGCAGGCGCGCACGCTCCTCGCTGTCCAGCGATTGGGAGGTGTAGATCACGACCGGAATCTCCCTGGTTTCAGGATCACGTTTCAACGTCTCCAGGACTTCAAACCCGCTCAGATCAGGCATCGACAAATCGAGGATGATGAGGTTCGGTTTGCTCAGCCTGGCAACGCGGAGACCTTCCACGCCGCCCTGCGCTTCCAACAGCCGGTGACCACTGCCGGAGAGCAGGCCCCGCAACAGGTAGCGGGCAATCTCATCATCGTCCACCATCAAAATTTGCCCTTCGTGGCGGTCGAGAGTCGCCTGTAGTTGGTTGAGAAGCCACGCGCGATCGATCGGCTTTGCGTGAAAGGCTGTGGCTCCTAACGCCAGTGCCTTACTTTGATTTTCCACGACGGTGACGACGAAAACAGGGATATCCTTGGTCCCTAGGTTTTGCTTCAACTCTTGTAGAAGATTCCAGGAGTGCTCGCCTTGGAGAAGCACATCCAGGACAATTGCGATCGGCTTGAATTCATCCAGGGCGCGCCGCGCTTCCTTCAAATCCTGGGCAGGCACGACTTGAAATTCCGTGCCTTTCAGATACTTCTCGTAAATAAAGAGTGCTTCCCGATTATCCTCCACCACCAGCACCGGCAGCTTGGAGGCATCCAACTCGCGCTTCACGTCCGGAACATAGATCGCTTCGGTTGCTCCTGCATAGCGAATGGGCACCGCAACAAAGAATGTCGAACCCATCCCCAACTGGCTCTTGAGGTACACATCTCCACCCAGCAACTGCGCCAACTTCTTTGAGAGCGGAAGGCCCAGGCCAGTTCCTTTGGCGGTCTTCTGCATCTTCCCTTCTACCTGCTCCCACTCCTTGAAAATACGAGGCTGATCATCGGGGCCAATTCCAATACCTGTATCGGCAACTGAAAATACCACGGTGTCGTCGTGGCCATTTCGCACCGAAACCCTGACCTCGCCGCGCTCAGTAAACTTCAATGCATTCGAAATAAAGTTTCGCAGCACCTGCGAGACCTTGGCCTCGTCCGTGAACAGTTCAGGCATGTCGACCGGATCGTCAAAAACCAGGGTCACCGACGAATTCTGAGCGAGCAGCGGACGAAGCATGCCGCGCAAGGCGGAAAACAGGCTTTCGACCGAGAAAGCGGTTGGACGAATCGTTACTCTTCCGGCCTCAACCTTTGCCAGATCGAGAAGATCGTTCACCAGATCGGTGAGATCTTGCGCCGACCGGCGGATGAACGTGACTTGCTTCTCCTGTTCCGATGTCAGCTCTCCGTCCATCCTGTCCATAAGGATCTGGCTAAGGGCGAGAATTGAATTCAGCGGGGTACGGAACTCGTGGCTCATGTTCGACAGGAAGTGGCTTTTCAGTTCCGACGCTCGCTGCAGAAAATCAGCCTTGTCGTTCAGTTCCGCATACAGTGCGACGACTCCACGGTTGGTCTCGTCCAGTTCCCGGTTGAGCTGGGCGAGTTCCGCTTGGCGCGCGCGCAACTCCTCCAGCGTTCGCATCAGCTCTTTGTTCTGCTGTTGTAACTCCTCGTAGGGATTTTCCGAAGGCTTGCGCTCAATCGTGGCCAAAAGGGATTGCAGCTCAGAGTCGCTCAGGCGCGTAAATTTGAAGGGAACAATCTTTCCAAGGGTGACGATGGTTCCCTTTCCGGGTTGCGTTTGCACTTCGAATCGATCGAGCAGGCGCTTGGCGCCGATCATCCCCACGCCCATACCGGTTTTCGAAACGTATTTGCCACCTAGAATTTCATCGAGGTTTTGAATGCCCTTCCCGTGGTCTCGAACCGTGATCAGGAGCATCTTTTCAATGCCATTGTCGATCTCGAAATCAATCGAGCCACCGCCGGCGTATTGGAAAGCATTGCGCACGATTTCTGACACGGCCGTCGCGATCCGAGTTTGCGCCTGGACGTCGAACTTCAGCGCCGCTGCAATGGTGCGAGCCCGCTGCCGGGCCAGCACAACGTCATGCTCGTACCTCACTTCCATGGTGAGAAGCTTCAGTTGCATGTCGCACTCACCGCTTGCCGGTTCTTGGCAACGAGGATGGTAACGTCGTCCCGGTCGCGATAAAAATCGCGGTATAGCATTCCTGCAATCAGCCCAGGATGCTTGCTCCAGATCCCGGGATAGAGTTTCAGATCCCAACCCGACTTAAGGCCGTCCGAGTGCATGACGAGAATGCTGTCAGCATCCCACGGAGAACTAAATTCCTGGATTCTGTGAAGGTAATGTCCCAAGGTGCCGTTGTGCGAGGCCATGCCACGACTGCCGGCGGGCCTCACAACGGACGATCCAATGTTGCCTACCCCAGCAAACGAGATCAACTGTTTCTCGAAATTGAGCGCCGCAATGGCCATCGCAGCCCCTCGGGTCTTTTTCAGGGCATCGTGCGAATCTTGAAGAATCGGTGTGGGTGAACCCGATTGGGAGGTCACAAAAACTCTTTCGGCCTCTCGAGCCGCCTCCGATGCCAGCACGCCGTGCCCAAGCCCGTCGACGACCATGAGCAGCATCGAGTCGAATGTCTTCCTGGCTCCCCAGCCGTCGCCGCAAACTTCTTCCCCTTTAATGGGGATTGAAAGCACACCGACGTCGATCGGGCTGGCCTCTTGCTGTTTTCGTTTTTGAGGCCAGAATTCCGAGAGCACCGCCGTTCCCAAGCCGGGAGCGGTATAGATATCGAATTCATTCGAGAGCCGCTTCATCGCGCCGAGGCCATTCCCCGCCGTGCCGGCCGTGGAGTACCCGTCGCGCAGTGCACCGCTCAAGTCGCGAATACCAGGACCTTTGTCGAGAGCTAACACGCGTACCCCGGAACTTCCGTTTCCGGTCACCGCCTCCACCACAATGGTTCCCGTGCCCGCGTGTTTCACCACGTTGGTGGCCATTTCGGTTACAACAATCGCGAGGGAACCCCGCTCCCGTTCTCCAAGGTTCGCACTCTCCGCGTAGATCGCGGCGTGGCGGCGTGCTTCCCCAGCATGCGTTGAATCGCTGACTCGGATGACCATCAATTGGGAACCTATTTCCACCGCGTGACTGCAACCCTCGTACCCTTACCGGGCGTAGAGTCAATTTCAAACTCGTTCACCAGTCGCTTGGATCCGCCCAATCCAAGGCCCAGTCCTGATCCCGTCGTAAATCCATCGCGTAACGCCAGTTCGATGTTCGCAATGCCCGGCCCGTTGTCAACGAATGTCAGGCGGATCCCAAGGCGAGGCCCATTCAGCGATTCCAATTCCATTGACCCGCCGCCCCCGTAGATCAAGGTGTTTCGAGCCAACTCGCTGGCTGCCGTCACCAGTTTTGTCTGGTCGACCAGGGACAGCCCGACTTTCGCGGCGACTTCGCGGACACGTCGTCGAACCGCGACCATATCGGCCTCGGAGACCACCGGAATCGTCTCGCTATGGACGACTGACATATTTTTTGGTGGCCTTCTTATGACCGTTCAACGACTGCTTGAGCAAGGTCATGCCGGCGTCGACATTGAGAGCGGTGCGTACTCCGGGAAGAGACATGCCTAACTCGACCAGCGTAATCGCCACCGCCGGTTGCATGCCCACAACCACGGTCTGAGCGTCCAGCACCCGCGACATCGCCGCGATATTGCCCAACATGCGGCCAATGAAGGAATCCACGATTTCGAGACTGGAGATATCGATCAGGACACCGTGCGCCCCCGTCTCGCTGATTCGGGTGGTGAGGTCTTCCTGCAGGGTCATGGCTAAGCGGTCATGCATATCCACCTGGATGGTCACCAGCAGGAACTCGCCCATCCGAAGGATCGGTATTTTTTCCAAGAAGACTCCTATGCGCTCTTCAGAGAATGCTCTAACGCCAGCCCGGTTCGCTCCAACGCCAACGCAAATGCATCCGACAACGTGGCCTTGGTCGTCACATCCAGGAGATTGATTCCCAGGTGGACGATCGTCTGCGCGATTTGCGGCCGCACTCCGCTGATAATGCAATCCGCGCCCATCAGGCGCGCAGCAGTAACGGTTTTCAAAAGGTGCTGAGCAACCACCGTGTCCACAGTGGGAACACCGGTGATGTCAATAATCGCTACTCGGGAATTCGTTTTCACGATGTTTTCGAGCAAGGCTTCCATCACCACTTGCGTGCGCGCGCTGTCCAGGGTGCCAATTACGGGCAACGCAAGAATCCCATCCCACAACTTCACGACCGGAGTGGAAAGCTCTAACATCTCCTCCTGCTGGCGGCGGATCAGTTGCTCTCGGGTTTTCAAGTACATTTCCGTGGTGAAGAGACCGAGCGAATCGATCAATTCCGTCGTCGTCCACAGTTCGGTTGCCAGAGCGTTCGCATCTGAGCCCGCCAAATCGCGCAACTGGCTAAACAGTGGTTTCTTGACGGAGAGAACGAACGTCGCCGTCTCGGTTGGCGTAAAGCCCTGCTGGGCACGGCTTGCCGAAATGTCTTCCAGTTGTTCCCGAACTGGCTGCCAGGCGCTCGACTGCAGATCGAGACTGCCCGATTCCATGCCCTGTCGAACCCACTTGAGAAAACGGGAGCACTGTGCCCGCAAATCGGAATCTTTAATCAGATCAGAGCGCCGCGTCGCGCCACTCATTTCCTTGATCCATTCGTCGAGGATCGAAGCCTCGTGTTTCACCAGCACTTCCGCCAACCCTATTGCCTTCGAACTTTGCAGTCCTTTGCTCATCGTGCGCTCCTAAGAAATGCCGTGGGCTGCCGCGATTGGCGCGCGCCATCCACACTCTAACTGAACGTACTAGTTCCGTATGCTAATCGTCCGCAGGACGGCCTACACACGCAGGTTGGAGGAAGCCTGCGGCTGACTGCGGAGTGGTTATGCTATCGGGGAAAGTCTGGCAAGCCCCATACAGTCTTTACTGTAGTGCCGTGTTGCGATATTCCGCAGCCAGACGAAAAGGCGATTTAGCGATCGCCCTCCTCTACCAGTTTCTGATTCGTTCTTTCCAGGGCAAGCGCAAAAGCATCCCGTAAGGTGGCTTTCGTTGTGATATCCAAAAGGTTGATTCCCAGGTGGACGATTGTCTGAGCGATCTGCGGCCGGATTCCGCTGATGATGCAGTCGGCCCCCATCAGGCGCGCAGCTGTTACCGTCTTCAGCAAGTGCTGGGCTACTACGGTATCCACTGTGGGGACGCCTGTAATATCGATGATCGCAACCTTGGAATTCGTGTTCACGATCGCTTCCAGAAGGGTTTCCATCACCACCTGCGTGCGAGCGCTATCGAGCGTCCCGATAATCGGCAACGCGAGAATGCTATCCCAGAGCTTTACCACTGGAGTCGAAAGCTCCAACATGTCTTCCTGCGCACGGCGAATCAGGTCCTCGCGCGTCTGCAGGAAAGCTTCGGTCGTGTAAAGCCCAAAGGCGTCGAGGAGTTCCGTCGTCCCCCATATTTGATCGGCGAGTGACCGAGCATCGCGAATCTCTTCTCTGAGTCTCCGAAACAACGGCTCCTTGAACGAGAAGACAAACGTGGCGGTTTCCGTGGGCGTGAATCCTTGTAAGGCCCGGCTTCTGGAAATCTCCGTGAGCAAGTCCCGCAACTGCTTCCAGCGAGGGTCGCCGAGACTGATGGCTCCATCGCTGTCGAAACCGTCGCGAAATGCATAGAAAAACGATAGGCACTGCTTTTTCAGATCAGCTTCGGAAATCGACGCGGAGCTTCTCGTGTTAGCACGGATATTCTGTATCCACTCGTCGACGAACGATTGCTCATTGCGGGAAAGAATCTCAGAGACGGGACTACCGGCACCAGTAAGCTGGACCATAAATTCTCCTTCAACAGAGTTGGAACCCGCCGGGGGTTCCCTCGTCCAGGTTCAAGGAGCGAATCTGAGATCCCAAGGTCTCCGGTATCGTTCCAAGGTACTCCGAAACCGAGGCCGTGTATAGGCGAACGGTCGCTTGGGGTGAAAGAAGTAAGGTTGCTGTATCGCCGGGTTCACATCCTGTTGAAGAGGGATGAGCGGACAACGTGTGACCGAAGAGGAATGGAGCCGACGAGCGGACTTGAACCGCTGACCTGCCGATTACGAATTATCGTTCGGTCATGCCGCTGCAGCGGCTAAATCTGTTGCAGCAAAAGACTTTAACAATTTTCAGCCCGCACGGAAGGGAGTTCTGGTGATGTTGATTACGTTGGCCTTAGGTGGAACAGGTTGAAAGCTTACGTCACAAACACGTCACAAAAAATGACACTACGAAAATCGCAACTTCGAGTGCTTTGCTATGTGGTGTACCCCTCTACCTAGGTAGTGGATAGGCTTAAATGGCTAACAAGTGTGAGTTCAGCAAAAAGGACGGCAGGCGCTGTGGCGCTAACGCGCAGGTCGCAAGCGGTCTCTGCGTCTTTCACGATCCAGCCAGAGCGGCCGACGGACGCAGAGCCAGGACAGCAGGTGGAATCCATCGCAGTCGCCCGGCAGTCGTATTGCCCATCGACACTCCGGATCATCCCCTCGGCAATACCAAAGAGGTCTCAGCGTTCCTATCGGACTCGATTAATCAGCTTCGCCGCGGTCAACTGGATCCGCGCGTTGCCACCGGGTTGGGATACCTCACAAATATTCTTTTACGGGCATTGGAACAGGGACCGTTAGAGGAGCGCATGGCAAAGATCGAGGCTGCGCTAGAACAAAACGCAACTTCCAACGAGGAGAAATAATGTCGCGAGGAACTCTACTGAAACGCCTCGAAAGAGCAGAAAAATCTGCGAAGGCACTATCTCCTCTCCAGCTCTCGCCATTCGACGAGGACGCACTGGCGATCTACAGCGTCATGTCCTATCTCGATGCGACGATGGAGCCCAGCTACCACGAAGTCGAGCCGACAGCCGCGTACCTGAGAGGGCACGAACTGCGTGATGCCATGTACGGACCAATTATTCCTGCATATCTCGACGAACACTTGAAACGTTACACCAGGGCGAGCGGTGAGTTTGAACTGGCGTTTGGTCGCGAGCCGATGGCCGACATCCTGAGTCTTGATCATGTTTCTAGGATTCATAGCTCAGAAAACTACTCGCGTGAGTTCAGTCGCGTCACCGAAGCGTGGCAACGACAACTTCCTCAGTTAACGTGCCCTCTCAAATTCGAAGACGGACATCTGTTCAGGCGTCTCAGACCCAATAGGCTTGGCGAGATACCGGTGTGGGAGGAAGACCTGAGGATTCAACCTGAAGAGCGTTGGCTGTCAATACGCGAGGTGTTAACGAACACGGATTTTGAGGCGATGACCACGATCTCGGCTGTCGTATTTCTCGGAGTGGTCGGCGTCAAACACCAGTGCAGAGCAATAACGCCAGAGGATTTTCGGCAAGCAGTGGTGGAATTACCCTTCAGAGAGCCGACAGGATTCATGTTCGGGCAGCAGAGATTCAAAGAAATGTTGGTGGAAGTGATGGGAGCTTGAGCGTCGGCGCAACACTGCGGAACATAAACGCAATGAATCGTTGAGGACCACAGAGGTGCAAAGCAAATATCATGCCCACCCGAACTTTCCTAAACCGAATTGGCCGCGCCGAGGAATCGCTGAAAGCGCAATCCCTCTTCTCTGCAGATTGCATCTGTTTCCCGGAGAAGGAACGACCGTTCTTCGGCTTCCCGATCGAGATGGAAATCGCCGGCAAGGTTAAGTGCCCACTGCATGGTGAGCGATTCAAACCGGTATTTCATATTTATGTTCCGAAGTGGCTCCGAGAGAGATCGTTGGAACACTTGGAAAGCTTTCGTAGCGAGCAGTACCGGAAGGCATGGTTCGCAGGCTTTCCGCCTGACCTCTGGCCAGCGGAGGAAGAAGAATCCGAAAAGGGCAGAATCTTCTTGAAGCTGAAGAACGGGACCAGACTGTTAGCTTACGAACCAGATGGGACGCGCAGAACTAGATGCAACAATACCCTCTAAGAGGAGAAACTGATGGTTATCTGCAAGAAAGTAAAAGGCGAGATTGATTACAACGATGGGGAGTTCGCCGAAGTTCAGACCTGCGGAATCGAAGGAATCGAGAAAGACCTTTTGTTAGGTACTATCCAGATCCATCGCGAAAACACAAGTGATACGTCCGAAGAGTTCGAGCACCGCTTCCCAGTTGGGATTTGGCTGGACATTGTGACAATGACTGAGATCACGCCAGAATCAAACACGGACGAATTCGCGGAAACTGGCGCACCAATGGACCACCCTCAATCGCGACTGATGTAAAGGCACTGGGCTTCGAAGCTGAGGGATTGAATCCCTCGGTAAGGTGTTGGCCCGTACAATGGTCGGCGTCGTTCCAGAGGGTAAGGAAATCCTTGTATGCGGCGAGTGCCCTCGATAATGCTTGCTAAGCTGCCCGTCCGTTGCCGTTCGATGGATTGCCAACTAAATCTTGCCGGAGTCGTTCCATTTCTGCAGCAGCTTCTTTCATCTGCTCAGCATATTCGTGCCCCTGTCGTGGCAGGAACCCTCCATAATTCTCAAGCAGCAACCGGGAGTTCATATTGATCGCAACCATGTTCGAACGCGCTTGCCCGGAAAGGGCAGCGGTCAGTCTTTCTAACTGCAAATTCCGCACCACTAGCTCATTCCTGCTCCAGGAGGCTTCTTCTCGGAGCAGTCGCCCATGATGACGGATCAGCCCAAATGCGCATACTGCTAGCACAAGCAGGACAGAATTGGAAATAATGGTTGCAGAAAATGCCGTCTTCAGTGCGGCAGTCCTCTCTCCCTTCAATCTCGCGAAATTGCTGCTCTCCGATAAGGAGAGCGAAGATGCAATACGCCGAATCTCATCCATGTAACTCTTTCCCTCGTCCGTATCAATTAGTTTGAATGAGCGACGGCGATACCCCTGTTGGCGCAAACTAATAGAACGTTCCATCTCAGCCTGCTTGGATTTAACCAACGACGCCAACTGCGACTCCAGCAATTGTTCGGGCTGCGTCCGATTCGAGAGCCCCATGCGGAGATCGCCAAAATCCATTTCGATCCGGCTCTTCGCGTCAGTATAGGGCTGCAAGTAAGCAGCGTCTCCGGTAAGCAG
This sequence comes from uncultured Acidobacteriaceae bacterium, assembly GCA_963722365.1. Lineage (GTDB taxonomy): Bacteria > Acidobacteriota > Terriglobia > Terriglobales > Acidobacteriaceae > Sulfotelmatobacter. The sequence continues at coordinate 481,153 of CAVRLM010000007.1, forward strand.
GTATCCTCGCTGACCCGATTCCATATCGGTGACATCTTTCAATAGACCAGACAGTTTCGCTTGGAGCGAGGAGCTTTCAAGTGTGAGCGCCGCAGACTTCTCCACCCGTTTGAGATGGGTAACGGCAAGGTAGGCATTCCATGCAATCAAAGCGAGGAGCGCGGTGACTCCTATTTGAAGAGCAGCTTTTCGAATCATTTCACTTTGCCGTCCTTCACGTGATGTTGACTGCGCCCTCAGTCGTGATTCGACTAGCTTTGCAAATTTCCTGCGCAACCCTGACCGCTGCCTTGTTGCTGTGGACTGCCCCTTCTGCTGACATGACCGAACTGGCTGCAAGAGTGAAAAGCAAAGCATCCTCCGGCCTCTCGAAGTAAAGAACCACTTGATTTGCTGCCATGAGCGTAGCTCCTACTGACTGTTCTTTGGATAATAGGCCGATTCAGCCCAGCGGTGACGTTATCTCTTTTGGTGCGTCGATCATAGAATCGTCTGCAACGCGGCTGCAAACGAAACGGGTATTTCGAAGGATCGGAGTCGGAGAGCTGTCTCCCAGACGATTCACCGAACCTTCAGCCCATATTGACTTTGGTTAAGGATGGAACGGCAGTCATCTCTGTTAGTCCCTAAGGTCGGCTTCCCGAATTTAAGAATCGCATTTCTTGCGCTCGGGACCTCGTCCATGAGCAGCCTGCCCCTCGGCCTGGTCTCCACCACTTTTAGCTGATTTGCTGCATCGCTATCTCACTTATTGACCCCTTTGCCCTGCTACAATCCCCCGCGAGGGGGGACTTAATGATCAATTTGAACGGTGTAGTTAGGACGTTACGAAAAGAACATGCTCGCTTGACCAAAGAAGTCAGCGCCATCGCAGCGGCGCTTTCGGCTTTTGGCACGACATACGCAAAAGGCAACGGAAATCGGGGCAGTATATCGGCGGCAGGTAAGGCAAGGATTTCGGCTGCTCAGAAAGCACGATGGGCGAAAGTGAAGGCCAAGAGTGGTAAACCTAACGTCGTCACGACGCCGAAAAAGCGAACGCTGTCAGCAGCAGCCCGCAGAAAGATCGCTGCGGCGCAACGGTTGCGGTGGGCGAAGGTGAAGGCTGCCAAGAAGAGCACTTAGGAAATGAGGCTCGTGACTTGGATGCCCAAGTGCCATCGGCAGGGGTTTTGAGTGAAATGGCTTGATTACAACACTTATGCTCCGTCCGGCATATGGAGGTCTGGGACCCCACAGCGCCACCTGCGGATAACTCTGCTGTGCCAGGTTCTCGATGCGATCGTTGTATTCCACAATGCGCTCGCTCAGCGACTCGATTGCGTTCAACAGCGGTTCCAGGGCGGCTTGTAGTTCCGGACTTAAGCCTTCCGCTTTCTCCGGATTCATGTTGCGCACGTTGCATCCGTGCAAGCGCTCCCCGTAACTCTTCGCCAGTCCCCGAGCCGTATTCACCAGCGCCGTTCGTGCCCGCACCAGCCCTGCCCGCGCCCGAATCGTCATGAGATCAGCTTGCGCCTGCGCGCTGCGATGCTTCACCGGGTATAGCAACTGCGGATCGATCCGGGCCAGTCGCTCCGAGGGGGCATAGGGGTTACACAGAGACTGGATGCCACGGGCATCGTGTCGTCTACAGGCCATTCTCATACTCACCCTCGAACCCGAGCGTCTCCAGAACCGACTGGCCACCACCAGAAAGATCTACCGGAGATGGAAGGGCTCTTCACCCGAGACGCTCAAGCGGCTTGCGATTTTAGTTTTTCTGCGTCGAAGTTTTCTCCCTTCTTCCACAGCGTCAGCGTAATCGCTGCAATCTTGCGCGCCAGCGTCAGACGCGCCATAGTCGGCTTGATGCCTTTGGCCAGCGCAGCTTGGTAGAAGTCCTGGAACGGTCCGGGGCGCACACTGGCCATCGTAGCCGCTGCTTTGAAGAGACCTTTCAGATCATGGTTGTGGTCCTTGTTCAGGCCCCGAATGGAAAGCAGTTTCTTGGAACGCCGCACTTGACCTTCGACCAATCGGTATTCCGCACTGATGCGGGTTTCCAACGCCAGTCCGCTATAGGCCCACAGTTGTCGCTTGCTGCGGAAACGATGCGGAGTCTGGATCAGGGCCACCGCCAGCGCCGAGCGAATCGGTCCAAGATAGGGAATCTGTCGCAGCTTCGCGGTGATGGCGTGCTACATGTCCAACTGCTCATAGAGGCGCTCCGCTCGTCGCCGCACGCCGGCTTCCCGAATCTTGGCCAGCCACTGCGCTCGATGCCGACGATAGTAGACGTCCCTTCCTGCGCAGGGAATCGCCCAGCTTCGGTACACCGCTTTCAGCCGATTCATCACCCGCGACAGATCTTTGACGATGGTCAGATAACTCCGGGACAACTCCCGCAGCATGCGCACGCCGTTCTCGCCATGGTAGACCGGTTTGAGCTGGTTGCCGCGTAACAACTCGGCCAGTTTGCGGGCATCGATCCGATCACTCTTGTTCCCGTCTTTGAGCAACGCATTCTTCCGCGGATTGCACACCACCAGTTTGTCGACGTGAGGCTTGAGCAAATCGTACAGCCAGACCGACCAGGTTCCTTCTTCGAACGTCACCCACAAAGTTCCACGCAAGCCGGCGAAGAACTGAAGAATCGTCGCCGCTTCGGTTGCCAGAATGGATTCCATGATTAACTTACCCGTGGAATCCAGTACCGCGACCACGATGGTTGCTTGATGAACATCCAGCCCAATATACTTTTCGTCGTTCACGAGGGTGCTCCTTTCTGTAGGTCATGATGCAGACCATCACAACCTACTCCCAAAGGGGCGCCCTTTTATAATGCGGTTGCAACAGTTGACATGCATCGTCGAGAGCGGTTCGCGCAGGACGGATTTCCGCGCGGACGACTGGTAATTCTGTCAGTAGTCGGATTTCGACGGCGCGCTGATAATTTTGCGCACAAGCGGAATAAATCTTTCGATTATGCGGAAAAACGATGAGCGCCGATGACAGAGCAGTCAGTCATGATTCACTAACAAACAAATCAAAAGCTCAAATCGGCGCGCACGGTAGGGCCACTTCCATGGACCGTACCGTGCTGCCAGTCCCCGAGCCTCAGTATCCGCCGATCACCGAGCTTGATGTGCACAATGCACAGGCCCCGCCACGGTTCCAGGTGAAAGCGCCGAAAGGCGCGCCCAACGTGGTGGTTATCCTTCTCGACAACTTCGGCTTCGGCGATGGATCGACGTTCGGTGGACCAATCCAGATGCCGACGCTGGACCGATTGGCCAAGACCGGGCTGCGTTACAACAATTTCAAAGTCCCTCCGTTGTGTTCGCCCAGCCGCGTGGCTTGCCTTACCGGACGTAATAGCCATAGCGCAAACTTCGGTGTGATCTCGGAAATTGCCACCGCATTCCCGGGGTACACCGCGATGCGTCCTGCTAGCGTTACGATGCTGCCCGAGATCTTGCGGCTCAACGGCTATAACACCGCCATGTTCGGCAAGTGTCACGAGCTGGGGCCCTGGGAAGCCAGCATTGTCGGACCGTTCGACCGCTGGCCCCTGCATAGCGGGTTTGAGCGGTTCTACGGCTTCATGGCTGGCGAGGCTGACCTGTTTCATCCAGTCATCTACGACAACATGAACCGGGTGGATCTGCATCCCGGCGCCGATTACTACGGCAGCACTGACATCACCGACAAGGCCATCGACTGGGTGCGATCTCAGCATTCGCTAGCCCCCGACAAGCCATTTTTCGTCTACTACTCGGCCATTGGGACGCATGGCCCGTTTCAGGTGCCCGAGAATTGGCGCGATCGGTACAAGGGCAAGTTTGACCAGGGGTGGGACCAGGTGCGAAAGGAAACGCTGGCCCGCCAACTCAAAATGGGAGTTGTGCCCCCGGGCACGGAACTCGCCCCCAAGCCACCGGGGATTCAGGAATGGGAGGAGCTGACGGCCGATGAGAAAATGGTCTTTGCCAGGTACATGGAAATCTATGCCGCCTTTGGCGAAGTGACCGATTACGAAATCGGGCGGTTTCTGGACGCGATCGAGAACATGGAACTGATGGACAACACGCTAGTCTTCTACATTACCGGCGACAATGGCTCGGTTTTCCAAGGCGGCCCCATCGGCGCGTTCAATGAGCTATCCGTGTTCAACGGATTGCCAGAGCCGCTTGACATAGCTCTGAAAAACCTCGACAAGTTCGGGGGACCGCAATCCCATATTCTGTATCCCAACGGTTGGGCCTTCGCCGGCGCCACGCCCTTTGCCTGGGGCCACCAGGTGGCGTCGTATGGGGGAATCTGCCAACCCATTGTGATCCATTGGCCGAAGGGCATCCAGGAGAAGGGCGGCCTGCGCACGCAGTGGTACCACATGATTGACATTGTCCCAACTGTATTGGAGGTAGTCGGAGTGCCCGAGCCGGACGTCGTCTATGGCGTCAAGCAGAAACCCATCGAAGGCGTGAGCATGCTCGATACTTTTAACAACGCCCAAGCAAAATCGCGCCACACGACGCAATACTTCGAGATGGCAGGCAACCGAGGCATCTACCAGGACGGCTGGTTCGCCACCACGGTGCACCGACCTCCGTGGGAGGCCAAGGCGCGGGCGACATTTGAAAATGACAAGTGGGAGCTTTACGACGTAGAGAAAGATTTCAGTTGTGCGCATGACTTTGCCGCGAAGTATCCCGAAAAGCTTGAAAAGCTAAAGAAAGTTTTTCTGGAGGAGGCTGTCAAGTACAACGTGCTTCCGCTCGATGACCGCGCCTGGGAGCGCTTTAACGCCGCCTTGGCGGGCCGTCCAGATCTGATGGAAGGTCGCACTGAGATGACGGTCTATGAAGGAATGAAAGGAATACCCGAGAATGGTTTTATCAACCTCAAGAACCGCTCCTTCGTGGTGACAGCCGACATCGAAATCCCTGAGGGGGGCGCTGAAGGTGTAGTCATCGCTCAAGGCGGGGAGATGGGCGGCTGGAGTTTCTATCTGAAGGACGGCGCACCCAGGTTCGCTTACAACTTTCTCGGTCGCGAGACCTATAAGACCGTGGGCGCCGCTTCCCTGGCGGCGGGGAAGGTACTACTCCGCTTCGAGTTTGCTTACGATGGTGGTAGGCCCGGCGCAGGAGGCAACGGTTCGATCTTCGTCAACGGCGAAAAGGTTGCCACGGCGCGGATCGAGCACACTCATCCAAACGCGTTTGGGGCGGAAACAACGGACGTTGGCGAAAACCTCTACACCGCCGTCAGCGACGACTACAAGGTGGGCGATAACAAATTCACCGGCAAGATTAACAAGGTGATCATCCAGGTCGGCAAATCCAATCTCAGCGATGAGGCACAGAATGCTATCCAAGAAATGCGTTTCAAGAGAGCGCTGGCCGCCTAATCGTGCCCTTCAGGAAAAGGAGAACTCGATCTCGGACTAGGACCCGCGTGGTGTAACCAGTGTTGGCTTGTGCATCAACTGGCGATAAATCCCGATAACACTCATTATGGGTCAATGAGAAATGGCCTGCTTACGCCAGTTGGCTGGAACTAGTTTGTATTTTGGCGTACAGTGCTGGTATTCAAGTGCGCCTAACTGCAAAACAACTGCTTTCGCTACTGGTCGCCGTGTTGCTTTCCGTCAGCACGTTTGCCCTCGAGAAACCTACCAAATCAAAGGAAAAACACGAGATTCTTCGCGGTCGTGTTGTTGCTGATGTGGTCTCTACGGGGTTCGGAGCCGGGCTTGGCCCGAAATGGGTAACGTTTGTGTTTATGGCTCGGGGTGTGGGTGGCAGGGATGCTCCCGTGAAGATCGCATATGCTTTCTACAAGACGGATCAACTTCCTCCCCCCTCTTTTTGGGATTACGAAGTTTTGTACGAACTAGAGGTGGAACGGGATCAGAAATGCGACACAACGGTACAAGCAATCTCCTACGAAAAAGCCACCGCTGAGAACGGGCAAACACTCCCTCCGCTGAAAGTCCTGCAGCCCGCCAAGAGTGCGCCTACTGATCTACTGAAGCCCGAAACTCCCTTGCCTTGTTACGTTCTCTGGTACGGGCAATACAAGCGGATTGGCTCCACTGACCCGCACTGACTGTCGCAATATCCCCATATCGCTCATTGACCCCTGACCGGGCATTCTGAGTGTTATGGCCTGTGGCTGTTGAAAAACTCCATTTTCCTCTAAATCGCGGAAATTTGCGGGATAGAAAATGTCTACCCAAGCCGAGAAAATGGTTTGTAGGGCTTCCTATTGCAAAGTCTTTTCGGGCATTTTCTGGTGAGTGAGTTTTTCAACAGCCACGCCTGGTTTCAACAATTGACCGTCCGACTTGCCCAGGGCCGCTTTATGAAAATTGCAGAGCTCAAAGGCTTGCCCGAATTGGCAGGCTACCGCTGTCGATAGGCAAACGGGGCATACGATAGCCATCGCTCGAGCGGGAAATGATGGATACCACCTCAATACGGGTGAGTCCGCCGAGGCGCGTTCAATCTTTTGCGATCAGTCGGCGGTCTAGGTGCGGATTATTGCGAGGTTGGCCAGTGCTAAGTTCACACTTCTCCCCCGGAGCGGCTCCGCAAGTCGGACAGCGCACTTCGAGTACCGGTTTTGGGCTGAGTTCCTTTTTCATCGTAAGCCCCAAGTACCATGGTCAACTAGACCAGTTGCGGGAACGCCATCTAAACGGTTTACGCCCTTCTGACAATGGACATGGGCCGATTTTGCAGAAAGGCGCTGATAAGTTCGCTATTTATTTGCAAACCGCCGTTGTAGTAGACGAAGCCCTTCTTCTTGAACGCATTCATAAATTTACTTACCCTTGCGCGGGTGGTACCAACCATCTCCGCGAGGGTTCCTTGGCTCACCTTCAGGGGGTTCTCCGGCTTTGATTCCTTGGTTATTTGCCCAAACAACAACAGAACCCGTGCCAGTCGCTTTTCGCTAAAATTGAAGAATTGATCTGCCAGGTCTTCCTCAACTCGAATAACTCTGGAAAGTAGATATGCATTAAGCAATGCAGCAAACTGCGGGTCGCGCTTGAGCGTGCGAAGCGACCTCTCCTTCTGCAAGCGAGTGATATTGGAGGGTCCAATTGATCTCGCCGTATACATCCGCAGCGATTGACCTCCAAGACAGCCTTCGCCAAAAAAGCTACCCCGCAGCAAGACGGCGATTATCGCTTTTTTGCGGCGCGTAGCGGCCATCGTGAGCTTCACCGTGCCGCTCTGGATGTAGAACATAGCATCGGCTCTGTCCCCTTGCGCAAAAATGATCTCATTGTCTCGGTAGGTCCGCACAGTCATCCCATCCCGGAACTTTTTGCGGAAAACTGTGGAACTGAAACCGAGAGTTTGTTTCGCCATCTGTCTTCCTGGCACGATCAATTCACGTGAGTGCCGTTCTCCTAATGGAGAAACAGCCTAAATCATATGGCTCGGGAATCTGGCTCGGCTGGTCAATATAGGTCATACACAATTGCACACAGTACCTAAATGGTTAATCTCGGGCGAAACTGCTCTAACGGCGAGACTCCACACCCAGAAGTTACATTTCTGCCAGGTGTTTGTGCATAAATGGCAAGAAGTCACGTGAATTGGACGACCAGTTCGTCGAACTTTTGACAGAACAAGACCCTGCTAAACGTTCGGGGTTCGGGACAACACGACACCCTCGAAGCCGCAATTGCGGCACACAAGCGAGACTTTGGTAAGGCTTGAGGGTCAACTGTCGAAATATCGCCATTACACTCAAAATGCCCGGAACGGGGATTCTGAGCGAAATGGCCTGGCAACAACAGTCGACTTCCGATTTGCCCGTTTGAACGAAGCCGCTTTGCGGCGGACGCTATCGCGTGCTCGAAGCAAGCGGCATCGGAGATTCGAGACGTGCATACGAATAGATCACAAGCGTCAGCGTCCCGAGTTTGCGAATCGTCTTGCGCCTCACCGTAAATCGCCCTAACCTATTCTTCCCGCTGATGTGCTTGAAGCCTAGGAAGTCGAACGTCTCGGGCTTACCTTCCCCTCTTCGTTCCCGGTTTTGTTCGGCAAACCGCCCGAACTCAATCCGGCGCGTCTTATCTGGGTGTAGTTCCAATCCAAACATCCCCAGTCGTTCCTTTAAGTTTTCCAAGCAACGATCTGCGTCCGTCTGGTGTTGGAATCCCAAGATGACATCATCCGCATAGCGGATGACCGCCACCTCGCCGTGTGCCCATTTCTTGCGCCACACGTTCACCCAGAGATCGAAAGCGTAGTGCAGGTAGATATTCGCGAGAAGCGGTGAAATCACCGAACCTTGCGGACTACCTGTCTTCGTGTTCGACCATTCGCCTTCCTCCATCACCCCAGCGTTGAGCCATTTCTGGATCAGCCGTAGGATGCGGGGGTCGGCGACGCGATGCTCCACGAACTGGACCAGCCAATCTTTGTCGAGGTTGTCGAAAAATCCTCGAATATCGGCGTCCAGAATATAGTTCACCTTCTTCTTCAGGAGCACATACGACAGCGCGTCCAGCGCTTGGTGCTGGCTGCGCCCCGGGCGAAACCCATACGAAAAGCCGAGAAAGTCTTCCTCGTAAATCTGGTTGAGGATGGTCACCACGGCCTGTTGGACAAGTTTGTCTTCGATAGCCGGAACCGCAAGTGGACGTTGCCGTCCATCTGCTTTCTCTATGTACACTCTTCTCGATGGCGTCGCTCGATAGGCTCCGCGATGAACTCGGCCATGAAGATCGGTCAGCCGATCCTCTAGCCCGTCTTCATACTCCTGCCAGGTAACCCCATCTACTCCCGGTGCAGCCTTCCTCTTCAGTGAGTAAAAGCTTTCCCGCAGCAGATCGACGGTCAGATGGTGGAGCAAGGCGGTGAACTTCATCTCCTTATTGTCCCTTGCTGCCTTCCGCACGTCCGCCAACCCCTGTGACACGCCTTCCCCGCTCTGAGTCGAGTACGTGTTAGGTTGACGGGCGTTCTCCTTGATCAGCGGCCTTCCCTCCCCACTCTCCGCCGACGATGTTCCGTCTTTGTTCGTATGGTTCATCGGTAGTATGCCGCTGTGTGACTCCTCGGAGACGTACATGCTGGCCTTGTGGCTCTGCCTTCGCCCGCCGACCTGCGGCCTGGTTGAGCCCTAGGTGCCTCCGAGGTCTCCCGGTTCTCGTGCATGAAGTTTCTAGGCGTGTCTGGGGTCTTCGACTACGCCGGACTGAGCGGGTGCTCGCGCTATCGCGCCTGCTCATGTTGCCTTCCGCACATTACAAGGGCGTCGGCGTCCGGATTGACAGTTTACGGAGCTGAATACCCACCCCGCCTATCCTCTGTCTACGCTTCGCTGAGTACCTCGCGATACCCCGCGCAAGACTCGAGGCCGAGCGGATCGCTACTCCTTTCCCGTAAGGCTCTTTCATCCTCTGCTTCATGCCGGTTGTCGGGTAAGGCAATGGCGCGGACCGGGCTTCGAATGATGCCGACGTTTCCATCGCCTCCCCTAAAATTCCGTACGGCGGGTTTTCCCCGGTACGGCTTCAAGGCCGGCCTATCAGAAGGTGCCTTCCCAGCGAGGCGCCCAATTGTCGCGCCCATCTGGTTTGCATCCCTCCTTCGCGCTCCTCGCTTTCAGACCTGTTTGTCCCCGCGCTGTGTCGGGGCAGTTGTGCGCTTGAGCGCCGCCATTCGAGCGACTGTGGTCGCTCTACCCCAGGGGTCCTCGCTCCGGTCCGGGTTATTCTGTCCCGGTCCATCTACGCTTAATCGACCCCATCCGCCCCAGTTGCGGGCACATCTCGACTTCGCCGCACTGCGGTTTATACGAGATGCCTTCGCTGTGCATGTTCCTCTATGCCTAGGCGACCCACCACTGGTTCTGAGCTTTCGTTGATGGTCTTTCGCAACATGTCGTCCTCTGAGACCACGGGGAACTCTTCGGCTGCTCTTACCCAGTGCTTCGCCGAAAACTCTGGCCTTCAACTTGGGATAAAAGTTTCGGCATTCCCTTCGTCCTCACACTCCGATTCTGGTGAGGTGTGCGTTTTCGAGGCTTGACTACGGTTCGCTTACGCTACGACCTGTTGTTTTGCTTGCCCTCCCGTCGGAGCTGACCAGACTTGCGTCCAGCCATCGAGGGCGTTTACATCCGGGCTTCCGACGGCTTGGTCACCCGCGCCGTCGCCGAATATGACTACAGTGCCAACTGGGTAATCTGCACTGACGGGACTCTCACCCGCGAGATCATCAACTAGCTTCACTGCACTATCCCGGCGCACTGTAAAGGCCTGCTTACGACAGTTATGGCCCAGCGGGTCAGTTCTTGGGATGCGAAGTGCTGAACTTTGACCAGGCAACAAACCACCTTCCCTTGTCTGGATCCAACTGGTCTAGTTGAAGAACGAACCCGGTACTGATGCCGACCAAGCGAGTCCTGAAATAATAAGTTTCGCCTGGCTCTGCCTTCAATGAATGCACCGAAACTCTAGGGCCTCTCGGTGGAGGAAAGGATTGCAGCATCGCGCAGACATGGTGTTCACCGGGGTCGATTGGCACGAAGAAATACCTTGCATCGTTGACGGCACCCACCCAGATTTCGTCAAATCCGAAAATGCTCGTGAGGCTCGGCCGTCCGCAACGACATAGATCAGCGCCTTGCCATCCTTCGGCGTAGGTGTCGGATGTTGCGATTCGTCGGTCTTCACTTCGTATTTCACGTCCTTCGGTCCGCAGCCAACTTCCGCTCGAGAAATCGCCCTCTTATCTTGGGCGAGCGCACAGCACGACAGTAGAACAATCGCGGCGATCTTCTTCATGCTTGCCTCCTTGCGGGAGTTCACTGTCCACCACTGGGTAATCGCCGGGCAATTCTATGCTCACTTGATATTTGACGGTCACATCTCGATTTCACTCATCTTCCCTCGCGACCACCTCCGGCGATTTTAGTCGCAAGAAACAGTACGGATAGCGATCAGAGGTTATGGGGAAGTCTTGCTTAGCATCCGCGTGCGGCGCGGCGCTGGGTCTATGGTTCGTTGTGGCTTGCACCAACACCAACGCGCAAACGACAACGACTGGTGGCTCTAGTGTCCGAGGCTCCCATAAAGTCGCGAGTTGCAAGAAAGACTCGGAGTGCCTTTCTGGTCAGCGCTGCGGCTTTACAGGCGGCTGTGAAAGTAAAGGCAAATGCATCATCCCAAGCCGCGACAATCACTGCATCGATCCGGGTGGCCGCTGCGCTTGCGATGGTCGCCCCGTCGATATTTTTTGTGCAGTGGGTTCGCGTACTGAATACGCATCGGCTCCCACAAATGCGGTAGGCCCGTGTCCGAAAACTTGCGGCGAGCAATTAGAGTGCGGATTTGAAATTACCTGCGGCAATTCATACAGCGCGCTATATGAGAAGGTGGGTCGACCAATGCCGGTGCGCGGACTTCAGCCAAGCCGCCCTCGGTCGTGAGAAACCTACGAAAGAGCGATCCTATTTCGGTTCAGAGTCCCTAGGAGGGGCAGAATAATGGCGCGTACCCCAAGAGAACGAAAGCATCACCCGCAATTCCGAAGCGACTGCGGAGGCACAGGACAAGCAAGCCTTCGGTGCGGGCCAATCCGCCATAGGCCAGTACAACACGAACATTGGCACACTTGGGTAGTGGAGATGGGCAAGAGCACCGATCGGTGAGTTCCAGACAATTCCACGATGGTCGAGGATTCTCTGAAACTCAGCGGCAGCAGCGCTGCCTTCATGAGCAGCCAGATAGGCTTCTCCCCGAACAAAGACAGGATATAAACCGTTCCACGAGTATTCGCCGCTAAATGTAGTTGTTCCCAATTCATACGGCACGGCGGTTCGAAGAAGCTCCAACGCCTCCGAAGGATTTCTTCTATTGAGAGCGAGCTTGGCGCGAACGGTCGGCAGATAATTCAACTGCACAGTCGTGGCTTCGGGGAAGCGCTTGTTTAACTTGTCGATCAAACCCTGTGCCCGCCCCGTATCTCCGGCATATGCCGAAGCGAGCGCGGAGGCATACTGCACATCGACGCCACTCGAACCTGCCAGAGCGAGCGAGGCACGTTGTCGGGCTTCGGAGCTCCGAACTTCTTCGCGATGGCTCCGGCCTCAAAAAGCAGCCACGGCGCCTGAAAGTTTTCCTGAGTAAGACAGAGAATACCAAACTCAGACTGCTCCAATTCGGTTCCGAGCCGCTGTGCCCACGCTTCGCCGGGGCTTATGTGGTCAGAGACGAAGACTTGGACTGCTTCCTCAAAAAGGTCCTGCAAAAGGGATTTGAGACCGAGTGCCGCAGCTTTGCTGCGCTCACCTGACCAACTAGTAAAAATACGCATAGGGATTTTGCCTTGGTGTACGCACGGCTGTGGGGCGTCTGAAATCGTCTCACGATTTTCCCAAATTTGCACTCTGCCGGTTCGACAGGATGAAGATCAAAGACCGAGACAGGGTCGCGAGAGGATGTTCCCGGTCCAGATACGGGCTTCGGGGAAGTGAGACGCCCGAACAAAAAGAGGCACAATCTCAGCGTACCAACAAGGAAAGTGACAAACTTGAATTGCGCTAGATCCCAAACTGCATCACCATTACCCGAGCGAGCCCGATCAGGGCCTTGGCTGATCGTATCGTAGCGCACCTTCAAAGGCGCGGGTCTTGATTGCATCACCAGCGCCGAACCATATTGTTTCAAGCCATTTCCCGTCGCCGGTCTTGTACTTGTGAAAGTCCACGTATTCCGCCACACCGTTGTAAGCAGCCCATAGTGTCCCGGCTACTCCATTTATTTCGTTTCCCTTGCCCGTTTCGAAAAGTCTTTTGCTTGCGGTCCGATCGTCCTGCATCTGTCGCATCGCACGCCGATAAACTGACTCGTCTGAAAGTCGCTTAGGTTCAGGAAAAACTAACTGCAAATACTTGTCTAAGTGCTGAGTCTTGATGTTCGTGCCTGCGAACCGGCGAAAGGTGACACCAAGCTCGTTAAATCGGTCATTTATCCGTTTGACCGCTTGGGCAACCTCTTTCAGTTTGTCCTTCATCGACAACGTGTGTGCAACCCGGAGGGTTGGTCCTTGCTCCAGTGCCTGGTTCAGGGTATTACGGCAGACTACGCGCACCGGCGTAAATTTCACGTGGACTGCTCCCTTACCATCATGGCGGTTGCTCAGGAGAAGGTATTTTGAGATAGAGTCCCCGGGGACGATCTCTTGGTCGCTCGTGATACGGGCCATCACCCATACCCTTTCGCCGTTTCCTAGTGCGCCGGCAGTCTCATAGAATGCCAATTTTGCCTCGACGATTGGATCGAAGAAAGTGAATGCCTCAGTATTCTGGAGCATTTGATAGTCGTGCTTTACGGTGCCAAATATCGCGCCTTGTTCGTTTCGCATCCAGCGGTCTTCACGGACGATCGCATATTCGCCAGGCAAGGGACGGTGCTCATCGCCGACGTAGAGTTGCTTTTTAACAACATTCCAGTCGAGCCGTGCGGCTTTGACGCCTTCCTCGGCATTTGCGGGCGGATTTTCTAACCTCGTGCCAAGATCGTGCCACGGCATTTGTCCAACGAACATCATCTCAACGTTTCCGTCTGCATCACGCGATAGGTCATGCGCCATTTTGAATCTCCACTTAAAAGCCTTTTAGTCGCCCCGGGCGACTAGGGCACCCAAGACGGGTCGCACTCGCATGTCCCGTCTGTACTCTATAGGCGATATGTAGCCGAAAGAATACAGCGATGCTGTATCTGTGGCAACTGACGTGTGCATTCGGCTCGGCCGTCGCATTCGCGGCCTGCGTCAGCGACGCGGCTGGACGCAAACGTATCTTGCCGTTCACACGGGACTGGGGCGCGCATTCATCTCAGACCTTGAGAACGGGAAAAAGGAGCCCTGCCTCCGGTCACTGGAAATCTTGGCTGCCGGGTTCGAAGTCTCGCTCTCACAGCTTTTTAGGCGTCTCTGAATAGCCGATTTGCGCCGAAGACGATCTTCTCACGTCCCGAAAATCTTTCAGCCGGCATTTTTGGGCAAGCCTACAACGGCTCTCTGCGCCGTTCCCTTGCTGATCCCTATCTCGTCCGTGATCTGCGCCCAGGAGCGTCCCTGCGAGCGAAGGTAGGCAATCTGTGAGGCGTCCACGATGACCCGCGGCCTCCCCAGTCGTCTTCCTTTGGCGCGCGCATTCCTTAAGCCAGCTCGAACCCTCTCCTGGATCAACGCCCTTTCAAATTCGGCCATTGCGCCGATGATTTGGAACATAAGCCGTCCGGAAGGAGTACTGAGGTCGAGATTGTCCCTCAGGCTGATGAAGGCCACACCGAGTGCGGCAAGTTCGGCCAGTGCGTTGACCAGATGCTTAAGAGACCGTCCAAAGCGGTCAATCTTCCATACCAAGACCGCGTCAAACCGTCTGCGGCATGCATCTGACATCAGTCGATTGAGTGCCGGGCGCGATTCCTTGGACCCCGACACACCCTGATCTGTGAATTCCTCGACGATCTGCCAACCTCGCCGCCCAGCATATTCCCGCAGCTCGGCGAGTTGCATCTCCGGATCCTGATTGTTAAGAGTGCTGACCCGAGCGTAGAGGGCTACCTGGGTGATTAGGCGAGTGGATTCTTGAGGGAAAGTGGTGCGTTGCTGTCTAGCCATGTTTGCCTCCAATTCGGCGAACTGGTCAGAGCCGAGTCGGTGCTTCGAACACCATCTCGGCTCGTTTTGTCTGGATACTAATGCGCACCGCTGCGCATTGTCAAGTTTTCAAATCACTCGTGTTGCGTATCGCTGCGCATTCGGTGTAGAAACTAAGTATGGTCAAGAAGAACGCGGCAGCAGTTCAACTGGGCAGGCGTGGTGGAAGGGCCACGGCCAAGAAGCTCACGGCCGAACAGCGCAGGGATAGCGCTCGCAAAGCGGCGCAAGCGCGTTGGGCGAAGGAAAAAAGACCTTGAACTCGGGCGACCTGCCTTCAGAGGGGTTGGGCATGGCAATTCGCTGGGACGAGTTTCCGCACGGACAAATCCGTCTGACAATCTATACGAGATTAGGTCATAACGCAGTAGGACGCTCCGCGGACGACTCAAAGCGGCACATTCTCCAGCGACGGCTAGCATCCCTTGACCCTGAAGATCATCGACGGTTCATCGAATTGGAAGCTCGTAGCCTAGTCGTTCACCTTCGTTGCACCCGCGACGTCTATCGGGAGTTTATCGAGCGGCAGAAATGCCACCCTATCCTCGAAGCACATTGGGTAGTGTTGCGTTTTGCAGTCTTTCCTACGGCTCTTGCTTCTCTCCAAGAGAAAATGATTGAATACGCGAAGCTCACCCAGATTCCGGGGCGAGATCTCTCTCTTCTCTTCGGTATTCTGACCCGCACCTGCTACCAAGACTCCGGTCACGGGATTGCACTTCTATGTCCACCCGATGTGGATGATGACACCGCTGCAACTGACGAAGAACTTCAATTTCTTGGGGGACTAATCAACGAAGACAGTCTGCTTTGGTTCCGTGACATTCGCGATGGCGGCCCAGTAGGCCGTCCCGTGGGAGGTGGCCCTTTTGCCGCGGACGATGCGCTGGCAATTCGTAGGAGCTTCGAACTGTGTGCTGGGCGGCAAATGACGCTGCCAGATTGGTTACCTTTTCGGGATAAATGGTGGCATCTGTGCACCCCATGGGCGGACGGGCTAAGCAGCCTCTTTGGGTCTGTGCAGGAGGAGTTGCTATCGCAATGGCGTGCCTTGCCGCCGGACAGCATTGCTAGAGAGCTTTCGCTGAGAGAGAAGACGTCAACCTTCGAAGGAATTGTGGTTCCCGTCGAATTGCAGCTTCCGCTGCGCCTGAAACGAGGAAAAGAGTGCGAGGAATTAGCTAAAGAAGTTACAACGATTCGACACAAGCGTAACCGCGACGGATTGACATTTGATGAGATAAGGACGGAGTGCGCGTCTTTCAAGATTTGGGGGCGCGTGAAGGTACTCTCGCGCGAAGACGCGGACACCTTCTTGCGTCCCGCCACCTGGGAACCTGGATATGCGAATCTGCTCCTCGGGAAGCTGTACGCAGACACTCAGCGCAGCTTGGCGCCTGGCACAATAAACACATGGCGCAAGGAGTATCGTGCTTATCTACGGTGGCGAGAAGAGAATCCTGGGATGGCGGCTACTGAGTTTCTTGCAGAGCTGAAAGACCGCAAGCTACGCTACCGGACATCTTCGGGCACCAAGGCAGGTCGACCCTAGGCCCTTAAATATTTCCTCAGCACACTGCTGCATACCACAATTGACTCTGTTTCATACCGCTGACATACCGAAAAAGCAGCCCCACAATCTTATAGAGAACACAGCGCAGGATCGCAGGATAAGGGGCGCACTTGAACGATTCCACGATCAGTCTCCTCAACTCGGATCTGGCAAGCTTCGCGCGTTTGGGCATCTCGGCGGAGCTACTCGCTCAAGCCGGAATCGATAGAGTCACAGACCAGGAAGCTCGCGAGAAGTACGGTCTTACCGGCCCCGGCAACATGGGCGGCATTGCGTTCCCCTACATGAGCCCGACGGATGGCGTGCGTCGTTCCTGCCGGGTGCGCCGTGACCACCCCGAGATAGAAGGGGGCAAACCGAAAAGGAAATATGTCATTGCTTACGGCGATCGGCGACATCTTTATTTCGTTCCCGGCTCCGCGGATCTAATGCTAGACCCCAGCGTGCCGGTCGTACTTGTCGAGGCTGAAAAGTCGGCTCTGGCGTTGGTCGGCTGGGCTGCACGTACCAAACAGAAATTGCTTCCTGTGGCGATGGGCGGATGCTTCGGATGGCGGGGACGCATCGGCAAGCAACAGGTCGCCAGTGGAAAACAAGTGGACGAAATGGGCCCTCTTCCTGATCTTGCGGTGTGCCGCAATCGAGATGTCGTGGTTATGCTCGATTCGAACGCTGATGCCAAGTTCGAAGTCCGCGTGGCACGATCCGCTTTGGTTCGGGTGCTTGGACTCATGGGGGCGCAGGTTCGCATCGCGAACGTGCCACCGCTGGACGGTGTCAACGGTCCTGACGACCTAATCGCCGTGGCCGATGACGAGGCCATTCGGTCCGTACTTGAACTTGCTCAGCCGTCGACGGAGGTGGCTGTTGCTGAAGTCGAAGCTGCGATTCAGGAACTGCTAGATGCGAAGCCGCAAATCACTGCGGAAAACATGAGGCGCGCTCTAGATGCCGTCGCCGACGTCGCCGACAACATCCAACGCACGATGCTGGAAGGTCGAATCGCCACGGCCGTGCGCGGCGTGGTGCCGAAGGACACGGTCGTTAGAGAGGTGAGTGCTCGGCGCCTGGAGCGCGATGCCCGCGAGCAAGACTTCTCCCGCCGGAATCGAGAAACTGAGTTGCGGGCTGTGCCAGTCGTCGCCGCTCGCTTAATCGAGGACCTTGAAACCTTCTTCGCCGATCGTGCACACCTCCCCCAAGGGGCGGCACTGGTTCTGTCGTACTTCGCATTGAACACCTGGACCTTCAAGTTGTTTGATACGGTCCCCTATCTCCTTCTGGAAAGCGCAGTGCCCGGATGCGGTAAATCGACGGTGATTCGCTTGCTGAGTGCCCTCTCGTGCCGTTCTCGCAAAGCAACCTCTTTGAGCGAAGCAGTAATGTTCAGGCTCATTGATTCTGAGGGTCCAACGTTGCTGATCGACGAAGCAGAGACTATCGATGGCCGCTCTGAAGGAGCGGAATCTCTGCGTGCGATCGCCCATGAAGGCTACAAGCAAGGAGGCCAGGTTCCGCGTTGCGAAGGCGAGGACCATGAGGTCCGTTGGTTCGATGTGTACTGTCCCAAAGTCTTTGCTGCTATCGGCGGCTTGACCGGTGCCCTGCTGGATCGCTGTCTCGTTATCCACATCGAGAAAGCTCCCAAGTGCAGCATCCGCAGATCCACCCGTCACCGAGCAATAAGTCGAGATGTTCGGCATCTGGTCGTACAGCTTGAAGCCTATGCGCTGCAGTCGTCTGATGCGCTACGTCGACTGTACGACGATGAGCCTGATTGCGGTTACTGGCCGTCGATAACCGACCGCGAGGCCGAACTGTGGGGACCACTTCTCATTCACGCCAGACTAGCTGGACCCGACTCTGAAGCCAAACTGCTCGCAGTCGTAGAAAAGTTCAGTGAAGAAAAAGCCGAGATCAAGTCGGCCGATTTGAAGATTGCGCAAACAATCGCCCTGCTGGATGCCATCTCAAATCACCCAAACACTACCTTCAGTCCAAGCGACCTCGTACCTATTCTGTCTCAATCCGAAGCATGGGGTAAAACCTTGGCCGACGTGAAGGGTCGCGATGATAGTGCGGTCCGTGTGTCTCAAGCGGCTAAAGTCGGGTACTTTCTTCGCAACTTCAGGCTGCGGGCCAAGAAGAATGCCGGCCACATGGCCTATGAGAGCCAGACGGCGATCGCGTGCCTTTCCGCTCACGCACCGCAAAACCTTCCGAACCCTCCGCAGCCTCCGTCGCAAAACCCTCGCGATGTGCAATTGCCCGGAAATCCTAGCTCACCGGAGGGTGCGGAGGGAAAGGAGGCTTTCGGACCCGTAACCTCGGAAGCGGGTAATGAAAGTCATGAAAGCTCCGGAGAGCATCGACTCGACTTTGTGGATTCGGTCGGAGGGGCGGCCGTGGCCGACCTCGCCACCGAGGAATACGCCGTCACCACAAATGACGTGATGGTGGAGGGAGAGATATGACCGCCATCGAGTTGTTGAACGCTGTCGATGACGCTGGCGGATCGCTTGCGCTGAATGGCGACCACATCAAGTACGCGCTACCCAGGCGCGCTGCGTGGCTCGTCCCTGAACTCAAACAGAACCGCGAGGAACTCATCGGATTGCTACGAGAAGGCGGTATTTCACCGCCGATGCCCCCCGGTGTTCGACTGCTGAAATGGGTTCCGAAAACTCCGCCTGTGTCTATCGTACGCATGGGAATCGTGAACAACGTGGACAAGTTCATTAGCGCCACGCTTCGGGAGCTACGGGCGCGGCTGGAAGGTAAGGACTTTCTAGCCGGAAATTGGTCACTGCGCGAGTTGGTCGATCGTTTGGAGCAAGTCGGAGTCGTGGTTAACGTCGAACACTCGCAATCCAACGGATGTGAAAAATGAGACTCCTTACCACAAATTCGGTTGCCGAGATGCTCTCAGTTCCAGGGGGCACGCTTCGATATTGGCGCAAGGTCGGACTCGGGCCTTCTTGGGTGAAATTAGAAGGATCCATCCGGTATGCGGAAGAGGACGTTTTGCGGTACATTGAACGCAATCGCCGAACTCCTTCCGTGCGGGCATACATGGAGGAGAAGAATGCTATATAGGCGAGGCAAGACCTGGCACTATGACTTCACGGTTGCAGGTCGCCGCCAGCGCGGGACGACTGACCAAACATCGGAGTCCAGGGCCAGAAAGGTCGAATCGAAACTGATCGCAGAAGCAGAAAGAAGGGGACCGGCGGCGGTGTTGCGGCGAGCGCCCTTGCTTTGTGACTTCGCTCCGAGGTTTCTGGAGTGGGTGGATCATGCCCGACATCTGGCTCCGAAGTCGCGTCGTTACTACCGCGTTGGGTGGAATCAAATTCGCTCGACGCCGCTGATGGGAATGAATCTGGACCGCATCACCACAGAAGAGCTGGATTCGTTGGCATTGGCGGGTTCGCCGTCTTATGTGAATCAGGCACTTCGCACGCTGCGAAGGCTGTTAGGCAAAGCGGTGGAGTGGAAAGTGATTGCCGTGACACCGGCTGTCAGTCTGATGAAGGAAGTAGGCCGTGAACTGACCATCGACCCGGAAACTGAGGCGAAGTTGCTCGCGGTCGCAAAACAACCAATGAAAGACGTGCTCATCATGATTCAGGACACTGGGATGCGCCCTGAGGAGGTCTTTCGCATTCGGATTGAGAACATCAACTGGAATCAGCGTTTGATATTCAATCCGAACGGAAAGACCAAAGCAGCACGCCGGCATGTACCGATCAGTGAACGAATGCAAGAGCTGTTGATGGTTCGCTGTTCGGACAAACGTGAGGGCTGGCTGTTCCCTTCTCCGAGGGCAAAGGATGGGCACCTCACCACCGTTGCAAAGCAGTTCAGGGATGCTCGCGGCAAAGCCGGACTCCCGGGATCGCTGGTGCTGTATTGTGCACGTCATACCTTTGGCACGGCGGCGTATGGAGCCACCGGAAATCTGGCGATGGTGATGAATGTCATGGGCCACACAGATGTGCGTACTGCAATGCGATACCAGCATCCCGTGTTGGATCCGGTTCGCGAAGCGATCGATCAGAGGAATCTACGTCACAAACCACGTCACAACGAATTGAGGGTACAGTGAGAAGAGAGGGAAGTGGTTCAAAAGATGGAGCCGACGAGCGGACTTGAACCGCTGACCTGCCGATTACGAATCGGCTGCTCTACCAACTGAGCTACGTCGGCCTCTCATCGATTCTAAATGGGAGGCCGAAAAGCGTAAAGCTGAGATGCCGTCCGAGGTCGTTACGCAGCCCGCGCTTCCACTAGCGCTTCGTACTCCCGCTCCGAATCCGCTGGTAGCAGCACCCACATCGTGTAAATACCGAGCGCGGTCCCGAACGGGATGTTCGTGAACAGAGAAACAAATCCCAGGACGAGAGCTAGCACGCGAGCCCATTGCTCTCGTTGCAATAAACCCCAACCTGCCAAGAACCCGAGGGCCGCTTTGGCCAGCAACAGGACCGCAACGGTACTTAACAGCGGGGTGAGAAATGCCGGCGGCCCACTTTCTTGCCCCGGCGTATAACGATGAACCAAAATCGTGTTGGCTACAACGTAAAAAGCGACGCCGCCGATGGTGTTAAAAGCAGAAAATGCCAACCACAACAAGCCAAGAAATCGAATGTGCTCCTGCACGCGGCCAGGACGCGGCTGCATGAACGAGATCGGTCCGACGATCTCCTTACCGCATTTGCTGCAAAAAGTCTGACCCGGATGAACCACGGTGCCGCATCCATCGCAGAACATGAATTCCTCCCTGCGAACCATTCCCTACGCGTCTTGACACAAAATACCAACAACAGATGATACGTAGAAAATCCGGAACGGGTTCCATCGGAACCGCCCCAACCTCGAACCACACTTGATCGAAACGAAGAAATGAAACTGAGAAACGAAGAGGCCACCCGGCAACAGGGTAGCCTCTTCTTCAAGGGAGAATAGTTCCAACGGAGCTTGAAAATCCGTCAAAACTTTCTGCGCAAATCTTATGAGTCCAAAAACGGGGGTGTCAAGGGATTTTTGTGAAATAAATGTCTTTGTTTTCAATTAGTTACAGAATCAATCAATACCGCGCTCGAGTGTGCCAAATTGAGACAAAACCCCTCTTTCAGGGTCCTAAGCCGATCTATTTAAAGGGACTTACCCGGCATTCGCTGACCCTAGGACGGGTTTTGCGACGCAGCTTGCGGACCCTCGCTGCCGGTCGTAGAGGCGCCCTTGACCACCGTTTCCGTCAGATGAAGGGAGATGAATTCCATGTGCTCCGGCCGATCAAATACCTTATCGGGGTAATAGCGTTTCATCAAAATGCGTACTCCGCCGAATGCCACCCCTGCCACCACCGCCAGCCCAGCAAGAATTCCGCAAAGAATGACGATGTTGAGAATCAACATGTACAGGTCGCGCACCTGCCCATTTTCGGTCTGCTGGTTCCAGGTAACACTAGCTTCCCAATTCACCATCCCCAATAGAGACTTCGCATCGCTCGCTGACACCGGCCCTGTTGCGACAGCGATGATTGGTCCCGTTCGCTTGGAAAAAAACGAGCCAGAGTTCCCATCACTGGGAGAGCCTGTTGACGCTTGTGTGCTTTGGCGAGCAGCCTCAATACGTCGCAGATGCTCTGCGGCCAGTTGGGGCGTGGGATATGAGATCAAGATCAACGTGGCTTCCCCGCTTGATGTGTTGTAGTGGCCGATGCTGACCTCTGAACTGGCATCGAAGTCCACCAAGTCCGCTGGAATCGGGGCTGCCTGCGCCGCCAACGCAGCTGGCCCCATCACATACTTTTGCGTATTTGCCACGTATCCGCGGTGGGGCATGAATTCGATAAAACTCGGCAAGTTTCCTGTGTTGCCGTTGGGGCGAGGCAATGCTCCGGCAAGTTCGCGCAACTGAGCTACCGACATGGCCGATTGCTTACTGAACAGCGCATCTACCAGAACATTACCGCGGTAGAAAAGCACTCGTTCACCCGCCGACGCTCCCTGATCATCGATCTGTTCTTTCGCCATCCCGGGTTGCAGATAAAACGTATACGCACCGAACGCGCCAGAGGCGTCGGCAAAGCGTGCGGCCCGGATCTTCAAAGTGCGGCCATCGTCCCGCGAGTAGGTGGAGGAAACAACATCCGAGAATCGGTACTCCTTGAGCACCGCAGCATTGGTGGGGTCTGCCACCGCTGGATCGGTGCTGGTTTGCGGAGAGCCCTGCAGCTGCCAGCCACCAAACTGTTGCGGAAGCAAACTGGCGGTATGCTCGGCGGCCGACCGAGCCTGTGATTGAGACGCGGCTTTACTCGCCCCAACTGCAACGCTCAACAAACAGGCGAGAGAGATCACCACACCGAACGAACGGGAAAAACTCATGAATGGCCCCGGGAATTGAGAGCTACTGCTAGTAATTAGACCACAGCGGGCTGGGAAAGGTTTCACGGGACTGTAAGCCCTTCATCCGGCAGGAATTCGCTCATTCCATCGACTGGTTACCGTCGTGCCTTACCCTACCCGTCGGGGCCATTCACACTACCGCAACTTAGAGGCAAACTGTCTGTGGGTGACCGAATGTCAGTGGGCAGTGCGGACACGAAACAGAGAAGGGGCGATCGCACCAAAGCAGTTCTTCCGGTACGAGTGAAGGGGACAGATAGCTCAGGAAGACCCTTCGAGGATCTGGTGCACACGCTGGACGTGACCGCGCAGGGTGCCCGTTTAGGATCGGTCCGTCGCGAACTGAATTTGCTGGACGAAATTACAATTTTTTATCGCCAGCGAAAAATACAGTTCCGCGTGGTATGGACCAAGAAAATGAAGGGAACCTCAGAATTTCAGGTTGGACTGCAGGCTGTAACGCATGACAGTGAAGCATGGGGACTGAGTGTCCCCGATTTCAAACGCCAGCCTTCACAGTCGGCGGTGTCGCAGGCCGCAGGGTCTTTATAGGAGAGAAGGCAGCTTTATGAACAACTATTCATTCCGCAATCTTTGGTCGGACGAGGAAGGGCAAGACATTGCCGAATATTCCGTGATGCTGGCAGTCATCCTCGTGATTGTCGTGGGTACCGTTCGTCTGATCGGGTCCAACGCCGGCAATGTGTTTTCGCAGGTGGGCAGCGCGATTCAGTAGGCCGGGACCCTACTCGGGCTTAAGAACGAATTTATTGGCCAGCAGCTTTGTCGACCTTGCTGGCCACTTTTACTCCACTTAATCCATCCACATATTTCGCGATTCCGCGATACAACGAATCCGCAATCCGTTGGCGGTACTCACTTGTGACCAGGCGATGCTCGTCCGCCGGATTGCTGACAAAGGAAATCTCCGCCAGAATCGATGGCATGTTGGCTCCGATGAGCACAATGAAGGGTGCTTTCTTCACTCCCCGGTTGCGGATGGCTGGCGTCTTCGCAGCAAGCCCTGTGTGTAGTGATTCCTGCACATCGCCGGCGAATTCGCGGGACTCTTCGATCTTCTCCTTCATCGCGATCTTCTTTACCAAGTCCTGCAGTTCGTAAATAGACTTCTCGGAGACCGCGTTCTCCCGCGCCGCTACTTCCAGGGCTTCCGGAGAAGACGTGAAATTCAAGTAGTAAGTTTCCACGCCGCGCGCGGCGGAATCGTGGCTCGAGTTGGCATGAATCGAAATGAAAAGATCAGCACGCTGCTGGTTGGCGATGGCAGTGCGCGTCTCCAGCGGGATGAACGTATCGTCCTTGCGCGTGTAGACGACTTCCGCACCCAACCTCGTCTCCAGCAATTTCCCCAGGCGGCGACCCACTTCCAGCACTAGATCCTTTTCTTCGAGCCCGTTGGGCCCGATGGTTCCCGTATCATGTCCGCCATGACCCGGATCAATCACGATTCTGCCGATCTTTAGACCCAATGCACGAATCAGCGAGCGGTCGCCACTGGCTGTCGGCTTGGCCTCGCGCATCCCAAGGTCGGCGACTTGTTTCTTGCTCAGACGGGATGAGGACTTCCCTCGGGCGCGGCTTCCAGAGTTCGAACTGGTCGCGGAAGCGTCCGCGGGAGCCGATTCCGCGTCCGCAGTGTCGTCCTTCTTGGCAGGTGCCGCAGAGGTGGCCGACGATCGCGTGTGCCCCGCTGGATGATCGAGCTTCGCAACTTTCACCGGTGGAGCATCATCGACATCATCGTCATCGGCTTCCACCACGACCTTCTTGACAATCGACGTCTTCGAGTCCACAGCCGGAGTTTTTGTGCTCTCCGGGACATCCTTGTAAGGAACTTTCTGATCGTGAATCTGTTCCGACTTGGTGACCGGCTTGCCGGTCAGCGCCTTCATGTCCGCCTTCAACTCAGACGCCGGAACGCTCTTGGCCACCTCCTTGGGTTCGGCTTTCGTTCCCGCCCTGGGAGGAGCTTCCACGTCGGCGGTTGCCGTGTCCGCCTCCACCTCTTCTTTTGCCCGTGATGACTTCTTGGCGTCTTTGCCGTGGATATCGATAATCAGCCGGTAAGGGTTCGGGAGCAGGAAGGCTTCGTAGTCCGACAGATCGTCCACTTCCAAGACGACCCGCGTGCGCCCGGGCTTAAACTGAGCGACGCGGATCTTCTTCAGAAACCCATCGTCCACGTCGAAACTCTTACCCACCAACGTGGATGCGAGCTTGGTCCCGCGTAAGTCGAAGAAGATTCGGTTCGGACTGGCGATGCGCTGCGAGCCAAACTTGATCCCACTCTCCAGGTCAATGGCGACACGCGTGTAATCCGGCGTCGACCAATGCCGGATTCCGGTGACGCGTGCCAACTTTCCGGACCGCGATTCTGAAGAGCCGATCGCCTCCTGTCCAGAGGAACTCGGGCTGGCGTCGCTGTCGGCGTTAGCATCGACATCCTCAGCCGGAGACTGATTGGTTGTCTTTCCCTTGTCAGCTGTCTCTTTACCAGACTTCTTGCGCGCCTCGGCCTTTTTCTCGGCTGCCGCTTGTCGGTCCAAATCCGCGACGGCCTGCTGCGCGTCCTCCGCGAGCCGGTTATTCGGATAGCGGTGCACAAACTCCTGAAACACGCTCCGGGCCTGCTCGGGGTCGTTCAGATCGTCTTTGTAAATCTCGCCGACCGTGAACAGCGCGTCGCAACGGTACTTGCTGCCAGGATATTCCCGGCGCAGGAACTTGTACTGCGCAATGGCCTCATTCAGGATCTTGTCGTCGTCAAAGCGCCGGCCCATTTCGACCAGCGTCTCCGCCACGGCCACCACGCTCGGGTCCGCCTTGCTCGAGGTGGGAGCACCGAAATAGACGTCGCGATAGGCGTTGATCACCCGCTGGTAGTCGTGCCGCGAGCGCTCGTTGGGAGGCCGTCCGTTCAGCGCTTCCCGCATGCGCTCCGCCACGGCAAAACGCTCTCGAGCCCAGGAGTCACTGTGATGCGCACGGGCGTGCGCCATCACTCCGGGCAGCGCCATCAGCACAAGCAGCGCTCCCCAGCGCAAGCAACGCTGGCTCGATTTCATGTTCAAGGCGTCGGTCCGTTACTGTCTCGATCCAACGTTGCAGTTGAAATGCCCTGGTACCTGAGAGTTTTCAAATACAGCTACTCAAACAGATGCTCGAATCTTACTCCGTGTTGCTGATGTAAAGAACGCCCCGCGCATCTCGTTGAACCCGCACGGGATCGTGCGATGCACCAGAAGGAGTCAGATCAAATCCCCCGTAATAGAGGTTGGTAATTCTTCGCACATAGTTCTGGGTCTCGGCAAAGTGCGGGACGCCCGAACTGCGCGCCACCGCTCCCGCCCCTGCGTTGTAAGCAGCCAGGGTCAGATTTACGTCACCGCCATAGTTTTCCAGCAGATGTTTCAGGTGGCGCACGCCCGCATCCACGTTCTGATCGGGGTCGAACGGATTCTTCACATTCAACGACCGCGCGGTTTGCGGCATGAGTTGCATCAGTCCCATGGCGCCCTTGCGCGAGACTGCATTGGAATTGAAATTCGATTCCACCTTGACCACCGCGCGCACCAGGTTGGGATCCACATTGTGCCGCGCAGCCGCCATCACGATCGACGAATCAATCTCTTCCTGCGATGCCTGGTGTCCCCGGGCGTTCGCGGCCACGATCTTCGCATTCGCTGACTGCACGGAATCATGACCAAAATATTGGGTAACCTCGGCGGCTGCCGACCGCGCCGCTTGCATCGAGGCCGTATTCGCGGAAGGAACCGGCTTCCAACGATTTTCCTTGCTGCTCCAATACACCAGCGATGAGCGCCTCGATTGTGGAGCAGGGGCTACACGCTTTTGGGCCGGAACATCGTCGTTCACATACACCTTGCGCCCATGCTCTTCCGTGGTGGTGATGCCCTGCCGTGTACTGTCGCCCTCAGCTGCCCAAACGCTGGGCGGAGCAAGAGAGAAGGAGGTCGCGATGGCCGTCGTAGCTGTCAGCATGACTGCGATTTTCAGACGCTTTCGCATATCCGGGCGTTTCCCTTTCGACGATCTGTCGCTTGGAGAGCGCTCAGACGGACCAACCCCTCTCCATGCCCACCCGGAACCTGACGGAGAATTCTGAACCAGAGTAGGACGATTATAGGCGGGCGGAAAAGGTCGGACAATCTATCCTAAGGGAGTTGAACCACCGGAGTAATCTAGGTAACTAGTTGAAAGATATGCCAATTACAAACATTTCATGGTTGTAACCTTGCAATCAAAAGTAACCGGATGCCAGGTTACTGTAGGGCACCCGCATTGCTCGTCAAGCCACGAAGTGGCGAAAGAATGCAGCCCACAGCGCAAGCTGTGGGAAGTAGTAATAACGAAATGAGCGAGCCCCAGCGGGGCGAAAGAACCTCTCATTGACGCATCTAGGCTTTCTCGAGCGCCGCCGCAAACGCATCCAGTGAGAGAGACCGCAGCAGATTCCGCCGCATGCCCCGCTCCACGTCAGCCAGCCGGTCGGATGCAGCGGTAATCCACTCGAAGTCCGCCGACTCCGCCATCCTCTTCAACTCAGACGCAATGTCGGTGTTGCGCACCAGCCCCGGCGCTCCCGCCTCGATCGACGCCAGATCCCGCAATAGCGAATAAAGCGTGCGAATCAACTGCTCAGTCTTCCCCCGCCCCTCCGCTCCGGGCCGGTACGACTCAGTCACCTTGAACAGTTCGCTATGCTCCCCACCTTGTAAAGCGGATTTCAGAATCGCCAACGCGTGGCCGCGTGCTGCGACATAAGCCGCCAGGTCAAAGCTCCGTGCTCGTCCGACCGCACCCTCGCACAACCGGGCCACCAAGGCTCGCTCGCCCGCCTTCCACTCCGGACGATGCTTGGCCAGGTACTTCTCAATCTCCTCGGCCGGCAGCGCACCCAGTTGAAACACCATGGACCGTGACCGGATCGTCGGCAGCAGTTCCCCGGGATTCTCCGTCAGCAGAATGATCGTGGCAAACTCCGGCGGCTCCTCGAGCACCTTGAGCAGCGAGTTCGCCGCCTCCTTCATAAACGCCGAGTCGGTAAAGATGTAAACCCGCTCCTTACCCTCCGCGGGACGGTAGTAGATCGTCTCGATGACCCGCCGCACCTGGTCGACCTTTATCATCATCTGCGGAGGATCCGGCGGAATGACCAGCACATCGGGATGCGTCTGCACAAACAGCCGCGTCTCTTTCTTATCGGTCTCGCGCAGATTTTCGCGGGCCTCGACCGCCTCGGCAAATCGAGTATCGAGATCAGCACCTTGCGCGATGCGGGTGCAGTTGGAGCACTTCCCGCAAAAATCTGGAAGCCCATCGGTCGTCGTAGGTGCCAAGCAGTTCAGCGCCTGCGCCAGCATCAATGCCAGGGTGTACTTCCCAGAACCTCGTCCTCCCGCGAGCACCACCGCATGCGGAAAGCGATCGCGCGCCAGCATATCGCGCAAGCGATGAATGTTTTCCGCATTCCCGTGAAAGTCAGAAAAAGGCATAGATTCTATTCACCACAGAGGCACACAGGCACGGAGAAACCGCAAATCATTGTTGACGAATCGGGCGCACGGCGTTCTCTAGCTCTTAAGATTCTTGCCTTTCTCTGTGCCTCTGTGACTCTGTGGTGAAATGTCCTTCCTATAACTTCAACTTCCTCCGCACCACTTCCACAATCTTCTGATGCGTCTGCCCCGGCGTCCCGCGCGCATCGACGACCGCGACCCGTCCATGCTCCCGCGCCGCAATCGCGAGATAACCTTCGTGCACGCGGGTAAAGAAAGCACGCGTCTCCTGCTCGAACCGGTTCTCATCGCCATGCGCGCGATTCGTGCCCTTCGATGCTCGCTTGTTCCGCCGCCGCGCCCGGCTCACACTCGCCCCCGCGTCCGAATCCAGCAAAATCGTCAAGTCCGGCTGCAGATTCCCGCACAACACACGATGCAACTCGCGCACCGGGTTACTCCCTAACTTGCGCCCGCTTCCCTGGTAAGCCTCCGTCGAATCGGTAAATCGGTCACACAATACGATGCTCCCCGCGGCCAGAGCCGGCTCAATGACCTCTGCAATGTGCTGCGCCCGTGAAGCAAACATCAGCGCCATCTCGGCCATCGGCGACAGCCCCGATGTGCCCGAATCTAACGCCACCTTGCGGATCTTCTCTCCCGTCAACGTCCCGCCCGGCTCCCGCGTCTCGACGACCTTGTGTCCCGCCGCGCGCACCACAGCCGCGAGCTTCCGCAGTTGCGTGCTCTTGCCCGTTCCGTCGAGCCCTTCAAATGTGATGAATTTCCCGCGTCGCGGCATCCAGCGGAATGATATCAGCGCACCCGTTATCGCCGCACCCGTCCCATCACTATCGAAGTGTCATCCTGAGCGAAGAG
Source organism: uncultured Acidobacteriaceae bacterium (assembly GCA_963722365.1). GTDB lineage: Bacteria > Acidobacteriota > Terriglobia > Terriglobales > Acidobacteriaceae > Sulfotelmatobacter. The sequence continues at coordinate 510,248 of CAVRLM010000007.1, forward strand.
GTCGTCCACGAAGTGGACGACCTCGCAGTCGAAGGATCCCTACCATCATTCCCGACTTCGCACCGGCAATGCACCCGCCCGCTATCCCACCGCACTCGCCAACTGTTATAGTTCATGATTCCGCCAAGTGGGAATCACGTCACAACCATCGAGGGCCTCGAAAGAATGAAATTCTCAAGGACGCTGGGAGTACTTTCCCTGTTGGCAGTAGCCGGCGCTGGCTATGCCGCCACGGCTCCACCCACAGTCACCCTTTCTGTCGACGCCACCACGGCCCCGCGCAAAATCTTCCACGCGTCCCTGAAGATTCCCGCCACTCCCGGCGATCTCACTCTCTACTATCCCAAGTGGATCCCTGGCGAACACGCGCCTGACGGCCCCGTCATCGATCTTGCCGGCCTGAAGTTCTACGCCGCGGGCAAAACCTTGAAATGGCGCCGCGACCTGAAAGACGGATTCACCCTTCACGTTGAAGTCCCCTCCGGCGCGACGGAAGTCGCCGCCGAACTCGACTTCCTCTCCCCCGCCACCTTCGAAGGCGGATTCTCCGCCGGATCTTCCGCCACCGACAAACTCGCCATCATCAGCTGGAACCAGGTTCTGCTCTACCCTGCGGGCTATAAATCCGACGACATTAACTATTCCGCCAGCCTCAAACTCCCCGCGGGCTGGAAGTTCGGCACGCCGCTGCCCATCACCAGCCAAAGCGGAAATGAAATCAAATTCGCTACGGTCTCCCTCACCACACTGGTCGACTCACCCGTCATCACCGGAGAATTCCTGAAAGTCGTGCCGCTCGCCTCGGATCCTCTCACCGAGATGGACATTGCCGCCGATAGCGCGGCCGCGCTCAATCCTCCGCAGGAAGTCTGGGACCACTACAAGAGCCTCGTCGAGCAGGCTCAGAAACTTTTCGGAGCACACCACTACCGCGACTACCACTTCCTCTACACTCTCAGCGATCACGTTGCGCACTTCGGCCTCGAGCACCATGAATCCGATGACAGCCGTGTCGACGAGCGCTCGTTGGTCGACGACACCGCCCGGAAAGAATCGGCCAGCTTGCTGCCCCACGAGTATGTTCACTCGTGGAACGGAAAGTACCGCCGCCCCGCCGACCTCGCAACGCCTGACTACCAGGAGATCATGCAGGACGATCTGCTTTGGGTTTACGAAGGCCTGACGAACTATCTTGGCTTTGTGCTCACCGCTCGCAGCGGATTGCTCACCGCCGACCAGGATCGCGACGACCTCGCCCTCACCGCCGCCGCTCTCGATCATCTTCCAGGCCGCGAATGGCGAAACCTGCAAGACACCGCCGACGCCGCACCCCAACTTTATTTCTCCCCGGAAGCTTGGCATTCAATTCGCCGTGGCACCGACTTCTACGCGGAAGACACCCTGAACTGGTTATGGGTCGATGTCATCATCCGCCAGCAAACCAAGGGTGCAAAATCGATCGACGATTTCTGCAAACTCTTCCACGGCGCTCCCAGTACCGGCCCCATGTTGAAGACTTACACCTTCGACGATGTGGTCAACACTCTGAACCAAGTCACACCCTATGACTGGCGCGGCTTCTGGACCGAGCGCCTGACCAATCACGGCCCCGGCGCTCCCCTCGGCGGCATTGAGGGCAGCGGGTGGAAGGTAACCTACGCCGATACACCCTCCGAAATGGAGAGCGGCGCCTCCGGCATGTTCCATTTCGTCGACGCGACGTATTCGCTCGGCCTCGAGCTGCGCGACGATGGAACCATTACTGACACGATTGAGGGAATGCCCTCGGCGAAAGCGGGCATCGGTCCGGGGATGAAATTGGTTGCAGTCAATGGCCGCCGCTATTCCGCCGACGTCCTGCGCGACGCGCTGAAATCGGCGAAGAACGGCAACCCGCAAATGGAACTGCTGGTCGAGAACACCGACTACTACAAGACCTACATCATCAACTACACCGGTGGCGAAAAATATCCCCACCTGGTGCGCGACGAATCCAAACCAGACTTGCTAACCGAAATCCTGAAAGCGAAATAATGGCAGGCGCGGAGCGGCGTTAGAATGCAGCCCACGGCGTAAGCCGTGGGTGGTTCAAGAAAATGAATCAGCCCCATCGGGGCGAAAGACAGTTTCGCTTCCCCAGCCGTCAAATTTCTAACTGAGCTGACGTCATGACTCGTTTCGTCCGTGCTGCGATGTTCCTCACCTTCTCGGGCTTCCTCGCCCACGCCCAAACCTCCATCCTCGGCTTCACTCCCGCCCACTCCACCCGCGAAACCGAAATCGAATCCAAATTCAAATCGATTCCCTCCCCCGAGGAAGAACGCCGGCAGCATCGCGTCTTCACCGCCGAGCCTCACGTCGCAGGATCCAAGCGCAACAACGAACTCGCCGACTACATCGCCGCCGAATGGCGCAAGCAGGGACTCGAAGACGTCGTCATTCACCGCTACGACATCTATGGCACGAATCCTAAGACCGCATCGCTAGAGATGATTGCGCCCACGCACTACCAGGCCACTCTCCGCGAAACACCGCTCGTCGGGGATCCCGACTCGAAGAATCCCGCAATCAGCGGTGCGTGGCTGGGTATGTCGATCTCTGGCGATGTCACTGCCCCCGTTGTCTACGCCCACAGCGGCAATCCCGAAGACTACGATCTGCTGCGCAAGAACGGCATCAGCGTCAAAGGCAAGATCGTCCTCGTCCGCTACTCAAATCCGTACAGCTATCGCGGATTCAAGGCGCTCACCGCACAACGTGAAGGCGCGGCCGCAATCGTGATCTACAGCGACCCGCAAGAAGATGGATACAAGAAAGGCAAGGTCGGTCCCGAAGGCCCATGGGGACCTGAGTATCACATCCAGCGCGGCGCCATCACCTACGACTTTATGGTGCCCGGCGATCCGCTCACGCCCGGCTGGGCTTCGGTTCCCGGCGCAAAACGCATTCCGATTGAAGAAGCAACCTCCGCGCCCAAGATCATGGCGTTACCCCTCTCCTGGCACGATGCCAAGCCTCTACTCGAAAATCTCGACGGACCGCTCGCTCCGGAAGCTTGGCAGGGGGGGCTGCCGATTCAATATCACCTTGGCGGCGAACGCGTGAAAGTCCATCTTAAGATCGAGATGGACAACGGCACCCAGCCCTACTACGTCGTCGAAGGCCGCATCCGCGGCTCAGAGCTACCCGACGAGTGGATCGTGATGGGCAATCACCGCGACGCATGGGTCTTCGGCGGCGTCGATCCCTCCAGCGGCACCGCGTCGATGATGGAACTCACCCGCTCTCTCGGCAAACTCGCGAAAGAGGGCATGCGTCCTCGTCGAACACTCGTGGTCTGCAGTTGGGATGGCGAAGAGGTCGGCCTCACCGGATCCACGGAGTGGGGCGAGCAGTTCGCCGAAGAACTCCGCGCCAAAGCCGTCGCCTACCTTAATGTCGACGAAGCTACTTCCGGCCCCAACTTCCATGGTCAGGCCGTCGCCTCACTCGCGCCCATGCTCGCCGAAACGACGCACACGTTGCAGGATCCTTCAGGAAAAAGTCTTTACGATGCATGGAAAGCAACCGTGGCCCGAGAGAAAGCTGAAGGGACGCAATCCGGCCAGATGAACGACTCCGGCGTCGTTGACGAAAATCTCGCCGACACCCGCATCGGCAGCGGCTCCGATCACACGGTCTTTCTCAACTTCGTCGGCATGCCTGTCATCGGCCTACAGTTCGACGGAGACTACGGCGTCTACCACTCGGCGTACGACGACTTCTACTGGATGAACCACTTCGGCGATCCCGGCTACAAATACCACACGCTCATGAGCCAACTGTGGGGCGTGACCGCCCTGCGCCTCGCGAACGCCGACCTGCTCCCTTTCGACTTCGCCAGCTATGCGAGCAATGTCCGACAGTTCGTAAACGAACTTGCAAAGGGTAAGGACATGAGCAAGCTCGATCTAACGGCGGCACGAACAGAGATCGACAACTTCGAAGCTGCAGGAAAACAGCTGAATGAATCTCTCAAGAGCAAACTGAAGTCAGGGACAGTCGACTCCAAACTCGCCCTCACGCTGAATCATGGCATGATGCAGGTCGAACGCAACTGGCTGAACCCAGACGGCATCCCCGGCCGGCCATGGTTCAAACACATTCTCTACGGCGCCCGCTTCACCTATGCTCACCTCGAACTGCCCGGACTCACCGAGGCGGTCGAAGCGCAAGACTGGCCAGTGGCGAAACAACAAGCAGAAATCCTGCAGCGCGCCTTGTCCAATAACACGCAACTTTTAGACAAGTTGAATGCCAGCCTGACGCAGACATCTGCCGCTGCACCGTAGGCATGCGATGCCCATGTGGGGACGGCCGCCCTTACCGTGCGGCGAAGCGAAGCGAGCGCCCCCGCAGACGCACCTAAAAACAACTGCCCTGCTCTTCCCTCGCTCAACCCATCGGTATTAAGCCCATCCTCATCTCTGGCCGATTACCACCACCCTTGGTGGAACTCGGCCACCAGCGCGCCATCTGCGCATGCGGCTCTAAATTCGCGGCGGTCCCTAACCATCTAAAAACGAAGCACCTTCGAAAACGTCAAGCACTCGAACCCGCATTGGCCCTCCGACTGCATCCTCCGGGGAAACCGTGGTTCGACCCCGTGCTCAGACCCTGCCCGACCTAGACGGGGATTCATTGAAAAAGGAGTGTCTCCCATGTCGTTCCGCGCTCATGCTGTGCCTCTCGCCGGTCTTTGCCTCACTGGGTTCCTCGCGCTTGGATCTCTCGGCTGCAACAACACGCTGAACCCACTGTGTGGTAGCGCCAGGCCTGTGCCCCAGATCGGCTCGCTCACGCCGAGTTCCATCACGTTCACTCAAGTGCAGTCGGGAACTACCCTCATCGTGAACGGAAGCCACTTTGTTTCTGCCACTCAAGTAGTCATTAACAACGTCCCTCTCGCCGCTACCATCGTCAGCGATCAGAAGCTCACCGTGAAGATTTCGACGGATGTGATCTCCGCTCCCGGCTCCGTGAAGGTTTTAGCACGCACGCCCAGCGGAAATTCGGGAGACGTGGGCTGCACCAGCGGAGGAGATAGCAGCACACTCGTCCTGACCGTCAACTAGCTCTGGCCACGAACGACACTCTAGTTATTAAAGTGGTGGGCTAACGAATTTCGCTCGGGCGCTTCGGCCCCGCCTGGGCGAGTTTCTGACCAATCGGAGATAGACCGCGCGGAGACGTGAAAGAGTTTTCATCCGACACTTGCTTCGATCATCCAACAGACTTGGGTGGTCAACGCAACAAATTTAGCCGCTGGACCAGTCTGTCCTTACCGCTCTCCGCTGAGTCGAAGGGAAGCCGGGCGCGAAGTCCTTGGAGTTTCCGAGAAAACCGATGACTGAACAGGAGACAATACCGATCACGATGAAGTACCCACATTGGCAGCGCGAGTTCGAAGCTGCGCTCGTTGACGGGGATCCCCATACCCTGCGACAACGCGTGGATGCCGCGGAAGCGGCCCTCTTCCTCCGATCCCAAGCCCTGGCTGGCAGCGCTCCTGATAGCCCGGAGCAGCAAGCCATTGCCGATGCCGTACGCACTCTGCGCGGCATTCAACGGGAAAAGCTGGGTTATCCCGCTTTGGAATAAATAAGCGACAGCCAGCCGGCCAGTTTTGCGCATCTTAACGCCTTTCACAACGGGTGCTTATGCGTAAGAAGCGTGTCCTCATCGTCGATGATAACTTTGCCGTCCGTTCGATGGTTCGGCAGGTGTTCGAATTGGAGCCTGAATTTGAGGTTTCCGGAGAGGCTGAAAACGGAGTTGAGGCGCTGCAAAAAGCTGCAAGTCTCAAGCCGGATCTCATTATTCTCGACCTCTCCATGCCCCTCATGACCGGGCTCGATGCCGCGCCTCAGCTGATGGAAATCCTGCCGGCTGCGCGGATCATTCTATTTACCGTCGAGGAAGGCAACGAAGTGGAGCGGCTCGCTCGCGTCGGAGGCATTCACGCCGTGGTGTCAAAACAGCAGGTGGCTTCGGAACTGGTTTCCCAGGCCCACGCCTTATTGGCCTTCTTGAATCACGACGACGATTCTGAGGATCTTCGCGATGCCAGCTAGACGGATTCCCTAGCCTTTTTTTATCTCGCGCTCCATCATGCTCCGCAACGCGCTGTTGATTCGCGTTTGATACCGCCTTCCGTCCCTCCGGAACCAGGCAAGTACGTCGGCATCCAGCCGCAAAGTCACCGGCTTCTTGATTGGCTTGTAGAATTCAAGTACTTCGCTCATCGACACGCTCGGCCGCTTGGATGACTCGACGGATGCCGACAGGCTCAGGCTTCTACGCCGCTTGCCGCGGTTTGCAGATTTGCCGCTTGCCGCCTGCTTTCGCGTCTTGGTAACTCGTTTCTTGTGTGCCATATGACTCACTATAATTATATTTTTGTACGTACACAATCGTAATAAAAGTGTTCCTATGGGAACACCCTGACAATTTCGTCGGGAGTCTCGCCAAGTCACACATTCTGCGCCAGTTCTTCCATCGGGATATCTTCTTCCATAAATCTGAAGACCTCCTGCGGCACAGGATTCTGCCACACCGGCGCAAACGACTGGCGATGCAGCGGAGTCGGTCCGAACTCGCGCAGTGCAGCCAGATGCTTCGGAGTGCTGTAGCCCTTGTGCGATGCCAAACCGTATCCCGGAAAGACCGCGTCCCATTCACGCATCATCCGGTCGCGTTCTACTTTCGCCAGGATTGATGCAGCCGCAATCGAAGCCGAGAGTGCGTCGCCATGAATGATGGGAACCTGCGCCAGATCGCAGTCGATGCGAACAGCATCGATTAATAGGTGATCTGCTGCAGGCGCAAGGAGCATCACTGCTTCCCGCATCGCGACTCGCGAAGCCTGATAGATGTTGATTTGATCGATGCGCGCGGCATCCACCGCTGCGACTGACCACGCGACCGCGTGTTCACGAATCCGCTCGGCAAGAATTTCGCGGCGCTCGCGCAGCAGCAGTTTCGAATCGCGCAGCCCGCGTATGCGGTAGCCAGGATCCAGGATCACCGCCGCTGCGACCACGCATCCGAACAGAGAGCCGCGGCCCACTTCATCGACGCCCGCCACCAGATGCGCACCCGACGCCCATGCCTGTTTTTCAAAACGCATGGTGCAGCGAAGCTTCTTCAGCAGCCGCAGCTTGGCCGCGGAGGGCGACAACTGTCGTACCGGCGATTTCCCCGATGACTTCATCACAACGAACGGGCGACGTGTCCACCATCTTCGTCGAGAGCACAAATTCATGCAAGTCGCATCTGCCAAAACACGTTTCGCGGCCATGGCACCATCCGGCCCTCTCCTTTCACCGTTGGTAATAAAACCCAGTAACCTTCGGCCGGATTACTCACGTACATTGTCCGGTCGGACATGTACTGGTAACTTCACCTCAGATCGTTTCAAGCTGGCAAACACCTTGAACATCAAGCCCAACACGTCGACAGAGAACGGACTGCTCACCGGCAAAATTCTGCATGTGGCTCTCCCAATTCGATGGAGTCTCGTCGGCCAGCCAGGCCGGACTAACACGGAGATGGCGTGTACCTATGACATCCATCCCCATGGCGCGCGGCTCCTCAGTTCGCGCAGCGTCAACGTTGGCGATCTGGTGCTCATGGAGCGCGGGCGCCACAAGGCCATCTGCCAGGTTATTTGGGCGGGGCATCCTGATTCCTCTTTGCGAGGCCAGTTCGCGGTGCAATGCGTAGAGGGCAGGCCGCCCTGGGACGAAGAGTTGCGACAGATGGAAGAGCAATACCAGCCTGTGATTCTCGACGGCTCCCAACGCCGGGCGACCGCGCCCACCCTCGCCCGTCCAGATATCAATCGCCGGCGTCGTCCACGCTTCTCTGTGCAAGGCCAAGCTGAGGTCACCGACGGCATCCAGCGGGTAGCGGGTAAAGTGCAGGAGCTTTCGGAATATGGCGCCCGCATTTCAGCCGCGGATCGGATGCGGCCCGGTACTGACTTCCGCCTGACGCTGAACATTCTCGACATCAGCGTAGCGCTCAAGGCGCAGGTGAAATATCTGACCGATAATCTTGGGATGGGCGTGGAGTTTCAGGAAATCCGCAGGGGCGACCGCCCCCTGCTGACCTACGTCCTGGGAAAGCTGCGGACGATGAAGATGGAAGACTTCGTGGAAGTGGAAGTGGTTACAGAGCCACTGGCCGTCGCCGCAGAATAGTCCAAAGCCAAATCTGGCGGCCGAAGCCCACGTCTCGACAGCGCCGCACGATTCAGTCTTGGCGCACATTACGCAACCTCTTGATTTACAATCGAGCAGGGTCCTCGCGCCGGGAATGACTTTAAGTGGAAAGGTAAATGCGGCTTTAGTCGCAGCAATCGTCTTTCTCCTTCTGAGCAGTTGTTCCGCCTACCTGGCTTTCACCCGCTTACACACCAGCGAAGAATGGGTCCACCACACTCGAGACGTTCAAAGCGCCCTGGCTCGATTTGTCATGACGACCGCCCGGGCAGGCCGACTGCGGGCCGAATATGTCGATTCTGGGGACCCTGCGCTGCTCGGGCAGCAGGCGGATGTAGTGGGCCAGGTAAGGACGACGGTAAATTCGATTCAACGCCTGATTACGGACAACGCGCAGCAACAGGTCAACGGCCGAAGACTTGCGGAGTTGACCGAGCGGCGCATTACTCTCACGGATGAAGCGATCCGCTTGAAGAGAAGTGGAGAATCGACTCTTCTGGCCCAAGCGGCGATTAATCGGCAAATCGTGTCTACCGCGGCAGAGACGGATTCTATTGTGCAAGCCATGAATGATGCGGAAGAACAACTGCTCACTCAGCGTCAGAAGCGAGTCAGCACTTCATCCACAATCATAGAATGCATTCTGATTACGAGCCTCTTCTTGGCCTTGGTCCTGTTCCTCTTACATCACCAATTCTTGACGGATCAGGTGAAAGCACGCGGCCGTGCCGAGAATGCACAACGCGCCCTCAGCGCACGGTTGTTAACCCTGCAGGATGCCGAGCGGCGCAAGTTTGCGCGCGAATTGCACGATTCCGTAGGACAGCACCTGGCCGCAATGAAAATGGCAATGTCGATGTTGCAGGCGAAGCATCCGCTCGACAGGACGCTCGCTGATTGCCTCAAAATGCTCGACGACTCGATCGCCGAGACGAGAACCATCTCTCACCTCTTGCATCCCCCGCTTCTGGATGAGGCAGGTCTGAACTCAGCTTCGCGCTGGTTCGTTGAGGGATTCGGAAAACGCAGCGGCATCAGTGTCCATCTGGATATTCTCGACGGAGACATCCGGTTGCCAGAAGCGACCGAACTGGTATTATTTCGCGTGCTGCAGGAGAGCCTGACGAATGTGCACCGGCATTCCGGGGCAACGCGCGCGGAGGTCAGTCTGCACACCTCGGGCAACGAAGCGATCCTGCGAGTGACCGACTACGGCCATGGCATGTCTCCCGTAGTCCTGCAAAGCTTGCGGGAAGATGGTTCAGGAGGTGGCGTTGGCCTGGCAGGCATGACCGAGCGCATCCGCGAAATTGGAGGCACGCTGAAAGTTCGATCGAGCGCCGCCGGCACTGAAATTGTGGCGCGTGTGCCAGTTGGGCGCCGATCAGTTCCACGAAGTTCTCCGCCAACAATGCAAGAGGTGAAAGGATGAATCGCAAGCCCTGCTTAGTGCTGATTTGTATTGTTGTTCTGATGGTGGTCACGGGATGTTCGAAAAAAGGTCCCGCATCGAAGGTCGTCGTGGAAGTTCCTTCCGGCTTTACGGGAGACTTTCTGTTGGAAATGGGAGTCAAGGAAGCACCTCCGCTCGAGAAGCGGGGCGACGCATTCGTTGTGACGGTACCGCGAGACGGTAAACTGGTCACATCGACGCTGCTCACGAATCCCCAACCGACATTCCAGAATTCCAGCGACGGCGGTATATGGGGATATTCGCACTTGATCTTTACGACGGGCGACGGAATTCCAACAGGTGGAAAGATCGAATTTTTTGTGGGGACGCGAAAAGAATACGAAGCGGAGCAGGGGAGAAAGAACCACTCGGAAGGCTTCGCCGTGTCGCCAGCCGCATCGACCGCGTAAGCCTGCTTCGCACGCCCAGCTTTGCAGGAATGAAACAGAGGAGAGCAGGCGCTCTCCTCTCGATCTTCAAAGACAATCCTTCAAAGACAAGATCCAGACGCAAACGTTCCGTAACGCCAGCGCCTGAAGAAGGCTACGACTTCTCGACGTCACGCAGGCGTGCGGCTTTGCCCCGCAGTCCGCGGAGGTAGAACAAGCGCGCGCGGCGAACTTTGGACGAGCGCAGCAGTTCGACCCGGTCGATGACCTTGGAGTGAACCGGGAAAATGCGCTCCACGCCCTGGCCAAAACTGATTTTGCGCACGGTGAAGCTGGCCTGCGGACCATTGTCCCGCTTGATGACCACGCCTTCGAACGCCTGCACGCGTTCCTTGTCGCCTTCCTTAATCTTTACGTGGACGCGAACCGTATCGCCAGGACGGAATGCAGGGAGATCGGTGCGTTGCGATTTAGCCAGCAGTTTTTCAATGATAAGGTTTGACATTGTCGTTTCTTCCTTCGTTTCAAATCTAGTCTTAGGTCTTGGGTGCTCGTTCTTAGGCTCGAACCCAAGACCGAACACCAAAGACCCAACACCTGCTCACTACTCGCGGCCTGACTTGATCCGCGCCAAAATCTTTGCGTCTTCGTCGCTCAGTCCCACACCTTCTAACAAGTCTGGGCGGTTGCGAAGCGTTTTTTCCAGCGCTCGCTGCCGGCGCCAGCGGCGGATCTCGTCGTGGTTGCCGTTGAGCAGAACCTCGGGCACCGACATCCCCCGAAAATCCGCTGGACGCGTGTAGTGCGGATAGTCCAGCAGTCCGCCCGAACCGCAGGTCGAATCTGCGCCGCCGGAGGCTTCCTTTGCGACGTGCGCAGTGAAAGACTCCTGCCGCGTCGACGCTTCGTTGCCGACTGCACCGGGAAGCAAGCGCGTGACCGCTTCAATGATTGCGGCAGCACCCAACTCACCGCCACTGAGCACATAGTCGCCGATCGATAGCTCACGGTCGGCGAGAAAATCGACCACGCGTTCGTCCACGCCCTCGTAGCGTCCACAAACCAGAACGATGCGTTCCAGTGCCGCCAGCTCCGCAGCCACCTGCTGCGTAAAGCGCTGGCCCTGTGCGGAAAGCAGAATCACCGACTGCTTGGCGCGTCCGGCGAGGCGGTCTTCGCGATTCGCCAAATGCAACGACTCCAAACATTCAAAGAGCGGTTCCGGCTTGAGCACCATGCCCTCGCCGCCGCCGAAAGGGCGGTCATCCACGGTGCGGTGCCGGTCGTGCGTGAACTGCCGCAAGTCGTGGACTTCGATTTTGGCCAGGCCCATTTCACAGGCGCGGCGGGTAATTCCGTGGTCCAGCGGTCCGCTAAAAAAGCCGGGAAAGATCGTGAGAATATCGGCTTTCATCTGGACCTGCAAAACCCTTAACCACAGAGGCCACTAAGGGAACCGCTCACTGCCTCTTCTTTCTCTCCGATTGCTGTTCCTGCTTTTCTTCTGCCGTCACGGGGGCATTGATTTCCAACATACCCTCGGGAAGATTCATACGCACTCGCCGCTGCGCTGTGTCGACGCCTTCCAAGTACGCTTCGGCGAACGGTACATCGAACTTCTTGCCTGCTTCGTTGGCAACAATCAGCAGAGGCGCTTCGCCGGCTCCGAACTGTACATCTTCGATCCGGCCAACTTCACGCGTGTGATCCAGAACCGTACACCCGATAAGATCGCTCACGTAATTCCAGCCTGGCTCCAAGCCGGCGCGTTCGGCAGCGGGGACCTGCAATTCCGATCCGATCAGAAGTTCGGCCTCCGACATTGAATCGACGCCGCGAAACTTCAGAACCACGAGGCCCTTGTGCGGCCACAGGTCTTCTACTTCCAATTCGCGCCGCGCCTCTTCCGACTTGGGCAACGCGAACAGCTTCATGCCTTCGGCAAATCGATCGGGCACATCGCTATGCGTTTCTGCAGCGACCTCACCATGACGGCCCTGCGTCTTCACCACGCGAGCCAGGGTGATGTATTCGCCCTTGGATTCAGAACTCACGGTCCACGCTACTCAATGATTTCGAGCGTGTAGCGCTTGTGGGCTCGATGGCCAGCTGCGCTCAGCAAAGCGCGCAAGGCTCGAGCCGTGCGTCCCTGGCGCCCGATCACCTTGCCGACATCGCTTTCGGCGACTTCCAGTTCAATGACATCGTCGTCAAACTTCTCGACGAAGACTTCGTCGGGAATGTCGACCAATGATTTTGCGATCAGTTCAACAAGAGCGCGCACATCTCCAGCAGGCTCAGTCATAATTCAGCATTCTCACGGTGAAATCGATGCGATTGAGAGAACCGGGATCAAAGCCCCCAGCGGCTAAAGCCACGATTGATGGCGGCTTTTGCGGCACGACTCAAGTCGTGCCCTTCCCAATCGCGAATCTTAGGCGGCGGACCCGGCAGCAGCCGGAGCCGGAGTCTTGGTGAACAGCTTGTTCACGCGCTCCGACATCTGAGCGCCCTTCGACACCCAGTACTCGACGCGATCGCGCTTTAACTCGACGCTGGCGGGATTGGTGCGGGGATTGTAGGTCCCGACCACTTCCACCGGCCGGCCGTTACGGGCGCGCGCCTTCTCAATCACCACGATGCGGTAGTGCGGTTGTTTGCGCGCACCTCGGCGCGCCAGTCGAATCATTAACACAGGTCTTTATCCTTGTTCCGGAAGAGTCCGGTAAGATCGAGGCAAACTCTTATTATGCCGAAGGTTAGGCGGAATGGCAAGGGGTGGAAGCTGCTCACCGGAGATGGTCGCGGCCGTCCAACTTGCGCGAGAAGATTTGTGCAGTCTCAAGGAGTCGCAGCAAATGAACCAGTTCGTCATCGTCGGTGTCACCTTCTCACTCTCACTCGCATTAATCGCAGCGGTGGCATCGGATCAGGATGCCCTTGCTCCAACACCTCCGCATCTCCGCCAAGTACGCGGTCAAACCATTATCTCGAAGGAACTGCCGGCAGCCGAGTTGACCTTCGGCAAGGACTTCCGTTACGTCGGAGGACAAAAGGAAAATCTCTACGGAAACGCCGAAGCGGAACAGCATCTGTTCGTCAAAGCGGGAAGCAGCGGCGCGATCGAGCGCTTCTATTGGGTTCAGTTTGAGCATTTCTTTCCCACGAATACCTATACATACGATTACCATCCCGATCGCACAACTGACATCGGCGGCCTGCAGTTCATCTACGACATAAAAAGTTGGCCGGACTATGCGGCGATGCAGATCGAAGACCCCGCGTCGGACGGAGCAGCCATTGCACGCCTGTTATCGCAGCACGGTCTTGCTTTTCCAAAGAGGGCCGTGCGCGTGCGAATGTTTCATCTCCCTACTCCGGATCGGCGCACCGAACTCATGATCATCTACGGCGAGGCTTTGCCGGACGACTCCAAAACTCCGGTCCGCAAGGAGGGCGTTGCGTTGGATACAGAATCGCCTGACGCGGCTAGAACGTTTCTTGACCACGCACGAAAAGACTTGAGCATCGTCAAACCTTGATCCTGCTAGACTCGAAGGTTTGGAGGTGCGGGCTTGCAGGCTATCTATATTCTGTCAGCTGTGCGGACACCGATTGGGAAGTTTGGCGGGACCATGGCTTCCTTGACCGCAGCCGACATGGGCGTGGTCGCGGCCAAGGCTGCGATGGAGCGGGCCGGGATTGCGGCCGCGCAAGTGGAAGAGACTATCTTCGGCTGCGCGCGTCAGGCTGGTGGCGGACCGAACGTGGCGCGGCAGATTTCCGTCCGCAGCGGCGTGCCTCAGGAGGTTCCCGGCTTCACGGTCAACAAGGCCTGCGCGTCGGGGCTGAAGTCGATCGCGCTGGCCTATCAATCCATTCTGCTTGGCGATTCGAGTTGCATTCTGGCGGGTGGAACGGAATCGATGTCGCGGGTTCCTTACTATCTCGACGGGGCACGTTGGGGATACCGCTTGGGCAATCAGGAAATGGTCGACGGCATGTACCGCGACGGATTCTTCTGTCCACTGGCGAAGATGGTGATGGGCGAGACCGCCGAGGTGCTGGCCGAGCAGTACAAGATTTCCCGCGAGGAGCAGGACGAGTTTGCCCTGCTCTCGCAGACCCGAGCCGCACGTGCCATCGCGGCGGGACGGTTTGACGCGGAGATTGTTCCCGTGACGATCGAAGGGAAGAAAGGCGCGACGACGTTTGCGCGCGACGAGCATCCATTTGCCGATGCCAGCATGGAGAAGCTTGGCAAACTTTCTCCTGTCTTCTCGAAGACGGGAACCATCACGGCGGGAAATTCCTCCGGAATCACCGACGGGGCCGCCGCGGTCGTTGTGGCCAGTGAGCATTTCGTGAAGCAGAACAATCTGAAGCCTCTGGCGCGAATCGTGGCCGTGACCTCGGCGGGAGTGGATCCGCGGACGATGGGTATTGGGCCGGTGCCCGCTCTGCGGAAGCTCGAAAGCAAACATAACCTGCGCCTGCAAGACTTCGGCCTGATCGAATTGAATGAAGCTTTCGCGGCGCAAGTCCTGGCCTGCGACCGCACACTCAACATGAATCGCGAGCGACTGAATGTGAATGGTGGGGCGATTGCGATCGGGCATCCCATTGGATGCACGGGTACCCGCATCACCGTCACGCTTCTGCACGAGATGCTGAAACGGAATACGAAGCGCGGCGTGGCTACCTTGTGCGTGAGCGGGGGAATGGGAATGGCGCTTGCGTTGGAGAACGTGGTGTGAAGCCTGTCTCAGGGACTCAAATCCGGTGAGTTCCGGACACTTTTCGCGGCGCTGAAGCGCCGCTCTTCCACATGAGTGACGATCCGCAATTCCGGTTGGCGGTTGAGTCGGATGCCGGCACTCTTCTGCGTTTCATGCGGGAATATTATGCATTCGACGGGCATGGCTTCGAGGAGCAAAAGGCACTTGTAGCCCTGCTGGATTTATTGCGAGACCCTGGCCTCGGGCGCGCGTGGCTGATTCTCGACGGTGCCGGTGCTGTTGGCTACGTCGTGCTTTGCTTCGGCTACAGCCTGGAGTGGCTCGGGCGGGATGCATTCGTCGACGAACTCTACCTGCTGGAGGAATATCGTAGGCGCGGCTGGGGCCGCAAGACGATGGAGTTCTTGGAAGAGCAGGCGAGAACGGCGGGAGTGCGTACGCTTCATCTTGAGGTCGTACGGCAGAACACCGCGGCACTGGAAATATATCGGAAGTTGGGATTCGCGAAACACGAGAGCACCTTCCTGTCGAAATGGATCGCGCAAGATTTTGCAAAGCCGCAGGGGCGGAACGGGCACTAGTCGCCCTCGAGCGCATTGTCGCTCACGAGTTGCTTCTGGTATGCTTCCTGCGCCTACCCCCCGAGGCATACGCATTCGCGGTGCGCCATCCGGCGCCATACTAACAAGGAGATCCCTGTGCTTCGACTGATGATTCGAATTTCCGGTTTCGTTGCGTTGTTGATCCTTGCCAATTTTGCGTTCGCACAGACCGAGTTTTCTGCCGACGTTGTAAACAACGAGAGAGGGGACAAGGGACCTACCAAGGTCTACTTCGGAAAAGACAAAATGCGTTTCGACGCGAAGGACGACAGCGAATCGCGTGGCGGCGGTGCGGTAATCTTCGATCTCAGCAAGGAGAGTTGGGTTGTCCTGATGGCAAAGCAGCACATGTATATGGAAATGCCCTCGAAGATGATGGAGAACCGGGGAATGTTCGCGTTCTTCAAGAGCGGCGACGTGGAGAATGCCTGCTCCGATTGGCTCAAACTAGAGAGGAACAAGGGCGGCACCTGTCACAAAGTGGGCAGTGAGACTGTAAATGGCCGCAACACAGTGAAGTATGAGGGAACCAATTCCAGCGGCGAGACGAGTTCTGTGTGGCTGGATTCGAAGCTGCGGTTTCCGGTGAAATGGCAGGGCAAGAACAATGGCGGTGAAATGCGAAACATCCAGGAAGGACCGCAGCCCGCGAGCCTGTTCGAAATTCCTGCCGGCTATACCAAGATGGACATGGGCAGCATGATGCAGCGGCCACAGTAGGAGAAATCTCTAACCACCCGGGACACAGGGGCACCGAGAAAACCCGCTTCGTTGCGCTGGAAAATTCAGGTCACTATACTCGATCTAGCAGCCTGATTTCCGGAGCAACGATGCCCCTATCCGCAGTGATCGTGGACGACGAGCAACTGGCCCGCGACGAACTTGCCTACTTGCTAAAGAATGCCGACGATGTGATTGTTGTGGCCCAGGGGAAGAACGGACTGGAAGCAGTGAACCTGATCAAGGAACACAATCCGGATCTGGTTTTCCTCGACGTGCAGATGCCCGGACTCGATGGCTTCGGAGTGATCAAGAAGCTGCTCGACAAGAAGATTCCACTTCCCAAGATCGTATTCGCTACTGCGTTTGATCAGTATGCGGTGAAGGCGTTCGAAGTGAACGCGATCGATTATCTGCTGAAGCCGTTCGACAAGAAGCGGGTAGCGCAGGCCATTCAGAAGGCGCGCGCCAAACAGGACGCGGACGGTCTGCCGGCCGAGAAGATTGAGACGCTGGTGCGGATGATTGAATCGCAGAAGCAGCCAGCTTCTAAAGTTCTGCTGAAGGCTGTCGGGCGCATGTTTCTGGTGGACCAGAAGGATATCTGCTACGCGTGGATTGAAGACGGTGTGATCACGGTGGTGACCGGAGGAGTGGCGGGGATGGAGGGACAATCCAACTGCCGGACCCTGGAGGAACTGCTGGACAGTCTAGACGCGAATCTTTTCTGGAGGGCGCACCGCTCCTACCTGGTAAATATCAACCGCATCCGCGAAGTTGTTCCGTGGTTCAAGAGCTCGTACCAGTTGCGCATGGATGACAAGAAGCAGACTGAGATTCCAGTCAGCCGTGCACAGACCAAGCGACTGCGGGAATTGTTCGGGCTGTAGACTGTCGGGCGTGCAATGGCAAATGTTAGGGTGCAACTCCGCGCTGTGACCGGTCGCATCCACATGACGTTTGTTCATAAGCTTCGTGCGACTGAGGGCCCGGTCCACGACGCCGACCAAATCAGCGATCAACGTTCCTGAATACATTTCGAATCAAGTCCATTCGCCCCGCCAAAACGAAGCCGGCGGAGTAGCGTGCAGAAAAGCATGGAGGCAGCGCAACCCGGCGTCGTCCTCCGCGGGGGGAGGGCTACGTCGCCAATGCTTCTAAAGCGATGCGGTCACGGATCACCAGCGTCGCTCCCTCTAGACGAATCAATTGCTTCTTCTTTAGGTCCCCTAAAAGCCGGGTCACGGTTTCTCGGGATGCCCCAATGCGCTGCGCCATCTCTTCGTGAGTCATGACAGAGCGGAAACGCGTTTCCAAATCATCCTCGGCCTGAGCCGGCGAATGTGAGAGCAAGAGTCTGGCCAGCTTGCCGGCAGAGGAACGAGTAAGCACGAGATCGTGAATGTCACGATAAGCTGATCTGTAGTCACGGCTTAAACACTGTGCGGTGTGCATTCCAACCTCAGTATGCGTCTGCATGACCTCGAGGAAGTGCTTGCGATCGATATAGTTCAACTGGCACGGGGTGGCCGTTTCGGCCGTGGATTCGTAACCTGCGCCTGAAATCGCAGCACTCAGTCCGAGCACTTCCCCGGCCTCGGCGGTCTTGAGAATCAGGATTTTGCCTTCGCGCGACGCGGTGGAAAGGTTCACTTTCCCTGAGCAGAGGACGAACATCCCACGCGGACTCTGGCCTTCCACGAAGAGTATGGCGCCGGCTGGAAGCACGCTCTTGTGGCTGATCTCATTGAGCGCCTCCAGGCCAGACGTGGACAAGCTGCAAAAGAAGCCCGGGCTGGATTGAGTACACTCAGCGCAATTGTCGATGATGTCAAGGTCGTAGGGTACTTTCATATTTGTCTCCGTGGGAGCAGCCCGTCTTACCTTCATGACACATCCTGAACCGCCACTCGTGGAACCGATGTGGCGCGAACTGGCGAGTAGAGCGCGGGCATGCGCCCGGGTTTCTTCATGGGAACTGCGAGAGGCCGCGATCAATTCCCAGGCCGCGCTCGGCTCTTCGGACCCCTCCCACTCAAGATGGCAGGCGAACAGGTAGAAAGGATCGATCTCCTGCGTAAGTGGTAGCGGAGCGAGGTCCGCATGAACATTTGGGTTTTCATGCGCTGATTCGACCTCCATTCGCGATGAACTCCACCCGGTAGACAGTCCGGAATGATCTCCTAAGCCTCGATGATTCTTCAGGGCGGGGACGACTGTGTCAGGGAGGCTCCCAGAAGGGGTTGAATTAACAACAAGAGCTTTACTGACTAGCACTTCAATGGCTCCATAAGGCCGGCTGCTATGCCGACAGTTTCATTCGAGTAGAACAGGGCCCGCTCTGCGCCTGGGAGGTTTGCTGAATGGCCGGAAGCAGAGTAAGTCAGAGACTGTGCACGTGACGTTCCGAAAATGGGAGCGGCACGCAACGCAGGAACTTCCCTGTTTGGAACGAGTTCCGAAAGTGGAAACAACCGACTGTTCCTGGAGAAGGTCGACACATCGGCAAACTGCCGATTAGTCGTCAGTTTTTGACTATGCGGCAAACATCGGTCTGGTTGCCTAACTCAGCGATGTCCGCAAACAGGTCGAGGCGGCTGAGAGATCTGAGATGGTCGCGTCAGGATCCGAGGTAGTCCTTACGCGTAATCTTTAGCCGCTGCATTTTGGATTGCAGCGTGGTGCGCTTCAGTCCGAGGCGAGTGGCAGCGCCATCAGGCCCCGAAAGCACGCCTCCGGTTTCAGCAAGCACACGGATGATGTGTTGACGCTCCGCGTTATCCAGGGTGTTATCAGGGCCATCCGATAGCGCAACGGCAGGCCGGGGCTCGGGGCGCAGTTCCGACAGAGGGACGTGCAAAGCGCTGCCGGTGCTGAGAATGACCGATCGCTCCATCAAATTCTCGAGTTCGCGAACGTTGCCCGGCCAGGACCACTCCATCAAGGCCTTGATCGTCTCTTTGGGGATGGTTTCGATATGGCGCTCCATGCGCAGAGCGAACTTTCGAACGTAATACCGGACGAGTTGCGGGATGTCCTCCCGGCGTTCGCGCAGGGGCGGCATGCGGATGGGAAACACACTGAGCCGGTAGAAAAGGTCGCTACGAAACTCATTCTGAGCAATCCGCTGGGGCAGATCGCGATTCGTCGCCGCGATTAGCCTTAAGTCCACCTTGATGGTGCGGTTACTGCCCAGGCGTTCGAACTCCTGATCTTGAAGAACGCGCAGAAGCTTGGGCTGTAAATCGAGGGGAATTTCACCGACTTCGTCGAGAAATAAGGTGCCGCCGTTTGCCAATTCCATACGGCCGACCTTCTGGCTGACGGCGCCGGTAAAAGCGCCCCTCTCGTGGCCAAACAGCTCGCTCTCCAGCAGCCCGGTAGGAATGGCAGCACAGTTCAACTTGATGAAGGGGGCTTCGCGCCGGCGGCTCATGCGATGAACCGCGCGGGCGACTAGTTCTTTACCGGTGCCGGTCTCACCCAAGACCAAGACGGTGGCATTGCTCGGAGCTACGGTGGCCACCTGGTCAAGCACTTTTTGCAGAGGAGGGCTGTCGCCGACGAATTCGGTGAAGCGGCCCTCGGAACGAATTTCTCCTTCAAGGTATTTCTTCTCTTCCGCCAGGCGCTACCGGAGGGTTTCGATCTCAGCCGCTGCTCGATGATTCTCCATGGCGATGGCAAGTTGCGCAGCAACTTGATTCAACAAGGCCACGTCTTCCTGCTGAAACGCTTCTGGACGAGTGCTGCCGAGTACCAGAACTCCCAAAGCACCCTTGGGGCGAGAGAGCGGAACGCAACACAGTGTCTGCATCCCTTCCGAAAGAAAGTTCTTTGCGATTTCAGCCTCAAATTCGAGTAACTCGTCCTTCGAGAAGATCAAGGATGTGCGTTCCCGAAAGGCCTTGCCCCCGGGACTATTGTTCGGACTGATGGGCATTGTGGAAATCGAACCTCGGCCCATCGGAAAGTCCTCGGCTTGGCGGACGAGCAGGCCGGTGCTGGGATCGTGTATTTCGAAGCCGGCATACTCGTGATTCAGAACCCGGCGAATGCAGGCGGAGACTTGCGGAAAGGTTTCCTGCAGATTCCAGTTGGAGGCAATGATCCCGCTCACATCCAGCAAAGCCTGCAAGCGTTTCATTTCTTTGCGCAGCTTGCCGCCGACATCCCTGAGCGATTGCTCCATCTCCTTTTGCGCCGTAATTTCCACGACAACCGCACAGATTCGGCTGACCGCTCCATTTTCATCGTGAATCGGCAGGTAGTGCAGAATCCAATGCCCGACATCCTCTCGACGGGCGAGTTTGCTGGAGATCTCAAAATTTGCGGGCTCCCCGGTCTTAAGTATGCGGCGAAGCCTCGGCTCGGCTTCGTCCGCAAAATCTCCCAAAACCTCACGAACCGTCTTTCCAATGTGCTCCGAGGCAGGGATGCCATTCATGGCAGCGAGCGTATGGTTGATGGCGAGATAGCGCAGTTCAGAATCCAGGATGCTAAGGCCAACCGTGGAGGAACTAAAATACGCGGCCAGCAGCTTCTCGGGCTCGTTCAGGGCCTCGGGGTGCGAAAACGGGCTCTCATCGCTGGAACTCGAGGCGAAAGGGTCATACAGCATGGCTGGAAACCTCGCTCCGCAATACCACCGCCTGGTTCGCAGTCAGCTTTCGATTACGAGCGGCCCCTCCCTGGTATGACCCGGCATCAAAGGCCATCAAACCACGAAAGTTAGATTTTCGATATCCGTCAATCCCTGAATTCAAGGCCGGGAATTGCCCGTCAACATACTGATCGAGCTGATAAGTTGCAGCTAGTCCGTCGCCGCAATCGGCGTGAGGCAAAAAGGATAACGATGAGATCGGGACACACCCTCGCCACTACCCATGGTCGCACAAGGGCACGTAGATTTAGTTTTCAAGCGTGAGGCGCTTGAGGGGTACAGAGACACTCCTGCTGCCGTCTCCCCCTCAAGGACGGTCGTGGGACGAATCGAGCGGGGCGATTGTACACCCTCAGTCAAGCAGTCATGGGGAGGTTGCACGGCTGTTACGTTTTCCGGAAATTTTGAGGCCACCTGCGGCTTCGCTCGGCAGTCTGCTTATGCCTTGCGGACCAAGAGCAGAGACCCCAACTATAATGAAGGCCGTGGCCAGAGGATGGGAGAGCAAATCGGTCGAGGCGCAGCAGGCGGAAGCGACCGACAAATCGGCCAACCGGAACCCCCCGATGAGCCCGGAGGCAGCGGCGCGGTGGCGGGAAAAGGAGAGCCTTCGCCTGTCGCGGCAGCGAGTGCTCCAGCAACTCGAAGCGAGTCAGAATCCTCGGCATCGCAAGCAGTTGGAGGACTCACTCGCCGCTTTGGACGAGAAATTGAACAGCCTGAAGACCTGAATTGGTCCGCTGCCGGTCTTAGAGTCTGAACTCGCAGATCCCAGGAGAAGAGTCTACGGTTGAATCGGGACCGTCACGTATAATGTTTTTTTTATGACAGCCTACGTCTACGTTTCTCTCAAGAAGAGCGTTCTCGACCCCCAAGGCAAAACCATTCAGGGCGCACTTAAGAAAATGGGCTATAAGGGCTTGGAGAGCGTGCGCCAGGGAAAGTACTTTGAGCTCACGTTGGACGGGGGTCTGTCGCGCGACGAGGCGCAGGCCGAGGTCGAGCGCATCGCCCGCGAGGTTTTGACCAATCCCGTCATTGAAGAATTCCGTTTCTCCCTGGCCGAGTAAAGTTTCGACTTGGGAAATCCTTTGAGGTCATTCCATGTGCGGTATTGTCGGCTACGTTGGCAAGAAGAGTGTAGTTCCCATCATCATCGAGGGCCTGCGGCGACTGGAGTATCGCGGCTACGATTCAGCGGGAATCGCTGTGGCCGGCAACGGGGACGGTCTACAGCTGCGGCGCGCCGAAGGTAAACTGCGTAATCTCGAAGAAGCCATCCGCCTAAAACCTCTAAATGGCAGCTATGGCATTGGTCACACGCGCTGGGCCACCCACGGGCGTCCGACGGAAGAAAACGCCCATCCTCACCGCGACTGCACTGGAAAGATCGTGGTCGTGCACAATGGGATCGTCGAAAACTATCTCAGCTTGAAAAAGAAGCTGACCGAGGAAGGCCACAAGTTCACGACCGAAACCGATACCGAGATCATCGCCCACCTGGTGGAGAAGTATTCCGCCAGTTCGGGAAACGGTAAGCGCCCTTCGCTGGAAGACGCCGTGCGTCAAACGGTCAAACAACTCACCGGAGTTTTTGCGCTAGCGGTAATTTCGACAGACGATCCCAACAAAATTGTCGCGGCACGCAACGGCCCACCTGCAGTGATCGGCTTGGGAAATGACGAGTACTTCGTGGCGTCAGACGTACCCGCCATCCTCTATCACACGCGCGACATTTTCTTTTTGGCGGATGGAGACATGGCCGTAGTGACGCCCGACGGCGTTCATCTTTCCGACTTTGATGGAAGGCCCGTGCAGCGGCAGATCCAGCATGTGACCTGGGATCCGATTCTGGCGGAAAAGGGCGGCTTCAAGCATTTCATGCTCAAGGAAATTTACGAGCAGCCGCGCGCCGTCCGCGATACAGCGCTGGGCCGGGTCTCGCAGGATACCGGACACATCTTCCTCGACCAGATGGAGATCAGCGAGGCAGAGTTCCGGGCTGCGGGAAAGATCAACATCATCGCCTGCGGGACGAGTTGGCATGCCGGCCAAGCGGGGAAGTTCATGATCGAGACGCTGGCGCGTGTACCCGTGGAAGTTGATTATGCCAGCGAGTGGCGCTACCGGAATCCCATCGTCGATCCCGATACGATCACGCTGGTGATTTCCCAATCAGGCGAGACCGCCGACACCATCGCGGCACAACGTGAGGCCAAGGCCAAAGGATCAAAGACGCTGGCTGTTTGCAATGTGGTCGGATCGATGATCACGCGTGAGGCTGCGGGCACCATCTACACGCACGCCGGGCCCGAGATCGGCGTAGCTTCTACGAAGGCTTTTACGGGACAACTGACCGCGCTCTATGTCTTCGCCATGTACCTGGCGCAAGTTCGGGGAGTGATGAAGCCTGAGGAAGCGCGAGCCGCCATGCTGGAACTGACGAAGATTCCAGCGAAGCTGGAAACGGTTCTCACTCAGGATGAGGCTTGTGACGAACTGGCTAAACGCTATCAGAAGGTTCATGACTTTCTGTTCCTGGGACGGGGCATCCACTATCCAATCGCGTTGGAAGGCGCACTCAAGCTGAAGGAAATTTCCTATATCCATGCCGAGGGATATCCTGCAGGCGAGATGAAGCACGGACCCAACGCACTGATCGACGAAAACCTGCCCGTTGTCGTGATTGCTACGAAAGACGTGAACAATCCCGGATCGGTGCTGCGGTATGAGAAGACGATTTCCAATCTGAAGGAAGTGAAGGCCCGCTCAGGCGTGGTAATCGCGCTGGCTACCGAGGGAGACGAAGAAATCAAGGAAGCGGCAGACCACGTGATCTACGTACCAGCGGCTCCCGAGGAATTATTGCCGATTCTGGAGATCGTCCCCTTGCAGTTGTTGGCTTACCATATCGCGGTGCGGCGTGGGTGCGATGTGGACCAACCCCGGAATTTGGCCAAATCAGTGACGGTGGAATAAAGGATTGGACTGTGCGCTTCCAGCATCCGCTGTCATAATCTCGCAATGATAGGGACGGTAATTCAGGACGCGGCTTTCGCGGTCCGCCAGTTCCGCCGCAGTCCGGGATTCGCCGTAACGGTCGTACTCACGCTGGCTCTCGGCATTGGATCGACCACCGCCATCTTCAGCCTGGTCGATGGAATCCTCTTGCGACCGCTCCCCTTCCCTCATGCCGACCGATTGGTCGCGATCGACACTCTCGAATTCCCGCCGGGAACCGCTCCCAGCAACGTCGGCGCTGCCAATGAAACGGGCAACTCCTATCCCAACTTTTTTGACTGGCGCCGCCAAACCCACAGCTTCGAGTCGCTTGCTTCTTACGACGACATTTACCGCCTTTTCAGCAAGGCGAATGGCGAAGGCGCTCGAGTCATGGAAGGTGGCCGCGTCTCCGCGAATCTGTTTGCGACACTCGAGGTAGCTCCTGCGCTGGGCCGCTCATTCACCGAGGACGAGAAGTTGCCCGGGCATCGCGTCGCCATTCTCAGTCACGAACTGTGGGTCTCAGATTTCGGTTCATCGCCCGACGCCATCGGTCAGACGGTGAAGATCAGTGATGAACCGTACATTGTCGTTGGAGTCATGCCAGCTGGCTTCCACTATCCTGTCGGCAAGCCATCCAGTTTCTGGTCCACCTACGCGATCGACGCCGAAGGTCCTGATCCGGGCACTTCACGCCGGGAGGAGGACAGACTCTCCGTCGTCGGGCGCCTAAGTCCGGGAGTCAGCATCAACCAAGCCCTCGCCGAACTGAACACGATCCAGATCGGCTTGGCTCAGCAATATTCCGAAGATCGCTACCGTCTGGGCGTCGCGATCATTCCATTGCTCGACGCAGAGATTTCCGATATCCGTCCGGCTCTCTCCCTTCTATTCGCGGCGGTGGGTGTCGTGTTGCTCATCAGTTGCGCCAACGTTGCCGGGCTGTTGCTGGCTCGTGCGAACGGGCGTCGGCCGGAAGTGGCCCTGCGCACCGCAATGGGTGCGAGCCGCTTTCGTGTGGTGCGTCAGCTCTTGGTGGAAGCGTTGCTGCTTGCCTTGGCAGGCGGGGCTACTGGCATCCTCGCATCCTTCGCGCTGCTGCGCGCTGGACTCCAATTGATTCCCAAAGATCTGCCGCGGTTGTACAACATTGCTATCGATGGCCGAGTGCTGGCATTCTCAGCCTTACTTTCCGCCTGCACCTCACTTATCTTCGGATTGCTCCCCGCGTGGAGAATGTCGAAATCCGATCCCGCGACTGCCCTGCGAGATTGCGGATTTACGACCACATCCGGACACCATCACAACCGGCTTCATCATGCGCTGATCGTCGCACAGACCGCTCTGGGATTCACACTGCTTATCGGCTCTGGACTGCTCATCCGCAGCATGTTCAACGTAATTCAGATCAACCCGGGTTTCGATACCGCACGCACCGTCTACTTCGACATTGCATTGACCAACAAGGGTTTCCCCGCCCCAGGGAAGGTCCACTTCATCGAGAGACTCCTCCCAGACATCGCGGCGATCCCCGGCGTTGAAAGAGTAAGCGCCGGACATCCGCTGCCCATTCTCTGGGGACCGGGCACTTATGCCAACTTCACCATCGCAAATCATCCAACCACGCCCGATCATCTTCCGGACGCTGGGTCCGGCGTCGTGATGCCGGGCTACTTTGAAACCCTCTCGATTCCCCTACTTCGTGGGCGCACGATCGCGCCGCATGATAACGATCCAAAAGCCTCGCCTGTGGCGGTCATTAATCAAGCGTTCGCAAGAAAGTATTTCCCCAACGAAGATCCGATCGGCCAGTACTTCACTCCGAAGTTTGACCACACGAGCGAACCGGTCATCGCACGGCAGATTGTCGGAATTGTCGGCGACACCCGGGTCGAAGACATGTGGAATCCCTATCAGCCGCAGTTCTTCCTGCCCTATGCCCAAGACCCCAGTCACCAGCGGACGCTGATCGTGATGCGAGTCGTCGGAGATCCCGGCGCCTACGAAAACACAGTTCGCAAGATCGTCGCCGCAATGGACAGCGATCATCCTGTCTTTAGCTATCGCACCTTTGCCGAAAGCATACGAATGCAGGCTGCACAGCCGCGCTTCGAAGCCGTCCTGGTTTCAGGCTTCGCCGCCATTGCTCTCTTGCTGTCGGCACTCGGGCTTTATGCCGTTCTCTCCTACGTCGTCTCGCAGCGAGTGAGGGAACTCGGTCTCAGAATGGCCTTCGGAGCGTCCCGCACCCATATCTTGCGGATTGTGCTGCGCCGCGCACTGCTCCTCGCCTGCCTGGGAACTGGGGTCGGCGCAATCGCTTCTGTCTTCGCGAGCCGACTTATCAGGGATACCTTGTTTCAAGTCGCGCCGCTGGATCGGTCTGTGTTTCTCGGCGTGACATTTCTGCTGATTTTCGTTTCGATGATCGCGGCACTCGCGCCCGCGCTGCGCGCCGCAAGTGTGGACCCCATGCGCACCCTCCGCGAGCAGTAACAAAGAGCTCTTGGTGGCCGATTGCGCAGATGTCGAATTGCGTTACTTACCCGGAGCTGGCTTGATCCATGAGCAGGTTTCGCAACCGTATCAACGTGGAGCATAGCGCGGCGAGACCTGCACCCCACACGGCAAACACCGTTCCCACAACCCAACCCGGTGCGGCTCCCACCCGATGCAGGAGGAAGGGGAAGAAATTCCATGTCGTGATGTGGACATAGTCCCACTGATCGTAGGACATGTCGTCAGTGTTCAACCCCCACGCGTCCATTTTGCCGAGCGTGAAGGCGGCGATGTTCTTGAAGCGTAGCGCAATCACGAACGTAGGATGGCCCAGCGTCTCCATCTGGTAGATCTCGAGTGGCAACCAGAACGCCAGCGATGCGACTTGGATAAGGAGGCTGATCACCATGAGGAAAAGGGCGCCGCGCCATATCCACGGATTTAGCGTCGAGCGGAAACGTACCAGCAAGGGCACCGCAACGAGTGCCACCATTTCGACTGCCGTGGAGACATAGCGGTCTCCCCAGGCGAAGTCTCCGGCCCAGTACGTGTAGCGCGCGTAAAAGCAAATATACCCTCCAAGAAGGAGGAGCGACGCCACTGCGTAGGCGCGCACTTCGGCATCGAGTCTCTTCCACAAAAGAACCAGCAGAACCAGCGCAACCACAAGCATCGGGTCGAAAAGGAAGATTGACTTCTCGGGCTTGAATAGTGCGCCCAGCACTCCCTCGTGAAACGGAGTGCTCCAGGGAAAGTTAGCCGGCAGCGTTGGGTCCTGCAAGCGTGACTCCCGCGCAAAAATCGGAATGTAAGTTTGAGTCAACGACCCGAAGCGATAGAAGTTGTAAAGCCGTTCGATGATCGCAAAGAACGCATAGATGGGAACGCTGATCTTGCAGTAGGTCACCGCTCGCTCCCAGAGCGTGCGACCATGCGCGTGCTCAAACCAGAGCAACGCGAGCAGGAAGAATCCAGCAGCCATCAGGTCAAGACCCGTGGTGACGCGAGTCAGAAGGTTCAGTCCCAGTGCTGCAGAACCGAGGAGGAGAGCCCGAACATTGCCGCTGCGCAGCCACTCGTACTGGAATGAAAATCCAGTCAACGTCAGCAGCATAATGTAGTTGTTTTCCTGCATGTTCTGCGTGTAATGCAGGTGGGTGCTTAAGAACAGCAGAGACAGAACGCCGAGCACAGCCTCGTTCACACTAAATCGCAATTGCCGGAGCAGACGGAACGCAATCAGCACCGTAAGCACACTCAATAGAATGTTAGTGGTGTAACTAACGATGATGCTGCGGACGGCGGGATCATCTTGATATTCAGCGAAGATGTGCCAGCTTGCGATCCAGGTGCCAACGATATCCGCCGGCAGCATGAGCAGAGACTGCCCGATCCCATACCAACTGAAGATGTGACCTCCGCGCCCGTGCAATCCAAACTCGGGATACTCATTGGGAAAGACTTGCGGCTGCGAAGTCCAGATCCAATGGGTTGTCTGCAGCCGATGCATCGTATCGGCCGTACCCACCTCGCCCGATTGCACCACGAAAGCCAGCAGTCCCGCCGTCAAACACAGCAGGAAAAGAGGATCCCGCAGCTTGGGCCCCCAGCGTGAAGTCATCGCTTGGATGGTAACAAAATGTACCTTGGAGGTCGGGCCGCAGCCCTCACTGAAAAGGTGTCGAATTCGAAGTGTGAGGTCCGAAGTCTGAGGCCCGACGTCTGAGTTAGACTGTAGCGGGAATTTTTCATGGCTCACTGTTCAAGTTGCGGCACCGCATTATCGGACAACGTGCGCTTCTGCTCCGCCTGCGGTACCCCGATCCCGAATACGGACGACATGGCGACGCTCGATTTCGCCACCGCCTCTTCACCCTTGCCGCCCCGGCCCTCATCGAAGTCATCCTCCCGGGCTTCGAGTTCCGCCGAATACCTGTTGAACGAAGGACGCTTCCTTCCGGGCCGGCTGGTGGCATCGCGCTACCGCATCATCGCACTCCTGGGCAAAGGTGGCATGGGCGAGGTGTACCGGGCGGACGATCTCACTCTCGGACAGGCCGTTGCGCTGAAGTTTCTGCCCGATGAGGCGGCCGGCGATGAAAGCCTGCTCGAACGCTTTCGCAATGAAGTAAGGATCGCGCGTCGTGTCTCGCATCCCAATGTATGCCGCGTCTACGACGTCGGCGACGTCGATGGTCAAACATTCTTCACCATGGAGTATGTCGATGGCGAAGACCTTGCTTCCCTGCTCCGCCGCATTGGCCGTCTTCCTCCCGACAAGGCGCTCGACATTGCGCGACAGCTCTGTGCCGGACTCGCTGCGGCTCACGCTAAGGGCGTGCTGCATCGCGACTTGAAGCCCGCCAACATTATGCTCGACGGTCGCGGCCAGGTTGTGATCACCGATTTCGGTCTCGCCGGTGTCGCCGACGATATCCGCGGCAACGAAATCCGCAGCGGAACTCCCGCCTACATGGCTCCCGAACAATTGTCCGGGAAAGAAGTCACGACGAGCAGCGACATCTACGCGCTCGGGCTGGTGCTATACGAAGTTTTTACCGGCAAGCGTGCCTTCGCCGAGTCGCCGGCGAAGGTTCTTCACGCGCGAGGAGACCGCACTCCCAGCCGTCCATCCTCGGTGGTGAAAGATCTTGACCCGATCGTGGAGAAGGTGATTCTGCGATGCCTGGAAACCGAACCTTCGAGCCGTCCCGCCACGGCTCTGTCTGTTGCAGCCGCGTTGCCGGGAGGCGATCCCTTGGCCGCCGCACTCGCAGCCGGCGAAACTCCCTCGCCGCAACTGGTCGCGGCCTCCGGCGAAACTGCGGGCCTTCGTCCACGTGCTGCCGTTGCCTGTCTCGCCGCGGTGCTGCTCGGCCTGGCCCTCGTCGTATTTTTGAGCATCCACTATAGCGGTTTGGAAAAAATGGGCTTAGATCTGACTCCTGAAATTCTGACCCAAAAATCCCGCGAGATCATCGCTCGCCTTGGCTACGAAGGCCGCCCGACCGACAGTGCTTTCGATCTCGAATACGACGGCGACTTTCAGGACTACGTCGAGAAAAGCGATAAGCCTCCAAAATGGGATGCCGTGATCGCAGCGCGCCCTTCCCTGCTGCAATATTGGTACCGGCAGAGTCCTGACCCCCTCGTGGCGAGCGATTTTCGTGATCAACAGTTGACACCGGGGATCGTGACCAGAACCGATCCGCCAACTGTTCGTTCGGGCATGATAAATCTGGAACTCGACCCGCAGGGACGGCTGACCTATTTCCAGGCGATCCCCCCGCAGAAGCAAGACGACAAGGCGAGCGCAGGCCCGCCAGTCGCACCGTTCGACTGGAATCTACTTTTCACCGCCGCCGGCCTCGATCCCTCCAAGTTCCAGCCGACTCAACCCATCTGGACTTCGCTCGCTGAATCCGACGCACGCATGGCATGGACTGGCACTTGGCCCGGTACGACTCGTCCCTTGCGGATCGAAGCAGCGGCGTTTCATGGCAAGCCCGTCTTCTTTTCACTCATCGGCGACTGGACCAAGCTTAACCGCATGACGATCGCCGAGAAAAAAAGCCTTGGCGAGCAAATCAGCAAAATCATCGGGCTGCTATCTCTAGGCTCTCTACTCGCTGGTGCGATCTTCCTGGCCCGGAGAAATTACAGGCAGGGACGAGGCGATCGGAAAGGCGCTCTTCGCCTGGCGTCGGTGATATTCGCGCTGGAAATGGCTTTGTTTCTTTGCCGCACGCATTTTGGGAGCGCGGGTGACGCGATCGGCCTTCTGGTCATTGCGGTCAGCACCGGCCTTTTTGTCTCAAGCGTGACATGGCTTCTGTATTTAGCGGTCGAGCCATGGGTCAGGCGTCATTGGCCGCAGACCATCATTTCCTGGAGTCGGTTGTTGACCGGACAAGTGCGCGATCCGCTGGTAGGCCGCGACATTCTCTTCGGCGTGTTTCTGGGGGTGATTTGGATTCTGATCTTCCAGATCCGCTACATTCCCATGATGCACATGGGGGCTTCTCCCGGGCTGTCGTCAACTGAAATTTTGATGGGTGGACGCCATGCGATGGGGGCATGGCTGCAGCAGTGGCCACAGTCCATTCAAGGTACGTTGGCCTTTTTCTTTTTGCTGTTCGGGCTGAAAGTCTTGCTGCGCAAGGAATGGATTGCAGCCATCGTGTTTGTCGCGATCTTTGCGGTACCGCGCTCTCTGACCAGTACGTACACTTCCGTGGAACTACCCGCTCAGATTCTCGTCTATGCGATTGCAGTACTGATCGTCCTGCGATTTGGACTGGTGCCTCTGGCGTGCGCCATCTTCACCGTCAATCTGATGGCGAATGTCCCGTTCTCCGCGGACTTATCTTCGTGGTATATGACGACATCGATCCTCGCTCTACTGAGCGTCGTAGTGCTGGCAGGATGGGGGTTCTACCACTCGTTGGGAGGCCAGCCTTTGTGGGTTACTGAGCCGGAGTGAGCAAGGTTGTAGGAACAACCTCTGTCTCATATGATTTGGCAGAGACCAAAACCTTGAGGTAAAATTCCGCAATAGCAAGTCGGCTCTGTGGGGACGGAAGTCGATACGATCCACGTAGAGGAACACCATGTTTAAGCCTCGTTAATTCGCCATCCTGTTTGGCTCGCGACTCGCGGGCTCCCTGATCGCATCTTCATCGCTTGTTCTAAGTGCAACTCGTTTCCGAGGATTTCTTCAGACGCAGTTGCGGAAGGCCAAGGTTGTTATGGAAGCAACTGCTACCGCTGCTTTGCAGCAGCGTTCTCTATGGTCGTCATTGGTGGAGGCCGTTCGCGGCTCTCATCAGGACTACACCACGGGCAGTCTGAACCGCGCCATTCTCCTGTTGGCCGTGCCCATGGTTTTGGAGATGGTACTGGAGTCGCTCTTCGCCGTGGTGGATGTGTTCTGGGTGGGCCGCCTGGGCGCCAACGCAGTCGCTACGGTCGGACTGACGGAATCGATGCTGAGCCTGGTATTCGCGGTGGGCATGGGACTGAGTCTGTCAACCACCGCGATGGTCGCGCGCCGCATTGGAGAGAAGGACCCTGAAGCTGCCGCTGTCGCCGGGGTGCAGGCTATTGCACTCGGTCTGATTGTCTCCCTCGCGATTGGGCTGCCGTGCCTGATCCTGGCGCCGCGCCTCTTGCAGTTAATGGGCGCCACTCCCGAGATCGTCGCGGTGGGCAGCGGATACACGCGAATCTGCCTGGGCGGCAGTTGTGCGGTCCTGCTGTTGTTTCTGAACAATGCCATCTTTCGTGGTGCGGGAGATGCGGCGATCGCCATGCGCCTGCTGTGGGTGTCAAACATCATCAATCTCGTGCTCGATCCCTGCCTGATCTTCGGTTGGGGACCGTTTCCGAAGTTGGGTGTAACGGGCGCGGCTCTGGCGACATTCATTGGACGCAGCATCGGCGTGATCTACCAGTTCTATCGTCTGCTGAAAGGCACGGAGCGCATTCACATTCTGGTGCGGCAGCTTCGTGTGCGCTTCGACGTGTTGTCGCGTCTGGTCCGAGTGTCGCTGACGGGCATTCTGCAGTTTGCAATTGCGCATACGAGTTGGATTGGACTTGTGCGCATCATCAGCATCTTCGGCGCTGCCGCGCTGGCGGGTTATACCATCGCCATCCGCATCGTTATTTTCGTGATCTTGCCATCGTGGGGCTTGAGTAACGCCGCAGCCACGCTGGTTGGGCAGAATCTTGGCGCGCAGAAGCCGGAGCGTGCGGAAGCCGCTGTGTGGCGTACCGGACTCTACAACATGTTCTTTCTGGGCGGAGTGGGAGTGCTCTTCGTTCTATTCGCGGAGCCGGTGGTTCGGCTATTCACGAGTGATCCGGCGGTCGTTCCGTTGGCTGCTTCCTGCCTGCGCATCGTGAGCTGCGGAAACATTGGATACGCCTACGGCATGGTGATGCTTCAGGCTTTCAATGGCGCGGGTGACACAATTACTCCGACCATCGTGAACTTCTTCGGCTTCTGGCTGCTGGAGATTCCGCTGGCTTACTGGCTGGCGATTCGGATGCATATGCAATCGAAAGGAGCGTTCTGGGCGATTGTGATTGCCGAGGGAGCCATCGCCGGCGCCAGCGCAATTCTATTCAGGCAAGGGCGGTGGAAGCGCCAGAGGATTTGAAGGTGGGCGATTCGATAAAGAACTTACGAGCATTGTAGTGCCGGCAGTGCGGGCGGGAATGCCCGCACGACAGCCGGCGGGACGCCGGCGCTACTTTACCGCGCGCGAGCTAGAACTAGGGTGACGTCGTCCGGCTGTTCGTTGTCACCGATCCAGGTGTCGACGGCCATGGTTACGATCTGGCTGATCTGCGGAAGCGGGAGTTCGCGGTTGTCGCGGACCAAATCGATCAGGCGCTGCTCTCCGAATTCGCCGAAGTCATTTTCCGGCTCGGTCACACCGTCACTGTAGGCGAGGAAAATTTCTCCGGGGTGCATCTCGACCGAGCCCTCATCGTACGACATATTGTCGAAGAGCCCGACGACCGTTCCCCCGGCCTCCAGCCTGCGGATGGCGCCATCTTTGCCGATCAGGATTGGCGGCAGGTGTCCGCCATTGCTGTAAGTCAGATGATG
Organism: uncultured Acidobacteriaceae bacterium; assembly: GCA_963722365.1. Lineage (GTDB taxonomy): Bacteria > Acidobacteriota > Terriglobia > Terriglobales > Acidobacteriaceae > Sulfotelmatobacter. Next base: position 543,199 of record CAVRLM010000007.1, read on the forward strand.
CGAGCGCCCGTCGTAAATCCCAAGAAAAAGGGTGGCGTACTTTTCCGGCGGAGTGCTTTCGTAGAGTTGGTGGTTCAGCAGACTGAGCAGCGCTCCAGGAGAAACTTCCACCCCCTCGGGCCACGCCGCCATCACCCTGCCTGCCCCAGAGACCGCGCCCACGGCAACCGGCTCTCGCATCTGCGGCAGATTCTCCACACTGTAGGCGCGAACCGCCGAGTGGATCGTCGCCATCAATAACGCCGCGGAAATCCCTTTTCCACTGATGTCGCCAACGGCCAAGATCAGCTTGTGCGAGCTCGCCGTCAGAAAATCGTAATAGTCCCCGCTGACCGTGCGCGCCGGACGGCAGAATCCATGCACCTCCAGCGACTCAAGTTCTGAAACCTGGCGCGGAAACAGCTGCGCTTGCACTTCCTGCGCGATGGCCAGTTCATTCTCCAGACGCTGCTTCTCTTTCTGCTCCTGAATCAATTTCTCGATTGAAGCGGTCATTGAGTTGAACGAGAGCGCAAGGTCTGCAAGCTGGTCACTCGATTTCACCGGGATGCGATGGCTGAAGTCGCCGCGGTCAACGTGCCGGGTGGCGTCGTGCAGCTGAGCCACGGCGGCCGTTACCGTGCGAGTCATCCGCGTGCCGATAATGAGAGCGATCAATTCGATGATGGCAAAGAAAATTCCTACGCCGATCAGGATATAAGCCACGCCACGGACGAATTCTCCCAGCGCCGCAAACAGATGCCCGTAGAGGATGGTCGGGCGCGTGGTCACCTGCAATAGAGCTCCGACCTTGGCCTGCTCCCCGGTCTTCCAATCCACTACTGCCAGCGGAGCTCCAAATGTAATCTCACGATCAAAGCTGCCGGTCGAGGCAGGCAACGCGCCCACAGTGAAAGTGGGGTGCAATACCTGCCTATCGGCCTGCGCTTCGCCTTGCTTGCTCGAGCTGATGACGATGCCGCCCTTGTTTTGTTCTGAAGTCGTGGACGCAGTCACGTGGGAAGCCGCGTCTGGGGGAGCGGAGCTTCCCTCCTGCTTCTGCGGCGACTCATCCATGATGAGGCCGGTCCGGTAGAGAGTAATCTCTCCGAGATTGGATGCGATCTTTCCCACCAGATCCTTGTCGAAGGGCTCGCTGGTCACTACCGTCAGATTGCTCGATCCCACAGGAAGGGTGTTGCTGACACGCAGGTGCAGTTCGTCGTTCACGCGCACGATATCGCGAAACTTGCCATTCACGAAACTGGGCTTGGTGAGGGAGGAGCCGTTGACCTCATTGCAAAGGGGCAAGGGCTTATCGCCGTACCACGCGCAAACCTGCCGCCGGCTCCAGGCTGGATCACGCCTGCGCAAGCCTGCCAGCGACTCCGCCGCAGGTGTCGTGCCGCGCTCCAGCCGGGCTGCCAGTTCGTTGCTGACGGCGAAATTGGCCGCCTCAAGACTTCGCAGTTGGGTATGAATCTCAGAGGTAACCACGAAGACCGCAAACTGTCCCGCCAGTCCGTAGAGCGTGATCATGGTCATCGCCACTAGCAGCACCGCCGGAATGACGCCGATGAAAATGTAGGTGACAATCAGCCGGTTCCGCAGTCGCCAGAGAACGCGGCTTCTCAGCCATCGAAAAGCTAGAACACAAAATAGGACCGCCGCAATGAAGGTTAGGAATCCAACCCAACCTCCAAGATGCTCGCCCCATGACTTGGCAAAGAGGCCCAGAATCTTTTCCAAGGCGTACAAAACCGCCGCCATAGCCGCCAAATAGCAAGCCAGGCGCGCCATGCGGCCTTGAGGCCACAATCCGGCTTGCATCAACCGGTGCCGCAATTCTGGATAGGACCATTGCATGTTGTTCGTTGGACAGTCCGCAGAAGATTAGGATTATACGGCGACAGAACCGCTATCTGGCCGGCGAATTGCCGCATCGCGGTCACGCCGACACGCCTCATTTGCTGCGTCTTCAGATCTCCGGATAAAGATCAAAGAACGCTTCCAGGCTCGTGCGCAGCTGCTTTTCGATCTCTTCCTTGCTGCCCTCGAGCACGTGCATGGTGACGTGTGCCTCCCGGCCATTTGTGAGCTTCACGGGAGCCTGCCCCACCTCGGTCACATCCTCAGACGGCAACAGCCTCATGCCATAGACCAGCGTCAGATTCGCCATAACTTTGATTCTACGACGTTCGACCGGGCGCGGCGAACGGTCGATGGTTTGGCTTTTCCCCTTTCTCATTTAGAATTCCGCCGTGCCCAGAATTCTCTCGCCCACAGTTTTGCGTGCTTGTCTTGTGCTTACCTTAGCCCAAGGGATTGCAGCCCAGGACCAATCCGCGAATCCGGCATCGAACCAGCCGCAGGTGAAGGTCAACATGCTGAACGTATGTTCGCCGTCCGCCGAAGAGCAGAAGGAAATCGCTGCGGCGCTCTCCCGTGTCCCTAAGGAACCTTTATTCGGCGGCGATTTCGAAGTGACTCGCGGCCGCTCGACCATGACGGATATGCCGAGTTTTCTGAAGCCCGGACAGAGTACCCATGTCGCTGGAGAGCCTTCGGTGGCGAGCTACGTCCGCATCCGTCGCGAGTTCTCGGTGCAGGCGCTTTTTTCCAGCGTGCAGTACTCCTTCAGCAACGACGGTCAGAACATGGTTGAAACTCTGGTGCTGCACGTGCGCGATCCCAAAGACCTCATGGAGCTTTCGCTGGAAGACAGCGCCACGTCGGTTACAAGTTCCGAAGCCATGCTGGCTTCGAACACTCCGGCGACGCGCGTGCGGCTCGAGCGTTTCGGTAAAGCGTCGGTAGCGTTGGCACGATGTCTGGGCAATGAAGGCGGGCCCGTCCCCGATCAGAGCGCGTATGAGCCACTATTCCGGGGCGCGTCGGATGTCCTCGCCAACTATCGCTCGCTGCTCAGCGTGAAGAAGATTGTGCCTGAAGAGCTAGCCAGCATCAGTTCAGAATTCAAATCTAAGACGGCATCTGCGAATTCCACAAAGACCAAGGCGACCAAACCACCACAAGGCAAGCCAGCGGACAACAAGAAGTGACCAGCCTTTGTTAAGCTGGCATGGGTTGAGCGCGTTGCATCAAAATCTGAAATCAGCCATCTAATCTGCAGCAAGAAACTCCATGAGCGAAACTCGAGACGTTGTCATCATCGGATCCGGATGTTCCGGACACACTGCCGCTCTGTATACGGCGCGCGCCAACCTGAAGCCGTTGGTCATCGAAGGCCACGAGCCCGGCGGACAACTTTCCATGACCACCTTGGTGGAGAACTTCCCCGGATTTCCCGAGGGGATCATGGGCCCGCAACTCGTCGAAAACATGCGGAAGCAAGCCGAACGTTTCGGCGCGGAATACCGCATGGCGCATCTGAGCAGCGCTGACCTGAGTAAACGGCCGTTCCTCCTGCATCTTGGCGTTCACCAGGTTCATGCGCAGACCCTGATTATCGCGAGCGGCGCTTCAGCACGCTGGCTGGGTTTGCCGCACGAGCAGCAACTCATCGGGCATGGAGTTTCATCGTGCGCGACCTGCGACGGCTTCTTTTTTTCTGGGAAGGAAATCGTCGTCGTCGGCGGTGGCGACTCTGCCATGGAAGAAGCGATCTTCCTAACGCGCTTCGCCACCAAGGTCACGATCATCCATCGCCGTGACGCTTTCCGCGCTTCGAAAATCATGCTGGAGCGCGCTCAGAATCATCCCAAGATTCAGTTCCTGCTCAACACCGTAGTGGAAGACGTCTATGACATTCAACATAAGGAAGTCACCGGCCTCAAGTTGCGCGATGTAAAAACAGGCAAGGTCTGGGACTTCCCCACCAGCGCGCTGTTTCTGGGCATCGGCCACGAGCCCAACGCGAAGATGTTCGCCGGCCAACTCGACACTGACGCCGATGGCTACCTGAAGACACACAACTACGTGTTCACGCGTGTTCACGGCGTCTACGCGTGCGGAGATGTACAGGACCGCCGCTATCGTCAGGCGATCACCGCTGCAGGCACCGGTTGCATGGCTGCGATCGAAGTTGAAAAATTCCTGGAAGAGCAGGGGAAATAGAGATGCGGGCGTTCTACCGCAAACCGCCGGAACGCCGTTTGCCGCTGGAAGGCTCTCTGGCCACGAATCTCACGAACTAGCAAAACTAAAGTTCACACCAGAGTAACCATTCGGCCAGTGCTTCCTTTCCGCAAGAGTCACTCCCCACTCCGTTCTACCCTTGGTAGCCTGATTTCGACTGGGAGACCAGAACCACTCCACCGGTTCCCTCGCTGGTGAAATACTTCGACGCCCATTGGAGGGTTGATTCATGAACGCCCGCTTCGTCTGTTTTCTGGCCTTTTGTGGAAGCCTGTTCGCGCAGCAGGTCGCGCCCCCATCACTCACGATTTATAACCAGGATTTCGCCGTGGTTCGCCAGGAGCTTCCGCTCGATCTGAAGTCCGGCGAGAACCAGGTCAATGTCAGCGACATCACCATGCATCTGGAGCCCGACTCGGTGATCTTGCGAGACCCGTCGGGCAAGCACAGTTTACAAGTGCTGGAGCAGAACTATCGCGCCGACCCCATTTCTGAGTCGCTGCTGCTTTCGTTGTATGAAGGCAAGACGATCGACTTCGAAGTCGGGAGCGGGCCCAGCATGCAGATCGTCAAAGGCAAGGTGATTCGCAGCGGATACACTCCGCACGACAGTTTTGCGATGAACCGCTACGGGCAAAACTACTATCAAGGACAGATGGCCGTGGCCTCGGGCCAGCCGATTATCGAGGTCAATGGCCAGTTGCGCTTCAGCTTGCCGGGCATTCCAGTCTTCCCGAGCCTTACGGACGACACTATTCTGAAGCCACGCCTCGAATGGCTGCTCGCCACCGACAAGGCTGGCAGATTTCCCGCGGAGTTTTCCTATGTGACGGGCGGTATGAGTTGGCAGGCCGACTACAACATCGTCGCTCCTGAAAAAGGAGATCTCGTCGACATCGTCGGCTGGGTCACCATCGACAACCAGACCGGACGAACTTTCGAGAACTCCCGCATCAAGCTCATGGCCGGCGATGTGAACAAGATTCAGCCCGGATCGGCCGGGGTATACGCGATGAAGGCGGCGGTAAATGCAGCGGCAGATATGGTGGGCCCGGCGGTGACCGAGAAAGCCTTCGATGAATACCATCTCTATACACTCGAACGCAGCACGACCCTGCGCGATCGGGAGACGAAGCAGGTGGAGTTCATTCATGCGTCCAATGTAGCCACCAAGCAGATCTACCTTTACGATGGCGCCAAGATCGATCCCAATCGCTACAACGGATGGAACTGGGAGAACATCCGCAACGATCACTCTTACGGCACCGAATCCAATCCCAAGATCTGGGTGATGCGCGAGTTCGTCAACTCACAAGCGAACCATCTCGGAATGCCCTTGCCTAAAGGCCGGGTACGATTCTACCGCCGCAATGACGACACGCAGGTCGAATTCACTGGCGAGAACATGATCGATCACACCCCAAAGGACGAGACTGTCCGGATCTACACTGGCAACTCGTTCGATCTAACCGGCGAACGTCGCCGCACGAACTATGTTGTCGAGCCCGGAAAAAGCGCGGCCACCGAAACCTTCGAGATCCGAGTCCGCAACCGATAAGAAAGAACCTGTCGAAGTTCGCGTGGTCGAACACCTGTATCGCGGCAAGAATTGGGAGATCGTCACGAAATCCGACAGCTACCAGAAGAAAGATAGCCAGACGATTGAGTTCCCCGTGACCGTTGCTCCCGACGGAGAACGAGTCATCACTTACTCAGCACACTACACGTGGTGAGCGAAAGCCAATTAAATCGACATGAATCACATACCAACGGGGCATGCCTGTGAGCCTGCCCCGATTTGGGCTACCTGTCCCCAAACGACCCCTTCTGTGAGTCCGCTCACGCCCTGTAAATCCGCACTTGTGATACAAAATTCAGTGGTCTTCCTACAAGTGGCCGACACTTCTTATCTCATTCTTCCGGCTCCGGCAGGTCCTTCATGCTAAGGGCGTTCTTCGTTCATCTCTCTGAAAACCGTTCATTACGCAATTTTGCCGAGCGATCGGCCATTGGCCGTCGCGTCTCCGGGCGCTTCGTGGCCGGTACCGAAATTTCCGACGCCGTGCGCGTGACCCAAGCGGTAAACCAAGCGGGCATGAGCGTCAGCATCGACAACTTGGGCGAGAACGTCACCAACACGGATGAAGCTCGCCACAGCTCACAGCTCTACAACCAGATACTCGACGCCATCGGGGCCAATCATCTCAATGCCAACATCAGCCTGAAGCTGACGCACATGGGCCTGGACGTGGACGAAAAACTCGCTCGCGATATCGTCGCCGGCCTCGTTGCCAAAGCCGCTTCCATGAATCCCCCAGGCTTTGTGCGCGTCGACATGGAAGGTTCTCCTTACACCCAGCGCACACTGGATTTCGTCCACGAACTGCATCGCATGCGGGGACATCAGAATAGCGTCGGAACGGTCATTCAGGCTTACTTGAAGCGCTCCGAAAGCGATGTCGAGAAACTGTTATCGGAAGGAATCCGGATTCGCTTGTGCAAGGGCGCCTATAAAGAGCCTGCAAGCATCGCGTTCGAGAGCAAAGCCGACGTCGATGCCAACTATATCAAGCTAATGAAGATCCTGATGAAAAGCGGCATCTATCACGGCATGGCGACCCACGACGAAAACATCATCCGGGAAGCACAGGCATTCGCGACCCGCGAAAAAATCACACGCGACTCTTTCGAGTTCCAAATGCTCTATGGCATCCGCCGTGATCTGCAGCAGCGCCTGGTGAAAGACGGTTGGCGTATGCGCGTCTACGTTCCCTTCGGTACGGAATGGTATCCCTATTTCATGCGGCGGCTAGGGGAGCGCCCAGCGAACGTTTTCTTCATCGCCCGCAATATGTTGCGCTCATAGCCGGAAGTGCCAGCCCATGGCACATCTGGGCCAATTCTTCGCGCGATTGTCTTTGCTAGCATTGATGTGTGCAAAACACGGTCTCACCAGATCTGATTGAGACGTTTTCCGTCTTCGTAGCGCCCGACATTGAAGACGAGAAAATCGATCTGATCCGCGCCGCCCTGGTTATCGCTCGCACGCAATATCCGGATCTCGAAATCGAAACGTATGCCACCCGGGTGGAACAGTTGGCGCGCCGTGTCGCCGCACTGGTCCCGCAGCCGGAGCCCCGAATCGCTCGGGCCGCTCTCAATCATGTGTTGTTTGATGGGATGAATCTTCGCGGCAACCGCGAGGATTATTACGACCCGCGCAACTCTTTCCTCAATGATGTGCTTGACCGCGGTCTCGGCATCCCCATTACCCTTTCCATCGTTTACATGGAAGTAGCGCGACGGGTGGGCTTTTCACTCTCGGGAGTAGGAATGCCCGGACACTTCCTGCTCAAATACTACGACGATGGCCGGGAAAAGCTGATCGATTGTTTCAACCGCGGCGGCCTTCTCAGCCGGCAGGATTGCCAGACCCGCCTCAACGAAATCTATTCGGGCGCGATGACGCTGCGACCGGAGTTCCTGCATCCGATTAGCCGTCGTCAGATCTTGACGAGGATGCTCAACAACCTCAAGACCGTTTATCTGTCCACACGCAACTTCCGCAAGGCTTTGCCTCTTGCCGATCTGATCCTCGTGATCCACCCGCAGTCGCCCGAAGATCTCAAGCAGCGAGCACTCCTGCGTTACAGCATGAACCTGCACAGCCTGGCTGCCGAAGATCTGGATGAATATCTCCGAGTCTCACCGAAGGCATCCGATGCCGACGAGATCCGTCAAATGGCTCTCTCGATCCGGCGAATGCTCGTCTTGAGGAACTAGACGGGAACCTCAGGCCTCAAAGAGCGTCTTCAAATCGAGAGATTTAGTCGGAAGTCTGAAGTCCGCAGTCAGGTTTCTTAATGCTGCGCTTCGTTCTCTGCACCTTCCGCAGGAGCCAGCGGCAGGCGAGTAGCACCGCGCATCATCTCTCGCTCCTGATCGGAAAACATTCCCTTGAAGCGATCGGAGTTGATGACCTTTTCCTGTTGGTCGGGCGGCATGCCACGCAAGTTCCGCACAGCCGTGGTTACCATGCGCTGGCGATCAGGAGGAAGCTGTCGCATCTGACCGTAGATCTGCCGCGCCTCTTGCTTCTGCTGCGGGGTCAGGTGCTCCCAGGTATCCATACGGTTCAGCATCCGCAACTGCTGTTGGGGAGGCAGGTTTGAGAAATGCTGCAGCCGCTGCCGCAGTTGTTGCTGCCGTTCCGGAGTCAGCCGGCGGAATGCTGGATCATTCTGCAACTCCCGCTCTTGTTCCGCTGGAGGCAGATCCTTATAGTGCCTCAACCAGTCCCCGGCATGCCCCCGTTGCGCAGGACGCGCCTGCTGCGGTTGCCGAGGCGGCTGTTGTCGTTGAGCCGGGGGCGCTGCTGCGACCCGTCTTGCCTGCGGTGCGTGAAAAGCCGGGACTCTGTGCGCCAGACATGGTAGGGGAGTTGTCATCGCAATCGCCAACCCCGCGACCGCTAGCCAACCCGTCCTGTAATCTCCCCGCGTCATCTCCCCTGCCCTATCTCTCTTCAGCCGATTTCCGCAACCTGTGACAACTGAACCATCTACGGAGTCGCTACAACATCCTGTTGCAGATCCAGGTCATCCAGCAAATCGAAATCCGCATACAAGTCGTGATTCTTGTCCAAGGTTTGCAGATCGCTTACCGCGGAGCCCACCGCCGGTGGTTCTGCATTCGCAGTTGCGTCCGGCCCACGATTAATAATCCCGGTGCTTCGCGTGAAGAACAGGCCCACGCCGACTCCCAGAAGAACAGTTAGCGCCGCCGCCAGCACAGGCCGCCTGAACCATTGCAACCAACCGGCCGCAGGCTTGGCCATTTCCTCCCGCAGGCGAGCTTGCAGACGAGTATCAAAATACGGCGACGGTTCCGGCGCCTGCCACTCATCGAGCAGTGCCATCGTCGCCTGCATCCCCTTCAATTCCTCGGCGCAATTGCCGCAGCTATCCAGATGCTTGCGTTCGTCCGCCGTGGGCGCGCTGAATCCAGCCGCCACGTCGGGCATCCGTTCTCGAATCTCTTTGCAGTTCATAACCGCTTCCCCTTAATTTACTTCGCCAGTGCCGCTTCGCTCACAAATCGATCAGCCTAAACAAATTCCTTCAACTGTTCCCGCAAGGTCTCATACGCCCGAAAGAGTAACGACTTGGTCGCCGACTCACTTTTCTTCAGCACTTCAGCAATCTGCTTGTAATCCATTTGCTGATATTTGTGCATGATGACCGCCAGCTTCTGCTGTTCCGGAAGGGCCTCTACTTTACTGCGGATCGCCTTCATCCGCTCCCGTCGTACCATCGCCTGCTCCGCCGTCAGATTCCCGTCCGACAATTCCAACGTAGTGCCGGTTTCTTCGTCCGGCTCATCCAGGCTCACTTGAACTTCGGGCCGCTCGTGCCGCGTGTCGCGCGCATGATTCACTGCGAGATTGGTCGCGATGCGATACAGCCAGGTCGTAAACTTTGCTGTCGCTTCGTAGCTTTCCCGCGAACGGTACACTCGCAAGAAAACTTCCTGAGCCAAGTCCTCGGCGGCTGCCGCATTGCGCGCCATCCGGTACATAAAACTCACCATCGGACGCCGGTACTTTTGCACCAGGTATTCGAAGGCCGACTGGTCCCCTGCCTTCGCACGCAACATGATCTCGGCATCGGACGGCTCTTCCGCGGGCGTCAACACCGCCGACGCTCGCGGCATGGCAGTCATTAATATGCCTCGACCTAGCGCAACGGTGCTCACACTATTGTCAACCCCGCCGTCATTCGAAAGTTGCGGCTCGCAGGGCTCGGAAGCACCGGCAGAAGTCCCTATGGATGTAGGAGTTAGCGGCTTCTGGGAGGATTTTGGATCAGTCGCCATGCAAAATCATGCAACGGGGAGAACTTCGCGTGCCCGAGCAGCACCCCGCATCGGATAGGGTACCACGCTCCATCCCCGCCATCAGCCCCGAAAGGGCATTCCGACCGTGAGCGCGAAGCATCGGTTCCCGATCGTGCTATGTCACAGTAGTCCCGCCCAAGTTGCATATTCTGCGCGCAGATGTTTGAATGAAATGACTCTCGCAGGGCGCTTAACTCAGCGGTAGAGTGCCATCTTCACACTCTGTCAAGGCGTTTGTTTTCAGAGAGTTAAGAGGAATGCTCGGGAATATTCGGGCATTTAGAACCAACAACTTAGATCACTGGGCTAGATAAGTGGCCCCACAACTGGACCCACGCGAGCGGGTTGGCAAACACGGCAGCCATTGGTTAGAGTGACACTCCAAGCAGATAACAATCGCTGAGTCTACCCCCCGTTCCAACAGAGATCAGAAACACCTCCTAATCGGCGGGTTACGTAACTCAGAACGTAGCTCAGAAAGGACTCTCTCCATGCTCGCTGCTGGCAATACATTCCCGAATTTTTCGCTCCCCACTCAGGACGGCAAGACCACCAGGCTCTCCGATTTCGCCGGTCAGTGGCTCGTTGTCTACTTCTATCCGAAGGACGACACGCCCGGCTGCACGATCCAAGGCAAGTCATTTACGGCTACCAAGGCCGATTTCGACGCCGCCGGGATTAAAGTTGTTGGGGTTAGCGCCGACGATGTCACCTCGCACAGGAATTTCTCCCACAAGTTCGCCTTTACTATCGACTTGCTCTCCGACACCGACTCCACGCTCATGAAGACGCTCGGCATCGGCCAGGCGGAATGGAAGGGGGTGAAGTTCTGGGAGCGCACCACCTTCGTAGTCGATCCCAAGGGCGTGATTCGCAAGGTATACGAAAAGGTGAACCCGGAAGGACACGAGAAAGTGCTGCTCACCGACATCGAGGGGATGAAGGCGAAGGCCGCATGAGCGATCGCCCTCGGCGGCTGAAGAGGCTACTGAAGAACTGATTTAGGGCGCAAGAAACTTACCTCGGGCGTTGAAGTGCATTCTATTTGAAGTGCTGCGCGAGATTCGAACCTATGACTTTCACCGTGTGAATCTGAACGTACGAGGCTTTACAACAACTTACAAGACCGCGGGGACTGCCAAAGTTCGCGGAAGTCGTACAAGACATCGCATTTTGTGGGTTGGTTGTGGGTGGAAATTCGGCACGAGTAACACGCGAACTCGAAAGCAGAAGTCTCCTTCCTGACCGCTCCTCGGCCATACCATGATCTCGGGTGCAGCAGTCGCCGGAGGAGGGACAATGCGCGTGCGCTATCAGCAAGGATATCTACGGCTCGGCCATCGGAAGAATGGGCCTGATTGTTGGGAGTTCCTTTGGTGGGACAGCGAACCCACAGGAAAGCGAGTTCGCCGCAAAGCCGCGATTGGCACCATCCTGGAGTATCCAAATGAAGTTCAGATTTTTACTGTTTCTCTGAACGGAGCCAACATTTTATCTACGCCGATCCAGAGTGGCGGCGTCCAATAGGCCCCGCAATTTCTGTGCCAGGGCCTCCTGCGTGAAAGGTTTCTGGAGAAAATCGGTACCCTCTTCTTGGTCTTGCGGCTCCCCAACCCCATGAGGATTGCCTGATATGTAGAGTACTTTCAGTCCGGGCCTCTCTTTCCGCATAGACTTGGCTATCGCCAGTCCGCTGGTCCCCGGCAGACTCAGGTCGGTCAGCAGCAAAGCAATGTTTTTGTGGTGAGTTGCAATCTGATGGGCACCCTCGGCGTCCTCTGCCTCAAGTACGGTGTAGGCGGAGCGCTCCAACAGTTCTCGAATGAGTGCTCGCAAGGGAGCCGCGTCCTCCACAACCAAGATGGTTTCTGAGCCGCGCGTGATTTCCAACCGCCTGGTCTCCTGCTCGCGAGGTTCCGCTTTCTCGGTCGTCGCTGGGAGATAGACGGTGAAGGTCGATCCCTGACCAGGTTCACTGCGCGCCCATACCTGCCCGCCGCTCTGCTTCACAATGCCATACACTGTGGCCAAGCCCAAGCCCGTTCCTTTGTCTGGTCCTTTGGTCGTAAAGAACGGATCGAAAATCTGAGACAAGGTTTGTTGATCCATTCCTATGCCAGTGTCGGTCACTTCCAGCCGAACGTACCGCCCCGCCTTCAGCGGGGATTTCTGCGCGGCAAACGCTTCATCGACTTCCAGGTTGTGCGTCTCAATGACAATCCGGCCGCCCTCCGGCATGGCATCACGGGCGTTGACGCAGAAGTTAACGATGACTTGTTCCATTTGACCGGGATCGGCGTTGACATTCTCCAAGTCGTCAGCCAACAAGGTCCTCACTTCGATGTCGTCACCGATCAGGCGGCGAATCATCTTGTCGATGTCCTCGATCACCCGGTTCAGGTTGAGCACTCTGGGCTGTAGCAACTGCTTGCGACTATAAGCGAGAAGTTGGCGCGTGAGGCTGGCGGCACGGCGTCCGGCGTTGAGAATTTCCTGGACGTGCCGGCTGCCTGAGATCTCGATTTCCGGCCGGTCCAGAAGAAGCTCCCCGTGTCCGATGATCACGCCCAGAATATTGTTGAAATCGTGCGCGATCCCGCCCGCCAACCTTCCGACGGCGTCCATTTTCTGCGCGTGCCGCAGCTGTTGTTCGGTCATTCTGTGCTCCGTCTCGTCAATCAGAAAACCGTGGACCTCAACCAGTTCACCGCGTTCGGTGAAAGTCCCAATCGCATTCTCCGTGACATACAGCATGCTCCCATCCTTGCGGCGGAGTTCTTCTTCGTAATATTCCAATTGACCCCGCTGCTTCAGTTGTGACAAAAACTTTTCTCGCACCTCGGGACTGGCGTGAAGCGACGAAAGATTCGTTTGCTTGGCTTCTTCCTCGGAAGCAAATCCGAACATGCGCACAAATGCGGGATTACAGGCGAGGATGATACCCTCGGGAGTCGCGATGTAATTCCCGGCAAGATCTTGCTCAAAGAAGACTCGGTACTTCTCCTGACTCTGGCGAAGCGCCTCCTCCGCCCGCTTTCGCTCGGTGACGTCCGTGCACGTCCCCACCCATTCCTGGATGTGGCCCCCAGCTTCCAGCACCGGCGCTCCGCGGACGGCCATGTGCCGGTACTCGCCGTCGTGCCGTCGCAAGCGGTACTCCGTGTAGCAGGGGGTGCAGGTCTCGACCGCCCTCGACCACACTGCCCTTGTTTGCTGGCGATCGTCGGGATGAACGGCCTGAATCCACCCCCAACCGCGGATTTCCTCTTGGCGCATGCCGCTGAATGCTGCCCACATGGGCTGGTCCTCGCCAACTTCGCCCAGCGCATTTGTGGTCCAAACGATTTGTGCGCTTGCCAGCACTAGGGAGCCGTACCGCTCCTGGCCTCGACGAGCCGCCTCATTGGCTCTGTACTCCGAATGAATTGTCGCCAGCAGACGAAGGGCGAAAACTGCCAGCGAAACGGTTACTGCCAGCCGCGCCAGGCGCGGTTCCGACTGTACAGTCCAGTTTGCGGAAACTGCGACTACAAGCGGCAGAACCGCAGGGATGAGGTGGAGTGACAACGCCTCGCGAAACCTCGGGATCCCGCCGCTTACGCTCGCTGGCAAATCGTGCCACCGAGAGAACATCCATGCGGCCAGCAAGAACGGTATGGAACCCTGGAGCTCGATCCACACAGGAGCGGGGCGGGCGCGGAGGAATACGTAGTGGGTAAGTGCTGACCCCAACGTGTAAATCAAGAGGTAGGTCCCCATCCAGCGAAACGCCAAACGCTCGCGCTCGGAATTCGCCAGGAGGGTCCGAAACCAGAATCCGCTCGTAATGCTCACGTTTCGGGCGATGAGCACGACGGCAAAGGCCGCATAGAGCGAACGAATGTACTCAACCGGTGCACTTTTGCTCGGAATGTAGATAAACGCAATGAAGAGGATCACTACGATGATCAGGATCTGCATGAAATCGAGAATCATCGGCCAGTTGGGAGTGCCTCTAGTGCGGGATCGTTCGCCGAGCAGTAGTACCATCCCGAACGGCACCATGTGGAGCAGGAAGAGGAAGTCGCTTGTCCCGAATCCTTCCCCGTGTTCGAAATGACGGGTTACGAGAGCGAGGACCAACAGCGCGAACCCAGCGCTTGAGAACGCCCAAAACGCGCGTGCGAAGTCCCGGGACTTTATGGAGGCGTAGCCCGCAAAAAAGCAGGCTAGCACCACGGAGAGAGTCTGTAGACCTTGCGATGCGAGCGACTGGCCAAGCGGAGCCTTGGTGGTGACGAGGACGATCAGGTGCAGCGCAAGGACTGCTCCAAGGCCGAACGCAACAATATTGGAAGACGAGGCCGATGCGTCGCTCTCGCGGGACACCTGACACCCCTTCCTCGAGCAAGACAATTATAGACCGGGAAGTGGCGGCTAGAGAGCGCCCTGATCCACACCCCTGTTAGTCTTTGGACCAAAATGGGACTGTCCCAAGGACAAGCCATCGGAAGGCAGGCTGGTATCTTGCCGATAGGTCGAAGCGGCGAATAGAACGGTGGCGGAGTAGTGATGAGTATTTCAGCCGGGTCTCTGCAACATCGACCTGCTCGTCACGAGCGCTTGTAGAAATAGTCCGCAGGGAGCAGCGATGTGCTGCTCCTGCCGGGGATGTATCTCTTTACTTGTTATGTGGGAATCGAACGGAGGACTTGCTTCAATCACCAAGGCCAAGAGCCAGCAACTGCGATCAGGACTAACAGGAACATCATTCTAATCTTCTCCTTATTATTGATTATCTCTACCACGGACGGGAACAGCACCGAAGCGATGAAGCGGAGCTACACGCCCGGTGAAAGACACTCGTCTTCTGCAATGTGCACCTCAGCGGAACACCACGTCCAGTTCCATCGGTGCAACTACGGTTACCACCCTTTCGTGCAAACTTTGTGCCGCTTCGCCGGAGCACAGCGCTTTCTTGGGACGTACAGGGATGCATGGTGACGGTGGCTCCGGCGGGCGGGTGCCCGTGCTGGAAGGAATGGTGAACCCGCAAGGGGCTAGTGGCCAAACAGTTTCTTACTGGGGCACGGATCCGAACTTGAACACCTACAATGTGCCCTGCCTCTAGAACAACAACCTCTTTCAATTGTCCACTGTGATTGCAAACTTCGGCATTCTGCCGAAATACCGGCATGCCCCGGCATTGAGGCGACCGCCTCCGCGCATTCGTCTCACGTGTTGAACGCCACCGTGGCCGTGGCTCGTCTCGCGTTTGCTCAGCGAGCTTTGACCTCGACGACCCCAAGAGGACCACCGCCGTTGAATGTATCAGCGCTTCTACCAGCGTTTCTCCGTCCTCGGAGCGACGACCAGTTGTCGCTCATGTAACGAATTCCTGTCGGATGACGTCAAAGCTGTATCGGAAGCGACCAGCGCGACAGTTTCGGCCAGCTTGGACCTCAGGAGTTCGCTTTCGATACAGCCGTTTGGAGGAAGCCGCCGTTTTCGCGGCGGACGCTATCGGATTTCAATCGACTTTAGTTTGGAAGTGGTTGAAAAGCAGAGTTTTGCGGCCCGATCTTCGAATCGGAATTCATTGAACTAACCAAGAAGCTCAAAGCTCACGATCGCCTCATCGTATCCGCCCGCCGTTGGTGACTATTTGGTGTATTCCCAGTGGTCGCCAGTCATAACCAGTGTCGCCCGATCCGAGGGATTGGAGCCGAGCGCTGCCGCAATGCCGGGATATGCGGTCTTCATCTCTTGCGAATTCGCCCAGGGCGCCACATTTGCGATCTGATAGTGGTAACTGACATCGACTGTTTTGGCCCCTGCCCCGTTCGTGCCCAGCGTCGAATTATCGATTGAAGTCACTTCGCGATGGCCATAGCAAAAATTTCCATAACCGGGCTGTGAGGAATCGGAGGTCCACGAGGTCCGGCCCTTTTCGGACAGGTCATAATTATTGACCTGCTTCGAGGCGATGATGAGCACTTTCTTCTCGGCTGTGGTGCGTGTTAACAGACCCTCCTGCGTAAGGGCGTCGTAACCTTCGGTCTTTGAATCGTCCGCAGTTGCCGCCTGAACAGGAAACTTCTTCGACTGAGACCAGATGCAAACGGGAAACGCCTTGAAATGGTCGTTAATCGCAGCCTTATAGTTCGTATCATTGTCCGCGCCGTTGTTGCATCCTGTTGTCAGCAGCGCTAAAACAACCAGAGCAAACCCGTAACCTGCTCGATTTCTTAACATGATTCTCCTTTAGGCCGTATGCAGCAACATCTAGTCGATGAATATGGATCAGCCGCGATTCCGCCTTCGCAACAATGAAGACTATTTCGAACCGCATTACTTAATACGGCGTCCTACTCCGGACAGAGTGGGGTCTTCCTAACGGAAGTGCAGCCAGTGTCAATTATGGAAGCAGGGACAGGTTTAAACTGGTCTGTAATGCTCACACCTGGCCAATCGGATCTTCCGCTCACTGCACGGACCTCAGGTGGGACTCTTTTCAGGCAGGTCGTCCAGATCGGTCGCGAACACACCATTACGAAAGTAACTATGTAACGACGTGCATCGCATGTGCAAACGCTGCGGTGTGGCCGGTCCGATTTTCATCTAAGCTGCCGGTTTCTGCCCTCCGTCCGTTGGCACGATAACTGCACTATCTTGTATCGAGTTCGTTCTTGCCTCCCTCTGCCTGTCTCCTCCCCCAAAACATTCTGCCAAGGAGGAGTGCCTCGTGTCCCAAACCGACGATAAAAAACAGATGCCCCGCAGAATTGTATGGATCGACGGAGTGGGTCTTCGAGGGTTTGGTTGCTCCGAATGCACCTGGATGTTCAGGCCTTCCGGCTCGCCCACTGGCAAATCCTTTGACGAAATGATGCGGAACTTCGAGCTGCAGCGCGATAGAGAGTTCTCATCTCATGTATGCATGAAACACCCAAAGAGCACCACCGCCAAGAGCTGAATCTAATTCCGACAAACTCACTATAGGCGCCGTCCCGGCCAACCTGGCACCTGCCGGGACATCAACCTGAAGGAGCGAGTCACAACTTCAAAACCAGTGCGCGGCATTCAGCCTGCTAGAATCTGTCGCCGAGGGGTAATCAATGGGAAATCTGTCACACATAGTGAGTCAGTTACAGGCTCAACGTAAGCAAGTACATGCTGAACTTAGTCGCCTGGATGCAGCCATCAATGCACTGCAGGGACTAAATACCCGCAACGGGTCGGGCACAAGCCCAGCCGTTTCTGCTAGACCACGGCGCACGATGTCCGTCGCAGCGCGCAGGAAAATTGCAGCTGCTCAAAAGAAACGCTGGGCAGTGTGGAAGGCGAAGCAGAAGAAATCTGGTTAGTCGTAATTGACAGCCTGACATTCAAACGGGCCCGCCTCGGTATCGCGAAGGAGGGCCTCGGTATTACTCGGGGGAAGTCAGCACGAATTTGAACGGGAACAACGGTCGCGCTCTGTCAAGATTCCAGTCGCACGCGATCCGACTCGTTCTACCGTAATTCTTAGCCTCGAAACGCGTGCGTGAGCGTGCGGAGTACGGAACACTCCGCGGTTTGACAACGGTTCCGCAGACGCCTAGCATTGTAATTGAGCAAGCTATCTCTTCTTACTCTTTCAGGTCCTCTGAACTAAGTCAGCCCATCTGAAGTTTTTCCTCTTAGTTTTCCCCCGAAGGAGGAACTGCGTTATGACACTATTGACCCGTTGGGATCCTCGCCGTGATTTGGCCACCATGCAAGATCGCATCAACCGCTTTGTCCGTGAGTCGTATAGCCCGGAAGGCCCAGAAGAGGCTTTGACGACCACCAACTTCGCACCGCCGGTGGACATCTATGAAGACGAGCACCACATTACTCTGAAGATGGAAGTCCCGGGCATCGACGAAAAAGACATTGATGTCCGCATCGAGAACACCACCCTCACCGTCCATGGCGAGCGTAAGTTCGAGAAGGAAGAGAAAGAGGAGAACTTCCGTCGCGTCGAGCGGCAGTACGGAAGCTTCACCCGCTCGTTCACGCTTCCCAGTTCCGTGGACCCGGGGCAAGTAAGCGCCCACTATGACAAAGGCATACTGAAAATCAGCATGGCTAAGAAGGCCGAAGCCAAACCCAAGCAGATCAAGGTGAATGTTGGCAGCGAGAAGGCCCTTGAAGCTAAGGTTCACGGCAAGGCCGCCTAAAACCAGTAGCTAATGAGAGAGATGGGAGGCGGCTTATATCGCCTCCCATTTTTACCGGTGGCGCAAGTTCGATGTGCATAAATGTGAGATTCGAAGAGATAGAGTGATGGTTAGGAGGATCGTCCGATGTGCTGCATCACATCTAACGAACGGAAAAAGGCACCAATATAAATGAGGTTCTAAAAGCGAAACTCGATGAGGTACCGGAACGGATGAACAGTCAGCAGGCCGGAATCAACGCGGATCGCAAGCACGATGATCGGGCAACGCGAGAGTGGGCCAGAGGAAAACAGCGGCCAGCGAATGCGGAACGGGTTCAGCTCAGAAACTCGCTGACCGAGGAGGAACGGAGACAGATTGAAGAACGCATACAGCAACTTCTCGACGACAACCCTGCATTGTCTCCCACGAACGCTCGGACACTAGACTCGAAGACAGAGCCGCCTTGTGGCTCTCTCGAAGTTCTTGACGAATACTATTTTCTGAGAGGCATAGTCGGTTGATGGATGCCCACTACGTTTTCAAAATCGCCCAGCGGTCAATGACCAGCGGTCAAAACGTGTAGCGGCCTGATAACAGCAGTTAACCGCACAACGACACGAGCGCTTGCCGGGGTCAGGTTGCCGTTTGTGCTCGTTTTCCGCCGAAGATGCACAATGGGGCGCGGCCTTTGCGATGCCGGATCTGCTCTGTGACGTGTGGAAACAACAAGTTGCGGGGTTGAGGGAGAGGGCCACTCAACTGCTGGCAGTCAGGGGGAGCGAGCATCCTTGCTCCTCTTTCAGGTTCCCTGAACTAAGTCAGCTCATCTGAAGTTCTCTCTTCTTAGCAACTCACGACCTTTCAGGAGGTTTCTATGTTTGCACGCGCGGTATCTATTCATCTGAAATCGAACATGCTTTCCGATTACATGCGCAGCTTTGAGAACGACACTCTTCCATTGCTGCGCAAGCAGAAGGGCTTCAAGGATGAAATCACGTTGTCCAACCCCGGCAGCCTGGACGTTGTTGCCATCAGTTTGTGGGAGAACAAGGCCAATGCTGAAGCGTACAACAGCAGCACGTACCCGCAAGTTTTGCGATCCTTCGAAAGATTCATCGATGGAACGCCCAAGGTTCAGACGTTTGAGGCGGTCACTTCGACCTTCCATAATGTCGCCGTAGCAGCGTAAGGACGCTCTGAGCTTTTTGGCCCGAGGAGGCGGAAGTTACGGGGCCTTCTCGGGACCACTTAACGGCATGCACGCGAATGGACATCTATGCACCTAGCACTTCAAACGCAGAGATCATCAATCGTCTGGTAGAACAGGGCCAATTGCTTCTGAAGACCTTCCATGCTGAGTACGAGAAGGATGCCGCAGGAGTGAAGGCTGAGTTCGCGCGTGGCGAACTGACAGGCTGGCGTAGCACTTTACACGCCCTGTACCAGGACTACGGTGAAGACATCGTTAACCGCGGCGTCACCAGGACACGCTTGGGGATTCCAGATGGCGAAGTGCCAAGCGGAAACCACTCATGCCATTTGAGGCAATCCAGCACGAAGTTGAGCATTCTCATCACCGCCAGCGGGCGACTCGCATGACGCAGACTGGTGCGAAGAAAGACCGAGGCGTGGAGCGCAAGCCCGCACCACGCTCCCAGAGTGAGAGCCGATGTCACCACCACGTCGAGCTGGTGCTCGGTCGTATTTTTGCGAAACAGCACACGTATACGAAAGAAAGCTTGTTTCGACACGTCGAGTTGGAGAATGTGGATACAGATCGGTGACTGGAGTCACAGCAATACACCCGGGGACGGTGCACTATAATAGTTTCGTAACATATCCTGCCTTAGTTCTTCTTATGGCGAAATGCATAGCAACGCAATAAGAGTACTCATATGACGGATAAACAAATCAGTCTTTGCGCAAGGCTAAGGGGATTAGGTTACACAAAAGGAAACCAGATGAAGCTGTACGGAGAGACATTTGAGGTGCTTAGTGAGCCAATCGTGATGGCGGATAATTTGGTTATCCTGGATGCAACTGAGAAGAAGTCAGGGCAGTTGAGGCGTGTCCGCATTCCGTTACCAATCGTGAACATGGCGACTGAGCGTAATGCCGCATGAGTAGCGGGAGTCGAACAGAATTCAGACCCGCGATTGAAAGTACTGAGCAGAAACCGTCCTTGCAGGTGACGTGCCCCCGTTTGGTGTTCCCATGAGCAACACGTCGTTTGAGTCGCCCGCGACCTTCAACGCTACCGGATTGACAACTGAACTGACGTTTGCCAATTGTCGCAAAATCGCCATATCACTCAATGACCAATGCTGATGAAGATCACTGACAGTAGGGGTGGAAAACGCTTGTAATAGAGGCCGGAGGAATCAAAACTGAATACCTCTGAATTGGGCCCGGCCCCGCTAAGGTGCGGTTGCATCATTTAGTCGCTGCCCGGCTAGGGGCTGGGCTTCTAGTTCTCAAGCGAGTTCCTCCGCACCCAAGAAAGTGGCTTATGACGCTGACTGTCGTAGCGGTGATCTTCGGAGTTTTTCACCTCAGCTGATTCCAACCCAAGTGCAGGCAGCTTTCCATAGCAAACGGAACTGTTGGCCAAGGTCAACCGGCTTACCATCCCGGTGCGCGTGTTTAGCATCGGGTCTGGGGTATTCCTGCTGGTGCTCCTGGCGATGTGGCTCTACGAGAGGCTGAACGCGGTACAGTAGCGTCGAAAGCAGGGGACTTGCGCCATTCGGCCAACATCCTCGCGCGGTGGAACGAGGCTGAACCTAGCTCGTAGTTAGCGAAATATCGCGCTATCACTCATTGACCGTTCTGAGGTAATCGCCCGCGTAGCTATCCTTCACAGACTCGCCCCACCTGCCCACAAACAATCTCGTCGATGATGCGTTCAACGTCCATGCATCACAATATCCAACATAAGCACGGCGGGGGTCAACCTGAAGCGGCAATGAGCCTGAAATCCCTCGGTTTGTAACCAGATAAACCGCAAGCTTCCCAGCCAATGACCGCCCTTGCACTCCGACGCTAGAATGTGGATTGATGTTTAAGATCGCTAGCTAGAATTTGAATTCTGTTCGCTCTCGGCTGACCCTTGTCGCGGCATGGCTGAAAGTTCGCGAACCGGATGTGTTGTTGCTGCAAGAATTGAAGGGGACGGAGTTCCCGTCCGAAGCCTTCAAGTCGCTCGGCTATGAGAGTGTAGCGGTGACGCAGAAAGCCTATAACGGCGTTGCCATTCTGTCGCGACATCCGATGAAGACGATTGCTAAGACTCTCGTCGGAGACGATTCCGACAGCCATGCGCGGTTCTTGGAGACAATTATCAACGGCATCCGCATCGTCAATATTTATCTTCCCAATGGCAATCCGGTAGGGAGTGAGAAGTTTGCGTACAAATTAGCTTGGATAGATCGACTGACTCAGCAAATGATTCGATGGAAGCAGGACGGTATGCCGACGCTGATATCAGGCACCTGCCGCGATCAACAGTTACCCCCTAGATTGATCTGAATGCACAGGCCGGCGGGAAGCGTGTGCCGACGTGAGGGGCACGCGAACGTGGATGTTAGTGCCACGCATTGGTTTTGACTGAATTACGATGGTTCCGCTCGCCAGGCAAACTCGCTCCTTCATGCTTGTGATACCAAGACCGTGGCCTTGCAGGGCTGCTTCGAGA
Source organism: uncultured Acidobacteriaceae bacterium (assembly GCA_963722365.1). GTDB lineage: Bacteria > Acidobacteriota > Terriglobia > Terriglobales > Acidobacteriaceae > Sulfotelmatobacter. The sequence goes on from CAVRLM010000007.1 coordinate 565,030, forward strand.
TCGAAACCGCGACCTAAATCAATGATGACGAGATGAATCTCACGCGAGTCTGACCGGAGTTGCACTTCAATCCGTTTCGCCCCGCTGTGCTTGGCGGCATTGTGCAGGGCTTCCTGTAGAACCCGGAACAGGCAAAGTCCGATTTCCGGGGGCAGAGAGATTTGCGCGTCAGAGCTTTTGAATTCAATCTGTAGTCCCTGCCGCTCACCGAATTCCTTGCACCAGCTTTTCATGCCCCTTACGGCACCGAAATATTCCAGCTTTGAAGAGTGCAACTCGTGGGACAATGCTTGCACATCATTCGAAATCTCATTCGTCTGTTTTCGGAGTTCCGAGACACGTTGCTGGATTTCAGACGGATCGTCTTGCAGTTGTTCAAGCTCGAGTGCCAACATTGCGAGGCGTTGGTTGATATCGTCGTGAAGCTCTCGTGCGATTCGGGCGCGCTCTTGCTCTTGTGCTTCAATCAGCTTTCGACTCATGTTCGATCTTGCTTTAGTGAGTTCGCTTGTGTCGCTGTGGCAGAGAACGATGCCATCCTCTGGAGTCGCCAGCGGGTTCACCCTCATCTCGAACCAGCGCTGTTCAGTTGGTGAATCGCAACGATATTCAGACCGGAAGTGTGGGCTTGAACCATCCATTACTGCTTGAATACCAGCCAGGAGTGGCTGAACCTCAGGGCACGATTCTAGCGAACGGCGACAGATTTCAAGGTAGTTGATTCCTGCCCCAGTAGAAGCTGGCCTTGCTCCGTTCTCATGAGCGAAGCGAATCCAGGATTCATTCACGTACGTGATGTTGCCGTGCCGGTCAAGTACGGCAATATGATCGTCAAGTGCGGACAGGATTCGCTGTTCTGGTGCTCGCAAAACAACGCTATCTTAACAAAGTGTCGAGTTCAGCACCAGCATTCGAATGTCAGAGCACACCAACACCCCAGAACTAATGCCTTCTTGCGAGTACAAGCAGGAATCCAAGTTGCTTCTAACCGCAGGTGAACAGACAACAAACTGATTGCTGCTGTAATCAGGCCATTGCGCTCAAAACCCCTTCGCGTTGAGTCCTAGGGGCCCGCTTACAGCAAGAGAAGGTTTCCGTCTTCCGAGAATGGCAGTAAGCGATTCTGGAGGTATCGGATTTGCCTCCTCCGCCAGAACTTAAATCGAAAGAGTCCGACTGTGCTTCCGTTCCTCCATCCCTCACCTTCTCGATACTGAATCGTCCAGCGATAGTCCACTTTCCCGCGACTGACCACTTTCAATCGATAACATTCACTGAGGCCACCGAGAAAAGTCCCTATGGCGGAGTCCTCGTCGGTGAACTCCGTGTGCCAAGTCGCCAAGCAGACCGTATAGTAGCCCTCTGCGTGCATCAAGAGGCGACTTCGTAGCCACTGGAATCAGGTGCCAGAGCGCGGATCGCATCCGCTCTGAACTCGTAACGTACCTGCGGATTTCGCTCCAAGACCGCGACGAGGTGTTCTATCACATTCATGGGAGCTTTCCTCAACGCCACTCGAACCTTCCTTATGCACCGACGATCCGCAAACCCAAGACGAGCGCAACCCGTTCATCCGCTCCAATGCACTTTGCACGGCCAGTCCCTTGGCGTTCTGCCACGTCGATAGCAGACCAAACGCACAGCCGATTGCCCACGAATACGTCGAGCAAGGGAATCATTGGCTCCTGAAAGGCGAGCCGCAGTGCGTAGCGCGATTCTTTGTCCAAGTTTGCCCAAGTTGGCGCGAGCCGTGCGCTCAGTGTCTCACTGGACGGTCAGCGTTACCGTCGTCGTGTGCTGCGTGGAACCCGCCGCACCAGTAACCGTGACGGTGTAGGTGCCAGCGGGGGTGCCACCCGTGCCGCCGCCCCCTCCACCGCCGCTGCCGCTGTTGCTCGTGCCAGCGCAAGCCATCTGCAACAAGCAACCGCCGACCAGCAGGAACACTAGGCAGTAGCTCAGCAGTTTTCTGCGATTAGGTGCAGCCATCCCCGCTGTGCCCAGCAGCATCGCTGGCAGCACCAGCCATATCGCGTACAGAGGACTCGAACGATGACCAAACGGAGGTGGCACTAGGGCCGCAGCGTGCGCCGCAGTAGTGATTGTCAGCGTCGTGGTCAAACCCCTTCCTTTGGACGCAGGACTCGCAGAAGTTTTGCTAGCTTGGCGACGCATCTGTCCATTCAATCAGGATGCCGATTACGTCTTCGGCAGTCTCGACACGAAGGGGCAGCAACCGTATTGGCCTACGTCAGGAATGGAAAATCACATTCGACCTGCCGCAAAGCGTGCGCACATCACTAAGCGTATTGGCTGGCACACGCTTCGTCATACATTTGGTACTCTAGTAAAGAGCCAAGGTGCAGACGTGGCGACGACGAAGGAACTGATGCGCCATGCCAATGTCAGCATCACAATGGACCGATACGTCCAGGCAGTTGGTGAGCAGAAAAAACAAGCGCAGCACAGCGTCGTGAGCTTATTGGCCCCAGATGGCCCCACGGCGTTGACAATACCGCCTGCATCTTGTTGAATCGTAAGGGTTGGGCGCTTAACTCAGCGGTAGAGTGCCATCTTCACACGGTGGAAGTCATAGGTTCGAATCCTATAGCGCCCACCATTTACATTTTGCCCGCAACAACACCTCCAGGCATGGTTTAGTCGCTTCCCTTCTCGGAAGACTCCGGAGCATGTCCTTCCGGCGTCGAATTACACCGAGTCGAATCTTGTGACTAAGGGTTCCTATGCATAAGAAACCGTAATTTCGCTCGCAGGCGTGTGAATCAAACTCAATCGAATCAATAAGCTCCGAGGTTCCCAGAGCACCCCTCGGGCGAAATCAGTTCGCTTTAAAGAGGTCGAGAGATGGTCCCAGAACAAAGATTCTGTCCCCGCAAAGCGGTTTATGCGGCTGTCACCCTCGCATTCATCAGTTTGATCGCCTGCGGAGGAAGTCCCAGTCGACCTGCCAATGTGGGTCAGGGTGGCGGTGGTGGGGGAGGTGGCGGCAGCACCAGCGGCCCCGTCGGGCCCGAGTTTTTTGATATGCACATCAACAACTTCAGTTCCGCCTTGCCCGGCTCGGAAGGCGTCCCCATTCACGGCGTTCGGCTCTGGGACACGCAAACCTCTTGGGCGACCACCAACATCGCGGACGGCGTCTTTAATTGGAACAACTTGGACCAACGGGTCAATCAGGCGTTGAGCGCGAATCTGGACGTGCTCTACGACCTGGCCCGCACCCCTGGCTTTGCCCAATGCTCACCGACCAATACGGCCTGCGGATCGGGAAACTCTTCGATCGTGTGCGCCTACAGTTCCGGGGATGGCAGCGACAATTCTCCCGGAGATTGTTTCCCCCCAAGCGACTTGAATACCGACGGCAGCGGCACCAATCAACGCTGGATTAACTGGGTGACCGCCGTGGCTACACGGTACAAAGGACAGATCGCCTTTTACGAAGTATGGAATGAGCCCAATATCCCGGAGTCGTGGCAAGGAACCACCCCGCAATTAATCCGCATGGCCGCCGATGCCCGTTGCATCATCATTGGCGACAAGGGATGCAGTTCTCTCAGCACCTATTCGCAGACTGCCATCGACCCGTCGGCGAAAATGCTTACACCAGCATTTACTTTTCCCGTGACCGATGTCGGTCCGTACTTGAGCGCGTCCATCAGCGGCGTTACTGGCACGGGTAGCACCCTCGCTGACGTGGTCGCATTCCATGCATATCCCGGCACAGGGAACCCTGCCGAAAACGTTTTGGGCGACTATCACAACGTTCTCCAAGCAATGACCGGTACCCAGCCGGTATTCGATACCGAGGGAAGTTGGGGTCGAAACGACAACGGAACTGCCAACCTCACCGATGCAGACCAGCAAGCAGCCTTCACAGCCCGGTATCTCATGGTTCTGCAATCGGCCGGGGTCCAACGTGTGTATTGGTATGGCTGGGACTTTCGCCTCTCCGACGATGGCGATCTCTGGGCCCCCCTCGGCACCGAGCCCGGCCTGACTTCCGGAGGGTTGACGAAAGCCGGCGTGGCCTATCAACAGACCGAGAGTTGGCTCGCGGGAGCCACCTTGAGCAATCCTTGCTCGAACAACGGAAGCATCTGGACCTGCGGCTACACGCGTTCCGGGGGATATCAGGCCTTGGCGGTCTGGGACAAATCGCAAAGCTGCAGCAACGGTACCTGCACCACCTCGACTTTCACGCTGCCCTCATCCCCGCAATTTACTCAGTACCAGGACTTAGCGGGCAACATCAACATGATTAGCGGAAGTACGGTGCAAATCGGCGCCAAGCCCATTCTCTTGGAGACGGGAAACATCCCGTAACCTCCGGTCGGACGCGCCGGACGATCGGAAGCCGCGCAGTTCAACGTTTGACATTATTAACGAGACGCGTTAATCTTTCGTTGTGATTAAGACCTTCGGGGGGAAGCATGGTCCCGACACGAAAGAGTTCTGGGACACCGGCAAGAGCCAAGGAATGCCTCCCTCAAACTTGCGAAAAGTTGCCAAGCGGAAATTGCAGATGGTGAACGCGGCAACGCAATTGAATGATTTGAAGGTTCCCCCAGGCAACCGACTGGAGGAACTGGAAGATGATCGTAAAGGCCAGCACAGCATCCGAATCAATGATCAGTTCCGAGTGTGCTTCGTGTGGCAGGACGGCGACGCTTATGATGTGGAGGTCACAGACTACCACTGAGCGTGAGTTGCAGAAGAGAATGAGTCGGGGAGAAGAATCATGAGTATCAAAAATGAAGTTCAGGCAGGTTGGGCAGTTCATCCCGGAGAGATTCTCCGCGAAGAGTTCCTGCATCCAATGGGCATCTCGCCTTACAGGTTGGCTGTTGAGTTGCACGTTTCCGCGCCGACGGTCAATGACATCGTGCGAGAAAAGCGGAGTATCACTCCGGAGATGGCTGCACGTTTGTCGAAGTATTTCGGGACTTCTGAGCAGTTCTGGCTCAATTTGCAGAATGCTTTTGCTATCCATGAAGTCAAACAGAAGCATGCCAGGGAACTCAAGGCTATAAAACCTCTCGCCGTTGGCGCCTCCTCATCCCGATAACGTCGCACTTTTCTCTGTTATTTCCTACCCTTCTCCATTCAGATCGCTTTAGGTTTGTGTCTCGCACATAGTGTCGATTTGCTTTTTGCTCATCGTCAGCGAGCGAGCGAGTTCGTAAACGGTGAAGATTTCCGGGTTGCTTGCTAATATCAAGCCGGCGACAAAATGAGAAATCGTCTCTGCATCCTCTTCGTTTGTTGTTTTGTGGGACCCTCGGTCTTGGCTACATCGGTAGTGATAAAGGTCGGAAAGGACCGCATCATTCTCGCCGCCGATACACGAAGAAAGGCTATGTCCTCCAGCGTATCGAACAGCCACGACTTTCATGATGACTTATGCAAGGTCACCCCATTGGGGAGGATCGGCTTTGTTGCTGCTGGATATTCCGAACACTACGAAAAGAGCCCCCAGGGTAAGGCCGATTGGAGTTGGAGTGCATCCGAGGACGCTCAGACTTCCTACCGGCTTCATCCCAACGACATTGCCGAGATGGCGGACGACTGGCGAGCCAGAGAGATAGAGATTTTCAAGACTTTGTATTCTCTCCATCCGAGTCTAGTCCAAGAACTAGCTCATGCAGACTACTCGACTCCTCTTGTCATTGGTCACTTCGCAGGCTGGAACAACGAGGGGCGACCCACGCTCATTCTGGAAATGATTACCTTGAACAAAGGCCCTTTCGCTCGACCATTCGTACTCAACCCAATCGTCGCTGTCCCGTTTGTCTTTCATGAGAGGGGCTTGCCTTATTCGACGAACAACTACACGGAAGACCTGATAGAACACGACGCTGTAACTGCGAAGGAGTGGAGCGTGCGGTCCAAAACCTTTCCCGAGGCTCAACGAGACTGGCGATGGTTGGAGTTTCTGATTCAATCGACTGCTCCTCATGACGAAGAGACTGGTAAGTACGTGGATGTGCTAGAGATTCAGGCATCTGATTCTTGTTGGTTGCAACGTAAAGCATGTGCTCTGCAAGGGAGAAAAGCCTGCGTCACTCGAAACACAAAAAAGAAAAAACTTACTTCGCCAACCTTACCAACCACGAATCAACAGTACTCTTGAGGAAGCGCAGATTGACGTTGATCCTCAACACTGGCAATGGGTAATCCTTCATCGTGCCGTTGCGTGTGCGTGTCTCGCACATCTTGTAGATTTGCTTTTACTCATTTCAGCAATGCTGCCAGCTCATCAATGGTTAAGATTTCCATGTTGTTACCTTCCCCCTGTGTCCGGCCAAGAATCTCTGCGAATCACTTTTCGGTCCTCGTTTTATAGGTACGGGAACGGGACGGTTTCGTGGTCTAGTGGAAAAAGACGCCGGAAGACCGGAAAGGTCAGGGTTCGAATCCCCACCGGAACCTCCCTTCTCTTAAGATTGAGTGGGCAGGCCCTGCGGTCACATCGCCACAATTTATGCAATATCAAGACTTGGCAGTGACATCAACGCGTTCGGCGGAGATCCAGTGAAGATCGGCGCCAAGCTCATCCTCCCGGAGACGGGAAACATCCCGGTCGGGAGCTGAAAGTTCGGGAGATGCAACCCTGGATTTTGTTACGATGGGAACGTAAGGGCGCGTAGCTCAAACGGATAGAGCATCGGATTTCTAATCCGGCGGTTGCAGGTTCGATTCCTGCCGCGCCTACCACCTTGCGCTCGCTTCCGGACCCTCTCCCAGCTTTATCCTTTTGCCTTGCGGTGCTCGCAGGTCTGCGTGTTCAGGCAGGAATCCGCCAGGCGGAGCCGCTCCACCGGTTGGCCGCCGATGATATGCGACTCGACAATCTCGTCGACATCGGCTTCGGTGACGTGCCCGTACCAAATCGCCTCGGGGTAGACCACGATATTAGGTCCGTGTTCGCACTGGTCGAGGCAGCCGGACTGGTTCGCTCGCACTTTGCCCTTCAACCCGTGCTCGGCAAGCTTCTGTTTGAAGAGCTTTTGCAACTTCGCTTGCGCCATGGGATCGCAACATCCCCGTGGATGTCCCGCCGGGCGCTGGTTTCCGCAAACAAAGATATGTTTTTCGAATTTTGGCATCACCCTACCAGTGTCAATTCGGGCGCGGCCGGCGCGCCCACCTCCGCCTCCCAGATTCCGTCAAAGTCGACGAAGTATCCTTGCACGTCGATTCCGGGAATCGCGGTCCGCAGATTCGCGGCGGCGCGCTGCAACTCGCGCTCATGATGGGCAGCCTCCGCCGCGGCGTCTCCCCGAAAACCTCCGGCCAATCCACCATAAGCTCCGCAATCAGAGTGCACCATCAAGATCACCCGTCGCGTTCCGTGCAGCCGCATGGACTTACGAATCTGCTCCAGCACGAATTCACGGTCTGATTCATGATCAGGAGAAGCCATGCACTTGGCGCCGCCCGCGATCTTGATGGGATCGGAATAATTCACACCGATGCGCTTCAGAAATTTCCGGAACCCCAGCTCGAAACGGTTGTCGAAGCACCACAGGATGGCCGCGTCACACTGATATTTGTCACGCGGAGCGTCGAAGTGAAACACCTTTCGCACAGAACCCTCCTCGACGAATCATTCCTGCCTTCAATCTTACCCGAGCAGCCCTTCGTGATACTTCGTGTCCTTCGTGATTTTAGGCTTTTTTCCTCTTTCATCAGCAAACGTGCCGCGCGTTGCTATTCACCTTGTAGACACGATAAAATATTCCGTACACGTCTTCTCCGCCCTGATCCCAGTATTTTTTTTTGAAGGCATCCCTGCGGGCATGGAGTGTGCGACCCCGGGCGCAGCGCAGTCATCTGCCTGCGCGAAATTTCCCTGACGGAGTTGGAATTGAAAAAAAGCAAAACCGCGGTGATTGTGGGCGCCCAGTGGGGCGATGAAGGCAAAGGCAAGATCGTCGACGTACTCTCGGAAAACTTCACGGTTGTAGCCCGTTACGCTGGCGGACACAACGCCGGCCATACCGTCATCATCAACGGCAAGAAGTTCATTCTCCAACTCGTCCCCTGCGGCGTGCTGCGCCCCGGTTGTCGCAGCGTCATCGGCAATGGTGTCGTCCTCGATCCGATCGCGTTTTTGAAAGAGGCTGGTGCCTTGCGCGAGGCTGGGGTGAAAATCGACGGTCACCTCTTTGTTTCGAACCGCGCTCACGTAATCCTTCCCTACCACCGCATGATTGAACTCGCGGCTGAAAATGCTCCGGGACGGGTCAAGATCGGCACCACCTCACGCGGCATCGGCCCAGCCTACGAAGACAAGATGGGTCGCCGCGGCCTGCGCGTTGCCGATCTGCTGGATCTGCAACTCCTCAAGAAGCACATCGAGAATGCCGTGCGCGAGAAAAACATGATTGCGCACGCTCTCTTCAACTCCGAACCGCTCGACGCCGACAAGATGTACACCGAGTATGCGCAAGCGGCCGAGAAAATTGCTCCGTTTGTCTGCGACACGGCAGTCCTGTTGAACGAGGCACTCAACCACGGTGAATCGATTCTGTTCGAAGGCGCGCAAGGTACCATGCTCGACATCGATCACGGAACCTATCCCTTTGTGACTTCTTCCAGCGCCACTTCCGGCGGTGCGGTCATTGGCACCGGTGTCGCGCCCAATGCCATCAACTCGGTCATCGGAATCTCCAAGGCGTACTGCACGCGCGTCGGCGAAGGACCTTTCCCCAGCGAAGACAAAGGCGAGATCGGCGATAACCTCCGCAAACGCGGCAACGAATACGGTGCAGTCACCGGGCGTCCCCGTCGAACCGGATGGCTCGACCTGCCGCTTCTGCGTTACTCAGGCATGATCAACGGTACCTCGTGGCTGGTTATCACCAAGCTTGACGTGCTGGATGAACTCGCAGAAATTCCAGTGTGCGTTGGTTACAAGATCGAGGGAAAAACCACATCCGACGCGCCTGCCCAGGCGAGCGGATATGACAAGATCGAGTGCGTTTACAAGAACCTTCCAGGCTGGAAGACTTCGACCGAGGGCATTACCGAATACGGGAAGTTGCCCCAAGCAGCGCGCGAATATCTCGCTTTCATCGAGAAGGAAGCGGGCGCAAAGGTAGGTATGATCTCCACCGGACCCGACCGTAACCACACCATCCTCGTTGATGATTTCGTTAAGGAGTTGAAGACCGCTGCGAAGAAAGCCTAGAATGTTTTCCCCGGCTGACCGGAAAACGGGTAAGGAGCGAAACGATGGTGGTGTTGGCAGTTACCTGGATGGCAAAAACTGGGCACGAGGCCGAAGTTGCCGCGTTGTTTGAAAAGCTGACGGAGCAGTCCCGCAAAGAGCCCGGCTGTTCGATGTACCAGGTGCATCGGCACAAGACGGAGCCACGCCGCTTCTTCATCTACGAGCAATACAAAGACGACGCCGCGCTCGAAGCTCACCGAGCCGCTCCCCACTTCCTGCAACACGCCCGCAAGGATCTCCCCAAGATCGCCGACCGCGTGGAAGGCCACCTCTTTGAACCGCTAGGCTAGTTGAAAGAAAAATGTGGCGCGGGCGCCCCGCCCGCGTCTGCCGTAGAAGGCGCAGCCGTCAGCGCGATTACTACTTCACCTTGTCGATCATCAACTCGCCGCCCGAGGCGTAGCTCTCTTTCGAGACCTCGTTGAACGCCACGACAATGGCTTCCCGTCGCGCTCCAGCTTCTTCCACCAGAGCGTCCGTAATCCGCTTCGCGATTTTGCGCTTCTGATCGGCGGTGCGGCCCTGCAGCATCGTGATCTGAACTAGGGGCATAGATGAGTACTCAGTACTAGTACTCAGTACCCAGTTAAACCCAGCGCTCGAACAGCCGAGTACTGAGTACCGAGTACTTATTTCGCCAATTCGTACCCCGCAAAGAAAAAGCTCAACTCAAACCGAGCTGTATCTTCCGCGTCCGACCCGTGAATCGCATTGTGCTCAATGTTAGTCGCCCACTTCTTACGGATCGTCCCATCCTCGGCCTGCGCCGGATTGGTGGCCCCCATCAACTTTCGCAGATCGGCGATGGCATTTTCCTTCTCCAGCGCCAGCACAACGATCGGTCCACTCGACATGAAGTCGGTCAGAGTGTTGAAGAATGGTCGCGCGGCATGCACAGCATAAAACTGCTCGGCCTGGTGCTTCGAGATTTCCAGCATCTTCATGGCGAGGATGCGGAATCCATTCTTCTCGAACTGCTCAATGATGTCGCCGACTGCATTCTTGCGGACGGCATCGGGTTTGACGATTGTGAATGTGCGTTGCAGAGTTTTCATAAGTTCGGTCGTTGTTCCTTGGCTATAATTTGACGACGATTCCTGACAACTGAACACTGGCCACTGCTTCTAGACGTTCACGCCCAGCGCGGCTGCCAGGGTCTCGCCGATCGCGGCCGGAGACTTCGCCACCCGGATCCCGCAACCCTCCAGCGCTTTCATCTTTTCCGCGGCCGTGCCCTTGCCGCCGGAGATGATCGCCCCCGCGTGCCCCATCCGCCGTCCCGGAGGCGCTGTTTGTCCGGCGATAAATCCCACCACCGGCTTCTTCATGTGCGCCTTCACAAACTCCGCAGCCGTCTCTTCGGCGTTCCCGCCAATCTCCCCGATCATGATTACCGCTTCCGTCTCCGGATCACGGTTGAACAGGTCCAGCGCATCGATGAAATTCGTGCCAATAATCGGATCCCCGCCAATCCCAATCGCGGTCGACTGCCCAATCCCGCGCTGCGTCAACTGATGCACCGCTTCATAGGTCAGCGTGCCCGAGCGGGAAACAATGCCAATCGATCCCTCTTTGTGAATCGAAGCCGGCATGATGCCGATCTTGCACTTCCCCGGCGAAATAATTCCCGGACAGTTCGGCCCAATCAGCCGCGACTTTCGGTCCTGCAGAAATTCCCACGCCTTCACCATATCCAGCGTCGGGATCCCCTCGGTGATGCAGACGATCAAATCAATCTCAGCATCGGCCGCTTCCATGATGGCGTCAGCCGCGAACGGCGGAGGCACAAAAATCACCGTGGCATTCGCTCCGGTCTTGTCTGCCGCCTCGCGCACGGTATTAAAAATCGGCCAGCCCTCATGCGTGGTTCCACCCTTGCCCGGAGTCACGCCACCAACAATCTGTGTGCCGTACGCCTGGCTCGCCTTCGCATGAAACGTGCCTTCCCGACCAGTAAGTCCCTGCACCACCACCCGCGTATCTTTATTAACCAGGATTGCCATATGAAAAGTACCTCGTAACCACTAGTCTCATCTGACTCGGATTCTGTGTGTTTCCTCTGTGTTCCTCCGTGCCCCCTGTGCTGAGAGCCCTTGGGCACAGACCCTATCGCCATTCGGTAACGCCCAAAGTACCTCGCGCCGCCGCAACCACTTTGTCGGCTGCGTCCTTCATCGTGTCGGTAACCATGAAGTTGAACCCCGAATTCATCAGGATCTTCTTCCCCTCGTCGACGTTCGTTCCCTCCAGCCGCAACACGATCGGCAGCTTGATATTCGTCTTGCGAGCCGCTTCCACCACGCCGGTAGCGAGCGTGTCCACACGAAGAATCCCGCCGAAAATATTAATCAGCACGGCCTTCACATTCTTATCACTCAACAGAATTTCGAATGCGTGCGCCACCTGCTCGGAACTCGCCCCGCCGCCCACATCCAGGAAGTTCGCCGGCATGCCGCCCGCATACTTGATGATGTCCATCGTGGCCATCGCCAGCCCCGCACCGTTCACCATGCACCCGACACTGCCATCGAGCTTGATGTAGTTGAGGCTGTACTTCGACGCCTCCACTTCCAGCGGATCCTCTTCCGTAATGTCGCGCAACTCCCGCAGATCGGCGTGCCGGAACAGAGCGTTATCGTCGAAGTTGATCTTCGCGTCGAGCGCGAACAGCCGGCCGTCCGTCGTCGTAATAAAGGGATTAATCTCGAGCAGAGAAGCGTCCGTGTCGAGGAAAGCCTTATACAGGCTGGTCAGGAATCCCACCGCAGGATTGATCTGCTTGGCGTTCAGCCCAAGCTTGAACGCAATCTTCCGCGCCTGAAACGCCTCCAACCCCATCCCCGGATCGATGTGCTGCTTCAAAATCGCATCTGGATTCTCCGCCGCGACTTGCTCAATCTCCATCCCACCCGCGGCCGACGCCATGAAAACCGGCTTACCCTCCGCGCGGTCCACCAGAATCCCCAGGTAGAGTTCTTTCTCGATCGGTAGAGTCTCCTCGATCAGCAACCGGCGCACGATCCGGCCCTCCGGCCCCGTCTGATGCGTCACCAGCTTCATGCCCAGCATTTTGGAGGCGAGTTCGCCGGCCTCGTTCACCGACTTGGCGATCTTCACACCTCCGCCCTTGCCACGTCCGCCGGCGTGGATTTGCGCCTTCACCACTACTCCGGTCGCGCCCGAGTTGAACAGCTCTTTGGCGGCGGCCTCGGCCTCGTCTTGCGAGGCGGCCATCGCCCCACGCGGCACACTTACACCGTACTTCTTAAGAATTGCTTTTGCCTGATACTCATGGATTTTCATAAGGACGACTCGTCAATTAAGAAATCGGAAGGACCCTGCTTGCGGCGACGCACTGCGGGCAGCAAACTTGTAATTCTATAGAACGCCCTCGCGTTAGAGCAAACCTCGCGGGGATTTTAATTCAATTGAGTCCCATGTGGGGACTGCCAGTCCGTACAAACTCTGCGACTTTCCCTCCGCTTCGAAATCAAAATCAGGAATAAGATAATCGGCTGAATCTCCAGGAGGATTCCGATTGTGAAACTGATATCACTTAATGTCGCGCGACCGCGACTGGTGGTCTATCAGGGCGCGACGATCAATACCGGCATCTTCAAGCAACCGGTGTCGGGCCCGGTTCCGTTGCGGACCCTCAATCTCGACGGCGATCGTCAGGCCGATCTCACGGTTCATGGCGGCCCTTTCAAGGCGGTTTACGCCTATCCCTCCGAACACTACGAGTTCTGGCGACAGGAGTTACCCGGGACGCACCTGCCTTGGGGCATGTTCGGCGAGAACTTCACCACGGAAGGCCTGATGGAATATGAGCTTCACATTGGCGATCGCCTGCAAATCGGCACAGCGGAAATCATGGTCCGCCAGCCACGCATACCCTGCTACAAGCTGGCAGCGAAGTTTCACCGAAATGACATTCTCGCGCGCTTCTTGCGCAGTGCCCGCAGCGGCTTTTACTTTTCCGTGGAGCGGGAAGGCACGGTGTCTGCCGGAAACACATTTGAGTTCCTGTCTCAAGAACCGCAAGCCATAAGCATCGCAGAAATGAACCGGCTATTTGTCGAAGAAAAATACAACCGTGACCTGCTGGATAAAGCGATAGCAACTCCCGCCCTTCCGGAAGACTGGCGCGATTACCTTATGAAGCGTTTGCAGGGCATGGCGACCGTCGAACCCTAGTTGCCCGCGCTGGGCGTCCCATCTCGCACGTGATTTTTTGTGCGCACATTCTGGGATTGAGAACATTCCTCTGTGTCCCCTGTGGTGAAACGCCGCTCGATTTTCAATATGGGTTCTACCAACCCCATGCCTTACAATTCTGCGAGCATGATCCTCGACGCCCTCCATCGCATCGCGAACCACAGCCAATCCCTCGATCGCAGCGAGGCTCGTGAAGTGATGTCTGAAGTCCTGACCGGCAAGTGCACCGACGCACAAATTGCAGCCCTGCTCATCGCCTTGCGCATGAAGGGTGAAACCGTGGAGGAGATCGTGGGCTTCGCCGAAGCGATCCGTGCCGCTGCCGCGCCTTTGCCCACCGAGCGTGCCAGTGCAGCCGAAGCTATCGCCGTAACCGGTACGGGGCGCGACGCGCTCTTGGAAGAAGTTCCTGGCCAGAATTCGCTGGTCGATACCAGCGGCACCGGCGGCGATGCCAGCGGCACCTTCAACATTTCCACTGCGACCGCACTCGTGACCGCTGGAGCAGGCATCCGCGTCGCCAAGCACGGCAATCGCAGCATCAGTTCCAAATGCGGCTCGGCCGACGTCGTCGAGGCCCTGGGTGTGAATATCCAACTCTCGCCCGAGCGCGCCGCCCAATGTCTGCGCGAAGTCGGCATCTGCTTCCTTTACGCTCCGAATCTGCATCCCGCGATGAAGCAAGTACAAGGCGTGCGCCGGGAACTACGCATGCGCACCATGTTCAATCTGCTCGGCCCGCTGACCAATCCGGCACGCGCTAGCGGCCAGGTGGTGGGAGTCTACTCGATAGACTTGGTCGAAAAACTAGCCGAAGCTCTAAGCACGCTGGGTTTGCATCGCGCGCTCGTGGTGCACGGGCACGATGGCCTCGACGAAATCACGATCACGGGAACAACCCGAGTGGCCGAAGCCCGCGACGGATCAGTCCGCTCCTACGAAGTGGAACCGGAAGAGTTCGGCATGACTCGCGCCACGTTGCGAGAGATCTCTGGCGGCGATGCCATCGAAAATGCCACCATCATCCGTGCCGTCCTCAACGGAGAAAAGTCGCCCCGCCGCGACGTTGTGCTCCTCAACGCCGCTGCCGCGCTGGTCGCTGCCGGCCGAGCCGACCACATCGCCGACGCACTTCCGCTCGCGATCAACTCGATCGACTCTGGAGCAGCCGCCGGAAAGCTGACAGCTCTCGCAGCCTTCACGTCAAGATAAGCAGATCGCCCTTCCTGTGTCCTCAGTGGTTAAACGGTTTTCGCGCCCCTCAACCTCACCGAACTTCCACCTTCTCCAAATACTCCGCAAGTTGCACATTCCAACCCAACTCCTTCTGCATCAAATCGCGCAACTTCCCCGAAGCATCTGGTTCCCCGTGCACCAGATAGGTCGTCGCCGGCTGATTCCGAAAAGTGCGTAGCCACTGCAGCAACTCCGGCGGATCCGCGTGATCGCTGAACTGTTCCAGCGCAACAACTTGAGCGCGAATAGGAACAAAATCCCCAAAGATCTTTACTTCGTCACTCTGGTTCTTGATGGTGAACCCACGCGTCCCCGGCGCCTGAAACCCGATAAACAACACCAGATTCCTCGGATCCGGCAGTCGCTGCGCCAGGTGATGCAAGATGCGCCCGCCGGTCACCATGCCACTGGAAGAAATGATCACCGAAGGCATGACCGCGGCGTTGATCCGCTTCGATTCCTCCGGAGTCGACGCAAACGTGAATCCCGGCCATTGCAGCGGCGAGCCGTACTTCCGGATCATCTCCCGCGTCTCGTCGCTGTACTCTTCGTCATGCTTCAGGAAAATCTCAACCGCCTTGATGGCCATCGGGCTATCGCAAAAGACCGGCATGCGCGGAATCTGTCCCGACTCCATCAGATGCTTGAGGATGAAGACAAACTTCTGTGTACGTTCAATCGCAAAAGCCGGAACCACCACGCTACCGCCTCGGTTGGCAGTAGCCGTAATCAATGACGCCAGTTCCGGCAATGGATCTTCCTTCGGATGCGTACGGTTTCCATAAGTCGATTCCATCACCACGAAGTCTGCGCTCTCGCCTTCCTGCGGTCCGGAATGCACAACCTTCCCTGGAGCAATCTTGTGGTCGTGCACGCGCCCAATGTCGCCCGTAAACAACAAACGTCGCGTCTGCCCGTTCGTGCCCAGCGAAACCTCCGCCATGCATGATCCTAAAATGTGCGCAGCACGCACGAATCGGAACGTGAGCTCCGGCGAGAGTCGAGTCTCCTGCCCGACCTGTACCGGCTCGAAGTACTGCAACGAATTCTGTGCTTCCTCGAACGTGTACAGCGGCAGCGCCGGATCGTGTTTCGACTTCTTCATTTTGTTGTAAAACCGCGCGTCTTCTTCCTGCAGATGGCCAGAGTCGGGAAGGATGATGCCACACAAATCAATCGTCGGAGGCGTGGCGAAAATTCGCCCGCGGAACCCTTCCTTCACCAGTCGCGGAATCCACCCGCAGTGATCGAGGTGCGCATGGGTCAGGACGACCGCGTCGATCGCGTTGGCCGGAACCGGCATGTTTTGCCAGTTACGCTCACGCCATTCCTTCGGCCCCTGAAAAATCCCGCAGTCGATGAGTACCTGGTAACCGCTCTTGCCGGAAGGATCTCCGGTGTTGATCAGGTGTTTCGAGCCAGTAACGGTTCCCGCAGCCCCAAGAAATTGGATATAGGCCAAACTTTCCTCCCGCAGTAACGAAACAACCTACCACGGAGGCACAGAGCCACGGTGAATTTCGAAGAAATAAAATGCCAGACAAGTCCGCGTTCAAGATGTTCCCCTGTGTTTCTCTGCGTCCCCTGTGGTGATCCTACTTATCCGTAACCTCGATCCTGAATGTATTGTTTGTCTCGTCACTCTCGGGCACGCTCCCGTCGTTGACGACGATCTCCTGCGGCGCCGAAGGCGTCTCAATACGAATCACCGCCTTGTTCTTGGCGTGGACCTCGAGCCGTTTCATCATCTCTCCACCTTGAAACTTGACCATGACAGGAACTTCAGCCGAGGCGGTCCCTAAATTATCCAGGGTGATCGTGAGCAGGTACGGTCCGGCCATCGTCTTGCGCGAGAACGCAGACTCGACCTTGAAGTCCGGCAACCCGCGGTCCCGGTACACCCAATCATCGAAAAACCATTCCAGGTCGCGTTGTGTTTGTGCCGCGATCAGCCGCGGCATATACGAGGGTTCCTTGTCCTGCTCCGGGTGGTAGTTCGCCAGAGCTTTCTTAAGCGCAGCATCACCAATCATGTCGCGCAACATCCACCACACACACATCGCTTTGCTGCGATACAGATCCTCGCTGGTCGTATTCACCAGCGAGCGGTTCGCCTCATCTTCAGATCGGGGCGAACTCGTCGGTGTCTCGATTTCATTCAATGAAGACCGGTGTAGTCCCATGTATTCGAGTGCGGCCTTGCGTCCTTTCTCGCCTTCGAGATAGAGAGCCTGCGCAAAGTGAGCAAGCCCTTCTTCAATCCACGGACGAAACGAGTGAAACGCAAGATGCGTCAGCTGATGTGCAGGGGCAAGCACCGGCGCCTTGGTATCGAGGCTGGCGAGAGGAGTCAGGAAGAAAGCTCCACTCTCGAAGGTTGCGCCGTTTGGATCCGCGAGGTCAGCCGTTTGAGCTCTTTCTCGTGGTTTTCCAAACCAGTCTGTGATCAATGGCAGAGCTTTGTCCGCAGCGTCGGCGTAGGCGATCGCTGCCGTGTCATGACCACGAAGGTAATGAACCACTACACTCGGCCGCTCCACCAGGTGATAGTTAGCCATCACAAAGAGAGGTGCGATCGGACCGAGCGGGGCATATGCGCAGTCTGCATTGTAGAGAGAAGATCGCCCGATTTGTTCATACATCACTTTGCAGAAGGTTTCATTGATGAGGAGTTCTTGCGCTTCTCCATCGTCTCTGGACACGCGAAAATGTACGCGCATTTTGACGGAGGACTCGCGGTTCTTCCACTGGTTCAGAACCTCAAACAAGCTGTCGTCCTCGGACAAATTCGCAACCTCGGTCGCAATCGGATACCATGCGACGTTGCCCGCTCCTCGCACTGCTGAGAAATCAGAGCCGATCTGGTCCCAGTCGGTGTTCTTCGCCGCATCCTCCGGCGTGCCGATTCGCGTCAGTCTGGTCGCATCGAGAAGGATCACGCCTTCGTATGCAATGTCCAGTTCGATTGTTCCCTTCGGGGCAATCGCCTGTGGCAACGTAATGATCGCCTCTGAAAGCGAGCCGGTGTGATCGATGTCAGATGTGTAGGGCTGCGAGACAAACTGCACAGCTTTGTCGGCAGCCTTCACCGATCGCCAGTCGAGCGACGACGAGATCTGCAGCACGGCGATCTTCTGCGGAGTCGGGGAGTCATTCCGCAGCGTAACTCTGCCGCGAACTCCGAGGCGATGTTGTTCGGGATCAATCTGAACATTCAGATCGTAGTTGGTGAAGCAGAATGCCTCACGGTCGAGCGCAAAGGCATTCACCACAAAGGCACAGAGGATACAGAGAAAACCCAGGCTCTTATAGAGTGACTTCGTTACGGAGAACTTCATTTTGCTTCCGCGGAAACCTGCTTCGCGCGCCGCTGGCGCACGATTTCAAACAACACAACAGCCGCAGCGACGGATACGTTCAGCGACGGAACTTTGCCCAGCATCGGAATCGAAACCAGGAAGTCGCACTTCCGCTTCACCAGATCGTGCAGGCCCTTTCCTTCTCCGCCCAGAACCAGCGCGCAATCCATGTTGTAGTCCATTTCGTAATACGTCTGTTTGCCGCGTTCGTCGAGCCCGACGGTCCACACGTTGTGCGCCTTCAAGTCCTCAATGGAGCGCGCGATGTTCGTCACCTTGGCGATCGGCATATGCTCGCTCGCTCCGGCGGACACCTTTGTGACCGTGCCTGTGACGCTCGCGGCGCGCCGTTCCGGAATCACGATTCCGTTCGCGCCCGCCGCATCGGCCGTGCGCAGAATTGCTCCGAGGTTGTGCGGATCTTCCACGCCATCGAGCACAACGACCAGCGAATATTCCGCACGCTTGGCGTTGATCACATCTTCGAGATCGTTGTATTGCTTGGCAGACGTCACTGCGACGACGCCTTGATGGGCAGCATTGCCTGCCAGTTTGTCGAGTTCGGTGCGTTCCAGGAATCGCACGTTAACCCCGAGCCGTCGGCAATCTTCAATCAGCCGCTGCAGGCGAATGTCGTGGCGTTCTTTCGCCATTCCAACCCACTCAAACGCCCGCCCGCGCGCCTTCAGCGCTTCCGTCACCGAGTTGATGCCATAGATGTAATGCATGAGTATTCAGTGTACCGAAAGCTGCGCTTCATGGCTGGATTCTGAGTAGCGTTTACGCGCGTTTGCGAAAGGGGTTCGTGGAAGGGCACGGCTTCAGCCGTGCCGTTAAGGCATCAAGAGAACTGGGCTTTAGCCCCTGAGTGCACGCACGATCTCGGTTGGTTCTGGCCGCTCGGTGTAGTCTTCGTTCGCCGCAGAGTACAGGATCGTTCCCTCGCGAGCGATGATGTAGGTCGCGGGAATTGGCAGTTCCCAGCTTTCGTCCCCGTTGGTGAACGGCAGGTTGACGAACGCTCGCCGATACACAGCTTCCTGCAACTGCGGAACGCGATAGGTCAGTCCAAACTGTCGTGCGACTTTGTTGCCTGCATCAGACAGCAGCGGAAAGCGCAGCTTGTGCTGGTCGTGCATGAAGAACGCCTGCTTCACCGTCTGCGGAGAAATGGCGACGAATGTCGCGCCAGCCTGCTCGATCTGCGGCATAGCAAGATTCATCGCTTCCATCTGTCCTACACAAAACGGACACCATCGTCCGCGGATGAAACTTAGCACGAGTCTTCCTTTGGCGAGCAGGTCGGAAGTAGAAACAGGCTTTCCGTCGTGGTCGAGGACATCGAAGGCAGGCGCTTTCGCTCCGACTGCCAGAATGTTCGACGCAAGATGCTTAGCCTTGAGTTCCGCGACGGCCTGCGCGTGAATGGCCTGTGTCTCAGCAGGAACGTATTTGGCGATGAGTTCCTTGCGCTCAGCAAAGATTTCGTGCAAAGGACGCCTGTCCAGACCCGGACTGGATTCTTCAAGGGATCGCCACTTCATAGCAGCCATGATGACATAGACGACCGTCCTGGCGCGGCGACGCGTTCGTAACGAACCGATTGCAGCGGGAGAGGGGTCCGGCGTATATTGCATTCACGCTAATTCGTTTATTTACGATTGCGTTCGTTTCCTTGCGGAGGTACCTCATGTTCCGATCGGTGTTCTACGTGGTGCTGACCCTTCTCTACGGCTTCGCGATCTCCCAGGCACAGGAGCCTTTCCTCAAGGCTCGTACCCAATACTTCCCCGATACGACGAACAACATTCACCTCGAGATGGTCTTTAACTATAACGTCCCCGACATCAACGACGAATCCGGCGTTGTCGATATGGTTTGGGCCTCCGATTATCCGAACGAGCCCGCTGGCGTGTACAACACGGTCTACATCCCGTACTCGGTCGACAACTTCACCCACGGCGTTGCCTGGTATCAGCAGCATCATCCGGATTGGCTCGAATATCTTTGCGACCGGAAGACTCTCGCGTTTGAGTTTGGATCGAGGGATCTTGCTCCGATCGACTTTGCCAATCCCGCAGTGCGCGCTTACCAGTGGGCGAATTGGGTGGATGCTCCCTTAGCGCAGGGTTACGGGGGAATTGCCGTCGACACCATGTCGGCCAGCAGCAACTGGGGACGCTGCGGCCATTACGATCTTTCCGGAAGTTGGGTGCAGCAATACAGCGGACAATTGACGGATCCTGCTTATCAGCGTGACGAACTGGCGTGGGAATCCGCCACTTACAGGCACGTTCACAACTACTCCAAGACAGCAACCATGCAGGTGAATGTCTCGTACGAGTTTGGCTATTCGGAGCGGGTGAACTTGCAACTCATGACGACAACCGATCTTCTCTTCGACGAGCGCGGCTTCACCAACTATGGAACTCCGCCGAATGTTCCTCCTCCAATGCAATGGGAGCAGATCATGGCCGTGCTGCAGTACGTCCAGAGCAAGGGAATCTGCTACATGACCAACGGCGAAGAGTCAGAGCTTACGACGGACATTCCGCAGTCTGCGCGCCTCTGGGTGATCGCGAACTATTTGCTGGTAAAGAACAATTGCACGTACATGTACATGACTGGTTTCACCGCAGGCGGTGGACAGGACTACGGCTCGCTGATTACGTTTCCCGAATACTCGATCCCCATTGGACACGCCACGAGCGCGATGAAGAAGACGCAGGGAGTCTGGGCGCGGATGTATTCGGGAGGTCTAGCGTTGGTGAATCCTCATCTCGCGACCGCAACCGTCACGCTGCCCGCTGGCTCGTACGTCGATGTCAACGGCAAGTCAGTTGGTCCGACCGTAACGATGGAGGGACAGACTGGACAGGTGCTGCTGAACGCGCCGTAACGGACTCGATCCGTGTCGTCGGAACCTGAAGACTTCGTCAAGAGAACGCCATTTCGCGATGCTGAAAATGTGCTGATAGGGATCCTTCAAGTGCGTTGCAGTTCGCTTCGCTCGCGTCAACTCCGCTCAGGATGACGTTGCTGGTTTAGGTACAAACAAAGGCGTCATTGACTGCTGATCACTGACTCCTGACCACTGCTCCCTTACATTCCCGGCAGCTTCATTCCTGCTAGCCTCCGCGCGAAACTTGGCTTGCCCATCTGCTTGAACATCTTCTTCATCTGCGCGTATTGACGGAGCAGGTTATTCACTTCCTGCACGGTTGTGCCGGAGCCGCGGGCGATGCGTTTGCGGCGGCTGCCGTTGATCACTTCGTGGTGGTTGCGCTCGTGCGAGGTCATCGAATTGATGATGGCTTCGACGCGGTTGATCTGCTTTTCGTCTACATGGTCGGCCGCTTTCTGCAAGCCGGAGAAGGGGCCGATCGAGGGGAGCATTCCCATCAGGCTCTTCATCGATCCCATCTTCTTCACTTGGCGCAACTGGTCGCGGAAATCCTCCAGCGAGAAACCATCGCCAGTGAGCGCCTTCGTCGCCATTTCCTGCGCCTTCTTCTTGTCGATCTGCGATTCGGCGCGTTCGATCAGCGAGAGAATGTCTCCCATGCCGAGAATGCGCGAGACGATGCGGTCAGGATGGAACGGTTCCAGCGCGTCGTACTTTTCGCCCACGCCGATGAACTTGATCGGTTGTCCGGTGACTTGTCGAATGGAGAGTGCAGCGCCACCGCGCGCATCGCCATCCATCTTGGTTAACACAACTCCTGTCAGCGAGAGCTTCTTGTGGAACTCTTCGGCAGAGCGGACCGCGTCTTGTCCGGTCATGGCGTCGGCGACGAAGAGGATCTCCGACGGATTCAGCAGCTTCTTCAGCGACTGCATCTCGTCCATGAGTTGGTCGTCAATGTGCAAACGGCCTGCGGTGTCGACAATGAGCACATCGCAGCCCGAGACGATGGCTTCGCGACGCGCTTCTTTCACCAGGCGCTCGACGGTTGCAGTGTTAGCTTCGGTAACTTGCCCTTCGTAGATGTGACTCTTGACTGCCTGTGCGACAACCTTCAACTGCTCTCGCGCCGCGGGACGATACACGTCGACCGAGACGAGCAGAGGACGATGTCCTCCGACCTTGAACCAGTTCGCCAGTTTGCCCGACGTGGTGGTTTTGCCGGAACCTTGCAGTCCAGCCATGAGCACAACTGTGGGAGGCTGCGAGGCGAACTTCACGCGAGCAGTGTCTTTGCCAAGAACCTCGACGAGTTCGTCGCGCAGGATCTTGATGACTTGTTCGCCGGGAGAGAGAGCGGTCATGACTTCCTGACCGACAGCCTTGGCGCGAATCTGGTCGATGAGCTGCTTGACGACCTTGAAGTTGACGTCGGCCTCGAGCAGGGCGAGGCGAATTTCGCGTAGAGCCTCGTCGATGTTCTCCTCGGTGAGTGTGGCTTGTCCGCGGAGGGTCTTGAAGGCGCGTTGAAGTTTTTCCTGAAGATTCTCGAACATGGGAGTGAGGTTTTATTCTAGCAGCGAGAGTCTGGAGCTAGGAGTCGGGAGTCAGCGAGTGGTCTTGATCCACAGAATTATTTTTTGGGTGGCGGCTGAAATGGGTCGTTTTGTTCGAGTTTACCTTTCAGCAACCCCACCCCCCTCCCCCCTCGGTCTACTGGAATCATGGATTTGGGGGAAATTGGGCTGCAATATCTTGGGGCTCAGCGAGTTACGGGTAAAATCTTGGTAGCAAAGGGGTTACGCTTTGCTTCCTCGATCTGTCCCTGCGCATTCGCTACCGCATATTCGTACGGAGTTGGCGTGGGACGCAAGGGCAGATGTCACACGAGGGCTGTGGATTTCTGTCGGATTCGATGCACTGCTCTGGCACGGGGGCTCGGAGCCCGATTCCCGACGGATTCTATTTGATTTGTCTTACGCCCGTGGGCTTGCGGATTTTGCCGCTCGTTTCCCACGGCTTGCGCCGTGGGCTGCATTCTTTCGCCGCTTTGCGGCTTGGAAGCGCTGTCGCGGCCCGCCATGGTCGCACAATTCGATTTGCGGCTTCGAGTGACGTGCGTGCCGATCGGCTGTTCGTCGGCGGTGGGATTATCCGACCTTTGGACGCACCATGTCGAAGCGTTGGGTGGTGCGGGTGTACTGGATGCCGCCCATGCGGCCGATCAGGTCGAGGGAGTTCCGGTCTAGCTTGCCTTCTTTTATATGGGCTTCGTCGACGTGGATGGAAACGATTTCGCCGATTACAAGGCTGCTGCTTTTTGGGGAGGGCGAGAAATCCAGAATCTGATAGAGCCTGCATTCAAAACTCACGGGGGACGCGGCTACGCGCGGGACTTTGATTACTTGCGATGGTGCCGCGGCAACCTGAGCCAGTTCGAACTCATTGACCGAGGCGTCATACTCGCCGCTCGTTTTGTTCATTGCCTCGGCGAGATCGTAGGTGACGATGTTGATTACAAATTCTTTTGTCTCTCGGACGTTCCGCAGGGTGTCCTTGGCTTCTCCGTCGGTTGAGCCGGGCTGCCTGGGTGTTCGCAGCCCGGGGGCGAACGCGAGCAGCGGAGGTTCGATGCAAACACAATTGAAAAACGAAAAGGGAGCAAGGTTCGCTTGTCCGGAGGCGCTAAGCGTGGAAACCCAGGCGATGGGACGCGGTGCAACTGAATTCAAAATGAGACCGTAGAGTTCGTTGTGAGATAGGTTCGAGGGGCTGACATTCATTCTACTGAGTATATCTTCGGGCTTGCGGCGAAAGTTACGGCCGACGCTCGAAAACAGTTCACTACTTAGTGGTCGGTGGTTGTGGCGGCGGGACGCCCCACTACAGCCGCCGGGACGGCGGCGCTACTTTCCGAACACTTCTTTGGCGGCGATTACTGTGTTGCTGTGGATGGTCACTGTGTCTTCTACATTTCTGGCGTAGCCTCCGGCGTAGGTGACCATTACGGGGATGTTTCGAGCGCGGGCAACGCGAAAGACGAGTTGGTCGCGCTTCTTCAGTCCTTCAATCGTCAGATTCAGGCCGCCCAGCTGGTCTTCGCGGTAGGGATCGGCGCCGGCGATGTAGCAGAGCAGGTCGGGCTCGAACTGGCGAAGGCCTGAGCTGATGGTGTTGTCGAGCCAGGCGAGGTAGTCGTCGTCGCCGGTGCCGTCGGGCAAGTCGACGTCGATGGAGGATGGCGGTTTGTGGAGCGGATAGTTGTTGTGCTGGTGAAGAGAAATGGTGAAAACTTCGCCGGCGTGCGCGCCGCGCATCTTGCCTCTCGGCGCGCCTTCAGGTTGCTGCACGGTTGAGGTTGAGGACGACGGAAGCAGGGCGCTGGCGGTTCTGGTTCCGGCGAAGATTGCTGCGGTGCCATTGCCTTGATGAACGTCGCAGTCGAGGGTCATCGCGGTGCGAATCTTGTCGTCGCGCTGCATGCGGCGGATGGCGACCGCTACGTCATGGATCATGCAAAAACCTTCGCCATGATCGGGGAAGGCGTGATGGAAGCCTCCGCCAATGCTGATGCAGATTTTGTCCGAGAGGGCCTGACGCGCTGCCAGGATGGATCCCCCGGCCGCGAGCCAGAAGGCCTCTGCGAGATCGCGGGAGTAGGGAATTTCCATTTCTAATTCTTCGCGCGGACTGAGAGTGCCGGTCTTCAGCTTCTGCACGTACTCGGGTTTGTGAACGAGCAGGATGTCCTGATCGGTGGCGGGTTGAGGCTCGAGGAAATCGTTGGCATCGGCGACGCCGGTGGAGATGAGGCGGTCGCGGATGCGGCGGTATTTTTCGGCGGGGAATACGTGCTCACCGATAGGCAGGAAGTAGGCATCGCTGTAGATGAGCTTGAAGGGGAGCATGGGGCAATCGGCAATTAGCAATCAGCATTGAGCCAAAGCTTGCGCGGAAAGCGACTCATATCATACGCGGAATTGGTTTCCCGCTCTCGGCTCCGGCGATTCGAAATCCGGTTGACTCACGAGCGGCGAAACAGTCGGCCGAGCGGTCCAGTTTTCTTGCCCTGTATTCGAAGGTGTTCTGGCAAGAGTACCCGCTCGGACTGCGGATCATAGAACACCAGTTTGTGTTTGATGGCTAACTCTTCGATGAAGGACCCCACTTTGCCAGCCATCGGCCATACGCACGCGGTCACGACAGCCATGCCGGAGTGCGAAATCTCGCAGGACCAAGGACTAAACTCATGGTCGTCGATCCTTTCCTCCGGAATGGTGTCCATCTCGGGCCACCGCTTTGTCAGATCATTGTAGAAATCTCGAACCGATGCGTTCTCACCCTCCAGAGAAGGCCACTGCTCGCAGAGTGCGGTGTATATTTTCGCTGCTTCTTCCTTCGTCACAGATGTCTCGCTGTACCAGACTCCGTAATCACAGCTCATATAGTGTGGTTGTTCAACAGGCGCTGCCAGAAAACTGTGTGCCCGAATCCTAAGTGCCGACCGGATGCCCCTAGCGTTTCTTGGGAGGTTGCACGGTAGTCGCCACCATCGGTCTTCTTACGGGGACGATTGCGCCTTTTGATGGATCGGCGGCGGCTGTCGCGCGTGTCAGGACTTCCTGCTGGATGTATTGAACGAATTCCTGGATCTGGCGCTGCATCTCTTCCATGCGCTCGCGCATTTGCAGGATGATCGCCATGCCGCTGATGTTCACGCCCAAGTCTCGTGCGAGCGAGAGGATGAACTCGAGGCGCTGCAAGTCTTCGTCGGTGTAGAGGCGAGTGTTGCCTTCGGTGCGCGAGGGCTTGAGCAGGCCTTCGCGCTCGTACAGGCGAAGCGTCTGGGGATGGATTCCGTACATCTCGGCGACGGCCGAGATCATGTATGCGCCCTTGGATTTGCGTTTGGTCACCTGGTTCCCTCGCGCCGCTCGGGATTTCGCCAGCGGACTCCCGCTTCGCTCACGCCCGCAAAACGGCTCAACATGTATGCGCCTTTCGACTTGCGTTTGGTCACGCGTTCTCTCTTAAATTGATTCTAGAGCACGATGATTTTTCTACCTAATTTCAATCGCACTTTGATGCCAAACCCCGGAAGCATCCTCGCATCCAAAATTCAGGAGGACTATTATGGACGAAAATAATGCGATCAGTGTGGTTGAAAATCTTATCGAAACGAATAAGGACGGGCAAAAAGGCTATCAGGACGCGGCGACGCATGTGAAGCGGGCGGACTTGAAGACCTATTTCAACGAACAGAGTTTGGAGCGTTCGCGCTTTGCCGGCGAACTGGAAGCGGAACTGGTGCGGCTGGGCAAGCCGGATAAGAAGGTTTCCGGATCGGCTTCGGCGGCGATGCATCGCGCCTGGATTGATACCAAGGTCGCGCTTGGCGGCGGCGACAAGACGATTCTGGAGTCGGTGGAGAAGGGTGAGGACAACGCCAAGGACACTTACCAGAAGGCGCTCAAAGGGACGTTGCCCGCGAATCTGACGGAGATCATTCGTCGGCAGGCGGCCAGTGTGCAGCAGGCGCATGACAAGGTGAAGAGCTTGCGGGACACGGCACAGGCTGCGGCATAGGCCGGTGCTTACTAGTGCCGGGCGTTGCCCGGCGGACAGCGATGGCGGCTGTCCCCACATGCACACCTTGCTTAAATACGAAGGACCGGGGAATTTTCCCGGTCCTTTTTGATCGCTTCGCGATTATGCTGCGGGTTGAGGTTTTTCTTCGCGGGGGGACCACCCCGCCGGCTTCAGGGCAAGATTGATGAAGTAAACTACGACGCCCGCCGCGATCAGAATCATGCCAAAGGCAAAGGAACTCATATTCCAGATTTGTTCATGCTGGCTGCGGAAGATTGAAAATCCGAGCAGCAGCATGGGTGGAATGCCGATAGCGATGGCTCCAAACAATCCGCCAGGCACGCGGAAGGGGCGCGCCAAGTTGGGCTCGCGGAAGCGTAGGACAGCCAGCGCCATGAATTCGAGGAACAAGCTGGCACCGTAGAGAAGGATGTCGAGCGTCACCAAGCGGGCAAAACCGAGGCCAAGACACATCGCCCATCCGATGGCGAGCGCGAGGATCGCGACCCAGGGCGCGCGCGATTTCTTCTGCAGCTTGCCGAACACTGCGGGTAGCATGCCATCCTGCGCCATAGCCAGAGGCAGGCGCGAGTAGCTCATCACCAGGGCGTTGAACATGCCGAAGGCGCTCATCAGGCCGCCTAGCACGACACCGATCCGGAGGAGCGGACCACCGATCAGCGCGGCGATGTCGGCCCATGAACCAGTTTCCCATGCGGTCGGCTTCAAGCCGGTGATCCACATCGCGGCGAAAGGCAGGACATAGGTTGCGGCCACAATGCAGACCGCGACCAGCATCGCGCGCGGGTATGTCCGCTGCGGACGTTCGACTTCGGTGGCGATGGTCGAGGCATTGTCCCATCCCATGTAGTTCCACATGCAGATGAGAAGGCCGCCAAGGATATCGACCGTGGAGGTGGTGGGCTTGGTGACGGCGTTGGCCAGGGCTCCGAGCTTGAAGGGAGCCATCAGCACGATCACAACGAACGGCGCCGACAGGGCTGCAAAGAGCCACAGGGAAGTGAGCGAGACCACCTTCACACCAGCAATGTTGAGAAGGGCACAGGCAACGACAACGGCGAGCGCGACCCACCATCCGCGATTGCCTTCCTGAAACCACGGGAACATGCGAGTCAGGTAGGCGACGAAAAGTGTGGGATAGATTGCCATGTCGAAGATGGAGGCAACAAGCGAGAGCCAGGCTTCCTGAAATCCCCAGAAGTTGCCCATGGCGCGGCGCACCCAGGCGTAATAGCCGCCCTCGTAGGGCAGCGCGCTCGACAGCTCGCCGATCATGAAGGCTGTGGGCAGGCTCCAGAGCAGCGGGGTGAGCAGCAGAATCAGGATGGCGCGTCCGTAGCCGGCGCCGTGCACGATGTCTTCGGTGCCGTAGGTTCCGCCCGACACCATAAAGAAGGTGGCGGCGACCAGGGGCCACAAGGTGAGGCGGACGAATTTCTTCCGGTTGGGGACGACGGCGAGGGGTTGGGAAGTTTGGAGTTGTTGCCGGCTAGCTGTTGCCAATTTCTATGGCTGCCTCCTCAAACGACTCACTCTCACCACCGCGTCTCCCTTGAGCCTTCGGATGAAGACATTTTGTTCGCGGCTCCCGAGTGTGCTGCGATTCCCGGGCATTTCGGCGAAGTTAGTTCGCATTTGTGAGATTACGGGAAATTTCCACAGATGCAAGATTTTTTTGGATTATTTTGCAAAATTTTGTAAGCGGGGGGTGTGGGACGGAGGTAATGGTGCGGCGGTCCGAGCCTTGCGTCAAAGGCTCTCACCACGGAGGGCACAGAGGGACACGGGGGGATTCCATTCAGAGTCTTAGTTCCCAGGTTTCGGAAACCAAGTCGGTGCGGCTCCAGCTTTTGTGTTTTTCCTGGGCGACTCGTTGGAAGCCGGCATTTTGGTAGAGGTGGCGGGCGGCGGGGAGTTCGCTTTGCGTCCAGAGCATGATTTTCTTGTAGCCGGCGTTGCGGGCGAAGCGCACGCACTCTTCAACCAGACGTTGGCCGATTCCGAGACCGCGGGCTGTCGGCTCGACCAGCAACAGGCGGAGTTTGGCGACCGTCGTGGATTTCTTTACGAGGAAGATGGAGCCGACGTTCTCGCCGTCGATTTCGGCGATCCAGCAGCGTTCGCGGGCCGGGTCGAAATTTGCGATGAACTTCGAGACGATTCCGGCGACCAGAGCTTCGAAGCGCTCGTCGTAACCATATTCCTGGTAATAGAGGACCCCGTGGCGGTAGACAACCCATCCCATGTCGCCGGGGCGATGCTGCCTCAGAAGGTAGGATTTCGGGCGGGCGGCGTCGCGCGATAGAAGAGATTCGATTGTGTTCATGGCTTGAAGGAGATCGTTTTGTTTCGCCGGAGAAAGTTTGCCGAGCATGGCGGCGACCTGATCGTTTGAGCGGGCGTTGAGAGGCTCGAAAGCTTTGCGGCCTTTCTTCGTGAGGCGCAAGAGCGTTTGGCGGGCGTCCGAGGGGGAGTGTCGCTTTTCGAGCAGGCCCGCCTTCTCGAAAGCGGAGAGCATGCGGCTGAGGTAGCCGGCATCGAGTCCGAGGGAGGTGCAGAGTTCGGCGGCAGTGGTTTGTTCACGCTGGGCAAGTTCGTAGAGAGTCCGAACCTGGGTGAGGGAGAACGGGCTGTCGAGCAGACCTTCGTCGAGGAGGCCGATCTGGCGGGTGTAGAAGCGGTTGAATCTCCGCATGGTGGCTACGCGTTGTTCGGGGGTTGCTTCGGGCATGAGGGAAGTATTTCCTTGGATATTGACCTAGTCAATAAAAATATGTGCTTCAAGCAATCATATGATCTGGACAGACTGGGAGGAGACTGCTTGTGGTTGCAGATCGGGAGGACTCTGTTTATGATGCCGCGACGTTTGGAGGGTTCTATGAAACTACCGTTTCTCGCAGTTGCTCTTTCGCTGGCTGCGTTCGTTGTGGTGCAGCCGTCACAGGCGCAAAACGCCTTCACACCCGATCAGGTGAAGTGGGGTCCGGCGCCGCCGTTTGTACCGGCGGGGGCGCAGATCGCGGTGCTCGAGGGAGATCCGACGGCGTCGACCGGCGATTTCACGATTCGCCTTACCATGCCGGATGGGTACAAGGTTGCTCCGCATACGCATCCGCACCGGGAGAACGTCACAGTGCTGTCGGGCACGCTGAAAGTAGGGATGGGGGACACGTTCGATGCCAGTAAGATGATGGGCTTTCCGGCTGGGAGTTTCGCGTATCTTGATCCGAGCATGCACCATTATGCTGCGGCTTCGGGAGAGACGGTGATTCAGATTCACGGGATGTCGCCGCTGCAGTTCAACTACATCAATCCGGCGGATGATCCGAGTAAGAAGAAGTAGGAGGACTCGCTGCACTTTGTCATCCTGAGGCCCGCGTTTTGTGTGAGCCGAGGCACCTATGCAATTTGTCGGCAGCGGGGATTATGTAAACAGATTGCATAGGTCCTTCGCTTTGCTCAGGATGACAATGCAATTTCAGGATGACAGAGGTGTTGGGTAGGACGAGAGTTTACACTTTGGCCCACAGTTCCGCGCGCGGGTCCTCAGGATTTAGCTTGGCCAATTCGCGAAGGAGTTCTTTGGTACGCTCGTCGCGGGGCATGGGGACATTGACGGTGATCTCGACGATCTCGTCGCCGCGTACGCCTTCTCTGGTGGCCGAGGGCACGCCCTTCTCGCGCAGGCGCAGCTTTTGGCCGGATTGCGTTCCCGGAGGAATCTTCAGGAGTGCGCGGCCGTCAATCGTGGGGACTTCAATTTTTGCTCCCAGGGCGGCTTCAGTGGCGTTGACCGGAACCGTCAGATAGATGTCGTCGCCGTCGCGCCTGAAAATTGGGTGCAGCTCGGTTCGAATGATGGCGTAGAGGTCGCCGGGCGTGCCTCCGTGGGCACCGGCGTTGCCTTTGCCGGGCACACGGATGCGCTGACCGTCGCGGGTTCCGGCTTTGATGCGAACTTCGAGGGGTTCGGTCTTTGTGACCGTTCCCTCGCCGTGGCAGATAGGACACGTCGTCAGATTCTTGCCGGTGCCATGGCAGCGGGGACACTGGACATTGAACTTCATGCGGCCACCGGTTTGGGTGATCTGTCCGGTGCCGTTGCACTCTGGACACTTTCCGGGCGCCTCCAAAAAACCCTGACCGTGGCAGTTCGAGCAGACATCGTGGCGCGTGATATTCAGGCGCATGACGCCGCCGCGGATCGCCGTCCAGAAAGGAACGTTGACCTGATATTCCAGATCGGTTCCGGGTTCAGGGCCCCCTTCGGCCGCAGCGGCACCGTGGCCTCCACCGAAAATCGATCCGAAGATGTCGCGGAAGCTGCCGCCTCCCCCACCGCCGCCGCTTTTGCGGCCGCGTCCGGCGTTGTCGACAAGATCCGAAAAATCGAAACCGCCGAAATCGAAGTGAACACCCTGACCGCCATCTGGTTGGCCGCCGGGGAATCCCCCGGGAAACCCTCCTCCGCCTGCTGAACCACCGCCGGCGCGGGCGTAGGCTTCCGCCGTCGCTGGGTCGATGTTGTCGGAGTAGAAGCCAACCTGGTCGTAGATCTTGCGCTTCTTGGGATCGCTAAGAACGTCGTTGGCTTCGGACAGCGATTTGAATTTTTCTTCCGCCGCCTTGTCGCCCGGGTTGACGTCAGGATGATACTTGCGCGCCAGCTTGCGGAACGCTTTGCGGATCTCGTCCGCCGAAGCACTCTTCTTCACGCCGAGAATTTCGTAATAATCCTTCTTGGGGGTGTTTGCCATTTGCGCGCAATCCGAAATTTAGGTCACAGCCGAACCGAACCTAGTTCGGAATCTTCCGCTTGTCTTTATCTTCTGCCAGCACGATCGACCAATTTCTGAACTCGGGCGCGTCCTCGTACACCGGGACTGGGCGCGCTCCGGTTGCGGTCGACACGAAAACTTCCCATTGCCGTTCATTCTCGGCAAGGCTTAAGAAATATGTTTCCCCATTGACTTGAAAATCCACTCGACCCCTCCTAAACAACCGGCCACGGATCACACGGATTTTCACGGACGATCTTGATCCGTTCCGATCCGCGAGAATCCGTGGCCAACGCTTTTGTCGTTACTTCTTGTCTTCCACGTCCACGTATTCCGCGTCGATCACGCCTTCGTCTTTCTTCTGGCCCTGGCCGTTGCCGCTGTCGGCACCGGCGGTTGCGCCCGGCGTTGGACCGCCCGGTGCTGCTCCCGGCGTGGGCTGAGCGGCTTTGTACATCTGCTCGGCCAGCTTGTGCGAAGCCTGGGTCAGCGTCTCGCGAGCCTTGTCCATGGTCGCCTTGTCATTCGACTCCAAGGCCTTCTTGGCATCGGCAATGGCGTTCTCCACATCTCCGCGTTCCGAGCCGGAGATTTTGTCGCCCTGCTCACGCAGCATCTTCTCGATGTTGTAGACCATCGAGTCGAGCTGGTTCTTGGCTTCGATCGAATCGCGCTGCGCCTTGTCTTCGGCGGCGTGCGCGTCGGCCTCCTTGGCCATACGCTCGACTTCTTCCTTCGACAATCCGGAAGACGACGTGATCGTAATCTTCTGGTCCTTTTGCGTGGCCATGTCTTTCGCGGTCACGTTCAGGATGCCGTTGGCGTCAATGTCGAACGTCACTTCAATCTGGGGCACGCCACGCGGAGCCGGCGGAATCCCGGTCAGGTGGAACTTGCCCAAAGTCCGGTTCTGCGCCGCCATGGGACGTTCACCCTGCAGCACGTGAACTTCAACCGAAGTCTGGCTATCGGCCGCCGTCGAGAACGTCTCCGTCTTCTTCGTCGGAATGGTCGTGTTACGCGGGATCATTGGCGTTGCCACGCCGCCCAGCGTCTCGATGGCCAGCGACAGCGGAGTCACGTCGAGCAGCAAGAGGTCTTTCACTTCGCCGCCCAACACGCCACCCTGAATCGCAGCGCCGATCGCGACCACTTCATCGGGATTCACACCCTTGTGGCCTTCCTTGCCGAACAGTTCTTTCACCAGCGTCTGGATGCGCGGCATGCGCGTCTGTCCGCCGACCAGAACGACTTCGTTGATCTTGCTGGCATCAACGCCAGCGTCTTTCAAACACTGTTTGCACGGACCCACCGAGCGCTGAATGATGTCTTCGACCATGCCCTCGAGCTTGGCCCGCGTCAGCTTCTTCACTAGGTGCTTCGGACCACCAGCGTCCGCCGTAATAAACGGCAGATTGATTTCTGTCTCCATCGTGGTGGAGAGTTCGATCTTCGCTCGTTCCGCCGCGTCGCGCAGACGCTGCAGTGCCATTTCGTTGCCCTTGCCACGCAGGTCGAGGCCTTCGTCTTTCTTGAATTCGTCGATGAGCCAGTCAACAATGCGCTGGTCAAGGTTGTCGCCGCCCAGGTGCGTATCGCCGTTGGTGGCTTTGACTTCAATGACGCCTTCGCCGACTTCCAGCACGGAGATGTCGAACGTTCCGCCGCCAAAGTCGTAGACGGCGATCATCTCGTCCTTGGTCTTGTCGAGGCCGTAGGCCAGCGCCGCTGCCGTAGGCTCGTTGATGATGCGCTTCACCTCAAGGCCGGCGATCTGCCCGGCATCTTTGGTCGCTTGCCGCTGCGCGTCGTTGAAATACGCCGGGACGGTGATGACGGCTTCGGTCACTTTCTCGCCGAGGTAGTCTTCCGCGGCCTTCTTCAGCTTCTGCAATATCAGCGCCGAGATCTGCGGAGGAGTGTGCTCCTTACCCTGCGCCAGGACGGCGACGTGATCGCCAGACTGCACGACCTTGTAGGGCACCATCTTGATTTCTTCTGTCACTTCGTTGAAGCGGCGCCCCATAAACCGCTTGATCGAATAGACCGTGTTTTCCGGATTGGTGATTGCCTGGCGCTTTGCCACCTGGCCCACCAGCCGTTCCCCAGTCTTGGTGAAACCGACCACGGAGGGGGTGGTGCGCCCTCCTTCTTCATTAGGGATCACTTTGGGCTCGCCGCCCTCCATGACCGCCACGCAGGAATTGGTGGTCCCCAGATCAATTCCGATGATTTTTCCCATACGATACTCCTCCTAAACTTTATAAGTGCTTTAAAATCAATGCGTCTATGATTGCGCCAAGTACCATGCTAAGACTTGAGTGAATTGCTGTCAAGGTTTAGATGCCCATAGGATAGAAGAGGATGCGGGGATCTTTTGGTCGGCTGGCGCATGTCGAACGTGCAATGCTCATCACGCCTAGAGAACTTTGATGCACCAAGCGTCGCCAGAAATAGCGGCCAGCGTACTGAGGATGCCGCTAGCGACGGTTACAGAGCACGCAGCCGGGATACGTGCGCCGTTGCAATCACAAATAGGCTCCGCAGATTGACAGACCACAGATATCGCGAACATAATGTCGACGGCTTTTGGGCGCGGCCCTCCGCTGCCGTGCATCCCCGGTTAACCTCTCACAAAACTACAACCGTACGATCAGGAGGACACCCATGCACCCACTTCGATTTCGCTCACCCAAGCTTTATGGTTTACTTTTCTTGCTCGGAGCACTTTCTGGAGCCGCGGCCGGCAAAACACTGTGCGTCAACCCCGCGGGCTCAAACGGCTGTTTCGCAAAGATCCAGGCTGCGGTTGACGCAGCGGCAAACAATGATGTGATCCACGTTGAAGCCGGCACCTACGCGGAAGGAGTGATCGTCGGAAAGCCGCTTTCGCTGATCGGGTCCGGCGCCGACCAGACCACCATCGATGCTACGAATCTTCCAAATGGAGTCTTGCTCGACGGCCTGAACAATCCCGGCCTGCACAACGTGACCGTAGCTCGATTCACGGTCAAGAATGCCTTGTATGAGGGAGTATTGCTGCTGAATACTTCGGACGCCACAGTCCGCGACAATCACATTCAGCACAACGACACCATCCCGCACACCTTCGGGTCTGGTCCGGCATGCAAGGGCCAGCCTGCGTATGAAACAGACGAGAGCGGGGATTGTGGCGGTGGACTGCACCTGATTGGCGCGGTGAACTCGGTCATTTCCGGGAACACCATCGTGGACAATGCGGATGGCATTCTGATCAGCGACGAGACGCGTGAAAGTCGTGACAACCTGATCACGCGCAATATCGTCACTGACAATCCGGAGGAGTGCGGCATTGTTCTGGCCTCGCATCCACCGATGGGCTCGGTTCCGCCGCTTTTCGCTCCCCATTATGGAGTCGACTACAACACGATTGGGGAGAATGTGGTCTCCAGAAACGGAGTGAAAGTTGGAGGCGCGGGCGCCGGCATTTTTTCTGACGGACAGGGACCGGGGCGCGTATCGCGCAACGTGATCATCCACAACGAGCTCACGCAGAACGGTATTCCTGGAGTCGCCCTGCACACGCACGTTGGGCCAGCGTTTGGCGCCCCTGCGGACAACATGTCCGAGAACCAGATCATCGGCAACTTCATCTCCGGCAATGGTCCGGACGGAGATGACACGGCGACACCAGGAACAACGGGAATCAACATCAATAGCGGTGGGGGCGGCTCCCCGGTTCGTGGAACCATCATTTCGCAGAATATTATTCGGAACGAAGATGTTGCCATCGCGGTAAATACTCCGGCGGAAGTCGACATCCATGTCAACGATCTGCTCGGCGGCAAGATTGGGATCGACAATGTGTGCGCCCTCGACGGGGCTGCATGCACCGGCACCATCGACGCGAATGAGAACTTTTGGGGATGTCATGCTGGCCCGAACACCAATGGCTGCTCGACGACCAGCGGCGCAAATGTTCGCGCCGCCACGTGGCTGGAAGCTCCCATTACTCACAAGAAGGATGACGATCGGGACTAGCCACGTAAATCCCAGTCTTCGACACGGGCGCGTTCTGAACGAGAACGCGCCCGTTTTTCATTCGCGATTGCGACTCCCGAAAGGATTCGTCAGGCTTCGTTAAGTCGAACCTAGCGCGAGATGCGTGTGTCCTTGCGCTGATCGTTGACCTTGTACCCCGCTGGAACTCGGAACAATTGCGAGTCCGGATCTCCGAGTGTGATCTCGGTGATGGTGAAGATTTGCTTGCCAAACTGGGGACTCGTGCGAATGGACAGGAGATTGATCCCCAACTGGTCCGAGTGCCAGTATTCCTGCATATTGGTAACCGGCTGGTCATTGCCCCAGGTTCCGACATTGAAGATGTCGCTTTCCCGCGAGCCGACGGTATCGACGCCTGCGATGTTCCGGGTGCCGAGTTCCTCCCACACGATATTTCCTTCTCCGCCTGGCATGGGGCGCGAGTGGCCTTTTGGAGGATTTGCGGCCGCAAGATTCCTGGCGAAGTCCCAGACCAGCAGATCGCAAATATGTTTCTCGGTGCTGCAGTTGTAAAGCGTGCGCTGCTTGGAATCCTCGATCTGAATCCAGTTCATCGTCGACTTAACATTGCTGCCCTTGGGGATGAGATACCAGCGTTCCTGGTAAATGCGACCTTGCGCATCTCGGGCAATATGCCGCTCATTGACGTAGGTCATCGATGCGCCATCGGCGGTGTATTTCGTGGCTTCGGTCGCCAGTGTGGCGGTAAAGGGCGCGTTCGGGATCGGAGGAATGACGATACTCTCCAGAACTTCGCGCACGCCTCCATCTTGCGAGGCCGGTCCTGAACGTTGTATTTCTGGGGTCTGCGCCAGGCAAGCCAAACTGGTCAACCAGAGGATTCCCGCGGTCGAAGTGCGCATGTTCCCTCCCCACCCCGGTTTTCAGGATGCTACGTCGAAGCCAGGACCGCGTCAAGACGCTGGTTCGCGAGGCACGGGGGTACGGAATTAGAGGAGATAGCAGCAGTAGTAAAAAGCGGCGGATGGTCGGAGGTCCATCCACCGCGCTCAGGAGGTATGAGTGATGTTCGCTACTGGGCCACGTTAACTCGCCGCGGAGAGAAAAGAGAGAGTACGAGAGTACTCTTTGCAGTTATTTGCGCCGAGGCGGTTCCTGATTTGAGAGCTTCCTGATTTGGAAGGCCGCTAAGTTTTTCCTCATTACTGGCCGATTACTTCTTCGGCAGAGCCAGCACTCGCGCGGAAATCGCTCCATTCTTCAGTGTGCCCCCAATAATTAGCGGGCCAAGGGGCGTGCTCAAAATTCCGCGACCATCAAATCGGACATCGTACGTGTCTTCTGTAATAGTCTCCCAGCGGCTGCCATGCACTTCGAAGGCAAAGGTGACCGGCGAGATTTCGGCGAGTTTGCCGTCTGCACCCAGGCCTTTGAAGTTGTGCGGGTTGGTGGTGCCGCCCGAGAACACAATTCGATGGTCCCGTTCACCCGCTCCGGCGATGATGCCGAAACGCCCCGGACCGGGGTGCGCTGGAAGTTTGCTCCATTCGATCTTATTGGGATCTTTGTGGTCGATCTTGCCCATCCAACACTCGTCGGAGGTAACGTAAGGTGGGCTATCGGATGTGTTCTTCTTCGCGCCATCGACATAGACAATCGCGTCGTCGGCAAGGGTCCCGGCGTGGCCGTAGACCGGGGTACCGGGAAGCGGAGTTGCCTGGCTCCAGACATTCTTCTCAGCGTCATAGACCTGCACGTTATTCACGGGACCGTTTTTCGACCGGCCGCCGACGAGATAAATATAGCGATCG
Organism: uncultured Acidobacteriaceae bacterium; assembly: GCA_963722365.1. Lineage (GTDB taxonomy): Bacteria > Acidobacteriota > Terriglobia > Terriglobales > Acidobacteriaceae > Sulfotelmatobacter. The sequence continues at coordinate 602,205 of CAVRLM010000007.1, forward strand.
TGGTTCACGCCAATCACCGCGCTATCGACGGGCACAGGGATGTCTTCCGCGCGATACCAGCGGTGGTCTTCCGGCACATAAGAGTTGACGTCGCCGACGGTCATTTCAGTTCCTTGCGCGTCGACAACATATCCGCCAAACAAAAAAATCTGCCCTCTTGCGGCAATCGCAGAGGCGCCCAACCGTCCGGCCACGCCGGGGACCGGGCGGCCTTCGGTCCATTTTCCAGTGGTGAGGCGCAGGACATAGACCTTGTTGGTGATGTCGTCCCATGTTTTCTTGGTGCCAACTCCCATGAAGGAGTAAACCTCGAGGCCATTTTTAAGCGACGCAACCGCATTGTTGGATACCGCGTCAGGCATGGGAGGAATCTTCGGTTGATCGGCCGCCAGCAGAAACACGGCGAACAGAACCGGGATCAGAAGGAGAGGCAATTTATTCATTGGTGAGATATTACGTCTTCAGCCATGTGGCGTCCAAGCGGGGAGTCGGCGGTTCAAGTGAGTCTTGAATCTCCCGCAGGTCAGTCCGATGGATCGAGCAGTGCAACCGAAGTGTTGTGCTATCGTCTTCAGGTATTCCATAGGAGCGATCATGCCGGCTGTTGACAGGAGACTCCTTGACCTATCCGCCACGGACACGGTCGATTCGATCGTCGCTCAGATCAAAGGTCAGCCCAGCCCCTTAGTCATTCTTCTGGGTGACTATGACGCCTCTCTGGACCCAACCGTCAGATCTCTGTTCAGCCGAGCCATCGTTCCGACGGCCATCGGCTCTGGAGTGGTGATCCTCGACAATGGCGCGAACTCCGGTTGTGCTGCAGCGGTCGGGCAAGCGGCTCGCGATCAGGAACAGGCACCGAAGCTCTTTGGCATTGCGCCTCATGGTGTAGATCAGCTGGAGCCGAATCACACGGTCATCGTGCGGCTTTCGCCGGAATGGTCCGACCCGATGAAGGCGTTGGTCCAGATTGCGGGTGAGCTTGCGAAGGACAGCGCTGCCGGAGATCGACCCGTTCTGAGCGTGCTGTTTGGCGGCGGCAATGCGGAGAAGGGCGCGCTCATTCGCTGTGCGCGCCGCAAGTGGCCGGTCCTCATTGTGCAGGGCAGCGGGGGAATGGCCGACGAACTCTTGCAAGCCATGGAACCGGCGGCAGATGGAACCCCTCCTCCCCCGGCTGCCGATCCGGATGTGCGAGAGATCATCGAGACGGCCGACATTTATAAGTTCTCGATCTCGGGAAACGTCGACGACCTCAACCGCATTCTGATGGCCCGAATCGATATGCGCGTCGATACGCTCACCGACAGTTGGAGTCGATACGACGATCTGAATCAGGCAGCGATCAAGAAGCAAGTGCTCTTCCGAAATTTGCAGTGGACGATCCTGGGCTTGGGTCTGCTCTCCACCTTGCTGGCGATTGCGCGATCTGGGAACGCCTTGCCTGCCTATTTTCTGCAGTTGTTGCCCGCGCAGTATGTGGCTGACTTTCAAAATTTGGCTCACGTCTTGATCGTTCTGACCCCGATTACGATTTCGATCCTGGTTGCCGCAGGCAGCCGATTTCGCGAGGGGAACAAATGGGTGTTGCTGCGCTCTTCGTCGGAGGCGATTAAAAGCGAGATCTTCCGCTATCGGATGCAGGCAGGCGCTTACAGCAACGATCAGTGCCTGCAAACTTCACGCGAATCGAAGCTCGCTGCCAGGTTGAAAGACATCAGCTCCGCGCTGGTGCAGAGTGAAGTCAACCGAACCAACATACCCTCAGTGGCGAAGAATGACCCAACCCGCCTCATCTTCCTCAGTCCTGATGACTACATGCGGGACAGAATCGATGATCAAACCAGATACTTCGTCGCAAAGACCGACAGCTTGTACAAGCGTCTGAAACGAACGCAGGTGGCAATTTATGTTGCCGGTGGGGTAGGCACCGCCTTGGCAGCGTTCCATGGAGATGTTTGGGTCGCATTGACAACAGCGATTGCGGCACTGCTCACGACAAGGCTTGAGACGGACCAGGTCGAGAACTCACTGGTTCAATACAATCAGACGCTCACGGGGCTGCGGAATATCGCGTCCTGGTGGAAGGCGCTTTCGCAGTGGGAAAAAGGGCGTCGCAGGAATATCGATTTGCTTGTCGAGCAAACCGAAAAGACTCTTGCGGGAGAACTGTCTGGATGGGTGCAGCAAATGCAAACGGCACTCGATAAGTTAACCGAGAAGGAAGAGGCCGAGACGGTCAAGACCAAAGTGTCTGCGGCCAAGGCGTAGAGAACTGCGAAAGTGGGGCCGGAAGGATCGGATCCACGAGGCAAGTGAATTAGTGGAGAGCGTGATGTTCCATCCTTCCGATACGGCCCGACACTCCTCTGTTGTCGCCTTGGCGGGCCGGCGTGTCGATGCGCCGGGCGCGAGTGAGATACGCTTTCCTTCCCAGAACGCCTCCTTGGTCGAAGACAAGATCAGGGAGTGCTTGCAGAAGGGTGTTCGCGTGCTGGTTTGTTCCGCGGCATGCGGCTCAGACCTGCTAGCCCTTGGGGTGGCGCGTGAGCTGGGCATCCGGCGGCGGGTTGTTCTGCCCTTTGCGCGTGCGATCTTTCGCGAGAAGTCAGTGGTGGACCGGCCCGGTGATTGGGGCGAACGCTACGATAGGGCGCTTGACGAAGTCGAGGAGCAGCACGACTTAATAATTCTAGGGCCCAGTAGATCTGACGCGGACGCCTTTGCCGCGACTAACGAGGCGATTGTTAACCAGGCGCTCGAGATTGCCCAAAAGGAGGGGACGTTCGCGCAAGCACTGGTGGTTTGGAATGGACAGAGCCGGGGATCAACGGACCATACAGCTCAGTTCCTCGATCAAGCGCGGGGAAAAGGCATGCCGGTTCTCGAGGTTCAGACGCTGACGAGCTGATCACCAGCACGAGCAGCAATTTCACGCATGACATACGCAAGCATTTTCAGAATCGTCCGGACGGGAGTCTCAGGCATGATCCTGCTCGCAGCCTGCTGGACGGTTGGCGGCTATCCGGTTCGTGCCACTGGGCAGGAAAAGGAAGCTGCCCCGTGTAGCTCTGAAACCACGACAGCGGCGATGCAGCATTGCGAGAACCTGCGCTACCAGCGAGCGCAGCAGGCCCTCGACTCGGCGTACGCAGAATTAATGAAGCAACTCGATGAGACCGGAAAGGCGAAGTTGCGGACAGCGCAAGCGGCATGGCTGCGATTCCGGCGGGCTGATTCTGATTTCGCGGCAGACGCCGCCCGGGGAGGAACCCTGGCCCCGCTCATCCGAGTTACAGTACTGGCTGACCTGACCGATGCCAGAACGGTCGAATTGAAAAAGTCTTTGCGGCCCTAGATCGTCTATCGTCTTGAGGAAATCACTATGGCTAGCTTCGATTTGTTTCTTCCCATTGTGTTGCGATTCGAAGGCGGATACGTGGATGACCCAACCGATCCCGGCGGTGAAACGAACAAGGGCATCACAATGGAAACTTTTCAGCAGTGTTCTCACGAACTTCTTGGGATAGATCCCACGTCGGAGAATCTTAAAAATCTGACGGATGCCCAAGCCGGTGTAATCTACAAAACACTCTATTGGAACAAGATCCAGGCAGATTCGTTTGCGACCCAGGCTTTAGCAAATATCGTGTGTGATTTCTTCGTCAACGCCGGAACGCATGCGACGAAACTGCTGCAACATGTACTGAATAACATGGGAGCCAACGTCATTGAAGATGGAACGATAGGCCAAGCTTCCCTGCAAGCGCTAGCAGCGTTCGACAATGTCCAAGTCTATCGGCAGTACAAGCAAGGACGGATCCGCTATTACCAGACGCTGGGTCAGAGGTTCCCCCAGTTTCTGCAAGGGTGGTTGAACCGAGTGAATTCTTTTCCCGATCTTTAGCAGCGCTCAACCAGGGCCAATCCCCTTCTCAAGGCTCGTGTTCTTCGCGCGCTTCGGCAGGGGCCCCGACGAAGCTTCTACACCCCTGACCTTCCTTACTAACCGTACCCGGCGCGCGGCCAACGAGTTACACTACGCTTTCTTCGCATCCGGCAATCGGACAGGTTGCGCTCGTCGATCCGACCACAATGCGTCTTTAAGAGGCCGACAATGAAGCTGCTCACGAAGTTCAATCTTCTCTTGCTGGTTCTATTCGGAACTGGCGGGCTGATCATCGCGCAAGTTAGTTATACGTTCCTCATCAGGAACGCCCGGCGCGAAGTCCTGCAAGAGGCGCAATTGATGATGGCCAGCGCCACGTCGGTGCGGGACTACACTTCTTCCGACCTCGGTCCTTTGCTCGAGCAAAATCCACAACACAAAGTGAAGTTTCTGGCGGAAACAGTTCCGGCATACGGAGCGATCAGTACGTTCAACCGGCTCCGGCAACAGTATCCAGACTATGCCTACCACGAAGCCACATTGAATCCGACGAACCCTGCCCATCGTGCCGTCGATTGGGAAGCCGACGTGATTCATTATTTTCGGGATCATCCCGATCAGAAAGAATTTATTGGGGAGAGGGAGGCGGCAACTGGGCCGACCCTGTACCTAGCGACGCCAATTGCGGCATCGCAGGCGTGCCTGGAATGTCATAGCAATGCGGCATCGGCGCCGCCAGCCATGATCGCCAGCTATGGGTCCAACAACGGTTTCGGCTGGAAGCCAGGCACCATCGTCGCGGCACAAATCGTTTCAGTGCCGATGTCATTGCCTGTACAGAATGCCAAGCAGGCCTTTCGTCTGCTGATCGTGTACCTCGCCATCACGCTCATTATCACCATCATCGGCCTGGATGCCGGAGTCTACTTCATCGTGATTCGGCCGCTAAAAGTCCTGTCGGATACAGCGGACCGCGCCAGCAAAGGCGAGACGAACCAGGCTGTCTTACCCATCAAAGGAAACGATGAGATCGCCACCGTGACTGCGTCGTTCAATCGCATGCAGGTCAGCCTGGCGAAGGCTTTCAAGATGCTGCAGTGAGATGGTCTCTTGACCCTGCGCGCGAGACTATTGATTCTTGAGAACGAAGTTGACGCTGATCTCAGTCTCTATGGCCGTAGGCTTGCCGTTAAGCAGGTAGGGCTTGTACCGCCATTGCTTCACGGCGTCAATCGCGGCCGGAATCAGGAAGGGATGTCCACTGATCTCTCGAAGAGACTCCACCGTCCCGTCCCTTGAGATTGCCGCGCGCAGCACAACTTCGCCCTGAATGCGCGCTTGTTGAGCCGTCGGGGGATAGACCGGCAAGACTTTGCTGATTAGTAATGCGGTTGATACGCTTCGCGAGATGCGAACGCGCGCTTGATTCGACTCGCTGGAAGCCGCAGGCGCGCTCGCGCCCATGCTTGCTCCGCCCTCCGTCGGTGCTGTGCCACTCACGCCACTCACTGCCGGAGGACTTGCGCTTGACGCTGCCGGCTTGGATTCAGCAGAGGTGGCAGCCTGGGGCGAAATCTGCGCGTTCTGAACGGCGTTCGTTCCTTTTCGGCCTGAGAAACGCGGAACAAGAACGGCGGCGAGGATCAGGAGGATGGCGACCGCACCACCGATTAGAAGAAGATATTTCGGTGAGCTCGATTTGCCTGTCTTGAGTGCGGACGGGACGGGTTCGGATCGTGGCTGGTTTGCTGGAGGAGGAACCGGCGAAGAGGTCGCTGCCGGGTTGCTGGGCAACGCTACCGCGCGCTTGTCATCGGGGAAACGAGCTGATGAGATCAGGTTTCGCCCGCGGAGAAACTTTTCGCGCTCCTGCGGCGACTCGATTTCCTCCGACACTTTGAGATAGAGATCTTCCGTCGAGGTGCACCGCGAGGCCGCCCGCTTCACCACGATGTTAGCGATCGGACCAATGTGGAGCGCTAACTCACGGCTCACGCGCTGCATAGTCGTGGGATCGATCTGCACCGAACTTCTGGGGTCCAGTTCGGACGTCCCCTTCACTTCCGTAAATGCCGCGCCCGGCCGCGCGGGAGACGCTGATTGGTGGGGTCCGCTGCCGGTTCCGACTGGATTGCTATCAACTACCAGACGACGCAGCGCCTCAACCAGCAACTGGATGTCTGATCGCCACCGGGCATGGGTTAACTCGATGCAGTTGCGATACGCAAGTTCCCTGATAACCTCCGGTAACTGTTCGGCGCGGGGCATCTCGGCGGCGCGCACTAGAACTGGAATCACGGGGATATCCCGTCGCAAGGCGGAAGCTGTCTCGATGCGAACGAAATCCGCGGGATCGTCGAGGCGGCGTGCTCCGTTTTCGTCTTTCGCGTTGAGCCACGTCGGGCCCATCACCACCAGCAGCGCTCCGCACTGGGCAACGCTCTCTTCAATCGCCTTGCGGAAGTCGCGTCCGGCTTCGATGCCAACGACATCCATGAACACCATGTGTTCGCCGAAGTGCTTGACCAGATCGTCAAACAAACGACCAGCCTCGCCCTGCGAGTCACTGCGTCGATAGCTGACAAAGATGGCGCCCACGCTTTAAGCCTTTAAAAAACTAAATGCCACTCGTGCTGCCCTCATTCGGTCGAGCATTCAGCAGCTATTCGACAGAGTGTACTCTCTAAGCAGGCGCCAGAGTTACAGATTGGTCATCCATCTGAATTTGCCCGACTGGCGGATGGATTCCGTCTATCCGCAAATACTCCACCGTCTATCCGTAATGATTGAAGGCGTGCGCGACTCCAAATAGCGACTACCGGGGCTGAGTCGCGACCCCGGCGTCATCTGTTGACGATCCAACGGCCGATAAAGATGATTCCTCTGAGCGTTAAGGTTGGCCTCTGAAGAGTTACAACCACCGTCGTGCCCAGCGGCAAGATTGCGGTTCTGCGGGGGACGGATCAATTTCTTCTTGTGCGGGGGAGTCGAGCGGGCAGAAGCCAGGAGAATTTTTGATGGTAGGCCCGAATGGATTCGAACCATCGACCTCTTCCGTGTCAAGGAAGCGCTCTAGACCAGCTGAGCTACGGGCCTACATAACTGAATGACTGCGGCTTCAATTCTACCGGGCGGCAGCCGATTACGGCAACGTTCGGCTCGGCAGCCGTTGGTTGGATCAAGGCTTTGGCTTCGGATGTGAGCCGTGGTTTTCGCGGTATTTGCTCCAGTTCGGGAAGATCTGTTCCATGGAATAGGCAACGAAGGCAGGTCGTCGTCGCCGCTTCTCTCGGAGAGTGAACATGATGGCGAGTAAAAATCCCGTAAGAGCTCCGAGGAGGGCTTCGGTAACGGAGAGGCGATTGAAAGTTCGCAGCCCCTGGCCGGTCAGAATGAATCCGGTATACGCCATCGCTACCGTCCATAGAATCACGCGAACCGGGTGCATAGGTGGATCACCTCTCGATGAATAAATATGCCACAACTCACCCATGCTGAGTGAGAGCTTTTGAGTTTGTTATTAATCGTGGGGACATGGGGCGGCGGTGGCGACGAGTGTCGAAGCGATATTTCAGCAATGTCCTGAGTTATCACTTCTGACAGGTGACGCCGGCCGGTTCGCGGGGCTCTACTACCTAAGTTGTGATTGAGGAGGCTAGCCATGGCCGCTCGACCGTTACCACCTCCTGAACCGGACCCGTCTAGCAAGAAAATACCTCCCACCAAGGCTGCCAAGACTACCACCGCAGCGATACTAGAGCCATTCCTTGCGAAGATTCGATCCATTGCCACTGGGCCGGCCCTCCGAACGCAACTGAATGCACTCATGAAAATGCGTTGGTTGCGAATTGCGGGAATCGCAGTCGCGGTTCTTCTCGTAATACTGATTGCGCTCCCGTTTCTGATCAACGTAAATAGCTTCCGCCCGAAGATCGAGTCGGAACTGACGAATGCCCTGGGGCGGCCCGTAACGTTGGGAAAGCTCAGCCTTTCTCTCCTAAGCGGCGACGTTGGCGTGGAGAATGTCAGCATCGCCGACGATCCGGCCTTCAGCAAGTCGCCGTTCGTAACAGCGAAGTCGTTGAAGGTGGGCGTCGAGTTGATGCCACTCATCTTCTCGAAGACGTTGAACGTGACGGGAATCGTGCTGGACGAGCCCAAGATCACCTTACTTAAAGCAGCAAACGGAACGTGGAATTTCTCAACCCTCGGTGGTCCCAGCAAGAAAACGTCTGCTGAGCCAGCGAAGGAGGGTCCGCCCAAGAATCTTTCCATCGGAAAGGTGGAAATCACTAACGGTGAATTGGCAGTCGGAACAGCCAACTCTGCAGCGAAGCCGCAGGTGTATGAAGACGTGAATGTTGAACTGACGAATCTCTCGGTTACCTCACAGTTTCCCTTCAAGCTGACAGCCAGCCTTCCGGGAGGTGGCACCGCCAACGTTTCGGGCAAGGCCGGACCGATGAATGCGCAGGACTCGGCCAAGACTCCTTTCGACGCGACCCTGAAAGTGAAAGACATGGACATCGCGGCGTCCGGTTTTATAGATCCCGCCAGCGGGATTGGCGGCTCGGCGGATCTTGATGGAACGTTGACGTCTAACGGCAGTCAGGCCAAGGCGGCTGGCACGATTGCCTGCGAAAAGCTAAAGCTCTCGCCGAAGGGTTCTCCAGCTCCCAAGCAGGTGACCATCAAATACGCGATGAACACAGACCTCGACCGACAGGCCGGAACTATCACTCAGGGTGATATCGCAATCGGGAAGTCTCTCGCCCGGCTCACGGGCGGATTTCAGACCCAGGGTGAAACTCAGTCCGTGAACCTGAAGCTCAGCGCCCCAAACATGTCGGTCGATGAACTGCAATCGATGCTCCCAGCTCTCGGCATCGTGCTTCCCTCAGGATCGCAGTTGAGAGGAGGAACCCTCTCGGCCGACTTGGCAATCAGTGGTCCGCTCGACAAACTAGTGATCGCGGGGCCGGTGCGATTGTCCAACGCGACCCTGGCGGGTTTCGATATGGGCGCGAAATTAGGAGCTTTATCAGGTCTTAGCGGGAAAGCTGCCTCGAATCCCGACACTACGATTCAGAATGCCAGCTTAAACGCGCAGGTGGCTCCTGACATGACCCGGGCCGACGCCATCAATGTCACAATCCCATCCCTTGGCGTGGTGACCGGGGCAGGCACGATTAGCCCGGGCGGGGCGCTCGACTTCCGCATGCTTGCCGATCTACAGACTCAACGGGGCGAAGCACGGGCGGAGAGAACGGGTCGGGGTGGCGATCGGGGAGGCGTGGCGTTCGCGATTCAAGGAACGACAGCCGACCCGAAGTTTGTTCCCGACGTAGGAAGTGTGGCCGGGAATGCTGCCAAGGGAGCCGTTCAGTCGGCTGTCTCTGGAAAGACCGCCGGCAAGACGGGCCTAGGTGGCCTTCGGAGGAAGTAGCCGCTTGCCGTGCTGATTTGTGGTCAGCATCGGTGCATCCTAAACCGGTGCGGGCGCTTGTCTGGGATGCTACTTCCGAGGCTTCGGTCGCCTGGCGCTTTCCACCTTGGCAGCCAATCCCCCCACCTGTTCTCGTCTTCGCTTCAGCGGTCGTTTGCGACTGCGTGTGTCGGATCGCCGGTGACTCCGCACTTCTCCGGATTTATCCCCGAACTGTTTTTGTAACGTTGTTGCCGTTCGACTCACTATCCACTAGGCACATGGACTCCAGAGGCTCGGAGCGCCGCCTCGTCTTACATGGAAAGGCAAAACAATCCTTGATCCTTAGGAAACGGAGCTGTCGCCAGAAGCTTGGAAAAGTCTCACCGGCGCGTCAGAACAGAAGGCGGCGGTAAGGTCCTTTCGTTGAACTACGACCGCGAATTTCCAGCACTCACAGAATCACCGCAAGGAGCGAGCGAATGGCACACACTTTTGATCCCGGATATTGCGCTTCGGCCTTTCAACAACTCGTCCGCGACTATCCCGACGAGACCGTGTACCCATTCAAGGATTTCCGCACGGAATGGGGACCGATCTTTCATCGCGGCCGATTGGACGGATCGGCGCGCGTATTAATTCTGGGACAAGATCCAGCGCAACACGAGACCATGGCGCGGCGCATTCTGGTCGGCGAGGCCGGACAGCGCATTCAAGGCTTTCTGGCAAAGCTAGGGATGGACCAAAGCTACGTGATGATCAATACGTATCTCTATTCGGTCTACGGTCAGGGCGGGGGCACCAAGCACAAGAATGATCCGGCCATCGCAGCCTACCGAAATCGCTGGATCGATGCAATCTTTGCAGCGAGCGGGATTGAAGCGGTGGTGAACCTCGGTCAGCTCGCGGATAATGCCTTTCAACTATGGAAGGCTACTCCCAAAGGAACGGCCTCTTCCGTATTCGCAGTGCACATCACACATCCCACTGAGCCCGAGAGCTCTTCGGGCGGGGACGCGGTGAAACATGCGGCTGCGATCAAGGCCATGTTGCAAAATTGGAATACGGCGCTGCCCACCGTGAAAGCGGCGATCAAGCACCCCGATCGAACGGTGCCGCTGGCGCCCTACGGGGACGCGTTTGTTCCTGGCGATGAGTTAGAAATCCCCGAACTCGACATGCCCGCCGGACTTCCCGCTTGGATGCGTGGTGCCAAGAACTGGGCAACTCGCACCGGCGCCACCGCCGCCCTCAAGCGTGTCACCATCACGGTCACCATCCCGACGGGATCCCGTCCCGCGTGAAGAGGTCTCTAGTGAGCAAGAAGAAAGTTGTTGCCAAGGCTAAACCGAAGCCGGTCATCGATCCCGCAGAAGGACCGCAGATGGTCCTGCGCGGGCAGATTGTCACCATGGATGGAACCCGCCGCGTCCTCAAGGATGGGCTGCTCTATATCGATAAAGGTTCGATTATCGCGGTCACGGCAACAGGTGGAGCTGTCCCGGCGGACTTTGAAGGTGTGAAGGTCGTCAATACCCAGGGCACGATCTTTCCCGGCCTCATCGAACTGCACAATCACCTGAGTTACGACCTGCTTCGGCTGTGGGATGTCCCTAAGAAATATACGAATCGCGGGCAATGGGCGGGGATTCCGGAGTACCGGTCGACGATCAGCGGACCGATGAAAGTTCTGGGCGGACGGCCTGATCTGCTCGCGTCGCTAGCGCGCTACGTAGAATGTAAGTGTCTGTTAGGAGGAACTACCACCAGCCAGGGCATCGAGCTTTTCAGTAACGCAGGGGCGCGCAGGTTTTATCGCGGCATTGTACGCAACGTAGAACAGACGAACGATCCAAACTTGCCCGAGGCCGGCACCCGGATTCCCGACGTCGATGCCAACGACGCCCAGTCTTTCCTGGCGCGCATCAGTCAGAAGAAATGTTATCTCCTGCATCTCGCAGAAGGCTTGGACAATACGGCTCGCAAGCACTTTCTGAGCCTGCAGTTCAAACCCGGTAAGTGGGCAATCGCTCCGTCGCTGGCGGGCATTCATTGTGCCGCGCTGCAGAAGGAAGATTTCGACGTTATGGCCTCCAAAGGAGCATCCATGATCTGGTCGCCGCTGAGCAACCTGCTGCTGTACGGTGGGACCGCACGCGTGGCCGATGCTCTGCAGTCTGGAGTGCGCATGGGCATTGGCTCCGATTGGTCGCCTTCGGGAAGCAAGAATCTGCTGGGGGAGTTGAAAGTCGCGCATCTTTACAGCCAGAACAACGGGGGCTTGTTGAGTGCTTTGCAAATTCTTGAACTGGCCACGATCAATGCGGCCGCCATCCTCGACTGGCAGAATCATCTGGGTTCGCTGGAAGTGGGCAAGTGCGCCGACTTGATCGTGCTCGACGGCAAGGCGCAGGACCCTTACGGAGCGCTGCTCAGTGCCGACGAGCAGTCAATGCACCTGGTCATGATCAATGGAGTGCCACGCTCCGGAACTCCGACTCTCATGCAAAGTATGGGGATCACTGGAGAGAATTTCTCGGTGGGAGGGAGTGCGCGCATTTTGAATCTGGCACAGGCAACCGAGGATCCAGACGTGTCTCCCATTCCGTTAAATCTTGCAAAAACGCGGCTGACCAAAGCGCTGAACTCGCTTCCCAACTTGCCGCCTCCGCCGGTAGCCAAACTAACTCTACAGGGCCAGCCCCTCACGTGGTTCCTGGCTCTCGACGAACTCACTCCGACAGGCATGGATGTGCGTCCCCACCTCCCATTCGGAGGCCATCCCACCATGGCGGAGGCTAAGGGAAAGGTGGCGGCCAAAGATCCGGTCCTGAAGCCGCTCAAGCTCGATCCGATCACCGTAGTGGACGACAGCGATTTTCTGGGCGGGATTAAGAAGGAGAAAAATCTTCCCGGCTATATAACGGAAGGGCTGCCGCAACTATACAGCTGACTTGTCGTTTGGGAACTCAAACTCGTAGCGATTGATCGCTCATCGAGGCCGAGGGGAACGGGCTGCGGAGGCGCGGCGGAGCAGGTCCGGGGCCTTCAATTGCTGGCTGAATCGCTCAAACTCTGGAGTCGCACCTTTCCAGCGGAGATCCTCGATCGTCTCGAACACCGGCACATCGACGCGTAGAGTGGCAAGCGTACGGAACAACAAAGCGTCGGCCCACGCGCTGCACAGCGATTCGGAAAGAGCTCGCCCCCTGCGGATGGAGGGAGGCCACTGGCGCCAATCTTTGGGGATCTCTTCCAAATGCGCGTACTGCGACAAAACACTAGCCGCGGCTTTTTCACCCCAACCCGCGACGCCGGGGAACCCGTCGGCGCTGTCGCCCACTACGGCGAGGTAGTCAGGAATCGATTTCGGGCCGACTCCGAATCTGGCGACGACGCCAGCCTCATCCCGGACCAGATTCTTTCTTCGATCCAGCTGAACGACACGAGTGCCACCGACGCACTGGCCCAGGTCTTTGTCGGGAGTACAAATGATGACTTGCTTCACGCGGTCGTCGAGCGCCGCCCTGGCGGCTGCGGAGGCGAGAGCGTCATCGGCTTCGAACTCGACCATGGGCCAGACGAGCACGCCCATGGCTTGGAGCGCCTCTTCGACGATTGAGAACTGTGAGAGCAATTCCGGGGGTACGCCTTCGGCGGTCTTGTATCCGGAGTACAAATTGTTGCGAAACGACTCCACGACGTGGTCGGTTGCGACTCCAATGTGCGTAGCCCCCTGTTCGATCATCGACAGAACGGATGCCACCACGCCGCGTACAGCGCCGATCTCTTGTCCGCTTGCGTCTTTTGAAGAAGGCACAGCAAAAAAGTGCCGGAACAATTCGTAGGTTCCGTCGACGAGGTAGACGTTGATGCGATCTTGAGAAGGCGCGGCCACTTATTTACCGCTGTCCATGGCGGTGAACAGGTTGTTCAGCGATTCCGCGAGAGTTGGATGCGCAAATGTTCCGTCGCGCAATGCTGTGTAGGGTAACTTGCCCATCATGGCAATCTCGAGAGTCGACATAATCTCTCCGCCTTCGATTCCGAGAACGGCCGCGCCGAGAAGCTGATCGGTTTCGGCATCGACGATGGCCTTCATGAAACCGCGAGTCTCGTCGACTTCCAGAGCGCGGGCTACACGACTCATCGGCATTTTTGCGACGCGGATGTTGCGTCCTTGGGCGCGAGCCTCTGTCTCAGTGATTCCGACGCGACCAAGTTGCGGATCGATAAAAACCGTGTACGGCACCATGCGGTCTTTGGTCGTCGCAGTTTTCTTGTCGATCAAGTTCGATCGAATGATTCGGAAGTCGTCATAGGAAATATGAGTAAACGCAGGGCCACCCTTGATGTCGCCGAGCGCATAGATGTCGGCGGCGGTCGTCTGCAGGCGGTCATTCACCTGGATGAAACCGTGCGCGTCGGTACGAATGCTCGCAGCATCCAGGTTGAGAGTATCGGAATTGGGCACGCGGCCGGTCGCAACCAGAAGATGGGAGCCGGAGAGAGTCGCCGTACCGTCCTTCGATTGCACATCTAGCTGGATATTCGCGCCCGATTTCCCAGCACGAGTCGCCTTGGCATTCAGAATGATTTCAATTCCATCCTGCCGCAGGATCGAAGTCACTTCTTCCGCGATATCGGGATCTTCGCGTCCCAGAAGTTGGCCGCCGTTTTGAACAATCGTGACGCGGCTGCCTAGGCGGCGGAAGAGTTGGCCGAACTCCAGTCCGATGTAGCCCCCACCCAGAACCAGCAAGTGCTCTGGAACGGCGTCGAGTTCCATGATCGATGCGTTGTCCAGAAAGGGAACGGTGTCCAGTCCATCGAGTTTTGGGCGTGAAGCCCGCGTTCCGGCGTTGATGAAAATGTATTTCGCTGCAAGCGTGCGCACACCACCGTCCTTCATGCGCACCTCGACGGACTTAGGGCCGCTGAAGCTCGCCTCGCCAAAAATCAGATCGACGTTGGCGGTTTTCTCGATGCGCGCCTGGCTTCCATTTCGAAAGCTGTCGACAATGTTGCGCTTGCGCTGACGAATTTTCACCATGTCAATGCTGATGGGTCCGGTGTGAACGCCGTAGTCAGCGCCTCGACGCGCCAGGTATGCAACGCGCCCGCTGGCCACCATGGTCTTGGTTGGAGTACAGCCCTCGTTCACGCAGGTCCCCCCAACGTGCTTTCGTTCGATCAGAGCGGTGCGCATTCCAGCTTCGGCAAGGGCCGTGGAAAGTGGAGTGCCCGCTTGCCCGGAGCCGATGATGATTGAATCGTATTGTTCCGCGTTGGCCATGAGCGTCTCTTAGAAGCGAGAAACCAGAAAGAGTCCCAGGCCGATGGCAACCAGATCTTCGGGAATCGCGACCGCGTAATCCGCCACGCCCAGCGTCCGCACCAATCCGACGCGAGCGTGATATCCACCGAACGCTCCAGCAACGCCGCCGATCGCGCCGGCCAGAGCGCCCGACCAAAGCGTCCCGCCTGCGGCAACAGCCACGCAGGCTCCACTGAGTGCGCCCATAACCACTCGGGCAGAAAGTCCAACAGCCGCCGTTCGCGCGGGAGCATTTGGAAGTTGGTCGGCGACTAATTCAACCACGGCGAGCACCGTGAAAACGCCGACGGCCCACAGCGTCCCCATGAACGCCAAAGGGGAATTGTGAAGGTCCAGCCATCCCAGGTGAGTTGCCCACGCTACAACTGCGGGCGCGGTGAGCGATCGGAGACCGGCCACAAATCCGATGCCGAACGCTAACAGTACAACCAATCCGAAGTTCATGATCTACCATCCTCGCAGGGATCAGGCGTTGCCTGCCAACGGCAGCCGCACTTGAAAACGCGTATCGCCAGGCTTGGAACGAACCTGGATGTTGCCACGATGTTTTCTCACAATGCGTTGCACCGTGTCGAGGCCGAGCCCGGTTCCTTCCCCCACTCCCTTGGTGGTGAAAAACGGTTCGAAAATGCGAGGTTGAACTTCCGGCGAAATTCCCGGGCCGTTGTCCCGAATCTCGACGACAACGCAATCATCCTCGCGGAATGTATGAACGCGCAACTCGCCCTTGCCGCCCATCGAATCGATGGAATTGTCGATGAGATTCGTCCACACCTGGTTCAGTTCGCTGCCGAAAGAATTTACGAGAAGCGGAATCTTCTCATAGTCGCGCTTCACTTCCACGCCGTGTTTTAACTTGTGATTCAGAATCGTCAGTGTATTTTCCAGCGTCTTCACGATATCGACGTTCTGTACCGGCGACTGGTCCATGAAGGTATATTCCTTAATGGCACCAACCAATTCGGAGATTCGCGAGGTGCTGTGCTCGATTTGATGTAGAAGCTCGGAGATTTCGAGGGAAGCGGAAATCCTAACCAGCGCCGCTCGCGCCGTTTCTGAACCGAGCGAGGAGAATAGTTGCTCGATGACTTCCGGCTTGAAATTCTTGCGTGCCAGGTCAGCAGCCAGTTGCCACAAATCGTTTTGACCGTGACGGCGCAGTGAGGAATCCAGTTGTTCTTCTCGATCGCTGATGGTAAGAGCGTCGGGCGGCGGCCCATCCATTTGAACCAGCGACGCCTCCAGCCTTTCAATTTCTGCTTTCTGTGTGGCAGTCAGGTCGCGTCGGCCTAGCTCGTGACTTGCATCGCGGACCTTCTTCAGCAAGTCCCGCAATTGGCTGGTGGCGCGCTTCGCGGCCGATGCAGGATTGTTCAGCTCATGCGCCAAGCCGGCGGAGAGTTTTCCCAAGGCCGCCAGCCGGTCCCGTTGCTGTTCGAGCCGGGTCACTTCCCGAATCCGGTCGGACATCAGCCCGACGAGCCGAGTCGCCAGCACGGGCATTCGCTGTACAAGGTCGGGAAACCGCGAAGCCGGAAATCGCAAGACGCGTGCTTCGCTCATCGCCCGTCCGGTCAATCCGTATTGCTTCATCCGCGAAAACGGCAGGGTTCCAGTGATCTCACCCGACTTCACCGCCAGCACGACGCTTTCTCCCGCCAGTTCCCCGCGCCATTGAAATTCGCCCTCGAGCAGCACGAACATTGCCTCCGCCGGTTCGTTTTGTCGCGCGTAAGTGTCGCCGGCATTGAGATGGAGTTCCTGCGCAGCGCTGAGAAACCAGTCGATCTGGTCATCGGGCAATTCTGCAAATGCGGGAACGTGACGCAGGAGATCCGCTGTTTCGGCCATTTATACCTTGCTCAGATACTGATGGATGAACTGAACGGCTACCGATCCTTCGCCGACTCCGGAGGCAACTCGCTTCACTGACCCATGGCGCACATCGCCCACGGCAAATATGCCCGGCACATTCGTCTCCAGAAGAAAGGGATCGCGGTCGGGCGACCATCCCTTGGGCCGCTCGCCGCCCTTCATCAGATCGGACCCAGTCAGAATAAATCCGCGCTCGTCACGCTCAATCGTTCCGGCCAGCCAATCTGTACGGGGCAGTGCGCCGATAAAAATAAACATCGAGCTCGCCGGAACGCGTTCCACCTTGCCGGTATCGGAACAGAGGACCGAAATTTCTTCCAGGTGAGTCGCGCCGTGCACTTCGGCCACGCTAGCGTGAGTCCACAACTGAATCTTCGGAGTCTCCTTGATCTGATCGATCAGATACTGCGACATGGTGCTGGAGAGCGATTCGCCGCGAACCAGAATCACGACGCGTTCTGCGTACTTCGCAAAATTCATGGCAGCCTGCCCGGCAGAATTTGCGCCGCCGACGACGTAGACCATCTCGCCCCGGCACGACAACGCTTCCGTAGAACCGCCGCCGTAGTAGACGCCCGCACCCTGCAAGTGGTCGATCCCCGGCGCTTCCAACCGCCGCCACTGCACGCCGCTCGCGATCATCAATGCGTGACATGAGATTTCGCTGCCATCGGCCAGTTTGATGATGCGGTACGGACCTTCGGTACGAACGCCGACCGCTTCCTGCGGCGCCAGAATCTCAACCCCAAACCGTCGCGCTTGCACTACCGCGCGTCGGGCGAGATCACCGCCGCTGAGGCCGCTGGGGAAGCCCAAGTAATTTTCGATGCGCGAACTCATTCCCGCCTGACCGCCAGGGGCTTCCCGCTCGACCATTACCGTGTGCAACCCCTCTGAAGCACCATAGACCGCAGCCGCGAGACCGGCCGGGCCTCCACCCACAATCGCGAGATCGTAAAAACTGGTCTCGGCGCGGGTTCGAAAGCCCACCTTCTGCGCGACTTCCGCAGGCGCAGTATGGAGGAGTCTTGTGCCATCCGAGAACAGAACGACGGGCAGATCCGTTGCGTCAGGACCAAGCGCTTCCAGAAGTCGCTTCGTCTCAGGATCGTTGGCCGAGGCCTCGACATCGATCCACTGATAGGGGACATGGCTCCGGGCCAGAAAATCCCGAAGCTCATACGATCGGGGGGACCACCGCGTGCCCAATACTCGGATCCCTTGAAACGCAGGATGGTACGAAGCCTGCCAGTCCTGCAGCATGTCGTCCACCTGCGGATACAGGTTTTCGGAGGGGGGATCCCATGGCTTCATGAAAAAATAATCGAGACCGGCATGATTGATCGCGTTGATCGCAGCATTCGTGTCGGCGTAGGCGGTAAGCAGCGCCCGCTTTGCGTCGGGATAAATCTGACGCGCCGCCTGCAGAAAGCCGACGCCGTCCATGCGCGGCATCCGCTGATCGGCAAGCAGCAGCGCAACGCCATCATTGCGTACCTTGAGGGATTTCAGCAGGTCCAACGCGCCTTCCGGTGAATCGCTGCTGACCACGCGATAGTCCGCACCGTACTTCGTACGCAGGTCACGCTCGATGGCCTTCAAGACGTCTTGATCGTCGTCGACTGTTAAAAGGACTGGCTTGGGCATGATCGCTCACAACTACGAATAAAACTGATAGATCCAGAAGTCCGAAAACTTGAACAGGAAGTTAGATACAGAACCCGAGATTCGGTCGCGCAATTATCGCGCAACTTCCCCGGCCGTGCCTATGCGCTCAGTTCGCCGGCTTCCATTTGATCGACATAACACCATACCCACGACTCCCCGCGCTCGTTGGAGCGAATCAGAGGGTGCTGCGTGGAGTGAAAATGCTTAGTCGCGTGTTTATTCTTCGACGAGTCGCAACAGCCCACATTGCCGCAGGTAAGACAGAGCCGCAGGTGAACCCAGGAGTCTCCCGTTTTTACGCATTCTTCGCAGACATGTTTATTCGTCGATTTAACCTTGATCTGGTTGAGGTGAGCGCATTCCTTTGCCATCAGTCTTCTCTCCTGACAAACTCGTGTTTCCGGTCAAGTGACCACGGTCATGTAACGAAAGGCCATAATCACAGTCAAGAGCCGCCTCTTTCACTCACAATGTTTTTGGAGGGCATCATTTGTGTTGCGGCTCGATTATTTATCTTGCGTGTTAACCATCGCGTCCACAATTTTGGTGGGGCGACGGTGCTGGGAAGGTTGGGCATTGGCGGGAGTGAATAGTGTACTCATTTGCGTCATCGGGCTCCGAACCGAACAACTGGGCTTTATCCCCGCGAACGTATTCTGCATGGTGATGAGCGCCATCAACCTACACGCGTGGCGGAAAACCGGAGCGTCATAGAACTGCTCGCAAGCAACTTACTCGGCGATCAATAGGTTCTCGGCAAACGGCCACTGCTCATCAATCCACTGTGCCTCGCAGCGGAATCCGGCGTTGCGCGCCGTCTCCACAACCTCTTGGGCCGAGTATTTGTGGCTGCTTTCAGTCCAAATGGTCTCTCCCTCGGCAAACTCAACCACCACATCTGATTCTGGAATACTCACTCTTTGACGCCGCCTCGACCGCAGATGCATCTCGACGCTTCGCGCCTCATAGTTAATCTTGGCCACGTGGGCAAATTGGCTTAGATCAAAGTCGGCGCCGAGTTCGCGGTTCACGCGGGCCAACAAATTCAAATTGAAAGCAGCCGTCACGCCGAGTTCGTCGTCGTAGGCGCCGAGCAATTGAGCGCTTGATTTTTCCAGATCAGTTCCAAGCAGCAACGAGTCTCCCGGCAGCAGAATGCTTCGGACTGAACCCAGAAACTTGGTCCCGGCCTCGCGATCGAAGTTGCCAATTGTACTGCCCAGAAACAATACAAATAATCGCTGCCCAACTTTGCGGTAGGAAGCAACCTCCAGCAGTCCATCCAAATATTCCCGCTCGAAGCCCACGATGCTGATGGAATCAATGTCGCTGAGCTCCCGTTCGCACATGACCAACGCCGAGCGCGAGATTTCAACGGGATAATACGACGTGCGCTGTCTCCGGCAGAATGCCTCCAGCAGCCAGCGCGTCTTCTTGCCTGTGCCGCTTCCCAATTCCGCCACCGCAACCGGCCCATTCAACCGATCCACAATCTCATCCGCATGTCGACGCAGCAAGCGCTCATCCGCACGCGTCAGCCCGTACTGCGGCAAATAACTGATGACTTCGAACAGCGCTGACCCGACGTCGTCATACAAATACTTCGAGGGTAGTTCCTTCTGTCCAAACCGAGTCAGTCCGGCGCGAACATCGTCAGCAAAATCGTAGGTCGCATTGGTAGGAATCGCATGAACTAGCATCGTCGAACTCCTTCATCTGTGATTGGCGCATCATGGACTGACGCATCAAATTGACCCATCAGTGATTGACGCAGCGGAATCCCGCGTAAACGTATTGATAATGTGCCTGGAACCAGTTGCGAAATGTGGGCCGCAACATGCACGCCGCAGTGCGCGGTGATCCACCCTTCATGACGAAGTGCTTGCCATCGAAAAAATCGGCCGAGTAGCCACGATAGAACGGGAAAGGCTCGAAGCCAGGAAACGCCGAGAAAACAGTGGATGTCCACTCCCAGCCATTGCCCACCATGTCGTGTACGCCGAATGCGCTCTGTCCCGCGGGGAAGGCATTTACCGGCGTGGGATTCCAATCGTTGAAATCAAAATTGCCGAAGATGGCATCGGGCGCTTCACCGCCCCACGGATACTGCCTGACCGCTTCATTCCGAGTACCGTACGCCGCACGATGCCATTGCTCTTCCGTCGGCAGTGACTTACCCGCCCAACGCGCGTATGCCGACGCCTCTGCGTGGCTCACATAAACCGGCCAGTCCAACGGCAACGGAATCTCTTCGAACATCGCGCGATAAAGCCACCCCTCATTTGACTTGCGCCAGAAGACGGGATGAGAGATTGCGTGCTTCGTTTTCCACTCCCAATCACGGTCGCTCCAAAATGAGCGTGTCTCGTATCCATGGGCAGCCATGAACTCCAGGTATTGCCGGTTAGTGACTTCGTATTTATCGATTTCGAATGCAGGCACGTGCATCGAGTGAGCCTCGTATTCGTTATCCCATCCGAACGTTTCGTCA
The DNA here is from genome assembly GCA_963722365.1 of uncultured Acidobacteriaceae bacterium. GTDB lineage: Bacteria > Acidobacteriota > Terriglobia > Terriglobales > Acidobacteriaceae > Sulfotelmatobacter. Next base: position 622,891 of record CAVRLM010000007.1, read on the forward strand.
GCGCGCCGCAGTCCCAAGACCGCAACCCCGGCGGGGATTTGAATCATTTCTGGCTCTACAGGAGCAGCGTTCGGCGGAACGAGGTGATTCGGTGAGATTTTCCGATCAAGGGGCAACTGATGCAGCATGTAGGCGAGTGTTTCCACATGCATCAAGCGATGCTCAATCGCCACGTTGAGCAAGGTGTCGAGTGGGAACCCGTCGCGCGTCAGGCTCGCCGACTCCAAGCTTCCATCAGCCAGTTTTTCATCCAGCGCGGCGCGGATACGGCCCACGTAATCTTGCACTACATCAAGGGAGGGCCAGTCGGACGGTTGATCGGAGGGCAATCCCCCGCCCACCGGGTCGATCCCGAAAGCAAATAGCCGATCGAATTCAGGATGAAAACTCTTCAGGCCCAGAACATTCTCATGCAGCAAGTTCCAGTCGAAGGCTTCGAGATGTCCGACGTAAAAAATGATTCGATGGCGCTCGGGAATCGGCCGCTCAAACATTGAGTCGGAACGCACGATGCTAAATAGAGCGTCACTCCGGCGGCGAGCGTCCGAAATACGCTCCAGCAGCTGGTGCCGGACTGCAACATCGGTTTGAGCAGTAAGCATTGGGCCTCCAGGTACGTCGGATGGATAAGCCTGCAACAGGTTACAGATCGCACACGGGATAAGACCGGCCCCTGCGCAAATTCGATTGCCCGAACCCCGGACAGGACTGATCCCCAGACGAAGAGGTTTTCGAGAGTATCACTCCCCGTTAAATACCCGCAACGGACGCGCTCACTTCAGCGCTGCTTCCCACCCGAAGGTCAGGAACGATGTACATTCCGTCATTTCACACTCGATGCGTTCAGCAACCGCCCGTTTACTCGCGACCCTGCTGCGGTCTGCCTGCTTCAAGGCTGCTTAGATGACACGATGTTGCGGAAGGTCGCTACAGAAAATAATCTTTCCGAGGTAGCATTTTTCCTGCCAGTTGGCGTCCCTTACGATCTCAGGGGCGCGTCGCAGTCCCCCTGTCAAGCTCTGCAGGCACGCAACTCTGGTGGGCCCGATGTGGTCGTTCATTTTCTGCAAGCTTTGCATCAGTAGTTCGATTCGAAACGCAGCAGGCCGTACGTCTTTTAGTCGGCAAAGGCGGCGACCGGTTTACGGTTCATTTCCCGCCATTTGCCACGAGGGTGTGCAAGATTCTGCCGCGCCTCATCTTCTGCACGCTCTCGGAACCAGGGCAACGGTGCGAACTGTCAGCCCGCGGCGTCGAACTGCGGTGGGAGATCGCGGAGAGCCAGGTAATCCTGAAGGCAATGCCGTGCTGACCTGCCAGGGATTGGTGGAAATCTAAGCCGAGCCTCGGTGAATCAGCGTGCAAGTCCTTTGCTTTTCAAGAATTCGCGTGCCACGTCGGCCGCATCGCGATGCTGGCCATCGACCGCGTAATTCAATCGCTGCATCTCTTCATCTGAAATCTTGCCCGCTAGAGCGGCAAGCGCCTGCGCGATTTCCGGATGCTGTTGGAGAGTCTGCTCGCGTATGACTGGCAGGGCCTCATACGGAGGAAAGTAGTGGCGGTCATCTTCTAGCACAAACAAATCCAGAGCCGGGATCAATCCATCGGTCGCGTTGCCGGCCGCCAAATCAATCTGATGATCCTTGAGCGCCCGCGCCAGCAATCCCAAATCCATGATGCGCGGCTGCTCCGCAAACTGTAGGCCGTAGGTTGCGGCGAGCCCCCGATATCCGTCGGGCCGCTCCATGAACTCGTAGCCGAATCCGGCCCGCCACTTGGGAGCATAAGGGACTGCTTGCGAGAGCGTCTTAAGATTCAAGCGGCGCGCATCTTCGCCCCGAATTTCCATCGCAAAAGTGTCGTTGAATCCAAAAGCGGGACCCAATGTCAGCCCAAACCGATTTTCATATTCGCTCTTGACCCGCTGATACACCTCTTGCCGATCGCCGCTCGCATTCTGCTTGAGAATCGCCGTTAGTGCAGTGCCGGTGTATTCCGGGTACACATCGATTCGGCCGGCCAGGATTGCCTGTTGGCAAATGTAGCTTCCCGCCAGATAGAAACGCCGCTCAACCTTGGTGTTGGTATGCGCTTCGATTTGCTGCGCAATGATTTCTCCCAGAACAAACGATTCTGTAAAGTTCTTGGAGCCCACCACAATGCGATCGGCGTGAGACGGAGAGCAGGAAGAAAACAACGCGAGTGCGGTGAAGATCGAAAAGCCGGCGAGCGTTCGACGGAGCATCATCGCGGTTGCAGGCGCCTCTCCAGCCATCCCACGCCAAAGTCGGCTAGCAGAGCCAGAATTGCGGCGGGAATGGCTCCGGCCAGAATGACCCGGTTGTCAACCATCGCCAGCCCGCGAAAAATGAATTCGCCCAATCCGCCAGCGCCGATCGCTGCGGCAATGGTCGCCAGCCCTACCGAAATCACGACGGCCACTCGTACGCCCGACAAGATCACGCTCATCGCCAACGGCAATTCCACTTGAAACAAGAGCTGAGATTCCGTAAGTCCCATCCCCCGCCCCGCCTCAACCACCGCCGGATCCACGCCGCGAATTCCCGTGAACGTGTTTCTAATAATGGGAAGCAATGCATACAAGGTAAGCGCCAGAATCGCGAGCCGGTCTGAGCGCGCGCCCAGCCAGGGCACGGGCAAAAGAAAACCAAAAAGCGCGAGGCTGGGAATCGTTTGAATAATGTTGGCGCTCGCTAACACCGGCTTGTTGAATCGCGGACGGTGCGCAATCGCGATTCCCAGCGGAATGCCGATCAGCATTGCCAGCAACGTTGAAAAGCCAACCAGGCGGAGATGCTCCAGCGTCAACTCCAGCACCTGGCTCTGGTTGTGCCATATAAATCGAAATACGTTCATGACGTGCCTCGATTGGCGGCTGATTCCAGTCCCTCGCCGAAAGCTCTCACATAGGCAGACGCAAGCGGGTCCGTGGATCGCAAGAACTCCGCCGGCGAGAGAACAGTGACCAGCCGCCCCGATTCCATCAATGCAATCCGCGATCCGAGGCGCAACGCCTCACGCAAATCGTGTGTTACAAATACGACGGTCTTGTGAAGCCTCTGTTGCAGCAGAAGAAATTCGCGTTGCAACTCATCGCGCGTAAGAGGATCGAGTGCGCCAAACGGCTCGTCCATGAGCAGGATCTCCGGATCCGCTGCCAACGCCCGTGCCACACCCACCCTCTGCCGCTGCCCTCCAGACAACTGATGCGGATATCGCCCCGCTATATCTGCCGAGAGTCCAACGGTCTGCAGCAGTTCAAGCACGCGAGCACGAATGCGCTCCGCTGGCCAACCTTCGATCTTCGGCACCAGGCCGATGTTCCTTTCGATCGTGAAATGAGGGAACAATCCCACGTCCTGAATCACGTAACCGATGCTTCGGCGCAAACGAATCACATCGCCCTCTCCCTCGGGCGACGCACCTTTCACGCGCACTTCACCAGAGGTAGACGTCAGCAGCCGATTCACGAGCTTGAGCGATGTCGTTTTGCCCGAACCGCTGCGGCCCAGGAGAACCAGCGTCTCCCCGCTCTGGACCTTCAGATTAAATCCGGAAAGTATCTGGGTGTCCCCGACCCGGTACGACACATCGCGGAATTCAATCACCGGAATGGACGCGTCAGCTTGCATGTTCGCCCAGCATACCGGAGTTTCCCGACAAACGTGGAACGAGAATTGACCGCACTCAGCGATCGGATTTGCAATACGCCCTTCTCCCGGCGACAATCTTGGTGTGGAAAAAGACTCCTCAGTCCGCCAGTCTGGCTCGTCGGCTCAGCCCCGCGAGCCCTTTGTGGCTGGCGCCGTCGTGATTGCAACGCTGTGCAATCCGCGCGAAAAGTTTTGGGGGATGATTCTCTCCCTTGCTGCCGAAGGCCTCAGCCTGAGCGGCGCCGAACTCGCCTCGTTTGAGGATCTCGCGGTGATGGTTCGCGACGGCGAGCCTTTCACTCCCGCCGTGGTCTTCTTTCCCATGCACCGCATCGAGCGCGTTGAACTCGACTTGCCCGACGGCAGCCTGCCCTCGCTCTCCCAGCGCTTCCTGGCCAAGACCGGGCTGGAGCCTACCGTCGCGCTCACGCCATCCGATGGAAGTCAGCCACCGACGGGCACAGACCTCCACGATTCTCCATCGACCGTTTCGAAGGATCGGGCGTGAAGCTCTCGCAAATCTTCACTGCCCCCAACCAGCTCACTCTAATGCGGATGATCTTTGTCCCATTCATCGTGATTCATCTGGTGGATGGGCACTACCTGTGGGCGCTGGTCGTCTTCGTGATCGCGGGCTTCAGCGACGGACTCGATGGTCTCCTGGCAAGGCGGCTCCATCAACAAACCTTACTGGGACAGTATCTGGACCCCATCGCCGACAAGCTTCTGCTGAGCACGATGTTTCTTGTGCTCTCCATCCTGCACAAGATTCCGTGGAAGTACACGGTCGTGGTCTTCAGCCGTGACATTTCCATCCTCGCCGCCAGCACGGTCCTGTTCGCGATCGCCGGATTGCGCAACTTCCGTCCCAGCATTTTTGGCAAAGCCAATACACTTTGTCAGATCAGCGCGGTGTTTTTCGTTCTGCTGTTTCAAATTCGGCCAATCCGCTGGATCTGGATCGCGCGCACGGAATTTCTGCGCGCCACCTTCTTATTCACCATCATTTCCGCCCTGCATTATGTCATTCTGGTTCAGAAGCGGCTACGCGAGCACACGCATGCGCTTCCACCGGCTCGGAATACGGCGGTTTGAAGGCAGGTTCGCGGCGATTTGACCCACCTTCTCGCCGACCCTAAAATCTTAAGTTCGTTTGCCCTTGCTCGAACTTCCCTATGGCGCTTCGTCTTTTTAATACCCTGTCGTCGCAGATTGAAGAATTCCGCCCCTTACGAGACCGCGAAGTCCGGATGTACGCGTGCGGCCCCACCGTCTACGACTACGGACACATCGGCAATTTCCGTACCTTCGTCGCCGTCGACTTGCTGCGCAGATTTTTCCGGCAGAGTGGATACACCGTGCGCCACGTCATGAACATCACCGACGTCGACGACAAAATAATCCGCAACGCCGCCCGCGATGGAGTCAGCGTGCAGCAGTACACGGCCAAGTATGAGCAAGCTTTCCTCGAAGATGCCGCCATGATCGGCATCGAGGAACCCACGCTGGTACGCGCCACCGAACATATCCCGGAGATGGCGGACTTTGTCGCGAAGCTGGTTGAACGTGGATTCGCCTATCGCACCGACGACGGTTCGTATTACTTTCGCATCGCCAAGTTTCCGCAGTACGGAAAGCTCTCGAAGCGAGACTTCAGCGGCATGCAGGATGGCGCCCGCGTCGACGTCGATGAATACGACAAAGGCAGCGCTCGCGACTTCGCGCTCTGGAAGGCCCCCAAAGCCGGGGAAGCCTCATGGGACACCGCGATTGGGCCGGGCCGCCCGGGCTGGCACCTGGAGTGCTCCGTGATGTCGATGCACGAACTCGGTGAGAGCTTCGATCTGCACGCCGGCGGAGAAGACCTCGTCTTTCCCCATCATGAAAACGAGATCGCACAATCCGAATCCTATACCGGTAAGCCCTTCGCGCATTTCTGGTTTCACGCGCGCTTCCTATTGGTCGAAGGCGAGAAGATGTCGAAGAGCCTGGGAAATTTTTTCACTCTTCGCGACCTGGTGTTGAAGGGCCACAAGCCATCATCGATTCGCTACCTGCTAGCTTCGGTTCCCTATCGCAATCAACTGAACTTCACGTTCGACGGGCTCAAGCAAGCTGCTGTGTCCGTTGAACGCCTGCGGAATTTCCGGCTGCGCTTGAGTTCGGGCAATTTTCCCGAAGGCTCCGCTCCGGAGATGCAATCCCTTGCCACGCAGACCGTCGAGCGCATGACCGCCGCTCTCGACGATGACCTCAACACCGCCCAGGCCCAAGCCGCGATCTTCGAGATGGTCCGCCAGGCAAACGCCGCCTTCGACGCCGGTGGAATCAAGCAAGACGACGTCGCTCCTCTGCTCGCGGGCTTGTCGAAGTTTGACGAAATTTTTGCCGTGCTCGACGACGACGATGGTCCGAAGATGAAGCGGGTGCTCGATTGGGCCAGGACTGAGGGCCGCGAGAAAGACATCACCGAGGAGGCACGCGAAGCGGTTCAGTCAGGCCAACTGGCTGACGCCGAGATCGAAAAGAAGATTGCCGAGATGAAGGCGGCCCGCACAGCCCGCGACTTCAATACTTCAGACGCACTCCGCGCCGAACTTGCCGACAAAGGTATCCTCGTAGAAATCACCAAAGACGGAATCCGTTGGCGAAGGAAATGATGCGCAGATGTTAAGCTGAAAGCTGACCGCTGATAGCTGAAGCTGCTCCTGTGAACTCCCTCGACGAATACCTCCGCGACGCTGAACAGGCCCACGGACATCTCTGCGCCGGTCAAGTCCTCGGCGTTCGCCTCGCCATGCTCGGATTGCAGAAGCTCGGCATCGACGATCCGCGCGGGAAAGACCGGAAGCGTCTCGTCACCTTCGTCGAGATCGACCGCTGCGCCACCGACGCGGTGGGAGTCGTCACCGGATGCCGCCTCGGCAAACGTGCCCTGAAGTTCCGCGACTGGGGCAAAATGGCCGCGACGTTCGTGGACGTGAACTCAGGCAAGGCGGTTCGCGTCGCGGCTAAAGAGTCTTCGAAGGATCTCGCCCGCCGAATGCATCCTGAGATTGAAAACAAGAACCAGCAGCAGATGCTCGCCTACCGCGAGATGTCGGATGACGATCTATTCGCGATTCAATGGGTAACGGTTGATTTGCCACCCGAAGAGTTCCCCGGATACAAAGGCGACCGCGTGGTGTGTGAAGTCTGCGGTGAAGGAATCAACTTCCGTAGAGAAGTGCATCAGGACGGAAGAGTTCTGTGCCAATGTTGCGCCGGAGACTCCTATTACAAGCCTCTTCCTTGAGGTCTCTGGCATCCCCAGATCCCCTTCGTGATCCTTCGTGGTAGTGTTTTTCTGGTACCCGCGAAACTATCCGCTACTCAGTTGCCTGTTCGTACGCGTGCGCCACGCGCAGAATGCTCGCCTCGTCAAAGTGCTTCCCGAGAATCTGTAATCCAATCGGCAATTTCTCTTTCGTTTCCCCGCACGGCACCGAGATCCCGGGAATCCCGGCCAGGTCTGCAGTGACTGTGTAGATATCCGCCAAGTACATCGCCAGCGGATCATTCGATTTTTCCCCCAGCCGGAAGGCTGCTGTCGGACTGGTCGGTGTCATAATCGCATCCACCTTGCGGAAGGCTTCATCGAAATCGCGCGTCAGCAGCGTGCGAACCTTTTGCGCCTTCAAGTAATACGCGTCGTAGTAGCCCGCGCTCAGGGCGTACGTACCCAGCATAATCCGACGTTTCACTTCGGCTCCGAATCCCTCGTCGCGGCTGCGACGGTACATTTCTGACAACGTCTTCACGCCGCGCGCTCGGTGGCTGTAGCGCACGCCGTCGTAGCGCGCCAGGTTCGAAGAGGCCTCCGCTGTGGCAATCAAGTAATACGTCGGAATCGCATACGGTGTGTGCGGCAGCGATACCGGCACAATCTCGCAGCCCAATCCCTTCAGCTTGTCGATTGCGGCTTCCACAGCCTGCCGGACTTCGTCGTCCAGTCCCTCGCCAAAATATTCTTTAGCCACCCCGAGCTTCATGCCGCGAACCGGCTTGTTGAGTTCGGCAACGTAATCTGGCACAGGAACGTCAGCAGAAGTAGAATCCATCGGGTCGCGCCCTGCGATCGTGCGCAATACCGTCGCCGCATCCTTCACAGTTTTAGTCAGCGGCCCAATGTGGTCGAGCGACGAGGCAAACGCGATCAACCCATAGCGCGAAACGCGCCCGTAGGTCGGCATCAATCCCACCACCCCGCAGAACGATGCTGGCTGGCGAATCGATCCGCCCGTGTCGGAACCCAAGGTTGCGACCGCCATGTCGGCCGCGACTGCCGCCGCAGAACCGCCCGAGGACCCACCCGGCACGCGGCTCAAATCTCGTGGATTCCGCACGGGACCATACGCAGAATTTTCATTCGACGATCCCATCGCAAACTCGTCGCAATTCATCTTGCCCAATACCACGGCGCCCGCGGCTTCCAGTCGCACCACTGCCGTGCAGTCATACGGAGGAATGTAGTTCTCCAGAATCTTCGAACCAGCAGTGCTTCGAACGCCGCGAGTGCTCATCACATCTTTAATGCCGACCGGCACCCCCCCCAATGGAGGCAATGCCTTGCCGTCCGCTGCCAGGCGGTCCATTCGATCGGCTTGCTCGAGAGCACGCTCTCTCGACAACGTCAGAAACGCGCCAATCTGGCCGTCTTCCTGCTTGATGCGGGAATAGTGGGCCTCCGCCAACGCCATGGCTGTGATTTCGCGCTGCTGCACAGCAGAGCGGGCGGCATCGATGGTGAGTGACTTCAAGTCCATGGGTTGTAATTGCGGAACGTGCGTTGGTCCTAGCGCTCAATCACTTTGGGAACCCGGAAGAACTCCTCGTCCGCATCGGGCGCGTTCGCCAGCGCCTCTTCATGGGGCAACGATTTGCGCAGTCCTTCCAGAATGTCTTCCCGGCTTGCGTAGGCAAATCGCGCACTTCCCTGCTTCGCCGCGTCTACGCCATACCGGTCGGAAACCTGCGCCATCGCTGGCACATCCGACGTATCGAGTTCATTGAGGCGGTCAACGTATTGCAGAATGGAATTCAAGTCGCGCAGCATCCCCGCGCGTTCTTCTTCGCTGAGCTCCAGGTTCGCCAACTCCGCGACGTAAGCGACGTCCTTATCCGTTACTTTCATGAGATATGGGTGCCTATCAGAAGGATTTCTTACCGGAGTTTTCGATTTGCGCCACCACAAACTCGATCCGCAAGACCGGCTCGGTGGTGTAGCGATTAATCATCGCCAGATAACGTGGCGCCAGTGCCTGCAACTCAGACTTCCACCGCTGGCCGTTCACTTCAACACGCAGCACTCCATCCGAGAAGCTCAGAGCACGCGTGCGCTCGGCCACCGCCGAGCCGCAAACAACTGGCCAAGCCATCAGTGGGGCCTCCGCTCGAGGTGCCAGCCGCAACGATTGCGCTACGATCTTTTCCAGACCCGATCCTGCTTGCTGCACGCCTGTTCCTTCGCCCTCAGACGATTCTTTCAATCTGGGAGAATCTTTAATTTTAACATTCTCACTGTACTGGAAATTCGCGCCGAACAAATTCGAGCGCCGCATCCCGCGAAGGCAAGCGTCCCTCGAGCTGCGCATCTTCTACCGCGGTAAGAATCTCCCGGAATTTCGGCCCCGGCGAATGCCCCTCAGCAATCAGGTCATCGCCCGTCACCAGCGGTGCGGGACGCATCTTTTCCGGCGGAATTTCGGTCTGTTTTTGCTGGATGAATTCATAAGTCGTCAAAATGCGATGGCTGGCCAGGCAGTCGGCACGATGTAAAGCGAGATGCTCCTCGAACGCCGGCATGCGCAGAAACTTCTTCAGCGTCGATTCCTTCATGCGCGTCGCGTGACCGAAGCGCATGTGGTTGTCCACTAGCGCCAGAATCTGTTCCGTCTCGTCATTCGAGAAACGCAGCCGCCGGCAGATTTCTTCCGCCATCTTCACGCCGACTTCCACGTGACCGTCAAACCGGATGCGATCCGGCGCCACTCGAAATGTCGGAGGCTTGCCCACGTCGTGCAGCAGCGCGCCCCATGCCAAGGTCATCGGACAGGGACTTGGCAAGTTCTCCAGCAACAGAAGCGTGTGCAGAAAAACGTCGCCCTCGGGATGGAATTCCGCCGGTTGCTCCACACCCTTCATGGCCGAGATCTCCGGGAGCACGTGCTTGAGCAATCCGCTATCGTCCAATAGAAGAAACGCGCGCTGGCCATGCCCTTCCGTCAGCATGCGGGTCAGTTCATCGCGTACGCGCTCGAGCGACACCACGTCGATTTGCTGAGCCAGTTTCTGCATGGCCGCGAAGGTGGCCGGTTCGATCGCGTATTCGAAGCGTGCCGCAAACCGCACGGCCCGCAGCATGCGCAGTTTGTCTTCGCCGAACCGCTGCTCGGGATCGCCAATCGTGCGAATGATTCCTGCTTCCAGATCCTTCCGGCCGCCTACAAAGTCGAGCACTTCGCCATTCACAGGATCGAGCAGCATTCCATTGATGGTGAAATCGCGGCGCGCCACATCTTCTTGCGGGTCCCGGCTGAACCGCACTTCGTCCGGATGCCGTCCATCCGAATATCCGATATCGCTGCGGAAAGCAGCGACCTCAACCGCATGCGCTCCGGCACTGCCAGGCACAGGCACCAGCACTACACCGAATTGCACCCCCACGGCATAAGTCTCGGGAAATATCCGCATGACCTCCTGCGGCGTCGCGTTCGTGGCCACATCGTAGTCTTTCGGTTCGCGCCCCAACAGAAGATCGCGCACGCATCCACCCACCAGATAGGCCTGAAAGCCTCGCTGGCGCAGGGTTTGCACAATTGATGTCGCGAAGTCTTTCAGCATGCTCTCCGTTCGCAGGCTTGCCCGCGAACTCAATTCCATCATACCCGGCCGTCACTCCCAAGAAATCGCTTGACACGATGTCAAGCGTGCTTTACATTCGGAATGTCAAGCATGCTTTACATGCATGACGGTTGTCACGCCGGCCACGTGACGCTTTGCACTGGCACGCAGAACCGCAAACCACGCACGATTCAAAAGACGGACGGAGACGAGACATGAAATCCAAACGGTTTACCGCCACCTTCAGAGTCCTCGGCTGGATGGGATTCTATCTGCTGTTATCTGCACCCGCTTTGATCCTCGCCAGTCCCGACACGGACCACAGCTTTGTCATCCGTGGCGCCCGCGTATTCGATGGCCACAAAGTTCTTGAAAACACCGACGTGCTGGTGGAAGCGGGCAAAATCAAAGCCGTCGGCAAGAATCTGAAAGTTCCTTCGGGCGTGAAGTCTGTCGATACCACTGGAGATACTCTCCTCCCCGGCCTGATCGATTCCCACACCCACGCCTTCGGCAACGCGCTCAAGGAAGCCGAAATCTTCGGCGTCACCACCGAACTCGACATGTTCACCGACGTGAAGTCCATGCAGCAGGTCAAGAAGGAGCAGGCCGAAGGTAAGGATCTCGATCTCGCCGACCTGCGCTCCGCCGGCACCTTGGCGACGGCTCCCGGTGGACACGGCACCGAATACGGCATCCCAATCCCGACACTCTCTTCGCCCACCGAGGCTCAGCCGTGGGTCGACGCGCGCATTGCCGAAGGCTCCGACTACATCAAGATCGTGATCGATGATGCCAGCGCCTACGGCGGCCATCGCCCTACGCTCAATCAGGAAACGTTGAAGGCAATCGTCGATGCCGCCCACAAGCGGGGCAAGCTGGCAGTGGTCCATATCGGCACGCAGCTGGATGCGCGTCACGCCATCGACGCCGGCGCCGACGGCTTGGCACACCTTTTTGCCGATAGCGCTCCCGCGCCTGATTTCGCGGCATTCGTCGCGGCCCACCACGCCTTCGTGGTCCCGACTCTTGATGTGCTTGAAAGCGTAAGCGGCATCCCCAGCGGCGAATCGCTGACCACCGATTCCCGTCTCGATCCGTATCTCACTGCCGATGACATCAGCAACCTCAAGAAGTCGTTTCCAAAATTCTCCACCGCCCCGAGTGAAAAATATGCGGAACAGACTGTGGCCGAATTGAAAGCCGCCCACGTGCTGATTCTGGCGGGAACGGACGCGCCCAATCCCGGCACCTCGCACGGTGCCAGCATTCACCGCGAACTGGAATTGTTGGTTCGTTCCGGGCTTACTCCGTCGGAGGCGCTGGCCGCAGCCACATCCACACCTGCGGCGGCGTTTCATCTCGACGACCGTGGCGTGATTGCTCCCGGCAGGCGGGCTGATCTGCTGCTGGTCAAGGGCGATCCGACGCACGACATCACCGCAACTCGCGACATCGTTTCTGTCTGGAAGCTAGGTGCGGAGGATGACCGGGCAACCTATCGCGCGTCCGTCGAAAAGGCCAACCAGGATGCCGCGAAGGCTGCCCAAGCCGCACCGGATACGGGATCCGGTCTGATCAGCGATTTCGACGACGGCACTCCCGCCGCCAAATTCGGCACGGGATGGATGCTCTCGACCGACAGCATCGCAGCCGGCAAATCCACGGGAGCAATGAAAGTAGTCGGCGGCGGCGCCAACCGCGACAAGCACGCCCTCGAGATTTCCGGAGTGATTGACGGCGGTCTCCCCTACGCGTGGGCCGGCGTGATGTGGGCGCCCGGCTCCCAACCGTTTATTCCGGTCAATCTCTCGTCCAGGAAGAGCATTTCGTTCTTCGCCAAGGGCGACGGCCAGACTTACCGCGTTCTTGTCTTCACGGCTAGCGGAGGCCGCATGCCCGCACAACAGACGTTCACTGCGGGCTCGGATTGGAAGCAGACCAACATTCCCTTCTCGGCCTTCAACGGAACCGACGGCCACGATATCTCCGCCATTCTTTTCGTCGGAGGCCCGGCCGCCGGCAAGTTCGACTTTCAGGTTGACGAAATCAAACTCGAGTAAGTACGGTCCGCTGAATAAATTTCGTCGGGCACGGTAAACTGATCGAGAACATGCCCGACGCCTACATCCTCGGCATCGAAAGTTCCTGCGACGAGACCGCAGCTGCCGTGGTGCGTTCGGGCGAGCAACTTATCTCGAACGTCGTGGCCTCGCAGATCGCGACGCATCAGCCCTACGGCGGTGTCGTGCCGGAACTAGCCTCGCGCGAGCATCTGCGCGCCATCGTACCGGTCGTGCGCCAGGCGTTGGCCGAAGCCAACCATACTTACAACTCGGTCGACGCTATCGCAGTCACGCAAGGTCCCGGCCTTGCGGGAGCCTTGCTGGTGGGCATCAGCTATGCCAAGGCTCTGGCCTTCGCCCTCGACAAGCCGCTGATCGCCGTCAATCATCTCGAAGGCCACATTCATGCGGTCCTGCTCGAAGAGCGGCAAAAAGGGAACCATGATCTGCAATTTCCGGTGCTGGCCCTCGTCGTCTCCGGCGGACACACCCATCTCTACCTCGTCGCAGAGAAACACAATTCCTGGACTTACGAAAATATCGGCCATACCCGCGACGATGCCGCCGGAGAAGCCTTCGACAAAGTCGCGAAGCTGCTCGGCCTCGGATATCCCGGCGGCCCGGTCATCGATCGACTGGCTCCGCGCGGCGATCCAAGAGCTGTGAAGTTCCCCCCGGCCCAGATCAAGCATCGCGACCGCCGCGGCCGAAATGACGGACGAGTGGTGGACGAGAATGAAGACCGTCCCCGCTTTGATTTTTCTTACAGCGGCATCAAGACCGCGATCCTTCGCTACGTCGAAGCGCACGATATGCGCGCAGACGTCGAAGCCAGGCGCCAGGCCTTACTGATAATCACCAAACCGAAGCTGGAAGATTACCTCGCCAACTGCGACCAGTTCACCCTCGACCTCGTCGCGTCGTTCCAGCGCGCAATCGTCGAAGATCTGGTGGGAAAGACTCTGGCCGCGGCCCGCGCCTACGACGTGGCGACACTATTCGTGACCGGGGGCGTTGCCGCCAACCAGGAACTACGACAGACTTTCGAGCGCGAAGGCGCGAAGCAAGGCCTCCCCGTCTACTTCCCGTCACGCCCGCTGTCGACCGACAACGCTGCCATGATCGCAGCCGCTGCCTACCCGAAGTTTTTGCTGAAAGATTTTGCTGCGATGGATTTTTCTGCCGAGGCGGGACTGCTCTTGCGTTAGCGACTCGAACCTATCTTCCAGCAGAGTGCCCGCGGCTCGCCTTACCCACTACCGCATCCAGAGCTTCGCCCAACTGCAATTCAATGTCGATGTCTTTGAAGATGGTAAAGTTGGCGCGCTTCTGCGACTTTTCGAAACCGCCGGCCCGGCCGGCCACGATAATGATCGGAATCCCCGCTGTCTCGGGATTGTCCTTCAGAGCCGCGATCAATTCGCTGCCCGACATCTTCGGCATCCGCATGTCGGTAACAATCAAATCAGGCCTCACGCGACTAAGAACATTCAACGCATCCACTCCGTTGCTGGCAGCTTCCACCGCGAAACCGCGTTGCTCCAGAAACTGGCACACGGTGAAGCGAATCAGCATCGAATCGTCGACGACTAGGGCGACTTTGGCCATAAATATGAATGAAGAGGGCCGCACGTATACACGTCCCCCCGGTGCGACACTAGCAGAATTCTCAGAAGGAACAAGGCGAAAGCGTGCGCCGCGATTACCTCAGTTATGCGTCCACCCGAAGTGTCTTAGATTTCGCTGTCCTGCGCGCTCTCTTCGATATTCATGTCCTTGAATTCGCTGGATTCGAAAATCTCGCCGCATTCTTTACACTCGACGAATTCCGAATCTTCATCCCGGCTGACAATCTGTACGCGCGGGTGCTTGCAGGGTAGCTTCGTATCACGGCTTTGGGAGGGAGACGTCGACTTTAAAGTCATAAATCCGGAAGGTTTCCGCGAAAAGGACCAGAGTGCTGTTTTCGGCGGAATTTCCGGTATTTTAGACCTGCCTTATGGCTTGTCAAGTCCTCAGTAGCTAACTCCGTCGTGAATTTGTGACAGGATCAAAGCCACTTCCAAGCTTATTGTTGCCCTTCCATCTGTGAAACTGCGACCAAAAGCATCGCACAAGCCTAAGCCGTTCAGTTCGATATACTTACCCCTCACAAACGCATTTCGACCACTCTCTGTGCCCGCTTGCACCGATTCCCCGCAGTGACGTAGAATGAATTGCGACGGAAAAGGTCGGAATTATCTCCGACCCTATTGGTCGGGTTTTACACAGGATCGCTATTGCTGAAGCTGACAAAAAAGGCTGACTACGCGCTGATGGCGATGAAGCATCTCGCCGAGCACTCCACCGAGGGCTCGCGCAGCGCGAAGGATGTCGCCGATGCCTACGGCATTCCGCCCGAAGCCCTAGCGAAGATTCTGCAGCGTCTAGCCAAAGCTGGGCTCCTGCTGTCGCAGCATGGCACCAATGGCGGCTACACGCTGGCGCGAGCGGCCCATACGATTTCGGCCTTTGAGGTAATTCGCGCGATCGACGGTCCGCTGTTTATCACTTCCTGCGTCACGGTGCGCGGGGAATGTGACCAGAGCGATCGCTGCAACATTCGCGAACCTCTGCGCAAGGTGAACGAGAGTATTGAAGCTGTATTGAAGCGCATCAAAATTTCGCACATGCGGGAAGAGCCGGAAGAGGCTCAGCCCATGACGCTGAAGCCCGCCGATTTGGTGACGATCAGTTGAAGCTTAGAAGAGAAGAGATTCATCCAAAGATCAACGAAGAAAGATTAACGAAGTAGGAGAGGCAATCAATGAGCACGGACGTTAAAATCCCCCAGCCCCAGACGCAGCCGCAACACTCCGACGCCAAAGGAGTCAAGCTCCCCATCTATATGGATAACCACGCGACCACCCCCATGGATCCCCGGGTGCTCGAAGAGATGCTGCCCTACTTCATGGAAAAGTTCGGCAATTCCGCCAGCCGCAATCACTCTTTCGGCTGGGCCGCCGAAGAGGGCGTGGAGACCGCTCGCGAACGCATCGCCAAGCTGATTGGCGCGAACACCAAGGAAGTCATCTTCACCTCGGGAGCGACCGAGAGCGACAACCTCGCGATCAAGGGCGTCGCCGAAATGTACCGCGAGAAGGGCAACCACATTATCACCGCCGTCACCGAGCACAAGGCGGTGCTCGACACCTGCAAGCGTCTGGAAAAGTACGGCTACCGCGTCACCTACATGCCGGTTCAAAAGGACGGTCTGATCGACCTAGATGACCTGAAGCGCGCTATGGATGACAAGACGATCCTGGTCAGCATCATGTACGCGAACAACGAGATCGGCGTGCTGCAACCGGTGACCGAAATCGGCAAGCTCTGTCATGAGCGCGGCGTGATCTTCCATACCGACGCGACGCAGGCCATCGGCAAAGTTCCGGTGGATGTGATCAAGCAGAACATCGACCTGGCTTCCATCTCCGGACACAAGATGTACGGTCCCAAGGGAGTTGGCGCGTTGTATGTGCGGCGCAAGAATCCGCGCGTGCAGATTTCCGCCATCATTGACGGCGGCGGCCACGAGCGCGGCATGCGCTCCGGCACGCTGAATGTTCCCGGAATCGTTGGCCTCGGCAAGGCCTGCGCCATCGCGCAAGAAGAAATAGCGCAGGAATCATGCAAACTCGCCGGACTGCGCAACCGCCTGCGCGACCGCATCATGAACCGTCTGGACGAGGCTTACATCAACGGCTCGACCGAACACCGGCTCCCCGGCAACCTGAACATCAGCTTCGCCTACGTAGAAGGCGAGTCGTTGCTGATGGGCATTAATGACATCGCCGTTTCCAGCGGTTCAGCGTGCACCTCTGCGACGCTGGAGCCATCTTATGTATTGAAGGCTCTTGGCACCGGAGACGATTTGGCGCACAGTTCGATCCGCTTCGGCATCGGACGCTTTAATACCGAAGCCGAGGTTGACTACGTTGCCGATCGCGTCATCGAAACCGTCGAGCGCCTGCGCGAACTTTCTCCGCTCTACGAAATGGCAAAAGAAGGCATCAATCTGAAAGACGTAAAGTGGGCAGGAGAAGCGCACTAAGAAGTGGGAAGGTCGCGGCTTCAGCCGTGCCACAAGCGGAGCCAGCCGCGAAGCGGCGAAAGAATGCAGCCCACGGCGTAAGCCGTGGGTGGAAGTCGAAAAAGGTCTAGCCCCGAAGGGGCGAAAGAAGTAAGAGCTTAGGAGAAACGAATGTCATACAGCGACAAGGTCATCGATCACTACAACAACCCGCGCAACGTCGGCTCGATGGACAAAAAGAGCTCTGACGTTGGCACCGGCCTGGTCGGCGCGCCCGAATGCGGCGACGTCATGAAACTGCAGATCAAGGTCAACCCTGAAACCAACGTCATTGAAGACGCCAAGTTCAAGACCTTTGGCTGCGGTTCCGCCATTGCCTCATCCTCGCTCGCCACCGAGTGGGTCAAGGGCAAGACTGTGGATGAAGCCCTCGCCATCAAGAACATGGACATCGTGAAGGAGCTTTCGCTTCCTCCCGTGAAGATCCATTGTTCCGTGCTGGCGGAAGACGCAATCCGCGCCGCCATCGGTGACTGGAAGAAGAAGCAGGAACAGACCAGCCCAGTCGCCGCCGAAGCGAAGTAGGGTTCTTCATTATTCGACGACTCCGGTGTCGCATAAACATACCGGAGCAAGATGTTGGGAAGGGCACGACTTCAGTCGTGCCGTTTCGAGCACGTACCCATACGGCTTTAGCCGCTGAGGGCGCAAGGATTGATGACAACAGCAACCGAACAAAAACCGCCCGCGCAAGCTCCCGCCAAAGGCATTCTCGTCACCGAGAAAGCCTTGGTAAAGGTGCGCAGCGCCATGGCCAAGGAAGGCATCTCGCCCGAACAAGGCGGCTTGCGCTTGGGCGTCCAAGGCGGCGGATGCTCCGGCCTGAGCTACAACATCCGGTTCGACACGCAGCCACGCGAGCGCGACCGCATCTTCCAGTTCAGCAATGTGCGGGTCTTTGTCGACCCAAAGTCGTTCATCTACCTGCACGGCATGACTCTGGATTATCAGGAAACGCTGATGCAACAAGGATTCGTATTCGTGAATCCCCAGGCATCGAAGTCATGTGGTTGCGGGACTTCGTTCTCCGCCTGATGCCCGTGTGGCGCGGGCATCCACGCCCGCGCAGCCTGCGCACGCGGGACCATCTGCCAGGTCGATCTAAGCGCCATTCGTCTGATGTTTGTTTGAGGCAAAAGAATGACCAAGTCCGCCCTTACCATGATCGGCGCAAAACCTCTACCAGAGGACACGCATTCCTGCTGGTCCTGCGGATCGATGCGCGCCGCTCATTTCTGCGAGTCCTGCGGTAAGGTGCAGCCTCCGGTCCCGGTCGACTATTTCACATTCTTCGGTCTGCCGCCCAAGCTGCATGTTGACGTCCCGGCGCTCGAAAAAAACTTCTATGAACTGAGCCGGAAACTACATCCAGACTTGAATGCACGCGCCGGTTCCCAAGAACAAGAATGGAGCATGGAACAGAGTTCCCTGCTCAACGACGCCTACCGCACGCTGAAAGATCCCATCAAGCGTACGCAATACTTGTTGCACCTGGAAGGCATCGTTCTCGAAGAACAATCTAAGAGTGCGACCGAGCAAGCCCGCGCCACCGGAGAACTCAAGAAACAGATCGTCCCCCCGGATTTGCTCGAGGAAGTTTTCGAGCTGAACATGCAACTCGAAGAGCTGCGCATGAATAAGAAGACCGGTGACGACGATCCTGATCTGATTGCAGAAATCGGAAAACAGAAGCTGGCCCTCGAAGCCAAGCATGCAGCCTTGCTGCAGGAATTGCAGTCCTATTGGAAAGATTGGGACAGCCTGGTCGATCGTGGCAACGCCACGTCCGACGAGCGGGCGCAGGCAACCGCCAAGATGGTAGATGTGCTAAACCGCCGCAATTACATTCGCAACCTGGTGCGCGATGTAAATGCCGCGCTAGAGGAGTGAGAGCAATTACAGATGGCGTCAGATCGCATCGTCGGCATTGACCTGGGAACCACCAATTCGCTGGTGGCCTTTATGCAGGGGGACACTCCTGTCGTAATCCCCGGCGATGATGGCCTGAACCTGCTTCCCTCAGTGGTCGCACTCGACTCCAACAATCAACCGGTCATCGGAAATGCTGCCCGTAATTCGCTGATCGAAACTCCGGAACGCGCCGTTTACTCGATCAAACGCCTAATGGGACGCGGCGTTGAAGACATTCAGGAAGAACTAAAGCTCTTTCCCTTCCGCCTCGCCGACGACATGCAAGCCGGAGAAGTTCTCCGCATCACACTCGGCGACAAGACCTTTACTCCGCCGGAAATTTCCGCGCTCATTCTTCGCCAGCTCAAGCGCAGCGCCGAGCGATTCTTCGGAGCTGCGGTTACCAAGGCAGTCATCACCGTTCCCGCGTACTTTAACGACGCGCAGCGCCAGGCCACAAAAGACGCCGGACGCATCGCCGGACTCGAAGTCCTGCGCCTGGTCAACGAGCCTACCGCGGCTTCCCTTGCCTACGGCCTCGACAAAAAGCAGAACGGGATCATTGCGGTTTACGACCTGGGCGGCGGCACCTTCGACATTTCGATCCTCAAGCTGCACGACGGAATCTTCGAAGTCATCGCCACCAACGGCGACACGCACCTCGGCGGCGACGACATCGACAACTTGCTCATCACTATCGCCCTCGACGATATCCGTGGCGACATGGGTCTCGACCTGCGTCGCAATGCCGAAGCCGTTCAGGCGATTCGCAAGGTAGTCATCGACGCCAAGATTTCCCTGTCCTCGCTCCCCTCGGTCAAGCTCGATATCGAACTCCCCGGCGGCAAGCGCTACCAGCGCGAAATCACCCGCGAGCAATATGAGCAACTGATTCGGCCCGTCATCGACCGCACCATCGGCCCTTGCAAGCAGGCGATGAAAGATGCAGGCCTGAAGCCCGAAGAGATCGACGAGGTGGTACTAGTCGGCGGTTCCACTCGTATCCCCAAAGTTCGCGCGTTGGTGAAGGAAATGTTCCACCGCGAGCCGCATACCGATCTGAATCCCGACGAGGTTGTCGCGCTGGGCGCGGCCGTGCAGGCCAATATCCTCGGCGGAGGCTCCGAAGCCACCGAGAACATGCTCCTGCTTGACGTCACGCCGCTGTCGCTCGGCATAGAAGTCGCCGGTGGAGTCACCGACAAAATCATTCTCCGTAACTCGACCATCCCGGCTTCGGCGACGCAGTTTTACACCACGCAGATCGATGGCCAGGCCAACGTCGCCATCCACGTGTTGCAAGGCGAGCGCGAACTCGCCAACGACTGCCGTTCGCTGGCGCGCTTCGATCTCAAAGGCATTCCACCCATGGCAGCCGGCATTCCCCGCGTCGAGGTGAAATTCCTGATCGACGCTAACGGCATCCTGCACGTTTCCGCCCGCGAGCAACGCAGCGGCAAGGAAGCAGAAATTCAGGTGCAGCCGAGCTACGGCCTGACCGACGAGCAAGTCGAAGGCATGATCCTCGACTCCTTCGACAATGCCGAGGAAGATTTCCGTCGACGTCAAGTCATCGAAGCCCGCGCCGAGACTACGACGATCCTGACCGCCCTCGAGAAAGCGAAGAAGAGCCCGGCTTGGGGGCAACTCACCACCGACGAGAAGAAGCAGATCGCAAAAATGGAAAAGTCGCTGGCCGCGGTGAACAAAGAAGAGGACTATCAGGCGATCCGCAAAGCCATCGACGCACTCAATCAAGGCACGATGCGCTTGGCCGAACTGATGATGGACACCGCCGTATCCTCGGCGCTGAAAGGCAAGACCATGGACGAGACGGACCTGGGCGAAGCCCCCACCGCCCCGCACCCCATGGCCAAAGCAGAATTTGAGTAAAGCTCGTATTGTCATCCTGAGCGGCGTTGTTTGCCGCGAAGGACCTATGCAACTGGCTAGAAATACATAGGTCCTTCGCTTCGCTCAGGATGACAATGGATTGAAGGTAAAAAAATGGCTGAAGAAAAGACACAAGGATCCGGCACCTTGACCGAAGACTCCCCCGGCGAAAACACGGTGCAGGTCACCTTCCTGCCCGAAGGCAAGACGGTGCAGTTCGAACATGGCAAGTTGCCCTACGAATATCACGGCAAGGAAGAGTCGATTCTCGACGTGGCGCTCAACAACCACATCACGCTCGACCACGCCTGCGGCGGCAACAACGCTTGCACCACCTGCCACATTTGGGTGAAAGAAGGCGCCGAAAATCTCTCGCCCATGGACGACGACGAGGCCGACCGGTTGGACATGGCCGCCGATCTCCAGTTAAACTCGCGTCTCGGCTGCCAGGCGCAGATCACCAAGCCCGGCAAAGTCGTCGTCGAGATTCCCGCGTGGAATCGCAACTACGTCTCTGAGGAGCACTAGGATGGCAAAGAAACTGACTTGGGACGACGCCGCAGACATCGGCATCCTGCTTTCCGAATCGCATCCCGAACTCGATCCGCTCGCGGTCCGCTTCACCGACCTGCACCGCTACGTGACAGAACTGCCCGACTTCGAAGGCGATCTCAAGGCCTCGAACGAAGGCAAACTGGAAGCGATCCAGATGGCCTGGCACGAAGAAGTGCTGGACCGCACGCAGGGATAATCCGCTAATCAGATTCCCACTCTCTCGCGGGCGTCATCCTGACCGGAGCCGTTTTTCAGGCGAAGGGGAAGGATCTCGCGCGTACCCCGATACCGCTGCTCGCGAGATTCTCTCACCCGGGCGGGCCTCCGAGCCTTTTGCACTTAGTTGATTCCTGCTGACGCTACACCAACAGAGGGTGCCCATCGTTTCGCGTTTTGTGTGTTCGAAAGGGTGGGAGGCTCGGACCTCAATCCCATACCCCTTAAGGGCGAGACGTACAGGTCCGAGGCTGCCGTAACTTTTGACAGTTTCCAAAACAACAACCACCCTCTAGGTTGGGGGCTCTGTATCCACGGTTTGCCAACGCCCCGTCCAAATCCTTTTGGATGGGGCCTTTTCGGACCTCCGAAAGCGGATTGGCGTTCTATGAGACCTCTGTCAAACGTGGCAATAGCAGTGATCAATGGAGTCACCAACCCAACACAAAATTTAACTGACAAAAAGAAGGAGTAGAGCATGGCTACCAAGCAACCGAATATCCTGATCCTCTGGGGCGATGATGTCGGTATCTGGAACATCAGTGCATTCAGCGATGGCCAGATGGGCTATCGCACGCCGAACATCGATCGCGTCCGCAACGAAGGCGTTAAGTTCACCGACTATTACGGCCAACAAAGCTGCACGGCTGGACGCGCTGCCTTCATCACTGGCCAGAACCCTCTTCGTACCGGCTTGACCAAAGTCGGAATCCCCGGCACCGCCGTTGGGCTTCATGCGGAAGATCCGACCATCGCCGAATTGCTCAAGCCCCTCGGCTACGCCACCGGTCAGTTCGGCAAGAACCATCTCGGCGATCGCAACGAATACTTGCCGACCGTCCATGGATTCGACGAGTTCTTCGGCAATCTCTATCACCTCAATGCCGAAGAAGAACCGGAACTCCCCGACTATCCGAAGAACCCAGGATTCAAAGAGAAATTTGGGCCCCGCGGCGTGCTGCACTGCCTGGCGACGGACAAGGACGACCCAACGGTTGATCCCGTTTTGGCAAAGTCGGCAAGCAGACGATTAAGGACACCGGACCACTGACTAAGAAGCGCATGGAAACCATCGATGAGGAAATCACTGCAAGCGCTCTCGCCTGGATGGAGAAGCAGGCAAAAGCGAACAAGCCTTTCTTCCTCTGGTACAACGCGACAGCCATGCACGTTAGGACTCACCTCGCCGCCAAGAACCGTGGCAAGAGCGGTCACGACGACTACAGCGATCGGATGGTTACGCACGACGAGCAAATCGGTGAAATGCTCAACAAGCTCGATGAGCTGGGCATCGCCGATAACACATTTGTCATGTACTCCACTGACAACGGTCCCGAGAACGACACTTGGCCCGATGGAGCCAACACGCCGTATCGCAGCCAGAAGGACACGAACTGGGAAGGCGCGTGGCGCGTTCCATCGTTCATCCGCTGGCCTGGAAAGATCAAGGCGAACTCGACCCTGAACGGCATCGTATGCCACCAGGACATGCTGCCGACCTTGCTGGCGATTGCGGGCGAACCGAACATCAACCAGAAGCTCCTCGACGGCTACAAGGCCGGGGACAAGACGTTCAACGTACATATCGACGGTGTCAACCAGTTGCCCTATCTCACAGGCCAGGTGAAGGAGAGCCCCAGAGAAGCCTTCTTCTACGTCAGCGATGACGGCGGGATTATGGCGGTGCGCGTGGGCGACTACAAACTGATATTCCAGGAGCAACTTGCAGAGAAGCTGCGGGTCTGGCAGCAGCCGTTTGTACAACTTCGTCTGCCTGACATAATCCACCTGCGGCGCGATCCATTCGAGCGCGCCATCGATAACTCGAACACCTACTTTGACTGGATGTTCGATCACGTTCCACAGCTCTATCTGACGCAAGCCATCGTGGCGGCGCAGATCGACGAGTACGTGAAGTATCCGCCACGCCAAAAACCAACCTCTTTCAACCTGGATGCGGTGATGGCGCAATTAGGGCCGGCGATCCAGGCGTATCAGGAAAAGAAGAAAGAATTGGCGGCCGGCAAAGCGCCGGTTGCAGATCACGGCGTTTTGGTCGGCAAGTAAAGTAAGGCTCACGGAAAGGGAGATCGAAAAAGATCTCCCTCTTTTGCTAACTGTTGCAAAATCTCTATTTCACTCATTCACCAGTGCTATCGAGCTTCTCCGCCGTCGGATACCACTGCTCTACTTCCAGCCTCCGCCATCTTCTTATAAAACTTCTGCAGCGTGTAAAACGCCAGCTTCCGCTGCCCGCGATTCGAAATCACTCCCTTGCGGTTGTGATAATCCTGCACGCCCGGCAGCATGCGCGCCGGAGACCGAAAATCCATCAGCACCCACGGAGTCAGCCCCGCCAGATTCGGCATGCGTTCAATCATCCCCAACTGGTGCTTGTACAAGTTGTCCTGATATTCCTCCGTCCAGATTTCATCGGCGTCGCCGTGGCGACCGTACGGCGCCCCGCCGCCGAATTCGCTGACGATCAGCGGCTTGTTCCATGTGGACTTCCACTGCATCGTGTCGGCGTCCTCCGGACGCCCCCAGTACCAGCCCAAGTATTCATTCAGACCGAGAACATCCACCACATCGCCCAGCGGATCGCTCAAGGTGCGCACATCAGGCGCGGTCTCATCCACATGATTCATCGCCGAAGTAGTGAGCCGCGTGGAGTCAAATTCTTTCGCATCCTGCACCAGCTTCGTCAGGAATGTCAGCCGATCCGGTTTCACCGGCGTTTCGTTCGCCACGGACCACAAGATGATCGCCGCGCGGTTATGATCGCGCGCAATCTCATCGCGCAACTGGGCCTCCGCGGTGGTCAGCGTTGCCGGATTCGACCAGTCGATATCCCAATAAACCGGAATCTCCGACCACACCATCAACCCCATCCGGTCCGCCAGCCGAATCTCATTTTCGTTATGCGGATAATGCGCGAAGCGCACGAAGTTACATCCCAGATCCTTCGCCCAACCGAGCAGCGTCTGCGCATCCTCCGCGCTGAAAGCCCGGCCATCGCGAAACGGAGCCTCCTCGTGCATCGAAATGCCGCGTAAGAAGATCGGCTTGCCATTCAACAAAATATTCGCGCCCTGCGCTTCAATCGTACGAAACCCAATCTGATCGTGGACGACATCGCCGCCACTCCTGACAACGACGTCATAGAGTTTAGGATGCACCGGAGACCACAATTCCAGTTTCGCCGTCAGGTGAAAACTCGCCCGACCGGCCGCATCGGTCGTAACCGTATCGTGAATACCAGCCTCCGGAATCTCCACCGTGACTTTTGTCGGCGACTGCGCCCCGTTCAACTGCACCCACCCTGCAATCTCATTCTGTGAGCCACGCGCCAGTTGCACCGAATAATCCTGGACAAAAACTGTCGGCACTTCGACCAGCATCACATCGCGCGTAATGCCGCCATAGTTCCACCAGTCAAACTTCAGTGCGGGCACAGCATCGGCGCGCCGAACATTGATTACCTCAACCACCAGAAAGTTCTCACCCTCCCGCAGTGTCGAGGTCACTTCAAAGTTGAATGCGGTGAACCCGCCTTCATGCTCGCCGAGCTTTTCTCCATTTAAATAAACGGTCGTCAGGTAATTGGCCGCGCCAAAGTAAACAAATACCCGCGCGTCAGCCCGCTTGTGATAACGGAACTCGCGCCGATACCAGACCGGCCCTTCATAGAACATCAGCGATTCGCGCTGTGTATTCCAATCGCCCGGAACATTCAAGACAGGCGACGCATCGAAGCTGTACTCCACGCGATCGCTCTTGCTCTGTGACTTTTGATTGAGAAAGAATTTGGCGGACTTGCCGTTGTCAAACGGATCCACGATGGCTCGCCACGCGCCATTGAGGCTCACGGTCGTTCGGTTCGGCACGTTCGCGATCAGCGTAGAAGGAGCGACAGCGGCACAGGCGAATCCACTCAGCAGAAGCACCAGCAAGCAGCGTCTCATGAGGAACCTCAGACCGCCCATACTAGCGATCAAGCCAAAGAGAGGTCAATGAATGAAGCGAGTCCTCTGTGTTCCCCCGTGTCCTCTGTGGTCAAGCTCTTGAACTGTCGGCTGGCACAGCGCGTAAAAGTTTTACAACCTTGTGACAAAAGTCAGCGCCGCGTAGCCTATCGTCGTTTCATTGAAGGCCATGAGCAATCATTGACCTTCTCTCTCCAACCCAATTGCGAAGGGCACGGCTCAACGCCGTGCCCCCTTTTTTGCTCAGATCAAAACGAGCGTTTAGCCGACCGTCACCGGCGCAGGCTCTTCCACATTCGCCTCGCGCAAGAACTTCGCCGCCTCTTCCGGCGGCGTGGGATTGATATAGAATCCAGTCCCCCACTCGAATCCCGCCGTCTTGGTCAACTTTGGCATGAACTCAATGTGCCAGTGATAATGATCGTTCGTCGGATCCTGCGCCGGCGACGTATGGATCACCAGGTTGTAAGGAGGATTGTCGAGCACCCGATCCGCGCGCCCCAGCAAGTCCTTCAAGGCGCGAGCCAGGTTCTCGAACATGTGCGACGACGAGTTCTCAAACGCCGACTCATGCTGCTTCGGCAGAATCCAGGTCTCAAACGGAAAGCGCGGAGCATAGGGCGCCAGCGTCAGGAAATTCTCGTTCTCCGCCACGACCCGCGTGCCGGTGTCCATCTCCTGCCGGATAATGTCGCAGAAGACGCAGCGTTCCTTGTACAGGAAATACTGCTTGGCCCCTTCCAGCTCCTGCACCACGTTAATGGGCAGAATAGGCAGCGCAATCAACTGCGAGTGCGCGTGCTCTAGCGAAGCTCCCGCAGCCTCTCCGTGATTCTTGAAGATCAGGATGTACTTGAACCGACGATCTTTCTTTAAATCCAGAATGCGGTCACGGAAGGTCCACAGCACATCTTCAATCCGCTTGGGCGGCAGTGTCGCCATGCTGGCCGTGTGGTCGGGCGTCTCAATGATGACTTCGTGCGCCCCAATCCCGTTCATGCGGTCAAACATGCCCTCTGCCTGACGGTTCAGCGTGCCTTCAATGCCCAGCGCCGGGAACTTATTGGGCACTACGCGCACGGTCCATCCCGGCGTATCACGTTGCGGAGGCGGTCCTCCATTGGGATTCGGACGGTAGGCCTGGATTTCCGGTGGCGTCTTGGTTTCGTTCCCGTAGCAAAAAGGGCAGAATCCGCCCTTGATCTTCATGTTTTCGCGGACAAAATCGGTTGGGCGTTTGGCCCGGTCCGTCGAAATAATCACCCAGCGTCCGACAATGGGATCTTTTCTTAGTTCAGGCAAGTACTAAATCCTTTCCATACGGTCGCACAAACTCGATATCTTACGCCGACAAGGAAGCATTCCGAAACACTTCGATCTGCGGGCGGGAACTAAGATTGGCATAGTATACGCTTACAATATCGAATCTCCACTGGCACGTTGGTGGCAGCCGCCTCAGGTATTCCCGCGCCACCTGGGCCACCTCCCGCCGCTTGTGCCGATCCACCGCGGCCTCGGCAGTCTTCACATCGCGCGACATCCGCGTCTTAACTTCAATAAAACAAACAACATCCGCATCCCACCCGATCAGGTCGATCTCTCCCCGGCAACGCGGCGAGCGAAAATTGCGCGCCACCATCACATAGCCCAGCTTGCGCAAATGGAAGTAAGCGTCTTCTTCTCCACGACTTCCGGTGCGCTGGTGCATCGGCCGCGGATCCGCCGGAAGCACTCGCCGCGCCGCCCAATCCAAGCCGTGAATGATCGATCGCGTAACAACTGCAGGAAGCATGACGGATATGAGTCACACTACCGGGAGAAGTGTGGATCAGGATGTGATTTGGCGCACACCCGAGGGCGATTGACAGCGGATTCTTCCCAGACAGGGAAAGGAAGAACAGCGCGCTTAACCACGGAGGCACAGAGTCACGAAGAAAAACAGACAATACATAATCTTTCTCCGTGTCTCTGTGCCTCCCTGGTGAGCTCAGCTATTACAGACTTACGCGTTCTTGCCAACTGCAGCGATGCACTCTTCCAGCACATCCACGGCGACGTCGGCTTCTTCCTTGGTGACGATCAGCGGAGGACAGATGCGCACCGAGCTCGGCCCACATCCCAGGAACAGCACGCCACGCTCGAACGCCATTTCCACAATGCGGTCGCGTTCCGTATTGCCGTACTCCTTCGTGACTTTGTCCTTCACAATGTCGACGCCAATCATCAACCCGCGGCCGCGCACATCGCCCACCAGCTTCAATTTCTTCGGCCAGTCGGCCATGCGCTTCAGGATGTGATTGCCCACGCTCGCCGAGTTCTCGAGAAGATGCTCTTTCTCGATCACATCGAGGGTGGCCAGAGCCGCGGCGATCGCCACAGGGTTCCCGCCGAAGGTCGACGCGTGCGATCCCGGAACCCAGTCCATCACCTCGGCCCGAGTCATCGTGACTCCGAGAGGCATTCCTGAAGCAATCCCTTTCGCCATGCAGACCATGTCAGGCTCAACGCCGGTATGCTCCACCGCAAACCACTTGCCCGTACGCCCGATGCCGCTCTGCACTTCATCCACGACCAGCATGATTCCGTGACGGTCGCAGATGCGTCGCAGCTCCTGCATGAAAATCGTCGGAGCCACAACGTATCCACCCTCACCTTGCACCGGCTCAACAAAGATCGCCGCCACTTCTTCCGGAGCGAGCGTGGTCTTGAACAGTTTCTCTTCGATGAAGCGAGCGCAGCCCAACGCAAAGCTCTCCGCATCCTGCGTGCCGCCGACGCATCCGCGATATACATCGGGATAGCGCACATGCGTCACGCCTGGCACGAGTGGAGCGAACCGCCGCCGCTGTTGCGGCTTCGACGCCGTCAGCGATAACGCTCCCATCGTCCGTCCGTGAAATGCGCCGAAGAACGCGATCACGTTCTGCCGCTTGGTGTGGTAGCGTGCCAGCTTCAGCGCGCACTCAACCGCTTCGGCTCCGGAGTTTCCGTAGTAAATGCGATGCGGCCCCGGCATCGGCGCGATCTTCGACAGACGTGCCGCCAGATCCACCATGCTCTCGTAATAAAAATCTGTGCCCGACATGTGAATGAGTTCGCCCGCCTGCTTCTGAATGGCGGCGACGACATCGGGATGGCAATGTCCGGTCGAGGTCACGGCAATGCCGGCAGAGAAATCAAAAAACTCGTTGCCATCAACATCGGTTACCACAATGCCGCGCCCGCTCTTGGCTACCATCGGGTACGAACGCGTATAAGACGGCGAAATATATTTCTGGTCGCCCTCGAGCACGCGCTTGGCGTTGGGCCCGGGCAGGGCGGTCTTGATCCTGGGTCCGATCGCTGAAGAAACTTCAGTTGCGGTCATAGTCTTCGTAGTCATGGAATCCTCCGTGTGGGCGGCCGTCAGTAGTCGACTGCCGGTTGTCAGCAGAATGCAACCTTGGAACACGCGAGTCCCGGTTCGGACACACGCAGGCCAAAGCGAATCAGGCGGAGGATATAACTAGTCGCTACCGAAGAGGCTGGGACGCAGACGGGATGGCAGGTTCGCCCGGTAGCGCCGCGGGCACACGAGACAGTGCAGCCAGCACTCGGGCAGATGCGCTTGCGAAAGACGCGAGTTGGGATTTTTCAGCAGCATCACAAACCGGCAACATCACTAAGTCATTATATCCGGAAGAGATGCGCCGCGTAACCCCCTTAGTTCATAAGACCTTCGGCGGAATCGTGCCAAATCGAAGTCAGCAGGTTCATTTGGAAGTCAGCAGACTGAATGTGGGGACAGTCGCCCCTTCGACAAGCTCAGGGAAGGCTATCGGCTGTCCGTCGAGCGAAGCTCGACCAGAGTTTTACGGCGCCGTGCCACGTAAGTCGTTGAACCTTCGTCTAAGTGGTTGAAAGTTCGTAAAACCGCATTTCCAGCCCGGCACGACGCATATCTCTCCGCGGATTACCTCTGCACTGTCCCAAGCAACGTTCGTCGCTGCCAGGCCCGTTTCCGGCTCAGGAAAGGCCATCCTGCAAGATGACCGAGGGCGGAATCCAGAAGGTTCGACGGGCAGCCTACGATACGTATTTTAATGTACGTACAATTACACTGTACAAAACTTCGGCACTGTCGCCCCAGCACCTGCGTCGCCGCGAAGCCCTACAAAACAATACCCTTGTGCCATCCGCGACGCCTCGACTGGCGCGTATTCAGCAAAAATGCCCCTCCGCTGCAGAATCGAGCGAAAGGGCATTCCAGCTTGCGTCAGATAAGGGGGAGAGAACTACCTACTGCTTGTCGTAGACGGCCGTGTACTTAACCTTCATCCCCTTCGAATCGGTTCCGCTCACGGTGACGCTGCGGGACTTGCCGTCGGCCGACACAACGATCCGGCCACTCAACGTGGTCTTGCCACCCTTCTTGTTCGTCAGATCGGTCGTGTTGTCGTTCACCACCTTGTACGACCGTGTGTCCGCGCTGGGATCGCCGGTCAGAGGATAATCTTTCCCGTCGAACTTGCCCGTCCATTCGTTGTGCGTGGGTTTGCCCTCGGCGTCGGTGCCATCCACCGTTACTTTGATGCTGTCCCCGGCAGCTTCATAGACAACCGTATTGTTCTTCACTGCCGTCGCGGGGAGTTTTGATTTGGCTTCATTCAGTTTCCACGTACCCATATTCGGATTGGCGGCGAAGCTCACTGCCACTGCAAAAACGCACACGGCCAGAGTTAACAGAATTGTTTTCGTCTTCATTTTTCTCCTGATTGAGAAACGGATTGTCCAGACGGACCTAAAGCGGCAGCCATTCTAGCGGCCCGCTGCCTCTTCGGCAAATCGCCCCCGCAAAGTCGATTCCTCTGTCCAGACAAACGCACGCGGCAACAGCTCACTATTACATCTGACAGTACGGCGCGTTCGCGGCACCTTCTAGGCTCACAACCGTCAGCCTTCGTCGAGAAGGGAGAATCACTATGGCTGCCCAGCCGACGCCATTCCCGAAGCCGCGCACCACCCGCCAAAAGAAAACAGCGACTGCATTCACGCCATCCCAACTCGCGGAGCGGACGCTGCACCGTCGCGCAGTCGAGACAGTGAACTGGGGGATCGCAGCGGTCAACTACGATCTCATGTATCAAGCGATGGTTCGCGCCAAGGGTAACTTTAATCAGATTGTTTATTGGTCGCGTCTCCCTGACTGGAAAAACCAGACTCTTACCCCAAATCCTGACGTGATCTATCTCATGCCCTTCTTCAATACCAAGGACGTTGGTCCGCTGGTGCTGGAGATTCCTCTCGCCGACGAGGGCTCCATCACCGGGACGATCATGGATTGCTGGCAGATGGCCCTCGAAGATGTGGGACCCGCCGGAGTCGACAAGGGGAAAGGCGGCAAGTATTTGATTCTGCCGCCCGGCTACAAAGACAAAGTACCGGACGGGTACATAGCGTTGCCTTCCGTGACCTACCAGGGCTACGCGTTGCTTCGCTCGATCCTGAAAAGTACCAGCGAAGCGGACGTCGCGAAAGCGGTCGAGTACGCCAAACGAATCGTGCTGTATCCGCTATCTCAGGCAGCGAACCCGCCGAAGACAACGTTCGTGGACGCCATCGACGTTTTGTTCGATGCCACCATCCCCTACGGCGTGCGCTTCTTCGAATCGCTCGACCGCATGGTGCAGGCCGAACCCGTGCTGGAGCGCGACCGGGCGATGATCGACACGCTCAAATCAATCGGCATCGAAAAAGGCAAGCCGTTCAAGCCGGACGGACCGACCTCGGATGTCCTGGTCTCGGCTGCTCGGGAAGCGCGCGATTGGTTTGATATGCGATACGAGTCGACCTTCGAGCCCTTCAATCACGGCTCGCGCTGGTTTCTTCCGGTCGCGAAGGATCTGCTCGACGCGGTTGCGTCCGGGTTCGGCGACATCGGCAATTATCCAATCGATGGCCGTGGACTAGCCTATTACTGCGCTTTCAGCGGCATCAAGCACATGGGTGCAGGGCAGTTCTACCTGTTCGTTACGCGCGACAAGGATGGCGGTCCAATGGATGGCAGCGCCACTTATCGACTGATTGTCCCTGCGCATCCGCCGGTCAAGCAGTATTGGTCCGTCGTGCTCTACGACTTCACCACCCATGCCCTGATCCGTGACACGGCGCGGTCCAGCCGCTCATCGCAGTCGCAAGGTCTGAAAACAAATGCGGATGGTTCGGTCGACGTGTACTTCGGCCCGGATGCTCCGGCCGGTAATGAGTCAAACTGGATTCCGACCAAAGCTGGTAGAAGATTCGAAGCGCTTTTTCGGTTCTATCGTCCCGAGAAAGCGTTGTTCGATAAAACCTGGGTGTTGCCGGACATCGAACGAGCGAAATGAATTTCCAGCTATTTCGAACCGACGCAACGTTCCTCGCGAGCAATCAGCGAACAGGCACCGCCGCAGGGAACTTCCATTGTCCGCTGAAGACCTCTGCACGTGGACGATAGAGACGGACCGTGTAATTCCAGCCGGGCATGATCGGCAGGCAGTTGACGGAGTTCTCATCGCAGCCCCCGAAGTGTACCTCTACCGATCCGTCCGCGCTCTTTTTCCCCGTGATGTTGTTGATCGAGTATGAGTCGCGGTCGTTAGGTTCGAAATAGCCTTTGGCGTTGTACAGACTGATCGACCAGAAGCCATC
Source organism: uncultured Acidobacteriaceae bacterium (assembly GCA_963722365.1). Lineage (GTDB taxonomy): Bacteria > Acidobacteriota > Terriglobia > Terriglobales > Acidobacteriaceae > Sulfotelmatobacter. The sequence goes on from CAVRLM010000007.1 coordinate 654,875, forward strand.
GACGGGTACATCTTTGACGACGAGTTTATGCACAGTCTTGCCGTCATTTAGAACTGGCGTGAAGTTGAGGTAGACCGCATCCTTCTCGGGGTTGCCGCCCCATAGGCTCGCGGCGCCGACCAAATGTCGAATCGGGTCGACTTCGCCCGCAGTGCCAAACATTCGTTTGGAATCTGGCAAAGTCTCCGCCAGCACGAGCAGCGCCTCGCGCACCTTTTTTTGGCTCACCGGATCCCAATGGGGAACTTCGAACGTCCCGGGACGCGCCTGCTCGACTTGAATACCATCTTGCAGTGCGTTGACCTTCTTGATGTCTTCCGCGTTCGATGGATCGCTCAGGATCCGAACGCCGACCAGAGCATAGCGTGTGCCAACGAGATCCCTGGTAAGCGTGCGCCTGCCCGCACCGTAATAGACTGCCGGCACGTATTCATCCTGATTAATAATCTGAAGCGACATGAACCGGTCGCCGGCATCCGGCAGCGTAATCGTCACCGGGCCCGCCTCGAAATCGAACACCGCCGCCGAATACAGAGTGTCACGGTTCAGACGCACAACGGTCTGGTTCTGAACATCTGCGGGAGCGCGGTGATGTTCGAATTTTCCAAACCCACCTTCCTTTAACGCGATCACACCGAAATACATATCCGATTCAGCACGGACGAAATTCTCCGCAGTCACGGGTGTAGCTTTGGCGGATGAAATGGAGGTTACGGGCTTTCTCTCAGGAATAGGTGTTTTCGGAACGGAAGCCATATATCAATCTCCTGCGCGATGAGCACACCTTCGCATTGCAGAGGCCCCACCCATAAATTCTCCACATGCCTCCCGTTGCCTTCGACTGTCAAGACTGATAGCCCGCAGTTCATCTGCGAGAGCATTTGCTCTCAACGGTTGTAGTTGGCGTTTACACGCAGCTTTGAATTATTTCCATCCTGCGGTGAAACGAAAAACATACCTCCCAACACCATTAGGCGAGGACAGCTGATGTGCCCCCGGCAGTTTCGTCCTGCACGTTTGTCGATCTATAGGGCGAAGACCGCGCCGGGATGTCAAGTTGCGGTTGGGCCGAAACGCTAACTCTCGACGGCTGTTCTCGAGACTCTCCGGAAACTCCTAGTCTTCCGACGTAGAACAACGAGGAGTGATTCCACTTGCGTGGACTGCACGCGGTCTGGGAGAGCACCGTCCCAACCCAGGAGAAAACAAATTATGCGACGTTCAAGTGTTGTTTCGATGATGGCCGTCACCCTCTTGCTCACCCTCGTTGCGCTCACACAGGCTGACGCAGCAACCCCCGCAACCGTGACTTATTACGCCTGCGTCAACAATTCAACCGGAGCCATCACTATCGTAGGATCGACTACCGTCTGCGCCACGGGCTCTCACAAGATTCAATGGAACCAGGTAGGACCGCAGGGTCCGCAGGGGCCTAAGGGAGCAACCGGCGCCACCGGACCGAAGGGTGCCACTGGTGCCACAGGACCAGTTGGGCCTAAGGGCGCCACTGGAGCTACCGGACCTGTCGGGCCAAAGGGTGCTACCGGCGCTACCGGTCCCCAAGGCCCCATTGGACCCATCGGACCAAAGGGCGCGACAGGTGCCACCGGCGCCACCGGGCCCCAGGGACCGATCGGACCACAGGGACCTGCGGGAATCGCGGTTGGATTTGCCTTTTCTTCCGGCGGCGTTTCCAGCCTGTCCGGTTTTCCGGGCAGCCTGGTCGCGCAAAGCAACACCATTCAGACCTCGGGAATTTATTACATCAACGCCACTGCGCTTCTGGATGTCGGCCAGGGTGAAGGCGCTTATTGCTACACCACCACTGTGTTCAACGGCGCAGGCGTGTTCGATAGTCAAGGCGGATCCAGCGCTGGTGTTCCCACCAACTCGGGCATCTTCCAGCAGGCGGCCGCCTCCGACGCCATCTTTGTCAGCGCGGGCGACGCTCTCCAGTTGTGGTGCTATAACTCCACCAATAACGGCACCAACAACTCAAGCGTGTTCAGCTCGTTCAGTACGGCTACTTTGATTGGTAACGCTAGCGCGAAGAAGGCTCCAGCGTCCAAGAGCTTCGCACCAAGCGTCGTCGGTGGTCCACGCTCCGTGAACTAAGGTCCGTGAACTAACGTTAGAACTGTTCCTGTTTCATTGCTCCAACCTTGCTGCCTCTTCGTGGGCAAGGTTGGAGTTTTTTCTTTTTGTAACTGGACTTTGAAATAACTCTACAGATCTCAAAGTCGTTTGCGTCCAACTCCGAGATCCAGCGGCGAACCGGTGGTTTACGGCATTCTCCCAACAGGACATGTACTTTCGTAATTAGGAGTCGACCGTATTGCAGCGACGCGCGCTCTCGCGGAGAATCCAAGTAGATGAGGCCAGCCCTCACCAATATTTTCTCAGGAGCAACAAAATGTCATACGAGCCCTCCCTCAAAGCAGTGCATGCATTCCTCGACCCGGAAACCTGCAAAGCGATTTCTCTTCCGCTGGCAGCCCTGATCACCGGGGCGTTGTTACAGGTCGAGACCACGATTGAACTCGCGAATCGAGTTTGCGACTCGGTAATTCATCGTTCGAACCAGATGCCGCTGTCTCGCGGATAGCTTCAGCGAAAACGCGGAAGAAAGTGCGCAGTGGAGGTAGTCACTCGTCCTGCCATCGAAAGAATCGAGACGAGTGACTGCCTTGGAGTGAAATCGCGATGTCAGGCCACCTACGCGGGGCCTGCTACCATGGCGGCATGTTCAATTTTGGGAAGCCTAAAACCGCTGGCGATTGGGTCGTTCACATCGCGGGCGCCATCGTCGCGATTTTGCTTGTCTGGTGGATGCTTCGGATGTACGTACTGTGAATGCGGCTCAAGTAGCACCAACAACACCCGATGGCGACGCAAGAGCCAGTTCATGGGTTCAAGAGAGCAACCGCGATCTACGACATCGCAAGAAAGAAGGGAACAAGCAATCGCCGCAGATGGACCTTTTCAGTTGCGACTGGTGTCTAAGATACGCAAAAGGAGACCACCGTGAAGAAGCTTTGCATTACAGTCGCGCTCCTCGCACTTTTAACGCCTCTCTCCATCCGTGCGAACCAACCGAGCGAACAAAGCGTGATCCAGGCGGCCGAAGAATGGCTTCACGATGACAGTCAAGGAAACAAAGCAGCTTTGAACGCGATTACTGATTCCGCGTTTATAGCTACGACCCCGGCGGGCGAAGTGCTGAGCAAAGATCGTCTCATCCCAGAGCAAGGTTCGGTTCAGCGGCTCCCTCCATTCACTTTGCAGGGACCGACCGTTCGCATCGCTGGCAATACTGCAGTCCTGATGGGCCGTCTTCACGCTGCAGACGGAAGTAGTGACCTCAACAGCACATTCGTATTCACATCCCTCGGCTCCAAATGGAAACTGATCGGTCTTCACCTCTCCCGGCAGAAATAGCGGATATGCTTACGGCAACATCTCTATTCCTGTTTACTGCGACGCTGCCTAAGTCTCCACGGAGCGTGACTGGCGCGACTCTCATTCGGTAGCCGGGCGGCGGTCATTGAAAGCGGATTGACGCCAAACGGACGTAAAGCGGCGTTTACACTCCACGCCCCGTGGCGGTGCCAATGAGTGAGATGGGAATGTTACGCCACTTGACTTCTTTTTGATGTCGCTCTCCTAACGCCACTTCCGCTTTGGACTGTCTCTTCTGACAGTCACACCGTCGGCTCGGTGCTCATAGGCTCAAATGTTCGGAACGTACATTCGATCAAACATGGGACCGCCGTCTCGGTCGCCGGACTTTCAGAAAATTCCGACCTCCCCGGTTACAGTCACGGGTGGATGTGATCACGCTCACATTTGGGCTGGGTCTGCCAAGATACGATTGCGCGAAATGGAGAGGACGCTCATGCAATGCGGTTACACCACTTCTGTGTGGCGATGATGTTGCTTCTTCTGGCGGCCAGTCCTATCTCAACAACCGCCGCCTAAACTCCGCAGACCGAACCGACGCAATCTTCAACTGCGTCTTCGCAGGAGAAAGCGAAAGCCTGCAATGACGCCACCGACAAGAAGGGGCTTACCGAGGTCGGCACGAGGCTCCAAGAACGAGAGCAAGGCTCGGACCGCTACCTTGCTCTTCGTGGCTTAATGCAGGAGAAAATACATGAACTGGAACGCACGATCTCATAACGAAGCACGCGCAGCTCTCGCGGCCATCGCCCTCATACTGTTTACCGGCTTCACGCCCTTCACCGCAGCGCAGAATGCCACTCCGGCCCGCAAAGTCGAAGCCAAGAAGCCCGATTATTCTCCCTACCCGGGCGAGAAATATCCCACCCGCGTCTACTGGGGCGTTGCGCACGTCCACACCGGTTTCTCGTTTGACTCGGGAATGTTTGGGGTAACGACTACACCCGACGACCTCTTCAGGGTTGCGCGGGGCGGGACAGTTGTACTCGACAACGGCCAGACCTTCAAGCAGGACCGGCCGCTGGACTGGGTGGCGATCACGGACCACGCTGAGTATATGGGTATCTCCGACCAGATTCGCGCCGGCAGTCCTGAGCTCCTTGCCGACGCGCAGGGCAAGCGGTGGTACGAGATGTCGCAAACGAGTCCGCAGGAGGGCGTCAAGGCTGCCATCGAGGCGGTCGTCTCCATGCAGAGCGGCAAGCCTGTTTTCGACGCCAGTAAACTAACGGTCGCGGCCTGGGCGCACGCCACCGAGTCAGCCGAGAAGTGGAACGAGCCGGGTGTTTTTACCACGCTTCACGGCTTCGAGTGGACGTCCGCACCCGGAGGCAACAATCTTCATCGCACCGTTGTTTTCCGCGACGGCGCGGACCGCGTGAACCAGATCGTTCCCTATTCCACCTTCGACAGCCAGGATCCAGCCGACCTCTGGAACTACATGGACGCGTACGCGAAGAAGACCGGCGGCCAGGTGCTCGCTATCCCGCACAATGGCAATCTGAGTAATGGCCAAATGTATTCGGCGGAGACCTTCGACGGAAAACCCATGGACCGGGCCTACGCTGAGGCACGCGCCAGCCACGAGCCACTCCTCGAGGCAACGCAGATCAAGGGTGACGGGGAGACCAATCCTGCCCTCTCGCCCAACGACGAATTTGCCAATTTTGAACGTTGGGACATCAATTTCGCAAAGATGGAGTTGCAAACCGACAAGAATTTGCTTTCCGCAAATTACGTCCGCTCGGCCCTTAAGCGCGGACTGGAACTGGACGCCAAGCTTGGGGCCAACCCCTACAAGGCTGGCCTGATCGGCGGCAACGATGCTCATATCGGCGTCGTCACCACGCGGCAGGACAATTTCTTCGGTGAGTTTGCCAACGGCTTGCCGTCGCCGGACCGATGGAAAACTCCGCTCGCCATGATCAACAACGATCCGAAGAAAGGACCGCTAATGTCGGTCTGGGGCGAACAGGCCGCAGGCCTGGGTGGCGCGTGGGCGACCGGGAACACCCGCGAGGGAATCTGGGACGCGCTCGAACGCAAAGAAGTCTACGCCACAACGGGCGACCGGCCAATCGTCCGCGTGTTCGCTGTCGGTAGCACATGATATGTCCGGTTGAGATAGCAAGTGAGATGTCCGCTTTGCAGGCGGTGAGGATAGGAGACCATGCGGAGCATGGAAGCTTATCCGAGGGCCGCGATGGAGCGGGCGATGAAAGTACAGGACGTGATGTTGCAAGCAATGGCGAAAAAGATCACGTGGTGGCAGGCGGCGGAGATTCTGGGCATCAGCGACCGGCACATGCGGCGGTGGCGGGAGCGCTACGTGGAAGAGGGCTACAACGGGTTGCTGGACCGGCGGCGGGGCCAGCCCTCGCGGCGGCGGGTGCCGGTAGCGACGGTGGAGAAAGTGTTCGCCTTGTACCGGGACAAGTATTTCGATCTGAACGTGCAGCACTTTCACGAGAAGTTGCAGGCCGAGCACGGGATCGAACTGAGTTACACCTGGGTGAAGCAGGCACTGCAGGGAGCGGGCCTGGTGGCGCGCGGACGCAAGCGTGGAGCGCATCGCAAACGGCGCGAGCGGCGGCCGTTGCCGGGGATGCTGTTGCATATCGACGGCAGCCGCCACCAGTGGTTTCAGGATGAACGCTGGTACGACCTGATCGTGATTCTGGACGATGCCACGAGCGAGATTTACTACGCCCAGCTGGTGGAGGAGGAATCGACGGCGACGGTGATGGCGGGGCTGCGGGAAGTGATCGAGCGCAAAGGCGTGTTCTGCGCGCTGTACAGCGATCGGGGAAGCCATTTCTGGCTGACGCCGAAGGTGGGCGGCAAGGTGGACTACCATCGCCGCACGCAGGTGGGGCGGGCGTTGCACGAGTGGGAGTGCAGATGATCCCGGCCTACTCGCCGCAAGCGCGTGGACGCAGCGAGCGCAACTTCTCGACCTGGCAGGGCCGCTTGCCGCAGGAGTTGCGGATGCGCCAGCTGGAGACGCTGGAGGTGGCAAACCGGTTTCTGCGGGAAGAATACATCGCCGAGTTCAACCGCCGTTTTCAGGTCGCGCCCAAGCAGCGGGGGAACGCTTTTGTGCCCTGCCGGAGCCGTGACCTGGAACGGATTTTCTCGCTGCAGTTCGAACGCAACGTGAACCGCGACAACACGGTGAGCTTTCAGAATCTCAGCCTGCAGATCGAGCGGGTGCGCTGGCGGGCGACCTTGGCGGGTTGCCAGGTGGTGGTGCACCAACACCTGAACGGAACCTTGAGTCTCACCCACGGACCGCATTGCCTGGGTCGCTATGACGCAGTCGGTGCGCCCCTATCCACCAAGGCTTCTACAGAGCTGAGCAGGGGAAGGGGAACTGCCCCCTTCCCCTGCAACCCCATCCCCAAAATCAACCCAACCCAAACGGCGAGGGCGCAACTTTGAAACCGGACATTTCACTTGCTACAAAAAGCGGACATTTTAACTTGCTACCGACATCGTCCGCGTGTTCGCAGGCTGGGACTTCGCGCCGGCCGACGTCGATCGCCACGACTTCGCGGAGAACGGTTACGCCCACGGCGTGCCCATGGGCGGCGATCTCAGCCATGCACCGGGCGGCAAAGCACCCGTTTTTATGGTGCAGGCGATGCGCGATCCCGACGGCTATCGCCACGTTCTCAATCGCGTATGCCGATCAGAACGAAGAGGACCACGCCGCGCTCAAACGTGCGATTCGCGACGGAAAGGTCAAGGCGGTCATCGAAAAAGCGAAGTGAGTGGTTGTTGTAATCAGGCCGTTACACGTTTTGACCCTTGGTCAATGACGAAATCGCGACTGCCCACCGGTCCTAGGCTGTAAGCCAGAAACTGGTTACAATTGCCCCCCGACGCGCTCGTCGAAGACTTGAGATGGCGGCGCGCTCCTTGGGGGAGAGTTCTGTGGCTATTGGAAACGCAGCGATCACTGCTCGTATTAACAATAAAGTAAGTACAACCACAACGCTGAAGACGTTCTTGAGCCAGTATTTCTACCTAAGCATGTCGCTGGTGATGGCGGTGCTGGTGGTATGGGGCTTCAGCCGGACCGTCGACGCCAACCTTGTCCATGCCAACCCGCCACGGCCGTGGCTTTTGTGGGTGCATGGTGCCGCCTTCTCAACCTGGGTAGTCTTCTTCATCGCTCAGTCGGCATTGGTGCGCGTGCGGCAGGTGAGTGTACACCGCTTTCTAGGATGGTTCGGAGCCGGGCTGGCCACGTTGATGGTGGGATTGGGCTTCATGATCGCGGTCGTGATGGCTCGCTTCGATGGCGCAGTGCTGCATCAACCGGGCACAGACGCCTTCCTGTCGATTCCGTTCTGCGACATGATCGTCTTCGGCGTGTGCATCGCACTCGCGATTTACTGGAGGAAGAGGCCGGAATATCACCGGCGCCTGATCTTCATCGCGAGCTGCCACCTCATGGACGCCGCGGTTGGCCGCTTCGAGTTCGTCTTCAACCACAACCTGTTCTATCCCATCCTGGACCTTCTGATGGTGCTCGGCATGGTGCGCGATCGCGTGGTGGACGGGCGCGTGCACAAGGTGTATCTCTACGCGCTGCCCCCAATGATCGTGGTCCAGAGTCTCGCCGTGTACGCATGGCGGGTCAATCCCGCGTGGTGGCAGAGGATCACCCACGCGATCCTGGGGTAATTGGGAGGGGCAGGCTGCGGTTTGACGGGTGCAATGATGTCGGCAGGGGCGCAAGTCCCTGCTTTCGAAGCTACTGTACAGCGTTCAGCTTTTGGTAGAGCCACATCGCCGTGAGCGCCATCAGAAATACCCCTGATCCTATACTGAACACGCGCATCGGGATGGTAAGCCGATTGACCCTGGCCAACAATTCCGTCTGCTCCTCGTGCATGTGCGAACTCGCGTCATCCAGAAACAACTGGTCATCCCGGTGCATCGTAAGTGTGCTCTTGTAGATCAGGAGGACGATCAGACCGGTAGCAAAAACTCCGAAGATGACCGCTACGATGGTCAGCATAATCCACCTCCGCAGGTTCCACTAGGATGCTGCCACATTCCAGCGCGCGAAACTGATCAATATTGGTCATACGGGAGGACGACGGAGGTTGGTCAACGTCAAAACTTCTGATTGGCCGCACGACTTGAAGCATCCAGCATACCCGTCCAGAGGGAAGGGATTCGAGAGGCTTCCCTGAGCGAAGTCTAAAGGTCTCTGTGGTTCATGGTCATTGCCGATCCGGTTTCCTTAACGCAGCAGTTCGCCCGCCTGAACTCGCTCAGCGGCGAAGACCAACAGAAGCAACTCCGCGAACTCGTCGCCCGCGGCCAGAACATCACTGCCACGTACGCCGCCCGCAAACTCTACGGCTGCAGCTTAGGAGAAGCAAAGCAGATGGTGGATTCTCTGCGCGAGAATAAGGTTCCGCAGTAGCCTTCTGAAATCCTGTCCCGTGGCAATGCGCGGTGAATGAGCCTGGTGGAGCTTTTGCGCCAACCAACAAAAAGCCCACAGACTAAGCTATGGGCTCGGTGGGATCCATCGATTCGTTAGGTCGAGAAAAAGACTTGCGAGTTTGCTGTACAAGCTGCCCGAATTGCAGGCATTCCCTGGACAATCGGGGCTGGTTTCGCAGAAACCGGTTTCACTTTCGAAAGTTTCACGAGCAGTTCTTCAACCTTGCGCTGCTCATGCGACTGGGGCAGGCTGGTCTGTGTCATGATCCAATTCTCTCACGCGGCGGGGAAAAGAAGCAGATCAGTTGCACCTCCTGCAGGGCACCATCTGTGAAAATCTTGTAACACTCCGCAACTTCTCGGGCGCAACGAATGCTTTCGAGGATGTTAGTTCACCAACCTCGATTGATTGTGTTACAGAACGGGAGTGGGTGAACCTCCAGTGTGTGACGGACATCACTGACAGATGCATGCTGTGAACCGAGAATATGCGGTTCATTTCCGCCGCCAACTCCCAACGCAAACAAAATCTCATTTGCACGTCGGTCCATCTGGTCTTGTTCTACGCGAGTCCATACCCTGAATCGCGGATCAGCATTACTGAGGGGATATGAATCGGGAATTCAAATCAAATCGGTTCGCTTCAGAGTCCGCTGCGGACGCACCATTGATCGAGAAGCACGACTCTCTAGCATTGCGAGATATGTCCGCATTGCGACGTATTCTGCACCTGGTATGGGAAGTCGTATGCTGCTACGAGATTGTCTGGAACACCAAGCAGCCTTACGACATCGGCGAAGAAGACGGTCGCACCTTCCTCGTCACGGATTTCCTTGATGGCACGACGCTCAAGCATCTGATTGGCAGCCGGGCGAAGGATGGCTCGGCGGCAACTCCGCTTGACGCGGCGCGCGGTTAGCTGCGAGCAACCGAGAAGAGGCGTTCAGTCGAGACGCGAATGCAGGGAGAGAGGTCTGTCGGTATGGAAATACTTCTTATAGGCTGCAATCCAGTCGGTGGCGATGTCACGTTGCGCCGTCGACAGATCGAGGTCACCAGAACACACTAATCGGTGAAGGTGTTCCTCTAGCGCGTCCTTCACGTATGCATTCCAGGTCTTGGACGTGGAGGGCTCCGGCCATAGATTCCGAATGTCTTCCGCGCCACCCAAGCCTGGAGCAATCAGATAGTCAACCTCATAGTCATCAGGATGAGCATTCAAGATGCCGTACTCCTGGAATACCGCTTGACGCAATGGCGTTGATACCTGCGACACCACTTCCTCATGAGCCATCGAACAAACTTCGTTGAGCGCAACTTTCCGGGTTGCACCTGGGGTCAGCCTGGGGTCAGGTTCCGCTCCGCGCTCGAATGAAATAGCCCCCGACGTTGTTCTGTGGAAGACAGAATGGTCCAGGAGTATCTTGCCCACAATCGCGGTTACGCACAATGCGATACAAACGACTCCGGCGCGCAGGGGCCAGGAGAACTGGAATAACGAATGCCATGTCCGTGCCGGCGGGTTGGACGCCAGCTCAGAGAGCCGCACCCGCAAATTAGCACGTGGTCCAGTAATGGATGGCAATTGCGGATCCAGTGTCTGCCGGTGGGCTCGCGTGAAATCGGCGATCGTCCCTTCGATTTCCGCCATCCGAGCCCGGCAGCCCCAGCATTCCGCCAGATGAGCACGAACCTGCGCGGCACGGTGCGTTGAGAGTTCGCCGTCCGCCGCCAGCAGCATCTCTTCGTCTGAAAGATGACGTTCTTTATTCATGGCGTTATCTCCCGTCCGCACGGATCAACCGTGCCAGCGATCGTGTCAGCGAGAGCGATACAGCCCCCAGAGACATTCCGAGAACAGTGGCTATTTCCCGGTAGCGAAGACCCTCCGCGCGCAGCCGCAGGCACCGCTGATCCCCTTCCGGGAGCGCATCCACCACGGACAGAAGCCGGTAGCGCTTCTGAGCCGACGACAACTGTTCTTCGGGGTTTGGCGATGGGTCAAGCTGCTCTTCCACAATCGTCCAATCAGAAGCCATCTTCACGTGCGATCTTTGCGTTGCATAGAGCTGTTTCAGTGCCAAATTATGCGCGACGCGAAAGATCCAACCGCGAAGGTTTTTTCGCGATCGCCCCAGCTGAAGATGTCGGAACAGCGACAGGAAAACCTCCTGGATCACTTCTTCCGCGTCATGCACGGATAAGTCGAAGGTAACTGCATACCGGAGCAGGGGTGTGCGAAACTGCTCAAATAGGTCCATAACCTCCTGCTCGATCGCGGAGGGCTGCTCCGAACGTGCCGCGTCCGCGATGCTTGGGAACGGCTGGCCGTCAATCGAATCCGCGGGAGACATATGCCTTGCTTCCTAGAATGTATATTCCTTCTTGCCTGTTCCTGTTCAGGGTTTTCTTGCGCGCTTTCTCGACTTCTTGGAACAGGTTGAAAATAAAGATTGAACAAAATGGCCGGAAATGGAATTTTCAAAGTGAAGGGGAAGACTGTTTGCCTGACTCCAACCATCACAGCGGGGTCCTGAACCATCCGGGATTGCACCCTAACAACGGCGGTCTCGCGTTGATGAAGATATTTGGCGCCGCTCTTTTCCTCTCCGTAGTGTCACTTTTTGCTCAAGTCAACAACGGAGAATTGCACCTTAAGGTGACGGATCCCTCAGGCGTCGGGGTGAAAACGACGGTTCAGATTACCAGCAAGGCGAATCAGTACCGAACCACTTTGTCCACCAACGACCAGGGCAATCTCGCTGTGCAGCGTCTGCCCTATGGTATCTATCAGCTCGACATCAAGCAGCTGGGCTTTGCCGGAGTGGCCGAAACGGTAGAAATTCATTCCTCGGTTCCAACCGTCCATGCGATCCAACTGAAGCTGCCTTCGGTGAATGAATCCGTGACCGTCACCGCGGCAAATACACTGATCGACCCCGATCAGGCCGGTTCGGTCAGCCCGGTCGGCGCAGACGAAATCCAAAACCGCTTGACTTCGGTTCCGGGCAGAACTCTGCAGGATTTAGTGAACTCACAGCCGGGATGGCTCTACGAGGGCAACGCCGTCCTGCACCCCCGCGGCTCCGAGTATCAGACTCAGTTTGTGGTCGATGGCGTCCCGCTCACAGACAATCGCTCGCCCAGCTTCGGCCCCCCGATGGATGCGGATGACCTGCAATCGCTGAGCATCTACACAGCCGGCATCCCCGCGGAATATGGCCGCAAAATGGGAGGCGTGATTGAAGTGAACACTCTCCAGAATTCACAGCCGGGCCTTCACGGCCAGGTCGTTCTCTCCGGCGGTAGCTTTGATTCTGCGGGAGCGGCCGCGCGCGGCCAATATGCGTGGGGCAAGAATACTTTCGGCGCCAGCGCCAGCGGCGCCATGACCGACCACTATCTGAATCCGGTCGTTCCGCAGAACTATTCGAATACTGGGACGCTGGGCGTGTTTTCGTCCACCTATGAACGCGACCTGTCGCCGAACGATCGCTTGCGATTTATCGTGAGCCACGCACTGGCACGCTACGAACTCCCCAACGAACAAGTGCAGCAGGCGGCGGGCCAACGGCAGACGGCCGATAACATTGAGACGATGGGAATCGCCTCCTACGAGCACACCTTCTCGTCCAATTCGGTCGGCGATTTCCGGGTTATGGCGCGCAACAACGCGAACGGGTTCAATTCCAACCAGCAGTCCATCCCGATCGAGGTCTTCCAGCAGAATTCTTTTAACGAAGTCTATTTCAAGGGAAGCGCCACCATCAGTCATGGCCGGAATGAGTGGAAATTTGGATTCGAATCTGACAACACATTTCTGAACGAGAATTTCCGCTATCACATCACCGACCCCAGCCAATATGATGACGGCACTCCCATCGACTTTACCTTCGCCGGAAACCGCCCCGATCTCGAACAGTCCGTTTTCGTTCAGGACCAGATCCGGCTAAAAAACTGGACCATCAGTGCGGGCCTGCGCTGGGACCACTATCAGCTTTTGCTCAACCGACAGGCGTTAGACCCCCGAATTTCGGTTTCGCGTTACATCCCATCTGCTGGCCTGCTCCTGCATTTTTCCTATGACCGAGTTTTTCAGACTCCTTCCTCCGAGAACATTCTGCTCTCCAGTTCAAGTACGGTTGAGTCTATCGACCCGACCAATTTCTTCCGCTTGCCGGTCGAGCCCTCCCAGGGGAATTACTACGAAGCGGGTTTCACGAAGGTGTTCCGCGAAAAGCTGAGGTTGAGTGGCAACTACTTCCGGCGGAACGTAAACAACTACGCGGACGATGATCAGATCGATAACACCGCCATCAGCTTCCCGATTGCGTTTGAGAAGGCCATCATCTACGGCGCGGAAGCCAAGTTGGAACTCACGGAATGGCGCCGTTTTACCGGATTCCTGAGCTACTCCTACGAAGTCGGCAACACCTGGTTCCCCGTCACCGGCGGCCTCTTTCTCGGGGATGATGCGAGCGATGCTGAATCGCAACTCACCGGTCACTTCCCGGACTCCCAGGACCAGCGCAACACCATCCGCGGCCGCCTGCGCTACCAGGTCAAGCCCCGTTTTTGGATTGCTGGCGGAATTCAATACGACACTGGCCTGCCCTTCGAGTTCGGCGGCGACCCAGCCGAAGCGCTTGCCCCATACGGCCCTCAGGTCCTCGCTCGCGTCAACTTTGAACGCGGCCGCATCTATCCGTCCTTTCAGGTCAATGCTTCCGCCGGCGTCGATGTCTACAAGTCGGAGCGTCTTAAGATGCAGTTTCAGATCGACGGACAGAATCTGACTGACGTCCTCGATGTCATCGACTTCGGTGGTCTCTTCTCCGGCAACGCCATCGGGCCGTCGCGGAGTGTTGCTATGCGCCTCACGACCAGTTTTTAGAACCGAAAACACGGCTTGCATACCACGGACGGCGATTCAAGCTCGCGCTAATTGCCTAACAGCCTCAGGGATCGTCGACCCGCAGGGGGAAACCATCAAGCGTCGCATCGTTCGGACGAGTTCTTGCAAACGCGCCGTGGCTCGGTGGCGATCCGCGAAGTGAACTTTCTTTGACTTCCCGCCGCCTCGGCCTTAGCATGGCATGACCCAAACGGGGCCATTTCTCTTGCTCGATCAGACCATTTCACATTACCGGATCATCGAAAAGCTCGGTGGCGGCGGCATGGGCGTGGTCTACAAGGCGGAGGACACTCGCCTCGGCCGCTTCGTTGCTCTCAAGTTCCTTCCCGAAGATCTCGCACAAGACCGCCAGGCGCTGGAACGGTTTCGACGCGAAGCCAAGGCGGCGTCCGCGCTGAATCATCCCAACATCTGCACTATCTACGACATCGGCGAAGAAGAGGGACGCACCTTCCTCGTCATGGAGTTCCTCGACGGCGCGACGTTGAAGCATCTGATCGGCAGCCGGGCAATGGAATTAGAAACCATCCTTTCCCTCGGCATCGAGATTGCCGACGCGCTCGACGCGGCCCATGCTGGCGGCATTGTTCATCGCGACATCAAGCCTGCAAATATTTTCGTCACCAAGCGCGAGCACGCCAAGATTCTCGACTTCGGCCTCGCCAAGGTGAAATCCGGTCCGCGCGAATCAGGGGCGCAAGTGCCCGACGTTACCGCGCCCACAGCCGTCATGGTGGAAGAACATTTGACGAGCCCTGGCTCGACGCTCGGCACGGTCGCCTATATGTCGCCCGAGCAAGCGAAGGGGAAGGAACTCGATCCGCGCACCGATTTGTTTTCTTTCGGCGTCGTACTTTACGAGATGGCGACGGGCACGTTGCCGTTTCGCGGAGAAACTTCGGCTCTCATCTTTCAGGCGATTCTCGACCGGGCTCCGGTTTCTCCCATCCGCCTGAATCCAGATCTGCCTCCGAAGCTGGAAGACATCATCAACAAGGCGCTCGAAAAGGAGCGCAACCTGCGCTACCAGAGCGCCGCTGACATTCGCGCCGACTTACAGCGCCTGAAGCGCGACGCTGAAAGCGGGCGAGCGGCGGCTCATAGTTCCGGTTCGGTGCCGGTCGCCAGAGATTCAAGCGCATCGGCAGTCGCGATCCCAGCAGCGGCCCCGTCTGCCCCTTCGCACTCCGCGGTAACTCCCACCGCGGTGAGCGCAATCTCTCCTCCGAAAAAATTGTGGAGGGTTCTCGCGCCTGCAGCCGTAGTGCTGCTCGTGGTGGTCATCGCGGGTGTCTTCTTCGTGCGTTCCCGGCAAACCTCGAAGCTCACCGAGAAGGACAGCGTGCTGCTTGCCGACTTCGTCAACACCACCGGCGACGCGGTCTTTGATGGCACCCTGAAACAAGCTCTCGCCGTGCAACTGGAGCAGTCGCCGTATCTGAACATTGTCCCCGAATCCCGGATTCAGCAGGCACTAAAGTTCATGGGGCGTCCTGCCGACGAACGCGTCACCAAAGAGGTGGCCCACGAAATCTGTTTGCGCGAAGGCGTGAAAGCCATGCTGACGGGCTCCATCTCAAGCTTGGGCAGCCATTATGTGATCACTCTCGAAGCCCTAAACGCCCAAACCGGGGACTCCCTCGGCAGCGAGCAAGTCGAAGCCGACAGCAAAGAACAAGTGCTGAAGTCGCTGGATCAGGCCGCCTCCAAGCTCCGCGGAAAGTTGGGCGAGTCGATCGGCTCGGTACAGAAATTTGCCACCCCACTCGAATCGGCGACCACTTCCTCGCTCGAGGCCCTGAAGGAATTCAGTCTAGGGCAGGCAGCACATTCGAAATTCGATGATGAAACCGCCATTCCTCACCTGAAACGCGCGACCGAACTCGATCCGAATTTCGCCATGGCTCTGGCCACCCTCGGCGTCGCCCACAACAATTCCGGCGACAGTAAGCTGGCCCATGAATATTTGCAACGGGCTTTCGATACGAAAGACAGGGCCAGCGATCGGGAGAAGTTCTACATCTCTTCGCACTATTACGGGACGTTCCGGGGGGAGGAAGACAAGGATGTGGCCACGCTCGAACAGTGGAGCGCGGCCTATCCCCGAGACTCTGTTCCGCTGGATAACCTGGCGCTGGTGAATCAAGACCTGGGGCAGCACGAAAAGTCGCTCGCGGCGGCCAGCCAAGCTCTCAAAGTCGATCCGAAGGATCCCTACGCTTACCAGAACCTGGCAGCAGCCTACGAAGATCTGAACCGCTTCGACGAAGCCAAGGCTGTGGCGGATCAGGCAGTGGCCTCGAAAGTCGATCCCTGGTCTGTCCACATGATGCTCTACTGGGAGGCTTTCCGTCGGGGAGACGATGCCGCCATGCAGGCGGAGGTCGCACAGGCAACCGGCAAGGTACAGGAAACGATTTTCATACTCCTGCAGGCGCAGGGTGAGTGTGCGCTGGGAAAAGTAAAAAAGGCCCGCGAAAGCTACGCGCGCGCCACCAACACTGCGCAGTCTCGCGGTTACAAGGAGTGGGCGGGACTTGCACTGGCCGCGAAGGCGGGTTGCAATGCGGAGACGGGCTTCCTTCCGGAAGCACGCCAGGCGGTGAACGAAGCTATTGCCCTTTCCCAGAATGAGGACTCACAAGCCGACGCCGCCCGTGTGTATGCGCGTGTCGGCGACACGGCCCGGGCGGAGAAACTGATCGCAGACCTGGCCAAAGAATCTCCTTATGACACGTTGCTCGTCAATGTGAAGATTCCCACGGCGCGTGCCATCCTTGACCTGCAGCGCAATCAACCGGCAC
This sequence comes from uncultured Acidobacteriaceae bacterium, assembly GCA_963722365.1. Lineage (GTDB taxonomy): Bacteria > Acidobacteriota > Terriglobia > Terriglobales > Acidobacteriaceae > Sulfotelmatobacter. The sequence continues at coordinate 671,519 of CAVRLM010000007.1, forward strand.
AGGCAGTGACGGCACTCGAAGCCGCAAAACCTTACGATCTCGGCGCCGATCGGCGCCTCTTCGGAACCTATATGGCCCCGTACGTCCGCGGCGAAGCATATCTTCGTTCGCGCGACGGCGCGAACGCAACGCTTCAGTTTCAAAACATTCTCGACCACCGCGGAATTCAACTCACCAGCCCATTCCTTCCCCTTTCGAAGCTTGGGCTCGGCCGGGCTTATATGCTTCTGGGCGATACGGCAAAAGCGAAAACCGCATATCAAGATTTCTTCGCGCTGTGGAAAGACGCTGATCCGGACGTTCCCGTTCTTAAGACGGCCAAGGCTGAATACGAAAAATTAAAGTAGCCGCCCCTGACGAAGAGGGCTTGGCACGAAACAAGCCCGCGATTTAGCCTGACGCGACCAGCGCAGAGGTGAAAGATGAAGTGGTACAACTACCTGTCTTGCTTCGTCGCCGGAGTTTTCCTGATCCACGTCATCCCCCATTTAATTCACGGCCTGAGCGTCCTCAACGTCGTAGGCGCCTCGATCAGCTTGGTTGGAGGTTGCCTGTTGTTGTGGGCGGGGAAATTTTCGTGGAGAAATCCTTGGGCGATTTTGCTGCTACTGGCTGGGATGGCTGCGGTCCTGGCGGTGGATGCCATGCATCATCGGTCGCCCGGCGGATCCCATGCGGCAGCGAATTCCGGATGGCTCCGCCTGGGAGATGCGGTCGCAAAAACTCACTTTGCGCAATCGTGACATGCCTCGCCGCGCACGCCCTCGAGTCCTTCCTTCGCAATGATCGGAGTCATGACCAGCGCCGCCGCCGGGTCAGCCCACCATAGACCGAACAAGGCATTCAGAAGCAATCCACCCAGCAAAATGGCTGACAAATACATGCAAAAGTCAGTCTGTTTTGCGTCAGCATGCATTGCGGCGCTGCCCAGCGACGTCCCGACTTTTCGTTTGGCACGAGCGAGCAACGGCATTACGACGAGCGACACGCACGCCAGAACGATGCCAGGAATACTGTGTGCGGGAGCCTCCTGCCGCATCAAGTCGCGAATCGACTCGTATGCTATGTATGCCGCTAACGCAAGGAAGCCGAGCCCCACTGTCCGCAATGCGAGCCGTTCGTTTCGTTCACGGCGCTCCACATCCGCATCCACACTCATGCGCCACAGCAACGCCGCGCCAGAGGTGACCTCGATGAAACTATCTATGCCGAACCCGACCAGAGAGATGCTGCCGGCGACTGCACCCGCAACAATTGCGACTACACCCTCGAGGCTATTCCACCCGATGGTGAAGTATTCGAGCCTTCGGCCTCGACGGGCAACCGCAACCCGATCGATCACCAAGTCTTCCATACGCTGGTTCTGCCTATCCCTCCTTAGGAGTATCCCACTTGCGCGGCTGTGCGGACCATCCTCCGAACTTTAGAATCCAAGTGTTGCTCGAAGGCGTCTGATATCTTTTAGATTCCCCCTGTTACTCACGACAATGCATTCCGCTCAGCACCCAAGACGGTGGATGGTGGTTCTTGCCTTCGGACTCGTGTACCTGTTCTGGGGCTCGACGTATCTGGCGATCGACATCGCGGTCCAGACCATCCCTCCCGCCCTGATGTGCGCAACGCGGTTTTCCATTGCAGGCGTGGTCATGCTGGCGGTATGCGCCGCAACCGGTCGCAGAATTTTTTATTCTCCAAAGCAGATCGCACTTTCGGCGATGGTAGGACTGCTGCTGTTGATGGGCGGAAATCTTACGCTCTCATACGCAGAGCTCACGGTATCTTCGGGCTTTTCCGCGCTGATCATTGCCATCACGCCGCTATGGTTTCTGGTGCTCGACTCTCTACTGCTGGGAGACCATCACATCTCAGGACGCGGCAAGGCCGGACTCGCGCTGGGCATGCTGGGCTTGGTCGTCCTCGTGTGGCCACAGTTGCAAACGGGCAGCATGGGACATCGCGAGTTCTGGGCGTCGATCAGTCTGATCGCCGGATCGTTCTCCTGGGCCCTCGGCTCGGTGCTTTCGAAGCGCTGGCAGTCGGGCATGGACGTCTTCAGCGCAACCGGCTGGCAAGTCACCGCGGCGGGAGTTGGCAACTTTATCTTTGCGCTCTTCGCCGGAGATTTCTCGCACGCCACCTGGTCTGCGCGCAGCCTGGGAGCAACATTCTATTTGGTGGTGTGCGGCTCCTGGATCGGCTACACCGCCTACATCTGGCTCCTCGAGCACGTGCCTACGCCTAAGGTTTCCACCTACGCGTATGTGAACCCCGTGGTCGCCGTGTTTCTGGGTTGGCTCATTTTGCACGAGCGCGTAGACCGCTTCATCCTGGCCGGTAGCGCGATTGTGGTGCTCTCGGTCATCCTCGTCACCAGCGCCAAGGTAAAAGAAAAGATGGTCGCGGAAGAATTGCCGGCGGTGGAAGCTGCAGGAGACTAGAAGAAATTTCAGATTGTAGATTTCAGATTGCAGCTTGAATGTTCTAGAGCTCGAATTTCAATACTCACTGGGTGTTTCTTCAATCTTCAATCCAAAATCTGCAATCTGAAATTGTGATTTCCTTTACTCTTCGTCCTCGGCATCATTCACCAAATCGACTACGTGCCCGCGAATCGCAAAGGTCTGCTTGGCGCCTCCGCCGGGCTCAAAGGTGACTCGCACCGGAGCTCGCTGCCATGACGGCGCCGGGCAAGCTGAGTCCGGTTTGGCATCGTCCGCCAAGGCCTCGTTGGAGATCGGCTTCTTCAACGCCGGCTTGCGGCGGCTGATTTGTGCCACGATGGCGTAGGTTTTCTTTCCGTCGTCGGAAACCCCGCAGTACGCGACATAATCGCGATACCAACTTCCCGCAGAATATAAAGGATCGAACTCCGGAAGATTGATCGGGGAAACCCTGCCGGTCACGCGGTCCACGACCATCCACCCGCCACGTTGCCATTGCCAGCGCGGCGCAGGATCGTCGGGAAGATTGTCATTCAAGCGGAATGCGCGCCGCACGACAAACAAACGATCGGTGACTTCGTGCGCAGGCCCGGCCACGTATTCCTTGACGCGCCCGTCCATCAGCAGCGCGCGAATTTTGAGGATCAATGGCTTTTCTTCCGTTCCGGTAGGAAACCACTGCGCGGAAGTCCATTTACCGAAGGCAATAACGTGAACTTTCGTGCCCGCGCCGGCGACCGCAGAAAACAGCATCACACAAATAACAACGTACGCCAGTTGAGCACGCGGCACTCGCATAATCTGAGATTAGGCATGAGCCCGCTTCTTATCAAGGATTTCGCGCTGTTCGCGAAGCGTAACAGCCCGAAGTGGGAATGGCGAAGTTTGACGAATGGTGGTACTGTTCCAGAAACAACTGGCCCCGTCCCGGCGGAATCCGGATAATAGGCGTAGAATCGATTGTTTTCATCAGCGATTTGATTATGAGTGTTTCGCCTCCTTCTCGCACCCTGTCGCGGCCGGATGCGCGTACAACTTCGCAGAATAAAGCCGCTTCTTATCAAGAGATGGGTGATCTGATCTCACGACGGCGTCCCCCGCGAATCCTGGTGGTTGACGACCAACCCAGCATCGCCGGCCTGATGAGCCAGTTGCTCACCATGCGCGGCTATGACGTGACCACCGCCTCGAACGCTGAGCAGGCCGAGGCCGAGGTTCGCAAGCAACTGCCCGACTTGATCCTCTCCGACGTGATGATGCCCGGGAAGTCCGGATATGACTTCTGCCGCGGCCTGAAGGAAAATCCCGCCACGCGGCTGATTCCTTTTGTTCTCATCACCGGACTCAGCGACAGCAGTGACAAAGTGCGCGGCATCGAAGCCGGCGCCGATGATTTTCTGAACAAGCCGGTGCTCGCCGAAGAGCTGATCGCTCGCGTGAAGTCGCTGCTTCGCCTGAAAGAGTTTACCGACGAACTGGAGACGGCTGATTCGGTTTTGTGCACTTTGGGCCTGATCGTGGAAGGCCGCGACCCTTATACCGAAGGTCATTGCGAGCGTCTGGCAATGCGCGCCGCAGACATGGGCCGACACCTCGGAATGGACGAAGATTCCGTTCTCGCGCTCAAGCGTGGCGGCTATCTGCATGACCTGGGCAAGATCGCCGTGCCTGATGAAATTCTGAAAAAAGGCAGCGATCTCACCGCCGAGGAATGGGCCATCATGAAGCTCCATCCCGTGACCGGCGAGAACATTTGCCGGCCGCTGCATTCGCTGCGGCTGGTGCTGCCCATCATCCGGCACCATCATGAGCATTCCGATGGCTCGGGTTATCCCGATGGCCTGGTTGGATCGGAAATTCCGGTACTTCCCAGAGTCTTGCAAGTCGTCGACGTGTATGACGCACTCCGCACCGCCCGTTCCTATAAACCGGCGCTAACTCACGACCAAGCCGCACAAACGATGCGGGAAGAGGCCGCTCGCGGTCTGTGGGACGCAGAATTGGTGACAGAGTATTTCTATATGCTGGAGCAAAAGCGGCAGGTGGCGTGAGAAAGCAGTAGTCTGTACTCAGTTGTAGTACTCAGTACTCACTTCTCAGCGCCCATTTCTCAGTGCCTGGTTCTCACTCCTCAGTGCCACTTCTCGCTCCTTGGCGGGTTTGTGGAAGGGTACGGCTTTAGCCGTACCGTAAAACGCCAAACAGGAATGGGCTTTAGCCCCTGCGGTACTCCCTGATTTCCGATTTCCGAAATCCCAAAAGCACAACGTACAATAGGGCTTCCCGAGCTGACCAGTTTGCAGACTTCAGTCCTGCCTGAGAACTGAGAACCGAGAATTGAGAACTGTCTTTGGACCCCACCTACAGCATCGTGATTCCGGCCTACAACGAGAGCGCGCGGCTCGGGGCGACGCTGGAAAAAGTGCTGGGCTACGTCCACCAGCAGGGATGGGACGCCGAGGTCATCGTCGTCAACGACGGATCCCGCGACAACACAGCAGAGATTGTTCGAAGTTTTGCCGCGGAAGATCCGGTGTTACGCCTGGTGGAAAATCCCGGCAACCACGGCAAGGGATACAGCGTGCGCAACGGAATGTTGAATGCTCGCGGCCGGACTGTGCTATTCAGCGATGCCGACTTGTCCTCGCCCATCGAAGAAGCTCCCAAACTTTTTCAAGCGCTGGAACAGGGTGCCGACATCGCCATCGGATCGCGCTGGCTGCGTTCGGAAACCCAGACGCAGCGCCAGCCTCTGCATCGTCAACTCTTCGGACGAATCTTCAACCTGATCCTGCGCCTCACGCTCGGGCTGAAATTCAAGGACACGCAGTGCGGCTTCAAAGCCTTTAAGCAGCCGGCTGTGCAAGCCATCTTTCCACTGCAAAAAATTGAACGCTGGGGATTCGATCCCGAGATTCTCTTCCTCGCCCGAAAGCTGAAATTCAAAGTGCAGGAAGTTCCCGTCGCCTGGGGACACAGTGGCGGAACTCGCATCAACCCCCTGGTCGACGGCTCCCGCATGGTCATGGAGATGCTGCGCATCCGCTGGTACGACCTGACCGGAAAGTACGATGGAGATCCCGCACCGACCACTCAACCCTCGAAGACTGTGCCCGGCCAGCGCGGCCCACAAGCCTAGCGTCGAATCCCCAAGTAGCGAACTGAAGTACGCGCACTCTTGAGAGTATTGTCATCCCGAGTGGCGTTCTTTGCCGCGAAGGACCTACGCACTTCCTCGCCACGGGCAAATTGCATGGCGGCCTTCGCTGTGCTCAAGATGACAATGGAGGTTATCGGCTTTTCACCGCCTCTACCACTCGCCGCCCCATTTCCGCCGTCGAAATCGCCGTATGCGTCTTTCCCGCCAGATCCGCAGTGCGCGCGCCCTGCGAAAGCACCGCCGATACCGCCTCCTCCACGCAGGTCGCTTCTTTTTCCAGTTGGAAAGAATGCCGCAACAACATCGCCACCGTCAGAATCGCTCCCAGCGGATTCGCAATGCCCTTCCCCGCAATGTCAGGCGCCGACCCATGCACCGGCTCATATAGCCCCACGGGCCCGCCCACACTCGCTGATGCCAGCAGTCCAATCGAGCCCACAACTCCGCCAGCCTGGTCCGACAAGATGTCCCCAAACATATTTTCCGTGAGCAGCACGTCTACATCCGTAGGCCGCTGCACCAGCAGCATGGCCGCCGAATCCACGTACTGATGACCCAGCTTCACCTCGGGATATTCCTTGCCCACACGCGTCACCACTTCCCGCCACAACCGCGAACACTCCAGCACGTTGGCCTTGTCGACTGAAAGAACTTTGCGCCGCCGCTTCATCGCCAACTCAAACGCCACGCGAGCGATGCGTTCGATCTCCGATTCCCCGTATTTCATGGTGTTGATCGCAACCCGCGAGCCCGGCGCACCCTCGATCGATCGCGGTTGACCAAAATAAGCTCCGCCCAGCAACTCGCGGACGATCATGATGTCGGTGCCACGCACAACTTCCGCCCGCAACGGAGACGTATCCTCAAGCGCAGGAAAAAACACCGCCGGACGGAGATTGGCATACGCCCCCAGCTCGCGCCGTATGCGGAGCAATCCCGCCTCAGGACGCAGGTGTCCCGGATTGTGATCGAACGCCGGACTTCCAACCGCCCCCAGCAGCACCGCCGACGAAGCCAGGCACGCCTGCAAGGTATCTGCAGGCAGCGGGTCGTTCGCCAGGGTCAGAGCCGCTCCGCCAATCGGTTTGGTTTGAAGTTGAAGCTGATGGCCAAAGCCCTCGGCCACCGCCTGCAAGACGAGAACGGCCTGATCGGTTACTTCCGGACCAATGCCATCACCGGGGAGAGTCGTAATTTTCAGAAGCATGGGAAGGATTTTGTGATTCGGAAATTTGGTAATTGGGTGAATGAAAAACCTTATCGCTGAGTAATTCTATCTTGAGTAAAGATCAAACGGCGGCAGAGATCCGCGCAGTTCCAATGACTGAATCACCCAATCACTCAATTCCTCAGACGCCCCAGAGGTAGTCTTCTTGCTGCGTCTGTTCGTGGTGAGCATCGCCGTGAACCGGGATCGGCACGCCAAACGCATTCGTTTGCGGTCCCACCGGAAACGGCTTCACGGGCTCCAGCGCAGGTTCGGGCGCAAGCTCCGCGGCAGGAGCGTTCACCACAGCGGCTTGTGTCGGAACAATCTTCTCAATGAGCGGCGTCGCCGACCCAGACGGCTTATGTGTGTCGCGAATCAATTCGAGCAAGTGGTGATCTTCGACATGCTTGATCTTGTCCGCCAAGCGGACAAAGCGGCGGTAGATGTCATCGAGCGCGCGCCGGTCGAACTGATATCCCAACTGCTCGCACCGGATGCTGAGGGCGTGACGTCCGGAGTGTTTCCCTAGCACCAGCTTTGAATCAGGCACGCCCACCGACTTCGGCGTCATGATCTCGTAGGTCAGCGGATTCTTCAGCACGCCATCCTGATGAATGCCCGCCTCATGGGCAAAGGCATTGCGTCCGGTGATGGCCTTGTTCGGCTGCACCGGCACGCCGGTAATCTCGCTCAACATCTGGCTGGCCGGGAAGATTTGATCGCCAATCACGCCTGTCTCAAAAGCGAAGCGATCTGGACGAACCCGCATCGCCATCACAATCTCTTCCAGCGACGCATTCCCAGCCCGCTCTCCGATCCCGTTAATCGTGCACTCAACCTGCCGTGCACCTGCGCTCACCGCTGCCAGCGCATTAGCGACCGCCATACCCAAATCGTTGTGGCAGTGCGCCGAGATCACTACGTTCTCAATTCCCTTGACCCTCTGGCGGATGGTCGTGATCAGGTCCGCAAACTCGGTTGGAATCGTGTACCCAACGGTGTCGGGGATATTCAGCGTAGTAGCACCTTCCTCGACCACCGCCTCCAGAACTCGGCACAAGAAATCAGGGTCGGTACGCGTTGCATCTTCCGGCGAAAATTCCACATCCTCACAAAGCGATTTGGCCAGGCGGATCGCTTCCCGCGCCTGTTCCACGCACTGATCCCGCGTGATGCGCAGCTTGTAGGTCAGATGAATATCGGAAGTCGCCAGAAAAACGTGGATCCGCGGACGCGCCGCATGCTGCAAGGCCTCCCAGGCACGCTCAATGTCAGGGCGGCAGGCGCGCGCCAGCCCGGCGATAATCGGACGGCGCACCACCGAGGCAATCGCCTTCACCGACTCAAAGTCGCCATCGGACGCGATGGGGAACCCAGCCTCGATCACATCCACACCCAGGCGGTCGAGCTGGTGAGCCAGGCGGAGCTTCTCTTGCCGGTTCATGCTGCAACCTGGCGACTGCTCGCCGTCGCGAAGCGTCGTGTCAAAAACAATAATGCGGGCTCGCTCTACGGTCATGGAACTCCCTCAAAACAATCGTGATCTCATATGGTACGGGCGGCAGGCTTAGAAGCAAAACTTATAATTCTTCATGAATCATTAGTTACAATTGTACAATAAGTATTGCTAATGGATAGCGGAGATTTGATTAAGGAGCTGTCTCATGGAACTGTCTCAGCTTGAAGTGTTTTTGGCGGTCGCCCGCGAGCACCGTTTCTCCCGCGCTGCCGAAAAACTCTTTCGCACCCAGTCTGCGGTAAGCCAGACCATCCGCAAGCTCGAGGACGAACTCGGCGAGGCCCTTTTTGACCGATCTTCGCGCGAGGGCGTCCTCACCGACGCTGGCAAGGTTCTCTTTGAATACGCCGAAAAGCTGATCAACCTGCGCGGGGAAGCGGCCGAGTCGCTCACGGAGCTGCGCGAATTGCAGAAAGGCAAGCTGGTCATCGCGGCCAACGAATTCACCGTGCTCTATCTGCTCCCCCTACTGGCAGAGTTCCGCCGCCTGCATCCCATGATCAAAATCAAGGTGGAGCGCGCGCTCGGCAGCCACATTCCCGACGACGTTCTGCGCTACAGCGCGGAGTTTGGAGTGCTCTCCTATGAGCCGCAGGAGCCCAGCCTCCATTCGGTTGTCGTATATCTCGACGAACTTGTATTCGTCGTTCCGCCTAAACATCCGCTCGCTTCCGCCTCGCAGGTTAGTATTCGGCAACTCGGCGCGGAGTCCTTTGTGGCTCACATTGTCTCCTCGCCCTATCGCGAGAAAGTCATCCAACTCTTCAAAACGCATAAAACGCCGCTCCACATGGATCTCGAACTTCCCACTCTCCAGGCCATCAAACAATTTGTTGCCATGGGGCAAGGCGTCGCCCTAGTCCCGGAGATCAGCGTGGAAACCGAGATTGCTCGAGGGGAACTAGTCGGGATTCCAGTGCGGGAACTGCAGATCAAACGCAAGCTACGCCTGATCTATCGAAAAGACGCCAACCTGTCGCACGCCGCCCGCGCATTCTTGAAAGTCGTCGAAGCGGTCGCCCTGGAACGAAAAGGCCGCTACCGCTTCCAGCGTGAGACCTAGTCCCCACAAAAAAGAAATAAGGAGCAACGCGAACGTTGCTCCTTCGCTAATTCACCGAGAACGTTTCAGCAGTCCGCGCAGACCTGCTCTTCCTGGAACGACGCCAGCGCCGCATCCACCGTGGGATGCACCTCCAGCACCGAATCCAGATTCGTCAGCTCAAGCAAAGTGGTCACCAACGAATTTGCTCCCGCACACTTGAAGGTGACATGTTTCCCCTGGGCCCAGCTTTGCAGAAGAGCGAGTTCTCCAATACCCGCGCTATCCATCGAACTGACCCCACTCAGGTCGAGTACCAGCTTGCGCGCGTGTTGCAGGGCCGTACCGACCACCCGCGACAGCGCAGCGGCCTCATCGCGATAGACGATGCGGCCCTGGCAGTGGACGATGATGACATCGCCGCGATTGCGTGTTTCCAGACTGAGTTTCAACTTCAACTCCTTGTTCATTCCAAAGCCGGCCACCACTCCCGGCTGCTCCGATATTTGCCAATTCGTGTCCATAGGTTGCATGCTAGTAGATAGACGTGGGTAGTTTGGTTTTGGCACCATGAATATCTGGTAAATTTTTGTCTGTCCTGCGAGCCCGCAATCCCGGCACAACTGGACAATTTTTGTAAACCGGGACATCTTGGGCATCCAGTACACTGCATCTAACGGATTTCGTTGACCAAAGTGCATTTTTTTGCCGGCCGGACGGCCGGGGAGGAATAATTCGTGTCAAAGTCTGCTGCCGCAGGGCTGGCATTTGTTGTCTTGATGTTGTTATCGATTCCGATGTCGGCACAATTCAACGGACTCCTTCCCAACGGCAACGTTTACGCCGGTGTTTCCTATGGCCAACTCACCAACGTCATCAATCAGCAGAGTTATCGTGGATGGAACGGCTCGTTTGAGGCGCTTCCCTTCACTCGTTTTCCGCGCCTCGGACTGGTGATCGACGCCAGTGGTTTCTATCGCACCGGAGTCACGCAATACAACCTGGTTGGCGGACCCCGTATCTCGACGAATCTCGGAAAGTGGCGCCCCTTCGCCCACGCCATGGTCGGAGTCCGGCATTTGAGCTCCAGCGGTTTTACCTACAATCCGCTCGCCCTCGATTTCGGTGGCGGCGTGGATTACAAACTTCCCTTCAAGAATTTTTCCTGGCGCTTCCAGGGCGACTATATGCACACCCACTACTTAAGCGCCACGCAGAATGATTACCGCGCGTCGACCGGAATTGTCTGGCGTTTCTGAGCGATCACTGCTCCTCATTTCCCTGATCAACCAATTGACGGCAGACCGAATCTCTTCTCCATACATCCAAAACTTATTCGCTTCATAAGGGTTGATGGATGCCAGGAAGGGAGATCGTTTGATGTTTAAAGCTGCATGCATTGGTGTTGTGCTGTTTTTGTTCGCCGGGTTGGCGAACGCTCAACTCCCGAGGGGCAACGTATTTTTCGGATACTCGTACGAGAATACAAATTCGTCCATCTTTAACTTGAACACGTCTCGAGCAAACCTTAACGGATGGGAAGCCTCCTTCGAAGGAAAACTTCTGCCATGGGTTGGACTGGTGGCCGATTTCGCCGGGCACTACGGCTCGCAGAATTTTGTCGAAGTCACGCCGGGTGGCGTCCAAAATATTAACGTCACCGGACACTCCCAAGAATATTTGTTTGGCCCCCGTGTTTCCGTCCCGATCGGCAGGTTCACTCCATTCGCCGAAGGAATGGTGGGCTTCGCTCATATTCACACCGGCGGCACTCTGCCCGGGCCTTCGAACACCTCCTTCGCCACCGCCGTCGGAGGAGGGCTTGATTTCCGAGTAATTGGTCCGCTGGCACTACGCGGGGAAAGCGACTACATCCACACGTCATTTTTCGACACGACGCAGCACAATTTCCGGATGTCGTTCGGTGCCGTTCTCCGCTTCTAAGGACAAACCTCAGTGTCCTCAGTGTCCTCAGTGTCCTCTGTGCTGAGCATCTCTTGAGTGAACCGAGAAAAAAAACAGGATTCAGCTGGTTGGCTGAATCCTGTTTTTTGTGGCCACGACAAAACTCGTTCACGACATATCGGGTACTAACCTTGAGGAACGCTGTCCGGCTCGTTCGCCCAATATTTGTGATCGCGCAAAAAATACTTCTCATTCCAGTAATTCATCGCTGTCCACAGAAATAGCCGTCCCACGCGCAAGTGCCCCATCTTCTTGAAGCGGCGATTCGTGGTATAGACTCCACCACGCACGATCGCGAAACGACTGCGCTCCACCTTCTGGCTTAGCCGATAGTCTTCCGCAAACAGGATCTGCTCATGAAATCCCCCCAGTTCCCAGAATTTTTTCCGGTCAAAGAACATGAACATGCCAGTCGCAAACGGACGATGCAGGTACGACAGATACTGAAAGAAGTCATTCCCCGCATAGAACGCCTTGTCGAGCCAGTTGCCTTCGTTGCACAGGATGTTCGTTGTCACACAGTGCAACTGCTTGCGCTGAGCGCGGTCTACGCAACGCCGCACCAGCGACCTGTCGGCGAGTTCGATGTCGGCGTCGAGGAAAAGCACATAAGGAGTATCTGCGAGCGCCGCTCCGTGGTTTCGTCCGACCGAAGGCATACCGCCGCGAATCACACTCACGTTCAGGCGGTCTCGAAAACTCCGCACGATCTCGGGCGTTCCGTCCGTCGAGTTCGCGTCAGCTACCAACACTCTCGTACTCGACATCTTCGAGTAGTCCTGCATCGTCAGCGAAGTCAGCAAGCGCGGAATCAGTTTCGCCTCGTTCTTCGCCGGAATCACGATCGTCAAGTCGCTCGTCATGTTCGTGCTTGTCGTATTCATGTTCATCGTAGTCATGGATCTCTACCCCCTGATCATCGATCGTCAAATAAGTGAGCCGGGAATCGACCCACCCACCCGAGTTGTAATAGTGGACGCCATCGCGATTGGCGTGAATGGCTTCGTGCGTATGTCCGCAGAAGATGCGGTCGACGCCATTCTGCCGGGCGAACGCCAACGCTCCCGACGCGACTTTCGCCGACATCCGCAGCCAGCGCGTGTTGAGCCGGTCAATCAGCCTCGCGATGGGATTGCCCTTGAGATCCAGTTTCTGCAACTGCAGAAATAGCGACGTGCCCCACGCGCTCAGCCGCAATCGGTTCACTTGAAAGCCATCGAACTGGTGCCCGTGAATCGCAATGTGCCGCAACCCGCAATAGTTCCACGTGTACTCCTGGTACACGCGCACTCCAACAAGATGCGACATGATGTTAGTCAGGCCCCGGTCGTGGTTCCCTTCCACCCATACGACTTCAATCTTGCGCTTGGGATTCGACAGCTTGCGGATGTAGCCGAGAAACTTCCAGTGTTCCTTGGTCAGGCGGGCAAAATTGAGATCGGCAAAAATGTCGCCCAGCAGAATCAGCCGCTGAAAGCGATTTTCCTTGAGCACTCGCGTGGCCTCGCGAGCACGGCTCGTCTCTGCACCCAGGTGCAGGTCAGAAAGGATCAGCGTGTTGTACACGGGCAGATCCATGTTCGAGTTTTAGCAGTGAAATGTTACGGGGTGATTACAGTTGCATCAATTTTGGTGCACAGGTAACTAGTGCAGTAACCGCACTGTTCCCCTATTCGCTGGTGAAGTAGTCCACGGTAACGGGGTTTTCAAACAAGGAGTAATCACGGGTGACCACAGTGATACCGCTTTCGGTGACGAAGTAACGCTGGCGATCGGCTTCGGCGTCATAACCGATCGTCGTGCCTTCGGGAATATGTACGTCGCGGTCGAGAATCGCCTTCCGTATACGACACTTGCGGCCGACACTGACGTGCGAGAACAGGATGCTGTCGGTAACTTCCGTATACGAATTGACGCGCACATCCGGGGACAAAATGGAATTCTTCACGCTCCCGCCAGAAACGATGCACCCATTGGACACGATCGAATCGAGGGCTGTGCCGGTGCGCCCCGCTTCCGCGAACACGAACTTCGCCGGAGGATATTGCCGCTGGTGTGTGCGGATCGGCCAATGATCGTCGTACAGGTTGAAGATGGGCGAGACCGACACGATATCCATGTTGGCCTCGTAGTAAGCCTCCAACGTGCCCACATCCCGCCAGTAAAGGGCTTCCTTCTTATTTTCGTCGACGAAATCGTAGGCGTAGACGCGGTAGTCGTCCACCATCTTGGGCAGAATGTCTTTGCCGAAATCATGACTCGATTGCGGATTCTCCGCGTCCTTGAGCAGCACGGGGATGAGCACATCAGCGTTAAAAAGATAAATCCCCATCGAAGCTGCGACCTTGGCGGGATTCAGAGGAGAGCGCAATGCCGTCACTTTGGGTTTCTCTTCGAAGCCGTTAATGCGGCCGTCTTTATCGACATCCACCACACCTAAGCGGAACGTCTCTTCCGGATCAACCTGGATAGTGGCCAGCGTGATATCGGCCGCCGAGTCCAGATGCTGTTTCATCATCTTTCCGTAATCCATCTTGTAGATGTGATCGCCGGAGAGAATCATCACGTGCTTCGGCTGCTCCGAGCCGATGGAATAAATGTTTTGGTAGACCGCGTCCGCCGTGCCCTGATACCACTGGTCGCTCACCCGCTTCATGGGCGGCAGTACTTCCACGAACTCGCCGACTTCACGGCCCAAAATGTTCCAGCCTTCGCGGATGTGACGGTTGAGAGAGAGAGCTTTGTACTGAGTCAGAATGTAGACGCGGCGCAGATCAGAATTAAGGCAGTTCGAGAGCGTGATGTCGATGATCCGGTAGATGCCGCCGAAGGTGACTGCCGGCTTGGCCCGATCGCGAGTGAGAGGATAGAGCCGCTCGCCGGCGCCGCCTGCCAAGAGAACCCCGAGAGTATCTTTCATTCCATCCCCTCAGACTTCGTTCCGGTACCCACTCACCGGAATCTCGCTTTCTTGCATGGCAGATGCGAAGAGAAACAGTAGATGGTAGCACAGCTGGATAAGGTTGCTAACGCTTCCCTGTTTAAGCAAATCCGTATAATGCAGGCGATGGAGCGGCCCGTGCCAACAAAAAAGAAATCGCGTTCCAGTCCCAATCCTTCTTCTGGGGAAAGAAATCTTCGCGGTGACAAGTTGCTGGGCATCGATCAAGGCATCACCCGGCGCGATTTTCTGAACGCCACCTTGTTGGCGTCTGGCGGAATGTTGCTCAATCCTGTGTCGCCCGCAGAGCTGCTGGCGGCCAAGCCGAGCCCGGATTCAAATCAAGATGACTTCACCGGATTTGGTGGCATCGGCGACTACGCGAACTCCAACGGCAATACGCTCCCCGTACTGGAGGCCGGACACCAGATTCGCGATGGCCAGTTTGAAAATCTCCCCGCAACTGTAATCGACACTGGCGAGATCTACGACTGCGTCGTCGTAGGCGGAGGAATCAGCGGTCTCGCAGCCGCGCTGATTTTTCAGCGCCAAGCTGGCGCAGGAAAAACCTGTCTCGTTCTCGACAACCATCCCATCTTCGGTGGCGAAGCCAAACGCAACGAATTCCTGGTCGATGGACACCGCCTGATTGCCCACCAGGGCTCGGCATTTTTTCCAGTGCCATTCCCTCACAGTTTCATTGGAAGATTCTACGATTCGATCGGGCTGAGAACACCTCGCCTCCAATATCAGAACTGGGACGGCTCCAAGCCGGAGATACAACTCAGCCGCACACCTTATTTGGGGAATGCGCCGAATGCCACGTACTTCGGGGCCAAGTTCGGCGAGCCGCAAGGATTATGGCTGACCGACCCTTGGGGCAAACAACTGGAGAGCGCTCCGGTTTCGGCGAAAGTCCGAGCGGAGATGTCGAAGTTTCAGTCCGCAGGTGACGCGGGCGCTCGGGCTCCGCAATATCCCGGAGACGCCATCTCGCGGCGCCTTGATGCGGTCACACTTGAAGATCACATGATCGAGCAGTATGGCATCAGTCGCGAGACCATCCGAGCTTTTCTGTCGCCCGGCGAAGGCGCGGGTTACGGCCTCGGACCCGACGCACTTTCCGGCTACACCGCCTACGCAGCCGACATGCTGCATCCGCTCGACATCAGCGACGAAACCGGCACACAAATGTTTCCCGACGGAAACGGCGGTCTGGCGCGCCTGATCACCAAGACTCTGATTCCGGAATCCATCGCCGGCGATCACTCCTTAGAAAACGTAAGCCGAAATGCCGTGAACTTCGCGGCGCTCGATCGTGCCGGCGCGCCTGCCCGCATCCGTCTGGATTCAACCGCCGTGTGGGTGAAACATGATGGCGATGCTGCGAAGTCTGAGTTCGTGACCATCGCCTACACGCGTTCTGGTAAAACCCATCGCATCAAGGCGCGCTCGGTGGTAATGGCAGGAGGAAGCTGGACGACGCGCCACATCGTGCGCGACTTGCCGTCGGATCGTGTCGTAGCCTACAGCCAGTTCTATCGCACGCCCTGCATGATGGCCAATGTCGCTGTCCGCAACTGGCGCTTCCTCTACAAAATGGGAATCTCCGGCTGCCAGTGGTTTGAGGGCCTGGGGAGCTACATGCAGGTGCGCAAGCTGGCTCTGTGCGGCGCCGACTCTCCCACGATCGGCCCCGATTCGCCCACCGTGCTCACAGTAAAGATCGTGTACACGTATCCCGGAAAATCTACCGAGGAGCAGGGACACCTGGGCCGCGGCGAACTGATGTCCGTTCCCTTCCGTGAGTACGAACGCCAGATTCGCCAGCAATTCACCGACATGTTCGCACGCACCGGATTCGACGCCAGTCGCGATATTGCTGGAATCATCCTCAATCGCTGGGGGCACGCTTACCTCAGCCCCGCCCCGGGATTTTTCTTTGGAAAAGACGGCAAGCCCGCGCCCGGCGAAGTGCTGCGCGCAGCGCCGTTCGGCAGAATTGCCTTTGCGAATACCGATCTCTCTGGAGTGGCCGACCACCGCTCGTCGATTATCGAGGCTGATCGCGCCGTCGGGCAGTTGTTGGATCAAGTTTTGGCAGAGTAAAGGTTTTGAACTCAGCGCAGGGCGTGCAGAAGAAATTGATTCCCGGAATGCGTCATCCTGAACGGAGCCGCATTTCAGGCGAAGCGAAGGATCTCGCGCGTAAGCGGAAAGGGCAGAAGATCTAACCGACGAGCGATTACCGATCCTTGTCAGGCTTGTCCTTTTCCAGCTTCTCTTCGTCAATCTTGATGCGCAGCGATTTCAAGAACTTCAAATCCTGATCGCTAACCTTGAATTCAGGATTCGTCGACAGTGTCGTTACCAGCGAAGTCTTATCAGGCGACTTCTCACCCTGCTTGCTCACACCAATGGTAGCTTCCAGCACCAGAAAGATGTCGTACCCGCCTTCTTTGATCCGCGAGACAACTTCAGAGATTTGCTCGGAATCGGAGAGAGATTCGTTGATTGCGTCGCCGAGCTCTTTCATCAGTTGCTTGAGTTGTGGATCCACTGGTCCCCCCGGAGCTAAATCTCCTACCTACAACATTAGATGCCATCCTCAGCCGAACGGTTCGCCGTTCATCCGTTGCGCCATTGTAGCGCCGCAGGCTGTTAAAATCGAGAACTGTGAGCAAGGTTTCTTCATTACGAAAGCTTGGCGTCGCGGCACGTATTGTCGGCCAGCAGGCAGGCCGCAACCGCACCGTCAATGCCGTAATGAGCGGGGCTCGCACCGCCGGCCGGTCGTTTGGACGCGCCGCTCACCAGTTGTGGCTGGAAATTACCGGACTCTTCTTTCTCATCATGGCCTTGAGTTTCGCAGGCGCCACTTTTAGGGAATACGAGAAATATCACGCCGGCAGTGTCGGCTTCGGCCGCATCGCCATCACTATCGGGTGCACCCTTACCTTTGGCTGGTTCGGCGTGAGTTCGTTTTGGAGAGCGCGCCGGAAAAGTTGACCGTTAAAGCTGGACTTGTAGCACCGGGGTTCGTCGCGACTGCCGTTTCGTCGCAGTTTAGAGGCTGTCATGACCGAAAAGCTGAAGACCGGCCCAGACACCAGCGAGATCGAAACCTCTTCTCACATCCCAGTCAATCCCCTTTACACTCCAACGGATCTCAAAGGATCCGACTACGAAAACGAGGTCGGATATCCCGGCGAATATCCTTTCACTCGCGGCGTGCAGGCCACCATGTACCGCGGGCGCCTTTGGACTATGCGCCAGTACGCCGGCATGGGCGACGCGGAGGAATCGAACAAGCGCTACAAATATCTGCTTGCCAATGGCACCACGGGTCTCTCAGTCGCCTTCGATCTGCCCACACAGATCGGCCTTGACTCCGACCACCCGCTGGCGGCCGGCGAAGTTGGCAAGGTGGGCGTCGCCATCGATTCCATCGAAGACATGCAGCGCCTCTTTGACGGCATCGAGCTCACCAAGATTTCAACTTCGATGACGATCAACGCCACCGCGTCGATTCTGCTCGCCTTGTACGTGGCAGTCGCGCGGCGGCAAGGTGCCGACATCCGCAAGCTCTCCGGCACCGTCCAGAACGATGTGCTCAAGGAATACATCGCGCGCGGGACTTATATCTATCCGCCACAGCAGGCCATGCGCGTCATCACCGACATGTTTGCCTGGGCCAACGACAACGTTCCCGACTGGAACACGATCTCGATTTCCGGTTACCACATGCGCGAGGCCGGATCGACCGCCGTCCAGGAAGTCGCCTTCACGCTCGGCAACGGCATGGCCTATGTCGAAGCAGCCATCAAGGCCGGACTCGACGTCGACAAGTTCGCCCCGCGGCTGTCGTTTTTCTTCAACGCCCACAGCAATTTTCTCGAAGAGGTGGCGAAGTTCCGTGCCGCCCGCCGCATGTGGGCGCGCATCATGCGCGAGCATTTCAAAGCGCGGAATCCCAAGTCGTGGATGCTCCGCTTCCATACGCAAACTGCGGGCTCGACGCTCACCGCTCAGCAACCGGAAAACAACATCGTCCGTACCTCCATTCAGGCCATGGCCGCCGTGATGGGAGGAACCCAATCGCTGCACACTAACTCCTACGATGAAGCGTTAGCCCTGCCCACTGAACAAGCCGCGCGCATCGCTTTGCGCACCCAGCAAATCATCGCCTATGAGTCCGGCGCGCCGCAGACCATTGATCCTTTCGCCGGATCGTATTACGTGGAGTCCCTCACCAACGAAATCGAGAAGCGCGCCGCCGAGTATCTCGGGAAGATTGAAGTGATGGGCGGAATGCTCAAGGCCGTCGAACGTGGCTTCGTGCAGCAGGAAATTCAAAACGCCGCCTACGAATACCAACAGGCAGTCGACGACGAGCGCGCTATCGTGGTCGGCGTCAACCGCTTCGAAGTCGAAGAAGAAAAACCCATCCCGATTCAGCGTATCGATCCAGCCTTGGAGCCGAAGCAAGTGGAACGTCTGCGCGCTCTGCGAGCGAAACGGGATGCAGCTCCATGGAAGTCAGCCTTGGCGGGTGTAGAAGAAGCAGCGCGCTCCGGAGCCAAC
Organism: uncultured Acidobacteriaceae bacterium; assembly: GCA_963722365.1. Lineage (GTDB taxonomy): Bacteria > Acidobacteriota > Terriglobia > Terriglobales > Acidobacteriaceae > Sulfotelmatobacter. Next base: position 690,381 of record CAVRLM010000007.1, read on the forward strand.
GTTATGCCGCGCATCCTGACCGCAGTTGAGGCCCTCGCCACCGTCGGCGAGATTTCCGACGCGATGCGAAAGGTTTTCGGGGAATACAAAGAATCGGTCGTGATCTAGGAGTGACCTGTTGGCAATACCGAACAAAAACCGCCAGCCCAATCCCATTCTCGCCATTCTGTGATATAAGTCGCTGCCCTTAGGGGTGGATATGAGCAACGCTAACACGCTCGAGCAAGAGGCAGAAAAGCTGTATCCGAATCTGTCGGAGGCAGAGAAACGACTGCTGAAGGCCACTTCGAACGGTCTCACCGCGTTCTGCGGGGTTGCGGAAAACGAAGACAACCCCACTTATGATCCTGCGAACAACCCTGCGAACGCGACGACATGGGGACCTGATCGAAATTTGCGCGCGGCCTTACTACGGTGGATATGTATCGACCGCGCCACCTTCCCCCTCATCGATCCACGCGGAATTCGACTGTGCGCTGCAAGGATCATCGGCAGACTCGACCTCTCATTCGCCACTGTGCCTTTTCCTCTTAGTTTCTATCGCTGTGTTTTTAGCGACGAGGCCGAACTCTCTTATCTCAAAATTCCCGGGCTTGATCTCTCGGGAAGTTTGATGCGGGCTGTTGCCGCGGACGGCGCCAACATTGCGGGAGATCTGGTGGTAAGCGACGGCTTCGTAAGCGATGGCGGTGTTCATATGTTAACGACCCAACTCGGCGGGAATCTGGATGCTAATGGAGGCACTTTCCTAAATCCCGCCGGCCACGCTCTGTGGGCGGACCGCGTCAAGATCGCAGGCAGCGTTTTTCTTGGGCCCTTCGCAAGAACGGGTAGTCCGTCCGATGGGCTATCTTTCCAAGCCAAGGGAACCGTGCGCCTTATCGGCTCCCTGATCGGGGGCGTGCTCAACTGCGCCGGGGGCTCTTTTCGCAGGCCCGATGCCCCGCCGCCAGCAAAGACTGCGACAGGATCGGCAACTACAACTGCCTCGGTGTCACAACAAGCAGGCGCTACCGCCACGCCGGTTTTTGCTTTGGTTTGCGATCGGATGAAGGCCGGTGGGATCTTTTTCAATGGAAGTTTTTCTGCCGAAGGTCAGGTCCGGCTCTGGGGAGCCGACATTGGCGGCAACGTGGTTTGCACCGGCGGCACTTTCTCGAATGCAAATGGAGATGCTATCTCCGCTGACGGGGCCAAGATCGGAGGGACCATCTACTTCGGGGAAGGCTTCGTGTCCAACGGCACCGTAGATCTATTGAGTTGTCAGATCGGCGGAGATATCGATTGTCGTAAAGGCAGCTTCACCAAGTTAAGCCTGGTAAGGGCCGCGGTCAAAGGGTCGTTGCTGTGGTCGGAGATCAAGAATTCGCAGTCAGTGCAATTGGACTTAACCAATACCACCACTGGACCTCTACAGGACGCGCCGGAGAGTTGGCCCGCCCGAGGGAATCTTACCCTCAACGGCTTCTCCTATTCGCGGATCTCTCCGCCAGCACCTGTGGATGTAGGGTCCCGACTGAAATGGCTTGCCTTACCAGCGCAGTTTACGTTGCAACCCTACCAGCAACTCGCCAGAGTGCTGAAGGACGGGGGCGATGTGGACGCGCCGCATCGCGTCCTGTTCAACATGGAGCATAAGCGGCGTCAAAGTGATGACATAGGCGTACTCCGGCACATCGGGAGCTGGATTTTGCGGTGGACCATCGGATATGGCCAGATGCCTCTGCGCGCCTTGTGGTGGCTGCTCGGTCTGATCTCGATGGGATGCATCTTCTACAGCCTCGGGTATCTCGGCGGAGTCATATCACCCAGCGAAAAAGATTCGCATGCCGCCTTCAAGAAGCAAGGGTATCCGCCCGACGGGTATTCGGAATTCAACCCCCTAATCTACTCAATCGAACATTCCTTTCCTTTGATCAATCTCGAGGTAAAGGATCACTGGCAGCCCGGACCGGAACGTATTACCATCCCGCCGACCGTTCATTGGGAGGTATCGCAGTGGCTACGAGACCAAGGTCTGGAGCTCGATTCGCCCACGTTCATGCAAATGTGGATGTGGACCCAAACGATCATCGGATGGGTTCTTGCTACATTATTCGTTGCGGGGCTGACGGGAGCTGTTAAAACCGGCTAGAAAGAACATCGAGATAGGGCCATCTAGGCAGGCTGCGCCTGCATCTCAGCCACAGCCGAGTCAAGATGCGCCAGTGTCTCCTCAATCGTCAACGAATACATGTCGCGTCCCAGGCCTTCGCCAGCCTCCAGAGCGGTCTTCAGATAATGTCCTGCGATCTCTTGGGCCAGCGAGTCCGTAATCATCTTGCCGGTCCGCTTCTTATATTCCACCCATGCCGGATGCGGCAGCGCCACCCAGACCTTCCGCCCGTCCACAAGAAACTTAATATCAACCGCGTCGGCATGCCGCGTAGCAATCGCCACAATCATCGCCTGATACACGCAGTGCACTTGCTTCTTGGTCCAGCGGTCGGTAGCAGTAAAGTCAGCAAACATGCATAAAACTATAGCGGAGTGAACAGCACCCGGGCAAACCACCCGACCTTGCACTAACTTCGTGAGCCTTCGTGCCCTTTGCGGTTCCTGATTTTCCTACTCCCTACTCAACCTTGACCCCGAACCACGCTCACTGCTAATGTCTGCGTTCGCCTTAACAAATAACGCTATGATTATTCGAAAAGTGTCCTGCATCATCCTTCTTCTCTGCGTGGCCGCAGCCAACGCAGCACCCGCCAAGCCCGCCAGCCAGCGCTTCGAAATCTCGTTTCCCAAAGAGATGAGCGCCGCACCCCTGGACGGCCACGTCCTGCTTCTGCTTTCCAACAACGACGAAAAAGAACCGCGCTTCCAAATCAGTTTCATGACTGCCGAGTCGCAGCAGGCCTTCGGCGTTGATGTTGACGCGCTCGCGCCTGGCGCGCCCGCCGTCATCGATACCACTACCCTCGGATACCCTGCCGAGAGCCTCAACGACATCCCCGCCGGCGACTACTGGGTACAGGCCGTCCTCAACATCTACGACACGTTCCACCTCGGCAATGGCCGAACCCTCAAGCTGCCACCCGACAAAGGCGAAGGTCAGCACTGGCAAATCAAACCCGGCAACTTATATAGCAAACCGGTAAAGATCCACTTCGATCCCAAATCCGGGATGACTACTCGCATCTCTCTCACCGAAAAGATTCCCTCGGTTGAGGACGATCCGAAAGTGGTCGACTCCGTCGTCGGCTGGGATTCCTCCAACGACGAGCACACCATCGCCGACAACAAGTGGGTCAAGCACATCCGCATTCAGAGCGAACTGCTCACCAAGTTTTGGGGAAAACCCACCTACCTGGGTGCTGTGCTGCTTCTGCCCGATGGTTGGGAAGAGCATCCCAACGCGCGCTACCCGCTCATCGTCGAGCAGGACCACTTTCATCGGGGACTTCCCGGCATCATGGCCTTTCGTACCCAGCCGCCCGGAGACAACCTGAAAGGCGGAGAACTTCGCGCGGCCAAGAACGGTTACAAGCTTTATCAGGACTGGACCGCCGGCCGCCTGCCGCGGGTCATCGTGCTCTCCATCCAGCACGCCACGCCCTACTTCGACGATTCCTACGCGGTGAACTCGGAAAACGTTGGCCCCTACGGCGACGCGATCACGCAGGAATTAATTCCTTACGTCGAGAAACAATTCCGCGGCATCGGTCAGGGATGGGCCCGCTCCGTCTACGGCGGGTCCACCGGTGGCTGGGAGAGCCTGGCCTCGCAGGTCTTCTATCCCGACTTCTACAACGGTGCCTGGGTCTTCTGTCCCGATGTCGTCGACTTCCGCGCCTACATGACCATGAACCTCTACGACGATAAGAACGCCTTCTGGATCGAGAGCCCCTACGCTCGCGTTCCCAGGCCTTCCGTGCGGGCATCGGACGGGCTCGTCCTCTCCACCATGGAGCAGATGAACCGCTACGAACTCGTACAGGGAACGCACAGCCGCTCCGGCGAACAACTCGATACCTGGCAGGCCGTCTTCAGCGCGGTGGGCGACGACGGATATCCCAAGCCCATCTTCGACAAGCGCACCGGCGAGATCGATCACGACGTCGCGAAATACTGGAAGGATCACTACGATCTCAGCGCGATCATGCAGCGCGACTGGAAAACTCTTGGCCCCAAACTCGCCGGCAAACTTCATCTCTATGTTGGTGAGGCCGACACGTTTTATCTCGATCGCGCCGTCCACCTGCTGAAAGATTTTCTGGAGACGACCACCGATCCCTATTACCACGGTACCTTCGAATTCGGTGTCCGCAAGCCGCACTGCTATGCCGGGGAATACGATTCCTCTGTGGGACTGAACCAGCACTATTGGCCGGAGATGGTGAAGCACATGGAGCAGACCGCCCCCGCGGACGCAGACTTGAAAAGCTGGAAATACTAGATCAGGTTTGGGCTAGGGACAAACGACGAACGCCGGCGCAACCGTGGAAGCGCGGCATATGGCCACGGGGACGTTGAAAGTCAACATCGGCTTCAGCCCCTGAGCGCCAGATTTCTGTAACACGAACTCCCGCACCAACGTGGAAGAGCGGCCCTTCGAGGGCCGCGTAAGAGATGCGATGAGTGTGGGCTTCAGCCCCTGAGGGCGCCAGGACAACAGAATCCTTCCTGTAACATAGAACGGTGACGACTCGGGCCCAGCAAACGAGCAAACGATCGAAACTCAACCTTCTTCGCGCCAAACATCTGAGCGAATTCCCTTGGCTGATCCATGGCTTCTCCACGCGTGTCGATGGATCTTCCCGCGCATACGGCAGGGCCGACCTCAACCTCGGCTTCACCAAAGACGACTCCCGCGCCGCAGTCGAACGAAACCGCGCCGCCTTCCTCCGCGAGCTCGGGGCGTTCACACAGAAGCGCCGCACTTCCAAGGCTAGTTCGCGAACCACAGCAACATCATTTTGGCCGCTGATCACGCTCCGCCAGATTCACTCCGACATCATCCACTGCGTAGAATCCCCGCCCGCGGACCATCTCACTGGAGATGGACTCATCACCGCCACTCCCGCCCTGCTTCTCGCCATCCAGACCGCCGATTGCCTGCCGGTGATTCTGGTTGACCCCAAGCGCCATGCCGTCGGCGTCTTTCACGCCGGATGGCGCGGCACTGTGAAGCGCATCGTTGAAAAAGGAGTTGGCGAAATGTACCGCCACTTCGGCACGCGCCCCCGCGACCTCAAAGCCGCGATCGGACCCGGAGTTCACCGCTGCTGCTACGAAGTGGGAGAAGAAGTTCGCATCAAGTTTGAATCGCAGTTCGAATACGGCGCCAGCCTTTTCCACGAGGTCAAAGATTCCGATCCAGTCCGCGAGAAATATCCTTTGTTATTCCTGACCGCCCGAGCCCCCGGACACAGCGAGTTGCCGAAGAGAATCTTTCTCGATCTGGTCGAAGCCAACCGCCAGCAACTGCTGGCCGCAGGCGTGCCGAAGAAGAATATCGACTCCTCCCCGCTCTGCACCAACTGCAATCCAAGTCTGCTGTTCTCCTATCGCGCCGAGAAAGGGAAGACGGGAAGAATGATGGGAGTGGCCGGAATCCGCGGATGATGTGACCTATGTGGCGCGGGCGCCCCGCCCGCGTGATGACTGAGCCATTCCAACCAAACCCTGGCCCCCAAACCGCATCCAAGACGCCGGGACAACTCGTGTCGAACGCCGACCTAACCTCAATCCTCTCCGTGCTGCTTCTCTTGGTAGGCGCGGCGCAACTCTTCGGCTATCTCTTCGTAAAACTGCGCCAGCCGCGGGTCGTCGGTGAAATCGTCGCCGGAGTCGTGCTCGGCCCCGCCTTGCTCGGCCGCCTGCCCTTCGCCGCCGCAATCATCGGGAACGCACAGCATCAAGGGAACATCCTGAACTTCGTCTACTGGCTCGGGCTGTTACTGCTGATGTTCCTGTCCGGCGCGGAGACGCAGCACCTGTTCAGCCGTGAAGAACGTCGCGAAGTTGGATGGATCGTCATCGTCGGCACCGGCCTGCCATTTATTCTCGCCCTGGCACTCGGGCCCTGGCTGATCCGCCCCGCGCTCGCAGGACCCAATGGAAACCGTATCGCGCTCATCATCATCGTTGCGGTCGGCGTGGCCGTCACTTCGGTTCCGGTCGTCTCTAAAATTTTCGCCGACCTGAAAATCCTGCACACCCGCTTCGCCCGCCTCGTCCTCGGAGTCGCCGTACTCGAAGACATTGTCCTGTGGCTCGCGCTGGCCCTCGCTACAGGAATGGCCGGCAAGGCCGTGCTCAATCCCCGCCAGATGTCGTATCACCTCATCGCCACGATCGTCTTCTTCGGACTTGGGCTCACCATCGTTCCCCGAATCGTGAAGCAAATCAACCGCTCGCGCTTCAACGTCTTCGCCAAACACTCTCCTGTGGCCTACGCCATGGCCGTGCTGCTCGCCTACTGCGTTATCGCCGGACTGCTCGATGTCAGCCTGGTCTTCGCCGCCTTCCTCGCCGGATTCGCCGTTGTCCACAAGAAGCGCCGCCTGTTTTCCGAAGCCCTCGACGCAATCGGCAAAGTTTCGTTCGCCTTCTTCATCCCCGTCTACTTCGCAATCGTGGGATTAAAACTCGACTTCGTCCGCAGCTTCTCGTTCTGGATGTTGGCAGTGTTCCTGCTGGGAAGTTGCGCTGTCAAAATCCTGTCCGTCTCGCTCGCCGGACGCTTCGCCGGATTCCGCGGACTCGACCTCATCAATCTCGCCATCACCACCAACGCGCGCGGAGGCCCCGGCATCGTCCTGGCCAGCGTCGCCTTCGACGCCGGCATCATCAGCCCGCAGTTCTATACCACGCTCGTGCTCGCCGCAGTCCTCACCTCGCAGGTCGCCGGTACGTGGCTCGACTATGTCCTGCGCAAAGGCTGGCCTCTTCTGACGCCGCTAGCTGCGAGCGAATCGGACATCCTCACGCGTGAGGAAAGTCCTTCCGCAGCCTAACCACTCTCGTTCCGCAAGCGAGCGATCTCAACGTGCTATTGTGTGGATGTCGCAGCGTATAAGTGATTCTTGGGTTCATCTTGAATAGGACACTCGCAACTACATTGCTCTCGCTGCTCGCCGCCATCTCTGCCTCCGCTCAAGTCTCCTCCACCCAAATCGACACCATCTGCGCCGCGCTCAACTCCAGCAACGCCCCCGGCGCCGCAGTCATCGTCATCCGTAACGGTCAACCCATCTTCCGCCGTGGATACGGCGTCACCGATCTCCGCACCCTGCATCCCATCGACGCCAGCACAAATTTCCGTCTGGCCTCGGTCACCAAGCAGTTCACCGCCACCGCCATTATGTTGCTCGTCCATGACGGCAAACTTCACTACGATGACCATCTGACCGACTTCTTCCCCGACTTTCCGGCCTACGGCAAAGCGATCACAGTCCGCAACCTCCTGAACCACACCTCCGGACTCCCCGACTACGAAGACATCCTGACCGCGCAATATCCCAACACGCCTGACGAGAAGATTCCGCAGATTCACGATGCCGGCGTTCTGAAATTGCTCGAGCAGCAATCCGTCGGTAAGTTCCCGCCAGGCTCCAAGTGGGACTACAGCAACTCCGGCTACGCCACCCTCGCGATGATCGTGGAAAAAGTTTCCGGTAAGCCCTTCGGCCAGTTCCTTCAGGAACGAATCTTCACTCCTCTGCAGATGACCAACACTCTCGCCTACGAGAAAGGCAAGAACGAAGTCCCACATCGCGCCTACGGCCACACCAAAGAAAACGGCACCTGGCGCGAGACCGATCAGAGTTCTACCTCGGCCGTCCTCGGCGATGGAGGCATCTACTCTTCGCTCGACGATCTCGCGAAATGGGACCGCGCCCTCCGCGAGCACACTCTGCTGAGCGCGGAAGAAATGAAGCCCGCCCTCACTCCCGTGCAACCTTCCGCAGGTCCGGCGAAGAACTCCGAAGGCGAGCCGGTGAGCTACGGCTTCGGCTGGTTCCTCGATCCCTATCACGGACACAAGCGCATGTGGCACTACGGCGAGACCGTCGGATTCCGCACGGTGATCGAACGCTTCCCTGACGACCAACTCACGGTCATCGTCCTGGCCAATCGCGCTGACGCCGACTCTCAAGCACTCGCTCTGAAAGTTGCCGACCTGTATTTGAAAACCAAGCAGTAGTTCCTACCCTTACGGTTTGACCCGCGCAAGGAACTATGCAAGATTGATTCGCGCCGATCGTTCCACCGCAAGCGAACTGATTGAAGTCACGACAAGGAACTCCGCATGACCACCAAACAAATCCTGCTTTTCGCCGCGGCACTCTCGTTCGCACTGTGCGGCGCGACCATGGCGTTCGCGTCACCCGGAACGTCCATGAGAACCGACCAGGTAAACGCAGCACACTGGGACAAGGCCTGGACCAATCTGCTGAACGACGTCGAGCAGAGCTTTACGCCATCCATGCCCAGGCTGCTTGGAGTTGAGGTGGAACTGATCGTCGGAAATCCCGGACCGTCCGAAGATGAACTGACGCTAACCGTACTGGACTCGAAGGGCCACACCCTCGCGGTCGTAACACAACCAGTAGAAACATCCGGCTGCGAGCACACCATGTTCATCATTCCAAAGAAAGGCATCGACGTGACGCCCGGAGAGACCTACTGGCTGAGGTTAAAGGGAGGAACTTTGTTTGGTTGGAAGTATGTTGTAGGCGGATACGAAAAGGGCGCCGCCACCTTCAACGGAGAACCGCTCCTCAAGGAGGCTCGCAGCACGTTTTTATTTCGCACCTTCGGCGTCAACTAGCTGCAACTTTTACGCCGTCGGCGGAGCCGAAGTGGTTGGCGGCGCTGAAGTTACTGGGGCTGCACCACCCGCGCTCGCAGCCGAATCATTTACCAGATCCTTCAATTCCTTGCTGGGCTTGAAGAACGGAATCTTCTTGGCCGGCACTTCCACCCGCTCGCCAGTCTTAGGATTGCGTCCCACTCGCGGCTTGCGCTGCCGCGTCCGGAAACTGCCAAAGCCGCGAATCTCGATCTTGTCGCCCGCCCGCAGCGAGCGCACCACACTGTCAAAGATCGTCTCCACGATCACTTCACTGTCTTTCCGCGTAAGTTCCGCCAAACGCGAGACTTCGTCAATCAGATCGGCTTTGGTCATACGCCCCTCTTCTATTCTTGTCCGGCGGATCTTAACAGCCGACAATCCGCCGCTCAAATCTCTCGAATATCGACGCGCAAGAAACTCCCACCCCGGAGTCTCCCCACCGCATCATTCATAACCTTCTCAAATTTCAGGGGTTTAATGCAAGTTACGCGATCGATACACCTGCCCCACTCATTCCCGCTACGACTACTTCCACAGATAGTAGAACCCCACCTGCTGCTGCAGCATCTTCTCGCGCCCCGGCAAAAACTGCGAAACATCGCCCAACAGAAGGTCCATCAAAGTCTTGCGATCGCGGTCCGGACGCACCAGAGTCGGCTCCCCCTTGATCCCCACCGACTTCGCCGTGTCGGCCACCGCCGTCTCAAAGTCCCCAACTCCGTCAATCAACTTCATCGACATGGCCTGCTCGCCGGTCCATACCTTCCCGTTGGCAATGGACTTCACATCTTCAAACTTCATCCCGCGCCCTTCACTCACCGCCTGCACAAATTGACCGAACATGTTGTCGATCAGCGATTGCATGTACGCCTGCTCATTCGGAGTCAGATCGCGCGCCGGATTCCCCGTATCCTTGAACTCGCCTGTCTTGAGCACCACATCCTTCAGCTTCGCCCACTTGAGTAGATCGCCGTAGTTCACCCACTGCGCAATCACGCCAATCGATCCCACAATGCTGCCCTGATCGGCAAAAATCTTGTCCGACGCCGAGGCCACGTAATACGCCCCACTCGCGCCCACGGTCTCAATCGACACCACGATGCGCTTCTTCTTTTCGCTGCGAATGCGCTTGACCTCGCGGTAAATCTCCTCCGAAGCCGCCACCCCGCCGCCCGGAGAATTCACATGCAGAATAATCGCCTTGATCGATGAGTCGTCGCCAAATTTTTTGAGCTGACCGACCACTGGCTGCGGCGAAAGAATCACGCCGTCGAGATCGACCACGCCAATGCGGTCGCCAAAGCTTGTGATGCCGGCCTCACCCCCGCCCGCATGCAGCGTCATGTAGACCAGCGTAAATACAGCCAGGACGAAGAGGAAAAACGCTCCTCCCCCAATCAGAATCCAGAGTAGTGTGCGCGAACGCCCGTCAGACATGAAGAAAGTTTAGCACCAAGGGGGTTGAACCAACCACGATCCGCGCCCGGCGAAGAGAATTGAGCATTCCCCTACACACTGCGTCATTCCTATATGGTGCGTCATCCCGACCGGAGCCGCCTTTCAGGCGAAGGGAGGGATCTCGCGCGGACTGTTCCGGCCAGCGGAGCAATTTGGCTTTTGGGTGGCGCAGCGCTTCAGCGCTAAGCATCTCTTTCGAAGCAGGGCTTTAGCCCCTGCGGTCATCGGGACCAACATCTGAAACGGTCACAACTTTCAACGCCCCCCGCTCCACGCCCACCTCAACCGGCGTCCGGCACACATATTCCCCATCCGCATAGACATCCAGCGACTGTTCCGTCTCCACCCGCACTAGTCCGGATTGAAAGTACTCCACCTCTGGGACTTCGAGATGCCGCCCGCTGTACACAGTCGGCAACAGACGCATGAGTCGAAGTCGATCCACCGCGCCCACCACGCAGACATCGAGGAGTCCATCATCCATCCTTGCCCGAGGCGCAATCCTCATCCCGCCGCCATAAAGAGGAGTGTTCGCAAAGGCCGCCAGTAGCGTAGGCCGCTCGCTGCGAATATCCCAGAGATTCTGATCGCCCTCGGCAGCCGACAGAATCTTCATCGGCAGCGCCGAAAACGTCCAAACCGTAGGAGCGAGGCTCAGGGCATATCCCCCATGCCGCCGCAGCCATCGCGGCAACCGGTTCGCCCGCGCCGCCACCTCCCCATCTAGCCCCACCCCGGCCACCGAGCCGAAGTATCGAAGTGGCGCGGGCGCCCCGTCCGCGTTGAGCGCAGTAATGACCCCCAAATCAATTTCCCGAACATTCCCCGCTCCACCGCAAAAGCTCTGCCACGCCTGCAGCGAATCTCGCACCCGCCGCATCCCCAACGCTCGCGCAAAATCGTTCCCACTCCCAACGGGCACAATCAACACGGGCAGCCCGAGCCGAACTAATTGCCCCAAGTGCCGATGAACGGTCCCGTCCCCACAAAACAGCAAGACAACATCAACCTCGTGGCGCGATCCCGGCATCCCCATCCGCCACTCCACGCTCGCGTCCGACTGAAAAGGCTTCAACGCTTTCGGAGAACACCCCAGCCCGAGAATGGCAGCCGCTCGCACCAGATATGCAGAGTAACAGAGCGGATGAAAACAACAACGGTCGTCCGTCTCGGCCTACAGTATCTCCCGATTCCCTCGTAGCGCTATCTGCTGGCATGATGTAAACAGTTCTGGGGGACGCTTTCGAATGAACTGCCGCACGCTGATGCAAGTTCTGTCTTGCCTTACACTCACCCTCCTGTGGACGGCTTGTGGCAGCAGCAACTCAAGCAGCCAGAACAGTATTCCCGCCATCACCGTACAGCCCTCGAACGTAACAGTCGCCGTTGGGCAAACGGCAACGTTCTCTGTACAAGCCACTGGATCAGGCACGCTGGCCTACCAATGGCAGAAATCCAATACCGCCATCAGCGGCGCGACTTCCTCCAGCTACACAACAGCTCCGGCCGCCGCGGCCGATAGCGGCTCACAATTCGCCGTCATAGTCAGCAACTCAATCGGAAACGTCACCAGCAATCCCGCGACGCTCACTGTCAGCACCTCCGGAAACTCCACCACCGACGTCGTGACTCACCACAACGATATCGCTCGCACCGGACAGAATCTCACCGAAACCATTCTCAATCCAGGCAACGTGACTTCCGCAAAGTTCGGCAAGATCGGCTTCTACTCCGTCGACGGCCTGGTCGACGCGCAGCCTCTCTACGCCTCGAGTGTCGCGGTCCCGAGCAACGGTACGCGCAACATCTTGATCGCCGCCACCGAACACGACTCGGTCTACGCCTTCGACGCCGATTCCGGCACAGTTCTCTGGCAAACATCCGCGTTGAAGTCAGGCGAGACCACGTCCGACAATCGAGGCTGCTCCCAGGTCACGCCCGAAATCGGAATCACCTCCACTCCCGTCATCGACCGCACTCGCGGCACCAATGGAGTCATATACGTGGTCGCGATGTCCAAGGACGCGTCGCTAAAATATCACCAGCGCGTGCATGCCCTCGATCTCGCACTCGGCACCGAACTCTTTGGCGGCCCGATCGAGGTGCAAGCGACATACCCCGGCACGGGCGACAACTCCGATGGAACCAACGTGATCTTTGACCCCGGTCAATACGAGGAACGCGCAGCACTCCTGCTGATGAACGGTATCCTCTACACTGCATGGACCTCACATTGCGACGCCCGCCCCTACACGGGATGGATCATCGCCTACGATGCCGGCACACTGGCCCAATCCAGCCTCTTGAACGTAACTCCCAACGGCAACGAAGGTGCCATTTGGATGGCAGGCTCCGGCCTCGCCGCCGACAGCTCCGGAAACATCTATTTCCTCGACGCGAACGGCGTCTTCGATTCGACCCTAAACAGCAGCGGCTTCCCCAGCGACGGTGACTACGGCAACGCTTTCATGAAGCTTTCCACTTCCGGTGGGCTGACCGTCGCCGATTATTTCGAGATGGCCAATCAGTCATCCGAAAACGGAAGCGATACCGACCTCGGTTCGGGTGGCGCGCTCGTGCTCCCGGATCTGACCGACGGCTCCGGCAATACCGTTCATCTGGCAGTCGGTGCCGGCAAAGATGCAATCATTTATGTCGTGAACCGCGACTCTATGGGGAAGTTCAACATTGCCAACAATAATGCCATCTACCAGCAGATTTCCGGACAGCTGCCAGGAAGCGTCTTCTCCATGCCCGCGTATTTCAACGGCACGCTCTACTACGGTGCAGTGGGAGGCCCGCTGCAAGCCTTCACCATCACCAACGCGAAGCTCTCCACCAGCGCCACGGCGCACACTGCCAACAGCTTTCCATATCCAGGAACAACACCAGCGATATCGGCGAATGGCGCCAGCAACGGAATTGTCTGGGCCGTCGAAAACAACACTCCCGCAGTTCTGCACGCCTACGACGCGACAACCTTAAATGAACTCTACAACAGCAACCAGGCCAGCGGAGCCCGCGACCAGTTCGGCGCCGGCAACAAGTTCATGACTCCCACAATTGTGAATGGAAAAGTATTTGTAGGAACACCCAACGGAGTAGCCGTCTTCGGCCCACTGCCATAGCGGAAATTCCTTCTATTCTTATTGTCATCCTGAGCAACGCGAAGGATCCCATGTCGGCTTGCGCCTATCGCGGCCCAGCAGGGAATTCTCTTCACAGATCTGAGGAGTTTGGCGAACTCTGCTCACCGGAACGGCCGAAGGCGGCTGTCCCCACAACAACTAAACGATCATTATCCGTTTCATAGATCTTCCCACCCGCACCACAAGCGGGCGCGCTGGACTGGGGACCGCCAGCTTCGGTTTCTCCACGAGTTCCCGGTCAATCTCAACTGATCTCTGTTTCACTTTTCGACCGCCGTCGGAAGCAGAGTTGGCGAGTCCCGATTCGGCCAGCAGTTTGTCCACCCGCACAAGGATCGCAACCGGTCGCAGACGGTCCTCCGCAAGAACATGGACGTCAGGCGGTGGATACTGTATTCCAATAGCTTCACCGGATCCGATGTAGATTTTTGAAATCGGAACGGTGACAAGCTCCAGGACGCTCTCCGGCACTTCATCCTTCTGGAACTGCTTCGCCCAGGCCTCCCCCGCCTGCACCGCTGCCTCCGGCGAATGAAAGTCCGCCACAATGCGATGCGCCAAATCCTTTTTCGCCGCCATGGGGTGCGTGGACAATTTCATGTTGGCAATGTCCGCGACTTGCACGTCCGTCAGCAGTTCGTAGTACCGCCACATCATCCCATCGGAAATGCTCATGATTTTGCCGTACATTTCCAGCGGCGGCTCGTGAATGCCAATCGCATTTCCCAGCGATTTCGACATCTTCTGCACGCCGTCGAGCCCCTCAAGAATCGGAGTGGTCAACACGACTTGCGAGTCCTGCCCGTACGACCGCTGCAACTCCCGCCCGACCAACAGATTAAATTTCTGGTCGGTGCCACCCAGTTCCACATCCGCCTCAAGCGCCACCGAGTCATAACCCTGCACCAGCGGATACAGCAACTCATGCACCGAGATCGGCTTCTCCTCCTGAAAGCGTTTATGAAAGTCCTCGCGCTCCAGCAGTTGCGACACCGTGTACTTCGCCATCAACCGCACAAAATCGTCGGAAGTAAACTGGCTCATCCAGCGCCGGTTGAAATCGATCACCGTCTTCTGCGGATCGAGAATCTTGAACACCTGCGCCTTATAGGTTTCCGCATTTTGCTCGATCTGCTCCCGGCTCAGCGGAGGCCGCGTCACCGACCGCCCCGTCGGATCGCCAATCATCCCCGTAAAGTCGCCGATCAGAAAGATGGCCGTGTGCCCCAGATCCTGAAAGTGTTTCAGCTTGCGCAGCACGACCGTATGTCCCAAATGCAAATCAGGCGCAGTGGGATCCATGCCCAGCTTCACGCGCAACGGCTTGCCCGTCGCACGCGACTTCTCCAGCTTGGCGCGCAGTTCGGCCTCGCGAATAATCTCCGCCGAGCCCTTCTTGAGGTAAGTCAGCTGCTCGTCGACAGGCGCAAAGGTTGACATGAGAAAGGACATTATAAGGAATGGGCTGGGAAAGGCCGAAATCGCGAAGGTTAGGATGTTGGACTGATAAAGTGCGTACGAAAATATGTCTCATCCTGAGCGGCGGTTTTTGCCGCGAGGGACCTATGTACTGCCCGCCAGTTGCACAGATCCTTCGCGGCACAAATGCCGCTCAGGATGACAAAATGAATGCATGGCTTTGAATCTGCACATCCGAAAAGCAGGAGCCGCCGACATCCTCCGCCTGATGAAAATCATCGAAGCCTCAGTCCGCGGACTACAATCCGACGACTATTCTCCCGCGCAGATCGAAGGCGCGCTGCTGTCCGTCTACGGCGTCGACACCCAACTCATTACCGACGGCACTTACCTGGTCGCCGAGGAAGTCTCAAAAAGTGCACCGGTCATCGTAGCCTGCGGCGGCTGGAGCAAGCGCAAGACTCTCTACGGAGGCGATCAGTACGCCCGCCGCGAAGACTCTCTGCTCGATCCCTCCCACGAGGCCGCCAAAATCCGCGCCTTCTTCGTTCACCCAGACTGGGCCCGACGCGGCATCGGCAGCCTCATCCTCCAAGCCTGCGAAGACGCCGCCACCGCCGCCGGCTTCCGCAAACTTGAAATGGGCGCAACGCTCAGCGGAGTAGCTTTCTACAAAGCGAAGGGATATCTGGAAATTGAAAACCAGCAGGTGCCGCTGAGCAATGGGGAAGTGTTGCCCATCGTGAAAATGGCAAAAGAGATCAAGTAAGCCTAGCGAGTTTTCGGTTTGAACCGTCGTCCTACGACCTCAAAGCCCCCGCCTAGCACAATGCTGATCGCTTCGCTGTAGGCCACATGCTCCTGCTCCAGAATCCGCGCCGCCAGCCTGTTCTCGTCGTCCCCATCCAGCACCGGCACCGTCTTCTGCACGATGATCGCCCCGTGATCCAGTTCTTCATCCACAAAGTGCACAGTGCATCCCGAAACTTTCACTCCATAGGCAAAAGCCTGCTCCTGCGCCTCGAGCCCTGGAAACGCCGGCAACAACGAGGGATGAATATTGAGAATTTTCTGCGGAAACTGTTGCACGAACCACGGCGACAGCAATCGCATGTATCCCGCGAGGCAGACGAGATCAACGCTCTCCGCCTTCAGCGCAGCGACCACCGCGCGATCATGCTCCTCTCGCGCCCGTCCCTTCGACGGAATCACCAGTGCCTTCAGCCCGCGCTGCCGCGCGGTCGCGATCCCCGGCGCGTCCGCCTTGTTGGCGATGACCACCGCGATCCGAGCCCCGGGAATCCGACCCGCATCAATGCTGTCTGCGATGGCGACGAAGTTCGACCCGCGCCCCGAAAGAAGAATGCCGAGAGATTTCATTCAGGCCAACATCATAATTCACCACGGAGACACGGAGGCACGGAGGCACGGAGGAAAACGAAGGAATAGAAAAATCGAGAGGCCAAAGGAGTTCGGAAAAAACTGAGAAGTGAAATGAAAGCCAAAATCGGAACCCAGGGGAAAATTTTTCTCCGTGTCTCGGTGGTGAGCCCAGCTCAGCTGTACGTGACCTTGCGCTCGCCCTTCACGATCCGCCCGATCGTGTAAGCCTTCTCGCCCACGCGCTCCAGCACCGACTGGGCCTTCTTGAATTTCGCCGAAGGCACGACCAGCAGCATCCCCAACCCCATGTTGAACGTCCGCAGCATTTCGTCTTGCGGCACATTCCCCAACTGCTGCAGATGCTCAAAGATCGGAAGCACCGGCCACGATCCCAACTCAATCACCGCCGCCGTTCCTCGCGGCAGCACGCGCGGCAAATTC
This sequence comes from uncultured Acidobacteriaceae bacterium, assembly GCA_963722365.1. Lineage (GTDB taxonomy): Bacteria > Acidobacteriota > Terriglobia > Terriglobales > Acidobacteriaceae > Sulfotelmatobacter. Next base: position 707,073 of record CAVRLM010000007.1, read on the forward strand.
TCCGTAATCCCGCCACCCGTGATATGCGCCAGAGCCGCTACACACTGCGCGTCAATCAGCTTCCGCAACGGTGGCCAGTAGCTCTTGTGCGTCCGCATCAACTCGTTGCCAACCTTATTCTTCACCTCGTTGACATACGTGTCGGCCGAGTAGTGCGCCACCTCAAACAGCAACTTCCGCGCCAGCGAATATCCGTTCGTATGCAGGCCATTCGACGGCAGTCCGAGAATGATGTCTCCGATTTGCACATCTTTCCCGGTAATAATTTTTTCGCGCTCCACCACACCGACAATGAAGCCTGCCAGATCGTACTCGCCATCGGGATAAAACCCCGGCATCTCGGCCGTCTCGCCGCCAATCAGCGCGCACCCGTTGTGCTTGCAAGCATCGGCGATCCCCTCAACCACTTTTTCTGCAATCGACGGATCCAGTTTCCCCGCCGCCAGGTAATCCATAAAAAACAGCGGCGTCGCCCCCTGCACCGCAATGTCATTCACGCAGTGGTTCACCAGATCGGCTCCCACCGTCGAGTGCAGGTCCATCTCGAACGCAATTTTCAGCTTGGTGCCGACACCATCCACGCTCGACACCAGCACCGGATCGGCAAACTTCGTCTTGTCCACGGCAAACAGCCCGCCAAAGCCACCAATCTCGCTCAGCACCCCGCGAGTGAAAGTCTTATGGGCAAGATACTTGATGCGCTGCTTGGTACGGTTGGCGCGGCTGATGTCCACGCCCGCATCGGCGTAGGTGATCGGCGTCGGGCTGGATGGAGGAGTCTTGGCCACAGATTTTTCCGTTTGTTTCGTTATCCTTGCGTGGGGTTAGTGCCGGGTGCCGCAGCGACAACCTAAGGCCGCTCATTGTAGCACGTTCAACGCACACGCCTGCAGGATCGCCACGCAGGCTTTGGATTCTCAATCACGTCTCAAGCTTGAAAGGATGGACACTTCGACCGATTCCGCGGACGCTCACGCCCGTTCGCCACTGCGGACCCCGGACTAATGAGCGATGAAGTCCGAGAAAAAGTAGGCAAGTACTCCAAATAACGCCAGGCCGGAGATCCCGTAGGCTGTGAGAACCCACGCTCCGCGCCCTTCATAGTGCTTGGTCGAGGTGGAACTCGAAGACTGCTCCGAAGAAGAAATGACAGGGGCCCGATCTTCCATGCAAGAAACCTCCGACGGAAAGATCGTGGCGCAAGTACATTATGCGTCACGCCTGCTGCGCGTCGCGGCGCAGTAGGACTATCTGGGCCGAATTCTACTCCGCTTCTGGAGCTATGCAGCAGAAAAGTGTGATTTCAATCACAATATTGTGGTGAAAATACGTTTGCACTACATGATAATTGTCTGGGAACTGCCCACCGACGGAGCTGTGCGTTGCGGCCATTACCGCCGAATCCGCAGTCGCTGTACCTGCGCACTCCCGCGCATTCGATCCTGCATGGGATAATGGCTATGGGTTCCTCCCCAAACCAAATTATGCGTGATTGTTTCCTTGCTCTTCTGTTTGCGTGTCTACTGACCGCAAGCGCCGTCTCCCAGCAGCCCAGTGCACAGTCGTCAGGGTCGGCTCCTGCCAAAACCACTAGCCCGCAAGATCAGTCCAAGCCCGACGAGAAGACGCCCGTCGGCGGCGCGGCTGCAAAAATTGCCGACCTGGCAAAACCCGGCGCGAAAGCTCCTGACTACACGCAGGAATCCTTCGTCATCGAGCAGATGCACTCCCACTACCGCTTCGAGGCCGATGGCACCGGACGCAAAGAAACTACCGCCCGCATCCGCGTGCAAAGCGAGGCCGGCGTCCAGCAGTGGGGACAACTCCAGGAGGGTTACAACTCCGCCAACGAGCGCGTCGAAATCCCCTACGTACGCGTGCTGAAAGAAGATGGCACCGTCGTGAAGGCCGGGCCCGATGCCGTGCAGGATCTCAGCGCTCCCATCGAGCGCGAGGCTCCTGTCTACACCGACTACCGCCAGAAGCACATCACGGTTCCCGGTCTGCGTCCCGGCGAAGTTCTCGAATACAACATGGTCACGGTGATTCACACTCCGCTGGCTGCCGGACAATTCTGGGCCGACTATGAATTCGATAAGGGCAACATCACCCTCGACGAAACTCTCGATGTCGACGTCCCTTCCGGCCGCTCGCTCAAGCTGAAATGCAAGCCCGGCATGGAACCCAAGATCACCGAAGAAAACGGCCGCCGCATCTACCACTGGTCCGGATCTCATCTTGAGCGCGACGACGACAAGGCCAAAGAGAAAGAGCAGGACAAGAAGAAAAAGAAACGCCGTCCCGACGATGACAAGCCCGACATCCAGTTGACGACTTTCGAAAGCTGGGAACAGATTGGCCGCTGGTACGCCGAACTCGAGAAAGACCGTCGCAAGCCTACGCCCGAAGTTCGCGCCAAAGCGCAAGAACTGACCAAGGGTCTGAACACCGATCTCGAAAAGACAGAGGCTCTTTACGACTTCGTTGCGAAAAATTTCCGCTACGTCAGCCTCTCTCTCGGCGTAGGCCGCTACCAGCCGCACGCGGCCTCCGATGTACTGCACGATCAGTACGGCGACTGCAAAGACAAGCACACGCTGCTGGCTTCGCTGCTCGAAGCCGAAGGCCTGCACGCATCCTCGGTCCTGATCAACTCGAGCCGCAAACTCGATCCCGACGTTCCCTCGCCTTCGCAGTTCGATCACGTCATCACCATGCTCCCTCTGGGCAAGGAGCAAGTCTGGATGGACACCACCAGCGAGGTCGCGCCCTTCCGCCTGCTCGCCTACACCCTTCGCAAGAAGCAGGCTCTGGTGATTCCTCCCGCCGAACCTCCGTCTTCAGTAGCACCCCATCTGGAAGAGGTCCCCGGCGACACTCCCATGCCCGACACGGAGTTCTCGCAGATCGATGGAAAGATCAATAACATCGGAAAACTGGAAGCCCATGTCCGCTACGAATTCCGTGGGGATGAAGAACTCCTGCTCCGCTCCGTATTCCGCCGAGTGCCGCAGGCCAACTGGCAACGCGTAGTCGAAAACGTCAATGCCGGATTAGGCGGAGACATTACCAATCTTAAGATCAGCGATCCCGCCGCCACCCGCGAACCGTTCACCATGTCCTACGACGTCTCCAAGGTGAACTTTCTCGACTGGTCGAAAAAGAAAACGGACATTGCGCTTCCCTTGGTGCAATTCAATTTGCCTGACGTCAACGCCGACGACAGCGATCCCGACGCCGAGCCCATGAAGTTGGGGCCAAAGGGAGAGTATTCCTACCAGATCACGTTGGAATTGCCGGCGAAGTACACCGCGCACGCGCCTCTTGCGTTCTCCCTGAAACGGGATTACGCCGAATACGTGGCCACCTACAGGATCGAGGGAACCGCCTTCATCGCGGGTCGCAAGTTGATCGTTCACCAGGACGAACTGCCCGTCTCCCGAGCAGCCGACTACGAGTCTTTCCGCCGCGCCGTGGGCGCCGACCTAAGCCAGCAACTATCCGTCGAAAGCGCGGTCGCGGGAACGCCCGTCCCGCCTCCCGATATGAAGGCCGATGATCTGGTCGACAGCGCTCGCGCCGCCGGAGACAACGGTAACTTCCAGGTAGCACTCGTTCTTCTGCAACGAGCAACTGAAATCGATCCCAAGAACAAAGTCGCGTGGAACAATCTGGGACTCGTCTATTTCGCCCTGCGCGAAAACGATCACGCCATCGCCGCGTTCCAGAAGCAGATTGAAGTCAATCCCTACGACGAGTTTGCCTACAACAATCTTGGACGCGTCTATTGGAACGATCGCAAGTATGACGATGCCGTCAAAGCCTTCAACAAGCAACTGGAGAACAATCCCCTCGACAAATTTGCCCACGCCAACCTGGGACAAATGTACGCCGAATGGCACAAATATGATCTGGCCGTCGCGGAACTGGAAAAAGCAGCGTCGCTCATTCCCGATAACGGCGAACTGCAAGTTAATCTCGGCGATGCTTATCTGAATCTTGGCCAGGACGACAAAGCTCTCGCGGCCTTCGATCACGCGGTTGAACTCTCCGCCACACCACTGGTTTGGAACAACATTGCCTACCAGCTCTCTCTCAAGGATTCTCATCTCGATCGCGCCCAGCAGTACGCTGAGTCCGCGGTCTCGGCCACGGCTGCGGCCCTGCGCAACGTTTCGCTCGATCGCCTCTCCAACCGGGAACTCCCCCTGGTCAAATCGTTGATTGCCTACTGGGACACGCTCGGCTGGGTGCACTTCGGCGAAGGCGATCTCAACAAGGCAGAAAAATATGTCGCTGCCGCATGGGAACTCGGCCATCACGGCGAGGTCGGCGACCATCTTGGTCAGATCTATCAAAAGCGCGGCGACAAAGACCTCGCCCTGCGCACCTATGCTCTGTCCATGAACGGCCTGCGTCCCTCCCCTGAAACCCGTGGCCGCCTGGCCTCGCTAGCCGGTGGAGACGCCAAGGCCGACGCTGCCGTAGCTCACTACAAAGAGGAACTTCAGCATCTCAGCACCATCGACTTGGGCAAAGCCACACAAATGGGGAATGCTGACTTCTTCATTCTCTTAAGTGGAGGCGGTGGCGCGGCCGCGAAGGTCGATGCCGTGAAGTTTGTCAGTGGCGACGAGAAGTTGAAGTCCTATACCGAGGCCCTGAAAACCGCGAACTACCATCTCGTCTTCCCCGACGATACCCCCGTCAAGATCTTCCGCCGCGGGACTCTCTCCTGCTCATTGACCACTGGCAAATGCGAATTCGTGCTCACCTTACCCGATGACGTTACGACCGTAGATTGACCGGCTAATACATTTCGACGGGACACTATCCGGTCCTCGGGGGTTTTTCATTCTGCGTTACAGGACCCACCGGATAAAAAATATACCCTCGTCCCCTTAGCATTCTGGGAACCGCAACTCTAGGTGCGGGCAGGACGTTTCAGCACGCGATCACGCGAATTTAGTCTCGCTTCCTGCCCGATCCGCGGTCCTCAGGAGGCTTCATGAAGGCTCGTTTTCTCGTCGTCGCGCTTGCCGCCGTATTCGCCGCGATCATGACGTACACGCCGCCACAGCTGGCGGCTCAGGTCGATATCACGCAAGGCCCCGTTCTGGAATCCGTGTCGGATCATTCCGCGGTGATTGCCTGGAGCACAAATAAAGATGGCAGCACAGTGGTCAATTACGGAACGGATCCGCGCAATCTTGCTCAAGTCGCCGAGGCGCCGTGGGGCGCGAATGGACGTACGCACCGAGTCGAACTCCGGAATCTGCAACCGAATACCACCTACTACTTCCGTGTGGAGACTGGCCAAACCCGAGGTGGAAACGGCGCTGCAGTGGAAACCCAGGGCGTGATTAACTTCCGAACCCAACCTGAAGGAGCGCCACCAATTCATGAACGCCCGCGGTAGACGATAAAAAACGAGCGGCGGTGCTTCTATCGGGCATCGCCGCGTTTGCAGACACATAATCCTCCACCGGGCCCGACGAAATCCAATGAAGGGATTCTCAGATTCCCACCTCTGAGCCGTCTGACACTTCGCGCCTCGTGACTTTCGTAATCCCTCCCCCCTTTTGAAACCATCCCAATTCGTCGTACTCTGCATCCAAGCCTGTAATTGTGGGAGTTGGGGAGCTTCGAGTCCAAGGGGAACGCATGTTCAAGAGTATGGGGATTTTTCTATCGGTAGCCTGCCTGTCAGCAGTTTCACTGTTCACCGGTTCCGCGTGGGCCCAAATCACACACCATAACCAGGCTTATGCCTTGGCGTCGGCGGTAAGCCCCAAATCAGACAGCTCGACTGTGCACGACACACAGCCAGTTAATCCCGCAACTCATGCACCCGCTGAAAACAGCGGAGACGTGGTCATCGAGTTAGTGGCGCCGAAAGATATCGCTCCATCCTCCGCCGCCAAGACGATCCCGCCTACTCTGACGGTAACGACCGCGGCGCTCTTGGAACTCCACGCCATGCGCCAGAATGCTGTCGACCTCTGCCTCCAACTTCCGTCGAAGTACCGCACTCGTTTGCCCCAATGCGCCAAGATCTTCGAGCACGAGATTCGGCTCAAGCAGCTTGCGAAAGAGCGCGAGGCAGGTTCGCAACCCAGCGCTCCTCACTCAAACTGATTGTTTCGGATCTTAGCTGTGCTGCGAACTCGCGCTTAGCGACCACCGCCGCTTGTGCCATGCCGTCGTCTGCTCGTACGCGTAAGCGAGCCGCAATACAAGATCCTCGCGCCAGTGCGGCCCCGCAATCTGCATCCCAATCGGCATCCCGCTCTGCGCAAATCCGCATGGCACCGAAATCGCCGGAAGCCCCCACACATTGAACGGTCGCGTGTTGCGCAACAGCCGGAGTTCGGCGGGACGCAACGCGCCCGGATCTGCCCTCAACTCGGCAATCGACGGCGCCGGCATCGGCATCGTCGGCGTCACCAGCACATCCACTTCCGCAAACACTCGCCCAATATTGCGGCGGGCGGTCTCCAACTCTCGCAACCGCTCGATGTACTCCACCGCCGTCACCTTCTCTCCCGACCGAATGCGCCGCACAGTCTCCGCCTGATACAGCTCCGGACTCCGTGCCACGCTCTCCGCGTGTTGCGCATACGACTCCGCCATTTGTAACGCGCGATCGGTCGGCACCTCCAGCCGCACCTCTCGCAACTCAACCCCCAAACTCCGAATCCCGGCCAGCGCATGCTCCATCGCGGACGCCACTTCCCCATCGAGATCCTCAAAAAAATATTCGCGCAGAACTCCGACCCGCAGCCCCTTCACTCCTTCCACCGTTGCCGATGCATAATCCGCCACCGGAACATCCGCCGAAGCGAGATCCGCCGCGTCATATCCCGCAATCGCTTGTAGAACGATGGCCGCATCTTCCACCGTCGAGGTCAACGGTCCTACATGATCCAGCGACGTCGAGAGCGGGATCACACCCCGCGCAGAGACGCGCCCGTACGTCGCTTTCAGCCCCACGCATCCGCACAGCGCGGCCGGTTCGCGAATCGATCCCGCCGTGTCCGTCCCAATCGCCGCATACGCCAACCGAGCCACCACAGCCGCCGCCGACGCTCCCGACGATCCCCCCGCGATCCGCCCCGCATCCCACGGATTATGCGAGTCGCCAAAGTAGCTAATCAGTGAACTCCCGCCATACGCGAATTCATGCAGATTGTTTTTCCCGACAATCACCGCTCCCGCCTGCCGTAACCGTCGGACGACATCCGCATCCTCATTCGGAATCCGGTCCTTGTAGAGTGCGCTCCCCGCAGTCGTCCGAACTCCCGCCGTATCGATCAGGTCCTTTAGCGTGATCGGCACCCCATGCAGCGCCCCGCGCCACTCCCCGCGCCCAATCTCCTCTTCCGCCCTGCGCGCTTCCGCCAATGCAGACTCAGCCGTGACGGTAATGAACGCGTTGAGCTCCGGATTCAACTTCTCGATCCGTGCCAGACAGTCCCGTGTAACTTCCATCGGGGAGATCTCTCTCCGCAGCAACCGTTGCGCCACGCTAGAAATTGTCATCAACTCATTCATAAACGCGAGCCAATTGTAAGACAGCCCGCTTTCCTCTGTGTCCTTCGTGTCCTCTGTGGTGATACTTTTTTTCAACATTCCGGCAAGCTTGATTGCGCACGTGATACGAGCGTCAGGAATTCTCAGTCGGGCGCGTTTTTACTCCGCCCGATCACGCCTTTCGTAACCCCCGTTGTGATGTCGCTCACGGAAATGTGTCTGCAATTGCGATGTAATCGCACACAGCACTAATCCGCCGCTGGCGGGCGTATCGCGCAGGGATGTCCTGCGCTCGGCGAGACCGCATCTCCGCCGGTCTGCATCACCACCAGCGAGATATTCCCCTCCGCTCTGAGCGGCATGGAAGCCCGCGCAGAGCCGAGGGGAGTTTTGCTTTGCGCTCGGCTCTCACGACCATCTCACTCTCTCGCAAGTTGTGATCCAGCGAAAACTCCACACCTTCAATTTCCACGCTCGCGTTAGAAGTAACCCGCCTGCATCGAGTCAGTCTGACAGAAATTGTCGATTCCTCTGCCGCAGTTTGACATTCGTCAAACTCAGAGACATGAGAGGCGAATAATTTTTCTGATTTCTTGCTGAAACGCTGAGCGCAAACTCAACAACTTCGGAGCCACGTTGTGATCCTCCGCACAGCACCCCGTGACATGAATTACTTCGCGCTGTCGCGGCTTTGCAATTGCAAGCTGAATCACGACTGGCTCGTATTCATTACCAGCAAACCATATTGGAGGTTCGAGGTTAGATGAAAAAAATCAAAGGTTTCTCGCTAATCGAATTGCTGATCGTCGTCGCAATCATCCTGATCATTGCAGCTATCGCAATTCCGAATTTGCTGCGCGCCCGCATGGCGGCCAATGAGTCGTCGGCTGTCGCTTCCATTCGTACCATCACCACTGGCGAAGTAACCTACCAGACAGCCTATCCGACAGTCGGCTATGCTCCAGCGCTGGCCAACCTGGGCGGCGCGTTGGGCGCAGCTTGCGCTCCCACTTCGACCCACGCTTGCCTGATCGATGCCGTGCTTTCCAACAACGGCAACCCGACTGGCAGCGGTAAGAGTGGATATTCGTTCACTACCGCCGCTGGCACCGTCGTCGGAGGCGTCTACTCGGGCTACGGGGTCCAGGCGATTCCGCTTTCGATTAACCAGACCGGAATTCGTGCCTTCTGCGCGGAAGAAGATGCCGTGGTTCGCGTCGACCCCGCAGGAATTTGCTCCACCGACGAAGCGGGCATCCTGACCTTCAACCCGCTCAATCAGTAAGCTACAAATTACTTGTCAAAGCGGTGACTCTAGTAGGGGCAGCGAACTCCAATTCGCTGCCCCTTGTACTTTTGCTAAGGTCCGAGTATCGGCTCAGCGATAGCACAAACCACCGATCAACCGATCCTCCGTGTCCTCTGTGGTTCACGCTTTTTTTCAAACCCTCGTCACATCCCCGTCATCCAAAAGTCCTATAATTGTTCCAGTCGGTTTTCTGGGGGCCAAAGAAAATCATGTCCGAGATGACGATCGCGCCCGTTGCGACGCACGGTTTCTTTGTGGATGGCCACTGGCGGGAGGACGGCGATATCGTCGAGATCCACGCCCCCTATGACGGAAACGTAATCGCGAAAGTCGTGCAAGGCCGTCGCGAGCATGCCGACGCCGCCATCGCCGCCGCCGTCAAAGCTTTTGGTACCACTCGCCGCCTCCCAGCTTTCGAACGCCAGCGCGTCCTGCGACAGATTTCTTCCTTCATGTCGCGGCGCAAAGAAGAGTTCACGCGCACTCTCGCCCAGGAAGCCGGAAAGCCTATCAAATCCGCGCGCATCGAAGTCGAGCGCGCCATCTTTACCTTCAACATCGCCGCCGAAGAAAGCACTCGCATCTACGGCGAATATCTCCCTCTCGACTGGCAGGAATCCACTGCCGGCCGGTGGGGCATCGTGCGCCGATTCCCCCTTGGCCCCATCGCCGGCATCACGCCATTTAACTTCCCTATCAATCTCGTCGCCCACAAAGTCGCCCCCGCGATTGCTGCTGGATGCTCCATGGTCCTGAAGCCTGCGCCGCAAACTCCCCTCTGCTCGCTGCTTCTCGCCGAATGCGTGCAGCAGGCCGGGTGGCCCGACGGCGGACTCAACGTGCTCCCACTTTCCAACGACGACGCCAGCCTCCTCGTCACCGACGAGCGCATCAAGCTCATCAGCTTCACCGGCAGCGTCCCCGTCGGCTGGGACATCAAGCGCCGCGCCGGAAAAAAGAAAGTTGTTCTCGAACTCGGCGGCAATGCCGCCGTCATCGTCCATAGCGATGCCGACCTTGAATACGCCGCCCAGCGCTGCGTCAGCGGAGGCTTCGGCTACGCTGGACAAACCTGCATCTCGGTGCAGCGCATTCTGGTCGAGCACTCCGTCTATGGCAAATTCACCGACCTGTTTGTGGAGGAAGTGAAAAAGCTGAAGACTGGCGATCCCCTCGACGAATCCACCGACGTCGGCCCACTCATCCGCAACAGCGATGCCCTGCGCACCACGGCGTGGGTAGAAGATGCCGTAAGCGCGGGCGCGCGACTATTGTGCGGTGGCGGACGCAAAGGACAAATCGTCGAGCCGACAGTTCTCACCGGCACCAAGCCCGACATGAAAGTAAACTGTCAGGAAGTCTTCGGCCCGGTCGTTACCGTTGAGCCCTACAAAGATTTTGATCAAGCCCTGCGCCAGGCCAACAACACCGCTTATGGCATGCAGGCTGGCGTTTTTACCCGCGACGCAAAATTGCTGTTTCAAGCCTTCGAAGAATTGGAAGTTGGAGGCGTCATCGCCGGAGACGTTCCCAGTTTCCGCATCGACCAAATGCCCTACGGCGGCGTGAAAGATTCCGGCATCGGCCGCGAAGGCCTGCGTTACGCCATCGAAGAGATGACCGAACCCAAATTGATGGTGATGAATCTGCGCTAGGCTCTTCCTTCGTGAACCTTAGTGCCCTTAGTGGTTAAAGCTTTTTTATTCCGGCATCGGCCCGAAGCCCTGCGCTACCCCATCGAAGAAATGACCGAACCCAAATTGATGGTGATGAATCTCAGCTAGGCTCTTCCTTCGTGAACCTTAGTGCCCTTAGTGGTTAAAGCTTTTCCCCGTCCGTTGAAAAACTCAACACTTTTTCAGTAAGGTTTCAGTCGAAAAATTTTTCTTTTTCAAATCCAAAAACCGCGACAAATTCCGACAAAGTTATTTATAATTTCCAGTTTCACCGACAGCTCAGAAAACCAGTGGGTGGTTTTCTCTAATCGCAGTATCGAACCAGTACTCAACGATCGCGGACGATCCGCCGGGCCTCTTAAGCCAGATCTCATAAGGGAATGTCGCAGATCTTTCATCGCAGTACGAATACCCTGTCTCGCGCTACCATTTTCGGCGCGGTATTCGTCATTGCTGCCCTGGGTTGGATCGCCTACGAAATACAGGGTTCTCCCTACGTTACCTACGCCGGAGTCCGCAAGCCGCAACCCGTCCCCTTCAGCCACCAGCATCATGTCACCGGCCTGGGCATCGACTGCCGCTACTGCCACACCTCGGTGGAAACTTCGAGTTTCGCCGGAATTCCGCCAACTAAGACGTGCATGAATTGCCACTCCCAGATCTGGACCAACGCCAAGCTTCTGGAGCCGGTCCGCGCCAGCTACAAATCTGGCGACTCCCTGCAGTGGACGCGCGTCAATCAGCTCCCCGACTTCGTCTACTTCAATCACAGCATCCACATTAATAAAGGAGTCGGCTGCAACACCTGCCACGGCCCAGTCGACCAGATGCCCCTGATGTACCAACAGGAAAGTTTGCAGATGGAGTGGTGCCTGGGCTGCCACCGCGCCCCGCAGAATAACCTGCGCCCGCGCAGCGAAGTCTTCAACATGCGCTACCAGCAGCCCACGGGCGCGAACCCGGTAGTAGTCGATGGCCAGGCATTCACCGATCAACAAGACCTGGGCGCAGCCCTGGTCCAGAAATACAAAGTGCGCAGCGTGGCAGACATCACCACCTGCAGCACCTGTCACCGATAAAGTTTGTGGATAGTGTTTTTGTGGATAGTGTTTTTGTGGAAGAGCCCGGCTTTAGCCGGGCGTTAGGAGCGAATTTAAAGATGGGGCTTTAGCCCCTGAGGCGGCGCCTGAAGCCGTTGATAGGAAGTCGGTGATCGCAGCTCTGAAGCGCTGCGCCACCCAAAAGACTTGGCATTCAAATTGGGCATGACGAACGACGAAAAAAACACGGGCGATCTGATCCAGATCAAAAAACGCGAAGACGTCTGTCCTTCGAAAACACTGGACCTGGCCACCGTCCGCGAACGCATCGACGCCGCCATCGCGCACGACGAGCGCGAAAAAACCGGCCCCGAATACTGGCGCTCGCTCGAGGAACTCGCCGGCTCCGAGGAATTCAAAACCGCTCTGCATCGCGAATTCCCCAAAGGCGCCTCCGAATGGGTAGACTCCGTCTCGCGCCGCGGATTCCTCAAAGTCATGGGCGCCTCGCTCGGCCTTGCGGGTTTGACAGCTACGACCGGATGCGTCCGCCTCCCGCTCGAGCCCATCGTCCCCTACGTGCGCCAGCCCGAAGGCGTCATTCCCGGCCGCCCCATGTACTACGCCACGGCGAGCACCCTCGGCGGATACGCCAGCCCGCTACTGGTCGAAAGTCATCTCGGTCGTCCCACGAAAGTCGAAGGCAACGATCAGCACCCGGCCTCGCTCGGCGGCACCGACATTTTTGCGCAAGCCTCGCTCCTCGGCCTCTACGATCCCGACCGTTCGCAAACCGTCATGTCGATGGGCGACGTCCGCTCGTCGGGCGCATTTCTCAGCGCCATCCGCGGCCCGCTCAGCGCGCAGAAAGCCTTGCAGGGCGCGGGCATTCGCATCCTGACGCCGACGATTTCGTCGCCCACGCTCGCCGACCAGTTGCGCAATTTCCTGAAGATTTATCCCCAGGCAAAGTGGCACGTCTACGAGCCGATCAATCGCGACAACGTCCTCGAAGGCGCGAAGCTGGCCTTCGGACAGCCCGTCGAAACGCGCTACGACTTCTCGAAGGCCGACGTCATCGTCTCGCTCGACGCCGACTTCCTCTACGCCGGATTCCCCGGCAACACCCGCTACATCCGCGACTTCGCCAAGCGCCGCAATCCCGATAGCGGGAACATGAACCGCCTGTACGCGATCGAAAGCACGCCGACTTCGACCGGCGCGAAGGCGGATCATCGAGCGCCGATGCAAGCGGTTGGCATTGCGGAATTTGCGGATTCCCTGTCAAGAATTGTTGCAGGGGAGGAACATCTCGTCAGCGGCCCAACTGGGCCTGCCGGATTTTATCAAGCGCTTTGGAAAGATTTTGCTGGCCATCAGGGTGCGATTCTTGTCGTTGCGGGTGATCATATGCCCGCCTCGGTGCACGCCGCGGCACATCTCCTGAACCAGCGTCTCGGGAGTGTCGGTAAAACGGTTTTCTATTCTGATCCCGTCGACGCCAATCCAATCAATCAAATCGATTCGCTCAAAGATCTGGTCGCCGACATGAACGGCGGGAAGGTCGACTTGTTGATTGTCCTCGGTGGCAACCCGGCCTACGACGCGCCCGCCGATCTTAATTTTGCCGACGCGTTGAAGAGCGGCAAGGTTCCGCTCCGCGTGCATCACGGCCTATATCAGAACGAAACCGCCGAACTCTGCCAGTGGCACGTCAGCGCCGCTCACGAGCTCGAAGCCTGGGGCGATGCTCGCGCCTATGACGGCACCGTCAGCATCATCCAACCACTGATCGCTCCTCTATATAACGGCAAGAGCGCCCTGGAATTCATCGCGCTCCTCTCCGGCCAAGCTGATGCCACCGGCTACGACCTGACGCGCGCCTACTGGCAGAGACAACACACCGGTGCGGACTTCGAACAGTTCTGGCGCAAGTCGCTACATGATGGTTGGATTGAGGGCACTACATTCACGCCGAAGTCTTTGAACGCGAAGCACGCCGTTGAGGCTCCTTCGGTGGAATCCGATCCCGCCGCCATCGAGCTCAACATCCGCCGCGACCCCACCATCTACGACGGACAATTCTCCAACAACGGCTGGCTGCAGGAACTCCCCAAGCCGATGAACAAGCTCACCTGGGACAACGCGATCCAAATCGGTCCCGCGATGGCGAAGCGTCTCAACATCGCCTCCGAAGACGTCGTCGAACTCGAACTGAACGGCAAGAAAGTCACCGGCCCTGTCTGGATTCAAGCCGGACATCCCGACAACTCCGTCACCATCACGCTCGGCTACGGACGCAAACGCGCCGGACGCGTTGGCACTGCGCAAGGCTTCGACGCCTACGCCCTGCGCACCACCGCCGCCCCGTGGATCGCCACCGGCGTAAAGATTCGCAAGACCGGAGACACCTACAAGCTCGCCTCCACCCAGGGCATGCAAAGCATGGACACGCCCGACGGCGCCCATCGCCCGTTGGTCCGCGAAACGAGTCTGGACGAATACAAGAAAGAACCGAACTTCGCGCAGGAAGAAGAGCCGCCGAAAGACCTCACGCTCTACCAGCCGTATCCTTACGACAAAGAAGATTACGCCTGGGGCATGTCGATCGACCTCAACTCCTGCGTAGGCTGTAACAACTGCATGCTCGCCTGTCAGTCCGAGAACAACATTGCGGTCGTCGGCAAAGAGCAGGTCGTCATCGGACGCCACATGCATTGGATCCGCGTCGATGCCTACTATCAAGGCGATCGTGACAATCCCAAGGCATTCTTCCAACCCGTCCCGTGCATGCAGTGCGAGAACGCCCCCTGCGAAGTCGTCTGCCCCGTCGGTGCCACCAACCACACTACCGAAGGCCTGAACGACATGGTCTACAACCGCTGCGTGGGCACGCGCTACTGCTCGAACAACTGTCCGTACAAAGTGCGCCGCTTCAACTTCCTGCTCTTCCAGGACTGGGAGACGCCGCAATATAAGATGATGCGCAATCCCGACGTCAGCGTGCGCAGCCGCGGCGTCATGGAAAAGTGCACCTACTGCGTGCAGCGCATCAACGAGCACCGCATCGACGCCGAAAGAGAAGACCGAAAAATCAGCGACGCCGAACTCCAGACGGCCTGCCAGCAGTCCTGTCCTGCAGGCGCAATCATTTTTGGCAACATCAACGATCCGAACAGCAAAGTTTCCAAGCTGAAAGCGCAGTCCAGAAACTACAGCCTGCTAGGCGAACTGAACACGCGTCCAAGAACCACGTACCTGGCAGAAATCCGCAACCCGAACCCAGAGTTGAAAAGTTGAGCACCGTGGAAGAGCGGCGCTTTAGCGCCGCGTGAGCCGAGGAAAAGAGATAGGGCTTTAGCCCCTGAGGAATTTCGTAAGCCGCATGCCTGAGCAACACAAATCGTCGACCGAACTCGATCGCGCTCCCGTCATCGAACCGGGCCACACTTTCGGAACGGTCACGGAAAAAATCAGCGCCATCGTGCTGACTCGTCCCGCCTCCAACGGATGGTTCCTCGGCTTCGGCATCGCCTTCATGCTCACCATGATGATGCTGTTCGCCATCGGATTCCTCTTCCTCAAAGGCATCGGCATCTGGGGCGTCACCATCCCCATCGGATGGGGCTTCGCTATCGTCAACTTCGTCTGGTGGATCGGAATCGGCCACGCCGGAACCCTCATCTCCGCCATTCTCTTATTACTCCGCCAAAGTTGGCGCAATTCCATCAACCGGTTCGCCGAAGCCATGACGCTGTTCGCCGTCGCCGCTGCCGGAATCTTCCCCGCCATCCACGTCGGCCGCCCCTGGCTCGCCTACTGGCTCTTTCCCTATCCCAACACCATGCGGGTATGGCCGCAATTCCGCAGCCCGCTCATGTGGGACGTTTTCGCCGTTTCAACATACGCCACCATCTCGGCATTGTTCTGGTTCGTCGGACTCATCCCCGATCTCGCGACCCTCCGCGACCGCACCGACAATCGCGCGCTGAAGATGGTCTACGGCATGCTCTCCTTCGGATGGCGAGGATCCGCCCGCCACTGGCACCGCTACGAGACGATGTATCTTCTGCTCGCCGGACTCGCCACGCCGCTCGTGCTCTCCGTTCACACCGTCGTCAGCTTCGACTTCGCCGTTGGCATCGTCCCCGGATGGCACACCACCATCTTCCCGCCATACTTCGTCGCTGGAGCCATCTACTCCGGTTTCGCCATGGTGCTGATGCTGGCCATCCCCATCCGCAAGATTTACGGCCTCGAAGATTTCATCACCGAGCGCCACCTGCAGAACTCCGCGAAAGTCATGCTCGCCACCGGACTCATTGTCGCTTACGGCTACGGCATCGAGGCTTTCATGGGCTGGTACAGCGGCGATCGCTATGATGCCTTCACCCTCTGGAACCGCCTGCACGGCCCCTACGCCGTTCCCTACTGGTCGCTTTTGATTTGCAACATCTTTATTCCGCAGGTCCTGTGGATCCGCAAGCTGCGCACCAGTCCCATCGCGCTCTTCTTCGTCTCCGGCGTCATTCTCGTCGGCATGTGGCTTGAGCGTTTCATCATCGTCGTCGTCAGCCTGAGTCGCGACTTCCTCAACTCCTCGTGGGGCATGTACTACCCCACTCGTTGGGACTGGATGACCTATATCGGCACCATCGGCATGTTCCTCGCCGCCATGTTCCTGTTCCTGCGCATCCTGCCCGCAATCTCCATCTTCGAGATGCGCACTCTCCTCCCCGAATCGGAGGTGAAGGAATGATTGCGCGTGCGGTGGCGACAGGCAAGACCGGGCAGGGCACGTTGACCAGAACGATCGGGAAGGGCACGACTTTAGTCGTGCCGCCAATGGCCCCGAGCGTCGCGGCTTTAGCCGCTGAGGGTGACCCGGGGGTGAGGCTCGTACTATGAAACGCGATCCCATCTACGGCATCATGGCGGAGTTCGACTCGGCGCAAGCCCTGGTCGACGCGGCCCACGCGACCCACCAGGCCGGCTATAAGAAGATCGATGCCTACAGCCCCTTCCCCATCGAAGGCCTGGCCGAAGAAATCGGATTCCATCACGACGAAGTTCCAATCGTCACGCTGATCGGCGGCATCATCGGCGGCCTCACCGGATACCTCATGCAGTACTGGATGTCCGCCGTCGACTACCCGCTCAACATCGGCGGTAAGCCGTACCACTCCTGGCCCGCCTTCATCGTCATCACGTTCGAAATGACCATCCTGTTCGCGGGAATCTCGGCTGTCTTCGGCATGCTCGCCCTCAACGGCTTGCCCATGCCCTATCACCCAGTATTCAATGTCCCGCGCTTCTCCTCGGCCTCCAAAGATCGCTTCTTCTTAATCGTGTTTTCGTCAGACAAAAAATACGATCCCGCAACCACGCGCAAATTCCTGGAAGCCATGTCCCCGCGCAGCATCTCGGAGGTGCCAAGCTAAAATGGCCTTCTTCCGAAAACGCGCCGCCTTCCTCTGTGGGTCCCAGTGTCCTCAGTGGTTAAAGGTTTTTGGGGTGATGACAGCGATCGCCCTAACCTCCGCCTGCCGCATCGACATGCACGTGCAACCGCGTCAGAACCCGCTCTCCCGCAGCGACTTCTACGTCGACCAGCGCTCCGCCCGCCAGCCCGTCGATGGCACCATCGCCCGCGGACAGCTCCACGAAGACGCCTATTTCTACACTGGCAAGATCGGCAACAACCCTGGCGACGTCATGCCCTTCCCCGTCACCAAAGAAGTCCTCGCCCACGGTCGCGAGCGCTTCAACATCTTCTGCGCTCCCTGCCACTCGCGCCTCGGCGACGGCAACGGCTTCGTCCCCTCCCGCGGATTCTCCCGCAAGCCTCCGTCGTTCCACATCCAGCGCCTGCAAAAAGCGCCCCTTGGATATTTCTTCGACGTGATGACCGAAGGCTTCGGCATCATGCCCGACTACGCGTCGCAGATTCCCACGCAAGATCGCTGGGAAATCGTTGCCTACGTCCGCGCCCTGCAACTCAGCCAGAACGCCACCATGGCCGACGTCCCCGCTGGACAAAAGATTCCCTCCGAGCCGCCCAAATTCCGCGAGCCCGGATCGGGCGCGACCTTGCCGGTGGTTCTGCCCGAAGGCGTCCCCGTTGCAGAGACTCCCGCAGTAGACATGAAGCGATTCAACAGCAGAAAGATGTCCGCCCCTGGCGACAGCAAGGAAGATCACAAATGAGCGCGGCGCCCATGAAACATCTCGATCTAACGTCCCCGCCAGTGGTGAAGACCATTGCGCAGCGGTCGTTGATTGTCGGCGTCGTCTTCGCGATCGTCGCGATCCTTCTCGCGCTCAAGAGTCCCGACCAGTTCTACCGCGCCTACCTGCTCGGTTTCATGGCATGGCTCGGCGTGGCACTCGGCTCCATGGCGATCCTCATGATCCGCCACCTGACCGGCGGTGGATGGGGCATGGTCATCCGCCGCATCCTCGGCGCCGCCATGCGCACCGTCCCCTTGCTGGCGCTCCTCTTTATTCCAGTCATTCTCGGCATCAATCGGCTCTACATCTGGGCGCAGCCGCTCGAAAATGTCGCCGACAAGCACCTGCGCGAGCACCTCGAAGACATCACCAAGACGTATCTCACCACCAACGGCTTCATCGTCCGCGCCATCATCTACTTCGCCATCTGGAACCTGCTCTCGTTCCTGCTATCGCATTGGTCGAAGCAGACCGATGCCGCCGGCGCTCCCGACAACACGCAGAAATTCAAGGCCGTCGCTGGACCCGGTCTAATCCTCTACGGATTCACCATCTCCTTCGCCGCCATCGACTGGGTCATGTCGCTCGATCCCAGTTGGATCTCCACCATCTTCGGCCTGGTCATCCTCATCGGCGAAGTGCTATCGGCCATGTGTTTCGCCGTGGTCGTCGAGCGCATCCTCTTCAACTACAAGCCCATGTCGGAAATGTTGAAGCCCGACTTCGTTCACGACCATGGCAAGTGGATGCTCACCTTCATCATGGTCTGGGCCTACTTCAACTATTCGCAGTGGCTCATCATCTGGGCCGGCAACCTGCCCGCTGAAATCACCTATTACATGCGCCGTCTCAACGGCGGCTGGGGATACCTCGGCCTGTTCATCGTCATCTTCCACTTTGCCGTCCCCTTCGGCATTCTGCTGTCGCGCCCCTTCAAGCGCAACATCCGCAAACTGGTCTGGCTCGCCGTGTGGCTCATGCTGATGCGCTACCTGGATCTGTTCTGGATCATCGAGCCGAATTTCTCCAAGACTTTTAACGTAACTTTGGCCGACATAGTTGTTCCAGTCGCCATCGGCGGCTTCTGGCTTGCTTACTTCTTCCGCAACCTGGGCGCGCTGCCGCTACTCCCGGCCTACGATCCCTCCGCCGGAGAAGTGCTTGAGATGGCGCCCCATCACCACACACCTGGAATTCCGGACAACGCATGAGCCACAATCCCCATCCCGTGAATCCCAACGCCAACGGCGGTTACGAACGTCGCGACATCGGCGTCGCTGGAGTCCTCTACTTCCTCCTCGGCCTTGCCGTGGCCGGATTGTTTTCTTACTTTCTGGTCGCCGGGCTCTACTCGTATCTGGACAAGCGCTCCGAGTCCCAGCAGGCCCCAGTCAATCCGCTAATCACGAACGCCCCCGCGGACACGCGCAGCATTCCCAAGGACTATCCGCAGGGCACCTTCCCTAACCCGAAATTGGAAGAAGACGAGCGCGGCCAACTGAACAGCATTCGCCTCAAAGAAGAACAGACGCTGAGCACCTACGACTACATCGACAAGAACGCCGGCACCATCCGCATTCCCATCGATCGAGCCATGGACCTCATCGCCCAACGCGGCCTCCCCGTCCGCGCGCAATCCGCCGCCGGAGAAGCCGCAGCGCCGTCGAAGCCAGCGCCACCGCAGAAGAAAGAAGCAAAGAAGTGAGCAATAAGAATCACAATTCGAAATCTCAGATGTCTTATGTGGGGACAGCCGCCCTCGGCTGTCCAGTCGAGAGAAGCTCGACCGCTTTTTCGGGATCACAGAGCCGATTCCATGAGGGCGTCATCCCGAGCGGAGCCGCCTTTCAGGCGAAGCGAGGGATCTCGCGCGAACTAAAGGGAACCGGAGTGCTTCTACTACTCCTGGCAGCCGCCTGCACCCAGTCCTTCGGCCAAGCCATGACCAAAGGCATCATGTCCCCACCGGCCAACGTCCGCCCCGCGTATCTGCAAAACGTAGGCATCGAACAGCACCTCGATGCGCAAGTCCCCGCGGACCTCCCCTTCGTCGACGACACAGGCCACGCGGTCAAACTGGGAGACTATTTCGGCACCAAGCCTCTGATCCTGAACCTGGTCTACTACAACTGCACCATGCTCTGCGGCGAAGCCCTCGCCGGGCTCAGCGGCTCCATGAAGATGGTGAAGTTCAACGTCGGCGACGAATTCGACGTCATCACCGTGAGCTTTAATCCGCAAGAGACTCCGGAAATTGCCGCCGCCAAGAAGCAGGAGTACCTCAAGCGCTACGGCCGTCCCAACGCTGCCAAGGGCTGGCATTTCCTCACCGGCTCGGCAGAGTCGATCAACGCCCTCACGAAGGCCGTCGGCTTCCAGTATCAATACGATCCCAAGATCAACCAGTACGCGCACGCCACCGCCATCATGGTGCTCACGCCGCAGGGACGCATCTCGCGCTACTTCTATGGCGTGGACTATCCGCCGAAAGACCTGCGCATGGGCCTGGTCGAAGCCTCGCAGAACAGGATTGGCAACGCTGTCGATCAGGTGCTCCTCTACTGCTATCACTACGATCCCGCCACCGGAAAATACGGCGCCATCGTCAACAACATTTTGCGGCTGGGAGCCGGCCTCACCATCGTGATTCTGGCCGCGCTCCTCTTCATCCTGTTCCGGCTGGAAAAAGCCGCACCGCCGCGCAGGCCCCTGGGCCACGCGACAAAGATTTAGAAGTGAAAGGCAGCACGTCCGGGAAGCTGTGGGCGCGCAGAGAATTGTAAGAGTTGCACGATCGGGAAGGGCACGAGTTTCACTCGTGCCGTAACGCAGCAGAAGCACATTGCGCTTTAGCGCCTGAGGTTCAGGCCGAAGCGCACGGAGTCACGCAAGCTAAGATATGTTCGATAATTTTCCATTATGGCCCGACAGGGCCTCCACCGCGGCGGGCAACGTCGACGCGCTGTTCGTCTTCCTGCTGATCGTGTCGGGACTGATGACGGCCCTCATCTTCGCTGCCCTCATCTACTTCGCCGCACGCTACCGCCGCCGTCGCGGCGTTCTCGCCGAACAGATCGAAGGCTCCACTCCGCTCGAACTGACCTGGTCGATCATTCCGCTCTTCGTTTTCATGGTGATCTTCGCCTGGGGCGCCGTCGTCTACTTCAAAGGACGAACTCCCCCGCGCGATTCCACCGAAGTCTACGTCGTCGCGAAACAGTGGATGTGGAAACTCGAACACGCCGAGGGCCAGCGTGAGATCAACGAGCTCCATGTTCCCGTCGGCCGCGACGTCAAGCTGATCATGACTTCGCAAGACGTCATCCACAGCTTTTACGTTCCCGCGTTCCGCATGAAGCAGGACGTGCTCCCCGGCCGCTACACCGTCGCATGGTTCCGCGCCACCAAGCCCGGCACCTACCATCTGTTCTGCGCCGAATACTGCGGCACGCAACACTCCGGCATGATCGGCTCCATCATTGTGCAGGAACCCGCGCAGTACGAGGCCTGGATGAGCGGCGGCACCACCGGACCGCTCTCCGCCACCGGAGAAAAGATTTTCGCCGAACTCGGCTGCGTCACCTGCCACCGCACCGACAGCCAGGGCCGTGGTCCCAACCTCCAAGGAGTCTTTGGCAAGCCTGTGCAACTTGAAGACGGACGCATCCTTACCGTTGACGAAAACTACATTCGCGAATCCATTCTCGATCCCGGCGCAAAGGTCGTAAAAGGATTCAAGCCAGTTATGCCCACGTTCCAGGGGTTGGTGAGTGAGGAACAACTGAACGCGCTGGTGGCGTTTGTGAAATCGCAGTCCCAGCCCGGCCCCGCCGGACCCAAAACCGCCGCCGCGCCGCAAAACCAGGCCCCAGCCGAAGGAAGTCAGGTGCAATGAGTATGGCTACTGCAACTGCTCAACCCGCCGGTCAAACGATCGAGCGCGAAAATTATCTGAACAAGCATTACGGCGTCGGCTCGTGGCTCTTCACTACTGACCACAAGCGCATCGCGCTCCTCTACCTGATCTCGATTACTTTCTTCTTTTTTATCGGTGGATTCTTCGCGCTCCTCATCCGCCTCGAACTCCTCACACCCGCCGGAGACCTCGTCCAGGCCGACTCCTACAACAAACTGTTCACCATGCACGGCATGGTGATGGTCTTCTTCTTTCTCATCCCGTCCATCCCCGCGGTGCTCGGCAACTTCCTCGTGCCTATGATGATCGGCGCGAAAGATCTTGCCTTCCCCCGCATCAACCTGCTGAGTTGGTATCTCTACATCATCGGCGGGGCCATGATGATGCACTGCATGCTGACTGGCGGCGTCGATACCGGATGGACCTTCTACACGCCCTTCAGCACCGCCTTCACCAACACCAAGATCGTCGAGGCCGGACTCGCCATCTTCGTCGCCGGATTCTCCTCCATCCTCACCGGACTGAATTTCGTCGTAACGATTCATCGCATGCGCGCTCCCGGCATGACCTGGTCGCGCCTGCCGCTCTTCATCTGGGCGCACTACGCCACCAGCATTATCCAGATCCTTGGAACTCCCGTCATCGCCATCACGATCGTGCTCGTTGCGGTCGAACGCACGCTGCACCTCGGCATCTTCGATCCCAAACTCGGCGGAGACCCACTGCTCTTTCAGCACCTGTTCTGGTTCTACTCGCATCCGGCTGTCTACATCATGATTCTGCCCTCGATGGGAGTGGTCACGGAAATCATCGCCTGCTTCTCGCGCAAACGCATTTTCGGCTACAGTTTCGTCGCGTTTTCTTCGATCGCCATTGCCGTCTTCGGATTCCTGGTCTGGGCGCATCACATGTTCGTCGCAGGAATCTCCGTGTACGCTGCGCTGATCTTCTCCCTGCTCAGCTACGCCGTTGCCGTCCCCTCCGCCGTCAAGGTCTTCAACTGGACCGCTACCTTATATAAGGGTTCCATCCATTACGACGCGCCCATGCTCTACGCCTTCGGATTCCTCGGCCTGTTCACCATGGGCGGATTAACCGGATTGTTCCTGGCTTGTCTCGGCATCGACGTCCACGTCACCGACACCTACTTCGTCGTCGCGCACTTCCACTACATCATGGTCGGCGGCGCGCTCATGGGATACCTCGGCGGCCTGCACTTCTGGTGGCCCAAAATTTCCGGACGCCTCTATCCGGAAGGCTGGGCCCGCCTCGCGGCCCTCATCGTCTTCATCGGATTCAACCTCACGTTCTTCCCGCAGTTCATCCTCGGCTACCTCGGCATGCCGCGCCGCTATTACCAGTACCCGCAGGAATTCCAGGTGCTGAACGTACTCTCCACCGCCGGCGCCACGGTGCTCGGCGTCGGCTACCTGTTGCCCATGATTTACTTTTTGTGGTCCATGCGCTATGGCAAGCCTGCTCCCGACAATCCGTGGAACGCTGCCGGCTTGGAATGGAAGACGCCATCGCCGCCCACCACTTTCAACTTTGAACAAGAACCCATCGTGACCTGGGAAGCCTACAATTACGACGAACTCGACACCGGAAATAAGCAGGAGGCCAAAGTTGTCGGATAGCACTCTCATCGGCCTTCACCACGAAGAGCAGCATCGCCCCGAACTGCTGCACCATTTCGCCACCGAGGAGCAGCAGCGCAATTCCGCCAGCCTCGGCATGTGGATCTTCCTCGCCACCGAGGTCATGTTCTTCGGCGGCCTTTTCTGCGCCTACCTGATCTACCGTCGTTTGTACTTCGGTGATTTCGGGGCCGCCAGCAAATCCATCAACGCCACGCTCGGCGCCACCAACACCGCAGTCCTCATCTGCAGTAGCCTGACCGTTGTGCTGGCGATTTGGGCCGCGCAGACTTCTCGACGCGTTCTTCTGATCGGCATGCTCGTCCTCACCATGCTCTTCGGTCTCGCCTTTCTCGGCATCAAAGGCGTCGAGTACAAAGACAAATTCGAAGAACATCACGTTCCGGGTGCGTCCTTCAGCTTTAATCAGGTTCCGATCCCCGGCCATCCCGATCAATACGCCAACCCGCAGCACGCCCAGATCTTCTTTTCTCTCTACTTCATCATGACCGGCCTGCACGCGCTGCACATGATCATCGGACTCGGCCTCTTCACTTGGCTCCTGATGATGGCCTGGAGAGGCCGCTTCACGCCCGAGTACTACACGCCGCTCGAAATGGGCGGCCTCTACTGGCACTTCGTCGACATTGTCTGGATCTACCTGTTCCCCTTGCTCTACTTGATCGATCGTCACCCTTAACGCAACTGAGATGACTGCGAAGTTCACAATCCGACGTCATCCCGAGCGCAGCCGCTTTTCAGGCGGAGCGAGGAGCCTGCCTGAGCGTAGTCGAAGGGATCTAGCGTGGAGCGGTATCGACGCTAGAGCAAAATCTGAGGTTCACTATGTCTGAACACACAAATTCTTCGCCCCTGAAGACCTATTTCGCCGTCTGGGCCGCCTTGCTTGTCGGCACTTTCCTTACTTACAAGGCCGCCTACATCGAACTCGGCCGCTTCAATGCCGCCGTCGCCCTCATCATCGCCACCGTGAAGGCCCTCCTAGTCGCCCTCTTCTTCATGCACATCAAAGGCGCCCACGAGAAATTGTTGAAGCTGGTCGTGATCTCCACCATCTTTTTTCTGATCCTCCTCCTCACCCTCTCCATGGCCGACTACGGCACCCGCCACTGGAGCTGAGACCCAGTTTGCAGCAAAGGTTGCATGTGGGGCAGCCGCCTCGGCTGTCCGCCGGGCACTGCCCGGCAGCAACTGGATGAGGCCAACCGCGGCAATCCTGCCTCAGCGCTGGTTCGGGAAGGGCACAAGTTTCGGGCAGGGCACGAGTTTACTCGTGCCGTAACGCAGTAGAACCCACCCCGCGCTTCAGCGCCTGAGGGCCCTCGAAAATGTCCGGAAGCACGAACTAGGAATGCATTGCCCGCAACACCTGGTGTCAATCGCCGAGGGAGAAGTGCTTTGCATCCCGGGTTGGATGCTTTACAGCTGGATCATATGATCGCGCTTTCGCCGAGTTTACCGGGCTGAGTGAGCGCGATGGCCTAGTTTCAAAAGTTACGTCCGGCTCGGGATCAATCCGCGCGCGGGCTCAGTCGATTCCCCTGCGGACTGCTACTTCTGACAGTTACCGGAGACGGCAGAGTAGTTGTAATGTTTTTTCACTTAGCGGGGTCGATCGTGGGGGAGAATCACCGCCCTGCACGCACGGAATCTCCCTCCGCTGCTCCCGCAAATGGTTCATGAGTTACTGCGCATAACCTCCGCTAAAGAGTAGGCGCTAGCGCAAACGTGGCGGTGGAATAAATGCAAAGCATACCGCTATCAGCTTCAGGCTGGCAGCGTCTTGCAAAGGAGACACATCTTGAGCCAGAACCACTTCACTCTTCGCTTTCCATTGAAGTCGCCCGCAGATGCAAAGGTGTTAGAACAGCAGCTTCCACCGCTGATGCCGGCGATATTTCAAGCGCAGGATGTCATCGGCACCATTCACTACTCGCGCTTCACCGTTCTGAGCGAGAAGACTCTGCTATTTCTTGGTGACTTCGACGGAGAGTTCAGTCAACTCATGAACGATCTCGCCAAGAACGCAGGGCCAGTATTCGATGCGATTTTCGAACATGTGGACACCCCGCCACCCACTCCCGTCTCCGATCACGCAGACGCCTTCGTCGAATGGGCCGCCGAGCATATCCTCACCGCGATAAATCTCTACACCGCCTACCCAAGTGTGACCGCCAAGGAGGTTAAGGCCCTGGCATCTGCCGCAGACGTCAGCGGTTCGGGTGAACTGCATCCGTTTCTGGTCATCCTGCCCATGAAATCTAGGCTCGCGTTCGTCGAAGTGGAACTGATCCTGCGGGCAAGGGGCCACGGGACCACCAAAGACCTGGACAAAGTCGGCACACCACACTTCGCCCAGTTCGTGCCGCTTGAAGACAATCAGGTCGGCTTCTTCACTGTGTATGACGGCTCTTTTGACAAGTACATCGCCGATTTCACCAAGAATATCGGGCAGGTCTTCGATCTTCTTTTCAAGTTCACCAAGGGCGCGCCACCTTCGCCGTGCAGGAAGTATCTCCAGGAGTTCATTGACTTTGCGGCGGGCGCGAACCGCACTCCAATCGGGTTCTATCAGGCCTATCCCGGCTTGAGCGTCCAGGACATCCATGCCCTGATCGCCGACAGCGCGTCACAATCAAGTTCGGCCGCGTAATCACTAGTGATAGAACAGCGGGAGACATACTGTGAGCCAGGATGCCAAGGTACTCGCACCACCGGCAAAGGAACGCGGAGGGCTCCTCCGGCGTCTGTTCGGGGAATATCGACAGCACACTACAGCAACAGATGCCCATTCGAACACGAAAGCCACCCTCGAACTCCACGACATTCAGGGGTTCATCCTTCGCGGGTACCGGATGCCGCTGGTGCGGCATTTCTTACTTACGGTGGCCGACCCTGCCGAGGCACGCAAGCTGCTCGGGCGACTGGTCGGCGGGGACGAGTCCGACGCGCCGCAGATCACGACTGCGGAAGATTGGCATGTTGGGTTCGCGCCTGGACCCAAGGACAATCTCGATGATGTCCCGCGTCACAAGCCAGACTACTGCCTTAACTTGGGCATTACCTGGCCGGGACTGATCGCACTGGAAATCCAGAAGCTTGTTCCGACCGTCTCATTCAAGTCGTTCGGAGCATTCGTTGTCGGGGCGGCTGAACGTGCGGAATTGGTAGGCGATACGGGAGCAAGCGCGCCGCAGAACTGGATCGATGGCTTTGGCAAAGGAAGCGATCACGTTATGGTGACGCTCCACGCCATTAGCCCAGATGCGATGACGACTTATAGCGGCCGGCTATCGGCGTTGTTCGCTGAAGGGAATGCCTTCCGCGAGATTTGCCGGATCGACGGCATGGCGTGGACGGAGATGGTGGATGGCAAACCTACTCTCTGTTCCAAAGTTCCCTTTGGCTACACCGACGGCATCAGCATGACCACCATTCACGGCGGTCCGGAGCGATATACACCGGATCACCAGCGGCCGTGCGAACCTTGGCTTTTCGTTTTACGGGACGAGGCCGAGAATTACTTTGTGCCCGAGCCTCCGGAACTCGGCCTAAACGGTAGCTTCGCTGTCTTCAAAATGATCGAGACAGACGTGGTTGGTTTCGAGAATTTCCTGCAGTCGAACAAGGATAAGATCGATCCCGAATTGCTTGCCGCCAAAATCTGTGGACGGTGGCGCAACGGTGTTCCGCTTGCCTTATCACCCGAAAGCGATAGGCCCGCCGGAGGGATTACACCGGATCAGCTGAATAATTTTGAATATGTCAATGCGGATGGGTCGGGTGATCCCAGGGGGCTACGCTGTCCCGTAGGCGCCCACATGCGCCGCATCAATCCGCGAGGCCAGCCAGTTACTGGACAGGGTGTACCCGGCGGCAGCAACAATACACACCGCGTCATCCGTCGTGGCATGCCTTACGGGCCGACTTATGATCCGACACAACCGTACGACGGCATCGAGCGCGGACTTCTCGGTTACTTCATCAATTCCAGCATCGAGAATCAATATGAGTTCGTGCTGGGGCATTGGGTCAATGATGCAGAATTCGCTGGGGCCGTCCGGCTTAACCCTAAATCGAAGGATCCGATGATCGGCACTCAGTATCCCGCGGAAAGCATCTTCGTGATTCCGCAGTCGGATAATGCGCCGCCGATCAAGATCACCGGATTCTCAACGTTCGTCAAGACAAAGGCCGCCGCCTACTGCTTTCTGCCCAGCGTAACGGCTATCAAATTCATTGCGAACCTGGGATGAGGCCTATCAGCCTGCGCCAGCGGGAGATTTTTCATGCTGTTTCTGACGAAATACTTCGGCGTTACGCGCAACGATAGTGAGCGTCTCCTCGGGGCAGAGCAGGCCTTGCACGAAGAGATTGTCGAAAAAGTTCTCTTGGCGCAATCGAATGCCGCTGCCAAGGCGCACTGCCCACTAAGCCGTGGAACCCACGCGAAGGGTGTCAGCGTTCGAGCCCAATTTGAGGTGCTTGACGTCACCGTCGGACGCGCGGGTTTGCTGGCCGACCGGCTGGCTCAGGGCATGTTCGCAAAGCCTGGCGTCTATCCCGCGATCGTACGGTTTGCGAACTCAGATCCGAACTCAAACTCCGACTTCAAGGCTGACGTCCGAGCTTTGTCGTTTTCGGTCGACCTCACGCGAAATGGTACGGCACCTCCGGCGAATGTTGACCGTCAGGATTTCTCGCTGCAAAGCGCGACAACCCTACCCATCAATGACGCACCAGCGTTTCTCGCGACGATGAAAGTGTTGACCGCTTCCAATCCGGGCGCCGGATTGTGGTCTCTGTCGTTCAAGGATAAGTTAAGAGTTCTTAGAACTCTCACATTGGTGCAATTGCAGTTGCACCAGGCCATCAAACCTTATCAAATGCTTCGCTACTGGAGCACTGTGCCGTTCCGTCACGGACCCATCGAGGTGGTGAAGCAGTCTGTGACGCCATCCCCGCACAATCATGCAAACCCCCTGCAAAGAAGTAACCCGAACGGTCTGCAGGACGAATTGATTCGACACGTCAATGAAGATAGCAAGATGAGTAGCTTCGACTTCGGAGTCCAATTCCTCGATCCCGAGAGAATGACATATTGGAAGAAGCGTCACGACGCCACCTTTTGGATCGAAAACGCGAGTCTCAAGTGGAACGAAGTGGAAGCCCCCTTCCATACGGTGGCGCGGCTCACCCTCCTCCCGAAGTCGCAGCTACAGCCGGAAGCCGCCGCGGCCACCTATATCGACGTCACCGGGCACTCGACCGCTGACAGCACACCACTCGGAAGCATGAACCGCGGACGCTTCGCAGGAGAAGTCGCCAGCAGAGAAGCACGCCTGCGCGCGCAGCAGCTGAGGGCCACCATCCCCGAACCCGAGAAGCAATCAGCTTAGAGATCAAGGACACGAAAAAATCGGGCAGAGTGGTTGCGAAGCTGCCTTCAAACTGCCGCCGACCTAGAGCAGTGCGAAACCAGTAGCTGGTAGTCGGCAACCAACGAGCAATCCGGACAAGCGATTAGCTGTTGCCAAATCTCCATTTTCACTCGAACCCCTCGAAGAGCGCACCCCGTGTTCAGACGACTGCTAATGTGAGCGTGGCGGTGTAGGCTTCTGCCATAGAACCCCAGCATTCGACGCTATCCTCGAACCCCACTTGAAAATTGCAGATTCGTATCCGGGCATTGATGCTGCTATGCCGTTACAGCCGCAAACCAGACGTCGTCTTCAGGCTCCGCTGCTTCCTCCTCAATTCTGCGATATACTCGCGCCGTCAACTCTTCACACGAACGAGGTAAGTCATGGCCTTCTGCAATAAATGCGGCGCCACCCTGGATGCCGACACAAAATTCTGCAACAAATGCGGCTCGACCGTCTCCGCCCCGGTGCCCCCCGCCGGCGCATCTTCCGCTCCAGCCAACAAGGGCGGCAGCAGCGCCCTCAAAGTCATCCTCATCGTCGTCGCGATCGTCGTCAGCATCGGTATCATCGGAGTGGTCACCGTCGGAATCGTCGGCTACCGCATCGCCAAAAGCTCTCGCGTCTCCCAGCAAGGCGATCACGTCAAGGTCGACACTCCCTTCGGCTCCGTCGAAACCTCCAAAGATCCCGAACAGGCCGCCAAAGATCTCGGCATCGATGTCTATCCCGGAGCCGAAGTCCAGAAGAACGGCGCATCCTCCGCCACCTTCGGAAACATCCGCACCGTTACCGCAGTATTTGAAAGCAATGATGCGCCCGACAAAGTCTGCACCTTTTACAAATCAAAACTTCCTGCCGCTCAAGTGACGACGGCCGATCAGAACCGCTGTACCATCGTCTCCAACGACCGCAAGAATATGGTCACCATCAACATTGAAGCCAACGGCGACAACAGTAAAATTCAGATCACGAGCGTGACCAGAAAGCCCGACTAGCCCGCGGCCCATGCCAGACAAGTTGTCAGACTCCGCACCAGCCACGAAGTCTTCAGCCACCGACGCTTCAGGACTCGCCGAAGCCCTGCGCAAACAACTTCGCGGCGGATTGACAGGGGACGTTCGGTTCGACGACGGCTCCCGCGCCCTCTATTCGACCGACGGTTCGAACTACCGCCAAGTCCCCATCGGCGTAGTTCTCCCGCGCGACACCGACGACGTCCTCGCCACACTCGCCCTCTGCCGCGAATTCAATGCGCCTGTGCTCTGCCGCGGCGGAGGAACTTCCCTCGCCGGACAATGCTGCAACGTCGCCGTCGCCCTCGACTTCTCGAAATACATGGCGCGCATCCTTGAGATCGATCCTGACCGCCGTATCGCCCGCGTCCAGCCCGGCGTCGTTCTCGATAACCTCCGCAACGCTGCCGAGAAACATCACCTCACCTTCGCACCCGATCCCGCCAGTCACGACCGCTGCACTATCGGCGGCATGATCGGCAACAACTCCTGCGGCGTCCACTCGGTCATGGCCGGTAAAACCGACGACAACATCGAGTCCCTGGAAGTAGTCACCTACGACGGCGTCCGCTTAAGCGTTGGTCAGAACTACATCCGGGACTATGTGGGGCGGGCGCCCTCGCCCGCCAGCGGCCCAGGTTCATCGGGCCGTGGCGACTCGGACCGCGCCACCCACATCCACACATCCCTGAAACAAATCGCCGCGCAATACGCCGACCTGATCCACCAAAAGTTCCCCGCAATCCCTCGCCGCGTCTCCGGCTACAACTTGAATTACCTGCTCCCCGAAAACAACTTCCACATAGCTCGCGCACTAGTCGGCACCGAAGGCACTTGCGCCACAGTACTAGAAGCAACTTGCCGCCTGGTCGAGAGCCCACCGCAACGCGTCCTGCTGGTCGTCGCTTACCCCGACATCTATCAGTGCGCCGACCACATCCCCGAAATCCTCGAGCACAAACCCATTGGCCTCGAAGGCTTCGACGACCTTCTCGTCTACTACACGCGCACGAAAGGCATCAACACCGAAGGCCTCGCCATGCTCCCCGAGGGCAACGGATGGCTCATGGTCGAGTTCGGAGGACAGACCAAAGCCGAAGCCGAGTCGCAAGCTCGCGGCCTGGTCGACGCGCTCAACCGCAGCGCCACTCCCCCCAACACTCGTCTCTTCGGACCTCGGCAAGCTAAGCGCATCTGGGAGATTCGCGAAGCCAGTCTCGGTGTCACTTCGCACGTTCCCGGCGAACCGCTCAACTGGGAAGGATGGGAAGATGCCGCCGTCGCTCCCGCAAAGCTCGGCGCCTATCTTCGCGACCTCCGCAAAATGATGGCTGCCTTCAACTACAAAGGCTCGCTCTACGGACACTTCGGCCATGCCTGCGTGCACACGCGCCTCAACTTCGACCTGCAATCGAAAGAAGGCATCGCCAAGTTCCGCCGCTTCGTCGAAGAAGCCGCCGACCTCGTCGTCAGCTACGGCGGATCCCTCTCCGGCGAACACGGCGACGGACAAGCCCGCGCCGAACTCCTCCCCAAAATGTTCGGCCCCGAATTGATGCAAGCCTTCCGCGAGTTCAAGTCCGCATGGGATCCCGACTGGAAGATGAATCCCGGCAAGGTCATTGGTTTACCTGGGAAGACGCCCAACAAGCTCGACGCCAATCTTCGCCTGGGCCCCATCTACACTCCATGGGACCCCGCCACCCGCTTCCAGTTTCCCGCCGATCACGGCAGCCTCTCCGCCGCTACTCTCCGCTGCGTCGGCGTCGGCAAGTGCCGCCGAGAAGAAGGTGGCGTGATGTGCCCCAGCTACCGCGCCACTCGCGAAGAAGAACACTCCACCCGTGGCCGCGCTCACCTGCTCTGGGAAATGACCCAAGGCAATAGCCGCGAAGATGGGATCATCCGCGATGGCTGGCGTAGTGAAGAAGTCAAACACTCCCTCGATCTCTGCCTCGCCTGCAAAGGATGCAAGAGCGACTGCCCCGTCAGCGTTGACGTTGCCACCTACAAAGCCGAATTCCTCTCTCACTACTACGAAGGACGCATCCGCCCCCGCAGAGCCTACGCCTTCGGGAACATCGACCTCTGGGCCCGCGCCGCCTCGCGCGTCCCCGGCCTCGTGAATCTAACGACGCAACTCCCCATCCTTCGCGACATCGCCAAGCTAGTCGCCGGCATCCCGCACCAACGCAGCATCCCGCCCTTCGCACCCGAAACCTTCAAAGACTGGTTCTACCGCACCGACTCACGTAACGGCGGACGCATTCGTCCGCCGAGCGAAGCGAAGCGAGGGTCGCAGTGGCACGATTCGCCGGAGACGTCCGCATCCCCGTGGACGAGCGGCGCTTCAGCGCCGCGTCAGCAGGACGAGGACGATCGGGCTTCAGCCCCCGCGGTCCTCCTCTGGGCCGACACCTTCAACAACTACTTCCGCCCGGCCACCGCCCGCGCCGCCGTCGAAGTCCTCGAGACCGCCGGATACCGCGTCCTCGTCCCCCGAGCCCCTCTCTGCTGCGGACGCCCTCTCTACGACTTCGGGATGCTCGATCGCGCCCAATCCCTGCTCCTCAACGTTCTCGACGCCCTCGCTCCCGAGATCGAAGCCGGAATCCCGGTCGTCGGACTTGAGCCCAGTTGCGTCGCCGTCTTCCGCGACGAACTCCTTAACCTCTTCCCGCACGACGAACGCGCCCAGGCCCTGAGCAAACAAACGTTCCTGCTCAGCGAATTTCTCGAGCAAGAACTCGCTCCCAACTCGCAGCTTCCGCAACTCCCGCGCAAAGCCCTACTCCACGGACACTGCCATCACAAATCCATCATGAAGATGACGGCCGAAGAATCGCTTCTCCACCGAATCGGCATCGACTTCCAATCCCCCGCCCCCGGATGCTGCGGCATGGCCGGATCCTTCGGATTCGAGCACGACAAATATGACATCTCCGCCGCTATTGGAGAACTCGAACTCCTCCCCGCCGTCCGCCACGCCCCGTCCGACTGGCTCATCATCGCCGACGGCTTCAGCTGCCGCGAGCAGATCGCCCAGGGCACCGGACGCCACGCCCTCCACGTCGCCGAAGTCCTTCAGATGGCGCTCCAGCCCTCGGCTCTCGACATCGACGATCCCTATCCCGAATCCCGCACCATCCGCGATGAGCAGAATGAAGTGACCGCCTCCATGAAGCGTGCTGCCCTGGCCGTAGGAGCCGTAGTCGCCGGAACCGCCCTACTCTGGCGCGCAACCCGCAAAAGCTAACCGAAACCCAATCCCATGTTTTTCCTTCGTGGACCTTAGTGTCCTTCGTCGTCCCCGCCTTTGCCTTGCCATCGCCTATCCATCCCCCAACCTTTCTGGGACAATAGTCCTTTCGGCAGGACCAACATGGACCGCGACCTCACCACTATCGCCGGACGCGACGTCTCCCGCGACATCTCCACCAAGCTGCAACAATCGACGCAGCCTCAAGCCCCCCTGCGCGGCTCCGTCCTGGTCCTCATCCAGTTCGACGTCTGCGAAGAGATCCGCCTCGACGAGCTCCGCAAGATCTTCCCCGCCCGTAAGGCCGAAGCCAGTTTCAAGAAGGCTCCCGCCTACGTGCGCTACCAGCGCACTCCGGTCGAGGAGACCCTTGAGCCACTGACCCTGGAAAGTGGCGAGCGCCTCGCCGGAGAAATCAAGTACTACGATTATGGCGTCGTCAGCCTCGAGTTCGAACTTCCCTTCTCCGGCAGCTGGGACACACTCGTTGAACTCTCCTGCCGCTGGACCTCCGACACCAACTTCGAAAAGCTCGCCACGCGTATCGTCAAGCAAAAGCTCGAACGCGCCGCCCCCGCGCTCCACAAGCCCTACATCGGAGAATGGCTGCAAGAGGACTACTTCATCTTCCACGTGCGCGAGATCGAAGGCTCTCCCACGGCCGACGAACTTCTGGCCGCGGAGAGCGTCCACATCGCGCAAGTGGTTCGCGGGGAAATGCAGATCCTCTCCGAAGGCGAACGCCAGGAGATCCTGCAGTCCCGCATCTCTTACTATCCCAGCGACCTCGCGGTCATCGGATGGAACGCGGCCTTCCTCTACGACACGCCCGCCGGCGCCGAGACCGCGATCCAGTTGCTGCAGTACGCCAACTCCCAGCTCCTCGAGTTCCGCCACTACGACGAGCTCATGACCAAGGAACTCGAAAACGTCTACGACTTCCTCGAAGCCGGAGGCCACGGACTCTGGTCCCGCTGGCGCACCGCCCGCGCCGCCGCCAAGCTCCATACCGTCCTGCTCGACGTGAACGAACTCACCGAGCGCGCCGACAACGCCATCAAGTTCCTCAGCGACATGTTCTCCGCGCGCCTCTACAAACTCTGCGCCCAGAAAGTCGGAGTCCCCGACTACAAAGACCTGGTCAAAGAAAAACTCCAGACCGCCGAAGACCTCTACAAATTCATGGTCGAACAATTCAACCAGTCCCGCGCCTTCGTGCTGGAGCTGATGGTGGTCGTCATCCTGATCATCGAACTCATCTACTTCTTCAAAGGCAAACCAATCTAGCCGCTCACAAGCGCACCGGGTGGCCCATCCTGGCCGCGTTTTTTGCGGCTAGGGTGGGGATTTTGACTTGTCATCCTGAAGGCGCGCGGGGTTGGCGCGACTGAGGGATCTGTGCCGGGTGCCCCATCCTGGCCGCGTTTTTTGCGGCTAGGGTGGGGATTTTGACTTGTCATCCTGAAGCGAAGCCGAGGGGATGGAGGTTTGACTTGTCATCATAGAACGAAGTCCTTATACCAGCTTGAACACCCTGCGGTCGTTACCCTTTGAAGACTCGCTGCACGGCGGATCGCCCGATCCGTAACGTTCCTTTCGCCAGACGACTGTATGGAAACCTGACTACTGACTACTGACTCCTGGTTACTGAACCTTTTCCACAGCCCACCCCAAAATATATTTTGTACTTGTGACATCCAACCTTTACTGAGAAAACTCAAACGGTAGACATTGGAGGTATGCCCCAGCGTACTCCCAACGAACCGGCAATCTCGTCAGCCCGAAAGCCGAAAACCGGAAGCCAGAAGCCAATTCCCAAACCACCCTCCACTCCCGCCACTCGCATTAAGTCCTTTGTTCGCAAGATTTTACTCGCAAGTCCTTCGTTTTCAAGATTATACGCAGATGTCGTCATCTCCTCCGCCCCTAACTCTAATGAAGCCAAGATTTTAGCTCACAACTACAAAAAAATTGTTGCCCTATCTAACGAGAGGAATACCCAAATGTCGCATCCCAAATCCTGCACTCATATCAAGATCACCGGCGTCCGCTGCGGCTCTCCCGCCCTTCGCGGAGAGCAGTTCTGCTACTTCCACCAGCGCATGCTCCGCTCCGTCCGCTTCCCCAGCTCCCGCGTCCTCCGCTCCGCCCTCCTCGAGGACCCCGAATCCATCCAGGCCTCCCTCATGGAAGTCGTCAATGGACTGCTCCGTGGCACCCTTGAACTCAAGCGCGGAGAACTCATCCTCCGCGCCCTCAACACCGCCGTTCGCAACATCCGCCGCGTCCGCTTCGATCTCCACCAGGACGAAATGATCCGCGAGATCCCCAATTACCCCGACCAGCCCTCGACCGACATCGACGAACCATACGAACCCTCCGCCGCCCCCCGCCGTCCACCCACGCGCGAAGAAGTCGCCCGCTTCCGAGAAGCCGACCTGGCCGCATACTTCGGCGGCGCCGACAAAGTCCCCGCAGCCTACCGTTCAGCAACCCCATCCCACGCCGCCCCCACAAACGGAAATGCACCCCACACGGTCCCAACCCGTATAGGGACGGACGCATTCGTCCGTCCAGGTCTTGTAGGCAAAGGTCTTGCAGGGACAGCCGCCCCCGGCTGTCCAGGCGGCCCAGAAGTACCGGGCCGCAGCGCAGCGCCACCGAAGCCAACAAAGCCCACGCCAACCGAGGTCAACCGCAAGCCCTCCGCAAGTGTGAAACGAGAAGCGAGAAATCGGAAAGCCGAACTCGCGAACGTCAGATCAGAATCACGAAGCTTGATAACCCAAGCTCCGAAGGAGCGCAAGAATGCAGCCCACCGCGCAAGCGGTGGGTAAGCGCAACCAAAAGGAGGAACAAG
Organism: uncultured Acidobacteriaceae bacterium; assembly: GCA_963722365.1. Taxonomy (GTDB): domain Bacteria; phylum Acidobacteriota; class Terriglobia; order Terriglobales; family Acidobacteriaceae; genus Sulfotelmatobacter. The sequence continues at coordinate 742,994 of CAVRLM010000007.1, forward strand.
CCCCGTAGGGGCGAAAGAAAAGGTAGAACTCCCTGAAGCACCGACCCGGTTGAAGATTGCAGGGATCCTTCGACTGCGGTTGCTCTTTGCGCTCGGCGCGCAAAGATCAATCCTCGCTCAGGATGACAAGACGATGGGCTCCCGGGAATGACAAATCGGCTTCCGGATAATAGAGTCTTACGGGGGAATTCATGCGAGGACTGCGATGAGGGGACTGAAAGACAAGCGCGTGCTGATTACCGGAGGCGCGAGCGGGATCGGGGCGGCAACGGCCGCACGCTTCCTGGAAGAGGGATCGCGCGTGTGCGTGCTCGATCGCGACGCCACGGCTTGCGAGCACATCAAGCACGAGCTGTCGGCGCGGGGCGAAGCCGGCATGACTTCGGCCGGCATTCGTTCGGCCGGCGTTACTTCGGCCGGCATTACTTCGGCGATCATTGCCGACGTCACCGACCTGATGCAGGTGGAGGCGGCGTTCGCCGAAGCGATCCGGCTGATGGATGGCGTCGACGTGGTCATCAATAATGCCGGCATCAGCATCCGGCACAAGTTTCTCGACATCACCCCGGAAGAGTGGGACAAGGTTCTCGCGGTGAACCTGACGGGAGTGTTCTACGTGGCGCAGACCGCGGCGCGGCACATGTGGGAGAGCGGCTCGGGAGTGATCCTGCAGACCGCGTCGACCAACGGCGTGATGGGATATCCGTATTACGCCGACTACAACGCGACCAAGGCGGGAGTGATTGAGCTGACGCGCTCGATGGCGCTGGAGCTCGCGCCCAAGGTGCGGGTATGCGCCGTCGCTCCGGGATACGTGCTGACGCCCATGCAGCGCGTCGAGTACTCCGATGCCATGCTGGAAGAGGTGAACCAGAAGATCCCGCTGCGGCGGCATGCGAAGCCGGAGGAGATTGCGGGGCTGTTCGCTTATCTGGCGTCGGACGATGCGGCATTTGCTACGGGACATGTGTTCACGATGGACGGCGGCGAGACCGCGGGGGGATTGGCTAGCCGGTGAAGGAGCGCGAGAGAGTGAATCAGGAAGCGAGCCAAACGCGCGAGTATTGCGTCGCAAAGAACGCGACGCATCGCGCGGCTCGCCCAGGTCCTTCGGCGCGCAAGCTGCGCGCGCCTCAGGATGACAGTGCGATTGAGACTTGAATATGCGATTGAAGGATAGAGTTGCATTAGTTACGGGCGGGACGTCGGGGATTGGCGAGGCGACGGCGCTGCTGTTTGCGGCGGAGGGCGCGAAGGTCGCCATCACTGGACGGAATGAACAGCGCGGCGCGGCGGTCGTGGCGGCTATCGTCACCGGCAACGGCGCAGGGAAAAAGGATCGCGGCGGGGACGCGATCTTTCATCGTGCGGACGTGAGCGTCGCTGACGACTGCAAGCGCGCGGTGGAGGAAACCGTGCGGGCATTTGGACGGCTCGACATCCTGTTCAACAATGCGGGCGTGTACTATCCGCAGACGGCGCTGGAATGTTCCGAGCGCGAATGGGACGAGCAGATCGATGTCAACCTGAAAGGCACGTTTCTCATGTCGAAGTGCGCGCTGCCGGTGATGATCGCGCAACGCAGCGGAGTGATCGTCAACAATAGTTCCGGCTGGGGAATTGTTGGAGGCGATCATGCGGTCGCTTATTGCGCGTCGAAGGGCGGCGTCGTGCTCATGACCAAGGCGATGGCGATTGATCACGGAGCGCAGGGCATCCGCGTGAATTGCATTTGCCCCGGGGACGTGGAGACTCCGATGCTGCCGGTCGATGCCAAGATGCGCGGGCTGAAGTGGGAGGACTACATTGCGGGATGCGCCAGCCGTCCGCTGGGGCGCGTGGGAACGGTCGAGGAGATTGCCAAGGCGGTGCTGTTCCTCGCGTCGGATGATTCGTCGTTCATGACGGGGGCGGCGCTGGTGGTCGATGGCGGAGGGACGGCGGACTGAGCGCAGCGCCTGAAGGCGCGATCGCTAGGCCGGACGACTCGCGATATGCCTGAAGGCATACCCTGATACAAACCTGTCGGGCTGTCGCCGTCTTTTGGCATGCATGAAGGCAGCCTGTTAGAAATCACGCCATGCAAGGAATGAAATGAAGGCGACAGTCTTTCTTGGTGGAGGACGCATCACCAGCGCGCTGGCCGCGGGGTTGCGGCTCGCCGGAGATGCGCGGGAGATCGTTGTGTACGATCGCAATCCGGCGAAGCTGCGCGCGTTGAGGCGGGAGACGGGCATCGAGGCAGCTCGGGACTTGAAGTCTGCTATTGCTCGGGCGGAGATGTTGATCGTCGCGGTGCGTCCGGCATCGGTGGCGGGAATGCTGGATGAGATCGAGGGGTGCGGAGTGCGCGCGCCGAAGTTGTGCGTGAGCCTGGCGGCGGGCATTCCGCTTCGCACGTTGCGCGGACGGATTGGGCCGGAGACGCGATGGGTGCGGGCAATGCCGAGTCCGGTGTGCCGCATTGCGCGCGGGCTGACGGCGTTGAGCTTCGATCGCGGCTTCACGAAGAGCGAATGGCGGCGCGTGACTGCGTTGTTTGAGCGCGTGGGAGCGGTGGTGGAGGTCCCGGAGAGCCGGTACGACGCGTTCACGGTGACCTATTCGTCGAGCCATGGGTATCACGCGCTGTCGACTTTGGCGAAGGCGGCGCAGGACGCGGGGCTCGATCGCGCGAACGCGCTGACGGCTGCGGCGCATGCGCTGGGGGACGGGATCTTGTATTGGCGAGAGAGCGGGAAGGATCTCGCCGATCTGCTGCACGAGGCGGCCACGCCCGGCGGGATCGCGGCGGCGACGATGTCGGCGATGGATGCCGCGGGATATGCGCGCGCGGTAAAGAGAGGGATCCGCGCGGGGATCAGGCAGGCACGGGTGAATGCCAAGCGATGAGCGGCCTCAGCGGCTAAAGCCGGAGTCGTTTGCGCGCAAACGGCACGACTGAAGTCGTGCCCTTCCGGTTGAACCGGTACTAAGGTCTGCCGTCGCGAGTTACTTTTGTCATCATCGAAGCACGCGGGGCTTCTGTCACAATAGTGAGGTCCGGCGCGGTACCTTACGATGATGGAAGTTCAGACAGCCAAAGCCTCTCGACGGAGTACGCGGATCCGCGTGGAGATCCCGGTCAGCGTGATCAGCCTGGACCGGACGAAGCCGTTTGGCGATCGCTGCATGGTGCTGGTGGTAAGCGCGCAGGGATGCGGGTTCCGCGCCTCGGAAGCGTTGCCGATTGGCACGCCAATCCTGCTGAGCAACTTGCCGGGCGGAGGAAGTGTGACGGCGCGCGTGGCCAATTGCCTGCCGCTGGGCAATGATGGCAACTATTTTCTGATTGGGGCATCGCTCTATACGCATGGAAATGTCTGGGGCATCGCCGATGCTCCGGAGGATTGGAACGCTGCGGCGCAAGACAATCCTGCACCGCATGCCGCTCCGGCCGATGCTCCGAAGATCACGGTGAACAAGAAAGTCTGGCCGTACAATCTGTTTTCTGAGGGCGCTGAAGTCCATCCTGGACGCAAATAAGAGCGCGCTTACTTCCCACAGACTGCTTCTACGCAAGCAAGACGCGGACGAGTTGCGTCTCTACGAGTGAAATTACTGGTGTCTTGTTCTTTGGTAACTTCGCTGCGTTCCAAGCCGCTGCCATACTCTGGGTAAGCATATGTCCGAAGATTCCAACTCGACGGCACCGGTAGCGGCGGTTCCGGTAAACAAGTTAAACGACCGTCCTTTTCGCGTGAAGCTGCGCGGATCAGTGCTGGTGCTGGTGCGGTTGCCGAACCGGCGATCACTGCGAGCCGCGTTTCATCAGCTGTCGACGACGGGTGGAGTGATCCATCTGGAGAAGCCGCTGGACGAGAAGCTGCAGGTTGAATTGATTTTTCACATCCGCGAAGCGACGCTGCGGTACAAGGCGCAAATGTTGTTTCCCATGTGGGCGACGCAGGGATGGATGCAGCCCTTCCGCTTCATGGATCTGTCTGAGGCGGAGCGTGAGGCACTGGACGCAAAGCTGAAAACATTTATCGGCGAAGCCGCGGCGGGTGCTGCGGCAGGCGCTTCCAACTCGTAGGCTTCTACTTCTCTCATCCTCAATTGGAAAGCACAGCGACCGTCCGCTCCGTCGCGGTTACCCTCGTTACCTTGGTGACAGAGATTTAAGGACTATGATCCGAGCATAGGGTGATATCCCATGAAGCGACTGAATTTCCTGGTTTCCCTGACGAATAACGATAACGATTACCAGCAGGAGCAGGCATCGGCGGCGGAAAAGGCCGGGCGACGACTCGGCGTGGACGTGAAGATTATTCATGCCGGAAATGATGCGCTCGCGCAAAGCCAGCAACTGCTTCACTACGTGCAGGATTCTGCTGTGGCGCGTCCGGACGCGATCATGTTTGAGCCCGCGGGTGGCACGGCGTTTCCGCAGGTGGCGAAAGCGGCAGTGGCGGCAGGAATCGGATGGGTCGTGCTGAATCACGAAGTGGATTACATTGCGGAGCTGCGACGCACCTTCAAGGTGCCGGTGTTCGCCATCAGTTCTGATCATGAAGAGGTAGGCAAGATCCAGGGAGCACAGTTTGGGGCGCTACTGCCAAATGGAGGATCGATTCTGTATATCGAGGGGCCAGCAAACAGTTCGGCGGCGAAGGAAAGAACCGCCGGGATGTACATGACGAAGCCGGCAACGATTCATGTCAAGACGATGCGGGCAAATTGGACGGAGGAGAGCGCGTATCGCACGGTGAGTTCGTGGCTGCGCTTGCGAACTTCGCAGGAGAGCCATATCGATTTAGTCGGAGCGCAAGACGACAGCATGGCGATGGGCGCGCGCAAGGCGTTCAGCGAGATTGCTGAGAGTGAGCGAGCACGGTGGATGAAGATTCCGATCACCGGGTGCGATGGAATGCCAAAGACCGGGCAAGCATGGGTGCGCAACGGTACGCTGGCAGCGACAATTTTCATTCGTCCGAATACGGATCTTGCGATTGAGATGCTGGTGGAGCACCTGAAGAGCGGAGCGGCTCTGCCGGAGCGAAAGACGACGGCACCGGAATCGGTACCATCGCTGGCGGAGTTGTCGGGTAAGGCACGTCGGGGAGCTGGCGCTTAACCTTTTGAGTTTCGAGATTGCGGCGTCCCTTCGGGGACGCCGTTTTTATTTGCGGGTGGCTTCTTCGGACGCTGCGATTCTTTCGCCCCTACGGGGCTTGCTCACTCCTCTAGGGTCGCCACCCACGCCTTGCGCTGGGCGCTGCATTCTGTCGCCGCTTCGCGGCTGGCACGTACTGCGCCCAAGGCCTCATTTCGATTCGCGGCTGGCAACCGACAGCGCGAGGTGCGATTCCGTTTCGCGGCTGGCAATAGAGCGGCATGACGGCCTCGACGCCGACGCCGGCCCGGCGGGAGCAGATTTGCTCCCAAAAAGACGAAAACGGGAGTAATCTGTCCCCGGTCTGTAGTCGCCCCATCCGAAGAACCATCCGTCTGGTGAACTGGCTCGATGCCAAATCACGAGGAGATGCCTATGCCCGACGCTACACGAGATTTAAGAGTGGATTCGCCGAAGCAGTATGAAGCATCGCAGTCGACGTGGGACAGCATCGCGGAGAGCCGGGAGTTCAAGGATTTGATGGCGACGAAGCGAATATTTATTGTTCCGGCCTTCATATTTTTCGTCGTGTATTACTTCGCGTTGCCGGTGCTGGTGGGCTACGCGCCGGAGTTCATGTCAACCAAAGTGATTGGGCCGGTGAATCTCGCTTACCTGTTTGCCCTGTCGCAATTCTTTGTGGCCTGGATCATCGCGGGGTTATATGTGAAAGCGGCGGGCGACTTTGACCGTCTCGCCAAAGACATCCTCAACAAGGCTGAAGACGCGAAGGGAGGTAAGTAAGCCATGTCGAATATTCCATTGATCATGTTTCGTGGTGTTCATTGCGATTACGCTGGGCATTACTTACTGGGCGTCGAGGCGATCGGCAGGGGCGAGCGCGTATTTTGCGGCGAGCCGGCAGATCAAGGGCTGGCAGAACGGAATCGCGGTGGCCGGCGACTACATGAGCGCGGCGTCGTTTCTGGGGATTGCGGGGATCATCGCATTTCAGGGATACGACGGATTCATGTTTTCGGTGGGATGGCTGGTGGCGTATCTGACGGTGCTGCTGGTGATTGCGGAACCGTTGCGCAACGCGGGCAAGTACACGATGGCCGATGTGCTGGCATATCGATTGAAACCGCGGCCGGTGCGGGCGATGGCGTCGCTGAGCACGCTGACGGTGAGCACGTTTTACATGATCGCGCAGATGGTAGGAGCGGGCGCGCTGGTGAAGCTTCTGCTCGGCGGGACGGTCAGCTACAACAAGGCGGTGATCGGCGTCGGGATTCTGATGATCGTGTACGTGGTGTTTGGCGGGATGCTGGCGACGACGTGGGTGCAAATTGTGAAAGCGATCCTGCTGATGGCGGGGACGCTGCTGTTGAGCATTCTGGTGATGGCGCATTTCCATTTCAGCTTTGGCGAATTTTTCGGAGCAATCTCGCACGTGAGTTACACGGACGCGAAGGGCGCGACCGTGGTGAAAGACTTCTTGCAGCCCGGGTTGCGGTTTAAGCCGCCGTACGGACCGCTGGATTTGATCTCGCTGGGACTGGCGTTGATTTTTGGCACGGCCGGACTGCCGCACATCCTGGTGCGGTTCTATACGGTGCCGGATGCGAAGACGGCGCGCCACAGCGTGGTGTGGGCGATGGTGTTGATTGGCAGCTTTTACATTATGACGACGTTCCTGGGATTCGGAGCGGCGACGATTGTGGGACCGGACTTCATCAAGGGACACGGCGGGACGAACATGAGTGCGCCGTTGCTGGCGAACGCACTGGCGGGATCGGTCTTCTTTGCGTTCATTTCTGCGATTGCGTTTGCCACGATTCTGGCGGTGGTGGCGGGGTTGACGATCAGCGCGACGACCTCGTTTTCGCACGACTTCTGGACTAACGTAATTCATCACGGAGTGGAGCGGAGGCCAGGCGAGGAAGTGATGGTGGCGCGCATTTCGGCGTTCGTGATTGGGGCGATTGCGATTGCGATCGCCATCGTGCTGGGCCCGACGGCGAACGTGGCGTTCCTGGTGGCGCTGGCGTTTGCGGTAGCGGCGTCGGCGAATCTTCCGGTGATTGTGATGTCGATTTTCTGGCGGCGGTTTAATACGGCGGGCGCGGTCACGGGACTTGCGGTGGGATTGCTGGCGTCGATTGGACTGATCCTGGTAAGTCCGAGTTTGATGGCGATTGATCCGCCAACGGTGACTGGGACGGCGCGACATTTGATCCAGGCGAAGGCATGGTTTCCGCTGGAGAATCCTGGGATTCTGAGTATTCCGCTGGGATTTGTGGGGGCGATTGTGGGGACGCTGGTGAGTCATGAACCAACGTCGCAGCATAAGTTCAACGAGCTGCTGGTGCGGTCGAATACGGGGTTGGGGTCGGAGCGGGCGGTTTAGGGACAGGAGCCAGTGGTCGGTAGCCAGTAGTCAGTCGGTCGCTTAAACTGGCGACTGGAAAAATCCCCAGTTCTCGTAAGGGACGCGAAAAATGGGGCACCCGGCTACGTCTGCTCGAGATGCGCTGCCTGTCGTGCGATTCAGTCGCGCTCGGGATGACGCCCCACGAGTCTTGGTCACTCATTTCCAAACTGCGTTATCTGGGCGAGGTCAGGCGTGAGGGTCTGCGGGATATGCTAGATTGAGGGTCGCGGGCCCATAGCTCAACGGTTAGAGCAGCAGACTCATAATCTGTTGGTTCCAGGTTCAAATCCTGGTGGGCCCACCACACCCCATACAGTTGACAAATCTTCACTCCGTCGATGCGTTTTTTGTAGCACTTTGTAACAACCTAACTGCCACAAGGGCCAGGGGCTGCTCGAAGTCGCTGACATCGGGATGGTCGTAAACATCGCCAACGCCGTTCCAGACTGTCCAAGAATCCTTGACCTCACTCCAGGATCGACTCCATCCCGGCGCAAGGTTGTATTCAGGGTATGCCGAAGATCGGTGCCACCCACCGATCGTGATGCCCGCCCGGCCTGCGGCTGCCTAGTCCGCACTGACGGGAAGTGATTGCGTCGTAACCCCTCGCGCCGACAATGCGGCGCTGACGAACTGCCTGCCCTCAAGAACTGCGTCCACAGCGGTTGGTAACTGGTTTGCGTCTGTCTTCACGACGTAACCACTTGCACCAGTGCAGAGAGCCGCCTGCACAACATCGGCGGAGGATTCCTGGGTCACGAAAATGATCTTCGATTTTGGGGAGACCTTGCGAATCCGCTGAGCCGCCGCGAGTCCATTGAGCGAAGGCAGCCCGATATCCAGCAGCACTAGTTCCGGCTGGAGTTCTTCGGCTCTGCGCACCGCTTCCCATCCATCCGACGCTTCGCCGATGATCTGCAAGTGAGATCTAGTCTCGATCGTCGAACACACAAATTGCCGGAAGGGATCAAAGTCCTCGACTACGAGAACGCGGACAATACGAGAGACGGTAGCCATGCCGTTTGCACCTTCTCTTAAAGCGTTGCCACAAGCCCCTACTACGCAGTGTAGTTGAGGGCCGTTTCCTTGTCGATACGGCATCGTACAAAGGATCAGAGGACACTACGCGCCATCATCGCTACCGAAGAGAGGAAGGACAATTACCTCGGAGGGATTTCTTTCATTGCCACACCCCCGATCAATGCTTGGTCGTGTCTTCCTCGTCCGCCTGAATGGTGACATCAACCTCTGCGCCTTTTTTTAGGCTCACCTTTTTCCCGTCTTTGTCAGTCAGGACATTGTCCACGCGGATCTCGCGGTACAGATCGTCGGCCCCCTTGACCTCGATCTCGGCCTTCTCCGGCACGCTTGGATGCGGGGACGGGATTACCTTCTGCACCACGCCCGGCAGCGTTGTGCTTGGCTTCTTGCTTTCGTCATTTGTAGTGTTGTCCATCTGAGTCTCCGGGAAGGACGCAGGGATTGAAGTTCCGTTGAGCCATTGTACGACGCGATCGCAACTTGGCCACGATCTCTTCGGTCGGTAATTTAACGGACAGCCATTTGTCCGTTAGCGTACAATTCGACCAGCAGAGGAGTGTGCTCTATGTCCTGCACACTATGCTCGTCCCTTAATGAGGGAGAATTCGCTTCGGAGCTGCTGATTCACTTCTCCGGTCCCGAACATCTTGCCTATCCCGGCGTCCTGACGTTTCCGAAGATCCTGATCTGTTTGGACTGTGGCGCATCGCAGTTCAGTACGCCGGTTAAGGAGCTGGATGTGCTGCGAGCGGCTGCCTTGTCGGCACGCACGGGCAGAGCCTACGCGTCCATCAAGAACTGCTTGCACGGAACGCGACCAGACTGACGACCACTGCGCCGCTCTCAGCCTGGCAATCCGATCCACGAGAGCCGTGATGTGCTTGCGTCGCTCCCAGATCACCTTCGCCTCATCTGCCGTCATACCCAGGAACGTTGCCCTCTGCAGGCCATCGTGCTGCAGCTCGCACAACGCGTGCATCTCCTGCTCAAGGTCTTCGACGGTACGGGGGGCGTCCGGTGGGCGACTGTTTGACAAATCAGTTCCTTCGCCCATCGCTCCCGTGCTGGGGCATCTTCGTCGTCAGTCTTTCGTGGAGGGTTGGATCATAACGGGTGGCGGCGGAGTGGTCTGTACTGTTTAACCTGCATGCTCGCAGGCGTAGTTTTTCCAGCGCACCATTCCGTTGCGACAAACCTTTTTGTCACAACTTTTGTAACAACCGTACCTAAAACAGCCTGATTATGACTCAATGTACAGCAGGGAAATCGTTGAAACCATTAGCTATTGGTTGTAGATGAGGAATCTGTTGGTTCCAGGTTCAAATCCTGGTGGGCCCACCACACCGATTACCACTCGGGCGCATCCTGCGACGCTGGTCGTTGACTCTCTCTGATGCGAATCGGATTGAAGATTGTCGCGGCATTCGAGGCCTCGGGCAAGCCGTAAGTGTTGATGGGCCGGAGCCGCAAGGGGGAGGCTCCGCAGGCCTGACGACGAAGGATTTGGGATCAAGGACTGGTCGTATTCCCTTTCGGAGTAGTTCTTTCCTTTTGAAGGCGCCACTCTGCCGCGCAACCTTCGGGCTAGCTGCGTGTAAGATAATCTTCTGGGTGTTTTATGGCGGAAGTGCAGGCCGTATCGGCTGAGATTGAGATGCTGCGCCGGATGTATACAGCATTCAACCAGCGAGAGTTTGAGACCGTCTTGAGCGCGTTGCAGGACAACGTCGACTGGCCGAATGGGATGGAGAGCGGGCGCGTGCTGGGGAAAGCGGCGGTGCGCGCCTACTGGAAGCGGCAGTTCGAGATGCTGGATTCGAAGGTCGAGCCGAAGAAGTTTACACCTGAAGCGGATGGGCGGATCGCGATCGATGTGCATCAGGTCGTGCATGATAAGAGTGGCAAGCTCGTGGGCGATCAGATGGTGCAGCATGTGTACGAATTTCGAGATGGGCTGATTCAGAGTATGGAGATTCGGGAAGTCGGCCGGAATTGAGAACCTTTGAAATCTTTACCACGAAGGACACTAAGGTGCACTAAGGAAAGCACTGAGAACCTTTGCCACGAAGGACACAGGTACGCCCAGGAAACACTGAGAATCTTTACCACGAAGAACACTAAGGTGCACTAAGGAAAGCACTGAGAACCTTTTACCACGAAGGACGCTCAGGTACGCGAAGGAAACACTGCTTATTGGATTCGGAGCTAATTCATTATTGAGGGAAGTTATGGCGCACAATGTTTTTTGCGTGAAGTTTCAGAAAGAGATGCCGGGGCTGGATGAACCTCCGTTCGACAATGACCTGGGAAAGAAGGTGTATGACAACGTCTCCCAGGAAGCGTGGAGGATGTGGACGGAGCACTGCAAGATGTTGCTGAATGAGTACCGGCTGAATCCGGCGCGGCGCGAGGATCAGGAAGTGATCGTGAAGCAGTTGGAGCAGTTCTTCTTCGGCGAGGGATCGGCGAAGCCGAAGGAGTATGTGGCGCCGAAGGAGTAGTGTGTGGCGGGGCTCAAGACCCAGTTGGGTTGGCTGCTTTACGCGGCGCTAAAGCGCCGCTCTTCCACAATTCTCGGGCAATTATGAAACTCGGCTTCTAAGTGGTGCTCTGCGTCTTCTGGGCGAGAGATTCTTGAGGAAGTGCAGGGCGCCGAGTAGCAGAGCAAGGGCCGGGAGCACGACCCAGTTGGTCACCGCGAGACAGAAGTAGGTAAAGCGGAAGAGCGAAAAGCCGTCGACCGCCACGCCCACCGGTAAGATCACACAAAACGTCGCGAAAAGAACGAGAGCGGGAGATAATCCTGCGACCAGCCGCGTTCGCTTTGAGCCATGGGCGCGCTTCGACAGGTACGCTCCCAACGCTCCGAATGCCGGGAGCCCTGCTAGCCACGGCCAGTAAAAGAGCATCGCCATGTGTCCAAACCACATCAGACGCGGCTGGTAGCTTGTGCGTTGCAAGATTAAGAGCAGCAGACTCGCGCCCAAGAGACTAGCGATTCCTGGCAGCCACAGATTTCTTGTTCGATCGTTCACAATTCCTCCCTCTGACTTGGCTTGACGAATATTCGCAGCAAGAACGTGCCAATCATTTACTTCTTGCAGAGCGAATTCGACTGCGGCCTTTTCCGTCGAGCCTTGCGAGAGCGCGGCTGCATACGTCTCTTCGAGGTGGGCGGCCAGCTCGGCGATGATCTCTTCCTTAAGATCACATGATGACCCTGCTGATGACATGCGCTGGCGAACGAGTTCTTTCCAATCAGGCATGGCTGACTCCGGCAAGGGTGTCGAGCGCGTGGAAGAAAGTGCGCCATTCCTTACGCAGGGGGGCGAGTTGGCGGCGTCCGCCGGGGGTGAGGCGATAGTAGCGGCGGTCGCGACCGGCTTGGTTGGCTTGCCAGCGGCCTTCGACCCAGCCACGTTTTTCCATTTCGTAGAGCAAAGGGTACAGAGATGCGAGGGTGAACTTCAGGGCTCCGCCTGTGCGTTCGCCGATTTGCCGGGCGATTTCGAAGCCGTAGAGAGGCTGCTCGGCCAGTAACGAGAGGATGGCGAGTTCGGCGCTGCCGCGGGCGATTTTAGAACGAATCTGTTTAGTCATGGCTGCTATATAGGATTCCTATGTTGGTAGTATAGGATCCCTGTATAGCTGGGTCAAGATTACCCTCGTACCAGGCAGCTGTATCTCCCCTGAGCGAGATCCCTTCGACTATGCTCAGGGCAGGCTCCTCGCTTCCGCCTGAAGAGCGCGTGCGCTCGGGATGACGCCCAGGAGAGGGCAGGCGGGTTTCTGAGTACCTAGGAGGCGGTGATGGCCTCGATCATGGCGTCCTCTTCAGTCTGCAAGGCGCGGTACCAGGTGAAGAAGATCAACTGCGTCAAACGACTGCCGGGCAGAGAGGCGACGGACAGTTCCACCGTTCTTTCACGCGCGCGGAGGCGCAACAGGGTCTCGCCATTGGGCGCGGCGATCTGCCAGACGGGGCGCCACCAGCCTTCACATTCCAGGCAGTAGGTGTCGCCGTCGGTGAAGGTGAGAGTACCGCCGCCGCTGCCCCATACGGAGCGGAAGGTTGCGATCTTCCGGGTGGAAGTTGGATCCAGAATCTGCGTACCCGCGCCAAACCAGCGTCCTCGACGGAAAGTCCAGTGGCCGTACTGGGTATCGGCGAAGAAGGTGGAGGACCAGAAGTTGCGGCGTCTTAGTGTGCCGAGGACGTGGTGGTTCACTTCGAGCGCGTAGGTTCGATGGGAAACCTTCGACCAGGTTAGATCAGTGGAGATCGTGGAAGAAATAGGAATCATAAAACACCTGCGAAGAGGTATTCCGATTCGACTCCATACTAGCAAAACAGTCGTGGGACGGGTGAAAAGAACAAGGGTGATCAACGGGTCCAGGGCCATGCTCGCGCGAGCGGTCGGCTTTACTGTGAATGACGCGGGGAATTCTGGCGAGGGCTGAGCAGCCGAGCGGTGCTCGGCCTGTCCGGGTTATAGACCTGGACGCGCACAAACTCACTATTCGAAATTTCTTGCTCCAGTCTTCTCATTTGAAACTCAGTCCGCGCGAGATCCCTTCGACTACGCTCAGGGCAGGCTCCTCGCTCCGCCTGAAGAACGGCTGCGCTCGGGATGACGCCTTTGGGAGAGGTGACCAGCGGCTGGATGCTTGCGGAAGCTGACCCAGCAAGGAGCCTGGTGGATACTCACGAGGGCTGAGCATCCGAGCGGTGCTCGGCCTGTCCGGGTCATAGACCTGGACGTGCACAAACTCAGGCCATTTTGGTTCGGTGTGTCGGCAAGCACTCCGGGGGCGTTCTGGGCACTGCTACAATGCCCTGTTTCACACTGATGGCCGGACCGGTCCGCGAACTTCAACGGGCACAAACACGTACTGTCTAGTGGGTAGTGCTTGGAGGAAGTCTCAGAGGTTCGGTCGTCCAAGCGAAAGTCTCAAGGTTTAAGCAGATTTCCGGGGAGAGCAAGTGGAAGACGTCCAGGTCGTTGCGATGCTGGTCCGGCGATGTATTGCCGGGGACGCCGCCGCCTGGGAGGAAATCGTGCAGACCTACAATCGGCGTATCTACAACATCTGTTACCGTTTCGCGGGATCGTCGGACGATGCCCAAGACCTTACCCAAGAGGTCTTCATCAAGATGTACCGCACCCTTTCCAGCTATGACCCTGGGAAGGGAGCGTTCGTGACCTGGGTGACGACCATTACGCGGAACCTGCTGGTGGACCATTTCCGCAAGACCAAGCAGGATCGGATGACCGATTCGATGGACACTGCGGCGTCCGATCACGAGGACGCCCAGCCCCTGAGCGAGCAAATCCCGGACCAGCATGCCCCCCCGGACGCCCACGTGCGGAGCCGGGAGGTCTCGGAGACCGTGCACGGGGCCTTGGCCAAGCTATCGCCAGAACTACGGGAAGCAGTGATTCTAAGGGACTTACAGGATATGGACTATCGCGAAATTGCCACCGTTTTGAAGGTTCCGGAGGGTACCGTGAAATCACGAATAAATAGGGGTCGAGCGGAACTTGCGCGGCTCTTACAACGTACCTATAGGCAGGTGATGTGATGCCAGACCAAACCAGCAACGGAATGCAGTGTAACGAGTTCGAAAGCCTGCTCACGGATGCCATTGACGGCGTTCTGAGTGGGAGCGCACTCGACCGCTTCCAGGCCCATGTCCGGATATGCCGGGCGTGCGGTCCGCTGTTCGCCGATGCCGAGGCGGGCCGCAACTGGCTGAAAGGTCTGACGGAGGCGGAGCCTCCAGCAAGCCTGGTGAATAACATCCTGGCATCCACGACGGGCGTTGACACCCAGCGCCTGCGAGTCCCGACACGGTCGGTCCAGCCGCAGATTTCGTGGTGGGAGCGCGTGCAGGCCTCGGTGTTGGAACCGATCTGGGCTACGGTCCGCCAGCCGCGCTTTGCCATGTCATTCGGCATGGCCTTCTTCGCGCTGTCGGTAGGACTAACGGTAGCCGGTGTGAAACCCGCGGACATCAGTCAAATCAGCCTGCGTCCGTCGGCTATCCGGCGCACGTACTATGCGACGCAAGCTCGCGTGGTGCACTACTACGAGAACGTGCGGATCGTTTACGAAGTTGAGTCGCGGGTGCGCGAGATCAAGCGCACGGTGGCTCCCGCCGAACCTGGCCTGAAGCAATCGCGGCCGGCGAAACAGCAAGACAACAAGAACGACACAACACAACAGCCCGAGCAGAAGCAGGAGCGCAACTACAGCCAGACGGATAATCATCTCATTCTGGCCAGCGCTCCTCAGGGTCCATCTCTCCAGGAACTGCCTGTAGTGTCGGTGACCACGTACAGGAGGTTCGTATGAACTGCGCCACTCACAGCGACACTGCTGCGGTGGCCTTCTGCCGCACATGCGGAAAGCCACTTTGTAACCAATGCACCCGCGACGTCCGCGGAGTGATCTATTGCGAATCGTGCCTGGCCGCACGTTTGGAGGGCACGGCTCCAGCTGCGGGATTTGTTCCGCCGGAGCAGACGGTATATCCGCCGATGGGCGGAGCAGGAGCGGTTCCGCGACCGCCAGTGAATGCTGGGCCGAATCCGACGGTGGCTGGAATTCTGGGTGCCATCCCACTTGGCTTGGGCGCAGTGTACTGCGGCCAATATGCAAAGGGTCTGGCGCATCTCGGAATCGTGGTGCTGGCGATCGTCGGTTTGTCGTCGGACCTGCCGTGGCAAGCGGACACTGCGCTGGGAATTTTTCTTGGCTTTTTCTGGGTGTACCAGATCATCGATGCCATCCGTACGGCCAGGGCCATTCAGGCGGGCGAGCCGATTCCGGACCCATTCGGGCTGGCTTCGACGTTTGGCACGGGAGAGAAAATCGAGACCACGAAAGTTCCCGCCGCAGCCGCCATTCTGATCGGGCTCGGTGTACTCTTCCTGGTCAACACGGTATTTGACTTCAGCCTGCATCGCTTCTGGCCGATCATTTTGATCGTGCTGGGCGTGTGGCTGTTTGCCAAGCACTGGGGACTGTTGGGCGGCTACCGTCCGTATTGCGTCTGCGAGCACTGCCGAACTCGCAAGCTGATGGGTCCGGCGATCCTGGTAACGCTTGGCGTGCTATTCCTGCTGGACAATGTGTCTGGCGTGGAGTTTCACCGAACCTGGCCGGCAATTCTGCTGGTGATTGGAGTGGTCAAACTGTTGCAAAGCAATGCTTCGTCTGAAGGACATATCGGGCCGTTGCCACCGGTGATGCCACCAGGAGTAACCCCCAGCGTTCCGCCACCACCGGCGCCACCGGTGCCGTCGCAGAACCCAGAGCAGGCAGCCTCATCTGGCGAGGTGAACCATGTCTAATCCAGTGATGACTCCGGGACTTCCACCGGGCGCGCCACCGCCGATACGACGTCAGCGTTCGATTGCAGGACCGTTCGTCCTGATTGTGATCGGCACCGTTTGCTTGCTGGGAACCATGCACGTGTTGTCGCTGGGACGCCTGGCTCACTTGTTCGCCAACTACTGGCCGGTTCTGCTGATTTTCTGGGGCGTGATCAAGTTGCTCGAGCACCAGAAGGCCCAGCGCGAAGGGACACGGGCCGCGGGGATTGGCGGAGGGGGAATCGTTCTAGTTGTGATGATCGTGGTCTTCGGTTTGATCGCGACGCAACTGGAGCGGGTCAACTGGTCGGGATTGCGCGACAACATCAACATCGACGATGGTGACTTCAACGGCATTTTCGGCCAGAACTATAACTTCAACGATCATCTGGAGCAGGACTTCCCCGCGGGAGCCACTCTTAAGGTTCTCGACACGCGCGGCGCGATCAGCGTGCACGCCTCGGACGACAACAAGATTACGGTCGTCGTCCGCAAGCGCGTGGGCGCCGATAACCAGAACGACGCGGACAAGTACAACACCGAAACCAAGCCGACGATTACGACGATTGGCGGGCTGGTCACGGTCGATGCCAAGGCGGAGGGCGCTGGCGATCGCTCGGTGGAAACCGACCTCGACATTTCCGTTCCGCGCAAGGTTCCAGTCACGATTATTTCCAAGCGCGGCGATGTGAACCTGGTGGGGCGCGAGGGCACGATCGACATCTCGGCGCAGCACTCTGACACGAGCATTGAAGATGTAGTGGGCAATGTGAAAGTGAGCCAGGAAAAAGGCTCGGTGAAAATCGAGCAGGTTACCGGTGACGTGCATGTGCAGGGCCGGGTGAACGAAGTTTCCGTTGCGGATATAAAGGGCGGAGTACAGCTGGAAGGCGAATTCCAGGAGAGCGTGAAGCTGGCACGAATTACGAAGACGGTGACATTCAAGTCTTCACGCACCGACATGGAGTTTTCGCGGATCGAGGGCAATTTGGATCTTGATTCCGACGAACTGCACGCGGAGCAGATCACCGGGCCGCTGCGATTAACCACGAGGTCGAAAAACATTCGGCTCGACGAGGTTTCGGGTGATGTACGCCTGCAGAATGATAACGGCGCGATTGAAGTTGGGATGCGATCGCTGGGCAACGTGCAGATTGACAGCCGGAATGGCGGCATCCAGTTGAGCGTGCCCGACAAGGCAGGATTCCGTCTGGATGCCCGCACGCGCGATGGCGAGATTCAGTCGGACTTCCCGGAGTTGAAGATCAATAACGATGACCGCGAGTCGAAAGCCAGCGGCAGTGTGGGCAATGCGTCGTCGCACGTTGTGCTGAACAACGAGCACGACGGGATCGAGATTCGGAAGGCGAGTGCGTTGCCGCCGAAACCGCCGGAGCCTCCGAGTACCGGGAAGGCTGGGAAGGCGCTGCCCGCGCCAAAGGTAAAGGTGGAGCCTACGGAGAACTGAAATAAATCCCGCGTTCTCTGTGGTTCAGAACCCTTTCACCACGGAGGACACGGAGGGACACAGAGGCTATTCGTCAATCCTCGACGGGCGCATTTTTCTGTTTCACTAATTCCTCGACACGGGCCAGGACCTCGTCTTCGGACAACGCCGTTGAGTTGATTACTACGGCGTCGGAGGCTGCGACGAGCGGAGATGCGGCGCGGGTGCGGTCGCGGCGGTCCCGTTCGCGGAGTTCTTCAGCTACACCAGCGGCGACATCACCTTTGATCTTGTTTTGCTCCATGCGGCGCTGCTCGCGCACGACTGGATCGGCGTCCAGAAAAATCTTCAGATCGGCATCGGGGAAAACTTTCGTTCCAATGTCGCGGCCTTCCATTACTACGCCGCCACCGGCGCCCATCTCGCGCTGATGGGCGACCATCCACTCGCGGACCTTGGGATGCACGGAGATGCGCGAAGCGGCTTCAGAGACATCGCGCTCGCGGATACGGGAGGAAACGTCGCGCCCGTCGAGCAGGGTGCGGTTACCACCGATGGTGGGCTCGAGTTGGATGCGGGAGCTTTCGGCGAGCTTCACGAGGGCGGCCTCGTCATCGAATGAAGCGTCACGATCGATAGCCTTGAGCGCCAAAGCGCGATACATGGCACCGCTCTCCAGGTTCACATAGCCGAGCTTGCGGGCGAGTCGTGAGGCGATGGTGCTCTTGCCCGCGCCCGCCGGGCCGTCGATGGCGATGGTCAGCTTTCTGGCGGGCCGGCCGTCTTTGGGTGCGTCGGTCATGCGAAGTTAAAGATTGTACACGGTGCTCGTGGGTGCACTGATAGGGCGGGAGTGGCTCAGAGGCCCGCTGGCTTCGCTCGCGGGACAGCCGAAGGCGGCTGTTTCCACATAATTCGGGGAACGTTTGCTGCGCATGAGAGCTCAGATTGCGGCGCTGCGCACTTGCTCGGGAGTCCATCCCAACTCGCGCAGTTTGCGAATGCTCAGGGCATCGTGACGCTTTGCCAGCCGCACGCCGGCTTCGTCGCGGATCAGGTCGCAATGATAGTAGTTGGGAGCGGGCAGCCCGAGCGCGCGAAACAAGAGAATCTGCCGAGCTGTGGACTTCAGCAGATCTGCTCCGCGTACGACTTCAGTGATGCCCATGGCGGCGTCATCGACCACAACCGCCAACTGGTAGGCAGGAATATCGTCTTTGCGCCACACGATGAAGTCTCCGAAGTCCCGCCCCGCGATCATCCGCTGCCGCCCGAGGTGCAGATCGGTGAAAGAGATTTCCTCGCCGTCGGGAACTAGGAATCGCCAGTTCACTCCCGCAGGCTCGAGTTGATTGTGTGGGACCGGGTCTTCGATCCGGTCAGGCGTAGCGGATCTCCGCTGCTCTCTCTGCGGCCGGCATTTTCCCGGATAGACGGGCTCATCGTCGAAATCATTCGGCGCTCCCGCGGATTGCGCTACGTCTTTCCGCGAGCACGTGCAGGGATAAATCATGCCGAGATCGCGCAGCTTCCGCCACGCTTCGAGATAGTATCCCCGACGTTCGCTCTGAGCATACGGACCCGAAAGGCCGCCGCAGTCCGGGCCCTCGGCCCACTCGATGCCGAGCCAGCCTAAATCGTCGAGCATCGCTTGCACGAACTCAGGACGGCAGCGTCGCGAATCCAAGTCTTCGTTGCGGAAGATAAGCTGGCCGTGATGCTCAGCCGCTCGTTGCGCTGCAGCCCAAAATGTGCGGGCGTGTCCGAGATGGAGCAAGCCAGTAGGAGACGGGGCGAGGCGCCCGCGATAGGTCGGGGAATCGGTGAAGGGTGCGGTCACGGCGATCTATGCGACTGCCAATTGCAGAGGTTTCGCGATGGACTCGGACGCAGCATATTCGATATGCAGGACTCTTCGTGGCATTTCGATCTGCGACTTCGATGATGCGTGCACGACCAACGGACGCAGCGCGACAACGCCACCTTTCGGCGCCACGCAATCCACAGGCGCAATTTGCGTCGCCAGCTCGTGGATGCTGTCGTCAGTCAGCACCCCCAGCGTGTGCGTACCGGGCAGCACTCGCAGAGGACCATTCTCCGCGGTCGAATCGTCACAGCTTACACGCAACGCGAGCACCTGGCTCAGTGCGGTTGCAGGCGCGTGCGCGTAGTCGATTCCTTCTTTGATCGACCACGGTCCCCAGCCGGGCCGGTCGATCCGCTCGCGCAACGGCAAGGCTGTGTCCTGGTGCCACACCACGAGCCAGTTTGCGGTGGGCGACTTGTCGAAGAGCGTGGCACGAAATGGAAACGCTTCGGGCCCTAAAACCTGACGCGCCAATTCGATCATTTGCGGCTCACGGGCCACTGCCGTCACCGGAGGCAGACTGAGGGCGTGCCGAATGCCGGCGCGACTTCGACGTGGCGCTGATTCATCGATCTCATGCAAAAGCTGATTCAGATACTCATGCGCGAAGAGTGCAGGCAGAATCGCAAACCCTGAATCGCCGATGGTCTTATCCCATCTCACCTTCTGATCCGAGTCGCGTGACGCGGTTCAGGAGCAGGAACCGTGACGACTTTCTCCGGCGTGATCTGCAGCATCGATTGTCCGCTTATGTGCACGAAGCTTAGTTCGCGGGCGGCCAGGAGGGCGTTGACGGCATCCTTCACCTTCGAGCGCGCGATGAAATTTCCAAAGAAGATTTCGAGGTCCGCCTGTTCGATCGCGATGACGCAGTCAATATACTTCGAGAGCAGCGCGGTGAGCGCCTCCTGAACCGACAGGCCGACGCCTTCTTTGACGGCATCGGGAGCCCAGCGGTAGAGGACATCCCAGACTGATCCTTCGCTCGCCTTGTAGTCGACGCGGGTGATGCGGAGCTTGGACCACAACTCGGCCAATGCGCCGTCGAGCGCGGCGAGCGAGACACTGCCGCCGAGTGCTTCCTGCAACTTCTGCTTCGAAATGGGACCATCGCGGCGAATCAACTCGAAGGCATCGCAGGCCAGCGCGGAATATGGAGAGCGCGATCCGGCCTTGGGCGCCTGCTTGGGATTGCGCTCGCCGATGAGCGCGTACAAATAAGGAAACGCTGACGCCGACACCAGGAAGCCGTTGTTCTCTTCGAAGAGATTGGCCTCGAACGCCGTGCGCTCGCGCAGCAAGCGGACCATCAATTCTGTCGCCTCAGCTGCGCGTGGATCTTTAAAAGCGTGCTGCCAGCCGGGCAAGCGGTCCTCGGAGCCGACGAACGCACCAATGAACGTCGGCACGAGTAGCGGCGGGCGTTTCGGATACATCAGGCAGAAGCCGACCTCCTCGAGAAATGCGCGCGCCTGCTCGATGGTCCGGATGGGCTTGCCATCGAGACGCCATTTTTCGCGGCGGAGCTGCTGGAGTTCGAGGTCAGTCATAAAGACAGCTATCAGCTGTCAGCTTTCAACTAACGGTAACAACTCTCTTGATTTCACTGAGAGCTGAGAACTGACAGCTGAGAGCTAGATTCTCTTAAAGGCCTTTTGAATGTCCTTTACAGAATACCTTAGAACGACCGGCCTGCCGTGAGGACAGGACATGGGGTGGTCAGTTTTGGCCAGTTCCGCGAGGAGCCAGTCCATTTTGTTCTGCTCGAGGGGCATGTTGACCTTGATGGCCGCATGGCATGCGATGGAAGCAGCGATGCGGGCGCGGATTTTTTCGAGGTTCAGCGATTGTTCTTCGCGTGAGAACTGGTCGAGTAGTTCATGCAACATGTGCTCGACGGCTGCGGCGTCCACGCCTGCGGGAGCGACTTTCACGGCCACGCTGCGGGCGCCGAAGGGTTCAGCTTCGAATCCGTTGTGCTGCAGTTCGTCGGAGATTTCGGAAAATACCGCCTGCTGCGCGGGAGACAAGTCCAGCACGATCGGCATGAGCAGGCGCTGGCTTTCAACTTTCTGCGCCGCGCGCTGCTTCAGCACTCGTTCGAAAAAGGACGCGCTCATGGGCGACATGTTGGTCGACGATCCAGAGGCCATCTTCGTTCACGGCGAGGATGAAAGAATTGCGGATTTGTCCTAACGGCTTGAGGGTTCCCAGAGACGACAGGGTCGGCTCTTCCTCATTGACGTCGAGCGCGGGAGCGCAGCCGTTGTCGGGGATGATTTCGACTGGTCGCGCCAGTGAGACAGCCGCGTTGGCCTCGACGGCGATTCCGCCTTCAAATTGAAAGTGTTGGGAAACCGGCGGCGGAACAGGGGCTTGCAGTGCGAAGCCGCCGGAAACAACAGCTTCCGGTTCTCGCCATCTGGCTTCCGGAAGACGAACGCCTGGGGCCGGAAGCCCAGCATCTCCCGACGATGGTTCCCACACCGCGCCGGGTGTGATCGCACCGGGTGTGAGGGACTGGCTCGCCGTGGCGTGCGCGTGAATCTCGGTCATGAATTGCGGCACCGGGCGCGCCTTCATCAGCGCCGCCCGCACGGAGTCGCGCACGAAGTCGTGCATCACACTCTGCTGGCGGAAGCGCACTTCCGTCTTCGAAGGATGTACGTTGACGTCGACTTCGGCAGCGGGCATTTCGAGAAATAGCAGGACTACTGGATAGACGCTGGGCGGAATGATATTGCGATAGGCTTCGGTCAGAGCGTGCTGCACGAGGCGGTCGCGGATGAGGCGTCCGTTGACGAAAATGAAAATCGAATTGCGATTCAGCTTTTGGATTTCAGGCTTGGAGACGAAGCCATGGAGGTGCATCTCGCCGAAAATCTCCGGTTCGTGTTCGACAGCTTCTTCGCCTCCGGCTGTCTCGCGGGCGGGTTTGCCCGCGCCACATTCCTTCGCTCTGCGCCACGGGGGAGGCTGGGGCAAGCCGACGCGCTCGAGCGCCTGGCGCGAGGCTACGGGAATCAACTGGTCTAGGGTTTCTTTGCCAAAGACCTGGTAGACGCGCTCGCTGTATCCGGCCACCGGAGGCGCGACCAGCATGGCATTGGAGGCGGAGTGCAACTCGAAATGCTTTTCGGGATGCGCCAGCGCATAGTGCGTGACCAGCGACGCGATGTGCGACAGTTCGGTCGACTCGGCTTTGAGAAATTTCTTGCGAGCGGGAACGTTGAAAAAGAGATCGCGGACGGTGATCGAAGTTCCGAGGGGAAGTCCAGCTTCTTCGACGCGGGCAATTTTTCCGCCGTTAATCTCGATCACCGTACCGGCAGGATCGTCCGCGGCACGGGTTTCGAGATGCAGGCGGGAAACAGACGCAATCGAGGGCAGGGCCTCGCCGCGAAATCCGAGGGTCGCTACGCTTAGTAGGTCTTCCGCATTTTTGATTTTCGAAGTTGCGTGGCGCTCGAAGGCCAGCATGGCGTCGTCGCGAACCATGCCGCATCCGTTGTCGGTGATCTGGATGAACTTCTTGCCGCCGGCCTCGACGCTGATCTTGATGCGGGTTGCGCCGGCGTCGAGGGAGTTCTCGAGCATCTTTACTCCATGACCTCGCCAGAAGGACTGGTTGGCGACAGTTTCGGAAAGTACGTGGATCTTACCCATGCGATGAGATCCCTCGCTTCGCTCGGGATTTCGGCTGCGGGCTCACCCCTTCGCGTCGCTCAGGGTCACGCCCGCAAAACGCCTCAACCTCGCCGGCGGCGATCTGGTTGGCGACCGTCTCGGAGAGTACGTGGATCTTACCCATGCGATGAGATCCCTCGCCTCGCTCGGGATTTCGGCTGCGGGCTCACCCCTTCGCGTCGCTCAGGGTCACGCCCGCAAAACGCCTCAACCTCGCCAGCGGCGATCTGGTTGGCGACAGTCTCGGAAAGTACGTGGATGCGGCCCATCGCGAATTCGGTAGCTAGTCGTCGGTAGCCAGAGTCAGTGTCGCAGATGGGGTGGAAAATGCAAAATCGAAGATCGAAGAGTAATAGTTCCAAACGGCGTAACGTTTTGCCTCCCGAAATCACAATTCAACAACGTGCTCCGTTGGTGGGAGTGCGGCCGGACATCCGGACGGTTTCGCAACAATAGTGCTGGCAAAAACGGACGTTCCGGGGCAAAATCGTTCCACTATCGCCGCCGGCCTTCTGCTCGGCGGTTTTTTGGGGCCCCATCCGAGTCGACAGAGTGTATCTGGTGCGGGGAGGTGCTTATGACCGCAATCATGTTCGACAGCCCATGGGATCGCGCAAAGCGTTGGATGTTGCGCGGCGGACTCACTTTCGGCGCGGGTCTGGCCCTATGGGTCAGCAGCATGCTTGGAAGTACGCTGTTTGGGCCCGTGATTGAGGCCGCGAGGCCGGGAGCGACCCTGCTGACGCAGAAGGTTATCGATACGTTCGGTGGACGTTGGGTCGTCGGGACGATCGCGCTGCTTCTGCTGCTTTTCAGCCAATGGCTGCGGGGAAGACGGCTTCAATTGCGCCAGAAGGACTACGACTCCACTGGACAGAAGATCCTAACCACGTTGCGCAGCGATCCCGCTGCGCGAGTACCGGACTTCTATCTTTACCTTCGAGCCTTTGAAACCACAGGGAAGTTGCATGTTCCTCTGTACCTCCGAGTAAGGAGGAAGTGCGTATGGGTCGGGCAGCGACAGGTAACGGATGATCTAGAGAGTTACGTCACCTTGGCGGTAGGCAGCCGCGCTCCGCTGATTGCATTGGGTAGGCCGGGCGAAGCAATCGGAGCTGGAAGAATCTTGACTGAGGACGAACACTGGCAGGCCGATATTGTGAACCTGATGAGGCGAGCCAAGGGCATTCTCATCGTACCCTCAGATCGCGACGGCACTGTATGGGAGATGGACACGCTCAGGCGGGAAGGGCTTTTCAGCAAGGCTGTCTTCATCATGCCGCCTGCAAGCAAGGGGGAATTCGACACGTCTCGACGGTGGGAAGCTGCCAAGTGTGCCATGGCGGTCCACGGCTTGGAGGCTCCGGAGCATCAGGACCGGGGGCTGCTGTTCCGGGTCGGTCCAGACGGCAAGCTAGTCAATGCCGAACCCCTGATGCTGAGTTCGCCACGGAAAATACACAAATCCCTTGACCGTATATTCAGGACCAAACAGGGCAAGAGCATCTACAAGGCAATCGTCAATGCGGATAAGCGGGCCAGCCACGGCGCGTTCTGGGGCTGGCTCGAAAACGCTCGCCAACTCTCCGTGTTTCCTGTTGCCCTTTTGGCCATTCTGATGCCCACGCCCAACGTCGGTTTCGACCCGCATGAGTCATGGGGAACGGTCTTCCAACGGTTTATCACGGCGAGCGAGATGTCGGAATACGACGAATCGCAGGAGCTGAACAAATCACAGAAGTATCTCGCTCTCAGGACCCAGGTCGCGCCGGAGAATCTGGATCAGTTAAACCAAGCTCTCTTGGCGAGGGGGCTTTCCAGTCTCGATGACACCAATCTGCGCGCCTACTACGTGGCGCAAGCCGAAATGATGTCGCGTCTGGGTGACGCGAGGTGCTCGGCTCTGGTATCCAGCGGCCGCATGCAGATTGCCTTTACCTATATGCCTTCCGAGGAATACCGTGACTTTGCCAAAGCACGAGATAGAGCGATTGTGGCTGGCGCAGAGAACACGCCGAGTGTCACCTTGGACAGGAGTGAAGAGAACAACATAACGCAGCGGTTCGCAGCAAGCCTGAGCCAGCAGGACCAGCAGCGCTTTGAACAATTCGGCCAGAAAAAGACTCACACCGCAGATGACCAATGCTGGTTGCTTCGCACGGTCTCGAACGCAGTCGCCAGCCTTCCCGAGCCACAAGGAACTCTATGGGCACGGACGTGGACAGCGATGAGCACAGGGAATCCGGATCCTAATCCCAGGCCTGTCCCTCAACCTGAACCAATCACGCCGGAGCCCGTCAAGCTTTATCCCGTAGAACCCGCTCCTGCGCCTCCCCAGCGGTACGACCCGCAGAAAGACGCTCTGTTAAAGCAAAAGCTTGCAGACCGAGAGGCTAAGACATCTCAAGCGTCGGCGATTCAGACGAATGCCGCGGCAACTCAGACGCTGCCTCCCGATCCTAGCGTGGCCATGATTGAACGAGCTCGGCTCGATCTGGATTCTGGACGCCTCATCGAACCGGCTAGCGATTGTGCACTCTATTGGGCCCGGCAGCTCACGCAAAGCGGCAATCCACAGGGTGCCGAGATTGAGCACAACGTTTTAAGCGCGATGGGAAAACGAATCTCAGATGCGAGAGCCAGCAAGAACTACATCTCGGCGATTGATGATCTGAACAAACTGATTCCCTATTACCCGGCGCGTACCGAACTTGTGTCGATGCGCTCGCAAATCCAGGCAGAGCAGCAACGGGAGGTCGCCGAAGCGCAACTTAAGAAGTTCGTTTTGGAGCACCGGCACATTGTCTTCGCCAGTAATGGAACCATGCAGCAGGCCTACTGCGTCGGAGTGCTCGTTCTGAGCGCGGACGGTACCGCTAGGTTCGATTGCGTCAATAGCTTTGATCCGCAAGGCCGTTGCGATCACGTCGTGTTTCCCGCAGGAGCGATCAAGAACGTGAAATTCATGGCGAACGGTCTGTTGCACGTGGCGACGCATCATGCAGGGAACTACGACTTCTACGGCGAGTCCGCAGCTCTACAGGGCGCCTATCAGGAACTTGGTCTGATGGCGACTCGATAAGCCCTGAGTGTTTACTTAGAGTCCGCGACTTGTTCGCGAGATTCGTTGTAGGTGCCGAACTTTTTCGCGACTACTTTCAACGTGGGATAGAACTGGACGAAGGTGTGTTCGACTGCGGCGTGTGCGTCGTGGCAGGACCAGCAGCCGTTGCCTTTGGGCATAGCTCCGGCGGCCTTCCCGGCGGCGACCTGATCATCGCCGTTGAAAGCGTAGTAGGCCCACTTGTCGGGATTCTTCGCGGAGTCTTTGACCTCGACGGCAAGGCCCATGAGATCGGTCTGGTAGTGGCCTTTCTGGTTGATGGAGCTGCGGCTGGCGGTGTCACGTTCGTCGATGACGAACATGCTCTGTTCGGGCCATTTGCCCGATTTCACGAATTCGTCATAGGCCCAGCGCTGGACGAAAACATTCGTGAACATCTCGTGGCCGCCGGGCTCGGGACTGTAGTTCATGCCATATCCGGCGGAAAGAAACATCCATTCGCGATAGTCGGGCGGGCGTAGCAGTTCGCCTTTTTCGTCATATTGCGGCTTGGGCGTTTTCGGGTCGGGCGCAGCGGCCAACAGGGCGAGGCACGCAAGCAAGACCAGAACACTGCATAGAACATTCTTCATAGAACCCTCCCGATTGAGTTGGAGACAGATTAGCCTGCGGCGATAGCGGGCGTCTTGAACAAATTAAACATGAACGCCTACACCTCTGCGGGTGACAAATCCAGCGGGCCGTCGTCTTATGACCGTGCCCGATGCTGCGAATCCCGGAAGCCATTTGCGGGAAGGGGAGTTTTATTCTCCGATCCAGGCGCGGCTGCGTACCGGCGAGGTAGTACTTTCCGAACTCTGCCAGCCGTGTTCGAGAAGTGTACCGCGTCACCAGCATGAACTGGCGTACGTCACGGTGGTGCTGCGGGGCGACTATCTGGAAGGCGATCGCGGGCGGCTCGACGAGTTACGGCCGTTTACCGCGGTGTTCAATCCAGCGGGGATCGAACACTCTACGGTGATCGGACCGGCGGGCGCGTCGTTTTTTACCATTGAATTGTGCGAAGCGAACCTGCGTCATCTGGGAGTTTCATTGCCGCGGAGCACGACGTTCGATCGCGGCGTGGGAGCGATGCTGTGGCCGGGACTTCATCTTTATTCTGCGTTCAAGACAGAGACCGCGGATCCGCTGGTGCTCGATGCCTATGTGCTGGAACTGCTGGGAGCGATTGCAGGATTCGAAGTGCGAGATAAGGCCGCTCCCAGTTGGTTTGGCCGCGTGAAGGAGCGTTTGCACGAAGGGTTTCGCGAGCCTCTTCGCATGAGCGAGCTAGCACGGGAGGCAGGAGTACATCCGGTGCACCTGGCACGAGTCTTCCGCAAGATGGAGCGTCGAACGCCGGGCGAGTACCAGCAGCGGCTGCAGGTGCGATCTGCATGCGACCTGCTGCGCGATCCGGAGTGGACTCTGGCCATGATCGCGGCGGAGTGCGGATTCGCCGACCAGAGCCACTTCACGCGCATCTTTCGCAGGATGACGGGAACGACCCCGGCGCGGTTCCGACAGGATGTGGCGCTGAAGAAAATGACAGCCTGAGCAATTCGGGGATCGATTCAAGCGCGGGGAAAAGAAGAGGCGCTCCGGGATAATCGGAGCGCCTTAAAGTTTTGCACGGTGCGCGTCTACTGCACGACCGTGAGAGTAAACGTGGTCTGGGCGGTGATGGGATTCGCGCCGCCGGTTGTGCCACTTACGGTAATTGTGTACGTCCCGGGAGGAGTTCCGCCGTTCTTCGAGCCCCCGCTGCCGCCACCGCAGGACGCCACCCACATAGTGGAAACACCTAATACAGCGATCAGTCCCAGTAGCCGCATTGCGTGTAACGAACGCTTGCGTGAGGGAACCACGAAAAATATCCCAAGCAGCCCAGGAAGCAGGAGGGCATAGAAAATGCGCGTGGAACTTTGCTTTGCCGCAACCGTTGGAGCGGCCGTTGTGACCATGAAGCTGACTGAGGTTGCAGCCGTTGCGGAGGCTGGTCCAGTACATGTCGACTGGGTCGCCGGGTCGGTGCAGGTATAGGTGACGGGGCTGCTGAAACCATTGGTGCCGGTGAGGGCAATGGTCACGTTGGCGCTCGCCCCTTGGGTCACTTGGGGATTCCCACTTGCAAGCGCAAGCGTAAAGCTCTCGTTCGTGGAAGTAATATCCAAGCTCACAGCCGTTGAGCTCGATACTGCGCCGCTTGTACCAGTCACAATGACTGTGGTGGCATGGACGCCAGCCATGGAAGCCGACGTCTGAATCACAAGCGAGCTGGAAGTAGGGTCGATGGTCGTGAAAGTGCAGGTCGCGCCCGAGGGCAGCCCTGCGGTGCAGGTATAGGTGACTGTACCGATGAAGCCATTCAGGGGAGTGGCCGTAATCGTAGTGCTGTTGCTAGCTGAACCGGCAACGACGGTCAGCGCCGAGGTGCTGGGCGAAACCGAGAAGCCCGGCTGGGTTGCCAGTTGCTTCCATGCAACCGCAAGGTTGTTCACATCGACCGATCCCAATCCGGCGACCAGGTTATAACTCGTGGTTGAATCTGCGGTAGAAGCGCTGAACCCAAAGACTCCCGAGGCGGGGCATTGCAGCGCGGTAGGCCAAGGATCGGTCGCGGTTCCTGCGGGCGTGCCGATCTGACAGGAGACGTTGTTGTCGCCCGTCGTCACGGGATTGAATGCTCCGTTGGACGGGTTCAATGCAAGCGTATAAAGCATTGGGTTGACATTGCCGAGGCCTGACGTGGCAAGGTATTGATTCATCAAGACCACGACGCCAGCGAACACGGGGGCGGAGGCAGACGTGCCGCCGATAATCGAAGGGGTGCTCAAATCGAGCGCGTTCGTAATACCTGCTGCTCCGCCAGGGCTGCAACTGCTCGTCGTACCGGTAAGGCCAAGTTCCGACTGCGGGGTGCAAAAGATGTAGCCGGGAAAATTCGGCGTCGCTAGAAACGAAACATCCGGCGAAAGACGAGCATTTAGCTGTCCGGGAATTGAAACGGTCTGCCAGGTGGGCTGAGTGAATCCGGAGACACAAGAAGCATTGTCGGAGCTTTGGATCGCACAGTTGCTCGGACCACCGCCAGTAGATGAAATGCCAATATCCGCCTGGGCGTCAGCGGCGGACTGGATCGGGACCCAACCACTCACTGCGGTGGAACCACCTTGGGTGCAGAAAGTACTGCCCGCATTCTGCTGGCAGAATTCGAAAATTTCGGCGTCGTCATTCCAAACCTGTTCCGGTATGTAGGTAAGGGCCGTACCACCGTCGCCGCCATTGCTAGTCCCCCAGTAGGTCGGTGACGGCGGGATAAGGGATGCCAGAGGGATTGAGGTGCCGCCGACGCCGGTGACTTGGGGGCTGCTGGCGGGGTAGCTGACGGCCAGTCCCTGAGTCGCAAGGTTCGCACCGACTAGTGTGCCGCCGCTGCCGCCGAAGTCGCACTCCGCGGCACCGGAATCGCCAGTGGAATTCGCAATCGTGATGCCCATGGAACTGGCCTTCTGCAGTTCGCTTTCATCGCCGAGGGGCGCTCCTGTCGAATCCAGGACGCCATTGTCGTCGAACTCGCAAAGGCCGTAGCTCAGACTGATGACGGGAGCGACGTTGTTGTCGATCGCGTAGTGCAGGGCGGTGAAGGTGTCGCTGGCATTTACATAGATGATCTGTGCACCGCGGGCTACCGCTCCGGCCCATTCCAAGTCCAGATCGGCTTCGCTGATGTCTCCGTTGGTGGAGAGTCCGGGGTCTGTTCCTCCCAGCACATAGCTAAAGTGCGGGTCGCTGCATGCGGTGATCACTCCGCTGGAGTTTGTTGCGCAAGTGATAGCGGAGAGGCCGAAGCCACTGCGAAAGTCTGCGAGGTCCGCCAGGTAAATATCGGTCTGCCCCATGACCGCAAGCTTTTGCCCAGAACCGTCGAATCCGGCGGTATAGAGCGCGTTGATATCGTAGATCGTGGCAATGTCACCGGGCGCCACCAGGGGCCCAAAGTTGGAGCTATTGTAATCAGGGCGCAGCCCAGAATTCCGCCGGATTCCCATGGGCTTGGGGCGAAAATCGTGCAGCCCGCGCATACCCACGACAACGCCCTTGAGGGCCGCCGGAATCAGCGGCGAAGTCGCGTTGGCATAATGCAATTCGCCGTTCACGTTGTAGTGATGAATTTCCGTGCCGAATGCGCTATTCACCTGGGCCGCGGTTCCGGTGAACGAAATCCAGTTGCGTCCACGCGCCAGGTCCATGACCGTGAAGCCTTTCGCCTTCAGCCAGGCAGCCATCTTTTGCATGTCGTTGGAAGTCATGCCGAAGCGGTCGGCGTATTGCTCAGGGGTCGACCACTTGTGGTAGTTGGACGATTTCGGATCTTGCTGCTGGGCCAGAAGGTGGGTAAGGGCTCGCTGTTGCGCAGCCGTGGGTGACGTCATTAGAGTGATGGTTCCCATGCGCATGGCGGGATCGACGGGACCCTGATCGAACTGCGGGAGGGCTCGGCGGTGGACGCTTCCCCTCAGCGCCACCGTCTGGCCATTGGTCAGAGAGCTGGCAATGCGGTCTTGTACGGCGGCATAACTCGAGCTGGAGAATAGGCTGGCAATCAAGACTGCGGGTAGACACAACTTCACAATTCGCATGGAAGCTCCGGGTAAGGCCTGTCCTGCTGTGCTTAAGCTTATAAGGGTAAAGACTATTCGATCAATACATGTGCATGGAAGGTTGTACGGGCAGCAGAAAGTTAACAAAGAATCGCTGTTGAAGAGCCCGCAATCGGGTCGGTTCCGTAACGAAAATGCGGCGAGAGCCTGCAATAAGAGGGGAGGACCGGGAACATCACGGAAACGTGACGGGATCTGCGGCATGGCGCCGCTCTGCCGTATACTGCCCCTGCGAATCGCGATATTCCATGCCCGCACCGGACACTGCCAAATTTCGCCTTGCTTACATCGATTGGATGCGGGGACTGGCTTGCCTGCTGATGTTCCAGACGCATTGCTACGATTCATGGCTGAGTCCAGAGGCGCGGAGGAGCCAGTTCCTTATGTACTCGCAATTGGGGGGGACGTTTCCGGCGCCGCTGTTTTTATTTCTGGCGGGGATTTCGTTTGCCCTGGTGACCGAAAAATTGTGGCGGAAAGGTTTGCCGACCGGGCAGATTGCGCGTACGACGATTCTTCGTGGCGGGGAAATTTTTGTATATGGGCTGCTCTTTCGGGTGCAGGAATATGTGGTTGCCTGGGGTTGGGCGCCGAAGAGCGACCTGCTGAAGGTGGATGTGCTGAACACGATTGGCCTGTCGATGATGCTGCTGGGGATCGTGTGCTGGCTGGTGCTTGCCGTGGAGGGCGGGCCGCGGCGGCGACTTGCTTTGGTGCTGACGGCACTGGGAACGGCATTACTGATTTCCCTGGTGACACCTCCGGTGTGGACTACGTGGCGTCCGACGTGGCTGCCGTGGCCTCTGGAGTCTTACGTTGATGGAGTGCACAATCTGGGAGTTCCGCAATCCGGGATCTTTCCGATTTTTCCATGGACAGGCTTCGCTTTCGCGGGACTGGGGGTGGGATTCATCTTGCAGAGCGAGTGGGCGCGCGGACGGGAAGCGAAAGCATTCTTTTCTTTGGGGATCGCGGGAGGTGCGCTGATTGTGTTCTCGCGCTGGCTGTACGCGCAGCCGCATCAACTCTATGCCGTGGACGATTACTGGCATACGAGCCCGAGTTTCTTTTTGATCCGGGTGGGAATGCTGCTGGTGATCATGACGGCGAGCTATGCGTGGTGTCGATGGGGCGCGGCGCAGTGGGGATTTAGTCCGGTGATTCTGCTGGGGCAGGCTTCGCTGCTGGTGTACTGGGTGCACCTCGAATTTGTTTACGGGCGCGTGTCGATTTTGCCGAAGCACCGGATGGGGATCGGCGGCGCGACGATCGGGCTGCTCGTAATTTCTCTGGCGATGTTAGGGCTGGCCTACGTTCGCATCAAGACGAAGGGGCGTGGAGTGGAACTGATGCCGTGGCTGCATCGGGCTCCGGCGCGGGCGAGTTGAAACATAGGGCGCCGATGGCGTCACTTATCTTGGGAGACAGGATAGACAAGGCCCTCTCAAGCTAGTTAGGCGCGCTGGTTAGCCGATGCGGCTAGTTAACGATACTTATGTTTGATTTCATTCCATTGCTTGGCGTCGTAGCTGAAATTAACCAGCCCGTCACGATAATCGATGGTGATGTCAAGCATCCGGAGCGTGGCGAAGCCCAGAAAACCTGATACCTCCGTTCCTAAGGCATCGCTGACTGACGTTGTGTCGAACCCTATCATTTGTTGGTTCTTCTGGCTCAAATGACCGAATCGAATGACTGCTTGTTTTGCAGTGTAAACCTCGCTTACCGTCCCGCCAATTCCCCTCATCGTAATGTGCGGATCACGGTGCACTTTCGTTACCTCTTCGGCCGCTGAGGGCGAGATGTAGTTCTTAGCCGCGCCAGTATCGAGGAGAAAAAGCTTGGGAGGAACATCTCCAATCGAAGTAAGAACTAAAAGATCGCGATCAAAACGAAATATGCGGGTGAAAGACTGCATTTCGGGTGCGATATACCGATCTTGGGCCGCGTTTTCATCGGGTTGCTCCGAACCCTCGGCATTAGTCAGGCCGAGTTGCTTTTCCATCTCACCGGGCCGTTTTGGTAGCTTACTCAGCTTAAGTTTTTCGTCTGGGAAATCTATATCAATGAGAAATTTCTCGAAGACATCGGTTCCGATCAGTCCGTCGCCATCCGCTGCAAAGTAGCTGTCTGTCACCCGGATCGGACAATTTTGGAACTCCATGTCACCGATCTTGATTGAGCCCGCAATGCCGACGGAACCTTCCGTCCAACCGTGACCGCCGATCCCGCCAATTCTCGTTCGGACGAGATTAGTGATGCCAGCCTGCTCCGCAAATCCTCGGCCAACCAGAATTCCTGACGCTCCCGTATCGAGCAGGAGCACATTGGGGTGGCCGTTCAGGGCTACCGAGAGTCCATAGCCACGCAACTCTGGTCGACGGTCGTTGAATAGCTGAACCTCGTTGATTGGGTGACGCTCGTTGGATACAGGTATCAACGGTGTTTCGGAGGCAGTCACGTTGCTGACCAATCGGCACTGATGATCTTTTTGCTTCGACCGGTCGTTCAGAAAATCCACATAGCTGGAAATGTCGGCACGCTGGCTGGCATCCAAGTCCAGTTCGTCACCTAAGAAGGCTTTCAGTTGCTCGATGCGCTGAGGTCTGGGGAGCGTTGTGAGCCACATTAAGGTGATTTCGGGGTCGGTCGGCTTAAGTTCATGCGCCTTGTTAATCATCCTCACAGAACCGTCGTACATCGCATTCGTTTTTCGCACGCGTGCCAAGCCGAGATAGGCTCTCGCCTCGGGGTATCCCGAGTTGACGATCTTTACCCATTCTTTCTCAGCCTCTGCGATCTCTCCCTGACGGAACAAAACCTCCGCGCGAGCGGAGCGTACTCGTGGATGATCGCAGGCGGCGAGCGCCTGTTCCGCACTCTGCGCCGCAGCACCAATATCTTTTTTCTTGAGATACGATCGAATTAAACCAGCCCAGCCATCAGGAGATTTCGGGTTTTCCTGCAAGAGGCTCTTGTATTTTATGATCGCGCCGCTGAAATCTCCCTTACGGAAAAGTTCGCTCGCCTCTAAGAGTAGATCGGGGGCTGGAGTGGTACCGAGAGCAGTCGAATAGCCGCTGTTCAACTTTTCGGCAGGGGCGGCTCGATCGGCAGAAGATTGAGCGAGGCAAAGAACGGAAATAAGCCCGACACTTGGAAAACACCAAAGCATTCGAAACAAACGAATCTCCTCGGATATGCTGGCGACCGCCGATTCTGACATACGACAAAAGCAGCAGCAACTTTATTCGACGGCCGACATTGTGGCCCCAGCGGCAGCTGTATTAAACCGGCGGTCGATCATTGAGAGGCCACAAACTCCACCACTTCGCGCTCGGCCCAGCGGCCGTCGTCGGCCAGACGCTATGTCCGCCGTTGCGTTCGCCGAGGAAGGCACAGTGGCCGCCGTCGAGTGTCTCGATGTAGGTGATATCGGGATTGGCGGCGATACGGCGCAGGGTTTCGGGCTGCATGCGGATGAAGGGATCATTCTTTGCGTGGATTATCAAAGTCGGCACCACAATACGGTCGATTACGTTCGATGCCGCCGCCCGGGCGTAATAGTCGTCGGCTCCTGTAAAACCGCAATAGTGGGCGGTAATGCGGTCGTCGAACTGACGCAGGGTGGAAATGCCGCGCAGGCGCGACAGGTCAAACTTAGCCGGAAAGAAACGCGCTTTGCGCCGCAAACGCTGGAATAACTGCATGAGGAAGTAATACTCGTAAATGCGGTTGGCGGGTTCGTGGAGAGCGTCGGCGGAGGCGGCCAGGTCGATCGCTGGACAGACCGCTGCAACCGCTCGAAATTGCGGCGGCCCTTCATTTCCCCACTCGCCGGCCAGCTTCAGCACTAAATTACCGCCCATGGAAAAGCCGATCAAAGCGAAGCGCGAGACGCCATCGTTCTCGAGGATATTTCGTACCACTGCAGCCACGTCGCCCGAGAGACTTGAGTTGTACAGAGTAGGGGCGCAGTGATCCATGCCGCCGCAATTGCGCTGGTTCATGAGCACGACGTTCATTCCCGCTGCCAGACCGTTCCGCGCTATACCGTGCATGTACTGAGAATCGGAGGAGCCCTCGAGGCCGTGGACGACGATCAGAGTGAGAGGTTGGGCTCGATCTTTGCCCTGCCAATAGCACCAGCAGCGCACTTTGATGCCGGACTCAACCTCGACCAAGCGTTCCTCGGCGGATGGCAGATGGATATCGCGGGGCAAAAGGAAACTGGCGATGGTCTGCACATGGCCACCACCCAGCCATCGGCGTGGGCGGAATGGGACACGGGTTGCCCATGAAGTGCGTCCTGCAGAATTTGAAGTTTGCGAACTTCCCACAAATTGATTTTAATAGAGACTGATCCGGAGGCACTCATGCCCATCTACGAGTACATCTGTAAGGAATGCCAGCACCAGTTCGAAGCGCTTGTGTACGGTAAAGAAAAGGCCGAGTGCCCGAAGTGCCACACCAAGAAGCTTGAGCCACAGCTGTCGGTGTTTGCGGTATCCGCGAAGGGATCCTCTCCGTCGGCATCGGCACCAAGCGCTTGCGGATCGTGCGGGGATCCGCGCGGTCCCGGCGCCTGCTCGATGAACTAGGTTGTCCGATCGACCCTGAATCGAGAGGGTTTGGAGCAATTGCGGGTCCCTGCTGCGTGACAGGTGTTGATTCTCGTTGCTGAGCGGCGCGTCTGCCACTATCCTAGGGGCAACGTTCGACTGACTCTGGGTCTCGATCAGGCACCACCCTTGTTTGTATCTTCTATGAGCATTCCCTTCAGGAGTTCTTTCGCATCCCTATGGTCGCGCCCCGACCCGGTTCTGGCTCAAGCCGCGATATCCGGCGAATTGCTGGTGGCGAAAATTCGTCTAGGTTTAGCCGCCTTTCTTTTGCTGATCCCTATCATCAATACAATTTTTTTCACGGCGGATCCCAAGGAAGCCTTCGTGGGACTGAGCCTGACGGGCGCGACTTTTATTCTGTCGATCGTTGTTTATCTGCTGGTCTCGCGCGAATTTAATCCACCCTGGCTCGGTTTCGCAAGCAGCAGCTTTGACGTGACGCTGGTCAGTGGCGGACTCGTCCTGTTTCTTTTCCTGAACGAGCCGCATACCGCCGTCAACAGCAAAGTTGTTTTCGAGGGCTACTTTCTGGTAATCGGCGCGACCAGCTTGCGCTACGACAAACGGATCTGCATCAGTGCAGGGTTGTTGGCGTGCGCACAATATCTCACTATCGTCGATTTCACGGCCAAGCATTGGGATCTCAACGGGCCGCAATACGCGCCGTATCCTTATGGATTGTTCAGTTGGTCGGCACAAATCTCGCGTCTCATCATCCTGCTGATCGCTTCGGCGCTCAGCATCGCGGTGGTGGCGCGCAGCCAGAAGCTGCTGCAGATGGCGACTCGTGACCCGCTCACCGGACTGTTCAGCCGGGGCTATGTAGACGACCGCTTCTCGGTGGAACTGAGCCGCGCCCGGCGCTACAAGAAAGGACTGACGATTGCGGTGATTGACGCTGACCACTTCAAGGTGCTCAACGACACTCACGGACACCTTGCCGGCGATCTGGCGTTGCAAAAGATCGGCACGCTGCTGCATGACACATTCCGGCAGAGTGACATTGCGGGACGCTACGGCGGTGAAGAGTTCGTTGTGATTTTGCCGGAGACCGACATTATGGCAGCCCAGCAGAAGTTGGAGCGTTTGCGACAACTCGTGGCCGGGACTCTGCTGGATGTGAGCGCGGCTGGCGAGAAAGTACGGGTGACGATCAGCGCAGGATTGGCGAGCTACCCGCAAGATGGAGAAGATGCCGCGGAACTGTTCGCACTGGCCGACGCAAGAATGTTTCAAGCCAAGGGAGAAGGGCGCAATCGCACTGTGCATGGCAAGAAACCAGTCCTCCTGGTGAACACACCGATGCAAGATCGAGAACAGATCAAGTGATCGAACACCCGATTGCACAGGCTAAGGCTTAACTTCAAATACAGTGCCCTCGTTGTAGGTACCGCCCTGGCCCGTGGTGCCGAACAGATCGCCGGAGGTTCCGAAGATCAGGCCGGCGTTCGGGTTGTCTCCGTCGACGCCGCCCTTGCCGAATTGGTGAACGATGGTCTCGGCCCAAGGGCCGTTAGCGGTGGGCGTTAACTTGAAGACCGTGCCCCCGCCGCTAGCGCCGCCAACGAGAGTGACGCCGTAGAGATTGCCCGAGGCGTCGAAGATGAGGGTTCCAGAAGGATTGACGCCGTCATCGAGTTGGTCATTGAAGTTGTGCAGGATTTTCGCTGTCCATTTTCCGCTACCGTCTGCACTGGGCCGTAATTCGAAGACGATTCCGCGGTTGTTTTTACCAGTGCCGCCACCTTCGAGAGTCGATCCGTAGAGATTGCCGGCAGCGTCGAGAATCAGGCCTGCATAGGGATAATGACCGTCGTTTAAGTTCTTGGAAAAGCTGTGCAGAGCTTTGCCGGTCCATTGGCCATTTGTGCCGGGACTCAATTCGAAGACGGTGCCGCATCCGTAGCGGCATGCGGCGGTTGAGCCTCCGCCGGCTGAAGCCATGCCGTAGAGATTGCCAGCCGCGTCCAGGAGGAGGCTGCCGTAGGGGACGCCGCCATCGTCGCCTCCGGTGAAGTGGTGCAGAGTCTTCTCGGTCCAACCGCTGGCAGCGGGCGACAATTCATACACGGTGCCTTGACCGAAGGAGCCACCGCTGGCCATGGTTCCGTAGAGATTTCCTGCGGCATCGATGATCGGGCCGGCATGGGCCTCAAAGCCGTCACTGCCCTGGAAGTCATGAAGGATGGTTTCGGTCCATTCTCCGCTAGCGGAGGGGCTCAATTCGAAGACGGTCCCGCACCCGCCGAACGCGCTGGTGCAATTCCCGGTGCCACCGAATTGCGTCGTTCCGTAGAGATTGCCGGCGGTGTCAAAGACCAAACCGCCGGTCACCCAGAATCCGTCGATGCCGTCCCAGTTGAAGCTGTGGAGCACGGTTTGTTTCCACCCACCGGCCTCGGGCGACAACTCGAATACCATGCCGTTGCCGTAGGTACCGCCGTAGAAAGTGGTGCCGTAGAGATTGCCCGCGGCGTCAGAGATCACACCGGCGACGGGCAATACCGATCCGCCAACGTCGTAGAAGTTGTACAAGACCTTCTCCTGCCCCGACGCCATGGCAGTAAACAAGATTAGAACGAGGATCGCAAAAGCGATTCTGAGTTTTACGGGAAATATCGTGTAGCCCATTCGTTTGCCTTTCATCAGGTCAGCAGAGGATTTGAATCAGCACCGAGAAAATGGCCCACCGGGTTACGGCCGGAGCACTATATCACGGTTCATAGGACACGGCTCATACGATGAAGATGGCCGGGATGGCGCCAGCGACTTGGACGAAGGAGTGCGTAGAATGGAGGATAGAGACCGCAATTGCGACGTAAGGGGAAATTACATGGAAACACCAGGCAAACAGAATCCGGCCGAGGCAGAGGCGCACATTGCAAGTGCTCAGCAGATATTGAAAGCGTTGCAAGAAAAGATCGGAGAGCATCCAGAAATCGGCGAAGCTATCACGAAGTTAGAAATGGCGTTGAATGTTTTGGCAATCAAGACTGGCGGACTGCTGTAGCCGGCGGGGAGGAAAAAGCGGGGAGGGCGGGAGAGGGCTGCGGCCCGTTCGACGGGCACTCCGAGTATCTGCGGAACGCACGGGCAAGGCAAGGAAAAACGCCCTGATGATCGCAAACTGCGGTCGCCGCGTAGCGAGTTTTCATTTTCCATGCAGGAAGAACGCCTAAAGTTGCAAATTTTGTCATCCTTCCGGCACGCCCTTGTCGCTGGCCGAAACAGCCGTCTCGGCTGCTACACTCGCTAGTTATGCGTGTGAAGATCCTCGGCTCCGCCGCCGGCGGAGGGTTTCCTCAATGGAATTGCGCATGTTCCAACTGCCGCGGCGTGCGTGCGGGAGACTTTCGCGGTAAGGCGCGGAGCCAGGCACAAGTTGCCATCAGCTCCGATGGCTCTTCGTGGTTTCTGCTCGGAGCTTCTCCGGACCTGCGCTCGCAGATCGAGGCGACGGCTGAACTTCAGCCTCGCGAAGGCGTGAGGCAATCGCCGGTCGCGGGAGTGGTTCTTGCCAATGCCGACATCGATCACGTGCTCGGCCTGCTACTGTTGCGGGAGTTGCAGCCATTACGCGTGCACGCGACCGAGTCGATCCGTCGGATTCTCACCGAAGACAATTCGATGTTCGGAATGTTACAGAGGGTTCCGAACCAGGTGGCGTGGAGCAACTTCTTACCCGGCGCTATGTTTTCATTGCTCCATGCGGACGGAGACGATTCCAAATTGCGTTGCCGCTCGCTGTCGTTGGGCCAGCACTTTCCCGCCTACGTTTCGCCGGAGCGACGATCTCAACTCATGGCGGGTGAAGCATCTTTGGGACTGATTATCGAATCACCTTCCGGCAATCGTCTCGCTTACATGGCGGCAGTTCCGCAGATCGATGATGCGCTGTTGGCGGAATTTGAAGCCGCGGATGTATTGCTCTTCGATGGCACATTCTGGAGCGATGATGAACTGATCCGCATTCAGGGGAGCGGGCAAACGGCGCGTCAAATGGGGCATGTACCGGTGTCGTCGGCCGACGGGAGTCTGAGCAGGTTGGCGGGACTGCGTCGTCCACGTAAAATCTATATTCATATCAACAACACGAATCCCATGCTGAATGAGGCGGGGCCGGAGTATCGCCAGGTGCGCGGGGCGGGATGGGAGATCGCGGAGGATGGATGGCAGTTCGACCTATAGATGCAAACGCCGATACGGAACTTCTGTCATTCGACGGGTTGCGCGCGCAGATGCGAAGTGTGGGCGAGGAACGGTATCACCACCAGCATCCGTTTCACCTCATGATGCACGATGGCCGTCTTAGCCGAGGTCAGCTGCAGGCGTGGGCCTTGAATCGGTATTACTACCAGAGCATTATTCCTATTAAGGATTCGATTATTCTGTCGCGCGGGCCTGATCCGGTGTTTCGCCGTGCGTGGCGGAAGCGCGTAGTAGACCACGACGGTGATGCCACCAGCGAAGGTGGAATCAAGCGCTGGCTGAAGCTCGCCGAAGCGACCGGACTGAATCCCGACCAGGTGCGGACAGGGACCGGAATTCTTCCGGCCACGCGCTTCGCAGTCAACGAATATCTAAACATCGTGCGCAGCCGCAGTCTTCTGGAGGCGGTGGCATCGTCACTGACCGAGTTGTTCTCGCGCGACCTGATTTCGCTGCGGATGGAAAAGCTGCGCGAGCACTACCCCTGGCTGTCGGGCGGTTTGGCATACTTCGAGGCGCGATTGACGCAAGCTCCGGAAGACGCCAAGTTCGCCATCAACTACGTGTACGAGAATGCGAAGACGCGAGCCGAGCAAGAACTCGCCATCCAGGCGCTGCGGGACAAGTGCGACATTTTGTGGGCGCAACTCGACGCGCTTCACTTTGCCTACGTGCAGCCCGGGTGGCCACCGCCTGGCGCGTTTCTTATCGAGGGCTCCTAAGGATGGCTCTTCTGTCAGACAACAGCCAGCCGCGACTCGCTGCCGGATGCCGCTGGGGCGGCACCGAAGAAGATCGAGTGATCCTGTTTCCCGAGGGTGCCATCAAACTGCAAGGCACGGGACGGCAGGTGTTGGAGCGCTGCGACGGACAGCGCACGTTCGGCGAGATCATTGCGGAGCTGCAGACGCAATTTAACGCGGCGGATCCGGCGAAGATTCGAAGCGACATCAGCGTGTTTCTGGAGCAGTTGCAGAAAAAACGGATCGTCGATTACTAGACGTCGGGACGTCGGTGGCTGGGTTTCTCTCGGTCCCGAGACGTAGCAAGCTACGTCT
Source organism: uncultured Acidobacteriaceae bacterium (assembly GCA_963722365.1). GTDB lineage: Bacteria > Acidobacteriota > Terriglobia > Terriglobales > Acidobacteriaceae > Sulfotelmatobacter. The sequence continues at coordinate 783,603 of CAVRLM010000007.1, forward strand.
CTACGAAATGATTTCATGGTTGCTAATCCTCTTGCGTTGATTGCCGAAGTGACGCATCGCTGCCCGCTGCACTGCGTCTATTGCTCCAACCCGTTGCAACTTGCGGGAACGAGCGAGGAGTTGTCGACTAAGGAGTGGATGAGCGTTTTCCAGCAGGGCGGCAAACTCGGGATGCTGCACGCGCACTTTACCGGCGGCGAGCCGCTAGCCCGTACGGACCTGACCGAACTCATCGCTGCCGCGCGAACTGCGGGACTTTACACCAATCTCATAACGTCAGGGTTGGGCTTGAACGAGCAGCGGTTGCAGGCGCTCGTCGACGCTGGGCTTGATCATATCCAGATCAGCTTTCAGGATTCACGTGAGGAAGCAGCGAACTGGATTGCGGGAGCGAAGGCGCATGCGCACAAGATCGAATTGTCGCGGGCGATTCGTCGTCACAAGATCGCGTTCACGGTGAACCTGGTGGTGCACCGGCAGAATCTCGATCACCTGGAAGAGATGATCGCGTTCATCGAGCAACTGAACCCAGAGCGGGTTGAGATTGCTCACACACAATACTACGGGTGGGCGTTAGCGAACCGTGCAGCGCTCATGCCGACTCATGCGCAGCTTGAGAGGGCCGTGGCGATTGTGGCGGAGGCCGAGAAGCGACTGGAAGGGAGGATGCGGATCGATTCGGTGGTTCCTGACTACTATGCCAAGTATCCCAAGGCTTGCATGGGTGGATGGGGACGAAGATTGATGCTCATCAATCCAGCGGGCAAAGTGCTTCCCTGCCATGCGGCAGAAGTTCTTCCGGGGATGTCGTTTGAGAATGTGCGCGACAAGACGCTGGCATGGATCTGGCAGGAGTCGTCTTCGTTCCAGAAATTCCGTGGGGAAGACTGGATGCCGGAGCCGTGCCGCAGTTGCGATCGCCGCGGCGAAGACTTCGGCGGCTGCCGCTGCCAAGCCTTCTTGCTGGCCGGGGATGCTTTGGCGACCGACCCCGCGTGCTCACTGGCGCCATCGCACGGCATCGTCGAAGCGGCCGTGCGCGAAGCGAATTCCGACCCTGACGTGGCTCAGCCCTCAGCATCCTCTTCGTTCGTGCAGCTGCAAAAGCTGAACACCGACCTGTGGAGCTACCGCACGAATCCCGAATAGCGAAATCCAATACACGCAACCTTACGGTTGCATTTTGTCTTGCACTCGCTTAATATGCAACCTAGAGGTTGCTTAATATGGAGAATCGTATTGAGAAACAAATCGAGCTCAAGGCGCCGGTTTCACGAGTCTGGCGGGCGCTGACGGACTACCGGGAGTTTGGTGAGTGGTTCCGGGTGAAGCTGGACGGTCCTTTCGCGCCCGGCGAAGTCTCGCGTGGCCATATCACCTATCCCGGTTATGAGCATTTGAAATGGGAAGCGGTCGTGCAAATGATGGAACCGGAAGAATATTTTTCGTTTACCTGGCATCCTTATGCGGTCGATCCGAAAATGGACTATTCGAAGGAAACTCCTACTCTGGTTGAGTTCCGACTGAAGAAGACAGCGGTGGGGACGTTGCTGGTGCTAACGGAATCGGGATTCGAGAACATTCCCGGCGACCGCCGACTGGAAGCATTAGGCCGTAACGATGGTGGATGGGCCGAGCAGATGAAGAACATCGAGAAGCATGTCGCACAAACGTCATAGCCCGGGACCGAGACGGCAGTCGCAGGCCGTAATTTTCGCGGCGCTAGGCGATGAGGTGCGTTTGGCGCTGATTGCAAAACTGTGCTCCGGGCGGCCTTATTCCATCTCTGAACTTACGCAGGGCTCGAGGCTGACTCGGCAAGCGATTACCAAGCATCTTCGGGTCTTGGAGAGGGTGGGAATCGTACGCTGTATGCGTGCGGGACGCGAGAGCCGATTTGAATTCGACCCACGGCCACTCGCAGGAATGAAGGAATACCTCGACCTCGTCTCTGAACGGTGGGATCAGGCACTGTCGAGGCTCAAGTCGTTTGTCGAAAAATAAGAGAGGCACATCAAGTGTGGTGACACACTGGCTCGCGATGCGAGCCAGTCTTACCAGCGGACGCCGAGAGTGATGGGACGCAAGTCCGTGGTAGAACCGCCGCCCTTCCCATGCAGCAAGCGCCACTCACCATAAATCTGGATGTTCGGGCGTATCGTATAGGTCACGCCCCCGCCGACGTTCTCGCCAAACTGGTTCATGCTGGCGTCGAGAAATTTGCCATCGATGGGGAGGCTGACACCAGAGCAGCTTCCCCACCAGGCGAAGAAGGGAGTGCAAGCCGACCCGGGAATGGCGGTCGAAGAGTCGAGCGAACCCGATCGATGGTAGAAGTTGACTCCGCCGAGGAAGTAACCACCCCACGACTTGGTCATCGGAATGTTGACGATGGGATCGAACGAAAACGTGTAGACATAACTGGTGGCGCCGGGCGCCTGTGCCAGTTGCAGGGCTGAGTTGCGCAAAGGCAAGTTGTTCCACAGGAAATCGACGCGAAGTCCGAAATACTTGCTGTAGTTGCGAGCAACTCCGGCGGTGGCAAAGACCGCACCGCTACGAACGTAGTTCCCGGTCGTTCCTCTGGCAAAACTTCCCCCGCCGCCTATGTCGTAGGTCCAGTTCTTGTAGTCTTTGACTTTCGGCTTGCGGCCGGGCATGGTTTCGTCGGCGGCAGTTTCCTGACTGCTGGACTGCGGACTCTCAGGCTGAGTCTGGGCGGGCGGCTGTTGTGCTGGAGGTTGTGGAGCCGGGGTTTCTTGGGCATGGACGGCGGTAGATCCCGCCAGAATCGTCGCCAGAATCAATGCCAAGGCGAACCTGGATCCGGGAACCGTCGCGAACTCTGGAATCATTCATTCTCCTCCCGCTGCCGGGCGTGGTTGCAGACCCTCGGCGCCCGGCCCATTGTTTGGGCCGCATAACTCGCAAAAAAACAGGCGCTTCTGGAAAAAATAGGTCCGCGATGCTCCCGCCGGGATAGACACTCGCAGCAGGCAGGCACCATGATATCAACTTTGATGCTGATTCCGCCTGCGATGCCGCCCTAGCGAGAGGTCAAAGACTCTGAACCACGAAGACACGAAGGTGCACGAAGGCTTGGCGTTCGCCATCGGGCTTCGTCGCACGTATGATAGGGAATTCCATTTTTCCTAACGAGACGATTGATTGCCTAAGAGCACCTCAAAAGCCGTGGCGAGTGTCGCCCCAAATCAGAGCACGGAGCAAAGTCGCGTGGTGCGCGTTGCGTTGATCGGCTTTGGAACGGTGGGGCGAGCAGTGGCGAAGATTCTCTGTGAGAACGGCGACGGTGTTCTGCGCCTGACGCACATCTGCAACCGCAATGTGGAGAGGAAGAAGCAGGCGTGGGTCCCGAGCGATGTCGTCTGGACTGATGATGTACAAGCAGTGCTGAACTCGGATGTGCAGATCGTGATTGAGCTGATCGGCGGACTCAATCCGGCCGAGCAAATTGTGCGGAGCGCACTAGGCTTGGGCAAGTCGGTGGTCACGGCTAACAAGCAGCTGATTGCGAGGCATGGCCCTGATCTTCTGCAACTGGCGGGGAGCAAGGGATGCCAGATTGAGTTTGGCGCTTCGGTGGCGGGAGGAGTGCCAGTTCTGCCGGCGCTGAGGACGGGGTTGTGCGGTGACCGGCTGCACGGCATCGCGGGAATTCTGAACGGGACGTGCAACTACATTCTGAGCCGGATTGAGAATGCGAGGATCCCATTCGGCGAGGCACTGGAGGAAGCCCAGGCACGCGGGTATGCGGAGGCCGACGCTTCAGAAGATTTGGATGGCGGCGACGCGCGCGCCAAGCTTGCGATTTTGGCGCTGTCGGGATTGCATGCGCGAGTGGAACCTGAGTCGGTTCGGGCGCGGACCATCCGTGCGATTGATGCGGTCGATTTCGATTACGCCGCGGAGCTGGGATGCACGATCCGACAGATTTCTCGAGCCGACCTGAAAGACAGAGTCTTGTTCGCCGACGTGGGACCCTGCCTGGTGCCAATAGATTCTCCGTTCGGACGGGTACAGAGGAACCTCAATCTGGTGCTGACGTCGGGCCAGTATGGCGGGGATATGGCGTTTCTGGGGGCTGGCGCTGGGGGCGATCCGACGGCGGTGGCTGTGGTGTCGGACTTGATGTTTGTGGCGCAGAGCCTGGCCGCGGGTGGGGGCAAGAGAGACGTTGCAAGCAACGTCTCTACGCCGGAGATTAGTAGCGACTTTGAAACACCGTGGTACTTGCGGTTTTTTGTGCGGGACCAGCCGGGGATCGTGGCGCGGCTGGCACAGATCCTGGCCGCGCATCATTTGAATATTGACTCGTTGTTGCAGAAGCCGGGGTTTGAGAAGACTTCCCTGCCCTTTGTGATCACGCTGGAGCCGTGCCATGATTCGCGACTGCGACCGGCGCTGGAAGAAATGGCGGGGCTGGATTTTTCGATCCGGCCGTGCTTGTGCCTGCCGATTTTAAGCTAGCTTCTGTGGGGAAAAAACAAGCGCCGGGCCGTTGCCGGTCCGGCGCTATCCAACCCTGAGCCAGTCACAAACTAATTCCAAAAAGGATTCTTGAGACCCGCCGGCGCGAGCGCGCTATCGGTTTTCGCTTCGGTACCCGATTCGTCGGAAATTTTCTCGTCAATGAAGCGGGAGGGGGCCGGCGCTTTGCGTTCTTCGTTGATGCCGGGCGTGGGATTATAAGGATATTCGGATTTCATTGGGTGAACGACCTCCATCTTTATGATCTAGGTTCATTAAACACCCCGTGGGGCGGCTGGAGGCAGCAAAAGTTTGGATGAGTCGAATCGAAAAATGTGGATGTGGCCGCGAGCGGGCCAACCGAAATCGATTGGATCGGGCTTTCGCATGCCGCTGCTTTACGGCTAAGGGTTGGACAATCTCGAGCACCCAAAATCTTCGCGCGAGATGGCGTACAGCTTTTCGTCTGAGGAGCCTTGCTGGCCGGGGGCGATCATTCGATCGAATCTCAACCCGGCATTTCGCAGGACGCGTTCTGAAGCGACGTTCTCGGGAGCGCATTGTCCCTGGATTCGCGTCAGGCGAATTTCTTCGAAGCCAAACTTCAGAACCGACCGGAGGGCTTCGGTGGCCAAACGCGCGCCTCGGTATTGGGGAGCGACATAGTAGTTGACCTCTCCGCAGTATTCGAGTTTGTCACCAGAGCGATCGTAGCCGATACGGCAGAAGCCGCAGTTGCCGACGAGAGATCCACTCTCTTTGAGAAGAATCGCCCAGGGGCCAATGCTCCATTCGCGGTAGGAGCGAAGACAGAACTCGAGAAAAACCTCTGCGCGAAAAGACGGTTCCCAACTCGCTACGGCGGCCGCATCGGAGTTGCGAAATTCGCGCATCCGCAGGCGCTCGGTCTCGAGGTCACTCATCTTAAGAAGCATAGGTTCGAGCCGGTAAGCCTGCAGGCCGAGGATCTTCGACTCGGAGTTATCATACTCAACGGGTTTGACAACGAAGCCGTTGCATTTGGAAATAATTACGCATAGAAAGGCCTTTCATGAAATACCGCAAACTTGGCCGTACCGGGTTTGAAGTCAGCGACGTTGCCCACGGACTGTGGGGCATGAGCGGGTGGAGTGGTTCGGATGATCGCGAGTCGTTGGCCTCGATGCAGCTGGGCATCGATTTGGGCTGCAACTTTTTCGACACGGCGTGGGCCTATGGCGATGGAAAGAGCGATGGATTGCTGGGCGAAATGATGGCGCGCAACTCGGGGAAGCGGATTTACGCGGCATCGAAAATTCCTCCGGCGAACGGGCAATGGCCGGCGCTGCCGGAATACAAGTACCGCGATGTTTTTTCGGCAGAGCATGTCTTCCAGTATGCCGACATGATCCGCAAGCAGCTGCGAGTGGATACGATCGACCTGCTGCAGTTTCACGTGTGGGACGACAGTTGGACTGGCGAGACGGAGTTTCGATCGACGGTCGAAAAGCTGAAGCGCGACAACTGGATTCGCTTTTTCGGATTGAGCATCAATCGCTGGCAGCCGGAGAACGGGATCAAGGCACTGCGAACCGGGCTGGTGGATGTGGTGCAGGTGATCTACAACATTTTCGATCAAGCGCCGGAGGACGAGCTTTTCCCCGTGTGTCAGGAGCTGAATGTGGGCGTAATTGCCCGCGTGCCGCTGGACGAGGGCAGTTTGGGCGGCAAGATGACTCTCCAAACGACCTTTCCCAAAGGCGATTGGCGGGCGGGATATTTTGGTCCTGAAAATCTGGCGAAGACGATCAAGCGAGTGGACAAGCTGAAGGAAATTGTTCCGGCGGGGATGACGCTGCCGGAGATGGCGGTTCGATTCATTCTGTCGCATCCAGCGGTGGGCACGACGATCGCCGGGATGAGAAAAGCAGAACACGTGCGGCAGAACATTGCGGCAAGTGATGCCGGACCTCTGGACAAGAGCTTGCTTATGGAACTCAAGAAACATCGCTGGGACCGGACGCCGCAGAAGTGGTCGGACTAGAACCTGGTCATAGCGTCCTGCGCCGTGAACTTGTCAAGTACGCTGATTCAAAATGGGATCAGCGAGCTTCTTCGCTACCATGACTGGTAGTAGATCGCTTCCTCCAGCTAATCTCGCTTGCTAACTGAGTAGTACTGGGCGCCAAATTCCAGTCGTGATTCCTATTACTCACTGTCTCTGCGCGAAAGAGAGGAAAGCTTTGCTTCGAAGACTGCTTCTGGTCGTTGTGTCGATGGCCGCGCTAGTAACCGTTCTCCCGGCTCAGAATCCGCGTGGATCTCTGCGCGGCACCGTGCAGGATACGACGGGCGCCCTTATTCAGTCCGCCAGGATCGTCTTGCAGGCGGTCGATTCTTCCATGCAACGCGAGATCAGCAGTGAGGACCGTGGAGAGTTTCGGCTTGACGATGTGCTGCCGGGAGCGTACCGCATGACGGTCAATGCGAACGGATTCGCGCCCGCCCAAGCGGATATCTCCATCGCTGTCAGCACGGTCCGAGAAGTCACGATTACGCTCAAGGCGACGGCGCCGTCGGAGAGCGTGAAGGTGCAGGGCCAGAGTTCTTCGATCACGACTCAGCCAATTGACCTAGCCAGCGTAGTGCATCAGGGCGTGATCACCCGACAGGATTTGAAGACCCTGCCTCTCGCGGACCGCAGCTTTGCCAATATTGCGTATATTGCTCCGGGTACGGAACCGGTTGAACCGTCTGATCCAACGAAAGCGCGGATTACGGCGGTGGCTACGGGCGGTAGTTCAGGACTCAACAACGAGCTCTCGGTGGACGGCGGCGACAATTCCGACGATTTCATTGGCGGCTTCTTACAGAATTTTTCTCCTGAGGTGATTCAGGAATTCGCCATGCGCACCGCGCAGGAAGATGCCGATACCGGTGGGACAACCGCGGGATCGGTAGTCATTACTACCCGGCGCGGCACAAATGACTGGCACGGCGAAGGAGCAATTTACGACCGCGCTGCCAGCTTGAACGCGCGATTTCCGATTGAGAATCCAGAACCCGATCCCAAGCAACCGTTCTCTCGCCAAAACTATGTGTTTACGCTGGGTGGCCCGGTGAAGAAGGACAAGGTCTGGATGTTCTCGTCTTTCGAATATGTACACGAGAATGCCAGCATTGCTTATAGTCCGAACAGTCAAACTGAGTTTGCCGCACTGGCGACGCTGGCTTCGGACGGCCTGATCCCTGGCGTCAGTTCGATTGCGGTTCCGCAGAACACACCGATCCCTTTTCGCGACTACATTGGCTCGTTGCGTTTCGATTGGGCCCAGTCCAGCCGGTCGCAATGGTTCTTGCGGACTTCGATGGACAGCTACATCACGCGCAACAACCTGGTGCAGCAGGCGACTCTGCCCTCGACCGGACTGACCACGCACAACAATTACTGGAATACCGTTCTCAGTAATTCATTCGCGTTTAGCCCGAGCTGGCTGGGAACGTTTGTATTCGACGCCAGTACCTTGCACCTGACGCAGGTGCGGAACTCCGACTTGGGGTTCGCGCTGGCGTTTCCGTTTAGCTCCACTTCGCAGACTGTGACTGGGTTTGAGACGTTTGGGGACAATCAATTCGTAACGGCCATTACGGCTTTTCCGAACTTGCGAAACCAACAGAAGTATCAGTTCCGTTACGACGTCAGCCATTCCACCGGAGACCATGCATTCAAGTTTGGCGTCAACTTCATTCACGAGCCGGTGTTTGGCGGATCGTTTCCCGGGAACCAAGAGACCTTGTACTCCTTTCCGAACGATCCTACGTTTTATACGCTGAACGCCACGAACCTGGCGCAGTTTCCGATCGACCTGGCGGATGGAGCCGAAACAACTCCGGCAGGGGATGGCAACTTCGCACAGAATGTGCAGCGCCTCGCTTTCTATGCGCAGGACTCATGGCGCATCAACCCGCACCTGACGTTGAACTACGGATTGCGCTACCAGACAACGTACGGTTTGTTCACTGCCTCGGGCCGCAGCCAGTTGGAGAATCCGGCGTACCTGACGCTGCAACAGCTGGGAATTCCGCTGGTGAGCGGGGTTCCCCAAGACTACCGCAAGCAATTCGCGCCTCGGCTGGGCATCGCATATTCTCCGGGGCAGAGCGGTAAAACCGTGATCCGCGCTGGGTTTGGGATGTTCTACAACGATTTGGCGCAAGGCGGGTGGGCGGAGGCGTTTCAGGGCGTGAACAGCGCGAACGCGGGATTTTGCTGTCTAGCACCTGGTGACCCGGGCGCGTTGATCGATCCCGATTACAAGACGCCGTACGCGATTCACGCCACGGCGGGGGTGCAGCACGCGATCAACGCGAACTGGACGGTAAGCGCCGACTACACGCATGAACAGGGCAATCATGGGTACCGGCGGTACGATTACACGCCCGGTGTCAACATTGCTGCGGATGCCCCGGCGGTAAGCGTGTTTCACTCGGACAACCGATCGAGTTTCGATTCACTGGCGCTGGTGCTGCAGGGCAACGTGTCGCGCCGCTTCAACCTGATTGCGCACTACACGCTCTCCAGCGCGAAGACGTGGGGATGCGTGCTCGGGGAACTGTTTGACTATGTGAATGGGGTATGCGACCCGCTGAATCCGTTTGCGCCGGGTGATTACGGCCCGTCCGGCGAAGACGTAAGAAGTCGCTTCGTTTTGGCGGGAACCTTGCACGTTCCGGGCGGCTTCGAACTGACCACCATTACACAGGCGGAGAGTGCACGGCCATTCACCTTGACGACGCCAGCCGGAACCCGGGCCGTGGTGAATGGAGTCGAGACGACGTTGGATCAGGTGCGCGGAACTCCATACATTCAGGTTGACCTGCGCGTGAGCCGGCCGATTAACTTCCGCGATCGCTGGTCGATCACGCCCTTCGCAGAGTTTTTCAATCTCTTCAACCGCAATAACCCGGGCGCTAACTATGTCACGGATATCTCCGCGCTTCCAAATCCGGTTAACGATTTGAGCAACGCCACCGCGATCTGCACGGATCCGCCGGCCTGCACCAACTTCACACCGATCACCAGTTTGAATCAGTTGCTGGTCCCGGCGGGTGGATTGGGAGACTTTTTCGGGCCCGGCACGACGGTGGGTATTCCTTTCGCGGCGCAGTTGGGCGTGCGGGTAAATTTCTAAATCGCAGGGTGCATCTGGTTTCTTTCTTGGGGAACGGAAAGAGCTACCTTACCAGCCACTCCGTGGCGGCGTGCACGCGCACGAGCGACTGGCTGTACGTGATCGAGCAGACTGCGATCGCAGCCAGGGCCACGCTCAGTCGGAACCAAGCGGACGATCTCCGGGACGGTACCAAGCGCTCGTCGCTCCATGCGATCAAGCGCTCGATGCGAGCGTTCATCACTGAGGCGGGGCTGAGTACCAGGGCGGTGGTAAGGTCGATTGCGGGAACAATCGGCCTGATCCGTGAGAGTTTGAGGAGGGCTGCCGCCAGATCAAGAGCCTCGCCCGCATTCAGCACGGCGGCGTCATCCGCTGCCATTTCCGTGGCCTCGATCCAAGCTGCTTCCAGGCTAGCCATGCGAGGGAAGGTCACGAGACGTAGTAGCAGTTTCTTCAGATTATCGCGACGGCGCACATGCGCGATCTCATGGTTCATCGCAGTCTGAAGTTCATTGGAAGTCAGAAGGAACTCCGCGACTGTCGACAGCAGAACCTTGGGGCGGACAATGCCCGCAGTGGTCATGGCCGGAACCGGTTGCGAGATGCGCAGCACTGGAACTGGGCCACAGGAGGGCATGGGTTCCGCCTGGCTGGCCCATCTGGAGATGGTGCGAGAAGCGCGTTGCAGCGCCAAGGCGGCGTTCACGATTCCAAAAATCCCCAGCAGCGCGCCGCAAAGGCCCAGGGAGAGAGGAAGCCCGCCCAAAGGCTCGTCGATGGCTCGCGGCTCCAGCAGAAGAAAGGAAGGAATCGTGAAGGCGGCGGTGATAACGCATGCCGTCAGCCAAGGAAGCATGCGCAAGGCAAACAGGATATCGGCAATATGACGCACTGGATGGTGTTGAATGCGCCTCCAAACAATGCGCCAAGAAAAACTCACGGCGAGCGACAGAGTGCAGTACACCAACACGAAAACGGAGAACGAGACGGCAATGCCGCGCGCGGCAAACATCAAGCCTTGTCCTTTTCTTTCGAGGTTGCGCGAGACTCGCCGGCGCGCAATTCGCGCCGCTTGGCCTCAATCACCTGGCGAAGGTCATCGAGCAACTGCGCGTCGCGCTCGGTCAGGATCTCGACCAGGTACGAGAGTGGCAGCGACGACGCGGAGCTGGCGTCGAGAAGTTGGCGGAAGGCTTCACCCGCTACCTCCCGGTGCAATTCCTCGCGAGTGAATCGTGGAGTGTAACGGAAAGCGCGGCCTTCGGCTTGGCGCGAGAGCAGTTTCTTTTTAAAGAGACGGTCGAGCGTGGTCATGACCGTGGTGTAGGCCAGGCCGGCGCAGGTGGTATCGACCAGATCACGGACGGTGGCATTCCCCCGCTCCCAAAGGGCCTCGAGCAGACGTTCCTCGAGTGGACCCAGCTGCGAAGAAGATGCGCGGAAGTGGAAGATGCGATTCACGGGTCGACAGCGTTGAGGGAGCATTCTACCTTAGGCGGTATACTGACGGCCACAGGCTTTTCCGAAGGCTGTCGAGCTACGCGCGACGGACAGCCGAGGGCGGCTGTCTCCACCTGAGTCATTGAGAATCTTATGGCGGCCCCGGAGGGGCTCGAACCCCCAACCCTCAGTTCCGAAGACTGATGCTCTATCCAATTGAGCTACAGGGCCGTAATCGCGGTGACGGGAATGGGTCGCCACACCGGACGGACTAGCATTTCGAGCCCGTCGGGAAGGTCGTTGAGAACTTGGGGTGGGAAACGGGAATCGAACCCGCAACCGTCGGAGCCACAGTCCGGTGCTCTGCCAGTTGAGCTATTCCCACCACTCGAATTGATTATAGCAATTGCGGTGCGGGCTGTCAGAGGTTCGAGGGACGAGATTGTTCGGCGAGTTATGCAACGACCGGGGAGGTTCATCTACCAGGACGACGGGCTTCGCCGAGGCTTGGACGGCCGAGGCGGCCGTCCCCACATGCTCTGTTGTCACATGTATTGCGAGGGCCTTGAGCTAGCCGCGGCCTACGCCGACGTACTCGAAGCCGAGGGCGCGGAGGCGGGTGGAGTCCAGCAGGTTCTTGGTGTCAACGATGACGGGGTTTCTGAGGAGATTCTTGATGCGATCGAAATCAAGAGCGCGGAACTCGGGCCAGCCGGTGCCAACTACCAGGGCATCAGAACCTTCGGCCGCAGCATAGGCGGAGTCGCAATAGCGCACCGTGCCGTTCAGGCGCGTCTTGGCTTCGGGAATCGCGACCGGATCGTAGGCACGTACGTGGGCGCCCTTGGAGACCAGCGTTTCTGCCAGGCGCAACGATGAGGATCCTGCCACCGAATTGGTGTTCGGCTTGAACGCCAGCCCCAGGATGCCGACTTCCTTGTTTTCAACAGAGTTTAAGGCGGCGGCGATCTTGTCGACCAAACGATCAGCGAGGTAATGGTTCACATCGCGCGCGGCGCTGAGCACTTTCAAAGGCACACCATGGGTCTCGGCCAGCAGCACGAGGGAGTCCATGTCGGACTCAGCGAAGACGCCACCCATACCGGCTCCGGGCTGCAGGCAGCGAGGAGCAATTTTTTTGTCGAGACCGAGCGCGAGAGCAAGGTTGACGGCGTCGGCGTTCACGCGCTCGCAAAGCGCAGCGACTTCATTGATGAACGAAATTTTTGTGGCCACGAAGGCGGTGGCTGCTTCTCGCACGAGTTCCGCCGTCGATTGGTTGGTCACGATCACTGGAACGCCACGCATGACCAAGGGATGAAAAATCTGCTTCAACATCTGCACGGCTTCACTGGAAGTCGATCCCAGGATAAGGCGATCGGGCCAATTGAAATCCTCGACGGCGCATCCGTCGGTAAAGAACATGGGCTGCGAGACGATGTGAGCCTGCAATCCGGCGTCTTTGATGCTTTTTTCGAGCGCGTTCGCGGTGCCTACAGGGGCCGGCGTGACGATCGTGAGGATTGGAGGCTTGGAGGCCATCCGTGCAATACGCATGGCGATATCGCTCAAGCCCTCGGGCTTATCTTCGGCCAGGAAAATGACTTGGGACTTGCGGGCAAACGATTCAATGTCGGTGGAGTAGGCGAGGCGTCCAGCCCGAACGTTGCGCCGGATGATCTCCTTAAGATTTTTTTCGAAGAACGGTATGTTGCCTTGGGCCATTTCGACCATACGTGACCGGTCGGGATGGCAGCAGGAAACCGGAGTGCCGAAATCTGCCAGACAGGCCGAAATCACCGTTCCGAGGTACCCTGAACCGTAGACTCCGATCTGCATTTGGTCTCCCCGTTCTTGGCCGGAAACCCGCGCCTGAAGAGGTGTTTGGCGGGATCACCGGAATACTTGCCTACTCTTTATCTACAGCCGCGGAAGGGGCATTTCAACGCACGGGAGGGTGATGTACCTAGGGCCATACGCGCGCGACGGGAGTAACAGCGGGGAGTAACTGAACGCCAGATTACGGCCGATTACCGGGAAACCAGAGTGCGGCCGAGAGGAATGGGCGCCAGATCGACCCAGTGATTCAGGGCATCTTCGCGGACAAACGTCAGTCTTTCCACCAAGATACGACGGCCTCCCGCGTAGCGCGCCCAACGCTCGCGGGCCAGCTGAAAGGCCGTCTGGGCGGGGAGTTCGGCGGTCATCTTCACGATGGTGAGATGTGGGATGTATGGCCACTCTTCCTTGAAGGCCAGCGCTTCGGTATTCAGCTTGCTGTGAAGTTCGATCATGCGGGCGGCCCCGGCCTCGACGCGGATGTAAACCGTGGGGGTGACGGGGATGAAGGTTTCGACGTCCCCCAAGGTTACTTCGAAGGGCTCCTCGGCGCCGCAAATCCGCTCCAAAACCTGCAATGCGGCACTCTCGGTGTCGTGCAGACAGCGCGGAGGGAGAATGCTGAGATGGGCCGCGAGGTGAGGAAGATCGGGATGGAGCTCGCGCCGAAGGTTTTCAACGAACTCCCCTGCGGGATTCTTGAGATAGGCCACCAGCGCGTAACGCGGCTTCTGCATACTGGGGAAAAATTATACGCGTTGAAGGCGGAACACGGCTCGAAGAAAAACGATTCGGTAACTTCAGAACGGTGAGTGCAACGGAAGCGGCACATCGACGACGCTGAGAGGTCCGTTCTCTCATTTATAATTGAAATTGTCGGGGCGTAGCGCAGCCTGGTAGCGCACCTGCCTTGGGCGCAGGGGGTCCGCGGTTCAAATCCGCGCGCCCCGACCAGTTAAGAACCGGCCTTCATTCCAGGCGCGACGATGGCAGGGTCAATTCCTGCAAACATTTTTAGCAGACTCACAGTCATCGGGCTGGCCACTCGCGTTCAACAAAACCAGCGAATCTAAGATCGAGTAGAGACACGCTTCCGGTTGGATAATCCTGGCGCCGAGGGGACGCCCGGCAAGAGCGCTATGGGAGCACAATCACGTTTAACGTCCCAATGTGTTCCAGGTCCAGGGTTGCGGTAACCTTTGCCGCGCCAGTGGTGAGGAGGGCGGCCTCGCCGATGTCGTGCGTGTAGACTAAGGGGTCGTAAAACTGCAGGACCGCGGGTGCGCTTGAGCTCCAAATTACGTAATTGGTGAGATCGAGTACCGTGCCGTCCGAATAATTGGCTAAGGCCTGAAACTGCCGGTCTCGATTACCGGACAAGCTAAAGGTGTCCGTACCGGTCGGGGTAACCTCCAGGACAAGCGCCTGTCCTACGACCACTACGGTCGTACCCGTTTTTCCATCTAGAGATGCGGTGATCGTGGCCGAACCAATCCCGGTGCCGGTGACCAGTCCCTTATCTACTGTTGCAACGGCCGGGTTCGAGCTACTCCAGGTTGCAGAACTGGTTACATCTTTGTAAGAGACTTGGGTGGCGGATTGTTGATACGCTCCATTTGCACCCACCTGGACTGTCCCCGCCACGGGGATTGAGGGCACCGCAGCCGGCTGCACGGTCATTCCCGACAGAGTGCCGGAGTGTGTGCCGGAATAGGCGCTGCTACAGGCGGCCAGCGTGAGAAGCAGCAGCAAGGCCAGAATCGCTGGCACGGCCTCGTGATGGGGCGGCGAAGTCATTCGAAATCTCCTTTTGGCGTCAGATACGGTGCCGAATCTTACACCTGGACCGCACGCGCCCCGATTAACGGAATGTAAATTCTCACTCGGGAACTCCCTTGTTCCACTGCCAAAGTGCCCCAAAAACGCTGCATTTTTCGAGAATAGGAATGCGGCCTCAGCTGTGCTAGGATCAAAGATGCGCTTCATTCCACGTTTTCTGATGAACTTGCCACAATAGGACCACCCGAATTCTCTTTTCTCCATTGCGGAGGCACCGAAGAGACATTCCACTTGGCGATGGAAAACGCGCAGCACCGATCAATGCCCATGAACCGAAAAACAGAAGTTGTTGATGACGAGGTGAACGAACTGCTACCCCAAGATGCGCAGTCCCCGCAGGATGTGGACGATTTGCTCGGCTCCATTGGCACGCGAGGTCTGGATGTTGTGGAGGGCGACCCGGTCTCGCCTTACTCCGCTTTAGAACATAAGCTCGCGCAGGAAACCGAAGAGGTCGAACTTGATCTGACGCCGGGAGCACCCGATTCCGCCAGCGACCCGGTACGGGTTTATCTGCGTGAGATGGGCGCCTCGCCGCTACTCACCCGCGAAGAGGAAGTGGAGATCGCCAAGCGCATCGAGCGCGGGCAACTCACCGCATTGAAAGCCCTGTCGCGCTCTCCGATTGTGATCCAGCAGGTTCTGGCGCTCGCCGATGACTTGAAAGGCGGGCTACGCTCTATTAAAGAAATGGTGGTCTTCGATGAGGAGGAGATCACAGACGAAGTTCTGCAGAAGCGGGTCGACGAAATCACGGACCGCATCGAAGAACTGGCCAAGCATTACAAGACCGCCAACCGGCTGGCGGAGCGCCTGACCACCATTTCCGTGAAAAAGAAGCCACGCGAGTACCGGCGCTGCCGCGGACACCTGGGGCGCGAGATGGTTCGCATTTCGCAGATCATCCGTAACCTGGGATTGAACCACGCCGAGCGCAAGCGGTTGATCGAGCGCGTCAACAAGACGATCGAACTGATGCGCGGGCTGGATCGCGAACTGGCCACCCTCGAGGCGAAAATCACAGGGACACGCAGTGAAGAGCTGAAGAAAAATTATCGCGCTGCGCAGAAACAGCACCGTGTCGAGCTTAAGCGACTCGAGGACGAAGCAGGAATGACTTTTTCGGACCTGCAGCGCACTCAGCGCAAGATGATCCAGGGCGACATGAACGCCGAGCAGGCCAAGCGCGAGTTGATCGAAGCAAATTTGCGCCTGGTGGTTTCCATCGCAAAGAAGTACGGCAATCGCGGCCTCCAGTTTCTCGATCTGATCCAGGAAGGCAACGTCGGCCTGATGAAAGCGGTCGACAAATTCGAATACCGGCGCGGCTACAAGTTTTCCACCTACGCGACATGGTGGATCCGGCAGGCCATCAGCCGGGCGATCGCGGATCAGGCACGCACGATCCGGTTGCCAGTACACATGATCGAGGTGGTCAACAAGCTGATTCGCACGACGCGACAGCTAGTGCAGGCTTCGGGGCACGAACCCACATCGGCGGAAATCGCGAAGCAGATGGATATTCCTGAAGCCATGGTGCGCAAGGTACGAAAGATCATGCGCGTGCCCATTTCACTGGAGACGCCGATCGGAGAAGAGGGAGATTCCCATCTGGGTGATTTGATCGAAGACCGCACCAAAATGTCTCCGGCCGAAGCCGTGTTGAATGTGAATCTGAAAGAGCGCACCGCGCACGTGCTGCGCACCTTGAGTCCACGGGAAGAGAAGATTATTCGCATGCGGTTTGGCATGGATGACGGTTCGGAGCACACGCTCGAGGAAGTCGGCCAATCGTTCGACGTAACGCGAGAGCGCATTCGCCAGATCGAAGCCAAGGCTCTGCGTAAATTGCGACATCCTTCCCGCTCGGGGAAGTTAAGATCGCTGCTCGATGATGTCCAGGAGTGACTTACAGCACCAAATGTTTCTCGAGCGGGATTCTAACTAGGCCGCATCGGCGGTGTGGGCATCGGGCAACTCAAGTTCTTCTCCGCAATCGAAACAGACCTTATAGGTCCGGCCTTTGATGGTGAAGACTCGGCTCAGGTGACGGTGGCGACAGCCGAACGCAAACTTGAAGATCCAACGGAAAGGGTTCATCAATTCTTTAATCCTGGTTGCCCCGAAAATGCTGGCATGAACATGACTTGCTGCGACACTTCAGGGCATTCTCTCATGGAATCAGCGTCGACAGCCTACTATCTGACTACTGAGAGGGCCCTCAATCCCGAAAGTGAACTGACTGCCCGCTGCTCAACACTTCTTTTGTAGAACGCACCCTCCTGGCCGACCCTTCTTTGCAACTTTGCTGTGGCGTTTCGCAGCAGTTCATTGCTCAATTTTGAACAGTCCAAAACTAAGACGACCTGCTTTCGACAGGGTTGACGCTGAGATTTACAGCCTTGCATGACCCGTATCACGGCCTTCTGTGACGGGCGTCACTGATCACCATTCCGGAAAAGAGGATAACCACTGCATTCGACTCGGTTGGACTTACCAGCGGACCGTTGGGGCTAGTACAGGAAGGAGAGGTCGGACAGAAGATGGGGATTGCGCAACGTCAATAGAAATCCTTTCATACACTTCATAAGGTCGCAAACACAATCCCCGATAAGTCTCTCCGATACTCTCCGCAGTCGAATACGGCAGCCCGAGGAGATTCAGCAGGCTGCGGCAATGCTTAACGCCGCGACCACGGCAAACCTCATTCTCGGGGCCGGCCCGGGGCTCGATTCAGCGAACGGCAAAGGTTGCCAAGGAGACACTGTCCATGAAGACAGGCGAGAGAGAGACCATTGCGGAGCATCTGAAGAAAAGCGGGGTGTCGCGGCGCAGTTTTCTGCAACTCTGTTCCACGCTCATCGTGGCGGCGCCGGTGGGACTGAGCCTGACCAGCAAGGCCACAGCAGCGCAGGTAGCGCGGATCATCGGTAAAGCCCGCAGGCCCTCAGTCATCTGGCTGCACTTTCAGGACTGCACGGGATGCACGGAGACACTTCTGCGGACCTCGGCGCCGGACGTCGCGCATCTTATTCTTGATGTAATCTCCCTCGATTATCACGAAACGCTGATGGCTGCTTCTGGTGCCCAGGCGGAAGCGGCCCTGCGCTCTGCCATCGAAGACAATGCGGGAAAGTATGTGCTGGTCGTCGAAGGATCTATCCCTACTCGAGACGACGGTGTGTACATGGAACTGGGTGGCAAGCCGGCGATTCAGGTCGTACAAGATGTGGCCGCGCAAGCTGCGGCGGTGATTGCCATCGGTTCCTGCGCCTCGTGGGGCGGCGTTCCGTCCGCAGGAGTGAACCCTACGGGAGCAGTAGGCGTTGATTCCGTGATTTCGGGCAAGCCGATCATCAATCTACCGGGCTGCCCGCCCAATCCGTACAACCTGCTGGCCGTGGTTCTGGAGTACGTGACCATGGGCCGACTGCCGGAACTGGATCAACTCCGCCGCCCGAGGTTCGCGTACGAGCGCGTCATCCACGAGAACTGCCCGCGGCGGGCGCACTTTGACGCAGGACGATTCGCGACCGCGTTCGGAGATGAAGGGCACCGCCATGGCTGGTGCCTCTACAAACTTGGCTGCAAAGGACCCGTTACCCACGCAGCATGCGCAACCCGGCATTTCAACGAGATCCCTGGGGTGTGGCCGATCGGCACGGGAATACCCTGCATGGGGTGCACTGAGAAAGGCGTGATCTGGCAGATGGGAACGTTCGAAACCGTTCCAATTCATCTGGCCACGCCTCCTGATACTTATCCCCCGATCTTCAGTTCGTCGGGGCAACTCAAGGTGGGCGCGGCGGCGCTGGTCGGCGCGATTACCGGTGTGGTTGGAGGAGCAGCGTGGGTGGCATCCCAGCGCTTCCACAGCAGCATGGAGGCAGGAGTCACGCGAATCGCGGCGGACCGGGCCCACGCGGAAAAAACGAAAACGTCACCTGAGAAGCCGGCCGGCAAGAAAGAGGACTGACGTGTCGATCACTCGGCGACAACTTTTCTCTGGAATCGCGAAAGCAGGAATACCTGCGGCCGTAGCAGTCACGGTCGGTACGGACGCATTGCAGGCGGGCGAGCACATTCCGGTTCCCAGCGCCGCGGTCGGACTGCTCTATGACGCCAGTATCTGCATCGGGTGCAAGGCGTGCTCTGCAGCTTGCGCCGAGGCAAATGGCACTCCGCCGGATACCCGCCGCGACAACTTGCATCAGGCGCCGTCGGATTTGAACGACCTGACCCGCAGCGTGATCAAGCTTTACAAGCCGGACGACGGGTCCAGGTATTCCTTCGTGAAACGGCAATGCATGCAGTGCCTCGATCCGGCCTGCGCGGCGGGATGCCCATTTCAGGCGCTACACAAAGATGCGGTAAGCGGCGTGGTTCGATGGGACGCCGAAAAGTGCATTGGCTGCCGCTATTGCACCATCACGTGTCCGTATCAGATTCCGCGATTCCAATGGGTAGGATTCAACCCCCGCGTAACGAAATGTGAGTTGTGCAGTGAGCGTCTCGATAAGGGATTGAAGCCCGGTTGTACGAGCGTGTGTCCCACGGGAGCGGTCATCTTCGGCCCGCGGTCGGTGTTGTTGCTCGATGCCAAGCAGCGCATCAAGAGCAGTCCCGGACGCTACTACCAGAATCGCGTGTATGGGGAGACTGACAACGGCGGCACGCAGGCCTTGTATCTGTCCCATGTCCCTTTCGAGAAACTTGGCCTGCCGGAATTGGGGCCGGAGTCAGTTCCAGCAAGAACCCTGCGATGGCAGAAGCGTTTCTATCAGTATTTCGCTCTGCCAGCCTTGCTCTACGCAGGGCTGGTGCAGGTGATTCGCAGGAATCTCGCGGGGCACGAGCAAGAAGCCCATGAGCGCGAAAAAGAAACCGGATTGAGGGCGCAACTATGAGTGCCACAACGACGACCAGCGCAGCGGCGACAATCGATCGCACTCCAAGCAACCGCTGGGAACGAAACGTGCCCGTGTACGGATTCCCGGTGGTCAACGGATTCTTTCTCGGGCTGGCTGCCCTGGTGCTGGTGGCCTTCGCGTTGAGCGGATACCGCGAGTTGGCCGGGCTGGGACCGGTCAGCGGAATGAACGACGCCTACGGTTGGGGAATATGGAAAACATTCAACCTGATGGTGTTGACCGCATTGGGGTCTGGCGCCTTCGCGGTGGGAATTGGGGCGTGGGTATTCCGGCGCAAACGGCTGCATTCGTTAATGCGCATGGCCTTGCTGACCAGTTTTTTGGCATATGCCTGCGGCTTGCTGTTACTCGGTATTGATGCGGGGCGTCCCTGGAACTTTTACTGGATGGTATTTCCGTGGAGATGGAACATGCATTCTCCGCTGGCGGAGGTGGCGATCTGCATGTCGATTTATGCCATGATCCCACTGGCCGTGGAGAACATTCCACCAGTTCTCGAGCGGCTTTGGTATTTCGATTCCCGCCTGCGCCCTGGGGTAGAACTCATCGAGAAGAGGCTTCACTACTTTTTTCCATGGATCATCGCTGCGGCGTATCTGCTGCCGGGCATGCACCAGTCGTCATTGGGAGCACTGATGCTATTGGCCGGGGAACGCGTGCATCCGCTGTGGCAAACGCCATGGCTTCCCGTGCTCTATCTGGGTGCGGCGACCTTCATGTCGTTCGGTTGCGTGGCTGGAACCACGATGCTCTGCTGCCTGATTTGGAAGAGGGCGATGGACATGGAGGTTCTCGACGAAGCCGCTCGCATTACTTCGTGGCTGATCTTTGGATGGCTGGGACTGCGCCTGCTGGATATCGTGTTCCGCGGCGCCTTGGGAACGGCGTTTCATTTTGATCGATTCGCGCTGGTGTTCTGGGTGGAAATCGCGCTGGTAGTGGCAGGTGGTGTACTGCTCCGGCGCGCCGCGCGAGATCACGCGCCGCAGCCCATGTTCATTGGATACATTCTGAGTTCGCTGGGCGGAATGATTTATCGCTTCAGCCCCACGACGCTGGCGTTCCGACCCAACCCGCAGGCACTGTATTTTCCGGCGACCATCGAGGTCATGGTGTCGCTGGGATTCATTTCCCTGGGCATTGTGGGATTCCTGATTGCGGTGAAGCGGCTCGCGATTCTTCCGGCTCCACTCAGTGAGTGGCACGACATGGCGAACTACTTCCGGTTCCGGCGGCCGTACATCCGGTGGACCGGCTATTTCAAATACGGACATTTCGGCGAAGACGAGACTACGGAAGGTTCGGGCGACTAATAGCAGGCTCTTATGGCAAAACGAATCACCATTGATCCAATTACTAGAATCGAAGGCCACCTCCGCATCGACGTGGAGGTCGACAACAACGCGGTCAGCAATGCATGGGCTTCCTGCACCATGTGGCGCGGCATAGAAAAGATTCTGCGCGGCCGCGATCCGCGGGATGCATGGCTTTTCACCCAACGCTTTTGCGGAGTCTGCACCACGGTTCACGCCATGGCCAGTGTGCGCTCGGTCGAGGACGCGCTGAAGCTGGAGATTCCGTTGAACGCGCAGTACATCCGAAATTTGATTCTGATCGCCCACGCCTTGCACGATCACATCGTGCATTTTTACCAGCTCTCGGCGCTGGATTGGGTTGATGTGCTGCAGATTCCGAAAGCCGATCCCGCGGCGACCTCGAAGCTGGCTGAGACTCTGTCGCCGTGGACGCGCAACTCTCGCAATGAATTGAAGGCGGCGCAGGACCGCGTGAACGCGGTTGCTAGCAGCGGGCAGCTTGGCATCTTCGCCAACGGATACTGGGGCCATCCGGCGATGCGGCTATCGCCCGATGTGAATTTGTTGGCGTTCTCTCATTACGTGCAAGCACTCGAATACCAGCGGAAGGCGTTGCAGGTTGTCGGCATCCTGGGATCGAAGACGCCACACATTCAGAATCTGACGGTGGGCGGCGTCGCCAACGCGATCGACCTCGATAGTCCATCAGCGCTCGGCATGGCTCAGTTGGAGATGATCCGCACGTTGCTCGAGCAGGTGGTGCAGTTCGTACAGCAGGTTTACTTCGTAGACGTGTGCGCGGTAGCAGCCATGTATCCGGAGTGGTTCAAGATCGGCAGCGGCGTGCGCAACTATCTTGCGGTGCCCGATCTACCGCTGGATAGCCGTGGCTCGGCATATGATCTGCCGGGCGGCTACATTCGCGACGGTAATCTGGCGGACGTGAAGGGATTCGAGACGGCATCGGACCCGATCTTCCGGCAGTCGGTGACGGAAGATGTGATGCATGCTTATTATCAGGGCGACAAGCCACTGCATCCGTGGGCCGGAGAGACTGAGCCCGCTTTCACGGGATGGGATGGGGATCAAAAGTATTCATGGGTGAAAGCCCCTCGCTTCAACGGTGAACCCATGCAGGTCGGGCCACTGGCGCAAGTCTTGATCGGATATGCGCAGGGACATCCGTTGACCCGCAAGTACACCGATCTGGCGATCGAAAAGATTGCTGCGATTGGCGGAGTTCGCGCGACACCCGCCGCTTTGCATTCCACGCTGGGGAGGCACGCGGCCCGCGCGATTCGCGCCTGCATGCTGGCGGAACTGGCGCAGAAACACCTGCAGTTGCTGACTGACAATATTTCGAAGGGCGACTATACAGTTCATAACCAGCCGGTGATGCCGACTCATGAAGTGGAAGGTGTCGGTACCCACGAAGCGCCGCGCGGAACGTTGTCACACTGGATCGTGATTAAAGACGAGAAGATCAAGAACTATCAGGCGGTGGTTCCTTCCACGTGGAACGCCAGCCCACGCGATAAGTCTGGCGCGCACGGGCCCTATGAAGCGTCGTTGCTGCACACTCCGTTGGCGCGGCCCGAGGAACCTCTGGAGGTTTTGCGGACGGTGCATTCGTTCGATCCGTGCATGGCGTGCGCTTGTCATGCATTCGATCCATCGGGCAGGAAGATCGGAGTAGCGAAGATCCTGTGAGACAAGCGCTGATTGGCGGAATCGGAAACGTCCTGCTGGGCGACGACGGCGTTGGGCCGTACGTGGTGCGATTGCTTGAGTCGAGGTATGAATTCGACGAGAGCGTTGCGATCGCGGACCTCGGCACACCGGCGCTGGACCTCACGCATCAGATCGTCGGCTTACGGTCTCTCATCCTGGTGGATTCTGTCTCCTGCGACGAACCCGCAGGCACTCTCGCGCTGTATAGAAAAGAAGACATCCTCCGCGATACACCGGCGCAGAGGCTCGATCCGCACTCGCCGGCGCTATCGGAATGTCTGATGACCGCAGCGATGCTCGGCGCAATGCCGGAACATGTCCTGCTGGTGGGAATTGCCGGGGAGTGCTACGAACCGGGAAATCCGCTGAGCATGGCCGTGCGGCAATCCGTGGAACCGGCGCTCGATGCGATTCTTCAAGAACTGCAGCGACTGGGCTTTTCTGTCCGCAAGAAAGTGTCGCCAGACGAGCCTGGCATCTGGTGGTGCGAAGACGATAACTCATTTGCACTCGAAACACACCGCTAACGGCGGTGCTAGTCGCTGGGATCTTTACCGGCGGCAACTTCCAGCCGGCCATACGCCAGTTGATAGCTGTAACGGGCGGTGACGACCTGAGCCCCTGCGGTGGCAGCTAACAATTCCGCATCAGTTAATTCAATAATGTTTCCCACTCCAGCTGAGTAACGGCCCTCGGCGAACGCGAGATTCTCTTTGGCTTCCTGATCCGCTTTGGTCGCGAGATCAATTTGTTGTTCTGCGACCGTTGTATTGGCGTAGTCGGTGTAGACTTCGCGGTCGACTTGCAGCGTGGCCGATTTCAGATTCGACTCCGCAGCACTCTTCGCCTGCTCGGTCTCGTTGAGATAAGCGCGGTTATAGCCACCGTTGAGAAGAGGCTGCACAAGGCTTTCGCCGAATCCCACGTTCCAGATCAGGGGAAACTTCAGATTCTGAAGGTCTGCGAAGCTGGTGAAGTTCAGACGAGGCTTGAAATTGGAGTGCGCAATGACGATGTCGCCCTGAGCCGCGTTTACAACTTCCCGCAGGGCTCGCAGATCCGGGCGTGACGTTCGAGCTTGGGCAAGATATCCGTCGACTGAGTCGAGGGTTTGAGCCGATTCCAACACATCGATCAGGGCGAACGTATTCTTCACCGGCAAGCCCATGGCCGTCGCGAGCGCCGCGTGAGCAACGGTGAGATCGGACCGCGCCTGCACCAAATCCAGTTGCGCATTGGCCAGCTGGACTTCCTGGCGAGTCATATCGATCTTGGGCACCCGGCCCACCTGGAAGAAGGCCTGGATCTGTTCCAGATGCTTGTTCTGATTCTTGACCGTCGTCTCGCGTACCTGCACTAATTCCTGGGCCGCAAGCACGCTGAAATATCCATTGCGGACGGTCAGCAACGTTTCCTGCCGCACACGGTCGCGGTTCTGTTGCGCCTGCGCCAGTTCCGCCTTCCCGCGCGCGACCGAACCACGAGTCAGGCCGAAGTCATAAATGTTCTGGCTGAAGTTCAGTCCGGTGAAGTAATAAGGAGAACTCGACCAGCGTTCTCCGTTGAACAGGACGGAGGCCACATTGGGGGAAGTTCCCGGCGCCGGCGCATAATTATAGGTCTGCTGGTTATGCGAGGCACCGAAACTGAGATGAGGATAATACGGCGAACGCCGCTCCTTGAGATGGGCTTCGGCGACGTGAACCTCGGCCTCAGCGGTCGCTAGATCTGGCTGGTTCTGCGCGGCGAGACGATAGCAGTCCGCCAAGGACAGAGGGTTAT
Source organism: uncultured Acidobacteriaceae bacterium (assembly GCA_963722365.1). Taxonomy (GTDB): domain Bacteria; phylum Acidobacteriota; class Terriglobia; order Terriglobales; family Acidobacteriaceae; genus Sulfotelmatobacter. The sequence continues at coordinate 808,122 of CAVRLM010000007.1, forward strand.
CCTGCGCCGCAGCAACTGGGCTCGCAATCGCAAGCGCAATGATGGCCAGCAGGACATGTCGCCCACAGTAATTGTTGTCTCTCATCAAGTTGATGCGCTGAATCTGTTCAAAATGCTTTAGCTGCCGGGCCTGGCGACTGGTTGCACTTTGCCGCCTTCGGGCACGCGTTCCCCAATACTCCGAGCTACACGTTCACCTTCTTCCAAACCGCTGAACAGCCGGGCGGTTTCGCCGGTCTGCTCGGCAACCGCAACCTGCGTGAACTTGACCGTGTCGTCCTGGGTGATGACCGCAACCAACGTTTGGCCTCCGCGAACGATCAGTGCATCCGAGGGCACTTCGATATACCGAGGCGTTTGCACCTTCAGTTCAACTTGCACGAAGCTGCCGGCGAGGATTCGGTTGCGAGGATTGTCCACATCGATTTCGACCAGGAGAGTGCGAGTTTTCGGATCGATAGCGCCGCTCGTGCGAGTCACGCGCGCCGTTAACTTCAGATTCGGATTGGATTGATCGACGATGGTTGTGGGATCGCCCGTCCGCACGTAGGGGGCATGCGCCTGGTCCACATAAACGTAAATACGCAGCCGCGAAGTTTCCGAGACTTCGACCAGGGGCAGCGCACTGGTCTGTGAGGTGGCCGCATTCTGAATGAGAGCTCCGGGATCGGAGTATCGGGCGGTCACCGTTCCGCTGAACGGCGCGCGCAATTGTTCATAGGACTTCACCGTACCGATCTGCTCAAGGTTAGCTTTGGCGACCGCAGCGTCAGCTTCGGCCTGATCGGCATCCTGCTGCGAGATCATTTCCTTTTTGACCAAGGTTGCTGCGCGGTTGGCAATCAGTTCTTTATTGTGCGCATCGGCAACCGCAGCTTGATATTGCTTGTCGGTTTCGGGAGATTCGATCACCGCGATGACCTGGTTGGCGCGCACGGAGTCGCCTTTGTCGACACTGATACTACGCATATAGCCGCTGACTTTGGCATAAAGAATCGCCGACTGAAACGGTCGTGCCTCGCCAATCAGGCGCAATGTATTAGAGCCAGCAACTTTTCGGGCGGTGGCGACTTCAACGGTCGGACCTTTCTGTCCCTCGACCGTCAACTGCTGGGTCGCGGCCTGTACGTGACTGCGCTGACGAGTGAACAGAACGAATGCCAAGACGCCCGCGATCAGAACGGCTAGGACCCCGGCAACATACAGCCAGGCAGACCCTCGACGTTGTTCAGGCATCAGGCTTCCTCCGGTTTGAACTCTTCACCGCGCGCTTCGGCGATGAACTTTGCATCTAGCAGATGGCGAGTGGGAAAATCTTTTCGCAACAACGAATATACGACCGGGACGACAAAAAGGGTGACCAGGGTAGCGACGATCAGACCGCCAATGACCGCACGACCTAACGGTGCATTCTGCTCTCCAGCTTCTCCGAGGGCCAAAGCCATCGGAATCATTCCGATAATCATCGCGAGCGCCGTCATCAGAACCGGCCGCAGGCGTGTTTTGCCGGCTTCCAACGCTGCCTCGACCGGTGACAAGCCCTTTTCAACGCGAGCGTCGTTGGCATAGCTGACGAGCAAGATCGAGTTGGAAGTTGCGATGCCGACCGCCATGATCGATCCCATCAACGATTCAACATTGATCGTTGAGCCAGTCACGGCAAGCATCCAGAGAATTCCCACCAGGGCTCCCGGAACCGCAATCATAATAATAAAAGGATCGATCCACGACTGAAATAACACCACGATCAGCAAATACACCAGCACGATGGCGAGAATCAGGCCCATCAGCAGGCTGCGGAACGATGAATTCATGACCTCGTACTGGCCGTGAATTGTAATGCGCATGCCAAGAGGAAGCTTTCCGAGGGCTTGGATTTTCTTCTGGATTCCGGCGACGACCGACCCAAGGTCACGGCCCTGAATGTTGGCATTGATGTCGATAACCCGCTGCACCGTATAGTGACTGACTTCTGCCGGCACCGAATCTGGGACGACGTGCGAGACGTTTCCCAGAGTTTCGTACTGCGGCTGCGGCACTGGCTGCGTCTGCGGCAAACTCGCAGCTTGCAAGGGCGTCGCCGCACCCGGCAAGCTTAGCGGAGTGTTCATCAGACTATCGACGGAATCAAACTTTTCTGGCGGAATCCGCACCGCCACGATGTAGTTCACATTGTTTGTGGGGTTCAGGAAATACGACGGCGCCACCAACGCGCTCGACGACAGCGAGATGAGCATGCTATTGGCAACGCCCTGCTCGGTCAAACCCAGTTGTGCAGCTTTTTCGCGGTCCACGTTAATGCGTAGCGCCGGATATCGGATCGCCTGCTTGACGTGGACATCGACAGCCCCAGGTACGGTACTGATTTCATCTTTCAATTGACGCGCGATTTGATACGACTGGTCGAGGTTGGGTCCTTCGACCTGAATATCTACCGGCGAAGGCACGCCGAAGTTGAGTACCTGGCTCACAATATCGGCCGACTGGAAGTAGAAGCTCGAGCCCGGGAACTCGCGCGGCAGCTGTTCGCGAATCTTCTGCATATACCGCTCGGTGGGGTGATGCAAGGGTTTCAGAGCGATCAGAACCTCGGCATCCATGTCACCAACGTTGTCGGTCGGCACGAATGCGAGATTGTAAGAGGTCGGCAAGCCTTCCATGTCGTTAATGGTGTCGAGTTCATCCGCTGGAATAATTTCTCGAATCCGGCTTTCCACCCTCATCAGCATTTGCTCGGTATCTTCAAGTCGAGTGCCGATTGGCGCGCGCACATGAAGCTTCATCAAACCGGCGTCAACACTGGGGAAGAAATCCGTGCCGATGATGAATGGAAGGACCGCCGTGACCGCGAACATCAATCCAAACATGCAAAGTGTGAACACACGGTGATGCAGCACCAGATCGAGAACGCCTCCATAGGCAGACCGCAAGCTCTCGAACGCGTGCTCGCGCTTTCGGTTCAGGCGTCCGATCAGGCCCGGATTTTCCTCCTTAGCTTCATCCGCCTCGCGGTGACCTTCGAAGAGGTAGCGCGAGAGCGTTGGCACCAGGGTTCGAGACAAGATGTAAGACGCCAGCATAGCCAGCACCACGGCCAACGCCATTGGAGTGAAGAGGTATTTCGCTGCGCCAGTGAGGAGTACAACCGGGAAGAACACGATGCAAATAGCCAGTGTTGCGACAATGGCCGGGACGGCGATCTGGCTGGCACCGTCAAGAATCGCCACCATGATCGATTTGCCCATATCGAAATTGCGGTTGATGTTCTCGATTTCGACCGTTGCATCGTCCACCAGCATGCCGATGGCCAGGGCAAGGCCGCCGAGTGTCATGATGTTGACGGTGTCGCCGCTCAAGTTCAAGCCGATGATGGCCGTGAAGATGGCCAACGGGATCGACGTGCAAACCACAACCACGCTGCGCCAACTTCCGAGAAACACGAGAATCATCAGCGAGACCAGAATCGAGGACAACACGGCTTCCCGCACGACTCCAGCGATCGCAGCGCGCACGAAGACGGATTGATCGAAGTCGATCTTCAGGTCCATTCCCTGCGGCGCAGACTCCTTAATAATGGGCAGCGTGTCGCGCGTTGCCTCTACCACGGCGAGGGTCGACGCATCAGAGTGCTTAAGGATGGCGAGATACGTCGCGCGCTTGCCGTTGACGTGCACGATGCCGCGTTGCTCGGCATAGCTGTCAGCTACCTTCGCAACGTCGCCAAGTAGAACCGTTGCCCCTCCAACAACTTTGATCGGGATACGGCTGAACTGCGCCACCGTGTCGGGGCTGGAATTGAGCTGTACCGTGTAGTCGGTATTGCCGATCCGGGCATCACCGGCAGGCAGAATGACGTTCGAAGTTTGCAGCGCACTGACTACGTCTCCGGCCGACAGCCCCTTGGCGGCGAGCGCCTGCGGGTTGATGTCGATGATGATCTGGCGTTCCTTCCCGCCAAACGGAGCCGGCGTCGAGAGACCTGGGATGGTGAACAGGCGGACGCGAATGAAGTTCAGGCTGTAGTCGTAGAGCTGCTGCTCGGGGAGAGTCTTGCTTGAAATCGTCAACTGCGCCACAGGAACGTTTGTAGCGTTGAACTGGATGATGCTGGGCGGTGTCATGCCCGGAGGAGCGATCCGCAGGATGGTGCTCGAGACTGCGGATATCTGGGCAATCGCAGCGCCGATCTCAGTCCCGGGCTGGAAGTACACTCGCAACACGCCAACGCCCGGGATTGACTGCGACTCAATGCGCGAAATTCCATTGACCGTGGTCGAGTAACCGCGCTCACTGATCAGGACGACGCGGCGCTCCATGTCTTGCGCCGAAAGTCCGGGATAGATCCACACCACCGCGACGACCGGAATGTCGATGACCGGAAAGATGTCTACCGTCATGCGCGCCAGCGACAGAACGCCGAGGATCATGATCAGCAGGCAAGATACAGCGATGGTATAAGGGCGCCGCAGCGCCAATCGAACTAGCCACATAACTGATTGTTAACCTAGCCTGAAGCGGTGACAGGAGCGATCATCCCGTCATGCGACCTTAGATTCTATTGAGCAATAAGAAGTCATCAAAAAATACAGGCTCCCACTATGCCCTTGATTTGGGTCATACGTCCAATACATGGAAAGATTCCAGTAATGCCTATTCGGCATTAGAATGCCGAGTATGGAATTACGCCAGCTACGCTCTTTTGTCGCCGTTGCGGAGGAGCTGCATTTCGGACATGCCGCGCGACGCCTGCGCATTGCCCAGCCGGCGCTGAGCCGCCAGATCCAGGCGCTCGAGAAAGAACTGCTGGTGCAATTGCTTTTCCGCAACCGGCGACGAGTGCAAATCACCCCGGCGGGACAGGTCTTTCTCGACCGCGCTCGCCTGATCCTTGCGCGATCGGATGAGGCCATCCTCGCGGCCCAGCGTGCAGGCGAAGGAGTCAGCGGCACACTGAATCTCGGATTCGTCGGATCGGCGACTTATGACGTCTTGCCGGGCGTGCTGCGGGAATTTCTGCAAGCCGCTCCGCACGTCGATCTCACGCTGTCGGAGATGACGGTCCACGCGCAAATTGAAGCGCTCACCGAAAAGCGAATTGACGTTGGACTGCTGCGGCTTCCGGCGAAAACTGAGGGTCTGGTCTTCCGAACGATCGCTCGCGAGCCGCTATACGTCGCTCTTCACAGTTCGCATTCGCTGGCGCCGTTGCCGGCTCTTCGTTTATCCGCGTTAGCCGAAGAACCGTTTGTTCTTTACCCGGACCATCCCCGGCCGAGTTGGACCGAATTCGTGATTGGACTTTGTCAGCAGGCCGGATTTCGTCCTACTGTGGTGCAGCGGACCGTGGAGATTCAGACTACGCTAAGCCTGGTCGCCGCCGGTATCGGTGTTTCGATCGTGCCTAAGTGCATCGGCAACCTGCAGCGCAAAGACGTAGTCTTCCGACGCTTGCTGGGAGTTCGAGCGCGCACCGAACTGCTGGTAGCGTATCGCGAGCGCGATCCCTCCCCGGTAGTGCAGTCGTTCCTTAAGGTTCTGTGGCGAAGAGTGCGCGTGCAAAATGGAACGGGATCAAGAAAGAGCGATCAGCCGAAGGGCCGCTTGGAGGGAGCCGCCAACGATTAGGCGGTGCTTTTCGGGGCAGAAAGAACGTGACCGAGCTGAACACTCGCTGTTCGGGTGGTGCCCCGGCCAACGTGCTTTCACCATTTTTCACTCCCTGAAAATCCGTTTATGATGGATCCCAGTGCGGAGTTCATTCTCGATGCTTGAGAACATAGCCCTAGTCACCGGCGCCTCAGGCGGCCTCGGGACCTACGTCACGAAAGCTTTGCTGGACGCCGGGTTCACCGTCGTCGGCCTCGCGCCTAAAATCCAGCAGTCCGACTTCAACCACCCGAAGTTCACAGCGCTCCCCGCCGCTCTCGACAGCCTGGACGCCGCAAAAAAAGTCGCAGACACGGTGATCGCGCGCTTCGGAAAGATCGACGTACTGGCCCACCTGGTCGGCGGATTCGCCGGAGGCCAGGCCATCGCCGACACCGACGACGCCACCTTCCAGCGCATGTTCGATATGAATCTCAACAGCACATTCCACATCCTGCGTGCGGTCCTGCCCCACATGCGCAAAGCCGGCACGGGACGTATCATCGCCATCGGCAGCCGCGCCGCGGAAGATCCTGGTCCCAAGGTTGGCTCCTACAGCGCGTCCAAGGCCGCTCTGGTGTCGCTGATGCGCACCGTTGCTCTCGAAAATAAAGACGCCGGCATTACCGCGAACGTCATCCTACCTGGCACTATGGACACTCCCGCCAACCGCAAGGCCATGGCCGGCGCTGACACCTCCACGTGGGTGCAGCCCTCTTCTGTCGCCAGCCTGATCGTGTGGCTTACCGGAGACGCCGGGAAAGATGTGACCGGAGCGTCCATCCCCGTGTACGGGCGAGGAGTGTAAAGTGGCGCTTCATCGAATTTCTCCTTTTATAACTTCTGTCATCCTGAGCAAAGCGAAGGACCTATGTAAATTTGCTCACAGCAAGGCGTATTGCATCGGTCCTTCGCTTTCGCTCAGGATGACAATTTGAAAGAGATGACAATCTGAGAGAGGGTGGAATTCCCGAAAAGAGACGTAACTCTTTCGTAACCCTCGTACCTGCACAATTTTTGTTGCACTTTAACACTGGTGAAATATCTTGCAAGTAGCCTTATCTCAGGAGGCCTCATGGGTTCAGCCCGCGCCGCGAAGTCTTTGCCGCTGCAAGTGGCTGCGATCTGTTATCGCAGGCGCGGCACAGCCATTGAGTTCCTCCTGGTTAATACCAATGGCGGCAACAAGTGGACCTTCCCCAAGGGATCGACCGAGGCCAACCTTTCGCACAGTCAGGCCGCCGAACGTGAAGCCGCGGAAGAAGCCGGAGCCATCGGCGTGATCGAGCCTCGCCACTTCCACATCTACCTCCACTCCAAGGGAGTGTTCTGGCAGCCTGGAGGCGTGCAGGAATTCGTGGTCAAAGCCTTTCTCATGGAAATCCGCGAAATGCGCCGTCCCGACGAAGGTAATCGCCGTCCCACTTGGGTGAGCCCGGAAGAAGCCAAGCGCCGCTTGGCCAAAGGCCGCGAGGTGAAATACTCCCGCGAACTCGACAGCGTTATCGACCGCGCTCTCGAACGCATCCAGTTCCACGGCGAATTCTGGGGAACGAACCCCGGTTCCCGCGCCTCCGCACAATCCAGTTCGTAATTCCCGTTTCCTCTGTGTCCCGCGTGTTCTCTGTGGTTAAAGTTTTGCGTCTCTGAAGTCCGTCATCCAAGTCCGGTTTTTTGTGAGACGATAATTCCAGCCCATGATCCAGCTTTCCGGCGCCGGAAAACGCTTCGGCCACAAACTCCTGTTCGAAAACGCAGACTGGCTCATCACGCCCCACGACCGCATCGGCCTGGTCGGCGGCAACGGTACCGGCAAGTCGACGCTGATGAAAGTCCTGGCCGGCATGGACACGTTCGACTACGGCAGCCTGATTATCGCCAAAGGCACATCCGCCGGATATCTTCCGCAGGACGGCCTCACGCTCTCTGGCCGCAGCGTCTTCGCCGAGTGCATGTCGGTCTTCGACGATCTGCGTGCGATGGAAACGGAACTGGAATCTTTAACTCATAGCATGGCGGAACTCGACCACACCAGCCCGGAATACGCTGCCGTGGCCGACCGCTACCACCGTGTCGAGCACGAGTTTCGCACCCGCGACGGCTACTCCATCGAAGCAGAGGTTGGACGAGTTCTGATGGGTCTGGGCTTCACCAAAGAAGATTGGCCGCGCCTGACCGACGAATTCTCCGGCGGATGGCAAATGCGCCTCGCCCTCGCCAAGCTTCTTCTTCAACAACCCAACCTGCTGCTGCTCGACGAGCCCACCAACCATCTCGATCTCGAAGCCCGCAACTGGCTGGAAGAGTATCTGCAGAACTACCCGCACTCGTTCGTGCTGATCTCGCACGACCGCTACTTTCTCGACGTCACGGTCAACAAGATCGCGGAAATCTGGAACAAACGCTTCTGGTTCTATACCGGCAACTACGACAAGTTCCTCGCGCAGAAGACGCAACGCAATGAGCAACTGACGGCCGCCTATCGCAACCAGCGTGACCGTATCGAGCAGTTAGAAGTCTTCATCAACCGTTTTCGCTATCAGGCGACGAAGGCAAAGCAGGTGCAGAGCCGCATCAAGGAACTGGAAAAGATCGAGCGGATCGAAATTCCGCCGGAAGAAAAGACCATCCACTTCTCATTCCCGCAGCCCAAGCCAAGCGGCCGCATCGTCGCCGGGTTCGAAGGCGTAGCCAAAACATATCCCGGAAAAAACGGTGGCGCCAACAAAGAAGTCTTCCGCGACGTCAGCTTTATGATCGAGCGTGGAGACCGCATCGCCCTGGTCGGCGTCAACGGTGCCGGCAAGTCCACGCTGATCAAGCTTCTCGCAGGGACCGAAAAGGTCACGCAAGGCGAATACCGCCTGGGCCACAACGTGGAAGCTGACTACTTCGCGCAGGACCAGTACAAGGAACTCGACCCCGACGCCCGCATTCTCGACGATCTTGGAGATGCAGCGCCCGGCCGCGGTGAGACCGAACTACGCGGCTTGCTCGGCTGTTTCTTGTTTTCTGACGAGGACGTATTCAAGAAGATCGGCGTGCTCTCGGGCGGCGAGCGCGGACGCTATGCCCTGCTGCGCCTGCTACTGCATCCGGCAAATTTCCTTTTGCTCGATGAGCCGACCAATCACCTCGATCTCCGTGCCAAAGACGTGTTGCTCGACGCGCTGGTGAAATATACCGGTACGGTCGTCTTCGTCTCGCACGACCGGTATTTCATCGACAAGCTGGCCACGCGCGTCTTCGAAGTCGGCGGCGGCAAGGTCGAAGTCTTCCCAGGCAACTACGAAGACTATCTCTGGCGCAAGCAGGGCGGACAGCACGTCGCGCCCACGCTGGATGATGTTCCCGGAGTAAAGACAGCAAAGGGTGCCCCGTTTCTCCCTGCCGTTGAGAGAAGTGGGGATTTTCACGCTGATGCCTCGAGCGCTCCGACCAACGGCAATAGCGGGAGCAGCGAACCCGCCACTCCCAAGAAGCGCTTGAACCCGATCAAGCGCAAGCAGATGGAAGACCGCGTCCACGAACTGGAAAGCAAAATCAGCGAGACCGAGGACGCCATCGCGCGCCTGGAGACGTCGTTGCAGAATTTCGTCAGCGCCGACGAAAGCCAGCGCCAGTCGCAGGAACTCGAAGAGCACAAAGCCAATCATGCCGCGCTCATTCAGGAGTGGGAAGAGATGGCCGAAGCTCTGCAGGGGTCTGACTAGCGTAATTCCCGCCTCCTCACCCGTACACCACCTTCCGTAATCTCTCTCTCGGACTTACGCCTGTGCGATATTCAGGTTGGCCAAGTGGCCAGCAACTGCCGAAGGCCACAAATTTCATGACCACCGCCGGCAGCGGCGCCCCAGGGCATGCCGCGCGGGATCCCAAGGAAGGTCGCATGCTTCAGTCATCGGAGAACTCGTTCAATCCCAAGGCCGGCTCCCCGGCTGCCAACCCCAACGCTTACAACCCAGTCAAAACCGTCACGGCTCCGATCGATCAGGCCACCATCGGCCGCACTTTGGTCATCAAGGGCGAAATCAGCGGCTCTGAAGCTCTCTACATCGATGGCCGCATCGAAGGCAAAATCATCATGCCGGAAAGCCGTGTCACCATCGGCCGCAACGGCAAAGTGGACGCCAGCATCGAGGCCCGCGAAGTTGTGGTCATGGGCAAAGTAACCGGCAACATCAATTGCAGCGACCGGGTCGATATCCGCGCAGAAGGTTCGGTCAGCGGAGACATCTCCACCGTCCGCATCAGCGTGGAAGACGGAGCCGCGCTCAAAGGCGGCATTCAGGTCCGGAGCGAAGGTAAAGGGAAAGATTCACAGAAAGCAGCCGAAGCGCCTAAAGCAATGGCCGCAGCGGGTAGCGCGTAGTTCAGCTGAAAACGTCTGGGGTAAAACAAGGGGCACGCTCACGCGTGCCCCTGTTGTTTTCCGCTTAAAGGCCTTCATCACATTAGGCTTAGACATTTGTACATACACAATGATACGTATAACTCTCTAACTTCACGCAAGTTGTGGCAGCGCGAAAAGACGATTCGCTCACTCCGCAGGATGCACTTTGCGGGGCCGGAAACGCCCCTTGCTGCGGCGATCGACTGCGTGGACGAGGAAACTATCAGACGCGACAAGACAAAAAGAAGAGCCCTGGAGCTTGCCAAGGCCCTTCTACTACTTTTCAATCACTTACACGAAGATGCAACGACTTACGGAAATCGGCCGGCCAAAAACTTGCACAACCGGACGGCTTCTTACTTCTTCTCCGCCGGCCGCAAATCCAGCGCCGCCGAATTCATGCAATAGCGCAGCCCCGTGGGAGCCGGACCATCCTCAAACACGTGCCCCAGATGCGCGTCACACTTAGCGCAGCGAACTTCGGTCCGGACCATACCGTACTGTGTATCTCGATGCTCCACCACTCCGCCGCCCTCGGCCGGCTTGGTGAAACTCGGCCAGCCCGTACCGGAATTAAATTTCGTCTGCGAATCGAACAGCGGCGACCCACAGCACACGCAGTGATACATCCCCGGATCTTTCGTATTCCAGTACTTACCGGTAAAGGCGCACTCGGTCCCCGCCTCGCGCGTCACGTGATACTGCTCGTCGCTCAACTGCTTCTTCCACTCCGCTTCGGTCTTCGTAACCTTTTCAACCGTCTTTTCAGCCATGACTCAAACCCCTTCTTGAACGCTCTATGTCTACATGGTTAGATGTTTCAATTTGCCAAAAGTGACAGTTGCTCTACTTCTCCACGTCCTCGCCTACCTTCCGATACTTTCCCCGAAAGAACAGCAGCGGCTCGCCCTCTCGCACGACCACGTCCTCGACTTCCGCGATGAAGATCGAATGGTCCCCGGCCACTTCGGCCGAGCGCAGCTTGCACTCCAGGTACGCCAACGCCCCATGCAGCACTGGAGTTCCGTGCCGCGTCCGGTCAAATCGCGCCCCGGCCTCGGTCTCCGCGTGCTCGTGATCGCGCTCCGGCCGCGCGTAATACTCCGAGATCGCCCGCTGGTCCTGGCAAAGGATATTGATCCCGAATCGTTTCTTGGCGTGCAAATGGGCGTGCGTGCGCGTGCTATGGTCGACGCAAACCAGCACCAGCATGGGATCGAGCGACACCGAGGCAAAGGCATTGGCCGTCATGCCGTGCACCTCGCCTTCCAGGTCGACCGTAATGATCGTCACCCCGGTGGCGAAGCATCCCATCGCTTTGCGAAATTCTGCCGAGTTGAGTATCCCCGGCTCGCCTTGGGCTTTCGTATTCATCGTGCGAAATGTTCCAGAGTCATTGCGGGGTGACCGGCACAAGCTGGTTGATCACCTTGCCGTCCGCATCCAGAAAAGATAAACGCGGCGCCCCGTCTGCCGCGACTTCCATCGAGATCCGCTTCTTGCCCTTGGCGTCCATCAACTGGATAACCGCGGAGCCTTCGTCGCCGCGCCCCACCCATATGCGGCGATGGTTCGAACCCTTCACAACACTGTCGCTTACAGCTAGGCCAGCAAATCGATCATCTTTATCATCGACGCCGGCCAGTTGCACCACCTGGTTCGCGTCGTATTGGTCGAACGACAGGCTGCCTCCGGAATCCACGACTTCGCCCTTCGCGTTGCGGTGACCGCCAAAAATCAGACCACCGTTCTCAGATCCCTCGTCGTTGTAGAAAATCATTCCCGCTTGCGGTCGTTCGACCTTCGGCTGCTCTTTGCCGCGCACGATGACGCCGGGCAGCTTCGCGTGATCGGCAATCACCATGCGCAGCGTGCCATCCGGTTCGACCACATTGATGCGTTGCACAGTGATCTCGTCGAAAGCTTGACTTCTTGACGATGCCGCGCCGCTCAACAGCAGGACAGTGAGAACGGTTGTGACCACCACGCAATAAGCAAGCAGCAAGCGCTGCACTGTTCCGCCCATTGTTTCTCCTCGACAAACCATGCATCCGGAACCGGCATCGACCAACTGATGCCCCTGGAAAGGATGCCGTGCTCGCCTACATTACCACGAGGGCCGGGCGGGCTTGCCAGGCTCAATCTGGCCTGATGTATCATTCGATTCAGCCTGGAGGCTGAAGAAGCAAGCCGTGACTTCGAGTGCACCTGTAACCACGTCGAACCGAACAGCCGCGACGGATCTTCGCCCGGGCGATCCCATTTCGCGCGACCTCGCCCTGCGGCTGATTCGCTGCCCCGACGACGACCTCCCCGAGCTGCTGGCTGCCGCCCGCGCCGCCAAAGAGCGCTTCAAGCCCGGCGTCATCACCTACTCACGCAAGGTCTTCCTGCCCCTGACCAACCTCTGCCGCGACTATTGCGGATACTGCACTTTCCGCCGCGATCCCGGCGACCCCGGCGCGCACACGATGACTCCCGACGAAGTTCTCGAAGTCGCCCGCGCCGGAGAACAACTCGGATGCACCGAAGCTCTCTTCAGCCTGGGCGACAAGCCTGAACTGCTGTTCCCCGAGATGCGCGAGACGCTCCGCTATCTTGGCTACAAGTCGACGTTGCACTATCTCGAAGCCATGTGCGAGCTTGTACTGCGCGAGACCAGCCTGCTGCCGCATCCGAATCCCGGCCTGCTCAGCGCCGAATGGATCGCCCGCCTCGCGGCGGTCTCCCCGAGCATGGGACTCATGCTCGAAACCACGAACGCCGCTCTGCTCGCAACGGGCGCGGCGCACGACAATGCTCCGGACAAGGTTCCGGCCAAGCGCCTGCGCACCATCGAAGATGCCGGCAAACAGAGTGTCCCGTTCACTACGGGCCTTCTCATCGGCATCGGCGAGTCGCTTGAGGACCGTGTCGACACTCTTCTCGCGATCCGCGATCTGCACGAACGCCACGGGCACATTCAGGAAGTGATCGTACAAAACTTCCGCGTCAAACCCTCGATTCCCATGGCCCACTGGCCCGAACCGACTCGCGGTGAGATGTTGCGCACGGTGGCGGTAGCTCGCTTGTTACTCCCCAACGTCAATATTCAAGCGCCTCCGAACCTCTCCGCACCTTACTATGATGATTTGATAGATGCCGGTATCAATGATTGGGGAGGAGTTTCGCCACTGACTCCCGACTTCATCAATCCCGAGAAGCCGTGGCCCCACCTTGAGCAACTGCGCCTTCGCACTGAAGCCAAGGGATATGTGCTCCTTCAGCGACTCCCGGTGTATCCGGAATTTGTTCCCGCGCTCACCGCCAAGCCCGGTCTGCTGTCAGAGAAACTGCGCGCAGTCTCCGACATCAACGGCATGGCGAGAAGCAAGAGGGCTGCATGATTTGCGTCCTCAGCGGCGGCACGGGTGGCGCGAAGTTCGTCGACGGCCTCCGCCAGGTCATGCCTGCGGAAGAGATCACTCTAGTCGTCAACACCGGCGATGACTTGCTCTGGTGGGGGCTGTACGTCTCCCCTGACATCGACTCGATCACTTATGTCCTGTCCGGCATGCTCAGCCGCGAGCGCGGATGGGGTGTGAAGGGCGACACCTTCCTGTGCCTGCAAGCCATGGGACAGCTCGGCGAGCCCACGTGGTTTCATACCGGCGACCGCGATCTCGCCATGCACCTGCTGCGCTCACGACTGCTGGCCGAGGGCAAGACACTCTCCGAAGCGACTGCAGCCATCTCTGAAAAACTCGGCGTGCGGGCACGCATCCTGCCGATGAGCAACTCGCGCGTCGAAACCCGCGTCGACACGCCCGCAGGCGACCTAAGCTTTGAGGAATATTTCGTGCAACGCTGGTATCAGGACCCGGTGAACTCCGTACGCTTCGCTGGAGCTTCCGATGCAGAACCCGCGCCCGGAGTCATTGACGCCATCACCTCCGCAGACGCAGTTCTAATCGCTCCGAGCAATCCCATCACGAGCATTGGTCCGATTCTTGCGGTGCCCGGCGTTCTGGAAGCGCTGCAACGCGCTCGCGGAAAAATTGCCGCAGTCAGCCCCATCGCGGGGAATGCTCCCGTCGCCGGCCCAGCTGGGATCCTCATGGCTGCGCAAGGACTACCGTGCTCGATCGCCGGTGTGGCCCAGGCCTACGAAGATTTTCTCGACGTCCTGATCTGCGACACGCGTGACGCCCGCCCCGCCGAGACGCTTCGGAACAACGGCCTGCGTGTGCAGTGCACGCAGACCATCATGCGAAGCCCGGAAGACAAAGCCGCCCTGGCGCGCGAGGTGCTCTCGTTCGTCGCCGGCATTCCGCGTGGAGCCCATGAGTCCCACGGCGCTGCCTCCAGGCAGATGGGCCGCCAACCGTGATCCTCGTTCCGGTCAAGAACTCGTCTTCGGCCAAGCAGCGTCTGGCTTCCGTCCTCGATCAGCCATCCCGCACGGCCCTGGCGCAGGCCATGCTGTACGACGTGCTCACAACGTTGCACACCTGGAAGGAGCACCCGCCAGTTGCGGTCGTAACGAGCGATCCGTACGCAGTAGAACTCGCCGGCGACTATCGGTTCGAGGTCATTCCCGATCCCGACAATCCCGGCGAGACGGGAGCCATCGAGATGGCTACGCGCATCTGCGTCGAACGCGGCGTCGAGAGCACATTGGTGATCCCAGCGGATATCCCACTCATTGAGGCGTGGGAACTTCAAGAAATTCTGGAGCACGCGCCCGCTGAAGGCAGCGTGCTCGTCCCGGCGGCTGACGGACGCGGCACGAACGCTGCCTTCCGCCGCCCGGCTGATCTATTCGCACTCCGCTTCGGCAACGACAGCTTCAGACCGCACCACGCCGCCGCGCAAGCAACAGGCAAGCCGTGCGTCGTCTTGAAATTCGCTGGAATCGGAGTAGACGTCGACAATCCTGAAGACCTTCAGCGATTGGTGTCACTACCCGGCGAAACCCGCGCCCAGCGCTTAGCCCGTCGATATGTGGATGGAGGCGCTGTCGCTCTCCGGGTCGCGCGGCGCGACGTACGCTCAGTGTAAACTCCATTTTTGCTGCAAACTTTCATATGCACTGTCATCCTGAGCCGCGCACTTTGCGGCGAAGGACCTCTGTAACTTGCCGACTGCACGCCGGCTGCGAGGATTGCATAGGTCCTTCGGCGGCCAAAAACGCCGCCTCAGGATGACATTGTGAAGGGACTGCAATGATCTCGAATGGCTCTGCCACAGGAAAAAACTCAACCGGCTCGACGCGGGAAAAGAAACGCCGACCTGTTGTGCCGGCCGAACTTCGCCTAATCCCCATCTCGCTCGAAACCGAAATCCACCCTGGCGACCCACTCGCCGACAAACTGCTCGAATCCCTTGGCCATCTCCAACCCGGCGACATACTCATCGTCAAACACAAAATCGTCTCCAAATCCGAAGGCCGCGTGATTGATCTCGCCACTATCTACCCCTCCGACGAATCCATCGCATGGGCGAAACAATACGCTCTCGACCCCCGCGTCATCGAACTGGCGCTGCGGGAAAGCCGCTCCATCATCCGGCGAAAAAACGGCGTCCTTATTACCGAGACGCACCACGGCTTCCTGTGCGCCAACACCGGCGTCGACGTCTCCAACGTCAGCGGAGGCTCTCACGCGCTTCTCCTCCCAGAGGATCCCGATCGCTCCGCCGCCGACCTCCGCCGCGCGTTAAAAAAGCGAACTGGACTCGATATCCCCGTCATCATCACTGACAGCTTCGGCCGCCCCTGGCGCGAGGGACTGACTGAATTCGCGATCGGCATCGCCGGAATGAAGCCGCTGCGCGACGACCGCGGACGCCGCGATCCCAACGGCTACCAACTCAAAGCCAGCGTCGAAGCCGTCGCCGACGAACTAGCCTGCGCTGCGGGACTGGTTTGCGGCAAACTCAACCGCACCCCCGCGTGCGTCGTCCGCGGATTCCGTTACGACCCCGGCGAGGGCAGCGTCCGCGAACTGCTTCGCCCTGCAGCCACCGATCTATTCCGGTAGACTGTCTCGGACGATTCTTTTGCACGTCAATGTCCCGACATGCAAACGCTGCTCAGGAGGCGATCATGAGCAAGGAAATCTCTCGCAGACAGTTTCTCGAAAATATCGGACTCGGAACCGCCGCCGGGACGAGTTTGCTGCTCCTGAAAGACGTTGCCCACGCACGACCGCCCTCCGCCGCGCTCCCCTCGCGCACTCTTGGTCGAACCGGTGCAAAGGTTTCGATTCTTGCATTCGGTTGCGGCAGCCGCTTCTTGATGTACAAAGACGAAGACAGCTCCGCCGCGATCCTCAACCGCGCGATTGATCTCGGCATCACGTATCTCGACACGGCCTACGCTTACGGCGATGGCGAAAGCGAAACCCGCGTCGGCAGAGTGATGGCGACACGCCGCAAGGATGTCTGGCTGGCCACCAAGATTCCCGATCGCACTCGCGACGAATTCCTCCGGCGACTGGAAGCAAGCCTGAAACGCCTCCAGACTGATCACGTGGATCTCGTCCACATTCACAGCCTCGGCCAAGCCGACGATCTGGCAAAAATCGAAGCGCCGAACGGCGCCATGAAGGGATTGATGGAAGCCCGCGAGCAAAAAATGGCGCGGTTCGCTGGAATGACCAGTCACACCAACGGAGAGGTGATGGCCACGGCCATCCAGCGCCACGACCTCGACTGCGTGCAGATGGCTCTGAACGCCTCGCGCAACGGCCGCTTCGAAGAATTGGCCCTACCCGCCGCCAACGCCAAGAACCTGGGCGTGATCGCCATGAAGGTGACAGGGCAGGAATTCCTGGTGGGCGACGGTCCGGGCAAGGCAGACATGAACTCGCTGCTGCGCTATTCGATGAGCCTGCCAGTGACGACCGCGGTCGTGGGCATGCCGCGCCCGGAGATGCTCGCCCACAACGTCGAAACCGCGCGAAGCTTTTCAGCACTCAACGACCAGGAGAAGGAACACCTGCGTCAGCAACTCAACTCCTCTCGGGATGGACTCGAGAAGCGGCTGGTCGGGCATTTGGACGGACCGACCGCGAACCCGGAAATCTTTTCTGCCTAGCGCATAAGTGTCAAGACAGTTGGAGGAACCCGTGCCCCGCGAATTCACGCACTCTGAACTCGAATCCTTCCCTCAACTCGACTGGACGGACATCGCCCCGCGCCTGAATTTCGCGCTGCGGACATCGCTGGAGAAGGTGCTCGAGACGCAGAACGGCGCAGACCTCTCACTGGAAGAATCGTATGCGCTAGCCAATTCCGAGGGTGATGATCTCCTTGGCCTGCTCGTCGCCGCCAACACTCTCCGCGCCGAACTCGTGGGCAACATCGTCACTTACGTGGTTAACCGCAACATCAACTTCACCAACATTTGTTTTGTGGGATGTAAATTCTGCGCCTTCAGCCGAGGTCCCCGCGAGTCCGACGCTTATTTCCACTCTCTCGATGACATGGCCCGTAAGGCTATGGAAGCCTGGCAACTGGGCGCGACCGAAGTCTGCATTCAGGGCGGCCTGCCCCGCGATCTTCCCAAGTTCTACTACCGCGACATTCTCCGCGCCATCAAAGCCGCCGTCCCGCGGATGCACATCCATGCGTTCTCCCCCATGGAAATCGTCTATGGCGTTGAACTCACCGGAATGCCGGTCGCTGACTACCTCGCCATGCTTCGCGACAACGGACTCGGCACCCTACCCGGTACGGCCGCCGAAATTCTCGACGACGAAATCCGCCACATCCTCTCGGCAAACAAACTGTCTACCGCACAGTGGGTCGAAGTCATCCGAGCCGCGCACCGCTGCGGCATCCGCACCACGTCGACGCTCATGTACGGGCATTCCGAGACTCCTGCCCACTGGGTTCGACAGATGCGCCTCTTGCGCGACATTCAATCCGAGACGGGTGGATTTACGGAGTTCGTTCCCCTTGGCTTCGTTCATCAGAACACGCTGCTCTTCCATCAGGGACTCGCACGCACCGGCCCTTCGCTTGCCGAGCATCTCAAAATTCACGCTCTCGCCCGATTGCTGCTCGCCGACTCCATCAACAACATTCAAGTCTCGTGGGTAAAGTTGAACCGCCACCTCTCACAACTCTGCCTGCACGCCGGAGCCAACGACTACGGCGGAACTTTGATGGAAGAAAACATTTCGCGCGAAGCCGGAGCCACCGCCGGCCAGTACACCAGCCCGGAAGACTTTCAATCTTTGATTCTTGAGATGGGCCGCATCCCTGCTGAACGCAACACGACATACTCCCGCATCCAGATCAAGCTGCCGGTAACGGAGTACACAGCCGAAGAATCGTACGAGGCTGAATTCGCATGAGCGTGAATCCCGCTGCCCCCATCCGCCCGATCGCGGTCATCGGAGGCACCGGCCCCGCCGGCATGGGACTCGCCCTGCGCTGGGCCCGCGCTGGAGAAACCGTCATCATCGGCTCCCGAGAAGCAGACCGCGCTCAACGAGCCGCCGCAACGATCCAGCAGAGGCTCGGAGGCCAAGGCAATATCTCGGGCATGGAAAACAGCGCCGCCTGCGCCGCCTCCGACATCCTGATGCTGACTGTCCCCTTCGAGGCTCAAGCCGCTCTTCTCAAGAAACTGAAATCCTCCATCACCGCCGGCAGCATCCTGATTGACGCCACTGTGCCACTCGCAGCCGGCGTTGGCGGGCGCGCCTCGCGCACTCTTGGCGTCTGGCAGGGCTCCGCCGCACAACAGGCTGCCGAACTTGTGCCCGACGAGGTGAGCGTGGTCGCAGCCTTCCATAATGTTTCTGCCGACTTGCTGGGCACTGACACACCGCTCGATTGCGACGTCATCGTGTGCAGCGACGATCCCGACGCCGCCCAACTCACACGCGAACTCGCCGCCAAAATTCCCGGCGTCCGCGCGCTCGATGGCGGAAAACTTGAAAACGCGCGAATCGTCGAGCAGATCACCGCCTTGCTCATCGGCATGAACATTCGACATAAGGGCCACGCCGGAATCCGCATCACAGGCCTACCGCCGAGCGCCTACCGATAACCCCGCGAATGAGCCTGAACAACAACCTCGACGCCGCCCTGCAGTATCACAGCGGCACTAAGCATTCCCAAGTCAGCGTGCGAATGAATCCCCACTTTCTCGATTGGGACAACAAGCCGCTGTTGTTCAAGATTTATCCCACGCTCGAAGTCATCCGTCTTCCCAGAGATTTCCGGGAGACGGGCCGCGCCGCGCTCGACGCCATTGCGACTGCCGGCAAGCCAGCCTCAGACCAAGCCGTTCCCGACCTTGAGACTCTGGCTCGATTGCTCTTCTTCTCTGCCGGAGTCATCCGCAGCAAGAAACACGAGCAAGGAGAAACTTTTTTTCGCGCTGCGGCATGCACCGGCGCTCTCTACGAAATCGAACTCTACATAGTCTGCACCGATCTAAAGGGAGAACTGGTGCCCGGCGCGAACGCCCCCGGCCTGGCGGCTGGCGTCTACCATTTCGGAGTCGCCGAGTTCGGACTACGCCAACTGCGGGCCGGAGACTTTCGCCAGACGTTGGTCGAAGCTACATCCAGCGACCCAGCCATGGCGCATGCTCCCGTCATCATCATCTGTACTGGAACCTACTGGCGCAACGCGTGGAAATACCGCTCCCGCACCTACCGCCACTTCGGATGGGATAACGGCACCATCCTGGCCAATCTCCTCGCGATGTCCGAAGCCTCGAGCCTCCCTGCCAAAGTCGTCACTGGATTCGTCGACTCGCAAATCAATACGTTGCTTGATCTCGATACCAAACGCGAAGTGGCATTTTCTCTGGTGTCGATTGGACATCAGCAATCGGCACCGTCGGCCGCGCCAAGAATCTCTTCGTTGAATCTTCCGATCGTTCCCTATTCGAAAGAAGAGGTCGACTATCCCGCCATGCGCAAGATGCATGAGGCATCTTCGCTTGATTCCGCCACAGAAACCGCCTCGGTGCTCGGCAAGACGCCATCAAGCACGCTTCCGCCGTCGAAAGGGGCAACCACATCACTGCAATTGCCGAATGATTCCGCTCCGCAAGATTCGGTCGAGAAAGTGATCTCACACCGCGGTTCCACCCGCCAGTTCTCCCGCGAGGCGATCACGCTTCCGCAGCTTTCCCTCATCCTCAACCGTGCCACTCAAGGCATTCCCGCCGACTTCCTCGACCCAATCGGGAGCCACCTGAACGATCTTTACTTAATCGTGAACGATGTGGATGGCCTGGCCCCTGGGGCCTACGTCTATCACTGGGAAAGAAAAGTTCTCGAACTGCTGAAACCCGGGGACTTCCGCGACAAGGCCGGATTTCTTGGCCTCGAACAACAACTCCCCGCCGATGCGGCCGTCGATGTGTTCTTCCTTGCTGACTTGAAGAAGATTCTTGAGCGCTATGGGAATCGCGGATACCGCGCGGTGCAACTGGAAGCCGGGATTCTGGGCGGTAAACTTTACCTCGCCGCGTACGCCCAGCACCTGGGCGCCAGCGGCCTGACTTTTTACGACGATGATGTCGTCAACTTCTTCTCGCCCCACGCTCGCGGCAAGAGCGCCATCTTCCTGGTCGCCCTCGGCCGCAGCGCATCTCGCAAGTAAACCAAACTGCAACCCGCTCATCGCAAAACTGCGCAGCCCCAAGCGAGGCGCTTGCGGCGCTTCAATTGCCGCGGGGGCTTGGGTGGGCAGGGGTTTGGAATTGCGGAACCAGATCCTCATCGTTGCCCTGCCGATCCACCTCTCGCAGAATTGCCTCCCGCGCGCCGTCGTATTTCGACACCGACACCTGCCACTCGCGATCAATCTCCGCCGCTGATTTCGTGTCGTGCGTGGGGGCCAGAGGATCCACACCCGTGGTTTGGGCCAGCACCGGCGTATGCAATAGAAGGTAGAGTGAGGCGATCGACAGAAGACTGGCAGAGGAAAATTTCATGCGCAGGATTATAAACATGCTGGAGTGACCTGCTATCGCGAGGTCCCGGTCCGGCATAGCTAAGGCTTTAACGTTGCGGTCCAGTTCGTCGTCAGGACGAGCGGAGAGGCATTCGACTCATCGACGGCAAACGCGACCAGCCATCGTTTACTGTCGGCAGCTGGAAACATGCCAGTTGTATTTCCGAACAGCCGTCCCCCGAACAACTCGCGTGTTTTGCCCACCGCAAGATTTTCCCCTTGAGCATCGATGTTTACACCCTTCACATGCCACTCAGGATCCAGGTAGAACAACTCTTTCCCCGCCGGCCAGAACGAAGTAATGCCCCCACCAGTGGAGACTTGCCGCTTCCCACCACCGTTCGGGAAGCTGACGACATAGATCTCCGCGCGACCCGATTCATCCGACGAATACGCCACCCATTTGCCATCGGGCGAAAAGATTCCCCAATTTTCATTCGCAGGACCATGCACAATCGCAAATGGCTTGCGCTCCCCGAATACCGGCAGTGCCCACACATCCGTGCCATTCGTCTTAGTCACATAGTCGAAAAGAAGATAGCGCCCGTCCGGAGACCAGCGGTCCGGTTCGGCATTTCCATCCGACGCCAGGAGCTCTTGTTCGTCTCCACCACCGGCCACCGGTTTTAGGTAGATCTCCTCTTTTCCGTGTCGCGCCGAACTGAACGCTACTTGCCGGCTATCCGGAGACCACGCCGGGTATTGATCACTCCCGTCGCCGAAAGTAAATGGACTGCTGGTACCGCGAGTCAGGTCGCAGAGCCACAGTTTTTGCTTCCCTTGGCGCGGATCCATAACGCTATACATAGCGTACTTCCCGTCAGGTGACAGATAGGGATAAGAAATATAGCCGGGGTCGCCAACGTTCGACACCTTGCTGCCTGTAACGTCGACCCACGTCAGCTGGGTTTGAAAGGCGCGTTGATAAAGCAGCAATCCGCCTTTCGACGTCGAGAAACTCATGGATCCGGAGTACACCGATTCCGCGACAAACTGGGCCGTCCCCGACAAACGCAAACTGTTTGCATCGAAGGGCTGAGCCATCAGCCGTGATCCGTGCAGGAACAGCAGGTAGCCCGGATCGGTATATCGGGCCTGCGATTCGTCGCTGAGCACTGGTTGCACTTGCCCAGTCCTACGGTCCACCACAAAAATGCCTCCCGAACTATTGGCCGCGACCAATATGTGCTTGCCATCCGGCAGAAATTGCGGTCCACGATAGTCAGATAACTCGGGCGTTGGTATTCGGACCGGTATTCCACCGGATGCCGGAACCTGAAACAAACCTCGAATGCCCGTCGCGAACACGATCACATCGTCCCGTCCCCACGTGCCTCCATAGACCTGCCAGACGTCACAGACTGTGTCCGCCTGACCACCGCCCACCGGAATCTTCCTCAGTTTGCCATCGACCGAAAAAAATCCGATAGACCGGCTGTCCGGCGACCAGAAGGGTCCCACTGCACCCTCGGTGCCATCCAGCGGAAGCGCAGTATCGCTCGATAGCCGCCGCACCCAAAACTTTGTCTTGCCCTGAGCATCCGCCAACGTCATCAGCACCCAGTCGCCGTCTGGCGATAAAACGGCGGCGTTTTCGGGAACGATACTAGTGCCCTGCGGAAGATTCACCGCCACCCTTAACACCGGCTCACTGGGAGATCGTTTCAAGAAAAGTCCCGCAATCGTTCCAAGAATTAGCGCCGCAGCCACCGCCGCCCAGCGCAGAATCTTCCGTCTCGAACGGACCGTAGATGGAACCGCAACTCCCGCGCGCGATCCCCCCTCCTGAATCCATCGCAGTTCGCTCGCAAGATCTCCGGCATTCTGCCAGCGCTCTTCCGGATCCTTCGCCATACATCGCCGAATTGCCCACTCCAGCGAAGGTGGCGACAATGGCGCATACTGGGTCAGCGGCGCCGGATCCGAATTCATGATCGAGGCCACCACGCTGGCCGTCGATTTCCCATCAAACGCGCGCTTGCCGGTCGACATCTCGTAGAGCACGCAGCCAAGGGCGAACAGGTCGCTGCGCGCGTCGGCTTCCCGCCCTTCCAGTTGTTCCGGAGACATGTACTGAAAGGTGCCGACCAGAGTGCCTTCAGCAGTGAGCGGATTCTGCGTCATCGTCGCCGCTATGGAGGAGGAGATATTTCCGGGTGTCGCCAGCGGCTTGGCCAATCCAAAGTCCAGCAGCTTCACACCAGACTTCGTCAGCATGACGTTGTCCGGCTTCAGATCGCGGTGCACCACTCCGTTGCGGTGCGCCTTGTCGAGCGCATCGGCAATCTGCGCCCCATACTTCAATACCTGGTCTACGGGAAGCGGCCCTTTCCGCAGCCGCGTGCCCAGTGTCTCGCCCTCAAGGAATTCGAGAACGATATAGTCGGCACTTCCATGCTTGCCGATATCGTAGAGAACACAGATGTGTGGATGGGAAAGCTGGGAAATCGCTCGAGCCTCGCGCTCGAAGCGTTCCCGCAATTCTGGATTCGCAGAGAGGTGGTCTGGCAGAACTTTGATCGCAACGTCGCGATTCAGCCGTGAATCATGCGCGCGATACACCTCGCCCATACCGCCCGCGCCGGCGGCGGCGACAATTTCGTAGGGCCCCAACCGCAGTCCTGGAGCAAGCGCCATTGAGACGTTCCAATCGCGCGCAGATTATACACTGCGTCCGCAAACCCCGTTTCGGGTCGTTGGTGACCCTTGAGCCTTTCGGGATTTCAATAACCCGATGGCCTGCGAAGAAAAACAGCAACCCTCATTGATCTCCAGTGAATGGCGCGCTCGTCAGAAAATTCGGCCCAACTTGAAGAACACGCGCTCATGCCCAGCCGTTCCGACAGCTCCGCCAATTTGAATGGGGCCGAATATGGTATTGACCAAGAGTGAGGCCACGACGTCGCCGGGAGTCTGTGACCGGAACGGCGGCGCGAAGACCCTGCCCACCTCGAACAAACCATTGAAATAAAGTCCCTCACCCAACATTACGGGGAGTCCGGCCAACTTGCGGAGGTATCCCGCGTGGAACTCGTAGTACTGGTCGGTCAGCAGTTCGTTTTGGCCATAAGCAGCGAAAGCATTGGGGCCACCCAATGCAAACGGTGGCACCCCCACGCGTTCATTGCCAAAGGTGGTTCCTCCGCGTGCTCCGAAGTAGAGGGACGAAGGATCATTCACCCTGATGAATTTAGTCGCTCGGCCTTCGGACATCGGAAACGAATGCGCCGCCCCAGGGTTCGCATCGACCCAGGTGCCGCTGATATCCATGTACTGTCCCGAGCGCGGGAGAACCGGATCATCGACCCCATTCCATGCCCAACGAAGTGTCGTCCCGCCAAAACGGCCAGAGACGTTGGGTAGAAGGGTCTGGTTGCCTATCTTGGGAACGAACGACTGGTAGGCGCCGGTGTAGCCGAGCGTCAACTGGGCAACGCGATCGAATTCGTAACCGAGCTGAAGACCTCCTCCCACAGATGACCTGCGATACTCGGAGACAAAGACATCTCCCTGGTAGATGGGATATTGCGTGTATTCGGCGAACCCATTGGGCGCAATGAACCATTTGCTGCTCGCCGTGAACGGACGGTAATACTGGCTATTAATCCCATATTGCGATCCGACGATCAGGTCATTGCGGAGTTCAGCGCGGTAAGTGCCGAAATCGAGAAAGGTAATCCGCGCACCCATACTGAAATTGACTCCGCCGAAGCTGGAGCCATCGAGCAACAAGAGTGGTTGCACAATGGGCGGAGCATAAGGCTTTTCAACTCCGGTGATGAGCAGGCCGGGCTTCCCGTCTCGGTTGGTCATCTCGTAGTCCAGGTTCGAGAATCGTCCGTCACCTTTCAGATCCATTAACTGGTTTTGCAGTGCAGCCGTATCCACTGGTTTTCCGATGTTGTCATTTAGATCCTTTTCGATGGCGGTCGCCAACTTCGGACTGGTTCCAACAACTTTTACGAATTGAGGAGTAGGCGTCGTAAGACGGCGTCCTGAGCGCCGAGTCAGATAAGCTTGCCAAGTGGGCTCATCGACGGAGAGGGCACTCAGCACCGCGGCCTTAGCCTCCGCCGCTTGATATCCCATCTTGATGAGTTCCTCTGAGCGGTTGTATGCCAGGGAATCGAAACCTGCCAGCGGCACCGAGATCAAAATGTCGGCCTTTTCGATACTGCGCAGTTCGTTGGCGGCAACTACCACGCTCACGGAGCGGCCCAGCACCCCGAAGCTAGAGAGGGTTGCCGTGGGATCGAGTTTGGTGGTTTCCAGGTGTACGGCCAGAGTGAGGTCCGCACCCATGCTCTGGGCCACATCGACCGGAAGGTTATCCATCAATCCTCCGTCTGCGAAGATGTGCCCTTCCCAGCGAACCGGACTGAAGACTCCCGGCAGCGACATGGTGGAGCGCAGGGCGAGAGAAAGTGATCCCTGGCGAAACACGAATGCTTGCGACGTAACCAGATCGGTGGCGACGCAGGCGAATGGAATTGGGAGATCGTTGAAGTCTTTGACCTCGGAGTACGGCAATGCGATCCGATCGAGGATCATCACGACATCCTGGCCGGAATTGAATCCTTCAGGAAACTGCAGTCCCTTCCTGAGGCCGAACTCAAGATGATTCGGGTATTCCACCGCATCCTGTTTGCGGCGAAATGAGAGATCCTTGTACGGAGTCTGACCTTGCAATACCTGGTCCCAGTGGATGGTCTCGACGAGTTCTTTGACCTCTGCAGCCGTATAGCCCGTCGCGTAGATACCGCCAACAAGGCCACCCATACTGGTCCCAGCAACGTAGTTGACCGGGATCCGATGTTCTTCAAGCCACTGTATGACACCGATGTGCGCCAAACCCAACGCCCCGCCGCCTTCGAGTACCAGCCCGACTTTAGGACGGGGCGGCGTTGCAGACTGGGAGAACCCGCGAACGGAGCAGACAACGATCAGAAAGCACAAAAGTATGAATCTATCAATGCGGCTTCGCATGATAGCTAGCCTAGGAGCCGCGCGCGGGGCTAGCCACTGGCAAAACTAACGGGCCTGGATCAGTTCCGAGTGGAGGATTCAAGGCAAGGTTGAAGGGCGTCCTGCGCGGAGCGTGACCTTGTTCCAATCGCGACAGTACTAGAAAAAGGCTAGAGATGGTCGCCGACCATTTATGTATGATTCCACCCCTGCGCGGGCCGTCGAGTTCCAGCGAAAGAGATCGAACAAATGAGATCAAGCGAATGAGCGATGAGTTCTTCCCCGAAAGTGTCAGGGCCGGCATAGTTCCAAAGCAACCTGCCGAAGTATCGTCTGGCCCGAGTGAATTCGACCTCGGCTACTACGGTTGGCGTGTCGTGTTAGCGGCGTGTCTTGGCGTGATGGCGGGTTTCGGCTCGCTATTCGTCTATACCTTTTCTGTTTTTGTGAAGCCTCTGGCTGCGGAATTCGGATGGACTCGCGAAGCCATCTCCAGCGGCTTCGCCATCGCCGCCGTCACTCTCGGAGTGTGCTCCCCGTTGCTGGGGCGGTGGATCGATCGTTTCGGCCCTCGCCGCATCATTCTTGTCTGCATGACGATATACGGGTGCGGCATTGCGGCGCTGTCGCTGTTGCACACCGGACTGTGGCAGTTTTACCTGACTTGCTTCGTGCTGGGCGTCGTTGGGAATGGTGCAGCTCATCTGGCTTACTCGCGATCGATTTCCACCTGGTTTCAGCGACGTTTGGGGATGGCACTGGCCTTTGTCATGGTTGGCGCGGGCTTGGGCGCCATGATTCTACCCGTCGTCGCCCAATCCATCATTAGCGGGTTTGGCTGGCGCGCAGCGTACGGGTCACTCGGCGGCATTGCACTGCTACTCGGCTTGCCACTCAGCTGGCGCTACATCCGCGAGCGCAGCTCTGACGGGCACAAGTCCGCGGCTGCTGGCCATTCTGGAATGACATGGCAACAGGGCTTGCGCTCTTTCGCTTTCTGGATTGTCACCGCCATCCTGTTCGTGAGTTCGATCAGCATGAATGGGGCGATCACGCACCTGTCAGCGTTGTTGACGGATCGAGGCCTCACGACCGGGAACGCAGCACTATGCGCGTCCTTACTCGGTGGATCGAGCCTGCTGGGCAGAGTTGTGGTGGGTTGGCTGTTAGACCGATTTTTCGGCCCACATGTCGCGCTGGTCATAAACCTCATTACCGCCCTGGGCATTTTTCTCCTCGCTCGTGCGAGCAGTTTCCCGGCGGGTTGCCTTGCTGCTGCGCTCATCGGGATCGGTGCCGGAGGGGAAGCCGCCATCACTCCCTACCTGCTGACTCGTTATTTTGGGCTCCGTGCCTTTTCTACTCTCTATGGTCTTACCTGGACGTTCTATGCCGCCGCAGGAGCCATCGGTCCAGTGATCCTGGGGCGTGCATTTGATGCAACTGGCTCGTACGCCTCATTGCTGGTTCTTCTCGCAGCAGCGTTAGGGCTGGCGGCAGCGACCAACCTCTTGCTTCCACGCTATTCAGATTCACTCCTAATCGAAATTCAGTGAGCAAGACGCCAAGCGAATAAGAGTGCGAACACCGGAAGCCATTACAACCCCTGGACCGCCTTGGATTACGAACAACTCTGACATAACTGTTGTGGATAGCGGCTAAGACTCAGTGGCTCCAGAGATCGGCCGTTGTCGTCGCCGCTACTCCTCCACCACCGGCGTCGACATCTCCTCTGCCGGTTCTCCTCCCGCCATGGCCTGCGCAACGATCAGTCTTCTCGCTTCCACCCGGATCTTCGGCAACTGCACACTGAACCACCACGCTCCCATCACCGAAGCGAAGCCGCCGATCGCCACCGTGATCGGCGCGCCTAATCGATCGGACAACGCTCCTCCCAGCAACGCACCCACCGGGGCCATGCCCATGAACATCATGGAATACACAGCCATCGTCCGGCCCCGCAGTGCGTCCGGCACCATTACCTGGATCAGCGTGTTCGACGACGCCATCTGCAGCATGATGAAGTAGCCCACCGGCAACAGCAGCAGCACCGACAGCCAGAATGATTTCGAGAACGAAAACAGCATCAGGCTCACGCCGAAACCGGCGCAGCATACGGAGATCCACCGCCCCAGGCCCTTCACGCCCGAACGCACGGCCAGCGTCAGTGCGCCCAGCAGCGCTCCCACGCCCGCCGCCCCCATCAGGATCCCGAGTCGAACCGCTCCCAAATCGTGCGATCCGATCAGCGAAGCAAACTCCTGCCCGCCTTTGTGCAGGATCTTGTCGGCGAAGATCGGCATCAGCACTACGTACGGCATGCCCGTTACGCTCACCAATCCCAGCAGGATCATCAAGGCTTTAATCGGCGCCGTCCGGTTCACGAATTGGAATCCCTCAACAATGTGTTCCCACGGCGAGGTCTTCGCCGACACCCGCGCCGGAGCGTGCACATTCATCATCAACAGCCCGGCGATGACCGCGATGTAACTGGCGCCATTGGCAAAAAAGCACCAACCTTCGCCCAGCTTCGCGACAAGTACTCCGGCCACTGCCGGCCCAATCACGCGCGCCCCGTTGAACATCGAGGAATTGAGCGCGATGGCATTCATCAAGTCTTCTTTGCCGACCATGTCGACCAGGAAAGACTGCCGGCCGGGTATATCGAATGCATTCACCACTCCCAGGAGAGCGGCGAGCACGAAAATCTCGGGCACGGTGATTCGATTCTTCAGGGTCAGCGCCGCCAGCACAAACGCCAGCAGCATCGAGGCGACCTGGGTTCCGATCACCACATGCTTGCGGTTGCTGCGATCGGCGACGATGCCACCAAGCGGCGCAAATAGAAATACGGGAATCTGGCTGGCAAAGCCTACCGCTCCCAGTTTCAGGCCCGATCCGGTGAGCCGGTAGACGAGCCACGACTGGGCCACCGTCTGCATCCAGGTGCCGATCAGAGAAATCAGTTGTCCGCTGAAAAAAAGCTGGAAGTTGCGGTGCCGCAGCGCGCGTCCCGCGGCCTGCCATCGCAGTTTGCGGCTCTCCGGAGCTGGCGCCCCTGCTTTTTCAACCTCTGGGTTTGCAATTCTAGATTCGGCCACGATCGCTTGTTGGATGATTCCGCATCCCGTTGCGCACCACTATATCGTGAGGATCATGCCTGCACCCAGCGCCGGAGTTTTCCACAGCCCACCTCTGATACGAACTCTCCCTCGGTACGGCCGGAGACAATCCGGGATTAACTAAGTTGGAACTTCTCTTATCGTCCGCCGTGAGCTACAGTAGCGCCTGCGGTTTCGGCGATTCGGCAAAGGAAGTTCTGTTCCTATGACCACCTCTCCAGTCTGGATTGAACGCCGCGTCGGACAGCGGTTTCCTTACCTTCTTCCTCTCTCACTCCGGCAGCCCAGCACCTCGGTAGAAGGCGTCGGCTTTACCCAGGACCTGAGTTCGCGGGGCGTGTTCTTTTTTACGAACGCCGTCCTCATTGAAGGCTCCGAAATCGAACTGACTCTGCGCATGCCGTCGGAAATCACTTTGGGAGAGAGTATGCCAGTACGCTGCCGGGGCCGTATTCTGCGGGTCGTTCGTCCCACCCCAGCCGCGGACTCATCGCAAGATGCGCCCAAGATCGGCGTTGCGGTGCGGTTCGAGGGGTACGAGTATTTACCCGAGTCGGACTCTTCCGCCACCTTCCCTCGGGTGTCCACGCTGCACTCTCATCCCGAAGAAGAGCGCCCCCTGGTTCAGTCTTCTGCCCGTCCAGTCCTTGGATAGGAGGAGTTCTCCGGCCCGCCGTCGCGGCGTGCTTTTCTGCTTCAAACGGAACCATCTTTTCACTTTCACTTTTGTGGCTTACAATGTCGTGTAACGACAGGGGCCAACAGCCTCGGGCTTTTCTACGTTGTGCAATTACCCCCCGGACGAACACCAAGCGGTTGCGTTGTTGAATTTGTGCACGAAATGCGCACCTGTGTTGTCATGCGTTACCTAGGTCACTTGGCGGAGAGAACCTTCTCTTTCTAACATGCAGACACCAAGAGAAATCAGCGAGAACCGCGCTATGCATGGCATCTCCGTCGCCCTCCTCAGCGAAGATGAGGACCACTTATCGGCACTACAAACTCGTCTCGAGGCGACTCGTCTGGGACAGGCGGTGTTCAGCCATCTTGGTTTTCCTGTAGGGCCGACCGACGCGATCCTCCGGCAGTTGCAGGATTCGCGCTCCGAAGTAGTCATCATCGACATCCCCGCGAAAGACCCTCAGCGCGCCATCCGCACCATCGAGTTGATCCGCGCTACCACCCAGCAGATCGGCATCTTCGCCAATGGCGACATGACGAGTCCCGCCAGCATCGTGGCCAGCATGCGCGCCGGGGCCAGCGAATATCTGGATCACTCCGCGGGATCTGAGCCGTTGCTTGAGGCTCTCACCCGCTTCAGCTCCTCACGCACTCGCACTCTCGGTGGCGCCGGCAAGGCCAAGGTCTTCACGTTCCTCAGCGCTAAGGGAGGCGCCGGTTGCACCACCGCCGCTGTCAACACTGCCGTCGCGCTGCAGCAGTCGCACGGCGACGTAGTTCTGGTCGACTTTGCTCCCATCGGTCACGCAGCGCTTCATCTCAACCTGCGCCCGCAGTTTGGTGTGCTCGACGCTCTGCAAAACCTTCACCGTCTCGACGTCTCTTTGCTCGATGGCCTGATGAGTCCGACCAAAGAGGGCTTGCATCTTCTGGCCGGACCGCATCAGCCTTATCCGACGGAACCGACTCCAGGAGAACTCGCCCGCCTGTTCGATCTGCTGGTGAACCACTACCGCTTCGTCGTCGTCGACGCCTCCAGCCGCCTCGACCCCACCACGCGCCTGCTCTCTGATTTGTCGAATGCCGTGCTGGTGGTCGCGCAGACCGATGTGGTCTCGTTGTGGAGCGCGGCACGGATTCACGCGTTCCTCGAAGAAGGCACTGGCCGCGACCGTTTGCGCATGGTCTTGAACCGCTATAAGAAGATTCCGGGATTCACCGAAGAGGATGTCGAGCAGGTTACCAGTTGCAAGGTCTTGTGGAAGGTACCCAACGCGTACCAGGCCGTCTCGCCATCGATTGACCACGGTACGCCCGTTGTTCTGCAGGAAGGACCCGAGATTAGCCGCTCGTACCGCGCACTGGCTGCGACGCTGGCCGAAGCCTCTTCCAATTCCGACGGCAGCGCTGACCTGGTCTATGGCCCAGAAGGCGCCCGCAAGAAAGCTCCCGGCCGCCTTAGTCTTTCTCCACTCCGAGCCGGACAGTAACCTCGACCGAGTAGCGAGTACCATGTACCAAGTGCTGGCTACTTCCTCGCGGTCGGAGCCGGCGCACCAGCCTGCGGGAACATCTTGAACAGCACATCTCGAGAGTGCGAAGTGACCTTCTTGTTGGCATCACTCGTGTTCTCGGTGAGCAATCCTCTGAGCACGAAGTAGGCCTCGTCGCCGGGATTCTTTCCCTCGCCGCGCTCCACCGTCCCCTTAAAATCAAAGGACACGCCATGCACAATCTCTGTCGTGAAACTTAGCTTGTTCCCGTCCAACTGACCGGTCTTGAAGAACTGATCGAGGAATGCTCCCTTGTCGCTCTCGCCGTCGCCGAATCGTGAGACGAATCCCGTGACGTGGCCCGTGTCCTCCACCGTCACCTGTACGAATTCGCCCTCTTTCAGAAACGTGTACATGCCCGAATAGGCGCGTCCAGCGTTTGAAGGCTTTGGCTCTTGGGCGCAGAGGGTTATAACGGTCAAATCCAGTACCAATGCAAGGATCGAGACAAAGTGGATTCTTCTCATAGCACCGCCGGTCTCAATCGTACTCCCAAGCGAGCGCCAGACAAAAAGGCTTCAGCCGCGCGGCTGAAGCCGTGGGGACTTGCTGAGTGCAAAATCACTTTGACTTCGTGGCTTTGCCATCCATGAAGGTTGACCATTTCGTTCCATCCTGCGACATCTCGAAGGTGAAGTCATACGACGTCGGCGAAGTGACTTTCATCGTGAAGCGCCCTTTGATCGTGGCCCCGCCCATCTTCTCGTCACTCGTCCAAGTCCAGGTATCGCCGTTCAGCGAACCCTTGGAGTCGTCGAACTCTCCCCAGCTGTTGAACTCGCGATAGGTGTACGACTTGTCGTCGTTGGAATAGCCCATGATCGACATGCCTGATCCGTTGCCCATGCCGCTCTTGAAGTCGGTATGGCAGATCAGGAAGAACCCGCCGTCCATCCATTCGCAGCGCTCGTACTCGGTCATCTTGCCACCCGGCCCCATCGGGCCCGGCTTCATGTCGCCCTCCAGCACCCATGCTCCGGCAAACATATCGAGCTTCTTGTGTTCCGGCCCGGGTTTTGGCATCTCCATCTGAGCCAGCGCCGCTGCTGACAACACCAGCCATGCTGCAAAAATCGTTCCGACGTTTTTCATAGCGCGCCTCACCAAGTGAAATGTCGAGTCTCTGCGGGGATGGAAAGCACCGTGACTGCGGCGACATAGTAGTTCGCACCGCGTAATGTCGTCAACTGTAGTTCCTCCCAATCTGAAGCAACAGTCAACAATCGTTTGTCCTACCAGTCTCCCCAATGCGATGCCGTCATCTGCTGGAACTTCATCTTCCACGCGTCTCCCTGCTTCACCCAAACCGTGCTGAAGTGCTGGTAACGCGGAGGCGGACCCTGATCTTCGGCGGCAGGCACGCGCAGCACCACGTCGTAGGTCACGATCGCCACGCCGTCGCCCGCCATGACGACCTTCATGTCATAGGGCATCAGGTCGGTGCCGCCGCCGGCAAACTGGTCAAGCATGTCCTGCCGGCTATATAACTGGCCGTCAAACTGGACGAAAGAAAAGTCGTCGGTAAGGGTGCGCTTGAAGAATGCCATGTCGCCCTTCTTCGCCGCGTCCACAAAACTCTTTTCCGACGCCATCAGCGTTTGTTCGACTGGACTCAGCGCCTTGGACGGCGCATTCGCTTTTTGCGCACTCACACTACAAACCAGCGATGACAACAGCAGGCACGCCACGACGTGAATTTTCATCAGCCCTCTCCCTTGGCAACCGATTTTCAATCGACCGTGTCTGTGACACCAGGCAAGCCGTCAATACTCTGCCGGTTCTTCTCCTGGCGGTAAATCTTAAGACCTTCCGTCCCGCGCTTGCGGCACCAGGCCGACAGATCCTGCCTCTCGGCTTCGTGCTTGAGCAGAGGCACGCCGTAGCCGCAGGAATCGCTAATGCGCGTGACCTCGATAACCATGATTGCACGCGTGCCTTCATAGACGGGAAAGTGCGCTTGCAGCGCTGCGAACTCCGCCTCGTGCGGCTCAACCACTCGTCCCTGCCCGTGCAACCGCAAGATCTTCGACGCACCCTGAAATGCGCAGAACATGATGACGATCCGCCCGTTTTCTCTCAGGTGAGCGATCGTCTCGACTCCACTGCCAAAGATGTCAAGATAGGCAACGGTCCGAGGCCCCAGGATTCGAAAGGTGTCGAGCCCCTTGGGTGAGAGGTTGATGTGTCCGCCCGCATCCAGCGGCGCAGTAGCTACGAAGAACACAGACTGGGACTGCATAAACCGCGCGAGCGCGTCGCTGATTTCCGGATAAGCCTTCGCCATGTTTATCGCCGGAGCCGCGCGGCCAACTCCGCGCGCGCGACTTGCACTTGCTCTCCCG
Organism: uncultured Acidobacteriaceae bacterium; assembly: GCA_963722365.1. GTDB lineage: Bacteria > Acidobacteriota > Terriglobia > Terriglobales > Acidobacteriaceae > Sulfotelmatobacter. The sequence continues at coordinate 841,792 of CAVRLM010000007.1, forward strand.
TTTCCAGATTCTTCACCGCAAACGCGTCGGCCTTCACTTCGTTCTCGCCGACGATCAGGATGTACCTGGCTCCTGTCTTCGTCGCGGCCTCAAACGACTTCTTGAGGCGGAAGGTATCATCTCCTAACTCGACGACGAGATCGTGACGGCGCAGCTCGCGCGCCAGGCGTGCCGCCTCGGCGTTCATGCCGGCCATGGGGGCGATATACACATCGGGCTTGCGGAGCACGCCTTCGGCCGTTTCCTTTAACGACATCACCAGCCTGTCTTCGCCGATCGCAAACCCAATCCCCGGAGCGGCCGGACCGCCGAGCGCTTCCGACAGTCCGTCGTAGCGCCCTCCGCCGAGGATCGCGTTCTGTGCTCCCAGGGCGCCGTGCGTGAATTCGAAAGCTGTGCGCGTGTAGTAGTCGAGGCCGCGCACCAGGCGGTCGTTTATGTGAAACTCGACACCCACGCGCCTCAGGATTTCCTGCACCGCTTCGAAGTGCTTGCGGGAATCTTCGCCGAGGAATTGCGTGATGCGTGGGAGGGTCTCGATGATTGGTTGGTCCGCCGGCACCTTGCAGTCAAACACGCGCAGGGGATTCGTGACCGCGCGGCGCTGGCAGTCGTCGCACATCTGCGAGGCGACGGGCTCCAACGCCTTGCGCAATGCTTCGTTGAACTGGGCACGGTCAGCGGGAGTGCCGACCGAGTTCAACTCGAGGTTCCAATCCGTAATGCCGAGCTGGTCCAGCAAAGTCGCGAGCATCTCCAACACTTCCGCATCGCGCGCCGGGGACTCGCTGCCTGCCGACGCCGGACCGATCACTTCAGCGCCGATCTGATAGAACTGCCGGTAGCGGCCCTTCTGCGGACGCTCGCGTCGAAACTGCGGGCCGATGTAGTAAAGCTTGTTCAGGCCCCGGTCCCAAAGCTTGTGCTCTATGTACGCGCGTACCACGCCCGCGGTATTCTCGGGACGCAGCGTCAACGACTGTCCCTTCTCACTTGCCGCGCGCGCGCGATCCTCCCACGTGTACATTTCCTTGGCGACGATGTCGGTCTCTTCCCCGACCCCGCGCGCGAACAGCGCCGTCTCTTCGAAAATGGGAGTGCGGATCTCCTGGAAGTTGTAGGCGCGGAAGACGTCACGGACCGCGGCCTCTACGAAGTTCCAGAGCGCCGTGTCGGGCGGCAGTAGGTCTCGTGTTCCTCGAACAGCTTTGATCATTTTCTCCCTTGCTCTGTCATCCTGAGCGACTCGTCAACTCGCGGGCCCTGTCATCCTTAGCCCCCTGTCATCCTGAGCGAAGCGAGCTCGAATGAGCTCGCGCAGTCGAAGCATCCCTGCCGCAACAGCGGCACTACTAGCCTATCAGGGAGTTCCGTCGACAAACTCGTCGTCAAGGCACAGTGAGTGCACCTGAAGACAGCCCATGCTGTGCCGGTATGTTAGGGATCCTTCGACTTCGCAAGCGGCTCGCTCTGCTCACCGTCTCGCTTCGCTCAGGATGACACTCCCGATACTCGACGCCTATCGCTCCCTCAAATACTCATCCTTGTATCCCAGATAGTTCTGCGCATACCGCATTATCATCTCGTCTTCGCCCGGTCCCAACATTCTTCGGAACTTTCCTGGGGAGCCCATCCAGAGCGAGCCGGGCTCGACGACCGTTTTTTCCGGAATCAATGTTCCGGCGGCGATGATCGATCCGGCGCCGATGCGCGCGCCATTCAGAATGATCGATCCCATGCCGATCAGGCAGCGGTCTTCGATGACGCATCCGTGTAGCGTCACCGAATGTCCCACAGTGACGTACTCGCCCAGATAGACGCCCCACTGCTGCTTCATGCCATGCAGCACGCTGTTGTCCTGCACGTTGGAGTGAGCTCCGATGCGGATTTCGTGGACATCGCCGCGGACCACGGCATTCATCCACACAGACGCATGCTCGCCCAGTACCACGTCGCCGATAATTTGCGCCGACTCGTCGACATAGCAAGTTGCCGGAATCGTGGGGCGCACACCTTTGTAAGATCGAATCATAGATAGAAGAAGAAATTGAAAATACCACGAGTGTGCTGTCTGGGGTAGGGGCGGCAATCGGCGCACCGATTTCATTCGGGGAGCGTTGGTCACGGGTGCGCGGCCGAGACGGCCCCGCTACAGCCGCCGAGACGGCGGCGCTACCAGAACCGTTCCCACTCCGGGACCAATTCAAAAAAGACTGGGCGCGATCACAGAACTGGTTTGGCCGCGCATGCTATACCAAACTTGTTTCTCCAAATCCGCGGAGTAGCTTTCCGGCCGCGCGTGACTAGGATGCGCCATCCGGCACTGCTCCGCGAATCTTTCCGCGTCGCGTCCGGTAACGCGCCGGTTGTCCCTCCGAGTTCGATCACGCACGCAGGGGCGACTTCATGTCTTGGACGCGCTTTTCGGCTCTGGCTCTCATCCTCTTCTTATTGATGTTGGCATCGGTTGTAGTTACGGCGCAGGACGCGAGCGGCTCGATCCGCGGCACCGTCTATGACTCCGCAGGAGGGGGCATCGCGCAAGCTTCGGTCGTGATCGTCAGCACGGCCACCGGACTGCGCTTTGCCACAACCAGTGATGGGGAAGGAGCATTCGCCTTCGACCTGCTGCAACCCGGCGACTACTCGGGACGGGTCACGGCTCAGGGCATGTCTCCGCAAATCACGCCGCAACTGCATGTCGATGTCGGGGCGGCAGCCGTCCTCGAATTTCACCTCACCATCGCCGGAGTTCACGAGAACGTGACCGTCGCCGGCGCGCCGGCGCTGGTAGAACCGCAGACTAGTACGGTCTCGACTCTGCTCGATGAGCGCGCCGTGAACGATTTTCCGCTGAACGGGCGCCGCTTTTCGGATCTCGCACTGTTCTCGCCCGGCGTGACGCAGGATCCGCGGAGCCTGACCTCGGCCACGAACGGCGACCTCTCATTCGGCGGCATTCGCGGATTTCAGAACACAACGCTGGTCGACGGGGCAGATTTCAATAACGCCTTCTTCGCGCAGTCTCGCGGACGATATCGCGCGCCGTACCAGTTCTCCACTGAAGTGGTGCAGGAGTTCCGCGTTTCGACGAACACTTATGGCGCGGAGCAAGGACGCTCCGGTGGCGCCGTCATCAATGTTGTCACCAAGTCCGGGTCGAATCACGTGCACGGCACTGCGTTCTACTATCTTCGGGACAGTTCGTTCGGGGCGTCGAATCCGTTCCTGGCGTTCAAGCCTCACAACCGGCAGCAGCAGGTTGGGGGGACGATCGGAGGGCCGATCAAGCGCAATAAGGTTTTCTTTTTCGCCGGATTCGATCAGCACATTTTCCACGTGCCGAACGTTGTTGAATTTCTGGATGGGAGTTCGAAAGTAGTTCCGCAGGCGCCGACCGGCCCCTATACGCCCGGAGACTACGAAGCCACCGACCAGGCGCTGGTGTTTGGGGCGGCAGCGCAACTCACGGCGTTGGCTGGAGAATATCCGGCGGCCCAGATTGGCAACTCTTCGTTTGGGAAACTCGACATCAACCTGACGCCGCGACACCAGATGTCGCTGCGACTCAGCACCACGCGCTACTGGGGAGCAAACAATGTCTTCCTCGATCCGGCCAGCCCGGTCACTTTCGATTCGAACAGCAACAATGGGCAGGAAATTGTGGCGACCGAGACGGCTTCGCTGTCGCTAACTTCCGGATTGTCGCAGCGCTGGATCAGTCATTTGCGGGCACAGTATTCCCGCGATCAACAGCAGTCGTACAGCAACACGAGCGATGTGTTGGTGAAGATTCCCACGATTCTGGATGGGATGGGGCGGTCTAACATTCTTCCGCGGCAGACGCTGGAACATCGTCTGCACATGGCGGAGACGGTGAGCCATGAAGGGTCGCGAAATTCGTGGAAGTTCGGCGGGGACGCGCTGCTTACTTCGATTTACGATTTCTTCCCTCACCAGCAGAGTGGCGAGTATCTTTTCTATCCGGTGAAGGTGGATCCTTTCACGTTCCAGCCGGTGCAAGGCGGACTCGAACTCTCGCCGCTGCGCGCCTATGCGCATGAAATTCCGCACTACTATCTGCAGAACTTCGGCAGCGCGGCTTCGCATCCCGACACGAACGAATACGCGGCCTTCGTCCAGGACACTATCCGCGCAACCAGCCGGCTCGCGGTGAATCTTGGCGTGCGCTGGGATTTGCAGACTTTCAGCCATGCGGGGCTGGTATCGAATCCCTTATTTCCACCGTCGGGAAAAGTTCCGTTCCAGCCTTACAATTTTGCGCCACGTGCGGGACTTGCGTATTCCTTTGGGAACAAGCGACCGCTGGTCGCGCGCGCGGGATATGGCATCTTCTATGTCCGCATTCCGCAGATCTACAACTCGATCATCCAAACGGAAAACGGCATCACCAATGCCAATCTCTTCCTGAGCACCAGCAATTACTACGACCACCAGGTGTTTCCCGCGTATCCCAATCCTCTCGTCGATTGTCCGCTGTACGCGGCAAATTGCACGTTGCCGGCTGGATTCACGCAGGGAGTGACGCACGAAGTCTCTGCGTTTGCGCCAAACTTCGTGACGCCACGGGTGCAGCAGGCGAACGTCGCGCTGGAAAAAGAAATTGTGGATCACACGACGGTCGCGGTGTCGGTGCTGTCGGTCCGCGGGGAACACCTGATCCGCGCCCTCGATGTGAATCTGCCGCAGCCGGTTGCTTCGACTTATCCGATCTTCGATTCCACGGGATCCATCTTCACGGGCGGGTACTACACTGTGGATTCGTTTGCGACGTGGCAGTTCACGCGGACACTGGACTGTCCGTGGCCTCCGTGCATCAATCCGCTGGGTCGACCGATTGCGGCGCTGGGCGCGATCAACGAATTCCAGAGCGCCGCGTCCAGTAATTACAACGGAGCCACGCTGTCTATCAACCGCCGCGTGGCTCGCGGATCTTATCTGCGTTTTTCATACACCTACGCGCGCGCCATCGACGATGGGCAGGATGCACTGGTCGCGGGACAACCCGCCACGGTACAGAATTCCTATGTGCCGAATGCGGAGCGTGGGCCGAGCGTCACCGACCAGCGCCATCGCCTAGTGGGCGCCTTGTCGCTCGAACCGCATTTCTTCCACCGAGGAAATGAATTCCTCGGACACGTCTTCAACGACTGGCGGCTCTCGACGGTTGTTAACTACGGCACCGGGCGGCCCTTCAACGCGACTGTCGCAGGGGATCCGAACCAGGACTCGAACGATCTCAACGATCGTCTGCCGGGCTACAGCCGCAACGCCTTCACGGGGCCCGACTATGCGACCACCGATCTGCGGGTCACGCGGAGCTTGCACTTCGGGGAACGTTACATGCTAAATCTCGTCGCGGAATCGTTCAACCTGTTCAACCGCGATAACCAGCGCGTGACGATCACGTCGAACGGCATGGTCGCGAACGCCACAACATTCGTCCAGAATGACGTGACGGTGAACCTGGCTCCGTACCCGGGTTACTACCAACTGCCGAATAACTTTATGAAACCGAATGCGGCTTATGCCCCTAGGCAGATTCAGCTGTCGATGAAATTTATCTACTAAAGGGCGGGTGTGGAGCGGGGCCGTCACCGCACAACAACTCGAGCAGCGGACGAGAAACCGGATGGTCCGTTATACTTCCGCCGACGATGAAACTTTCCCGCATCTCGCGCCGCAAATTCCTCGGCACCGCCGGCGCTGCTGCCACACTCACGGTGCCCACACTCCGAGCGGCAGCATCACTGGCGGCAGAGTCAGAGGTTCCGTCCACTGTTCACGTCTCGATCGCTGCAGCGCCGATTCTCTTTGATCCCGATCAGGCTCTCGGGAGTTCCATGGACATCCTTTCGCACGATGTCGTCGAGAAGATCTACACCGAGCCCATGGTGAAGCAGTGCCTCGCCGCTGGATGGGGACCTATTACGTATCGGCAGAACACAGAACTTTCTATTGGCGCGTGGCACTGGAATCCTAACGGCGCGTGGAGCGATGCCGCCAACCAGCGCGGATATTTTGTCGGCAGCGCGGAACTCAAGGATCCGATCCGCCATTCCTATGGATATCCGCTTCCTCATCGTGGCCATACTCGCAATGGTGGCTCCGAACACGGCTATTCGCGGCTCACTGACGGCAATCCCGACTCATATTGGAAGAGCAATCCGTATCTTGCAAGCAGATACACGGGCGAGGCGGACTCCTCTCACCCGCAGTGGGTCGTCATTGATCTCGGGTCGCACGAGCCTGTTTCGCACATCCGCATCGACTGGCACGATCCCTACGCCCGCAACTACGAAGTGCAGTACTGGTCCCCCGAAAGACCCTCGGACGAAGGCCCCATGGATCGTCCCACCTCTGGTGTCTGGACCGCTTTCCCCGCGGGCATTATCACCAACTCCAAGGGCGGGACTGTCACATTGCAGCTTGCTCCGACGCCAATTCCGGTGCGTCACCTTCGCATCTGGATGACGGAATCCTCCAACACCGCAGACACTCGGCCGAACGCCACGCACGATCCCAAGGATCCGCGTAGCTCGGTGGGCTACGCGATCCGCGAACTGTACGTTGGAACCCTGACGCCCGACGGCGACTTGGTCGACCTCGTGCCGCACCGCGCCGATCAGAACCAAACGGCTACGCTCTGTTCCTCGATTGATCCGTGGCACTCTGCCTCCGACATCAACGAGCACGGCGACCAGACGGGACTCGATCTCTTCTTCACCAGCGGCATCACCAACAATCTTCCGGCCATGATTCCCGTCTCGCTGCTGTACGGCACGCCCGATGATGCGGCAGCGCAGATGGCGTATCTGAAGAAACGCGGCTACGCGATTTCCTATGTCGAGATGGGCGAAGAGCCCGACGGGCAGTACATGCAGCCCGAGGATTACGCGGCACTCTACCTGCAGTTCGCCACGGCAATGCACCGCGTCGACCCCGGGCTCAAACTGGGCGGGCCGGTATTCGAAGGCGTGAATGAAGACATCAAGGTCTGGCCCGACGCGCAGGGCCGCACTTCATGGCTCGGCCGCTTTCTCGACTACCTCAAAGCGCACAACCGTCTCGCGGAGCTCACGTTCATGAGCTTCGAGCACTATCCGTATCCGCCCTGCGAGATTGTGTGGGCCGATCTGTTTCGGGAGCCGCAGCTGGTCAGCCACATCCTCGAGGTGTGGCGCCAGGACGGACTGCCCGCCGACGTTCCGATGATGAACACCGAAAGCAATGTCACCTACGGGAACGCGCAGCAGATGGCCGACATCTTCTCTGCACTCTGGCTGGCCGACAGCGTGGGCGCTTTCCTTACCGCAGGCGGCGCGGTTTACTATCACTCTCCCATTCAGCCCGAGCCGCTGAGCTCCGGATGTCGCGGCTTTGGAACCTACGGCAACTATGTGGCCGACGCGAATCTCAACATCAAGACCTTCACCGCGCAATACCACGCGAGCCGGCTGATCAATCTGGAGTGGGTGCAACATCGCGCCGGCATGCACAAACTTTATCCCGCGGCCTGCGATCTGAAGGATGCCGCCGGACACATTCTGATCACTGCCTATGCGGTGTCGCGTCCAGATGGTGACTGGTCGTTGATGCTGATCAACAAAGATCAATCCAATCCGCACCCGGTCAGCATCGCCTTCAGCGATGTCGATGGGGCAGGCAGGGCCTTCTCCGGGCCCATCTCGTCGATGACATTTGGCAGCGAGCAGTACCAGTGGAGATCCGATGGTCCCAACGGTCATCCCGACCCAGATCTACCTCCATTGACACGAGTACTCCCGGCCGGAACGAAGACCGTTACGCTGCCCAAAGCCTCGGTTACGGTGCTGCGGGGGAACGTGGGTCGGTAGAGGTTGGTCCAAAAAACGTCTCAAAATGACGCAAATTCGGCTCAACAAAGTCTCCGTTTCGATATTTTGACCACTTTCACTTGACTTAGAGTCAAATCCTTGTAATAACTATTCGGTCCATCTGGACGGGTCTGGGGGTGTGTCAGTTTGGCAGAAGTTCGGCTTCAAGAGGGTGAATCCCTCGAGAACGCTCTGCGCCGTTTCAAGCGCAAGGTGCAACAGGAAGACATTATCAAGGAGGTCAAGCGCCACTCCTTTTACCTGAAGCCCGGCGAGAAAAAGCGTGTAAAAGCTGCTCTCGCTCGCAAACGCGCGCGCAAGAAAACGCGTAAAGAACAGGATTAAGAGAACGAGACGATCGCAGCAGAGGGCCGCTCCTTCCCGGGGCGGCCCTGCTCAAATCTGGACCCCCCGCCGAATTGAGCTGCAGCAGGGATCTTCATACTTATCTCCGGCATATAACAAAGAACGATAAGCAGTACCCACGCCCCTCCTGGGTGCGTGGCGGGCCGAGTCCATGGGGCTGTACAGAGGGGGAGCAGTAGACAACCTGTATTTTCGGTGAACCACCGCAGTTCCTTCCCCGCGGGTGGGCGCGCGGAAACGGGCTGAAGGGAGCCATCCTCAATGGAATTTCAGGACAAGGTGCTGAAGTGTATCGACTGTGGGAGTGATTTCATTTTCACTGCCGGGGAACAGCTTTTCTTTCACGACAAGCAGTTCAAGAACGAACCCAAGCGTTGCAAGGCCTGTAAGACCAAGCGGGTTTCTGTTCTCGGAGCGCCTCCTGCGCCCGGGCAGAGCTACCGCTACACGAAGGTCGAGACCCAGGCCACTTGCTCGGGATGCGGAAAGCAGACCACCGTGCCTTTCCGCCCCACACAAGGCCGGCCAGTGTTCTGCCGCGAATGTTTCATGTCGCGCAGAACCGCGGCATCGGCGTGAGGTAGGGCGACTCGCCCATAGCATTTGACGTTGCCATCCCGTGGCGCGTAGGCGTCTGCGTTACCATAGAGATTGTGCCCGGATACTACGTAGAGAACTTTGGGTGCCGTGCCACCCAGGCAGACGGCGCCGCTCTCGAACGCCAGTTCGAGGAGCAAGGGTTGGCTCGTGCCTCTACTTCTTCGCAAGCGTCAGTAGTGGTCATGAATACCTGCACGGTCACCGCTGGCGCTGATCAAGATGCGCGCGCCGCCATCCGCCGGGTGCGGCGACAGAATCCCGACGCTCGGATTGTGGTCACGGGATGCTATGCGCAGCGCGCGCCGGAAGAGATTGCCGCTCTGCCCGGCGTGAGCTTCGTCATCGGCAACTCGCACAAACATCAACTCGCGCAAATCGTGAGCGCCACCGCAATCAAGTCATCTGGTGAATCGGGGTGCGGCGACGTTTTGGATTTTGGCTGGCGCGGCGCTTCGAGCCCTGCGATAGAGGCGGCCTCTCATCCCAGGCCTTCAGCCCCTGAGGGACCTGTATTTGTTCCTCTAACAACCTTGACTGCTCTGCCGGAAAGCCAGGAGCCGGAAGCCGGAAGCCCCATCTTCGTCTCCGATATCTTCGCGCATACGGAGCTGCTGGCTGCGCCCGTGTTTGACGCGGCGAATGAACGCACCCGGCCTAATCTCAAAGTCCAGGACGGCTGCGACAACCGTTGTTCGTTCTGCGTGATTCCCTACGTGCGCGGGCATAGTCGCTCGCTGGGCATCGACCGGATTCTTCGCGAAGTGAATGGTCTCGTTGAATCGGGTTATCGGGAAGTCGTCATCAGCGGAATTAACCTTGGGAGATGGGGAAGAGATCTCTCCGGCTTCCGGCTTCCGGCTTCGGGCTTTCGGACTTCGGTGGGGGAATCAGAGGATGTTTTGCGGGAACGGAGAGCCGGAAGCCGAGAACCCACTCTTGAGAATCTCATCCGCCTCATTCTCTCCGAAACGTCGCTCGAAAAACTGCGCATCTCTTCCGTCGAGCCCATGGACTGGACCGACGAGTTGATCTCTCTGGTGGGAGCTTCACCGCGCATTGCAAAGCACGCGCACGTGCCCATGCAATCGGGCAATGACGCGGTGTTGCGACGGATGCATCGCAAGTATCGTCCGTGGCATTATCGGGAGAAGATCGAGAAGATTCGTGCCGCGATGCCGACTGCGGCCATTGGGGCTGACGTGATGGTTGGATTCCCCGGTGAAACCGACGGGGAGTTCGAATCGACGCGGCGCATCATTGAAGATCTGCCCTTCACTTACCTGCACGTGTTCACTTACTCAGTGCGGCCCAGAACTCCGGCCGCGGAGATGCCGAATCAAGTCCCCGTGCACAAGGCGCGAGAGAAACCGCGTGCTGCGCGAACTGGCGGCGGAAAAGAAACTGGCATTCATGCGTGGCTTCATTGACAGGCCGGTCGAAGCGATCACGCTGAATGTCACGGGCAATGACGGTGGCGGCGAATTCACCGAAGCTCTGACTGACAATTACCTGAAGCTGCGTCTCCGCGGACGACACGTAGCGAACCGCTGGCTCGTCGCGCAGGTTGAAGACGTGGCCGATGGGGCGCTGGTCGGAACGCAAGCTTAACCTCGGACGCTCAAAGAAGCGGCGGTCACCGCGCGAAGTGGACCAATCGCATGCACGACCAGGCAGCCTCGCTACAAAATCTCTTCCTCATGAAACGAAACGTCCAGCTGCCGCACCATCCTTGTGGAGTCTAGTTCACAATCAATATCAAGACTGAGAGAGGAGTCCCACCCATGGCGGCCACTTGTCGATTTGGAAAGCATCCACCGAAGGTTGATTACCGCACGCTGCGCTTCAAGACTTACCTGGCGCCCGGACTCGCGGCACCACCGGCCACCTACAACGTTCTGCCCAATGTGTACAAGGGAACAAAGACGAACGATCCGAAGAAATTGTTCCCGATGGACGGGAACGATACATTGGGTGACTGCACCATCGCTGCGCTGGCCCACTCCACGACGGTTTTTCACGGACTTACCGGAAGCCAGAGAATCATGGCCAAGAAGTCGGTTGAGAAACTGTACTTTCATTTGACGGGTGGCCAGGACACCGGACTGGTCGAACTCGATGTGCTCAACTACTGGCGCCAGAACAAGGTTTCCGGCGATGAGATTCTTGCCTATGTGAAGATCGATCCGAAGAGTCACATCCACATCCAGCAGGCGATCCAGATGTTCGGCGGGGTGTATCTCGGCTTCCAGTGCCAGCAAAATTGCGTCGAGGACTTTCAGGCGGGGAAACCGTGGACGACGGCTCCACTTACCAACGACGGCCACGCTGTCTATGCCACGGGATACGACCAGAGCGGCGTAACAGTGCTGACCTGGGGAAGCACGCAACAGGGTACCTGGGCGTGGTGGGATGAGTGCGTCGACGAAGCGTACGCGATCCTGCCGCCCGAAGCAGCCAAACCCGGCTTCGCGACGGGCTTCGACTTCGCGCAATTGCAGGCCGATCTGAATGATGTCGCCAGCTGATCGATCTTTTCCTGTCCAAGAATAAACGGTTAGCCTGAAGATTTAGAACACGATCTGTCTCCCCGGTTCCGTCACAACATGACAGGACGCCAGGTGACCTCCGCCTGGTTGAGAATAGTCGGTGGGTGTGGGCACGCTACGCCAACACAACATAGAATTCCATCATTCTCGTGATACATTGGCCTGCCCGATTTTGCCGGCGCCGGAGGGCGACCGATGCAGAGACGCACGTTCATGAACATGACCGCCGGAGCCGCCGCGGCGATGGCTTTCAAGCCTTTGGCATTTGCTATGGACCACGAACAGAAAAATCCCGTCGTCTATCCCGACCCTGCCATTGAAGTGGTTGACCCGCGCTTTGCAAAGTACCGGGTCATCAATGCAGGGGTCGAGCGCTTATACACCGGCACCCGATGGTCGGAGGGCCCAGTGTGGTTCGCGGATGGTCGCTATCTTCTATGGAGTGACATACCCAACAATCGCATGCTGCGATGGCTCGAAGACACGGGAGAAGTCAGCGTATTTCGCAACCCTTCGAACTACAGCAACGGCAACTACCGCGACCGGCAGGGCCGGCTGCTTACCTGCGAGCACGACACGCGCCGGGTGACGCGCACCGAATACGACGGCACGATTTCCGTGCTGATGGACCGCTTTCAGGGAAAGCCGCTCAACGCGCCAAATGACCTGACCGTCCACTCCGACGGGGCCATCTGGTTTACCGATCCGGGCTACGGCATCATGACGAATTATGAAGGTCACGTAGCACCGTTCGAATTGCCCACCAACGTTTATCGACTCGATCCGAAAACTCGCGAGGCGACCATCGTTGTCGGCGACATGGTTAAGCCGAACGGTATTTGCTTTTCGCCCGACGAGAAAAAACTCTACATCGTCGATACAGGAGCGCCGCGCCATCCCGACGATCCGCGGCCCATTCGCGTCTACGACGTCGTCGATGGCATGCGGCTCAAGAACGGGCGGCAGTTCGCGAACATGGCGCCCGGCACCTCCGATGGTATTCGTTGCGATACGGACGGGAATGTCTGGTCCGCTGCCGGTTGGGGGAACGAAAGTTACAACGGAGTGCACGTATTCGCGCCCGACGGAACGCTGATCGGCAAAATCCATCTTCCGGAATCGTGTGCGAACCTTTGCTTCGGCGGCACGAAAAAGAACCGGCTGTTCATGGCCGCGAGCCAGTCGCTTTACTCGCTGTATGTGGACACCCAGGGCGCCCAGATGCCATGAGAGAAATGCGGATCCGGCGCGTAAGAATCTAAGAGTCAATGAAGCGCGCGGACTACGGCAGCGAAGAAGTCTTCGTCGTCGATCACGTCAGTTCCAGTTGGCTTCGGCCGCGCGCTCCATACGACAACCACTATGTGCGCTGCGGGATTTATGTAGATCGACTGTCCGAAAATCCCACTCGCCAGAAAGGCACTCTCATGCAGCGGATTTGAAGAAGCATCGGGAATCCACCACATATATCCGTAATTGACGTTCTTGCCACCAATCGTCTTGCTGGTGCCAGCTTCGCGGAACCAACCTTCGGGAAGGATGCGTTCCTCACCGACCAAACCCTGATTCATCACGAACAGACCAAACCGACCATAGTCTCGCAGCGTGGCACTCAGGCCGCTACCACCGATCTCCTGACCGTCAGGCGATTCAAGCCACCAGGTTGCATCGGACTCCATGCCAAGCTTTGACCAGATGCGCTCCGACAGGTATTGCGCGACCGGTTTGTTGACGGCGGCGTGTATCAATTCCCCAACAACGTGAGTTTCTCCGGTGTTGTAGTTCCAAATCGTCCCCGGCTCGCCAGCTCGAGAAAGGGTGGACATGAACTGCAAGATCGATCCGGGCTTACCCGATAACTGGAGTTCCAGCATGCGGCGGCGATCGGAGGCCGGGTTGGTGTAAGTCTCATCCCACCTGACTCCTGACGCCATTTGCAGGAGGTTCCTTATCGTCACTCCTTCATACGCACTTCCAGAGAGTTTTGGAAGATACTTGGTTACCGGGTCGTCGATGCTTTTGATGTGACCATCGTGGATTGCGGCTCCGACGAGAGTTGATGTTATGGACTTGACGACCGACATCGACATCCATCGGGTGTTCTCGTTGTTGCCGAGTTCGTATCGCTCGAAAGCGATCTTCCCATCTTTCAGAATCAAGAGCCCACTCACCCGGTCTAACGACATGTAATCGTACAAGTCATATTTCTTGCCTGCGGAAGTAAACTCAATCTCTTTCAGCGGGGCTTCTGCCTGCGGAAGAGGATCGACGCGAGTGCCGCGCTTTACGGTCCGCGTTGGAAACAACCGATCAATATTGCGGAAAGTTCGCACCTGAATATCGGGGTATAAGGTTCCGTCGTAGACTTGCCGCACGGTGCCGATTTCCTCTGGCTGCGGCGCAGACTTCTGAGGAGCAGAGGCAGCAGGCGACTGGGCGGTCAGTGCAATCATGAGCGCGACACCAGCCGAGGCAACACCGATCCATTTGACGAGTGTATGGAGCCTGGTCGGGGGCTTAAACTGCAAACCTGGTTCTCGCTTCGACTCACGGGCTCCCGAGCCTTTTGCCATTTGTTTCTCCTCGATTCAGCAACGATCAGGCCGGACGAGCATACAACCGTCATTGTCGGACCGACAAACGAGCTCCAGCCCGGGACGCAGCGGGAAGGGACATGATCGGGCAGGCATGTTTGTGTGCGGCGCTGCGAAGACTTCACGCGGCTTCGCACGAAACGCGATGCTTAATTGGATGTGGGTTGCAAACGGACTGCGATCTTTTCGAGCAGATGTGCCGCTGCCTCGCCGGCTTCGAGCGTTGAGAACTCTCCGCCCAGCTCGATAGACGGGACCTTGGCACACTCATCACGGAAAGATTTCTCGGTCGCCGGTGAAGCAGTGAGTCCCGCTCCCAATAACACCAGATCAAAACGAGTGACGCGCATGAGCAGCAGTCCATCACGCAGGTTGTTGCTGGAATGGACGTCATAGCCTGCGCGGCGCAAGAGCTCCCGAATATAGGTGGCAACGTCGAGATCGCGATCGATGCACAGTACGCTTCGTCCCGTTGAAACCGGCTTTTCCGCTTGAACTGGCGCGCGATAGAACGCTCCGACGGCATTGTCTTCCGTCTCGTGCGAGTCGAATAGCTTCTGCAGATGAGAAAGTTGTAGGACTTTGCGGATGTGTTCAGGCACACCGCAAAGTTTAAGATCGCCGTGCACCTGCCGGGTGCTGGTCAGTGTGCGCACAATGGTTCCCAGACCGCTGCTGTCGATGAATACGACGTCGCCGAGATGCAGCACGATCGACCGCCGATCGCGCAACAGGTGAGCGACGTGGCTACGCAAGCCCTCCGACTCTGGGCCAGATACAATGCGGCCTTTGCAACGCACAATCGTGACGCGACCAACGTCGCGAGTTTCCAGTAGTAGATTCAATGGATCTCCGGTGGGAATAGCGAAAAGCGCTTGCGCCCCGGCAATGGTTGGCGAGATTACAAGGACGTGCGAAGCGTGTCAAGCGAATCTAAGAGCCGCGTCTGCGTGGGACTATAATTGGCCGACAAATGACATTGGCCCCTGGCACTCGACTGAGTCAGTACGAGATTATTGCGCCTATCGGCGCGGGAAGCATGGGTGAAGTGTATCGGGCCCGCGATTCGCGGCTGGAACGCGATGTAGCGATCAAGGTCTTGCCTGAATTCGTGGCGTTGGATCACGACCGGTTGCAACGGTTCGAAGTGGAAGCCAAAGCGGCTGCAGCACTGAATCATCCCAACATTCTTGCGGTATACCAGATGGGAACCTACGCGGGCGTCCCCTACCTGGTGTCGGAGTTGCTCGATGGCAAGACGCTGACCGAGAGCGTACGGCGAGGTCCGCTCCCGCTGCGAACCGCGCTCAACTATGGAGTGCAGATTGCGCACGGCATGGCCGCAGCGCATGAAAAAGGGATCGTCCATCGCGACCTGAAACCGGACAACATCTTCGTCACCAAAGACGGCCGTATCAAGATTCTCGACTTCGGATTGGCCAAGCTCATTCAACCCAAAGAATCGGTCATGAGCCTGGCGCCCACGATCACGATGCACGGCGTTGCTATGGGGACAGCGGGCTACATGTCGCCGGAGCAGGTGCGAGGACTGGTTGTCGATCACCGTACCGACATCTTTGCCTTCGGCGCAATCCTCTACGAGATGGTGATGGGCAAGCGGACGTTTGAGCGGCCAACCTCTGCAGACACGATGAGTGCGATTCTGAACGAGGAGCCAACGCCGATTTCAGAGATTGCTCCAGAAACTCCGGTGGCGCTGCAGAGAGTTGTGCTGCGGTGCCTGGAGAAGAATCCGGAACAGCGATTTCAGTCTGCGTCGGATCTGGCATTCGCGCTGGAAGCGCTGACCAATACTGGAGTCGCGGCCCCAAGCGGCGCGTATCCGGCATTGCAGGAAAGCGGCAAGAAAGACGGCACGACCAAAGCAGATTCGAATTCGGTGGGAATCCTCGCGGCTGTGGGTCTAGTCATCGTTCTCGGCGGCCTGCTGGCATATTTCTGGATGCAGCCGGCGCCGGCTCCCAAACTCTCGAACTACGTTCAACTGACACACGACGGAGCACCCAAGTCATTGGTGGGCACAGACGGTTCGAGGATTTATCTCGGTGTGGGGGTTGGGAGTTCGGGAAGTTTCACCGCGCATGGCGTTGCGGAAATGTCGATGGCGGGAGGCGAGCCGCGGAAGATGTCGATCATGCCTTCCCCCGACATGTTTCCGGTGGATCTTTCGCCGGACGGATCGGAGCTGCTGGTGGTGGATGGAACGGGCGCTCCTCCGCGCGGGCCGCTCTGGAGCCTTCCGATTTTGGGTGGTTCCCCTCGCCGTCTGGCGGATGCCGCGGGAGAAACGGCCGCGTGGTCGCCGGATGGAAAGATGCTGGCTTATAGCAACCTGAACGATTTATTCGTGGCGAAGAAGGATGGGACGGACTCACACAAAATCCTCACGGTGAAGGGCGACATTAAGCACCTCACTTGGTCGCCCGACAGCAGTAGTCTGCGATTTGACAGCACGGAGAGCGCAGGAAATATCGGCCAACAGATCGCGTGGGAGGTCTCTACGGCGGGGACCAACTTGCGCCGATTGCTGCTGGGCTGGCACGACCCGCCGGACGAGTGCTGCGGCAAATGGACGGCGGACGGAGAATATTTCGTCTTTCAATCGAACGGTCAGATCTGGGCGCTTCCGAAGAAGAATAACCTCCGAGCCGAAGCGAAGCCGATCTCGTTGACTTCGAGTCCGCTTTCGCTGTCGTCTCCACTACCCAGCAGGGACGGCAAGAAAATTTTCCTGATCGGACAGACGTATCGCGGCGAGTCGCTTCGCTTTGACGCGAAGTCCAGGCAATTCGCGAGTTTCCTTGGCGGCATCTCTGCGGAGTACGTTGCTTTCTCGAAAGACGGACAGTGGGTCGCTTACGTCTCCTATCCGGAAGGCACTCTGTGGCGCAGCAAGCTGGATGGTAGCGAGCGGTTGCAACTCACGAATCCGCCGATGTATCCGGTGTTGCCGCGATGGTCACCGGATGGCAAGAACATTCTCTTCTTCGAATTCGCTTTGAGCACGACGAAGCCTGCGAGAATTTACGAAATTTCGGCGGAGGGCGGAAGCCCGAAGCAATTGATGGCGGAGGATCCGCGACAACAACTCGATCCCAACTGGTCACCGGACGGAACGCAGATTGTCTTCAGCAACGAATCCAACGATGCTTCGTCCGCCATCCATATTCTGGACGTAAACAGCCATCAGGTCTCGGATGTCCCGGGATCCAAGGGTCTATTTTCGCCTCGATGGTCCCCCGACGGCCGTTTTATTTCCGCCTTCTCTTCGGACTCGATAAAGCTTCTGCTGTTTGATACTCAGACCAAGAAGTGGACTGAACTGGCCAGCGGATCGCTGAGCTGGCTGAACTGGTCGCATGATGGACAGTACGTTTACGTTCTCGATTTCCGAGGTAAGCAAGCCGTAGTCAGAATTCGAGTCAGCGACCACAAGGCAGAACAAATCGCAAACCTGAAAGACATTCCCGCCACTGGACGATACGGGGTCTGTCTGTCTCTTGCGCCCGACGATTCGCCCGTGCTGCTGCGAGACACCGGGACCCAGGACGTTTATTCAGTCGACTGGGAAAAGCCGTAGAAGATTGTGAGCGCAAGGACTAAGGAAAGTGCGCTCCAGAAAATCACTCAGCCAACAAGACAGATCTATGGGCGGAGGGTGCGTCGCTCTTTGGGAGGCGCTCCGCAAAGCAGTTGACCCGTGGCAAGGCCGCGGAGGCGCTCAATCTTCTCGTGAATCGCGCTCAGAAGTTCCTGCAGAATGGCTTCAAGTTCGTCGCTCGAGGCCGAACTGATCTGGCCACAGAGGAACCGGATTCGATCGTCGAGGCGGCGCGTGAACATGTCTAGGGCGTGCACGCATGGCGCGCACTACGAAATCTCCCGCGACATAATGCTCCAGTTGGCCGCAATGGTTCGATACCCTACATACCGTAGACCACTCGGATTGCCAGAATGGAGGGTTGATATACCAGGTAGCGACCACCTGCCATGCGCAAGAGGACGCAGGCCTTAGGCACCAAATCGCTCGGCGGCGCGAAGCTTTGCCTTAGCGGCCTCTTCTTCACGATTCTTGGGCGGGGCCATGGTTTCCAGGGAGCGCAAAAGGCGCATCGAGATGGCGGCCACATCATCGATGGCGGCCTGGAACGAAGCTTCATTAGCCTTGGATGGTTTGTTGAAGCCAGTGATCTTGCGGACAAACTGGAGCGAGGCCGCGCGAACCTCCTCGTCAGTCACGGGCGGATCGAAGTTGAAAAGAGTTTTGATATTCCTGCACATGAATCAGAACCTCACGAATCGAATGTGTACGCGCCGAGTACTCTGGATGCGGAGACGCTTTGCGGCGTCTCGGCAGACTAGGTATCGAATCATGGTAAGAGAGACGTGGCAAGCTAAGTCTCTGCGAACCGGGCTTTCTCTTCTATTCTCGCGCAGAGGGACGCATTATGGAATCGGAGATCTGCGATGGCTGGAAGCATCGGCAAATCCTCATGTTATAATTCTTTATTCTCAGTCGCTTAGAGCGCGGAGGACTGTATCGATAAACGTTTTATCCGCACGAACGATCGTATCCGGGCGCGCGAAATACGCGTGATTGATGACGAAGGGCAGCAGCTTGGCATCATGCCGCCCTATGAAGCAATCAAAAAAGCCCGCGAAAAGAATCTGGACCTGGTTGAGATTTCGCCTACCGCACAGCCTCCCGTGTGCCGCATCATGGACTATGGGAAGTATCTCTACCAGCAGGAAAAGAAAGAGCGCGAAGCCAAGAAGCATCAGAAGACGATCACCGTAAAAGAGGTTAAGTTCCGCATCAATGTGGACGACCATGATTACGAGACCAAGAAGAATCACGTGCTGCGTTTTCTGGACGAAGGCGACAAGGTGAAGGCGACCATTTTCTTCCGTGGACGCGAGATGACGCGAACCGGACTCGGCCGGCAGATTCTGGAACGGCTGATTAAGGACGTGGAGCCGCACAGCATTGTGGAGTTCCGTCCCCGACAAGAAGGAAATACGCTGCACGCGATTTTGGCGCCAAAGAAGACGGACAAGGAACGAGAGAAGGAGAGGCAGAAGGCTGCGGCACAGAGTACGAGCAGCCAGGCTCCTCCGGCGCAGGTCGCCAAGCCCGCGTCGTAGCGGGTGTAGTTTTCGCGGTCGATTACAAATCAATCGCAATTGGCACTTAGCACCTGGCATTTGGCCTGTTGAGAGAATGCCCAGGCAGAATTTTGTGTTAGCTAAGCGCTGATTGCCAATTGCTAAAAGCTGAGGGTTTATGCCGAAATTGAAAACGCACAAGGGCGCTGCCAAGCGCTTCAAATTAACCGGGACGGGGAAGGTGAAGCGGGGGCGATCGCACCTGCGGCACATTCTGACGTCGAAGAGCAAGAAACGGAAACGGAATTTGGGATCTCCGGCGCTGGTGAGCGACGGGGATAAGCGCAAAGTCAAGCGCATGATTCCGTATCAGTAAGAATTTCCTTCGTGTACCTTAGTGCCCTTTGTGGTTGATCAGAGCGTTTACCACGAAGGACACGAAGTCTCACGAAGGAATGCGGGCCGAGATGAATATCGGTCTGCGAGGCGTGTGAAGAGGTCAGAGAATCGCCGCCATGGCGAATCATCCTTACCTCCAGCCGCCATAAAACGAAAGCAAAAAGGAGAATGACATGCCTCGTGTAAAACGCGGAACCAAACGCCGCGCCAAACGCAAAAAGATATTAGACCGCGCAAGCGGGTACTTCCTAACCAAGTCGAAGCTGTACCGCTCGGCAAAAGAAGCGGTGGAGCGCGGGCTGAAGTTTGCCTACTCCGGACGCAAGCAGCGCAAGCGGCAGTACCGCTCGCTGTGGATCGTGCGCATCGGCGCGGCCGCCAAGCTGAACGGGATGAGCTATAACCAGTTCATTCATGGATTGAAGCTGGCGGGAATCGAACTGGACCGCAAGATTCTGGCGGACCTGGCGGTGAAAGACCCGGCGGGCTTTGCCAGCCTGACGACGCAGGCCAAGGGCGCGATCGGCGGGGCAGCTTAGAATCGCTGTCAGCTATCAGCCGGCAGCTTTCAGCGAAATGACTTGAAGAGGGCACGGCTTCGGCCGTGCCGACCAGGGCTTACGAGCGAAGCGAGGAATCTGTTTTCCACGGATGCCGTGGTTGAAATTCCCAGCGAAGCCGCAGGCAGCGCCTAGCTGAAAGGATCCTTCGACTCCGCAAAAACGATTCGCTTCTCGAATCGTTTTACTTCGCTCAGGATGACAATTCTTTAAAGAGTTGCGAAAACAGTTGGCATACACCGTTCCCAAACTCACTGACTATTCGGCGGCGGCGCTGGAGAAGGCTGCGGGCGAGTGCGTTGGTGCGTGCGCCGGCGAAGCTGGGGAGGTACGCAACGACGCGGAACTGAAGGCGTTCCGCGACCGGTGGATGGCGCGCAAGAACGGGTTCCTGACGCAGATTAATGATCTGTGGTTGAAGGGCGCGCCGAAGGATGCGAAGCGAGAGGCGGGAATTCGCGTCAATGAATTGAAGGCGCGGATCACGGAGATCGTTGACGGGGCGCATGTTGGCGGCAATGGAGATTCGCTGGCGGCAGAGCGGGTCGACATTTCTTTGCCGGGCGTGCGGCGACCGATTGGGGCGGAGCATCCGGTGATGCGGACCTGGCATGAGATTGTTTCTGTGTTTCAGAAGCTGGGGTACTCCGTGGCGGAAGGGCCTGTCGTCGAGACGGACTACTACAACTTCGAGGCGCTGAATTTTCCGCCGAACCATCCGGCGCGCGATACGCAGGATACGCTGTTCATCGCGGGGCAGCAGTCGAAGCCACAGCGCGAGCGGTTGCTGCTGCGCACGCACACTTCTCCGGTGCAGATTCGGACGATGGAGAAGATGCGGCCGCCGATTCGCATTGTGATTCCGGGGACGGTGCATCGCAACGATCCTCCGGACGCGAGCCATTCGCCGATGTTCCATCAGATTGAAGGGCTCGCGGTCGACACCAACATTACATTCGGGGATCTGAAAGGAACGCTCGATCACGCCATGAAGGCGCTGTTCGGGTCGTCGGTGAAGACGCATTTCCGGCCGTCGTTCTTCCCTTTCACCGAACCCAGCGCGGAGCTGTACGTGACCTGCTTCATTTGTGGCGGGAGTGGGAAGCGGGGAGCGGATCCGTGCCGTCCGTGCAAGCAGACGGGATGGATCGAAGTGCTGGGATGCGGAATGGTGGATCCCAATGTGTTTGAGTTCGTGAAGGACAACGGGTATGACCCGAAGAAGGTTTCGGGATTTGCTTTCGGTATGGGTGTAGACCGGTTGGCGCTGTTGAAGTATGGCGTGGATGATTTGCAGTATTTCTTTCAGGGGGATGTGAGGTTTTTGCGGCAGTTCTCTTAGCTGTCGGCCGTCAGCTATCAGGAAAGGCAGCGTGGGCATCGTGAGAGTTCCCTGACGCGGGGATGACGCGGATAGAGTGCAGGGATCCTTCGCTTCGCTCAGGATGACAAGGCAAAGTTAGTTCATGCAACTTTCTCCACAATGGATTCGCGACTTCGTTGATCTCACGGTCGACGACCTGCGTCTGGCTGAGGACTTGACCAATGTTGGGATTTCGGTCGAGGGGATCAGCGGAACGGGCGCCGATACTGTGTTTGAGATGGAGATTGGGACGAACCGTCCGGACGCGATGAATCATTACGGCGTGGCGCGGGAGGCGGCGGCGATTTATGACCGACCGCTGAGAGTACTCGACCCAACCCTTCCGACAGCGGCTAAAGCCGCTTCTAACTCTCGCGCCGCTGACACTGCCCTAAAGGGCCGCTCTTCCACGGTTTCTGATGCGCCATTTCCTATCACCGTCGAGGAGCCTGCGCTTTGTCCTCGATTCTCTGCTCGCGTCATTCACGGTACTCATATCAAGCCTTCGCCGGAGAAGATTGCGCACCGGCTGCAGTTGCTCGATCAGCGGCCGATTTCGAATGCGGTCGACGCTACGAACTACGTGCTCTGGGAGATCGGGAAGCCTACCCACGTGTTCGATATGGACCTGCTCGAAGGCGGGAAGATTATTGTGCGCAAGGCGCGCAATGGGGAGATGCTGAAGACGCTCGACGGCGTCGAACGCAAGCTGACTTCGGAAGATCTCGTCGTGTGCGACGCGAAGAAACCTGTCGGACTCGCTGGCGTGATGGGTGGCTACGACACGATGATCACCGAGAAGACTCGGAACATCGTGATCGAGTCCGCCTGGTGGGATCCCGGCATTGTGCGCAAGATGTCGCGGCGGCACGGGATTCATACCGACGCTTCGCACCGCTTCGAGCGCGGGGCGGATTTCGAATCGACTGTGCTGTCGTGCGATCTGGTGGCGGAGATGATTCTGGAGTCGGGCGGCGGCGAATTGGTGGGCGACGTGGTCGACGTCGTCTCGAGGCAGATGGATCAGGCTCCCGTGGTGCTGCATGTGACCGAGGTGCGGCGGATTCTGGGCGGGAAGTCTCGACGCGGGGACAGATCTTCCAGTTGTTGAAGCGGCTAGGATTTGCGCTGATTCCCGAGGGGCAGGATGATGCGCAGTTTCGCGTGCACATCCCGAGCTGGCGGCTGGATGTGGAGCGCGAGATCGACGTGATCGAAGAGATCGCGCGGCTGCATGGGTATGACAAATTTGAGAACACGCTACCGGCTTACAGCGGCGCGGTGGTGGAGTTGCCGCAAACGAAGATGGATGCGACGTTCCGGCGGCGGGCGCTGGCGTTGGGATACAACGAGGCTTTGTCGCTGACATTTATTTCGCATGCGGATGCGGAGAAGTTTTCGTCGGCCGAAGGTTCTGGAGTTGGAGAATCCGCTGAGCGAAGAAGCGTCGGTGATGCGGACTTCACTGGCGCCGGGCATGCTCGACATGCTGGCGTGGAACTTGAATCGCGATGTGCCGGAAGCGCGGCTGTTCGAGATCGGGAGCGTCTACGAGATGTCGAGTGGCGAGCGCGTGGAGCCGAGGCGGGCTTGCCTGGGCGCGACGGCAGCGGCAGTGCGTGCGTCCTTGCCTATCGGCGGGGCGCTCGATGTGAGCAAGGGCGAGCATGCAGGGGCGGCCGAGGCGTTTCGTGGATTCAAGGGCGATGTGGAGAATCTGCTGGCGGCGTTTGCGGGAGAGGTGAGCTACGACCGGGAGACGGCGGAATATTTTCATCCGGGACGGTCGGCGCGCGCGCGGTTGAATGGCGCGGTGGTGGCGCAGTTTGGGCAGATGCATCCGGAAGTGGCGGCGGCGCGCAAGCTGCGGCAGGATGTGTTCCTGGCGGAGTTTGATCTGGAGCAGCTGTACAAGGACGGGTTGCGGCCGGTGAAGTTCGCGCCGCTGGGGAAATATCCGGCGGTGGAGCGGGATTTTTCGTTTGTGTTTGCGGATGAGGTTTCGTTCGAGGCGATGGAGCAGGCTGTCGGATCGGTTGGGATCGCCGAGTTGCGAGAGTTTCGTCCGGTGGAGATTTTCCGCGGCGGGTCGATTGCGGCGGGGAAATATTCCGTGTTGTTGCGGGCGCGGTTTCAATCTGCCGAGAGGACGCTGCGCGAGGATGAGGTGGCGCAGTGGTCGGGGAAGATTGTGGCGGCGCTTGCGGGGCTCGGCGGGGTGCAGAGGGCGTAGCTATTCTGTTTGTATTCCGCTGCGTGGAATGCAAAGCTCTAACCACAGGGGATCGCAGAGGAATGTCGACGTTCCGGACTCGGCTTTCTTAACACTGTCTCACGTACTTCTTCGGCAAGATACTGCTCTAACCACCCTTCTCAGCTTTTTCGCCTTCCTGCCGATAGTCAGAACGTGGGAAATATCTTCTGGACGCGGCTGTGGCACGGCGCGGGTGCTGGATGTGAAACCGCTGCGGTATGTGGCGCGGCAGCCGATTTTCGACCGGGAAGAGAAGGTATTCGGCTACGAATTGCTGTTTCGCGACGGACTGGAAAATGCGTTTCAGCGGCGACACGGATGAGGCGTCGCGGGCGACGCTGGACCGGTCGCTGCTGATGGGGCTCGACGTACTGTGCGACGGGCGGCGGGCGTTCGTGAATTGCACGCGCGACACGCTGATCAAGGGACTGGTCACGCTTCTTCCATCGACGACGACGGTGGTGGAGATTCTGGAGACAGTTCCGGCAGATCCGGATGTGATGGCGGCCTGCCAGAACTTGAAAGAGGCAGGATACATGATCGCGCTCGACGACTATGTGGCCGACGATCCGCGCGAAGCGCTGGCCGAGATGGCGGACATCATCAAGGTCGACATGCAGTTGACCACCAGAAGAGCAGCGAATCGCGATGATCAAGCGGCTGGGTGGGCGGCGCTGCCGGATGCTGGCGGAAAAGATCGAAACGCATGCGGAGTTTGTGCGGGCGCGGGATCAGGGGTTCGTGTATTTCCAGGGATATTTTTTTCGCCGTCCGGAGATGATGAACACGCACGACATGCCGGCGAACCGCTGAATTATCTGCGGATGCTGCAGGAAGTATCGCGTCCGGAACTGGACGATGCAGAGGGCTGGAGCAAGCTGATCAAGGCGGAGGCCTCGGTCTGCTACCGGCTGTTGCGCTATTTGAATTCGGCGATGTTCGGCTTCAAGAGCGAGATCCATTCGGTGCGGCATGCGCTGTCGATGCTGGGCGAGCGCGAGGTGCGGCGCTGGGTGCGGCTGGTGGCGGCGGTGGGCGCGGGGCAGGAAAAGACCAGCGACCTGGTGCTGTCGGCGTTGGTGCGCGGGCGGTTTGGCGAGTTGCTCTCGCCGCGGGTGCGCACATGGCGAATCGGACTTGTTCTTGATGGGGCTGCTGTCGCTGATCGATGCCATGCTGGAAATGCCGATGGAGGACGTGCTGGAGAAAATTCCGCTGGATCATGAGACCAAGGCGGTGTTGCTGGGGCAGCCGAGCGTGCTGCGTCCGGTGTACCAGCTGATGCTGGCGCACGAGAGCGGGGAGTGGGAAGCGGCGGCGGAGTTGAGCGAGAGCTTGCACCTGGATTCCGAGGAGGTCGCGGGGCTGCTACTGGCAGGCGCAGCAGTGGGCGCGGGAAGTTTCCGGCGGAGAGTGAATGCGGCGTACGGCTTCGGATCCTTGCTTGCGACGCGAGCAGAAACCTCATAGTCATGTCCTCCTGTGCAAAAGGAGGAGGGATGGGGCCTTGCGCGGTTGCGCAAGGACGAGTACCATAAAGTTGTTCTCATTTAGGCCTCGTTCCCGCGCAGGCCTTCCGCGCCAGCCGATCCGAGGCGGCGCCTACGGATCCGATAAAACGGAAAATCGATTCGAAGTCAAAGAGTAGAGATTTTCATTCGCGAAGAGCGGTTGTTTCAAGAGTTGGGGTTCGTTCCAAAGTGTGTCCAGTCGCAACCCGCAACTGCGTAGATCCGATTGCGTGTAAGGCCGGGCGGAGCTACGCCCAATCGCGGTGAATCGCGTTCGACTGGTGCGGCCTTTAAGATCTGTAAAATTTTGCAACATTTTGCGCAACAGCTTGAGAGGACTATGAACGCAGGACCAGGAAGACCCTCCGGTGGTGGTGGCGGAGGAGGACGACGAAGACGGCGCGGACGCCGCCCACACAATCAGCGCGGACAACGGCCCGGACAGGGCTTGAGCCGGGAAAACAAAGACGGCATCTACACCGCGCCCATGGACCACAGCTACCGGGCCGCGATGGCCGGGGGCAACAATAACAACGGGCATAAGGGCGGACGGCAGCGTCCAGGGTTTGCCGACGCAGTATCCGCAGCCTGAACCGGAACCGCTTGCCGGCGAGCAAGGAGATGCGAACTCGCGCATCTTTGCCTTCATCGAAGATCTGTTCTTCATGGCGAAGATTCAGGAGACCGCGCGCAAGCTCAACGTGAAAGTCGAGTTCGTGAAGTCGGACAAGGATCTGATGGAGAAGATGGAGCAGAACGGCGAAGAGAAGCCGTCGCTGATTATTTTCGATCTGAACAATGCCGGCGTGAAGCCGCTGACCCTGATTCCGAAACTGAAGAGCAAGCTGAAGAAGGGGACGTCGATCATCGGATTCCTGTCGCACGTGCAGGGGGATCTGAAGCAGAAGGCGCACGAAGTGGGGTGCGACATGGTGTTGCCGCGGTCGGCATTTTCGCAGAATCTGCCGCAATTGCTGCGCCGGCATGGCGCGCCGGAGGATGCGGAACCGACCGTACAGTAGCCGTTTGGTTGCCAGTTTGCGGCCTTCGGGCTCGCAGTGTTTCTCTCTACAAGTTTCAATTCGAAATGAGAGCAGGCTTCTCTGCTTTCGTTGACCTGCCTTGTCCATCCGCGTAAGATTTGGCTCCTGTGATCGGCCAGACGATTTCCCACTACCGAATTGTCGAAAAGCTCGGCGGCGGCGGAATGGGAGTGGTGTATAAGGCCGAAGACACCCGGCTGCGGCGCTTTGTTGCGTTGAAGTTTCTGCCCGACGATGTGGCGCGCGATCCCCAGTCGTTGGCGCGATTTCGTCGCGAGGCGCAGGCCGCTTCTGCGCTCAACCATCCCAACATCTGCACCATCCACGACATCGGCGAAGAGAATGGACATGCTTTCATCGCGATGGAATTCCTGGATGGCGTAACCCTCAAACATCAAATCGCGGGCAAGCCAGTCGAGATGGACGTGCTGATCGGGCTGGCGATTGAGATTGCCGACGCGCTGGATGCGGCGCATTCCGAGGGAATTGTTCATCGCGACATCAAGCCAGCAAACATCTTTGTGACCAAGCGCGGGCACGCCAAGGTCCTGGATTTCGGGTTGGCGAAGGTTTCGCTAGCGAGCGTTCGTCGAGCCAGATCGGCTCTTTGAACACGCAGACACGATCGATCGACGAAGAGCACTTGACCAGTCCTGGCGCAACCTTGGGCACGGTGGCTTACATGTCGCCGGAGCAGGCGAAGGGCAAGGAGCTGGACGCGCGCACAGATCTCTTCTCCTTCGGCGCCGTGCTCTACGAGATGGCGACCGGTACCCTGCCGTTTCGTGGCGATACTTCCGCGCTGATCTTCAACGCGATTCTGGAGCGCACCCCGCATCGCGCCGGTGCGTCTGAATCCGGACATGCCGGGGGAGTTGGAACAGATCATCAACAAGGCGCTGGAGAAGGATCGCAACCTGCGCTACCAGCATGCGGCCGACATGCGGGCAGATTTGCAGCGGCTGAAGCGGGATACGGAGAGTGGACGGGCCGTTGCGGCAGCCAGTTCGGGCGCGGTGCCGGCCGTTGCGGAAGCGACTGGAGCGCCGATCACGACGGAAACGCCTGCCCGGACTTCTTCGTCTCGGGTGACTGCGGATCCGTCTTCGCCAGCGATAAACACTGTTGCCCCAGCGAAAAAGATTGCAAAGCTTCCCCTCGTGGCTGCCGCTGTGGCTGTGCTTATCGCAGCGATCGTGGGCGGGCTATACCTGCGTTCGAAATCATCCGCGAAACTCACGGAGAAAGACAGCGTTCTTCTGGCGGACTTCGTGAACACCACGGGCGATTCGGTTTTTGACGGGACACTCAAACAGGCGCTCGCGGTGCAGTTGGAGCAGTCGCCTTACCTGAATATTTATCCGGAATCAAAGATTCGCGAGGCCTTGCGATTTATGGGCCGTCCCGCCGACGAGCGTCTGAGCAACGACGTGGTGCGGGAAATCTGCCAACGGCAAGGAGTCAAGGCGATGATCACCGGGTCGATCGCCAGCCTGGGAAACCACTACGTGGTCGATCTGGCGGCGGTCAATCCCGTGACAGGGGACTCGTTGGCCCGGGAACAAGTGGAGCCTGAGAGCAAGGAACAGGTCTTGAAGGGACTCGACAAGGCGGCCTCGAGCTTGCGGCAGAAGATGGGAGAATCGCTCGCCTCGGTGCAGCAGTTTGCCAAGCCTCTGGAGCAGGCTACCACTTCATCTCTCGAAGCTCTGCAAGCTTTCAGTCTGGGGGAAGCCGAACACCTGAAGTCGAACGACGAGAAGGCAATCCCGCATTTGAAACGGGCGGTGGAACTGGATCCGACTTTTGCCTTGGCATACGCCACATTGGGAGTTGCGTACAACAACACAACCCGTTTGACCGAAGGCAGTGAGGCGCTGAAGAAAGCGTACGAATTGCGCGACCGGGCCAGCGCACGCGAGAAGCTCTACATTCAGGCCCACTATTACGACGAAGTTACACTCGATCCGGACAAAGCCCTGGCTGTGTATGCGGAGTGGAGGCAAACGTATCCGCGGGACACCGCTCCCTACGACAATGCAGCGCTGGCCTACACCGCCATGGGGCAGTACGACAAGGCGCTCGACCTCGCAAGCCAGGCAATGCAATTGGACCCGAATGACGTTTTTGCTTACCAGAATCTTGCGTCCGCATACCTGGCGTTAAATCGCCTCGATGAGGCCAAGAGCGTTTCTGAGCAGGCTCTCTCAAGGAAGTTGGACGGCAGCGGAGTGCGCATCGTGCTGGCTGATGTCGCGTACATGCGAGGCGATTGGGCGACCTACGACCGCCAAATTGAGTGGGCGCATGGAACTCCCGACGAGCCGTTTATGTTGTTCTGGAAAGCGAGCGGGCAAAGCGGGCTGGGAAAGATCAAGGCAGCGCGACAGTTGTTTCAGCAATCCCGATCGGAGCTGATGAGTGCCGGGATCAAGGATTTTGCCGGAGGGCTGTCGCGCTGGAAGCTACTAATGACGCCCTAATAGGGTACCCGGCGGACGCTCGTGAAAAAGCATCGCAGTGCCTTGCGATTGCCAAAGACAGTGGCGTACGCGGTTATGCCGCGCAAGCTTTCGCGTTAGCGGGAGACACCGCCAAATCGTCTTCTCTCCTCGTGGAGCTAGCCCATCAATTTCCCGACAATCAGTTCCTGCGTTTGATCGTTTTTCCGCTGGTCCAGGCGTCCCAAGATCTGCAGAAGAACCAAGCACAAGAAGCGATCGCGGCACTTGAAGCGGTGCGGCCTTATGAACTGGGCACCGGACCGCGCGCAGCGGGATTCATGCCAAATTATCTGCGCGGGGTCGCGTATCTCAAGCTGCGCGACGGGACGAAGGCCGCGGCAGAATTTCAGCGCATTCTGGATCATCAGGGAGTTTCGGCTTGGGATATCACGTACGCCCTGGCGCGCCTGAACCTCGGTCGCGCGTATGTATTGCAGGTGGACAAAGCCAAGGCCCGAACGGCCTATCAGGATTTCCTCGCTCGATGGAAAGATGCCGACCCCGACATTCCCGTCCTGAAAGAAGCTCAAGCCGAGTACGCGAAGTTGCAATAAGGCACGGAACGCTCTAATTCAGCCTGGAGGCCAAGAGAGGGCACGTCCGCCGATCAAGTGGACGTGCAGGTGAAAGACCGACTGTCCGGCGCCGGGACCGACGTTGAGGACGGTGCGGTATCCCTGCTCGATCTTGCGTTGGCGGGCGATCTCGGCGGCGGCGAGATGGCAGCGCCCGATGATTTCGGCGTCGGAGGCCTGGGCCTCTTTCAATCCCGCAAAATGTTTTTTTGGAATGATCAGGACGTGGGTCGGGGCTTGCGGTTGGATGTCTTCGAAAGCTAAGACGTGATCATCCTCGTGAACCTTCTTCGCGGGAATTTCGCCGCGGAGGATGCGGCAGAAGAGGCAATTGGCAGTTGGGTCAGTCATGGGTTGTTCCTGCGGCAACGATACCATCTGGAGTCTGGTGTTGTCAGGTTGCACTGCCCGCGAGATTCTTCGCTCCGCCTGAAAGACGGCTGCGCTCAGAATGACGCACCCGTTGCTAGTTTCCGGCTAGTCCAGACGAACCAGGAAAACTGCTCCTTCTGGGGTTTGGGTTTCGGCGGCTAATTTTTGGGCCCGGTCGTGGTCGTCGTCGAGCACGCGGACCCGCACCCACCAGTCTCCGGCTGGGCTGGCGAAACATAGAACTTTCGCCGTGTGATAGCGGCGCTTCAGGTGGTCGGCGATTTTGTTGGCGGCGGGCTCGTGGGGGAATCCGCCAATTTGCACCGCCCATTTTCCGGGAGCATCGACGGTCGCTGCCGACTGCATCAGTTGAACCTTCACTTCGGCGACGCCCGGTTTATAGACATCGAGTTTTTGAGCGGCAGCCAGCGAGAGATCGAGGACGCGCCCTTGAATAAAGGGTCCGCGGTCGGTGATGCGAACGAGCGCAGTGGCTCCGGTCTTGACGTTCGTGACGCGCACGATGGAGCCAAGGGGAAACGTACGGTGGGCGGCCGTCATGGCGTGCATGTTGTAGACTTCACCGTTCGATCCGCGACGATTGTGGTAGGGAGGACCGTACCAGCTGGCAAGTCCGGTTTCTGTCGCGACGGGCTTCGCTCCCTCGGGCAACGTGGGCTCGGCAAGATCCGCATCTGCTTCGGCCTTTTCGGACGGCTTGGTGCCTCCGTGCTCTTTAATGGCTGGAACGTTCGCGGGTGGGCGGGATTCAGCCGGCTCGGTCGTTGAGGCAGGGGGAGGCGGAGACGGGACGCTGACTTGCGCCTGCTTGTGACCGCAGCCGCTCAATAACAAAATCGTCATGAGAACGAGTAGGAGCATGACAAAGCTGAGGAACGGGCGGAGCTTTGCTGCAAACTGCGCGAGCGACTGCGCTACTTGGGTGGGTGGTTGTGCTGCTCCATGTAGTCGGCGAATTCCGTGAGCTTTCGCGAGGCCACACGCAGGGCTTTGGTGGAGTGAGTGCGCACCGCCGGGACCACTTCGTCGTTCAGATATTTGATGAATTCGGGAATCTCTTTTTCCAGGCGCTCGGCAGCTTCGTTGATGGTTTGGCTGACACGGGCCGAAGCGCCTTCCACCTTGCGGTTGAAGTCGGTCATGGTGCTCCTCGCGATAGTTCGGCGTGAATGGATCCACGCGGTGCTGCGGATTGCCAGGCAACGCTATTATTTCGTGCCCGGAGGGTGAGGTCAATGGAAAGGAAGGGAATTCGGTGGTTCGGGCGGGCTCATGCAGAAAGCATGCGTGCTGTAAAATTCGGGCTCCAACGATGAATTCCTTAAGAGCAGAATCGCACACCGAGTTGCGGGCACACTTGTTCCGGACGCGACTGCTGGCCTGGTATGACGAGCATGCGCGCGAGCTGCCGTGGCGAGAGAGTCGCGATCCGTACCGGGTGTGGCTATCGGAGATCATGCTGCAGCAGACCCGGGTGGCGGCGGTGATTGCTCATTACCACGAATTTCTACGGCGGTTTCCGACGGTGGAAAAGCTGGCGCGCGTGCGTGAGGCATCGGTGCTGGCGGCGTGGAGCGGGCTGGGATATTACCGGCGGGCGCGCATGTTGCATGCGGCGGCGAAGGTTGTGATGGGTGAGTTGGATGGAAAGTTTCCGGAGACTGCCGAGGGGTTGCGCACTTTGCCTGGAATCGGGCGGTACACGGCGGCGGCGATAGGGAGTATTGCATTCGATGAGCCTGTCGCGGTGGTAGATGGGAATGTGGAGCGCGTGCTACAGAGATTCTTCGGACGCAGCCTTAGCGGTGAGGAGCTTTGGGTGACGGCTGAGGGGCTACTGGATCGAGAGCGTCCGGGAGATTTCAATCAGGCGATGATGGAGTTGGGGGCAACCGTGTGTACGCCGCGGGGGCCGGCGTGCCTGACTTGTCCTGTGGTGGAGTTGTGCTCCACACGCGGAGAGATGGCGGTTCTGGCGAAGGCGGTGCGTCAGAAGAAACGTGAGATTCATTACGCTTTTGCGTGCCGGGACGGGTCAGTGTTTCTGGTGCAGCGTCCGAGGGATGCGCGTTTGATGGCGGGAATGTGGGAGCTACCGGAGATAAATGGGAGTACCTCAGGGGCTAAAGCCCGGTCCAATGGGGTCGGAGAGATCGCAGCGCTGGAAGCGCTGCGCCACCCAAAAGCAAGACGCGCCGAAATGAGACGCGGCGAGAACGGCGGGGATTGCTTCACTCTCAAACATTCGATCACAGTGACGGATTACACCGTGCGGGTGTGGCGAGTGGCTACGGCTTCGCACGACGGAGGCAAATGGATTCCCATCGAACGGTTGCCACGGGTTGCTCTCACGGGACTAGCGCTGAAGATTCTGCGGAAGATGGAGATCATTCCTCCCAATCCGAACGGCAGGATGCGTCATCTAAGATAGAAGCACTGATTTTTATGCGCTGGCTGCTAGATATTCTGCACGGGCGAACTGGAGGACGATCGATGGCGGCATTGGCTACAGGCACAAAAGCGCCGGATGTTGAGTTGAAGACTTTGGACGGGAAGCCGTTTTCACTGACCGACAATCTCGGGCAGGGGCCAGTGGTGCTGGCATTTTTCAAGGTGTCGTGTCCGACGTGTCAATATGCATTGCCGTTTCTGGAGCGGCTGCACAAGGCGTACGGGCACAATGGCGTCACGCTGGTCGGGGTTTCGCAGAACGACGCCGGAGACACGGCTGCATTCAATAAGGAGTTTGGCATCACCTTTCCTGTGTTGCTCGATGACACCCGGTCCTACCCCGCATCGAATGCTTACGGGCTGACCAATGTTCCTTCCATCTTCTGGGTGGCACAGGATGGAGAGATTGAAGTCTCGAGCGTGGGCTGGCTGAAGAAAGATTTCGAGGAGATCAACCGTCGCATGGCGGAGGCTGGGAAGATCACTCCGGCGGTTGCGTTCAAGCCGGGTGAAGACGTGCGCGACTTCCGCGCGGGTTGAGGATCGAAAAACTAGCGCCGGGCGCGCTGAAGGTAAAGCATTCACCACAGAGTACACAGAGGAACACGGGGTAACCCGGGCAGTCGGACACGTCCGGGTGGTGCGTAGTTCCGTGGGTGGGTGCACTCTCGTGCATGCTGTCTACGCACTTCCCTGACAGACCCGGACGGGCTCTCCGTTACAATTCTGATAGACCTTCAAAATAATAAGTTCCCAGCGAGCGCGCCGCTTGGTTGGGGGAGATACCTATTTATGCGTGGAATGCTGAAAACCATTTCGGCGTGTCTGGTGGTGTGTGCGAGCTTGCTGGTATGGGCGGACGGGGCAGGCGCGGGCGGCGGGTCTAAGACCGCGAAGGCGCCTTCGGTGAAGCTGCCGGGGCCCGCGTTTGTGGCGCTGGAAACCATCACGCCTGATCACATCCGCTGGCATGTGCGCTATTTGTCCCACGACCTGCTGGAGGGGCGAGGAACCGGCCAGCGCGGCGGAGACATTGCGGCCGAGTACATTGCCACGCAGTTTGCCGAATTTGGACTGAAGCCGGCG
Source organism: uncultured Acidobacteriaceae bacterium (assembly GCA_963722365.1). Lineage (GTDB taxonomy): Bacteria > Acidobacteriota > Terriglobia > Terriglobales > Acidobacteriaceae > Sulfotelmatobacter. Next base: position 875,041 of record CAVRLM010000007.1, read on the forward strand.
GGCGATCACGGCACCTACATGCAGAAAGTTCCACTCGTCGGAATCACGACTCTGCCCGAGACTCAGTTCTCTATCGTGCCCAAGCAGGGCGAGACCATGAATCTGAAGCCGCTTGACGAGTACGTCGCCTACGACCAGACGCAGCAGGCGCAATCGGAGGTCGACGCCGACATTGTATTCGTCGGCTACGGAATCGAGGCGCCGGAATACAACTGGGACGACTACAAAGGGCTCGACGTGCATGGGAAAGTTCTCCTGATGCTGGTGAACGAACCGACGTCGGACGATCCGAAATTTTTCAAGGGCAAGGCGCTGACCTACTACGGGCGTTGGACCTACAAGTATGAAGAGGCGGCGCGCAAAGGAGCCGTGGGAGTGCTGCTGGTCCATCAAACCCAGATGGCGAGCTATCCGTGGGAGGTGGTGCGGAACTCGAATTCCGGGGAGAAGTCGGCGCTGAAGGTCGAGGGTCCGGCCTTGAAAGTTGCGTCTTGGGTTCAGTTGGACGTGGCGAAGCGGCTGGCATCGGCGTCTGGGATGGATCTGGAAAAGATGATGAAAGACGCGCAGACGCGGGAGTTTCATCCGGCGAATCTAGGCGCGAAGCTCAAGGCGCATATGGTCAGCAAGGTCCGGCATTTCGAATCGAATAACGTAGTGGCGATTCTACCGGGTGCGGATCACAAATCAGCCGACGAGGCCGTGATGTACACCGCCCACTACGATCACTTCGGCATTCGCCCGGATATGCCGGGAGATAACATTTTCAACGGCGCGGACGACAACGCCACGGGGTGCGGCATTCTGCTGGAGGTGGCTCGGGCCTTCGGAACTGCAGCACAGAGGCCGCGACGTTCCGTCTTATTTGCGGCGGTCACAGCGGAAGAGCAGGGGTTGCTGGGGTCGGAATATTTAGGAAAGCACCCACCGATTCCCGCAGGAAAGATTGCTCTGGATTTGAATTATGACGACGTGAAGCCGCTGGGAGCGCCGGAAGAAGTCGAAGTCTCCGGAGCGGAGCGAACTGATTTCTATCCCTCCGTGCAAGCGACGGCAAAGGAATTCCGTCTGGCGATTCGTCCTGATGCTCGGCCCGAGGCGGGCCACTTCTACCGCTCCGATCACTTTAGCCTGGCGCGTGTGGGCATTCCATCGTTTTCAATTAACGAAGGAGTGAAGTACAAGGGACATTCGGAGAGCTGGGGAGCCGACCAGGAGCGCGAGTACGTGGAGAAGCACTATCACCAGCCCAGTGATGAATATCATCCCGAGATGGACTTTGTGGGCGACTCGGCGATGGCGCGGTTTGGATTCGCCCTCGGCTGGGAAGCTGCGAGCTTGCCTAAACTTGTGGGATGGCAGAAGGGTGACGAGTTCGAGGCGGCACGGTTGAAAAATCAGTAGTTTTCCAGCGTCTCATTTCTCAAGCGCATTAGCTAGGCGCCGAGCTCACACACGCGTCGTGCCACACTGTGTGTCACGTTTCAACTCGATTTCTTCCCATTCGGGTTTCCCGTTATTGCCCACTTAAAACCAACGAACGCCATAGCTTAGAGACGTAACCTAGGTAACTTTAGCCGCAGTCTGCCGCATGCTAGCCTCGTTATGTAGGTTTGGAATCAGCAACTTCCAAATAGTCCTGATCCAGGATGCCGCGAATTCCTATTTTTCGACTCGGTGGAGCGCCAGACAAACCGGCGCCGCCCAATCTAGCTGCATCGACGCCCTTTGTCTCGCTCGAGGGTATCTCGGTCGGCGTCGACAATCTTAGGCACGACGTGGTGCTGAGCCCTAAGTTTGTGGAGTTGGCTCGGCTCCAGCTGGCAAGATTGATCGCGCGGCACGGCGACCTGGAAGGGTTGCTGGCGGCGGAATCCTCGCGACCCGCGCAGGGTCCTTCGTGGATGACACATCAGGCAGGAAAAACAGCTCGACCGAAGAACGATCCCAGCGGTTGGAAGGCGGCTCTGACCGAGCTGCAGGTCGCCTCGCTCAATCGTGCCAAGAAAGAATTCAAGTTGTCGGTGGACCTGCTGGCTCGGCTGGCGGTAACGAAATTTTTGCGCACGGAAATGAACCTGCAGTTTTCCCAGGTGCTGGAACGCTGCCGCGTGCTGCTGAAGAGCTACGACAACATGCGGCAGGGGAAGGCGCACGAGTATCGTGAACGGCTAGCGGCGTTCCAGGTGCGGAAAAGAATCATCCTTCGCAAGACGGGGCAGGAGATCTTTGAGACTCTGCGTGAAGTGGAAAAGAGCACGCTGGCGCGCACCCGGCGGTCGTTGTTTGGCGAGGAGACCAGCGGAGGAAGCTACTTCATCTACCCGCTGTTTCTGAACCGGCTGCTTTTCTCCGAAGATGGGCGCGACGATTATTTGTGCGCCGAACACTATGTCATGTTGGGGAATTGGGATCGTGACCCGGACCGCTATGGCCGGATGCGGGAAATCGTCTCCGGATTTATACGCTCGCAATATGGCGAGGAAGTGAGCGCGGAGACGCTCGATTCGTGGATGAACGTCCCGGAGAACGCCCGGTTGCTGGTGGGATCGGGAACACCAGAGGAGACTGACGCAGGCCTGGCGCAGCAGGAGCGTCTGGCGGAGTGGGTGCGCTTGTTGGAAGACGAGCAGGTGATGGAGAACGTAATCGCCTCCTATCACGTAGTGCCATTGCTCAGCGAGTATGCGCCACGCATCAATGCTCAGCAATTGAAGAATGCGCTCATCGATCGGACCGAATGCGACCGGGTCGAGCGCATGATTCAGGATCACGGCAAGCTCTCGCCCAATAGCCTGTATGCCGCGGTTGCGAAAGTCGCCAGTTGCCGCGGGGCGGAGCGGGCCAAGGTGGCGGCGAGATTTCTGGGAGATTTCTTTCACTACCATCGCGACTTGCGGCGGCTGGAAATTCTAAACGCGGCGCTGGATTCCGTGAACCTGGTGAACAACGAGCGTATCCAGGAACTGTCGCGGGTGAATGGAACTCTCTATGAGTTCTTGCTTCCCGAAGAGCAGGGGGAAACGGATTCCGAGCGCGTGCTGCGTCATGTGGTGCTCAAAGCCGACGTGCGCGATTCGACGCGGCTGACGCGCACCATGATGGAGAAAGGACTGAATCCGGCATCATACTTCAGCCTGAACTTCTACGATCCGGTCAACAAGCTGCTGGAAAAGTACGGCGCGCAGAAAGTGTTTCTGGAAGGCGATGCGATCATTCTGGCCATCTTGGAGCGTGAAGGGGAACCGGGACTGGCAGTGAGCCGCATGTGCGTGCTGGCGCGGGAAATTATTGAAATCGTACGCGGATATAACGAACTGATGCAGCGTTCAGGAATGCCGCAGTTGGAACTGGGTGTCGGCATTACGGCACAGGAATCTGCCCCGCTGTACCTGATGGACGGAGAGCACCAGATCATGATTTCGGAAGCATTGAACGAAAGCGATCGGCTCTCTTCGTGCAACAAGCGCGCGCGTAAGGTGATGGAACCCCAGGCGGGGCCATTCCACGTATACGCTTTTCAATCGGCCGAACTCGACGAGAACGGCAATCCGGAAGATGTGATTGTGAGTTTCAACCTGGGCGGAATTCGCATGAATGAAGCGGCATTCCGCAAGATGGAAAAAGAAATCACGCTCGAGCCGCTAAAGGTAAAGCTGCCCGCGTCGCTGGCATCCGACAAGGGGGAGTACCGCCTGTTCAGTGCGACGGTGCCGGTCGATCGCGAGATCTTCCGCAAGATTGTCGTGCGAGAGAGCCGCATTCCGCGGATTGATCCGGCGGATTTCACGGTCAAGGGCTGGACGGAACGCTCGTACTATGAAATCTGCACCGACCCTGCGATCTACGCGGCGCTGGAAAAGCGCAAGGGCGCGGGCGGTAGCAAGTAGAGAGCCGGCGTAATTAAGAGCCATCCGCAGAAACGTGGCTCGCAACTTCTCTCCAATCAGAAGTTCGTTCCCACCCGCGCTGGTCGGAACGGGATCTGGAATGTGGCTTCAACGTCAACCGGGGTGCCATTTTTCATGGCGGGCTGGAACTGCCATTGCGCAATCGCCTGGCTGGCAAACTGGTCAAGGCGCTCGTCGACGCCGCGCAGCACGCGCACATTCCCGACCGTGCCGTCGGCGTGGATGACCGCATAGAGAATCACCGTGCCAGATACATTTTCACGCATCAACTGCAGCGGGTATGCCGGATCGACCTTACGCGTGGCAGCGGGCTGGGAGAGGTCGGCCGCACTCGCGTCGTGATTGCTGGGATCGTGGTTGAGTTCGGCGAAGCGGACGACCCAACTGCCTCCCGCGGAGTTCAGGTTCGGCATGTTAAGCGTGACGGAATAAAATTTCCTGTTGCCGAAGATGGCGCGTTCGGGCTCCGAGAGCTTGGCCGTGCTGTCGGGTTGCATCGGGCGCGAAGGCGCGCTGGTCACGCGCGGCGGCCGCACGCTCGCGATCAGGTTTGGATTGACTGTGTCTGCAGCCTTGCCGGGGTCTCCGGCCACGGGAGAGGTTTTCGCCGCGGTGCTTCCCACGTACAGTCCTGAAGGCGCGTCCCCGCTTCCCTTGCGGCTGGCGACACTTCCATTTTCTTTGCCGCCGCCACTTGCGCCTGGCGCACCGGACGCGCCAGCGTGTCCTTCCGGCGTGGCGGCGAATGCGCCGCGGCGGTTTCCTGCGGGCGGATCGGGTGGCGCGCCCACCGCGGGATGCAGGTTCAGCGCAATCACGCGGCCACTGGCACCGACTCCTCCGGAAGCTCCCGAGGCCGAAACCGATGGAGGCGGGGCAACGACCTGCGGAGCGCCGGAGCCCGCACCATAACCTCGCGATCCGGACATAGTGCGTTGCTCAGCAACCGCCAATTGAGGTGCGGGAGCGATCACCGAACTGCGTCCGATATTCAGATCGCCCAACGGACGGGTCGATGCGCTCTCCACACTTGGAGGAGGCGCGACCACCGCAGATTGTGGGGCCTGGAATGCAGCTGCGTTCGAGGCGTTCACGTCAGGCGGAGGAGCGACCACGGAATTCTGCAGGGCAGGCGAACTGCGTCGCTGTGTGAGATGGGCCGCATCAGGCGGTGGCTTCACCACGGAAGTTTCCATCTGGGGCGCAAGCCGCGTTTTTTCGGCCGCCGGAGTCAACGGCACATCCGGGATGGCCAACCGCGGCTTTTCTGGCGTGTCGGACCAAGCCACAATATTGGGCAGGGGAACGTCGCGCTTCAGCTTGACGTTGGGCGGTGTGACGATGGTCTGCGAGTGATTGTCGGCTTCGCGCGGCAGCGAAATGATGGGCTGACGGGAAATCTCCGGGTCCGCCGCCCGGGGTTGCGCAGCCTGCGCTTCGCGCGTATCGATTGGTGGAAGGTATTCCGAAGGCTGGTAATAAATTACCTGCGCGTGGTCGAATGTGGGCTTGGCGATTACTTGAGGTTGCATTGCGAAGAAGCGGGTCAATCCAATCAATAAGGCGAATGCAACGACGTGATAGACGCCAGATTGAACGAAGCGGCTCCAGGGCAAAGGGCGCTTCACAAATACATCGGGCCAAAACGGTGCAGGGGCGGAATGCAGCTCGAGAGGCGGCAAGCGGCGCGGAACGATCAGATCGCGCAGATTTTCGAAAAAGACCCGACGCCGTGAAGGCAGCTCGGCCAGAAGCCGCGGCACATGCGCAAATTGCTGGATTTCGCTGAGAGGCGGAGCTGCGATCATCTCACCTATACTAGATGCGCCAACGACCGTTCGGATAGCTAGAAGGCCCCCAATAGCACGATTTTCTCCCGGAGTGAAACCGCTCGCGCAAACTGCGGTTCCGCGCAAGTCCTTCACAAGAAACAACGTTTATAATCTTGGATTCGGCACTCAGCCGCAATTCTCACTGTAAGGACACACTTTGCTCGATTTTTTGGGAGATTTACGACGAACTCATATGTGCGGGACGCTGCGCGCGTCTGACGCCGGCAAAAAGGCCGTGCTCATGGGATGGGTGAACCGCCGGCGCGACCTGGGCAACCTCATCTTTATTGACTTGCGCGACCGCACTGGCGTGACCCAAGTTGTGCTGAACCGCGAAGTCGACGCGGCGGCGCACGACAAGGCGAATACCTTACGCAACGAGTACGTCATCGCCGTGATCGGCACGGTCAAGGGCCGCGACGCCGACACGGTGAACAAGAACATCCCCACGGGTGAAGTGGAACTCGTGGCCAGTGAGATTCGCATCCTGAACGAATCGAAGCTGCCGCCGTTCTTGCCGTCGGACACCGCATTGACGAACGAAGAGACGCGGCTGAAGTACCGTTATATCGATCTGCGGCGCGATGTGATGCAGTTCAACATTGAGACGCGGCACAAGGTGGCAAAGGCGATCCGCGACTATCTTTCGGGACAAGGGTTCTTCGAGATAGAAACTCCCTTCATGACGCGATCGACGCCGGAAGGGGCGCGCGATTACCTTGTGCCCAGCCGCGTGCAGCCGGGGACGTTTTACGCGCTGCCGCAGTCGCCGCAGCTGTTCAAGCAGATCCTGATGATCTCGGGGTTCGACAAGTATTTTCAGATCGTGCGCTGCTTCCGCGATGAAGATTTGCGCGCCGACCGGCAGCCGGAATTTACGCAGATCGATCTGGAGATGTCGTATCCGCAGGCAGAACGGGTGTGGGAAGTTGTCGAGGGATTTCTGACCGCGGCGTTTGCGGCAGCGGGCAATCAGATCAAGACGCCATTTCCGCGCATGGATTATGACGAGGCGATCCGGCTGTACGGGATCGACAAGCCTGATTTACGTCTGCCTCCGTTTACGGATATACGCGATTGCTTCACGCCGGAAAACTTAGTGGAGCTGGCGATCAATGCGAACCTGCCGGTGCTTGCCATCCGCACGCCGAAGGTCGGCGAGCTGTCGCGCAAGGAGCGCGATGACATCAAGCCGATGTTCCATGCCAAGGGCGGCGCGAGAGTGTATGAGGACTTCAAGCGCATCAGCAGCAAGTTCCCCGAGGCAGCGGCGACGATCGCGAAAAAGATTGGGATGGAGGACGGCGACCTGATTGTGCTGGTCGCCGGTTCGGCGCAGGCCGGGCCGCAGACGGCCATGCCCGCGCACCGCAAGGTCACGCCTTCGGAGTTAGCGATTTATGCGTCGGCGGGCTTGCTGCGGCTGGCTCTGGCGCAGAAATACGCCGAGCGGCACGGCATCTTCAAGAAGACCGGCGATGCGGCGAGGGACTACCGATTTCTCTGGGTCACGAACTTTCCCATGTTCGAGTGGGACGAGGGCGAGAAGCAGTGGATGGCGGCGCATCATCCGTTTACCTCGCCGCATGACGAGGATATGAGTTTGCTTGAGGCGGGCGTCGAGTCGGTCAACGATCCGCAGTCGCCGCTGAGCGCGGTGCGCGCTCTGGCCTACGACGTCGTGCTCAATGGCACGGAGTTGGGCTCGGGTTCGATTCGTATTCATCGCCAGGACATTCAACGCAAAATCTTCCGCGCGTTGGGCATGACGGAAGAAGAGGCGAAATCGCGCTTTGGATTCTTTCTGGAAGCGTTGGAATATGGCACGCCTCCGCATGGAGGCATTGCGCTGGGCCTCGACCGGATCGTCATGATTCTGGCCGGAGCCGAGAGCCTGCGTGAAGTGATTCCCTTCCCAAAGACAGCGCGCGCGGTGGACCTTATGGTGGACGCGCCGACGCCGGTAGGTGAGCGCCAGTTGAAAGAGTTGGGGATATCGGTCAAGAAATAGGATTAACGGTTGCTGAGTGGGTAATGCATAACGGTTGACGGCTGCGCTTCAAATTCAATTCGACCCCTGTTTGCCGATCAGTCTGACATGAGAAAACATTTTCAGATTTGCCTGTTGTTTGCTGCGTCTGCCTGCTTTGTCTTAACCATCACCTTTCCGGCATTCGCTGCGCCGCAACAAGCGGCGAGTTCCGACACTTCCACAATCGTCGAGCAGGGGAAATTCACTCTTCACAAATTTGAGCAGGCGATTGGCGAAGAGACCTACGAGATCAAACGCGACGGCGATTCTCTCGCCGCGAAGGTCGACTTCAAATTCACCGATCGGGGTTCGGCCGTTCCTCTTGCGGTGACGTTTCGCGGCACACAGGACTTGACGCCGCTGTCATTGGAAATCAAGGGACGAACCGCGCGCAGCGTTGCGATTGACGAGGCCGTAACAATCGATGCCGGCAAAGTCCACTTCCGCACCCGCGACAAGCAAAACGATTCCGATGCGCCCGGCGGCGCCTTCTTCACCATCGCCGGATACGCTCCCGCGACCATGCAGATGCTCATGGTTCGCTATTGGGCAACGCACGGTTCACCGGCCCAACTTGCGACTCTTCCAACTGGCACAGTAAAAGTCGAACCGCGCGGACAAGACACGATCCGCGTTGGCGACAAGGACGAGAAGCTCGACCGCTACACCGTCGAGGGCCTGATCTGGGGACGCGAGACGCTTTGGTTTGACGCGAACCGCAATCTGGTCGCGGAGGTCTCCACCGACGCCGAGTTCGATCACTTCGAAGCGATTCGCGACGGCTACGAAAGCGCGCTTGGAGACTTCGTGGGACGCGCCGGCACCGACGGCATGAATGCCTTGGCCGAAATTTCCAAGGGAATCTCGGGCAGCCGCGCGGCGACTCTGGCAATCGTTGGCGGGACGTTGATCGATGGCACCGGCGCCGCCCCAGTCGCGGACGCGGCCGTCTTAATTCACGATGGGCGCATCGTCGCCGCAGGTCCGCGGTCAAAGGTCAAAATCCCGAAGGATGCAAACGTAGTCGACGCCCACGGCAAAACGATTTTGCCCGGCCTGTGGGATATGCATGCACACTTCGAGCAAGTAGAGTGGGGGCCAATTTATTTGGCCGCGGGCGTCACGACGGTGCGCGATTGCGGAAACGAGTTTGAGTTTATTACCGCCGTACGCGATGCGGTCGCTCAAGGCCGGGGCCTCGGTCCACGACTCTTGCTGGCGGGCGTGGTGGATGGCACGAGCACCTACACCATTGGCGTTGAGCGCGTCGACACGCCGGAACAGGCACGCTTGTGGACCGACCGCTATCACGACGCCGGCTTCCAGCAAATGAAGATATACAGCTCCGTGAAGCTCGAGGAACTGAAGGCCGTTGCCGATGAAGCCCACCGGTTAGGTATGTCAGTGACTGGGCACATCCCTGAAGGGTTAGACGCCTACCAGGCGATTGAAGCTGGGCAAGATCAGATTAATCACATCGACTACGTCGCCAATATCATGCACGCGGCGCTTCCCGAGAATGCCAGCCGCCTTGACCGCTTTAAAGCTGGGGCAAACATCGATCTCGAATCGCCCGAGGCAAAGAAAACTCTGGCGTTCTTGAAGGAGCATCACACCGTCGTCGATCCCACGCTGGCATTGATGGAATTCTTTACTGCGACTACGGCCAAGCCCCCTGCGAGCTTTGAGCCTGGCGTCAACAAAATTGCTCCTGAACTGGCCGCGCAACTCACCGATGTGGGACCGCCAACTGATCGCTCGGAGATCGGGCAGAAAGTCTTTGACAAGGAAGTGGCGATCGTAGGAGCGCTGCATCGAGCGGGAATCCCCGTAGTGGCCGGTACCGACCAGACAGTCCCGGGCCATAGCCTTCATCGCGAAATCGAGTTGTACGTGCAGGCTGGGTTCACACCCATGGAAGCCATCCAGGCGGCGACCATTGTGCCCGCGCGAGCGATGGGGATCGAGAAGGATTCCGGCACTGTTGAGAAGGGGAAGCGCGGGGATCTGATTCTGGTCAACGGAAATCCTTTGGAAGACATTCACCAGATTCGCAATGTCGAGTATGTGATTACTAACGGGACGATGTTTCACACCGCAGAACTCTGGCAGAGTGTCGGATTCAAGCCGTGATTCGCGCGGGCTGTCTGGAACAGGGTTTTGGAGAACGTCCAACTCGATTTGAAACTTTCTCGTCTGCGCTGCTAGTCTGCCTTCTATGGCTGATCGCACTTCCACCAAGCGCAAGAAAGTAAAGAAGGCATCGCTTCGAGTTTCTGCAACAGTTCCGCGGCTCAAGACTTCAAAGTCCCCACCCTCTCGTAAGGTGCGCGAGAAGGGTGGGGCACCCGTAAGGCCGGCTCAGCCCACCGGCAAGCATTTTCTCAGCGACAAAGTGGGGCACTTCACTGAGTCCGTGATCCGCGAAATGACGCGGCAGGCGATGCTGCACCATGCAGTCAATCTTGCGCAAGGCTTCCCCGACTTCTCGGCTCCGGCGGAGATCAAACAGGCCGCGCAGCAGGCGGTTGCAGCCGATGTGAACCAATACGCCATCACCTGGGGCGCGAAGAACCTTCGGAATGCAATTGCGCGGCAGATGGGCGTCTGGCAGGGGATCACTGTCGATCCGGAAAAAGAGATCACTGTGTGCTGCGGCTCGACCGAAGCCATGATCTCGACGCTGCTGGCGGTTTGTAATGCGGGCGACGAAGTCGTGATCTTCGAGCCCTTCTACGAGAACTATGGGCCGGATTCGGTCTTGAGTGGGGCGAAGCCGAAGTTTGTGAAGCTGCGTCCGCCGACGACCGACGGCGGCGAGTGGAGATTTGACGAGAAAGAACTGCGGCGCGCCTTCGACAAGCACACCAAGGCAATCATCCTGAACACTCCGAACAATCCTACAGGCAAGGTTTTCACGCGCAGCGAACTGGAGCTGATTCGCGATTTGTGCGTTGAGTTCGACGTGCTGGCCATTACCGACGAAATCTACGAGCACATTCTTTACGAGGGGACCGAGCACATCTCGATGGTTTCGCTCGAAGGAATGCGCGAGCGCACGGTGACCATCAACGGCATGTCGAAGACCTACAGTGTGACGGGATGGCGCGTGGGATGGGCGGTTGCGCCCGAAAAAATCACGAATGCAATTCGCAAGGTGCACGACTTCCTGACCGTCGGAGCTCCGGCGCCCTTGCAGGAGGCCGGGGCGAGCGCTTTGAATTTGCCGCCGGAGTATTATTCGAGGCTGGCAGAGGGATATCGGGTGCGGCGCGATCATCTGATGCCCGCGCTATCGGCGGCCGGCTTCCAATGCTTTCGTCCGCGGGGAGCCTACTACGTGATGACCGACATCTCGGCGTTCGGGTTCAAGGACGACGTTTCGTTTGCCAAGTATCTGGTGCAAGAGATCGGCGTGGCCTGTGTGCCGGGGTCCAGCTTCTATCGCGATCCGCGCGATGGCGCGAAGCAAGTGCGATTCGCCTTCTGCAAGAAGCCGGACACGCTCGACGAAGCGGCGCGAAGGCTAGCGAAGCTGGCCCGCCGATCTGGTTCAGCCTGAAAATTCTACGTGGCTATTTCGTGATCACGCCGCAGGCCACGCGGTCGCCGGAGTTGCCCGACGGGTCCGTCTTGTAGTCGTCAGCCTTGGCGTGTACGACGATCGCCGCGCCGCTGGTGAGCAGCGAGTGTGGGCCGTCTTTCAGCGTGACCTCGCCGTCCTCGAGCTTCACCTTGGCCTTACCATCGGCGCCGACAGTGAAATTCTTTATGTCACCGGCGTGATGGCCGTCCGGACTATCGAACCCGTGCTTCTTCCCTTCCGGATTGAAATGGCCGCCAGCGGACTTGAAGTCCGGCCCTTCGCACTTGGGAGCCTGATGAAAGTGGATGGCGTGCTCGCCGGGCGTCAGGTCGTGGAGCATGAGTTCTAGGGCAACACCAGATCCCTGATCCCAGACAACGATTTCGCCCACGGTTTTGCCCTGTCCATCTTTCATTTCCACTTTGGTCTTGGCCGCACTCAGCGAGGGTAATGCAATCAGCGCAAGGAACAATCCGAGCGTGAGACAAGCAAGTCGTTTCATATGTTGGAGCCTCCCGGCAGGCTGGAATTATAGCCAATTATGTGGCGGGAGAGTTCAGAGCGGTAACGCGAGATCCCCCTAAACCTGCAAAACGGCTGCGCTCCGGATGACGCCTTGGGATGGCGTCTTGCGATGGCCACCGGCCACACATTGGGCTGATCTCTCCACAACGATGTGGAGTATACTGCGAAGAAGTTGTAGACATCCTTCCGGGGAAGAGTGCAATCATGGCTTTGAATGTGGTGGAACAGGTGGCAGAACAGGTTCCGGCAGACGATTTTCAGGCGCTCGAAGAGAAGATTTATCGCACCATAGAGATGTACAAGGCGTCGCGGCAAGCCCAGGCAACCGCCGAGCGCGACGCGCAACGGTTGCGGCAGCAAATGGAGGAGCGCGAAGAAGAGCTGGTCCGGTTGCGGCGCGAGGCGGTGCAACTGAAGAAAGAACGCGAGGAGATCCGCGGTCGCGTCGAGAAAATGCTGCAGCAGATCGAGTCAATTGCTGAGGCGAGTTAAGAACTACGATTCGCTACACCCAGGAAGTCACGTCCCCACGGAGAAACGTTTTATGGCAACGGCGACCAAGGATCAGATGGTGAAAGACGCGCAGAACGCCAGCGTGCGGGTGGAAATTTTTGACCAGGCGTACAACCTGCGCGGCTCCGATCCGGAATACATCCTCAAACTGGCGGAGTATGTTGACTCCAAGATGCGAGCCGTCGCCGAGGCAACCAACACGATCGACACCGTGCGACTGGCCGTTCTGGCTGCCCTGAATATCGCCGATGAATACCATCTGCTCAAGAAAAGACAGGACGGCGGGGCAACCGATTACCAGAAGCGCGCGCATCTACTAGTCAATGCGCTGGACGAAGTGCTGGGCGAAAACCGCAAGGTGGGATAGCCTGCATCGCGCTGCCCTATCGTTCGCCCTACTGGCACTACTCATAAGCACCTCCTTCTCTCAGGAAACAACTCTCCGCACTCAATCCAATGTGGTTCTGGTTCCGACTCTGGTGAAAGACCAGCAGGGCGCGATCGTCTATGGGCTGCAGGCCAAGGACTTCGTCGTGGAAGACGATGGCGTCGAGCAACCCTTGCGTCTCGATGAAACTCCAGAGGGCCAGCCGATCTCGCTGGTCGTGGCGATTCAGAAAGGGCGGCGAGCGTACGCCGAGTTCCCCCGAATGCAAGGCCTGAAGACGATGCTTGGCCCCCTGTTCGCTTTTGGAACGGCGCGGGTTGCGGTGGTCGAGTTCGACAGCCAAGTCGAGCTGACAAGGAATTTCACCAAAGACGAAAGTTTGGTTTCCGACGACCTGACCAATCTGCAGCCGGGAGACGAAGGGGCGAAGATCCTGGACGCCATCAATTATTCGGTCAGTCTGCTCAAGAAAGAGCCCGAGGGACGGCAGCGCGTAATGTTACTGATCAGCGAAACCCGCGACCACGGCAGTAAGGAAAAGATCGACGATACCGTGGCGGCCATCGGGCAGAGCAATGCCGTCATGTACGCACTGGCGTTTTCACCAGCGCTCTCTAACATTCTCGATACTGGCCGCGGCACTAACAAAGACGAAGAGCACCCGACCGTCGACTTTCTCGATCTCGCCTATCGGGTCGCACAGGCCATGCGGAAGAACGTGCCCAGCACTATCGCTTCCATGACGGGTGGCGAGTATGAACTGTTCGCGACGCGCAAGAAATTCGAAGTGCGGATGAACGACTTCACCAATCATCTGCACAGCCGCTACCTGTTGAGCTTCGCCCCTAAGAATCCGCGACCCGGCTTGCACCAGATTCGCGTGCGCGTCAAAGGCGCAGGAGATGCCACGGTGCTGGCTCGAAGCACCTACTGGGCGGAAGGATCCCCTCAGTAAGCGCCTGATTTATTCGACTCGCTTGCCCTGAAATTCCTTCGTAGGTGAGTCCAGGACCTCCCGGACTTTTGCCATGAGCGCCGACAAAGTAAAAGGCTTGGGCAGAAACCAGAGTCCGGCGTCGAGGACTCCGTAGTGAACGATGGCGTTGTTGGTGTAACCGGAAATGTAGAGCACGCGCACATCGGAAGAAATCTGCATGATCTGTTCGGCCAGTTGCCGTCCATTCATGCGCGGCATGACTACATCCGTGATCAGCAGGCGGATATCCCGATGGCGGGCCTTGAAGATTTCAAGCCCTTCCTCAGGAGTAGCGGCGACCAGCATTTTGTAGCCGCAATGGGCAAGGACTGAGGAACTGAGCTGCCGGAGCTGAGAATCATCTTCTACTAGCAAGATGGTCTCCGTGCCTCTTTTAATGCTGCCGGGGCGGTGTTCCGCGCCAGTCGTCTCGGAGGGCTGATCGACCCGGGGAAGGTAAATCTTTAGAGTCGTGCCTCGATCAGGCTCGCTGTAAACCCAGATGTGTCCACCGCTTTGTTTCACGATTCCGTACACCATCGAAAGACCGAGGCCCGTACCTTTGCCAACTTCCTTCGTAGTGTAGAAGGGTTCGAAAATACGGGCCTGGGTTTCAGGAGTCATGCCGTGGCCGGTATCGCTCACCGCCAGCATGACGTAGGGGCCGGGCTCGACGGGTTGGTGGTTGCGGGCATAGTTTGCGTCGAGTTGCGCGTTCGAAGTTTCGAGCGTGAGCTTCCCGCCGTGAGGCATCGCGTCGCGAGCATTGAGGGCCAGGTTCATCATGACTTGCTCGATCTGCCCAGGATCGGCCTTAACCGAGCCGAGATCGCTTGCAGGTACGGTCAAGACCTCAATGTCCTCTCCGATCAGCCGGCGCAGCATGGAATCCAGATTCAACATGATGTCGTTGAGGTTGACCACGCGAGGGGAAAGCACCTGCTTGCGGCTGAAGGCGAGCAACTGACTGGTGATTCCCGAGGCCTTATGGGCGGCAGACTTGATTTGAGCGGTACTCTCAGCCAGCCGGCTGCCTGCGGGAACTCCTTCGGCCAGTATTTGCGAGTACCCCAGAATGACCGTCAGCAGATTGTTGAAGTCGTGGGCGACACCTCCCGCCAGTCGTCCAACGGCTTCCATCTTCTGTGATTGGCGCAGTCTCTCCTCGAGCGCCACACGCTCGGTCACATCTTGCACCAACGATGCTACCCCAAGCACTCTTCCCGCCTCATCGACGAGCGGAGTGTTGTACCACTCACAGGAAATGGTACGTCCATCCTTGGTGACATTGTCGTTCGTACTTCGAGTCCCACCACTCTGCCTTAGCAGTTCAATCCACGTCTTGTCCACATGCTGATGAAAAAGCGGAGGAACAATAAACCTACCATGTTGTCCAATGGCTTCCTGGCGCGAATATCCGAAGATGCGCTCAGCCGATGGATTCCAATCGGCGACTCGGAACTGAAGGTCCCACTCGACCACTGCCAACGGCGTGTGTTCGAAGTGAATGCGCACCTTCTGCTGCGACTGGCGCATCTGTTCTTCGGCGAGTTTCCGTTGACTAATGTCGCGGCAAATCCCTAGCAGTCCAATCACGTCGCCGTTCGAGTCTCGATAAGGTCCCTTGGTGGCGAGGTAAGTTCGAGTCACACCCGCAGCGGTTGCGGATTCCTCATAAGTCTGCGTCCTGCCGGACTGGATCACGGCACGATCGCGCTCCATGATCACCCGGCCCATCTCCGGGTCGAACAATTCCGTGTCGTTCTTGCCCAGAACTTCCTCGACGTTTCGGCCCAGGAAACCCGCACCGGACGCATTCATCATCAGGTACCGGCCCTGCAGGTCTTTCACAAAGACAGCATCGGTGGTTCCGTCGGTAATTCCTTGCAGCAAGGCGAGGTTTTTTTCCAGTTCGCGAGAACTGATCAGCAACTGGTTCTGTACAACGAACATGCGTCCGCCGGCGGCCGCAAACGAAACTAAAACCAGTACCACCGACCAGAGAAACTGTTCCTGTGCGATGCTCAACACCAGCGGAAAGACAATCGCCGGGATCACCAGCGGAGAAAACTGGGCGAGCAGTTGCAATCCGCGGGAATACGATTCGCGTCCGGTTTCCGGTTCGTGGTCATCCCATGTTGCAGCAATCGCGATGATCAAGCAGTAGCTGACCGTCCACGGAAGATCGGTCCATGTTCCCTGCGTGTAATGACCGGACGCCTGATAGTAGAGGGTCCAGTTCAGAACAATCCCATGCACAGTCAGGAACGCACCGACGCGGAGGAAGAAGGCTCTCTCGATTCTTGTGAAACTCAGCAGGCCTCGAACCAGAAAACTCAAGGCGATCAAGCCGAAAAAAAGAATCCCAGCATGGAGCGCGTGGACCTGCATCGCCCGTCCCGCCAACTGCCAGCGTGAGGGCACGTAAATCTGTGATAACTCTACCGCCAGCGCGAGAATGCAGACCTGCACAAAGTCGCACGCGCGCAGCCACGCGTATCCGCTGCCAAGGTCCTTGGGGCTCAGAAACAGGGTCATCGCGGCCGGCACGACCCAGAAGAAGACCAGAACGTCGCTTGGCCAAAGGGTGCCGAGGGGCGCGCGCAGATAATCGTAATAGTCGGTGTAGAGAGCTTGGCCGATGGCCGCAATTAGTAAGGAGAAAGCAACGAGGCGCCAGACACGCTTTCCAAAGGAACCAGCCTGGCGCGACACCATCCAGCAGACCAGCGCTCCTACCAGCGGTGCTGCGGTGTCGATCCAGTCTCCCCAGAGCGATGCCTTCGCGGTACCGTACCACAGCAACAGGACCGCCCCGTGCACGAGGATGAGGCCAGCCGCCGCCGCAATTGCGGTGGTACGAAACTTCGACATCTTTCAGACTTCTCCGGCGTGCCGCCGATGCGCTAGCGGGGTACGCTCTGGGACCCGGTGTTGTCTACTCAGTATGAACTCACAAACTGGTCAACCGAATCAAGTCCTTCCATGGTCCGCAAGCCTTGCAACAATGCCCTGCTTCGCCTCTGCCCCCCGCTTGTCTGCAAAGTTCCTTGGCAAAGCCCGCGAGCGGCCATGAAAAAACTTAGTGCCGTCCTCTACGCTAAGGGCAAGCCCATTTGTGAACGAATCATTACTTTGGTTGCAAGCCACCTGCCAACTTTTTGCGCTCTTCCACTTGCCAAGTGCTTCGGATTTGCCTAGCATCCTGAATGAAAGCCGGCCTGCCGAGTTTGTGATGGCGGTAACCGATTTTTGAACCAATGCAGAATGAACGGGGACTCGACTCGAACTAGGATCCGGTGAGCAGCGCTCCGCCATGCGGAGATGCCTAAAGGGTCTCGGCGGGTTCCCAACGTCTACCGACGGGTTCATTCTCGGCCCGTCACACGGCCTAGTGGGTCGGCTTGCTTTTTCTTTTCGTGCCTCTGTCACCCTGTCCGCAAGGTTTGCGCGTTCCGCTTTCCATCCAGATCTTCGTTACCTGCTAAACTTGGGTCTGTAGCGAATCCCTTGCTGCCCGCATCTAACTAAACAGTGTTTCCACAACTCTTTCATTTAGGAAAGTTCTTTCTTCCGACCTACGGATTCCTGGTGTCTATGGGCGTCCTGATCGGCCTTTGGATCAGTGTGCGCAATTCCGAGCGCCTGGGCTACGACGGCGACAAAGCTTGGAATCTCGGGATTCTCGTCGTCCTCTGCGGCATTGTAGGCGCCAAGGTGCTCTACGTCGTCAATGAGTGGAGCTACTACTCCACCCATGTCAGCGAAATTTTCAGCATTAACACTTTACAGGCTGGCGGTGTTTTTTCCGGAGGTCTGCTCGCTGCGTTTCTGGCCGCAGCCTGGTACGTGTGGAGACATCACATGCCTCCTCTCGGAACTTGCGACGCTTTTGCCCCCGGCCTTGCCTTGGGGCACGCGATCGGACGCATCGGATGCTTTGCCGCAGGATGTTGCTACGGCAAGGAGACCCATCACTGGTGGGGAGTGGTCTTCCGCAATCCTTTGGCGAATTCAATTACGGGCACGCCTCTAAACGTTCCCCTGGAGCCAACCCAGTTGTACGAGTCGGCGGTCGAATTCGCGAATTTTTTCTTCCTGATGTGGTTGCTCAAGCGGCGCAAGTTCGACGGCCAGGTGTTTGGCGCGTTCATGTTCATTTACGGCATTGCCAGATTCTTCCTCGAATACTTACGCGACGATCCCGGTCGGGGCTCCGTGTTTGGTGGAGCGATGACCGGCACTCAGTTGATTTCGATTGGGTTGGTCCTCGCCGGCGGGCTGATCTGGTGGTTGCGCCCCGGCTCAAAGTCATTGCCGACTCGCACAGTGGGCGCGACGCGTTAAGAGCGTCTTACGCTGGAGGTTCCCAGTGCTAACTTCCCTTCCCCTTACGCAAACCACACCCTGCGGCATCGTTTTATTGAGGATTCTCCTGTATGGCACCCCCAACTCTAAACGCGTAGGTATTAACATCAGCGAATAGGGCCTGTACCGCAATACGAAAAACGTTGGATGAAGGAGAGACGGCAATGCGCTGGAGTCCCGGTGGCAGCAGTGACGATGTTGAAGATCGCCGCGACGAAGGTGGCTCCGGCGGAATGCAGTTTGGCGGCGTTCACCTCGGCCTCGGCGGGCTAATCATTGTCTTCATCCTCAGCCTGGTTTTTCACCGCAACTTCTTTGCGCTCCTCAGCGGAAGTGGAGATTCAACGGCAGTCACGCAGCAGGATCCGGCAGCGCGATCTGAGGCCAATCGGGAGCAAGATGAAGCCGAAAAGCCCCTCGTGCAGTTCGTGACGTTTGTACTGAACGACACGCAAGCGACCTGGACAAAGATTCTTCCGTCGGAAGGCCACCAATACCGCCACGCCAAACTCGTGCTATTCCGCAACTCCATCGATTCCGCCTGTGGCATGGCGCAATCGGCGACAGGGCCGTTTTATTGTCCAGAGGACGAAAAGGTCTACATTGACCTCGGCTTCTTCGACGAACTGAAGCAGCGCTTTGGAGCGCCCGGCGAGTTTGCGGAAGCCTACGTCCTCGCGCATGAAGTCGGACATCACGTCCAGAAGTTGCTGGGAATTGAGGGCAAGGCGGAGGCCTTGCAGGAGAGCAATCCGCAATCGGCCAAAGCGGTTTCGGTGCGCCTCGAATTGCAGGCGGATTGTTTCGCCGGAGTCTGGGCCCACTCCACCGACCAGCGCCACTTGCTCGAAGCCGGCGAAGTCGACCAGGCCCTGAAAGCTGCTGCGGCCGTGGGTGACGATCGCCTGCAACGCATGAGCACCGGGCATGTCAACACCGAAACCTTCACGCATGGCAGCTCGGCCCAGAGGATGCAGTGGTTTCAGCAGGGCTTCACCGGAGGCACCATCGAATCCTGCAATACCTTCGCGCACTGATCGCACATCGCAGTTGCGGTTTTGCAGCGAGGACCCAGCGCAACAGGCTGTAGTATTCTTCCCTCCAGATGGCGGAAGAATTTCCAGTGCAGATTGCAGTCGCGCGCGACGACGCCGGCAAGCGCCTCGATCAATTCCTGGTAACCCAGCTTGATGTCAGCCGCGCGCGCGTGCAGCAACTCATCTCCGAACAGAAAGTCCTGGTGAACGACGCCCCGACTAAAGCTTCGCTGAAACTGCGCGGCACGGAGCATATCGGCGTGCTGGGTTCGGCGGGGCGGCCTCCGTTGCGCGCCATCGCTGAGAAGATCCGGCTGGACATCGTTTATGAGGATGACGATCTGGCAGTCATTGATAAAGCAGCCGGCATGATGGTGCATGCGGGCGCGGGGGCCACCGAGGACCAGCGCAATCGCGGCACTCTGGTGAATGCGCTCTTGCATCATTTCTCCACACTATCGGCGGTGGGCGGAGAGATGCGTCCGGGTATCGTCCACCGGCTCGACAAAGAGACGAGCGGGCTGATCGTCGTCGCAAAGAACGACGAGGCTCATCGCAAGCTGGCTGAACAGTTTGCCCGCCGCCAAGTGAAGAAAACATATGTCGCGCTGGTGCATGGATGGCCGAAGAAAGATCACGGCACGATTTCCGCCAGCATTAGCCGCGACCGGGTGCGGCGGATCCGCATGACGACGCGAGGCTCAGGCGGGCGGGACGCGGTGTCGCATTACGCGGTCATACGTAAACTAGACACCGTTTTTGGCAAGTTCGCGCTGGTGGAAGTGAAAATCGATACCGGGCGGACCCACCAGATCCGGGTGCATATGGCTTCTCTGGGACATCCGGTCGTGGGGGACGCGCTCTATGGCGCACCGCGCGAGATGCGAGCCAGGCGTGGCCGAGCGACCGACGAGGGCGCAGCCATTTCCCTTCCCCGCAACTTTCTGCACGCGGCGCGACTGGAACTGTCGCATCCACGGACCGCCCAACCCATCGCTCTGCAGAGCCCGTTGCCGGTCGAACTGCAAGGGTTTCTGGCCACGGTCGAAGGAGGCGTCGGGCCCAACCTCTCTACGAGAGATTAGGCTCTCGCCGGATATAATGTTTCTATTCGAGGAAATCTTTTGGGGACGAAATTGACTGCGCATTCTGGACTGGTTTTGTTGCTACTTCTGGCCGGGAGCACGACGGGCCAGTCGGCTGCCCCCACTTCACCAGCCTCCACTGCTTCATCAACTACCGCGCCGCAGCAGGAACAGGCGCCGGCAACCGCGGCTCCCGGACAAGACCAAAAACCTGCTGCTGACCCAAATGCCCCGACTGGCGACGACGCGCTGACGACGATCCGCGCGACCACCAACGAAGTGAACGTGGTGTTCACCGTGACCGACAAGCACGGACGCCGCATCACCGATTTGAAGCAGAACGATTTTCGCGTGCTCGACGACAACAAGCCGCCGCAGGAAATCCGCAGCTTCCATGCCGAGACGAACTTGCCTCTGCAGGTCGGACTGCTCATCGACGCCAGCAACTCGGTGCGCGACCGGTTCAAGTTCGAGCAGGAGTCGGCCATCGAATTTTTGAACCAGACCATTCATCCTCGCAAAGACCAGGCCTTCGTAGTGGGATTTGATGTGACGCCAGAGGTCACGCAAGACTTCACCGACAACACCGAATTACTTGCGCACGGGGTACACGATCTCCGCCCTGGCGGCGGCACCGCGCTCTATGACGCGATCTACTATGCCTGCCGCGAGAAACTGTTGAAGGGGCCAAAGTCGACGACCGTCCGACGTGCCATCATCCTTCTCAGTGACGGAGATGACAACCAGAGCCACGTGACCCGCGAAGAAGCTATT
This sequence comes from uncultured Acidobacteriaceae bacterium, assembly GCA_963722365.1. Taxonomy (GTDB): domain Bacteria; phylum Acidobacteriota; class Terriglobia; order Terriglobales; family Acidobacteriaceae; genus Sulfotelmatobacter. The sequence goes on from CAVRLM010000007.1 coordinate 896,068, forward strand.
GAAATGGCGCAGCGGGCCGAGGCCATCATCTACACCATCAGCACCAACGTGAGCGGGACCAAAGGCGCGGGCGACAAGGTTCTCGAGCGCATTGCCGACGCGACCGGAGGGCGGCCCTTCTTTCCTTTCCAGATTCGCGAGGTGGCCGACGCCTTCGCCCAGATTCAGGACGAACTCCGCAGCCAGTACGCCATCGCGTACAAGCCGGCTGACCTTAAGAATGACGGGCACTATCGTACGATTGAAATCGTCGCCAACGATCGCAAGAATTTCAAGGTGCGCGCGCGTCGCGGATGGTACGCTCCTACTCCGTAAAGCGGTTCACGGTTTTCTGACGGTCAAAGCAGCATGGTGTCCTCCGTGACCTGGTGAAAGATGTTTCCTGAACATGCCGGGATATTCTGGAACGCCACTTCCGAAAAAGTTAGGCATCAAGGCCGGATTCCGCGTGACGCTCGTGGACGCTCCGTCAGACGTACGTTCGGACTTGAGTGCGCCGCTCGCGACTTGCGAAATCGTAACTGATGGCAAGACTCCGCTCGACTTCGCGATGGTGTTTACAAAGTCCAAGCCAGTTCTCGCAAAGGAATTCCAACGAATGACCAAGCGGCTTGCGCGCTCTGGAATGCTGTGGGTAAGCTGGCCGAAGAAAAGTTCCGGCGTGGCCACTGATCTGGATGAGAACATCATCCGCGAAATTGGCCTCGCTGCCGGATTGGTCGACGTCAAGGTTTGCGCTGTCACCGACGTCTGGTCCGGCTTAAAATTCGTTCGGCGCGTCAAAGATCGTTAGAGAAGACCGCTAAAAATAAATCCATGTAGTTCAAGGAATAACATGGTACGAGTCGGATTGATCGGATTTGGTCTGGCCGGGCAGGCATTTCACGCGCCCGTCATTCGCGGTGTCCACGGAATGGAACTTGCGTGCATTCTCGAGCGGCACACCTCCAATGCAAGACAGAAGTATCCGGAAGTTCGCATAGCGCGCAATCTCGACGAGATGCTGTCCGACAAGACAATCGGCTTGGTCGTAGTGGCCACGCCGAACGATTCGCACTTCTCGTATACCAAAGCCTGCCTCGAAGCCGGGCGCGACGTAGTCGTCGACAAACCATTCACGCCAACGATGGCGGAAGCCGAACAGCTGGTTCAACTCGCGGCCGACCGCGGCCGTCTGATCACCGTCTACCAGGATCGTCGTTGGGATGGAGAGTTCCACACGGTCAAACAGCTTCTGAAAGCGGGCGCACTGGGGTCGGTGGCCGAGTACGAGGCTCGGTTCGACCGCTTTCGCCTCGATTCTAAGCCCGGCGCCTGGCGTGAGGTGCCGGACTATCCCGCCGCCGGCGTTCTCTGGGATCTCGGCCCGCACCTTATTGATCAGGCTCTGGTTTTGTTTGGCGAGCCGGAATCGATTTGGGCATTCGCATTCTGCCAGCGGCAGTCGTCCAAGATCGACGACTCTTTCGACGTGCACATGGAGTACCCGACACTGCGAGCAACTTTGCGAGCGCGCATTCTCGCATATGCTCCCGGTCCTCACCTGCTCATTCACGGCACGGGCGGATCGTTCATCAAGTACGGCATGGATCCCCAAGAAGAAATCCTGCGCAGCCCAAACTGCCCGGACGGCCCGGATTGGGGCGCGGACTGGGGCGTCGAAACCGAAGATCGCTGGGGAACGCTCAGCCCCGTGAATGGAAAACCACACAAGGTGAAGACCGAACGCGGCGACTATCGTGGCTTTTACGCCAATGTGAGAGATGCGATCGAGAAGAGGGCCGTGCTGGACGTCACTCCCGATCAGGCCTTGCGCACCATGCGCGCACTCTTGCTGGCGCATAAGAGCAGCCGGGAAGGCCGCCGCGTCCGTTGGACGGAAGCGCCCCAGTAACGACTAGATGTCGACACGCGCGACGGAGTCCAATCAAAACTGTTCCTGCAACCGCTTCGCAGACGTTTTGACAATCCTTTGACAATCGGCGCCTCAGCTCGTGAAAACATTTGCGTTCGACCTCATACTCAGGAGTTCGCAATGAAGGTGTGCACCCTCTCCTCTTTCGCTTGCCTTCTTTTTCTCACAACCTCCTCCGCGCTCGTCGCTGCTCAAGCGTCTTACACCATCAGCGATCTGGGTACGCTGGGTGGCTACAGCGTGTCGCGGGGCGTGAATGTGGCCGGCCAAGTGACTGGCGCAACCGGCGCCGGCGCCAAAAGCGAAGCGTTTTTGTACAGCAACGGCTCGATGACCAATCTCGGCACACTGGGTGGAACCTCCGGCATCGGCAATGCGATCAATACCTCCGGCCAAGTCGCCGGATATTCTCAAAACGCCAGCGGCACCTATCGCGCGTTTCTCTCCAGCGGCAGCAATCTGCTGGACATTGGAGATCTCGGCGGCGGATCCGCCGTTGGCTATGGCATCAATGATCTCGGCCACGTCGTTGGATCGGCCGTCACTACAAACGGCGAGAATCATCCTTTCCTGTATCGTGACGGTCGCATGATCGATCTCGGCACACTAGGCTCGAGTGGCAACGATTGGTGGAACGTCGCGTCGGGCATCAACAATTCCGGTGTGGTCACCGGAACGTCCTACGACACTCAAGGAAATTTCTTTGGTTTCGTCTGGAAAAACGGAAAGATGATCAAGATGGGAACCCTGGGCGGATTATGGAGCCAGGGTTATGCCATCAACAACAAAGGCCAGGTCACCGGCGTCGGCTACACCAAGAACGGATCGGCCCACGCTTTCATTACCAACTGTCCCACATGCCCGTTGAAAGATCTTGGTACCTTCGCCGGTAGCACCAGCACGGTCTGGGGTTTCGCAATTAATGATTCCGGCGTCGTGGTCGGCCAGTCCACGTTCGGCGGAACCTATCACGCCTTCGTTTACAGCAGCGGAAAAATTAAGGACCTCAACAAAATGATTCCCGCCGGATCAGGCTGGGTGCTGATCGAAGCTCGCGGCATCAATGCTGCCGGGCAAATTACTGGGATAGGCATGCACAATGGGCAGGAGCACGCGTTTCTGCTGACGCCGCAGTAGTAACGGAGCCGTCTCGGCGGCTCCGCGGGCGAGACGCCCGCGGGACAGCCGACCATAGGCCGGCGCTACAAGTTCAAGATCTAACTCTTCATTACCTTCTGCCACGCGGTCTGGAAGTGTTCCATCTCTTCTTGCGTGCCAACCGTGATGCGAACCCACGTCGGCATGACCGGCCACACCCGGCCGATCATCACGTTTTCTTTCGCCATCGCATCGCGGACTTCCTGCCCTGGACGCTTGGCATCGAGCAAGAAGCAATTCGATTCAGAAGGAATGTATGTATATCCGTTGCGATCGAGCCATTGAAACGTCTGCTGCCGAACGCTGGCATTGATGCGCCGTCGTTCCGGCACGATTTGCGAATCTTTCAGACTGGCTGATGCCGCGACCACGGCCGTAACGGGCATAAAGTTCCAGCCCGCGTGGTCCATGATCTTCTCCAGCAGGTCGGGTCGCGCGATGGCGAAACCGCAGCGTATCCCGGCCATCCCGTAAGTCTTCGAGAAGGTGCGCAGCACCACCACATCCTTGCCCGCTTTGACCAGATCGATCGTGCTCGCGGCTCCCGTGAAATGGATGTAGGCTTCGTCGACCATCACCACTGAATCCTTGGGCTTGTTCTCGACCAGGTATGCAATATCGGCATGCGGCGTGATCGTGCCTGTCGGATTGTTGGGCGAGCAGATGTAAAACAATCCGGCATCGGGCGCTGCGGCGATCATGGCCTTCACGTCATGAGCGTAGGTCTTAGTCAGGGGCACTTTCACCACGCGCGCCTGAGCAGCCTCGGCGGCAAACATTCCTGCCTCGTACCCGGGATCGGCGGTCACATAGCTTCTCTGAGGCGACGTGAACGTAACGACTCCGAAACGAAGCGGAGGAGTGGACCCGGGGAATACTCGCACATACTCAGGCTTGAGCCCTTCGCTCTTTGCAAAAAGGGCGACCAGTTCATCCGTGAGATTGTCGGAGTAGCGACCGCCCTGCGGGATAATCGCCGACATGGCGTCGCGCGCTGCTTGGCAAGGTCCAAGAGGATTCTCGTTCGAGTCGATCAGAATCGCATCTTTCGAGTGTGGTAGCCGGGTCCGGGCAGCCGCGGCCAGCATCGGTTCGGACATTCCTTGAAGCGCAGCCGCAGCCGACACAGCCGCCGACAGATGCAAGAATGAACGCCGGGAGAAGCGAGTCATGGAAACCTCCGCAAGGGAGTGTATCAATTACCGGGATGCTGCAGAAGAATTTAACCACAGAGGACAGGAACACAGAGGAATACGGGCGTTCTCAAGGTGCTCAGTGGTTATGGTCTCAGACTCTAGCCGGCGCCTTAGTCTTCTTTACGGCTAGCGTAGTATCCCGCTCGTGCCTGGATCTTGTAACTCTGCTTGCTCTTGATCTCCAGCTTGCGGTAGGAGCCGTCGCGCTTCAGATTGGTCGGCGTATACCCGATGTTGTACTGGCTGCGCAGCTCAGCGGCGATCTGGTCAAAGGCCTCGCGCAGCTTGTCGAACTTGTTTCCAACATTGATGACGCGCCCGCCGGTTTGCTCGGTGAGTTTGCGCATATCGCCCTCGCCCGAGTAGCCAAAGCCACCATAGAATCCACGATCGGCACAGAGCAGAACGTAGACAATCGAATCCGCTTTCTGTGCCGCCTCAATCGCATCCTGAATCTTCAGCCGGCTGCCTTCATCCTGTCCATCGGTAAGCAGGATCATTGCCTTCCGCCCGACTTCCTTCGACAGCATGTCGTGCGCCGAGAGGTAAACGGCATCGTAAAGCAAAGTTCCCGGCGAGTTATGCTGCGGCACCGGGCCGCCCCCCATACCCGGCACCCCTCCGCTGCTCACATCCACGTTCACCTTCGCTTTGTTCAGCGCCGCCTGCAGACGATGCGTGTCACGCGTGAAGTCCTGCAGCAGGTCGACCGTGATGTCGAAGCTGATCACAAATGCTTCATCCTTGTCCGTCAAGATCTGCTTCAGGAAAGCGCCGCCTACCTCCTTCTCCATGTCGATGACATTGCGCTGGCTGCCGCTGGCGTCGATCATGATTCCAAGCGTGAGGGGAAGGTTCGTCTCGGCAGTGAAATATTTAATGGTCTGCGGCGTACTGTCTTCCTTGATTTCAAAATCGTCTTTGGTCAGGTTCGGGATGAGCGCCCCATGCTTATCTTTGACGTTGAAGAAAAGCTGCACCACATTGACGTTCACCTTCAACGTCTCGGTCGGTTCCTGTGAGTCTTCGGATTTCTGGCCTTGGGGCTTCTGGTCCTGTGTGGCAGGCGGCTGGCTCAAGGCTGTTTGCTGGGCTGGCGGCTGTTGCGCCATCGCGAACGGGGCGAGTGCCAACACACCCGTCAAAGCGATGGGGGCTAAAATAAAACGCTGGGCAACAAGAAACTTAAGCATCCGGGACTCTCTCGCAATTCTTGGTTAGGTGTTAGTCTAATCCCTTAGATGCACCAAACGGGGTGGTTTGAGCATCTTACAGGCAGAAAGTAGCGTTTTAGGGGGACGACGATAGTCATGTTGTGGGTCAAGGGATACAAGAGTTACCCCATTCTCAGGATCATTCTCCCGGTCCTTGCGGTCGTAATGAATCTGGCAATCTCCGGCCTGCACGCCCAATCCGCCGGCCAGAGCCAGTCTCAGCCTCCCGCTAATGCCCAGCCCGCCCAGGATGTCCCTGACGCTCCCTCGGCCGTTCAGCCTCCACCGCCTCCTAAGCCTGCACTCCCCAAGGAATCACCAACCGAACCTGCCGAGAAGAAACGTAGTAACGAGCCGATACCTTTTCCCGGCGACACCCCGCAGCAACCCGCGCCGGATACGCAAAATGCGGAGGCTCCTCCCGCCATGCCGCCGCCTGAAACCCTTCCCGCTGGCAGCAGGCCGAGAAATCAAATCAATCCCAAGGAAGACCTTTACACAATTCCGATCACCACCAACCTGGTACAAATACCAGTCATGGTGAAGGACTCCAATGGCCGCCGCGTCGATGGTCTGCTTCCCAAAGATTTTACTGTCCTGGAGAACGGAAAGAAACAAACGCTCACCTACTTCACCAGCGATCCCTTTGAACTCTCCGTCGCGGTGGTGCTCGACATCGGGATCGCCGACGTCGCCTTCCAGAAGGTCAACCAGACCTACAGTTCGTTGGTTGGCGCCTTCAGTCCTTACGACGAAGTAAAGCTCTACACCTATAGCAGCACCGTGAGCGACGTTACCGATTTCGTCGGCAAGCCCGAGAAGCTCACCGCCGCGCTGAACCAGCTGAAGCTTGTGCGTGGACACAACAACGGCCCACCTGTGCTGGGCGGACCACTCGGGCCGAACCCTCCCATGGCCAATGGAATTCCCATCGGCGGCGGACCCGCTCCAGTCAATACGCCGCCTCGCGAGGCGCACGTTTTGAATGACGCCATCCTCCGCGCGGCTCTCGATCTCAGCAAGCGCGAGCGCACCCGCCGTAAGCTCATCTTCGTGATCAGCGATGGACGCGAGCTGGGCAGCAAGGCCAGCTACCGAGAGGTACTGCGCGTGCTCGAGACTCAAAGCATCCAAGTCAAAGGTGTCGTGCTCGACAGCGGCGCTTTGCCGCTCTACCGGCAGCTCGACAAGATCCATCTGAAAGATCAAGGCTACAGCAATATCCTGCCCAGGTATTGCTCTGCCACGGGTGGCGGACAGGTCTTCACCGAACTCTCCCGCAACGCCATCGAAGAGGCCTACGGGCAGATCACCTCTGAGGCGAGGAACCAGTACACCTTGGCGTATATCCCAAAGGGTACGGCCGGTCCCATTTACCGCGAAATTGAGGTTCTGGTGGACAAGAAGGGTCTCAACATCTATACCAAGGCCGGTTATTATGCCGTTCCTACGGCGCACTGACGGCTGACCTGGGTCCCGCAACCTCTGTTGCCAGCCATTCCATTCGGTGGGGGGTCACCTGAGTAACCTGCGCCCGGTCCCTTTCGTATGATATAAAGACCGCGAGCCTCCATAAGGACATTGGTGTGCGCGGCAGCCCCTGAGGGTCTGCCCGTATTTGAGGAAAGCCTTGAGTTTCATCAACTTCGCAGCTCGTGAGATCAATTGCAAGATCGTATACTATGGCGCCGGACTGGGCGGCAAGACCACGAATCTGCAGGTGATTTACCAAAAAACCGCGGACCAGCAGAAGGGTAAGATGATCTCGCTGGCCACTGAAACCGAGCGTACTCTGTTCTTCGATTTCCTGCCGCTCGACCTCGGTTCGGTCCGTGGCTTCAAGACGCGCATCCACCTCTACACCGTCCCGGGCCAGGTTTTCTATGACGCGAGCCGCAAGTTGATCCTGCGCGGCGTCGATGGCATCGTCTTCGTCGCTGACTCCCAGGAGCAGCGCATGGACGCCAACGTCGAAGCGCTAGAAAACCTGATGTCGAACCTGAAAGAACACGGCTACGACTTCAACAAGATTCCCTACGTGCTGCAGTTGAACAAGCGCGACCTGCCCAATATTCTCCCTGTTGATCTGCTCTCCACCGAACTACGCAAGAAAAACGAACCGATCGTGGAAGCGGTAGCCTTCCAAGGCGTCGGCGTATTCGAGACCTTGAAAGAAATCGCCAAGCAAGTGCTGACCGAACTAAAAGCCGGCGGATAACTTAGTAACCAGCCGCAACCATGTAAAAATAGAGGTCCCCCTTAGGTCCGGGCAGTTCTGAGTGAAACCGCCTGATTGCGACACTTGCGCCGGGCCGCGACGTCTCGGAACAGTCGTCCGGTGTAGACTTATCGTGTTTGGGGCAAGCTCGATTCGTGAGGCATCGTCATGGCCCGATGGATTGAGGCAATCGGTCAAGATCTGCGGTACGCCGTTCGCGGATTGCGTAAGAGTCCGGGATTCACCCTGGTTTCCGTTTTGACTCTAGCCATTGGAATTGGCGGGACCACAGCCGTTTTCAGCGTTATCAACGGAATTCTTCTTCGTCCACTTCCCTATCCCGATCAGGACCGGCTGGTCGCTGTGTCGAATATCAATCTTAAGGAGCCAAAATACTCGTGGCCAGTTTCAGCTACGGACGTGGCTCACTGGCGCGTGGATAACCGGGTCTTCGAGACACTGGAGTTCGTATCTCACGCGGACATGGTAGCCATGTCCAGTGCGGGGTCGGGGGAACGTGTTGGCGTGCAACACATGAGCGCGCGCCTGCTGCCACTGCTCGGAGTCAAGGCTTTCATGGGAAGTATCCCCACCGATGACCTCAGTGAGCAGAAAGGTTCCTTCGGCTTAGTGATCAGTTACGAGTTCTGGAAGCGCCATTTCGGCGGGGACCCGAACGTGGTGGGCAAAGAGATTTTCGTCGACACCTTTTCGGGGACGATCGTCGGCGTCCTGGAACCCGGGTTTGATCTGTTGGGAACTGGAACTCCGGAGGTTTATGAATTCGGCGGCATGGGGAATCCGTCGAGTTCCGGCGTGGAGGATGTGCGATGGTTCATGGCGATTGGCAAGCTCAAACGCGGCGTTTCGATCCAGCAGGCTCAGGCCGCTATGGAAGTCACCACGCGACGCCTGGTGCAGACTTTTCCCGAAGCGTACAAAGATCTGGGAATCCGGGTCGAGCCACTCCGGACTCGGCTGTTCGGTAACTGGGGAGAGGTTTATTTCGCACTGTTTGGAATCGTTGCACTCGTTCTTTTGATTGCCTGCGCAAATGTCGCCAATCTTTCGCTGGTTCGAGGAGACGGACGGCGGAAGGAGATCGGCGTACGGGTTGCGTTAGGAGCAAACAAAAGAAGGATCGTGCATCAGGTGCTCGCGGAGAGCATTCTGCTCTCGATGATCGGAGGAGTCGCCGGCCTCGTTCTTGCGGTTCTCGGTGTGAAGGTTTTCAGCGTGTGGGCTCCGGAGTGGCTTCCGCGCAACTTAAGCGTCTTGGTGGACAGCCGGGTGTTGCTGTTCGCTTTTGGCACCTGTCTACTGACGGGTATCGCTTTCGGGCTGGTTCCTGCGTATCGAGCCGTAAAGGGTGACGTCAATGAGTTTTTGAGAGAAGGAGGGCGCAGCACTGCAACCGTCTCAAGTCATAGAACGAGAAGTGCTCTGATCGTCACTGAAATTGCGCTGTCATTCGTGTTGCTAGTCTGCGCGGGGCTCATGATCAACACGCTGACGCGAATTCTGCGGACGACACCGGGATTCAATGCATCGCATCTCGTGACTGCGGAAGTTCGGCTTACCGGACTGAAATACATGGATTCCTCGACCGAAGATGCGACCGGCTTCAGTTCCATCCTTCCGCCTGTGGGGAACTTCTGTCGTCAAGCGCTAGAGCGCGGCCGAAATATACCGGGGGTTGAAGATGTGGCGTTGGTCGATTGGCTTCCGCTTCTGGAGACGGCACAGTATGCCTCTCCCGGATTCACGACTGTTGGGCAAAGCGTGGGGACGGCCGGGGAGAAGCCCAGTGTTCTACGGCAGGCGGTCAGTTCCAGCTACTTTCAACTGATGGGCATCCCTGTGCTGCGCGGCCGAGCCGTCACCGAGCACGACACCGAGAGTAGTGGCTGGGTCGTGGTGATCAATGAGGCTATGGCACGAAAGTTCTGGCAAAACGACGATCCAATTGGCCGCACAATCACGTTCGATGATTCCCCGGAGGAAAAACCGCGACAGATCGTTGGCGTAGTGGGAAACGTACACCAGTTTTCGTTGACGGTGGATCCATTCCCCGAGGCATACATCGATTACCGCCAGGTACCAGTTCGCGTTCACTCCGGCTGGACGGAAACGCGGATTCACAAGAGCATTATTCTGCGCACGCACTCCAATTCGAAGGCCCTGATGCAAGATCTGCTCCGGACGATTTCTGAGCTGGCGCCCGACTCCGCGGTTTTCGGAATCACAACGGTCGAGCAGACAGTCTCAAAGTCAGCGACTCCATGGCGATTCCTCTCGGAGCTGTTTGAGCTGTTTGCGGCGCTCGCGTTGATTCTCGCCGTAATCGGAATTTATGGCGTGATTTCGTACGCCGTGGGCGAGCGGAAGCATGAGCTCGGGTTGAGAATGGCTTTGGGTGCGCAGCCCAGACAGCTGCTGGCATTGGTGTTGCGGCAGGCGATGCTTCTATCGCTGATCGGCGTAGCGATCGGCCTCGCAGGTTCCTTTGCCGCTACGCCCTTGCTGGCCGACTTCCTTTACGGCGTGAAGTCTCACGATTTTCTGACTCTAGCGATGGTCTCGTTAGTTCTCGTGGCTGTTACGTTTTTCGCTAGTTTTATTCCCGCCCGCCGCGCCACGAAAATCGATCCCATGCAGACACTTCGACACGAATAGCCTGCGATTGGACGTGGCAAACTCGGCTCGATAAGTACAGATTATTTCCTGCGGGGCTTCTTTGCATGGCGCGGCGATGAATCTCCGCGTTCGCTCTTGACAACGCTTTTACCCGTTCCGGTCGCGCCCTGCTGCACCTGCTCCACCGCCGTCTGGATGTAGCGCCGCAGTAACGGACGCTCCACATCGCGCTGGCTCCTGAGCTTAATGTGGCGCATTGTTTTACCCGTGCCTTCCAGAACACGATTCGGATCGGGCAGCATGCTCCCGCGCGGGAATCCCAAGTTGACATGCCCCGCGTTGGTCGCAATGTAACAGAACATGTCCTTCATCTTTCCGCTAAACCCGAACCAGATCGCAACCGTGTACACCTGGTAGATCGACTCCGAGGCGTCGGGCGCCTCCTCAAGAATCACCTCTCGCAGCGCGAGAGCGAGATCCGAGATGTGCGGGTCGTAGGCTTCAAGGAATGCGAGCAATTGAGGATCCGGGGGCCGGTGCATGGGCGAACCAAATATACACTGAGTCGTATGAATCTTAAGCCGACAGCCATTTCACACATTGACGTCTATCGCGATCGTGGTCATTCGGCACAAAGTCCCCATATCACTCACTGACCAAACTACACCGCCAACCCCGCTATCCCTCCCCGACTCGTTCAGTCGCGCTGTCTTAACTTGCGCAACTCCCTCTAACCGAAGGCAGGTTCTCTCATGCCTGATCTACAATGGCTATCCACCAAAACTCGGAGACCATTCATGCGCCCGTTGCGACATCTGTTTCAGATCCTCCCCATCCTCGTACTCGCATTCGCTCCGTTCGCGCTGTCGCAAACCTCTTCTCTGCACGGCATCGACCTCGCCGATCTCGACCGCAAAGCCGAGCCGTGCACCGACTTCTTCCAGTTCGCCAACGGCACCTGGCGCGCCAACAATCCGATTCCAGCTTCTATGACGCGCTGGAGCAAGCGCTGGCAGTCCGGCGAGTCCGCTAAAGATCGTTTGAAGGACATTCTTGAGGCCGCATCCTCCGACAAGAACGCGCCCCAGGCCAGCACCGAACGAATCATCGGAGACTACTACGGCGCCTGTATGGATGAGTCCCGCGTGAACGCGCGCGGTATGGAGCCGATCAAACCCATGTTCGCCAAAATCGACGCCGCTCGCAACATTGCCGCTCTGCAACAGGTCATGGCAGAAATGCATGACATTCTTGTTCAAGTCCCTTTTAGTTTCGGCAGCCAGCAGGATCCGCACAAACCGTCACTGGTGCTTGCCGATATAGGCGCCAGCGGCCTCAGTCTTCCCGATCGCGACTACTACCTGAAACCTGAGCCACGCTTCAAGGAAGCCCGCGAAAAATACGTTGAGCACGTGACCACGATGTTCAAGCTAGCCGGATGGGATCAGAAGACCGCCGCGGCTGCGGCGCAGACCATCATGGGCATGGAAACAAAATTAGCCGAGGCCTCACTCGACAACGTCGCCCTGCGTGATCCTTCCGCCACCGATCACAACACCACCTTCGCACAACTGCAAGCGATGGCGCCGCACGTCGACTGGACGGCTTACTTCAAGCACAAGCAGATTCCCACCGACGTCGACATGAACGTCGACGAACCCAAATTCATGCAGGAAGTCGACCGCCAGATGCAGCAGGCCCCGCTGCCGGACTGGAAAGTTTATCTGAAGTGGCAACTATTGAATTCCTTCGCCAATTCCCTTTCGGATCCCTTCGTGGAAGAGAACTTTGCCTTCAACGGCAAGTATCTTGCCGGCACCACCGAGATGAAGCCGCGATGGAAGCGCTGTGTGGAATCCACCGACCGGTACCTGGGCGAGGCGCTCGGACAAAAATACGTCGAGAAATATTTCCCGCCCGAAGCGAAAGCCCGCATGCAGGAAATGGTACGCAATCTGCTTGCAGCCATGCGCGACGACATTCTCAACCGTCCGTGGATGAGTGACGATACCAAGGAAAAAGCAATGGCTAAGATCGCCACCTTCAATCCCAAGATCGGATATCCCGACAAGTGGAAAGATTACAGCCACGTCACCATACGCCGCGACGCCTTCTTCGAGAACACAATCGCCGGAAGAAAATTCGTCGAAGAGGATGACCGCGCCACCATCGGCAAGCCCGTCGACCGTGGGCGCTGGGGCATGACGCCGCCCACCTCTGACGCGTACTACAACCCGCTGCTCAACGAAATCGTATTTCCCGCCGGCATTCTGCAGCCGCCGGCTTTCGACGTCAACGCCGTCGATGCGGTGAACTACGGCGCGATCGGCGTCGTGATCGGACACGAAATCTCACACGGCTTCGACGACGAGGGCGCGCAGTTCGATTATCTCGGCCGCCTACGCAACTGGTGGACTGAGGCCGACCTGAAAGACTTTCAAAAACGCGCCGCCTGCGTTTCCGATCAGTTCGACAACTATTACATCGAGAAAGATATCCACCACAACGGCAAACTGGTACTCGGCGAAAGCATCGGCGATCTCGGCGGCGCCAAGATCGCCTACCTGGCCTATCAGAAGTCGCTAGAGGGCAAGCCACGCCCGGCCGACGTCGATGGCTTCACTCCCGAGCAACAATTCTTCATCGCCTGGGGACAGTTCCGCGGCGATGAGATCCGCCCGGAAGCGCAGCGCCTGATGGTGCAAAGCGATCCGCATCCCATCGCAAAATATCGTGTGATCGGCCCGCTCTCCAACCTTCCGGAATTCCAGAAGGCGTGGAGTTGCAAAGCAGACGCCGCGATGGTCCGCCCTGAAAGCAAACGCTGCGAAGTCTGGTAATACGGCGTAAGCGCATCGTCGCGTAGCGCCGGTTGTGCCGCCAGCCATCCCAAGAGCCTGCCCTGAGCTTGCCGAAGGGCCGTCCGCCCCCGAAGTCGGCCTCAGCCGTTCACCCGGTCATACGGTAATAGGCCAGAGAGGCCTGCGCTCCCAGCCAACGGAAAGGCTCGTTGGGAACGTAGAGGAAACTGTGATTCACAAACGGCAGATCCCTCCACTGCTGGTCGTGGCCTGCCTCGAAGTCGGCAATGATGCGTCCGAACAGCGATGTGAGGTTCACGCCGTGTCCGCAATATCCGATGCCGTAGTAAATGTTGTCGCGCAGGCGCCCAACGGAACTGGAGAAGTCCAAACTGCAATCGACGAGGCCGCTCCATGTGGTCTCAAATCGCACATCAGCCAGGTGAGGAAATATTTGCTCCAACTCGCTTTGCAACTTTCGAAACGCGTGCCCGGCGTTCGGACTCTGGCTCGCTCTATCGTTAAAGAAGTAGTCCGCGCTCCCACCACCGATATGAATCCGGTTGTCGCGGGTCAGCCCCAGATATGTCACGATCGTCCGGCTGTCTGAGAATGGCAGGCGGCTGCGCCATCCCACCTCAGCGATTTGCGTATCGCTCAACCTTGGCGTGATCCCCACGTAATTGAATATCGGTACGATCCCGTTGCGAAAGAATCCGAGTTTCGACGTGTAAGCATTGCTGGCCAACACCAGAGACTTCGCTGTAACTGTGCGGCCGTTCGTAATGTGGAGGCGAATCGGAGTTCCCTCATCAATCCGCGCGACCGCCGTGTTCTCGAAAATTTCTGCGCCCGCACTCTGCGCCGCAGACTTGAAGACCTGCACGAGCTTCATGGGATGCACTTGCCCACACCGACGGTCCAGAAATGCACCTTCGTACATCCGGGTGCCCAGCGCCTCGAGGGTTCGTCGCCTATCCCACAGCTCGACGTCCATCCCCAGCTTGCGCGCCTTCTCCGCATACGCTCTACCCGTCTCAATATCCGCCTTCGTATTGAAGACTTGCAGCGCGCCGTTGGTGTCGAGTTCGCAGTCGATTCCGGTAGCAGCGCTCAGGGCATGCAGCTGGTCGATGTTCTCCACGGTCAGATCGTAGATTCGCTTGTCCATCGTGGGATCGCCGCTGAACTGCATGAATCTGTCTGCAGTCATCGTCAGGACCATGGCGCCATTGCGACCCGAGGCCCCATTGCCGCACCCGCGCCCCTCCAGAACCACGACCTTCTTCGCGGGCTGGTTCTTCCGGATGTAATAGGCCGATGAGAGGCCCGTAAATCCTCCGCCAATGATCGCCACATCGGCTTCCAGGTCCTGCTCCAGCGAAGGACTTGCAGCCACCTGCGTTTTCGCCCAGTGGCTCTGGTTCGTCTCAAATATCATTGGCTCCGGCCAAATGCGCGGCGAAAGCGAATTCACCGCCGCGGAACCGGCCACCACTCCGGCGCTGGCGATCGCGGTCGTCTTGAGAAACTTACGACGGCTCTGCTTATTCATGACGTCAGAAACCCTGGTGCGAACTCCGCACCGGCGGCAAAGACAGTTCCTCGAATCGACTGTAATTCACCGCGCGTGTTCCGTTCCCCACGTAATCGCCACATGCGCAGGCCCTACAGCCCGACGAAGAAAGCAAGGTCAAGCAGGATCGGATCTTTGCGGCGGATCGCGGAGAACGGCGCAGCGACCAGTCCCACCGCCATGATCATGGCACCGAAAAAAAGACTGGGACCATCATGACGGAAGGACTGCAAAACCTGGTTCGCAGTAACCTCAGGAGCGGATGCGTACATTGCAACTGGATGCTAAATCATTTGGCAGACCCAGGCGAAATGCCTCCGCGCTTTCAATCTGCTAGTTCGTCAATACGTAATTACCGTCGTAAGCCCGTCGCACTGTTTTCTGCTGCCCCGCCTCTCTCGATTGATTAGCCTAAAGAGGGATTCGATCGCCCGCGGGCTCCATCGTTGACATTCGCAACACTCATTCATCGTTCGTCCGACCCCAGCGGACTGCTGATCCTTTGCGCAGTCGGCTTCTGCGCCGGCATCGGCCTTTTTTTCTACGGATTCCGCCTGCTGCAGCGTCGCCGCCTGATTCTTGATACTCCGTTTTCGAAGATTCGCAGCGCCTCCATGGGCATGGTCGAAGTCAGCGGCCTTGCCGTCGGCCCCTACACCATGATCGCCCCTATCATCGCACGCCCCTGCTACTACTACCGCACGCTGGTCTGGGAATGGAAGCAGAGCGGTAAGAACAAGCAATGGGTCAAGGTCGCCGGCGAATGCATGCACGTGCCCTTCTTCGTCGACGACAACACCGGCTGGCTGCTGATCGATCCACGCGGCGCCGACCTCGATCTGCATCGCGACTTCGAACAGGAATTCTGCGACTCGTTCTTCACTACGAAAGATCCCGCACCCGACACCGTGCGCAGTTTCCTGGCACGCCACGGCATTGCCACCAGCAACAAAATCAAGGTCGAAGAGTATTGCATCAAGCCCAAGAACTCGCTGTTCATCCTCGGAACGCAGGAGACAATCCGGGTGTCGAGGTCACGCCGCAACCGGTCCGCGATCAGGAAGCGATGCACTCGTTTTCAACCCACGGATTTTCCATGACGCTTGGTACAGTTTCGTTCATCCGCGGCGTTGACGAAACCGACTTCCGCCTCGAATCTCTGGCGCAAGGACTCGCTACCCCAGCCAGCGAGCACCAAGTATTTCAGCTTTCATCACAAACGAAGCCCTCCAAGACCGCGGACATGAATCAGCAACAAAAGATTGCGGCTGCCCTGCAGAAAGCTGGCATCTCAAATCCCGCAGCCTGGGCCGCGGCCGGAATGCCCGCCTTTAGCGGCGTGCAAGTTGTCACCGACCCCGCCATGCCCGTTACAACCGGCAATGACGACGCTTTCGATCCCCATCCGCCCGTCGTGCTGATGAAGGGCACGAACAACAATACGTTCCTGATCTCCTGGCGCAGCCAGCAGGAAGTCGCCCGCTCCTTGGGATGGAAATGCGCGTTGATGATCTGGGGCGGGCCCATGCTCGCCTTGCTCACTCTCTACATCATCCTGAGCATCCGCGGGCTGCTTTAGGTTTGCTGCGAAGACAGCCACACCTCGGAGCACCACAGTTCTAACCCTGCATTGTCCTAACTCCCGCTCAGTCTGCAACCTCCCCTCTAGTACAATCAAACCCGTGAGCGACGCCGTCCGCATCGGAATCCTGGGCGACTTCAACGCCGAATTCCGCTCGCACCACGCCACCAACGACGCCCTGCAGCACGCTGCCCGCAAGCTCAACATGAAGGTCGAGTCCGAATGGCTACCCACGCCGTCGCTCAACGCGGCCACTGCCGAGAAGACCCTCGAAAGTTTTGACGGCTTATGGGGCGCACCCGGCAGCCCGTTCAAGAGCTTCGACGGCATGCTCAAAGGCATCGAGTTCGCCCGCCGCCGCGACTGGCCCTATCTCGGCACCTGCGCCGGATTCCAGTACGCCTTCATCGAGTTCGCCCGGAACGTCCTCAACATTAAAGACGCCGACAGCGCCGAGAACAATTCCGGCTCGAAGAATATCGTCATCTACCCGGTAGCCTGCGCCGTTCCTGACCGCAAGGGCAATGCGCCTAAGCTTTCCGGTGTCGTTCCGGAGATTCGCTTGCGTCCTGGCTCCTACCTGCAGTCGTTCTATGGCAAGGATCAGGAGACCGCCACCGAAGAGTTCTTCTGCAACTTCGAAATCAATCCCGACTTCGAATGGGCCGCCATGGAAGCCGGATTCCCGGTGGTTGCCCGTGGTGCTCAAGGCGAGATCCGTGCCATCGAATCCCCCACTCACCGCTTCTTCCTCGCGACGCTCTTCCAACCCCAACTGTCCTCCACCGAAAAGAAGCCGCACCCCATCGTCCTCGCCTTCGTCCAAGCCGCCGCCGACTGGGGTAAAAAGAAACTCGACGACAGCGTCCTCGAGTAGAACCGGGCTTCGGGCTTCCGGATCTTGAGTCGGGCGTCTAACCTCACCTACCGCAGGCCTCTCGGCCGGGTCAACGTAGGCCGCCTGCTTCCCTTGCGTGTTTCCCTTACGTGTGAACAGGACACGAAAAAAAATAATGTACAAACCAAAAGCGAAGGTGCCCCTGACGCCTGCAGTTCGACGCCTGCCCTTCGACGCCTGACGCCCGAAGTTACCAAAGGCCAAGCCCCGCACACGTTACCCGCCACGCACCAAGCGCATCTACAGCCTCCAGTCATCTCCCGCTATCCTTATCCTCGATCGCTACCCGTTCCCCAAACCGCGTCCGCAGGAGCCACTCGCATCCATGCATATGCAGTTGATGAACTCGTATCGCATCCCGTTCTCCACGCTGATCAGCTACATTCCGATCATCGCCACCATCGTCACCACCCTGTTCAGCGTGATTCTGGCCCGCGCCACGCTGCGCTACGTGGAAGCCACTGACAAGGGACTGGCCCTGGCCCGCGAAGAATTCGAGCGCGAATGGTCGCCCGATCTGCACATCAAGATGGAGCGGGTTTCCGCAACCGAGGCGCGAGTCATCGTCACGAACTTGGCAAAAACGTCCGTGCTCTTGCAGCTCTTGCAACTCCGCAAGCTCTCGCACGCCACTCCCTTCGAGCGCTGCCGTCTGAACGATCCTCTGGTCGGCGGACTGACCTGGAGCCAGGAAATTGGCCGCCGCATCCTGGCCTGCACCGGCGTAGAGTTCGAAGGACCGATCGCGGCCTCGATGACCTTCTACGCAGCAGGCCGGATGTTCCGCACCGACTGGTTCCGCTCGCAGATCGTCGTGCGCGAAGGCCGCATCATCAGCCTAGAACCTAGCAACATGCCCGCCCGCCGCGTGCGCGTGGTGGAACGCAAGGGTCCCGAACGCCGCCGCGAATTCGTGCAAGATGTAACCGCAGGTGCCGTCTTAGAAAAGACGAAAACCAAGCCGGAGGAAAGCTTCTTCGTGACCGGCGCCTAACCCGCCAAGGCCAAGAATGACCACGTGGGGACGGGCGCATTCGCCCGTCCAGCAAGCGTAGCGAGCGCCCCCTTCGCATCTCTCATCACTCCGAAATGGAAACGGAGATGCCCTCCAAAACAGTTTCTAGCGTGAGTATAAGTATGCTTGTCGAAATGTGTATTGCTAGGAGGCCTCGCATTTCATCGTACCGCCCGTCTCACGGCGTCTGATGGCCCCGTGACATTTGAATCGATGAACCTCGATACGATTACACAGAACCTTAAAGAGGATCGAAATGCAAACTTCGGGCGGGATTACTTCTCACTGCAGATTTTCTGTGGCGGCGTTAAAAACACTGGCATCAAGTTTAGGAGCGAGCCTCGCGATCTGCTCCATTGTCCTGGCCGTCAGCTGCTGCGCATTCGGGCAGACTGTTACGACAATCCACGATTTTGGCTCCGGCCCAGATGGTGAAAATCCGCAATCAGGGGTTGTCTTTGATCAGCATGGCAATCTTTACGGAAGCGTTGCGCTGGGCGGCATTTCGGGCAACGGTGTCATTTATACCTTAACGCCCGCTGGCGATGGAGTTTCATGGACTGAGTCGATTCTCTACCAGTTCAAGGGGAGGCCCGATGGCCAGACACCCGATAGCGTTTTGACGATGAGCCCAACCGGCAAGTTATTCGGCACGACCCAACTCGGCGGAACGCAAAATATGGGCTCTGTGTTTGTTGTTATACCTCCAGCAGTGTCCGGAGATTCCGCGAAAGAACGGATTTTGTATAGCTTCGGCAGCACGCCTAAAGACGGTACAAACCCCAATGTCGGGTTGTTGCCCGGATCTCATGGTCTCTATGGCGTCACATCTGCGGGTGGCGCCAATCGTCGCGGCACGATCTTTCACTTGGTGCCAGCCTCAAATCCAGCAGACCCTTGGATCGAGACCATTCTGTACAACTTTGCTGGAACGGATGGGGCATTCCCATCCAGCGAGCTAGTGATGGATAGGGAAGGAAATCTATACGGCGTGACCTTGCTTGGGGGCGCCAATGATCTGGGAACCGTGTACCGGTTGACGCCGCCCACGATGAGTGGGGGAAAATGGACTGAGAACGTCCTCTTCTCCTTTAGCGGGCTCGACGAAAGTTCGCCCTTTGGCCGCTTGCAGTTTGATGGCAATGGTGTGCTCTACGGCACTACAAGTGGTGGAGGCGCATCGCAGGGAGGAACGGTATTCCGACTGACTCCCCCGGAGCAGCCCGGTGGTTCCTGGACTGAAAGCGTGCTTTATGCCTTCTCTGGAGGCCGCGACGGCGGCAGTCCTGAAGCCGGTGTCATTATCGACAACCAAGGCAGGCTATTTGGGGCAGCGTCCACGGGGGGGAGCGGTGGCCCGGATTTCGGAGGAGTGCTGTTTGTACTCAATCCGCCAAGCTTGAAGGGCGGCTCTTGGACAGAGACCGTACTCCACTCGTTTGGTGGTCCGAACGGCTTCCGCTCATTATCCCATCTCGTCCGGCGGAATGGGGCAATGTACGGAACCACATCTGCAGGCGGACAAAACGGAACCGGTACTGTGTTCGTGCTCACCCCTTAGATCAGTCAAGGGAGGGTAGCGTAAGCTCCCATAAGAATGAAAGCGCATTTCTCGGGCTCATCGATTCCGAACGGGTTGCGCGCGACTTTCGACGGCGTGTAAAGGCGATATGAGATGGTCCGCCGTCAAGAAAACCAACAGGAATAATGACGGGGGCTGGAAAAAAGCCACAGTAGTATTCACAGCGATCGAAATCGACGCGAGCGCTCCGCGTGGGCATTCGGCCCCGCGTGGAAGAGCGGCGCTGCAGCGCCCCGTTGAGGCCCCGTTATGCCGGTGCCCACGCCGAGCACCAGCACCAACCCAGGCACCCGCACAGCCC
Organism: uncultured Acidobacteriaceae bacterium; assembly: GCA_963722365.1. Lineage (GTDB taxonomy): Bacteria > Acidobacteriota > Terriglobia > Terriglobales > Acidobacteriaceae > Sulfotelmatobacter. Next base: position 916,161 of record CAVRLM010000007.1, read on the forward strand.
TGACATGTTCCCCATCCTTAGCTCCCGGTTCGCCAGCGCGTAGGTCTCTGCCCAAGCCCGGCAGGCACCTAGTCCTCCAGATGCTCCGTGCCGTTCGGCAAGTACGTGAGATCCTGATCGGGCTGGTTGATCAATTACTGCGGTCTGTTGCCGTCACCACGTTCTTCGTTCTTCCTTTTCACGATTACTTCATCGGCACTCGATGAACTTCTGCGCTGCTGCCGCCTGCGACTGGGCTGCTATCCTGCTGCTAATCTCTAACTCTTGAGATCACAATTTGTGATCTCAAGTTCTAAAACTTATTTGTCATTCCGAATACCGGCGGTGTTTACCGGTGAGAAATCTGCGGTTGAAGCGAAACGGGCTCTCAATATGGCAAAAACAGCAATTGTTGTCACAAGCAAAGTTGATTCCAAAATCTTCGTTCTGCGTGGGCAGAGGGTCATCCTCGACCGGGATCTCGCTGAACTCTACGGCGTGCAAGTCCGGCACCTCAATCAGCAGGCCAAGCGCAATGCGAAACGATTTCCTCCTGCTTTCCGCTTTCAGCTCTCCCCGCACGAATGGAAGATCTTGAGATCACAAAATGTGATCTCAAGTGAAGGCCATGGCGGCACCCGCTATCTGCCCTACGCCTTCACTGAACACGGCGCGATCATGGCTGCCACCGTGCTGAACTCCGAACGCGCGATCGAAATGAGCGTGTTCGTCGTGCTTGCGTTCGTGCGCATGCGCCGCGCCATCGCCGGAAACAGAAACATCCTGACCAAACTTGCGGAACTGGAACACCGACTGGAAAACCATGACACCGAGATTCAGGATCTGATGAACGCGATCCGCGAACTCATGGCGCCCGGGGAACCTAACCGCCGTCGCATCGGCTTTGAAGCCCCCGCGGCGCAGGCAAGTGTCAAGGTTGTCAAAGGGCGCACGCTTCAGATGCGAAAGAGCAAATAAACCTGATTCGTATCCGTCGCGATTCTTCGCAACTCAAAAGGGTAACTCTTACCAAAGATCATCCGCGCAGGCTCACCTCGCCTAAAGTTTATCCGTGGCCTGCCGATCCTATCCCTCAGAGGACCAGACTATGATCACTCCAATTCACAGCGTTCAGCCGGTCGACGTCCGGGAAGCCTCGCATCCACGTGCAGAACCAAAGCCCGATCCGCACGCGCAAACTCCACCCGTGCCGAAGAGTGGCGCGCTCTCACATGACCAGGTCACACTGAGAAGCGCCGGCGAAGCCGACCACGACCCCGACCGCAAATAAGCTTCGAACATGTAGCGCCGGCATCCTTTCGACCGCGCTCAGGGCAGGCTTTGCCGGCTGTCGCGAGGCGCGTGGTCTCGCACGCGCGGCGAAACGCCCTGACAACGGCCGCCGGGACGGGGTCCTACACTGCCATCCGTCTCCGCAAGCTACACTTTGAACAAGATGATAGCCGCGCAAGGCGGCGGAAGAATGCAGGCCACATCGGCTGCTGTGGATTCGCCACGGCCCGACAGTTCCAAAGTCCAGGGGCGAGAATCACGCGCCAACGTTATGCCTTTTTCGCCCCGCCGATCCCGCAACCCATTGCGTCTCCCCCAAAAACTCGACTTCAGTCCCGAAAAACCGCCCGTAACTCCTTCCGGCTCAGGATTTTGCCCTTATCTTGTTGCAGCTCAAAGATTTTGCGGCGTTTTCCCCTAACCCCATGATTTCAATAGACCGAGGGGGGAGGGGCCTACCCTGTATAACCAAAAGGTAAACACCTTCTCCCAAAATGGGAATCCCATTGTCGTCAGGAGTTTCTTGTAATGCTGTCGAGTGCACAACTCTCAAGTGTTTAGCAATTCGAACACTGGAAAGTTCTCGGCGATGGCGAGAAAGCTTGCGGGAGGCGATCCGGCAGCAACTGGGAAGTATCGTTGCACTTCGCGCTTGAAAGAGTCGAGATAGGCTTTCAAGATTTGTGGCTTGTCGGCGTTGTCGAGTGGACGCAGATGGAATTTCTGACGAGTGCCGCCCTTCTTCAACGTAATTTCTCCGGCCGCTTCGGCGTTGCGGACCCATTGGGTTCGTCCGCGCGCGGCGACCAGGTAGCGCTTGCCTTGCAGTTCCAGAAGATCGACCGGAGTGGAGAAGAGTTTGCCGGATTTGCGTCCTCGAACTTGAAGAAGATAGATGTGAGCGGGCCCCAGCCCGAGGCCGACAATGAATCCGAAAGAACGGTTGAAGAGTTTCTCAACGGTGCTGGGTTCGCGGAAGGTGGGGAGAGAGGAATTCATGGGGTTAATTATAGCGGCGCAGTTACGGCTTCTTTGTGAGGCACTACGTGCGTGGCGTTGCCGGCAGAGTGCCATAGGTCCTCGCTTCGCGAAGGACGACAGAAGTAGAGACGGATCATGTGCACAGATTACGTTCGCTTCACGAAGTGCAGGGACGCGGAGTTCATGCAGTAGCGGAGGCCGGTGGGTTCAGGGCCATCGTCGAAGACATGCCCGAGATGGGCATCGCATTCGGTGCAGGCAACCGCCGTGCGAACCATCCCCAGAGTCGTGTCACGGATCTCGGTTACGTTTTCTTTGGCTATGGGAGTCCAGAAGCTGGGCCATCCGGTACCGGAGTCAAATTTGGTAGCGGAGTCGAAGAGCGCGTTATTGCAACAGATGCAACGGTAGATGCCTTTGTCGTGAAGGTCCCAGTATTTCCCGGTATAGGCGATTTCAGTGTCGGCGTTGCGGGTAATGTCGAAGACGCCGGCGCCGAGCTGCTGGCGCCATTGGTCGGGCGTCTTGATGACCTTAGGGATTCGGACCTGTTTCAGGCGGTGTCCGTCGTCGGAGAAAGGGATGATGGTGACGTCAGTGGGCTCAGGGAATGCAGCGGGAGAAGCATTCAATACAGCGGGACGCTGCCATTGCCAAATTACAAGGCCCGCAATGGTTGCGATCGAAGTTGCGAGGAACACACGACGTTGCATGTCGGGTGACGCGGCAGCCGAGCTTTGCTCGGCCGGACAGCCGGTGGCAGCCGTCCTCACATGAGTTGGTTCGCGGTCTAAATCGGAATCGAACATCATCGTCTCCGTGAAATCACTGCTTTCGCCCCGCCGAGGCTTGCCGTTTGTTTACTACACCCACGGCTTGCGCCATGGGCTGCATTCTTTCGCCGCCCTGCGGTCTGATCTACTTGCCCGTGTATAGGTTAGGGAATTCCTGGCGCAGATGGTCTACCTTCGGGGCGTCGTTGAACATGATGTAGGGCTGGTTGGGATGTAGCGCCGCGTAGTTCTGGTGATACGCCTCTGCTGGATAGAACGCTTGCAGCGGCACGACTTTCGTCACGATCGGACGCGGGAAAACTTTCGCGCTGTCGAGTTGCGCGATGTAGGCCTCGGCGATGCGCTTCTGTTCGTCGTTGTTGTAGAAAATCGAAGAGCGGTATTGCGTGCCTTCGTCTGGGCCTTGTCGGTTGAGTTGCGTGGGATCGTGGGCCACCGAGAAGAACACGCGGAGCAATTCGCCGTAGGTGATTTGCGAGGGATCGTAGACAATTTGCACGGACTCGGCGTGTCCGGTTTCTCCGGTGCTGACGATTTCGTATTCCGCCGTTTTCGTCGAGCCTCCGGAGTACCCCGAGGTGGCACTGATGACTCCCTTCACGTGCTGGAAGACGGCCTGGACACCCCAGAAGCATCCGCCGGAGAGGACGGCGGTTTGCTGAGACGGAGCTGACGCGCGCGGAGCATCGACGACTGGCTCGGGCATTGCGGCCGCGGGATTGGCTTTGGCGTTGCAGGCGGTGGTGCCAAGCAGAGGCGGCGAAGAGGATAGCGGCGACTCGGATTGAAATGGTCATTTTCTGTCCCCCTTAAGTACGGAATATTCGGGTTGCCAGATTGGAGTGGCGGGCGGCGGAAAAGTTTCAGCGAGCGGCGGGATACGTATGGTGCTTGCAGGTGGAACATCGGTTAACTCAAAGTAGCTTCGGCCCGATACTACTGGGCCGCCTAGGCGGACGAATGCGCCTGTCCCTACACAAGCCGCCTATCCCGCTCGCTGGACAGCCCGGGCCGGCTGTCCCCACATATGGGAGTGATCCGTAATTCTCACTTGCTTTTTCGCCTTATGTTCGCCAATAATGGCGGCATGGCCATCACACGCAGGCAGCGGGAAGTGTATGACTTCATTTCGCGATTCGTCGCGGAGAACCGGTACTCTCCGTCGTTTGAGGAGATCGGCAAAGGGCTGGAGCTGAACTCGCTGGCCACGGTGCACAAGCACATCACGAATCTGGAGAAGAAGGGCTTGCTGACGCGCGACTACAACCGCAGCCGCTCGATCGATCTGCTGCCTCCCAAGGGACGGCTGAAGCAGGCGATGAGCGTGAACACCGGGGTGGTTCTGCCGCTGCTCGGGCGCATCGCCGCCGGGCCAGCCGATCGAGGCGGTGCAGAGTAACGAGACGATTTCGCTGGCGGATTTTGTGCGCTCGAAAGAAGTGTTTGTGCTCGAGGTGCGCGGCGACTCGATGCAGGATGAGGCGATCCTCGACGGCGATTACGTGCTGGTCGAGAAGGCGCGCACGGCGCACAACGGTGACATCGTGGTGGCGCTGGTGGATCAGAGTGATGCGACCTGAAGCGGTTTTATCGCGAAGGGGACAACATTCGGCTGCAGCCTTCGAATGTGACCATGAAGCCGATCATTGTGCCGGCGGCTTCGGTGGATGTGCAGGGGCGGGTGATTGGGGTGTTGAGGAAGTACTAGGCCCAGTGGTCAGGCGTCAGTCGTCAGGTGAATCTCGAACCACTGCTACAGAAAAATGAAAACGCACGCTGCCAAAAAAGGTCAGCGTGCGTTGATTCTTGCTGGAGCTAGAGTTGCTTAGCCGATGTGCTTGTTCAGGGCCTGGGCGATGGCGTCTTTCGGCTTGTAGCCGACGAGCTGTTCGACGACCTGGCCGCCCTTGAACACCAGCAGAGTAGGGATGCCGGTGACTTTGTAGCGCATGGGGGTGGCGCTGTTGGAGTCGACATCCATCTTGCCGATTTTGATTTTGCCCTGATACTCGGTGGCCAGTTCTTCGACGATGGGGGCGATAGCGCGGCAGGGGCCGCACCAAGTTGCCCAGAAGTCCACCAGAACGGGCTTGTCCGATTTCAAAACATCCTGGTCGAAGTTCGCATCGGTGACTTCGACGATTCCGTTGCCTGCCATTTTCTTTCTCCTCGTTGTAAACGTCGCGCTGTCGGCGGACGCTCCATTGAGGCTGCGCTGCCGGGCCTGCGATCTGTATAAGTGCTTCCCGTAGGGAGCCGAACTTATTATCGTAACACTGCTATTGGATGCTTGGGGAGGAGGAAAGTCGCAAGAGCCTGCCGCGGTCAGGGATGAGGCGCTTTTCTCGCCGTTCGGGGCGGACTGGGAAGCGCGGGAGTAGGGACTTGATGAAGCTAACCAGTTGCCAGCGCTGGGGTTCCGGGAGCTTGGACCATACCGGCATGCCGCGGCGGACCACGCCGTTGGTCAGCAGCCAGAACAGCGTGCCGGGAGTGGCCTGCTGCACCTCGGTCGGCGCGCAGGCTGGGCCCTTTTTGCCGCCGTCGGCCATGTCTCCGTGGCACTCGGCGCAATGCAGAGCGAAGAGTTGGCCGCCGGCCGCCACGGCATCGGGATCCGCTTCCAAGGGATTGCGCCGAGCGGCTGCCTTCTTGGGAGCCTTCGCCAGTTCCGCATAGACGGAGTTGTTCTTGCTTGGTGGCGAGGAGTTCGTCTGCGCGACGGCAACGCAGCGATAGGACGAAGGCAGACGATGGACAGTAAAGCATGCGGCGAAGAGAGGTCGCGAATGCTCATGGTTACGCTTAGATGTATCAGTCTTGACGCGTTTGAGCTTGTCCGATCGATTTGAATCATGGCGACCTCCGAACAGACGGCGACGCGGCGCCGAAGCCGGAGAATTCGCGGGAGACTCCCCAGCGTAGCAGGAAGCGGTGGCTGTTGTCGTTGAGGCCGAAGCCGGGCGAGAGGCGCAAGGTCCAATCCGAGGGCAGGTTCCAGGCCACAACGGGCGCCAGGTAGTGAGAAGTGTCGTGCAGGCCGAAGCTGTGGCGGTCGCCGAGGCCGCCGTACATTTCAACTCCGGCAACGAAATTCTCGGGCAGAAACTGCAGCGCTTGGCAGAAGCCTTCAGCGCCAGAGGGCGGCTGGCGCCGATGGCGTAGCCGAACTCCCAAGGGTTGCCGCCGGTGAGGTTCTTGGTGGCGATGGTGTTTTCGGCGAAATTCCATCCTTTGAAGGTTTTGGAAAGCAGCAGTTTGAATTCGAGTTCGTGATCGTGCTCCTGGCGGGCGATGGCGTTGGGGTCGGCGTAGTCGGCTTCGACGTCGTGGCCTTCGATTTCTTTCAGAATCTTGTCGGCGCCGCTGATTTGCTCGTATTCGATATAGAGCACAGGATTGATGAAGTGCTCGCGCTGCAGCAGGCGAAAACGATTCTCCCAGCGGAAGCCGGTGAAGATGGTGCTGTCGTTGAAAGTGGTTTGGCCGTCGAGGTAGACCTCGGTGGTCCACCAGGCGGTCGCGCCGTATTCGAACTCGGCCCAGAAGGCGTGGAAGTCGTTGCCGCCGCGCTGCGTGCCGAAGGTGGAGAAATATTCGACCTCGAGACTGCCGGGTTCTTCGAGATAGTGATCGTAGGTGACGATGTAGGGGCTCTCCTGCGCATTGAGCCGGGAGGGCAACGGAATGAAGCGAAAAACAGGAGCCAGGAACAGGCGAAGCAGATCCGACGCGCGGTAACGGGAATGTCGCCGGAAGACGTGCGATTTGCCTGTAGGGTCCAAGGTACTCATCCTTGCGATAACTGACAGAAATTGAGTCTGAAACCGCGATAGATGCGACAAGTCGCAACATGTGATCCCTTTCCCAGGCTTCCGCTTTCACTACTAGTTGCTAGTTGCAACTGAGTCGCATCTAAGGTACATCATGATACTGCTGGAGGCTTGCCGCATTCGTCAAGCGCCGGCCGAAGAATTCGTCGCAGCTGGATTGCGACCAGTTGCGACAGCGAGGCTTGCGATGCCACTTCCTCAAACCGAAATGCCGGGCCGATTGCAGGCACACTTTGCCGAGCGCGGAATCCGCATGACGCAGCAGCGGCGCGCCATTCTGAGCGTGATGGAAACCGCCAGCAAGCATCTGGATGCCAGCCAGATTTTGCGCAAGGCGCAGAAGATCGATGCCAGCGTCGACGCAGCACGGTTTATCGCACATTGCGACTGCTCAAGCGGCAGGGGCTGATCGACGAACTCGACCTGATGCACATCAACGGCGAGGGCCACTACTACGAGCGCAAGCTGGAACGCGACCACATCCACATGGCGTGCCTGCGCTGCGGCAAGATCACGGAGTTTGTGAGCGACAGTTTTGAGAAGCTCAAGCAGCAAGTCGAGAAGGATTGCCGGTTCCGCGTGCTGGTCTCGCGGCTGGAGATCGGCGGGTATTGCTGCGGCGTGCCGCGGATCGAAGTAAAGTGTCTCGCTAGAAATTCAGGAAAAGAAAAAGCGTCCCGACTTTTCAGTCGAGGACGCTCGGCAGGGCAGCCCTCCCCCAGAACTGCCAAACCACGAGATGGATATTAGAAGTGCCCCCAATTTGTGTAAACGTAACCTTGGTAACTTTGTTAGCGCAGAGCTAATGTTGGGGCTAACTGAAGTAACTGAGCGAAATGCCAAGACGTTGGGATGGCTACTGTTTTTGCCAGGATTGACCGGCGTCGGAAGTGGACCAGACTTCCGAGGTGGAAGTGGAGAGCTTTCCATGTTGCGGCTCGGAGAACTCCAGGCTAATGATATCGCCGGTCAGGGTCGCGCCGGACGAGGAGGGGAATAAGCGGGTCCAGGTGTTGCCGGCATCGGCGGAATGATATAGCGCGCCGGCGGAGCCTCCGGCCCAGACATCGGATCCGTTGGCCGCGACGGCGCGGAAGACGAGAGATGCCGTGTCCTGCTTGCGGGCTTTGGCCGCGTCCTTCTCCTTCGATCGAGAAGACTTCGCAACAATCTCCAGACTTGTGGCACTGGTAACTGAGGCTGGACTGGCGGCCACGTCCACCGTCTGCCAAGTGCTGCCCTGATCGAGAGAACGCTGCAGCGCGCCCGTGGCGTTGATGTTCCAACGAAGTTGCGTTGCCTGTGAGACCGCAGCCAGTTGATTGAGGTTACGTCCGCCGATAGCGGCTCGGCCCGTGGCGGAGGGCGTCGTCGCTTGAACCTGCGCAACTTGTGCGGATACTTCGACTGTTTCTGAGACGGTTCCGGGACTGAGGGTCAAGCTATACAGCGATGGCCGATTGGCATCGTAATTCAGATCAAGAACGGTGGTGTTGAATCCCGGCGCTTGGGCTTCTGCCTTGTAGTTGCCCGTGGGCAGTCCGGCAATCAGCCATGCGCCTTGAGAATTGGTGACAGCCGTTGCGGTTTCTCCTTTCGAAGGAGTAGGGGTAATGGTCACTCGCGCGTGCGCAACCACGGCTCCCGAGGGATCGACAACATAGCCGCCGATCTGCCCGGGGGCAATCTGCGATCTTAATAGTCGAGCGTCCTGATCTGGACCATGTGGGTTGTTCGTCGCAGCATCTGCGCGAGAAGGCAGGGGCATGGCGGGCTTGGCTTTTGCGACTGCGGGCGCTGCAGTCGATCCCTCGAGCGTAGGAACTGCCGAGGGCGTTGGTGCCGTCGAGGGTGTTGCACCGGCCGTGGACGCATTCTCATGAAAGCTCTGCAACCGGTCGAACGAGGAAGGTGCGGCCGGCGCGGGGAACTGATTCTGGGCATTGTTCTGCTGTTGATATTGATTCGCCAGCCGAGGTCCGTGAGGCAAAGGACCGCCGCTCATCGCGCCGCGCGTACGAGTTGACTCTTCGCGAGCTATGCCTTTCTTTTCAGCATTCTCATTGGCTGTACCATTTGCGTCCAGAGTGTCGGCGAGGGCATGGGTAGAGGGAGCCTGAAGTTTTTCTTTCTTGTCTGTCGGCACAGTGTTGAACTGGGCCACCGACTTTGTCCCGTCGTTGGTTGCCACCTCTACCGGGGTAGATTGCTTTGGGGCCGACGCCATTGTTGCAGGCTGCAAACGGTGTTGATATTGAAGGACACCGAAGGATGCCAGGGCTAGAATGCCTGCGGCCACGAATCCCCAACGGAGATTGGGCCAGGTGAGCCATCCTCGCGGGGATGGAGTGACTGGCGCCGGAAGCGGTTCGGTCGCGGGTAGGGCGAGGGCCACGATGTCGCGGCAATCACCACAGCGTGCCAAATGGTCCAGCACCCGGGACCGCTCGCGATCGGGGAGCGAACGCTCGGCGAAGGCGGTCAACACGTTCGCGTCGGGGTGATCGACAGCGGGCGGAGCGGGCTTCAGGCGGTCGCGGACGATATTGGGGACGTTTTGCATCTCAGCTACTAGCTTCTCGCTCCTAGCTCCATTTGGAAGCTTTTGCTTCTCCTATGAAAACAGGGGTGTTCCTGGTCACCCCGGACCTTCTCTTACCCGAGCTTCCACTCTCTTTTCAGAGAACGGGGCAGGGGACGATTCTTGCGCCAGGCTGCGGCGAATATCTACCTGAAGGTCACGGACATCAACCTCAAGAGCCTCTTCGGCTTGCCGCCGGGACATGCCGCGGCGGACCAGGGACGCAAGGATTTGCTTGCGCAGGGACTTGGCCAGCTTGTCGAGTTTGCGGCTGATGGTGGATTCGTGGACCCCCAGCATACGGGCGATTTCGGCGAGGGTTCGGCCATCGAGATAGTAGGCGCTCAGAATGAGGCGATCTTCGGAGGAGAGCGCGGCGAGGGCCTCGTCGGTGGCTTGCGACAGGGGCTGATCGGCGACTGGAATCGGCTCGGGATCGGGAGCACGGAACTGGATACCTTCTTCGGACTCTTCGTCGAGGCTGACCAGTCGCTTGGTGCGGCGATAACGATTCACGTACTCCTGCGCGAGGACAGTGCGTAGCCAGCCTTCCAGAGATCCGCGGCCGGTGTAGGAAGCGAGTTTGGAGACTCGCTCGCCCTCGCGCACATTGGTGCCCCAGAGATCGGCATAGAGGGTATCGGCCAATTCGCGGGCGGCTGAGTCTTCGCGGGCGATCCGCAAAGCGGAGAGGTAAAGTTTTTCGCGGAAACGGGTCAGGAAGATTTCCCAGGCAGTATCGTTACCGGCGACGCAGCCCCGGGCAAGGGCGAGCTCATCGATGCGCAGGCTGAGAAAGAATGTGCGTAGCTCGCCCTCGGTGGTCGCTGCTGTGGCATGTTTTGCGCCGATCTCGCACAGAATCTCGCAGAAGGATTCGCGGGTTAGGCCGATCTTTTCGCAGCCCCCTTTGGCATGGAGGTCCGCCAGCAGATCATTGACAACGGATTGCACGGCGGTGATTGGTTTGGTGGAACTCATGTAAGCGGCAGCCGTCGCTAGCCAGTTGCTTGCGCCGCCTTACATTCGGCGCACGGACAAATTTCACGCAGAAACTTCCACGAGTACAGCCCCAGATCGTGGTTGTCGTTCCAGGAAAACTTGATGGCGTACTTGCCCACACCTTCCGCGGAGATGGGCTTGGCAGTGGGCTTGAAGATCAGCAGCGCCCCCGGCGCAGTGGTAGCGGGATCGCCAGGGCAGCGTCCAGTTTTTTCACGTTCTTCATTGCACATGGCGCAGGGGCAAGCATCGCGCAGGTAAACAAACGCGTAGTGTGAGACGTGGCCGTCGTTCCATTCGATATCAACGCCGGTGCCCGCGGTGAGATTCACCTTAACCGATTTGGGATCGGTAGCGGCGGTGGGGGATTGGAGCGGCGACTGCATGGAGTAAGTATCGCACGAGGGAGGATGTCCGGAGTTCTCCATGTTTTTGAGGTTTGGCGTTGAGCTAAATCCGCGCGAGATCCCTCGCTCCGCCTGGAAAACGGCTGTGCTCAGGATAACTCCCAGAAGTGCGCAACTGTCGTCTGGATTCTCCCTGGCATTGCCCAATATGGGCAAGTTCCTGTAAAATTTGGGTTTGCCCTACAAGTATTGAATTCTCTGGGAGTCGTCATGGCACAACAATGCGATATCTGCGGCAAGAAGCCGCAAGCGGGAAACCGCATCAGTCACGCGCACAACGTCACCAAGCGGCGCTGGAACATCAACCTGCGTCCGGTGCATGCTCGTGTGGGCGCGACCACCAAACGGATGCGCGTCTGCACGTCCTGCCTGCGCAGCGGTAAAGTCGCTAAGGCGTAGAACCTTCAACCACAGAGGACACAGAGTTTCACAGGGGATTTCGGATCCTTGGGATTCATCTGCGTGCTTTATGGACACGTTTTACTTTATTGCCAGCAACTGTACGTCAAAGATCAGGGTGGCGTTTGGCGGAATCTGGGGCGGGTGTCCGGTCTCGCCGTAGGCTAGTTCCGGCGGGATGCGCAGTTGGCGCTTGCCGCCGACCTTCATTCCCGCGACGCCTTCATCCCATCCCCTAATCACCTCTCCTTGACCAAGCGTGAATTCGTAGGGCTGGTTCGCGTCGACCGAGCTGTCGAACTTCTTGCCGGTGGAGAGCCAACCGGAGTAGTGGACCTTCACGTGGTCCCCGGCTTTTGCGGGCGGACCGAGGCCTTCTTTGATCTCCCAATACTGCAAGCCGGAATCGGTTTTGATGCCATCGCCGGTGACCTTAGTCGGTGCGTTGGTATTGGGGCGAACTACGTGAACGGGCTTGTGGGTCGGCGTTTGCGAGAGAGCCAGGGCTGCGGTCGTGAAGAGAGCAACGCCTAAGACCGCACTCTTCATGGGCGCTCCTTCCTTCAAATTCAGCCAGTGCAGCGATGGATAGAGAGGCGCTACTCCAATGCGATTACGTCAATTTCTACCAGCACATCTTTTGGAAGACGGGCGACTTCTACTGTCGAGCGCGCCGGCGGGACTGTGCTGAAGTACTTGCCGTAGACGGCATTCATGGCGGCAAAGTCACCCATATTTTTCAGGAAGACGGTGGAGCGTACTACCTTTCCCAGACCGCTGCCGGCGGCTTCAAGAATTTCCGAGAGATTCCGCAGGACGCGGTCGGTCTGGGCGGCAACGTCTCCGGCAATGACTTGTTGGGTCGCAGGATCGATGGCGATCTGTCCCGAGGTGAAAACCAATCCATTGGCTTTGATGGCTTGCGAGTAAGGACCGATGGCTTGAGGGGCGTCTTTGGTAGCGATGGCTTCGCGCATGAAGGCAGTCCGTTGTGATCAATCTTGAAAACAAATAAACGACAGACGGCTCAGGGTACCACAGAGATGGCTTCTAGATTTTCTGCAATCTCTGGACTTCGTGGACACCAGGGATTTTGCGGAGGCCGGCGATGATTTGCTCGAGGTGTTTCAGGTCTCCAATGTCGAGTACGACTTCGACGCTGGCCTGGCTGTTGGAAGTGTGGGCGGTGATATTGCGGATGTTACTCTTGGCATCGCCGATAACTCCTGTGATGCTTTTTAGCATGCCGAAACGGTCGTCGCAGAACACTGTGAGCTTCACGGGGTAGGCGGTGGGGGTGCTGTCGTCGCGGGCCCATTCCACGTCGATTTTGCGTTCGGGTTCGTACATCAGGTTGGTCACGTTGGGGCAATGGATAGAGTGGACGGCCACGCCTTTTCCGCGCGTGATGTAGCCGACAATGCTTTCTCCTCGAATGGGGTTACAACAGCGGGCGCGGTAGACCATCATGTCGCCCTGGCCACGTACGGTGATGGCGTTGTGGTCTCCGAAGACGCGGCGGACGACGCTGGCAATGCCGCCGGGTTGCGATGTGAGGCCTTCGGATTCGATGTCGCCCGCAATCGAATGCGTAGCCCCGGCAGGCAGCAACCTCGCCAGGACCTGGCGGGCAGAATATTTCCCATAACCAATGCCGGACATTAGGTCGTCCGCTTTGCCGAGACCGTAACCTGAAGCGACCCGCTGCAATTCTTCGTCCTTCAATTCCTTAAGAGCGATGCGGTACTTGCGCGCTTCCTTTTCGATCAGCTTGCGGCCAATTTCGATGGCGCGTTCTCGCTGGTGAACGTTGAGCCAGTGCTTGATCTTGTTGCGGGAGCGCGAGGACTTGACCAGACCGAGCCAGTCGCGGCTGGGCTTGTGGCCCGGCTGCGTAAGGATCTCAACAATATCGCCGGAGTGCAGTTTGTGGCGCAGAGGCACCATGCGCCCGTTGACCTTGGCGCCGATGCAGGTGTGGCCAACCTCAGTATGAACGCTATATGCGAAGTCCACGGGAGTGGCATCGCGTGGCAGGACGACAACTTTGCCTTTCGGTGTGAAGGTGTAAACCTCTTCGGGATAGAGGTCAACTTTCAGCGTGGAAAGGAATTCGTTGGGGTCGCTGACGTCGCGCTGCCACTCGACGACTTGGCGTAGCCAAGCGAGGCGTTGTTCATCCTGCGCGGAGACCGGGCCGTCTTTATATTTCCAGTGGGCGGCGATGCCTTCCTCCGCCATCTTGTGCATTTCTTCCGTGCGAATCTGGATTTCGAACGGGGTGCCGTCTTCGGTGATGACCGAGGTGTGGAGCGACTGGTAAAAATTAGGCCGGGGCATGGCGATGAAATCCTTGATGCGCCCCGGAACCGGCCGCCACAGGTTGTGAATAATTCCGAGAACGGCGTAGCAGTCTTGCAGCGAACGGGTAACGACGCGCATGGCGCACAAGTCGTAGACCTGGTCGACTGAGATGCGCTGGCGCTGCAACTTCTTGTGAATGCTATAGAGACGCTTGATTCGGCTTTCGACGCGCGCCTGGATGCCGGCTTCTTTCAGCTTGTCGGTGATGATCTGCTGCATCTTGGCGAGAAAAGCTTCGCCTTCCTTGCGGCGGGCGTTGACCGACTTTTCGACTTGCTCGTAGCCCAGGGGATCGAGGAAACGAAAGCCGAGGTCTTCGAGTTCGCCGCGAATCTTGCCCATGCCGAGACGGTGGGCAATGGGCGCGTAAATCTCAAGCGTCTCTTCCGCAATTTTGTGCTGGCGCTCAGGCGGAAGATGCTCCAGGGTGCGCATGTTGTGCAGGCGGTCGGCGAGTTTGATGAGCACCACGCGGATGTCGTCGACCATGGCGAGCATCATCTTGCGAAGGTTTTCGGCTTGCTGCTCTTCCCGGGTGGCGAAGTCAATTTTGCTGATCTTGGTGACGCCTTCGACGATGTGGGCCACTTGCTCACCGAATTCTTTGCGGATGTCGACGATGGTTACCGAGGTGTCCTCCACCGAGTCGTGAAGCAGTCCGGCCGCCACGGCGACTGGATCCATTTTCATTTCGGCTAGGACGAGAGCGACTTCGAGGGGATGGACGAGGTAAGGTTCACCAGACGCACGGGTTTGGCCTTCGTGGTGCTTCAGGGAATAGTCGTAGGCCTTCTTGATGATGGTGAGATCGTCTTGGGGACGGTTCTCCTGCATCCGCTTCATCAAGTCGCGAAACTTGGTTAGCGTGAGTGCAGTGGTAGCGATCTGTTGGCGCAAGCTCGCCATGATGGATTATACCCTTGAGAGGAGGGGCTCCGGGCGGGAGTACAGCGGTACGGGGAACGATTATACCCTGCGCGGGTCGGGCATTCCCGGGCAATCAGCCGTGAACCAATCAGGCGTCCCGTTCATCTGAATAGGCCAACCATTCTACGAGGTGAAAAGATGTTCAAAAGTTTCGGCGTGGTCGCACTTTGCTGTAGCTTCCTGCCAGCCCAGACTGCGGGTCCGGAGCGAAAAGTACAGAACAATCTGGTCACCTCGGAAAGAGATCCTAGAGTGCAGATTCGATTGCCGGAATCGGCGCGATACGTTGGCGCAGACCGGTTTGTGTTGTACGACATGGCGGACTGCGAACTGCACGCGTTTGTCGAAGGAGATGAACACAAGAATGTTCAACGGCTCTACTGGGTTCAGTTTGAGGGGTATCTGCCGACAAGGCCGGAGTTGCAGCACACGTACGATTCGCCGCGCCACGCGAGCATGGGTGGCCTGGATTTTTTCGTGGACACCTGGGTGCGGGCGAAAGACGAACCGACGCGTCAGGGGTCGGACCTCGAGCACATCGTGAAGATCATTCGTGGAAAGGGATACCACCTGCCGGACGGCATGATGTATGTGCGGCTGGTATATCTTTTTCAGGACAAGCGAAAAGAACTGATGATCATTTATGCTGAGGACTCCGCCCTGACCGGCCATTCCGCGACGGAACTTCAAGCGGGCGGGAAGGCGCATGCTGAGTGGCCGATCCTTGAGAAGGGCCTTCTTGAGAGAGCAGAGAATAGCGTGAAGATAGCACCGATCCGATAATCAATGCGGCCGAATCCATTTTCAGTGGTTTCGAACTCTTCAAATCTGCCACCGGTTTGGCCGGTGGGCCTGCAAGCTGATACAGTGACAGTCCTTCCATCATGATTTCTCGAATTCTCGTCAGTGGCGTTTCGGGGCCGATCGGCACCGCACTTCTTCCTCCTCTAAAAACGCGTGGATATGAAGTTACACGCCTCGTGCGCGGCGCGGCGACGGGTACGGATCAGATTCCGTGGGATCCGGGCAAGCCGATCGATCCCGAGACCGTTTCCGGTTTCGATGCGGTGGTGCATCTTGCGGGCGAAAGCATCGTCGGACGCTGGAGCGACGAGAAGAAAAAAAAGATCCGGGACAGCCGCGTCGCCGGCACGACGGCGCTCGCGGAGGCGTTGGCCCAAGCGAAAGACAAACCGCACGTGTTCGCATGCAGTTCGGCAATTGGCTTCTACGGCGACCGGGGCAACGAAGTGTTGAACGAGCACAGCGCTCCCGGCAGCGGATTCCTCCCCGAGGTTTGCTGCGAGTGGGAGGCAGCGACGCAAGCGGCGGTCCACGCTGGGATTCGCACCGTCCAAATGCGCACCGGGATTGTGCTCAGCCCCAAGGGAGGCGCGCTGGGGAAGATGCTGACGCCCTTCAAACTCGGCGTGGGGGGCAAGATCGGCGACGGTCAGCAGTGGATGAGCTGGATTGACGTGCAGGACATGGTGGGTGCGATCCATCACGTGCTGAAGAGCGATCTGCTGCAGGGTCCGGTGAACATGGTCGCACCCAAACCGGTAACTAATGCGGAGTTCACGCAGACTTTGGCGAGTGTGCTGTCGCGGCCTGCGATTTTTCCTGTGCCCGCCTTCATCGTGAAGGCAGCGTTTGGAGAAATGGGGGAGACGGTCCTTCTAGGAAGCCAGCGCGTGGAACCAACCCAACTGGTGATGAGCGGGTATCCGTTTCGGTTCAGCACCTTGCGAGCATCGTTAGAAAACCTTCTAAACCACCAGTAGTTGTCGCTCACCCTTCGTTGTGATTCTGGTCACAGACTCCGGCTCGGCTCGTTTGTAAACCTGAAAAGGTAGAACGAGTCGGGAATGAAGAGTCGATTCATCGCCGCTTTGATGTTGGCTACGCTGGCGCTATGCAGCGCACCCGCGGCATGGGCGGCTCCTTCCTCATCCGATACGGACAAGACAAATCAGGCGGCTGGGCAGGACCATTCTTGCTGTCCGCGAGGGCACTCGCGGTTTGTACCTCCAGTTTTTGTGAAACCGGCGCCGGCCAGCATGCCTTGCGGCGATCAGCATCCATGCTGCGCCAAGCAGGGGCCGGAGAATTCGCCATTATTGTCTGCGACCACGAGACTGGCAGAGCCGGGATCGGACACCGTGGTCGTGGCGATTGCAGACCAGCTTCGTGACGAAGCCACGCTGGCTGCAACATTGGCGTCCGAGAGAAATCCACTTCGATCGTATTCGGCAAGAAGTACCGTTCTTCGTTTCTGAGTTCCTCACCTCGCGTCAAGCGCGCAATCCCTTTAGGACGCAGGCTGCGTGACATTGTTTTGGCCTGCTTGGACGGGCGCGAAGCCCATAAGCGAATTCATAAGAATCAGGAGAGTTCAATCATGAAATACAAGATGCTAGCGCTGATCGTGGCCCTGACGGTTGTGTCGTGGGCTCAAACCGAAACCCAAACTGCACCGGCGACACCGCAGCAGAGCACCGCACCGGCGGAGAAGGCAAAGTGTGCATGTTGCGAAAAAATGGCCGCGGGCGACATGAAGGACATGAAGTCGTGCTGCGCGCATCACGACATGCAAGCCAAAAACAGCAAAGACAGCAAGGAAATGGCCTCGTGCTGTGGCGGCAAGGACGCCAAGGCCTGCATGCGGAACAGCAAGGACAAGATGGCGACCTCCTGCTGCAAAGAGGTCTGCAGTAAAGAGAGCTGTGGGAAAGATAAGACCGCGTCATGCTGCGGTGACAAGTGCGCCACGGATGGGAAGTGCTGCTCGAAGATGGAGAAGACTGCGAGGATGTGCTGCGAGCGAAACTTACGCGGCTAGGTTCTTCATTCAAAAGCCAATTTGGCCCCAGCGAATTCGCTGGGGCTTTTTTGACTAGCGCCGCCGTCTCGGCAGCATCGGCCTATTGCATGGGAGGACAAGTTGCCCTTTCGGCCAGCTCAGGCACGCACTTGCTACGGCCGGCGGGACGCGAGCGATACTCACTGCGGGCTGGGGCGATTCATCTCGTCGTGCAGTTTTTGCAGAAGCTGTGCGCGCTGTTCGGTGGTCAACTCGCGCTGCAATTCTTCCAGAGCCAGGGCCACGATGTGATAGTGGTGGGTTCCGGCAAATTTGGGATCGGCGGTGATGTTGAGCCAGAGCTTGTGCATGAGTTCGACATCCTGAGGACGCATGCGTGGCGTGTGCGGACCGAGGGAGTATTCACGGATAGAGCCGTCAGGAGCACACACTTCCAGGGTCAGGCGCGGACGCGGTTCGGGCAGACGCTCCCAGGCATCACCCGTGAGCTTGGCTTGCTCATCTGCAGTCAGTTTGTTGGACAAACCGCAGATCACGCGGCTGGAGTCTAGCCTCTGCGCGGTCACCATGATGGCCTCGAACACGTCAGTGGCGGGTACAACCAGCAACGAGATAGGTTTGCCTTCTTTTTCAGCAACCGCGACGGCAGCGGTGAAAAGCTCCTGCTCGTAATTGTCGAACACCTGACTGGCTTCAAAGACCGCACTGCCGCTGAAGCTGTGTTCGCGGTGGTAGAGGCGGGCGCTCATCACGACGACATCCTGCTTGGTGGTATTGGTATGGCTGAGGATGTGGCGGAGGTAATAAAGATTGCGCGGATCGCGCACCGCGACCAGGACATTGCCGGCCTTGACACCCATCGCGCCGCTGCCCAGTTCCTGATTTCCGTAAACGCGAAACTGATCCACGTTCTCGAGTTTTCCCTTGCGCTCGTGTGCGACTCGGCGTTCGGAATAGGTGAAGATGATGAAGAACAGCGCGCTGAAGGCAACGCCGCCGATCGTGGCCTCGCGCTTGGTGAGCAGATTCACAAGGGCGGTGGTGAACAACACGGCGGAAACGAGAATGACGCCCAGCGGAATTTCGCGCTTACCGATGTGCAGGTTGCCGGGGACCTTCCAGAGTCGTCCGCCGGGTTCTTTGTGGCGCAGCACCAGGACGGCGAGCGACATCATGGCGAAGCTCCAGATGACGCCGAACGCATACAAGCCGGCCAAGGTGAAGACGTTGCCTCGGGTCAACAAGATCGTCAACAGTTGCAAACCAACGATCAGATTGATGATTCGGTAGCTGGTCCCGAAGCGAGGGTGTGGTTTCTGAAACGCGGACGTCAGGACGCCGTCTTCAGCAACGCGATTAAGCACACCGTTGGCGCCGACGATCGAGGTGTTCTGTGCTCCGGCCAAAATCAGAACGCCGACCAACACCACAAAGCCGTGGAAGGCCAGGCGCGCCCACTCAGGACCCACCAGGAACACAGAGATGCCGCCAATGAGGTTTCCGAAGTATGTCGGCCTGACATTGTCGGGAATGATCATCACCGCGAAAAACGAAACCAGCGAAGTGAAGAGCAGACTGTAGACGAATATGACGAGTCCGGTTTTTTCCAGATTCTTCAGCTTGGGATGGGCGATCTCGCGGTTAACCTGCGCCAGCGTCTCTTCGCCGCTCATGGCCAGTACCGAATGGCCGAAGCCGACGAACAGGATGATGAATGTCAGGTGGCCGATCCAGCTGCCATCCAGCCATCCCAGCGACTCCTTGTTGAGCGGAACGATGCCCGGGGTTAACGGGCTGGGCGGAAGGTGGACCGGAACTTTCAACACGGTTACCGTGCACCAGATGATCAGAATCACGACCATGACCGTCGTGATGATCATGATCTGGACGGCCTTCTGGCTGGATTCGTGGATCCCCTGGGTATTCTTGCGCCAGAAGTAGATGGCGACGATTGCGCCAAAGCACGCGGCAAAAGTGTTTTCAGGAAAATACGTGAATGGGTGACCCGTGTAGCGAGCTACGTCTTCAATAAATCCTGCGAGATATTGGCCCGCGACAACGGCGCTGATGGGGCCGGTGAGCACGTAGTCGAACAGCAGAGCGGAGACCGAGAACTTGGCGAGGGTTCCGCCCATGGCCTCTTTGACCACGCGGTAAACACCGCCGCGGACGAACATGCTGCTGGACTCGATGTACAGAGCCCGCACGGCGTAACTGAACAGCATGACCGCGAGGATGAACCAGGGGGCGCTCTTGCCAATGACTTTCTCGGCGTCACCTCCGGCGTAGTAGGCCGATGAGGCAAGATCAGACAGGACAATGGCGGCAGCGCGCCAGAACGAAATGAAGGTCAACATCACCGTGGTGGCGACGAAGACCTTTACTGCCGGTTTTGTACCCTCAGGGGATGTAGCCATGCTTCCAATGAATGGCGGAAACTGCTATTAAGCCCGAACCCATTGAAGATAGCACAGGGAGGCTCCGGGCCGTTTGCCTCGCACCATTCAAATCTTGAATCTCTTGCAGTCACGGCACAGAACTACCACTTCGGATGCAGGAGCTACTTTGCTTTTTGTTGAGCGATCCATTTATTGGTGCGGGCATCGAGTAAATCGAGAGGCAAAGTACCTCCGTCGAGCATCTCATCGTGGAACTTTCGGAGGTCAAATTTCGGTCCCAACTCTTTCTGGGCGCGATCGCGGAGTTCGCGGAACTTGAGTTGACCAAGCTTATAGCTGAGCGCCTGGGCCGGCCACGAGATGTAGCGGTCGGTCTCGGATTGCAGCGTAGGTTCGTCGACGGCGCCGGATTTACGGAAGAACTCGACGACCTGCTCGCGGCTCCATCCCTTGGCGTGAATGCCGGTATCGACGACCAGGCGCACGGCGCGGAACAGTTCGGAGGAGAGGCGACCATAGTCCGAGACGGGATCCTGATAGAAACCGACTTCTTTACCGAGTTGCTCTGCATAGAGAGCCCATCCCTCGATGTAGGCGTTGAAGCCGAGGCCGTGCAACCGGAACTTGGGCAATCCCTGCAACTGCTGCTGCACCGAGAGCTGCATGTGATGTCCGGGCACGCCCTCGTGGTAGGCAATGGCCTCATCGTCCACTAACGAGCGGTCGGCAAATTTGGAGGTTGCGACCACCACCCGGCCGGGCCGCTTGCCATCGGGCGTTCCGGTGACGTAGTGGGTCATGGCACCAGAATTGAATTCCGGGATGGCCTCTACCGTGACCGGCGACTTCGGGAGCAGCGTGAACAGTTCCGGAAGCTTCGGCTCCATCTGCGCGATGTAGTGGCGGAAGTTGTCCAGGATTTGTTCGGCGGACGTGGGAATGTACTTGGGATTGGTCTTCAGTGCGGCGCGGAAGGACGCGAGGTCAGCGAATCCTTCTTTCGTGGCGATCGCCGTCATCTCGGTTTCGATGCGGTCGATCTCGCGCAGACCCAGTTCGTGGATTTCCTCCGCCGTCATGTGAGTGGTGGTGCGGGCGTAGATGTCGTTTTCGTAGCGCTTTTGGCCGTCGGGCAGCGAAGTGATGGAGAGAACCGTGCGGCCCTGTGGGGCGTAGTCCGACTGAATGAAGGCGGCGAACGACTTGTAGGCGGGGATGACGTCTGTATTGATGACGTCGGTGATTTCCTTGGTCAGGCGCTTCTGATCTTCCGGCGAAATGCTGGCGGGATATTTCTCGGTTGGCTGCAGGAACGGGTCGGCAGTGATGATGCCTTGACACTGTGCGGGAATCTTTTCCGCAAGGAATCGCACGGGCATCAGTTTGTCCTTCATTCCGGCACGCAGAACCTCGGTGACCTGCGAAAGGGCCTGCGGAATTTGGTGCAGGCGCGAGACGTAGTCTTCGTAGTGTTTGACGGAATCGAACGGAACGGCGAGCGGCAGGTCGGCGAGATTGGTGTGGATGCCGCTCTGCTGGTTGATCGGCATCTCGTACTCTTTCAGGTCGAAATCGGCAATGCGCTGTTGCAGAACGCGAATCAGCAGGTCGTGGGAGAGTTGGTCCTGGTCAGAGAAATCAGCGGCCGAAATAGCCTGCAGCCTCTGCAGAAAGGCTTGGTCCGTCTCGTGGCGCTGCTTGATCGCGGTCAGAGAATAGTCGGTGAGGCGATCATTGTAGCGATAGTCGCCGAAGGCGGTCGCGCGCTCGGGAAAGTTCCGCAGATCGGATTCGTACTGTTCGTCGAACAAAGCGTTCTGTGCGGCCACGCGGTCGGCGACCGGCTTGGGGTCTTGGGCAAAGACAGATGCCGTGGCCGCAATCAGAAGTAGGAAGAGCGAGAAAGTGCGCATAGGGAGACTAGGGTAAACCAAGGGCATCAGCGGGTAAACCGGTAGCTTCAGAATTCTAGTCTGAGTCGCGAACGTGCTTTCAGCACCGGGAGCGTCCGGTTTAGAGTGTAGTGTGATTTCAACAATCGATGCGAAACGAGAGGCGAAATGGGTGATAATGCTGGGGGGCGGTGAGAGTTGCAAACGAATAAGATGAAGGTCAGGTTGTGGGTTGTCGGGCCATTTCTCGCTTACCTTCTGGTATTCCTACTTTGGTTTCCCTTTTGGCAGCACTCACCGCACTCTTTTTCGACTCGGCTGTTAGGCATTCTGTTCGGAACCATTGACGGCGATTCTCGTGGCACTATACGTTGTCGGCGAGTTCGCCTCGCCGTGGGGCTTGGGGCCCCTCACCGATATTGCAATTAAGGTATACGAAACATTTTTCGGTGGCCACATCAGGAAAATTGCCATGCCCCTCTTCTACACAGATTCAGTGACCCTCTCCTATTCAGATGTCGAAAGTGCCCAGCGGTGGTGGATCGAGACGTTCGGTTGCAAAGTAGAAAAAGTGCCACCTGATTGGGACTGCCCGCTCCCTTCTGACTTGGCCCTGCAGCTTCCGGGGCACGACGCGCCCACAATCCTTTTGAATGCTAAGGCCGAAGTGGAGCAGGCTGGCTACGAGAGACCATCGTCATTAGCCTGTGTAATCTTCTGCGAGAAGCTAAAGAAAGGGCACGAGCAACTCGCAGGTCATGGCGTGCTTGTCGGACCGATTCAAGAAGGAGGAGACACCCAGTTCTTCGAAATCCGCGACACCGAGGGAAATGTGATCCAAGTTTGCAAGGAACCCTAAAGATTCGCTTCCTTGCGCATCACCACCCTGGCTCAAGTTAGCCTAACGTTCCCCATTTCACTCATCGATCGGTCCATGAATGCAACATCCTGTTATCAGCAATTCCTTCATGTTTGCGCGTAATCGCGGACTTGTTTAGCTTGGGAGCGAAAGGCAGGAACAATGGCTGATAACAAAACCAAGCCAACCAAAGTCAGTGTGGCGGCATTTGTCGATGCCCTTACGGACCCGGTCAGGCGCTCAGACGCCAAGGCGGTGATCAAGTTGATGCAAAAGGCGTCCGGAGAAAAGCCGCGAATGTGGGGGACATCGATCGTTGGCTTCGGCAGTTACCACTACAAGTACGAGAGCGGGCGCGAGGGCGATATGCCAGTGATCGCTTTCTCGCCGCGCAAGGCCGCAACTGTTCTGTATGGGGTGACTGGGTTTGGTGAGGCTACCGGGCTGCTGGCAAAACTTGGCAAGCATTCGACCGGCAAGGGCTGCCTCTACATTAAGAAGCTCGCCGATGTGGACCAACCCACATTGGAGGCCCTGATCCTCAAATCTCTAGCCGCAAAGCCCGCGAGCGCAAACGTCGAGGCTCAACGTGTGTAAGGCTTTCTCGCCACGGGTGGGCCTTCCGCTTGATTCAGGAGCGTCCGATGCGAACTGTATTTCGTGCTCTTTGCGACGACTGCGCAAGAGACGACCGTGCCAGGCTAAGCCACCGACCGAATTTCAGGTCGAGTCAAGTCCTTCTTACCCATGATGGCGATCGCCAGCGGAATCGTCGTAAGCCCTCCTACGAGTGTCAGAGCTAATCCAGCAGCCTTCATAGCGTCTTTGCTAAGTCGCCGGGAAATCAACATTCCTACGCCCACGCCTAGCGCAACACGCGTCCCCGTCCAAAGCATCATTTCCGGCAAAGTGATGTTCCTTGCGATCATTGCTCCTCCTTAGCGAAGATCAGATCCTTGGTGTTTGGATGCGGGCACATAACGCCGGGATGCGATGGAATATCCGATATCCTCCGCTGCTCCTCTAGTCGGCTGGTCGCAGAAGATCAAGTTCTTCGGGATCAGTCCCCGGCCTTGGGCTCGCGCCTGCGCGGTGCCAGATAGGTATGCGTGATCCGGTCGTGCCAGCAGAGGGCGTCTTCATCGAGAAAAACCCACACGTATCCCATGCCTGCGGAAACGGCGGAGAGCCAGCTCGCGACTACACGCCAGCGCCGCAGTGACCGGCTGGTGGAAGTACCGTTGAAGCGAGCTAACTCCAAGCCTGCGATGCGCAGTCCCGGAGTGCTAGCCGAATAGACAATCAGCAGGTATTGGTAGGCAGCCCAGAAGAGGGATAAGAGCCCGGCTGCCAAGCCGAGAGTCTGGACTACAGGCGGACGGATCGCGTCCATCTTCCAGAAGATGAATCCGAAGAGCGACGCCGCGGCAGCGATGATGAGCCCGTCGACGAGGGCGGCAACGAGTCGCAGACCGAGGGGCGCGCTCTGCAGGGGGATGTCGATGCCGAGCCGCTTCTCGGGATCCGGCTGTTCGACGCCTTCGATAAGGATTCCGCCGAGTGCGGGAGCAGGCGGCTCAAACTCGGGGACATCCAGGATTCGCGGGCGCTCGCTGACCGGCTCGGCCAGTTGATCGGGCGGAGGCGTGGGCGGAGTCCACGCGAACCGAGGGAACTCGATCACCTTGGCGCCGGCAGTGCGAGACGGACGGGGAGGAACCTGCGCCGGAGCCGTTTCTGCCGGAGTAGGATATTCCTTTTCAGGCTCGGCCATCGCGGAAGAAGTGGACGCCATCCCATCGAGTGCCAGCGCGTGATTCGAGACGGTCTCGAAATCTGCAAGCGATGAGGCATTGGCAGATTTCGCATTGGCATACATTTCGGGAGCTTCAAAGCGCAAGTTCAGAGACGGGTAGCGCGGCGGGCGCACTTTGCGACGCGCACGATAGCGATCGAGCCGGGCCGAAAGCTCATCGCGCCACGCGGGAGCGGCCTCTCGAGCGTAAGTGTCCGAGGCTGTTCGATCGGAGCCTGGGGAGGACTGTTCAGTCGATTTCAGATGCTCCGCTTCGACACAAGGAATGACTGCTACTTCCGGATTCATCTCTACCGACGGCAAGGCGGCGGCCAGGCCCGTGCCAGCCTCGCGATCGGGCGTCCACTGCAGCAAAGCAGGGGGAAGGGGCTCCAGGGGGCAACGGCAAACATCTCCACACTGCGGACAATTCATGAAAACCAGTCTCTTGAAATCGTGTCAGTTCACATGCTGCGTACAACCGGAAAGGAATCAACGGGAATCCTAGCCTTGTTCGCTACTTTGCCGGGCAGCCAGCGTCGTGCTAAGTTCACGATGCCGCGGCAAAACAGCTGAAAGGGTAAGCACGTCTGCTTGGACGAGCTTCTCCGCTGATTTTCTTCCGATGACTCTTCGCACTAGATTCCTTATCACGGCGTTGTTTCTTTGTCATCAGGTTCTCGCCACGGGGCTAGTAACCAAGCAGTTGCTCGGCGAAAATTCAGGCCAAGACGAAGCCTCTTTGGCATCCGCGATGCCACAGAAATCAGATACAGCAACCTCGAGCACGCCGTGTGCGATGCAGGCCGCAAGCCAGGAATCCGATTCGGCCACGATCTGCGCCGACCAGCAGGAAAAAGACGGCGACGTCTACAAATTGCATGGCCACGCCGAGGTTCACTATCGCAATTACGTTTTGCGAGCCGATGAGATCACCTATGACTCAGACAGCGGCGAAGCCACGGCCTCAGGGCACTTCAGTCTGGACGGGGGCCCGAATGACGACCACCTCAGAGCCAGTCATGGAAACTATAACCTGACGGCCGAGACGGGTCGCTTCTACGACGTTTCCGCCACGACTGGCCTGCGGTTCAACGGCAAGCGTGCCGTGTTGACCTCGAGCGCTCCGTTCGCTTTCTCTGGAAAGCTTGTGGAGAAGACGAGTCCAGACCACTATCTCGTCTATGACGGGACCATCACCACGTGCGAATTGCCGCGCCCTAATTGGCAGTTTCAGGCGCACAAAGTAGTGGTTGATGTGGGTGGTAATGCCAGCATTTACCACAGCAAGTTCATGCTGCACGGTTTCCCGGTTTTCTACTTTCCTTATGCCACCCATCCCGTAGCTCGGGAGGTGCGAAGCACAGGCTTTCTGATACCGACTATCGGGCGTTCCTCCACCAAGGGCAATATCGTCGGCGACTCTTTCTACTGGGCGCTCAACCGCAGCATCGACGCCCTTGTGGGAGCAGAATATTTTTCGTTGCGCGGATGGTCGCAGCGCGGGGAATTCCGCATGCGGCCCAGCGACACCTCGTACGTAGATCTGAACTTCTTTGGAGTGAACGACCGCGGCATCGGCACGCCTCCGCTGCAGGAAGGCGGTCAAGAAGCACGCCTGACGGCCGAAGGCAACTTCTACGGATTCCGCGCGGTCTCCAATGTCGACTACCTGAGTTCTTTTCTCTTCCGCCTGGCTTTCAATGAGGTTTACACCCAGGCCATCAACTCGGAAGTGAAATCGCAGCTTTTCGTTTCGAAGTCTTTCAATGGCTTCTCTTTCGGCGGCATGGTCGAGCGCTATCAGAATTTCTTTCAGACTACGAATGCTGAGGGTGCGCTGTCGAATCCGCCAACGTTCGATTCCATTCGAATTCTGCACACGCCGAGTATCGATGCATCGAGCGTGGATCGCGCGTTAGGTCACTCGCCTTTCTTCTGGTCTTTCGACGTCTCGGCAGCAGGCCTTTCGCGTAGCGAGCCCGGGTTTCATACCAGCAGTTTATTGGGACGCTTCGATTTCAACCCGGAGATTTCCCTGCCGTTGCAAGTCCGAGGCTGGGCGCTTCGCCCGGCCCTGACGCTGCATGAGACCTATTACACCGAGAGGTTTGTAAACGGCAACGCCGTGCCCGATCCCACGAACCGGCAGGCGGTGGAGGGTTCGGTTGAGTTAAGGCCCCCAGTCCTGGAAAAGATATTCGACAAGGAATTCCTGGGGAAGAAGTGGAAGCACGTCATCGAACCGCGCATTGTCTACCGTTATGTGACCGGGGTGAACGATTTCGCGCAGGTGCTGCATTTCGATGAACACGATATTTTGAGCGATACTCACGAAGTGCAATACGGATTTGTGACGCGCCTTTACTCGAAAGGAGCTACGTCGCACATTCAGGAGTGTGACGTGCCAATGACGGGACTGGCTGTCGGGGCGGCCGCGCCGGAACAGACAGTACCGTGGCAACGCTTGAACAATTTGGACACTGCGGCGTGCAATCCGGGGCCAGAGACCAAAGAAGTGGTTTCCTGGGAAATTATGCAGAAGTACTTTCTCGACTCGACCTTCGGCGGAGCGCTCGTCCCCGGACAGCGCAATGTATTCACCACGACGGAAGACTTGACGGGAATTGCATTCGCCACCGAACCGCGGCACCTTTCCCCACTAGTTTCGCGACTGCGGGTCGCGACCAGCAACCGCACCAATACGGAGTGGGACCTCGACTACGACTTCCAGTTAAACCGGGTGAATGCCAACACGCTGCTGGTCAACTACAACGTGGGGTCGTTTACGATTGGTGGCGGCGATGCCTTCCTACAGATTCCGCAGCCCGCTACGACAGCAGTGACTCCCAGCGAAGGAACCTGTTTCGCTTCGACTGCGACCACACAACCGGTCTGCAAGTTCAATCAGTTTCGAGTCGCTTTGGGTTATGGAGGCCTAGCCCGTCCGGGGTTCAGCGCCGCCAGCAGCTTTGGATTCGACGCGGAAGCACGGCAATTGCAGTTTGCTACCGCGCAGGCCACTTATAACTGGAATTGCTGCGGTGTCACCATGGAATATCGCCGGTATGCTATTGCAAACGTGCGCAATGAAAACCTGTTCCGGTTCACTTTCAGCCTGGCGAATATCGGCTCGTTTGGAAATCTCCGGCGGCAGGAACGGTTGTACTAGTTCGTTGAGTCGACGGACCCCGGGGGCGGTAGCGGGAATTGAGTGGCACCACAGCGCGAAAAAGCCCCGTGCTACTCGAAATCGCCGATTGCAGACTGCGCCAGGGCTGGTACCATAGTGGCTGTGCAGACCTCTGAAACCAGCATGAATGCGAAGGAATCGCAGCTGCAGGCGGAGCTTCGTCAACTCGGCCGTGTGCTGATTGCTTACTCGGGCGGAGTGGACTCCGCGTATCTCGCATGGGCTGCGCACCGCGCCCTGGCCAATGACATGCTGGCGGTAATCGCCGACTCTCCCAGCCTGGCCCGCACCCAATTAAACGACGCCATCGCTTTCGCCAATGAGCAAGGAATCCCCGTCGAAGTCATTGCCACCTCCGAACTCGACCGTCCGGAATATGCACGCAATGACGGGCAGAGATGTTTCCAGTGCAAAGACGAACTTTTTGTAGTGATGGAACAACTGCGCGCCGCGCGGGGATTCGACGCGATTGCGTATGGCGTAAACCTCGATGATCAGGGCGACTTCCGCCCGGGCCAACAGGCTGCGAGACAGCACCACGTTGCTGCTCCGTTGTTGAAGGTTGGGCTCACAAAGAACGAGATTCGAGACCTAGCGCGTCAGGCAGGACTACGAATCTGGGACAAGCCGGCATCGGCCTGCCTCTCCTCGAGAATTGAATATGGACGGCCGGTCACGCGAGAGGCGCTTGAAGTGGTCGAGCGAGGCGAAGACGCCATCCGCACTCTCGGTTTCCGGCAATTCCGCGTGCGGCATCACGGCGATATTGTCCGCATTGAGATTGACCGCGAGGAATTGGAGCGAGCGCTGAATCCCACTATGGCCGCCCAATTTACCTCCATCTTCAAGGCCTTGGGCTTCAAGTTTGTCACGCTCGATCTGGAGGGGTTCCGCTCAGGATCGATGAATTCTTTGCTGCCTGCCGAACAGCTGCGCCGCGCGGGATAAAGCTCTGCCACTGCTGTCACTTGCATCATCGGCCCGAATACGCTGTGAGATAATCAAAAGATAAACGAGTGATGCTGAGGCGGTTCCTGGTGATTCTAATTCGACGTTCTCTTTTAGTCTGGCTTTTGGTATGCCTGGGCTGTGTGGCCCAGTCCGCACCTCCCGATGTGGCTCGCAAGATCGAGCACCAGGTGCGAGCTTTTTATACGATCCCTCTTGATGTGAAGGTGGTGGTCGGCGCTATCACCCCTTCAAACGAGATGCCGGGCTACGATGCGGTCTCGGTGAATATCGACGGTGGCGACGGCAAGCAGAAAGACTACAAGTTTCTTCTGTCGAAGGATCGCGCCACGATGCTGCGCCTGACCAAGTTCGACCTGACCAAGGACCCTTACGCCGAATTGATGAACAAGATCGACACCACCGGGCGGCCCACGCGGGGCGCCAAAGCGGCTAAGGTTGTCGCAGTCAATTTCGACGATTTCGAGTGCCCGTTCTGCTCGCGGATGCACCAGACGCTGTTTCCAGAGATCTTCAAGGAATACGGCGACCGGGTCACCTTCATTTACAAGGACGATCCGCTATCAGAGATTCATCCGTGGGCAATTCATGCCGCAGTTGACGCGAACTGTCTGGCGGCGCAAAATGACGACGCTTACTGGGAGTTCGCGGACTACCTGCACGCGAATAAGCAGCAAGTAGATTCAGAGAAGACTCCTGCGGCACGTTTCGATGCCATCGACAAGATAACCACGCAGCAGGGGCAAAAGCACAATGTAGACATGGCGAAGCTGCAATCCTGCGTCAAGGCACAAAATGAAGATGCCGTGAGAGCGTCGATGAAAGAAGCTGAGGGATTGGGCGTGAACGGAACGCCGGCTCTATTCATCAATGGTCAGAAGATTGACGGCGCCGTTCCTATCGGTGAGGTGCGCGCCGCTCTGGACGCCGCTCTGAGAGACTCGGGCGTACCTGTGCCACAGCACCTTCCATCGGCCCCGGCGCCCGCATCCAAGTAATCAGGGGCTTGGGCTGAGAGGCCAAACCCTCAATCTGGATTTTCGTTCATGTTGCAGTCAGGACCGGAGAAACATTCTTGAAAAATAACTCATTCGTTGCGCGGTTCGCCGTGACGCTGTTCGCTGCGGTCATGCTGGCGACTCTGGCAGGCTGTAATGCAAAGGCCGGTAGCGACGTGATGGCTACGGTGGATGGCCGAAAGATCTTAAAGTCGGATGTCGACAGTTACTATGAGAACCAGGTCGCTTCGGCCCAGCAGAAGCCGACCGGCGAACAGGCCACGGCGCTTCGCCTGAACATCCTGCATCAACTCATCGAGGACGAAATCGTGATGCGTCGCGCCGAGAAACTCGGCCTGCTGGCGACCGAGGAAGAGGTTGACCGAAAATATAACGAGATCAAGTCTCCCTCCTCCGAAGAAGAGTTTGCCAAGCGTCTGCTGGAGAAGAAGATTTCCCTGGCGGATTTCAAACGTGACATCCGGCGCTCCATCACGCTGGAAAAAGTGATGAACAAAGAGGTATCTTCCAAAATTACGGTCACGGATCAGGACATCACCGACTACTACAACGCGCACAAGGCTGAATTCAACCTGATTGAACCGCAGTACCATTTGGCGCAGATCCTAGTGACTCCCGCCCCCAATCCGCAGGCGCAGAACCAAAACGACAAAGCCCAGAACGAGGCTGAGGCGCGCAAGAAGATCCAGATGATTGCCAATCGATTGGACAGCGGCGACGATTTCGCTACGCTGGCCATGAAATATTCGGAAGAGCCCGAAACCGCCGGCAACGGTGGCGATCTGGGAACCACGCCCGAGTCTGGACTCAAAGGCGCCGATCCGGCGACGCGTGAAGCGGTGATGAAGTTGAAACCGGGACAGTACAGCCCCGTGATTACAGTGGTGGATCCGGCGAACCGCCTGAAGGGATTTCGTATCGTAAAACTGGTTGCGAAGGAACCGGCCGGGCAGCGCGAATTGTCGGATCCCCGTGTGCAGCAGGCCATCCGCTCGCAGCTTCACGACCGCCGCGAGCAGTTGCTGAAGGCCGCGTATTACGAAGTCTTGCGGGATTCCGCAAAAGCAGAAAACTACTACGCTAAGCGAGTGCTCGACAGTAATGGATTGGAGCGGTAGCGTTCCAGTTGCTTAACGGGCGCGTCATTCGACAATCGCGAGAACGTCTCCGGCGTTCACGGCGGCCCCTTCACTCACAAGAATCTTCTGAATTGTACCTTTCTTTGGTGACTTGATTTCATTCTGCATCTTCATCGCCTCGACCACCAGCACACCTGCCCCGGCTTCGATTTCTGTGCCTTGACTTACCAGAACCCGAACAATCTTGCCGGGCATGGGGGCGGTCAATTTCTTTGGCCCTTGATCATCCACCGCACGCACTCGACCGCGCAAGGAGCGCGGGTCACGGACCTCGGCGGCAAAACGAGCGGCGCCCACCCAGAGATGCATTTCGCCGGCGACGCGTTCGCACTTCACTTCGTAGGCATGATTGCCGATGCACAAGGAAAGCACATCAGGCCGCGCCAAAACCGCGTCGACTTCCACGTCACGTCCGTCGAGGCAACATGACCAGCGGGCCTCGACTCGAATGAGTTCGAGGCGGTAATGCTTGCCGTCAATGGCGATGTCGTAGGTCATTCGAAGCTGTAGTCAGTCATTAATGGCTTGTCGCCTGGGCAATTTTTGCGGCTCATTGCGTTGCCTCTTTGTGGGCTGCGATTTTCCAGTTGGACGCATGGCTCGGTCTACTACTCGAATTATCACTGGCGGCAACTTGCTCGCCGGCGCCGGCAGCGGCCGGGCCCAGCACGGCAAATATTCCGGCCGCGATCACCGCGACCTCAGCGGCCTTGGGGTCCGCTGGAGTTTCAAATGGTTTCTGTTTCAAGAGGCGATCGAGAAACCCGGTATCAAGCTTTGCCGCACGAAAGTCCGGGTCGCTCAGGATACGCCGAAATAGCGAGATATTCGTTTTGATCCCGCCCACAAAATACTCGTTCAGAGCGCGCGTGAGGCGACTGATGGCTTGTTCGCGGTCTGTACCGTAGCCGATTAGCTTGGCTAGGAGCGGATCGTAGTGGATGGGAACGGTCCAGCCTTCGTACATCCCACTGTCGCGCCGGATTCCCGGCCCTGAGGGCAAGAGCAGCAGTGTGATCTTTCCGGGGCTGGGGAAGTAATTGTTGTCGGGATCCTCGGCGTAGATGCGGCACTCGATGGCATGTCCACGGATCATCACTTCACTCTGAGTGAAGGGCAACCGCTCCCCGGCCGCAATGCGAATCTGCAGGTGAACGAGGTCGAGGCCAGTGACCAACTCGGTCACCGGATGCTCCACCTGCAAACGCGTGTTCATCTCGAGGAAGTAGAAATTCTTCTGCTCGTCGACCAGGAATTCAACCGTACCGGCGTTGGTGTATCCGGCGGCTTGGGCCACGCGAACCGCAACCTCGCCCATGCGGCGGCGCATGTCGGGATCGACGAGTGGGGAGGGCGCCTCCTCGACTACCTTCTGATGACGTCGCTGCAGAGAGCACTCACGCTCGCCGAGGTACACGGTGTTCCCGTACTCGTCGGCCAGAACCTGCATTTCGATGTGGCGAGGATTGACGATGGCCTTCTCGATGTAGACTTCGCTATCGCCGAACGAACGTTCTGCCTCGCTGCGAGCGCCCTCGAGCGCCGACTTCAGTTCTGCGGGGGCGTGTACCAAACGCATGCCTTTCCCCCCGCCGCCGGCTGCCGCTTTCAGCATTACGGGAAAACCGATACGGGCTGCGATCTGCTCGGCCTGCTCAAAGGACTCGAGGCCGCGGGACGTGCCGGGGACGCAGGGCACGCCTGCGCGCTCCATGGCCTGGCGGGCAAGCGTTTTCGAGCCCATGGCCTCCATGGCAGAAGCCGTAGGCCCGATGAACTTCACGCCCGCGTCAGCAGATGCTCGGGCGAACTTCGCGTTCTCGGAAAGAAAACCATATCCGGGATGGATAGCGTCGGCCCCGGATCGCGCGGCGACGTCAAGAATTTTCGGGATATTGAGATACGACTCGGATGCGGCGGCGGGCCCAATCGGATAAGCCTCATCGGCTTTGCGCACATGCAGCGAGGCGCGATCCACATCAGAATAGACCGCGACGACCGCGATTCCCATTTCATGGCAGGCGCGAATGATGCGCACGGCAATCTCGCCACGATTCGCGATGAGGATCTTTTTGAACATATACGTCGACTATGCGGTAGCGGTCTTCGAACGAACCGGATATTGTAAATGGACCGCCCGCCGGCTGCCTTGCCTTGTAAGCTGGCGCCGGATTTTGATCGTACCATCTGGAAATTCACGGACCCAACACACAAAATGCTCCCGCCCGCAGCCCCGGTGAATGAACGAACGAGTGGTTCACCGAAACAGGCGAACGCGCACCGCGCAGTTCACTGGATTACCCTTCTGCTCCTTTTTGCATTTGGCATGGCATTGCGCCTGGCAAATCTCTCCCGCAAGCCCTTCTGGTCCGATGAGTGCTTCAGCGTGGAGATCGCGTGGCTGGACTGGCGCAACTTTCTGCACCTGATGTGGTGGCGGGAAGCCAACATGTCTCTGTATTACGTGCTGTTGAGTGCCTGGCTGCATTTCGGCCACAACGAATTTTTCATCCGCAGCCTCTCCGTGTTAATGGCTGTCGCTACCCTGCCAGCAATCTATTGGGTCGCGCGGATGCTGTATGACCGGCGAGTCGCGTTGATCACGTGCGTCTTGTTCGCGTTTAACGCGTACAGTGTGCGCTATGCACAAGAGGCGCGCAGCTATTCGCTCTTTCTGCTATTGGCGACGCTGTCATCAGGATTTCTGATTGCCTGGGTGCGGCAGCCTTCGCGGCGCACCCAAATCGGTTATATCCTGGCGAGCATTCTGGCGGTTTACGCGCATTTCTATGCGCTGCTGCTGGTAGCGGCGCACTGGGTGGTGTTTCGCTGGCCGGAAAGTCCCGGTTCTCGCACCGGCGAATCCAACCGCGATGGCTACGCCCAGTTGCGGCGAGCCTGGATCACGATCGGTTTAGCCGTTTTGCCTTTGCTGATCTTTGTGGCTAAGACGGGGGCGGGTCCAATTCGCTGGGTTCCTCGACCAGGGCTGCACGATGTCGTGGAGTTCTTCGAACACCTGGCAGGCGGCCGTAATGGTGCGCTCGCGGGAATCTACGCGGTTGCCTGCGTCGCCGCCGTCGCGCCATTGCGGAAGCACCTGCTCGCACGCAATCAGGCTTGGGAGACTTGGCGGTGCCAGTTCCTGCTACTGTGGCTCTTGTTCCCGGTTTTGCTGACGGTCGTGCTATCTTTCGCCCGTCCGGTCTTTCTGGCACGTTACATGATCTTTTGCTTGCCTGGGCTGCTAATTCTCGTGGCAGCTGGGCTGTTGCGGATTCGCCAATCGTGGTTGCTGGGGGCAACGCTGACCGGGATCCTGCTGCTCTCGTTGCAGGGAGTTTTTTTTGTCTACGGTCACGACTTCGATACCGAGCGCGATGCTGCTGGCGCCGCAACCGACTTCGTGCTCGATCAGGCGCACGCTGGGGACGCGATCATCTTCTATATTCCGGCAACGCGATTGCCGTATGAATATTTTCGTTCGCTGCGCGCCGGGGAGAATACGGCCAGCCCAAATTTCACCGCGCAACTGGGTCCGGAAATTCTCTTCCCTCATCACGGAGCAGGTCTCGACTATCGTGACTTCACAGGCAAGTTCAGCGCGGAGCTCCTGCACTCGGCAGCTTCCAGTCATCCACGCCTCTGGGTGATGCTGATGAACAATCAACCGGTGCGCGGATACGATCCGACGACCGCTATGTTGACGCAGACTCTTCCCGAATCCTTTCCGAAGCTACAGCGATGGCAGTTTCCCAGAGTCGAAGTACGTCTTTACAGCAAGCAATAGCTTGGGCTGCCAGCGAATCAGGTGAGATTCTGTGGGTTCGGTTGGCTCGTTTTGGTGATTGCTCCCTTGATTTGATTCAACGCAACCATCCAGGGAACGAGCAGTGAAAACAACATTCGCGCAGCCCATGCCGGCGGAGGTGCGGCACGAAGGTCTCGCCAGTCGAGACGGAAGGCGTAATAGACTTCAAGGGCGAGAACGCACAGCAATGGAATTACGGTATGGCTCACAAGCAGGACGGCGGCAATCTCCAACAGGCAGCGAGATAGATTACGCATCAGGCGCGCGGGACGCACTCCCGCAACGCCGTCGCTGACGGAGTAGCGAGCCAGTTGTCTGAGGGCTGACGCAAGTCTGAAGCCGGGGCGGTAGAACGCTTTGGCGCGCTCTGCGAATGTCGGACGAACGAGGGTGCGAACCTTCAGGTCGAAAACTGTGTCTTCACCGAGAAGGAGATGCTCAGGGAATCCGCCGACGCGTTGCCAGACTTCCTTGCGGAAAGCCATGGAGCGTGCCGTGCAGGATTTCGTTTTCGCATCCGGGTTGAGTTTTACGCCGAAGAAGGGCGCGGACGCGATATCCCAGGTCGTGCGGTGATCAGGATCGATACATGAGCCGCCGAGGGCGTACTCTGCTTCCCCGATCCTAATCGAAGCGGTGAGTCTTTCGAGCCACTCCGGTTCATAGGTGCAACCGGCGTCGACGCAGGCAAGGATGTCAGAAGACGCCGCGGCAATTGCGACGTTGCGTCCGCGAGAGATAGGGCCGGGAGAATGTGATAGCCGGCAAGTTTCGTCGCGGATGGGAAGGAGAGTCGGGTATTTCGTTTTGGCAGCCTGCAAGTATTCCCAAGTGCCATCGCTCGAGCCGCCGTCTACGATGATCACCTTGGCGGGAGCAAGCGTCTGCGTCATGAGACTGGTGATTAGCCGGTCAATGTCCGCCACCTCATTGAGAACAGTGGCCACCACGCTGACAGCAGACGAGCTCTCCATTCAGCCGCGATTATAACTGCCCTCGCTGAGCGCAGAGTGACTCCTCAATACGTCGTCAGTGTCGAGTTGCAAACCATCTGTTCGGCGGCTATCGTAGTAACCTCGTGGCTGAACGCGCACAGTCGCAGCAGAACTCAAGTGACACGATTCCGGCTTCGCGGCGATTCTTTCGTCGGATTAATAGCGCGGTTCTTCGGTCGGATACTCTGTATCGCTTTTTCCTCAGAATGAAGTTTGGGGCAGGTCGCCTCGCGGGGAACCCGGGACCGCACATTGCCAACGGAACGCTCAAGAACAGGGCGGAGTGGTTGGCCGCGTATGAAAATGCCCGCAAGCTTCATGTGCCGCTGCACCGCGGGCCGGAGAAAAACTGGGACCATCTGGCGGCGGTTTCGACGATTCTGGCGCGTACCTCGCCTTCTGCTTGCATCCTCGACGCGGGCGGCGAGTTCTACAGCAACGTGCTGCCTGCGCTGTTTGTCTACGGTTACCGCAATCTTTACGGAATCAATCTCTCGTTCACCGACCCGGCGCGGCGCGGGCCCATTCGTTATTTGCCCGGCGACATTACGCGGGCTCGATTTCCGGATGAATTTTTCGACGCCATCACGTGCCTGAGCGTTATTGAGCATGGCGTGCCGCTGGAGAGCTACTTTCGGGAGATGCATCGCCTGCTCAAACCTGGTGGCGCGCTCATCACTTCCACCGATTACTTCCCTACGCCGATCGACACAAAGGGAATGCTGGCGCACGGAGCTCCGGTGCGAATCTTCTCGAAGCCTGAGGTTCAGGCCGCTATTTCTCTGGCGCAAGGCATTGGTCTGATGCCTATCGAGGAGCTCGACTTGGAGTGCACGGAGAGGCCCATTCGTTGGGATGCCTATGGGCTGGAATACACCTTTGTGATATTCACGCTGCAGAAACAACCGAGAGCGTGAACCACAGAGACCGGAAAAATCGCTCTGGCCGAAAATCGCAGTGGGCTCAGCGCATTCGAATCCAAAACGAGGTGCCGCTCCTGGGAACCTCGGCTAAACGCGGGTCGTTCCAGAAACTGTCCAGCGCGCGTTCCAGATGATCTGTGATGCTGATGTAGTGAGTGGGCAGAATGATGTCGTACGCGCTTTGTTCGGCCAGCAGGCTGGCAGCAAGCAGATATTGCTCTGACCAGTAGCGGTGCGGGTAGTACTGGAGATCCCAATACGGCGGGTAGTCCAGCGGCAGGAATATGTCATGCAGATGGACCAGCACACCGGACTTGAGGCGCGGAAGAATTTCCAGAAATAGAACGGTTACATCGGAATTCATCAGGGTGCGATGGGAACCGTCCATGAACAGAATGTCGCCGGCTTGCAAGCGATTGAATATCTTCAGGTCGCACTTCTCAAGCGGCTGCCGGACTACCTCGTCGCAGACACTGTCGACCTCGGCCCGCGGATGCGGATCGATCGAAACGATTTTTGTATGCAGAGTGTGATCTTTGATGGCGCGGCGAGCCACTTTCGTGGAATATCCGGAGCCGACCTCCATATACAGCGCTGGCTTTCCAGCCGCCACGAATCCGTAAAGGGCAAATGTGTCCAATCCGTCCAGCCAATCGTGAAGCCACGAGGGCTCGGGCGATTCCCTGGGCTCGCGCAATGAAATGCGAAACAGCTTATCGGAGAAACTGAGAAACTGAGCAAGTAGCTTCGCATAGTCAACATCGTTGCTCGCCAGGATGCGGGTTAGTTCGGGATGCGCGGGCTTGCCATAGCCGTAGCGCGGGACTGCCTCAACCTTGTAGTCAAGAAAGATCGGCTGATAACCGTGTGCGAGCCGCTGAAAATTCAGCAAGACCGATAGAAAGCCGTGACCATCAGCGAGCCTTCTTAACGTTGCTTTCAGGGCCATTTATGCTCCGGGGGCGCTCGCTCACGCGCACTGTGATCGACGGTTGAATGAGGTCGCGACTAGGTTACTGCGGAACCAGCATACCTGGGAAGTTTCATCCTGCCGCACCACACGGGAATCGCAAACCAGGAAATAGAAAAGCCTCCTTCACCAGGGAAAGAGGCTCGGAATTAAGATTGCGAGTTGGAAAAACTATTTCGGCTGATCCACCGTGATGCCGCCACCCTGGCTCTGCGCGGCCTTTTCGGCTTTGGCTTTCTTCACGCGAAGTGTCTCGTCGACCCAATGGTCCGCCGTCTTGAGATCCTCCGCGCGAGCGGCCAGATCGTCACATTCCACATCGCCGCGCTCACGGTACATCAGGTTCATGTACGCCATGGCGTCGTCGTAGTCAGGACGAAGCTGGATCGCTTTGTTGAGGCTGTCGATGCCTTCCTGGATAGCACCGGCGTTTTTAGTCTTCAATTCGGTGCAGACCTTCATCTGATCTTTATTTTTCGGATTCAGGTTCTCTTCCGGCTTCATGCCCAACTTAGCGCGTTCTTCCATGCGAGGCTGGTAGCATGCGGTCCAGTCGATCACGCCGATCGAGTAATAGGGCTCAGGATCGTTCGGGTCCAATTCCGACGCCATGCGATAGTACTTCTTGGCATCGTCCCATTTCTTCATGTTCAGGTACAGGTAAGCAATACCTTTCGCGCTATTTACTTTTTGCTCGCGAGTAGGATTCGCGTCGATGACCTTCTGATATTCGTCGATGGCCTGCTGAGCCGTGCGGAGATTATCAGGGGAGTCGACGCCAGGAATGTATTGCGAGACAAAGGCAGTGGCCAGATACATACGAGCGTTAATTAAGGTGGGATCCAGTTGAACCGCCTGCTGGAAGTGGTCGATGGCCTGCTCGTAGTGGTTATCCTTGTATGACTTCACACCCTTGTTGAGCTGGTCGCGTGCCTTGAGCTTGTTGCATCCCACAGAGGAGAAGAGCGCCAGCGTGACTGCCGCCAGCGTAATGAGTTTCACGTTCTTATTCATTGCGGTATAAGTCTCCCTCGACAGAGCATCCTAGGCCCAGAGACACCGATTTGACAAGCGCGGGCCGCGGCAGCACGGAAGCAGTACGCCTCCGTGCAGTGGGCCAATAACGAAAACTACGCGCTCCGGGCTTGCCGGACGGGCGGTTTAGTTGCCCGCTTCGATCTTTGCGGTAATCAGACCGACCTTATCCACGCCAGCGGCATGGGCCAAGTCAATCACATTGGCGACATTGGCAAAGGGGATAGCGTCATCGCCCTTTACGAACATGACCTTTTCCGCGCGTTGCTTGTAAATATCAGTAAGACGTCCCTGCAGGTTGTCCCAAGTCGCATCTTCGTTGTTGATCTTGACGCCCGGTTCCTGCCCGGCGCCGCGGTCGATTAACTGCACAACGATGGTACGGTCAGGGTTTACGTTCTTGGGTGCATTCGGCGGTGGCGGCTGAGGAACCAGCGCGTCCAACCCTTTCGGAGTTACCGGCGAGATCACCATGAAGATGATCAGCAGCACCAGCAATACGTCAATGAGCGGCGTGACGTTGATGTTTGCACTTTGGCCTCCGCTCGGGCCAACTGCCATTCCCATGGTCGTTCTCCTCTATTGGCCAGGCGCCGGCGTAGCCGGAGCCGGTGGGGCACCAGGACCAGTTTTCCTCTGATCCGTGAGCAAGCCAAGATCGTCTACTCCGGCGGCACGAACGCTATCTACAACCTGCACAACGCCACCGAATCGAGTCCGCATGTCTGCTTTCACGTACACGCGCTTGTCCTGCTTGTTGGCGAGGCGATCTTTCACCTTCGTGGTCAGGTTATCGGTAGTAATCTGCTCGGTACCGAAATAGACCTTACCGTCTCGCGTGATCGAAACCAAAAGGGCGTCTTCTTTGTCAGCATCTTCCATGGGCGTAGGGTTATCCACCTTTGCCATGTCGACGCTGACGCCTTTCTGCAACATGGGCGTGACCACCATGAAGATGATCAGCAGGACCAGCATCACATCCACCATGGGCGTGACGTTGATGTCTGAACTGACCTTCGAGCCTTCGTCCCGTTTTGCTATTGCCATAGCTAGATATCTCCTGTACTTCCCCGCCGCGGTCCGGAGTTCTGAGCTTCTCCGCTTTTAGTTGGGAAGGCCCGGCGCTGGAAAACTCCAGCGCCGGACAAGCAACTCACTGCGGAAATCAGACCGAGCGTGTCTTACCGGCGAACGTCGCCGCGCTTTTTCAGGAAGTAATCGATCAGTTCGCTCGACGAGTTGTCCATCTCCACGTCGAACGCTTCCACGCGACCGGTCAGATAGTTGAACATCATGACGGCCGGGATGGCGACGAGCAGCCCGATAGCCGTCGTAACCAGCGCTTCCGCGATACCGCCGGCGACTGCAGCCAGACCGGTGGCCTTCGAGTTATTGATGCCGATGAAGGCGTTCAGAATGCCCATCACGGTTCCGAACAGTCCCACGAAGGGAGCGGTCGAGCCGATGGTGGCGAGACCACCCAATCCGCGCTTCAGTTCGGCGTGGACGATGGCTTCGGTGCGTTCCAGAGCGCGCTTGGAGGCTTCAATGGTTTCGCCAGGGATAGCACCCGGAGAATCCTGGTGAGCCTTGAACTCCATCAGGCCGGCGGTAACAACCTTGGCCAGATGACTCTTCTTGTTGCGCTCGGCGACTTTGATGGCCTCATCGATGCGACCATCGCGGAGAGCTCCAGCCACGGCAGGAGCGAAGGCGCGAGATTGTTTGCGGGCGGCGCTATAGGCCATCCAGCGATCGATCATCACGCCGATGGACCAACCCGACATGATGAACAGGATGATGACGACGGTTCGCGCAACCCATCCCATTGCCTTCCACAAGCCCAAGGGATCGGTCGCCATGGCGCCGCCGCCTTCCTGGACCATCCAGGTGGCTGCGACGTGAACGTGATTGAGAACGTCTGCTGCTACATGAGTTGCAAACATGAGTTGCTTTCCCTCCTCGGAACTCTCTACTTAATTGGACACTTTGATGCGCTTTACTGTGCCAACCGCCAGAAAAGAATTTTGATTCCGGGCGGCCCTGAGGCGTCTCGGTTACACATGCACGAACCCGGCTGGCCTCGCTTGCGAACCACCATCGCGATACAACGGCCATGGCCGGGCTTCTGAAAGCCCCTCCCGGCCACCAGGATTTAGGTGGGAAGGGGAGGGCCATGCACACTTCTAGGAGCAAATACCAACAGCACCCTGCTGGGGAGTTTAGCCCCCGGCGAGAGTGAAATTCACCTGTACCTGCGTATCGACTTCGACCGGCTCTCCGTTCAGCAGATACGGCTTGTACTTCCACTGCTTCACGGCTTCGATCGCGGCCGGGGCCAGCATTGGGTGTCCGCTGATCAACTGCAGGTTCTCGATGTTGCCTTCCTTGCTAATCTGCGCCTGCAGCACGACCACGCCCTGAATACGGGCCTGGCGGGCGAGAGGCGGATAAGTCGGAGGAACCTTGCGGATCAAAAGACCCTGCGAAACGCCGCCCGAAACGCGCACGCGCTGCGGGGTAGCGATCTTCGGCACAGCGACCGGCGTGCTGCTCAAAACGCTGCCGATCACGCCGCCCATCGATCCGCCCGGAACTCCACCCGGAACGCCGCCCACGACGCCCGTCGCCGCCATGGTCGGCGGAGGAGCTTCATCTTCCTGAATCATTTTTACCTTTTGCGGAATCTTAGTAGGCGTGCGCAGCTCGCCGTTCACGATATCGGTCTGAATCTGCTTGACGTGCTGCACGACCGCGGCTGCTGGCGGTGGAGGTGGTGGAGGCGG
This sequence comes from uncultured Acidobacteriaceae bacterium, assembly GCA_963722365.1. Taxonomy (GTDB): domain Bacteria; phylum Acidobacteriota; class Terriglobia; order Terriglobales; family Acidobacteriaceae; genus Sulfotelmatobacter. Next base: position 957,330 of record CAVRLM010000007.1, read on the forward strand.
TGGGGGGGCCACCAGAAGGAACATCATTTGCCCCTTAGGCAAGGCTTCCGTGAAAATCAGCGGAATCAGGACCATGACACCCACGATCATGATCTGGATGGCAAACGAGACGATGGAAGTCCATCCCCGCTTGGTTTTGAGCCTGCCGCCGGACTCGATAAGGCTGTCTTCAAACATTGGATTCTCCCCTACATCTTTCAGACCCTACGGAAACTTAGACACCGACCAATTCCCCTTTGCTCCCAGTTTCTTTGTCCGTCGCCCAGGCTACCGAAGCCCGAACGGCGTTCCAAGAGACTCCCTCTAACTGCTACATAAGAAGGCGTAACGCAAATCATTGCCACCGCGCCATAGGGTAACTTACCTAGCTTTGCCCGGCATGGCGACCGGTCGCTTGCCTTTTTGGATCCGCCAATCCTGGTATGCCACCAGGATGGGAGCGGCGATCGCAATCGAAGAGTAAGTCCCGATTAAGATGCCGATTACCAGCGCGAGGCTGAATCCACGAAGCACCTCGCCGCCGAATAAGAATAGTGCGAGTACGGTAAGGAAGGTAAGGCCCGCTGTCAAGATGGTTCTGCTTAAAGTCTGATTGATGCTACGGTTGACGATTTCCGACAGTTTCTCGCGCCGCATCAGTTTAATGTTTTCCCGGATCCGGTCAAATACCACGATCGTGTCGTTATTAGAGTAACCAATCAGGGTGAGAATGGCGGCTATCACGGTCAGGGTGATGTCGGTGTTGGTAAGGGAAAACGCTCCTACGGTGATCAGGGTATCGTGAAACACCGTGACCACAGCCGCAATGCCGTAAATCCACTCAAAGCGGAAACCCAGATAAACCAGCATCCCTAACAACGAATAGAGCGTGGCTAATCCGGCCTGGGTGCGCAACTGGCCGCCCACTTGGGGTCCGATGATTTGGACATCGCGTACCCGAAAATCAGAAAGGAAGAAGCCATCCGGAAGCGAAGCCACTACCGTAGGATCTACTCCCGGAGCACTTTTCAGTTGGTCAGCGGAATTCAGCACACCGCCCTGGAATTTCTCCCGGTAATCCACCATCGCTTGGGCTTGGGCCGAATATCTCTTATCGGCCTCGGAACCCGCGCGTAGCGGGTCCTTTTCCATCAAATAATTCTTGATGGTCAGGAAGCTCGCGTTATTCAGGTCGGTCTTACCGGCGGGAGTGTTGGTTTCCAGCGCCTGAATGATCTTCAGCTTGCCTTGGTCGAGAGCCTGCTCGCTGGTTTCACGAACATCGAGGTCGACCAATTCCTCGTTGTTGGAGGCCGCACCCAAACGCTGCAGTTTGAAATTCTTCAAGCCCGCACGATCCAATTCGGCTCGGATCGCATTTTCGTCGGGCGTGTGCGAGAACTTCACATAGACCAGGGTTCCTCCGCGGAAGTCGACGCCCCACGGGATGCCGTGCCAGAACAACATGGAAAACACGCCTGCGACGCTGAAGATCAGCGAGAAGGCGAGAAAGTACCACTTCTTGCCGAGAAAATCGATGTTGGTATTGCGAAAGAACTCCACGGGTTTCTCTATCCCCTTATCTATCTATGGCTTATGGAAACTTTGTCGAAAATAATCCAACCGCCTAAATGCTGAGCGCTTCTCCGCGTTGTTTGCGGCTGAGCACCCAGTCGAAAATCGTGCGTGACACAAAGACGGCAGTAAAAAGGTTCGCCAGCAAGCCAAACGTAAGCGTCGTAGCGAAACCCTTCACCGGCCCTGTACCAAAAATAAATAGAATTGCGGCCGAAAGAATGGTCGTGACGTGTGTATCCACAATCGTGATCCAAGCGTGGCTGAAGCCCTGATCCACCGCCGAGGGTGGCGTCTTGCCATTTCGCAGTTCCTCACGAATGCGCTCAAAGATCAGCACGTTGGAATCGACGCCCATGCCGACCGTCAGAATCACGCCAGCTATGCCGGGCAAGGTGAGGGCGACATTCACCCCCGCGATGGTGGACCAACCCAGGAAACCCAGCAAAATGATCAAATTCATGATCAGCGCCAAGTCAGCGTTAATCCCTGCGCCGCGGTAGTACACCAACATGAAAATCAGGACGGCCACCATCCCGATGATTGTCGCCAGCACGCCGGATCGAATGGAATCCGCGCCCAACGACGGTCCCACGGTCTCCTCTTGCAGGTACTTGATGCTGGCGGGCAATGCACCTGATCGCAGGATCATGGAAAGATCCTTCGACTGTTGCTCGCTCATGCGTCCGCCGCTGATCTCGCCGCGATCGCGAATCGGTTCCTTGATGTTGGCCACTTCTTGAACCTTGTTGTCCAGTACCACAGCCAGGCTGTCGCCGACATGCGAGGAAGTAAAGCTGTAGAACCGCTGTCCACCTTCGCCAGTCAGGGTGAAACTCACGCTGGGCTGTCCGTTCTGGTCGCGGCTGGCCTGCGCATCGCGGAGATCTTTGCCGCTAACCGCGGAAATACGGGACACCAGATACCACGCCTGCCCCTCTGTCTCGGCTCCCGGCATGGAATGCCCGGGAAGCAGGATCGCATCGGCGGGCAGAACTCCGCCTTTATCCTGCATCGCCGCCTGTTCGCTCGGATACGGCCCACCAAGAGACTGCTTGATCTCAAGCATGGCGGTGGACTGCATGATGTCCTTCACGCGCCCGGAATCGTCAACGCCTGGGAGTTGCACCAGAATCTGGTACTGCCCCAGGCCATGCTCTTCGATGGTGGGCTCGCTGACGCCGAGCGCGTCAATGCGGTTGCGGATGGTGTCGATGGCCTGCGTAACCGCCTTATTCTTTAGATCGGTTAAGGCGGAAGGCTTCATCGACAAATTCCAGGAATTGTTCGGACCACCGGTGACGTCGAACTCGGGCAGGCGTTCCTGCACGATAGAGAGTAAGTCAGAGCGCGATGCTGGTTGCAGACCCTTGACGACCAAATGATCTGGGTTGTTCTGCTGGTCGGGCTGCGAAATGTCGGAATAATCAATCTTACGGTTGCGCAGCTGATCTTTGAGCACTTCCATGGCGTTCTGCGCCACCACGTTGACGGCATCGTTCACCTGCACCTGCAAAATCAGGTGCGTTCCACCCTTGAGATCGAGGCCCAAGTGGATGTGATCCGTCAGCGCCGCGAGCAATCCCTGACCGGAGAAACTCTTGGGAATGCCGAACATTCCAAAGAGGAAAATGAGCGTGATGCCAACGATAATCAGAAGTCGATAGAGGAGATTCTTGGTCATATGAAAAGAGTGGTCTGTGGCCAGCGGTCGGTGGTCAGTTCAGCAACGGACCACTAGCCACTTATTTGGTCTTCACTTCTTCCTCGGTAGTCGTCACCTGCAGCACTGAGGCCTTGGTCACTTCCACGACGATATTGTTTGGCGGCACGCGCAAATGAACGCTGTCGTCCTTGAGCGCCATGATGGTCCCGCGCAGGCCCCCGCTGGTGGTGACCTTATCCCCGGTCTTGAGTTGGTCGAGCATCGCCTGCCATTTTTTCTGGCGGCGCTGCTGGGGCATGATCAACAGAAAGTAAAAAATGGCGAAAATGAAGATAAGGGGAGCCATGCCGAGCCACCCCATACCGCCACCACCACCGAGCTGTACTGCCATCAAGAATTGCATATGAAGGTCGGAGCGTATGTATCCGCGAAAAACCGTCCGCGCTCATTAGCGGCGCGGGAGCTGTTCTGTCACCACGGGGTTTAGATCGACTTCGGCCGGGTTCTTTCAGCTTCTCAGGCTTGAATCCGGGGAAAGGTCTACGGTTTCGGTCTTGACCAGACACTAGAAAGAAAACGGGACTCTACCCCAAGTGAAATAGAATGCCGCACCCGCCGCATGGTGTCAAGGTAGAAACTAAGGTTGTGGATGGTGTTCAAGACCTGCGCCAGCACTTCGTTCGATGCATAAAGGTGTCGTAGGTACGCCCGCGAGTAGCGCTGGCACACCCGGCAGGCGCAATTTGGATCGAGCGGGCCGGAATCCTGGGCATAGCGGGCCTGCTTGATTGTGACTCTTCCTTCCGACGTAAACAGCAGCCCGTGCCGCGCCGCACGCGTCGGCAGCACGCAGTCCATCATGTCGACGCCGAGGTAGGCGTACTCGACAATCTCCTCCGGCGTGCCCACTCCCATCAGATAGCGCGGCTTGTCGGCTGGCAAATGCTCCAGCGTGGACTCGACGACGTCGCGAGTCAGCTCGCGCGGCTCCCCCACGCTGAGCCCTCCGATGGCATAGCCCGGAAATCCGATTTCGACCGTCCGCTCGGCTGATTCTTTCCGCAGTGCCCGGTCCATGCCGCCTTGTACGATGCCGAAGAGGGATTGTGTAGAGCAGTACTCGGTACTCAGCACTCGGTTGTCAGTTTTCGTCCTATCGATGTTTTCTGAAGGAGCGCTGACAGCGTCGTTGCTTTCAGGCACTGAGTACTGAATACTGGGTACCGAGTACTGGTTCCACGGAACTTCCTGCTTGTGCTCCTCAAAATATTTCTTGCTGCGCGCCGCCCACCGCGCCGTCATCTCCATCGAAGCCCGGGCACGGCTCGCATCCGCGGGATACTCAGTGCACTCGTCAAACGCCATGACGATGTCGGCGCCGAGCCCGATCTGGGCCTCCATCGCGCTCTCTGGGCTGAAGAAGTGGGAAGAACCGTCGAGATGCGAGCGGAAGGTCACGCCGTCCTCATTGATCTTGCGCAGTTCGCTCAGGCTGAAGACCTGGAATCCACCCGAGTCGGTGAGGATTGCGCGCCGCCAGGACATGAATCCGTGCAGCCCGCCCATCCGGCGCACGGTTTCGATCCCCGGCCGCAGGTAGAGGTGGTACGTATTGCCGAGGATGATCTGCGCACCCAGATCTTCAAGAATGTCCTGTGGCACGCCCTTCACCGACGCAACCGTGCCTACCGGCATGAACACAGGTGTCTCAATCTCGGCATGCGGCGTGAGCAGGCGTCCGACGCGCGCTGGGCCACTGGTTTTTTCAATTTGGAGGGAGACGGACACTCGCTCGGATTGTAGCAACCGGGAGCGCGAGAAACTGAGCCCTATGTTTTCCGAAGGCTTCATCCCGAATCCGGCGCAGTTCAGGCGGGTGAGTGATCTCGCGTGGGTCACGCTGCCTATAGCGATGCGCGAGATATCCTTCGCTTCGCCTGAAAGGCGGCTCCGCTCAGCATGACCCCGCAGAGAAGAGCGTCGCTCCGAGAATCTCAGTCCAGGATACTGATGATTTCTGTGCGGATATTTCCGCCTTCCACGATCAGCTTCCCCACGGTCACCGGTAATTTGAACCGGCGTGGGCCGGCGCTCCCCGGATTGAAGTAAAGGACCCCGTCGCGCGTCTCCTGCTTTGGAACGTGGCTATGGCCGGAGACCACAACCTTGAAGCCGGACGCTGCCGGTTTCAGATCGAGTTTCGCGAGATCGTGCAGCATGTAGATGGAAATCCCTCCGAACTCGACGACTTCAGTTTCCGGCAATTTGCGGGCCCAGGCAGCCCTGTCGATATTGCCGCGAATGGCGGTCAGTGGCGCAATGGCGGCTAGTTCTTCCAGAATCTCTGGCGCATCGATGTCTCCCGCGTGAAGGATGTGGTGCGAGCCTCGCAAAGCCGCGAGAGCCTCGGGCCGCAGCAGCCCGTGAGTATCCGAAATGACACCGATCACCATTGGAGTTTTGGGTTTCAGGCTTTCGTCTTCCGATTGGAACTCATGAGAGCGTTGATTTCGGCGTGCGATGGTGCACCCTCCATCGCAGAATAGGTGCCCGCCGACCTCACTTCTTCCGCAAGGCGGCGCAACAGGCCGAGCGACGCTCGCATTGGACCCGATCCCAGGGTGACTCGCGCCACGCCTAACTTTCGCAATTCCGGCACCGAAGGTGACCCGGGGCCTCCCAGAATGTTCAGCGGGCATTGTAGATCGGCGACCAAGCGGCCAATTGTCGCGGCATCCCGCACACCGGGAACGAATACACAGTCCGCACCAGCCTCGCGGAAGGCACTCAAACGGCGGAGGGCTTCGTCGTAGCGTTTTGCCGGATCGCCGACTTGCAGCAGGTAAACGTCGGTCCGCGCATTGAGCACAATCGGCACTCCACGGCGAGCTGCTTCCTGCCGCACTGCACGGATTTTCTCCAACTGCAATGTCAACTCGACAAGCGGGTGACCGGAGTCGCCGCTAGCATCCTCCAGATTCATGCCCACCGCGCCAGCTTCGATGACGGCGCGTGCAGTTCTGGCGGCATCCTCGGGACGATTTCCGTATCCCCCTTCAACATCGGCAGTAACGGGCACCTCGACAGCGCTGGCGATTCGTGCCACCGCGGCAAGCATTTCTTCTTTCGGGATCCTCTCTCCATCTGGATAACCCAAAGAAAACGCGATGCCGGCGCTGGTTGTCGCAATCGCTGGAACTCCGCTCTCTTCGACGATGCGCGCGCTGGCCACGTCCCATGCATTGGGCAGCAACAGCACTTCGCTGCCCGAGTGAAGAGCTCGAAATACGTCCGCCTTGTTTTTCTGTTGGGAAGGCATACCTACCAAGAATGGATGCGCTCAGCGGTTCCCGCTCTTCATTTTCTCGACGAATTTCCCCACGTTGACTACCGCCCGTCCCACGGTGCCGCGACCAATTTCCTGAGCATCATCCCGGGCAGTGACGCGTAAGGTATAAAAGCGTCCGTCGAAGGATTCCAGAACGGCCTCGGCTTTAATGCGGGCACCGATCCCACTGGCCGCGCGATGTACGACGTTGATCGAGGTTCCCACGGTGATCTGATCGCCCTCACAGTAAGGCTGGAGCGCACGAAACGCTGCCGTTTCCATCAGCCGGATCATGTCGGGTGTCGAGTACACCGGAGGCAACTCGGGATGGTGCGACGTGAGCGTGTGCTTGAACTCGACGGTTTCTTCAGCGTCGGCGCGGGCTCCTACAGGAATCTCTCTTGCCAAGTCCGTTCCTCTCCAAAAAGAAATGAGCCAATGATTTTAGCGAATCATTGGCTCGAAACTTGTAACCGCAATTCCGTCGGGCTAGGCTACCGCTTTGGCCGTGCGCCGCGCGTCGATCCCGTCCAGCGCTTTCCACAACATCCGTGCGGCGTTCTCGGCCGCGTTCAGAGCTGGGTCTGCGGTCTCGGGGTGGGAAGCGATGCGATTTTCCAACTGTTTGCGCCAGACTTTCGAGTGGTAGACATCCGCCGTTGCATGCAGCGAGAAATAGCCGCTAGTCTTGTCGTCGGCGCCGTACGACTCACGCAGGCCACGCTCTTTTTCCTTGGCGATGTGGGGCACCTGAGACTCATAGGCGTAGAAAGCCGCTAGTGCTTCCTCTGTCGAGCCTTCGCTGGCCACCTGACGAAAGTGCCGGATCAACTGCCGGATCTCAGGTGCAGGAGTATGCCATTCCAGATTTCGGCTGGAGCCCATACCTTCAGCAAAATCGAGCCAGAGCTCCGAGTGTGGAACCGAGTCCTTTCCAGGCCGGCCTTCCACGCCCTTCTCGTCACACATGTTTGCCAATACGGAGCGCCGTAGTTCACCATCCTCAAGCCGCAGCCCTAGTGCCGCGAGGTACGAAGGGAACGCTTCCACGTGATGGTAGTAATCCTGCGCATACTGACGCAGATCTTTGCGCGTCAACTCGCCAGCCGACCATGCCTTGTAGAAAGGATGGCAAAGCAGGTCATATTTTGCGATGCGTGCATCCAGTTGCTTGAAGAATTCCACAGTATTCATAACGCCCCTGCACGTTGGATTCGACAGCCAAATATACGAGCGAAGCGCCGACATCAGCAAGTGATGCTGATCACGATCTCCGCAAGTTGCTAGAATGAAAGAAGGAACAGTTCAAAAGATTTTCTGGGGTTCGCTCCATCTGATTCACATGCAGTTCACCGAACAATTTGACGTAGTTGTGGTCGGCGCCGGCCATGCCGGATGCGAAGCTGCGATGGCCTCGGCACGCATGGGCCTGAGGACAGCCCTCTACACGCTGAACGTCGACCTGATCGCGCAGATGTCGTGCAATCCGGCCGTTGGCGGCATCGCCAAGGGACACCTGGTGCGCGAAGTGGACGCGCTCGGCGGCATCATGGGCGAGATTACCGACGCTGTGGGAATCCAGTTCCGCCTGCTCAATACGTCGCGCGGCCCGGCCGTTTGGTCTCCGCGGGCGCAGTGCGACAAGCAGGCCTACCGCCTGAAGATGCGCGAAGTGCTGGAGTCGCAACCCAATCTGAAGATCAAGCAGGCAGAAGTAGCGGATCTGATTGTGGAAGACAGCTCTCAGCTTTCAGCTGTCAGCCCTCAGCCAGAAAGCGCCACGACTCATGTGGGGACAGCGGCCATCGGCTGTCCGGTCGAGCAAAGCTCGACCACCACAGGCCCTCGCCGCCGCGTTCTTGGAATTCGTCTGCGCGACGGCCGCACGGTCGGCGCGTCGGCCGTCGTCATCACCACAGGAACGTTTCTCAACGGCCTGATTCACTGCGGAGAGCAACAATATCCCGCCGGACGTTCGGGTGAGCCCAACGCAGTGCTCCTTGGTGAGGCCTTGAAGAAGCTCGGCCTGCGGGGGTGCCGCCTTAAGACTGGCACTCCACCACGACTCGACGGACGCAGCATCGACTGGTCGCGCTTTCCCGAGCAGCCGGGGGACGTCGATCCTACGCCGTTCAGCTTTCGCACCAAGCGCGTTGCGCATCACGACTCGCAGGTGCCTTGTTACATTGCCTGGACCACGGCGGAGACGCATCGAATCATCCGCGAGAACGTCCACCGCTCGCCCATGTACAGTGGGCAGATCCAGTCGATCGGTCCACGATACTGTCCGTCGATTGAAGACAAGATCGTGAAGTTTCCCGACAAGGAGATGCACCAGCTCTTCCTTGAGCCGGAGGGACTAAACACACACGAGATTTACGTCAACGGCATGAGCACATCCCTTCCGGTAGAGGTTCAGCTTGAAATCCTGAAGTCGATCCCGGGGCTAGAAAGCGCTGACATGTTGCGTCCCGGGTACGCCATCGAGTACGACTCCATCGATCCCACGGAACTGGAGCGCACGCTTGAAACCCGCAAGATTGCCGGCCTGTTTCTGGGCGGGCAGATCAATGGCACGTCAGGCTACGAAGAGGCAGCCTGCCAGGGTCTGATGGCGGGCATCAACGCCGCGCTGCAGGTGAAGGGGCAGCCTCCGCTGGTGCTCGATCGCACTGAGGCCTACACCGCGATCCTCATTGACGACCTCATTTCGAAGGGCACGAACGAGCCCTACCGAATGTTCACGTCGCGAGCGGAGTTCCGCCTCCACCTGCGCATCGATAACGCCGACCGCCGCCTCACCCCGCACGGGCGACGAGTGGGCCTGATCTCCGACGAAGCGTGGTCAGATTTTCAGGAGAAGCAGCAGCGTCTCACGAAGATGAGGACGTTGCTGGAGAACACGCGCATCACCGCGGAGATGCTGGACCGATGTCAGTCCGGGGAGCAAAGCAATGAGGAATCGGCTATAGCGGGAGTAGGATCCGTGACGGGTCAGACGCTCGCGCAGTTGATGAAGCGTCCGGAAGTGACGGTCGAATACCTTGTTCCGGTCCTGAGGCAGTTGGCCCCAGAGTTTTTTGCCAGAAATTCCTCCGTGTCCGCAGTGTCCGGAGCCTGCCCTGAGCCGAGTCGAAGGGTGGTGAGCCTGTCTTCGGAGGCCCGCAACGAACTTAAGTCTGTAGAAACTGAGATCAAGTACGAAGGCTATTTGCTACAGCAACAGCGTGCCATGGATCGACTGAAGAAAGCCGAGCAGCACTCCATCCCGGAATGGTTCGACTACCGTTCAGTTAGTGGGCTCTCGCGCGAGATGCAGGAGAAACTTACTCGCGTTCGCCCGCGTACGATTGGCCACGCCTCGCGCATTCCAGGCGTAACCCCTGCAGCCGTATCGCTGGTGCACGTCTACATTGAGATACAAGCACGCCGCCGCGATCAGGCAGCAGCGCTGTAGGCCACGCGGTCAGGGGTTTTGTTTCGTTTGCAGTTGTTCCGCAAGTTTCAGTTCGCTCTCCGCTTCCTCTTTTTTCCCCATCTCGCGGTAGGTCTGGCCCAGCAGGTGATGCGTGATCGGATTGTTGGGGTCCATGTTGGCTGCGCGTCTTAAGGCGGTCACCGCCAAGTCCAGTTCACCTTTCTTTTCGAGCACCTTTCCCATAAGGATGAATGGTCCTGTCGAGGTCTGGTCCAGCCAGATGGAACGTTGCAGCAAACGCTGAGCTTCTTCGTACTTCTGAATTCGCGAATAGGCGTCGGCCAGCTTGTAGTATGTGGCGGCGTGCGCCGGATTGATCGCGAGTTCTTTCTCAAATTCCGCAATCGCCTCTGGGATCCGAGATTTGTAGGTGAAGAGCTCGCCCAACGTGTAATGCACTAGCGGAAGTTTCGGGTCGAGAGCCGCCGCCTTCTGCGCGTATTCTTCTGCGATGGGATCGAACTCCTGCCTACGCAGCATTTGCGCGGTGAACAAATAAGCCGCAGCAGAGTCGGGAGCGACGTCAAACATTTTTCCGAACGCCTTGCGCGCCTGCGGATAGTCCTTCATCTGGATGTAGCACACGCCCAGCACGTAGGATGCGTCCGCGTTGGCGCGCGGATACCACCCCTGTATTTTCTCCAGCAGCGGGATCGCGTCCGCCGGATGTCCGCCGCGGTAGTAAGCCAGTCCAAGCAGTTGGGTCGCTTCGCCGTTCGCGGGATCGACTTCGGTCGCTTTTTTCAAATACCCGATTGCCTTCGCGAAGTCATTTTTCTTGTAGTACGCGGTCCCCAATTCCAGAGCCAGACCCTTCGTAGCCGGATCGCGTGCTTCGATCCCCTCCAATTGCGCGATTGCCTCGTCGGCCTTGCCTTCCTGCATCAGCTTTCGAGCCTGCACAAACTCAGCCGGAGTGGCAACTGGGGGTTGCGTTGCAGATGGCACTTCCAGCGGTGCGGGGGGCTGCATCGCAGATGGGGCTTCCACGGGTGCGGGCTGCTGCGCATTTGCAGCCAAAGAGCATGCCCCCATCAGTAACGCTAAAGACAAATATCGAAGGTGAATTGACCGCATACCGAGGATTAAAGCACAAAGGGCGCCGCACTCTTCTCGCGTTGTTTTGCGAGAGAGCCTGCACTGAGTTCGTCGAAGGGTGGGGATTTGACCTTCACCGCGCACTCATTGCTTTCTTGACCGCGTCGAGATTTTCTTTCGCCAGCGCCTGGTTGGGATCAATCTGCAACGCGCGTTCGAAGTGAGACTTTGCTTCCGGGAACCGCCCCAACTCGGCCAGCGCCGCTCCCAAGTTTGCTTCCACGTTGGCGTCCTCGGGTTGCAACTTCAGCGCGAGGCCAAATTGCTGCGACGCTCCGTCGAAATCGTTCTGTCCGGCCAGTGCCAATCCCAAGTTGTAATGCGCTTCGAAATATTCCGGACGGGCCTTCAGCGCCGCCTGCAAGTATCCAACTCCCTGCTCCGGATGCCCCGCGGCCACCAGAGCAGCGCCGAGCGCGTTGTTTCCCGCCGCATCCTCGGGACGCAGCCGGACCGCCTGTTGATATTCCCCGATTGCCGCATCGAGTTGATCTTTGGCTTGCAGCATTGCCGCCAGGTTGTAGTGCGCCTCGAAGTCCCCGGGATTCTTTTCAATGTTGTGGCGCGCCAGAGCTTCCTGCAGCACCATCCGCGGATCACCCTGCGTGGGTTCAAAATTCACCGGCAGCACCTGCAACCACAAATGCCCCATCTCATCACTGGATCGATTTCCGCCACGGACGCGTACCGGCGGATGCCTGGGATTCAGCGGATTCTCCTCCGAGTTGTCGTACACGTACCGCAAGTTCACCTTCGTTCCCTTGGGCAACTGCACCGGCTGCTCGTAGCGATACACCGCCTGCCAATTCAAATTCCATTGCGGAATGTGGATTAGCGTTTCTTGCGTGCCGTCGGGCAGGGTGGCCAACGCTTGCATGTCCTTCCCCAGGTAGTGTGCGTGCGGATAAATCGCCATCAACTCTACATCGATGGGCAGCGTGAACTCGTCGGTCAGCAGGAAGTCTTTTTGCCCCGGCGGAATGTCGAGTTTGGCATCGTTCTCGAGTTGCAGCAGCATCGGCAATTTTGTCGCAGCATGCGGCGTGAAATAAAGTCCGATGCTTGGCTGGATCACCTCCGGCTTGCCCGATGGCTGCAGGTGCGTATTCAGAACGAGGTCGGTGCCTTTGTCGAGGCGCAGCGCCATGCCTTCGGGCTCAACGTATGGAATGGTGCCAGGCTTCCAGAAGAGCAAGTGGCTGTCGGGATCAAATACTTGCGACTCGATGCGAATCTCCATACCGCCAAATCCTGCGCCCGGCTCGGCTTCACGTTTGCGCGAGGCGCCCTCGCGGTCCACAAGAATGTTCGCATGATGCACGTAGCGCTTGTCGCCCGGACGAATCTCGACCGCCTTCACCCAGCGCGTTTCTTGAATCGGCACGGGGAAAATGAAATTCCAATAGGTGTCGGTACCCTGCGGCGGCAGAGTCAACGGCTTCGTCGCCGTCAGGATCAGATCGGGCTTTCCCAGTCGCCAGCCCTCGACGAACTTTGGCTGAGGAGGGAGATCTTTCCGATCACCCTCGACCTCTCCCTGCTGAACCCATCGTTCGATCGAATCGATCTCAGAGTCTGTCAGGCGAAGTTCATCCGCAAACTTCAACTTCTGCGATTCCGGCAGCCACGGCGGCATTGATCGATTCCGAGCCACTTCTGCAATCTGCCGTGCATGCTTCTTTACGTCAGAGTAGGTCAGCAATGAGAAAGGCGCCGCTTCGCCGGGCCGGTGGCAAGTCGAGCAGGTTCGAAAGATGATGGGGGCAATGTCGCGATTGAATGTCACTTGAACGGGAGCGACATCGGATGACGATGGACGTGGAAGCGGCCGGCCCGAAAGACTTTGCACTCCGACTGCTACCGCAAAAACAATCAGGGCCCATCCTGCTCCGCGCAGCCCCGAGCTTATTCCAGGTCCGAGATGTAGCATCCTACTCCCCTGATTTCGCTCTTGGCCACAGCCTTCCCCACTAATGCCGCGCGGATCGCATCATCCAGTTCGTGCGTGGTTGGCGCAGGCCGCGATCGTGCCAGGTCCACATACCAATCATCAATGCGCCCGTCGTAAACGAGTTGGTGTCCTGGGTCGAAAACTGCGACCTCGGGAGTAATCTGCGCACGTCCTAGCTTCACCAACACGTGTTCTGGATCGCGCAGAGCAGGCAGATGGTAGCCGTAGTCCTGAAGATATTTTCGAATGGCTTCCGGCGTTTCGCTCTTGTCGGGATACACCAGCCAGAAGCTGGCCCGGTCAGAATACTGCTTGCTGATCTCCTGGATGACTGGAGCATAACGGCTCGAAACCGGACAATCGCGGCGCAGGAATACCAGCACAACCACCTTGCCGGAATTGGCGCTGAACGGATTCACGGCACGGCCGTCAAGATCAACTGCGCTTTGCTGCGCGGCCGCGAGACCGGCGCAAGCCAACAGAGCAGTCGCAATGACCAATCGGGTTCGGAGTTTTACCCCTGACATAGGACCAGACCGCGGAACCAATCTGGATTCTAAGAGCACCAGCAGCAGGTGTCTATCCTGGGTGGAGCCTCCGTCGCTGCTTCTCTGCCGCTACAATAGCGTGAGCATGATCGCCCATCTGCGTGGAAAGCTGCTGGCGAAGCATCCCAACCAGGCCATTGTCGACACGGCCGGCGTTGGCTATGACGTCACCATCAGCGTACCGACGTTCTCTGACTTGCCTGCGATCGGGGCCGAAGTCTCCTTATACATTCATACTCACGTGCGCGAAGACCTGATCGCACTCTACGGTTTCCTGCGTCCCGCGGAAAAACTGCTGTTCGAGAAGCTGATCACGGTCAGCGGCATCGGTCCCAAGCTGGCGATTACGATCCTAAGCGGCATGGCCGCCGACGAAATGGTAGGAGCCATCCGCGGCAACGACGTGGCCCGACTCACTCGCATTCCAGGCATCGGCAAGAAAACGGCCGAGCGCATGGTTCTGGAGTTGCGTGACAAGTTGCCAGAGGTGAGCCCGACCGCGGCGCCTTCTGTTCCTGCCTTAAGCGTGACGGAAGAAGACGTGCTGTCAGCTTTGCTGAATCTCGGCTACCAGCGCGCCGCCGCTGAGAAGGCCCTCGCGGTCGTCGCAAAGAATGGCAAGGGCGGAACGTTCGATGCGATGTTTCGGGATGCGCTGGCGGCGCTGTCGAAATAGCAGCTACTTCCCGATACAGAACGTGGAAAAGATCAGGTTGAGGATGTCATCTGTCGTGGTCGCGCCCGTGATGTTGTCCAGCGGGCGCAGCCCATTGTAGAGATCCATCAGCAGCATCTCGTGCGGTACTTTCCCAGTGACAGCATTTTTCGCCGCGTCCAGCGCAGCCAGCGATTCCTGAATCAATCCCTGATGGCGAACGTTGGTCAGGAATCCGGACTCCGCCGGCGTTCCAGCTTCTCCGCCAATATGACGCAAGATTTCTGCGCGAAGTGTGTCGATGCCTTCGCCGGTCATCGCCGAGGTAAGAACCTGCTGACTCCTGACCGCCGACTGCTGACTCCTGATTCCCAGATCGCTCTTGTTTCCAACGACAATCACCGGCCGGGTCTGCGCCTGACTCAAGAGCTCCGTATCTTCCTCGGTCTCACCCTGCGACGCATCGAGCACCACTAGCACCAGGTCCGCGTCGGCCAGGGCTTCCATCGATTTGCGAATGCCCATCGACTCGGCTTCGTCGAGTGCATCGCGAATGCCGGCAGTATCCACCAACTTGACGGGGATGCCGCCGATCGCAACAGTCTCGCTGACCAGGTCCCGCGTGGTGCCGGGTGTCGCGGTCACGATGGCGCGCTCGCGCTCCACCAGCCGATTGAACAAACTTGACTTGCCTACGTTTGGCCGGCCGACGATTGCTAGCGTCAGCCCTTCATGCACAATCTTGCCATAAGCAAAGCTTGCGTTAAGTTGTTCGAGCGATGTATAGACGGCAGCGATTTGATCCAGAATCTTGGCATTGGGCATCACCGACACATCGTCTTCGGCGAAATCGATCCCCGCCTCGAGCACCGCAATCAGTTCCACCAGTTTCTGCTTGATGGGCTGCAGACGGCGCGACAGCGCACCTCCCAATTGCTGGGCTGCGACCTTGGCTTGATACAACGTCTGGGAATCGATCAGATCACGCACCGCCTCAGCCTGGGTCAGGTCGATGCGCCCGTTGAGGAACGCGCGCATGGTGAACTCTCCAGGCTCGGCGAGGCGAGCGCCCGCTGCAACGCACAGCTCCACAATATGCCGCAACACTACCGGTGACCCGTGTGCCGAAATCTCGATAATGTCGTCGGTCGTGTAGGAGTGAGGCTTGGCGAAATAAGTGACGACAACCTCGTCAATGCGCGTTTCGTTAGTTGAAGATCCTGGGTGGCCCATCCTGACAGCGTTCTTTGCGGTTAGGGTGGGGATTTTGATTTCGTCCATGGCCGGTCTGACTGGCTCCACGAATTCCCCAAACACAGCACGCCCCAACTCCAACTCGTGCTTCAGCCGCAGCATCGGAAACGCAATCTCGACTGCGCGCGCCCCCGCGAGACGCACCACGCCAATCCCGCCTCGCCCCGGCGGGGTCGCTATCGCCACAATCGTGTCATCGAGATTCACGCGCCGATTGTAACGGTTACACTAAACATCAACCAACGTGGAGAAGCATTCAGAAAAACTCGAGAGAGGACGCCGTGTCTGTTGCCGATGAACTTCTAAAAGCGAATGAAGAGTTTGCGCGCAATTTCAAGCTGGGCGAGTTGCAAGTGCGCCCGAAGCGGCATGTGGCCGTGCTGGCCTGCATGGATTCCCGCATCCTCTTCGAACATTGCCTCGGACTGAAGCCCGGGGACGCGCATATGATCCGTAATGCGGGAGGCATCGCCACTAACGACGCCCTGCGCTCGCTGATCGTCTCGCACCATCTGCTCGACACCCAGGAATTCATCATCATCAACCATACCGACTGCGGTCTGCTGAAAGTACGGGAGGACGAACTGAAGGCTCGCTTAACCGAGAAGATGGGAACGGCCGCCGAAGAACCATCGCACTTCCACGCATTCGATGACCTGGAAGCAAACGTGCAGCAACAGATGCAGCGTGTGAAATCGCATCCGTGGATCCCGAAGCACATTCCGGTGCGGGGGTTTGTCTATGACGTCAAGACGGGAAAACTGAAGGAAGTAACAGAATAGCTAACCGAAGTTGGCCCTCGAGGCCGACAGCTTGCGCCGATATACCACGAAGTAGTAACCGACGGTTGAAAAAGGAACGAGAAAAAACAGCAAGGTGAACCAGATCGTTTTTTGCAGGTAGGGTGATTGATCAAAGCTGAACCAGAAGTACCACATGCCGATCCATAGGATGGCCGAGCCGAAAATCTCCGGAAGAAGCAGCATTCGAACCACAGACGCAGCTCTAGCGTTTAGCGCACCAGTGCCGGCCGCTGCTATAGCGGTGTGGACGCCAATCCGTGTGGCAATAAAAGCCAGTGCCAGCAACGCGCTCACAAGATAAACACGTTGCGCAGTCCGCGAGAAGAGCCAGGAGCGGCTGATTGGAAGAAACAACATGGCGCGGCATAGAGTAGCACGACCTTACCGGCAGACGGTTCGTCTCTACCGCGCCACTACCTTCTCAATCTCCGCCCGCAGCTGATCGTAAGGCAATGCTCCGGGATGGTACATCGCCACCTTCCCCTCGCGATCGAGCAGCACGAGCGTTGGCGTGGTCGATGCGCCGTAGGTATCGAAGTTGTACTTACTGATGGGCACCGGCATGTCGAGCAGACCGGAATAAAACCGATGCCGCACGGCATCGATGTACCGCAGTTCGTCGCTCGCCGAGGCATGCTCAATCTGCGCTGTGTACCCATAGAGGCGCGTCGGACCGATCACCTGTAATCCTTTGCCGGAAAATTCTGAACGCAGTTGCGTAATGATCGGAGCTTCCCCTTTGCAGTCGGAGCACCAGTGGGCCCAGAAGAACAGCAGCACGGGCGACCCTTTCAGCTGCGCGGGCAGCGGCAGTTTCGCTCCCAGGAATTCATCGGATTTCAGGGTCGGCGCCATCTTCCCTTGGAACGAAAGCAAGTTCAAGTTCTTCTGTAGCCGGTCGTGAATGGAAGTCGTCCCATAAGTCTGCAGCGCGGCTCGCAGGAGCGCGATGGCTTGGGTCCGCTGCCCCCGGTGGGCCAACACTTGCGACTGGACTTCGATCGCCGCGCCTAACGCAATCGGCAGATGCGTATCAGAGTCCAGCGGACGCCGCTTCATTTGTTCCACAGCCATTGTCTGGGTCTGCTTCGCATAGGCCGCCGCCTGGTCGTACTGACCTTGGTCGAGTGCCGCCCGCGCCATCCACGAATACGCCTCCAAGTATTCGGAGGTCACTCCTTGCTGGTTCCGATAGGCGTTCAGCGCCGACTCTGCCGCCGAAAAATTGTTCTGCGATAAGGCAATGCGAACGTTGTCGACGACCCCAGCCCAGGCTGTAGCCGTGAACAAAACCGAAACCAGCAGAATCCGTAAACGCATGTCTAGATGATGAATGCTTTGCCAAAAGGTGGCAAGTCAGTTGTCGTCTTTTTGACCGGCGGTGTTTGGCCATAACATCCTCTCCATCAACTGTTTAGCCACTCACCGCGCCAAATTATGTAGCTATTTAGGGGCACTTTCTTTACAATTTAATTGCGTTTGACTTAAGAGTTTCTTCGCAGTACAAGCATCTCCGCTTAACCCAGCGCGTGACCTGCCTGCAGAAGACCCTGAAAGTTTCAGCGCTACATCAAAGAAAAAGGAACTAGCACCATCATGGAAACAGGAACAGTGAAGTGGTTTAACGACGCCAAGGGCTACGGTTTCATCAGCCGCCAGAATGGCGAAGATGTCTTCGTGCATTTCTCCGCCATTCAGGCCAGCGGCTTCCGCAGTCTGCAGGAAGGTCAGCAAGTGCAATTTGACGTGGTCAAAGGCCCTAAGGGCTGGCAAGCTGAGAACGTCAAGGGCGTCTAATCACCGCTTCGCAACGCCACAATTCGACAATGAGGGCGGCCAGCAATGGCCGCCCTTGATGTTTCAGGGCAATCCTGCTTTACCACTCAAAGCATCGGAAGATGGGGCTTGACAGGTGGCCAGTTCTTGTTCAGATTCGTTGTCGCTTGGCTTGGGGGGCAGCCGACGTTGGCATGCGTGCCGGATCTTCACCGGGCGGGGTAGAGATTGGGGTTGAGGTCAGAGGTTTGAACTGTTACTGCTGGGAGTTGCGAATCAGCACCACGTCCGAGTCCGTGTGTCCTCGAACCAGCCCCAACTTGCTGCCATCGGCCGACCAACGATAGTCCCAGATGTGCTCCGCCTTGAACGACGTAAGCTGTTTCCCGGCAGAGCCGTCGAGAGGTTGCTGCCATAGATTGTCGGCATTGTTCTCGCGGATGGGATAGACAATTGACTTACGATCGCGGGAAAAGCGGACCATGCCTCGCCGCGGGCGCTGGAACTCGATCTGCTTCTGCAATTGCCCAGTGTCGGTTGCGACCAGCGCCAGTTTTTCTTCGTGTCCGCCAGCGTGATCGATCGTCGCGAATGCCAGCGTGCGGCCATCTGGAGAAATGTCGAAGAAACCGGCGTCGATGGACATCTCGGACACCGTCTTGGCGGTCCCTCCATCGATGGGAACTTGCATGACCTTGCCGGTTGCGCCATCCATGAAATACACGGAGCGCGAATCTGGAGCGCATACCGGATAATTGTCGAGTTTGCCTTGGGAGAGTTGTTTTAGATTGCCGCCGGAGGCATCGGCGCGCCACACGCTCTCGCTGCCCTTGCCTGCGTGCAGTCCGAGAAGAAAAACAATGTATCGGCCGTCGGCACACTCCCAAGGGTCACCGACAGCCGCATCCTCGAGGGTTGCAAAGGTGCCTTTTGCTCCGGTGTCGGGGTTCACCCAATTCAGCTTGTTGTCTTTGTCGTGGATCAGCCGCCCGTCGTGCGTCCAGAAAAAATTGGTAAACGCCGCGGCCGGTGCAACCTGCCGTGCATCCACACCGCCTGACGCCGCAGGCGTCACATAAAGATTCCATCGATCCTCGCTGAGCACGGTCGCCAACACCTGCCCATTAGCCGCCACGCTTAGATCCGAATAGTTGTTGGTATCCCGAGTCACGGGATCCCGTCTTCCCTCAGGATATACAACGAAAACAATCTGCTGCTGCGTAAAACTCGACATCCGGCTGCGCTCGAGCACCAGCAATCCTCTCCCGTCAGGCAACCACGTTGGTGAGGCGAAGCCCGAATCCGAGCTCAGCACGAGATGCTGCTGACCGTTCCTCGCGTCCACCGCCATGAGTCCCGCAAGCGCATCGCCGGGCTGATTCACCACGCACAGAATGATCTTGCCGTCCGGAGACCATGCGGGATTGTAGAAAGCCTGCCCGTTCAGTCCCGTCGCAAGCGCAGTCTCCTGGCCAGTATCGAGCGAGCGGACGATCAACCGGTACTTCCCAGGCTCCGGATTGTCATAGCGCATGAAAGCGATGTTGCGGCCATCGGGCGAGAATGTGATGTTTGAATCGACATCCTCCGCCAGTCGCTCGGGAGTGCCGCCGAGAAGCGGAGCGCGGTAGAGATATCGAAGGTCCGCATTGCCTGGGTCGCTGCGCACGAAGTAAAGATAATTGCCGTCCGGCGAAAATCGCAGCCCGTTGTAGTAGACGTCGGCGGCAGGCTGCACTTGCGTATTGCTGTTGGTCGGAACGTTGCGCAGCCACAGACTTACCTGGCCGTTGCTCTCCCCCATCAGGCTGAGAATGTACTTGCCGTCGGGAGAAATCGCCACGAGAGCCGCTTTGCCTTCCTCGGTCAGCCGCGTCACCGTGAAATTGCGGAATGGCCGCACCGGATGCCGCGTCACGAGCGAGTAAATTCCGTACCCCGCGGCCAGCAAGACAATCAAACCGACTAGAACGGTAAACCCAGTTCCTAGTTTGTGTCGGCTGGCTGTCGCAACTACCGCAGAACCTGAGGAAGGACGAACGACTTCCGCCGAAGATCCCGGCCGGGCCGCAATAGCGGCAACCGTGCTGGAAGCCGAAGGCGCAGTCGCGTTCTTCTTGCCCGACTCTACATCGCGCTTGAGACGCCTCAGGTCTCCGCGCAGATCAGCCGACGACTGATAACGCAAATCGCGATCCTTCTCCAAAAGCTTCTCTATAATTTCCTGCAGCTTGGCCGGCAGCGCCGTATTCAACTGCAGCGGAGGGACCGGATCGATTTCCAGAATAGCGTGAAACACAACGGCCGACGTTGCGCCCGTGAAGGGCATCTTTCCCGTTGCCATCTGGTAGATCACTGTGCCCAGCGAAAATAGATCAGTACGCGTGTCGAGTTCTTCTCCGCGCGCCTGCTCTGGCGACATATATGAGATCGTTCCCACGGTCGCGCCCGGACTGGTCAGGTTTGCGGGACTGGGCGAATCCTGCGTGGCGCCGATGGTTCTCATCTCCAATTCCGGCCGCGCCAGTTTCGCCAAACCGAAATCGAGCACCTTCACTTGCCCGCGTGGAGTCACAAAAATATTTGCCGGCTTGATGTCGCGATGGATGATTCCCTTGGCGTGGGCTGCATCGAGCGCATCCGCCAGTTGAATCGCAACGTCCAGCAAAGGCCCAATTGCCAACGGACCTGACAACAACTTCTGATCAAGGTTCTGCCCCTCCAACAATTCCATCGCGATGAACGATTGCAGGTCTCCGCCGTCTTCTGTTTTTTCGACGGCATAGATAGTGCAAATGTTGGGATGGTTCAGCGCCGATGCAGTGCGCGCCTCCAACAGAAAACGGTCGAGGGCGTTTTGGTCGCGCGATAGTTGCGGAGGTAGGAACTTCAGCGCCACCTTGCGCCCAAGATTCAAGTCCTCTGCGTCGTACACGACTCCCATCCCGCCGCTGCCGAGTTGGCCGGTGATGCGGTAATGCGAGATGGTCCGGTTGATCATGTTCTGGTCAGTCATGAACGAATGAGCGGAGTTCCATCTTAGGGTGATGAAAAAAGTGAGTCAACCGGAGCCCTGCGGTGACACCAACACCACTACTTTGCTGTTAACGCCTCGTTCTGTTCTTTGTCCAACCGCTCCACCATTTCCTTCGGCAGACCGTGAAGCAGTTCAAGGAATGCGGCGTTGGTCCAGCCAAAACCGACCACGTTCATTTCGTAGCCGAGCTCGACATGCGCTTCTGACGACCGCGTCACCACGTTATATTTTTCCCGGATGTTTCCATCTCGCCGAAAATTTTCCGCGACCGTCGAGAGGAACTCATAGGAGACGCGATCGGCGTCAGCGTTGTATCCATAGCGTCGCAAACCAGCGATTACCACCATCTCAATGTTTCCCCAGCCGTAGGGCAAATCCCATTGCGCGCCGGTCTCGTCGGTGCTCATGGGAACTCCGCCCGGACGTTCGAAGACTTTCAGATTCGCCGCCACGGCTTTGGCCTGCGCTGGCGTGGCCACCCCCGCCCACAGCGGATAGAACGTCGATGCATACTGATATCCAGACATCCGCTTCGTCAGGAAGTTGAAGTCGAAGAAGAGCCCCTGCTGATCGTTCCACAGATAGTGCGTAATGAGTTGCTTACGCTCCTCCGCCCGTTTGTTCCATTTTTTTGCGTCGTCAGTATGCCCCAGCCACAGGCTGATCTGCTCGAGATCTTTCTCCGTTTTGTACAGCAGGCTGTTCAAACACACTGGCGCGTAATGATGGGTAGCCGAGCCAAATGCTCCGAAGCGAAAGCTCACATCAAATCCCGACTCTCGCATCGAGCGGTCGCCCTTGTAGTAATCCGCGCTCAGCTTGAATTGCTTTGCCTTCTCGCACTCCGCGCGCGCCATCGTCAAGGGAACATCACAAACCTGCAGGGAGTAAGACGATCCCGCAACCGGCAGCTTCACGATCGTCTGATTTGCTCCCGGCGTCGTCTCCACCACATAATCGTTGGCCTCAGCCGGATGCAGGAAGAAATATTGCGACACCTTGCGAT
Organism: uncultured Acidobacteriaceae bacterium; assembly: GCA_963722365.1. Taxonomy (GTDB): domain Bacteria; phylum Acidobacteriota; class Terriglobia; order Terriglobales; family Acidobacteriaceae; genus Sulfotelmatobacter. The sequence continues at coordinate 979,484 of CAVRLM010000007.1, forward strand.
AGAAGCCGCTTTCGTCCTGAACAGCCTCTGCGGGCGGTCCTTCGCCAAAGTCATAGTAGCGCGACAGTCCCGTTTCCCCTGCCAGATGCGGATCGCGCGTCCACATTCCGTAGTCTTTGTCGAGATCAGCGTAAGCCCGTTCCAGCCACGCTTTATCGGGATGTCCACCGTCTTTCTGCATAGCTTGGTAAACATCGACAAACATCGAACTCAGAAATGGAGGCTGTGACCGCGTCAGATAGTAAGTGCGATTCGCATTGAGCATCGCGCCATAGTGCTCAATCTCAAAAAAGAAGTTGTCGATCATTCCTCGCGCCAGTTCCACGCGTCCAGCCTGGAGCAACCCGCGAATGATGAAGTAGCTGTCCCATCCATACATCTCGTTGAAACGACCACCTGGCACCACGTATTTGTCCGGAAGGTAGAGCAGACCGTGCGGCTGAATCTTGGATGTATCGATCTCGCCCAGGCGATGAATCTCCAGCGGTAAATGTTCGATGTTCACGTGGCAGTCGGTAGTCAGTTTCTTTACCGCGGTTGGCTCTTCGAATCCCGCTGGCAGATACAATACCGGTGACACCTTGATCTTCGGATCGACTACGCTCGCGCAATCGTTCATGGACCGAGTGAGCGTATCCCAGGCCGAAGAGATGTAAGTGAGAATCGGCTTGAGTCCTTGATCAGACGCGCCGGTCATCGGCGCCGCACTCGTCTGTGCGTCCGCAACCCCGCAGATCAGCACGAGGAAGAGGCAAAACCGAATCAGGAAGGCAACAACGTTGCGAGGCCTATAACTCTTATGAAGGCTCATGGGTTGGAAAGCGTCCCGTCATCATAACCGCCGCCGAAGAGAGCGACCAAACTAATTTGGCTGGTGTGGGCGAAAATCTCACAGTAAAAGGCAGACCTTCGAAACCCCACTGGGGCGCCACTCCGATCACTGCACTGATGGTTTATCCTAGCTAGTTTGCCGTTGGCTGTCTGAGGGGGCGCAAGTGAACCGATCTCATGCCGTGCTTCGTCTAGTCCTGTCTTTCCTAACGATCTTGTCCGCAACCGCGGGCTGGACTCAGGTTCCAGAGAACACCTACCAGGAATTGCGCTGGCGCATGATCGGTCCGTTTCGTGGCGGACGCACTCGGGCTGCAGTTGGCGTTCCTAGCCAACCGAATGTGTTTTACGTCGGCCAGGTGAACGGGGGCGTATGGAAAACGGAGGACTACGGCCGTACCTGGATCCCCATTTTCGATCACGAGTCAACGCAATCGATCGGCGCCATTGCGGTTGCTCCTTCAGATCCCAGCATCATTTATGTCAGCAGCGGCGAAGGCCTGCATCGCCCCGACCTCTCCGTAGGCAACGGCATCTACAAGTCCACTGACGCCGGCAAGACCTGGACCCACCTTGGCCTCGTAGACGGACAACAGATTCCTGCGCTCGCCGTCGACCCGCGCGATCCCAACCGCGTTTTTGCCGCCGTACTCGGTCACCCCTACGGCCCCAGCGAAGAGCGGGGAATCTACCGCTCCACCGATGGCGCGAAAACCTGGCAGAGAGTGATTTCCAAAGACGAGAACACCGGCGGCTCCGATGTCGTGATCGACCCGTCGAGCCCCGACACCGTCTACGCTTCGATGTGGGAAGTTCGCGAAGGCCCGTGGGAAGACAACAACGAATTCAACGGCAGCGGAGGTGGACTCTTCAAGTCCACTGATGGCGGTAGCACCTGGCATCCGTTGACCAATGGTCTGCCGAAGGACCTGGCTCAAATCTACGTCGCAATCGCGCCGAGCAATTCGCGCCGCCTCTACGCAACGCTCGCTGCAGCATCCGGAAAGCTGAACGTCTTCCGTTCCGATGATGCTGGAGATTCCTGGACGCAAATCACCGAGGATCCCCGTCCTGCAGGCCGCATCGGCGGTGGCGATCTTCCCATCCCGCGAGTCGATCCGAAAAATCCCGACCTCCTATATGTAGTTAGCACGGTCACGATGCGTTCCAGCGACGGCGGCAAGACGTGGATGAGTTTCCGCGGTGCGCCCGGCGGCGACGACTACCAGAATCTCTGGATCAATCCCAATAATGGAAACATTATTCTGATCGTCAGCGATCAAGGCGCCATCATCACCGTAAACGCCGGCGCGAGTTGGAGTTCCTGGTACAACCAACCAACGGCGCAGTTCTACCACGCGATCACCGATAGTTCCTTCCCCTATCGCGTGTGCGGAAGCCAGCAAGAAAGCGGCTCAGCCTGCATTTCCAGCCGGGGCAACGATGGCGCGATCACTTTTCGTGACTGGCATCCCGTGGGCGTCATCGAGTACGGATATGTCGCTCCCGACCCGCTCGATCCCGACGTCGTGTACGGCGGCGGCAGAACCGAGGTTTCCAAATTCCATTGGTCTACCGGGCAAGTGCAGAACATAACACCGATTCCGCTGCGCGACCCCAAGTACCGCACCAATCGCACCGAACCGTTGATGTTCTCTCCGGTCGATCCGCACATTCTTTATTTCGCGAGCAACGTGCTGTTCAAAACCACAGATGGTGGCAACTCATGGCAGACCATCAGCCCCGACCTCACACGCGAGAATCCCGGAGTGCCCGCCAGCGTCGGCGCCCTCGTTCCCAAGGGCGCCGAAAAGCAGCGTGGCGTCATCTATGCACTCGCTCCCTCATTCAAATTAGTCGGAACTCTTTGGGCCGGCACGGACGACGGCCAACTTTGGATCACGCGCGATGGCGGAAAAAATTGGTCTGACATCACGCCCAAAGAACTCACGTCGTGGAGCAAAGTCACGCAAATTTCTGCGTCACATTATGACGAACAGACGGCCTACGCATCGGTGAGTCGCTTCCGCATCAATGACGTTCATCCTTACATCTATCGCACGCACGATGGCGGCAAGACCTGGCAGCAAATCACATCCGGCCTTCCCGACTTCGGCCCCGTCGACACTGTTCGCGAAGATCCCGTCCGCAAGGGTCTGTTATTCGCCGGCACCGAAAACGCTGTTTGGGTTTCGTTCGATGACGGCGATCACTGGCAATCGCTGCAACTGAATCTGCCGCACACCTCGATGCGCGATCTCTGGATTCACGACAACGATCTGATTGTCGCAACCCACGGCCGCGCCTTCTGGATTCTCGACGACATCGCTCCGTTGCGCGAGGCCGCAAGGAACATTGCGGATTCAGTCCATCTGTTTACGCCCGCGCTCGCCTACCGCATCGAGCGCGACACCAACACCGACACACCTCTTCCACCTGATGAACCGGCCGCCGCCAATCCTCCGGACGGCGCCATCGTGGATTACTATTTGCCCGCCGCAGCGAACTCAGTCGCGATCGAAATTCTCGATGCGCAAGGACATGTCGTGAGACGCGTCTCGAACACCGACAAGCCCGAGATCACAGAAGAGGAATTGAAAAAGCAGTTGATTCCACTGTATTGGGTTCGCCAGCCTTACGCGCTCGCGACAGCGGTGGGAATGCACCGCTTTGTATGGGATCTGCACTATACGGCCCCGGATTCAACGCGTCACGAATATCCCATCGCCGCGATTCCGCACAATACTCCGCATTATCCTCTCGGTCCGACAGCTATGCCCGGAAACTTCACCGTTCGACTCGCGGTCGACGGAAAAACATCATCGGCGCCCCTGACGGTCAAGATGGATCCTCGCGTCAAAACACCGGCCGCCGGTCTCGAAAAGAAGTTTCAGGCAGAGACGCGCATGGCGGCCGTCATGACTGATTCCACACTGGCTGTGCTCCAGGGCCGGTCCATTCAGGCGCAAATCGAAAAACTAAGAGCCGAGGCAGGTGCCTCGATCAAAGATGCCCTCGAAGCGAGCGAGAAAAAACTCACCGCACTGCTCGGTGCCCCGGCTGGATTTTTTACGCCACCCTCCGCCGATATCACTCTCAGCCGTGTCAACGGGGAGGCCAGCACGCTCTACCAACAAGTCTGGCAGGTCGACGCTGAACCCACCGCTTCACAGCTGCAGGCACTGACACAGACCGAGCACGACGGCACGGACGTGTTGAAACGCTGGAATGACTTCAAAGCCGCGGACTTGCCTGCACTGAACCGGCTGTTGCGAGAGTCCAAGGTTCCTGAAGTTAATTTGCAAGCTGACTTGCATCAGGATGAACCTCAGATCGACGAGGAATAACTCGCGTCGAGGTCTGCGCGTTCGGAAAGCGTCCAATCGAACAGTTGCAAAATTTTGCGGACCCGCGGTCCCCGATCTGCAATTTCTTGCGACATTTATTGTCTTAACAAAATGTTTGTAATTTTTTTCGTCGACAATTGTTCAGAACCACAACAACCCGCGGTATAATCCACCGACTTTGCAACTTGCGTTGGCCTGCCTAGGGGACTGTTTCACTGGTGTGTGGTAGGTAGATCAAACGGAAGTTCGCTTCAACAACCACGTTTTGAATAACCCTAAATACGAGGTCACCTATGAAGGTTTTCCGAACCCTCGGAATTGCTTTGCTAATGACGCTGGTTTGGTCCGGCATCGCCGGCGCCCAGGAACCATTCACTGCAGGAACATGGACCGCGACGAGCACACCACCTCCGTCGGCGGTTGCCCATGCTGTACTGCTCACCGACGGATCCGTTCTGGTGAACAGCTTCTTTTTCGAAAATCACGCTGACCCCTGGTATCGCCTGGTGCCCGACGCAACCGGTAGCTATATCCACGGCACCTGGAAAAGCGCCGGCACACTGCCAAGCGGATACAACCCTCTCTACTTCGCTTCCTCGGTGCTTCCCAATGGACAAGTCGTCGTCATGGGTGGCGAATACAACAACGGCAATGGGGTCTGGACCACTCTGGGCGCAGTGTATAACCCGGCCACCAACAAATGGACCAGCATCACTTCGCCTCCAGGTTGGACCACAGTCGGCGATGCGCAAAGCATCATTCTGCCGAACGGAAAGATGATGATGGCAAACTGCTGCACTACCCAAGAAGCCATCCTCACGCTCAGCGGAACCACAGCTACCTGGGCCAACACCGGCACAGGCAAGTTCGACTGGAACGACGAAGAAGGCTGGACTATGTTGCCCGGAGGCAAAATACTCACCGTGGATACCTATGTGAGCGGCGGCTGCTGCAAGCTGGGGTACCAAATCTACGATCCCACAACCGGTGCTTGGACTACCCCGTCAAACAACACCATTGTGAACTTGGTCGATCCTGTTCATCTTGAACTCGGACCGGCGCCGCTCTTGCCGAACGGCACGGTTTTCGCAGCCGGCGCAACCACGAATAACGCCATCTATGACCCGAAAAACGGCACCTGGGCTGTGGCTCCGAAATTCGGTGGCACTCTCGACGCCGCAGACGCACCCTCCGCCGTTTTGCCCAGTGGCAACGCTCTGTTTGATACCAGCCCTGGCGTCTTCAACAACGGCAGCAAGTTCTTCGAATGGGACGGGACCACGCTCAACCCAACAACAGCGCCTCCAAACGCCGCAATTGACTCTTCGTATGTCGGCAACATGGTTGTTCTTCCCACGGGCCAGGTTCTTTTCACTGACTTCTCGAACAGTGTCCAGATCTACACGCCTGCTGGAAGCCCGTGCGCCGGTTGCGCTCCGACCATTAAGACTGTTGCATCCACCCTGACCCATGGCAGCAAGAATAATCGGATCAGCGGAACGCAGTTTAACGGCCTGACTCAAGGCGCGTACTACGGCGATGACAACCAGAGCGACACGAACTTCCCGATCATTCGCATCACCGACTCGACCGGCCGCGTGGTCTATTGCAAGACTCACAACTGGCTGGGTGGCGTGGCGACCGGTACGAAGGTTGTCCAAGCAGGGTTCGACATTCCGGGCTCGATCCACACTGGCGCTGCCAGCCTGGTCGTCGTGGCCAATGGAATCGCATCCGCACCCGTGTCGGTAACCATCAACTAACTACCACCTTCCCGATAGCAGACGTTTCCTTGGCGCTGTGATCGTCCTCGCAATGACGATCACAGCGCCTTTTTTCTTTCGTAAGGTAGATACGCCATGAGATTTCTTCCGCTCCATTACCTCTCATCGAGTAACCTGCATCGCGCTCACAACTTCTCGACCGCCCTCTGCAACTCGCTCGTGATCTTCTCAGGATCACTCCCCGCAGAAAACGTCAGGGGTTCTCCAATCCGAACGCAAATCTTCTTCGGGGCAGCAAACTTCTTCCCCGCCTGCTTCACTTCAAAAAGTCCATCGATCCTCATCGGCAATACCGGAATGCCGAGATTCCCCGCCAGCAGTCCAATCCCCGCGTGAAACGGATTCAATTTCCCATCCGTCGTGTGCCGCCCCTCGGGAAATAGCAAGACGCTGTAACCGCGATCCACCGCCTCCCCGGCATATGCAAAGCTTCGGCGGAATCCAGCCTCGCGCGGAAGCGGAAACAGATTCAACAACGACACGCCAAGAAACCACTGCAAGCGATCATAGATGCGCGCGAAGAAGCCTCGCTCGGGCCCGGGCACGCGCATACCCTCCAGCGCCTCTCCTCCCGTCGCAGTCGCCAGCCGGTGCCGGAAGCGAGCAGGCAGCGCCGTCAGAATAAATCCCGGATCGACATCTCCCACGTGATTGGAAATCACGAGCAACGGTCCGTTCACCCCACGCAAATGTTCGCGCCCCTCGACCCGCGGCCATCCCAGTAGCAGAATCGCCGGGCGCATCAGCAGATAGTGAGCCACTAGCCTCACCCACGTGACCGGCCAGCGCAATGTCCAACGCGGATAGTGATACGCTTTCGCGACCGCCCAACCGTTCTCACCTTCGCTGCGAGGGCGAGTGGGAAGGGGTTCTTTCTTCTCACGTAACATGCGTTCCAGGTCGCCGACCGTCTGCACCGCACTAAACCGAGTTTCACTCAAATCCACCTGGTAGCGATCTTCCAGCGCGCCCAGCAACTCAACACGATCCAGCGAACTCAGACCCATGTCGTCGAGTCTTGCCTCTTCGCGCAACGGACCAACTGCTCGCCCGGTCACTCGCGCAATCATTGAAGCCAAGGGCCGGTCCGCAACACTCTCGATGTCGGCGTCTGAAAGTTTCGCCTCCACTACCTTCCGTATCACGTTCCGCCGTGGCTTCTGCGTATTGGTGCGCGGAAAATCATCCTCCGGCCACTCCATCCACATGCGCATGCGCTGATACTCTGCCAGCGAGCGATTCGCACGTTGCACGGCTTCGTCCACCTTCGTGTCGCCGCGCAGGATCACAACCGCGCACGCCTCCGCATTGCCGCCACGCTCCATTCCCAGCACCACGCAGTCTTTCACCTCAGGCTGCTGGCGCAGCGCGGCCTCCAAATCTTCCGGATATACGTTCAACCCAGCCGGCGTCACAATCACTTCTTTCTTGCGTCCTTTGAAATACAGATTGCCGGCTTCATCCAACGCTCCAAGATCGCCAGTGCGATACCAACCTTGAGCATCCGGTATCGTCTCGCGCGAGACCCCGTCCGCAGGCGTATTGCCGATGTTTACATCCCAATAGCCCGACGCTACGCCCCCGCCTCGCACCAGGATTTCGCCGTCCTCCGCCAGTTTCACCTCTCGACCTGGCAACACTTTTCCGATCGATCCTTTTCCCAGGCGGAACGGATGGTTCACGCTGATCAGAGATGTCGTCTCTGTCAGGCCGTACCCCTGAATTACTGCGTATCCCAAGCGTCCCCAGAACTGTTCCGTATCGCCATCGAGCGCCGCGCCGCCGGAGATGAACGCCCAGAACTTCCATCCAAATTGCCGGTGAATGGCGCGGAACGTCCACCATCGACGAAGGAAGTGCTGCTTCTCAGAAGCTTGGAATCTGCGCCGAAATGCCTCACTCTCGCCGCGATCCTCAAAATTGCGCTCGAGGTGCAGCTTCAATGACTGCAAGACGCGCGGCACGCTGACCAGCAACGACACGCGCTCACGCCGGATCGTATTCAAAACTTCTGATGGCTTGAGTTCTTCCTGGAACACCACGGTCGCACCCAACAGCGGAGGCAGGAACAGGCCGAGGAACTGCCCGAAGACGTGACTGAGAGGCAGCAAATTCAAGAAGAGTAGCGGATGCACCCAGCGCTCATACTTCAAATACGCGCGTATCTCCCGTTCCAACGGCGCGATATTCGCCAGAACATTTCCGTGACTGATCACCACTCCCTTGGGCTCCGCCGTGGTGCCCGACGTAAAGACGATTTCAAGAACGTTGTTTCGATCGAGTGCCACGCTCTCTTTGCCCGATTGCCCCCCGGCTGTCTGCCTCAGATCTTCCCACCCCAGGCTAGACACTGAGAATCCAGCCGAAGCGCACTCGTGCACGTGACGTCGCGACCCCGCCAGCAGTTTGGCTTCGACCTGCGCAGCGACCCGCCCTACAAGGTCGAGGGCCGATCCGTCATCGATTGGAACAACCACCACTCCGCGAAGAACGCATCCCAGGAAAACCGCCACCCAGTGCGCGCAGTTTTCTCCCCAGACCATCACGCGGTCGCCTTTCACAATCCCGCGTGTCTCGAGTTCACTGGCGAATCCGTAGGCCATGTCCAGAATTTCTCCATACGTGAATGACTCCATCCTGTATCCACGCCGCTGTCGGCAGGCCCGTTCGTGCAGGTGCTCACGGAAGTGTTTGAGGAGGAATTCTGCGACCGATTCAGCCATATCAGGCAACGGCCAGCTTTGCGGTATCTGGCCCAGCATCTAAAGTCTAGAGGAACCGCTCGATCAGTGAGCACGCCAGCGTACAGTTTTCAAACTGCCCCACCGCCCGGATGATTTTTCTCCTTCAGTTGTGTACTCTGGCTTCCTCGTATGACCAGACCGAAGCCACTCCGGTCAGCTCAATGGCGCTGCGCCCGTTCAATCTTCGTCTTGTTGCTTCTCGCCGTTCCGGTCGCGTGCACGCAACCGCCAGCCATCGAAAACAAACCGGCCGTTCAAACTTCCCAGCCACATCACTCCCTGGAGCCAGACGAGGCCGCCGGGGGCCACACCCTCCGCAAGCATGTAGGGCGCACTGACGCGGAACTCCGGGAACGCCTCGAACACGAACGCCACATTTCCGCAGCCTCTACGTGGAATGACCGTGACAGTGCCGAAGCGGCCGTCGGCGCCGCACTCGAGCAGCAGAGCAACAAGATTTCGCGCTGGCTCGACCGTGACACTCACCCCAATCTCGTTCTCGACTACGATGGAGACGCGGCCCATCCCTTTGGACGATCATTGCGCCGCGGCGAAGACCGCGTTCAGCCTTGCTCCCAAGCGGTTATCGTGTTGAAGTGGGATGGCCCGAATCGTTATCACGTCCTGACCGCATACCCGGAGTGCCGCTCATGACTGCCGATCGTGATCCGCAAACGTCGCAACCAGGCATCGATCTTCCTAACCTTCACAGCTTTTTCCGGGGATATTTTCACCAGGACATGAAGGACGAATACGGCTCCCCGGAAGAAGCCGTGCGCGAATTCTGCGCCGATGCCAGCCCTCAGGAACGAGTCGCGGTCGCCCGCGAATGGTCCCAATTTCTCGATCAGACCAAGGGCCAGACGCTCGACGCCCTTAACCGGATCCTGACCGGCCCTCTGGGAAGTTCCTACGCCCTGAGCCCGGAAGACATCGCCAGCCTCTCCTCCATTTTTTTCCAGGCTCTGCGCAGAAAGTAACTACCGGTGATCCCCCGGATGCACGAAAGGAACTTGCCCCATCTTCGTCCCTGTGAGAAATAGATCTATGCGAATCTTCACCATCTGGCTTGTGGCGTTGTGCCTGGCTCTGGCTTGGGCACCGAATCTTGCCGCACAAGAAAAATCGGATGCCGCGACGATCCGAGCGCTCGAATTGAAATGGACCGAATCCTATAAGCAGCACAGCATCGACATCCTCTCCGCGCTACTAGCGGACGATTTCGTTATCACCATTGAAGACGGCAGCATTTTCAGTAAGGCCGGCTACATCAGTCATACGGCGGATTCCTCGACAAAGGTTCATGTGGCCGAAATGACCGACCTCAAGGTTCGCATGCACGGTGACACGGCCGTCGTAACCGGGGCTTATCACGAAAAAGGCGAGTCCAACGGCAAATCCTACGAATACCATGACCGCCTGACCGATGTCTGGATGAAGGTTGGCGGAAAGTGGCAGGTTGTCGCCTCCCATTACAGCGTTCCATCCAAGCAGTGACCCGTCAGTTTTGACAAATCTCAGACACCCGAATGCTTCGAAAGGGATACCCTTGCGACGGCTTTTTCCCGTTGAGGAGAACGATTATGCGCCGCATGAGAAGTGAATTGCACGGGAACCTGGTCCTGGTATTGCTTTTCGCCCTTGTCTGCGTCCTGCCCAATCTCAGCGCCTCCCAGGCGGATGAATCACCACCCAACACTTCGGAGGCGGGCACCGTCATCGTGCATAGCAAGTTCGGCGGACAGATCTTCGGATTTGCCATCGATGAGAATGGCACTGAAGGCTTGCTCAGTGAAGCGCAGACCTTATCGGACGGCAGCGTTCTCGCAGCCGTTGAGACGTTCGATCAAGCGACCGGAAAAATCTTGAAGGTCATCGTTAAAACGCAAACTCAAGACGACTTCATTACCCTCGGCGTGGTAGGAATATCGGTCGGATTGGTGGAACATGAGCACGTTGTCAGCTTTCTAAACGTACAGCGCACATTTGACGTGATCAATCCTCTGAGTGGAAACAAGGTCACCGGGCGTTGGACGCCCCCTCTCGGGAAGAGCCACTTGCTGAAGGAAGTCAGCCGCACTCAGGGAACCGCAAACTCCGCTGTCTTCGCCGAAGACAACAGTGGAAACTTTGTTCCCTGGATCTTCAGCTCTGACCTAGCCAGCAATACATTTGGGCCCGTGATCCACATCGGCGATTCCGGCAATTTTGGCAGCGTCATTCCTCCGATGGCATACAACAGCCAGAAAAACCAGGCGGTGCTCGGAGGAGGCAACGGATGCTTCGGCTGCTCTCCAGTCATCGGGCTGGCGGATCTCACCAAGGGAACGTTTACGGAATTCACCGGCGTCGGCTTCGGATTCATCAATGGCATTGCCGTTGATTCTGCCGACAATATTGCTTGTGCGACGACAGAAGACGACGCCAGCGTGGAATTTTACGATCTCACAACGCGGACCGGCTTCACCGTGATTCTGCCGGGCTCAGGCCAGTTGCAGTTCTTTAGCGGGGCCGATGTCGAATTCGACGCGGTTCACGAACTGTTCCTTGTAGCGCAGCCCAATTCGAGTTCGGCCAACGGCAGTTCCATCTACGTGTACGACACCAACGGCAATCTGCAGGAGACCCTGAACGGATTCAGTTTCTCGAATGCCTTTAACGTCGTGCCGGCACATATCGCCCTGAACCCGAGCAAACGAACCGGATTCGTGGATGGTCCATCCTCGAACGTGAACGAGCTTCAGCGTTTTACCTACTAGTCTAGGTGCCGTAGACTCGCACGCTGTCGGCACTCTCGCCGCACTAGGCTATGACATACCTATGACTTCGGAGGTGCTATTCTGACGGGCAGGATTGGCCGCTTGATCGGTTAGACAGCTGCACTCGACAGGGCACTAAATTCTGCCGTAGTATGCGGTTCGAGCCAGCTTCGGGAAGCCGTCTTTAGCGGTGTGTAGGGCAACGGGCAGGAAGTTGTTTGCTGAAGCACAGAAATCGCCGGCACGTCGATTGCTTCGGCGGCCCATGTTGTCTGTCCAACGGTGAGTTCACTTCGAAAATTCGCCAACCGGGGGCAAACACTAGTCTTCCTAATTTCCTTTGCATCCTTTTGTCTACCCCTTTACGCACTCACTCAACCATCCAAGGCCACGAATGTTCTCGTACTCTATTCGCTGGAACGAGAAGCACCGATCTACAGCTCATTCGATAAAGCGCTGCGATCTCAGTTACAGTCCCCGGAGAGCTATCCTCTCACGTATTACACCGAGTATCTCGATCTGATGCGATTCCCCGAGGAGAGACAGCAAGAAGAATTAGTGGATTTTCTCCGAGTCAAATATTCCAACCGGAAAATCGACTTGGTTGTTGTCGTGAGCCCCCTCGCGCTGAAGTTCGCAATCAAGAATGGGGATGCGCTCTTTCCCGGAACGCCGATCGTATTTGCATCGGTGAACATTCTGACCCTCGACACTTTTTCTTTGCGGCCAAACATCACGGGTATAGCTGTAAAGCGCAACATCCCAGACACCCTGGAACTTGCGTTACGACTGCAACCCGACACCACCCAGGTGGTCGTGCCCGTGGGAACCTCGCCACTGGAGCGATCGTGGACGGCGGATCTTCAGAAATCTCTTCGACCCTATGAAGACCGCGTGACCATCACTTTCCTGAGCGACCTTTCGATGGACGGGATGCTGGACCGGTTGAGAGTGCTCCCGCAACACACAATCGTGCTATTTTCGCAGTTCCTCTTTTACGACGGCACCGGCCGCTATTTCCTCCCCGAAGAGGCCATCGACCTTATTTGCCAGGCCTCCAATGCGCCAGTCTATGGCACCGATACAACTTTCCTGGGAAATGGAATTGTCGGGGGCCACCTCTACGATCTGACGAAAGTGGGTGACGAGGCTGGAAAAATGGGGAAGCGCATCCTCGCGGGGGAAAGCGCCGCGAACATACCGGCTCTAACAATGGATCCCAACTACGATATGTTCGACGCCCGCCAACTGAAACGCTGGGGCATCAGCCAGGCCAAGCTACCTGTCGGAAGTATTCTGCGCTTCAACCAGCCATCATTCTGGGAACTCTATTGGCGCTATGTCCTGGCTGCCGTTGCGCTCTTCCTGCTGCAAAGTATTTTAGTGGTGGCCCTGATCGCGCAGGCTCGGAAGCTGAAGGAATCACAAACCAAATTGCGTAGCCTGAGCCAGCATCTCATCAACACGCAAGAAGAGGAACGCAAACGCATTGCCAGAGAGTTGCACGACGACTTTTCGCAGCGCTTGGCCCTCTTGCGGAATGAGATTGCCTCCTTGGAAGATGAATCCACAGGCCGACGCCTCGTCGACCGCGCAAGTATATCGAGTCTCTACTCCACCGTAGACGGCCTGACAGAAGATATTCGCCTACTGTCGCACTCGCTCCATTCCTCTCAGCTCCAATATCTCGGTCTCAAGGCAGCGTTGAAAGATCTTTGCCGCCAAGTGCAGAAACGCCATTCCATCTCCGTTGAATTCCAGGCCCACGACCTGCCTGAAGGCGTTCCCGCCGAAATCGCACTCTGCTTCTACCGGGTCGCCCAGGAAGCCTTGAACAATGCTGTACGACATAGCGGCACCAGCGGCATCGTTGTCAGCCTAACCAGTCGGAATGACAAATTGAAGATGCGGATCACCGACTCGGGTAGGGGCTTCGATTTACGCGGAGCACAAAAGGGATTGGGACTGGCAAGCATGAATGAGCGACTTCTACTCGTCAACGGCGAATTCCTCGTCTCCTCGACGCGAGGAGGCGGAACGGAATTGATCGCCCAAGTCGTCTTGACAAAGCCCGTTCCGGAACCGATTGCGAGCTAGTCTTCATTTCCCGCTCATGCGCTCGAAACCTTGACCAGTCTTACTCTCGTCCCACTCCCAGCGCGTCCGCAACTCGGTTGATGTAGTTGAACCACGACGCAATTAAGGTGATCTGCAGAATGCCCCGATCATCAAACCCCGCCTTGCGCATGCCTTCAATGTCATCCTTCCAAACCTTGGTCGCGTCCTTGGTCAACTTGATCACGTAGTCGAGCATCACTCGGTCCTGAGCGGAGATCGGCGCCGACGCGTAGTCCTTCTCCAGCGCCTCGACCAATCCCTTGTCCAACGTCACCCTGCGCAGAAACTCTGCGTGCGACTCGATTCAATACACGCACCGGTTGGTCACCGAGACCATGGTGGCAATCATCTCGTGCTGCGCCCGGCTCAGCGGCAACTCCGGCGACATCAGCGACCCAAACGTGGCAAAGGCGTGAAACAACGCGTCAGGAATCAGCGTATGCGACCCCACAATCGACGACGCCCCCGACGGATCCGGGTGCACCGGGTCGCCGTATTCCTTGGGATACAACAGCTTCTCGCCTTCAATCGCCTGCCGCAGTTTCTCATCCGCCTCAGTCATTGAGACAGTTCGAATCCAAGTCATAGTCGTTCAGTTCCCCATTTCCAACGGCTTCCACAGCTTCGGGACAAGATACACATTGTTCCGCGACCGCCCCATAGCTTATTCATATTAGGCGTATTTCGGGTTCACTAGCGCCTAGCTACCATCCGGGAATCCTCCGCGGTGCAGCACCATTGGATAGTGCGGCAGTGTCGAGGGCCTGCGGACCGAGGCTCGCCAGCCGTCAGGATACGGTTCCAGCCCCCGGAATAGGGGCGAAGCGTCCGCCGTGGCTCCGCCCACAAGCTGCTCTAAGGACTCCCGAAGACTGTGGATCGCGTCCTTCCCAAATCGCCTCTGCCATTGCTCTTCAATCCTGCCCAGCAATTGAAGATACGCGTGCTGCACTTCGCTGCCCTTCGGTGTGAGGCGAACCGTCTTCAACCGTCCACCCGACGGCTCCGTCTCCACAACAACGATCTGTTTTTTCCGAAGGATGCCCAGCGCCACGCTGATCGCCTCTTTCGACGCGCCGGTCATGATCGGAAGATCTTTGAGGCACACGCCCTCTTGGTTGAGCACCCGCATTACATTCGCACTGATCGCCAGCGACCGGTCTGACTCTTTCTCAAAATCAATTGCAAATGTCAGCAGCACCTTCGAGAGAAGAGCGGGCAGTAATAGACCGGACTTATCTCCGTCCCGCTTCGCTGCCACGGGACGTTCCGGCCCTCGACTGAAGAGCCCGTACCCCAGAATCGGAAGACAATCCGGCAGTTCCGTCTCGAACTTGCCAACGAGCACCCGCAATGATTCCCTGAGGTATTCGACGGCGTCATTGCCGAACCGCTCCTGCCATCGCCTCTCAATCCCCTCAAAAAGCGGTTGCCATACCCTCTGGGCCTCGCGGCCGGCAGCAGTAGCACGAACTAACCACGACGAACGGGGTGGGTTGGAGCGGTGGTCAGACGGATCGGGTTCCACCACCACGTACCTCCATCTTTGCATGCCCAGCAAGTTCGTTGTTGTCCGTGCCAGAACTTCCAACTCTCGGACCGGTACTCCCTTCTGGGTGACAAAGCGCATGCAATTTGACCACATCACCATCGACACCAGCCATGGCCCATGGGGCGATCCTGTGCTCGCGCCGTGTGTTGTCGTTCGATGGCTTATCTGACGTTCCGCCTCGTTGTCAAATTCGACGGTGACTGCAACCAGCGCGTGCGACAGCAATGTCGGCAGGGAAAGGCGGGCGCCCATAATCGCCATCTTCCCATGAGGCAGTAAGTGCCGCAATTTCGCTGGAGTTTCAATGCCCATTCGATGCGTCACCCGGCCCGGTTCCCTTCGTAACCCGTTCGTACACTCCCTTTTGGTAACCCTTGGTAACCATGCGGTTCACCCTATCCGGACGTACAATTGGCCTTGTCCGGCGGGTCCATCTGCCGAAATGTGAGATGACCTTCGGGGCAGTACCCGGGAGCAGTTTCCCGAACGTTCAGCGGGTTTTGTATTAGACCAGGTCTGGAGTTCGTACTCTTATGGCGTTGTTCGGGTTCAACAAGCAAAAGGTTCTCAGCAGCGCGGAGAAGTATGTCCAACAGGGCAAGCTTCAGAACGCCATCGCTGAGTACGAAAAAGTTCTCAAGAACGATGCCAAGGACCTGACGGTCACTAATACCGTTGGCGACCTCTACTCTCGCCTCGGCGAGACCGACAAGGCCACCGGGTGCTTCAAAACTGTAGGCGATGCCTATGCCAGCCAGGGCTTCACGGTTAAGGCCATCGCGATGTACAAAAAGATTTGCAAGCTGCAGCCGTCACTTGAGAGTTTGCTGAAACTTGCCGAACTCTACAGTCAGCAAGGCCTCTTCAACGATGCCCGCGCTCAATATCTGCAAGTCGCCGAAGAATTCCTGAAAGCCGGAGAACTCGAGAACGCTGTCCGCATCTTCCAGAAGATTCTTGAGATGGATCCGGAAAACAGCAGCATGCGCGTCCGTCTGGCGGAGATTTACCTTCGCCTGAACAAGAAGACAGAGGCCTGGCAGATTTTCTCCTCCGCCGCCGAAAGTCTGCGTGCCAAGGGCTCGCTCAGCGGCGCTGAAGAAATCCTGCAGCGCATGCTCACCCTCGATCCCGGCAACACTTACGCCTTACTGATGCAAGGCAAGAACATGCTCGAGTCCGGCGATGCCGCCGGAGCTGTCACCACACTGCAAAAAGTTTCCGACATCGACTCTCACCCGGACGGTCTCCGCGATCTGCTAAAGGCCTACCTGCAGTCCGGACAACTTTCCGAAGCAGGTACTGTCGCCAACAAACTCCTGACCGTGCACAACGATCTCGCGGCTATCGCGAGTTTCGCCGACGCTCTCATGCAGGCGGGCCAGTACGAGACCGCCCTCCAGGTTTTTGATCAGCATGCCGAGCGCCTGCTGGCGGAGAACTCGGACAAGGTTCTGGAATGTCTGCATACCATCATCGGCCACGTCCGCGACAATCCCGACTCGCTGCAGAAATTGCTTGACCTCTTTCACAAGGCGGGGGAGAACACTCACGTCAGCGAAGTCATCGAGTTGCTGGCTCATGCAAGTGTGCAGGCCGGTGACTTGCCCCGCGCCCGCGATCTTTACCAGAGGCTCGCCACGGTCGAACCGCAGAACCCCCTGCACATGCAAAATTATCAGCAGGTGGTGGGGCAGATCGGTGGCACCTCCGGCGGCAAAATGATTACGCCTGAAGAGGCTGTCGTCCTCATCGACGATCTGGAAGCCACTGCGCCTTCCATCCATCAGCACTACACCGACGAAATTGCTCTCGCCGTCCGTTCCGCTCTCACCGACGCGGAGCTATTCATCTCGTACAACATGCCCGCCAAAGCCTTGGGGCCTCTGGTCGGAGCACTGCCGCTGGCGCCCAACGATCTTCGCCTGAATCAGCGACTTGCCGCGTTGCATACTCGCGCGGGACGCTTCGCCGAGGCGGCTCTCTGCTGCCGCACTCTGCAGACCGTCTACTCCGACGCCGACCATCCGGACGAAGCCACGCGCTACGGAGAACTCGCCGAGCGCTATGAGGAACGTTCCTCCGCTCCCGCTCCTGCTGCACCTGTGGAAGACAGTCACATTTTTCTGGACGCCGCTCCGCAGGTTGCCGAACCCGCTGCGGAAACAGTTTCCGAGCATACTCCTGAACCCGAGAGTGCCGTTCCCGAATTCACTATCGACGAGGTGCCAGCGGAAGAGCCCGCTAGCCAACCGCAAGCGGCCTCTACGCACTTGGCTGCTCCTACACCTCAGGCGGCTTCGCCTTGGCCCACCGCCCAACCGGAATTTTCAGTCGAGGCTGCCGCCGAGCCCGCTGCAGCCGCCGAAATCGATCTCTCTTCCGAGTGGGATGACTCAGTCACCGTCGAGAGCGACGCTCCAACGGTTGAAGCAATCGAGCAGGCTCCGGCTGCGCCGGTCCAGTCCGCTGCGCCAGTCACAAGCCACAAAGTTTCCGACTCCGGCAAAACCGACGAGACCATCGAAGAAATCCGCTTCTATCTCGCTCATGGCATGCCCGAGCAGGCCATGGCAGCCCTGGCCAAACTCCAGACGCTGACCAACGATAAAGCGAAGCTGGCCCAGATCCGCTCCGAAGTCGATGCCGCCACTCAGGCCGCCGCCGAACAAGAAGCTGCGGCCGCGGCAGAACCCGTCATCGAAGAGCTCACTGCTGACGATATTCCGACCCTCGAGGTCGCCGCTGAGGAACTCCCGGTCGAGGAAGCTCCGGCGGGAGAAGTCGCCGTCGAAGCTCCCGTTGTGGCAGTTCCCGTGGTTGCCGAGCCCGAACCGCCCGCAGTGCAAGAGATTCCGATCGTCGCCGAAGCACCTGCGCCGGCCGCGCCCGAACCCGTGGTTCATGCCACCGCGCTCGAACCTCCGCCGGCACCCGGCGTTCTCAACGAATTCGTTTCCGATCTCGAAAGCTCGCTGGGCGACACCTTCTTGCCCGGGACGGTGGCCAAGCCGACTCCACCGCCCGCTGCACCGCCAGTGGAACTGGCCCCGGCCGCGCATACCGGGCCCGCGATTACGGCGGCAGCCAACTCCGCGGTCCTTGGTGAGTTTGTTGCCGACATTGAAGCATCTCTCGGGGAAGACTTTCTCTCGGCCGCACCCAAGCCGGAAGCACCCGCGCCAGCAGCGGCAACGAAGCCTGCGCCGGTGCCTCCCGCAGCAAGACCTGCCGCGGTTGCGCCTCCGGTGGTCACTGCACGAGTCACTCCGCCGTTGGCCGCGAGTGCTGCGGCATCCGCCTCCACCATGCACCACGTCGCGCCGCCTGCGCCTCCAAGTGCGCCCATCGCGACGGCGTCCGTGGCCTGGCATGCACCCGTTGATGTCTCCAAGCCGCAGCCGCCTGTCATTCCGGTTCCTCACGCTGCTCCCGCCGCTAAGGCCTCTCCCTTCGCCGAAGAGGCTGGGGTCGACCTTGCGGAGATGTTTGGGGAACTCAAGCAGGATCTCGAAGCCGACGTTGCTTCCACAGACGAAGATCCCGAAACACACTACAACCTCGGCATCGCCTTCCGCGAAATGGGATTGCTCGACGAGGCTATCGGAGAATTGCAGAAAGCCTGCCAGTCGTTCGATCACGGGCGTCCCTTCCCGCAGATCATGCAGGCCTACACTTGGCTGGCCCAATGCTTCCTCGAAAAGGGAGTGCCGGAGGCCGCGGTTCGCTGGTACGACAAAGCTTTGAAAGTTCCCGGCATCGATGGCGAAACGCGCGTCGCGCTCCATTACGAACTGGCTGCCGCCTATGAAACCGCCGGCGACAAGCCTTCCGCCCTGCACCACTTTATGGACGTCTACGGAGCCAACATCGATTACCGCGACGTCGCCGAGCGCATTAAGGCCCTGAAGTCGTAGAATAGCCCGATGGCTTTTGTCCCCAATCTTCTTTTTCCGGGGTCCAGCACACGCCGCCGCGATCTTCGTGTTGTCTGTTCTCGGCGCCGGAGCTGCCCCGAATGAGCGCGCCTACTCCGTTTTCCAGCGCTCCCGGCGATGTACCCAAAACCACTCCTCCCCAGTCGGAGTCGATTCTGGCTCCGCCTCTCGAAGCCGAGACACGCCCGGCCCAAGGCCCCGTTCAGGTCTGGATGCACCGTATTTCCGTCTTTCTATTTGTGTTGATCAGTGCCGTCGCGGGAGTCTTGCTCATCATTCTGCCTTGGACTCCCGAGTGGACTGACAACTATTTGCTGCTCTCGTTTCCTTCGCTCCGCACCGTCGTTTCCAACGGCTTCTTCCGTGGCATCTGCAGCGGTCTGGGCCTGCTCGATATCTGGATCGGTTTCTGGGAGGCCCTCCACTACCACGAACAACAATAGCCGCCATGCCTGCGGTGCCATTCCATCCATTCCCGTAAGCCAGCCAGTTCGGTATTCTTGGAGGCCTGTGCCCGTTGCAGCGATTATGGTTGCGGCGATTTCTGGAGGCGAGCGCTACGGTTTCAGCCGCGAGGCGGCGAAAGAACAGAGAGATTCTAAGACGCAGAGTTTTACTTATGACTGACCACCTGAAATCAGCGCCAGTAGCCTACGAGAACCCATCTTTCCTCAACAGCCCCGACGGCCGCATCCTGCGCATCCTCGCCGAATATCAGGAACCTCTGGCGCGCTTCCGCCGCGAACAAATTCAGGATACCGTGGTCTTCTTCGGCTCCGCCCGCTTTCAGGGACACAACGATGCCACCAAAGCCTTCGCGACGATCAAGCAAAACCATTCCGTCGCTCCCGCCGAGCAACTCGAACAGGAACTGAAACTCGCCCAGGCGGCGGTCGACATGGCCCGTTACTACGAAGACGCGCGCCGCCTCGCGCACATGTTGACCAAGTGGTCCATCCAGATTCCCGCGCGGCGCCGCCGCTTCGTCGTCACCACCGGCGGTGGCCCCGGCATCATGGAAGCCGCCAATTTAGGCGCACACGAAGCCGGGGGCAAGACCATCGGACTCAACATCCAGCTGCCCTTCGAGCAGAGTCCAAACCAGTACATCACCCCAGCTCTCAATTTCCAGTTCCACTATTTCTTCATGCGTAAATTCTGGTTCGCCTATCTCGCCAAGGCCCTTGTCATCTTCCCTGGCGGCTTCGGCACCATGGATGAACTCTTCGAAATCCTCACCCTCGCGCAAACCGACAAGCTCGCCAAGAAAATCCTGGTGGTCATTTACGGCAGCGAATACTGGAACCGCATCATCAATTTTCAGGCCTTCGTCGACGCCGGTACCATTGCTGCCGAAGATCTCAACCAGTTCAAAATCGTTGACAGTCCCGAAGACGCCTTCGAGTTCCTGCGCGACGGCCTCACAAAATTTCATTTA
This sequence comes from uncultured Acidobacteriaceae bacterium, assembly GCA_963722365.1. Taxonomy (GTDB): domain Bacteria; phylum Acidobacteriota; class Terriglobia; order Terriglobales; family Acidobacteriaceae; genus Sulfotelmatobacter. Next base: position 999,995 of record CAVRLM010000007.1, read on the forward strand.
GGCGGCGCGCCCAAAAAAGAAGGCGAAGTTCTCCCCGAAATCGCGAAGACCCGGCCGTGATTTCCTCCGTGTACCTTCGTGCCCTTGGTGGTTATAGTTCTTGACGTGACGCCGACCCGCTGCCTTCTCTACTACATCACCGACCGCACCGCTTTCCCCGGAGACGAACCCGCTCGTCGTCATCATCTTTTGCAAAAGATCGCTGAAACTGCCCGCGCCGGCGTCGATTACATCCAACTCCGCGAAAAAGATCTCCCCACGCGCGACTTGGAATCCATTGCTCGAGAAGCCGTGAGAGTCATGACTCAGCTGAGAACGGAGAACCGAAAACTGAAGACTGCACTCCTAATCAACTCTCGCACAGACATTGCACTGGTAGTCGGAGCCGACGGTGGCCATCTCCGCGCCGACGACATTTCCCCGCAAGACGTAAGAAAAGTTTGGCAGCACCGCGACGCATGTGGCGCGGGCGCCCCCGCCCGCGCAAACTCATCGCGAGATCCGCTCGTCGCAGTCTCCTGTCACTCTCCCGCAGAAGTCACTCGGGCCGCAGCGAACCATGCCACCTTCGCCGTCTTCGCCCCAGTCTTCGAGAAGAAAGATGCGCGCCCTGCAGGCCTCAACCTTCTCCGCGAAGCGTGCGAAGCACCCATCCCGGTCATCGCCTTGGGAGGCATCACGCTGGAAAATGCCAAGTCCTGTCTAGAAGCCGGTGCCGCCGGTATCGCCGCCATCCGCTTGTTCCAGGAAAACAATGTCGCCGAGGTCGTCCAACGCCTGCGGGGTATGTAAGATCCCCTTCGTATGCTCAGTGCCCTCTGTAGTGAGCGCTTTGCTCTTGCTAGACTGAGAATCGAATGAGTGCGTCACCCACCCAGCACGCAGTGCAAGAACCCCCGCTAATCCAGATCCCAGCCGCCTGGTTTCTGATGGGCTCTAACTCCGGCCAGGACTGCGAACGGCCCATCCACCGCGTCTGGATCGATACCTTTCTTCTCGCCGCGACGCAAGTGACCAACTGCGAATACGCGCGCTTTCTCGCCGCAACCTCCGCCGTGCCTCCTCCATTCTGGCAAGACCCCAACTTCAATCATCCCGAGCAGCCTGTCGCCGGAGCTTCCTGGCATGAAGCCGCCCGCTACTGCGAATGGCTCAGCGCACAAACCGCCCGCACTTTTCGCCTGCCAACCGAGGCCGAATGGGAACTGGCTGCCCGTGGAGGACTCGAGCAAAAGAATTTTCCCTGGGGAGACGCTCCGCCACAGTCTTTACCTGACTACTCGACGCGATGGCAGAAGGGCCCTGAGCCGATTGCGCAGTACACGCCGAACGCTTTCGGACTGTACGACATTGGCGACAACGTCCACGAGTGGTGCAGCGACTGGTACGATCCTAACTATTACGCCATATCGCCGGAGTGCAACCCGAGAGGCCCTGAGCAAAGTTCCATGAAACCGCCACGCAAGTCCTCCCGCGGAGGCTCGTGGCGCCACCACATCAAGGTAGCCCGCTGCTCTGCCCGCTCCAGCATCCCCCCAGAATTCCAATACGCCGACTACGGCTTTCGCGTCGCAAGAAACGTGTAGCGCCGGCGTCCCGCCGGCTGTCGAGAACGCGTCTCGCGCTCGCACTGCGCACCTAGCAGACTGCCTCGTATAATCTTCCGTTCCACTTCGGAGATCCCTAATGTTCCGCACCGACCTCCTGAAAGACAAACGCATCCTCATTACCGGCGGAGGCACCGGCCTCGGCAAAGGCATGGCTGCCCGCTTCCTTGAACTCGGAGCCACCGTTCACATCTGCGGCCGTCGCGAAGATGTTCTCGAAGCAACTGCCTCCGAACTCAACTCGAAAGGCCCGGTTCACGCCATCCCCTGCGACGTTCGCAGCCTCGAGGCCGTCGAAGCCATGATCGATACCATTTGGAGCGAGGCTCCCCTCGACATCCTCGTCAACAATGCCGCCGGAAATTTCATCGCCCGCACCGAAGAACTCTCTCCCGGCGCATGGAACTCTGTCATCGGCATCGTCCTCATGGGCACACTCAACTGCACCATGGCCTGCGGACGCCGCTGGCTCCTATCCTCCCACGCCGGAACAGTTCTCAGCATCTCCGCAACGTACGCGCCCGTCGGCTCTGCGTATGTAGTCCCCTCGGCGGTGTCAAAGGCCGGAGTGGAAGCCCTTACCCGCAGTCTCGCCGTCGAATGGGGAAACCGCGGCATTCGCATGAACGCCATCGCTCCCGGCCCAATCCCGACTCAGGGAGCATTCTCCCGCCTCCTTCCGCACCCCGGCCTCGAAAAAATCGCGCTCGAGCGCAACCCGCTCCACCGCTTCGGCACCGTCGACGAACTCGCGAATCTCGCAGCTTTTCTAGTGAGTGACGGCTCCGCCTACATTAACGGCGAAGTCATTCGCATGGACGGTGGAGAATTCCTGCAAGGCGCCAGCGAATTCAGCAGCCTGGGACGGGTTCTAAAAGAAGAAGACTGGCAAGCCATCAAACCGAAAAAGTCAGGGTCAACCAATTAGAGGATATCCCCAGCAAAGAAGGCCTCTATGCCCTCTGTGGTGAAGGTTTTGACGTTTACTGCTTGTCTCGAGACGGCATCACGATCGACTTCAACAAGAGGTTCACCAGGCTCAACAGAATGGCACCGATAAACGCCGCCAGGAATCCGTTCACGTGGAACGCAGGAGACAAAAGCGCCGAAGCAAGCTCCAGCATGAGTGCGTTGATGACCAACCAAAACAGCCCAAGCGTCACCAGCGTTAAAGGAAAGGTAAGAATCTTGAGCAGCACACCAATCGTGGCATTGATAAACCCAATGACCAACGCTGCCACCAGCGCCATGCCCAAGCCTCTCACGGAAATTCCCAACCCAAGCTGAGCCACTATCCACACCGCCGCCGCGCTCAGCACCCAATTCAATAGCAAGCGCATTGTGATCCCTCCTCGCAACACACTGACTATAGGCTCACTTTCGATGCCTTGTCATTCCGCAGAGCAGCCAAAGCGACCCCTGCGGCAACCGCGGACTTTGTTCTGTATCCTGTCCCCCGGTCACACCGCGAAAAAATTCACGCTTCATTCTCCGTGGCCGCCGCTCCATACGGTACACTTTTCAATTCGACTTCAAGGAGGATTTTCCTATGCCCGACCCCGCACTGAGCGGATCCGAGTTCAAAAAGCAACTGCGCGCCGGCCAGCCCAAGATGGGCCTGTTCCTCAATGCCCACAGCCCCACCGTCGCCGAGCAACTCGCGCATAGCGGATACGACTGGCTCCTCGTCGATACCCAGCACGGCCCCATGGGCTACGAAAAACTTTCCGCCATGTTGAGTGGCATCTCGAACGGCGGCGCAAAGTCGATGGTCCGCGTCGGCGGATACGCCGACCGTCCCGGCATCCAGCAAGCCCTCGACATGGGCGCCGACGGCGTCCTCATTCCCTACATCAATACCGCCGCCGAGGCTCGCGAGGCCGTGAGCTGTGCGAAGTACCCGACAGTGGGCACGCGCTCGGTCTACTTCCCCCAGCGCAGCATGAATAAAGGCGGACTGCTCGGCTACGCCGGCAACTGGAACAACGAAGGCATCGTCGCCCTGCAAGTTGAAACCGCATCCTGCATCGAGAACATCGCCGAGATCGCCGCTGTCCCCGGCGTCGACATCCTTTTCCTCGGCCAGAACGATCTCTGCATGTCGATGGGCCTCTACAACAAATATGAGTTCCCCCACATGTACACCTCGCCCGAACTCGACGCTGCCACCAAGAGCCTGATCGAACACGCCCGCAAGAACAACGTCATCCTCGGTCTGTTCCTGTTCGGCACCGCCCGCGTCGGCGAATTCCTCGAAAAAGGTTTCACCTTCATCAGCATCGGCAACGATCTCCACCACGTCCTCACCCAAGCCGGAGCCTACGTCGCCGACATGGAAAACATCGCTAAAGAAAAAGGAAAGACCTGGAAGCGCCGCCCCACGGCCCTGTTCTAGCTTGAAACCAGAGGGCGCCATTGAAACCAGAGGGTGCCCCACGTCTCGCGCGCACATTGCGCGAGACATGGGGCTTTTGAATTCCCCCGTGTGCCTCTGTGTCCTCTTTGGTGAACGTCTTTGTCCACCCTCAGCTCACTTCAATTAAAATCAAAACTCCGCCATGCAACCGATCCTCACCGAAATTGAAACGCGCGTTCTTGGCTCCCTGATTGAAAAAGACATCACCACGCCCGACTACTACCCGCTCTCTCTCAACGCGCTGGTCAACGCCTGCAACCAGAAAAATAATCGCGACCCGGTGATGTCGCTCGATGAGTCTCTGGTCCGTGACGCTCTCGCCACGCTGCAAGAAAAGCGCCTCGCCGGCCCCGCCAGCGGCGCCGACAGCCGCGTCACAAAATTCGAACATCGCCTGCAGGAAGTTTTCAATTTCGACCGCCGCGAAATCGCCGTAGTCTGCGTCCTCCTCCTCCGCGGACCGCAAACCCCTGGAGAACTCCGCAGCCGCACCGACCGCATGTACCACTTCGAAGCCCTCGAAGACGTGGTCGCCACCCTCGATCGTCTCGCCCAACGCGAGCCATCCTTGGCTCGAGTTCTCCCGCGCCAGCCCGGCACAAAAGAATCCCGTTACTCGCACCTCTTCTCCGGCGAACCACCCGCATCCGCTGAAGATGTTTATGTGGCGCGGGCACCCTCGCCCGCGACTGCCGGCGAAATCTCACTCTCCGATCGAGTCGGAACGCTCGAGGATGAAGTCTCTCGCCTGCGCCAAGATCTCTGCGAAGTCCAACAGCAACTCGCTACCTTCCGCAAACAGTTTGAGTGACGTCTCAGAATCAATCCAAGAGCGAGCCCCAGGAAGAAGGTGACCGCGTTACTAAATCGCGGAACTTTCCTGATGCGACAAACGTACAATCATCTAGAAGGGAGGTCTCATCCCATGTTTGCATTCCTACTCTGGTGCATCCTCTTCGTTCTCTGCTGGCCCCTCGCAATCCTGGCGCTAATCGCCTATCCCTTCATCTGGCTGCTCCTGCTGCCGTTTCGCATCGTCGGCGTCGCCGTCCACGGCGTTCTGGAGGTCATCTATCTTGCCATCACGCTCCCCTTCCGCCTGCTGGCTGCACCCTTCCGCGTCTGAACGAAGGCGTGACGATTCTCGGACTCCAGCGTCTATGACAATGATCGACGGACAATGACCGACGTCTTTTCCCGTCCGGTCCGCTAGGTGTAGCCTCATACGAGGCGCCGCCATTCATAGGAGGACCCCATGCGTCGTCGCGAATTCCTCATTCGCTCTGCATCCGGCCTGGGAGCAGCCTGGCTGTCATCCAACGCCATACTCAGTGCTCTCGCGAACGCAGCGCTTCCTGCAAAGTTTTCCGCCTCCGACACAGTGACTCTCGGCAGCACTGGCATCAAGACCAGCCGCCTCGCCATGGGCACTGGTACAGTCGGTTCCGGTCACCACTCGCATCAAACCGCGCTCGGCGTCAAAGGCCTCTCCGATCTCCTGCTCAACGGATACGACAACGGCCTTCGCTTCTTCGATGCCGCCGATTCCTACGGCAGTCATCCCCATGTCGCCGAAGCGCTCACGCACGTGCAGCGCGACAAAGTCACGGTCCTCACCAAGACCTTCTCCCGCGACCCCGCCGCTGCCCGCGCCGATCTCGATCGCTTTCGCCGTGAGCTCGGCACGGACTATCTCGACATCTGCCTGATGCACTGCGTCACCGAAGGCGACTGGACCGAGCGTTACAAAGGCGTGATGGACGTCTTCTCCGAAGCGAAGGAAAAAGGAATCATCCGCACCCACGGCTGCTCCTGCCACACCATCGATGCCCTGCGTGCCGCCGCAAAATCTCCCTGGGTCGAGATCGATCTGGCCCGCATCAACCCCATCGGCGCAGAAATGGACGCCGATCCCGCCACGGTTGTCAGTGTTCTGAAAGAGATGAAGTCCGCCGGAAAGGCGGTTGTAGGAATGAAAATTCTAGGTCAAGGCGCGTTGCGCAATCGTCAAGACGAGGCCATCAAGTTCGCCCTTTCGCTCGGAGTGCTGGACGCCTTCACCATTGGCGCCGAAAGCAGACAAGAACAAGACGACCTGATCCGCCGCATCGCCGCCGCCTAACTAAGATGAGCTTCAGGATGCCCCATTCTAGCCGCGGTTTTTGTGGCTAGAGTGGGGATTTTACATTGGAAGTCCTTAGTGTCCTTTGTGGTTCGAGGTTCGATTCTCGAAACTGACCCCCCACTTAGGTCTCCATCACCTTCAGCCCCGGACTGACAATCAAGCGCGCCTCAGTCACTCGCTGCACATCCTCCGCGGTTAAGCCCGGCGCCACTTCCTCCAGCACCAGCCCACCCTTCGTTACGCGAATATACGCCATCTCCGTAGCAATCGTGTCGACGACGTTCACGCCGGTGAGCGGCAGTGTGCACTTCTTCAAAATCTTCGCCGCTCCCTCGCGCGTCGTATGCTCCATCGCCACCACCACACGCCGCGCCCCCGCCACCAGGTCCATCGCCCCGCCCATCCCCTTCACCATTTTCCCTGGGATCATCCAGTTCGCAATGCTCCCGGTCTCATCCACTTCCATCGCCCCCAACACGCTCAAATCAATATGTCCGCCGCGAATCATGGCAAACGAATCCGCACTGGAAAAATAAGACGTCCCCGGCATCTCGCTCACCGTCTCTTTCCCCGCATTGATCAGATCCGGATCCTCCGTCCCTTCGACCGGATAAGGCCCGATCCCCAGCATCCCGTTCTCGGATTGCAGCGTGACCTCCATCCCCGCTGGCACATGATTCGCAATCAAAGTCGGCATGCCAATCCCGAGATTCACATAGAATCCATCCCGCAGCTCGCGCGCAATCCTCTTCACAATTCGCTCGCGTTTATCAACATCTTTTCCCGGCTTATTCATTGTTTGAGTTCCATATCCAAAGACAATTTGTCATCCTGAGCGAGGATTTTGCTTCGCGAACAGCGAAGCAAAACCGCAGTCGAAGGATCCCTACCCTCTTTGAAGGTGCTCCGACGTCTCAGGGGAATTCGTCCGATCCCGTTCAGTACTCAGCACTAAGCCAGCGCTTTCCTTGTCGTCCTTCTTTCAATCCTCCGCTCAAACAACTCCCCTTGAAAAATCCTCTTCACATAAATCGATGGCGTATGAATCGCATCCCCATCCAACTCACCCACTTCGACCAGATGCTCAACTTCCGCAATCGTGATCTTCGCCGCCGTAGCCATCATCGGATTGAAGTTGCGCGCCGTCTTCCGATAAATCAGATTGCCTTCGCGGTCGCCCTTCCAAGCCTTTACAAACGCAAAGTCAGCCTTCAACCCCCGTTCCATTACGTAAGTTCGCCCATCAAACTCGCGCGTCTCCTTACCCTCGGCAACCATCGTTCCCACTCCCGTCGGCGTATAGAAAGCTGGAATCCCCGCGCCCCCCGCGCGAATCCGCTCCGAGAACGTCCCCTGCGGTATCAGGTCCAGCTTAATGGTCCCCTTCAGCACCATGTCTTCGAGCAGTTTGTTCTCGCCTACATAGGTGCCAATGTGATGTACGATTTGCCCCGCCGCCAACAGCAATCCGTTGCCCACGCCATCCACGCCCACGTTGTTGCTGATGGTTCGCAGATTCTTTGTACCCTTGCGCACCAGCGCCCGAATCAGGTTCTCCGGCATCCCGCACAAGCCGAATCCCCCAATCATGATCGTCGCCCCGTCAAACACGTCGCGGATGGCCTCATCCGCATTGGCCACAACTTTATTCATAGCGTCCGCATTCTAAATGAATTCAGTCTGCTGAAGCATTCTCTGCGAGGAGCCCCGGCGACAGCTCTGGGACGAACCTTTGACAATCTTGTGACACGCCGAGCGCATCCGGAACGATCCCTCCCACGTCCAATATTGCAAGATGAGGGAAAGCAACTTCGAAGCGTTGTTTTTGCTCTGGTTCCTTTTAGGCGGCAAGATCGCCAACAACACACGCAGAGCACACGGGAGCGAACCTTCTCCCGTGCAATGCGGCAGCCCGGTTGCAAGCCCGGACAGGTTACACACAAATTATGTCACCACTGGCTGAATTCGATCGCAGGATGGAACAACTGATCAGCGCCTTCACGCTGCGCATCCTGGTGCCGCGCTGGACTGAGTTCGACGCCGTGTGGCAGACTGCCAACCAAATCTGCGACCGCTACGAACTCGGAAAGCCGGTAACGGCAGCGCCGATCCGTAAACTCGCCTAACCTTTTTCCAGATGACGCTCAGCCTGTCGCTTCTTCACCGGACTCGTGCGCAACAGGTGCGCCTGCTCAAACTCCTCGGCCAGTTGCCGCGTCGCTAAATTCTCTCGAATGTGCGCCAGTCGCTGCTCTACCTTCCACAACGCCTTTTCCAGATTCCCTTTGTTGCTGATCGCAATATCCCGCCACATCGAATAAGGACTCGCCGAGATTCTCGTCATCTCCTGCAAGGCGCGACCGCCCGCCGGAAGCAACGGAGCTTCGTCCCCAAATTCCTCCACCAGGGCCGCCGCTAGCGCGGTAGAAATCATTTGCGGCACATGGCTGATCCATGCGCATAGCCGGTCATGTTCTTCCGCCGGCAGCATCGCGATCCGCGACCCGATCGTATCAATCCATCCCGCAAACTCCGCGAACAAACCTTCATTTAGATTCTGCCCGGGCAGCGGCGACAGGAACCAAACTGCCTTCTGAAACAGATCTGCATCCGCGTAGTCCACTCCACTCATCTCTTTCCCCGCCATCGGATGCCCCGCGAGAAACCGCTTCCCGGTATTCTTCCCAAACACTTTCACCGCGCGATCCACGACCGCCGTCTTCGTGCTCCCAACATCGGTGAGTAAAGCCTTCGCCGGAAGAGAAGGCCCGATGCGCTCGATCAGATCCACAATGGCCAACACCGGAGTCGCCAGCACCACCACTTGGCTGCCCCTTACCGCATCACCCGGATCTACCGAGCCATCATCAATCGCGCCCCGCATGCGCGCCCGCTCCAGCGTCCCTTCGCGGTCGCAGCCCACGATCCGCCCCGCGAATTTCTTCTTCCGCAGCGCCAGCCCCAGCGATCCGCCAATCAGCCCCGTCCCAACAATCGTGATTTGCCGAATCGCCATAGATCAATTCACCACGGAGACACAGAGGCACGGAGAAGAAGTGGGAGTAAGAAACATCGGAATCAGGGGACTCGCTGAGGGTTGTGAAAAGTAAAGAAGCAAAGAATTGCCTTCCTCCGTGTCTCCGTGCCTCCGTGATGGAAGCACCTTACCCGATCTTCCTTCCCACCGCCGGCGCAATAATCCGCAACTCATCCATCAATTTTGAGAACTGCTCCGGAAACAGCGACTGGGCCCCATCCGACCACGCCTTGTTCGGATCGCAATGCACTTCAATCAGCAACGCATCCGCGCCTGCCGCTACGGACGCACGCGCCATCGGCGCCACCTTATCTCGCCGCCCCGTTCCATGCGACGGATCGGCCGTCATCGGCAAATGCGACAGCTTGTGAATGATCGGAATTGCCGAAATATCCATCGTGTTCCGCGTATAGGTCTCAAACGTCCGAATTCCGCGTTCGCATAGAATCACATCGTAATTTCCGCCCGCCATAATGTATTCCGCTGACAACAGCAGTTCTTCCAACGTCGCCGCGATCCCGCGCTTCAGCAGAACCGGCTTGCGCACCTTCCCCAATTCGCGCAGCAAATTGAAGTTCTGCATGTTACGCGCTCCCACCTGCAGGATGTCCACGTAGGGCAGCATCATCGGAATCTGCGAGATCTCCATGACTTCGCTAATCACCAGCAGGTTGAATTTCTCGCCTGCCTCCCGCAACAGTTTGAGCGCATCCTCGCCGTGCCCTTGAAACGAATACGGAGAACTCCTCGGCTTGAACGCCCCGCCCCGCAGCACTTTCGCTCCAGCCTTCGCAATCGCCTCAGCCGTGGAAAAAATCTGCTCCCGCGTCTCGACCGAACACGGTCCGGCCATTACCACAACTTCATTTCCGCCAACATCAATCCCGTTCGCCAGTTTGACGATCGTCCCCTCCGGACGAAAACTTCGCCCTGCCAGCTTATAAGGCGAACTGATGCGATGGACTTCCTGCACTCCCGGCAACAACTCCAGGATGCGGATATCGAAATCAATCCCCGATCCAACTGCCCCGAGCACGGTCATCCGCGCCCCTGTTGACCGGTGCACCTCGAACCCCATCTTCACCAGGTGCTCAATCACCTGCTGAATCAGTCCCTCATCCGCGCCTTCCTGCATCGCCACAATCATAGGAAAAAGCCTTCAGCTTTCAGCTGTCAGCCATCAGCGACTCGTCTCAGCTGAAAGCTGAGAGCTGATGGCTGATAGCTATTCAGTCATTGATTTCCGAATCCAACTCGGTTTCCGCTTCCACGGCTTCGGCCTTCGGCGCAATCTCTTCCTTCTGCACGTTCCGCATTACGTCGATAATGCGCTCGTAAATCCGAACCAGATCCCGCCCTGCCAGCGGCCCCCGATTCGCCGCCTGCACATTCTCAAAAACAATCCGCTCCCGGTCCGGTTCATAAATCGGCATTGAGGTATCGCGTTTCAGCTTCCCAATCGCCACCGCAGCCCGAGCCCGCTCGCTGATCAGTTCCACCAGCTTCTGATCGAGCTCATCGATTTTCTTACGCCAACCCTCGATATCCATAAGAGCCTGAGTCTATCGTTACCGCGGGTGCTCCATCCTTCACGCTCTGTGCGAGAGGGCGGGGATTTTGATTTCCCTGTCGCGGACATCCGGACTCGGGTGCCCCTTTTCTCGCGCGTTCTTGGCGCGAGAAGTGAGGATTTTCACCAACAGCGGGTGCCCCATCCTAGCCGCGCTCTTTGCGGCTAGGGTGGGAATTCCGAGCCCCAGCCGATCGACTTTACCGCGTCGTAGACAGAACTCGAGGGCTCACAGCTGACAGCCCCCTCACAAACTCCCCCACAGCCGCCGCCTCGCGCCCCCGATTCCGCTCAATCGTCTCCACAATCGCGCTACCCACCACCACCGCGTCCGCAAACGAACCTACTTCAGCAAACTGCTCCGCAGTAGAAATCCCAAATCCCAGCGCCACTGGCAACTTCGTCACGCGGCGCAACCGCTTCACTAACTTCTGCGCATCCGCCGCCAATTCCTGACGCTGCCCCGTCACTCCGGTCCGCGACACCGCATACACAAATCCCCGCGAAGCTTCCGCAATCCGCTTCAACCGCTCGTCCGGACTCGTCGGCGCTGCCAGGAACACCGGAGACAAGTCATTCTCCCGCATCGCCCGCAAATATTCCCCCGCCTCTTCGACCGGCAAATCGGTCAGCAGGACGCCATCCACCCCCGCGGCTCGCGCAACCTTGCAAAATTTCTCCATCCCCATCCGCAACACCGGATTCAGATACGAAAAAATAATCAGACCCGTAGACTGCGCATCTTGCCGAATTTCCGCTGCCAGCGTCAGCACCTGCCCCAGTGAAGTCCCATGCTTCAGTGCCCGCTCGCTGGCTCGCTGAATCACCGGCCCATCCGCCAACGGATCGCTGAACGGCACACCCAACTCAATCACGTCCGCTCCCGCCTCGATCGCCGCCAGCACGATCTCCCGCGTAGTCGCGAGATCCGGGTCCCCGCAAGTGACGTACGCGACCAGAGCCGGCTTCTTATAAAAAGTGAGAGGCATGAAGTGCGTGTTTTGCTTCGTGTACCTTCGTGTCCTTAGTGGTAAATGATTTTCGATCTCAATCGAGCGAGAGATTTTCCCGCATAATCCCAATATCCTTGTCTCCGCGCCCCGAAACATTCACAATCACAGTCTCGGACTTCTTCATCTTCGGCGCTCGTTTCACCACCTCAGCCACCGCGTGCGCCGATTCCAGCGCCGGAATAATCCCCTCCGTCCGAGCCAAAAGGGTAGTAGCCGCCAAAGCTTCCGCATCCGATGCTGGCACGTACTCCGCCCGTCCCGAATCCCGCAGCGCCGCATGCTCCGGCCCGATCGACGGATAATCCAGCCCAGCCGACACCGAGTGAGTCAACGCAATCTGCCCGCCCGAGTCCTGCAACACATACGAATAAGTTCCCTGCAGCACTCCCGGAGACCCACCGCGAAACCGCGCCGCATGATCCCCCAACGCCTCGCCGCGCCCGCCAGCCTCTACGCCAATCAGCCGAACCTTCTTGTCATTCAAGAAATCGTAAAAAGCCCCAATCGCATTCGATCCGCCACCCACGCAAGCAATGATCGCCGTCGGCAACTTCCCCTCCGCCTTCAAAATCTGCGCGCGAGCCTCACGTCCAATCACTCGATGAAAATCCCGGACCATCGTCGGATACGGATGCGCTCCCAACACACTCCCCAACAAATAATGCGTCGTTCGCACATTCGTGACCCAGTCCCGCATCGCCTCGTTGATCGCGTCCTTCAGAGTCCGCGATCCCGACAAAACGCCGCGCACCTCCGCTCCTAGCAATCGCATGCGGAACACATTCAACTCCTGCCGCCGCATGTCCTCGGTCCCCATGTACACCACACACTCAAATCCGAGCAGCGCGCAAACGGTCGCCGTAGCGACGCCATGCTGCCCGGCTCCTGTCTCCGCAATCACGCGATGCTTCCCCATCCGCTCCACCAGCAGCCCCTGCCCCAGGCAGTTGTTAATCTTGTGAGCCCCCGTATGCAGCAGATCCTCTCGCTTCAAATAAATCTTTGCCCCACCTAATTTCTTCGTAAGCCTCTTCGCAAAAAATAGCGGCGTAGGCCGCCCCGCATAAGTCCGCAGCAGTTCATCGAGTCTCTTCTGAAATTTCGGATCGCGCTTGGCCCGTGCATACTCGCGCTCCAATTCCTCGAGAGCAGCGACCAGCGTCTCCGGCACATACCGCCCCCCATAAACCCCAAACCGTCCAGGCTCATTCGCAGAAACAGAACGGGAAGAAATAGAGGAAACTCGAGGGTGACCCGTTCTAAACGTCGCGTCTTTTGCGGCGCTTGGAGCGGTGACGTTGACTTTGACCTTCGAACTCCGAGCAACCGTGCCCATCCCTAACTTCCCTTCCGATCCGTCTCCCGCACCGCCCGCACAAACGCCCGCACCTTCTCCGGATCCTTCTTCCCCGGCGAAGCCTCGACACCGGAAACCACGTCCACTCCCCACGGCTGAAGAGTCTCGATGGCCTCGCCGACGTTATGGGGAGTCATACCGCCCGCAACCACCAACCTCACGCCGTTCTCACGCATCTCGCTGGAGAGCGGAATCGCTTTTTCCCAATCGAATCGGTCCCCAGTTCCACCTGGCGATCGCTGGCTGCCCGAATCCAGAACGATCGTGGTAACAGGGAATTCAGGCGGCAGGGGAATCTGCTGCAGCTCTCCCCTGGCCGCATTCCCCACCTCAACATATCGTCGTCCTAGCCGACGGATCCCTTCCGCATCGATCAGGTTCATCGGCATCGCCAGCATGCACCGGAATCGTGGCGGTAGCAAAGACATCCCAATCGCCTTTGTCCTTGCCCTGCTCCCGGCGACTCCTCCGGTCGAGAAGTACAGCTGAGTTCCAGTAAGCCCGACGTGCAGCAAAGTTTCGACCGGATCCTCGTCCTCACTGACGAACACTCCAATTTTCTCCACACCCTCTGGCAACTTCGCCACAATGTCCCGAGCTGCCTCTACGGTCACGCACCGCGGACTCTTCTCATAAAACACAAACCCCACCGCATCCGCCCCCGCCTCCACCGCGACGAGCGCGTCTTCCAAATTCGTCGTCCCACATATCTTCACCCAAGTCATTGTTTACTTTGTCATCCTGAGCGAGGATTTTGCTTCGCGATGAGCGAAGCAAACCGCAGTCGAAGGACCCCTACCGTCACTAGGTACTGCGTACTGAGTACGGAGTAACGGGTCCTAACAACTCCCGCAACGCTTCCCCCGGAGACTCCGCCCGCATCAACGACTCCCCAACCAGAAACGCGTCATACCCAGCTCCGCGCAACCGCGCCACATCTTCCGCCGACTGAATCCCGCTCTCCGCCACCCGCACGACGCCAGCAGGAAACTTCGCGGCCAAAGCAAACGCCGTCTCCAGATCCACCTTGAACGTCCGCAGATCCCGCGTATTCACACCAATCAAATCGCATCCAGCATCCAGCGCCCGCTGCAACTCGTCGAGGTCATGCACTTCGCACAACACATCCAACCCACGCTGCCGCGCACCCGCCCCCAGCGAACTCAACTCCTGCGCCGACAACGCCGCCACAATCAGCAGCACCGCATCAGCGTAATTCGCCCGCGCCTCCAGCAACTGGAACTCGTCGACGACAAAGTCCTTGCGCAAACAAGGAATCGCCACCGCAGCCGAAGCCTCCCGCAAATTCCTCAGCGATCCCTGGAAGAATTCCTCATCCGTCAGCACCGAAAGCGCCGCAGCCCCTGCCTCTTCCAACTCCCGCGCCAACTCAGCCGGACGAAACTCCGCCCGAATCAGTCCCTTTGATGGCGAAGCCTTCTTCAACTCCGCAATCACTGCCACACCTTCGTGACTCCTCGCCGCCAGCGCCCGACGGAACCCGCGCGGCACATGCAATTCCGCGCGCCGCTCCAGTTCGCACAAGTCCGCATCGCGCCGGGCTTCCGCCACCCGCGCCCGCGTAGCCGCGACAATCCGGTCAAGAATGGCCGCCATAAAGAATCTCTTGATTATAAGGGACCCGCGGACTACCAAGGCGTTCGAGGGTGCCCCGCCCTTCTCGCGCAGTTAGCGAGAGGGTGGGGATTTTTATTTTTCATACGTCAAACAACTACCGACTCTAAAGTCCAATCACTGACAAATCTCCCGCACCTCTTTATATGGTTTCTTCGCCACCGCCGGATACGGAATCTTCCTCACATCCATCCATTCCTCCAGCAGTGTCCCGCCATACTTCGACCCCGCATCCGGATCGCCCTCATACGCCGGATCACTCTCCGCCTGCTCCAGCGTCACAAACCTGAATCCCTTTTTCTCCATCAGGTCGAACACATCCGGCAGAATCGTGCTGCTGAACGCTCCCAGATGCAGCAACAACACATGGTTGATGTCGTGCCCATACACCAGCTTCGCCATCTCCCGCCCCAGATCCAGATACTGCGTCGCGATATCCAGATAGCTCGACCGCAACCACGCAATCGACGTCGCATCGTTTTTCGCTGCACATCGCGCGTAAGCGCTGTTCCACAAGTAGTCTTCCCAGTCGAGGGTCACCTGTGCTACCCGGTACTGGCGCGACAGCAGATAGGCCCGCACCGCGCGCCGTTTCTCCACGGTGTCACCCTCGCGCAAGTACGGATACCGCAGCCAGTGCCAATTTCCATCCTTCGCGGCGAGCAATTCCAGGGCCGGCTCATTCTGCTCGATCTCGTGCTCAAACGCCTCCGGCGGATTCTCATTCAAGTCCATGTGTGAGTATGTATGATTCCCCACCGGCTCTACCGCCGCCCACAGCTTCGACGCCTCGGCAGCGTCCACATTTCCCTCCAGTTTCTTGGCATTGACGAATCCATAAGCCGCGGGCATATGCCGCTTCTGCAAAACGGCTAAGGTATTCCGCGTGACATCCACCCGAGTCACGCCCGGCGGCAGATCTCCATTCAGAGGCAGGTCATCAAACGTGATCGCAACCTTCTGCGCGACACACATCCCGACCAACATCACAAAAAAGGCAGACGCCCACCAGCACCCACGCATAGACTGAATGAAAGATTTCATGCCGAAAGTCTACAAGCACGGGCCGCCCCAACTATTTACTCTTTACTGATAGAATTTTCGGTCGCCCGTCGTCATTCCACTTCTCATCCGAGGCTCAGCATGTCAGCCCGCATCCAGCGCGCCATTCTCAGTGTCACCGACAAAACCGGACTGGTGGATTTCGCCCGCAAACTCTCCACTCTCGGCGTCGAACTCATCTCCACCGGAGGCACCGCCAAACTCCTGCGCGACTCCGGCATCGCAGTGAAAGACATCTCCGACCTCACCGGATTCCCCGAAATGCTTGACGGGCGCGTCAAGACTCTGCACCCCAAGGTTCACGGCGGCATCTTGCATCGCCGCGAAGATCCCAAACACGTAGCCGCTGTCGCCGAGCACGGCATCGCTCCCATCGACATGGTGGTCGTGAATCTCTACGCCTTCGAAAAGACCGCGGCTAAGCCTGGAGTGGCCTTCGAAGAATTGATCGAGAACATCGACATCGGCGGCCCATCCATGATTCGCTCTGCCGCCAAGAATTTTCACGACGTCGCAATCGTCACGTCTCCCTCCGACTACAACTCCATCGCCGACGAACTCTCCCGCTCCGGCGGCACGCTCTCACATGACACCAAGTGGCGCCTCGCGCAGAAAGCCTTCGCCACTACCGCTGCCTACGATTCCGCCATCGCCTCCACACTCGAACGTATCCCCACCGATTCCTCCCAGCTACCGCCTGAAACCGGCACATTCCCGCCCACCCTGCGCTTCACCTTCCACAAAACTCTCGACCTGCGCTACGGTGAAAATCCGCACCAGAAAGCCGCCATGTACTCCGACGGCTCTGGAGTCGGCGTCGCGAACGCCGAGCAACTGCAAGGCAAAGAACTCTCCTACAACAACATCGTCGACCTGCAAGCTGCATGGGACCTCGCCCAGGAATTTGACGAAGCCGTCTGCGCCATCATCAAGCACACCAACCCCTGCGGCACGGCTACCGGAAAAACGCTAGCCGAAGCCTACAAGCGCGCCCTCGAATGCGATCCAGTCTCAGCCTTCGGCGGCGTGATCGGCGTCAATCGCCTTGTCGACGCCGAAGCCGCGGAAGAAATGCACAAACTCTTCCTCGAAGTCATCGCCGCCCCCGGCTTCGACGAGGCTGCCAAAGCCAAGTTCGCCTCCAAGAAAAATCTCCGACTGGTGCAAGTCGCACCTTCTAGTCAGAAGTGGGTCTTAAAGAATGTTTCCGGTGGAATGCTGGTACAAGACACCGACGTCCGCCCCCTGCAAGATGCGGACCTCAAAGTAGTCACCAAGCGCGCTCCCACTTCGGAAGAAACTCGCGCCATGCTCTTCGCCTGGAAAGTCTGCAAGCACGTGAAGTCCAATGCCATCGTCTACGCCCGAGACGGCCAGACCGTCGGCGTTGGCGCCGGACAAATGTCCCGCGTGGACTCCGCCAAGATCGGCGCCATGAAAGCCCAACTCCCGCTGAAAGGCACTGTCGCCGCCTCTGACGCCTTCTTCCCCTTTCCCGATGGCGTCGAAGAAATCGCGAAGGCTGGAGCCACCGCCATCATTCAACCGGGCGGCTCGCAGCGCGACCCCGAAGTCATCGCCGCCGCCGACCGCCTTGGCCTGGCCATGCTCTTCACCGGCGTCCGCCATTTCCGACACTAAGGTGGGACCCCGAACCTCCGACGTAGCGCGCAGACGAAAAACTCCTTATGCTCAGATCTGAGGTCTGCGCTAAAGTTCGTTTTTACAAAACTTGACGCCTCCCCACATCCAGCGGTCCCTGTCCTTCCGGTTCTCTCAACTTTCCCGCCGTTTCCAGTCTTTTTTTCCGATCCTCGCGTTCGTCGCGGTAGAATAAAAGCACCTTTCCCCCGACGGCTTTGCATCCAAATAAGCTAAGGTCCCGGAAACGCGCTGCCAGCGCATTAGGTTGAGCATGAATCGAATGTTTCGCTTGTTTTTGATGATTTCGGTGGCGTCCACGGCCGCCGTTAGCCAAACCAGCCCATCCGTGCAACCGGATCCCGCTCAGCCCGATGCGAAGCCCGCGCAGTCTTCACCCCGCAAAGTCGACAAGGCAGCCGCGTACTACCATTACACCCTCGCGCACATGTATGAGGAGATGGTCACGGCTTACGGTCGCAGCGATCTCGCCACCAAAGCCACCGAAGAGTACCGTCTCGCCATCGACGCCGATCCTTCGTCTGAGTTCCTGACCTCCGGTCTCGCCGAGCTCTACGTGAAAACCGGACGCATTGCCGACGCCGTCAAGGAAGCGCAGGACATCATCAAGCGCGATCCCAAGAATCTCGAAGCCCACAAGCTTCTCGGCCGCATTTATCTGCGTTCGCTCGGCGATATGCCCGGCGGCTCCGGTTCCGACAATATCCTGCACCTTGCCATCGATCAGTACGAGCAGATCACCAAGCTCGATCCCGACAGCGTTGACGACCACCTTCTGCTCGGCCGCCTCTACCGTTTGAACAATGATTTGCAGAAAGCAGAAGGCGAACTCAAGACCGCGATCAAACTCGATCCCAGTTCCGAAGAAGCCGTCACCACGTTGGCCATGCTCTACACCGACGAAGGCGACACTGCGCACGCGCTCAAAGTTCTCAGTTCCATCCCGGATTCCGCGCGTTCCGCCAAACTCTATACCGCTCTCGGCGCTGCCTACGAGCAGCGCAAGGACTACAAGAACGCCATCGATGCCTATCGTCACGCCATAGTCCTCGACCGTGACAATCTCGACGCCATTCGCGGCCTTGCCGAGAACCTGCTGAATGACGGCCAACTCGACGCGTCGCTCGAACAGTACAAAGTCATCGCCGACTCGAATCCAGAAGACGCCCAGACTTACGTCCGCATGGCCGAGATTTATCGCCGCCAGGCCAAGTACGATCTCGCCCTCGAAAATTTGAAGCGCGCCGACACCCTCGTCCCCGATACCATGGACGTTCCCTACAGCATGGCCGCCGTTTACCAGGCGCAGGGTCGCTACGATGACGCCATCAAGCTCTTGCAGGATCTCGTCAAGAAAACCGAAAAGAGCGAGACCGGAACCAGCCAGTCCGACCGCAACAATCGCGCCATCTTCATTGAGCGCCTCGGCATGGTTTATCGCGAGCAGGAAAACTACACTGCCGCAGTCGATACCTTCCGCAAGATGCTTCCGCTCGGCGACGAAAACGCCCGCAGCGGCTATCAGGAAATGATCGACACCTACCGCGAGGCCAAGCAGTGGCCGCAAGCCACCGCCGTCGCCAAGGAAGCCGTCCAGAAGATGCCCAACGATCGCGACCTCCGCATGGTGCTCGACTCGCAACTCGCCGACACCGGGGAGTTCGACAAAGCCGTCGCCGACATTCGCACCATGCTGAAAGGTGGACCAGAAGACCGCGAAGTCTACCTGCGCCTGGGCATCATCTATACTCGCGCCAAGCGCTGGGACGACGCCCTTGACTCCCTCGCCAAAGCCGAGCAGCTCTCCACCAAGCCTGAAGACAAGGCCTACGTTTCATTCCTGCGCGGCGACCTCTACCAGCGTCAGAAAATGTTTGATCAGGCCGAAGCTGAATTCAAGAAGGTTCTCGCTACCACCTCACCTACCGATCCGCAGAGCGCGGCAACGCTCAACTATCTCGGATACATGAATGCTGATCGCGGCGTGAAGCTCGAAGAGTCGCTGAACTATATCAAACAGGCACTCACTCTCGAGCCCAATAATGGCGCTTATCTCGACTCGCTGGGATGGGCCTACTTCAAACTCGGCAAGTACGATCAAGCCGAAGAGAATCTAACCAAGGCGGAGACTCACATGGGCACCGACCCCACGGTCCAGGAGCATCTTGGCGATCTCTACCAGAAGACCGGCCGCCTGAAACTGGCCGCCGCCCACTGGGATCGCGCCGTCCAGGAGTGGTCCAGAACCGTTCCCGCCGAACAAGACTCCGAAGCCTACGCCAAGGTCCAACAAAAACTAGACGCCGCCAAAGTAAAACTAGCGAAAGAAGATTCCGGCAAGCAATAACGTCCCAATCAGAACGTCGCCTAAGGCTCCCTATGATCGAACGTCCAGATTTTGACGTTCGCTAGCGCGCCCCTGTCATCCTGAGCGAAGCGAAGGATCCCGCCCAAACTCTGCGTCAACTCTCAAAGTGTCAATGTGAAGCTTCCCAACCATCCCGCTTGCTAGACTTCCGTCATGCCACTGGCCCCGCTCGACTTCACGATCCACCCAGCCACCTCCGCCGACATCCCTGAAATTCTCCGCCAGCGACGCCGCATGTACGAAGACATGGACCACACCGACCCCGGGGCGCTAGACGCGATGTCGCGCCTCTCCTTCGACTACCTGCATCAAGCCATTCCCGAAGGCTCATTCCGCTCCTGGCTCGCAGTTCACAAGCAGCACCCCATCGCTGGAGGAGCAGTCCTCATTACCTCTTGGCCCGCACATCCTTACGATTTGGAATGCCGTCGCGCGACCATCCTCAACGTCTATACCGACCCCGAATACCGCCGCCGCGGCATCGCCCGCCTGCTCATGGAAACGATGATCGATTGGTGTAAGCGCAAAGGTTTGGCCAGAGTGAATCTCCACGCCAGCGATGCTGGACGCCATCTCTACGAATCCCTCGGATTCGAACCCAGCAACGAAATGCGCCTCAAGTTGCGATAAACGCAGTCGCCAGTCCACAAGTTCAGTTTTTTCTGAGTACCGAGTACTGGGTACCGAGTACTGCTCTGCTAGACTCTCCACATGCTCGCCGCCTACGCGGTGCACGTCGAACAATCCCGCGGACGCCGCTTTCCCGAGCCGCCGCACCCCTACCGCAACGACTACCAGCGCGATCGCGACCGTGTCATCCATGCCCGCGCTTTCCGCCGCTTAGAAGCCAAGACGCAGGTCTTCACCCGCCGCTACTCAGACCACTTCCGCAACCGTCTCACTCACACGCTCGAAGTCTCGCAAGTCTCCCGCACCATCGCCGGAGCTCTCGGCCTCAACGTTGATCTCGCCGAGGCATTAGCCCTGGTCCACGACATCGGCCACCCGCCCTTCGGCCACGCCGGAGAAAAAGCTCTCGACGCTGCCATGCGCGACCACGGACTCTTCTTCGATCACAATCTCCACGCCCTCCGAATCGTCGAAGATTTCGAGCAACGCTACGCTGCCTTCCGTGGACTCAACCTGACCTTCGAAGTCCGCGAAGGCATCATCAAGCACTCCCACGACTACGATCCGAAACAATATCCGGAACTCGCCGAATATCTCCTCGATCAGCGCCCTCCGCTCGAAGCCCAACTCATCGACCTGACCGACGAGATCGCCTACAACACCGCCGACCTCGATGACGGATTCGAAGCTCACATCCTCTCGCTCGATCAAATCCGCGACGGCATTCCGGTCTTCGAACACTTCTACCGCGAGGTCGAGCAGATTTACCCCGACGCACCCGAAAAGCTGAAATTCAACGAGGCCCTGAAGAAGGTGCTCAACCGCTTCGTCGATGACCTCATCACCAACACGCGCGCCCGTCTGCACCAAGCTGGAACCAAGACTCTCGACGACGTCCGTCACCACCCCGAACGCCTCGCAGCCTTCAGCCCCGCCGTTGAGTCCGAACGCAAGCACAACAAAGACTTCCTCTACGAAAATCTCTACTTCAGCTCAGACCTTGCCGGAGAAAAAGACGACGCCGAACGCGTGGTCGGCGAGCTATTTGCCTTCTGGATGGACCACCCCGAAACTCTGCCCCACAACTATCGCGAAAAAGCCAAAGAAAACTCACTCCCCCGCGTCATTTGCGACTACATCGCCGGCATGACCGACAACTTTATCTTCGAACAATACGAAAAACACTGCGCCACCCGTTGATTTTGTTTTATGTGAAGACAGCCGCACCGGCTGTCCGCTGGACGAAGCCGGCAATTCTTCTTCATGCGGCAACGCAAGAGTGTTCTAATTAGAGTGTTCGGCAAGGAGCATCCCATGCGCCGGTTCCTCATCTGCCTGACACTGCCTCTCCTGTTCACTTTCGCACTGGCCCAGGATCCCGCCATACAGGCCTCGCAGATCGCCGCACAGCAAGCCCAAATGGCAAATCAGCAGGCGACCGAGCAAGCCATTCGCGACGCCCAACTCGCAAACCAGAACGCGGCTAACGCGCAGCGCGCCGCTCAGTGGAATCGAGAATTCGCTGCCACTCCGCGCTTTTCCGTCAAACCCGGCGCTTACTCTTCGCCACTGACGGTGACGATCGAATCCAACCGTAACACCGTTATCTACTACACCACAGATGGCTGGACGCCCACTTCGTCATCCACCAAGTACTCAGGGCCCGTGTTCATCGACACGACTACTACGCTCCAAGCTGTCGCCTTCACTCAGTATGGTTCGCGCAGTCGCGTCGCCGCCGCTCTCTACTCGCTCCCGCAAGCGTCGGCAACTCCTTCCGCAACAATTCCCGGCGTGGTTTCAAACGCCGCGACGGCCGCATCCGCATCGGAAAGAGCATTGCTCGCACAAGAGACGCCCGTGCCGTTGGTCTTCGCTTCCACCGTCAACTCCAGGACGGCTCATGTAGGCGACAAAGTTCCTCTCACTCTCGCCGAAGACCTTAAGGCGGGCAATAGGCTCATCGCGTCAAAAGGAGCTTCTTCCTTTGCCACCATTACGGAAGTGGAGAAAGCCCGCGGGATGGGTGTTCCCGGCGAACTCGTGTTCAAGGTAGATTCCCTCGAAGCGGACGGACGCACCATCAAACTGCGTGGCAGCGCTGCCAAAGAAGGCCAGGATCACGAGGCGAAAGCCTCTGCCCCCATGATCGCTCCAGTAGGTCTGCTCATTCACGGCAAAGATGCCGAGATCAAACAGGGCACTCTCTTCACCGCATTCATCGACACAGGCGCCCTCCCCACGAACTAGATAGTGAGTTGTGGATAGCACATGTGGAACTTGTTCCACGAGACGGTCGCCCGTCGGCTGCCCGGTTGAGCGAAGCCTCGACTAGCTTTTCCCGCCCAATTTCGATCCATCCGTGCAAATCCGTGCGATCCGTGGCCAAGAAGTCCTTACTTCTCCGCCACCGCCGCCACCACATCAAACAATACCCGCGGCCCCCGCCGCACTTCCTCCACCCGAATCCGCTCATCGTTCCCGTGCTCGGTGTTTCCTTCTTCCTCCGTCGCCGTATAAGGATTGAACCCATACGACGCAATCCCCAGAGGCCGGTACCGCTGATTCTCCGTATACCCACTAGTGATGTGCGGCACCACCGGCGTTCCCGGAAAATACTTCGCCGGAAACTTCCTTGATCGCCGCATACAACGCATTGTCCGTCCCCGAATAATTCGCCACGCGAAACTCGCCGTTGATTGGCTCGACGCGTCACATTCGGATCGTTCACCACCTTCCGCACCGCCTCCAGCAATGCCTTCGGATCTCCTCCCGGCAGAATTCTCACATCCAAATTCGCCCACGCCTCCGGGGGAATCACATTCGTCTGCTCCGATCCTCCCATCATGGTCAGCGAAATCGTATCGCGCAGCAGAAAGTTCAGCGACTCATCTTTCTCCACTTCCTCCTGAAATTTCTTGTCCTCAATCGCCTTATCGAATATTGCGATACTCCGCCGCCCGCTCCGGCGGTTCCTACGGAGCCATGTCGCGCAAGAACTCATCCACTACCGGCAGCACGCGCAGCGGCGTGCGGTACGCAATGATCCGATTCAAGCGCGCGCACCAGTCGGTTCGGCGCCGAATCCGGATTCGGACGCGACCCGTGTCCCGGCCTCCCATGCGCCACAACTTGCATCCAGTAAGTAGTCTTCTCCCCAACGTCCACGCCCACATACTTCACTTTGCCGCCCTGCAGCAGATTTTCTCCGCCTTCGTTGATCAGGAACTCGGCATTTCCCAGCAATTCGCGCTGGTGAGCGATGAACCAGTCGCGTCCCCGTTCCATCCGCCTCTTCGTCCGCCACCGCCAGAAAAATCACGTCGCGATCCAGCACCACCTTCTCGCGCTTCAGCATCACCATCACGACCAGTTGCGCCAGGCCTTCATCTTTCATGTCCTGCGCCCCGCGTCCCCATATGTACCCATCCTTGATCTCGCCGCTGAACGGAGGCACCTTCCAGTGCGGCGCATCGCTGGTCACCACATCCATGTGGTTCAGCAGAATGATGCGGCCGCTTCGCCTCAGCTCGTTGTATGCGGAATCCGCGCCCACAAATCCCCGCGCCCCGGCGCATACTCGAACGCCCGATTCTCAATCCCTTCTGCATCCAGAATCTTCTTGTAGAACGCCACCGCCTGCATTTCATTTCCCGGAGGATTCGTCGTATCGACCCGCAAGATATTCCTGCATCCACGTCACCGCCAGGTCGGAATACTGCTGCAACTGCTCTGCGGAAATCCGAGATGACGCCATCACCGGTGACTCTGACCAACCCATCAACGGACAAGCAACCGCAAACGTAACTAGCACACCAGCCCAAACGTGCGCAAAACATTTCCCATTGAACAAATTTCTCCTCCCAAAGTTCGATGATTACCCCTCGATGGTTACCCGCGGTTACCTACTTCGCACGGACCGCACGAACTCTTTAACATGCACCCGCTTTTCCCACGCAGTTTTTATATCAGGTTTCCCAAAATTACCCTGCCTTGCACACCCCGGCTATCTTTACACGCCTCGCACCACTACAATATCCATAGATATCAACATTTAGCGCGTAACCCTGAAGCCCGATTTGGCATCTCAACTGTAATAGAACAGGCAGGCGCCACTGTAGTGGGCGCCAACAGTTCCAGGCCAAGCGTAGCGTCAGCGCGGGCCGGCTCAGCGAATCTGCTGGCTTTCTTTACCGTTCCAGGGACGCAATCAAATTTCAAGCACGCCCCAGGCGTGCCGGGGTAGAGCAACAAGCTGGAGCTCAAACGCTCCGCCCCAACTTGGAGGAAGTCATCATGAACAACCGCCTACTCTTCGCCCTGCCGCTGGCCGCGGTCCTCGCCTTTCCGGCCGTCGCGCAGACCACCTCGTCGCTCCGATCAGACCCAGCCCGCTGCCACCACTCAGTCCACTCGACTGATGCCAATGCGACCGGCAAAGCACCTCTGGCTCCTCCGTCCCGCGAAGGCTTCTGGGGACGCGTGAATCCTTTCGCTCGCAAGAAGCTACGTGAAGCGCCAGACCGAGCCGATTCGCGATCGCGTCAACGAACTCGACGAGCTGACCTCCGCCAACAGCAAGGCCATTAAAGACACCGACGCGCGCGCGCAGGCTGGCATCAAGCTCGCCTCCGACAAGGCTAACGAAGCCGATCAGCACGCCCTCGACGCCGGCAACAAGGCCACTGCGGCGCAGCAGACCGCGCAGCAAGTCACCACCCGCGTCCAGAATGTTGAGAGCCGTGGTTGGCAACATCGACCAATACAAGGCTTCGAACCAGACCGAAATCCGCTTCCGTCCCGGCCAGACCGTCCTGAGCAAGAACGCCAAGGACGCCCTCGACCAGATGGCCGGCAGCGTAAAGGGTCAGCGCGGATACATCATCGAAGTGCAGGGCTTCTCCTCCGGCAAGGGCCAGACCGCAATTACCAACTCGCAGAAGATGGCCGAGTCGGTCGTGCGCTACCTCGTCCTCAACCATGAGATCCCGGTCTATCGCATTTACCTCGTCGGCATGGGCAACGCTCCCACCCCCTCGTCGGATGACACCGCCAAGGCGCAAGCGCGTCAGCGGTGGCCGCGTCGAAATCAGCCTGCTGAAGAACGACCTGGAGCAGCTCTCCGCCAACACCGGAGCCCCTGCCACCAGCGCCGATCAAGCGCAGCAGCCTAAATAAGTTTGGGACCAACGGAGCCCCAAGCCCAAGTCCCTCCCCCGGAGAAAGCCCCTCGCGCAATCGAGGGGCTTTTTCATTCCCGTCGCATAATCACCTGCGTCATTCCGAACGGGGCCGCCTTTCAGGCGAAGTGCCTGCCCTGAGCGAGCCGAAGGGAATCTCGCGCGCGCCCACTCACGCTGCTCACTCTTCCGCTATCCTGACGTCCATACCCAATATGTACGACCTCAAACTAGCCCTCCGCCAATTCCGCAAGTCCCCCGGCTTCGCCGCCACCGTAATCCTCACCATCTCCCTCGGCATCGGAGCCAACGTCGCCATCTTCACTCTGGTCCACGCGATCCTTTTGCAGTCCCTCCCCGTCGTCAACCCCGCGACCCTGTACCGCATTGGCGACTTGGACGATTGCTGTGTGACCGGCGGCTACGAAAATGACAATGGAGATTTTGATCTCTTCTCCTACGACCTCTACCGCCACTTCCAGGACACGACGCCCGAGTTCGAACAACTGGCCGCTTTCCAGTCCGGCCACAACAGCGTCAACGTCCGCACCGGACAAGCTCCCGCAAAAGCAGAAACCGCCGAGTACGTCTCCGGAAACTATTTCTCTACGTTCGGCCTCGGAGCCTTTGCCGGCCGCACGCTCCTTTCTTCCGACGACCAACCCGGCGCTACCCCGGTTGCGGTACTCAGTTACCAGGCTTGGCAAATCAACCATGCCTCCGACGCCAGTGTCGTCGGCTCGACTTTCTATATTCAGAACAAGCCCTTCACGATTGTCGGAATCTCACCTCCCGGCTTCTATGGTGATCGCATCGACAGCAATCCGCCCGCGCTTTGGATTCCGCTGAACATGGAGCCCATCATCGAAGGCGAGACCAGCATCCTCAAGCAGCCCGATACCAATTGGCTCTACGTTCTCGGTCGCATCAAACCTGGCGTCGCTCCCGGCAGCCTGCAAGCCAAAATCTCCAATACCCTGCGCCAGTGGCTCGCCACCCAGCCCGCTTACACCCTCAATGGAGCTCAAACCGAGATTCCCAAACAACACGTCGTCATCACCCCAGCAGGCGCTGGAGTGCAAAACCTGCAACAGGAAGCTGGCAGCGGCCTTCACCTGTTGATGGGAATCTCCGGCCTCGTTCTCCTCGTCGCCTGCGCCAACATTGCGAATCTTCTGCTCGCGAAAGGTGCAACCCGGCGCGCCGAGACTTCCATCAGCATGGCCTTGGGCGCGGCTCGCTCCCGCCTTATCCGCCAAATGTTAGTCGAAAGCCTTTTGCTGGGCTGCGCCGGAGGCCTCGTCGGCATCGCCCTTGCCTACGGCGGCGCTCGCATGATTCTTGCCCTCGCCTTCCCCGACTCGCCGAACCTGCCGATCCATGCCAGCCCCTCTTTGGCAGTCCTCGCCTTCGCATTCGCACTATCGTTGCTCACAGGACTCATCTTCGGCGTCGTCCCAGCGTGGATCACCTCGCACTCCGATCCCGCCGAGGCCCTGCGCGGTGTCAATCGCTCCACCAAGGACCGCGCCTCTCTGCCGCAGAAATCGCTCATCGTTTTTCAAGCCGCACTCTCCCTCGTACTGCTGGTCGGAGCCGGATTACTCACGAAAAGTCTGCGCAACCTCGAGCATCAGGATTTCGGCATCGCTACCGCCAACCGTTACGTCTTCCACTTCGACCCCGCGGGCGCCGGCTACACCATTGCCACCGTTCCCGAATTCAACGAGCGAGTGGAGCGCCAATTCTCAGCTCTTCCCGGCGTCCAGAGCGTAGGCGTTGCTCTCTACAGCACGCTCGAAGGCAATAACTGGGGCGAGGGAGTCCGTATAGAGGGCCGGGCCGATCAGGGACCAGAAGCCCAAAATGGTTCCTCCTGGGACCGCGTCAGTCCTCATTTCTTTGAAACCGTTGGCCAGCCCGTAATTCGCGGCCGCGGCTTCACCGAACAGGACACCGCCACCTCTCGCATGGTGGCTGTCGTCAATCAGGCCTTCATCAAGAAATTCTTTCCCAATGAAGATCCCCTTGGACATCACTTCGGAACCTTCGATCGGAAGTACGCCAGCAACTACGAGATCGTAGGCATCGTCGCCGACGCCAAGTACAACAATCCCCGCGAGCCCGTGCGGCCTATGTACTTCCGTCCCATGACGCAACTGAACACCACGATCAAGGAACGCAGCGCCATCACCGCGGAAAGCCGTTCCCTGTTTCCCAACTCCGTCACTCTTCGCTACGCCGGAGACGCCGCCAGCCTGGAGCCGCTCGTTCGCCACACGCTCGCGAACATCAATCCCAACCTCACGGTCCTCGATTTCAAAACTCTCGACTACCAGGTCGCCGGAAACTTCAATCAGGAACGCCTCATCAGCCGCCTCACTTCTCTGTTTGGATTGCTCGCTCTCGTGCTGGCCTCCGTCGGCCTGTACGGCATCACTGCCTACTCGGTCGCGCGCCGCACCAGCGAAATCGGCCTGCGCATGGCTCTCGGCGCCAACCGCAACAACGTCCTCGCGCTCGTTCTCCGCGCCGCCTCCTGGCAAGTAGGACTCGGCCTCGCCCTCGGTATACCGATCGCTCTTCTCGGCGGCCGCCTCATGTCGAGCCAACTTTACGGCGTTCGAATCTACGACCCATTGACGATCTGCGCCGCGGTCCTGGTCCTTTCTACTTTTGCCGCCATCGCCGGATTCATCCCGGCAAGACGCGCCGCCAGCATCGAACCCATGAACGCCCTCCGCACCGAATAGAACAATTCACCCGGCTGCCCCACCCTTCTCGCGCATTTTGCGAGGGGGTGGTTTTTGACTTGGATGAGAAGTGAATTTTTTGTTTTACAACCGGAATGCTGCCGGGTGCCCCATCCTAGCCGCGTCTTTTGCGGCTAGGGTGGGGATTTTGACTTGGAGCTAAGTCGAGATTTCTCGGCTCTGACATTCCAACCAACGGCAGGCTTGCCCCATTTCCCGCGACTTCTGGGCCTGGAAGTGGGGCCTTTTTGCTGATCCCGAAACGACGGTTACCGCGCCTTGATCTGCCCATACGATGCCTTAACCAGCCCAGCGAACGACTCGTCGAAAAACCCCGCATCATCGGTATTTCCCGCAAACTTCTCCCGCCACCCTTTCACATCAAACACCTTGGGAAGCCCCTCCTGAACCTCCTCCAGCGTCTTGCCGTCGTTGATTTCCTTCTCCACCTCGATGTTCACTGCCTGCATCAGTTCCATCGATTGCTGCAAATACGACTTGTCACGCAGCACATCCCCATGTCCCGGGACGACGGTCTGCACATCGAATTGCATCAGCGCCCACAGCGTCTTCACAAAATCGACCGGGAAGCCTCCGAACATGTAAGGCACCGGATGATCCAGCAGATCACCGGTAATCAAAATCTTCTCCTTCGGCAGATACGCGATCGTATCTCCGGCAGTATTCCCCCGCCCCAGGTGCCGGATCTCCACCATACGATCGCCCAGATCGATATTGAGTTCGTGATCGAACGACACATTGGGCACGAGCTGTACCGCATTCTTGAGCTCGGCGACTGTCGGCGCCAAACCGGCCAGCGACCGCTCATAGTCCGTTCGATCGGCCGCCGTCAGCGGTGTCCCATCCGGATTCTTTCCCGAGGCGAGGACCTTTTTGAAGCGCTCGGCCCGGCCCGGATAACGTACGACGGCGCCCGGATTGAAGTCGGCAATCGTCTTCTGCGTCGCCGTCTGTGCGATGATCTGAACCGCCGGAAATGCCGCGGCATAAACTGCATTGCCCAGTGTGTGGTCGAAGTGCCAGTGCGTATTGAGCAGATAAGTCACCGGCTTGTTTGTCCACTTGCGGATCTGCTCAACGTCCTCACGAGTGGTCGAAGGCAGCAGGCACGAATCCACCACTAGCACGCTCTTCGAACCGATGATCACTGTCGTATTGCTTTGTGGAAACGTATCCGGCGAATCGATGTGTCGAATCTCGTAAATCTCCTCAGCCAGTTTGGTAACCGTGCGCTCCTTGGTAGCGACTGAGTCCGCGGCCACGAAGGTGGCGGCGAGAAAAATCACGAGCGTCAAAAAGCTGGCGCGATGGAACGCACTGCGTGGAATTGTCATTCGGGCCTCGATGCACTGGAAGTCGTTGCGCATCAAGTCTCGCGAAACACCGCGCCTTCCGTCTTGAACGTTCTTGCGGTCAGCTTAGAAATCGCCCTGGCGTCGTGCCCACCAGCCGTTGGAAGTGCCGCGTCAGATGGCTCTGATCGGCGAATCCCGTGGTCACAGCAACCGCGGCCAGCGGTTGCCGCTCCCGCAGCAATTGCTTGGCGCGATTGATTCGCACTTGCGTCTGGTACGCATGCGGAGGCATTCCTATCTCCTTACAGAACACGCGATGCAGATAGAACGGGCTCAACTCAGTGAGTTCGCCAAGTTGGGCCAGCGAAATCGATCCATCAAAATTTTCTTCGATATAATCCCGCGCCCGCCGCACGGCGGTACGTTCGAACCCCATGGCCGGCTCAGCTGCAACTTCCGCCACACAGCTCGACAGGAAAAGGTGCAGAAACTTCAATAGAAGTTCATCCTGCTCCAGTTGTGATTCTCGTCTCTCTGCAGCCTGGTGCAATTCCAGAAAACTTTCCCGTGCCGTCGTATCGCGCACAAAGAAATCTCGAAGGTCAGGAATCCTCAGTTCGCAGCCAGCGATCTGCCTCGAAGTTCTAGCGAAAGCACCCGCGTCCACATACATGCCGCAAAAACTGATTCCCGCTTCGCCGTCGACCCAATTCTCGTGAACTTCCCCGGGAGGAGTCGCCACGAAGTCACCCTCTGTCACCAGGTAAGAATTCCCGCCGTACCCGAGATAACCTGCCCCAGACGTGTACGCACACAAATGAAGTTCTTCATGCCAATGCCGTGGATACGGATGCGTCATCCCTTTACCCCGGGAAAATAGAATCCCGTCGAATGCGTCGGACCTCCACATCCGCAACCGACGATGCTCTAGCGCCCCAGTCAGCTCCACAGTGCCAGCCATTGTCGTGTAGACGCCACAGAAACGGGGATGTCACCCGACTCGGAATCCCTTGACGCTTTCGTCGGAAGTACCGGCCCGTGAACCGCGAGGAGCAACCCTGACGTTCCGGTGGAACAGGCCATGCTTCCCGTGGAAGAGCGACCCTCATGGTTCCCCTGGAAGAGCCTCATGGTTCCCTTGGAAGAGCGGCCTTCGTGGTTCCCTGGAAGAGAGGCCTTCGTGGTTTCCCGTGGAAGAGCGGCCCTTGAGGGCCGCGTAGATGGCCGAACGAATTTGGGCTTTAGCCCCATTGATCGCGTTTGATGCCTATTTACACCTTTTCCCAACCTGCCATGTCATCTGTGAAATTTGTGACGGACGTTGTCCCAACCCGCTTTAACTCCCGCTTTGGGGAAGAGTTCGAACTTTTCCACAACCTTCACCCAACAAAAAGTCGAATCCTGTGACGAACAACCTTGACCGAGGCAATAGAAAGCTCACACTGGAAGAGTGCGCAACATCTTCGAAATGACGTCGGCAAAAAAATCGCCTCAGCCTCACAGATCCAGAATGATCTCGCCAAGTCCATATTCCGGAATATTTTACGCGCAAGCCTTTTATTTCCAGGATTTTGCGGGCCAATCGCACACCCAGAGCTCCTAAATTTAAGAAAACAAATATTTTACAAATTGGACAGAAAAAAATGTGGGGTATACCCTTTGACCCTCCCTCCGTCCATGGCTAGAATGCCCTCGCCACTCTCCGGGGGTTCTATGAGCCGACTTGCAGCGTTTCTAGTGTTCATCAGCCTGCTCACTTTCTCAGCTATCGCCGACGACAAAGAACATCACCACGAAGACCTCACGGAGTCTCAGCTCGGCACCGTCCATTTCCCGGTCTCGTGCGCCCAGTCGGTGCAGCAGCCTTTCGCGCGCGGCGTCGCCCTCCTGCACTCGTTCTGGTACGAAGAAGCCGAGAAGGTATTTCTTCAGATCGCCAAACAGGACCCGCACTGTGCCATGGCTCACTGGGGAGTCGCAATGAGCATCTGGCATCAACTCTGGAACGAACCCGACGCCAAGGTCATCGCCCGCGGTTTGGCGGAGTCGAATACCGCCAGCAAGCTTGCCGAAAAGGCGACCGCCCGCGAGAAGTCGTACATCGCCGCCATCACAGCTTTCTACAGCGACTCGGAGAAGTCCGATTACGCAGTCCGCGCCAAAGCCTACTCCGATGGGATGAAGAAGGTATACGAAGCCAACCCCGACGATCACGAGGTCGCAGCCTTCTACGCCCTGTCATTATTAGCCTCCGAGCCGCACCACGACGACACCTTCGCCAACCGTCTCGCCGCTGCCGCGATTCTCGAGCCCCTCTTCGCCTCCGAACCCAACCATCCCGGGGTCGCGCACTACCTGATCCACGCCTACGACAAGCCGCAGTTGGCCCAACGAGGCATCCCGGCCGCTCGCCGTTACGCCCAAGTCGCCCCTGCCGCCCCTCACGCCCTGCACATGCCCTCGCACATCTTCGCCCGCGTCGGCCTCTGGCAAGACGACATCAACTCCAACCTGGCCTCCGTCGCCGCCACCCGCAAGACCGCAGCCATGCACATGGGTGGAGAAGGTCACCAGTTCCACGCCATGGACTTCCTCGTCTACGCCTACCTGCAAAGCGGACGCGAAGCCGACGCCCAGAAGATCATCGACGAAGTCAAAGCCATGTCCCCCATGCACGACATGTATGGAATGGGCTACGACCCGCGCACCTTCGCTCTCAGCGCCTTCCCCGCAATCTACAATCTGGAACTGCGCCACTGGGCTGACGCCGCCGCTCTCACTCCCGTCGAAGGCGCATCCACTGGCGACCAAGCCGTGACCTACTGGGCCCGCGCCATCGGCGCTGCGCGTGCCGGCAACCTCGCGCAAGCCCACCAAGACCTCGAACAAATCGAAGCCGCACGCAAAAAGCTGGAGGAACAAAAGAAGACCGAGTCCGCCGAAGCCGTTGCTCAGGACTATCAGGAAGCCGAGGCTTGGATCCTCCACGCCGAGGGCGAAGACGACAAGGCAGCCGCCCTCCTCCGCACCCTCGCCGACAAAAACGACAAACTCGGCGACGAACCCGAAAGCATTCCCGCCCGCGAGATGCTCGCAGACCTACTTCTCGAAGCCAAGCGCCCCCAGCAGGCCCTAGCCGAATATCAGATCGACCTGAAACTAAATCCCAACCGCTTCAACGGCCTGTACGGTGCCGCCAGCGCCGCCGGCGAAGCCGGCAAGCAAAGCGAAGCCTCCGAGTACTACGTCATGCTGATCAAGATCTGCGCCGGAGGAACTTCCACCCGCCCCGAACTCGGGAGAGCTAGGGAACTGCTCGCGCAAAAATAGCCATGTCATTCTGAGCGAAGCGAAGAACCCCATGCCAACATGCAGCAGCAGCGTCCCGGACAGGAGTTCCTATTACTGCTGTTGCTCTTAGCTACGGCTTCACCCATCTCGGTCGCGAGCAATCGGTTAGCCACGAAAGAACATCATCTTGATCGCCAGCGCCGCAATCATCGCGACCGCCCCCAACAGCGCGTTGTACTCGCGATGCTTCAGGTACAGTTCCATCGAAAATAAAGTCGCTCCCGGTCGCGCCCCAAGTTTCGGGAACATCCTCGGCACCTGCCGCGCATATTCTTCGAACTCCGGGAACTTCTGCCGCAGGTAAGCCTCCTCGCCACGAATCACCGGTAGGTAAATGGCAAAGAACATCACGACCAGAACCAAGCCAACCCACCAACTGCGCGCCGCAATCGCGAAGCCTACACCGATCAGCAACGACCCCAGGTAAAGCGGATTGCGCGTGTAAGCGTAAGGTCCCGACATTGCCAGCGCTTCGTTCTTCTGCACATGCCCCGATGCCAGCGCACGCACCAGCAGTCCCGGCACAAACACGACCGCCCCAAGCGCGATCGACCGCCACGTTGGCCGCGCCAGCCAGAAGTAGAGCACCGCAAACGCGAATCCCAGCGGCACTCGAATGCGGCGCGCAACCCGCGACCATTCAGCCATGAGCGGCCTCCGTCACGGCCGACGCCAGCAGGGTGCGAGTCGCATCGACAACGGCATCCACGCTGATCTCCAGCATCCCTTCGTCGGGTTTCGCGACGCGAGCATGCGAAGTGGCGCTCGCCGGATTGCGCAGCACAACACTGCGCGTCCCATAAGGCCCATTGCGCGCCGGGTCCGTCGGCCCGAAGATGGCCACGACGGGCACCTGCAACGCCGCCGCCAGGTGCAACGGCCCAGTATCACCGCCAATGAATACACGCGCCCGCCGCGTGAGTGCAATCAACTCGGTGATCGAACACTGAATCGCCTTGGCTGCTCCCTCACTCGCGGCCTCGGCCTCGCTCGCCAACTCCTCTTCCCCCGGACCGCAATTCAGAATCGACCGCAATCCACTTGCAGCAAGCGCACGAGCCACGCGCCCGTACCGCTCCGCTAGCCAGCGTTTCGCGCCCCATCCTGCCCCCGGATTCAGAATCGCAAAATCCCCCGCGCCCCCCACGCGCTCATCAATGCGCCGCTCAGCCGCAGCGTCAGATGGGAACTCCACCCGCGGGACACTCAACCTCCTCTGCGCTACGCCCTCAGCGACGGATAGGTTTTGTTCGATCACGTGCGCCCCTCGTGCGATTGCCCGCCGCGTGTACCACAAGCTAGCCGGAGACTCCCTCGTCTCCGCCGCTCCATACACCGCGCGCGCTCCCGACCACCGCGCCAGCACCGCAGACCGGATCGCTCCCTGCAAATCGACCGCAACGTCATAGCGCGGCGCACGCACGTCATTCCAGACCTTCGCAATATGCTGCAGTGTCGGAATCGTGTACAGCGACTTTCTCCACCCGATCAGACTCACGGGATGAACCCAGTCCACCAGTGGACGCTGCGGCGATCGCGGCCCGCGAAGCGGCGTTCCGGGCGCACAAAGCAATTCGGCCCAGCGCTCTTCGATCACCCATCCGATCATCGCCTCAGGAAAGGCCTCGCGCAGCGCGTACGCCGCAGGCAGCGTGTGGATTACGTCTCCCATCGCGCTCAGGCGCACGATGAGCAATCGCTCGATCTTCTGACCTCCCTCGGCAACAATCAAGCTTTCCTCGGCGAGAGTCGCGAGCGGATGATCTCGCTGGTGGAGTGGTCTTTCGCATCGCCGACAATCTCGACGCGTCCGCCGTTCTCGATAACAACATCGCGCTCCGGAACAGACTCCGCAGTATAGTCAGTCCCTTTCGCCTGAATGTCAGGCCGAATCTCACGGATGATCGCCCTCACGTCAAGTTCCGGAAAGATCACCACTGCATCGACATCCGCGAGTGCCGCGACGATCTCAGCTCTCTCCTCCGCGGGCATGACCGGCCGTCCTTCACCCTTGAGTTCCCGCACCGAATCGTCCGAATTGACGGCGACCACCAGCCGGCCGCCCAGCGCCTTTGCTCCGCGCAGGTAGCGCACGTGCCCCACATGCAACAGATCGAAGCCGCCATTAGCCAAGGTAATGCGTTCACCGGCCCGCCGCCATTCCTCCACGCGTACGCGCAGTTGTTCGCGACTCAGGATTTTGTTGTGTGCTTTCAATCTCGTAGGCTCAATGCGGCCGCGTCGCCGGAGGCGATTGTTCAATCGCATGCAACAATTCTTCTCGCGAAACTGTCGCCGTGCCGCGCTTCATCACGACAATTCCGCCGGCGTAGTTCGCCAGTTGCGCCGCCTCTTCCGTGGTCGCTCCCGCGGCCAGCGCGGCAGTAAACGACGCGATCACCGTGTCGCCAGCTCCCGTCACATCCGCCACCTGATCAGAACCGAAAATTGGAATGTCCACCGGCTTATGCTTATGATCGAACGCGACCATCCCGTCGCGCCCGCGCGTGATCAGCAGCGATTGCAGCTTCATCTGCGCCATCACACGATCGCCGGCTTCGATCACCTTATTCCAGTCCTGCCCAATCCGCATGCCCAGCGCCTCTTCGACCTCTGGCTCGTTGGGAGTCGCCGCGGTCACGCCGGAATACTGCATCAACCGGTAGCGTGAATCGGCGACGATGGGCAGCGACCCCAGCTTGCCCTTTTCCTGCAAAGTCCTCACGATCGCCGGAGTGGCCGCGCCGTAACCGTAATCCGAAACCAGCAGCGCGTCGGAGGCGTGCGCGTAGTTCCTCGCCGCCAAGTACAACTCGCGCGTCAAATGCGCATTCGGCAATTCCTGCGGTTCGCGGTCCACCCGCACTACCTGCTGCCGCGCCGTGTGCGTCATGCCTGCAAGGATGCGCGTCTTTGTGACCGTCGTATAGCTCTTGTCCTTTAACACTCCGCTGACCGCAATTCTCTTGTGGCGGAAATACTTCAGCAGCATCCGGCCCTGCTCATCGTCGCCGACAATGCCCACCGGAAGAACGTTTACGCCGAGGTCCGCCAGATTGTTCGCCGCATTGGCTCCGCCGCCTGGCACCACCGTCCGCTCACGATGCTTCAGGATCAGCACCGGAGCTTCACGTGAGACTCGCGATATCTCGCCGAATACAAACTCGTCGGCGACCAAGTCTCCCAATACCGTCACGGTGAGCTTGGGAAACGCCTCGACGATCTTCTTCAAGCGGTCGGCATCTTTGAGGTGTTTGGTCATTTGAAAATAAGCCTTGGCGTTCGCTGGCCCGAGTGCGCGGGCAAGACGGCCCCGTGACAGCCACCGGGACAGTCGCGCTGCGAGACCGATTCTCTCATGGGCGGGGCTTGCGTTCGTTGATCTTGTGCAACATGGTATCGATGGCGTTAGCTGCATCCGCCAGTTCCATCTTTACCGGCACGACACCGAGCGGAGCCAGAGCAGAAAGATATCCCCCCAGATTCACGGCATCTTTCTCCGTGGTGACGAAGCCACCAGCCTCGCTCCGCTGTTTCAGTTCGAGCAACTCACGCACATCTTTCTCGGTGTACGCATGATGATCGCGATAAAACGCCTCGGCAACTGGCTCGATATTGGCCGCCCGCAATTGCAATACGAAATTCTGTGGCCGGGCGATGCCACAAAACACAATAGGCCGCGGCGGAACATTCGTCGGTATAAGGCCGCGGCGTACGCGCCAAACAACTTTCCCTTCCAAGGGAAACGATTCTGCCGAAGCGCCGCTGGCTAGTACAACCGCATCTGCACGCCGCAACGAAGGCAACGGCTCCCGCAAGCGTCCAGCCGGAAGCAACTTATCCGTCGCATCCTGCGGCGTGACCAGGACAATGTCGAAGTGGCGGGCCAGCGCGCGGTGCTGAAAGCCGTCGTCGAGCAGATGAAGCTGCGCTCCAAATTTCGATTCGGCGAATTGTCCAGCCTCGTAGCGATCTTCTCCAACAATCACCCGCACCTGCAGCTTGCGCGCAATCAGAAGAGGCTCATCCCCAAACTCTTGCGGCAGTCCTGCGGGATCGACTAAACGCACACCCTTGGACTGGCGCCCGTACCCTCGCGACAGCACGTCGAACTTTACGCCTCGCGCTTTGAGCAACTCCCCGAGCAGAAGCACGAATGGAGTCTTTCCCGACCCTCCCGCAGAAAGATTCCCGATGCTGACGACGCCACCCTGCAGGCGTCGTGCCCGCAACAGTCCACGATCGTAGAGCGCATTGCGCACAGCGACCACGCTGCCGTAGATGGTTGAGAGGGGGTTCAATCTGAATGCGCGGCCTGCGCCGGAACCGCCCGGACATTGACATTGGGAGCAACCAGCGTCTTTAGTGCTTCCAGCGTTCGCGACGTGGCTCCCATTTGGGACCGAATGGTCTCCAGCGCTCGACGTCCCAAAGCGAGGCGCTCCGCGTCGTCTGCCAGCAGTTGCATGAGCGTAAGCGGCAACTCCGCCAAGCTCACAATCCGCACCGCGTCTCGGCTCTTGAACAAGCCGACGATGTCTCGGAAGTTCTCCGTATGGTTGCCGGTCACAATAGCCACGCCGTGCTGCGCCGGTTCGATGATGTTGTGTCCGCCGCGCGGTACCAGGCTTCCACCTACGAACGCCACATCGGCCAGAGCATAGAGCGCAGCAAGTTCTCCTATGGTATCAATCAACAGCACGCCCCCCGAGAGCGGCTGCCCCGACCATTGCGAGCGCCGGACCAGCGGAATCTCCAATTGCCGCACCAGAATGGCAACCTGGTCGAACCGCTCGGGATGTCTCGGCGCCAGGATCATCACGGCACGCGGATGCGCCACCCGCAGGTTCTCAAAAGCCTTCAACAGCGGCGCTTCCTCGTCGTCGACGGTGCTGCCGCAAATCAGCACCGGGCCCGCGCTCTCTGCCGTAATTGACCGTTGCAAGCTCTCCACAATTGGTGGAGGCTCGGGCAAAGTCACATCGAATTTAAGATTTCCGGTGACCTGCAATCGATCCGTCGCGGCGCCAATCGATTGCAACCGCGTGCAATCTTCTTTTGTCTGCGCCAGAAACAGGTCAATGTGTCTCAGCATCTTCCGCAGGGCCCACTGAAACCGCCGATAGCGCGGCCACGAACGGTCGGAAATGCGCGCATTGACCACCGCGATGCGGGCTCCGCTCGCATGCGCGAGTCGTAGAAAGTTTGGCCAAAATTCAGTTTCCGCAAGCACGACCAGCTCGGGCTGCAAAGTCCGCAGATAAGGCCGGATCGCGAACGCAAAATCCATCGGAAAATAGAAGACGTTCTCTTCGCCAAAACGCTTGCGGGCAAGCTGCTGTCCAGTATCAGTGGTAGTCGAAACCAGCATGCGATGCATCGGAAGGTTGCGTCGCATCTGCTCGACCAGTCCGCTGACAGCCAGCACCTCACCCACAGAAACTGCGTGAACCCAGATCACTCGCCGGGAGCCGGTCAAGTTGATCAGCCGCGCAGGAACCTGTCCCATGCGCCCCGCAAACCCGGTGCGATACTTGCCGTATCGCACGATCTGATAGAGCCAGAATGGCAGGCTCACCATCAGGCCCGCAGCCAGCAACAGGCTGTAGAGAAGATAACTCAAGCTGAGCCATTCTAAACCGGCGCCGCCAAGGGACGATCCCCCCCACCTTATAATCAGTGTCATGTGGCATTCGCGACTCATTGGTTACCTGATCAGTCCGGCGCTCTGCATCGCATTAATCTCTCCAGTCCCGCTGTCGGGCAAAGATTTTGTGAAACCGACGGCGAAGACTGCCATCAACTATCCGGCGCACGACTTTCATCGCGACGAGCAAACCGCCGTCGCCGCCGATCCTTACGACACGCCGGAGAAGGCCAAGATATTCTCTGTCGATTTTGCGGCGCACGACCTGCTCCCCATTTTCTTTGTCGTGACCAACGACAGCGACCAGCCTGTCTCCATCGCCAACATGGTAGTTAAACTGATCACCGCCAATCACTCAAAACTCACGCCCGTCACGACCGACGATCTGTACCGGCGCCTTTCCAATCCACAGTCCAGCAATCGCCCAAGCCCCATTCCTCTTCCCCACAAAGTGAAAGGCGGAATCAGCAAGAAGGAAATGGACGAAATCGATTCGTCGCAATTCGCGGCCAAGGCGGTTGAACCGCACGGCACGCAGTCGGGATTTCTGTTCTTCGACGTGGGAGGAATCGCGTCGCCCTTGCCGGGAGCAAACATCGACATCACGGGCATCGCCGATGCAAAGGGCAGCGAGTTGATGTACTTCGAAATACCCGTGGACAGTTATCTGAATGCTCCGAAGAACCCGTAACTGGTACTCCCCTTACAGAATTTTCATCCTGAGGGCCGCGCCTTTTGCGGCCTGAAGGACCTATGCAACTAGCCAGGAATCGCGCTTCGCACAAGATGATAAGCGTCGCATACGCGCACGTTTATCGCCCTTTATAATCACAGCTTATGGTCACTACGACGGCCGATTCCATTGCCGCCCACACGAAGTATGAGCCAGTCATCGGGTTGGAAGTCCACGTTCAGCTCCTGACGGCGACCAAGATTTTCTGCTCGTGCTCTACGCGTTTCGGCGCGCCGCCGAATACGAATGTCTGCCCAGTCTGCCTTGGCATGCCGGGCGCGCTCCCCGTGCTCAACAAGAAGGTTGTAGAGTTCGCGACGCTGGCAGCGATGGCGCTGCAATGCCGCATCAACGAGACCTCGATTTTTGCACGCAAAAATTACTTCTATCCCGACCTGCCCAAGGGATACCAGATCTCGCAGTACGACAAGCCACTGGCCGAGTTTGGCTTCATCGAGATCCCCGCTGCCGGCAGCAAGAAGAAAATCGGCATCACCCGCGTGCATCTGGAAGAAGACGCTGGCAAGAGCCTGCACGAAGGCTTTCCCGACTCCGATGAAAAGACAGCCATCGACCTTAACCGCACCGGCGTGCCGCTGATCGAAATTGTCAGCGAGCCAGACATTGCTTCGCCCGACGAGGCCTACGAATATTTGACGCGGCTGAAGGAAATCATCCTTTACACGGGCGTCAGTGACTGCAACATGGAAGAAGGCTCGCTGCGTTGCGACGCCAACGTCAGCGTGCGCCCCCGGGAGCGAAAAGAATTCGGCACCAAGGCTGAAATCAAGAATGTGAATTCGTTCCGCTTCATTCGTGAAGCACTGGAGAATGAAATCGGACGCCAGATCGACGTCATCGAATCGGGTGGCAAGATCACGCAGGAGACTCGCCTCTACAACTCCAACGAAGGCAAGACCAACAGCATGCGCTCGAAAGAGCAAGCGCACGATTATCGCTACTTCCCCGAGCCCGATTTGCTTCCCCTGGTTGTCGATGAAACTTGGAGAGCCGAGATTGCGCGCTCTCTGCCTGAATTGCCCGAAGCGCGCCGTGTGCGCATGGTGAAGGATTACCGCATCACCGAATACGACGCGCAGGTGCTGACATTTTCCAAGTCGCTAGCCGACCAGTTTGAGGAAGCGGCGAAGGCCGCAAAGAATCCGAAGCGCGTAGCCAATCTCGTGCAAGGCGAACTGATGGGACGTCTCAAGGCCAAGGGTCTTGCTATCGAGCAATCGCCAATTTCTATGAGTGGGATCGCCGCCTCCGCCGATCTGGTCGAAGCGGGCACGATCTCCGGCAAAATGCTCAAAGAGCTCTACGACCTGAGCTTCGAACGTGGCAAGGATTTCCCCGCAGTCTACGACGAAGAAGGGCGCCCGCAACAATCCACCGATACCTCGGCGCTGGAAAAGATAATCGACGACGTCTTGGCTGCCAATCCCAAGCAACTCGAGCAATACCGAGCCGGAAAGACCACCATGCTCGGCTTCTTCGTCGGACAAGTCATGAAAGCATCCAAGGGCCAGGCCAGTCCCCAAATCGTGAATGAACTACTGGCAAAGAAGCTGAAGTAGCAGGCAGCAACTATCGGGCTAACACTTTGGTCACCTGATCTTTTCCCCCACACCCTCTACCATCACTATGGGCCTGCCTGTCTTGGGCTGACCGATCGGGAATTGCCATGAAACTCAAACTTGATCGCATCATCAGCATTGCGACGTTGGTGGCGGCTTTAGTGGCCATCGTTTTGGTGTTGAAGAAACCGGCACCAGTAGCGCCGACGCAGGCTCCAGCCGCCATCGCCGAACATGCGCAGTCGTTTGACCAGAAGATGGCCGAGTTCACGCAAGCCACGCAGCAGACGACGCCGGCGAACGGGTCTTCCGACGCAAAACCAGATGCCGGGCAAGCATCTTCTCCGGCTCCCAAGGCGGAAGTCCACATCAATTCCGACGAGATCAGCGCCGTGCTCGCGCAATCTTTGGGCAACGCGGGTGGGGCAGCGCTTACTCCAGACTCCAACATCGGCAGCGGTGCGCCGACCATTAAAGACCAGCAAGTCAGCTTCGATGGCGATCTTGTGCACGGTCAGTTCCTCACCGAAATTGCCGGCAAGGATGTCTGGGTGACGATCTCCGGTCACATCGGAGACAAAGACGGCTACGCCACGTTCGAACCAACGGAATTTAAAGTGGGAGATCTCAACGTTCCGGTTTCGCTCGTCAATCCAGCGCTGCAGAAAAAGTTGGCCGAGCAGCGCGACCGCCTGAAGCTACCGGATGGCGTTGGCTCCATGAAGGTGGAGCATAGCGAACTGGTGATGCAGCAGAAGTGACTGCACTTGCCGGGCGTTTGAGCCCCGCGCTGTCATCCTGAGCGAAGGATCTCCACGCAGCACTCCCGCTGGCGGCCGCGACACTAGCTCAAAGACCCCGTCACACCCGATTCTCAGCCGCCACCTTCCCATACCACCGCCCCGAATCCTTGATCGTTCTCTGCTGCGTTTTGAAATCCACATAGGCGAGTCCGAAGCGCTGGCTGTATCCGTCCGCCCACTCGAAGTTATCCATCAAGCTCCACGTATGGTAGCCGCGAACATCGGCGCCGTCGACAATCGACCGTGCCAGCGCCGCTAAATAGCCTTGGTGATATTCCATCCGGCGGGTATCGTGAATCGCGCCGCTCGCGTCGGGAACATCGTTATACGAACATCCGCTCTCGGTAATCTCGATGACGGGACTGTTGTAGTCGCGCGAAATCCGCATGACCATGTCGTAAAGCGCTTTCGGCCAGACCTCCCAGCCAAAGCCGGTTTTCGGCCCCTGCTGCCCGCCATCCATCTTCACCGGGAACAGCCATTCCTGCGGATGAGTCGTTCGCTCAATCACTCCGCTGCTTGAAGCGATGATCCGGTAATAGAGATTGATGCCGATGAAATCCAGCGGCGCGCGCATCTTCTCCAAGTCGCCCGCCTTGATTCTCATAGCCGTCTCCGGCAGAAATGTCAGCGCCTCGGGATATCGCCCGCGCAGCGCCGGCTCCAGAAACCAGATGTTCGTGATGGCATGGGCGCGCTCGGCCGCCAGCTTGTCCGCCTCGGAATTGGTCGCCGGCTCACACGACGACATGCTATACGCCGTACCCACGCGGGATG
Organism: uncultured Acidobacteriaceae bacterium; assembly: GCA_963722365.1. Lineage (GTDB taxonomy): Bacteria > Acidobacteriota > Terriglobia > Terriglobales > Acidobacteriaceae > Sulfotelmatobacter. The sequence goes on from CAVRLM010000007.1 coordinate 1,042,617, forward strand.
TCGGGCGGCCGCCTTCATCGCTCGGAATCCCGCTCCCTGCGCCAGGTTGACCACATGCGTGGTCGAAAAAATCGAGGAGGCTCGCCCGTCCCGGAGCATGCGTGCCTTCCAGATATCCCAGATCGACGAAGGCCGTGGGTTCGTTAAAGATCATCCAATCAGAAACGCGGTCGCCCAGTTTCTGCGCGACCAACTGCACGTAGTCGGAAAAGCGGCCCGCGTATCGCGATTGGTCCATCCCCCGGCATCCTCCAACGCTTGCGGCAAGTCCCAGCGATACAGCGTGACCAGCGGCCGGATTGCGCCTCGAGCAACGCATCAACGAGACGACTGTAATAATCAACCCCCTTCGCATTTACCGCTCCCGACCCCGAAGGCTGAATGCGCGGCCACGAAATGGAAAAACGGTAGCTATTCAGATTCATCGCCCTCATCAGATCGAGATCTTCCCGCCAGCGATGATAAGAATCGCACGCTACATCCCCAGTGTCGCCGTTTTTGATTTTTCCTGGAGTGTGCGCGAAGCGGTCCCAGATGGATTCGCCTTTCCCGTCTTCGTTCCACGCGCCTTCAATCTGATAGGAAGCGGTAGCGGTGCCCAGAAAAATCCTTTGGGAAACGTGCCACCGGCTGATAGATCGAGCGGCTGCGCCGGAACGCCCTCGCGTGAAGCACTCGCCTTCGAAAGACTGTTGCAGCCGGAAAATAAAACGGGCAACCCCGCCGCGGCTCCGGCCCCGAGAATCGACTGCACAAACCTGCGGCGTGTCAGACGCAAACTGGACGGATCTCCCCCGACGCAAACCGCGGCCGGATCAATTGTGCTTGATGAACTTCCCGTTTTTTTGCCCGGTCAGCGAGTTGTAGAGCGTCTCCAGAAACGCATCCTGGTTGACGAAGTCTCCGGAATACTTCTTCCACGGATCCAGCAGCTTCGCCTGTTCCACCTGATCGAGCGTCTTATGCTGTTTGAGTGCCTTCTCAACTGCGTCGCGCGTCCCCTTCAGCATCGTCAGGTAGGCGCGAACGTCGTCAAGATTTGACAACGCCCCATGTCCGGGAATGATTTTCACATCCGGCGGCACCTGGGCGATCACTTTCTCAACCCCGTCAATCATGCCGTTGATACTGCCTCCGCTGTCGACATCGATAAAGGGAAAGCCATAGGTCACGAAATCGTCGCCCATGTGCACGACGTTGGACTTGGGAAAAAGATGATCGAATCGCCGTCGGTGTGTCCCGCGGGAAAGTAGAGCGCGCGAATGTCTTCGCCATTCAAGTGTACGGTCACGTCGTGATCGAACGTAATGATGGGTAGAGCATCCTTGTCAACGCCCTTGCGGTCCATGTGAATCGAACCGCCATTGCCCGCAGGGCCGTCGCCCTCCAGGCGCTTGCGTACATTGTCTTGCGCAATGATCGGAGCCTGCTTCGGAAGTAAACATTCCCGCCGGTGTGATCCCCGTGATAATGCGTATTGATGACGAATCGCACCGGCTTGTCCGTGATGCCCTTGAGTGCGGCCTGAATCTTTTCGGCAGGGGAGCGAACTGATCGTCGACAATCACTATGCCGTCATCGCCGACCGAGGCCCCAATATTTCCTCCCGCGCCTTGTAGCATGTAGACACTTCCAGCCACTTTCGTGACCTTCATCTCAACCTTGCTGAAATCCTGATCCTGCGAAGCCGCAGTGCCAACCGCAAGAAACACGCCGGGAGCGACCAACCAAGCTTTGCGCATGTTTGTCGTCCTCGTTCCGGCTGACATTCTAACGAAAACTGCGGAAGAGAGAAGTATTGCTGCGGTTATGTTCTGGCAGGCGCCCTCTACTCCGGATGCAAGCTGTCATACATCTTCCACAGCTTGTCGGGCGTAGGACGATAAATGATCCACCCGCTCGCCCCATCCGAAACTTCGCGGAAGAGCAACTCACCCCGCCGGTCGCCATCGACATCCACCGCGTCCACCAGTTCGAGGTCGGCGTCATGTCGAGGTGATACTTATCGGTGACTCCAGCGAAAATCTTGTGCAGGTTGTTGTAAATATCCGGATAGGCCACCAGGACGATCGAAGACTGCAGGTCGGAATCGACTTCGGAATGAGGAGCACCCGCGGGCGGCGGCGGCATATGCGCATCGGCGCTCAACACCATCACAGGTTGGTTGTTCGCCCACAGGTCATACGCCGTCATGTGCACGTTCTCGAGAATAGGATCCTTCGTTTTAGGGGCAGCAGTGCGCCGGGCAGCAGCCGTCGAACCAGCCGATTTTGGCTTCGGTATCGCGCTAGCCTTGGCTCGCCCTGCCACATAAGCGCGTACCTGTTCCATGGCCAGTGTCACCATCTGCTGCCGCCGTTCTCCTTCTTCGTCCTTGAGCGACTCAAAAGTGAATGACTTCGGCTCGGGTGCGGCGGCATCCGAAATCGCGGGAATCAACTGCACGGAGCTCTTGTCGACCGGAGTTCCAGGAGCCGGGTTGCCATTCACTGCCGGCGCGCCCGATGCCGACGCCACCGCGCCCGGCTTGCTATAGCCAGGAACGTCATCGTCCGGCAACGGTCCCACAGGTTTGCCACGACGCAAAGTCGGACGGTTCGAATCTGTCGCCCCGCTGTCGGACTCTGGCCCCTCCGGCTGATCGGCTGCTTTATTGTCGGCGGCCTTCGAGTCGCCGGTCGTTTTGGGCTTGGTTGCATCCGGCTGAACTTGACCCGATTGCGTCGATTCCTTCTGCGGATCCGATGGCGGAGGCGTGCTCTTGGTCAGACGCGGCGGTTCATCTCCGGAAGAAGCCGGCGCTGTCGACGGTGGCGCATTGGAGGCCGGCTGCGCCGGGGGGGCCGCCGGCGTCTCCTTTGACGGATTCCGTGTAAGCCGCGGGGGCTGGTCCGCATTGTCCATTCCCGCCGGCACGCTTTCCGCCTTGGGAATGTCGCTCTTGAACTTCGGACCCCGTCGGAACCCAATTGCCTGTGCCAAGCCAGGGACTCTGCGTGTTGGCCGCATTGCTGTGCAGAGCGCTGTTGACCGTGAATAGCCCCAACGAACTTCCCGCGCGCGAGGCCTCGTATACCGTTCCTGACTCCAGCGCCATGGGAACGGGATCCGCCTTGTAGGCCGTCGCATCCCAGAACTTCCCATTCACCAAAATCGCAACCGGAACCAGAGACGCCTTGCCAGTGGCCCCCAGCTGCAGCACCGCCAAAGCCCGCGGTCCCGCCTCTTTCTTTCTTGGCGCCTTGCGCTCTCCGGGCGCGATTTGCGGACGCTCTTCCTGCGCCGTCGCTGCCACCGTGAACGAAACCACGCCTGCCAACAGCGTAGCCACCAGGAACCCGCGGCCTGAGATCGTGCAGTGTAAAATCTTGACGAGCATTCGCTGGCTTGCCCCGCTTTTCTGAGCGTCGCGGCGTTGGACTTCGATTTCCCCGGAGAAATTTGCATGAATGTCAATGATAAGGCTCCCGACTTTACTTTGACAGGATGAGAACGAAAAAGAGCTCGCGCTCAAGGATCTGCGTGGCAAGACCGTTGTGCTCTATTTCTACCCGCGCGCCGATACCCCAGGCTGAACCATTGAGGCTCGCGGGTTCCGCGACACATACAAAAAGATGCAGAAGACGGGCGCGGTGCCGCTCGGCGTCTCCCCCGATACCCCGAAAGCACAAAAGAAATTTCAGGAAAAAATACGATTTGCCCTTCACTTTGCTGGCCGATGCCGACAAAAAAGTGGCAGAAGCTTTCGGCGTCATGAAAGAAAAGAACATGTACGGCAAGAAAGGTGCCGTGCGTTGCGCGGACCACATTCATCATCGGCCCCGACGGCAAGATCCAGCATATTTTCGAAAAAGTGAAGCCGGAGGGCCACGCCGAAGAGGTGTTGGACTACCTGAAAGAATCGGCTAAAGGCGTGGCTTAAAGGCCTTTAGGAGACGCTGCCGGAACTTTTGATTTGTATGTTTCGTACCATCAGAAGGAGCGTAGCGTCTCCTACGCGTCCTCAGGTCGGGAGGAAATCATGCGCGGTCTCATCCAAGTAGTTGCAATCTTAGGAACCGTAGCGCTGAGTGTGGCTGTCGTCACTGCACGGCCCGTTCCCTTGCCCGCAGATGACCATGGCTCCATCGTCATCATCTTTAAAGATGGTCATCGCCAGAGCTTCGCCGTTGGCGAGATAACCAGCATCGAGTTTAAAGCTCCCACGGAATTGATTTACAAGGATGGCCACAAGGAAAAAATACCTACCGCAGACATTGCTCGCATCGAATTCGGCAGCTCGGAGCTCAGCTCCACAATGCCCAGTCGGGCGCACTTTGTAGGCAAGTGGGAAGTCGGCGAGGGCAACGGCGGCCGCTTCTTTATCACTCTCGACGCCGACGGCTCCGCAAAGAAGAGTCTTGGCAGTCCTCATGGAACCTGGACCTTGGTCGACGGCGAAGCCAGGATCAATTGGGACGATGGCTGGCATGATGC
>CAVRLM010000008.1:0-254649 GCA_963722365.1 uncultured Acidobacteriaceae bacterium
GCTCTCGTGCAGGGCATAGGACTGCGTGTAGGATGCTGGAGGTTGCAGGGAGGGAATGCTACTGACTCACTGAGACTGTGCTTCCATAGCTGTGTGGGAATCGTCTCCTATGCTCTTGTGTGGGTGTGTGCTTCTCTGATGTGCTCTGCTCTACTCCGCCTTAGCTCTAACTCCGTTCCGAGTCAGCGACATGGCGTCACGCGTACGGGAATTCGCTTAGCGAACTGACGAGCCGCGGGCAGGGAATCGAGCCGCAGAATACTCTAACAAAATCAGGACGCGCAAAATTCGATGATCCGGACCTGGAGTTTTTCCATCATTCCTGCGCAACTAACCAGCGCACAGCACAATAGTCTAACAAGCGTACGCACAGAACCTCTACCTTCTCTATTATATCGCTGTTGCAGACTGAGCAATTCCTGCCCCCGTAAGCGGAAGGCCGGCGCTGGGAACGTTGCGAAGGCAGGCGAATTCCGAGTTCGTTTTGTGAAGCCGAAGCGTGTCGATAAATTGGGCCGGGGTCTCTCGATGCCTGGGAGATGGTCGATGTACTCGTTCAGCGAAACCGGGTAGTTCAGGTTTTGGGCTGCCGATCTAATCTGGTAGCGTCAACGAGATTACGCTCCCTGGGCTTTTATTTGGTCGACATAGGCGTCAAGGTCCGCCTTGTCGAAGAGCCATCGCTTTCCAAGCTTGATGACGGGGATGGCCTCGTACCAACCCAGGCTACGAATCAACGAGACAGTCGTTCCAAGATAGGCGGCAGCGGAGTGAACATTCAGCAAGCGCGCTGCGGGCTTTGAATTGTCAATCACGGGATCACCTTCGGAACGACTTGTTCAGTTCTTTTCGCTCCTACATGGTCAGGTTTGTGTTACGGCTCCGCCCCTAAATCGGCCAATCTGGACTCGGTTTTCACCCCTCGTCACGCGGGCCGATGGCGAAGATACGATCGCGGGGCTGCCCCAGCTCGATGCCTTCTTCAGATTCGACCCGAAGAACCCTGGTCCATCCGTCATCCACATTACCGTTGACACTGGGCGAGAGTTTGTCAAGGCGCGGCAGTCTGAGGACCCTCCCGCTGGGGCCGCGGTCATAAACCGATCACTCGCATGCTTGCGGCGGATGCTCCGAATCGCCTACGAGGACGGCAAGATTCAGACCGTCCCGGTGATCCGATTGTTGAAAGAGCCACCCGCGCGCAAGGGCTTCCTCGAATTGAAGAAGTTCGAGACATTGTCGAGCCTGTTGCCAAGCCATCTCCGCCCGCTCGTCACGCTGCTGTATTACGATGGCGTCCGTTTGGGTGAGGCTCTCCAGGTCGAGTGGCCGCAGGTTGATCTTGCTCGTCGAATCCTCAGACTCCACGAAACGAAGAATGATGAGCCTCGCATCGTCCCGCTGCCCTCGGTTCTCGTCAACATGCTCCGTGGTGTCGAGCCGAAAGTCGGTCGAGTTTTCGACGGGACGAACCTGCGTAAGGAATGGGTGACAGCTTGTGCAGCGTGCGGTCTAGGCCGTAAAATTGAAGTCGAGGGAAAGAAGTACGACCCTCGTTACGAAGGGCTTATCGTCCATGACTTGCGGCGATCAGCCGTTCGAAACTTGGTAAATGCCGGCGTTCCCGAAACTGTCGCAATGAAAATCAGTGGGCACAAGACACGGTCGGTGTTCGACAGGTACGCAATCGCCTCGGAGGCGGACCTTACGATGGCGATGCGACGAGTCGAAGCGGGCAGACTCCATGGTGAAAGTTTAGTGAAAGTCAAAGTGGCCGCCAAGTACAAACGTCGCCTAAATCATTGATTATAAAGCTATGGCGCTATCGTCTAGGGGTTAGGACGGAAGATTCTCAATCTTCAAACCCGGGTTCGATTCCCGGTAGCGCTACCATACCCTCCGCAACCGATTGATACACCAGCACTAGTCGAAACTCTCCAGAGGCTTGTATCCATCGTGTAGCCACTTTCCTCCAAGCGGAACCTCTGATCTCGCCCAAAACCGAGTATTAGGTTTCGGGAGAGATCAGTTCCAGTGGCAAATTTGAAAGTTTCAATCATCGAAAAAGTAAGAATCGCGAAGGGGATGTGGGAGAACCGCCCGGTCGAGATTCCTAAGCCCAAGCCGAATGGGAAAGGGCTGTATTTGAAAGACCAGCGAGAAGGAAAGTTTTATCTTGTGTGGCGCGAGGGAAAGCGCAAGCAGTACGAGCCAGTGCACGGACGACTGAGCGACGCGATCCAAAAAAGAGAGCGGAAAGAGCTTTACCTTGCCAGCGTTGCTAAAGGTCTGCGCGTTGAGGACCCGACGGCGACCAGTTCGCGGCTAACAATCGCGGCTGCCATCAATGATTATCTGAGCATTCTGACGGGGCGGGGTAACACCGTTGCTCTACACACCTTCTCGCTCCGTCAGTTTGAGGAGTGGAATACAAAACATGCCCGCAACAAAAAGACTCTTCTCGATGCGATAGACCGTCAACACGTTCTTGCGTTCTACAAATGGGCAATGGAGCAGGGCGGCAGGAGCGGCGAGCCAAACGACGAATTAACCGCTGCTTGGAAGTGCATTCGTGTGAACAAGATGATTAAGACGATGTTGAATCTGGGGCCGGGCGAGGGTCCGGTGAAGAAATCCGACTTTGGGGGAGGTATTCAACCGCAAACCTGCGGTCGTCACCTATACAAAGGACGAGCGCGACCTCTTCCTAGCCTGCTGTGTGGGTGTTGTATTTCTGCTTTGGTCGCTATTTCTCAAGTGCGGTCTCCGGCTCAAGGAGTTGAGCCATTTGGAATGGAAGGACATTGACTGGGCTACCCATGTCATTCACATCCGGGTGAAGTTGGTTACGGATGGAGCGAAGGTGGTAGAGTTCCGACCAAAGAAGCACAGCATCCGCGATGTCGCGATACCGGACGATCTGTTTACGCTGCTCAAGAACCTCAAGGAAACGAGCAAGAGCCATCTCGTGTTCCCAACTCGCACCGGGCGCATCAACACAAAGCTCTGGGACGCATGCAAGCGAATTGCTAAGAGAGCGGGTGTGGACGCATCAAAATTCATGCCGAAGAACTTTCGCAGCACCTATGCCACGAACCGCTTACGCAACGGGTACACGCTTGCAGAAGTACGAGATCAGCTTGGACATCGGGAGATGCATTCTATCGAGCACTACGCCGATGCCTTAAAAGCTGAAGAACTCGTTAAGAGCGGTCGCGCCAGTGCTGGATGGGACCGGTGAGAATGGCATGCAGTTCGACCCAGTCTGCGTAACAGAGCATCAAACAGCCTCAAATTAGATACAACGGTACCCTAATAGACCATCAATTAGCTCCCGCGTGAAAAGCCGCGTCCAGCCCGAAGTTTCGAGGCTTTTGTGTTCTGCTCGGCATCTAATGGATGTGCCGATCATCACGGAGCAATTCGCGATGATCGCTAAAGGACGATGTGGGCGACTCGTTGTGGATAGGAACCAATAGACTGCGTACGACAGACACACTATCCAAGCAGCAACCGCCTACCTCCGAAAGCGGATGAGGCAATAGCCAATGCCGCATCGCTATAGCGAATCGACGCTATAGCGACCCGTTGCGCAAAGTCTGGCGCGGAGGCGGTCTCGTCCTCGCATAAAAGCGAGGACTCCTGTGACCGAACCGCAAGCCACTCCGAACCTCTTAATCACCGAGCATGCCGAACTTATCGGCGAGCCAGCGCCAGATGGTGCCCCAGCCGGAGCCGCTCCAGCCGTGGCAGGCGCAGAAGCAACGACCCTACACTCGCAGTCCGTCACTGCGATCTCAACCGTACCCGAAATAGACGTTCGCGACATCTGTCGCGAATCCGAACTCACACCCGGCGAGGTCCACGCCGCATACCTCGAACTCAACGGGCAAATCACCGTCCATCTCGATTCCATCGTCGGGAAGATGGTTGACGCTACCAAAGAGTTCAAGACCGATCTGCTCCCCCTGCTCAACATGATGCAGTCGATGCTCAGTAAGCGCGGCAAGCTCCGCAAGCTGCTGGACATCTCCCGAGTCCAAACTTGGGAAGACTGGTTTGCGGAGTTCGAGAAGCGCCTGCAACTGAAAATCAGCCTGCGGCAAGTCCAGCGATGGCTCAAGGACTAAGGTTTGGCAACGCGTTGAAGAATGCTTCGGCTGGCTGAAGACGATCGCGCTGATGCGGAAGGTTCGGCATCGAGGAATCTTCAAGGTGGGATGGGTCTTCACCTTTGCCGCGGCTGCCTATAACTTAGTCCGCATGAGGAATCTGGCGATTCAAGCCACGTAAGCCAAGTTCGCAGTTTGCTCGCAGGACCGAAAATGAATCCGCGGGACACCAGCGGATGCAGCCAAAAACCCTTCCCCAATCACAAAACCACGGAGACCGGAAGAATCTAAGTCGCGGCGTCCCTTTTTCCGCAGCCTGTTAGTGCGCGTTGTCGATCATTAGGTTCCAGCATTGAAATGTTGCTGGTCGCCGAAAGCTTGTGTTTAATTCGAAGACATCCAAACAAATACCATCCCTTTTCGCCTGTGAAGCCTTTCCAATCTGCACCAGAATTGTGATAAAGAGCGCCCCAGAATAGAAAAATGTCATTTACTCTGGCGTTTTTCAGCGTAGCTCCACGAGGTTCGTCGCAACAGTCTCCATAGGTCAGATTCTCCCAGTCTGGATCAACGTGAGCGAATCGTTTTATGTCGCCTAGATGACGTGGATTTAAGAACGATTGGCAGCATTCTGGATACTCCCCGGTCGAAAGATCGGGACTGGTTGTACTATAAAAGGGCACGTAGTGAAAATTCGAGTGAAGCTGCGGGTTTCCGTTACAAAAAAGCGGACTTCTCGCTCGACTCTCGTGGCTAGAGTTTGCGCCTACGTTAATTAGATAAATCCGAGGCTCTTCGTTCGAAGGGAATGGGCTCTTCATTTAACGAGCTTGCGTGAGTCAACGCCACTTTCACAAGCTTACCGAAGTAAGAGCACTCAACTACCGCTTTGGGACGGCGACCTGCTGTCGGCCTCGCCATGATCCGCTCGGCGATTGTGATGGCGTCCGCGATGGCGTTGGTGGTTGGAATCTGCCCGGCTCAAGCAAAGTCTCCATACGGGACTTCTGGCTGAGCAGGTGCAGCTTGCAAATCTCGCGTTGGACTGGCGGCGAAGGCGTAGACCCATGATTCTTGAGCCTAGTCACCACTCTCTGAAGTGCCCTGCCGCCAGCACCCCCAAACTTACATCTGTCGCAGTTAGTCGAGAATGGCCTATACGTGATGCCTTCCGGCACAGCGGTGCCATTCCCTCCGTACAGTGCCCCACACCTCGGGGCCATTGCCCACTGCGTCTGTCGGCTGCACACTGAGAACACAAGAAACAGAGCATTAGGAAACTGCCTCTTCGCCGAGCATGTGGCTGGAGGGAAAGAGTCGTCGCTGAATTCGTTGGGATGCTCCATCGTGACCCAATCGGCACGGTGAGAGCGGGTGAAGAATATGTGGATGAGATCATGTGCCTTATGCAAGGCACTCCTTAGAAAGCCGCGTTTGTTGGATTCAGTTCGCTGCCAATGCGGATGGGAGTGGGAGGGGCCCGCAGAGGATCACAGGAAGTTCATTGAGTTCCGAGACTCGACAAAAAAGTCTGCCTGAAAGTGAAGTGTCTTCACGTCCGTGACCGGGAATCAAGCCTGCTCAGTCCCCAAACTCTCAGGAGGAGAGCATACTCTCCTCCATGCAGAGCCCTTCCGCAGACAATTGCCGCGCCTTGGGAATGATAAAAGTTCCCATCGGGGAATCCATCGCTTCACTAATTGCGCCCATCAATTCTGATAGTGGAAGTGGTATTTCACGGACATGAAACATATATCCAGCGGCCAGAAAGCTTTCGCGCCCGTCCATCTCGTTTCCTGCCAAGAAAACGAAACCGCATTTTGGGTTCGCGGAGCGGATCGCTTCAGCTACATCAAAGGCGCACTTTTCTCGGATATTGTTGGTGATCATCAATACGGCGTCGGGTGGTGATTTACGGATTGCTTCCAAGCAGGTGTCAACTGTATTCGCCTCCTGAGCTTGGAATCCCGCTATCCGGGCGGCCTTTGCCAGAAGAGCGCAGATATTGTCTTCATGATTCTCAAATAGCAGCAGTTGCCTAGGGGTTGCCATGTGTCCTCAAGCTACCATTATTCGACCGCAGCCGGGCTGCCATAAGCCCACGAGCGCGGGCCTTGAGTTCCGCAGGTGGTTCAGTTGCGACGAGCGATTTCCGAAAGTTGTTCACGGTCATCTTGGGTTACTTCGTCACCGATGTTCGGACGCCATGACACGTCCCTCCACTGGACGGAAGGGGCGTCTCACTGAACTTCCGCACTCAACGACCAATCAGTCTAATCCTGTACAATGAAGCCCGCCGTCAATCTTGAGGGGGCAAATAATGGCAAGTTTAACCAACGCGCTTCAGCAGCTTCGCGCGGAGCGGCGAGAAGCACAGTTGCACGTAGAGAAGTTGGATCAAGCCATTTCGGTGATCGAATCGTTAAACGGTTCCGGAACATCTCGGAAAACCAGCCCGAAGCGAATAATATCGGCAGCTTCGCGACGGAAGATGGCGCAGGCGCAAAAGGCGCGATGGGCAAGGGCTGGGAAGGGATCGCATTCAGCGGCGACAGCGAAAACAACTGGCTCGGCACCCGTGAAGCGCACCATGTCGGCATCAGCCCGCAGGAAGATCGCCGCCGCTCAAAAGGCGAGGTGGGCGAAGTTCAGAGCAGCGAAGAAGGCGGCTTAGAGCCAGCGGAGCCAATCACTCGCATCGTTCTGCATAGCTGCCCTTCAGAAGAGTATCGGCAGCTTTGCTGCCTTTCATCGATGCCGTTTGTAGAAGCATGTGCGCCTGTTCACAGTTCTGGGAGACTGACTTTCCCTGCAAGTATAGGTTGGCCAGTGCGACCTCCGCGCTAACATTCCCTCGCTTGACCGCCTTCCACAACTCGACAGGATCATCCTCTTTCGCTTTGTCGGCTGTCTGGGCGGGTTCCAGTTTTGCCGGGATGACATGCTGAACTCGTCTGACCGGATTGCGGGCGATGTGTCGTTGATCAGCGTTTTTTACATTGGGCTGCCCCGATGTGGGCGTAAGTTCGGCTACTGAGCCGGATTCTTTGGCAAGGTTGCGCTTGTGAACCTCGTAAAAAACCGATGAAACCACCATGAGTACCATCGAGACAACAAGGATGGGGACCAGTCTCCTGAGCCCCGGATGCGGAAGGCTTTGTTGACTGTCGGAACTCGGAGGGCCGGATTTGTAATCGGCTCCGCTGAATTCGTCAGGAATATGTGAATGCGTTTGAACGGGTTCAACCACTGGTGCGGCGGTCCCGCACATCGGGCAAATCGCGTTACCCGAAGAATAGCGATATTCACACGAATGGCAGGTGATGGGTTCGTGGCTTACCGTGTTGGACACCTGTCATCCTCCTCGGGGCAGGAGATTTGTCGTCGTGGAAGCTAGATTGTAGTAAGACTCGTGGAAGAGCGCCGAGTAACGGAAGTAATGTCTGGGGGAGACGACAAGAAAGTCAAAAAGCTGGAAGGGTGGATTCTCGATCAAAAACTGTGATTTCAGAGGCAGCACCACGTCCACGATGGCCGTACAGACTGGCCCGAAAACCCCGCAATGCCCTTTGAGATGGTCGCACCGACCTGAACCCCTCCCAGCAGCCAACCCCCCGCAGAATCGGCTTACTGGCGCTTCGGCGTGAACTTCGACATGAGGGAATCCATGTCGTCTCCGACTCCATAGCCAATTTTATGGCTGATCACTCGCACGCTGTCCAGCCGGGTTAGAAGGTCGCCGCGGTGCTCGACCGATAGTGCGTTTACGATTTTGAGTGTCTGCTCGAACATCCGCACCAGCGCATTGAAGTATCCCTCATCGTCACTGGCAATGTCGCTGGAAAACCCAGCGGAACGCTCGCAATAGAAAACCATCAACTCTGCCAATCCCTCCGGATCGCCAACCGCCTTTTTGTAATCAGAGATGGCACGCTTGGCTTGCGAGACCGAAGTGTCCTGCCTCCGGAACACATCAGGCCAAAGCCATCGATCAATGGTTTTCTTGTAGGGCTCTAGCACGTCCTCAGCCAAGCCAAATCGGGCATTGAGAAACGTCTGATTCTCTTTGTGCGCGGCGTAGAGGCTCTGAATCAATCCCAGCAGTGCTGCCCGATCAAAATCTGCGAGCTTTGCTTTGACATCTGTCCACGTGGGTTGCGATTTTGACTTAGGTTTGGTCATGCGCGTCCTCGATTCTACCCATGCGCGGCAAACACCGGAAATCTGGCTCGTCAGGGTTCATCCATGCCGAGCCCATGCGAAAATGAATCCCCGATGAACGCCGCAATCCCAGAGCGCAGACCCGCGACCGAGGAAATCTCCGGTGTGATCGAGCGGGTCACCTTCCACAATGACGAAAGCGGCTTCTGTGTCCTACGGGTGAAAGTACGCGGGCAGCGGGAGGAGACTACAGTCGTCGGGTCGCTTCCTTCGGTGACCGCAGGGGAATGGCTGAGTGCGGAGGGCTCGTGGGTCAGGGATAAGGAGCACGGGCTGCAATTCAAGGCGACCACCATGAAGACGGTGCCGCCGACCACAGCCGAGGGGATCGAACGGTATCTCGGCAGCGGCTTGGTTAAGGGCATCGGACCGATTCTCGCGAAGAAGCTGGTCGGGCGGTTCGGAGCCGAGGTTCTAGCCGTGATCGAGAACCGAGCCGCTGAACTGCAAACTGTCGATGGCATCGGCCCCAAGCGCCGGGAGCGAATCGCGCATGCGTGGCAGGAGGCAAAGCAAGTCCGCGAGATCATGCTGTTCCTGCACAGCCACGGCGTGAGCACCAGCCGAGCGGTGCGAATCTTCAAGACCTATGGCGAGCAGGCGATTGAGACCGTGCGGAGCAATCCCTACATGCTGGCGAAAGACATCTACGGGATTGGCTTCGCGACCGCCGACCAGATCGCTCAGAAGGTCGGGATTCCCAAAGACTCGATCAACAGGGCAAGGGCAGGTATCGACCACGTCCTGCTGGAAGCGACTTCGGACGGACATTGCGCGTTGCCGCTGGAAAAACTCAAGCTGGCGGCAGTGAAACTGCTGGAAGTGCCGGAAGGCATAGTCGAACAGGCTCTATCACAAATGCTCACGAGTGGCTCCCTGTTGCTGGAGGAGATCGACGGCGAGCCCCTGATCTTCCTTCCGCATCTCAGGAGGGCGGAAGAGGGCATCGCGGCAAGGATCAAGAGCCTCGCTGAAGCGGAGCCGATCTATCCGCCGATTGATTTCGACAAGGCGGTCGCGTGGTGTGAGCGGCAGACGAGCAAGACACTTGCCCCTAGCCAGCGCGAGGCGTTGAAGACGGTGCTCTCGCACCGTGTGGTGGTCATCACCGGAGGACCGGGAGTTGGAAAGACGACGCTGGTGAACTCCATCCTGATGATCCTGCGTGCCAAGGGCGTGAAGTGCCTGCTGTGCGCTCCCACCGGCCGTGCGGCGAAGAGGCTCACCGAAACCACGGGCATGGAAGCGAAGACGATTCATCGCCTGCTGGAGATTGATCCCGCAACTGGTCGGTTCAGCAGAAACGAGTCGAACACGCTCGCCTGCGGTCTTCTGGTCGTGGACGAGACCTCGATGGTGGACGTGCCGCTGATGCACTCGCTGATGCGGGCTGTCGCCAATCGCGCCGGATTGGTTCTGGTCGGCGACGTAGACCAACTTCCGTCGGTGGGACCGGGCACGGTGCTTAGGGACTTGATCGAGAGCAACGTGGTACCGACCGTGCGCCTCACGGAAGTGTTCCGGCAGGCGGCGGACAGCCGGATCATCACCAACGCACACCGCATCCGCCGAGGGCAGATGCCCGATATGCGTGGAGCAGACCCGAGTTCCGATTTCCATTTCGTCGAACGGGATGACCCGGAAAAGATCGTCGCAACGCTGGTCAAGCTGGTGCAGGAGAGAATTCCAGAACGGTTTCGTCTCGACCCGATCCGCGACGTGCAGGTTCTTTGCCCGATGAACCGGGGATCGCTCGGCGTGCGCGAACTGAACACAGCGTTGCAGAAAGTATTGAACCCAGCCCGTCCGGGTCAGCCTGCCGTTGAGCGGTTCGGATGGCGATTCCAGATAGGCGACAAGGTCATCCAGACCGAGAACAACTACGACAAGGACGTGTTCAATGGCGACGTGGGGATCGTCGAACGGGTCGATCTCGTCGAACAGCAGGTTATGGTTCGCTTCTATGATCGACTGGTTAAGTACGACTTCGGGGAATTGGACGAGATTTCGCTGGCTTACGCGATCACGATCCACAAGTCGCAGGGATCGGAGTTCCCGGCAGTAGTGATCCCGCTCGCCACGCAGCACTACATGCTGCTCCAGCGCAACCTGATCTATACGGGGATTACGCGGGGTAAGCGCCTGCTCGTGCTGATCGGGCAGAAGAAGGCACTGGGCATCGCCGTTCGCAATGATCGTCCGCAGCGGAGGTACTCGGGGCTGCTGGCTAGTCTGAAGGGCAAGAAGGGCACAGAGGGAAGTCCCGTCGAATCGAAAACCGCCAGCCAATCGAGGGTTGTATCGTAAACGGTTATTGATGATGCTCGAAGACTCCCAGTGAGAACCTTCACCCAGAACGAGCCGCTGACCGACGCCGAGCTTGACCGCCTCGGAGACTTCCTCAAAAGCTGCAAGGGCGGCAAGGCGATGAACGTCGAGGCGCTCGATGGGTTCTTCGCCGCCCTCATCGCCGGACCGGAGACCGTGATGCCGAGCGAATATTACCGGGAGGTCTTCGGCGGCGAGATGTCGGAAGCATGCGAGTTCGGCAGCCGCGACGAGGCGAACGAAATCTTGGGGTTGATGATGCGGCACTGGAACGAAATCGCCGGGACGCTGAATAAAGATGATGTGTACGTGCCCATCCTCTTACAGGACGAGAACGGCATGGCTCATGGCAACGACTGGGCGCGTGGTTTCATGCGCGGCATGCACATGCGGCACGATGGCTGGGCTGAGCTTATGGATGACGAAGAGCAAGGCGGATGCCTAGTCCCGATGATGATGCTCTTCCACGAGCACGACGAAGACCCTGCTATGCGCCCCGAGCCGATCAGCCCGGAGAAGCGCGAAGAAGTCATCGCGCACATGGCGGCTGGGCTGTTGCAGGCGTATCGGTATTTTCGGTCGCATCGGCAGGTCAGTCCCGATACCCACCGGAGTGAGCCACGGCGCACCGCTCCCAAGATCGGGCGGAACGACCCGTGCCCTTGCGGTTCCGGTAAGAAATACAAGAAGTGCTGCGGCGGGGCGACGGTGAACTGAGTGGTGTTGGCACTCAATTCTTGTATCCCCTTGTAGGCACTTTTCTCCGATTCCCACCGGATTATTTCCCATCAACAATGGAAAAATGAAAATTGGCTGACATTCCTAAACCCAAGAGCAGTCAACGTTTTCCCATTGTTTTCGGAAAAAACAAAGCCCTTGATTTTAGATTCCCGGTAGCGCTACCAATCCTTCCAATCAAGCGGCTGATTCCATCCAGAAGGTGTAGCTTGCGTACCTGGTGATCCGGGTGCAACAATTCCGGCTCGGCTTACACATGTTGCGTGAGGGAACTTATGCGGGCGGCGCGTTTCGATGGATAAGTGCGAACTGGGGAAGCGGCTCTTGTCGAGGCTGACGGTGGGTCTTACCCTCGTCTTGGTCGGCGGCCCGGCGGCTGCTGTGGCGCAGATTCCCGCGCCTCGAGAAGTGGGTAGGGCGGAAGGCTTTGTGGCCTTTTGCGGCGTCGTCATTGTCGGCATTGCGGCGAACGCATGCTTGATCAGGTTGGTTTCTTCCAGACAAAGCGTTTCGCGATGGCGGGAGAAATGGGAATTCTCAGTGGAGATGCTGGGAGGATTCTCGTGGAAGAGCCTGACCCTGTGGAGTCTGTTGTCGCTGTTCATGGAATTGCTGATGATCCGGTGGATCAGTTCGGAAATTCGAATTTTTGCGTACTTCAAGAATTTTGTTTTGATTGCATGTTTCCTCGGCTTCGGGTTGGGCTGCTACCTTTCGCGGAGAAAAATCAACCTCCTGCTGATGGCGGCGCCGCTCACGGTGCTGACGCTCATTGTGCAGGCCCCTTGGCGAGCGTTGCGGATGGTGGTGAGCCAGCTTCCCACGCTGATTGGGGTTAGCGCGAATACCGCGGTCTGGGGTGCGCCATCGGTGGTAATGCTGCGTGATTTAATCGCTGCCACTGCGGTGATCGTCCCGATCTTCGGTCTGATTACCTTATTTTTTGTTCCCATGGGGCAGTTGGTCGGGTGGTATCTGGAGAACGCGCCCAAGGGGATTGTGGCCTACTCGGTGAATGTGTTTGCGGGGCTGTGCGGGATCGTTGCTTATACATTTCTATGCTTTCTGTCTCAGCCGCCGAGGGTGTGGTTCCTGGTGGGCGGCGTTCTGCTGACGTTGCTCCTGTGGAATGTGCCGCGGTTGCGTTGGGCGTCGTTGCTGGTCTTTCTATTTTGTGGGGGATTGCTGAGTTTACCGCCATCGAACGGGGCTAGAGTGTATTGGTCTCCTTACCAGAAGTTGACTCTTGGGAAGCGTGAATTTCGAGGGCAATTGCTCGGGTACTCACTGAATACGAATGAAAGTTGGTACCAGCAGATCGTTGATCTGTCTTCGCAGTTTGTGCAGGCGCATCCGGAGTTGTTTCGGGCAGCGCCGATCGAGTGGAACGCGTACAACATTCCTTACCATTTCTATGAACGACCTGGGTCGGTGCTGATTCTTGGCGCGGGGATGGGGAACGATGTCGCGGCGGCGTTGCGGAACGGCGCGGGGCAGGTGACCGCGGTGGAGATTGATCCGCTGATCCTGAAGTTGGGACAAGAATTTCACCCGGAACAGCCCTACGCATCGCCGCGCGTGCGAGAGGTGAACGACGATGCGCGCAGCTATGTGGAGCACAGCGGCGAACGCTTCGACATGATCGTGTTTTCGCTGCTGGATTCGCATACGACGAGTTCGTACTACACAAATATTCGCATTGATAATTATGTGTACACGGTCGAGGCTCTGGAAGCCGCCAAGCGACTTCTGAAGCCCGACGGCGTTTTCATTGTGAAGTTTCAGGTGCAAACGCCGTGGGTGGCGGGGCGCCTGGATGCGCTCTTGTCGAAGGTCTTCGGACATACGCCAGTGCAATTTCAATGTGAATCCACTCTGTTCACGACGGGGGGTAGGTTCTTCATTGCCGGATCCGAGCAGCGGATTCAGCAAGCGCTTTCAAATCCGGTCCTGGCTCGGTTTGTGGAGGGGCATCGGGAGATGGAGATGGAAGGGGCTCCACTGATCACTGACGACTGGCCATATTTTTACCAGCGTTCCCCGGGCGTACCGCTGCCGGTGATCGTGATTTCGGCGGTTTTGATTGCCCTTTGCGGGATGTTGCTGCGGGGCACGGGGGCAACGGCGAAATCGGTTCGCTGGCATTATGTTTTTCTGGGAGCAGGGTTCATGTTGCTAGAGGCGCAAATCGTGAGCAAGATGGCTTTGCTGTTCGGGACTACATGGTTAGTGAATTCCATTGTGATTGGAGGGTTGCTGCTGCTGATCCTGTCGGCAAATGCAGTGGTGGGATTGCGGCCTGCGTTTTCGGCAACCGTGGCGTATGTGGGCTTGTTTGCGACCCTGCTATTAGGATTTCTGGTTCCGGTGCGGTCAATCTTCTTCCAGTCGGTGACGGCAAGAATCCTGACATCGGTGTTGGTGCTGTGCCTGCCGGTGCTTTTTGCGGGAATCGTGTTTATCCGGAGTTTTGCCCGCGACGGATTTTCGAGCGATGCGCTGGGATCGAATCTGCTGGGAGCAATGGTAGGTGGAATGTTGGAATCGGCCTCGCTGTGGACTGGGATTCGTTGGCTGCTGGTTTTTGCTGCCGTTTTATATGTGGCGTCGTGGATTGCGATGAGGGTTGGTTCTGCGGAACCGGTTCGCGAGGTTTCCGTTCTTCCCTAGAAGTATTTTTCCAGGAATGAAACGTGTTCTTTCGATCTTCGCAGTAGGACTGACGGTTCGGCTCATGGCCGTTGCCTATCTCGCCCATGTGAAACCTTACCTGCTACCGTGGGGAACCAACGAGGCTGGAGCCATTGCGCGGTGGATCGCCACGACGCACTCGTTTTCCTCTCCGTTTCACGATGCGCATGGACCTACCGCCTGGCTGGCGCCGATTTTCCCCCTGGTAATAGCGGGCACGTTTCTGGTGTTTGGCGTGCAATCGTCGGCTTCGGCGATCGCAATGCTGGGCGTCAATTCAGCCTTCTCTGCGGCTACCGGAATTGTCGTGTACCAGATCGGCAAGGAGGTTTACAACGAGCGAGCGGGCTGGTTCGCGGGATGGATTTGGACGTTCTCTCCGACGATTGCGATTCTGCCGTTCATTCAATGGGACACTTCGCTGTCGGCCCTGGCGCTCGGTATGGCAGTATGGCTGACACTGCGGTTGGCTTCTAGAAAGTCTGAGAGCTGGGCCGGATGCGGGGCGAGTTGGGGCGTTGCGGCTTTGGTGAATCCCGCGCTGGTTGCGCCATTGCCGATTCTGGCCTGGATGCTATCCGATCGCGGAAGGAGATGGAAACAGGTTGCATTGCTGCTGACCGTTTCGGCGGTCGTGATTCTGCCGTGGACGGCCCGGAACTATTTTGTCTTTCGCGAAATATTGCCGATTCGCAGCAACGGATTGGCGGAGGTGTATTTCGGCAACTGCGGTTTCGAACTTCATCCCCTGGGGCCAAGCATGGAGTACCAGCATCTGGGTGAAGCTGCGTTCACAAAAGACCTCAACCGGCGAGCCGTGGAGTATGTGCGAATGCATCCGAGAGAATTCCTGGACAACTCGATCCACAGGGCGTTGCTGTTCTGGATTTATCCAGTCAGCCTTTGGCCGCTCTCGGTGGGAATTGAAGTGGCAGCACTGGCAGGATTGATTCTGGTTTTCAGAAAGTCGAAGACTTTGGCTTTCCTACTGCTAGCCGTCCTCGGAGTGTATCCGTTGATTTTTTATGCATCGCAAGTCGTGACGCGCTACCGACATCCAATTGAGCCGGTCCTGTATGCGCTCGGTGGAGTCGCCCTGTCCAGCATCGCAAACCGGCGCGGCGAGTCATAAGTATTTCATCTACGGAGTAGCTGGCGGGCGCAAGGCTTGTGCACGCGCCCGTTCAGCTTTTGCGCTGTCGCCGTCTCCCAGTTCCTCGAGGGCGTCGGCGAGGAAGGCGTGAGGTTCGAAGTTGTCGGGTTCGATGCTCGCGGCCTCTTTCAAATAAGGAAGGGCTTCGGAGGCCCGGTGCTGGAGCGTGAGAATGCGGCCCAGCAGCAAGTTGGCGCGGAAGTGCTGCGGGTTCAGTTGAAGTACTGTTTGCAAGAGTTCCACCGCCTCAGGGACGTGTTGAGTGCGTGCGTAGACCGACGCGAGGGAATACTGAGCATCGGGCCATTTAGGACGCTTCTTGGCGACAAACTCGAAGTAGGGAACTGAATCTCGCCAGGCGCCGGTTTGGTATAAGGCCAAGCCCAATTCATATTGGGCTTGCACGGAATCGGGCAGTTGTTCGATCGCTTTGCGCAGGGCGGCGATGGCTTCGGGATAGCGCTGCGTCTTGGAAAGCGCGATGCCCAACTGAAGCTGGGCCGCAGTGACCAGAGGGCTATCTTCGAGAACATGCTTCAGTAAAGGAATTGCCTCTTCGTAGCGGCCGTCTTCTACATCGATCATTCCTTCCTGCAGGATGTTTGAGATTCCGATCTTGTCTTTCGGGTCGGCGCCTTGAAAGGGATCTTGCGAGGTGCCGCCGGAGCTTGAGGAAACGTAGCCTAGAGCAGATAGATTTTCCGCCTGCTCGGCACTAATCGGCGCCGCAGGCGACGACTTCTCGTGATAGCTGGTGGTCTTATCGTGGAAGTCGTCGATCTGCGCCTGCAGGGTTCCCGCGACTGCGGGAGAAGTTACCGCGAGATTGTGAGCCGCAGCTTTGTCTTGCGTTTGGTCGTAGAGTTCGCGCTTGGGAGCGTGAACGTAGAGATATTTTCCAGTGCGAAGAGAGCGAAGGGCGCTCCAGCCAAAGGCACGATGCGGATAGTCAGTCTCGGCGTAGGCAGGGAGATCCTCGACGGTTTTCGGCGTGCCCTTCATCAAGGGAACCAGCGACTCGCCCTGGAACGTGGGAGGCAGAGGCAGACTCAACATGCTGAGAAGCGTGGGCGCGACGTCGACCAGGCGTACACGAGTCGGAACGCGATGTCGGGCAAGGAGTTCGCCCGGGAGTTTGAAGATGAGCGGGACGCGAATGGTTTCGTCGTAGAGAAAGATTCCGTGCATCGCCTCGCCGTGAGCGCCGAGGGACTCGCCGTGATCGGACATCATCACGATGATGGTGTGTTCATAGAGGCCGCGTTGGCGGAGGTAGGTGAACAGCTTGCCGAGGGAGGCGTCGGCGTAGGCGATCTCGCCATCGTAGGGATCGGAGAACCGCTTGTCGTAAGGCGCGGGAGGATCGTAAGGCGCGTGTGGATCGTAGAGGTGAACCCAGAGGAAGAACGGCGACTGACGATTCTTGGTGAGCCAGGTGGTAGCGTGGGAGACAACCTCTCCGCCACGGCGTTCGACCGTGACGTATCGATCTTCGCCCGGATGAGCCTTTGGACGGAAGCCGGCATCGAAGAAATCGAAGCCGCGATCGAAGCCAGGAGCCATGCTGGCGTGGGGATCGAGGATAAGTGATCCGATGAATGCGGCGGTGTGGTAGCCGCTCTTTTGCAGAATTTCCGGAAGATAGGGAAGCAGCGTGGGGAGAGGATGTCCAAAATCGGTGACAGTGTGAAACTGCGGATAGGTTCCGGTGAAAATTGTGGCGTGAGAGACCGGCGTCAAGGGAGCCTGGGAGTATGCCCGCTCGAAGACGACTCCCTGGCGGGCGACGAGGTCGAGATTGGGCGTGAGTCCGTGGGTGTTGCCGAGGAATCCCATACGATCGGCGCGGGTGGTATCGACGGTAATGAAGACGATGTTGGGGGCCTCCGCCTGGACGGGCAAGGGCATGGCGAGCACGAGCAGGCAGAAGAGGAGAGAGAGACGCCTCATAAACAAAAAGGGAGTTTACCATCGGTAAACTCCCGGAAGCGATTGCTGCAAGAGCCTCAGAAGTCGACGGAGAGGCCGAACTGCATGTTACGTTGCGCCCCGGTACCGAGAACAGGGTTCAGGCCGATGCCAACGTCAGGAGTAGCGAAGAGCGTGCCAAACGAACTACTCGTCGCCTTTCCCGTTTCATATGCGAACATGCCGTGATTGAAGACATTGAATACGTCCCATTTGAACTTAACAGTGAAACGTTCGCTTACTTTGAATCCCTTGAATATTCCCATGTCCAATTGGGAGATGCCGGGTTGCCGCAGCATGTTGCGGCTGGCATTTCCGATGGTTCCGCTGTCTGGAATGGAGAAGGCAGACGTATTAAAGAACTCGGCAGGATTGTGGTAATCATAATTGAGCGGACTGCCGTCATAGTTCGCGTAGGTTGTTCTAAGCCCCTGTCCCGACGGATCTCCGCTGATGTAGGCGGAGAATGGCCTTCCTTCCTGAGCCCGGAACAGCGAGTTCAACGCCCATCCTTCTCCTACTAGTTTTGGCAAGTGCCGGATCTTTGGAACGTCGTAAACCAAAGTGAAATTAACGTTCCACGGGGTATCGAAACCTGAAGGGGCATAGTTCTTACTGACATCGTACGGATTCTGGTAGTTCGATAGAAAGTCTCCGCCGCGGTTGGCGGACCCAGTGTCGAAGGCTCTGGACCACGTGAAATTGAACTGCCCGGTGAGGCCGTGAATATCTCTCGCCTTATAGGAGAACTGTAGACTGTTGTAATTTGAGTAACCGTCGTTGTTGAGTTGAAGAATATGGTTGTAAAGAGGGTTTCCAGAGGAATCAACGAAGCGGCTTCCGAACGGCTGACGGGTGCTATCGCAAGGGTCCGTGCTGATTGGACAGGCATTAAGGTCGCGCCAATTTACCAGGTCGCGTCCAAGTGTACCCACGTATGCGACGCTCACCGCGGTCTTGTTGGTTAGCGCCTGCTCGACCGTGAGGTTGTAGGCGTGATTCATGGGCGATTGGAAGTTGCGCACCACCTGTACGATGTTGGCGGGCGACGTTGCTGTCGGGTTCGATCCGTAGATGGGAACGTTCGGGGCCAAACAAATAAAGTAGCTGCAAAGAGTATTCTGCTGACTACCGCTATCGAAAAGTGCCAAATTTTGCTGTGGAGTGGAGAAGATATCAATCGAATAGATACCTTCTGGCACTTGGGTGAAAAAGCCAGAACGCGTTCCGGTCCACGCGTTGAAATAGGTTTGCGGGGCGTGGAGCGCCCCAAAGTTGGGCAAGTCATAGTTCAAGGAATAACCCGCTCGGAGCACGGTTTTTCCGTTGTTAAAAACATCCCAGGCAAAGCCGACCCGGGGACCGAAGTTGTTCTTGTCCACCCCATAAAGGGGCTGCTTGGAAAGACTGACAAAGCCGCCAGAGTCAGCCTTGGGATCGTCCGGCAAGAAATTTGCGCCCTGATCATCCTTCTCTCCTAGAGCGCCTGCGACATCCCATCGCACGCCCGCTTCCAATGTGAAGTTCGGTTTTATCTTCCAGCTATCCTGAACATAGAGGCCTAACGATTTTTGAAAGATGTGCCGTTCGGTAACTCCGAAGGAGCGACCGCTGCCTTCAGTTAACCCCAACAGAAGTTCGTTTAGAGCGGCTACTGGGTTTGATTGCGTGACTCCACTGAATTTTGGATCGCATGCGTTGTATGCGGCGCAATAGGAGAAGCCGTAGTAGTAGAACGACAGATCAGAGCGAGATCGATCACGGCGGGTCTTGGTGTAAGCGTCCTGGTATTGTCCACCGATCTTGATCGTGTGATTGCCCTTGATCATGGTGAAGTGTTCTTGCCAGTCATAGGAAGCATCGGGCCGGGTGACGATTGGATATCCCTGCACGCCTCCGACTACCGAGTACCCACTAGCTCCGAAGTATCCTAAGTAATAAACAGAGGGTACTCCGAAGTTTTCCTGGTCCTGGGGGTTTGCGCCTAATGGGCCGGTGTTAATGCCTAAGGCATTAGGATCGATGTTGTTGTTAACTCCAATTCGTTGCGAGAAGCGCTGATATCCGAACCTGCTTTCCAGCACTTTCGTCGGGCTGATCGTCCAGGTGTAATTGATGCCTGCCAACTGGGCTCGCGTGGGAGCAACGGAATTCCACATGTTTGCGTTCGTAGCCAGGGAACCAACCGATTGAGGGACGCCCGGCGCCGAAGGCTGACTCTGCAGGCTGTCTCCGAAGAGGTACTTCACAGACACGCGGTGGTTGGGATTGAAGACGTAATCAAACTTGACGTGAAAATTATTGATGTTCAGGCTATTGGCCGCAGTGATGTCTGCGATGCCGTTGGCGCTGGTGGGGATAAACGACAGCAGATCAGAACCGATCGAACTGACCGTTCCATCATCGGCCGTGCCGAAAATCTGATCGCTTCCTGGCCCGGGGCCAGTGTTCAAGCACGTCGTCCAAGGAGCGCCGTCAGGGCCTACCGTGCCTGAAGTATTGGGGTTTATCCCGGTTGTGACGCACGACGTTGCATCGGCGATCTGCGCAGTTGTAGGCAGTGTCACCCGAGAAGGGAAGGCGTCCTTGAGATGAAATCCCTGGTAGGACATGAATAAGAATGCTTTGTCTTTAACAATCGGAAAGCCTCCGGAGGCGCCGAACTGGTTCAGGCGAAATGGAGTAACTGAAGAGGCGAAATAATTCCTGGCATCGAACGCATCTGTGTGCCGGTTCCAGAAAGCGTTTCCGTGAAGCTGATTGGTTCCACTCTTGAGACCGATGTTGATGACGGAGCCCCCCTTGACTCCAAACTCGACGCCGGGATTCGATTGCACGTTGAATTCGGAAATGCCTTCGAGAGGTATCAGGGCCGCCGCCGTGCCCGAGATAGCCGCTTGGCCGAGGGAGGATTCGCCGTAGTAACGATCGTTGTTCGGGATACCGTCCACCGCGTAGTTGTTGGAGGTGGCGCGCTGGCCGTTGATGTTGAGGCTCTGAAAGCCGCCGCCGGGACTGCGCTGTACGCCGGGAACGCCGTCGAGAAGATTGTTGAAGTCGCCCCCGTTATTGGGAAGATCCTGCACTTCACGTTGGACGAAGAGAGTGCTGAGGCGGTCTTCGGTGGATTCGACGAGAGGAGCGACGGCCTGCACTTCGACGGTTTCCATCTTCGATCCAACCTGCAGGGAGAAATTTGCCTGAGTCGTGATCGCGATATCGACGCTGGCTTGGCGCTGCATCGTTTTGAATCCGGTCGCTTCGACCGACAAACGATACTGACCGGGATTCAGATCGACGATGCGAAAAAATCCGGCGTCGTTG
This sequence comes from uncultured Acidobacteriaceae bacterium, assembly GCA_963722365.1. Taxonomy (GTDB): domain Bacteria; phylum Acidobacteriota; class Terriglobia; order Terriglobales; family Acidobacteriaceae; genus Sulfotelmatobacter. The sequence goes on from CAVRLM010000008.1 coordinate 20,536, forward strand.
GTGGTGGCGGACTGCTTTTCTCCGGTCGCGGTATTCTCCGCGCGCACGCTAGCTCCGGCGACAGCGGCATTGCTGGCATCAGTGACCGTGCCGGAAATGTCGCCGGTAATTTTCTGGGCGAAAAGAGAAGTGGTGACGATGAAGCCAGTTAGAAGCAGAACAGAGAAACCACGCAGAAGACGATCGCACGCCATCTTGTTCCCCTCCATGCTCTTTGTGAGCACGCCGCAGTCAAACGGTTAGCCGAGATGGTCGACGCGAACTATGCTTTTAGTCAAGATAATTGTGACAAAAAATGTGTTGACTGATGGTCATCTCCAGACAAAACAAAGACACACTCGGGTGTCACAAACGTAGCGACAATACTGAAGATTCCACAAAGAACGGGTGTGCGGAAAACTCCTCTATGTGTAGAGGCCGATGCTATCTGCTTTATGATTTTGAACGAACGGATTTGCAAATAGCTGTCGGCCTGAAAGCCAGTTCTGTGAACTTGCAAAGCATCAGTTGGCCAGTGCGATAATTCCCCACGGCCCGTCGCCGACTTTCACCTTTTTGGTGACGCTCCGACTGCCTAGGTCGACCACGGAAACATCGTTGGACGGACCGTTTGCACTGAAAAGCGTTTTGACGTCGGGGGAGAGCGCGATACCCCAGGGGCGTTCGCCAATTTCAAAGGATGCGGTCACTTTGTTGGTCGCGGTGTCGATGACGAAAAGCTTGTGTCCCCGGCCGGTACTAACGTAGAGTGTGGCGCCGTCCGGCGAAAGGAGCACCGACATGGGTTTGATCACGCCGCGCTCGCCCAGCGAAATAGTTTCGATGGTTTCGTGCTTGGCGGCATCGACGACGGTGACGGCTGCGTCATTTTCCGCGCTCACGTAGGCGCGGGAGTTGTCGGGCATGAATGCAACCGAGCGCGGGCGGCGTCCGACTTTGAAAGTCTTGATCAGGGTGGCCGACGCGACATCGATGGCTGAGATGGTTCCCGTGTTTTCCGACGTTACGTACACGAGCTTACCGTTGGGGCTGAGCTTGACGCCCTCGGGCTCTTCGCCCACGGGAATGGATTTGGTGACCTTACCGGTGGCGACATCGACGAAGCTGGCTTTGGCGTCGTCTTCGTTGGACACGATGATGGTGCGTCCATCGGGCGTGAGGTCGAAGTTTTCCGGATCGGAACCACACTGGATGATGCGAACGAGTTTGTTCTGCTGGACGTCAAAGACGCCGATGCCGTCGGCACTCTTGTCGGGAGGAGGAAGTTTGCTTTCGTCGACGCCGGGTCCGGCGAGCGGCGAGCCGCTCAGGGCGATATAGAGGAAGCGGTGATCGGGGCTAGCATGGATTCCGCGAGGCCGCTTACCCAATGGCACAGTGGAAACGGCCTGGTACGTGAAGGCGTCGATTTCGGTGAGATCTCCTGATCGTTCGTTGGTGACGTACAGCTTGAGATGAGACGAGTGCCCGGCTTGAGAAGGACTAGGAGTGGCGGAAAGACCGATGAAGAGGCAGATTGCCAGCCAGTAAAGTCTTGAAGTGAACATAGGCTATTTGAACATATTTCCAGATCACATTCCCATTGGGAGCTCAATGGAACTCCCCGGGAAAGGAGGGAGCCTGACAGGTAGTGTATTTACTGCGGATTGCCAATTTTGGTTCGCATCCTTTAAGGTTAGCGACTAATCTAACTGTCAAAATTTAACGGTGAGGATACCCATGCGCGTTGGTAGCAGCACGATCATCTCTGCGGTTGTGTTCTCTCTTTTCTCATTGGTGTACGTACAAGCGGCAGATAAGCCGTTTCATGACGCGCCCGCTTCGGCGAAAGCCCAGAAAAATCCGCTTGAAGGTCAGCAGGCTGCGGCGGACGCGGGCAAGCAGCTCTATGCCCGGAACTGCCTGGCTTGCCATGGAAAGACACTGCAAGGCACGGGCAACGTACCATCTTTGGTGGATGGCGCGTTGAAAGGGGTGACACCGGGAGAGGTGTTCTGGTTCGTTACCAAGGGAGACAAGGACAACGGGATGCCTTCCTGGGCGTTTCTGCCAGAAGACAAGCGATGGCAGATTGTGACGTACGTGGAGGAGATGGCGTCGGGTAAGACGGCCGCAGCCGGTCCAACGTCGGCTCCGGCGCCGGAGGTGAGCGGTGTGAAGGTGAAGAGTGCGCCGCCCACGCCGCCTTTTACAGATTTCCGCTATGAGAAGCCGGGAACTACGCGCAAGATTACGGCGAAAGATCTTCCGAAACCGTATGCGACCGATTCCGCTGAGAATGGAGCGGAGTTGGTGGCGCGTCCGGAGAACGCTTGGCCGGTGGTGCCTGCGGGATTCAAGGTGGAACTGTTTGCTTCAGGACTGGATAATCCGCGGTGGATGCGCACGGCTCCGAACGGCGATGTTTTTCTGGCGGAAATGGAGCCGGGGCGAATTCGCATTTTCCGGGGCATGACCGCGGATGGCAAGCCGGAGCAAACCGCAATTTTTGCGGAAGGGCTGAAGCACCCATATGGCATTGCGTTCTATCCACCGGGGCCAGATCCGCAGTGGATTTATATCGGGGAGGAGGGCGAACTCATTCGCTTTCCGTATCACAATGGCGATCTGAAGGCGAGTGGCTCCTCGCAGCACATTGCAGATTTTCCGACTGGCGGACACAACACAAGAGCGGTTGAGTTCTCACAGGATGGGAAGAAGATGTTCGTGGCGGTCGGTTCGGGGTCGAATGTCGACGACCCAGATACTCACCCCGGGGAGAAGGATCGCGCTGACATTCTGGTTTGCGATCCGGCGAATTGCCAGTTGAAAGTATATGCGTACGGCATTCGCAATGCGGGCGGCGGGATAAAGGTGAGTCCGCAGACTGGCGAGTTGTGGTGTTCTGTGAACGAGCGCGACGCCCTGGGTGACAACCTGGTTCCGGATTACATCACGCATGTGGAGGAAGGCGGATTTTATGGCTGGCCGTGGTGGTACATCGGCGCGCATCAGGATCCGCGGCATCAGGGGAAGCGTCCAGAGTTGAAAGATAAGGCGATCGTGCCCGACGTTCTGCTGCAACCGCACAACGCTTCGCTGGAATTTACGTTTTATCAGGGCGACAAATTTCCGGCAGAATATAAGGGAGATATTTTTGCTTCGGAACATGGATCGTGGAACAAGGCGACGCGCGTGGGATATGAAGTGATTCGCGTGCCGCTGCATCAGACCGGGAAAGCGACGGGCGAGTATCAGGATTTTGTGACCGGCTTCGTGTTGCCCGATGGGCATGTGTGGGGACGTCCGGTGGGTATGACGGAGGCTACGGATGGATCGCTGCTGGTGAGCGATGACGGGTCGAACTCGATCTGGAGGGTGAGTTATACGGGAAAGTAGTGCTTCACCACGGAGACACGGAGGCACGGAGAAGCAAAGAAAGCAGGTCAAAATCGCCCGCTGGCCGCGTCAGTCGACAATCAGAAATCCATAATCAATAGTCTTTCTCCGTGTCTCCGTAGTGAAGGTTTTAGTGGAAGTCGTGCGAGACGGTTTCGGCTTTGGTGACGAATAGAGGGAGCACGCGTTCGGCTTTGACGGAGATGACATTGTCTTGATTCTGCAAGATTCCTTCGACGGCGAGGAAGCGCTCGCTGGCCAGCAGCAGACGATTCTGATGAAACAGGTCGGGCGTGATGATAGCGTTGGCCACTCCGGTTTCGTCTTCCAGACTTAAAAATACAAATCCTTTGGCCGTGCCGGGGCGCTGGCGGACGATGACGCAGCCTCCGATGCGAAGACGCTTGCCGCTGGGAATTCCGCGCAGGTCGCTGGCGCGGCGGATTCCCATGGCATTGAGCCATTCACGGCGGTAGGCCATGGGATGCGGGCCAACGGTGAGTCCGGTGCCGTGAAAGTCAGCAACCAGTCGCTCTTCGTGGTTCATGGGAGCGAGCGGCGAAGGGGAGTCGGGCTCGGAACGTTGTTCGAGCAGAGGGCCAGAATTGCGGACGGCGCGCTCGACTTGCCAGAGGGCGTCGCGGCGGTGAAGCGACATTTTAGATTGCAGATTGCAGATTTTAGATTGATCGAGTTTTGAAATCTGCAATCTGCAATCTTCAATCTGCAATCCGACGGAGTTCAATGCGCCGATTTCTGCCAAGGTGGTGAGTTCGTCTTTGCGGAATTCGGAAACGCGGCGGGTGATGTCGTGAATGGATGTGAAGGGAGTGCGCAGGCGCTCGCGGACTAGAGCTTGACCCGCTTCTTCGCGCAGGCCTCGGACGTAGCGCAGGCCCATGCGAAGGGCAATTGTGGGGTTTTCTCCGGATTGTTTTAGAGCGGGTATTTTTCCCGGGCTTACGAGTTGTGAGCGCCAAGCATTGAGCACTGCCGAAAGTGGAGGTTCCTCCTCCTGTGTGTCGACCCCATGGGACTCGTTCCAATCTTCGGATTCCGTCCCAGGACTTCCGTCCTGGGCTATCTCATACCGTCCCTCACGGGACTGGTTCTTTCGCCCTTCCGGGGCTTCTTCATCGCCAGCGTCTAACCCACGACTGGAGTTTACCCTGAGCGCAGTCGAAGGGCCGTACGCAGTATTCTGTCGCCGCTTCGCGGCTGGGTTCTCACTGAGAACTGAGGACTGAGAACTGAGAACTGTTTCCAGCGTGCAATTCCATTCTGACTTCGTCACATCCACGGGCAGCAGTTTCAGGCCGTGGCGCTGGGCGTCTTTGACGATCGTGGCGGGCGAATAGAATCCCATCGGCTGATTGTTGAGTAACGCGGCGGTGAAGGCCGCCAGGTAGTGGCATTTCAAATAGGCGCTGGCGTAGGCGAGGAGGGCGAAGCTGGCAGCGTGGGATTCGGGGAATCCGTAGAGCGCAAAGGATGTGATGGAGAGAATGATTTCTTCCTGCGCTTTTAGGGAGATTCCGTTTTGCGTCATGCCGGCACGGAGTCTGGCTTCGATTTCGCGCATGCGGGCTTGCGAGCGTTTGAAGCCCATGGCGCGGCGCAAGTCTTCGGCTTCGCCTCCCGTGAAGTTGGCGGCGATCATCGCGATGCGCAGCAGTTGTTCCTGAAAGAGCGGAACGCCGAGGGTGCGCTTGAGCACGGGTTCGAGCGAAGGGTGAGGGTAAGTGACTGCTTCACGTCCCTGGCGGCGAAGGATAAAGGGGTTCACCATCTGGCCGACGATGGGTCCCGGGCGAATGATTGCGACCTGCACCACGATGTCGTAGAAGCGCTTGGGAAGCAGGCGCGGTAGAGATGCCATTTGCGCGCGGCTTTCCACCTGGAATAATCCCACGGTATCGGCTTGCTGCAGCGACGAGTACACCTCGGAATCGTCCTGCGGAAGGTGGGCCAGGTCGACTTCTTCGTGATAGTGGTCGTGAATGAGTTCGATCGAGTCCTTGAGCACGGCCATCATGCCGAGGCCGAGCAGGTCGACTTTGACGATGCCCATGTCGGCGCAATCTTCTTTGTCCCATTGGACAACGACGCGACCGGGCATGGATGCGGGTTCGAGGGGGACGACGGAATCGAGTTGTCCCTGGCAGATGACCATGCCGCCGGAGTGCTGGCCGAGATGACGCGGCATGTCTTGCACGGTGATGCAGAGCTCGTAATATTTGCGCAGGCGGGGATGGCTGAGGTCGAGTCCGGCATCGCGGAAGCGGCGGTCGAGGGCGTCGTTCTCGTCGCGGAATTCCCAGGTAGCGACGGCGGCAGAAATTTTCTTGAGCGTGTCTTCGTCGAAGCCGAGCGCCTTGCCCATTTCGCGCGCAGCCATGCGATTGCGGTAGGTGATGACGTTGGCGGTCATGGCGGCGCCGCGGGCTCCGTAACGCTGGTAGACATACTGGATTACTTTCTCGCGTTCGTCGCCGCTGGGCAGGTCGAGATCGATGTCGGGCCACTCGCCACGTTCTTCCGAAAGAAAACGTTCGAAGAGAAGTTCCATGCCAACAGCATCGACAGCGGTGATGCCGAGCGAATAGCAGACGGCGCTGTTGGCGGCGGAACCGCGTCCTTGAGCAAGAATGTTTTGCTCGCGGCAGTAACGGACCAGATCCCAGACGATGAGAAAGTATCCAGCGAGTTTGAGTTTCTCGATGAGATTCAGTTCTTTTTCAATCTGGTGGCGGGCGCGGGTTTGCATGTCGGGCGAAGTGCGGCCGTAGCGCTGGCGGAAACCTTCCCAGGCACGCTCGCGCAGGAAGGAGTTCATGGTCTCGCCTTCCGGCACGGGAAAGCGCGGGAATTCGTAGCCGAGATCGTTAAGCGTAAATTCGAGGCGGGAGGAGAGTTCCAGCGTGTTCGTGATGGCTTCGGGCAGGTCGGCGAAGAGTTGCTGCATCTCCTGCGCGGATTTCAGAAAACGCTCAGAGTTGCGGGAGAGCAGGCGTCCAGCGGTGGATAGAGTGCGATGGTGGCGGATGGCGGTGAAGGCGTCACACAGTTGGCGGCCTTGCGGGATGGCGTAGCAGACTCCGTTGGTGGCCAGCAGAGGAAGATGCAAAGATTGGGCGATGGCGAGGGCGGCTCGATTGCGGGCTTCTTCTTCACGCTGAAAATGGCGCTGCAATTCGACATAGACATTCTTGGGACCGAAGATTCCGACGAGTTGATCGACCTGGCGACGAGCTTCGTCGATGCCGCCTTGCTGCAAAGCCGCTGCGAGTGGCCCCTCTGCGCCGCCGGTGAGGCAGATGAGGCCTGAGGCGTGCTCCTGGAGTTCTTCGGCGAGAACTGCGCCTTCGCCTTTCTTGGCGCGCAACTTCATTTTGGTGACCAGGCGGCAGAGATTTTGATAGCCTGCGCGAGAAGCGACGAGGAGAGGAATACGGAATGGATTGTAGATTTTTGATTTCAGATTGCAGATTGAAGAAGTTTTTCGAGGATGTAAATCTTCAATCTGAAATCTGCAATCTGAAATTTTTGCCGGTTGAAATGTGACTTCCGCGCCGATGTGCGCTTTGATCTTTGCTTTTCGCATGGCTAGGTGAAAACGTGGTGCGCCGTAGACCCCATCGGTGTCGAGCAGCGCCATGGCGGGCAGTTTTAATTGGGCGCATACCCCCGCCAGTTCCTCGGGAAGGGATGCGCCTTCGAGAAAGCTGAAAGCCGAGCGAGCGTGAAGTTCTATGTACAAGTACTCAGTACCCAGTACTCAGTTAACGCAAGGTTTTGACTGGGTACTGGGCACTTCTTTTCAGTCATACGTTCCTTCCACGAACCAGCCGCCGCCGAGCAGGTCATGCACCAGGCGGTGGAATGAGACGGCATCGCCGTTGCGCAGGGCGAGATCCCATTCGTCGCGGGACCAAGCTTCACGTTCCCACCAGTCGCCGGAGGTGCGCCAGGGACCGGCTTTCCAGAGGACATCGCCTTGGACTTCTTTCTTCTTCATGCACAGCACGCGCACGGGCTGGCCATTTTCGAGAGTCACATTGGCGCGCAGTGCGGGACGGAAGCGGCGCAGGGCTGTGACGACCGATTCCTTTTCTGAGTTGGGGTCTTTCTTACGCTCATTTTTTTGTGGGACTGCGGCCACGAAACGTTGCATGCGAAAGCCGTCAGGATGATGGGTGTCGAGCAACTCTACCGCTCCAACTCTGTGTTCGCCGACCATGCCGGCGATGCGGGCGAGAGTGAGTTCCAGCTTTTCCGGTTCCGGCGACGGAGGCAGGAACAGGCCGCCTTGCGCCGAACGAGGGCGTGCCGGTTCGGCGGCCAAATGGATCTTCACGATAGGCGCGCCGGGCGGGTGCGCATTCAAATCCAGTTGCAGCAACTTTAGAAAAACTTTGGTGTCGAGCATGGGTAAGGGCAAACTTAGTGTGCGGATAAATTGGTGATTGTTTTTTGAGGATTGGTGGAAGGGAGAGAAGTTTTCGAGTTCGAGCGTAAGGCGCAGTTCTTGTGTGGACAGAGCACGCGAACCTAACCGCGCGCAGAGTTGTTCAAGCAGGCGATTCAGCAGGAAGGCCAATGGTTCGAGCAGGACGATCGGGTGCTCGAGTTCAATGGCTTCTTCAAAGATCGGGGGCGCTTCCACGGGGACTAGAGTGCGCGAAGCGGCGCCGCGGGCCAGTCGCTGCAGGCGCAGGCCTTCCTGTCCGAGGCGCTCACTAAGCGAAACTTCCGGCAGAGCGGCCAGTCCATGCAGGTTGCGTATGCCCCAGCGGTCGAGGGTTTCGAGCAGGCGGTCGGCGGCTTTTTTCTGATCCCCTTCCAGACGGTCGGCGAATAAAACTTCTGTCGGCAGTGAACTTAATCGTATTGCTTCCTGGCCTGAAGGGATGACGCTGACCCCGGGGAATCCGCGAGCAGCGAGCACGGCAGCGTCGGGATTGCAGGCGACGGCAACGTTGGCCTCTAGACCGAGCGTAGCCGCGCGGGTGTCGATCGCACGGGAAATTTCCGGCAGCGATCCGAAGAGAGATTCCATGCCGGCAAGATCGAGCAGAACTGTATCGCTGGCCGCGTCTTCTACACATGGGGAGAACGACTGAGCGCAGTCGAGCAAGGCTGCATGTGCGGCGGATTCCTGCAGCGGAGAACGCGCGCGCAGGGAGAGTTCTGCGCACAACTCGGCTTGAGCTTTGGTCATGCCGGGGGCAATACCCATGCGGGCAGCCTTTTCATTGACTGCAATAATTTTTTCCAGTGGAGGTTTACCTTCGAGGATGACGAGCGCGTGCATCTTCAGTTCCGGTTCGGCGCGCAGGGCGGCCGCCACGGGAAAATTCGGAACATAGATGCAGGCGAACGGCATGGGTCATTGGGTGATTGGGTGATTTTGTGATTGAGTCATTTTTGTTTTCATCCGGCCCAAGCGGTTTTTGTTCCAAATGTGATCGAGTGGGCCGGTTTTCGTTCCAGACGCGATCGAATTAATTCCGCATTGATTTTGAGTCCAGTAAGAAGTCGCGCGTGCGCAGGTTGCCCCTCCTGAGTAGTGCCACGTTCAGCATCAACAGTTTGCGCAACGAGACTTCTGTTTGCGCTGAATACCGAGTACTGCGTATCGAGTACTTCAAGTTGCAGCAGCAGGGAAGAGCAACTTCCGGCGATGGGGTGTTGTTCGATTGCCAGCAGGATCGTGGGCTTGTTTTCTATGGCGCGGCGGAAGCGGAACCATGTGGTGAGCGGGATGCGGCGGGCGGCTTGGGTTGGTATGTCGCCGAGATCGAGAATGATCAGGCCGAAGCCTCCGCTTTCTAAAAGTAAATCTGTGGCGCGCAGGACTTGTTCAAGACGGTGGTCGGATTGTCGCGAGCTAGTGCGCTCGAACACGAACCCGGCTCGGGACGCATTATTCCCCCCTTCGACAAGCTCAGGATAGGCTTCTCGCGTCTCGGTTTCTTGCCCTGATGACATGCGGGGACTCCTCTGTTTTGCGCGGGATTTTTGTGGGAAGTCGTCGCTGCAGCGGACCCACAGCAGGTGGTCGAGTTCTACCCCGGCGGCTGCGGCAGAGTGAGGGTCGAGCGCGTCACTGGCATCGACCACCGCGCAAAATTCGCCACGGCGGGTGGCGGCCGCGAGAGCGGACAGCATTAAAGTGGTGCGTCCGGAGGAAGCAGAGCCGCAGATTTCGGTGAGACATCCGCGGGGGAGCCCGCCGGTAAGGGTGTCGAGAGCCGAGATGCCGCTCGAAACCATCTCGGGAACTGGCCGGATATCAAGGCGCGAGGCTGGGTTGATATGGGCCAGCCTGGGGTCAGTGGAGGCCAAATCGCCAGAGCGTTGAACTCTTTGTGGTGGACGAGCCTGGGCCGGGCCGATCGGCGGATGTCCCGTCGGCTCGGCGGGCAGAGACACTTCTGGAACTGCTTTGCCATCAAAAACAAAAGGGCGGCCCAGGGCCGCCGAAGTGGAAACCACTGCGGAAGACATAAGATTCCTCGGAAGATTTCAGGGAGCACCGGGGCTGGAGCCGTCGGAGGCGCTTTCGCTTTTTATTCGCCTTCTGAAATTCTGCTCCGGCGGCTTTGTTTTGTCAAGGCGGAGCCCGAAAAAACTTTAACCACAGAGATCACAGAGGAAAAGATGCGGAGGCCACGCAGAAAAGCAGCGCTGGGGCCGAATTGCTTACCTTGGCGTGGGCCGCGCGTCCAACGGATCACGCGACGGCACACGTGTTCAAATCCTGTTTCTCCATTCATGTTGTGACCCAATCGGCTGCGCGATCAGCTCAAAAAGGAGCTTCTCTATGCACAAAGTTCGTTTGCTTGCCCTGTTCTCGGGTGTTTTGTTTGTAGCAAATTTTTGCCACGCACAGACTGCCACTGGCGAAACACTGATGCTCGATCTGCCGCGGCAGAGCCAGCACGCGGTCGTGATGCAGCGCGTTGGTATCACCGACATTACCGTTAACTATCATCGGCCGCTGGCCAATGGCCGCCAAATCTGGGGCAAACTGGCGCCCTACGGACAGGTGTGGCGTGCGGGTGCGAATGAGAATACGACCATTACGTTCACCGATCCGGTCACCATTGAAGGACAGCCGCTCGACAAAGGAACCTACGGCCTGCACATGATTCCGGGAGAGAATGAGTGGACGGTGATCTTCTCGAAAGATGCGAAGGACTGGGGAAGCTTCACCTACAAGCAGGAGGATGACGCGCTGCGTGTTACGGTGAAGCCGCAAGCGGCTGAGGCCCACGATGCACTGGCCTACGACTTCGATGAGGTGAAGCCCGACTCAACTGTAGTGACCATGCGGTGGGACAAAGTTGCGGTGCCGTTCAAAGTGCACGTCAACGTCAACGAACTGGTGACGGCCAGCATCCACCGACAGTTGCACGGGCTCAACCAGTATTACTGGGAAGGCTGGGACGATGCGGCAGGCTACTTCCTGGCGAACAAGATTAATCTTGACGAAGCGCTGAAGGATGAAGATCAGTCGATTCAGGCGGAAGAGCGTTACGACAATTTAATGAATAAGTCGCGCATTCTAGACGCGATGGGGCGCAAGGAAGACGCTGCGACCTTCCGCAACAAGGCTTTGGACAAAGGGAATGCGCTGCAACTCTACGTGTACGGGCGGCAGTTGCAGGGCGACAAGAAGCAGGATGAGGCGCTCGCGATCTATCGTTCGAACGCAAAGAAGTTCCCCGACTATTGGACTACGCATCTTGGCCTAGCCCGTGTGTATAGCGCGCAGGGCGAGTTTGACAAGGCGGTGAAGGAAATGAAGTTGTCTCTGGTGGGAGCGCCCGATGCGAACAAGACCGCTTTGGAGACTTACGCGAAGCGGTTGGAGGCGAAGGAGGACATTAACAAGTAGGCAACGGTCTTCTCGTTGGGGCGCCGGGCTTCGCCCGAGCTTGGACCCTTCGACTTCGCTCAGGGCAGGCTAACGAGGCGGTCGTCCCAACATGAGCTGACTACACATGATTCGGACTGCAGATGGGTATGAATAAGGGCCAGCTTTGTTAGCTGGCCCTTTTCATTGCTACATGCTCCTACCAGACTCGGCAGGCGTTGGCTCTTACCATTCTCTGTCCAGCTTTGCAGCCGAAGGCTTGCTGGAATTCCGGCATGTTGGAGATCACGTTATCGATGCGGAAAACCGGCATGGAGTGAGGGTCAGTGGTGACGATCAGGCGTGCGATCTCTGGACGCACGTTCGCGCACCAGGAGTAGGCGTTCGAGAGGAAAAAACGCTGGCGGTAAGTCCAGCCGTCTGCGCCTTTATCGTCGAGCGACTTGCCCTGCTGCTTCAACGCGGCCTCGAGCGCGTTCAGGGTGAGACGGATCCCGCCATTGTCGGCGGTATCTTCTCCCTGGGTGAGCAGGCCATTCTGTTTCACTCCAGCGCCCGCCTCGGGAACATCCTGCGTGTACTCGTCGGAGATGCACTTGCCGCGTTCGTCATACTGTTTGCCATCTTCGGGTGTCCACCAGTCGCGCAGATTCCCCTGAGCATCGAACTTGCGTCCCTGGTCATCGAAGCCGTGGATGATTTCGTGTCCAATGACCATGCCGATGGCGCCATAGTTCACCGCATCATCTTTGGTGGGATCGAAAAACGGCGGCTGCAAAATTCCCGCCGGGAAGTTGATGGTGTTCAACTGCGGATCGTAATAAGCGTTGATGGTGGGCGGCGTCATGGTCCACTCGGCGCGATCGACGGGCTTGCCGATCTTTGCGACCCAGCGTTCGAACTCAAATGATGTCGCCTGCCCAACGTTGTTGAGATAGCTGTCGCGCACGATGCTGACGGTGGAATAGTCGCGCCAGCGCGCGGGATAGCCGATCTTGTCCTCGATCCCTTTCAGCTTGACGATGGCTTGTTCCTTGGTCGCGGGGGACATCCAGGAGAGGCCTTGAATGTCGGTCTTCAATGCGGCTTCGATGGAGTGCACCATTTGAATGGTGCGAGCCTTGCTGTCGGGTGGGAAGGCGCGGTCAACGTAGGCTTGGCCCAGGGCGTCGCCAAGATCGCGATCGGCTGCCGTCACGCAGCGGCGCCAGCGTGGTCGCTGCTTTTCAGCCCCGGCTAGCGTACGTGCGAAGAAATCGAAGTTCTCGTCGACGACGGCCTTGTTCAGGAAAGGGGCTGCACCGTGAATCACCTGCCAGCGCATGTAGGCCTGCCAGTGCTCGAGGGGCTGCTGGTTGAGAAGCTTTTCCTCGGCGCGAAAAAAATCGGGCGAGGTCACGATGAAATGATCGCTAGCCGGCGCCTTCACCGCTTTCAGGTACTCATCCCAATCGATGGAAGGCGTGAGTTCACGCACTTGAGCCAGAGTCATTTTGTTGTTGACGTTCTTGGGATCGCGGCGCTTGACGTTATCCATTTGCGCCTGCGCCAGTGCAGTTTCGATTTCGATCACAACTCCGGCGTCAGATGCAGCCTGGGTTTCTGATTCGCCAGCCAGCACCAGCATTTTCTGAATATGAGCGCGGTATTTGGCGAGCAGCTCTTTGGACTTGTCGTCGGTCTTGAGGTAGTAGTCGCGGTTGGGAAGGCTAAGACCGGCTTGATCGATCTGCGCTACCACCATGGATGCGTTATCGTAGTCAATCTGTCCGGTGAAGCCGAAGAACGGGGTGTCGGTCTGGTTGTCGCCATACTGCCACGCTCCGGGGAACATGTGGTGGAGGCGAGCGATCTCAAGGGTAATGTCTTTCTTCGATTTCAGGGAGGCGATGCGATCGAGTTCCGGCTGGATCGCCTTCAGGCCAGAGGCTTCGATGCCGGCTTCGTCCATGCAAGCAGCCCAATAGTCGCCGATCTTCTGCTGGCCGGCGCTGCGTTGGGAATCGTTTTTGCTGGCGCCTTCCAAGGTTTCGCGCAACAAGTTTTCGTTCCAAAACTCCAAGCCGCTGCCGGTGCTCCAATAGACCTGGTCGGCCGGAATCGGATTCGCTGCTAACCATTTACTGCAGGAGTATTTGTAGAAGTCGTTACAGGGGTCGAGCGACTTGTCGACCAAGTTGGGATCGAAATGCTCGAGTTTGGGTTCTTTGGCCTGGTCGGCGGATGCACCTTCGGCTGGGAGACTGGAGTCAAACCGGGTTTTGCCAGCGGACATGCTCTGGGCAAGCAGGCTCTGAGCGAACGAGGCGGAGATGGTCAGACTCAATACCAAGACAGAAAATCGAGACATCGACATATAGCCTCTTCCTGGGAAACACACGGGATTTGAATTGAACAGAATGGGCCGGTGGAAGTACTCATATGGGGGAAGCAAGATCGTTGCAAGTCGGCACGAGACACTCCCGCGCGACTAAACACCATACTACAGACGGCCACACCGGCGGGAAGTTAGCGGAACAAACCGTAATCTGTGACATGATAAGAGCATGAAGAAACAAGCGTCCGATCAGTATTCTCACGACCGTCGTTATCAAGAGCGAAAACGCGCTGAAGCCGCCAGGCAACCGCCCAAGAAGAAAGCGACGGCCGCTGGAACCTCTGCAGCTGTTAGTCACGCCAAGGAAGTGGCAAAAGAATAGCTGCCGATGCGGATCTCAAATTCGAGATTGTCAGATTTCAGATTGAACCATGGAACCGCCACCGCAGGTTCTGCAATCTACAATCCGCAATCAACAATCTACGATCGCTGTCTAGCCTGTATTGTGCAGGCCGGCGGCAATTCCGTTAATAGTCGCTCCCAACGGGTATTCCAACTCCGAGCTCTGATCCCCTTTCTCCTTGCGTCGCAACAGTTCTACCTGAATCAGGCTCATGGGATCGACATAGGGATTGCGGAGGCGGATGGAGCGCGCTAGCACGCGATTACGGGCTAGTAGCTCGCGTTGTCCGGTGACGCGAAGAATCATGCGGCGTGAGCGCAGGAACTCATCTTCCAGCATGGAGAAGACGCGTTTTCTGAGTGCGGCGTTCTTGACAAGGCCGGAGTAGTCACGCGCGATGCCGAGATCTGCTTTGGCCATGCCGAGTTCCACGTTGCGGAGCAAGTCGGAGAACACGGGAAAGCCGCGCGAAATCTGTCGGAGCAACTGCTCGTGTCCGGGACCGTTCTTCGCGAATTGCTGCAGAGCGTGGCCCACGCCAAACCAGGCGGGTACCGCATGGCGGCTCTGCATCCAGCCGAAGACCCACGGGATGGCGCGGAGATCCTCGAGTTGACGCCCCTTGGTACGGCGGGATGGGCGTGATCCAATGCGTGCCGCGTCGAGCTCGTTGACCGGGGTAGCTTGTTCGAAATATTCAAGCACCTCGGGACTGTCGGCGATCTCCTTACGATAAATGCGGTAGGCCTCTTGCGACATCTCTTCGATGGCTTCTTCCCAGCGAAGGGGATGTTGGGATTGGTGTTCGCCGCGCAGCGTCAAAGCCTCCAGGCTTGCTGCGATCATCAGCTCCAGATTCCATTCGGCGAGAACCGGGTCTGCGTATTTCCAGTTGAGAACCTCGCCTTGCTCGGTGATGCGAATTTGACCGGAGAAACATCCGGGGGGTTGGGCGAGGATGGCCGCGTGCGTGGGACCACCGCCGCGTCCCACCGTTCCACCACGACCGTGGAAGAGGCGGAGCTGCACTCCACATTCCTTCGCCGCCCGATGCAATTCGCGATGAGCTTTATAGAGTTCCCACGTACTGGTGAGCATGCCTCCGTCTTTGTTGGAGTCGGAGTAGCCGAGCATCACTTCCTGCCATCGTCCCCAGGAGTCGAGCAGAGGTTGATAGTCGGGATTGCTCCAGAGGCGTCGCATAACTCCTCCGGCGGCGCGAAGGGAATCGATCGATTCGAACAGCGGCACGGGCATCAACCCGGGATCGTCGGCGGATCCTGCGACTTGAACTCCAGCGATTTTGGCGAGTTGCACCACTGCCAACACATCGTTTTCCGACTCGGCGCCGCTGATGATGTAATGGCGAATGGACTGGGCAGGATAACTCCGTTTCAGTTTAGCGATGGCGCGAAAGGTGTCGAGAAGTTCGCGGCTCTCGGCGGAGTTTGTACTGCGATCGGGATTGGGTCCAAGTTCTTCGATCACGCGAGCGTGCACCCTGGCGTGCTGGCGGATGTCGAGCGTGTACAGATGAAAGCCGAACGTGCGAACCTTGCGCAGCAGGGAACCAACGTAAGTTCGCGCCAGCCTCTCGCCGCGGTTAGACAGGAGACTGTTCTGTATCAGCAGAAGATCGTCTTCAAATTCTCTGGCGTTGCGGTAGGCGCCGGGAGTGTCCACGGCCTCGCGGCTGCATTGCAGTTTGTGAAACATGTAAGACAGAAAGCGGCGATAGGTTTCGGTCGTATTGTGCGGTCCCCATGCGAGATGGACGCCCGCGACGGTGCGTTCGTAGTGTTTCAATCGGGAAAGAAGTTCTTTGGAGACACCGGTCTGACGAAGCGAGGAACTCAGGCGGTCGCTCAGAGACTCAACGTCACTGAGATACTCGCGAAGAATCAACCCGCGAGCCATTTCCAGCGCGTCGCGGATGCAATCGGGCTTAACGAGAGGATTGCCGTCGCGATCTCCGCCGATCCAGGAACCGAAGTGAACCAGGTTGGGTACGGTGATTTCATCAAGATCGATGGCGTAGATGTCGCGGAAGGATTCCACGACCTCGGCATAAATCTTGGGCAGTGCGTCGAACAGCGAGAGCCGAAAGTAGCGCAGGCCCATGCGGATTTCATCGTCGACTGTCGGCTTTGCCAAACGGACTTCGTCGGTCTGCCAAAGCGAGGTCACTTCCGCGCGGATCTCGTTTTCAGAATCCTCCGCCTCTTCGGTTGTAAGCGGAAGGTGGTCGAGGCGTTCCAGTTGTTGCGCGATGCGGCGACGCTTCAGCAGAACGGTCTGCCGGGCGACCTCGGTCGGATGCGCCGTGAAGACCGGGGTGATCGCAATCTGGCCAAGCGCGGCAGCGGCATCCTCTGCCGAGATTCCAGCGTCTTTCATGCGCAGAAGAGTTCCGCGAAATGAGCCGGGAAGCGGAGCGTGTTCACGGTCTAGCTTGCCCGCGCGACGCCGGCGCCTGCGATGGTTGGTCTCGGCGAGATTGGTGAGTTCAAAATAAGTCGCGAAGGCCTTGGTGACCTGGTAGGCGCGCGACAAGTCCATGCGGGAGACGATCTGCTGCGCCTTGAGCATGAGTTCTGGGGCAGAGGCCTGCTCTGGGTTGCGGCGGACGGTCTCGCGGTGCTCGATTAGCAATCGCCGCAGCTCTTCCACCGATTCGAACAAATCTTGCCCGGACTGCTCGACCAGTACTTGTCCAAGGATTGCACCCAGCGAGCGGACGTCCCGACGCAGAGGATTATCTTTTATGGCTTCGTCGGACGACGCCATAACTTCAGCCAGGCGAACGTGCTGGTCGTCGGCTTGCCAGAGCGGCTTGGGCTTGTTTGCGGCCATGAACGATGTAGGCAGGATAAATGACCCGAGGCGCGCGCGGGTCGAAAAGGTTTGAGGGACCAAGACCTGATGAACTATTTGGGCACTTCGAAACGATAGCCGATGCCGCGCAAGGTTTTCAGGTATTGCGGATGGCGAGGGTCCTGTTCAATTTTTTCGCGCAGGCGGCGAATGTAGACGTCGATCGATCGCGGGGTAACGAAGGGAGTTTCTTTCCACACCGCGTCGAGCAGTTGGTCGCGCGTCAGGACCCGGCCGCGATGGGTGGCCAGATATTCCAGCAGCCGGAATTCACGCACCGTGGTGAGGACATTGCGTCCCCCTGCCTGAACGGTCATGGAAGAGATGTCAATTTCCAACTGGCCTAGGCGTAGAACTTCGCTGGGCCCGGGCATCTGGCCCAATCCGCGAAGAACACTGCGAATGCGAGCTACCAGTTCTCGCGGACTAAAAGGCTTGGTGACGTAGTCGTCCCCACCCAGTTCCAATCCCTTGACGCGGTCGGCCTCCGAAGTCTTGGCGGTGAGGAAGATAACAGGAATCGCCATCAAGGCAGGAGTCTGGCGAATGTGCCGGCAGATTTCGAAACCGTCGGTGCCCGGCAACATCACATCGAGCAGGAACAGCGCGGGCGCTTCGCGCACAGCTTCGGAGAGAACCGAGGCGCCGCTGACGAAACTCTGCACCTCGAAACCGGCCGCCCGCAGATTATGCGAGATCAGGCGGGCAATGTCCTCGTCATCTTCGACCACAAAAATAACTGGACGGGACGGGTCAGGAGCGCCGATGTGCGCGGTGCGTTCGTGGAATTCGATTGGATGCTGCATTATTCACTTCGGGGCACCCCACGAGCGAAGTAGTCAGGAGTCGGTAGTCATTTGCCAGAGAGGAACTGGCTACTCCCAGCTGACTGCCATTAATAGCTCGACCACATGACGTCCCCAAGGGAGGGCACTTCTCCAAGACTCTATGGGATGAATGTTGCGCGAATGTTTCTCGATTGTTAACGAACGATGAATTTGTAAGGGGAAGTTCTCAGTTCTTAGCAAGGCGGAGTCCTTCCGTTCGCCATTCGTCCTGGAGAATAATGAAGTCAGATTCTGCTGGCCGCGAGAGCGTCCCTTGTGCCTTTTCTGAGACCTGAGCACTGCCTCTAGTTCGCTGCTTTCTTTTTGGGCACATGCCGCAGGCTGCGGCCTTCGATCAGGCTGTAGAGATCCTCGGCGAGATTTGTCGTGTGATCGCCGGCGCGTTCCAAGGCCTGCGCCATCAGCAACACCTCGAAGCCTGTGGTGTCGCCTTGCGCAACGGTCTCCGCGAGATGCTCCTGAAATAATCCGTGGCAGATGCGGTCGATCCCTTTGTCCATTTGCAATACTTTGCGGGCGCACTCCAGATCGAGGGTCGAGAAGCCCTGATGAACCAAGTCGAGCATCTCGCGTAATACGGAAGACATCTCCACAAGTTGACGCACGTCGGAGGCCGGCAGCTTCGAGGATCTGGCTTGGGCGCGCAAGGCGACACTCATCACCAGATCTCCGATGCGCTCAAGATCGGTCGTGGATTTCAAGGTGGAGAGCAACTGCCGCGCCCGCGCCTCATTCACTCGTGTAATGGCGGCGGGAAGACGCTCATCGATCTGGCGCTCAATCAGGTCGAGCTCCTTTTCGCAGTCCTTGATCGCGAGGAAGGCCATGCGCGAGGAATTGCTGAGCAGATCGCGGACATTGAAGGCGGCATCGCGAGCGATGAGGCAGGCTTCCAGCGCCAGTCGCGCCAAATCGTCCGCTCGCAGCTTCGGCTCCGCTACAGCCTTGGAGGGGCGAGGGCTGGCTGCTTCTACTTCTTCAGACTTGGGGTTTCGAGACTCTGGGGCTTTGCGTGGCATCAAAGGAATGGTACCGCCACTTCCGGACTCAAGGTGCCAGCAAGCAGTGTAGTCCTCAAATGTGAAAGGATCGTTACAACTTTGCCGTAGGTAGTGTGACCGATTACATTGGTGGAGTCGCGCGAAGAGCCGCGACGGAGGCGGGTAAGTGAATCTTGCAGACTACGTACGGCGGGAATTTTCCTACGACCATTGGGCTAACCGGGAGGTTTTGACGGCAATCCGTACCAGTGGCGGTGACAACAAGAGATCCTTGCAATTGATGTCGCATATCCTGGCCGCCGAGCGCGTGTGGCTGGAACGCTTGAAGCATCAGCCGCAGAGTGTTCCCGTATGGCCGGAGCCGGATTTGGCCCAGTGTGAGGCGGAGTCGGGTGAGTTGGGCGGGCTGTGGCTGGACTTCCTCGACTTGATCACTGCAGGCGACGTCTCGCAGTCGATCTCGTACAAGAACAGCAAGGGCGAGGAGTGGACAAGCACGATTGTGGATGTGTTGACGCACGTGGTTATGCACTCGGCCTACCATCGCGGGCAGATTGCCACGCATATGCGCGCCAACGGACAGACTCCTGCATATACCGATTTTATTCACGGAGTGAGACAAGGCCTTTTCAAGTGATGGCGTCGTTTCGCAATGTGCAACCATGGTTGCCTGTTGAGCTTTCCAGTTGGACCTTGTTCGTGGCTGGCATTATTATCTTTGGCACACAGTGAATCTCTCACGGGCCATCAATATCGAAGACCTGCGTCTCATGGCGCAACGCCGGCTACCCAAGTCGGTGTTTGATTATCTGGACGGCGGCGCCGAGGCTGAGCTCACATTAGCCGAAAACTGCCGCGCCTTCCGTGACGTGCTGTTTCGTCCCCGGAGCGCAGTGGCCGTGGGCGATTGTGATCTTAGGACTCGCGTGCTGGGCCATGAAATCGCTCTTCCGGCAATCCTTGCCCCGGTCGGCTATAGCCGCTTGATGCATCCCGAGGGCGAGGTTGCGGCGGCTCGCATCGCTGGACAAAACGGGACTGGATACATTCTCTCTACCATTTCCGGTCACAAGTTGGAGAACGTGAAGGCGGCCTCGAACGGACCGGTCTGGTACCAGTTGTACCTGCTCGGGGGACGGGAAGCAGCCGAGGGATCCATCGACCGGGCGCGTCGCGCGGGCTTCTCGGCTTTGGTCATTACCGTGGATACTCCGGTTGCCGGGCTGCGCGAACGCGATCCGCGCAACGGGATGAAAGAGCTTTTGGGACAGTCCTGGTTCGCGAGAATTCCTTACCTGCCAAACATTCTGGCGCATCCGGGCTGGCTGTCATCATTTCTGCTGGACGGCGGCGTTCCCAAGCTGGAAAACGTGGTGATCCCGGGCAAGGGCCCGATGGAACTCCTCGACGTTGGGGCGGCGCTGGCCAGCGCCACCGTGACTTGGGAAGATCTGCGCTGGATTCGCGAAGTGTGGTCGGGCCCAATCATCGTGAAGGGTTTGCTCACGGGCGATGATGGGCGGCGCGCGGTGGACGAAGGCGCGGCAGCGGTGGTCGTTTCAAACCACGGAGGCCGTCAGCTCGATTCCGTCTCACCTACCTTGCGGGCACTTCCAGAGGTCGTCGCGGCGGTGAACGGACAAGCGGAGGTGCTAATGGATGGAGGCGTCCGCCGTGGCGGTGATATTGTGAAGGCGCTTTGCCTCGGTGCAAAAGCTGTTCTTGTGGGCCGGGCTTACGCTTATGGACTAGGAGCGGCGGGACCTTCGGGTGTAAGTCGAGCGCTTGAGATTTTGAGGTCCGACGTGGAGCGGACGATGCGACTGCTAGGGTGCCCGTCTATCTCAGCTCTCGACCGCTCATATATTGAGGCACCGTCAAGCTGGCCCGTCTATCAAACGAGCTAGGTCATACCTGCAACACGTCCCCTTCGCGAGCGACCATCTCATATAACACCGGGTTGACGAAGAAGCCGATAAACAGCCGCGAGATCAAACCCGCCACAATCACAATGGCGAAGGGCTTCTGTGTGTCGGAACCGATTCCTGTCGAGAGCGCAGCGGGAAGAAGTCCGAGACAGGCGACGAGTGCTGTCATCATGATGGGGCGAAGCCGCAGCAGGGAGGCCTCGCGTGTGGCCGAGCGAATATCCAATCCTTCTTGTCGCAGCTTGTTGATGTAGGAGACCAAGATCACCGCGGTCTCCACCGAAACGCCAAGCAGGGCGAGTAGTCCCAGTACCGAGGAGACGCTGAATGGGGTATGGGTCAGTTTGAGCGCAACCAGAGCTCCCACGGGCTCGGTCATGACTACACCTAATGCAATGGTGACGGGGAACTTAAAGTTTCCGTACAGGGCAAACAGGATCATGAAGATCAGCACTACTGCCAGCGGGCCGATGAAATACATCTGCGACTTGGCCTCTAGAAATTGGCTATATTCTCCACCCCACATGACCCGGTAGCCCTGCGGGATCTGCACTGCCTTGTTGATGGCCTCCTGCCCATCTCGCACAGCGCGCTCCAAATCGCGACCCTCAATGCTGTACTGCACTCCGATGTATCGAGAGTTGTTTTCGCGATAGATGAACGATGCACCATTGCCTTGCTTGATCTCGGCCAGTTGAGCGAGGGGAATCTGACTTCCATCGGGCGTACCGACTAGCAGGTTTCCGATGTCGTGAGCGCTGCTGCGGAACTGAGGCTGCATGCGGACCACCAGGTCGAACAGCTTCTCCCCTTGAATGACCTGGGTCACCGCCTGGCCTCCGACGGCCGCCGATATCACTGCTTCCACATCCGCGACGTTAATGCCATAGCGCGCAATCTTGTCGCGGTCGACATCTACCAGCAAGCTCGGTTGGCCCAGCTCGCGCACGACGGTGAGTTCGGTGAATCCGGGCACCTTCGCCAAAATGTTCTTGATCTGGATCGCCTTGTCCTGAAGAACATTCAGATCGTCGCCGTAGATTTTGACCGCAAGGGCACTCTTCAGACCAGTCAGGGCCTCGTCGACGGCGTCTTCCGCCGGCTGCGTGTAGTTGAAGATGATTCCCGGGAACGCGGAAAGTTTTTTGTTGATGGACTCGATCAGTTCCGGTTTGTTGCTGACATCGCCGTGCCAAGCCTTATCCTTGTAGGGTTTTAAGCCAACATAAAATTCGCAGTTAAAAAAGCCAGTAGGATCAGTGCCGTCGTCGGGACGTCCGAGTTCAGAGCCGACCACAGTGACTTGCGGATACGACAGAAGAATGTCACGAATCTGCGGAGAAATCTTGCTCGCTTCCTCGAATGAAATCGTATACGGCATCGTCGCCCGCACCCAGAGCGCCCCTTCATCCAGATGAGGCATAAACTCGCCGCCAATGAACGGCACCAGCAACAGGCACGCGCCGAAGATAAGAGCTGCAATTATCAGCGTGGTCTTGGGGCGGGCGAGCGCCCAATCGAGTTGAATGGCGTATTTCTGCTTCATCCATTCGTAGGCACGGTTCGGTTTCTCGTGGACGCCGCCCCGGAACCAGTAAGAGGCCAGCACCGGAATCAAGGTGAGCGTGAGGATCAGAGCACCCACGAGCGCGAACGACATGGTCTCGGCCATGGGGTGAAACAATTTACCGGCTGGTCCGGTCAGAGCATAGATCGGCAAATACCCTGCGAGGATGACAGCGACCGAATAGAAGATCGGTCGGTCCACATCTTTTGCGGCTGCGAGAATGACCTCGTCCAGCTTGTACTCTTGCCCTTCCCGCAACGCCAGTTCGCGGTAAATATTTTCGATCATTACCACCGTGCCATCGATGACAATTCCGAAGTCGATAGCCCCGATGGAGAGCAGATTGGCTGCAACATCGTGCGCATGCAGCACGATGAAGGCAAATAACAAAGAGAGCGGAATGGTGACGGCGACGATGATTGCGGCGCGGAAGCTGACCAGAAAGAAAATCAGCACGATCAGAACGAGGACCATGCCGCGCAGCAGGTTCGCTTCGACCGTTTCTGTCGTCAAGTCGACAAGCTGGCTGCGGTCATAGAACGGATGGATCTTCACATCGGGCGGCAGGATCTGGTGGTTGAGTTCGTCCGTCTTTTTCTCTACGTCTTTGAGAACGTTCTGGGTTTGCTCTCCGCGCAGCATGAGGATGACGCCTTCCACAGCATCATCGTTTTTCTGAAAGCCGAATTGCCCAAGCCGCGGCGCATGTCCAATGGTTACCTCACCTACGTCGCGCACGCGAACGGGCACGCCCTTATTCGCCCCGACCACAATGTTTCCAATGTCGTCGGTGTTGCGAACCAGGCCAATGCCACGCACGTAGTAGAACTGTCCGCCCTGCGAATAGAAGCCGCCGCCCGCATTCGCATTGTTCGCAGCCAACGCTGCTGTCACTTGCGATACGGTTAGGTGGTAGCCGTAGATCCTCGACGGATCGAGCAGCACCTGATACTGCATCGTCATGCCGCCGAAGCCTGAGTCATCGGCCACGCCATGCACGGAGCGATAGCTGCGCTCCACCACCCAATCTTCAATCGTCTTCAATTCCAGCGGGCTACGATCTGGACTCTCCAGTACATAGCGATAAACGAGGCCACTGGGACTAAATAGGGGTGCGAGGGTGGGGGTGACTCCGGTCGGCAGAGTGGCTCCCGCCATTCGTTCGAACACAATCTGCCGGGCAAAATAATCGTCGGTGTCTTCTTCGAAGGTCAGCCTGATATCAGACAGGCCGTAGAGCGAGATGGAACGCATCACCACCAGGTGGGGAGTGCCGTTCATCTCAATTTCGAGGGGGAGGGAGACGAGTCTCTCCACCTCTTCCGCAGCATGATCAGGCCATTGCGTAATGATTTCGACTTGCGGCGGGGCGAGATCGGGGTACGCATCCACGGGCATGCGCTGGAATGAAATGATTCCGCCGACGGTGATGAAAGCGGTCAGCATTAGCACAAAAAACTTTTGCCGCAACGCCGCTTGGACGATTCGATGAATCATTCAGAAGTGGTGGACACAATCCTTATCTCAGTTAAGGTGTTCCCATGCCGCGATCAGCGCTGCAGGGAATTTGCAAACTGCAGAAACAAGCTGCCATCTCCGATCACTTGATCTCCGGACTTCAATCCGTTCGTGATCTCGGTTTGTCCGTTGAAGCTTTCTCCCAAGGCAACCGGTCGCCGGCCAAACTGGTTGCCAGCGACTGCAGCGTAGACGAAGGGCTGGTTCTCGTTGTCGCGCAGGATGGCTGCATCGGGCAGCGCAATCGCGTTGGGGATTTTGCCGGCATTTACTCTGGCAGTCACATACATATCCTTTTTCAACTTCTCGCCGGGATTGCTCGTTTCGATGCGCGCCTGCAACGTGCGCGTACTGGGATCGAGAGCAGCGGCTACAAAAGAAATGCGTCCCTGAAAGGTCTGCGCGTAGCTCTCGGTTTGAATCGTCACCTGATCGCCAACCTTCACGTACGGCAAGTCTTTTTGATAGACATTCACCAGCACCCATACGTTGCTGGTGTCAGAGATCATGAAGCACTGGGTGGCGCCGACTTGGATGAGCTGACCTGCGGCAACATCCTGCTCCACGACCTCGCCGCTAATCGGAGCCTTTACCGGAACCTCAAACGACGGAGGACCTTGCACGAGCGAATCGGGATCGGAGATGCCTAAGACCTTCAACGCAGCCTGCGCCGATACCAGGTCGCCGCCAGCCTGCACCTCCGCAGACTGGGCTTGTTCCAGCGCCTGCTCTGCAATCGCCTTGTGATCGTAAAGATCCTTGGCGCGTGCATATGCTTTTTGTGCCAAGGCATACGCGTCGCGGGCCTTGAGGTAATTCGTGCGGAGTTGCGAGTAATCAGGACTGGCCACGAACAACATGGGATCGCCCTGATGCACATGCTGGCCGGGAACTGCAGTGAGCCGGTTGACCGGTCCGCTCACCTGTGTGATGACGGGAATGGTTCGAAAGCCGTTATAAGCCACCGTTCCAGTAAGCCGCAGGACCCGGGTCAACGTGGTGGGTTGAACTCTTAGAACCTGGATATGCGACATTTGCTCTTGCGGGATGCTGAAGAGTTCGGGAGTATTTGTGTTCTTCTCGCCGGTAGCCGATTGTTCCGATCCCGAGCATCCGGCAAGCGTAATCAGAATGGCCGACATCGCAGACACTACGACCCACCGACGCCAGCGGTATTGCTCTCTCAACCCGTTCATGGCAAATTCCTCGTTCCCAACGCTTCCTTCAACTGTTCCAGTGCGGTCATATACGAGGCCATGGCCTGGCGATAGGCCAATTGGGTTGCCCGGTAGCTGCGCTGGGCGTCGAGAAAATCCAGCAGGCTGGCGGCCCCTCTCTTGTAGGCATATTCGCTGATGTCGCGCGAATCCTCAGCCTGCGTCAGATACCCGGAAGTGTAAAGGTTCACCACTTCCTCATTGCTTCTGACCGCCTCATAGGCGTTGGCGACATCCGCAAGAACCGTGTCGCTGGCCGCCAGTTCTTGCTCCTTGGCTTGAGTCAGGGCATAGTTCGTGCGCGCAATCTCGCCTTGATTGCGATTGAAGATCGGCAAGTCAAAGCTTGCGAAGATCGAGCCCGTGGTCTCGCCAGCGACGTGCGAAATGTCATAAGTGCCGTTCACGTCGACCTTGGAGTTCGCCTTGGCCAGTGTGTATTGGCTCTGGGCTGCTGTGATTCCCAGCTCCGCAGCGCGAAAGTCAGGGCGTTCCCGCAACGCCCGCGCCTGCAGATCTTCCACCTTGGCATGGATCGGCTGATAGGCCAAGTCTCCGATCACGTCGTAGTCGGCCGGAACCGCATCATACCCGAAGAATTGCCGGAGACCGGTCAGCGCCTGCACCTTCGCGAGGCGTGCCGACGATACATCGGTCTGAAACTGAAGCAACTGCAGCTTGATTTTGAGGTAGTCACCCTCTCCAATAAAGCCCGCTTTGAACTGGGCCTCACTGATATCGACCGTCTGCTGAAATCCTTTGAGATCTTCCAGGGCAAATTGCAGGGTTGACTCCGCCAGCAGGACGCTGACAAACTGCTGGCCGACGCTGAACGCCAATGTCCGCTCGGAATCGGCAACTTGGGCGCGCGTGACAGCGGTCGCGTCGCGGGCCGCCTGCAGCCGATGCTGTCGCTTCTTCCCACGCTCGAACAGGTAGCTGATCCCAATATCAAACTGCTGGGTCACATCCACATTGTCTCCGGAGAAATATTGGGGACTGAAGAACGGGATGAACTGGGTGTCAGCCCCTAACGTGGGGTTGGGGCGGAGGTTGGCTGTGATCTCCTGCGCCTGATTCTGAAGAATCAAGGTCCGGCTGGCCTTCAGCGCATGATTATGAGCCAGCGCCAAATCGATGGCCTGGTCCAGACTGATAAGCGTCGTGCTTTGCCCGGCTGCTTCCCCCCTGGGCAGCAAGAAAAGCGCCGCCGTCAGGGCGAAAATCCGAAAGAACCGTGAACGCATAAGAGTCAAATCAAATTACGCTGGACCTGGTCTGGAGGGCCCCCAAATGCCCGCCGAATCGTCGATCTGCCAGCCAAGTCGTTGCGCCGTTAACTCCCCTCCTCGCTATCGGAAGTGCGGCACGCCCCGGGAAAGCCATTGTAAATCGGGAACCCTCTTCACAGGTGTTAAAGATTAGATGCAGGTTCAAGCGCTCATTACTGGCTGTAGTCAATCAATTTGCAAGGAAGTAATCGCATTCGGCTCGGCTTTGGTGGGGGAAGAAGGGCCGTGTTCGATGTGTCCCGCCTGAGACGGTGTCCACTGGCGCATACACCATAGCCTGATCGTCGAAGTCAGAAAACCGCGCCCACATTGGGGCCGGGAGTTGGCCTGCGTCGTGCTTTCTGATTTGCAACGCCGGGTTCGCGGTTTATAGTTCACTGTCCCGGCCAAAGGAATCATGAAGCTGCGTTCTGTCTGGGTGCGCGTGGTGCTTCTGACCGGCCTTGCCCTCGCGGCTGCACTGGGAACGTTGGTGATCTGGCGCACCTTGCGGGCGATGCGGTCCGCTGCCGCCGACGTTCGCGCGGAAAGCGAGTTCCGCTTCGTCGCGAGAGCGCTCCCTGCTCCACGAAACCCGGGATTCGAAGTGGTCAGCGCCCCGGCGGTCTATCTTCAGGGCGCCCGTTTTCAGGATCATCTCTATCTCGCGGGTCCTGCTGGGCTGCAGGAATACACGCGGGAGGGAGCCCTGCTTCACCAATATTCTGTCGGGAACGAACTTCCGGCATCCTCGTTGGCTGGGCTAGCTCCGGCCATCTTAGCGGACTCGCGAGAGCCGGAACTTGTAATCGCGACGGCCAACGATGGAGTGCTTGCGTTCGACGGACGCACTTTTCGGCAGATCCTGCCTGCCACCTCGGCTGCCCGGGCGATTACCGCGATCCTGCCGGTTGCTTCCGGGCATCTTCTGGTAGGAACCAAGAAGCGCGGAGTCCTGGTTTACGACGGAAAACAGATCACCGTCCTCCATCCTTCTCTGGATGCGCTCTACGTGACTGCACTGGCTGGGAACGAATCTGATCTGTGGGTAGGGACACTCAATCGGGGTGTCCTGCACTTCCACGCCGGGGAGAGCGACAGCTTCACCGAGGCTCAGGGGTTGCCCGATCCTCAGGTTCAGGCGTTCGCGGTTTCCGGCGACACCGTTTATGCAGGTACCCCGACGGGAGTTGCCGTTTTCACCGCAGGCCGGTTCTCACGCATTCTGGCGCCCGGCGTGTTCGCGACAGCGCTGCTCGCCACCCCAACTCAGCTTTACGTGGGGTCGGAAGACCAGGGCGTGCTCGTAATTCCGTTGGAGGGTCGCCGTCCGAATCCGAATCTTGGCCCGGGAACTCAGTTGGCGGAAGTGCGACAGTTGTTCACCTCGGGTGGCGACGTGTTCGCCGTTGCCCGCGACGGCCTCTATCGCATGAATCCTCATGCCTTCGGTTGGCAGCGTGTCCTCGAGACCGGGTCCGCGGTTTTGAGTGACCGCAATGTTTCTGCCCTGGCAGCCGATGCCTCGGGCCATTTGTGGGTAGGCTACTTCGATCGCGGACTTGATCTTCTGACGACTGACAATGGCCGGGCCAAGCACATCGAGGACGAGTATGTCTTCTGTGTGAACCGCATCTTTCCGGATTCGAAATCCGGAGCTATCGACGTCGCCACCGCCAACGGCTTGGTTCGCTTTGACAACTCCGGCAGTGAGCAGCAGGTATTGTCCCGCTCCGATGGACTGATCGCCGACCACGTCACCGATATCGTCTCGTACCGCAATGGCCTGGCGATCGCCACACCCGCTGGCCTTACCTTCCTCGACGCCAGTGGCGCGCGCAGCATGTACGCGTTTCATGGGCTGGTCAGCAACCACGTCTATGCGCTGGGAGTTTCCGGCGACGAGCTAATGGCTGGAACGCTCGGCGGACTTTCGATGCTCAACAAGGGAGACGTGACGGTGAACTACACGACTTCCAGTTCGAACCTGAAGCACAACTGGATCACGGCTGTGGTTCGAGTCGGTTCGGACTGGATGGTCGGCACCTATGGCGCCGGCGTTCTTGGCCTTGACGCCTCTGGACGTTTCCATTCGTTCGAGACCGGGTCCGGCCACTTCGAAGTGAATCCCAATGCAATGTTGGTCACCCCAGCTTATGTACTCGCCGGAACGCTCGGGGAAGGTTTGTATCTTTACGATCGCCAATCGGATCGTTGGTCGGTGATCCGCGACGGCCTGCCGTCCTTGAATGTGACCGCGCTCGCCGCCGCCAACGGTATTCTCTACGTCGGTACGAACAACGGCCTGGTTCGCATACCAGAGCAGAAGCTGCATCCATGAAAAACCTGGCCTTACTGATTCTTATTGCCCTACTCACTTCGGCGCCCGTTCTGGGCGATGCGGGTGTTCTCATCCCGCGCGACAAGCAGCAACCGAATCCCGCCGTGCTGTCACTCGAGGAAATGGAAATCACGATCCGTATCGACAATGGAGATGCGCGCGTCTTCGTGCGCCAGATTTTTGCGAACCATACCGACGGGATTGAGGAAGGGAACTACATTCTCGCGGTGCCCAGTCATGCCACGATCTCCGATTTCGCCACATGGGATGGGCCCGTTCGCCTTCCCGCCGTGATACTCGAACGGAAGAGAGCCGAGGAAATTTACAACCAGCTCAAACAGCAATCCATTGACCCTGGACTCTTGCAGATGGGCGAACGCGGCGCCGAGGAGGCGAAGCGCAGTTCCGTATTCAGCGCTCGCATAACTCCCATTCCGGCGCGCGGGACGAAACGTCTTGAGATCGAGTATCACGAGTTGATCCCGGTCGAAAATCTCAAGTCTTATTTTGCCATTCCGTTACGCCCGGACGCCTATCAGGCGCAGGCGGCCGCTCATCTCAGAATCAATTTCGAATTGCGGACGGCGCATGCGATTCGCAACTTTCAGGCGCCTGCCAAGTCATTTCCGTTGCAACTCGAGCAGAACACGCCTCATCTGGTGCAGGGATACTACGAAGGACAAAACATCAATTTCGCGGAAGATTTCGTCGCGACCTACGACCTTGATCCGGCCGCATCCGACACGCTGCAACTGTTGACCTACCGAAATCCGGTCAGCGGCCAACCTTCACCGACTGAGACTGCGCCGGTCCGTAGCACGAACGAGCCTGGCTTTTTCGAAGCGGAAGCGTTGCTGGGCTTTGGACAGGCGCCGGTATCCACTGGGAACACTGCGAGCGGCGCGCCGAAAACCGTGATCGTTTTATTCGACACATCCCTATCGATGCAGTGGGACAAACTCGAACGCAGTTATCAGGCGTTGGAGACTTTGCTGCATACACTGCGGCCGCAGGATCACTTCAGCTTGATCCTCTTCAACTCCGAGGCCAAGGCGGTGGTTCCGGTCAACGCCGCAGACGCGGCCAGTATTCAGCGCGCCATCGATGCTGTGCGCTCCAGCCGGTTGCGGGGCGGCACGGATCTGCAGAAAGCCTTGCAGGGCGGCCTGCAGCAGGTGGCCGCTGCGGGGGGAAGCAATCCATATCTGGTAATCCTGAGCGATGGCGGAGCGACGCGCGGGCCCATTCAGAATGCAAAACTGGCAGCTTGGTACGCTTCGGCATGGCAGCAACTTCCGGAGAAGCAGCGGCCGCGCACCTACATACTCGCCGTCGGCGACGACGCCAACCTGCCGCTATTCCGGATGCTGGCGCGGCAAGACGGGCTGCTCGAGCAAGTTCTCTCGACCGAACCCATGGAATTCAAGCTGAATTCGTTCCTGTCGAAGATCGGTCGCAGCCCGGTTGGCCAGCTCGGCTTGTCCGTGACTCCAGAGACTGCGGTTGATACCGTCTACCCGCTGCAAGCCGCGACCTTCGCGGGATCTCTGGCTTCGTGGGTGGGCCGTTACCAGAAGCCGCAGGAAAATGTTGCCTTCAACGTACATGGCGTGCGCGATGGCGCCGCGGTCCAAATAACCGGTACGACGAACCTGCCTCGGGAGTCATTCGATCATCCCCAGCTGCCACGACTCTGGGCGCGAGCGCGCGTCGATGCGTTGCTGGAGAAGATCGAGCGGGATGGCGAGGACCAGGCCATCATTGATGAAATCATCCGTCTCGCTCGTAAGTACAAGTTCGTCACGCCCTACACGTCGTTCCTGGCGGTGCCGCGGGCCCTGCTGCGCCCGCGCGTGATCCGCCCCGGAGATCCGATTCTCCGCGTCAAGACTGACGAATCGATCACGTCGGTGATTGCCCTGTTTCCGTTTGGGCTGGTGCAACCGCTTCGCTATCTTTCCTCCGAAGACGTCTGGCAAACTCGCTTTCTTGCCCCGACCGATATGCAGGACGGAAGCTACACGGTTCGCCTGATTCTGCGGGATCGAGTAGGGCACACCTATCGCGAGACCAAAACGTTCGTGATTGCCAGCAAGCCGCCTGTGGTGCAGGTGAAACTTGACCGCAAACGCTTTCAGCGTGGGCAAACAATCGATCTGAAAGTGAGTGCCTCCGAATCGACGCGCACCCTGGTTGCGCGAATGGATGGCGCGGTGCCCGTCGCCCTGCACTGGGACGCCAAAGCCGCAGCCAATACCGGTGTTCTCGCCATTCCCGACCAGGCTATCCTCGGTACCTACAAACTGATCGTGTCAGCCGAGGACGTCGCTCACAACATTGGTACGCAGGAGGTGCAGATTGAAGTACTTCCTTGACTCGCCAGCCCGGCGCATTCGGCTGATTGCACTGGCTGCCTTGATCGCCGCAATGATCGGGACCGTCTCCGCCCTCGGCGAACTGCCTCTCTGGATTCGCAATGTCGAGGCGGGCACAGCATTGGAAGCGGTGTTTTTTCGCATGATGTCATTGCCCAACGGTGCGGTCGCATTCCGCAGGCCTCCCCGGGAAACTCGTCCGGCGCTGACCGATTTGATTAAAGATCAGCTGCACAACTCCGACTTGTATTCACTGCGAGCTCTGGAAGATGAACACGCGCTCGATTTCTCAGCTGCTGAATCCGATTGGAAGGCATACCTCGACAATTCTTCCGACAAGAGCAACGCTCAGCTCGCGCTCGCTGACTTTTACCACCGCCGTCTCCGCCCGAATGAAGAGATCAGGATTTTGTCGCTGGTGGCGAACTCCTCTCCAATTCCAGCCGAAAAGCTGACCGCGCCCACCGAACAGCGTTCGTGGCAGGCGTTTGAGCGCATCTTCGCAATCATTCAAGCCCAGGGATTACCGAAGGATGACTCCATTGCGCAATACCATGCATGGATTGCGCGTTATCCCGGGGAGCAATCGCTCTACGCACGGTTCTTGCAGTTTCTGGTAACGGAAAAACAATACCCAGCTGCGGAGCAACTCATCGCCAACTACCGCAAGCATTTTCCCGGCGACCAAATTTTCCCGGTGAAGGCGACCGCTATGGTGGAGTATCGTCGCGGCTCGGTGCAAGAAGGTTTGTCCGTTTACGAACGGAGTTTCCAGCCGCTTTGGGATCCGCAACTGGTGAAGAGTTATTTCGATCTTCTGCGCGATACCCAGAACCTTCGCAAGTTTCGTGACGATGCCCGCGCTGCCCTGGTCGCGAATCCCGAAGATCTCGATGCAACGGCGCGCATTTTCTATTACTACCAGCAGCAAGGCAAGACCGATGTGGCCCAACAGGCAATCGCCGACCTGCGCCTCCACAAGGAATCCGCCAGGTCGCTTTGGACCTCGCAGGAACTCTATATCTGTGCCCGCCTGCTGGAAGCTATTCATGCCTATCCCGAGTCGGCTCGGTACTACTTCGCGCTCTACAACACCACGAGCAAAGATCTTCCAGACGCACAGGCCACCGCCCTTGCCGGCCTCACCAGTCTCCTGCTGACCGCGCCCGAAACTTCTATCCGATTAGGCTCCG
Source organism: uncultured Acidobacteriaceae bacterium (assembly GCA_963722365.1). GTDB lineage: Bacteria > Acidobacteriota > Terriglobia > Terriglobales > Acidobacteriaceae > Sulfotelmatobacter. Next base: position 52,649 of record CAVRLM010000008.1, read on the forward strand.
GCGACCTTTCCATGTATCGCGACATCGCGACCCTGGATGAGGGACCGGGGTACTTGAACGGAATTCTGTCGCTCATCCTGAATACGACGCAGCCCGCCTCGCAATATTCGGAAGAAGAGCAGCGCGCCGTGCCTTACTTCCATCGATCCCGCGCTGTGGAGCTGCTGTCGATGCTGGATGCGAAATTCCCAAATTCTGTGCGACGTCCGGAACTGCATGCACAACTCCTCGAGTTCTATTCCAACTCAGGAGAGAGTGACGCGGTCATTCAGGGCGGTCGCGAATTCCTGGCGAACTTTCCCAACGCCTCGGAACGCACATCAGTCAGTTTGCTGATGGCCGACGCCTACGCCCGCAAAGACGATACCAAGAATGAATTCGCGATCTACGACGCCGTTCTGCAGGAGCTCGCTTCTAAGGCACAGAACGTGCCGCTCGGATCCCTCGACGAAACCTACAACTCAGACGACGGAGCACGCTCGTTCTATAACAGGCAGAGAGTCCAATTCGATAACGAGGGCTCCGAAGATGAAAACCAATCGAACGAGGCTTCGTCCGAAAATGGCGTTCCCCGCCACAAGGCCAGCCAGTCTTTTCAGTTGGCCACGACAGCTTCGCCCACACGACAAGGCGGCGCACGGTCTCCGGAGTACGCACGTGTGCTGGAGCGCTACCTGTCTCGTCTGGTGCAGATGAAGCAGGTTCCAACTGCGCTCATGGTTCTGAGCCACGAGATTGATCGTAATCCCGACGATCCCGGCCTCTATGAGCGCCTCGCTGCCTTCCTCGATCAGAACCGTTTGGGCGCGCAGCAGGAAGAGGTCTACCGGCGTGCCATGGCACACTTCCCGGACAAATCCTGGTATGACAAATTGGCCCGCTTCTACCTGCGCCACAAGCGTGACGCAGAGTTCGAGCAGTTGACGCACGACGCTGTGAAAATGTTCCAGGGAACCGAGCTGGAAGCATATTTCAACCACGTTGTGGGAGGCGGTCCGGGACTCTACTTGCGGCTCAACCAGTATGCCAACCAGCGTTTTCCACATAATCCGGTCTTTGTTCGCAATCTTCTAAACGCCTATCAAACGCCGTCAACTCGTGATCCTGTGGCTTGGGAAGCCTTACTGCGGCAGCACTGGTTTGAAGATGCCGCGCTGCGGAACCGCTTCTTCGAATTCCTTTCAGCCCGAGGCAAACTCGATTCCGAACTCAACGCCATACGCCAAACTACACCCGACGCTGCGAGTTGGAAGAATAATCCCGCCGCCGCCGATTTTCTTGCGAACGCCAGCTTGTGGCGCTCGCACTTCGAGGAAGGCGCGCCGGTGCTGCAGGTGCTCGCCGCGCAATATCCAGCCGAGCCTGAAATCTGCCACACCGCGTCGTCGGTGTACCGTTCACTTGCGTATTTCGATCCCGCGGACACGGCCATCGCAGTCAAGATCGACGACAATCTTCTTCAGGCCAATCCCACCGACACCGAAACCCTGGCGCGCATCGGCGATATCTATGCTGACCGCGAATTATTTGAGCGGGCTGCCCCCTACTGGGAACGTATTCCGCAAGTCGCACCCGGTCAGCCGGGCGGATACCTCGAGGCGGCCAGCATCTATTGGGACTATTTCGATTTCGACAACGCTCTTCGGTTGCTAGGCAACGGCCGCGAGCGCCTGGCCAATTCGGGCCTCTATGCCTACGAAGCCGGCGCGATTTACGAAAATCAGCGAGACTATCCGCGTGCCGTCGAGGAATACGTGAAGGGAGCGCTGAATGCTCCGGAATCGACGGCCGAACTCCGCCTGCTCCAGTTAGCGTCGCGGTCGAAATTTCGCGATCTTGTGGACCAGAGCACCTCAAAGCTCGCGGCATCGCCCAATCCGCCAATGCCGGCCGTGTATCTGCGAGTGAAGGTCTTGGAGGCACAGAATCGCAAGCCGGAACTGGAAGCCTTCCTCGAATCGATAGCGAACGGGACCACTTCCATCGAACAGGCTGAGGAAATCGAAACTCTCGCGCAGCAGAAATCACTCGAAACAGTTCGTCAGCACGCGCTGGAGAAACAGGCCGCGCTGACGACCGACCCGGTCACGCGACTGCAAATTCGCTATGCCTTAATCCGTCTGAATGAAAGTCGGAAAGATTTCACTGCCGCCCAGAAGGATGTTGAGGCAATCTATCGCGAGAATCCCAAAATCCTCGGCGTGGTTCGTTCCACCGTCGATTTCTACTGGCGCATGAAGATGCAGCCGCAAGCCATTGGCGTATTGCTGCAGGCTGCGAAAGTCGCGCACCCGGCGCTGGGTGCGCAATTCACTTATGAAGCCGCGCGCAAATCGACCGAAGCGAAGCAGTTTCAAGCTGCGCGCGACCTGCTTGCCGGCCTTTTGAAAGATTCTCCCTATAACGGCGAATACCTGGCAGCCATGGCCGACACCTACGCGCAATCAGGGGACAACCACGGTCTCGAACAGTTCTATCTGGAGAAGATAACCCTCTTCCGCAGCGCGCCACTCCCCGCGGATACCCGCAAGGCACAAATTGCGACCTTGCGACGCGGCCTCCTCCCCGCGCTTACCCGCATGAATAACTATTCAGGTGCGGTGGATCAGTACATCGAACTGATCAACAACTTTCCGGAAGACGACACGCTCGTCACCGAGGCTGCCCTGTACGCGCTGCGGTACCAACGGCAACAGCAATTGGTGGATTTCTACACCAAGACCGTCGTGCAGTCTCCCCGCGACTATCGCTGGTCCATGGTGCTGGCACGCACGCTGACGAATCTGGAGAACTATCCCGCCGCCATCGATACCTATGGCAAGTCGATCGCGATTCGCCCCGACCGCGCCGACCTATTATATTGCCCGCGCCGGACTCGAAGAACGCCTAATGCGTTTCGATGAGGCCGCCTCCGACTACGAACATGTTTATCAACTGGCCTATAAAGATCCGCAGTGGATGGAGAAAGTCGCGACAGTTCGCGCCCGCCAGGGAAAGGCCAAAGAAGTTGTCGCCGCGTTGCAAGCCGCGCTGATCGACGGCCGCCCGGAGAGCGCAAGTAAATACTTCGAGGTTGCGCGTCGGCTCGAAGGCTGGGGAATGCTCGAGCGGGCGCGCAGTTTTGCGGAGCAAGGGGTCAATCGAGCGGGATCGGAATTGCTCGCCGGCAGCGATCAGCACGCCGGCGCCAAGGTTTACGTCCGCGTTATGGTTCGGCTTCGCCAGCAGGAACAAGCGTATACGGTCCTGCAAAAGGCACTCGATGAATCCGCGGCCAGTCTGCCCGTTCTCAAAGAGCAATTGGAAAAACATGGAGTCACCGGCATGACCGATGCGCAATGGCGCGAGAACACGCGCCGCAACCGCATCGAGACTGCGCGCAACGGTATGGCCGGAGCGTTGCGGGAGATGGGAAGCAGCGTGAACACCTACTTCACGCCCGAGGAAAGGCTATCCTTCGCGCATTTCGCCGAATCGAAACGCAACGGCATGACGTTCGACGATGTGGAGACGTTTGCGATTCCTCTGGCCGAAAGCGCTTCTCTCGCCGACCAGGAGGCTCGCTGGCGATTTGAGTGGATGATGTACCGAGCGGAATTACCGAACTACTATCCCAATGTCCAGCCGCTCATCGATTTGCAGCGGCGGCGTGGACGCTTCGCGGAACTTGGTTCACAGATGGAGCAATTCGCGGGCAAGTTGCCACCCGAGCAACGCAGCGCGCCATTGCTCGCGGCAGCCGACGCCTACCGTTCGGCCGGCGACGAACAAAACGAACTGCGGTGCGCGGTCTGTCGCCTTTTCCCTGAACGGTCTCGACCCTAGCGACTTATCCGCGTTTCTTCCAGTTACTTCTGGCGCGGCAACCGGAGGAGCTTGTGCGCATCGCATCGACCTGGCCGACAGCATGGGGAGAGCCGGCCGCAGACTACGTGGTTGCGACGGAAGTCCGGCGCTCTCCCACGCCGTGGTGCAGGCTCGCGGCAAAGCCCGTCCGCCCGTTTGGAACAAGGCGTACAACGCGCTCGTCGGCCTTTACTTCGCCGAGCCGACTCCGGACGTGAACAAGGCGTTCCTTGCCGCTCTCGGCGACGATCCCATCGGTGTGCGCCTCGCCAAGCCGGTCGACCGCGCTCAACAACTCGCGGGCAGCATCTGGTTCTACTACGGCTCGCGATATGGCGAATACCTGGGCACGACAAAGCGGGGCAACTCGGAAGACTTCCTGCCCGCCATTGTCGAAGAGAGTCCTGCGAGCGCTTCCGGATACCTTACCCTGGCCGACTATTATGCCGGCGCTGGCGACACCCGGCACGCCATCGCCGACTACAATCACGCGCTCGAACTCTCTCCGGACCGGCCGGATATATATGACAGCCTGGCAGCGGCCTACTACAAGCAAGGCGATCGCACGGGGGCGCTGGCGCAGTGGAAGCAGGCTTTCGCGGTCCTCTCTGCTCAACTGAATGGCAGCCACCTTCCCGAGAGTTTCTGGGCCGACTTTGGACGCACCTGCGATCAACTGGCTGCGCGCCAGTTGTTCGGCGAGTTGAAGCCCGACGCCGATGCAATCCTGCGAACTTATCTCCGTCGCAATGGCAACTACCGCTCGAACGCGTTGCTGCACTCCGCCTACGCGGCTTCAGGCGATCCTGTCGCAGCCACCTCGTGGCTACTGGATCTGTCCTCAATGGCGCACGATCCGGCGAGCGTTCTGGTCGACATCGCCGATGCTTCGTGGATTCCGCTTGCGCACCGCGCGCCAATCTACCAGCGCATTCTCGAATTGAAAGAAAGTGCAGCTAGCAAGCTGAACGGCCTGGAGCGCCAATACGCCCAACAGGATCTCGGTTTCTGGCAGGTGCGTTGGGTGCAGTACCTGGTCCGCACGAAGCAGTACGCCGTTGCGGCTGCAGCCATTGCGGCCTTGCCGGAAGAGACGCGCCAGGCTCAGGCTGCCACGCTCGTTCCACTGGACCTGCAAGTCGCCGCGCAGCTCGGAACGTTGGACGCAAAACTCGCCGCGTATCGCCTTGAGCCGCAGAAAGCACCCGCCCCCGAGACACTCCGGGCTGCAGCACGCCAGCTGTTCGAAGCTGGAGACAAGCAATCCGCGCGCAAGATTCTCGAGCTGGTCTTTGCCCGCGAGATCGACGAGCATCAATTCGTCGCTGCCAACTTCCTTGGTCTTGCGGAAATTCGCCTGGCTTCGGGCGATACGGCGGGGGCCCTCGATCTGTTGCGCCGTCTTGTCGTGGCGGTCGGAAATCCGTTCGAGAATCTCGATCCCGCGGCGGCCCTGCTGGAGAAAACTGGACACAACGCGGAAGCCATCGAGTTCCTCGATCAGCTCGTGAAGTCCGCACCCTGGGATCCTTCCTATCGCCTGCGACTCGCGAAGGCGAGACTTGCGGCTAACAAGAACTCCGCAACCGCGACTGAAGCTCTCGTGTCGATCGCGTCCGGGCCCGAGCACTCCGTATGACCTGCGCCTCAAAGCGGCGAGTGCCCTTGCCGGGGGTGCGCACTCGGATTTGCGGCAGCGGAGAATTGAATCTGCTGGCCGGAAGCCTAGCAGCCATCACCGCCACCGCAGCAGACAAGTTTTATTTCTACGATGCTCGTATTCTGGCTGCGCAGAATGTGACTGATCCACAAGCGAAGATCCAGCTTCTGAGTCACTGCATCATCGACTTTCCTCGCCGCGATGAGGCTCGCGTGCCGCTGTTCAAGGCTGCGGTAACCGCGCATTCAGACGAATACGCTGTCGCCGTGATCGAGCCGCTGTTCCAGACCAGGTTCCTGCGCGACTACGATCCACAGAAGTGGCAGAGAGGAAGAGCAGATCATCAGTTCGGGTGAAGAAGAAGATGACGGCGGAGCAGAGGCCGGCATGCATGCACCCGCGACCACCAAGCTCTCGTCCGCCCAGCAAGCGGAGGTGGCAGGGATGATTGGCGACACGATGACCCGTCTCGGCCGTACCGCCGAAGCGCTGTCCTATTACCAGTCCGCGCGCCGCTTGGAAACATCTGCGGAAATTCGAAAAGCATTATTCCGTAAAATTGCAGGCCGCGAAATCTGTTTTGCGAATTCAGCATCAGAATGCCGCACGTCAGCCGCTGTTGCACGAAGCGTTGGAGCAGGATCGCGTTGTGCGCCCACGATTGTTGGCCCGGTCCACACCCGTGACCAAGGCTGCCGCAAAAGGAGGCGTAGCAATGAAACGCATTGCTATCTTCTTCTTCTTTGTCGCGCTTGCGTTCGCGGGAATTGGCTGGGCGACGTACCGAGCGGCGGCGCCGGCGCCACAGCCGCTCTCAAAGTATGTTCCGGCTGGCCCGCTTCTTTACCTCGAGGCCAGAGACTTCTCATCGTTGCTGAGCGATTGGAATTCCTCGCCCCAGAAACGGCAATGGGTTCAGAGTGATAGCTACGAAGTCTTCTCCCGCTCTCGATTGTTCTTGCGATTGAAGGGAGCCAGCGACCAATTTGCTGCCGCCGCGGGCTTGCCTCCAGATATGAATTTTCTTTCCCAGGTTTCTGGAGCAGACAGTGTTCTGGCGCTCTACGACATCGGCAACCTGCAGTTCCTCTATATCACGTACCTTCCCTCTGCGAAGTCCATGAAGACTTCGTTGTGGCAAACGCGCTCGAAGTTTGAGCCGCGCAGCGCCGGTGGAATCAATTTCTATCTACGCCGCGACCCTGAATCGAAGCGCGAAGTGGCCTTCGCGGTTTCCGGCGACTATCTACTGCTGGCCACGCGAGAAGACCTGATGGCGGGCGCTCTGACGCTGATGTCGGGTAAGCCGGATCGCAACGTCGAGAGCGAGCAGTGGTGGGCGCAATCAACCGGCGCCTCCCCGCAGGCTGGCGATCTTCGCATGGTGCTCGACCTTGGAAAGCTTGTACCCAACGGATATTTCCGTACCTACTGGGTACAGCAGAACATCACCGACCTTTCGCAGTACTCCGCGGCGGTTTCCGATTTGTTTCGCGATGGCAAGCAATATCGCGAAGAGCGCGTGCTGATCCGGAAACAGGATAAAGATAAAGAGGCATCCGCGGAAGGATTGTCGGCCGCCGCTGATCTTGTCCGGTTGGTTCCCGACGATGCCGGAATCTACCTTGCCAAGGCAAATCCTACAGCGGATTCCTGTTTCTCGTTGCTCGAAACCAAGCTACTGGCGCCTCATTTGGGATCGGTTCCCCCTTCGCAAATGGCGCCGCAGGTGCAGCTCACGTCGGGTGAGCAGGGCGGCGCTTCCGATCTCGAGACCCGCATCGATCAAGTTCCGCCCGAGCGCACGGCCCAATCGACATCGGCATTGCAGGAGTTGCTGAATAAGACTCCGCTTCTCGCGTCTCTGCAGGTGCAATCGACAGAGCGTGATAGCGCCGGCGTTTTCGTTCGCATCCACTCCGGTGTCGTCTTGATGGCGGCTTCCGAGTGGAACGAGGCCAACGTGCAATCGGCGCTGACGGATTTCCTGCGTCCCAGCCTCACCGCCAGCCAACTCGGCGTCGGCTGGCAGCAGAAATCTGGTTACCAACAACTGGATGGTTTGTGGCCGCTGGCGGTGTCAGCCCATGGAAAGTATTTGTTGGTGAGTGACGCGCCTGCGCTGATCGAACGCATGCTGGCCAACTTTGGGCGCAAATCCGATCGTCAGCCTGCGTCTCTTCTCGCGGGGTTCGATCATGTGCACGAGCGTGCCAATTTTTTGAGCTTTGCCCGTCTTGTCGACCGGCCCAATGTGTCTACACCGGCCTCAACCGGAATGGTGCGTCAACCGCAATTCTTTTCCGGTAATATGGCCAGCTTGAGCTCAACTTTGTCTGCAGTTCCCTCGGAGAGAATTGAAGTCCGCGGAGATGGAGGGACGGTGCGCCAGACCGTCACCTACCAATGGACGCAATAAAAAATGTCGCGCTGATCCTGTCTTTAGTTGGGATGTCGCTGGCGTCATCCAACGGCCGTGCTCGACCTGCTGAATCTACCCGTGCGGAAGATCCATCCCTGTTTGCCCAGTCTGCAGCCGAGGCATTGGCCCGGGACTTCTCCAGAAGCGACATCTCTTTTCTACTGATGGATGCACGCACGGGTCGCCTGCTGGCCGCGCGCTGGGATGATGCCGACAAGCCTATTCCCATGGGATCGCTTCTGAAGCCTTTCACCGCGCTGGCCTACGGGGAGCAACACGATTTCCGCTACCCGAGCCATACTTGTCGCGGAACTCCCAGCGGATGCTGGCTGCCGCACGGGCATGGCGACGTGGACCTGACTGCCGCGATCGCCGGTTCCTGCAACTCGTATTTCCGCATGCTGAGTCTCGATCTGACCGCGGCAGAAGTTGCCCCCGTCGCGGGCCGTTACGGGCTCGATCGTCCCGCCCCCGAAGCTTCCGGACCTGAACTCGCGGGTCTCGGTACGCTCTGGCGGGTCTCTCCCTTGCGCGTGGCTCACGCTTACCTCGAACTGATTCGCCAGCGTCAACAGCCAGGCGTAAGCCAGATTCTCGACGGCATGGCTTTGTCGGCAAAGCAGGGAACTGCTGCGGCAGTGCATCGAGCGTTTCCCTCGTCCAGTGCTCTCGCGAAAACAGGCACATCGGTGTGTACACATTCGCGGCAAGCTCCCGGGGACGGGTTCACCGTGGTACTCGCCCCAGCGGACAATCCAAGAATTCTGCTGATGGTCCGGGTCCATGGAGTGCCTGGCGCGCAAGCCGCAATGACCGCGGGGCAGATCCTTCGCCGGATCGAGGACTAAAAATGCGCCGGCGAAGTGCGATCCAGATCAAGATTCATATCGGCCTAATCGCAGTATTCTTGTGTGCGCTTGCTTCGATTCCGCTGCGCTCTCCAGTCCTCGCGGAGAATGCCGCTCCTGGCTCCTCCGTCGCAGACGTTCGCATCGGAGTCCTTGGCCTGTTTCATCCCTCCCAAGTCGAGGTGCGCGCACCAGACGGTGTCGCCCTAATGTTGCGGGCTGAAAGGAACCTCATCATCCTTGAGAAGAGCTCCGGCATCAGTGCAGCGTCCGTCCTCATTTCCGGCAGTAACGTGATCGTGTCTGCAGGAGCGCAATCGATTACAGCGTCAAAGCTGATTGTTACCGGCCGCGATTGCAAACCTGCCGACTTCCTGCTTTCTGTGCCCGGAAAGATCGTTCGCCGCTACCATGGCACCCTCGAAATCAGGCCGACCGCCGGAAGCTTAACCAGCGTTATTACGATGGACCGAGAAATCGCGGTGGCATCGGTGGTGACCGCAGAGAATGCGCCAGATACCCCGTTCGAGGCTCTGAAAGCTCAAGCCGTCGCGACCCGTTCTTACTTCATCGCAGGCGGGCGTCATCATTACGACTTCGATTTTTGCGATACAACCCATTGTCAGTTTCTCCGCGAGCCGCCTTCACTTGGGACTGCTGCGGCAAGGGCCGTCAACGCTACCCGCGATCTGGTACTTGTCTACGATTCTCATCCAGTCGCAGCGATGTACACGCGCAGTTGCAGCGGGCGCACGCGCACTCCCGCGGAACTGGGACTTTCAACGGCGAACTATCCGTATTTTTCCGTCGAGTGCAAATATTGCCAGGAACACCCATCACATTGGTCAAGCCGGATCCCCGGCCGCGAGTCCGCCACGGTGCGCGCCTCCGACGAAACCGCACGGCTCAAGACGGTTCGTCGCCTCGGATGGGCGGCGGTCCCCAGCAATGACTTCGTCGCGAAACTGGAGAATGATCGGCTCGCTCTGGAAGGAACGGGCCAAGGACATGGCATCGGCCTTTGCCAATCCGGAGCGAAATCGATGGCCGAAGCCGGTGCCGACTTCCATCAGATTCTGGGACATTATTATCCCAATACGACGATCGTCACCTGGCGAGGTTCAGCCGCCCGGCAGCACGATTCGCGACGCGTTGTACCAAACCCCTGATTCCCATCTCGTCGCCGGTAACATAGAATACTTTCCGCACCAGAGATTCCTGCTATGGACAGACGTGAAGCCCTTCGATTGCTGGCGACGGGGACAGCCCTCCAATTGGCCCCACGCAGCCTTTTGGCCGCGATGCGGGAAGCTCGCAAGTTGCTCGATGCCTCCCCGGTTCCCCGCACTCTGAATGCTCACCAGGACGCCACCGTAAAAACCATGGCAGAGTTGCTCCTTCCCAGAACCGACACTCCCGGCGCCACAGACGTTGGGACCAGCGAATTCATCGATCTGATGTTGACCGAGTGGTACGACGAGGAAGATCGCACCCGCTTTCTGACTGGCCTGGCGGAAGTGGATCTTCGTACGAAAACATTGTTTGGTGGGAATTTTGTCGAGGCCACTCCCGTTCAGCAAGCCGCGATTCTGACATGGCTCGGGCAGAAGATGACCGAGGATGCAGACGCCGCTCCTCGTCCGGGCCGCGGATCACATGCAGTCACCAGGAATTTCTATTCCATGTTTCGTAGTCTGACCCTTACCGCCTACTACACCTCCGAAGCTGGGGCCACTCAGGAATTGCATTTTCAAATGATCCCGGATTCCCATGACGGTTGTGCCCCAGTGCCGCCTGCCAAAGGGGGCGCAGCGCACGAGTGAACGACGCAACCACCTACGATGCGATCGTGGTCGGCTCCGGTATTACCGGCGGCTGGGCTGCGAAAGAATTGACCGAGAAAGGCCTCAGGACCTTAGTGCTTGAGGCTGGACGACCGATTGTCCCCGAGCAGGATTATGTCGAACACGTTCCACCGTGGGAGATGCGATTCCGAGGCATGCGCGATCGCCGCCGGCAGAGGGAAGATCAGCCGATCCAGAGCACCTGCTACGCGTGTGATGAGTGGTCGGCGAAGTTTTTTGTCAGCGACAAAGAGAATCCCTATACAACCGCTCCTGACAAGCCCTTCCGGTGGATTCGCGGCCGCCAGGTTGGCGGACGTTCGATCATGTGGGGCCGCCAGGTCTACCGCTGGAGTGATCTCGATTTCGAAGCTAACCTCCGCGAAGGCATTGCGGTCGACTGGCCCATCCGCTACGCAGATTTGGCGCCCTGGTACGACCACGTTGAAGAGTTCGTTGGGATCACCGGTGAAGCCCTCGGGCTCCCGCACTTGCCCGACAGCAAATTTCTTCCACCCATGGAACTGAACTGTGCGGAAGTAGTGGTCCGCGACGCCATCGCAAAACATTTTGGGGAAGAACGCGTGCTGACCATCGGCCGGGCAGCCATCCTCACCCGGGACCACGGTGGTCGCTCCGCGTGTCATTACTGCGGTCCCTGCGAGCGCGGATGCATCACGCGGTCCTATTTCAGCAGCCTCAACGCGACACTGCCGGCGGCAGAGAAGACCGGACGGATGACGCTGCGCCCTTACAGCGTCGTGCACAGCGTGAGTTTTGACTCGCGTACGCGAAAGGCAACCGGGGTGCGCGTCATTGACGGCCAAACCCGCGCTCCACTGGAGTTTCGGGCCAAGGTGGTTTTCATGTGTGCGTCCGCTCTCGAGTCGGTCCGCATCCTGCTCAACTCGGCCACACCGGAATTTCCTGGAGGATTGGCAAGCTCGAGTGGCGAACTCGGGCATAACGTGATGGACCACGTAAAGACCGGAGGCGCCTCAGCGATCATCCCCGGCAACGAAGACCGTATGGAATTCGGCCGGCGGCCCAACGGAATTTACATTCCCCGATTTCGCAATATGAAAACCAGGCAGACCGGATTCTTGCGAGGATATGGGTTTGAGGGCGGCGGCTCTCGCGAGGGTTGGGAGCGAGGGATCACCCAAACTGGATTTGGAGCGGATTTCAAGACGTCGATCAGCCGGCCGGGACCGTGGCGGTTCCACTTTGGCGGATACGGCGAGTGCCTGCCCAATCACTCAAACTACGTCGAACTGGATAAGGAAAAAGTCGATGCGTGGGGAATTCCGGTTCTGAAGGTCCATTGCGCGTGGAGCGAGAATGAACTCGCCATGCGCAGAGATATGTCGATCTCAGCCGCGGAAATGCTGGCCGCTGCGGGAGCGCATGATATTGAACCCTTTGCCGAAAACGAGCCGCCCGGCTTTGCGATCCACGAGATGGGAACGGCTCGCATGGGCCGCGATCCCAAGACCTCAGTGTTAAACGCCTACAATCAGACACACGACGTGAAAAATCTTTTCATCACCGACGGAGGCGCCATGGTTTCATCGTCGTGCGTGAATCCGTCGCTCACTTACATGGCACTGACCGCGCGCGCCTGCGATTACGCAGTGCAACAAATGAAGAAGGGAGATCTTTAACGCCATGACGAATAACCGGCGTCAATTCCTGCAGATGCTTTCGTCGGCCATGCTTGCCCCAATGGTCTTGGGCCAGACAAAGACGAATGACGCAAAGGCGAGCAAGATCCCTCTGGCATTTTCGACGCTGGGATGTCCCGGATGGGAGTGGAAAAAGATTCTGGAGTTTGCTGCGCAGCACGGATTCTCTGCCATCGAACTCCGGGGGATCGAAGGGAAACTGGACTTGCCGGCCCTTCCTCTGTTTGCGCCCGATCGAATCGAGCAAACCAAGAAAGAGATCCGTGACAGCAAGCTACAGATCGCCTGCGTAAGCAGTTCCGCACAGATGTACGTCGAAGATCCACAGAAGCGCGCCAAGGAATTAGCAGACGCCCGCCGCTTCATCGATCTGGCCTCATCGCTCGGAGCGCCGTACGTGCGCGTCTTTGGCGGCAAAGCGGAGACCGACAAAAGCCCGATGCCGAGTGACGAAACAAAGGCTCGAGTCGCCGCCGGCCTGCGCGAACTCGGCAAGTATGCCGGTCCTCGTAATGTGACCGTGATCATCGAGTCCCACGACCACTTCACTTCGTCCGCCACGTTGAAAAATGTGTTGCAGTCAGCCGATTCCGAACACGTGGGCCTGCTCTGGGATGCACATCACACCTTCGCCACCTCGAACGAGGATCCGGAATTCACTGTCAGCCAGCTCGGTCCCTGGATCCGCCACACGCACCTGAAAGATTCGACGGGCAGCGGTGAAGATCGCAACTATGTGTTGACCGGACGCGGGAATGTCCCCATCCAACGCCAGATCGAAGCGCTGCGTTCGATTGGGTACAAGGGCTTCTATTGCTTCGAGTGGGAAAAACTCTGGCATCCGGACATCGCCGATCCCGAAATTGCGATCGCCGATTACGCCCGTGTCGTCGGCCAATGCCTGGGAAACGCCCATGCCTGCGGATTGACGTAGTCGTAGGGACGTAACTCAGCTACGTCTCTGCCACCACCGCAAATTAACTGCGACTCGGCATGCTATCCGAGAACGTTTCGCTCTTCGCGTCCCAATAAACTTTCTTGCCTGTCCAGTACGATTGGGCCGCCATGATGCACGCGACGGAATGCGCAAACCCGTTATTCACCGTCGCGTGCGGCTGCTGCCGCGAACGCATGCATTCAAACCAGTTCGCCATGTGCTCGGTCGTCAGGTCGTCAATGCCCATGGGCGGAAGCCCGTTCTCGCCCGGGAGGAGACGAATTTCGACTCTCGCTTTTGGTCGATGTCGGCGTCGTCCTCATGCGTTCCTTTCTCTTCGACGACCTGATAACGAGGACTGCCTTCCCCGCCGATGTTGATCAGCGTCGCCTTCTTTCCCATGTAACGCGTAAAGCTGGGCGCGTCGTTCCCGAAGCTGGTCGAATAACTGACCAGGAATCCCTTCGGATATTCGAGCAGCGTCTGAAACGTATCGGCAGTCTCCCGCCCGTCATGCCAGGCGAAAATCCCTCCGTGCGAAACCACCGAAACTGGGAAGTTGTCATCCATGAACCAGTGCACCAGGTCGATGGCGTGGCTCATCCACTGATCCGGAATTCCGCTGGAAAATTCTTTATAGAGTCGAAACTCGAAATACAGCTGCGGATCAAACGGACGCGCGGGCTTGGTCATCAGCCACTTGCTCCAGTCCGTGTCCTGCTCGCGAATCTGCTTCACCTCCGGACGTCCGCGCCACCGTGGCCCGTGATAGTTCCATACGACTTCAATCTTGCTCACATCTCCCAGAGCCCCGCTCCGCGCGATTTTCTGCGCCGCTTTCGGGTAAGGCTCGCTGCGATGTTGCGTGCCAACCTGAACGATGCTCTTGCTCTGCAACACCGTGTCACGCGCGGCTTTTGCTTCGCTCAGGACATTCCCCATCGGCTTCTCGACGTACACGTCTTTGCCCGCTTCGGCCGCCAGCTTCAGAATCGGCGAATGCGTATGTTCCGGCGTGGAAATCAGCACGCCATCCACATCCTTCATCGCGAGCAGTTCTTCCAGATACTGCACGGCTCGCGGGCTTCTGCCATAGTAGCCCGCATTGGTCGCCGCGGCCTTCTCGCGATTCACTTTCCACAAATCGCAGACCGCGGTCATCTCGACGTGGTGGCTGGACTTCAGTTTGGAGGCGATCGAGTCGAGATCGCTGCCGCGACTGCCGATGCCGATATGACCGAGTGAAATACGGTCATTCGCGCCGACGATGTTCTCGTACGAGAGCGCGGTGCGGGGCAGACACTACGCCCCCGGCGATCGCAGCAGCGGATTTTCCCAGAAACGCCCGGCGGTTGATCTGCGAAGAGTCGCTCATTATTTTCTCCAGCGAAGGAATCGGATTCGCCATGCGATGTGGGACTGCAGATTCAGGCGTCAAGGATCCAAGCTGCAGACAAAACTGTTACTGATTTCAAGTTACACCTTGAGCCCATTTGGCACCAGCGGCAGTGCGCGCAAACGCACGCCGGTCGCATCGAAAATTGCATTGGCGATCGCCGGCGCCAGTCCGATCATCGGACATTCGCCCGCACCCACCGACGGAATATCTTTGCGGTCAAGCAGGACAGTCTCCAGAGCCGGCACATCGCTGAATCGCGGCACGCGATATTGCGACAGCCTGCCGTTCAGGATCTTGCCGTTTTCGAATTCGATGGCTTCAAACAGCGCTCCCCCAATCCTTGAACGTTCGATCCTTCAATTTGATTGCGCAGCCCATCGGGATTCACGATCGCTCCGCACTCAAATGCAGAAACTACGCGCACCACTTTCACGTCGCCCGACTTGCGGTCGACATTGACTTCGGCGAAGGTCGCGATGTTCCCCAGCTTTTCGTACCCGCCGCCCATGCCAAATCCCTGTCCGCGCACCCTTGCTCTTTCCCCAGCCAAACTGTTTCGCTGCCGCCTCGAACACAGCCCGCAACCGCTCATCTTTCAGATTCTTCAGTCGGAATTCCAGAGGATCCATCTTCACCGCGTGCGCCATTTCGTCCATGTGCGACTCGCGTGCGAAATGATTCGCGGTCGCCGCCAGTGCGCGGTACGATCCCTGCCGCAAGGGAGAGTTCACCGCATGGAACACGATGCGCTGGTTCGGAATCTCGTAGTAGGTGCGAATTCCAGCCGATCCGGAATTGTAGTTGTGGAATTCCCACGCGGTAATGGTTCCGTCACTGCGAACTCCGCTCTTCACATCGATCACGCCCGCCGGCCGGAAATATGCCCACGAAAATTCCTCTTCGCGCGTCCACACAACTTTCACCGGACGTTTGGCCGCACGTGCCAGCCGTGCCGCTTCGATCGCCGTTTCTCCGGTGTGCTTGCCGCCATATCCGGAGCCAGTGTCGGGCATCAACACCCGCACCTGGTCTTCCGGAATCCGAAACGCTTCTGCGAGTTGCCCGCGCACGCCAAACGGGCGCTGGGTTCCGGTCCAAACCGTCAACTTGTCGCCGTCCCATTTCGCCAGCGCCGCCCGCGGTTCAAGGGGGCGTGCGCGATGTACGAGACCGTGTAGGTCTGCTGCAGGCGATGATCGGCGGACGCCAGTGCCTGATCCACGCGCCCACGTCATAGCGATCTCCATCGCCCGTAGGATCTTTTCCCTCGACCGTATTCTTCCGCAGATAGTCGAAGAGCTCTTTGCTTCGAGGGCTGCGGCTCGGACTTCCATTCGGCATGAATGGCCGCAACCGCAGCCGCGGCCAGCTTCGGTGCTCGGGGCGGCGACGCCCACAAAATTGCCGTCGTGCACTACCGTCGCGCCCATTTGCTCGGCCTTTTGCGTGTCCGCCGAAACCAGTGTCGCGTCGAAAGAAGGCGGCCGCAGCACTTTGCCGTAAAGCATGTCCGGGAATTTCTGGTCTGACGGATAGCGATGCTTGCCGGTCACAAAATCGCGCCCATCGACTTTGTGCGCGGATTGACCCGCCACCTTCCAGTTCGCCGCAGGGATCAGAGGAGTCTCGGCGGAGACGGTCTGCGTGAGTTGCTGCCCTTTCAGAAGCGCTGCATATTCCAAAGATCGCTTGTTTCGAGCGTCGGTGATCTTCCCGCCCTCAGCGATCAGCTGCTGGCGATCCGCCTGCCATTGCGCCGCCGCCATGCCGATCAGCATCTCGCGTGCCGCAGCCGCAACCTTGCGAAGCTGCAGATTCATCGTAGGAGTCGTCCGGCTCCCGAACGTTCCCATGTCAAAGGGCGTGAGTTGAGTGTCGCCCATCACCATTTCAATTTTGTCGATCGGCACGTGAAGTTCTTCCGCCACGGCCTGGCTCAGCGAGGTCCGGATGTTCTGGCCCATCTCGACCTTGCCGGTGTAAACCGTGACCTTGCCGTTTTCTCCGACGTGAAGCCAGGCATCGATTTCTTTGGGAAGGGAATCGCCCCGCCTCGTCTTGCCCCACCCGACTCTTGCGCCACGATCGCCGGCTTCAGGACCGAAACCACCAGAACGCCCGCCCCCAGAAATTTGAAGAATTCCCGCCGATCGAGATCGAAGCGGTAGGGAGCCGCGGCCATGAGTTCGTAACGTTCGGGCTCCAACGAAACGTTCGCGTAAGAGTGATCGCTCATCGCGCCGCCCCTTTCCCGGCTTCCGACGTTGGTGCCGCCTTCGCCGCCTTTTGAATCGCGCCCACGATCCGCGGATACGTCCCGCAGCGGCAAACATTCCCGTCCATGAAATCGATGATCTCGCTTTCCTTCGGCGCCGGATTCTTCTGGAGCAGAGCTACCGCCGACATGATCATCCCCGACGTGCAATACCCACATTGCATCGCATCGGCTTCGAGAAACGCTTCTTGCACCGGATGCAATTGATCTCCACTCGCCAGTCCTTCAATCGTCGTGATCTGCTTTTGCGAAACCGAGCCCACCCTGGTGACGCACGACCGCTGCGCCTTGCCGTCGATCAGGACCGTGCAGGCGCCGCATTGGCCTTCGCCGCAGCCATACTTGCTGCCGGTCAGATCGAGTTGTTCGCGCAAAACACTGAGCAGGCTGGTTTGAGGTTCTGCCTCAACCGTGTAAGCCTTGCCGTTAATAGTGAGATGAATCGTAGACATTCCGAAGCTCCAGAACGGAGAGAGTACGGTGGCGCCGTGAGCGGAAGACCGTTTAGAAAATGATATACCCGGCAGATCGGCTATTTGAAGTCGAACGGCTCAGTCGTTGATCGCCTGATACGCAAGCACATCGACTTCGCGATCGAGCGTTAAATCGCCCGTCGGATGCAGTTGCGCCATGAAGATGACGATCATCTGTTCTTTCGGATCGATGAGAAGCCCGTATAGAAGAACCCTCCCCAGTTGTATTCGCCCACAGATCCCAACTCTGACAAGCGGCTCTTTCACGCCATCTACGCCGAAGCCCAGACCGAAACCCTGATCGGGACCGATCTTCCCCAGTTGGTCATGCGTCATGAGTTCAACCGATTTGCGGCTCAACAGGCGCGTGTTGCCCAGCTTTGCCGCCGTCGAGCATCATCTGGCAGAAGCGAGCGTAATCCATGGCAGTCGAAACCAGTCCAGCGCCGCCGGAGAACAATTTCTTCGGCCCACGCGAAGGATAGTCTGCGGAGTACACGAACGATGCCTTCTTTGATCGGCGTATCGGGAAAGCGGTTCAGCCCCTTGTCCGGGTAGTAGGTGTACGCGGTCGCAAGACGGTCGAGCTTGTTGTCGGGAGGAAAGAAATAGGTGTCCTTCATGCCCAACGGTTCAAAGATTCGCGTGCGGAAAAATTCGTCCAGCGGTTTTCCCGAAACCACCTCCACCAGGCGCCCCAGTACGTCCACGCCCAAGCTGTATTCAAACCGGTCCCCGGGATTGAACAGCAGCGGAAGCGCCGCCAGATGCTTCACGCTGTCGCCAATGGTCCCGTCATACTGAAGCAGGCCGCTGGCCACTCCCGCCTTTTCGTACATCGGGCCGAGATCGTCATTCCACTGATAGGTGATTCCCGAAGTGTGTCGCAGCAGATCGCGAATCGTGATTTCCTTCGTTGCCGGAATCGAGTAGGGCTCGCCCGACGCCGGCTTCACCAGCACTTTCGGATTTTTGAACTCGGGCAGGTATTTCGACACCGGATCATCGAGCAGGAATTGCCCTTCTTCATAGAGCATCATCACCGCGACGCTAGTGATGGGCTTGGTCATCGAACAGATGCGGAACATCGCATCGGGTTGCATCGCCTTGCCCGCCTCGCGGTCCATCATGCCCTGCGATTTGAACCATGCCACGTGGCCGTGGCGGACCACCATCGTGACTGCGCCGGCAATGCGCTTGTCGTCGATTTCATGTTGCACGGCGGTGCCAATGCGCTCCAGACGCTCGGAAGATAGCCCTACCGATTCAGGCTTGCCCGCCGGCAGGTCCTGCGCGAATCCGAAAACACTCAGTACAAGAAAGCCGAGCAGGACCGGAATGAGTCTTCCGGTTCTGCCCGGCGAGAGACTTACGACGCATTGTTCCTCCCGCGTTCTACGATTTGATGGTTTTCGAGGCCGCGTCCCACGTGACCGGCTTCTGGCGGAAATACGATTCGTTCGCCATGTGGCACGCAATCGCCGCGTTGTTGCCGAAGACCGCATCCTCGGTCACCGGCTTGCGCGACTTCACCGACTGGAAGAAAACGTTCAGGTGTGGACGCATGTCATCCCAGTCGTGTCCCTTGTACACAATGTCTTCGTGTACCGGTTCTTTGCCGAGCGGCGGATCGTGCTCCTCATGCCACTGCTTCACGTACTCGGCGCGCATCTTCGCCGGGAAGCTGAAGCTGTAGTAGCTGGGGTCGGTATCCACGCCCGACTGCGGAGAATGCCGCAACTCGAACTCGCCCGCATCCATGAGTCCCTTCGGCCCCATGAACCGTGCCAGTTCCGGCGTTTCGCAGCCCAGGTCCAGCCGCACATACACCGGTATGCCGTGATAATCGAACAGGACGGTATGAAAATCGGGCATGTCGCGCCCATCCTTGAAGCGGAAAATACCGCCCATCGCCGTTGCCGACTTCGGGATTTCATTCCATCCCAGCGTGACCAGCATGCCGCTGATCAGGTGCACCATCAGATCGCCGGCGACTCCAGTGCCATACGCTCTCCAGCAGCGCCAGCGCGCAAAGTGCAGCTTGTTGAATGGAATCTTTGGAGCGTCATTGAGCCATGTATCCCAATCCAGCGTCTGCGGCGAAAGATCGGTTGGTGGCGGATACTCCCATGCGCCCGTCGGATCGTTACGTCCCAACGTGAGTTCCACCATTTCCACATCGCCGATCGCTCCGCCCTCATAGAGTTCGCGCGCCTTGGCGCACAGTACTGAACTAACGCGCTGCGATCCAATCTGCACGATGCGATTGTTCTTCTGTGCCGCTTCGACCATCGCCAGTCCGTCGGCAACGTTGTGCGACATCGGCTTCTCGCAATAGATATCCTTGCCTGCGTTGCACGCGTCCACCACCACTCGACGGTGCCAGTGATCCGGCACAGCCGCCACGATGCAGTCGATATCCTTGCGGTCGAGCAGTTCCTGATAATGCCGCGTCGTAGGAAGGCTCGTGTTGCCGGTGAGTTCCTTGGCCAGCGTATGACGCCCGTCGTAGAGATCGGCGGCCGCGACACACTCCACGCCGGGAATCGTAATGGCACCACTGAGCAATCCGGAACCCTGCATCCCAATCCCGATCATGCCGAAGCGAACCCGATCGCTCGGAGCCACGGCTCGCGGCACCAGCGGTTGAGCTTCCAGTCGGATCGTCTTTGATACCAGCAGGCCACCCGCGGCGGCCGCCGCACTGCCTTGCAAGAATGCGCGTCGCGAAACAATACGTTTCATGCAAATCCCTCCGAATAATTTGACCGCAACCAGCCGACCATGAATTCGATTACTTCTTCAGCGGCTTAATGGCTACTTCTTTGAAGAACACAATGTCGTTGTCGCTGTGATTCTGCAGGCCGAAGTATCCAAAATCCGGACGCGGCCCACGCTGCGGCTCAAAATCAAACTTCCGCGGCGGCACCGGATCGCCCTCTTTGTAATCCGTGACCTTGACCCCGTTCAGCATGACGATCGTGTGCGACCCTTCGAGCGTGATGTCCATCGTGTTCCACTCCGGACCGGGCTTCCACGCCTTTGCCAGCGGCTTGGTTAGCGAGTAGAGCATCCCGGTGGAATGATATTCATCCTCATCCGATTTTTCGGGATGATTGTCGATCTGCACTTCGAATCCGTAATGCACCGGCATCCACTCTTCGCGCGGCTCCACGGGAATGCGGATGAAGACTCCGGAATTGTCGTTCTCGTCGCGCATCTTGAACACGACATGGATCATGGCAATTGCCGATCTTGCCGCCCGTCCAGTACAGCAAGCCCATGCCGCCATGGGTGCGGATCAGCCCATCCTCAACGGTGTCGCCGCCGGGACCAACGTGCTTCCATCCGTTCAGGTCCTTGCCGTTGAAAAGTTGCTGCCACTTGCCGGGATCACCCTTGCAGGCGTTCTGATTTTCGTCAGCCGCGTAGGCGAGCGTTACCAGACCAGCGAACAAAAAAATCCACACAGTAAATCGTTTCAGCATTAGGAATCTCCTGAGTTTTCTCAGCCAGCTATTTAAGACAGACCAACATACTCGCACCCACGCCCGGAATCAATCAGGACCGCCGACATTTTCATTTTTCGCCGGATCAATGCGGGAAACTCAATGGATTGGCCGAAAAAACGAATGGCGTCTCACCCGAAAGGCAAGACGCCAATGTTGCCGAAAAGTGTGAGGCGATGGGGACTTTGACTTTAGTCGATCTCCCTCTCCATTCCTTCGCGTCCCAGCATCCCCGCACCCGCTCCCGAACTGCCTTCAGCGTCGCGCTTCTTCTGCCATTCAGCCTCAGTCAGCACCGTAATGCTCTCCGCCTTTTTCTTCTTCAGTCCGGCGTTGATGCCCGGAAGTTCCTTCTGCGTCAGCTTCTGGAAATCGCCGATCACATCTTCCAGTTCGTGCGCCAGCGAATCCGCGCGCGCGGCCTGATAATCCGACGGATGCCCTTCATACCCATTCACCGTGCCATACAGTTGTCCGAGAAGTTCGCGAATGCGCTCTTCTCCGGTGATCATGCCGCCTTCTTTCGTAGCCACAATCTTCGACCGCAGTTCGTCGCACTTCGCAGCCAGACCCTCCAATTGCTTGCTTAGCGGATCTTTTCCCGGCAGCTTGATCGCTCTCGCATTCGCCGCATTGCGGACGCCTTCAATGGCCTCCACGGCATACGTCATGTGCTCGATGGTGTGATAGATCTTCATCGTCAGATCGAACTGCGCTTTGCGATCCTCCAGCGAAAACTTTGCCCGCGGATCAAGCACCACGTTCAACTGCTCGGTATAAACGTTGTCCCCCTTGGTCATCTTTACCGTATACGTGCCCGGCAATACCCGTGGGCCTTGCGCCGCTTCAAACAGTGCCGTCGCCGCCGGTGGAACCGCCGGAGCTTTCACGCGCATCGACCAGTTCGCACGATTCAATCCGCGGTGCTTGCTCCCCGCCACGGTATCAACCTGCTTGCCGTTCTGGTCGAGAATCTCGATCTTCAGATCACCGAAGATGTGCCGCCCTCTCTGGTAATAGGTGATCTGTGCCTCTCCCGGCCGGCTGCGCCCGGTGAAGCTCTCGTCCCCCTCTGGCCAGCCTCCGAAGGTGTCGAAGTACTGAATAGCCCGTCCCGGAACCAGCGCAGCTTCCTTCGACATCAAGTCCGGGGTCAAGGCTCGTAGCGGCGAAATATCATCGATAATCCAAATCCCCCGCCCGTGTGTCGCCAACACCAGATCACTCTCGCGCGCCTGTACCGCCATGTCGTCCACCGCCACAGCAGGGAAATTGCTGCCCTTGTACTGCGCCCAGTGTTGACCGCCGTCATTGGAAATCCATAGCCCGAACTCCGTGCCCAGGAACAGCAACTCCGGCTTCACTGAATCTTCCTTGATCACGTGCGCGAACCCACGCACCCCATTCTCCTGCGCAGGCAGAGCGGTCCACGTCTTGCCGTAGTCCGTGGTCTTGTAGGCGTAAGGCTTCATATCGCCGAAGGAATGACGATCAAAGGTTGCATACGCCGTGGCTTCATCGAAGCGGCTCGCCTCAATCGTCGAGACCCACGAGTTCGTCCCCAGTCCCGCGACGTTGCCCACCACGTTCGTCCAGGTCTTGCCGCCATCGCGCGTGACCTGCACGTTGCCATCGTCGGTTCCCACCCAGATGATCTGCCCGTTCTTCGGAGACTCCGAGATCGAATAAATCGTGGTATGCATCTCCGCCGACGAGTTGTCTACGGTCACTCCGCCCGACTCTTCCTGCTTCTGTTTCTCCGGATCGTTCGTCGTCAGGTCTGGCGAAATGCGATCCCACGTCTGCCCATGATCGCGCGAGCGGAACAAGAACTGCGCCCCAATGTAGATCGTCCCTTTTTCATTCGGGCTCATGTGGATCGGCGCGTTCCAGTTGAACCGCAGTTTCTTTTCCCCGTAGTTCGGCAGAGGCTTGATCCCGCGAATCTCGTGCGAGTAGCGATTCACCCGCCCGATTTCTCCGCCCTGCGCCTCCGCATAGATGTAGTTGGGATCCGACGTGTCCTCAAACATCCAGAAACCGTCGCCACCAAACATGTTTTCCCACCGCGAATTCGTCACGCCACCCGGATACGACGAGTCGCCCACCCACGAACTATTGTCCTGCAGGCCGCCATACACGTGATACGGATCGGAGTTGTCGGTGCTTACATGGTAGAACTGCGAAATCGGCAAGTTAATCTGATGTTTCCAGCGAGTGCCTCCGTCCTCGCTGCGCCACAGGCCGCCATCATCACCCGCAATCACGACGTTCGGGTTTTTCGGATTGATCCACACATCATGGAAATCACCATGCGCTCCGCCCGATACGACGTTGAACGTCTTGCCGCCGTCGGTGCTGTACAGCAGGATGAGATCTGGCTTGAAAATCTTGTTCTCATCCTTAGGGTCGACAATCAGATTGCCAAAATAAAACGGACGCCACACCATGAAGTTGCTGGCATCCAGTTTCTTCCAATTCGCCCCGCCGTCGTCTGAACGGTACAGTCCTCGTCCCTTCTCGGCCTCAACGTTGGCATACACCACTTGCGGCTTCGAGGGAGCGACTGCGATCGCTGTGCGTCCCCAGGGTTTCGCCGGCAAGTCCCTTTCCGTTGCTCTCGGTGATCTCCGTCCAGTGGTCGCCGCCATCGGTCGACTTAAACAATCCGCTGCCTGAAGTCGGCTTGTTGCCCGACCGGAACGTCCAGCCCTGCCGCCGGAAGTCCCACATCGAAGCATAAATCGTCTTCGGTTCCTGGCGGCTCATTGCCAGCAGGCCGCATCCCGTCGATCCATTGGCGCCCGCCAAAACCTTGTTCCATGTCTTGCCGCCGTCGGTGGTCTTGTAAACGCCGCGCTCGTCGTTGTCGTCCCACAAATGTCCCGAGGCGCATACCAGCACACTGTTTCCATCATTTGGGTCGACCAGGATCTTGGCGATGTGCTCACTATCCTTGAGCCCGACATTGGTCCAGTTTTCGCCGCCATCCGTGGACTTGTAAACTCCATCCCCCACCGACACGCTGTTGCGCATCCAGGCTTCGCCGCTGCCCACCCATACGGTCTTCGGATTCGATGGGTCGATGGTCACCGCACCAATCGACTGCACACTCTCGCGATCGAAGACAGACTTGTATGTCGTTCCGCCATTCACCGACTTCCACACCCCGCCGCTCGCCGCTCCTACGAAAACCGTGATGCGGCCGTCCTGCTCAATGGCGTCCACGCAGCGACACGCCCGCTCATCGTCGCCGACCCGATGTTGCGCGCCGGCAGTCCCGACACGGTCGCGGCATCGAACTTGTAACCCGTCTGGGAGTAGGCCGTATCGGCTGGAAGCATGAAAGATACAGCCCAAAGCGACATGCTCAGCTTCGTCAGAAGAGAGAAATGATTGCGTCTCGTATTCATCTTCATTAGTTCGTGTCCTCGTTGCGGTTCAAGATTTCGCCTCCAGCAGTGCGCTACTCAGTTCTTCCCGGTATCCGGCTCTTGTGCTTGCTTCAAAGAAGCATGTAGGAGAATCAATGAACCCCGACCAACCCGGACTTCTTTTCGTCAGCCCTCAGCGATGCGGGAACCGCAAAGTCCGCGGGATTGATATTCACATTCACTTCAATCTTCTCCACGGTTGTCGTCTGCGCCGCAGGGTTCGCCTTCGACCCCTGCGAAATCGAGTACGGAAACATCACGCCTGCCACGGGCTTGTACGAGCCCATCTCGATCACGCTCTCGCGCACCGAGCCGCGAATGAACTCCGTCACTTCCTTGCGAATCTCGAGGAAGGTGTCGGGATCGAGGTAGTAATAGATGATGTCGCCATCCTTCAGCGTGACTTTCAGCCGAAGTGCGTCGTCCCCGTCGACCACGTCGTGTCCCAGAAACTCGACCGTGTTGCCTTTTTCCTTGTAGTCCACCAGAGGGCCATCGAAGTCGGCATCGAGCAGAAGATCTTTCAAGTCATCTTCGCCCATGAATTCGGGATCCTTGTGCCCGCCAAACGGCTGGATCTGCCATCCCGTGGTGCCGTCATAGGCAGAAACCGCGGTCATCCCCTGCAGGGCAAAAGTCTCGCGAACCAGATTCGGACGCTGGTTCTCCTGCACCGTGGCAGCGGTGAAACCGCCTCCCCCGTTCAACTTGCCCGTAATGCGCACCGAATGGATAGCCTTCATCTTTTCGATTCCGCCCTTGGCTTGAATGTTCTTGTTGACCAACTCCTCGGCGGTTTGCGAATACGTGAAAATGCTCAGGCATGAAACAGCCGCCAGCACAATCCCTGCGTGACGCATGAGAACTCCTGTTGTATGGGACTTGGACAAGGGAAATGAGACGAACAGTACTGTACCCGGTAGTAGACGTCCTTGCCAAGTCTTGGTTAGCGCCAATATCTACGTAGAAACTACGTGGGGACGGACGCATTCGTCCGTCCCGCGTGGGCGAAGCCCCGCGGAACCGTGACAAGCCTGGGAGGTTGTGGACTTATTTCTGCGCGGCTTCCGCCGCAATCTTCTCGATCACAATCGCGGTCGATCCGCCACGCGCGAAGGTTTTGCCACTGGCCGTAACCCGTCTGTCCTGCGAACGGCATCAGTTTGTCGTTCTGTCCCGCGGAGGGAGTGGTGTCAGCGATCGGCCAATAAATCGTTCCTCCATCCGCCAGAATTACCAGCGGCGATCCGGCCTTCGCGCAGGCCTGGGCACATTCCGGGCTGATCGGCTTCTTCAGCCCCTTGGTGAACGCGCACGCTGAGTCGAGAACATACCCATGCACCGAGACGGCCTTGCCGCCTTCGCTTCCCGCGACCATCACCGCTCCCAAAACACAAATCGCAATCACCACGCTCCCAGCCTTTTGAACACGCATCTTCAAAGCCTCACTCTCAAAGGATTGAATTCAGATTGGATTCCCCAGGGTGGAAGGTACGGTATCAGAGCGGAAGGCCCGTTCAATAGTAAAAACAAACTAGGCCACGCGAGCCATTCACGAGCGAATGACTTGTCTACCGCAGTTCATCTGGAGACGGCCGCCTTCGGTTGTCGAACCAGAGCGTGCCCTGAGTGAGTGAAGGGGCCAAGCCCGAGTAATGCTTGTAACTCCCAGCCCTTCGCGTATATTTTTCCCCATCTACGAAGATTTTCGTTGACACTACGAATATCTTCGTAGTATGTTCCTTCCCATGAAGCCGACTCCCCACAAACCCACCGCTTCCGAACTCGAGATTCTCCGCGTGCTTTGGACCCGCGGCCCCTCGACGGTTCGCGAAGTGCACGAAGCTCTGAGCGAGAAAAAGGAACTCGGTTACACCACAGTTCTCAAGCTTCTGCAGATTATGACAACAAAAGGTACGGTGCGACGAAACGAAACCCAGCGCGCGCACGTCTATGAAGCATGCCTGCCTGCCGAGCAAACCAAACGGCAGCTTGCCGGGGACATGTTGCAGCGAGTCTTCGAGGGTTCAGCGAGCCAGTTGATGATGCACGCGCTCGCCGGCACTAAGGCGTCCGCCGAAGAGATCGTCGAACTGCGCCACCTGCTTGACGAATACGAAAGGAGTCGCCGATGACTACCGGGATGACGACTACTCTGATGAATTGGGTCTCCCCGAGCGCGATGCAGTCCCTGGGATGGGCGCTCCTCCACTTCCTGTGGCAGGGAACGGCACTCGCCGCATTGGCCGCAGCCGCAATGGCTGTCTGCAGCCGCGCGTCGACTCGTTACCTGGTCGGAGTGGGCGCGCTGGCCCTGATGTTGTTCGCTCCCGTCGCGACATTCTTCTTCTATTCGCAGCAGCATTCCGGTGTGGCAGACGCCGCGAAGTCGTCGTCGCCGCTCGCCGCGGCCGTCCAATCCTTCGCGAGGGGCGGAGTCGCGGCGAGTGGCTCGGCGCAACGCCTGATCCAGCCTTCGAGCGCCTCTTCCCGCAATGCGCT
The DNA here is from genome assembly GCA_963722365.1 of uncultured Acidobacteriaceae bacterium. Lineage (GTDB taxonomy): Bacteria > Acidobacteriota > Terriglobia > Terriglobales > Acidobacteriaceae > Sulfotelmatobacter. Next base: position 79,483 of record CAVRLM010000008.1, read on the forward strand.
TCCCTGGCTGGTCGAAGCCTGGCTGCTGGGCGTGGCCTTCTTCAGCCTCCGTTCCGCCGGAGGCTTCGTGTTGCTCGAGCGGGAACGCCGCAAACGGTCCACCGTCGTGAGCCCGCAGGTTCTCGAAGTCTGTTACAACCTGCAGGAGCAGCTCGGCCTGACTCGTGCGATTGAATACTGTGAATGCGCGTGGCTGCAAGCGCCGGCCGTCATCGGATGGTTTCGTCCCATCGTGTTCTTGCCAGTGAGTGCTCTCACCGGCCTCTCCGAGGATCAGCTTCAGGCAGTCATCGCCCACGAACTCGCGCACATCCAGCGCTTCGATCCCTTTGTGAACGTGTTCCAGGTGTGCGTCGAGACGCTGCTCTTCTACCATCCCGCAGTCTGGTGGCTGAACAAGCGAATCCGTGCCGAACGCGAACACTGCTGCGATGACGTCGCGGTAACTCTCTGCGGCAACGCCGTTGAATATGCGCGCGCCCTCACGCTGATGGAAGAGTGGCGCAGCGCTCCCGTTTTCGCCATGGCTGCGAACCGCGGTCCACTCACCGAGCGGATCGTACGCGTTCTTGGTTTGAAGACTCTCGGTGCCGGAGTGCGAAGCATCGGACTCACCGGCAGCCTCCTGTGCCTGACCGCCGCGCTCGTCGCCGGAAACGCGCTGCTTGGAATGGCGCGTCCGCGTCCAGCTCACGCCGCGACGTACTGGCAGGGTGAGCCTAAAACCGCTCCCACCGCCGCGCAATCGAGCGTCGCCAGTACCCCGGCGGCGAAGCCTTCCGCGGCTCGTCCGCAAAGCACCGCGCAGCCTGCGGTCAGTGCATCAGCTTCTTCCTATATCGACAGCATGAAGGCTGCGGGCCTTCCCGATCTGACGGTCGACGAGCTGATCGCCATGAAGATTCAGGATGTCACCCCGGAATATGTCAAGGAACTTCGTGCCCAGGGTTTAAACCCCGACGCGAATAACCTGATCGCCATGCGCGTGCAGGGGGTTACTCCGGAATATGTCCGCGATCTTCGCACGGCCGGCCTCAATCCAACTCAGGATCAACTGGTCGCTCTCAAAGTCCAGGGAGCAGATGCCGAGTATTATCGCGGCCTGAAAGAAGCGGGGATTCAGCCCGACGTCGACAAGCTGATTGCGCTTAAGGTTCAGGGCGTCACTCCCGAATACGTTCGCGAGCTTCACGCCTCAGGCTTGGCGGTGACGGCAGATCAAGTGATCGCAATGAAGGTGCAGGATGTGACTCCGTCATACCTGAAGGGAATGCACGACCTGGGAATCGATCCTAAGGGCGACGATGTGATTGGCATGCGCGTGCAAGACGTCACTCCCGAATATGTGCGTGAGATTCAGGCTCTGGGATTCAAGCCATCCGTGAACGAACTGATCGGCATGAAAGTGCAGGATGTGACGCCGGAATACATCAAGGCTCTGCAGGCCGCGGGATTCAAGCTCAGCGTCAATGACATCATCGGCGCCAAGGTGCAGGATGTCACTCCCGAATTCATCGAGCAGGTGAAGAAGCATGGCTTCAAGGATCTGACTCTGCAGAAGCTGATTCAGATGCGCCAGTTGGGAATTCTGGATTCCAAAGCTGATATCTAGGTCTTTGTAACGACTCATGTGGGGACGGCCGCCTTCGGCCGTCCAGCCTGGGCCTGCCCTGATCGACGTCGAGGGCAAAGGCTCGGCGACATCCGCTCGAATTTAATCGCTCGAATTTAGTCGAAAGAGGAGATTGATATGAGAATGCGCCGAACCCTCGCGTACCTGGTCTTCGCATCCTGCGTAGTGGTATTCGTGGTCAAGAATCGCGCCGCCGAAGTCCACAATGGCGACTGGACCGTCAGCAAATCCGATAATCCCGGCAAGGTCGAGTTTTCTCTGATTGAGCACCATCACGGCGGAATGTCGAATCACCAATCCGATTGGCCTGCGAGTTCGTTTCCCGGCGTCGACTTTTCGAAGTCCGGACGCCAGGACGTTCACTTCACCATCACGCGCGACGCCGGCAAGATTGACTGCGAAGGCTTCCTCAACAACGGAGAAGGCGCGGGACTCTTCAAGTTCCAGCCTGACTCCAATTATCCGCGCGAGATGCAGTCGATTGGATTCTCCGTCGACGACGAGAAGCAGTTCGCCATGGCGGTGCAGGATGTCAGCCTCGATTTCGCCAAGCAGATGAAAAACGAGCATCTCAGCGATCTCGATGCCGATAAGCTGATCGCCTTCCGCATCTTCCGCGTCGACTCAGCGTTCATTCAGGAACTGCGAGCCGAAGGGCTAAAGATCTCAGATTCCGACAAGTTGGTTGCCTTCCGTATTCATGGCGTGACGCCGCAAATGGTGCGCAGCCTTCACCAGGCAGGCTACACGCCCGACGAGGACACGCTGATTGCGATGCGCATTCACGGCGCGACTCCGGAATGGATGGCACAACTCAAGAAGCTTGGCTACGATCACATCGACCTCGAGAAGCTGATCGCTTTCCGCATTCACGGAGTTTCACCGGAGTTCATTCAGAAACTGCAGAGCATGGGTTATTCGCATCCCGATCCCGACGAACTGGTTGCGATGCGAATCCATAACGTGACACCGGAATACATCGCCGACATGAAGTCGCGCGGAATCCACGACCTCAGCATCGACAAGCTGGTCAGCATGCGCATTCACGGCATCGACTAGCTCTGCCATCCACAACACGACCCGGGTGCCCCATTTCTCGCAGCCTTTGCGAGAAGTCGGGCCTTTTATTTTGGCATGCACCGGCGTGCTTGAGTTGATGCAAGGGAATTCAAATTCCCCGGGCGGCCCGATGGGCACAAGGGTAAGAAGAACTTCTTCCAAAGGAGCAAAGGTGAATGCCGCTCTGGCGCCTCTCGAGACCTGCCCAGCGGATGTTATAAAAAACCAATGCGTCCGCAGGATTACGCACCCCGGCCCGCGCACATCCAATGGCTCTTCGACTCTGACCCCGCCATCCGTTGGCAGGTCATGCGGGACCTCACCGGTGAAGGCCCCGACACGATTGCAGCTGAGCGATCACGCGTCGCGACCGTAGGCTGGGGAGCAAAGCTGCTCGCCCGCCAATCTCCTCTAGGCCTCTGGAGCGGGAGCCCGCGCGGCTGGAGAAGCGACTTGCCAAAGGAACACCGAGACTTGCTTATCACGCTTTACAGTCTCTCTGTCTTGATGGACCTCGGTGTCGATCCCGTCAGCAAACAGGCTCGCCAAATGATCGACTGCGTCGACAATCGTCTCGTGTTCAAATGGCTCGACAATCGGCCTTACCTCTGCGGCGAAACGGAGCCCTGCATCAACGGCAGAATCCTCGGCATCGGCGCGTACTTCAAGAAACCGAATGACACACTGGCCAGGCAACTTCTGAGCGAGCAACTCGCAGATGGCGGATGGAACTGCGAAGCACCCAAGAGCCGGCGCTCCTCGTTCCATACCACCATCTGCGTACTCGAAGGACTGCTGGAATATGAACGGGCCGGGTGCAAATCGGCGGCAGTCAGTAAGGCCCGCAGGCGGGCCGAAAACTATCTGCTCGAGCGCCGCATGTTCCGCTCGCTACGAACCGGCAAAGTCATCGACAAACACTGGTTCCGCTTCTCGTTCCCGACGTTTTGGCACTACGACGTCTTGCGCGGACTTGATTATCTGCGAAATGCGGGAATCAAACCCGACAGCGGAGTTCGCGAAGCCATCGAAGTCGTGGTGGAGCGCGGCCACCAGAACGGGCGCTGGCCAATGAATCTGCTTCATCCCGAATTCATTCCGTTGAAGATGGAGACCGAAGTCAGCAGGGCGAGCCGCTGGAACACACTGCGCGCTCTCCGAGTCCTGCGTTGGTACAACTCAACAGGGTAATTGTGATTTTGGACATTCCCGCGTTGCGGCCACGAAAGCTGCACTTCGTCCACTCGTTGAGCCGATTACCTCGCCGAGATCGGGACCTCGAGTGTCCCCTTGCGGACAAAGGAGTCCGATTGTGGACAGCAACGCCCTGCGCTCCGCATCAAAGTTCTGTATCCTTCGCAACTTAGCCTGCTCAGCTTTGGCCTGAGAAATGCCGTGCAAGTATGGTTTCCCAAGGGTGAGGTGTGTAGATGGCAAGCGTTTTGTATCAGGTGCAATACCCAGTCCGGCAGCTTCGCAAGGCTCCGGGATTCACATTAGTCTGCGCGCTTACCCTGGGACTCGGCATCGGCGCGAACACGGCGGTGTTTAGCGTCATGAACGCGGTGCTCCTCAAGTCTTTGCCAGTGGCCGATCCGGATCGCGTGGTGTACCTGAATACCTCGAACGCACCCAAGCGAACCGGCACCATCGATTTCCACGATACGTTTTCCTACGCAGTGTACGACTCGCTTCGCCAGCAACACGACGCGCTGACGCAAGTCATCGCCTATGTGCCGCTTTCCAACGGCAAAGTCGCAGTGCGCTACGACGGACAGCCTGAGGAAGCAGAAGGTGACATGGTGAGCGGCAATTTCTTTTCTGGATTCGGAATACGGCTGGCCCGCGGGCGCGGGTTCACCGCGCAGGACGAAGCGGATCATGCCGCCGTGGCAGTGATCAGCTACAACTACTGGACACGACGCTTTTCGCGGAATCCGGATGCGATCGGGAAGACGTTCTACGTGAACGGCGTGCCGCTCGCGATTGTCGGCGTTGCCGCCGACGGCTTTGAAGGCGCGGAGGCTGGCGGCTCTACCGACTTCTGGATTCCACTGCAAGCCCGCACAGAATTGAATGCATGGGGCAATCCGCCCGAGGATGGCAAGATTTATCAGAACAATCCAAAGTGGTGGTGCATGCGCTTGCTGGGGCGTCTTGCGCCCGGAATCTCGAAGACGCAGGCCGCGGCGCGTCTGCAATCCACATTTCAAACTGCTGCTTACATCGGCCTGGGCAACCCTGAGCCCGGCGAGCAGCGGCCGGTGTTAAGTCTGCAGGATGCGAAAAACTTTCCCGGCTATGACGAGCAGTACGGCAAGCCGCTAAGAATGTTGATGGCGATGGTGGGCTTGGTCCTGCTGATCGCTCTCAGCAACGTGGTGATGTTGCTGATCGCGCGCAACGCAACTCGGCAACGAGAATTCTCGGTGCGTCTGGCATTAGGCGCGGGCCGCGGACATCTGTTTAGATTATTGCTTACCGAAGCCCGTGCTGCTGGTTGCGCTCGGAGGCGCGTTGGCATGGATATTCGCCTCTTCAGCGACTAAAGCGCTGGGGACATGGGCGCAGATCGAGGCGAGTTTTTCACCAGACAACACCGTCCTTGTTTTCACGCTGAGCATCCTGGTGCTGGCAGCATTGTTGTTTGGATTGGCGCCGCTGCGCCTTGCGCTTGCCGCCGGGCCGGGACTGGCTCTTAAGACGTCCTCCGCGACATCGAATACCGACGCCGGCAAAAGCCGCAGTGCCAAGATCATTGTCGCGCTGCAAATGGCATTGTGCGTTGTGTTGCTGGTCGGCGGAGGCTTGCTGGTTCGCACCCTCCGCAACCTTCAGCATGTTTCCCTCGGCTTTCCGGCGGAAGGTCTGGTGGTTTTTGGAGTGAATCCGCAAAACATCCATTCCGTTCCCGAGGGCACCGCGTTCTATCAGGCGTTGATCAATAAGCTGCGCGTTCTGCCCGGTGTGGAATCGGTCACCATCATGGAAGAACGTCTGGGCTCGGGCTGGTCGAATAACGGCAGCATGATGGTCGACAGCAAACTGCCCGACGCGGCCAACGGTTCTACATTGGTGCGCAGCAACGTCGCCGGTGCGGATTTCTTTCATACCCTGGGAGTGCCCGTACTGGAAGGCCGCGACTTTTCGGATTCCGATACCGCGTCGTCGCCACACGCCGGCATCGTGAACGAACTGTTCGTGAAACGCTTTTTGCCGAATCAGAATCCGCTGGGTCATCTCATTGGCACCCCAGATGGTAAATACCAGATGGCCATTGTTGGCGTGGTAAAAGATCATAAGTACCGCAGCATCGAGGAAGAACCTATTCCGATGGCGTGGTACATGTACGCGCAGATTCCGATCACCGGCAAGATGCAAGTCGAACTTCGCGTGCATGGCGAGCCGCTGGCGATTTTGCCGGCTGCGCGCAAGGCCCTGCAGCAAATGGATCCGAATCTGCCCCTGATCGAGCCGATTACACAACGGGCACAGTACGAGACGACCATCTCACAACAGTTGCTGTTCGCGCGGCTGGCGGGGTTCTTTGGACTGCTGGCAGTCTTGCTGGTGGCAACCGGCCTCTATGGCACGCTGGCTTATCGCGTCAGCAATCGTACGGTGGAAATTGGAGTGCGCATGGCCGTGGGAGCGCAGCGGTGGCAAGTGGTGTGGATGGTGTTGCGCGACAGCCTGATGCTGACTGCGATTGGGGTCGCGATCGGCGTGCCCCTGGCGTCCGTCGTGGCAAACGCACTGAGTTCGGCGCTCTACGGCGTCAAGCCCTACGATGGGCTGACCTATTCCGTGGCGATCGCCGGAGTGGCAGTCGTGGCGGCAGTCGCCAGTATGATTCCGGCGCGCAGGGCCGCGAATGTTAATCCGCTGCGTGCCCTGCGAGCCGAGTGATCCAGACCGTGGACTAGTGGTTGAATGCGATATTCAATCCGGTGGTAAAAATCACGTCGTTGTTTTTCGTGCCGGTTGGTGGGTTCGTTACATAGATGTCGCTAAATTGGTTCTGCCATCCCAGCCACTTGCTGATCTTGGTGACGCTGCCAAGCCCAACGGTCATGCGGTATTCGCCCGTGTCCTGCAGATTGGGAAAGAAATACAGGTTCTGCGTGATCACCGTACTCTTCCCCACCTTGTGACTGAACTCATCCCCCAAGGTTAAAGCCACGAACTTATTGGTCTGTCCGTAGGATTCAAACGCTGGCGGCACACTCCCGGGGATCAGGTTTCCGTTGGAGTACGTCTCATGCGTGTAGTTGACGCCGCCCAGCAGATCGAGCATCGTGGCGTCAGACTTGATCGCGTGGAAACCGAAACCACCGCCGTAAACACTGCGCAGATCGAGGAACTGAAGCGCGTTGGTCATGAAATCCGCGGCTGCGTACCAAAACACGCGATCACTTATGTTGCGGTCATAGCGCAGGCCGCCTTGCACCAGGCTGGCGACGGTCGAGGGAGTGGCAAGATTGTTGGTGGTATTGATGGAACTGACGTAGAGCGTGATCTTGTCGTTAAGGGTGGGATGGGTGGCATTGATGGCGAGCGCCAGATTTTCAGTTTCGCTGTTGCCGCGGGCGATCGAAAAGCCGACATCGGCTCCGCCCTGCCAGCCGTGCTTCAGGCCAGGATGCAGGCTCTTGTCATAGGCCGTTTGTTCGTCGTCGTTGCGGATGAGGGTGACGTCGTCTTTGGGCGCTTCGACGGTGCCGGCGGTTTTGGTCGCAATCTCAATCTTGCCATCCGAAGTGGTAACCGGTCCCACCGCCGTCTTCCCGTCTTTGAGGGTGACGTGCAGTTGCGCGTCGGTCTTGATCTCTTGAATGGTGTCGAACTGAATGGTGACATCTCCCGCGGCGTCCGTGTGCAACACAAGCGTCTTGCCGTCAGACTTCACGACTGTGCCGGTCAGCCGGTCTCCGTTTTTCAATGTGACCTGGTCGGCGAGTACCGCGGTCGAGAGTCCGAGCAGCATCATCAGGGGGAATAGTTGGAATGTGCGCGACACGACCTACCTCCAAAGGGAAGAGATTTGAGATTGAAACACCAACCGGGGTTGCCCAGGAACGGAAATCTGGAACGGGAACACAGACGCTTATGGCGACAAAGCGGCAGAGATGCCGGGGAAGATACTGCTCCGTATTGCTCCTCTAGCTCGGAGTCAGTTAGCTCTTGGTATCGGTTTTCTTGGTCGGATCGTTCGCAGCATTCGAAGCGTCCGTTGACGGGCTATCCTTAATGCCGTCTTTCATGCCGTCTTTCAGCGCGCGAATGCCTTCGCCCAACCCTTTCCCTAGTTCAGGCAATTTCTTAGGACCGAACACCAGCAGAGCTATGGCAAAGATAATAATCAGGTGCATCGGTTGAAATAGACCTTCAAACATCGGAGCCTCCAAGGGACAGAACTACCTGTCCAAATCATACGCTATTGGATGCTTAGGCGAAAGGTCAAGCGACCTGGCCAAGACCATCGATAGCATTTTCACTGTTTTACCCAATCCCACGCCCAGGTTCGGTGAATCCTGCCACGGTAGGGTGTGATTGCGGTCACACTCAACCGCAACAGACAGGTGCGAGACTCCAGGAAAGTCGCTCCATTCAGTTACTTCCGTGACCTTACCAGCGGGTTCGGTGCCGGGCTATGTTTCTGAAGAGGTTTTTGGGGGGTGCTTCGATCCGCATTTCCTCAAAAGCCGCCACCAGTACGCCAATTCAGGTCGTCGGGGAGTCCGGTGAGAGTCAAGGTTTTACTTTCCTTCTTGGTCTTCAGTCTGTCGATTGCGCTCGCCCAATCCACCGGCTCACCGCGTCCAAATCAGCAGCCTGTGAACACGACCCAATTGGCGGCGTGGTTGACCGGAGGAGTTCCGAGCACCCGGCTCGCGCGCCTGGTGGCAGAAAGGGGCCTCGCGAATCTGCCGACCCGCAACGAACTCCATCAGATGGAGTCGCTGGGAGCTAATAAAGAGTTGATGCGAGTGTTGAGTTCGGGCAATGTCTTTTCGGCGCGAATTGGTCCTCCGGTTCCAGATTTGTTATTGAAAGCGGCGGCCGAGGTGCGGCAGCAACAATTCCACCAAGCGGAAAACAACCTGCGAGACGCGGTCAGTGCCGATCCTGAAAATTCCGCTCTGCATTTCGCCCTGGGTGTCGTTTACCGGCAGGAAGACGAATCGGACGAGTCTTATGACGAGCTGGCTCGAGCGACGAAGATCATGCCGGACCTTCCGGAAAATCACGCTGCCCTGGCCTACCTCTTTTACGGGTTGGACGACGGCCCGAATTCGATTGCGGAAGCCCGTACCGCTCTGAGCATCGATCCTCAAAATGCCGAAGCATATCAATACCTGGGACTCGGCCTGTATTCGACTGGACAGTATGCGGCTGCGGTTCATGCGTATGAAGAGTCGCTGGCACGCGACCCCGGCAATGCTGACACTTACTACGACATGGGGATCGCGCAGCACGCAAACGGAAACCAGCCGCGCGCCATTGCAGCGTACCAGCAGGCCATCAAGTTGAGGCCTGCATTTTGGGAGGCGCACTCCAACCTGGGGCTGATCTGGCACGAGCAGGGAAATCTGGCACAGGCCGTCGCAGAGTATCGCGAGGCTAAGCGGATCGCTCCCGGCGAAGCCTCCATCCGTAACAATCTGGGGAATACTTATTGCGATCAGGGCAATTTCGATTCAGCGATTGAGGAAATGCGTGTCCTATACCGCGAACATCCGGAGTGGCAGCAGGGGCACGCTTGCCTGGCCAGCGCATACATGGCCAAGAAGAATTATGACTCTGCGGTGGAAGAACTGAAGCTGGCGGTGCGATTGAATCCGACCGGCTCGACCGAGCACCGGATTCTTGGGCAGGCGCTTCTGCTGGCCAATCAGCCGGAGGAAGCGCTGCGCGAATTGCGACTGGCCGTATCGCTCAATCCCGATTCCGACATCGCACATCATCTCTTGGGCACCCTTCTGTTTGAGAAGCAACAGTTGCATGCAGCCGAGAAGGAGTTTCGCGAGGCATTGCGGGTGAACGCCTCCGCCGATAACCACTATTCTCTGGCAGCTTGCCTGATGAGCCTGGACCGCTATCAGGAAGCACTCACCGAACTGGAGACGGCGGCGCGGCTTGATCCGGAGCGGGCAATCTACCGGGCTCGGCGAGAAGAGCTGCTCAAGCTGATGAAGGAAGAGAGTTCGCGCTAGTCGAATTGAGCAGGGCTTTCGCTGGGATTGCCGGACCACTTGGCCAATGCCTCTGATGTACTCCAGTGCTTAGGTGCAGGAGCAGGCAGTACTTACACTTAGAGTGAACCCGAGCCCCATCGGGCCCATGAATCCGTTCAGGGGGAGAATTGCAAATGGCGACCAACGCAACCCGAACCCAGCAAGATATCGTGAATTCTGTCGTACAGGCGTCTTTGGCGAAAGATTCGACTGCGCGCCGCGCTGAAGGTCGGACGGCAACCGATTCACCGGCGAATACCCCTCGCCGGCAATCGGGATATGGTTTGCCCTGCGCCAAGTGCCACTTGTACTACCCCGCCGATCTGGACGTTTGCCCGACCTGCCAGCATCATGAGCGAGTTTCACCGGTCGCGCCCCAGATTCCGCCGCGAGTATCACAGGCGGTGGTCGATGCGGTTCCGGATACTGCTGTGATTGAGCAGGAGCGTGAGGAATTCCTGCGACAGTTCAAGTCGCAACTGCTGGAAGCGCACGCCGAAGTGGTGAGCGCTCCGGATGCCATTTGCAAGTTCCGCGAGCACCATACTGGAGAAGTCGCGGGCGCTGAAATCTGCAACTCCTGCTACGAACGGCTGCAGGAGCGTCTCGATGTGTTCGAAGCGGCCTTGCATCTGGAACTGAAAGAAGCAGCGCAAATCATTTACGATGCGGTCTGGGCCGATCCGTCGGATCCGAGCAAGACCTACCAGAACGCTGCCAGCGCGCTATTGTCTGAGTTGCGCAAGCGCGCCGGAATGACCGCGATCCTGGGTCCGTTCCAACCACTCTCGCACTAGAAACGCTTCGTGATCGTTGCGGCCGTCTGAGAGAGTTATGCCCTCGGGGCACAGACTCGAGCCATTTTTCCGCGCAAGTTGTTGAGACCCCGTGCAAGTTGTTGAAAAAGTCGTTGAAGGCCTCCAGCGGGCTGTCAGGCGAAGCTTTTTCCTGAGGATGAGGATTTCCTTGGGTGTAGAACCGATCGTCGCAGGAAGGGGCGTTTCCGGCTCCGCAAGCAGTATTCTGGGTGATGATCTGCCGCGGATTTTGCAGTCGGGGGAACCAAGGATTATTTGGACCGTACAATATCCGATTGCATTATTGTACATACAATCGCTGTAAGTTAAAGAGTTTGATCGACTTAAACTATTCCGGCTTAAGTCCGACCCATTTTTTGCCGGCGTAAAGCTTGTAGCCCTCGCCATCTTCCACCAGTTTCAACGGGACGGCATGCACTACTGCGGGATCGGTTTGCGAGGACGTGCTGAGGACATCGTTGTTGGCCACGTCCATGACGACGAACTTGCCGTCGGCGGTGAAGCCAAAGCCGTACTCTCCCGGCGCTAATGTCGATCCTCCGATGCTGAGCTTGCTTTCAGTGATGAGCATGCCCTGGTATTTCTGCTGAATCGCGGTCGAGTAGCCCGAGGCGTCTACCAGAGCTGCCAGCGTCATTTTGCCGTCGGTCAACTGAAAGCCGACTGAGTTGCGAACCTGCACCGGAGCCTTCTGGCCGCGGAAGAAATATTCCGCCGGGACCGCTTTCTTCAGTTCTTCGCCGCTGAGCATGTGCTTCGAAGCCTGCTGCGCAACTGCCGATGCAATCATCAAGACGGCGAAAGAGCCGACAATCGCCAACCGCGTATTCCGCATAAAAGTGAGTCCTCAGGTGTAAGAGTAAAATCCGTCCCCGGAGAATCTAACCGTTTCGCCCGTCAGGCGCAAACCTGACTATCGACAACTGACTGCTGACTCCTGACCACTGACTCCTGTTTTCAGACAATTTCACTTCGGACGCAAGATCCGGATAGTCCGCTAAGAATGCTTGGCCGTAGGCTTTTCTTACTATGACGACCAATGCCATACTCACAACGGAAGGCCTGAAGACGATGTCAGCTCAACAATCCAAATCAGCCTCGACCCCGGAAGCTAGCAACGACACGCGCTGGAATGCCGTGATTGCCCGCGACGCCGACCACGATGGGAAGTTCGTGTTTGGGGTCTCGAGCACGGGCGTATACTGCCGGCCATCGTGCGCGGCGCGACGGCCACGCCGGGAGAACGTGCAGTTCTTCCTGAGGCCCGAAGATGCCGAGCAAGCAGGATATCGTGCCTGCCTGCGATGCCGTCCCAAAGTTTTCAGCGGCAATGCCGAGGCGGATGGGGTGAAGGCGATCTGCCGCTTTATCGAGCAGCATCTCGATGAGCCCGTGACGCTGGAGCGCCTGGGCAAGGCATTCCGTCAAAGCCCGTTTCATTTGCAGCGGCGGTTTAAGGCCGTGCTGGGTATCACCCCGCGTGAGTACGCTGATTCCTGCCGCTTGCGCATGCTTAAGCGTGGTTTGCAAGCTGGCGATTCGGTGACGCGCGCCATGTATGACGCAGGCTACGGTTCCAGCAGCCGCCTTTACGAGAAGACTGCATCACAGCTGGGCATGACGCCTGATAAGTACAGGCGCGGTGCGATTGCCGCTTCGATTCGCTATACCTGCGCCGATTCGCCGCTGGGACGAATGCTGATTGCCGCGACCGAGCGGGGGATCTGCGCGATTCAGTTCGCACGGTCCGACGGCGAGTTGATCGAGGGTCTGAAGCGCGAATTCCCCTTCGCGACGCGGAAAGTGGATGAAGGCGGTTTGCGATCGTGGGCGAGCGCTTTGCTGCGGCAGATGCGCGGGAAAGATACGAACTCGGCGTTGCCCCTCGACATCCGCGCCACGGCATTTCAGCGGCGCGTGTGGGCGTATCTGCAATCGATTCCCTTCGGAGCGACGCGGTCCTACAGTGAGGTCGCGAAAGGCATTGGGCGGCCTACCGCAGTTCGTGCGGTCGCTCGTGCTTGCGCGACAAATCCTGTTGCGGTAGCGATCCCGTGCCATCGCGTGGTGCGCGAGGATGGAAGCATGGGCGGGTATCGCTGGGGCATCGAGCGCAAGAAAGCACTGCTGGAAATGGAGCAGCCATCGTAGAGACGTTGCTCGCAACGTCTCTACGGCAGGTCTTCTCTTGCAGCACGATTTCTCACAGGCAGCCAATTCAGGAACGCGACTGCGACCGCGATGAGCAGCACGATTGATTTGTTGTATTCGATGCGCGTGAGCAGCGCTGCGCAAATCAAAACGCCCAAGATCGCCATCAACGTGCCGCCAGGGAGATGAAATATTGCCGGCGTTTTTTGTTTTCTCCGCAGAGCCGGAAGAGAAGCGCAGATGACACCGTAGTAGAAAAGACGCGATCCCGCCGAGAGGGTTGCGTTGCCGGCAAAAGTGCCAAACCAGGCAAGCAACCACACGATCAGGGCGAATACAAAAATGGAGAAGTATGGCGTGCGGAAGCGGGGATGCACGGCGGCGAAGAGAGAAGGGAAGTCGCCGCGCTCCGCAAGTGCAAAGGTTATGCGCGGAGTGGCGAGCATGTTGCCGCTCAGGTATCCATAAATCGAAAACAGCGCGCCCATTCCAATCAGTACGCTCCCGCCCGATCCCATCACAATGCGTGCCACGTCCGCTAGCGGGCGTTGGCTATGGCCCGGATCGGGCAGAACACCTACAACAACCCACTGAATCAGGCCGTAGATGACGGCGCAAGCGAGCAGGGCTGTGAAAAGTCCGAACGGCATATCCCGCCGAGGGTCTTTGGCCTCGCCGGCGGAGATGAGGGCGGCTTCGAAACCTCCATAGGCGAAGATGAGCAGGACCATGGCGCGTGCCCAGTCGTTACCTGCCGGTGAAACCATGCCTTGGGGAATGATGCTGTGGGTGCTGATCAGGTAGAGCGCCCCGGCCACTGCGACCAGGCCGAGCGACGACAGTTTCGCGGCAGTGAAGAAATTGCTGACTCGAGCGCCGGTGCGTACTCCGCGAACGTTGATGGCTGCGAGAAATCCAATCAGCAGCGTCAGAATTGCGAGCTTGGGAAATGTCTGAGTAGCGCGTGGCCAGAATTGCCCGAGGTACACGACGAATAAGTTGGCGTTGGCGGCGCATGAAGTGAGGCGCACGAACCAGACCAGCCACGCCACCTGAATTCCCATGAAGCGTCCGAAGGCCTCGTGCGCATAAAGGTAGGGGCCGCCGGTGTGGGAGAAGCGCGAGGAAACCTCAGCGAAGCAGGCGAGGATGACGCCCATGGCAGCGGCCGCGAGAACGACGGCCAGGACGCTGGCGCGTCCGAGGAGCGCCGCGAGAACGGAGGGCAGCCCGAAGACTCCGCTGCCGATAATGCAGTTCACGGTGAGGGCGGCAAGACTCCAGCGGCCGATGGCGCGGACTAATCCCTCGCTAGAGGCCGTTTGCGGTGCGCTTTCGGTCACGGCCAGTTTGTATCACAAATCGTACAGGGTCTGGCAGAGCAGAGCGACCGGCCGTGGCCTAGAATTTCGCCAATCCAAATGCGGGAAAGTTTCGTAATTCTTTTTAGATTATGAACAGGAGTGCGACACGCGATGTTCAATGAAGGCCGTTGCGTCTTTGTCGCCGGCGGGACCGGCTACATGGGACAGAAGTTGATCGCAAAGCTGCTGTTACGCGGGCATGAGGTGCGGGCGCTGGTGCGTCCGGGGTCGGAGAAGAAGCTTCCCGCCGGATGCAAGCCGGTTGATGGCAATGCGCTCGATGGCGCGAGCTATGCGAGTCAGATTTCTCCGGCAGACACGTTCGTGCAGTTGGTGGGAGTAGCGCATCCCAGTCCGGCGAAGGCAGCGGAATTCCGCCGGGTGGATCTGCCAGCCGGCCTGGGAGCGATTGCGGCGGCAAAGTCGGTGGGCATTCGACACTTCGTTTACCTGAGCGTGGCGCATCCAGCGCCCATGATGCACGACTATATCGCGGTGCGCTCGCAGTGTGAGGCGGCAATCGAAAAGGCCGGACTGAATGCAACCATCCTGCGGCCGTGGTACGTTCTTGGTCCCGGCCACCGTTGGCCGTATCTTCTGTTGCCTGGGTACAAAGTAGCGGAACTGTTGCCACCGACGCGTGAGGGCGCCCAGCGCCTGGGGCTGGTGACTTTGGAGCAGATGACCAATGCACTAACGGTGGCGGTAGAAAATCCGGTGGAGGGAATACGGGTGGTAACGGTACCGGAAATTCGCGCGGCATGCGCGTGAAAAGCCGCGCCAATCACGGTGTTTGAGGGGGTGACCTTTTATCGATCCAAAGTAATGCCGAGAATTACGAAAGGCGCATGCCCGTGGGACATCTATTCGCTGTGCATTGCCGATGAGATGGTTGGAAGGCAAACAGAATGGCCATCGACGACATGGACGACCTTCATCTGCGAATCGCACGCGTCACCGAAGACCTGCGCACCATTCAGCAGGAGCTTAACTGCGCTGCCATGCAGGCTCCGAGTGATCCGGAACTGATGGAAGCGCTGAATTCGCTTTCGGAGACAGAGCCCATCGACACGTTGCGCACAGCGCTTGACCAGATGAGACATTTCCTTTGGTTCTACTCGCAGGTGATGAGCAACGAGCCTGAACTTGGAGATAAGCTACGGCAGGCCAGTTCTGCACCAACCGCGAGCGACGAAACGCCCACCACCGGTAGTTCGTTTCTGGATCAACTCTCGCGGGCCGACGAACTCATGCTGCTGCATCACTTGGCGGATGCAAGACGCCGCAAACCCAACTAAGAGTTCTTGCGCCTCTCACTGTCTCAAATAACGAAGCGCAACACATCCTGATTTAAAAATCCTGGACTCTACAAGTTTTAGTTGCAATCTCTCCTGTAGGTTAATACCTTCAAAAAACCGTCTCCCTTCTCCTAAAACTATCGGGTGAACCACAAAACGGTATTCATCAATCAGACCAAGCTCGACAAGTTGTGAAGGAATATTTACACCACCGGTAAGGATATTTTTGCCTTGTTCTTGTTTCAATTTAAGTATTTCGTCGAGAAGGTTCGTACGAACAATTCTCGTTTTTTTCCCTTCAGGGCTGTCTAAGGATCGTGAGAAAACAATAATTTTGTTGATGGCGTCAAATGCCTGGGCAAATTCGTAATCTGCTTTTGTCTGCCCGGAATGGCTTTTCGCCACATCGGGCCAATAAGGAACCATCAATTGATAAGTTTTACGCCCGTAGAGGAATGTGTCAGCATCTCGCGTGAGCTGCGTAAAATATTCAAGCGTTTCATCATCGGGATTGAATTTGGTATGGTCGCAGCAGCCATCTAAGGTAATGTTGATTGCGAAGATTACATTTCTCATTGGATTGTCCTGACCCCGTCTTGCGCGCCCGCGCTCACGAGAGTTTGAGTTAGAATCCGCGCCCACGAACAATCGTCTTCACTACTTCGCCGGCAGACGTCAACACAGTAAAATCGGCGTCGGCTCCTAGCTTCAGAGCGCCGTGATGTGCGGTCAAGCCCACGGCCTGCGCCGGGTTGAGCGTGGCAGCGCGCACGGCGTCGCGCAAGCTCCAGTCAGAAAACTTGGTCACGTTGCGCACGGCTCGGTCCATCGTCAGCACGCTTCCGGCGAGACTGCCGTTGGCCGTGCACTTGCCATCTTTCACGTCGACCTCGATGGGGCCTAATAGGTAACGCCCTTCGGGCATGCCGGTGGCGGAGATTGCGTCGGTGATGAGCACGGCGCGTTCGCGGCCCTTGGCCTGCAAAAAAACTTTCACGACTTCCGGGGCGACGTGGATGCCGTCGACGATGATGTCGGCAGTGATGCGGTCATCGCTGAGCACTTCGCCGATGATTCCCGGTTCGCGATGGTCAAGCGGACGCATGGCATTGAAGGTGTGGGTGGCATGACGGGCTCCGGCCTTCACCGCGTCCTTGGCCGTGGGCATTTCGGCGTCGGAGTGGCCGATGCTGACACAGACATCGCGCCGGGCCGCTTCGGCAATCACTTCCATGGCACCGGGAATCTCGGGTGCAATGGTCAGCATGCGCACGTGCCCGCGCGCCGCCTGCCAGAGACGATCGAAGATGGCAACGGTGGGCTCGACCAGATTCTCCGGCGGATGGACACCGCGCCTCTTGTGGGAGAGAAACGGTCCTTCGAGATGAATGCCGACGGGACGAGCTTGTGCGGTATCGCCATTCGTTACGTTGGCGGCAGATTCGATCGCGTCCGCGAGGCGACTGAGGGCCGTACAGGTCGCGTCGAGGGGCGCGGCGACGGTGGTCGCAAAATATGCGGTGACCCCGTGTGTGGTCAGAAATTTTCCCAGGCGCGGCAGTTCGGAGGTCGAGGCTCGCATTACGTCGAGCCCGGCTCCGCCATGCATGTGGATATCGACAAACCCGGGCGCCAATATTCCATCGCCGAAGTCGAGCAGAGAGGTGTTCGCGGGAAGTTCCTTGGCCGAGCGGGTGGAGATCTCAGAGATTCGCCCGTCTTCCACGATGAGCAGTGGATTCGCGATCTCTTCCGCCGGAGTGAACAAACGGCTTGCGGTGAATGCAGTCTTCATGGGGAAGTGGAACGAAAATCTATCGTAGTCGTATCCGCAGGTTTCCGACAACACTTAGGGGGCCGAAAGCGCGTGTAGCAAGCAACCGCGTGCGGATGGAGTGGAGTGTTATAATTTGTGAGTATTTCAGCAGTTTCTGCAGAGGCGCCTCGTACTTCCTCTCGCGCCCTTTGCACACGTCGGGGAGTGGCTCAGCCTGGTAGAGCACCTGGTTCGGGACCAGGGGGTCGGAGGTTCAAATCCTCTCTCCCCGACCATTTAATCCCAAGCAGCTCATTGAATTAGCGTGGACGCCAATTTGTCGATTTCCACAATTTGGGTCCGTTTGGGTCCAGTAAGCAGATCTTCCACCTTCTGAACCGCTTCTCTCGCTCCAGCTGGCAGCGAATGAATATACGTTCCTCGTGTGATCTCCGGAGAAGAGTGTCCGAGGAGGGATTGCACCGTGCCGAGCGGAGTTCCTACTGCGTCCAGCAGTGTCGCATTTGAATGCCGCAGAGAGTGCCAGCCGATCCTTGGAATCTTCAGCTCTTCGCACATTGGATCAAGTTGACGATTCCGGAGATTTCGACGACAAAGCGGAGTTCCTTTCGTCGAGGAGAAGACTAGGGCATCTGGATTCGGTGCTCCTGGTCTGGCACTCGCAAGGATCTCCACTCCTTTTGCACTTAACGGCACCGTGCGATTGCTGGAACGGGTCTTGGGTTCGTCGAAATGCCCTTCGTACAACGTGCGGCTTACACGAAGGAACTCAGCTTTCAAATCGACATCTTGCCAGCGCAAGGCCAGCAATTCACCAATTCGTAAGCCGGTCAAGACCAAGAGCCAAACGAGCGATCTGGACGGTTCGGGAAGCTTTTCGAGTAAGGAACCTAGTTGCTCCGCCGTCAAGACCGTTTTTTCTGGCTGTAGCCCACGTCGCGGAAGTCTGGTTTTGCGTACCGGATTGTCTTCGATGTAGCCCCAGAATTCCGCTGTTCCCAAGATTGTTCCGAGTGTGGTTCGGAGATGCTTGACCGTGCGCCACGAAAGACCCTCTTTCAGTTTGTCCGCAAGAAACATCTGAATTGATTCCCGCGAGATCATGCGCAACTGGACATTTCCGAATGCTGGCAGTAGGTGAGTGTGAACGACGTACTTGTAATGCACTTGCGTTGAGTACTTCAGAGCCGGGAGCGCTTGCGCCTCCCACTCCTGGATCAAGGAACGAAATAAACAACACGAGCGCGGATGATAGTCGGCGCTGTTGATCCGGCGAAGCCGGTCGGACAGAACCATTTCCGCATCACGTCGGGTAGGGAGATCGGCAACCGTGCCAAGGATTTCGGAACGGCGCACAAATTCAGTTTCGCCATTGGGTCCGATGACAGGCTCCCGATAACGTGCAACCCACACTTTGTTCCTCTTTCCGCGTTTGAAAAGTGAACCGCGCTGAAAGTGCTTTTTGCGAGCCAATTTGCCTCCTTTCAAGGCTCGCTCAGCCGGTTCTGCGTCGGCAGAAAGTCTACCGTTAGTGGGTCGCCTACGCAATTCAAACCACCCCCCCAATATTTTCGGAGCCACGCAATGACCTCGGGAAGGGAAAAGCGCAGGTATTTCCCGAGCTTGATGTGAGGAAGACGCTCAGCTCCTCGGCGACGAGTGCGTGTGTAGACCCAAGAGACCTGAACATTAAGGAACGCAGCAAGCTCAGAAACCGTCATTAATTGGTCAGGAAGCTCTACATCATTGTCCGCAACCATACAACCCCCGAAGAATTAGCGGCCATTCGGCGCCTGCAGATTTACGGCGGAATGGGACAGTCAAAAGTGCTAGCTTTTGATCCCAAGGTGTTAGCGTGTGGTGCCAGACTGCTAGCCTGTGGCATGAGGCACCCAAGGACATCGGTTTAAGGGGCAAGGAGCGCCATTGGCACCTCAGTGAAGGCAGGAACTAGACCCCAGGTGCAAGTCACTCCTCCCTCATGAATGCCATCCGTTCTTCACACGCTTATGCCGAGTCAAGAATCTTCTCTGCCATTGAGCTCTCAGGTAGGCGAGAGTCGGTGCTCCGGATTGAGACTAGCCGTGAATGATTCCAACAACCCATCTTCGTCGAACGACCACGCGGTCACCTCCTTTGCGTACGATTCGATCAGCCTTTCGATCGGTGCTCTCACAAGGATCCAGGTGCCTTCTCTTTTTGGTTTTTCGAGGAGTTTGATCTTGCGTGAGGTCGTTACTCGTCGTGAGCGCGGTGGAGCAGACATCAACAGCTCTTTCGTGAGGTATTTCGACAAATAGCGGGAGACTCGATCTACGTCCACGAATCGAATGTCGATCATGTACCCGCCTCCCACTGCGACCCAGGCCCTTCTTATCCACTCAAGATCGATGTACCTGTCAATGAGAATGTGAAAATGCGGCTTCCCATTCTTCTGGAACTCGAGGATCCGGATGTACTGCGGTGACACTCCATAAGCGCGTTCCAGATAGACCCTCAGTTTCGCGAACGCACGATTCAGGTATTGAACCGGATCGCCCGAAACTTTCTTGGGATCCAGCGTCAGTGTCAGAAGTCTTTGTAGGTGCAACGCCTCTGCTTTTGCACGAATCGCATACTTAATGCGTTTCGCTCTTCTTGGACCGCAATAGCTACACTTCCAGCATTTGCAAGGTAACCTGTGAAACAACCTCGTCTCGGGAGAATTGGGGAGCTGCCCTTGCACCGAAAACCGTCCACAGTGCTTGCCGCGACCCGCTGGCTTGTTACGATTAATCTGTATTTGGTTAAAAGGAGAAGGCACGGCGGCTTCGCCGCCGCTGGGGCCCGGCCCCAGACCCCGCCCAGTTTTAGGCTGGGATGAGAGGGCGGGCAAGCCCCCAGCTTTCGGCTGGACGTCAATGGAGTTGTTGGCCCTACCCAGCCCCGGACCGGACTGGTGAACCGGTAGCCCGGAATTGTCTCGGACCGCACCCCGCTTGCCCATCTGGTTCTCAGCCAGCATGGAAGTGACGTTATAGAGATTCGCTTAGTGGGGAGAACTTAATTCGGATATTTGTGGCGAATTCGACCAGGGCCGCGAGAAAAAGCAATAAGGAAAAGTGCCGAATGTAGCCGCGAATTGGGCACAAAATCTATTTCAATTTTGTGCTTCTGCCGGAGCCGGGCCGAGTTGCCTTCTCCTTCGAGCTTCCTTGGCCTTCCGAATTGCGTAGCTGGGTTTCAATCTGAATGCCAAACCGGCCATCGCGTCGGCGATCAATCGAGATCGGGACTTCTCAATCCTGGCGGTGTGAAGGAGTTTCGTGTCTTGGAGCAGTTGTTCGAGAGCTTGTACGTGCTCAATCAGATATTTCGCCTGGGGCGAATATTCGGCGACCAGGAATTCCAGGCACTCCTGAGTGCTGTGTTTTGGAAAGTGCTTGCGGAGCATAAGGAAGTTCCGAACAGGCTGCATCAAGTCGTCTGAGAGCGCAGCGAGTTGTGGCAACTCGCTTTCTTCAAGTTTTCTTTTTCTGCCGGGAGGTCCAGGCGGCAGCACCTCTTTGAACGCGGATATGTAAACTTTAAGTAAAGCGTTTGGGGCCAGCCGAGCGATCTGCTTCCGTGTTTCGGCAATTTCCTCGGGAGTCCCCTTCCCTGCCATTACCCATCTGAATATGAAATCTTCGAGTCGATCTCGATCAAGCGGAATCGTTCCGAGTATTGTATAAAGTTCCTCGTCAAGAGCATCGGACCCCAAGGAAAAGTCAACCATGCTTCGGCTGAAGTACACACCGAGATACATCAATTCGACAAGGCTCAAGGGTTTGTATTTCGTGCCCGGAACTGCTGAAAAGACTGGCTCCATCATTTTATTCAGGAGGTCACGGGCCAAAGCTCGTGCTGCTTGTTCGTCCATCTTGTGCAGACGTTAGCACTCACTGGCAGAATCTCACATGAATTGCACATTACTGAGTTGGTTCGTCAGAGCAAGTGAAGCCATGAAGTTCGGTGAAGTAGTTGAATTCAGATCGAGGGCCCAGGTCTTTGAGTAGCCCGCCCCAACGGATGTGATCTCCTGCCGGTTCAGCCCGTGTACCATTTGAAAACGAATGGCAGACATCTACTCCAAACGAAAACGTTCGATGATCATGTCGTCGATTCGCAGCCGCGGCAACAAGGCTACGGAGTTGGCTGTTGTCTCCCTGCTCAGACAGAACGGCATTCATGGGTGGAGAAGACACCTCCCGCTACCAGGGTGTCCCGATTTCGCATTTGCCCGTCAAAGAGTTGCCGTCTTCGTCGACGGCTGTTTTTGGCACGGTTGTCCGGTCCATTTCAAGATTCCAAAGTCGAACTGCAGCTTTTGGGAAGTGCGAATTCAGACCAATATGAGACGAGACCGTCGTGTTGCCAGACGCCTTCGGGCACAGGGTTGGTCGGTAATCAAGGTGTGGCAGCATGATCTAAGGAGATCTTCTGGGGCGTTCCTTTCCCGCTTACGACGGGCCTTGCAGCGGCAAGCGAAGCAGGTCGAGGCCCCAAGATCGGGTAGATCTTTGACTGCTGCTTCTCCCACTCGTCGTCTGTTAGTTCATGTCCGCGAAAGAATTCTTGCAGCGCTTTGGCGTAGACCTCGAAAGGGGAGTACTCCTTAGTATGGCGCTCGATGACTCGCAGGATTTCATCAGAAACATCCTCGGCCGCATCCCAGTGTTCGTCGTACCACTCTTGCAGGACATTGACTGGCTGCCCTGTAATTTGAATGTTTAATACGACGTTTTCCGTGAGGCCAGGATAGGTGAAGTTTGACGACCCAACCAGCGCCGATGAGCCGACTACTTCCAGTCTCGCATGTGTGATGTACGCCTTCGCATGGAATTTGTCTTTTCTGTATACGCGGCACCTAATTCGCCCTGAGCGAATCGCTTCTACGATGTGGGGAACGCCGCGCAAGAAATCATTCTTCGCCTTTTCCGTATTAAGGCTGTCATCAAGCTTTGCCGCAGCGTTCCGGAGGCCTTCGGCGAATGCGCTATGGGTCCGACGCGACACCTCGTCGCCCATGAGAATTCGAATCGCGTCCAACTTTTGCCATTCACCATCCAATGCCAAGAGCGAACCTATTTCAAAGTAGCCAGTGGCTATATCCACAGTCTTTGAGAGCTGGCACCAATCATGCAGATAGCGAACAGCCTTCCAGTCCTCGTCACTGTTGTCGACGATGAACAACTCGCTTCCGGACTTGCTGGTCTTTTTTGGCATATTCCTTTTGTTCCCAACCTTTATATTAGCCTGCGGACTTCGCCAGGGTTGAATATGAACTTGAGATCTAGAGGATAGGATCACTATCCGAGCCGCCGGTCCCAAACCCCGCGACCACCCAGAGGAGGTGCGTGAGTTCAATCGCTACACTCTGCTGGGTGAATTCGCCCCCTCTTCGTGGCACTCTTGACACAACGATGCTTCCGGGATGGTATCAGGGACCCCACAGCGTTGCCTTTATACTTTCGGGCCCACATCAATCGCGGAATACCTCTTCTGCAACAAAGAACATGAAGCATCGCAGATATTGTGAATCTTGCTGCGAAGACAAACCAGGGTTGATGATGTCGAATAATCCAGAATCCGGCCCTTACGGGAAGTGCCCGCCGAGTCGGCAGAACTGAGAAAGCAACGAGAATCTCAGTCGGCTGCTGACCAAAGTAATTTCGATGGCAGTGTGTATCCCATTACAATCAGTATCGAATGACAGATTCTGCAAATTCAATTCCTCTCGACAGCCACTCCAAACAATTGCCGTTGTCAGTCAGTGAGATAATCACTAGAGTCGACACTGAATTAGTCCTAACGTTGCCGATAGATGATCCCGAGCTAGTAGTAGAACTTTCGAAATACTCGGGAGAAGCCGCCCGCAATTCGTTCGCGTTATCGGCCTTGCGAATTGGAATTCTCGCGCTTCGCCAAGCTCAAGGACAAGTAGATGCTGAGACACTCAGAAACGAAGGCAGCCACCTTCTCTCGGAGCTCAAACAAGAGCTCGCCTTACGCGTAACCGAGATCGATACCAAAATCGCATCCAGTCTGAAGCAGTACTTTGACCCGCAGAGCGGACATTTTACGGAGCGGGTGGAACGCCTCATCAAGAAAGATGGGGAACTTGAGAGAGTGTTGCGAGAGCAAGTTGGCGACGCCGAGAGCTCCGAGTTGGCGCGAGCACTGGCCAAACGCATCGGCGCAAGCAGTCCACTGATGAGGCGACTTGATCCTGAAGATGCTGAGAGCGTAACGAAGTCAATCGAGAGCTCAGTGAAAGAAGTGCTCGAACAGGAGCAAAAAGGTATTCTCGACGAGTTTTCCTTGGACAACCCGAACGGCACGCTTACCCGCGTAATCGCGAAAATTGAAGAGAAGAATGGGCTGTTCGCGGGCGATATTGAGAAGCAGATAAAAGGCGCCGTGAAGGAGTTTTCGCTTGACGACGAACACTCAGCTTTAAGCCGTCTCGTCAAAAAAGTTGAAGACGCAAACAATCAAATCACCGATCAAGTGCGTGTCCAGATAGAAGTCGTATCTGATCCGCGTTGAGTTGTTCAGCAGCGGCCACAGGTGTGTCAACTCTTCTGTGTAAACGACCAGGTTTTGTTTTTGGGGATGGGTGCGCGAGGGAAGGGGGCAATTTCCCCTTCCCTCGCCCAGCGATGTAGAAGGATTCTGCGATTTCATGACGCCACCCTCTCCAGGGCCGGCATCCGTTCCGGCCACAAAATCGTGAAATGGTTCAACGCTTCCCGCCAGTGGTGAATCGGCATCGTCCACTTCTTCGCCGCCTGCCGCAACGCCAGAAATAGCAGCTTCAGCGCGGCTCCTTCGTTGGGGAATCCGCCCCGGGTTTTAATGATCTTGCGCAGTGACCGGTTCAGCGATTCCACGCTGTTGGTGGTGTAGATAGCACGGCGAATGTCAGACGGATAGTTGAAGAACGGCGTGATCCGTGCCCAGTTCCGTCGCCACACTTGGCTCACACTGGGATAGGCTTTCCACTTGCTCTCCAGTTCCGCTAGATGCTGCTCCGCCTCGGCCACCGTCGCCGCGCGATAGATCAACTGCAGATCGGCGACCACTGGCTTGCGCAATTTCCAGGGCACGTAGTTCAGCCAAGCCCGCACCAGATGCACGATGCACAACTGCACCTCGGTGCGCGGATACACCGCTTCGATGGCCTCGGGAAATCCCTTCAGCCCATCCACGCAGGCGATCAGAATGTCCTTCACGCCACGGTTCTGCAACTCCGTCAGAACCTGCAGCCAGAACTTCGCGCCTTCGCTCTGAGCCACCCACAACCCCAGCACTTCCTTCTGCCCCTCCAGGTTCACGCCCAGCACCACGTAGATCGCCTTGTTCTGCACGTGCCCTTCATCGCGCACCTTCACCATCAGTGCGTCCAAGTACACAATGGGATAGATCTCTTCCAGCGGTCGCCCCTGCCAGAGCTTCACTTCCTCGACCACCGCGTCGGTCACGTTGGAAATCAGCGTCGGAGAAACTTCGATCCCGTAGATCTCTTCCAGATGACCCTGGATCTCCCGCGTCGTCATGCCCCGCGCGTACATCGAGATGATCTTGTCGTCGAAGCCCGTCCAGCGCGTCTGTCCCTTGGCCACGATCTTGGGAGCAAACGTCGCCTGGCGGTCGCGCGGAGTCTCCAACTCCAGCTCGCCGAAATCGCCCTTCAAGGTTTTTGAGCTTTTTCCGTTGCGCGTGTTGCCCCGATGGTGGCCCGCCGGATTGTGCTTCTCGTAGCCCAGATGATCCGTCATCTCGGCTTCCAGTGCCCGCTGCAGAACCGCTTTGGTGAGTTCCTTGAGCAGACCGTTCTCCCCGATGATATCCTCGGGTTTCTTGTACTCGCTCAGCAGTTGATCGATCAACTTCTTGTCGATGGCCATGGGGCTTTCATTCTCCTCTTCCCCGGCCGTTTACACAGTTTTATTTACACCCTCCGGCCACATCTTTTCCCGACAAATTGCCACAAGTCCTGCCATTGTTTCTTCCCCGGAAGGAAAAGGTGGGGCTCGTTGTTCCGTCCGTTCACGGTGTCCATAAACCGATCCGCCTCACGCTGTGCTTCGGTTTTGGTAAGAACCAGGTCCCTTCCCCAGCTCTTTGTACGACCGCGACAAGTTGCCGGACCTGTAGTCCCAGTAGAATATTTTCCACTTCGTCCCCAAGTCCGAAACTCGGGGTCTTTGATGTCTTTCTCGCGCCACGATTCTCCTTCCGTGATAGCGCTTCGCGCTGTTGTCGCCCGGATTAGGCTGAGATGAAACAGGCGAAATTACCAAGCAGCAAATTGCTTCAGTACCAGGAGATGCAACAGGACGTCGAGCGAATCGAGAACTATTTCCAAGGCAATGAGTGCGCCAGAATCTCTGACATCGAATCGTTGACGGGCATTCCACGAGAGAGAGTCTATCCTTTGCTCAAACTGTTGGGATTCACACACTATCGTCGTCAACACACCTGTCACTGGGGGGGCGACGATGATCAAAGGCCTTTAAAGCGCGAAATTAGCCCTTTGCCGGGACGACTCGAGAAGTGGTTCATCGACCGGCTGGGGGGAATGAAGATCTTAGGTACGCTCTTATTGGCCAACAGCTTCTAGAGGGTATTGGGCTCGGCTAGTCCTCGCCGCTGCGCAATGAAGGGGGATTCACTGAGACGGGAGATTTCGACAAATCGACGTAGGAAATGCGTCGCGCTGGATTTCCGGCCACGGTCGTATACGGCGCGACATCAGTCATGACTACGGATCCCGCGGACACAACCGCTCCGTCGCCGACGGTCACGCCCGGGCAAATGATGCCTCTCTGCCCGATCCAAGCGTTGTCGCCGATCGTAACTCGCTTCACGGCTGCCAGAGGTGCCGGCGCACCGTTACGCCGAAGATTGGCGTTCGTGGGATGACTGGGAGAATCAAAAATGATGGCTTCGTTGGCAATCATGCAGTCCTTACCAATCGAAATATGCTTCCCGATCACAAAGCAACAGTCATGTCCGATCGAGGAACGGTCGCCGATTTCCAGCGTCGGCGAATCGGAATAGCGATTGGCAAACGAGATTGAGATACGACCATAGATCCGCACATCATCGCCCGCGATAATTCTGCCCCTTCCTCGGACCCACGGAAGGTGAGTCGTGGTGTGAAGCCTCTTCCCGTAACTGGTGCAATACGCTTTGAAGGCCGGTTCACAGATGATCACTCGCACAAAGAACTTGAACACCGTCCGGCAACCGAGGTAGAGCAACAACATCAGCTTGGCCAGGACGTGCGGCACAGGTAGGCTAACTTGCAGAAACGCACGGCGTACCCGACGCAGTGTGGCTGCGGCCCAGTGATCGGAAAGCGCTGCCCACCTAGTGAGTTGGCTCACATGGAATCCGTTTCTGCGATCCCGCGCGAACTGTGCGGTCTACTCGATCGCTGAATTGGGGTACAGGCGTCACGAGAAGAGGTGCTTGATGGAGATACGTTGCGGTGCGTCGTCGTGCGTCAATATTGGCATAGATTCGTTCGACTTCCTTCGGTGACAGGTCGGTGGCGGATGCAACTTGGGCGGCGGAGAGTCCAAGATCCTTTCCCAATAGGCAAACGTCCATGCTGAGGAGAGGCGAGGAGAAGTAGAATTCTTCCTGTGACTGAGCCAGAGAATAGGTATCCGTCGTCGGCGGACGCAGACGAATTTCCTCGGGTACTCCCAGCCACTCCGCAAGCTGATACACCTGGCGTTTGTAAAGATGCGCGATCGGTTTCAGATCGGCGGCACCGTCCCCACATTTCACGAAGAATCCCAACTCGTATTCCAGTCGGTTTGGCGAACCAGCGACCGCGTAATGGAGGCGATCGGCATGGTAGTACTCGAGCATTTTGCGTGTCCGCTGTTTGAAATTCGTCGCCGATACAACGCCAAGGTATGCCTGAAGGGTGAGGCGTGCGGAATGACGCTCACCTTCTGGAGATTCGGCAACGATCGTAGAGAACGAGTAACTACTCTCGCCGCCAACGACCAGCTTGGCTTTCCAGCCTTCCCCATATTCGGGAATCACAGTCCGGATAGCTTCGTTCCGGCGGCGATAGCAGCCCGCAGCGATGAGGATTGGTGTGATAGATTCGGTCGCAAAGGTCAGGCCAAGTTTCGAGGCCACCAGCTTGCCCAGGCGGAGACTCTCAGGCGCAGACTCCTGTTCCGGCATTAACAGAGCGAAGACTTTGTCCGCGCCGAGTGCTCGCGCACACAAACTCGCGACCACGCTGCTGTCGACTCCGCCAGACAGGCCGACTACAACTCCCCTGCTATGAAGTTTGTGAAAGACCTGATCCCGAATAACTGTTGCAATTTCGGCGCAAGCCGGAGCGGGGTCAAGATCAAGCGCGGAAGTCGAGAAGGACGCGGTCACTGTCGAATCTCCCGTCGGCTGATCTTGCCCGTACTCGTGGTTGGCAGGTGATCACGAAACTCCACCAGCGTCGGAACCATGAAGTTCTCAAGTTCGCGAGCGCAGTGGCGCAATACTTCCCTTTCGGTAAGAGTGCTGCCCGCGAGGCGGGCGATGCAGGCCTTGATCGCTTGACCCAGGATCGGGTCCGGAACGCCCACTACCGCCGCTTCCGCCACCCCATCCAGGCTGTAGAGAACATCTTCTATTTCCCGGGGACTGATCTTCTCGCCCCGGCTCTTGATCATGTCATCTTTTCGACCGACGAAGTAGAGGTAGCCCTCGGCGTCGGTCCGAAAGAGATCCCCGGTGTAGAAAACTTGTTCCCACGGGTATGGGCCCGGGCGGAGCCGCTTAGCGGTTTCAACCGGATCTTCCCAGTACCCTTTCATCACATTGGACCCGCGCACCACAAGTTCCCCAGTCTCGCCTGGGCCGAGCCTGCGACCATCCTCGTCGACGAGGTAGACTTCTTCATTGGGCATACCCCGTCCTACAGACGCAGGCCGAGTGTCAATCATCTCGGGATCCAAGTACGACACGCGCTTGCATTCGGTCAGGCCGTACATCGAGAAGAGCCGAGCCTTCGGAAAAACCTCACGTAACCTGCGAACGTGTTCGGTCGGGAGCGCCGCTGCGGTATTGGTTATGTAGCGGAGGGAGGATAAATCGTAGCGGCTAAGTTCCATCTGTAAAAGCAGGGCAGCACTGGTGGGGACGATCGGGAGCCCCGTGATGCGTTCGCGAACCGCGGATTCGAGGATACGATGAGAAAAGGTAAAGCCCCGTTCGAGAAGGACGGTTGCTCCAACTTTGAATGCCATCAGAACCTGATAGAGGCCATAGTCGAACGACAACGGTAGAAAGTTCAGGATGATATCGTCGAAGGAACTTTCCAGATACGTCGTGATCGAGGCTGCTGCGGAAATCATGTTCAGGTGAGTCATCATGACTCCCTTCGGCGTTCCCGTGGAGCCCGAGGTATAAAGAAGTGCTGCGAGGTCTATGTCGATGGCGCATTTCTGTGAAGGAGAAGAGGGAGAAGTTTGGTCATGGAGATGTGCGGACAAGCACGATTGAACCTTGCCGGTTCCGTCCAAATCGATCGTGCCTGTATCTCCCGCAATGAAAAACATGTCAAGGTGGGGCACGGACAACCAATGGTCGCCCAGAACACGCGCATGATCAGCATCTGTGACTAGCGCTCGCGCCCGAGAGTTGTTCAAGATGTACTGAACCTTCTTCGACTTGGTGGTAGGGTTGAGCACGACAAAAACCGCACCAGCTTTCAGTACTGCAAAGAGGGCAATCACCACCTCGGGAGAGTTATCGAGCCAAATCGCCGCCCGGTCGCCACGGTGCAATCCACGTTCGATCAGGGCATGGGCAAGCCGATTGGCAGATTCCTCGATGTCACGGTATGTAAAACGCTGACGCTCGAAGATTAATGCCGTTTTCTCCGGAAAACGACGAGCGGATTCCTCAAGAAATGATTCGAGCTGCACCTGTTCCTCCCGATTTATTCAACAGTGGAGAGGCCGACTGCAAACCAATGGCCTGGACTGTTCCATTGAGTTTTTGGTCTACAAATTTCTTCAGGTTGTGAATCGAATCCAGATTCTCGGCAACAATCTCATCATCCGACAGCTTGATGTGGTAATTCTCCTCAAGAAAAAGAATGATGTGGAGAACACCGGTGGAGTCGAGTATGCCCGTCTCCATGAACGAATCTTGATCGCCCAGGGAGAACTCGGCGCTGAAGAGGAAGTTGTTTGCAATAAATTCGCGCAGGTCATTCACGTCACACTTGAGCATGGGTGAGTCTCCCCGAGGAATTACGGATAAACTGGTCCATCCACAACTGCGTAGCGATAATACCAACCAATGCCATATTGTCCTTTGTACTTAACGGCCGTCCACTTCGTATTTTTTCGAGCAACCAACCGACTGCTGGCGGGCGAAAGATGCCATCTTCCTGCAGGCGCCTGGGCTGCAGCAGTTCTTCGACGTATGAGAGCTTAGTTGCGAAAAAGCTGGCGGACTCGGGTGCCCGGTAGGGTTGTTTAGGACGGCGGCTGATCAAGGGCGGGATCAGACCCTTGCTGGCCCACTTCAGCAGATATTTCTCATTCAGGACGTGCATCTTGAGAGTAGGGGAAAGTTTTTCTGAGAACTCAACCACTCGGTGATCGAGAAACGGGAATCTTCCTTCCACGCCATGCGCCATGGCGACTCGATCACCCTGCGAGGAGAGGATGTATCCGGGCAACAATATGGTGGTCTCCAGATACTGAGCCTTGGCCAACCAATTCCAGCTCGAGTAATCCGTGGGAGGCTCCGAAGCCGCGGTGGGATTTCCACGGCTACCAGTACTGACCTCCCTGGTCAGAAAGATGTTTTTTATTCCGGCGGTTAATTTCCATCGCGGCCGGTGCGAGAAAAACGGATCTTGCAGTTCGCCCGGTTCTGCGTGGAAGAAACGGCCCAAGAAGGCCGTCGGGTGCGACTGAATCTCGGGCATATACGGGTAGAGCCTTCCTAGTAGGTGCGGCCGCGAGGTTGAGCTTGGATTCGCTGCGCAGAAACGCCGGATCTTGGTTTCCTTGAAGATGTCGTATCCGCCAAAAAGTTCATCGCAGCCCTCGCCCGTCAGCACCACCTTATACCCGTCATCTTGCACAAGCCTCGACAGCAAAAACAGAGGAGCAGGCGCCGTACGAAGGACCGGCTTCTCCGTGTGCCAGATCACATCTGGGAAAATGCGTCCGATATCCGCTCTTGTACAGCGCAGAGAGGAATGGTCAACGCCTAGATAACGCGCTGCCTCCAACTGATAGGGCGTCTCGTCGTAGTTGACGTCGTCAAATCCGATAGAGAACGTGCGCAGCGGAGCATCGGTGCATTTCCGCATGAGGGCGGCGACAATAGTCGAATCTAAACCGCCGCTGAGATAACAACCTACTGGAACGTCTGATCGCAACCGGACTCGAACTGCATCCGTGAGAAGGTGCAACAGTTGTTCGCTTAACTCTTCCTTGCTTTGGCCATTTGTCGTGGCAAAGCGTGGCAACCAGTATCTGTGCACGGTTGCCTGGTCTTGCTGCAATGTCAGCCAGCAACCTGGAGGAAGTTCCGATATACCCTGGAACAGAGTTTGGGAACCCAAGTTGCACCAATAGGTGAAGATCTGGTCGAGTCCCTCGGGATCAATTCGACGAGAAACGGCGGGATGGCACAGAAGGGACTTCACCTCAGACGCGAAAAGAAACCGGCCTGCAGTTGTCGTGTAGAAGAGTGGCCGTACCCCGAGACGATCACGCGCAAGTAGCAGGCGCTGCATGTTCCGATCCCAGATTGCGAAGGCCCATTGCCCGTTCAGGCGGTGAAGGCACTCGGGACCCTCCTCCTCGTACAGGTGCAAGATTACTTCCGTATCGGAGCGGGTACGGAATTGATGTCCGCGCCGCAGCAATTCCTGCCGGAGTTCCAGGTAATTGAAAATCTCGCCGTTAAAGGTGATCCAAATTGATTTGTCTTCGTTGCACATGGGCTGGGCGCCACCAGCCAAGTCGATGATGCTGAGGCGGGCATGACCAAGCCCCACGGGCCCATCAATGAAGGTGCCTTGTCCATCCGGACCGCGATGGCGAAGAAGACTGACCATCGTAGATAACACTCGTTGATCCAACTCTGGATCACCGTGTGACGTGAGGTATCCCGCAATGCCGCACATCCTAGTGTCACCTTAGCGCTTGCCCTGATCTCAACCGCTGGCGTGTTGCATCCCGACTATCGCCGTTCTATTTGGGAGAGGAGATAATGCCCCGTAAGGAGGGTACCTATTGGACCCGATATCCGCAGATTGTACACCTCTTCCGTTTTGGCCAAGCGGCTATTTTCATGGCCGTTCCGCACATCGGATGTGTGCTGTAGAAGCGGCAGCCGAACGAGGGTTCCCGATTTAGCGTTACGACCTGAACCTTAGAGGGCCCATCCTTGATACCTTTAGCTTTCGGCTTCGGAAGCGAACGATCGCTGACGTGAACAGGACATCTGAGTTTTTCGCAACGTAAGGCGGACCGCCAGGACAAACGCGACACAAAAGAAAAGTGAACCGCATGCGCCGAACGCGGCAACGCCCACCAAGAGCGTTGTACGAGTTGACTCTGGATAAGGCGGGGCGTGTTCGTCCGCATAGTGAATCACCCGAGTTCGCCACAGGCTCGCCTTGGTGCGTGGTGGATCAGTGAAGAAGCGCTCGTTCATGAAAACGAACGCGTGCCTGGATATCTCTGCAAAGTACTTGATGTTGGGGGCCGGCTCCAACATCGATTCGTTTCGTTCAAACCGAATTCGGTCCAGGCTGCCCGACAGGAGCGCCTTCCGAAGTTCAAGAAGAGAGGCGTAGCGACCATCGACAAGGAACATTGTGTCTGCGGTTGGGTCGACAAGGATCCATTTGTTCAGATCGTCCACCCACGCTTCTACCATGATGTGACCAAAGCCGTCCGCGAAAAACGCTTGAAGCGAGACGAGTCGCGCAGGGATACCGGCGCTGACCAGTGCACCAGCGAGGATGTATCCGAATCTTCGGCATGCTCCCGGGGTAAGAGCGTGTTGTTGTTCCAAAAGAATTCCAGGATCTACATCCCCCGAGTCCGCGTCTGGGGGAAAGCGCCACAACTCGCGATCGGAAGACTGCTGACTGCGGGCCCAGTGCCGGAGAGCAACTATCGTGTCCACGGTTTTCCCGTCTGGCCTCAAAAGCGGGGCTATGCGCGTCCGAAAGCGCAGAAGCCCAATCGTTCTTGGATTCTGCCTTTCCCCACCGCCACGTTCATTGATCAAGTCCGCATTGTTGGTGTTTATCACAGTGCATCGCCAGAAACTGAGCACGTGAACATAGTGGAAACAGAGCGCCCCACCCAATAAGCAAGCGAAACCGAGCGAAATACATGCCCAAATCAACCAATGACGAGTAGATCGAAATGTCGCACTCAGCTCGGAGTATGCCATGATCCATCCGTTCGTCGAAATATTGCGGGCTGTGTGCCGAGAAACATTGCGGGCTGTATACCAGCTGGTACCCGGATGGCCCATCACCGAACAGACTGTGGCCTCTTGGCTTCTACTGCATGAGACAGAGGAAAACGACTGCTTCGATGACCGCTCCGAGGAGGCCTACTGTGAGAGGGGCGCTCTTGGTAGAGCTACTCCTCTCAATTGTAGGCAGCATCTCAGGGGAGATATTAGCTCATTATGGGACGATCTGAGCACGTTTTTCGGCACATTCCGCTTTTAGCCAATGACGAAGCCGGCGGGCAACGCTCTTGCCCATCGGACCAGGTGCACGCGCACCCTGCGCTGGAAGGGAAACCATCTGATCAGTGCTGTCTTCCTTCCCGATTCTGAACGCATCCTAATCATGGCTACAGAGGCGGGAGCGGAAGCGCACTTTTATCTTTCCGACACAAATGCAAGTCCTCCTCAGCGACTGGCCGGAGATGCGGAACATCTAGGCTGTTCGCCACAGCGAGCAGTGGTAGTTTCTTCACGTCCAAGCGCGGCGGCGAATGGGTGAGGCAATCGATTACCAACGAGGACGTCAAGCCAATTCCGGGCATCGGCCGGCAAGCGGCACCAAGTGGTAGGTACCATTGTCCTAAACCACTGAAAGCACTGGGTTCGAATGTGTGGGTGCCAGCAGAAAAGTTCGAAAATCGTCCTCTAGGGCCGACCATTTACATGTTTGTCCGTTCCGGGAACCATCGGCATCGCGCCGTCCTTCGCAAGATCCCTTTGTCCTTCTGTGGTTATTTCCTTTTCGAATTCTGCGTACCGAGGATGAAGGCCGCGACGTTGTTATGGAGACCTTTCAACGAGGCTTCGTGTGCATAGACCATATGCCCGGACTCATAAAACTTGAATTCAATGTTTTTCTGTAACTTGGCGGGAATGGGCAAATGCTGCATTTCGTAGACTCCTTCGAAGAAGGGCGTTGCCAGATCGAAATAGCCCGCGTTGACCATGACTTTCAAATCCGGGTTATATTTCATCGCGCTGGCCAGATCTACCATGACGTTTGTAGCCTGCGGCAACTGCATTGGCGCTCCTGGGGGCTGGTGCAGGAAATTCCATCGTTTTTCCACGTCAATTTCCGGCTTGTACTGGCGGTTCTCGCCGAATTTCAGCTCCTTGCGCACGTAGTCGTTGAAGGCCGAGACATAGGCTGAGCCGATCGCCGCTGACTGCGGATCGTATTCCGCCTCCCTGCTAAGAGGGTCGAGAGTCGGTCCGGAAAAACGCGTGTCGAGACGGCCCGTGGTGGTGTCACTGTCTGATTCAAGAGTCTTCTCGAACTGACCGCCATTGACCCGAAGGTCGGATTTTTCAATGTAATCGGCGGGCAGGCCGGTGTAGCGATGGAGTTTCTCCACGATGGCCTGACGCTGGTCGGACGCAAGGGAGAATCCGGCGCCGAGGGCGATTGCATACTCTGTCATGGCAAAATGTTCTACTTCGGCCAGCAGGGGCGCTAACTCGGCTGGGCGGTCGGGCAACTTGTGGTGATACCAGGCCGTCGCGGCGTAAGTGGGCAGGGCGAGTTGGTAGGAGAGATCGATTCCGGGATTGAACTGCGGCGCGTCTGCGAAAGTGTCATAGCTTAAACACTGGGAAAGCAGGATCACTCCGTTGAAGTCGATGAAGTGGCCGGTTTCGAGCAGATTGATCAACGCGCCGGAACGCGTGGTGCCATAGCTTTCACCAAAAAGGTATTTTGGCGAATTCCAGCGCCCATACTTTGCCAGAAACTGGGAAATGAAATCGGCGAAAGCGTCTGCATCCGCATCGACGCCATAAAACGCCTTGTCCCGATCCTTTCCAGCCAGGCGGCTGAAGCCGGTTCCCGGCGCATCCACAAATACAAGGTCAGTGGCGTCGAGCAGGCTGTAGTCGTTGTTAACGATGGAGTATGGCGCCGACGGAGTGTGAGCGTCGTCGACCGTAATCACGCGTTTCGGTCCAAACGCTCCCATGTGCAGCCAGACAGTCGACGAACCCGGGCCACCGTTATAAAAAAAAGTAACCGGCCGCTGCGCACTCGGATCACCGGACTTGAAATACGCAACGTAAAACATGCTGGCTTCAGGCTCCAGATTCTTGTCGTCCTTATCGTCGTTCTGAGGCACGTCATCCCAACCTTTGGGATGCACGACGACCGTGCCGGCAAAGGCGTCATAAGGAATTGCTGTTCCTGCGATCGTGACCGTGCCTTTGCTGGCCTGTTGCTCGGGCTTCAGTCCTTCCGGTTTCGCGGAAGCCTGCTTGCTTTGGGCGGAGTCGTCCTTGGATTGGGCACGCGCGGGAGCAAGAGACAGCATCGAGCCCAGAATGATCAACAGTACAACTTCGATAGTGACAATCCTCATCCGTTGTTGTCTCCGTGAAAAGTCAAGCGCGCCATTATATGGCATGCGCAACGTCAAACTCGGAGCCGTAGGAATCCAGAAGACTACATTGCCCGCGATACGTGAGTGATCTCAGACGGAAGTCCACTCAGTTCTGCAATGATCCTTGCACCTATAGCGGTTCGCAGCTAATTTTGAGCCTGTTTCCAGTGCCGCAAGGATTGCAGGCACTTTTCTCGGCCAGCATTGGCCAACAGAAAATCCGCAGGCGCAGGTTCATCAACGGAGAAAGATTGTCGATTCTTCCGTCGTGCACCGTTCCAAATGGCGGTAACGGAACTTATCGGCTACGTTCCGGTGCCCGCTACTTGGATTTTCTGCGTTTGGCCGCCGCCATCGTCTTTCACGCCGAGGCTTTCTATGAAGCCCCGGGTCAACTGCGGGGCGAATTGCACGTTTATGGTGCAACTGGCTCCGGCTGCGACGCTGGTGCCGCAGGTGTTGGTTTGCAGGAATACCTGGGGGAACTGGCCGATGATGCCAAGGCTGTAGATTGAAACCGGTTTGTTGCCGACGTTAGTGAGCGTTACCACTTGGGGATCGCTGACCGTTCCCACTTTTTGGTTTCCAAAATTCAGGCTGGACGGTGAGAGAGTGACGGACGTAGCGACGCCGAACAATGAGATGGATTGGTCATGGGTAATGGTGTTTGCGGTGACGGTAAGGGACGTTCTTCGCCAGCCGCGGTCTTGCGGATCGAAGGTAACGTCAATCTGGCAGGAAGAGCCAATAGGCAGGCTGGTTCCGCAGTTGTTCGATTGTTGAAAGTCCTGGGGATTGGTTCCGAGCAATCCAATCCGCGCAATATCGAGCCTCTGCTTGCCCACGTTCGTCATGACGACCGATTGAGGCGCGCTCTGGGTTCCTAATAACTGGACTGCATTGAAGTCGAGAGCCGCCGCCGAGAACAAGATCGCGGATCCGTTCGTCTGCAGAGAAACGAATCCGTATCCCGGCGCAAGAGCATTTCCGGACGCCGCTTCGCCGAGATCCATCGCGCCGTCATTATTGAAATCTCCCGTGGTCAGATCTGCATAGTCGCCCAGTCCACTTTGGAAATAGGAGGCAGCCTGCAGGGTTCCGTCGCCGTTACCCAGCAGGACGGAAACGCTGTTGCCGAACACGCCATATTCGTTGTTGATAGCAACGTCCAGTTTGCCATCGCCATTGAAATCGGCGACGACCAAACTATGTCCATTTTGCGGCTGGGTGGGGTAGGTGACGCCCGCACCAAAAGTGCCGTCGCCATGGCCGAGCAGAATCGTAGCTCCATCCAGTGTGCCGACGATCAAGTCGGCGATCCCATCGCCGGAGAGATCGGCGCAGGCGATGCCGGTGGCGTCATGATCCTCGGTGGCGTAGCCGACGCCTTTGGGGAAGGTACCATCGCCACGGCCCAGAAAAACTTGTACTCCCTTGGGCGGCTCGTCGTAGTACTGGAAAGTTGTGGCGAGGTCCAGAATGCCGTCGCCGTTGAAATCGCCGGCGCAGATTCCGGAACTGTTGTTCACCATTTCGTGACGCGCGAATGTTCCGTTCCCGTTCCCCAGAAGAATTGAAAGATAGCCGTACTCCGCGATGGCGATATCGAGCTTTCCGTCGCCGTTGAAGTCGCCTGCCACGGCGGTCGTCTGGAAGCCGCCGGCCAGAACTGCGATTCGAGGCTGGAAGGTTCCATCGCCGTTTCCTAAAAACAGTGAGAGAGATTTGGCACTGTAACCGTCGGTTTCGAGCACGACCAGATCGAGTTTGCCATCGTTGTTGAAATCTCCAGTGACCATGTTTCCTGGGGAAATGCCAGCTCGATAACTGACTGGTGGCAGAAAAGTCCCGTCTCCTTTTCCAAGCAAGATGCTGACCAGGCTGTCGGGCCAGGCGCTGGTGATCGCCATGTCCAGGATTCCGTCGCCGTTGAAGTCTGCCGCAATCGAGGCGACCGGACTTTTGCCCGAGGTCTGCAACTGGGCCCCGCTGAAGGCGACGGATGCGACTGGCGACACCACGGCGAAGTAAGCGACGTTAGAGATCAACTTCGCGGGATTGACGACG
Source organism: uncultured Acidobacteriaceae bacterium (assembly GCA_963722365.1). Taxonomy (GTDB): domain Bacteria; phylum Acidobacteriota; class Terriglobia; order Terriglobales; family Acidobacteriaceae; genus Sulfotelmatobacter. The sequence continues at coordinate 116,818 of CAVRLM010000008.1, forward strand.
CTGATCGAAGCCGTCTGCGCTTTCGCGATGCGCGAGGCAGGGACCGTCGCGGTGAGCCGCGACTGGCTGATGAACTGAGTCGTGAGGGCATTGCCGTTCCAATTCACCACTGAGCCGGACACGAACCCTGTGCCGTTCACTGTGAGGGTGAACTCCGGGCCCCCGGGCGTCGTGCTTGTAGGCAGCAAGGGCTGGGCGACGAAAGGGACCGGATTCGATTGCGCACACAGGGAAAACGTCGCGAACAGGAAGAACGAGATAACGGCGAGTTTCACCGGAGAGCTCCTTCAGGAAACAATCCTGTCGATCACGGGGAGAACGGAGCGGTCGAGAGATTATGCTGTGGGGTTCGAGGGGCGTCAAGACGCAGGAACTTGCATAGTGTCTCGCGGAGTTCTCGTTGAGCGGTTTTCATCGACTCAAGTCATCACGCGAATCTGCTAAGCTGGGCCGGAGTCGACATCAAAGGCAGAGGACAAAACTGTGGAAGTCGTGGCTGGAGTGGATTTGGGCGGGACTGCAATCAACTACACGCTGGTGAACCGAGAAGAGCGGTTTCTGATCGACGGTTTGTGCGAGCATCCGGCACTCTCGAAGCAGGGGCCGGACATTTGTCTGCAGCAGATCGCGGACGGACTGAAGGTTGCCACTGACCTGGCGGGAATTTCGCTCGATGACGTGGTCGCAATCGGACTCGATACGCCCGGGCCGGCGAGTTCGGCGGGACAACTCAGCGCGCGAGGGTCCACCAACTTTGTGCATCCACGGTGGGCGGGATTTGATATTCGCGAGGGGATGGCGCACAAATTGGGCAAGCCGGTTTCGTACTTGAACGATGCCAACGCGGCCGCGCTCTGGGGCCATTATGCGATCTTTGGAGCCGACAGCCGCGAGACGTCGATTTCCGATGTTGTGGGTACGGGCAATGGTGGAGGCATCATCCTCGATGGCAATGTGGTGAAGGGTAAGAACGGCTTCGGGGGAGAGCTGGGGCACGTGCTGATTCCGTATCAGGGCATTGCCGGAATTGCAGGGATTGTGCCGCAATGCAATTGCGGCCGCGTCGGCGACCTGGAGTCGCTCTGCTCGCTGACGGCGATCGAGAAAACGATTCTGCCGTTTTTTCTGAAGAAGCATCCTGAGCATGATTTGGCGAAGCAGGAGCCGCATCAAGCTGCGAAGATGGTTCGTGGGCTGGCGGACAGGGGAGATGCCATGTGCAAAGAGATTTTCCGCGTGCAGGCCCACGCGTTGGGACTCTTCTTTGACGAAATGATTAATACTTTTGATCCAGATGCCTTGATTGTGGGCGGCGGCGTTCTGGAAACCAGTCGCGAATTCCAGAAGTGGTTTCTGGCGGAGATTCGCGTGGGGATGCCGAACCAGAGGGAGGAGCAGGCGACTATTCCCATTCACGTGATGCCGAATGGCGACACCGCGGGAGCGCGAGGGGCGGCGCTGGAAGCGCTGAAACTGGCGAGGTCCAGCGGGCTGGCGTAGTTCAGGATTTGAGTCCGAGAAAGATGCGGATGCGAACAAGTTCTGCTTCGAGTTCGCGGTCGAAGGCGCGATCGCGCGGGCGGGATTTGATGTATCCCAAGTCTGCTTTCAACGCACCATTGTTTATTGCAAGATTGGCCCATCCAATCACGTGCTTGCGCCACAGAAGTGGCAAAGCGTAATACCCGCGTTTGCGTTTTGGCGCCGGAGTGTAGGCTTCGAAGCGGTAGACCCATCCCCACAACAGTTCGAAGCGGTAGCGATCCCAGACAACCGGATCGAAGGGAGCGAGTAGCCGAAGCTTTTCTTGTGATTCGAGCTGAGCCGGATTTTTTCCGGAGGGCCAATACCAGTCAATGCCGTCGAGGCGGGCGTGCGACAGTCGCTCCTTGGCGCGCCGAATAGCGCTTGCGATTTCGTTCTCCCACTGGGGTGCGGCGTAGCGCAGGCGGCGCAAGAGGAAATTCAGGCTCTTGCCGGGAACAGGCGCGTAGATGGCGATGGCGGCGTCTGCGAGGGTGTCGAGACGCTCTTGGCAAACTGCTTTATCGGTGGGCGCAAGGGCGTGCTTGTGCGTCGCGTAAACGCGAATGCCGGCATCGCGCCGCACCACACGGAGCAGGCCTTGATAGTGCAGAGCGTCGAGTAGATGAGTGGTGGCGTTCGACGAGCCTCCCCAATAATTCTTGACTGTACCGTGCGAGAAGTGGTCATCGACCTCACGGGGATGTACGGGGCCGCGCTCGCGAACGAAATCCAAGAGAAGGAGAGCCTTTTTGCGGCGAGCGGCCGGCCAGTCTTGCATGCCCTCGGCGGGCACACAACTCTCGGAGCGCGGGTGCATGAGCGCCTGGAGAGAGGTTGCCACGAAACCGTAGTTGATAAAAAAATCTTCCGCGATGCCGAGCTTGGAATAGCGGCGTTCGAGGTCGCCTGCGCGGTAATCTTTCACTCGATGGCGCAAGATCAGGTCCTGCGCACGGGCGGGTGCGCGGATCGGGTCGGCCTGCACGAAACGCAATTTTTGTAGAGCTCGCTTTAAAGTCGTTGGTGGGAAAAGTGTTTGGGCGACGGCAAGGCGTCGCAGGGCGTTGAGGTCGATCGGCATATCTAAGTTTCGCAAAGGTTGAGGCGCATTCGGTTCAGGGCCGCCGGTTGCGGTAGAGAGTGGGATCCACTTCGCGCGCCATTGCTTCCACATTTAAATCGATGCCCAGGAAATCACGAACTTCGTTTGCCACCGCGGTGGGATCGCTGAGAACTTTTCGATAGCCCATGCGGCAGACCGGGATATCTTCTCTCCGCTCGAGCCAGGAGACGATTTGCCGCATGTGCTCGCGGAAGGCATTCGTCAGCACTGCGTGATCGACAGACTCTGTGGTTCCGCGACGCTTGAGCATTTCATCTTGCGAGGCGAGGACTTCGGGCAGCGGGCGTTCCATGAAGATCACTTTGTAATTCCGGCTCGGAGGAAGCGAGAGAAGAAGTTGCGAGATGACTTTGACAGCTTTTCCCTCGGCTTCGTCGATGCGATTGGGCTGCTTGGGGAGCAACTTGATCGGCTCCCATTCGCAATAGCCGCGAGGGTTGTCGATGTCGGGCTTGCGTTCGAGGTCGGTGAGCAGGGTCATGCCGCCGGCAGCGAGCATCTGCATCATCAGCGAAGTGCCGGAGCGCGGCAATCCTGAGACGATAGTGATCACGATTTGACTATAGCAATTGACCCGCTGTGGAAGTCGGTTATGGCACGGTGGAGGGCGCGACCGTCCAGGGCTTACCATCGAGGTGGCCGGGAAGAGCCAGGCCAAACAATTTCAGAACCGTGGGCGCGACGTCGACGATGGCGGGCTTCTCCTCGCTGATCTTGTGATTGCAGAAAAGGACGCCCGGCACCAGCCGCGGATCGATGCAGTGGTCGCCGCTCCATGCTTTCAGGTTGTCTTCGAAAATCTGGCTGGTGACCTTGCCCATGACGGAATCCCACGAAGCGCGGAAGCCATCGCCGTAGCCGACAATCAGATCGGGGGCGTTATCGACGTACGGGCCCGCGTACACCGCGTCGCAATCGAAGACCCCGGTGATGCCGACGCGGCCTGACGCGGGGTCGACGAGTCCGTCGAGTTTTCGTCGCAGTTCGTCTTTCAAGGCGTCTGCGGCGAGCCCGGGCTCGACAATGCCTTCGCGCTCGCGTCTTTTGAGATTCAGGTACAGGCCGTTCAGACCCATGGTGTAAGCGCGAGTGCGCGACCAGTCGACGTCGTCGAACCAGTCGCCGCTTTCGGTCTTACCGGATTTCAAAGCGAGATATCCGTTCTGATGCAGCCATGCATTCAGATTGACGCAGCGGTTGAACGACTTGAAGCCGTGGTCGGAGACAATCATCAGCAACGTTTGTCGTCGATCTGCTTCATGACGCGGCCGATCAGTTCGTCCATGCGGGCGTAGAGATCCTGAATCACCGTGGGGCGCTGATCGCGAGGCACGTCGCGAGCGGCAGGATGATCGTCGTCGAGATAGCGCCAGAACATGTGCTGCACGCGGTCGGTCGTGTCGAATACGCAGGCACAAAGGCCTTGCTGCGTTTTTTCCAGAGCATCGAACAGCATGCGCTCGCGATCGTCATGATTGGCGTAACACTGCGCGAGGAAGGCGTCATCGTCGAGCACTTTTTCGTTCAGGGCCCAGGTGTCTTCGGCCAGGCCCAGCGTCGCGTAGGGGCCGAAGAGTTTCGACAGATAAATGGAATACGTGACCGGATGAGAGATGGGCAGATCGGGGCGGCCGGGATCGATATTCACCGGCGTCACGTAGACTTCGACTTCCGGCGAAAGTTCCTTGAGATAGAAGCGGCAGATGCCGTGTGCGCTGAAACCCATACCGGCCTTGAACTTCACGGGAATCCAGTCGGAGTATTCGCCGACCTTTAGCGTGAAGTTCTCTGCGTCGACCGTGAAGCGGGCCTGGTTCTTGCCGAGGTCGGGAAATATCTGAAAACTGACCCGCAGTTCATCGCCGGAACTGCCAGTCAGCGGATCCTCTGGGCCGGGAACGTAGGACGAGCACAGTGCAGCGTCGCGCTCGATCGGAACGCGGACTCCGCCCTCGCGAAATTTGTCGCCGCTGGCGCGAGTCGTGCACAAGCAGAAAGTTCCCTGACTCCCTTTCAAGTCCGGAACACACATGCCGGAGAGCAGCACGCCGGAAAATTTTTCCGGAGGAAACGTTACCGGCACGCGAATCACGGAGCAGAAAATGCCGGCTTCGCCGAGCCAGTGCCAGAACGGCGTTCCGCGGCGCATCCCTTTGATCCTGGGGCCGCCGAGGGGGATGGTGTACTTGCCGATCTTCCAGGTGCGCTTCGGTCCCTTGATCTCCGCCGAGGAAAGGTAGGGAAGATAGTTGCCGAGATCGCGCGCGAGAAAATCGTAGATGTTGTGCTTGCCGGGATTCACTCCGGTCATGAACGTCGACCACGCAACCGGAGAGATGGCGGGATAGGTAGTGCGCAGTTTGCGAAACGTCCCTTGCTCGCGCAGCTTCGCAAGATTCGGCAGCCGGCCTTCGGCGATGAAGCGTTCGGTCAGTTCTGGATCCATGCCGTCGAAGCCGAGAATCACGGCGCGCTTGATCTGTGCTTTTCCGTAGGCTTTGCGCCGGCGCAACAGGCGAAACAACTGGCGGAAGGGCCAGACGAAAAATGCGTAGACGGAATAAAGGAAGGCGACGAAGAGCGTCCAGAACGAGGAGAGGACGGCGAAACCCGCGCCGGGCCCGGCATAGGCGTGGCTGTGCAGCGGGCAGAGCAGGACGATCGCCAGAATCGCGAGATACGCGAGAGCGTCTGCGCTCAACCCCGGTCGATGTTGCGCGCCGTTTCATATCTCAATCCCAAGAATACTCTTGAAGAGGAAACCGGCGGCCAGCGACAAAACAAAGAAGAGCCAGATCCAGTTCCATTCGATCCCGGCGAACGCAATGTCGCGGGCGGGGTACTGCACGTCGATGGCTTGGATGAAATTGTTCTCCGGCAGATGCGGGCTCCGCCGGAGACGAAAATGCGTTCCCAGAATTTTCCGCGCAGACGGGTCGACGATAGGCGCGGCAGTCCGGAGCCAACGACCAGGCTGCTTCGAGAAAGTCTGGTCCGAGACTTGAACGTTGATGTCGTAGTCCCCGTCTTGGCGGCGACGACTCTCCAGACGACTTCATTTTCCGCGGGCACGTGAACTGCGGGTGCCGTGGTCGCCAGGCCATCCGGCAGTTGGAGTGAGGCTTCATTCAGCGAGTCGGGATTGTCCATGCGAGCCTTGACCAAGAATGACTGGCCCGTCGAGAGCGGAATTGAGCCCAGGTATCGATCGAGCTGCACAATCAGAAACGTCAGCGGCACAATCACAAACAACAAAGGCATGAACGCGAGCCGAAGATAGCGCCCGGTCGCCAGCACGATCCGCCCGTAAGAGCGCAGCACGACGGGAATCTGATCCTGAAAGAGCCGCAGCGCGAGCAGGTGGGCCTTGAGGTGATCTTTGGCAACGTGGATTGCTTTCTGGTCGGAGGTGTAGCGAAACACGACCACCATCACCAGGCCGATGACCAGTGAAATCGCGACGACGATTCCGGCTGGGACGTTGACTCCAAGAGAGCCCATAGGCGCGGAAAAGCGGCAAGATCACTACTCGATGTACCCCAGCCCCTGCAGCCGCTTCTTGATGATTTCCTTCGACGTGGTGCCGCCTTCGCTCGGAGGCAAGACCTTATTCACTTCTTTTTCGAGCGCATGCACCACGAATTCGTCGACTGACGAGTAGCCGCAGGCCTCGGCGCATTGCTTCACTTTGTCGAGCAGTTCGCCTTCGATCTTCACTTTGTGAGAGCCGAACATGATTCGCTAAACCTCGATCTCCTCGACTGCTAAGAATTTAATGGGTCGCGCCCGGCTGAAAACGGATTGCCCAATCATACCTTTGCCTTGGCGATTCCAAACTCCGCCAGGATGGTTGGCGCGATGTCCGTCAGGGCGGGCGGTCGGCGGAGATCTTCCGGTTGCTGAGCAGCACGCCGGGGACGAGCGTGTAGTCCATGCAGTGATCGCCACTCCAGGGATTGGTGTTGTCCTCGAGTTCGTCCGGCGGAAAGCTCCCGAGAATCGTCTTCCATCCCGCGCGGTAGCCGCGGTTGTAGCCGACCAGCATGTCGGGCCCGGATCGTGGCGTACGGTCCTTGATAGGCCTCGCTGGCGAGATCGACGCGAGTGATCACGGGCAGATTCGCTTTCGCATCTTTCACGGCGAGCAGTTTGGCACGAATCTCTGCCATCAAGCGTCGGCTGCGGCGCCGGGCTCAACGATGCCATTGCTCTCGCGTCCCCGCAGATTGAGGTAGAGCCCGTTCAGGCCGATGCCGTAAGCGCGCGTCTGGGTCCAATCGACATTGGCAAGCGGCTCGTTGGAATCTGCACTCGCTCCGCTCTTCAGCTTGATGTAGCCGTTGTTCAGCAGCCAGGTATTCAGGTTGAAGGAGCGATAGTAAGGCGCAAACCCGTGGTCGGAAAGCACCAGCAGAGTCGTGTGGTCATCGAGCCTGGGCAGCACTTCGCCCAGCACCTGATCGATCTGCTGATAAAAATCTCGCGATCGCGGACCCGTTCTGCGTCTGCCAGCGTGGCGTCGTATTCGGGATGCTTGCGGGTCCATCAGCCGCCAGAACATGTGCGAGTTCAGGTCGAGGCTGGAGAAATAAAAAAAGAAGACGCCCTGATTGAATTTGGGAAACTCGGCGTCGAAAATGCGGCGATGCTCGGCCAGCACGGTTCGCGCCTGCTGCAGATATTCCTTATCGTCGAGCATGCCATCGGAAAGAGCTTTCGTGTCTTCGGCAATTCCCTGCGTGTGGAATTCTCCGGCTTCATCGGTCAGCAAACGCGAATAGCTGGACGGAGTCGAAATCGGCAGCGCGGGATCGGCGGGGTCGATATTGATGGGCGAAACATACAGTTGAAAGCGCGGATGCGCCTGCTTGAGATAGAAGCGGCACATCCCTTTCACATTTCCAAAGAAGGGAATCAGTTGAAACTCGACGCGGACCCAGTCGCTCCACTCTCCTTCGCGCAGGACGAATTCGTGATCCTGCACAGTGATCTTGGCCACGGACTCCAGCGGATCAACCGCAACCGAGAACGGCTCCGTGGCAGCGGGCGAGCCTTTGCGAAACGTGTTGTCAGGCCCGATCAGGCTGGCCGTCACGCGCGAATTCTCCACCTGCACCGGGATGACCTGGCCACCTTCGACCGAGCCAGGCGCTGGCGGTCGGATCATCGGTGTAGAAAGAAAATGTGCCGTAGGTTCCGCGCAGGTCGGGAGTGCCCATGCCCGAGAGAGTTCTTCCCTTGGCCGGCAACCGGCGGGAAGTTCGAGGGAATCCGGAAGATTGTGTTGGGAATTCCGTGCTGATCGAGAATCTGCCAGAAGGCCTCCCCTTGCCGCAGTTGTTCGGCGCTGCCGCCGCCCAGAGGGATCGCCCAATTGCCAAGGTGGATCGAATGCTTCGGTCCTTCGACCCTCGAGGCAGAGAAATAGAGTCTCAAGGTCTTCGGGTCGCGATGAATGAAATCGAAAATGCCGTGCCCGCCGGCATTCATCCCTGTGATCAGGTTCGACCATGCCACCGGACTCTGCGGCGGAATGCTGGTGGTGAGAGGGCGAAAGTCTCCCTGTGGCTCGAGCTTGGCGAAGTTGGGCATCTTGCCTTCGCGCATGAAGCGCTGCAGGAGTTGCGGATCCATGCCGTCGATGCCCAGAATGATCAGGCGCTGATCGCTGTGCGGAATTCGCTCGGGCGGAGCGGCAGGAGGGCAGCATTGCCAGCCGCGCTACAAGCAGGGAAGCAAGCACAGCACCCAGAGCTATTTTCTTCAGAGACTCAACCCTCAGAGGTCCTCGTTCCGCTTGTGACACGTTTTCGGAACGTTGTTAGACTTCTATCCATGCTGCGGCGTTTGGGCTCGTGGTTGCTTGCTTGTCATTCTAGTCCTGTGCTTGGTTTTCCGGTCGACTCTCCGGGCTGCGCCGCGCAAGCCGAACATCATCCTTATCACGCTGGATTCGTACGCGAGCCGACCGCATGGGCTTTCTGGGCGCGCAAGCGCGAGCTGACGCCCACCCTCGAGGCATCGCGCATCAGGGGATCGTGTTTGCTCAAGCCTACGCGCAAGCGCCGACGACAGTGGTTTCGAATGCGACGATTCTAACCGGCACTTATCCGCAGACTCATCGGGCGAGCGAATTCGGTGTTCCTCTCGCTGACAGCAGTCTCCGTACTTGCCGGATTTGCTTCATGCCAACGGATACCGAACCGCTGCGTTTGTAGGATCGATTCTGCTGGATCCGCGGAACGGGCCGTTCCAGGGATATGACCGCGGTTTCGATGTATATGATGCCGGCTTTCACTCAGTCCCAGCGAGGTGAAAGCCGCTTCCAATCCGTGGAACGCCACGGAGACCAGGTCGTCGCGCGCGCCACGAAATGGCTGGCGGGAAACAAACAGCGGCCATTTTTTCTTATGGGTGCATTTGCACGATCCAGCGCGCCGTACTGGCAATCCTACGATCATGCGGTGGCGGCTGCGGACTGCGCAGTCGGAAAGCTGATTAGCTTTCTGCGAGCCCAGTCACTCTATGACGATTCGTTGATTGTGGTTGCGTCGCCGCACGGAGAGAGTCTGGGCGCGCACGGAGAGGATACCCACGGGATTTTTCTCTACGACGAGACGATTCACGTGCCGCTGGTGTTGAAACTGCCGAAGAACCGGATGGCCGGCAAAGCAAGTCGAAAAATCGCGCGCGGCTCTCGGATATTGCGCCCACCGTGCTGGCGGAAGCTGGAATTCCGGTGCCCGCACAGATGCAGGGGCAGTCGCTGCTGCGGATCGCGCAAGCGAGTTCGCAGGGCGACCAGCCGGCCTACTCGCGCAGCGATCTTCCGCAGCAGGGCTTCGGATGCAGCGCTGCTCGAGTCATGGCGTGCAGGAAAATATCTTTACATCCGCGCGCCCAATCCGGAGCTGTACGATTTATCAGCCGATCCGAAGGCGACGCACAACCTGGCGCAGAGCGCAAAGGCTACGCTCGAGACGCTGGCTTCGCAATTGCAAGTCCTTCGACAGCCACCTGGGAAATGACGCCGGTAAATCGAGTGGATCAGGATTGACCTCCAGCGAAATGCAGAAGCTGGCGTCTCTGGGGTACGTGGGACTGCAGAAGGGGGATGCCGGCGTGAATGCGGCCACCGAAGGAACCGACCCGAAAGATGCGATCGCGGCCACGAACAAAACTTTGGCTGCGATGCTTGATTTGGACGATGGCAAGCCGGAGAAGGCGATTCCGGTGCTGCGCCAGGTGTTGGCGGCGCAACCCAATATCTATCTCGCGCAGTATGGGATGGGAGTTGCTTTGGTTCAGCAGCAGCAATATGCGGAGGCCGTGCCGTATCTTGCACAAGGCGATCGAACTGCAGCCTGATTCGGCTTGGGCGCACTACGCGATGGGCCTCAGCCTGATGAAGACTGGCGACTTCAAGACTTCCGCGGTGCACCTGGAAATCGCGTCGGGGCGATTGCCCGGATTCGCTGGGCTGCATTCAGTTCTGGCCGAGGTCTACGAGCACCTTGGACGCGGCCCGGACTCGGCGCGCGAGCGAAACCGCGTATCGCAGGGCTCGACCAAAAAATAGTGGTTGCCGGAACTAAGGAGATGCGGTCTTGATGGTTCCGACCAAACCGGTTCGAATATCCTGCACCGCGAGGCGCAGCTGGCCGGGTTGAGGATCAAGATCCAGGTGAAGCATTAGGCCTTTCTGCACGATCTGCTGATAAGTGTTCGCGTCGAATGTCTGGTCAACCTTCTGGCTGGTGTTGGACACGATCTTTCCCGCAGGTGAATAGATGGTCGCGTAGAAGGCGACGTTCATATGCTTGCCGCCGGATGCATCTTCTGCAGAGAGCGTGGAAGCATCGACGAGGTAGGTGACTCCTATCTTGCCGGGAACGGAATTTGCGGAGGGTGGCTTGACCTGCGCGGTGAACGATACCAAGGTTGATGGAACGATGTCGCCGAGTGCGGAGGCCACTTCCTGCTGCGTGTTGTAGCCTTTCAGTTGGGTGGGATCGATAGCATAGTAGCCGCGGCGGTTGTGGATCTCCACCGCATCCCGCTTTACCTTCACTTTGATCTGCCGGTACTTGCCGTCGTATTTCTTGTTTTCTGGATAGTAGGCGATGGTGTACGACGCGGCTTCATCGGCAAAGGCGCGCTCGACGCCGAGCTTGATTTCATTCTGATTGACATAGGCGCGGCCGCCGGTTTCGCGCGCCATCTCCCGCATGGTTTCCTGCGAATCGATGTCGGTCGATATGGAGAGTCCGCGGGCGTCGACTGGGTAGACGGCTACCTGCGCGCTAGCGAGGCGGGCGGCGGTTTCACGAATTTCCTGGGAGTGAGCATTGCGAAACGTTGCGGCCAAAGTGCCTGCCGAATGCTCGCCGACCCGGCGCGTGTCCATGCTGGGCAGGTCCTCGGCGAGTTCGGCGTCGCTCATCACCCGATCTTCGGGAATGAGGGAGAAAGGGAGCTCGCCCGTAACCCAGATAAGACTTTTTCTTCCGGGCAGGCCGCCCAGGATGCGGGCCAGACTTCCGAGTGCGTTCAGCGTTAGTATCGCGCGCTGATCTTCGGCATATCCCACCTGGGCACTCTCGAAGCTTGCGAGAGATGCCTGGGTGACAGCGATGGCTGCGGCCGCACTTCCTCCGCGGAAACTAGCGGAGGCCAGGTTGTCCGTCTTGGGGCCGGTACTGGGGTCCAGACTATTGACGGCGTTGCTTACGGTTGCGGCATTCTCTGAGCTAGTTGTAGGTCGCGCCGCGCTGGCGAAGTCTTGCGGTTGCGGCCTGTAGCGTTGCAAAGCCGTATATAAGATCTGCGGATCACTGGTGAAGTCCTGTAATACGTTCAATGAACCAGTCAAGGTGAAGACCGACATGCGGTCGCCAGGCTTGAACTGCTCTTTCACAAAAGCCAGCATCTGACGGCGGGCGTAAGCCTGGTCGTTGAACGGGGTGTTGAGCGCGTCCAGCAACATCAGCGTGATCGGCGCGCCGGAGGAGCGATACTGCGGGCGGTTCGAGTAGACGCCCGCCGGCAACTCTGGCCCGACAGGCGTGGTCTCTGGTGTCGTGAGGCTGGCGATTTTTTGAGCTTTGCCGTTTTCTTCGACAACGAAATCGTCAGCATGGAGGCCGGTAATCGCTTTGCCTTGCTTGTCGGTGACTACGACGTCGACGACCACCATGTGCGTGGTGACTCGGATCGGTCGGTGCGGGGATGGAAGTAGTCGCCTGTTGTGCGCACATGACCGTGGTGGCTGCAAAAAACGCGACCGACCGGCGCAAGATTTGCCCGAAGAGCGGATGTCCAGACATGCCTCAACCCCCGATACTAAGGCAGCAACGGTATTATCTTTCCAAAACGCTTGCAACCAGTTTGTTAGCATTGTCGTTGGAAATATTCGGGGGCAGCCTCTTGCGGTTTGCGGAAGTCTGCGCATGGAACTCGTGGATCCGCCGGTTTACCGGTCTTCTGGCGCAAGTTTCCGGTCGACGCTTCTGGCCTTGATTCTTGTGTTCAGCGGAGCGGGTCTTGCTCAGGATCAAAGGCTGCAACCGCTGCTTGAGGATGGCCAAAGAGCCATTGAGGCTGGGGATTTCGCCCGCGCTGGACACGCCTTTGAGCAAGCTCACCACCTCGCTCCGGAGAACCAAGAGGCGAACCGCGGATTGTTGCTCAGCTATCTGCAAGACGGGCGCTTGGCGGAGGCGGAGCAGGTTGGCCAGGCAGCGGTTTCACGATGGCCTAAGGATTCAGAGCTACTGCACTGGCTCGGACTGGTCTATTTCAAACAGCATCGGAACGATCTTGCCGTCTCACAGTTGAAGCAGGCGGAGAGTCTGGACGCTATGTCCTTCGATATCCACTTCGACTTGGCACTCGTTCTGCTATCCGACGATAAGTATCCGGATGCTACAAACGCCTTGGAAAAGGCTGTCAAGATTGATCCGAAGGCGGCGCTGGCTCACGTTCTGCTTGGGCGTGCGTATCAAAATACAAATCGAAGCACACAAGCGGTTGAACAGTTTCAGGCGGCTCTGAAGATTGATCCGGTGTTTCCGCTGGGACACTACCATCTGGGCTTTGCGTATGCGAGTTTAGGCCGGAACGACGAAGCGATTGCAGAGTACGAGAAGGAACTGCAGCGTGGGCCGAATAATCCAACCGTGCTGTATCAACTGGGTCACTGCCTGGTTGCAGCCGGGGATTGGAAGTCTGCTGTCATTCATTTGAAGCGGGCGATCGAAATTGATCCGCAGAATGCGAATGCATCGTACGATCTGGGCAAGGCGCTTTTTCTGCAGGGCGATGCGGACGCGGCGGTGCCTCCGCTACGGCGGGCCATTGAATTAAAACCGTCGGATCCGAGCCCGCATTATCAGTTGGCGCGTGTCCTCGAAAAGCTAGGCAACAAAGAAGAAGCCAAGCATGAATTCGAGACGTTCTCTGCCCTCAAAAAAGCTCAGCCTGTAACGGGTGGAATGGCGAGCGGACCAGTCCAATGATGCAGAGGCCGAGATTGTTGGGGCTGACGTGGGTCTTCGTCTTTGCCGGGACGATGGTTGTGGGTCTGCCGCGCCTTGCCTATTCTCAAAAAATCTCAGCGTCCCGTGGGCAGGCTTCCCGAACCCCGCATCCGCAAAAGACACCTTCTTCTGCGGCGATTTCTTTCGCGGATGTGACCCGGGCGGCGGGAATTGATTTTCAATTGACCTGCGGAGATCCCGGTAAACGCTACATTCAGGAATCCATGTGCGGCGGGGTCGCGGTTCTTGATTACGACAACGATGGGTGGATGGACATCTTCCTGGTGAACGGCTCGACTCTCGCCGATATGAAGGCGGGCAAGTGCCACCCCAGCAAGCTTTACCACAACAATGGTGACGGCACCTTCACGGATGTGACCACGAAATCGGGGATTAATCATTGTGGGTGGGGCTTCGGCGCCGCTGTGGGCGACTACGACAATGATGGTCACGAGGATCTCTACATCACCTATCTCGATGGCGCAGTGCTCTACCACAACAATGGAGACGGCACGTTTACTGACGTGACGGCGAAGGCGGGAGTCGGCAATACGGGACGTTGGGGCACCAGTGCTGCCTTCGGCGACTATGACAACGATGGCAACCTGGATCTGTACGTAGCCAACTACGTGGATCTCGATCTTGAACACCTGCCGGAATTCGGGCAAGGACCATTCTGCCAGTATCGAGGTATCGCGGTCTCGTGCGGTCCGCGTGGCTTAAAGGGCGCCCGAGACCGGCTCTATCACAACAACGGAGACGGTACATTCACCGACGTTACGGAAAAGCTAAACATCGATCCCGGCGCGTACTACGGACTTGGCGTGATGTGGCTGGATTATGACCTCGACGGATGTCTCGATCTGTATGTCGCCGATGACTCGACCCCCAGTATGCTTTATCACGGCGACTGCAAGGGCGGGTTCACCGAAGTAGGCGCAGAGGCCGGGGTGGCTTACAGTGGCGACGGGCGAGAACAGGCGGGGATGGGGATCGATTCTGCTGATTACGATAACGATGGTTGGCCCGACATTGCGAAGGCAAATTTCTCCGACGACACGAATAACCTTTACCACAACGACCACACCGGGGAATTTACGGACTTGGCCGGGCCCTCTGACTTCGGTCCCGTCAGCACCCCGTTTCTGGGATATGGGGTTAAGTTTCTCGATTTGGATAACGACGGGTGGAAGGATATTTTCATTGCCGATGGGCACGTGAATCCTCAAGTCGATCAGCACTCCTTCGGCGTCACTTATGCAGAGCGGCCACTGCTATTCCGCAACCTGAGAAATGGAAAGTTCGAAGAGATCGGGATGCACGCCGGTGCCGCTATGTCGCGCCGTTACGTGGGGCGCGGCGCCGCGACCGCGGATTTTTTCAACGATGGACGAGAAGACTTGCTGGTCACCGTTCTGGACTCTCCTCCTCTGCTGCTTCGCAATCGGACTGAACCCGAAGGACATTGGCTACGGATCAAGACCGTGGGCGTGCGCTCGAATCATGACGGGTTCGGAGCGCGCGTAGAGGTGAAGGCCAGGGGGCTGACCCAGTCTGCCGAGGTCCGAGCCAATTCCAGTTTTGAATCGGCTAGCGATCCCCGATTGCACTTCGGCCTGGGGTCGGACACCCAAGTCGAGTCGATTGTGGTGCACTGGCCGTCAGGCGTGGTTGACCGGATCGGAACTCAGGGAGCGGACCAGGAGCTGACGATAGAAGAAGGTAGGGGACCTGTGAAGGTATCTCGACCGAAACAGGCTTCCTCAACAACCAGGTAGATCCAAGCTAGCCTCCGTCCAAGCAAACTTCTGATCGGCATCATCGAAAACTTGTGATTGCCCGCGAGGAGGTTCGAACGCTAACTCAAGCCTCCCGGCCTGCTGCGCGGCCGTAAGTTGCTCTTTCCCCTAGTGATACGTGGGTTAGGAGAGACTTGAGGAGCGGTATTGATCGAGCGTGGGACACCCTACAGACGAATTGGCAGCCTGCATTGAAGGGGGCTTTAGGTTGATAAGAATAAAAGCCTTAAACATTTCTTGACAGTCGTTATCAGACTGTCGCACAATGCCGCACATTTCACGGACGACTGTTTCTTGAAGCCTGTTTCGTGAATCTGTCTGTTTGCTGGGGCTGTTGGCACTACCACTTAAACGTTGCATCGAGGGAGCCAATGACAAAGCTGCGATGTTGTCTGATTTCGCTGTTGGTTGTGCTGTTTGCGCTGGGCGCAATGGCGCAGATTCAAAACGGTCAGTTTGCCGGTACGGTCACAGACCCTTCTGGCGCCGCCGTTGCCAATGCCAAGATCACAGTATCACAATCAAGCCACCGGCTTGTCGGTGACAGCAACCAGCAATGCGACCGGCTCGTACTCTATCCCGGAACTCCCTCCCGGTACGTACAAGATCACGGTTGAAGCCGCGGGCTTCAAGACTTACAGCAACGTCGGAGTAACACTGAATGCGGGCACGATCGCCCACGTCGACGCGAAAATGACCTTGGGGCAAGCGCGCGAAGTCGTCGAAGTGACTGGCGAGGCCTCGCAGATCAACACGGAAGATGCCAAGCTGGCCACGACTGTCAGCGCGACGCAAATCGAAAATCTCCCGCTCAACGGCCGGAACGTCTACGACCTGATGCAGCAGGCTCCCGGCGCCGTGAACGTGAATGGCGTGGACTTTGAAAATGGTCACGGGACGGTCGTCAATGGTTTACGCGAAGACTTCAATGGGTTCCTCATCAATGGTGTCGCCAATAAAGGCTTGAGCGGCGGCGTCAACAACACGCCGATCGAAGACACGGTGCAGGAGTTCCAGCAGTTGCAGTTGAACATGTCGGCGCAGTATGGAAACAGCGCCGGTAGCGTTAACAATCTCGTGACCAAGTCCGGCACAAACTCCTATCACGGTAGCGTCTGGGAGTATCTTCGCAACGACATGTTTGATGCGAATTCGTTCTTCTTGAATCAGCAAGGGGTAGCAAAGCCGCCGTTGCACTTCAATCAATTTGGCGGCACTTTCGGCGGCGCGATCATCAAGGACAAGCTCTTCTTCTTTGGTTCGTACCAGGGCGACCGTTTCATCACCTCCGGTACGCCGCAGACCATTACCGTAGAGTCGCCGGAATGGCGGCAGGCTGTGATCGCAGGGCAACCGAATTCTGTAGCGGCGTTGCTGTATCAGAATTTTGCGCCATCCATTCCGGGAACGCAGCAGTCAACCCTGGATCAATATGTACCTGGAACTACGCAGGCTTATGGCTTGGTACCTGCCGGAACCCCCGACTACACAAGTTGGTTATGCTCGGATTTCAATAGTCCTCTGATCGCTGCGAGGGCAGCTACCGTGTTAGGCGTGACGGCGACCGATCGAGCCATCATGGCAGGAGAGGGCTGCACTTCTATTCCTGGGCTTCAGACGGGGTCCGCTTCGCGTACCGCGGCTTTTATCAACAGCAGCACGGCGATTTTCAATACGCAGACCCAATCCCTTGGAAACCTTTTCAACGGGAATGAAGCGTCTGCCCGATTAGATTACAACTGGAATGCCAGCAACCGGATGTTCGCGCAGTTTAACTGGTTCCACTCGACGGACAATTACGGCCCCTGCGACTCAGCTTGCACGCGTGGTTTTAGCAACCCCTCCAGAAGCTTCTTCCCGAATGGGCAGTTGAGCTTTGTGCACACGTTCAACGCCTCAATAGTCAATGAACTTCGGGTAGGCTACACGCAAAACAATACCGGCATCACGACCTCCAAACCCGGGGTACCTTCGATTTACTTCGACGACGGCACTGCGGGCTTCGGATCTTACAGCGGCTATCCTCAGTTTTTCAAGGAGCACGACTACAGCTACGGCGACATGGTCTCGATCAGCCACGGAAAGCACAGCATCAAGGTGGGGGTCGATTTCAAACGCAATCTTGAGAACAGCGAGTTCAACGTCGCCCGGCCGTCGTACGAAATGTTCGATCCGATCTATTTCGCAGCCGACTCCCCTGCGGGAGAGGCTGCTGGCGTGGATCCGGGTTTCGCGAATGGCAATCCGGCACAATTGGCGACCAATGTTCGCCACTGGCGCAACGTGGAATTCGGCACATATTTCCAGGATGACTGGAAGGTCTCGAAGCGCGTGACCCTGAATCTGGGCATCCGCTACGACATCTTCACGCGTCACGTCGAAGAAAACAACCTCGCCACTACATTCATCATGGGACCGGGGCAAGGGACGACTCAGCAGATCGCCAATGCCAATGTTCCATTCAGCGACGCGACAGATCCGGTGACTCATGCATACTTATCTAGCTGCAATCCCAGCACAGTTTCTGTGCTGAGCAGCCAGGTGCTAGCAGGAGTGTGCGGTCCGGGTGGATTTGCCCCATCCAAGACTCTCGGGGCTCCGGATCACAATGACTTTGGCCCCCGTGTGGGCTTTGCATGGGATGTATTCGGAGATGGCAAGACATCGTTGCGCGGAGGCTTTGGCGTCTCTTATGAGAGCACACTGTACAACCCCCTCTCCAACTCTCGGTGGGACCCTCCCTACTATTCCTTTAACTCGGCTCAGAATTTCCTGAACGGCCTCGGTGACACGGTGGTTTACGGTCCTACGACCTGCACATCGACCAGTTGCACCCCAGCGGTAGGCGTAACCCCGACTTTCACCGGCCCACCCACGAATCCCGGCATGGGTTCCGGTGCGCAAGCTGCGGGCAACATCGGAGGTTGGGCATCATTCAATCCTGACTTGGCGAGCTTGACGGGCATCGTGCTCCCGCAAGGAATTCGCGATCCATATGTGTACAACGACTTCCTCAGCGTACAGCGGCAAATTACCCCTAAGATGGTATTGGAGGTTGATTACGTCGGGACGATCAGCCACAAGCTGTTTCGTGCCCAAGACATCAATCGTCAAGCGGGTGGTTTGTTACCGTCCGGTACCTGTGTGACCGACAATCTGGGAAGAAACGTGTGCAGTGCCATCACAGATATCAACACTACCGGCCGTCCCAACAGCAACTATGCAGCCTTGCGTAACTGGCAGAATGCGGTGAACTCCGCGTACCACGGACTGCAGGCTTCTCTAAAACGGCAGATGGGAAATGGATTGTTGTTCAATGCCAGTTACACCTACAGCCACGTAATCGACGAAGGTTCTACGTGGCACAGCGGTGCGACCACTGCCAGTGGCGGAGCCGGAGGTGACGGGTATTCAACCGACCCGTCGATACCAGGCTTAGACCGCGGTAACTCAGTCTTCGACATTCGTCAGCGTCTCACCTTCAACTACGTCTATCAATTGCCCGGCAAAAACCTGCACGGAGTGATGGGTGCAGTCTTAGGCGGTTGGCAGTACAGTGGGATTTGGGCTTTCCAAACCGGAGCCCACTGGTCTCCTTACACCTCAGCCAGCCGCAAACTCCGCATTATTGACCCGACAACTGGAGCTCCTGGCTCCTCTTCTTGCGATGCGGCCAGTATTGCTAATGGAACATGCGTGAACATTGGTGGCGATTTCAACTTGGACGCAGGCAAGAATGATCGCCCAAACAGCAGCATCGCGCAATTCGGCAACGAATCGCGAAAGACTTGGGCGCTAGGATGGTGTCCGGGAAGCGCACCGCTGGTGAACGCGACTCCTGGCAGCGGCTGCGGATCCAACACGACCCAAGCCGGTCTGCCGGTTCTTTCGGCACCGTGTCTGGGCTGCGTCGGCACCATGGGCCGGAACCAATTTCTTGGGCCTGGCCAGTGGTATGCAGACATGACCTTGGGAAAAGTTTTCAAACTTACCGAGCGAGCCAATCTGAAGTTCGAGTGGCAGGCATTCAACGTGTTTAACCGCGCGAACTTCCTGCTGGCAACTTCGGGTGGCGGTGCTGCCAACCATACGACGTTCGAAAACTTCGGCCAAGCTGCGGGAACACTGAACCCCCGCAACATGCAATTCTCCGTCAAACTCAGCTTCTAGCGGGAAGGACAACTAGAGTAATATTGGGGCTTGTTCTGATCTTAAGAACAGGCCCTATTTCTTCTCACGCTGCTTCACGGTGTACCGATGTGCAAGCAAGCCCGTCTAGCGTTTAGTTGGCTGCTCCTTGCGGTGCCGCTCGCTGCTTCCGGCCAGCAACAAATTCTCGGCAATATTGTCGGACAGATCACCGTCGCGCGAGGCGATTCGCCGCCGGAGAGCATCCTTGTGACACTGGAGGTCCGCGGGGCTCCTATGGACAGTGTCTATGCCGACTCCTCCGGAACGTTTGGCTTCCACAACCTCGGGCCCAATCCCTATTACGTGGTGGTGAACGACGAACATTACGAACCGATACGTCGCGAGGTTGTAATTGATCCGAACATGCAATCTCCTACGGTTTATGTCACACTCACGCTTGTTCCCAAGAAAACAGTTAAGACTGATCCGGTGGCCCCGCCGGGCGGATCGAATCCGAACATTATTGATTTGCACGAATACTCCGAGCGCTTCCCCAAGAAGGCGGTGAAGGAATTTGAGAAGGGGCTTGCGGCAGATGCGGGAGGCAAGGGGGACGAGGCGATTCGTCACTACTTGAAGGCGGTGGCTATCTCGCCGGACTTTTACATCGCGCACAATAATCTGGGCTCTGCTTACGTGAGCAAGTCTGATTTTGTGAATGCGCGGCGCGAGTTTGAACAAGTTGTGAAGCTCAATCAGAGCGATGCTAACGGCTATTTCAATCTCAGCAACGTTTGCATGCTGACTAACCAGTTGACCGACGCCCAACAGTTTCTCGATGAAGGTTTGCGGCGTCAGCCTGATTCCGGCTTTGGCCAGTTTCTGCTGGGCTCGCTGAACATGCGCCTGAAGAAGACTGCTTTGGCCGAGGCGGCTTTGCTCAGAGCTATTCAACTTGATCCCACCAAGGCGCAGTACCGGCTTCAACTCGTGAATCTGCTGTTGCAAGAGGGACGCAAGGACGCTGCAGCATCGCAACTTCGCGAACTTCTGGCCAAGTTGCCGGACAGTTCGTTCAGCCCGCAGGCCAGACAAGTGTTGCAGAAGCTGGAATCGTCGACGGCGCCGGCGGCAGTTCCGAATTAGCTATTGGGCGTGTTTCTTGATGAGGTCGCAAAGATCTGCTTGGAGCTGGCAGGCCCGCTGATATTCAGCGGCAGCTAGGGCTTTTTCGTTCAGCCGTTCGTAGGCGAAGCCAAGGTTGAGGTGCGTTTGCGCCATATCTGGAGCGAGTTTGAGTGCCTCTTTGTAACTCGTCACAGCCGAGCGAAGGTGTCCCGTGCGGCTGTACGAGATTCCTAGAGAATTGTAGAGATTGGCTTCCTTAATCCCCAGTTCGATAGCGCGGGAGAGATGCGTGGCAGCTTCCGGATAGTTGGCTTCCTGGAACTGCAGCAGTCCCAAGTCACGCCGCAGGGGAGCAAAGCTGGGTTGGATGGAGACCGCTTTTTCGTAATCTGCGATTGCTTGCTTCTTATCGGTGCGGGCATCAATAAAGCCCAGTTGGTACCATGCGCGGTAATTCTCAGGGTTATACTGAATCGCGCTTTTCGACCATTGCCGGGCCTCGTCGGTTTTTCCCAGAAAGATTAGGGCGCGTCCAAGGCCGAGCATGGCTTGGTCAAAGTGCGGATTGAGTTCGAGACACTTGCGGAGTTCAGCAGCGGCTTCCTCCCAGTGCTGCTGGCCAAGCGCGGTCTCCCCGAGCACGAAAGGGACAACGTACATCTGGGGATCTTTCTCGCGGACCTGCAAGAGAAGAGTACGGCCTTTAGTGACATCTCCGGCGCGCAGAGCATCTTCGGCTTCGAGGATGGAATTGAACTCCCACAGCTTTGTCTTCGGGTCGGCTAGGCCGGCGGCGAGAGCATCGGCCGACACGGGCGAGCGATAAGCGACGTAACCAAGGGCTCGCAATTTCTCGAGCGCGTCTGGACTTAGCCCAGAGCTACTGTCGGTTGTCGGCGTGTAGGGACGCTTGCGGAGCAACGATTGCAGTTTGTCCTTGAGAACTGCCGACGTGGCGGCCTGCCCAGTTGCCAGATTGTTTGTCTCGTCAGGGTCAGCTGTCAGGTCATAGAGTTCGGCTTGGGGAGCCTCGATGTAGTGAAAGCGGCCAGTCTCCAACGCGTGCAGCGGACTCCATCCGAAGGAACTGAATGGGTAGAATGTCTCGCTGTAAGCGGTTTCGTCAGCGGACGCATCGGGTTGGAGCAGTGTCGAGGATGAGAATTGCTTTTCGACTGCGTCATGGATTCCGGCGGTTCGAATTAAGGTAGGCGCGACGGCGGTGGTTTCCACCGGGCGAGACGCTCTGCCAGGCCGAACCCCGCTTCCAGCAGGCGGTTTGACGATAAGGGGCACGTGTACGGTGGAGTTGTAAACAAAGAATCCATGTTCGTGCTCGCCGTGTTCCCCCAGCGACTCGCCATGATCGCTCAAAAAGACAATCAAGCTTGAATCATAAAGATGGTTGCGTTTGAGCCAATCCATCAAACGTCCCAGTTCGTGATCGGCATAGGCAATCTCGCCGTCGTATAAGTGCCCTTGATACTGGCTGCGATACGGCTCAGGCGGATCGTACGGGCTATGCGGGTCGTAAAGATGTAGCCAAAAGAAGAAAGGCCGGTGCGGATTCTTCTTCAACCAGGTGAGGGCATGGTCGACGCTTTCTCCCGCGCGCCGGTCGACAAGTCCGAGATCGCGATTGGCAAATGCCTCGGGAGCGAAGGCGTCGTCGTAGAAATCAAAGCCGCGAGCTAATCCCCAACTCCGGTCCAAAACAAACGCGCTGACAACTGCACCCGTCGCGTAACCCTTCTGCTTGAATGCCTGGGCCACGGACCGGAAGCGTGCGTCAAGGGGTTGGCCGGTGAAATCCTGCACCCCGTTCTGGAACGGATACAGGCCGGTGAGAATCGCGGCATGGGAAGGCCAGGTCAGAGGAACCTGGGAGATCGCCCGATCGAAAACGACTGCGTCTCGGCTCAGTGCATCGATTGTCGGGGTCTGAATGTTTTTGTAGCCATAGCATCCCAAATGGTCAGCTCGGACTGTGTCGATGGTGATGAGGATGACATTCGGCGCGGGCTTGCGGGTACTGGGCTTGGTCTGCGCGATAAGCTGTGGGAATGTCAGAAGCAGGCAGAGACAGGGCAGAATGCTGGGAGCCCTACGGAAGCCTGCGAAGAAATTCTGAGAGCTCTTCTGCGCAGGACGCATCAGTTCTGGTCCGTCCCGTCGTTGGCGTGCTGGGCCTTGCGCATCTCCTCTTCCGCCTCGGCGGTCAGACCCTTGGCCGTCAGGGCTTTTGCCAGAGCAGCGTGTGTGCCCGCGTTGTGAGGTTCGAGCGCGGACGCGCGCCGCAATTCGGCGATCGACTCGTCGACTTGGCCCTGATAGAGCATGAGTTCTCCCAAGGCGCGGTGGGCGGCAGCGTAATCGGGGTTGATCGCGGCAGCTTGGTGGAATGCGGCCAGAGCCTCAGGGACCATTTGCTTTTTGAGATAGGCTGCGCCCAGGTTGTAAGCCGCTGAAAAATTTGTGCCATCCAATTCGATGGCGCGCTTCAACATCTGAATCGCTTGATCGAAATCACCGGTGCGTGCATAGGCGAGACCCAGGTTGAAGACCGCGAGTTCGTAATCAGGACTGAGTTGCAGCACGCGTTGATATTCTTCGACGGCTTTTTGAAATTCACGGAGACGGTAATAGTTCAGCCCCAGCAAATAGTGGACGGGCACCGATGCGGGATCGGTCTTGAGCGCGGCGGAAAGTTTCTCGGTGGAACTCTGATACTCGCCGTGCTGGCTTTCGGCGATTGCATCTGAAATCAATTCGTAGGTTTGAATGCGGTCTTTGGGATCGGGCAACGACGTGTCGGTCGCAGTCGACGTGCTTCCCCCCGAGAAACCGGCATATCCCAAGGATTTCAACCGTTCCATGAGCGCCGGATCAAGTCCAGTCTTTTCCGCCAGTTCATGGTCGGCGCTGTACTGGTGGATGAGCGCAGTGAGGCGGGCGTGCAACTCTTCGCCAACGGCCTTTTTTTCTGGATAGAGATTATGGGTCTCGCCGGGATCGGTACTCAGATCGTAGAGTTCGGGTTTCGGCGCCTGGATGAATTGGTACTTTGCGGTTTCAACGGATCGCAGCTCGCTCCAGTTGAAGTGGATGCGCGGAAGGAAGGTCTCGGCGTAGAGACTGCGCGAGTTGTCGTCCTTTTTTTGCGTCATGATCGGGAGCAGGCTCCGTCCTTGTACTTGGGGAGGGATGTCGACGTTCAACGCCTGCAGCACCGTAGGCATGAGGTCGGTAAGGCTCACCAATTCAGAAAGGGTTTTAGGCGCGTCAATTCCGGGGAGATGAACGATAACGGGGACATGCAGCGTCGCGTTGTAGACGAAGAAGCCGTGAAACTTTTCCCCGTGTTCGCCAAGACTCTCGCCGTGATCTCCCGTCAGCACAAGCAGCGTGTTCTCGTACAGGCCTTTGGATTTCAGAAAGGTGATCAGTCGTCCGACTTGCGAATCCGCAAACGCGATTTCTCCATCGTAGGGCCGATCTTTATATTGCTCACTGTAGGGAGCCGGGGGACGGTACGGATAGTGCGGGTCGTAAAGATGCATCCATAGAAAAAAACTGGACTTGTAATTCTTGCCAAGCCAGTCGAGTGCGACATCGGCGACGAGATTCCCCGGCCGCTCCATCTCCTCCAGATTCGATTCCTGTAGACGGTTGAAGTCGAAGTGGTCGTAGTAAAAATCGAAGCCCTTATTCAATCCAAAGCGTGAGTCGAGGACGGCAGACCCAATCACAGCGGCTGTCGCATAGCCGCGCTCTTTCAATACGGATGCCAGAGTTGATTGGCTGGGATTTAGTTTGTTGCCGCTGAAGTCGTGCATCCCGCTGAGCGTGGGATAGGTTCCGGTGAAGATTGCGGTGTGTGCCGGAAGCGTGACGGGTACCGGGGTGTAGGCATGTTCGAAGCGTGTGCTGTGCGCGGCCAGGGCGTCGATGTTCGGAGTTTGGATCTGCTTATATCCATAGCAGCCAAGATGATCGGCCCGCAGAGTATCGACGGTGATGAACACGACGTTTGGCGGGGCCTTGACGGCGGCCTGAAGGTTGGGAGTGCAGAAAAGGCCGGCTGTGCACAGGAGCGAAAGAAGCCGGAAAGATAACATGGGAAGCTGAAATTATACGACAGAGTCCCCGTGTTCATCTTCGGCGAGCTGGGCTAGCGATGTGCTAGGCTGATGAGCCTGTGAAGCTTTTTGCCAGTCTCCTCGGGATTTGCCTGCTGGGAACTTTGTGTACCGCCGCCTCAAGCACTCCCGCAAAGTCGCCGCCTCCGGACATCTTCCTGGTCACGATCGACACGCTTCGGGCCGACCACGTTCATTGCTATGGGTATGCGAAAGGTTCGACGCCTGCCTTGGATGCGCTGGCGAAAGACGGCCTGCGTTTTACCGAGGCTTTTACTCCGAGTCCGATCACGAACACGTCTCATGCCAGCATCCTGACCGGGCTGTTGCCGGGCTCTCATGGGGTAACGGATTTTGCCGTGCCGCTCTCAACGACGCATCCCACAGTGGCCGAGATGCTGAAGGCACGGGGATACCATACCGCTGCATTCATCGGTGCGGTGATTCTCGACAGCAAGACGCTGGCGCCGGGCTTCGATCGAGGTTTCGATTTTTACGACAACTTTCCCGAGCATACGCCGACGAAGTCGCGCTGGGGACGCCTTGAGCGCCGCGGCATGGATGTGGTGCAGCATGCGGAGAGCTGGCTGACGAAGCACCCAACCGGTCCGAACTTCGTGTGGGTGCACTTGTACGATCCCCATGATCCCTACGAACCGCCGCCGCCGTACTCGCAAACCTACAAAGACCACTTATACGATGGCGAAATTGCATACGCGGACTCCGCCCTCGCGCACCTCGTCGCCTATCTCAAGACCGGCGCCAAATACCGTAACGCGGTCATCGTGGTTGTTGGGGACCACGGAGAAGGTCTGGGAGAACACCATGAAGACACTCATGGGATTTTTCTCTATGACTCAACGACGCATGTTCCTCTGATTGTCAAGCTACCGGCTGGCAGAGGCGCAGGCAGCACGATTACGCCACAGGTGCGTACGGTTGATATTGTTCCGACGATTCTAGAATTGGCGGGCGCTCCTGCCCCTGAAAGGCGGGATGGCGAATCGTTGGAGTCCTACTTTTCCGGGAAGGATGAAGGTGGCCGCGTTGCCTTCGGGGAAACAGATTATCCGTTGCGGTTTGGTTGGGCTCCGTTGCGATCGGTGCGCAGCGACGGGTTCAAGTTCATCGAAGCTCCGCGACCGGAACTTTACAATCTGCAGCGGGATGCCGGCGAGTTGGACAATCAGTTCGAAGCTGGAGATCCACGCGTGCAAAAATCGCGAGCCATGTTGGCAGAGGTGCGAGCCAAAGAGGGCGGGGCTGAAGGATCGAAAGACGGGAAGCAAGATGCTACTGCCGCTTCACCGTCTCTGCCGGACCCAAAAGACAAGATCGACGAACAGAACCTGTCTGCACGCGGCGATGATGGCTTCGGAAGATAATCGTCCGGCCGATGCGCGCACGGCACTCGAGAAAGTGCTTGCGCTTGATCCCAAATCGCCGACGGCGTTACGCCAACTCGGAGAGTTGGAATTGCAGGCAGGCGACTACGGTCAAGCGGCACAACATTTGAAACGCGCGATGGAGGCGCGTCCCGATGACGCCATCGCGGCGTTCTATGCCGGGCAAGCAATGGAGAAGTCCGGTGATGCGCCTGGAGCACGAGATGCGCTGGAATCTAGCCTGAAGCTTTTGCCCGGACAGTTTCCGGCCCGGTTGCTGCTGGGGCAGGTGTACCTCGAATTAAAAGATGCGAAGGCCGCTGAGGATCAGTTTGAAGCCGCGTTGCTGTTGCAGTCCGACAGCGTGGAAGCCCAGCTCGGATTAGCAAGAGCACAAATCGTAAATGGCAACTTCGCGGAAGCCGTTCCTTCGCTGGAAGCGCTTTCCAAAACACACTCGAAGAACGCGGATGTGTTCAATTTGCTGGCACAAGCTTATTCCGGCATGGGCAAAACTACAGAAGCACAACAGGCCGAGGCCAAAGCTAAATTGCTAGGCAAGAAATAGCAGGTCCCCAAACTATTTGTTGCCGAGACGGTCGGCTTCCTGCTGTTCGGTTGCAGCTTGGGCTGATTTCCCCATTTGCGCATAGGTCGCAGCCATCCCTCGATGAGGCTCGGGATTGTCCGGGCGGAATTTCGCTGCTTCCTTGTAGTAATTTAAAGCATCCGGATACCGGTGCACTTGCTGATTCTTCTCTGCCAGCTTAAGCGTCGTGACGTAGAGCAAATCTGCGGTCGACGTGTCCTGCGGGTTGAGTTCGTGCGCGTGCCGCAGTACCTCGATTGCCTGATCCGGTTCTTCTAGCTTCACCAGAACGGCTCCGTAGAGAGCGTTCAGGGGAAACAGATCGGGCCAGCGCTTAAGGGCCTTTGCCAGCGGAGCGCGCGCATCCGCAAACCGGTTCAACTGGAAATAGGTCAGCGAGAGGTTGTATTGCACCTGCGGAGATTGCGGCGAGAGTTCCGCGGCGCGCAGAAAAGGCTTCAGGGCTGCGTTCAGATCGCCGTGCTGGCCGTAAATCATGGCGAGGGCGGTGAGTCTCTCCGCATCATCGTCGTGATAGAGCTTCTCGCAGATGGCGTGAGCTTCGTCGCGCGGGCCCTTGTCGAGTTTCTCGCCGCATTCTGAGCGAAGCTGAGCCTCGGTGTCATCTTGGCGATGCAGATCTTCCGACAGAGAGAGAGATTGTTTCGCCTCGTCCTCGCGTCCTTGCTTGCGATAGACGAAGCCAAGCTGGTAGGGAATGCGGGAATCGCGGGGATTGAGTTGCGCGGCCTCTTTGAGCCACTTCTCGGCCTTAGGAAGGTCGTCTTGCTTGAAGTATGCGAAGCCCAAGTAATACGCCGTATCGGGAAACGGGGGCTTGGACATGGCCTGACTCAAGTTCTTGACGGCGCCGGCAAAATCACGCGCTTCGATATCGAGCCTTCCCAGGTAATACAGGACGTTCGGATGATCTCCAGTCTCGCGGCGTACGGCTTCAAACTCTTTCCGGGCTTCGGTGGATTTGTGTTGCTCGAACAAGGCGACGGCGAGAGGGAACTGCGCTCGCAGAACGAGCGAGGGATCCAACGTCAAGGCTGCCCGGAACTCCTCAACGGCTACTTCATAACGGTCTTGCTTCAGCGCGTCATAGCCCTTGCCGAGATGGGCTTGTACGTGGTCGGACTGTGATAGCTGTGCGGCGGGAGTCGTTTGGCCAAACGTATTCTGGTGTAGGCAGAGCGACAAGAGCGCGAGAGTCAACAAGCAGTTCTGTCGGCGATGTACGGCCCTGGCCATTATGCGCATGTTTCGTTCGAGGGATGAGGAGATTATAGCTGCGGCCGTAACCTCGTTGACGCGGTTTGCAGGCCCGAGCGCGCTGTCTTGACCGTGCCAAACGCCGATGGTAGTTTCGGTTCCACAGTTAATGATCGAGGGACATTCGTCTGGACTGGACCGGGAAGCCCCAACTCGTCGATCTACGCCGGCGCAATTTTCTCGTTCGATTCTGCCAGAGCGTAGGCATGGCTATGGCACCTGTCGGATGGTGGCGCAGCGCGTTTCCCGCCTTGAAGTACCGTACGCCCAATCAATCCGCTGCGGGCGGCGAGTATCATCTGCAGCCTCGCTATCGGGCGGAGCGACCGCTCGACCTCGTACTGCAGAAAGTGCGGCCGGGGCTAGACGATTTCATCACGGAAAAGTATGCCGAGCAGATCGCCGCGATCCTGGCCGATTGGAGCCTTGGTTTGCTGCGATCGGCGAAAGACTCTCAATCCATTGCGAAGGCTCTGGCGGCCGACTTTACTGGCGCATCTGTGCGTCCGACTGAATCAAACCTTGTTCGGGAGAGTTCGGCTTTTCAGGTGCGACGGAACAAATTCACCGAGCAGATCGCACTTTCGCGCGAAGCTTTTCTCAACGAATGGCAGTCAAGGCTTAACGATTTCGCCGAAGTCGTGACGGCAGAGTTCCAGGTTACAGCGATCGATGTGGCGGCAGTCGAAGGGAGCACGCCTGGCTCCTTGCCGGCGCCGGTGCAGACTCGGGTTCGGTACGAGATCGTGGGTGGTGGAACGGGCTTTCACCGGGAGCAGCGAATCGGGAATTGGGAATTGAACTGGGTACGTTCTTCCTCTGGTGAGTTTCAGATTCGCACATGGCGGACGCTCGATGAAATGGTGGCGCGTTCCAGGGCTCCGGTCTATGTGGACATTGCATCGGCCGCGCTGAGTGGCAATTCTTCGTACGCGGCGCAATTGCTGCACGGTACGGACTACTGGCGGACCGTGCTCGACGGCGCATCGGGGATCGACATCTACGGACACAATGGCGTTTCAGTCGCGGACATCGACGACGATGGCTTTGACGATCTCTACGTGTGCCAACCCTCGGGCCTGCCCAACCGGCTGTATCGAAATCGCGGCAACGGAACATTTGAAGACATCACGGAATCGTCGGGGCTGGGAGTTCTTGAAAACACGGCGTGCGCGGTTTTTGCGGATTTCAGCAACCGCGGTCGCCAGGATGTGATCGTCGTGCGAGCGAGTGGGCCGTTGCTGTTTGTGAACGAAGGCGGAGGCAAGTTTCGTCAGAAGCCTGACGCCTTTCACTTCGCCAGTCCTCCGCAGGGAACCTTCACCGGCGCGGCTGCTGCTGACTACGACCGCGACGGGTTACTCGACGTTTATTTTTGCTTGTACGCCTACTACCAGGGAACTGGACAGTACAAATATCCCTCGCCGTATCACGATGCGGAAAACGGGCCGCCGAATTTTCTGATGCGCAACAACGGAGACGGAACGTTTCACGACGTAACTGCGGAATCAGGATTGAATCAGAACAACACGCGCTACAGCTTTTGCTGTGGATGGAGTGACTACAACAGCGACGGCTGGCCCGACCTCTATGTGGTCAATGATTTCGGGCGCAAGAATCTTTACCGGAATCGCGGCGATGGCACATTTACAGATGTTGCATCTGAGATGTCGGCAGAAGATGTAGGGGCGGGAATGAGCGTCGCCTGGCTCGACTTCGATAACGACGGTGCTGAAGATCTTTACGTCGGCAACATGTGGACCGCAGCCGGGGAACGCATCTCGATGCAGGGCAACTTCAAGAAAGAGTCCTCCAGCAAGACTCGATCGCTCTACCAAAAACATGCGATGGGCAACTCGCTGCTACGAAATCGAGGAGCCGTCTTCGAGGAGGCGACGAGTGCAGCCGGCGTGGGAATGGGGCGCTGGGCCTGGTCGAGCGATGCGGTTGATTTCGATCATGACGGGTTCCCTGACCTCTACATCGCCAACGGCATGGTTTCTGGCCCCCAGCGACAGGATCTCAACAGTTTTTTCTGGCGGCAGGTTGTCGCACTCTCTCCCGACCAAGCAGGCGCATCGCACGCCTACGAGGAGGGATGGAATGCCATCAACGAACTCATCCGCTCTGATGGCACCTGGAGCGGCTATGAGAGAAATGTTTTTTACGCCAACAACCGCGATGGAACGTTTTCCGATGTTTCGGCTGTGATCGGCCTCGATTTCGTGGAGGATGGGAGATCCTTTGCTCTGGCCGATTTCGATGGCGACGGACGACTCGAGCTATTCCTGAAAAACCGCAACGCGCCGCAGTTGAGGATCTTGAAAAACGTGATGGAGGAACCGCCGCCGTCGATTGCGTTTCATCTTCAGGGTACGAAAAGCAACCGCGATGCGATCGGTGCTTCCATTACGATCGAGACTAGTGCGGGCCGCCAGATGCGCATGCTTCAAGCTGGATCCGGATTCCTGTCGCAGCACAGCAAAAACGTTTTCTTCGGGCTTGGAGAGGCAAAGGGAATAGTCCGGGCCTCGATTCATTGGCCTAGCGGTCTCGTGCAGGAACTGCGCAATCTTCCAATCAATCACAAGATTTGGGTGCAAGAGGGGCTAGAACCTTCACGCATGCAACCGTTCGCTACCCAGTCGAAGAGCCGGGCGGTTATTCCGCCTGATGGAAATCGCGGAGGCGAACTGCTGCCCGCTAACGTTGAGACGTGGCTTCTGGCGCCGGCTGCGGCTCCGAACTTCTCGTTGCCCGATTTATCGGGAAAGGTCCATGCGCTTTCCTCGACTCGAGCCGGCCTTACACTCTTGAATTTCTGGACCCAGAAGTCTCCTGAAGCCCTGGATCATTTGAGAGCGCTGCAGAAATATTCGACTGCCTGGAAAGCGAAGGGCTTGGAACTGCTTGCGGTGAACGTGGATGAATCCGTCGATCAGAACGTCCGCAACTCAGCGACACAGTTTAGCTTTCCGATTCTGCAAGGCTCGCAAGACGTAGCGGCGATCTACAACATTCTGTATCGCCAATTATTCGACCGTCACCGCGATCTCAGCCTTCCCACATCGTTTCTGATTGATCGCAATGGCGACATCGTCAAGGTATATCAAGGTCCGCTGGTTGCTGAGCACGTGGATCAGGACCTGCGCGAAACCCCGCGGACCGAAGCCGAGCGGTTGGCCAAGGCACTGCCGTTCCCGAGTCCGACTTACACGCTCGATTTCGGTCGCAACTATCTTTCTTACGGCGCGCTCTTTTTCCAGCGCGGATATCTCGATCAGGCGGAAGCCTCATTCCAGCAAGCGCTGCGTGACGATCCTTCGAGTGCGGAAGCACTTTATGGCATTGGAATCGTCTACATGAATCAAGACAAGAATACTGCGGCCCGCGAGGCTTTCGAGCGCTGTGTGAAACTCCCAGCCAACTATCCGGATACGCTGCCGGACGCATGGAACAATCTCGGCGTGATTGCCACGCGGGAGGGCCGGGTCGACGAATCGATTCCGTGCTTCCTGGAAGCTCTGCGGCTCAATTCGCGGCACCTGCTGTCTCTCGACAACTTGGGCAATGCGTATCGCTCCCAAAGGCGTTGGGAAGAAGCTCGCAAGGTTCTGGAGCGCGCGGTGGAGGTTGCTCCAGAAGATCCAGAAGCAAACTACAGTCTGGGAATGGTATTTGCGCAGGGCGGCGAGAACGATAAAGCGTACGAATACTTGCAGCGTGCGTTAAGAGTTCGGCCTGTTTATCCGGAGGCCTTAAATAATCTTGGAGTTCTTTATCTCGTGACCCAGCGGCGCGATCAAGCGGTGGCCAGCTTTGAACAATGCATTCACGTGGCCCCGGGCTTTGATCAGGCATATATGAATCTGGCGCGCGTGTATGTTCTGGAAGGGGAGCGGCCAAAGGCTCGCGACGTTCTGCTCGAGTTGCTCAAACAGCATCCCGACCACGCGCAGGCTAAGCAGGCACTCGATCAACTGCAACAGTAGTCACGGCTTCGGGGTTGGTGCCGTCAACAAGTCGACAAACATCTTGTAGAACTTTTCCTTATCCAGGTCGACTTGAATTTCAGCTGGAGGCCCGACGATCTTTGGCTTATCCTGTTCCGTCCAACTTAGCGTATTTCCGTATCCCGCCCCGCGGTTGAGGTCGATATCCAGATAACGCATATTTTTTGCAGTAATCAGCGTTGGATCGAGCCATGCGAGCGCGGCAAGTTCATCCCAAAGATAGTTGTAGTTTCCAAATAGACGAGCATATGCCGCCACATATCCCGCAGCAGGAGTCTTGCCGGCCTTCACGCGGTTGATCAGGTCTTGAGTCAGGCGTGTCTTGACGGAGATATCGACAGTCGTGCAAATGATTTTCTTCCATGGTGCAGTCAGGGCGATATGTGCGGCTTCGGGATCGAACCAGAGATTGAATTCGTGCCGCGGAGCGTTCACAAACTCGGGATCGTCGGTATCCGGATTCAGGCTGCCGCCCATGAGCACCAGTTCCTTCGCCAGCATGGGGAACTCAGGGTCGATGGTGATGGCAAGGGCGAGATTCGTCATGGGTCCGCCGGCGTAGATCGTGATTTCGTGCGGATATTTGTGGACCATCCGCACCAGAAAATGCGCCGCATCTTCATCGAGAGGCTTGGTGGTCGGATTGCCTTCCGGCATGTCCCCTAACTGGTCGGGCGGATGATAGAGCCGGGGAGTCCAAGCGCCCACCCAGGGCACGGCGCCATACTGCTGTTCCCATAGTTCCGTCTCTTCTTTACGGCGCACGAGTGGATACTCGGCTCCGGGGACCACCGGAATGTCGGTCCGTCCGATAATCTCGAGCATGCGCAGAGTGTGCGCGACCTCTTCTTTGAGCCAGGCATCGCCCGTCACAACCGTTATGCCCAAGACCTGCGTTTGTGGAGATTGAACCAGCAACAAGATCGACTGCTGATCGGTTCCTCCGGGACCGGCAGCATCCTGATCGACGATGATCTTGCGCTTGCCCGAGGAGGACTGCTGTCCGCAGCCTGCAATGCTCGTCAACAGCAACATTCCTACGAACCACGGCCGGAACAATCTCATTTCGCTCCCTGCTTTCCTGACAAACGGCCGATCAGCAAGTCGAAGAATCGTGGCGAGTCCACACCCACAGCGACTTTCGCGTTCGGCACAAAATTGTCTCGCAGAACCGGAGATGTCCTCGTCGAGGCGAGAGTGGGCGCCGATCCGCGAATTGGCATGTTGACTGGCGCATTCTTGTCCGCTCCAGGACGCCGTCGCAAATCACCAGCATTGGGACTGTAGCCAAGCGTTTCTCCCGCGGTGAGTTCGCCAGTGGTTTCGACGTCGACGTAACAGTCCTGAAATTGCAAAATCGACGGATCGAGAAAAGCCGCCACGGCGAGGGAGTCATGCATGTTCGGCCCAGAGAGGAAGCCCCGCTCACGGTTGTGATTAATGGCATTGCGCGCAATGGTTGCAGCGGCCTGGCTCACAGGATTTTGTGCGACTTCGAGTGTCTTGACGTGCTCGTCGGTGAGTGAGGTCTTCCGAGTCACGTCCAGACCGACCATGGTGATGGGAATTCCGGACTGGAAGACAATGCGCGCAGCCTCCGGATCGACGTAGATATTGAATTCAGCGGCGGGGGTGATGTTGCCTCCCGACAAAGATCCACCCATCATAACCAAGCCTCGAACCATGCGCGCCAAGTCCGCATCCGAGTTTAGTGCTGCGGCGATGTTGGTCAGCGGGCCGATGGTGAGGAGCGTGATTTCTTCTGGGTATTTGCGCACGGTCTGGCGAATAAAATCTGCCGCGGGATCAGGGATGGGTTTGCGCTTCGGTTCGGGGAAGATCGCTCCGCCCAAGCCGTTCTCGCCGTGCGCGTAGGTAGCTGTGACCAGGCGGCGCAGCAGAGGACCCTTGGCACCGGCAGCTACTGGAATGTCGTCGCGTCCGGCGATCTCAACCATGCGGAGCGCGTTGGGCAGCGTCAAGTCCAAAGGAACGTTTCCGGCAACGGCGGTGATGCCTTCAATCTTGAGTTCGGGCGAGCGCATAGCTAAGAGCAACGCAAAGGCATCGTCGACGCCGGGGTCGGTGTCGATGATGACGCGAGAGGGCCCGCGGCCCGGTTGTTGATCGGCAATCGGTTGCGCCCACAAGTTTGGCGCCACCGTGCCTATAGCGAGGGTAGCCGCAGAGGCGGTCACAAATTCGCGTCGCGTCATGTCGGAAGGTTTTTTCATGTTTAGTGTTACGCCACTTGTGATCTGAGCCGCAAATGATCACTTGTCACAAAGCATTGCATTCTATTTTGACCGTGCCAGCTTAGCCAGCGGATTCTCGTCCGCTCGAATGCGCCGCCGAAGTTGCGATCGGCAAGGATGGCGGATAAAATGCCCGACTAGGCAAGACGGGCCCTGACCCGTCCACCGCTTTTCTTCATGGGCTGTTTCGACGGGGTTCAGTTGTACAAGCCGACCAGAGCCATCGACCGAATCGTTGTCCTGCTTATTGTTTTCGCGTGCGTCGCTCAATCTCTACAGGCTCAGAACTCGGCTTCGTTGCGCGGTGTGATTCGCGACTCATCCGGAAAGCCGGTCGCGGGCGTCATCATTCAATTGAAGGCCAAAGAATCCGCCCAGACTCAGACGGTTCATTCCGATTCGCAGGGGAACTACAGTTTTGCCACTGTTCAGGGTGGAGTCTACAGCCTGCGAGCGGAGATGACGGGATACTCGGTCGCGGAAATCGCGCCCGTTTTCCTCGCTCCAAACGAAGAGAAGCATGTCGACCTAAACCTTGCGCCTCAACCCGCGTCATCGCAGGGATCACCATCGCAGCAGCCCGAGTTCTTTGACCAGCCAAGTTTTACGGTTGCGGGCGTTACCGACACCACGAGCCTCGGCGGACACGGCTCGGACACAGTAGTGCGAACCCGCGAAGCTCTCGCCAAAGAAACCGTAGCTCTCGGGAAGACTGCAGGAACTGAGAATCGAAGCGCATCGGATGCTGAGAAAACTTTGCGCGCAAACGCAGAACGGGAACCCGCCAGCTTTGAGTCGAACTATCGCTTGGGAAAGGCGCTGGTTGAGAATGGCAAAGCCGGCGAAGCGATCGTGTACCTCGAGCGAGCTGGGACACTCAAGCCGGCGGACTACGAGAACGCCTACCTTCTGGCGTTGGCCAATGCGCGATCGGGAAATTACGAGAGTGCGCGCAATCAGACACAGACCTTACTGAAGCAATCCGACAAGGCCGAACTCCATCATCTGCTGGGCGATGTCCAGGAACTCATGGGAGATTCTCTGGCTGCGGTTCGCGAGTACCAACGGGCTGCTGAAGTGGACCCAACTGAAACGTATCTGTTCGACTGGGGCTCCGAGTTGCTGCTGCATCACGCTGCCGAGCCAGCCGCGGAAGTCTTCACGAAGGGGAACCGGCTGTTCCCTCGTTCTATTCGAATGCTGATTGGACTTGGGGCAGCCCAGTTTGCGCGCGGATCCTACGATCAGGCCGTACTCCAAATCTGCGCGGCATCCGACCTCGATCCCAGCGATTCGCGTCCATATCTTTTCCTGGGGAAGATGCAAAAGGCTGAAGCCACGCCCTCTGCCGAGGTTCTGCAAAAGCTGCAACGCTTTGAGCAACAGCAACCCGCGAACGCCGAGGCCAATTACTATTACGCTCTGGCACTTTGGAAAGTGCGAGCCGGGCCCACGGACACATCGGCGAAGGTGGAGTCACTTTTGGCGAACGCCACGCGTCTCAATCCGGCGTTCGCGGCCGCTTACCTTCAACTGGGCATCGTCCATTCCGAAAAAAGGGACTATCCAAAGGCGATTCTCGACTATCAGCAGGCCATCCATGCCGATCCGAAGCTCGAAGAGGCACATTATCGTCTCGCTCAGGTCTATCGGCAGTCGGGCGACACGAGTAAGTCCGAAGGGGAAGTCCAGATCTATAACCAGCTCGCTAAAGAATCAGCCCAAAAAGCGGCACGCGAGCGCCGGGAAATCCGGCAGTTTGTCTACACTTTGCGTGACCAACCGCCCCGTCCCACGCACGAGTAATAGGACGGTCGGATTGCATCGAGTGCGCGACATTGTATAATCCGGCGCGTGGATCTGTGGGAGGGTAGTCTCCTCCAATATCAAAACCCCTGCGAGGAACCATGTCGGGAGTGCAAGAAGATCGTTCTGCGAGCCGCGTTGCCACTTATTTTGTGTTCATCTTTCTGGTCGCGGCGGTCATCGAGACGTTGCTAGCAAGCTTCGGACGATAGTATTTCTCAGCGCCTTTTGCGAGTGTACCTGTGAACTTGGAGTGAGGCAGATAACGGATTTGTCTGCCCATAAAGTGGGTACTGTGCGCGCCGCGAACGAGGCATAGCGGGTCGCGGCCCGGGCTGGAGCGCGGCACTCCGCTCAGGCTTCTGCTGTGTTACACTTTTTGGTTCATACTGACAAACTGTTGCACGCAGGACATCCAATCCACAAATGCTTTTTTCCAAAGAATATGTGGGCTATCTGGCCCGCGAAGTCACCAAGAAACTGATTGCCGGCAAGTTCATTGAGGTCACGGCCGTTCCCGCGGTGAACGAGCGCGTGAATGCGGCGTTGGTCGACGAGCTTTCGCTCGAGGATCGCATCAATGACGAAGTGCGGGTCATCCTCGAAGCCTACTCCGACGAGATGCGCAACAGCGGCGCCAACTACCAGGAAATGTTCCGCAAGGTAAAGACGGAACTGGTGCGCAAGTACAAGGCGGTGCTGTGAGACTCAGCCGCGATAAAGTGAACGTGCTGGCGCGGGCGGTATCCGATGTCCTCAAGCAGATGGATGAAGTCGAGTTCATCGAAGACCCGAACACTATCCGCCAGGAAACCCGCAAAATTCTCGAAGACCTGCTGAATCAGGAAGCCAGAATCGACGTCGCAGCCCGCCAGAAGATTGAGAGCCAGAAACGTACCATCCTCGAAGGCTCGCAAGAGTGGGATATCCTCTACCGGAAGTATTACAACGAGGAAGTGAAGAAACTCGGCATTTGATATGCGATTGCAGTATCCGGCCCAAGTGAAGCCGAGCTATTGAGCGGATTTCAGCTCGATCGTGATGAGGTTTCGCACTGAACGGGCTGGATGTTTGTCTTCCGTAACCACAAGCTTGAACGGTCCTGAGTGCGCGTCGAGTGGCTTGCCGTTCATCGTATCGGCGACGATGACTTCTCCGGGATGAAAGCTCGGATCGACCTCGCCTAGCGCCAATACGGACCGGTAACCGTCGGAACCGGTGGCGACAATGTAGTTGGCAAGCGCTTTGCCGCGAAGGTCACTCCCCAACGGTGCCCCCAGCTTGGCAAGCAAAACCGAAAGGCGAACCCCGGAATATTCTTCGTCTGCATTGGTGTGCGAATTGTGGATCGTCACCGAGACCCGCGAAAGATCCTTTAGTTCCGCTGCCGATACCACGATTGGCTTGTGATCAGCGTACGCTAAAAGAGTCAGCTCACTTTTCGATGATGTGGGCGACGCATCCGGGCCGCTGTGAGTCCCAGCCGTGAGAGCCGGTGTCTCTTGCTGTGCGGGTGCAGACGAAGTAAGGAGCGCGATGGCGAGAATAAAGCTGTTGAACGGTTTGGTCCACATGCTGGGAAGCATAGCGCCGAAACCAGGCGGATGTCAGCCCTCGTAACAAGTGGAAAGCATAGAATTGTGCCAACACGACCTTTGCGCGACAAGGCAAATTGCTTGCATCGAATCAGCGACGTTACAGCTATCATCAAGCAGGCCGCGGCAGAGGTTGGATTTGACCTCGCCGGAATTGCTCCCGCCGCTGACGCCTCCGAACTCAAGTACTTTCCCGAATGGATTGCCGCTGGACACGCCGGTGAAATGAGTTACCTGCAGGCGCGCGATGAACAGGGTGAGCTGAAACGCGGCTCGCTGGCCCGGGTTGCGCCGTGGGCTCGAAGTGTCGTGGTATGCGCCATCAACTACAACACCGACCATCCTTCCTCGACGCAAGAGACGGATGCGAGCCGAGGTTGGATCTCCCGCTATGCGTGGAGCCATGAGGATTATCACGATGCGGTGCTGAATCGCCTGAAGCAAGTGGAAGCCACATTGCGTGCGACGGTGTTGCCCGAGTTGCAATCGACCCTCACAACCCGCAGCTACGTCGACACCGGTCCCCTGGTCGAGCGCGTCTATGCCAAATATGCGGGCGTGGGCTGGATCGGCAAGAACACTTGCATCATCAATCAGCAGAAAGGCTCATGGCTTTTTCTGGGCGTGATCCTCACGTCACTCGAACTTGCGCCCGATGTTCCGGCTCCTGACCGGTGTGGGACCTGCACTCGCTGCATCGATGCCTGTCCGACGGATGCGATCCTTGCGCCCTACCAGCTCGACTCCAACAAATGCATTGCATATCTGACAATTGAGAAACGCGGGTCAATTCCTGAAGCACTACGCGCAGGGATGGGGCGCCATGTATTTGGCTGCGATATCTGCCAGGACGTGTGCCCCTGGAATCGCAAGGCTCTGGTAACCGGTTCGCCTGAATTCCAAGCTCGCCCTGGGCTGGTCAACCCAGCGCTCGAATGGTTGGCCCAGATGTCTGCAGGGGAATTTCGCGAAGTCTTTCGGGGCTCGCCGATCCGGCGGACTAAGCGCTCGGGACTTCGCCGGAATGTGGCTATCGCCATTGGGAATAGTAAGAACAGAGAATTGCTTCCGCTCCTCGATCCTATGACCGCTGACGAAGACCCCTCGGTCAGCGAGGCGGCGAGATGGGCAAAAGCGCAATTTCTAACCTCCCCAGAAAAGTAGCTAGAGAGAGTTTGCTCCTCTTGTGAATTCGCCTTATATTCGCCTCCAATACTCGCTAAATCCTTCCTAGATTTGCAACACTTCCGTAACTTGGTTTTTGCGATTCGCCGCAACTAAACTCTGGGTAAGGGGTTATTAAATTAGTAAGTTACGTTTGAATCAGGGGTAACCATGTCTTCACGCCACATGCAGCCAATGCGGCGCGCTTTTTGCGGCATCGTTGTAACGTTCGCCTTGTGCTCCGCTCTCGCGGGGGCGTCAGCCACGCTTCTGCTGGAAGAG
This sequence comes from uncultured Acidobacteriaceae bacterium, assembly GCA_963722365.1. GTDB lineage: Bacteria > Acidobacteriota > Terriglobia > Terriglobales > Acidobacteriaceae > Sulfotelmatobacter. The sequence goes on from CAVRLM010000008.1 coordinate 155,570, forward strand.
CCTTATGGCGCGATGGGATTTTTTACCGCGACCGGTCATGCCGCAGTCTATCTTTCCGGCGTATGCGCCGAGACCCCTGTCGTTCTTCGTCGTTGCGCCCCGGGAGAGACCGGGGTGGTCATTAGCCGGTACGACGGCGTCGGCGGATACGATTGGGTCGCCATCCCCCTCATCCCTTACTTGTACGCCGTGGAACGTCCTGAAGATGTGCCCCTGTTCGCCGATGCCCGGATGGCGCTTTTCCTCCGCGACCGGTACCGCCGTCGGTATCTCGAGGAGATTGCGCCAGACGGCAGGAATGGCGGAGCTCCGGGAGGGAACTGGTACCAGCTGGTGGGATCATCCTACGACCGCACGATCTACGGATTCGAGATCGAAACGACCGCGGCTCAGGATGATGCGTTGATCCGCAAGCTAAATGACTCGGCCAACCGCTCCCATTTCCACCTGGTCTCGAACAACTGCGCCGACTTCGCCAAGAGCGTCCTGAACTTCTATTATCCAAAGTCCCTGCATCGCAGCATTGTGGCTGACGTGGGGATGACCACGCCCAAACAAATGGCGAAGATGCTTACAAGGTTTGGTGAGCGGCATCCGGAGCTGCAATTTTCGCGGATCATCATTTCGCAGGTGCCAGGCAGCATGCCTCGCAGCACACCCGTGCATGGGGTGGTGGAATCGTTCCTGAAGTCGAAGAAGTATATTGTGCCCAGTGCTGTTGTCAGCCCGATTTTTGCCGGATGTGTGGCAGCAGCCTATGTAACGACGGGCGCAGGACATTTCGAACCCGCGCGCAATGCAATGGTTTTCGTCGTAGGCGGAGATCCAGACCTTCCCTTGGGCCGCGAGGATCGCCGCGCCTACCAGCTGGAGCTGAAGCACTTCCTGGCCGGAGCTTATCCCGAAGGTCCGAAAAAGAATGCTGACCGGGCTTGGGAGAGGCTGCAATCCAAGGCGAAGACCGACGTCGACGATCAGGGCAGGCCCGTTCTTCAATTGCAGGTGGGAGAGCAGACGGTGCAAGTTGGCCTCTCAGCCGGCAACGTTCTGAACGGCAAGGCGCCCCCAGAGCTGGTGCGGCAGCTTATGGAAGCCCGTTTGCAATCAGAATTGCGGCATAAATCGACTGTAGGCATCTCCGAAACGGAGATCGCTCGCGATTGGAACTTCCTTCAGAAAGCAGCGGGAAACAGCGAATCAACTCGGACGGCTCGCCTCGTGCCGCATAGCGAGGCTGATCGCGAAAACAAACCGTAATTTATGAGATGAGATGAACAAGGCCGCGCGGGAAGCGCGGCCTTTGTATTTTATTGCTGTTCCTGCGGCGGGCGTTGCTGCACGCCGGCGCCCGGAACTGGCGGCTGTCCCGGAGGCTGCTGCTGCTGCAGCATTAACTGACGCTGCTGCATCTCCTGGAGCATTTCCTGGGGAGTCTTCACTCCGGGCTGATCCGGCGCGGTAGGCTGCTGCTCAGCCTCTGCAGCTGTCTGATCTGCACTATCATCGGTGTTCTCTTCGGCGGTTTCCGCGTCAGCTCCATCAGGATTGGCTTCCTGCGCCGTCGATACGGGATTGCCGGGCGGTACACCGCTGACCTGCTGCTGTTCAGGCTGAGGCGGCGCACTGTTGTTAGGGCCCACAGTATCTGATGCGGATTTTGCGACCAGCACTACGCGAGTCAGTTGCGCATCATTTGCAGCGGAGCCGAGCAGCACGTAGTTAAAGCGTGAACCATTCAGCAGTTCAGCCAGGACCTCGCGCGCTGGTCCGGGACCAAGGTGCGTCACAACCCGCTCCGGAGCCGATGGAACATCAATCTCTGCGCCCGTCTGCTTGCGGACGGCGCGCAAGATATCGCCCAACGTTGAGTTCGGCGCCACAATGGTCAGCTGGGAATTCTGATAACTCACTTGCGGAGCCATGGGCGCAATGGAATCAAGCGGGATCTGCTGCACGGGACCGGTCGGTCCGGATGGCAGGGGAGGAGGCGGAGTCGGCTTCTTCGTCTTCCGCTGCCCATGAACCGCGTCTGCATTTGCTGGTTGAATCACTCCAGGGCACACAACTGCGACGCACAGGGCGATTCCGGCAACGAATTTCTTGAAATTGCATCCCGTGCTCATGATCATCTCTCCCAAATATATGATGTCGGGGGGACACCGCGAGGCAGTCTGTAACCAGATTCTAGCACTGGCGCAGCCGCAAGCCACCCGCAGCGCCATACGTCCCATTGAGAAGAACGTCTAAAGACTAATCTCTTGCGTACTTTGATGCTATGGCACGATGTGGGGACACTGGCAAACCGATTGCAGTCAACCATTTTAGCCCGCGCAAAATCTTAACAGCGGACAACAGAAGTCGCGTAAACTGAACAAGCCTCCAACTCTATGAAAGTAAAGGCGGAATTCCCAATGAATCTGGCCTGCCGCTGCTTTTCCATCGCTCTCTGGATTGCGCTATCGATTTTGGCCTTTTCGCCTCAAAATGCTCGGGCGCAGGCCTGTCAGACCGCCAGTGATCTGGACGAGGGGGTGCGGACGAAGCTGACGGCGGCGGGGCAGCGCTACCTGGATATGGTCGTGAAGGGCGATGTGGCCTCGTTACGGCAGAACGCCATGCCCAGCCTGGCCTCCGATTTTGCGGGAATCGAGGGAACCGTTAAGGATCACCAGCAGGATCTCGCCGGAGCGCAAGGAACGGTGAAATCCACATTTTTACTCGACGGTACAACGCCGGTGCCGCACGCGGAATTCTATTGCGGCGTCTTTGGAAAGAGCGGCCAGACTGCGAATAGCGCCGTCTTTTATCTCGACAATCTCCCGGCCGGAAAGTACGGAGTGGTTCTGATGGACGCGACCTCGACCAAAGGGCGCAGCATGGTTTCGTTGATCCTGCAACAGGACGGTACCGACTGGAAATTGGGCGGACTGTACATCAAGGCCGCTCAGGTTGGCGGACACGACAGCGATTGGTTTCTCGCGCGCGCTCGCGAGTACAAGGCGAAAGGTCAGGCGCACAACGCATTTTTCTTTTACAGCGAGGCCCGCAGCCTGATTTCTCCATTAAATTTTATGAGCACGTTAGCCACCGATAAGCTCTACGACGAATCGCAGAGCGCGCAGCCGCCGGACCTTCCCGCGAATGGAAAGACCGTCGACCTTGCGGCCGGAACAGTGACCTACAAGATCACTGCCGTGTTTCCGGAGATTGTGGGAAGTGATCTTGACCTGATCGTGAAGTATCAGGCCGCTGATGTGTCCAACACCAACGCGGCGTATGCCAGCAACATAGCGGTCATCAAAGCGCTGGTCACAAAGTATCCGGAAGTGCGGGATGCGTTCGCCGCGGTTGTGGCCGCGCCGTCGATCCGAGTGGACGGGATTATGGCACGCTGCTGGCGATGAAGGATATCAAGTAGCGGACCGGCTTTCAGTTAAAACCAGTCTGATCCACGAGCGGCATTCTTTTGGATCTTTGTCGTCGCGCAGGCCCAGAAATACTGGAGCCCGCAACTTCGGTCCGCTGCCTTGGTTGGTTCCGCCGGTCCATTCGGCGAACTCGATTTCCGCTACTAGCTGAGGTTTCACGAAACTCACTTTCCGGAGCGCCTCTACGTCTCCGAAGAATGGATTCTTGTTGGTCTCGAGCTTCTCCAGGACTTGCGAAATTTCCCCCAGCGATTTCTGATTGAAGCCGCTGCCGGCCTGTCCGACATGGATCAGCCGTCCTTCCTTGTCGTACAAGCCAAGAACCAGCGAACCAAAATGGGTGCGACTGCCTTTGGTTTCGGTATATCCCCCGATGACGGCTTCCAGACGGTGTCGAATTTTAATTTTGAGCCAGTCGCCGCTGCGGCGCTCTTCGTAGCAACTGGATCGCCTTTTCGCGACGATGCCTTCTAGTCCCTTCTGCTGGGCGATCTCGAACAGCGCATTGCCGTGCTCCTCGTAGTGATCGGAATAGCGAACGCCATCGCCGATTTCCAGGATTGATCCGAGCTTGCGTTTGCGTTCCTCCAGCGGCACCCGCCGCCAGTCGAAGCCATCCAGGTACAGCAGGTCGAACGCGTAATACAGAACCGCCACATCTTCGTTGGCCGCCGCCCTGTGGCCTCCGGGACGAAATCCCGTGCGCTGCTGCATCAGGCTGAACGAGGCCTTACCGTGGGCATCGAGCGCTACCACTTCGCCGTCGAGGATCGCTGTCTTCGCTTTCATGAGGCGTGCCATATCTTTCAACTCAGGATAACGAGGAGTCAGTTCATTCTGATTCCGCGAGACCAATCGCACCTTGCCGTTTTCGATAAACGCGATCGCGCGATAGCCGTCCCATTTGATTTCAAATAGCCAATCTGCGTCGTCGAACGGTTTTGCAATCGACTCTGCCAGCATCGGATGGATCGTCGAAGGCATAAGGCGCTTGACGGGACCCGTAGAAGACTTCACCACGGAGGACACGGTGGGCACCGAGGACTTGGCCTTCAGCAGCTTGGTGCTTACTGGATTGGCCGGCGCTGCTACGCTGCTTTCTTTTTGCTGCTTCGCGCTTTTGGCGTTCTGTCTTTCGCGCTCGCTGGGCGCGTTCGGGGTTTTTTTTTGGGGCCGCTCTCCTCGGCTCTCTTCTTATCGAGTTTGGCGACCGCATCGGCCAGCCATGCAGCCTTTAACTTTCCGCGGCCGGTGGGACGACTCTTCCACTCTCTCGAGCCGGAGTCTCCGGCGACCTCATCAAGATTTCGCCCGCTGAGTACGGAATCGTCGAACTCTTCAATGTCATATCCTTCAACGACCTGGTCGTCGTGCTTCTTGATCAACAGCCATTCATTTCCTTTGCTTCCGGGACGTCGTCCTTTCATCTTGATGAGAGCGAAGTCGCCCTTCAGACGTTTCCCGTTCAGACGAAATTTCAGATCGCCCTTGGCGAGCATTGCAGCGGCTTCCGCTTCGGTTCCTGGCTTATAGTTGCCGTCCACCGCGACCGGCGACAGCGGTTGCCACGTGCCTACGTCCCACACGATCACCGTTCCTGCGCCATAATTGTTCTCAGGGATGTTCCCTTCAAAATCGAAATACGAAACGGGATGATCTTCGACGTGCATGGCCAGTCGCTTATCAGCGGGATCGAGTGACGGTCCCTTGGGCACGGCCCAGGATTTCAGCACCCCTTCCATCTCTAGCCGGAAGTCGTAGTGCAGCCGCGTGGCATCATGTTTCTGCACGACGAAGCGGCTTCCCGCCTTCTTCGGCAGGCTCGGAGGAGGCTCCGGTGTCTCTTCAAAACGACGTTTGCGCTTATATTCTTCGAGGGCCATTCGTACGCTCCCTAGGGCGCCATTCTAGCAATTAGAAGATGAAAATGCCCTACATACTCCACCTTAGCGAGCGCTCGCAGCCTCTAGATATAATCCACAACGTTCATCTGCCATGAAACGCGAATTTCCCGAAGTCCCGTTGGTCGGTGTCGGCGCCATCATCATCGAGGGCGCTCGGGTGCTCCTGGTCAAGCGGGCCCATCCGCCGCTGCAGGCCCAATGGTCCATTCCTGGCGGCGTGCTGGAAGTCGGGGAACTGATCCGGGAAGCTGCCGTCCGCGAGGCTCGCGAAGAGACCGGACTCATCGTCGAGCCTGAGGATCTTCTTGGAGTCTATGACCGCATCCTGCGCAATCCCGAAGAACAAGTCCAGTATCATTATGTGCTGATTGATTTTTTCTGCCGTCGCATCGGAGGGGAGTTGCTCGCTGCCAGCGATGCCTCCGAAGTCCGTTGGTTCGCCCGGGAAGAATTACCGGCGCTGAAGCTCGCCGAAGATACCATCGATGTAATCCGCAAGGGCTTCGCCACACTAGGAATGAAGTAGCACACTCCTGCGGTGAACGCCCCCCGGTTCACGGCTTGGGATGCGAAATGCTCAGGGGATAGTAAGCCATTAAGTATTTGGCCTGGTCACTGTCGATGGGATCGATATCGAAATTCATCTGGTTGGGATTCCCGAAGCTTCGCACGCGGAAGTAATAGACCTTGCCCGGTTCCGCTGTGAAGTGCGCGAGCGCCAACAAAACTCCGGCGTACTTTGGGGACGGCTTCGGCAAGAGACGCGATTGCGGACTGGCGCACACGTGATGCTCGCCTGGTTCCACGGACACCGAAAAATAAGAATTGTGCTGATTGGCGCCGACCCACGTTCCGTCGAGCCCAATCCGGGTAGTCATACACGATCCGATGCAGTTCACGGCGCCGATATCCTGGATGAAGTACACCAACGCCTTCCCGGCTTCGGGCGGTGCCGGCGTGTGCTGGGATTCGTCCAGCTTCGCTTCATACTTGATGTCTTTGGAACCACAGGCTGCGGCAACTGTGCCGTTTTCTTGCTGGGCAAACGCGGACAGGGTCAGGAACATAAAAATAGCAACGCTTTTCATGATTTCCTCCCAGAGCCCCACTCGGATTCTAAGCTTAGTTCAAGCGCACCATTGCGTTTTCTGCGTTGATGGGAGAAAACGTCGCCTAAGAATGGGACTCACTGCCGCCGGCATCAACCGCGCCATCCTCCCACTCCGCATAGCACGAATGGCACCTCCATGCCCGGCGGTGTATAGGCATCGGCACGCGAAGGAAAGCGCTCATGTACGCAATCGGCCGATCCAGCTCTCTAAAGTTCACATCCAGTGATCGGCACTTTGGACAGCGCGGTTGTTCGTAGAGCCCGACTCCTTGCACGTAGAGGCCTTCGAGAATTGGCTCATCGAGGATCTTGCGGGCGTTGTCGGCATCAGCGATTCTGACGTTTAGCTTGATTCCGCCAATGAAGTTGGAAATGAACCAATCGAGGCGGACCAGATTTTCATCCCCCAGAAAACATTCGATTCCTACCGACTCGAGGCAGCCCTTGGCCAGCAAAGCTTCGGGAAGATCGCGGAACTGACGGATGGTCACCAGTTCCTGAATCTCCATTTCGTGCTGCTGCTCTGGGCCCGCGTCATCGGGACACTTCAAGTGCCGGCGGTCCATCTCCTCCTCCAGCGCTTCCCAAGCCAAGTCTGTGAGCGACTCTGCGCTTCGTGCCAGGCGCAGCAACTCGCCATCAGTCTGGCTGGCGTAGTTTGCCGCCAATCGCCGCCGTTCGCGCTGTTCATTGAGGTAAGACTCGCCAGAACTGGACACTTGCCAAGGATACTTCGGCTGCCTGCTTTGGGCCAAATAGCCCAACAAACGTTTCTAGGACTGGGGGCCAAGCGCGTCGCCATCAATTCCGTCGTCTTCCCACTCCGAATCGCAGAAATGGCAACGCCAGGCGCGGCGGTGAAAGGGAATCGGCACACTCACAAACGTAGTTAGGTATGCTGCTGGAGCGATTTCCCGGAAGTTCACATCAAGGGACTGGCATTTTGGGCAGCGCGGCTGTTCGTATTCCCGATTCCGGGTACCTCAAAGTTTTCGGGGATGGGCTGCTCTAGAATTTGCTTCGCAACCTCCGCATCCTCGTGCCTCACCTGCAACTTCACTCCGCCGAGCAAATTTGAAATGAACCAATCGAGACGTACCATGTTGTCGTCCAGAAGAGAGCACTCAACCCCTGCCGACTCGAGACTCCCTTTGGCAAACAGAGCCTCCGGCAAATCCCTGAACTGGCGAATCGTCACCATGTCCTGCATCTCGAACTCTCCAGCCGCCAACGGTTCGCCCCGAGAAGGCACCGGCGGAGGGTCGCCGGGCACAGATGAAAGAATAGGCGCCACCGGAGCATGTTCGGTGAGTGCAGCAGTTAACCCTCGGTGTGTCATCTCTGCTCTCAAAGCCTCGCGCGCGATATCGGTAAGGTCGTAGGCCTGCGCGGCGATTTTTTCCAGTTCTCCATCCATCTGTTGAGAGTAATACTCGACAAGTCGCCGGCGTTCCCGTTCAGGATCAATCATCACCATGGCCAGGAATCATATCCCAATGCATGTCCACGTGATCCGCTCGGGTCAAATTTGTCCAGATTAGAACGTCACACGCTCGTTGGTGATTCCGGTCACAGACTTCGGCTCTCCTGCATGTAACAAACGAAAAGTGGAAACCAGCTTCAAACTGAACCGCCGAGCCTTCCTGCAGGCGGCCCTAGCCGCGGCCGCAGCGGGCGCGGGTTTGGCATGCAGTGGCCGGAACGGGACTCCGTGGCGATTTTTTACGGTCGACGAAGCCAGAACGCTGGCGGCAATCAGCGACCAGATCATCCCGCCCGATCAGGCTGCGGGCGCCGCGTGGGCCGGAGTCGTCAACTATATCGACCGCCAGCTTTGCGGGCCGTATCACAACCTGCAGCAAACCTATCGCCGCGGGCTTGCGGGCATCGACCAGAGCGCTCTTCTCTCTTACGGCAAGGCTTTCATTGATCTGAAAGATGACGAACAAATTGAACTGCTTCGCCGCTTGGAAGGTGACCAAGCGCCCGGCGCCATCTGGAAGCAGGCTTCTTCTTCAGAATTCTTCGCTTGTCTGGTCGATCACACGATGCAGGGTTTCTACGGCGATCCTCGGCATGGAGGCAATCGCGAAGGAGTCAGCTGGAAGATGCTCGGCCTGCCGTATCCACCGCTTCGCGGCCGGCTGCGCTACGACGTCAGAAAGCTGTAGGTGTGGCGCAATAGCACGGAGGCCGCAGCAGCCGGGACGTCGGAGCGGCAGACTTGGAGAAGGGCACGACTTCAGTCGTGCCGTCACCGGTGAAGAGGAATACGGGCTTCAGCCCCTGAGGCCGAGCGGCAATGGATGTGGAGCGGATGTCTCTTAAGCACGCAAATGCGGTCGTGATTGGTGGCGGCGCCGGAGGCGGCGTCGTCGCCAAAGAACTGGCCGAAGCTGGCCTCACCGTGGTCCTCCTCGAACGGGGCAAGTGGTATACGCCTTTCGACGACCGCAAGGATGATCTGCGCAACCAGCGCACCTGTGTCTTGGGAACATCCTTCGGCCCGGATGAGGAACGAAACCCGCGTGTGGTCGTCGACGCAAAAGGTCGGGAGCAAGTAGTCCGCGCCAATCAAGGTGCCTATAGCAACAATGCCGCTTGCGTGGGAGGCGGCACGCTAAGTTACGGGGCAATGGCTTGGCGATTTATGGAGAAGGATTTTCGCCTTCGTTCCACCTACGGATTGGTTGCAGGCAGCACGCTTGAGGATTGGCCCATCAGCTACTCAGACCTCGAGCCTTACTACGAAAAGGCGGAGTGGGAAATCGGAGTCTCGGGCGACGATTCGAACAACATCTTTCGCGCACCTCGTCGCCGCCCTCTGCCCATGCCTCCGCTGCCCGCGAACCGCGAACATCAGATTTTGAAGCCAGCAGCTGAGAGGCTCGGCCTGCATCCTTTCGATATTCCCATGCTCAGGAATTCTGTTCCCTACAACGGACGCGGCGCCTGCATGCGCTGTCGCTGGTGCGTGGGTTTTGCCTGCGAGGTTGACGCCAAGTGCGGCACTCAAAACACGGTCATTCCCAAAGCGATCAAGACCGGCAACTGCGGGCTGCGCACGGAGTGCATCGCCAAAGAAGTTCTCACCACTGATCGCGGACGCGCCACCGGCGTCGCCTACTTTGATTCTCGCGGTCGCCTGCAGGAACAAACCGCCGATCTCGTAATTGTCTCTGCCTCCGCCACGGAGTCGGCTCGCCTGCTGCTGAATTCCAAGAGTCGCCGATTCACCAACGGATTGGGAAACCGCTACGACTGGGTTGGAAGAAACCTGCAAGGTCACGCCTACACCGGCGCTGCCGGCCTCTTCGAGCAAGAGACTTACGACGACCTTGGCCCCGGCGCATCCATTGCGATCTGCGACTACAGCCACGGCAATCCCGGCTTTGTCGGCGGCGGACTCTTGGCCAACGAGTTCATCCGACTGCCGTATCAGTTCGCGGGCATGCGCGTACCCGGCATTCCGAGTTGGGGCGCCGCCCGCAAAGATTTCATGCGCAATTATTACCGGCGCACCATTTCTGTTATGGGCCCAGTGCAGGAGATGCCGGTCTTCGAGTCCCGAGTGCAGGTCGACCCCAAGGTGAAGGATGCCTGGGGCATTCCAGTGGTCCGTCTCTCAGGTCATCGCCACGAAAACGATCTGCGCGGCACGAAGTTTCTTTCGGCAAAGGCTGAGTCTTGGCTGCTGGAAGCCGGCGCGACCACCACGATCCCTTTCAACTGGGTTTCGCGTGAGGGCCCCAGCGGCGGCCAACACCAGGCGGGGACCTGTCGCATGGGCAATGATCCGCGAACCTCCGTGGTCGACAAATACTGCCGCGTGCACGATGTCGATAACCTCTATGTCATCGACGGAAGCGTCCACGTCACCAATGGCGGGTTCAATCCGGTTCTCACCATTATGGCCATCGCCTATTACGCTTCGAACAACCTGGTGAAGTCATGGAAGGGAACTCATGGCCGCTCCTAGCCGATCTCTTCGGTGTCGTATGGTTGCGACTTCGGCGGTGGTCGCATTTGTCGTCCTGCTTCTCCCGGGTGCCAGCCTCTACTACAGCTACTCCGGCGGAAGCTCATGCTCCAGTTGCCACGAGATTTGGCAGCCCTATCGCGATTGGCATGAATCCGCGCATCGCAACATCGCGTGTTCGGAGTGCCATGGCGACGTCCTTACTGTCGACGCCGACTTTCATTTGAAAAACGTGCGCCAACTGGTCGCGCATCTGCGGGGTGAGGTTCCCGAACAAGTTCGATTGAAGACGGAAGATGTCTTGAGGATTAGCGAGCGTTGTGCCAAGTGCCATCGCGAAGAATATGCGGATTGGTCGAACGGACCCCACGGCGCCACTTACTCGCGCATCTTCCTCGACAAGGATCACAATCAGCGGCAACTTCTGATGGACGACTGCCTTCGTTGCCACTCGATGCATTTCGATGGCAGCATTCGCGATTTGGTCACGCCCGTCGACACACACGGCCCATGGAAACTGGTCGCTGAGAAACTCGAACAGCAGCCGGCGATCCCGTGTCTTGCCTGCCACCAAATGCACCGTCACGGTGCGCCGCTCTCGCGTCCGCAAGTGAAGCCGCAGGATGCTAGCCCGCGCGAAGAGATCTCGCGTCCTTCGCTCGCCCTATTCGATCGCCGCGAACAGGATTACGTATCGCTCAACCGTCTGCCCATGCCGCAGATGTACGAGGGCGCCCGCCTCATCCAGATCAGCCCAGACCAGCGCCAGGCCCTCTGCTACCAATGTCACGCACCGCTGGCGACCAGTCAGGTCGGATCGGGGGATGACCGCACGCCGATAGGTGTTCACGAAGGTCTCAGTTGCCTGGCTTGTCACGAAAAACACGGGCAGAAGACGCGCGCTTCCTGCGCAAATTGTCACCCGCGGCTCTCCAACTGCGGCCGCGACGTCGAGACGATGGACACAACCTTCAAATCGACCAAGAGCCCCCACAACGTCCATACGATGAAGTGCATGGATTGTCACACGAAGGGCGTGCCAAAGAAAAAGCCTCGGGCTTAGCCTCGCAAATTCATAGGGCAAAATACTTGCGTTTCAACCCCCGACTCGCAGGCAACGCCGCAGCCGCCGCATGTGACTAATAGCAGAGCGATTCTCGCGGTATGAGAAACTCACACCATGAGCGTGCAGGAATCCAAGAAGGTCATTTACGCTGCCATCGTCGCCAACGTCGCGATTGCGATCTGCAAGTATGCAGCGGCGGCTTTCACCGGCAGCTCTGCGATGCTCGCGGAAGCTTTCCACTCGACCGCCGACTCTGGAAATGAACTGCTGCTGTTGTTTGGGATCAAGCGCAGCCAGCGGCCCGCGGATGAGTTGCATCCCTATGGACATGGAAAGGCGCTCTATTTCTACTCGCTGCTGGTGGCGGTCTACATTTTTGGCATCGGCGGCGGACTCTCGATCCATGACGGAATCACACATCTTCGGAATCCGCAGCCCACGGGCCATCCCGGGTGGAATTATGCGGTATTAGCATTTGCGACTGTATTTGAGTTCTATTCGTGGATTATTTCGTATCGCGAACTCCGGGCGCGTACCGATCACGACGAGAGTACCTGGGAAGAAATCATAACTAGTAAGGATCCGACGGTCTTTACCGTTTTTCTGGAAGATTGCGCCGGCTTGATTGGCGCCCTGCTTGCGTTTCTGGGAATCTTTCTGGGCCGCATGTTTAACAAGCCCTATCTCGATCCGGTGGCATCCATTCTCATCGGACTTTTGCTGGCGGCGATGGCCATCTTCCTGGGAAAAGAAAGCGGGGCCCTGCTCATCGGCGAAAGAACCAACCGTGGCCGAATCCGGCGAGTGCGAAAGATCATCACCGACGATCCTTCAGTCGATAAGGTCGGGGACTTGCTCACCATGCAACTGGGGCCTAGCCAGGTGCTCTTGACCGTGAATATCCAGTTTCAGCGCGGGCTCGACATTCATCAGTTGGAGCTGGCGATTGAGCGCATCGAGAAGTGTATTCGCGAGAAAGAACCGATGATCGAGCGCATTTTTATCGAAGCCGAGTCATTCCAGCGAAGCGCGCTTCGTCCGCTCAATGAACCTTGAAGTGCTGGCGACCTTCAGAAAAAACAAACGGCCCGCAGTCGCGAAGACTGCGAGCCGTCCGGTGGACTGTTTGGGATTGACCAAGAGGTGGTCACTCTAACGTGGCCTCTACGGCAACTCCGGGTTCGTCTGATCGACGATCCTGACCGACCTGAGTCAGGCGGAATCAATCCTTACTGCACCGGTAGTGTGCGGGCTGTAGCTTCCGGCGCGTTGTTTGTACATCAACGCTGCCCGAAACCCCGCTTAGAGCAACCGCTCTAAGTCTCAGCCACCTCACCTGGTCTTTGATAACCCCAACTACTACCTTCAGAACTTGTCATCCGACCACCTCCTTTCCGGTGTAAGCGCAGATTATTACGGAACCCGCTGCTCCGTCAATCGGGGGAACCCGGTGAACCGCGGAAAGCAATTAGGAGAAGCCAAAGAACTTGGTCAGGGGAACCCGAATCCATACAGGCCGCTGCCAGCTGCGATCGCTACGAATTCCTTCCATAGCATCGATGAACCCGCGCGCCATATTCTCTGCGGGAGGCGCCGATCACGATCACATCTTTCACCGTGAGCGGCGCGACGGGGAAACTGTGTCCGGTGCGATAGTCGGCCGCGGTCACGTCCCACACAACGTTGCCAGGGTTCGCATCGAGTGCAATCACGTGCGCGTTCAGCGTGCCCAGAAAAACTTCGTCGCCGAGAATTGCCGCGGTTCACTCGCGTGTAGTCCCCCGAATCGGTCACGCAGTTTTGCGACTTTTCGCAGAACTCGCCGGCCGCTCGGAAGTCACTTGAGTGAGCGCCTGAGTGGCAAACATCCAGCGGGACGCCGGCGCTACGATCGGCTTCCGGAGCTACAATACCTTTTATGTATCACTATGATCCTAAGGTCGCGCTGGAAGAATTGAATGAGGACGCCACCCTGCCGAATCCGGTGCATGTGCGGGACATGATTCTGCGCGCGCATCCGTCGACCGATAAGGCGCTGGAGTTGAACCGGCTGTTTCTGGAGTATCAGAAGTTTTTTGGGGAAGCGCAGAAATTGGGTAAAGAGATTTTGAAGCAGCTGGCGGGATAGTGGGTCTGGAGTGGCTACCGGCAACTCCTAACCCCAGCGTGCCAATGGCCTCGTAATCACGGCTGACCGGCTTATCATCTGGCGCTCGCCAAGCCATAATGGATCATCTCGTAGATGGGGGCTCCGATGGCATTCGGGCCGCCGACAAAGCGAAACTGCAGGTAGTCCATTCCGAATATCGCAGCGGCACCGGGCACCTCGGATCCACAACTTTCCCCAGAATTGTTTGTGCGGCAGGCGACGATCATGGCGATGGCTCCGCCGATATGCGCCGCGAGAAATAGCTTCGAATGAGAAACCTGTTTATTTGTTCGCAGAGGTGGGTCTTGCCAGCCTCGGTAGGTCCAGAAGGGCACGGATGAAGGGTCCCGCTCGGTTTGAATCTCCGATTCGGGCGACGGAGGATACTGCCCAATCAACTTGTGCACCCACTCCGGGCACGGGCTGCCATTCTTTTCTGTGCAGGTAGTCGCCTTGGTTACAGAGGGAGTACTCGGCGGGCCAGTGTTGTTCGATCCCGCAGAAGGAGGCAGAGTCTCCTGACCGTTGCTCGGTGTTGTACCAACCAGAAAGGCGAGAAGAGTTAGGGAAAGGCGAGAAGAATTTCTTGCTTCACGATTGCCCCCGACGGGCGCGCTGTCCTGTGGGTTCTGGCGCGGCCTGTTCTTAAGGGCAATCTGGTGGCCTTGCGTGATCAGAACTTTCTCAGAAGGTCCGTTCGTTTCGGGAGCTGGCAGTGAGGTAAATGGCCCATATGAGTTTAGGATCTCCGCTGACGGACGTTGCGCGCGTCATCTAGATTTTCGGGTGACTCTAAACGATGAAACCACGAAGGTTCACGAAGGGAAACCTCGCTGCGCTCGGCGGGCAGAGGATTGCGGCTGCCCCCACATAATCTTGTCGCATCATCATTTACAATTTCAAATTCTACTTTGTGTGGGAACTCAACTATGCATCGATGGTCTGAATTGTTTATTCCTACCTTGCGGGAGGCGCCGGCGGATGCGGAGGTCGCATCGCATAAATTTCTGGTGCGGGCGGGGTATATCCGGCAGCTGGCGGCGGGGCTTTATTCCTATCTCTTCCTGGGGAACCGGTCGTTTAACAAGATCACGCGGATTGTGCGCGAGGAGATGGACAAGATCGGGCAGGAATTTTTCTTGCCGGTGCTGCATCCGCGGGAGATTTGGGAGGCGTCCGGCCGCTGGGCGCTGATGGGGGAGAATCTTTTCCGGCTGAAGGATCGCAAGGGCGCGGACATGTGCCTGGGCATGACGGAAGAGGAGGTCATGACCTCGATCGCACTGAAGGAGTTGCGGAGTTACAAGCAACTGCCGCAGATCTGGTATCAGATTACGCCGAAGTTTCGCGATGAGCCGCGGCCGAAGTCGGGGTTGCTGCGGGTGCGGCAGTTCATGATGAAGGACGCGTATTCGTTCGACATCGACGCGGCGGGGTTGGATGTGTCTTACAAGAAGCATTACGAGACCTACTGCCGGATTTTTGATCGGTGCGGGTTGAAGTACATGGTGGTGGAGGCGGACTCGGGGGCGATGGGTGGGAAGGAATCGCACGAGTTCATGGTGCGGACTCCGGCGGGCGAGGATCAGATTGTGAGCTGCGATGGATGTAATTATGCGGCGAACCTGGAAAGGGCGACTTCGAAGCTGGAGGCGTGGGGAGATCTTGCACCGGAGGGCGATGGGAATCCGCTGCTGGTGCACACGCCGGGGCAGAAGACGATCGAGGACGTCGCAAAATTTCTGGGAGTGTCGCCGAAGAACAAGATTAAGACGCTGGCCTACATGGCGGACGAGGTAGATGCGAAGGGGAAGAAGAAGTCGCGCGCCATTGTGGTGCTGATGCGCGGCGATCATCAACTGAACGAAGCGAAGTTCAATGGGACAGTGGCGATCGCTACGCGTCCGATGGACGAAGGGGAGATCAAAGAGCTGTTCAAGTCTCCGGCGGGCTATTTGGGGCCGCTTGGGATTGAGTGGGCTCGCGATCTGAAGAATCCGGGTGACAAGCCTGTGCTTCTTGTGGACAAGGCGCTGGAAGGGCGGACGAATCTGATTGCCGGCGCGAATAAAGAGGACTACCACATGAAGAACCTAACGCCCGGGAAGGATTTTCATCCGACGGCGTATGCAGATTTGCGCGCAGTGACGGCGGGAGAGGCGTGTCCTTCCTGCGGGAAGGCGCTGCGGATCGATACGGCGGTCGAGATTGGGCACATCTTCAAGCTGGGGTATCGATATTCGGAGTCGATGGGAGCGCGCGTACTCGATAAGAACGGCAAGGAAGTGATGCCGATCATGGGCTGCTATGGAATTGGAATTGAGCGCATTCTGACGGCGGCAGTGGAGCAGAGCAATGATGAGAACGGCTTCTGGCTGCCGGTATCGATCGCGCCGTTTGAGGTGGTGGTGGCGCCGGTCAATGTGAAAGATGAGGCGGTGCGGGCGGCTGCGGAGGACATTGCCAAGCAGTTGGAGGCGGCGGGGTTCGACGTTGTGCTCGATGATCGCGACGAAAGGCCGGGAGTGAAGTTCAAGGATGCGGATCTAGTGGGAATCCCCTTTAGAATCACGGTGGGAAAGAAGGTTACCGAAGGTACTGTGGAGGTCGTTTTACGTTCGACTCGCGAAGTACGCGATGTTAGGATCACGGCGGTTGTGGAAACTATTCGGGAGTTGCTCGGCCGGGCAGGATGAAGAAAGTTTCCTGTCCTGGTGAGCAGATCGTGGGACATGGGAACAGTAAAAGCGATTGTCGGGTTTCTCGTCATTATCGCCTGCGTATACGCGGGATTTCAGATCGCTCCGCCGGAATTGGCGAACTATTCGTTTCAGGATGATCTGCGGAGCGTAGCGATGATGGGCGGGTCGAATCCGCACACGACCGACCAGGAGTTGATCGAGCAGGTTATTAAGCGGGCGCAGGATCATCAGATCACGCTGGCTCCGGAGAGCGTGACAATTCAGCGGATTGGAACGCCGGGATCGCCGGCCGTGTATGTGGCGGCGGAGTATAGCGTGCCTGTCACCTTGCCGGGATATTCCTTCATATTGCATTTCACTCCTTCGAGCGGGAATAAAGGGTTCTAGCTCACCTTCGGTTTCTGAGTTCTCTTTCGCCCTGCCGGGGCTTTTCCTTTCCAAGGCGGGTGTCGTCCCGCGGCTTACGCCCCTTCGAAAAGCTCAGGACAGGTTGTGGGCTGCATTCTTTCGCCGCTTCGCGGCTGGAGTGCGATGCGCGACGGCGTCCACCGCGAGAACCAGAGAGTCGGACAATGACCTCCGTAATCTTGTCGGGGGGTTACCAGGGAACCTAACATCGGCGTGGGAAAAAGTCTTTTCGCGTTGGCTGAGTGCGCGAATCCAGAAGGGTCCTGGGAGAAGTCATGGCGATGAAATTTCGGTTGCTCCTGAGTTTTGTTTTGGTGCTGAGCACAATGTGGACGATCGGATGCGGCCACTATACGTGTGGCACGACGTTTGGAAATGCGACTTGCACGCCGTCGGGCGGCGGCATTTCGGGCGGCGGGGGAGGCGGCAACACCATCAGCCAGACCGCTTTCGTTTATTTCATGGATGACACCTCGGCCGAGATGGCTCTGGAGGGGTTGAACGTCGCGAACTCGCAGACGTTTGCTCCGATTCCCACGTTTGTTTCGCCGACCTTCCCTGTCAATACCTTGGGTGCGAACGGCGGGATCGCGATCGTAAACAAGAATTTTCTGTATCTGCCGTTCGCGAATGGGAGCTTGTACGGCTTCTCCATCGACGCAGCGACGGGAGCACTGAGCCCGGTTCCGAACCCGGTTCTCACTCTCAGCGGCAGCGGGGAAACGATCGCGGCCGATCCGAATGGAGCGGTTTTGTTTGTGGGAGTGCCGACAGGAATCTCAACGTTTACCGTGAACGCGAATGATGGATCGCTGACCCCGATCGGAACGACGACGACGGGAAGCACTCCAAGCCAGATTGCAACCGATGGATTGGGGAAATATGTATACGCGCTGACGGGGACTACGATCACAGCTTTTGCGTACACGTCGAGCGGCGTACTGACACCGGTAACGAACAGTCCATTTCCGATCAGCATGGCACAGATTGCGGGAGAGGCGAGCGGAAAGTTTCTGTTCGGAATCACGGCGGAAAATGGGGGCGGCAGCGGAGCGATCGACAATCATATTTATGTGTTCTCGATCGCCTCCGGAGGAGGGCTGACGACGTTCGGTTCGCCAGTGCCGACTCTGAGTTCGCCGGTGTATCTGGCAGTAAGCCCCAATGGGAAGTTCGTTTATACCTTCGATCAGACGTCCGATATCGTGAGCACGGTGAACGATCCGATGGAAGGTTTTGCGTTTTCGACAGGAACGCTGACGGAACTGGGGACCTCACCTTTCGCGGGACTGGACGCGAGTGTGGGCAAGTTTGATCAGAGCGGGCAGTACATCTTCGCCATCGCAGATGTGCCAAATTCCAGTTTAGCGGGAGAGTACGCGTACGCAGTGGACGCCAGCGGCGCGGTGACCAGCAACCTGCCCCACGCGGGAGCTGTCAATGCAGGGTATGCAGTCACGGATGAGCCGTAGATTGAAGAGTGTTGGTTAACCGCTTAGAGACCCGCATGTACTGCGGGTCTCTTTTCGTTTCTGTGGGAGGGGTACAATAAAGGCACCTTTGGCATGGTTGCGCCGTCGCAGAACTGCGGCCCTCTGACGAACCGGGTAGTAGAAATCCAGGCGGGGAAGGGGCGATACAAACCTTTTGAGCCGTCTTGACGTCTGAGTGAGTGAGGAAGAGTTCCGCTTGTAGCGTCTTGCCGTCGAAACAGTCAAAACCGTGACCATCAAGATCAAGATTCCGAGGTTTGGAGGCGAAGCGGGAAAGGGCATCCGCGGGCTTCCGCGCGATCCGGTGCTGCGCGCGGCGCTGGTGGCCTTCCTGATTCTGGCAGCGTCGTTTACGGTCCTGTTTTCTTACTTTTACATCAAGTACGACAGGATCATTGAGAAGCGTTTCCGCTCTCCGGTGTTTGCCAATTCCGCGAAGATTTATGCCTTGCCGAAAACGGTGAGAGATGGACAGAAGATTGCGGTTCGCGAGATTGAGACCGATTTGGAGCGGGCGGGGTATTCCGATAAAGACGGGCAGTCGAAGTTAGGTACATTCCGGCTGGTGAAGGATGGAATTGAAATTACGCCGGGATCAGAGTCGTACCACAGCCCGGAGCCAGCGCGGATCAGCATTCATGACGGGCAAGTCGACCAAATCACGAGCAATGGGACTGATCTGTCGGCGTATGAGCTGGAGCCGCAACTGGTGACGGCGTTGTTCGACGCGGAACAGCGTTCGAAACGGCAGATCGTCAAGTACAACGACATTCCTTCGACGATGGTGCAGGCTGTGCTGGCGATTGAAGACCGGCGCTTCTTCGAGCATAGCGGCGTGAATTTTGTGCGCACCGCCGAAGCGGTATGGGGCGACGTGGTGCACCAGCGGCGCGAGCAGGGCGGCTCCACGCTAACGCAACAGCTGGCGCGCGGGTTCTTCCTGACGCCGGAAAAGACTATCAAGCGGAAATTGACCGAGATGCTGATTGCGGAGGAACTGGAGCAAAAGTTCACGAAGCAACAGATTTTCGAGTTTTATGCGAACTGGGTGGACCTGGGACAGCGGGGATCGTTTGCCATCAGTGGATTCGCGGAGGCATCGAAGGCGTACTTCAACAAGGATCTGAAGGACATCACGCTGCCCGAGGCGGCTCTGCTGGCAGGCTTGATTCAGCGGCCAAGTTATCTGTCGCCGTACCGGCATCCGGAGCGAGCCCTGGAGCGGCGGAACCTGGTGCTGGAATCGATGGTAGAAACGCATGTGATCACGCGCGAGCAGGCAGATAAAGCGAAAGCTGTGCCGCTGAAGTTGGCGCCGCCGAACGTGGAAGCGAGCGACGCGCCGTACTTCGTGGACATGGTGCGCGACCAGTTGATCAGTAAGTTCAACGAGAACGAGTTGAATGACCAGTCGTACCGGGTATACACGACGCTGGATCCGGATTTGC
This sequence comes from uncultured Acidobacteriaceae bacterium, assembly GCA_963722365.1. GTDB lineage: Bacteria > Acidobacteriota > Terriglobia > Terriglobales > Acidobacteriaceae > Sulfotelmatobacter. The sequence goes on from CAVRLM010000008.1 coordinate 175,258, forward strand.
AGAGGGCGGCCGCGTCAGCGGTGGAGACCGGCATCAAGCTGGTGGACGAACAGGTCAAAAAGATACGGACCAAGAAGATCAAGGTCGGGAAAAAGTTTGAGACGAAAGTGATGCCGGGACCTCAGGCGCAGGTCGCGTTGGTGGTACTTGATCCGCACACCGGGGCGGTGCTGGCGTTGGTGGGAGGGCGCGACTACGGCTGGAGCCAGCTGAATCACGCGGTGGCGAAGCGGCCGACGGGATCGATTTTCAAGCCATTTGTGTACGCGGCGGCGATGAATACGGCGCTGGATGGGTCGACGGCGGTGCTGACGCCGGCTTCGACGGTGACGGATGCACCGACGAGTTTTGCTTACGGCGATCAGATTTACGAGCCGCGCAATTACAAAGAGGAATATCACGGCGACGTGTCGTTGCGGTATGCGCTGGCGATGTCGCTGAACAATGCGACGGTGAAGGTGGCGGAGGAGGTCGGCTACGACAAGGTGGCGGATCTGGCGAAGTCGGCGGGGATCATGTCAGTGAAGGCGACGCCGGCGATGGCGCTGGGATCGTACGATGCATCTCCGCTGGACATGACGGGCGCGTATACGACATTTGCCAACAATGGGGTGAGGCTGTCGCCGATTTTGCTGCGCTCGGTGCGCAACGGCAAAGGTGACGTGATCGCGAACTATACGACGGACCAGCGGCAGGTGCTGGATCCGCGGGTAGCCTACGTCATGACGAACATGATGGAAGGCGTGATTAACAACGGATTGGGATATACGGCCGTCCGTCTGCGGGGATTTACTCCTCCGGCGGCGGGGAAGACGGGCAGTTCGCATGACGGCTGGTTTGCGGGGTATACCTCGAACTTGCTGTGTATTGTGTGGGTAGGGTACGACGATTACAGCGATTTGCGCTTGAGCGGCGCGATGACGGCGGCGCCGATCTGGGCGGAGTTTATGAAGAAGGCGTCGGCCCTTCCGCAGTATTCCGACATGAAACCCTTCCAGCAGCCGACGGGCGTGGTGGACGTGCAACTGGATAAGGCGACGAACCGGTTGGCGACTCCGACGTGCCCGGATGACTATGTTTCGGCATTCGTGGCGGGAACCGAGCCGCACGATACCTGCGATGCGCAAGAGGGGATGAAAGGCTTCTTCTCGCGGATGTTTGGCGGGGGGGATAAGGGAGTGCAGCCTCAACCGCCGCCGGCAGCGGCTGAGGCGGCGAATGGGCAAGACCCGAATAATCCGCAAGCGAAGAAAAAGAAGGGGATCTTCGGGAAGATCGCCGGGATATTTAAGGATGACAAAAGCACAGCTCCGGTGTCTAAACCAGCAGACAGCGGGCAGAATGATCCGCACTGAAGATCTCGGGCTTTCGGCTTCCGGCTCGGGATTCAGGCTTTAGCGGGCTCACAAAAAATCTTCGCCGGCTGACTAAAACTGTGCCAGAATTGTGTCCACTGGCTGGGGGTGGTCCATGTCGTCCTGCCCGAAGATATTGCTGGTTGCGGTTGCTGTAGTCACCGTTTGCGTCTGCACCCTGTCGAGCGCCTCATGGGGTCAGGCTTCCCACACTGAACAAGTACAGATTAAGCCACCGTTGTTGAGGACGATTGATCCTCCGGCTCCGGATGCGACGGCGTCCGACCTGGAAGGACGGGCGGAGCAGCTGCGAGCCTCGAAGCTTTACCTGGATGCGCTCGACTACTATCGCGCGGCGCTGGCCAAGCAACCGAACTCGGCTCGCTTGCTGAATAAGATTGGAATCACCGAGTTGATGATGCAGCGGTATCGCGAGGCGAAGAAGTCGTTCGATCAGGCGATCAAAGTGGACCACAAGTTTGCCGATGCCTACAACAACCGGGGCGTGGTTTTCTACGAAATACAGAAATATGGCCCAGCGGTAAAAGACTATCGGAGGGCGATCGCGATCGACGCGACCTCGGCGTCGTTCTTCAGCAATCTGGGCGCGGCGCTATTTGCGAAAAAAGAGTTTGAGCCGGCGGTGCAGGCATATGAGCACGCGGTGCAGCTCGATCCGGACGTGTTTGAGCGGACTTCGCGGGGCGGGGTGCAGGCACAGTTGCCGAGTCCGGGAGACCGGGCGCGCTACGATTTCACGGTGGCGAAGTTGTACGCCAAGATGGGATATGCGGAGCGGTCGTTGGAGTATTTGAAGAAGGCGTTGGAAGCCGGGTATAAGGACTTCAACAACGTCTATAAGGATGCGGAGTTTGCCGAACTGCGGAAGGATAAGCGGTTTGTGGAATTGATGGCGGCAAAGCCTCCGGCCTTGTAGGCGGGTTGTTTGCGTTGGCGGACTTAGCGCTCATACGGTTGAAGATTTGTCTTTCGCTCCTGCGGGGCTTGATGGTTTCCCACCGATCATCCACGGCTTGCGCCATGGGCTGCAATCTGTCGCCGCTTCGCGACTGAACTTCTGTTATCCCTGTCCTATCGTCGAGATCCGAATCTTCGAACCTGATTCTGGTTCCTCACTTAATTTGGGGGGCGGCGTCTAATGGGCGAGGACTCCAACAACTATGAGCAAATCGTGGCGTGTGAGCATTTTTGTAGGCTGGTTTTTAGTGTTCTGTTGTGTGGCCGCGGTTAGCGAGGATGCGTGGATGTTTCGGGGGAATCCGGCGCACAGCGGAGTGTATGAGGCGAAGGGAGTGGCGAGCCTGGGCGGGATGAAATGGAAATTTCATACTGGCGGGATGGTGATCAGTTCTCCGGCGGTAGTGCAGGGGAAAGTCTACTTTGGCAGCAGCGATGGAAATTTCTATGCGGTCGCGGCAGAATCGGGCGCGCAGCAATGGCAGTTCGAGGCGAAGAGCCGGGTGCCATCATCCCCGGCGGTGGCGGATGGGATGGTCTACTTCGGTGCTTACGACGGGAATTTTTATGCGGTCGATGCGTCCAGCGGCGCGTTGAAGTGGAAGTTCAAGACAGAGGGCGAGAGACGGTTTGCGGGCAAGCATCTGCATGGAGTGCAGCCGATCAATGAAACGATGCCGGATCCGTTCGACTGTTATCTTTCGTCGCCGGTCGTGTGGAAGGGTGCGGTGTATTTTGGCAGCGGAGATGGGAACATTTATTCGCTGAACGCGACGTCGGGGACGTTGAATTGGAAATTCAAGACCGGCGATGTTGTGCATGCCTCTCCGGCAATTGCCGATGGGACTTTGTTTGTCGGGAGCTGGGATAGTTATTTCTATGCGCTGGACGCGGCGACGGGGAAGGAGAAGTGGCGGTTCAAGACCGGAGAGGATCCGGACATTCACAATCAGGTGGGGATCCAGTCGTCTGCCGCGGTGGCGGATGGCCTGGTGTACTTCGGGTGCCGCGATTCACATCTCTATGCGTTGGACGCTAAGAGCGGCGAGAAGAAATGGGAGTTTGGGGCGAAAGGTTCGTGGATCGTGTCGTCGCCGGCGGTGAAGGATGGCAAAGTGTATTTCGTGACTTCGGATTCGAGTCTGCTGTATGCACTGGATGCGAAGTCGGGCGCGGTTTTGCATTCCGTGGGATTTAACCACTGGTATATGTTTTCGTCGCCAGCTATTGCGGGAGGGATGGTGTATTTCGGGCTGACGCAGGGCAAGTTGGTCGCGGTGGATCTGGCGGAATTCAAGCCGGTGTGGTCGTTTGAAACCGACGGGATGAAGGAGCACGGGGCGGCGTATACGAAAGCGGATGGAACTCCGAATGGGGAGGCGCTATACCGGTCCGATTTCTATGACGACATGGTGGCGGGACTGGATCGGACGATGAGCATGGGATCGATTTTGTCGTCGCCGGTGGTGGTGGGCGATGTGGTTTATGTGGGAAGCGCGGATGGGAATCTATATGCGTTGCGGTGAACGTGGAGCGGTTTCGTCGCGTGCTTTGAATTGCATTGCGCTGTAAGATCTCTGCGAACATTGATTGATATGATGAAGGTTTTACAAAGCTTTACAAAAATAGACGGAACTTTGGGGGGATCGGGTGTTTAATTTTTCTACATACTCCTGAAAACAACAGGGTGAGTAAGGAGAAACGGTAGCCCATCGGATGCTGACCCGAGCACGCCCCAAGCAAGCATCCGGTGGGTTTTTTTCTTGTGGCCTATCAGCTATCGGCTTTCAACCAAACCCGAAGAGTCAAAACATCTAAACCACAGGGGACGCAGAGGAACACGGAAGACGGCCCTTATTGCACGGTGGGGCTGCGCTCGCCGATGTAGGCTTCTACAATCTTTTTCCATTTTCCTTGGGCTTTGAGGATGAATTCTACGGCGTCGCGGAGGGCGCCATCGCCGCCGGCATGGGGCGTTACGTAGTGGGCCTCGCGCTTCACTTCGGCACGGGCGTTTTTGACGGCGATGGAGAGGCCGCCGGCGCGCATGGCGGGGAGGTCGATGACGTCGTCGCCGACGAAGGCGGCTTCGTCGAGTTTCAGGCCTGCGTCTTGCACAATTTCCTCAAAGGCAGTGCGCTTGTCTTGAATTCCCTGGCGGACGTATTCGAGCTTCAAGTCCCGAGCGCGCAGAGCAACAGTTTCGGAGATTCGCTTGGTGATGAGGCCGGTCCGGATGCCGGCGAGGCGGGCAAGAGAAATCGAAGTGCCGTCGTGGGCGTGAAAGCCTTTGGCTTCGATCAAAGATTGGCTTTGCAGGCCGAATCCGCCTTCGCCGGCGTGTTTCGCGGAGCGCTCCTGGGTGCGCTGGTCGAGAACGCTTTGAGGAGTTCCGGCGGGGGCGGGGAAGATGAAGAGTTTGCCGTCGGTGAGGACGCCGTCGACGTCGAAGAGAAGAAGTTTGATCTTGCGGGCGCGGGCTTGTGCGGATAGTTTGGCCATCGGCGAAATTTTAGCAGCCTTTGCTGAGAGCCAAGCGGAGTCGAGGAATGAATCGTAGCGAAATGCTCCGGAGGAGTGGGGTTGTTGCGGGAGCGCTGGTAGTGCGATAGCCACGATGGCGCACTCGTGTCGAAAGATTTCTGACAGGTGAGAGTCGGAAGCGTTCTAGAGGTTGGTGTGCGGAGCTCGTCGTTCCCTCCGCCAGGCTTGAACAAGAAAGATGGACAGGCCCGCGTGAAGGGCAACGGCGGGCCACAGGAGAATGCCCGACGCCCCGATGAGTCCGGCATAGACGAGAAACAACGTTGCGAGCACGTTGTAGGTGAGCATCCCGAAGAATGCGCGGAACAGGTTGAGGTCGGGCCAACAAGCAACCGCCAACGCGATGAGGGCGATGCCGGTGAGTCGACTGATCAGGACACTCATGCGGGTGATTTCGGGGCCGAGCAACAGCCGGATGGCGATTGGAGGATATGCGAGCAAGTCAGGCCAGTCAGAGCTTCGACTATGGCGGTGACAATGAGTAGCTTTTTCATATGACATGACCGGCAGCGCGTGGGCTGCCGGTCAGCGTTTGCTTGGTGCGTCTGACTTACTGCCGTGACATCGCCACCCGAAGAGCATCTTCCGGCGAAACGAGGTGCTCGCCCTTGTCGTCGGCGATGGAGAGCAGAACGCCCTTCACCACGCCATTGAAGGAATTGCCGGTCGGGCCGTAGTCGGGGGAAACGGCGGCGCCGCTGTCCTCGCCCACGTCGAGGCCATCGTCTGCGGAGAAGACCATGGCCAGCGTTGCTGCAACGGTTCCCTCGCCGACTGGCTTCCCGTCGGTAAACAGGGTGACTTTGCCGCCCTTGCCGAGGCCGCCACCCGCGTAGGAAAACTCCATGCGCACCTGGTGCTCTCCGGGCGGAAGCGTGTTGCCTTCCACCATGAAGTTCTTAAAGCCGCCCCAGTTGTAGCAGTACTTGAGTTTGCCATCCTTGGCGTAGAGACTCCAGCCACCGATGTTTGCGCCTTGGGCAATGATGACGCCCTCGGCGCCCTTCTCCGGCACAACGATTTCCGCAGTGACAGAGTGCGACTTGTTTTTGATGTTGAGGACGCAGTTCTCCGACAGCCGTCCCATCCCTTGAAACAGAAGCTGCGTGTTTCCTTTGATGAGTTTTGGCCGGCCGGCGGTATCGGGATTCATCTTCTCGACCATCCGGTCGTCGATTGGCAGCACATTGTATTTGGTCGCTTCGATCAGCCACAGGCGCTGCAATTCATGTAACTTCTCCGGGTTCTGCTTGGAGAGGTCCCGAGCCTGGCTCCAATCTTTAGTGGTGTCATACAGTTCCCAAACGTCGTCATCGAGAGGAGTGGACTTGGCGCTCATGGCCGTCCAAGGAGTCTTGTGGTGGGTGACGGCCGTCCAGCCTTTGTGATAGATGCCGCGATTACCGAACATTTCGAAGTATTGAGTTTCGTGCTGGTCGGGCGCCTTGGCATCGTTGAAGCTGTACAGCATACTGACGCCCTCGATGGGGTGTTGTAGCACGCCATTCACTGACATTGGCTGGGGAAGTCCCGCTGCTTCGAGGACGGTGGGCGCAACGTCGATCACATGGTGGAACTGCGATCGGACCTCGCCTTTTGCTTTGATTCCCTTTGGCCAGTGCACGATGGTTCCGTTCCGAGTGCCGCCAAAGTGGGAAGCGACCTGCTTGGTCCACTGGTAGGGAGTGTCCAAGGCATGGGCCCAGCCCACGGCGTAGTGATTGTAGGATTCAGGACCGCCGAGTTTGTCAAGCCGTTGCCCCAAGTACTCAGGAGTCTCCATGGACTGGAGGCCATTGAAGTAGCTCATCTCGTTGAAGCAGCCGTTGATGGATCCCTCAGCCGAGGCGCCGTTATCACCGATGATGTAGAAGACGAGCGTGTCATCGAGGATTTCGAGCTTCTTGAGGCCGTCCAGGATTTTGCCGACATGGTAGTCGGTGTATTCCAAGAATCCGGCATAGACCTCCATCTCGCGGCGCAGCACGGGTTTGAAGGGTTCGGGCATGTCATCCCAGGCGGGGATCTCGGAGTGGCGTGCAGTAAGTTCACAATCCGGCGGGATGACGCCGAGTTTCTTCTGCCGAGCGAATGTCTCTTCGCGCAGCTTGTCCCAGCCCTGGTCAAATTTGCCTTTGTATTTGTCGGCCCATTCCTTGGGCACGTGGTGCGGAGCATGAGTAGCCCCAGGTGCGAAATAGACGAAGAATGGCTTGTCCGGGGTAAGGGCCTTCTGTTGGGAAATCCATTTCGTGCATTTATCCGTCATGTCGTCGACAAGATGGTAACCCTGTTCTGGGGTCTTCTTGTTCTCAACCGGCGTCGTGCCCTCGAAGAGAGACGGATACCATTGGTTCGCCTCGCCACCGATGAAGCCGTAGAAATACTCGAAGCCACCACCACCGGTGGGCCAGGCGTCGAACGGCCCGTTCGGACTGGTTTGCCAGACGGGCACTTCATGGCACTTGCCGAACTGCGCAGTGGAGTAGCCGTTGAGCTTGAGGGTTCGCGCTAACGGGGACATCGTATTGGGAAGTACCGAACAATAGCCCGGTGCGGCAGTGGCGATTTCGGTGATGCCTCCCATGCCGGCGGAATGGTGGTTGCGGCCGGTCAAAAGCGCTTGCCGGGTGGGCGAGCACAAGGCGGTGGTGTGAAAGCGATTAAACTTGAGGCCGTTTGCCGCCAACTGCACGGCGTTGGGGGTCTGGCAGGGACCTCCGAAGGCGCTGGAAGAACCAAAACCAGCGTCGTCGATGAGGACGATCAACACATTCGGAGCGCCTTTGGGGGGCCGCAAGTCCCGGATCGGTGGGTACTTCGTGTCGGGGTCTCTGGCGTCGTAGGTCGTCAAACTGAAGGGCCGGACATCTGGGATGGGAAGAATGGACCGTGAAATCTTGTCAAAATCGCTCATAGGGATGCTTCCTTCCTTTTGGGAATCAGGTTGCTACGCGATGGCAGGAGAGAAAAGAGATACTCATCTCGATACCACCACACGCTAGAAGCCTCTAGCCCGGGAAGGAACTGTCAAAAGGTACAGTTCGCGGCACGTATATCGCTGACAAGTCAGGGAAGGTATTGGCGATAGAGAAGCGAATTGTTTGATTGGAGGTGGACTTCAGGACTGAGGTCGAGGCGCGTGCTCATCGCAGACGGCCGCGGCGGCGCCGACTTCCATGGTGCATCCGAGGACATGGGTCGCAATGTTGGGACAGTTTGGCTGGTCGCAAAGGTATTCGGTGAGCAGTTCTTCTTGTCCGTCTGGAGTTCTGAGGCCTGTCTTGATGGTTATCTGAGGAATAGGAAGTCCTCTTCGTACCATTATCTGATGCGAAAAAGTCTCCTCACGCAAGTAGTTTCTCGTATACGTATAAAGCTTCCGGATGCTGATACGGGAAGACTGAAACTTGATAGGATTCGAACCGCAGAAATCGAACGGAGGGCTTGACAAGATGATTAGCCGCCGCAGTTTCATCATCGCAAGTGGACTTACCGCGCTGGCATCCACGCGAGTTTTTGGGGCGAACGATACGCTTCGCATTGGAGTCATTGGATCGGGGCACCGCATGAAGGGATTGCTCGATTGTGCGGACAAAGTCGCCCCTTACGAGATTGTGGCTGTGAGTGACGTGTACGGGCCCAACCGTGACGCGGTGAAGGAGCGGTCCAATGGCTTGGCAACTACGCATCTGGATTACCGCGAGGTGCTGGAGAAAGACGTAGATGCGGTGATCATTGCGTCGCCTGATCATTGGCATGTACGGATGGCGGTGGATGCGCTGGCGGCGGGGAAGGACGTTTACCTGGAGAAACCGGTCACCCATACGTTGGAAGAAGGCGGTGCGCTCACGCGCGCGGTGCGCTCGAGCAAACAGATTTTGCAGTGCGGGATGCAGCAGCGCAGTTGGACTCATTTTCGCGATGCTGTGGACTTGATTCAGGCGGGCAGTCTGGGCCGCGTGGTGCAGGTGCGGACTTATTGGTGGCAGAACTATCACCGGAACTGGCCGTCGAAGCCGATCGATGCGCAGGCGCTTGATTGGAAGCTGTGGTTGGGTGGTGCTCCGGAGCAGGCCTTGAGCGAGGAGAAGTTCAACTACTGGCGCTGGTATTGGAATTTTGGGGGCGGCGCGATGACTGATTTGTTCACCCATTGGATCGATGTGGTGCACTGGGCAATGAAGTCTGACCAGCCACGTCAGGCGTTTATGCTTGCGGACAAATATATTTTCGAACAGTGGGATTGTCCGGACACAATCCAGGCGTCATTCCGCTATCCCGGGTTTGATGTGGTGTATGAGGGAATGATGAATTCCTCGATTGACGACGGCGGGCTTGAGTTCCGCGGGACGGAGGCGACGTTGAAGATCGATCGCGGAGGGTTCGCCGTCTATCGCGAAGGCGTGCAGGGCGGGCAGAATCCGGTTCTCAAAGAAACCAGTTTCCGCGACGGGACAATTTCGCACATAGAGAATTTTTTTGAGTGCATCAAGTCGCGCAAGGAACCGAACGCGCCCGTGGAAACCGGGGTTGCAGCCGCTAGGGCGGGGCATATCGGCAACCTGGCATATCAACGCGGGGGTCTTTACTCGCTAGCGGCAAAGACATCTTAGGTGGAAGACAAAAACATGACCACGAAGGACACTAAGGACACTAAGGTTCACGAAGGTCCCTCTGAAGAACCCCGACACATTGGATGGGTTTCCTTTGTGAACCTTAGTGGCCTTGGTGGTTAAGATCTTTTGATTGGCGAACATTTGGCGAAAATCGTCGTTCGGTCTAGAATATTTGGATGCAGTTCCTTCCTGATTCGCTGAAGTGGGCGCACCCTCTGGTGTCGGAGTGGTTTGTGGGGAAGTTTGGTACTCCGACTGAGCCACAGGAGCAGGGGTGGCCGCATATTCTTGCCGGGCGGACCACGCTGATTTCCGCACCCACTGGGTCGGGGAAAACGCTCGCCGCATTTCTGGCTTGCATCGACCGGCTGGTGCGCAAGGCGCTAGCCGGGGAACTGAGCGACCGGACGGAAGTGCTTTACGTTTCTCCACTCAAGGCACTGGGCAACGATATCCAGAAAAATTTGGAGATTCCGCTGGGGGAGATTCTGGCTCTGGCGGGCGAGCGTGGGCTGCTGATGCCGGAAATTCGTACGGCGGTGCGGACCGGCGACACGCTCATGCCAGAGCGGAGGGCGATGTTGAAGCGGCCTCCGCATATTTTGGTGACTACGCCGGAGTCGCTTTACATTTTGCTGACTGCGGACAAGAGCCGGGCGATTTTGCGAGATGTTGAGACGGTGATTGTTGACGAAATTCATGCGGTGGCGGATGACAAGCGGGGGGCGCATCTGGCGCTGTCGTTGGAACGGCTCGAGGCGCTGACGTATCGGCGTCCGGTGCGGATTGGGTTGTCGGCGACGCAGAAGCCGATTGAGGAAGTGGCGCACTTTTTGACGGGGAATCGGAGTGGCGGGGAAGGCGGAGCCTCACCGGCTAAAGCCGATCATTCCCTAGTTGGGGTGAGAGTGGGAGATGGGCCAGCGTCCGATTGGGCCGCATCGAACATCCCCACCCTAATCTCGCCACAAGACGGCGAGTTTAGGATGGGGCACCCGAGTGATCCAGTCATCGTCGATGTGGGGCATAAGCGGAAGCTGGATTTGGGGATTGAGGTGCCGCCGATGCCGTTGGGGCCGGTGGCGTCGAATGAGTTGTGGGATGCGATTTACGACCGGTTGGTGGAGTTGGCGTCGCAACATCGGTCGACGCTGGTGTTTGTGAATACTCGCCGGATGGCGGAGCGATTGTGCCACGAGTTGGGCGAGCGCATTGGGGAAGAGAATGTAGCGGCGCATCACGGATCGCTATCGCGAAAACTGCGGTTGGCAGCGGAGAAGAAGCTGAAAGAGGGGCAGGTGCGGGTGCTAGTGGCGACGGCCTCGCTGGAGTTGGGAATCGATGTGGGGACGGTCGATCTGGCGGTGCAGATTAATTCGCCGCGGGCGATTGCTGTGGCGCTGCAGCGCGTGGGGCGGTCGGGACACTGGCGTGGGGCGGTTCCGAAGGGAAGATTCTTTGCTACTACGCGCGATGACTTGATGGAGTGTGCGGCGCTGGTGCGGGCGATCAAGCATGGGGATCTGGACCGGTTGATCATTCCGGAGGCGCCTCTGGATGTGCTGGCGCAGCAGATTGTGGCGGCTTGTGCGGCGGGGACATCGGCGGGTGCGGGGCCGGGGAAGATGGGAGGGCGAGACGCCCTCGCTACAGCCGGCGAGGACCCTTCGACTTCGCTCAGGGCAGGCGCCAGCGCTAGTTTTCCTGCTGGCGCTGCTTCTGACGATGGGTGGGATGAGGCTGAGATGTTTGCGCTGGTGAAGCGCGCTTATCCTTACCGAGCGCTGAAGCGCGAGACATTTAATTCCATTCTCGAAATGCTTTCGGAAGGGATTGCCGCGAAGCGCGGGCGGTATGGAGCGTATGTGCATCGGGATCGGGTGAATGGAAAGTTGCGGGCGCGGCGGGGCGCACGGCTGGCGGCGATCACGAGTGGCGGGGCGATTCCGGACAATTCTTTATATACGGTCGTCGCTGAACCCGATGGCGTCGTCGTCGGAACCGTGGATGAAGATTTTGCGGTGGAGAGCAATCGCGGCGACATCATGTTGCTGGGGAATACGTCGTGGATGATCCATCGCATTGAAACCAATTCGGGGCGGATGCTGGTGCAGGATGCGCACGGAGCGCCGCCGAGCGTTCCGTTCTGGCGGGGAGAGGCTCCGGCGCGAACGCAGGAGTTGTCGGCGCATGTGGGCGAATTGCGGAAGGAGATCAGTGAACGGTTGCCAAGCACTTCGCCGGTGGGATTCTCAGCGACGCAGCCGGACGTGGCGGAGACCGTTTCGTGGCTCAAGGAAGAATGCGGCCTGGATGATTCGGGCGCCGAGCAGATGATTGAGTATGTGCTGCAGGGGCGGGCGGTGCTGGGCGCGGTTCCGACGCAGACGACCGTAATCGCTGAACGGTTTTTTGATGAGGGTGGCGGGATGCAGTTGGTGATCCACGCACCGTTTGGCGGGAGGATCAACAAGGCCTGGGGACTCTCGCTGCGGAAGCGGTTTTGTGTGGGATTCAATTTTGAACTGCAAGCGGCGGCGACGGATAACGGGTTGAACATCGCGCTCGCCGAGCAGCACAGTTTTCCGCTTGGGGATGTGTTTCATTTTTTGCAGGCAGAGACGGTGCAGCCGATTCTGGAGCAGGCGGCACTGGATTCTCCGATCTTTGGGACGCGCTGGCGGTGGGATGCGAACCGGGCGCTGGCGCTGCTGCGTTTTCAAAATGGCAAGAAGGTTCCGCCGCAGATTCAACGCATGCGGTCGGATGATTTGCTGGCGTCGGTGTTTCCGGATGCGGCGGCTTGCTTTGAAAACATCGAAGGAGAGAGGAAAATTCCGGATCATCCGCTGGTGGGCGAGGTGATGAAAGATGTGCTCACCGAGGCGATGGACGTGGAGGGACTGAAGTCGCTGCTGCGGGGGATGGCTTCGGGAGAGATTCGCGTGATTGCGGTGGATACTCCGGTGCCGTCGCAGTTCTCGCACGAGATTCTGAATGCGAATCCGTACGCGTATTTGGACGACGCGCCGCTGGAGGAGCGGCGAGCGCGGGCGGTCAATATGCGGCGAGTGTTGCCGGAGTCAGTGCTGGAGGAAGTCGGCGGGCTCGACGCGGGCGCGATTGAGCAGGTGAGGGAAGAGGCCTGGCCGGATGTGCGGGATGCAGATGAGTTGCATGATGTGCTGCATACGCTGGTGGCGCTGCCGGAATCAACTCTCAGCATTCAGCGGTCAGGATTCAGCCATCAAAATGCGATTGAAGGCGACTCTCTCATTGGTGAGCGCTGGAATGCGCATTTCGCACAGCTGACTGCTCAGGGGCGAGCGGGGGTTGCTTCGGTTGAGGGGCGGCGGTATTGGGTGGCCGCGGAGCGGGCGCGGAGTTTTGCGGCGTTGTTTCCTTCGGCTCGGTTTGAACAGACATTGGCTGACGTCGAGACGGGAGAGGTTTCTCGGGATGAGGCTTTGCTTACTCTCGTGAACGGGTGGATGTCGCACTCGGGGCCGGTGACGGCTTCGCAGCTTGGAGCCCAAGTGGGGTTGGCGGCTTCGGAAATTGAGAAGGGGTTGCTGCGGATGGAGGCCAGTGGGACCGTGCTGCGGGGCAAGTTCACGGGCACCGGCGGCACGCGGGCGGGGGCGGCTTCGACCAGCGCTCAGGGCGGGCCCGCGCCACATACAGCTGTCGCACTGCGCTCGACTGGACAGCCGGGGGCTGCTGTCCCTACACAAGCGCAATCCGCACAAACAAGTTTACAAGGTCAATCCACACGTTCACAGTCCACACAGACTGAGACCGAATGGTGTGAGCGGCGGTTGCTCGCGCGGATTCACCGGCTGACGGTGGGGATGTTGCGGAAGCAGATTGAGCCGGTGACGGCGGCGGCATTTATGCGGTGGCTGATGCGGTGGCAGCATGTGGCTCTGGGGACGCAGGTTGCGGGCGAGCGTGGGGCGCTGGAGGTGTTGCAGCAGTTACAGGGATTTGAGATTCCGGCGAACGCCTGGGAGCGGCAGGTGCTGGCGCGGCGGATTGTGGACTACGATCCGGCGTGGCTGGATCAGCTTTGCTTAACTGGAGCGGTGGGATGGGGACGGTTGTCGCCGCATCCGGCAACGGTGGAATCGGCGGCGACTGTGAGCACGAACGGAGACGCGCCAGCGGGAAGGCAGCGGCGGGTGATTCCGACCAGCGTGGCCCCCATTACATTTTTTGTGCGAGAAGAAGCGGACTGGATGAGTATCAGAAAAACTCCGCACCCTTCGACGAGCTCAGGGCAGGCTTTCTCACAACATCAGGGAGAAGTTGGGCACCCGGGCAGTGGGCTGAGTCACGGGGCGCAGTTGGTCCTCGAGTTCCTGCGGCAGCGCGGGGCATCGTTCTTTGCCGACATTGTGCGGGGAACTGGCAAGCTAAAGGCTGAGATCGAAACCGGATTGTGGGAGTTGGTGGCGGCAGGGTTGGTGACGGCCGATGGATTTGATAATTTGCGGGCGCTGATTGATCCGAAGCGGCGAGCGGGGCAGGGGAGTGGGAAGATGACACGTCCGCGACACAGTTCGGGGCGGTGGGCGTTGCTGCATGCGGATGTCGCCGCGGAGAGGCCGCGAGCGGTGGAGGCGGCGTGCTGGATGCTTCTGCGACGGTACGGAATTGTCATTCGCGATTTGCTGGCGCGGGAGGCGAACTTGCCGCCGTGGCGGGAATTGCTGATGGGATTCCGACGGCTCGAGGATCGCGGCGAGATCCGCGGGGGCCGATTTGTGGATGGATTCCTGGGCGAGCAATTTGCCCTGCCAGTCGCGGTCGAATCGGTTCGAGCGATGCGAGGTTTGCCGTTGAGTGGGGAGACAACGACGCTGTCGGCGGCGGATCCGCTGAACCTCGTCGGGATTTTAGTGCCCGGGGAAAGGGTGCCGGCGATTTCGGGCCGGAGCGTTAGCTATCGGGATGGGATTGCAATCGGCGGCGCGGCCGAGCGTAGTGCGGCGAGCGAGGCTGTGGCAAGTTGAAGGAGGGCAAACCTCAGCGGCGATAAAGCCGAGACTCCGCAAGATCGCTAAACGGATGGCTGAAAGACATGCCCTTCCCGGTCTCGGTTAGCCATCCAAAACCTTGGATTATCCAACCCTGGTCATATCCGCCGGCAAAGAAAAAAGTCAGAAGCTTGATGAGGGGGTCTCCCAAGCTTCTGACTGGCGATCTCGGCTAGATACTGCTAGAAAGCGCTTCCCCCGTCGCTTTTGCCGATATACGCGATAATGTAAGTGCACGCCAAATACCAATCTCTGATGCGCGTGCAGGGGAAAGCCCGGTAAGAGTTAACTCCCGCAAATCCAATTGATTATGCAACCAAGAAAGACACAGGGGGACCCACGGGGGATTGCAAATACTATCTTTTCGGATAGTGGAAATATCCGTTCGGATATCGGAAAATCCCCGTGAGCTTACTGCTTTTTGGCCCGCACTGTGATAAGAAGTTCAGCACGGAACGGGAGACCGGGAATTGCGCCCTCGACTGCTGGTAATCGCTGGACCAATGAAGGATTCAACCCTCCCGCTACCCGACGGGGAAGCCACGCTGGGGCGCGATCCGACGAATGCCGTTTCCGTGGCGGATGCGTCGGTTTCTCGAAAGCACTGCCTGCTGCGGCGGGAAGAAGACGGGCGGTTCCATATCAAGGACCTCGATAGCCGCAACGGCACGATGGTCAACGGCACTGCAATCAAGTCAGGTTGGCTGCGGCATGGGGATGAGATCGCGACCGGCGACTCGCTGTTCTTGTTTCTGCTGGAAGAAGAAGACGAGGCGGTTCGGGCCAGCCGCGTAGAGTTTGAAGACAGCCACCCCATGGCTGAGACCAAGGTTATTCATCCCAAAGAAGCGTTGTACCTGCATCCGGACCGGCTGCTGCGGGAGTTGCCGGCAACGTCGCAGGTGGCGCGCAACCTGAATGCCCTGCTGAAGATCAGCCGGGTGCTGCATGCGATTCGTGGGTTGGAAGAATTGCAGGCACAGTTGCTGGACCTGATTTTCGAAATCGTACCTGCAGGCCGGGGGGCGATTCTTTTAGCAGAGGGCGCGGAGCAGGAGTTTAGCTGTCTGTACGCGCGAACGCGGCACGCGGGACAGCCGCAGTTGGTGCGGGTGAGCCGGACGATTGCGCGGCAGGTGATGAAGGAGAACGTTGCAATTCTGGGAATTGACGTTCCCGCTAGCGGCAGGCTTCGGGACGTGGAGAGCCTGGTGGCGTCGGATGTGCGATCGCTGCTGTGCGTCCCGTTGACTGTGTTTCAGAGAGTGATTGGCTGCATTTACCTGGACAGTACGAGCGCAGCGTGCCGGTTTGAAGAAGACCACCTGCAGATGATGGCTGCGATTGCCGGAATTTCCGCGGTGGCGCTGGACAATGCGCGGCGAACGCAATGGCTGGAGCAGGAAAATCAGCGGCTCATGACGGAAGTTAGGCAAGAACAGAACCTGGTGGGCGAAGGCACGCGGATGAAAGAGATTTTTCAGTTTCTGGCCCGCGTCGCTCCGTCAGAATCGACGGTGCTGATTGAAGGGGAGAGCGGAACCGGGAAGGAACTGGCGGCGCGCGCCCTGCATCGCAATAGCCGCAGGGGAAATAAGCCATTTGTGGCGATTAATTGTGCGGCGATTCCCGAGTCATTGCTGGAAAGCGATCTGTTTGGGCATGAGCGGGGCGCATTTACTGGCGCAGCGGTACTGAAGAAAGGAAGGCTGGAAGTCGCTGATGGCGGCGTGGTGTTTCTCGACGAGATCGGAGAACTGGCGCCTGCGCTGCAGGTGAAGCTACTGCGAGTATTACAAGAGCGCGAATTTGAGCGAGTTGGCGGGACTCATTCAATCAAGGTGGATATCCGGCTGGTGGCTGCCACGAATCGTGACTTGAATGAAGCGGTGCGAAAAGGAGAGTTCCGGCAGGATTTGTATTACCGGCTGGCGGTGGTGAAGCTGACGATGCC
Organism: uncultured Acidobacteriaceae bacterium; assembly: GCA_963722365.1. Lineage (GTDB taxonomy): Bacteria > Acidobacteriota > Terriglobia > Terriglobales > Acidobacteriaceae > Sulfotelmatobacter. The sequence goes on from CAVRLM010000008.1 coordinate 191,747, forward strand.
GCCGTTGCGCGAGCGAAGGGAAGACATTCCGATGCTGACGCGGCATTTCGTTCAGAAGTACGCCAAGCGAAGCAAGGTGAAGCCCAAGCCGGTATCGCGCGAAGCGATGGCTGCGCTGGTGCATTACGAGTGGCCGGGCAACGTGCGCGAACTGGAAAACGCCATTGAGCGGGCGCTGGTGATGGGATCGTCGGATATGGTGCTATTGGAGGACTTGCCGGAATCGCTGCTCGAGCAGGAGTCTCCGGCGGAGATGCAAGAGGGGAAATACCAGGCTGGCGTGAAGGGATTCAAGAAGCAGATGATCTTCGACGCGATGGAGCAGACGCAGGGAAACTACGTGGAAGCGGCGGGGATTCTGGGCATGCATCCCAATAATCTGCACCGGCTGATCCGCAATTTGGGAATTAAGGAAACGCTCCACGAGATGGTGCGCGAACGGAATAAATTTTCTGCGTAGCTGCGCGGACTGGTGACTGCGACCCTCCAATCGCTCGGCGGGCACTAGGGCAAAGACAATTGAAAGAGCCGAGCCGGATCGAGGTAGGTTCCCTGCCAGCGAACGGCGACGTGGAGGTGAGGGCCAGTGGCGCGCCCGGTGCCGCCGCTCAGTCCGATCTCCTGACCCCGCTTCACCGAATCGCCTTCCTTCACTTTAAATTCAGAGAGGTGGAAATAAAGGGTGAGAAGTCCCTGGCCGTGATCGATGACCACGCAATTGCCTTCAAAGTAAAGGAATCGCGCAAGCAGCACGGTGCCTTGATTCATGGCAGCGACAGGCGTTCCGGTGGGGACGCGGAAGTCGAGTCCCAGATGCGGACGCTGCGCGACGCCATTGAAGATTCGTTGCGAACCGAAGACATCGGAGATGGCGGCTTCAGCGGGAGGGGAAAATTTTCCGTCCCACTCGCGGTCTGGGGTGACGCGACTGAGATAGTCTTGCTTGATCTTTACGCCTTCCGCGATCTGCTCTTGCTGTTCAGGATTGGGCTCGGTGAACTTCTTCTCGACCGTGAGCGTCACTTTGATTTGAGGATAGGAAGCCCGGGCAACCACAAAGGTGCGGGTGAAAGTTACAGGCATTTTAGGCGCGGCGCCCTCACCTTTCAGTTCGATCGAATACTTCCCGGGCTTGGTTTCGAACGGAACTCCTGCGAGGGCGAACCAGGTTTTTGTTGTTGTGCTGTAACTGAAGGTCAGTTGGTGGCCGAGCCACGTGCCGGAAAGAGATTCCAGCTTGGCGGGAGGTTTGACTTGAAAAAGCACAGGAACACCGTTGAGCAATTGCGTGGGCAGAGCGTGTACGGTCCAAGTAGCAGCGGATGCCGGAAATGCAGCAAGAAGGATGAGTGCAGCGAGCAAAATGACGTGGGTACGGTGCATTCGGATTGGCCGGACTGCGCCCTGGCCGGACAGCCGAGGCGGCTGTCCCCACATCTGCTCAGACGGCTTCCGGCAACGAAGGAACATCATCTCAACAGCGTAGCACTCTGCGGAATGGTGCCGCTAACATCTGAGGGTATCAGGAAGGAGTCTGCGATCGATGGGCAGGAAGTGCGTCTGTTCGATTGAGACGGCGCATTCACTTTGAGCAGATTGAGTGTCCCGATTGCAGGTCGCGCTTTTTACCGAGAGGAGAGGGAAATCAGGGTCAATGAGTAGTGCCGTTGCTTCGATGCGTCCTACGGTTTCCGCTTCAGAAGGTTCCACAATGTTGGACGCGGATTGGCTATCCCGGAGGAAAACAGACCGTCCGTTCCGGTTGCCTTAGGAAGGTCGGCGCTGCCCCGTGCTGCCTTTACCGCAGAATCTGCACGAGTTTGAGTCGCTTCATCGGAAGCTGATTCTTCCGAAAGTAGAGGGGCGACGATTTTGAGGTTGTCGATTTCATGGCGGACACGAGCAAAGTCTGCTTCTCTTTGCTGCAAAAGTTCACAAACATCTTCCAAAGCGGATTCGCCGGAAAGTAGAGAGCAGACGAGTTTCAGGCTCTGGATTTCAAGACGGACATTGGCAGCGTCTGCTTCCTTCTGCTGCAAAACTTCATAAACGTCCTTCATCGGTACTCCTTGGGAGGGTGGACCCAGGACAGCGTTCCCGTTCGTGAACGTTATGAGAACGACGCCGCAGAATCTCTTCGTTGAGCTGCCAGAATTTATGCACTTCAGCGTCGTTCAGCACTTCACTACTCGCATGCACGAGAACGCGAGCCATCGCCTGCTCCAACTCGCCATCGGTGTAGACGTCCAAGTTTGTCATGGGAAATCAGTGTTCCGACACAGAACGCTCGCAGCAACTGTCACAATTGCTAGGTACCGGGGGAAATAATAGGCCCTCCGCCGTCCGGTCAATGGAAACGGCTTATCTGACTGCGATTCTTTGCCTGAATACCGCCACAGGGGGCTGCGAGCTGAAGGGGCTGCAATAGGGAGAGAATTGGTGGACCTGGTCGGGATCGAACCGACGACCTCTTCCATGCCATGGAAGCGCGCTCCCAGCTGCGCCACAGGCCCACTGTTGGGGGACACTACGGACTGCCCGTTGCGGACGGCCTTAAGTATTCTCGCTGACCGGGCGGAGATAGTCAACGCTAGCTGGGGTTACTGGCTCGTCGAATCGTACGATCGAAAAAGAACAAAATCGCGAACCACCTAGGACACGAAGCGGCACGAAGGGCTGGCTTGCGAGGCCTATTTCGAATGATCGGTAGCCGCAAAATTTCGTTGGCGCTGCATTCTTCCGTTTCTTTCCACAGGGTCGTTCTGGCATAATTACTCGTGCACCCCACCTGCACCATTCATCAAAAACAATTTAAAGCGAGGAAGAGATGCCAGCGAAGTACATCTTTGTGACGGGCGGAGTTGTGTCTTCACTCGGCAAGGGATTGGCCGCGGCTTCCATCGGCTGCTTGCTGGAGAGCCGGGGAATGAAGGTCAACATCATGAAGTTCGACCCGTATCTGAATGTGGATCCGGGGACGATGTCGCCATTCCAGCACGGCGAAGTTTTCGTGACGGATGACGGGGCCGAGACTGATCTGGATCTGGGGCACTACGAGCGTTTCACGCACGCCAAACTCTCTCGCGACAATAACTGGACCACGGGGCGGATCTACGAGCAGATCATTGCCAAGGAGCGGCGCGGCGATTATCTGGGCAAGACGGTGCAGGTGATTCCGCACGTCACCAACGAGATCAAAGCTGCGATGAAGAAGGTCGCGCAGGATGTGGATGTCGCGATCGTGGAAATTGGCGGAACGGTGGGCGACATTGAGTCGCTGCCGTTCATGGAAGCGATCCGGCAGATGCGGCAGGAGTTGGGACGCGAGCACACGTTGTTTGTGCACGTGACGCTGGTGCCGTTTATCGCTGCGGCGCAGGAATTGAAGACCAAGCCGACGCAGCACTCGGTGAAAGAGTTGCTGAGCATTGGAATTCAGCCGGATATCTTGCTGTGCCGGACGGATCGGTTCCTGGCGAAGGACATCAAGTCGAAGATTGCGCTCTTCTGCAACGTTCCGGATGAGGCAGTGATCACGGCGAAGGATGTGGCGTCCATTTATGAAGTGCCGCTCGTGTTCGCCAATGAAGGCGTGGACGCGCTGGTGCTGAAATGCCTGCATTTGGAAGCGAAGGATCGCGATCTGTCGAAGTGGGAGGACATTGTTCATCGCGTGTACAACCCGAAAGACACCGTCACGATCGGAATTGTTGGCAAGTACGTTGAGTATGAGGACTCGTACAAGTCGCTGAAGGAAGCGTTGGTGCATGGGTCGCTGGCTCACAATCTGAAGCTGCAGATTAACTGGATTGAAGCTGAAGGGCTGGAGAGCGCGGATGGCGACGGGTACGAGACGCAGCTTGAGGGTTATGACGGGATTTTAGTTCCCGGGGGATTTGGCAAGCGCGGGATTGAGGGAATGCTGCTGGCGATCCGGTATGCGCGTGAGAAAAAAGTTCCGTACTTTGGCATTTGCCTGGGTATGCAGACGGCTTGCATTGAATTTGCGCGCAACGTGGTGGGTCTGGCGGAGGCCAATTCGAGCGAGTTCGATCCGGCGACGCCACATCGCGTGATCTACAAGCTGCGCGAGTTGCGTGGCGTGGAGGAATTGGGCGGGACGATGCGGTTGGGAGCGTGGCCTTGCAAGATTGAGCCGAACACGCTCGCGCATTCGATTTATGGGACGCTGGAGATCAGCGAGCGGCACCGGCATCGTTACGAGTTCAATCGGGAATATGAAGAGCCGATGGTTGCGGCCGGGCTGCGAATCTCGGGATCGACGCCAGATGGGACTTACGTGGAGATGGTGGAATTGCCGGACCATCCGCATTTTATTGGGTGCCAGTTTCATCCTGAGTTCAAGTCGAAGCCGCTGGAGCCGCATCCGCTGTTCAGCAGATTCATTGGAGCGGCGTATGAGTATGGGGTGAAGCGGCGGGCGGAGAAGGAAACGGCTGCCGTGGAGATGTTCCATCGACCGGAGAAAGTTTCGCAGCGGTAGGAATCTCACCACGGAGGCACAGAGGCACGGAGAAGCAAGGGCAATTTTCTCCGAGGCTCTGTGTCTCCGTGGTCAATAGCTTGTGATCAACTCTTTCCAAGTCGGCGACGTGCACGTCGGGTCTGGTGATCTGTTTCTGATCGCTGGGCCGTGCGTGATTGAAAGTGAAGAGCACGCGATGCGGATGGCTGAGATCATTAAGGGTGTGACGCGGGCGCTGGGATTTCCCTTCATCTTCAAGGCGAGTTACGACAAGGCGAACCGCACGTCGATTCGCAGCTTTCGCGGGCCCGGGATCAAAGAAGGACTGCGCATTCTGAAGAAAATCAAGAATGAGCTCCAGTTGCCGGTACTGACTGACGTGCACGAGACGGCCGATGTGGGCAAAGTTGCCGAAGTCGCGGATGTACTGCAGATTCCGGCCTTTCTCAGCCGGCAGACGGATCTGGTGGTTGCGGCGGCTTTGAGCGGACGGCCGGTGAACATCAAAAAGGGACAATTTGTTTCGCCGTGGGATATGCGGCACGCAGTCGAGAAGTGCCGCGATGCTGGCAATACGCAGGTCTTTCTGACCGAGCGTGGGGCGAGTTTCGGATACAACAATCTTGTGGTCGATATGCGGTCGCTCGCCATCATGCGGAAGTTTGCGCCGGTGGTGTTCGACGCGACACATTCAGTGCAGTTACCATCGTCGCAGTCGGATGGGGATGGGCCGGCGGTGAGTGGCGGGCAGCCTGAGTTTATTCCGCTCCTGTCGCGGGCGGCGGTGGCGGCGGGAGTGGATGGAGTGTTCATGGAAGTGCACGACAATCCAAAGGAAGCGAAGTCGGATGGTGCGAATGCGCTGGAATCGACCAAGCTGCGGGGAGTGTTGAAAGAGTTGCAGGCTGTGAGAAAGGCGTTGGCGGAGGCGCACGCGACGGCGTAGGAACGGAAACATCATTCGAAAAATAAAGGGGCGGCCCATTTGGGCCGTCCCTTTTCAGCATATGACTTTGTTATTCCAGCACGAAGATGTTTTTCTTCGCGCACATTTCTTTCAGCACTTTCGGCCAGACGGTGACGCTGACTTCGCCGAGGTGGGCTTTGCGGAGGAGGAGCATGAGGGTGCGGGATTGGCCGATGCCGCCGCCGATGGAGAGTGGTAACACGTTGTTGATGATGCCCTGGTGATAGGGGAACTTGAGATTGTCGAGGAGGTTCGACATTTCAAGTTGACGGCGGAGGGTTTCTGCGTTCACGCGGATGCCCATGGAGCTGAGTTCGTGGCGGCGCTGCGTCACGTGATTCCAGACCAGGATGTCGCCGTTGAGTCCGTGAGTATCGCGGAGGGTTTGCTTGCTGGTGTCGGTGACCCAGTCGTCGTAATCGGCGGCGCGATTCTCGTGCGGTAGGCCATCGAGCAGGGGCCAGCCAATGCCGATGATGAAAACGGCGGGATATTTTTGCAGGATGACAGTTTCGCGGCGTTTGCGCGGGAGGTCAGGATACATCGCGAGTAATTCTTCGGCGTGAAGGAAGGTCAATTCTTCGGGCAGGTTGGGATAGCGCGGCTGGCGCAGCTCGGGGAATAATTCCTGCGCGAACTTCTCGGCGTCCACCAGGACTTTCCAAATCTTGCGGACGATCCCTTTGAGAAATTCCAGATTGCGCTGGTCGGCGGTGACGACGCGTTCCCAATCCCACTGGTCGACGTAGGCGGAGTGGTCGTGATCGAGGAAATAATCTTTGCGCACGGCGCGCATGTCGGTGCAGATGCCTTCTCCGGGGCGGCATTCAAATTGTTTCAGGGCCACCCGTTTCCACTTGGTGGCAGCCTGGACGACCTGGGCATCGATGGGATGCACGTTGCGATCGTTGGAGATGTGAAACTGGATGGGAGTGCGGGACCCGTCGCGATCGAGCATGTCGTTGACGCCGCTTTCCGCGTCGACGATGAGCGGAACCTCGACCATCATGAGGCCGAGTTCCTTGCATAGATTATCTTCGATATAGCGCTTGACTTGAAAAATGGCATGCTGGGTCTCTTTGGGGGTCAGAAGGGGGTTGTAATCCCCGGGAAGGATCTTCTCCAGTTCGCTGTAATCGCCAATACCGGGCCCGGCGAGATCGGCTCGTTTGCTGGCTTGGTTGGTCGGTCGTGGCCGGGTTCTCAGAGATAAAGATGCTCATAGAAAGGGGGCTCCTTCAACCGGCGGAGTAGTCCGCGCGGTGACACATCGTTGCTATTGGATTTCCTGCCAGAAGGAGGGACCGTGACTACAATCACAGGCGAGCGTGAGGCAGGTAACAGTGATTCGCGGTGTCGGGATGGAGCGGCCGAGGCGGCGAGAGTGATCGAGTCGTGTGTTAGATTGAAATCCTTCTCATGAAGCACGTTTCCAATTGGGCGTTGAACATTGCCGCGCAGCGCGGGGCGAGCTATGCGGATGTGCGCGTGGTCGCGCAACGGAGCCGGGCTCTGACGACGAAGAATGGTAAGGTTGGCAGCGCTTCGGATGCAGAGTCAGTGGGCATGAGCGTACGAGCGATAGCCGACGGGGCATGGGGATTTGCGGCATCTGCGGAATTCGGGCGCGGCGCGGTGGAGGCAACCGCGGCGCGTGCCGTTGAGATTGCGCGAGCGTCGGCGCGAGTCAAGCAAGAAAATGTGCGCCTGGCACCCGAGAAGCCTGCGGTGGCCGAGTGGAGCACGCCTTACAAAATCGATCCGTTCAGTGTTTCCGTCGAACAGAACATTGATTTGCTGTTGAAGATTGATGGGGAGTTGAGGTCCGTGGCGGGGATCACATTGGCCGAGGCCAACCTGAATTTCAACCGCGAAGAGCAATGGTTCGTGTCATCGGAAGGCGCGGACATTCATCAAACGAAGCTTTCGACCGGCGCGGGATATGCGGCATATGCTTTCGCGGGGAATGAGATTCAGAAGCGGTCCTATCCGAATTCGTTTGGTGGGCAGTGGCAGAACAAAGGATATGAGCTGATCGACGAGTTGAAACTGGTGGAAAACGCACGACGCATTGGGGAAGAGGCGGTCGCGTTGCATCAGGCGGATCAATGTCCGGAAGGGAAGTTCGACATTATTCTCGACAGCTCGCAGCTGGGGTTGCAGATTCATGAGTCGGTGGGGCATCCGATTGAACTGGACCGGGTGTTGGGGATGGAAGCGAATTTTGCCGGGACCTCATTTCTTGACCCTCGACAAGCTGCGGACGTTCCGCTACGGAAGCGATCTGGTGAATGTGGTAGCGGATGCGCGGCAGGAACATGGTCCGGGGCTGGGAACGTTTGGATTTGACGATGAGGGAGTGGCGGCGCAGTGCACGCCGATCATCACGAACGGGCTGTTTACGGGGTATTTAAGTTCGCGGGAGACGGCACACACGATTGGCGAGAACCGTTCTGGCGGAACGCTGCGCGCCGAGGGATGGAACCGGCTGCCGATGATTCGGATGACGAACATCAGTTTGTTGCCGGGGGAGAAACCGCATGAGCCTGGAGCAACTGATTGCCGCGACTGATCATGGCATTCTCATGCAGACCAATCGCTCGTGGTCGATTGACGACAAGCGATACAACTTCCAATTCGGATGCGAGATTGGGTGGGAGATTAAGGGCGGCAAGAAAGTACGAATGGTGAAGAATCCATCGTATTCGGGAATCACGACAGAATTCTGGAACTCGCTGGATGCGATTTGCTCACGCGATGAGTGGACGCTGTGGGGAACCCCGAATTGCGGAAAAGGACAGCCGCAGCAGGTGATGGGGACGGGACATGGAGCGGCGCCGTCGCGGTTTCGCGGGATTCGAGTGGGGAGCGCGTTTAAAAGCTAGGTCACCACAAAGTCACTGAGGCAAAGAGAAGTGCCAATCATTTCATGCTAACCAGGGAACAAGCCGGCGATATTTTCGATCGTGTCAAGAAGCTCTCGTCTGCCGATGAGGTCGAGGTTCTCTTTTCCGGCGGTCGGTTTGCGCTGACACGGTTTGCGAACAACGTGATTCATCAGAATGTGGCCGAAGAGAACTACGTGCTCTCGGTGCGGACTGCGTTTGGAAAGCGCACGGCGCGGGCGGTTACGAATAAGTTTGATGATGAGAGCTTGCGGCAGGTGGTGCGGTCGGCGGAGAGCTTGGCTCGGGTGCAGCATCCTGATACTGACCTCTTGCCGATGCCTGACCCGAGTGAGACTACCAGCAATGCGGGCGGGGGCGCCCGCGCAACATACACTACCACCACGCCATCTCGACATTTTCAACAGACAGCCGACATCACGCCTGAACTGCGAGCCGAGGCTGTTAAGCAGATTGTCGGCGTGGCGGACCGGCACAAGCTGACGACCGCCGGAGTTTTCTCCAGTGCGGAAGCTTTGGACGGAATCTTTAATTCACGGGGGTTGAGCCGGTGGCACACGCAGACGTCTGCGGAAGTTTCGATCACCATGCTGGCGAGCGATTCGTCCGGATGGCAGAAGGCGAATTCACCCAACGTGGGGAATCTTGATCCGCTGGCGTTGGCCGAGACGGCGGCACGGAAGGCGGTGGATTCGGCGCATCCGCAGGAGATTTCGGCGGGGAAGTACACGGTGATCCTGGAGCCTGCGGCAGTGCTCGACATTGTGGGATTCATGTTTTGGGATTATTCGGGGATGGCGATTCTCGACCAGCGTTCGTTTCTCACCGGACGAATCGGTACGAAGTTGTTCGGCGACAATATCACGATTTGGGACGATGTGACGCATTCGTTGCAGACCGGATCTCCGTTCGATGGAGAGGGCGTGCAGCGCCAGCAGGTGGAATTGGTGAAAGACGGATTCGTGAAGAGAGTCGTATACGCGCGGGCCACGGCTGAGAGGATGAAGCATTCGGAATTCAAAGATAAGGCTGGACCGATTGAGGCGACCGGCCACGGCTTCGCGCTGCCGAATGAAATGGGAGAGATGCCGCTGAATATCGTCTTCGCTCCTGTAGATCATCCGCAGACCGTCGAGCAAATGATTGCTTCGACGGAACGCGGTGTGCTGGTAACGAGGCTCTGGTACATCCGGGAGGTCGAGCCATTCGAAAAGATGCTGACCGGAATGACGCGCGACGGAACGTTCCTGGTGGAGAACGGGCGCGTCAGAGGGGGCGTGCGGAATTTCCGTTTCAATGAGAGCCTGATCCACATGCTCTCGAATGTGGAAGCCATGAGCAAGCCGGTGCGGGCGTGCGGGGAAGAGTCGTTTGACATGGTGGTTCCGGCGATGAAGGTGAAGGAATTCAACTTCACTGAAGTGACGAAGTTCTAGAATGCAGGAGTGGTCAGCGTTTGGATTTTCGTCGCGTTTCTGCCTTCCTGTTTCTCTCCTGAAATTACCCGAAATTGACCCTGATTTGAGGGGGAATCGATGGGTTCGGGCAGGCTATTCCGGGTGTAATTCCGGGCATCGGAATCCCTCCTAATTCATTCAAAGAAAAGCAGTTAACACCATTTGTTCCATGACTTCGGTAACTTTGTGCGCGGGTTTTGCGGGTGTACGCTGCCCTTGAGTTGAATGAAGTCCGGAAGGCAATCACGACGCTTCCGGAAAGAGAGGTTCTTCTCAGCGTGGCAGCCGAAGGAACAGCACCGATGACCGAGTCGCAGGCGAGGGCAGGACACTACGAAGACATGCAGAGTGCCCCACGGTTTCCGCTGCATCTCTCGGCGTCGGTGAAGAGTCAGAGCGGAAACTTCTCGGCGGAGACGGAGAACATCTCAGCGAATGGTGTGCTTTTTGCGATGGACAAAGACGTCCCAGTCGGTTCGATGGTGGATTTCACAATCCTGCTTCCGGCCGAAATTTTGGGTTCCCGTCGCAATGTCCAGATCGACTGCCGAGGCCGCGTGGTACGAAGCTTTGAAGATCGTGGCCGTCGAGGCGTAGGCGTAGTGATTGACGAGTACCATTTCGAACGAGCGTAGGCGCAAGGGACTGAATGTCTACCATTCCGGTTAGCGTGGAAGAAGATTTCGGAGCAGTCGAAGACGGCGGCAAAGGCCAGTTCGTCCGAGTGATCCTGGCCGATACGCAGGCCATCTTCCGCGCCGGTCTGCGCAAAGTGTTCGCGCTGGAAGACGACATTCGCGTGGTGGGACAGGCGGAGACGCTGGCACAAACGCAGTCGGCGGCCGCGAAGTTTACGGCGGATGTTCTGATTTTCGAATCAGCGCTGACTCCGAATCCGGTGGACGCTGTGTCGGAGTTGCTGCGCCAGAATCCGAAATTGCGCGTGGTTGTGGTTACACCGGGGGCAGATGAAGAGTTGACTTTAGACCTGTTCCGCCGGGGTGCGCACGGAATTGTGTCCCGTGAAGTGGAACCCGAATTGTTGGTGGAATGCTTGCGCAAAGTGGTGGCAGGAGAGACCTGGCTCGACCCGCAGGGCGTGCGCTGGGTCATGGAAGCATTCCGCAACCAGACGAACCGGCCGGCAGGATCTCGTCCGAAAGTACAGTTGACTCCCAAGGAAACACTGATTGTTTCGTGCGTGACCCAGGGAATGAAGAATAAAGAGATTGCGTTGCGCGTGGGCACGACAGAACAAGTCGTAAAGAACTATTTGCGCAAAGTGTACGACAAGCTTGGAGTGGCGGATCGGCTGGAACTGGCTCTGTACTGCCTGAATCATCATGTGGTGGACAATACGAAAGTGCCCGCGTTGCCCACGCCTGATGCGGGCGCCGGTAATGCTGCGAACGCAGCCGCGGCCGGGGCTGGGTCGTCGGCTTCGAGCACACCATCCGCGTCCGGTTCCGCAGCCGTAGCGAGCGCAGATGTTCCTGCAAAACTTTCCTAGGTTTGATTTCTTCCTTTGGGCTTTCCTCCGGTCGAATTTCAGCTTGTCAAGTTGCGGTTCAACGACTTCACCCATAGAATTGAGAAGAACGAAACAGCCGCAGTCGTTATGAGGATTTGCGGCCAGGGCAGGAAGTTTCTTAGAGAGTCGTTCCTTCCATCCGATTCACGCGGAGAGATGGCCGAGTGGCTGAAGGCGCACGCTTGGAAAGCGTGTTTAGGGGAAACTCTAACGTGGGTTCGAATCCCACTCTCTCCGCCATTACCTTTGTAATCTAGCACTTACAAGCTGGTGATACCTAAACTGATTCCGAGTTGAATCGGAGGCTATCGCCGGTGGCCAACACGCAGTGCAAGGAAGTCAATCTCACCAAGCGCGTCCAAACCAGCAAGGGTATGCGGTACTGCCCAGTCATACTGTCTGCGAATGGCCGAGTTAAGCCTGATCTGGTCACCGTCAACGGTCGCCAAGAACGACACCCGGAAGGCGCGTATTACCTGGAATGGCGTGAAAACGGCAGACGGGTCCGGCTATCCGTGGGCAAAGACCCGGCCGACGCCAGTGCCCGACGCCAGCGCAAAGAGTCCGAGTTGAACGCCCTGAACAACGGCATTGCTGTCGTTCCCGAGAATGGCGACAACGGTCACCGTTCAGTAGCGGCAGCGGTGGCCGAGTATTCTGGAAGAAACGACGCTCACGAAAAAGCCCAAGACGCTTGCAGCGTATACGAAGGCGTTGGCCTACTTCCAGGAATCTTGCCCTAAGCTGTTTCTGGAAGACATCGAGCGAAAAGACCTGCTCAAGTTCTGCGCTTTCCTGAGGGACGAGAAGGATCAGGCACCACGTAGCTGCTGGAACAAGTTTGCAAACGTAATGTCCTTTCTTAAGGCGAACAACATTCGTGGACTTGTGAAGAAGAACGATTGGCCCCGCTACACCGAAGAAGAACCGGAGATGTACGAGCCGGAGGATCTCGACAACCTCTTCAGGGCCTGCGACGCCGAGGAGAGACTCTGGTACGAGTTCTTCCTGATGACGGGCATGCGAGAGCAGGAAGTCATGTACACGTACTGGTCGGACGTCAACCTCGCGCACGCGACCGTGCGGGTTAGTCACAAACCAGATCGTGGCTGGACACCCAAGGCGTACAAGGAACGCGAGATTCCGATCCCTGCGAAGCTTGTGAAGAGTCTGAAGGCGTGGAAGACAAGAGCAAACAAGACCTGCAATTTGGTGTTTCCGACCGCTGGTTGTAATCCGAAGCTCGACTTCCTCGACTGTCTGAAGGCCGTGGCCGAGCGTGCGAAACTCGACGAACATAGCTTCTGGCTGCACAAGTTCCGTGCGACGTTTGCGACGCGGTGTCTCTGGGCAGGTGTCGATCTTCGTACGGTACAGCAGTGGCTGGGTCATTCGGACATGGAATCGACGATGCGATATTTGAAGCCGTCACGCAGCCAGAAAGTACGGGATAAAGTGAACGAGATTTTCGGTTAGGTTCGGCGGTGTGACTCGTTTGTAGATAGTCGACGTCTTCCCCGCAACGTGGTCAATAAGTGAAATGGCGATTTTTCACCAATTGAGACGAACCCTTGGATCTATCCCCAGCACCAAAGTACCCATCTAATATCGCAGCGCGACAATCGGATCTCATGCCTCGTTATCGGTTGATCGTCGTCTAGGCTCCAACAAGGGCGTCCCCTCGACCAACAACCTCGTTGCACTCTCCCTCATGTGCTCAATCGTTCCACGCAGGAGTTGCGATAGTTCTTGCAGAGCCGGTTCCAGATCACCATCAGTAGCGGTAACTACGTTCGCACAAAGCTCGCGTATTCGGTCCTCGATTCTGCGCCGAGAGGGAGGCATTGACTCGTAACGTAAGCATTACACGAATGGTGGCATTTGTAGGATGCCGCACAAACTGTAGTGGTTCTACAGCGTTTACCTGACAAAAACCTCTTCATCTCTTTGAATGTTACGAAACAAGAGGTTAGGTCTCCGTGTTTTCAAAGGACACGCCTCCCTGATGGGTGGCGTACGTGCAAGGAATGAAATCTATGGCTTCAATGACTGAGCACGAACATGAGCTGGTGACAGCTTTGTGCGCTCGAATTGCCGATGAGAAGAACCCTTTTGTTTTCAGCCAACTCTTAATCGAGTTGGAAGCGTTGTTGGAAAAGTTGAACAATCATCAGGCAAAGTTATTCACTCCGATGTGATCTCAATCACATCCTTCACTGGCCGAAGTTGGTAGCGAATGGAGCAATCGTATGCAGAGGTCAAAGCACCGAGCACTTTCGCGTAGCGGTGAGTGAAGAAGATTGCCATCTGGAGAACAATCGAAAGGGGTGTCTAATATTGCAAAGCCAAAAGCCAGAAATAAACTGCTCGATCTGCCACAAGCCGGTCGCGCTTGAAACTGCCAAGACAGATGAGGTCGGGGAAGCCGTACACGAGGAATGCTACATCCTCAACGCCGGTATCAAGCGTGACCAAGCTCCACAGGGTAAGTCTAAGGCAGACCGCTAACTGGCAGCAGTTCCGTTCCAAAGGAACAAAATCTGAGAATGGGAGCTTGTTTTATGAAAACGCGTAGGGATGCAACGAGTAATATTGGACAGCCCGCAGAACCCAAGCCGGAGGTTGTGGAATGCGCTATCGTTGAATTGTTGGACATAGCCCGGCGTCAGGGCATCACTGCCGCGAGGGTGTAAATAAAACTGTGTAAACGGCCGGGGAAGAGGAGAATGAAAGCCCCATGGCCATCGACAAGAAGTTGATCGATCAACTGCTGAGCGAGTACAAGAAACCCGAGGATATCATCGGGGAGAACGGTCTGCTCAAGGAACTCACCAAAGCGGTTCTGCAGCGGGCACTGGAAGCCGAGATGACGGATCATCTGGGCTACGAGAAGCACGATCCGGCGGGCCACCACCGGGGCAACACGCGCAACGGAAAAAGCCCAAAAACCTTGAAGGGCGATTTCGGCGAGCTGGAGTTGGAGACTCCGCGCGACCGCCAGGCGACGTTTGCTCCCAAGATCGTGGCCAAGGGACAGACGCGCTGGACGGGCTTCGACGACAAGATCATCTCGATGTACGCGCGGGGCATGACGACGCGGGAGATCCAGGGTCATCTGGAAGAGATCTACGGGATCGAAGTTTCTCCGACGCTGATTTCCAACGTGACCGACGCGGTGGTCGAGGAAGTGAAGCTCTGGCAGGGGCGACCGCTGGAAGAGATCTATCCCATTGTGTACTTGGACGCACTGATGGTGAAGGTGCGCGATGAAGGGCACGTGCAGAACAAGGCGATCTACGTGGTGCTGGGCGTGAACCTGGAGGGGCAGAAGGAAGTGCTGGGGTTGTGGGTGGCTCAGAGCGAAGGCGCGAAGTTCTGGCTGCAGGTTCTGACGGAGTTGCAGAACCGTGGCGTGAAGGACATTCTGATCGCCTGCGTGGATGGGCTGAAGGGATTTCCCGAGGCCATCGAAGCGGTGTATCCGCGCACCGAGGTGCAGTTGTGCATCGTGCATCTGGTGCGGGCTTCGCTGAACTACGTGCCCTGGAAATTGCGCAAGCCAGTGGTCGCCGATCTGCAGTTGATCTATCGCGCGGCGACGGTGGCCGAGGCGGAGCAGCATCTAGCGGAACTGGAGAGCAAGTGGAAAGCCTATCCCAGTGTGAGCCAAGTGTGGCGACGGAACTGGGCACGGATCACGCCGTTCTTCAACTATCCGTCTGACATTCGCCGTGCTATCTACACCACCAACAGCGTGGAATCGCTGAACCGGTCACTGCGCAAGATCATTAAAACCCGGGGCGGATTCCCCAACGAAGGAGCCGCGCTGAAGCTGCTATTTCTGGCGTTGCGGCAGGCGGCGAAGAAGTGGACGATGCCGATTCACCACTGGCGGGAAGCGTTGAACCATTTCACGATTTTGTGGCCGGAACGGATGCCGGCCCTGGAGAGGGTGGCGTCATGAAATCGCAGAATCCTTCTACATCGCTGGGCGAGGGAAGGGGAAATTGCCCCCTTCCCTCGCGCACCCATCCCCAAAAACAAAACCTGGTCGTTTACACAGAAGAGTTGACACACCTTCTCTTCGTGATCCGTGATGTTTAAAAACACGAAACTAATCGTCCTTGGTACTCCCTTGACGAGTTCGCCCGGTGTGATGCGCAGTTCTATACCCGACGGCTTTTTCGCGCACTCATGCGCTGAGACACCCATCGCGGACAAGAGCAGCAGCACACGGGTCACAAAGATTTTGCTGACGCGGAGTTTCCTGCTGGTCGCTCGCATAGCGCGTACAGATGATAACTGTTCTAACCGCATTATAAAAGGGCGCCCCTTTGGGAGTAGGTTGTGATGGTCTGCATCATGACCTACAGAAAGGAGCACCCTCGTGAACGACGAAAAGTATATTGGGCTGGATGTTCATCAAGCAACCATCGTGGTCGCAGTACTGGATTCCACGGGTAAGTTAATCATGGAATCCATTCTGGAAACCGAAGCGGCGACGATTCTTCAGTTCTTCGCCGGCTTGCGTGGAACTTTGTGGGTGACGTTCGAAGAAGGAACCTGGTCGGTCTGGCTGTACGATTTGCTCAAGCCTCACGTTGACAAACTGGTGGTGTGCAATCCGCGGAAGAACGCGTTGCTCAAAGACGGGAACAAGAGTGATCGGATCGATGCGCGCAAGCTGGCCGAGTTGTTACGCGGCAACCAGCTCAAACCGGTCTACCATGGCGAGAACGGCGTGCGCATGCTGCGGGAGTTGTCCCGGAGTTATCTGACCATCGTCAAAGATCTGTCGCGGGTGATGAACCGGCTGAAAGCGGTGTACCGCAGCTGGGCGATTCCCTGCGCAGGAAGGGACGTCTACTATCGTCGGCATCGAGCGCAGTGGCTGGCCAAGATTCGGGAAGCCGGCGTGCGGCGACGAGCGGAGCGACTCTATGAGCAGCTGGACATGTTGCAACACTTGCGTCAGCAAGCGCGGCGGGAACTGCTGGCCGAAAGTCGGAAGCATGCCATCACCGCCAAGCTCCGACAGATTCCCTATCTTGGACCGATTCGCTCGGCGCTGGCGGTGGCCCTGATCCAGACTCCGCATCGTTTCCGCAGCAAGCGACAACTGTGGGCCTATAGCGGACTGGCTTTGGAAACCCGCATCAGTGCGGAATATCGCATGGTCGAAGGTCAAGTACGGCGATCGAAGAAACTGCTTTCCATTCGGGGCCTGAACAAAGACCACAACCATGATCTGAAAGGTCTCTTCAAAGCAGCGGCTACGATGGCCAGTGTGCGCCCCGGACCGTTCCAGGACTTCTACCAGGCTGCGCTGGCCAAAGGCATCAAGCCGACCATGGCGCGGCTGACGCTGGCGCGCAAGATTGCAGCGATTACGCTGACGCTATGGAAGAAAGGAGAAAGCTTCGACGCAGAAAAACTAAAATCGCAAGCCGCTTGAGCGTCTCGGGTGAAGAGCCCTTCCATCTCCGGTCGATCTTTCTGGTGGTGGCCAGTCGGTTCTTGAGACGCTCGGGTTCGAGGGTGAGTATGAGAATGGCCTGTAGACGACACGATGCCCGTGGCATCCAGTCTCTGTGTAACCCCTATGCCCCCTCGGATAACCCGAAAAAGCACTAGGCCCCGAGCCTCAGATCGACCCATGGTTGACACCGTACAACCGCACGGCTTGATTCAGTTTCGAAACGGATTGGCGTCGTCGCTACTCACGAGATGCTGCTGAGATGGAACAACCCAGGGCACGACACCGCACCAGCGTCTTCTATGGTGAGCGGGGCTGGAGGTCGCGAAATAAACCTGCGCATCCGGCGGAGGGAGAAAAATGTTCTTGACATTCCCTTATATAGAGCAGGCCATTGCACTCAGAATCCCTAAAGTGTTGGATCGCTCATAAAGCCCGCTTCCTAAAAAGTCGCGATCGCGTCTCACAAGGAGGCTTACAATCCTGCAGGAGCACCGTGATGAATCTTGAGTGCATAGGTCAGGACATTCGCTTTGGCTTGCGCTCGATGCGCAAGAGTCCCAGCTTCATGGTGATTTGCATACTTTCGTTGGCGCTGGGCATCGGGGCAAATACCACCATTTTTACCGTCGTCAACGCCGTGCTTCTCCACCCGCTGCGGGTCGCCGAAATTGCTCGCCTTGTACAACTCGATACTGTTGACAGCAAGACTCAGGTCACGCAGGCCGGCGCCACCAAGTTGGGGATGTCCTATACCAATTGTGAAGATTACAGGCGACAGAACCAAGTGCTCGTCGGGCTTTCGTGTATCTCGGGCGCTCTACTGACCTGGAGCGGAGAAGCGGAACCCAAACAGGTCGCCGCCCAATTGGTGAATGCAAACTATTTCGACGTCCTCGGCCTGACACCAGCCATCGGACGCTTCTTCCTTCCTGACGAAGACATCAAACCGGGCGGCAACAATGTGGCCATTCTGAGCTATAGCCTCTGGGCTAACAAGTTCGGTTCGGACCGAAACCTAATTGGCAGGACAGTGACATTTAACGCGACGCTGTTCACTGTTATCGGAGTTGCTCCGAAAGGCTTCAAGGGGACATTCACAATCGGTCCTGCCGACGAAGTATGGGTTCCGGTCAGCATGTATGGCCAGGTCCTCGCTGGATTTGCCAAAGATAATTTCAAAGACAGGCGATTCCTGAACACATTTACGGTGGCGAAATTAAAGCCCGGAATTAACAGGGCAGAGGCGGAAGCCTCCCTGAGGACAATCGCCTCGCGGCTAGAGCATGATTATCCGAAAGACAATGCTGGACGCAGCGTGGCGGTTTCCGCACTGGCTGACGCCGCCGCAGGCATAAATCAACACGACCAATTTGTCGTGGCCGGTGCTCTCATGATGGGTGTCGTCGGACTTATTCTTTTGATTGCTTGCGTCAATCTCGCCAATCTCCTACTGGCAAAGGGAGCACGGCGGGAACGTGAAATGAGCATCCGCGTCGCTGTAGGTGCCAACCGTGCACGCCTGATTCGCCAGCTTTTGACCGAGAGCCTAGTGTTATCTCTGTCCGGCGGCGCAGTCGGACTCCTATTCGCGTTCGCCGGACGCCGCTTGCTCTGGGCTTTTCGTCCACCCTTCATAGAGAATAATGATCTCGACCTTGGCCTCGATTCTCACGTATTGTTGTTTACCCTCGGCCTTGCCCTCCTGACCGGAATCATCTTCGGGATGGCCCCTGCCATCAAGGCTTCCAGAGCCGACGTATCCGAGGCACTCAATGCTGGTGGCCGAGGCGGAAGCGCTACCTGGACTCGCGGTCCGTTGCGCAGCATCCTGATCGTTTCCGAGGTCGCGCTTGCCCTCATCACGCTCGTCGGTGCAGGACTGTTCATTCGAAGCATGCAGAACGCGCAGAGAACAGATGTCGGCTTTGAATCGAAACGCCTTTTCGTTATGGCAATGGACCTTGGGGCGCTTCATTACGATGAAGCGCACGGGCAACAGTTTTATCGTGACGCCATTCAGAACGTGACATCCTCTCCCATGGTGCAGGCAGCGGCGGTTGCCTCAAATCTCCCACTAGGCGGCGGCCTTGGGCGCACCGTATTTCCCGAAGGAAAGGACGAGACATCCGGCTATAGGGGCACCATGACGCAACTAAACGACGTTTCACCAGGATTTTTCGACACCTTGCGCATTCCCCTCAAGCGGGGGCGATCCTTCACAGATCTCGACAAAAGTCAGACCACGCCGGTAGCTGTAATCAGCGAAGCCATGGCTCGTCACTTCTGGCCGGATCAGGATCCGATTGGCAAGCGCTTCCACTTCTTCGGCGACCCGAAGTTGCTTGAGGTCGTGGGGGTCGTAGGCAACACGGTCATCAACCAAATCGGCGAAGATCCTCAACCGCTTGCTTATCTTCCACTGACCCAGGATTATTCTCCGGCCGCGACTCTGCAGGTGCGCACCTCGGGAGACCCACGTGCGGTCATCGCCACAGTGCGCAGCCAGATTCAAGCGCTGGACCACAACTTGGCCATTACGAATGTTCAGACCATAGAAGAGGTGTTGGACCAGGGACTATGGGCGCCTCGTATGGCAGCTGCGCTGCTCACACTATTCGGCGGCCTGGCGCTCATTCTCGCGGCGATAGGTGTCTATGGCGTGCTTTCCTACTCCGTAAATCAGCAGACGCGCGAAATTGGAATTCGGATGGCGCTCGGTGCCACCCCCGGCGGGGTGCTCCGCTGGGTAATTGGCCAGGGGCTGCGGTTGGCGGGGGCCGGCGTGCTGGTTGGGGTCGTCGCAGGTCTAGCACTAATGCACTTTGTGGGCAGCCTGCTCTTCGGCGTCAGAACCTACGATCCCGAAACCTTCGCGACGGTAACGCTCATGCTGGGAATAATTGCATTGCTGGCGTGCTATCTCCCGGCCAGAAGAGCCACAAAGATTAACCCACTTCTGGCATTGCGGAATGAATGAGCCATCACTAGCGGTTAGAGAGCGCGGCAATCAGGCTTTACCGCTCATTGATGGATTTTGAGCGATATGGGGATTTTTCGCCAACTGACCGCGATTCATGGCTCAGCCCGGTCACCTGGAGTACAGCGCGCCTCGCGGCACGCACCCCCTCAGCAGGTGGGGGGAGACCGGACTGAGCCGATTCAAAGATCGCACGTGCGTAAGACAATGTCGTTGCTGTGGAGCACTCATCGGGCCGCCACGATGAGCGCAATGGAGATTTATCGCCAATCATTCGGCGGAGAAACCTCGGCTGGCACATGCTGAAAGTCATCGCTAGTGGTTTTCCCAGTTGCCTCACAGACATAGCACAAATAGGCTGGCGACTCGGCCAGTTCCTCCCGCGATCACAATCGACCAAGAGCGATCAACAAACAATCACAGAGACTTGCAACAAACGGCGGGGGTGGCACTATACCGAAGTCAGGAAAACGATGATCAGCCGCTCGCGCATTCTCATAGCCGATGACCACAATTTAATCGCCGAACTGTTCCAGCAACTTCTTGCACGCGACTTTGATGTAGTGGGAACCGTAGGCGACGGTCGTGCCTTGGTTCGTGCTGCGGTCGAATTGCGGCCTGACTTGATCCTGGTCGACATCGCCATGCCCCTCCTAAACGGCTTGGATGCAGGGCGGCAGGTGAAGGAACTCCTGCCCACGGTTAAGTTGGTATACATGACCCTAACTGCCGACGCCGACGTTGCCGCAATAGCGTTCGAAGTTGGAGCATCCGGCTACTTGCTCAAGACATGTGCTGCGTCAGAGCTGACGCTGGCGGTTCATGAGATATTGCACGGACGAACCTACGTATCTAAGGCCATGTCGCGCGACACCATTAATTCCCTTCGCTGGGAGCACAAGAAACGGCTCGACGCGAGTCTACGACTCAGCGAACGGCAACGTGAAGTCTTGCAGTTGGTGGCCGAAGGCAAAGTGATGAAGGAAATCGGTGCCATCCTGGACATGAGTCACCGGACGGCTTCCTATCACAAGTACGAAATCAGGAGGAAAATTGGCGCGACCAGTGAGGCCGAACTCGTCAGGTATGCCGTCAGAAACCACATCGTAGCTGCTTGAAACCGAAAAGAACCCATTGAAGCCATCCGTGAAATCTTCAATAGCTGACGTTATCAGATGGAATGAGAAGGTCGATCCCCGATCACGGATGGGTTACGCTACCGGTGATCAACGCACTCTAAGGTGCAATCAAAACTGCTAAGGAGATCGACCTTGAAGAAGCATAGCAAGTCTTCGCAGCGGAGTGAACCAACTTTGAAGCGGACGAAAGCGCACGGTCCGGTGCAGCGAGATGCGAAAGAAGTACTCGCAGAAGTCCTGGGGAAGTTGACGGGAAAACTGGATGGGCGGGCGGTGTCGACGAGCGCAAAAGAAAATCGCAGGGGAAACACAGTTGGCCCCAATCGAGATCGTCTGACGGTGGGAGTGGATCTGGGAGACCGCTGGAGTCAGTACTGCATTCTGGGTTTGGAGGGAGAAACGCTGGCCGAGGGACAGTTGCGGACGACGCAGGAAGATGTCGGAGAGTTTTTCCAGGCATTAACGCCGGCACGGGTAGTGATCGAAGTAGGAACGCACTCGCCTTGGGTGCAGGACGTGATCACCGAGTTGGGGCACGAGGTGCTGGTGGCCAACCCGCGATTGATGGAGGGATCGAAGCGTCGCAAGCGGAAAAGTGATCGCATCGACGCGAACAAGCTGGCCCGATTGGGGCGGGTGGATCCGCAGTCGTTGTATCCGATTCGGCACCGCAGTCGGGAAGTACGCCAGGATCTGGTGGTGCTGCGAGCTCGGGACGCATTAGTGTCAGTGCGGACGGAGTTGATCAACACCACGCGAGGACTGGTGAAGAGTATGGGCACACGACTGCCGCGGTGTTCGAGTCCGAGCTTCGCCGAAAAGGTAAAGGATGCAATCCCAGTCGAGGCACGGGAAGCGCTGCTGCCCTTGGTGCAGTTGGTCGAGACAGTGAATGATTGCATTGAGAAGTATGACCAGAGGATCGAAGAGCTGGGCCGGAAAAAGTACGGGCACACGACCTTGCTGCGACAAGTGAAAGGGGTGGGCCCGATCACCTCTCTGGCCTACGTATTGACCCTGGAGGATCCGCAACGATTTAGCAGCAGTCGCGAGGTCGGGCCCTATCTGGGGCTGGTGCCGAAGCAGGAAGATTCGGGGGACAGTCAACCTCAGTTAGGAATCAGTAAGACCGGAGACCGAATGTTACGGCGGTTACTGGTGGGAAGTTCGCAATACATGTTGGGAGCCTTCGGACCGGACACCGACTTACGACGGTACGGACTGCGATTATGTGAGCGCGGAGGGAAGAATGCGAAGAAGCGAGCGGTGGTGGCGGTGGCCCGAAAGCTGGCGGTCTTGCTCCATCACCTGTGGGTGAGCGGGGATGTCTATGAACCGCTACGCCACACGGGGGCAGGAAGCAGGACAGCAGAAGCGGTGGCAGCATAAGCCGAGCTCAAAAAGTTAAAACGACGCAATCGCGAAAGACCGAATCCGGTGAACAGAAGATGCTTTGATGACGCGGAGGCCGATTCGTTATCGGAAAGGTTTGCAGCAACGACATCCACTCGCCTTGTTCGGGTGACTGCGGGAAATGGCCAGATCCTTGGAGATCGCCAATCAGATGGCAGCACCCAACCAGCCAGGCCTCGTCACGATGGTGATGGGGCCTGGTTTGAGATCGAACCCCAACGTGCACCGGGCCCACTGTGGCTCCTTGAGCGTGCGGATAGAAGCCGGGTAGGAGTGGTGGTCGCAAGCAAAACCTTGAGAAACGTATAGGTACGAGGCGCTGATCAGCTTACTTTGGAATGAACAAACAAAACCGAATCCACTAACGAACGAAGCTCTACTGAACTGCGTTTCGCTTCGTTCCCAGCTCGAGCTTGAACTGACGTGGGGACCTGTCAAGGGTCTAGATGAACGCCCCCGCGGGACGCCCTTGACAGCTCCCCACGTCACCCCCGGAGGGTGATGCAGATGGAAAGCAACTAATAAGGTAGGCCGCCACGTCGGCCTTGACTTTTATGACCTTCTCATAGAAGGCCATTTCACTCATCCTATGAAAGGGGATGTCAAGGAAAAAAGATTCTCCCTGCCCCTCTGAGAGATGCGGGCGTAGTGACTTACATCCAGCCCCACCTCATTGCTCACCTCATTCTTAGAGGGGTTATTGGTTTGGTCGCTTTGGCTCGCCGCAGTTCCCCGCGGTGATGCCAACCCCAGTTGCTTGTCCCACTCGACGGTTTCATGAAGCAGTGGTGCTCGACGCCATTCGGTTACGAAGCTACGCAAGCTAAACGTTGGCTTAAGTGCCAACCATGATCCTATGTGAGGCTCGAGGCCTACAGCTTTTTTCGGTTATCCGAGAGGGCATAGGATTGAGCCGGAGACTCGGTGCTGGACTACCGCACACAGAGTGCCTGAATGAGCGAATGGATACTCTCCCTCGAACCGGAGCATCGCAAGAACCGATGGGCTACCACCGAGGCATGAAAACCTTGGGAGATCACCTGGGTTCTATTCGATGCTCAAGCTGCTTGCGTCTTCAGTTGTTCGACGTCGAAACCCTCCTCCTTTTTCCAAAGTGTTAACGTAATGGCCGCGATCTTGCGCGCCAGGGTCAGACGCGCCATCTCCGGCTTCATGCCCTTGGCCAGCAAAGCCTCGTAGAAATCGTGGAACGGTCCCCTGCCACAGCTGGCCCGGGTGGCCGCACTCTTGAAGATCTCTTTCATCTCATGGTTGTGATTTCGATTCAGACCACGAACCTGCTGAGGTTTCTTGGAGCGTTGCAGTTGTCCACGGACAAAGCGGTATTGCGCACTGTCGTGCGTCTCAATGCCCAGGCCGCTGTAGGTCCATAGTTGCCGCTTGCTGCGGAACCGGTGCGGGGTTTGCATCAGCCCGATCAAACGGGCGGCTCGAATCGGACCGATGCAGGGAATCTGGCGCAGCAGTTTCGCGGCTTTATGTTTCCGGCTCTCGGCCAAAAACTCGGGTCGCACCTCGCGCCGCAAGGCCTGCAATCCGTCCAGCTGTTGATAGAGCAGCTCCGCGCGGCGGCGCACGCCGGCTTGCGGAATCTTGTTTAACCATTCCTCGCGACAGCGCGCAGCATAGACCTGGGTGCCGGCACAGGGAATGCCCCAACCGCGATACAGCGCCTTCAGTCGATTCATCACCCTCGTCAAATCTTTGCCGATGGTCTGATAACTGCGCCCCAACTCGCGTAGCGTCCGTAGTCCATTTTCCCCGTGGTAGACCGCTCGCAGCATGCCGGTGCGTAACAAGTCGGCCAGCTTCTGCGCATCCACCTTGTCGCTCTTGCTGCCCTCCTTTAATAAGGCATTGCGCCGCGGATTGCACACCACAATGTGCTGCACCTGCGGCTGCAGCAGATCATACAGCCAGGCCGCCCAGGTGCCTTCTTCCCAGGTCACATGCAGCTCGCCCCGTAGACCGTGGAGAAACTGCAGAATGCTGCTGGCTTTGGTTTCGATGACCGACTCCATCACCAGTTTCCCGCTCTCATTCAGGACCGCGATCACAATCGCTTCCTTGTGCACGTCCATTCCGATATATTTGACGTCGTGACTCATTTGAGTTGCCTCCTTGGGGGGAAAGCTTTCGTGCCAACGCTTGGCTTTCCCTCAAGGCAAAATGCCATTCTCCAGCTAATTTGACTAGGCTCTTCTGTAGTCCTTTCCCACCGGGCACACTACGGCAGTTACTCTCGAGCGCCGCCGTAGCGGAGCGAAGCCCTGCACAGCGCAGCGCAGCGGAGGCGGCGCCTCATCCGGCTTCGACCTTCTGAAGCGGGGCGCTCTTTCATAATGCATTGGGGGGGGTTGAGTGAAATGGGGATTTTTCGCCAATCAAACGCTCTTTAATCAATTCACCCAATCTGTTTGGCCGCCGAGATGGGTTTAGTGGATTGCAAACTTGGAATGAGTAGCGTCCAGTCCGTCCGGGAACGAATCCTCCGGGTGCTCTTTCTGCTGAACAAATGCGAGCCACTCAAAAGCCAGAGAATGGCTTGGAAGCCACGCCGCAGGGACTTCATCAGCGGGAGGCTTCGACTTTACCCGTTTGAGCGATGCGGCGCACACGTTCCACAGATGTTCCTTAAAACTATCCGTCCGTTCAGTGGAACAGGTGCGGACATAGCCAGTCCATCCACGGTGCGTGTCGATCTTCGCATTGAACGATCCAGACGAGGGCATACGCGCCTGAATCACCTCATCCAGCCAGTCCAAGATCAACATCTTAACGTTAATGACGCAACAATGCGGAATCCCATTTTGTACCAGAAAGGTCCAAGGCGCTCCTCGCATCCAATATTTCCGAAAATATTCGTACGGTCGTTGAGTTCCGCCACGACTGTCAATCGCTCCGACAATAATGAGCTGCGGGACGGCTAGCGCCTCATCCGAGAGGTCTATCGTCTCCATTCCATACGGTCTGCTCTGTCCCGGATTTGCAAGAATCGCAGCAAGCACGCGGCTCGGGTCGTATTTCACGTACTGGGCGAACATCGCGCCCATGCCCGAAAAGCCCAGAACAATCAACTTTGCTTTAGCGATCTCGGCGTGCCCGCTCTGTTTGCCAAAATCGTCCAGTGCCGCGTCGATCGATCGCGCGACGCCGCGCGACATGTCCATATCCATTTCGCCAGTCTCGCGCGTCGGAGGATCTTTCGCCGGACACTGGTGCGCTAGCACCAGAGCGATCTCGTGCCGTTGTGCAAATGTGACGACCGCTGGATCATCGTAGTACTTCATGATGTCGAACCCGCGGTCATAAGTGAGCCAAACCGCCTGCACCGGCTTATTCGGCGCAGGAATAGTCATCTTGAAGGTGCAGTTCTCAGCGAGGTTCTCGTCTGCTCGGGCCACAACAGTGGTCGTGAACTCTCGCGGTGGCATTTGCGCCGCGACCCTAACGGCGAAGGCAGAAATGCACGCGAAGAACAATAGTCGTTGGCGCAGGCTCATGCCATCAAAGACCTTCCGCTCGTGTAACCTGTTCGTATTTGTTTTGTTTGGCACAAACATCGACTGGCGCTCATGACGACAATCGTAACCCAAGGAAACCCGAGGACCTTCGTCAGTTGTTGTAAGCAGGCCATAGCGCTCATTGACCCCCCTTGTCACCTAAAACCAGTCGCTGCGGTAGGCGACCCACCATGCAGCGAAAAGAATAGGGATAGTAGCGGCGCAGGCCCACCAGAAAGGAAGCAGGAAATCCGCCACCAGCCCGAGCAGCATGAAGACCATCCAGAATATCTTTTTCTGCATGGGGACGATTGTAGTGGCGGGGCAGCGTTAGCACTCAAAACCCCGGTTCCAGGGTTCATGAGTGCTATCGCGATATTTCAACAGGTACCCTAGTGTCCTAGTGTCGAGCCCGGATCGCGATGTGATGCTGTTCGACGGACCCGCCTCTGCTTCACAAACCAAACCCGAGAATGCAGTTGGAGAAAGCAAAGAAAAAACCGAAAACGTTACCTAACAGGCTGCGGAAAAAGGGACGCCCCGACTTAGATTTTCTCCAGTCTCCGTGATTTTGTGATGCGGGGAAGGATTTAGGGTGCATGCGCGGGTGTCCCGCAGATTTCTTTTCGGGCCTGCGAATACATTGCGACCTCGGCTTACGTCGCTTGAATTGCCAGATTCCGCATACGGACTAAGTTGTAAGCCGCCGCCGCGAAGGTGAAGATCCAACCGACCTTCAAGATCCGCGATGCCGTAGCTTGCGCAACAACCCGATGCTCTTCATCCAGCCGAACACCTCTTCGATTCGCTTGCGTTTCTTCTGACTGATGCCATATCCGGGTGGCGCGTTGTGCGCTCATCAATCGCGCTCCGCCGGGTCGCTCCAGATTCTGCGCGATGTGCGGCGTAATCTCCATGTGGCGGCGTTCGGCGATGAAGTCTGCGGTGTCATAACCCTTGTCCGCTCCAAGCGTGACGCGATGGGTGCCGGGCAGACCTTCGGGCATCAGCAACGCGGCATCGCGTTCCGCCGAACCGTAGGCTCGCGTGGTGAGTGTCGAAACCACCAGACCATTGCGGTTCTCTGTCAGCAGATGGCCGCGATAGGCTCAGTACCGCGCTGCCTGCCTCGGCTCTTGCGGGACAGCATGGCATCGGGGTCGGTGGTCGACAATGGGTCTGGTTGCTGACGCTTCTCGCGGTGGAAGTTCACTGTCGGATTTGAGCCTTCGCCCGTTCCAGCGGCGGGCGGCTGCTGGTCATCGTCGACGCGGCGAAAGCTCTTCTGTCCCGCCCATGCCTCCAGCAGGGTTCCATCCACGGTGAAGTGCTCATCCGAGAGCAGATTCCGCTCGTCGTGCCTGCTTGAGCACGGCTACGAAAAAAGCGTCGGCGATGTCGCCTGTCAAGCAGACGCTCGCGATTCTTCGTGAACACCGTCACATCCCAGACGGATCATCCATGTTCAGTCCCACAAACCAACG
The DNA here is from genome assembly GCA_963722365.1 of uncultured Acidobacteriaceae bacterium. Lineage (GTDB taxonomy): Bacteria > Acidobacteriota > Terriglobia > Terriglobales > Acidobacteriaceae > Sulfotelmatobacter. The sequence goes on from CAVRLM010000008.1 coordinate 219,110, forward strand.
GAACAACAGGTTGTAGTCGAGTTGTTCCATCAGCATCCGTTCGCTACGCACGGAGTACAGCACTTGGAGCAGCAACGCACGCAACAACTTCTCCGGTGCTATCGATGGCCGCCCAGTCTTGGCGTATAGCCTGCTGAAACGAGGCTTCAACTCGCGCAGGGCCTCATCGGTCATGACACGTAGGTGCCGAAGCGGATGGTCGTGAGGGATTCGCTGCTCGGGGCTTACGTAGCTGAAAACTCCCAACTGCTGCTCGTCTTGTCCACGCATGTCTTCTTCTTATCAGGTCGTGTTGTGGAAACAAGAGAGTTTTCTGGTACCGCGGCTGCTTCAAATCGAGTTTTTCCGCAACCTGCTAAAGGGGATCGCACGCGGAATATTGTAGCAACCCTGCTGCGGCGGAACCCGCTACTTTCCTATGCCGATGTCGCGAAGGTGGCAAGGATAAGTGCTCAGCGCATTGGACAGATCGCACATGAAAAAGGGCTCGATGCCTACCGTAAAGAATGGAAAGAGAAGTTCGTCGCTCGTCTGAGTGACAGGATCAGGCTCCCGAAATTCTAATCCTTTACACTCAAAACGCCTCAGCAAGGTCAATAAGTGCAATGGGGATGTGACGCCAAATATCGAGTGAGCATAGAATTGCCCAGCGATCACCCAGTGGTGGGACAGTGAACTCCTACAGGAGGCAATCATGAAGAAGATCGCCGCGATTGTTCTACTGTCGTGCTGTGCGCTCGCCCAAGATAAGAGGGCGATTTCTCGAGCGGAAGTAGGCTGCGGACCGCAGGACGTGAAATACGAAGTGAAGACCGACGAATCGCAACATCCGACACCTACGCCGAAAGATGGCAAGGCACTGATCTATGTCGTTGCGGACGGCCACCTCACCAGCATTTTCGGATTTGACGAAATGTGGGTGGGTGCCGTCAACGATGCAAGGTATTTCTTCGTGCCAATCGACCCCGGTGAACACCATGTCTGCGCGATGCTGCAATCCTTTCCTCCAGCGAGAGGCCCTAGAGTTTCGGTGCATTCATTGAAGGCAGAGCCAGGCGAAACTTATTATTTCAGGACTCGCTTGGTCGGCATCAGTACCGGGTTCGTTCTTCAACTAGACCAGTTGGATCCAGACGAGGGAAGGTGGTTTGTTGCCTGGTCAAAGTTCAGCACTTCGCATCCCAAGAACTGACCCGCTGGGCATAACTGTCGTAATCAGGCCTTATCACAAGCTTGCGCTTTTACTTCGCCTTTTTCTGTCTTGATAAGCTGCTCTGGCGATTTGTCGCCAACAACCGACAAGAGAGCGATAATCTCCTGCGTGGCCTACGCCATCACTCATTTCTTTTCCTTGAACTAAAGGGAGCACTGCGAGATGTTTCCTAAGCTTGCGCGGGTATCGAGTGACAAGTATGAAGCAGTGGTAAACGTAGAATGGAAGGGGTACATTACCGTTGCTATTGATCGAAATCCGCGAGCAACCAACTTGTACTGGCAACTCGTTGACCCAGTGTTTAGTCTGCTTGAACTTGGATTCGAGCATCCGTCAGGCAGGCTAGTGAAGTGTGCCGTTCCTCTCTTCAACGGGGAGGTTGAGGATCAGCAGACGCACCCTCTCCCTAGAGCCGCTTTCGGGGACTCCATTCTTTGATCTGGGGCCGTGGCCAGTGGATGTTTCTAATCCGGCCGCACGCGGCAACCATCTTGAGCAACCCGGACGAATCAGACTCGTGAAAAAACAGCGCGGACTAACAATCATTTGCAAGGACGGTCATCCTCTCCACTCCGTAGCTTACGGAGGAAGTCTCGTGTGTGATTTTGGAGAAGCGGACGAGTTGCTGGCTCTCACCCTTGTGGGCGATTTCCCGCTTTGATGCGACTGGCTGCTAGGAGGTGATTCGCGATCACCGTTACCAGGCGATTTCACTCAGAATCCCGGTTCAAGGCACGGATTTTTTCGCCAATTCATCGGAAAGAAGCGTCGCCAGCGGTAACCTTGCCGTGCCTGATTCCTGTGGCTAACATGGGGCCAGATGAATACAACGCCCACCACGGTTAAGGCGCTGAGCAGCAGCTTTCGATCATCGTTCATCGTGTCCCTCGTCATCGCGGTCCTTGGCATCGCCGTACCTTTCGTAACGGCACCCTGTGCTATGGACGGAGCCATAAGAGTGAGCACGGTCCTTGCGCTGATGTGGGTCGTTTGGGTTGTCGTCGCATTCACGAAGTTTAAGTGGCGCGCCCTCTGGTTTCTGGTTGGTACGCCCCTGGCTGGCTGGTGGTTAATCGCGCTATACATGATCGCCTCGGGCTTCGCCCATAACATCAAGAATTGTCCTTGACCACACCCGCGGAGTCTCACAACTGCTGTTAACAGGCCGTTACACGTTTTGACCGCTGGTCATTGAGCGCTATGGCGATTTTTCGTCAGACGCGAGAGAAAGAGGCTGCTCGGTCAGTCGCTCAGATTTGGGTCAACGGTCATTCCCCAGCGCTTCAACAGCCATTCCGGGATGTAGCATCGATCTTTGTTGCGCTCGCACCAGTGCTTCAGCTTGAGTGATTCAGCGCAAGACTGTTCATTCAATCCGAGTCTTCGGACTTCATCTTCAAAACCGGTTGGACCTGGTGGTCGATGCTTGGCCGGCCGCCCACTGGCCCAATTCGAGTTGCGCGGCCTGAGAGCCATCGGGAACCCATTGTCAAGATGGCTGGAATGATACGACTCTTTGCTCCGCCATTGCAATCCGCTGCTAGAAGCGCTAGGGGGATACTCTGTGACTCAATGTCAATAAGTGATATGGGGATTTTGCAACAGCCAGAGCGCGATCACTCCGAATAGCCTTCGTCCCCATCGTCATCTTTCTCATCGCCGTCGTGTTCCTCCTCGTCCTCCTCTTCTTCGTCTGACTCTTTTCGAAGGAGGACATCAGCGACTATTGAGCGATCAGCGGGTCCTGAGTCGGGGCATTGTAGGTATGTTTCATCCATGATCAATGGTACGCCTTGTCCTCTGCGGCAACGAGAGTGGCCGGGGCATTTGGCTGTTGACTGTAACGAATTTCCATCGACGCCTTTAAATCCGCTTGACATTAAAGTGCAGTGCAAGTACGGCATCTACCGTACCGACTTTCTGCCATGAAAAGCGTATTCTGATAAATCATGCGGCAGCCTAATACGTCGCCCAAAACGATCAGCCGCCTAATCGACCGACTGGAAGCCGCTCGGGAAGAACTGCTCACGATTCAGAGGTCTTTTGAAGAGCTTGAGGCTGTAAGCAAATCCCTTACCGGCCCAGGAAAGATCGTTTCCCGGCGCAAACTCGTCCTACCCGTTCCCAAAGGCTTGTCGCGCTAATTGTCAAAGGATATTGGCGCCGAGGTCCTGATTGGGAGCATTTCAGCAGAGCCTTGTTCAGTCACCTATGTTGTCCCGAGCAAGGACAGATGAGCGTAATTGATTCCATGACAATGTCGGCTCCCGCACCCGGAGTAAAGTTGGTGGTGGCAAAACCAACCAACAGGCTCGGGAGAAGGAGCCGAACGATGATCATTATAGGAGTAGATTTCCATCCCGAGTTTCAACAAATCGCTTTGCTCAACACCACGACCGGAGAGGTCGAGGAGAAACGGCTGGCACATCCCGACGAGGCGGAGAAGTATTACCGTGCTCTCGCGAGTGCGGGCGAGACAGTGCGCATCGGCATGGAGGCCAGTGGGCACGCACGCTGGTTCGAGCGTCTCGTAGCCGAGTTGCAGTTTGAGTTGTGGATCGGCGACGCGGCCGAGATCCGCGCGAAGCGGGGGCGGAAGCAGAAGACGGATCGCCAGGATGCGCAGCATATTCTGAAGCTGATGCTGAGGGATGACTTTCCGAAGATCTGGGTGCCGAACTGGGAGAACCGGGATCTGCGGCAACTGCTGTGGCATCGGCATCGCATGGTGCAGGCGCGCACGCGAGTCATGAATCAACTGCAAGCGGTGGCATTGAACGAAGGTTTGCACTGCAAGAAGAAGTTGTGGCGCGAGCGTGGACGGCAGCAGTTGGAATCGTTCGCGCTGGCTCCGTGGGCGAGCCGGCGACGACGCGATCTGCTGGACTTGCTGGACCGCCTGAATCCACCGATTGCGGAGCTGACGCAGGCCATCGAACGCGAAGTGGAGAACTACCCTGCGGCGCAGCGGCTGAGAACACACCCTGGAGTGGGCGTGCTAACGGCGCTGGCGTTTGTGCTGATACTTGGCGACGCGGAACGCTTTCACTGCGGCAAACAGGTGGCGAGTTATCTGGGACTGGTGCCGCTGGAAGATTCCAGCGGGAATCGCCGGCGCCTGGGACACATCACCAAGCAGGGCAGTTCGATCGTGCGCTTCCTGCTGGTGGAGGCGGCGCAGGTGACGGTGCGCAGTCTGCCGGAGTGGCGCAGCAAATATTTTCATCTGGTACTGCGGCGCGGACGGAAGATTGCGAAAGTTGCTATGGCCCGCCGCTTGGCCGTGCAGCTGTTTTGGATGATGCGCAAGGAATGGGACTACGAGCAGCTGAAAAAGTTCGGTTCGCACGCGGGACAGCCCGGACATCGCGATGGTGTGCAGTCGAACACGAGTAATTGATTGGGCGTCCCGCTCCTCTTCAGTGAGGAGTTCGAAGTAGTAATCATGATCGCAGTACGTGACCGAAGAGATGCATGGGTCGGACCGAGAGTCTGAACCTGAAAAACGATTACGAGCGAGCCTGTGGTTGGTACGGCCATTTCAACAAGAGCGAAATGGCGCTCTTCTCCGAGTGCACGGATAGGTATGCTCAAAAGTTGCTTGACACCGCCGACATTGTCAGAGAGGCGATGTTTCACCAGTTATCCGAGTTTGCTGTGCAAAATTGCACATTTTTCTTGTGCGGATTGCCCCATAATCGGCAACCATGAAGGCCAAGAAGCCTCCTCTCAAACAAGTACAAGCCGTCGAATGCCCGACTTGTGGCGCGGGGCCGGGCGAGAAGTACGAACTCAGCACGGGACTACCACGGACAGAGCCGCATCGTGACCGACGCTTGGTTGCAAAGGATTGAGTTTTGCGCCGTGTCGGTCAATGACCGAGATGGAGATGGGTCGTGAATTTGAGACGTTGGATCTGTAACTTGCTGACCTTCCTGAGAATCCACACACCAGACTGCGAACACTGCAATCCCGGCGGAAGACAAGGCGGGAGGACATGCGCAAGCGGCTTGAAGAATTGCGGTGAACCGCACCGACACTCATCTTCCCCCTGGGGGGGGATTCGAGTGTAATCGGGATTTTGCGACAGTTGCAGTAATGCGGCCTTTTCTTCTGTCAACCCAGCGAGGCGCGGAGGACCTTGCACGAGTACAATGCCTGCGTACTTGGAGGGTGACTATGAACTGGGTGCGACTCGCTGCGATCATTGTTGGCGCCGGGATCGTGACATCGCTCACAGACTGGTTCTTCGCAGGCGATTGGATTCACCGACGCTACACCTACCCGGAAATCTGGCGACAGGGTGAAGAAAGTAGAGCGATTGCGCTGACCAGTCCGCTGCCATTTGTGACATGCGGAGTATTTGCCTTTGTCGCCGCCCGGCTGGGTCTTCATTCTGTATCGAGCGCGCTCAAATTGGCGGTTGCGGTGTGGGTGATCGGCCCCTTGCCCCTGATCCTCACTAACGCCGCGTTTATGAAACTGCACCGGGTTTTCGTGGCGTCCTACGCGGTCGGCTGGTTAGTCAAGCTCACGATCGTCGCGGTGGCAGTTGGCTGGTTCCTACGTTGACCATTCGGTCATTGAGTAGAGTCGAGAACAGGCGCAGTGACTGTAGTCTCCCGGTGGCTGCTGACAAAGCTTTCGCGTCGTCGCCTCAGTCCGGTTTGGCATGGCTCTGTTTCCTGTTCCCGCTCATCGAACCGGACAGGCGGGTTTCCCGCATCCGGCTCTCGGAAAAGACACACGATGTTACGTGTGACGCCGTCTGCAGCTTCTGAACACAACTCAGGGGTGGCTGGACTCATCGTCAATCCCCAGGTCCTTCGCTGCTTCTTGCGTCCGTCTTTAACTAAGGCCCCTTCCCTCCACCAGCGTTACCCGGCTTCTTCGGTACTACGGACCTTTCCGCCACCCCACACGGCCCAGCCTGACTCTCGCGAGTTGCCGGTTGATCGCGTCTGCCATCACCGCTGGGGCTTCCCGTGTTGCTGCTGGTCAACTTTGCCTGCTTGCCGTCGCCATTACCCCGGCAGGTCTGATGGTCCTCGTTCGCTCGTACTGTCCCATCAGCGGCGGCCATCCCGATTACACGGCGGGTTGGCTCCTGCGTTAATCGTTTCGAGGCCTGCTCAGCGTTCACTCACGTTACGGCCTGCATGCTCGCCAAGTCACCTAAGTGACCCTCTACACCGGAGGCTCCGACGGCTTCGTTTCCTCCACCGCCGCTCCGATTGCTTCCGGGTGGAGCGAACCCAGTTCCCGGGCGGGACTTTCACCCGCAGTCGTCCAGCGCCTTTCCACGGCGCACGTGCAATCGCGATTTATCGACATTGATCCCGAAAGGGTCTTTCTGCGACTGTGCTTTTTGACAGTATTCCACTCGGGAAAACCAGCACTAAATAGCAATCGTAGTACACGGTCAATTTAGCTATCGGACACATTGGGTCAGAGAGAATATGACTGCTTCGGTGCTCGGCGCTGTTGATATTTTCCCTGACAACGAACTGCTGCAGGGCTTGGAGCAACAGGAAATCGATTTGATTCTAAGGGCAGCGAGACCCCACCGGTTTTCCGCCAAATCCGTAATGACGCACCAAGGCGAACCTGCCGACCGATTGATGTTGTTGCGGAAAGGCCGAGCACGTTATTTCTATGAAAGCGTGGATGGGAAAAAGCTCATTTTGATATGGATTACTCCGGGCCATATTCTTGGTGGAGCTGCGCTGGCCCCTCTCCCGTCTACCTATTTGGTCAGCACGGAAGCAGTGCTGGACAGCACTGTGCTCGTTTGGGATGGCCCAACCATTCGCGACTTGGCGCGGCGGTTCCCTCCACTCATGACGAACGTCTACCTAACCACTATGGACTATCTCTCTTGGTATGTTGGCACTCACGCTGCCTTAACTTCTCAAACTGCGCGTGAGCGACTTGCCCATATACTTTTGGGATACGCACCCAGTGTCGGTCGAAAAGTCTCGGGAGGCATTGAACTCGATGTGACAAACGAAGAGTTGGCGGAAGCAGCGAATATCAATCGCTACACAACGAGTCGTCTACTTAGCGAATGGCACAAAACCGGTGCGATTCGCAAGTGCCGCGGGAAAATCCTTCTGTGGTCAGGCAAACGACTATTCCTTCGCGCCGCCAAAGAGGATCAATCTCACGGAAGGTCTAAACCGGAACTGTTGTAATCAGGCCTTAACACTCAGAACCAGGTGGCTCCCCCTGGTGTGATGAGGTCTATGCCGCTTTTTCGGCCACGCTGCAATGTGCACCTTCGGAATCGACGAACTGCGCCAGCAACCCGCCGAAATCTTGCTTCTTTGGTGGCGTGCTGAAGAGCACGCCTTTCGCGCTCATGTCCCGATGGAAGGCCTCTACATCAGCGACAGTGAACCCGAATTCGACTTTTCCCGCTGGGTTCTTGTCCGAAGCCGGGTGCAAGGCGATAGTGGTTTCGCCGGTCGCGAATTCACTCCAACTGGGCGATTCGAACCTAAGAGGGAGACCGAGTGTGTCACGGTAGAACTTTACCGCTGTGCTCATGTCGGTCACGAACTTGATCACGTATCGAAACTGTGTTCCTTCCATTTTGACTCCCTCCACTGAAGCCCTCAGTGCCAATTATCTCGGCTTGCGACTTGAACACGGTACATCTTAACTATTGCAACCAGACCCACACAAAACCACCGAAGCTGAATTTATCTCTGTTGGGGGTCTACCGTAGTTGCATTGCTATGGCATGGGAGGCCGCCCCCAATGCACAAAACCAGAGTTAGACCGAATTACCGTCGCCGAGTACTCCGCCTGCCGGATCTGGATCATTGCAAATTGGCCGTACTCAACAGCCTAGGCTCACCGGCCTCGCGCCGTGTTTACGAGTACGCCATCGACCAATTCATCGCCTGGTACTGCTCCGAGCCTCGGCTGGCCTTCAATCGGATCGTCGTCGTGCGCTATCGCATATACCTGGAATCGCGGCATCTGGCCGCCAACACCATCAACCAGCAGCTTGCAGCGGTGCGTCGCCTGGCTCACGAAGCCGCCGATGCGGGCTTGCTGAGTCCTGAGCTGGCGGCCGGGATCAGCCGTGTGAAGGGAGTCAAGCAGCTCGGATTCCGGTCCGGGAATTGGTTGAGCGCAGAGCAGAGTTCGGAAGTGCTCGATCATGCGGGTGGAGATACGATGCGCGCCAAGCGCGATTATGCGATGTTGGCCATGTTGTTCGGGTGTGGCTTTCGCAGGTCGGAGTTGGTCGGTTTGCAGTTCCCGACAAACAGACCACCGAAAATGCAGATATACAGAATGGGGGACTGTGCCCCCTTCGCACCGGGGAAGATGAAGCCAGCAGATTCCTGCCGCACTGGGAATCGGCGTCGTTGTTGAGAACGACGGAAGCGAACGCCTCGATGAGTGAAATGGCCATTCATAATCTAACGGCCCGGACGTTCTGGTGTGGGCACGTCACTGTAGTGAATTAACACGTCCCCCAATGAGGTTTCTCGTCTTCCAACATCTATCCCAGTCAGAACGCAATCGGGGCAGGAGACATGCAAGACAGATTCGCTGTTCCAAGCAATCTGGAGATTCTTGGCATGATTCATCATTGCGGGAATCGATCTTGGCGACTCCAACCAGAACCGCCTGTCGACCCGCGGTAATCGGTAAATCTCCACGTAGTAAGCGTCTGACCCAAGGGGTCGAGTGCAAGTCTGCAGTACCGCCTCAGCCAAGTATTTTCCGTTGGGTGATACCTCAGATTGCAGAACTTCAGTGGGCGCACATGACTCAGTGCTGCATCCGGGTAGCGAAATGGCGAACGCTGTCCGCCAAGGCTGGGACGTTGTGAAGGAATACACAGACGAAGCCAGCAGGCAAGGAGTGGAAGCGTGGCCCGAATCGCAAGTACAAAGCAGGCGGGCCTAGCCGCACAACATTGTGGCGTAGAGCGCGGAAGGAGCAGACCAATGCGAGCTGAACCGTGGGGGCGGTGCCGACATAAGTACTAACTTAAGAATGCTTTCCTGATAGCACCTCATTGGGAGCATAGATCTCGTTCGAATCAGGCCTACCTCTCCCACGAAAACCTGAGGTGTTCAAAGTCGAATGCAATCTTCCAGAACTGAGGCCCCCTCATGCCCAAAACACCGTCAAAATTGTCTCCATCATCTTTCCTATCGTCGGCGACAAAGGCGACCTGAGCGCGAATTGTTTCTTTGCCTACATTCACCTCAGCAATCCGCACCTTCCTGCGTTGAAACGATCCACTCACGTCGGACACCGTCTCTGTCCCGAGTTCCTGCAAGCCGATGGAATGGGGCATTCGACTTTGGAGCAGCATGAGGTCCGGTCCGCCAGTATCGATCACCAGACGTAGCTCTTCGGTCGGGAATCCCATTCGAATGGTCACAACTGGTACAGCCGTGTCGAAGGGGGCAGAGAAGGTCATCCTCTCCACCGGACCGAAGAGCATTTCCTTCGTTTTATAGTTGATGCTAAAACTGCTTTTTCTGAGGACATCCAGACCCACAATAGCATCGACCTTCTGGCCAAAAGTCTTTTGAAAAAACGAGAGGTCTTGCGACAGAACGGGAAGGGAGGTGGCCTCGATCGGTCCAAGAAGCAGGGAAGGCAGGACGACCAGGCGTGTCTGGGCAGTTTTATTTGAGAGGTTCACTTTGCCGGGTTGTGTCGCAAGGCCAAGACGCGTTGCGATTTTCTGGTCGACGACGCTGGGGTAGGCCCCAGTGTCCACCAGGAAACTTAGCTTCGGCACATTGCCAATTGATCCTTGAACGATGACCAAGTAGCCCCAGTACAGACGAATCGGGAGTTTAATCGGGTCGTGCGCCAGTGCTTCCGTTACGGTCACCGCGGATGCAGTATCCGGAGCGATGGCCTTTTGAGGCCACGCGAGCTCAGCGTGTGACAGGGTAAGCATTACCAGCAACCAGCAGAAGAAAGACAGGCGGTTCATGGCGTTCACCTCTTCGGCTTTCGGTGACGCCAACGCTGAATTACAAGGCCGGGAAGCTCAATGGACAGCAGGTAGATTGCTTGTTTATTTATTCTTCTTCGATCAAGTCCTTGCCGGTGAGTCGTTTGAAGATGTACTTACATTAGTTAGCGTTTCGGAAACCAACTAACGGTGCTAGAGTTTCAGCTCACAAGCGTGGTGTTCCATGGACGATAGCGTACGTTCTGCGCGGGTTATCCGTTTTGGCATCTTCGAAGCGGACCTACAGACTGGGGAGTTGCGCAAGAATGGGGTGAAGGTCGCTCTGCAGGGCCAGCCGTTTCAAGTCTGCGTCGTCCTGCTGGAACACGCTGGCGAGTTGGTTACTCGAGAGGAGTTGCGCGAGAGGGTCTGGCCCGGAGATATCTTTGTTGATTTCGAGCAGGCGCTGAATACAGCAATAGCCAAAGTCCGAATCGCATTGGAGGACGAGGCGGAAAATCCCAGGTTTGTTCAGACCCTCCCTCGTCGTGGCTATCGTTTCATTGGTTCCGTGGACAAGCCAAGTGCTGAAGTCCCCGCACCTAGTGCTCCGCAAGGGCATTTAGGGAGAGTTATGGCGAACGCACGGTGGATATCATTTGGGGCCACGTTTTTAGTGCTGCTCGCCGGGGTCGGGATCTGGCGGGTTTCGCGGAATCGGGCGGAAGCGGTACTGCCTCCCATTGAAGTAGTGCCCTTGTTCGGCCTGACCGATCTTGAGTTCAAGCCAGCTTTTTCGCCCGACGGCAACCAGGTCGCCTTTTCCAGGGGAGGGCCGAATTCTGGGATTTACACAACGGTGGTCGGGGGCGAGAAGTCGCTGCGACTCACCAGCAATTCTGGCGACTGCTGTGCAAGGTGGTCACCGGATGGCCGCCAGGTCGCTTTCTTCCGCACCTCTCACGAGGGAGTTGCGATTTACGTGATTCCAGCTTTTGGTGGTACCGAGCACCGCGTATACTCCGGGCCCGCTGGTTTTTTTCATCGGGCCTTGGATTGGTCGCCCGATGGCAAAGTTCTGGCCTTTACGGAGGGCCATCCGGACAGGATCCGTTCCTGGATTGCGTTGCTTTCTCTCGCGGATTCCACCACACGACGGCTCACGTCACCGTCAGATCAGGAAATCGACTATGGTCCTGCTTTCTCGCCAGACGGCGAGACCGTGGCCTTCGTCCGAGGGATTGTCGCGGGTGTGGTGGCGGACCTGTACGTCGTATCCGCCACAGGTGGCACACCCAAGCGATTGACGCAGGATAATACATGGTTGTGGCCGCCTCCCACTTGGACTCCGGACGGCCGCGATCTCGTGTTCTCTTCAGCGCGCGGAGGTCTCTTCCGTCTGTGGCGCATATCGGCCACGGGCGGAACACCATGGCTGGCCGCGGGTGCCGGTGTGAAGGCTATAAGTCCTTCCATTTCTCCCAAAGGTAATCAGCTCGTTTATCAGCAGGTTATTGACGACGCCCGTTCCATCTGGCGACTTGACCTGAGCGACGAAAAGCATCGTCGGGGCCCACCCGCGCAGGTTGTATCAGAGAGAGGGTGGAAGGGGCGGCCGCACTTTTCCCCGACGGGAAAAGGATTGCATTCGAATCGTGGCGGTCGGGGTATTTGGAGATCAGAGCTTGCGACAGCGATGGATCCAATTGTAGTGAGTTGACTTCGTTGCATGGTGTGGCCACGGCCGCACGTTGGTCGCCAGACGGTCGCTATGTTGCCTTCGAGTTTCGTTCTAAAGGACACAGCGAAGTATATCTTCTCAAGGTGGATGGTTCTGTTGCGCAACTGCTCGTCACCCTGCCAGGGGCCGATAACGGGGGACCCAATTGGTCGCGAGATGGAAAATGGATCTATTTCTACTCTGACCGAGGTGGCGGACCCTTTCAACTATGGAAGATACAACTCGAGGGAGGACTTCCTATTCAGGTCACCAAAAATGGCGGTGTGTTTGGAACCGAATCTGAGGACGGACGATTTCTTTATTACTCGAAGCTTGGCGTGCCGGGCATATGGAAGATGCCACTGCAAGGCGGGGAAGAAACCCGCATTTTGGATCAACCATACAGGGAGTTCACTATCGTGTCCGGCGGAGCATTCATTGCCTGGTGGGACTGGGCGCTTGCTCGGAACGGAATTTACTTCCTCGATTTCGAGTCTTATTACAACGCCACTGTAGAATTCTTCGATTTTTCCACACACAAGATCACACACATCTGGACTTTAACGAAGCCACCCGGATTCGGGTTGTCAATGTCTGCCGATGGCAGATCTATCTTGTATGTTCAAAACGAAATCCAGCAATCGAACATCATGTTGGTAAAAAACTTCCGCTGAATTCGAGCAAGCCTCAACAGCCGCCTCCTGCGTAAGTTAGCGCTTATGGGGGTGGTGCCGTCGCAGGCCTTCCTTTCTCTTCAGATTGACGAGTGCTTCCTCGTGATGTTTTTCCCGCTCCTCCCGACGAGATGCTCATCTATCGCCTGACGTGACACCCCAAGCATGCGGGCGAAGTCTGCGGCGGGCAGGATTGGTAGCCAGCTGCAGAAGACGCCCAACCCCCTCTTTAATTCCTGGCGTGCACCAGTAGGATCCGCCGAGGCCCCCGGTCTTGCAGCCGACTAGGGGAGGGACAGAGACCCCGGGGTACTTTTATAGGCCGATTGTCCATGTATCGCGCCGGTCCTCGGGAAGTCGTGCACATGTGTGCATAGCCAGGCACAGCTAGTCACAAAGAAGAGTATTATTTGGATAGGGGAATTTATGACGAACGTGCGAATTGTGTTCTACGTAACAGCCGCCGAGAAAGCGACCCTCAAAAGGATTTCCAAGCAAACCGGAGCGCCGGCGAGTGAACTGATGAGGCGGGCGTTGAAACAGTGGCTGAAGGAGCAGAAACAATGACCATTCTCAAAGACCCCGTTTGTTTTTAAAAACGATTCTCAACAAATTTCGGAAAAGCCAAGACTTTTCTCCCACGAGGCAACTAAACAATGAGTAGACGAAAAGAATTCAGCAAACGACCTCCCGACGGTATCTTTGGTCCAAACACCGGATGGGTCCACGGTGGTTCTGGCACTCCGGAATATAGCGCATACAACAATGCGAAGACCCTCTGCAGGAATCCCAAGAATCCTCGGTGGCTGCGTTACGGCGGCCGCGGGATAGAGTTCCGATTCTCCTCTTTTACCTCGTTCATGGAACATTTGGGCAGACGTCCCGCAGGGAAGGTATTGAATCGCCTCAACCGCGATGGTCACTTCGAGATAGGCAACGTATGTTGGCGCCTCCAGCGCCATACGAAGCGCCCGCCGCTACCAGTCAACACATTTGCGCCAACGACGAGTAAGAGGGTGGTTCTATGGGCGACGGTGCGTCACGCCGAAGTGTTCTCGTACCCCATGTTCAGGGCCGACGACGGACTCGCCTGGCTTGAGATGCACGAGACTCTCCGACCGGAAGATGCGGTAATTGCAGTAACACCATGCACCGATCAGTTCCTTGTTGTCGATACGAATGGGCAACTGGACATGGGTACGACGCCTGAAGAGGTTCAATCGTGGGCCGAAGTGTCCAAAACACAGGCACACAAGCGTCCCCTGAGCGGAACGAGTACAAAAGTGTCGCGGTGCCGCAATGAAACCATGACGCAACGGTCGATAGAGCAAAAGACCTTCGAAGACCGCTACAGAACCAGGGAACGATGCAGACGGAAGAGGGACCCGCAATCACGAACTTGTGTGCGCAGCTCCGACCCGCAATGACGAAATCGACTACACGTTAGGCACGAAGTAGAGTCGCGACTGTCCTGTTCTCCTTCCCAAGTATCCAACCGATGATGTGCTGTGTCAGAAGAATAAGTATTAGTTCGAGGTTGATAACGTCACCCACCGTCTGCAGGGACTTGCATGGGTTCGATTGATGATTGAGATTTCCGATCCATTGGGTTCCTAGGCAGCGTCCCGATGGATAGGGTTCCTACTCTCATCTCGATGATGTGAGCGCTCGCTCACGGGTGTGAAGATCAGCCGATAGTCTCGCCGGGAACACTCAGCGCAGCACACCGGCTGCATAAGGGTCAGCGGAAGGATGTAGCGCTCCATCCATGTGCGCCGACGCGAGCGGAAACCGACCCCCTTGCCGCAGTCTCGACACCGATACGGCTTGGCAAACGGAAACGGAAGGTTCTTCCGCCATCCATATCTCAAACGCCGCGAAGGTTGTGAGTTCGCAAGAATTCTCAGTCTCGCTGAGAGTCGCTCTGCTAGAAACTGGGCTGTTGTTCCCCACCGAGTCCAGCTTCCGATCAAAAGTGCAGTGCGTTGCCGGAAGAGCTCGGTACGCTGCACCGCGATTGTGAGGTGGCCAATGCGTGCTCGAAATGTCGCGAGCCTATGATCCTTCTGCACTGACTTCCAACAGTCGCGCAGATTTCCAACAACAGCGAGAGCAGTGAGTCGTAGCCTTGCGAGCCAAGAGACCAATGTGCGAAGAACCTCATTCCAGTAATTTGTCATCTCCCGGAGGATGATTGTTGCCCGCGAATACAAAACTGCGAAGCTTGCGACTCTCAATCCGCCAGGTGTCTTGTCCGCCAGCGGCCTGGTCCGCGGCGCAGCGGAAGCCCCCGTTCCTGGTCTTCCGGCGCTTTCGCTGGGTCTCTCCGTCCTCTGAACAACGGTGGAAGGCAAAGGCGATGGGACAGCACTCAGTTTTTCCGGAACTCGGCGTCGCCGCTGACGCTGAGCTTCTTGTAGCGAGAGTTCGACCATTTTGGCAGTTAGCTTTGAAAACTCCGCGGATGATGCTGTCCCGCTATTTGACCGGCCGACCTCTTCACGTTCGGTGGCCTGCCAACTCCAGACACCTGGAACGGGCTGCTCGTCGTCACTATGCTTCTGTTTGCGCCGCAGGAACATACGCCCCTTGGATACTCAAAAGAGAAGTCAATCCCTCTCGCGGGCGATCACCTCTACCGCAGAACCGGGTAAGAGAGCAGACATGCGATCAGGCCTGCGAACAGGAAGAAAAAAGCTGCCAGCAAGTCCGAAAGATCTCTGACAGGTCTCAATGATTGTCGAGGAGAGTCCAAAAGTTCCAAACGGTGACCGTCGGGACTCCAGTGTCGATCTTGCAGTAGATACTCGCGATAGTCCGACGGTGAATCCAGGTAAGAAATCTCCGTCCAGACGTAGCAGTCACGAACGTGAATGCCCTCACCACTGATTTCCTTGCGCGGTAGTGTATTTGCCATGACGACACCTCGGTCGTGGGCACGTGAAACAAAGCTACGATCGAACTCAATAGCTGCACAACTGGGGAAACCCCTAATGTGGGGAGACTGCGCAGATTTCGACGATAAATGATGTCTTAACGACGTTCGGCCTCCCTCGTCCCGGGCATTAATGAGATGGTCCGCCGCCGAGTAGGATTTGGCTCGGCAGTTTACATCAGGAGGATCATCACATGAACATCGCATCCATCGGCATCGATCTGGGCAAGACCACCTTTCACCTGGTTGCATTAGGAGAGCACAACAAGGTTCTGCTGCGGAAGAAGTTCTCTCGCCCGCAACTGCTGGCCTACACCGCGAACCTGCCGTCCTCATTAATCGGACTAGAGGCATGTGCGGGAGCACACTTCATGGGAGCCGCCTTGCGAGCACAAGGGCACCAGGTGCAGCTCATCCCTTCGCAGTTCGTCAAACCCTATCGCAAGTCGAACAAGAACGACTTCATCGATGCGGAAGCGATCGCCGAAGCCGTGACCAAACAGAACATGCGCTTTGTGCAGATCAAAACGCAGGAGCAACGCCGCTTCTGCAATTCCTCCCGAGTCACAAGCTCCCTGGGGGTCTCCAACAGGATCGCGAGAATCTGAAAGGGCTGGCCCGTGAGTCTCAGCTTAACTCCACTCTTTCGCACTTCTCCGGCCCGAAGGTCAACTTCGAAGGTTCCAAACCGGACTAAACCAGGGGAAGGGACTGCTTTATCCACGGAGGTTGGCCTCAGGTGCTGCCAGTCTAGCACCGAAACGACGTTCGACCAGTCTGTACTACTGCTTCCTCCGTGACTGATCTGAATCGGCAACTGCATCAGTTCAAGCGAGTTAGGCTCCTGACTTTCCTTTGATCTTCCTATGACCTCAATAGAACCTTCCATGCATTGAGGTACTCGCACCCTGAGCCCAACGTCGCCTCACCGCGCAACCCGCGCGGAGGAGAACGACATGACAATAGGAATCAGGCAGAGGCTCGGGATGTTAGTGGGCCAGATTGCACTTCTGGTAAGCTTCCCCGGCCTTTTATGCGTTGCATCATCCTCGCCAATACCTAGAGAAGGCGGTGAAGACGAATCTGCGGCCAAGACCGAGGTTCCGTTCAAACTCTACAACGGCAATCTGATCATCGTGAAAGCAACCATCGGGCCGATCAGGAATGTGAACATGATGATTGACACGGGCACCAGCCCGACCGCCATCAATCAAGTAATGGCCGACCGCCTCAACGTGCGGGGAAAGGCTGGGTTGCTGCAAACACTGAATGGGACGATCCAGGCACAAAGTGTCATTCTGCCGCACATTCAGATTGGCCGGCTGCACGCGGACTCTATCACAGGCGTGGTTCAGGACCTTACCTTCCTGGAGCGGAGCCTCGGCATTTCCTTGGGGGGAATTGCTGGCTTGGACATCCTGCGTTCCGGCAGCTTCGTGATTGATTACCGCAGACAAAAGATCATCTTTGGACCCGTCGCCGCAAGTGAGAAAGCAGTTCATTTCGAAACCCAAATCCCCTTCTTAACGGTGAAGGTGAAGATCGAAGGACACGAGGTCCGCTTACTGGTCGACTCGGGGACTCGGGGATTGCTTGTCTATCGAAACCGGTTGCGGACCTCGCCGGAACAACTCCATGTCGATCCGAATGCTTCACTATCCACCGCTGACGGAACGACTAATGTCAAGTGGCTTTCGGCTGAGGTGTCGCTCGGCAAGGGTAATCTCGGCCCACGCAACGTGGCAATTGCAGATATCGACGCCGATCCTCAATATGATTTCGATGGCCTCTTGGGGCCCGCAACGATGGGATTTAGCAAAGTATCTTTCGACTTCGAAAATGGGCTGTTCGGTTGGGAGTGATGGACAAATCAGTCCATTAGATTCGCATTCCGGATCCGATTCGGGCTCGGGGTGTACCATTTTCCCTCAGGTCATAGTACCCCGTCAAACGGTTGAGGGGATAGTGTATGAGTGCTGCAACATTGTACACACTCTCATTTTCGTCATTGCGAAATCCACAGTATCCATGCACCTCTAGCGCACATGACATGCATTCTACGCGCGTCATTACAGTGTTTTAGCAAGCCGCGCCGACATGAGTTTCACCCGCGTCAAATGCGGGACGGAGCGAGGTGCGCTTTGAGACTGCGTGAACTGCAAGGCGGGCGCGGAGTGCGGGGGGGCGCTGAGTGGAGATGTGTGGATTTTGAGTTGGGGGTGAGTAAGTGCGTGGGGGCTGGGCTCCGCTGAGTGCGTGCGAGGGGTCAATGAGTGCAAGCGCCTTGAGACTCTCTGATCACCTCACTGTCGTTTCGGCCAATGGGTGCCGGGCGAAAACGGGGTCATTGCCGCGAGACCTTGAGAATGGGGGAATGCTAGTAAAAGTGATCGACGAGCATGATGTCGCCGTTTACATCGTTAGCTTGTGAATAGAGGACCCAGCGGCCGTCGGGAGAGATTGACAGGCCGCTGTCGAAGTCCTTGTCCAATTCAAAGATTGGCCGTATCTGCCGGGTGGAGAAATCGAAATAGCGGAGAGATCTGGGGGCGTCGTCAGGAACAAAATAGATGCCCGCTCGAGAGAGGGTCCAGAGCTCGGCGGCTCTAATTCGGGGCATTCCATCCACTTTGGACGCCATATCAGGGTGCGCCGGCAAAGCGATTTGCTTCAGCGTCGATTTGTCGTGGTTGCTCGCAAAATATACTGTCTTCCCGTCGAAAGACTCTCGCGGATTGATCAACACGGTACCTTTGGAGATCAAAACGGCGTCTCCGCCGGAGGCGGGACAACGATAGACTCCATTCCCGCCAGGTTCCATTGAGTCGAAATATATCCACTCTCCATCGTGGGACCAATGAGGTCGACTTATGTTGGAGAGATTTGTGACCAGTTTTCTGGGCTTCCGTTCGGCTACATCGGCCACGAATATCTCCCAGTTCTCCCCGGGGTGCGAGTCAAACGCTATCTTGTTTCCGTCCGGCGACCATTGCGGGCTGCCACTCACATAGTCGGGACTTGAGATCTGCACCAGGTTGGTGCCATCGTCACTGCTGATCCAGACTCCCTGCAAGCCAGATCGTACAGACGCAAAGGCAATGCGCTTTCCGTCCGGAGAGTATTGAGCGTCCCACTGAGCCCGCGAGGAAGGGATGAGTTCTACGGCCGGAGATTCCGGCTGAAGCAGGTCTCGACGCCAGATCTTTGAGTCAGTGAAAAGAGAGCTGTAGGCAAGCTTGTTTCCCTTAGACGAAACTGTGGGCAGCATTGCTCTTCCTGCGAAGGCAAGCTGTTTCGTCGACCCATTTTCAACAGTAACTTCACCGAGTTCATCGGAGAGCCCACTTCCAAGGGAATTAAGGGAATAAATCAGTTTCTCGTCGTCAGCCGACCAGGTCAACCCATTTGGAAAAGCCCGAAATGATGAAATTGTTTTCGGCTGACCATCCCGAATTGGTAAGGAATACAGAACGGCGTCGTACGGCTTTCGCAAACACCAGTATGCGAGGTACTCGCCGTTGTGGGAGAACGCTGGCAGACCTTCACCAATGCACTGTGGACTGTTTGGAATCTGCTTCGTCTCCAATGTTTCCGTGGAGAGGAGATACCTCCCTACTATGATGTCCTCTTCTCCTGGCAATACATCGGCGAGGGCGAGCCACTTGCCGTCTGGCGACCAACTGATAATGGAGAAGTGAGTCCAACCCCCAGGCAATCGAGTGGAGAGTAATTTTCTCTCGGGGCCGCCAAGTGCGGGGACAACGTAGATTCCGGTGTCAGCGCCAGCTATGCGATGAAAGGCGATCTGTGTGCCGTCGGGGGACCACGTCGGACTAATCCATTCCGACGGATGCCGCGTAAGCTGGAGAAGAGTTTCGCTTCCGAGGGCCTTCACATACAAGTCAAAGCCTTTGGCCCCCGGGGCAGGATTACCATTCCATGCGAAAGCGATCCTGGAGCCATCGGGAGAGAAAGCCGGGGAAGTCGCCTGTCCGGGCAGAGCTGTAAATGGAACGGCGGTCAAGACCGCCTCCTCCTGCGTACGATGCGGCCGATGCCATCGATACGCAACCACGGCGGCAAGCGCAACGACCAAAATGGCAAGAACGCCGGCGGCGATCTTCAACCACGCTTGACGAGACTGCGAGCCGCGATCCGGTTCGACGGTAACTACGGGCTCTACCGGTCGTTCCAACTCACCGATGAATCGATATCCCCGCCGCGGCAGCGTCTCGACAAAGCGCGGAGCTTTCCGCCGAGTCGCCCAGCACCTCACGAATCTTATTAATAGCTGTGTTCAGATTGTGATCAACATCGACGAAAGTGTCGGGCCATAGCCGCTTCTGTAATTCCTCCCGCGTCACCACCTCGCCGGCGCACTCCAGCAGGATAGCTAGCACTTGAAACGGCTGGCCCGGAAGTTTCAGCCTCACTCCCGCCTTGCGCAATTCTCCCGCCCGAAGGTCAACTTCAAAGGTCTCGAACCGGACTAACCGAGGAGACCGGACAGCTTGTTCCACAGACGCTCGCCTCAAGGGCCCCAGTCTAGCACCGAATCTCACTTCGTATGCTCGAGGCCTGCATGTTTCCGGCTAGCCAGTCTCACTCGCCAGTCTCTTGAGTCTAGGCGAGTTAGCTGCGTTGACTTTCTTTCGACCTTCCGCTGATCCGCAATAGAGCTCCCATGCATTGAGGTAGCCGTACCTGAAGGCCATTGTCGCCCTCACCGCGCAACCCGCGCGAAGGAGAACGACATGAAACCAGCGATCAGGCAGCCACATCCAGTTGCCGTCCAAAGCCTGTCCGGCGCGTTCGTCATAGCTGTGGGCTTAGTTGGTATTTTGGGAGTCGCGTCTTCAGGAACTGTATTCGCCGCTGAGAACGAGCTGGTGCCGATCCTCACGGTCCAGGTCTACAACTACTCTCAAGCCTCGCCCGCCGTATTGACTGGGGCGGAACGCGAAGCCGACAGAATCCTCGGCGAAGCTGGCGTGCGGGCAGTCTGGTTAGAATGCCCGGTAGGACCGTCCGGCGTTATGCCGAAGGGACCCTGCGACAAGGAGCTCGACGCTACCGACGTCCGGCTACGAGTGCTTGCCGCGCCCAACCAACATGAGTACCAGGACAGCGTGTTCGGCTTTACCATTCATCCAGCTTTCGCCAGTGTCTATTACGAGTTTGCTATGCGTCGCGCCAAGACCGACCGTGCCGCGTCGGAGATCACGATCATTCTGGGTGGCGTCATCGCTCACGAGCTCGGCCATCTCCTGCTTGGTACGAACGGCCATTCCCGCGCGGGAATTATGCAGCCACGGTGGGAGCCCAATCAGGTCCAGCAGCTCATGATGGGCAGCCTTCTTTTCACGCCGGAGCAGTCAAAGCTGATGCGAGAGGAAGCGCGAAGCCGAATAGGGCTTCAGGCGAAGGTCTCATTCCGCAAGAATGATTGATCGCAGTAGGATGTGGAGCCGACCTCGCCTCACCGTCAATCGGTGCGGAGCAGACTCAATGATTCCGGATAGTTAGTCGCTAACCGGAAGTTATGGGAACCGCCATCCAGTAGACACCTCTCAACTGGTGAAACACCCATTACACTCAGGTTCTTATTCTTCGAGAACCTTTGAAAGGCTGTAACATCTCCATTATGCGTGCGCCGTGGAAAGGCGCTGGACGACTGCGGGTGAAAGTCCCGCCCGGGAACTGGGTTCGCTCCACCCGGAAGCAATCGGAGCGGCGGTGGAGGAAACGAAGCCGTCGGAGCCTCCGGTGTAGAGGGTCACTTAGGTGACTTGGCGAGCATGCAGGCCGTAACGTGAGTGAACGCTGAGCAGGCCTCGAAACGATTAACGCAGGAGCCAACCCGCCGTGTAATCGGGATGGCCGCCGCTGATGGGACAGTACGAGCGAACGAGGACCATCAGACCTGCCGGGGTAATGGCGACGGCAAGCAGGCAAAGTTGACCAGCAGCAACACGGGAAGCCCCAGCGGTGATGGCAGACGCGATCAACCGGCAACTCGCGAGAGTCAGGCTGGGCCGTGTGGGGTGGCGGAAAGGTCCGTAGTACCGAAGAAGCCGGGTAACGCTGGTGGAGGGAAGGGGCCTTAGTTAAAGACGGACGCAAGAAGCAGCGAAGGACCTGGGGATTGACGATGAGTCCAGCCACCCCTGAGTTGTGTTCAGAAGCTGTAGACGGCGTCACACGTAACATCGTGTGTCTTTTCCGAGAGCCGGATGCGGGAAACCCGCCTGTCCGGTTCGATGAGCGGGAACAGGAAACAGAGCCATGCCAAACCGGACTGAGGCGACGACGCGAAAGCTTTGTCAGCAGCCACCGGGAGACTACAGTCACTGCGCCTGTTCTCGACTCTACTCATTGACCCTGCAGGAAATGAGGAAACCCTATGCCTTTCGGCTTATGCAAGATGTGTTTACAGGAAAAGAATCTCGTATCGAGCCATCTTATTCCCCGTAAAGTCTATGAATACTGCGACCGGGAAGGGCACAATCCGATTGCGCTTTCGAACGATGTTTTGATGGCAAGCGACCGGCAATGGCAGCATCCTCTCCTCTGCTTCGACTGTGAGCAGGTCCTGAATGATAATGGTGAGGATTGGTGCGTGACCAAGCTGGCCTCCTTCGAACAAACATTTCCTCTTTACGACCTCGTAACTGCGAACCCTCCTGTCGATTCGGTGAACGAAACCGATATCTTTTTCGTGCGGGATCTTCCAGCCGTAAAGGTCAAGGAACTTGTTCACTTTGGGATGGGAATGTTCTTCAAGGCTGCTGTTCATGGCTGGCAGAAAGGGATAACAGAACCTCGGATCAATCTGGAGCCGTATACGGAAAGTTTGCGTTTATGGTTGTGTGGTGAAGGGAAATTTCCTTCGGATATGTACCTCGTCGTTCAGATTGCTGCTCCTAATCGCGCTCAAATCAGCCTTTTCCCGCCCTATGAAGCGGAAGATCGAGTGTTTTATGTGTATGTGCCGGGGCTTCTGTTCATGCTGAATGTGGGCCCGGATGTTGATATGGCGATGAAGCCTCTCTGCCTATGGAACAATCCCGATAGACCGGTCCTGAGTTCGGGTGTTCTTATCGACAAATTTACTGCTCATGCGAACGAGAGATTCCAAAATGCGAAGCAGACACAATCGTTTCTTCGCGCGATGGAGAAGGTTGCCAAGGAAAAAGCAGAAACATTCAAGAACTGAGTCTTAGAGAGTTATCACTTATTGCTTCGTGCGCTCAAGTTCCTCCACGGTCTGTGCCAACTTCTTCCGCATGCCTGAATGGATCCCTTCGCCGGCAAAGAAGCGGGCTCGCAGCATTAGTGCTCCCACTCATTTACACTACCCTCCCACCAAGCGGACACTTCTACCGTCGGGAATTTCGGTTCAATGGAGGCTTGCTTTGCATACTGCTCATGTCTAGTGCCTTTACGGATCAGGTGTGACACCCCGCCAGTTTCGCCAGTACCTCCCAATGCCTCGGATGCGGACGGTAGCCCTCGCGGATGCGCCCCGCGTACCAGCGCGAAACCGAGATTCATTGCGCGATGACAGAGATCGACATTTTGCGCAAGAAGCGGCTGGACCTTCTCCAAATACAAAGTGCCGTGCAGGCGGTGAGGAGTAGTCCAGAAGCTAAGACGAGAACAAGGGCCCGTGAAGAGGCTCCAGCGAATAGACGGAGCACTCTCGGCGCTGGGAAGTAACTCCAACGGAACGTCACGCACGATGTCCGCAGCCGGCCGCCGGCGAATCAGCCTGCCGCAGAAGGCGCGATGGGCAAAGCGGAGGACACCCGAGCCGAAGCACGCGATCTCGGGGGCGGGCAGGAAGTGGATCGCGGCGGCGCAGAGAGCAAGGTGGGCGAAGATCAAGCGCTTATCCTAATAATTATAGTGACTGCGCGATCAACCAGCGTTTAGCTCACCCTGTTCCATCTCCCAGATAATCTGTCGCAATTCCGCGAGGTCGATGACATATGTGTCTGGCGAATATTCCGACGAACAATGCGAACTATAGAGTGACAGAGAGGTAGTCGGGCCGCGCCGGAGGAAACAAAGGATCCCGTGCAATGAGCGTCTGGGAATAGAATTATTGGATTCATAAGTATTTGCGAATCCGAGGCGACGTCCAGCTTTTTATTCTTTTCCTGTTCTCCCTGGTTGTGTGTGCGCGCCTCCTGGCGCAACAGCCGACAGAAAAGTCCACTCCGGACAGCACTTACGTATTCAAAAGCAATGTGAATGCTGTGCTCGTGCCCACAGTTGTCCGTAACAAACAGGGCGGTGCCGTGGGCGACCTTAAGAAAGAGAATTTCCAGGTGTTCGACAACGGCAAGGTGCAGACGATTTCCGGATTCTCAATTCAAAAACGCGAAGGGGTCGAAGGAGATGCCCGGCCCGCGCCGCAGCCAGTTCTTCCCAACGCCACCCTGCCGCCCCCGCCAATCATCCCGGGCCGTTTCATCGTCTTTCTGTTTGACGACATGCACTTGAGTGTTGAGGATCTTGCGCAAGCGCAAAAGGCTGCCGCCAACATGCTAGCAGCATCGCTCACTAACACTGACATGGCCGCAATCGTGTCGATGTCTGGCAAGGTCAACAGCGGTCTGACTTCCGATCATGCTCAGTTACAGGCTGCCATCATGAAGTTGCAGGTTCAGAATGTTTACCGCACGACCGGCAGCGAATGTCCGCCGATGGATTACTACCAAGCCGACCTGATTCAAAACAAGCACAACAGCAATGCGCTGGAGGCCGCGATTCAAGAGGTGATGACCTGCTCGCCGGGTATTCCCCTGCGACAGATCGCCGAGAGGCTTGCCGAGGCTGCCGCCACGCAGGCTCTGTTGGTTGGCGACCAGGATGTTCAGGTAAGTTTTGCCGCGATCAAAGAATATTTGCGCAGAATGTCGGCCCTGCCAGGCCAGCGCACTTTGATTCTGGTGTCACCCGGCTTCCTCACTCTCACGAATAAGGCCCTTTCCGACGAATCGGAGATCATGGATACCGCAGCCGAGTCCAATGTCACCATCAGCACGCTGGATGCCCGCGGCCTATATGTCAGCGAAATAGGGGCCAACGAACGAGGTGGCTACTCGCCTTTCTCCACACGCCTGAAGTCTGAAAATCGGCGAAATTCGATGGCACTCAATGAAAACATAATGGCCGAACTGGCGGCCGCCACCGGAGGAACATACTTCCATAACAGTAACGATCTGGAAGGCGGTTTCAAGCGCCTGGCGGAGGCGCCAGAATACTTGTACCTACTAGCGTTTTCGATCGGAGACATGAAACAGAATGGAAGTTACCATCGCTTGAAGGTGAAGGTAGATCAGGAGGGGATGACAGTGCAATCACGTCGCGGCTACTTCATCCCGAAGTCTCCGAAGAAGAAATAGAACCCCGAGGGTTACAGAAACCTGCAGACCAAGGATGAATTATACACCTGCGTAGAGTGATCGCCGTGCTCACGCTGTCTCTTTTGCTCTCACTACTCCGAAATCTCAGCACTCGTTTCAGCGCCTGCCAGTGCCTCGGGCGCCGGCGGTAGCTCTGGCGAATCCGGCTCGCGTACCACCGGGACACTCCTATCGTTGATCGAATGACAGATGGTCATCGTTCGAGACAAGCGGTTGAATTGTCGGGAGAACACAACCCGGGACTGAGCCAAGCTGGTTGGCTGGATTCGTCCCATGACGAGCGTGCCCTTGATGTCGATGTAGGAGTCTGGGCAGTGTCAGCTCGAACGGCGCTTCACGCACGATGTCCGCAGCCCGCCGGAGAATCAGCCTGGCACAGAAGGCGCGATGGGCGAAGCAGAGGACAGTGAAGCCGAAGCGAATGATCTCAGAGGCGGCTAGAAAGCGGATCGCAGCGGCGCAGAGAACACGGTGGGCGAAGGTGAAGCGCGCTGCCTAATAGTCACTGTCCACCGTGAGATCGCGATCAACTCACATCTAGCTCGTTGTCCTGTTCCGTTCCCAGATAATCCGCACCTTCGACTGTCACTTTCGGCCGTTCTATGGTTCATCAAACTTGTCGGAGTGAAAGAATATGCGCGTAGAATTGGGGTCGTGTGAGAGGAGCTGCGTTCATGAATCATCTTCTGCGCAAGTTCTGGCAGCACGATGAGGGCCAAGATATCGCGGAGTATGCGGTGATGCTGGCCGTCATTCTCGTAATCGTGGTTGGTACGATTCGTCTGATCGGAAGCAACGCGAACAATGTATTTTCGCAGGCTGCTAGTTCAATTCAATGACCTGCCCGTATGAGGATCAGGCAGGTGCCGCATTATGAGTCGCAAGCGCGGAAATCCCAATTAGCAGGCTGCGGAAAAAGGGACGCCGCGACTTAGATTCTTCCGGTCTCCGTGGTTTTGTGATTGGGGAAGGGTTTTTGGCTGCATCCGCTGGTGTCCCGCGGATTCATTTTCGGTCCTGCGAGCAAACTGCGAACTTGGCTTACGTGGCTTGAATCGCCAGATTCCTCATGCGGACTAAGTTATAGGCAGCCGCGGCAAAGGTGAAGACCCATCCCACCTTGAAGATTCCTCGATGCCGAACCTTCCGCATCAGCGCGATCGTCTTCAGCCAGCCGAAGCATTCTTCAACGCGTTTCCTTTTCTTCTGACTGATAGCATATCCGGCGTAGTGCGTCGTACGAGCATCGATTGCGCTCCCACCGGGTCGCTCCAGGTTCTGGGCCACGTGCGGCGTGACCTTTAAGTTTCTGCACTCGGCCACGAAATCCGCCGTGTCATATCCCTTGTCGCCGCCCACCGTGATTTGTTTCGTGCCCGGAATCTGTTCCAACATCACCAGCGCCGCATCGCGCTCCGCCGTTCCGTTGGCCTCGAACACCTCGGTGTTGACGATCAGCCCGTGGCGGTTCTCCACCAGCAGATTCCCGTTGTAACTCAGCTTGGCTTCCTTGCCCTTGCCTTTGCGTGCCATCTTCGCATCCGGGTCCGTCTTCGATTCATGTGTCTGGTTTGAACGCTTCTGCCCGTGGAAGTCCACCGTCGCATTGCCAGGATCCTCCGGCGGAACGTCGTTCTTCGCATCCTTGCGTTGATAACTCTTCGCACTCGCCCACGCTTCCAGCAACGTTCCATCCACCGTGAAGTGTTCGTCCGAGAGCAAACTCCGCTCGCGCGCCGGTCCATTAGAATCGCATCATAGACCGAATCCCTCGCCCGCTCCAGGCCGCTTCGTGGCTACATGATCCAGCCCGAGGAACAAGTAGGCGGAGTTATCGGTTTTCTCACATCCTCAAGACGCCACGAGATCAAGTCCAAGAGAGTCTCGACGCTCAAACCTTCATTGAGAAGCTCGATCATCTGTTCGAGGCTGAATCCAGCTTGCTCGCCAGCGATAGCCAACTTGCCGATCGCCCTTAATAGCGAAGGTCTCTCCATCGCGACCCCCTGAAAAAGTTTTCAAAGAATCGCACGCACCTCTCGGATAGTCTGTGATCCTAGTCACAGACGTTTGTGTAGGCAGTCCAGCAGTTTTCAGAGGCACAGCGCAAGCCGACTATTTCGTCGAGCGGCTGTTCAGCTGCTTCGGGGAATCCAGTTTCACCAGCACCCTTCACAATTGAGTGAACCGCGAGGGGACACCTTAGCTGTACGATTTCAACAACCTTGACCAGAGGCGGTCATCGAGGTAACGTTCGCGTGTGCCCGCCAAGCGCTCGGGGCTTACTCCCGGTGCAGGAACTCATGCGAATACTCTCAACCTTATTAGCCGCGGTCCTCTTCGCCTGTCCGGCCGTGGCACAAGCGGTCTACGGCAACGTATACGGGACGATAACGGATCAGTCCGGCGCACTCATTGCCGGCGCGACAATAACGATCCTCGATGTGGCCAAGGGTAATCTCGTTCAGACCACGAGCAACACATCTGGCAATTACACGCTGACCCATCTGGCGCCGGGCAACTACAACGTGCGCGGAGAGGCGTCCGGCTTCAAGTCAAAGACCGTACAGCAAGTCCGGGTCTTTGCTGATCAAGGCGCGAGGGTCGACGTGCAGCTTGAGATTGGTGTCCCGACTGAGTCGGTCAGTGTGAGTGCCGAAGACCTCCCGCTGCTAAAAACCGACCGCGCCGACGTCGCAACCACATTTACTGACCGCGAGGTGGTAGACCTACCATTATTCGACCGCAACTTCACTGAATTAGAGATCGTGACGCCCGGCGCCAAACGGTTGGACTGGCAACACGCCTCAAGCGAAAACCCTCAGGGCAGCCTTCAAATTGTGATCAATGGGCAACACTTCGGGGGGACCTCATTCGTACTGGACGGAACCGACAACCGTGACCCAATTCTCGGAATTATCGTTATCAATCCCACCCTGGAATCAGTGAGCGAAACAAAAATCATCACCTCGAACTTTGACGCTGAGTTCGGGCAGGCTGCCGGTGCGGTGATCAGCACGACTACCAAGTCCGGGAGCAATGCGCTTCACGGCAGTGGGTTCGCTTTCCGCCGAACCAACTTCTTACGTCCTCGTAACCCATTCACGCAGCCCCCCGACCAACAGCTACCGGACACGAACTGGAATCAGTTTGGCGGCTCGCTCGGAGGGCCCATACAACTCAACAAGATCTTCTTCTTTGGCGACTATCAGGCCACGCGCCGTAATTTCGGAGGATCGCAGCTTATTAATGTGCCTGCCTTTCCTTCCCTGCAAGCGCGCCAGGAATGCCTTGCAAGGTGTCCAGTGCGATCTCAGTTTGTACTCTGTGCCCATCTTCGACCCAGCGACCGGCAATCCTGACGGCACTGCGCGGCAACCCTTCACGGGCAATGTGATCCCCGGCGCACGTTTGTCGCAGCAGGCATTAAATCTCCTCTCTCTGTTGCCTTCGGCTAATGCAGGTGCAGCTAGCGACGTGGCAAACAATTACATTGGCTCCGGGTCAGAGCAGTTTGACGATGATGCCTTTGATGTGCGCTTGGATGACTACGTGCGGGAAGCATTCACAGTTTTTGGGCGCTATAGCTTCGCCGATTTTCGCAAGTCGGCCCCAGCTATCTTTGGAGATATCGCGGGTGGCACCGGCTTGGCTGAAGCTGGACTAGGCAACTCTTTCGCAGGCTTCTCTGTGGCTCGCAACCAAAGTCTCGCAGTCGGATTCGCCAGAAGCCTCGCGCCCAATTGGCTCGCAGATTTCCGTTTCGGCTGGTTCCGTTACCGCGTGGCTGTGAAGGCGCGAGGCGGCGGCACTTCCCCTGCTTCAGATGCAGGAATACCAGGCTTGAATCTCGGCGACGAACTGACCTCCGGCATGCCCGCCTTTCTGATACTTGGGCTTGGCGCTCTGCGCTTTGGTAATGGGTTGGCGGTTAACTCCTGCAATTGTCCTCTGGACCAGACCGAGATGCAGTATCAAATCGTGAGCAACTGGACGCGCGTGGCCGGCAACCACGCGCTCAAGTTCGGCGGCGATGTCCGATATGCCGACAACCTACGAGTCTCGAGCGCCGTCCCGCGAAATGGGCTTTTTGTCTTCCTGCCCACACGAACCGGCCTGTTTGGGCCAAACGGGGGAGGAGGCCTGGCACTCGCGAGCTTCCTCCTTGGAGATCCTTTCATGTTTTCCCGTTCGGCCAGCAGCGTCACCGATGCTGGAGAACGACAGCGGCGGTGGTTCTTTTACGGCCAGGACACGTGGCGCGTGACGCCGAAGCTGACCGTCAACTATGGCTTGCGCTGGGAAATCTATGAACCAGAGTGGGTCAATGGACCCGGCAGAGGCGGGTTTGTCGACTTCACGACAGGGATGATTCGAACCGCGGGGGTTGGTGGAATCGGACTAAACATGAATGTTGAGAACAGCTTTCACAATTTTGCTCCGCGGCTTGGGGTTGCATATCAGCTCGGACCCAAGACAGTTGTACGACTGGGGGGCGGCAGGACGTTTGATATTGGTGTGTTTGGAACCTCGTTTGGCGGTGTCGTCACGCAAAACCTGCCGGTGGTCGCCGTCCAACAGGATGAGGCGCCCGCGGTTTGGGAGCGTGCTTTTAACCTGGCTGAGGGCCCGCTGCCGCCCCAATTCGGCGGCCCTGTTCCGGACAGCGGCCTCCTGCCGCTGCCACCAGGAATCGGTCAGACGCTGCGGCCGCTGAGAATGCGAATGCCTGCCGTAGACTCCTGGAACCTTACCGTGCAGCGGGCGATAGCGTCATCACTTACTGCCGAACTTGCATATGTCGGAAGTAAGACAACACATGGCTTTGTTGCTGAGGGGCCCAGTTACAACTGTAATCAACCAACCGTCCAGGGTTTTGCTCAAGGCGTCCCACGTTCTCAGCGACGACCTTTCTTCCAGAAGTTCGGCTGGGATCAGGATCTCAACTGTTTTTTGAACAACGGGTCCAGTAGCTTTCATTCGTTGCAGGCGCGAATCGAAAAACGCTTTGCGCGCGGGGTGCAGTTTCAGGCCAACTACACTTGGTCGAAGGCCCTTACGTATAGCGGCGACTACTTTGCTATCGATCCCCGCGTGAACTACGGTCCCGCGGATTTCGACCGCGCTCAACAGATCAATGCCAGTGCAGTTTGGGAGTTGCCCATCGGCCGTGAGCGACGTTTTGGCTCGTCGGCGCCTCGGGGACTCGACTGGCTTGTCGGCGGTTGGCAGCTCGCTACACTGACGACATGGTTAAGCGGGCTACCATTCACTCCTCAGTATCTCTTCTGCGACTTTGATCGCGATACAGGGCCCTGCCGCCCTGATCGAGTCGGGGATCCGCGAGTCGGCGGCGGCCGAAACGGTTGGTTTTCGGTAGCCTCTGAGCCGCTCGTCGCGAATGGCATGGCTTCTGGCCCGTGGCGCAGACCGCAAGCTGGTCAATTCGGCAGCGTCGGGCGAAACAGCTTGCGCGGTCCTGGCTTCTTCCAAGCTGACCTGTCGGTGATGAAGAGCTTCTTTTTTGCTCGGTCAATCCGCGCGACAGTTCGTGCTGATATTTTCAACGTCTTCAACGTTGTGAATCTGGGGCTGCCTGACGTATGCGTTGACTGTAACCTCGCGACTGCCGGGAAGATAACAAGTACCGCATCTCTCAACAACACGCCGCAGCGGCAGGTGCAGTTCGCCTTTCGGCTTGAGTTCTAGAATCAGTGAAAATCCTCGACCAGCATGAGATCGCTAGTGTATTGGTCGAGTTGACCGAACAGCATTTCACTTCCATTGGCACTGAGACTCATGCCAAGAGATCCGATCCGGGCGGCATTCGACATCATCTTCACTATCGAATCACTGCCTGTCCGGAAGTTTCGGAACTGAATTCGTGCTCTGGGTGCAGGCTGATCCACGTAATAGATGCCATTTGCGCTTATAGCCCAGAAGCCCCAAAACCCTGGGGGAGGAGAGTCTAGAAACTTCTCTTCTCTGCCGCCACTGAGCGGGACGCGCCATAACCCGGCAGCGTCTATCGCCTTTGCGTAGTAGAGGTATTGGCCATCGGGGGATTCAGACGCAAAAAAACCGCCGTTCCGAGTCGCCTGGGTGGCGGGGCCGCCCTCGGCCGGCATCTTCCAGATGTTCCAAGAACCGCCACGGTCGGAAGCAAAATAGATCCATCGCCCATCGCGGGAGTAGTTCGGTACGGTTTCGTTGCTCGAATCCGTTGTAAGCCGCCGCGGCTGTCCGCCCTCGGCAGAAATGACGAATAGGTCCGCGTTGCCTTGCAGCTGGGCGCTGAAGACAATCTCTCGTCCGCTCACTGACCACCTCGGCGCGCCACTGTAGCCGGACAGAAACGTGAGCTGCATCGGGGCAGAACCATCGGAGTTCGCCTTCCAGATTTCGTCAGCTCCGGTACGATCCGACGAGAAAACGACGTGACTGCCGTCGGGCGACAGTTGCGCATCTGCGTCTTGAAACGTGGAAGCGATCAATTTCCTAGGTTCACCCCCATCCATCTCGCTCTTTAGAGGCAGCAGATAGACATTAGCATCCCAGGTCGGCGCACCATATACCAGCCTGCTGCCTCGGATGTACGGGTTAAACGCGGTGAAACCGAGTCCGCGAACAGGCTCCGCCCGAGTGGCCTTGCCGGTAGCGTGGATGCGCCACAGACCGTTGCCGCCGAGGATGAGGTCGTGACCGTCACTCGTATATGTGAGTCCGACCAACCAGACCCGGTGGCGTCCCGCTAAGTCGCGATTGTCGAACGTAAGCCGATGCTCTGAGCCGCCCCCGGCGGGAACGACATAAACATCCATGCCATCCTTAGTGTCGCGGAGGAACGCCAGCGTTCGTGCATCAGGAGAAAAAGCTACGTGAATGTCGCCGTTCGACGATTCCGGAGGAAAGGTGATCTGATTTGCACTCAACGTTGTCACGTCAAGCGCGAACAGCGCGTAGTAGCTTCGTCCAACGGGCCGGTCGGAAAATGCGACGGTTTTTCCGTCGGACGCCCAAACAACACGCGAATCGACAATCGGCCCCAACGTCCAGTTCGTACTATGCACTCGTCGTTCGGCACCGCCGATGGCTGGCACGATGTAAATACCTTCTTCTACCGTGCCCGGTGTGGCTGTCGGAGCTGGAAACCGCCCAAACACAATATAGGCCCCGTCGGGCGACCAGTCCGGCCCGAAGTCGATCGCCCCAGGAACCGAGGTCAGCCGCAGCGCATGTTCCTCTCCTACTTGTTTGATGTAGATGCTGGCGGTGCGACCGATCAGCACGTCCGGCCCGGACCAGGCGAACGCGACACGGTTGCCATCGGGTGCAAGCGCAGGTCCGTACTCGCGGCCACTATAGGTCGTTAATGGGATCACCCGCGGCGGCGCTTTCGGAGCAGGCACCACTTGGCGCGAGAGGAACTGCAGTATCGAGGCGGCCACGACCACCAAGGTGCCCGTGGCGAACATCCACGGGCGTACACGGTATCGTGAATGAAATGTGCTGGGCTCCGAAGTGGGCGCTATTCCAGCTGTGCTTGGAGTCAGGCTACCGTCGATCGGAGCAATGAAGCGATATCCTCTGCGGGCGAGAGTCTCAATGAAGATGGGCGCCTCCGGCGATTCGCCGAGCGCGTCGCGCAACCTCTTGATGGCGGCGTTGAGGCTATGATCGAAATCGACGAAGGTGTTCACCGACCAGAGCTTGCTGCGCAACTCCTCTCGGGTAACTATTTCTCCCGGTCGTTCAAGCAGCGCCGCCAGCACTTGAAAGGGCTGTTCTTGGAGTTTTAACTTCTGTCCCTGCTGGTGCAGTTCTCCTGTTTGGAGATTCAGCTCGAACGTACTGAAGCGGATAATTCGAAATGAAGGCTTGGCTGACACAGAAACGCCGTGGCGGAAGTTTAGCATCTTTCTTGCGCAGTTCTGTTCTATGGGGCGCAGGATATGACGTCACACGCGCCAAACTGATTGGCGACTGATCTTCAACGTTCCTTTGTTGCCTTTCCTTTCTCGACCGTATCGCCCTCTCCTGTCGTTCCATAAATTGCTGATAACACAACGATTAGACAAGTCACCTACATATGTCTTCGCCGTAATACCTGCGTCATTGAGGTACCTGCTGCCCTAAGCCACAGTCGGGGTCACCCACTAGGTGATACCTTGAGCAGAAAACATGAAGCTCTCGCAGCTTTGGTATTTATGGGGCTGTCCTCTCTTCCCGCCATTTCGCAAAAGGCGTATCAGGCTGCCGCACCCAGTCCGCAGATCACGATTGCTGTGCATGACTATGCCGATGTTGCTCCCTTACGGTTGGCAGCAGCGCAACTGGAAGCTCGCCGAATCTTTTGGCAGGCTGGAGTGGAGACAGTGTGGGTATCCTGTTCACCAAAATTGGAGGGATTTGAACCAGATGCTTGCTCCCGCGTCGATGCCACGCACCTCGTGCTGAAGGTGATCTCTGACAAGACAAACGCGCACATGCGCGATCGCGGAGACGTACTAGGCAACGCTCTCCTGGCTGGCGATGGCACCGGTTACTATGCATACGCTTTTCAGGACCATATCGGAATTTTGGAGCAGAAGCTCGGCTTTGCCGTATTGGGCTATGTATTAACTCACGAGATTGGACACTTGTTGCTCGGTTCGAATTCTCATGCCGTGAATGGAATTATGTCCCCTCATTGGAACGGAGCGGAGCTGCGAAGAATTTCTGAAGGGACCCTCCTTTTTCTTCCAGGTGAATCTCGGATACTGCGGGAGCGGTTGGGGAGTCGTAGAGCTGATGTTCAGACTGTCGCTAACGCGAAGGCGATCGCAGAAGCCAATTAAAACTGATACCACTGATACCGTTTTCCGCGGAACTCCAGCGAATAGGAGAAACTATAGAAACTGTAGCCGAAGATACGAATCGCTTGTAAGCCTTTCACGTACAGGGTATTATCGCGGAAGTGTAGGATTCATCAGCACTTGCTGGAAATGGCGGTATTAGAATCCCACTCTCTCCGCCAAGTTATTCAAAATAAACGAGTTATTGGAATCACAAA
Organism: uncultured Acidobacteriaceae bacterium; assembly: GCA_963722365.1. Lineage (GTDB taxonomy): Bacteria > Acidobacteriota > Terriglobia > Terriglobales > Acidobacteriaceae > Sulfotelmatobacter. The sequence continues at coordinate 253,079 of CAVRLM010000008.1, forward strand.
GCCCACTCTCAGGGCCTTTTTTCGTCTTTGGAATGAGCGACATGCAGTTTTGCAAGACTTAGGTGCGTGCCGTTAAGGCTAAGAGCGACTGATTGGGAATCAGTTTTTCGAGCACCCGCGCCTTGACTATGGTTATGCCGTGACCAGCCACAGCGGCCAGGGCAAACCGCAGACCGAGTCCCGATCCACGTGAACACACAGAAAAGTGAGCTAGTCACATTTGCCGACTCTGATTGCTGAATCTCTGCGCACACCTGAATTGGAATACGTTGGACAGCCGACGAACATCAGATTGCATTTGTCCGACGAATCATGGCGTCCGACGAGGCGCGTTTTACAAGTAAATTGGCGCAATCCGCTAGTGCGATGTGTGGCTTACACACCTCTTCCACAGTCTCAGGATCCTCAGAACCTCGACCATCGAGCCTGGGCTGGATCAGAAGAGTCTCGGCGCGAAATCCTTCAGATCGCGGCGCCAAGTTTGCCACTCGTGGTCGGTGCCGGGTGATTCGTAGAAAACATGTTGTATGTTCGCTTCCTGAAGCGACGTGTGCAGTCTCTGGAGTCCTGCGCGCATTCTTTCTGGCTCATTCGTTGCTACGCCAAGCCAGAGCAGGTGCACTTTCTTGGCGAATGCTGCCGGATCAGCGAACACTCCGTTGTAGTCGGTCTTGGTATCGAGTTTCCGATTCCCGAGCACGAGCATCCCGCCCGCTCCGCTGAAGCCGCCGATGTAAGAGAAGAGATCCAGATGATCCAGTGTGATCTGGAAGGTCTGCATGCCACCCATCGAGAGGCCTGCCATCGCGCGGTGGTCGCGGTCGGATAACGTGCGGAAGGTGGAATCAATGAATGGGATCAGAGCCTGTGTTACATCATCTTCGAATGCCGCGGCCATATCCTGCATTGCCTTCAACATTTCAGGTGACCCAAACCCCTTTGCGAACAAATCGACAGGCGCCTCGCCGGCGCGGTGCGCATAGCCATACGCCATCACCACGATCATCGGCTTGCAATTCTTCGCTGCGATCAAGTTGTCTAGGATGAAATTCGCGTTGCCCTGGCGGATCCAACCGGTCTCGTCTTCACCGGCGCCATGTTGCAGGTAGAGGACCGGATAGCGTGTCTTGGTCTGCGCGTCGTAGTTCGGAGGCAGATAGACCAATGCGTGCCGCCACGTCCCCGTCACTTTCGAGTTGTACCAGACCTCGCGTACCGCACCGTGCGGCACATCTTGCACCGAATAATAGGTAGAGCCTGGCTCCGGAACTTCTACGCCACTTGTCGGCTTTCCTCCGCCGAAGAAGGCGTGAGTGTTGGAGTCACTGACCTCGGCACCGTCGATGACCAGCGTGTAATAGTGGAAACCGGGAACAAGCGGCGGAGTGGTGATGGTCCAGAATCCATCCTGCTGTTTCTCCATGTCCAGTTTCGGACCGCTCCAGAAGTTCAGTCGGACTTTCGTAGCATCTGGAGCTTTCACGCGAATCTGTACTCTGCCGGCGCTGTCAACCCGTGGATACTCCGCTGCCCAGACATTCGTCGTAGAGGGCTGAAAACTGCCTGATTCC
>CAVRLM010000009.1:0-483496 GCA_963722365.1 uncultured Acidobacteriaceae bacterium
CCAGACGCCGCCTGCCGCAGTCGCCAGGCGTCGCCGATACGTTGGGATGGATTTATTATCAAAAAGGCGCTTATCATTCCGCCGTCGATTCACTGAAGGAAGCGCTGAGACTTGCGCAGGATAGCAATGTACCTGAAGATCCTAGACTTCATTACCACCTCGGCATGGCGTACGCGAAGAGCGGACAAGCCAGCTTGGCACGGCAGCAGTTGCAGCTTGCCGTGAACCTGAATCCCAATTCCAACGAAGCTGCAGATGCCAAAAAGCAGCTGGCGGCATTGAAGTTGTAGTCTAGAAAGAGGGCAGGGCTCCGATCGATCAGAAACTCCCAATTCGGTTGGTGGTCTTGATATTGATCCTCGGCATGCAGGAAATTGCGTGCACGGGCAGGCGATCTGCACCCGACGAAGCTTCAACCGGGCGGCACCCGGAATCCTTCAATCGAACCTTGACAACCACGAACTCGTCTCACAACGGGCCGCAGCGCTGCCCCACATATGGCTCATTTCCCGAACCTTCCGACTCTCAGATCAAGGGAGAGCACAAAGTGATCCTTTTTTGGGATGCGAGTGCTCCGAGCGACGCCAAGCACGGAGCGCCTGTTGGATATTGCGTCTATCGTGGCCTCCAACAGGACGACAAGTCTCTGGTTCGGGTTAACAACCTGACGTTTCCGGGCACCAGTTGCACGGACGACATGGTTCAGACCGGCAAAACGTACTTTTACAAAGTCAAAGCGCTCAGTGCCAACGAAAAGCCCAGCGATGCGACAGATTTCACTTCCGCCGCTGTGCTCGATCGGGCTCCTATCATTCACATTGCAAGCCCCCCTCCTCTCTGCCGCGATGCCAGCCAGTCTCCAAGCGGCGCCAAGAGAAATGCGGGGCAAATCCAGTGATCGCGAAGGATACGGTGCGGACCTCGCAGCAGAAATCGAGCTTCCGATTGTCGCCCATGATGTACTTTTCCATTCTCGCAGCCATTTCAGGAGCGGTCTGGTGGAAGGCTCTCATTTCTACACTGGCTCTCGCTCTTCACAGCGAGCAGTACACCCACATATTGCTGATTTTCCCGGTCAGCGCGGCACTGCTGTACATGGACTGGACGTCGCCTGAACCAACCACGCGAACGAGTTTGAGAATTGGTTCCAGTTTGTTGGGCGCCGCGGTTCTGGCGACAATTGTTACAAGATTAGGGATTCTCCGGCTTCAAACCGATGAGCAGCTCTCGCTGAACATGCTCGCATTGGTGATCTGGTGGCTGGGTGCCTTCATCTTCTGCTTCGGCATGCGAGCCTTCCGGCGGTCGCTATTTCCGCTCTGCTTTTTGTTTTGGATCGTCCCTATTCCCCACTTCTTGCTGAATCCGATCATCAGTCTCCTTCAGCGAGGATCCGTTACATCGGCCCATCTACTACTTTCTGCCGCCGGAATTCCTGTGGGCGAAGACGGAACCCTGCTCACCATTCCGGGCTTGACGGTTGAGGTTGCCCGCGAGTGCAGCAGCATCCGGTCTAGCCTGATGTTGGTGGTGACGACCATGGTCTTAGCGCAGATCCTGCTACGCTCAGCATGGCGAAAGACTCTGGTGATCGCTTTGGCAATTCCTCTTTCTGTGGCCAAGAACGGACTTCGCATCTTTGTGCTTGCCATGCTGGCAACACGCGTTGACCGAAGTTTCCTCACTGGGAAGCTTCACCACCAGGGCGGGGTTATTTATCTGCTAATCGCACTTGCCGTCATCTTTCTACTGGTCTGGATGATGCGGAGGGGCGAAAGAAAACCCACCTCCGTAACGACCTCGGACCCCTGATATGGCGCCTGATCCCGATGCACCTGCGAAGTGGATAGATAACGGGCTAGTGTGCTGTTACAGCGTTATCGCGTCGGGCGCGCGTAACTATTATCGATGGGCCAGACCAAATGACACAGCTGCAGCCGAAGACCCAATATTCACAAGGGAGACTGCACGTTCCAATTTGTGATGCCCCGTCTTGTGGAAGAAGTAGCTAATACCGATGACGCCGATAGTTTCGCCAACAAAATTCGCAGCCAATCCAGCCGAACTACGCCCGAACATCCGGGTCACCGGGTTGAGCTCCTGTCCACCGGACTGCAGATTGGCGCGGGTTACAAAAAAGTCCGCCGTTGTAAAAGCGGCACTGGTGGCAAACAGAGCGGTGTTCTTACGATCCCAAAACCGATGTGCAGTGGCTTCAGCTTGGGTTGCCGGTTGAATTGGAGTCGGCATGGGCTGCGTTAGTGTTATCGCCTCTGGTCGAAGGAGCGCGAAGGAAACCTCCTGCGCCAGTGCCGTCGGGCCCAAAGTCAGAAAAGCCAGCAAAACTGCTATTCGAGGTCTAAGGATCGCGCGAAGATAGTTTGTCAGCATGACGTTAGTGAGTGCCCTACTTGGCTACTCGTACTAGTACTACCGGAAGCGGAGAGGGCGGAGAATGGCCCCTAGGTGCTACGAGTGGGATAACTTACGGATGCTGGGACGGGTTACTAAAGCTCTAGGGAACCTCTGAGCAACCATCGATTTTGAAGGCGGCAGGAATTTCGGGCCTGCACAGGCCACGAATTTCCCTCTATTGCTTGGATCTTACTGGAACCCGCCATTCACACGGCTTCCAGAGACACTACACCCTCGCCACCGCCAGCCGTTTGCGGTGCAGGTAGAGGTTCACCAGCGCAAAGGCGGCGCACAGGTGGTCATGATTCTTCTTCGAGCCGCGGAAGCGCACTTTCACGAATCCGAACACCCGCTTCAGGATGCGGAACGGATGTTCCACCTTGGCTCGTACCCTGGCCTTGGTCCGGTTCTTTCTTCTCTGTAACTGGTCGACAAGGTTCTTATATCGGGTCCGTCGCGAGGTCATGTCCTGGGCGTGCGGGGCGGCCTTGCGGATGGTATCGCTTTGCCCTTGATAGGCTCCGTCGCCCCATACCTTGCGCTCTTCGCCGTGGAGCAGATCCGGCAAGCATATGCTTATCCGCCACCGAAGCCGCGCTCGAGCACACCGAGTGCACATGGCCATGCTTGGAGTCCACACCGATGTGCGCCTTCATCCCGAAGAACCACTGCTTGCCTTTGCGCGTCTGATGCATCTCCGGGTCTCGCGTGCCGGTCGCGTTCTTGGTCGACGAAGGCGCATGAATGATGGTCGCGTCCACGATGGTGCCCGTGCCGATGCGGATGCCGCGATCCTCCAGATAGTGGTTGACCGCCTCCAGCATGGCTCCGCACAGATCGTGCTTCTCCAGCAAATGACGGAAGTTCAAGATGGTCGTCTCGTCGGGAGCAGGCGCGCGGCCTAGATCGACGCCCGCAAACCGTCGCAGCGCCGGCGAATCGTACAAGGCTTCTTCGGCGGCAGGATCCGACAGGTTGAACCAGTGCTGCAGAAAGTAGATGCGCAGCATGATCCTCAGCCCTACTGGCGGACGACCGTTGCCTTGCTTGGGGTAATGCGGTTCGACCAGCGACTCCAGCTCCGACCACGGCATGGTCCGGTCCATCTCTTCCAGAAACTCCTCTCGCCGCGTCTTCTTCCTATACTTCTCGAAGCCCCTGCGAAGCTAAACTAAGTTGTCGCATCCGCCTATCCCCTGCTTCCACATTAACCGCACTCTGTAGCTTGGGGAGTTCTTCAGAGGTTCCCTAGAGCCATTCCCACCATATCCGTCGAATATTGTTTATCGAAGCATATGTTTTATCTTGACAGTCAGACTTACGAGGACTAACGTTCTATTGCTTTCCGGCCCCCGAGGTTCGATTGCTGTGGGCTGAAGTGTTGAGTAGGAAATCCCCCTAACCCCCCAACAATCCTGTTCCCACGCAGCATGGAGGCTTTCATGCGCCGCCCCGTCTACACGTCCCTGAGTTATGCCTTTGCCTTGTTGCTGCTGCTCACCCTCTCGGTACAAATCTCCTTGGCGCAAGCCAATGTGCAAGGGCAGTGGAGCACTCTGCCCTATGTCATGCCCATCAATCCAGTCCACGCTGCTCTTCTCAGCAATGGAAAAGTACTTGTGGTCGCGGGATCGGGGAACTGCCCGCCATCGCAATCAGGCTGTCCTTCCGGGCCGCCTTATGGTCCAGCAAATAACTCCGGGGCCTTGCTGTGGGATCCGGTTGCCGGTTCAATCACTCAATTTTCATTGTCGTGGGACATGTTCTGCAATGGAATGGTCGTCATGCAGGATGGACGAGTTCTGATCGATGGCGGCACGATCCAATACGACCCTTTCTACGGACAGCCACAGGTTGCAATTTTTGATCCCGCCACAAACACCTTCAGCAATGCTCAAAACATGGCAGACGGACGCTGGTACCCCACGGTGACCACCTTGGGAGATGGCCGTATCATGGCCTTCTCTGGGCTGGGTGAGACGGGTGGAACCAACCAGTCCGTGGAGCTCTACACCGTCGGCAAGGGTTGGAGTCAGGAGTATCCACGCGGGCTGGACTCCCCCGCTCTATCCGAGGATGCACCTTCTGCCGAATGGCAAAGTACTCTATTCGGGCTCGGGCACCCGTTCAGCGTTGTTCGATCCTTCGACGACCTCATGGACCTTAAATGTGGCGACCACCAATTACAGCGGCACCCGGACTTATGGGACTTCGGTCCTGCTGCCCCTGAGGCCGACTGACAACTACGATCCCAAGATCATGATCATGGGCGGGAACAGTCCGGCCACTAATACCACGGAAATCATCGACATGGGAGCGGCGACGCCGAAATGGGTGTATGGATTAAACATGTCGCAGCCGCGCATCGAGATGAATGCGGCGATCTTACCCGATGGGCGGGTCTTGGCGGTTGGCGGTTCGGTAAATGACGAGGATACGGGCAGCTTGAGTTTGAAGGCGGACTTGTTCGATCTAAGCTCTGTCAATTTGAATTCTAACCCACCCAATTTAGGAACTGTCTCCTCCGCAGGGGCCAATGCAACGGAGCGGCTGTATCACTCGGTGGCTTTGCTGCTGCCCGACGCGACGGTATGGTTGGCGGGCGGCAATCCGCAACGCGGTACATACAACAACACGATGGAAATCTATCAGCCACCGTATCTGTTCAACTCAACAGGGGGGCTCGCGACACGGCCTTCAATCACGAGCGCGCCGAGTTCCATTTCGTACGGTAACGGGTTCACGTTACAAACCCCGGACGCAGCCAATATCTCCTCGGTGGTTCTGGTACGCAACGGGGCGGTAACCCACGCCTTCGGCATGGACCAGCGCCTGGTGGGTTTGTCCTTCACCGCAGGTTCTGGATCGTTGACGGTTACGGCTCCTCCCAATGGCAACATCGCGCCACCGGGATATTACATGTTGTTCATTCTGAATAGCTCGGGTGTGCCTTCCATTGCGCGGATGGTTCAACTTTCGCCAATGGTGGGCGCTGTGTCGCCGAACAATGGGCCCACGGCAGGTGGAACAGCGGTAACGATCACGGGAACGACCTTTGCTTCCGGGGCGACGGTGACGTTCGGAGGGATGCTGGCGACGAACGTGGTAGTAGTGAACAGCACCACCATCACGGCCACCACACCGGCAGGAAATGCGGGAGCAGCAGTAACAGTAACAGTAACCAATCCCGGTGGGCAGACTGGGAGCCTGGCCAATGGGTTTACCTATAACGCTGCAGTGGCGATCGGATTCGGCCAGGTGGCGGCAGCGACGCCGCAATCACCGACGGCGACGGTACCGGTGAGCTATCCGGGAGCGCAGACGCTCGGGAGACTTGAACGTCGTGGTGGTGGGATGGAACGACACGACGGCGACGGTACAGTCGGTGATGGACAGTGCGGGGAACAACTACAGTCTGGCGATCGGGCCGACGAGTGGGACGGCGTTGCGGCAATCGATCTACTATGCGGCGAACATCGTGGGCGGGAGCAACACGGTCACGGTGACATTCAACCAGGCGGCGTCGTTCCCAGACATACGGATTCTGGAGTACCGGGGAGTGAGCACGGTGGATGTGACGGCGGGAGCGAGCGGGAGCAGTACGACGGCGAACAGCGGTGCGGCGACGACGACGGGTGCGAATGAGCTGATCTTTGGGGCGAACACGGTGTCTACGGGGAACGGGGCGGCGGGGAGCGGGTTCACGAGCGCGGATCATCACGTCTCCGGACGGGGACATGGCGGAAGACAAGGTAGTGACGACGGCGGGGAGCAACAGCGCGACCGCGACGTTGACGTCCTCCGGTCCCTGGGTCATGCAGATGGTCACGTTCTCAGCGGCTTCTGGTCCGGCTCCGACGGTGAGGAGCGTGGCGCCGAACAGCGGGTCGACGTCGGGCGGAACGGCAGTGACGATCACGGGCACGAACTTTGCCGCGGGAGCAGACAGTGACGTTTGGAGGAGCGGCCGCGACCAACGTGGTGGTCGTGAATAGCACGACAATCACGGCGACGACGCCAGCAGGAAGTACAGGCGCGGTGACGGTAACGGTGACCAATCCCGGTGGGCAGAGCGGAAGCTTAGCCAGTGCGTTTACTTACCTGGCCCCGCCGACGGTGAGCAGTGTGTCACCCAACAGCGGATCGACGGCGGGCGGAACGGCAGTAACGATCACGGGAACGAACTTTGCCGCGGGGGCGACGGTGACGTTTGGCGGTGCGGCAGCGACCAACGTGGTGGTGGTGAACAGCACGACGATCACGGCGACGACGCCGGCAGGAAGTGCGGGCGCGGTGACGGTAACGGTGACAGTGAATGGGCAGAGTGGAAGCCTGAGCCAATGGGTTCACTTACTTGGCTCCGCCAACGGTGAGCAGTGTGTCGCCGAACAGCGGATCGACGGCGGGCGGGACGGCAGTAACGATCACGGGCACGAACTTTGCCGCGGGAGCAACGGTGACGTTTGGAGGTGCGGCAGCGACCAACGTGGTGGTGGTGAACAGCACGACGATCACAGCGACGACGCCGGCAGGAAGTGCGGGAGCGGTGACGGTGACGGTCACGGTCAGCGGGCAAAGCGGAAGTTTGACCAACGGATACACCTATGCGGTGATCCCGACGGTGACCAGTGTGTCGCCGAACAACGGACCGACAGCAGGTGGGACGGCGGTAACGATTACAGGGACGAACTTTGCGGCGGGAGCGACGGTGACGTTTGGAGGGGCGGCGGCGACCAATGTGGTGGTAGTGAACAGCACGACGATCACGGCGACGACGCCGGCAGGGAGTGCGGGGGCGGTGACGGTGACGGTGACGGTGAACGGGCAGAGCGGAAGCCTGACCAATGGGTTCACCTACATTGTTGCCGCCGACGGTGAGCGAGTGTTTCGCCGAATAGCGGGTCGACGGCTGGGTGGTACGGCGGTAACGATCACGGGCACGAACTTCGCCGCCGGAGCGACGGTGACGTTCGGAGGCACGGCGGCGACCAACGTGGTGGTGGTGAACAGCACCACGATCACGGCCACGACTCCGGCGGGAAGTGCGGGGCGCGGTGACGGTGACGGTAACCAATCCGGGTGGCGCAGAGCGGGAGTTTGGCGAACGGGTACACCTATGTGGTGGTGCCGACGGTGACGAGTGTGTCGCCGAACAACGGACCGGCGGCAGGTGGGACGGCGGTAACGATCACGGGGACGAACTTTGCGGCGGGAGCGACGGTGACGTTTGGCGGGACGGCGGCGACGAACGTGGTGGTGGTGAACAGCACGACCGATCACGGCGACGACGCCGGCGCATGCGGCGGGGGCGGTGACGGTGACGGTGACGGTCAATGGACAGAGCGGAAGTCTGGCCAATGGGTTCACCTACAACGGGACAGTGGCGATCGGTTTCGCGCAGGTGGCGGCGGCGACGCCGCAATCACCGACGGCGACGGTGACGGTGGCGTATCCGGGAGCGCAGACGGCGGGAGATCTGAACGTGGTGGTGGTGGGGTGGAACGACACGACGGCGACGGTGCAGTCGGTGAAAGATAGTGCGGGGAACAGCTACAGTCTGGCGATTGGGCCGACGAGTGGGACGGCGTTGCGGCAATCGATCTACTATGCGCCGAACATCGAAGGCGGGCAGCAACACGGTGACGGTGACGTTCAACCAGGCGGCGGCGTATCCGGACGTGCGGATTCTGGAGTACCGGGGAGTGAGCACGGTGGATGTGACGGCGGGGGCGAGCGGGAGCGGAACGGCGGCGAGCAGCGGTGCGGCGACGACGACGAGTGGCGAACGAGTTGATCTTTGGGGCGAACACGGTGGCGACGGGGAATGGGGCGGCGGGGAGCGGGTTCACGGCGCGGATCATCACCTCTCCGGACGGAGATATTGCGGAAGACAAGGTAGTGACGACGACGGGGAGCAACAGTGCGACGGCGACGTTGACGTCCTCCGGACCCTGGGTCATGCAGATGGTAACGTTCAAGTAAAAGCAAGGTGCAGGGCAAGTTGCTTCCAAGTTTGTGATTCATAAACGTTAGCGTTTTTGTTTCGACGGAGAATTGCGATGACCACCAAAACGCGCTCGTTCAATATTCTGCTTCTGTCATTGTTGCTGATTACGATGATCGAAGCCGGCTCTCTTTACGCTGCCAGACCGGCCGACGATCGTGGCAAGCCCTCCGGTTCTCCGCGGAAGACGGCGACAGATTTCATCGGGACATGGTCGGGCACTTTCTTTTCAAGGCATGCGAACGTTGCGGCCTTCACGATGACAGTGGTTGTTGCACCCGACTCGCAAGGACGCGTGATTGGCACCTCGACCCTCAATTCCGACTGCCTGAAAGATGTCCGCCTCGAAGTTTCCGTCAAGGGTTCGCAGGTCACGCTTGCGGGCAGCGATGATGAAGGGGACAACATTACCCTCCGAGGTACGGTCGACGCTACGGGCAAAATGCTGAAGGCCAGTTACATTCTGAACGGCAGCGCCTCCGGACGCTGCGAAACGGATGGCGGCATGGGCAATCTGGCAAAATACTAGCGAAGTGCCTCCGGCCATCTGCGGTAGACGGTGAGCGCATCTTGCCACGAGATCCTTCTTGCTGCGGCCATGCGTTCCTCCTCGGGTACATCGCCGCATATTGTTTATCCAAGCACATGTTTTTCTTGACAGCGCAGGCATATAAGGATAAAGTTCTATGATCGTTTGGGTACAGCGGTGCGAGTGCCGTTGTTTGCTGAAGTGTTGAGTAGGAAATCTCCCCCAGTTCCCCAAAAATTTCATTCGTACGCTGCATGGAGGTGTTTCATGCGCCGCGTCTACCCCTCTCTAAGTGTACGGTTGGATTGTCGCTGTTGCTCGCCCTATGGGTACCAATCGCTATGGCGCAAGCCAATGTGCAGGGGCAGTGGAACACACTGCCTTATCTCATGCCCATCAATCCGGTCCACGCTGCTCTTCTCAGCAACGGAAAAGTCCTTGTTGTCGCAGGATCGGGGAATTGCCCGCCATCGCTATCAGGTTGTCCTGCCGGCCCGCCTTATGGACCAGCAAACAACTCGGGAGCATTGCTGTGGGATCCGGTTGCCGGTTCAATCACTCAGTTCTCATTGTCTTGGGACATGTTCTGTAATGGCATGGTGCTTTTGCAGGATGGGCGCGTGCTGATCGACAGCGGCACGATACAGTACGATCCCTTCCACGGGCAGCCGAAAGTAGCCGTTTTCGATCCAGCCACCAACCTGTTCACTGACATCCAGAATATGGCGCACGGACGCTGGTACCCCACTGTGCTGACACTGGGGGACGGCCGGATCATGGCGTTCTCTGGGCTGAACGAGACTGGTGGCACTAACACTGCAGTGGAGTTCTACACTGCCGGGACGGGTTGGAGCCAGCAGTACACGGCTCCCTGGACGCCGGACCTCTATCCACGGATGCATCTTTTGCTATTTATGCGCTGGATCACCGCACTACTGTGGTAGCTTTTATGAGTTACTAGTTCTTCTATTTTCTGTAAATGGATTTTAGGTTTGTTCTGGGGTAGCGACTCGGTCTCGTGTTGGATCTGTTCTGCTATCTGCTTTTAGGTCTCGCACAAGGTTTTATTTAGTGTAGTTGTATCTCTCTGTTGGTGGTTTGCAAAGTCACGCTACAATGGTTTTTGTGTTTATGTTTACAGAGTGCTTGTTTTGTGAGTTAAGTGGGTTAGTTTATCTTTTATCTTGGCGTTCAGAGTGTTCAGTTAGCTGGACTCTTTCACTTTTTGTTAGAGGTTAGTTTCTTACGCTTTAGGTTTAACGCATTAGGTTCTCGCGGCTCGGAGTGTCGATTTTGGAAGTTTTAGTTAATTTTAGCAAGAACTTGTAGTAAGTCTGTTTAGTATAGCGTGCACAATAGACAGCATCGCGCATTAGCTTTTAAGGTGGTAGCATCGATGTTTATTAGCTGTCTCTTTAGCAATCTCAGTTAGGTTAACACTTTCAACACTCACGAGAACGTCTCGCGATGTAGATAGATGTAGATCAACGCAGGGTTAGCGAGATAGTAGAGTGATTGGATTTTGCTTGTTTAGTTTAATCTTTAGAAACAGTAGTAGCGTTAGAGAATAGGTTAGCGTTATGAGATTTCACGCTAGCTCTAGATGTTCTAGAAATATTAGATTAGCAGTGTTAGAAAGTAAATTGGGTGCAGCGAGGTTGTTTCAGTAGCGAGTGATAGAAAAGGGTACACAATTTTTTTACTAACTTATAGAACTTTGTAATTTTTAGTAACTTATTTAATGTTTATAGAAAGGATGGGGGCTATGTAACTGTATGGGATTAGATGTTTTTGTTTTGGTTTTTTTATTGATGGGATTTAGAATATTGTGATAATAGTTTTTGTTAGTATAGATTGAAACCTAACGGCCAGGTTTTCTACTCGGGATCGTTACCGGCGTCAAAGCTGTTTGATCCGTCTACAACGACTTGGAACACGAAAGTTGCAACCACAATCTACAGCGGGAGCCGCACCTATGGTACATCCGTGTTGCTCCCTTTAACGCTCGCCAGCAACTACGATCCAAACGTAATTATCATGGGCGGCCACAGCCCGGCTACCAATACGACCGAGATTATTGATCTCGGGTCGGCAACGCCAGCCTGGCAGTCAGGGCCAAACATGAGCCAGGCACGCATCGAGATGAATGCGGTGATCTTGCCAGATGGCAGAGTGTTGGCTGTGGGTGGTTCAGTTTATGACGAAGACAGGTCCACTGCCAGCCTGAACGCTGACTTGCTGGCACCCGATCCAAACAATCTCGGCAGTTATATTTTTTCTTCAGCGGGGGCGAATTCCTATGCCCGGCTGTACCACTCAGTGGCGCTGCTCCTCCCCGATGCGACGGTGTGGCTGGCGGGCGGCAATCCTCAGCGTGGCGCCTACGTACAACAGATGGAGATCTATCAGCCTCCCTATTTGTTCGACTCAACAGGCGCACTGGCGGCACGGCCATCCATCACGGGCGCGCCGAGTGCCGTCTCCTATGGAAACGCGTTCTCAGTGCAAACGCCAGATGCCGCGACTATTAACCGCGTCGTTCTGGTGCGGAATGGAACTGTGACGCACGCCTTCGGCATGGATCAACGCGAGGTGGAGTTGGCGTTCACCGTGCAGAATGGATCTCTCACTATCACGAGCTCCTCCGAACGGCAACATCGCTCCCCCTGGCTACTACATGCTGTTCCTGTTGAACAGTTCAGGGGTGCCTTCGGTCGCGAAATTTGTTCAAGTGACCTCCCAGCAGGCGGACTTCTCGGTGACGGCTTTACCGTCGTCCCGAAAAATATCTCCCGGAACAGGCACCACCTACAGCGTGAGTGTGACGCCTTCTGGCGGGTTTAATGGCACTGTGACTTTCAGCGTGTCCGGCTTGCCCTCGGGAGCGACTGCAACCTTCAACCCAACTTCCGTTACGGGGTCTGGATCCTCTACCCTGTCTATAACCACGTCGAGTTCGACGCCGCCAGGCAATTATCCGTTAACGATCACGGCAACCAGCGGCAACCTCACTCACACCGCAAAGATTTCCCTCCAGGTGGCAGATTTCTCGCTCTCCGCTTCTCCCAGCAGCCAAACTGTTGGTAGAAATTCACAAACTACGTTCACCGTGTCAGTGGCGGCGTTGGGACCGTTTTCTGGTTCAGTCACTTTCCTCGTGAGTGGGTTACCCGCTCGCGTTACTTCCTCGTTTGTCCCAACCTCGGTCACAGGTTCTGGCACCACGACATTAACAATAACGACAAAGCCGAAAACACCAATTGGTACCTATCCCTTGACCATCAAAGGGAAAGCAGGAACTCTCATCCATTCCACGACAGTCACCCTGGTAGTCAACTGATGTCAGACATTTGATTTCAAGGGAGCGCCACGATGACGACAAAATCCTTCCCGTTCCGCGTCCTATTGCTCTCGCTCCTGTTATCTGGCGTGACGATAGGAACGGCCTCAGTCTGCGCCGCCAGTCCGGGCGACGAAGAGAACAAGCCGTCTCGATCTACGACGCACGCAGCTACCGACTTCGCCGGTACCTGGACTGGAACCTTTTTCTCGAAGCATGAGAACGTTGCGGCCTTCACGATGACAGTGGTTGTTGCACCCGACTCGCAAGGACGCGTGATTGGCACCTCGACCCTCAATTCCGACTGCCTGAAAGATGTCCGCCTTGAAGTTTCCGTCAAGGGTTCGCAGGTCACGTTTGCGGGTAGCGATGAGGAAGGCAACAATATCACTGTCCGTGGTACGCTCGATGCCACGGGCACAATGCTGAAGGCCAATTACATTCTGAATGGTAGCGCTTCCGGACGTTGCGAAACGGATGGCGGCACGGGCAATCTGGCGAAACGTTAGCTACATGCTTTCGGGCCTACGCAGTAGACGCTTCTGGCCCCTTCCTGCCCCGGCCGCAGATTCACTCAGATTACCGCCGAAATGGTCCGGCCTGTTGAATACTACTTTTCCTATGGAGCTCTCGTGATCACTTCTCGCAGAGGCTTTCTTCGTTTGCTAGGTGGTGGCACTGGCGCCGGCATCGCGTTAGCGCTGGCCAATGGTACCGCCCTCGCGAGCGGCTGTGTTCGAGCCTTCGAGTCAGGACGATGGCTTCATCCGCTTGAACAGAAATGAGAATCCATTCGGTCCCTCGCCAAAGGTGGAGGAGGTTATAAGGAGCGCCAGCAGTAGCGCGAACCGTTATCCGCTGACGCAATCGCGATGGTTATTGGAGAAGATCGCCAGCATGAACCACGTATCGCCCGAACAGGTACTGCTGGGCTGCGGATCTACCGAGATTCTGCGGATGGCCGCTTTTGCGTTTCTCGGCAGTGGTAAACAATTGATCCAGGCTTCTCCCACTTTCGAAGCCATCGAACACTATGCGCGTTCGGCCGGCTCCCAAGTCTTGTCCGTACACCTCACTCCGGGTTTTGCCCACGATCTCGATGGAATGCTAGCCCATGCTAGTGTTTCCACAACCCTGGTATACATCTGTAATCCCAACAATCCCACGGCGTCTCTGACTCCTCGAAAGGATATTGAGGACTTCATACACGGTCTTCCTCCTTCAACGTTTGTCATCATCGATGAGGCCTATCACCATTACGCTGGTCGGTCAGGAAGCTACGCCTCGTTCCTCGATCGCCCACTCAATGACGAGAGGGTGATAGTGACGCGAACATTCTCCAAGGTCTACGGCCTTGCGGGCTTACGTCTAGGGTACGCTGTGGCTTCGCCAAAAGTAATTTCGCAGATGCAGAAGTTCGCTACGGAAGCCAACATCAATGCGATCGTGACGCAAGCTGCCGCGGCCGCGCTGGACGATGTCGATGCAATCGAAGATTTCATTCAGCGCAATACAAACGACCGCCAGGAGTTCTTCAATCAGGCGATGGCACGGGCCGTCAAACCGATCGATTCACACGCGAATTTTGTAATGATGAATACGTTCCATCCGGCAGACGAGGTAATCGAGCACTTCCGCAAGAACAATATTCTGATCGGACGTCGCTTCCCGCCACTCGACACATACATTCGTATTTCTTTGGGGCGTCCCGAGGAAATGCGCGCATTCTGGCAGGCGTGGGATGCCTTGCCGTATCCGAAACATTCCATGCAGCACTAAGCCGGATCGTCGTTTGCTCCACGGCGATACGAGAGAAGCGATCCAGTCACGAAAATGGATGACGCATGACGTCGAACAATAGCTTCTCGCGTTCCTCAACTTCGGTTCGCATTTCGAGTGCCGGGAGAGCAGTGAACCCTGACTTCGGCTGGCGGCCCTGCATCGAATGATGGAGTACTCGGCGAAGACGTCGCTCGTGATCCGAAGAGCCCCCAGCCTGTAGGCTCGCCACACAGAGAGGTTATGCTAATGGTGCTCGACATAGCTGACGCATTGCCCTTGATTTTTGAAGGGGCCGGCAGGCGGACCAAATTTCAGAAACCCATGATGCTTACATTGTTCCTTGTTAGTCGGGGTTTGTGGCGCAGGAGTGATGGCGACTGCAACGGGACCCACTCCAACGGGGATGGTCGCAATCACCATGTTGGAAGCGGTGTCGATCACCGAGACGGTGTTAGAGTTATCGTTCGTCACGTAAGCTCGGGTTCCATCTGGCGTGACGGCTACCCCAACCGGACCCGCTCCAACAGAAATGGTTGCAACCACGGTGTTGGTTGCGGTATCGATGACCGCGACGACGTTGGGGGCATTAATCGTCACATAAGCGCGGGTCCCGTCTGGCGTGATCGCCACATCAAAAGGATTCTGATTTGTACCAAGTGAAATGGTCGCAACGACGGTGTTAGTCGCGATGTCGACGACCGAGACGGTCCCCGCCCCGGGACTGGTCACATAGGCTTTGGTTCCATCTGGTGTAATGGCAATCCCCGCGGTACCGTTAGCAGGAACGGTAGCAACCACAGTGTTGGTCGCAGTGTCGATGACCGAGATGATGAAGTCCTGTTGATTGGGCACGTAGGCTCGAGTTCCGTCTGGCGTGATGGCTATTTTGGAAGGACCGCGGCCAACAGAAATCGTCGCAACTATGGTGTTGGTCATCGTCTCGATGACCGAGACGGTGTTGTTGCCTTGATTGTCTACGAATTGATTCACCACGTAGGCTCGGGTTCCGTCTTGCGTGATAGCTATCCCAGAAGGAAATTGGCCAGAAGGAATCGTCGCAACCACAGTGTTAGTCGTGGTATCGATAACGGAAATGGAGTTGACAATATTCACCACGTAGGTTCGGCTTCCGTCTGGCGTGATAGCTACCCCAGAAGGAAATATCCCTACAGGAATCGTCGCAATCACGGCATTGGTTGTAGTGTCGACGACCGAGACAGTGCCGGACAAATTTGCTACGTAGGCACGTGTCTGACCCTGCGCCGATGCTGCGCCCAATCCGGATCCCAATGACAGCGAAAGGAACAGCACGACTGTGAGGCGTTGCCCAACAGCATCTAATAACAGTTTGCGGAAAGTACCACCAGTAGGATGGTTACAAGTAGAGGTGGACAAGCGCTGACGATTACATCGTTTCATTCGCCGCACCGCGGAGAGGCACAAGTGTATGCGTAGCTGAGTTTGTGTCAAGTCAAATCTTTTCCGCTCTTCTACAGGAATTCCTGAGCGCCAGCGATTGTCTTGATCTCGCCTTGCTAAGCTCCTAACCGGGGATGACGGCTTTGAGTCGCGCCTTGCTGGGTCTTTGCTCAGCTCGGATTCACACTGCTTCTGTCCACCGATGAGAAATGGATGGTGTCCTATGATTTCGCCTGTGCCCTACTGGTTGGAGATTCGGCAGGGCGTCCGCCTGTTGCCCGACTGGCTGTCACTTTTAACAGTTTCGAATCCATCGAAGGCCCTCTAGGCTAAGGTTTGTCTTCGTGCGACAGATGCATTTGGGAAGCGCCGAAGCAGTCGAGGAAGAAAACCGTGTGGTGGATTAGCTATCGAGGTGAAGGCAAGACCGGCGTCGAAAACATCGGCGTCTTCGAGGATGACGGCTGCTCCACGCAAGAAGCATCCCCTGCTGCTCGATCCGTCGCCCGATGCGCGACCCCTTGCACATTGCCCGCGGCTTCGCGCTGGTCGGCGACGATCTCTACATTGCCAACGCTTGGCGAAAGGATAGCTATGTCGCCCGGTACCGTCGCCACGGCGACACTTTCCGCTTCGTCGACGTGGTGGTGACCTCCAAGCATGTTTCGGCGATGGTCCACCCCTTCGACGTGGAACTCGGCGACGACGGCCGCCTTTATGTCTCGTGCCAGGACACCAACACCGTTCTTGCGATCCTGCCGAAGACGCGCAAGCCCGCGCCAGTGGCGCCGCACCTCCGAAAGAGGTTCCCCGACGGAAACTTTCTTCCCGGCACGCTGGTCGCGTCCAGCCAGGGCCGACTTCCCGAATGCGGCGATCACGCGCCGCTGGACGTGCCGTCGCCGCAGGGCCTCGAGGTGGTGCTCGACGAGCATGGCAGACCCCGTCACTCCGTGCGTGGCATTATCGTGCACCGCCAGCTTCTCTACGTGGCCGACGAGGCGGGGGACGTCGTCAAAATTTTCGAGATAAAGTCGGGGCGACTCGTGGCGCACATCAAAGGGAAGAAGCTCGCCAAGCCCGTGCACCTCGTCCTGCACGGCGAGACGCTCTACATCGGCGCCGCGGGCACTGGAAGCATCCTCGCTTACGACATCCCCAAAGTGGCTCCGCGCGGCAAGCTCAAGGCGCGCGTGGTGATTGACGGCAAGCTCAAGGCCCCGTCCGGCTTTGCGATCGGCCCGGAAGGCGATCTCTACGTGGCCGAACGGTTCGATCAGCGGATCCGGCGCTTCTCGATGAAGGGAAAGAAAAAGGGAACA
This sequence comes from uncultured Acidobacteriaceae bacterium, assembly GCA_963722365.1. Taxonomy (GTDB): domain Bacteria; phylum Acidobacteriota; class Terriglobia; order Terriglobales; family Acidobacteriaceae; genus Sulfotelmatobacter. The sequence continues at coordinate 16,812 of CAVRLM010000009.1, forward strand.
TTCATCGACCGGCTCCCGGACATGCCGGAGTTCCTGGTGCACGTACCTGATCGGGCGTAACCAATCGTGTCGGTAATGCCTTGGCTGTACTCGAAACATTCGATGCAGCACGAAGAAGGACACATTCTATGCCCAGCATGGGAGCATTAAGCATTAAATTGCAGCTAGTCAGATCGAGGTGGAACCGAATGGCGGCAGGGGTTGCAGACAGCTCATTTGGCTTTGCGAATATGGGGATCAGCGCTCCCGCCCCACCAAGGCAACTTCGTTGAGCCTCTCTTCGGGGAGAACGTCCGGTTTTCGTCCGCCTGGCCGGCGGCGGAATTTCGTCTGCAGCTTATCAAGATATACGTAGTAAACCGGCGTGATGTACAGCGTGACAATCTGCGAGAAGAGCAGTCCACCGACGACTGCCAGACCCAGGCCGCGCCTCGAGTCTGCGCCGGCGCCGAAGCCAATCGCGATGGGCAGCGTTCCCATTAATGCCGCCATGGTGGTCATCATGATCGGGCGGAACCGGACGAGCGCACCTTCATAGATGGATTCTTCCGGGCTCTTTCCCTGTGCCCTTTCCGCCTCCAGGGCGAAATCAATCATCATGATGGCGTTCTTTTTGACGATGCCGATCAGCATGATGATTCCGACGAATGAGTAGAGGTTCAGTTCCTGGTGAAAGAGGCGCAGCGTCAGAAGTGCACCGACGCCGGCGGACGGCAGCCCGGACAGAATCGTGAGAGGATGAATGAAACTCTCGTACAGGATCCCGAGAATAATGTAGATCACCAGAATCGCTGCTACAAGCAACAGCCCCATCCCCGTGAACGAGTTTTGGAAAGCCTGCGCCGTCCCTTGGAACGTACCTTGGATATCCGCGGGCAGGACTCGAAGGGCTTCACCCTCGACTAGTTTTGTTGCATCGCCCAATGCGGTTCCAGGCTTAAGGTTGAAGCTGATGGTGGCGGCCGGCAATTGTCCCAGGTGATTCACTGTGAGCGGGCCAAGGGAGGGAACCAGTTTCGCGACCGTATCGAGCGGAATCAACTTGCCCGCACTGGAGCGAACGTACAACAGCGACAGCTTGTCCGGAAGATTCTGAAACTCCGGCAACAGTTCCACGATGACGTAGTACTCATTGTTCGGTGAGTAGATTGTGCTGATCTGCCGCGTTCCGTATGCAGAGTAGAGGGCATCGGAAACCTGCGCCGGCGTCAACCCCAGTGCATAGGCCTTATCGTGGTCGACGTCCACGGTGAGTTGCGGGTTTTTCACCTGTAAGTCGCTGGTGACGTCCTGCAATTGCGGAAGGGCGCGGAGAGCTGCTTCCAGCTTGGGCGCATCCCGGTACAGTTCCGTCGTGTCGGGCGATTGGAGCGTGTACTGATATTGCGACTTCGTCAGTGATCCACCGATGCGGATGGTCGGCGGAATCTGCATGAACACGTTCAGGCCGGGGATTTGGGACACCTTCGGACGAAGTTCCTGAATCACCTCCATCGCGCCCATTTGATTGACGCGATCTTTCTTATCTTTCAATCGAAAAAAGATTCGGCCTTGGTTGATGGGACTGCCGATCGACGACATCGTGCTCATAACGTTCGGATCGAACCGTACTACGTCCGCTACCTTCTGCTGCAATTGCATCATGTCCTGAAAGGCGATTCCCTGCTGCGCTTCAGTGAACGCAAACACCAGGCCCTGATCTTCGTCGGGAATAAATCCGGTCTTCGAAATCGTGTACATATAAAATGTCAGGCCAGATTACGAAGAACGACACGATCAATGTCGCGAACTTGTGTCGCAGCACGGCTTTCAGGCTGATGTTGTAACCGCGCAACCATCCATCGAACACCCGCTCGCCAAAGTTGAAGAGCCGCCCGTGGCCCGTGCGTTCCTGGTGACGAAGAAACCGGCTGCAGAGCATCGGAGTTAAGGTAAGCGATACGAATCCCGAAACCAGGATCGACGCGCCGATGGTGACTGCGAATTCATGCAGCAAACGCCCGATAATTCCGCCCATGAACAACAACGGAATAAAGACAGCAGCCAGGGACAAGGTCATCGACAGAATAGTGAAACCGATCTCGCTGGCGCCTTCCATCGCAGCCTCCAACGGCCGCTTGCCCATTTCCATGTGGCGGACGATATTCTCCAACATGACGATGGCGTCATCCACCACGAATCCAACCGACAATGTCAGAGCCATCAGCGAAAGATTGTCCAGGCTGTAGCCAAGCAAGTACATCACCGAGAACGTTCCGATGATCGACATGGGCAAAGCCAGAGACGGGATGATGGTGGCAGAAAGGTTCCGCAGGAAGACGAAGATCACCATGATGACCAGGCCGATGGTCAGCAGCAATGTGAACTTTACATCGTTCACCGACTCGCGAATGGTAACGGAACGGTCATAGAGCGTATCGATGCGGACAGCCGCGGGAATATGATCTTCGAGCCTGGGCAGCAGCTTTTTGATACTGTCGACGACCGCGACCGTATTGGTTCCGGGCTGCTTTTGAATGGCCAGGACGATGGCCCGCACGCCGTTGAACCAACTCGCGGTCTTGTCGTTCTGCACGCTGTCGATCACGTGGCCTAGTTCGTTTAGGCGTACCGGAGAGCCATTGCGATAAGCAACCGCCATCGGCCCGAACTGCACGGCATTCATGCGTTGCCCGTTGGACAGAATCGTGAAGGTCTGATTTTGTCCGTAAAGGGTGCCCGTTGGCAGATTCGTATTCCCGTTTTGCAGGGCCGCAGTCACTTCGTCGATCCCAATCTGTCGCGAGGCCAAAGCGCTGGGGTCGAGTTGAGCGCGCATAGCGTATTTCTGCGCGCCAAACACCTGCACCTGCGCCACGCCATTCACCATCGAAACATTCTGGGCAATGGTGGTCTCTGCGGCCTCGTCGACGTCAGACAGCTTCATGGTCGGCGAACTCAAAGCTAGATAAAGGATGGGCGAATCGGCTGGATTCACCTTCTGAAACGTCGGGGGCGTGGGCATCTGCGGAGGCAATTGCCCCCCAGCCGCGGTGATCGCCGCCTGCACGTCCAGCGCCGCCCCGTCAAGACTGCGGCTGAGGTTGAACTGAATCGTGATGTTGGTCAGGCCCAGGGAATTCGTGGACGTCATCGAGTCGATGCCGGCGATCGTCGAAAACTGCTTCTCCAGTGGTGTCGCAACCGACGAAGCCATGGTGTCGGGGCTGGCTCCCGGAAGGGACGCGCTCACCAGGATGGTAGGAAAATCAACGTTCGGCAGATCGCTGACCGGGAGCAACTGGTACGCGAAGATGCCGAAGATCAGGATGGCCGCCATGACCAGCGTGGTCATGATGGGCCGCCTGATGAAGAGATCGGAGATGCTCACAGTCCGCCTCCGGTCGGAACCGTGGCCGTTGGAGTTCCGGGCGGTGCGGCTTGTACGATCACTTTTGCATTCGGCGCCACGCGTAGTTGGCCATTCACAATCACCTGCTCGCCAACCTTCAGTCCCTCCGAAATCAATGTCAGACTCTGGTACGCCCCTTCTGTTTTTACGGGTCGCGCCTCAGCCGTGCTGTCGGTCCTGACGACATAGACGTATTCCCCTTGCTGTCCGCTTTGAATCGCTCTCGTCGGGACGACGACAGCATCCTTCTGCATCGACAGCTCTAGCGCAACGTCTACAAATTGCCCCGGCCACAGTCGCCGATCTTTATTCTGATAAGTGCCTTTCAGCTTAAACATGGCCGTCGTTGTATCGACTCCATTGTCGATGAACGTCAACCGGCCTTCTGTCGGATTGTCTGATTGTCCCTTCGGGTAAGCCAGAACTTTAAGCTGCCCGGAACTGAAGTGCCGTCGCACCCGCTCCAGGTTTGCCTCCGGTACCGAAAAGGTGACATAGATCGGCGTTACCTGGTTCAACTGGACGAGATAGGGCGTGTCATTCGCCTTGACCAGATTGCCCAGATTGATCATCAAGTTTCCGGCGCGTGCGTTTATGGGAGCAACGATGTCGGTGTACTGCAGTTGCACACGCGCGGCCTCTACCGCAGCCTTGTCCGCCTCGACTGCAGACGCGTCGGCCTTTGCCTGCATACGCATTTGGTCAGCCTGTTCGTGCGAGACAATGCCATCCTTTTCCAGATCGGAGTAGCGCTCGGACTGAACCCGCGAGTGCTCCTCCTGGGCTTGATCGCGCTTCAACTGCCCGACAGCCTTATCAAGATCCGCCTGGAATGGCCGCTTGTCCAACTGGAACAGCAGCTGACCCTGGCGTACATCTTCTCCTTCCTTGAAGAAGATCTTTTGGATTTGACCGCTGACCTGGGAGCGGATCTGCACTGTCTGATAGGCCTCAACGTTGCCGATGGCCTTGATCTGGACTGGAATGTTCCGGACTTCTACACCGGCTACCACAACCGGGGCTGCTGGACGATCCTTGGTCGCCAGTTGTTCTTTATTTCCGCATCCACAGAGGAATAGAAGAGCGTTCAGGAGAACAAGAAAAATCAACGCCTGCAGTCGTTCGACAACGTGTCTCATGACAGTTAACCCCGGCCAATAACCAGCAAATATCATTCTATATGCACGTACTCGATTGCTTTCAACCGGAGCCGAGAGTAGATCGCATCATTTGCAGATGGCCTTACTGCACCACCCTCATGAGTGACTCCTCAAGATGATTGCCGTGGAATCTGCTCAGTGTCTTCGGGAAGAAGCGGAAATTCCTGTTTTCGGACAGTGCATTGGCGGATTGTGTGATCCCGCAGGTTCAGCGCGCGCGCCTATGGTAAGGTGATCGCCGGTCCCGTCTGCGGTCCGACGTGATGTCTTTCGACTAATAGCGGCTCCTAAGGCTGATTCTTGGATCCCGTCAAACCTCGCCAGTTGCTCGGAGTATTCGACGCCACCATGATCGTCATGGGCGGCATTGTCGGTTCCGGTATTTTCATCAACCCCTACGTAGTTGCCCTCCGTGTGCACACCCCCTTTTTGATTCTGGGTGTCTGGCTTCTGGGCGGGAGCCTTGCCCTGCTGGGTGCATTCATCTGGGCCGAGCTCGCATCTCGCTTGCCGGGCGCGGGTGGACAATACCTTTACCTGCGCGAGGCTTACCATCCGTCGGTCGCGTTCATCTATGGATGGGTCCTCCTCCTGGTGACCCAAACCGGTGGGATGGCGGCCGTAGCGGTCACGTTTAGCCGGTACTATCGTGAGATCACCGGGTTCTCGGTAGGTGATGGGCCGATCGCGGCCGCAACCCTGCTAGGTTTGACGGCGATCAATTGCTTTGGAGTTCGGGCCGGCAGCAATGTGCAAAGTGTCCTGATGCTCCTCAAGGCATCTGCCATCGCTGCGATGGTCGTGGTTGGAATTCTCTGGGGCGGTGGCTCGGTGCACGCCTTGCCTTTGCTCGACCGTCCGATTTCGCCGGGACTTGGCAGCGCAATCGGTGCCGCGATGATTCCCGTTGCGTTCGCGTACGGGGGATGGCAGACCGCAAGCTTCGTGGCGGGCGAAATGCGTGATCCACGCCGCGATCTCTCCCGCGGACTGGTGATCGGCGTGATCGGGGTGATCGTCCTTTACCTGGCGGTCAATTTTGTTTGCTTGCGCGTGCTTGGTCCAGACGGACTGGCCGCCACCCGTATTCCCGCTTCCGCGGTAATGCGCGCCGCTCTAGGCGAGCGAGGAGCGCAGTGGATTGCGTTCGCCATCGCTATTTCAACGCTGGGCTTCCTGAGCCAGGGAATCCTGACCGCACCGCGTGTTTACTACGCCATGGCCCGGGATGGTCTCTTCTTCAAGAGTGTGGGCTGGCTTTCTCCCCGCACCGGAGTTCCGGTTGTTGCCATTGTGCTGCAAGGCGTGACGGCGACTGTGATTGCGCTTTCGGGGCGCTACGAGGAGATCCTCAACTACGTCATCTCGGTTGATTTCATTTCTTTCGGCCTGACGGCCGCGTCACTGTTCGTGTTCCGGCGAAGAATCCAAGGTTCGGTGCAGAAGTTGTATCTGGCCCCAGGCCATCCCTACACTACCGCTCTCTTTGTGCTGGCTTGTGCTGGCATCGTGATCACCACTGTTTCCACTTTTCCGGCGAATTCCGCCATCGGCTTGATCATTCTGCTGGCTGGCTTCCCGGTATATTTGTACTGGAGCCGTCGTGCGCGGCGGAACCCGCCGGCGCCGAACCTATGAGACATCGATATTCCGATTACATGCTGTGGGCAAAGACAGAGGGTCGTGCGAAGTTCAATCTCGCCACTAGCGGTGTGGGGCCGTTTCCTTTAAGTGACCTTCCGGTAACCATCGATCAGTTGGAGATCAACGGCGACAGCACTTACGGCTATGCTCCTCTGCAGGGTGCCATCGCGAAGAAATGCGGAGTCGATCCCGATTGCGTAGTGGCCGCCGCTGGGACATCCATGGCCAATCATCTGGCTATGGCCACGCTTATCGATCCGGGCGATGAGGTTCTGATCGAACAGCCAACCTATGAGTTGCTCACATCCACGCTCCTATTCTTGGGCGCGGCATTAAAGACTTTCGTCCGCGATGAAGACAACGGGTATGCGCTTGATCCCCGTGAAGTTCGTCGCGCAGTTACGCCAAAGACCAAACTGATCGTGCTAACCAACTTGCATAATCCCAGCAGCGTCCTGGCTTCCGATTCCGTGCTGCGCGAAATCGGGGACCTGGCCCGTAGCGTGGGCGCGCGGGTGCTGGTCGACGAAGTTTACCTCGACGCGGTTTATACCGATACGCCGAAGACTTCATATCACCTGGGACCGGAGTTCGTCGTCACCACTAGTTTGACTAAGGTCTACGGCCTGAGCGGTCTTCGCTGTGGGTGGATTCTGGCGAAGCCCGATCTGGCTCGCGCCATGTGGCGACTGAACGATCTGTTTGCGTCCATCCCTGCGCATCCGGCCGAGCTGTTGAGTGTCGTGGCGCTGGAAAATCTTGACTATATCCGCGAACGCGGACGGCAGATTGTGGAAGCCGACCGCGCGCTGCTGAAAGCGTTTCTTGCGAGGCAGGAAGGCGTTTCCGCTCCCTGCACTGAGTTTGGGACAACCGCTATTCTGCGCTTGGCCAAGCACAACCTCGATCATTTCCTAACCCGGCTGCGCACCGAGTACGAGACCTCAGTCGTCCCCGGACACTTCTTCGGTCTGCCCAACCACTTCCGTGTCGGCATGGGAGTGGACACGGAAATGTTCCGCGAGGGATTGCGGAGAATCGGCCAAGCGCTGGCAACCGCCTGAAAGATCAGATACTGGCTGACACAATGCGGTTGTGCCAGAGGGGACTGCGGTTGCCACGCCGGCAAATTCGGTTTCCCATCTTTCAAGCTGCCAGACCAATTAGGGGATTGTGGCCACCGCGGGTGGCGACGAGGGGACGCTTTCCTGTCCGCTCGAACTCAACGCGGTAGCCTCGTAATAATACGTGGCGCCGGAAGCAACCGTGCCATCGGTATAGGTAGTGTTGGGGTCCAGAGTGGAATTGATTTTGGAATACGCGCCGTTCGCGCTGGTGCTGCGGTATACGTTGTAGCCTGCAACATCGGTCCCTTGATTCCAGCTGAGGGTGACACTGTGCTGCTGAATGGTACCGTTCCCAGTGAGCGACTCGACCAGCCTCGAGTCGGATGCATTGCTTACGAACGTAAGTGAACCTGAGGTCGTCCCACTATTTTTGGGCGTGAAGGCTATGTTGAACTCCACACTTTGCCCTGCGCTTATGGTAAATGGCAAGGATGCTCCATTCAGCACGAATTGAGAATCGCTGCTCGCATCAGAGGATACGATCACACTCGAACCAGTGGCGCTCATCGTGATCGGTTGCGTAACGGTTGTTCCTACGGCCACATCACCGAAACTTACGAGCGATGGAGTGATGCCCAATTGTCCTGAGGTCGTCTGCGTTCCAATGCCGCTGACGGGTATGTTCAAGGTGGCCCCGGACACCAGGACACTTCCACTGGTTGTCACGGCGGACTGTGGGGTAAAAGTGAGGTTGAACGTCACACTTTGCCCTCCGTTCAAAATGAGGGGTAAGGTCGGCCCGCTGACCGCGAAACCGTTTCCCGTGGTCTTTAGTGCGGAGAGCGTTACTTGCGCAGAACGAGTATTGGTCAGTACGACTGGGAGTGTAGAACTCTGTCCTACCAAAACCGAGCCAAACGAAACGCTGGAGGGACTGGCGACGACGCCGTCCCCTTTCGCACCTGTTCCTCTGATCCGCAGCTCCAGGTCCGAGTTCGAAGCGTCGCTGGTGATGGTGGCGCCCCCTTGAGTCAAACCTGATGCGGTTGGAGAGAATGACACTTGAAGCACTACGCTCTGCCCTGCTCCCACGGTCAAGGGCAGGGTCAGATTGGGAAGCCCGAAATCGGTCCCGCGCAGACTAATCGCCGACACCGTAACACTCGTCTGCCCGGTATTTGCCAGCACTACAACCTGAGTTTGGGTTTGACCGATCGGTACTGCGCCAAACGGCAGGCTACACGGTGAGCATGTTAGTTGTTGCGTTCGAGTTCCGGCAAACACCGGAAAGGTAGCAAATACTGCAATCAAGATAAGGGGAAGAAAACGGAAAGGAGACTGCCGATGAAGTCTCTGGGGGAGTTTCATTGCGCCAGTCTGCGGTTTTAAGCCCCTCTAAGTATAGATATCGATGGTACATAGCAAGGACATGCCTGTGGTTCTAGTCCCTTTGAGTGGGCAGGAAATAGGCCAATCCTTACTTCTGTGGCGCAACGGGCCTCCGAGTTGCCCCATTTACACTTGGGGTTCGGACGGGCAAGCCCACAGCACGTCGGCCACTGGACGGATTGACGATGGCGAATATCCGCGATTGGGGGGGACTAAACTACCTCCTGAGGGCTCCCGACAACCTCGATTTCGATCTGTTGCGTGCCCAGACGCGGATGCTCAGCTCTGAGTTGAACCTTGCCGGCCTTGTCCTGAGCTCGAATCCAAACCGCTCCAGTTCCACCGATTAGGGAAAACGGATTGTCGCCGATCATCTCGGCTGGCCCCGCCACCTCTAATTTAATCGCATCATTGGCAAACGGCCGTATTGCACCAAACTCGTCGGTAACGCGCAAAACCACTCGCGTGGAGTCTGCACCATCAGCGATCAGCTGGGCGTCATCGGGAAGGAGCAGAAACTTCGCATCGACACCCGTTCCTGACATACGCTTCGTGATCACCAATTTGCCGCCGATATAGCCTTCAATGCGCAGATCGCCCCATTTGTGGAACAGTTCACCCATTTCAAGGACGAATGGTGCGTAGCGGAGATGGGCAAACTGCTTACGGTCTGGGTCGACGTCCGCCACCAGCGTATCGTCGATATAGAACTTGAGGTGATCGCAGTTGGAGCAGACCACCGCGTTCGAGAATCCGATGGACGCGTCGCCTCGGGCCCAATGGAATGCCGGTTCGAGCACGATTTCTTCCGACGGTTCACACTGCGATTTGTAGAATCCCGCAGCTGGCTTTGGTTCCCTGAAGATGTCCGTGACTCCGTGATAGCAGATGCGGTCGCCCGAACCGAAATTGCCGTGCGTGTTGTAGTCGAAGGCGCACCATCCGATTCCACCCGCGTATTGTGGATTCGACGCAAGCTGGTCATGGATACGAGCATGCCGCATTGTGTGCTCAGTCAGACGTTCCACCTGGTCAATGGTTTTGGTGGGATAAGTGTGCCCGACAAATTCTGTATTCAGATACCGAGGATGGTTCGGCGGCTTCAGCGGGAAGCTGAAATCGTTCATCGTGAAGACATCCTCGAGAAATTCGGATTCCTGGAAGTAACGGATTCCTCCGGTCTGGCGGGTAGGATCGAGTTGGTGGGCGAGCGCGTTGGTTCGGGTATAGAAATCATGGTCATCTTTGGATTCGTTAATGCGCACGCCCCAAAGGATGATGGAAGGATGGTTCCAGTCTCGACGAATCATGCGCCGCACATTGTCGATGGAGACTTGCTTCCACGCTTCGTCGCCAATGTGTTGCCAGCCTGGAATCTCTTCCAGAACGAGAAGGCCGAGTTCATCGCAGGCATCGAGGAAATGACGGGACTGCGGATAATGCGAGGTCCGGACAATATTGCACTTGAGTTTGTTGCGCAAGATCTGGGCATCACGGCGTTGCGCCCGGGCCGCCATAGCCTGTCCAACAAATGGAAACGTTTGATGCCGGTCGAGGCCGCGCAACTTTATGACCTTGCCGTTCAGTTCGAACCCGTGATCGGTGAATTGAGCTTCGCGAAAACCGAAACGGCGAGAATCTTCGTCAACTATCTGGGCGCCCACATGCAAGCGCACACGCGCCGTATAGAGGTTTCGATTTTCCATGTCCCACAACTTGATTCCGCTTAACCCCTCGAGGTGGAGAGTGTGCGGGACGGGCTCGTTGGCAGGACTTGACGCGGGCAATGACTGCGATGCTTTCGCGACGACGCGGTCGCCATCGAGCAGTTCAACTTCTATGGCTCCTCCGCCCGGCGATGCCTCCAAGTGCTGTACGAAACAGACGACATCAACGGTGGGCTTTCCGGAGAGCGCGTTCTTCGGCTGTACGAAGATGTTCTCCAGAAAAGTCGCGGGCACGACGCGAATCGACACTTCGCGATAGATTCCGCCAAAGGTCAGATAGTCAATCTCGTATCCAAAGGGTGGGATGTCGGGGCGCTCGCTGGAGTCCACATCGACGGCCAGAACGTTCTCTCCACCGAAGTCCAGATGCGGAGTCAGCTCAAACGAAAATGGCGTATATCCGCCCTTGTATTCGCCCAAACGCACTCCATTGAGCCAGACCGTGGAAGCGGTCATCACTCCTTCAAAATCGACAAAGACACGCTTGCTTCGCGCTTCGGGCGGCAACTTGAAGCGGCGGCGATAGAGCGAGACGAACTCATAGCTCTTCTCGTCAAAACTGTGCCACGGGAGTGGGATGTTTGTGTGCGGGATGACGACCCGGTCAAATCCGGAGTCGTTGAAATCTTTTTCGTGGCCACCCTCAACGAAATGCCGGCTATATCGCCAATTTCGATTCATCGAGAAGACTTGGCGTCCGCTGGCGGTCGAAACGTTGCTCTGAGCACCTGCTTCGGGAAGTGCGTAGGGCGCGAGTGCGGCTCCAGCAATAATGGTACTCGTTTGCCTGATGAAACTGCGTCGATCCATTTTTTCTCTCCTCGATCATCAATGGCACTGAAGAAATGCAGCGGCTCTTTGGGACTTTGAAATCGAAGACGGATCAGGCGATCCAGGCAAGTACCTGCCCTAGATCGGCAACCGATGTGGATTCGGTTCCGCGTGGCATCGATGGACCTATGCCAAGCGCCTGATTGTGTCCTTCAAACCAAACTAGAAATGACGATTGCTCCGCCCCCGGAAGCCGCTGCTGATTGATCCAGTTGTAATAAGCACCCATATCGGCATCAATCAGGGAACCCACGAAGTCGAGGTCGGGACGAGTCTCGGTTGCCGATAACAGCTCGTTCATAGGCTTCTGTCGCTGCCGCGGAGCGAATCGTACCAACAGCGTTAAGGGTTGAGCCCGTCTCAACGCTTCGCGTGCGGCCCACTGCGCGAAACTCGTGCTGAAGATTTGAGTTCCCGAACCTTCGGTCAAGAAGGCTGATCTCAAAACGCTCCAGTACTTCGTCCTTCGGTTTACTACCACCCTCGCGATCCATCCCGAGATCTGCTGGACGCATCTGGGCAAGGAGCGTCCGCAACGCCTCGGGCCCCATTCCGGGGCGATCAATCTCAGCTTGCATCTTTCGCAGTAACGCTGCCCGAGCTGGTTCGAGGGCGTTGTAGGAAACGCAGGTTAGCGCTTCGGAGTGATCAACCGCTTCCCCGCCATCGATGTACCAATGTTCATAGGGGCCCGGACGGGCTTTTGCCCGGACGGCAACCAGGTCCAACAATTGGCGAAGACCACCCTCCGGCTTAACCCGGCTGAAATAGGCGCCGTGCGGGCGCAGCTTTCGAAAGACTGCCTCATCATACGAAGGCACTCCCTGACCAATGACGGTAATCCCGAGCCTAGGAACCCGAGGAGGTTCGGGCGGCATTGCAGCCCGCAGGCGGTCAGCGTAGTCAGTAGAGGCCTGGCGAAATGCGTCGAGTTGGTGCGTGCTCCAAAGGTGAGCGGAAAGGCGCTCGACGAACTGAGCAGGCGCCTTCGCCCAATCAAACTCTTCGAGCTGCGCAGAGAGTTGGATCTCTGCGAATCCTTGAAACCACGCTTTACGCTGGTCCGCGGACAGCGAGCTTATTTGCTCTAGTTCCCTTTCGCGAGCTTTGCGCTCGGCAGGAAATTTGAAATCGTACTCGATCAGTTCTCGAAGCAAGCCCGGCAAGAAGCTGAGCGGCAATTGTTGCAGAGTCGGCAAGTAGTGGACAACGACCTTTTGCGCTTCTGTCGGATAGCCAGAGAACTGCGCCGCTTTGAGGTCTCGTGGAAGCATGATTCCTAGACCAACTCCGCAATTGGTTTGCCCTGAGCAAGCGACGGAACGAATCCCATGATCGACCCCAGCGTGGGCACCAAGTCAGTGGAATCGACCGCTCGATCAAAAACCACTCCCTCATGAACTCCTGGACCAGCGACCAGCATCCAGGTGGTCCGCGAAAGCGCGTCACCGGTTCGATGATGCTGGAAGCCGTTGCCCCCGCATCCTCATCTGCATCGCGACCAAAATCGGGCAAGATAAATAGTGTCGTGTTGCCAGCGTATTCAGGCTCGCTCTGGATCGTCTTCCACAAGTCGGAGCAGAGTCGGTCGGTGCGCCGAATTCCCTCGATGTAGAGCGAAAATGCTCCGGCATGGGCGATATCGATGTCGTGCATCGTGATCCACAACAAACTGGGCGCAACCTGCCGCATCAGTTGGCGAGCAATGTATACCGAAAGCTCGTCTGGACTCGATAGCGTCTGGGCGTGTTTCCTGAAGTCGTCGACAGAAAGTTTCAGGATCATTTCCAGTTGCTGCAATTCGAATTCGCTTCCCGCCAACTCCGGCGCGAACAAGGGAGTTTCGTAGTTATCGCGCAACAGGCGCTGATAATCATCGTTACGTCCTGCTGTGGCCGCGCTCAGCAAACGTTTGGGCAGAATCACCCGGGCCCCCAGGCCGGGACCGTACGAGCGATGACTGCTTTCGCCAATCCGATTGAAACCGTTGCTGGGAGCGACCACCCACGCATCAGACGCTGGACGCTTCAGATCCTTGCGAAAGTATTCAAAGACCGTTGGAGACGGTGGGGGCACCGCGGCAAAGTTATTGAAAGTTTCGTATACGCCGGTCGCCAGACTGGCAGTCGCGACATAGTGGCCGAGAATTCCGTGATTTACAACCTGCGTGAAAAAAGTCGATTGCGGAATGAGTTCGCGCATCAGGTGCGGAATATTTTCCTGTCCCTCAGGCGCGAACGTTTCCTGATCGCGTGCCCCACCGCCGAAGGTAACCACTACAACTTTCTTCTTGGAACGAGGAGCTACGGCGCGAGCCCAGGAAGATTTCAACACAGTGCCGCCCACGGCCATTCCCGCAGCGCCGCGCAGGAACTCGCGCCGTGTGCTGGCAAGAACCCGCGAAATCTCTTGCGGGTTGGATGCCTCCCTCCTCAAGCTTCGTCGATTCTGTGATATTCCAGTCATCGAGGATCCACTCACCTTACTGGGTGGCGGGCGTTGCGTTTTTCTCCGAGTACACAAACTGCCGAATCTCCGCTCTTTGCTTGTCGAGATCAGCGAGGTGTTGCGCTCGCAGTTGCTGGTAAACGGCGATCTGCGCCTGTGCCTTATCCTTCTCACCCGTATGCACATACGCCTGGCCGAGGCGGTAGTGAGCATCGGGAATATCGGAATTGTCCTCCAGAGCTTTCAGGTATTCGGGGATGGCCTCAGCATATTGAGTTTGGTCCGAGTAGAGATTTCCCAACTGCAAGTGCGCCTCGGCGAGTTTCGGATCCAGCGTGAGCGCTTTTTTCAGCAGTACCTCGATTTGATGGTGGTCCAGGCTAGGATCCTGCGCCCGCCTTCCCTTCCACAGGCTCATGGCGTAGTAATAAAACGCCTTGGCGTTATTCGGCTGCAATTCGGAGAAACGGCGAAACCGTTGGATGACTTCGTCTGCCTGACCCGGCGAGCTGTCGTAAGCCTTGGAGAGAAAGAGATAACAACGGGGATCGGACGGACTCAGATCGGCGGCTTTCAGGAGTGACTGCACTGCCTCGTCATACCTGCCGAGCGAGTAGAGAGCCATTCCGAGTCCAATCGCGAGCCGGGGTGAATTGGGATAGCGTCCCGTACCTTCCCGGAAGACTGTAATCGCCGGCTCAAGCGTTCGGTGAAGTAGCAGTTCACTGCCCCAATCGAACAGGTTGCTCTCGCTTGGATCCATGTGGGCAGCCAACTCAAATTGGCTGGCAGCGGCGACAAATTTTTCGTCCTTTTCTTCGATTTGCGCAAGCAGGTTGTGTAGCTCGGCCGTATCTTTCCTCTTCAAGAGGGCGCCAACCAACTGCCGTGCGTCCGAAAGCTTGCCGATTTCAGCATAGGCGAGGGACAGATCGTATCCATTGTCATAGGAAGCTGGATTGATCTTCTGCGCCCGTTCCAGAAACGGCGTAGCCTCTGTTATCTTCCCGGATTGAACGTAGAACTCCCCAAGGTTGTGGTTAGAGTCGAAGCTCTGGGGTTCAAGTTTGACCGCCTGCTTGAATTGCTCTTCCGCGGGACCGTACATCCCCAACCGGACGAGATTCGTCGCCAGATTGGTCCTGGCGACTCCGGAATCAGGCTTCAGTTGCACTGCCCGCTCGAAGTGTTCTTTTGCCGCTCGCTCTTGGGATTGAGCGGAATAGACCAACCCAAGAAGCTCGTGGACTTCAAAACTGTCTGGGACCTGGCGCAGCAGACTCTCCAAGTGCGAAGCTGCTTCGGAGAAATGTCCCGACTCGTATTCAGCGGAGGCAGCCTGCAGCTGACGATCAAGCTGCTGGGAGGTTGCGGCGGCGCTACGTTCCTGCCCACTCGCGACGGCAAGGACCGGCGACAACATGAGGAGAGCCGCGGAGAAAGTGCACATGAGCCGACGTCGGAAGGTCACGGCCTCCGTATCTTAACACCGCAGCAAACCGTTCGCGGCAGTTCTATGTCAAAGGGTCAGCGGAAGGCGCTCGTTCGAACGCCTTCCGCTAGATGAGAAGTGTCTGCTCAGTAATAGAGCTTCAGAGCGAACTGGATCTGCCTGGGATCGTAGGGAGCATCCCGCGTAGACCCGATTTCTCCGAAGTTCGAGCTGGTGAAGTTGGTCGCACCGGAGACGGCAACAACTCCGTTCCCACCAAATCCTGGAGCGTTGAAGTTCGGGTGATTGAAGATATTGAAGAACTCCGCACGGAACTGCAGAGTAAACCGCTCGCTTAGATGGCATGTCCTTGAAGACTGAGAAGTCGAGCCGTTTGAACGTCGGGCCAGCAATCTGCGCGGGCCCTCCGCCTAACGCAGCGAGACCTGTTAGCGGGACGCATCCCACGACTTTCGTAGGATCCGGTACTCCCCCCGCTCCCAAGACGCAGGGCTGGTTGAATGCTCCCGGGTTGCCGAAGAAACTCAACTTCCCGTTGGAGTCAATGTGCAATCCCCGCTTCTGATCCTGCCCGGGCACCGTGAGGTCATAACAACCCGTCCCGCTGGTCGTGCTGGATGGGCAGCTCAAGGTAATGGGCTGGCCTCCCTGAAGGACGGCGGCCCAATTGACGCTCCAGCCGCCAAACACTTTGCTAGAGATTCCTCCATTGGCCAGGAACGGTTTGCCTTTGCCAAACGGCAATTCATAGGTGCCACTGAGATGGAACACATTTCGAATGTCGAAAGCAGCAAGGCCATAGTCAAACTGGATCCCGGCTCCCGGAATGCTTGGAGCCCGGTAACCTGCTAAGCTCCCGCCATTTAGCAGGTCGCCTGCATCGGTTCGCGACTGCGACCAGGTATAGGTGCCCAAGACACTCAACCCGCCAGCAAATCGTTTTTCGACTTTGGTCTGAAGACCATGGTAGTAACTGCTGCCTGACGTGATGGCGTAACTCGAGCCATGCCCGAAGTCAGGAAATGGAACAGCAATGTTCGTCGATTGCGTGGTGTCGAGAATCTGAGTGACATTGTTGGAATTGGGGAATGATTCCAAATGGCGCGCCAAGGAGGTTACGTATCCGGCCTGCACGCTCAAGGTTGGAGTTAGCTGATATTGCAGGGTGAGGTTGCCGCCCATGGAGTACGGCGTGATGTAGTCGAACTGAATACCCCGCAGAGCCAGACCGCTAGCATTGACTAGCAGTGGATCGAGTGGAGTGCAGGCAAAACCCGTTTCCAGCGTTGCGCTTCCAATCGGGGTACCGCTGCCGGTGCAACCGGGATAGGTAATGGGATGCCCGTCGTCCGCGGCCGCGTATTGGAAGTTGAATTGGAATGGATAGTTCTCTCCCAGGTTCGGGGAGAATCCGCGGTTCTCAAATCCATTGTAGAAAAGTCCAAATCCTCCCCGGGCGACCAATTTGGGGGTGACCTGGTAGGCAAAACCGAAGCGCGGAGCGAAGTTAGTCTTTCTGCGAGGTGCCCAATCCCTTGCCGTATTTGTTGGTGACCGCTAGCGTGATGCCGTCCTGTGCGAGCAAACTGGTAAAGCTGGGGGATAGGTTGCCGGCATTAGGCCCAGGCGGAATGATGTACATTGGACCCCCGGTGGGAGGACCACTCGGAACAAAGTTCGCCTGGTTCGAATGGTGCTCATAAACTAACCCGAAGAAATCCCAACGTAAACCCAAGTTGAGCGTTAACTTTGGCGATACTTTCCAGTCGTCCTGGAAATAACTGCCGTAGTAATTCTTGCCATTGTCTGTCAACGAGATGTTGGAGACAAAGACGCTGTTATTGCCGGAGCCAGTCGAAGGGCCTCCCACGTAATCTACTGTCCCACCGTTCTGAGCCGGAATCGGGGTGAGCAAGAACTGCGCACGCCCTGTGTTGCCATTCCTGACGTTTGGCACGTCGGTGTACGTACTGCCGAAATCGAACTCGCCGCGAGACCACGGTGGTTGCAGGGTCGAGAATTTCACGTGCTGATATTCAAAACCCATCTTGAAGGTATGCTTCCCGTAGATCTTCGTGAAGTCGTCCGTTACTTGGATCGTGGAGCTGACTTCGTCAGAAGGAAGGAAGGCGTTGCTGCCCAAGGTGGCTAATCCGTTGATTCCGAAAGCGGGAAGTCCGCCATTCTCCTTCTGCTGGGGAATGCCCTGGATGCCATATTGGCCTGGCAGGTCGTTTAGATTGCTTGATTCGGGTGAAACTCGAGTCGTGTGCAGATAATTCAATCCCGCTCGTGCAACGTTGATCGTGTTCGGAGAAAACACGTGGGTCCACGCCAAGGCGCTCTGCTGTGCAAGGGCGGTCTGGTCGCCCTGTTGGAACCCGCCGCCGTCAGCGACTCCTCCGAAAATCCCAGGGATGAACTGTGGGTCGTCGACGTAGCTGAAGCGGAAGAATACCTGATCCTTGCCGCTCAGGTTGAGGTCAAGCCGCGTGTCGAATGCGTTGCGGTGCTCGCTGAGCTTCGGCGAATTGGCATAGTTTGAAAACAGCGAGGAACCGGTCGGATTTGGGTACAAGTTCAGAAGCGCAATTGCATTCGCGTCTAGACGACCACCCGGGAGCTGATTGAGACCGCAACCTGCGAGAGAGAATGCTAGGGTACTGGCGGGGCAGGTGCCGAAGGGGTCGCGCGCATATCCTGTACTCGCCGCGACTAAACCCGAGACAGGATCGGTCACGCCCTGAGTTACGGGTCGAGTCGTCGCGGGATCAAGAATCGTGCCCACTGGGATCGTCCGTCCCAACGCATCCGTCGATGTGCCTGTTTGCCCAGTAATCAAATCGGAGAGATCTGTGTAACCACTGTTGCGCTCTGCTAGCGTTGGGACAGACCCACTTAAAATCGTCCCCTGAATTCGACGCAAGCCCTCATAGTCGCCAAAAATAAAAATCTTGTTCTTCAGGATTGGGCCGCCGCCGGAAACTCCGAACTGATTCTGCCTAAGCTCACCCTTTTGTACGTGGTTGGCATTTTCAAAATAATCAGCTGCGTCAAGCACATCGTTGCGGAAGAATTCCCAGGCAGCGCCATGGAACTGGTTCGTGCCCGACTTAATCGTTGCATTGAGAACCGCGGCGCCCGAACGACCAAACTCCGCACTGAAATCGGTCGTCTGCACCTTGAACTCCTGGATCGCATCGACGGGAGGAAGAACGACGAAGTTCGTACCATTCAGGAAATCGACCGTATCGGAATTGTTGTCAATGCCATCCAGCATGTAATTGTTCTGAGCTGGGCGAAGACCGTTGGCTGAAAACGCTCCGCTCGCCGCATTGCCGCGAGTATCGGCTTGGGGGGAATTCACGCCGGCTGAAAGTTGAGCCAGAAACGTGAAATTCCTTCCATTCAGCGGAAGGTTGTTAACGCTCTGCGTATCCATCACTTGGCCGAGTGATGCGTCCTGGGTTTGCAGCACAGGAATGGAAGACGTGACCTCCACCGTTTCGGTTACGGCTCCGGTCTGGAGCTTGAAATTCGCCAGTACGTTTGCGCTGACGTTCACGACAACATGAGTTTGACTGACGGTCTTGAAGCCTTGCGCGGTGGCGTCGAGAGTGTAGCTTCCAATTCTGACCGGACTAAATGTGTACCCCCCGTCACCTCCAGTCGTTGTGGACAAGCTAGCGCCCGTGCCCTCGTTCAAGAGGGTAACTTTCGCCCCGCTTACCACCGCACCGGAGGGATCCGTGACCGTCCCAGTGATGGAGCCTGTATCCACTTGAGCTTGGAGCGAAATTACGCCGAGCACAGCACAGCAGATCATCAAGGCTAACGAATTTCGAAGGATCCTGGTATAGGCCGGTCGGTTCATGAGCTCTCCTTTGAGCTTCTCCAGCTTGCAGCACGGCAAGCCTCGTCACACATTCGACTGCCAAAACTGTCAGAACCTAACAAGCCAACAGGGTGCTTGTCAGGAGATTCAATTTCGAGCGATTCCCATTTACCCACAGTTGCCAGAAACAGTACGATTGCTGATTAACCGCTTAACCTAAGTACGGCTAACACAAATGTACTATTCGAGCGTTTATGCGAAATACCATGGCGTCGTCAGCATTGTCAAGATTTTTCTCGTGGTCTATACTCCGCGCTGTTCTCAGCGCTTAACTACAACCAGCCCAAAATAGCCTGGGAGTTCGACCATGAGTGTGACGATTCGGGACGTCGCGAAGGTAGCCGAGGTCTCGACTGCGACGGTCTCCAACGTCCTGAACAACACTGGCAAAGTGGGGCGTGAGACTCGGCGTCTCGTACTATCGACGGTGCGGAAATTGGGCTATATTCGCGACGTTCATGCGCGCCACCTCGCATCGCACAACCGCCGTACTCTCGGCATGATCGTCTCTGACATTGAAAATCCTTTCTTCCCCGAGGTGATCAAGAGTTTTGAGATTCGGGCCCGCCAGCTGGGCTACGACGTCATCCTCAGCGACACAAACTATGACCCGAGCAGGACTCGAGAGGCTGCCGAGAGGATGATGGAACACAAAGTTCGAGGCGTGGCCATCATGACGTCGGAAATTAGCCTGCGCCTTGTCCATGAGTTGGCGCGAAGGATGATCGCGGTTACGTTTCTCGACCTGGCGCCGGTCCGCGGCTACACCAGCAATCTGCGCATCGACTATCTCTCCGGGATCGAGCAAATCGTGAAGTATCTTTATGCCAACGGACATCGACACATTGCCTTCGTCGCGGGTAGATCAGGGCTCAAATCGAACCTTGTTCGTCAGAAGGCATATGAACAAAACATGCGTGTTGCTGGGGTTAGAGCCAGGGCCTATACTGCCAGGCGATCTGCGCTTCGAGGGCGGACTGGCTGCGGGCGAGGCCATCGCGAAGCTAAGTCCACGGCCCACCGCGGTCATGGCGGTAAACGATCTCACCGCGGTTGGCGTTATCAAAGGCTTGCTCAATTCGGGCTGTCGCGTTCCAAAAGATATCTCGGTGACAGGATTTGACAAGACCCGTCTGGCGGATTACAGCAACCCTTCGATTACAACGGTGGACATTCATCGTGAGACACTCGGGCAACTGGCGGCTGACGCTCTGCACGAACTCTCGAGCGCTGCCAGCCCTCAAGGGAAGGAATACAAGATCAAGTCCGAGTTGGTGATCGGTGATTCCTCGGGGATTGCTCCCCGTTAATGTGTCTTGCTTGATAGACTGCTCGACAGCGTTGGTATGCAATCGCACAGTTCGCATTAAGCGGATACCTTGGGGATGCTTGGTTCAAAAGACGGTAATCACGATCCGTCACGAAGAACTTTCCTGAAGCAGATGCGGTGGGCGCCCGTGCTTTTCGTTCCCGCCCCGATTTGCAATCCTCTTTTTTGGGCACCTGGGCTGCACCGATTGGGTACGGCCCAGACCCACTTCCCTTTCGCTGATGTGGCCTTTGAGCCGCATTATCCGGCGAAATCTCCTCTAGACGACGTCCTTCGGATGGCCGCTCCAGGCGGGGATGAATTCACTTTCGAGCGATATGCGGTCGAGATTGCCGCTCTGCTGGGGGAGTGGAGTCGTGCCCTTCGAGTGCAGCCACCCGCAACCGCAGTTCTGAACAGGTTTGTCGATCGCGCAATTCAATCGACTTCTTTCAGTCCGATTCGTGAATCCCGGTTGCGGTCGGGGGGCGCGATCGAAGTCGTGCGCCGCGAGTTCGGCACCGACCCGCGTCCTGGAGTAGAACGGCTCATCGAGGACATCAGAGCTTACCTGAGCCCACTGCAGAGTCTGGAAACTGCCGACTTCGAAATTTACCACTGCTCGCCAGTCCACGATTCGCCGCTGACACTCGAAGTCAGAATTCGCTATGACTTTGTCGGTACGAGAAAAGATCAAAAGCGCGAAGAAAGAATCGGCTCCTGGCGCACACTGTGGTCGCGTGAATCTGCCGACTGGCGGATTGTAGAGTGGATTGCAACCGAGGAAAATGTTAGCTGCGCCGTCCAGCCGATATTCGTTGACATCACGTCCTCGGTCCTTGGGCAAAACACCTCATACCAAAAGCAACTGCTTCACGGCTCCGACTACTGGCGCACCGTGATTGACGGCGCAGTTGGGGTGGATGTTTACGGAAACAACGGCGTGGCCGTTGGGGACTTCGACAACGACGGCTTAGACGACTTGTACGTCTGCCAACCTGCGGGGCTTCCCAATCGCCTCTATCGCAATCGGGGAGACGGAACATTTGAAGATGTATCGGAAAAATCGGGAGTTGATGTACTTGATTTCACGGCATCAGCCCTATTCGCCGACTTTGACAACCGCGGCGTCCAAGATCTGCTTGTCGTCTGCGCAAGCGGGCCGTTGCTTTTCAGGAACAATGGCAATGGAACATTTACGCTCAAGAAAGATGCGTTTCGTTTTGCAAATCCGCCGCAAGGCGCCTTCACGCACGCTGCTGCCGCCGACTATGACCGCGACGGACGCCTCGATATTTATTTTTGCCTTTACAGCTACTATCGTGGGCTCGATCAGTATCGATATCCCGTGCCGTATTTCGACGCGCGAAACGGGCCCCCAAATTACCTCTTCCACAACGAAGGAGTCGGAGTCTTTCAAGACCGTACGGAATTAGCGGGCTTAAGTGCAGAAAACGACCGTTACAGCTTCGCCTGTTCTTGGGGCGACTGCAATGCAGACGGATGGCCCGACTTATATGTTGTCAACGACTTTGGTCGCAATGTCTTATACCGGAACAAGGGCGACGGAAGCTTCGACGCTGTTTCCGCAGAGGCCGAGGTGGACGAACCCGGCGCCGGTATGAGTGCCTGCTGGCTGGACTTCGACAACGATGGGAAACAGGACATCTACGCCGCCGGCATGTGGGTAGCCGCAGGAATGAGAGTTTTTGGAGACTCCCATTTCCACGGGGGCGAATCAGAAAACATTCGGTCTCTCTACCGGCGACATATGATCGGCAATTCTCTCTACCGAAATCAAGGCGACCAGAAGTTTCAAAACGTAGCAATGCAAGCAGGAGTGGAGATGGGCCGCTGGTCGTGGTCCACCGATTCGTGGGACTTTGATCACGATGGGTACCCGGATTTGTATGTCGCGAACGGATACATTTCCGGGATCGACACGCGCGATGTCTCAAGTTTTTTCTGGCGCCAGGTCGTCGCAAAGTCACCGCAAGATTCCGCCCCATCGCCCGGCTACGAGCGCGGATGGAGCGCGATCAATGAACTGGTTCGTTCCGATTCGACCTGGAATGGTCACGAGAGAAATGTTTTCTTTGCCAACAATCGAGAGGGCACATTTTCTGATGTTTCAGGTGTCGTTGGATTGGATTTTCGCGATGACAGCCGGGCTTTTGCACTTGCTGATTTCGATGGCGACGGCAAACTCGAAATTGTCCTGAAGAACCGAAATTCGCCGCAGATCCGAATCTTGCGTCTCGCGATGAACGACATTGGGAACTCGATCACACTTCGGTTGCGCGGGGTCAAGAGCAACCGCGATGCGATCGGGGCAGCAGTGACTGTAGAATCCAACGGTTTTCGGCAAACAAAATATCTGCAGGCTGGCTCTGGTTTCTTGTCACAGCATACTAAGGAACTCTCGTTCGGGTTAGGACCGAATCAAGGTTTCGCCAAAGTGATGATTCAATGGCCGAGCGGTCTCACGGAGACTTACGAAGATCTTCCAGTCAACCGTCGGACAGAAATTCAGGAAGGAACTAAAAACTTCACTGTAAAGCCGTTTGCATCGCCGCCGCAATCATGGGCTCAACTGACCGAACCTGCAAAGGGAGAATCTCCGCCCTTGGCGGTAGGCACTTGGCTCATCGATCCAGTGAGGTCGATCGATTTCTTGCTTCCTGATCTTGCGGGAAATCTGCGAGATCTTCGTTCCTTTCGCGGGAACCCAGTCTTACTGAACTTCTGGTCGACGGCCTGCGCCAGTTGCCGCGATCAATTGCAGGTTCTTCGAAGGTCCCATGCAACTCTCGTCTCCAAGGGACTTCAGATAGTCGCAGTCAACATCGACGCGCCATCCGATCCCGCAGTAGTGAAGTCCTTCGCCAGCCAAGAAGAATTACCGTTTACGGTCCTGTTAGCCACGCCCGACAGTGGCGGGTATCTACAACATCGTGTATCGATATCTTTTCGACCGCCATAGGGATCTCTCGCTTCCCATGTCGCTGCTCATTAATCAAGCGGGAAACATCGTTAAGGTGTATCAAGGAGCCTTTTCTTCAGAAGTCCTCTCGCAGCGATTTGGTGTCGATGCCCAAGGATCTCGGAGACCGCGTCCCGCAAAGCGCTTCCCTTCCCGGGGACCTTGCATCAGGACACTTTTCAACGTAACGATTTCACTTATGGCGTGGCTTTCTTTCAACACGGCTTTCTCGATCAAGCCGCGGACTCGTTCCAGCAAGTAATCGCGGAGAAGCCGGATGATCCTGACGCTTATTACAATTTAGGGACGCTTTGCTTGCGACGAAACGCAACCGCAGGACGCCAGAAAGTATCTCGATCAGGCCCTAAAATTGCGGCCGAACTATCCCGAAGCCTGGAACAACTTAGGCATGCTCGCTGCGCAGGCGGGCCAACCAGAGGAAGCGATCCAAGACTTTCAGGAATCGCTGCGGTTGCGTCCCAACTACGCCACTGCCCTTCTAAACCTTGGAAACGTCTTTCGACGGCAAGGAAATGTTGCGCAGGCGACCACTTTTTTGAACCGAGCGCTTGAAAACGAACCGACAAACCCTGAAGTCAACTACAGTCTGGGAATGCTATACGCCCGTAGTAGCCAGAACGATAAGGCTCGCCAGTATCTGGAAACCGCAATCAACCTGCGACCGGATTATGCAGATGCGCTCAATAATCTGGGTGTGCTTTTCGTTCAACAGCAACGCTATCCAGAGGCGGAAGAAAAGTTTAAGGCGTGCATACGCATCGCTCCAAACTTTGACCAGTCTTATCTCAATCTCGCGCGACTGTATCTCGTCTAGAAAGACAACGACAAGGCGAGAGCGGTTCTGCAGGAACTTCTCCGGAATCAACCCCAACACAGGATGGCTCAGCAGATGTTACAGATGCTATATTGAGGCCTTCGGAGGGCTGTGTGCAGCGGTGTGATTGCGCTTCGGTTCAGGCTCAGGAAAGGCAATCACGGCCCGCAATTGCTCTTCGCTCTCGCGCTGACCGTCCTGATGTTCGTCCCACCAGGATATGCATTACCGCTGCTTAATCTTCAATCGGCTCAAGTTACCGCTCCTCTTCAAAATGCTGGTGCGCTCATCCAACAGGGCCAGTTCGAGCAAGGCAGGAAGATTCTTGAAGAACAGGTCGCCCTCGATCCCTCAAATGTAGAGGCGTACAACCTGTTGGGAATCGTCTACACCAACGAAAAGGACTTTGACCGCGCAGCCGATGCCTTCCAGCATGCCCTCAAACTGGCGCCAGAAGCCACGAAGATTCAAAACAACCTGGGCAACTTGTACGTTGCCCAAAAGAAATTCGACCTCGCCGAAACGGAATTCAGGAACGTCCTTCGCGTATCGCCTTCGAATCGCGATGCGAACTACAATCTGGGACTCGTCTTGATGGCGAAAGGAACGCCGGTCGCAGCCATTCAACATTTTCAGCGCGTGCATCCTGTGACCATCGAGGTGCGATTCAATCTGATCCGCGCTTACCTTGAAGCAGGCAAAACTTCTGAAGGCCTTCAAACGGCCCGCGAGCTCTCAGCCGCGCACACGCGCGACGTTCAACTGCATTTCACGCTAGGTGTATTGCTCGCATCGGAGAAGCAATACAACGCGGCACAGCTCGAACTGGAACGTGCTAACTCTTTGCAGCCTGAAACATTCGAAATTCTCCACAACCTGGGGCAGGCCTACCTGCGAGGTCACAATTACGCCAAAGCCGAACTCACCCTCAACCGTGCTCTGAAACTGAAGCCCGATTCCCCTGAAACTCTTTATCTGCTGGCACAGGTCTACTCGGAACAGTCTCGACCCGTCGATGCCCTCGATCTATTGGTTCGCGCCCACAAGCTTGCTCCTGAGAATACCGATGTGATTTTCCTGATGGCTCGCGTGAGCATGAGTCAAAATTACTTCGAAGATGCAATCCCTTGCTCGAAGCAGGTCTGAAAATTGCTCCACAGCGGGCGGACTTGCACGCAGCACTCGGCGAGAGCTATTTCATGTCGGGCAAGGCGGAACGAGCCATCGACGAGTTCAAGAGTCTCATCGCCTTGGACCCCTCGGCCAGGTCTTACGCGTTCATGGGGCTCTCGTATCGTCATCTCGGGCGATTTGATGAAGCGATGAAATACTTTCAGGAGGGATTGAAACTCGACCCGCACAACGCCTCATGTCTGTTCAACATTGGCTATATCGAAGAAAGGCAGGGCAATTACGCACGAGCCGATCAGCTATTTCAGCAGGCGCTTCGGGCGAATCCCGATCTCTCCGAAGCGCTTCTCGAGTTGGCGAATCTTCGCGTGAAAGACAAGAAATTCGTCGAAGCTTCCGAACTCCTTCGACGTTACGTGAAGGTAAGCCACGATCCCGCGACGGGATACTACAAGCTTGCAATGGTCGAAAGAAGCCTTCATCAGACCGCCGCCGCCCAGCGAGATTTAAATGTCTTTCAAACGTTGTCAAAGAATTCAACCAGTGGGCCGTATCCCTATCAACATCTTTTTGATTACCTCGACAACCGCTCCCAGCTTTCTCCGCAAGCTCGCGCTCAGCTTGATGTGACGGAACTGAAGGAGCAGGTTCAAAAGCATCCCGGGCAAACACAAGATCTGTACTTGCTGACCGAGAGTTATCTAAAACTAGGCCAACTTGACTCGGCGAGGGAAACGATCGCACAACTCGATCGCCTGAGCGCAGACGACTATCGAACACAGACCGGCATCGGCGTTCTGCTGGCGCGCTACCGCTTGTACGATGACGCGATTCAGCATTTCCAGACCGCCCTTCGCGCGAATCCCGACTCCGATGACGTCAAATTTGATCTCGCAGATGCTTATTTCCGGAAAGGTCGCTACTCGGATGCACTCGATGTTGCGCAGAGCGTTTCGGCGGCAGGCCAACAGGATGATGCTTTTCTGGCCTTGCTGGGAGACATCGAAGCGCATACGGGTCAAACCGCAAAAGCGATTGAAATTTTCCGCAGTGCGATAAATCGCAACCCAGACAACGATCAGTACTATCTTTCTCTGACGCTGGTCCAACTTCGCGAGAACGATCTCAACGGCGCGGAGCAAACCTTGCAAAAAGGCGCCGGACGCATCCCCGGCTCGGGAAAGATCCTCTGGGGCATGGGACTCATCTCCGTACTGCGTGGGAACACCTCCCAGGCAGCCGAGCGTTTCGAGCGAGCCGTGGAACTGTTGCCCGAGTGGGTCGGCAGCTATTCGACGCTCGGCGTTTTCTACTACCAGACCGGACAAATTGAGAAAGCTCGCGAAGTACTCGACCGCTTTAAAGGTAGCAACGCCGGTGGTCTGAACGTCGAACGTATCGAAGAAGTTTTATCGAAGGCTCCTGCGAATACCTCTCCTGTCGGCCAGCCAATCTCTATGGTCGCCCGCCAGCAACTTCTGCAAATGGCCTTGATGATCGCTGACCGGAGCTTGTGAGCAACTGAAAACACCTTCATGCAATGCTAAGATGTCGAAATATTCGCCGTGACTCAATTGCAAGCGCTCAATCCGCTGACTGCGCTCAGCGACTCACACGAACTCGAGAATGCACAAGAAAACCGGGACAACGAACCAGCGGCTTGCTCTCGCCTATCCGGCGGGTAACAGTCGCAGCCCTCGGTGTTGCGATCTGCGCAGCATTTCACACCGGAACATCCGCCGCTCAGTCTTCGACAAAATCGCAGCCTGCTATTCCCGTTCGATACACCGATATTCGCGAGAGCGCCAAGATTACCTTTCAACAAGACTCCACGCAAACAGAAGAAAAGTACTATCTCGAAACCATGGGAACCGGCGTGGGCTGGATCGACTTCGACCAGGATGGATTGATGGACCTGTTCTTCGTTCAATCCGGGGCTACCGATATTTACAAGCCACCTCATCCCCTGCGCTGCGCGCTATACCACAACAACGGTGACGGAACGTTCACTGATGTCACTGAAAAAGCCGGCGTCGGAGGTGAAGGCCACTACGGCCAAGGAGTCGCGGTCGGCGATTACGACAATGACGGCTATCCCGATCTATATGTGACTGGCTACGGACGCGCAATTCTCTATCACAACAACGGGAACGGTACGTTCACCGACGTTACAACCAAAAGTGGTGTCGCGGATGAGGGAGGATGGTCGACCAGCGCGGGATGGTTCGATTACGACAAAGATGGCTGGCTTGATTTAGTCGTCACGAACTATATCGAATGGACGCCAAAGAACAATATCTGGTGCGGCGAACGCCGGCCAGGCTACCGGTCGTATTGTCATCCCGGAAACTACAAAGGACAGCGTATTAAGCTCTATCACAACAATCATGACGGCACCTTCACCGACGTCAGCGATGCATCAGGCGTCGGAAAGCCCGAAGCCAAGGGCATGGGTGTAGTTCTGGCGGACTTCAACAATGACGGCTGGCCCGATATCGCGGTGGCCAACGATTCATGGCCTAACTTTCTTTTCATCAACAAACATAACGGAACCTTCGAAGACGTCTCTCTCATCTCCGGGCTGGCCGCCAGTGAAGATGGCCGCTACGAAGCGGGTATGGGCATTGACGCCGCCGATGTCGATGGCGATGGATGGCAGGACGTTTACATTACGCATCTCGATTTTGAGTTGAATCGTCTGTATCACAACAATCAGGACGGAACGTTCACAGACAACACGTTCAATTCACGCATAGGGAATAAAGCAGTTTTGCTGAGCGGCGTCGCCATGAAATTTCTGGACTACGACAATGACGGCTGGAACGACATTTTGCAACTCAATGGCGCCATGCTCGATAACGTCTCGCTATATCACGGCGAGGTGTCGTATAAGGAACCTCTGCTGATGTATCGCAACCTGGGTAAAGGAGAGTTCGACAAAGTCTCGGAGTCGCTCGGTCCAGATTTTGTTCGTCCCATCGTAGGCCGAGGACTTGCAACTGCTGATTTCGACAACGATGGCGATATTGACATCGTGACCAACAATCGAGGCGACTATCCTTCCCTGCTGCGCAATGATGGCGGTAATGCCAATCACTGGCTGACCGTCCTGTTGATTGGAACCAAATCAAACCGCGACGGTATTGGCGCTTCCCTGAAGCTGACTTCGGAAGGGTTTGTGCAGGTCGAACAGTCGAAGGGAGGCATGAGTTATATGTCGGCGAGCGATCCGCGAATTCACTTCGGCTTGGGTAGACGCGAAAAGATCGATTCGTTAGAGATTACGTGGCCGAGTGGCCAGGTTGATCGCTTGAAGAATTTGTCCGTCGACCAGATCGTTGCGATAAAAGAAGGCGTAGGAGTCATCCCGCGTTCATTCCCAAAGATTCCGCCATCGAAATGATAGAGTGGAATTCAGGGCTATGACCTTTCCCCGGCGACATTTTCTTGGTTCCTCGCTCCTAGTTTTCGGCAGCACGCTGCTTGACGCTCTGGCAACTCCGTTGTGGCGATGGAAGCGTAGTCTCAGCATCCAATCGACTGCGTCGACGAGTCCAGCTTCGCCCGTGCAATTCGTCGACGTTGCTCATGAAGCCGGGCTCAACATACCTAACGTCTGGGGTGGCGCTGACCACAAACGCTACATCATCGAAGCCAAAGGCAGCGGCATCGCTTTTTTTGATTACGACCACGATGGCTGGCTCGATATTTACTTGACGAACGGAACGCGCCTCGGCGAGGAATGGCCTGCTGGAAAAGCGCCCACTTCGCATCTCTACAAAAATAACCGCGACGGAACCTTCACTGATGTTACAGAGAAATCCGGACTCGGTCGCACGGGATGGCAAACCGGAGTTTGCATCGGCGACTACGATAACGACGGGTGGGACGATCTGTTCTGCTGCTTCTGGGGACACAACATTCTTTTCCGCAACAACGGCAACGGTACTTTCACGGACGTAACCCGCAAGTCTGGCCTGTACGATGAACGCGTTCGGTGGGGAGCGGGCTGCACTTTCCTCGACTACGATCGCGACGGACACTTGGATCTCTTTGTCTGCAATTACATCGTTCTGGATCCTGCAAAAACTGCGTCGCCGGGGGATGCGGCAGCGTGCCAATGGAAAGGAATCCCGGTTATGTGCGGGCCGCGTGGACTGACCGGCGACACCAACGTGCTGTATCACAATAATGGCGATGGAACCTTCAGGGATGTCTCGCAGAAATCCGGCATCCTCAAACCGGGTCCGCGATACTCCATCACAGCGGTCGCCAATGACTTCGATAACGACGGCTGGCCCGATATCTACGTAGCGGTGGACTCCGAGCCCAGTATTCTGTTTCGCAACAATCGTGATGGCACCTTCACCGATGTGGCAGTAATGGCTGGATGTGCATACAGCGAGAACGGACATGAGCAGGCAGGAATGGGCGTTGCCGTCGGAGACTACGATTGTGACGGCTGGTTCGATATTTTCAAAACCAATTTCGCGGACGACACCTGCAACCTCTATCACAACAACGGCGACGGCACTTTCAGCGACGTTACCTTTGCATCCGGAATCGGAATCAACAATCAGTACGTAGCCTGGGGCTGCGGGTTTGTCGACTACGACAACGATGGGTGGACCGACCTCATCCAGATCAATGGGCATGTCTATCCCGAGATTGGAGGGCACTCGATTGGTCAGTCCTTTAAGAACCCGCGACTGGTCTACAAGAACATAGGCAACGGGCAATTCAAAGACGTATCAGCCACGATGGGTCCCGGCATTAACGAGAGGTTCTCCAGCCGCGGCGCAGCCTTCGGAGACTACGACAACGACGGCGACGTGGACGTATTGATCTTGAACATGAACGACGTGCCGTCTCTCTTGCGAAACGATGGCGGCAACAAACAGAATTGGATTAAGATCAAACTGATTGGAACGAAGTGCAATCGTACGGCGATTGGCGCGCGGGTTCGCGTAACAACGGGCAAACATGCACAAATGGACGAAGTCCGCAGCGGCTCAAGCGTCATGTCGCAAAGCGACCTGCGTCTTCACTTTGGATTGGGCCAGGCGCAATCGGTCGATCTGATCGAGGTACAGTGGCCAACCACGCAAAAAGTCGAGCGATTTACCAAAGTAAAGGCAAACCAGATTCTCATGATTCGCGAAGGCAATGGAATCGAGACCTCAAAGCCCGCTGCGAAATGAATCTTGCGAGATCAGCTAGCCTGCAACACCCGTACACCATAGGGGCTCAACTTCACGTTGGCGGTCAGGCTCTCTCCTGTGACGAGATCGGTAAAGGCCTTTGAGATCGAGATTGTCTGCGCATCTGCGGTGTGGTTGAGCACGAATATCCACTCCTTTGCTGTTGTTTTGCGAACCGTCAGTTCAACACCCGCAGGCACATCGAGTGGTTTCTGGACGTTCGCCACCGCTGAAAAAGCTTGAAGGACTCTCGCAAGGCTCGCGCTATTCAGATCTGCGCCGATATACACCGCTTTGCCTTTTCCATAACTGTTCATTGTGACGGCCGCCCGTCCAGCGTATTGACCGGACGCATACGTACCGAACACTTCCGCAGTTGAGGGAAGCAAAATGTCTGCCCAGATTCCGCACTCCCCATCCGGACCCGAGAGTAACGAAGAAAACCTCACGCTTTGGGTGCCAGAGTAAATCGGCACGTAATCTTCTACTGTGACGCCCATGACTTCGCGCAAAGGTCCAGGCAGTGGCGACCGGACCATTTGACTAGTTTCTGTCTTTGCACCCAAACGAAAATTGGTCACGAACACGCCGCCGTTGCTCACGAACCTTTTGATTCTCTCGGCTTGCGCCTCCGAGAGGACATATACGACAGGCGCGAATACGACCTGATAACCGGAGAGATCGTCGCCGGGGCCGACAATATCTATTCCCGTTCGACTCGCCGATATCGCTCCATACCACGCCGTGACCTGTTCGCCGTAGTTCAGAGCGTAATGTCCCGGTTGAATCTTCACCGCCCAACTGCAGTCGTAATCGA
This sequence comes from uncultured Acidobacteriaceae bacterium, assembly GCA_963722365.1. GTDB lineage: Bacteria > Acidobacteriota > Terriglobia > Terriglobales > Acidobacteriaceae > Sulfotelmatobacter. Next base: position 48,093 of record CAVRLM010000009.1, read on the forward strand.
AAACGAGCGCCGTTCGGGCTATGCACTGAGAGTTCAGTAGGTCCGGCCCCAAGGCTTTTAGCTCTTTAACGGTCTGCTTGATCTCGTCAAAGGCAGGGCTTTTCGAGCGGTCATGGTTGAGCATTCCGTGCCAGTACTCCTCAGCGCCGAAAGTGGCAGTATCCCATCGAAAGTAATTAACTCCCATCGCTCCGTGCGCGATTGCCTGATACACCCAAAGCCGGATCTTTCCTTTTTCTGGCTGCGGCGAGAAACTGCTCTGCCCTGCCTTTCCGACCTGCTCTTCCATGATCAGGAATGGCTTCCGCCCCTTGATGCTTCGTGCGAAGTCGTGTCCCAACGCTACTGCCGTCGGGATGGTTTCAGGAGCGATAGCCCTTGATTTCGATTCCTGGTGAATCAGCATCTCGAAAAATCCCGGATAGTTGTCGAACGAGACAAAGTCGAGCTTTTCATACAAGCTGCGGAGGTCGATGGTATCGAGTGGCAGCCCTACGTTATTCGTGGTCACAAAATGCCCAGGACACAATTTTCGTAGGACCGTCAACTGCTCTTCGAGGAACGACGCGTTGGCATAAGACTGGTAGCGATCGTAGTCGAGCGCCAAGCCTGGATTGGGATCCGCTCCAGACGGCAGCGTAACTGGAATCTGAGAAAAATCCGTGTAGGTCTGACTCCAAAACACGGTTCCCCACGTCTGGTTCAGTTTCTCTAGACTCTGGTACTTGCTGCGAAGCCATGCCTGAAAACCAGACTTGCAAAAATCGCAGTAGCATCGTGGCGAGGAACCTAACGTCAGTTCGTTGTCGATTTGCCATCCGATCACGCCCTGCGTTTGAGCGAAAGTGCGCGCCATTTCCGTCGCAATCGCAAGTGAAAGACGCCGATATGTCGGATTTGTCGGGCATGTAAATCGCCGCCCTCCGGGATACAAGCGCTGCCCTTGCGAATTCACTTCCACAATGTCGGGATAACGAGCCGTGAGCCAAGGCGGAGGCGCCGCCGAAGGAGTACCCAGAATCACCGCGATCTGGTGTTTGTGAAGAATGTCAACCGCACGATGCAGCCAGTCGAACTCGAACTTCCCTTCTGACGGCTCCATCAGCGCCCACGCAAACTCAGCGATTCGTACGTTCGTGAAGCCAACCTCTGCCATCATCCGAGCGTCTTCTTCCCAAAGTGCCTCGGGGGTCTGGTCGGGATAGTAGTCAACCCCCAACAGCATTGGTCGGGAGGAGGAACTGGTGCCATTCTCCTGAGCCCAGCCGGGATATCGAAGGCTTGCAGCGCCGAGCAATGCTGCTGAGCCAGTTAGAAACGTCCGCCTGTTGATAAGAGCCACGAGTCCCGCCTTCCGAACGAGTTTGGGTTCGGTGAGTGAAGCTAAGACCGCACATTCTCTTCCGGAAATTGCAGTAGTGTCAAGGAATGCACATGTCGAGGTCACACGCCGACGGTGGAATCCCCCGGGCGCGATGCGCGTTCTCCCACTAATTCGGTGATCGCGGATTCCCTGGCTACTGATGGATTCTTGCTGCCCAGCCTCCACCGCTGGCGAGGGGTAACTTCAGCTTGGTCGCTTTGGTGACTTGAGCGGTGATCTTCTTGTAGTCGCTCGCGTTGCGATCCGCATTCACGCCATCCTGATACGCTTCCATCGTGAAGTTTCCTTCGGGAAGGAACGACAGATCGATGTCGACATTGCGTGGCGTCCAGTCTGACATTGCTCCGATATACCAGTCGCGGCCGTTCCTTCGAGCCACAACCGCATACTCAGCAATTTGCGCGTCGAGCACTCTCGTCTCGTCCCACTCCGACGGAACCGGTCCCAGAAAATCCATAATCTCAGGCTCCCGAAGATAGTTCGATGGGCTATCGGACAACATCTGCAGCGGACTCTCGTAAACCACATACATCGCCAGTTGGTGACAACGCGTTCCCATCGCCATCGGCTGGCCATGAATCGGCGCGAAAGTTGCTTTGGTTGCGTTGCGCATGGCGCCCGGCGTGTAGTCCATCGGGCCGAGAAACATTCGTGTAAACGGCAGCGTTACATTGTGCTTCGGCTCAGACTCTGCGCTCCACTTGCTCCACTCCATCCCGCGCACGCCTTCCGTGCTGATCAGGTTTGGCCATGTACGGGTCATGGTCGCAGGTTTCTGGTCACCGTGGAAGTCCACCAGCATTTTGCGCTTGGCCGTCTCGCGGCTGATCTTGTGGTAGTAATCAATTAGGATCTGATCGCTGCGCTGCATGAAATCAACCTTGATGCCCTTCACTCCCCACTTCTCAAACTGATCGAGAGCCGGAAGCAGTTGATCGTCCAACGTCTTCCATACAACCCACAAGATGATGCCGACGTTTTTCTGCTTGGCATAATCCGCGAGTTCCTGCATGTTGATTTCCGGAACGACGTCCAGCAGATTCCCAAGCTTGTACCAGCCTTCGTCGAGAATGATGTAAGGAATGCCATACTTCGCCGCAAAATCGATATAGTACTTGTACGTTTCGGTGTTGATTCCCGCCTTGAAATCCACACCGTAAACATTGTTTGCGTTCCACCAGTCCCAAGCCACTTTTCCGGGTTTGATCCACGACGTGTCCTGCACCTGGGACGGTTTTTCGAGCAGGTATACGATCTGATTGGTCAACAGATCTCCGTCGCGGTCGGCAATACCGATCACTCGCCACGGAAACGTACGCGTACCTGCAGTTACCGCGATGTAGTCTGCGCTTTCGACGACTCTATAGTCACGATCGCTGGTTAAGCTCTCTTTCAGTGGGTAAGGAGGAAACGTTGCTGTCAGGCCGAATCCACCGGTACCTCGTAGCCATAGGCCGGGATAAGACTCTACATCTGATTCGGCGATCGCAACCTTTGCTCCCTCGCCCACGTCGACCACGGCAGGCAGCGTTGCCAAGAACTCCGGCGCGATCTCACTCAAATGCTGCGGAAGATATTTTCTTTCGTTGTGCGAGAAGAAACTGTCTTCCTGCGGATAATAGACAATGTCATTCGCTGAGAAGTTAAACGCCGCTTCTTCCGCATAAATCTTGATCTTCTCCTGCGGAATCGAAGTTTCGAAGCGGTAGGCCGCACCTTCGTTGTAGGCCCGGAACACGACGGCATATCCACCATCCATGCTCAGTTTTAGCTCGTTGTAGTGATCGCGAATCTTAGCGAACTTCTGACGAACGACAGGCACCACCTCTTCGTCGTGAGAACGCCGCTTGGCGTCAATCACCTTCGGCTGCGTACCGAGTTTCTTATGATCTACATCGAGAGAGAGTGCGGACTTCTCTAACACAGCCCGGCCCTTCAAGACGACGTCGTACTGGACCTGTCCCGAAGTACGGATTCTGATCTCGATCCGGCCGTCCGGCGACCGCAGATCGTAGCTGGACTGCGCAGTGCCATTCTGCAATAATGGCCGCAATGAACAGCAGCAATAGTAGGGGAGTAAGTGCCTTCATCAAGTCACCTCTAGGGTATGCAGCCGTTTTTCACGGGAAAAGAATACTACGCGCGACTGTGAACCAATACAAATGCCTGACAGAAGGATTGCGACTTTAGGCTAGAGTAGGCAAGATCAGAGCGGTGTGCCGATTCATCGATTTAAGGCGAACCGGATGCGCCGAGACCTCTACGAGCAGGATCACGAGGGGAGAACTACAAAGCTCTGGCCGGCGATGACGCCAAACGTGAACGCGTGGGATAAACCACACTCGTGGCGTGCCTATATTTTGCGGATGAGTTTTAACTTAAACGTCCAGCTTCCGCCGACGCGGTTTGGCGAAAGCTGGACTCAAATATTTTAGAGCGCGGCCACTCCTCGTTCCTGGTTGCGGATACGGATGGCCTCCTCTACCTTGTAGAGAAAGATTTTTCCGTCTCCGATTTTCCCCGTAGCCGCTGTTTCGAGAATGGCTTGGACTGCCGCATCGACCAGATTGTCATTCATGACAGACTCAATTTTGATCTTGGGCAACAAGATCGACCGAGTACTCATGGCCCCGATACATCTCGGTATGACCTTTTTGCCGGCCGTGACCCCGCACCTCCGAAATTGTCAGCCCGTCGATTCCGAGTCCAGAGAGAACCTCTTTCACCGCATCCAGTTTCGTCGGCTGAATGATCGCTTCCACCTTGGTCATCATTGATCGGTTCCTTTTCACTACCGAGATTTGAATCCAGCACTCCAAGAACATGACATGTCCAGGTACTCTTTACGCGTCGCTCAATTCTCCAGTATTGGCAGCAATGCCCGGCATCCCCGCCAGTACGGCGGAAGAGTCCCCTTCGGCTTGAGGAGCTTTGGGAAAACAGTAGCGGAGTAGACCGGGCGTGATCAGAGTTGTAAGGACGACTAGGGCGACCGCCTGGATGTAGACATCCCGCGTAACGAGTCCCGCCGTCCAACCCAAACTGGCAGTGATCAACCCAACTTCGCCGCGGGGAATCATTCCGACCCCCACAATCAAAGAATCGCGCCTGGAAAAACCGGAGCCATACGCGCCCAAACCGCAACCCAGAATTTTGCCTAAGATAGCGATCGCCAACAAGAAAACAAAGAAGCTAACTCGTCCGCCCACGTGCCATGCATCCGCTTCCATGCCGATCGAAACGAAGAATATGGGTCCAAAGAACGAATTCAGCATGGGATGAGGTTCTTCACATACCTTCTGGCGGTCCGGCGTCATCGCTACAAAAAGGCCAGCCAGATATGCGCCCGTGATTGCGGCCATGCCACCCACCCACTGTGCATCGAACGCCAGCAGCATCGCGATTGCGAGAGCTACGGCCACTTCAGTGTGATGCCCATGAAGTCGGGTCGCCTGACTTAAAGCCCATCGAGTCAATAACGGCCCGAACAAACCCATGGTGACGAGGCAAGCGACCATGCGTCCCAGGATCACTGCCAGCGCATTCCATGAAATGCTCCCGGTCTTCGCTCCCGATACAGCCAATAAAGGGGCGAGTGCAATCACTCCCGAAAGAACGATAAGCCCGAGCACGTCGTCAATCACCGCCGCTCCCAGGATGGTCGACCCTACTTTGGAGCGGAGTTGATTCAGGTTCATCAATGCCTGTGCGGTGATCGTAACGCTGGTTGCGGTCAGAATCGTCCCGATGAAAACTGCCTCGGCAGTGCTGAACCCGAAACTCCTAGATAGCAGGTACCCACCCACCATGGGAAGGATGACGCCACCGATGGCCGCCCAGAAGGCAGGGGCGACGGTGCACGCATCATCTTATATCGGTTTCAACTCCAGCCACGAACATCAGCAAGACAACCCCAAGGTCGGCAAGGATCTTGAATATGCTCAAACGGAGACAGCATTTGCCGCAGCGGGAGGCCAACCAATGCATTCCCCAAACATTGAGCACCGAAGGTCCAAGCAGTATGCCTGCGAGCAACTCTCCCAGCACCAGCGGCAACCCAAGGCGAGACGCGACCGTGGCCGCCAACTTCGCGATCAGGATCATCGCCGCAATGCTAAAAGAATCTGCAGCGAAATATTCACTTGACCCCCTCGAACGGCCGCACTAGGCATGTCCGGAGAACCGCAAGACCAACCGCTAGATGCCAGCCCGCGGCGAACAGACAGCCGAGGAGAACCGGAATAAGGGCGCGTACACCAGTAAGAACAGTACAATCCGACCAGTAGAGCACACGACCATGCGATCCGTTGTTGATTCAACACTGTGAATATAGCCCCCATCATTCTCCTGCATCCTTCCTTGCCCACGCAGATCCTCCTTATTTAGTGCGCATGCACGATCGAGCGACCACGGCCACGAGCAGGCCACTGGCGGCCACGAAGAGCGCCGACAGATGCTTTTTCATCCCCAGTCTGCTTATCCAAGTCTGATCGAACCAGGATTTGCCAAACCACGATTTGTCAAACCAGGACGAGGAAAACCAGGTTTTATTAAACAACGGCCGAGCGATCCCATTTCGTTCCCTTGCCTTCTTCACTCAGCAACGGGGTCAGCATTTTGCGCTGCTCCAGCGTCGTCGCACTGGCGAACGCTCCCGCAGATGCATATCCCTTTTGAGGAATCCGCAGCTTGAAGTTGAGTTGCGCCAGGGTAAAATGGGCGGCAAAGCTATCGGGTTGAAGAGCGACCGCCTCTTCCAGATGATCGAATGCTGGATAGATGTTGTAGGTCAACGCGTTCGCGATTCCAAGAAAGACATATGCGTCCCAGAACTCGGGCGCCTGCTCGACACTCCGGGAGAGGGCGGCACCGCCGCCGCCGGATCGCCCGCCTGGAAATGCGGCAGGCCTTCGCGAAAGTACTCCCTCGCCTCCGGCGACACATTGGGCAACGGCTTGTAATCGACCGCAGTGCACCGTTCCGCGAGATCCTGCTGCTGGTTCCCCGTAATCGGTCATCACATTGTCTCCTGCTCCACTCGCAATGGAGTTGCCATATCGGTTATTCCGCTACCAGCGACGCCGACGGGCATATCCGGCTTCAGCACGAACTCGGGATAGCAGAGCGCGCCCATTTCCGGGATATCCAACCCGCCAGTTCATCCGCCGCACCGACGCGCTGACCAACGATCAAGTCAATCACGATATTCGCTGCGTAGGAGAGGCCGAACACAAAACCGATCAGCGTGCCCACGCCGATGAGCTGCGCGACCAACTGGCTCGCGTCGCCGTAGAACAATCCGCGTCACCGGCCCGTTGACGCCGTTCCAACTGCCGCCGTAGTTGACGCTGCCATCGGCGAACAGTCCGACAGAGATCACGCCCCAGAACCCGTTGGTGCCGTGCACGGAAATGGCGCCCACAGGATCGTCCACTTTGAGCACGCGCTCGAAGAATTCCACACTGAGAGGCAGACCAGAACGCCGGCCACCAGACCGATGATGCCGACGCCAACCGTGTTCACGAAGCCGCTGGGCGCCGTGATCGCCACCAAACCCGCCAGCAGGCCGTTGCCGGCCATCGAGGCATCGGGTTTTCCGTAGCGCATCCACATATAGAGCAGCGCGCCGAACGAACCGGTACATGCCGGCGAGCATGGTGTTGACGGCGATGGAGCCGATGCGCAGGCGCCGTTGCCGGAGGCGCGCCAGCGTGCTGCCCGGATTGAACCCAAACCAGCCGAACGCCAGGATGAAGCAACCGGTCAGCACGATCACGATGTCGTGGCCCGGCATCGCGTTCGGCTTGCCCGTCGCGGTTGTACTTGCCGATGCGGGGTCCAATGATCATCGCCATCGCGAGCGCAGTGATACCCCCGACGGCGTGCACGACGCCTGAACCGGCGAAGTCCGCAGTAGCCATGACCCAGTCCGAAGTTCGCGCCCAAGCTGCGACAGCCAGCCGCCGCCCCAGGCCCAGTTGGCGAACAGCGGATAGGTGAACGCGCCCATGAAGACCGACGAGACGCGAAGGCCGAGTACTTCCAGCGCTCGGCAGCAGCGCCGGTGACGATGGTCAGCGCGGTGTCCATGAACACCATCTGGAACAGGAACAGCACCATGACGCCGACGTCATAGCGTCCGTCCTGCTCAGAAAAAAGCCGTGCGTGCCCCACAGCCCCAAGTCTTTGCCAAAGAGCGTGAAGACGTACTCGCGCGTTCAGCGGGGCGTGCCGCCCAGGTTCGAGACGGCAGCGCACGCCGCCCATCTGGATCGCGAATCCGCAGACCCAGAACGCGAACAGGCCGAAGCCATACACCATGAAGTTCATCATCATGGTGTGATTGGCGTTCTTCGCGCGGCACAGTCCGGTTTCGACGATGGCGAAGCCCGCCTGCATGAACATGACGAGGAAGCCGGTAACCAGCGTCCAGACGAAGTTGATCGCGATGCGATTCTGTCCGACCTGATTCACAGTGTCGGCCAGCGTCAGGCCCTTCTTCGTGTCCGAGACTACGACATCGTTGACAGTTCCGGTTTTCGTGCCGCCCGGGTCGCCCTTTGCGAGATCGTCTGTCGAGGGCGGCTGCGCCGCCTTTACATTTAATGGCGCGTCCATGGCCGGGGCCGGAGGTGGTGCGGCCGCGGCTGGTGCATTGCTGGCAGCGCTTTGGGTCTGCGTCCAAGCGGGGAACGCGCATAGCAACAGCATCACCCCTACAATCCAGGAACAGCGCTTCACGCCTTGATGCATTCTGATCATTTTCTGTCTCCTTGAAGACAATGGATGTGTTTCGAACTCGGCCTTACCCAAACTTGATCCCACTCGCGACCGAACGGTCCGCATAAGCGCGCAGGCCTACCCTTTCCAGATCGCGTTCTTGAGATGCGCCTTATTCATGACGACAAGAATTCCTACCAGCGAAATTGCGATGCCGAGCAGGCTTACGATCATGCGAGCTGTGGTCGACTGTGTCAGTGCTAGTGTCGCCACCGGGATCAGCCATCCGGCGAACACCATGAGCAGTCCAATAAGTTTCATATTTCCTCCTCTCATTGAAGTTCCAACTGAGTCTCCCTACGCCGCACTCTTCGTCCGGTAGAACCCAAGTGCGGAATATGCCAACAACCCCGCTCCGACGATGGCGACCAGGATTCCCCGCCCACCACCGCCATAAAGGCCAGCCACAAAAGCCGTGAAACCCGTCAAAGTGGTTCCTAAATACGTGCCCTGTTGTCGAATCGCTGCCATTAAGCTTCCTCCCTTCGTTTACACATTTGTGTCACTCCGACTTGCATTTCAAGCTACGGCCTCATACTCAACGTTCAGATCCTTGCGCCACACAGCCTTGCAACTGAACTCAGCACCAGCCCCATCGCGACCAGGATGGTTAAGACCCCGATGAGCGGCATCGAAGCCAGCAAACAGAGTCCGCCCATCAAAGCCGCACCTCCCGCCAACAGGCTCGCGATCTCACCCGCCAGCCTAGTACGGGTCATTTCAAAGTCCCCACCTTTCGCATGGAAACCCTGTTGACGCGGACCATCCCGGAGGGTTGTTATATTTGGGTGGGGGGCGGCGAGGACGCTGACACCAGGGGTTAGTTGGGTTTGTGCCCAAGCCGCTTGTCCCCCCATTGCAGACAGCCCAGGTTCGAGCCGTCTAAAACTGCGAAACTTCCGCGTCGCGATACGCCATCCCTATTTCCCCTCTCGGCTATCGAAGGTAAAGACCATTCCAGCAGCGAGCGTGTTCTGCGCTAACACTGGTGCGGTGCCTTTGAAGAAAACAGGCTGATTGGAAACGTCGTGACGGAATTCAATCCGGCTGATGATGTGGTGTGCCACTAACCGCTCCACAGTGGCAGTGAACTCGTTGAGATGTTGCGTTGTCCCAGTCGTGAAGCCAGTGGGATCGTCATAATACTCGTAGCGCGTGCTGATGGCAGAGGTTGCATTAAAGGCGTACCGAACATAGCCGGCAACACCTGTCCAGAAAACCGGAGGAGAGACGAGAGCCGTCACAGGATCGGTAATGCGGTCGCCACGGCCGTAATCGCCGTTTACGATGAAAGACAGCTTGCTGGTTGGCGAATAGGTGATGACCGTGTCGCTGAGTTGACGCCAGTCACTGTTGACATTGTTCTGTTCGGGACCGGCCATGTAGTTCTCGGTGACCCCGAATTTCTTGTTCGGATTCCAGGCAAAGCTGACTCCGTAGGTTTTGCCACTGTTGTTATCGACGACGTTGTTCCAGCCGTTCATAAAAAATCCGGTGAGCGCGTATTTGTCGTTGAAGGCATACTTAGCTCGCATGCCGAAGTGATAGTACGGAATGGCGTAGGAGAACAGCAGGCCGCGCGAGTAGTTCCAGTTGTCCTTGGTCTCGATGACCTCGGCTCCCGCCGGCGTGACGAACTTTCCGATGTCAACCTGCAGACCCTTCCCGACCGGCGCGAGGTATGAGAAGTACGCTTCTTTCAGGTATTGATCGAAGCCCAAGCCGCCGTGCTCGGTCGAGTTGACCGCGTTCATCGCTTGCCCGAATCCCAGAGCGACGTGATAGCCGGTACGGCTGTTGGTGACCTCCGGAGTCTTATCGACTACCAACTCCACCATGTTCAAGCCGAACATTTGCGTGCTTTGATCGAAGAAGCGCAGACCGTTCGTTTGAGAGGCCGGATTGTTGAAATTCTGGTTGTAGTAGAGATCGACGAAGCCGCTCAGTGAAGTCGGCCCCAAAAGTCCTGCCAGCGATGGCGCGGCAGGAGCGGAAGTGGCCGGTGGGCTGCTGACAAGATTGTTCTGCGGTACAGGAACAGGCGCGATCACCATCGCTCCAGTCGACTTGTCGCTACCTTTCAATGCTGCAACCTCAGCTCGAAGTTCCTTGACTTGATCTTCCAGTTCTTCCATGTGGTGTACGATCGCATCGTTAGTGGGCGGGGCGGTACTTGCCTGGTTTTGTCCAAAGCTCGTCGACCCCGACAACAGAACTGCAAAAGCAATCACAGCCCCGGAATGGAAGCGGTTCATCTAGGTTTCTCACTTTTCTCCCCTGGTGCATGCAACGGAAGCCCGAGCGCTGTCCGTTGCCAGCACGCAGACCTTAGCGGTGAAGTGAATTACAGTCCAACTCATACTTTCGCTGCGAGGCATCGAAAGTTTTTTCCGAGAACTGGAATTTATGCTGGTGATAAAGCGAACTTATAGCCGAGCTTCGTGAGAGCCCGGCGTTGTACCGCTGAGCTGATGTATTGACACGATTCAATACGCACTTATGGCGGATTTTGTGCGTGCACTAATACGATGCTTGTAGGTGATTAAGCCGGAACAGGCACACGGCTGGTCGCAGTTTGAACTTGTTGGATTCTTCAGAGAACCGCGCTCATATCGCAAACTTATAGGCGGGATTGATATTTTTCATGAGCGTGGACTCTCACCTCGGGTTCAGGGGACGTTCACAAATTGGAAGAACAACACTTTTCAGTTTTTCTCACGAGCAAACAATTGAGTGGCGACATTGGGCTGAAGCGATCGTGAGCCAAGGGATTCGTCACTTTAGTCTCGACCACATTCCGCCCGGCTTCAAAACAATCACTTCACTTCAAATTTGTATGAACCCGACCCGATATGGATCAGATACGATCCATTCTCCGTTTGTGCAGTCACTGGATTTCCGTCTTCGGTCAAGTGCGCGCCGGCAATCGTAGGCAAGTAGACTCTGGCGGATGTATTGGCTGGGATTGAAACGCTTAAAGAAAACGGACCCGTCGGAGTTCCCTTCCATTCACTGACGATCTTGCCGTAGATCGAGTCATATTCGGCACGCGCAGCAGTCATCCGAGAGTCGAGATGCGGATGAACGATGATTTCCTTGAATCCAGGCGAATCGGGAGTGGTATCAATACCGGCCGCATAACGATACACCCAAGCGATCACCGAGCCGAAGGCATAGTGGTTGTAAGAATTCATGGAAGGGTCGCCGGTATCCCCATTCCACCGCTCCCACCAGGTAGTTGCGCCCTTCGACAGCATATATCCCCAAGACGGATAGGTATCGTTGAGCAAGAGGCGGTAGGCAACATCACTGCGCCCGTGATCGGCAAGAGTGAACAGCAGGAAGGGTGTGCCCAAGAACCCGGTCGACAGATGCCAGTTACGAGCTTCGATATCTTTAACGAGTCTATCGACCAAAAGAGGCTCAAGTTCTGCGGGCGCCATCTTGGTATATAAGGCCACTACGTAGGAAGTCTGAGTTCCCGTTCCAACCTCTCCGTCGTCCTTGATGTAAGCCTTCTGGAAGGCCGCGCGAATACTCTGCACAAGATCCTCATAGCGTTTCGCGTCGGCGTCTTTGCCGACAGCATGCGCCATCTGCGACATCATATTTGCGATCAGCGCCCAGTACGCGGTCGCCAGCAGGTCCTTGTTCGTATGTTCATCAGGGGCCAACCAGTCTGCGAAGTTGGGCCCCACACCCTTCGTACGCAAGAAATCCGGGTTCCGGCTCTGGATGAATTCCATCCAGCGCTGCATTGATTTCCAGTTTTCTTCGATGATGACCTTGTTGCCGTATTGCACCCAGGTCGTCCAGGGAACGATCACTCCTGCATCGCCCCAGCCGGGCGCGCCAACCATGCCTTCATTCCAGGCCGACGTCCCTTCTGTTGACCCACCCTCGAACGGCAGTGTATTTGGGGAAACGTTGGTGAATGCGCCTTGGGAAGTCTGTGCGTCAACAATGTCTTGAACGAATTTCTGTGAGAATGCAGCGATATCGAAGTTATAGCTTCCCGTTCGCCAGAAAACTTCCGCGTCGCCCATCCATCCCAGTCGTTCATCTCGTTGTGGGCAATCGGTGGGAATGCTCAGAAAATTCCCTCTCTGGCCCCAGATGCCGATCGACCACATCTGATTGACAAGGTCACTGGAGGTCACCAACTTGGCTACTGGATCGCCACTCACGCTGCTCACAACATCGCCGGTGATCGCGTCCACGCCCGGGGTTCCAGGATAGCCTGTAACCTCGACGTAGCGGAAACCGTGGAAGGTGAAGTGGGGTGAAAACGTTTCTTCATCACCACCTCGGAGGATGTAGACATCGGTGGCATCGGCATTGCGCAGATTTGCGGTGTAGATCGTTCCATCCGGATTGAGAATCTCCGCAAACCTAAGCCAGACCTTGGAGCCAGCTGCGCCTTTCACTCTCAGCGTTGCCCATCCCACTATGTTCTGACCCATGTCGAAGATGTAGGCACCGTTTGCAACCGGAGTTACGGATTTGGGAGTTACAGTTGCAACGACGCCAGCGGGTGCCGTGATCTGACTGGAAACAGCAATGGCTGGCGGATCGCCAACCAACGCAGACTTCCACTTGGAGTCGTCAAAGTCCGCATTCTCCCATCCGGTCTGTTCCAATCGTGCGTCGTACGATTCTCCACCGTAAATATCCGACCGAAGAATAGGGGATGGGGCGGTCTTCCATGATTGGTCGGTCACAACAGTGTCGTGACTGCCGTCGGCGTAGTTCAGTTCGAGTTGTGCCACAAAACGGTCCGGAGGAGAGAAAAAATGCATGCCTACCCACGTCAAACCGCTCCCGTACCAGCCGTCGCCCAATAGGGCGCCAATTACATTTTTTCCGCTGACCAGTAACTTGGTCACATCGTAGACCTGATACAGCACGCGTCTTCGATAGTCGGTAAAGTCGGGCGTTAAGACATCCTGCCCGACCCGCTTGCCGTTCAGAAAGACTCGATAGCTGCCCAGAGCGGTGACGTAGAGTCTCGCGCTTTGCACGTTCTTTGAGAGTGCGAGATTTCTACGCAGATACGCGGCCGGCTGCAGCAATTCTCCCGGATCTCCAACCCGTTTGTCAGTCAATTTCCCTACCACGTGAGCGGAATCCCAATTTGAAGTATTCGCCAGTCTCGCCTTCCAGTTCGCATCGGTAGGAAAGCGTAAGATGGTTCCCTTATTGGTCGTGATCTTCACGAGCGCCGCCAGAGCGGCAGTGGTCGTTGGCACTCCTTTGTTGGGCCCGAATTCGGGCGACTCAGGGGCAGTCACCGTCACTTGAATCTCATTTTTTCCTACGACCAAGTCATCAGAAATATCTCTCCGATCGAAAGTGGTCCATCTGCCCTTGGCATCCACCTCACGACCGTTTACCTTGGCAACGAAGTCTCCTCGCGTCGCCAACGAAAGGACCGCGTCTTTCGCTTTCTGCAAAAGATCGAATGTGATTTGAAAGGTAGCCGCGGTTTTCGGCACGACCGCGAGTGCATCCTGACCCGGCACCCAAATCCAACGAATCCCCTGTCGGTCGGCGGCATCCTCAGGGTTCTTCCAGCGAATCCATTTCGCCTTCCAATCGGAACGATCGAGAAGGCCCATCTCCCACCATGCTGCTTCAGACGACTCCGAGACTTGGCCGGCGGCATCCCACACGCGAACTCTCCAGAAATATCTCTTTCGCGATTGGAGTGCCGGGCCGTTATACGCAATTCCTACCGACTCTCCAGAATCAACTTTTCCGCTGTCCCAGATGTCAGCTTTGCCGGTACTAGTGCTGGAGACGAGCACTTCGTAGGCGACTTGCCTCCAATTCCGTTCAGAATTGTCACTCTGCCACGACAAGCGCGGAGAAACCATGTCGATGCCCAGCGGGTTGTCCAGGTATTCGCAACGCAACCGTACCGGCGTGGCAAGAGCAGCCGACGCGAGGATGATGACTGCTAAAACCACACTGAGTAGCCTCGAACGTTCCACTGGACCCTCCTGGACTGGTGCTTCCTTAACAACTGATTTCGATGATAGTTCTTCGCCCACATCTCGCGGGTAGATGCTACATGGACCCGGCGGAGTGGTGGCGCGCCCGGCGGGGATATTTTCACTTGGAGAACGTCTGTGTCAATCGGCAAAGTCTGAGTGGTGCATGTTCCGCTGGTGAAAGAGCCGTCCAGTAGCTAGTCGCGGCGCGAACCGAGATTGCGGGGTACAATCCGTCTCTGCTACCAGGCCCCGGGCATGCGCTGAAGAGTGATCGTCTCAGATCGCACCATTTGTGCCAAACCGACGTTCGGATAGTAACGGTCAACGGTGGTTAATGTAACGTTGGGGCTCACAAAAGATGCATAATATTCCTCTTTATTTTGCAGAGCAAAATTTTGTGATTCAGATCGCAGAGTCCGACGACAAAGGTTACGACCCTACTCGCAAAACTGCCAAAAGAGGTGTGTTTTATGCAGAACATGCATCCGCAGGATAGGGTGTAACAAAGATGCCTTCGGACCGAACAGATTTCTGCACGCGAAACGGCGCGATGCTCGAAATAGATTCGTGACCTTGTATGGTAGGGATCATAGCTTCGAATGTTTAAGAAAGGTACTCAATGGACGCACGCAAAAGTGAGAAGATTTTTAATGCGCTCGAGACCTTCCGCATCGAATTGCCATCCTGGGGCTTCGCAAATACAGGAACGCGATTCGGGAAATTCATCCAGGCGGCCGCGGCCACTACGCCCGAAGAAAAATTCAGCGATGCCGGTCAAGTTCACCTGCTGACTGGAGTTTGTCCTACGGTCGCGTTGCATGTTCTGTGGGACTTTCCAGACGGCATGGCCAGCACTGACAGCATCAAGAAATTCGCTGAGCGTTACGGCGTTTTGCCTGGTTCGATCAATCCCAATCTATTCCAGGATCAGGATTACAAATACGGCTCATTCGGCAATCCCGATCCGACGATTCGCCAGCGGGCGTTGACCCACACCAAGGACAGCATTGAAATTGCCCGGCGCCTGCATAGCCGAGACATCTCCATGTGGTTTGCGGATGGCTCGAACTATCCTGGCACTGCGAACATCCGGCACCGCAAGCGATGGTTCACCGAACTGCTGAAAGAGACCCATGACGTCTTGTCTCCCGGGCAGCGGTTACTCATTGAGTACAAACCATTCGAACCCGCGTTCTACCACACCGATATTGCTGATTGGGGGATGTCCTTGCTTCTCTGCCGCTCTGCGGGACCACGTGCGAAAGTACTGGTGGATACAGGCCATCATTACGCGGCGCAGAATATCGAACAGATCGTCTCCTGGCTTCTCTCAGAGAATATGCTGGGAGGTTTCCACTTCAACGATCGCCGCTATGCCGACGACGATTTGACGATCGGTTCGATCGATCCGTATCAGGTTTTCCGAATCTTCCATGAGATTCGTTACTTCGAGTGGGAAACCGGCCAGCCGGCTGACATCGCGTATATGGTCGATCAGAGCCACAATCTAAAGGGAAAGATAGAAGCAATGATCCAGACAGTGACCGTGGCGCAGGAACTTTTCTCCAAAGCAGCACTGGTCGACCCTCAAACCTTGGCGGCAGCACAGAACAATTGTGATCTGGTGCGGGCCGAGTCTTTGCTGCAGGACGCTTTTTCCACCGACGTTCGCCCAGCGATTCAAGAATGGCGGGAATCTAAGGGATTGCCCGAAAATCCCATGGAGGCATTCCGCCAGAGCGGCTATCTGGAACGCATTACAAAAGAGCGCGCAGCCCGAAATTCGCAGAACGCCTCCTCCTATGCCTAAAAGCATTCATGGAAAACCGTACCTCGCCTTCGATTTCGGCGCGGAGAGTGGACGAGCCGTTCTTGCCCAACTTCAATCCGGAATTCTGACGACTGAGGAAGTACATCGCTTCGCCAATGAACCGGTCGAGTACGGCGGCTCTCTTCATTGGGACGTCGCTCGCCTCTGGTTTGAGGTCCGAAAAGCGCTCGCGGGGCTGGGCGAGGTGGAACTTGCGGGTATTGGAATCGATGCGTGGGGTGTAGATTACGCGCTGCTAGGTGAAGGCGGTGAGTTACTTCAGAATCCCTACCATTACCGTGATCGGCGCACCGAAAAAATCATGGAGGAAGTCCTCAGGAAAGCAACCAAGGAAGAGATCTACGAGGCAACCGGCATCCAGTTCATGCCGATCAACACTCTGTATCAACTTTTCGCGGCACAACGAAACACTCCCAAAGCGCTTGAGGCTGCGAAATACCTGCTCACGATTCCTGACCTATTTAATTATTGGCTGACCGGACACGCAGTCTGCGAGTTCACCAACGCCACGACCACTCAAATGGTCAACCCTGTGAAGCGAACGTGGGCGACTAATCTGATGGAGCGACTGAACTTGCCCACCCATTTCCTCGCGCCAATCGTGGAGCCGGGCTCGATTGTCGGAACGCTCTTGCCCGATATTGCGGGTCGAAGTTCCCTTCAGCGCACAACAGTGATTGCGCCCGCGTGCCACGACACCGGCTCAGCAGTCGCGGCGATCTCCGCCTGCGATGGAACAGCGTTTCTCAGTTCTGGAACCTGGTCGCTTTTGGGCACTGAACTGGGCTCTCCGGTCATTACATCCGAGGCACTGCGACTGAACTTCACCAACGAGGGGGGAGTAAACGGCACGACGCGACTGCTAAAAAATGTGATGGGGCTGTGGATGCTGCAGGGCTGCCGACAATGCTGGACCGCGCAAGGCCACAGCTACGAGTATCGCGAGTTGATTGACCTGGCGGCGCACGAGACGTCATTTCTCCATCTCGTTGATCCAGACGACGAGCCCTTCTTACGCCCGAACGATATGCTAATGGCGATCGACAGGTTTTGCATCCGAACCCACCAGCCCGTTCCACGCCATCCCGGAGCTTATGTGCGCGCAATTCTAGAGAGCCTTGCCTTCAAGTACCGGACCGTTCTCCGACACTTGGAACATGTGACTGGGAAACGCATCGAGCAAATCCGAATTATCGGTGGTGGCTCGAAGAATCGATTGTTGAATCAACTGACCGCAGACGCCACTGGAAGAAGAGTCTTAGCTGGGCCCTCTGAGGCCGCGGCATTAGGAAACGTGGCAATCCAGATTCTTGCAACTGGAGGCGCGTCATCCCTTCAGGAAGTCCGCGCCATCGTAGACCGATCTTTCCCGGCTGGAGTGTTTGAGCCTCTCGATACCGACAAGTGGGATCAACATTCAGACCGGTTTGACCAATATTGTGGGAGCATCTATGCCTGAGATCAAAGAGACAACTCATCTGAAGGATTTGTGGAACGAAGCCGAAGCTCAAAAGATAGCTGGCGACCAACTCACACTTTTGCGCTACCGCTCGAACTTGCTGGGCGCCGACTTACGGATAACCAATTTTGGTGGCGGCAACACCAGTTCCAAGCTCGAGTTGGCGGATCCCTTCACTGGCAGACCGGTCCGCGTGCTGGCAGTAAAAGGGAGTGGGGGAGATCTCGGCTCCATCAATGAGGCTGGGTTTGCCTTGCTGTATATGGATCGTCTCGAACAACTGAAGGAACTTTATCGCGGCGAGCAATTTGAAGATGAGATGGTCCGCTACTATCCTCTTTCAGCCTTCGGCGAAAATCGCGTTGCCGCATCCATCGACACGCCTCTGCATGCCTTCCTGCCTTTCGCACATGTGGATCATCTGCATCCTGACTGGGCGATCGCTTTAGCGGCCAGCGCTAATGGCAAGCGCAAGTTGGAACAGTTCAATAGGGACTTTAGTCGAAAGATCGCTTGGATCCCTTGGCAGCGGCCTGGCTTTGAACTCGCGCTCATGATTGAACGGGCGGTGAAAGAGAATCCCGGTGCCGAAGGTCTTATCCTCGGCGGCCACGGACTGTTCACGTGGGGCATGACGCAGCGCGATTGCTACCTGAATAGTATTCATACGATCGATCAGATGGGCGAATTCATCCTGAAGCATCAGGCAAAAAAGGGCCCTCTCTTTGGCGGCGTTGCACAAGCACCCGTCTCCGACGGAAGAAAAATCGCGACGCAGATCCTACCTGCTCTACGCGGCGTGGCGTCCTCAAATCGCCGTGTGGTGGCTCACTACACAGATCATGAGGATGCTTTGGCGTTCGCCGGATCGAAGTGGGCAAAGGAATTGAGCTCGCTCGGTACCAGTTGTCCAGATCACTTTCTCAGAACTCGCGTGTGTCCACTATTTCTTCCGTGGGATCCCACAAGTGACGATGTCGGCGCTCTGAAGGCGCGAATCCAGAGCGCAGCCATCGAGTATCGAGCGTCTTACAAGAAGTATTACGACGAGTGGGCGCAACCCGATTCCCCGAAGCTGCGAGATTCGAATCCGTCCGTGGTGATCGTTCCGGGGCTGGGTCTGTTCGGGTTCGGCAGGAATAAAAAAGAGGCGCGCATCACCACTGAGTTTTTCATCAATGCGATACACGTGATGGCGGGTGCCAATGCTTTGGAAGATGGCGAAGCTTCTCATCCCCTGCCGCAAGCTCGCCACGCTGGGCAATCGCAGCAGTTCACACAGTTCCACAACTATGTTGCCCTTCCCCGTTCGGAAGCCTTCCGTATCGAGTATTGGGCGCTCGAAGAAGCCAAGCTCCAACGCATGCCCGCGGAAGCAGAATTCAGCCGCAAGATCGCTCTCGTCATTGGAGGAGCAAGTGGAATCGGTCGTGAGGTCGCGCTGCTACTCGCACGAAAGGGCGCTCACGTTGTCGTCGCAGATTTTGACCCGCAAGGCGCAAAGCAGGTATCGGAGGAAGCCGGCAGGGTTTCATCTCCTGAGTTTGTCGCTCATACACCAGTGGATTTGGGTTCCGGTGCATCCCTTGCGGACGCTGCGCACTTTACGATTTCCCAGTTCGGTGGCATCGACATTGTGGTCAACACGGCCGCCATCTATCCCGTACCCGCCGCCGACGGAGAACTCTCCGACGCCCAGTGGGCGCAGACCTTCCTCGTGAATGTCACCGGAAATTATCATCTCGTCCGCCAAACCGAGTGGATATTCAAGGACCAGGGCCTTCCCGCTGCGATGGTTCTTACCAGTTCGGCGAACGCAGTTGTTCCGAAGAAGGGTAGCGAAGCTTACGACACTAGTAAAACCGCTCTTAATCACTTGATTCGAGAACTCTCGATCAAACTCGGTCCGCACGTGCGCGTGAACGGTATCGCGCCCGCGACCGTAGTTGCCGGTTCAACCATGTTCCCCCGCGATCGCGTGATTCAATCGCTTCAGAAATATAAGATCGGATTTTCGGAGTCTGAATCCACTGAGGATCTTCGTACCAAGCTCGCTGACTTCTATGCACAACGCACACTGACCAAGCGTCCCATCCTGCCTCAGGACTGCGCTGCCGCAATCGTGTGGCTCGCTGGGGATCAGAGTGCCAAAACGACAGGTCACATAATTCCAGTGGACGGTGGGTTATCCGAAGCTCTCTTGCGGTAAGGAGCAGCAGCTATGCAGCGTATCTGCTTTGTGTTGCGAGTTAAGCCCGAGCGGCTCGCGGAGTATAAAGAACGACATCGCAGCGTGTGGCCGGAGATGCAAGCCGCGCTGCGAGAAACTGGATGGGGCAACTATTCTTTGTTTCTGCGCGACGACGGGTTGCTCGTTGGCTATCTAGAAACAGAGGACTTCGAACGCGCTCGTGCCGGGATGGCCAAGCGTGAAGTCAACGATCGCTGGCAACGCGAAATGGGTGATTTCTTCATTCAGCCAAATGGAGCTCCGCCCGACCGTGCGATGCAACCGTTAGAAGAAGTCTTTCACCTGTGAATTCATACACGAGGATTCCATGAACCCAGCACTGGGAGTGTTTTTTCACTGGCTCGGTGGTCTCGCCTCCGCCAGCTTCTACGTTCCCTACCGCGGGGTGAAGCACTGGGCTTGGGAAACCTACTGGCTCGTTGGCGGATTCTTCAGTTGGATTATTGCCCCATGGATCCTCGCGCTCACGATGACTCACGACCTCATGGGTGTCCTGCATGAAGCGCCAGCGAGCAGCCTGCTCTGGGCCTATATATTCGGCGTCTTGTGGGGACTTGGGGGGCTCACTTTCGGTCTAACTATGCGATATCTGGGGATGTCGCTGGGGATGGCAATGGTTCTCGGATATACCGCGGCGTTCGGGACATTGATGCCCCCGATCTTCCGCGGAGTATTCGCATCCGAGGTACTCGGCACTCGCTCCGGACTGGTGATTCTCGGCGGCGTTGCCGTCTGTCTTCTTGGTATTGCGGTCGCAGGCGCTGCCGGAGTATCCAAAGAACGCGAGATGTCCACCGAGCAGAAGCGCGCCTCGATCAAGGAATTCGACCTGAAGAAAGGACTGCTGGTTGCAACTTTTTCAGGAGTGATGAGTGCCTGCTTCGCTTACGGACTCGCGGCTGGAGATCCGATCAAGGCCATCACTATCCAGCATGGCACCCCGGTGCTGTGGCAGGGACTTCCGGTGCTTGTCGTCGTGCTGGCCGGCGGCTTCACCACCAACTTTATCTGGTGTCTCATCCTGAACATCCGTAACCGCACCGGCTACCAGTACTTTGTGGGTGAAATTCGGGGCAGAATTCCGTCTCGAGACGAAGAATACATTCTTGAATCGGCTACAGATGCTCCCGGTGAGGAGATGGCGATCGCCGTCGCGGTCGCGCAAGATTCGGCGGTCACAGCTCCCATGCTCTCCAACTATTTGTTCTCGGCTCTCGCTGGCACAACTTGGTACATGCAATTTTTCTTCTATACCATGGGCGAGACTCAAATGGGACGCTACAAGTTTTCTAGTTGGACTCTACACATGGCCAGCATCATCATTTTCAGTACCCTATGGGGCATCGCCCTTAAAGAGTGGAGGGGTGCCGGAAGGAGAACAAAACTGCTGGTGGTGTTCAGCCTCTTGGTTCTGGTGAGTTCAACTGTCATTGTAGGTTACGGGAACTACGTCGGCGGACCAACACACTGACGCGTTCTCCCTACATCGAGTAGGCATCTGGCTATGCTCCTGCCCTAAGCCGATCCCTGGTGGACGTGATCTCCAGTTGCGGCGCGACGGCTTCGCCAAAGGCCGCGCGGTAGACGGCGCCGCCGACAATTCCCCCAATGAGCGGTGCGGCCCAGAAGAGCCACAGTTGACTCAGAGCCCAACCACGCACGAACAGTGCAGGTCCTGTGCTCCGTGCTGGGTTCACGGAAAGATTCGTCACCGGGATTCCGACCAGATGTATGAGTGTGAGTCCGAGTCCAATTGCGATGGGAGCAAATCCCTGCGGAGCGCGTTTGTCCGTCGCGCCCATGATGATGAACAAGAAAAACAACGTGAGCACGACTTCCGCTACGAAGCAGGCCAGCAGAGAGTATTCTCCCGGAGAGTGTGCGCCATAGCCGTTTGCCGCGAACCCACCACTCAGGTCAAATCCAGCCTTGCCGCTAGCAATTACGTATAAGACTGCTGAGCCGAGAGCACCACCCGCGACCTGCGCGATTATGTAGGGGACGCATTCCGCGGCAGGAAAACGTCCGCCTGCGGTCAATCCCGCCGTAACCGCCGGATTCAGATGACAGCCGGAAATATGTCCGATTGCATATGCCATGGTGAGAACTGTCAGTCCAAAAGCGAGAGCGACACCGACAAAACCGATGCCGAGATTTGGGAAACCCGCGGCGAGTACAGCACTGCCACAGCCGCCAAATACCAACCAGAATGTTCCGAAGAATTCTGCTGTTGCACGTCGACCGAGTGTCATGGCTTTTCTCCTGAATTAAGTTCGTTCATTCGTCACTGACTCTTGGATGAGTCGTGGCAGGAGCACATTTGCGACTCCTGCTTTGCCCTGACGATCAACCGAAGCTCATCGTGGCACGTCGAGGAATCCATCGGCTGTGCCATGCAGCTGCGGGACGATAACCGCGACCGTAGTTTGGGCGCCCACCCCTCCGGATAATGTTTTTCGGAACAGTCGAGAACGTTCCGCCAGGAATCCAAAACAGCTCCTTATGTTGCGACGTTTTCGTACTGAAATCCGTTGGCCAAACCGTCCACGTGCACCATCGAACCTTGGGTACAAGCACGATTTCGGTCACTCGTAGGCGTATTACGCGAGCGGATTTCAGGCGCGCACGGTTGTCATTAAACAAGCGAGTCAGTAAGGCAGTAACTGTCAACACTGATAGCAGCAGAGGGTGCAGAAGCTGGGGCCCAAATCAGAAGCGGCTCTGCAGCTGATTCATGAGGCGTTCCCAAGTGGCAATTTGCGTCTCAGCCCTATTAATCTACGAGATTGCCCATCGCTTCACGCGTTTCAACCTAGGCACCGTCGCGGCGATTCGTGAATCAAATTCGATTCGACCTGAAGAAAAAGCATGTGGATACACGTATCAGCCTGCAGATTAGACAATTGCCCCTGCAACATCCCAACCTCGCGATTGGCGGTTCCGATCGGTCTTGTGGTTCTAGGGTGTTCTCCTATTTCGCCAAGGTGACACGCCACGATGTTGTCATCATGAAAAATGGCGCCATCTTAGTGGAGAGGTGAAGAAGAGATGACGTTCATCAGGAATCAAACTCACGTTTATCCAGGTTCTTGTGTCGTACTACGATCGCGCCTGGAACAAGGGAGACATAGGGACGACACCAGCATTCCGCGCCCACACAGTGCCCGGGATACTCGGCTAGCCGTATGCCATCGGGTATGGCATCCACGACGGCGAGCATGGCTGACAACTCGTCGTATTCTGGCCACGCACAAACTTGCAACTCGTCCGACATAGTGGGTCACGCGTGCTCATTACATGGAACTCTAGAGAGACTGTTGTTTTGGCAGAACTAAGAACCGTCGCCAGCGAAGGCAGACGGCCCTACGTTCTTGTTCAGATATCGCAAGCCGTTTTGCCACGAAATCTCCAACCGTTCGTCACAATATAACGAACGTCTAATTTCGAAGGAACTGGCAAAATTTATAGGATTCGATGAATCCGGCGGACCCGTCCTAGCGTCGCTCTACCCTGGTGCAAATCAGCCAAACACGATGTGTTCTCGCATAGCACATTGCACGATCTCGGCATCGTTTTGCAGGTTCAAGCTGGTCATGATCCGATATTTATGAAACGCAACCGTCTCGGTTTTCAGTTTCAGCACGGCCGCGGTTTCTTTCATCGACCGCCCCTCCGCGAGCAGTTGGAGGACGTCGAGTTGCCTGTCGGTAAGCTTGTCGCGTGTCGAGTTGAACTCCTTCAACAGCGTGAGAAGTTCCGGCAACAGAGCACCCAGTGCAGGCGAAAGGTAGGTTTTCCCACGTAACGCTTGGCCAATCGCCACCATGAGTTCGGACGCCGCAGATGTCTTTAACAGATAGCCTGATGCTCGATGCCGAAATGCCTCCGCAACTAGACTGGGATCACGATGCAGGGTCACAAAGATCAGCTTTACATCAGGGAGTGCTCGCTTGATACGGTCGGCGGCGTCGAGTCCGTTCAGCAGCGGCATCGCGATGTCGGTAAGAATGACATCCGGGCGAAGGGACAGCGCTGTTTCGACCAAGCTCCGTCCGTCTTGCACAGTCGCAATGACATCGAAATCAGTCGCGAGGAACGTTTTGAATGCTTCTGCTACTAGAGTGTGATCATCCGCGATCAATATCCGCGGCCGGCTGGTTGCAGACATAAACACCTCATAAGGCTCGAGACGGTAGTTTTGGACCAGTACCAAAGTGCATGTCGGGGGCGGCGCGCCCGCCTTTGCACAAATGGTATCCCTGTTAACACGGCCCGACCACTGGTATTTTTACCTAAGGCGACCTAGTAGTTTTACTGTGTCGTTGGAGACGCACTCTTCCAATGACTGTTATTCTTACCAGTTTTCAGACCGGCGAGATATTTGTAGTCTGACGGAAAAGCGGGGAGGTCCCAGCCGACCGGCTTCAGTGTTCGCGCTGACCTTCGCATCAATTTTGGTTGTTAATGCAGCGAAAACCGTCGTGGAGGCGTTCACAAATGGGGCGGCCGCGTATCCTCTTGGCTGACGACCACACGATGGTTGTGGAAGCTTTCAAGAAGCTTCTGGAGCCCGAGTTTGAAATCGTCGGCACCGTGTCTGATGGCCAATCGCTCGTCCGGCTTGCGCCCGAGTTGAATCCGGACGTGATCGTCGTGGACATTGGAATGCCGTTCCTGAGCGGGATGGACGCAGGACGTACGCTGAAAGGGCTTATGCCGCGCACCAAACTGATCGTTCTCACCATGAATGAGGATACCGAGTTGGCCGCCGAAGCCCTGCGCTCTTGGGCATCTGGGTATCTGCTGAAAAAGTCCGCCGGGTCAGAATTGGTGAAGGCCGTTTGGGGCGCTTTAAAAGGGAAATCTTACGTAACTCCTAAAATCGCCCAACAACTGCTCGATCGATTTGTACGCGATCCGAGACATGATCACGACAAGGAGTTGACGCCACGGCAACGACAGGTCCTACAGTTGCTCGCCGAAGGCCGGACCATGATGGAAGCGGCCGGGCTCCTTCATCTCTCACCTAGAACTGTCGCTTTCCATAAGTACAAGATCATGGAAGAGTTCGGGCTCAAGACGAATTCGGACCTGGTCAGATTTGCTATTCGGGAGCGGGTCATCGCGCCACCATAAGGTGTCCGGCCATACTTCTGACTAGTGGAGTTGACAGTACTCCAACAGAGTCTGTTCGCCCACCATATAGAACGACTCAGGCCACCAACGGCTGGGCAGAGCTGCTGCGCCTGACCGTGACGGCTGCTCCGTCGCGTACCGAGTAACAAAAAAAGCTCCCGCAACGAAGCATCACACCCTTTCTGGCACAGACGTATTACGGGATGAGGAGTACTTCCATGTCTGACGAAACGCTGAATGCAGAATGTCTTCGGCTCCAGGAAGCCCGCAGGCAAATTGCTCCTTGGAAAAAGTGGGGACCTTACCTGAGCGAGCGCCAGTGGGGAACCGTACGGGAAGACTATAGCCTAGATGGAAATGCATGGGACTATTTCAACCATGACCAGGCCCGATCGCGCGCTTACCACTGGGGCGAGGACGGTCTCGCCGGCATCAGCGACGACAAACAGCAACTGTGCTTCAGAGTGGCCCTGTGGAATGGGAAAAGATCCAATCCTCAAAGAGCGCCTCTTCGGATTAACGAATAGTGAGAGCAACCACGGTGAGGATGTAAAGGAATACTACTTTTATATCGACAGCACACCGACCCACTCCTACATGAAGTATCTCTACAAGTATCCGCAGGCGGCTTTCCCTTACGATGAACTGGTCGCCACGAGTCGGCTTCGTACCCGTACGGATATGGAATATGAACTACTGGACACCGGCATTTTTTGTGACGATCGTTATTTTGATGTGTTCGTGGAGTATGCCAAGACAGCGCAGAAGACTTGTTAATTCAGATCAGCGTTTTCAATCGAGGACCCGCGCCAGCGACGATAGATGTGCTTCCTACACTTTGGTTTCGCAACAAGTGGACATGGTGGCCTGAAAATACCAAACCGAAACTTGAGGGGCTATCCGACAACGGCGCGTCAGTCATCGGGGCATCACACGCTGAATTGGGCGAGCGGTTTCTTTATTGCGAGGGAGAGCCTCAGCTACTTTTCACCGAAAACGAAACAAACAACGAACGAATCTTTGGTACCCCAAATCCCAGTCCCTTCGTGAAGGACGGGATAAATAACTATGTGGTAAACGGAAAGCAAGACGCGATCAATCCTGAACTCAGCGGAACGAAGGCTGCGGCCCTTTATCGCATGACCGTAGAAGGTGGCAAGAGCAAAACCATCCGTTTGCGCTTCGGAACTCTGGCTCTTGCTGCCGTCGGAAACCGCTTCAAGACCTTTGATGAAGTCATGCAGACTCGAAAACATGAGGCTGACATCTTCTATAGAAGCATCACTCCAGACCGCGCCACCAAGGACGAATCGCAGGTTCTTAGACAGGCATTGGCGGGAATGTTGTGGAGCAAGCAGTACTTTGGTTTCGAATTGGACAAGTGGCTCAAGGAACATGACGTGGATCCAACGCGTCCTGGCGGTCGGCCCATGCGGAACAGCGAATGGTTCCATATGATCAATGAACACGTCATCTCCATGCCAGACAAGTGGGAGTATCCTGGTATGCCGCCTGGGACCTGGCCTTCCACACGATTGCCCTTTCCACCGTCGATGTCGATTTCGCGAAAGAACAACTCGACCTGATGCTGCAGGAATTTTTCCTGCATCCCACCGGTCAGATTCCGCGTATGAATGGAACTTCAGCGATGTCAACCCGCCGGTGCACGCTTGGGCCACGATCTTCCTGTACCGGACTGAACAGGCTCTCAGGGGAAAGGGTGATCTCGAATTCCTCAAGCGTTCTTTTGCGAAGCCGATGCTGAACTTCAGTTGGTGGGTGAATCGTAAAGACCGGTTCGGCAAGAACGTTTTCGAAGGCGGATTCCTTGGACTTGACAACATAGGCGTCTTCGATCGCAGCGCTCCTCTACCCACGGGAGGACACCTCGAGCAGGCCGACGGAACTTCCTGGGTATCTTTATTTTGCCAGAACATGCTCGAAATCAGCGTTGAGTTGGCGGCCTACGACTCTTTTTTCGAAGACATGGCTATCAAGTTTGCTGATCATTTTCTTCTCATTGCGCACGCCATGAATCAGATGGGCCGGGATGGCATGTGGGACGAAGAGGATGGATTCTACTACGACGTTTTGCGTCTGCCAGATGGCAGTGCAACCCGGCTCAAGGGCCGCTCCATGGTTGGCCTATTACCTCTCTGCGCTACCACGGTCGTTGAACCCTGGCAGCGTGAACGCGTACCACGAGTGACGAAAGCGATGAACGAACGTTTGCGACGGATGCCAGAACTGCGCGCCAGCATTCATCCAACCGGACCCGAACACCTGGGGTATGGCGGCCGCGGTATCGTTGCTCTGGTGAATCCTCAACGGCTGCGCAGAATTTTATCGCGCATGCTCGATGAGAATGCGTTCTTTAGCCCTTATGGAATCCGGGCACTCTCCCGCTATCACGCCGAACACCCCTACATCTTCAATGTGAACGGCGAGGAATATCGGGTGAACTATCTCCCCGCTGAATCAGACACTGGCATGTTTGGCGGCAATTCCAATTGGCGCGGGCCGGTCTGGATACCGGTGAATGCACTCCTGATTCGCGCTCTCCTCTCGTTCTACCTCTACTATGGAGACGACTTTAAAATTGAGTGTCCGACAGTTAATGAACTTATTTGAAGTGGCCCGGGAAATTTCCAACCGTCTGACTCGGATCTTCCTGCGGGATAAGTCTGGACGGCGCCCGGTCTACGGAGGGACTGAGAAATTTCAGACAGACCCTTACTGGAAGGATTACATATTGTTTTACGAATACTTCCACGGAGATAACGGCGCGGGCCTTGGCGCTAGCCATCAGACCGGATGGACGGGAACTGTTGCCAAACTGATTGAGGTGTTCGGCCGCCTTGACGCGGCGCAGTTTCTTGCGGGGGGTAAGGCGGGGGCATTTGCTCAGAAGGAAATCGACGCTGAATAAAAGAGTCGCGTAACTCGTCATGGCGGGGCCCATCTCCAATTCCGCAGATCACGATTGAACTGGGCGGGGCCGCATAAACCCTCGCTGGTTGCGAAGACGTTGGTGTACTCGTGGATCGCCAACAAATGAGGGATATTTGACCGAGTAAGCACCCTAGTTAATTCTCGACCTTCTTCTTTTCCGCTGCCAGCTCCATGCCACCCTCTTTGTTCGGACCGTTCCGATCGACCAGCCTTGCGAAATCGTCGGTCTTGAATGGATAGACGTGATCCGACTGTTGGCCGGAGGGGTTTACTGTAAGGTCCACGCGCCGGTTGTAAGCAAGGACGATGGTGTGTAACTTCTGTAACGCCTTCTGCCTGTCCTCGTCACTCAGGCTTGTATCTTGCTGCAACAGATCTTTGACCTGATCAGCCGTAAGGTTCTGCTCTTGGCCATATGCTTGTGTTTCAATATTTGCCTCGGGAATCCCCTGTTCGACCAGGAAACGTTTGGCTAATTCGGCCCGCCGCTCCGAAAGCGGTTTGTTGTATGCCTCAGGCCCACGTTGATCTGCATGGCCGGAGAGGACAAGATGGGCATCCGGCTTCGCGGCAAGATACTTGGCAAAGGTGTCAGCGATGCCCTTTAGCGTTTCCATTTCACTGGGGAGCAGGGCTGCTTCCGTCTTGATCGACCTAGGCCGATCCGTAGGAAAATAAACACTTCGCATGGAGAGTTTGATTTCGGGCTGTTCAATCGATCCTACGATGTGCAGAGCAACTGTCTTGGTTTCGGCTCCTCCGCAGTCATTCGTTGCCTTCAGGGTATAGTTGACCGTCTCATCGACAGGTCCGAAATCCGTCTTTTGCGGCGCAATTTGCAACGTGCGGTTCCCGCTAGTGTCAACTGTACCTAGGGGATCGATCGATACCGCCGAGGCGTTCGTGGCAGTCCATGTCAGCGCCGTGCTGCTGTCCTCGACGACCTTGTCTCCCACTCGCTTGTAGTGAATCTCGCCGGGCGAGAGCCCCAAGTTTGCCAGAACGGCGCTGTTGAGGTTGACGGTCACGCTGGAAGTCGCGGTGCCACCGGGCCCCACTGCGGTGAGGTTGTAGGTCGTGGTTTGTTTCGGTTGGACTGCTTGCTCCCCGGAGGCAGCAACCGGACCGACCGGAGCTACTTCAACCTGCGGCGCGTCAGAAGTGGTCCATTTCAGCTGCGAGGCATCGCCGCAGTTCAGCTGCGTCGCAGTTGCCGACAAGTTTGCCGCGGGCTTTGCGACAGCAACGGTTGCGCTGGCATCGCCCACTTTGAAGCGCGGAATGGTGCTGAATTTCTCGCCTCTCGGCCAAGGAACAGTCTTGCGAACACCTTTCGGAACCTTCACCACAACGCGCTGGTTGGCAGTAACGTCGACCGGCCCCGACCAGAGATCCTGATCTCCTCCCAGTATCGTCACCTGATATGTTCCGGGGGGCACAACCAATTCTTGCTTCCACCACCATTCGTGATCAAACTCGTCGCCATGTCCCACGAAAAAGTCCGGCGTCTTCCCATTCAGCAGCACGGCAGCTCGGTCCGCTCCCTCAATTGTCATGGCTCCAAATGGCCCTGAGACGGTTGAACCAACCGCTTCCAGTGTGACTTCGAGATTGGTCGTCTTTTTAGCCGTGATCGTCACGGTTCGGTTGGCCGGTTGATATCCGTAATTGACTAGCTCAATCTTGTGGTCGCCCGCGCTGAGGGTCAGGACGTGGTGCTTGCTCGCTTCGCTGATCGCACGCCGTCAACGAAAATATACGCTTGCTTGGGGGTCACATGGAGGTCGAGTTTGCCATCCTGCGCAAGTCCTAAACTTCCGACAAGCCAAATCATAGATATCGTCAATAGAGGCGTAAGGGCTTGCGATCTCATGTTCGTCTCCTTCTGAAATTCATGAACCGATGGGTTCGCGGCCTCCAGTTCATGCGGTCACTCTTCGCTTGAACAATCGGTAAATCCCCAGGATCAAGATCGCGCCGAGCACCGACATGATGAATCCGGCGGACTCGCCCTGCTTGTACCATCCGATCATTTGGCCCAGCAGTGTGGCTCCGATTGAGCCCGCGATACCAATGATGATGGTTATCAAAATGCCGCCGCCATCTTTGCCAGGCATAATCAGCTTGGCTAAGGCTCCGACCACCAACCCAATGAGTATTTCCCATATCAACGCCAACATAGATCCTCCGCGCCTCTCGCTCGCGAGCTAATAAACTGCTCGGGGCCGACCGATGCCATCGATTTAAGCGCCTGTCGAAGTCTTTCCGAATCAGGCAGCTTTTTGCCGCTCCGCCACCTTGGCCAAAGCAATCGACAGAGCCGCCCCGCCAAGAGTCTTCACCAGAGTCGCGTGTTGCGCATAGAAGGCACTCGCCTTGTCGACGATGGAAGGATCTGCCTTTTCGGCATGGGCCGCCATCTGCTGCACAAGTTCTGGTGAAATGTTTTGGGCTTGTTGGGGGGTAAGCGCGCTAGAACCGCCGCCCAGCAGACTCGCCAGCGCTCCTCCGCCAGCTAGTTGTGCTAGAGTGCCGGGTCCGACGGAGGCTATCAGCTGATTCAAGATACCGGCCTTTTGTTCGCCGTTGGACTGACTAAACAAGCCGCCAAGCAGATTACCAAACGCGGGTGTTTGATCGGACCGGAAAACCGCGGAGAGTCCCTCGGCAATTGCGCTCTGGGGAGCGGCCTGTGCGACCTGGTCGAAGTGGTCAGTTGCGTTAGCAGGGTTGGTGGTCGTGTTGCTGGCGTACTGCTTCAAAACATTGCTGACTTGATCGAATAAGCTCATAGCGACCTCCTGGGGCAGTTCCCTGCCCTTTGGTTTCCCTAAGACGGTGTCGCCTCGAGTTCGTGGTCGTTACATTGACCGATACCAAGAAGCGAGAGGAGTGCAAGAATGATCTAAGCTGCGGGAATCACGAGTTGTTGCCCCACTTTGATCTTGTCGGGGTTCTCAATATTATTTGCCTTGACGATCTGTGGATACTTATTCGGGTCTCCGTAAAAGCGCTTGCTGATCTTAGAGAGGTTATCGCCGGGCTGCACCGTATAAGTTTGGCTGTCTTGCCGAAACTGAATGTCATGCTTCAGGTCAGAAAAATTCGGATCGACGGCCTTGATCGCATCCCAGATGCGGTTCTTGCTTGCCTCCGAGACCGCCGTTGCTTTCAAGTAAAGCTGGTTGCCATCAAGGTTCAAGTTTTGCAATTGGGCACCATCTTTCTGAATCGTGTCCAACACGGGCTGATATTTTTGCTTCAGTTGTTCGAACAGATCTGCCATGTTGACCTCCTCGGTAACTCATCTCTTGATCTCCAACCAGGGTCGGTCTGACGGTATTTAGCTCTAATACTCTTTGCCTCCGACCCTGTGCGCGTGAGTGTGATGCAACACGCCTTGCGATCAGGTGAGCAGTGCAGGTCAAGGCAGCGGATGCCCAAATTGTTGCTGTGGCGCGCGCACTCCAATCCATCTCTCCGCGTCCAACGGCCCAGTTGGCCGCAATGGCTCCCGTAACGCCCAGTAGCGCATCGGCAACAACGCCATATCCTCTATCCCCAAGAACCCATCGCACGTAGAGCCCAACCAAGGCTCCTGCAATCCCCGCCAGCGTTGCGCCAAGCATTTGACTCTCCGTGCATTAGGCAGTGTCGCGACTGGCGCCCGATGGTCACCAACCCTTCCGCAGGACGCAAGTTCCAGAAACTCGGGTCCGTGAATCCGGGCAGAGATCTTGGGCCGCCTCAACTGGCAGCCGACGTCGATGCCATTGCAATGTGTGGAAACACTACTTGGCGGGCGCCGGACAAACCTACCAGAAACTTCTCCGTTGTTGCACCGTAGTCTTGGACCGCGCCATCAGGTACTGGCAAAACTAATAAATCAGCCCCCGAAGAACTACCCGCTTTCGGCTTCCGTAAGACTGCCAAAATCGAGGGAACAATCGACGTCGTTGTGAGACCTCGTCCCGCAAGAGGAGGCGTCTGTGGTTAGGCCGATTTCTCTTGAAGCTGAGAATCGCTCTCTGCATCCAGGGCCGATCCAGTTCGCGATTCTTCGATTCGATTCCCCCTTGAGACCTCGAGCGCCTGCAACTCGCGATGAACGCGAGACAGCAACTCGCGAAGTTGCTCCCGCGACTCCGCTGTAATTTGCGATGAGTATGCCCACCGCTCGATTACTTCTCGTTGCCACCGTAGCTCGATCAACTTCCTCAAAACTCTTTCCGCTTCTGTCGTGGTTTCGTCGCTCGTCGCCGCACCAATGACTTCGGACGATCGAGGCGAAACGTTTGGGACGAGGTCCTTCTGCATTGTCCATCCTCCCTTTGCCTGCTCTTGTTGCAACGCCTTCTGGTTTCGAAAGTTAGTTTCCATGTCGCTGGCAAGCTACTCGGAAAACTACTGGACTCATTCACCGAAGAACTACGGTGCGTTGCGTTCGAAGGTTAATTGGAAAGATACCCAGCAGAGGAATTCTGGCGGACGATACATTTAAAGTGGCGGATGGCTGATCCACTTGCTTATAATCCTCCACAATAAGCAAGATCCCAGTCTCTGATCGAATTGCGGACAACGAACAGGGGAGCTATTCGGCCACAATGTCTATTTCGGGAAACACGATGCGACCCTCGATCCTCATCGCTGACGATCACCGCTTATTTGCAGAAGGCATTTCCTCGTTGTTGAGTACGTCTTACGAAGTGGTGGGGATTGCTACGGATGGCCGCGAACTGACCGAATTGGCCGGACGCTATAAGCCCGATCTGATCTTGACCGACTTGTCGATGCCCCTGTTGAACGGTCTGGAAGCTATTCGACTCCTGATTGAGACGGGCTCGCGCAGCAAGTTCGTGGTTCTGACGATGCACCTAGATGTGAGCCTCGCGGTACAGGTGTTCCGGGCGGGGGCATCGGCATTCATTTTGAAGACTACCGGGACCGTCGAGCTCAAGAAAGCTTTGCAAGTTGTGTACGATGGGGGATGCTACCTGAGCCCGCAATTTTCTTGCGACCTGGTCAGTCTTTTAGCTGAGGCAGCGAGGCCCCATGTGGACCAAGCACCCCAGCTCACGCGGCGCCAACGCGAGGTGTTGCAACTCGTAGCCGAGGGAAAGACGATGAAGGAAGTTGCGGCCCAACTGAATATTTCGAGTCGCACCGCGGAATCTTACAAGTATCATTTAATGGGATTATTGGCGATTCGGACGAGTGCCCAATTAGTGCAGTATGCAATCAAGATCGGCCTAATCAAGATTGAGCCGCTCGACAAGGCTGCATAGATAATGCTCAGCAGGGTGTTGTTGCGTACTTCGCCGCGATCGTCTCGCCTAGGCGGACTTTTGAACCCCACGTGTCGATTTGATCCGCACGCCCTTAGGCCGCAGCAAGTCGGCGTCTACCTTCTTCCTAGCCGTGAAATGCTTTTCCCACTTCGGAATTGCATGGGAAGCGTAATGTGCTCGTGTCATCGTTGAGGCTTTTCGTCATGCCTTCCACCTCGTTGTCTCTAATGCGGGTCCGGGCGGTTCCAGCCGAGTTCCCAAACGCCGTTCCTCGCATAACTCGGAGAGCTTAAAAATAGAAATCATTCCAGCGGACTGTCAGAACTGCTAGTCGGTCCTATCCTGCTAGTTCTGACAGGTTGAACCTTGTCGTTCTGTCAGTAGCAGTATCCGGCTTGGTGCGATCAACTACTTAAACTCGCGGGAACGATCGCGAAACCGAGGCCTGCAACCATGACGTCTCTAATGAACAAACCTACCGTCGTATTAGCCGATGATCACGGAAGAATCTTGACCGAAGTCATGATGCTGCTCGCGGACAAGTTCGACGTGACTGCGACAGTTGACGACGGTGCCAAAGCAGTGCGAGCCGTAGCCCATCTCAAGCCAGACGTCGTGATTCTGGACATCGGAATGCCGGGTACGGATGGTATCCAGGCCGCGCACCTAATCAAGGATCTCGGTCTGTCTCCGAAGTTGGTCTTTTTGACGGTGCAGCAGGACGACGACTGCCTCGAAGCAGCCTCTGCAATGGGCGCGAGTTACGTGTTGAAGGCCCGAATGTACTCTGATCTGTTAACAGCCATCGAAGAAGCGCTGGCCGGACGGGCGTTCTTCTCCACCCCACTCCATTCACACCGTACCGCTAAGCCGATTTAAGACGAATACAGTTTCATTGTGCTCGTCAATCATTGCCCGAGAGTTGAATCCAACAGTGGAAACTCCTGTGCGATGGCGGTAGACTGTGTCACCAAGCGTACCTGATCGAGGCCGCAAGGTCAGAGTTGGGGTCGCGAACTGATGAAACTCAATCCAAGTCATGGGCATTTTGACTTACGTTACCCTGGTCTCTTCCGTACTTCTCGCCAGCACACCGGTCTGGAATGACTGGTACCATTGTGTCGTAAAACTTTCTTTTGTATTTCCCTGGCTAATGTTCAGACATGTGACCTACCTTTTCCGGATGCAACCGGCCATTTTCGCGTTAGCTCTCGAACCTTCCCTCTGGAAGCTTCACCCGTATTACACGATCGCCGGAGTTCTCTTCTTTCTGGCCGAGGGCGCTCTGATCGGCGTATTGCTGGTTGAGAGCAAGCAACGCAGGCTGGCGCAAGCGTCCATCACCCGACGTTTTGCACTTGAACGCGTCGTTTCAGCCCTTTCAACAACGCTGTCAGATTGCCCGCCAGAAAGCATCGACCGAGAGATAGTAGAGGGACTCCACCTAATCATGGAAGCGGAAGGGGCGGATCGTGTTTGCTGGTTTGCAATTCCGAAGGACGGTACTACCGTCGAGAAAATTGGGTCCGCTCATCGACCCGGGATACCGCCGGGCCCAGAGACTTTCGAAGTAATGGACGTACCCTGGATTGCGGAGCGACTATCGCGCGCGGAGCCCGTTGCCATCCGTGATCTAGTTGATTTTCCGTCTGACGCTGCTACCGACCGTCAATACATCGATCAACTCGGCATCAAGTCCATTGCGTTGGTTCCCTCCAGTTCAGGTACGGCTGCAAAAGGTTTGCTCGTCCTGGTTCATCTTTCTCGCGTGCGAGAGTGGCCGGGCGCCGTGATCAGTCGGTTGGGCGTGTTGGGAAATCTCTTCGGTACTGCGCTTTCCCGCAAGTGGGCGCAAGACGCGAAACAAGTGAGCGAGCAACGCTTTCAAGCAATTTTTGAGCAAGCATCATTGGGGATCGCGTTAGAGGATTTGGACGGTCGAATCTTATTTGCTAATTCGGCACTTTGTTCAATGCTGGGATATGAGCAGGCGGAAATACAACGGATGACATGCGATCAGTTCGCCAAGCCCGAAGACTCACCCGAAGAGTGGGATCTTTTTCAACAACTGCGCACCGGGTCGATCAGTAGCTATCGGATTGAAAAGCGTTATGTGAGGCCGAACGGAACCGAGGTTTGGGGTAACCTTCATGTTTCGTTGCTGGGACAATTGCCTGGCGAGTCCTCCCAAGTGATCGCCATGGTCGAAGATGTCACCGAAAGCAAGGCGGCCAATGCTCGACTGGAAAATGTTCAACTTGAGCTACAAAGGCTCACAGCACGATTGATTCAAGCACAGGAGGAAGAACGACAGCGCATAAGCGGAGAGTTGCACGATGACATTGCACAACGACTGTCGCTGTTGGTATTTGGGCTTGAGCGTCTCAAGGATGCGCTGCCTGGCTCCACGACCCAACTGTCGGCGCTGGCACAATTACGGAACCAGGCAGAAGAAATCACCACCGATATCCACGAACTCTCCCATGAACTCCACTCGACAAAGTTGCAGCACCTGGGTTTGAAAGCTGCGTTAAATGAACTGTGTCACAAGATCGCGGAGCAACGGTCAATCGGTATCGCGTTGGAGGTTCGTGACTCCGTGCCTCTAGATCCTGCCGTTCAATTATGTCTGTACCGGGTCGCACAGGAGGCGCTAAACAACGTCCTCAAACACAGCGGCAGCGGTCAGGTCACCGTGAGCTTGAGCCAAGTCGAGCGTCGTGGTCGGCTTCAAGTCAAAGACACTGGAGTCGGTTTCGATGCGTCGCTGGCCGGTACCGGTCTCGGATTGGCCAGCATGCGCGAGAGGCTTCGTATCGTTCGAGGTGCACTATTTGTGAACTCCGTTCCCGGTCACGGCACTGAAATCACAGCAGAGGTGCCGCTTGCGGAGACCGCCGACGTAGCTAGAGCGAGCTGAACTCCTTCCGCGGCGGGCTATTCCTATCAGACTTGCCGGTTCTCCTACGAACACCAGACCCTTACTGAAACCCCGGGCTGACCTGTGGCGGCGCGTGTGGCAACAAAGTAATGCTATCGTTAGCAATCATTGATTCAAGAGAGCGTTAAGTCTATTGGGCTTTCGTGACCAGGCTGATCCAAGTAGTTTCTTTGCCGAGCGGCGCAATAAAAGCGCCCCGCTCCACAGCAAGCGGCGGTTTCGGTCGATAGACTTCGGCTTTCAAGTGAACTGGTTGCTCCACATTTAATCGCGCGACGGTCGTGAAGGGCGTGGCGGCTGAAAGACCTAAGCGGACTTCCCCGGTTTTGGAATTCACTTCGATGCGTTCAAAGGTCCCTGCATCCAGCGTCAGCCACAACCCCAACGGGGCGATGTAAATCCGCGAGCGGAAAGAATCAAGCGGACTCACGCTAACGATGTCATGCTCTCTGCTGATATTGCCGCCAAATGCCAGCCATCCAAACTGCGGATGATCCACTAAATAGGTAGCAGTATTCCACGCGTGGCCAAAGAAGTTTGGGCCGTAGTCGCCAGACAATGGGTCTGGCTTCAGCATATCCGGGAATCCATGGAAGGCGGCGGAAGCGAATCCGTCCTGATCGATGTCAGTGAGCGCGCCAAGGGTTCCACCGTAACCCACGCGCAGCAAGTAGAAGTCCTCAGGATGTTCGCGATATTCGGCCAGCAGAGGAATGGCATTAAGTCCCGAACCGTAGTGATGTAATTGCCGCTCCAGCCGCCGGTCCTTGGCTGCGAAGATAAAATCCCAGTAACGACGGGCACTGCCGTTGTAACCCCAGTGCGGAATCGCCGGATCATAAGCGAGGATTGCATTGAGCGTCACCTCTGCTTTCGACTCGTATCCGAAATACTTGGTCCAGGCATAGACTTCTTCCTGTCCAGTCGAATCCCATGGCATCTCACTCCCGAACGGGTATGCTTCCTTCGTCCAGCGCTCGGTGCGACTTCTCATCTTCGCTTCAAGATCAGCGGCTTGCTCCTTCCACCCTTCACGCTTGAGGTCCCTCAGAATCTCGAGGAAAATGTCTCCCTCCATTTGTCCGAAGGCCGCCAACTCCGCTGCAAAACTGGTCATCGCAATCGAGGTTTCATATGCGTGACCCAGATACCAATCCCAAGGATGATTTGACACTAAACCGTGATGGTTGCGTGCCAATCGATAGAGGACCCAGTAAGCCGCTGCCACATGCGGATAGTCATAGGAGCGGTCCACCCGCTCTGACCCTTTCTTATCCCAACTCGTCCATGTGCTCCAATCGAAGTCACTGCGGTAGTAGCCCGGCGGCATTCGATCAGGCTGGTAGTAGAAGAGACTCTTCCGCACCCCATGGGGATACGGGCCATCTTTGTATTGCAATCCACCCCAGAGAGTGCCGTCGATAAATTGTTGCAGCTTTTCGAGTTCTTCCCTGTCGGGCTCAACCAGTTCTTTCATGACAGCCGAAAGCCAGGCCCCGCCGCCGCCCTCATCTCCGAGGCCAGCAATCCAAGCGCGACTGTCCTGCATGACAACCTGGTTTGTTTCGCGATCGTATGTCATCACAGACGGACTGCGATGGAATGGATCCTTCGAGTCGACGTACCACTGCCTGGTGGTGAGAAAATGGCCCATGTCTGCAACTGCCTGAGACTCGGGCTTGATCACGAAGTACTGAATTGTCTGCACGGAACCATCGTCGTACGTGATGGTGAGACGCGAGCGCCCCCAAACCTTCCCTTTGACCGTATAAGCCCTCCAGCCGTGGCCAGGGGGGCCGTCCGCGTTGATGACTAGCGCTCCAAGAGGTTCTACCTTCATCGATTCCACGCCTTTGGGGTACTTCACAAATAGACGAGCATCAATATTCTGAGGAACAATATAACCGGGAACGCCGACGGCTACAGGACGGCCATTTTGAGCGAGCGTATTCTCGATATCCCGGATCGAATCGGAAAGCAAGAATCTCAGTCCATAAGTTCTGGATTCTCCCGGAGCTAGCGTAACGGCAGTAGGGAGATTCCACGGTTCCGCCGCCTTCCACTCACTTTCGGCATAGGCTTGGCTATGCACCATCCATTCGTAAAAACCTTCGAAAGTGATCCCTCGAGGTGTTGGGTCAGTGAAGACAGGCGTTGCACCCCACTTACCTGGCTGGTCAAGAATGGGATTGTAGGCTTCGAATGGTGTCTTGCCTTCCGGGACGACCAGCAACGCCGGTCCATGTCCACTGAGGCGCGTTACTTGCAAATATCCCGCATCGTCTCCGATATACGGATCGTAGAAAGAACATTTGGCGTGGGCCTCTTCCAGCGACCTGTCGTTCAGCACGTTGTTGAAGATCATCGGGATGCCCAGCGCACCAACTTGGACGGTCTGGGTCGATTTGTTCCTCAACTCAAACCGCAGAACCAGTTTTCCTGACTCAAGTGCCCAGACACGCTTGAGTTCTCAGGGGAAAGTCGGTCGGTAGCGTAGGAGTCAAATCGGCCGCCGCCAGAACGTCCTTGGACGCTGGCAAGACTGTGACCGGAACACGAACTGCAGCGGTCGAGTAGTTCTTCCAGATTCCAGAAATTCCCAACCGCAAACGCAGTGTAAGGTCGCCAAGATGAAAATAACCATCGTGAGAGCGGCTCACCAACAGATCTCCGGGCGTGAAATCGAAGTCGTCAGCTCCTTTCGGCCGCAAAGCGGCCACGGTCTGCGAAGAACGAACCAGCGTCAACTTGAATTCGGGCGTATCGAAGTCAAGAGTTCCCTGACTAAGCATAGGACCAGGAATGGGCGTCTCTTTTTTCTTTGCCTCTTGCGCCAAAAACGGTTGATTTGACAGGAAGGAGAAACCTAAGACGATGCACCAAAATCGACTGACACGGAAAGCCCAGAAAGCACGGAGGATTTGCAAGTTCTTAGCCTCACTTTGAAATCGCTGGCCCGACGCAAACGCAGCGCACACGCGGAGATTTTGCCTTATGACTGCTCACTGACTTGTTTGACCGCAGAGGTGCTCAAAATCCATTCGCCATGTGATGGTACACGTCATTCCACCGAAGCTCCTTCACGAAGCTGGTAATCGTTGTCTCAGCATTGATCAGCAAGCATTCCATGCCCGCCATCTCTGCAAAGTTCTCCAAGTGTTCGGGCCTCAGGGCACAGCTCAAAGCAGTGTGATGTGCGCCGCCAGCATGGATCCACGCGGTCGCCGCGACCTTCAAATTCGGTTCCGGCACCCAGACCGCTCTCGCAACTGGTAACTTGGGCAAAGGATGCTGCGGCTGGATCACATTCACTTGATTGACGATCAACCGAAACCGGTTTCCCATGTCGACAACCGACGCATTGACGCCCTTGCCTGATGCGGCCGTGAATACCAAGCGGACGGGGTCGGCTTTTCCCCCGATAGAGAGGGGATGGATTTCAGCGAAGGGTTTTTCGTTTGTGATCGATGGACACACTTCCAACATGTGAGCGCCCAGTACCTGAGCGCCATCTTTGAGGTGATAGGTATAGTCCTCCATGAATGAGGCTCCGCCCTTAAGGCCATGACTCATGACTTTGACCGCCCGCACGAGAGCGGCAGTCTTCCAGTCCCCTTCCGCCCCAAAGCCATAACCATCGGCCATTAGACGCTGAACGGCTATGCCTGGGAGTTGGGCCAGTCCGTGCAAATCCTCAAAAGTATCAGTGAAGGCGTGAGAACCGGTTTCCTGCAGAAAACGTCGCAGGCCGATTTCAATCCTGGCAGCATCAACTAAGGATCGCCGCTTCACGCCATCTTGGCGAAGCGGTTCTGCAACCGCGTAGGAGTCGTCATAGTCAGCGGTTAGCTGATTGATTT
Organism: uncultured Acidobacteriaceae bacterium; assembly: GCA_963722365.1. Classification (GTDB taxonomy): domain Bacteria; phylum Acidobacteriota; class Terriglobia; order Terriglobales; family Acidobacteriaceae; genus Sulfotelmatobacter. The sequence continues at coordinate 87,971 of CAVRLM010000009.1, forward strand.
CTGCCTCAGTTACTTGCTGGACGGATTGCACCAGATCGCCCACTCCATATCCGTTGACCGTATAACCCAGATCGATCTGCGCATTGACCTTGTTTCCTTCAGTCACGGCAACGTTCCGCATGTTGTCGCCGAAACGTGCAATTTTCAGATGTTGAGAATCGTGCCATGCGCAGGCGGAGCGGGTCCAAGCCCCGATCTCCGCTTGAACCTCCACATCCTTCCAGTGGCCTACTACAACTTTGCGCTTGAGGCGCATCCGGGCTCCGACGAATCCGAATTCGCGGTCACCATGGGCCGACTGATTCAGGTTCATGAAGTCCATATCAATGGAGGACCATGGCAGTTCGTCATTGAACTGCGTATGCAAGTGCAACAAAGGCTTGCGCAGCGACTTCAGGCCGGCAATCCACATTCGAGCCGGCGAGAACGTGTGCATCCAGGTGATCACACCGATACAACTGTTCGAACGGTCGGCGTCCTGGCACAACTGGTAAATTGATTCACTGCCAGTCATTATTGGCTTCGCGACGATCTTTATGGGCACCTCTGCAGAGGCACCAATGCCCCGGGCAATCTCGGTCGCATGTTGTTCGACCTTCTTCAACGTCTCTGGCCCATAAAGATGCTGACTTCCGGTGACGAACCAGGCTTCCAGATTTGATAGATCGATCACTCAGTCCTCTTTCCCTTACCCAATTTTTCTTTACAGTCGGGCGTGGCCAACGCGATTTACAGAAGTCGGCTTTGCGCTGAGATGGCTGAAGTCAGAGAGGGGCCGTGAAGCGAAACGATAGCGGTGAGGGCGGTAGATTTCGATTGAGTATCCGTCATGCACGTTCGATAGGGGAACGCGGGTCGCAAGAGCTGCACTCCAACTCATCACGGTCTCCTCGCAGGTTAAACGAGTAAACGTTTGCTGAAATTATACGCTGCAATCCGCTCCGACTGCACTAAGAAAGGCTGCCCTGCCCATGATTGAGTCGAGGGCAGGACCGTGAAGAGCTGTCCCACGGCGGGCCTGCTCCAGAAATTAGGTCAATGTCAAAGCGAGCTTGGTAACCGACGCTGGCGGAAACACGTAGGTCAACATTCGCCCTTTGATATCCAAATTCTTCGTTTGAGGAGTTACGGCGTCCCGATGCTCGAACGTATTGTGCGCATGGATATCGGAATTGTTCAGCACAGTGGCCGATCCCGACCTCAAGCCCGCTCCTCGCAGGCTGATTTCCGCTTCACGAGGCTGGCTTACGTGAGGATTAACCACTGTGAGGATGAGATTCTTTTCGCGCAACGAAGCCGATCCCCTAAGTCCCCAAAAAGATGCCGGCTTCCCATCCCGATCGTACTGAATCGCGGGCGCGGAAAAGATTGTGCGTAGTGCCTGGCCGCCCTGATGGGAAGCATACATTGCGAACACATGCCCCACCGGCGTCACGACAAATCGGTCTTCATGCGCGAGGTACAAGCTATTGAGACAATTAATCAATTGTGCACACGCGGCCATGGCAACTTTTTCAGGATGGCGATTGAAAATGTCCAGGGTCATGCCGCTAAAGACCGCGTCGCGCAAAGTGGGCATCTGCTCCAGTTGGTCGCCAGGAGTTGCCTCACTGCCCGGTCGATACCAGGGGCCCCACTCGTCCACGACCAACTTTACGGAATGCTGGGTGTCAACCTCCCCCATGATCTGCCAATGACCGTTAATCAGTCCTTCCATGCGGTCCCCTTCGCGCATCAGCTCATACCAGTCGACCGCGTTGAAATTAAGCGCATCGCCCTTCCCCTGATTCCAATCCTGTGTCTTTCCTCGGCTTAGGTTCCAGGCATAGTGATGCAGTGCCCAACCATCGAGGGAGCGCAGTTCGCCCTTTCCTTTGCGCACTATCTCTTCAAAGAACTCTCGAGTCCAGGCCCAATTGTCGACATTTGGACCCGACCCGATGAACGACAAGTCTTGTCCGAATCGAGGCACCCAAGTAGTGTATCGTCGGAATTCGACGGCGTATTCCGCTCCGGTAAAATCCCCTCCGCATCCCCAGGATTCGTTGCCTACGCCCCAATAGCGAATGTTGAAAGGATCTTTGAACCCAGCGTCTGCACGCAGATCGGCCAGCGTAGTACTCCCAGCGGGCGAATTACAGTATTCGATCCAGCGATAGAATTCCTCAGCGGGAAGACTGCGGAGATTCGCTGCCAGATAAGGCTCTCCGCCAATGAGTTTGCAGAAGTGCGCAAACTCATTCGTGCCAAACTCGTTGGGGTCGTATCGATGACTCGCGGGGGCCGCACTACTTTCTCCCTCGGCCCAGAAGTTGGTGCGCCTTGGCCGCTTGTTTACTGGACCAACGCCGTCACGCCAGTCATAACTGTCCGCGAAGCAGCCTCCGGGAAAACGCACCACCGGGGGTTTGATCTTGCGCATCTCGTCGATCAATTCCTTACGAATTCCATCGACGTTCGGCACTTTGGAGTTCGGCCCCACCCACACACCGTCATAGACCACCCCGCTTAGGTTCTCCACGAAATGTCCGTAGATATTGGGGGAAATGGTGCCTAGCGGTTCGTCCAGGAGGACCTCAATATGGGAATCAGCAGTACTCGCCTGAGCCCAACCTTGGGAACGGGTAGCTCTTGCGGCGAGGACTGCCCCTGCGCCCGCGAGACCAGTACGAAGAAAACGACGTCGATTGATCATGGCCACTCACTTTCAATGAACCAAATCCCTCGGGATAGTAAACGTTTGCCATCCCAATGGCTACACCTCTTTGATATCATCTGGTGTTTCCGGTTCGCGGCCTGCGCCACACCGCGGCTCATCTCATGGATATTCGCGAAATCGCCAAGCGAGCACGTGTTTCCACTGCGACGGTATCTCGTACTATCAATCGGATTCCGACCGTCAATCCTCAACTTGCCAAGCGAGTCTGGAACGTCGTTGAAGAACTTGGCTACTACCCCAACACACAGGCTCGTGCCCTTGTTTCCGGACGCAGCCGGATTTTCGGCCTTATCATCTCGGAAATCACGAATCCATTCTTTCCCGAGATCGTACAAGTTTTCGAGCGAATCGCGGTCCAGCATCATTACGAAATCATGCTAACCTCCACCGAAAACGATCCGACACAAATGGAGATCGCTGTGCGGCGTATGATCGAACGCCGAGTCGAGGGAGTCGCCATTATGACCTTCGGCATGGAAGAGGTGCTGCTGGAGGACCTGAAACTCCGCAAAGTGCCGCTGGTATTCGTGGACGTCGGCCCGGCACGTTCCAGGGTCAGCAATATTCGTATCGACTACGTCCACGGAATTCGGCAGGCAGTCCAGCATCTGGCCGCTCTTCGCCACCACCGCATTGCCTTCATTTCCGGTCCCCTGCATTTGCGGTCGGCTGAGGCGCGTAAGCAGGCCTTCCTCAACTCGATGTTAGAGATCGGATTGGAAGTCGACAAGAGTTTGATCGTCGAAGGTACCCACACCATCGAAGGCGGTATTGTGGCGTTCGGCAAGCTCTTGGCTGGGTCGAATAAGCCGACTGCGGTCCTCTGCTCGAATGACATGACCGCTATGGGAGTGATGAGAAAAGCTTATGAAGAAGGGATTCAGATTCCTTCTGACCTCTCCGTGATTGGCTTCGATGATATTCGCTTAGCCCAATTTGTCTTGCCCGCGCTCACGACGGTGCAAATGTCTCAGGCGGAGCTTGCTCGATTGGCTTTTAACGCGCTGCTTGCGGAGTTGCAGCGAACGGCGCCCTCGCCAACGGGAACCGAATACGTATTGCAAACACACCTCGTCCTTCGCGAGTCTACCCGATTAGTTGCCGGTCAGATCAAGGCACCTGCGGTCAAGAAGCGTTCCTAGAAGGATATTACCGACACGCCAATGAATCAGCCGCCCCATTGAAGTACCGTATACGATCGGGCCGGAACATCGAACCGAGTGCGCCCTTCCGCAGTAGCGGGCTTATCGAATGACTGTGGCACCACACGGTGCGGCGAATCGAATGTATTGGACGCTTTCAGATCGTTGCCCGTGAGGATCGTAGAGTTGAGCAACTTTCCCGGCGCGGTGTTCTGCCAATTGATTTCAATTGTGTGACCTCTGGATAAATTTCGATTAAGGATGAACACCGCAATCTTGCCATCCTCTTGGCTCGAAATCGCCGCGACGTCAAGATATGGAACCTGGCCTAGATCCGGAACTTCGTAGGTTGGCGATTCTACCAGCGCGTTCAGCACCGTACCGTTCGCCCATCGCAACGCCCAACTGTAGGGATAATAGATGGTCTGCCGCAGCACGCCTTTTTCGTTGGTCACAATTGGAGCAATCACGTTAACCAACTGCGCCAGACAGGCGATTTTGATACGGTCTGCATTGCGCATCAGGCTGTTAAGAATTCCTCCGACCAGCAGCGCATCTTCCAAGTTGTAGACCTCTTCCAGCAAATGCGGGGCTTCGTGCTCGTGCCCGTTCATGGCTTCGGCATCGCGGGCGCGATACCAGACGTTCCATTCATCGAATGACAACCAGAGCTTTTTTGGAGACCGCTTATGTCCGCGCACCATGTCGCAGACGGCGAGAGTCTCTGCGATCTGGCGCTCCATGCTGAGATTCATAGCTAGAAATTTGGCGCTGTCCTTGCCGGTCTCCTCCTGAGTATTGCCGATGTATCGGTGCAGCGAGAGCGCGTCAACGTACTCATAGCACTGCTCCAACACCTCGCGGTCCCACTCCAGATACGTAGGCATGCCGGGACCGCTGGAGCCGCAGGCGATCAGTTTGAGAGATGGATCCACGGCACGCATCTGACGCGCCGCATCCTGCGCTTTCAGTCCATATTCAGTCGCCGTCATGTGTCCGATTTGCCACGGACCATCCATCTCGTTCCCCAAGCACCAGTGCTTCACTCTGTAAGGCTCCTCAACCCCGTGACTCCGCCGCAGATCGCTCCACTTGGTTCCCTTCTCCAGGTTGCAGTATTCGACCAGCGCGGCCGCCTTTTCTGCGGTACTAGTGCCCAGGTTCAACCCCATTAGTGGACGCGCTCCGGCAATCTTGCTCCAAGCCATGAACTCGTTGGTGCCGAACTGGTTAGTGTCGATCGTGTTCCATGCTTTATCGAGCACGCTCGGACGTTCTTTCTTGGGTCCAACCCCATCCAGCCAGTTGTATCCCGACACAAAATTGCCACCCGGATAACGAATAATCGGAACGCCCAAATTGCGCACTTCCTCTAGCACATCCTTGCGGAATCCGTTCGCGTCCGACAAGGACGAACCGGGCTCATAAATGCCCTCATAGATCGCTCGGCCCAGATGCTCCAGGAAAGACCCGAACAGGTTTCGGTCCAATGCCCCAATCGTTCGCCGCAAATCAATATAGATACGCGAAACGGTCTCAGATTGTACGGCGGCAGCTTGGGCGCTTTGCGGGTTTCGACCGGACGCCAGGTGAGGCGCAAGAAGATTTGCCGAGCATGCTACTCCAACACCGGCGACTTGCTTCAGGAATTTTCGTCTGGTACGGGAAGACATAGTTTAGATTCCCTCGGAAGAGTTGAGGCTGGGATCTTCGCTGACATGGTAAACGTTTGCTTACCTGAGTGCTACAATTTTCCCGTCAATCGACCGTAGCGTAAAGCAGACAATGGAAACTCGATTTCTGGGCAATAGCGACCTTGCCATCACCCCGATCGGAATTGGCGCGTGGGCCATTGGCGGTGGCGGCTGGAACGGCAGCATGGGACCGCAGAATGACCGCGACTCGATCCCTGCGATTCATGCGGCGCTTGACCATGGGGTGAACTGGATCGACACTGCCGCGCTTTACGGACTCGGCCATTCTGAAGAAATGGTTGCACACGCGATTCACGACCGATCGCCTAAACCCTACGTCTTCACCAAATGCGAACGGGTCTGGGATAAAAACCGCAATATCGGAGCGTGTCTCAAAGCAGAATCCGTTCGCCGGGAATGCGAAGATAGTCTCCGCCGCTTGAAAATTGACGCCATCGACCTCTACCAGATCCACTGGCCTGAACCTGACCGAGATATTGAGGAAGGCTGGACGGAGTTGGCTCGTCTCAAGGAAGAAGGCAAGGTTCGCTGGATTGGCGTGTCTAATTTCAGCGTAGATCAAATGAGGCGTGCGCAAGCCATTGCGCCAATTACTTCGTTGCAGCCTCCCTATGCGGTCGTGCGGCGGGAGATTGAGGCAGAGATTCTTCCGTTCTGCCTGAGCCAGAACATCGGCGTAATTGTGTATTCGCCCATGTACGCAGGCCTGCTCACCGGAGCGATGACCAAAGAACGAGTGGCGAATTTCCTTTCTGAAGACTGGCGCCAAAATCTGCCGGGTTTCCAGGAACCGGCGCTGTCTCGCAATCTACAAATCGTGGAACACTTGCGAGATATTGCGAAACATCACGGCCGTAGCCCGGGGGAGGTAGCCATTGCTTGGACGCTGAACCATCCCGCCGTAACTGGCGCGATTGTAGGTTTTCGCAGCGCCCAGCAAGTTGCGGGAATCATCGGCGCGGCCGAATTCCGCCTGAATCCGACCGAGCTTTCTGAGATTGAGGCCCTGCTGAAACTGGCAAAAACAAACTGACGCGACGAAATCGTTCGAACCTCTTAGGCTAAGGGTACCTCATTGACAAAAGGGGATAAGGCTCATAGCCTCTTTTGTAGTAAACGATTGCTCACTTCGGAGGGAAGAAATATGGCGGCTGGAGTAGATCGTAGAACTTTTCTGAAGGCAACGGGCGCCACAGCAGCCGGTGCCTATGCTGCAAGCGTTCTACCCGCCTGGGCCGCTTCCGAAAAGAGCCTGATTGCCATTTCCACTCCTCTCACGACCTTTGCCTACGGCGATGTCCAACTCCTTGACGGACCGATGAAACGGCAGTTTGAGGAAAACTACGCCCGCTTCCAGAACCTCGACGACGATCGCATGCTGAAAGTCTTTCGACAGGTCGCCGGCTTGGCAGCCCCGGGCGAAGACATGGGCGGCTGGTACGACCTCACCGGCTTTAGTCTGGAGGGAAATGACTTTCACGGCTTCATTGCCGGTCACAGTTTCGGACAATATGTCTCTGCCCTGGCTCGAGCATACGCGGTCACGGGATCCGAGGCGACGAAGGCCAAGATCAATCGCCTCGTCAAAGGATACGGCGAAACGTTGGACCCGAAAGCCAAGTTTTTCGTCGACTATCGCCTTCCCGCATATACCTACGACAAGCTGTCCTGCGGTCTGATTGATGCCCACGAGTACGCTCAGGATCCGATGGCGATGGACATTCATGAGAAACTCACTCGGGCAATCGTGGCCTACCTGCCCGAGAAAGCACTGTCCCGCGCGGAGATGCGCTCGCGCCCGCACAAGGATACGTCCTATACCTGGGATGAAACCTATACTCTGCCTGAGAATCTCTTCCTCGCATATCAACGTAGCGGCAAGCCTTTTTACCGCGATATGGCCAAACGCTTCCTGGAAGATGACACATATTTCAATCCTCTCTCCGAAGGCAACAACGTTCTCCCCTTCGAGCACGCCTACAGCCATGTCAACGCTTTCAGTTCAGCAATGCAGGCATACATCACGCTAGGAAGTGAAAAGCATCTGCGGGCGGCCAAGAACGGCTTCGAAATGATCCAGACGACCCAAAGCTTTGCGACCGGAGGCTGGGGACCGAACGAAGCGTTTGGGGAGCCTGGGACCGGTCAGTTGGGCAACAGTCTCACCACGACTCACGCCAGCTTTGAAACGCCTTGCGGAGCCTACGGTCATTTCAAGATCACACGTTACCTGTTACGCGTTACGAAGGACGCCCGCTACGGAGACAGCATGGAGCGGGTGCTTTACAACACCATCCTCGGCGCTTGGCCGATTCAGGCGGACGGAACATCGTTTTACTACTCCGACTACGCTGCGACGGGCAAGAAAGTCTGGTACGGTCAAAAGTGGCCATGCTGCTCGGGAACATTCCCGCAGCTTGCCGCCGACTATCACATCAGCACCTACCTGCGATCCGCAGATGGGGTCTACGTGAATCTGTTCACGCCTTCGAGCGTGCACTGGAGCGATCAGGGCGGAAAGTATGGTCTGAAGCAGGAAACCAAGTATCCCTTCGATAATAAGATCCAGATTCAAGTGTCGGCTACTCAGCCCAAAGAGTACACACTCTACGTCCGCATTCCTGGGTGGGCCACGCCGAACCCGGTGCTATCCGTCAACCGTAAGAGAGTCTCCAGCCCGGTCGAGCCGGGGACTTTCGCAAGCATTCGAAATACGTGGAAAGATGGCGATCTGGTTGAACTCGAGCTCCCGATGCCACTCCGCTTAGAGACGGTTGATGCGAATCACCCAGAGATGGTCGCATTGATGCAGGGTCCGCTCGTTCTTTTTGCGGTCACGGAGTCGCAACCGAGCTTTGATCGAAAGACCTTGTTACAGGCTAAGGCGACGAAGAATGCATCCGGTGATTGGCTAGCGAGTTCGAGCGATGGCAGCACGGTCTCGATGCGTCCATTCATGAACATCGACAAGGAAAGCTACAGCACCTACGTTTTGCTGAAGACCTAAGAACCGTTGATCTGGGCCGCAACCTACTTGGCTTGCGCGTCGCCTTCAACCAATTTGTAGCGGTACTGCTCCCGTTCTTCTTTTGTTGCTTGTTGGCGAAGCAGCGCAAGTTGCTTCAGGAGATCGGGGATCTCGCTCTTATTGCCACTTTTCCTCAATGCCTGGATCAGGTGATATAGCGCTGCCTGATCCTTCGGATCAATCTCGAGCGCTTTCCGGCATTCAACTATGGCGTCCGAATATTGTCCTGACTGCAAGTAGAGCTTCGCAAGCACCCCACGTGCGGGCCCGAGCGTGGGACGCAATGCAACGGATTTCCTGGCAGAATGCATTGCGGTTTGAAACTCCGGGCTCCCCGGCTCCGCCCCTCTCTGCGTAATCACATCGGCCTGCAGGTAGAGCAAAATCGGATCGTTGGGCGTGCGTGCAAGCTTTTCTTGTACACCTGCAAGAGCATGGTCTAGATCGTTCTGCTGGACCGCCGCTAACCCTTGTGCGGCGGTGCTCAAGGATTGAGTCGGATCAAGCTGGTAGGCCGTTTCGAAATCAGACTGGGCCTGATCGTATTCGGCCAACTGAACATGCAGGACGCCCCGGGCAAAATACAACGGTGCCGCTTTGGGTTGCAGGTTGATCCCGTCATTTACGACATTGATCCCAACCTGAAAAGACTGGTGGGTGGCCGAAATGGCGGCAAAGTCCAGATATAGATTAACGTTCTGCGGGTCGAGCAGAATCGCCTGTCGTAGGCTCTCGACCGCTCTCTCGGTATCATGTGCCTCTTCGTATGCCGCGGACGCAAGATCCAGCGCACCAGCATCTGCACTATTCGGCCCGAGCAACGGATCCAAGGTCGCAAGCGCATCCTGTGGCTTATGCGCCATCAACTGGATAGCCGCCAGCAGTTGCCGCTCTGATCGATCCGTAGGATTGAGAGCCAGAGACTTCTTGAGAACCGCAGCAGCGTCATCAAATCGCTTCAGCTTCACCAGGCAGGTAGCGTAGGCGTGCAGTCCCTCCGGTTTTGATTCAAATAGCGCGCCTGCCGCCGCGAAATGCTGAACTGCGGCCCTGCAGTTGCCTTGCTGATATTCCAGGACCGCGAGCATTGCGTTCGTGGTTGCGTCCTTGGGACGCAGACGAAGTAGATGCTGCATGATGGGGATACCCGCCGGATTGCCGGCCTCGTATTCGATTTGGGCGGCTCCCTGCAGCGCCGGGATGTTGTCTGGCGATAACTTCAGCGCGCTGCGAAACGACGAGAGTGCCTCTTTCCTTTGTCCTCGCCCTGCGTAAGCCACACCTTGCATGGTCCACAACTCTGCGTTCCCGGGGAATTGCTGCAACGATGGACGGAGAAGTTCGAGAGCCTGATCAAATTGCTGGTTTCGCAAAGCCGCCGCGATGGCGGCGATTCGATCTTGCGTGGTTTGAGCAAACGCAATCGAAACCACGAGGATCAGGGCCAGATGGACGGTGGTCTTTCGAATGGCAAACATTTCTGTCATTGCCGGCGCGGGGATCTTCAAGCAATTCACTCAGATCTCTGGAGCCACACTGGAAACATGGTAATCGATGGCAGGATGTCCGAATCGAAATGCGAGCCTCAGAGTGAGACTTCGGTGGGGATCCTCATCCGCAAACAGTAGGCGGCTGACGCGCTTCGGAGGATGCGCATCAGCCGCCGTACCGCCTTGCGGTAATTTAGAAGGAGATCTTCCCTCCCAATTGCCAAAATCTGGGCTCATGCGATCCCGTGGCGGCGCCAAAGTTTCCATCTGGAAAATTCATGTCGACGTTGGCGTAGTTGGCTCGGTTGAACAGGTTGAAGAGTTCGAACCGGAATTGAAAATTAACCCGTTCCGTAATCTTCGTATCTTTGTAGAAATTGACGTTAGTCTCAATGAAGTTTGGCTGCCGGAACTGCATCGGTTTCTCATTCCCGCCGCCCGTACCGAAAGAGGGAATCCCGAAGTCGCTCTTGGGAATAGCTCCCGTCAGCCAGTCTCTGTTGTTCGTCGATTGGTGGTAGCTATTTGCGTCGGGGTAATCGAGATTGTTCCCGTCGGCGTTGTAATCTCCGCTTCCGGGTGCATAGCCAGTGGCTGGATTGGCAGCCGATGGGCAAGGATTTGCATTTGTCGGATCACAGACGGGCACGTAAGCGTTAAAGTTGGAAGCGGTCATCGGGTAACCAGACTGGAAGATGCTTGTCCCGCTAATTCCCCAACCACCGGTGATATAGCCGATTGCTCCTTTTCCGCCGTTTAGCCCCTTTATGGAGTAGTTGAAGCTGAGGGAGAAGCGGTTGGGCGCATCGAAGATCGACGGTGCGTAGTATTGAGCCGGATTCAGCGGAGACGGATAAGCGAGGGCATCATCTTTGCTCTTCGAACGAGTATAGGAAGCATCCACGTACCCGCGCGAGAAGCGTCCTTTCACATCAAAGTAGATCGCGTTGTAGTTGCCATAGCGGTCATTGTCAGCATAGCTGATTGATCCAAAGCTCGGATTGAGTCGGGTCGGAGCAACGCTGTTGTGGATCAGCAGATCGTTTGGCAGAACGTTGATGTCCACTCCGTAGGACACGTTTCCGATCGAATTGCCGTTACCGACAATATCGTAGGAGTGAGATCCGCTATAACCAACTGTGGCAGCAAAGTAGCTGCCAAGTTTGCGCTCCACGCTCGCCGACCAGATGTTCGATTTCGGGGACTTCAGCAGAGGATTGATGCCTCCGATCGCAAAGCCCGCCCCAACCACTCCCCCCTGGGAGTTGAGTCCGCCTCCGGATTGTGGGTTAGGACCAGTCCCAGGCCCGAAGGTCGGAAATATGAATCCGAAGGGTGGCTTGCTGCTGTTTCCCAGAACAAAGATCGGAGCTTGCGCGCTTGCGGTCCCACCCGCGAAAAAGGTCGGCAAAACCAAACCGGGGGGGCTACCGCGGAATTCTTCTTGCACATTCGCAGACGTCAACCAGTTGTTATAGATGCCAAAACCGCCGCGTACGACCCAGTCGCCCTTTCCTGTGGGATCCCAGGCGAGGCCAAGGCGCGGACTGAACAGATTATTCACCGAATGCAGCAGTGCGTTGTGCGTCGCCTTTGCATAGCCATTTGCGATCTGTTCCTGCTGGGTAACGCCTGTTCCCAGGTAGAAGTTTCCAAACACCGTTGCGTCGCTCTTAGACCATGGATTGCCGCTATCGTCGTACCGCAATCCCAGGGTCAGAGTCAGATTTCTTCTCGCCTTCCAGGTGTCTTGAACAAATAGGCCAAAAGTGCGCGACGCTGCGTCCCAATTCCATAGTTGCTGTTGACCGGTCGCAGGGTTGTACATGACGCCGTTCTCGTTCGCAGGAGCATCCTGTGCCAGTGTCAACAGATTGCCGAACGAGAACTTCGGCTGCGACCACGGTCCTTGGAACGGTTCGACGTCATCCCCATACCATCCTTCATAACCGAACTTCAGGGTATGCGTGCCTTTAACGTGCGTCAGGACGTCGCGCCAGTGATAGTTGTGTTGAATAAAGTCGCCTTGCGCGAAGCCAACGCCGTAGGCCTGTCCGGAATCCGCGTTAATTCCGTTTACTGAGATGGATGGCACGGTGTAGTCCTTCGCACCGCTGCCAAGAACACCTTCCACCCTGCTCAGACCGGCAGTGAAGTCATTCAGGGTGTTGGGCGAAAAAGTATGCGTCCATGTTGCTTGCCCCGCGACCTGCCAGGTATTGTTTAACGCAGAGAATTGCGGCATCGAGGACGGCGCGCCGGTGAGCAGGAGAGTCCGGTAAAGACTGACATAAATCCTGTCACTCTTGAAGCCCTGATCGATGCGGGCAAAGTACTGTGTGCCGTTGCGTACTGAGGTTGCGCCAAAGGAACCCTGATCAATCACGGGTAGTGTGCACGGCACCCCATTTTGCCCGGCGGTGATTCCGCAACCACCTGGATCCGAGCCGAACACATCTTGTCCGGTTTGGAGGACAGTTGTACCACCAACTCCACTCGGCAGATATGTACTCAAGACATGGGTTCCCACTGTATTCGGATACGCCGCTTGAGCAAAAGAAATGAATTCTGGAGCCGCGAATGTGACCGACCCGCCCGCGCTCGAGGAAGATCGCAATGGCTCCACTGCGAAGTAAAAGAAGCTGTTGTGATGGGGAATGATCGGTCCCCCAATCGCGAAGTCCATATTGTTCGAGTGGAACGGCTTGTAAGGATTCTCAGCCGAACTCACGAAGTGTTGGTTCGCGTACATCCCCTGGTAGTTGAACCAGTCCGCAGCCGAACCGTGGAACTTGTCGGTGCCAGATCTTGTAGTGAACATCGTTTGGAGCCCGGCAGCGCGACTATATTCGCTTGAGAACGTATTAACCTGAATACTTGTTTCCTGGATCGATTCGGGCTGGGGAGTCAAATTCAAGACACCTTGGCGAATACCGCTGGTCACGTCAAGACCGTCGACCACGTATTGATTGTTGTTTTGACCTTGGCCGTTTGCGCTGGCGTCCACTTGCTCTTCCGTAGAGTAGTTATCGACGCCCGATGCCGGACTTCCGGACGTGCTCGTTCCTAAGCCTGAGACTCCGGGCGCCATGGTCACCAGTGTGACAAGGTTGCGGCCGATGATGGGCAACTGGGCAACCGCCCGATTCTCGATCGTCAACTGAGTACGGCTATCCGCGGTGTCAACTATGGGAGCCTCTGCAGTAACCACAACCGACTCCGACGTTGAGCCAACCTTGAAAGTGATAGGCACGTTCAAATTCTGTGCGGTCAGTAGAGTGACGTCCGCCTCAGATCTCGAGAAGCCAGCCGATTCCGCCGTAATCTTGTACCTGCCGGGCGCAAGACTCACGAAACTGTAGTTGCCTGACTCGTCGCTCGTCGCCACCGCGGTGGCTCCAGTCGCCGTGTTCACAAGTTCAATCTTGGCCTTGGCGACGCCCGCACCGCTTGGATCTTTAACGTCTCCCTGAATGCTGGCTGTGAATTGTGCAAGAGCTGCACTGGCGGTAATGACGAGGACGGTGGAGCACAACCAGATCGAACGGCGAGACATCATGCTTCTCGGCATGGATTCCCCTCCAGAAAGCGTCTTACATGAAAACGCAGGTTTCAGAGTCCTGAGAAAACGTTTACTTCAGCGGATAATGTATAAATACTACCGCCGGAGACTGTCAAGAACTTTTTTGGTTACAGATGCTTGGAAGAGTTTTTCGTCGAACATCACTCTCAAGTTCTGTCTCCCCTGGGTCAATCAACGAAGGGTCCAAAAACACTTAGGAGCGGCTCCAGCCTTTATTGCTCACGACGCCCGAACCTTCCCGCACGGTTATCAACTGGTTGGCAGAAACCTTCTTGAGCTGTTCGTGTAGACCATTGGGCCAGTACACGTCCACATCCGCCTGCACAGATGCACCCAGACCGAAATGCAGCCGCGAATCGTTGCACGAGTAATAACTCGACTGGCTGACGACTGCTTGCGCCTGTACTTTGTTGCCATAGTGAACCAAGACTCGGGCGCCGATCGCGCTGCGGTTCGATTTCACGCCCTCCAACTTGACCTTGATCCAGTTCTGCTTCTCTTTCAGATCGTTTCTCAAAAGCGAGGGAGGCTCATTCAGGTTGACGATCAGAATGTCCATGTCGCCGTCATTGTCAAAATCCCCGAAAGCACATCCCCTGCTACTGTGTGATGTCGTGATTCCATCCCCAGCCTGCGAATCCAGTTCCTCAAAAGTACCGTTTCCAAGATTACGAAACAAAACACGCGGAGTCTTGTAGGGATACTGTGGCAATTTGCGTTCCACTTCCGGATAGACACTTCCGGTAACGAACAACACGTCTGGATTTCCATCGTTGTCGAGGTCGACGATTCCCGCGCCCCAACTGGTAAAACGAGTTTCCACTCCGACCTTTGCCAAGCGGGTCACTTCGTCGAAGTTCCCCTTTCCATCATTACGATAGAAACCACTGGTGTCGCCGATGAAGTGCGTCTTGAACAAGTCGAGGTGCCCGTCGAGGTTGTAGTCGCCGATCCCAACCCCCATACCAGCTTGTTCCATCCCGTCGTCGCTCAACGCAACCCCGCGCATTACGCCCTCTTCGCGGAACGTTCCATCATGATTGTTCATGAAAAGGAGGCTGGGAGTGGAGTCGCAAGCCACAAAGATGTCGGGCCAACCGTCCTCGTCGAAATCCGCAGTGACCACCGTCATCCCGTAGCTCTCGGTTGCTGCCGCGATGCCAGCTTGCTTCGTAACGTCAGTGAACGTCCCATCGCCGTTGTTGCGGTAAAGAGAATGCCTGCCCGTAGGGAGCCCGCGTGGACCGCAATTGACCGGAATGCCTTTCCAGTTGCAGGTTGAGTTCTCGCCCGGGGCGGGGGCATGCTCAAACGAAAATCGAATGTAATTAGAGACAAAGAGATCCAGATGACCGTCGCGGTTATAGTCCAGGAAGGCGCATCCAGCTCCCCAGCGTGCTGGACCAGGCTCCGAAAGTCCGGCTTGCTTGGTCACATCTGTGAACGTTCCATCGCCATTGTTGCGATAGAGGCGGTTCTGTCCGAAGTATGTACAGAAGATATCGTCGAAGCCGTCATTGTTGTAGTCGGCAACGCAGACTCCATTCGCCCAACCTGCAGCCTTGAGACCAGCCTTCTCCGTCACGTCGGTGAAAGTTCCGTCGCGATTGTTCTTGTAAAGTCGATTGGTCGCTTCCGGCGGATCACCTTCCAGTCGCGTGCCGGAAAGTAGAAAAATGTCCATCCAACCGTCGTTGTCGTAGTCAATGAAAGCGCAACCACACCCATTGGCTTCCATGATGTATTTCTTGGCGTCCACGCCTCCATAGATGACCGGCATACGCAAGCCGGCTTCCTTAGCAACGTCGGTGAAATGCGCATTGAATGGCCGACCCGAAGGAGCCGGTTTGGCTTGCGCCTTGACATCTCGTGTAGCGATTCCCTGCTGCTGGCCAAGTAACTGCTGGACCGATGCACAAAGAGAAAACAGAACGAATGAACGGCGGGTGATGGCCATAGTCGGTGTACTGGTACGCACCAACATTATCGAGGGCGATACGGGTTTGAGTAAAGGTTTACTGGGCTAATTCGACTCCTTGCCCGGCGAGACGACGAGCTTGTATCTGTTGTGCTCAGCCTCTTGCTTCGTAGCGTCCTGACGAGCTTTCGCCAGTCGCTTCAGCAAGTCCGGAATCTCTGCCTGATCGTTCGTTTTTCGCAGCGCAACGATCAGGTGATACAAGGCGGTCTGATCGGCTGGATTCCCTTGTAGAGCAAGCCGGCACTCTTTTATGGCAGCGGTGTCTTGCCCTGCCTGCAAGTAAAGTTTCCCCAAAACGTTGTGCGCCACCGAAAGCGTGGGTTGCAACTCTATCGCCTTTTTCGCCGATTGCACCGCCTGCTGAAACTCGGCGCTCCCTGCCTCGGGAGCCTTTTGCGCCAGGATGGCCGCCTGCAGGTACCAAAGGAACGCATCTCCAGGTTTCTTTGCGAGTTTTGAGCGAACCGTTGCCAGAGCCCGATCGGGATCATTTTGGTTCTGCTCCTCTGCGATCATTCCCTGGGCCGCGGCACTCAGGGTTTGATGCGGATCTAACTCTTCGGCTTTTTTGAAATCCGCTTCCGCCTTCGCGAAATCGGCCATCTGCACATACAGAACTCCACGTGCCAGGTAGAGATCTGCGGCCTTGGGTTCCAGAGTGAGGCCTGAATTCATCAAGTCAACCCCCGCCTGAAACGACTGATGCGTCATCGCGAGGTTTGCAAAGTCCACATAGAGAGCAACATTATGCGGGTCTTTAACAATGGCGTCGTGGAGAGTTTTGACGGCATTTGGCGTGTCCTTATTCGCTTCATAGGCATCGGCTGCTAATTGCATCGTGCTCACATCGGGCTCGCCTGCCGACAAAAGAGGCTGCAACGTAGCGAGCGCAGCTTCCGGCTGTTCGGCTTCAAGTTGAACGACCGCGAGACTCCGTCGGGCGCGTGGATCGTCGGGATGAGACACCAATATCCGCTGAAAGACAGAAATTGCTCTTTCTGTCTCTCTGAGCTGCATCAGACAAGCGCCATACTCCTGGAGAGCTCCGGGCTGCGAATCAAGAATTGAAGCGCTCCGGGCGAAGTGCTCTACCGCTGTCGCACAATCTCGCTTCTTGTACGCAAGAACCGCCAACATGGCATGACTCGTGGGTTCATTGGGACTTAGCCGCAGCACATGCTGTAACAATGGAACGGCCGAAGGACTGCCAGCCTCGTACTCCAATTGCGCGGCGCCCTCGAGGGCAGGTAGATAATCGGGCGCAATCTTCAGCGCACTCTGATAGGAAGACAGCGCAGCCTTCGCGTCTCCTTTTCCCGAATAAGCCAGCCCCTGCAACATCCATAATTGGGGATTCTTCGGCGACTCCTGCAACGCGGGTTGGATCAGCTGCAACGCCTGGTCGAATTCTCCGCCGCGCAGTGCCGAGGTAATCGCGCTGATTCGATCATTCGCTGCCTGTCCAAACATGGGGGACAGGAGCATCGCGACCACAAGGGGCAGACCAAGTTTCTTCCAAGTAAACACACACGTCATCGATTTTGAGGCGATGTTCTCAACTACCATCTCTCGTCTTTATACTTCAGACGGAGCCGCATCGCATAGTAATCTAGCCCGGATCATTCCGATTGAAATGCTCGCACAAGTCAAACGCATCAAGAACCTCTGTTGCTGTCTCCAAAAGAGGCGCATGCTTCGTTCGATGGCTTTGCTCGCCTTCGTTGCGGTAGCCCTGTCGTGGGCACAAGACACTCCAGATGTCGTCAACGTCCGCGTACACGCGGACCAGCCAGATGGAAGGTTGTCTCCGATCTGGAGTTTCTTCGGATATGACGAGCCGAACTACACCTACGCTCCGAATGGGAAGAAGCTTCTTGCAGAATTGTCGGCTCTCAGTCCGGCTCCAGTTTACGTGCGCGTGCACAATCTTCTGACGACTGGCGATGGATCCGCATCTCTGAAATGGGGCTCGACGAATGTCTACACGGAAGATACGGCCGGAAACCCTGTCTATAGCTGGACTATTCTGGATCAGATTTTCGATACGTTTCACGCCACTGGCATCAAGCCTCTAGTAGAAGTCGGATTCATGCCACAGGCTTTGTCTACCCACCCCGAACCTTATCGCCACAGCTTCCCTCAGGGGGAACTCTTTACCGGATGGGCGTACCCGCCCAAAGACTATAAGAAATGGTCGCAACTCGTTTTCGAACTTGTCCGTCATTTGCGTGAGCGCTATGGTGATGCAGAACTTAAGTCCTGGCTCTGGGAAGTTTGGAATGAGCCCGACATCGGGTATTGGAAAGGAACACCGGAAGAGTATTTCAAGCTTTACGATGTTTCCGTCGATGCAATCTCGCGTGCTCTGCCGGAGGCGCGGATTGGTGGTCCCGACAGTACCGGTCCGGCCTCTCCTAGGGCGGCTGAATTTCTGCGTCTGTTCCTGGAGCACTGTGCCCATCAGAAGAACTTTGTGACTGGAGAGATCGGCTCCCGCCTGGATTTCATTGCATTTCATCCCAAAGGTTCACCAGCGTGGGAAAGCGGTCACGTTCGGATGGGTATTGCGCATCAACTCGCTGCAATCGAAGAGGGCTTCAGGATTGTGCAGTCGTTTCCTGAGTGGCGTCATACACCCATTGTTCTGGGGGAGTCAGACCCAGAAGGTTGTGCTGCCTGTTCCGCCAGGAACAACCCCCAGAATTCTTATCGGAACGGCCCCTTGTACGCGGCTTACACGGCGGAGGTTCTCGACAGGATTTATGGTTTAGCGGAAAGCGCTCACGTCAATTTTCTCGGCGCGGTGACGTGGGCCTTTGAATTCGAGGATCAACCCCCGTTCGAAGGCTTCCGCGAGTTGGCGACCGATGGTATCGATAAACCTGTACTGAATGCCTTCCGAATGTTTGGCCTGATGGGAACTGAGCGCGTGAAGGCAACAAGTACCGGAGCTCTACCTACAGAAGACGTGGTGCGCGATGGCGTCAGAGGCCATCCCGACGTTAACGTGATCGCTGCTCGAAAGAATCACGAAGTAGATCTCTTGATTTGGAACTATCACGACGACGACATTGCAGCTTCCCTTGCTTCGATCGAAGTGCAAATCGATGGCCTCCCCTTGCCACCAACATCGGGAGTGCTCGAGCATTTTCGCATCGACTCCAGTCACAGCAATGCTTTTGCTGCCTGGAAGGAAATGGGATCGCCTCAGTCGCCATCGGTCGAACAGGCCCAACGATTGCAGAAGGCAGGACAGTTACAACTTCTTGGCTCGCCGCAGCCAATGGCGATTGAAAACGGATCGGTGCATCTGCAATTTGGGTTGCCGCGGCAAAGTCTTTCGCTGATCCGCCTGGCGTGGTAGCGTGCCTGCGCAAACTCAGTTCTTTGCTACTGACTTCACAACCGCCGAGAAATCCTGATCACCCAGGCTCTGGCGAACGGCGCGTTTGAAAACCTCGAGCGCAGCAGCGGCAGTTTGCAGCGGAAGACCGCACCGCTCTCCTTCGTGGATAGCGTATCCAATATCTTTCGCCATCAACTTGAGGGGAAAATTCGGAGCGAAGTCATCCGCGGTCACGGCAGTCACCATCCTCTTGATTAGCGGACTTGCGAGCGCGCTGTTTGACAGAACGAAAACGCTCTTCTCCCGATCAAGGCCACCTAGACGGACCAATGCCATGGCCTCGGCGAAAGAGGCTGCTTGCACTCCGCACACGAAGTTGTTAATTAGCTTTAGGAATGCGCCACTGCCATTCGGACCGAGGTGCACCACTTCCCTTCCCAGGACCGACAAAACTTCTCGGGCGCGGGCGAATCCCTCAGGCGAGCCTCCCACCATGAAAAATAACTCGCCCGCTGCCGCGTGTGGCTTGGTTCCAGTTACGGGAGCATCGAGAAATTCGCATTTCTTCTCGGTTGCCAAGGCCGCGAGCTCCCTGACCCACTCAACCGACAGCGTGCTGGATTCGAGTAAAAGCGACCCCGCAGGCGCACCCGCCAATGCACCTTCGTTCCCAAGCCACACGGTCCGAGATGCGATATCGTCAGCCACCATGCTGATTACGATCTCGGCCCGAGCTACAGCCTCGCGTGGCGAAGCCGCTACGAATGCACCACCCTTAGCGAGCACTGCACTCTTATCGCGGCTTCGGTTGTAGACCGACAACGGAAAGCCCGCGGAGAGCAACCGCGTCGCCATTCCTCCGCCCATTATGCCGAGTCCTAGCACCGCTACGCGTGGTTTTGACATCGAACTCTCACCCTAAGGAACTGACCTCGATTGGTGTGGACCCCGACTTCGCGACATGAACTGGATTGCGCAACGCACGCCCGAAGCCCTCAAACCTGACTTCCATCACATCTCCATCCTGCAACTGGACGCCGGCTCCGAAACTTAAACAGTCGGTTCCGAAAAAATGAACGTGCACGTCCCCCGGGCGGCGATGAGCCTCAAATTTGAAATGATGATGCTCGAGGTTGCGCAGGCTATGACACATCTCGGCCTCGCCCGTCCGGAAGCCGCCAGACCAGAGCACATTCCCCTCGCGATCAATCTTGACCTTCGCCGACACCGAAGAAAACTCTGGATCGACGACGAGTTCAGGGCCCAGTGCGCAGGTTCGGAGTTTCGATCCTGCCAGGTTCAAATAGTTCTTCTTCTCGAATCGATGATCCGAGAACTCGTTGCCGCCCGCCATTCCAACGCGGTACGGCAATCCGTCCGGAGCAATCACGTAGACCCCCGCAATTTCGGCTTCCTCACCACCATCCTCGGCGTAACCGGGAGTTTCGAGCGGCTGACCATGTCCTCGCAGCATTGCGCCCGTGCCTTTGTAAAACCATTCCGGCGGGGTCCCGACCTCTCCGAGTGCGGGGCGCCCTCCATCCTTTCCCCAATGAAACATTTTCATACTGTCCGTCATATCGTTGTTGTCCACGGCGTGCATCGATTGCCGGTCGCGCGCGCTGCCAAGATGGGTAAGGCCCGTTCCTGAAATCATGCACCGAGAACACTCGTCCGGATGGTCAATCGGCGGCAACAAGTGCCATCCTGATTCACCGTTGTAAATGCGGTCATAGTCCAAACGTTCGCTCGTAAATCTCTTTCGCACCACATCGGTGAGGCTCGTGCGCTCCCTAATCGCGGATTGGGCCAGCTCGTAGACAGAATTGCAGCCGTCGAGCACACGAAGTTGAGGTTCTTCAACTACCGCCACACGTCGCACGATGCCCTTTTTTATCTGAACCAGCCGCGTCATGAATTCTGATTCGCTCCTTGTATTTCTATTCGAGCACTTCAAAGTCTTGCATCGCGGTCTCCGCGACCGTGAGACCAAATCCTGGAATCTGATCATTTAAGTCGATGAAACCGTCTTTGGCGTTCGGCTCACCGGCAAACAAGTACCAGAAAAGTTCGTTCCCAACTTCGACATCCACCATGGGAAAATACTCCGCCATTGGGGAATTCAAGCTAGCCATGACCACGTGATAGTTGTGCATCTGTCCCGCGTGAGGAATCACTGGGATCGAGTAGGCCTCGGCGAGGGCGGCAATTTTTCGCGCTTGCGTAATACCACCCACGCGGTTGGTGTCGAATTGAATGTAATCCACGGCTCGCGCCTGCAACAAATCCCGAAAGCCATACAAGGTAAATTCGTGCTCCCCTCCCGCGATCGGAATCCGCCCGTACGATTTCAGCTCGGCATAACCCTGAATATCGTCCGGAATAACCGGCTCCTCCAGCCAGCCAAGGTGAAACGGTTCCAGGAGAGGAAGCATTCGTTTCGCGTAGTCGAGTGTCCAACCCATGTAGGCATCGGCCATCACATCGATATCGTTGCCCACTGCCTCGCGAACGGTACGCACGAGCTCGACATTGTGTTGCATCCCCTCCGCGCCATCCGCCGGGCCCCACCCAAACCGAAGCTTCATTGCCTTGAAGCCTTCATTCTTATAGCGCATGGACTCCGCTGCGAGTTCACTGAGCTTAGTGGCATACAGGCGGCTCGCATACACAGGAATGCGTTCCTTCGTTTTGCCTCCCAACAACCGATAGACAGGTTGCTTGGCGGACTTTCCCAAAAGATCCCAAAGAGCGATATCGACAGCACTAATCGCTACCATCCCGATTCCCTTGCGCCCAAATGCCATTGTCTTGCGATACATGTGCTGCCAAAGGAATTCGATATCCCATGGATTCTGCCCGATTAATAGCGGCTTCAAATAAAGATCGATCGCCTGTTTTGTGACCTGCGGAGCGAGAGCAGCGTTTCCGATTCCCGCGAGACCATCGTCGGTGAAGATCTCGACGACGAGCCATCCGTGGAAGGTGAATGTGCCCATCGATGCCTGTGGAAACTGCAAAGCATCCATTGGGTTCGTGCAGAAATGTGGTGGCAACGGAACCGTCTTGCCTCGCCATCGGAACACGCGCGTTCGAATTTCTTTGATCCTCATCGCGCTCCTTGATAGGTCAATCTTCGCTCAATATCCTCGGGCTGGAACATCGGAATTGCGAGCAGAATTACAACAAAGGCAACGACGTGAAACATTCCGGCCAGCGTGAGAACCACACCGTAACCAATGCCATGATCGAGCAGATAGCCAACCAGTTGCCCGAATGCGATTCCCCCCATCGCTCCACCAAACCCAACCAATCCTGCGACCGAACCCACGACACGTCGCGGCAAAAGATCCGTTGGCAACACCATCACCAGCGTTGACCAGCTTTGCTGTCCAAAATACGCCACGCTGAAGATCACAATGGCCCATGACACCTTCACATAGGGAACAAAAATGACCAGGGGCATCACCGCAGCGCTCAACCCGAGCGCCAACTTCCGTGCCAGACTCAGCGAGAACTCCCGGCGCACTAGATAGCTCGAAAACCATCCACCGACAAGACATCCGACACCGGCTGCCGCATACGGGATCCACGCAAACGCGCCAACTGCCTTGATATCGAATCCGCGCGCGTCATACAAATATTTCGGCAACCAGAAAAGATAGAAATACCAGGCAGCATCGCTCAGGAATTTCGCCGCCACCATTCCCCAAACCTCGCGGATGCGCAATAGATCAATCCAGCGTACATGCGCCGCCGAGTCGCCACCCTCCGAGTTATTCGCATCATGGCCCTGCTGGAGAGACACGTACGACAACCGCCACCAGGCGGTCCAGAGCAGACCCATTGCGCCCGAGATCACGAATATCCATCGCCAATTGAAGAAACTCAGAATGACAGCAATCAGCGGCGGAGCTATCACGGCGCCGACAGCCGTTCCCGCATTGATGATGCCCATTGCACTCGCCCGTTCGTGAGTTGGAAACCATTCCGCGACTGCCCGTGTGGCCGCCGGAAAGCCCCCACCTTCTCCCATCCCGAGGAGGAATCGACTCATAACAAGCATCGCAAAACTCACCGCCATCGCGTGGCTCGCACAGGCCAAAGACCAGAAAATCATAATCACCGTAAAGCCACGGCGTGTTCCCAACGCGTCCGCGAGCTTTCCCCCGCCGGCATACATGAACGCATAGGCGAACAAAAATGCGGATTGCAGCGTAGAGAACTGCTGGTTCGAAAGGGCAATGTCCTTCCCAATCGCCTTAACGGCAACGGGAAGAGTCTGACGGTCCAGATAGCTGATTGCGATCGCCGCGCTGACTAAGACAGCAATTCTCCATCGCACAAAGAACCTGCTCCTCGCTTATGCTGTGCTTTCCAGAATATGTCGATGCCGCAACTCACTCCTCAAGACCGGACCACCTGAGTCCAAACCTGCATGGCGGTTGCTTGCCGGTTGGCCCACGCATAGTACGGAATGAAGGTCAGTGGAACCTTCTTGGTTTTCTCGTTGGTTCCGGTATACCGCGGATATAGAGTGCTAAGTGACGTCGGGCGGTCGTACGATACGCCCGTGTGGTGGAGCAGGAGAACACCACCCAGAAGGTCGTTCTTCATTTCAGTCTGAAATTCGGAACCAGGGCGCTTTCCCAGTTCCAGAGCCACGTCGCTCAACATCACCCCGTTCGATTGATCGACTTCTTCGAGACAGTAAACGAGTGGTCCGCGCTGCACGGCGACTCGACCCGTGTCATCCGCCACCCGAGGATTCGCTTCCAGCACCTGCGGCACCATCTCCATCTGCAACTGAACGCGATCGTCAGCAGACCATCGCCTTCTTATGGGCAGATAGGTACCCGGCTTAGCGCCAGGCACGGCGGTGCCGTTCACCTTCACCTGCGCACTATCAACCCATCCCGGAATCCGCAGATAGACAACAAAATCAGAAGGCTGGGAAGGCGTCACACTCATCTCAACGTTGCCGTCCCACGGATAATTCGTCTTCTGCGCAATCTTCAAGCCCGTGCCATTTTCCAGATGCCAATTCAGTTCCGAATTGTCGTAAAGATGAACGTATATCCCGTCGTCACTCGTGCTATAGAAATATCCTGGCAAAGAACCGAACGTGCGCTCCAGATTCGGAGGACAGCAGGTTGTGTCGTACCATGGATTGCGAATCTTATCTCCGCCAGATGGATCAAAAGCGAGCGGGTTGCGATAGCAGTACATCACTCCATCGAGTGACATTCCAGAGTTAATACCGTTATAGAGGGCGCGCTCGATGACATCCGTGAACTTCGCGTCTCCAGTTGCCGCCAGCATGCGCCAATTCCACATCATGTTGCCGATGGCGGCGCAACTCTCTCCATATGCTCGGAAATTCGGGAGTTCGTAAGCCTCGCCGAAGGCCTCCCCATCCGCTCGCGAACCCACCCCTCCGGTGACATACATTTTGGTGGTGGTCATGTCGGTCCAGAGCTTGTTCAGAGTTGACCAATAGGAGTCGTCGCCGGTCTCCATGTAATAATCCGTCGCCCCACAGCAGGCATACATGGCCCGAACCGCGTGACCTTCGAGTTTGGTCCGATCAGTGAAAGGCGTGCCCGAGAACATGTAAATTGTTCTGCGCTCTGGCAAGTCGATCCGTTTGTCTCCCCGAAGGATGTACCCGGCAAGTTCGAGTTGCCGCTTGTCACCGGTAATTCGGTACAACTCAATCAGCGCCATCTCTATCTCGGGATGTCCTGACACGATCGCCTTCTTGGGTGCAGGACCGTAGTTAGGAATCAGGAAGTCGTCAACGAATCGAATGCCGGCGTCAAGCAACCTCCGATCGCCGGTTGCGCGGTAGTAGGCGATTGCGCCCTGCAACATGTGTCCGATGTTGTACAGTTCATGGCCGGTCGTCTGCGTTTGCGGCAGCATCCGCTGCGACTTCCGATCGTCAACGTAATACGTGTTCAGGTAGCCATTAGGTTCCTGCACCGCCACTACCTCGCTAATCATCTTCTCTGCGCTCTGTCGCAGCTTCGGGCGATCGCCGGACTGCAGGACAAATCCAACCGCCTCTGTCCACTTATAGACATCGGAGTCCGAATATACCGGACCACGTTGTGCCGCATCGCTCTTGCCGACAAGTCGAAGAAAATTCGTCATGCGGCCGTTCGCTTCAAGCAGATCGTGCATAGTCGGGATGCTCGCGTTAACGTTAATTTCGCGCCGAGTTCCCCAAAAGCCACTCTCAATCGTCACCGCCCGCACGGGAATATTTCGAAGCTTTGCGTGAGGCGATTTCGCCAGGTTCTCAACTCCTTGGTCACGCCAACCAGGTTTGTCAGTTAGAGCGACCTCGGCCTGGGCCGTACCTGCCGGAGCATCGATTGCAGCTATGGCTTTCCGTGCGGGAAGAGATGAGATAGCAGCCACCGCGGCCGCGGAGGTCACAAACTGACGGCGGGACATCTCTCTTTTCATATTCATGAACGTTTCCCCCAGTTGGGACGAGTCGATTGTTTCGGAATTATAGCGCTATCCACAGTAATCGTTTACTGACGGTTGTATTTCATTTTGGATTCAGCCCTCATCATTGTGTTCCATCGTTTGCAATTTGTGAAATGATCCTGCCGGCCTGACTGAGTGGGTCTAATTAGTTCCTTAAGATTACGTTTACTTCCCTCCTTCCAGTATGATCGAAACGCTCCTTAGCACCGGCAACGCGAAGGAAAGAACATTTAGGATCATTCGATGACCAAACTACGCAGTCAATCATGGTTCGGGCGGCAAGATCGCGAAGGCTTCATGTATCGCAGTTGGATGAAGAACCAGGGCTGGCCCCATGATCTTTTCGATGGCCGTCCCGTGATCGGGATCTGCAACACCTGGTCTGAACTCACCCCGTGCAATTCCCATTTTCGTGAGCTTGCTGAGTTTGTGAAGCGAGGGGTGTGGGAGGCCGGTGGCTTCCCTCTCGAATTCCCGGTCATGTCATTGGGCGAGACCCAACTTCGTCCGACGGCAATGTTCTTTCGCAACCTCGCCAGCATGGACGTGGAAGAGTCGATCCGTGGCAATCCCATGGACGGAGTGGTCCTGCTCATGGGCTGCGATAAGACGACCCCATCCCTGTTGATGGGTGCCGCCTCGTGCGATCTGCCTACGATTGGCCTATCTGGTGGGCCCATGCTCTCCGGGAAATTTCAGGGGCGCGATCTGGGATCAGGAACCGGCCTCTGGCAAATGTCCGAACAGGTTCGCGCCGGGACGATGCCGGTCGAGGAATTCTTTCAGGCAGAAAGCTGCATGCATCGCTCGAAGGGGCATTGCATGACTATGGGCACCGCCTCGACCATGGCGAGTATGGTCGAAGCGCTCGGCATGAGCCTCCCCGGCAACGCCGCCATCCCCGCGGTCGATGCTCGGCGCAGCACGCTTGCGCAGCTAACCGGCCGACGCATCGTCCAGATGGTTCGCGATGACTTGCGGATTTCGCACATCCTGACGCGTCAGGCATTCGAAAACGCCATTCGCGCGAACGCTGCCATCGGCGGATCCACCAACGCAGTCATTCATTTGATCGCTATCGCCGGCCGAGTGGGTGTGCCCCTTGCTCTCGACGATTTTGACCAACTGGGTTCGACATTACCTTGCCTGGTCAACATTCAGCCCTCCGGAAAATATCTTATGGAGGACTTCTATTATGCCGGCGGCTTGCCCAGCGTTCTTCGAGAGCTAGACGGAGCGGGCGCACTTCATCGTGACGCATTAACCGTCAATGGAAAGTCGATCGGTGAAAATGTGTCCGAGGCGCCTTGCTGGAATCCCGACGTGATCCACACGTTTGCCAGTCCATTCAAGTCCAACGCCGGTATTGCTGTTCTGCATGGAAATCTGGCGCCGGATGGTGCCGTCATTAAGCCTTCTGCCGCGAGTCCGCAATTGTTGCAGCACACAGGGCGAGCCGTGGTCTTCGAATCGATCGAGGAATTTCACACGCGCATCAACGACGAAGCCCTCGACGTGGAGGAAAGTAGTGTCCTGGTTCTCAAGAACTGTGGCCCGCGCGGCTATCCAGGTATGGCCGAAGTCGGCAACATGCCGCTCCCTCCAAAACTGCTGCGTAAGGGAATCACGGACATGGTCAGGATCTCTGACGCGAGAATGAGCGGCACCGCATACGGAACGGTCGTACTGCACGCCTCGCCCGAAGCGGCTGCCGGAGGCACCCTCGCCTTGGTTCGCTCCGGCGACACGATCACTTTGGACGTCGCCCGGCGCTTGGTTCGACTGGAAGTCGATGACGCAACCCTGGCAACCCGCCGCGCTTTGTGGAAACCGCCTGCACTCCCTGAACGCGGCTGGCAGAGGCTTTACATCCAGCACGTGCAACAGGCGCACCTAGGAGCCGATCTCGATTTTCTCGTGGGTCGGAGCGGTTCGCGTGTTGCTCGCGACTCCCACTAACCAACCATTCTTCGAGTTGCAAAATGAGTAAACAGTCGAGCCGACGCACTCTTCTAAAACAACTCGCAGCACTATCGGCGACAATAGCTTTGCCGACGGAGAAGTTTGTCGGAGCGCCATCTAGTTCCGCAGGCGGCCTCGAATATGAGGTCCAAATTGCCACCGTGAGCGCACATACCGTCCGCTTGTCAGTCCTGGCAATCCAGGATGGAAAAGTGGCAGAGATTCCTCTCAATGGCGCGCTCGTGCGCGATTCCTGGGGTTCTCCGATCTCGAGCCGCCATGGCGGGGACCAGGAGCAAACGATTCAATCCGGCAACCTGCGGGTTCGCGCGTCTCTCGACCCTCTCTCGTTTGTGATATCAACCGCTGCAGGAGTCGAGATCCAGACGCTGTCAGTCGAGCGTGCCACCGGCGTCGTCTCCTTCGCGACCGGTGAATCCCCTCTACTCGGTCTTGGCGAGGGCGGTCCGCAGTTCGATCGGCGAGGTTCCGTCGATACTATGATCAGCGGGCAGGGCGGCTATCATCTAGAAACTCACGGTGGTCGCGTTCCCATTCCTTGGATCATCGGGACTGCTGGTTGGGCGATGTTCTTCCATCAACCATTTGGAACCTTCGACTTTACGGGGCCTCAATCCAAGTTCACTCCTGCAAGCCCAAACACCCAATCCCCGCTCGATATCTTCTTCGTCGCTTCGACAAACCCCGCCACGATCATGGCCGAATATGCCCGCATCACCGGGAACGGTGAGCTACCCCCGCTCTGGAGTCTCGGATATCAGCAATCCCATCGGACCCTGGCAAGCCGTGACGAAGTACTCGCTGAGGCGAAAACATTCCGCGATAAGAAACTCCCTTGCGATGCGCTGATTTACCTGGGTACGGGCTTCTGTCCATCGGGCTGGAATACGGAGAATGGGTCATTCTCCTGGAATCAGCAAGTGTTCCCCGATCCGCCAAAGATGATCGACGAACTGCATAAAGATAATTTTCGCGTCGTGCTGCATGATGTAATCCTCACCGACAAACTCGAACGTTCCGTTCACGATCTCTGCAAGTTATCCGAGTTTGACGCGTCACAGGCAAGTTGCTACTGGGACGCCCACCGCAAAGACTTCACGATGGGTGTCGATGGCTGGTGGCCCGACGAAGGAGACCCCCTGGACATTGCTTCGCGGCTCGCGCGCAACCGTATGCATTGGGAGGGTCCCCAACTTGACCGACCTAACGAGCGTCCCTATGCGCTGCACCGTAACGGCTATGCCGGCATGCAGCGGTACGCATCGTTTCTTTGGTCGGGGGACGTGTATTCCAAATGGGAGACGCTCAAGACGCAGGTTCCGATTGCGATCAATACATCTCTTACCGGCATTCCCTACTGGGGAACTGACATCGGAGGCTTCGTCCCGACAGTAGACTTCACTGCTGAGCTTTATCTGAGATGGTTTCAGTTCGGAGCCTTCTGCACCCTGTTCCGCTCCCATGGCCGCACATGGAAGTTACGTCTCCCTTGGGGATGGAATACTGGCGACCCCGGTCCCGTAGAGATTCGCAATTACGACGGCGCAGCGATTCCAGACGCGAGCCACTTGCACAACGAACAGGTGGAACCAATCTGCCGCAAGTATCTCGAACTGCGCTACCGCCTGCTTCCCTATCTCTACAGCGCCGTGCGCGAGTGCACGATCACCGGCTTACCGGTCATGCGCGCGTTGTGGTTGCACTATCCTGGCGATTCAAAAGCAGTCGCGTGCCCGGACCAATACTTATGGGGACGCGACATCCTAGTGGCTCCGGTGGTGGAGCAAGGGGCGAACTCTCGCAAGATTTATTTGCCAAGCGGCGTTTGGTATGACTTCTGGACACACGAGAGACTCGAAGGTGGCCGCGAATTCGTGCGCCCGGTCGACTTGGAGACTATTCCGCTCTACGTGCGCGCGGGCTCGATCGTGCCCCTTGGTCCAGTGAAGCAATACACGGCAGAGCAATCAGATCAGCCGCTATCCATTTCCATCTTTCCTGGTGCCGATTCTTCATTCCTGTTGTACGAGGACGATGGCCGTTCTTTCAATTACCGCAGAGGTGAGTGGATGGGATTGCGTCTGCGCTGGGATGATGCTCAAAGCACACTGATGTTGAGCCTTGAGCCGGGCTCTCGTTTCCTTCCACCAGCGCAAAGGAGCATCGAGGTGGAACTTTTGAAAATGAAAAAGCATATTGCGTTCGATGGAAAACAGATCGAGGTGCGCTTCTAGTCTGAATGCGATTGCAGCCTCGAAAGTCTGTTTGTGGGGAATCCGGTGACAATCGAAGGCAAATCCATACTTCTGCAAGCCAGGTTAGTTAGCGGTCATATCGCCGGTTGCAGAAACCGCCCGAATCCCGAATCGCTCGGACAGCAGCAAGGACAATGTTAGCCACCGACTGGCCTGCACACGCTACGTTTGCAGTCAGTCGTCCGAGACATTATGGACAACAGCATTGACCAGCAAGTTGGCCTATCCGGGAATGAAGAGAATTGCCATCGATGTCACCTTAACATCCCTGCGTCACTGAACGACGACCTTTCCAGTCATCTTCGGATGGACCGAGCAAAAGTAGGAATAGGTTCCGGCCTTCGTAAACGTGTATGAGAATTTCTCGTCTGTGTCCTTGACCTTGGACTTGAACACCCCATCTGTGCTGACAACGTTGTGAGGAATATCATCGCGGTTGGTCCAAGTAACGGTCGCTCCCACAGGCACCGTGAGCGTCTGCGGACCAAAACTGAAGTTGTCGATTGTTACCTCTGCATTCGCTCCGGAAGGTTCATTATTTTCGGCAACGCTACGGGATCCGGAAAGCAGGAGCAACATTGCAAGCAATACGGGTACTGGCGCGGCGAGCCATGAGATTTTCTTTTTCATTGTCTTGTCCTTTCAAGTTGACTTCGTGAGTTGTTAGCGATCCTGTTGTCGAGGTCGGTCTTTTACCGTGCACCATGGATTGACTCAGCTCTCTCTGGCGCTGGCTTCGTTCCCTGAGACACAGAGCCCGAGTCTCCCAGAGTTGAATCGACGATTGCAAGGCTGCGACCGCTGATCAGGTAGTTCACGTCGGTGATGCCCAAAACCCGTTGAAGCTGCTCAGCCGGCACCTTCATGGGACCGGCCGACGGAGCCGTTCCTGGAGTGGGTTGTGGGAATGCCGTGGACATCGCGGTGTGGAACGATATTCGCCCTTCGACTTTCTGCATGATCTGGTGAATATGGCCATTCAACACGGTGACGGAACCGAAACGCCTCACATAGGACAATGCCTGCTCACTGTCATCGGTTCCCCATCCCCAATCGGGATAGATAGTCCACAGCGGGATGTGAGCGAACAGCACGATTGGAGTGCTGTCTGCGCGGCCCTTCAAGTCATCCTCTAGCCACTCGAGCTGTTCGTGACCGAGCGAACCCATGCCACCGGCCTTCAAATTGGCTACATTGATGAGACCAACAAAATGCACACCCTTATGATCGAAACTGTACCAACCTGTTCCTTTCGTCCCTTTACCATAGCGCTGCAGGTATTCCTCGCCGTTGTCGGCCAACATGTCGTGTTCGCCCGGCACAAAGTAAATTTGCTTCGTCGATGCTCCTTTCAATACCTGGTCCAGCGTGTCAAATTCACTCGGCTTTGAAAGCTGAGTCAGATCGCCCGTGTGAATAATGAAGTCCGGTTTTCGCTGCATGGC
This sequence comes from uncultured Acidobacteriaceae bacterium, assembly GCA_963722365.1. Lineage (GTDB taxonomy): Bacteria > Acidobacteriota > Terriglobia > Terriglobales > Acidobacteriaceae > Sulfotelmatobacter. Next base: position 119,159 of record CAVRLM010000009.1, read on the forward strand.
ATTGATCTTGTCGATCGCCAACTGCAGGGTGGAGGTGACATCCGGATTTGCGGGTTTGTTGAAACCGATGTGACTGTCGCTGATCTGCACAAAACTGAAATCCCCGCTTTTCCGGTCGTCCTTACCGTGGAACTTGGCGAATGCCCGCGACGCTGGAATCCCGCCGCTCATCGTCCAAACCAGGCCTGTGCCCGCCCATGCCATGCACTTCAGGAAACCGCGGCGGTCGACACCGTCATTGTTAAGAGCCTGTGACTTCTCATCGATCAAATCTTGCTTCTTGCTTGTCATTTGCACTCCTGATTTGCCGCTTTCTGAGTGAATAACTTACGCGGGCTGCTTTTATTCCCACCAATATTGAAAAGAGCCACTAGCATCTCCATTTGCCGAACGTTCCGGTTTTCCTCGCGGAGATTTCTCCGGGTTGCCGGTCGCTCAAATACAGGCGGCTTAGCCAGTTCCGTTTACGCCGCTCAGAAAGCCGCCGAGGTGTCCGGTCAGGGCAACGAGCAAAACGCCTAGCATTTCAATCGCCAGCCGAAATCTTGGCAACGCTGAGGGACGACGCCGCGCGCGCAGATGTGTCCACCAAGCCAACCAGATCATTGCAGTGGAAGCGCAAGCAAAGACCATGTGCAGCAGCAGAATTCCCTTCAGGTTCTGACCTTCAAATTGAAATTGCCAAGCCAGAACTCCTGTGACAAGCGCGGGAAACGTGGAAATCGCTGCCGCCAACAGGTTGTAGTATGCTGCGTCCGCAAGCCGGGCGCGTTTGCACCACTGGCCCATAAAGTCGAAGGCCACTGCTGTAATGAATAGAGCGATTGGAAAATGAATCAACACGACATGTTGAGCATGTTTCGTAAGCAGGCCCGTCCTGAGGTTGAATGGATGTACCATGGCTGCGCCCGTCCTTGTTTTTGTTCAACTCTCTCGAATTCAAATCGCCTGATTCGAGTCTTAAGCTTTGAACCCAAGAGAGTTTTGCTCTAGCCCTACGCTCGTAATGGAAAACAAATCTTGCAGGAAATTATTCCCGCCCGAGAAGACTTTCGCTTCGAAATGTCGGCAAACCTATATCTGAAGGATGTTTCCAGGTTTGTCCCGCTGGCAGCGGGACAGGGGTAACGAAGCGGTGACCTAGGAGATATGAGGCAGATGTCGCCAAACATACGGCATGAACTGGAAGCCGCGATCGCAGGTGAGAAACAGCCGAATCCAGACGTCAGGTGTCAGGGCGGTAGTTGTCGCTGGAGGGAGCAGTAGCAGTAGACAAAGGGCTGACACCCAAACCCTGAGGCCTTGAGGGGATCAATTAGGTACGAAACTGAGGGCTTCGTGTTGAACCCTAAAAGAACGTGGCAGCCGCGATGTAGGAAGTTGTCAGATCAGAAAGTGCCCCAGAAGCATCTCGACAGTCAAGACGAAATTCCATTTTCATCCAAGAATTCCTTTCACAAATCAGCCGCCAACAAACCCGGCGAAAATATGAATCACAAAGCGTACTGGCGCACGCTGTCTTCAACCCACAGCTTCGTCCCAGAATTGTGGCGTCCTTCAATGCTTAGGTCGACTCCGAACCGCAATCAGTGACACCTGTTCCAGTCCTGGAAAATGATCGTCGGTATCCGGTTTGCGCTCGGTGGGCGCAAGCTGTTGGACCATGGTCCGCGCGGGCAAGGACGAGCCAAAATACACCGAGTACACTGGGTCAAAGACACGCAAATCTGACAGATCATCCAGGTATACGTTCGTGGCCACAACCTGGCTGAAATTCATTTCCGCTTCTTCCAGGTTGTCGAGAAGATTACGCATCGTCTGACGCAACTGATGCTGTGTACTAGTCGCGTAGACGCCGCCGTGTGGTCCAGGAATAAAGCCATCTTTCGCGGAGCAATATAGAGTCTCACCCGCAAAAACGCACGGGCTGGCGGTCGGACTAGGCGGCATGTTCTTCGGACGCACCGCCTTGCGCTGCGATAGATCTCGTACGGCAATTCCGGTGTACTCGATGTGCGCGCCGCCGGGAAGACTTGATACCTCGATTGTGGCTCGCGCCGGAGTGTTTCCGAATTCAAACCGTCGGGCATAGTGCTCGTTCATAACGCGGGTTGGAATATCCTTTGTAAGATACGGATTTACGAACACCATATTTCCAAGTTCAAGGCCGGCCGCCTTGACGACAGCCTCAACTCGGTCAAGCGCCAGATCTACCTGCGCCGCTGCACCATCCGGAACTTTGCCGCTGACCGGATCAATGCCAGCCATGCTCGAAATGAAAAGCCTGTCATGAGTAAGCATCCCGGGCGGAGCAGGATCGTTTGATTTGTAATTCGCTGGATAGACAGGCTTCTTTTCTGACAAACTTCGAACCGCAACGGCGCTGATCTCAATGGGCGATTCCGGAACCCGGGCGACCCCCAGCACCGCGCGCGCAGGCCCCGCCTTCCCAAAGTATTCAACGAAGACCTGATTCAGTTCACCATACTTGCTGATGTCTTCCAGATAAACCTGGGTGTAGACGAGGTGGTCGATGGTCAATCCTGCAGATTCAACGGCGACCTTCACGTTATCCAGTGCCTGCCTAGCTTGCTCACGAAAAGTCGACGGCACACTTCCATCGGGGCGACTAGGCCCGCATCCGGATATGTAGACGTAATCTCCCGCGTCCACACTGGGGGAGTATGCACGATTCGTTGCAACGGCAGCTTGCCCGGGGCCGACGGAGCGCACGGGATTTTGCGCACTGAGAGACCATGGGAGCAAGGTAGCCATAGCTAACAATCGCAAACCGAGATTCGGATGAATCCGTCTCAAGACACCCTCGCGTCCTTTACGCTGCCGACTTTTTCTGCGCTGCGCCTAAAATGGCCCTCAGCCTCTGTCCCACAATGATTTCCTCTCCCGGCTTGATCGTCATTGAGACCAGCTCAATGTGGTCGGGTCCTTTTGGCTCTTTGCGGTTGGGCTTTCCCTCGCGAACCGCTCTCACAAGGCTAGGATTATCAGCTCCGAGAACCTCGATGACCGGGTCCCCGTCCCGCAACTGCTGAACACAATCGGAGATGCTGTAGCGCCAGGCTTGCTGATCCCATGAAATCTTCAGCGTTGGATAACGATTTCCATCGTCAGGAGTGTAGGTGTCCGTCTTAACGCCGGGGACGGTCTCTACCAGTTTTCGAATGCGATCCACACGGCCGTTCCACTCTGCGTAAAGTTTCTTCTCGTCCATCTTCAGCCAGGTCTCAAGCGCCGTTAGACACCCGATCACTTCCTCTTTCCCAACTTTCATCGGGCGGCAAACCGCTCCCTCCCGTGGACTGCAATTCAGCAGCGCAGCTTCAACCAGGTCTTTACGACCCAATAGCAGTCCGCTGCACTGCGGCCCAGAGAGTCCTTTACCGCCAGAAAAACAATAGAGATCGATTCCCATGCGCGCGTAAAGCTTGGCATTGTCTGCGGGGGGAATTCCGGCGGCGTCATCCAGCAGCATGGGAACCTTGTGGTCTTTCGCGATCGACAATTCCTTCTGAAGCTTTTCCCCAAGGTTGGTGGTGTAGATCATCGCCGTATTTTCGTTGATGGCGTTGGCGAGTTCTTCGGGAGAATATGCCAGAACGAGTTTGGCCCCAGTGAGCCGAATGGCGCTGTCAAAGGCGCTCCGTCCCCCGACCATGATCACTTCATGTTTAAGTCCCGTTGTGTCCGGAAGCTGCCAGATGTATTTGTCATCGGTGCCGGCCATGCATCCGGCCGTAGCGGCTGCCATGGCGCCTGCTGCTCCGGACGTCACGATTCCGGATTCGGCCCCCGTTAGTTCCGCCAGGCGCCGGCCCACAGCCCGCTGCAGGTCGAGCATGTTGACGAAATATTGTGATGCCTCCACTTGCGCTTGACGAACTTCAGGAAACTCGAGCGAGCCACTGAGATACGTCCATGTTCCGCGGCAGTTGATCACCGTCTTCACACCCAGGCGGGTATACACATTCTGGCGCGGATCATGTCCGGCAGCGGTCGCAGCTTGAGCATACAGTTGCCGCACAGCAATCTGGCTTAGAAGTGGTGCCGCTGCCACGAATTTTACAAATGACCTCCGACTGGAACTCCGCATCGCTATCAATCCCTCCTTCGAAAAAACTTTCCTTCGTTCAACGGTGACTCACTGTTTGTCCAGCAAACGCATTGACGTCGCTCGGCTTTAGTCTTCTGCAGCGCTCGAAGGAACCTTCGATCGCACGGCGAGGATGTAGGCCTTGGCTCCCGGCTTGTTCTGGTTGTAGAAACCTACCGTGCAGTTTGGGCGGAAGTAGTAGGCATCTCCCGCCTTGGCCGGATAACGCCCCTCGATTCCGTCCATTCCGCTCCCAGCAACCATCTCACCTTCACCCTGTACGACGAAGTAGATCTCTTCTGCGGCTTCGTGGTGATGCGGGAAGTTTGTACCTCCGGGCGCAAAATCCATCCAGAAAAAACTGGTCACAACCGAGGCTTCGTCGATCGCGTCACGCTTCCCGCTCTTCGGACCTACCAACAATTTGTACAAAACCGAGGTTGGGTGACCCTCGACAGTCTGTTCCTTCACGTCTTTCAGATTGATGATTCTCGGCTGTTGTAGCGGGGCTCCGATCATCCCAGGGACCTTGAAGCCCATGACGAGAACGCGCAAGGCCTGGCCGGAATTACTGGACAGCGAATGCCTGACTCCTGGAGCCATGTACACAAAATCATTCGCGCGCAACGCATGCGGATCGTCACCGTACAGCAGCGCTCCTGCACCTTCCAGAACAAAATCAATTTCTTCTTCACGGTCGTATAGAACACTTTGGCACGCACCGTGGGGATCGATCGAAACCTCCGCGAAGCGAGAAACGCTGCGTAAACTTCGGTCGTTCGCGTCACCGGAACCGAAGAATGGCTTGTAATGGCAGGTTCCAGAGGAGAGATCAGTTTTCGCCTCGCTCAGGCGAGGCAAATACCGATGGAGCCACGTGGGATCAACACTGCGATCTTGGGCCGAGAGATTTACCGAAATCAGCAGCGCAGACAAAACAATCGCCCATTTCATTCCCACCAGAGGTGTGCTCATGCTCTTTCCCCACTTGCGAACGCTGGTATATCACAGAATTTGCTTGACGCAAATCGAAATCTTTCGTTTGATTGGCATTTATTTCGTTTTAAACATACACTCCTTCGTGAGAAAGTTCTGCGTGCTACTCTCAGTCCTCGCAACCGCCGCCCCCAGGGAAGAGTGATCATGCCACCCCATTCTGTGTCATTGAGACGAAGACGAACCGCTTGGATAGGATTTGTTCTACTCGCAATTGTGCCAACCGTCAGATTGTCCGCACTCGGTCGATCCGACTCCCCGAAGAATCCAGATTGCCACCTCGAGGCCGTTGACTATAAAGGCTGGCACGCGGAACAACTCTCGAACCGCTGGGTGCAGTTGATCGTCGTACCGCAGAATGGTGGGCGATTGATGCAAGTGACTTTCGCCGGACATCCGTTCCTGTTTGTGAATCCCAAGTTTGCGGGCAAATACCTTCCCCCGAGCACCAGCGAGTGGTTCAACTACGGAGGAGACAAACTTTGGCTTTTGCCCGAAGGAAACAATGACGAACAGCATTGGGTCGGCAATTCTGACTTGTTGGATGACGGGCCGTTTACGTTTCGAAAGCTTTCGGAAGGGCGGACCTGCGAGATCGAACTGACCGGTCCCTCGGACCCACAGACTGGAATTCAATTTATTCGGACGATCCGTCTCGATGCCGACTCACCGCGCATCGGATTCCACGCGGCGATGAAGAACATTACGGGCCACACTCTCGCATGGTCGATGCAGTCCGTTTCGCAATACGACACGTCGACTCCCCCAGCACAATCCGCGGAACAGAACCCGCAAATGAATCATGACTTCTGGACCTTCACTCCAGCGAACAAGTTCAGCGCCTATCTCAACCGGTACCACGTTCGCTTCGGGCCCGCAGAAAATCCTGCAGTTTCGGTAAGAGCCGATGATCTTTTTGCCGTGCACTACGCTCATATGGCTGCCGAGTTGTGGCTCGATTCCACAGAGGGATGGCTCGCGGTCGTGGATCGCAAGAGCCAATACGCCATGGTTGAGCGCTTTCAATACGAAGAGAAGAAGCCTTATCCAGGCAAGGCATCTGTCATCTTCTGGACAAACGGTCCGGAGGTCAGGCTGAACGACGAAGGCATCCCCTCCTTAAGTTCCGATCCGGATGCGAGTCCTTACTACCTCGAAGCTGAACTCAACAGCCCGATGTGCCACCTCCGACCCACTGAGAGCTGTAGCTTTGAGACCGAGTGGTTTCCTACTCGATCGGGAAGCGACTTCCGCGGAGTAACCGACGCCGGAATTGTCATATATCCAGTGAGAGCGAGCCTCGATGGTGGCAAACTCAAGCTGTCTGGTTCGTTTGGAGTTTTTTATTCTGGCCACCTGCTCGCGCACTTTTACGATCAACACGGGCGCACGATCGGAATGGCGAAGTTGCTCGAGGTCGATCCGAGCCAAGCCGTTTCGCTTGAGACTGAGATCGTTCCGCCGGCAACAATCTCAAGGCTTTCCATTCACCTCGTTGACGAGAGTGGAGTCGATCGCGGCGCGCTGCAGGAAGTTCAAGTGGGGAAACCACAACCACCAATAAAATGAAACGGAACACCGCAGCAATCATTCTTTTCCTGCTCGCCGCCTGTACTGGACAAGAGCGGCTGGATGCGCAAACGCGTACATCCGCAAGTTCCGATCTACGGGTAAATGCTGAAGATTTGCTGATGAAACCCGTGGGCGAGAACTGGCCCTCATACAACGGAGACTACACGGGCCGACGTTTTAGCAGCCTAAGCGAAATAAATTCGACAAACGTCACCCAGCTTCGAGCAGCTTGGGTTTTTCACCCCGGCAATTCCCAAAGGTTGGAAGCTACTCCTGTCGTCATACGCGGCGTAATGTACGTGACGTCCGCCAATGACGTGTTCGCGCTCGATGCACGCACTGGACGGGCGCTGTGGCACTACACTCGTCCCGTAAGTTCGGGATTGCTGGATGATTCCGCGGGCCACATCAACCGCGGTGTAGCCGTCAGAGAGAACTTTGTCTATTCCGAAACCGACGATGCGCATTTGCTCTGCCTCGACGCCCGGTCGGGCAATCTGATCTGGGACGTGCAATACGCGGACAAAGCGATGCACTACGGGTCGACTAGCGCCCCGCTTATCGTCAAAGATGAGGTGGTCGTCGGCACATCCGGCGGTGATTCGGGAGTACGCGGATTCATCGCCGCCTACGATGCGGCCTCTGGAAAGCTCAGATGGCGTTTATGGACCATCCCCGGTCCGGGAGATTTCGGTTCTGACAGTTGGCCGGGAGACTCGTATCTGCACGGTGGTGCCACCACGTGGATGCCCGGCACCTATGACGCAGAACTCGATACCCTATATTGGACAACTAGCAATGCCGCTCCCGATTTCGTCGGAGATTCACGGCCGGGCGATGATCTCTACACCGCCAGCGTCTTGGCAATCGACGTCAACACTGGAAAATTGAAGTGGTACTTCCAGTTCACGCCGCACGACGTGTATGACTACGACGCCAACGAAACTCCAGTGCTCGTTGATATAGAGGAGAATGGCGCGACCCAGCACCTGCTCGTGCAAGCAAACCGCAACGGCTTTTACTATGTTCTCGATCGCATGAATGGCAAGTTTTTGCGGGCTAGGCCCTTTGTGGAGAAGCTAACCTGGGCGAAAGGAATAGATTCATCTGGCCGTCCCGTTTTATCGGACCGCGTGCCAACAAAAGAAGGCACCACCATTTGCCCCGGCATCGTCGGCGCTACGAATTGGTTCTCTCCCTCATACAACCCTAATACCGGACTGTTTTATGTGATGGCTCTCGAAAACTGCAATATTTATTTCGCGAAATCGCAACCATTTGTTCAAGGCGAGACCTACTACAACACTGGAACTAAATCCCCCCCCGATCAGCACTCACAGAAACTCTTATTGGCACTCTCCGCCGTGGATGGTAAAGAGATTTGGCGCTATCCCCAGACGGGTCGAGGCAACTCCTGGGGAGGGACCCTCACAACCGCGGGTGGGCTCGTATTTTTTGGAGATGACGCCGAGTCTTTGGAAGCGGTGGATGCGAAGACCGGACACCCTCTCTGGCACTTCAACACTGGCCAGTCATTCCACGCTTCTCCGATGACGTATGCTGTCGGAGGGGTTCAGTATGTTGCAATCTGTGCGGGAAGCGACCTGTTCGCCTTTGCGCTTCTGCGCTGATGATTCCAGTTTCGCACCACCGCTTCAGTGTTCCAGGTAAGGCACAAAACCCTTTGTTTTTGTTTTCAGGCGATACACAGAGGTCGTTGCCGTGATGTAAAGCGTCCGGTAGTCCTTCTCGCCCCAGGTCAAATTGGCAGGCTGTTCTGGCATAACGATCGTTCCCAGGTGATTCCCGTTCGCATCCCAAACCCATATGCCCTTCGGCCCGGTCACAAACAAGTTGCCGTTCGTATCGACTTTGATACCGTCCGGAACGCCGTCGTCTTTGCCCCCGGGTTCCTCGCCAAAAACACGTCCATTGCTCAGACTTCCGTCCGTGTTCACGTCGTAGACGCGAATATTTCGCCGCTCGCTGTCGTCCACATAGAATTTCTTGCCATCTGGAGAAAAAGCCAATCCATTCGGTTGCGTCAGATCTCGCGTCAGCAAACGAACATTTCCCTTCTCATCTAGCCGATACACCCCTTGAAACGGTATTTCTTGCTTTTCGCCGGCAACAAGATCCAAGGTTGGATCGGTGAAATAGATCGCCCCATCCGGTCCGACGATCACGTCGTTCGGACTGTTGAACCGCTTCCCCTCGAAACGGTCGGCGAGAACTTTATATTTCCCATCAGGAGTTACCTCGATGATCGCTCGCAAGACGCTGGCGCAATCGATCAACCGATGCCTGCGATCGAATGTGTTACCGTCCGGATCGCCCAGCGCGATGACCTCTTCCTTTTTGCCGTCCGAATAGACCCGATAAATCTTATTAATAGTCTCGTCGCTAACGTACAAAAACCCCGCTGGATCCCACATCGGTCCCTCGGTGAAGCCAAAGCCTGTCGCAACAGTATCCAGTTTCGCGTCGCCCTCCATGATCTCCGCAAACTTAGGAGAGAGCGGCTCAAGCTTAAAGTCCTTCGCTTTCTGACCGGAAGAACTGAGCGACAAACAGAAAACCGTTATCAGGTACGTCAGGATTGCCTGCCCGGGCTTCATTCGAAATCGTCCTCTCTTTTGCGGGGAGTTGCTGCCTTGCTCGCATCTGGAGTCGCAGTCATTAGATAACTAGCCAAATCGTTCAGTTCAGCCGAGCTTAGGCGCTCTCGATAATCTGTGGGCATCAAAGAGTTTTCGATACGATCGATACTGCGCAGCTCAGATTTCTGGAAGAAATGGAAGCCGCCGTTTTTATTTTGAAACTGTATTGAGAAGTTGTCTTCGTTACGAATCAGACCCTCAAGCCGATCACCCTCGGATGTAACAAGCACCGCCAATCGATAGCCCTGTGGCGGCATTCTCCGTGCCCGAACAATCTCGTCTCGAATTGCACCCGCCGACGCCGTTGCTCCGTAGACAGAAAGGTCAGGCCCAAGGAACCCGCCTTCACCGGAAACCGTGTGGCAACTTGAGCATTCGCCTTTACCGAAAAATATTTGCTTTCCTCGTCCTGCGTCACCGGGTAGATTTCGCCGCTCCAGCTTCCCTTGAAGTGACCGCAGGTAACTGACCAGGGCGCGGGTCTGTTTTTCGCTGAGATCGCGAAACGCCGGCATGCCGGTTCCGGGTACACCATTCGAAATGATGCCGGACAGTTGCGCATCGGAGAGATGCTGGACCTTGGCACTTCCGGAAATGTTTGCCGCCTTATCGCTACCACGGCCATCCAGTCCGTGACAGCCAGCGCACGAGGTGCTGTACGTGCTCTTACCCGCTTCGAGAGCAACAGTTGAACGAACTGACGACGAATTCTGCTGTGCGGAAGAGAAGGATGTGTTGAATCCCGACAAAAGAAGACAAGTCGCAAGTAGGCAAGACAAAGATTTGCAGATCGGCGGCATAGGCAAGCCGCCACATTCTATCTCAGGCAGGCGGCAATTCGTGACAAAACAAGTTCTGGCCTCCCTGATCTGAACTCTCTTTCGAGCGTAGCGGTGGTAATGTTAGAGTCCGCGAAAACATCTGAGCAGGAGGAGAGAATGCTTCCATCTCGCCCGTATTCGAAACTGCGCATCATCTTAGTGACTCTTGGAGCTTTGATCTTTATCTCAGCCTTGGCAGTTCAAGTCCGTCTCGCCCGCGCTCAATCCAATCCGGAAGGAGCGGAGACCGCACGGACCAACGACGATCTGATCGCACAATTCCGGCGTGTGGAAGTCGCTTCCGTTTCCGATGCACTCGAGCAGACTACCGGGAAGAAAATGTACATGAGCCATCACATGCAGCCGATCTTTACTTCCAAATTTGCCGGATATGCGCGCACCGTGCAACTCAAGAAAGACGAGGGTAATAGAGATCCCCAAGCCCTCACAGGAATGCTGGAAGCGATTGATCAAGGATCGACGGATTCGGTATACGTGATGGTGGTTGAGGACGGAGAAGACATCGCGGGAATGGGTGGGCTGATGGGCACCGCCATGGCAGCACGCGGTTACGCCGGGGCGGTCATCGATGGCGGAGTGCGAGATGTGGCCTACCTGCGCAAGATTGGTTTCCCCGTTTTCGCCACGGGAATTGTTCCCTCCACCTCGGTGCATCACTACCGGTTTGCAGGAGCGCAGATCCCATTGCTCTGCAATGGCGTCCCGGTGAATCCTGGAGATATCGTTGTTGCCGATAGTGACGGAGTGGCCGTTGTGCCGAAAGCCCAGGCGCAGGCCGTACTCGCGCTCGCGCAGCAAATGGACTATAAGGAGCATTCGATGTACGCAGTCATTGAACAATTGAAGTCGATCGTGCAGGCAGTCAAGAAATTCGGGCGGCTTTAGTAGGCGGGATTGCATAAATCTGTGATTCATTCGATAATCCAGAACTTTCGTTTTTGATAACGTGGGTGACCATCCATTCCACCCATTAAAAGGAGCACTTCCATGAATTTGACCTCGACGCGCAGGACCTTCGCTCTACGTTTCGCTTCCCTCCTTTCAGCATTAGGACTGACTGCCGCCATGCCCTCGCGTGGACTGGCCCAAAGTTCCGCCCAAGACTCAAACGGCGTCCGCAAGTTGAACGCCGAAGGTAAGCCAGGCAGTGAAAAAGACGTCATCATGCCGGTGATCGTTCACAACGGCCTGATTTATGTCTCTGGCCAGGGCGCACACGATTCGCGTGATCCGAAGGAATGGACCATTGAATCCCACACCAGCATGGTCATGGACAAAGTGAAGAAGCTTGTGGAAGTCGGCGGAGGAACAATCGACAGCATCGTTCAGACCAGCGTTTTTCTGGTGAAGATCGAGCACTGGGAAGCGATGACCAAGGTTTTCGGCAGCTATTTTCCGCACGGTGGACCAACCCGCACTACCGTTGCGGTCGCTGCCCTGCCTGGCGATTCGCTGGTCGAAATTAACTGCATCGCTGCGGTAACGCGCAAGTAACGCAGAAAACAGAGCGAAGGAGATCCTCATGCGATTGAAATCGTCATGGAATCGGCGTGGATTCTTGGGCACTGCCGCCGCAATGGTGGCGTCTGTCCTCGCACCTCGCAAGCTTTCTTCGACTTCAAGTGCGGCTGCCGACAGCCTCACCGTGAGCGGGTTCGGCCAGACGGGTAATCCCTACGATGAATTGGGAGTCACGACAGTAATTAACTGCGAAGGCACCATGACGATGCTGGGCGGCTCCATTCTCCGCCCCGAACTCGAAGCCGTCATGGCAATGGCTGGGCGTCATTTTGTAAGTATCCCTGACCTGGAAGTTGCAGCGGGCAAGCGCATCGCAGAGATGCTGAAACTCCCGGACGGCTACGCCGTACTAGTGACGTCGGGTGCCGCTGCGGCAATACAGTCAGGACTGGCGGGCATTTTAACGGGAGACGATGAAGCGCGAATTCGCCAAATTCCCGATCTGACGGGAATGAAGTCGGAAGTCATTATTCAAAAATCGCATCGCAACCCGTTCGACCACCAGTTGCGAAACACAGGCGTCAGGCTGATCGAGATTGAAACCCGCGACCAACTCCGTCAGGCCGTCAGCGACCGCACCGCGATGATGCACTTTTCAAACTTCGCGAACGCCACCGGTCAAATCAAGGTGGATGAATGGGTCAAACTGGCCAAGCAATACAACATTCCGTGCATGAATGATGCCGCCGCCGACACGCCTCCGGTTTCCCATCTCTGGGATTACGCCAACATGGGTTACGATCTCATCACTTTCAGTGGAGGAAAAGCGATGCGTGGTCCACAGTGCGCCGGCCTGCTGATCGGACGCAAGGAACTGGTCGCGAATGCCCTGCTCAACAACAGTCCGCATGAAGACACGCTGGGCCGCAGCCAGAAAGTGGGCAAGGAAGAAATTATCGGAATGGTCAAAGCGGTTGAGCTCTATTTGAAGGAAGACCATAACGCACTAGAAAACGAATGGCAGGACCGGCTCGAACGCATCTCACGCGAGTTAACCAAGATTCCCGGCGTGAGCACTTCGTTCTTCGTTCCTGACATCGCGAACCATGTGCCCCATATGAACATCTCATGGGATTCCAGAGTTCCGATGGAGCCGAAGCAGGTTTCGAAGTTGTTGCGGAATTCCAAGCCTTCGATTGTCATCGGCGGCGGTGAAGGCAGGCCTGGGCTCACCATGTGCTCGTTTATGCTGCAGCCGGGCGAAGACAAGATCGTCGCTGAACAGCTGTCGGGCATCCTTCGCGGACACTCCGCCTAGGTCCGATCGCGATTCACAATAATGCCCGAGGCGAAGACAACCCGCGTGCGCTGGTTTCTGGTGTTCTGGCTTTTTGTCCTGAGCGCCGTGTCCTACCTCGATAGGGTCAACATCTCGATCGCGGGCGGATCGATCGTCGATTCCTACCACCTGACCGACGTGCAGTTGGGAAAGGTCTTCAGCGCGTTGGTCGCAGGATACGCCCTGTTTCAGACGCTGGGCGGCCGTCTTGCCGATCGGTTTGGTCCGCGACGTGTCCTAACCGCCGGAGTTCTCTGGTGGGGAATCTTCACCGCTCTGACCGCGCTTGTTCCTGCCAACGTTAGCGGCGCTCTCATTCTTTTTGTCGCCGTTCGGTTTCTTCTCGGCGCAGGGGAGGCGGTAATTTATCCGGCGGCCAATCAATTCGTTGCGCGTTGGATCCCCGTGCGCGAACGTGGTATCGCCAATGGCTGGATCTTTGCCGGCGTCGGTGCCGGAGCTGGCCTTACACCCCCTCTCATCACTTATCTCATGATTCACTACGGCTGGCGCTCATCGTTCTGGGTGTGCGCCATCATCGGATTACTCGCCGGAGGGGTCTGGTTTCTTGCCGCGCGCGATAATCCGGCGCAACACCCGAAGGTTTCGGCCGCAGAGCTCACGACGATTCAATCCGGACTCACAGTTGCAAGTGACTCACCCAATCTGGGCAAATCGATTGATCTCCCCGTACCGTGGAAACGCGTCTTGCGAAGCCGTGAGGTTTGGGCCGTGACCATCAGCTATTTTTGCTACGGCTACGTAGCGTGGATCTTCTTCAGCTGGTTCTATCGATACCTCGCAAAGGTTCGTGGACTCGATCTCAAAGCTAGTGCTTTCTATTCCATGCTTCCCTTCCTTGCGATGCTGGTGTGCTGCCTGCTAGGCGGGGCCGTGAACGATCGACTCACCAAGTGGCGGGGACCGCGGTTGGGTCGATGCGGTGTTGCCGCATTTGCCATGGGCGTGGCCGGAATCTTCATCGCTTTCGGTTCTCAAGTACAGGGGGTCAGGTTGGCAAGTATCGTTCTAGCCGGCGGCGCTGGTGCACTGTATTTTTCTCAGAGTTCGTTTTGGTCATTGACTGCAGACATTGCTGGCGCTTCGGCTGGATCGGTATCCGGATTTATGAACATGGGTGGACAGATTGGCGGCGCCCTAACTGGCTCGCTCACTCCCTGGATCGCGGCACGCTACGGCTGGACTGCCTCATTTCTTGTGGCGGCAGCTTTGTGCCTGCTCGGTGCTCTATGTTGGCTGGCTGTGGATCCGCTCCAATCATTGACGCAGGACCGAGTTGCCGAGGCGTTAGATGAGGTCCATAGCTGAGATAGAAGCAATCGCCCCCCCCTCACCTGGAAAGCCACTTTCTAGCTCCACAACCGATCCCAAGAGCGTTCCTGATCCCACTGCGGAGTCGGTTCGAAGTATCCTGTGCCCGGAGCCAAGTTTTGTCGGACTACCTCTTCATTGAGAGTGACGCCGAGCCCGGGCCGGTCCGGAACATCAATCCACCCATGATTGACGACCGCAGATTTGGTTCCCTCGACAACCAAAGATGACCACCAGGGCACGTCCAGCGAATGATTCTCCAGTGCCAGGAAGTTTTGTGTTGCCGCTGCACAGTGAACGTTTGCCATGCAGGCAATCGGGGTGCCGGCAAAGTGCAGAGCCATGGGAACGCCGTACTCTTCAGCCATGTCGCCGATCTTGTGCGTCTCGAGAATTCCGCCTGCCGTGGCGAGGTCGGGCTGAATCTTGCTGACTGCGTGTTTATCACACAGCACTCGGAACGGCTCTTTCAGGTAGATATCTTCTCCCGTGAGGATCGGAGTCGGGCTCTCGTCTGAAATTTGCTTGAGCAGATCCGTATACATCCACGGAATCACGTCTTCCATCCACGACAGGTTGTATTTCTCGTAAGCTTTTCCCAATCGGATGATCGACTTCACTCCTAAATGGCCCAAATGGTCCATCGCGAGTGGGATTTCCATCCCGACAGCATCGCGGACAGCGGCCACATATGTCTCGAGCATGGCGATGCCTTTGTCAGTCACCTCCATGCCCAGCAGAGGATGAGGCAGTTGGTTCGGCTGCCACTGTTGCAGGTCCGTAGGATTGGTGACCGTACCGGCAGTATCTGCCACCATCTCGATTCCCAGATCCATCTTGAGCCACGTGAGACCCATTACGTCCTTACGCTCTTTCAATCTTTGCGCATAGACCTTCGGATCCTTCGACTCGGTGGTGTCGGCATAGATCCGGATCTTGTCCCGAAACTTCCCACCTCCGACGAGCGCGTAGACGGGGGCGTTATAGACCTTGCCGGCAATGTCCCATAAGGCCATTTCGATGGCGCATACTCCGCCGCCCTGGCGCGCGTGCCCGCCGAATTGCTTGATCTTGCGGAAAATCTTGTCGAGTTGCAATGGGTTTTCGCCGACGATACGGCTCTTCAGGAAAAGAGCATACGTTGGACTCGCGCCGTCCCGGACTTCCCCCAATCCATAAACCCCTTGGTTCGTATCAATCCGAATAATCGGGCAGGGACTTGGTCCGGGCTTCACGATAGTGGCCACGCGCAGATCGGTGATCTTCAGAGTTGAAGGACTGGAATTCGTATTGACCGTTCTCGGGTAGGCCTCGACCGGATCGTCCAGCCAAGCTCCGCCCAGCGCCAGCGCCGACGCCTTCAAAACTTCTCGACGTCCCCACATCCCCCATCTCTCTTTAGGCATCGTTACTCCCTGTGAGCACCAAGACTCATGCAGACGAAAAGCGCCGTTCACTTGCAAAAAGATCCCAACATGAGAAATAGAATTGTAAACTCATCGGCAAACCATGATTCCAAAGTCTACCGACCAAGGAGCAAATGCAATGACACGTCCTCTAATCGGGAGCACCATATTCCCGATCCTTTTCATCATGACCTTGCTTGCATCAACTTGCGCCTATTCGCAGCTGTACACGTTCTCCCAACAAGAATTGATCGACTATACCGCTAAGTCTCCATTCGACAGGCTTGCCGATGGGCGCCCCAAGGTCCCCGATGCCATGATCGAGCGCGCTCGCGAACTGTCCTCGGAAGAAGTGTGGGCGGGGCTCCCAGAAAAAGGTTTTCGGAACCAGTATGCCGATGGATTTCAGGTCCTGCATCCCGGAAAAACGATGGTTGGTCGCGCCTTCACAGTGCAATTCATGCCCTTGCGGGCTGATGTCAGTGAAATTTCCAATAATAAGGCGAAGCAAACTGGCCTGCCTGAACTAACCAATCAGACCGCGATTGATATGCTGCAGCCCGGCGATGTTCTGGTCGTCGACCTGTTCGGCAAAAAGATCGACGGCACTATCGTTGGCGACAATCTCTTCTACTACGTGATGAAAGCCACGAATGGCGGCGGCCTCGTTGTCGACGGAAGCATTCGCGACCTGGATGGCATCGCCAACATGGATATGCCGGGGTATTTCCGTTCTGCGGATCCCACACCCATCGGGAATGTAATGCTGACTGGGATCAACGTGCCAATCAGAATCGGTGGAGTGACTGTCATGCCCGGCGATCTCGTGGTTGGTGACCGTGAAGGCGTCTATTTCATTCCTCCACAATTCGTCAAGGAAGTCCTCGATCACGCCGATGAAACCCATATCCACGACGAATGGACAAGAAAGAAATTCGATGAACGAAAATACAAGTCCTCCGAGATTTACGGCTCACCCAAGGATCCTAAGTTGCAAGAGGAATACCGGGAGTATTTGAAGAAGCGGTTGGACGAACTCCATAAACAGCGAGATTCACAATAAGGGAGGTCCCTGCGTCAATCAAAGGTTCTCGACCTCAAAAGTCGATTCTGTAAATACGTACACTTTGAGGCGCAACCGCTGTCTTTATCGACAGCACTGTTCCCCTAGCAGCGATCGGCTGATTGGTCGTGATTTCCCGAATGCTGGAAGCCGGATGTTCCAACTCTCGGTTGAATTCGACCTGTGCCGGTTTCTCTGAGTGATTGAACAAGAAGACCCAGCAGCCTTTGGGCGCTTGCATTTGTCGAAGTTCGAGCAGAGGGGGCGCATGCAGATCGGCTTGCGCGAGTCCCGCCCATCGACGCAGGATGCCAGCCAGCGGGTGCATAGCTGTCGGGTGCTCATAGTTCTCCTGCCCGGCGAAACTACCAAATACAATCGTCTCTCCATGGTTATAGCGGTTCTCCCATGCAATCGGTGTTCTGTCCGATAAGAAAGCCACAGGTCGGGCAGACTTATTCTCTAATTCAAATTGTTCTTGGAATCTCGACCCTTTGAATTGCGCGCTGCCCCAGGTGACTTCAAACTCTTTACCGGGGACGAGCTGTTTTTCACGAACCCCAAACATCTCATCCCATCCAAACCCCGGAATCTTGGGTTCGGCATGGCCTCTTTCATCCACCCACCCCGGGCGCGCTTCGACAAAAAGACGTCCACCGTCCGCAACGTACTCCTTCAGAAGCGCCGCTTCCTCCTTTGTCAGCATGAGAGGATATGGAACGATCACAAGCTTATAGCTCCGCAGGGCGTCTCGCGAAAGTTCTCGCGAACTGACGACGTCAACCGGTAAATTTCTTTCGAAGAACATTCTGTGGTATCCCGCGACTGCTTCATGAATAGCGTTTCGGCCGCCTTCCTCGTCGTAGCCGCCCAACAATGGAGCCAGCGGGCTGAAAACGATTGCCACCTCAGCACGTTGTGGATGCGATTGCAGCAGAAGATCCGCATTTTGCTGAATGCGTCGCGATATCTCTCCTGCCTGCCGGCTCCGTTCAGTCAGGGTTCCGTCCAGATTAATCATTCCGTATCCACCGGACTCATACCCGGCGTTCATCGGATAAAACGCGTAATAGTTAATGGCGCGGGCGCCACGTGAAACCATTCCCCATGTCCACAAGTCCAGATCATTTGCCGTAACCGGCGAGCCAATCACCGTCCCATGCACTCCGTAGCCGCTCTGCAGTTCTCCAACATAGAAACCTCTGCCCGCCGTCATGCTGTTCGTCAAATCCATCGCCAAAACGCGCCGCTCAAGGCTCCAATTGTGCTCAGGCGCCGTGAGTTTCGGGTAGAAGCTCGTTCCGAAGAAATCGACCGAGTCCTTCATCAGAAAATCATCGCTGGGATCATAAGCATCGGCCAAAGTGCGTACTAGCGGCGAAGGATTTGGCGCATGGCTAGTGGTCACATGTTCTGGGTCAACGGCTTTCACTGCATCATTCCGCAACTTGAGATCCTCAGCCAGTTTGTAACCGTAAAAGACGCGCCAATCCATAAAATCGGTGTATGTGAGAATTGTCCCGTAGCGCGGAGGCTCAACCTGATTCCAGTCAGTGAATGTTCGATGCCAGGCTTCGTTGAGCCGGTCGAGCGTGCCATATTTGCTTTTCAACCATAGGCGAAAACGCTCCATGCTGCTGGGGCAATAGCAGAACATCGGCTCTGACTTGTAACCAACACGTGCCCAATTCAGCGCGGCTGGTTCACTCCACAAGTCCCACCCATAAAACGCGGAGTTTCCCGACACGTGTCGTGCAACTTCCTGAAAGAAGTCGAGAATAGCTTTCCTAACGCCCCGGTGATCGAAGCAATATCCCGGGGCAGCCTGGGAGGGAATGGCCTGGCCATCCTGTGCGGCGTAGCGGCCATCGGGATATTTCTGTCCAACCCACTCCGGAGCAGAATCGACGTAAACCTGCACAATCACTCTCAATCCCGTTTCATTTGCTAAACCAAGCAGCAAATCGAGGTTCTCGAGATGGTATTGGCCTTCTTGAGGCTCGCCGACGCTCCATTCCACCCAGGTTCGAACTGTATTGAACCCCAGGCCCTTGATCTTTAATAGGTCATCCTTCCACGACCGGGAGGAATCAGCCGTGACGGTCTCCAACATCGGCGCACGTGCTTTGCCTCCGCTATACCAAACAGCGACGGGGAAAAATGTAGGTTGGCTCTTGCTCGCTCGGCTGATTTCTGAGCGAAGTGGTGCGGATGTATCTTGGACACTGGTTTTCCCGAGAGAAGCCTTCGTGTGCGCCATCGCGCCCAACACGAGGGCAAGCGCGAAAACAAATAAAATACCTGCACGAGTTCGATTGGTTGGCATTGAGTGCTTTGGAGCGCGATCGGACTATCGGTGGCACCCAAGCAAAATGGCTTGGGATCCTCCGCGCAAGAGCTTTCGCCGGGTCATCTATCGCATCTTGGACTTCCTTCGAGCTTGCAAATCTAGTCGCGCGGGAAATCGTCGGCCCTGGACGGCAACGCTCCATCTCCACTTGGGATGGTGAAATACTGCGGACGCGCTTTTTGCCACTGCACCATGCTGAGTCCCGAAGGATCGTACGAAATGCGTCCGGCACGGATTGTCATGCGGGCCGACAATTTTACATTCCCGTCCATTCTCGCGACGCCGCAATCAATGTAACTGAAGTGGCCTTGCGTCAGTTCCAGCACAGCAATATCCGCTTCCTGGCCGATCGACAACGTTCCCAGGTCTGGCCGGTGAATCTCCTTTGCCGGATTGACGGTAGAACGGCGAATGACATCCTCCAGCGGCACTCCCATGGCCAGGAATTTCGACATCACGTTGTTCATGCTAAGAATCAAGTAGTTGTCCACGTGCAAATCGGTAGAGATGGAATCAGGGATGAATCCCTGCTTCTCAGCCGGAACCGCATTGCGAAACCAGAAACTGCCAGCCCCATGTCCCACATCGAAAATCACGCCTCGTGCCCGGGCTTCTGCGATGGCGGGATTGAGCTTGCCGTCGGGAAGGATGATAGGGAATTGCTGCGCGAAGACGTGGGTGTGTATGTCTCCCGGCCGCATTTTCTTGAGTATCAGGTCCTCATAAGTACGCTCTGGCCGCGGCCAGAAATCAAACATGACCGGACTATTTGTGAGAATGCCGCACTCAATCGCACGGTCAACCGCAGCCCAGGGAGTGTGTTCTCCATCCCAAGGCCCCCTGGTCCAGTAATGGGCGGTTTTTACTCCCACGATGAGGTCGGGATATTTCTTGATGGTGTCGACACAAAGTTTCACATCCATTTCGTCCAGGCTTTGTTCAAGCCCACCGTTCATACCATTTGCCACGATGTTCAGGAAGGCCAACACTCGTACTCTGGCGCGGTCGATGACTTCTTCCTTTTCCTGAAGAAACGTCTCCGCCCCCGAGGTGCCTGCATCCACGATGGTGGTCACGCCGGACTGCAATGCTAGATCAGCGGGAATTCCAAGTGGCAGCGCATGTGCTCGCGCGTCGGGCGCAAACCAGTCCAGTGGCGCCCCGCCATGACCCACATGGTAGTGGATATCAATCAGGCCCGGTGTTACATAGAGACTCGAAACATCCACAACCTTCCCGGCTTGATCCGCCGGAATGTTTTTCTCGACGGCAGCGATTTTGCCCTGGAGAACACCGATGTCTCGTATCTCATCGATGTGATTCGCGGGGTCAATTACATGCCCGCCCTTCAACAGCAGGTCGTAACGTTGACCCGATTGAGCGTGCATCGCGATAGGAAATGCGAGGAAGTTTGCAATGAGAGTAATAAGTGCAAGTGGCGATTTGGTCCTGATCTGCATAGGGCTTCTCTTGGCCTTTCGAAGCGAAAGTGTATCCATTGGGAGAGAGATTGTCACTCTCTCAAGAATGACAACTTGGGCAGGGTTGTAAAGAAGATCGGGCTATCGTAATCTGATCGCTGTTTTTAGCTTCGGTCAAGAAGTTGCATACTCCTAATCGGGAACCAGTTCATGGATCGCCGCACTTTCGTGAAAGCCGGCTGTATTGGAAGCGCCTCGCTGCTAATCCAGGGACTCGATCCGATGATGCGAGCCGATGTGGCGCCCACGGCAGTGCCACCCATCGAACTCCACGGTCTGCCCGGCTACAAAACATCTCCGCTTGGGATGCCGGGGCTTTTTCCCGGCCGGGTAATCGAGATCCGCGACCCGAACGCCATCGTACGCAATCGCATCTCGCAGCCGATCGTGCACCGTATGCTGGAGCGAGCGATGCAGGATTTGACTGGAGAGAAATCCGCGCAGGCGGCGTGGGCAAAGTTTATCGGGCCCAATGACGTTGTTGGCATCAAGATCAACCCATCGGGCGCGCCCGCTTGCTGTTCCTCTCCCGAGATCGTGCGCGAGATCATAACTGCAGTCCAGTCTATTGGCGTTCCTGCTCGTAACATTTTGATCTATGACCGCTATTCGTACGAAATGGACATCGGTAGCTACCAGGCCCTGCTGCCTCCTGGCGTACGGATCATAGGCATTCAGGATGCATTCGTGGATTCTTCCGGCTACGATACGAATGTTTTTTGCGCAGCCAACTTTTTTGGGGAGTGGGAAACCCGTTCCTACATGGCAAATATCGTGTCGCAGGTGGTCACAAAGATTATCAATGTGCCCACAATGAAGGACCATTCGGCCTCCGGTATCACTGGAGCTCTCAAGAATCTTGCTTACGGCACATTCAACAATGTGGCTCGCTCACATCGCGCTCCCCATTCCTTTACCAACCCCCTAATCGGTCTGATGTGTACGGTGGAACCCTTACGTTCCAAGGCCGTGCTTCATATCATGGATGGTATGCGGCAGGTATGGCATGGCGGACCGCTGACCCAGGTTCAGGATTTCATCGATCAGACGGGCATTCTCCTCGTAGCAACCGATCCAGTCGCGATGGACACCATCGAATTAGAGGCGATTGAAAGGAAACGCCGCGAAAGGTCCGCGCCTTCCCTGTGGCAACGCGATCCCAAGAGCATCACAATCGATAACAACGAATTCTTTCACGACGCGACGAAAAATCTGTTCTTCCGCCAGCCAGGGCACGTTGCCGCGGCTGGAAAGCTCGGCCTTGGCGTCGCAGACCTGAAGCAGATCGATCACCGTAGTCTCTCGGCGTAAATTGATGACGACAGAAGCAGCCAAGTCCGATGCTCTTGGAGATTGGCCGACACTGCTGAAAGATAACGCCCGCACCGGCGGGCATCAGAAGCACTCAGTTCGCTCACCCGAGCACGCGGTTTGGCAGTATCGCGCCGGCAGCTCTGTGCGCTCTGCGCCAATACTTGAAGCCGGCATTCTGTATGTCGCGTCTGCCAATGGAGTACTGCACGCCGTCGACGTGCTCACCGGCACAGCAAAATGGAAATTTCAGGCGGCAGGTCAGATTCATTCCACGCCTTCGATTTCCGACAATCGAGTCTTGTTTGGATGCGATGACGGAAACGTGTATGCACTTGACCGGAGCACCGGTAGCAAGCTGTGGGAGGCCCAAACCCGAGCTGAAGTCTGGGTGTCTCCTGTTGTTCGGGGAGGAGTTGTCTTTTTCGGAAGTGCCGACGCGCGAGTTTACGCAGTTGACACAGGTACCGGGCGAACGCTATGGGCCCAGGAACTTGGCGGTCGGATTTATTCCACCATCTATGCCGCCGAGCATCAGCTATACCTCGGCTGTGGCGACGGAAAGGTATATAGTCTCGACTCCTCATCCGGAAAAACACTATGGAGTACGCCCACAGGCAACGGCATCGACTCATCTCCGGCCGTAGCCGGCAACATGGTTATGATTGGCTCCCAAGATTTTTGGTTCTATGCAATGAACGCCGCCTCTGGCGAGGTGCGATGGAAGTACGAAACAGGACTGGGCGTCTCGTCCTCACCAGCCGTTTCGGAGGACTTGGTAGTCGTCGGTAGCAAGGACGGATTTCTATACGCGCTCCAAACTCAAACAGGTCGATTGCGCTGGAGAACGCTGGTTGGCGAAGTGGTGACCGCGCCTCCAGTGATCCACGATGGCGTTGTTTATATTCAAGCGGGAGGCACCTTCGCCCTCGACTGCGCCACAGGCAATGTGGTTTGGAGAGCGGCTCTGGCAGGCGCGGTTCAATCGGCTCCCGTGCTCGCGGCGGATACGGTTTATCTGGCAAGCCTAAGTGGTGAGGTTTATGCCCTGCGATAACCGCCGTGCGTCGGCTCTAATCATTTTCCTTCTAATTACTTCCTTCGTCCGAAGTTCGGAAAATCAAGTTCTCGTGTACAAAAAGAAGTACATCATGGGCACGGTCTTCGAAATCGTCGCCTATGATCAATCGTCCGAACATGCCACGCATGCGATCGAGAAGGCATTTGAGCAGATCGTTCGCCTCGACGATCTGATGAGCAACTACAAACCAGACAGCGCTCTCAGTAACCTGAACCGCTCCGCCCACTTTCATTCAGAAAGGGTTCCTCCCGATTTGTATCGAGTGATCGATGAGGCCCTGCGGTTCTCCAGGCTATCGGACGGAAAATTCGACATTTCCGTCGCGCCTTTAGTGAATCTGTGGAAGGCCGCTCTGCGCGGCGAAGATACGCCCTCGCAGGCCCGCCAGGAAGAAGTTCGAAGTTGCGTTGGATACGAGAAAATCGAATTGATTCCCCCAGACGAAATCAATTTCCGCTCACCCTGTTTGCAGTTGGACTTGGGTGCCATTGGCAAAGGTTACGCCGTGGATCGCGCCGCTGAAGTCCTGAACTCCATGGAAATTCACAATGCCCTGATCAATGCAGGCGGCAGCACGATTTTCGCGATGGGATCTCCCCCCGGCCAGGCGGCTTGGCTCATACATTTAAGAGATCCATCCAACCGGCTCGCTCCCCAGGTCATGCTCAAGGATGCAACCGTATCCACATCGGAGCAGACGGCCCCCAGTTTTCTAGGGAATGACTCTCCCGGCCATATCATTGATCCAGAAACAGGAATGCCGCTGAAAACGGTATTTGCGGTCAGCTCTATTTCAACAACCGCCACAGTCTCGGATGCGCTGTCGACCACGTTGCTTCTGCTCGGTCCAGCGAAGGGCAAGGCGCTGATCAAGACTATGGCAAACGTTTCAGCGATTTGGATTTCACCTGATTCGCGGGTGGAAACAGTATCTGGTGGCCCGCAGATTTTGTTTGGAAGAAATTTTTAGGTTCGGCTTGATCTAGGCACTTTCAATGAGCTTTCGCCGCGCGATCTTCGTATTAGCTTTCGCCTTATCCTCCACTTCTGCTTGGAGCGATGTGCTTGTACATTGGACAACTTCCACCTTGCCCCCGGCGAAAGAACTTGGTCTCAACACCGTAGTGCTTTCTTGGAACGACAGTTTCTCGTCACAAGCAAACGCGGCGCAACGACAGGGCTATCGGGTGTATGCAGAAGTTTCATTAAATCAGGCTGCAGCTGCTGCTGAGACAGACGTGCCTGACTTGGAAGGCATCATCCTGTCTGTTCGTCAGTCCGAGCGCGCAGAGGTCGAGCGGTCTCTTCCAAAATTGCGTTCGGCCCATCCCAAGCTCAGATTCCTTGTCCTCAATCCCGATGGCAAGCCGCCGCAGATGCGCGGCAATCTGGTGATCAAGCGAGGCTCGGTACTGGAAGTGTCGAGTCCCACCGCGCAGCCTTGGATCGATACCAATCTGTCTCTTGTCAAGGTCGAACAGCGGTTTGATCCCGCGCAACTCCCTCTGTACACCTTTTCGTGGTTGGGACTGTCGGATTCCGGCCATCCACAACCAGCGCTTACAGCGGACGACTTCTCGCTGGCGCTTGCGGAGGCAGGCGCCTTCCATGCTGACTTGATCCTGGAACTTGATGATCATCTGCAGAAAGCTCTCAGTGAACGTGCCCCAGCAGCCTGGATTCTATGGAACCAAGTGCGTTCCTATGCGAACTTTTACCCACCTGCCGCCAAAACACCACTAGAAGCCGCTGCCAACGTCGCCCTGGTCGTCGATGATCTCGACATTACTGACGAAGCCATGAATCTTCTGGCCCGTCATAACATCCCGTTCAAGGTTTTGCTTCCCGCAGACCTAAAGACGAACGACCTCGATGGCTTCGCCCTCATCGTGGTGTTCGCAAAGCCCGACAACGCAACGTGTGAACGGATAGCCGACCTTGCAACCCGTGGCAAGACTGTGATCGTTCTGGAGGCGAAGGGCTCCTATCCCTGGCAAAACGATCATGCCAGCCGAATGAATGAACACACGGTCTCTTATGCCGTCGGAAACGGGAAGGTACTTGAGGTATCAGAGCCGGTCACAGATCCCGAAATGTTCGCCCAGGACATCCGTCGGCTTTTAGGAAAAGAAAATGCGCTGATCAGTCTGTTTAACGGTTTGACGACAATTGCTGTACCCTATCGTGACCATAGCGGAACGATCAAGACCCTCGAATTTGTCAATTACTCGGAAGACTCCCTCCGCTTGCAAGTTCAGGTCAAAGGCTCGTTTGCATCAATCCATTACGAGAGTCCGGAACATAAATGTTGCGAATCTCTCGTTCCCGTCCAACGTGACGGATTCACCGAGTTCGTAATTCCGGAACTGAGGATCGCTGGACGGGTACATCTAGAAGCGAAGTGACAGCGGTGAGCATCGCCGACCAGAAAACCGGCGATTCCTGCGAAGATGCCAGCGCGGACGTAGATCCATCCGCATTGTTCACGGTGAATAGGCTTCGAAATAAAGATCACGCCATCTTGATTAAATCTGTTCCCCAGCCTGCGAAGGCGGCATCTTCCTTAGAAGACAGTCCGCTCACGGCAACCGCACCCACCACTTCGTCGCCCTTCCAAAGCGGAATGCCGCCGCCCCATCCGACGAACCTCGGATCTCCGTAGTAGGAGATGTCGTGCCCCTTATTACGGATCTTTGACCTTTTCTCCAATTTCCTCGGTTGGCTTGCCGGTTCGTGCAGCCGTCCAAGCTTTGTTCATAGCGATGGCGATAGACGGCAGCGGCACTCCATCCATGCGAGCGAACGCGATCAGCTCACCGTGCGCATCCGCGACCGCTACCGCTACTGCCTTGTTCATCTCCGAAGCTTTGTTGACGATAAAGCCGACGATCTTTTGGGCCTCGGCGTACTCAATGACACTGACGCTTCTCATTAGTTCCAACGACCTCCAGTCGATTCCACGAACCGTCAAAGTGTATCAATGTCAACCCTGTCCCCAAGCGCGTCTTGTAGGCGCAAAAAAAACGGGCTGGGCAAATGCCCAACCCGGCGATTAGAGGAAATCTCAGAAAATAAACTTTAGGGCAAACTGCATCAGGCGCTCTGGCGAAGCGACGCCGCCTTGCACCGTTGAAGTGATCACGCCGAATCCGGCCGCACCAAAGCCCGTGGATGGCATCGAGAAATACGGATGGTTGAACAAATTGAAGAATTCGGTCCGGAACTCGATCCCCATCCTCTCGCCGATGTTCGTTCTCTTGAAAATAGCGAAATCAAAGTTATTGATTCCGGGACCGCGAAGCACGGGATCGACCCGCGATTCTGTACCAGCGCCCCAGTCCGGCGGCGTGGCGAAGCAAGAGGTGTTAAACCACTCGCTTAGCGACCGCGAACCCACTCTACTGCAACCCGGAATAACGTCGGGGCGGATATTGCCGACTCCAAGGTTTGCTGCCTCGAGCGGCGTCGAGCCAGCATACGTGATCTTCAGCGGGAAGCCACGTTGGAAAGTGGTGATTCCATCGATCCCCCAACCCGGAGACCGCGCCGTTGGCGAATCCACTGAGGCCAGACAGATACTTCCTGCCATGCCCGAATGGAAGATCGAGAACGTAGCTGATCACCAGGCGTTGTGAAACGTCTTGGGAAGAGAGGGATCTTTCGCCCGCAAGATTGTTCCAATCCTGTACGCCACCAACCCCTCCGGTCGGTCCTTCCAGCCAACTAGTCAGTGTGTCAGTGTTGGTCAGAAGTTTCGCATTGGTGTAGGCGACCAGCAGCGTGCCACCGCCGTTGAAGCGGCGCGTCACGGTCGCCTGCAGGGAGTTGTAGGTACTGCCGCAGCAACCGTAGCCTGCCAGCGACAGACCGTTATATTGCGGGTAAGGCCGCTCCAATTGACCAGCGGCAACCGTTGGCACCGTTCAGCGACGGATTGGGATTGGTTCCGGCCATCGGGTTTGCGACCTGCGTTGTGAGCGCAGCCGCCTGCGACCACAAAGAATCGGGGAGTTGGTCCACATTGGTCGAGTACTGTTGCAGATGTACGCCGTGCGAGCCGGCATACGCGACATCGGCAAAGAATCCTGCCGGGCAATTGGCGCTGGATGTCGAAATTCCATTGCTCTACGTATCCGTATTTCGGATCACTGTGGCCGCTAACGCCGTAATAGGGAGCCAGCGTGGGGCTGCCGTTTGCGGCCACGAAGCTCGATATGTTTGGGGTTGCCAGTCCGGTGAAGTCGCGGCCTGGCGGAGAAATGATTCCAGCATTCCCGAATGGACCCGACTCCGCACAACCGAACGCGTTCGGGCCCCTCACCGGAAACACGGAAGCTGCCTGCGAAATTAAATGAGCAACCGTCCCCATCCAACATGGCCGCGGGAGTGATGAACGAATCGTTCGTAGCATGGAGCGGCGTGCTCGCGAGATTCACTACGTCGTTGTCGGGGTTCAGGCCGAATGAGACATAGTTTGGGATGTAGAAGATTCCATACCCTCCTCGAATGACGGTTTTCTGATTGAAACCATAAGCGAAGCCGACGCGCGGAGAGAATGCCTTCTTGTCCATTGGGATATTGTTCTGGCCGGAGTTGCGGCCAGTTCCAACAAGGAAAGCATCGCCCGAGACAAGCCAGTTCCGGGTCCGCCGCAGCCGGTGACCGTAGCGTTGGTTGCTAAGGGATCCCAGTAGCTCAGCCGCCCATAGGCGTCCGACCAGGTGCCCTGCAACTCATAGCGAAGGCCCAAGATTAATCGGCGAGCTTAGGGGTGACGTGCCAGGTGTCATCCACATACAACGCACGGTAGACTTGCAAGCCCTTGGTCTCGGCAGGAACTTGGGCAACGCCTTCGGTCTGGTTGACGAAGCTCCCATCGTTTTGCGAAAGGCCCAGCAGGAAGTCGGCGAAGGCAAAATTTGGATTCGTGACCAGACCAGTGCCGCCAGCAGAGGTTGTCCAGTTTCCTCCGAAGGCGAATGCGCCGCTGGCGATATTGGTCTGGAAGTAGTTATCCAGCCCGTATTCAAACTGAGCGCCAGTCTGAATGGTGTGTTTGCCGCGAATGAGAGTAAACGCCGGCGTGATGTTGTACTGAGTATTGTGATCGCCGATGGCGCTGTTGCCCTGTGACTTGCCGACGTCATTGGGGAACGGAAATGCCGGAGTGGGAGGAGTTCGCATCGTGCTGGGCGGAGAGTTGTACGTTGCCGGCCAGCCCAAGGTCGTCAGATCAAAACCCGACAGAAGAGGTTGCCGCCCATACACAAACCGGCTGCCGACAGATTCACGTCAAGAATGGTATTTGGCGTGAAAACGTGGTTACACGCCCATGACGACCATCTTGGTGTGATATTTTTCCGCGCAACGGTCGAGGCAGAGGCCAGTTCCCAGAGGGTTCGACGGCAGGTCTGTCAATCCGAAGTAGGCAAATCTGCCAAACAGGCGGGTGTTGCTGCCGATGTTTTGATCCCCGCGCGCTACAAACTCATTGGTATTGCCGCCGGAAGGCGCCGCGCTCAGGTAATTGTTCACATCGCCAGCAAGGTTCGGCGCCGGGAAATACTTCTGCCACATGACGGTCGTGGCTTGGCTGAATTCCGAACTGGGAATCTGATTGTTCGGATACGGTGTCTGGCGTACACCTGTGGCCGGGTTCACACTATACGGGTCGTAAAGCTGCCCCGCTGGCCACGCTGCATAAACCGCCAGTGAAAGTGCCCCCTGCCCCACCCTGGGCAACCGGCGCCGTGCAGAGCGAAGAGAAGTCTCCGGTCAGCATCGCTGGCTGTGGGACGGTCGTCGTAAACGGAGATCCCGTTCGCTGCCGGTATTGCTCCCAACTGACGTAGAAGAAAGTCTTATCTTTGAAAACGGGCCCGCCTACCTGGATCCCATACTGGTTCTGCGTCCACGGCGGAGCTTCGTTCTTGTTCCCGCTCGCCAGCTCGTTCTTGCTTGTTGAAGTATTCGTTGGCATTCAGAACCTTGTTGCGGAAGTATTCGTAGGCCGATCCGTGCCAGTCGTTGCTGCCAGATTTCGTACTAAGGTTCACTACGCCGCCGGAGAACTTGCCCCACTCGGCGCCCAGGTTGTTGTATTGCACTTTGAATTCGCCGACGGAATCCTGCGTGGGAATGATGATGGGCAAATTGATGTAGCCGATGTTCAGCGGCTGGCCATCGAGATATTCTGCTCCCTGGTTTGCGAACGAACCTCCGACCTGATAGTTGCCCCAGCTGAACGGATTCTGTCCCACTGGCGAACCACCCGATCCGCCCTGCGCGACAGCGGCAGGAGAGACGGTGATGAGATTGAAAATATTGCGGCCGTTCAAGGGTAGTTCGTCGGCCTTGCGTTGCTCAACGACCTGGCCCAAAGAAGACGATTCCGTTTGCAGTAAGGGCGCTTCCGCGTTACCTCGACCGTCTCAGTGACCTGCCCAACCGTGAGAGCCGCGTCGATATGCGTGTCCTGCTGCACCTGTACCGTGATGCCGGTGCGGCCGAAATGTTTGAACCCTTGCTTCTCGATGTCGATCCGATATTGCCCGGGGAACAGGTTCACGAATGTGAAGTGGCCGTCGTCGCCACTGGTCTCCGTCCGCTTCTCGGCAGTGCCAATGTTGGTCAAGGTCACAGTGGCACCCGATAACCGCGGCGCCCGACTGATCCGTAACCGAATCCGGAGATCGAGCCGTACGTGGATTGCGCATCCACGTCCATGAACGGCATTAAGAGAAGAACGCCTAGTGACAGTACTGCTGACACAGAAGCGACGAGACGACATGGTCTCCCCCACAATTTGGAATTACTTCAAAATCGACACCTCGAACCGTTCGTCGGGCTACACGAAGCCTGACAAATTTTCTAGAGGTATCCCCAATTACAATTACGCGAGTGATGCGAGATTTGTACCAGTCCGAAATCTGTTGGCGGCGTGAAGAGAGTATCTGCGAAGGAACACGGTTGGTTAAGACAGAAGGAGGAAAATAAGAATGCTCACCCGCACGCTAGGGGTGATTCGCTTCTCGACGCAACAACGCATACAGGAAAGGTTTGCCAGTGGGCTTGTGACTTCCACCATGCGGTTCGACCGTAACAAAAACAGCGTCGAGCTCACCGAGTTGTTTCGGATCGTCCAGGCGCAGAACCCAGCGACGGTTCGTTTCACTATCCATGTACAAAACGCCGAGATTCATTGCGCGATTCTTCTCCCCGATTCGGCATCTCTTTGTCCCCAGACCTGGAAAGTGCTCGCATTCTTTACGCCTGGTTCGTGATCGAGATCGAACGCATAGAAGATCAGGGACTTGTTCTGTGTATAGAAAACAC
Organism: uncultured Acidobacteriaceae bacterium; assembly: GCA_963722365.1. GTDB lineage: Bacteria > Acidobacteriota > Terriglobia > Terriglobales > Acidobacteriaceae > Sulfotelmatobacter. Next base: position 149,499 of record CAVRLM010000009.1, read on the forward strand.
GGCCGAACGGCTTACGTGTGCGGCTGCCACTGTCAACGTCAAACACATCGGCGATGTACAGTTTGCGCGCGCCCATGAGTTCACGAATATCACGATCGGACGAAAGATACTGCTCATCATCTTTCAGCCTACGTTCCTGGTCGCGGAGAGAGACGGTAAGTTCATCGACCTTCGACTCGAGCGAGGTTGTATGCAACAGAACACGATCGTGTTCGGCTCGCAGAGTATTGAGTTCGGCTCGTACAACCTGGTGCCGCTTGCTCGGCGTCGCGTAGCTGTTCGGCTAGTCTGTCACGCTGTTCCGAAACGCGGCGGAATTCCTCTTCCCGCCCGGCTTTGGCTGCTGATAGTGCGGCCGAACGAGTTTCCGCAGCATGCAACGCATCTCTCAATCGGTCGACCTCCTGCTTGATACGCAGAGGCCTGACGTTGCAGATGAGAGATTTGAGACGACTGATCAGCGATCTTGTTCGCCGCCTCCTTCCCTGAATCTGGACTCAGTCCTTGCGCGAACGGAAGCGGGTGGATTCTGCTGCCCATTATCGTGGGCCATTCCTCCAAGATGGTAAGCACCCACGCCTATCAGCAAGCAAGCGGCAACCGCAATACCCGCCCATGGGACTGCCATTTTCTGTAAGGCGCTCATGCCCCATGCTGACTACTTCGGCCTTTGTTCCGGCTAACTGAATGATTCAGAGCTCGTATCCTCATCTTGAACACGAGCCATGAGTTTATTTCGAACCGCACGATTATCCCAGTCTTCGCTGGCATCGTTGTGATCAAAGGTGGCCGCAAGGAAAGGCATCCCCTCCGCGCTGATCAACGCGTATTCCTCGTACGCTTCCTGGCAGGAGTGACAAACGCCCAGATGGCGATTCAGTTCCATCCGTTCGAAATCACTGAGCGCTCCCCGTTGCGCCAGTGCGGCCATTTGTTTGAACTTCTGGTGTTCATCCAGTCGTTCGTTTTTATTCATTGTGTGTTTCCCGCAGCCTCTTTACTGCTGGGCTCTTACGCAACCGTTCGAGACCTCGATAGAAGTGGTGACGCACGTTGCCGATCGGCTCCCCGAGCCGCTCACTGATCTCCCTCAATTCCATGCCTTGGAAATAGAACAACTCGAGCGTCCTACGCTGCATCTGGGTCAGATCCTCGAATGCAGATAGCAGGTGCGAGAAATCAAGACGCACTCCAACTTCCCGCTCGACGTCGTCTCTCCCTGGCAGTGTATCGTCCAGAGACTCAATATCTGTACCAGAGTAGAATCCTCGACGCAACAAATGCGCTCGCCGGTCGCGCGCACGGCTGAACGCGTTTTGCACCAGCCAACCTTTGGCACTGCCTTTGGCCGGATCAAAAAGCGGAGCTTTCCGGTACACGCCAAAGAAGACCTCCTGCACGACTTCTTCCGCTTCGCTTTTATCATTCAGAATCCTGAGCGCGATACCGAACACCAGTCGTGAATACCGTGTGTAAAGGAGGTCGAGGCCTTTGGAATCTTTGGCTTGCATCCAAGCCATCAGCTCCTCGTCGCTGGGCGAAGAAATCTCGGCGGGGTGTGGCCCGGCAACCAGGCGTTCCCTAGCCGATCCCCATACGATAGGGAACACTAATGCGCGACCGTTCGGAGGAGAGCTCATCTGTCGAAGTGCAGCCTACCTGGCTGCAAACCTAAAAGAATGTCGGGCAAATCAGATTGAACCCAAATTGAGCGCCCGAAATCCAGAACCCAGCGCGAACATACATCAGAGCTTAGACGGTTTTCCAGAACAAAAAGCACTCCATGGGGTCAGTAAAATGTTCTAAAAAAGATGGTACAAACTGGCGAGAGGAGCCGTATCTATTTGATCGAACGATCTGGGTCGATTTTTTCGCCCCGGCTTCGCCGGTGTTAGCTTTTCTTTCGTCGTCGGCGAAAGCAATGTGGTGGAGCAAGGTGAGAGCAACTCATGGTCGTCACGCGCAGGGCGTTCCCGACGCTTTTGTTCGTTCTTCTACTTTCGACTGCCCTCCTCTGCCAATCTACCAACGCTTCGCTCACCGGACGCATTACCGATCCAAAGAAAGCCATCATTACCGATGCCACGGTTACGGTTATCAACACGGGCACAGGCGTTCGCTATCAGGGCCTCACGAATGAAACTGGCGAATACTACGTTTCCAACCTGCCTCCCGGAAGATATCGCATTGAGGTCGAAAAGCTTGGATTCAAGGCCGTCATTCAATCTGGCGTAGTACTGCACGTCCAGGATGCAGTGGAAGTGAACTTCGATATGATGTTGGGATCCGCGTCTGAAAGTGTGACCGTCGCCGGTGAGTCATCGCCCCTCGATACCGAGTCCTCCACCGTGGGAACAGTGGTCGAACAGCGGAAGGCGAACGAACTGCCACTCAATGGACGGAATGTTTTTAACCTCATCGTCCTCGCCCCGTCCGTGATTCCTCAAGGGAGTTCCACCGGCACTCCCGTGGGCGTAAATCCCTTCGGATGGAATAACTACCAGGTTAGCGGCTCGTTTGGAAATCAGAGCGCCGAATACCTCGACGGCCAGCCCCTCAACATCGGCTACATCAACTTGCCTGTGCTGATCCCTACGCAAGACTCCATTCAGGAGTTCAAGGTGCAGACCAGCAACCTCGGCGCCGAGTGGGGACGGTTTGCGGGTGGTGTGACTAACCTCAGCACCAAGGGTGGAACCAACTATCTTCACGGCGAGGCCTACGAATACCTGCGCAACCGCGTCTTCAACGCCAACGACTACTTTCTAAATGCCGCCGGAAAACCGCGGCCGCCGTGGGTGCAGAATCAGTTCGGCGCAGAAGCAGGTGGGACGTTGCGCCTTCCTCACTACAACGGACGCAATCGCACCTTTTGGTTCGCCAGTTGGGAGGGCTTTCGCCTTCGTACCGGCGAACCCTTCACGGCAACTGTTCCTACTGTCGCACAGCGCGCGGGAGATTTCTCTGCGATCAGTACCACTATATTGGATCCGTGCGCAGGTGCGGTGAACTCTCAAGGCGCCTGTCCTGGAAGCACTGCAACTCCAACTCCATTTTCCGAGAACAAGATTCCAGCACAGCGGATCAACCCGACATCCAAGGCTCTACTGAACCTGTGGCCCTTACCTAACACTTCAGGAATCGTGACGCCCTCAGGCACGGTCAATAACTTCAATACGGTCAGTCCCACGGGTGGCAATCAAGATCAAGTTGTCGCGCGCGTCGACCAGGACATCACGCTCCGACAGAGAGTATTTGTCCGCTTCAGTGATTGGAGTGTAATGGACTTGCCCATCGATCCGCTGGGAAGCGGCTTGTGCGCCGACCGCTGTTCAGAACAATACTCGACGAAGGCCGCCGTGGCCGCATACAACTACAACATCTCCCCTGCTACGATCTTTGACTTCAATGCCAGCGTTAGCCGTTTCAAGTACAACCGCTCGCCCAGGAATGCAGGTTTCGACCTGACCTCCATTGGATGGCCCGCCGCATACAACCTGTCGGTGCCCTCCATCATGCGCACTCCCCCTACGCCCTGCGTCGCCAATTTTGCGGATAACATCATGTGCACTCAAGGGCAGAGCTTCATTCAGGATCGGAACACGCAATACAATCTCTCTCCCGGTGTCACGTTGATGCGCGGACATCACCGCTACCATTTTGGCGCGCAATATGAAGTAGGCTACGACAATTATGCCCAGACCAATGTAGCGAGCGGCGCTTTCGATTTTTGCGCTTCCAGCCAGCCCTGTTTCAGCGGATTTCCTTTCGCCGACTTTCTTTTGGGATACGCCGACAACTTCAGCAACTTCGAAAATCACTTCTTCGCACAGGCCGTGGTTCCTGCGTTTACCGCGGGAAAACAGGCATATCGCGCCGTCTACTTCAACGACACCTGGCACGCCGTGGATCGCTTAACGATTAATCTAGGCCTGCGTTATGAAGTGCAGAGTCCATGGTCGGAACGTTTCGACCGGCTCTCCTATTTCGATTCAGGTGTGCCGAGCTATATCAATCAATATCTTCCGCCAGGGTCTAGTCCGGTCATGGGCGATGTGTTCCTGTTGCCCGCCGGCATCCGCAGCAGTGTCCCATTGTCAGCAAACGGATTCGCTCCTCGTATTGGCGTAGCGTATAGCCTCACCTCGAAGACTCTGGTCCGCGGAGGCTACGGGATCTTCTGGGTTCCGGACGACGTTTCATTCGCGCTGAACCCTATCAATGACATGGTAAACGCGCCCGGAACTACCTACACGGGGACGGTCGACGGAACACATCCCTATAATTCCATCTCACTCCCTTTCCCCAACGGCATCTCTCCGCCGCCTGGCCGTACCCTTGGGACATCGGGCACGCAACAATTCATGACGCAGGTCGTGCAATCAATCACCGAGGTCAATCGCTTTCACCATCCAGAAGGCTACGTTCAGCAGTGGAACCTGAATGTCGAACGGCAACTTCCTGTCGGGTTCTTGTTATCCGTCGCCTATGTGGGATCAAAGGGAACTCATTTAGAGCAATATTCTCAGCAAACCGACCAGATTTCAGATGCACTGCTGTCGCAAGCCGCGCAGCAGTTCGCAGCCGGCGGTACGGCGGCAGTCACCTTATTGAAGTCTGTACCCAATCCGTTTTTTGTGAACGGACAGACGCTAGCTCTCGGAGCTCCCACTACAACGGTAGGTCAGCTGCTTCGACCTTATCCCCAATACACCAGCGTCGAACTCGCGGGGCAAGGATCGTTCGCCAGCACTTATCACTCTTTGCAGATCACCGCACAACGGCGCTTCGCCGGCGCCGGTTCCCTGCTCGTTGCCTATACCAACTCCAAACTTATCAGTAATACCGACACCCTAACCTCTTGGCTGGAAACCGGAGTGGGCTCGATTCAGGACAACAACAATCTGCGAAATGAGCGTTCGTTATCGTCGCAGGATGTGCCGCAACGCTTGGTCATCAGCTACGTACTCGATCTCCCGTTTGGGCAAGGCAAGAAATATCTTTCCAACATCAGCGGGTCGCTGAACAACGTGGTCGACGGTTGGGGAGTCGACGGTGTGACCATATTTCAGAGAGGATTTCCCCTCGTATTCAGTAACGGACAGGCCAACGATGCGACCTTGTTTGGAGCAGGTTCGCGTCCAAATCTAGTGCCAGGATGTAACAAGGCAGCGGGAAACCTTGCGCGCCTCGATGCATGGTTCAATACGGCGTGCTTTGTCGCACCCGCGGATTTCACCTTCGGTAACGAACCTCGCGTGGATTCAACGTTGCGATCGGACGGGGCAGTCAATTTTGACTTCGCCGTTTTTAAGAGGATTGTCTTCGGCCGTGACGGACGTTCTGGGATCGAGACCCGAGTGGAATTTTTCAATCTGTTCAATCGCACTCAATTTGCTCCACCGAACACAACTTGTTGCACTACGAATAACCCCAACTTCGGGTCTGTCACGAGTACCGCGCCGGGAACCAACCCTCGTTTAATCCAATTTGCGCTGAAGTATTTTTTCTAGACAGTCCGAATTGGCCGTTGGATGTGGCATAGTATCGAATTTTCAGGCGCTCTGGAATGCTGGGCCGATTCCTACAGTCCGTATTGGTCATTACCCTGACAGCCGCAGCCCCATCCGGTGGCACGCCAACATTTCAGGTGAGTTCTCCGCGCGGAATCGATTTCACTCTGCAGAATTCACCCACGCAGCAGAAATACCTCATCGAAACCATGCCGGGTGGCGTCGCCTTGTTGGATTACAACAATGACGGGCTCCTTGATATTTTTGTGGTGAATGGCGGTCGCATCAATAGCCCCATGCCAACTCCCGAAACTTTTGAGCGTCATGATCCCCGTTACTGGAATCGGCTTTACCGCCAAAACCGGGACGGCAGCTTCACCGACGTGACTGAACAAGCCGGCCTGGCAAACGCCGGCGATGGCAATTACGGAATGGGTGTGGCCGTCGGCGACTATGACAACGATGGCTTCCCGGATTTGTACGTCACGAGCTATGGCAAGAACATTCTCTATCACAACAATGGCGACGGAACCTTCACCGATGTAACGGCCAAGGCAGGAGTCGCGGCCGGCGGGTGGTCCGTTTCCGCGGGTTTCTTCGACTACGACAACGACGGCAAGCTAGACCTGTTTGTCACGCGCTACATGGAGTGGGACACGCAACACAGCAAGGACTGTGGCGGCAACTTCCACACATACTGTCCCCCAGGCGAGTTTCCACGCACGACGAACATCCTTTATCACAACCGCGGGGATGGCACCTTCGAAGACGTAAGTCAGCGTTCTGGAATTGCCGCCAAAAAGGGACACGGCCTGGGCGTAGCTTTCGCCGACTACGACGGAGACGGATTCACCGACATCTATGTTGCCAACGATGGCATGCAGCAATACTTATTTCATAACAACGGCAATGGCACCTTTTCAGAGGTTGGCCTCGACTCCGGCGCCGCATTGAATTTAGACGGCGGCCCGCTTTCGGGCATGGGCGTCGTCTTTCAGGACTACGATAACGACGGCCTTCCTGACGTTATCGTGACCACCCTTCCCGCCAAACCTATGCCGTGTTCCACAACGACGGCCACGGCTCGTTCAGCGATCGCGGACTGCAAACGGGCGTAACCATGCTCTCGGGCGTAACTGCTGGATGGGGTGTCGGCCTGGAAGACTTCGATAATGATGGCCAGAAAGATTTGTTTGTAGCGCAGGGCCATGTTCTCGACAACGTTGAAAAGATCGATCCATCGCTACATTATCTCGAGCCCACACTGCTAGCCCTGAATCGCAACGGACGTTTTGAGGCTGCCGACTCCGGAAGCACAGATCTGATGGCCGCTCGGGGTACAGCTTTCGGCGACCTGAACAATGACGGCTCTGTTGACGCTGTAACCACGGTTCTTGGAGGCCCTTTGCGGATCTTCATGAATCGCGGCAGCACAGCTCATTGGCTCACCATCACACTTCATGGCACGCGCAGCAACCGCGATGGCCTCGGAGCGCGCGTGCAGATCAATGGACAAACTCGTTTTGCAACAACGGCGGGGAGTTACGAGTCGGCCAACGACAAACGTCTTCACTTCGGACTGGGAACAGCCAAGACCGCGAAGGTGGAAGTATTCTGGCCCTCCGGCATTCATCAATCATTGAATAATGTACCGGCCGACCAATTTCTTGAAATTCGTGAACCGGAGCACCCATGATTCACGCGGCAATCGTTCCAATTCTCCTTGCAGCGCTTTTGTCTTTGCAGATGGCCTCTCCAGAGGCAACCCAACATTGGGATGCGGCTCGCCGTGCAGAAGAGCAGAAGCACTTCGACGTCGCCGTTCGTGAGTACCGTGTGGTCACGGAACTCGAGCCCACCTTCGCTGCCGGCTTTGTGAGTCTTGGTCAGGCTCTAATGGAACAACGCGACTATGGTTCCGCCTTGGTTCCCCTCAAGCGTGCGCTCGAGATCGACTTCAATCTCGCCCCTGCACACCAACTTCTTGGCTATGCTTTGCTGGCCCAAGGCTATGCGGCTGAGGCAATTCCGCACCTCGCTCGGGTTCACGAGGAAGGTGCTCTTGGGATTGCTCAGGTGGAAACAGGCCAATTCAGTGAAGCGATTCAGAACCTTCAGGCCGCTCTGCAGAAAAGGCCGAATGATCCGGACTTGCTCTATTATCTGGGTCGCGCGGCCGGCCTTCTCTCAAAACAATCGGTTGATACTCTCTTGGCGGCTTATCCGGATTCTGCCCGGGCTCATCAGTCCATGGCCGAAAACTATTTTGTGCTGCGGCAAATGGCTGAAGCCCAGAAAGAATACGAACAGGCGTTGACAATGCAACCCGACACACCCCACCTTCACCTCGAACTTGGACAGATATTTGCCGCGACCTCCCGCTGGCCCCAGGCGGAAGAGCAGTTTCGCACCGAGACCAGCCTGCAGCCGGGAAATGCCGAAGCGGCGTATCGTCTCGGAGAAGCTCTCCTGCAACAGGGCAAGGCACACGAAGCGCGGACTGAACTCCAGCGGTCCGACAAGTTGCAGCCGCAGATGCCGGAGACCCTTTACTCTCTGGGCAAAGCATCTTCGCTCGAAGGCGACTCCACCGCTGCGGAAAAGGCATGGACGAGTCTGTTAAACATCGAGAATCACGGTTCGCTCGCCGCCCAGGCACATTTTGGATTAGCCAACCTGTATCGCAAACAAGGAAAGACTGCAGAGGCCGCCAAGCAGATGCTTGAGTACCAGAAGTTGCAGACATCCGGCGACGGTCAAGAACGACAATGAAATGTATCTATCCGACTGCGCAGTTTTTCAGGTTGAAAGTCCAGATTCGTCGGTCACGCCAGAATTACAAACCCAAATCCCTGCAGATTCAGCTGAACATTCCTTGTTCCATTTGCTGCCGTGCGGACGCTTGCCGTTCCTGTCCCTCCATACAGAAAGTTCATCGTCGATCCATCGCTGTGAAGGGTCGCGTCCACAACCACGAAATCGGTGCGAGGAGATCCCGACACGTTGTACGCGATCAGCACCTCTTCGCCATATAGCAGGCGCGAGAACGCGAGCGTGTATTGGCTTCCGAACGGAAACCCGAAATTCTCACCGTCGCCAGAAATCTGACGATAATACATGCGGCCAAATCGCAGCGGTTCGTTGCTTCGCATCTCTCGCGCGATCTTCGCAATCTCCTTGTAAATGCCGCAATCCGTATTCAGAAGATTCTTGCTCGGTGTTGACTTGTCGAACATCGCCTCCCGGATGTTGTTGTCGTCGCCCTGCCCGGCGAAGCCTTGCTCGGTGCCGTAATAAATGCAGGCGGTTCCCAGACCGCAAAGCAGGAACCCGGCTGCTGCGATCACCTGATCGTCCGGCGCGCCATTCGCAAATCGCCCCGATGGCTGCCAGAACGAATCGTGGTTGTCGACAAAACGAACCAGATAGCGTCCAACCTCGCCCCGGTTCAGAGCTCGCTCCCTCTGTGCTTCCAGCCGATTAAATAGAGTCTGCGGTCCCTTGAATCCCTTGAGCACATCTCGCAGGGGAGCATTGTTTTCGTCCCCGTACACTCCTTCTGCCAGTCGGAAGTCCAGCACTGAATCGAGCCCGAAGAATACCGTATCGTCATCCGTAGCCGCGGTATTCGGACCGAGATAGCGGTTGTAAACTTCGTCGTCCGGACTGGCCACCTCTCCGAACAAGAAGAAGCCTCGCTTCCCCAGCGAATATGCATACTCACGAATGTTCGAACAGAATCTCGAACACGCAACCGCGTTCATGTGTTTCACGGCATCCACTCGGAACCCATCCACATCCGCCTCGCGGATCCAATAACAGTGAGCCTTGATCAAAGCGTTAATCACTGCTGATCCGATCCCGTCGTCGTCGTTTGCATAGTCTTTTAGCGAGTCGATGTCTCCGTTCTCCACCTCAGGATAGGCGTCATAGTTTTGTATCCTTCCTCGGCGGTGGTACCCCGTCGAATCGCGCAACTCCGTTGGTATTGGACGGTCCGCGCGTCGCCACGCACCGAAGGGAAACTGTTGATCTTGGAAATAGAAGTAAGGGTTGTCGGCCGGATAGGCCCAGTTGTCGCCCGAATGATTGATCACAACATCGAGGATCACGCGAATCGGCCACATTTGCCCATTCCTGCGGAAGCTATGAGCCGCCTCGACCAGGTCGATCAGATCCTGTTTGGTGCCGAAGTTCGGATCGATATTGAGGTAGTTGTTGATGTTGTAACCGTGATACGCGCCCGGATTGTTCTCAAATACCGGCGACAGCCAAATCGCAGTGCATCCTAACCCTGCAATGTAATCCAGATTGTTTGTAACACCCTTGATCTTGCCGCCATAAAAATCGTCAGGTGTCTGGATTCCTGCGGAACGTCCGGCTTTCAACTCAGGTGCCCGCTTTCGGTCATCGTGAAAGCGGTCGACCATCAGAAAATAAATGAACTCTTCCCGCCACTCTCGTTCGAGTGTGAAGTACTGTTTTCCGGCGATCTCAGCTAGATTGAGATTCGAAACAGAGGTAGGGTCGGCCATGGGGTTTCTGCCTCCTTGGCTTGAGAACTTTGATTTCCGTGGGGACGACTACGAGGTCACAGCAATTGTAACTCTGTCAATCGCTAGCCATGACTCTCAATGGATCGATTGATGCCAGCGCTGGGCATCGGCGGACTCGAATGTTCCTAGTGCTATTCAAGAATCGGTATTCGGACAAAGAATGTGGTGCCTTTTCCGACTTCGCTATCACACCAAATCCGTCCCTGATGCTTGTTAACAATAATGTCGAAGCATATCGCCAGACCCGCCCAGTGCCTTTTCCGATCGCTTTCGTCGAGTCCTGGTGAGAAAACCTGACATCAAATAAACAAGGAGGAGATGATGGCAAGAGTCGAAGGCGTTGATCCCAGGCAGACCTCATTTCCCATGCGGCAAGTCTTTAAGAAAGTCCGCAAGATGTTGGGCCGGGATCTGACCCCACAAACCATCGCGGCCCGAGTGCCGCGCGTCTTCTGGTTAAGTGTACTTGCAGAATGGCTACTGGGCCAGAAAGCGGCGGTTCCACAACGGCAGCGGATGCTCTTGACGCTCCGCACTGCGGCGCGGGTTGGGTGTCCATTTTGAATCGACGCGAATTCTGCCGGAGGCAGAATGTATGGTTTGAGCGACGACGAAATTGCAGCGATCCGCGAAGGCCAATTCGAAGCATTTACGCCGGCGGAGGTTGTCTTATTACGCATGGCCGATGCTATGGCTGATACCCCGTCGAACGTCAGTGATGAGCTTTATCAAGAGTTGCGCAGGCATTTTTCGGAAGAGCAACTCATCGAACTCGCGGCAACGGCAGCACTCGAAAACTTCCGTGCGCGATCCAACCGTGTGTTCGATGTCGGGAGCGACGGTTTGTATCGCAAAGGGCTGAGGTTCAAAGAGCGCTAGACTTCGTTCAGAGGAGCGCCGCTATTTCTTCTTTGCCATCGAGGTCGTTTCCATACTGACCTGCTTATTCCACCCGTGGAAACGCGAGAAGTCACCCGCATTCCATGCCTCGCGGAGCCCGGGAGAACTCAGGTCCCAGTCGGGGCGGATTTCGCTCGACACGGTACGCAGGTCGTGCCATAGATCAATGACTGATGGACGCCCCCAGAACCAGTAACCGTTATAGATGCTGTAAATCACGAGGCCCGGCTTAAGCACGAGCGTATGTGGGATCATCGGATTGTGCTCGGGGTCGGTGTACTCCTGGATGTCGAGATCCTTCTGAACCTTTCGGTCGGGATCTGAAAGGAAGGTCCACTGGGCCCCGACTGACGCACGGAACTCCTGCAGAGTATGGTGGTCGTCGGTAGCGATGGTGACGATCTGAGTGTACGCCACCGCGATCTTTGGATAGAACGCGGCGAGTTCCAAATGCTGCTGGTGCTCCTTTGGGCAATAGTGACCGCGCGCGAGCGTGAGAATCAGCGGATCATCGCCCTGTAGTTCGCTGAGCTTGCGCAGTGTGCCCGTGTGATCGGGCAGTTCGTAGTCGGGGAAAACGCCTCCAGCGACAATGTCAGAACGCATGATTCAATTCCTTCCATTTCTCTCAGAGATCCAGAGTGACACCCGCCTTTGGCTGGGAACAGCATACGAGCACGTTTCCGGGAGCTGGCCTCTCCAGCGGCTCAGGGTTATAAGTAATGGATCCGCCAATCAAACCAGTCATGCAGGTATGACAGACTCCAGTCCGGCACGACCATCGGACCGGAACATCGCATGCTTCCGCCAGTTCGAGCAAGCTCGCGAATTTCGGATCCCAAGCAGCGCTGATCCCGCTACGCGCGAATGAGACTGGCGGACCCGAACCGGGAGGCCCTTGTGGCAGGTGAGGAGTGTGAACAACCTGCGCCATGCCAGGGGTAATGGCCTCGCGAGAGCCGAAGATTTCCGTGTGCACATTCTCGGCGAGCACACCCCAGTTTCGCAGCCCATCGCGCATGTTCTGCAAGAATGAAGCGGGACCACAGAGATAGAAGTCGCTACTCTGAGACACGCCGATCCTCTGGAGCAAAGCTATGTCAATGTGCCCTGAAGCATCGAATTCTGCCCCGACTTGATCGGTTGCAGCGGGCCTGCTGTACACGATGTATCCTCGTCCGCGAGAGAGCTGTTTCAATAACGAACGTGATTCTTCCGCAAATGGATGGTCGACGCGATTGCGCGCTCCATAGATCCACCAGATCTCTCGTTGCGATTTTTCAGCGGCGAGTGAGTGCAGCATCGACAACACGGGCGTTGCGCCCACGCCAGCGCTCAGCAGAACCGCCGGACTCTGGCTGGGACGCAGAGTAAAGCTTCCGCGCGGCGCACTAACATCCAATACATCGCCTAATTGCGTACGGTTGCACAGAAATGAACTTCCAATCCCGTCCAATTCTCTCTTGATGCTGATGCGGAAATGATCGGCTGCCGGCAGACCAGATAGCGAATAGCTGCGAAGAACTGCCGGTTTGCCCGAATCGACGAGCAACCGCAAGACGACAAATTGACCGGCCTGGAAGGCAGGAAGAGTGGCCCCATCGATTGGTGACAGAATGAAGGAAGTTACGCTTTCGCTTTCCTTCTTGATATCCGCGACCCGCATCTGCCGAAATCCCGGCCATGCTGGGGCTTGTTCCTCATAAGCGAGTCCCGGATTCCCCATCGCAGTTTTGGAGCTCAAGTCTTGTTGCAGCATTGCCTGGAACGAACTCCGCCAGCCTTCGCTAAGCGCGGGAATCCGCAGCGCTCGTTGCAGTTGCTCGCTGGAATGTCCGGGCAGATACAGCAGGGCGTCAACCTCGGCCACACTGATTCGCTCTGGACCGTCCGCAATCTTTGCAATGTCATCGCCTGCAGCAACTTCTCCCTCCTGCAACACGCGAAAGTAAAACCCTGGTCTGTGATGCGCTACTAGCAGCGCTGCCATCCTGGGTTCATTCATGCGAATGCCGACGCGGTAGCACGTTACACGTGGCTGCGTTACTTCAAATATCGCACCACCAATGCGGTATCGATCGCCGATGCACACCTTGTCATCAGGAAGTCCCTCGACGGTGAAGTTTTCTCCGAACTGGCCGAAAGTAAAATCGTTGCGGCCCAAAAAGCGCTCCCAGTAATGGTAAGAATCCATCTGGTAGACGAATACGGCGCGGTGCTCGCCGCCGTGACCTTCCAGATCGGCTTGCGCATCACCGTCGATATTGAGCTTGCGCACCATTCGCCGTCCCGTAACCGGAGATTTCCAGACTGCGGTTCGGACAGTTTTGCCGTTCCATGTCACGTCGCGCGGCAGACCGACATTTACTGAAAGCAATCGGGGCATGCGGACCTCGTCGAAGTCCAGCGTCTAGCAAAAAGCGAACTTGCCAGAGAGCCAGTAATCGACACTGAATCTTCCCGGACCGGAGCAGACCAGCCAGATGAAGAAGAGCACGTATAAGACTTCCGGAAGCTAGAGGAAATCGTCGAGCCAGCTGAGAGGCGAAAGTCCTTGAGGCATGGTGGAAATCGCGCTGGTCAGGGTGGCCACAATCATATCGATCATTAAAGCCACGCAGGCCGGGCTCGAAAGAAACCCCACGGCCACCAAGGATCCGCCAACGAACTCGACACCCGACACGAAATAAGCCGTCTGGCGGGGAAACGGGACTTTGGCCTTAACGAGCGTCTCGTAAACAGGTTTCGTGCCGCCGGCGACAAACAACTTGTTTGCCCCGGAGATGGCGAAGAACAGCCCGATCGAAAGGCGTACGAGGAGGATGGCATATTGTTCCCAACCGCTGCTACCCAGCAGCCCAAACTGGACCAACCGTTTCCAATCCATCTCTCCTACCTCTTCGATCGAGGATGTGCTCCAACCATACCCCGTGTCGTGCAAATTCGGCTTCTCTGCTGACCGCCGCCGAGCGGTGCTGTATCGTTCGCGCCAATAGCAGGGCTCCAAGCGGAGTTCCGCAGGCGTTTAAATCCGCATCCCGTCCGGCCGAGCGTTAACCGTACGTGACGTCGGTGCTCTGTCCGACCTCGATAATATAGCCGTCAGGATCGCGGATATAGCAGCGTATCTCGCCGTACTTAGGTGTCGGTTCCGTGATGAACTCGGCTCCTCGACTTTTCCATAATTCGTAGCACGCTTGAATATCCGCGACGCGGAAATTCATAAAGCTGTTGATGTGATTCGGGTCGGGGACGCTGAGCGTTACCGTCGGCTTATCCGGGGTCGGCCCGCCCCCAACGTTCAGAATCATCCAGATATTCGCCAGCTGAAGGTACCCAGGCGCGTTGCCGTCACCTAGGCTCAGAATGCGAGCGCCGAAAACCTTTTCGTAGTAGTGAGCCGAACGGTTGATGTCGGCGACGGTGAGAAAATGCGCGATGCTGATTCCCTCTCGCGGGGGCATCTCATAGCTCTTCTGGTCGATTTGTACGTTGCTCATTGACTATCTCCAATTCAGATATCAACCGCTGATTCTGGTTCTTTCGTATTCATACCTGCCGCCGATAAGCCAGACGAGGAAAGGCAAAAACAATTGGACCAAGGTATCGGGGAACATCCCGTCTGTCCCCAGTTTTTTTCGTTCAATTAGCTCTTTCTGGGCGTCCCCGATTCTTATGCCGCTGAAACCGACTTCTTCTTCCCATCGAGTGCCGGTAGAAGAAGTTTCAGAAGCGCTTGATCAGAGAACGGGTTCTGACCTGAGATCAGCTCGCGATCTTGAACGACATAACTCGTCCATGGAGCGAGCACACTTACGTCACCGCCCGCCGTACTCAAGGCGAAGTCCGGGTAGAAGAGAACTTTGCCACCAATCTCAAGCGGTTCCCGCTGCTGCTCTTCCGCTGTCGAAAAGATGGTCATCTTATATCCAGAATAGATCCAGCCTTGAGCCTTTGCCCGCGCTCCATCGGCATCGCCCGCCGCCAGCGCGGCGACCACCTCCGTCGAATTCGGAAGAGCCGAGAGAAGTGAAATCGGGCCATGGCAGAGCACTGCCGTAGGCTTGGATGTTTCATGAAAGTGTCTCATCACGGTGCCCGCGTCGGGATCATCGAGCAGGTCCATCATCGGGCCATGGCCGCCGGGGACGAAAACAGCGTCATATTGATCCAGGCCCGATGCAATGACATCCGAGATACGAGTTGGATTTTTGAGCCCGGTCAGGGTCTCGCGGAATTTTAGATAGTCCTGAAGCTTGGCTTCGTCTCCACCGAAGAATTGGGCTATCGCTGAATTGACATCCAATTGCGGCGTGTTGCCTTTGGGGTTGGCGAAGGTGATTTCGTAGCCCTCCTTCATCAGGGCGCGAACCGGAACCGTCAGCTCGTTGAGATAGTAGCCAGCGCCCTTATAAACCTTGCCATCTTTCAAGGGCAAGCCGTGACCGCTCGAGACCAGCACCAAGACTTTTCCTTTAGTTGTCATCGTTGTTCTCCTTTTTGAAATCGAATTCTGTGCCCCTGAATATGAGCTAGCTCATCGGCCACGGCTTCCTCCAAGGTGGGTAAGGACCGGCTACCTCGGTTGACGTGAGTTATGCCCCTGGGAATCCGAACATTAACCACGACTGATTGGCTACCCAATGCGGGTATAGCTCCGTCATCCGATCGAACAGCTCCTGGTCAGACGTCGCGGTTTTCTGCAGCCGATCGAAGTCCTCGAGGTAACGCTTGGTGTCCTGGATCGTCGAGGGAGAGTCGGGCGCGCCAGGCTTCTTGTGACCGGCGACCACCATCGTCGGGTTCAGCGCCGCTAAGCGGTCCAGGTCCGCGATCCAATTCTTTCGGCTCTCGGGGGTGGTGTCGCCGACATACATGCGGCATTGGTTGTATACAACGTCGCCAGCGACGATCAGGCCGATCGATGGAACGTAGAGAGACGTCGAATCGGGACTATCAGTGCGGCCCTGCTCGATAATGCGCAATTCGTGACCCTCAAGAGTGAACGTGTCAGGCTCATAGGGCTCGGGTGAAACCAACTTGGTGGCGACCTGCCCAGGAAACATACGGCGGGCCAACCGCTCCACAGTGGGAGTGAAAGACATCTGCATGGCCTTCACCGTCTTGGGTGTTGCTATCGCCCGAGCGCCGGGGAAACGGTCGAGCAGAATGCTCAGACCGTAGAAGTGGTCGAAATGGGCGTGCGTTATATAGATGGTCTCCAAGTTGCGGTTGTGCAGAGCGACCCAATCCGCGAGAGCCTCGGCCTCAGCCACTGTCCCCATAGCGTCCACCAGCACAGCGTCGTACTCGCCGAAGATTAGAGTCGATGTGATCGGGTCAAAGCCGAGCGCTTCGCCGAAGGGCCTTGGCCGCTCGCCGACCATAGTCTTTCCCGGGGCCGTAAAAACGTTCACACTAAGCGTGTTCAAGGCGACAGGCTCGGTCACGCGCGCGGCCTCTTTCAGTTCGTTTGTGACGACCATCTGGTACTCCTTTCGATGTCAGAGCGAGTGACTGTTCAAGGATCGATTAGGCCAGAACAAAATGGGCCACGCAATTGGACGCTGGTATTGCCAATACCTTTGTATCGAATCGCGCAAATGGCGATGTAGTTAGCGAATTCTCGCGCCTTGAGATCATCTGTCCATCCGTTCTTCCCATTGAGCGCGCCATGCGGGAGCCACGAATGGATCCGCAAAGTATTGTGTTTCCCGCGCAACCTTGTCGCCCGTGAACTCCATGATGCTCACCGTGTAGGACGGCTTGCCGTCGTACGTCAGGATGAATTCGGTAACCCAAAGATCCCCGCCACCAATGATCCGTCGAACTGTAAACCGCTTTTTGCTCGGTTGGCTAGCGCGCTGGCCCTGTATGTTGCGTCGACCGCGGGTTCGCTCACCCGACTGT
The DNA here is from genome assembly GCA_963722365.1 of uncultured Acidobacteriaceae bacterium. Classification (GTDB taxonomy): domain Bacteria; phylum Acidobacteriota; class Terriglobia; order Terriglobales; family Acidobacteriaceae; genus Sulfotelmatobacter. The sequence continues at coordinate 166,378 of CAVRLM010000009.1, forward strand.
GGGTAGTCCAGCACCGCGTCCTCATGATAGATCAGGTGCTCCGTTTCAAAATCGCTGATATCGGAAGCCGCCCAATGTTGATTCAGGGCCGCGCGAATCTCTTGATCTCGCACTCCAGAATACTGCTCATTCTTTTGTTGATCGTTCATCTTTAGCCTTCAATTTGGTTGCTCAGTTGCGGAAGCTCCACCGGCCAATACGAACTTGGATCACCTCGGCCGACGTAACTGACACCGACGACGGCAGATGCCGGTGTCGACGAAAGCAGACACCTAGGCGGCGCGACCTGATAGGTCACGTGACGAAACCCGCCCGGAGAATGGCAGACCAGGGCGATCGGCTTGCCCGTATTGTAGAAGGATTCGAGCAAAGCGATGGAAACGGGACTTTCTGCGAGGCGCCACATCGGGTCGTGTACTCCGACATAGAAGACGGTATCGTAATCTTCCGATCTTACGTATTTTCATATGTTTCCTCCTATTCGTGGCTGTTAGGATTCCAATTGAATTCGGTCGACGCGGGTCATCAAAACAGAATCTTGGGCGATGAACAATTGAACGATGGAATCGTCGATACTTTGATATTGATCGAGACCAACGTCCAATGGAATCTCTCCGCTGCCTGTGGCCAAATCGCTTTTCGCAAGGGCCGTCGCGTCGGCCCTCTAGTCAAATATTGAGGAAGGACCGCAAAGACATCGGGTAAGCGACGAATTCTCACTTCGTTCATCTAAGTTTTGTTAGTGACGGCTCGCTCACCGCACAAAGGAGATGAAATATGAAAGCAGTTGTAGTCCACCAATATGGCGGCCCTGAAGTATTGAAGTTTGAGGAGTACCCTGATCCGGCCGCGGGTCACGGCGAGGTGCTGGTGCGGGTCGCTGCCACGAGTGTGAATCCGATCGACTACAAGCGGCGTGCCGGATTAACAAAGGATTTTTATCCCATCCAGTTTCCGGGACTCATAGGAGTTGATATCGCCGGGACTGTGGTCAAGATTGGGCCGGGTGTGGAAGGCTTTTCCGTCGGAGACCAGGTGTTCGCTATGGCGGACAATACTTACGCCGAGCTCTGTGTCGTGAAAGCAGCGATTCTGGCGAAAGTTCCCAAGGGGCTCGATTTGATCCAGGCGGCGGCGCTGCCGCTGGTGACGACGACCGGCAACCAACTCCTTTCCGCTACGGGAATCAAAGCGGGCCAGACCGTTCTGGTCGTAGGTGCGGCTGGAAATGTCGGACGTTCGGCGGTGTTCACTGCGAAGGAACGCGGGGCGACTGTGATCGCGGGGGTTTTAAAGAGGCAGACCGGTGAGGCGAAGACTGTCGGAGCAGATCAGTTGGTCGCGACCGACGACGACACCGCGATTGCCAATCTTCCCCCGCTCGATGCGGTTGCGGATGCGGTCGGTGGAAGAACCGCCGAGAAGCTGATCGCCAAGGTCAAGCCAGGAGGAGTGTTCGCGTCGGTTGTCGGGACACCGCAGAACGCCGCGAAGCACCCGTCTGTAAAGGTGGTCTCGGTATTCTCGAAATTCGACAGAAAAACACTCGAGTTCATGGCCGAAGCGGTGCGAGATGGCAAGCTGGTAATCCCGATTAGCCAGAAACTGCCACTCAGTGAAGCGGCCGAGGCTCAAGCAGCGGCAGAAAAAGGTGGAGTAGGGAAGATATTGCTGGTCGCTTGACATTATTTTGCAGGAGAGAACGCGAAAGGAAAATCGGAAATGAAAAAAGTTCTGCGCGGAATCAACCGCGCTTCGAAGCCGAGCGGCGACGGGTGTGTGGAATGCCTGGCGTCACCGAAAGGTTGGTGGTTTCATCTCCGCCGGTGTGCGGAGTGCGGGCACATCGGCTGCTGCGACAGTTCCCCGAGTCAGCATGCGTCCAAGCACGCGGCGGCAACAGGGCACCCGATCATCGCTAGCTTTGAACCGGGTGAGGACTGGTTCTTCGATTACGAGAAGCAGGGGATGACCAAAGGTGCGGAATTGCTTCCGCCGCACGCGCATCCCGAAAGTCAGCCCGCACCTGGACCCGCAGGAAAGGTGCCGGCCAACTGGGAATCTCTTCTAAACTAGCTGCCAGTTATAGGGTAACCAGTAGATGAAGGGCTTTTTTTAGATCGCAGTCGTTCCGCATCCTAATTTACCGACGATAGTAGGCACCGCATGAATCTGCCTGACGCGCCGATTGCACACGAAGGTTTCTTCGCAACTCATTTCTTTACCGTGAGCGACCAGGAAAAGTCTAAGGACGTCTATGTCCAAATTCTTGGCGGGAAATTGATCAAGCCAGACAACCCCTGTTACATCAAGCTGGCGAATACGTGGATCATTCTCAATTCCGGCGGTGGCCCGACTCCCGACAAGCCAGAGGTCATTCTTGAAACACCGTCAGATCTGAACCGAGTAACTAGCTTCCTTAATTTGCGTGTCGCCGACATCTGGGCCTGCTACAAACAATGGAGCGACAAAGGCGCGATCTTTCTTACGGAGCCGTTGAAGAATCCCGACGGCTGGGAATGGCGCTGCTACATGCGTGACCCTGACGGCTACCTTATCGAGGTCGGCCAATACACTCAAATCGCCCTCGACTGGTTCAGGAACCGCAGTTAATTTTGCCGCGCGACAAACCGCGTCTTCTGTACAAAGATAGAACCGATACCATCGCCCAACTGTTCAAAAGCCCACCCCTCTGCTTTGGTAACGCCATGCTTCAGGCTCAATCAGAATCTGGAGCGCAAACTGCTCGTGCAAGCCAGTTCGAGACCTCATGCGCGATCTGGCAATGCTAAAGCGCGGCGGACCTGAGGGCGAACCGTTTTCTCCACTCGAATCGACACATGTATAATGCCGCGCATGCAAGGAATACCTTGGAGCACCATTGCGCTCGCCTCGCTGTTAGTGATCTCGGTGTCAAAAGGAGGACAGAAAGTGGAATCTCCGCAACCTGAAAAATCGAAGACGCCTGTAAAAGTAGAGCAGCGCGGGCGCGTTCTTGGAATTGGCGGTGTTTTCTTCAAATCCGCGAATCGTGAACAAATGCGCGAATGGTATGCGAAGCATCTCGGACTCGCCGACGAAGGCCAGGGCGTTATGCTTCCGTGGCGCGAGCACGACGACCCACAAAAGGAACACGTCACTGTTTGGAGTGTTTTTCCTGCCTCCACTAAGTATTTCGAGCCAAGCCCCGCACCGTTCATGATTAACTACATCGTGGACGATATGGATGCTTTGCTCGACCGCTTAAAACAAGAGGGCGTAAAAATTGACGCCAAACGAATGGATGAATCCTACGGTCGCTTCGCCTGGATCTATGACTCGGACGGGAATAAAATTGAGCTCTGGCAACCGCTGCCCGCAAAGCCCTAGGAGGAGCCTGCCACCGGACTTGCTCAATCGGTTTTCTGTAAGCGCGCGGCACACCCTTTTAGGGATGTTCGTGAACGTCATTTGTGCCGCGGACCCTTCATCCGTGCGTTTCTTTTGCAAAAGCGGGTGCAATGCTGCTGACGCAATAGCTTTCCGTCTGCGCAAACCTGTTGCGAGATCGTTCGTGGTTCCAGCCCTCCGCAAAAAGTGCGAAGGGCCCGGGCACACACGTTGTTCATAACAGCAGGGAAAACCAAAGGATGGGCGTCGGGCGCACCGACCTGGTAATTGAAAATATGGTGGCCAGGGACGGAGTTGAACCGCCGACGCCAGCCTTTTCAGGGCTGCGTACTACCAGCTTATCCCTGCCATTCTTCAACAACTTAACTCGTCAAGATGGGCGAATTATTGTGACCATTCTGTGACCAGCGCCGAGGTTCGCCTAAGCGTCGGATTAGACTAAAGGAATCGGTTTAGAGGTTTTGGGATCATGACCGAAGCAGACGACTGACCGCCGATCAGTCGTTTCTTTTTTCCATGAACACAAAATTCGGGGTCTCAGCACGGGTGTGTTTCTGTTGCGACCGGGGCAGGAAATTCCGTGGCTCAGAAAGCTAATTTCTCGCAGATCGCCCTCCTGGAATCCTTCAGCCGCCCACATTCACAGAACAGTGGTGCTACCGCTTCGCTTCCGAGGCGGTAAAGGCGTAATTGCCGATGTATCCCGTGGAACGAACTTGTATTGTGTATTTGCCCCCAGCGGGAATTTTCCATTCAAAGTTGAGATGATCCAAACCGAGAAAACCGAGGCGGCTTGCGTCACCACCCGTAGTCACCCTGATCTCCAGGTTCAGGCAGGGCTGGCTGCACTCTCCTTCGATAGAAACTCTGGAACCGGGAGTCGTTGTGAAGTCATAGAACTGCTGGGCTCCTTGCGCAGTTATGCGTCCAGTGCCTCGCGTGGGAGCGTCCGGTGACACGGTCAACGGCAGCCGGACTGAAAAGTGCTGATCAGGCGGTACGGAGAGCAAAGAGAAGCTATAACGTGCCGGATCCTTGTCAGTCCTTGCCACAATGCGATAGGTCCCACTCTGAGGCAGAACTTCGCGGCCCAGATCGTGACAGCCTAATTGCCCATCCAGGCGATGGTTGTCAGGCGCAAAAATATCCAGGGCAGGAACTGCGCCCTCGCATGGACCAATGCCAAAGTACACGACTTCTCCTGCTTGCGCATCGAACAAATAGGACTGTCGCTGTCCCACCTGAGTGATGATACCGGCTCCCGCCGGATGCCCGGGCGAGATCGAGTCATCAATTTTGATTGGGAACTGGTTGGGCGAAGCTGTACGCAATGAAAAAGTGTAGCGCGCGGTGCCGGAGGCAGAAGCCACAATGCGGTACGTGCCCGCTGCTGGCAGCGTTACGGGACCAAAATCTCGACACGCGCCTACGCCATCGAGCACGCCATCATCAGGCTTGACAAGGTTAAAACCAGGCATTGTTCCGCTGCACGGGCCAACTGCGACGTAGATATTTTCTCCGGCTTTGGCGGCAAAGGAGTACGTCTGCTCCTGTCCAGTCCTCAAGATCGCGCCTGCACCTTTTGCCGGATGGTCAGTCGAGACCGTATCGCCGATTTTGATGTCGTAGTGATCGGGAGGCGGAGGTTGCGCAGCCGGAGCATTAGCGGCCGCGTCCGCTGCGCCCGGCGTGCGGGGCGTGGCTGCTGGATTTGTGCCGATTCCCACCGACGCTGCTGCGAAGGCGGGCATGCCGGTGACCCCAACATCGAGAATGCAATCGTCGAGAGCAAGTTGACCGTGAACTCCCACGGCACGGCAGATGGTTTCAGCCTTGGAGCGCGTCAAGGCTATGGAGCTAGCGGTCACCTCCCCCGATGGAATGTTGAGGTTTGTGAACGTGGCTGTGCTCTCACCCGGCCAGTAGTGGAAGAGAGATTCGGATTGCTTAATACGCCAGCTGTTCCCGACAGGTTCGTAGAGTTTGGCCGCGAAATCGGAGTCAGATGTGGCGATCATGCTGCCATCTCGGCCGGTGAGCCTGTACCATGAGCCGTCACCTCTGCCCAGCAGCCCGGATACTTTAGGAGCTTCGGCCGCACTGGGGCGGAAACTGTAATTCAGGCTGTCGAAGACTCCTGTGACCGCGAGACTGCCGCCTGAGCGCCAGCGGATGTTAACGGTTCCTCCATGCCGCTGGAGCAAACCGCCATGCGGCAAACGTTTCTCGATGGCCAATTCGTTTACCGGCGAGCCGTTCACCAGAAGAAACGATGGTTCCCGGGCGTAGACTCCAATCCGGTCGCCATCCACATTGGCAGCGATCGCGGTGTTGAACGTGACCCGAGTTCCCCACGGCTGTTGCCGGGCTTGAATCACATACGTACCATCTTGCGAGGCGCCAATCAGGAACTCTCCTGCCGCCTGAAAATCGAAATGCAAACCCGTGATCGTGTCGAGATGTGGATCCCCGTGACCGTCGCCGGATCCCGGTCCTCCCGGCCCTCCCGGCCCTGAGCCGCCCGAGCCGCCGCCATTGGGACCTGACCCACCTGGGCCAGTCCCACCGGGCCAGCCCCTGGGCCAGAGCCGCCTGGACCTGAACCGCCTGTGCCGGATCCGCCCGGGTCCGATCCGCCACCGCCACCGCCCCCACCTCCCCCACCTCCGCTGCCACCGTTCGGGGTTTGAGTGATCGGTCCAATCTCCATGTAACCGCCGTTGACAGGAGTTATGTCGATCGTCCCACCGCCGGGCGGGTTATAAGTGTAGTCAATGGGTCCGATCTGCGCGTCTCCTTGCGGGGAACGGGCACCCCAGCTAGAAACGAATGTGATGATGTTTGGCGAACCTGAATTTTCGAATGGATCCTGGAACTGCGTCACTCCGTTGGATCCCTGGTCGCCGTTGGGAGTGTCAGTAGAAGTCGAAGAAGAATCAGAGCCCCAAGGATCCGGAAAGCGAGGCGAACTTGCTGAAACGATCACGATCGTCCCTCCGGAAGAATCAAGGCCCATTCGATCTGTACGATTTACTGGGTCCGCGAAGGCGTACCGGTATAGGTTGGCATCACGACCCTGGAAGCGAATCGGGTCGCTTGCCGTCCAGCGGCCGGTGGCTGGATCGTAGTCGCGAGCCCCGAAGCGAATCAGGCCTGTATCCGGATCCCGCAGGCCTCCTGAAAAACTGATAGGAATGAATCCCGGTGCTGTGTCTTGAACTACATTGCCCCAGGCGTCATATGCGATTTGGTCCACAACAGTCCCGGTACGTGAATCAATAATCAGCCGCGGACTGCCGACAGCATCGGTAATGACGCGATAAGTCACTCCAGAGTGTTCGACTAAGGCGAGATGCCCGCGACTGTCGTAGCCGAATCGAGATACAATCTGGCCGCCGGCATCAGTTTCAGCGGCTATGGATCCGTCGAGCCGATACAGATATCCGGCAACGAGTTTGCCGCCGACTTCACGCCCAACTCGACGCCCGCTGGCATCCACGAAATATCTGACCTTGCGGCCATCGGGCAAACTGGCCTGGCGTAGAGCGCCAAAATCGTCATACACGAAAGCCGATGCGCGCTGGCCGTGCGCAACACCTGCCAAGGTTCCATCCGGCATCCACTTGTACCGAGTATTGCCAAAGCTCTGGAGCCGTTCACGGTCGTCGTAGCTCGCCTTGAGATTTTCTTTCGCTCGCACAAGGCTGACGCGGTTCCCCGCCGGATCGTAATGGTAAGTTTCAGTCGCTCGGCCATTGACTCGCACCCCGGTCAGGCGATCAGCCCGGTCGTAGGAGTACGACGTTTCCGAGGTCTTGCCAGTGCCAAAGGCCTCAGTAACCGTCTTGATCCGCTCCAAAGCGTCGCGTGTGTAGCGCACGTCGAACAGTAGCCTGCCCGCCGTGGCTGTAGTCTCACGGACGAGTTGTTTAAATTCGTCGAACTCTTGCCGGGTTTCGATGACTCCAAGTGTTGTGTGCGTCACCAGAGCAGTTACTGGATCACGCGTAAGGGAAAGCTGGCCGACCCCGGTGAGATTGCCCGCCGGATCGTAAGTGAAATCCAGGTTGTTGCTGCCGCTTACTGTTTCGCGAGCTACACGGCCAACTGGATCGAGCGCGGAATAGACGGAACCGTGGATTGGTCCCGTCCAAGTCAGGCTGGTTTGTGCCCTGCCCGTATATCCATAGCTCATGTTTACGCCGCTGGGATCGGAGACCTGAGTAACCAACCCGGAATGAGCATCGTAGGAGAAGGTGCGTTTGCCCTGGTCAAAGGTTGAACTCGTAAGCCTGCCCGCGGAGTCGTAACTATAGGCGATGGCACGATTGCCCAACCCTGAAATGGCACTCAACTGGCCATCTTTGTCGTACGAACTGGTCTCAATCGAGGCATCCCCCTCAACCATCGGAGGAACAAACGCGGTAGGACGCCCCGCAGCGCTCATTCCCAAAGTGAAATTCAACCCACCCGGCGGCTGTACCTGGTTAACTCGACCTGCCGAATCGTAACCAAGAACAACTGTCGATCCATCTCCCACAGAGGCGGTAACGGTTCGCCCTGCGTTATCCACCGCGCGCTTTTCGTGAACACCATCAGGACGGGTTGTAATGATCTGGCCTGTGCTGGCGTCGTAGCTGTAGCGCGTAGTTCGGGCAAGCTTGCCAGTTCCAATGGTCACGCTTTTTCTGCGCCCTTCGCCATTGTAGGTATATGACACTGGCGCCCCACCCGGAGAGGAGTAACTCACCAGTCGGCCGCTCTCGTCATATTGCAAAACACTTCGGCGTCCGCTCGGGTCCACAATATCCGCAGTGCGCTGCGCTGGATCGAAGTGTTGCGTCCACGGGTGTCCGTTGATGATAGTGATAACGGAACCGGCGAGCATGTACGGTAGGAAGCGTTGCGCCTGCTGGTTGTACTTGACCTCTCTGCGTGAAGTGACGCCGTCTGGCCGGGTTTCCACAATCGGAGTGAGGATTGGAGAGGCCATGCCCCATACCGGGTTCGCAACTGCTCCGATATTCCAACTTGTCCCGTCGGCAAGTTCCAGGACGCGATTGCCGTGCGCATCGGTGGTCTGACGGTTTTCCGTACCATCCGGCCTGATGAACCAGCGCCGGATGCCTCCTTTCACGGATTCTGTGCGGTAGGTCCATTGCCGGCCCAGCGCAGTCAGAGTGCTGACTTCCAGACTGTCGCCGGATACTTTTCGTTCATAGCGTCGCATTACTCCGTCCGCATCAGTCGTGGACGTTAAATGTCCAGAGGAATCGTATGTGAACCGTTGAACATCACCGGCCGGATCAGTTTCGCTCTCTACAAGGTCCACTGAGTTCCAGGCAATCTGTGTTGTTTCGTCGGCAGGATTGGTGATTCCGACTAAGTTTCCCCTACCATTCAGTGCGAGTCGCGTTGCTCCTCCATCGATTCCCAAGAGGCTTTGTGCAGCGCCACTCGCGTCCCGCTGAACCGAGACATGCACGGGCTGGTTGTTTACAGAACCATCCAACTGCATAAGGCGACCGGCGCTGTCGTAAGAGATTTTGACCAGCTCCGTGCCCAGGTGGCCGTCCACGGTACGAGTGTGGCGTCCGGCGGAATCAAAGATGAATGCCAGCGCACCGTCATAGCTCGGGACCGCCAATTCGCCCGAATGTAGCTTCACGCCATCGGCGATGCGCCAGCTACCATCCCCGCTGATCAGAATCCGATTGGCACGGTCGTAGCGCTGAACCAGATTGATGGACCAACCGCCAAGACCAAGCGGTTGCGCGTCCCAAGAACCTTGCTCTGCTTGCCGAATCATCCACCGGCTCGAATACGTCAGGGAAAGGTTGGTGCCGGTGATGGGGATGGACAAAAACGCGCTTTGCCGAATGCAGCCGATGTAGCCGGCGGGATCGCATTCTTCAAGCGCCAGCGGTACCGTGCCATGCTTATGGCAGGCTACTGACGAGAGCAGCAGTAGCAGCGCCAATATCCGACCCTGAGTTCGAGAGCGCATTCCGATCACTTCTGCCCGACCCTGCAGGCCGGGACATCGGGTTCGGTCTTCGCCTCACTCGTCTTAAAGAATTCGAATGTGCCTCTGCCAGGTATGCCCAGCAGGGCCGAGTCAAATCCACCGGACGCTATCAGGTTAAAGTGCGTGGTACTGCAGTTGGGCACGACACTCATCGGCCCGGATCCGGCATAGTCATACTCATTCACCCATTGCACATAAGCGCCGCCTTCCGTCCTGAAGAAGTCCGGCTTGTCTTTGGAGAGGACGCTGGAAAGCCGAGCTTCAAAAGCATCGGCGCTGCCGTGGCTCTTGATCGCATCCGGCACCTGCGAATGAACTGCTTCCATGAAGCTGCCTGTGCCGAAACTGAATGCGATCTTCGGAGCATTCACGGCCACGACCACCCCGTGAGCCGCCAAGGCTGACGACGTAACCCTGTCGACTGACTTCGGAGATGCTTTCATTTGTTCAACCGGTGTAGCTCCATTCGGCGTAGCGGTAAATCCACCTTTTCCGTCGTAAGAGATTTCGAAGCCTCCCGATACTGCCGCTTTCTTCTCGCCCAGGCCAGGAGTGAAAATCAGGTTCGCGCCGATTTCATATAAGAACGGCAGGTGGTTCGCGACGAAGATCTCTTTGAAGAACGTCGGCATCCGCAGCCGTTTTTCCCCAATACCGGTATTCGAGCCCTTTGTGGCCACGGCCCATTCCACCTTGAGGGTGCCTTCGACCGCCGCTGTGAAGAGCAGTTTTTGAAGTTTGGCTCCGCGAATCTCCGCAAGAAACGAGAATCCGCTGTTCTTCAAGTGCCCCTTGCCGTTGACTTTCGCGTCCAGTCCGCCAAGGTGCTTTTCGGCAACGAAGGTAAAATCGAGGTCGTTAGGGTCGGCGTCGCTGCCGGCATCGCTGTGGACGGTGTAGTGCCATTCGTCCACGTCGCCAGTCAATTTGTCCACCCCTGGGCCAGGATTTGTATCTTGCTGGTCCAAAATCACTGGGTCCCGGGAGCTGTTCGGGAACTGGATGGCGCCATCTTCGATGAAGTCCGTCAGCGCTGCCGCATTGGTAGCCACCGCCGTCAGCGGACCCTGCTTCAAGGTGCCCAGCACGCGCCTCGCTCCCATGTCCTGGAGAACCAAAACCTGTCCCGCTGCCAGGTTCACGATGCGCTGATCCGATGTCTGGAAGACAAGGACGTGGCCGTCGCTGCTCACACTTTTGAGCGCGTTCTGGGCCGTATTACCGTCGACGACGACGGCATTTTTCGTCCACTCGATAGCGGTGGACTGAGCCGAGACAGTAATCCCCCCAAGGCCTAAAATCTGGCTGATGATCAAGACCAAGCGTGAACATTGAAATATCCGCCTCATTTCCACTCTCCCGATTCTGCTGTATCCGCTCATTTCTTAATCCGGGCCATTTCATAATGGGCTTTGTTCAGCTCGTCACCCTGCACGATCGTTTCATCCAGGGTGAATTTCGCGACGCAACCGTCGGATGCCATCCAGGCCGTTCCTTTTTCAGAAGCGCCTTTGCCAAATAACGTTTCAAACTTCTGGCGATCGGAAGAATTGGCGCTCCCAGTGTCGATGGAATACTTCGCTGTGTCATATCCATTTATGGATTCACGGCCTTGTTGAACAAAGGCCGACGTATCGTTCAGCGCGTTCAGCCTGGAGGACATTCCTGTTATGTTCAGGTGCGACAGGTCGACGACGGCGCTGCTCCAACTGGCTTCATCTGAGCGCACACCATGGAAGGTGTGAGAACCAGATTTGTCCTTGATGGTGATATCCATGGCTCGGGGCGTGATCTCGGCTTCATCCTCCACCCAGCCATTCGCATCCGTGTGCTGATACGAGTAATGAAAAGCTTCGGAAGGATTGTTGATGCGATCACCGACGCACATCACGTCAATGTGGGCGCCCGTGTTGCTCGAGCCGACCGCTACCTCGCGTCCACCGGCGTCCTTGGAGGCGGAACCAGAAGTGCAAGCCCACAGGGTGACCAGAGCAAGGCCCATGAGTAGTGGCGACCACCGCCTTAGGGAATAACATTTCCTTCTTTGCATCTCTGCTCCTTTTCGAACGACTCACCACTCGATGGTTTTGGAAGCCTCACAATTGCATCCCAATGCGTTTACGGGCCCTGCTTTCATTCGTGAGCACGGAGCAAAGTGCCCACCTAGTTCCGCGCGGGTGCAATTTCCACCCTACGATTCAGCGCCCTGCCGTTGGCGGTGGCGTTATCCGCGACCGGCTGGGTCGCGCCAAAACCCTGGGGAGCGAGGCGACTCGAATCCACACCATGCGCCTTCAGCCATGCAATGACAGAGGCGGCGCGATTCTGCGACAGTACCTGGTTGTGCGTGGTGTTTCCTAGGTTGTCGGTGTGGCCAGCGATTGTCCAACGCGATCCCGGATGATTGTTAATGAGCCCGAGTACCGCCTCGAGCGCGGGCGTGCTGTCCGGCCTGAGCTTATCGGAATCGGTATCGAAATGAATTCCATAGATGGCCGCCGATCCCGTTTGTGCGATCGCCTTTTCCAACGCAGAGGTGCCTTCTTCATGACGGTGCAACTGGATTTCAGCGTGTCCGGTCTGGCCCGCTACGACGTCTGCCGCTGCCGAGTTTGCGTCGTATCCCGGGGCGACCGCAGTGGCCACCACCAGTCCCGCAGGCAATCCGGTTAACTCGCAATTTCCATTAGCATCAGTTGAAGCAGATTGCAGGGCGGCGGTTACAGTCGCCCCAGCGATGGGAGTGTTCTTGTCCCAATCTTTCACCGTAATCGCAACTGAAACCAGGTACGGAAATTTGTGCGGATTTACCAGAAGCCGGACGAAATCAACTGCGTATCCATCCTGCGCGTGTGTCGTGGGATCATCGATCAAAAGCTTCACAGTTCCGGAATTCAGCAATGGGAAATATTCTGGAAGGAGATTGACCGTAATCAGTTTTCCAATCGGGCCGGTCTGATCGAGAGCGTTCAGCACCTGCTCGAAGCTGGGAATGCGAGTGCCATTCAGGCTCACTTGGAAATGCGAGTGGAAGGATGGCGCTTGGAAATCGTCGACAAAAATCTGGAAGAGCACCGCGTCGATCTTTGGCGGCAGAGCACCTACAGCGAGTACGATGGGCTGCGGCATGGATTCCAGGCGGCCTTTGCACGCGGAACCATCAGGCAATCCCTGACACGGACGCAGAATGCTGCTGGTATAGCCGTCGCCAGCGAAAGGGTGCTCGTTGAAATCCGCTACTGTCACGGCCGAACCCAGCAGCATTCGATCGGTGCCATCGGGTGAACTTGGTTTCGGCGACCACGGAAACGGATGCGGAAAAGTGGATTTGCCGGAAAATGGATCGTAGTTCTTCGGCCATCCGAATCCCAGATTGTTGATGTCTCCGGTGCGCACAACGAGATCGGCTTCCGGGCCGCCTCCGGTGCGCTCATATTGGATTGCCCAATCGTGCGATTGATCTGCTGTGGCCGACGCTGGCGCGTTCGGCGATGAGGCAGGCGCCGAGGCCATGGGTGCGGAGGGCGAAGGCGCCGGGACAAGTTTGCCGTTTTCGAGCGTCCATCCATAAGGAGCGTCAGGTTTGGCCGAGCTGCCTGCAGGGCCATTCGAAGATTGGGCATTGCCTGCGGAGGACGATTTCGGAGAACCTCCTTCGCTCGCGTTTTCCGCCCCCTTTGAAACCGCATGCTTTCTTCGAACGCTAGCATTGGCTTCGATTTCGGCCGCTTTTTGCCTGGCGCGATGCGCCACATAAACCACACCGGCGGCGATTGCAGCCGCGAACAGCAAAATACCAACGCCCGCGATGATGAGTATGGTCGGTAACGGTGATTTCAGCGATCTCGGCACGACGGATGATTGTTTCTCGGAAGCGCGAACCTCACCCGCAAGCTGCTCCGCAGGCGCACCGCATTTCGTGCAGAATTTAGCCTCTCCCAAAGGCGAGCCACACTTCGTGCAGAAACGACCGGGGCGGGCAGGGCCAGCGGCCAGATTTCGCCGAGTACCGCATTTTGTGCAAAACGCAGCTGATTCGCTGACAGACGTTCCACAGCGCTCGCAAGTCATGTCCATCGCATATCTCCACTGCCAGGCTCTCGCTGCTCAGTGATGGAGCAGCACCTCGGAGGCAGAAAGAAGGTTGGCGTCTCGAGTCATTTCTTGACCATTCCTTCTTCGTAATGCACCTTGTCGAGGAGACTGCCATCTTTGTTGTGCATCTCGTCATCCAGAATGAGTTTCACCGGGCAACCGTTTGTCGTCACCCATGCGTCGCCTTTCTCAGACCCGCCCGTACCCAAAGCAAAGCCACCAAGCATCTGTCGCGTCGTCGCGTCCCATCTCGCCGTGTCAATGGAGTAGTGAATCGTCTGATAGCCATTCACCTGACCGCCGTCCGATTCGCGTTGCATTGCGGAGTTGTGGTTGATTGTGCTGACCGTGCCCGACATGCCGGAAATGCCGGTCAAACCGGCGAGCGCCGCTTGCCAACTCTGCTGGTCAGAACGCTGTGCATGAATCGGCTGCTGTGAGCCATCCGGCTGAAGTCTAAAACCGTCGATTGCTTGAGGCGTAACGTCGGCTTCCTGGTCGACGTTCGAGCCGTCGCCGTCGTTCTTCTTATAAACATAGTGAAAGGACTCCGGCGGATCTTGGAGGCGGTCGTAAATGCAGTTGAGGTCAATCCCTGGGTCTGCGTCGGACTGCGCAGCCACAGAATGGTTTCCAGTTTTGGCTGACAGTCCTTGCTCGGTCGTTTTCTCCTCCGGCGATTTGGAGCCTGGTTTGGAAGTACACCCCAACGCCGATACCAGAGCGACGGCAATCGCCGCCGCGGCGATCACGACAAAAACGCGCCTGACTGCCGGATGTTTCTTCAGTTGTTCCATAGCTGCATGCTCCTGTTGTGATGGTTCGCTAACCCGCCGCCTGCTTGGCTGCAATCGCGCCGATGAACGGAATGCGATACTCGCGCTGGCTGTACGCCTGATACATCAGGAAAAGCCAAAATAAGAAAAAAGCTAACGAAATCACCAGACCGATCGGGGTCAGGACTACCGCAGTCCATCCGCTGATGCTGATCATGATTCTCACGACGATGCCCCACGCGATGCTGAAGACAAAAGCCGCCACGCAGAACAGAACGGATTGCATGGCGTGGAAGCGTATGAAGCGATCGCGCTTGTAAGCCTCAAGTACAAGAAATACGATCCCGGTGATAAGGGCCGAGAACGCATGCGAGCGCACCGGCAATATTGGACGTGAGGCCAGTACTGCTCACCGATGGACTTGTCGTGACAACTTGTGGGCCCGATGCCGCACCTTGAATTCCAGGCGCAACTTGGCTACCGCAACTTCCGCAATAGCCCGATCCTTCCTTCAACGTCGCACCGCATTTCGTACAGAATCCCATGTGATTCTCCTTCTTGATTGGTGTGTCCTGCCTCCACATGCTCGTTGCCACACACGTTGATGTCAGGTTGTGGAACCGTCAGTCGCTGCCGAGCCGGCACATCGCGATGTCCGGTTCGATAAATTTCCATTGCGGCGCGCGCCAAACTTCTTTCCTTTGACTCAGTGCCTTACTTGCCGCGGCCTGGACGAGCGGGAACGGGATTGGCACGACTGAGACATCCACGCCGACGCTGCCGATGGTGTCCAAGGTGTAACGGTGGCATTGCGGGTTCAGGGCAGCGACGGAAGCGCTGTTGGTCATGGTCAGTACATGGACAAGATCCATATAAGCCATAGCGTGGGAGCCGAGAAAGCCCACGCCCAGGCCGAAACGCGGCAGTTGGACCGCGAGCACCAAGCCGGACGTTCCGGGGCTCATTGCCGTCTTCTCCCCGACTTCGGGCTCCGAACTGGAAAGATTGCCTTCGGTATTCGTACCGTTCGATGTGGAGTCCAGGCCTGCACCGCCGTTGAACTGAAAGTGGGTAGTGAAGTGCTGGGTTGCGTGATTACCAGCAAGGAACAGCTTGACCATGAAATTCGTGGCAAATTGAACGACGAGCGGAATCCCCTCAACGGGTACGGGGATGTTCATTACCACCGGGACGTTCACAACGGGAACGCTAACAGCGCCGTTGCCCCCTTGACCTAGCCGCCCGACGAACTCCAGTTCAACGTTTCCTTTCATGTCTTTGAAATGCGCCGCGAACTGCGTAAGGGAGCCTCCAGCGGTATGGATATTCCCACTGAAAGCACTGCGATCGAGGTCTACCTTGCTTCGGAACCGCACATCGAGGTTGTCCGAAATGATGTAGAAAACCTTCTTCGCGAGCGCACCCGCCGCGGCTAGCTTCTTCATCTTGGCCTCGTCTTCATTCGCCTCGTCCTTCCATTTGTTGTATTCCTGGTACGCCTTGGCCAATTCTTGCCGGTACTGTGCGGACAATGCGTTCATGCTGGTGCTGGTCTTGTCGGCCGCGTGGGCATAACCGGCTGTCGCAGCCCATTCTTGCTGCGTTAGGTCGAAAATCCGGGCGGCGGCCACGCGCTCCTCATGCACCGCGTCCCTTTGCTCCTTCACTAGTTCGAAGTACTCGTCTCGCTGGTCACGATGAATCTCGCTGTTTTCCGCTGAACCGCTCTTCTCTTCCTCCTTGCGGGCTTCGAACTCATAGCTGAGACGACTCTGGGAGACCTTGTACTCCATGGAGTACTCGAAGCCTCCGACGCGACCGTTGTACCCGTCCTGCGTCGCGGCCACCAGTCCGTAGTCGTTATCATCTTCGTCGGAAGGAGCAGGAGTTTTCTGGTTCCCCGGCTGCTCTCCTGGCTTTGGCTGCTCTGGCTCGTCTGTGTTCAGAGCCGCCAATCGAAAACGGGGCCGACGGATGAACTCCGAACTCTTCTGGGGAGGCGGCTGTTTTGGCGAATGCGGCCGAAGGCCGCCGTAGGCATCAGCAAAATTAGGCGCGGTTTCAAATTCGATGTCCGCCTCAGGCAGTGCCTCGGTCAATGCCACGGGCTTGGTGCGCACGATAGTCACATCGCCGAGATTGGCCACGCTGTCGATACGGCGTATCGCAACGTCCCAGATCCACAGGATGCGGCCAGGTGCTAGCCGCCCTACGACAGGCTCGGATGAGGCAAAGGTGTACAAGCTGCCACCCTCGTCAATGCTCTGCAATGATCGGATCGCCTCATCACGAGTCACTGGCACCGTGTCGGGACTCCACTGAACGGAGAATTTCTTCGGTTTGACGTCTTGCACAGTCTGCAGATAGGTGCGGATCGTTGCTTGGTCGGCTCCGTCAAGCATCCGCCCAGCTATACCGAGTGTGGATCCAGTCGCAGCCTTTGCCCGTTCGCCTAGCCGGGACGTGTCTTGCTGACCGTGTTTGCACCCCGCGAGCAAAGCGGTCGTGGCGACCGCAATCAACAAACCGAATCGGGAAAAGCTTGACATGCTCTTCGCTCCTTGTGCTGGACCGACTGTCCCCAGAAGGCCCTAGCGCCTAATCTTGGCGTCAGTCCTCCGGTCTCTAGTGCCGCCTCCTTTTACTTGATCTTGCACGCGGCACATCAGGATCAGTTGTTGTCCAATTCTTCTTATGAAGCTCGAATTTCCCATCGCTGCTGAACCCCAGCAGCTTCGCGTCTACCCCGCCGGAAGCAATCAGATTGAAATGCGTAGTGATTCGTGACTCTCCCGTCTGCAACGATTTACTCCGCCGAATCTGCGATCTGGAACGTCCACACAGCGTCGAACATCAGCCCGTCGCCTTGTGCTCGCGCCACGTCGCCACCGGAGAATTTCTTCTCTTTCGAAGTCGGTCGCAGCACGACAGCATATTCGCCCGGCTGCAACTCTGAAGCAGGGGACACTTTGTACTTTCCCGTGCCCAGCTTCTCCGGGCGTGTCGACACTCGCTCTTCGAGAAAGTGCGAATACATCTGCCAATCGGCGGCGGGACTCGAACGGATGTCTTCTTTGCCTTCCGTGGCACCCACGATCCGGCAGGTATTCTGCGCGGGTGTCAGCTTCACAATGGCCGGCTCATAGTCATCGGCATTGACGCCGACGGCGCGCGAAAAATCCAGCGAGAAACTAGGTGAGACGGTTTGCAAAACGTTCGTTGACGCAGGACTCGGAACTCCCCAGACGTAAGTCACCATTGGCTTGCGGCGGCCCATTACTCCGGAGAAGACGCTTCCCGCCTCTTGCATGGCCGAGCCTCCAACGCCAGAGTTCATGTGGGTTGCGGCGCTGTATGTCGCGGTACTGACTCCCGCCTGCATCGCCTGCGTAACGGCCGAGTCGCCGGCAAGACTCTTCATGGATGAAGGTTTGGTTTTGGTCTCGGCTAATTGCGTCTTCTCGAGTTTCAACTCCTGCGTGGAGTTTCCTTGTGTGACCATCAATCGCGGCATGCGGGACTTCGAGGGTGACATGGCGGAATTCTGATCAGGGCCGCCTCCTTCAGGCGCGGATGCGTTGCCTGAAGATGATGACGGCCCGTTGCTCGACGCGGCCATGATGGCGTCCATTTCTCCGGGCGTAACTCCTGCTTTGTGCAGCGCGATCAAACCGTCCGGAGAAGTATCAAATTTCGCCGGGCCCGACTTGATAGTGGAGACCACGACCGACTCCGGCAGGCCACCTTTCACCATCTTGATCACATCAAGGTTGGTCAAAGGTTTGTGCGTTTGCTGAGACAACAGTGGAGCGAATAGCATCAGTCCCGTCATGCCCACCATTGCCGCGAACTTCAGTTGCTGTTTGCAAGTCATATCCCGAACTCCTTCCCGGCATTGCTTTCGTTTATCGCCCATGGGTGGCATTCTCACCCACTTCTACTTTTTCCCCAGCTCTAGATCGAGAAGCCGGTTGTGAATTTCCAGTGCGCGTTGTTTCAATTGCGCTCTTTGTGTCGAATTTGAGCTCGAATAACGACGTTGAAGCTCGCCAGCCTCCTTCGCGAGGGCCAAATAGGAGGCCGACGACTCGATCTGCTTTGTTCGGTTGTTCAGGGCATCTATAACCGCCTGCGCTTGTCCATTTTCCTTGGCCAGCTCCGCAGCCTGCTTTTGCTGAAATTGAGCTTTGACTATTTCGAAGCTGACGCCCGTCTTTGGCTGCATGCCCCTTGCATGCATCTGAAATTCTTTAAGCCTTTGCTGCATGAAACTTGCCTTAGTAAGGCTCTGCCCTCCGTAGCGCAGCATGGCCGTATCCGGTAGAGCGCGGAATTGTGCCTGTGTCATGTGCTCAATATCGTTGCCCGGTAACGATGGCTTGGCGAGCATGCCTCCGGATTCTGAAGCTCCGAGCATGCCGCGATTGGCATTTCCCGGTTGTGTTCCGGGAGTAGTCGTCGTTGGTGGCATTGGCGGCGGAGTGGCGGTGGTCTTTTTGTTCTGCGCCACGGCTGCGGCGCAGCAAGCCACAAGTACAATCGCCAATCTTGCCGCGATGCTATCGAGCCTGGGATGAGTCATGACGTCTCCTCTTATTTCCACGGAACGCCCTTCGGACCAGTAATGGACAGTGCAATGGCATACTGAAGGTCGCAGCCGGCATGCCAGGGAATATCCACTTCAGAACTGGTCGGCGTCGAAGAGTTGGGCTTCGAGTTCTGGAAGTGTTCGTCGGGAAAATCGCTGGAGCATGCGTAGTTGTTCCATATGCCGTTCTCGAATTGATAGGAATCGTCCAATGTCCAGCCATTCTTAAGGTTGAATGAGTATCTGTCCGTTCCCGAGGCTTTGTACTCTGTCTTCTCCGGAATAAACATCGTGTGCTCTCCGAATATGCTGAACGACTGAAGCCCCACAATCTTCGACGGAATGCTCAACTGAGAAGAGTCTGACCACTGATTGCACAAATTGCTGTCGGCAGTCGCCTCGCAAGACACCTGCGTCGTGTCAACCAGCGGTAGGATTTCCAGATCACGGGCCGCCGTGAAGTGGACCGCGAGGGGGATGCTTTTGCTTCCATCACTTCGCCAGATTTCAAGTGTCGCTGGGCCATCGATTACACCGGTAATATCTGCGGGAATCTGACCGAATACGTGGTTGTCCGCCCATCCGAGCACAGTGAGTTGGCGTTCAACATAGGCCTGCTGATACACTCTGGGCCCGGTGTTTCCGAGATGGATCACGGTAATGGGAAACTTGTTTCCCAGCTTCAGTACGATTTGCCCGGGGTTCCCGTCCGAAGAATTGAAATGCACGCCCTGCAGGACCACTTTCCCTCCGGGGCTCACCACGGAGGCAGAGTCCAGTGACTGTAGGGTTGGTGGCGCGAAGGGGCAGCTTGTGATGGCGCAGAGGTTCGCATGAACCTGCACAATGTTCACGACTTGTGCGTTCGCATGATTCGCGAACAAGGCCACTACAAGTGCGCAGATCAGGGTTTTGACCGCGGTGGGCGTTGGCCCCGATATTCGGTGTGTCTTCATTTCGATCCGAACGGCCTCCTGTCCAGGTTGCAGCCTGGGGCTTCTTTCATGGTTCAACATCGGTGGCCCGTTTCTCATTTGTAATGTGCCTTCGCATTCAATTCGGCTTCCCTGTCCAATCAGCCAAGGATCCGCTTTACGTTGCTGATGCAGTTCTGGTCTGGCTTTGCCGTCCACAGATCGATGCAGCGTGGCCCTAAAACCCAGATCGACAAACCATATGCGGATTGATACTGCGTGTTGTTCCGATTAAGAGGCGCTGCTTCCATGTCGGTGCAGTAGTAGAAAGGCCAGTCCACCTCGATGATGTTGTTGGGGGCTGCGGCTAGACCGTAAGTCCAAGTGCCGACCCGGCCATCTTTGTGCGACGCCTCATCCCACGCCCCGCAAAGGCTTCGAGGGTCAACATCTTCATAGTAGAGTTGGTACGAACTGATTTCGAATCCGGAAGCCAGGTGAAAGGCCCAGTTATCCACTCCCCCTGACTTTGCGTAATAGAGGTAATTAAAGTAACTGGAGCACACCGAGCCAGGGTCGCCTTGAGAGGTGTAGTGCGTATCGTTGATGTAGCAGTCGCTGCCTAGTACGTCATCGGAGTGACCATAGGCGTAGCGGAAGACCCATCCTGCGGCAGTAGCTCCTTCAAACGAAACAGATGGGAATTGCGAGACGGCGTTCGACGGCAACTGGTCGTAGCCCACACCGAAGTTCAATGGCTGTAGCCGCTGCGCACCGATCCAGGCAGTCGATTCGTTAAGCGTGACGCTCGACTGTGGCAGGGAGTCATAGGCCAACTGTACTTCCTGATTGCTTCCATCAGGGGCGGGCATCCCGCGCGCTGCGTAGAACTTGAATCCTTGTTTCTGAACCAGTGGCTTTCCGACCGCGCTCACGACCAACGTCACATTATCTTGATCGAGCCAGCCCGCAAGCCAGGGGTCAAGGTGAGTGACGATTGCGTTGTCGCTCCAGGAATCTATGTTGAGATTGGCGGTAAAACCACTGGGGGCGAAGAGGTGCGCCGTTCCTTGGGCCTGTCCGAAACTGCAGCCGGCAATTATGTAATGGTTGTATTTCGGATCCGGAGTAAAAATGTTCGGCCCTTGTCCTCCATTCACTCGCAAGACTCTGGTGGTTGGATCGGTCGAGCACGTCAACACCAACGTATTGAACTGCGGCTCGTGCGATATCACGGAACTGAGGTTCGCCGCGGAGCCTTGAGCCGCAACTGGCGCGAGTGCCCCAGGAGGCATACTTCCTTGAGGAGTTGCCGAGAGGACCGTCGCGGGTGTTGCCGTACCTGGAGCAGGCGGTCGCACATTAACCTTTATCGCCGCTAGCTCTCGGTCTGTGACTTGCCTCTGTTGTTCAAGAACCGCGATGATCTCTGCATGTTGCTGCGCGAGGCGGGGATTGCTGACTTTCTCGAGAGCCTTGGGCGGGCCGAGCTTGACAACCACGTTTCTTACACCAGCAGGCTGTGCGGCGTTGCCTCGAATCGTGGGACATGGGCGAACACTGCCATCCCCCATCGCATCCAGTACCTGACGGGTAACGTTTGCGCTCTGCAGTTCGCGACAGCCTGCAGGCGAAAAATCGAAGTTGTGATTCGCCGACCGAATCGATGAGATGATGACCGACTCCGGGACTCCGCCCTTCAGCATCTTGAGGATGTCGGCGTTGCTTAACTGTTGCCGCGGCGGAAAGGGCTGCGGATTGAGCTCGACCGTTCCGCCTGAGCCGGGGCGGTCCGTAGGCATTATCCCCATGCGTTGCGATCCCGGATTGGAGGGCGTCTGAGTGCCAGCCGGAGTGGCCCCCGGTGAGAGCATTCCCTGCTGCGGCGCGCCGGAGAGCGTTCCGCCCTGAGTGCCGGAACCGCCCGGGGGAGGAGAGGCCAAGCCGAGCTGCTGGCGTGGCGTCTTCAGCATGACAAAGTTCACGTCATAGGCCATGTTCTGGCACGAGCCCCAATGAGTAGCGAGGTCCGAAGCAGTCGGGTTCACGATGCGCGGCAGCATGTTGCATTGCGCGTTAATAATCTTGATTGGGCCGAGAGTCGCAAATTGCGGAACTGCGCCGGGCAAGAATTCGCCCGACTGGGCGACCGTGAGAGTCACCTGGAGCTCCGGCCCTACGGGCACTTTGTCGTATCCATACGTGCACACGTCGTAGACGTTGACCTTGCCTCCGAGCAGAAACTCCTTTACCTCTCCGACATACTTGAAGTTGTTGCTGAGGGTGCCCAGCGGTGTGTATGCCGTGAACGGGCCCGAGGAACTTCCGACACTCACCGTGATCGCCAACCCGCTGCAACTGTTCGCCGGAATGTGGCTGACAGAGTTTGCGTCCCAGTACACAAAGCCCTCGATCGTTCCCGCGACGGATTCCGGTCGGACTCCGGGTGACCCATGCGCAGAAGGTACCGTCATATTGCGGTTCGGCGCGGGCATTGTGCGGGACACCTGGGCCGCAACGCCGGTGCAGGTCAAAACAATCACGAAAATGAAATACCTAAAGTTGCGCATGTCCTGTTCTCCCATCCGTGATCTCTCATTGCTTCAGCAGCATCTGCAAAGGTTGCGGCGGTGGCGCCAGCGAGCCTAAATTCCCGCTCAGCCACGGACTGACGCCGCGCGGTCCCAGGACGGTGATCTCCAGTGCGTAGGCCGACACGCTTGCATAATTGAGAACGTCCAGTGACTTGCCGCTGGTCATGGTCGAATTCGGCCAGCAGTCATCTGTCTCCCAGGAGACCTGAAAGGAAGACGTTGAGGTGTAGTTCACACTCCAGTTGCCGTTCTTGGAGGGTTCTCCGCCCACCGTTTGGCAAAAACTGGCGTCAGGGCTCGAGTGGCGCAACTGCACTCCGTTGTGCGGGTCCAGCTGAAATCCCGGCGCAAAATGGAATTGATACGTGTCTGTGCCGCCCGGGAAACTGCGCCCTGGATTCGCGGGAATCGGAAACTGATCGACTGCCGATTCACGCGCCACCGCAATCGTTTCGCCGGGTTGAAGCAGGGCTAACGAAGGCGACTCCACTTCGGGCTGAACCGGGCCGGCCATATTAGCGTTAACCGTGGTCAGACTGACTCCCAAGGGCACGCACGAGTAGCCGGTGGATTGGGCGCAAACTGGCGGTTTTGGGAGCAACTGGAGCATCTGGTCTTCGCGCGCCGCCAGGAAATTCATCCCGTTCGCCTGATATTCCTGCCCTGTGGCGGTCTTTACCACCAGCGTGACGTTATTCGTGTCATAGAAGCCGCCAGCGTTCGAATCAATTTGCGCGATGATCTGCCGATCGCTCCATCCATCAGGGGCAATCTGAAATGACACACGATCGCGAAATATCGGGGAGCTCAGCACTCCGCGTGAGGTGCCCATCGGCGAAGCTGAACGGTAATGCAGGCCGCTCAAATAGACCTGCGCCTGACGTGTTCCCAAATCCACAACCCTGGATCACGAACGTGCCATCTGGCCCGAGCACGGGGCTGAACCATATCCCCGATTTCTGCCCGTCCACGCTTGCGATTCCGCCCACGCATAACTGTGTCGGATTAGAAGCCCGAGTGCCGATCACTTGCGGCTTTGGCGAATCGGGAGCTTGGTGCCGAGTGGGTCCGCTCTGAGCTGCTGAGGTCGTTGTAGAGCCGTTCAGTGTTGTCTGACCACCGGATGCAGACATCGTCTGGCCTGCGCCAATCTGTGGCGCAGCGCCGTTTTCCATGGGTTGCGGGTTTGTTCCGCCGTTCAGCAGCATTCCGTTCTGCGGTGTGCCCGCGGGGCGCACACCGCCTGTGAAGGTACGAGCGCTCGCTCCCGAGGACAAAATGGTTTGTGCTGCCGCACTCTGCTTGCGCAGCAGACCCGTCACAGCGGAGTTGCCGCCATCGCCGCCCGGCATAGTACGCGTTGGTCTCACCAGAACGGAGCGAGCCAAGGCCGACGAAATCAACCGGTTGGATTTCCACTTCCCGGCGGTCACCGCTGGGTTGGCCGCCCTGCCCTGCATCAGGGACGTTGCCGTCCTGCTTTGGATCCGGTCGCTTTCTTGCTGGGCCAAACATTTTCCAATGCACAGCCCGGTCAGCAGCAGACTTCAGTGTCAGATTCCTACGCATTTGGCTTCCTCCCTTCATCGTTGGCCTCATGGCCTTTGCCAAGGAGCCGGCATCTACTGGACCGGAATCGTCAGTTCTTTTGCCTTAGGTCCGGACCAGTCCGCGCTGAAGCGGTGAAACCCGAACTGGGTGATGCGCCGAGATACCGAGTTCACCCACGCGTCAACCTGCATGGAGTTCATATTCCAGTTGTCTCCGCCGGAGCCGCCGGCGAATGTGTCAGAGAGTGTTATGGTCTTGATCTGGTCGACGGTTACTGGTCGGTTAAGGAGGACCTCAGCCCCATGGGTGCTTCCATCCGCCCATCTCTGGCCGTGATTGACATTCGGCTCAGATTGCGTCGTGCCGTCAGAGAAATGAATCGTGATATTCAGATTGTCATTTCCTCCACGGAGGTCGTCGTCTCCGGTCCAGAACGTGAAGACCAGCTTGCTCACCTGGTTCTCTGCGGGACAACTCACATCCGGCCTCGCCGGAATCGAAAGGTTCGGGTTACTACCTGTGAAGCGATGGAATCCGAACGAGGCGATGGGCGCACCGGAAACGTTATTTCCCATCGCGCTCGCCTGGAACTCCGCCATATCCCAGTTGTCTTCCGATTTCACACCTTGCGCCGCGTAGATCGGGGCAAGCGCCGGGCCCGCCGGAGTGGCCAATGCGCCAACTCCTGTAGCAGAAGGAGGGGTGAACCCGCCCCCCGCTAAGTGGACCAGCCCAATTGACTTGATCTGGTTCGGCGCGACCGGCCGTTTCAGTGGAACGGTCACGAAATTCGTGCTGTTGTTTCCCCAATTTGCGCCGCGGTTCACATTGTTTGAAACCTCCATCGTGCCGTCGGCGAAGTGTATCTCTACGTTCAGGTTGTTCTGCCCACCCCGAAGATCATCGTTTCCGGTCCGGAACCGCAGTTGCAGTTGGCTGACCGTGCATCCTGCGCTCAAAATCGTGGTGCGCTGGGGATGGAGCAAGCCCGTCGGCTTCGTCGCTTGCCCGTAAACTGTGCTTCCCGTCCAAAGCCAGCAAGTGATCACAACCACTCCTTTAATTACCCAGTTATATCTGCTGCAATTCTTTAAGTTCATTGTGCGTTTCCTCCCCGCTGCCGCATGCGTCTGAAATACAGCTCCGAGAGTGCGAGCGTCAAAGGAAATGCAGATTAAACGACGCTGACTTAGTAAGCGCTGCTATCTCAATGGGTTGTAGCGACGGATGACACAGAGATGCGATTCACAGAGGCAGGTAGTGGGACCTGCAACGAGCAGTTCGATTGGGGGAAACCCTGGTCAGGTGCGGCGTAGGAGACAGAACTTGTGCGGGCGCCTGTTAGCGGGTTGAGCGATTCTCAGCAACCACCGCGCCGCTGGACATCGCTTCTTCCGCGTGGCGGGCGACGAGCTCGTAACCACGCTGGCGTGTTTCTGCGGTGAGTGCTTTCAGCTGCTTGCGCCCCAATGACGAGTTGATTTTCAGTTCTAGTTGGCCGAGCGTCAGTCGCGCTTCGCTTTCGACGTTGTAATAACCCAGTCGTTTGGAGGTAGCAATGACCGAATTCAGGCGCCGAAAGGCCGACGCTGAACTTGCGTTCTCATCCTTCGAACTTGCCATATCCACTCGCGCTTGTTGAATTTGAGCCGGGAGTTTCAACGCAGGATCCGAACTGGTAAGGCTAAGGTCAGCTCCATGCTGGGCCGCTTTGCGTGCTTCGTCCAGTTCGCCTTGGATAAGCAAGGTCCGGCTTAAAAGCGTATACGCCGTGCTTGAATCCGGATCATTTTTTTCCTTCTCAAATTCAGTGAGTGCAGCTCGAATCAAAGACCCAGCTTCTTCGGTTCGACCTTCTTCGATGTCCAAAGCCGCGAGCTCGGCTTGGCTCTCGGCGGTCAGATCCAGTGCGCCTATCTTCTGCCGAATAGCGAGCGTTTGTTCGAATTGTGAACGCGCTCCGGCCAGGTCGCCCTGTGCCTCCAAGGCCTCGCCAAGGACAATCATCGCACTGGTCAAGTATTGATACGATCCATGGGTCGAGAGGTAAGAGTCGATTGCCTGCTGCGCCGATCGGTGGGCATCCTGAACTCGTCCCTCGGTTAAGCTCAAGTCGGCCAGTCGATATAACAAATACCCTGGATCGCTATTCTCCCGCGCGCTCTCTACTTTCAGCGTCTCCTGATAAAACTTCTCCGCCGTTTTCAAATTGCCTCGGAGGTAGTAGATGTCCGCAATATTGCCCATCGCGGTCACTTCGTTGTTCAGATCGCCGCTCTGCTCGAATTCAGACTTGGCCCCGCGGTATAACTGTTCAGCGCGATCCAGCTTTCCCTCATTCTCATAGGCAATGGCCATGTTATTCAGAACGGACCCTGTTTTTTCGTGTTCTCCCAGACCTTCCAGCAGGTTCAGCGCTCGCTGGTACGTTTCAATTGAGCGCTCGTAATGGCCCTGAGTTCCGAGCGTATCTGCCATCTGGCGCACAGAGTCGGCGGCAGCAACCTTGTTTCCAGCGGACAGGAAAATGTTGAACGCGTCTTCGCAAGACGGCAGGCCCTGATCAGGGTGTTCGGTGTAATTCAGAAGCATGCACTCTTCTTTTCTTGCTAGCGCATAAACCAGCTTCTGTCCTCGAGCGGATGCTTTGCGCATCGCGCTTCGTACCAAGACCAGCGCCGCCGGTTTGTCATCTTTCATCGCCCGTACTTCCGCTAAATCAATTCGCGGATCTTCGGACGAAGGTGCCGGCAGGCTACGCAGTTGACGAACAACTTCCATCGCCTGAGTGCCGTGACCCGACAAGCTCTGCGCCGAGGCCAGGCGCAGGGCATATTCCACGTTGTCGGGAAACAGTTCAAAGAGCGCGTGATACACCGATGCCGCCCGCTCCTGTTTTCCCATGCTCTCGTAATATTCCCCTTCGACTAACAACCGCTGGGCTCTGGGCAAGTCGGTGGATAGGTCGAATGCCTTTTTGGCTTCTTCTTGGTACTTTTGCGCGTACCCTAGTTGCGACCACGCACGCGCCAACATGGCGTGCACCAGCGAGAATTTGGGATCGATTTCGGCGGCTTGTTCGAGCAGGTCCTTGGCTGCGAGTGCGTCAAACTGCCGCAACTTCGTAACTCCAAGGGAATAGAACCGTGCTGCTTCGGGATCCAGCGGCAAAGCAGCGAGCACGCCGGCTTCTTCGAACGCCTGCAACTGCTCGACACCAAGGCGACTGCGTAGTTGGGCGCCGATTCGCGAGACCAAACGGAACAAATCCTGCATGCTACCGACCTCTGCACTTTCCGTCAGTATTTCGCCCGTCTTCCCATTCTGCATACGAACGTCAAGCCGCAACTGACCCTGATCAGCTGTGCCGATCATCATGTATGAGCCCAGCACCAGCACGTCGCTGTTCAGGGCATCGCCAATGCGTGCGCTGGTGCCGCTATCGAGCGAGTCGGCTGAAGGCCATGGGGCAGAGACTCGCAGGTTGGAGACATCTTCACCGGAAACAAGTCGCAATTTTTCGCCACCTGAAAGTTCGGTGCTCAACATCTCCGAAAGGGCTGACGCCAGCCAAGCATCTTCCGCACGGCCCGACAGATTCTGAAATCCAAGCACCGCAACCGACTTGCGCATCTGGACCGAAGATACGGTCGGCTTGGTCCCCAACCGCCCGTAGTGCCACGCGAGCGCTACGCCCATCGAGAGCAGCAGGATGACAGAGGCAAAGGCTGCGTATATATAAGGAGAACGGCGCCGTTCCAAGTTCGGAACCGGAAATGCAGTTATCGCTGAAGCCTGAGCGGAAGATTGAGGACTTTCGCTCGGCGAGGTGGCATGGAGAAGGGCTTGCTCCGAAACCGGTTCTGGGATCTTCTCCACGGCAACCGGGGCGATGAACCGGTAGCCGCGCCGCGGGACCGTCTGGATGAACCGCGGATTCTCGGGGTCGTCATCGAGCGCGGCCCGAAGCCTCTTGAGGATGACGTTAAGACTCCCGTCAAAATCGACGTACGTTCCCTCGGGCCACAGGCTCTGCCGCAACTCCTCTCGAGTCACAACTTCGCCTGGACGCTGGAGCAACAACATCAAGAGCTGGAAAGGTTGATCCTGGATTTTGACCCGAAGGCCGCCGCGTGTGAGCGTATTGCTTGTGGAATTTGCCTCGAATAACCCGAAACGAAAGACATTGCCGACGTCGGCCGTGCTTTCCATGAGCCCCGTCCCCCCACGAATGTGGCTGGAATAATAGCATTGACGTTAACGGTCTGCCACAAAATACAGCGCTGCCTTAAGTAGTGTTGTGCCACGTAAGTAAGTAGTGTCGTGCCACGTAAGTCCGTTACAGGTAGACCCGGAGTGCGTCCCGTTTTCCGAACGATTCGACGTGTCAGCAAACTTTCTAGCATGCTCAATACAAAAGGTTTGTCATGTCAGAACGGTTTAATTTGCGTTTCATTTGACCCTTCGCCCACTTTGACGCATTCTGCCCAGCGTTGGAAGTGAGACCAGTTTTGTCGAAGGAGGAGCACCGTGAAGAAATTCGTCACAATGTTGTTCGGATTGGCCGGCTTCGGTTTGCCGTTTGCAGTTGTCGATGCGAACGCCGCCTGGGCCCAGACCCAGAACTCTGCGCAACCCACGGTTAAGCTGCAATCCCTGAATATTAAGCCTGGCCTTTGGGAGAGCACGCGAACGATCAAGAGGACAGGTGAGATGCCGATCCCTACTGAAATGCTGAACCGATTGACTCCAGAGCAGCGCGCCAGGATGCAGGAAAGAATGAAGGCGAACGCAGGGGGGCACACGAGCACCGAAACCGAGAAGCACTGTGTCACCAGGGAGGACTTGGAGCGAGACAGATTGAAGATCGCGGAAGCAAAGGAATGCACCACGACCGTGGTCAATTCCACAACCACAAATCTCAGGGGAAAAATTGTCTGCGAGACAGCGGGCATGCATGCAACCGGCATGCTTGAACTGGTAGCGGTTGATTCAGAACATGTTAATGGCTCATACCATTCGACAGTGGACGGTAACGATCACACCATGAACCTGGAAGGCACGTGGACCTCGAAGTGGCTGGGTTCTACCTGCGGCGATGTGAAATAAGGAGAAGAGGCTTGGAGAGGGCCAGCTATGGTTTCGGTGTCGGCGCCCAGAGGAAACGGGGTGGGCGATTCGGCTTCTTCGGACTGATTGCCAGCGTGTTCGTGGTCTATGCCGTGGTTGCGGGGCTGGATCCTTGGGCCTTGCACATCGGTGAGCGCTGGACGCCCCTGTTGTATTGGACGGGGACCGGCAAACTAGTTACGAAGCACGGAACCCACCCTCTGATGGTTACTCTCTTCCCCGCGTCGCACTTCTCCCGCCTTCGTCTTGATGGCTTGCGACCAACAGGAGGCATACACGGCAAGGCGTGGCTGTGTACTTCACGGGGCGTGACGCAATCCTTCGACCTGAACGGCACGATCTATGGCAAATGGCGGAGCACCGACGGTGCCTTGATGGGTTTTCGCCTGCTTGAGCGGCGAACTGCCCGCGATGCGCTCGTCGGTGACAGCTATAGAGGCTACTTCGATCTCTTCGGATATTGGCATGGCCCGCAACTCACAATGGACGACCGCGGAGAATGGTCCGAACGGCTCCGCTCCGGATTGAGAGTCGAGCAGGCGTCCGTGACCCTTAACTGGGGAGACGAGGCCGATTTCAATGCTGCATGCGCCAGCATGGCCAATCCGGCGTCGGGGCGATAGCGTAGGCAGCCTTTCATAAACAC
The DNA here is from genome assembly GCA_963722365.1 of uncultured Acidobacteriaceae bacterium. Lineage (GTDB taxonomy): Bacteria > Acidobacteriota > Terriglobia > Terriglobales > Acidobacteriaceae > Sulfotelmatobacter. The sequence goes on from CAVRLM010000009.1 coordinate 196,090, forward strand.
GAATTCCCATGTTGAATGCTCATCCGACCGGCGAACTTACCGAACCAAACGCCAGACAGCGCTTCGAGCCTCGCGATCGCGAGAGCTTCTTCGCTGCGCAGGCGCAAAACCGTCGCGCGACTTGGCGGATATCAGTTCTATGCGTGCTTGCCGCGGCGCTGATGGGCATCCCGCTCGCGTTGATCATCACACCGCTGCTCTACGGTGTGGCATTAATCATTGCTGACGCGGTAAATCTTTTCGCTCCCCTCCCCGCTGAGTTCTGGCGACAGGCGAATGAAGTCTCGCGCTTTGGGCGGGTCGCTCTCGATTGGCTATTGCAACAGAAAACCGCTGATCCGCAGGCGCTCGCAATAGGAGCATCGGTCATGCTCCTGCCGGGAATTTTGTTCTCCCTGGCGCTTTGGGCAGCAGTCAACCTCATGTTTCATCGCAGCGGGACCGGCGGTGGAGTGCTAGCGCTGAAGGCGCGGGAGCCCAAACCAAGTGAACTGAAAGAACTACAACTTGTCGATGTGGTTCAGGAGATGGCCATCGCCGCTGGCCTGCCTGCGCCACAAGTGATGCTCATTGATTCACCCGGCGCGAATGCCGGGATCATAGGCGCGTCTCCCGAGGATGCGCGGCTCATTGTGTCGCGCACCCTCATCGAGGATCTTAGCCGTGACGAACTGGAGGGCGCTGTCGCTCACCTCATTGGCTCGATTGGCAATGGTGACTTGCGTATCTCGATGCGGATGACGGCAGTACTTGAGGCTTGCGGGCTGTTAACGACGATCATGAATGCACCTTTCGGTCCACAATCTCGCAGAATTCTTTGGCGTATGGTGCGTTATTCGTTGATACAACGAGAAGGTGACCCGCAGGAAGCGGCGGCGGTTGCGGACCTTCTTACGCGAAGCGCCGATCTCGAGGTCGACGATATTGATCGTTTCTTTGACGCAACGGGAAAGAAGTCGTGGCTGCGCTCCATTCGCAATTTCATCTTCTTCCCCATTTTTCTTACCAATACGGCTGTCAAGCTGTTGCTGTGGTTTTTTTCCTGGGCAGTATTGGGGCCGCTGATGGGATTACTGTGGCATACAAGGCAATATCTTGCAGACGCATCCGCAGTGCAGCTTACGCGCGATCCCGACGGCTTGGCGCGAGCGTTGCAAAAACTCAATGAGGACCCTGGAGAGATTCCGGGCGGAGATTGGGCATCGCACCTGTTTCTGGTCCGCCCCAGGCGGGGCAACGGCGGCTTTGTGCCGAGTGCAAAGCAGCGGCAAACGCTGGCTCAAGCCTGGGCCGCCTCTGCGACCGCAGACTTAACCTCTATGCCTGGCAACTCCGCCGATTTTGCAGCGATCTCCCGGCAATTACCCGAGATCATGCGCGCGGCGTTCGCAGGAGATGAGCGCGCTGCCGCTCAGCTGCGCTCCCTTCACCAGTCAGTGTCAGCCGCGGATCCCGAGTTGGCCGCACAATTCCCCAATCCCGACGACCTGATCGCGGCTCGCAAAGGTGATCTTGAGGCTATGTCTCGTCTGCGAGCCGCTCGACGCAATCCGGCAGCCTTGGGTCAAGCCGGCAAGCAAAACGATCAGGCCCCTTCCTCACCCGAGACATCCAGTCTCGTGGGATTTCATGCCTCCCTGACGCGGCGACTGAAACGTCTCGCACTTTTGGGAGCGCACATCGATCCGGTTGCTCGAGATCGCAAGGCGGGGATCGTGATATTGGTGTTCTCGTTGCTGCTGGGGCCGTTCGCCCTGCTGGCAATTCTCTTGTTGCTGCTTCTTATCGCGGTCATGACGTTGGCCAGCTTGACATTTGTTGTGATCTGGCTCGCGGTGATTCACAAGCTCTTCGCCCTGGCTGGAAGCCCGAGTGCGTGAGGAAAGAACACGATGCTGATTTCTCCTGTAGTAATTGGAATCATCGTTGCAGCTCTTGTGCTGATATGGCTGATCGCCGTCTTCAACGGCCTGGTCGCTCTCCGCAACCGCGTGCAAAATGCCTGGGCGCAAATTGACGTTCAGCTAAAACGACGCCACGATCTGATTCCCAATCTTGTCGAGACGGTGCGCGGATACATGCAACACGAGAGGTCGGTCTTTGATGCGGTTACCGAGGCCCGTGCACAGGCGATCGTCGCCGGCAGCAACATTCCGGTGCGAACTGCAGCCGAGTCGGCACTCAGCGGAGCGCTCGGAAAGCTTTTCGCCATGGCGGAGAATTACCCGCAGCTGCGTGCCGTTGAGAACTTTCAGATATTGCAGGAAGAGCTCACTTCGACGGAAAACCGCATCGCCTATGCCCGGCAGTGCTACAACGACGAAGTCATGAAGTACAACACCACCCAATCCACATTCCCGCGCAACCTTTTCGTCAGGATGCTCGGATTTTCACCCGCGAGCATGTTCGCCGGAATGGATGCTGATCGCGCCGAGGTGTACGTCAAACTGTGATCAGCATTGATTGCGAGAGAGTCAATGCCGTCCGGTCTCGCTCAAATATTGATGGAAGAAGCTGACAGTCTTGTCGTCCCTCTCGTGTCTCACGTTTCAGAATGTTCGACAATCTGTGCAGTATTCGCTCTATCAAGGAGAGACGACAATGTCGCACAGACATCAACGCGGCTGGCTAAAGAAGGAAAAGCGCGCGCAAGGCGAAACCTGGGTTTTCGCCACAGCGACGTCAAGCTGACGCTTCAGTTCTACACCCACGCAGTCAGCCGCGATCGCATGGTCGCAGCGGGGAAAATGCTAACGGCGATTCTCAGCCATGCGCCAGACAAGAACGGACGAAACGGACTGACAGCGGACTGAATTGGAAGACAGTTCGAGATAAGTTCTTCTAGGACATGGAGGTATGCGTTGGTCTCCTTGCTCCACTTTCTAGATGCGGACTGAGAGCGGACTGGAAAGTCACCGAAGTGAGTAACGCAAGTCCTTTAGAATGATGGTGGCCAGGGACGGAGTTGAACCGCCGACGCCAGCCTTTTCAGGGCTGCGCTCTACCACCTGAGCTACCTGGCCACGTTTCGAAACCCGCTATCCGCGGGCTGCGAGGAGTGTTCGCTTCACGCTGTTTGTGGCGGGAATCGCTGCCGAAGGAAATTCTTCGCCTTCAGAAGCGCTTGGAACGAATCCGATTATAACAACCGCGAGGATTTCCCTCAACGCTCTCTCTGTCTTTTTCCGTGAACTCACCGACGCAGCCACGGAATCTCGGGAGCTCTACTGGACTCAGGGAATATTGAACTCTCACCTACCCAGCATCATCCGCGTGAATCCGTGGCCGGATCTCTACTTGGCGAAGCTCTTCACAAACTCCACCAGACTCCGCAACGCAATCCCGGACGGTCCTTTCGCGATCCATGGCTTTTGATCTTCCATCCACGCCGTACCCGCGATGTCGAGATGGATCCACGGCGTCTCTTCCGCAAATTCCTTTAGGAACATTGCAGCTGTCACCGCGCCTCCCCAGCGTCCGCCGGAATTCACGATGTCGGCAATCGATGAGCGAATCTGCTCTTTGTATTCGTCGTCGAGCGGCATGCGCCACATCTTTTCGCCGGCCTTGGCGTTGGCGTCGTGGAAGCGGTTGTACATATCGTCGTCATTGGCAAAAATTCCGGCGTTGTTGTAACCCAGAGCCACTACGACCGCCCCCGTCAGCGTGGCGGCGTCTACCAGATGCGTGCAGCCCAGTTGTCGCGCGTAATAGAGACCATCCGCCAGCACGAGGCGGCCCTCGGCATCGGTGTTGATGATCTCAATTGACTTGCCCGACATGGCAATCTGTACGTCGCCGGGCTTCTGCGCTTTTCCCGAAGGCATGTTTTCCGTCGCGCACACGATGCCGATGACTTTGACCTTCGGCTTCAGCAGCGCAATCGCGCGCATGGCACCGATCATTGTGGCCCCACCGGCCATGTCGTACTTCATCTTCTCCATGCCGTCGGCCGGCTTGATCGAAATGCCTCCCGTATCAAAAGTAATTCCCTTCCCGACAAGTCCCAGCATCGGTTTTTCGGGCGCGCCAGCCGGTTCATATTTCATGACAATCAGCGCGGGTGGCTCGTCGGACCCTTGAGCGACGCTCCAGAATGCCCCCATCTTCATCTCTTTAATCTTGTCGGCGCCAAATACTTCACACTTCAGGCCGACTTCGGCGCACATCTTCTTTGCGCGATCGGCAAGAATCGTTGGTGTCATGCGATTGGAGGGTTCATTCACCAGGTCGCGGGTAAAGTTTTGCGAGTCGCCGATGACTTGCGCTTCGTTCGCGACTCTTTCGAGAGCCGCCTTGTCGCCACTTGCGATGACGGTCAGCGCATCGATTTTCTGGTCCTTGCGATCGCTGCGGTAGTAGTCGGGGTCGAAGTTTCCAACGTGCGCGCCTTCCACAATCGCGCGCACGGCCTCCTCGGCGGGAATGCCAGGCGGAGCGATGAATGCGAAACTGCGGATTCCGCGCGACTTAAGCGCCCGCACCGCAGCTCCCGCAACGCGGCGCAAATCGTAGCTGGAGAATTTCTTTGCGGTCCCGCCGCTAATCAGGAGCAACCGTTTCGCCTTCACGTTGGCGGGCTTGTGTAGCAGATTGGTTTCGAACGCCTTACCCGCAACTTCACCACTCGCAAGCAAGTCAGCCGCGACAGACTGCACGATAGGATCGTTGGTGGCGACTCTCAGTTGCGGCTTCTTGTCTTTCTCTTTTTCGTTCGGTGCTGGCTCGGCGTGATCGAGCACCACCGCAACCAGCGATTCGGTTTCGAGTTCAGCGGGCGTAGAGAGGGAAATTGTTGTCTTCATAAATTTTAGGAATACTTCCAGTATCGTCGGCCAGGCACAGATTAGGCAAGCCTTCCCGAGGCTAAGTGGCAGTATTCGAGGCCTGTGGGATATGATTCATGCCGCAGCCCTACAGGTGAGGTTTCATGCAGATTCGATGGAAGATTGTGTTTTGTGCAGCCGTCCTAGCCCTCGCATTCACCGCATTCATGAGCCGCAACACCACCACGGCAGCCACGCCCCAGGCTGCGGCTCCCGCAGTCGCCCATGCATCGCCGAGCAACGTCGCCGCGACGACCGGACTTTCGATTCCCGACACCACGACAGCCATCAACTCCGACAAGCCCATGTCGCAGCGCGTCGTGCACTACGAGATCGATGCCAAATATGACGCCGGAAAACACACTATCGATGCAACCGAAACTCTGACCTACCACAATCTGACTGGCCAGGCCCTCGACCACTTCCCTTTCCATCTTTATCAGAACGCCTTTCAACCCAAGTCCACCTGGATTCGAGAGGCCAAGCTTGAGGGTAGTCGCGACGTAGCCTACGAAAAGTGGGAGGACAAACTGTATGGCTCAGAAGACATCAAGAACATTGAGGTTGTAGGCCAAGGCGACGTCACGGGGCAATTGCAGTTCGTCGCCCCAGACGACGGTAATAAAGATGATAAGACCGTCGTAGACGTTCATGTGTCCAAGGCCATCCCTCCGGGCGCATTTGTACAGTTTAAGATTGCATTTCAGACCAAGCTTCCCGAGACGCAGGCTCGATCGGGCTGGAAGCGCGATTTCGTACTCGGCGGACAGTGGTTTCCCAAAGTCGGCGTCTGGTGGAATGGATCGTGGAACTGCCATCAATATCACGCCACCACCGAATTCTTTGCCGATTTCGGTGTCTACGACGTGAGCCTTACGGTCCCGCAATTTGAAGTTGTCGGTGCCAGCGGAATCCTGGTCAACGAGAAAAACAACTCCGACAACACCAAGACCCTCACCTATCACGGCGATGACATTCACGACTTTGCCTGGACGGTCAGCCCTCGCTACAAAGTTCGTGAAAGCGAATATCAGTCACAGATGGGGCCGATCAAATTGCGCTTCCTCATGCAACCCGCTCACTGGAGTCAAGCCGAACGCCATGAGCGAATCACCCGGCAAACCCTCGATCATTTTGAAAAGTGGTATGGCCCCTATCCCTATAAGACGCTCACCGTAGTCGATCCGGAACCGGACTCGGCGGCCGGCGGCATGGAATACCCGACTTTCATCACCGGCGATTCCAGTTGGTTCATGCCGGCGGGCCTGTACTTGCCGGAGATAGTCGTGGAGCACGAGTTCGGACATCAGTATTGGTACGGGATGGTCGCGACCAACGAATTCGAAGATGCCTGGATGGACGAAGGAATTAACAGCTACACAGAAGTCAAAGTGCTGGATTCAATTCTGGGTCAGAATACGTCCATCCTCAACATCGCCGGAATTACGGTAGGCGAACGCGAACAACAGCGGCTCGGCTATCTCAGCGTGGCTGATCGCGATGCCTTGGCTCAAAAAGCCTACAACTATTCCAGCTTCGGATCCTATGCCGGCGTTACCTACGGCAAAACCGCCAGCGTCTTGCTGACTCTGGAAGGCATCATCGGCCAGGACATGATGGCCAAAGCCATGCACACTTACTTCATGAAATACCGGTTCACTCACCCGGTAAAAGAAGATTTCCTGAAGACCATCGAGGAAGTCTCCGGCAAAGATCTCCGCTGGTATTTCAACCAGGCCGTGTACGGCTCTCAAGTCATGGACTATGAAATCCTCAAAGTCGATTCCTTCCCGGCCGAGTGGTATCTCGAAAAGAAGGACAAGAAAGACGCAAAGAAGAACGGGAAGGATGACACCCTCTACCAGTCCTACGTAACCCTCCACCGCAAGGAAGATTTCATCATGCCTGTCGAGGTGGAGATCAAGTTCGATAACGACGAAAAAATTCGCGAGCACTGGGACGGACAGAGCCGCTGGACCCGGTTCAGCTATCTGAAAAAAGCAAAAGTGGTCTCCGCGGAAATCGATCCCGACCACACCGTGCAAATCGATCGCAACAACTTCAACAACAGTTACAGGGTCGAACCCAACAGCAAAGCCTCGCACAAAGTAGCGAATTACTTCCTGTTCATCACTCAATTCGTAAGCCAGGCCTTGGGATGGTGGGCGGTATAAAGATTCAGCGTTCCGGTATTTGGAACCAATCGTCTTAAAGAACTGAGTGGATGATTTGAGGACACTGACGCATGACTGAGAAAAAGGGTCTCTTGAGCAGCGGATTGAGTATGGTCTTACGCAACAAGCGCTATATCGTCTGGTTCTATGTGCTGAACCTTTTTCTTGCCCTGTTCGGCACGGTCGCCTTTGTGAATCAGGCCGGATCCATCCTCGACCACAGCCTGCAGTCGCAGCGCCTGGTGCATGGCTTCTCGCTCGGAGTGTTTATTGAGATGCTCGCGCGTCCAGAATTCGGACCGACCATGGCCTCCCGCGGGCCAGCCATGTTCTTTGCCCTGCTTTTTATGATCGCGACCGCGCTCTTCCTGCCCGGCGTATTTCAGGGATACGCATCCACCTACCGCCTGCCGCGGGAAGATTTCTTCCGCGCCTGCGGAAGAAATCTCTGGCGCTTCATCCGCCTGCTGATCATTTCAGGCATCGTGATGATCCTTGTCACGATTGCGCTGTTTAGCCTGCATGGATTTCTTGAGCGCAAGGCCGGCGAAAGCACCAACGAACTTCTGCTGCCCGAGGTACGCTTCATCGGTCTCGGCGTGATCTTCCTGATCATGACGGTTTTCCGCATCTGGTTCGATTTAGCCGAGGCAGACATTGTTTTGGAAGATCAGCGTGCGGTGCGCAAGTCGATTCTCGCAGGCTTGCGACACACGTGGCGCGGCTTGGCTCGTTTGCTCGGCAGCTACGTTGTCACTGCCATCGTAGCGACTCTCATTCTGGCCGCAGGGCTGCTGTTCTGGGAGCATTTCGTGCCCTCCGCCAGCGTAGGGGGCGCATTTCTAATGGCGCAATTCACTCTCCTGCTGCTTCTGATACCGCGTTTTTGGCAGCGTGGCATCGCGGTTTCCTACTGGCAGCAGTACATGCTGATGCCGGTCGTTGTCGTCGAGCCAGTCGAACCTGCACCGGTTCCAGTTGCCGCGATCCCCGAAGCTTCGCCGGTAATTCCGAATTTGCCTCCCGCCCCGCAAGGAGCTTGATCGCGGGCTTCACAGCAGGACGAGCGTAATCCCTTGATTGCGACGGCCGAGGTCCGCATCGCCCTTCGCGGTCGGATGCGCCTGCAACAGGCGCCATGTTTCTTCGTCTGATTTTGACCAGTTCTCGCCAAAAATGCAGCCGCGAATCTGCCCCGACTCAGTAAGTTGATGCAGCCGCTTTTGCACCGCAATGCGAATGTCGCCGCCAACCCCTGTCGATCCGTAGCCGTGGACAACTTTCAACAGGCGTAAGCCTTCCTTCCGCGCAAGCGCAAGCTCGCGATCGAGACGCTGCAGTGCCTCTTCGACCTGAGGCATATCCGACTTGAGATTCACGGTCTTGATCACGCTCCCCCGCTTCGTTTCAGCCCATTGTAAGGGTTCATTCAGAACTGGGACCTTGGAGTCGCGGGTGCACCATTTCTTGCGCGTTTTTTTTTGCGCGAGAAATGCGGATTTTCGACAGCGCGAAGTCGGAGGGATAGGGACTTCAAGAGACCGTAACCAGTCCGTTCGATACAAAAAGTGGCGCCGCATTCGCATGCGGCGCCACAATCGTTTCCCTGCAGTGAGTGCTTTAGTTCACGGCGAAGATCAAATCGTCGTGATCGTCATAGGCTCCCGTGCTGCACGAAGACGCGCTTCCCTGGTATCGGAAGTTCGCCCTCACAGCCTGCAACGCGCCGGTTGGCAACGTGTACGTCGCGGACAGCGGCTGCGCTCCTCCCGCCGGTGGCACGATCGTTCCAATGAACACCCACATCGGACTGTTCGCATTGGCTGCGTAGTACAGATCGAGAGAGTCAGACGATCCAGTACTCCAAGCCCATACCGTCGCGGTGACTTTCACGGTTTGCCCGTGCGTCATCGTTCCGCCTCCCGTGGATGCGACCATGATGCGATCATTGGATTCATCGGAGTGGAATGTTCCCGAGGAACCGTCTGCGCACGAGCCATTGATGTTGTTGGGTTGATTCGGCTCCGCGCCTCCCGACATCGTGTCGCGTCCCAGCAGCAGCGTCGTTCCTGAGTCGCAGGACGAACCGGCCGTCGCGCATTTCGGAGCCTTCAGAGTCGTATCGAAGACCGCCGTTTGCGCGCCGCCTGTGGAGCTCACCGTTAGCGTGATGTTGGCCGTGGCCGTGGTTGTGCCCGACGTCCCAGTTACAGTAACCGTGCTCGTCCCGGTCGTGGCGGTTGGTGATGCGGTGAACGTTAGGGTTGAAGTTGCACTGCCGTTCGCGGGCGGCGTTACCGGATTCGGAGCAAATCCTGCCGTCACTCCCGAGGGCAAGCCCGAGACACTCAGCGTTGTGGCCGAGTTGAAGCCGTTCTGACTGGTGACTGTGATCGTGCTGTTGGCGGTTGAGCCCTGCGTCACGCCGACCGAACTCGGAGCGGCAGAGACGGTGAAGCCCGGGGTTCCTGCGCCCACGGCGAAAATCAGATCGTCGTGATCGTTGTACGCTCCCGTCGTGCAAGAGGACGCGCTTCCCTGGTAACGGAACTGCGCCCGCACCGCCTGCAGCGTCCCGCTGGGCAACGTGTAGTTTGCCGAAAGCGTTTGCGCTCCCGCTGCTGTCGGCGTCAGCGTTGCGATCAACACCCACGTCGGACTGCTCGCGTTCGCGGCATAGTACAAGTCAAGATGGTCTGAAGTGAATCCGCTGTACGCCCAGACCGTTGCACTCACCTTGACCGTCTTACCGGCAGCTAGACCGCTGCCGTCTGTAGTCGCAATCACCAGCCGATCATTCGACTCATCGGAGTGGTATGTTCCCGATGTGCCGTCAGCGCAGCTGCTGTTGATCGTGTTTGGCTGATTCGGCTCGGACCCACCCGACAGCGTATCGCGGCCAAGCAGCAGCGATGGACCTGAATCGCATCCCGACGCCGCATTTACGCACTTCGGAGCCTTCAGCGTCGAATCGTAAACGGCTGTCTGTAATCCGACGGACGAATTGACCGTAAGAGCGATGGTTGTGCTGTGTGACAACGTGCCGGAAGTCCCCGTTACTGTGACAGTGGCTGCCCCGGTAGTTGCGGTGGCGGAAGCCGTCAGTGTCAGCGTGGAAGTAGCGCTGCCATTGGCCGGAGGAGTTACCGGATTCGTCGAAAACGCTGCAGTCACTCCGCTTGGCAGGCCGGTCGCGCTGAGTGTGGTCGCTGAACTGAAGCTGTTCTGACTGGTGATGGTGACCGTGCTCGTTCCGTTCCCTCCTTGAGTCACGGTTACCGACGACGGCGACGCACCAATCGTAAAGTTCGGCTGCGCCGTCGCATTTACGGTCAAGGCGAGCGTCGTGGAATGAGTCGTCGAACCCGACGTCCCCGTGATAGTCACGGTCGAACTGCCCGTCGTAGCCGAAGATGATGCCGTTAAGGTCAGCACGGATGTTCCGCTTCCATTCGCCGGTGGCGTCACCGGATTCGTCGAGAACGCCGCCGTCACACCGCTGGGCAGGCCTGAGGCACTCAGCGTGGTCGCCGAATTAAATCCGTTCAAACTCGTGATCGTGATCGTGCTGGTTCCGTTGCCACCTTGTGTCACGGTCACCGACGATGGCGCAGCTCCGATCGTGAAGTCGGGCGTCGACGTCGTGCCGCAGCCCGGGAATTTGAAATTCGCAATGCGCGTATTCCAGTTAAAGCTTCCCGTTGTTTTCATGTACTCTTCGGTGAACCAGAAAGTACAGTCATCGACGGGATCGACCTGCATGGCACTGTAGTCGCCCCACCGTGACAGGCTCCCGGTTTGCGAGCCGCTGCCGCTGACGATACTCACCTCCGATTCCAGCGTGCTCGCCGGATCTGTCGGCACGCGTCCCGCGAAGCGGATCGACGGTGAAACCGTGCTGCTCGCCAGGCTGTAGCCCAATGCCAAGTCTCCCGCCTGGTCCATTGCGACCGAACCCATCCAGCGGTAGTTGGAATCCGGAGCAAACGTACTCTGCTGCGCAACTACCGGCGTGCCCGAGGGATTCTGGATCTCGTACCAGCGAACTCCGCCTCCCGAACCCGCAACCACCGAATGATTCACCACCAACGACTCGTGCGTCCCGAAGTTGCGGTACGCCAACCGGTACATCAGCCGGTCAGCCAGTGAATCAAGTTTTTGCGTAGTGCTCGGCTGTGGAACGCAGGTGCCGCCTGCACACAGCGGGCTGAAGGCTGCGACGTTAATCACAGTCGGTCCCGTAAACGTGGAGTTCGCCGTGTTCACAAAGTCCACGTGGAACTTGTACAAGTTCAAAGTATTCGTGCCGAAATACATCAAGTAGTTTGGAGAACCTGCCGGCGGCGCGGTAGTGCCGTCAATATCCGCAGGCAGCAAACCTCCAACCGAAGTGCCCTGCTGGAAGCAAACCTGGGTGGCGGCTGTGCCAGCGAGCATGGCCGCGCGATTGTAAGCGCAAGCATCTGCCCCAACGAACGTCGTGCCGCCCGCGAACATGTTGAAGGTCTCGTAGTAAGCGTCTGACCACACGCTCATCTTTGGATAATCATCGAAATTCGAATATTGGAAGGAGTACCGGTTGTAAGTTCCAGTCGCGTCCGACGTGGTCGACACCGCAATGCACTGCAAGTAAGGAGTCGTCGAAACCGAGAACTGGCTGAAAATCCAGCGTTGCGCCATCTTGTCGTAGATCACGATCGGGTCGCCATCATTATTAGTCTGGCAACCTCCGCCAAATCCCGACCACAACGTGTTGCCCGCGGTCGGCCCCGCAATCAACGCGCCGGTCGATTTGCTGAAAATTGCAAACGAAGTATTCACCCACTGCACGTATTGCGTTGCGCCCACCGTGCCTTCCGTATCTGGCGGTGCGCCGGTCACGCTGAACCCATATTGTCCGTTTCCCAAGCCTTCAAAACTCAATGCTACCGGCGGCGTCGGCGCGGCCACCGTCCCGACTTGAATCACCGGATCCTCTTGCTGCTCGGCCAGCCCGGGAGGCAGCGGAATTTGTCTCATGGGCTCGACCGGACGCCTTTCCAGCGATGGCGGAGGTGCATGTTTGATCATTTCCGACAGTGGCGGGGAAACGTCGTGATGAACATCGCGGCGCACGGTAGTCGGTCCCGATTGGGCAAATAGAGAAACGGTGAGTAGCAACGTCATCGCCAGCGCGAAGCGCCTGGCGATCGCAGGGGTGGGAGTCGACATAAATTCTCTCCTGAGCTTTCCGAATCAGATTTGATTCCACGACACGGCGCGCTAGAACCCTCCAGTAGGCCACCGTCAGTTGCGTTCGCCGACGTGACTACTAGTCAAAATAGTTGGCATAATAACGGACCTTCTATGTTTTGTTTTAGGTTTTTTTTGAAGGCAGGAAAAACGAACAGCGTCTGTGAGGGCCAAACGATCCGGACGGTCGGTTGGCGTTACTTCTTAAATGCGGCTTCGGACGGCCCGTTTGGGCCCTCGAACTCAATACTCGTCGTTTTCATCAAACGATTTAATATCCAGTTCCGAAAAAGGAAATCGCTGCTGACCGAGCGCCCCTAGCTTCCGACTCCTTCCCCTCGCGACCGCCTCCCTCGCCTCTTTATCGGCGGTTCGGCGCCTCTCGGTCTCGCGCTTATCCCAAAGCTGCTTGCCCTTGGCCAACGCCAGTTCTACCTTGACTCGGCCATTCTTAAAGTACATCCGGGTGGGAATGAGCGTCAGTCCCTTTTGCTGCGTCTTGCCGATCAGTTTCCGGATCTCTTCGCGGTGCATCAGCAGCTTTCGGGTGCGCAGCGGGGCATGATTGTGGATGTTGCCATGCTCGTAGGGCCCAATGTGCGCGTTCAACAGCCAGACCGCATCGTCCTTGACCAACCCATACGAGTCCTTCAAGTTGGCAAGCCCGCCGCGTACCGATTTGACCTCGGTTCCGGTCAAAACCACTCCCGCTTCAAATTTTTCCAGCAAGAAGTAGTTATGTGAAGCGATCCTATTAACAGCGGCATCACGATCGCCGCTGGCTGTGGGATCACGGCGCGGGGATTTCTCCGCGCTGGGCTTCGTCTGATGTGTGGATTGGCGAGCCATAGCAGGCGAATTCAATCTTAGCAGGAGAGGCGCGCTACCTCAGGCGTCGGACATTCGACCTCATACCGGCGGTGGCTGAGATCGGATGTCCGACCGTCTCGGCTCGCGCCCCGCCCCATTAGTCCTACGACCAAAGAGTGTAACTCCCGTGTGCGCAAGCACTTCGGGAGCCGGAAAGAGCGATGCTATAATCGCCTCACCGAAGCCTATTTTTCGAGTATTAAGTGGATTTTCCCGCGCAAAATCCAATCATCACGCGGCGAAATGCGGGAAATCTGCTAGTCCGGCGAAGTCCGTAAATCAAAGAGGATCATGTCGTGAGGATTATCGAATGATACGCCTGAAGCGCCCGGCCCTTTTGCTCTTGCTGGTCGCGGCTGTAACGCTCCCCGCCATCGCCGACAAAGCTAAAGATCTATTCAACCAGGGTCAGGACGCCGAGGCTCGCCAGCAGTATGAAACGGCCTACGGTTTCTTTAAGCAGGCCTATGATCTCAAACCCAAGGATCTTCGCTACCGAGCCTCCTTTGAACGCATTCGCTTTGAGGCTGCTGCCTCCATGGTGCACAACGGCCAGAAGTTACGCGACGACGGCAAACTCGACGAAGCCGTTGCCGAGTTCCAGAAAGCCCTGGCCATTGATCCCTCCCTTTTCATCGCCAAGCAAGAACTGATCCGCACGCAGAAGATGATTAACGATCTGCACAATCCTCCGCCCCAAGCTGTCGGAATTCCTCCCGGCCTCGCGCGCAGGGTTCACGAAGCTGCTGGTCCCGTGGAACTCACTCCTATCTCCAACGTGCCTGTCACCCTCAAAATGCTTGCCACGAAGTCCGACGTCGTCTACCGCACCGTCGGACAGCTCGCCGGCATCAATGTTCTGTTTGACCCCGACTACACGCCGCGTGCGATTAACGTGGATCTGAACGGCGTTTCTCTCGAAGATGCACTGGAAATCACTGCCCTGGAATCGAAGACATTCTGGCGTCCCGTTACGACGAATACCATCTTCGTGGCGCAAGACAACCCCGCGAAGCGCAAGGAGCTTGAACAGAGCGTCCTCAAGACTTTCTATCTCACGAACTTGTCGGCTCCGACCGAACTGCAGGATGTGGTGAACGCGATTCGCGCCGTGCTCGATGTTCAGCGCGTGCAGCAGTTGCTCTCACAAAATGCTCTGGTCGTGCGTGGCACTCCCGATCAGATCGCGCTCGCGGAAAAACTTGTCGAAGATCTCGACAAGGCGCGCCCCGAAGTCATCGTCGACATCGCCATCATGCAGGTCAGCAAAGACAAGTCGCGCACCTTGGGATTACTTCCACCCACCAGTGCCACGGTGACCTTGCAGTCGAACATCAATAACACGACCACGACTACGACTGGCACCACGACCTCCGGCACGGGCGCCACCGTCACCCAAGGCACTGGCCAGAACGGAATCAATCTCAACACTCTCGGCAACCTGAACGCCACCAATTTCCAGGTCGTCATTCCATCCGCCAATCTTTCGGCGGTCATGAACGACAGCGACACCAAGCTCATTCAGAATCCCCAGATTCGGGCTCTCGATGGCCAGAAAGCTTCGCTGAAGATCGGCGACAAGGTTCCCGTCGCCACCGGATCCTTTCAGCCCGGCATCGGCGGCGTCGGCATCAACCCCCTCGTCAATACGCAATTCCAGTATCTCGACGTCGGCGTCAATATCGACATTACTCCTCACGTCCATTCCAACGGCGAAGTCACACTGAAAATCTCGATGGACGTCTCCGCCGTCACCGGACAGTCCAACATCGGCGGCATCAGCCAGCCCATCATCGGTCAGCGCAAAATCGAACACGAAATCCGGCTGAAAGATGGCGAAGCCAACCTGCTCGGCGGTATCATGGAAGATCACCAGACGAAATCCCTGGCCGGGATTCCGGGCCTGGCGCAGATTCCAATCTTGCGGTACCTCTTCGGCCAGGTCAATCAGGATCACTCCGAAAACGAAATCGTCTTCGCGATCGTCCCGCACATTATTCGCAGCACCGATGTGAACGAACTCAACCAGCGTCCGATCGACATCGGTACGTCGACCACAATCTCGCTGCGCCACTCCGCCAAGCAGCAAGCCGCTCCGGCGCCCACGCAGCCCGACAAACCGGCCCCACCCAGCCGTCGATCACTCCCGCTCCCGCCACGCAGCCGCCGACTTCAAACCCCGGCACCGGCGGAACAGCCAGCTTCCTCTTCGATCCGCCCACCATTCAGGCGACTAAGGGAAATACGTTCGTGGTCAATTTGCTTCTGTCGGGCGCGCAAAACGTCTATTCCGTCCCGGTACAGTTGAACTACGATCCGAAAATGCTGCAACTGGTCAATGTGTCGAATGGCGGATTTCTCTCGCAGGATGGCCAGGCCGTGGCCTTGGTGCATCGTGAAGATGAGACCGTGGGTCAGTCACAGATTACGGCCACGCGGCCGCCCGGTGCCGGAGGAGTGTCCGGCCAGGGCGCGGTCGTCTCCATTACGTTCCAGGCAAAAGCCGATGGCCAGACCCCTCTGACCATCACACGAGGCGGCGCTCGCGATCCGGGCTTACAGGCCATTACGGTGAACGGAGCGCAAGCGTCGGTCACGATCCAGTAAGAGCATCGGTTTGCAATTTCGGTCTCGCCTCCGTTAAGCGACATGGCGAGGCAACGACCGGGACAACCACCCGACAACAATCGGGATAGCAACCGGACGGGAAGGGCACCGCTTTTAGCCGTGTCGTCATCGGCGAGTCAAAATGAAGACTTTAGCCACTGAGGGGCGTCTTCCCTGCGAAGTCAAAGATCGCCGCTTGATAACGAGAGCAAAGGCAATGAAGATTCACAAATTCCGTCACGGGCCTAACCCCAAGCCCGCCAGGGGTTTCACACTCCTTGAGCTGATCATCGCCTCGACCATCCTGTCCGTTCTTACGTTGATGGCATTGCCGTTGGCGCGTGTAACCATTCAACGCGAAAAGGAGAAAGAACTCCGCAAGGCGCTCTGGGACATGCGTGACGCCATCGACCGCTACAAAGATGCGACCGACCGGCAACTGGTGCAGACGAAAGTCGATAGCGGAGGCTATCCCCCCGACCTCGACACTCTCGTTAAAGGCGTCGACGTGCAAGGCGGCAAGAAGCTCCGCTTTCTGCGTTCTATCCCCGTAGACCCCATGACCAAAACGAAAGAGTGGGGCATGCGCTCGATGCAAGACGATACCGACTCCGACTCCTGGGGGGGGCAGAGCGTCTTTGACGTATATACGAAATCCGAAGGCACCGCGCTCGACGGCACGAAATACAAGGACTGGTAGATGCTACGGAGGCTGAACAATTTGGCGCGGCGCACTACCTGCACAACCTCAGGTATGCGCGCGCTCACTCGCCGTCGACGCCTACTCAACGCCCGCGGTTTCACTCTCCTCGAGATGATGATCGTTATCAGCATCATCATCATTCTGATGGCAATCGCGATTCCCAACTACAACCGCACCGTCATCCAATCGCGCGAATCCGTTCTCCGCTCCAACCTGAGCACCTTGCGTAGCGTCATCTCGCAATACACGCTCGATAAGCAGAAAGCCCCGCAGTCACTCGACGACATCGTCCAGGCAGGCTACCTCCGCCAAATTCCCGTGGATCCCATGACCAAGGAGACCAACTGGGAGGTCGTGCAGGAAGACGTGATGATGGCAGTCGATCAGACCGAACCCGGCATCACCGACGTGAAATCCGCCTCCA
Organism: uncultured Acidobacteriaceae bacterium; assembly: GCA_963722365.1. Taxonomy (GTDB): domain Bacteria; phylum Acidobacteriota; class Terriglobia; order Terriglobales; family Acidobacteriaceae; genus Sulfotelmatobacter. The sequence goes on from CAVRLM010000009.1 coordinate 212,926, forward strand.
GCGGCACCGCCAGCGACGGCACCGCCTACAACACCTGGTGAATCTCGTAGCGCCGGCATCCTGCCGGCTGTAGCGAGGTTATCTTGGCCTCGCATTCGCAACTTTTCCGAGCCCCAGATCCTGTAGGGGACGGACGCATTCGTCCGTCCAGCTAAGGGAAGCGCGGCGGAGACTTCACGGTTCTTCCGCGAAAGCCATTCAAGTCCGAAAACGGCTAGTTTGCTTCACCGCGAATGCGAAAATCAGGCCCATGCTTCGCACCCGAGTCCTTTCGCTTCTCTTCATCCTTGCGCTTTCCCTCAGTACATCGGCACAAGTTGATCAAGCCGTGGCCACGCAGGATCAGGAAATAGATCGTTCCATCAGACCAGGCGACGACTTCTATCGCTACGCCAATGGAAGCTGGCTCAAAACAACAGCCATACCCGCCGGCCAAACCACCTTCGACAACCGAGCGATCTTAGTAGAAAAAACAAGCAAGCGTGTAAGCGATCTCATTCAGGAGGCGGCCGCGGCCAACCCAGCCCGCGGCACCATTGCTCAGAAGGTCGGTACCTACTATTCGGCCTTCATGGACGAAGAGGGCATCGAGTCCAAGGGGCTAATTCCCCTGTCCGACGAAATGGCGCGAATCTCCGCGATCACCAACAAAGCCTCGCTGTCCGCCTATCTCGGTGCAACCTTAAATACTGAAGTGGACGGCCTCACCGGCAACTTCGATCACATCTTTGGCGTGTGGGTGAACCAAAGTTTTACAGACTCTGACCATTACGTTTTCCACTTACTGCAAGGCGGGCTGGGAATGCCCGACCGCGACGAGTACCTTGATCCGTCGCCGAAAATGGCCGACTTGCGCACGCAGTACAAGTCGCACATCGCCGCGATCCTGAAACTCGCAGCAATTGCAGACGCGGAAAGCGAGGCTTCACGAATCCTCTCGCTTGAAATTCAGATTGCCCAGTCCCACGCCCCAGACTCCGATGCCGCCGACGTCTTCAAGCAGAACAATCCGTGGAAACGCTCCGACTTCGATGTCAAAGCCCCCGGCATGGATTGGAACGCGTATTTTTCGGCCGCGGGAGTCGCCAGCCAATCGCAGTTCATCGTTTGGCAGCCCTCCGCCGTCATCGGAACGTCCGCCCTGGTCGGCAGTAAAGACCTCGACGTGTGGAAGGACTACCTCAGATTTCACCTGATCGAACACTATGCCAGTGTCTTGCCCATGTCCGTCGGTGCCGAAGATTTCGCCTTCTACGGCACCATCCTGTCAGGTGCGCAGCACATGCCCGATCGCAGCAAGCTCGCCATCGACGCCACCAACGCCGCCCTCGGCCAGGCCGTCGGCCAACTCTATACCCAACGTTACTTCCCGCCCGAAGCCAAAAAGAAGGCGCAGGCCATGGTCGCCGACTTGATCACTGCCTATCGCGCGCGCATTTCAAATCTCACCTGGATGTCACCTCCGACCAAGGAAAAGGCATTAGCAAAGCTGGCTGCGCTTCGCATCGGCGTCGGCTACCCCGACAAATGGATTGACTACTCCACATTCGATGTCGTGCGTGGCGATGCCTTCGGCAACATGCGCCGGGCAGAAGCTTTCAACCGCCTGCTGAACTTGGCCAAGCTCCAACAACCCGCTGATCCCGACGAATGGAGAATTGATCCGCAGATCGTCGGCGCTATCATTCTCTTCACTCCCAACACCGAGACTTTCTCCGCCGGAATCCTGCAGCCACCTTATTTCGACAGTGAAGGTGACACTGCCTCCAACTACGGCTCCGCCGGCGCCGGCATGGCCCACGAAATTACCCACAGCTTCGACGAACTCGGCAACATCTATGATGCCCACGGCCGCCTCGGCAATTGGTGGACCGCCTCGGATCTGGCCAGCTACCAGGCAGCAGCGGCGAAGTTGGTCGCGCAGTTCGACGGCTACTGCCCGCTTCGTGATCTGTGCGTGAATGGCAAGCAGGTGCTTGGTGAAAATATCGCTGACCTGGCTGGATTGCTGGTGGCGCATGACGCCTACGTCCTGTCCCTGAAAGGCAAGTCCGATGTTGTGATCGGCGGTGTCACCGGCGATCAGCGGTTCTTCCGGGCGTTCGCCCAGCGATGGCGCAAACTTCTGAGCGACGACGGTCTGCGCCAACAGATCAAAGCCGATCACCATTCGCCGGGAGAATTCCGCAGCGACACAGTGAGCAACGTCGCGGCTTGGTACAAAGCCTTCGACGTCAAGCCGAGCGATAAGCTCTACCTGAAACCCGAAGACCGTGCCGTTATCTGGTGATAGCGAAAATATTTTCCACAGCGCCCTTGTGACATCTGCCCTTGCGGCGCCTGTAAGAAGCGCAGAACATGGTCAAGGCGGAGGCGGTGTACGAGAGCCTGGTCAAAACAGAGCTAACTGCTTTGTTGTCAAGATTTTGACCTCTAACTCCTTGGCGCTCAAGATTTTGCAACGACATTTTGCAAAACCCGCGTCAGTCGCGGCTTCCAGAGGGGTGGGGGAGGGGGGGTACCCGGCTCCACGCCACAATTCCCAAAACAGAACAGTCCTCGCAAGCGTTTTCCGCAGCGTTCCCCGAATTTTTTTCAGGCAATTTCCACAACGCAGTTAACGCTGTCTGGACGGTGAGACAACGTTGGTGTCAAGAACGGTGCGCATCAGGCTACGCCTTCAGGTGCAGCGTAAGGGTGGAAAAATCGATCGTGCCTTCAGGCGCTGCACTCGCAAAACATCAACCTGCTAGAACGACAGCCGCGCGCTCAACTGAATCTGTCTTCCAGGAGTTGTCGCCTCGGTGATCGTCCCAAACTGCGGCGTGTTCACGAAGCGATCTGGCGTTCCCAGATTCGTATGGTTCAGAGCGTTGAAGAATTCTCCGCGGAACTGGAAAACCGCTCGCTCGGTTAGATTGAAGTCGCGGACTAACGCCAGATCCAGCGTCTGCAGTCCCGGACCATACACCGAGTTCCGTCCCACATCGCCAAAGGTGTAAGCCGCAGGCGCCGCAAACGCGGCCCGGTTCATCCAACTGGAAGCAGCGCGCGTTCCCGACGGGAAGATTGGCTCTCCGGTCAAATTCGCGCGGATCGGATTCTCTCCCAACACTGTGCCCGAATTCGCAGTGTCTCCAAATACCGAAACCGTGAACGGAAATCCAGTCTGGATTTGGTAAACCGTCGAAACATGCCAATCTTTGCTGATCGCTCGTACAAAGCTCGAACGATCCCACGCGGGAATGTCATAGACCACGCTCGCGGCAAAACGATGTCGAATGTCGCACGCCGGACCGCGCTCCGCCTCCAGATCACTGTTGTTCTGCGGAATCGATGACTCAAACATCGGCGAGCGGAAATCCGGAGCGTCGCTCAGATTCTTCGCCCATGTGTAGTTCGCGAGAAAGGTCAGCCCTCCTGTGTAACGCCGGCGAACGTTGATGTAGCCCGCGTCATACCAACTCTGCGCCGTATTCTCGAGCAGATTGATCGTGCTGACCGGAAAGCAAATCTGATCCGTTGGGCATCCCGTTACAGGCGGAACGTAAGTCACGCCATCCGGCAACACCGAACCCGCCACGAAACTGATCTTGGGAAATGGACGCCGCGGTCCAATCGCTCCCGCTCCCGGAGGCGCGTTGTTGATCAGGTGCGCGCGCTGCAAGTGCACGCCGTGAGAGCCGAGATATCCGATCTCGAGCGTCGTCTGATGTCCAAGACTCTTCTCTACTGAAGCGCTCCACTGCTCGATGTATTGCGACGGCGCATGTGGATCCATTGCCGTGAAGCTCACGGTTGTCTGCCCTAGCACCGCAGGACCGAAGTTCAGATGGCTTGCCAGGATCGGAACGGATGGCGTGAAGTTGTCGCTCTGCTGCGTCTCCGCTCGCGGACAGCAACGGGCTCAATGACCTCGCCCACCGATGAGTCGGTAGGATGCAGTAACGGAGCGATGCCTCCGACCTCGAGAACGTTCTTCACCGAAGCGACCTTCAAACTGAGGTTCACGACCATCTGCTGCGCCACCTCAAGGCGCAGACTTTGGACGAGGGGAGAAAATCCAGGAGCCTCTACTTTGAGTTCGTAATCTCCCGGTTGGAGCCCAGTGATCTCAAAACTTCCCTGCTCGCTGCTCGTCACATGGCGGACTGCCTGCGTACTAGAAGAAGTGAGAACAACGTCCGCGCCGGCAAAGGCTTTGCCTTGCGGATCGGTGATGGTACCGCCTAGACCTGCGTAGTTGATTTGGCAAAATGCTGAAAGAGAAACTAGGCAAAGAACGAATAGCAGATGGCGCAAACCTCACCCCCACGGAAATGGACGTACTCCCCAAGCTGCGACGCGATAGAGCAGGGTCGATAGGCGTCAAACTACGTTGGTCGAGCATTCAAACGTGAAAGGATTTGTGAAGCAATAATCAAAAAGAATTAGAGTTCATCCTGAAGCATTCAGGGCCGACCGTGTCGCGGCTTTTCCCGGTCGCTGACGCAAGTTGTACGCTGCTGCCGCGAGCAATTAACATCTATCCATGCCCGTCGATACAGAAATCCAGGCTCCCGTTTCCATTCGCGCTCCTCGCGGCAACACCATCACTTGCAAAGGCTGGCAACAGGAAGCAGCCATGCGCATGCTCATGAACAACCTCGACGAAGAGGTTGCCGAGCGTCCGAGGGACCTTGTGGTTTATGGCGGAACGGGCCGCGCCGCGCGGAGTTGGGAAGCTTACCGCGCCATTGTCGAGACGCTGAAGAAACTGGACAATGACGAGACTCTGCTGGTGCAGTCGGGCAAGCCCGTAGGCGTCTTCAAGACGCACGATCACGCCCCGCGAGTGCTCATCGCGAACTCGAACCTCGTAGGTCATTGGTCGAACTGGGAGAAGTTCAACGAACTGGAACGAGCCGGTCTCATGATGTACGGGCAGATGACAGCCGGTTCCTGGATTTACATCGGCTCGCAGGGAATTGTACAGGGAACATTCGAGACTTTCTCAGCTGCAGGCGAGAAACACTTCGGCGGCGACCTTGCAGGTAAGTTGATCGTCAGCGGCGGAATGGGCGGAATGGGCGGAGCTCAGCCTCTCGCAGCAACCATGACTGGCGCGGCGTTTCTAGGGATTGATGTTGATCCCGAGCGCATCAAGAAGCGGCTGAAGACTGGTTACTGCGACTTCATGGTGACCACGCTCGATGAAGCCTTGCGCATTCTGAAGAATGCCGTGCGTAAGAAAGAAAACGTTTCGGTTGGGCTGGTGGGAAACTGCGCGGACGTGATTCCTGAGTTAGCCGAGCGCGGTGTCGTTCCTGACATCCTGACCGATCAGACCTCGGCGCATGATCCCCTGAATGGATATGTGCCGAACGGCATGACGTTGGAAGAGGCTCTGGAGCTACGCAAGCACGACCCAAAGGCGTATCAAGAGAAGTCCCTGGACGCAATGGCGCGACACGTGGAGGCCATGCTGCGCCTGCAGAGGATGGGCTCGGTCACCTTCGATTACGGCAACAACATTCGGACCTTCGCTTTCCAGCGCGGCGTGAAGAACGCGTACGACTTTCCCGGGTTTGTGCCAGCATACATTCGTCCCCTGTTCTGCGAAGGGCGCGGACCGTTTCGCTGGGTCGCCTTGTCGGGCGAAGCGTCCGATATTCACGTAACCGATAACCTTGTCCTGGAGTTGTTTCCTGACAACAGAATTTTGCGCCGCTGGATTGACCTCGCGCGCAAGCGCATCAAGTTCCAGGGATTGCCCGCCCGTATTTGCTGGCTGGGATACGGCGAACGCGCGCAGTTCGGACTGGCCATAAATGATCTGGTAAAGAAGGGCAAGATCAAGGCGCCAATCGTGATTGGCCGCGATCATCTCGACTGCGGTTCGGTGGCGTCTCCGTTCCGCGAGACGGAAAGCATGAAAGACGGCTCCGACGCTGTCGCTGACTGGCCGCTGCTCAATGCTCTCTTGAATACAGCAGCGGGCGCTTCATGGGTATCGATCCACAACGGAGGCGGCGTCGGAATCGGCTACTCACTGCATGCGGGGCAAGTAACGGTTGCCGACGGTACCGACGAGATGGCGAAGCGTATCGAGCGCGTGCTGACCACGGATCCGGGCATGGGCGTGATCCGGCACGTGGACGCGGGGTACGACGAGGCGAAAGAGTTCGCGAAGAAGAAGGCAGTCGAGGTGCCAATGAATCCGTAGATCCTTAGAGGATCCTAGCTACGTGAGTTTTGCATGCGTAAGTATTCTCCAGGTAGCATGATCTGAATTCCCGCAATCTTCTTCCCAAAGTAGGCACCGAAGTGGCGAACGTCCCCTGTCAATAGGTAAGTTGCGCGAGCCTCAATGGCGGCCACCATGATTGGCACATCCTTTTCGGGAAGAGAGATGCCTTGCTGAAGATTCCCCTCGCTCGCATCAAACAAATGGAGCGCCGCGGACAACTTATTCAGACGTGTTCTCTGAGCCTCGTCGGAAAGATTAATTCTCGCCTCCTCTAAGGCATAGCCAGAACTGCATAGCACAACATCTTTGAGCTTCCAGAGTTGGAGGAGTCGCGTATCCGTCTTGTATGCCGCGGAGAACAATACGTTGGCGTCGAGGAACAGCCGATCCATTTAGTCGGGTCGCCGGTGGGGAATTGAATCCGGATCAAGACCCATCTTCCGGACATCTTTTCGCGCCTTGCGGTAGTCGTCGCCATCGACAGCGTTAGACAACAGGAACTCCGCCTTTCGTTCCGGAGTGTATCGTTCGACCGGGACGACCACAGCGGGACGAATGAGGATCCCGTCATCCTTCTCCTCTGCGATGACGATGCTTCCTTCCTCAATTCCAAAGCGCTTGCGCAGCTTTGCAGGAACGATGATGGCGCCGCGTTTACCGACTCTTGAGGATTGCATCGCAAGGGCTCCAATGTTTGAATGCCTGATTATACAGTATGTCTGATATTCAGGCAAAGACCGAGCCACTTGCCAAAACCAGCACAGGTGCGGGTGGCTGCTAAACTTCTTAAGCGTGACCTCATCCCGCAAACCAGGCTTGAAGCCTCAGAGCCCGCTGTTTCTCGCCAACATTAGCCAACTTCTGACGCTTCGCTCTTCCACAGCAAATGCCGGCCCATGTCGCGGTTCTGACCTGAAGGAACTGGGCATCATCGAAGATGGGGCGGTCCTGAGCTTGGGCGGGAAAATTGTCTCGGTCGGTACTGTCAAAGACGCCCTGCGCGATTCATGGCTGAAGAAGCATCGCGAGGGAGTGGTCGAGGTCGATTGCGCGGGCAAAGTCGTCCTTCCCGGATTCGTGGATTCGCATACGCATCCCGTCTTCGCGAGTCCGCGGCTTGTTGATTTTGAGAAGCGTATCGAGGGTGCTTCCTACGAGGCAATTGCCGCCGCGGGAGGCGGGATCCGCTCTAGCCTGGAGGGTGTTCGTAAGACGGCAAAAAGCGAACTTGCGGCGAAAGTGGCAAGGACGCTGAAGGAGATGGCCGCATACGGCACGACCACCGTAGAGGCCAAATCGGGCTACGGACTCACGCTGGACTCGGAGCTCAAGTCGTTGGAGGCGATCGGTGAAGCCGCCTCCAGTTGGCCGGGAACCGTGGTAGCCACGCTGCTCGGAGCCCACGTTGTCCCAAAAGAGTTTCAGGGCTGCTCACAAAAGTATGTTGAGATCGTCTGTAAGGAGATGATTCCGCAGGCCGCGAAGCGGAAGCTTGTCCAATTTGTGGATGTTTTTTGCGACAAGGGGGCCTTTACTCCGCAGGAAACGGAGCAGATTTTTGAGGCCGCGAAGCAACACGGTTTGAGCGTCCGCGCACACATGGGCCAGCTTTCGGAAACGAAGTTGTCGCCGTTCCTGCGCTTCAATCCGGCATCATTCGACCATATGGATCATGTGAACGACGACGATATTTTGCGGTTGGCGCAGCATGATACGGTGGCAACGCTTGTGCCGGGAGCGAATTACTTCCTAGGATTGAAGGAGTATCCGAACGCGCGGCGGTTGATTGACGCTGGCGTACCCGTGGCCCTCGCATCGGACTACAACCCCGGGACTTCCCCCACGATGAGCATGCCTATGGCGATGTCGCTGGCTTGTACGCATATGAAAATGTCTCCGGCAGAAGCGGTGGGGGCGGCCACGATCAACGGGGCGTGGGCCCTGCGCGTTGCGGAACGCAAAGGCAGCATCGAACCAGGAAAAGATGCCGATTTCGCAATATTCGAAGCGAAAGATTACCGCGAGATCCCGTACTGGTTTGGCGCCAATCACTGTGCAATGACGATTCTGAATGGAGTGATCGCGTCCCGCGACTGAACTTTCACGGTTCTCGATCCGTATCAAATGTGGGCGTACTGGTTCGTCTGGGTTCGGGCACTCCGGGAAACACAATATTCATGGCAAGAAGCAATCCGATCGAATCTTCTGAGGGAAACCAATGAAAAGAATTATTTCAGTTACGAGTTTTCTTGTGCTTGCACTCTCGATGGCAGTCGCGCAAAGGCTGCCCGAAGTGGCACGGCCTGAGAATTACAAACTCAAGTTCACGCCCGATCTCGATAAGGCCAAGTTCGAGGGTGACGAGACGATCACGCTACGTTTGCTGAAATCAACCTCGGAAGTCACCCTTAATGCTGTCGACATCGACTTTCACGATGTGTCCATCACGAGCGGCGGCGCCGCGCAAAAAGCCAAGGTCACACCTCTGAAAGAAAAGGAAATGGTTGTGCTGTCGGTGGAAAAGCCGTTGGCCGCGGGAACGGCCACCGTGCACATTACCTACACCGGCATTCTCAATGATGAAATGCGCGGTCTGTACCTTGGCAAAGACGACAAGGGACGCAAATACGCTGCCACGCAATTTGAAGCCACCGACGCGCGGCGCGCGTTCCCTTCGTTTGATGAGCCTGACTACAAGGCGACCTTCGACATTACTGCAGTCGCCGACAAAGACCAGGTCGCGATCTCGAACTACAAGATCGTATCGGACACGCCGGGACCCGGCGACAAGCACACCGTGAAATTTGCCACCACTGCAAAGATGTCGGCATACCTGGCCGCGCTGGTGGTGGGCCAATTCGAATACGTCGAGGGCTCGGTGGACGGCATCCCGATCCGCGTCTACAGCACTCCGGGCAAGAAAGAAATGGGCAAATTTGCACTTGACGCGGCGGAATACATTGTCGGCTACTACAACAAATATTTCGGGATCAAGTATCCCTACGGGAAGTTGGACCTGATCGGCCTGCCGGACTTCTCCGCCGGCGCGATGGAGAATGTGGGCTGCATCACCTTCCGCGAAGTGATTCTGCTCATCGATGAAAAAGAGGGTTCGGTCGATCTCAAGAAGACCATCGCATCGGTCACCGCTCATGAGATCGCTCATATGTGGTTCGGCGATCTGGTCACGATGAAGTGGTGGGACGATGTGTGGCTGAACGAAGGCTTTGCTACATGGATGTCGAGCAAGCCGGTTCAGAAATGGAAGCCCGAGTGGAACTTTGATCTGGATGATGTGAGTGGAACTGGTGGAACTCTCAACGTCGATTCGCTGGCCAATACGCGGCCGATTCATCAAGCAGCCGAAACTCCCGCACAGATTCAGGAACTGTTCGACGGAATTGCTTACGGCAAGGCGGCCTCGGTACTGCGCATGTTGGAAGCGTACCTCGGCGAAGAGACTTTCCGCGCCGGCATCAATGCCTATCTGAAAGAACATCAGTATGGCAACGCGACCGCCGACGATTTCTGGGACGCACAAGCGAAGGTCTCGCACAAGCCTGTCGACAAAATCATGCCGACGTGGGTGAAGCAGCCGGGCGCGCCCATCATCAATGTGAAGGCACAATGCACGGGGAATTCAACAAACGTCACGCTGGAACAGCAGAGGTATTTCGTTGACCGAGCTAAGTTCGAAGCGGTCAATGATCAGCTCTGGCAGATTCCGCTGTGCCTGAAGGGTTCTGCGAGTAGCACTGCGAAGTGCGAACTCATGACCAAGAAGGAAGAGACCTTCACCCTGCCGGGTTGCTCGACGTGGGTTCTGACCAATGCTGGCGCGACTGGATACTACCGCACGGGCTACCAACCGGATGCAGTCCGGGCCCTGGCAAAGGATGCAGAGACCAAACTCAGCCCTGCCGAGAGAATTGCGTTGCAAAACGACATCTGGGCTTCTGTGCGAGTTGGCCGCGAACCGGTGGGCGACTATCTGGCTTTCGCGCAAGGTCTGCAAACGGATCGTAACCGCGCTGTGCTGGAAGATGTGCTGGGACGGCTCAACTACATTGGTCAATACGTGGTGAGTGACAGCGATCGCGACGCCTACCGCATGTGGCTCCGCCAGTATCTGACTCCGCCGATGAAAGAAGTTGGATACGAACCGAAGCCGGGCGAAGCCGATGAACAGAGAACGCTGCGGGCAAGACTGTTCAATGCCTTGGGATACGACGCCCGTGATCCGGAGACACTGGAGCAAGCGCGCAAGATTGCAAACAAAGCTCTGACGGATCCAGCATCAGTGGATCACGAAATCGCCGGAGTTGCGTTGAGTCTAGCTGCACTCAACGGGGATGCAGCGTTTTACGATCGGGTGATGGCGGCCTTGAAGAATCCGAGATCGCCCGAAGAATATTATGTCTACCTGTTCACGTTGCCGCAGTTTGGCGATCCGAAGCTGCTGCAGCGGACGCTCGACTTTGCGCTCTCGCCTGATGTGCGATCGCAGGACGCGCTGGGAGTAGTCACGAGCGTGATGGGAAATCCGGCCGGGGAACAACTGGCATGGGACTTCGTTCGGCAGCACTGGCCTGAAATTGAAAAGGCGGGTGGGCCGTTCGCCAGCGCACAAGTAGTGGGAGCCACCAGCGTCTTCTGTGATACAGCATCGCGTGATCAGGTCACGGAGTTCTTTACCGCCCACAAGGTCGCAGCCGCGGAGCGGACGTACAAACAATCGATCGAACGAATCAACAACTGCGTCGATCTGAAGTCGCAACAGGAAACGAAGCTGGCGTCGTGGCTGGGACAGCACGGCAACGCCGGCGGAAAATAGCCGTTTGAGGTGAAAAAAGGCCCGGGACTTTTCCCGGGCCCTTTTTATTGCACGACGGGCAGTATCAGATGGGAGGGCATCTCTGGCGAACAATAGATCCGCTGCGTTGCGGAAACAAAATCCGATGCAGCCGCCTGGTAGATGCTTGGCACAAATTTCTGCGGATTGCGATCGATCACCGGGAACCAGGTCGATTGCACTTGCACCATGATGCGGTGGCCTTTCAGAAAAACATGGTCGTGATCGCGCAAAGGAATTTCCCACTCGGCTGGCTGGTTCGGAGTTAGCGGAGCGGGCTTCTCATAGCTCTTGAGGTAACGGCCGCGGCGCACCTCCATTGCAATCGGCAACTCGTAGCCATTCAGCGACTGGGCATATTGACCTGGCTTCGGTCCGTCATCGGGATTCCAGTCGTTCTTCTGCGTGTTCTCCGGGTATACATCGATCAGCTTGACGATGAAATCGCTGTCGCTTCCGGAAGTTGAGGCAAACAATTTCGCTGCGAGGGGACCTGTAACGGTGAAGTCGTGATCGAGTGGCTGGCTGACGAAGGACAGCACATCGGGCCGACCGTCAACAAAGCGCTGATCCGCAACTTCCCAGGTGCGCCAGTCACCGGCGGGATAGGTGGGCGAAATCGGGCGCTGGCGATAAGGAACTGGGTTCGCTGGATCGGAGACATATTCGCGGTAAGCCTGACCCGTTTTCGCGGCGCCCGGCGCTGTAAATGAAAGAGTTCCGTCCGCATGTAAATACAAGCTTGTCGGCTTCGCTTCTTTCGGAGGCCACGCTGGATATGTGCGCCAGGTATTCGATCCGCTCTGAAACGTGCTGGCCTGCCACGCTGGCTTTGAGCCTTGACCGTGCAGGTAGTAGCGGAAAAACGGTGCTTCAATATTTTCGCGGAACTCGCGGGCAGTTTCGTGACCTGCGAATGGGATGATGCCGATGCTGTCGCCTTTGGGCGTCTGCCACTCACCATGGAACCACGGACCGGCAACGATGAAGTTCGTGTGCTGAGGATCGTTCTCTTCGGCGTGACGAAAAATCTGCCAAGGCCCCCACGGATCCTCCTGATCCCAAAATCCGGCGACGTTCAGGTTGGGCACGGTCGAGGCGTGGAGTTGGCTCACCCAAGCTTCTTTCTTCCAGAAGTCGTCGTAGTCGGGATGCTCCACACTTGAATTCCAATAAGGAATCGAGCCGTGTAGATATTTCGAGTTGATATTCGAAAGTGGCCCCAGATCGAGGTACCACTGATAAGTGTCGTAGGTCTCAAAATCGAAATGCGTGTTCTTGTTCTTGTCGGCCTGCTCCATGACCGCGTATTCAAAGTCGTAGCTTTCGCGGAGCGCGCCGAAGCGGTGGTCGTCGTCGTTCATCCACTGATCGACCGGCGAGGCTTGTTCGCTGATCGCCATCAGCGCCGGGTGCGGATGAAGCAACGTGAGCGCCGTCGTCAGCCCGTCGTAAGAGACGCCAAACATTCCGACCTTCCCATTGTTGTTTGGGACATTCTTCACCAGCCACTCGATCGAGTCGTAGGCATCGGTGGTTTCGTTCGTGGCCTTGGGATCTTTCAAGTCGACCCACGAAGAGAGATTGAAGACGCCCTCGGACTTGAAGCGGCCGCGCAGATTCTGGATGACGAAGATGTAGCCATCTTGTGCGAATTCCTTGAGCGATGACGGCATCTGCTCGGGGGCTCTATCGGGGACGCCATAAGGTGTGCGGCGAAACAGGATGGGCAGTGGGCCCTTCTGGTCGAGGGGGGTGAGGATCGCAGTCTGCAGATGAACTCCGTCGCGCACGGGAATCATGACTTCCTGCAGTTTGAAAATTGGCTTGGCCGTGGGTTGCTGGGGAGTCTGTTGAGCGGAAGAGAAGGTCGCACTCGTAGCAATCGACAAGAGAAGCCCAAAACGCAGGATGAATGGCCGCAACAGTTCCTCCGTGGTCGTTCGATGAGATGTACCGAGGGGCGCAGTATATCAATCTGCGCTAGACTGGGAAAGCCGATCGTTTGAGCCATCATCTACTACATCACCCTTACGACATTTCCGGAAAGAGAGCAATCATGAGCAAGAGCAAAGGCTACGCGGCGTTGAACCCCAAGGCTCCGCTCGCTCCGTATTCGTTTGATCGGCGCGAACCGCGCGAGCATGATGTTGTCATCGAGATCAAGTATTGCGGAATCTGTCATTCCGATATTCACCAGACGCGCGACGAGTGGAGCGACTACCAGGAAGAATCGATCTTCCCCATGGTGTCTGGGCATGAAATCGCCGGCGTAGTTATCGCAGTGGGCAGCAAGGTGACGAAGCACAAAATCGGCGACAAGGTAGGGGTGGGCTGTTTCGTCGATTCCTGCCGCACCTGTGCCGAGTGCAAGCGAGGCCTCGAGCAATATTGCAGCGTGCAGACCATCTGGACTTACAACGGACGCGATAAAGAGGGCAATCCAACCTACGGCGGATATTCCGACCGAATCGTAGTCGATGAAAACTATGTACTGCGCATGCCGAGCAATCTGCCGCTCGATGCCTGCGCTCCCCTTCTGTGCGCGGGAATCACGCTGTATTCGCCGCTTCGGCAGTGGCATGCGGGCCCCGGCAAGAAAGTAGCGATCGTCGGCATGGGCGGCCTGGGGCACATGGGCGTCAAGCTGGCGCATGCGCTGGGCGCCGAGGTCACCGTGCTGAGCCAGTCTTTGAACAAGCAGGCCGATGGAAAACGGCTGGGCGCGGATCACTTTTATGCAACCTCAGATCCCGAGACGTTCACCAAGCTGGCCAATTCGTTCGACCTGATCATCAACACGGTTTCCGCGAAAATGGACTGGAATGAATACCTGTCGCTATTGAGGATTGACGGGACCATGGTTCTCGTGGGGCTCCCTGAGAAGGACGTGCCCGTCGGAGCATTTTCGTTGACGGCGCGACGCCGCAGGCTGGCGGGATCGCAGATCGGCGGGATTGGCGAGACACAAGAGATGCTGGATTTCTGCAGCAAACACGGGGTCGCGTGCGACATTGAAGTCGTGCCCATTCAGAAGGTCAATGAGGCGTACGAACGCGTTCTGAAGAGTGATGTGCGCTACCGGTTTGTGATCGACATGGCATCTCTGACGAAGGCTTGATGACGCGATTCAAGCGAGATCCTTCCCTCCGCCTGAAAAACGGCTACGGTCAGGATGACTCCTCAAGGCGAAAACGGGCACCGAAGTCGATGGCGTGTGCTTTGCTTAAAACAGCCGTCCAATTGAGAAGTTCACGCGGCTTTGACCAGTCGGGCTGATACTGCCGGCCAGCGTGATCGGGCCGACGATCGTGTCGGCGATTACTCCGAGGTTGAAGGTGCCGCGGACGACGACCGGCCCGGGATCATCGTCCGCCGTTCCGAATGCGGTTCCCGCCTCATACCATCCGCCCCAGTAGACCCCTCTTCCCAGCAGCGCAGGCAGGCGGTAGAGCTCGCGGCGAAATCCGAATGAAGTATACGCGTAGTGATTTCCCACGAAGGCGTAGGGCAGGTAGGCACCGAGCCGGAACGGTCCGCCGAGCGCGAAAACCTGAAACGGACCTGCAGAACCATTGAAGGTTGTTCCGCCGTCGATGTTAAAGAAGATCGATGTCTTCGGACTGACAGGCACGAAACTGGAAGTCTGTACGTCGAGTTGGCCGATGGGGTGCGCCAGCCCAGGGCTTTGCAGTACGCGCGACAGAGTAGTGACTACGCGCGTTCCGCGACTCGGAACCGACGGGCTGTCCTGACCATCCCAGACGTAACGCGCGCGGAATTGTCCGGTGCTTCCGTCGATGATGGGCAGGCCCTGGCTGCCGATAAGTGGACTCAGCTTGCCGTCGAAGATTTCATAGCCGATGCGGAATTCGCTACGGCGTCCGGTGTTGTAGCCAATATCGAAGCCGCCGCCAGCGCGTTCATCGCCGAAAACGGCCACACGAGTCGACCCGGTGAACGAGTTGCGGGCGTACTTGGAGGCAAAGGCGTAGGGAGCCACAAAGAAACGCGACTGCCCAATTGGCTGGTAGAACTCGGACGCCGCTAGGTTGCTGGACCCGAAAAGGAGATCGTTGCGCCATTCGCCTCCGCGGTGGGCAACATCCATAAAGGTTACCCGCGCCCCGGCAGAGAAATTGAAAGACGCCACGCCCGAGCCATCGACATTGACCGCGAGATCTACGAAAGGTGGGCCGTACGATTTGTCGCGCGTCGTAATGCGGAGACCGGGAACTCCATTCTGCGTAAATCCCTCGTAGCCGAGTCGATCGAACTGTCCTTCACCGGCGATTCGGGTAAGTTGGGTATCGACCTTGGACAGATCAAGTGGACCTTTGAGCGCCTTGGTCAGGTGTAGCTGGAGCCGGCCATCCGTATCGGGATCGGCTCCGGCAACTTCGACGATCTCCACGCTCTCGTTTGGCTTATGCTTGCGCGCAGCACGCGCTGCTAGATACTCCTGCCACTCGGTTGGATCCTGCATTGCATAAGGCAAGAGAGCAGCCGACTGGGCAGACGCACTCTTATAGCCGAGTTTGACCAAATCCTTGACGCGGCCGTAATCCGTTATCGCAAAGCCGCTCATGGCAATACTCACCGTGGCCCGTGCCAGAGCCAGCGAGTGGCGCTCGTTCTGCGTAATCATTACGTCGACTGCGCGAGTCAGGACTCCCGTGATCGTTTCCAGTTCTTTCGGATTACCCGGAGGAAGCCGCAATTCCACGGCGATAACCGAGTCCGCATCCATGCCAAGGACGGTTTCCACTGGAATGTTCTGCACCATGCCGCCATCCGCCAGGACGCGGCCATCGATTTCCACTGGAGTAAACACACCGGGGATGGCCATGGATGCGCGCACAGCTTGCGCCAAACCTCCTTGGTGCAGAACAACGCCCTCTCCACTGAGCATGTCGGTGGCGACGCAACGAAATGGAATCGGCAAATCGTCAAAGCTTGTGACACCGGACTCGGGAAACGCGATCCGGTCTAGTAACAATCCAATTCCCTGACCCGAGTTGAAGCCATTGGGGCCACTCAATCCGTGCTTCAGGCCGAGAGGCGCATTGATCAAATAATCGCGGCGATCCTGTTTGCGCCGGAAAGAAAGCTGCGTGTAAACCGTCCCGGGCAGAAACGCTTCATCCCAATTGATCTTTTCGGCGAACGCCTGAATCTCCGCGGGAGTCATGCCGGTGGCATACATGGCGCCGATGATGCTGCCCATGCTGGTGCCTGCGATCCGGTCGACCGGAATGTGATTTTCTTCCATCCATTGAATGACTCCGATTTCAGCCAGGCCCAACGCGCCGCCGCCACTGAGCGCCAAGCCGATCCGTGGACGGTGCGCGGGAACTGGGGGCTGCATAACCGATGAGTCGTCCTGTGCCTGCATCAATCCAGACAAGACAAGACTCAGTATGAAAATGCTCCACACAATCGGGAGTTCGGTCGGGATGCGAGAGAGCGGAGAAGTACGCTTCATTCTGTGCTCCTGGAATGCAGAGGCAATAGCAATCGCGTGCGGAAAGCGGATGAGGAAAAAAGGTTAGCAGGTTTGTGCGACCAGAGTCAGCAACAGGAGTTTCATGAGCGACTCAATTCGGTTTCGACAATGTCGCACCCTGCGCGGCGCGCACCTGGTCCACTACGTCGCGAACTGCGTCTATGACCACTTCAGGGCGATCGCTCTGAATGTAGTGCGAACTATTCTTCGCGATCACCTGCGTTCCGCGAGTCGACAGATGTGCCAGTTCCTCTTGCATTTTCTCCCATGCTTCGTTGGTAGGCTTGGCGAGATCTGCTGGAAGCTCGGCCGACGGTTTATCTGGATCGTGGGAAAACACCACGAGCGGAATATCGCCGAGAGTGCCGGTGGCCGCGGTCTGGGCGGCGCTTTCTGAAAAGGCTTTCAGTTCGGCGACGCCCTCGCGAGCACTATGAAAGTTACACTCGGCCGCGCGCTGCACCGGCTCTTCATCGCACAAGCCCAGCAGCCGGGGAATACCAAATGGCGTGGTGTACTCCAGGAACTGTGCTTCGCGCTGCCATGTTCCTTCCATATTCTTAAGCTCCGGGGGTAAGCGTTTTTCCTGGTCGGGATGAGAGGCATCGACCAGCACCATGCCCGCGACTTCGTTGCGGTAGAGGCTGGCGTAAAGGCGCACAGTAAATCCACCCATTGAATGACCGACCAGTACATAGGGCGAAGCTACTCCCGCGGCCTGCAGCAACGCGTGCAATTCGCCGGCGATCACCTTGCTGGTGCGAGGCTGCGAACTGGATTCGCTGTAGCCAATGCCAGCGCGGTCATACGAGCACACGCGGGTGAACTTCGCGATCTGCGGCTGCACTTTGCGCCACGACACGTAAGTGTCGCCGAGCCCGGACTCGAGAATGACCGCTGGGCTTCCTTTTCCCGTGCAGTCGATGTGCATCTTGAATCTGCCCACGTCGTAGAGCCTCCCGGGCATGGGATTAAAGCGACGGTCGCGCGCCTCGAAGATGTTCTCGTAAATCACTCCGGCAACGGCGAGGATTAGCACCAGCAGGAGCGCGCCGCGGACAATTCTCCCTAGCCACGGACGAGAAGGAACGGACGTAGGCGCTGAGGTGTGCATAGGTTGGAGAAAATGCGCGACCCGTCCGAGTCGCGCTGGCACGCATTTTACATGACCGGGGGTACGGTGATGCCCATGACTGCAAGGCAGCGAACCAGTTCGCGGCGAACCACCGCGACGGTCGCGAGCAGCAGTTGTTTTCGCTTCTCATCGGGCTCGCTCAGGATTGGATGCCGATGGTAAAAAGTGTTGAAGAACTGCCCCAACTGGAAAACGTGTTTCGCCAGGTATGCGGGTTCGGTGGTGACGATGCACTGCTCGATCACTGAAGATGTCTTGGACGACGCCAGCCACAGCTCCCAAATTTCGTTGGCATCCTCTCGGTTGAGAAAACTCGCGAGATCAGCCGCGGTCACATTGCTAGCGGATTCCTTAAAGAAGGTATCGGGGTCGAACCCAGCTTTGCGGAAGATGCTGCTAGCGCGAACGACCGCATATTGCGCGTAGGGCCCGGTCTCGCCTTCAAAGCTGAGCGCCTCCTTGAAATCGAAGGCGATCACGGACTGCTTGGTGTACTTCAGCATGAAGTAGCGCAGAGCCCCGATGGCGATCTGCGTGGCAATCTGCAGGCGTTCCGGTTCGCTGACCTGCGGATGGCGCGAGTCGACTTCTTTCTTGGCCGACGCGATCAGCTGATCGAGTAGATCGTCAGCCTTCACGCCAAAGCCCTTGCGCCCGCTGACTTCGATGTAAGAACGAGCCTTGTCTTCTTCGCTCAGGGTGTAGCCGAGTTCCGCAGCGCAACGCGGGGTCAGCGCGACCATCTCGTAGGAGAAGTGTGTGTAGTGGCTGGCGGCCTCTCCATGCCCGAGTCCGCGCAACGCCTCGATGACTGTGTTCTGCGCCTCGGACTGGCGCGCATCGATAACGTTGTAGATTTCGGCGACGTCGCCGAAGTGAGGATGGTCCTTTTCGCCGTCTGCGGTTGAGATCCAGCAGTCGTGATTGTTGGGATAACGGTAGAACTTGCGATATCCGAAGTCGCGGCCGAGCAGGCCGAACTTCCACATGTGGTAGGCGATGTCTTTGCCCACGTAACCGACGGTCCCGTTAGAGCGGACGATAACTTTCTGATCTTCCTCGGTAATCTTGCCATCCTCCGTGTTCTCTGTGTCCCCTGTGGTCAAGGTGTTCGCGGTTCCAGCCCGCCGCATCACCCAGCATCCTTTGTTCTTCCCTTCATTCTCGAAGGTGAGCACGCCGGCATCTTTTAGTTTGGTAAAGGCGGCGTCCCAAAAATGCAGGTGCAGAATTTCGCTTTCGCGCGGAAGGAAATCGTATTCGATGTCGAGCCGGTCCATGGTCTCGAGATGGCGGCGCAGCACCGCCACCGAAATCAGTTCCGCGATAGCGGCAGTCTCCGTCGTGCCGTCTTCAATGGCATGCAGCGTTTGCAGACGCACTTGCAGATTCTGTTTGTCGGCCTCGTACCACTGCGAGACTCGAGCGTACAAATCCCAGCAGTAATAATCGAAACGTGGCTGGCGGGTAAGAGCCTCGATTTCCGCGCGAGATTTTTTCTCGATGTTCGTAAAGCCAACTACAACATCGGCCACCTGAACCCCGGTGTTGTCGATGTAATTCTGGACGTCGACTTCTCTGCCCGCCGACCGGAGCAATCGCACAAAGGTGTCGCCGAGGATCGCATTGCGCAGATGACCGATGTGCGCGGCCTTGTTGGGATTGATGCTCGAATGCTCCACCAGAATCTTGCCGAAAGCGATCTCGGCGGGCGGTTTCTGATCGGCGGTCAACGCAGCCGCCATCCAACCTCGGTCAATCTTGGCGTTGAGGTAGCCGGGAGGCGCGACCTGCATTTCCGCGATGCCTTCGATCGGGCCGATCTCAGCACGGATCGTTTCGGCAATCTTCAGCGGTGCCGAACGCAGGGGCTTAGCGTAAGGAAAAATGGGAATCGCAAGATCCCCGAGTTCGACCTTCGGAGGCTGTTCGACGACCACGCCGGGCAGGGGGACGCCAGGGTACTTGCGCTGCAGACACTCCAGCACGCGCTGGGCAAGGCGATGTTCGAGATGACGATACAAAAAGTCCCTCTAAGCTGTTGAAGAAACAGTGATTTTATCAGAGTGCGCGAGGAGCGCGCGTTTGACGGAGGTGGATTGCTTCCCTATGATGAAAGTTTCTCGTCGTGACTACGTTAAACCCTTAACCACAGAGGTCATAGAGACCGATCTGCTGTGAGCGTTCTCTGCATCTCCTGTGGTGAAGACTTGGACTTCATGCGGATAGCCTATCTTGAATGTTTTTCCGGTATAAGCGGCGACATGTTCCTCGGCGCCCTTATCGATGCCGGAGTTCCGCCGCGCGTGCTGGAGGAAACCGTCGCGGCGCTCAACGTAGGCGCTCGTCTGGAAATTTCGCGGGTTGTTCGTAGCGGTATTTCGGCCATGAAGGTTGACGTCTGGGTCGATGGCGAGAAGGACATGCCGCGCGAAGAATACTGGGCGAAACAAGAGCATGCTGAACACCAGCATAGTCATGACCATGGGCACGACGACGAGCATCATCACGATCATCAGCACTCTTCCGAGTCCGATGGAACGCGGGCGGGGACGCCCCCGCTACATTTGCAATCTCACAACCGCGGATTGACTGAGATTCGCGAGATCATCGGCAAGGCCGCGATCAGCGACTCTGCAAAGCGGACAGCGGTCGCAATATTTGAGGCGCTCGGAACGGCAGAAGCGAAAATTCACGCCACTTCCATCGAGAAGGTACACTTCCACGAAGTGGGCGCCGTGGATGCGATGGTCGACATCGTCTGCGCTTCGGTCGGGGCAGAAGCGCTGGGAGTAGACGAGATTGTCTGCTCTCCTCTGAATGTCGGTGGCGGGTCGGTGAAATGTGCGCACGGAACATTTCCGGTGCCCGCACCCGCGACGATCGAATTGCTGAAAGACGCTCCCGTGTACTCGTCGGGTGTTCAGGCGGAATTGGTGACACCCACAGGCGCCGCAATTGTGAAGGTTTTGGCGAAGCGCTTCGCGGCGTTTCCTGAGATGAAGATCAAGAAGGCGGGATACGGTGCGGGGACGCGCGAGTTCCCTGGCTTGCCAAACGTGGTGCGGTTGACGATCGGTGAATCCGCGTCGAAGTCGGCGGCTAAGACGGAGTCCGATACGGTCGCCGTTTTGGAAGCGAATCTCGATGACCTGAACCCGCAGGTGTTCGGGTATGTGATGGATCGACTGCTTGAAGAAGGAGCGCTCGACGTGTTCGGCATGCCGGTGCAAATGAAGAAGAATCGGCCCGGAACGCTATTGACCGTCCTATGCAAGCCGGAAGATGCGAGCAAGCTATCGCACTTGATCTTCACCGAGACCACTACGCTGGGCGTGCGCCGGCGGGACGAAGCTCGTGAAACCCTGGCGAGGCGCTGGGAAAACGTGCGCACCCAATGGGGCGAGGTTCGCATCAAGATTGCCAGCATGAATGGGACCGTCACCAATTACGCGCCCGAGTATGAGGACTGCCGGCGCATTGCCACGGAGCATCACGTGCCGCTCAAGAAAGTAATGCAGGAAGCCTCGCGAGAGTACACGAACAGCGGTCGCAAATAAGTTCCGAACTATCCGAGCCAAATGATTGACGAGAAGATCAACGACGTTCAGTCCGGCTATGACTTGGTAGCCGAGGAGTATGCCCGGCGCATCTACGACGAGCTGCAGCATAAGCCGCTCGACTGCCGCCTGCTCGACCGGTTTGCCGAGAGCGTGCGCAATGCGGGCGTGGCGTGCGATCTTGGCTGCGGACCAGGACAGGTCGCTCGTTATCTTCTGGGGCGTGGACTCCAGGCTTGCGGCATGGACTTGTCGCCGGGAATGATTCAATGCGCCCGGCAATTGAATCCCGGCATCGAATTCAAGCAAGGGGACATGCGTGCCCTTCCCGTGGCTGACAACTCTTGGGCTGGGATCGCCGCATTTTATGCCATCGTCAACTTGCCGCCCGACGATCTTGTGCAAGCCCTGCGGGAGATGATGCGTGTACTGCTACCCGGCGGACGGCTGTTGCTGAGTTTTCACATCGGCGACGACACTTCCCAGGTCGAAGACCTTTGGGGCTCGGGAGCTGTGCTTGAATTTCATCTCTTCCGCGTGAGCACGGTGGAGGATCACATTCGTCGTGCGGGATTCGAGATTGAAGAGACTATCGAGCGCGACCCTTATGCGCCGGAGGTTGAGTATCAAAGCCGGCGCGCTTACATTTTTGCTAAAAAACCCAGGACGAAGATCGCACAAGAGATCGCATAAGAATGACCAGAAAGTTCTACATCACGACCCCGATTTATTACGTAAATGCGCGGCCACACATCGGCCACGCCTATACGACAATCGCCTGCGATACGATCGCGCGACGTCAACGACTGCTGGGCGCCGATACGTTCTTCCTGACAGGCACCGACGAGCACGGTCAAAAGATCGAGCGTGCGGCTGAGGCCGCGGGCAAGACTCCACAGAAATATGCGGACGAGATCTCTTCGGAGTTCCGCAAGCTCTGGCAGCGGATGGGAATCTCCAACGATGACTTCATCCGCACCACGGAAGAGCGCCACAAGAAGCGGGCGCAGGAGCTGTTTCGGCGCATTCGCGATAACGGCTACATCTACAAAGGCACCTACACCGGTCAGTACTGTGTGTCCGACGAACTCTACGTCGATGGCGCGCAACCCGGCGATCCTTGCCCCACCTGCGGACGGATCACCGAGACCGTTCATGAAGAGAATTACTTCTTCAAACTGTCGGCGTTTCAGGACAAACTTCTGGAGTTGTATGCGAATCCAGATTTCATTCGGCCGGAGACGCGGCGCAATGAAGTGATTTCGTTTGTGCGTTCGGGACTTCGCGATCTCTCGATCAGCCGCTCGACGTTTTCGTGGGGCATTCCGGTGCCGGACGATCCCAAGCATGTCATTTACGTATGGCTCGATGCACTGGCCAACTACATCACGGCGATCGGCTACGGCTCTTCCCATGCCGGGGCACAGGAGGCGTTTAAGAAATATTGGCCCGCCGATGTGCACATGATCGGCAAGGAGATCGTTCGTTTTCACTGCGTCTACTGGCCGGCATTTCTGCTGGCGGCAGGATTGCCCTTGCCCAAGGCGATCGTGGCTCACGGCTGGCTGCTGTTCGAAGAGAGCAAGATGTCGAAGTCGCGCGGCAACATTGTGCGCACCGAAACGATTCTCGATGTGCTCGGGGCCGATGCCCTGCGCTACTTCCTGCTGCGCGAGGTCGTATTCGGGCAAGATGGTTCGTTCTCGTTCGACGCGTTGGTGCAACGCTATAACTCCGACCTGGCGAACGGCCTGGGAAACCTGGCCAGCCGCACGCTGACCATGATTAACCGGTACTTCAAGGGCGAAGTCCCGTATCCATCGCCCTCGGCGTCGAAGCTTCCCGCAGATGACGCGGTCGCGGATACGGCGCGCAAAACGATTCGTGAATTCGGCACGCTGTTCGACCAGTTCCAGTTTTCGCGCGCCCTTGAATCGGTATGGGGCTTGGTAGCGACGGTCGACAAATACATCGTCGAAAACGAACCTTGGTCTCTCGGAGAGAAGCAGGATGCCGAGAGTCGCGCACGGCTAGCGACCGTGCTCTATACCTCGGCAGAAGCTTTGCGGATCGCGACCGCGTTGGCGCATCCAGTCATGCCCGATGCAACTGCCAAAATCTGGGAGCAGATGGGACTGGGAGACATCAAAAAGCTTGCCCTGGCCGATCTGGCGTGGGGCCAGTTGCAACTGGGCACGAAGCTTGGTGATGTCCACCCGGTCTTCCCACGCGCCGACAAGAGCGCCATCGAAAGGATGCAGAACATGGAAGATCAGCAACGAGGTCCGGCGGTGGAAGAAGCGAAGGAAGCAACCGCTACCATGCCGAGCGTGACGCCCCAGCAGACCGTCGCGCCCGCTCCTCCGGCGGCAACTGACGGCGGCAAGATTACCATCGACGACTTTGCGAAGATCGAACTGCGCGTTGGCGTGGTGAAAGTTGCCGAGCGCGTGCCCAAAGCCGACAAACTCCTTCGTCTTGAAGTCGACATCGGCACGGAAGTGCGGCAGGTTTTGGCGGGGATTGCCGAGGCTTATGCGCCCGAAACTTTGGTCGGTCGCAAAGTTGTGATCGTCGCTAACCTCGCCCCGCGGAAGCTCCGCGGCATGGAGTCGAACGGAATGATCGTCGCAGCCTCACTGGAGGGTGGAAAGCCGGTGCTGGCAAGCTTTCTGGAGGATGTGCCCGTCGGGGCAAGATTGAAATAAGGATCAAAACCGGGCCTCGTTTGCGAAGCCGGACAAACCGAAGGCCTTCCCTGAGCCTGTCGAAGGGACGGCTGTCTCCACATGAATCATGTTCGTCGATTCTCACGCACATCTCGATGGCAAACAGTTTGACTCGGATCGCGAGCAGGTGATCGCTCGCGCCCGCCAGGCCGGCGTACAAACGATGGTGGCGATCGGAAACGGTGACGGCCCTCCGACGCTGGACGCCGGAATACAGCTCGCCGAGCAATATCCGTTCATCTACGCAACCATCGGCATCCATCCGCACGAAGCCAGGCTCGCCGATGATGCGGCGTATCAGACGATGGAACGCCTGGCGCGACATCCCAAAGTGATTGTCTGGGGCGAGATCGGGCTGGATTACTACTACGATCACTCTCCTCGCGATACCCAGAAGCAGGTCTTCTCCCGGCAAATGGAGCTAGCGGCAGCCGCGAAGCTCCCCATCGTAATCCACAACCGGCCTTCCGACGGCAGCGACAATGCCTGGGATGACTGCCTCGCCATGATCAATCAACAATGGGCGCCGAGCGGATTGGGCGGGATTCTGCACTGCTTCACGGGAAACTGGGGACAGGCCAAGCGCGCCCTCGACATGGGCTTCATGATCTCGTTTGCCGGCAACTTAACTTTCCCCAAGGCACAGCAGATTCGCGACGCGGCTCTTGCGGTTCCACTCGACCGCATGTTGATCGAGACCGACTGCCCCTACCTGGCACCCGTCCCGCACCGAGGCAAGCGCAACGAACCTGCTTTTGTGAAGGAAACGGCGGGCAAACTGGCCGAACTACGCGGATTGTCCACAGAAGAAGTGGGCGAGCAGACCTCCCGTAATTTCTACAATTTTTTCAAATTGACTGAAATGATTGAAAGCAAAGTTCCCGCCCGCTGAAACGCGCAGTTCTGGTAGTCTCAGTGGTTAGATTCCTTTCTTTCAGAAAGATTAGAAATGTATGCCCGATAACAGTTTCGACGTCGTAAGCAAGATCGATCTGAATGAGGTTTCGAACGCCATTCAGCAGGCGCTCAAGGAGATTCATACGCGCTTCGACCTGAAAGATTCGAAGTCGAATATCGAACTCGAAAAAGACGCCATGGTGCTGCACTCCGCCGATGAGTACAAGCTGAAAGCCGTGAACGACATTCTCCAGCAAAAGCTGGTAAAACGCGGAGTTTCCCTAAAAGGCCTGACTTACGGCCCGGTCGAATCCGCCGCCGGAGGAACAGCCAAGCGCAAAGTCACCATGCAGCAGGGGATCGTCATCGAAAAAGCCCGCGAGATCGTAAAGCTGGTGAAGGACTCGAAAAAGAAAGCGCAAGCCTCGATTCAGGGAGATCTTGTCCGCATCAGCAGCAAAGACCGCGATACCCTGCAGGAAACCATTGCGCTCCTGAAGGGACACGATTTCGGAATCGATTTGCAGTTTACGAACTATCGCACGAACTAGAGACTGCTTCACCACGGAGACGCGGAGTCACAGAGAAGTTCAGGGGCTTTCGATTCAGTTTTTAGTTTTCTCTTCTCCTCTCCGTGGTGAAAACGTGGTTGGACTTTCAAAATTGAGCGCATCGACCACCATTAACGGGAAGGAAGTCTTCGATCTGCTGCGAGACGATCTCGTGGCACTGGAAGACGAGTTCGGCCGCGACACCGTCTCGGGCGTTCAGGCCATCACCGAGATTGGTGAGTACCTGCGCAACGGTGGCGGCAAGAGAATTCGTCCTGCCCTGCTGCTGCTTTCCGCGAAACTGCTTGACTATCAGGGGCAAGGCGCCGTCCGCTTAGGGGCGGTCGTAGAGATCATTCACACCGCGACCCTCGTACACGACGACATTATTGACGAGGCCAAGACGCGCCGGGGCCGTCCCGCGGCCAATACGCAGTGGGGCAATTCGAAATGCGTGCTGGCCGGCGACTGGCTGTACATGCAGGCCTTCAAGATCGCGGTGCAGGAGCGTAACTTTCGAATTCTCGACACGCTGATCGAACTCACCCAGCAGATGGTTGAGGGCGAACTGCTGCAAATGGAAAAGTTGGGCAAGCTGATCACGCTCGACGAGCACTTCGACCTCATCTTCCGCAAGACCGCCTGCCTGTTCTCAGTCTGCATGCGCCTGGGAGCAATTCTGGGCGGCGCGACGGCCGAGCAGGAAGAGGCTCTAGGCCGTTACGGACACAACCTGGGGATGGCTTTTCAGATTGTCGATGATGTGCTCGATCTGACTGCAACGGAAGATGTGCTGGGCAAGCCCGTCGCCAGCGATCTGCGCGAGGGCAAGGCCACCATGGCGGTCATCCATGCCATTGAACGCTGCACCGCCGAAGAGCGGACCAAGATCGAGACGGTGTTGCAGCACGGCGCTTTCAACGGCGTGACCCATGCGGAGATCCTGGAAATTCTGCAGCTCTACGGCTCCCTGGAAGCTGCCACGGCGATGGCCGTGCAATACGCGGAATCCGCCTGTAAGTCCATTTGCACCTTCCCCGACACGGAGATTAAGCGTGCCCTGCTCTGGGCGCCCGAGTTTGTGGTCGCGCGAGAGAAATAGGGACCTGCGGCGGAAATACCTGCCTCGCGCCCTGTGAGCCTAAGCACAGAAGCCCCCTCTAAATAAAATTGACCGCCGTCACCATCAGCCGTGACCGATGTTACAGACTATTTTTCTCGTCCGTTTAAGAATGCGGGCAGTTGCTGGGAATGTCCGCCAGAGCGGAAGGCTAACGAGACGCACTGGCATGTGACGAGGCGCGAGAATCGCGACCTCAATCTCCCCCCGGCACCTGAGAAAGGCAGGTCGTCGAGGGTCCTGTCCGCTGCGGACGAACCATCAACGAAGACGGCGGCTTCAGTCGAAGCTTTAGACGAAAGGCGCCTGGGTTTTTCGACGCGCCGGCCCGGACAGGGTCGGAAAAGACTTCGAGTGCAAGCCGCTGTCTTGCTCACCCTGAACGAGGATAGTCCTCCTGACAGACTCGCTCCTCGTGCAACAATAGCCGGGCGTCGGTCCATCGGACCCGCCCGGCTTTGTTTATACTGAACCCTTTACTGGATTCGCGGAATCAAAGCTGTGCACGCGCAGAGCCCGGTAAACTCTAGCTGCCTATGAATGATCTACTCTCCATGATGGCGCGCCACGGGTATGCCTTGACGTTCGTCTTGCTGTTTGCGGAAGCCATTGGCCTTCCGTTCCCCGCAGCGATCGCCCTGGTGGCGGCCGGCGCCGCCGTCGCGTCGCATACCCTCGCAGGCGGCGGGGTTGTGCTGGCGGCCATGGTCGCCCTCATGATCGGCGACACATTGCAGTTTTGGCTCGGGCGCTACACCGGATGGGCTCTGCTGGGATTGCTTTGCCGCCTGTCGATGAATCCGGAAACCTGCATGCTGCGGTCCGCCGAATCGTTTTATAAACGCGGTAAGAAAACCCTGCTCGTGGCCAAGTTCATTCCCGGTATTAACACCATGGCCGCGCCTCTGGCGGGCAGCATGAAAATGCGCTTCGGCCAATTCTTCCGCCTCGACCTGGCTGGAGCGCTGCTCTATACCGTGACCTACCTTCTGGTGGGTTACGTCTCCCGCGATTTTCTGGCAGCGACGTTGAACGGCTTCCATGCGGCCGGCCGCGCCATGGAAGTCATCATCATTGCCGTGTTGATCGCATACTCGGTCTACCGCGTCTCGCAGTTCTATCGCTACAGCAAGTACCGGATCATGCCACGGATCCAGGTGCAGGAACTCGCAGCGCGTATCGCGGCGGGCGACGGCGACCGGTTGCAAATCGTCGACGTGCGCAGCCACGGTTATTACGATATCGGCGCCGAGCGCATCAAAGGCTCGATTCGAATAGAGCCCAACAACCTCGACGAGGAGCTCAAGAATCTGTCCAAAGACAAGGACATTTACTTGTACTGTACTTGAACACGCGAAGCGACTAGCGCCCGGGTGGCGCATCTACTGCAGGAAAGAGGCTTCAACACGTTCGTGATCGTCGGAGGACTGACCGCCTGGCTCAAGGCCGGAGGTCCGCTGGAATCGATTCCCAAGAACGATCTGGTCAAGCTCCCGACCTTCTCGTAGGCGCTTCCATCTCAGGCGCCGAATTGCCGCAAGTGATGGTCTAAATGTTTGTACATCCCTCGGCTCCACTGCGGCGGAGTGAGAGCGCCGAAAAAGGGATGCGGGTTCCGGGTGCATTTCGCTTCCCCACCCTCATAGAACAGCCGTACGCAGCGTTTGAGTTGCTCCTTCTCGCGCAGGAAATCCTTCTTGTCTGACATAACCAATTTCTTGTCCGTGGGACTGTTGCGCGAAAACGGCTTCTCATTCCAGTACATTGGTTTGACCAAGGGCCCGATCAGCCTGCCAATCAAGATTCGCGGCAGAATGAGCTTGCCCGAAGCCATATCGAGGGCCGCGGAACAATGCGCCATCATCTGCGCGACGTCCATCTTGCCCCACTGGCGTTCTGCGGCAGGCTGAAGCGTGTCAATCCGCGAAATTACTTGGTCGATTGTTTCTCGCTCGAAAAGATTTTTCATACCGATCCTGCTAAGGCTATGATCGTCAAAAATCATAGCACCATCGACGCACAGGATTTGGATTAGCGGCAGGGTTAGGATCGTGGGATCCATCGCTGCCGATCCTCCTCTAGAATTTGCCGGCAAATTCGCAGAGATGGTGTAGCATTGTCGGGCTTTTGCCCCAATGCCTGCTACCTCAACCCACGAAGCGCCCCGCAGCGCAGCGATGAATGGCGTCCTGTTTCTGTTAAGCCTGTCGATTCTCATCAACTACATCGACCGCAGCAATCTCTCGATTGCGGCGCCACTCATCAAGGGCGAGCTCGGCCTCTCGGACTGGCAACTCGGCACGCTGTTGGCAGCCTTCTTTTGGACCTATGGGTTCATGCAGATTCCTGCGGGCTGGCTGGTCGACCGTTTCGACGTGAAGTGGGTCTTCGCCGCGGGGTTCTTCCTGTGGTCCACGGCGACGGCCGTCACGGGAATCTTGCACGGATTTGCCGCCCTGATTGTCATCCGCATAATTCTAGGTGTGGGCGAATCAGTGGCTTTTCCGTCCTACTGTAAGATTCTCGGCACCCACTTCACTGAGAGTCGCCGCGGTTTCGCGAATGCCGCCATTATGGCTGGCCTTGGATTGGGTCCAGCCATCGGTATTCTCGTCGGCGGGAACGTGGTGGGGCGCTTTGGCTGGCGGCCGTTCTTCCTGGTCCTGGGCCTGGGAGCACTGCTGTGGCTGATCCCGTGGATAAGCTTGATGCCGCGCCGTACTCGAACTGCCGCCCCAGTCGGCGAAGTCACCGTTGGGATTCTCGATATTCTGAGACAACGGTCTGCTTGGGGCACGTGCCTGGGACAGTTCTGCACCAACTACACGCTCTATTTCCTGGTTACTTGGTTGCCGTCGTACCTGATTCGCGGTCGTCACCTTTCGATGAATCAAATGGCAAAGGTGGGCGGACTGGTCTTTTTCCTGGCGTCGATTTCAGGAATCGTCTTGGGGAAGCTCTCGGACCAGTGGATCGCCGCGGGATCCTCCACAACGCTCGTCCGAAAGACCATGCTCGGCGTGGGACAGACTGGCTTGGGGATTTTGCTGGCTGCCGCGGCATTTGCACCCGACAGCGTTTTCATATGGGTCCTGGCCCCGGCCGGCATCTTCCTCGGAATGAGCGGCAACAATTGCTGGGCAGTCTCGCAGACTCTGGCGGGAACGAAGGTCGCAGGCCGTTGGGCCGGACTGCAGAATTTCGTCGGCAACTTCGCCGGCGCTGTGGCGCCGATGCTGACCGGATACCTGTTGGGCCGCACCGGAGAGTTTTATTGGCCGGTGGTGATCGCAGCAGTGGTTTCGTGGATCAGCGCGCTCAGCTGGGTATTCGCCGTGGGTCCGATCGAACCGGTGGACTGGGAAAAGAAACTTGGGCCCGATCGATTTCCCCTTAGCGCGACAGCAGCGACGGGTGCGGCCCGGCCGTAATACACTCTTCCTGAATGCCACGCGAAATCGAAGTCAAATTTCAGGTGAAGGATGTGCGGAACCTGGTCCGCTCCTTACGGGCGGCTGGATTTCGTCTGGTCACTCCACGCACCAACGAGATGAATACGCTCTATGACCTGCCGGGAGGAGTCTTGCGGATGCGACGGGAACTCCTGCGACTGCGAAGGTACGGATCAGCGTGGAAGTTGACTCACAAAAGCGGCGGCACGAAAGGCCGTCACAGCAGTCGCGTGGAATTGGAAACGGGCGTGGCCGACGGAAAGACGATGGACGCGATCCTGCGCGGATTAGGGTACGCTCCAACTTTCCGCTACGAAAAGTTTCGCGCCGAATGGACCGACAGCAAAGGTCAGGTGGTCGTAGACGAAACGCCGATCGGGAATTTCTGCGAGATCGAAGGCCCGCCGCGTTGGATCGACGCGACGGCGAAGAAACTGGGAGTCACTCCGGCAGAATACATCACCAAGAATTACGCAACGCTTTTCATGGAGTGGAAGAAGGCAACGAACAGCCCAGCGAACGAAATGACCTTCAAAGCCATTAAGCGATGATCGGGTGCCCCACCCTGTTGCCAAAATCGCGACAACCAGTTTTAACGCATTACGCGCCGTGACACTTCTTATATTTTTTGCCTGACCCGCAGGGGCATGGATCGTTTCGGCCCACTTTATCTTGTCCGCGCACAACCTGCTGCACCGGCTGCGCGTCTCCCGCGCCAGCCATGCGTGCCTGTTCGAGCTCACGACGCTTGCGGCGCATGAAGGCTTCTTCCAGTTCATCTGCCGACGTCGATACCATTCGCGACGGACGCCGCCCGTTTCCATCGCCACCATGTTGTGCCGGGGAGTCTGGCTCCGACCCCTGCCCAACTGGCGCGCTCGGCGGCGGACCACCCGCGCCCGCGTCCGGCGGACGCTCCAGGATCTGCATCAGGTATAGATATCGGACCGTGTCTTCCTGGAAGCGCTGCATCATCGCTTCGAACATGTCGAAGGATTCTTTCTTGTACTCCACCAGCGGATCATGCTG
The DNA here is from genome assembly GCA_963722365.1 of uncultured Acidobacteriaceae bacterium. Taxonomy (GTDB): domain Bacteria; phylum Acidobacteriota; class Terriglobia; order Terriglobales; family Acidobacteriaceae; genus Sulfotelmatobacter. The sequence goes on from CAVRLM010000009.1 coordinate 243,986, forward strand.
GCCGTACCCGCGCAGCCCGATGCCTTCCTTCAGGTGGTCCATGCTCAGCAGATGATCTTTCCACTGCTGATCAATCACGCTCAGCATGATCATGCGCTCGTGGTGGCGCATGGCATCCGGACCAATCAATTTCTCTTTCGCGTCGTAGCGTTCTTTGAGTTTCCCGAAGATCGCGTCGCCGAGTTCCTGGCGGTTCAACGAATCGGCCTTCACGCCCTCGGCGATAAAATCCACGCCGAAGCGCGTAAAAACCGCGTCCTTCAGCCCCTTGATATCCCAATCATCCGCGTGCGCCTTGGCGGGGCAGTACTGCTCGATCAGTTCGCCAAGAATGGCCGAAACGTAATCTTCCAGGATCAGATCCTTCTGATCGGTCCCTTCGAGCAGACGCCGCCGCAAGCCATACACAGCCTCACGCTGCTTGTTCATCACATCGTCGTACTCGAGCAGATGTTTACGGGACTCGAAGTGCTGTCCTTCAACCGCCTTCTGCGCGGTCTCGATCCGCCGCGTGATGAGCTTCGATTCGATCGGCACACCCTCTTCCATGCCAAGCCGCTGCAACAGGTTTGATACCCATTCCTTGGCGAAGATGCGCATCAGGTCATCTTCGAGAGCTAGATAGAACCGGGAGGATCCGGGATCGCCTTGGCGTCCGGCACGTCCACGCAACTGGTTATCGATACGTCGCGACTCGTGCCGTTCAGTGCCGAGAATATGCAAGCCGCCAACGGCCGTCACTTCGTCGTGCTCGACGTCGGTTTGCGCCTTGTACCGGTTAAAGGCGTCAGTCCACTTGTCGGTCGGCACCGTGTACTCGTTGCCGTTGTAGTAGAAGATGGAGGTCGCACCGTCTTCCTGTGGCCCTTCGATTTTGCCCTGCGCCACGCGCAACTGCTGCGCGATTCCCTTCTTGACCATTTCCTGCTTGGCCATGAACTCGGGATTGCCGCCCAGCAGAATGTCAGTACCGCGGCCGGCCATGTTGGTCGCGATCGTCACCATCCCTTTGCGTCCGGCCTGGGCAACGATTTCGGCTTCGCGCTCGTGAAACTTCGCGTTCAGCACAACGTGCTTGATGCCTTTTTTCTTCAGCAGATCCGAGAGGCGCTCCGATTTTTCCACCGACGTCGTGCCCACCAGCACCGGCTGGCCTTTTACTGCTAGCTGCTGAATCTCATCCGCCGCCGCGAAATATTTTTCCTTCTCCGTACGATATACAACGTCCGGATTCTCGACGCGCAACATCTGCTTGTTGGTCGGAATCACCACCACGTCCAGCTTATAAATATTGTCGAACTCGGCCGCTTCGGTCTCCGCCGTACCGGTCATGCCCGCTAACTTCTTGAACATGCGGAAATAATTCTGGAACGTGATCGTCGCGAGTGTCTGGTTCTCGCGCTCAATCTTTACACCTTCCTTGGCCTCAATCGCCTGGTGAAGGCCGTCGGACCAACGCCGCCCCGGCATCATGCGTCCCGTAAATTCGTCGACGATGATGACTTCTCCTTCCTTGATGACGTATTCCACATCCTTGCGATACAGCGCATGCGCCTTGATCGCAGTCTCGACGTGATGCTTGAGTGGCCAGTTCTCTGGATCAGCGATGTTTCCGATGCCAAGCAAGCCCTCAACCTTCTCCCATCCGACGTCCGTCACCGTGATGTTGCGGTGCTTTTCGTCGACCACAAAGTCGCCAGTCAGTTGCGCCGGTTCGCCGGGCGCAACTTCAAGCTCCTCGCCTTTTTCCAGCTTCGGGATGATCCGGTTGACTTTGTAGTACTTGTCGGTCGATTCCTCGCTGGCGCCGGAGATAATCAACGGCGTGCGGGCCTCGTCGATCAGGATGGAATCCACTTCGTCGACGATCGCGTAATTGTGTCCGCGCTGCACACAATCTTTGATGTCGAACTTCATGTTGTCGCGCAGGTAGTCGAAGCCGAACTCGTTGTTCGTGCCGTAGGTGACATCAGCCGCATAAGCGGCACGCCGCTCCTCATCATCCAGATCGTGAACGATCACGCCCACCGTTAAACCGAGAAAGCGATACAGCCTGCCCATCCACTCCGAGTCGCGTTTGGCCAGATAGTCGTTGACTGTAACCACATGCACGCCGCGCCCACTGAGGGCGTTGAGATATACCGGAAGCGTCGCAACCAGCGTCTTGCCTTCGCCGGTCTTCATTTCAGAAATGGTGCCCTGATGCTGGACCATTCCGCCGATCAACTGCACGTCGAAGTGCCGCATGTTCAGAACACGGCGCCCGGCCTCGCGGACCACCGCAAACGCCTCGACCAGGATTTCGTCCAGCACTTCCTGAATGGCTTCGTACTCTCGCTTCTCGAACTGTTTCTGCTCGTCCAGATCAGGCTCGTCGTCAGCTCCGCCTTCGGGGGCCTGAGCCTGGGGTGCGCGGGTGACGCGGTTCAGCCGCTCCTGAATGCGCCGCCGGAATTCATCCGTCTTGGCACGCAGTTCATCGTCCGTCAGCTTCTGAATCTGCGGCTCGAGCGCATTAATCGCCTGCACCTTGGGCGTCAGCGCCTTGATCACACGCTCGTTCTTGGTGCCAAAAACCTTGCCTAATAGCTGATTAATCAACCGGAAGTCCTTCAGAGGGCAGCGCGCCCACACTTACCTTTAAAGCCTAGCACATTCGATGCTGGCGGAGTCGCAACGACGCAGGCATTGCGCACCTCAAGTATAATGGCCGCGTTAGTCGTCTGGCCACGGAGGCTCCCATGACTGCACGCCTCTCCTCACTGGTCCTGTTAGCCGCGCTGCTGATCGTTCCTGCCACCGCGAAGGACAAGAAGAAAGTTACTCTGCCCGAATATGTTTTGAGAGCCAGCACCGTGCGAGTAGTGATCAACCCCGACGCCGGCGAGCCGATTGACAATCCCATGGCCAACAGCACCGCGCGCGAGAATGTGGAGAGGGCGTTGATGAATTGGGGCCGCTTTCAACTGGCTCCCGACGGTGGGGAATCCGATCTGCTGATCGCGGTCCGTACCGGGTCCGGCAAGATGATGCGCCCAACCATCAAGGGCGGGCCGATCGACAATCGTCCCGGCGAGGCCCAGACCACCGATGACAGCATTCGAATTGGCGGACACCAGGGGCATCCTCCGACGAATGATCCCGGCCTGGGCCCTCAAGGCAGCCCCCGCATGGGCAATGAGGTCGGCCCGTCCGAGGATATGTTTGAGGTATATCGCGGCGGTACGGTCGATCCGCTGGATGCGCCCGCCGTCTGGCGCTATACCGCGAAGGACTGCCTGCGCGCACCCCAGGTTTCTGCCGTCGAGGAATTCCGCAAAGCGATCGCGGAAGCGGAAAAGCCGCAACCACCCAAGAAACCCTGACCCGAGTACCGCCAGGCACTGCGTCCGACGGCGCTTTCGTGTATATTCGCCGGGACCAATGCCCACTTTCTACGATCGCTTTGTCGAATGCGCCGAGCGCTGGCCAAATAATGTCGCCCTCGAACTCCAGCGTGCGGACCACCTCGAAAGTTGCACCTACGCCGAACTGCGCCGCATGGCTGAATCCGTCGGCCGCTGGATCACGGAAAAACAATTTCCCCGCGGATCGCGTCTCGCGATTCTCGCAGACAATCATCCTCGCTGGGTCGCCGCCTATTTAGGAATTATCGCCTCCGGTTGCGCCGCCGTTCCTCTTGATACCGCCCTGCACGACGACCAAGTCACCAAGCTCCTGAAAGACAGCGGAGCCACCGCGATCTTCTGCGATGCGAAGCACGTCCCGGTCGCTCGGCCGGCTGCCACCGAACTGAAATTGAGAATGATCCTCACCGACCCCGACCGCGCAACCGGCGATTGGAAAAAAGAACACTGGCTCGGCGACATGCCTGCCATCTTTGAAGCGGGCCCAGGAAACTTCGCCCCTGCGGCCGCGAACGATAGCGATCTCGCTTCCCTGCTCTATACCTCCGGCACAACCGCTGACCCTAAGGGCGTCATGCTCACGCACTCCAATTTCCAGGGCGAAGTCGCAGCCGTATTCGACTGGGTCGAGCTTGGCCCCTCCGACGCTCTATTGGGTGTGCTCCCCCTGTTTCACGTTCTGGCGCAGATGGCCAATCTCCTCCTGCCACTGGTCAAGGGCTCGCGGGTTGTTTATCTGGAGACCCTCAACACTACGGAACTCTTACGCGCTCTGACCGAGCGCAACATCACGGCCTTTGCCGTCGTGCCCCAATTTTTCTACTTGATTCATGAGCGGGTTTTTCAGGAGGTCGCGAAGCGAGGCGGGCTTACCCAGAAAGTATTCGGCGCGATGGTTGTGCTCAACCGCATTCTTCGCAAGATCGGAATCAATGCCGGTCCCGTACTTTTTCGCAAGGTACACGAAACTCTGGGACCAAAGATGCGCTATCTCGTCACCGGAGGATCGCGTTTTGATCCTGCAATCGCGCGGGATTTCCGTGACCTCGGCGTCGACGTGCTACAAGCCTATGGCCTCACCGAGACGACAGCCGCAGTCTTCGCCAATTCTCCAAACGATAACGAGATTGGCTCGGTTGGGAAAGCGCTGAAGGGTGTGGAAGCAAAGATCATCGATCCACAGCCACAAGAGGAGGGTCCGCCCGTGGGTGAGGTGGCCTTGCGCGGCGCGGTCGTGATGAAAGGATATTGGAACCGTCCCGACGCTACCGCCGCCGTCCTTCGCGACGGATGGTTCCTGACCGGCGACCTCGGCTACTTCGACTCTCACGGTCACCTGTTCCTCACCGGCCGCAAGAAAGAAGTGATCGTGTTGAGTAACGGCAAAAACGTTTACCCGGAAGAGATCGAAGCGCACTACCTGAAGTCGCCGATCATCAAGGAAATCGCCGTCATGGGACTCGAAGGCAAGCCTGGCGAAGGTGGCGATCGTCTACACGCTGTCGTCGTCCCGAACTTCGACACGCTACGCCAACGCAAGATTGTCAACGCGAAAGAGGCCATACGCTTCGATATTGAAGGCCTCGCGCCCACGATCGCCTCCACCAAGCGCATTGGCAGTTACGAAATCTGGCAGGAAGATTTGCCCCGCACCACCACGCGCAAGATCAAACGCTTCGAAGTCGAGAAGCGCGTAAGGGCGAACCAAGCCAACAAGCTCGCCGACAATTCTGACTTGCCGGCCGACAAGCCGCTGACCGCAGATGAAGCCGCATGGCTCGATCAACCGGACGTGCAGCGCGCCCTCAAGATTGTCCGGGAATCGTCGCGTTCTGCCCCGTCAACCATGCGCCCTTCTCTGAGTCTCGATCTCGACCTTGGCCTCGACTCGATGCAACGCGTCGAACTGCTAAGCCGTCTCGAACAAGAACTCGGCGGCGATCTCGAAGAATCGCAACTCACGGAAATCTACTCGGTTCGCGACCTGGTCGACGCGGTTCTGCAAAGCGCGGCCAGCGGTGCCCCCCCGGGATCGCGGGTCACCTTCGCTGGATGGAAAGCTATTCTGGCCGAAGATCCCGACGATCCGGATGTCCTCGCCCTGGCACATCCCAGCAAATTCAACGACATATTCTGGTACGTCGTAACGCGCGTGATGCAGATGTTTGTGCGCGACCGTTTTCATCTGCAGGTGAGCGGTCTCGAGAAACTCCCCAAGACTGGCGCCTATATTATTTCGTCGAACCACCAGAGCTATCTTGATCCGCTGATTTTAGCCAGCCTGCTCCCTGCGGAGATTTTCTATCGTGCGTTTGCCGTGGGTACCAGCGACATCTTTGGCAAGGGCTTCATGCGCAAGCTGGCGCGCTCCATCAAGACGGTCGTGCTCGATCCCGACGGGAATCTGGTTCCCGCCATGCGCGCCGGAGCGTTTGGTCTGAGGCACGGCATGGCGCTCGTGCTCTATCCCGAAGGCGAGCGCTCCATCGACGGCACGCCGAAAGTTTTCAAGAAAGGCGCGGCGATTCTATCGATCCACCTGCAGGTGCCAATTGTTCCGGTGGCGATTGAGGGCTTCTACGAAGTGTGGCCTCGCAATCAGAAATTCAAGGGATTCAGGCCGCTGAAGATGATCTTCGGCGATCCGATTTCTCCGCCGCCCGAATCGGAAGCCTCGGAAGCCGCCTATGAAAAGCTGACCGCCGATTTGAAAGCGCGAATCGTGGAGATGTGGGAAGGACTTCGGAAGTCTCAGTAACGGTCGGCCGGCATCATCCTCGCGGGCTCCCGGCAAGCAATTCGCCTACTTCGCGCGCGGATGTGTCTGATCGTAGACCTGCAGCACGTGCTTCATCGAAAGCTGCGTATAACGCTGCGTTGTGGCCAAACGCTCGTGACCCAGCAGTTCCTGGATGGCACGAAGGTCGGCGCCTTCTTCCAGCATGTGAGTGCCGAAAGCATGGCGCAACGTGTGTGGATGCACGTCTGGTGAAAGACCTTTGGCGACCGCAATCTTTTTGATGATGCGCCCCACGCTGCGTGCGGTCAGCCGCCCGCCGCGTTGATTGATCAGCAGCGCGGCAGTGTTCTTGCGAGTTTCCGCCAGCATAGCTTGCCGTGCCGGAAGATAGGCCGCCAGCGCGCTCTTCGCCGATCCACCAAAGGGAACGTATCGCTCCTTCTTCCCCTTGCCACGAATCAGGATCGCCTCCGCACTCAGCCGGATGTCGTCAAGATTGATTCCGGTGAGTTCCGAGTTGCGAATGCCACACCCATAGAGCAGTTCGAGCATCAACCGGTCGCGCTCTGGGAAGGCCGCTGTCTCCGGCATTTGCCCGTCGAGCACAGCATTCATCTCTTCGATCGTCGGGACGCGTGGAAGTTTCTTCGGCAGCCGCGGCGTCGCCACAAGTTTCGCAGGATTCTGTTCGACCACACCCTCCCGTGCCAGCCACCGATACAGCGACCGCACCGCCGCCAACGAACGCGCCACGGATGTCTTACCCAATCCCTTTTCGTAGAGCTGCGATAGAAATCCGCGAATCGAGATGTGGTCGATCGACTTCCATCCCCGCGAACCAGCATAGGCAGCGAAGTTTGCCAGATCGCCGCTGTAAGCCTTGATCGTGTGCGGCGAAGAATTGCGCTCTCTCAGGTGGCGAAGAAAGTCGGCTACGGCCTTCTCCACGATTGTGCTGCTCTTCGTCATTTACCTCGCCTTCGCCCTCGGGTGATGCTTCTGATACACACTCCGCAGCCGATCGAGCGCCAGATGCGTATAGACCTGCGTCGTCGATATGTCAGAGTGGCCCAGAATGGTCTGCACCGTGCGCAAATCGGCCCCGTTCTCCACCATGTGCGTGGCGCATGAATGCCGCAACATGTGCGGCGATGCATGACGTCCCGAAGCGGCCGAAGCTTCCCCCACCATCTGCCAGACCCTCTGCCGCGTCAACTTACGTCCCCCGCGAGCAATAAACAGCTGCGGGGAGTTTTTGGTTGAGACTATCGATACTCTCGCGGCATTCTTCGCGCGCTTGGCCACCCGCAGCCCGGCGAGCACGGGCCGCCCTTGCTCCAGATACTCCGAGAGCGCGTCCTGCGCCGGCTTGCCCAGCGGCACAATGCGCTCCTTGTCACCCTTCCCGCGCACCAACATGTATCCGGATTCCAACTTCAAATCCTCAAGCGTAGCGTTCACCATCTCCGAGACGCGCAGCGCCCCCGCATACAACAATTCAAGCATCGCCCGATCGCGAATCGCCAGGGCGGTTGCATCCTTCTTCCCACGAGTCCCTGCGCGGGCCGCCGGAGCCGCCAACGTCGATTCCACTTCATCGCGCGCCAGCGACTTCGGCAATACCTTCCACTGCCGCGGCGACTCAATATTCAGAGTCGGATCATGATCGATTCGCTTGTCGAGCAATAGGTATCGGTACAAATGGCGCAGCGCCGAAAGCTTCCGCCCCACACTCCTCCCATCGACCTGATGCGAAAAAAGCTGCTGCAGAAATTCCCGCACATCGTTCCGCCGCGCCGTCAACAGCAAGCGCTTATGCTTCTCAAGAAACTCGGCGAATTGCAGGATGTCAGTCGTGTAAGCGCTGATGGAAAGTCGCGCCAGCCCCTTCTCGATCCGCAGATAATCAAGAAAGCCCGAAAGCACGCGCGAGTTCGCCTCAGCAGCCATAAGAGAAGAGATGTAGTGTGACAGTTCCTGGACGCCAGAAAAAGTGCTGAAGAAGATGCCGAGAAACTGCTCTCGTAGTGACGTAGCTTGCTACGTCTCGCTCACCAGAGCGCCCTCCGCGCCACTCACTTCCCGCAGCAATTCCACCGCGTAGAGCGCGCCTTCCGGCGTCTCTTCGTGTTTGAAATACGCAAACACGTCGCGACCCGCTGCAACATGCTGCTGAATGCGATCGATCATTGACCGCCGCTCATCTCCCGTATAACTCGGCTTGCGAAAGCGGTAGTAGACGAAACCTGCCGTGGCGACCTCGGGCGTCGTCATCGTCTCCGTCTCGGCCACACACAACGCCACGTTGTTTGACTTCAGCAGATCCCATGTCGAATCCGCAAACCATGATGCATGGCGGAATTCAAAGGCCGCTGGCACGGTACGAGGAAGAATTGCGAGGAAGTCCTTGAGCAGCGCCTCATCGACCTTCAGATTCGGAGGAAGCTGAAATAGCACCGGCCCGAGCTTACCAGCAGCCGCCAGGGGCTCAATGGTGGCCAGAAATCGCGGAACAAAATCCTCCGTCGCCTTGAGGCGCCTGATGTGCGTGATGACCTGGTGCGCCTTTACGCCGAAGCGAAACTGTGCGGGCGTGTCTTGCAGCCAGTTCTGGATGGTCGTTTCTTTAACAAGCTGCCGGAAAGTGAAATTCACTTCGACCGTATTGAGCTTCGTCGAGTAGTGTCCCAGGAATTTCTTCTGCGCCAGCTTGGCCGGATAAAAATCAGGCTTCCATGTCGGGTAGGCCCAGCCGGAAGTTCCAACAAACAGTTGCGGCATAAAATGCACTCGCGGAGCTCGATCGGGTGGCCCATCCTAGCCGCGTTTTGTGCGGCTAGGGTGGGGATTTCCTGAAGCCTAAAGACTCAACACGTCGGGGATTATACCTTCCCTGCCTTCTTTCGAGTCGCAGCCTTTCGCGCAGCCGTCTTCCCGGCACCCTTCTTTTTCGCCGGCGGCTCTGGCTCCTCCGCCTGCGCGGCGATCTCGATGCGCTCCGGTTCCTTCCGCGGCCACCGCCTTCAGGTCCGGCAACCTCTGCTTCAGTTCATTCATCGGCTCAAACAAGTCGCCCATCTTCTCAACGCGCGTGACGACTTGCGGAGCCTCAAACACCAGCAATCCCGCATCTTTCTTCTTCAACGTCTTCTCTACTTCTTCCCACGTGACCGGCGTCGAAACCGTCGGATGCTCGCGCGCCCGCAGCGAATATACGGCCACTGTGGTCTTATGCTCGTCGTTCTGGCTCCAATCCACCAGCACTTTCCCCGTGCGCAACTTCTTCTTCATATCGGACACGACCATGTCCGGATGCTCATGCTCCAGCAATTGCGCCAGCGCATGCGCAGAACATTTTGGTCCGCTCGTAAGGTCGTCGGCGTATTCAGCGGAACATAAATCTGCAGTCCCTTCGAGCCGGAGGTCTTCGGGAAACTCTGCAAGCCCAAAGTGCTCGAAGATCTCCCGCAGCCACAGCCCCACCTGGCAGCATTGCACAATGTTCGCTGGAGGCCCGGGATCGAGATCGAACACCATCTCCGTCGGGCACTTAATGTCCTTCGCCAGCGCCAGCGACGGATGCAGTTCCAGCGCAGCCAAATTGGCCAGCCAGACCAGCGTGGCCAGGTCATTCGCCAGAACGTAATGAACCGTGCGACGGTTGCCCTCGCTCCAAATCGGGCGCCGTCTTCACCCACTCCGGCCGGTACTTCGGCGCGTTCTTCTCAAAAAACGGTTCGCCGTCGACGCCGTCGGGATAGCGCTTCCGCGTCAGCGCGCGTCCCTCCAGATGCGGGAGTATGGCCGGGGCGATCCGCGCGTAGTAATCGATGACCTGCTGCTTGGTGAATCCCGTTGCCGGATACATCACCTTTTCCAGGTTCGACAACTTCAGATGTTTGCCCTGAATTTCGACCGACGAGTCAGTCACATGATCTCCGCTCGCCATTGTGCCTGAAACTCATCTTTCCGCAAAATACAGCGTTGCTCCTAACAATCTCACATCAAACCGGGCTAAACAGTGCGCGGCCGGGTTTGACAATTCCCCTGTTCGCCCACGTACTTTCAAACTTCTGCCCTCTGGCCCGTCCAATACATGTCTGTCGCAGAGGATGATCGTCCAACCATCGGAGGCCCGATGAAACAACGCACCTTGCACTCGTCATTGTTCTATTTCTCCTTACCGCCGTCGCCTTGGCCCAGGACGTTGCGTCCTTCGAAAAGCGCATCACCGTCAAGAAGCTTCCCAACGGCCTGACCCTCATCGTCTGCGAGCGCCCGGAGGCTCCCGTCTTTTCCTTCTTCACCATGGTCGACGCCGGGTCCACGCAAGATCCCATGGGCGCGACCGGACTCGCGCACATGTTCGAGCATATGGCTTTCAAGGGCACCGACAAGATCGGCACTACCGATTACGCCGCCGAAAAGCCTGCCCTGGAAAAGGTCGAGGTTGCCTATGCCGCTTACATGGTCGAGCGCGACAAGACCGTCGGTCGCGACGAAGCCAAACTGAAGCAACTCGAAACTGCGTGGAAAGATGCGATCAAAGAGGCCGACAAGTACGTCGTCGGCAACGCCTTTGGCAAGCTCGTCGAACAGAATGGCGGCGAGGATATGAACGCCTCCACCAGTTACGACATGACCGAATATCACTATTCCCTGCCCGAGAATCGGCTGGAACTGTGGGCCTATCTTGAATCCGAGCGCTTCCTGCATCCCGTGATGCGCGAGTTCTACAAGGAGCGCAACGTCGTCATCGAAGAGCGGCGCATGCGCACCGACAGCAGTCCCTTCGGCCGATTGCTTGAACAGTTCACCGAAGCCTCATTCACGGCACATCCCTATCACCGCCCCACCGTCGGATGGATGGCGGATCTCAATTCCTTCTCCGCCACCGACGCGCAAAAGTTCTTCGATAAATACTATGTTCCCAGCAACATGGTGGTCGCCGTCGCCGGCGACGTGAAAACCGCCCAGGTCATGCCGATCCTCGAGAAATATTTCGGACGCCTGCCCGCGCATCCCCAGCCTGACGAGCAGACCACCACTGAGCCTCCGCAAAACTCGGAGCGCCGAGGTCATGCTGAAAGATCGCTCGCAGCCGATCTATATCGAGGGTTACCACCGCCCCGACTACCGCAGTAAAGATGATGCCACCTTCGACGCGATTTCCGATCTCATGTCCGAAGGCCGCACTTCGCGCCTTTATCGCGCACTGGTTCGCGACAAGAAAATCGCCTCCTTCTCCGAAGGCCTCACCGGATATCCCGGCGTGAAATATCCACATCTCTTCGCGTTTCTCGCCGTGCCGCTTCCGGGGCACACGCCGCAGGAGATGGCCGACGCCATCCACGTGGAAATTGAAAAGCTGAAGAAAGAAGATATCAGCGACGACGAACTGAAGATGATCAAGACTCGCTCCAAGGCCAACCTGATTCGCGGCCTCGCTGATAATCAAGGCCTGGCCACGCAGCTCGCCATCTACCAGACCCGCTACGGCGATTGGCGCGAGTTGTTCCGCTCCGTCGACCGCATCGATCAGGTCACCAAGGCGGACATTCGCCGCGTGGCTAATGAAGTCTTCGTCGACACCAACCGGACCGTCGGCATCATCGAAAACTCAAGCGGCACCAGTGGCGGTGGCGGCGCCGCGACTGGCGGAGGCAAGCAACCCGGCTCCGCCGATCAGGGAGGTGGGCAATGAAATCGACAATGACTCTTCTTGCTGATCGCTTTGGTAGCATGCGCTGGCTTTGCAGACCACTCCTCAAGCCGCGGCCCAGGCCACAAGTTGGCAGCAAGTTCCAATTCCACCATTGCCTGCGTTCCAGCCGAAACAGCCCAAGCGCATCGAGCTCTCGAATGGCATGGTGATCTTCCTGCAGGAAGATCATGAACTACCGCTTGATCGACGGAACCGCCCGCATCCGCGGCGGATCGGTCAACGAACCCGCCTCCAAGACTGGACTGGTTGATATTTACAGCGAAGTCTGGCGCACTGGTGGCACCAAGACTCAGACCGGCGATCAACTCGACGACTTCCTCGAAGTTCGCGCCGCGAAAGTCGAAACCGGCGGAGGTCCCGACTCCACCACCATCGGCTTCTCGTGTCTCAAGGCCGACCTCGACGATGTCTTCAAAGTCTTCCTCGACGTGCTGCGGAATCCCGAATTTCGCGCCGACAAAATCGACATCGCGCAGAAAGAAGAACAGGATGGTATCTCGCGCCGCAACGACCAGGTCGGTGAAATCGCTCACCGCGAGTCTGTGAAACTGGCCTACGGCCCCGACAATCCCTACGCCGCGTTCCCGAGTATGCAACCGTCGCGGCGGTCACGCGCCAGGACTTGATCGACTGGCACGGTAAATACGTTCATCCCAACAACATCATTCTTGGTATTAGCGGCGACTTCGATTCTGCCGCCATGGAAGCTCGGCTGCGCGCCGCCTTCGACTCGTGGCCAAAAGGTCCAACGCTCCCGAAGAATGAAATCAAGTACAATCCCGCCAAGCCCGGTTACTATCTTGATTCCGAAGGATGACGTGAACCAGAGCACCATCCATATGGTGGCGCTCGGAACTACGCGCGACAATCCCGACTATTACGCAATTGCCGTATTCAACGAAGCCTTCGGCGGCGGATTTTCCTCGCGATTGTTCAACGACATTCGTACCAAGCGCGGACTCGCCTACAGCGTGGGCGGCGGCATCGGCTCGAATTTCGGACATCCCGGAATCCTGCAAGTGTCCATCGGCACCAAGAGTCAAAGCACATTCGAAGCCATTCAGGCAGCCTCGGAAGATATCGAGGGTCTCGCGAAGCAGCCCATCACCGACGACGAAATCCAAAAGGCGAAGGACGCCATTCTCAACGCCTTCATCTTCCGTCTCGACTCGCCCGACAAAATTCTCGGCGAGCGCATGACCTACGAATATTACGGATATCCGCCTGACTGGCTCGACAAGTATCAGGCTGAAGTGAAGAAGGTCACTGCGGCTGACGTCAATCGCGTCGCGACCAAGTATCTGCATCGCGATCAACTCGCCGTGCTCGTCATCGGCAACACCAAGGAATTCGACAAGGCGCTCGCATCCCTTGGGCCGCCGAAGGAAATCGACATCACGATTCCGCCTCCGCCCGGCGAAAAAGGAGAAGGGACACCGCCAAGCCCGCCTCCTCCAACGCTGAAGGCAAAGCACTGGCCGCAAAAGTTGCCACCGCCATGGGAGGTTTGCCCAAGCTGCAATCCGTCAAAAGCGATTCACGTGAACATCGATGAGAGCGACGCTGGCAGCCCACCGAATCCGGTGGATGTCACTCTCGCGTATCCCGACAAAATGCATGTCGAGGTGCAGACGCCGCAGGGCGCGCTCACCATCGTCGCAACGCCTGACGCCGCCTTCATGAGCATGGCGGGCATGGGCACGCGCAACATGCCTCCCGCCCAAAAGACCGAAATGCTCTCGCAGCTTCAACACGATCTCGTCTACGTCGCGCAGCACGCAGACGATCCCGCGTTTACCTTCACCGCGGCAGGCACGGAAAAAATTGGCGAGGTCGATGCCGCGATCCTCGACATCGGCGGCGCCATTCCCTGGCTCCGCTGGTACATCGATCCCAAGACCGGCTACATCCTGCGGGAAAAATACAAAGCCATGGGACAATCCGGCCCCTTCGACGGTGAATCCAATCTCTCCGACTGGCGCACCATCGACGGTCTGACCATGCCTTATAAGCACCAGAACAAGCAGGACGGCAAAGAAACCAGCAACGCCGAGTTCAAGAAGATTGAACTCAATCCGACGATCGATCCCAAGCTTTTCTCCAAGCCCACGGAGGCCTCAGCAGAAAAGCAGTGATCGGCGGGTGATACAACGCAGCCGCGAAAGCTTGCCCTGAGCTTGCCGAAGCGGCGCAAGCCATGGGTAGGAAGTTAAAGGTAGCCAAGCCCCAGAGGGGCGAAAGAAACAGGAGTCCATTTGGGAGGAACCTCATGAACCGGCTCCCGCTCTTGCAAATCACTCTAGCGTTCGCCCTCGCCGCGATCCCCGCCGCTGCTCAGGTCACAACCTCGCAATACGACAACTTCCGCACCGGCACCACGCTCAACGAAAAGATCCTCACTCCTCAAAACGTCAACGCCAGACAATTCGGACGCCTCGGCGCTTTTGGTGTCGACGGCCCTGTTTACGCGCAGCCTCTCTTCGTGCCGTCCGTTGAAGTTCCCGGCAAGGGCATGCACGACGTCCTCTACATCGCCACCGAGCACGATAGCGTCTACGCCTTCGACGCCAATCGTCCCAACGAGCCTCCACTCTGGAAGGTCAGCTTCCTCGACAAGGAACGCGGCATCGTGCCTCCATCGGAAGACGACGTGCAGTGCCCCTTCATTCGTTCCGACGTCGGCATCACATCGACGCCCGTAATCGATCTGCAGTCCGGTACACTCTACGTCCTCGCACGCACCAAGATCCGTCACAAAGTCAGCAGCGATGAATACTTCCAGCATCTGCACGCGCTCGCCATCACAACTGGAGTCGAAAAGTTCGGCGGCCCCAAGCTCATCACCGCCTCGGTCCCCGGCAAAGGTGCTGGCGTCGACAAGGGACAGATCGCCTTCGATCCCTTGCGGGAGAATCCGCGAGCAGCGCTCCTGCTCGCCAACAACTCGATCTATCTCACGTGGGCTTCGTCATGCGATGTGGACCCTTATCACGGGTGGGTGATGGCCTACGATCCGCAGACTCTGGCGCAGAAAGCTGTGCTTAACGTGAACCCCGACGGTCGCGAAGCCGGTATCTGGCTCAGCGACACCGGACCCGCCGCCGACGCCGAAGGCAACATCTACGTCCCGACCGGCAATGGCACCTTCAACGCGGGCTCGGGCGGCCGGGACTACGGCGACTCGGTTCTGAAGTTGGATGGCTCTTCACTCGCTATCCGCGACTATTTCACGCCGTCGGAACAAGAGCGCATCAGCGACGCCGATTCCGATGTCGGTTCCAGCGGACCAACTCTTCTGCCCGATCAACCCGGTCCGCACCGTCATTTGCTGCTGCAACCCACGAAGGACTCCACCACTTACGTGATCGACCGCGACAACATGGGAAAATTCCATCGCGACAAAGACGATCTCGTGCAGACCGTCCATATGGCGGGCGGCGGTTACGGAGCGATGGCCTACTGGAATGGCCACGCCTTCTTCGCCGCGAGCGATGACCTGCTGCGCGGCTATGCCATTCACAACGGTCAACTCACCTCAACCGCATCCTCTGAGACAAAGTTTGAGAATCCCGGCGCGACGCCTTCCGTCTCCGCCAATGGCAACAAGAACGCAATCGTCTGGGCGATCTCGACCAAAACCTGGAACGGCGGCGACAACAAAGCCGCCATCCTCTATGCGTTCGACGCCAATAAACTTGGTGCACCAATTTACACCTCAGCACAGATCCCCCAGCGCGATCGCGCCGCCTTGGCGACTCGTTTCGTGATCCCTGTCGTCGTCAACGGACATGTCTATTTCGGCGCCAGAGGTGAAGTCGAAGTCTACGGACTCTTGAAATAACCCAACCGGCGACAAACTATAAGGACGGCTAACACCACTGGAGGCTCGCAGTCTATACTCCAAGTCTCATGCGCTCGACGGAGGATCCAATGCGATTCCGCTCAACCGCACGGTTCGTCCTGCTCTCAGCGATACTTCTTTCGCTAGCCGCTGCCCTCCAGGCTCAGTCCAAGTCACGTCCCGTCCACAAAAATCCCGACCTCGGCACACGCATTCAGCGCGTAGAAAACGGCATCCCGCCGATTCCTCTCAGTGGTTCCGAACCACCGCTGCAACTCAGCCTCGAAAAGCTCATGGAACTCTACAAGTGCCCCGGACTCAGTGTCGCGGTCGTCGACAACTTCAAGATTGCCTGGGCCAAGGGATACGGTGTTACGGAGTCCGGATCCAACACGCCGGTAACGGTCCACACGCTTTTTCAAGCCGGCTCGATCAGCAAACCGGTAGCAGCCACCGGGACTCTCTCACTGGTCGAGCATGGAAAACTTTCACTCGACGAGAACGTGAACGCAAAGCTAAAATCTTGGCAGGTCCCTGACAACGAATTCACCAAAGATCAAAAAGTCACACTGCGACGAATCCTCAGTCACAGCGCCGGCCTCACCGTCCACGGATTCCCCGGCTACGAAGTAGGTTTCACGATCCCGACGCTGGTTGAGATCTTCAATGGTGAACCACCCGCCAACACCGCGCCCATCCGCGTCGACATTGTTCCCGGCACCAAGTTCCGTTACTCCGGCGGCGGCGTCACCATTGAACAGCAACTCGTGATGGACGTAACGGGCAAGCCCTTTCCGCAATTTATGCGGCAAACTGTTCTCGACAAAATCGGCATGACCGACAGCACTTACGAGCAACCGCTTCCGCCTGGACGCGCTGCCATGACCGCGACCGGCACCTACGGAGACGGCATGTCCGTCAAGGGAAAGTGGCACATCTATCCCGAGATGGCCGCGGCGGGCCTCTGGACCACCGCTAGCGATCTGGCCAAGTTCGGCATTGAGATCGCGCTCTCGAAACAGGGCAAAGCCAATCACGTTCTCACGGAAGCCACCACACGCGAGATGTTGAAGCCGCAGATCGAGCAGGTCGGCTTGGGATTCTTTCTGGCATCGCATAAGAATCCAGAAGAGTTCGGCCACGACGGCGCCGATGAAGGCTTTCAGGCCGTTCTGATCATGTTTGCCGACACGGGCAAAGGTGTCGCGATCATGGCCAACTCCGACAACGGCATCAACGTTGCGAATCAACTCGTACAAAGCGTGGCCACGGAATACGCTTGGAACTACACGCCCGATTCTCCCTCCGCCACCAACCTCCTGATGCTAGTCGCAACCATCAAAGGTCCCCAGGCAGTCATGACCCGCTACTCCGAACTGAAGAAGGCGGGCGACTCTTCCGCTTACAAAGTGGACGAGAATACCCTGATCGCTCTCGGCTACCACTTCCTGTTCGCCGGGCAAACCGACACGGCCCTGCAGATATTCCAACTCGA
Source organism: uncultured Acidobacteriaceae bacterium (assembly GCA_963722365.1). Lineage (GTDB taxonomy): Bacteria > Acidobacteriota > Terriglobia > Terriglobales > Acidobacteriaceae > Sulfotelmatobacter. Next base: position 261,194 of record CAVRLM010000009.1, read on the forward strand.
AGTGCAAGACTACCCAAAGTTCTGGAATGCCTACGACAGCCTTGGAGAAGCCTTCCTCAAGGCTGGTCAAAAAGAGCTTGCCATCCTGAACTACCAGAAGTCCGTTGAACTCAACCCGCAGAACCAGACGGGCATCGAAGCCCTCAAGAAACTCCGCGACCAGAAGTAATCACCCGATGGCAAATGTGCGGAGCGGCGTGTAGAGTAATTCGCCAGGAATCATGAGCCATGACACTCGCCAAAACAAATCCCGCTCTGCTGCCCGCCTTGCCTTTCGATAGCTGGAAAGACACGCTCGCCACCCTGCACATGTGGACCCAGGTAGTCGGTAAACTGCGCCTCAAGTTGTGTCCGCTGGTGAATCACTTCTGGAATGTGACTTTCTACCTGACGGCGCGCGGCATGACGACTGAAGCGATGCCCTATGAGAGTGGGACGGTCGAGGTTCGATTCGATTTCATCGACCACAAACTCCTGATCGAGACTGACCAGGGCCGCACAGCCGAAATCGCCTTGAAGCCGCAGAGTGTCGCCGAGTTCTACACCAAGTTCATGGCGGCCATTGCGAACCTCGGCGTCACCACAAAGATCTGGACGATGCCTTGTGAAGTTCCCAACCCCACTCCCTTCGAACAGGACCAGGCCCATGCATCGTACGATCCCGAAGCCGTAAACAAGTTCTGGCGCATCACAGTGTGGGTCGATCAGGTCTTCCAGGAGTTTCGTGCTGAATTCATCGGTAAAGTTAGTCCCGTACACTTCTTCTGGGGAAGCTTCGATCTGGCCGTGACTCGCTTCTCGGGCCGTCCGGCGCCCGAGCGTCCCGGAGCCGATCCCATCACTCGCGAAGCCTACTCACACGAAGTGAGCAGCGCCGGGTTCTGGCCCGGCGGCGGCGATATCAAGGGACCAGCCTTCTACTCTTACGCCGCCCCGGAACCTCCCCGCTTTGCGGAACAGAAGGTCCGGCCTCAGGCCGCTTACTACCATCCGCAGATGAAAGAGTTCCTGCTGATGTACGACGACGTGCGCAGCGCCACATCTCCAAAGGCCGCGCTGATGGAGTTCCTCCAGAGCACCTACGATGTAGCAGCGAACCTGGGAAAGTGGGATCGCAAGGCCTTGGAGCGATCGCCCCGATAGTCCGCAACGACGTTATGGAAGACCTAAGCTCATCTCCGGCACCGATTGCGAAACTGGTTGAGTCTGGGGAACGGCGCTGGCAAGGTTAACTGGCATGTGACCCGACATCGGGATCTCCCCGAACAGTGCGCGGGCCGCGCTGACTTCCGAAACCGTCGCGTTCGAGAACGTGCAAATGTAATTCTGGATTGCGGGGAAATCATCCGTCAGATATGGGTTGCCCATCGCGAGGACCGCGGTCTTGTCACGGGCGCGGTCGAGAATCTTGTCGAACAGAGTGCTCGTCGAATCCGGTAGCGACGAGGGATGCTTGCCGCCGCGCCCCAGCTTTCTTGACCTCGCCGCGGATGGCACGATGTACACGGCAACCACGACTGCTCGCGCATGTTCGACCGCTTCCAGCACACTCTTGGTTCGGCTGGCCGCTACGCGAGGGTCAACATAGACGACCTTGGCATCCGGCGTTCGAGCTTTGATCTCGTGCTCCAGAACATGACCATCTTCCGCACGAACGCTGTCGCAGAGCACAACCACGAGCGTGCCTTCGCGATCTTGCCGGGCTCTTTGGTGCGCTCCTGAATGCAGCGCAACGGTCTGAACTGACACAGTAGCTTTTTTCAGCGGAAGCAGTTTGCGGTTGTTCCGTACCAGCGTGATGGAGGCGTCAGAGATGCGTTGACCTACTGCAGCATTGGCCGCACTCCCGACCAACTTTGGGATCGCCGCCACGTCGACTTGTCGCGCCTTGTGCAGACCCAGGTAAGCCTTCGCCTCAAGAATCTTTAACACGGACGTGTCGAGACGCTGCTGGGAAATCTCTCCAGAGCGGACCGCGCTGAGAACCGCTCGGTAACTGGCGTCCAAGTCGGCGGGCATGGTGAGCACATCGTTGCCTGCCTTGAAGGCATCGACTGCGGCGCGTCCAACGTTTCCTGCGTAGAGTCGTGTCAGGCCGGCCATGTCGAGGCCGTCGGTCACCACGATTCCCTTGAAGCCAAGTTCATTCTTCAACAGATTGGTGACGATTGCGGGTGATGTCGTAGCGACCAGGTTCGGATCTGGATCGAGCGCGGGCACCCGGATGTGCGCCGTCATGACCGCGTCGACTCCGGCTTCGATCGCTTTGCGGAATGGAGGCAGGTCAACCGTGCGCAACACTTCCTGATGCTCGTCGACTCGCGCGACGCCAAGGTGCGAGTCCGTTCCGGTATTGCCGTGACCGGGGAAGTGCTTGGCGGTGGTCAGCATTCCGTTGGCGCGTGCGCCGCGGATGTATGCAGCCACCAGCGTTCCCACCTGGTCTGGATCCGCGCCGAAGGCTCGCGTGCCGATGATGGGATTCGCCGGGTTGGAATTCACATCGGCGACTGGAAACAAATTCCAGTGCACGCCGATCGCACGGCTCTCCTGCGCTGTGATTCGACCGAACTCCTCAGCGTAGGCGGCCTTTCCCGCCGCGCCGAAGGCCATTGCATGGGGAAACACGGTTGTGCCGAAAAGGCGCGCCGGCAGCACACCCTGTTCGAAGTCTCCGGCTACCAGAAGCGGCAGCTTCGATTCCGCCTGCAGGCGATTGAGCAGCACTACGGTCTCATAGCGGTGATCGTTGTGAAGAGAGCGCCGTCCCGGCGGCGCAGACATGGCCACCGATCCGATGTGATATTTGCGAACGCTGTCGGACAGGCGAACGTACTCGGGATTGCCCGCTCCTGACAATCCCACACGCATGCGAACCATGAAGAGCTGACCAACTTTCTCTTCAAGAGAAAGCGTGCTCAGGGTCTGCTCGGCCCAGCGTTGGTCATCGCGCTGGAGGCGGTGAGTAAAGTTGTCGCGGGACTTATCCCGCGCCACCTCCGACGACCCAGCCAGACTCACTAGCGCCACCAGCAATACGATTCGAAACGTCTGCACGTCATGAGCATACGTGGCGGCAAGGGCGACGCCGCGCGACCCAGATTCGATTCGCAAACGAAAGTAATGTGCAATCGACTTTGTATTCACGCCAAGAAGCCAGCCGTGTTTGTAGAACCACGTTTACTGGTTCAAGGTCAGCGTGGCCTGAGGGTCGGATGGGCGCTAGCCTGACGATTACCGGGCCACGAAACCTAGCCGAGAACATACCCCCCCCCCCCCAATTTTTTGGGCACATTCCTCTAAAATATTGATTCTTAACCACTTGCCTCGTGGGTATACTCGGTCATCCCCGCAAAATCTTGAGCCGCAAGGACTTACGGGTAAAATATTCCGGAATAAAGACTTACGGCTCGACTCAGCGTCAGCGCCGAATTCCGATCCTGAGAGTCCGTCGAGTAATCCCTTGCGCATGTAGCAAGCTTGCGCTTCCTGAAATCCTCAGTAAAGGTTGTTCGTCACAGAAAGAGGATTTTTTGTTGTGGAGATCTGTGGAAAAAGGAATGAACGGAAGGTACTTCCGCTCTTCAAGGCTGGCGCCGTGGACTCAGCGACCTCTACGGTTGCTTGGCGGGCGGTTTCGGGAACTTGAATGTCCACGAACCGCCGAAGACGATGGTTCGACCCTTTACGCGCGCCTTGGCGGAATACTCGTCGTAGTACTTAAAGAACAGCAAGAGGTTTTTTGCCGGGAGAATGTAATTGGCCTGGACGCCGATTCCATGCACGGAGTAGTACGGGACCCCGCTCGCGGAGACCGGAATTCCGCCCACTAGAAAATTCCCACCATCATTGGAAACCTGCCATTGGTCATACCCAACCAAGCCAAGCTGCGCCAATTGGCTGAGATTTTTTTTCAACGGAAGAACCTGGCCGATTCCCCACTCATCCGTGAAGGCCTGGCCTGGCGTTATCTTGCTGAACTGACCACCGGGCCTGCTGGCGACGGTTTTTTGCCCATGGATTTCCCAGTCGGTGGTCAGGTTTGCGGTGGTCGCATGGTTCTTGGTGATGTAGAGAGTCGTGCCCGAGGTGATGTCGTTGCCCCAATATCCCGAGCCAACATTATCGCTGGCTCCCGGCGTGTATCGGCCGGTGGGAGCGACGAACGAGTAACCAACATTGAAGTCCACGCGTTTCGCAAAGTGCCAACCAATATTGATCGGCTGGACATACAGATCGGCAAAGCCTGATCCGCCCGCGTTCAGATTGATCCCCGATGTAATCGCGGGCAGGAGAGGAGGAAAATCGGCGACCAGCGAACCGTTGGCCACGTTGATCGAAATATAGGGCATGAAATATCCGCCGAGGATCTTGTGCTTGGGAACGTAGAAGAGAATGTTCTCATCTGCCCAGAACGAATACGTTCCCGTAACGTTCTGAAGAATGCGGCTTCCGTTGGAATCGTACAACTGGCTGGCAGAATAGTTCACCACCAGGTTGGCATAAGTAATTCCGGGGTCGGGAATCACGCCGGCGTTCAGGCCAAACTGTCCCGGAACCCATTGTCCCTTTTGTTGCGCCAGCGAGGGCAACGCGCACAGCAGAATCATGAAAGATGCGGATATTAAGATTGCGTTCTTAACTTGCATTGCTGTTCTCTCCATCGCCTGACAGGTCCTTTCCCAAAGGCGTCAGACCGAAACGGACTTCAGAGTGAATCAGACGAAATGCGCTCAAAGGACGTGTTCGCAACGCAAATGCGCCCTGTGATTCCGCTGAATTTATGGCACCCCAAGCGCTTCCCGCTACTGGCAAAATGACTAGGATGTGAGGCTTAATTCTGCGTGTGTTGACGAAGAAGAAGAAGAGTGCGTGAGTGCCGCTACAATCAGAGCAGCAGGGTCGCAGAGAATCGTCAACTCCGCACAACCGGCTCACGGCGCGCTCGCACATGGATACCCGAGAGCACATTCACGTCACCGGTTTTGCCCTGAAGAATTGGGCGATCGCACAGGTCCAGGATTCAATCGCGGTCGCACTCCTGTGGCTGGCCGGTCTTTGGATCCTCAAAGTGCCATGGGCGCCGCTGTGGGCAGTGCTGGCTGCCGCCTTGCAAATCGTCCCGCACCTCGGACCGGTCCTCAGTCTCGTCGGCCCGGTGCTGGCGGCTTTGCTGCGCTGGCACGACTGGGAACATCCGCTCTACGTGCTGATTCTCTACGCGGTCATCGTAGTCGTGGACGGACTTCTGCTGCAGCCCTACATCATGCGCCGGGTTGCCAAAGTACCGATGTGGGCCTCGATACTCGTGCCGATCGTCCTGGGGTTTGCCATTCCATTCTGGGGATTTATTCTTGCCCCACCGCTGTTGGCAGTGATCTACGCATACAAAGCAAGACAAAGTCCATAAAGAGGGGCTGCGTGCTTACGACGCGCGACTGCACTGACACTTAGAGAAAAAGTTATGAGTGTAATGCGAGGGTGCAAGAATCATGCAGCCGGTCCCACGCGCAACGGTGGAAGAAGTTCGCTCGATGTAGATTTGGGACCCGAACCGCCGCGCGTTTTACGTTACGGCAGGACCTGAATTTCAAGTTCCATCGGACGCCGATCTCGGATTGAAAATGCCCGGATGGGCGTAGTTGCGTACGGTCGGGGCGTCACGATGAAATAGATCGCTTCAGCATAGTGGGCCAACGCAATGTCTTTCGGCGAGGGCTCGTTCGTGTCCCGCCAATTCGGATGCGAGTGATAAATGCCGAGGAATTCGAGCCGCCGCTTGCGGAGTTCCTCCATGAGGCGCACGATCTCCTTGGGTGCGATCTCGTAATTCCTGACTGGATCCGCCGCGACGTTCTTCGCCGGGAACGCCTGAGTGACTAGCCCGTCCTGCCCCGCCAGAATTCCGCAGCATTCCCGATGCGGCTGGCGGCGGGCGTGGTCTAGGAGTTGCCCGTATACTTTGCGGCGACTTTGGACGGCTCGCTTCATTGCGAGAGTATATAACGAGGAGAATTCGTGAATCGACTGACTGCCCAGGAGATCGATATCAAAACTCGTTGACACCCAGACCGGGTTGGCTGACGGCGCTTTCACTCATCGATCCTTCCGAGACTTGCGGAGCGGGTTGGAGTGAGATGGGGATTTTTCGCCAATTGACCGCGATTCATGGCTCAGCCCGGTCACCTGGAGTACAGCGTGCCTCGCGGCACGCACCCCCTCAGCAGGTGGGGGGAGACCGGACTGAGCCGATTCAAACATCGCACGTGCGTAAGACAATGTCGTTGCTGTGGAGCACTCATCGGGCCGCCATGATGAGTAGAGTCGAGAACAGGCGCAGTGACTGTAGTCTCCCGGTGGCTGCTGACAAAGCTTTCGCGTCGTCGCCTCAGTCCGGTTTGGCATGGCTCTGTTTCCTGTTCCCGCTCATCGAACCGGACAGGCGGGTTTCCCGCATCCGGCTCTCGGAAAAGACACACGATGTTACGTGTGACGCCGTCTACAGCTTCTGAACACAACTCAGGGGTGGCTGGACTCATCGTCAATCCCCAGGTCCTTCGCTGCTTCTTGCGTCCGTCTTTAACTAAGGCCCCTTCCCTCCACCAGCGTTACCCGGCTTCTTCGGTACTACGGACCTTTCCGCCACCCCACACGGCCCAGCCTGACTCTCGCGAGTTGCCGGTTGATCGCGTCTGCCATCACCGCTGGGGCTTCCCGTGTTGCTGCTGGTCAACTTTGCCTGCTTGCCGTCGCCATTACCCCGGCAGGTCTGATGGTCCTCGTTCGCTCGTACTGTCCCATCAGCGGCGGCCATCCCGATTACACGGCGGGTTGGCTCCTGCGTTAATCGTTTCGAGGCCTGCTCAGCGTTCACTCACGTTACGGCCTGCATGCTCGCCAAGTCACCTAAGTGACCCTCTACACCGGAGGCTCCGACGGCTTCGTTTCCTCCACCGCCGCTCCGATTGCTTCCGGGTGGAGCGAACCCAGTTCCCGGGCGGGACTTTCACCCGCAGTCGTCCAGCGCCTTTCCACGGCGCACGCGCAATCGAGATGTTTCGACAGTTCTCTATTCCTTGGCCTGAGTGGAGCGGACGGTAGTGAGCTGTTATTTCGCGGATTGCAGCTCTTTTTTATTTGGCCGCCGGTTTGCTGGGTACGATCAAAGGAACACCGAGCGTGCCAGCGCTGCCAGACTTGAGATCATAAATGCCAGTGCGCAAGTATGCATTGCTTAGAGGCACATCAATTTCCTTGTGAATCTGCAGGCCCTGCTTCTGCATGCTCGGATAATCTTTCTCTGGTATCTGAATCTCGCTCCGTGCAACAGCCGTATTGAGTGGCTTTCCTTCAGGATCGTAGACGACGAGCATGACTTCAATCGCACCGTGAAGGACGCCGTCGGGAGTGCGATTGAGTTTCAGATCTTCTGGCGCGACTGCGAAGTCGACGCCGTAGCGACTGAACGGACCCTTCAATTCGGTATTGCCGCCAGCGCGGGGTGCATCCGCAGGAGGCTGCGGATTCGATGGTTGGACGAGGATTTTGTAGAGAATTTGACTGTAGTCCGGCAGGTTTCGTCCTATGAGCGGCCGCAACGGATCGGAGTCCAGTTCTTGTCCAGCGGCGAGAGCGGCACCGAGGTCGTCAGCGAAATATCCACGGCGGTAGGCAACGGTGTACTTGCCTTTGAGCAGCTTCACCTTGATGCGGCGGAATTTCCCGTCCATGGCCGGATTGCTTGTCGAATAGGTTAACGAGTAATAGCGCGAGCCGTTGTTGACGACGCGGGTCAGAACGTCGCTCAGCCCGTTGGTGTTGTAGAAAGCCTTGCCCCCGGTGTCTTTTGCCATTTCCTCCATAGCCGCATGGCTTGAATCGCGATCGACGGAATCACTGTTCATCTGCTGAATCGTGTCCTGCATAGCCAAGGATCCTCTTCTCTCCCCGATTTCCCGGTTGTTGGGCTGGAAAACGGCTTCGGAATTAAGGCCTTCGGCCGCGATAGGATAGATGGCGATCTGGCTGGCGGCGAGCATGTCGGAGGTCTTGCGGATTTCTTCCTGGAAGTCGAGCATACCCGCAAAGGGATCAACCAAATCCGCGTTGGGAATTATAGCCGTGGGAAAGGAACCGGAGAACCAAATCACATTCTTGCGGCCTGGAACATCAGAAAGGTAGCGCGCCAGTTGCTGTAGGGCCTCCAGGGTCATAGTGATACGCGACTCGGTCAGCAAGCCAATAACATCGGCCTGGAACGCCTTTGCAGCATTGATGGGATCAACGGCTGCCAGTGCCAGATTCTTGTCTTGAGTAGGTCCAACCGCATTCTCGGCCTGGAACTCGATGTAGCGCTGGTAGGCATCCTTCTCCACTGTTGAAGGGAGCAAGGGAGATGAATAAGGCAGCTCGTCTTTGAGCACGGCTAACAATAACGAGGAATCAGTCGTGATTCCCTGCAGCATGCGTAAGCGCGACGCCAGAGTGAAAATGGCAGCGCGCGTGTTGGGCGGAATCGTCTTCAGATACTTGAGCATCTGCGAGTGCACGAAGGATTGGTCATTGGTGGGCGTGTTCAGCGCGTCCAGCAGAAGTACGTTTACGGAATCTGCCTTCTCGGTGAGGGGAAAGTTCGTGTAGACGTTGGGCGGCATGGTAGGCAACTTGACCTGAGTCGCCGGTGCGCCATGATGCTCCTCGAAGGTGGAGATGGTTTGCGGGGTGCCGTCCTCGGAGATCTCGAAGTCTGCTTTGTGAAGTCCGGGAACCGGCTCACCTTTGTTGTTGGTCACGACTACATCAACCAGAACTAGCCGGACTTTGGTCTTGAAAGTAGGGATGGAGCCGGCGTTGTTTGGGGCGGCGGTCTGAGACTGAGTCAGCCTTGCCGATGGCGCGCAAAGTGCTAGGAGCAGGACTATGGAGCGTGTACACATTCTGCACCTTCTTGCCGACATCGTAACCCAAGCAAACGCAACGGTTCGTCAATTTTTGTAATCAGACCATCTCACTCATTGACCCAAAACTCATTTTGGCCTGTTGCTCGCGGCCTCCTGTAGCAGGTGACGAGAAGGCAAACTCCGACCGCAAGCAAAACAACATCTGTCACCCACATTCCGTGCGCTTCGCTCGCGTTTGAAGGTTGAAGCGTGCGAGTTGACGGGAGCAGCAAGAACTTCACGTTGATGTAGACGAGCAGCAGGCCGACCAACAATCGCCACCAAGAGAGCTCTCGTTTCATGCGGTTCATTTCACCGCAAGATGCTGGTCTTGTCTAGTTCCGTTACGACAGTTGATGAAACCTGGCATAGCGCTCAATTTATGATGTCTTTCGATTCGCCTCACATCTGAACTATTCGAAACGGTTTGGAAGATGAGTGCTATCGATGTTGCGTCAAGTACGGAAATAACCGGCGCAGCGACTGACTATCCGATCAGACCGTTCCGCCAACTCCTGCCCGCTTCCAGGGCTACACAACACAACACTGCTGTTGCAAAGGGCAACCACAATGGCAGTCCAGCCGATTCCGCCGATCTCAGACAGGATTTGCGCTGGTTGAATAAATTTCTCCTTCCTCGAAACGATTCCGACTTTCGAGCCACTATACGAAGGTGGGCGGTGCGACTCTTCTCTGCCCAGAAAATTCCCTCGAGGAGAACCTATGACTATTCGTCCGAAGCTAATCCTGGAGCTGGTTGCAGTTTTCGTTTCCGTGGCCAGTTGTCCCTCTTTCGCCCAGAATCAGGGCGCCGATGCTGCAACTTCTTCCAACGTTACGACGACAGGCGGAACGGTGAATACGATCCCCCTCTTCACGACGTCGACCAATATTCAGAACTCCATCCTTACTCAGACCGGAACAGCAAGCGTCAATGTCCTTGGCAAATTGACCTTGCCGGCCACCGGAGCGGCGACGTCCGGCGGCGGCAAGAATTCACGGTCCGAGGGATTCGTGGCATCGGCGTTTAACAGTTCGACTTCAGCCGCCGTTGCTCAAACGTTCCAACTGCAAGCCGAGCCAGCCGCAAATAATTCGTCGGCTCCCAGCGGTACGCTGAACCTGCTCTACGGTTCGGGCACTGCCGCCCCCACGGAGACAGGATTGAAGATCAGCAGTAAGGGCGTGATCACCTTCGCCGCCAGCCAGACCTTTCCAGGGGGAGGCTCCTTCTGCATCGCGACGGCCGGCGGCTTCGGCAGTGGCGGCACGACTTTCGTCGCGCCAAGCTTTACTGTGCCAGCGGTGAACAAGTGCACAACGTGGTCGGGCTTCACGAAGACCGCGTCCACGGTCATCTTAACGACGACCGGCGCCGCATGTCTTTCGACCAGCGGCAAGACGATGACGCTCAACGTTTCCAGCGCCGACCCGGATTTCGTAGGTACCAATCCGGCAGCGGATTACATTCAGTTGACCCGGGCGTCCTCAAGCGGAACGTTCACCGGAGGCACAGACCAGGGCGAATTCGCTGGAGGCGCAGACCAGCTAACCTGCACGTCCGATCTGTTGACACTCCCTGACATCCACGACTAACCGGCCACGCACTGGTTTATGAGAAATGGAGGTGGGTTTAGAGGTGGGTTAAGAGCCCGGTTTGGGGTCTGATTATTTTCGGCGAATCGGCTTTTCTCATTCGCTTGGAGTGATGATGGCGGAGCCGGGCCCACCTCATAAATTCTATTTGATGCGGAAAAGATTTCACGCTACGTTCGGGCTACTGTTGAGAACAGATGGGATAAGAAGGCCGGTCTCCGGCGGGATGCTGTACGCTCCCAAGTTATCGACGTGCTCGAAGCACAAGAGATAGAGGAGACCGGCAATGAAGAAGGTTAGCACTGCTGCGGCGAAGCAGAACAGGAATTTTTCTCAACCGAGCTGACTGACGCCATAAGGCCATTACGCGCAAACCCTTGCGGGCGGATTACGCGAGCGCCAGATTCAGGTTGCTGATCGACTCGTCGATCTCCTGCGTGTTCTTAAAACCGATCGTGGCGCAATCCACTCCAGCGTTCAGGAAAGCGAACCGCATTGCTTTCACACGATCGTCATGACTTCGCTCGAACTGTCCGCCACCGCAGAGCTTCATGCCGATCACACCCAGCCCTTCCCCCTTCAACTGGTGGATGTGATTGACCACTTCGCTCACATTGTCTGGGTGGTTTGTGTCCTCAGGGGTCGGGCCGTCCATGCGTGCGCCGCTGTGGTTGATGCGAATCAGTCCCACGTCGAGCCAGTTGGTGCCCGGCATCTCCCGCAGTGCCGGCAGCCCGTGCACTGAGGCGCCATGGGTGCGGATGATCTTTCTCTGCTGCGCCTGAAGGATCCCGTCCTGCCAGCGCTTCGTAGTCTCTGGCCAGTCGGCCGTGTGCTGCCAATGCAGCAGCATGATGTCAAAGTACTCTGTCTTCGAGGTGCGCCGCAGTTCGTCGAACTTGGCCTGCGGGTCAATCCCCTGGTGGAAGGTAGTCACCTTGCTCATCAGCTGATAGCTGTCGCGCGGCAAGCCTTTCAGCGCTTCTCCGAGCATTCCGGGCGTCTCGTAGGCTTCAGCGGTCTCGAAGAAGCGGATACCGCGATCGTAGGCATAGCGCACCAGCCGCGTGAACTCCTGCTGCCCCAGCGCGGCCTGAACCGCACCGCTGTTCGTTCCGGTTCCGAAGGCCAGTCGCGTCACTTGCACTTTTGAACGGCCAAGCACCACCGTATCGTTCGCGGTGCGCTTGGCGGCAGCCAGCGGAAGCATTCCTGCGGTGGCCATGGCTCCAGCGGCCAGACCGGTTTTGAGAAAACTACGCCGTGTGGTTGGACTCATCGTGACCTCCGCGCGGCCCAAGCCGGTGGGCGAGCCGGATCAGTGGATGTTAGCACGCATGGAGCCGCAATGAGCGCGATTGCATCTTCCCCGGCAATGGAATCGTGCTCGTCTCCATGGGTGAGTACGTTTATAGCGGCAAGTCGGCCGGACCTTAGCGGCTTAATGTTGTGACCTGACAAAGGCTATCCATGACCTGCAAAACGAAGGATGAGGAGGTTGAAATGATGGGAGCCCGCTCGCCGCAAGGTGCTTTTGGGCATCTGCCCTTATGCGGCTGCTCTAGCGGCGGTCGTCGCTTGCGATATTGGGACGCGTGCAAGAATGGTCGTGCCCTCCTGCGGCCTGGAGTGAATTGCAAGCTCTCCACTAACCAGTTTCAACCGCTCGCTCATACTGGTCAGGCCGAGTCCATGCTCAGCGGTTGTCAGCGTGGGATCGAAGCCAACGCCCGAGTCATGCACCCTCAGTTGGATTTCATCCGATGCAGACTCAAGGGATACTTCGAACTCGTCCACACCGCTGTATTTCACCGCATTATGAAGGGCTTCCTGCAAAACACGGAAGAAGCACAGCGAAACGTCATCCGAAAGGTCTTCGCGCAGGCCATCGCAGCGAAAGTCAATCTTGACGTTCTGCCGCTCGGAAAGCTCTCGGCAAAGGCTGGCAGCGGCCGCTTCGAGTCCGAGGTATTCGAGCTTCGAAGGATGCAGGCGGTGCGAAAGAGCCTGGATATCGTTCTCCAACTCGGAAACCTGTTCGCAGGTCTCGTCGAGGCGTCGGCTGGTTTTTTGTTCAGAGAGCGGAAGACCTTGTTTTAATGTTTTCAGACTCACGGCGACCATCGCCAGGCGTTGATTGATGTCGTCGTGCAATTCTCTGGCGATACGGGTACGTTCTGTTTCCTGCGCTTCGATCAATCTGCGGCTGAAAGTGGAAATGGCCTCTTCCGCCAGCTTGCGCTCGGTGATGTCGGCGATCAACGAAAGGGCGCAGGGCTCACCATTGACCTCGATCAATTCGGCGGAACCGAGGGAGGTGCGAATTCGACCATCCTTTCGACGAATCTCAACCTCCAGATTTCTGACGCTCCCCTCTTCCTGAAGTTCCCGCATAAACGCAGTTCTTTGATCTGGATTCACCCACAGATCGATCTCCAGCGGCGTCCGACCGATAACCTCGTCTCGCTTCCAACCGGTGGAAAGTTCGAACGTCTCATTAATTTCAACGTAGCGGCCATCGCTGACTTTGACGATGCTGATGGCCAGCGGACTCTCGCGAAACACTCTGGAGAACTTTTCTTCCGATTTTCCAAGCTCCAGCTCAGCCTTCCGTCTTCGTCGCCGTTGCCAGAACAATCCAAGAATCAACAGAGTCTGCGCCATCATGACCGCGAATCCAGCAACGAAGTACTTCCGACCACGCTCCCAGACCGTCGGTTCCCGGTTCATCAGCAAGGCGCCGGGGGGCACCGCGGCTTCGGAAATTTGCCACCGCTGCAGGGCCCGTGCATCCACCTGAACCTGATAGCCCGGGTTGTGCACCATGGGAATATCTTCCGGCCGCACACCCGAGAGCACTTGTGCGACCAGGTTTGCGGTCGATGTCAATTGCACTGGATTGTCGACGTAAGCTCCGCCGATGCACCCATCGATACAAAGCCTTGGAAAGGCGGAATACGTGGGCAAGCGCCGCGCTGTTTCCGTCAGCAGGTCCCAGGTTCCGAAATCTGGTTCATCCGAAAATTGCGGATAGACCTGAAACATGACGACAGTCCGAGGAGGGAGCGCAGCGACTCTCTCAAGCAATTGGTAATTGGGAGTACCGACAATGTCGATCACCTTCACTTTGTCCTGATAGCGAACCAGTTCGGAGTGGAGAGCTGCCAACTGGGAGCGGTCCCAACGGGTCGCGCCCGCGACAATCGCGATCGCCTGCGTATCTGGCTGAAGGTACAACGCGAGATCGATCGTTGGTCGAAAGCCGGAAGCCGTTACCACACCCGTTACACCAGGCCACGATTTCTGCGTTGCCAGCTCAAGTTCTCCGACCGCGACAAAGACGATCGGCACATCCGGAAATACACTGCTGCGAAACTCCGTCGCAAAATTAAGCGCTGCGGGATTGCAAGCGATCACGACGTCCATCTTCACGCCTGCATATCTGTGACGGAGGGTCTCTGCGAGGCTTTGCCGATAAGATTTCTCTTCGACTTGGGGGTCATCCAGATATGCGTGATAAAACGTGATTTGCTGTGGGGAACGGGCTCGTATCGCAGGTTCGATTATGCTCAGCGTCTCGTCGCTGTATTTGACAGCGCTAAACAGGAATAGGACGTTTTTCCCGGTCTGTCCCACGGCGCCAGGGACGAGGAAGGAGCACAAGAGGGAAATACTCAGAATGGCAAGCCACCGCGAGTTCTTAAACGGCAACCGGCAGCCCGAGCGCGGACGAGGATCTTCAGTTTGCGCGATCACGCGCAGATGTGCTGGTCGACGATCATCCATCGGGAGGTTCATCGCGGCTACTTGCCTGGGTTAGCGGCTCAGTTTACCCGATGGTTGCTCAGGTTGATAGTGCCGGGTTGTTGGTGCTGAAGCGACCTATCAGTTCTGACAGTTGTTCTACCTGGGCCATTTGGAGTTGCTGTCGCCTACGCTTTTCAGCCTTCAGGAATGCGCCGGTTTGCGGTTGCTTTCGCACGCCGCCCAGAGGATATTAGCTGTCGTCCAAAGATGCCACCACTACGTACACTCATAGTAGAAGACCACGAGGAGTTGAGAAACTTCCTGCGGTTGACGCTGCAAAATGAAGCTCGATGTGTTGTCATCGGCGAAGCTGTGGACGGAATGCAAGCGGTCCAAAAGGCTGAGGAATTCCAGCCTGACCTGGTTCTGCTGGACCTGTCACTCCCCAAGCTAAATGGAATGGAAGCACTGCGACGAATCCGCAAGTGTTCCCCACATTCTAAGTTAATAATTCTGAGTCAGGATTCCGCTCCGGAAATCGTGAGGGAAGCGCTTCGTCTGGGAGCCGTCGGGTATTTGTTAAAGTCGGATGCAAACAACCTTCCGCAGGCTCTCGATGCAGTTCTCCAGGGTACGGTGTTTGTGAGTCCGCGCCTGAAGAGCTGCTAGCACGCCCGGCCGCTGGCAGCAGGCCGACGCCGCCCGCATCCAAGGCATTGGGAGGTCCTTGCGCAACTGGTCGCCGCTAATTCTCGAAGCTCTACTTGACAATCCGCCGTCGACCTTCGCGGACGGGCCGTCACTCCACTTCAAAATCAGCACTGCGGATCTTGCTATTGTTTCCAGCAGAATCGGCGGCCTGCAACTCCATGCGATACGAGCCAGGATCCAGCTTCGAGACCGGCAACTGAAGTCCCAACGGAACCACCGGATTCCCGCCTTTGCTGTCTGGAAGTTTATCGCTCACCTTGAATTTTTCTTGTCCGCTCTTACGCTCCACGATCTTCAGTTCAATGGCAATCTTCGGAGGGTTTGGATCCTTCAATAGCGGTTCATAGATTTCCGCGTAGATGCCGGCAAAGTCCGTCTTCTTGAAACGGTTGGACGCCGAGGGCGAAACCTGCATGCCGCGTACCATCAACGGAGTTCGATCTTCCAGTAATTGGCTGTCCAGATCTGTGGCAATGTCGGATGCCTTGTGAATACTGTTGCTCAGCGCCACGCCGCTGATACTGAATTCCTTCCCGTCATACGAGTCGATCAAGAGCGGGGTCTCCAGTTTGCCAAAACTCACATTCCCTGAGCTGAAGACTACCCTGAGCTTGTACTCGCCAGAGGCAATTTCAAACTGGTTTTCGTAGTGAAACGGCTCCTTCTGGAACTCTTCGACTTCTTTCTTTCCATCGAGGTCTACATTCGCTGTGTCGCTAAAACGTGCTGCAATCGAACCGTCGGGTTTGTACGCAATTCCCAAAATATTGATCGTCGCGTGTTGCTTCCCCTTCACTTTTTCAAACTTGAGTGCCGAGGAAGGAATATCCACGGCGAGATGGACCTGAGCTGTGTTGGGCGAAGTGTAGAAGAAAGCCGCTTGCATCAGGGCGGTAACATTGCCCTTCATCTCTCCGGCGCCGCGGGTCTCCAAATCCTTCTCGATCGGATTTCCCGCAAGAAGATCCGTGGGCCTGGCATTGCAATAGCCGGTTCGAGCGCGCACCGACGTTCCTCCGCGGTCGACCTTGACCTTTAAAGTGTGGCAACTCCCTTCCTCCGAAGCGGAAGGCTTGTAGCCAAGGAGGTAATACTGATTTTGATCTTTCGCGATCCTGCCCAAACCGCCCAGCAAGTCATTGGTGTTAACGATGACAAATCCTCCAGTGCCGTCGGCCATCTGATAGAGCACCTGCTGGTTGTCAGAAGCACTCGGAGGAAATTGCGGAACAATCGTGCGGGGTTGAGAGTAAGGATTGTATAGATTCGTGTTCGATCCGTTTCCGCCAGCTTGCCTCCGGTGCCGGTTCCACCAGTACCAGTTCCGCCCTTACCACCGCCTCCCGTCCCGCCAGAACCACCGTGCCGCCTCTTCCGCCGTGACCACCTCCAGTGCCACCCCCGCCAGTTCCCCCAGAACCACCCGTGCCTCCGCCTCCGCCGTGACTACCGCCCCCGGTGCCACCCCCGCCAGTCCCCCCGCCTCCTCCCCCAGTGTGTTGGGGCGGAAATGAAGCCGGCTCAGCAAAAGCAGCGAGACGAAGGATTGGGTATTGAGAAAGCGTACCCGAGAAGTGAAGCGTCGCAGGGGTGAGCGACCCCGACGTGAAAGGTGCCGAAGGAAGCACCAGACGGCTATGCGGCGATTCCTGAGCTGCCGATATCCCCGGAACCGTTAATCCCCGCACATCGATGGGATAGATGGCGACATTTGATTTGTTGCAGGTATCGATGACCGCGGTCAGCTCCGATTGGTACTCCGGATTCATCGGAAATCCAGAAGTGAGCATGACCAGAGTCTTCCGGCCCGGGACCCCGGACATGCCTTTTGCGATGCTTCGCAGAGCAAGAAGCACGGTGTGGACACCGAAGTCAGCTTCCGCATTCCCTAGAGAGGGCCCGATCGTCGGAGGAGCCAGGGACGCAACCGTGACGGGGTCTGCATTCGGCGAAACGGCCGACCCTTTCAGTCCCGCTACCACCTGCTTCAGGCGGCTCGCGTCAGACGTAAAGTTCTGCGAGATGTGCACCGTGCCGCCGAAATCTGCGATGGCGATCAAGCGGTCGGGTCCGGCATTCGCGTCAATGAACTTTGCGGCCGCATCCCTCGCTTTGATTTGATCGCCCATGTCCATGGTGGAATTGTCAAAAAATAAAACCATGTAACGCGGCTTTGAATTGGTGGGCGAACCGGTGTTCTCTTCATAGGAGAAGCTGGTGAGGGCCTGTTCCTTGCCATCCTCCCAGACCTTGAAGTCTTTCTGTTCCAGGTCGCGAAGGTAGTTGCCGTTCTTGTCGGTCACGACTGTGTCGACCAGGACCAAACGCGTCTCCGATTGGAATACAGCGGGATTGTCCGAGGGCGCCGGTTGCTGGGCGTATGCGACCAGGTGATCGGAGCGCAATTTCACGAGCGTCAGGGAACTGGCCAGACCAATGGCGCCAATCAAGAGAACGAGACGACGATTGCGCATACCTCACCTCCCAAGTTTCTGATCAGCGAATCTCCACAGTCCCATTTTCAGCGGACATCAGTTGACCTTCCGCCTCCCTCACTACTACACGGACCATATAGCTACCTGGCTTTACATCGAAACTCGTCTTGATCGTAATGCCTGAGCGCAAGCTTGTTGGCAAGAGTGTCATCCTTCAAATGCATTGTGACTGTCTTTTCGATGGCTTGATTCAGATTGCCATTGCGATTAAATAAGGCAGAGACGCACGTCAAAACGTCTCGTATTTCGTCCCTCAAGTTTTCGAAAATGGAGAAGTCTTACATCCACGTGTGCAAGCACGGTCAGCTTGGCGTCTTCATCTGTTGCCTTGAAAAACTGGGTGTGCATTTTGACAGGGAGATTGTGCATCTCCTCCTGCGAGAAGACGGCATCTTCAATGTCCTGCTTGGCCTGCTGCGCGGGGTCGCTCAGAGTCTTGGGAGCGTAATATCCGTGGCGGGCCTGAACGCTCAGCTTCGACGTGCTTTTTACCGTCACCTTCAGGCCGTGATAGTTGCCATCAAGCTTCAGATTTTGCGGAACAAATGCCAGCACGTAGGAATACTCGGGTGTCTCGGCTACCCGGCGTAATCCTTCGTCCATATCGTTGTTGCTGTGAAAGAAAACTCCCCCGGTACCTTCCGCCAGAATGGCCAGAAGATCATCCTGCGCGGAAGCCGCCGCCAAGTCGACCAAGTTCTTTCCTCGAGGTGGCGGAGTCGAGGTCGGAATGCTGATATCTCCGCCCGGGACGACGACATACAAACCGCGGGCGTCCAGCGTATTGAGAATAATCTGCGAGCGAACCGCACGGTCAATGATCTGGGAGTAGTCGTACTCCATCTGAGGGGTGATGAAGCCGGGAGAAATAAGCGCGACCGTCCTTTGGCCGGGCTTCGTCGATAGGTTGAGCACGACATCTTTGATGACGCCGAGGGAGATGCGGGTTTCGTGGTCGCCCGCATCCAGCATCTCTCGGCTGATAGTCCTGACCCATTGCTCGAGAAGAGGAGGCATACGGGGGCGGGCACGCCGCAGCTTCCTGGACCGCAACCTGCAATGCCAAAGCGTCGTTTTTGTTGAGGATTTCATTTGCCTCGTAGTAGCTGATTATCGGGACAAAGGCCGCTGATTTGCCCGACGATAGGCTGGGGCAAGACCGGTTCAGGGTTTCATTCAACTTGGCGCGATCGTCGGTATAGTCGAGCATGGTGCGGCCCGACGTAGTGAAAATGGCGGCTCGATCCGTGGGCTGGAGTGCCGCGAGGTGACGCTTCGCCGCCTGGCGCACTTGCGCAAGATCGCCAAATTCCAGATGAACGTCATCGAACATAGTAGGCGATAAAGCGCTCGGGAACATCCGGCTTAGGTCCAGCATCCGAGGATGGGACGGCCGCGGACACATCGCTGTTTTCGTCCGAGGTCTGTCGCGCCTTCGCGATCAGAGTTCCGGGTTGCTCGACCTCGAACTGGCTGATCACCTGGGGTTTGCCTTTGTCGAAAACCTGGAAATCTTCTTTATGGAGATTTCCGACGGCGTGTCCCTGCGAGTCGCGGACAACCGCCCGCACCAGCACCAGCCTTACGTTTACTTTGAACGTCGTGGGTTCGTCATGCGTGGACAAGTTCGGCCGAGTTCTCTTTGATCTCAGACTGCGCGGCAGGCACGGTTACTTGAGTCGGCTCAGATCCGTTCGACTGAGCACGCGCAAGAGTCGGGAACACGAAGAGCCAGATCGCGAACAATAATAGGGAACCGGTGAGCGTCGTTGCCAAAGAAGCTGCCTTTAGGTGCGAATCGTTACTCATTGACAGCGTGGCGTCTGGAGAGCGTCCCATAAGACTCCAGCAAGTGAGGAAGGCAGCATCCACAAATCGGGATTCCCGCGTGATCCGGGTGCTTAGACTAGTGTACATCTGTTTCCGACTCGGCCACATTAGCTACGCCGTGAACGGCCTGATCGCCAAATACGGTCGCATAGGTGGGCAGCCGCTCCTCCTGTTGGCTCCATCGTCTTGAGCATTGAAGGCACCCGCCTTGCGGACGGGATGTTTACTCGTTCGTTACTAGGGAGGACGGACTCTTTTCTCCTACCTCCTATCCCCGGGTGCACTTGACCCGGCTCTCCAGAGCAGCTATCCTTGGGCGAACAAACGGCGAATCTATATGGCTTCCCAGCCCCTGCTCCCTCTTCCGGATAAACCGAAGTTGATTGGCATTGCCCGACTGGCGGCGGAAGGCGAAACGCTGCGCGAAGGGCACAACGTCGAGTACTTCACGCTTCCGGCCAAGTCGTTGCTGAATCGGTGCGTCAGTAATCGCCAGATGCCGTTCACCTGGACGATCAATCCGTATCGCGGCTGCGAGTTCGGATGCCGCTACTGCTATGCCCGCTACACGCACGAGTTCATGGAGATGCGCGATGGCATGGAGTTCGAGCAGAAGATTTACGTCAAGCAACATGCTGCCGGGTTGCTCCGCCACGACTTGCGGCGCGTGAAAGGGGATGAATCGATCGCGCTGGGGACTGCAACTGATCCCTACCAGCCTGCCGAACGCCGGTATGAGGTCACGCGCGCCATCCTTGAAGAATTTGCGCGCCACCGCGGCTTTGAGCTGGGCATCGTCACCAAGTCGAACCTGGTGGTTCGCGATCTCGATGTGCTGACGGAGGTGGCGAAGACGAACCGGCTGTCGGTGCACGTCACAGTCACCACGCTCGACGTCGAACTGGCAAGAATTCTCGAGCCGCGCGCGCCGCGGCCCGATCTTCGCATGGACGCCGTCCGCACACTGGCGCAGGCGGGATTGACGCGTTGGAGTAAGTTGTTCGCCGGTCGTGCCGGGAATTACCGATTCGCCCATGGATCTGGAAGCTGTGGTCCAGGCTGCCGCGGAAGCGGGAGCCGATTATGTTTTCGCCAACCCGCTTTTTCTCAAGCCGTGCTCGGCGGCAGTGTTTCTTCCCTTCCTCGAACAGAACTTTCCGCATCTGGCGGAGAACTACCGCCAGCGCTATCAGGACCGCGCGTTCCTTCCGCCGGCCTATGCCAAGCGGCTTTCGCACTTGATCACTCATCTGCGGGAGAAATACAAAATTACGCGCGCCCGCCGGGAACGTTCAGCCTTCGCGACCAAGTGGCCGGTGCAGGCATTTGATGAGCAGATGAATCTCTTCTGAGAGTTTCGAAGGCCGAGATTGGCTTGTCATCCTGAGCGAAGCGAAGAGCTTGCCCTGAGCCTGTCGAAGGGACCTATGCAAATTTGTCGGCTGCTGGTGCATTGCAAGCCAATTACATAGGTCCTTCGCTTCGCTCAGGATGACAAATGATCTTTGAACCACGTGAAGGTGGCGCACGAAGGCTCATGAGTAAACTGCATCCTCTATAATTCTGATGAGCCATGGTGACCGCCTCGCCGCCCGCCCCGCAACCCGGACAACCCAATACGTTTGGCGTGCGGCTGCATAATTTCTGGCGGCGAGTGACCGAAGGGCTGGAAGTCAGCCAACTTTGGTCACAGTTCGAATCCGAGGCTCGCACCAGCTACCGGCTGTATTCTCGTGACGTCGAAGCGAAGACTCCCGAAGGTCTGACCACGCGCGGGCGGCGCCTGCATGTGGTCAAGGAATTCTTCTGGGCGGTATTTGAAAAGCTGTCGCCGGCGCGGCGTGTGTTGTTGCTGCTGGCACTGATCCTGCTGGTGATTCCTCATTCCGCCATCGAATTCACGGGCGAAGCGGGCAAGGTTCAGGCGATTGAATTCGATTTTCATTTCTGGGCGGCGCTCCTCCTGCTCTTGCTGCTGATGCTTGAGATCGCCGATCGCGTGGTGATGAAGCGCGATCTACAGATTGCGCGCGAAATCCAGACCTGGCTGCTTCCGGGCGCGCCTCCGCAGATTCCGGGACTCGTGATCGCCTACGCCACGCGCCCGGCGAATACTGTTGCCGGCGATTACTATGACGTGTTTCCCCGCCCTGGCCACACGAATGAAGAGAACCGCGTCGTCCTCGCAGTGGCCGATGTCGCCGGCAAGAGCATTCCGGCGGCAATGCTCATGGCCACATTTCAAGCCAGCCTCAAGACGCTTTCCACCGCGCAGGTGGCGTTGCCCGAACTGGCAGCGAATATGAACCGCTACGCGTGCTCGAACAGCCAGGGCGGATTGCGTTTCACGACCGCGTTTCTGGCGGAATATGATCCGGTCCATCGGACGGTCGACTACATCAACGCCGGCCACAACAATCCCATCCTGCGCCGCGCCAGCGGACAGGTTGAGCGCCTCGATGTCGGTGGGCTTCCCTTCGGCATCCTGCCGGATGTGAAATACGATTCTGCTACCGTTACCCTCGCGCCGGGCGACTGGCTGATTATCTTTACCGATGGATTGGTCGAGGCCGAGAACGCCCGGCAGGATGAATACGGTGAGGCTCGCCTGTTGGCCGCGATCGAAGCTGGCAAATCCGTTGAGCCCACCGATATGCTCAAGCGCCTCATGGCCGAGGTCGATCTGTTCGTGGGCAATACGCCGCAGCACGACGACGTGACCTGCCTGCTGCTGAAGTCCGAGGAATTCAGCTAACGCAGCCGCGGCACAGTTACCGCTGCATGAATTCGCCGTACATGCGATGGAAGGCATGCACGCCTTTTTCCTGCTTCACGCTGAAGCGCCCGCGGGAATAACTCCTGGAGTGCAGGTTTTTCTGAACGATTTCGCAAATGCCTACATCTTCGACCTGAATCTGGTCGCTGAACTCAACCGAGGCCTTCGCCGCTGGCGCTCCGTGATCCTTCTCCGGTAAGTACCATTCAAAGATCGCCAGCGACCTCTCCGCTTCCAGGGGCAGAACGATGTTGAGCGAGACGTTGTCGGGATAACAATTCAGCATCCAGTTGGGAAAGATCCAGAAGTAATCCGTGGTCAGATCTTCGCGTGCCTCCTGGTAGCGACGGGGCACGGTGTCGCCCGGCTGCGCTCCGCGGATCGGACTGAACTGGCGCACATGATGCGCGTAAGGCTCGACCACGTAAGCGTTGAAATCGAGTTCACGATTCAGGCCTGGATGCACGCTGGGCAGATGATATCCCTCGAGATAGTTATCCACGTACGTCTTCCAGTTGCACTTCATGTCATAGGTGCGGCGCTCGAACAATTTCATCCCGGCAAAAGGCAAACTTCTCTGCCTGTCGCGGCAGCTCGCCTAGGCTTTCCTGCAGAGGCCGCGCTTGCGGATCAAGATTTACGAAGACCAGGTTGAACCATTCCTCGGTGCGCACCGGCTTCAGCGCGAAATCTTCAGGCCTGAAATCCTTCGACTCCCTCGATCTCGGTCGCACTGAGGAGCGATCCGTCAAGCGCGTAGGTCCAGCCGTGGTAGCCGCAGCGAAACAGTTTGCGCGAGCCGCAACCTTCTGCCGGAGGTCCGGCCCGGTGCCGGCAGACGTTGTAGAAACCGCGCAGTTCAGAGTCGCTGCCGCGCACAACAACAAAGGTTCACCTAACAATTCCGTGGTGAAGTAGTCGCCGGGAGCTGCCACCTGGCTTCGGTGGCCGACCACCTGCCAGGTGCGCGAGAAGAGCCTTTCTTTCTCGGCGATCAGGATGCTGGGGTCGGTGTAGAGCTCGGCGGGTAGCGTCCAGGCCTGGGCGATCTCGGCGTCGATTTGAAAGATATCCTTCGAAATATCCATGGATGTGATTGCGAACCGCGCCGCAATATTCTACGCGGTCGAGCGGGTGGCAGAGGAGGAAGATGCGGCAGACTTTGGAAATAGAAACAGGGGGGCGCAAACTCCGGCCAGGGGCCGCGTTCCAATATGGGACTGCTGACCGTTTTGGATGACACGAATTGTCAAAGTTGCTGCCGAATTTTGCCAGCCGGAAGAGGTTTCACTGACTGGTAGTAACCAATCGAGCCAAGGGTGCAGCTGAAAATAAAGCTCTTCGACGGGGTTGGCCTTGGAACTTCGGTAACTGGCGAATTTGGCGAGGCAAGTGCAAATATCGAAGCGACTGAGTCATCCGTGACCAGCAGATTTCAAGAACACATTCAGACCGAACGAGAGGAAAAATAGAGATGCGGAAACAAAAGGGTTTTTCACTGATCGAGCTGCTGATCGTGGTGGCAATCATCCTGATCATCGCAGCCATCGCGATTCCGAACTTGCTGCGCGCCCGCATGGCGGCCAATGAGTCGTCTGCTGTCGCGTCCATCCGTACCATCACCACTGGCGAAGTAACCTACCAGACCGCGTATCCGACCGTTGGTTATGCTCCGGCTCTGGTCAACCTGGGTGGCGCGTTGGGCGCGGCTTGCGCTCCCAGCCTCGACCACGGCTTGCTTGATTGACGCCGTGCTCGCCAACAACGGCAACCCGGCGGCCAGCGGTAAGAGCGGCTATTCGTTCGCCACCGGCACTGGCACGGTCGTGGGTGGCGTCAATCCGGATACACGGTGCTCGGCCACGCCGCTTTCGATCAACCAGACCGGCATTCGCGCCTTCTGCGCGGAGGAAGATGCAGTGGTTCGCGTCGACCCAGCTGGCGCTTGCTCCAACATCGAAGCGGGCGTTCTGACCTTCAACCCGCTCAACCAGTAATTTGATTCTGGCGAATACCCGGGGGAGGGTATACGCCAAAGGGCAGCGAGCTTCACGCTCGCTGCCCTTTGTTTTTTAGCTCTCAGAGAAGATCTTTTGATTCGCCAATCGAGCCGTTCTCGCCCTCCGCTTTTCCACGATATCCTGACTGTCCTCCGCTTATCCGGACAACGCTACTGTCATGGGCTACCTACCAAATCTGCTATCGTACCGTTTGCTAAACTGACAAAACCTCCTACCCCCCCGCAATGCGGCAAAACATTGTTCCTGACAGTCATCAAGAAAGAGTCGTGGCGAAGTACCTGGGAGAGACCACACGCCCTGGGCACGAGTTTCGCGTTCGCCCCTTTGTCGTTTCCGAGCCTCGCTGGAATTTTCCGAACCTTTATCGCCGCAAGTCAGCGGCGGCGTGCTGAGCCTCGACAAAGTCGGGAGAGATTTTCAGCGCCAGTTCGTAGGCGGCAAGCGCTTGAACTTTGTGCCCTGTCTTGGCGAGAGTCCGGCCGAGACCCGAATAACCCTCGGCGCTAGGTTGGATTTCCACCGAAATGGCAAAATCACGGATTGCTTCTTGAAGGTTGCTCTCTCGTTCCGTAATCTGCCCCATCCCAAGCCAGGTGTTGGCGCGGTTGGGATTCAGTCGAATAGATTGCTCGAAACTGGCGTGGGATTTGGCGTAGTCCCTCAAGTCGAAATAGGCCCAGCCTAGGTTGGCATAGGTAGTCGCCTGCACGCGGGCATCAGTGGTCAAATGGATTGAAAGCCTATAGTGTGGCACGGCCTCAGCCGGACGCCCATGCTGGTAAAGATAAAAGCCAATATTGGTGTGCGAAACTGGGTCGGCCGGCTCCAGTTGCGCCGCTCGCACAAAATGCGTATAGGCTTCGTCCGTGCGACCGGCCTGAACAAGCGCTCCGCCATACTGGTCTTCCGCAACAAAGTTGTTGCTCGTGACTTCGAGAGCGTGCCCCCACAAATCGAAACTGGTTCGCCAGTAGCTGATCTGCCGCCAAGCGAGAAGCGAGAGCGCTGCCAGCACGCAGAGAACCGTTACAATTTTCCACGGGACGGCCAGCTTTGTGCGCTCGGCAAAGTCCGCCACACCCCAGGCAACCATCACAAAGAGGCCGATCAGCGGAATGTAAGCATAGCGATCGGCCATGGCCTGGTTGCCCGCCTGCACCAATCCAATCACCGGTACAAGCGTTCCCAGGAACCACAGCCATCCCACCAACAGATATCCGCGGCGTGAACGGAATTTCACCACGAGAGCGCTAGTCGCGACCAGAAACAACACCGCAAAGATGACCCTCCAGATGGACAACGAATAACCGGGATGCGGATACAGCGGGGCCAGTTTGGCTGGCCAAATTGCCTTCCACGCGTACAACGCGTAGCAGTAAAGGGCGTTTTTCAGGCGGACGCCGAGAGGAAACGTAGACGCGGGTATCGCCCCCGCTGCCCGCTGCGCATACATAGTAATCGCGGCACTTGCAGCCGAGAGCGCAAAGAGAGGCAGTTTCTCAATCACAAGTTTTCCAGGCGAAGTTTGCGGTGGGCACATCTCCATGGTTTCGCTCCAGCCTTGGATTCGGCCAAGCGGCCAGTAGTCAAGGAGAAGCAATACCAGTGGCAAAGTTACTACCATCGGCTTCGATGCCAGGGCACAGACGAATAGGCCTGCGACAGCGAAATACCGCTTCCAGTCGGGCTTTTGTGAGTACCAGCCATAAGCGCCAAGGGTCAGCAGAAAAAACATAGTGCTCAGCACGTTCTTGCGTTCTGCAACCCAGGCCACCGATTCGACATTGATCGGATGCACCGCGAACACCATGGCAACGAAAAAACTCGGCCCCAGCCGCCGCGTGGCACGCCACAAAAAGAAGAAAGAGCAACACCGCACTCACCGTGTGCAGAAGAATGCTGGTGAGGTGATGTCCAGCGGGATTGAGCCGAAACCACTCGCAGTCCAGTGCATGCGACATCCAGGTCAAGGGGTGCCAGTTCGCTTCATCGGTGGACGTCAGCGCCCACTTCACGGTGTTCCAGGTGAGCCCAGCTAGCACGTGGGGGTTCTCGGTCACATAGCGGTCATCGTCGAAATTAACAAAGAAAAGGTGCGTCGCCTGGTTGTAAATCACGACGGTGAATACAATGAGCAGCAGAGAGAGAAGAAGAGCTTGCCTCCCAGGCGCAGCAAACAACGGTGCGGGCGAAGCGGTGTTGCCAGGTTCAGTCGGTGCCGCTTCTGATTGTTTGGCCTTTGCGGGTGCCGTCGACAAGTGAGGGGTCCTCCACTGTGGCCGATTATATGAGGACACTCAACCGCACGACGGTCAGTAACCTCAGCCAGAATTACGCCAGTAACCAGCGCTTTACGGGTCAGCAAACCGAGAACGACGGGCAGGTCGCTGTTGGCTTCCACATTTCCTAATGGGCAGCGAGTTCACGCTCGCTGCTTTCTTTTTTTACGAGAACCGCGGCTTCACCCAAGGAAACCTCACCAACCCCGGCTGCACCATTCGGCCAGCCGTCTCTGTCGAATCGCTAACCACTGCGCCAGACCAAATGTCTGGACCTGACAAAAATTGGCAAAGCGAGTCGCCGCAGTTTGGCAATGATGCCACTCAGTCCGCTTCGAGCGGCCAGGCCAAAGGCCGGCATTATTGATAACAAGGGACTTGCCGGGTTACCCCGGGTTACCCGACCGGTTCTGGGTTTGGCTGAGAAACTGCAAAGATTCAAGGCAACTGAGTCATTCGTGACCAGCAGATCTTAAATAACAAAAAACGCTTGGGGAGAAGATAAAGAGATGCGGAAACAAAAGGGTTTTTCATTGATCGAGTTGCTGATTGTCGTCGCGATCATCCTGATTATCGCGGCTATCGCGATTCCGAACTTGCTGCGCGCTCGCATGGCGGCCAATGAGTCGTCTGCTGTCGCGTCCATCCGTACCATCACCACTGGCGAAGTGACCTACCAGACAGCGTACCCGACGGTTGGTTATGCTCCGGCCCTGACGAACCTGGGCGGCGCGTTGGGTTCGGCTTGCGCTCCCACCTCGACGACTTCTTGTTTGATCGACGCGGTCCTCTCTAACAACGGCAACCCAACTGGCAGCGGTAAGAGCGGATACTCGTTCTCGACCGGTGCTGGCACGCCTGTGGGTGGCGTCCTCGTTGGCTACACGATCCAAGCCACGCCGCTCTCGATCAACCAGACCGGCATACGCGGGTTCTGCGCTGAGGAAGATGCAGTGGTTCGCGTCGACCCGGCTGGCGCTTGCTCCAAGACCGAGGCGGGCGTCCTGACCTTCAACCCGCTCAACCAGTAAGACACGTTCGATTTTGGCGAATACCTGGGGGAGGGTATAAGCCATAGGGGCAGCGAGTTCACACTCGCTGCCCTTTGTTTTCTGATCGAGCAGGCCGCTGGTTTTCAACGAACAATCGATCAAGAATGCAAGAAAAGAGCGCCATGACGTTCTTTTCCCAGACTGACACGGATTGTCACTCCGAGGCGGCTTTTGCCAACACTATGTGAGAGAAAGGGTTAGAATTAACTTGAGTTTCTGCCCGATGGTGCAAACAAAGCCCCTTGCCCGGATGCGGCCGGAACCAAAGTCACCTAGGACTCGGCCACGCAAGTGCAACATAAACCCCGAACGGGTTATAGAGACGAATACAAAGTAAATCAAGGGCTTGGGAGAACATAAGAAATGCGGAAACAAAAAGGTTTCTCACTGATCGAGTTGCTGATTGTGGTGGCGATTATCCTGATCATCGCAGCGATCGCGATTCCGAATTTGCTGCGCGCACGTATGGCGGCCAACGAGTCGTCGGCAGTCGCTTCGGTTCGTACCATCACCACGGGAGAAATAACCTACCAGAGCGCGTACCCGACGGTTGGTTATGCTCCGGCTCTCACCAACCTGGGCGGAGCGTTGGGCGCGGCTTGTGCGCCTAGCTCAACCACCAGTTGCCTGATCGACGCCGTACTCTCCAACAACGGAAACCCGACGGGCAGCGGCAAGAGCGGCTATTCGTTCACGACTGGCACCGGCACGGTTGCGGGCGGCGTCAACGTGGGCTATGCAATCAAAGCGGTCCCACTATCGATCAACCAGACCGGCATCCGCGGCTTCTGTGCGGAGGAAGATGCAGTGGTTCGAGTCGATCCAGCCGGCGTCTGCTCCAACACCGAAGCGGGCATTCAGACCTTCAACCCCCTCAACCAGTAACGCGGGTTTGAGTCTGGCAAGACGCAGCATTAGCAGTCGAGGGCAGCGAACTTCGGTTCGCTGCCTTTCTTCTTTTATCGAGCCTTTCGCAGGTACCGTTTTTCGGCCAGTTACCTTGACACTTTGTGTAAGCTCGCATTCCTGGGAAGGATACGGGTGCGAGCAGGGGTTCACCTTCTGCGCGTAAGTCTCTCATTCTCTAGGATCATCGACTTTACCAAAGTGCGGAACGCGAATGCAGATTGGTCATGAGATTGCAACAACGATTGGAGTAATGTGCCTCCCCAGCTCATGAATCAAGGTACGGGAGATTTCTGATGAAAGGCACCAAGGGATTTTCACTGATCGAGTTATTGATCGTGGTGGCGATCATATTGATCATCGCCGCCATCGCGATCCCCAACCTTCTGCAGGCGCGGCTGTCAGCCAACGAAGCGTCGGCCGTCGGGTCGTTGAGCGCCGTTAAGAGCTCGGAGATTGCGTACTACACTGCGTATCCGACGATCGGGTATGCTCCCGACATTGGGACGCTGGGCGGAGCGACGCCTTGTTCGCCGTCGTCGACCACAGCTTGCCTGCTCGACAGCTTTCTCTCGGCGTCTACGCCGGGCAGCACGGGCAAAAGCGGATACTACTATCTCGCGACCGGAATTACTCCGGCCGGCGCCACCATCAATGCCGCGTTCGTAGCAGCGAGCGCCCCGATGTCGATGCACTCCACGGGGAACCACGATTACTGCTCGACCAATGATGGCGTATTACGTTCGCAAATGGGTAGCGTAGGCGACCTTCCGGTGAACAACCTGGCATCGTGCCTGGCATTCCCGGTGGCACAGTAGCAAACTTCCTGGCGAGCCGGTCTCATGTCAGGTTGAGACTCGGCTCGCAAAATCCCACCAGTCGAATCGGAATACACAACTAACGCGGGCGAGATGGCCCCGCTACGGCCTCAATGTGCAGTGACCCTCGTAACTACGAGGGTGATCTTCTCGCGCTCAGTGTTGCTTATAATATTTTGCGGGAAATATTTTTTTTGGCAGGTTCTAAGCAGCATGGCGGCGATTGAGATCCTCGGACTGGAAAAAACGTACATGGTGGGCTTCTGGCGCAAGCGGCCCAAGCGCGCCTTGCAGCCGCTCCATCTCACGGTCGAAGAGGGAGAGATTTTTGGATTTCTTGGGCCCAATGGAGCGGGTAAGACGACTACGCTAAAGATCCTGATGGGGCTGGTGTTCCCGACTGCTGGCAGCGCTCGCATCCTGGGGCACGATTGGACTGATCCCGAGATCAAAGCGCAGATTGGATTCCTCCCCGAACAGCCCTATTTCTACGACTACCTGACCGCGCACGAACTGCTCGACTACTACGGACAATTGTCGGGAGTTCCGGCAAAAGGCCGCAAGCAGCGGGTGGAAGAAGTGCTGCAGCGGGTCGGCCTCACGGACATTAAGGGCGTGCAGTTGCGCAAGTTCTCGAAGGGAATGCTGCAACGGGCGGGAATCGCGCAAGCCATTCTGCACAATCCGAAGCTGGTGTTCTTCGACGAGCCGATGTCGGGACTGGATCCGCTGGGGCGGCGCGAAGTGCGCGACCTGATGGAGCAACTGAAGCACGAAGGCAAGACGGTATTTTTCTCGACCCACATTCTTTCCGACGCCGAAGCGCTTTGCGATCGGGTCGCCATTATTCACAAAGGCGAGTTGCGCGGCGTCGGAGCGGTGGAGGATTTGACTTCGACCGTGCAGGGCAAGGTGGAGGTCATCTGGCAGGGCTCGCTGATTCCGGCGTCGATGAAGGCGCTCGGTGCGGAATGCCACGTGACCGGGGAGACGGTACGCGCGGTGCTCCCTGAAAAACAGCAGGACGCGGCGATTGACGCGCTGCGCCGCGAGCGCATCCGGTTGATCGCGATAACGCCGCTGCGCACTTCGCTGGAAGCCTATTTCGTGGAGAAGTTGCAGCACTCCCAAACCACTGCGGGGGTGACGTCATGATTCCGCGCATTGCTTACATCGCATCGAACACGTTTCGCGAGGCGGTGCGCGATCGCGTGCTGTACAACCTGATCGCGTTCGCGCTGCTACTTTCAGGCGCAGCCATTTTTGTGGGACAGATTTCCATCGAGATCGAGCGGCTGGTCGTGATCAACCTGGGGCTGACCGCGGTCTCGATGTTTGGTGTGGTCATTGCAATCTTCATTGGGATCGGCCTGGTCTCGAAGGAAATTGAAAAGCGTACGCTCTACACGGTGCTGTCTCGGCCGGTACGGCGGTGGGAATTCATTATCGGCAAGTTCTTTGGCTTGGCCGGAACCCTGGTCGTGAACACGTTCTTCATGGCCATCGGAGTCTTTGGAGCGCTGCTGTATGTGGCGCATAAGTTTTCGAAGCCGGATGCGCTGATCCTGGTGGCGCTGTACTTCATCGTTCTGGAGTTTCTGATTATCTGTTCGCTGGCGCTGCTGTTTTCCTCGTTCTCGTCGCCGCTGCTATCCGCGGTGTTTGCATTTTCGCTGTTTGTGATTGGCAGCTTCGCCGATGATCTGCGAGGGTTTGCCGCGATGGCGCACGGGATGACACGGTGGTTCGCGACGGCGGCGGCGTACCTGGTTCCGAATTTCTCGGCGCTGAACGTGATCAACCTGGTGGCGCACCAGCAGTCGATCGGCTCGCCATTGATTCTGCAAAATACGCTCTATGCGTTGTTCTATGCAGTGATGGCATTGAGCGGCGCAATCCTGATTTTTGAGCGCAGGAATCTGAAATGACATGGGTGAGCGTGTTGGCCTTCTGCCAACTTTCATTTTCTTGGTGGCATTGGCACCGAAGGACCTTGTCGAGCTTCGCTCGATTGGACAGCCGGGAGCCTGCCCTGAGCCTGTCGACGGGGCGGCTGTCCCCACGTCAACCTGACTACCCCAAGCGAGGAATTGGCCGATGATCGCCCGGCGGCGCACCACTGCGATTGCGGCTGCTTGCCTGGTGCTGTCGTTGGTGGCGTGCATTCTGCTGTTGCGGCGACTGGATCAGATCCGCCCGAAGGGCAGCATTGAGGACGCGCTCTACATCAACTCCCCAAAAATGGTGAAGCGCGCAAGTTTGGGATTTGATGGCTTGATGGCTTGCATCTACTGGACACGCACGGTGCAGTATTTCGGGCACCGCCACTTCGATATGGCGCACACTTACAACGAACTGGCGCCGCTGTTGGAGATCACGACAGCGCTCGATCCGCATTTGATACCTGCGTACGAATTCGGTGCGAGTTTCCTGGCGCCGAAACCGCCGAACGGCGCCGGCGAACCGGTGCGGGCCATTCAACTCATGGAGTATGGGATCGAACACAATCCCGACAACTGGCGGCTTTATTACGACCTCGGCTTCGTTTACTACACCGAACTGAAAGACTACCGGAACGCTGCGGCAGCCTTTGAGCGAGGCTCGAAGGTGCCGAACGCACATCCGTTTATGCAGATCATGGCCGCGCAGATGGCCATGCACGCCGGCGATTTCTCTACTTCTCGCATGCTGTGGAGCGCCACGTACGAGTCCAGCCAGGAAGCCAACATCCGGCAGAACGCGATCGAACATTTGCGTGCGCTGCGGGTGGACGAAGATGTGACTAACCTGCAGGCGCTGGTCACACAGTTCGGCACACGAACCGGACGACTGCCCAGCAGCATTTCGGAGATCGTCGCGGCGGAACATTTGCGCGGCATACCGGTGGATCCTGACGGCCACGCTTACAAATTGAGCGCAGACGGGCACGTCCTCGTTGAAAACCCGGACGACTTCCCTTTCATCACGCTGGGGACGCCTCCGGGGTATAAACCGGGGCCACCGAAGTTCCACGCGAAGAGCGTGCAGTAATCGCAATCGCTTTTACGACCCGCGCTAGAATCCCTTCGGCTGCGCTCAGGACAAGCTCTTCTCTCCGCCTGAAAAACGGCTCCGCTCAGGATGACTCCCTGGAATTGAACCCGTGACGTCTTGATTCCCTTATCATGAGTTCTTCACCTCAAAATGGATTCCCCTCCGCAAATCAGTGTGCTGCGAACGGTCTGGCAGTGGTGGAGGTACTCTGCGAGCTATGAAGGAAGGATCGCTGCCACGCGGCGGCTGGCCGCGGTCTTGTGGGAATACGCGCGAGACTCAACGCCCGAACGTCTGCGGCAGCGTTACGGCGACGCCGAGTATGACTGGGATTACCGCGTCAACACGACTAGCGGCGCGGTGGGTTGGCGCGACCGGTTGATCGGAATGTTTCATTCCGCTTATCAACCTACAGAACCAGTTGCCTTTCACGAGATGCTCGACGCAGTGCAACAAACACCCGGGCCCCGGCAGACAACCCTTAACTTCCGCGATTACACGTTCATCGATCTGGGGTCGGGCAAGGGACGAACGCTGCTGATGGCATCGGATTATCCGTTTCGGAGAATCATCGGCGTGGAACTGCTGCCATCTCTGCATGCAATTGCGCAGGAGAATTTGCGGAAGTACAAAAGCGAATCGCAGAAGTGCTTCGCGCTGGAAGCGATCTGCGCCGACGCCACTACTTATTCCTTTCCCGATGAACCGCTGGTGATTTTTCTTTTCAATCCCTTCCCGGAATCGGGGATGCGTCGTGTGGTCGCGAACCTGGGGGAGTCCTTGCTGAAGCATCCCAGGCCGGTGTATGTGCTCTATCACAATCCGCTGCTGGAGCACACGCTGACCGAGAACGGACGGCTGAGGAAGATCGCGGGAGCGGCGCAGTACTCATTGTTCAGCAGCCAAAGGTGAACGGCCGGGAATTCGTTCGAAGTCAAGCATGACAAGTGCCGTGTCCCGGCTTACAATCCTTGCAGGCGTCCCCCAGTTGGAGCCTGCCCCATGTTCCCTCCCGAGTTCGCGTGAGGGGCTGACATGTTGGCGGGGTACCCGGTGACAACTTATTGATGCGATCTCTTCGGCTTCGCTTTGCAATCGTGGTGTCTATGGCAGCGAGCGTTCTGTGCTCGGCTGGCCTCGCTGCCGACGTTAAGAGTTTGGCAGCAGCGGTGGATACACACTACAACCATCTGCGTTCCCTCGAGACGGAGTTTACCGAGGTCTATCGCGGGTCGGGGATGGAGCGCACCGAGACGGGGACGCTCTGGCTGAAAAAACCCGGCAAGATGCGGTGGGAGTACCGTTCTCCGAGGGAGAAGCTGTTTGTCAGCGATGGGAAAGATGCGTGGTTTTACGTCCCAGCCGACCGGCAGGCGCGGAAAACGCAGGCGAACAAGCTGGAAGACCTTCGATCTCCGCTGGCATTCTTATTGGGTAAGACCAAATTAGAGAAAGAGTTGCGGGGATTATCTCTAGCTCCAGATGTAGCACCGCTGGCATCAGGGAATGTAGTCTTGCGCGGGGTGCCGCAGGCTTTGGCCGATCGGGTCAGCGAGGTTCTGGTCGAGGTGACGCCAGATCATCGCATTGCGCGGATCGTGATCCAGGAAGTGGACGGGGCGGCTACGGAATACCGGTTCGGCGACATGAAGGAAGACGTGGCCATCGCGGACGGCCGGTTTGATTTCAAGCCTCCGGCGGGGACTGAGACCGTGGAAGGTGGGTTAGAGCCTTAAAGTCGTAAATTTTGGAACGAGTTGGGGCTGCAATGCACTATCCATTGAGGTTACTTGCGGTACTTCGAGGTGGCTGTATCCGGGTGGGCAGCGGCTTAGAATGGTAAGTGGAATGTTAGACTGAGCGCTAGGGCGACCCTCCAGAAAACGAGGGGAAAAGTTGGCAAATGGCGGAATTTGTAGTCAAAATCGCGGACGATCGCGGACGAGTCCAGCAGCACATCGAGCAGGGCTACTCGGAAGCCGAGGTGCGCGACCGCTTTTCGCAGCAGGGCTATCTCGTCTACTGGGTGAAGCCCCAGGGAATGCTGACCTCGGGCATTTCTCTGAGTCGGCGTCGAAAGCTGAAGCAGAACACGTTTCTGGTGTTTAACCAGCAGTTTCTGACGCTGATTCGGGCCGGACTGCCCATCCTGAACTCGCTGGAATTACTGATCAAACGGCAGAAGGACGCGCAGTTGCGGCAGATTCTGGAGAACGTCAGGGACCGGGTGAAGGGCGGAGAGTTGCTTTCCGATGCGTTCGCGGCGCAGGGGATCGTGCCCAAGATTTACACCACCACACTGATGGCCGGCGAGAAGAGCGGCAACGTCGACGAGGTGCTGACGCGTTACATCATGTTTCAGCGGCTGGCGATGACCTTCCGCAAGAAGTTGTTTGTATCGCTGATCTATCCCACGCTGCTGGTCACCGTGGTCCTGATCATGGTGACGTTCCTGTTCACCTACGTGGTGCCGAAATTTGCAGACCTGTTTAACAGTCTGGATGCGAAGCTGCCCTCGATTACGGTGTTCATGCTGGACGTTGGCGTGAACGCCCAGAAATACGCTCCCTATGTCGCCGTTGCGCTAGTGGTCTTCGGGTTCCTGGTGTGGCGCTGGAAAGAAACGGATCGTGGAGCGGACCGCATTGATCGGGTGATCTTGAGCGTGCCGTTGCTGGGCGATATCCGGTTAAAGCACCAAGTGGCCAGTTTCTCGAGGATGCTGTCCACGCTGTTGCAGGGCGGACTGCCGCTGGTGCCGGCGATGGAAACCGCGGGTGCCTCCATGAGCAGCCGGCGCATCTTAAAAGGTGTGATGCGGGCGGGTGTTCGGGTCCGCGAAGGACAAGGGCTGGCGGGCAGCCTGGAGGAGCAGAAGATTTTTCCGGAGCTGGCGGTGGAAATGATTGAAGTCGGCGAGTCCACCGGAGCGCTGCCGGCCATGCTGAATTCGGTGGCAGAGTTTTATGAGGAAGATGTGCAGACGGCGCTGGGCGCATCGATGGCGCTGATTGAGCCTTTGATTCTGATCGTGATGGCGATTTTCGTGGGTGGCGTGTTGATCTCATTGTATTTGCCGATCTTCACGCTGGGAGTGCACTGAAGAAGGGATTTGCGAACGCGGGCGCGGGTAAACGAATGGCAACTGCTGACAAGAAATCATTATTTGTAAACGGTGGGAACGGCGGGCCGATCAGCCCGACGGGCAATCCCATCACCGACCTGGAACGCGCGCAGGATGTGGCGCGGCGGTATCGCTGCGAATTCGTCGACCTCTCCGGCTTCGAACTTCATCATGAGCTGTTCAAAAAAATCCCTGTCGAGTTGATGTTCCGGTACAACTTTGTTCCGTTGGAAGAAACGCAGGACGGCAAGTTGGCGATCGCGATCGCCGATCCCAGCCAGCTGATGATGATCGATGAGATCAGTCTGCTGTTGAAGCAGCGCATCATCACAAAAGTTTCCACGCTGAAGCAGATTTCCGACATTCTCAAGAAGACGGAGCAGTCGCAGCGCGTGCTGGAAGAGGCGAGCGAAGGCTTCCAGATTATCCGCGAGGACGAGAATACCGGCGCGGAAGAAACCCTCAGCATCGACAAGCTCACGGCGGCGGGCGATACCAGCCCGATTATCCGCCTAGTCGATACTACGATCTTCACCGCGTTGCAGCGGCGCGCGTCCGACATTCACATTGAGACCCGCGACGACTCGGTGGTCATCAAGTTCCGTATTGATGGCGTGCTCACACAGGCCATGCCGCCCATCGGCAAAGAACATCACTCGACCGTCATTTCGCGTATCAAGGTCATGAGCGAGCTCGACATTTCCGAGCGGCGCGTACCCCAGGACGGCCGCTTCCGCGTGAAGTACAACGGGCGCGCGATCGACTTCCGCGTTTCGATCATGCCGTCGATTCACGGCGAAGACGCCGTGCTCCGCGTGCTCGACAAAG
Organism: uncultured Acidobacteriaceae bacterium; assembly: GCA_963722365.1. Classification (GTDB taxonomy): domain Bacteria; phylum Acidobacteriota; class Terriglobia; order Terriglobales; family Acidobacteriaceae; genus Sulfotelmatobacter. The sequence goes on from CAVRLM010000009.1 coordinate 297,349, forward strand.
AGTCGATGAGCGAGAAGTTCCGGACGTTGACGCTCGACGTGGTGGGATTTGACGAAGAAGACCTGCGCAAGTTCCGGCGCTATATCAAAGAACCCTACGGCATGGTGCTGGTAACGGGGCCTACCGGGAGCGGAAAGACGACCACGCTGTACGCCGCAGTCAACGAGATCAAGACCGACGAAGACAAGATCATCACCATCGAAGATCCGGTTGAGTATCAACTGCGCGGGATTACGCAGATTCCGGTGAACGAGAAAAAGGGACTGACTTTCGCCCGCGGGTTGCGATCGATTTTGCGTCATGACCCGGACAAGATCATGGTCGGCGAAATCCGCGACACCGAGACGGCGCAAATCGCCATCCAATCGGCGCTCACCGGGCACCTGGTGTTCACCACGGTTCACGCCAACAACGTGGTCGACGTGATTGGACGATTCCTGAATATGGGCGTCGAGCCCTACAACTTTGTTTCCGCGTTGAACTGCATTCTGGCACAGCGGCTGGTGCGGTTGATTTGCGAATCGTGCCGCACGGAGGTGCACTATGCCCCAGATGTGCTGGAAGCCAGCGGACTGGATCCGGCGCAGTGGGGCAAGGTTCCGCTCTATGAAGGGCCAGGGTGCATTGAGTGTGCGGGCACGGGCTTCCGCGGGCGAACCGCGATCCACGAGTTGCTGGATTTGAGCGACCGCATTCGCGAGATGATTCTGGCCAAGAAGCCGACGTCGGAAATCCGGCGCGCCGCCCGCGATGAGGGGATGCGCTTCCTGCGCGAGTCGGCGCTCGACAAAGTGCGGCTGGGGATGACCACGCTGAAAGAGATCAACAAGGTCACCTTCATCGAGGCGATGCGCTAAGTTCAAGGAAGAAAATAATGTCTGGGCACTCGGGCGGAAACGTGCGGGCGGGACACCTCCACGACAGCCGCCGAGACGGCGGCGCTACGATTTCTCCGGTGCCCTTTCAGCTATTGCATTTGTGGGTGATTCGGGTTCTGATTTTAGTGAAGGTTTGGTCAGGGGCGTTTCTCAGGAATGAGTCCAACTTCAAATACACCGAAGCCTAAGTTGGCTTGCGAAATCGCGGTGGACCGGGTGCTGGCGGGGCGCTTCTCCGAACACGGAGGCGGCCTGGAGGCTTCTGCGGCGCGCGAACTCGCCCCGGGCAGCGTGATTCCCGACTTGGTAGAAAATAATTTGCGGCAGCGAGCCTCGGTGCGAACCGGCATTGAAGAAGCCCTGGGCAGCGTGGCGGGGCGCGCAAGGGACGTGATTGCGATTGTTCCCGACGCGGCGGTGCGCGTGATGCTGGTGGAATTCGATACCCTGCCCTCCGATCACGAAGAGGCTCTTGGCGTGGTGCGATTTCGGTTGAAGAAGTCTTTGCCGTTTGACGTGGACAAGGCGAAGGTTTCTTACCACGCGCAGAAGGTCAAAGACGAACTGAAAGTAGTGGCGGCGGTGGCGATGGCGGGCGTGCTCGAGGACTACGAGAACGCGTTCCGCGAAGCCGGATTCAATCCCGGCGTGGTGCTGCCCTCGACGCTGGCGGCGATCGGAGCGGCCGACGGCAAAGTGCCCACACTCGTGATCAAGGTGGATGCGCACACGACCAGCATTGCGATCCTGAATGAAGATCAGTTGCAGTTGTTCCGCACGCTGGAAAATACGCGTGGAGTTACGATTACTGGAGAGCAACTGGCGGAGGAAGTTTACCCCTCGGTGGTGTTTTTTCAGGACACGTATCACCTGAACATTGAGCGGATTTATGTTGCCGGGCTTCCGGAGTCGGGTGGCGCGGCGCCTGCGCTGCGCGCGCAGACGGGAGCGGAAGTGCAGGAACTGGTATCGTCCGCGCAATTGGGGGCGAGCACCGGCGGCACGGTGCCGCGCTGGAGAATGGCAGGAGTAGTGGGAGCGTTGATTGCCTAGGAGCTAGTCGGTAGCCAGTAGTCAGTGGTCAGCAAGACTCACTGACTCCTGATTACCAACTACTGACAGCTGAATTTATGCGTCTTGATATCAATCTCGCGAGCCAGCCGTATGAAGATGCGCGGCAGTTTTGGATGCGCTGGGGTACGGCTGTGGGCGCGCTCGGACTGCTGACGCTGGTGCTGTTGGCGCTGGATGTGACCGGATGGGTGAATGCCCGGCGCGACCGGCAGGCTATCAGGGAAAAGCGGACGCTGATTGCCGAACGCGATGAACTGCGCGCCAACGCCGAGAGAATTCTCAATCTTCCGGAAAACCGCAGCACTCGCGACCAGTCACAGTTTCTGAATGAACTGATCGAGCGCAAGGCATTCTCGTGGACGCGGGTGCTGGAAAATCTGGAAAAAGTAATGCCTCCGCGCGTGCACCTGGAATCGATCAGCCCGCAACTGGACGAGGACAATCAACTGGGGCTGAAGATGATGGTGGCGGGCGATTCGCGGGAGCGGGCGCTGGAACTGGCCCGCCGCATGGAAGAGTCGCGGCGCTTCGCGCAGACGCAGATTATTTCCGAACACTTTTTACAGGGCACGACCGGCGATACCGAGCAGTTCGAAATTGCCGCCGTTTACATTCCTGAGCCGCTGTCGGCTGGGGCTTCGGCTCCAAAGACCGACACAAAACCGAAGACGGAATCGAAACCGAAGACAACGGACACGAAATCCCAGGGTGGAACACGGCCGAGGACAGCGCCCGCGAAAGGTAAGCACTGATGCCCGATCTGCGGCGAACCCGGAAGAATCTGAAGGTCGCCCTCGCCATATTGGCGGGCGTCGATCTACTGGCGGCCATTATTTATTTTTCGCCGCTGGTCGGCTCGGCTGAGACGCGCCGGCAGGAGATGAACACGCTGCAGGCCGAACTCATCACCAAGACGCGCGAGGTCGCGCCCCTGAAAGATTTACCGAAGAAGGTTGTGGTGGCGGGGCATCAGATCACCGATTTTTATAAGAAGCGCTTCCCTACCCAGGAATCGCAAATTTTGACGGAATTTGGCAAGGTCGCCGCGGCCAACGGCGTGAAAATCGATCAGGGAAAATACAAGTTGAAAGAAGCCGAAGAGGGCGGCCTGCAACCGGTGGAGATGGAATGGAATCTCGCGGGCAACTATGGCTCGTTGGCCCACTTCATCAACGCATTGGAACGCGATGACATGTTCTTCATCATCGACAGCGTCACCCTCGGCGGGCAGCCGCAAGGCATGGTGCGGCTTGACATGAAGGTGGAGACGTATTTGAAGGCGGGATCGTAAGTGCAACTGGGATTCGAAAATAAGAAACAGACGACGTGGGCGATCGTGCTCGGCGTGCTGGCGGTAATCGCCGTAGCGTATGTGTTCATCCCGATGTTTACGGGATCGTCCACGCCGGGCTCGAACGCACAGGCTGCGGCTCCAGTGGCAGCGGTTAAAACGCCGTCTCGTCTGGGACCGAAATCGAAGAAGAAGCCGCGCGTGGAAAATCTCGATCCGACGCTACGGCTCGATCTGCTGGCTTTGAGCGAGCAGACGATCTATGCCGGCAACAATCGAAATATCTTTGTGTCGCAGGCGGAAGAGGTAGTTATTCCCAAGCCGGGTTCTTCCGGTGCGACCGACCTGAAGCCGGTAGACCCGGGGTACCAGAAACCTACGATTCCTCCGCCGCCGCCGATTCCGCTGAAGTTTTATGGTTTTGCCAGTTCTCCGGGCGAGCCGAAAAAAATCTTCCTGAAGCAAGGGGAAGATGTTTTCGTGGCGGGCGAGGGAGAGATCGTGAACCGGCGGTATAAAGTGATTCGCATTTCGCCCACCTCGGTGGAGATTCAGGACATGGTGTATAGCGGTCCGCCGCAAAATATCCCGCTCACGCAGGGATGAAACGAAGTCAGGTTTTAAGGTTTCGTTGTTTCAAGGTTCGGGCCATCGGCCGACTGCACTTCGAAACCTTGAAACTATGAAACTTTGAAACCTGTGTTCTTATGAAGTGGAATTCACAAATTCGACGAAATCCTGCCCGGCGAGACGATCACGGCTACATCATGCTGACGCTGCTTTTGGCGATGGCGGTGATGGCCATCTTTGCCGGAGTGATTGCGTCCTCCATCGCCTTCGACATCAAGCGCGACCGCGAAGAGGAACTCATTCATCGGGGAGTGCAATACTCGCGAGCCATTCGGGCGTATTACAAGAAGTTCGGACGCTATCCTACCAAGATCGAAGACCTGGAAAACACCAGCAACCTCCGTTTTCTGCGCAAGCGCTATAAAGATCCGATGAACTGCAAGAACACGAAGTGCGCAGACTTCAAGCTGCTGCACTTCGGGGAAGTTCAGATGTCGCTCAGCGGGGTCGGTGGTGGCGTGGTTCCCGGCGCCAACGGGTTGGCCGCGGCCGGAGGATTGAACGGGTCCACTGGGTTCGGACAGTCCGCAGCCCTCGGCGCCAACAGCGCGATGGGAGCGAATTCCAACTCGCCGTTCGCTCAGAACCAGCAGCAGCCAACGACGACTCCGGGATCAACAACCGCGGGGAACGGTTCCGACTCCTCGCAGCCCGGAACGCCTGCGGATAAAGGCGATGCTGGCGATAACGCGGGAACGACTTCGTCGGGACCGGGCAGTTCGACGCTGGGAAGTAGCCAGATTGGGTCCGGACAAATCATTGGGGGACCGATCATCGGCGTTGCGACCACGAGCAAAGACACGACGATTCGCGAATTCAACAAGAAGAAGAAATATAAGGACTGGGTATTTATTTACGATCCGGCGCAAGATCAGGGCATGCTCATCAAAACGCCCTACCAGCCGCAACTGCAGGGAATTGGCCAGCCCGGAATGCAGAACGTTAACGGGCAGAACGGACAAAGCGGGCTCGGCACTGGCTTAGGTTCAACTGGCCTGGGAACTGCTCCGACGGGAACTCAGAATAACCAGAACCCGCCTTCCAACGAGGCGCCGGCGCAGCCGAATCAGCCGGGGTATTCTCCGCAGCAGCAGCCGCAATAACAATGGCCGTGCTGCGGCGAACAGCCAAGGGCGGCTGTCCCCACATTTTTCCCACCTAGTTCGGGCACGGGCTCCTAAAATGTAAACGGCCTCATCAGTGAGATGAGGCCGTTTGATTTCTGCTGGAGTGCACTTCCTGGCATAATGACGGACGGAATGCGTCCGTCGCTACGAGAGAATGTTACACGCTGAACGAACTGCCGCAGCCGCAGGTGCTCTTTACGTTGGGATTCTCGAACTTGAAGCCTGCGCCTTCGAGTGTTTCGACGTAGTCGACGATGCAGCCGTTCAAGTACATCACGGACGTGGCATCGACAAATACCTTAAGGCCTTCCATTTCGAACGTCTTGTCCATCATGCCGGCGCCGTTTTCGAACTGCATGGAATAGGAGAAGCCGGAGCATCCGCCCCCTACCACTCCGATGCGCAAGCCGGCGGGAACGGGATTCTGCTGGCCCATGATCTCTTTCACCTTGCTGACAGCGTTGGCGGTTAGAGTGACTGGGGCAGCCTTCTTGGTGACTTCGGGGACGGTTGTGGTGGCCATTCGTATCTCCTTGGCTTTAAAGCTGTTCGATTATAGCAATATGTGGTTTCCGTCACAAACATTGATTGCGGAAACTGCTACTGGTTGGATGCGTATTCTCCTCGGGAAGTCGCTATTGTTGACTGCTCTGTAACGGCTTCCGAACAAAGGATTAATTCGGCGCCGGAGCTTGCCAACAGGGCTATAATCGTGCCGTTAGGGCCTTCCCCCGGGACTGGACGCGGGGTTTTGCGCGCCCCGCTCAGGAAGTGGAAAGCCGCTGAAACTTGGGTTGGATCGCCGAGGTGGCTTATGACGCTGACTGTCGTAGCATTTGCATTCGGGATTTTCGCTGTAGGGTTGATCATCCTCCTGATTTACAAGAGCACCCTCACCATGCACGAGGATGATCAGTTATTTCTGGACGACCATAACTCACACATGCAGGAAGAGCAGACCGAGTTGTTGACGAAGGTCAACCGGCTCACGCTTCCGGTCCGGGTCTTCAGCATCGGGTCCGGCGTATTTCTGCTGGTCCTGGTAGCCATGCTGATCTACCAAAAGCTCAACGAAGTGCAATAACTTCATTTGCGAAGAGGGCGCGGCTCAAGGCTGCGCCCCTCTCGGAACACGAAAGTGGCCTCGATCCTCCGTCGTGGCCGCAGGTTTCTTCCATGCGTGCTGCCTAACGCCGGAAACGGCGGCGCTACGGCCCTCGAAGTTGTTGTTAACGCCTTTGGCCCCGACCCGAAGAAAATCTGCAAGGGGACCGCAAGTGTACAAAGTCTGTTCGATCTGATAATGCTTGGAAACGGGCGCGTAGTCAGATAACTTAGTAACGCCAGTAAGCAGGCAACTCCTGGTTCAAAACCAGGTTCCTACGGCGGGGTGCCCCTGACATGCCAACTGCTCCGGCGGAAATCATTCCCGAGTCATACCCTTCACCTGAAGAGTCCGGGACACAACCGGAAAAACCGCACGATCCAGAGCCGTCCAAAAATCGTCGGGTCTGGATCATCGTGCTGGCGGCCCTGATCGTCGTCGGAGCCATCGTCTTTGTCTTCAGCCGGAGTCGCAGCAATCCTGCGGCCACGGGAAGGTCGACCAGGATCTCTGCCGCCGATTCAACCCAAGTTCTGCGTCTTAAGGGAACCACCGAGGCGGTGCAGTCACGCGCGATCCTGGCACCGCTGCTCGAAGGCCAGCAAGTATCTACGCTGACGATCGTCCACATGACTGCGGGCGGGACGCGAGTGAAGCGCGGAGATCCGCTGGTGGAGTTTGACCGGCAGGCGCAGATGCGCGATTTCGTCGACAAGCAGGCGGAATACTCCAAGCTTGTGGACCAGGTCGCAGAAGAACAGGCCAAAGAGAGCGCGGCACGCGCCAAAGATGAAACCGAACTGCGCCAGGCCGAAAACAATCTTCGCAAGACCGAACTGGAAATGCAGAAGGCGGAAATCGTTTCGCGCATCGATGCGGAGAAGAATCAGGAAAACCTTGACGAAGCGAAAGCCACCTTCGAGCAACTCCGTGAGACTTTTGATTTGAAGCGCAAGGCGGCGCAGGCGGCCATTCGCATTTTAGAGATTCAACGCGATCGCACGCAGCAGACTATGTTGCACGCCCAGGCCAACGCCGACCTGATGCAGATTCGGTCGCCGCTCGACGGCGTGGTCGTGCTCAATACGATCTGGAAGCAGGGGACGATGGGAGAAGTGCAGGAAGGCGACCAGGTGCGTCCGGGTGTGCCGTTCATGCAGGTTGTCGATCCCACGGCGATGCAAGTGCGCGTGCTGGCGAATCAACAGGATTTCCCGAGCCTGAAGCTGGGACAGACGGCGAAGGTTCGGCTGGATGCGTATCCGGAGCTGGTGTTTCAAGCCAGGATTGATCAACTGTCGCCCATCGGAGAAGGCGGAGACTTTTCCAACAAGCTCCGTTCGTTTGTGGTGATCGTGTCGATCGCGGGGAATGATCCCAAGTTGATGCCCGATCTTTCCGCCGCGGTCGATGTCGACACCGCGAAGCAGAGCGCCGGATCGAATTCCGTCCAGGCTGCTGCGCCGGGGCATGGTTCGTGATGATCAAGCGCTTCCGCCAACTTTCGATGCAACGCAAAGTATTCGCCATCGTGATCATCCTGCTGGCCGGGAGCGGCGTTGTGTTGGGCGCGGTCCGACTGGGAAAGCGAACGCCAACCGTTCCCACCATCGAGGTGAAGCGCGGCGAATTTCTCGACTCAACGCAATTCCGCGGCGAGGTGAAAGCGCTGAAGTCGGTCAGCATCAGCGCACCCGCGGAGGCCGGCGATTTGCAAATCGTGAAAGTCCCGGCTGAGGGCGCCCCGGTGAAGGCCGGGGACGTGATAGTTGAGTTCGACAAAACGAAGACGGAGCAGGATCTGGCGCAGTTTCGCTCGGCTCTCAAGTCGGCGGAAGCTGAAATCGCTCAAGCTCGCGCTCAGGCGCGGATCTCCGAAGAAGAAGACAAAACCGCTGTGCTGAAGGCGCGTTACGACGTGGAAGGCGCCAAACTTGAGGCGAGTAAGCAGGAGATCGTCTCCAAGATCGAAGGACAAGAAGCGAAGCTGAAACTGGCCGATGCCGAGCAGAAGTTGCAAGAAGCAGAAACGAAACAGAAGTCGGATCAGGCTCTTCATCAGGCAACGATAGAAAGCAAGATACAGGCCAGCAAGAAATCGCAATTTGACGTGCGGCGGGCCGAGCGTGCACTGTCGCAAATGACTTTGCGCGCACCCTCGGCGGGAATCATCAGCCTGTTGCAGCATTGGTCTGGGTCGAACATGACGACGTACCACCCGGGAGATCGCGCCTGGCCGGGTGCCCCAATCGCGGAATTACCCGATGCCACGACGCTGCGCATCTCGGCACGAATCGACGAAACGGAACGCGGCCGGCTCGCCGCGAAGCAGTCGGTGACCGTGCAACTGAACGCGATTCCGGACCGTCAATTCACCGGCCACATTGAGCAGATTAGCTCCATCGCGACCATGGACTTTTCCAGCGGCTGGCCCATTACGCGCAACTTCAACCTGGAGATTTCATTGGATCAAACCGATCCACGCATCAAGCCTGGCATCTCCGGACAAGTAACTGTGCTAGTAGACCGAGTGGCGAACGCAATCACCATTCCTGCACAGGCAATATTTCAGCGATCTGGCCAGAATGTAGCGTACGTTTGGCGCGGGACGCAGTTTGAGGAGCGAACCATCGATGTCGCCAGAAGAAGCGGGGACAAGATTTTGGTCGCCAAAGGCGTTAGCGCCGGAGATCAAGTGGCGCTGAGAGATCCCACGGCGAAGGAATAGCCTCGGACAACATGAGACGCAGACGTACCATTACGTGGGCGGTGATAGCGGTTGTTCTCTGCGCCGTGGTTGGCGTGGTTGCTGCGGTGCGCCGGACTTCGACGGTGCCGACCGCGAACGAAATCCCCACCACTCGCGTGAAGCGCGGCGATCTCGACATGAAGGTGTACGTCACCGGCGAATTGAAAGCCAGCCATTCGGAAATGCTGACCGCGCCACCTATCGGCGGAGGCGCGCTGCAAATTACGCATCTGTTGCATACGGGAACCGTCGTCAAGAAGGGCGACCTTGTGATGGAGTTCGATCCGAGCGAACAGCACTTCAAACTGGATCAGAATCGCTCGGAGTTACTCCAGGCCGAACAGGAGATCACCAAGGCGAGGGCAGACGCAGACGTTGTTGCGGCGCAAGACAAAGTTGCGTTGCTCAAGGCGCGATTCGACGTTCGGCGTGCTGAACTGGATGTTCAAAAGAACGAACTGGTCAGCAGCATTGATGCGCGGAAAAATGATCTCGCGCTGGAACAGGCAAAACGAGTGCTCGCAGAACTGGAGCAGGACGTCAAATCCCGCAGCGTATCGAATCAGGCTACGATTTCGCTGGCGGAAGAAAAACGAAACAAGGCGAAGCTTGCGATGGAGCAGGCGCAATCCAACATCGACAAGATGCGGGTCACCGCTCCGATGGACGGCCTGGTCGCGCTGGAAAAAAATGAGGGAGCGATGGGTGGATTTTGCTGCTTCCCTGGGATGACGCTGCCGGAGTATCGCGAAGGCGACCAAGTGGAGCCTGGCCGAACCGTAGGGCAGGTGATCGACCCCAAAGAAATGGAACTGAGCGCCAAGGTCGGAGAACTCGAACGCAACAATGTAAAAGAAGGACAGGCGGTGGACGTTCAGCTTGATGCGTTCCCCGGAAGCACGTTCCATGGCACCGTGAAGACCGTCGGAGGAAGCAACACCCGCAGATTCTTTGACGAAGACACCACCACGAAGTTCGAAGTGACCATTAAACTGTCGATCACCGACCCGCGGATGCGACCGGGACTGACCGCCCACATTTTCATCAATGGTGATCCGCGAAAAGATGGGCTTTACGTACCTCGCCAGGCGTTATTCCTGAAAGAGGACAAGCGCATCGTATATGTGCGCAACGGCAGTAACTTTGAGCCTCGCGAAGTGAAAATTCAAGCCGAAGATGAAAGCCGGGCTGCCATCGAAGGCATCGGCGCCGGCACGGAAATCGCGTTGATCGATCCGACAGCACCACGAAAAGCGGCTAATTCCGGCGCTTCGTCCGCACCCGGCGGCGGAGGCACTCCCTAATGGTGACGGCGGCGTCGGCCCCCCACATACGCATAATCCGCGCGGTTACCAGCAGTGGCTCCCCGACATGCAACTGGGGCTGCAGAACTTGCTTCTGCACCGGTTGCGGTCGTTGCTCACCATGCTGGGAATGATTTTCGGGGTGGCCGCGGTGGTTTCCATGCTGTCGATCGGCGCGGGCGCTCGGCAGAAAGTGATGGCGCTGATCGAGCAGATGGGCGTCCACAACCTGATTGTCGAAGCGAAAGAAACCACCGAGTGGCAGGCTCATCAGAAGGTTCGCAAGCTCTCGCAGGGACTGTCATTTCAGGATTACCGCGTCATTCGTGACGATGTGAATGACATTGTGGCGGCGACGCCGAGAAAGCGGATGACCCTCACGAAAACGATTCCGAAAGCGCAACAGGATCCGCCGACCGTGTACGGAGTCAATCCGAACTACTTGCAGATCGCGGGATTACACGTGTTGCAAGGCAGGTTCTTTACTGACGACGAAGAGACTCGCGGTGCGCCGGTCGTGGTGCTGGGCGCTGCGGCGCGCTCAAGCCTGTTCGGATCGGCCGATCCGATTGGCCAGTACGTAAAGGCAAACGAAACTTGGTTTCGCGTGATCGGCGTGGCGTCTCCGCAACTCAGTTCGCAAACGGAAGTCGCGGGCGTGCCTACGCAGGATCTCAACAACATGATGTATGTCCCCCTGAACTCCGCGATGCTGCGCCTCGAGGACAACTACAGCGATGTGCGCGACGAGATCGACGGTATCTACCTGAACATTCGGGACAGCGCCGACATGGGTTCGGTCGCCCAGGTGGTACGGGCGATTCTGGATTCGTCGCATCACTCCGCCGGAGACTTCAGCGTCATCGTGCCCGCAGAACTGCTCGCCGAACAGAAGCGGACGGAACGGCTATTCAACGCGGTCATGGTCGCGATCGCCTCGATTTCCCTGCTGGTGGGCGGCATCGGGATCATGAACATCATGCTGGCCAGCATTCTGGAGCGCACGCGTGAAATTGGCGTGCGCCGCGCGGTCGGCGCGCGCCAGTCGGACATCATCCGCCAATTCGTAGTGGAGGCCATGCTGATTTCATTTGTCGGCGGAACGTTCGGCATCGTGTTCGGCTTTGTGATGTCGCGCCTGATTGCGTTGCTCGCGGGATGGTCGACCATCGTCACAGCTGAGTTCCATTCTGCTGGCGTTCATCGTCTCGATTACGGTGGGTTTGGTTTTCGGAATTTATCCAGCGGTCAAAGCCGCGCGCCTGGACCCGGTGGAAGCAATTCGCTGGGAATAAGTTGCGCGCAGTCAGCTTCTATCTTCACGGCACGAACCAAAACATCCTGGAGGAAATGAGGAATGAAACATTCTCGCCTGCGTCTTCTCGCTTCCCTTCTGCTGATGTTTTCGCTGCCGTGCTGGGCACACAACGGCGAGAGCTATCGCGATTTCGCCACGCCGCAGGTACGCTCTGACCAACTGGCGGCGCCGGAGCATTTGCGCAACTACGTCGTCGAAGGAAAACTGCGCCTCAGCTCTGCGCGATGCGGTCGTGCTGGCGCTGGAGAACAACAGCCTGGTGCGAGTGCAGGAGACGCAGATTGAATCGTCGAAATTCGCCCTGCTGGGCGCACACGCGCCGTTTGACCCCGTGATTACGACTTTCTACAACGTGAACAGCTCGAGTTCCGCACCATTCAGCCAACTGCAAGGCACTGGAGCTTCGTCTACCTTTATCTCCACTACCCAGATTGCCCAGTTTACCTATTCAGAAACGTTTGCCACCGGGACCAACATTCAGGCGGGCCTTGGCAGCAATAATAATTACACCAACAACTCGTTCTATCTCTCAACCCGTACATCACTTCACTTCTCAATTTTCAGATCACTCAGCCGTTGCTCAGGAATGGATGGCGGTTTGCGAATCGAGCTCCGTTGGTGATCGCGCGGCGCAATGTAGACGAGTCCCGCGCCACTTTTGCTGCGCAGAGTCAACAACAATGTTCTGCAGGCGGTAGGCCAATATTGGGCCGTGGTGGAAGCGCGCGGAAATCTGGAGGTGGCGCAGCGTTCGATGGAGGCGGCCGAAGCAACTTACAAGCACGATAAGCGCGCGCTGGAGCTGGGCGCTCTGCCGCCGCTGGATATTTACCGCTCCGAGTCGCAGGTGGCATCGCGACGCGTGCAAGTCATTCAAAGTGAATACGCGCTGAAACAGGCGGAAGATGCGTTGCGGATGACGATTGGCGCGGACCAGGATTCCATATTTGCAGGCCCTCGATCTTGAACTGACGGAAAAGCCCGAACCGGAGGGCGAACTGCGCACGACCGACACGGCCACGGCGTTGCAGCAGGCGCTGACGAAGCGGCCGGAGTTGGACGCTGCTCTGCGCCGCTCTGGCCCGCGATCAAACCAGCATTCGTCTAGCGCACAACCACCTACTGCCCCAACTGGATCTGACCGGCGCTTATGCGAGTAACGGACTAGGAGGCACACAGTTCACGGACGCGGGCATAGAACGACAAGTTCGTCGATGAGCCAGCTTTTTGGGTTCACCTATCCCACGTACTACGCGCAGTTATCGTTGACGCTGCCGCTGAAGAACCGCGCCGCGAAGGCCGAGATGGGGAATGCGCTGGTTTCGCGTCGCAGCGATTTGTACAGCGAGCGCCAAATTCGCGAGCAAGTCACGCTTGACGTCAGCAACGCGGTCCACCAACTGGAACAGGCAAAATTGAGCATCGCCGCCGGTAAGGAATCGCTGGATCTGGCGAAGAAGACTATGGCCGCCGAACAGCGCAAATACGAATTGGGCTCCCAGCACGATCTTTCTTGTACTGGAAGCGCAAACCGAGTTGGCGAATGCTGAATAGAGCCTGTTGCAGGCGGAAGTCGGTTATCAGATCGCCGTGGCGAGTGTCGATCACGCAACCGGCGCGCTGCTGGAGCCTTATCATGTGCAGATCGCGGAGCTGACGCGGTAGAGACAGGCTGCGGGCTGAATTGCGTCGCCTAGCGTCGCCCGGCGGCGCTTCCCCGCCGCGATCAAAAGGCAGTAAACTATTGTTCCCGACCTTGCGAAAGTGGCGGAATTGGCAGACGCACCAGACTTAGGATCTGGCGGGTAAAACCGTGGGGGTTCGAGTCCCCCCTTTCGCACCACGATTTCCTGGTTTCACTCGGATCAGTCTCTCCGCCCCGCCTCCGCCTATTTCCAGGTGAAGAATAGCCCGACACAAGCACAGAACATCACGGCCGTCGCGAGCCATCCCGTGGCTTTTAAGTACGGGGGAATTACCAGCTTTCCCATGACTTTCGGGCTCGACGCCATGATCATGATGATCGCCATGAGTGGCGCGGCGACAATCCCGTTCAAAATGGCGGCCCAGAAAAGAGCCTTCACGGGATCGATGTGGAGGAAGTTCAGCGCGAGTCCGATCAGTGTCGCCACCGCGATCGCGGCATAAAATCGGATCGCCTCGCGCGGCTTCCGCTCAAGGCTGCTCTTCCAGTGACGAGCCTCGCCAATCCCGTAGCACGCGGAGGCCGCGAGCACCGGCACCGCAAGCATTCCCGTTCCTACGATGCCGCAAACAAAAAGCAGGAAGGCAAAGCGTCCAGCGAGAGGCTCTAAGGCCTTGGCCGCTTCGGCGGACGTCGAGATCTCGGTGATGCCGTGAGCATGCAGCGTGGCGGCCGCGGTCAAAATAATGAAGAATGCAACCGCGTTGGAGAATGCCATGCCAACATACGTGTCGATGCGGATGCGCTGCAGCTGTGCGGGCGCCTGAGCCGGCGCGCGCTTGAGCGCCTTCTCGCCGTGATTGTGGTGGACTTCTTCGACTTCCTGCGAGGCCTGCCAAAAAAACAAGTACGGACTGATCGTTGTGCCCAGAACCGCGATGAAGGCGGTAAAGAATTGTCGCGTCAGCTGGATATGCGGCAGCAGAGTTGCTCGAAGTACCTCGGGCCATGAGACGTGCGTAAAAAATACGACGCCCACATAAGCAAACAGAGAAATTGTGAGCCACTTGAGATATTTTGCATACGTCGAATATGGGACCAGGAGAATTCCTGCGAGCGATCCGACACCGAAGATCACGATGAAGAGTGCAATATTGCCCGGCAGGATGAGTTGCGCGGCCGATCCCATCGCCCCGATATCCGCGCCCAGATTGAAAACGTTGGCAACCGATACAGCGAACACCACAAGATAAAGAAGGGGCTTGGGATAGTTCTTGCGCAGATTGCCGCCGATGCCGACTCCCGTGACCCGGCCGATGCGCGCGCTAATTTCCTGAATCGCTGTCATCAGAGGATAGGAGAAAACCATCGTCCAGAGCAGCGCATATCCGAACTGCGCCCCCACCTGGGAATAGGTGCCGATCCCACTAGGATCGTCATCCGAGGCGCCCGTGATCAGGCCAGGACCGAGCTTTCGGAAAAGCAGAGCAACTGGGCCGCGGGGGCGCGGCTTGTCCGGACCGGACTGTGGAGTCGGGCCTCGCGCTTTCGACGGAGCCGCTTGAGTATCCATTTGCATCGGCCTGGTACGAGCCTCAAGCGCGCAGCCCTAAGGGGCCGTCGAGGCACTAAGCGCGTATTAGTTGCTTTGCATGTTGCTTAGGTTGGATGATGTCTGCTGCGGCCGCTGGACTTGGCCATATCGCGCAGAACTTGTCTATGACGATCGACTTTCCGTTCTTGCCTGAAGAATTTAATTCGGCCTCGTACTTCATCGACCGGCACATGGACGAAGGCCGTGGCGAAAAGGCCGCGATCGAATGCGGAGATCACCGGGTTACCTACCGTGAATTGTTCGAGTCGGTCAACCGGGTTGGCAATGCGCTGAAGCGGTTAGGCGTTCGGATCGAGGAACGAGTCTTGCTGCTGTTGCTCGACACGCCGGAGTTCGCGGCCTGCTTTTTCGGCGCGATCAAGATTGGAGCCGTCCCCGTTCCCGTAAATACTCTGCTGAAGCCGGCCGATTACGAATACCTGCTTAACAATTCGCGGGCGCGCGTGGTTATTGTGAGCGATTCTCTATTCTCTCTCTTGCCCTCGCTGAGCGCCGGAACGCTCCATTCGGTTGAGAAGATTGTCGTCGTCGGCAACGCGGATGGAACCGGCGCACAATCGTTCGATAGCTGGATTCGCGATAGCTCTGCACACCTGGACGCCGCGCGCACGAGCAAAGATGATGCCGCCTTCTGGCTCTATTCGTCGGGAAGCACCGGGCGTCCGAAGGCCTGCGTGCATCTGCAGCACGATATGGTCGTGTGCGCGGAACGATATGCCAAGGCGATTCTCAAGGTCACTGAACAGGACCGACTCTTCAGCGTAGCCAAGCTCTTCTTCGCCTACGGGCTGGGGAATGGACTGTATTTCTCGCTGGCGGTTGGCGGGACTAGCATACTGCTGCCCGGACCTCCCAAACCGGAATGCGTTTTTGAAGTGGTCGCTCGTTTTCGCCCGACGTTGTTTTTCTCTGTGCCATCCAACTACGCCAAGTTGTTGAGTCATCCACCAGACGAGGAGCATCCCGCCGACTTTTCCTCGGTTCGTCATGCGGTCTCGGCGGGTGAGTGTCTGCCCGCCGCGATCTTTCACCGCTTCAAAGAACGCTTCGGAGTCGAAATTCTCGATGCCATCGGATCTACCGAAGCGCTCCATATGTTCATTGCGAACCGGCCCGGCGCCGTAAAGCCCGGGTCCAGCGGCACCATCATCCCCGGATTTGAAGCCCGCATCGTAGACGAAAATCATCAGCCTGTGCCACGGGGCGAAATGGGCGACCTGATCGTAAAGACCGACGCTGCCTGCGAGCGTTATTGGAACCAGCACGAGAGATCCAAAGACACGATCGACGGCCTCTGGCTTCGTACTGGTGACCGCTACTATCAGGATGCCGACGGATATTTCTGGTACGCCGGGCGCTCTGACGACATGCTGAAAGTCAGCGGCGTTTGGGTCAGCCCGGTTGAGATCGAGAACCAACTTCTCGAACATCCGGCGGTACAGGAAGCGGCAGTCGTCGGGCGGAAGGATGAAGAAGGGCTCGTGAAGACAGTGGCTTGCGTGGTGTTGCGAGACGGCAGAACTGGGACGGACGAAGTCGCGGCCGAGTTGCAGCGATTCGTTCTGGACCGACTGCCCGTCTTCAAGCGGCCGCACCGGATTGAATTCTTTGAAGAGCTTCCAAAGACCGCGACCGGCAAATTGCAGCGTTACCGGTTGCGCTAGGACAGGAAACACAATGGGCGATCGAGCGTTACTGCAAGCGGCTCTTGAAGAGGCGAAGACTGGATTACGCGAGGGAGGCTTGCCCATCGGCTCGGTGCTGGCGAATCAGCGCGGAGAGATCGTGGCCCGAGGCCACAATCTGCGAGTTCAGACTGGCGATCCGACTGCCCACGCTGAAACTGTATGTCTTCGCAATGCGGGTCGGCGGCGCGACTGGGAGGAACTGACACTGGTCAGCACGCTTAGCCCCTGCATCATGTGTACGGGCACCGCGTTGCTCTACCGCATTCCGCACGTCATCATTGGTGAGAATCGAAACTTCATGGGAGCGGAAGACCTGTTCCGCCAGCACGAAGTTAATGTTGTCGTGCTTGACGATGCGGAATGCGTTCAGATGATGCGCGAGTTCATCGCCGCGCACGCAGATTTGTGGAATGAAGATATCGGAAGGTGAGCGTGCGCGCGGCCGCAGTTAACGGGCCGTGGAAGCAGAACGACGATCGGGCTTCGACGAAGGCGCACTCTCGCTCGCGGGAAGAACGGGTTTCAGATCCCAGCGGCAGAATGGGCAACGGGTCGCGACCGAATACACGATGTGGCTAAAACCGATGCATTGGGTGTTGAGGCAGGCTCTCATTCTCCACCTCCAAGCCGCCGCGGGATCAATTCTCAAATGCGGCGCCGCTCAGAAAAACACACTAGCACGCAGGCCGGTGGGCAATCGAACGTGTTTTCGATTACTACAAATTGATTTTTCTTCTAGGTGCTGGCAAATGAACGGATTTACGCGAGGCCGAGACTCTCTGCGGCGGTATCGACGATGGCCTTGCCAATACTCAACGACGCGGTGGCCGCCGGCGAGGGAACGTTGAGGACGTGCAGCACCTTGTTCGAAGGTACGAATTGGAAATCATCCACCAATGCGCCATCGGGCTTGAGCGCCTGCGCGCGAACGCCAGAGCCGCCGGGAACCAGATCGTTCTCACTGACCTCGGGCAGCAGACGCTGCAAAGCATGCACAAACGCTGATTTCGAAAGCGAGCGATGCCACTCGTCCATCGCATTCCGCCAGTGTTTTCGGGCCATGCGCCAGAAGCCGGGAAACGTGAGCGAGCCTGCCAAGTCGCGCACATTGATGTCAGTGTGACGATAACCTTCGCGCGCCAGGGCAAGCACAGCATTTGGTCCAGCATCGACTTTGCCCGTGATGCGGCGCGTAAAATGCACGCCGAGAAACGGGAACTGTGGATCGGGCACAGGATAGATCAAATTCCGCACCAGGGAAGCGCGCTCAGGAATAAGGTCGTAGTACTCTCCGCGGAATGGAATGATCATGACACCGGGGTCATCTCCTGCCATGCGGCTGATGCGGTCGCTGAACAACCCGGCGCAATTGATGAGCGCTCCCGCGGAGAATGATCCTTTTGACGTTTCGACCACGATCTCATTCGACATCCGGCGAATGCCGGTGGCGGCTGTCGATGTGAGAACTTTGCCTCCGCGAGCCGTAATCAACTCTGCATACTTCTCGCACACCACCGCATAGTTGGTGATCCCGGTAGAGGGCACAACCAGGGCCTGCAAGCCGCTCGCATGCGGCTCGATCTCGTGCAACTCCTCGGGCCCGATCCGGCGCACACCGACCAGTCCATTGGCTTCCCCACGCCGGCGCAATTCTTCCAGACGGGCGAATTCATCGGCGTGAGTCGCGACGATGACTTTGCCGCAGATCTCGTGGGCGATCCCATGTTTCCGGCAGAACTCGACCATCGCCGCCGCGCCCGACACGCAGAGCCGGGCCTTCAGGGAACCGGGCTTGTAATAGATGCCGGAGTGAATGACTCCGCTATTGTGGCCGCTCTGATGCCGGGCCACGCCATCTTCTTTCTCGAGAAGGAGAAGTTGCAAGCGGGGGAAACGCCGCGTAATTTCGAGCGCCACCCCGAGGCCCACCACACCGCCGCCTATGATGATTACGTTGTAACGGGAGCCGGTCATGGAATGTCGAACTGGAATTGCACAAATCGTCTATCGACGCGCTCAGGCCGCTCGCGACGTATTAGTTTACGACGAGAAGCACCTCAACGCTCTGCCCGGCATCGGGAGCAGTTCCCGGCGAGGTACCCGTCACCGTAACGTGATAAGTAATGGGCTGGGAACCGACGGGGGGAGGCGTCGTACCACCGTTGCTGACACCGCCGCAGGAAAGCAGTGACAAAGTCAACAAAATCAACACCCCGATTGAAGCCAACCCATGCCGGCGACGGCGTGCGCATCGCCTCCCCACTCCGGCCCAACCGATCAGGATTCCCGGCAACAACCAATAGAACGGCGCGAACATCAACGCTCCTCTGAGATGCCATTGGAATGCGCTCTTGCTTGCGGAGGTGGAAATGTTCATCACGACATTCACTGCCGAGTTTCCCGGAGTGACCGGCGTGGAAGGACTGAAGTCACATTGAGCCTGCGCGGGCAGTCCCGCGGAGCACGCCAAGGTCACTGCGCCGCTAAACGTAGAACCGACGGGCTGCACGGTCAGGTTATACGGCCCGCTGGTCTGGCCGGCGGTTACAGACTGGCTTGGAGTCGATGATGCAAGAAGAAAATCCTGCGCCAGCGCCACTCCCACGGTAAAGGCATGGCTAGGCGCCCCGGTTGTGTCCTGGGTTGCAATTTTGATGTTGTAGGTTCCGGGGATGGCATTGTTGGGCACGTTGATGGTCGCCGTGAGATTGGTCGTGCCGCCGCTGGCAACAACAATAGGATTCGGCGGAGAGAGCGCGCACATGGCTCCCGCGAGTGCAGTGGCATCGCAGGTGGCATTGATCTTCCCGCTATAGAAGCTGGCGGAGTTCAATTTCAGACTTGCTGTCCCCTGCCCTCCGGGCGCCAGAGGGACCGTCTGCGTGCCCGAGATGGAGTAGTCCCCGACTTGGAATGGAACGGTCAAGGAATGAGTGGTCGAACCCGATGTGCCTGAGATATCCAGGGAATAACTTCCGGCGTTGAAGCTGGTGCCGTTGATGGTCAAAGTTGCGGTGGCGGGAAAGGAACTCACCGAGGAAGGACTGATGCTGCAACTGCCAGCCCCGTACGTCGTGGGACAACTTAGGTTCACCGTGCCGGTGAAATCGTCTTGCGAGGCAATCGAAAGAGTTCCGCTCGTTCCTGTGCTGCCGACGTTCACTTCGGGAAAGGAAGTAGGCCCGGTCAGGATGAAGTCTGGATGCGAGATCACGTCCAGAGAGAAGGATGTGGTCAGCGCTGAAGGGGCTCCGAGGGTGGTGGCTTCAAGGGTCACGGGATAGCTTCCGGGCGCGGTTCCTGCAGGCACTGCCACTGTAGCCGTAATGCTGACGGGCGATCTGGAGGTTGGATAAACGGTGTTGCCCGGCATCAACGTGCAGAGGGCATTCGCAATCGCGGGGGCACAAGAAACCGTCACACTCTGATTGAACGATCCGGCAGCAGTGATCTGGAAACTTACGGGAGACGACGTGGTTCCGCGTCCGACCGTTACACTCGCAGGAGAAGGCGGAGTCATGGCAAAGCTGATGACGTGCAGCGTGAGCGGAAGGGGATGTGTGACGTGCTTCGTGTCCGATCCGAGTCCCTGGACGTTGAAGTTATAGTCTCCCGCTACGCCGCCAACGCTCACGGTAAATGGCGTCTTGTTCGCCGGAGTGAGCGTCGACGGCGATGGCGTGCAAGTACTTGGCGGCACGCTTGTCCCCGCAGTGCAACTCAGACTAATCGAACTGGTATATCCATTCAGAGCGCTGACAGTGCCGCTGAAGGCTGCCGTCTGTCCCACAAAAAGAGTCATGGGCGAGTTAGAGACGGCCATCTGAAAGTCGGGCGTGATCCCAAGGTTGAATTGCCACATCCCGCGGCCATACGTCGACGCACGCAACAACTGTTGCCCGCCGGAATTGAAGACTCCCAGCGCTGTCACTGCGACGTTTGGAAGGTAGCCGGGCAAATCGGTGCTGGGGTTCGGTCCAAGCTCGGTCCAACTGGCCGCAGAAGTTGCGCTGCCGAACACTCCCACATCGGTGGCGACATACACTTGTAACAATCCGGGATATACCACCGCGGCATTCGCCGGAGAGTCGGGTAGATTAGCGGTGAAGTCGGTCCAGGTTGCGCCAGCATTTGTGGTCTTCCACACGTGGCCTGTGCCCCCGGTGAAGCCCATCACTGTCACATACGCGGTCTTGCCGGTGGCGTCGGAAGAATCGACCGCAACGCCCGAGATGGGAAACTGATTCGGATTGATGCTGCCTACTGGGCCGTTGTTGGTGACGTCGTTGAACGCGGGAACACCGGAAGAAGCGTCAGTGGTAACCCACACCCGGCCGCCGACAGGCGAAGACAAAGCTCCATCCACCGGCCCCAGCCCGCTGGTGGTTGCATAAATTACTTTCGATCCGGCGTTGTCGGTCGCGCCTCCAGCTGCCAGCGCTCGAACCTGATTGACCTCACTGCCGGAGCAAATGCCTGCTCCCAGCGTGTCGAAGTTCGGACTGAGCGCGGAAAAAAGGCCGCCGGTGCGAGGTCCGCGCCAGACACGGCAGGTTCCGATCAGCATGGCCGATGCGGAACGCGGATCGAGAATGTACGGGAAATAAAATGCGCCATCGTCGCCACCCAGCGAGCCGCTGGTGATCACGACATTGAAGCTGCTGTTATTGCAGCTCACACCGCTGGGGCAGAATTGAATGCCCAGGCCGCCAGGAGGAACGTCGGGATTCGACGCATACCAATTGGATTTCGCCACGGGATCGATGGCGTTGTAGCCGCCATCGCCGCCGAGAATGTTTCCCCAACTCAGATTCGTCGTCGCCTGACTGGTGGCGGGAGATCCGTTATCCTGGGCTCCCCCCAACAACGTGTTCGGGTCGGTGGGATTCTGCGAGAACGTGACGAATTGCGTCATGGATCCCAGATTCTGATTGAGATCGTCAAACTGATTCGTGCCCGCACAGGAGCCCGAATTGAGCCCAGAGAATCCGTTGAGCGCACGGTAAATGCCGCCATCGTTCGCGAAGTACATCAAGGCGTTGCCGGAATCACTACCCGCGGACGGGATCATGTAGGCCAGCGCATGCTGGTCTGGATGTACGTGTGCGGGCGCCGCCACCGGCGCGCATCCGTAAACGTGGGTCAGGTTCAAGAACGGAGTCGCAGCGCAGGTGGGATTCTGTGTTGTGATGCCGCATTTATAGAGATTGACGGCACCCGCGTATAAGTCTGTATCGGCCCCGTTCGGCACCGCCAGCAGTTCCAAGTCGTATGCTCCTTGTTGCACTCCGCAGCCATAGAAGTCACCGCAATTCGAAATGGCAGCGTCCGAAATTTGAGTCCATGATGCGCCGCCGTTGGCGCTCCGCCAGATCCCACCATCGACGGACTCGCCTGTAGCGGAAAGATAGATGAACCACACGTAAATCTCGTTGCGCCCTGGAACCGCAGTGATCTCTGCGCGATAGATGGGGCACGCGCCATTGTTTGATGTCGACTGTGGCGGACATGCAGCGGTGCTGAGCAGCGCGCCACCTGGCTGGGCTGCGAGCCGTGTCCAGCGCGTGCCGTCGGGAGAAGAGTAAATTCCGTGATACCGAACCGCAGCAAAGAACTGCCCGGTTCCTTCATTAAAGACGACGGAGGTTGTCGAGGTGGCGTCGGTCGCTCCGCCGGGATCAACCAGCGCGTTGTATGTCCAGGTCTGGCCTGCATCGAGCGACGTATAGAGCCCGCGCACAGTGTTCGCGGTGACCGCGCCTTCGATCACGCCTTCATCGGTAGTGGCCATGGCCGAAACCACCGTATTCGTTTGTCCAGTAAAAGAACTGAACGCTATGCGAGTTCCACCCATGCCGCTGAACGACAGTACTCCTCCGTTTGCGCTGGGAATCAAAGTCCATGTGGCCCCCGCATTCGTCGAGCGCAGAATGCCCAGGCCGAAATAGGAGTCGTCGGAATTATTGGCTTCGCCCGTCGCGGCGAGAATCACGGTTTTCGCAGGATCGTTGTTACCTGGCTGGATGGCAATCGCTCCGATCGAGAGCGTCGCCTGATCATCACTCACCGGAGTCCACGTGACGTTATTCGCAGGGCTGGTCGTTGCGTTCGTCGACTTCCAGATTCCGCTTTGCGCGCCACCGATGTAGACCGTGTCGCCCTTCGGGTCGGCTGGATCGATCGCGACCGCGGTGGCGCGGCCCGCAACCTGGTGATAATCCTGCGTGCCGTTGCCGCTCGCGTCGCTGGCCAGCGGCATGGGGCCTAACGGAATCCACGAACCGGAAGAGAGCGAGATCCCTTGGCTCAAGCCCGACATCGCCAAAGCTGCTCTGTGCTGGGCGCGCATCCGCAGCTTCGCCTGATACGCTCGGCGACGAAGTTCGGCGGTGGGCTTGCCGTGGACCACGCGGCCTCGGAAGAACCATTCATTCCGCTCCTTCACGTGATCCGCGTCAGAATCGGGAATGTCGGTATCAGGAACGGTCTGCTTCGCCTGCGCGTGAACAATCGCCGCCGGAGCGGCGCAAATCAGGACGAGTGCGAACAATCGCAGGAACGATAGCGGGCAGAATCGGGCGACGAGGGTCACCTGCCAGTATCGAAAGCAGCCGAGGGCGAAGCAATTCAAAAGCGATAGGAACCGCCGGCCTCGGACCACTTTGGGAAAAGACTTACTTTCCCATCGCGTCCCAAAACGGGCCACCGGGCCTGTACAATCTGCTTTCTATGACTCGATTCAATCGATGGGAGCGGATCGCCAGCTTCGGGATTTTAATTTCGCACGCGTTGCTTGCCAGTTGCATTCTTCTCAATGCGGCTTCTGCTGCTGGGCAGGAAAACAAAATTGCTCGAGAAATAACCGTGGCGGCGGCCGCCGACTTAAGCACTGCATTGAAAGAAATCGGAGACCTTTACGAAAAGAAGACTGGGGTGAAGGTGAAGCTTTCGTTCGGAGCATCTGGCGCACTGACCCAGCAGATTCAGAATGACGCTCCCTTTGATTTGTTCTTTTCGGCGGATATGGATTATCCGCGACAGCTAATTTCCTCGGGCGCGGCCGATGGGAGCACTCTGTATCAATACGCGGTTGGCAAGCTCGTGCTCTGCGTCCCCGCGGATTCTGCGCTTGATGTTGAGCACAAGGGCATGGACGTTCTGGGCGACCCCTCGGTCAAGAAGATCGCGATCGCCAATCCGCAGCACGCACCCTACGGCCGTGCTGCTGTTGCCGCTTTAAAGCATGCCGGCGTATACGACCGCGTTTCCGATCGCCTGGTAATGGGCGAAAGCGCTTCGCAGGCAGCACAATTCGTCGAGTCGGGAAACGCACAGGCCGGATTCGTCGCCTTGGCGCACGCGGTGGCGCCGGGAATGCGCGGCAAGGGAAAATATTGGCAGGTGCCGGCGGACTTCTACCCTCCGCTGACGCAGGGCGCAGTTGTGCTGTCGCATTCGCAGCATAAGAAGGAAGCGGGAGATTTCCTGGAGTTCATCAAAACGAAAGAAGCCGGAGACGTGCTTCAGAAATATGGATTCACGCTGAGTTCGTAGCGCCGCCGTCTCGGCGGCTGTCCGGCGGGCGCTACAAGGCTCGAGAGATTATGGCAATCGACTGGCAAGCATTCTGGCTGACACTGCAACTGGCGATCACGGTATCGCTGATCTTGTTCGTGCTTGGCCTGCCTATCGCTTACTGGATTGCCTTTTCTCGTTGGCGCTGGCGGTTCCTGGTGGAAACCGTGGTTGCGCTGCCTATCGTGCTTCCGCCAACGGTGCTGGGCTTCTACGTTCTGGTCGCGCTCGGACCGCGCAGCCCGCTCGGCCGCTGGTGGATATCCCTCACCGGACACACACTGGCGTTCACCTTCAGCGGCTTGGTGATCGGTTCCATTCTCTACAGCCTGCCCTTCGCCGTGCAGCCCTTTGCCGCGTCATTCGCAGGAGTGGACCGCAAGCTTGTCGCGGCTTCGGCGACGCTCGGGGCTTCCCCGCTGCGAACGTTCGTCCGCGTAATTGCGCCTCTCTCTGTCCCTGGATTGGTTGCCGGCACCGCCCTGAGTTTTGCGCACACCATGGGAGAGTTCGGCGTCGTGCTGATGGTGGGCGGCAACATTCCCGGCATCACGCGCACGGTTTCCATCGATATCTTTGACCGCGTGCAAGCCTCGGACTACGCCGGGGCCAACGCAACTGCGCTGCTGTTGTTAGCGTTTTCCTTTGCCGTGCTGGCGCTGGTGTACGGAATGAACCGCAAGGCATGGATTATTGGGCCAGTAAAATAATTGACGTTATATATGAGCGACTCGCGCATCGACGAACTTCCAGCCCATGCTGCCTCGCTGCCCGTCGCCTCCGAGCGAAGGGAGGTTGGCACGATGCTGGCAGCGCGATGCCGCAAGCACTTTGCCGCACAGCCCCAGGAATTCGTACTGGATGTTGAGTTCCACGCTGCTCCGGGATTCACCATCCTGTTTGGCCCATCCGGCGCCGGCAAGACGACCCTGCTCGATTGCGTTGCCGGTTTGGCCGAGCCCGACGCAGGTCGCATCTCCATTGGCGACCGCGTCTTATTCGATGCTGCTCAGCGCATCAACGTTCCTGTATCCAAAAGGCGCGTCGGATATGTTTTTCAAAGCCTCGCTTTGTTTCCGCACCTGACCGTCGAGCAGAACATCCAATTCGGCCTCGCGCACTTGACGCCGGCGGAACGCGCGTCACGAACATCCGCGATTCTGGAAGCATTCCGGATTCCGCACCTCGCGCGGCGCTACCCGCGCGAAATTTCCGGTGGCGAAAAGCAGCGCACGGCTCTGGCGCGCACGCTCGTGACTGATCCTGCGGTGCTTCTCCTCGACGAACCGCTGGCCGCCCTTGACGCGATCACTAAAGCAAAGATCATTGACGACCTGCGCACCTGGAACCTGGCGCATCGCATTCCCATCCTTTATGTCACGCATAGCCGCGAAGAAGTCTTCGCCTTGGGAGAAAGCCTGCTGGTACTCGACGCCGGAAAAATCGTGGCCCAAGGCACCCCGCACGAAGTAATCGCAGCGCCACAGCAGGAAACGGTGGCGCAGTTGGTGGGTTTCGAAAACGTCTTCGACGCTGTGGTGGAGGCAGTCCGCCCCGAGCGTGGCACCATGACCTGCCGCATTGCCGGAGACGGCGGACCGGTCCTGCTCGAAACGCCGTTGGTACGCGGAGGCGCGGGCACTGCCCTGCGCGTGGGAATCCGCGCGGGCGATATTCTGCTCGCGACATCGGCTCCGGTTGGACTGAGCGCGCGCAACATCATCCCGGGTCGCATCACGGCACTCGTGCAGCGCGATGTAATCGTCTCGGCGCGGGTGAAGTACAGAATCGAGATGGAGGTCCACCTCACCATGGCGGCACGCGATTCGCTAAGGTTGGCGCCCGGCCAGGAGGTGTGGCTGGTGATCAAAACACACTCGTGTCACTTAATGCAGAAATAGTCTTGCAGCGTCGGCATCCTGCCAGCTGTCGCGAGAGCTGCCCTAGCCTGCCGATGGGCATCTTGTCCTCGCCGGTGGCGCAATCAACCGAAGTCAGTCCGGGATAACCATCAGCGGCGTGTTGTTCGCATTCTCGATTTCGCTCCGCTCCATCTCAATGACTGCCACCCACTGCCCCTTGCGTTCCTGCGAGTACACGACGCGCCCGCCGAGAATCTGCGCCGCTGCTGCGGGCGGCAAGTCACGGTGAAAGTCAAAGAACTTCTGCTTCAACCCTTCCCAAGTCTTCCATCTCTCCAGTAAAGGATGGGGTGGCTCGTATTTCGTGGAGAACACGAGCGCAACCTCGAAGTGCGAGCGGAACTCTGCCGCCGAAATAACTTGTTCCAGCGAGAAATTTTCGATTTGCACGACCTGCATCGGCCGAGTCGTGTACCCGAGCCACGGACGCGCCAATTCATCCGAAGCCGGCCACGCCGTCATGACGTGCGCCATCGGATAGCGCGCCTCGAGAAATCGCTCCGCGTCCTGATGCAAGACAATGTAATCGCGATAACCCAGGTTATCTTCCGGCGAGAATCCGTAAGGAGGATTCCAGAACCACGCGACGACGAAAGCCACCGCCACCACGGCAACGGCCATGGACCAATCGCGCAACCGACGTCGCAGCGTCGATACCCCGACAATAATCACGAGCGGCACCGCCGGCAACATGTAGCGTGCGAGTTCTGCCCCGCCGATCAATGCCATGGCAACCACATACACTTTCACGACAACCAGAAAAATCATCTGCACCGGAATCGTGATGCGCGATCGCTCGATACCACCATCCTTTACTGGCGGAAGAAGCATGGCCAGCAACATACCGACCGTTAGCAGCCACAGGTGCATGTATCCGAAGGCTTGCCACAGCCGAAGAACCAAGGCCAACAGGAATCGCACAGGATTCAACGTGGCCGCCACGTTATAGCGGAAGAATTCCGGATTGCCGAAAACATATCCCGTGTGTGACCAATGGTAGAAATACCAGAGCGCGAGCGGCGCCAGAGGAATGAGCAGCGGTAGAATCCTTTTCCCCGCGCCTGTGTCTCGTTCAGCAGAAGAGTCGATCCATAGCCCGCGCATCCATCCCTGCCGTGGCGCAACGAATCGCAGAACCTCCCAGCACGCCAAAGCCACAGGCGCGAGAATTGCAGTCTCTTTGGCCAGCACTGCCAGAGAAAACCAGATCGCCGTCGCCCGCGGACGTTCCTCCAGATAAGCAGTCAAACCCCAAAATGTAAGGCCCGCCGCGGCCAGATCCACTTGGGCCAGCGAACTCTGCGCGAAGAACACGGGATATAGAGCCGTACACAAGGTCGAAGCAATCGCCACCTGCGCATTGGCTACCCTTGAAGCGAGACGAAACACTCCCAGCAGTGAGAATGCGGCGATCACCAGCATGGCAGACCGCGTCACAAGCGGCGCGTACCCTACGCACTTCCACCACAGAGCAACCCAAGCCATCACCAGCGGTGGGTGTGCGTTCGAAACCGTCGTGTGCGGAATCAGGCTACCGGTAAGCAGAAGGTCACGGGCGGCCGGGACGTAGTATCCGGCTTCGTCCCAAAAATACGGGAGTTGCAGCAGCGGCACATGCAACAGGAAGACGCCACCAAAGATAACGGCGAACACCAGAGCCGGCTGGAAACCAGAAGATCGGATGGGAGAAATCATTCTGTGGGTAGGACGTCTCATCGTAGAGACGTTGCTTGCAACGTCTCAATCACCACGGCTCGAACGCTGTCGGCGGAGACGTGGCAAGCTTCGTCTCTACGATGGCTGCTTGCCGCTGTCGCTTAGTGAACTGGGCCCTGGGCGCCCATCCGCGGATCGAGTTTGATCTCGCCGAACGCTGTCTCGTATCCGGAAACGTTCTGCTGCAAGAGTCCCAGCAGTGCCTTGGCTTGCTGAGGGCTCAAATACACGCCCTGAAAATTCTTGATCTCCACATGGGTCTCGGTTTGTCCCTGCAGGGTACCGAAAACCAGGAAGAAGTCCCAGATGTTCACCCGCATCTGCACGCTGTTGGCATAATTTTCGCGGTAATCGGGCCCGTTGGTTAACTTCACGTTAGGTTGAGTCGGATTGCTCATAGCCGGAAGTGTAAATGAGTTTGGCGCCAAGAAGGAACGGGGCCACACAATGGCGTCTGAATGTCGCAATCGGGGTGCATGTGACAGAAAGTGTCAGGCGGTTGATGGTTTACGGCGGCCGAAACGGTAACCGGGCTTGCCCCATCTCCGTCCTCACGGCCGATGACCGATTGAAAACAATAGACTTACCTCTGATTCGCTGGTTACTTTGGGAAGTACCTTTTGGCGCGCAAAGTGCGATAGAGTTTGTGTTGCTGCGTGAAAATGGAAACGCTGTGGGCTTACTCTATGACCCAAAATACTGATCAAGCGATGATGGAAGAAGTAGTACTCCCAGAGCATCTGCTTCCCATCGGATCCGTGCTCGGCCAAGGCGTCTCTGCCATGGACTTGTGCATGGTCCTGGCCAAGATTTTTCAGGTGCAATACAACGAAGTCGCATTGTTGAGGCTGGAAAGCGGGTTACTGCGCTTTGTGTTTCCCGAACATTTGCGGACCACGGGCGCGATTCCCCTGTCCAGCAAAGCGGTGGCGGCCCATACGGCCTTGAGCAAGAAGGCCGAAATCTTCAACAACTTCGCACGGGTCAAGCACGCCAGCATCTTTGAAATGATCAAACCCGACGCCGCGAAGGCAGAGGAACTGGCAGCGCCGGCGCCCATTCAGAAACTCATGTCGGTGCCCATCATGGGCCGAGACTCGGCGGTGGTCGGCGTTATCCAGATCTCCCGCAAAGGCCTTGACGCGAAGCATGCCAAGGATTTCAGCCGCGAAGACTTGCACGACCTCGAATTGGCCGCCGGGCTGTTGGCAACGGCCCCTGCACTGCTGGCAAACTAATCGTCGCCCATCAATCAATCTCGATCACCATGGCCTCTGGAAAACATCCAGAGGCCATTGTTATGCTTTCACCGCAACCCGAAGATCACTCCCCGTCATCTCTTTCGGTTCGTCGACACCCAGCATCCCAAGTAGGGTAGGCGAGATATCGCGCAAGGATCCATTCGGCTTCAGCGTGAACGTCTTGGCATTCTCCGAAACCACGATAAACGGCACTGGATTCGTTGTGTGCGCCGTGTGCGGGCCGCCCGTCGCGGGATCGATCATCAACTCCGCGTTGCCGTGATCGGCAGTGATCAGCATAGCTCCGCCCTTGGCGCGGATGGCGGCCTCGATGCGGCCCAGGCAAGCGTCCACGACCTCGACAGCTTTCACCGTCGGCTCGATCTTGCCCGAGTGACCTACCATGTCGGCGTTGGCGAAGTTCACGATCATCACATCGAAGGTACCATCTTCCGTCGCCTTCACCACGGCATCCGCAATACCTGCCGCACTCATCTCCGGTTTCAGATCGTAAGTCGCGACCTTGGGCGATTGCACCATCACGCGCTCCTCCCCGGGAAATGGCTGTTCCACGCCGCCATTGAAAAAGTAAGTTACGTGCGCATACTTCTCCGTCTCGGCCACGCGCAGGTTGCGCATGTTCATCCCACCCATCACGTTCGCGAGAATGTTCGCCATCGACTCCGGCGGAATTACCACCGGCAAACTGAAATTCTTGTCGTACCGGGTCATGCAAACATATTTCAGATTCTTCGGCGCCCGGCCGCGCGGAATCGTCGCATCCAGATCGGCCGCTCCAGGAAGATCGCTGCCGCCTTTGTCGTTCAGGCCGCTGTTGCGTGCTAATGCGCGCGTAATCTGGCGAACACGGTCGGCGCGGAAGTTGAAGCAGATGCACGAATCTTCGTCCCGAATCGTGGCCAATGCCTGCCCACGGCCGTCGGTACAGACAAAAGGAATCACGAATTCGTCGGTGACTCCCTTGTTGTACGAATCCTTCATCCCCTGCACGGGATCCGCACACTTACCGCCTTCCGCGTCCGCAAACACCATGGCGTTGTAGGCTTTGGCAATGCGCTCCCAGCGGCGGTCGCGATCCATGGCGTAGTAGCGGCCGTTGACCGTTGCAATCTTGCCACAGTTAAACTCGCGCATCTTCTGCTGCAGTTGCTCCAGATATCCCGCGCCATTCGTGGGCAGAGTGTCACGCCCATCCATAAAAGCGTGCACGAAGACGCGGTCAAGCCCGTTCTGCTTGGCCATCTTCAGAAGCGCATAGAGATGCGCCTGCTGTGAGTGCACACCGCCATCAGAAAGCAATCCGAACATGTGCAGTCGCCGCTCTCCCGAGCGTGCATGCTTCATCGCATCCAACAGCACGGGATGAGAAAACAATTCCCCGTTCTGGATCATCAAATCGATGCGCGTAATGTCCATGTGCACGATGCGGCCGGCGCCAAGGTTCAGATGCCCAACCTCGCTGTTCCCCATCTGTCCCTCAGGCAGTCCAACAAATGGCCCGCTGGTATGAATGAGCGTGTTGGGATACTCCCGCAGCAGGCGATCATAGGTTGGCTTGCGGGCGAGCGCGATTGCATTGGCTTTGGTTTCGGCTCGGTATCCCCAGCCGTCGAGAATGGTAAGAATGAGCGGTTTAGGACGGGACATAAGTCAGCTTCTAGCTCCTGGCTAATAAGAGAATAGTTCAGAGACAAGACAGGATTGCGAACCGCAGGACCTTCCTGCAGCCTATCTCGAGACGTCGCTCTAATTTGGAGCAACTGTAGAGTTTACTCGAACTGAAGCATTACGATTTCCGGATTCGATCCCAATCGTAGCGGTGGGCCCCAAGTTCCCGCTCCGCTCGAGGTGAAAACCTGCATGTTTCCGATCCGGCTTAATCCGTAGACGAACTGGCGGTACATGCGCCGCGCCATCCAACTCCAGGGAATGAACTGTCCCAAATGCGTGTGTCCCGACAATTGCAGCGAAACTCCGGCAGCCTCCGCCACCGCGGGATGATCCGGGGCATGAATCAGCAGGATACTGGCCCGCTGGCGATCGAGACGCACACCTTCCAGCACAGACTCCAAGTGCCCTTGCTGGGTCGCATTGCGGTACGGCACGCCGACGATCTGCAGGCCGTCGACCTCAACTTTCTCGTTATGGAGCACGCGAACTCCTGCCGCCGCCACGGCCCGCAGATACTTACTGTCGTCCCCAAACTGTTCGTGATTGCCCGCGACAAAATATACGCCCTGCGGTGCAGTTAATTTGTTCAGCGGCTCGGCGGCCCGCCCGGCATCGATGGCGGTGCCATCATACAAATCACCGGCAATAAAAATCGCATCTGGTTCTTCGCTCAGAATCTTCGCCACCATGCGCCGCAGGAAACTGCCGTTGCGCACGTGACCTAAATGTAAGTCGCTAATGAGCGCAGCCTTTCGTCCGCGCCACGCTTCCGGCAGGTTCGCGAGCCGCACCGTCGCTCGTGTGACTCGCGTCCAACTGGCATTGAAAACTCCGACTAACCCCACACCCGCCGCCGCAGCGAACAAGACCTCTACCATCCGATGGAAATTCACTTCCATCCCCGCCGCGCGCGTTACTCCCAAGAGGATCCACGCGCCCACAGCCGCGGAGACAAGAAAAGTCAGCAGGCCCAGCCAGATCGCTGCCGCCCGGTAAAAAATTCGAATGGCTCCATTTGTATAGCGGAACGCAAGCAGTGAGGCGGTGACAAAACTCACCGACAAAATACCTACAATCACCTGGATCCACCAACTCCGCGCGTCTGAAGGGAGCGCATACGTCCACGTCTGGTAGAGCAGAAAATGCGCCAAGAAAAGAACCGTCTGAATCACTGCAATGAAACCGATCAAGCCGCTACGAAGTCGCATGGAAATTAGATGCTCCAGCCCTGTTTCGGATGGGATTCTTTCTGCCGTCCCTTCCGCACCATGCTCGCGGTTATACTCGAACTAACGGAGGAACTATGGCGATCAGCGAACTACTGCTCACCGAATTCGACGAGGAGATGAAGAAGACCCGCACTACCCTGGAGCGTGTCCCCGCCGACCAGAAGGACTTTGCGCCTCATCCCAAATCGATGCCTTTGGGAAAGCTGGCGCCTCACGTGGCGCAGCTTGCCGGCTTCGGCCTCACGATTCTGACCACGCCTTCCTTTGACTTCTCCACTGGGAGCATCACCCCGGTGCCCTTCGAATCGGGAGCGCAACTCGTCAAGGCTCTCGACGAGGGCGCGGCCAAGGTTCGCCAAGCACTCGAGTCCACACCCGATCAGGCGTGGAAAGAAAACTGGAAGCTCAGCTTTCAGGGAAAGACCATCTTTGAAGGCCAGAGATTTCTAGCTTATCGCGAAATGTTCCTGAACCATCTGGTGCATCATCGCGCCCAACTCGGCGTCTACCTGCGCTTGACCGACAACATGGTGCCCGCCACTTACGGTCCGTCGGCGGATGACAAGATGGGATTCTGATCCTGCGTTACTGAGGGCTGAGCCAATCGGAAGTCGTCAAGACTTCAAGACATCCCAACAGTTTGAACTACCGGCTCAGCCCCGGTAGTTCAGCGCCTTCAATCCCAGGAACCGTGACGTCCCCGCTAGTTCTTCCTCGATCCGCAGCAATTGATTATATTTCGCGATGCGGTCCGTACGCGACGCCGATCCCGTCTTAATCTGTCCCGCGCCGGTGGCCACCGCGAGGTCTGCGATGAACGTGTCTTCCGTTTCGCCCGACCGGTGCGAGATCACTGACGTGTATGCATTGCGCCGTGCGAGATCGATCGCATCCAGAGTCTCGCTCACGGTTCCAATCTGGTTGACCTTTACCAGTATCGAGTTGGCTACGCCCTTGTCGATTCCCTCTTGCAAAAACTGCACGTTGGTCACGAACAGATCGTCGCCCACCAGTTGAATCTTCCCGCCAAGTTCCTTGGTCAGCTTTGCCCAGCCATCCCAATCGTTCTCAGCCAATCCGTCTTCCAGTGACACAATGGGATAGTCCTTCACCCACTTCGACCAGAACGCAACCATCTCGTCGGAACTTTTCGCCGATTTGTCGGATTTCTTGAACACGTACTTGCCATCCTGAAAGAACTCGCTGGCCGCCGGATCGAGCGCGATCGAGATCTCTTCGCCGGGCTTATATCCCGCCTTGGTGATCGCTTCCAGCACGACCTCAATCGCCTCGACGTTCGACTTCACCGACGGAGCGAATCCGCCTTCATCGCCGACCGCGGTGTTGTAGCCGCGCTTCTTCAAAACTCCTTTGAGCGTATGGAAAACTTCCACGCCCCAGCGCAGCGCTTCTGAGAATGAAGGCGCACCCACCGGCATCACCATGAATTCCTGGAAGTCCACGTTATTATCGGCGTGCGCTCCCCCGTTCAGGATGTTCATCATCGGCGTAGGCAGAGTGTTAGCTCCGGCACCGCCGAGATAGCGATAAAGAGGAATGTCCAACGAAACACTCGACGCCCGCGCCGTTGCCATTGAAACCGCCAACAGTGCATTCGCGCCCAAGCGCCCCTTGTTCTCGGTGCCATCCAACTCAATCATCCTGGCATCGAGTCCACGTTGATCGAACGCGTCCCAGTTCGCCAGGGCCTCGGAAATCTCCCCGTTCACATTCTCCACGGCCTTGAGCACGCCCTTGCCCAGGAACCGGTTGGTGTCGTCATCGCGCAACTCAACCGCCTCGTGTTCGCCCGTCGACGCTCCGCTCGGTACAATCGCCCGGCCCATCGATCCGTCAGTCAAAAACACTTCCGCTTCCACCGTAGGATTGCCTCGGGAGTCCAGAACTTCGCGTGCATGAATCGCTGCAATGTTTGACATAGGTGTTTTCTCTTTCCTCGACTTTATGATTTCAGTAGCGCGTTCCGGGCTGTAAACCCGGTTAGGATGGTCACTGTTTACCGCGATCGGGCGTTCCGTCAGGTAGCCCGTACCCGTATAACTCTTGCCCATGCGATGTTGCGAAACCAACGATTATATCGGATCGAAATCGACGCCGTGTCACTCGCGAAATATTCTGTAGCCACTTTTTTCCGCCTTCGGAGGTCCATCTGGCCACTGCCATCATGCCCTTATCTCCTATGGTTCCCCTGTCCTCTCAGCGTGTTGTCGCGGCCATCCCCAAAGACTAGAGTCAGGACTAGAATATTGTTCTGGACCTTGAGGAGATTTCCCATGAAGAAGTGGATCGCTCTGCCCGTTATCCTGCTCTTGGCCGGCATGCTCGCGGCCCAGACAAGTACACCCGTCCCCGCAGGCACAGCCCTGATGGTGCGGCTCGATACTACTCTCGCAACTTTCAGCACCCGGGTCGGCGATCAATTTCAAGCCAAGGTCACGCAGGCTGTGGTCGTCAACGGCAATACTCTGATTCCCGTGGGAGCGACGGTAGAAGGCCGCGTCACCAAGGTCAGCGAACCTCGCCGCATCTCAGGCAAGCCCACCATCGGCATTCTTCCCGAGGCTGTGATTCTTCCCAGTGGAGAGCGTTACTACCTCGATGCAACCCTGATTGACACCAGCATCCACGGCGCCGACGTGAGTTCCGAGGGCCAGTTCAAGGGACAGGGCCACGACAAGCGCGACTTGCTCGAGACTGGTGGAGGCACTGCCGGCGGCATGCTCATTGGAGGATTGATTGGCGGAGGCCCCGGCGTGTTAATCGGCGGCGCCGTCGGCGCGACCGCAACCACGGTGCATTGGCTCGCGAAGCATCGTTCGGCCACCATGCCCGCAGGGACCGAACTCACGCTGGAACTGAACCGGCCAATGGCGATGGGGGCGGCCCCCGCGCCGGCACCAGCTCCGGCAGTTGCTCCGGCGCCCGCACCGGCAAGCGAGAGCGGCGGCAGCAAATAATTATCTCCCAGACAGAAAAAAGCCGGAGGCAAATACCTCCGGCTTTCTCGTTTTCACTCCAAACGTTTTCACGCTCCGAAAATCAAATCCCCTTCGCTTAGCACCTGCAACTCAATCCATCCTTCCAGAGGCAACGAATCCACTGGCAAGCGGTTCTGCCACAAGCTAAACCGAAGGCGCACTTTGCTCGTCGCAGCCACAGCAACCGCCGCCTTGCGCTCGGGCGAGGGTCCCGAGCTTGGCGTAGCCAATAGCCACGCCAGCGGCAGCTTGAACTCAAAATTTCGCAGCAGCGCCAGCTTCACGTGCTCATCCTGTGAAGCGGACGCGGACGCCAGCAACTCGCCCGCCCCGCTCTCGATCTTCCAGTCTTTCAGCTTCCGCGCTTGCACTGAAGCCTCAACCCGCAGCGTCCGCCGTGGACGCGGCTCCTCACTGGCCCACGACTCCACATTCACGACCAGTTCAAAATCTTCCTCGGGAACTTTGCCGCTGAAATCCAGCCGCCCATACAGCTGGGTAGAATCGATCCCCGCATACACCGAGTCCAGAAGAAATTGTTTGCCGTGCATCGCGCCCGCGCGATGATCCGCCGTGTAGATTGCTGCGCCCATCCACTCGAAATACCGCACCTTGTCGCCTGTCACCCGCGGATGAATGTACGCCGTCTGCGGCACAAACGACGGACGCGCTTCCCCACCCGTGATCGGCTGCGCCAGGTAGTCCGGCGGCACCGCTCCTAGCGCCTGGTACACGTTCGAGAGATGCTTGCGGTAAAGCTCGTCGAAATCGCGATCGTTGGCCGAATGATGTTCCGGCCCGTACCACCAATTCCAGTCGCTGCCCTCGGCAATCAGGATCTCTTCGAACGCCAGCTTGCGCTGCTCCTCGGTCGCTCGCGCCGAATTCTGCGCATAGAACTCACGCGCATGATGCAGATAGTCCCAGGCGCGATTGTCCTCCGGCGCCCCGATCCACACATTGAAGTTCGCGTTGATCCACGATCCTGGCACGAGCGAGGTCAACTTGCCGAAATCTTTATGCCGTGCGATTGCCTCGGAAATTGTGACAGCCTCCACTCCCGGCTCGTGCTGCAGCCCATCGTAAAATCGTCGGAGAAATTCCCGCCCGGACTTCGGGTAATACTCCCACGCATTCTCGCCATCGAGAATGATCGACACCACCGCGTCGCGACCCTTGGCCAGCACCGGCTTGGCCGCTTCCTTGATGTTGCCAATCAGGTGCCGCGCCGCATCTGCCGGAGGCATCCCCGAATACACAAACCCGATCAGATCCGAAATCGTGTGATCGCGAAACACCATGTGCATTGTGGTCGAGCCGTTTTCGTAGCGATGGATGTTGTAAAGCTTCTCCGCCAGGTGTCCCGGCAATCGCCCGTTTCCGTCGCGCGCGAAGAACAATCCCGTGCTCCGTCCAAGCACTCCCTCGTCGGTCGCCATCCACTTGACGCCCACGTTATGAGCAATTGCCAGCGCCTCGTCCGACACGCTGCCTTCCGACGGCCACACACCCTTCGGACGCAGCCCAAAAACTCTCTCGTGCAGATCGAGTCCGCGCTCCAACTGCTCCCGCGCATCTTCCGGATGCCGAAACCGGTTCTGCGGCAGCGGCAAGCCCGGAGACGATCCCGCGCCGGCATTCGTATCGCACACCAATGGCAGAATCGGGTGATAGAACGGCGTCGCCGAAAGCTCGATCGATCCTTTCTTCGCCGCCTCGGCATGCGCCGGAAGAACTCGCCCCAGTAGTTCCCTTTCCCGCGCAATCACAAACTTCTGATCATCGAGCGAGTAGCTGTTCCCCTTGGCCACGAGCGCCGCAATATCTTTTTCTTCCAGAAAGAATTCGTCGAACCATGCAATCTGCGACAGGACCTGCAGGTCGGTGAAATCCTGCGGCTGAAAATATCGTTCCGCGCGCTCCGGATGGTCGCCGTGGGCGCGAAAGCGCTCCCATAATTCCTTGTATCGCGGATAACGCCCAATCACATTCTGCGGATTTGCCTGAAACAGATACTGCAGTGCGAACCGCCGCTCCCCCAGGGAAAGATCCCGGGCCGGCTTGGACGCGACTCTGAGAAACGGATCCTGCGCTGTCCCTGCCACATAATCCTGAATCTGCACCATCAGCGACGGCACCAGGTTGAAATTCTGGTGAACGTTGGGAAACTCGTCCAGCAACTTCACCATGCCGTAGTAGTCCTTCAGCGCGTGCAGGCGGGTCCATGGCAGACGATATTCTCCCGTGACCAGATCCTTATAGAACGGCTGGTGCTGGTGCCAGAGAAGAATGACGCGCAAGGACGGCATGGCTGGAGGAGCAAGTCTAGCATGGGATCATTTTGCGCTGTTACTCGCGCGGGCATGCAGTGATCATCCGGAAGCGAAATCCAGTCGAAGCTCTAACGCCGCGGTCGCCTGTCACGCAGGAGATTACTGCAACTGTGAATGCATCCTAAGTTGAGCGCAACGCCTGCGTCGGGTCTGAGTGAGCGGCGCGCATCGCAGGCAGCGCGGACGCAGCCAGCGCCACAATCATCATCACGAGAACGCCCGCCAAATAAATAAAAGGATCGGTGGCGCTCACCTCGAAGAGAAATGAGCTGACAAGTCGTGAGACGGCTAACGAGCCGAGCACACCGAGGCCGCATCCCAGCAGCGTTAGCTTCGCGGCCGAAATCAATACGAGCCTGGCAATACCGATGCGCTGCGCCCCCAACGCGACCCGGACCGCCAGTTCCTGGGTTCGCAGCGAGACAGAGAATGCCACCACCGCGTAGATGCCCGTGATCGCCAGCAGGAGTGCGCCCACGGCAAATGTCGTGATCAGATCAGTGTTGAAGCGACGCGGCGCTTCCACACTCGAGATAGCGTCAGCCATCGGTTGCAATTGCTGCAACGCAAGCATCGGATCAACTTCCGCAACCGTCGAGCGCAATGTTTGCTTCATTTGCTCAGGAGCCAGGGCGGAACGGAGCGTGATGTATCCGCTGGCCGGATTCGTCAGCGTTCCGGCGAAGTCAGAGCCATTGAGTATTGCCGGCTGTTCGGCAGGCATGTACCACTGATCGTCGCTAGGCTCGTCGCGTGATCCCATCTTTACGTCGGCAACCACGCCGACCACCGTTGCCCACGGGTACCCCTTCTGTGGATTGCCCACATGCATTCGCTTTCCCACAGCTCGTTGACCGCGCCAGCAATGTTCTGCCATCGACTTGTTGACGACCACGACGAGAGCGGAGTTGGCTCGGTCGTCCGGAGTAAAGTAGCGGCCATCTAATAGAGGGATGTCCAGCGCTCGGAAATAGCCGCCGTAGACCGTCGCGAACATGACGAACCTCAGCTTCCAATTGTCAGTGGTCTGGCCCTCAATCGTGTACGCAGCTCGTCCGAACGAATCGGACGCGGGCAACCCATTCGTACTCCCGGCTGCGATGACTCCCGGCTTGCTGGAGAGTCGCTCGATGATCGCATGGTTAAAGGCGTCGGCTGAAGCGCTCGTGGAATATTGCTGCAGCGGCAGCTGATACTCCGCGACGAGCACGTGGTCAGCGCGAAATCCCGGATCGACAGCGCGCATCTTCTGGAAGCTCCGCAGGAATGCGCCTGACACTGTGAGCAGTATTAAAGCAATCGCGATCTCCGATACGACCAATGCCGAGCGCAACCATGTATGGCTCGAAGATCCTGTTCCCGTTCGCGCTCCTTCCTTCAAGCTCTCCGTCAAGTTCGTCCGTAGGGCGGCGAAGGCAGGTGCCAGACTGCACAAAGCGCCCGTTGCCAGCGCCACCACCAGGGCGAACGCCGCCACTGTCACGTCAATGGAAATGGCATCGACGCGCGGCATCGACTCCGGCAGCAGATGCAATGCGGTCCGAACTGCGAGCGCCGCAAACGCCAGGCCGAGCAGTCCCCCGGCCAGGCTGATCAGCAATCCTTCGAACACGGACTGGCGGACGATCTCCCCGGAACGCGCCCCCAGAGCCAGTCGTACGGCGTACTCGCGGCGACGGCGAATCGCACGCACCAGCAGCAATCCGGCAATGTTCACGCAGGCGATGAGCAGCACCACAGAAACAGCCATGAACAGCGTCTTCAGCAACGGTCGAACATCCGCGATGTCGGACTCGCGAAGCAGTGAGGCATCCCCCTTGATATGGATCGCAGCCATGCTGCCAGGAAAAGTACGCATGATCTGCCGGCTGACGCGGTCCGCATCTTCCGCTGCCTGCGTGAGCGTCACGCCGTCCTTGAGGCGGGCGACCATCTGGTATCCCCAGAAGCCGATGTGCTGATCAGAAAGTTCGTCGGAAGTCAGGCTCAAGGGCACCCACAGTTGCGCCTGGTCGAGCTGCCCCGCCTGCAGAGGAAATTCAAAGCTCCGCGGCATCACGCCGATGATCGAATACACCTTGCGGTCGAGAACAATGGAACTCCCCAGCACTGCCGGGTCGCGATGATAGCGGCTTGTCCACAATGCATTACTGATGACCGCGACAGGCTGATGGCGATCTTCTTCCTGTTGCGTAAAGACGCGACCCAAGGTAGGAGAAACTCCGAGCGCCGGGAAAACGCTCGCCGTGAAACGCGCAGCGTAGACCTCTTCCGGAATCGCTCCGCTGGACAGTTCATAGTTGGTGGAGATGTAGCCGCCTACAGCAGAAAAGGCACTCGTCGCCTTGGCGTAAGCATCGATCTCGCGAGCAGTAACTGAAATGCCCGCTCCTTCTCCCAGATGATCTCCGAGCAGCACCAGCCGGTCCGGATCGCTGAACGGCAGCGGACGCAGCAACACGCACTCAACCAGCGAGAAAATTGCCGTCGTGGCGCCAATGCCGAGTGCGAGCGTCAGAATGACGGTGGCGGTGAAGCCGGGCGATTTCTTCAGCTGGCGAAAGGCAAAGCGGAGATCGTGCGCGAACGAAGCCATGCGTCCCCCAGAATCGAGGTTTCAAGTCAGAGTCGTTCCGCATATTATTCACGAAGACAGTGCTGCTCGGAAGTGAAATAGTCGGAAATGGCACAGACGATAGATTCTTGCGGGCGAGGATGTATGCGGCACGATCAGCGCAGCGCCGGCAATCCAAGATCAATCACAAGCTGTCGGAATTCCGGATCCGCGTGCAGCCAGCGAAACTCGGGAGCAACTTCCAGGGAGGTCAGCCACAGGTCGTGACGCTGGCGTGCCGCTTCCAGGTACTTCATTGCCTCATCGCGTCTCCGCAGCGAACCGTATGCGGACGCGACTTTGAACGCCGATCCGTTTTCGCGATCAAAGGCGCGCAACGCGTCCGTCAGTTGGTACTGAAGCAGACCGTGCGTTCCACCGGCTCGCAGAGCGGCTTGCTGCGCTGCAACTTTTGTGACCGCGTCGCCCTGTCCGCGCAGCAACGCTTCTTTGCGAGATTCTTCAAGGGCATCTTTATAGTTGCCTTCGTCCCGGTAGACCTGCGCCAGGTATTCGTGGGATGACCGGAAGCCTGGATCAGATACCTCCATCTGCTTGAGCAGGCTAAGAGCCTCTGCCGGACGTCCCGCCCGGTTCAGCAGCGCGCCCTTGTCGGCAAGAATGGCCTTGGACGAGGGATCCAATTGCCGCGCCCGTTCAATCTCCGCCAGCGATTCCTCCGGACGCAGAATCTGAATTAAGAATGTGGCGTACCAGTGATGGGCACGAGCCAGATTTGGGTCG
Organism: uncultured Acidobacteriaceae bacterium; assembly: GCA_963722365.1. Classification (GTDB taxonomy): domain Bacteria; phylum Acidobacteriota; class Terriglobia; order Terriglobales; family Acidobacteriaceae; genus Sulfotelmatobacter. Next base: position 337,838 of record CAVRLM010000009.1, read on the forward strand.
AGTTCAATCGCACGCCGGAACTCGCGGTCGGCATTGGACGCATCCAGAAATCCCCAGAACTCCGCGAACGCCAGCGAGGTATGCGCCTCGGCCAGGTTCGGATCCAGTTCCACCGCCTTCAGCGCGGCTGCACGGGCGCGCTGCTCTGCTTCGAAAGCCGACATCGTGCTGAATTCCCGCAGCAGACTGTAGGAGTCGGCCAGTCCCACGTAGGCCTGTGCGTAGCTTGAATCGTGGACAATCGCCTGCGTGAATGCATCCACCGCAATATTCAGGTCGGCCGGGGTTCGTTTCTCAAAGTAGAACCTACCCTTCAAATATAGATCCTGCGTCGTGGGGTCAGGCTGATGGTGCCCTGCCAGAGCCTTGCCGAATCGGACCGGGGATCGACCGCTGGACGAGTAAATCAGAAATCCACACACAACCAGAACCGGCACCGCCCACCACAATCCGCGTGGCCAGAACGCGAGCCCACCGCCTCGCACCACTTCCCGCACTGCGGGGATTTCCTCGACGCTCTTTGTGGCTCCAGGAATCGAATCCGCTCTCACGTCATTGCCTGGGACCGCAATGCCTTGTGCCGGACTTTCCAACACCGTCAGTCCGGGATCATCTTGGGGTCCCGCCAGCCACCGCTCCAGTTCCCCGGTGTAAGCAAAAACCGATCCTTTCGCCACTCCCGGTAGCCGATGCACCGGCAGCCCGCGCTCCTTCTCCCATCGCTTGACGGTTCGCTCGTCTTTTCCAAAGAAAGAGGCGATTGCCTTCCATGAGTCGAGACGAGCATCCTTCGGCGCCGCATTGGGAACTGCAGTCATGAAATGCCCTGAAATGTCCTGGGTTGCCGCTTGTCCGCACACCCGCGCGGCCCACATAGTATAGGCGGCTCGCGGGCTGATTCGTCCCCCACGAAGGTGCCCCGTGCCTCCCATACACAAACAAATGCTTCTTGGCCGCCGAAGTGTGCAAGTTCTTTCAACCTTGGCTGCCTTAGATGAACTCCCTATCGCAAGCCAGAGCACAACCAAGGAAGGTCAGGACAAGACTTTGAGAGCACTCAGAATGCAACGCACTCATGCCCAAACCACCAAAGCGATGCTATGCACAGCCGTGGCGATCGTCATTCTCTTGCTGGCGTCACCGCGCAACGCCCAGGCGCAAACCGTAACCACCATTTATACCTTCGTCGGCGGCAGCAACAGCTCAGTAAACCCGTACGGCGCGATCGCGCAAGGACGGGATGGCGAATACTACGGCATGACCGTGCCCGGAGTGATCTACAAGGTCTCGGCCTCGGGAACCTTCAATATTCTCTACACGCTGTCGGGCACCGATGGCCAGATGTGCAACGGCCTGGTGCTGGGAAGTGATGGGAATTTCTACGGTACCTGCTTCCTCGGAGGGGACAACGGAAACTCTACCGGAACTTTTTTTCAGGTCACGCCGACCGGAACTTACAAGGTGTTGCATTTCTTCGATGGTTTGCACGGCAGTGGGACGGATGGGTGTAATCCGGTGGCGTTGCCGGTACAGGCGAACGATGGCAACTTCTATGGCACGGCCGAGGGCTGCGGAGCGGTCAACGGTGGCATGGCTTACAAAATCACCCCAGCCGGCGTGTTCACCGCTATCCACGCTTTTGCGGGCGGCGCAACGGATGCGCAGCTTCCGCAAGGAACACTGATTCAGGGCACCGACGGCAACTTTTGGGGAACAAGTTATCAGGGCGGTCAAACCGGCTCGGGGACCGTACTCAAGATGACAGCCGCAGGGACCGTGACGGTGGTCTTTCAGTTTCCAGGTTGCGGCGCTGGGACGACCGGCTGCAATCCGGCCGCGGGGCTGGTTCAGGGAACCGATGGGAACTTTTACGGCACCGCCACGGGTGGGGGAACCAACGGCCAAGGAGTCGTCTTCAAGATCACTCCCGGCGGCGCGTACACCGTACTCCACAACTTTGACAAGACGACCGACAATGGAGCCTACCCGTCACTTCCTCTGGCCTTGGGGACCGACGGCAACTTCTATGGCATCGGGAGCGACTGTCCCGGGGGCGGCTGCGGTCAGGCCGACATCTTCGCGATCACAAGCAAGGGAGTGTTCACCGATATCTATGACTTCCCTCTGCTCGGTGGAAATAACAATAGTGTCCCCTTAACGCCACTCCTCCTCGGAACCAATGGCACGTTCTACAGCGCTACCGAGGCGGGCGGGAACGGCTCGGGATCATTTTTCAGCCTGGTCGACGGCCAGAGCCCCTTCATCAGCCTGACTGCGGCATCCGGCAAAGTGGGGTCGCAGATCGGAATTTTGGGCCAGGGATTCAGTTCTTCCTCGGTCGTCAAGTTCAATGGCGTCGCAGCTTCCAAAAAGCTCACTGGCTCAACTTTTCTCACTGCCATTGTGCCCGCGGGAGCCAGCAGCGGCTTCGTGACCGTCACCACCGGTTCGACCACGCTCACCAGCCGGCAGAAGTTCACAGTCCACAACTCGTGGGGTGCCGGCAACGCGATTCCTACCGCCGTCGCAGGGGCTGCGTCCGGTTTCATCAACAACAAGATTTACGTTGTAAGCGGGATGAAAGCCCAGGGTACCGCGCCCGGTGGCCAATACGCAGATCTACAACCCAGCAACCAACACATGGACTACTGGTGCCCCGATTCCGACACCGGTGCTGGCACCGGCCAGCGCGGTCGTGAACGGTTTGCTCTACGTCATCGGTGGCTATGAAGGCGCCGGCCAGACGCCCAGCAACCCGGTTCAGATCTATAACCCGGCGAAGAACACTTGGACCACCGGAGCCTCCATGCCAACAGCGCGTGGAAGCGCCGCCGCAGTCGTTGATGCTGGCGCCATTTACGTGATCGGCGGCAACGGCTCAACTTTGCGGTTGACCACCGTGGAAAAGTACGTTCCCTCGACCAACACCTGGACGGAGGAAGCACCTCTTCTGGTCGGCAAGTCCGAGCCGACCGCGGCGTTGCTAGGCACGACCATCGTCTCCAGCGACGGCTACACCACGTCCGGTGATACTGGGGACAACGAGAGCTACACGGTTTCCACCAATACCTGGAAATCGGTTGCAGCCGATCCGAATCCACGAAATGCAAATTGCTTCGGAGCCGTGTCGGGACAGGTCTACATCGCTGGCGGCATAAACAATGCCAATCCACAGACGACTTCGACGGTGAACGAGTCGTTCAGCGCCAGCGCGAACAAGTGGACCACGCAGGCGTCGATGCCTACGGCTGTATTGTGGCCGGCCTCCGCGGTCGGAAGCGGCGCGTTGTACTGCATCGGCGGCCAGTCCAGCTATCAGGGACCGGTCGTGTCGAACGTACAGATTTATCAGCCGTAGACGTCTGGCCCAACGGTCAGAATTTGCGCATCACTTTTCGATCACAAGGGTTTGGGAAGCGGCAGCCTGGTCGTACTCGGCTGCCGCCTTTTTTCATGCGCGCATTCGCCGCACTTTTTCTCCTTGAACCTGATATCGTTACCTCCGCCGGAAAGTTCTCGTACCGGGCGATTTCAGATGTACCTCCAGGTCCGGTAGACTATCCAACAGTTATGCAATCCGACTCCCCCAGTGTTGGCCCTCAGCTTCTCACCGATCAGGATCTCTACCTCTTTAACGAGGGCAGCAACTATCGCATGTACGAAAAGATGGGAGCCCACCTTGTCACGCAGAATGGCGAGGCCGGCGCAGTATTCAGCGTCTGGGCCCCGAACGCGCGCTCCATCTCCGTTGTGGGCAGCTTCAATGAATGGGCATCCAAGGCCCATCTTCTGAGTCCTCGCGGCTCTTCTGGGATCTGGGAGGGATTCATTCCCGGCGTGACCAAGGGCTCGCTCTACAAATTCCATATCGAATCGAATCGCCACGGATACCGCGTTGACAAGGCCGACCCCCTTGGCCTGCTGCACGAGAAGCCGCCTCGCACCGCATCCGTTGTGTGGGATCTCGATTACCAGTGGAATGACAGCGAATGGATGCAAAAGCGCGCCGGGCGCAATTCGCTCCGCGCCCCTCAGGCTATTTACGAAGTGCATCTTGGCTCCTGGATGCGCGTCCCCGAAGAACACAACCGCCCGCTGACTTATCGTGAGACAGCGCCGCGCCTCGCCGAATACGTTGGCCAGATGGGATTCACCCACGTCGAATTCTTGCCCGTGATGGAGCACCCCTTCTACGGCTCCTGGGGATACCAGACCACCGGATACTTCGCTCCCACCTCGCGCTACGGCACGCCGCAGGACTTCATGTATCTGGTCGACTACCTGCACCAGCACGGCATCGGTGTCATCCTCGACTGGGTTCCGTCGCACTTCCCTTCCGACGCGCACGGCCTCGCTTACTTCGACGGCACCCACCTCTACGAGCACGCCGATTCCCGCCAGGGATTCCATCCCGATTGGAAGACTCACATCTTCAACTACGGCCGACCCGAAGTCCGCAGTTTCCTGATGTCGAGCGCCATGTTTTGGCTCGACAAATATCACATCGACGGCCTGCGCGTGGATGCCGTCGCCTCCATGCTCTATCTCGACTACTCGCGCAAGCAAGGCGAGTGGATTCCGAATAAGTTTGGCGGTCGCGAAAATCTCGAAGCTATCGACTTCCTTCGCCGCTTTAATCAGGAAGCCTACAAAGAGCATCCCGAGATTCAGACCACCGCCGAGGAATCCACTTCCTGGCCCATGGTCTCAAAGCCCGTCTACGTTGGGGGCCTCGGTTTCGGCATGAAGTGGGATATGGGATGGATGCACGACACGCTCCGCTATTTCCAAAACGATCCCATCCATCGCAAATATCACCACAACGATCTCACATTCCGCATGTTGTATTCATTCCAGGAAAATTTCGTGCTACCGCTTTCGCACGACGAGGTCGTTCACGGCAAGGGATCGCTGATCGGAAAGATGCCCGGCGACGAATGGCAGAAGTTCGCCAACCTCCGCCTGCTCTTCGCTTACATGTACGCCCAGTCCGGCAAGAAACTTCTTTTCATGGGCTGTGAATTTGGACAGGTGCGCGAGTGGGCTCACGACTCCAGCTTGGAATGGCATGTGGTGCAATACCAGGTGCACCGGGGCGTGCAGGCATGGATGGAACAGTTGAACCGCTTCTATCGCAACGAGCCCGCCATGCACGTTCTCGATAACGACCCCGCCGGATTCGAATGGGTCGACGCCAACGACAATGCCACCAGCACGGTATCCCTGCTGCGCAAGAGCGAGAACCCGCAAGACACGATCCTGGTCGTCTGCAACTTCACACCCGTCCCACGTGTCGGCTACCGCGTCGGCGTTCCCCACGGCGGCCATTGGCGCGAAATGCTCAACAGCGACGCTCGCGAATACGCTGGCAGCGGCATGGGAAATCTCGGTGGAGTAAACGCCGAACAAATTCCCACCCACGGCCGCCCCTTCTCCCTGAAACTGACTCTGCCGCCATTAGCAGCCCTCTTCTTCAAAGCCTCATAGAGCTCACGTAGAGGGCTCATGTGCCCATGTGGAGACGGTCGCCTTCGGCCGTCCGGCCTGAGCCTGCCCTGAGCACAGCCGAAGGGGCAAAGCCCGGCGGCCTCCGGCGCGAATCTCGACTCAACCTCTCTTTTCCCCACCAACCGCCTACCTCCTCCCGCCATCAAATCCCCGCCCTCTGTCCCGACCCGGGAGGTCCAATCGATTGACTCGCTATCGTATTCTCATTCTCGCCACCATTCTGACCACAGCTTTTGTTACAACTTCGATAGCCCAGCAGCCTGAGGCCGCGCCCGCGACCACGTTTCAACTCACGGTGACAATCGCCGGCACCTCAACGGGAACTGTCACCAGCACTCCCGCAGGCATTACCTGCAAACCCACGTGCAGCGCCTCTTTCACTTCCGGCACCAGCGTAAAACTCACTCCCGTCCCCGCCAAGGGAGCCTTCTTTGCCGGATGGTCCGGCGCCTGCAAAGGCATCTCTGCCTGCACCGTAACCATTAACGCAAATAAATCCATTACCGCGACGTTCAATGTCAATCAGACCGTGAAGGTTCTCAACCACATCATCTTCATGGCGCAGGAGAATCGCAGCCTCGACCATTATTTCGGCGCCCTCCGTGCCTACTGGAAGGCCAACAGATATCCCGACCGCTCCTTCGATGGCCTGCCGCAATTCAATCCCACTTCTGGCCTCGCTCCGCTATACAGCCCGCCGCCCACCAATCCCGGTTGCGATCCCGCTTTCCCGCCGCCCGCCGATTGCACCGAGGACAGCGCGAGCCCGCAGATCACTTCCTACAAGTTGATTACGCAGTGCATCGAGAATCCCAGCCCTTCCTGGAACGAAAGCCATGTCGACTGGAATCTCAACAACTACTACTCGCCCACCGCGACTCTCGACGGCTTCGTCTGGACCAACGCCCACGATGCCCGCAACAACGTTCCTCCGTACTACGACACTGACGGCATCCGCTCCATGGGCTACTACGACGACACCTCGCTGAATTACTACTACTACATGGCTACGCAATTCAGCACGTCCGACCGCTGGTTCTCTCCCGTGATGTCGCGCACCTCTCCCAATCGCGAATACATGATCGCCGCCACCTCGCAGGGAGACGTCTATCCCATCGGCACCGACAGCGGCGACCAATCGCTGCTCACCGCAACCACAATTTTTCAGAAATTACAGAGCGCGGGAGTCAGCTGGAAGATTTACGTCAACACCGACAACACCTCGTGCGCCACCGACCCCACGCCGCAATGCCTGCTGACTCTGAGTTACGTGCAGAATTTTCAGTGGGGACAGATCATCCCCACGAATTATCCCAACAGCCTCGCCACCATGGATGACTACTTCAATGACGTCAAGAACGGCACGCTGCCGCAAGTCGCCATCATCGAACCCGCCGGCGCTGCGGGGCTCGACGAGCACGGCTCGGACTTCGATCAATATCCCATCAACATCCAGTTAGGCGCGCAATATGTTTCCTCGCTTATCAACGCCCTGATGAGCAGCGTCTCGTGGAAAGACTCCGCTTTTATCCTGAGCTACGACGAATTCGGAGGCCTCTACGATCACGTTGCCCCGCAACCCACGGTCAGCCCCGACGGCATCAAGCCTAAAGACTATCTGCCCGGCGATATCTGTTCGCAAAAGACCGGCCCCGATTGCGATTTCACCTACACCGGCTACCGCCTGCCTCTGATTGTCGTATCACCCTACTCGAAGAAGCACTACGTCTCGCACACGGTCATGGACCTGACGGCAATTCTGAAGCTGATCGAAGTGCGCTTTGGCGTGACCGCCCTAACCAAGCGGGATGCCGCGCAGAAAAGCATGGCCGAGTTTTTCAATTTCAATTCCCCGCCATGGATGACGCCCCCGACTCCGCCCGCGCAAAGCACTAGCGGTTCTTGCTACCTGAATCAATTGCCATAGTAGAAGCGAACCTGGGGTGCCCCATTTCTCGCCTATTTTGCGAGAGTTGGAATTCGAGTAAGCGCGCCTCACCCAAACGCCTGATATTCCCTCCAGAACTCAGTCCAAGGCAACCGCGGCTGACCACATACGAAGATATCCGGATGATCCACGCTCTCCTCGTTGTGCACTCCGAGCGAATTCCCGTTGTGCCCAGCCACTCGGCACGCCGTAAACATCCGGTTCACATATTTCTGTGAGTGGCCGATCACGATCAGCGTCGACGGCGGCGGATCCGGATACCCGCGCAGCCAAGCCGAATTCGTCCCACTGATCGGCGGTGGCAGATGGTACTCGGGTCCCAAAATTTCAATCGCCCCCTGCTCCCCGTAGTTCCCCACAACTACACCCACACTCTGACGCTGCTCAGCGGGCAACGAATCCCGAATCCCCGCCACCGTCCTGACCAGCTCGTCCCACCCAATCTCTTCGCGCAGATCGCCGTTATTGTCGAGCGCAAATTTCATCAGCCTGCCACTCGACGCCAGCGGCAGCAGGATCGCGCACATCACCAATCCGTTCGCGACCACCCCGGTGAAGAATGCCGCCTCTACTACCCGCCGCCACATCTTCGATAGTGACGCGACCCAGCGCTCGCCCATCACCGCGCCCATCGCCATCAGCATGGGATACACCGCTGCCAGGTAATACCCACGCCCCTTCCCTACCATGAACAGCGCCAGCGGGATCAAATACATCCATGCCATCATCCGATAACGCCGCTCCCGCAAATAGCCCGCCAGCCCTGCAAGCCACAGCGGCGACGCCATCAGGTTCGTGCACAACCAGAATTGCTGGCTCAGAAATCCATCGGCCCGCCCCTCACCCACATCGCGGGTATGAATGTGCTGCAGAAAATGCAGCGAAATAAAATCATGGCGTATCTGCCATACCAGATTCGGCAGGCAGATCGCGAACCCCAGCGCCATCCCAACCCAGAACCAGCCGCTCGCCAAATAGCGCCGCGCCCGCGTCAGCAGAACTCCGCCTAGAATCCCGCAGAGATAAAACCCCATCGTGTACTTGGTCAGAAACCCGACCCCAAGAGTTGCGCCGATCGCCAGCCACCATCGTGGATTTTCGGTCTTCAGCAAACGGATGACGAAGTACGCAATCAGCACCCACCACAAATAGTCGAATGTTGTGTACTGGAACTCCGTCCCCTCAAACAGCGGCAGAGGAGAAAGCGCAATCGCCAGCGCCGCTGCCACCTGCGCAAGCCGTCCCCCACCCAACTCGCGGGCCATGAAGCCTGTAATAACAACCGCGAAAGCCTGCGAGATCACCGAGAACAGCCGCAGCCCCACCAACGACATGCCAAAGATCGAAAGCGATATGCGCTCCACAACCGGCGTCAACGGCGGATAGGGTACGAATCCCCAATCCAAGTGCCGCGCATCGCAGAGCACTTGCAACTCGTCGCGATGAAGACCATAGCGGCTATTGGTCAGCAGATGCGCAACCGCCACGATCGCAGCGATTCCCACAATCGCCGCCGTATCTGCCCGAGATCGTGGATCGACTTCCGGCACTGATGTCATGGTTTCCCTCCCAAACCAGTACGCGCCCCGCAGCGCTCCGGTTCCACCTCTGTGTCCTCCGTACCCCTGTGGTGATGTTTTGGTTAGAGTCCGGTGCAGCTGACTCGCCCGTGCTATCCTCGCCTTAAGCGCGTTTCACATGCGGATCCTGACCCGCTACATCCTACGCGAAGTGACGGCGCACGCCCTGATTGGCGTGGCGATCTTCACCTTCGTCCTTTTCACTCGCGACCTCGGACGCATCCTCGAACTGGTCGTCCGTGCCAGCGCCCCGCTTCCCAGCGTCGCCGAGATCTTTTTCTTCACCGTCCCCCTCGCTCTCACCTACACGCTGCCCATGAGCGTGCTGGTCGGAATCCTGATCGGCCTGAGCCGCCTTGCCGCCGACAGCGAGATCACCGCCATGCGCGCCAGCGGAATGGGCGTCTGGAGTTTTCTGCGCGCACTCTCGCTCTTCGTCCTAGTCGCATGGTCAGCCGCGTTGTTCAACGGACTCTACGTCGCTCCCCGCGCCCAGGCTGCACTAGGGCACCTCGAAGACCGCCTCAAAGGATCGCAAGTTTCTTTCGAAATTCAGCCACGAGTTTTTTACGAAGGGTTTCCCAAGAAGGTTCTGTACGTACAAGACGTAAAAACCGCGCAAGGCGCCGCCGTGTGGAAAGGCGTCTTCATGGCCGACCTCACCGACGCCACCAACCCAAAAATCACACTGGCCCGGGAAGCCGTGGTGATCGGCGAAGGACAGGACCGTCTCCACCTCCACCTCGTCGACGGATCCGAACACGAGACCGATCCCAGAGACGATAGCCACTACCAGATTTCTACCTTCGAGCAGACCGACATCCCTCTTGACCTCCCTTCGACCGAGAACAAGCCCGATGAATCTCTCCCGGCCGACGTGATGAATACCGCAGCCCTCTGGCAGAAGGCCCATCGCGTCGATCCCATTTCCGCCCGCTGGTATCTCATCGCCTTTCATAAGCGCTTCGCGCTGCCCACTGCCTGCCTGTTGCTCGCGCTGGTTGGAATCCCGCTCGGCCTTTCGTCCAAGAAAAGCGGCAAGTCCGGCGGATTCGTCCTCACCATCCTGCTGGTCTTCGTCTATTACGTAATCTCTCTGATCGGCGTTTCGCTGGCTCGCCAAGGAAAAGTCGCGCCCTGGTTTGGAGCCTGGCTAGCCGACTTTGTGTTCCTCGCACTCGCCATATTCCTTTTTGCGCGAGCCGAGAAACGACCCTTTGAACTGGGCTCGCTGCGCGGCTTCTGGAAACGGGACGCCTCCGGTTCGCAGCCCTTCGCCACCCGCGGTCGCCGCGAAAACGCCTTCGAGCGCGCCTCCACCCGCCGCCGCGTCTTCAGCGCCAGTTTTCCCACACTGCTCGACGACTACGTGTTGCGCGACTTCTTCGTCTACCTCGCGATGATCCTCACCAGTTTCCTGGTGCTGGTCATCGTCTTCACGTTGTTCGAGTTGCTGGGAGATATTCTTCGCAACCAGGTTCCAGCCACGGTGGTCGCGGAATACCTGCTCAATGTCGCACCATATCTGCTCTACAACGTGGCTCCCCTGGTCATGCTGCTGGCCGTGCTGGTCACCTTTGGCCTCATGCAGCGCTCCAATGAAATCACCGCTATCAAGGCCACGGGTACCAGCATTTACCGCATTGTCACCCCGGTCATCGTATCGGCCGCCATTCTTGCCGCAGGAATGTTTTTTGCCGATCAGTTCTACATGCCCCATACCAACCGCCGCCAGGAGGCCTTGCACAACCAGATCAAAGGCAAGCCTGCGCAAACTTATCTGCGTCCCGACCGCAAATGGATTTTCGGTCAGAACAACGACATCTACTACTACCAGTTCTTCGATCCCGACCGCGACCAGTTCGGCAACCTCACCGTTTTTCAGGTCGATCGCGCGAATTTCGCCATCACTCGCCGCGTCCACGCCGATCGCGCACACTGGTCCGACACTCTGAATCGCTGGATCTACGAACAAGGATGGGACCGCGCCCTCAAGGTCTCAGCCATCGCCAACTACCGCCCCTTCGACGTCGCCACCTTCCCCGACTTTCCGGAGGCGCCTTCATATTTCAAGAAGGAAATAAAGCAGTACAGCGAGATGAACTACGAAGAGTTGCGGGGCTACATCCGCGACCTGCAACAAAGCGGATTCGACGTGGTGCGCTTGCGGGTGCAGCTTCAGAAAAAATTGTCGTATCCTCTGGTCACGCTCATCATGGCCGTCCTCGCCATTCCCTTCGCACTGTCCTCTGCGAAAAAAGGAGCGATCACGGGAGTCGCCGTCGCCGTAGGAATTGCCGTCTTCTACATCGTGGTGACGCGAATCTTCGAAGCTATGGGCGACCAGAGCCTGCTGCCGCCTGCCTTGGCCGCATGGTCGCCAGACCTTATCTTTTCTCTCGTAGGTGGATATCTAATTCTGAAAGTGCCGACGTAGGAAAAGGAGGCAAGAGTTAGTAGTCAGGGGTCAGGGGCCACGCATCGCCGACCGTATGCCCGCGCCAGTGGAATATCGCCATCCGAGTCGTGTGACAAGACGCTTGGAAATTCCAGTCGGCGTACAGCATCGGGATAGAATTTCGGGCAGAGAAGGAATTTTAAAGATGTGGAAGAGCGGCCCTTCAGGGCCGCGATAAGTCCAGGAAAAAGTCCTTCGGGCTTCAGCCCGGTGGTTGGTTAGGTGCGACGCACCACTAATCACTGCCCACTGCCCTATTTCACGGCTACACCCGTCGGGTAGTTATCCGTCGGAATCACCGGCTGCACGGTGAGCGCGCCGGTCGCAGGCGTGACCGAATATTGCGACACCGTGTTGCCTCCGACATTAACGTTGCCGTAATTGCTCACAAAAAGCCAGTTATCGTCTGAGCGAATCGCAATCGACACCGGCCCCACCCCCGTAGCGACCGTTGCCGGGTTCAACGCTGTCAAACTCCCCGAAATCGGACTGATCTTCAACGGGCTAATCGTGTTCGAGAGAATTCCCAAAACATATACGTAGTTTCCGTAAGGATCCACCACCAGGGGTCCAGCGCCGTTCGCGCTCCCTGATGACAGGGAAAACGGCGAGCCAGAAACCGGCACCAAGCTGCCGTCCGCCATGGGACACGCCGAGGAAACTGCAAAACAAATTGTGTAGGCACTCACTTTGTTCGTGAGACTGTCGCTTACATAGACAAACCTGTCGCAAGGATCCACGGCAACACCCGCCGGCACTTGATCGGTTGCAAAAGATGGTACCTCCGTCTTCACACCCGGATTTCCCAAAGCACCGGTCGACGGGTCCACCGCGAACTCCCACACTACATTGTTCTCCGAATCCACGGCATACAGGAACTGGGACGTCGGCGGGTTCAGGCCTGCCGCCGAACAAACAGAATTTTGCACTCCATTGATGCCGATTGCTGGGAAAACCGTCGGAGTCGCCGCCAGAGCGACAAAGTTGGGCGTCATCGGAGTGGGCGGAAATGTGAACGTTCCCGGAACGCCGGTCAGGGCCGCGCCGCTGCCGATCGAGTACACATTGACTCCGCCAGTTGTACCCTCGGCCACAAATAGAAACTTGCCTGCCGCGTCCATCGCCATCGCGACGGGATGCGGATCCGGCACCAAGGTTCCCGCCGTAGTCGTCGTGCCGTTGGAATTTATTTTGAACGCCAGGATCCCGCTTGTGCTCTTCGATGTACTTGTGTCACACGCCGGAAGTCCCTTGATAATCGCGTAGGCAAAAGCTCCCGCGGGATCTATCACTACCGACGACGGCACACCGTCTAGAACGCACACCTTATTCGAAGTGTCTCCCGGTGTGTTGTCCACCGCCGACGCGTGTCCGCTCGACAGATTGAAGCTGAATGTCTCTATGAGTCCCGAGCCCTGACTGCCCACCAGCACGAGCCCATCGGACGAGGAGTTGTACGTGGTCCCGCACGCTACCAGCAATCCGATCAGAACGAGCCCTACTGCCCCGAGCAGCCACGCAAGTCGTTTCGACATTCTCTAGTTGATCTCCATAAATATGTGAGGTTTAGCTGTGCACACACCCCCATCGTCCCGCCGGACGGGTGCTGCACTCTGGTAAACGCGGGAAAATCTCAACCCATTTGTGTATCAGGAAAGCGCGGGAAGAGCAAACTCCCACAACCGCTATTGGAACCCTGGGAACGTCACGGAGTTGCCCGCTTCCCCAGCAGTTCTAAGTATACGAAAGGATTCCCAACGGTGCCGAGCCACAGGCATCCAGAGGTAGCGTCGGCCTCTTGCCGGCTTCAGCGGGGGCGTCTCGCCCGCGCACCCAGCCACATTCCCGCTGTCGAACTCTCCCGCTTACGCTTCCCGTCCCGACGGCACCACCGCAACCTGCTCCTTTGCCGCCAAACGCGAAATCAACGGAAGCCGAATCTCTACCATCAACCCACCCTGTGGACGATTGAATGCCGTGACCTTCCCCCCGTGGAAGCGCACCGCTCTTTCGGTGATGGCCAGGCCGAGGCCCACTCCCCCCGTCAGCCGTCCGCGCGCATCATCCAACCGGTAGAACGGCTCAAATAGTTTTCCCAGGGAGTCCTCGGGAACTCCCGGCCCCGAGTCGCTCACGCGCAGCACAGCGTCCGCACCGCCGCCCCGTTCCTCGCTCGTCAGTGCAATCTCCACCGACGATCCTTCTGCCGTATAGCGAATTGCATTGCGTACCACGTTCTCAACCGCGCTGTGCAGCAGAGAATCATTGCCCCGCACTTGCCACTCACCCGGGGGTATAACCGTCTGCACGTGGCAATGTCGTTCTTGTGCTTCAAACTCCGCATCCTCCGCGACGTTGGCGACCACCTCACCCAGAGGCACTGGAGTCTGCGGCGCCCGCTGTTCTCCATCCTCCAAACGCGCCAGCGTCAGAATTCTCCCAATCAGCTCGTTCAGCCGGCTGGCTTCCAGTTCAATGCGATCCAGCATGTCGCTGCTCTCCACCCCCGCACGCTGCCGCGCCAGGCCTAGCGCCACGTTTAACCGTGCCAGAGGCGATCGCAGTTCGTGCGAAATGTCATTGAGCAGACGCGACTGTGCCTTCACCAACAACTCCAGGCGCTCGGCCATGGCATCGAAGTCGCGCATCAACCCCATGACTTCGTCCCGCCTCTTGCTTGCCGGAGCACCGCTGCGCGCCGTCAAATCCCCCGCTGCCAGCTGTCGAGTTGCCGCCCGCAACCGGACGATCGGCTTCGTCAAGTACCACGCCAGGAGATAACACACCAATCCCGAGGTAATAACGCCGATGATTAATCCCGGAATCGGCATTCCTCTCGGGCCAAGAAACACGCGCGGTCCCGGAGGAAGTCCCATCACGATCGTGAAGCGATGCTGCCCATCCGAAGAAGCCCGCGACTCTTTCAGCACCTTCGGGGCCGGAATGATGAATCCATCGCGCGGCGAAGGAGAGCCGCTATTCAGCATTCGGATCGCCCAGTCCGGTGCACCGCGATGAGATACCTCTTCCCCCTGCTCGTCGAAAAGGTAAGCTCGCACGTGCTGCGTGCCCATCAACCCGTCGAGGTATTCCCGGGCTTTTTGCGGCCCGCCCTCCTCATACGAACTCACCGCATCGTTAAGCGCCGTTGTCCGCAGCGCTTCCCATGACGAACCACGCGGACGCAGCGCCAATGTCACCAGAATAGCCAGCACGACGAACATCGCCTGCGCCATCCAGAACGACAAAAAAATTCTGAGAAATAGACTCTTCATGCTGAACCCTTCAACTCATCTAGACCTTAGAATGGGAAGGGCACGGCGTCAGCCGTGCCGTTTACCGCTCGAATAAAATCCGGCTTTGGCCGCTGCGGCCCCTAAGCCTTCACCTTCTCCCGCGGACGCGCAAAAATATACCCCACCCCGCGCACCGTTTTGATGTGCTCATCGCTGTCCGTGTCACCCAATTTCTTCCGCACCTTGCTGACATGCATATCAATGCTGCGGTCAAACGGAGAAAACTTCCGGCTCAGCACAGCATTCACCAACCTCTCGCGCGGCACTACCCGCCCCGCCTCGCGCAGCAGCACTTCCAATAAATTAAATTCCACCGAAGTCAGATCGACCGGCTTGCCCTCGAGTCGCACCGTCCGTGTCGCCGGGTCCAACTCCACATCGCCCACGCTGACCACATCCGGTGCCGCCGTTGCGCTCCCGTCCGCCCGGGTCCGCCGCAGCACGGCGCGAATCCGCGCCACCAACTCCCGCGGATTAAACGGCTTCGGAAGGTAATCGTCGGCCCCAATCTCCAATCCCACGATCCGGTCCACATCTTCCCCGCGCGCTGTCAGCAACAACACTGGCAACCGCGAAGTTGCCCGGATCCTTCTGAGTACCTCAAAGCCATTGATCCCCGGCAACATCACGTCGAGCACCGCCAACAGGTACTCCCCTTCCGTCGCCTTCTTCAACCCGCTCTCGCCATCGTGCACGCACTCAATCGTGAACCCCTCTGCGCGCAGGTATTCCCCCACCAAATGGCAGAGTTCCACATCATCATCAATTACCAGAATTCGTTCCATCGCAATAATATTGTGCACCCGCCCGCCGCTACCTGTAGTAAAGAATTGTCAAACAAACTTGGGTGGCCCATTCTAACGTCGCGGCCTTTGCGACGTTAGAGTGGGGATTTTGGCGCCCCTGCCTTAGAGCGAACCCCGCGCCCGGGCTCCCCGTTTGACAAAACTTTACTCCAGTTGACCGTCTTTTTACCGCTTTTTCCCCGCGTTCCGTGTTCCTATCAATGTACGCAACGTCCCGGGACATCCCGGAGAATTCCAGGAGTCACACACATGAAATCGATTCGCTTCAGATTACTGATCGCCGCCATGGCCGTTCTTCTCGGCAGCGCCATCGCCAAGTCGCAGACCACGACTGATGCTCCCCCGCCGCCACCCATGCACGGTTACGCGCACGGCATGCACGACCACACGATGGGATTTTTCGGCCGCGCCCTAAACCTGACCGACGACCAGAAGACCCAGATGAAGGCCATCATGGAGAAGGAACATCCCACCATGAAGCCGCTCTTCCAGCAGCAGCGCCAGATCGATCAGCAGCTGCGCCAGTACGTTCAGGGCACCTACGACGAAGCCAAAGTGCGCGCCCTGGCCAATCAGAAAGCTCAGGTCGAAGCCGAGCTTACTGTCCAGCACACCCGCATTCACAACCAGATGTACCAACTGCTGACGCCCGACCAGCAATCGAAGTTGAAGGAGATGGAGGCGAACCACGAAGCCCGCATGCAGAAGCACATGCAGGAAGCTCCGCCCGCCCCACCCGAGGAATAGCCGAAGGATGTGGAATAGATTCGTGCGTGAGACGTGAATTTCGTTGGAGCAGGCGATGGAAAGTCTAACCACACTCCAACTGACGGAGCGCGGCATGCGAAAGCCCGGCACGGAAGTGCCGGGTCGCCGCATAAAAAGCTCACGAGTCCCGTTGGGGCGCCACTCATTCTCATGCACGTTCTTTGGATAGAGCCCCCGAGGTGCGCCGCTGATGGGAGCATGCTATGACGCCTGACTCATTTCTTTTCGACGCCGGATCGCTCTTTTTCGCCGCCTGGATCGCCGTCCTAGCCGCGTTCTCCATCACTGCCTTCGGCCGCGACCTGCTCCCCGCCAAACCCCACCCCGAGCCAGCCCGAAAACCTCAATCCGCGGATCGCCTCGGTATTCAAGCCCCCCATTAGTCTGGGGAAATGCACCAATTCCCGCTCCTCAAGGTCCCTAACACGAGACGACCCGCTGCAGTCGTGGCTTCAAGCCCTACCCAGTTCATAACACCTATGGCAAATTTCTTCATCTTGACGACGCATTCGGCGTGGCGGACACTCCTGTGCATCACCCGACCCAAGGAGGTATACGTCATGACCTTCCGCAGGAATCCGAAACCGTCGCGGCCCTCTCGATTGTGCATACTCTTTCTGCTGACGATTCCTGTATGGCTGTCTGCACTCGCGGCCGCACAGGCTCCCACATTTGTTTCCTTTGACGCCCCTGATGCTGGCCTCGCCGAAGGTTTGGGCACGCATCCGGTAAGGATCAATCGGAACGGCGTCATCGCGGGATGGTATTTAGACTCGCACGTTCTCATGCACGGATTCGTTCGCGCCGCGAACGGTCAGATCACCGAGTTTGATGCTGCGGGCGCTAAGGGCACTCACCCCGACGACATCAACTCGTTTGGCCAGATCGTGGGAGAAACGAGTAGCCAAGGCTTCTTGCGTATGGCAAATGGCGTATTCGTCAAGATCGCCTTTCCCGGTTCCATCAACACGTTCGCTCGCGGCATTAACGACTCTGGGGCAATCACTGGAGCTTACAGTGACTCCGCGAACCAATGGCACGGGTTTGTGCGCGACCCAAGCGGCGCCTACACGTCGTTCGACGCTCCCGATGCCAGTGGCCAAAGTTCGGGAACAACCCCGACTGCGATCAATGCCAATGGCGAAATCGCCGGATATTATGAGGACTCCAGCTTCGTGTTTCACGGCTTTGTTCGCGATCCCTCTGGCAACATTACGGAGTTCGATACACCCGGCGGCACCGTATCTGACAATCCTTGGCCCTCCATCAACGCGGACGGTAGTGTGATCGGAGGTTACACCGACGTCCAGTTTGTGGGTCATGCTTTCCTGAGAGATGCGGCGGGAAACATTACTACGATCGATAAGCCGGGCGCCACGCTAACCTTCGCCAACGGCATCAACGATCGTGGGGCGGTCGTAGGTGGGGCGGTCGTAGCCCAGGTATTCGGCGGTTTCCGCCGGGACGCCTCCGGCAAGTTCTTCAAGATCTCAGCCCCGCCTCCCAACCACGTCACGACCCCGGTTAGCCTTAACCTCAAGAACATCACTGGATGGTATTACGACGTAAATGGCGGCATTCACGGCTTCGTGCAATAGCCGAGGGATCGAAACTCCTGCAGAGCAATTGGACCAGCAGGCTCTCGTGCCACGTTTCTCTGGTCAGTTATAACAACCTATGAGCGGAGACCGCTGGGACACGCGCGTGTCGATACCGAAATTCTGCCGCGATCACTCTACGTAAATCTTACAGCTGAATCCGCATCTCGTTGGTCGCTGCGAAACCCATCGACTCATATAGCCGCCGGCCATTCGGGCTCGCATGCAGGACAACCACGTCCACTCCGTTGGATCGACACCATTGCAGCGCGGCCTTCACCAACTCACCCGCCAATCCTCGCCTGCGGAATTCAGCCGCGGTATAAACATTCAAAATATTTCCCCTTCGGCCACTGCCGATCATGTGGGGGATCCAGTCCATCAGCCACAGCCCCGTACCCGCCACGATGGACTGGTCCGCCGCCGTGGCCAGCCACGCTAAATATTCCCCACGTTCCATCTTGGCCAGCAGCCAGCCATGGCACTTCGCTTCCATCGCGTCCAGCACCGTTTCATCTCGATATCCCATATCGACAAACATGGCGCGCCGGTGTGCGGCCAATATGTCGATATCTTTCGTCGAGGCGCGCCGTATCGCATATCCCTCAGGCAAGCTCATTCAGTTTCTCTTCTCTCAGCCGGCACAACCAGGCAGCGGTAAGCTTTCGGCCGGAATGCTTACAGAAATTCTGACGCAACGATTGAGACTTCGCAATCTCGAGGTAAGAGATGCCGCGAATCTTCGCATACCGCAGTCGCGCCGACGTTGCTCACTTCCATCATGAGGCACCCGCTCTAGAAGCCCCTTGGCCAGACGCGGGGGTTGCACCGGCTCGCAGGCACGCCCCAACCCTCTCGGTTTTCCACAGCCCGCACAAAAAAAATCGTCCGCATGTGACGCACAACCTTGACCGAGCATATAGAAGGCGCACAATCGAAGCGTGCGCCCCAATCGCAATCAGCTGTCGAAGAGGACCACCGGACCAGCCTCCGCCGCTAACTCCTTATTTCACAAGATTTTACCTGTAAGTCCTTTCGATCCAATATTTTGGCCGGATAATCGCAGATACCCACTCAGTAACCTCAACGGAATCAAGATTTTGCGAAAAGCGACGAAAAAAAATCAGAGGCCCATGTTAGCCACTAAGGCCCGCGGCTCCGCGTCCGAACCTCCGCTGCTAGAATTTCATCTACTGAGTCTGCATGCTGCCTAAGAGTCTGCGCCCGCTGCTGCCGTACGTGAAACGCTACCGATGGCCTTACATCGCGGGCACACTTTGCGTCTTCCTCACCAACGGCATCTGGATCCTCTTCCCCCTGGTGCTCGGCAAGGCGGCCGACGATCTGAACAGCGGCGTGACTCGCCGCAAGCTTTTGCTCTACGCGGCAATACTGCTCGCCATCGCTGTCACCAAAGGCATCTTCCAGTTCCTTACCCGCTGGATTGTCATCGGCGTTTCCCGTGACATTGAGTTCGACCTTCGCAACGATCTCTTTGCCCGCCTCGAGATCCTCTCCTACTCGTACTACCAGCGCAATCGCACCGGCGATATTATGGCGCGCGCCACCAACGACCTGAGTGCGGTCCGCATGCTGCTCGGTCCGGCGATCATGTACTCGGCCAACACTCTCGTCTATACCGCGGGTGCGCTGGCCTTCATGATCTCCATCAGCCCGTGGCTTACGCTCTACACCTTCCTGCCTCTGCCCGCCGTCAGCATCGTCATCCAGACTTTCGGCCGCCGCATTCACGATCGCTTCGAAAGAATTCAGGCCATGTTCTCTGACATCTCCGCCCGCGCCCAGGAGAATTTCTCTGGAGCCCGCCTGATCCGCGCCTACGTGCAGGAAGACGCCGAGATTCGCGCCTTCGAAGCCGAGAATCAGGAATACATCCGTCGCAGCCTGCGGCTGGTGCGACTGATGGGCATGCTCTGGCCCACACTCGAACTCATGCTGGGCTGCGCCGTCGTGCTGGTGCTATGGCTCGGGGGACGGGAAGTCATCCTGGGCCTCTCGCATGTGCCGCTCATCTCGCACTTGGGAAACTCGCATCCCGATGTCACCACCACGATTGCTCTCTCGGGCTCCATGAGCGTCGGGCAGTTCGTTTCCTTCAGCACCTACATGATGCAACTCACCTGGCCGGTCATCGCACTGGGCTGGGTCATCAACATCTTCCAGCGCGGTACGGCATCCTTGGTCCGCATCAACGAAATCATGCAGGAGCCGCCGGAGATTCACAATGCTCCGGAAGCGCAAGATCGCGAGGTTCAGGGCGAGATCGAATTCCGCGGGCTCAATTTCAGCTATGAAGGCAAGCAGGTGCTGCACGACCTGAACCTGCGCGTCCCCGCCGGCAGCAGCCTCGCGATCGTTGGTCCGACGGGGTCCGGCAAGACCACGCTGGTCAGCCTCGTGCCCCGCATCTATGACGCGGAGCCCGGAATGGTAGTGATCGACGGCCGCCCCATTCGCGATTATTCGGTCGCCTCGCTCCGCAAGAGTATCGGCTTCGTCCCGCAAGAGACGTTTCTGTTTAGCGACCGCATCCGTGACAACATCGCCTTGGGAGTCGACTCTGCCACCGACGAGGAGATCCACAACGCCGCCGAAGCCGCCAACATCGCCGCCGACATCGAGAGCTTTCCCGAAGGCTACGACACCATGGTCGGTGAGCGCGGCATCACCCTTTCCGGAGGCCAGAAGCAGCGCACCGCTATCGCGCGCGCTCTGATTCGTAATCCCAAAATCCTGATCCTCGACGATGCTCTCTCCAGCGTCGATACTCACACAGAAGACAAGATCCTTAACCATCTCCGCGACGTGATGCGCGGCCGCACCACCATCTTCATCTCTCATCGCGTCTCCACGGTCCGCAACGCCGACCGCATCGCCGTCCTCCACAGTGGACGCATCGTCGAACTCGGTACCCACGAAGAACTTCTTGCCTTGAACGGCTACTACAGCGACCTGTATAACAAGCAGTTGCTGGAAGAAGAACTGGCCGAGGTGTGACGCGCGTCTTTGTGTAGCGCTGGCATCCCTTCGACATCGCTCAGGGCAAGCTCTGCCGGCTGCCGCGAAGGCATCTTGCCTTCGCATGAGAGGACGAGACGTCAGCGCGACGGCCGCCGAGACAGCGGCGACACTTTATGCTGCGAGTCAACACCCCAGAGATGCTCGATTCAGATGCGTGCCCGCCAGACGAGGTCGAAGCCTCCCTGCGCGACATATCTCGCATCAACCGATGGTTCGGTGGAGTCTCTACCACTCGCCAGTTGATCGAACGCGTTGCCACGGCAACCGGACGCAAGACCTTCTCCGTGCTCGAAGTCGCCGCTGGCTTCGGCGAAGTCTCGAAGATTGCGGGCAAGCAACTGGGGCGCAAGGGCATCATGCTCGAAGTAACTGACCTCGATCGAGTACAGACCCATCTGCTGCGCGGAAACCGCACGGTCGTCGCCGATGCGCTCGCACTTCCCTTCCACGACAACTGCTTCGATCTGGTCAGTTGCAGTCTTTTCGCCCATCATCTTGACCCCGCGGAACTCAAACAGTTTACCGAGGAAGCGTTGCGCGTCAGTCGCTGCGCGGTCCTGATCAATGATCTCGTGCGACATCCCCTTCACGTTGCGGCGGTATATGCAGGCTTTCCCTTGATGCGCAGCTACGTCTCGCGAGTCGACGGCCTTGCCTCGGTTCGCAGAGCCTACATCCCGGATGAGATGCGGCAAATCCTCTCCGGCACAAAGGCCGCCGAGAGAATTGACATCTCACTCCACTTCCTTTTTCGTATGGGAGTGATTGCGTGGAAGAATAACGACGGCGCGCGGGGTAGGTCCTAGTCGAGCTTCGACAGACAGCCGAAGGCGGCTGTCTCCGCATACTTCATCCGCTAGAGATCAGCGGACGACCAGCACTTCCCTGACGTTATCTCTTGCGAGGAAGAACTTGATGGAGGCGAAGTCGCGGAAGAGGGTCTCGATGTGACGGTTGTTGAAGACACGCTGCAAGCGGAAGCCTTCGGCGATTGCAGTGTGGACTGCGCCGGTAGGTCCGCGGCGAGTCTCGCGCTTCAACACGATGGGCTGCATTTCCAGCGTGTCTTTTCCAACGATGTGAAAGCGGTAACACGGCGAATCTGGTCCGGCGTCTTTCGTATGGAAGAACGCCAGCAGCATGCCTCCCGGTTTTAACACGGACCACAAGCGTCCCATCACCGGGCGCACCAGGCCTTCATCAAGATAGTCGGGCAAGTTCCAGCACAGCACCACATCGAAGTGCGCCGCCGGGTACACGAGGTTGTCGGCGAGAAAGCGGCGGCTGTCGAGGACAACATTGCCCTGCTCATCTTTCGTGATCAGGCTCGGATCAGTGGAGGCGACCAGCAAGTCTTCGCTGTAAATCTTGTGGCTGCGTTCGGTAAAGAAACGGATGTTGGTCGCAGAAGTGGAACCAAGATCGAGCACGCACATCGGCGTCTCAGACTCCCATGCGCGGGAGAGTTCGCCAAGACCACTGGATCGTCGCGTCAGTTTTTGAGCAGCCTGAGGCGGTGCTGCTTCTGTCCCACCCGATGAGCCGCGAAAAAGCTTCATGAAGTTTTGTGTGACTGATGCCATCAGACCGAATACGCCGCCCAGCCTGAGGCGCCGCTATTCAACTCTCCAATCAATATCTCAAGCAACACTTTAACCCACCGAAAAGATCCGGGGGAGTTACTTTCCTGCGGCTTTCTCTGCCTTGCCCTGAATGTCGACCTTACCCTTCAGGTAGGCGCCTTCTTCAATGGAGATCCGCTGGGTCGAAATGTCGCTGGTCACCACGGCCGACTTGCGCAGTTCAACCCGGTCGCTGGCTTGAATGTTGCCCTCGAGCTTACCTTGCACCACCACTCCCTTGGCGTCCACGGTGGCCTTGACCGAACCGTTGGGACCGACGGTCAAGCTGTTGTTCTTGAGCGTGATGCTGCCCTCGACTTGACCATCCACGTAAAGGTCTTCGCTGCCCGACAATTCGCCTTTGATGACTACCGACTTGCCGATTTGCGCCAAATCTGCCGACAACGGAGCACTCATAGTGTTCTCCTTGAGGAAGCGGGATACTGCGATACCAAGATTACTGGGAAGGCAGGTACTGGAACGGCCGCGCCGCCTGTTTCGACTATACCCAACTCGGAGAGTGCGCGGCAAGCGAAGCAGTTTGGTAATGCATGAAAATACAAGCTCAAGCCATGCGAAAAATGATTCCTCTCTGCAACCCTGCCATGCGATTGCTACACTAACAGTGCATGCTCAGCGCAGGCCAATGTCGGGCAGCGCGTCAGCTACTGGTCATCGTGGCATTCGCTACGGTCACAACAACAGCATGGGTTTGCGCCCAGGAGTCCAAGCCTCCGAAGATCTCGCCAGTCGAGTTGGTTCGCGCAACTGTGGCCAATGAAGTCGCTGCGGATAACCATCCTGAAGTTCTGCACATGTTCCGGTCGGAGAAGAAGACGCCGAAAGGTTCGCAGACCCGGCTTTATGTAGAGACCAAAGAAGCGCTTGGCGCCAAGCTCATCGCCATCAATGGCCATCCTCTGTCGCCGCAACAGGAGAAAGCAGAAGACGATCACCTGACCTGGCTCGTCAAGAACCCCGACCAATTGCGCAAAAAGAGGGCGCGCGAAAAAGAAGACGAAGAGCGCACGCTTCGCATTGTGAAAGCGCTTCCCGACGCGTTCCTGTATGAATATGCCGGAACGGCGAGTGCGGGACCGGGACTCGGTAAGCCAGGAGACGAATTGGTAAAGCTGAAATTCACGCCCAATCCTGCGTATGTGCCGCCATCGCACGTGGAGGAGGTACTCGCCGGCATGAAAGGCGAGTTGTTGATCGACAGACAATGCGAGCGTTTGGCGAGGATTGACGGCACGTTGTTCCGGGATATCAGCTTCGGATGGGGCATCATTGGCCATCTCGACAAAGGCGGGCACTTCCGGGTACAGCAAGCGGATTTAGGTCTAGGCGATGGAGCGTGGGGAATTACGGAGATGGACTTGAACATGACGGGCAAGATCCTGTTGTTCAAGAGCCTCAGCCTGATTTCCGACGAGGTGTTAAGCGACTTCCGCAAGATGCCCGAAAACCTCACGTTCGCGCAGGGCGTGGAAATGTTGAAGACAGAACAAATGAAGCAGGCCCACGATCCCCATCCAACCGAGGATGCAGAGGTCCTTAAAGCGCAACATAAATAACTATCGAGTCGAGCGGGAAACTTCCTGGCCGTCTACGGGCGGCCCACTATAAAGTAGGGTTTCCAGCGCGGTTACGAGCATCTCCAAATCATCTCTCTTCGGTATCAGTGCGTCTGCCATCTCATGTGCGCGATTCCTCGGAGTTGCCCCTTCGGTCAAGAGGAGCGTGGGCAATTGCGGTCGAGATCGCTTGATCTCCTCGGCAACCAGAGCAACCTCCGCGTGGTTGCGGTCCAAATCCAGCACCACGGCATCTACCTGGCCCCGAGTGGCCAACTGGATGGCTTCAAATCCGTTGTTTGCGTTCAAGACGTGGTATCCCATCTCATTGAGACTTCGCGCGCGCCAAAGCAGCACCACGCGGTCAGTACCGAAATGGAGGATGGTACGGGGCTTTTTTCCAGATCTCGAAATATGGTGCATGGTTCGACGAGGCCAAGACGGCCAATCTGTGGAAGATGATGCTCGTCGAAAAACCAGCAGTCTGTTCAGAATTGCACACTTCTGGAAATAGTGGCCCGCGCGTCACCGTTGAGGCCTGGGGATCAATGGAGGCAGTGCTGCGGTCAAACTCGGAGCGTTTCCTTTCGCACTGTCAGCTTTTCAATCAAGTCCTCTTTAACGCGATAGCCTGTTCCGGGCAGGTCGGTAATCGCGATCATGCCATCTGGAGAGACTTCCACTTCCGGATCGATGATGTCCTCTTTCCAGTAGCGCTTCGAGGCGGAGACGTCGCCGGGCAGACGAAAGTTCTCCAGGGTCGAGAGGGCGATGTTCTGTGCCCGACCGATGCCGGTTTCCAGCATTCCGCCGCACCAGACCGGAATGTTGTGCGCTTGGCAGAGATCGTGAATTCTGAGGGCTTCCGAGAATCCGCCGACACGGCCTACCTTGACGTTGATGATGCGGCACGCGTTCGTCTCGACCGCGAAGGCTGCGCTCCGCACGCTCACAATAGATTCGTCCAGGCAAATCGAGGTGCGTAGTTCTTTCTGCAAGCGAGCGTGGTAGTAGATGTCGTCATTCCACAGTGGCTGCTCGATCATCAGAAGATTGAACTGATCGAACTTGCGCAGGTGTTCGACCTGATCGAGCGTATAGGCAGAGTTTGCGTCGCAACTCAGCGTGATATCGGCCCAGCGCGAGCGTATGCGCTCGAGAACGTTCACATCCCATCCGGGCTTCACTTTGACCTTGATGCGCCGATATCCGGCGGACAGTTCGGTCTCGATCTTTTCCAGTAGCTGCTCGACCGAATCCTGAATGCCGATGGAAACGCCGCATGGGATCTCACGCCGCGTACCGCCGAGCAGCTTCCACAAAGGAACCTGCTTCTGCGCGGCCTCGGCGTCCCAGATCGCGTTTTCGAGAGCCGCCTTGGCCATCCGATGGGCGCGCACTTTGGCGAAAAGGGCAGGACATTCGCGGGCCGACTCGAGTCGTTGTCCAAGGAGCGCGGGGATCAAATACTGTGTGAGCGTCGGCCAGGCGCTCTCGATCCATTCGCTGCTGTAGTAGGGATCTTCGCCGACGACGCTTTCGCCCCAACCGTCGGCGCCTTCGCTATGGACGGTCACGAGAAGAATGCGGCGGCTGTAGGTGCGACCGAAACTCGTCTCGAAAAAGTGGACGAGCGGCATGTGAATCTCACGGAGTGTGATGGCTTCTATTTTCATGTCTTTGTCTTCGAGCTTATCGCCAACAACTCACCACAGGTAGCGCGGGCGAGAAGCCCCCGCTACGGTTCTGATGCGTACGACCATTTCTCATCCCAGTGACCCAACTGGAATTTGCCGTTGCCTTCTGCGTCACGCTCATAACCCAGTACCGCAAGGCCACGCGAGAAGGAGCGCAGAAACTGTTCGCGATTCTGTTCTTGCACCTGCTGCGCCTTACCGCGGGTTTCGGCAGCAGCTTTCCAATCGTAGATCTGCGCCGGCACTTCGATGCCGGATTCGACAGCGATCGGCGGGTTTTTTCCTGTGCCCAGCAAGGTCTGCACTCGCTTCGACTTCAACCACCATTCGGCAATCAGGCGGTCGCTAGGCAAACCTCCCTGAAGCGGTGAAGACGTGATGCCGTACTGGTTGATGTTGTAGCGGCGCGCGATGGCACCCAACTTTTCGAGGTTGAGATAGGCGTTCTTGATTTCCAGGGGATCGAAGGTCCACTCGATCAGTTCGATGCCGCGCGCGAGCGCGTCTTCGCGCTGCATCAACTTCAACCGGCGGCCCAGGCCGCCGTTGCGGTGGTCCTTGCGCACGGCCAGCATGTGCGAGTGCAGATAGACATGGCCAGTGCGGGTGCCGGGAACCGAGAGAGCGAACCCGACCATAACGTCTCCTACAAACGCGCCCATGACCTGGCCGCCGACCTTGTCGGCCACCACGAACATGCGCAGCGGAACCAGCTCAGCGTCGGTAAAGTTCCAGACTTCTTTTTGCAGGGCAACGCAGGCGCGGAAGTCTTCGATGGTGTGACAGCGGCGGAGCGCCACGGAATCAGTCGTCATCTGGCTCCCATCCCGACTTCGTGATCGCGAACACGGGCACGCGGCGAATCAGGACTAACCAAAGAGATGCGGTGATTCGCGTGAGATCCATCGCTCCGCTGGTGAAGGCGCGGGGCTTCGGGATGACGCATTGGTTGAGGGTCAAGCACTCTTGTCCTCCTCGCTGCTGTCCTCCTCACGCTTGGCTTGCTGCCACAATGACTCCAGTTCTTCCATCGGGGCCTGATCGGCGGAGCGGCCGGATTCGTGGAGGCGGGCTTCCATCCACTGAAAGCGTCGCTTGAACTTTCGGTTAGTTTTGCGCAGAGCGGATTCGGGATCGACCGATAGATAGCGCGCAATGTTCACGAGTACGAAGAATAGGTCCCCTACTTCGTCTTCGAGCCGCTCTTGCAGATCTCTGGGAACCGGCGTTCGACCCGACCCGGCCATGCCGCGTCCCTGGGGGCGGGGACCGGGGGCTGGGAATTGTTTAAGTTCCACATGAAGTTCGTTGGTCTCCTCGGTCAACTTGTCGAATAGGCCTTCGACATTCGGCCAGTCGAAACCCGCTTGCGCGGCGCGGGAACTTAGCTTCGAGGCTTCGAGGAGCGATGGCATAGCGGACGAAACTCCAGCGAGGATGGAATGCTTGTCAATCGCTTTGGCATCCCCTTTCGTACCAGTCGCTTGCCGTTTCTTCCTCTCCTGAACCTTAATCGCCTCCCAATTGCGTTTGACCTGGTCAGCGTTGTCGGCCTTCACATCGCCGAAGACGTGGGGATGTCGATCGATGAGCTTGGTGGAAAGACGATCGAGAACGTCGTCGATGGAGAACGACGACTGCTCCTTGGCCATTTCCGCATAGAACAAAACCTGCAGGAGGAGGTCGCCGAGTTCGCCCGCAAGTTCGGGCCAGTCGCGATTGTCGATCGCTTCGAGAACTTCGTAGGTTTCTTCAAGCGTATAAGGCTTGATCGAATCGAAGGTCTGTTCCTGATCCCAGGGGCAACCGCCCGGGGCGCGGAGGCGCTCCATAATGGCGACCGCTCGCTCGAATCTTTCTCCTGTGGAGGACATCGGCAACCAATGTAAATGAGGCTTGAGGCGTCAGGCAATGTGGGAAGGCCGAGTAGGGCGCGCATCTTGCCGGTTGTTACCAGGAGATTTTTGGTCATGCGCGGACGGGACGCCCCCGATACAGCCGGCGGGGAACGCCGGCGCTACGAATTTGCCAACCGGATGCGATCCACGAGCATCCTAGGCTTACCGAATTACTCTCCGCTCATCGTAGAAATCAAGACAGAAATTCATTCATTAGGAGGATTGGCAATGGCGAATCATAATCTGCAGGGCAAGAAGGTCGCGATTCTAGTAACCGACGGCTTTGAACAATCGGAACTGATGGAGCCGCGAAAGGCGCTTGATGAGGCAGGGGCAACCACGAAAGTAGTCTCTCCCGCAGGACAGAAAGTTAAGGGATGGAACCATAAGGAGTGGGGAAATGAAGTTTCGGTAGACGTTCCGCTGGAGTCAGCGAACGCTGAGCAGTTCGATGCCCTGCTGCTTCCCGGCGGCGTGATGAATCCTGACCAACTGCGCATGAATCCCAAGGCGGTTGAGTTTGTGAAGCGCTTTACGGATGCGGGCAAGCCCGTAGCCGCAATCTGTCATGGTCCATGGACGCTCATAGAGGCAAGCGCGGTTCGTGGACATACCATGACTTCATGGCCGTCGCTGAAAACGGATCTGAAGAACGCTGGCGCTACCTGGGTCGACAAGGAAGTGGTCAGCGATCGAGGCCTGGTCACAAGCCGCAAGCCCGACGACATCCCGGCGTTCAATCGGGAGATGATCCGACTCTTTGCTGAAGGTTCGACGCTTGAGGGGCTGCGTAAAACTGCATAGCCTTTGTGAGTTGAAGTTTTGGTTTAGATCGCGATGATGAACCCCGGCTCGGACGACGCCAGACAGGACGGGCCGGGGAAGTCGTATTTGCAGGCTACGGCTCGCATAGGTTACTTTGGACACCATTTCTTCATCGAGTTTCCTCGCCATCGGCTAACATCGAAGTGGACTATCGTGACCTTCAACATTAGGTCATGCGGGCGCACAATGAACGCAAGTAAGCGTGTCGGCAAGAGAATCAATCGGTTCTTCCAGCGCCCGACGATGGTGCACTATCTACCGTAACAACATGAGCTTAGCGATCAAACCTCGACCGCCCATAGAAGGCCAACACTTCCAAGTGGTGGTCATTGGCGGTGGCATCAACGGGGTGGCCGTGGCTCGCGAGTGTGCACGCGCCGGGAAGCGTACGCTGCTGGTCGAGCAGAATGACTTTGCTTCGGGCGTGACCAGCCGGTCGACACGGATCATCCACGGCGGCCTTCGCTATCTGGAGCACGGCGAACTTGGATTGGTGCGCGAGTCAGTGCGGGAGCGGGAGCGACTGTTGCGGGAGCGATCGCACCTGGTACATCCCGTTCACTTTCTGCTGCTGCTGAATGAGCAGAGTCAGCGCAACGCCATGAAGGTGCGCGTCGGCCTCTGGCTGTACCAGCGGTTTGCGGCGAGAAAATCTGTTGGCCTGAGCGAGATGGAATTGGCGCGCGTGAAGCGGGCGCTCGACGCCGGTCATCAATGGTCGATCTTCAACTACGAAGATGCGCAGTGCGAGTTCCCGGAGCGACTGGTGGCCGAGTGGATGATGGAGGCCGCCGAGTCAGGAGCCGTGGTCCGCAACCACTGTGAGGTGCTCGCCGTCGACGTGGCACAGGGGCGTGCACGGGGCGTGCTGTTGCGCGACCGCATCACGGGTAAAGACGAACGCGTGGAAGCCGGATGGATTGTGAATTGTACGGGACCATGGGCCGACCGGATCTGCCAGCGTTCGGCGGTGCGCATGAGCAAGCCGATGCTGGGCGGCGTGCGTGGATCGCATATCGTGCTGCCGCGATTCTCGGGCGCTCCGAGCGCGGCTCTCTACACCGAGGCGGCAGACAAGCGTCCAGTTTTCGTCTTGCCATGGAATGATCAGATTTTGGTGGGCACGACTGAGGTTGCGGATACAGGCGACCCCGCCAAGGCTGCACCATCGAACGAAGAGATCGAATACCTTTTGCGCACGGTCAGCAAGCTATTCCCCAAGGCCAAGATTGCGGCGCACGACATCAAATATGCATTTGCGGGGGTGCGACCTCTTCCGAATGCGAACGGGAATAACGCGTCTGCGGTGACGCGACGCCATTTCCTACACGATCACACCGCGGACGGAGCGTCGCGTTTAATTTCCGTCATCGGAGGAAAACTGACCACCGCCGCCTCACTGGCTCGGGAATGCGCGCGTAAGATTGGAATCGCCGTGCGCGAGCCGAAGATGATCGCAGTCGGGCCGGGAGGCTCGCTCGATCCCCTGTTGGATCAGGAGATTCTCGAGATCGCCCGCGCCGGCTCGGTGAGCGAAGAAACTGCCCGCGGCATGATGGAGTGGCACGGGCCGCGCGCCATGGATATTGCGCGCATGGCGCTGGTGAGCGCGGAACTGCGCGCTCCGATTTGTCCGCATACATCCCATATCATCGCGGAGGTGGTAGAAGCCTACCGCAACGAATTCGCAGTCAGCCTGGGCGATGTCCTGCTGCGGCGGATCCCGGTGGCACTTGGGGCCTGCTGGTCGGAGTCGTGCAGTCGCGAGGCTGCGGCACGCATCGGCGCCGTGCTGGGCTGGAAAGAACAGGATCTGGGAGCGAATCTGGAATCATTCGAGATGGAACGGACCGCATTTCTGAAACGTCCTTCGCGGGCGTCCTCTGTACTGGAAGCGGCGGCTGACTAGACCGGCGACGCCGGGATTCAACTCTCTTGTTACAATTAGATTTACCTCTTTCTGTCTCTGGAGCCTTTGTCTTTGCCTTTTTCCCCGAAGATTTTTTGCCAATTTCTTTTCTTGATACTCATTTCCGCCGGGCACGTCGCCCAGGGATCAGCCGAGCCGAAAATTCAGGGGATTTCAAATAGCCCTTACCGCCTGCATTTTTTTCACACTCACACTGGCGAGCGTCTGGACATCGTCTACCGTGACGGTGCCGGCTATGATCCGGAATCGTTGACGCAGTTGAACCACTATCTGCGCGACCACCGCACCGGCGAGGTTCATGAATATGATCCGCGGGTGTTCGACCTGCTGCACGACCTCGCGACCAAACTCGGGGATCCCAATCTCGAGATTGATGTCATCTGCGGCTACCGCACGCCTTGGAGCAACGAGTTCCTGCGCGCCCATGGACGTGGCGTGGCCGTCCACAGCCTGCATATGCAAGCAATGGCTATCGACATTCGAGTGCCTGGGGTTCCGACTTCACGCCTGAGGGATTTTGCCCTGGCGCTGCACCGAGGCGGGGTTGGCTACTACGCCTCTTCGGACTTCGTGCACGTCGATGTGGGGCGGGTCCGGCGCTGGTAGCAGCGACGAGGATTAAGGATAGGGATATCCCTTCGCCAGTACAGCCGCCAGTTTGGGATCGTGGCCGTAGATATCGTCGCTGAAATGAACTTCGCCGTTCGCGTAGGCAAGGGCTGTCCCGTATACGATGAATACCGGAACTTTCTGGGCCAGAGTCACGGTGACGTTGTCCTTTCCAGTCTGCATTTCCTGTTTAATTCGCTCAACGGTCCATCCGGAATTCTTGCGCAGTGCCCAGGCCGCCAATTCAGCGGGATGTTCGACGCGAATGCAGCCGTGGCTGAAATCGCGACGGGAGCGCGCGAAAAGAGCCTGTGACGGTGTGCTGTGAAGATAGACATTGTATTCGTTGGGAAATATCAATTTGATCAGGCCGAGAGCGTTAGATGGGCCAGGCTTCTGCCGCACCGCAAGCTTCCCTGCCCGCAACTGCGCCAATACATCATCGGAGATCTGCCCTGAGGTGACGACCTTTCCGTCAGGCGTTGTGACCTCATAGTTCTTGCTGGCGATGTAGCCACGATCTCGCTGGATCGCGGGCACGATCTCGCCACGGAGAATGCTGGGAGGAACATTCCAGTAGGGCCGCAGGACAACGTAGGTCATCTCGCGTGTAAAAACTGGGGTCTGCGTGCGCATCGCCTTGCCAACCACAACGCGCATATCGAGGACGACCTTGTTTTCTTGATCCAAGGCGCGCAGGCGGAAATCGGGGATGTTGACGATAATCGGCGGAGCGGAAAACTGCTCGGGCAGCCAGCGCCAACGCTCCAACGTGAGTTGAAGCTGTAGCACGCGATCCTGGAGCGGCACATTCAGTTGCTTGATCGTGGCGGCGCCCAAGCGGCCATCGTCGTCCAGGCCATGGCGGCGCTGGAAGCGCTTGACCGCATCGACGAGCGCACCGCTGTAGGTCTGCGAGTCTGAGGGGAGCGGCGCATCGGCGGGCAGATCCCCCACAAGCCGCAAAAGACTGGCTAGACGAGGCACGCCTGCGTAGACTTTTCCCGGCTCGATTGGCTTCGTGACATCCGGCAGCTTTTCCCAATGGACGGCCCGCGCTAGTTCGACGTAGTCTGCGAGCGCTTGTTCGGTCCGTCGGTAGCCGGGATAGGGAGGTTCCGTCTCATCCAAAACAGCAGTCAGGTCGGAGGCGGTCAATATCCGATCGCGCAAGAACTGGGCCAGGTCGTAGTTCTTTCGCTCTACGCTGAGTCCGAAGCTCAAGTGCTGGGGATTGATCCTTCCGATCCGCAAGGCGGAAACGTATCGCATGGTACAAACGGTCAGCGCCACGTCGAAGCGAGCCACCGAGGGGGCGCTGGAGGCACCTTGCAGCGCTCGAATCCGTTCCTCCCATCGCGAGGCGTCGTAGGCCTCCGGGTCGAGGCCTTTTTTCTCGGCATCCTGAAAAATTCCGACCATCGCCAAGGCTTGCGGTATGGGTTGCGAACCTTGAACCCAGGCGGGAGCGAATCCCGACGCTGCATAGAACTCCTGAACAGATTTCTGATAGTCGCTGAGGTTCGGCCAGCGCATCCCTTCCAGATTTCCGTTCGCGACCAAATTCTGGATGTCCGTTTGTTGAGCGCGGCCAAAGCAGACGAGCAGTACGACAAAACAAGCGGTTCTCCACGTGAAACGAATCCGGCGGCATGATGCGTACAAGGCGCTCCTCTGCAGACTCATCCGTTCTGGCGTTCGGGACGACTGCAAGCACGACAAATTTGTGCGAAATTCGGCCAGGAGCTCTCGCCCCTGGATGCGTCTTCTCGCACCCAAGCAATGTACGAGCGCCGGCTCGCTCGGTTAACTGTCAGAACTGGCAGTACTTGCGAACGGATCTGTCTTCGGGACGCCAGCCCCTCAAGTGGTCGTTTAAGTTACGGACTTCGCCTCGAACTGCCGCAGGCCTACGATCAGCAACAGGACATCAAAGAAAAGCAACGCGAGAATCACAGCCATGACCGACAAGTGAGGAAATTGCGGAACCAAAGTAGCGCGCAGTCCTTCGCTGGCATAGACCAGCGGGTTCACAAGCACAGCTTTTTGCAGGATGGGAAAAGTATTCAGCGCGCTCCACGGGTAGTAGGTGCAGCCGAAGAAAATCATCGGAGTCATGACCAGGCTGAACATCAGGCCAATATGCTGCTGATTCATGCTGCATCCCAAAGCCAGTCCTCCGCAGGATGAAAAGCCGGCCACCAGCAGTATGATCGCTGCAAATGTCAGCGGAGAGCCGATGCTGATTTGAACGCCGGGGCGAAGCACGAGCCACGCAAGCGGAAGCACGACGAGGCCCGCGACCAAAGCCTGCAACATTCCGGCGATAACTTTTTCGACCGCGATCCAGCCCACGCTGATTGGGGCAAGCAACCGATCTTCGATTTCGCGGGTCCACTGAAATTCTGCGATGAGGGGCATGGCTACCGCCCAAACTCCGGTGAAGGTCATGCTGATGGCAATGATGCCCGGCAACAGAAGGCTCTTGTACGCAGCGGGCATGTAGCCACTGCCGACCATCACCTTGCCGAAGATAAAAACAAAAAGTAAAGGTTGCAGAAAGGTCTGCATGAAGAGTTGGATCGCATTGCGCCGCGCCACGTGGGCGTCGCGCGCCAGCATCGCGAAAAAAGTTTTCCAGTTCAATCGCGCAGGCTCCTTCCGGTGTGGTGGAGGAAGAGATTCTCCAGGCTGGGCTCGGAGATGTGGACGTCAGACAATTCGGACCCGGAAGTCACAGCCAAGCTCGCGATTTCAGGAATGAGAGAGCCGCCTCTGTCAGCATAAACGTCAACGCCGGTGCTGTCGGAGGCACGCACCTCGCGCACCCCAGCCAGTGACTGCAATCGTTGCAGCAAGTCCGCGGTCTGGTTCCCGAAACGCAACCGCAACAAGAATCCGCCGGGGATGGATGCTTTCAATTCCTTGGGCGTGCCGTGGGCAATGACATGACCGTGGTCGACAATCGCCAGACGCTGGCAAAGTGCATCGGCCTCTTCCATGTTATGAGTCGTCAGCAGCACGGTCTTCCCTGCCTGGTGATATTCGCGAATGATTTCCCACAACAGGATGCGTGTCTGGGGATCGAGGCCCGCGCTGGGTTCGTCGAGGAACAGGACTTGCGGGTCGTGCATCATGGCGCGGGCGATGGAGAGCCGCTGCATCATGCCGCCAGAAAATCCCCGTACCATCTGATTGCCGCGTTCCGTGAGTTTAAATTTTTCAAGCAAGGCGTCGGCTCGCTCATTTCTCAGCTTGGATCCAAGTCCAAAGTAGGCGCCGTGGAAGACGAGGATCTCTCGGGCGGTCAGAGAGAAATCCAAGTTGGGACGCTGTGGGACGACCCCGATCAACAGCTTGACCCGGGCCTGCTCCTTCCACACATCGTGGTCGCCGATCCAAGCTTGCCCCGAGGTGGGACGCACTCGCGTTGTGAGGACCCCTACCGTGGTCGATTTACCAGCACCATTTGGGCCTAAGAGACAAAAAATCTCTCCCGCTTGAACCTCGAGGGAAAGCCCGTTGAGCGCGGGAATCTGGGTCTTAGGCTGTTTCCCTCCCTTGGCATCGGCGCGGTTAATAAAGCCCGCGCCTGCGCCCATGGGCGGGGCGGAGTTGTAGACCTTGCGCAAATCCTGAGTGCGAACACCAACTGCCATGCGGAGCACTCCCCAATCAATGAGACGTAAAGGGTCTGGGCAGTATAGCGCAAGGGCTTGTGAATGTTTGGGATCGTTTTACGTAGTCCCTGTTAGCGGCTGAACCCGAACGGGCTTTCCATGCGAACGAGAGATCCGGACCGCATGGTTTATCGTGACGCCTCTACACGCCCGATTCCTCACCTCGCCTGAAAAGCGGCTCCGGTCGGGATGACTCACGACGGATGTCACGATAGTTACTACGAGTGAGTCAGTACGGGTGGGACACGGTCCTCGGTCATCTAGGAATGGCAAGCTTCCGAAACTAGACTGGCGCGAGTGTGTCGTTTTCTAAGCAGTGAGAGGGCGGCGGCGCGATGTTGATTCCCATCAAGCACGAGAACATGGAAGCCCGGCGCTGGCCTGTGGTCACGCTGGCACTGATCACCATCAATGTGCTGGTCTTTCTCTTCACCATGACATCGATGGATGACGAGGCGCCGCAACTGGGGGAAGTGAAATCCCACATCCTGATTCTGGCGGCATTGCATCCTGAGTTAAAGATGCCGCCGGAGTCGCAGCGCATGGTTGACGGATTCAAGAAGAGCCATCCGGATCAGTGGAAGCAGGTCCAGAATCCCTACCGAGACGTCCTCAATGCCTACGACGCCAAGATCAAACTGGCCGACGATCCGTCCAAACTGCAGGATGAAATGGATTCACTCAACGACCAGTTTAAAAGCCTTTCGAAGACGTCGATTGCCGAACAGTACGCCTTCGTGCCCGCGCATCCGACCGCAATCAGCTATCTGACAGCGAATTTCCTGCATGGCGGATGGATGCATTTGATCGGCAACATGTGGTTTCTGTGGCTCGCCGGATTTGTGCTGGAAGACGTTTGGGGACGGTGGCTGTACTCGGCGTTTTATCTGATCGCCGGGGCAGCCGCGCTCCAGTTTTACGCCTGGTCAAATCCGGGGAGTATCACACCGACGCTGGGGGCATCGGGGGCAGTCGCCGCCCTGATGGGAGCGTTCCTGGTCCGCTTTCCGAAGATGAAGATAGAGATGGCGTGGCTCTTCCTGTTCAAGTTGTATCGCTTCAAGGCCGCAGCTTATTGGCTGTTACCGCTCTGGCTGTTCGGCGAAATTTTTTACGGATCGTTGTTCGGTTCCTCCAGCGGAGTGGCGCACTGGGCGCACGTGGGCGGATTTTTGTTTGGCGCATTGGCCGCGTTGGCAATCCAGCATTCCGGCATCGAACAGAAAGCTAACAAGGCGATCGAAGAAAAGCTTGCATGGAGCAATGACGCCGAACTTGAGCAGGCCAGTGCGATGATGGAGCATGGTCAACTCTCGGAAGCTCTGATTCTTCTGACCAATTACGTTACGGCAAAGCCTAACTCGCTCGACGCCTGGAACCTGCTTCGGCAAATTCATACGCGACAGAACAACACCAAAGAATATTTGGAAGCAACTGCTAAGACTTGCGCCTTGCATCTGCGGGCTCATCAGGTGGAAGCGGCGTTCCAGGACTACGCGGAGTTTACAGATGGCGGCGGCAAGATGCCGGCCGCGACCTGGCTGGAACTATGTAAGGGTGCGGAGGAAATGCAGGAATTCGATCGTGCCCTTGCCGAGTATCAGCAACTCGCCCAGTCGTACCCCGCGGACCGGCAGGCGCTGACGGCTCAACTGAGCGCCGCGAGACTTTGCCTGAAGCGACTGAACCGCCCTCAGGACGCGCTGGCTCTCTATCAGGCTGCGGCTGCGTCTCCGATACCCCATCTTGATTGGGATCAGCATATCCATGCAGGCATAAAAGAAGCCCGGGCGCAGATCTCGTCCGGCACCGCGGCGGCGGCCAGCGCGCACAACTAAGCAATATCTGACAGCGCGATTTGTTCCGAGTCTCGTGAGGCTTCACGATTCGGGAGGAGATGCCAGCGTTCGGCAGAGAAGGCGCGTGTCATCCGAGATGATGCCATCAACGCCCATCTCCGCGAAGCGCCGCATGTCTTCTGCGTCATTCACCGTCCACACCAGGACTTTCTTGCCAGCTCCCTTAATTTTGCGGACAAGTTCCGGATCGGTTAGATCCTGGCGCGGAATGACATACTCGACGGGAAGTTCGTTCCAGAGGCGGAGTTGGTTCTTGAACTCACAGATTAGTCCCAGAGGGATCGTCGAATCCTCCGCCGCCAGAGATTTCAGCACTCCGGGCACAAACGAGGAAACGACGAATCCACGGCGCGGCTTGTGCCGGAGAAACAAATCGAGCGTAATTCTCTCCAGGCCTTTGACCTTTAATTCAATGTCGAGAAAGGAATCGCCGTAGCGCTGCAGAACGTCCCGCAGGCGGGGCAATGACGAAACTTGCTTCGCAGTTGATCGTGCAATGGCGTACCCGGCAATCTTGGGGTCATGGCAGAGAACGGCCTCGCCGTCGGCAGTGAGGCGTACATCAAATTCGAAGCCGTCGCATCCGTCGGCCAGGGCCTGATCGAAGGAAGCGAGCGTGTTTTCAGGAATCGATTTCAGGGCGCGGGCGCCGCGATGGCCAAGAAGCAAGGGACGGCTCATACCGTGGCACCCTCGCGGGAATTAATCAAGATCGAAGTCACGGATGGGCTTGCCGGTGTCGGGAGTTTCTTTCGCTTTCCTGACCGCTTCCTGGAACTTCTTTTCGAGAAGGTCGGAAGCGTTCCTCTGAGCCTCCACCGATTGCTGGAAGATCGATTCGCGGCGGCTGTCCTGTTCGCGCATGGCTTTGGCCGCAGCCTCCATGTCATTGAAAGTTTTTGGCTTGACCGCCGCGGTGTGGGCGATGACGGCACGAGTCTCGGTGTCGACCTTGAGCACCGCGCTGCAGCAGGGGCAGGTTACTTCGAAGTTGGAGGGGGTTTTCGCCATTGAGCGAATCATACCGCAAAACGGGAACCCGCG
Organism: uncultured Acidobacteriaceae bacterium; assembly: GCA_963722365.1. Classification (GTDB taxonomy): domain Bacteria; phylum Acidobacteriota; class Terriglobia; order Terriglobales; family Acidobacteriaceae; genus Sulfotelmatobacter. Next base: position 375,583 of record CAVRLM010000009.1, read on the forward strand.
ACCAAGAGCTCCCCATAGCCCTTTCCTTACCCTCCCCGATTAGAGGCTACGCGGTTCCGCGGCACTTCCGACAGCCAGGCCCGGCAGTAGCGCGCTATACGTATGCTTTTGTACGTACAACGTTCCCATAGGAACACTTTTAGAAACCACGGGTCTTTATTTTCAGCGCCTTAGCTGGATGGGAAAGATATGGAAGATGCTCAGCATCTCCCATCCCAGAAGGAAAATTGCCAATAGCACGACCATTACGGCCATCAGTTCTCCGAAGGACAGCCCGCGTCGAGTCGGCTCGAGTCGCCGCGCCGCCAGGCTGATGATGTTCAGGGTAGCGAAGCCGAATACGACGGCCCAGAGAATGTTGTAAACATCCTGCCGCGACCCGCGATAAATGACACTGATGGCTACGCCAAACAAAACTGCCGCGCACGCGCGCGCCACCGGGTAAATCGCCAGAACAGCCCGCGTAGTTCGGGTGAAGCCTGCGACTATCGACACTGCAGAGGGTAGCGTCATCGGCTGCATCAAGCCCAAGAGCTCAGATTAAGAGCCTGCGGCAAGAATTGGATATTACATCTTTTTCCGACTTTGGTTCATCAGTGAACCTGCCAGAGCAATCCTATGGTTAACAGGCGACCGCGATCCGGCGGCTTGGGTAATATGGATCTATGGCAAAATGCCGCAACATTTTCTTCGACGTGGGCAACACCCTTTTGTTTCCGAATCGGGCCCGAATGTTGGCGCCGATTTCAGTGGACCGCCATCCTACTCTGGAAGCTTGGCAAGCACTGGAGCGCCGCACCAAGCATGAGTTTGATCAAGGCCTGATGGAAGGTAGGGTCGACCGTGGTTTCTGGTGGACTTTCCACACGTATCTCCTGCAGCAACTAAATTCTGAGGACGAAGCCGTCCGCGACACGCTGGTCGAGAACACCCAGAATTCGGCGAACTGGGATCAGATCCTGCCGGGAACGCGCGACGCTCTCGAGCGACTTAGGCAGCAATTTGCGATTGCGGTGATCTCAAATGCCGACGGCAAGATCGACGCCGTTTTGCAGCGCTGCGGGATTGTGGATTGCTTTGCCAGCATTACTGACTCGGGAAAGGTAGGACATGAGAAACCGCATCCGGCGATCTTCGAAGCGGCTCTGCGCGAGATGAAGGCTGACCCGGCCCAGAGTCTGTACGTGGGCGATGTATATTCAGTGGACTATGTGGGCGCGAAGAGCGCGGGAATGCAGGCGGTGCTGTTCGACGTGGCGGGAGCATATCGAGACCAGGAGTTTCCGCGCGTGGACTCCCTCGCAGGATTGGAGCAATGGCTCAAGCAATAGCAAAACGAATGAGGCTGGCAGACCATGTTTGATTCGACTCGATTTTTTCTCTTTCTGACAGCGGCGGTGTTGCTGGCGGTCGCGCCTGGTCCAGGCATGCTGTACGTTCTCGCCCGAAGCCTTGCCGGAGGTAAGCGCGAGGGTGTGCTGTCGGCATTCGGCACCTTCCTGGGTGGCATGGTGCATGTGTTCGCGGCAGCGCTGGGCGTGTCGATTGTTCTAGCCAAGTCGGCGGTGGCGTTCGCCACGGTCAAGTATGTTGGCGCGGCGTATCTGTGCTTTCTCGGTGTGCGAATGATCCTTGACGCACGAAAACACGACGCGGCATTGGAGGTAGCGCCAGCACTACGACCTGCCCGCAATCCGCTTTGGCAGGGCGTAGCAACCGAGGTTCTGAATCCCAAGACTGCTTTGTTCTTTCTCTCGTTCATCCCCCAATTTGTAAGCCGCGGAGACGGCCACGTCTTTCTTCAGTTTGTTTTGCTGGGAACCATCTCGGTGGTTCTGAACACTACGGCGGATTTGATCGTGATCGCGCTCGCCGGACCTCTCGGTGAGCGCATCCGCTCGTCTGCCACCTTCCGGCGGCGACAGAGGACGGTCACGGGCGCAATCATGATCGGACTCGGAACGTACCTGGCGACCGGCGAAAGCAAGTAGCCGGGATCACCCGAGCCCTGGCTTTGTTCGAATTCGCTCAGCTCCCGAACCCGCAGCATAACTTCTGATGTCCGGAAGCCAATCTTCTGAATTTCGCATCCATAGGCTTCATGAGAGCGCCGTGCGATGAAGGGGTGATGCGATCGGCGGGGGCAGGGACTTCGTGCGCGCCTCAAGCAAGGACCTGGATCCTCCTCGCCACCATTCTGGGATCCAGCATGGCGTTCATCGACAGCACCGTTGTCAACGTGGCACTGCCCGCGATCCAGGCCAGCTTTCATGCGACGGTCGTAGATGTGCAGTGGGTAGTCGAGTCGTACGGATTGTTTCTGGGCGCGCTGATTCTGGTGGGAGGATCGCTGGGAGACCTGTTCGGACGGCGCCTGGCATTCGTAGTGGGAGTTGCGATCTTTGCGGTGGCTTCGGCCGCTTGCGGTGCTGCCGCCAGCATCCATCAACTGATCGCCGCCAGAAGTATACAAGGAATTGGCGCTGCGCTGCTCGTGCCCGGTAGCCTGGCAATTATCAGCACGGCTTTTGACGAGAAGAGTCGTGGCCAGGCGATAGGCACGTGGTCGGGATTTACCGCAATTACTAGCGCGATCGGTCCGGTCCTTGGCGGATGGCTGGTGGAGCATGCTTCCTGGACATGGGTTTTCTTCATCAACCTTCCTGTCGCGGCAGCGGTGACCGCCATTTCAGTCTGGTGCATCCCGGAGAGTCGCAATGATACTGGGAGCGGAATCGACTGGGTGGGCGCGCTCCTCGCTACGGTAGGACTTGGAGGTCTGGTTGTCGGGTTCATGGAATCCGTTAACGCAGGTTGGCGGAATCCGGTGGTGGCCGGGGGATTGATGCTTGGCCTCGGCTGCCTGATCGCCCTCGTGGTTGTCGAGAGAAACGTCGATGCGCCGATGCTACCGCTCTCCCTCTTCAGTTCCCGCAGTTTCAGTGGAGCGAACTTACTAACGCTGTTCTTGTATGCCGCGATTGGAGTTTTCTTTTTTCTGTTTCCGTTAGACCTGATCCAGGTGCAGCGCTATTCCGCCACGGCAGCTGGAGCGGCCACGCTTCCCTTGATCTTCATCATGTTTTTTCTTTCTCGATGGTCGGGCGGGCTGGTGGCGCGCTACGGCCCGCGAGTTCCTTTGATTGCGGGTCCTCTCATCGCGGCTCTGGGGTTTGCGCTATTCGCCAAGTCCTCGGTTGGAGAGAGCTATTGGAAAACATTCTTTCCCGCCGTGATTGTTCTGGGGTTCGGCATGGCTGTTACAGTCGCACCACTGACTACGGTTGTGATGAATTCAGTCAGTCAGGGACGAGTGGGCGCAGCTTCAGGAATTAACAACGCGGTTGCCCGAGTGGCCGGTGTTCTGGCAATCGCAATCCTCGGGATCGTGATGGTGAAGGTATTTGGCTCTGAACTGAATCGGCGACTCGATCATCTATCTTTGTCGCCCAGCACGCAGCAGCAACTACGCGAGGGCGAGATCAGGCTCGCGGGATTACAGGCGCCCTCTGGCCTGGAGCCCGAGGTGCAAAGGACGATTCAGAATTTCATCGATCTGGCATTTGTATCCGGATTTCGCGTTGTCATGTTGATTTGCTCAGCATTGTCCTTGGCAAGCGCTGGCGTGGCTTCGGTAATGATCGGCACCAGTCGCGACGCCGCGCTTGTGGATGCGTTGTAACGGAATTGAGCTGGAGCGCATGTATGAATCTACACAACGTGTTTTCTTCTTCGCGCTTTCGCATCTGGTGTTGGGTTGCACTGCTAGCGTCATCAATGGCACAAAGTGTGCAGCAGATGCCGAGGATCGAAGGGGAGAGCTTCTCGGGTCGTAAAGTCATTTTACCCGACGCGGCCGCAGGCAAGGTGGCCGTTCTGATTTTCGGATTTACTAAGGCCTCGAAGGTTCCGACAAGCGCGTGGGCAGAAAAGCTACAAGCGGACTTAGGAACACGGTCTGAGTTCGCACTCTATCAACTGCCCGTCTTGGAAGATGTGCCACGACTCTTCCGAGGCATGGTAATTTCCGGGATTCGAAAGGGCATACCGGAAAGCAAACGCGATCACTTCGTCCCCATCCTGCAAGGCGAGGCAGAACTGAAGAAACTTGTTCACTACAACGAAACCGACGATGCCTATCTCGTCGTGTTAGATCGCGCCGGAGACATTCTCGAGCAAAATCATGGTTCTCCGGATGACGCGAACTATTTGCGCCTGCGGACACAGGTTGAATCGGCGCTGCTGGCGAAGTGAGATCACGCCATGCTGGGGACTGACTTTGCTAAGGTTGTGAGGCGGCCTGCGCTTGCTCCGGGCCGTTCAGCCGCTTAAGGAAAGGAAAGAAAGGAGATACTTCAAACGGCATCTTTTCCGACGCCGACAACGGTCGCACGGGCTGGCTTTTAAGCATCTCAATGCGATCGGACCAAGGATCGACCACGATCCTCGATCCCAAGGGCAAAGCAGAAATCTGATCCAGCCGATCTGCCTCCACATGCTTGAGGGAGGGGGGTGACGTCTGGATGGCGGTTAAATGACTGCTCCCGAAATCGTTGCTGAAACGTGCATGAAGCAGATTTGGCAACTGCGCAGAGTGCGCTCCTAGGGATTGCTGAAAGAGGGTTGCACTCTCAAGTTTGCCGCTATAGGGTGAATTCGAAAATAGCTCCAACCCCTTTTTCTCGGCATCGCCTTCCTGCACCGAAGTGAAATGGAAGCTGAAGCGAGAATAAATTTCCAGGTCGGAAAACGGGGGAGCGAACCCAGCCGTGTACCCAACGCCAAGTGAGTGCCGCAAAACGATGTGAGCCAGTTCGTGGGCGAGTACGGCGGCGAGTGTCGCCTCATCTGGCAACACATCGAGAAGCCCGCGGCTCAGCACGATGGTTCTGCCGATCACGAACGACTCCAACGGCGTGGTCAGCAACACCCGGCAGCGAACCCCGGCGATGTCAAGATTGTTGGTGATGAGAAGATTGTTGGTGACCGCCTGCAGGATCTGGTCCACCGCACCGTCCGGAGCCATCAGTCCAGCAACCTGCAACCGCTCAACCACGTTATCTTCCGGCGAGTACGCTGACGTCGCCAGAGAGTTTGCCGGACTGACATCTTGGGATGCCTCATGTTGTTTGGGATCGACCCAGACGGGATTGTCGGTCAGAGGCTTGGCAAACTCCCGGTGGTCGCCTGCGTGTTGCAGATCGTATCCCCAGATGCGGGTCTGCGCCTTAAACCACAGATCGTGATTCGCGGGATCTTGAGACTTCGACTCTTGGGTATAGATGTAGGCAGGCATCCACATCGTGCCCAGCGTGTTCAACCGCCAGCTGTCGAAGTGAAACGAGCGTTTGGAGAGTGCCTTTGAGGTATACGCTCCGGTGAAGCGCACAATGTTGAAATCCTGATCTTCCACCCAGATTCGTCCCACGAAGCCGCGGTTCTTGTAATCTTCCAGAGGCTTTACGTCGATGATCGCGCAACGGAGATCGCCAAGGGCCTCCCAACGAACGAAGTCGAAGGCGTAGTTCGCGCGATCGAAGTGGTTCAGGTCAGGAAACAGTGCTTGGGCGAACCCGGCGGCAGTGAATGGGGGCGGATTCCGAATTACCTTTCGCTCCCAGGTCTCCTTCCAACTTTCCTGATCCACAAATGCGCGAGTGGATGGGTTATCGCCGGTCAAATCAAGACGACTCAGAAAATAGTCGTCGCGCCGAGGAGATTGCGTGTCCGGCTGTTCCTCTTGAATGTAGGTCTCGATCACCGGTTTGAAGTTGCGCATCAAATCGGCAAGGTGACGTTCCTGGCGAATCGCCGAGTCGAGAAACTTATCAAACGATACAGGAGTGTTGGCAGCAGGCACAGACGGGGACCGATTCGGATTTTGTCCGGCCGCGGGACTGCGGCTCGCGAAGGCTGCGAGAACAAACACCGCAAGCAGTGTTCGGCCAAGCCAACAAGATGTCCTTAGCGCAAACATGCAGAGAATATTCTAATCCTCGGCAGGCAGGCTGGGTCGGTTCCGCGGAAAAAGCGGCCAAGTAGCCCATCTGCAGCTACAGTTCGAGGATCTGATGATCGTGGCAGTCGGACTGAATGGTGTCGTGAAGTTGTTGCAGAAGATCGCGTCCGTAGCGCGCAAGAAAATAGATTCCCCCGACGCCGCGCTCCTGTAGTCCTTTGCCCGGATAGAGGGCATGGCTCAACGTTTCAGCATGGCGCGTAACCAGTTCGCTCTTGAGCGCTTCCGCCCGGGCTACTTGGGAATGAAGACGTTCCAGTTGGTACTCGATTTTTGACCGTGCCGTCTCCGCGGCATCGACGAGTGTGCGATCGAGTTTTACTAATTTCTCTTTGACACTCGACAGGTGTGAACCCAACGCCCTTCTGGCAGTTTCGAATGCGGATTGCAGGTCTTGGGGTAGTCCGCGCTCGGCCAGTTGACTCCGCAGCGCATCGGGGCCCTCGAACGTATCGGGCACAGCGATGCCATGGCGCTCGAGCAGGCGCTGCATCTTCGGTTCGAGGATAGTGGCCGAAAAGCGCGGAACGATCGGCGTTACGCGACCAAGAAGGGTCTCGTAGACAGTACCCGCCTGCGCGAAATATGCAGCTTCGGCGGCACCTCCGGTGTAGGCAAGCGTAGGCAGCAAATAGTCTTGTACGGTGGGACGCAACAGAACATTGGGACTGAACAGTTCAGGATTCGCCGCGATACGAGCGAGCAATTCGGACTGCGAAAGCTTCTCTGCCCCGGCGTCGCTTCCGATTACAAATTCTCCAGTGTCCCCATTCATGCGACGCTGAATCGGCGTGCGAGCGCCCTGCTGCAGGATAAAGAGCAATACGGACGACTGAGTAACTTTCACTTGTTGGTGATAGCCGGCAGCTTCGAGTGTTTCGCCTCGCGCCAACAGCGAGGTGGCCAGTTCTTCGGCACGTTCCACCGAAGCACGATAGATCGGCTCGGCAACGCGGTCGAGTTCCCCGTCGGAGGCGTCGAGCAGAATCACTCCCCAATCCGCAAAGACGCGCGCGTAGAAACGGGCGAAGGCGGTGCCCAGCGTTTCTCCCGGCCGGTAAGACTCGCGCAGGAATTGCGAAGCCTCGGAGTCCCCGAGCAGTTTTACAGCTTCGTCGACCAGAGGCACAATTTCATCCCCTAGCCGCACCGCACCGACGGGCGCACCGGGAACATCGTGGCTTGTCGTTGTGAAGACCTGCAGCACGCCTTCCGGGCCGGGAATGGGGACGTGGTTCACTTCGGCTAGATCGTGATCGTACGTGGCGAGCCAGAATACGGGGACCGCGTCAACCCCGGCAGCAGTGGCCTCTTCCGCAAGCTTGACCGCCGTAAGCGCCTTGTAAATGGCGAACATCGGACCGCCGAAAAGACCGACTTGTTGTCCCGTGACGACCGCGGCCGCACCTTTGCGCAAGCGATCGAGGTTGGCAAGCGTTTTTGGCGAAGCGTCCCAGGACTTGTTCTGGCGCTCAAGAATGCTCGTTACGCGCTCACGGCGGAGCGAGTCGTACCGAATCTTGGTGGCCTCATCTTTCATCCATTCGCTGAAAAAAGGAGACCTGGGATAGAAAGGCTGAACCTTGGAAGAATATGCGAGGAAATCCAGGAAGAGGCGCGTGGTGTGTGGAATCTGGGAGAACGGGAGACAGTGGGCCTTCACTAGGAGTTCTCCTGACAACACCGCTCGATTCCCGGTCGCATGCTCGCTGGTTGGACGTGTGAGATCATGACTGGTTAACACCGCTGGTTCATGCCCGTTCATTATCGAACAGAATCCTTCGAAGACGAAATCAGGCAGAAACCCGCGTCGTAGTTGAGATGCCTAAAAACCCTGCAAGATGCAAGATTAATGATGCGAGTCTGGTATTGCGAAAGGAAAGCATGAGCGCAGGTCCTCTGGATATTGTCTTGCCGTTGACTCTGCAAGGGTCCGTGGTCCGTCTCGAACCCGTACGCCAAGAGCACGCAGAATTGTTTTGGAAAGTTGCACAGGATGATTTGGATGACGTCTTTCGCTGGATTCCCTACGACATGAAAACGCGGGAGGACTTCCAGCGGCTGATCAACAAGGCCTTTGCGGAGCAGGAGCGCGGGGAGTCTGTTGTGTTTGCGACTGTGGAGCAAAGCTCGGATCGCGTAATCGGCAGCACTCGCTTCATGAATATTGATCGCGTGAACCGGCGGGTCGAGATCGGTTCCACGTGGATTGCGCCAGCGTGGCAGCGTACCGGCGTCAATACCGAAGCAAAGTATTTGATGCTGCGGCACGCGTTTGAAGTGTGGAAGTGCATGCGGGTGGAACTGAAGACGGATGCCCTTAATCAAAAGTCGCGCAACGCGATTCTGCGGATTGGGGCGAAAGAAGAAGGCACGCTGCGAAGGCATCTGTTGACGTCGAGCGGAAGGGTGCGTGACACGGTTTATTTCAGCATTCTGGATAACGAGTGGCCTGAGGTGAAGGCCAGGCTAGAGGCTCGACTCGCGGGTTCCGATCCTAAGCCGTGAAGTCGAGGGATTCTAGCTACTCGCAGAAGACGCGGACTTTGACTTTTGTGTTCGCGTCCTTCTGATCGACATCCACCGTCAGGTCGTTCAGGTGCTCGATCATCTCTTCCAGATTTTCGGGCTTGATCTGGGTCAGATCGATGGGAATGCCCTGCTGGTGCATGGCCTGGTTGGCGTGCTCAAGCGCCTTAACGGGCAGCAGGCCTGCGAGCCTCACTCCGGCGCGAAGCAGTTGCATTGGTACGCGGACGTTAACTTTGGTTGGACCTTCGCGTCCACCGTCCCCTTCAGAGTCCACCACCACACGTAAATATTTAGGGCGTGGCTTTCCTGCCCAGACGGACGGCGAGTCTGCGAATGCAGAGGAAGCCGGTTGCTCGGCCGCCGCGATGAGGCGTTCAGCTTCGTCAGCACTGATTTTCCCTTCCGACAGCATCTGCAGAATCTGGCGTCGATGTTCGTTCATGGCTTCGTCTCCTAAATCAAGAATTCCTAGAGAATGTGGAACGACATCCCGGCAGAGCGCTGTTCCACCTCAATACTTGTGTCAGTGAGGGCATTGAGCACCTGCCACATCAAGGCGACTCCCCGAAACGGATTCACGCGGCAAAAAAGACACGCGATGAAAATGAATGGCGAGAGCAGTACAGCCAGCGGCAACAGCAAGAGCCAGATCAGGATCAGCGGAATCCAAAGTCGGATCGTGCGGCTCTCCTGGTTGCGCAGGCTGACCACGGCCACAAACGGAATCATCTCAAGGCCTCCATTTCGCGGATCGCATCCTCCGCAGTGATCTCTCCCCGATGCAGGCGATCGAGGATCTCCGCCTTGGTCGGCGTGGGATTGGTCTGGACGAATTCGAGGCTGTCGGCAATGCGAGTTAGCCGCGACTTGATCGTCGGGTAGCTGACGCCGAAGACGCGCTCCATCTCTTTAATCGACCCGTGGGAGCGGACGAACGCGATGACGAAGATCTGGTCCTCCATCGGCAGGCGAGCAAGTTGAGGCAGTTCGAAGCTGCCTTCAATGGCGATATCCTTACCCGAAAGGCGAACTCGCTCGACCACAATGGGATGGCCATGGGTGAGTTGCGTTAGTTCCTGCCAGTCGGGAGAAGTTTGGGAAATGATCGGCATAATATTAAGTTATTAACTTTATATATTAAGTTTAATAAGTTTTGTCAATATAAAATATTAATTACTTAATCTTATTGAGCAAATACGAGCCGATTCAAGCTGCTGAAGAGGATCGTTTGGCGGACGGGGTCATCTAACAATTGACTTCCAACCGGGCGGAACCTAGTCTGGAAGGAGTTCTTTGAGTATGGCCAGTCCCACCAGTGGGGGCGTCACGGCTTCGACGGAGATGCTTGCGGCCAAGAGGCATGCCGGGGTCCACACACCCGTAATCGCGTGGAAAATGATAATTGCCAATCAACAGATGGCATACGCAGCCTAACTAGTTTAGGCAGCCGTCCCAAGAGGCTTCGCCCGTGGGCCTCCGAAGGACGTCACACAGCGGGCTGCTCTTCTCGTCTACGTCTGGGGCGGGAGGCTAAGATCACAGGCTAGCGGAACGCGTTTCTTGTCGGTTCTGAGCGCGGGCCGCGAACGTCCCAGGGTAATGCCTGGGGCATGAACACGACTAAGCATGTAGTTCTCTTGACCAGTAACATTTTCGGACGCGGGTTCGACTCCCGCCGCCTCCACCATCATGAATATCTGACGAATAGCGTCGCAGGGACTCACCTTGCGCTCAACGTCGCCTTTGCCACTCACATTTGCAGTGATGGGGGCATAGCACCTGGCTCAGACCCGAATTGCGAATTCGGCGTGCTTCCCATCGTGAATACGATGCTTCCGCCACCCGCGATTTCGGCGTGACGGAACCACAGCTTATTGTAGGGCTGTCCGTTGAAGGTTACGGATTGGATATATTGATCGCTCGGGGAATTCCGCTTGGCCTCAACCACCAGTGTCTTGCCACTCGCCACTTCCACCTCTGCCCGATCGAACAGGGGCGTACCGAACACATAGTTTCCGCTGACCGGATCAACTGCATAGAATCCGAGGACACTGATCACGTACCAGGCAGACATTTGCCCACAGTCTTCGTTGCCAGCCAGCCCATCGGGCTGGTCATCGTATTCCGTCTCCAGCAGGCTTCTAACACGATCCTGGGTTTTGGGTGCAGCTCCCGCGTAACAGTAGAGATAGGCCATGTGGTGGCACGGTTCGTTGCCGTGCGCGTACTGCCCAACCATACCCGCGATGTCGGGAGGAGCATCAGGAGGAAGTTGCGAACTGGTCGTGAAAAGCGCGTCCAGTTTCTCAGTAAATGCCTGAGGACCGCCGCAAATTTTGATCAAACCAGCGGGGTCGTGCTGAACCGTAAACGTGGTCTGCCAGGGATCGGATTCAGTATAGTCCCGCCACTTCTTGGAGTAACCCATTTCGGTCGAGGTGAACGGTTCTGACCACTGGCCATTCTCCAATCGCGGCCTCATGAAACCCGAAGTGGCGTCGAACTGATTTTTGTAATTCTGCGAACGTTCGAGAAGAAGTTTGCAATCATCCGCCTCTCCAACCGCCTGCGCCAGGTGGGCCACGGCCCAGTCGTCATAGGCATATTCCATGACCTTGCTGACCGACTCCTCTTCTTTATCGCAAGGGATGTAGCCTAACTTGCGGTAGAAGCCGAGCCCTCGGTAATCATCCGCCATGGCGCGTCTCTTGAAAGTGGGATATGCCTTGCTGAAGTCAATTCCCTTGAATCCCTTCCCCTGCGCTTCCGCAATGACGGAACTCGCATGAAATCCCGTCATGCAGAAAGTTTCTTTTGCCTGCAAGGGCCAGATAGGGACGCCGTCCGGACTCTGTTGCGCCATGCGAATAAGGCAGTTCACAAAATCGGGTACGCGATCGGCCTGGCAAAGCGTGTACATGGGATGCGCCGCGCGAAATGTATCCCACAACGAGAAGGTGCTGTAGTTGTGAGCGCCCGGTGGAAGTTGATGATTCTTTCCGTCCATCCCGCGGTATTGCCCATCGACATCGTCAAATAGCGTTGGCGCCACCATCATGTGATACATGGCGGTGTAGAAGATTCTCTTCTGCTTCGCGTTCGAGGTTGTGATCTTAATTCGCGAGAGGTTCTTGCTCCAGGCAGCATGAGCCGCGCGTCGCACTTTGGCAAAATCCCAGTCGGGGATTTCAGCAGCCAGATTTTTCTGCGCGCCTTCCGCGCTCACACCGGAGATCCCCGTCCTCACCAAGATCACTTCGTCCTTCGACGTCTGAAAATGCATCAGGCACTTGAGAGAGATTCCCTTCGCTTCGCGCACGCCCGGATCCAAACGCTTTTCGTCCGAGACGATCTCAGAGGACGCAAACGGTTTGGAAAACTGCATCGCGAAATAGATTTCGCGGCCGGGCGCCCATCCCTTGACACTGCGTCCACCAATGATTGTGTCTTGGCCAATGATCTTCAATTCCGCCCACAAAACCGGCACGTTCCCGGAGGTGTGGAGCGAGTCGAGAATAAAATGACTGCTGTCACTCTGGGGAAAAGTGTATTGGTGGATGCCAGCGCGTTCGGTGGCGCTCAATTCGGCACGAATGTTGTAGTCTCGGAGCATTACTGAGTAGTAGCCCGGCTCCGCGATCTCCTCGTCATGGCTGAAGCGTGAGCGGTAACCATCACCTGGGTTCTGTCGCAATCCGGGCACCGTCTTCGCCGGGCCGGTGCCCGGCATCAACAGAAAATCGAGCATGTCGGTGGCACCGGTACCGCTGAGGTGGGTGTGACTGAAACCCATGATCGAACTGTCGGAGTAGTGGTAGCCAGAGCACCAGTCCCAGCCATCGTTGTAAGTGTCGGGGCTGAGTTGCACCATGCCAAACGGAACAGTAGCGCCCGGATACGTGTGACCATGGCCGCCAGTACCAATCGCGATCTTGACGTACTTCGTCAAATCCTCCGGAGTTGCAGAAGCGCGCGCTTCGGGGATTGGTGCAAGCGAAGTCTCCCGCGCCGATCCGAAAGGATGAAGCACGCGTGCTATGGGAAGAGCTGAGAGTGCAGCCACGAAGCTACGTCGCGATATCATGCAGGTCCCCTTTGAGTCGCGGTCAAACGTCTGCCAATCTTACCTCTTGCGGCGACGGTCCGGTCAGAGTTCCGCATGCGCGGCAACGAATGGCACCGCTTGCCGACGTGCCGAAACATCGGTGTGCAGTCACGGTCGACCACGGTCGTTCTCTGTTACACTTTCGCGCATGAACCGGACAACCCGAAGACATTTCGTTGGACAGTGCGCCAGCGCGGCGGCTGCGGCATGGCTTTTGCCAGGATTGGCGCGGGCTGCGAACTCTGCACCCTCAGTGAAATTTCCCACCGATCCGCGGGCGCGGGTCGCGGTCGCGGCGTACCCTTTTCGCGAATTCATCGTGGGCTGGAAAGGTTGGGACGGCAAGAGTCCTAGTGCAGTTCCCGCGGCCCAGCAGATGGAACTGAAAGATTTTGCGGCGCACGTCGCCGAGAAGTTTAATGTTCACAACATTGAGCCGTGGAGCCGCATCTTTCCTTCGACCGACCGAAAGTATCTAGACGAACTCCGTGCCGCGGTTGAGAAGGCGCATTCGGCGATCGTCGATATCGCAGTCGACGGTGAGAACAGTCAGTATTCGCTGGACGCGGCTGAGCGTGATCGGGCCGTAGTCTCAGGCAAGGAGTGGGTGGACGTAGGAGCGGCGCTGGGTTCGCCCGGCATTCGGACTCACATCCAGGGCACCAAGGAGTCAAAACCAGACGTCGCGCGTGCGGCGGAAACTCTCGCTCGCGTAGCAGAATATGGTGCGAAGAAAAATGTCGTGATCAATCTCGAAAACGACGACGCGGTGAGTGAGGATCCCTTTTTCATTGTGCAAGTGGTTGAGAAAGTAAACAATCCGTGGCTGCGAGCGTTACCTGACTTCGGCAACACGCTGAACACGCATGACGACGACTATAACTATCGCGCGATGGATAAGATGTTTGCGCACGCTTATGGCATCTGCCACGTGAAGGATGGCGAGGTGGATGAACAGGGCAAGCCCACGCATGTGGATCTCGCACGGACCTTTGAGCTTCTGAAAAAGAATAAATTCAGGGGATACTGCTCGATTGAATTCGATGCTCCGGGAGATCCTTACAAACCGACCGCGGAGCTAGTGGAGAAGACGGTGAAGTTCCTTTCGTAGGCAGGTTGCAACAGTTCGCTATCGAAAAGGGCATGCGCAGGAGAGGCAAATGGCGGGACAGGGTGTTCAGCGGCGCGAAGTATTGCGGATTCTCGGGACGGCTGCGGCGGCAGCGCAGTTTCCAGGATTCAGCAAGTGGGCGTTTGCCTGTGGCCATGTCGGCAACGCGAGGCTGCAGATTAAGCCGGAAGTGTATCATCCACAATTCTTCACGGCGCCGGAATATGCGATGGTCGAGCGGTTGGTGGAAATCATTATCCCCAACGACGGTGCTCCGGGCGCAAAAGAAGCGGGCGTCGCGGAGTTTGTCGATTTCATGGTGGCGAACGATCCCGAGGTGCAATATGGCTTTCGTACCGGGCTCACATGGTTGAACGTGTTCGCTGAACAAACTCACGGGCAGCGATTTGTAAAACTCACGCCCGAACAGCAGGCTTCCCTTCTGGAGTCGCTGGGATTCAAAGACAAGGCGCAGCCAGGCCAGGAAGACGGACGTCGCTTTTTCCGGCTGATTCGCGAATATACGGTGACTGGGTTCTATACCAGCGAGATCGGCTTCAAGGCTCTTGATAACCCCGCGCTGAAGTTCTATGCCGAGTCGCCGGAGTGTCCGCACAAGGGCGACCCGGAACACGCGCATCTTCCGCAGGCCTCCTAAGGGAATTTTCGACTGCACAAATCATGGCTAAGCAAATCTACGATGTGATTGTGATTGGAACCGGGGCCGGTGGCGGCATGGCGATCAAGACGCTGTGCGAAGCGGGATTGAAAGTCTGTGCGCTCAACGCAGGACGCAGGCTCGACCCGGAGAAGGATTTCCGCTACCACCGCATGCCATGGGACATGAAGTTTCGCGGACTCGACGATCCCAAACGGCGCGGAGAATCATTCGGGTACATGGACAATGAATACACCAAAGGCGCATGGGATCACGAGATTCCTTTCACCGTTGCCCCTGGAACAAAATGGATGTGGCCGCGCTGCAATGCCGTCGGCGGCAAAACGAATTTTTGGGGTCGCAGTTCGGCGCGCTTTGGCGAAATCGATTTGCGCGCAGCTTCGCTCGATGGGTACGACGTGGACTGGCCTCTGTCCTACGAAGAAATAAGCCCGTACTACACGCGCGTCGAAAAAATGATCGGCGTGGCCAGCACGGTGCAGAACCGTCCGAGCAATCCGGACGGCTCCTACCTGCCACCATTTAATTTCCGCTGCCTCGATTTGATCCTGGAGGCAGGCTGCAAAAAGGTGGGTGTGCCCTATTTGCCGGATCGTTGCGCACAACTGACGCAACCGCACGAGGGACATCCGGCATGCCACTTCTGCGGAGAGTGCACGACGGGCTGCGATGTCGGCGCGTTTTTCTCGACTCCTTACTTCTTACTCCCAAAGGCTGAGGCGACAAAGAATCTCGACTTGCGCACCAACGCTTTGGCGAAAAACGTTCTCGTGGATGCGAACGGCCAGGCGACAGGCGTGGCCTACATTGATCGCAAGACGACGCAGGAAGTCGAAGTGTACGGGCGCGCAGTAGTCGTCGCCGCATCCTGCATCGAGTCGGCACGCATCATGCTGAATTCGAAATCCCGTCAGTGGCCCAACGGCATTTCGAACTCTAGCGGGCAGTTAGGGCGGAACCTCTGCGATCATCTGTACGGCGAGTCGGCGCGTGGATACCTTCCCCAACTCGTGGGCCAACCCAGCTTTCCCGATCACGTGGCCGATAGCACGATCGCATGGATGCCGCGCTGGCAGAACCTGAAGGACCCGCACGAAGAGAAGTTTATTCGCGGATATTCGATCTACCCCGATGGGGGCTGTTCCGAGTTCCCATGGTTTGCCAACGAACTCGATGGGTTCGGATCGTCGTTCAAGCGCGAGATCAAGCGGCGGTATCCTTCCCCGGTGAGCTTCGGCATTCAGGCACCATCCTTGCGATCGGACTCGAACTATGTGGACCTCGACCCCGACGTGAAAGATCCGTACGGGATTCCCGTAGCACGCATGCACTTTCAGTGGGATGAAAATGTACTGAAGATGTGGGAGCACTCCAAGCACGTCTGCACTGAAGTCTTGCGCGCGGCTGGAGGCGTACTCGAGAGCTTGGGGAATGAGCCGGAAATTCCGGGCTGGAGCCTGCACGAAACCGGCACGTGCCGCATGGGGAATGATCCGAAGAATTTCGTTACGAACCGCTTCGGGCAAACCCATGACGTGCCGAACTTGTATGTATGCGACGCCAGCGTGTTTCTGAATTGCACCGACAAGACCACCACCATTAGTATTCTGGCGTTCTCGTTGCGCACCTCAGAGCATCTAATCGAAAACTTCCGCCAGGGTGAGCACAAAGCCGCGTGAACGGGCAAACGCCGACTGCTGACCGTTCCCCGCACGCCCCTCTAAGCCGAATCCGGCTGCGCGAACTGGCTGCTCTGTTCCTCAAACTAGGCACCATCAGCTTCGGCGGACCGGCAGCGCATATCGCGTTGATGGAAACGGAGGTTGTCCGCAAGCGGCAATGGCTCACGCGGCAACAGTTTCTCGATCTGCTGGGCGCGGCCAATCTGATCCCCGGCCCGACCTCGACCGAAATGGCGATCAACGTGGGCTTCGTGCGCGCGGGATGGAAGGGGCTATGCGTGGCCGGAGCAAGCTTCATTCTTCCCGCGGCGCTGATCACCGCAGGTTTCGCATGGGCCTATGTGCGCTTCGGAGCTTTAACACAGGCCGTCTCGGTGCTCACGGGAATCAAGGCCGCGGTAATAGCAGTCATCGCGATCGCGATTTGGCGGTTGGGAAAAACTGCGGTGAAGAGTTTGGATTTGGCCGTATTGGCCGGACTTGCCCTGGTGGCATTTTTTCTCGGCGTGAATCCGATCGCGATTCTTTTCGGCGGCGGATTCCTAGGCATGCTGCTGCGACAGGCTGCAAGCCTTCGCACTCCAGGCATTCCGCTGCTTACTCTTCTCTCTCTGCGGCGAAGCGTTTCCGCGAATACTGCCGGCGCGGTGTTTGCTCGTTTCGTGCGCTTGTTCCCTACTTTGGCCGTCGCTTCGGGGGCAGCTGCAGTCGCTCGTCCATCTGTGTACAGGATTGGCCTGTTCTTTCTGAAGGTAGGCGCGGTGCTTTACGGCGGCGGATACGTGCTTCTCGCTTTTCTGGACCAGGGTCTGGTGCAACAGCACGCTTGGCTGACTCACCAGCAATTATTGGACGCGGTGGCGATCGGACAATTCACGCCGGGGCCGGTGCTGTCGACTGCGACATTCATTGGATACCTCCTGGGAGGAGTGCCGGGGGCAGCGGTGGCTACGGTGGCAATTTTCTTACCTTCGTTTTTCTACGTCGCCCTGCTGGCTCCCATATTGTTCCGCCTGCGACAGTCCGTGTGGATTGCGGCATTTCTCGACTCCGTAAATGTATGCGCCGTTGCGCTGATGGCGGGTGTCACATACCGCCTTTCCACCGACGCTTTGCGCGGGTGGCCGACGTGGGTGATCGCCCTGCTATCACTCGCCGTGTTGTTGCGATGGAAAGTCGGACCGGCTTGGATTGTGCTGGCCGGAGGAATCGCCGGTCTTTTGTTGGCCGCGGTCCGCTAACGGTGGTAATCTCCAAACACAATTCAAATCCATTCGCGAGGAAAATAATGAAGCCACGAATCGTTGTAGCATTTTTGCTGCTCGTTTTTTGTATTTCGGCCAGTGCGGCCGACCGCAAATTCATTGTGAAGCCGCGAGCTAGCGACATGAAGGCGCTTCCCTTCAGCGACGCGGTACTGGTGGGCAACACACTTTACATCGCAGGCCACATCGGGCTCGATGCAAAGACCGGCGCGCCGCCCGCCAGCGTCGAAGACGAAGCCCGCCTTGTAATGGACGGAATCAAACAAACGGTCGAATCTGCCGGTCTCACCATGGATGATGTAGTCACTCTGCAAGTATTTTGTACCGACCTGAAGAACTACGAAACGTTCAACAACGTCTACAAAACGTACTTCCACGGCGACTACCCCTCACGGGCATTTGTCGGAGCTTCCAATTTGCTGCGTGGCGGTCGCTTCGAGGTGCTGGGGATCGCGGTAAAGAGGGCACAATAGTCTATCGTTATTCGTTTTTTCTTCGCCCTCTCGACTATTTTGTGCTAAATCTATAGGCCATGCGACAGGCTGTGAACCATCTCAAGAAGTGCGACCCTATCCTGCGCGCCATTATTGAGCGAGTCGGCCCGTGCCGCATGGAGTTTGGAGAGCCGGAGTTCAGCAGCCTGGCCGAGGCAATTGTCTACCAGCAATTGAACGGCAAGGCTGCGGTCACGATCTTCAATCGCTTCGCGGAACTTGCAGGCGATCCGCTTACACCAGAAGGCATTCTCAAACTCAGCAACGAACAAATGCGCAGTGTCGGACTCTCAAAGCAGAAGTCTGCATACCTGAAAGACCTGGCCGCCAAGACTTCCGATGGCCTGCTCAACTTTGCGCGTTTACCTGATATGACCGATGACGAAGTGATTGAGCATCTGACGCAGGTAAAGGGCATCGGCGTGTGGACCTCGCACATGTTCCTGATTTTCTCGCTGCGGCGTCCAAATGTGTTGCCCACCGGAGACTATGGCGTTCAGATGGCCATTCGAAAGCACTACAAGAAACGCAAACTGCCGAAACCAAAAGATATGGAGAAGATTGCGCGCGCCTGGGAGCCATACCGCAGCGTGGCCTGCTGGTATCTGTGGCGCAGCCTGGATATCAAAACGGTTTAAGTTAGTAAAGAAGCGCACGGGTTCCTGGCTGCCCCTGTGAACCTCTGTGCCCTGTGTGGTTAAATGGTGTTGGATGGCTGACATCAAGGTTCGTGTGTTGGTAGCCAAGCCCGGGCTCGACGGGCACGATCGGGGCGCAAAGGTCATCGCCAGGGCGTTGCGCGATGCAGGCATGGAAGTGATCTACACCGGCCTGCGGCAGACTCCCGAGATGATCGTCACTGCGGCACTCCAGGAAGATGTGCAGGTAATCGGGCTGTCAATTCTTTCGGGGGCTCACAACGCCATCGTCCCGCGCGTCATGGATCTGCTCAAGCAGAACAAGATGGATGACGTCATCGTGATCGTGGGCGGCATCATCCCCAACCAGGATATCGAAGGCCTAAAGAAAATTGGAGTCGCCGCGATTTTCCAGCCCGGCACCGCCATGGACGACATCGTTCAGTTCATTCGCACCCACGTTAAGGGACCTGGCGTGCCGGCGGCTGGCTGATGGCCGGCATCAACGTGTCGCGCGCCCGGGACCTCCTCTCGAAAACCATCGGCCCCGTGCCGTGGTACTGGAAGACCTTTCCTGCTTTCCGCTCATTGGCCGGGCAGCGCTTCGTCTGGACTCATCACGGAGACCAGGGCCCGATTGCGCATCTCGTCACTCTCGGTCTCGAGCAGGAACCCGACCAGGCACGTCTCGCGCTCAACACCTATTGCCGCCCGTTCCTCGTGCCTCCGCATTTCGTCGGCATCTGGAGTCCGGAAGGACGCAACATTCGGCTGACCTGTTTCGATCCCGATCAGTTGAAGGCCTTTGATCTGGCCGAAGTGGCAGGCTGGTTCAAGCCGTCCGCGGATCGCATCTATTCGGCGACGCCACCGATCGCCGACTTCGAGGTGCCGCTGACGCAGCCAGCAGGCATGCAGAAGATCGAGGTACCCGCGGAACTCGCAACTGTGGACGAACTGATCGTCCCTACTAGCTATAAGGCCATGTCAAATGACGATCCGGCGTTTGCGTTGTTCGTGTTCTATCCGCAGGCCGGCCTCGCAGAAGTCTTGCCACAAAAATGGTTTACGGCCGCTCAGTATCGCGTCGGCCAGCAATGGATCACGCGCGCCGCGCGCGATCCCGAAACGCACCGCATCATTGGCGAATGTTTTGGCGTTGGCACATTTGTGCTGGAGGAAGATGGCTGCCGCCTGGCGGAGTGGTTGGAGCGAAGTTAACCGTCACCTGTGCATTCTTGAAGTCCGACCACCGATGTCCACAACTTCCGTCCAACTTGAAGAGCGCGGGGAGATGCATATTGTGCGGCTGCGATCCGGCGACGGCACCAACCGGCTCACTCGCGATTGCATGCTCTCGCTCACCGAAATGGTGAACCAGTTGGCACGCAAGAAACGGCCGATCATTCTTGCGGGCAATGACCGATTTTTCTCTGCTGGAGCCGAACTGGAAGAGATTTGCGCTCTCAATGGTCCGTCTGCCTACGAGTTCTCGAAATTAGGACACACGCTGATGAATGCTATCGATTGCTTCCCTGCTCCCGTTTGTGCGGCCATTTCCGGCTACTGCATGGGAGGGGGCCTCGACCTCGCGCTGGCTTGCCGATATCGGATCGCTTCAGCACATGCGGTTTTCGGTCATCGCGGCGCGGCCTTAGGCCTGATCACTGGCTGGGGAGGCACACAGCGCCTGCCGCGACTGGTCGGCAAAGGGCGTGCCCTCGAAATGTTGGTAGCGGCCGAAAAAATCACGGCCACTCGGGCCTTACAAATAGGACTCATCGATGCCATTGCTGCCGATCCGGTGGCCGAAGCGGCGCAATGCCTCGCTCAGCAGACGCCTCAATCGCCTTTGTAATCGCGAATTCGCATCGTGCCGCGTTGCGCGCTGTAGCCCGCGTGGTATACCGTAATCAGTCCGCTCCTTGATTCTTGACCCATGGCTGAACGTAACGAAACTCCTGCCTCGAACTCGCCCGAACCGGCCAACGTGCTGACCACAAAGATCGATCCCACTTCCGCGCGCTTCGAAGCCAACATGCGTTTTCTGGCCGATCTGATGTCGCAAGTACGCAATGAAGGCGAAAAGATTTGCGAAGGTGGGGGCGCCAAGGCCGTCGAAAACCAGCATGCCAAGGGGCGATTGACGGCGCGCGAGCGCATCGCGCTGCTCGCCGATCCCGGCAGCTTTTTTGAACTCGGCCTCTATACGGCTCATGGCATGTACGAAGAATGGGGTGGCGCCCCTGCGGCGGGCGTGATCACCGGTATGGCGCGAATCGAGACGCGCATGGCGATGATCATCGCCAACGACGCCACCGTGAAAGCCGGCGCGTTCTTCCCGATGACCTCGAAGAAAGTCATTCGAGCCCAGAACATAGCCATCGAGAATCGCATTCCCACAATCTACCTCGTCGATTCCGCCGGAGTGTTTCTGCCCTTACAAGAAGATGTCTTCCCCGATACCGATGACTTCGGCCGCGTCTTCCGCAACAACGCCGTCATGTCGGCGATGGGCATTCCGCAGATTGCTGCCATCATGGGTATGTGTGTGGCAGGTGGCGGCTATCTGCCGGTAATGTGCGATCACGTTCTAATGACCGACGGCAGTGGACTATTTCTCGCCGGGCCCGCTCTGGTACAGGCCGCAATCGGGCAGAAGGTTTCCGCCGACGAACTCGGCGGCGCAGCCATGCACTCCGCTATCAGTGGCACCGTCGACTTCCGCGAATCCGACGACGAGGCCTGCGTCGCCCGTATTCGCTCCATTGTCGCGAAGTGGGGATACCGGCGGCTTTCTCCCTGGGATCGCAAGAAACCCGTAGAGCCCGCGCTCACTGCGGAAGAAATCTACGGAATCTACGATTCGTCACCCGCTCGTCCATACGACATGAAGGAAGTGCTGGCGCGCATACTCGACGGCAGCCGCTTTGACGAGTACAAGCCGGAGTACGGCAAGACCGTGATCTGCGGATATGGCCGCATCGGCGGCTTCGCGGTTGGAATCGTCGCTAACCAGAAACTTCACGCCCAGCAGACCGATCACGAAGGCCACAAGCGAGTCGAGTTCGGCGGCGTCATCTATACCGAGTCCGCCGAAAAGGCCGCCCGCTTCATCATGGACTGCAATCAGAATCTGATTCCGCTGGTTTTCTTCCACGACGTCAACGGATTCATGGTAGGCCGCGATGCAGAGTGGAGCGGGATCATTAAGGCCGGGGCCAAACTGGTCAACGCGGTTTCGAATTCCGTTGTGCCGAAGATCACCGTAATCGTTGGTGGATCGTTCGGCGCCGGCCATTACGCCATGTGCGGGAAGGCCTACGATCCCCGCTTTGTGTTTGCGTGGCCGACGGCGCGCTATGCAGTCATGAGCGGCGAATCTGCCGCAGGCACGCTCGTCGAAATCAAGGTCAAGCAACTCGAGCGCGGCGGCAAAAAGCTGAGTGAAGAAGAGCGCAAAGAATTGTACGAATCCGTAAAGCGCACCTACGACGAGCAGACGGACCCACGCTACGGCGCCGCCCGCCTCTGGATTGATAAAATCATTGATCCCATCGAAACCCGGGACGCTATCACGCAAGCCTTGGAAGCGGCCGCGCTAAACCCGGACGTAGCCGAGTTCAAGGTGGGAGTCTTACAGACATGATTCACCACGGAGACACGGGCACGGACCAAACTTCTTCATGAAGCTCTGACGGAGCAGATCATCGGCGCTGCCATTGAGGTTCATCGAGCGTTGGGTCCCGGACTTCTCGAGTCTGCCTACGAGGAGTGTCTCTGCCACGAATTTCATCTCCGAGGAATCTCATTCGAGCGACAAAAGCCGTTGGCGGTTGAGTATAAGGGCGTCAAACTGGATTGCGGATATCGACTCGATGTGATCGCGGAGAATAAGGTCGTCTTGGAAGTCAAGTGCGTTGAGCACGTTCTGCCTGTGCATGAGGCTCAACTCCTGACGTATTTGAAGATGACTGACATGCGAGTCGGCCTGATCCTCAACTTCAACGTCGCAACACTAGTCAGAGGGGGAATTGTACGAAAAGTTCTTTAGGTTTTCTCGGTGCCTCCGTGTCTCCGTGGTGAATATGCCGGATCCTGTCAAATTGATCGAATGCCCGCGCGATGCCTGGCAAGGGCTGAAGGGCTTGATCCCAGCCGACTTGAAGGTCGACTACTTGAAGGCCTTGATCAGCGTGGGGTTCAAGCATATCGATGCGGTGTCGTTCGTGTCTCCCAAGGCCGTACCTCAGATGGCCGATTCAGAAGAAGTCCTGAAGGAACTCGACCCGCCCGACGATGTCGAAATCATCGGTATCGTAGTCAACGAAAAGGGCGCTCAGCGAGCGATTGAGACCAAGGCGGTGTCAACGCTGGGATTTCCCTACTCGATTTCCGAGACATTCCTGCGCAAAAACCAGAATCAATCACCCGAGAATGCGCTGGAAGAACTGGAAAAGATTCAAAACAAGGCCGAGGAGGCGGGGCTCGATGTCGTGGGGTACATCTCCATGGCGTTCGGAAACCCTTACGGCGATCTATGGAGTCCCGACGAAGTGGTTGAGGCGATCTCTCTGATGGAAGTCGACAATCTGCGAATGATCTCGTTGGCCGACACCGTCGGAATGGCTAGCCCGCAGCAGATCAGCGATCTGGTTGGTGCAGTCATGGCGAAATACGATTACCTGGAGATTGGCGTGCACCTTGCACAGCCGTCCCGAGGAGGCTGCCGAGAAGATTTTGGCCGCCTACGATGCGGGCTGCCGTCGTTTCGATTCTGCTCTGGGAGGCCTCGGCGGATGTCCCTTTGCGCAGGACGC
The DNA here is from genome assembly GCA_963722365.1 of uncultured Acidobacteriaceae bacterium. GTDB lineage: Bacteria > Acidobacteriota > Terriglobia > Terriglobales > Acidobacteriaceae > Sulfotelmatobacter. The sequence goes on from CAVRLM010000009.1 coordinate 398,928, forward strand.
TTTGGTTGGTAACATCCCCACTGAGAAAGTTATCGAAGCGCTCAGTCAACGAGGCGCCGAATTGCCGAAGCTTAAACCGTTGGATTCGCTGCTGAAGGCTACCGCAGGGATCGAGCGCGAAGTTTTCCTCTTCGCTCGCGGCGGACGGAGAAGACAGCCTCTGATTCAGAATATGTCCTACAACACAATACAACTCGCGTATGACGGCGGCGTGGCAACCATCACGCTGAATCGTCCCGAGAAACGTAACGCCATCAGCTTCGAACTAATTGACGATCTCCTACGCGCCCTCGATGAAGTTGCGAAGTCAGATGCGATCGTCCTGATCGTGACCGGGGCTGGCAAAGCCTTTTCTTCCGGGATGGATCTCGACAACCTGAAGTCTCTGCTAGGCCGCACTCCCGAGCAGAACTTGCAGGACTCTCAAACAATGGTCCAGTTGTTCCGCTCTCTGTACGAGTTTCCCAAGGTAACCATTGCAGCAGTGAATGGACCGGCGATTGCCGGTGGAACTGGTCTTGCTCTGCTCTGCGACTTTACGCTCGCGACTCCGGATGCGAAATTTGGCTATACCGAAGTCCGCATCGGCTTTGTCCCAGCCATCGTCTCGACCTTTCTGTTGCGCCAAGTCGGCGAGAAGCAAGCGCGCGACCTACTACTAACCGGAAGAATCTTCGGAGCAGATGAAGCCGCGCGCCTGGGGCTGGTCAGTGAAATCGTGGCTGCAGAGAATCTGATGGCGCGGGCGCGCGAACTCGCCGCGCTGCTGAGGGAGAACAGTTCGGCATCGTTGCGCGCCACCAAGCAACTGCTCACCGATCATGCTCGCGCCGAACTCGATGCGCAGATCGATTCGGCAGTCCGCGAGAACGCCGCCATCCGAACAACCGCGGATTTCCGTGAAGGAATCTCTTCTTTTCTGGAAAAGCGCAAGCCGTTGTGGACAGGAAAATGACCTCCAACCATCACCATGCATTCCATGAAACCCGGGTGCGCGTGCGCTACGCCGAAACCGACCAGATGGGCGTCGTCTACCATTCGAACCACCTGATCTGGTTCGAGGTTGGCCGCGTGGAACTCATGCGCGAGATGGGATTCTCCTACCGCGACATGGAGCGAGAAGACGGCAGATTCATCGCCGTAGCGGAAGTGAAATGCCGCTACCGCGCTCCCGTTTATTACGACGAAGAAATCGTAATACGCACCCGGCTTAAGAATGTTCGCGAGTCTGTTGTCGTGTTCAGCTACGAACTCGTACGGGCCGATACCAATACGCTGCTGGCGGAAGGCGAGACCACGCACATTGTTACCGATTCAAACATGAAAGTTGCGACGCTGCCGGGGAAGTACTTGGCCGCATTCCGCGAAGCAATCGCGAAGTAGCCGTTACGGATTGAGACATTTCATAGGGAACTCTTGAACGCACTCCACATCAACGGAAATGATTTGACACTCGAGGCTGTTCGCGAAGTTGCCAGCCTCGAAACCCGCCGCGCCGCCTTGCTCTCGCCTGATGCCCGCCAGGCAGTGAACCAGGCTCGCGCAGTCGTCGACGAGATCGTTGCGAGCAACAAACTCGCCTATGCCATCACTACCGGCGTCGGCAAATTGAGTGACGTCCGCATCGCCGCCGATCAAATTCGCGAACTGCAAGTGAACTTGGTCCGCTCTCATGCCGTCGGAGTCGGTGAGCCGCTCGCCATAGAAGAAACGCGCGCCATGATGCTGTTGCGCGCGAACTCGCTCGCCAAGGGACACTCGGGTGTACGCGCCATCGTCATCGACACCCTCTGCGAAATGCTCAACCGCGGAGTCACCCCAGTTGTGCCGTCACAAGGAAGCGTAGGTGCGAGTGGTGACCTCGCTCCTCTCGCGCATTTGGCCCTCGCACTGATCGGCGAAGGCGAGTGCTTCGACGAAAAAGGTGTGCGTGTTCCCAGTGCTGATGCCTTGAAGCGAGCACAGATCAAGCCCCTGGTGCTGGAGTCCAAAGAAACCATCTCGCTGATTAACGGCACCCAGGCCATGCTAGCCGTGGGAACGTTGGCGTTGCTGGCCGCCGAAATATTGGTCGACACCGCCGACGTCCTTGGCGGCCTGTGCTGCGACGCCCTGAAAGGTACCGACGCCGCGTTTGACGAACGCATCCACAAGGCGCGTCCCCACGCCGGGCAAACGAAGACCGCGGCCAACCTGCGGCGTATGCTCGAAGGTAGCCAGATTCGCGAGTCGCATCGCGAGTGCGGCCGGGTGCAAGACGCCTACTCCTTGCGCTGCATCCCCCAAGTTCACGGTGCTGTGCGCGACACGCTGGCGCATTGTCGCATCGTCTTTGAAACGGAAGCGAATTCCGCCGTCGATAATCCGCTAGTTTTCATTACCAATGCGAACAACGCTGAGGGTGACGTTATCTCTGGCGGAAACTTTCATGGCGAACCGCTGGCCTTTGCCTTGGACTTCCTGGCCATCGCGTTGAGTGCGCTCGCAGGCATCAGCGAGCGTCGCATCGAAAGGCTGGTAAATCCTGCGCTCAGCGAGGGTCTGCCACCCTTTCTCGCGGCGGGCGCCGGATTGAACTCCGGTTTCATGATGCCTCAAGTCACCGCCGCGGCTCTTGTCAGCGAAAACAAAGTGCTGGCCCACCCTGCCTCCGTCGATTCGATTACAACATCCGGCAATAAAGAAGACTACGTTTCGATGGGCATGACTGCTGCAACAAAACTGAAGCGCGTTGTAGATAACACGCGGAACGTTCTGGCGATCGAAGCTATGGCGGTCGCACAAGCCGTCGACTTCCTGGCTCCGCTTAAAACTTCGAAGCGCGGGCAAGCCGCTCATACCGCAATTCGCTCCGTGTGTCCCACGATGGAGAAAGACCGCGTCATGTACACGGACTTCGCCCGCCTTGCGACACTCATCGCTAGTGGAAAAGTTGCCGAAGCGCTGCGGTAGAATTCAGCATTCCACTCGCAACTGGAATCAACAATGAAAGTACTTACCGAATATTTGAAGTTTCATACCAAAACGCATCGGGCCTATGTGCACATCACTCCGCAAGTCGAGCAGATCGTTGCCAAGAGCGGCGTGCACGAAGGCATGGTGCTGGTTTCCGCTATGCACATTACCGCCGGCGTTTACGTGAACGACAATGAAAGCGGCCTCATCGAAGATATCGATCAGTGGCTCGAGCATCTGGCGCCTTTCCGCAAAGGCTACAAGCATCATGAGACCGGCGAAGACAACGGCGACTCTCATCTGAAGGCGCTGCTGATTCATCATGAAGTCATTGTGCCCATCACCGCGGGCAAACTCGATTTGGGTACATGGCAGCGCATTTTCTACGCAGAGTTCGATGGGCAACGGGACAAGCGCGTTATCGTGAAGGTATTGGGAGAGTGACCACATGTCGGAAGAACTGACCGAATTGCAGGAGCATGCAGAGCACGCACAACATGACCCAAGCCTCGCGCCGGTCTCGCTGACAATGGCCGTCTTAGCTGTGCTCGTGGCGGTGGTGACGTTGCTCGGACACCGGGCGCACACTGAGGAAGTGGTGCTGCAGGCCAAGTCCTCCGATCAATGGGCCTACTACCAGGCCAAGAACATTCGGCGCCACGAGGATGAACTCTTTGTTGACTTGACCTCTGCGCAGGCAACCACAGACGTGGTGGCGATGGGGAAGTTGCGCGAGAAATATTCGGGCGAAGCTGCCCGCTACAAAGATGAACAGAAAGCAATCGAGGACAAGGCCCACGAGATGGAGGCCGACGTCTCGCACGAAAGGAATCGCGCCGATCGATTTGACCTTGCCGAAGTCTTTCTGGAAGTGGGATTGGTGATCACTTCCATCACTCTGCTCTCGGGCCGCAGAATCTTCTGGCATCTGGGTGTCATAGTCGGGGCCTTAGGAATCGTGGTGGCGACTTCGGCGTTTTTCGCGCACTGAACCAGTCGCCCAATCGGTGAAAACGGAGCTAAGCGTCCAGGTCTGTCTTCGCGGAAGCTGCAGCCATCGCTTCCATACTTCCGTTCGGCTTAACCACCACAAACGGACCGATCGCCAGCACATCCATACGGGTGCGTTGGAAGCAGTCGATCGCCTCTTCTGGCGTGCAAACAATCGGCTCGTTCTCATTGAAACTCGTGTTCAAGATGACGGGAATGCCGGTCTTGCGATGGAATGCCGAGATTAAATCGTAGTACAGCGGATTCTCTTCGCGGGTCACACTCTGCAAGCGCCCCGTATCGTCCACATGGTTCACCGCGCATAATTCCTTGCGCTTCTCCGGCCTGATTTTGTAGACGTGCAGCATAAAGGGCGACGGATGGTCATGCTGGAAGTACTCGTGCTGATGATCCGCCATGATCGACGGGGCAAATGGCCGGAACCACTCCCGGTGCTTGATGCGGGCGTTGAGGACATCTTTCATGTTTGGCAGGCCGGGATGCGCAACGATCGAGCGATTCCCCAGCGCCCGGGGCCCCCACTCCATGCGCCCTTGAAACCAGCCAATAACATTGCCGGCGGCGATCTGGTCCGCCACCTCGTCGAGCAACGGCCCACGCTCCAACTTTCGATACGTCAGGCCCAAACTCTGCAGAGCCGACTGAATACGCGATTCGGAGAACTCCGGGCCCAGATAAGAATTCTTCAGTTCGTGACGCCGAGACTGTTTGAGCACCGAGTGATACGTATGGAGCGCAGCTCCAATCGCCAACCCTTCGTCCCCGGCAGCAGGCTGAATGTAAGTGCGGCGGAAGGGAGTTCGGTCAAAGAGCTTGCCGTTAGCCACACTGTTCAAGGCGCACCCGCCTGCCATTGCAAGATCTTCCGAACGGACACGCTCGTGGAGTTGGTTCAACAAATGAAAGAAGATTTCTTCAAACCGGTGCTGCAGCGCGGATGCGAGGTCCATATCGCGTTGGGCAATCTCAGTGTGTGGACGGCGCGGTTCGCCGAATAACTTCTCCATCCGGTCGGAAAAGTGGCGCGCCAATTTCACCGTTCCGTCCTCTAACACCTGCATTCCCTGGTTACTTCCCAGCGGCTTGAAGTAGCTGAGGTCCAGTTGAAAGCCGGCATTCTTCGGCGTCGCGATCTTGCTGATCTCATCGAGATAAGTATCCTTGCCGTAGGGCGCAAGGCCCATTACCTTGCCTTCATCGCCATACTTGCTATAGCCGATGAATTCGCAAATCATCGTGTAAAAGCTGCCCAGGGAATGCGGCAGAAAAATACGATCGAGCACTTCAATCTCGTTGCCTTCACAACGCGCCCTCATCGTGGACACAAAGTCGCCCGAGCCGTCGTAACTGAATCCGGCCGCCCTCTCCCACGGAGAGCAGTAGTAGGCACTCGCGATATGGGCGATATGGTGTTCGAGATGATGCTCCTGAAAACGCAACTGCGTCGCGTCGACGTCAAGCGCTTTTGCCAGCAGCGAACGAACGTCGCGAATGGCCTCTTTGCGTTGACGAAGACGAACAAAGTTCAGAATTTTGGCCGGATTGGCGACCGCATATTGAACTTTCTTCACCAGATTTGCGTCGCTGTCCTGACCAACGGCAACATGCTCAACGTCGGAAATCTTTGCACCAACCGCATCGAGACACGCTTTTACGGCCAGTGCCGGAAAGCCACCAAAGTGTTTGTGGCGATTCAACCGCTCCTCGGCAATCGCGAACTTCACTTCGCCGTCGAGCACGATTGCTGCCGAAGCGTCGGCGTGAAACATGTTGAGCCCTAAAATGAGCATGAACTACCCTTATCTCCTGTGACAGTGCGTGCGTGATCGGGTCATTCGTTCTGGGGCGTGCGCGACATGTGTGCGCTTCGAGCAGCATCGAGTAACTCGGTGGTGTTAACCGCGAGACGCCTGCCGCTTCCAAGTGCCTCGTCGATCCGGAGTGTTGCAAGAGTCGAAGCTACCAACTCCGGGAATGAAATCGGCGCTTCGCCATGCTCCTGAACGGATTCCGCAAATGCAGCCCATTCTGCGCGATGTCCTTTGTCCTGCTGCCAGCGCGCACGAATAATATCTCTACGGCCATTTCGCACCAACTCGAGACGGCGAAAATCCTCGAGCACCGCAGTACTTCCTCCTCCGAACACCTCGATCCGCTCCTTCGAGAACGCTCGGTCGCCGTTGGCGAGATAGCTGATGGTCCCCTCGGAGCCGTTCGCGAAACGCAGGGAAATCAGCACATTGTCGCCACTATAACGGCCGGAATTGCCGATGCCCCGCGCCTCGACTTCGACAACGGTCGATCCCGAAAGAAAGCTCAAGAGATCAACAAAGTGGCAGACCTCCCCCAGAATGCGCCCGCCCCCTTGTTCGCGGTCGTTCACCCAATGGTCGGCAGGCAGATGGCCGGCGTTTACCCGATAATGCAGAGCCAAGGGCTCTGCGATCATCGCGAGAAATGACTTCATACGCACCGTCATGGGTGCGAAACGACGGTTAAAGCCCACCATCAGCACCGGCCGCTCTGACACCGTAAGCCCCGAATACGCATGAATGATCGAGCGTAATTCATCTTCGGCAAGGCACAGAGGCTTTTCGCAAAATACGTGCTTCCCCGCTGCCAGCGCGGTCAGAACTTGTTTGGCGTGCAGGTGATGGCGAGTCGCGATCACAACGGTGTTGACGCTCGGATCATGAATAACTTGGAGATCATCTGTCGAGCAAGAGCGAAAGCCGAATTTGCTCTGAGCATGTTGTGCATGCGATCCGTTTGCGGCGCAAACCGCCACCAGTTCAGTATTGGGTGTTGTCTTCAGGGCGGGAATCAACGTTCCGGTAGCGAACAATCCGGCGCCGAGCAAGCCCACAGAAACTCCACCCTCAGAGACAATCCGGGCCGTGCCCAATCTCTGCTTAGGAACCACCGCGATCACAGGCGGGTGATCCCCTGCGCCGTCGTATTCGATCACCACTCCCAGAAATGGATCCCGCGTCTTCCCTGTAATCAAATCATATGCACTCTGCGCACGTTCTACCGGGAAACGGTGAGTAATCAAACTGCCGACACCGAGTTTTCCCTCAGCGAGTAACTGCACGAATGCTTCCATGTTGCGCGTCTCGGTCCAGCGCACATACCCGATCGGATAGTCGCGCCCTTTCTGCTCATACGCTACGTCGTAACGACCGGGACCATACGAGCGCGAGATGCGGAAGTCGAGTTCCTTTTCATAGTAGGTCTTTCGCTCAATGTCCATACCGACGGTTCCCACCGCAACCACGACTGCGCGATCGCGCGCAATCGTCCCCGCCAGGTTAACCGGATCACTACTCGACGTTTCCGCCGTGACCAGAACGCAATCAACCCCTGCTCCCCGCGATCTCTCGATGCACAATTCGCGAAACACCGACGCTGTGTTGGCCACATCATCCGCTCCCATCTGGCGCGCCAGGTCAGCTCGCGATGCATCAATATCCGTTCCCAAAACGCGGCATCCCGCGGCCTTTAGCAGTTGCACCGTGAGTTGTCCGAGCAGACCCAGCCCAATTACGGCAACAAGATCGCCAAGCTTGGCTTCGGCGGTCCGAATACCGTGCAAAGCGACCGCACCCAAAGTTGCAAATGCTGCTTCCTCGAAAGGAATCTCATCCCCGCCAGGCTGTCGTGAAGGAATACGCGCAACCAGCAACCGCGGCACACATGCAACCTCAGCATGCACGGCAAATCCGGCTCCAGCGCACGCCACCCGATCTCCAGGTTGAAGATCAACAACACCTTCGCCCACGGCGATCACCGTTCCTGAGCTGCTGTAGCCGGGGCTTTGCGGCTGATCGAGCCGGCTCCGCACCGCCTGAATCGCCGAGAAGATTCCGTCACGCTGCACCTTGCTGATGACTTCCCGCACCAGGTCAGGCCGCGAGTGTGCCTTCTGCAGCAGGCTCTTCCGGGCAAACTGTGCGGAAGCGCGCTCTGTACCTGCCGAGACTAGCGATGCTACAACGCGTACCAGCACACACCCAGGTAGCAGTTGTGGTGCAGGAACGTCCTCCACCGAAACCTCACCGCTGCGCGCGTTTTGAAGAACCTGTTTCATGCCGTCGCCACTCGACCGTTGGGTAGTGACTCGCCCTCAAACTGCTGCGCTCCCCCATCGAGGAACGCCTGCATCCATAACTCCAGAGTCAGGAATTGCCACAGTTGCATCGACCAGTCCTCGCGGCCGCTGCGATGCTCGTCGATATAACCTTGCACCACTTCTGGACGGAACAGGCCACGCCGTCGCAGTTGCGCAGATGAGAGGAGATCATCCACCATTTCCTTCAAATCGTGTGCCAGCCAATAATCGACCGGAGCGGCAAAACCGGCTTTCGGTTGTCGCAGCACTTCGTCGGGCAACAAATCGCGCATCGCCTGCCGGAAGATGTATTTGGTCGTCGGCCTCAAGAACCCTTTCAGCTTCATATTGGGCGGCACATTCCATGCCACAAATTCCGCCAGATCGCGATCAAGAAACGGGACTCTCACTTCGACCGATGACGCCATGCTCATCTTGTCGTTATAAGTGAGATTCAAACTGGTCATGAAGATTTTTGTGTCGAGATACAGCATCTGGTGCAAAAAGTCCGCTTCGCGTACCCGAACGAATCCCTCGCGGTGTCGGCTGGTTGGATCAGATCCTGAAATTTCAGCGCTCCATTCTGAACAGTAGAGCCCGCCCTTCTGCCCATCATCGAGATAAGTACAATTTGTGATGAACCGGTCGACGGAGTTCAGCGACGCACTTCTTGCCATCTTCTTCGCCAGCCGAACCGTTCCCTTGAGCGCGGTGCCGCGCAGGCTCGGCAGGGCGCTTAGACCAGCCTCGATGGCACGCCGCCCCATAACCGGCATCCGTCCGTAAGCCTGGGCCCAATAATGCGCAACATGCTTACGGTATCCTGCGAACAATTCATCCCCGCCTACGCCCGAAAGCAGAACCGTCGACTGCTTCCGAGCCTCGCGACATACAAGATACGCAGTAAGGATGGCGGGATCAGCCGTGGGTTCGTCCATGTGCCAAACTAACCGCGGCAACAGATCCGTTACATCGGGCTCGACAACGATGCGCTGATTCTCACAACCCAAATGTCTAGCGAGTCGGCTCGCCACCTCTGGGTCGTCTAGCGTGGTTTCTCCGACTCGGTACTCATCTGGAAATGTGATCGTGTAGGTTCGAACCGGCTGTTTCGTAGCACGGCTCATCATCGCGACAATGCTTGAGGAATCAAGGCCAGCACTGAGGAAAGCCCCAATCGGTACGTCGCTGATCATTTGCGCTTCGACCGATTGGCGAAAACGCTCGCGAACTTCTTGGGCCAGGTCCGCTTCCGACCGATTGTAAGTCTGATTCGCAGGCGGAAAACTCAGATCCCAATATTCCGTCAGCTTAAGTTCGCCCTTGCGCAGCGTCGCATAATGGCCCGCAGGAAGTTTCAGGATGCGGCGGAACATCGTCTTCGGATCGGGCACCCACAGGAACGTGAGATATTGATGCAGTGATTCCGGATCCAACTCCGCCTGAATTTCCGGAACTTGCAACAGCCCTTTTATTTCCGAGGCAAATGCGAAATGCTTGCCATCGTGGAAATAGTAAAAGGGCTTCACTCCGAAATGATCACGCGCCACAAACAGTTCTGGCGTGGCCGCTCGCAGGTCGCAGATCGCGAAGGCAAACATCCCGTTCAGTCGCTTGACGCAATCCGGACCTTCTTCTTCGTACAGATGAATGATCACCTCGGTGTCAGTGTGCGACGCGAAGCGATGTCCTTTGTTTTCGAGTTCCCTTCGAAGCTCTGCGAAGTTGTAGATCTCGCCGTTATACGTGATCCACACGGTTCGGTCTTCGTTGCACATCGGCATGTGCCCGAGCGGGGAGAGATCGAGAATGGCCAGTCGGCGGCTGCCCATTCCGACATAGGAGCCGTCCGGGAATCGTCGCTCCCAGAGACCTGAATCGTCGGGTCCGCGATGCGCTTGAACCTGGGTCATCCGCGCCAGTGTTTCCCGATCCCCGCAATTCACGACGCCGCTAATACCGCACATTTTCGGCTAGACCCTCTACGCTCTTTCTCCCATCGCCTTCGATTTCAGCTCGTAAATCTTGGCCTTCGTGTGAAACATCTGCACCGCTTGAAACACGCAATAAATCAGCCCCGGAACCCCATCCATCCATCCCCCTCGCAGAAAATAACGATAGAGGAAGAGCAACACCGGAGAGCCGGGAACGACATAAAGCTTCTTCTTAAGCCACCGCCGCCTCTGTGCTTGACTTCCAAAGAGGGCCGGGGGCAGCTCGCTGCTGTTCTGCTCGCCGCGCAACAGCATGTGCGACTCCCAGTTCGAATATTCATCGTGCTTCTGAATATACCGGGAAAGCGATTCCACGTTGTGATGAATCAGAGGATTCGTCAGGCGCGACGTAGCACCATCGACGACCACATGTTCGTGCACTTCCATGTCGGCCATCGAGAGATCCTGATCCCGCAACCGGCACTCGTAGCGTCCCTTTCCCTTGCGGAACAATGCGAGCTTCCAAAAGTTCGCATCTCCATGTCGAAGGACACGACCAAGAAAATACATGCGCAACGAAACGTAGTATCCGTTGACGGTTGGATTTCCGATGGCGCGGCGAATTTCACCTTCTAATTCCGGCGTAAGCGCTTCATCTGCGTCAACCAGGAAAATCCAATCAAACGCGAGTGGCAGATTGTCCATCGCCCATTGACGTTTCTTGGGCCATCCACCTCGATAGTGAAACTGCACCACCTTCGCGCCATACGATCGCGCTATTTCCGGGGTGGCATCGATGCTGCCAGAATCGATGACATAAACTTCGCCAATGCTTTTCAACGCCTCCAGGCAGCGAGGCAAGTTCTTCTCCTCGTTGCGAGCAGCCACAATCACGCTGACTGGTAACTTTTCAGCCGACGTTGTAGCCTTCGCCTTGGCGATCGCCTCAACCTTTTGCATGGGAACGTGTTTTTACAGATGCAACTCACACCAACGTTGCAACACGAATAGCGACCATGGACGCGACCATGATGTCTTGCCTTCCAAAAAGTCCTTCCAGACTTGTCTTACTTGTTTGGCGTGGAGCAATTGCCGTAATGGGCCTTCGCAAATCCGCCTTTCCCCCAGCACGCTTTCGATCTCAGATCGGAGTTCCTGCCGCATCCAACGCTCGAAGGGCAGCGTAAACCCGCGCTTTGGACGATGAACAATATCGTCTGGAAGAGAGCCTGCCAGCGCCTCCACCAGAAGTCTTTTCGGCGTGCCGTTCAGTTTCCATCCGCCGGGCAGCCCCAACACGGCCTTGGCTAACCGATGATCGATGAGAGGAACCCGGACCTCCAAACCCTGCGACATGCTCATGAAATCAGCATCACGCAACAGCGTATTCAGCATATAACAGCGCGACTCCAGATAGGATACGCGATTGACTGAATCGAGTGCTTGCGCGCTTCGCAGCCGATCACATTGCGATTCCTCTGCCATTCGAGTTGCTGTCCCATCGTGGTCTTGCAGCAGCAGATCTCTCTGTCCTGGCATAAACAGCATTCGACTCAAGAAATAAGGATGCAGCACCCGTCCGTTGTCGCGAACCAGGGACGCCAGCTTGCGATTTTGATCAGTTTGTGGCGACAGTGAAGCAAATAGCGAGGCGACCGGAATTCGTACCGATTTTGGCAACTGATTCCAGAACTTCGCGATGCGCTCCATGCGCGGCACGGTCCGGAACGAAGAATACCCTGCAAACACTTCGTCTCCACCCAGCCCCGACAACGCTACCTTCACCCCGGCTCGCCTCGTCTCTCGCGACACGAAGTAAGTGTTAATGCCGTCCATCGTCGGCAAGTCCATCGAACCCAGGGCATCGGGAATGGCAGCCAGGACATCAGCCTGCGATACGTTGATCTCGTGATGATCGGTGCGAAACATGGCCGCGACGGCGCGTGAGTGCTCCGCCTCGGAATATTCTGCTTCTCGAAAAACAATCGAAAACGTACTGGGCGTGACCCCGCCGCGGCTCAGAATGCTGACTAGCGCACTCGAATCGATTCCTCCGGAAAGAAACACTCCCACCGGGACGTCGCTGACCAACTGCGAACGCACCGCCTCTTCCAGCATCGGTTGCAAACGCGCGGCTGTTTGTTTTTCGCTGTTCGCAGGGAGCGCCGAATTTCCCTCGCCCGCCGCATGGTCCACAAGATCCCAATAGGAAGACTGACGAAGAACGCCTGCTTGCCATGTCAGCGTGTGCCCCGCGGGAAGAGCACGTACCCCTTCAACCAGAGTAAGGGGGTCATAGGCTGAACCGAAGGTCAGATAGTTGAGGAGTCCCGCAGGATCAATACGCGATTGCACCAATCCGGTGCCAAGCAAAGTCCGAACCTCAGAGGCAAAAACAAAGTACGATCCCGCTTGCGTATAGTAAAGCGGCTTGATGCCCATCGGATCGCGGGCCAGAAACAGATGATGCTGGTGCGCATCCCAGATCGCGAAGGCGAACATGCCGCGAAATTTCGCCAGACACGCCTCTCCCCAGCGCGCATAGGCCTTCAGAACAACCTCGGTATCAGAGTGGCTGACGAAATTTGTGCCACTGTTCTGGAGTTCGTCCCGAATCTCGCGGAAGTTGTAAATCTCGCCGTTGTAAACGATCCAGCTTCCACTCTCGGCATCCTGCATCGGCTGATGAGCTAGCGGCGAGAGATCAAGAATCGCGAGTCGCCGGTTTCCGAGTCCAATTTCAATCGACTCAGGAACTGAGTCCCGCAGCAGGATGGTTCCAGAATCATCCGGCCCTCGATGAGCGAGGGATTGCGTACCACGTTCAAGCACACCTTCAGGAATTCGCCCATTCCGTGCAACAATGCCAAAAATTCCACACATTCAGAGGGTCACCTGCACAGCATCCTCGCGATGGAGCTTTTGAATCAACCCTATTATCCCTTGCACGGGGAACACGCGCCGCATCACTGGATCTTCTCCACCGCGATTCGCACCGCATAACTTCCTGCCCCTGTCGCGCATGCGGTATAAGCGGTCGAGTACGTAATCGCCGCGTTTCCCGCCGACCACAAAGAAATGTTACCGCCGCCGAAATTTGAAGTCGCCCCCAAAGACAAGCTGTTCCCGCTGGAAACGCCCGTGCCCGAAAGAGGGACTCGAATGCTCTTCGCGCTGGTTTCGTCCTTCCACGCAATAGTAAGAGCCGTCGCCGTGCTGCCCCCGGACGCACAAGCATTCGTTGCATCCAGATAGTAGCTGATCCGATATTGCCCCGCACCGCAAGCCGACGACGTGCATAAATTCGTCGCAGAAATTGCCGCTTTCTGCCCAGTCAGCGAAACCGACCATCTCGCCGCGGCACCGTCCGCAACTCGAGTTTCGTCGCCCGACGCTCCCCCGCAACCCGAACACTTTCCGTTCACAGTAAGATTCCCATTAATCGTAACCGGCACATTGAACGTCTTCGCCGCCGCACTGAGCTTCTCCTGCGGATTGCCATCAGGAAGCTTTCCAACATATTCACGAACCTCCTTCTCCGCGCGGCTGTACAGCGTATCGATGTTGCCCTCATAGCCAAGGTCGAGATCATTCGCATCCGCCGTGGGACGATGATTCGCAGTGGCCCACGTCTTTCCCCAGTTGCTGTCCGCAAGCGTAATGAGCGGGGTAAAACCCGCGGCTTGTCCGTGGTGCCCGAAGTTTAGCCGCCCCTTGTGCCCGTTTTCGGCAGTCTGCAAGCCGTTCGCAGCCTTCAAAATCGTCGCTCCCGGGATCGCCCCCGCCGCGTTGGTTTGCATCGCCTCCAGATTCGCGGCCGCCGGCGGAGTTGCGGCCGTCCCGATCAGCACGTTCGCCGCCCCGGTAATCGCTCCTGGGGGAATCGTGCTGACGATTGCACCAGCTCCCAGTACATCCGCCTCCAAAGGCGGCGCCGGACTGGAATACGATGCGGTCGACATGTCCCCCGCCGTGCTCATCACGATTGCTCCCGGCCAGAAGTCGAGCCGCGGCATGTAGAAGTTCGCCGATAGGTTTTCCGCCACATTCGTGTACGCGGATAATTCTCCTCCGTTATCGGTGAACGAGCACGTGAGAGTCGCGCACGACTCCTGCTGAACCGTCGCTGCCAAATATTTCCCTGTTCCCTCCGGATACGGACGAACGCTGTGCTGATCCCAATCGATCTTTAGGATCTTGTAGCTCGAGGCGCCAGCAATCTTGGGAAACGTTCCCTTCACATTTCCCGAACCGTTTGTAAGCGCATGTCCAGCGGGCAACGGGATGCCGTCGCCAAACTTCGCATGCACCGGGACCACCCAGTAGAGCCAATCGTGCGATCCCGCGGCTGCACCCCAGTTGGGAAACTGGCCCGATGCGCCATTCGCAGCGAGTCCACTGAGCTTTACCGAAACGCCCTCCGCCACAATTCCTGCATTGCCCACGTTTCCCAGGGGACTGTATTCTTTGCACGGCGACGCCTCGTAATACACATTTTCGGAAACGAATCCCCCAAATCCTCCGCGCTGGTTGCTGACCCGCACTCCGAACAACGACCAGCCCTGAATCACGCTGTCAGAAATTCTCAAGCCGTTACCCGAGAGCCACTCCACACCTTTGCCCGCGCACTGCAGGGAGATATTGAGATGCTTCAGCCAACCCACCGCCGACCAGCGATTGAACGGCCCCGGAGCCGTTATAAACGCGCCACAATAGCTAGGATTACAAGTCACGGCTCGCGCGCCTGTATCCATGCCGTCCAGCAGGAACGCCTGGTCATCGTCCACCTGCACGTACGAACCAAAGCTTCCCCCTTTGGGTGGCCAGCGCGCCGACACGTTAAAGATGCGCGTCTGCGATCCGTTCACTTCGATAAACGGCTTTGTACCCGCAACCATCATCGGGCGTCCACGAGGATTAAGCACCGTAATGTTGCCGAACGACGACGCAGATCCGTGATCGCCGACAAATAAGCAAGCGTCGTTTACGGTGTAGCAGTTGAGAACCGCCCCCTCGAAGTCGATCGTCTGGTTCGACGCGCGAATCGAGATCGGAGCAAACACGTCGTACTCCCCGGGAGGTACGACGACCTTGCCTGACTGCGAAACTCCCGCAGGATTGGTAGGAGTAAAGCGCGCTGAGATGGACGCCTCCTGCACCCCGCTCGATGCGCTCCCTATCACGTAACCCGCAGGATGGCCATGTTCCGTCACAAACTCCAACGTTCCTGCGCGTCCATCGCCCTTACACGTCCCGCCGATGACCTTCACCGCTTCTGGAGTTCCGGCCCCTGAAATGAAAACGTAGTACCACGGCTCAGATGCGATCACCCCCGGCGGACAAGCATTCAGCGTGACCGAATTCCGCCCCGCTGAACTAAGCCCAGACGACGGACTTTGTCGCCAATTCGAATCTGTCGCCGTGCGCACGACATTCGTCGCCAGCGGTCCCGCTTCGGACGCGCGGGCATAGGATCCGTGATAAATCGCGAGCAAGAGAGCCAGTGCCAACAGAATTCCGATCGACGCGAGCATCGATCGTACGAAAGATCGCGATGAATGGAACAAGCTTCCGGGAAAACGGACTGGCCTCAGCATGCATTCCTCCTGGCCTGGCGGATGAGCGTTGCGCTGTTTTAAGTTACTCTACGGTCCAGCGCCTGCTTTCGCCAAACAACCTGGCGAATCCTCTGCCTAAGACAGTACAAACCCGTCCCGTCAGTAAATTCCTCCCCCCTTCTGGGTGCTCTCAATCTTTCCGCTCTCCGCCGTCAACGAATACGCTGTCCTTCCGTCACCTGTCCACGAAGGCAAATCAAACCGCCCGCCCGTTGGCACGCGATACACACTCACATTCCGAAATGTGAGCGGCACGCCTTTCTCACAGACTTCCGGGGCTACCGTCGGACGCAAAAAATAAGCGCCTTTCCCTTTGCCCACAACCCGTGCCTTTCCATCCGCCTCTACCAGCACGGCCGACTTCTCATCGATGGCAACTTCCCTCGGTGAGGAACTCCAGCCATCCTTCATAATGCGCGCCAGAAATCCCAACGTCCGCCCCATGCGGTCACGCTTGGCAAAATGCGAATCCGTAATCAGACCTTCCAGCAGCGGAATCTTCAGGAAGTCTCGCTCCACCGTCACCCGCTCGAAATAAGGATTCGCCAACACGTCCACCGACGCTAAATCCTTGTCGTCAGGCTTATCTCCCATCGCTCCGTATACAAATTCGCCCTGCACGGCCAACCCTGCGCTGGTGCCGCCAATCGGCTTCCCCGCCGCAATGTCATCGTTGATCGCACTCTGCACCGGCGTTCCTTTCCACCCGCGAAGATAATTGGCCTGATCCCCTCCCGCGATGAACACCACTTCCGCCTTTCGAATAATCTCCGCCACCGCCGGATCCTCGGCTGCCTCCCGATCGGCAATAATGAGCGTCGCCACCGAATTTGCCTTGCACAACTTCTTCACGTAGGGGTTGTAATCGTCGTCGCCCCGAGCGCGCAGAATCAAGAAATCTCCGCCGTTTCCCTTGTCGCATAGCCAGCGAAATGCCTCATCCAGATCGCTTCCTCCGCCCATCATGGCGATCCCCGGCGTAGGTTTGGTCTGAGACGTCTTCTTTATTTCCGAGACGAAAATATTTGTAGGATTCAGCATGCACAAAGGCTAGCCATGCACGCCACCGAGAACAGCACCAGGAAACATCGCAGTTTGTTTTGGTCACGCTGAAACTATATCGCAAGACCCACGGCAAATGACCGCCTAGTACCGCCAACCGGCCTAGCGAACTCGGGTCGAAACAGCATGAGCGAAGCTTGGCAGCCTCTCTACTTCAACCCCTGTACCAGGTACAAATCCGACAAGGTCCGTACAATAGGAGTACAAGTAAGACTTGTTGTCGGCCGACATCATTAAGCGCCCAACAGTATCGATCCCCGCCGCATCCGCGGGCTCGAACGGTCTTCCACGGAGTCCTTTGGCCGGTCGCCACATCCACTCGGAAAACCTGGGCAGGGACTCTGTCCTCGTGCCATCACGAAAAGCGAGTGCCCATCGCCGGACCAGGCAGTGGCAAATTCTGCCGGTAACATCCCCGGCACGAGCTTCGGCTCGCCTCCCTCCACCGGGAAACAAGATACACCTTCTGATCAGGACCGCGAGTTGCTACGAATTTCCCATCCGGTGACAGAACGATTCCGACACAATCCCCTCGCACGCTGATGGCGTGCGCCTTGGGATCGTCCAGCGACTCCACATAAAGCCGAACCCCGTGCCCCGGTTCCGTTCCTGTAAAGACGAATCGCTTTCCGTCCGGCAAGAAGGCTGCCGAAATGTGATTCAGTCCGTCGCTCACCAACGGCTTGATCTCGCCCACCCCGGTCGGATAAAGCAGCAATGGCGACGGCGAGACATTCAGCCGCGCCAGTGCCCACTTTCCATCGGGTGATAACGACAAGCCCACTGCCTTCTCCCAATCGGATTGCTGGCGACCCATCCGTATTCCGCAGATACGTGGCATACTTCGGTCCCCCGCCTTCACCCGATTCCTGGAACAAAACCATTTTCCCGTCCGCCGACAAGCTGCCCGGCACCGACCAGTCCAGCCACGACAGATCCCTCTCCTTCGCCTGTCCTGGAGGTAGCCCCAGCATGCCTGCGCGATCATTGCCGCGCGTCAGCAGGACACTTCCTTCCCGAGACACATCCAGGATCGTCAACTCGCCGGGCACGCGAGCCAGCACTCGCACCTTCCCCGCCAGATCCGTTGCATACAACGACCGGTCACCTCCCGTTCGTGTGGCGGTAAACCAGATTTCCTTGCCGTCGGGAGACCACGCTAGCCCCTGTATACTGTCCCACCCATCGGATAGCTCGGTTTTCTTTCCGTTCAGATCCAGGACCGCCACTGCCCCGCCATCATCCGAAGGCTGAGGATGATTCACAAACGCAATCACCTTCCCGTCGGGTCCCACCCGCGGATTCCCTATCCAGCCATCCGCCTGGTACAGCACCTTTCCCAGCGGGAACTCCAATCGCTTTCGCCCCTGAACCTCGTGAACCACTGCCACATTGGTCCCGTCCGGTGACCAGTCGGCCCACTCCACATCCTCAAGGATCTCGCGCGGTGCGCCGCCCACCAGCGGAACTCTCGCCAGCGTCCCTGAGTAGATAAATGCTTCACGCGGTCGGCTGTGCAACGCGAGCAACATTTCTCCGGTTGCCGATACTGACAGAACCTCTGCCCCCTTGGGCTCAATTTCCTGCGACTGCGGGCTCTCCGGACGCGTCGCGAACAAGTCGAGGGTCTTCCCCTCCCACGCCGCGCTATAAATGACGGTCTTCCCGTCCGCCGCAAACCGCGCCGAATGAACAATCCCGCGCCGGAAAGTCAGCGGATGATACGCCGCAAACTCCGTCTTGCCCGAGCCCTTCAACAGCAGCGCCCCCACCCCCAAACCCGCCAGCAGAGCCACGCCTCCGATCAACACTGCAGTCGTCCAAACCCGCCGTCGCGGAACCATTTCTTCCCGCACTGTTTGCGAAGGAACGCTCGCCGCCGACGCCGCCGCGGTTCCGGACCCGCTCCCCGCCCGGATCCTCGAACTCTCCAGCCCTCGCTTAATCCTCTTCAGATCGCCGCGCAACTCCGCCGCGGTCTGGTAGCGCATGTCGCGCTCTTTCTCCAGCGATTTCAAAATCAGATCGTTCAATTTCTCGGGAATCGCCGCGTTTGCGCTCGTGACCGGTGCCGGCATGCGGTTCAGGATGGCTTCGAACACCACGCCGTTGCTATTCCCGGAAAATGCCATTTCTCCCGTCGCCATCTCGTACATCACCGAACCAAACGCAAACAGATCCGTCCGCGGATCCAGTTCCTCCGCCCGGACCTGTTCCGGCGACATATAGGCCACGGTCCCGATTGTCGACCCTGGACTCGTCATTGGCCCTTCCTCTGCCGACAGCGTGTGCTCGGTGCTCTGCGCCAGCTTGGCCAGCCCGAAATCCAGCAACTTCGCCTGCCCCCGCTTGGTCACGAAAATATTTGCCGGCTTAATGTCGCGATGGATAATCCCCCGGCTGTGCGCCGCATCCAGAGCATCGGCAATCTCGATGCTGATCCCCAACATCGTCTCCACATCCAACGGCCGCCCCGCAACGCGATGTTTCAACGTCTGTCCGTCGAGAAACTCCATCGCGATGAACGCATGGCCGTCATGTTCATCAATCTCATAAATTGTGCAGATGTTCGGATGGTTCAATGCCGACGCGGACTGCGCCTCCCGCTGGAAACGGCTCAGCGCCTGCGGATCGTGTGCCACATCATCAGGTAGGAATTTCAGTGCCACAAAGCGTTTCAGCTTTGTGTCCTCGGCCTTGAAGACGACACCCATGCCCCCGCCGCCGAGCTTCTCAAGAATCCGGTAGTGGGATATCGTCTGGCCGATCATGCCTGGGGCTTGTTGCGCGCAGCCATCTTATTGGGCCGCAGCAATCTGCGCAAGATCCTTCGAGCTTCCCGTCTGCGCTCCCCAACCGTCCGCCGGTCCCGGACTCTCCTTTTAGACTGCAACTTCACGCGCGCATTCCACCCAGGCAACGCCTAGGGAATGCAGAATCAGGCAGTCTCCGGCCGTCAGCTTCGACGCGTCTGCAACAATTTGGTAGGCGTACCCTACTTGAGGATCTTGAGTCGCACACCACGCCGAATGCTCAAAAATACCCTCACAATAAGGACACGCGGTTTCGACACTATATCGGCTTTTGCTATTTTCGGAATTGAGATTGTTCATAACACTCTCCCTCTCGCTGGAAATTAGTTCTGCCAACGTTCCCCTGTTTGCTACGACGATCGCGAACCAAGAAACGCGATCGCGGAAAAACAACCGCGAATTGGATGGCGATCGCCCTTATCTCGTCGGAGTTTGCAGTGAGATACCCGCGCCGATACGCACAAAAACAGAGACGTTTGAAGGAATTAGAACCCGGGGATCAGGGAAACACAGGAGGCGCCAAGCTGCCAGGCGTCCTGCAAAGCTTGGTGAGCGCGGCCGGTCTCGACCTGCGACCCATGCCTCACGATGGTCGTCAAATCATTTAGAACCAAAAACTTGCACGTCTAACTGGCTCCTACTGTATGAAGCCCTTTTCTCTCGCCTAGAGGGTATTTTGGTCGATCGAGATAAGCCCCTTCTTGATCGCGAGCAACACGAGGGCTGCATTACTCTTCAGATGGAACTCCGTCGTGATCTGGCGTTTGTGAAATTCGACCGTTTTTGGACTCAAATTCAGTCGCGCTGCGATCTCTTTCAGACTATAACCTTCCGCGAACAACTGCAGAATATCGCACTGGCGAGAGGTCAGCGGTTTGCAGAACTGCTTGACCCGGGTTCGTTGCTCCACCCAATCCTGCGGCCGGAGTTTTGGAGAAATGTATCTATTTCCTCGCCAGACCTCTTCAATGGCAGTTACCAGCTCGGTTGCTGCCGAGTGCTTGAGCACGAAAGCGGCGTGGCCAAGTTCAACAGCAGCGGCAGCCATATTGGCATCTGCATGCATCGTAAGGAACACAAGCGAAACGCTCGGAAGCTCGTCGCGGATGCGGCGCGCCGCATCAAAGCCATTCAGAAGCGGCATGCTGACGTCGACGATAATCAGGTCAGGCTTGAGCCTCATCGCCTCTGTGACCAGCGCGCGACCGTCCGTTACGGTTCCGATTACCAGGTAACTCTTTTGCAGAAAACACTTCAGAGCTTCCAGAAATACCGCGTGGTCATCAGCGATCATGATGCGGGGGCCGGGTGTAATCCGGCGGATGGTTTCCATAGACTCTCCATTGGTCGGAGTCGCGCTCTGAAACCCGACGCAGAGGGTTCGGACCAAAATCGTACAAATGAAACGGAAGAGCGCCCCTGACGCAGTAGGCTACCCTTGCTTACCGCAACTTGGACCTGTAAATTGTGATAGGCCCGTCATGGGGAACAGGGCCCGATTCTTAACGAAATATCGCCTTTACATTCAGGCATAATGGGCATGACGGAAGACAAATATCCAATTCAACAGAAGTTAGCGAAACTCAAAGCAACTCTCATTTCCGATCCCACCAATGTTGAAGTGGCGAATCGTTATTGGGTGGAACTTGCTTCCTTTGGTGGACATGACATCAGAAGCGGTGGGTTTGTTATCGAAGCCTTTCGAGCGTGCGCCTTAACGTCTCACAGAGGAACAATCGCCTTTGCACGAGCATACCGGGAACTGTTCGAGAAGAGTGGAGAGAAACCCCGCCCTGAACTCTTCGATAACGAACTGCTCCAAGCACTGAAAACAAGGCTGCCCGACTTGTCGAATGGCGACCAAGCCCTCGTCCAATGGGTTCTCGCTTCGATCGAGTGATTTGCCTAGGCTGAACCGCTGCTCTCGAACCGCCCCTCTTGAATATCGTCCGCAGAAGCGGGGAAGAACCTGTTCATTCAGGTCACTTGTACCTAGGGATTTCACTAGTAGCCGCCATTCATTCCGACAGCTAACCTTCAACCAAGTGTTCTGAATCTGCTCGGTACGCCGCTCCGAAAACGGACTCTGAGCTGATGGGAGGCGAATGGCCTGGATCATCCACGCCTACTGTTGGCCGATGACCACCCTGCTCTGCTCGAAGCGGAGATTGCTCTCGTGTCTCCCTATTTCGATGTCGTAGGGACAGCAGCAGATGGTGCAACATTGGTGTCCGAAGCTTGCAGGCTCCATCCTGACATTATTGTGACCGATATCAGCATGCCGATTTTGAACGGAATTGAGGCTGTTTACAAACTTAGGGAGTTGGGTTCCACGGCAAAGTTTGTGTTCGTGACGGTGCATTCGGAAGGCGAGTTCGTCGAGGCGTGCATGGAAGCCGGAGTGTTGGGGTTCGTGCAAAAGTCCTGCATGCATCGCCATTTGGTGCATGCGATAAAAGCAGTGCTCACCGGTCAGCCCTGCATTTGCAAGTTCGATTCTGATCCCTCTGGCGACCCTCTTAAATAAAGAAGTTGCTCATTCGCACCCTGGAAGTCGTGATTCCGATGACTACGCGATTTGTTGGTGAGAAGCAAGATCCCTCGACACAAAACTGGCCTGGTTAGCGTGGCGCACTCTGCCCATCGGCACGTGAATGATTGGGGCGGCGATGTCATGCCAGGAGCGTCCCAAGATTCGCGTGGGGGTACCTTACCCGGCCATGGCACGATATTCGGCAACTCTGAGAGGAGCGCGAGCGCGGATCGTGGTGCCAGCCCCGGGTTTCGATTTGACCGAAAGTTCGCCGTGCACCAGTTGCATCCTTTCGCGCATGCTGATCAACCCCAGCCCGTGGCGTGTGAAAGCATCATGTTCTTCAAAGCCCGTTCCCGTATCCGCCACTTTGAGTTCGATCGACTCCGCTGTGCTGTGCAGATCCACCGTAAACTTGCGAACCCCACTGTGCTTCACGGCATTTTGCAGAGCCTCCTGTAGAACTCGGAACAAGCAAAGAGAGACTTCCTTGGAGAGTGTGCGCGGGATTTCCGAATGGTTGAACTGAATCTCAACTTTAGCTTGTTCCGACAGCTCTTTGCAGAAGCTGCCGGCGGCAGATGCTAGACCAAAATATTCAAGCTTCGAGGAATGTAAACGATGGGATAGACCCTGTACGTCTTCGCTAATCTGAACAATGCGTTCCTGGGTGTGGCGGACTACTTCGCTGAGTTGCTCGGCGGAGTGCTGATGCCCTCCATCCAGTTCAAAAGCTAACAGCGCGAGCCGCTGATTAATATCGTCGTGAAGTTCTCTTCCAATCCAGGTGCGCTCTTGTTCCTGGGCTTCAATCAACCTGCGCCCAATCGTGGCCAGACCCTCCTCTGCCAGCTTCCGTTCGGTGATGTCTATGCAGGAGCCGATATAGCCCGCGAAGCTGCCGTCCGGACTGAACCTGGGTACTCCCTTGTCCAGAACCCAGCGATACTCCTCGTCGTGTCGCCGCAACAGATACTGCATTTCAAACGACTCTCTTCGGTCGAATGCTTCGATATAGGTTTGCAGGCAGCGGCCGACATCGTCCGGATGAATTCCCGCCGCCCAACCGTCACCCACCTCCGCCTCAAGTGGACGCCCGGTGAAGTCCAGCCAGGTCTTGTTGACGTAGCTGCATTTTCGGTCCGTCCCGGCCGTCCAGATCATTACAGGTGCCGTGTTTGCAACAAGCCGGAAACGCTTCTCGCTCTCACGGATCGCTTCTTCAGCTCGACGCCGCTCGGTCTCGGCCTTTATGGCCCGAGCCCGCTGCCAGACCAACGCAAATATGAGCAGCGCTTCAGCCAAGATCAGAGCCGTTCCTCCCATGATGTATGACTTGTAAGACTCCCAGACGGTGGGCTCTCGATTCAGCACGATGCTGTCGGGAGGAAGGTCGCTTTCCTTAAGTCCCCAGCGCTGCAAACCTCGCCAATCAAACAAGTAGACGTTGGCGCTCTTGGCGATAGGAATGTTTTGCGGCTTCTCGCCGTTGAGAATCCTTACTGCCATCTCGCCGACAACCCTTCCATCGGAGGTAAAACTCAGCAAATCACCGCCAACCGTACCTCTGCCGAGGTCCACGTCGTCCACAACAAAGACGGGTGCCTTAGAAGCGCCGGCAATCAGTGGAACTGCCTGAGTCGCATCAACGAAGGACGTTCCCGCCGCATCCTGCATCAAGGAAGTGTGGTAGACGATCGTATTGTCCGGGAGGTGCTTCAGGCGCTCAAGCAGCGCGGGCATGTCAAGGTCAGTGAGATACTGGAAGTCGAAGCGCGCCTCATACTTGCGAAAACTCTCCCTGGCGATCGCCTCCAAATACCGATCATACGGTCCGGAGCCACCCACCACCATCACGTGTTTGGTGTCGGGTTGAAGATGCAATGCCGCGATGAGGGTTTCCTCGGGCTGCGCTACCTCCCACACACCGGTGAAGTCAGAGTCGAGCTTCAGTTGGCCTAACATGTCCTCTGTACTTCCACAAAAGACAATGGGGGTGTCCGGGAAGGACACTTTGTGCGACAGGGCCATAAATTTGATGGGTTCGAGTCCGACAGCAATGATTACATCGGGCTTGCGATCGTGATACTTGCGGGTGTACCACTCACGAAACTGCCGTTGGTGAGCCTCATCCGGGAACAGGGTCATTTCCAGATCTTCACTATAGAGCTCAATCTGGTATGGCGATCTGTCCAGACTAGCGATGATCCCGTGATCCAATTCAGCCACCCCGGGTGACGAAAGAGGGTCGAAAACATTGATAATGAGGACGCGCCGGACTTCTCTTGCAGCTCCCGCGGAACTCGCCTGCGACCGCAGAAAGGCTGCCACAGCTATAATTACGACGCAGATTAGCCGTGCCGCTCGTCTTCGCACTTCTCGGCCTCGTGGCTTAGGGCCTCATTGACCTAGTCGGAAGAACTGTACCACAAACCATGTAAGCCGCTGTCCCAGATGATTTAAAGCCCCACCTCGGTCCAACAAAGTTTCGGAATCGGGATCTCTACCAACAGTGCTAGATTGCAGGTCCAGTTACTAGCAAAACTACCAGTTCCTCCCTATATAAATGGCCAGTCATCATCATTCGTGTGACTTCAGGTGCCAAAGATATAAGAAGGAACTAATCTACTCTAGGCGGCGCAACATCGGATCTCTACAGAAGGAAATCCCTTGGATCCGGTCGCGCATCGGCACTTTCGGTCCACCAACTGAGGAAGCTCAACTCGTCATGTACGTGGGAAATACGAGGGTTGAAACGGCCCATGCCACGAAGGTCATTTGCGGGCAATACCATACATGGGTACCACCGCCGACCGCGCTGCCGCAGGTCGGTGCTCCTCGTGATCGTGACTATCGCTCTGGTTTTTTCCAGCCGTGTACGAAGCCAGACTGCTTCGACCGGCGCACTGACCGGAGTGGCGCTCGACCCAACCGGAGCCGTCTTAACGGGGGTCGTTGTCCGACTCACTAGCCAAGACACCGGCGCGATTCAGTCTGCGACGACTAATAAAGATGGTAGGTTCAATTTATTACTGTTGCCCCCTGGCAGATATGACCTACAGGCGAGGACCACCGGCTCTGACAGCCTCATCGCCAGCGCAACGGTAGATGTCAGCGTGACCGAAGTGGTACACCTTGAACTGCATCTCCGCTTGTCGACCGTGTTCAGCAGCATCAAGGTTTCTGCAGAGGCGGCAACAGTCCAGACTGACAGTTCCGCTCTGGGTAAGGTAGTCAACGAAACGGCGGTCAGCGGTTTACCCCTGGTCACGAGGAATTTTGCCCAGATTGCAAGCCTCCCTCCCGGGGTTTCGACCGGAGTGTACAACGCAGGAGAGCTTGGAATCGGTGGCACCGCGCTTTCGCAGATTGCCAAATCGAACGATGGGATTTACGTGCACGGAGCGCGTTCCTATGACAACAATTTCCAAATCGACGGGGTAAGCGTAAGCGACGTGCAGGGGAGTGCATCAGGGAGTGGCGGCATTCCGATTCCGAACCCCGATAGCATACAGGAATTCAAAGTCCAGACAGGACTCTATGATGCGGCGTACGGGCGCTATGGTGGTGCCAACGTCAGCGTGATCACAAAAACCGGGAGCAATGCTTTCCACGGGACGGTTTTCGAGTTCTTCCGCAACGAACTGCTGAACGCGAATGACTTCTTTTTGAACCAAACGGGTCAGTCGCGCCCCGTCCTCAAGCAGAACCAGTTTGGTTTCGCCTTGGGTGGGCCTGTCAAGAAAGACACCCTTCTTTTCTTTGGTTCCTATCAGGGAACCCGCCAGGTTAATGGCATTGCTGCTGGTCAGTCGCGGACTGCTTGCACTGCCAGCTTTAGCGAGCCGCCGCTCACGAATGCCCGCACGCCCAGTGAACTCGGGAAAATCTTTGGCGGCATGACGGGTGCGCAGGGAGGCACGGCAATCAAACCCGACGGCTCCAACATAAATCCCGTGGCTCTGACCCTACTGAACTTCAAGCTTTCTGACGGAAGTTTCCTGATCCCCACTCCGCAAACTGTGGACCCAACGAAACCACTCGCACAGCAAGGCTTCTCAGTCTTCACCGATCCCTGCCATTTTGATGAAAACCAGTTTTCCACCAATGTTGACTACCTGAATCGACCGAACAGCAGATTCGCAGTGCGCTTTTTCCTGGCAGACGATGACGCGATAGTGACGTTTCCCGGTAACGGACTCAACCCAGCAGGAAACATCCCGGGGTTTCCGAGCCCTAGCGCCTCTGAATTCAGGGTCTTTTCTTTAGCTCATACTTACACTTTCCGCAACGGATCGCTCAACGAAGCACGGATTGGATATGTCCGCACCACCACGACGACAGAGGCCAGAACTCCGTTCCATTGGTCCGACGTTGGGGTTGCCGAAGGAGAAATGAGCCACAATAACGACCTGCCGAGCTTGGAAATTACCGGCTCCGTCAGTATGGCCTCTGGGTTCCCGCGAACGATTGCCCAAAATAGTCTAGTCTTCGGAGATAGTCTCAGCTTCGTCCGTGGCGCCCACACCATACGCTTAGGAGGATCTCTGACTAGGTTGCAGGACAACGTCAATCTCGTGGGACTTGGATCATTTTTGCAGTTTCTGAGCTGGCCCGATTTTCTACTTGGCCGTAGCGCACAGGACAACGGCACCGGATTCAGCAATATTTTTTCCTCGTTTGATGACTTCGGCCTGACCGAGCGGGAATTCAGAGTGTGGGAGGGTACAGGGTTCGCGCAGGATGACTATAGAATCCGCAGGTCGCTAACCTTGAATATTGGCCTGCGTTACGAGCATCTCGGCCAGTTTGGAGACCGTCTGGGCAGAAACGCAAGCTTCGACATCGGCAGAGCTGACCCAAACCCTGCGCCAAGCGGGAGCGTGTCTGGGTACGTTGTGGCTTCCAACTTTCCAGGTGTACTTCCCCCCGGTGTTTTGCGTGCGAATAATACCTTCGGGAACTACGGCGAGGGACAAAACACGATCGCGCCACGAATCGGGTTCGCTTGGCAGTTCCTGCCCCATACAAGTCAAATGGTGCTAAGAGGCGGGTATGGCACGTATTACTCCCGACCTACCGGCCAAGCCTTTTATCAAAATATGCTGGGTGCTCCGTTTTCAGTGTTCCGTTTAAATGCGGGAGCGGCGAACGCAAACGCTACGTTTCAAGCGCCTTTTCCGCAGCCGTTCCCCACGCCGGAGTCCTTCCCTTCGTTCCCCTCGTATTCTCCCACCTCCTCCACCACTATTTATTCGGTTGCCCCCGACTTTCGGCCCGCCGTGATTCAGCAGTATTCATTGAATGTTCAAGCTGAACTGCGCGAGGGCTGGCTCTTGGAAATTGGGTATGTGGGCACGCGCGGCACACACCTGGTCCGCCAACGTTCCCTGAATCAAGCACTGCCCGCCTCTACGAACGATCCAATCAGGGGAGTAATCACAAACACTTTCGCCAACATTCCGTCGCGAGTCCCCATTCTCGGTGTGCCACCGGACTCTCTTGTGGAGATGGAATCCGAAGGCGATTCTTGGTACAACGGGCTGGAAACGAGCCTCACGAAGCGGTTGGGGCACGGCCTTCAATTCCTCGCCTCGTACACTTTCTCGAAGACTCTGGACACCGATGGCGCCGACATTAACTCAACATCCTCTGGCAATGCGCTGACGCTGGGAGACCAAAACTCTCCCAGACAGCGATGGGGACGCGCCAGTTTCGACCGTACTCATCGTTTCATTCTTAGCGAAACATGGAGTTTACCCAGCCCGTCAGCCGGACTCCGGCGGGCGATCCTCGGAGGGTGGGACTTTGCTTCTATCGTCACGATTCAATCTGGCAGTGCTCTGACCGTCTCGGCTACCAATGCCAACAACGTTTTCGGAATAAGCGCTGACAGGGCGCAACTGAGTGGGACCTGCTCAAAAAATCAGTTGGTCAGGGGAGGATCGGTGGAATCGAAATTGAGCAGCTATTTTGATGACACCTGCTTTACGACTCCGCCAATAATCGGTGCCGATGGCATCGGAACCGGATTTGGGAATAGCGCTACCGGGATCGTGGATGGGCCAAGTCAGGCGAATATAGATCTCGCCTTCTCAAAGAACATGGTGCTCCACTGGCGCCATGAGACAAGCAGCCTTCAATTTCGCGCCGAGTTTTACAACGCCTTGAACCATCCACAATTTGCGCAACCAGACACCAATTTCACATCTCCAACGTTCGGCCTTATTAGCAGCACGGCGGTGAGTGCTCGGGTAGGACAGTTGGCCGTGAAGCTGGCATTCTAGACGCGGAGTGAAAGTTGAAATCTTGGTGAGCGCGGCAGGACTCGAACCTGCGACCCATGCCTTAAAAGGGCATTGCTCTACCAACTGAGCTACGCGCCCACATTTATTCAATGTAACACAATGAAACGCACTTGATTTTGTTCCGCTCCCACAAGGCGCGAAGCGCTCTTCCCTGCCTGACTGCCGTGGGAAGATTTCCCTTCTGCTCAGAAAAATCTGCGACAAAACGCAAAGGCCGCCATCGCGGCGGCCTTTGCTTTGTGATCCGAACCTGATTCCCTAGTGTGAGTTAATCACTCCGAAAAATCCATTGGTGTCAGCTGGACCCGCGGTATAGAACAATTGATTCTTCTGGCCGTTGAGTGCCGACCCACCGCCAAACTCGATTCCCCATAGTCCGCTGATAGCGATCGCTTTCCCCGCCGCGTTCTGAACCGTACCCACTAGCTTGCCAGTGGATTTGTTGAATCCGTTAATCGTGCCGGTGGAAGTGTTGTTCGAAATCAGCACCGTTCCGCTGAGCGTGCCAAAGTCACTTGGGGCCAAAGCGACGCCCCACGGCTGATTCAGTGGCTTACCCTGCGCGAACCGCTTCACGAACGTGCCACCCTCCGAAAAAATATCAATGTACCCGCCCGGTCCGCCGCTCGTGCTGGCGAACGTCACGAACAGCTTTCCCGCGATATCCTGAATACCGAACGGCGCAAAGCCTGCCGGAATTGTGGTATCCGTAAAGGACTTCACCAGGTTGAAGTTACCGTCATAAACGTCGACGTGGTTGTTCGCCGCATCGGCGGCATACAGAAAGTTTCCCGACGGATGACTCGTGATTGCCAACCCGGTATATACCGCGCCTGCTTGACGCGCCCCAATCAGCGCTTGCGTCGGCTCGAACGCCGACCAACCACTGATGGTTCCATCCAGGGTGGCAAACAAGAATACCGACGTCCAGGTCATGATCTTAAATTCCGAGGAGCCGTTGTAAACGATCCCCGTCGGCGTCCCGGCGCCCGTTCCCGATGATGGTGGAACGACGACCTGCAGGCTCTGCGGATTTCCGCTGCCATCGTAGAGAGTGGACCATCCCGAAGCTTCATCACTGACCCAGAACGCGCCGCCTGGTGCGTACGCCAAGCCCCAGGGATTCGCCAGCAACGGATCGGTATGCAACGCCTTGCCGGAGAGGTTCGAAACCAGACGAGTGGCTGTATACGATTGAGCCAGAGCTGCGCCACTCAACATCAGCACGAGCCCACAGCAAGCGACGAGGGTTATCACACGACGAACAGAACTGGGCATGCAAAATTCTCCTTTTTTATTCACAATTGGGGGGCCCACACTGAGCAACGGACGGAACGGCGAATGTGACCAACACGCAGGTTCGGATTTTCATCCCCGACCCGACAGCCACAGAATCCTAGGCGGGCAACTCCACCGATTTGTCACGGCTTTGTCAAAATCTGTTATTTTTCCGATTCGACGAATCATTCGATGTGTGCAAGGTCTTGCGTCTTTTGCTGCAGTAAACCGATTCTTCCTGCAAGACCAACAGAGGGTTGCGCCGGGGTTGCCCGTTCCCCGTCGATGACCCGCTCACTTCGCTGTCGTGATCGTGATATTTCGAAAAGCAACGTGGCCGGCCTCGCTACCCTGCAGATAGATCGGCCCGGGCAGCCCTTCGTGGCTATCGAGCGCCCCGCCGGTGATGCCCGGAATTTCCTGACTCTCAATAATCGTCCGACCGTTTTGTACAACCGTGACCACTCGTCCAACCAGCGTAATGTCGTACGTCTGCCATTCCCCCGGCTTGCGCGGCTGCTCCGGTGTAGGAGCCAAGAATCCATACACGCCTCCGGTGCGCATGGTTGGCCCTTCGGGCTCCGGATCATCTTCAATCTGGAGTTCGTAACGACCCCGCAGGTAAATCCCGCTGTTCGATCCCGGCGCGCAATTGAACTCAACATGTAACTTGAAATCTTCAAACTTCGAATCGGTGATAAGTTCGGCGCCACGTCCCGGACTCATCAATGTTCCGTTTTCGACCGTCCACGACGTTGCGGTCGGATCGCTCAATTTCCATCCGCTTAAGTCTCTGCCGTTGAACAACGGTGTCGGGTTGCCCCATTTCGGAGCGTTCTTTCTCTTCAGCGATGGCGCTCTCTCGCCGGTCCATTGCCACGGAGTTCCATCAGGCCCGGTCGTGGTTCCCACTAGCGTCTTTCCAGCCAGCTTACCCTCAAACACCATGTCGTCTTTCCGGTCCTCCTCTTCCTTTGGGGAGACAAACGTGATCCGTCCATTCGAGATCTCAACTTTCGGAAGCGGCCGCGCATGTCCCCATCGGCTCACCATTCGTGCTTTCGACTGCCCATCTTCCTGCGTTATCTCCAACCACGAAGGATATTCGCGAAGAGGCGTCTGCAGCGTCAAATCCCAGCGCCCCATAAAAGGCTGAATGGAGGCGTTCGCGTCCGCAGTCTTCTTCTGCTCGGAATACGCGGCTCCGCAAAGCATCAGCATCAACGTTGTCACAGCGAATGCTATCTGCCGAAAACTAGCATCGACACTATTGCCTTTCTCCTGCTTTGCCATGAATGCGTCCCTCCAGCAAGGGATTGTAGCGCCTTCCGTCGAGATAGGGATTGACGCGGGGACGCACTGACAGCGGAACAGACCAATACGCTTGAGATTTGGTCACCGTTCTCCGAAGTGGATGGGAGCCCACTCTTCTCGCGTTTTGCGCGAGAGGGCGGGAATTTTGACTTATTCAACTATCGAAGATCGTAGCGAATGGCGCGCCGGATGCCCACTTCAAAGTTGGATTTGTCGGCGTGAAAAAGATATTATCTCCACGGTTCTCTTCGGGCGTGCTCTCGTCGTTTCGGAGGAACCATGGTGGGGAACTGCAAAGTTCCCCACTACCTTCGTGAGCTCTCAGTGGCCTTCCCAACAAGCTCGTAGCCAGATTCGGGCTGAATCTCCTCACGTCGCCCTACGGCTTCAAGCCGAATACATCGAGTTCGCTCGAGGTCCCTACAAAAACATGGCCGTTGGCCACCGTCGGAATGCCGAACTGTATTCCGATGCCCGTGGTCTCTGTGCTGCTGTTGTAGAGTTCAACCGAAAGATCCGCCGCATCGAACGCGTACAGGACGGCGGGTAGCTGCCCCGGCGTATTTTCCATAACCATCCAGACGATACCGTTGGCGGTGCCGTTTGCCGAGACGGCAGGCAGTCCACCAGGGTAGCGAAAGGTTACTGCGCTGCTGGAAATCGGGACCACCGAAAGCTGACCATCATTCAAGCGGAACGCCTTGGCGAAATCGCCGACTCCAGCGTAGTAGATCTGGTGCTGCCAGTAGGCCGCCTTGGGCCAAATCCCCTTGAAGCCCTGGTGCCCCACTCCGTTCGTCCCCGGTCCACCGATCGCGTGGATCAGGTTTTGCACCACCTGATCATCGTTCGACCGGTTGAACTGTCCCATATTGTCGCGATCAATGACATACAAAGTACCGTCTTTGCCGCCGCCAATGAGCATATGGATCGGCGCTACGGACTGGTCCGGAACCAGTGTCACTCCACCCGAGCCGAGATCCGCATCCGGCGGATCCAGGAACGATTCGTTGTATGGAGCAAAGTAATCCGTCAGCGTCAAAGCATGGCCGCTGGTGGAAAGTTTCAGGATGCTTTCGCCGTAACTGAAGCCGCCGAATACGCCGTCAAACGTACCGTTGCCAGTCGAAAAATAAATATTACCTTCGGCATCCGCAGCCGGAGCTCCTCCGCT
The DNA here is from genome assembly GCA_963722365.1 of uncultured Acidobacteriaceae bacterium. Classification (GTDB taxonomy): domain Bacteria; phylum Acidobacteriota; class Terriglobia; order Terriglobales; family Acidobacteriaceae; genus Sulfotelmatobacter. The sequence goes on from CAVRLM010000009.1 coordinate 431,039, forward strand.
CCCCCAGATTCCCGAACCCCAACCGTTCGGTGAAGTATTAAAGGATGTCAACTGCTGGAGACTCACAGGGTCAAATCCAATCAGCCATCCGTGATAGTTTGCCGGATCGCAGAACGATCCCCACGCAACATACAAGACTCCATTCAGCAACATCAGTCCGGACCGCTGATTCTCGTAGCGCGAATCAAAAATGACGTTGCCTTGGCCATCGTTTCCCACACCGTGGCCGGGATACGAAGCTTGGATCACCGATGGACTGTTCTGCTTCTCAGCGCCCGTGGCGATGTCCAACGCATGCAAACGCTGAACAAACGTGGCAATTCCCCCGGTCGTCTCCTTTGTTCTCACGATCACGTACATCGTGTTCGTGGCCGGATCGATTACCGGAGTGCCGGTGATGCCGACCTCTGGCGTCATGCTGTCGCAGAAGAGGTCCAATCCCTGCACGCCTCCGATCGAGAGCGTGGTGATGCCTGCTGCCGGATTGATGAAGCTCAGGTGCCACAGTGGTGCGCTTTGCCGGTTGTCCGCGTCGAAGGCGTACAGGCTGTCGTGTTCCGTAGCCACATAAATGACGTTATGAAACCCTTTGCCCGGAATATTGAGGTTCGCAACGTAGAGCGGCTGCGCATAGACTTTGCCGTCAACCGGAAAAGAGTACAGTTTGCCGAACTGCGACGCGTTCACATTTCCCGTGGTGAGCACGGTCTCATTCAGATTTCGGCCAGTCCGCAGATTGTCGTTATGATACGTAACTGTGCCCGCATAAGTGCCAACATAGGCGAATGCCAGACCGACCTGGCTTGTATCCGAATTACTCTTTGCCCGCACCTTATGTGTGCCGGCCGCCGCCGGAGGCACATAAAGCCCGCTGGACGAAATCGTGCCTGTAGTCGTGTTGCCACCGACCACGCCATCTACCGACCACGTAACATCGCTGCTCACCACGCCGCTGATGCTGGCCTGAAATTGTTGCGTCAACTTGGACGTAACGGCCACTGCCTTCGGACTGACCGTCACAGTTGTGGCAGGAATCGTGGCAGTTCCATTCAGAACCACTTTCTGCAGATTCGTTGGATCGGTATCGAGCAAAGTGACGTTGCCAGGACGCGACCCGGTCGCGCTGGGTGTGAACGTGACTGTAACCTTGCAATTCGCACCAGCCGCCAGAGACAACGGACACGTATTGGTCTGGCTGTAATCACCGCTCGCACCGACGCTGAGCACTTCCACCGGAGTGCTTCCGTTATTGGTGACCGTAACGCTCTTGGGATTGCTGCTGCTCCCCAAATTCACCACACCGAACGAAAGTGTGCTGGGTGAAAAGCTGAGATTGGTTACTCCGCCCACTCCGGTAAGGTGGATAATTTGAGGACTGTCTGCCGCGCTATCGGTAATCGTGATCGTGCCATTCCGAGTACCCGACGCCGTCGGTGTAAACGTAATGTCCAGGCGGCACGGCGTTCCGGGCGAAGTCGGAATGGTGTTCGCGCACGCGTTCTTCTGGGTGAAGTCGCCGCTCACCACAATGCTCGAGATATTTACTTTGGCCCCGGATTCATTGATCAGGTCAACCGACGCCGTCTGCGTTGCCTGACCCACAGTTCGAGAGCCGAAGTCCAGCGAGCCCGGACGCAACACAATCGAACCGGTGACGCCTGTTCCCGCCAGAGTGAAAACTTGCGGACTGCCAGGTGCATCGTCACTCACGCTCAACGAGCCGCTCAGCGCGCCTGTTGACTTAGGAGAAAACTTAACCACGATGCTGCAATTCGCGCCGACTGCCAGGGACGCGCCGCAATTATTGGTCTGACTGAAGTTTCCGCTCGTCACGATCTTGGTTATGTTCATCGCGGCGGTCCCACTGTTCAGCAAGATCATCGTTCGCCCGGGGCTGGTCGTGTTGACCTTTTGGTCGAAGAAAGAGGCCCCCGCCGGATAGACAGTTGCCGCTGGAGCCGTCCCTTGCGCAAAGCTGTAGCTCGGTATGGCGAGGGCAGCCGCGGCCAAGCCTAGCAGCCACGCGCCGAAGATCGTGCGCTTTCGAGGCAAACAAGCGGAACTCTGCCCAGACAAAGATGCTCTTGCAAAAATAGCGGTCACTACATGAATACGATGGGGTTTCACGCTAATCCTCACGAGTGGGGGTAGACTTCAGGGATTCAACTGCACCAAAATCAGAGCAATTACGATTCCATTTCTTCGCTCGTATCTATTTCGCTCAGAAGGGCCCAAGGCTCCAGAAGAGGAATACAGTGCATGTCCTTGAAACCCTCATGAGCGGGCGCTTCAGGCAATGAACGGTCAGCCGCGGCGTGTTCCAGCGCGCGGATCAGATCTTGCTGTCACGATTGCCGAATCAGCCTATTCGCGCGTGAGTTCGCTCTCCGTGGTCCCCGTCAGGGTAACGAAGCGGATCACGCCTTTGGCATCTTCAAAGACCAGGCCGGTCGTTCCGTGATTCACCACAGCAGTTACGAGATGACCGTAGGACCGCGGGATCCCGCCCTGCACCGGGGTTTGGTCGTACCGCGCCAGGTCGCCTTCCTTCATCCCATTCACGCTCACGAATCGGATCACTCCGTCCGTATCCTCAAAGACCAGCCCCGTTCCAATCGAATCCGGAATCGCTGTTGCCAGTCTTCCATAGGATTTCGGAATCATGCCGTGCGTCACTTCCCCCGTGTAGGCGAGAATCGTGCCGTGGCTTCCGGCCAGATATCCACCCAGCAGCAAGAGTATGCTCGTTCCCACAAACAGAATTCTGCGCATGATTGTGTTCTCTCCCTCGATATCAAGTAGCGGTTATGGCGCGACCAGAATCTTGTGCATCATCCCAAGATCCTCGTGCAGAAGTATGTGGCAGTGAAACAAGAAGGTTCCGGCCGTCGTTGGATCGCTAAAATCCATACGCAACTTGACGCTGTGGTAGGGCCCCTTGCCCTCCCAAAAGGGAATTTCAATGGTGTCACGCAGATCAGTGTTCTGAGCCGGCTTCCCATCCACTTCAATCACGCGGAAATGGATCTGATGCATGTGAAACGCATGCGTCTCCAGCGCCCGATTTTCTATCGTCCAATCCTCGATCGCTCCGACTTTGGTCGAAATGACGGGCTCCTCGTTGGCCTGGAAGACCTTCTGCTTTTGCCCGTCAACCGTGATGTAGAACTGGATAGGCCCATTGGTTCCCCCAAATTCCTCCGAGAAATAGAGTTTCCGCTGGATCGTCGCCGGCTGCCGGGCGAAGTCGAAGAACTTCACACCTTCGGCGGTTGGAGGCGTGGTCTTCGGCATGCTTGTCGTAGCGTTGCCGCTCGTCGTCTCGACATTCGCTATCGATTGCGCCAGATCCGGATTTCCGGTTGGGCCCGTTGAGTAGCTCTGCGTGAAGAAAACTGCGCTTCCACCTTCGGCGGGAGCTTGCACAATAAATTCGGCGCGGCCCGCGGGTGGAACCAGAATAGTATTTTGACTTCTCGTCTGGGCTAGAGGATACCCGTCCAGCGCGATGATCTCGAGCGGACGCAGGGTGCCGTTGACTTGTACCTGCAGTTGCAGGAAATCCTGCAGCGTGGCATTCGCGACTCGCCAGAACTGCTTTTCCCCGGGCTTCATTTGGATGATCGGTTTCGCTCCGATCAACGGGGAAACCTGGTAGTTGATCGTCAACTGGTAAGGACCGGGAATCCATGGAACCAGGTACTGCTGCCGGATCACGAAAACTCGCTCCGCGAGTCCCGCAACCTCAGGACGCACTTTTTCCATTCCCTCAACAATGAGCGCGCCCGCAGCCCCGCCATTCACCTGAAATTCTGTGAAGCCGTGCACGTGCGGGTGGTACCAATAAAGACCGGGAGGTTGAGTTGCCGGAACATGCACGCTGAACTGGAAGCCTGGCGTTCCCGGCTGAATCAGCGTGGTGATCACATCATCTTGATGACAAACGGGCGGAACATTCATCCCATGAAAGTGCACGTTGGTCGAATTCACCGTCGCCGCTCCGCCATCTCCACATTTGGGCCCGGCCGGAGGCGCCATGTCCATTGGCATGGACGGGTTGTCCTGGATCGCGTCCACGACGTTGAGATTCAGCACGTCTCCCGGATTCACGCGAAGCGTTGGCGCTTCCACGTCTTGGCTCCCCGCTTGGTAGTTGTAGCAATAGTGCGTATAGCCAGCTGTATCCACCGAATGCCCGAGCGTGAACTTGGCCGAAAGAGTGCCATTTTGAGATGAAATATTGAAGGGGTCGGCCACTACCGTCCCATTGTTGGGACGCGCCGGACAATTTTGCGCCACAGGCTTCAGAAATGAGAACCCGCACACCACAATCGCCAGCAACCATTTCGACAACCAACGCATATCCGACTCCTTCATGTTTTGCAATCTAGGCCACAGCATCCACCGACCTGCCGCATTTCTCTTAGAACGATCGGGGTGGGTAAGTGCCGATCGAGAGCAATCCGGGACTATTAATATCCGAGACCGGAGATCCGGACACTTCCTGCATCATGCATTTCTTGCCCGACGAAGTCAGCGTCACCATCGCGATTCCAGACGAGCTGCCGAACTCGGCTACATAGACTCCGCCGCCGTTGCCGGTTTGGTTGATCAGGCTCACGCCTGTGAGATACGAATAGTTTTTCGACAATCCTTTCACCGCGTTCGACGTGCAACCGCCCGAGACCTTGCCGGCGTTCTTGTCAAAGAACAAAGCGCTCACACTGGCTCCCTGCGTATTGATCACGTAGAGCAGGGACTCATCCGGGCTGAGCATCACCGTGCTGGAGCTAATGCTCGCCATCGACTTATAGACCGTTGTCTTCGTCAACTTGCCGGAAGAGATGTCCGAAATTTCTACGTTGAACGATGTCGACGTATCACCGAAAAGCGCGTAATGCCCATCGCTCGTGATGTCGACGGAGTTTGCATAAATGGCCCCTTGCGATTTCACTCTCGCACTCGAGGCCTGTTTGTCGCCGTTGGAGAGTGGCGTCCCCCCGGAAATATCAAACGATTCAATCGATCCATCGGTGTAGGTGGTGATCAGCATGGTGCCGTGCAGCGCCATGGCATTGATGCCTCCACCGCCCAAACCGACCGCCGAGGTATCACCGATAAATGCCAGGCTGCAGCCCGACTGGATCTGGAATGTTCCGATCGTATTGGAGTCACTGAAGCTGGCGTACAAATAATTGTTATTTAGCGCCAGCCCAATGCCATTGGACGTGCCGGCATCCGTGTTCGATCCGGTCGCAATGCCGCCAACCGTGAAGGTGGTCAACGAGATTCCCACAATGTTGCCACTTCCAGCTTCCGTCGAATAGACACACTGCTGATCCGAACGATTGAGCACCGCGATTCGATTCATTCCAAAGTAGCCGCCACCAATCCCGAACCCACCCGTCGCTACCCGTTGCTGAAAGACTGGCAACCCGTTGGCTCCAACTGCGTAAATGCTAACGCCCGTAGGAAACGGAAAGGCCGAATCGTCATTCGCGACGACATATTTCGTTCCTGCCATCCCAAGTCCGCTCAGGGCTAGAATCCCCGCCACCAGCCCAATCGGGCGCAATCCCCACGATTTCCAAAATCTCGTCATGCTCTGTTCCTTCTCTTCTTAGGCCAGTCCAGTGCGCAGTACACCACGGCTTCTACAGCGGTTCAAGGACAATCGTGGGACGAATTGTAAAACTTAAAAACTAGCGCAAATAGTTTCACTAAAAGGACAAATTGCATTCCCTCCTGTGATTCTTGTTAATTCCGCGCGCGCTCTCTTAGCCTTTGGAGGAAGCAATTCAATTCTGCCCAACAGAGTCCCGAAAAGCAAAAGGCGCTTTGATGCTCCGAGTAGTTGCGCTCAACGACACGCATTCAAGAAAAGTTCGAGTGTGAAAGACGGAAGAGTTGGGAGAAAGTAGCTCGCTCGAAAATAAAAGGGACTTGCAGAGGCTCTGTGCCCCTTTGCCAAAACCAATCAATCAAACAGGACGCCCTCTTGGAGTTGCTCAAGAGCGAGAACCCTGCGCCGGGGTCAGTGAGTGTTATCGAAATGTTTCGCCAATCATCTCTAGGCAGTACACTCTTTCTGCCATGTATGCCTTGCGCTTCGCCGCAACTCTTCTAGTTCCTCTGGCAGTAATTGCCCAAGATGTGAGGCGCCCGCTTCTTTCCTCGCATGACAGAGTTGACGGACCTCTTGGAGGTGAGTACCGCGTAGAGGACGTGCAGATATTTGCGGACGGCAGGGTCGTCTACGTGGAGGAAGGCGCGAAAACGCTGGGCGAGAAGCCGGAGCGCTCAACATTTGAAACTACGATCGGGCCCAATGAGGTGCAACGCTTCGTAAAACTTTTGGAAAGCCGTGAAATTCGCTCGCTTCCGAAGAAAGTACCCTCCAAGACACATCCGATAGATTTCTTCTGGCAAAAATCGCTGCAAATCAACCGCGCCGAAAAAACTCAGGAAATACAGATCGACAATTTCTATCCTTTTCTCAATCTACGCCACCTGGTTTACCCGGAGGGACTGATCGAACTCGAATGCAGTTTGCGGGACATCAAATTGGAGGCTGCCAACCATCATCATCCTGCGGACGAAGATGACTGGTGTGGCGCAATCCGTGCTATGCCAGCAAAAGCTGACTGTCGGGACGATTCAACGCAGCCCAGAATCGTTGCTGGTGAAGGCTGGGGTGCAGTTCGCCTAGGCGCTGATTTGAAGGCGGTTGACGGCTCTTTGGGAAAGGGACAAGTCGAACTCAAATATTCGGATGTTTACTTCAAGGACTACGTATCAAAGGGGGTTCAGGCGTCATTCAACAATGCTACCAACAGAGTTGTCGCGATTTTCTTCTACACGGTCAGCAAGACAGCGAAGAATTTGGCATCTTTTGTGGGCGGACAGACAGGGGCATCAACTGGCAATCATCAGCGGATGAGGTAAAGAAGGCTTACGGGCCACAGACTGGTGATTACTCCGGCGGTCCGGGAGGAGCTTGGGAGAGGCTAGTGTTCGAGGGCATTGACTTCCGTTTTGAAAACGGAAAGCTAGTCAGAATCGGCATTCCGGGAAAATAGAGATTCGGCTTCTCCGCATGACTGTCGCTAACAGATGGGATGAGAAGGCCGGTCTCCGGCGGGATGCTGTACGCTCCCAAGTTATCGACGCGCTCGAAGCGCAAGAGATCAAGGAGACCGGCAATGAAGAAGGTTAGCACCGTAGCGGCAAAACCGAGCAAGAAAATCTCTCGGCAGAAGTTAACCGTTGGATTGGATCTAGGCGATCGCAACAGTTGGTATTGCGTGCTGGACGAATCCGGACAGATACAACAGGAGCAGCGCGTCCGCACGAATGGGAAAGCGTTGCGCGAAGTGTTTGGCGCGATGCCGCACAGCCGGATCGGTCTGGAGTGCGATACCCACTCAACCCTTCCCTATCGTTCACGTCGCAACGCAGCCTGCCCTTCGCCTCGCGCGCGCGGGCGGGGGACTCAAGATCAACCCCAATTTGGTGATTTTGCGGGAAGGGGGTGCACTTTCAGAGGCCCCTGTCTCCTAACCCGTCAAACCGGGGAGGGGCGAGAACAACACGGGAGGGAATATGACCCCTGTGTGGTTGGGGTGAGCGTCACATCCGGGGAGCTAGCATTGGGCTGATGATCATTTTGAGGGCGGGGCCGGGGAGTTTACATTTGCGATCGCATTCACGGAACACGGCTTAGACGGTGAGGCCTTGCCAGTACGATTCCGGATTCTTTGCTGATTCTGAACGCTATACGTTTTTCCGTTGGATTCGACTCCACCAATGGGCTGATAATCGTGGATCTTTCAGGCCTGCCGCTACGAGGTCGATCAATTGCCGGTTCCGAGCAGCGGCACTACTAGCGGACTTCCGGATGCGCTGTCAGTGACGGTGATGCCACCCTGCTTGATTCCCGACGAAATTGGCTTGAATTTGACGTTGATATAGCAGTACGCGCCAGCCGCGAGCGTGGCACCGCACGTGCTCGTCTGACTAAAATTGCCAGCCGCTTTGATACTGTTCAGCGTCACGTCCGCGCCAGTTCCGTTGATCAGCGTAAGCTGTTGAGGAGCGCTGCTCGTGCCCACCGATTGCTGCCCGAACCTCAAGGCCACACTGGTGAAGATCAGTCCCCCGCCGATTGCATTCCCCATGAGTCCAAACGAGTGGGGACTTCCTGAAGCGTTATCCGTGAGGGTTAGCGCTGCATAGCCGTAGCCGACGCCGAAGGCGCTATAGGTCACATTCACGGTGCAGCTATCGAGAGGCGCGATTGGCTTAAAGCAAGTGATGGCTCCAAAGTCAAATCCCGAATCGTTCATCAAGCTAATCTGGGAGATGTTCAAGGTCTTGTTCCCGGTATTGGTAATGGTCACGGCAAACGGGGGACTAATAACGCCAACCGCAGTATTAACCTGATATGCGGAGGGAAACGCTACCAGCGGACCGAATACGCCGGCCCCAGATAGTCGCACCTCCTGAACACCGATTCCATCTGTAATGGTTAGAATCCCGCTTCGGCTTCCCGGCGCGGTGGGATTGAAGCCGACGGTGATTACACAATGATCTCCGGCCGGAAGGTCAGCGCCACAACCGTTGCTGGAGACATTGAAATCCCCCGATGTGGTGGCGCTATTGATTGCAATGCTGGAACTACTAATATTCGCGACTGTGACATTGATCGTCGGGCTTGCGTTTCCTATTCCTTCCTGTGGAAAGGTCAGAACCGCCGGGGAGACACTAAGCGCAGATGACGGGAGGGATAGCTTCGCTAAGAAAGTATCAAAGGATCCAGCGTTAGTAGTCTGGAATCCACCCTTGATCGGCAGGTTCGTAGACATAGAGTCATAGCCCGCCATATAGACGTTTCCGGCCGAGTCTTGCGCCATCGCACTCGCGCTATCGCTGCCATTGCCGCCAAAATACGTCAGGTAGTCGAGCGCACTGCCATCCGCCTTCAGCTTGCCCAACACTGCGTCGCTCAAACAGCAGACGTTGGTTTTCGACGCGCGGAAGGCCCCGACTGTCGTGGATAAATCGGGAGAATCCGTGTAACCGCTAAGAATGATGTTCTGAGACGCATCGAATGCGACACCCACCGGCCAAAAGCGATCCGGACAAAGATGAGCAGCAGTAAGCAGGTTGCTACCGGTCGCGTTGAGCTTCAGGACAAGAACACCGTTGTCGCACGACTGATCAAGGGCGCCGGGGGTCACGGGAGAAAGAGGCCCGGCATATCCGGCCACATAGACCTCGCCAGCTGCGTCCAATGCCATACCAGCCGGGGCAGCTCCTCCGATCAAGGCTGAGTACCGCAGCGCCGTGCCGGTCGGATTCAGCTTCAAGATGTACATGTTGTTCTGGAAATTAGGCAAAAACGGGGTATGGAAGGCACCCGGAGTCTGGGGAAAGTTTGCAGACAAAGTAGTACCTGCCACGTAGCTATTTCCTGCAGCGTCTACGGCGATACTCCCTCCCGCACTCGAAAGGTCGGCCTCTCCCAGGAAGGTGCCGAAAGTCTCTGCCGTAGCACTCACATTGAGCTCTACAACGAACGAGCTGCCCTGCCCCTGCATGTTGGTCTGAAACGCGCCCGGTGTGACGGGAAAATCGGTAGAGCTAGAGAATCCACTCACATAAGCATGATTGTTCCGCACAGCAATCCCGCTCGCGACATCCTCGCCGCTCCCTCCCAGGTAAGTGGAATACACCAAGGCCGAACCGGTTGGGTTTAACTTGACCACGAAGGCGTCACTGTTGTAGCAGGTCCCGCCGCAACTTCGCTGGAATGAGTTTGTTGTTGGGAAATCGGTCGAATTCGTTGATCCCACGATGTAGGCATTGCCCGAAAGATCGATGGCGATCGTGTACGCGAAATCGTCTCCACCGCCGCCAAGATAGGTAGCGTATTCCAGGCCCCCACCAGTGGTACTGATCTTGGCAACAAACGAATCGTAACAAGTGGCAAAGCATCCGGCATGATCCGGGAAGACGGCACCTGGCGTTACAGGAAAATCCAGAGATGACGTCGTCCCGGCAAGATAGGCGTTGCCCGCGTTATCAACAGCAACTCCGCTTGCCCAGTCGTAGGCACTTCCTCCCAGATAGGTCGAATAATCCAGAATTGGATCGATCACTAAAGTACGCGAGTGATCATACGATTCAACTGCAAAGGACAGCACGCTCTGCCCACTTTGCGCCGTTACCACTTTGAAGTGTCCACCCACACTTTGCCTTGACTCTGCGCCCCCCTGGTAAATTTCAGGGGCTCGAAAGCGAATTGTGCCGGCTCGCGTGCTTAGAGCCAAGGCGCCGCTGTCCTCGAGGGTCGAGCTCGTTTGGCCCTTGATCGAGAATCGAATCCGGTTCGGATCCGCTCCCGGGTGCACTACAAGGTCGTACTCAATTTCTCTACCCGTGCCGTAGAACACTAAATCGATTCCGGGATATACGTTCTCGTACTTGACCTTGCTGAAGGTCCGTACACCAACTCGCCACTTCGTTGGATCAGCTCCGATGAAATAATTTGCCTTGCCTGGGAGTTCATCAACACCCTGAGGTTTACATGTGGGATCGGCACCTTCGATTTGAACGTCGACTAACTCCCGCGAAGCGTGTGCGTCTTCCTTGGCGTCGCTCGGTTGAAGAACGAGCAATATTCGATCGGCAGAGAGCGCGAAGCTGTAGCCTGGTCCCCGCGCCGTGAAGGACGAGTTCGATGTCCCCTGTCCCTGATTCACTTCGAACATGAGGGGTAATCGCGCAAATGCCGCTTGCGCATTCAAGCTATCCGATGCTTTCTGGGCCCCAGCATTCACCGTGGCACACACCATTAAGCCGAGCATCGCAATTTGAAGGGTTGGCACATATGCACGCATAGAATCTCCAGAAACTATTGGCCCGTTCCGTGCAATTGGATGAACTGAACGCGGCCTAGAGCATTGTCCGTGATCTTCAAATTGGCGGCACGCATACCCTTTGCCGAGGGATTGAAAGTGATGGTGGCTGCGCAGTCGTTGGCAGGCACCAACCTCTTTCCGCAGCCAGTTGTCGCAACAAAGTCACTCGCATTCGCTCCACTCACGAGAATGGAATTTAAACGTAGGACTGAAGCGCCTGGATTGCTGACCGTTGCCGTTTGGGGATTGCTTGTAGTGCCCACCTTCTGTGGTGGGAAGGTCAATGCCGCCGGGAACAGCGCGATCACAGGTTCATTCAGGAGCACGGAAACAGTATTGACGCCGAGAGTGTTTGTGGCTGCGAGATCCATACTCCCGTCACCATTAAAATCCGCAATGGCCAAGGCAGTAGGGTACGCTCCCAGAGAATATTCTGTGACGGGATCAAACGTACCGTACCCCCGTCCTCTGAGCACGTTGACCTTCGGATCGCTGAAGCCTGTAGTAACGACCAGGTCCAGTTTGCCATCGCCGTCTATGTCGGCAACTTGAACTGCGACCGAAGAGATACCGTAGATCGCCGGGCCCCAAAATGTACCATTCCCTTTGCCAAACAAGATGGCAACGCCGGCATTGCCGCCGACGATCAGGTCGAGGTTGCCGTCTCTGTCTAAGTCCGCAGTGGTCAGTGCAACTGCACCCGACGTCGCAGTGTAGCTGACGGGTGCACCGAAAGTGCCGTCTCCAACGCCCAACATCACAGATACCAATTGGCTGCCGACGGCGATGACGGCGACGTCAAGCTTCCCGTCACGATTGAAATCACCGAGCGCGAGCGAGATCGGGCTTAAGCCTGCACCAAAAGAGAGAGGAGATTTGAAGGTTCCGTCGCCGTTTCCGAGGAGGAGTGACAGTCCTTCACCAGAATTGCCAACTACTAGATCGACTTTTCCGTCGCCATTAAAATCGCCAGAGGCAACCACTTGCGGATTGGCTCCGGCGGGATAATCCACGTAACCCCCAAATGTGCCATTGCCCAGGTTTAGCAGCACCGAAACCGTTCCTGCGGAAGGGTTTTCAGTTGCTATATCGAGTTTGCCGTCACCGTTGAAATCTCCCAACGTTATCGACAGGCCACCGTGCGCGACTGGATAGGGAACCGCCGATTGAAACGTCCCATTTCCATTTCCCAACAGAACAGAAATCGTATTCTCCTTACTATTGCGAGTCGCTAGGTCTTTGTGACCATCGCCGTTGAAGTCCGCACTCACAATAGCCACCGGGTTGTGCCCCGTGGAGTAGCTGGAAAGTTTTGCGAAAGTGCCATCACCGTTCCCCAGCAAGACGGAAGTAGTTGTTGAGTTGTTGGCGTGGAAGTCGCCGGTGATGATGTCCACGATTCCATCACGATTGAAATCTCCTAGCGCCATGACACCGGCCGAATGATTCGTTCCGTATTGGGCAAATGGTTGTAGAGTGCCATCTCCATTTCCGAGGCCGACATAGATCATGCCACCAACATTGACCGCGATATCAAGCTTGCGATCGCCATTGAAATCGCCAACCAGGACTTGTCCCGCCGGAAAGGCTGTATCAATCGTCGAGGGCGCTCGAAATGTACCGTCCCCATTACCCAGCAGGATTGAAACGAACCCACAACCACAATCTGGCCCGTCTGCCACAGCAAGATCGAGAAACCCGTCTCCGTTGAAGTCGCCGACCGCCAATTCAACCGGTACTTCACCCGCGGGAAAACTTGTCCCTGCCTGAAAAGTGCCATCCCCATTGCCCAGCATCACGAAGACATCATTTCCATAAGTGTCGGTCACTGCCAGATCTGCGCGACCATCCCGATTAAAGTCTCCCGCGACGATGCCTATGACGTAACTCGGGGTGGTGTAGGTCACCGGCGCCTCGAACGATCCGTCTCCTCGGCCGAGCAGTACGTACATGGAATTGACAGAGTTGCTCGTAACGGCAAGGTCCAGTTTGCCGTCCTTGTTGAAGTCTGCGACGGCCATTGCGCTAGCGTAGTAAGGAACGTTCGTTGTGACTGGAGCCTTAAACGTTCCGTCACCGTCGCCTAGATAGATTGAAACACTACTGTCAGTCCAATTGGCCACCGCAAGATCGAGCTTTCCATCTTTGTCGAAATCCCCCGTCACAACATTGCCGGCTCCATTGCCAGTCGGGTAATGCGCCATCTCCTTGAAAGTTCCATCGTTCTGTCCGAGCGCAATGGTAACCATTTGACTAAGTGAGTCGGTGATAGCTACGTCGAGTTTGCCGTCGCGATTGAAGTCACCAACGGCGACTCCTCCGGGATTCGTCCCGATCACGAAGTCGGCCCGATTGAAAAGGTAGGTTTGCGCACCCGCTTTACCAACTAAACCTGGCAATACGAGAAGCAAAGAGACGACTGCCACCTTTAGCGTCGCTGGAAGGTTCACCACGTACCTCACTCACAATAAGGCGGATAGGCGCCCGGCTAGGCTCGTAAACAAACAGCCGTCACTCTGAAGGAACGAGGGCGATCTGTCAAGCAGATTCTGCCCTGAAGAGGGCTTCCCATTTCGCAAATCCGGCTCACGGAAGATGGATGTCACCTGAGCCCATGCAGTATCTGACCGGAGTGCCCTCCTCTATGGGGTTCTGATGATCACCCCTCCTGACGCCTACCCTGTCGAGGTGGCATCCTGGTGGGTCGTCGCGAATCCCGCATCTCAGTACTCCGCACACGCGAGGCACGCAAACTGGGGAGTCCCGCGGCCATTTATCTTTCTCTCGACTGACCGACAGTCAGACGTACGTTTGAATTCATCGATGGGACCGGCGGAAGGCGATAAGAATACTCGTGCCGAGTGCCGAATGATCGGTGATACCGATTAGGGCGATATGTCAACCCCGCCCGCCAGAGCATGACTCAGCTCACAAGTCCAAGAATACTTCAAGCCAAGCACTCTAGATCTGGTTTCTCTTGCACGCTGGTCGTTCCTCGAGATAGGCGATTGCGCTATTCCGTGTGACCGTCAGCAGGCAGCGTTCTTTCGTTCCGCTCAGGGAACCGGGCAGTTCGATGCTGAGAATTCGTCTTCGATTTCTTGTTTGATATCATTGCGGACTGAAAGTAGCTTGTCGGAGGGTAGCGTGATTCGTCAGCACGCACCGAATCCGATGCATGACCCGAGAGGACAACAATGCGTTCAAAGCCTTGCAGCGTCGCGGTCGTGATTCTGTCCGGTTTGGCGGTCGCCTTCGCCCAGGATCCCACCAAGGTTGAGGCTTCTCATTACAAAGTCGCCTTCGAAAACCCGGCGGTGCAAGTCGTTAACGTTCACTACGGTCCGCATGAAAAATCAAGTCTGCACGACCATCCGGGCGGTGTGGTCGTCGTGATTACCGGTGGACATCTCCGATTCACGGATCAGAATGGTACCGTCACTGAGGTCTTCTCCAAGCCAGGCGAGTCCCGGTGGTTTCCACCCTTCCGGCACAAAGTAGAGAACGTAGGGGACACTCCGTACAACGCAGTCTATATCGGAATCAAATCCAAGCAGTCGGCTTTCAACAGTGATCCATCACGCGATACTCCCCCGATGGATGAGCAGACGGCGAAAATTGTCGCTGGATATTTGTCGATGTCGCATGCGCAGTGACAGGACGTAGCGCGAACTGCCTTACCTCAAAGCAATGTTACGCTGCAGTGTTGGCCGGTCAAGTTCTCCGTTCAGGCGTGCCACCACAAGAGTTGCGACGCCGTTGCCAATCACATTAACGAGTGCGCGGAACATGCTCATGAAGCGGTCGATCCCGAGGATCAGCGCCATACCAGCAACGGGAATCGTGGGGATCACCGATAAGGTCGCCACGAGGGCTATGAAAGAGGCGCCCTGCACGCCGCTGGCGCCCTTGGAGGTAAGGACTGCGACCGCAAGAATCGTGATCTGCTGGGTCAGAGTCAAATGCGTCTTCGTTGCCTGCGCCACAAAAAGCGCGGCCAGAGTCATGTAAAGGCTGGTTCCATCGGTATTGAAAGTAAATCCGGTTGGAACCACCAGTCCGACGAGAGACTTGGAGCAGCCGAGTTGTTCCAGTTTGGCCATCAGCGTCGGAATAGCGATCTCTGACGAGCTAACGGCCAACACCAGCAGAATCTCTTCCTTAATGTAGGCCAGGAATCGAAAGATACTGAAGCCCGCAACCCAACAGATGGCGCCGAGTACGATCAACACAAACAGGGTCGAGGTAAGCCAGAACGTCCCAATCAGACTGGCCAGAGGACCGAGGGCAGCAAGGCCAAACTTGCCTACTGTGTAGGCCATCGCCCCGAAGGCGCCGACCGGCGCAAATTTCATTAGGATTCTTGTCACCTCGAACACAACGTGTGTCAAGGAGTCGACGAATGCAACCACTGGTCGTGCTCTGTCTCCGACGGCGGAGAGCGCGAAGCCGAATAACAAAGCCACGAAAACCACTTCGAGAATGTCCCCCTTGGCGAAGGCATCCACCGCCGTAGTCGGGATAATGTGCATCAAGAACTCGGTGACGTTTTGCGCCTTGGCCTGGCCCGCATAATCTGACACAGCGTTGGCATCGAGCGTTGCGACATTTACATTGAACCCATTCCCGGGTTGTACCACGTTTCCCACGACCAGGCCGATCAAGAGCGCAACCGTGGATACAACTTCGAAATAAACAAGCGCCATGCCTCCGACCCGCCCAACTTTCTTCAGGTTCTCCATGCCTGCAATTCCGCTCACCACGGTGCAGAAGATGATCAGGCTGATGATCATAGTGATCAGGCGAATAAACGCGTCGCCCAGCGGCTTCATCGCAATAGCCCGGGGTGGGTCCACATAGCCGAGCACGATGGCCAGAGTAATCGCTACCAGAACCTGCACCCAGAGAATGCGGAACCAGGGTGACTTGCGGGAGGATGGGATGCCACCCTCGGAACTCGTCGGAACGGCTGGAATAGTTGCCATTATTATGGGCGGTGTTAGCGCGTTCGGTTTGCCGGTTCCGGCTCAAGGGTTGTCACCAGCCAGGGAAGGATCACCTCTTTGAAAATACGGGGATCGGGCCACACGCCGACCTGCCTTCCCAGGTGACCTCCTTGCGGATTGATCCAGGCGGTCTTCGGCACATCGCCTTTGCTGAGCAGAAGGTATTCGTCAGCGATCGGAACCTGCGTGTCCAGCACTCCTGCAATCACGAGCATCGGAGCCATTGGCTCGCCGAGCAGGTCCTGATGAACCAGCGACATCTTCGGCAAATACTCTGCCATCTCATCGAGTGTGTGAACGCCTTCGAGGATGTTCATCAGCGCGGGGACTTGGTCAAAGAGATATTCGCGATTGCCCAGCAGCGAGTTCATCAGAAATTCTTTCTGAAAGAACTTGTCGACCGGAGGAGACTGCGCGCTGCAACCGCGCAGGCGAGCGCGTTCGACGATCGCCATTTTGGTCGCCCAATATGCTCCCCAACTCACGCCGTGCAGGGCGATGCGGTTTTTGTCGATTTCAAGGCGCGACTGCGCGTAATCGATCACCTTTGAGAGCATGCGCTCGGACGTTTCGCTGACCTTGATCGGAGCCTGCCCGGTGCCGGGTCCGTCGACGGCAAGGTATCCGATGCCGAAAGGCAGAATCGCGCTGAAGCTTTCGGTGAGATCCTCTTTGCGGCTGTCGAGTCCGTTGACCGCGATCACCAGGGGCACCGGGCTTTTCGGATTCTTCGGCAGTCGCAGATAGCCGACGATCTCTTTTCCCTCGAAGGGAATTTTCACGACCTCGAGCGGCGGATCGAAAAACCTGGAGTGCGCAAGAAATGCTTCGAGAGCTTTCTCGTAGGAGCGCTGTTTGCCCGGAGATGCCGGAATCGGCCAGCGCCCGAAGGAATAAATCCGCCAGGCGCGGATGTAGTCGGCGTTGGCTTTGGCGGGATCCGTCTTCTCCAGCGACTTCGCTTCGTTGAAATAGCGATCGCCGACTCGCATGAATCCGGCAGCCCATTCATCCTTGTCAGCTGTGTGGATGCTCTCGAACGCTTCTTTTACGTCGGCGGGATCTAGGCCGATCAGAGGATATTGCCCGACCTCAGCGCGGTGAACGGCTTCGATCTTGACTTCATCGATAGTGCGCTCACGGCGCTCCTGGGCAAGAGTGAAACCAGTCAATACCAACGACAACGTTAAGAGGGCAAAGGAAGTCTGATTCTTCATGATTCCGATTCCACGAAATAAAAACGCCGTAGAGACGTTGCTTGCAACGCCTTGCCCGCAGCGCCGATGCCGCCGGCAAGTGACGTAGCAAGCTACGCCTCTACGGGCATGTCACCCGCTTCAGAACGTAAACTTCAAGCCCAATTGGACGGCGCGGCTTCCGCCGGAACCGATGACCGGATTGGCCGCTGCAACGTCTGGTGTCGCGCAACCGCAACCGAATGGCTGTGCGGACGGATCGTTCAACCCGAATCCGTTTTGTCCGCCGTATGGATTGGCGAAGTTCGGATGGTTGAAAATATTAAAGAATTCGGCGCGGAACTGGGCACGAACCCGTTCGCCCAGGTTCCAGTTCTTGGCAACCGAGAAATCGAAGTTGCGGAAGCCGGTGTCGCGGAACGTGTTCCGCCCCATGTTGCCGAATTGTCCCAACGGCGGCGGAATCATGATGGAAGCTCCTTGGGCATAGCAGCCAAAGAAGGCGAGCGACTCAGTAGAAGCCCCGGGGCTACCCCCATCCAGCGCGAGCGCTTTCGCGTTGCACGCCGCATTGCTGCTGGGATCTGATGGGCTGTTGTTGCCCCCGAAATACGGGATCCCCGTGGTGGTTGACTTGAAATCAGATTGTTTTCCGTAGAAGCTCCAGCGGATGGGGGCGTTCGCCGGTGGGCTTACCGGGAGCGGGCCAGTGCCTGCGGCATCGGTACCCAGATCAATCGGTCCCCAGGGCTGAGCGCTTTGCAAGGTAATGATCGAGTTGAGTTCCCAACCCTCGAGCATCTGCGCGAAGCTTTTGCGTCCGGGGACGGCATAGGTGAACGAGAGCGTGAAACGGTTCCGAATGTCAAAATCACTGTTTCCGTATTCCCGTCCGACGTTGGCAGAGTCCTGCGGCAGGCCGGCGCCATAGCCGAAGTCCCAGTTCGCGCCGACTGCGTCGAGGGAGTGCCCGTAGGTGTACCCACCTACCATGCTCAAGCCGTGGAAGTTGCGCGAGGTCAACGTGACCTGGAGTGCGTCATAGTTGGACCGATAAACGTTGCCCATCTGAAAGACGTTGCTTAGATAAGGAAATTTCGTGTTAAAGGGGCGCGGCCCCTGCTCGTCAGCGACTTGGCATGCTGGATTGTTGAGGGTATCGTACTGGCCATTGACGAGATTTACGGGCAGATTACACGTGGCGACGTTCGCGGCAGGCCAGCCCGACCCTACCGGCGGCTGGTTGATGTCCCGGATCCCGACCAGGCTCGAACCGTGATTGCCCACGTACGCGAGCTCGAGCGACAGATTCGGAGTAAACGAGTGTTGCACGTCGAGCGTCCAATGCCAGATGTAAGGAGTGGTGAGCTTGCGGTCCACACTCATAATGGGGCAGGGTGCAGCGTTTACTGGATCGCAATTGAGCTTGGTGGTGCTGACGTTGGCGCCGAAGATTGGCACACCGCTGTCCCATTGCGGCATGCCGGGGGGAATAGACAGATTGCCAGCCGTGATCGTGCCGCCTGCGGTGTCGCCGGCGGCATCGATGGTGGCGGCGGTGGGAACGTTGCCGAGGCCAAATGCATTGTTGAAAGCGAGCATCGCTTCCCAGTTGACGGTTTCGTAGACCAGGCCCGCGCCACCTCTGATCACAGTCGTTCCTTTGCCGTTCACGTCCCAGGCAAAGCCCAGGCGCGGCCCGAAGTCGTTGTGATCGGGATTGTAGGGGCCGCTCACTCCATTCATTCCGGCCTGAATCAACCCGGTCTTCGAGTTGGGATCGAAGTTTCCCAGCAGATTGTGAGCTTCTTTCATGACGGAACTGTACTCGTAGCGAATGCCCAGGTTGAGCGTAAGGTTCCTGGTGACGCGCCAGTCGTCTTGCAGGAATAAACCGTACGCCCAGTTTCGAATGTGCAGCGTGGGATCACCAACTTGTACCGATGCCTTGAATGGGTCGCCTGCAAAGAAATCTTCCAAAGCAGTTGAGCCCGCTCCGGTCGGGATCGCGACTCCGCCTAAGAAGGTGATGCTGCCTCGGGCGTTACCGAACGCCCCGCCATTGAAGGCGTTGCGATGAAGTTCGCCGCCGAACTTCAGAGAATGTTTTCCAGCCGTATAGGAAACGTGATCAATGAACTGAGTTCTGTAATCGGGGCCCTGGAATTTTGGCCACTTGAAGGCCCCGAGGCCGGGGACGAAAGCTCCGGCGAAACCAATGCGGGGTAAGCCCCCGGTGAAGGGACCGCTGACGCCTGTGTCGAGGCCGTAGCCGGACGCTGGGATGTTGATGTCGCCGGGGAATGTGGGCTGGTAGAGCCGGTTGTAGCCGATGCGCGCCTCGTTCACCCAACGCGTGCCCGGCGTCCAAATCCAGTTTCCTCCCACGACCTGCGCGCGAGTGTGAATCTTCGACCGCCAATCAGATTGCAACTCGGGGAAATCTTCGACTGTTCCATTGTTGTTTCCGTAGAAATACATCCCGCTGATGCTGTTGCGCTGGTTGATATTGAAATCTGCTTTGGCCAGGAAGTTGTCTACTCCCACTTCGTTAGGGAAGCCCTGAACCACGTCCGGCCCCTGCGTGTTGTTGATCGGGAACCCCGTACCCTTGCAAGTGACGGTCGTCCCAGTAACCGTGCAACCCGAGATCTGTTGACTGGCCACACTAATGGGGACGCCGTTTGCGACAAGATCGGCGACCGCATCGGGAATGCTGTTGCCGCAATCACCGGTCACCGAGATGCAGTTCCCCGCGTCAGGCAGAGACACCATCGAGGGTGTGGTCACGCTCGAACGAGTTGCCCACGTTGTAGCGCTGGCCCTCGTACGCACCAAAGAAGAATGCCTTGTCTTTGAAGATCGCTCCGCCGAAGCTGCCACCGAATTGCTCCAACGTTCGGGGAGTCTTGGGGGCAGGCGTTGCATTGAAGTAGTTCCGCGCGTCCATGGCGCCGTCGCGGCCGAACGCAAACGCCGTGCCGTGTAGGGAATTCGTACCAGCTTTCAATCCAACATTCATGATCGCGCCCGGCTTCCATCCGTACTCAGCGGGAGGATTTTCCTGAACGTTGAATTCCTGGATCGCGTCGATC
Source organism: uncultured Acidobacteriaceae bacterium (assembly GCA_963722365.1). GTDB lineage: Bacteria > Acidobacteriota > Terriglobia > Terriglobales > Acidobacteriaceae > Sulfotelmatobacter. The sequence goes on from CAVRLM010000009.1 coordinate 451,258, forward strand.
GGCAGGATGGTCGCGGAATCTCCGGCAATGCCTGCACCGTTGATGATTCCCTGACCGGAAAAGGGCTCGCTGTTAAACAAGCCCTCAATGAAATACGCGTTGTCTTCCGCGCGCAGGCCGTTCGTGCTGGTGGTGGAGAAGCCGCCGCCGGGATAGCGCATCACGCCCGGTCGCAACTGCAGCAAGTTCTCGTAGTTGCGGCCGTTTAAGGGCAGATCATTGATCTCTTTATTGCTGAGTGTGCCGCCCAGCGTGGCAGATGTGGTGTTGACTAGCGGAACCTGTTCGGAGATCGTGACGGTTTCGCTGACCTGGCCCGGTTGCAGCGCGAAATCGGCGCGCACATCGGTGGCAACTTCGATCTGTACATTTGTGCGCTCCACGCTCTTGAATCCTCTGGCGGCCACGCGGATCTTGTAGGTACCGGGCTGCAGATCCGGTACCGTGTACGCGCCGGAGTCGTCAGCCGTGATAGTCCGCGTGAGTCCCCGCTGAACATCGGTAACGACTACGGTGGCTCCAGCGACCGCAGCGCCACTCTGATCGGTCAATGTGCCAAGAATTCGGCCAGCAGTCGTCTGAGCCATCGCGGAAGCCGAAAGCAGAACCACTGCGAACGTGGCGAGCCATAACCAAGAACCTGCAGTGGTCCGTCCGGCATGAGACGCGGCTGCGCTAAGGGGGCGCGATAGCATGGAACCCTCCATTTATGTGGTCCGACAGCCATACCACTATCGGAGAAACAGTGTCAAGCAAATTCACTTTCTGGATTGATTTTGAATCTAAGTTACAACGGAGGCCTCGCAATGCGACAGTCCGTGATTGGAAACGCAAGACGCTGGGCGTACGATTTTTGAAGGACTTGCGCGCAGGACGCGTTTGTAGTATTCTCCTGTGGTTATACCACCATACCAATAGACCAAGCGTATGCCTCTCGCCCAACAAACGCGCCTTCGACCTGTGGATATGCGGTATAGTAGCCGGACCATATCCAGTCCTAAGACTGGGAGCGCATCGCAACTTGCGGGGGGCAATGCCGTGTACAAGCTGGTTCGAACGTCGCGACTTTACGAGCAAATCGTTCAGCAGATCGAAGAATCGATAGTCAAAGGTGACTTGAAGGCCGGGGATCAACTCCCCGCAGAGCGCGAACTCGCCCAACGTTTTGGCGTGAGCCGAACGGCAGTGCGCGAAGCAGTGAAGGCGCTGCGCGAAAAAGGTTTGGTGGAAGCCTACTCAGGGCGAGGAACGTTTATCACCGATGGCACCACGCAGGCGGTGCGGCAGTCTCTCGACCTGATGGCGAAAATCGGACAACCTGAGGGCTCCACCCATCTGGCCGAGGTACGAGCGATTCTCGAGCCAGAGATTGCGGCCTTGGCGGCGGTGCGCATCCAGGAACCAGAATTGGCAACGATGCGGGAAGCCGTCGCCATCATGGACCGCGCCGGACAGGATCCAGAGGCGTACATCGAAGCCGATCTGGATTTCCATCTTGCACTCGCGGAAGGCGCAGCCAATCCGTTGATTCTCTCTTTGCTCGATTCCATTGTGGGACTTCTGCGGGAACAGCGGCTGCGGATTTTCAGGGTGCCCGGCGGCCCAGAGCGCGGGCAAGTTCATCACAAGCGGATTCTCGAGGCGGTCGAACGTCGCGACGCAGAGAAAGCGCGGGGGGCCATGCGGGCGCATCTCTTGCAAGTCAGCGAAGATAGTCAAGCCCCTGCGGCCAAACGCAACCCCGAGAAGCCGAACGTTCATTAGACAGGTCGGAGCAACGAATGGCGAAGGTCGGATTCATAGGTTTGGGGGTCATGGGCAGCCAGATGGTGAATCGGCTGTTGGGCAAGGGGCACGCCGTGACCGGCTACAACCGCACTCGCGCCAAAGCGCAGTGGCTTGTGGAAAAAGGAATGACTTGGGCCGATTCACCTCGCGCCGTGGCGAACGCTTCGGATTACATCTTTGCCATGGTGACGAATGCCGCCGCTCTCCAGGCTATTACCGAAGGCCCGGACGGTCTGCTTGCAGGATTGAGCGCAGGCAAGACTTTCATTGATATGAGCACGGTGAGTCCGACGGTCAGCCGTGAGCTCGCGACGAAGGTACGCGCTCTTGGCGCCGAAATGGTGGATTCTCCCGTTTCCGGCAGCGTGATTACGCTGCAGGAAGGCAAATTGTCCGTAATGGTCGGCGGCCGGAAAGAGACCTTCGAAAAGATCAAGCCGCTCCTCCTCGACATCGGTCCGAAGGTGACGCATGTCGGCGACAACGGCCTCGCGCTCTCGATGAAGATTGCGATCAACCTGAGCCTCGCCGTCCAGATGCTCGCCTTCTCCGAAGGCGTATTGCTGGCCGAGAAAAGTGGCATCGCGCGCGACACGGCGGTGGACGTTCTTGTGAACAGCGCTATCGCGTCTCCCATGATCAAGTACCGCGGACCGTTCGTCCTTCAGCAACCGGAAGAGGCTTGGTTCGACGTGAACATGATGCAGAAAGATATGGTGCTGGCGATGGAACTGGGCCGGCAACTCGACGTTCCTTTACCCACGACCGCCGTCAGCAATGAATTTCTCACCGCGGCCCGCGGCATGGGCTGGACCAAGTACGACTTCGCCTGCATGTTCGATGTCCTCGCCGCCATGTCAGGTGTTTCGACGCCGGTGACAACAGGAGGAAAGAAGCAGTGAGTACGGTGACTTCCAAACCGGAAGCGAGCCGCGATGCTGTCTCGGCAAAAGACAAGTGGCTCCGCGCCTACCGGCAAATGGTGCGCATCCGGCATTTCGAAGAGCAGGTCAATGAGCTTTACACCCGCGCCCTGATGCCAGGGCTGGCACATCTCTACAGTGGCGAAGAAGCGGTTGCAGTCGGCATCTGCGAAGCGCTGCGCGTTGATGACTACATCACCAGCACGCACCGCGGACATGGACACTGTCTGGCGAAAGGCGCTTTCCCGGACCGCATGTTCGCCGAGTTGCTGGGCAAAGAAGCCGGGTACTGCCGCGGCAAGGGTGGATCGATGCATATTGCCGATCCCGCGACTGGAAATCTAGGTGCGAACGCGATTGTCGGAGGCAGCGTTGGAATCGCTACAGGCGCCGCTTTTGCTTCGAAGCGCTTGGGTAACAATCGCGTTGCGGTGTGCTTTTTCGGCGAGGGAGCTCTTGGTCAGGGATCACTCTACGAAGTCATGAACCTGGCGCAACTCTGGAAGCTGCCCGTAATCTACGTTTGCGAAAACAATCTTTATAACGAATATACACATTTCTCTGAGACAACCGCCGGGACGATCGTCGGCCGTGCCGCCGCTTTTGGAATTGAGACCGCAGTCGTTGACGGTCAGGATGTCCGGGCGGTAAATGCAATCGCAACCCGGCTCGTGCAAAGAGCCCGCGGCGGAGAAGGGCCAGCATTTCTCCAGGCAGACACCTACCGGTATAGCGGCCACCACGTCGGCGACATCAATCGCGAGTACTACCGCGCGAAGAGCGAGGAGCAGCACTGGAAGACCGAACGTGATCCGATTAAACTCCATGGTAGTTGGCTGATCGAGCAAGAGCACGCCGATACTTCCGTTCTCGAGGGGATTGCCACCGAAGCGCGTACTGAGATGGAAAGCGCCGTGAAGTTCGCCATCGAAGCGCCTTATCCCAGCATCGATCAAGTGGACGAGGACGTTTATGCCTGAACGCGAGTTGACTTTCGCTCAGGCAGTGCGGGAAGCGCTCGCCGAAGAGATGCGCCGCGATTCGAGCGTATGCATCTTCGGAGAAGACGTCGCCGAAGCGGGAACACCGTTCAAGGTGCTCTCAGGTCTCGTGGAAGAGTTTGGCGCCCAACGCGTGCTCGACACTCCGATCTCCGAAGCCGGATTCACCGGCATCGGCGTGGGTGCGGCGATGACGGGCCTGCGCCCGGTGGTCGATATCATGTTCGGCGATTTTCTGACGCTGACCATGGATCAGATGGTCAACCAGGCCGCCAAAGCACACTATATGTCGGGCGGACACTGGAAAGTGCCGATGGTTTTGCGCACCACCCTCGGCGCGACCCGCCGCTCAGCCGCTCAGCATTCTCAGTCTCTGCACGCGTGGTTCAGCCATGTTCCGGGACTGAAAGTCGTGTTGCCATCCACACCCTACGATGCCAAGGGCCTTCTGAAGACTGCGATCCGCGACGAGAACCCGGTTGTCTTCTTCGAAGACAAAATGATGTACAAGCTGAAAGGCCCAGTTCCGACCGAGGACTACACTATTCCGCTCGGGCTTGCCGACGTGAAGCGCGAGGGCGACGACATTACGCTGGTGGCCACGAGCAGCATGGTGCAGGTCGCGCTGGGCGCGGCGAACATTCTCGAACAAGAGGGCATCAGCGCGGAGGTGGTCGATCCGCGCACTACCTGGCCGCTCGATGAAAAGACGATCATCGAGTCAGCAAAGAAGACTTCGCGCGTGATTGTGCTCGACGAAGGTTACGGGCGGTACGGAGTGACTGCCGAACTCGCGGCCGTGATCGCTGAGGCAGCGTTCTACGATCTCGACGCTCCGGTGAAACGCATGGGCGCTATGCATGTTCCCATTCCGTTCTCGCCGGCGCTGGAAGATGTGACGGTGCCGACCGAAGAAACAGTTTCAGAAGCAGCACGGCAACTCTGTAATAAAAGGTAGCGCCGGCATCCTGCCGGCTGTACCGAGGGTGTCTCGCCCTCGTTTCAAGCTAGCAGCTAAATGCTAGCAGCTAGGAGCTGATTCATGGGACTCAAAACTCACGGAACGATGGCGGTGGATTGGGAGAACCGGATCGACTTCGACCGGTTGCGCCGCGAACGACTGCAAAAAGCGAAAGATCTGCTGGCCAAGTCGTCGATGGGCTCTCTGCTCTGCTTCGACATGAATAGTGTGCGTTATCTCACCTCGACGCACATCGGTACGTGGGCGCAGGACAAGGCTAATCGCTTCACCTTGCTTCCACAAAACGACGAGCCGATTCTGTGGGATTTCGGATCGGCCGCCAAGCATCATCAACTGAATTGTCCCTGGCTGGGCGAGCGTTCGCGCCCAGGAATTTCGATGCTGCGTGGCGCAATGACCCCGGAGATGGGTCGCGCTGAAGACGTCGCCAAGAAAATTCGCATTGAACTGGAAATGCGCGGCCTCCACAAAGAGCCGGTGGGCATCGACATTATCGAACTGCCTATATTGTTTGCTCTGCAGCGCGAGGGCCTCACCGTTGTCGACGGACAGCAACTCATGTCCGAAGCCCGCGTCATCAAGACGCAGGACGAAATCTCCTTGCTCAACACCTCGGCCATGATGGTTGACGCCGCCTACGACGAGCTCTACCGCGCCATGAAACCGGGCTTGCGTGAGAACGAAGCGGTCGGCCTGGTCAGCAAGGTGCTCTACGACCTAGGCTCCGAATATGTCGAAGCGGTGAATGCAATTTCCGGCGAGCGCTGCAATCCGCACCCGCATGTTTTCTCCGATCGCGTGCTGCGTCCCGGAGATCCCGTGTATTACGACATTCTTCATTCCTATATGGGATACCGCACCTGCTACTACCGGTGCTTCACCATCGGGTACGCTTCGCACGCGATGAATGATGCCTATAAGAGATGCCGGGAATATCTAGATGCGGCGATAGAACTGGTTCGACCCGGCCGTACCACGGCTGAGATTGCTTCTGTGTGGCCGAAAGCGCAGGAATTTGGTTTCCCCAATGAGGAAGCGGCCTTTGCGCTGCAGTACGGTCATGGGATCGGCCTCGCTATCTGGGAAAAGCCCGTGATCAGCCGTCTCGTATCGCTGGAACATTCGTGCGAAATCAAGCCGGGCATGGTGTTTGCCCTGGAGACTTTCTGGCCGTCCACGGATGGATGGAGCGCAGCCCGCATCGAAGAAGAGATCGTCGTCACCGAAACTGGCCACGAAGTCATCACGCGCTTTCCCGCCGAAGAACTCCTGGTGGCTGGAAGACACTATTTCACCGTGGACGGACCGCTCCCCGCAATTCGCGAAACCGAACCGCAGCCCCGCACGCGCGTGCGCGAGATGATTGAAGACAGTTCCAAGCAGGAGCGCATTGGCGTCGCTGACTGAAACAGCAAGGGTGGTGAGACGAGGCCCACTACGTCGCCTCAGAGGCGTCTTCGACCAATTGGACAACAAACTATGGCGATTAGTGTGGTAATGCCCGCGCTCGAAATGGCCCAGGAATCAGGCAAGCTTATTTCGTGGCTGAAAAAAGAGGGGGAAGCGGTTGCCAAAGGCGAACCGTTGCTTGAAATCGAGACCGACAAGGCCGTGATGGAGATTGAGTCACCCGCCGATGGCTTTCTGGCAGGAGTCAAAGTCGGACCTGGAGCGGAGGTTCCCGTCGGTCGAACCATCGCTTGGATCGTTCGGTCCGGAGAAGCACCTCCCGCCGAAGAAGTTCCTCCCGAATCGGGCAGAACAACGGCGAACAGCGCAAACTTGGCATCCTCGCAGCAGATCTCCTCACCGGGACAGACTTCCCGACAAAGCGTGAGGATTTCCCCCAAGGCCAAACGTCTCGCGAGTGAACGCGGTGTTAATCTTGCCGAGGTCCGAGGCTCAGGGCCCGGAGGTGAAATTCTCGCCTCCGACGTTCTTGCCGCGGCAGAGTCTAAAATCGATGTACCCACGATCTCCTCCGAACGCGTGAGCGTCGTCTCCCGTCTGATGGCGGAGCGCACTACCGAAAGCTGGACAACCGTACCCCATTTTTTCCTGGCTCGCGATGTGGATGCTGCAGCTCTGATCGAGATGCGGCAGAAATTGGTTCCGGAAATCGAAAAGACTCATGGCGTGAAGCTCACTTATAGCGATCTGCTGGTCTCATTGGTGGCGCGTTCCCTAATCAAACACCCGATGATGAACGCTAGTTGGACAGGAAAGGGCATTCGTGAAAATGCCGAGATCAACATAGGCTTCGCAGTGGCCGTTGACGACGGAGTAGTCGCCCCTGTGATTCGTAGTGCTGACAAGGCCAGCTTGGCCGAGATTGCGGCGCAGCGTCGCGAACTTACAGAACGCGCCCGCAGCAGCAAATTGCGCCTCTCAGATCTTGCAGGAGGGACTTTCACAATCACCAATCTCGGGATGTTCGGCGTTGATGCATTCACCGCAATTATCATCCCGCCGCAAGCTGCAATTCTTGCCGTCGGAGCTATCGCGGAAAGGGTAGTAGCCGTCGATGGTCGGCCCGCCGTCCGTCCGATAATGACCTTGACGCTCTCCAGTGATCATCGCGTAGTGGATGGCGCGCGATCTGCCGAGTTCATGAGTGCCCTTGCCCAGGCCATTACGCTTCTGTCGCCGTCTCAGTTGATGTAGCGGTTAGTGGACCAATCAGGACTTGCCGTAGGTCATTTCGGGCGACGCGAAGAGGTTGCACTATCGCGGTGCTGGCTAGACGATGTTGCCGTTGGCAAAAGCGAACACACAATTGGCACAGCGCTGGATGGAAGACCTTGAAGTGGCGGCATTCAGAAGCTGAATTCAGCTGATGGAATGTCAGGCGGAATCGGCTTCCATAAGCCGACGTCCGGCCAGCGTCGTTTGAGATCATCCTTGCATAACCTCCGGCTTGCCCGTAAGAACGAAGCCGCTGGCGCGGCGGACGCTGCCGCGTAGGTGATGCCGGCACTCTTGACTTTCAGCTCAGTTAATTTGTGGGTCACAAGGAGGTGTCCCTGTGACCCATTTACGCAAAATGATGCTGGAAGAACTCCAGCGTCGTCATTACTCTGAGGCGACCACACGGCGTTACGTTCGCTTTATCGAGCGCTTCGCTCAGCACTTTCACCGCTCGCCCGATCGCTTGGGACCGCAGCACATCCGCGAGTACCAAGCCCAACTCTTCACCCTGCACAAGCTAACTCCCGGTTCGGTGACCAACCATCTCTGCGCCCTGCGCTTCTTCTACATCCAGACGCTCAAGAGGCCTTGGAGCATTGCCGATACTCCCTATCCCAAGAAGCGCTATCGCCTGCCCACCATTCTCGGTCAGGAAGAAGTAGCACAGCTCATCGAGGCTGCGCCGACTCCCTTCTATCGCACCATCTTAATGACCCTCTACGGCACCGGCGTGCGGCGCGCCGAGCTCACGCGACTGAAGATCAGCGACATCGATAGCCGACGCATGGTCGTGCACATTCAGGACGGCAAGGGTCACCAAGACCGCGACGTCATGCTCAGCCCCGTCCTGCTCGAGGAACTGCGTGCTCATTGGCGACGCTTGCGCAAAAAGTCCATCTGGTTATTTCCCGGTAACCGCTGGCACAGCGGGGATCACCCCACCGATGACAAGACGCCCTACCATGCTTGCGTCGAGGCCGCCCGCCACGCCGGGATTAAGAAACGTGTCTATCCTCATGTGCTCCGCCACTGCTTCGCCACCCACTTGCTCGAAGCCGGCGCCGATCTGCACACCATCCAGATTCTGTTAGGCCATCACGACCTGAAAGAAACCGCTCGCTATCTCCACCTCTCGCAACGGCACTTGCATGCCACGCCCAGTCCGCTGGATGCGCTGTTGCTCAAGAAAGCAGGTCGTCCGAGGAGGAGTGATGAGTCGGCCACGGTTCGAGGTGGCCGACATCATCCGCAGAGCAGGTACAGACTTCATCGAGAGGAACCGTTCGTGGCTCCGTTGGACCCACCTTAAGGTTCTGCGGGCCATCGCGCGCTGTCGCACCGCCGCCCTCGGCGGCCATATCGATGAGTGCACCGGCTGCGGACATCGTGCCACCATCTCGTACAACAGCTGTCGCAACCGACACTGCCCGAAGTGTCAGACCGGTGCGCGTGAACGCTGGATCGCAGCGCGTCGCCGCGAACTGCTGCCCACGCCCTACGTCCACGTCGTCTTCACCCTGCCGCCACAACTGGCTGCGTTGGCTCTCCAGAACAGGAAACTCATCTACAATCTGCTGCTTCGCGCCAGCGCCGAAACTCTGCTAGAAGTCGCACGAAACCCCGCCCATCTCGGCGCCGAGATCGGCTTCTTCAGCGTGCTCCATACCTGGAATCAGAAACTCCAACTTCATCCCCATGTCCACTGTGTCGTTCCCGCCGGCGGACTTTCCCGCGATCACGCCCGCTGGATTCGATCCCACCCACGCTTCTTCCTTCCCATTGCTGTACTGCGGCGCGTGTTTCGCGGCAAGTTCGTCGCCGCTCTTAGGTCCGCTTTCCAACGCGGCCAACTGCACATGGCCGGAGAACTCGCGCCGCTCACCCATCCCAAGTTCTTCGCTGCCTGGCTGCGTCCGCTCTTCCGCAAAGATTGGATCGTCTACTCCAAACCACCCTTCGGCGGACCCGAGTACGTGCTGCAGTATCTTGGCCGCTATACTCACCGCGTCGCCATCTCCAATCACAGACTCGTCGCTTTGGCGGACGGCCAGGTTACCTTTCGCTGGCGTGACTCGGCCGACCACAATCAGCAGAAAGTGATGACCGTCTCGCGCGATGAGTTCCTGCGTCGCTTCCTCCTTCACCTGCTCCCCAAGGGCTTCGTCCGCATCCGCCACTTCGGCTTCCTCGCCAATCGAAGGCACGCCACCCTGTTGCCACGGTGCTTCGCCGCTCTCCACGCTACTCCCACGAAAAACGAATCGGAAACTTCGATGGCTCCTACCGCGCACCCGCTGTGGCGCTGTCCCAAGTGCGGCGGACCGATGGTCGTTGTCGAACGATCCACTGCTGCCCAACTCCAACTCCGTTCTCCACCGCTCTTGGCCACGGCTGCATGAAATCACTCGCCCCACACACCGCACTGTCGGCGCGCTTCAGAGCCTCTCGCCGAACTGTGTCTCCATTACCCCTCGACCCTTCTTCACGCCCCAGAGTGGGATCGCCCCAACCGCTACTTCGCCCGTGCCCATGCCCGTGGGCTCTTCCGTCACGGACCTTGACTACCCTAACAACTTCTACAAACCTCTCTCGCTTCATTCAATTTGCATAAGTCCCGCGTCCGCCGCGCCAGCGGCTTCCTTCTGACGGCTTTTTCGAACGCGACGCCTCACACCTTCTTTCAGCCTTCAGCGCTCATCCCGGCGTCGCGTCCGAAAAAGCACTAGCGTCACTCAACCTCAATCTGAGAAGTGGTCTTAAGCATCCTTGAGAAGTGTGGGAACTGCCAGCCGCCACTACTTCACGAACATCGCAAAATTCCGGGTTGGGCGAATACGAATCAGATGCGCGGGCGTGAGCGCGGACTAGGAGCGATAGCGATCCCCTCCATAAGCCGCGTTCTCTGACGTGGATTGGTTAGGCTCAAAGGTCAGCATCCGGCGTGGCATCGTGGAGCAAATTGTCGACGATGTGAAGACAGAAGGCTCGGCGAAAACTTTCGTGCTCGCGGGTGATTTGCTGGACCGCCTGAAGTCTTGGAAACAAGCCTCTCAGTTTCCACGAGCAGAGGATTGGATTTTCGCAAGCCCTCTGAAACTCGGCAGACTGCCATATTCCTATACTGGCGTGTGGCGAGAGCTTGAGCGGGCATCGAACGTTGCGAAAATCGGGCACTTAGACACGCACGCTTTCCGACACACCTACCGCTCATGGCTTGATGCTGTGGGCACTCCCGTGGCCGTCCAGCAAAAAATGATGCGCCATGCGGATATCAGAACCACATTCAATATTTACGGCGACGTTGTGACGGATGAGATGACTACCGCGAGCAGCAGGGTGGCTCAGCTTGCATTCCAAACGAACGGAGCGCAAGGAAAGCTAAGTCACTGCAAGAATGGCTCCTCAGGTAGGAAAGTCGGCCAGGGGAGGGCCTGCCGGACAGTCCTGCCTGTGCTCTACAGCCTGAAAATGTGGTTCTCAGGAGGGGCGTTGGCGACGAATGTTTGCCCTGCCTGGAGGGTTTTGACTTCGGAATCCGTCAAAGACGTTAAAGAACAAAGCGTTGCAACCACAGCGCCCCTGCCCACACGAATAATTCGTCGCCGCCGCAATAGTTCGTGTCTGACCGGGCCGATGAGGTCGCGGTAGGGACGACCATTGCTGATCGCCCCCCGCACAGATCCGCACGAGCGCTCATTAGCGCATGCGGCTCTTATCGCGGATGAATAACGGTCAAGCATACTGCTTGTCCGCACACTGGCCACCTGTGTGACACGCGCAGCCCCGCTCGGTGTCGGGAACGTGCCGGATGGACAGTGTTCTCCTTGATCAGCAGCCTTCCCTCCTCACTCTCCGCCGACGCCCTTGCCGTCTTTGTTCGAATGATTCATCGGTACTATGCAGCTGTCCGACTCCTCGCAGACGTGCATGCGAGCCGTGCGGCCTAAGCCTTCGCCCGCCGACCTCCGGCCTGGTTGAGCCGCAGGTGTCTCCGAGGTCTCCCGGTTCTCGAGCTTGAAGTTTCTAGGCGTGCTGTGGGGTCTTCGACTACGCCGGACTGAGCAGGAACTCGCGCTATCGCTCCCACTCATGTTGCCTGCCGCCATTACAAGAGCGTCGGCGTCCGGATTGCATCTTTTCGGAGCTCAATACCCACCCCACCTATTCCCCTGTTTACGCTTCGTCGTGCACCTCGCGATACCCAACGCAAAACTCGGGGCCGAGTGGATCGCTAGTCCTTTCTCGTGAGGCTTCTTCCTCCTCTGCTTCATGCCGGTTTAGCCCGGCGCACTGTAATCGCGATATTACGCCAATCACGAACGACTATGGCCCTCACCTGTGATTCCACGGCAGTTTGAGGCGGGCGCGGAGACCTGAGTAATCATCCAGCTTGTAAATCCTAATCATCTCTCCGAAGGCAATCAGACCAAAACTGGGCAAGAACAAGTCGAACAACCACTTCGACCTCCGCTCATCGTGCTCGGTTCCGTATCTGACCGGGTGAGTCCAGCTGAGGCCGACTGTCCGGCCCTGTTCTGGCTGCGGAACATTTGGCCGGTTGGCGGAGTAATAGGCCAGCAGTGCAAAGTGCGAGACAAAGAACGCAAGGCAGCAAAAAACTCCGATGATACGTAGCGATTTCGCCATGGATCGCCAGTTGTCATTGCTTAGGTTCATCTTGGCCATCGTACCGCCCCTTCGCTCTGATTCCAAGGAGCGCAAAGTCAACTGTCGAAAACAGGCCATATCGCTCATTGACCCTCAATGAGTGATATGGCGATGTTATAACAACCGTCATGCCGACCTCGAGTTTCCGAGTAGACGACGATTTCGTTTTCACTACGGTCTACCCTCTCCGTCGCTCTGCGTCCAGCAGTGAGTTGTGGTCTAATTTCGGCAGCCAATGGTGGCGTTGGTGGGCCGCTTTTGGCATCTCAACGAACTCGGGGAGAAACGTGTCACGAGAGGAAACGGTCGCAGTTGTCGAGGCGTATCTGAGAGGTTTGGCGGGCAAGGATATATCCAAAATACCCTTCGCCGCGAATATTACCTTTGAGGGGCCACGCGTAGGAAAGCTCATCGGGCGAAACGCTGTGGTCGGATTCTTGACGAGTATTTTGCCAGTCATCAAAAGCGTCGGATTAAGCGGCATATTGTCGAGGGAGATTTTGTCGCAACGGTCTTTGAGATGGAGGCAATCTTTGGCGTGGATCAGGTCTTCGATCGCGTGCATGTCTGCGGCGGTGAACTGAAAGAAATCCACTCGTTTTACTATCCGCAGCCCAATCAAACGACGCGAGTTCCTTGAACCGGAGTTACGGCCCGTTAGAGCCAGTTGTTGTAAACAGCCGAGAATAGGCCCGACTTTTCGGTCAAGGGTCAAAACGCGTAATGGGGATGTTTCACCAGCCTGTCACTTCTTCGGCACGAAACGTCGCACTGCGGCTTGCAGATGCCCGCCGACGTGCTCGACAATTAGCAACTGAGAAAGTGGGCCGTGGACAAAGGAAGGAAAATAAGAATGACGTGGCGGGAATTGAACGACCAGCTAAGAAAAGCCACAAAGGTTAAACCAATTCTGCAATTGTATAAAGCGGAGCGCAAGGGGAGGCGTCGCAAGCGGTGGCTGACGAGGATTTACTGCCGCTACAGCTATCTTCGACGGAAGAAAGAAATGAAAGCTGTGGCATCAGCTGAATCATTTGTTTGAGACGCCGAGAGACGCCTGCAATGATTGCTAGAGTCTTTCTTTCGTGCTCCATTTCTTCTGGAGCCCGAGGGGTGGAACGAGTCGATGAGTGAAAGCGCGATTTTGCGCCAAGAGGCAGGCCGCGTTCGAAAGGGCGGCTACCGTCGCGGAGAAACTAATTGAAGTTCCACCCCAACTCGAACAGGAACTGGTGGTTGCCTTCCGTCAATCGATGGTTTCCGAGTTGGTAAGTCGCATACCAACTGAGCTGTCGCGTGACTTTGATAATCACGCCTGGTGTCAGATATCCAATCGACGAATCTCCCGTGAACCAGTCGATCGCAAACGTGACTCGGCTATCGATACGTTGTTCGATGGCGAACTGACCTCCTGCCTTTTGTTTAACTGCGACAACGTTGGGCGTGATCTGGAATGCGCCGAAAGTGGCGCGAGTTCCGGATTTCCAGGCGTGGGCGAGTTCCGTCCAGACGTAGTTTCCGACATTATAGGTTCGGTTTTGGGCAGGGATGTACAGGTCATCACCTACGAGCCACGACCATCCGTTGTGTTGACCGTCATAGATTCCGCATTTCACCGTTGGTGTAGGCGTGAACGACTGTTGTCCCGACAGTCCGAATCCGTTCAGATTGATGCCTGCTTCGAGCCTATGTCCGACGCCGACCACCGCCCGCGGTGTAAATGTCGCGCCGCCCGATGAGTTCTGGTAGGTGACGTCCAGTTCGCCGTAAAACTTGCCTTTGGCCAAGACGTCCGCGCTCGGAACATTGAATACGGTTTGCTGCGCGGGAGAGAAGGGGACCGCAACAACGACGAACGAAATGGTCCACAAGAGTTTCTTCAATAGGTCACCATTTCGATTCTAACTATTGCAAACAGATGGGATGAGAAGGCCGGTCTCCGACGGGATGCTGTACGCTCCCAAGTTATCGACGCGCGCGAAGCGCAAGAGATAAAGGAGACCGGCAATGAAGAAGGTTAGCACCGTAGCGGCAAAACCGAGCAAGAAAATCTCTCGGCAGAAGTTAACCGTTGGATTGGATCTAGGCGATCGCAACAGCTGGTATTACGTGCTGGCCGAATCCGGCCAGATACAACAGGAGCAGCGCGTCCGCACGAATGGGAAAGCGTTGTGCGAAGTTTTTGGCGCGATGCCGCACAGCCGGATCGGTCTGGAAATCGGGACGCATTCGCCTTGGATCAGTCGCTTGCTCAGCGAGTTGGGGCATGAAGTGATCGTGGCGAATGCGCGCAAGGTGCGGCTGATCGGGGAGAGCCGCAAGAAAGACGATCGGCTGGATGCACAGACACTGGCGCGACTGGCCCGGATCGATCCGCAGTTGCTATACCCGGTGAAGCATCGCAGCGCGCAGGCCCAAGCCGATCTGATGACGATTCGGGCGCGGGCAGGGCTGGTGCGGGCACGAACGGCGCTGGTGAATACGGCTCGCGGACTGGCGAAGAGTTACGGGGAGCGCTTGCACGGATGCAACGTGCGCAACATGAATCCGGAGAAAGCGGAAGGCTTGAGTCCGGAACTGCAAGCCGCACTGGAACCTCTGCTGAACGCAATCGAATCGTTGAGCGAGCGCATTGTGGAATACAACGAGCGCATCGAGCAGTTGGCGCAGCAGAGTTATCCGCAGGTGGCGCTGCTGAAGCAGATCAAGGGCGTGGGCACGCTGATCGCACTGACTTATATGCTGACGCTGGAAGATCCGCATCGCTTCCGCAAGAGCCGCGACGTAGGCTGCTATCTGGGACTGCAGCCAGGACGACGAAACTCTGGTCAGAGCGAGCCGCAGCTGCACATCAGCAAAGAAGGCGACCCGTATCTGCGGACGTTGTTGGTGCAGGGAGCGCAGCACATTCTGGGACCATTCGGCATCGATTGTGATCTGCGGCGCTGGGGTCTGAAGCTGGCGGAGCGCGGCGGGAAGAACGGAAAGAAACGAGCCATCGTGGCCACCGCGAGAAAGCTGGCGGTGTTGCTGCATCACCTGTGGGTAAGCGGAGAAGTGTACGAACCGTTGCACAACAGCAGCCGAACGACCGTGGCGGCAGCCGCATAAAACAAAAAGGCAAAACCAAATCAAAATCGTTCCAGGAAGGAAAAGATAAAAGCCCAAAGCCGAGTTCCGGTGACTGCGTTAATGGCCTGGCCCGGGTTCGACTCTGAAGAGCAGAACCACAGGGCGCCAATCAGATAGCAGCACCGGCTGAAACGAGAACGCCCAATATGCACCGAGCGAACGAATCGCTCCTCGAGAGTGCGAATGGAAGCATGGCGACAGTGGCCACTCGGCGGGAGAGAAAACCTTTGTTCAACGAAGCCAAACAAGAATCGACTTGACTCCGACCGGCCTTCTCATGGAAGGCCATTACACTCAAAACCCCTTTTCAGTCGAGTCACACTCAGCCGATGTTGCAGCATACAGGCCGCTCATCTTTTGATGAAGGTCCGAGCCAGCCATCGGCTTCAAATAACGCAACGTAGATTCAAGCGAGCGGTGCCCGAGCAGCATCTGGACCGTCCTCAGATCGATCCCGCCACGCAGCCAATTCGTTGCTGCAGTTGCGCGAAACTTGTGCAGCCAGAACCTACTGTCGTCCATGCCTGCGTTCTTCGCCACCCGCGTCAGTGCGATCCGATGCTTGCCGTTCGCCTTGCCGTTTCGTGTGGGGAAGAACGAGGTCGGATTGCTTCAAACGCTTGCAACGAGCCTCTAATACCACGGCGAGTCCTTCTTCGAGAGGAATCGTGCGCTCGTGCCATCGCTTCGGGACAAAGCCATACTCCGGCTTCGCCTTCACTCTCACCGTACGATTCTCGAAGTCCAAGTCAGCACGCTGTAGGTACATTACCTCCTGCATTCTGAAGCCAGTCCGCAGATAAAAGTTGAACAGGACGTGGTAGTCCGGCTTGCAGCGTGCGAAGAGCGTGTCCAGTTCCACCTGGGAGTACGCCTCTGGCTCGCTTTCCACGTAGCGGGGAGCGTCACCGCGCTTCGTCACTCCTCGTATCCCGAAGAACTTCAGAATGGTCAGCATTGAGATCCAGCGCGTGTGGATCGTCCGCTCCGATAAACCGTTCTTCCGAAGGCTGGCAGCGTATTTCAAAAGGTCCGTACGATCCACTTGATCGAGGAAGGTCTTGGAGCAGGATTTCAGGAAGGTCTGGGTGGTGACGCGGTGGTTGGCCAGAGTCTTTGCGCTACGCTGCAGAAGTTTCTGGTCTTCGATGTATTGCTGAATGGCATCCGTCAGCCGGAGCCGGGACGGGTTGCTTGCCTTGATGTCGATTCCGACCGAGACGGCCTGGAGTTCGATTTCTTTGCGGGTCTTCTGATGGGCTGCGTCCGACATCGACTGGCACCGTTGCCATTTCGGCCTGTGGCCTTCTTCCCAGCGGATGTACCAAATCCCGGCATCAGCCGGAACCTTCAATCGCTGACTGAACCCTTGGGGGTGATCACAGGAGCCACGAAAGTGGGCTTCCCGTTCACTTTGACATTCCTCACCAACCGCACGCGTTTATTCGCCATCGCTATGATCTCCTTGAGCCTGAGGCACTTCGGCGGAAGGAATCTTGCCTTAGCCTAGCAGCCCGTGGCAGAACTACGGAAAATGGGCGAGCGATGACGAGGTGTGCGGCACCGGAAAGAGGGTGCCATCCGCAGGCTAGTCGGGCGATGAGGTTGCCGGGTGATGACACCGCCCGCCATCCAGCATGACAAAGAGCATAAGAGTCGCCAAAATGCTTGCCCAGCGCGGTTTTTCAGCTCGCGCGGCTTACCCGCTCCCAGCAGCTTGCGCAGAATCAGACTCAAGTTGAACGCTCCGACATGGACCAGTTGCCGCTTCAGAATGTTCTCCCGTCCTCGCAGATGGCAGCGCCGCATGCCGCCCGTCTCGTAGCAGTGCGCGAAGCTACGTTCGATCAACTCCCCGCGCCGTCGCAGTAAGCTCTTGCCGTACTCGCCCCGCACCCGTCGCCGGTTCTGGTACACCGCCTGCTGCTCTGCACGCTGGCCTTGCCAGTCGCGCCGCCCTTTCGGCTTCTTCTCCGGTATGTAGGTGCGCACCTCGTAACTCTTCATCCGCTGGACCACCGCACTACTGTGGTAGCCCTTATCCGTCACCAGTTCTTCTATCCCCTGCAAATGGACCTTCGGTTTGTCCTGGGGCCGCGACTCGGCCTCGCGTCGGATCTGTTCTGCTATCTGCTCCCCGGCCTCGCACAAGGTTTCATCCAGCGTAGTCGTATCCCCCTGGTCGGCGGCCTGCAACGTCACCGCCACAATGGCCCCCGTGTCCATGTCCACAGCGTGCTCCGCCTTGTGCGCCAAGTGGGTCCGCCCATCTTTCATCTTCGCGATCCGCGCGTCCCCGTCCGCTGGACTCTTCCACTCCTTGTTCGAGGTTCGTTTCTTACGCTTCCGGTCCAACCGCACCAGGTCCTCGCGGCTCGGCGTGTCGATCCCGGACGCCTTCGCCAATCCCCGCAAGAACTCGTCGTAAGTCTGCCCAGTATCGCGCCGCACAATCGACCGCATCGCCGCATTCGCTTCCAAGGTGGTCGCATCGATGCCCATCCGCTGTCCCTTCAGCAATCCCCGTTCGGCCAACACTCCCAACACCCACGCGAACACCTCGCGATGCCGATCGATGTCGATCAACCGCCGGGTCCGCGAGATCGTCGAGTGATCCGGGGTTTGCTCGTCCAGTCCAATCCCCAGAAACCGTCGTAGCGCCAGCGAATCGGCCAGCCGCCATGCGATCCCACGCTCGCTCTCGATGCCCTCGAAATATCCGACCAGCAGTGCCCGAAAGTAAATCCCGGGTCGCAGCGACGGCCGTCCCAGTCGCGCGTGATAGAAACGGGCACACAATCCTTCCACCAACTCATCGAACCCTGCACCCTCCAGTAACTCATTCAACCGCTTATAGAAAGGATGCCCGGGCGCTACCGCCAACTCCGTATGCGCGATCCAGATGTCTTCTTGCTTCTCCCCGCCGCTTCTCTTGCTCATTGCCATGCGCGCATTCTACGAACTATCCCTGTGGATCACATCAGTTTTTGCTTCACGTATCCAGACTTGCACCACGGGCTGCTAGGTGTGAAGACACGTCAAACTTCCGTCAAAGGGGTTTTTGGGACTGCGGAAGTTGCACGCTCAAAGAGAGATACTGAAAGAATGGCTCCTCAGGTAGGACTCGAACCACACCCGGAGATTCCGACCGCCGAAACAATCGTACTTAAATTTCTCAAGAATACAAGCAAAACCAATGCTGACACGGGTTTTGACGATGTTGCCGATCTTCCGCAACAAACGCAGAAAACCCCTCCATTCGCAGATCGGCAGTACAAAAGCAGTACATTTTTCTAGCTCGAAACTGGCGCTGTGGCTCCGCGCCTGTGCTTCAAGCTCGCACGCTCGACCACTCCCCGACCTTCGTGACGCGCACGCTCCCGTCCGGCTGCCCGCGCACCGAGACCTTGTCCAGCCGAGCAGCCGCGTACAAGCCGGAGCGGAATCGGTTGCGGCTCCTCTCGTCAGTGCCGACGCCCGAACATCGAAGTGGTGACCGACTTTGAGCCTGTGGACGCGGTCGGCGATCTTGCGGTACGTGCCCGGCTGCTCGACGCGTGGACGGAGGTAGGCGTGCTGCAGCGCGATGCAGCGCTGGTTGCCGCACGAGGCATCGACAACCTGCCCAGCAGGAACGGAGCCGTGGGCGTCGATCCAGTTGCGCCGCCGACGACCGTATGCGGTAGACGGGTTGGCGATCTCCTCGCAGTCGCCATGTAGCTTTGTCGGTGAGAACTTTCCCATTGCGATTCTGCTGCTGGACAACACCACCTGTTGCGACGCAATTATCGCACCTCGCGGTCGGGGTGCTTCCCTTCAATCCATCCCCGCCCGTCTGTTGCTGTCGCGTCTGAGGCTAGCCAGCAGCCCCGAATACCGCCTCTGCGGTCGGTCGTTGCGGACCGCGATACCCAGCGCCTTCTTCTGCCCGATCAGCACGAGCAGCCGCTTGCCCCGCGTGATCCCCGTGTAGATCAGGTTGCGCTGTAGCAGCATGTAGTGCTGCGTGGCGAGCGGGATCACGACTGCCGGGAACTCCGATCCCTGCGACTTGTGGATCGTGATCGCGTAAGCCAGCGAAATCTCGTCCAATTCCCCGAAGTCGTACTTCACCAGCCGATCGTCGAAGCGCACGGCGACCTGCTGCTCGACGGCATCAATTCGCTCGACGATCCCCACGTCGCCATTGAACACGTCCTTGTCGTAGTCGTTCTCCGTCTGGATGACCTTGTCGCCTATCTGGAATCGCCATCCGAACCGCTCCACCGCGGGCT
The DNA here is from genome assembly GCA_963722365.1 of uncultured Acidobacteriaceae bacterium. Taxonomy (GTDB): domain Bacteria; phylum Acidobacteriota; class Terriglobia; order Terriglobales; family Acidobacteriaceae; genus Sulfotelmatobacter. Next base: position 470,714 of record CAVRLM010000009.1, read on the forward strand.
GACCGGGTCGGGCTGGGTTCAATACCTTCTGCAAGGCTGTGTTCAGTTCGCGCACGCCGAGCGATCCCCGGTTCATCGGGCAAAGAACCTGCACGTCGCGGATCGGGTCGAGACGAAACCGTTCTGGAATCCTCTCCTGCACGAGCTTGACCAGCGTTGCCACGATCTTCTCCGGATCGTCCCGCTCGACAAAGTGGAAGTCGGAACTCGGGTCGGCTCCGCGCATATCGGGCATCTGCCCTCGGCGGATGCGGTGCGCGTTGGTGATGATGTGGCTGTCCGCAGCCTGCCTGAACACTTCGGTGAGCCGCACAACTGGTACGACACCGCTCTCGATCAAGTCCCCAAGCACCGTGCCCGGTCCCACGGACGGAAGCTGGTCTACGTCCCCGACCAGAACCAATCCGGCGCGGTTGGGGACAGCCCGCACCAGCGAGTGCATCAGCGGCACGTCCACCATCGAGGTTTCGTCCACGACCAGAAGACCGCAGGCGAGCGTGTTCGACTCGTTTCTGCTGAACCGCCCGGTTGCTGGATCAATCTCCAGCAGGCGATGAATCGTCTTCGCTTCCATGCCCGTGGTTTCGGTGAGCCGCTTCGCCGCCCTTCCGGTTGGGGCGCACAGCAGGCACTTCACGCCCTTGGCACGCAGGATCATCAGGATCGAGTTCACGAGCGTCGTCTTGCCCACGCCCGGTCCTCCGGTGATGACTACGACACGGTTCGCGAGCACCGTCTTCAGCGCCTCGCGCTGGCTGGGGGCGAGCGTCTTGCCCGTTTGGCGCTCGCACCACGCGACCGCCTTCTCGAAATCAATCGGCGGATAGATCGGCTCCGCTTCAGCTAGGCTCTTGATCCTTGCCGCGATGCCTTCTTCTGCCCTCCTCAGGTGCGGCAAGAAGATCAGGGGATCGCCGTCGATCTCCTCCAGCAGCAGGGATCCGCCAGTGAGCATCTGCGACAACGCCTGCTCGACAGTCCCTTCGGGCACCTCCAGCAGCTTCACCGCCGCCAGCTTGAGTTTCTCCAGAGGCAACGCGCAATGTCCGTCCGAAGTCGCTTCCAGCAACACGTGGTCGATGCCCGCCCTAGCCCGGTTGAGCGAGTCCCGAGGAATCCCGACCTTCTGCGCGATCTGGTCGGCGGTCGCGAAGCCGATGCCGTAGATGTCTTTCGCCAGCATGTAGGGATTGCTCCGCACCTTCTCGATTGCCTGCTCGCCATAGGTCTTGAAGATTCGCACCGCCCGGCTGGTGCTCACGCCGTGGCTGTGCAGGAACAGCATGATCTCGCGGACTTGCTTTGCCTCCTGCCATGCGTGCGCGATCCGCTCCCGGCGCTTGGGACCGATGCCATCGACCGTTTGCAGTTCTGCGGCTCGGTTCTCGATCACGGCTAGAACCTCGGCTCCGAACCGCCCGACCAGCTTCTTCGCGAGAATCGGTCCGATCCCTTTGACCAAGCCGCTGCCGAGATACCGCTCGATCCCCTCGGCTGTGGTCGGCGGCACGGTCTTCATGGTCGTCGCCTTGAATTGCAGCCCGTGCTCCTTGTCCCTGACCCACCAGCCCTCCGCGCTCAGCCATTCCCCTGCGGTCACCGAAGGCAGCGACCCGACGACCGTCGTCTCCTCCCGCTGCCCGCGTGCTTTCACGCGCAGGACGCAGAAGCCGCTTTCGTCGTTGTGGAAGGTGACCCGCTCGATCACGCCGGAGATTTCCTCGGTCGCGGGTCTGCGTTCTGGGATTGCGGCATTCATCGTGGGGCTTCATTTTCCCATGGGCGGCTGTGCCTTGCGTGACCTCTCAGGAAGCCGATTCTGCGGCGATTTGGCTGCCGGGAGGGGTTCAGGTCGGCTGGGCGTTTCAGAGGTGCGGGAGCCTTTGTGACCACCCCAGCGACCGCGTTGCGCAGTGGCAGATTAAGAGTTTTGGACGAACTTGGGATTAAAAATGAATTTTCGAGATTCATAGTCACCCAAGCTGAAATAGATGATTCCCTTCAGAAACGCGGTGCTCGGATCGTCAAAGACCGAGTTCGACCAATCGTAGCCGCTCGAAACGACTCTTTGGTTTTGCACATCAAGATTGAGTTTATATCCGCTAGAAAGCGATGAAAGGACTGCGAAATCCCCGGCTATGCTTACGTCGTTCAATTCTATGACAGCGAAATTCTCCCGCGCTTTGCTGAGTTGCTTCTGTTTCGAAATCTTGCGAAGGAGTTTCTGACGGATCGATGCCATTGCCGTTTGAGTGTGAGTCTTAACATCATAGATGCTGAATTTCCCGTCCTCAGGCAACGGGAAATCCGGCATCACGCAAAACACTTCGAGAAACATCTTTGAACCATTGAGTCGTTCCACGATGATGTCAGACTCGGCTTCTTGAAGGTGAATGCCCCTTATCAGACCTTCGTAGACGTGCCGAATGTAGGCACGATATACGATCACTTCTGAGAATATTGCTTCACAGTTTCGCCAGTCCTTTGACGCATCGCGAAACCGCTTGGCGTAAGACTTCGCGTGTTGCTCATTGTAGTCATGAATGTCGTTCAAGTTTTCCAGCAATGTTACGTAGTTTCGATAGCGGTTGAGGCAGCCTGCTTCTCTGGCAGCATAGTATCCCTCCCGGTACTTCTTAAAATAGTCACAAGTCAGAAGTCCCGTCAGGGCAAACTGCGCCTCCCAGTCGGTGACGATGTCTGACGTAATGAACTCATTCATATTCCATCCCTGCCCCGCCAGCTTTGTCCTTGTCTTCAGCCAACCGTTTGTATTCGTCCACGTCCAACACGCCTACTAATTCGTTCAGGTCTCCCTTATGGAGACTTCTGTCGTCAACCGTTATTACATGAATTTCCGCCCCGCCCTTGCACATTATCCTTCGCCAAAGCAACGTATAGGCACGAATGTCCTTGCGATCATCACGGTAAAATCGGTAGCAGATATTCGCGCAAATGTCGGCGATCTGTAACCCGACTACCGACTTCGAATCGCGGAACACAGTGTGCTCGCGAAAAAGGTCTCGGTAATCGTACAGCCCCTTATGCATCATGTACTTCTTCTTGTAGGGATGGTCAGGGGGCCATTCTTTGATGGTCATAATGGACTCACGGCTTGACTTCATCAAGTCAGCACGGAGCCATTCCTTCCAAAATTGAAGGTGTTCATCCCTCTGGATGAAACTCTTGTCGATCACGAATTCGATGTTCTCGAATTCGCGACTGAATTCCGGATCGGCGAAGCGGACGATCCCATGTTGCAAAGTGTCAAAGATCGTCTGCAAGAGAACTACTATCCACAAACAATTTGGGGTGCTGCGTTTCCTAACCCAGCCACTCATTTGCCGATAAAACTCAACGATCTTCTCGTTCCGGTTTGTCTCGCTCGTGTATTTGGCGCACAATTCTGATGACAGACGGAATAGCTCAGCGGATTGATCCCGCATCTTCTCGACATAGGATTCAGCCGTTACGCTTGTGTCGCCTCCCACGACTGTCAAGACGACATTACTCGACGGCGGCAAGACCTTCGCTGCGAAAGACACTAATTGGTTCGCGGTGAGTTGGCTCCCCTTCAACTCTTGACCGCTGTCCCCGACGATAGTTCGTTTCCATGCGATGAAGCGTTTCTCCAGTTCCGGTAATTCTGCGTCGGATACCGTGACTCCACAAAAAAGGGATTTGCCTTTGTTGTTCCCCCAAGAAAACGATCCGGAGTCATCGATGAAATTCCACATAGAGTGGCAGCGCACCAGCAGCCGAACCCATTATAGACGAACAAAAGGCGAAGATGTACGATGATCTCCATGGATGAGGGCAGGAAGCGCGTAATCGGGATCATGGCGGCGATCCTTGCCGCCCGCAAGTTAGCACAGTACGACAGCGGAGCGCGGGTTCCTGCTACAGTAGCTGCCATAGCGCACGAGCGCGGGCAAGACCGACTTGATGGAGTAGGAGCCTGCGAATGCCGGATGATAAGTGTGCTCCCGCACGACAGGCAGCAGATCGAAGAGGCGGGCTTGGATCGCGTTGATCCGCTCTGCATGTTCAGGCAACCACACTGCAAGTTCCGAAAGCCTCTGCGACTCGAACGAGGAATACACGACGATACTTCCGCGTTTCGCCCAGCGCATGGCAAAGAGTGACGAAATGAACTCGCGCCGGGGATCGCTCGCGTCTGTGGCGAGAAACTCGTAGTGCTCTGGCTCCGCGCCCGGTTGTCGCTGTACATGCACCGACCATTGAAAAGGCAAGTGGTCGTAGGGACGCATACCCGCAAAGCGTGGGATCGCCGGGTTCATGGTCTCAAAGTCGGCGAAGCGGAGCGGGTACTTCAACTCCATTCAACACTGTCGCCAGTTCCGGTGCGAACCACGGCTCTCCGGTCTGCACGCACGTAGCCGCACGCCGCTGAATCTCCGTCAAGTCAAAGTCATCGGGTATGTCGCGGATGGACTCGATGCCCATCTCCTCCAGTTCCTCCAATCGCACTCGCGTGGATACGCGGCAGGTAGCCGATGTGGTCGTCTGGGCGCGGCGGATTGCAGTGGTCGAAGAACTCGCAAGTGACGGGATCAGTGCAGTGCCGACCGGGAGCGATGTCCGGCGCTGTCGGCATGGCGAGGACGGTGAACTCCGATCGTAGCTGGAACGTCAGCTTGGGCTGCAACCGCTCGACTCGCCGAGTCAGATTGCGAATCCGGAAGAATCTTCGCGGGTCGATGGAGCCGCCCTCGAAGACATAGCCGCGGTTGACGTGCGCCAGACACGCAGAGGCTACATCCAGCCCAGACCGGGAAACCACGCGATATTGGATCGCGACGTCTTCGAGGTGGTGATCCTTAACTTCGGTCGTGGACTTGACTTCAATCAGGCGCCATCGACCGTCCCGACGCCGATGCAAGATGTCCACTTTCACGAGCACATTTTGGTGCTCAAACACACCTTCGAAAATCGCTGGCACCTCCGGGTTAGCAACTAGTGCTCGCGTTGCGCGGATCGCGTCAACTAGTCCACGGGAGCAATCGAACCTCGACTCCTCCGGGGAACAGCGTGCGGGCGAGCATGCCGACCTCGTGTCCCTGCTGGATGATCGCCTCTGCGGCAGCATCGGCTGTGCGGCGAGTTCCGGCTGCTGAACTTGCCAATAAAGCCGCTTGAGGCACTGGCAGCCCGCAACGAATCTTTGATTTGCTGATTCTCATGTTCACCGCAGTGCCTCCTCGTGCATTAGGGCTTCATTTCAACCCCGCTTTCACGACGCGCAGATAAAGTTCTGCCGCGTCATCGAAAAGTCCCTGCTGCATGTAGATTTCCGCCAGCAATTCGAGGTTCTCCGGCGTCGGCTCCGTCTTGATCAGGTTCAACATCAGCGCTGCCGCCCTGACCGTCTTGCCCTGCGCGAGAAATGCTTTTGCGAGTTCTCTCATTGCTCCTCGCGCCAGTCACCGGGCACAACAAACGTGTCGTAGCCGTTCTCCACGCCCTTGTTTCTGTGGTCTTCCGCTTCGAACATATCGAAGGTTACAGCAACGTTTCGGCTCCTGATCTCACCGTCCTCGTCAAGACACAATGTCCGCAAGCACGAACACATGAACATAGTCCATCAATCTTCCTCCTGCTGGCATGGCATCCGCGCTACGCTTCTCTGCTACGCAGCCACGAGACAAAAATCGGCGAGAAGGTGCAGAAAGGGAGAACACTGACGAACAGAAGTCCACCGAGATGAAATTTCCAAACTACGAAAAAGAGCACAAGCTCAGCAAACATCGAAAAGAAAAGAGCAAAGAACATCCAGCCGACTGAACTTGAAAGCGTGTGCAAGTAGCCACCATGGTCGTCACGCCACTCATGAACTGAATACCCCGCTTTCTTCCACAGCCGCCTGCTTTGAGCTACTGGGCTGAAGAAAATCATCCAGAAGGCGCATCCCCACGGACCGCCCCAGAAAGCCACTTCCGCGAACAGGTAGTTGTAACCGGAGGGGTGCAACCAAATGATGAAAGGCGTAGCCAAGCTGAAGATGGGGAACACCGTCAGCAAGGGAACGAAAATAAGTGTGTAAACCCCGAGCGACAACAGATGGCGAAAAATCGCGCTAATCATCGTCCGTTTCCCTCCAGTTGGTATTGCGAAGCACTAGGCATACTGCCGTCCCGTTCTGGGGCGATTGCTAATCCTCGACTCGCTGAAGAGTCGCAGAGTTCCCGCAGCCGCTCCCTGTAGCGCACGACCAACGCCGACACAGATTGGATCGCCTTCGACGCCTTGCCTAGTTCCTTCTCGATCCGGTCGATCTCAGGGAATGTCCGGCGCAATTCCTCCGCGAGCACCGCGTTCCTCTCCAGCAGGTCGAACCCTTCAACTCGCATCCTCTCGAAGATGGGGCTGTAGCAGGTCGAGATCGCGAACGATCCACTGCCGAGTCGTCCTTAGCAGCCAGATTCCGTCCGTGCGTCTCCACCGCGCCTCTCGGTCAACCTGACGAAGCTGACTCTCCTCGCGGGTGACCAGCGCGGCGACCGCGATCGAGCGCTCCTCGGCATCGCGCACCAGCTTCTCGATGTCGCTCTCGGCGATAGCCGATTTGTCCTTGTTGTCGATGAGAATTTTCGGCTCGGTAGGATCGCCGTTCGGGGCGCGGTACGCGAGAATGAAGTCGCCGTTGCGCGGCAGCTTGTCGCTGATCCAAACCCCAGCCCAAGTCCGCGCCTCCTCGGCGAAATCCATCTCCTCGCGCTTGCCGATGCGGGCGACCTTCGACATCTCGCCTTCCAGTAGCTGGTTCTTCTCGCGAAGCTGGGCGATCTCCCGCAAGGAATCCTCGACTCGGCGGGTGAGGCTTTCCTTTTCGGACAATGCGAGGCGCAGTTCGTCCTTGTGGCGCTCCCTGATCTCGGCGGTGCGCTTCGCGAGTTCCGTCTCGAAGCGCGACCAAGCGTTCTGGTGCTCGCGGTCGTGCTTGCTTCTGAAGCAGGCGGAATGCTTCCTCGGCGGAAAGCTGGGCGACGCGGGCAAAGTCCTTGACGCCGAGACGATCCAGAATCTCTGCGCGGGTGAGTTCGCCCGCGCCAGAGCACAAGGGGCATTCAATACTTTCGTGCGCGGACGGGACGGCGGCTGCTTTGGTAGACAAGATGACCTCCTGTGACATCTCTGAGCTTTCAGGGGAGGCACTTTGCTAATGGCGGACGATCACCGTTCTCTTCGGTCGAGATATTCTTGGAGCGCCTGCTGGAGGATGTCCTGATTCGTGCGGCGCTCAGTAGCTCCCAGCGTGCAAAGGCGAACGTATGTCGCGTGATCGACCTTGAGCGTCAGCGCAACAGGCGTCTCGTCGGTCGTACTACCAGCCGTCCTAGCGCCTGCCACTCGCGTCTGCGATCTGCGGACTGGGGTCTTTTTCTTCAAGGTTGCTACTCGAAAACCATTGTACACGTATTTACGTAACTGCGTACTACACGGTGGTGCATTGGACGTGGCTCCTCTGTGCCATACGCATATACGTATCTACGTACTACAATGAACCTTGGAGGAAACCAGCCGATGAAGCGAGCCGCATTTTACGTCCGCGTTTCCACGGTAGACCAGCACCCTGAGACCCAGTTAAGAGACCTCCGCGAATATGCGCAGCGGCGTGGGCTGAGCGTCGCTCAAGAGCAGGAGTATGTAGACCACGGGATCGGCGGCACGAAGGCACGCCGCCCGGCGCTCGACCGCATGCTGGAAGACGCCCGGAGACGGCACTTTGATGTGCTGATTGTTTGGTCGTGTGACCGTCTTGCACGCTCAACGAGACACTTCCTTCAGGTTCTCGACGAACTCGATTCGTGCGAAGTCCAGTTCGTATCCTTGCGCGAGGCGTTCGACACGTCGGGAGCGCTGGGGCGGGCGTTCCTCGGCATCGTCGCGGTCTTAGGAGAAATGGAGAGAGCATTGCTCATCGAACGAGTTCGTTCTGGCATGGCTCGCGCCCGTGCCGAAGGACGACAGATCGGGCGTGCGAGGCTCGACGTCAACCGCGAGCAAGTCCTCCAAGATCGTCGCTCCGGTATGTCCCTGACCGAAGTTGCTAATAAGCACCGCATCTCCCGCGCATCGGTATGCAGGCTCGTGAAGGAAGCGGGCAGCAATCCTCCTGTACTTCAGAATGCGGGCATCGCACAGGCAGCGCATGTCTAGGAAGATCGTCGACGGGATCGCGAGCGACTCCGAGGATACTCGGCGGGCGCTCGCGAGCGCCGACCACGTCGGCAAGGTGTTCATTGCCCTTGGTCACGGCATACGCAGTTGCCTAATCTGCGACGATATGTTCACAGCGCAAGGCGCTGCCAGACACGCCGAGGTAGTCTGCTATCCGAAGTGAGAAAGCGCCCATCGCCTGATCCCCGCCGCTGATCGCTCAGATGTCGCCTCCGGTATTTCGCACGCTGTTCTAAGCTCATGGTGCGACGCAGACCAGCACTTCGTAATGTGAAACGTGCGGACTAAGGTTCAGGAGGAACTTCGTGTCTTCGGGATAGTAAACGGCGTTTTCATACTCATGTCCGGCGAATGCCTTGATGGACTCAAGCGAATCCCACATGGAAATGACCATGAACTCGGCTCTGCCCTCGCGAACTCGCCGCATCAGCCAGACCCCTTGGTTACCTTTGGTAGCTCTAATTTCTTTGACGCCAGTTTCCTTCAAATACTTGGCGTAGGTATCGGCATCTGATTCCAGTGTTTCACCAATCCACTGCCGAGCAATCATGCCGACCTCCTATTCTGCGACTAGATCAAGGAAGCGATACAGGAGCCGATGCCGCCGCTGAAGATTTCGGCTCCAAGTCCAAGTGATGACGCCTTGCCCACAGCCAGTTGAGAGCGGCAATCAGCGCGGTAACACCCATCAGGAAAAGTTCTCGGCGCTTAAGTCCTGTCATCAGTGCCAGCGCGATTGCGATTCCAACTATGCTCAGCACCGGGGCGAATGGAATTCTGAAGGCATCTGCGTTCGGACGCACTTTGCGCAAACGGATGAGGGAGGCGCAGACTCCAGCGTACAAGACCATCAGTGTGCCGGAGGTAAGAGCTACCAGCCAAAGGAAAGTACCGCTCGATGCAAGCGCCCATCCGGTGACTGCATAGAACAGGATGGCAATCGTGGGTGTTTGAAAACGAGGATGTAGTCTCGCGAAGACAGTCGGAAAATCGCCTTGTGCTGATAGCGCATAAGCGAGTCTCGGCGCATACAACATTGACGCTGAAATCCAGCCATATATGGATACCAAAGCGGCGATCACGACGAATGCAGCCCCTCCACGTCCGAGCAGGACTGAAGCGGTGGCTGTCAAGGGCGCATCAGTGCTCGTCGTTCCAATTGTTGCCACGACTATGAATTGCAACAGCATGTAGATCGCTGCGCATCCGACTAGTCCCATGCCCAAGCCGAAGGGAATGGTTCTGCGTGGTTCTCTGATTTCGCCAGTTGGAAGGATTGAATCCTCCCATCCCCCAAAGGCAAACAGGAGGAGCGCCATGGCACGCACCCAGTTAGAGAGTCCGTGAGACACGACCTCGGAGGGGCGAATAATCTCTGGGTGCTGCGCGAATCGCGCTACCCCGAAAACGATCAGCAAGGCAAGCGGCAACAGCTTAGCGAGCGTCATCAAACTGCTCAGGTTAGCCCCACTGCGCACTCCGCGATAGTTCACTGCCGCAGGAATCGCGATGAGAATTGCCATTACCAACGCACGGTTCCAAGTGGACTGAGTAGACGGGAAAAAAGTCGCAAGGTAGTCGACGAAAAGATTGGAGAGGGCGGCTATCGTCGCGATCATGTTGAGTAAATCGAACCAACCGATTTGCATCCCAGCGAAGCGTCCGAACGCGGTACGAACGTACAGGTAAGCTCCACCGGGTTCGGAGAACTGAGAAGCAACCTCAGCGAAACATGATACGATCACCGCCATGCCCAGCGCGGCAAGAATCATGGCGAACGGGCTGGCTCGTCCTAGCAGGTGCGTGAGTTCACCCGGCAGACCGAATATTCCACCCCCAATGATGCAGTTGATGACTAGGGCAGTCATTGCCCAGCGTCCCATTGACCGAACAAATACCATTGTTCGCCTCACGAAAGTGGAGCCAAGTTTATCTCACAATTTTCGGCTTATGCACCAACAACTGCCGACGTTTGCCCTACTGACTGCTTTGCCGGAGCCAGCACGAGCAGGGCAACGCCCACTATGACGAGCGCGGGTATGTCGCCTAGCAGGTGTCCGTGTTCGCTTGGATGCTGGAATGCCTGAACAGCCATAATAGCGGCGTGAACAAGGCTCGACCACGCCGTGAAGGCGATGAGGCTGCGATTCTCGGACGGATTACGCGCTGCGAGCAGCAGGAAAATTCCCAGCGTGGCATAGACCCCAAGGATCATCTGCTCGTATTCCGGCTGGTTCGGCTGCCATCGCCAGCCGCTCGACCACAGAAACATCATCAATGGGTAGACACCAAACAAGAAGATCAGCCCCACTAACACCAATACAACCTTCAGCGCCCGTTCTCGATTCATGGCAGCCCTCTTCGCTACTCCACGCCGCTCATAGCCCAGATGTCGCCTCCCTGCGGGCGGAAGCGGTCGAACATCACCCATCTCCCGTCCGGCGACCAGACCGGGTAGTCGATTCTTACGTCGGGGTCGGGGAATTCGTAGACCTTCTCCGGCTTTCCTCCGTTGACTGGCGAAACCCAGAGTACCTTGTGCCCTACGACATCCATGATGCGGGTGCGATCCGGTGAAAAAGACATGTGCGAGCCGCCCATCATCGTTTCCGCAAAGGGTTGCGGTTCGCCTCCGCTGACGGACACCTTCATCGTTGCAGGCTTTCCGTTGCACGTGCAGCGGAAAACAATGCCCAATCCGTCGGCAGCCCAGCGCATGAAATGCCCCGTCACGCCAACATTCGTCAACCGACGCGGGTTGCTACCGTCTGCGTTCATGACCCAGACCTCAAGCCGACCGCTCTGGTCGGACTGGTAGGCGATCAGTTTTCCGTCCGGCGAGTAGAACGGATTGACGTTCACGCCGGAGTTCGATGTCAGACGCCTCAGAGTTCCGCTGGCGATCTCTACCTCCCAGATATTCGGGCTTCCCGAACGCGAAGAGAAGAACGCGATCTTGTTTCTCGTCGGGCGACCAGTTGGTTGGAAATCGCCTCCGTGCCCCGTGGTAAGTTGCCGCGTGCTTGAGTCGGCGAGCGTAGAACAGCCAGATGTTCATGTCTCCAGCACGGTCGGAGTTGAAGGCAACCATTTTGCTGTCAGGTGACCATGAGCCTCTGCTGTCTTCTCGTGTCGTGCTGATGACCGCCTCCGGCGTCCCGTTTGAAAGCCCGGTTTGCGGAGAGACCGGAAGTCTCCAGATGTCGGCGTTCTGGCGCAGCGTAGCATAGGCGAGGCGCTTGCTGTCGGGCGAGACGGCGACCTCAACGTCCTGTCCGGCTCCGGTGGTCACCTGTTGCAATGACCCGCTTAGCGTTCCATCCTTGTTCACTCGCGCTCGCCAGATGTTTATGCCGCCGCTTCGGTACGAGGAGAAATAGATGAACCTGCCTGACGGTGACCATGACGGGCGTATGTTGGTGAGGGAGTCGTTGGTGATCCAGTTCATCTGCTTCGAGTCGAGGTTCACCGTCCGAATGTCGAACTTCGTCCGCACAAGATTCTGGAAGACAATCTTCCTGCCATCAGGAGACCAAGCAGGTGCGACATGGGCGACCTCCTCACTCGTATCGTGTCGTGACCTGCTGAGGGTTGTGGCCTTGGCGGTCGAGTACCCAGATACGACGTGGGGCAGCCCAAGACGCATCCACTGCTATGCGCTGTCCATCGGGCGAGTAAGCCGGATTGAAGGCGTTCTCAACAAGTTTGGTTTCTTCGCCGGACGCGAGATCGAGTACCCATACGTCTCCCTCTTGAAACATGCCAAACACATCGCCGGGCTGTAGCTTCACGTCGGGCTGGTGGGCACGCACAAATGCAACCTGCTTGCCATCAGGTGACCACGCTGGCTGGAGTTCGTCAGAATCCCCACGCGTCAGTTGCGAGTCCTGACCAGAAGCCAAATCCTTGCGGAAAATCTTTCGGATTTTGCCGACCTCCCCCGTGTAGAGGAGCACCTTGCCATCAGGCGACCACGCCGGATACTCCTCGACTCCCTCGGCAAATGTCACCTGCGAGAGCGTTGTGCGCAGGGGCGTCCCAGAGCCTTTCCACCTCGCGCCGACCACGAGCAGAATGGCGACGACGGCGACCCCGCACGCTGCGGCAAGGACTCGCCAACGCGACCATCGTTTCGGCTGCACAGTCGGCTGTGTCAGCGTCAATCGCGCCGACTCCGAATCTCGTTTGAGCCGTTGCAGGTCGGTGCGAACCTCCGAAGCGTGCTGGTAGCGGAGGTCTCGATCTTTCTCAAGACATTTTGTGATGACATCTTCGAGCCGAGGAGGCAGTTGGGGATTCAGTTGTCTAGGCGCAACAGGAGCACGGTTCAGGATTGCGTCGAACATCAGACCAGAGGTGTCAGCGCCAAACGGCAAAGCTCCGGTTGCCATCTCATACAAGACAGAGCCGAATGAGAACAAGTCGGTGCGCGGATCGAGTTCCTTGCCCCTTACCTGCTCTGGCGACATGTAGGCGATTGTTCCGGGAGTCGAACCGGGAGTCGTGAGATGCTCGTCAGTAATTTCCAACGTAGGAGCGCCCTCGGACACTGATCGTGCCTTGAGCGAGAGTTTCGCCAGA
>CAVRLM010000010.1:0-336851 GCA_963722365.1 uncultured Acidobacteriaceae bacterium
TGTCCGCGCCCGACTGTGTTCTTCTGGATATCAGTATGCCCGGCATGAGCGGACTCGACGTCGCCAAATTGCTTCGCGATAAAGTCCCGGCGGCAAAGATTGTAGTCATGAGCCAGCACGATCCCGCTGTGCTTTTGCCACGTGCTCTCGAGGCGGGAGCCCACGCTTGCCTCGACGAAGGGCGCCTCGCCCTCGACCTCATCCCTGCCATTGAGCGCGTGCTGGCAGCCTGAGACTCTGCAGAGGCCGTCCTCCCCGCCGGCAGCCCCCAGTACAATACCCGCATGGCCGATGCCAGGAACAGCGTCAGCGCGACCCTGTCTCGCGTCCCCATCTTCAGTGGGCTCAGCGAAAACGAACTGACCTTTCTTTCGGAGCGCGCCGTGCTGCGCGGCTTCCAATCAGGTGAAATTGTTTTTAGCGAGGGTCAACCCTGCACCGGCCTTACGTTGTTCAATCCGGACACGTGCGCATCTTCAAAACTTCCGTGAATGGTCGTGAGCAGGTCTTGAATATCGACGGCCCCGGGAAGCTCGGTGGCGGAATTGCCCGTCTTCGATGGCGGCGCCTATCCCGCATCCGTCGCTGCAGTCGACGAAGCCACTTTGCTTTTCGTCAGCAAGCAGGACTTCCAATCGTTGTGCTTGACCCACCCGCAAGTCGCCCTGAAAGTTCTGCGCGTCGTTGGTGCGCGCTTGCGCCGCTTGGTTGGCATTATCGAGGAGCTTTCCTTCACCACCGTGCGACACCGCCTCGCCGCATTCCTGTTGCGATCCGCGCAACGCGAGGGCAGGCAGACGTCGGCTGGCACCGAAATCCTGCTGCCCGCCAACAACCAGGAATTAGCGTCGCAAATTGGTACCGTCCGAAAACCTAGATTCTGCAACCTCAGCCGATTGCAGGCCGCCGGCCTCATTCAAATTGATGGCCGCACCGTTCTCATTTCAAACCTCAAGGCGCTCGAGGCCGAGCTCGAAGGTGCCGAGTAACCCGCTTTCGACTTTATTTTCCCTAGCCGTGACAAATGTCACAGGCAAGCCTCTCTCCCAACCGTATGGTGGAACTGCACGCGGCGATCGAGACACTCAGGCCGCTGGGAGAGAAATCATGAATCTGAATTCGGCCAAGACCGTTCGCGAACTCGCAGTGGAAATCCCCAACGCCACCCGCATTTTTGAAAAGTTAGGCATCAACTATTGCTGTGGCGGCAAGAAGCACTGGAACAAGCCTGCCGCACAGCCAACCTCCCATCGATGAGGTGCTGGAAGCGCTGGAAACGGCCGCACCCCACTGAATATCCAAGATACAACCGGATCTCTGGCAAGCCGGCAGACCTCATCCCCACATCAGCAAGACCCATCACAAATACACCCGCGAGGAAATTGCCCGGCTCGGCCCGCTGTTCGCCAAGGTGTGCTCCGTCCATGGCAAGAACCATCCCGAACTCATCGCGATTCAAGGCACCTTTCAGCGTCTGGCGCAGGAACTGACCATGCACATGATGAAAGAAGAGAAGGTATTGTTTCCTTACGTCGTCCGCATGGAAGAAGCGGTCTTTCAGCGGGAGCCGGTTTTGCCTCCGCCTTTCGGCAGCGTGCAAAATCCCGTTCCCATGATGGAGCACGAGCACGACTGCCGGCGAAGCCCTCCGCCCCCTGCGCCAGGCCAGCGGCAGTTACGCCCCGCCGGCCGATGCCTGCATCAGCTACCGCACTGTACAAGGCCTTGGAAGTTCGAAGCTGATCTGCACCAGCACATCCACCTGGAAAACAACATCCTGTTCCCCCGCGCCATTGCGATGGAAGAGAGCGCCCTTAACAGCCGCCCTAAAAGCAGTTGCATTTGTGGCCCGGGAGGGTCATCATCCTTCATCTATATCGCGACCCGATATAAATAGCCAGTAGACATAGACGATACAACCAGAAAGAGAGCGCTCCGACGATGTCCTACAAGAAACTATGGATCGCTCTAGCATTGGTACTGGTGATTTCTTTCCGTACTGGGCGGCGTGGGCATCAAGATCCTGAACAACGCCCCGCCGATCCCCTCGCAGGTTGTCACCACCGATGGCAGTCTTATTCGGTGGCACTCATTCAGGACGGACAAAAAGCCTGGCAGTCGATCGGCGGCCAGGAAGTGGGCACGGTCTGGGGGCACGGCTCCTACGTTGCGCCCGATTGGAGCGCGGATTGGCTGCATCGCGAATGCGTCTTCATCCTCGACCGCTGGGCAAAGCAGTCGGGAGCGGCCAACTACGTACGCTTGGATGCTGAGCAGCAGGCGGCGCTCCAGCCGCGCCTGCAGAACATCATGCGGCGCAACACTTACGACCCGGCCACCGGCCGATCACGCGTCGATCCGGTTCGTGCTGCAGCCTTCGACGAACTCGAGCCCTACTATGCGGATGTATTCAGCCGCGGCCGCGCGAATATGCCATCCACAAGGCGCGCTCAGCGATCCCGAAAAGCTACGGGCCGATGAGCGCGTTCTTCTGGTGGACCGCCTGGGCCGCTTCCACCAATCGCCCCGGCAGGACGTCACCTATACCCAGAACTGGCCGCACGAACCGCTGATCGGGAACCAGCCGACCAGCGGCGCCGTCGTGTGGAGCATCATCAGCTTCGTTCTGCTGCTCGCCGGCGTGGGCGGCATGGTCTGGTATTTCGCCTCGCAGCCGCGCACCGTCGCCGAGGAACTCCTGCCGGAGAGCGATCCGCTGCTGGGCCTTCAGCCCACGCCTTCGCAACGCGCCACGTCAAGTATTTCTTCGTGGTCGCCGCGCTGTGGGTCGTTCAGGTGGGTCTCGGCGCCATCACCGCGCACTACGGCGTGGAAGGCTCCGGCTTCTACGGCATTCCGCTGGACCGCTGGCTGCCTTACAGCCGTGACGCGCACCTGGCATCTGCAGATCGGAATCTTCTGGATCGCCACCTCGTGGCTGGCCACTGGGCTTTATGTCGCTCCCGCCGTCAGCGGAGTCGAACCCAAGGGCCAGCGCCTGGGCGTCAACGCTCTGTTCGGCGCGCTGCTCTTCGTGGTGGTGGGATCGCTCGCCGGCGAATGGATGAGCATTCAGCACAAGCTCGGCAACTGTGGTTCTGGTTCGGCACGCAGGGCTACGAATACGTGGACCTGGGCCGGTTCTGGCAGATCCTGCTCTTCGTGGCCTGGTCTTCTGGCTGTGGCTGATGTGGCGCGCTTTGAAGCCGGCGCTTGGCCAAGCGCGATCAAAACCACTCGCTGCTTGCTGATGTTCTTACTCTCCAGCATCGCGATCCCGCTTTTCTACGCGGCGGGCCTGATGTACGGCGAACGCAGCAATCTGGTCACGGCCGAATACTGGCGTTGGTGGGTGGTGCACCTGTGGGTCGAAGGCTTCTTTGAAGTCTTCGCCACGGTCGTCATTGCGTTCCTGCTCACCCGATTGAAGTTGCTCTCGGTTCCCACGGCGACGCGGGCCGTCATGTTCTCCACGGTGGTGTTCCTTTCGGGCGGAATCATCGGGACGTTCCATCATCTTTATTTCGCGGGAACGCCCAACATCGTGCTCGGGCTTGGCGCGGTGTTCAGCGCGCTGGAAGTCGTTCCGCTGGTGCTGATCGGATTCGAGGCCTGGGAGAACATCCGCCTGGCGCGCTCGCGCCAGCAGCAAATCTGGGTCGCGGCCTACAAATGGCCGATCTACTTCTTCGTCGCGGTGGCGTTCTGGAATTTCGTGGGCGCGGGACTGTTCGGCTTCCTGATCAATCCGCCCATCGCGCTCTATTACATGCAGGGCTTGAACACGACGGCGGTCCACGCGCACACGGCGCTGTTCGGCGTGTACGGCATGCTGGGCCTGGGCCTGATGCTGTTCTGCCTGCGCGCCCTGCGTCCCGGCAGGGCGTGGAAGAACTGGCCGCTCCGTTTTCCTTCTGGGCCATCAACATCGGGCTGGCGCTGATGGTGCTGATCAGCGTGTTGCCCATCGGGCTGATGCAGACCTGGGCGTCGGTTGAATACGGAACCTGGTATGCCCGCTCGGCCGAATTTCTGCAGACGCCGGCACATGAATCAACTGCGCTGGATGCGAATGATCGGCGACACCATCTTCGCCGTCGGCGCGCTGGTGCTGGGATGGTTCGTCCTCGGCCTGGTGACTGGCCATTCCTACGACCCAAAGGCTTCGTCTCCGAAGGTGAATGGACCGTTCGCGACGAGAAACAACCAGAACTGACTCACGCCGGCGATTGATGTTCTGAGAGGCGCGTCTTCGCATAGAGTCTCCCCTCGGCGCGCCTCTCTCAACGTGCTGTAAGCACTAATGAAATAGCCGGAGATACCCTCATCTCCGGCTGCTTCACTCTGATTCGGAAACCACGATCTCAGAAGTGCAAGCCATCTGAAAAACCGTTCCTCCGGGCTACTACGCAATTCCCACCCAAACGAATTACACTAATAGGTTGCAATCTGCGCGGCGACATCCGCCTGCGCGCCAAGTCATTCCTCGAGGAAGCCATCATGTCCGTGAATAGTTTCAGCAGTCGCTCCACCCTCAAAGTCGGCAAAAAAGAATATGAAATCTATCGCCTCGATGCTCTTGACAAGCAAGGAATCTCCACCACTCACCTCCCGTTTTCCTTACGGATCCTTCTAGAAAATCTCCTGCGCACCGAAGACGGACGCAATGTCACCAAAGAAGAAGTGCGCGCCCTCGCAAACTGGAACAGCAAGTCAAAGCCAGAAAAAGAAATCGCCTTCACCCCCAGCCGCGTTCTCCTCCAGGATTTCACCGGCGTTCCCTGCATCGTCGATCTCGCCGCCATGCGCGACGCCATGAAAACGTTGGGCGGCGATCCCACGCTCATCAACCCGCTGCAACCCGTCGAGTTAGTCATCGATCACTCCGTGCAAGTCGACCAATTCGGCACCCCGCAAGCGTTCGACATGAACGCCTTGCTCGAATTCCAGCGCAACAAAGAGCGCTACTCGTTTCTCCGCTGGGGACAAACCGGCTTCCGCAACCTCGCCATCGTCCCCCCGACACCGGCATCGTCCACCAGGTCAACCTCGAATACCTCGCCCGCGTAGTCTTCGTCCACGACTCCCCCGGCAAACGCACCGCCTACCCCGACACCCTGGTAGGCACAGACAGCCACACGACAATGGTGAATGGGTTGGGGGTGCTGGGTTGGGGGGTGGGGGGGATTGAAGCAGAGGCGGCGATGCTCGGGCAGCCTGTTTCTATGCTGATTCCGTTGGTGGTGGGTGTGAAGCTTACGGGGCGGTTGCGCGAGGGCGCTACTGCTACGGATTTTGTTCTTACCGTCACTGAGATGTTGCGGAAGCACGGCGTCGTTGGAAAATTTGTCGAGTACTTCGGGCCTGGTCTTCGTGACCTGCCGCTGGCTGATCGTGCAACCATTGCCAACATGTCTCCCGAGTATGGAGCGACCTGCGGAATTTTTCCGATTGATAAAGAGACTCTTCGTTATTTGCGGCTCACGGGACGCAGTGAAGAGCAGATTGCGCTGGTCGAAGCCTACAGCCGCGAGCAGGGGATGTTCCACGACGACAAAACTCCCGAAGCGGAATACTCGGAGTTGCTCACACTTGATCTTGCGACCGTTGAGCCAAGCCTCGCTGGGCCGAAGCGTCCGCAGGATCGCGTTGTTTTGTCGCAGGCAGGAGACTCGTTTAACAAGGCGCTGCCTTCGTTGATCAAGCCGAAGTCTTCGAAGACTGCGGCAACGACGACCACTGCTGCGAACAGTGCGAGGTGGGAGCAGGAAGGCGGCAGTCCGGTTGCGATCGGCGTCGAAGATCCGAAAGTTCACGAGCATGTTCCCGCGTCTGTAAAAGATTCTCTGAAGCACGGCAGCGTCGTTATCGCCGCTATCACTTCCTGCACCAACACCTCGAATCCATCGGTGCTTATCGGCGCAGGATTGCTTGCGAAGAAAGCCGTCGAGAAGGGACTCTCCGTCCCGGCCTGGGTCAAGACTTCACTGGCTCCGGATCGAAAACCGTGACCGACTATCTGGCGAAAGCCGGCCTCACTCCTTATCTCGAGAAACTGAAATTCCATCTCGTGGGTTACGGTTGCACCACGTGCATCGGCAACTCCGGGCCACTGCCCGACGAAGTCTCCAAGGCCATCGATGAGAAAGAGTTGGTGGTCGCATCGGTTCTCTCTGGCAATCGCAACTTCGAAGGCCGCATCAACTCCGAAGTCCGCGCCAATTACCTGATGTCTCCGCCACTGGTGGTAGCCTTCGCGCTCGCTGGCCGCATCGACATCGACCTGCGCAAAGACCCCATCGGTAAGGGCCGCGATGGACAACCCGTCTACATGGCCGACATCTGGCCATCCTCGCGCGAAATCGAAGAGACCATGGCGCAGTCGATCACTTCCGAAATGTTCGCCAAGTCCTACGCGGACGTGTTCGCAGGCGACGAGCGCTGGCGCGGCTTGTCGGTCCCCAAGGGAGAAACCTATGCGTGGGCCGATGACTCGACGTACATTCGCCAAGCTCCCTACTTCGACGAGATGTCGGTGAAGCCAGCGCCCGTACAGGAAATCAAAAAAGCGCGCGCGCTCGCCGTGCTGGGCGACAGCGTCACCACCGACCACATCTCCCCCGCCGGATCGATCAAGAAAGACAGTCCTGCCGGAAAGTATCTACAAGAGCATGGCGTGAAGCCCGGGGACTTCAACTCCTACGGCTCGCGTCGCGGCAACCATGAAGTCATGGTGCGCGGCACCTTCGCCAACGTGCGCCTGCGCAACAAACTGGTTTCGACAGAGGGCGGATTCACCCGCCATCTTCCGACCAACACCGAAATGTCGATCTTCGACGCTTCCGCAAAATATCGCGAAGCGGGCACCCCGCTCATCATTCTTGCCGGTAAAGAATACGGCTCAGGTTCCTCGCGCGATTGGGCCGCGAAGGGTCCGGCATTGCTGGGCGTGCGCGCCGTGATCGCCGAGAGCTACGAACGCATTCACCGCTCGAACCTGGTCGGCATGGGAGTCCTGCCCTTGCAGTTCCCCGCGGGCCAGAACGCCGAGTCGCTCAAGCTGACAGGAGAAGAAGCATTCGAGATTAGCGGCATCCGCGACCTGGTCGACCACTTCGCCGCCGGACGCGAAGTAAAAGTCCGCGCCACGGCGAAAGGCCAGCCCGATATCGAATTCAACGCAGTAGTCCGCATCGACACGCCGCAGGAAGCGCTGTACTACGCCAACGGCGGAATTCTGCAGTACGTGTTGCGGCAGTTACTGGCGACGAAGAAGGAACCGGTGGGCGTTTAACGGGCGTCGCATCGAAAATCTGCAAATCTGCTTTGGCCTCGCTTCCCACCCTTCGAGAAAGCCGAGCTATGGCGAGACTTGAAAGACCAGGCCGTTACCGTAACAATTGTTCCCGCCGTCGCAGTCTTCGGCCGTTCCATAGAGATTACCGGCGCTGTCGAGAACGAGGTTGCCGTGCGGAAAGGAAGCGGATTTGTCCTGAAAGGTGTGGAGCACGGAATAGACCCAGCCTCCGCCCTGCGTGGGCGCTAGTTTAAAGACCGCGCCGTAACCGGAAACACCCGTATCGTTCGCGGCCGTGCCGTAAAGATTCCCTGCTAGGTCGAAGATCAGGCCGGCGTGGGGTTGGGCTGCTGGGTGGTTCTTGAAGGAATGGAGCACGCCTTCTGTCCAGTCTCCGTCTGAGTGCGGCTTTAGCTTGAAGACGACACCGCAGGTGATGTTGCCACAGAGCGACCCGCCAAAGATGGACGTGCCGTAAAGGCTCCCTGTTGCATCGAGAGTGAGGCCCGCCTCCGGGCTTCCTCCGTCGACGGAGTAAGTAAAGCTATGCAGCACACTCTCTGTCCAGTTTCCGTCCGTGTGCGGTGTTAGCTTGAAGGCGATGCCGCAGCCGGGTGGCGAACCAGTACAAGCCGAGCCCGACCCGCCAAGGGCGGTCGTACCGTAAAGATTCCCTGCTGTGTCGAAGATGAGGCCTGCAATCGGCAGGGCTCCGTCGCTGCAGGCCACAAGAGAGCAGAAGCTGTAAATGACCTTTTCGTTCCAACTCCCGTCGGTGTTCGGCGTCAGTTCGAAGACAACGCCGCACCCGAAGGAGCCGCAGTCAGGACCCGACCCGCCATAAATGGTTGTGCCGTAAAGATTCCCTGCAGTATCGAAGGCCAGGCCTGCTGCAGGCTCAAGCCCGTCGGGTGAGCCCGTAAAGCGATGCAACACGCTCTCCGTCCAACTCCCGTCGGCGTTCGGCTTGAGCTGGAAGACCACACCAGTACCGCCACCTTGTCCAAGCGCGGTAGTGCCATAAAGGCTTCCCGTCGGGCCGAAGATAAGACTGGAAAGGGGGCCGTAACCATCGGCGCAGTTGTTGAGGGAACAGAAGCTATACAGCACGCTCTCCGTCCAGTTCCCGTCCGCGTTCGGCGTAAGTTTGAACACTGTACCCGAGCTGTTCGAGCCACCGTCTCTAGTCGTGCCGTAAAGGTTTCCCTTCGCGTCGAAGATGAGGCCAGCATAGGGGTGTTGTCCGTCTAGGCCGGTAAACTTATGCAACACCTTGTACTTGCTGGCCGCCCAACTGCCCGTCGGTAGCGCTAGAGCCAGCGCAAGCACCATGGAAATTCCGCTCACCGCAACGCAAGATCTGTGCTGCCGCATGAACTACCCTCCTCTACGTGAGGTTGCTGCTTACCAAGTCGAAGAATGGACATTCTTGTCGGGAAGCGACTGGCGGATTTGTGCGACTTTGCGACTTGAAGAACATTCCAAGAGCGTGCGCTGAGACCGGATGCCTATCCTCAGAGACAGGCAAATAAGGGCACAAATTACGAGGCATTCTTACACCTGCCGGCGTCTGGTTGTCAAATCATGATGTACTGGAAGGTGGCTGGGTCAGGGCCATTTGGCTAACTGTTGTAACATGCTCCCCGCCATGGTTGCCGCCGGGCCGAGTCTCATTGCCGCCTCGCTTCCCACCCTTCGAAAACCGCGAAGGGTGGGCGACCCGCAGCACGAAGCTCGAATCGCACCTTGTAGCCCCGAAAACGGAGGCGTTCTTCTTTGTAGTGGTGAGTGGCGCAAGTTGAAAAATCATAAGTTTACCTCGTGGAACCAACGGTTTTGGTTCGACGTATAATCCGTCGGAGGATCCCGGCGTGCAAACCCTTCTGCAAGACATCCGCTACGCTCTCCGGCAGCTGCGCCATGCTCCTGCGTTTGCCTTAACTGCATTACTTACCCTGGCGATCGGCATCGGTGCGACCACCGCGATCTTCACCCTGACGCAGGCCATCATGCTGAAGTCGCTGCCGGTCGCCGATCCCGCCCAGCTGTATCGCATTGGCGACACCGAGGAGTGCTGTGTCGAGGGTTGGGAGGACGATGACTGGAGCTTGTTCTCTTATCAGCTCTACCAGCGTCTTGCGGCGGCGGCACCCGAATTCGAGGAAACCACCGCTTTTCAGGCCGCGCCTGGCATCTACAGCATTCGGCAGGAAGTCAAAGACCGCGAGGCACGTCCCTTGCGGGCCGAGTACGTGAGCGGGAATTACTTCCATGTTTTTGGCCTCGGGGCCTTTGCCGGACGGGTGATCAACAACTCGGACGATCAACGGTCAGCCCCACCGGTGGCGATGATCAGCTATCGCACCTGGCAGCAGGCTTATGGCTCAGACCCGGGGATTGTCGGGTCCACATTCTTCGTGCAAGGACAGCCGGTCACGTTGATTGGGATTACGCCTCCGGGATTTTTTGGCGAGACACTGCGCAGCGATCCGCCGGACTTTTGGCTGCCCCTGCAACAGGAGATTTTGTTCGACGGCCAGAATGCGCACATGAGAACGAATCAGTCCCAGTGGCTGTATGCCATTGGCAGGTTGAAGCCGGGTGCCAGCGTACAAGCACTTCCGGCCCGGCTGACGCCGGTGCTGCAACACTGGCTTCGTGAAGAAGATGAGATACCCGCCGAATTCAAACCGCAGGTTGCGCCTACGATTCCCCAAAAATTTATCCGGTTGGCTCCCGCGGGGGGCGGTGTTACCTCGTTAAGGGAAGACTACGGCGCGAGTCTGCGTATTCTCCTGATGGTTTGCGGAACATTACTGCTCATCGCGTGCGCCAATATCGCGAACCTTCTGCTGGCGCGCGCAGCTGCCCGCCGGGCTCAGACTGCGGTACAACTGGCTCTCGGGGCTGCTCGAACAAGACTGATTCGCCAGCAGTTGACGGAGGCGGTGCTGCTGTCGGTGCTAGGCGGCATCGCGGGATTAGGGGTGGCATACGTGGGAGCGCGTCTGATGCTGGCCCTGGCGTTTCACAGCGCGACCTTCATGCCCATCAGTGCCGCGCCTTCGCTGCCGGTTCTGGGATTTTCGTTTGCGCTTTCACTCCTGACCGGTGTGCTGTTTGGCGTGGTTCCGGGGTGGCTGGCTTCGCGTTCGGATCCGGCAGAGGCCCTGCACGGAGCAGGCCGCGGCACCCGCGGAGGAGCATCGTTGCCGCAAAAGATAATGGTGGTCAGCCAAGCGGCTCTTTCGCTGGTTCTGCTGGTGTGCGCCGGATTGCTAACCGTAAGCTTGCGGAATCTGGAGAGTCAGGACTTTGGTTTTGACGTCCAAAATCGTATAAGCGTTCAGATCAATCCGCCTCTGGACAGTTACACCCCCGAACACCTCGACGCGCTTTATCGCGCAATCGAAGATGGGCTGGTGCGATTGCCGAATGTGCAGAGCGCAAGCCTGGCGGCCTGGAGTCCGCTCAGCGGCAATAACTGGGGTGAATTGATTGCCATTGAAGGGAGGGGTGATCCAAAGGCTGATATGGCGGAAGGTGTCTCTTGGGACCGGGTGAGCCATCAGTATTTTTCGACAATCGGGCAGCGCATCGTACGCGGACGCGATTTCACCGAGAGCGATTCCAGCGCCTCGCGCCCCGTTGCGATTGTGAATGAATCGCTGGTCAAGAAATACTTCACCAACGAAGATCCCATCGGCAAACACTTTGGCATGGACAATTCCCGATATGCGGGCACGTTTGAGATTGTCGGCGTGGCGCGTGACGCCAAGTACACCGATCCAGACCAGCCCGCAAGGCCCATGTTTTTCGTGCCGCTGGAGCAGAGGGTCCATTATTCCGACGTTGATATACAGCGCAACGAAACACAAACGCATTTCGTAGGCACTATCCAGCTGCTGGTCCGCGGCGATACGCGTAATCTCGAGCCGCAGCTTCGTAAGGTTCTCGCCGATATCGATCCCAACCTTACCGTCATTACGGTGCGGAGCATGAACGAGCAGGTGGCCTCAAATTTTGACCAGCAGCGCATGGTCGCGCAGTTGGCCGCTGCATTCGGCGTCATCGCCCTGCTGTTGGCGGCGATCGGCCTCTATGGGCTGATGGCCTACATGGTTGCCTGCCGAACCGGCGAGATTGGAGTGCGTATGGCTCTCGGAGCCGACCGGCTGAACATTGTGCGACTGGTGCTGCGGGGAGCATTTCTGCTAGTGGCGATCGGTTTGTTGATTGGAATTCCTCTGGCCATCGGGGCGGGACGCCTCATGGCCGCTCAGCTATTCGAGATACGCAGCTGGGATCCGCATGTGCTTGGGTTTTCAATTCTTGCGCTCGGGATTTGCGCCGCGGCCGCCAGTATTCTCCCGGCACATCGAGCCGCTTCGACGGATCCAATGAAGGCGCTGCGCACGGAGTGAGGTGATGTGGCTCGTTTGTGGCGAACTAGCCGGTTGGTGTAATTGGCACTGACGCAACGCTCCCGACTGGAGTGCTGGTCCTGCGGCGCAGAAAGCGATTCGCAGGCTCCGAATACAAGTTTGCGACGCCAGCCCCTAACAATGCTGCAAACAGAATGGCGAAAACGAACAAAATAGGCACGCCGCGCATGGGTTTGCCGGCATGAAGAAACAGGTCAAAAAGGGTAAACACTACGAACATGTGCGTCAGGTAGATCTCGTAGCTATATCGGCCCATCCGTACAAGCGGGCCCAACACGCGTGGACTTCTCCATTCCATTTGTGTCGTGGCAGCTATGAACATGCATGTCCCCACACCAAGTAGGCTGAAGTTCAGCCCTGTTTTGCCGAGCCAGCCTCTATAGGCCTGCCACGAAAAAATGAGACTTGCTGAGACGACGACGGTCCCAGCAATCCCCAATGCACAGATCGCTCGCCGAGAGAAGAGTCTGCTCGAAACGACCAAGGCTGTGAGGCATCCCCACGAGATTGCTTCCATGCCTCCTAGATAGGAATAGTCTTCTGCGATCTCGTTGCCATGAGCGAATAGAGTTCGGCCAAAAGGACCAAGAATCACAAAAACCAAGAGTAGGGCGGGAAAGACTATGTTGCGACCGAAGAATCTCTTGCCGGCGAGTAGGAAACAAGCCAAGGGAAAAAAGAGATAAAACATCTCCTCTATTGAAAGGGACCAGAGGATGTCCCAATTGCCAGGCAAATATCCCCGATGAATTTCCAACTCATTAAGGTGCAAAGTCAAAGCGGCGAACAGAGCACATCCAAGGCCTCCCGTCTCAGCCGTTACTACGTCGTGGTGCACGTCTGCGAAATGCAGTGTGCATAGAACCGCAAGCAGCAGAAACAGCAGCGGTGCGATACGCGCAAACCGAAATAGATAGATGCTGCGCAGGGAAACCTGCGGAAGTGAACCCCAGCGCCGGATAGTGATCGAGGTGATGAGAAAACCCGAGATGGCAAAAAACATCTGCACACCGAGTTGGGCATTCCAGACGAGAATGTGGACCAACTGTGCCGGCAGAAACTCTGTATATGGAACCTCAGCACCGAGCAGGCGGATGTGATGTGGTTCATCAAGACGAAAAAGATCGAAAGGCCACGGAGCAGGTCTATGCCGTCGAGACGCTTCCAGGTGTGAGCGCGAGGTGCGGATTCGGAAGGAGTCACATCTTCATTGTGCATGAACGCGGTCATCGTCAGATCTATCAACCATAAGATGGTAAGCCCGAGCTGCCAGCCATACCTCATGAATCGCCGAGATGACGACCTCGGGATGTTGGGTTGGCATTTCATGGCTGCTGTCTACGACGATCTGCTTGGGGGCTGGCCCATGCTTTCCGATCAAGACTTCAATCTGGTTGCCCCATCCTTCCCGCGTTCTGTGCGGGAGGATGGGCGACGCCGCACGTCGGCACCACCCAAGGGTGTTCTCGCCGCTGCGCCGTGGCCGGACACTCGATCTCAACCCGCCCTTCCGCTCCTGTCGCCCACTGTAGAAAACTGCTCCATTTCCAGTCCTCAGGGTCGACGTCTTCGACCGTGTAAAGGTGCTTGGTGAGATAGTTGCGGCGAAATTGGCAGAAGTATCCGGTGCCATTGCGCACGCTGGTGGACTTCACCTGGACTCGCATGAGCCGGCCGCCGTGGTCGATGCCGACGTCGTAGGCGAGAGAGTCTCCGTACGGTTTCAGGACGTGATATCCGCGCGAGGCGACTGCGGCCATGAATTGCAGTTCGACCCACTCGCTGCGCTCCTTGAGTGTGCTGAACTTCCCCCAACGCCTCATTCGCTCCCGCCCCTGACTCGTCCCGAAAACACGAAAGGCGCGACCGTGGGGCCGCGCCTTTTCTTTTTTACTCTCTATATCTAGTTTATCAATTCGCTGGGGGCAAAGTGGACATGCTCGGGATCTTTATATTTGGAATGTTTTCATGGAGATAAGCCCGATCGTGTAGTTTCTGCCTATTGACAAGATTTTTGGCGAATGAGGTTTCACGCTGAGAAGGCAAAAGCCAAATGCATAGGTCCTTCGCTTTCGCTCAGGATGACACAGTAAAGCTCAGGATGACACAGAGTCAGGATGACACAGAGAGAGGCTTAGTTCGCCGATCCGTTCCCCGCAACGTCCTCGGACGACGCAACCGCAGGTGCTTCCGAATTTTCTGCCACGGCCACCTGAGCACTCTCCGGCGCCGGAGGCAGGACGGCGGTCTCGGCGGGAAGAAGATTCGCTGGTACCGCCGTCTCCGGCCCCCCGGTCGTTGCGACGGGAGAATCCGAGATGAGTATTGCCTGGATCGCGGAAATCAACCCCTTGCTGTCCGCTTTCGCAATCACTTTTCGCACGCCTACTTTTTGCGCTTCTAGTTCCACCTGTGGTGACCAGTGCAAAGTGTGCATTAAAAGTGGGACGCCGGGCATGATCCGGGAAAGTTCGCGGGCGGCGACCAGCCCATCCATCACAGGCATGACCAGATCAAGGATGACGATATCGGGCCTGCGTTCCTGAGCTTTGCCGATGGCATCGCGCCCGTTCTCGGCTTCGATGACCTCACCGAATTGCGCGCTCTCCAGCAACTGGCGCAAAGCGGTTCGAACTGCCGGATTGTCGTCGGCAATCAGAATTTGAGTCGGCATGTATCCCGGGAAGCATCTCAGAGCGGGCAAGCCGCGAGCGTGCCTATCACCACTGTGTGATGCCCTACAAAGCTATCTCGATTCCGGGATCCCTCGAAATACAGGAAAGCCTGTAGCCCCTAGGGGTCAGTTCGGCGCATCCTGCAGCAAGACCTTGAGTGGGGTAGGTCCCTCGGACCGCATCCCACTCCGGTCATCTAAAGTCATGACAACACGGAGGCCACCCTTGCCGAAAGCGAACAAGAGTCTGGGGCCATACCCGACACATTCATCTGTGCAAGCCGGCGAACGGACGAGTCCTGACGGAAAGTCCGTAGCCAATTCCATCTTGCTCTCCATTCCTGATCACGAATTCAGCAACCTCCGCCCGCATCTGGAGTTTGTCTGCTTGCCGCAACGCAAGAGCCTTTACCAGGCCCACCAGAAGCAGGTGGATGTGTATTTTCTGAATACCGGCATGGTTTCACTGGTGTTCACGACGCGCAGCGGCGAAAGCGTGGAAGTCGGTGTGGTGGGGAACGAAGGCTTTACGCCCATCCCGGTTGCAGCGGGCTTCCGCCGAAGCCCGCACTGTGCGGTGATGCAGATTGGCGGAGAAGGTTTTCGCGTCAACGCCGATGCACTGGAAGAAGTGCTCGCTTCGAGCCCGGGATTGCACACGAGTCTGCACCGCTACGCCGCAGTGCATGGCTTGCAGGTGGCGCAGACTGCAGGCTGCAACCGTTTACATGATCTCGAACAACGGCTGAGCCGATGGTTGCTGCTCACGCAAGACCGCGTGGGCTCGGGCCTGCTTCGCATTACTCACGATTTTCTTGCGACCATGCTGGGCACCGATCGTCCAAGCGTGAGCCTGGCGGCAGGAGTGCTGCAACGAAAACGGATCATCGAATATGGGCACGGTTCGGTGAGAATTATCAACCGCAAGAAACTCGAAACATCGGCGTGCGAATGCTATTCGCTCATCCAGCAGTTCAATGGTGAGTTGGCCTTGCGGTAGCGGTTGTAGTTTTAGAATTCGACATGCGCTCGGAAAGTGGGCACGACGACCGGGCCGCGGTCGCGATTGTATCCGGGGTCAGTGATGTGTTGCACGCCGGGCGCAAGATAGATTCCCCGCCACACGTGCGCCGTGTAATAGGACTCGACAATATTCTCACGACCGTAGGTAAGGCGGCCGTCGCCCAGAAGGAAGCCGAGACCACCCGCCGCAAGGTAGTTCTGGTGATCCTTCTTAATCGCGTTGCTGATGAAGGCTACGCCGGCTCGATCCTGCTTGCGACGCCACCACGCGCCCTTCGCTCCCACGCCCTCGGCAAATGTTTGGTCGACCTCTGTGTAGGCGAAGGATTCAGTCCGGCCGTTGTCCCATCCGAAGCGCGCAAAAGCAGTGAGGTAGTGCGTGAGATCCTGCTCAAGGTTGACCCCGAAACCATACTTCCGGGTAATGTGCCACGGGTGGGCAGTAATGTCGGGGGTCGCATCCTGCTCGGCAGCCTGAATCACCTGATCGCGGTAGAGCCCCATATTGGCGGAGTTGGTGTAGGCCAGCAGGCGCACGATGCCTGCTTTCTTCGGGATCAGGCCCCGACGCAGTTCGTATTCGACGTTTTCTGCATGGACTTGCCACGGTTTCCACACAAGATCGATTCCGTTGGCGACCTTTGGCATGAGAGCTTCGGCGAAGCGCAACCCCCAGTTGCGGTCCTCGTAATCGGCGGTGAATCCTACGGTGTAGCCACGCGTATCGGCGGCGTAGTCCCAGGCGCCATTGTTGTCGGTGGTCCAGTTGAGAAACTGCAAGTGGGTGTCGGAGCCGACAGAATTGATGTCGAAGAAATCGGGCATGCTGAATTTGCCGAAACGTATTTCGAGGCGACGCCGCGGCAATTCATCGAAGAGGGAGAGGAAGCTGCGCTCGTTCTCAACCTTGTCTTTGCTCAGGGCGAAGACCTTGTGAATCATCGCACGGCCGACATAGGGGGCTTTGCTCAGCGACGGATTGCGGACGATATCGAGATCTGTGTTTCCGGCGAGGCCGAAGCCGGCGCTGAGAGCGGTGCCTCCGGCTTCTTCAATGTCGACCAGAATTTCAGTGGAGTTGTTCAGGCGGACGCCGGTGTAGAGTGTCAGGACGCGTGAGGTCGCCTTCTCGTAATGCGGACTCAGGCTGTGCTCTCCGCTGTAAAGTGCGGGGAACTCCGGATGCGTTTGAAACACGAAGTTCGCTTGTCCCGAGAGCCAGAATCGCGTGTCCTTGAAATGAGGGAACATGGCCTCGGGACCGTCGTCGGCCGGATCTTCCGCAGCGCTTGAATCGGTTGCCTTTGCGGATACCGGTGTCTGCGACGCTGGGGCGGAAGGTTCGTTCTGCTGTGCGCTTGTCGCCGTGACAACCAGCCACAGCATCGCCAACAAAATGAGTGCACGCCACTTGCAGTTCATCGGATTCGTTCCCCAAATCTGACAGATCTTCTCAACATTCGAGCCTACGCAGGGCTAGTTAACGGAAGGTTACAATTCACGATATTCAGTCCTCGATGAAAATTGTTATATCATACCCCCCTATGGTATACATGAGCAAAATGGCAGGAAATATTGGTAACCAGGACGTTCAAGACTATGAAAGAGAAGCTGCCGGAAATCTCAAAAGAGAAACAGAAATTGTTCTCGCGTATCAAACGCATGGCCGGCCAGATCGGGGCCGTGGAACGCGCGGTCGCCGACGGCGATGAGTGCGCCGACATCCTGATGCTGCTGGCGGCGATTCGCGGCGGCGTCAACAGCCTGATGGCCGAGATCCTGGAGGATCACATCCGGTTGCACATTACGCATCCCCAGCGCGGCCCGGACTCCCCTGAAGAACTGACGGAAGATCTGATTTCTCTGGTTCGCGCATACTTAAAATAAGACCGCTGCATTCGACATTCACCTTTCGGCGTTTGACAGCCTTCCCTTGCAACCCCTAACCTTTTTCTTCTGGCTTATGAAAGTTCTGGTCCTTGGAAGCGGTGGGCGCGAGCACGCGCTGGTTTGGAAGTTGCGGCAGTCTCCGCGAATTTCGCAGCTTTATTGCGCGCCGGGGAACGGTGGCATTACCGACGAAGCAGAGTGTCTGGCCGTCGACCTGAAAAGTCTTGACTCGATCACGGCCCTCGCCACTCGGCTGCAACCGGACCTAACCGTCGTAGGCCCAGAATTGCCTCTCACGCTGGGCGTAGTCGATGAGTTCAGCCGGCGGGGTTGGGCCGCATTCGGACCCACGCGCGCCGCCGCGCAACTGGAGTCGAGCAAGAGTTTTGCCAAGGAATTTCTCCAGCGGCACCATATTCCGACCGCTCCCTTTGCCATCTGTGATTCCATCGAGCAGGTGCGTTCCGCTCTCGGACATTTTCATGTCCCGGTCGTAGTCAAGGCCGACGGACTCGCCGCGGGCAAGGGCGTGGTCATCGCCAAGACCAAGGAAGAAGCGGCCAGCGTCGCCGCCGAAATGCTAAGCGGAAAGATGCTGGGCGAGGCCGGAGCCCGCGTGGTGCTGGAAGAATGCTTGCAGGGCGATGAGCTTTCGTTCCTGGTATTCAGCGACGGCGAGCGTGTCGCCCCGCTGGTCGGCGCGCAGGACCATAAGCGCGTAGGCGACGGCGATACCGGCCCCAATACCGGAGGCATGGGAGCTTACTCCACGGCAGACATTGTCGATAACCAGATGCGGGACTGGCTGGTCCATCATATTGCGCGACCCGTGGTGGCCGGAATGAAAGCCGAGGGCGCGGAGTTTAAGGGTGTCCTCTACTGCGGACTCATGATGACGGCCCGCGGTCCCATGGTGCTGGAATTCAATTGCCGCTTCGGCGACCCAGAAACGCAACCCATTCTGATGCGACTGGAGAGTGATTTGACCGAGGCGCTGGAGGCTTCGATCCAAGGCCGAGTGAGTGACGGCGATTTCAAGTGGGCGGGCGACGCATCAGTTTGCGTGGTGATGTCCGCCGGAGGATATCCGGGGACCTATGAGGTCGGCAAGCGCATCGACGGCCTCGAAGAAGCCGCGGCGGTTGAAGGCGTGAAGGTATTTCACGCCGGAACCTCGAAGCGCGATGGCAGCTACTACACTGCTGGCGGACGCGTGCTGGGCGTGACGGCGCGGGCAGCCGACCTTGAGATGGCTGTGAGCCGCGCGTATAAAGCCTGCGAGAAGATCAGCTTTGATGGAGCACACTACCGCAAAGACATAGCGGGCCGAGCGTTAAAAAAGTAGACAAGGTTTGAAAGAATCTTCGGTCCTGTCATCCTGAGCGGAGGATTTGCTTCGCGAATGCGAAGGAAATCCGTAGTCGAAGGATCCGTTTCACACCGGTGCGGTGTGTGACTGCAAAAGGAATTTCAACCACGGAGAGAAGATGCAATGAGCAAGACACTGGTTTCAATCGTGATGGGCAGTGATTCTGATCTGGAAATCATGCGCGAGGCGGGCAAGGCTCTTGACGACTTCGGCATCGGATACGAGATCGACGTAACCTCGGCGCACCGCTCACCCGATCGCACCGCCGATTTTGCGCGCAAAGCCGCTGGGCGCGGCATTCAGGTGATCATCGCGGGAGCCGGCGGCGCTGCCCACCTGGCAGGCGTAATCGCAGCACACACAACTTTGCCGGTGATCGGCGTGCCCATTCCTTCGACATCCCTGCAAGGCATGGATTCTCTGCTGGCCACAGTTCAAATGCCTGCCGGCATCCCCGTCGCTACGGTCGCGATCGGAAAGCCGGGCGCCACCAACGCCGGAATTCTTGCGGCCCAGATGATTGCCTTGGGCGACGCGTCTATGGGGAAGAAGCTTGACGCTCACAAAGAGAAGCTGGCACGCGGCGTAGAAGAGAAATCGAAGAAGCTGAAAGGGGCGCAAGTCTAGATCTCAGATTTTCGATTTCAGATTAAAGAACAACGAATGCGGCAGCTGGGTGGGAGTCTGAAATCTGACTTCTGAAATCTGCACTCTAAAATCTGACTTCTGACCTTCGTTCTTACAGCTCCAGGCCTTTCAAGTATTCACGGAATGGCCCACCCAGGTCGTTCCGTTTCAGCGCGAATTCCACGGTGGCCTTCAGGAATCCCAGCTTGTCACCGGTATCGTAGCGTCGTCCCTCGTAGACGTAGGCATACATTTTTTCCTGCTTGAGCAACATCCGCATCCCGTCGGTGAGTTGCAGTTCCCCGCCAGCGCCGGTCGAAGTCCTGGCCAGGCAATCGAAAATCGCCGGAGTCAGAATGTAACGCCCGATAATGGCCAGGTTCGACGGCGCTTCCTCGGGCTTCGGCTTCTCCACCATGTTGCGAATCTCAAACAGGCGCCCATTGAATCCCTCGGCCGGCTGCGCATCGAACACGCCATAGGACGAGATCATCTTTCCCTCAACCACCTGCGCGGCAATCACCGAGCACTGTTTCTCGTCGAATACATCCACCATCTGCTTCAAGCAAGGCACGGGATTGTCGATGACGTCATCGGCCAGCAGCACGGCGAATGGCTCGTTGCCTACAAGTTCCCGCGCCATCAGCACGGCATGCCCCAGCCCGAGCGCTTCCTTCTGCCGGACGTAGGCCACGTGCATCATGTCGGAAATGTTGCGCACGATCTTCAGCAGATCGGTCTTGCGCCGCTCCTCGAGCATCTTCTCGAGTTCGTAGCTGACATCGAAATGATCTTCGATCGCCTGCTTGCCGCGTCCGGTGATGATCAGGATCTGGTCGCACCCCGAGGCCATGGCCTCTTCCACGCCGTATTGAATGATCGGCTTGTCGACCAGAGGCAGCATTTCCTTCGGCTGAGCTTTGGTCGCGGGCAGGAAACGCGTGCCCAGTCCGGCTGCGGGGAAAACGGCTTTACGAACTTTCATCTTCATGGGGTCTTTTATGTCTTCGATGTCTTTGGTTTCTGGGTCGCGCGCCCTGCTGTTCGCAGGGCCGCACAATTGTAACTGGTCGCCTTCGCGGCTGGCGACCCGGCGGTTCCAGCATTTACAACGTCACTGGGAACGTTCCTGGCTCGCGGCGGATCGAACTTCAGATGCCGCTTCCTCCGCGGCCAGTTGCTCTAAAATTGTGCGTAGCGCCCGCAGCACTTCATCCGCCGCGGTTGCCTTCAAAACAAACTTGAGCATTCCGTCGGGCGTGAACTGCGCCCCGCGTTGCGCCGAGACGAAACGTGCCAACTGCTCGGGATCGACGGCGGCATTCTGCCGGAACTTGAGCGTCACTGAATCCCGCTTGCGCTCGATCGCATTCACGCCCACCCGCATGCACAGCAGCTTGAGCGATGCGTAATCCAGCAGGTTGCGTACCGGTGGAGGCGGCGGGCCATAACGATCCTGCAGTTCCGCGCTCACATCGTTCAGCTGCGACTCAGTCTCCACCCGGGCGACGCGCTTGTACATCTGCAGCCGCTGATTCTCTTCCGGAATGTAATCCGCATTGATGCGGATGTTGAGTCCGAGGTTGAGCTGCGTCTCCGCCTCATCCGGCGCAGCCTCGCCCTTCATTTCGCGGACGGCCCGTTCCAGCATTTGCGTATAAAGTTCGAAGCCGATGGCCTCAATGTGCCCGCTCTGCTCGCCGCCTAAAAGATTGCCCGCACCACGCAACTCCAGGTCCAAAGCCGCGATCTTGAATCCCGCACCGAGGTCGGAGAATTCCTTCAACGCCGCCAACCGCCGCCGTGCAATCGGCGTGAGCTCGACTTCTTTCGGGATCAGCAGATACGCGTATGCCCGCCGGTTCGAACGTCCCACGCGCCCACGTAACTGATACAACTCCGAGAGCCCCAGCCGGTCGGCACGATTAATCAGAATTGTGTTACACAGCGGAATGTCGAGCCCGTTCTCGATGATCGTAGTCGCAACCAGAATGTCGGCTTCGTGATGCATGAAACCGAGCATTACCTTCTCGAGTTCCGTCTCGCCCATCTGCCCATGACCGACGATGACACGCGCCTTCGGAACCAATTCTTGCAGCTTCGCCGCAATCTCCCAAATGCTGTCCACACGGTTGTGCACGAAATAGATTTGCCCGCCGCGCTCCATTTCCTGCTCAATCGACGACTGAATCAGCTTGTCGTCCCAACTCGCGACCACCGTCTGAATCGCCATGCGGTCTTTCGGCGGAGTCTCAATCACGCTCATGTCGCGCAGCCCCACCAGCGACATGTGCAGCGTCCGCGGAATCGGCGTCGCCGACATAGTCAGCACGTCGACTTGCTTGCGCATCTGCTTGATGCGTTCCTTGTGCCGCACTCCGAATCGTTGCTCCTCATCGACAATCAGCAGCCCGAGATCGGCGAACTTCAGGTCCTTCGAAAGAATGCGGTGCGTCCCGATCAGAATGTCGATCTTCCCGGCTTCCGTTTTCTGCAGAATTTCTTTTTGCTGCTTCGGATTGCGGAAGCGGCTGATCATCTCGATCGTTACCGGAAACGGTCCAAAGCGCTGCTTGAAGGTCTCGTAGTGCTGAAAGGCCAGCACAGTCGTGGGAGCGAGCACCGCCACCTGCTTGTTGTCGCCGATGGCCTTGAACGCGGCGCGCATCGCCACTTCTGTCTTGCCGTACCCGACGTCGCCACAGAGCAAACGGTCCATTGGCTGCGACGACTCCATGTCGCGCGTAACGTCGGCGATGGCCTGTGCCTGGTCTTCGGTTTCGTTGAACTCAAACGCATCTTCGAACTCGCGCACAAACTCATTGCCCTCGGGAAACGCATGACCCTTGGCCATCTTCCGTTCGGCATACAGTTTCAGAAGTTCGTCGGCCATGTCCTTCATGGCCTTGCGCACGCGTGCCTTGGTTTTCGACCACGCCTGCGTGCCCAGATGGCTGAGCGCCGGCTTCGCGCCCTCGGACGAGCGGTATTTCTGAATCAGGTCGAGGCGCGTGAGGGGCACGTAGAGGCGAGCGCCCTCGGCGTATTCCAGCAACATGAACTCTGCGTTACCGTCGCCCTGATTGATTTCCTTCAGCCCCTGGTACTGTCCAATTCCGTGCTCGACGTGCACCACATAGTCTCCGACTTGCAGATCGCGGAAGTCGGAAAGGAACGCCGACACCTTCGACTTCTGCCGCTGCGGCCGCGACGCGACTGCATCGGACTCGTCAAACAAATCACGTGCCCCGAAGATCGCGAGATGCGCATCCGGAAATAACACTCCATCCGGAACGTAAGCCTTGGCCAGCGTGGTCGTCAGCACTTCACCCGCGAAGTAACTGGTCTCGTCCGCATAGCTCTCGCCGCCGCGCGTTCGGCTACCTAGTCGGAACGAAACGTTGTATTCCGTAAAGATGTCGGCCAGTCGCTCGACTTCGCCAGTATTCGGCACCGAAAACAAAACCTGATTCCCCTGTCCCGTAAGCTTCTGCACTTCCTCGAGCATCGCCGGAACGGCGCCATGGAAGCGTGGAGTCGGTTGGGTCAGAAACGCGACAGACGAATCCGCGTCTTCGCTGCGAGTGATGCCGAGATGTTCCACATCTGCCCCAGTCAGCGACTCGACTTTCTTCCACCACTCATCCGGCGGCAGATACAAATCTACGGGCCGCACCAGGTTGCCCACGCCACTGCGCTCATGGGCTTCTTCCACGCGCGTCCAGAAGCGATCGAATTCGCTGCTTAACAAATCAGGTTCGTCGAGCAGCACGGCCGAATGTGGAAGCAGATCGAACACCGTACGATCGGCTCCGGCGACCGGCGCGTAGAACTCCCAACCGGGAAACACGGTCACCCCACCCGAACGCACCGCCGCTTCGACAATCTCTTCCGTTCCTGTAATGCGCTTGCCTGAAAGCCGCGTGTGAATCGCGCCCAGCAATTGATCGCTGACCGGAGTCTCGGTCAGCGGCAGCAGCAGAGCTTCATCCATAGGATTCGACGATCGCTGCGAGGTCGGATCAAAGCGCCGGATCGACTCCACTTCATCGCCGAAAAACTCGATGCGCAGCGGGCGCTCCGCCTCGGGCGAATACACATCGAGAATTCCGCCGCGAAGGGCATACTCTCCCGGCATCTCCACTACATCGGCCGAGGTGTAGCCAACGGTGTTCAGGTGTGCCAGAAGATTTTCGACGTCAAACGATTCCCCACGTCGCAACACTCGGGCAAGGTCCGTATAGTAATCGGCAGACCGCAGCAGGATCGCCGTCGCCGCGACCGGCGTGACCACGATTGACGCTTTGCCCGTGGCAATCTTCCACAGCGCAGTCGCGCGCTCTTCCTGGAGCTCGGGATGCGGAGAAAGATTCTGAAACGGAAGCACATCGCGCGCCGGAAGGGCGACGACATCAGCAGGGTCGCAAGCGCTGGTCAGTTCGCAGAATCCCTGCAGGATGGGAACGAAATCCTCAACCGCCCGGTTGTCGTTGACGACAACGACCAGGGGCCGGTCGGCATTCCGCCGCAAAAGCACGAACAGCAGCGCTTTTGCCGTCGGCGACAACCCTGACACACGGATACGCCCCGTGCCCTCCCGCAAGTGGGAGGCAACACGCGTGAAGGCGGGAAGCATTTCTACGTCCGCGAAGAGTTCGCGAACGAAGGGAAGAAGCATGCGGACTCAATTTTAACAGGAACCAGCCCGCGGCCACTGCCAGAACGAGATCCACATCTGCCGAAGTTGGCTTTGGGCCGAGTGGTCGTAAAACCCAAGTCTTTGAAGTCAGTGGCAATAAGCCGAAGATTGATCTTGGGCGATCAGTGAACCTCTGTATAATCCACGCCAAGGGGCAACTCAACCGCGGGATGAGTACGGTTAGGGGCAGCAACTCAATGGCAAATGGGAATTCGGAACCTGATGACAAGCGACTGATGCCGGACGATCGACCTAAGCAACCGTATCTCAAGCCAGCATTCCGCTTCGAGCAGGTGTTTGTGACGTCAGCACTGAGCTGCGGCAAACTTGATCCTACCCAAACCCAGTGCACGTTCAACCGCAAGGTCTCCTAGCAAGTCTTTCTGCCTGTTCAAGCCACGGCGATGCATCACTGTAGCGCGGACTGAGTGGCTTTAACTAAATTAGCGCCCGTCTTCGTCGCGTAGTAAATACTCGAGGCTTCGGTAGCGGTGCTGTCGTTATCCACGATAATGCCGGTTGTGCCGCCAGCGGCAGGAAGCGCGGTGGTACTGGCATTCACAATCGGAAAGCCATTCGTAATGTCCATGCTCATGACACAGCCGGCTGTTCCGCCGCCAGTAGTTGCGACGCAATGGTTCGTGACCCCTACGAAGAGATAATCCTTCAGAAGCGAGGCGTTGTAGAACTCCGTAAGCGGCGACGAGTCTGCCGTGCCGGTAGTCAGAGCTGCCGTGGTCGCATCGGCGGTGGCGTTCATCACACCGCTGCTGTTGAACCCTACGCTGTACAGGGTCGGAAGCGTACCCGTGCCCGTTCCGGCGACGTACATCAACGGCGTCCCCGACCCGGTGAACCAAGCGTTGTTGAAGGCCGGCTCGTACGGTCCGGTGTAGATCGTACTTCCGGTGCCCACAGAGACCGAAACAGTGCTCGCCACACTTGTAGGCGCCTGCACCACCACGGCGTTGGTCCCGTTGTTGTTGAAAAAGGCGTAGACCATTTGATGGGTACTATCCACGATGACTGGGTTCTCGGCTGTGTCGCCATTGGCCAGGACCGCGCTATAAACAACCGACGGGGAAATCCCCGTGTCAGTCACATAGTCGATGCGCCCCTTGCCATCTGTAAAGAAAACCTTGTTCGAGACCCGGTCGTACACCGGAGAGGACGGAACTGCATCGATAGGGACGCTCCAAACGACCGTCGGGACTGAACTGCCGTTAAACACGTTGCTAATCTTGTACAGGTAGCCCGAGCCACTCCCAGCCCTGCTGTAGGTGGTCGCATAGGCAACATCGTTGGCATCCTTCGAGGTGTAGGCGACGAAGATCGTAGTCGTTGAGCTTTGGTTTGTGGTCCCCCCGTCCGGGGAAAGCAGCACTCTCTGGTCGACCGCGTTGTTTCCCCCGGCGCCTCCGGGCACAACTGCCGCAGTAGCGCTGGTCCCGTTGGTCCCAGTAGTTCCAATGGTCAGGACATGGAAGTAGGAGCTCCCTGTTGGGAGATTCTCAACGTACGCAAGCTGGCTCCCATTCTGTGAGAGGACCAGCGAGGCCGGCACCTGTCCGGTCCCTGACGCGTAGGCAAACATCACCGTCGGGCCATTCGTAGGGCAGAGTGGCGCGGGGTTGCTGGGGCCTTGACGGCTATAGAGATTGTTGAATCCCACGATATTAGCTTGACCGCCCGACGCCGGGTTCGCCGGAATACCGATCGCCACGAAGTCGTTCGTGCAGCTCGGAGCTGAGTGCACGTCAAACACAAATTTGGCCGGAGCAGTCTGGCCTCCGCCTGGAGCGATGCTCTCCGCGAAGGATGCGCCCACATTGTTATAGCCAGTATTGTCGTAGAACTGATAGTTATCGGGACCATTGCTGAAGATGTTGATCTCCAGGCCGCCCCCGAGGAAGAGCAGCCCGTCGTTATCAATTCCGGGGTCAACTGAGGGGGAGAAAACATTGTCAAAAATGAAGAAACCGCTCGGGCTTGTTGTTACAGCCGGCCCGCCCGGGAACAAGGGGTAGGCGCCAACGTCGCGTCCCCCACTCACCGTCAGGCTGCCGGCGGTGGCAAGATACTGGCCATTGCCAATATCTGTTGTGTTGAGGCCGCCGAACCCAGTGTCGGGACCAATGCTGAACGAGAAGTCGAATATTGGTTCAAAGCCGGACGTCAAAGGGTTCGCGGCTAGCGGCACGCTCCAGTCCCTGCGGCGCCGCTGGTGACGCTTGCGAGGGTGCTCCGGCCACCAAGCCTCCGAATGGCGGAGATACCAATTCTGCACCCAGCGGGGATCACTTCCCATCCGGGCCATCAGAAAATAATCTTGCGAATCGGGAGTGAGGACATGATGGTGCGTCCAATCCGAAACAATTCCCAGCGGCACATGCGGTGCAGTCTGGCCCACGAGCCCCTGCGCCACCAAGGCCAGCGCAACCCCTACAAGAACACGTTTCATATTCAACTCCGACACACGCATCAGGATAAGTCAAAGTGTGACCAGGTGTGGCCGCGCCGGCACTTTTTTATATTGGCTCACCCGGCACTCCCACGACCGTAGAGACCGCCCCTTCCGTCGCGGTTTTTCGACGGATGGGAATTCGTACTGCCTGTAGTGAAGGTGTTGCCGGCTTGCCGCGTTCAGTGACTCGCCCTCCCACGCACGCTCAACTCGGCCGATCCCGCCACGTCCGCCATTGTAACGTGCAGCGCTTTCTGCTTCGGGTCATACGACGTCTTCAACGGATATGTGCTACCCGAAACCTTCGCCTCGGCATGCGCAGAAGGCCAGTCATAAATTACGACTTCGATCATCTTCCACCACGGCGTGAACGATCCCTGGCGCGCGCCGAAATTCACGCTCACCGATTTGCCGTCTGACTTGCAGGTCAATCCTTGCCGCAGGATCTCGCCCTGTTGGTAGCGGAAGGTGTGCCCGTCATCGAGATAGAGTGACCCACTGCAATCCGACCCTGGATACACGCGCAGTTCCAGCGGACCCACGGGAGTCTCGTCCGTATTCTGAACCAGAGGTTGCAGCGGCAGGATGCTTCCGCCACGCACATACACCGGCATCGTCTCGAACGGCGGATGAATTGTCCGCGGAGCCGGGAGAACTGTCGCGCCAGCGGTAACGATATCAGTAATATTTGGTGGTTGCGGAGAAGCCGGCGCCTTGAGTCCAGTCCAGAAGTCGTACCAGTCGTGACTCTTGGGAAATGAGACCGCGTACTCGTCGAGAGTCTCGGCGTAAGGCGGCGGAGCAACTAACAAACTCGGGCCGAGAAGAAATTCCGTATCCAGGTGATCGAAGCCTCCCGAGTTCGGCGCGAAAATTTCGGGGAAGTCGAGGAACACCGGCCGCATCATCGGCAGCCCGGTGCGCGACGACTCATCCGCGAGCGAGTAAATATAGGGCAGCAACCGGTAGCGCGTTTCAATGTAGCGGCGGCGAATGATTTCCTGTTGCGGACCGCCCGCCCATACTTCGTGCGGCTGAGTTCCTTTCGCGGCATGATCGCGGCACAGCGGCGAGAAAGCAGCCAGTTCCACCCAGCGCGTGAGCAACTCAGGCGCAGGCGAACTGCCGAAGCCGCCCACATCCGCGCCCACCATCGAAATGCCGCTCACGCCAAGATTCAGCACCATCTGCGTGGCCAGACGCAGATGATTCCAAGTCGCAGAATTGTCTCCCGTCCATGTAAAACCGTAGCGCTGCCCGCCCGCGTAAGTAGCGCGCGTCAGAACGAACGGGCGCTCCTCCGGCCTGAGTTTCAGAAGGCCTTCATAAGTGGCTCGCGGATTCTCCAGCCCGACGATGTTGTGAATCTCGGCGTGGGTCGCGGTTCGCGTTGTGAAGCCGGGCTCTTCAATACGATGGACCGTATTCAACGGCATCGTCTTGTCAGGTCCGTCGAAGACCGAAGGCTCATTCATGTCGTTCCAGAATCCGGCAACGCCATCCTGCACGAACTGCCGGTACAGGCCGCCCCACCATTCGCGCGTTTCGGCACGCGTGAAATCCGGAAACACGGCCGGTCCCGGCCACACAATGCCGACGAACTCGCTGCCATCCGGATTCTTTACAAAATGGTCCCCGGCGTGACCTGTGTCATACGGCGAATAGCCCTGGTTCGGAGCGTGTGCGATGTGTAAATCGGTAATGGTGACCACGCGAAAGTGCTGCTTTCGCAGATCGGAAATCAGACCGGGAAAGTTCGGGAACGTCGTGGGGTCGACGGTGAACGGACGATTCTTGAATTGGTAATCGATATCGAGATACAGCACATCTGACGGAATCCGATCGTTGCGCAGTCGAGTCGCAATTTCACGCACCTGCGATTCCGGCGTATAGCTGTAGCGCGACTGCTGGAAACCAAATGCCCACAGCGGAGGCAGCGGCGGAGTCCCGGTCAGGTAAGCGTAGTTCTCGACCACCTGTTTCGGAGTCGGTCCATAAATGAAGTAATAATCGAGCGGCCCGCCTTCCGAGCCAAACACCACGGCATCGCGCGCCTGCTTGCCGAAATCAAACCAGGTGCGCCACGTGTTGTCGAGAAAGAGCCCGTAGCTGCGCGTGTCTTTAATGCCAAGAAAAAAAGGAATCGCCTTGTAAAGCGGATCGACCGATTCCTGCGGACCAACATCGGTATTCCACAGCGTGTATGCCTGCCCTCTGCGATCGAAACTGCCCGTCTTATCCCCGAGCCCGAAATAACGCTCGCCATCCGGCATTTCCTTCGCGATGGTGAATCCACCCAGTTGGAATCGGATGGGCCGGCCCACTGCGTCGGCTGAAATTACATTTCCTGCAAGATCGCGAATCACCAGCCGCAGCGGATCGCGCTCCACCCGAACGTCAAGCACCGGTGTGCGGAAGCCGATCGACTTGTCATCTTGTGTCGCTTTCACGTCGACCGATTTTCCGCGCGGCTCAGAAAGAACTGCCCACGAAGCATCCTCAGGAAGCGCCCCCGGAGAAATGCGCACGCGCACGATGTCATCGCGCAGCGCGGTAATGCGAAGAGTGACCGAGCCAGCTTGAACTTCAACGCCAT
Organism: uncultured Acidobacteriaceae bacterium; assembly: GCA_963722365.1. Lineage (GTDB taxonomy): Bacteria > Acidobacteriota > Terriglobia > Terriglobales > Acidobacteriaceae > Sulfotelmatobacter. The sequence goes on from CAVRLM010000010.1 coordinate 29,085, forward strand.
CCCGAAGCGGCTGAGAACCGGTGACCGCCCCAATTGTGACCTCAGGGGCGGCTTGTGCGAGCGACGAACTGGTTGCGATAACGAAGATGGCTAGAAATAAAATAAGGAGTCGCTGGCAGCAAACGGGCATCCTGAAACTCTTTTCCAAAACGATCTTCTTTTTGCAGTCATCAATACTAACCTGAAAGGCAATCCCCAACGAAAACCCTCCCCGCCTCCTTCCTCATCGGAAAGATGGCCTGGAGCGGCCTGTGCTTAAGAGACGTTCAGCTGCGTGAGTTGATTCCGGTGCGAAGGAACCTTTCCTGAGGCTGACAGGAAGGTGCATATGTATGGGGACAGCCGCCCCGGCCGTCCTGAGCGAAGCCGAAGGGGCTGTCCAGTCGAGCACAGCGAGCGCTCAGCCGCGCAAGAGCGGCCGCGTCAAGCAGGTCGGGCCGCCGCTCCCATTGATGCAAATCTCGCTTCCCGGAAACGTGCGCACATCGAATCCCGCCTGCCGAAGTCGTTCGTTCGTCTTGCGATTCTCTTCAATCGCCACCAACCGCTTCCCTCCTAGCGCCAAAACATTACACGCCAGCGTGTCGCGCTCGGAATAATCGATCTCCACAAAGGAGAACCCGCGCCCCTTGAGCAGTTCGACGGTTTCCACCGCGAGCCAAGGCAGGTCCACCAGCGCAGTCCGCTCATCCAGCAAACTGATCAGCGACATCAAATGCAGACACAAGGCCGGTCCCGGCCCGTACGGCAACGGCGCCGAGAGCACCTCGACTCCCTTTGGCGCCAGCAGCGTCCGCATCTGCGCGATCCCGGCAGCATTCGTCCGATACCCATGCCCGATGAGCAAAGTCTTCGAGTCGAGCCACAGAATGTCTCCAGCCTCGGTCGTCCCCGGCGCATTGATCCCACCAAGCGTCGGAACCCCTTGCGCAGCGCATGACGCACCGTGATGCTCGGCCTCCGCCACCCGGTTCGCTTTTCCCGGACGCATCAGGATCAATCCGAAATCGGTTGCCAATGACGCATCATGCGTATAGACCGCATCGAGCGACAGCGTATTCCCCGCGGGCAATTCTACAATTTCGGCTCCGGCGCTCTCAAGTTCCTTCACCAGCACGGCATGCTGCGCCAACGCCGTCTCAAACGCAGGCGCGTGATGAAATCCAAGATCCCGCCACGCGGATACTCGCTCGGCTTGGTTCCATCCAGCGGTTCGCGGCGAGCACACCAGCACGCGTTGCAGCGGCCCCACCATGGAGTGGCCATTGAAAGCGATTCGAACTTCAGAAGATGTCGGCAGGATGCGCCTCCCTTGGACTGCAAAGAATATCCGGATGATTTTAACCCGGCGCAGTTCCAAGGCGCGGATCTAGAGCTTATTGGAGAACTCAGGATTCGTATCAGGGCATCGCTTTCAGCGATGCTGCAAGTGGAACGAAGTCAATGCCGGCTTTTAGCCGCTGCCGCCTATTCCGACAGCGCATACGAGACGTGGTCGTCTTCCGACAGCATTACCTCGCGCACGCCGTGCTCTTCTTTCGCTTTGCCGTGAGCCCTCTTGTGCAGCCACTGCTTCAGATGTTTGCGCGCCGCCGGACTCAGCTTCGTGAAAAACAATCCCGCCCGTCCCTGATCGCTGGCCCACATCACATCCGCATGTCCCTGCAGGGTAATGTCGGTCCCCGGCAGCATGCACCGAAATGCCAGGTTTGAACTCATCGGCACCGATTCCGTCGTCTGCAATGCCAACCCGTGCTCACCAATGTCGATGCTGACGCCAGAAAGAGTTCCGCTCTCGCACTCGAGATACACGAGCGTCTTGACCTCGTAACGAGGCGCCTTGCGCCGGGTCGCTTTCCCGGCCTTCCGGTCGGCCTTCAGCGCGTCTTTCAGTTGCTCGCTATCCAGCGGCCGGTACAAAATGCGGCTCGCCCCTGATTGGAAGGCCTGCCCGGTACCCGGCCACGCGCGACTCGCCACCGCCAGCAGCGCAGGCTTCTGGCCGGGCGGCAATAGCGCCGCCATTCGGATTACCTCCTGCGCCCCCGGCAGGTCAAAATCCACAATGAGTGTCGAGCAGCGGCCGTTCATGACCAACTCCAGAGCCTCCTGCCCCGACAAGCAGTGGACCAATTGCATTCCAAGCTCTTCGAGGCTGGTCCCCAACATCTGAAGGGATCGGTTATCTTCACACCACACCGCAGCAGACTGTCGCATGAGCTACAAAGTAGAGCCTGCCGCCAGCACGGTAAATGTCACAGCAGTAATCCGCTCGCCGGTTACCAAAGCACCCTGTAAATCGCGGTAAATACAAGGGTTGTTTGTTTCCTCAATTTAGTAGCCTCGCAGTCTGCGAACCTGCCCCGAGGCGTCGTTCCGACCGCAGCCGCTTTTCCGGCGGAGGGAGGAATCCCGCGAGCAGTAAACGACAAGTCGATGAGCTAGGTCAGGGCCCTCACTCCCCGCGCTGTTATAATCAAAAATTGCGCTCATGCCTACGAAACGACTGATTCGATCCACGACAGTTTTATCCGTGCGCCGCGACGGCAAGGTCGTTCTGGCGGGCGACGGCCAGGTCACGCTGGGCGAGTCGGTCATCAAGCATTCGGCTCGAAAGATTCGCCGCCTCTACAATGACAAGATCGTCGCTGGATTCGCCGGCTCCACCGCCGACGCCTTCACCCTGTTCAGCCGCTTCGAAGCCAAGCTTGAGCAGTATCACGGCAACCTTGGACGCGGCGCCGTCGAATTAGCCAAAGACTGGCGCACCGACAAATTCCTGCGACACCTGGAAGCCTTGCTGCTGGTCAGCGACAAGGACCAGACTTACCTGCTCAGCGGACAGGGAGACGTCATCGAGCCTGACGGCCCGGTCGCGGCCATCGGCAGCGGCGGCCCTTATGCCCAAGCCGCCGCTCAGGCGCTCGCGGAGCACACGGAACTCTCGGCCCGCCAAATCGCCGAAGAAGCCATGAAGATTGCCGGCAAAATGTGCATCTATACGAATGACAAAGTGACGATCGAAGAACTGTAAAAAACAGTAGTCAGTGGTCAGGGGTCAGTAACCAGCAAATTATTGACTCCTGACTACTAGCTACTGATCCCGAACCACTGATTCCTATGGCTATTTATCTACCCTCCTCCGCCGAAGAAGAACAGCTTGCGCTGGACGACCTGACTCCGCGCGAGATCGTCGTTGAACTCGACAAACACGTGATTGGCCAGAAAGACGCCAAGCGCGCCGTCGCCATCGCGCTGCGCAATCGCATGCGCCGCCAGAAGCTCACTCCCGAGCTCGCCGAAGAAATCATTCCCAAGAACATCATCATGATCGGCCCCACTGGCGTGGGTAAAACCGAGATCGCGCGCCGCCTTGCCAAGCTGGCAAACTCTCCATTTCTGAAAGTCGAAGCCTCGAAGTTCACGGAAGTTGGCTACGTCGGCCGCGACGTCGAATCGATGGTCCGCGATCTCGTAGAAATCGCCATCGACAACGTCCGCGAAGAGAAACTCGAAGACGTCGCCGACAAGGCCGAACTCAATGCCGAAGAGCGCCTGCTCGACATTCTGCTGCCACCCTCGCCTCCGCCGCGTCCCGACGGCAGTTCGACCACCGCAGGTGGCGTCGTCATCGATGGCAATACGTCATTGACGGAATCCTCCAGCCGCACGCGCGACAAGCTTCGCCAGCAACTTCGCGAAGGCAAGCTCGACGACCGCACCGTCGAGATTGACGTGCGCGAGCGCAACTTCCCCTCGTTTGAAATTCTCACCAACCAGGGCGTCGAAGAGATGGACGTCAACATTAAAGACATGTTGCCCAACATCTTCGGCCAGCGCACCAAGAAGCGGAAGATGAAGGTGAACGAGGCCTTCGAATACCTGATCCAGGAAGAAGAGCAGCGCCTCATCGACATGGACCAGGTCACGCGCATGGCGATCGACCGCGTCGAAAACTCCGGCATCGTCTTCCTCGACGAGATCGACAAAATCGCTGGACGCGAAGGCGGCCACGGCCCCGACGTTTCCCGCGAAGGCGTGCAGCGCGACATTCTCCCCATCGTCGAAGGCACCACGGTCAACACACGCTACGGCATGGTGCGCACCGACCACATCCTGTTCATCGCCGCCGGCGCCTTCCACGTGTCCAAGCCCAGCGACCTGATTCCCGAACTGCAAGGCCGCTTTCCCATTCGCGTCGAGTTGCAGTCGCTGACCATGGAAGATTTCGTCCGCATTCTTACCGAGCCGAAGTCGTCGCTGGTCAAGCAGTACACGGCCTTGCTCGACACCGAAGGCGTGAAACTCGAGTTCACCCCCGAGGCGCTCGACGAGATTGCGCACTTCGCCTTCCGCGTCAACGAGAGTACCGAAAACATCGGAGCCCGCCGCCTCCATACGATCATGGAACGCGTGCTCGACGAACTCAGCTTCGAGGCCCCCGAGAAGAAGGGTCAGTCGGTCACAATAGATGCGGACTATGTCCGCAAGATGCTCACCGATATCGTGAAGGATCAGGACTTGTCGCGCTACATTCTGTAGAGACTCGTACCGCCCGGGACGTGTTCTGGGCAGTCCGCTCCTTGCATTTTGGCGTGAGTGAAATGCGCCAATCCTCAACTTGTGAAATGGCCAGATAGCGACAGTTGACAGTCCAGGTTCCAGCTAGAATCCGTAGGGTCCTCATTTGGCAATACTTGGAATTGCCGAATTTTAGGAGCACAATAAAGCAACCTTCTGTTGCAATGTCGGATTCTCAGCTACGAGAGTTCCCTCGATTGGAGGAACCGACTCAAAGACTTCTTGATTGGGAGGTCTGCTCATGTCCCTTCGCAAAGGTCTTGCTCGATTCGTGGTCGTGACCGCTCCAGTTGTATTCTTCTCGGTAGCAATGCAAACCGCCGCTCAGTCGCAGGACGAAAATGCAAACGCTACAGCCCACTTGTACAAGACGGTTTCTATCACGCCAACCAAATCCGGTATTCATGCGGACAGGATCATGGGTGCAAAGGATGGGCCTAACGAGTTCACTGGCACGAACGTGTCTACGCAGGAGCTCATCCAAGGCGCCTACGATGTCAACGAAGACCAAGTCGTAGGAGCACCGAGCTGGCTGGACTCCAAGCGATACGATATTGAAGCCAAGGCAGACAACCCTGCGGCAGGGGAAGGCGGTGGGGCTATGCTTCAGGGACTTTTGTCCGACTACTTCAAGCTGGCCGTCCACCGTGAAACCAGACTGATTCCAGTTTATGAACTCGTCATCGCAGGCGATGGTCCCAAGCTTCGAGAGTCAGATTCTATTCACGATGAATCCGCCCTTCGCGTGATTCAGATTGAGAATGGCCGGATCATGGGCCGATAGGTTCCAATAGCGACTCTCGCAAGGATACTATCCGACCAACTGGGCCGCCCCGTTCTGGACAACACCAAACTCTCTTCCCATTACGACATCACACTGCAATGGCCGACAGCTCCCGACTCATCACAACCCGCAGTCCTGACCGCGATTCAAGAGCAGCTTGGGCTAAAACTTGTGCCCCAACTGATGCCTAAGGAATTTCTCATCATCGACCATGTCGAGATGCCTGTGGCACGCTAGCTTCGCTGTGCCAAGCTTTGAGGTCGATTGAGGAAATATCGCGATTGCACTCAGAATGCCCGGAGCAAGGATTCTGAGTGTAGCGCCCTGTTCTCGATAGGTAAGCCTGAATTTGTCGGGGAGGGCTATTGGGCACGGGAAAATTCCTACACCCCACCGTCCCCGAACCTCAGGTTGTGGCGCCCGGGGGTGCGGGCGTCAATAGTCACCCAGGATCTTACATCGGCGCGTATAGACCTTCTCCTTACGAAGGTTGCGGGCAATTTAATTACTACCACTGGTAGTTCTGACACTTCCCAATGCGCCACCGGATTGCCAATATCCTGACAACCATCAAATTCGAGAGCGAGAAGCGCACAACATCACCGCTCATTTTGACTAGCGAGAACTGATACGTGGTGTCAGCATTAGACAGAGAAGGAGAAAAGCGATGCGAAGAGTGAATCGTAGACCGTTGCTAGCGACCGGCATGACGGTGGCAGTGACCCTCGTGGCCTGCATTGTGGCAGCAGGTCAGGACGTGCACCATAACTCCATGCCGGGAGTAGATTTTTCTAAGTACCACACCTACAAGTGGATCGACATCGAAGGAGGCGCACATCCGAACCAGATCGTTGATGCGGAAATCAAGCAGTCGGTTGACACCCAATTGGCTTCGAAAGGACTGACCAAGACCGACAGTGACAAAGCTGATCTTTACGTCGGCTACCAGATCGCCGTCGATAAGGAAAAGCAATGGAATGCCTGGGGCACCGGTCGTGGCTTCGGAGGCGGTATGGGATCGGCGACCCAGTCCACCATCAACGTCGGGAGTCTCGTCCTCGATATGTATAACCCGCCCAACAAACAACTCGTCTGGACGGGAACCGCGACCAAGGCGATTGACCCGAGTTCGAACCAGGAAAAGAACGAGAAGAACTTGAATAATGCCATGAAGAAGCTACTGAAGTCTTACCCCAAGTAGAAATTAGATGGCGAACCAAGATTTCTCGATCGAGTTCAACGTGGACGGCCAGGAGTACCGAGTAAATTATCTCCCGGCAGAATCCGACACAGGCAGGTTGTAAGTGCAAACGCCTGATACACATTAACTATCGCTGTACTCCCTTGCCACAATCACCCGGACGACAAGTAGCCGTCCGCGCTCATTTCAAAGGTTAGAGTTACCACCCAATTCCATACGTGCTGAACTGCTCGTAGTGCCTCAGTATCGCCCAGGAGGAAGGACGTGAACTCTATCGCCGACGGTTTGATCGTGTTCGCGAGCGTGTTCGGAGGCGCTTTGGGTGGCATCCTCCTTCGCGGCGCTTTGCCCTCCGATCATCTGAGCAGTGAATCGAAAGATGTCGTGAAGATGAGCATGGGGCTAGTGACTACGATGGCTGCCCTTGTTCTGGGCCTGCTAGTCTCTTCGGCAAAAAGCTTCTACGACGCACAGAGCAGCGAACTGACGCAAGTGTCCGCAAGGGTCATCCTCCTGGACCGCATACTGGCCCATTATGGGACGGAAACGATGGAAGTCCGTGATCTGCTGCGCAGAACCATTGCCGACAGTATCGATAGAATCTGGCCGGAGGAACGAACCCCTTCAAAACTGGGAGTGCCGCCTACCGGCCCGGAAGCTCTCATTGACAAGATTCAGGAACTGTCGCCGAAAGACGAAAAGCAGCGCGCGCTCCAAGGACAAGCGTTGAGTGCGGTGGCTGGTCTCATGCAAACCCGCTGGTTGATGTACGAGCAGGGAACCAACTCGGTTTCCGTGCCGATGCTCGTGATCTTGATTTTTTGGCTGGCTGCGATCTTCACCAGCTTCGGGCTGTTCGCTCCTCGCAATGCAACCGTTATGACCGCCTTGTTCGTCGCCGGGGGCGCTGTCTCTGGCGCGATCTTTTTGATATTGGAGATGTATGCGCCTTTCGGCGGACTGATTAAGCTCTCGAGTGCTCCGCTGCGCACGGCTCTTATTCAGCTTGGCCAATAATCGTGCGCGTTCGAACGCAATTGCCACTCGCTCCCCTAACTCGTCATGCGTCGCTGCGGATGCTCTTGGCTCCGCAGTATGGATTTTCAGAGTGTCGTAACGGTAGGGACAACTTATCACTCGTTGACCCTTTGAGGGCGAGTCATAGACCCGTCAACCATCGATCTTGGCGGCTACGGTTCTCTATATGCATATAGGTATGTGAACAGAGAGAAGATGAGCAGTCCCAGCGTCGAAAGGAATGGAGCTGGGGTGGGGGTAACAGAACGCTGAGCCAAAGTGAGAGTGCGCGTCTACGAGATCCGATGGCGAAAAGAACTACGGCAAAAAGTCGAGAGAGCGAGAACCAAACAGAGCAGAGACAAGGCCGATTCCGAAACAACCCCGATGACGGCGGTCAAGGTTCCTGTTGCACCGCGAACTATTGAAGTAGCCTTGAAGCAGCGACCAACTGGGTCCAAGCAGCGCAGATTGCAGCGGCATGCGTGAGGGCGCTCGCGAGAGTTGTCATGGTTTTCCCTTAATCGCAGCTTGCGCATAGCATACGCTTGCTGATGGCGTGCGCCACACTGTTGAAAAGTCGCGCCAATCCACTCATTTGCCGCTATTGCGTAGAAGCCACGAAAGTGCCGAACCCTCGCGCTTGCCAGCTCCTCTAGCATGTCACGCGTTCTGTCTCGGCAAATCTGAGCCCCCGAGCGACGTCGCGAACCGGCGATTTTTTATCCGGGTGACAGTTCAGTCCAAACTTTCCAAAGTCGTTCACGAATAACTTTACCAGAACGATTGTGTAGGTGCATATATTGGAATGCCCGCGATTATCGTCCCCGAAACGGATGATCTTCGCCTGCCGGCGCCGCTAAAATTTTGCGCAGGTTTCGCCCGAGACCGCAAAGCTCGTGCAGGTTTTTGAAGATTTTGCCTATAACTCCTTTAGATCCAAGATTTTGCGAGGCTAAACCGGTATTCGGCCTGCTTAACTCCAATGAATTCAAGATTTTACGAATTCGCGCGAAAAAAAAAGTGAGATACCCCCGCCGCTCTCTGCGTCTCCATCCGAGGGCCCTTCAGTGTCCCCTGCTTCCTCCGTGGTTTATCTTTTATCTCTATCTCTACTAGCCAATGAAATCCATTGATCGAACTCGCCTGCCGTCCCTGATGCAACGCGAACAGAAGAAGTTCGTCGACGAGCGTCCCAAGTCGAAGGCGCTGTTCGAGCGCGCCCGCAAGTCGCTCGTCGCCGGCGTGCCCATGAACTGGATGGTCAAATGGGCCGGAGCCTTTCCGCCGTTCGTGCGCGAAGCGCAGGGCGCTCATTTCTTCGACGTCGACGGACATCGCTACATCGACTTCTGCCTCGGCGACACCGGCGCCATGACCGGACACTCTCCGCACGCCACCGTCAAAGCCGTCGAAGAGCAAGCGCGACGCGGCATCACGCTCATGCTTCCGGGCGAAGATTCGATTTTTGTCGCCGAAGAATTGCAGAAGCGATTCAACCTGCCGTACTGGCAGTTCGCGCTCACCGCCACCGACGCGAACCGATTCTCCATTCGCCTGGCGCGACAGATCACAGGTCGTCCCAAGATTCTTGTCTACAACTGGTGCTATCACGGCACCGTGGATGAGACCTTCATCACGCTCGACGCCAAGGGAGCGGCCGGCCCGCGGCCCGGCAACATCGGCCCGCCGGTGAATCCCGCGGTCACCACCAAGGTGGTTGAGTTCAATGACGTGGACGGGCTCGAGGCCGCTCTGGTCTCGGGAGATGTGGCATGCGTTTTGGCTGAGCCCGCGATGACCAATGTCGGCATCGTGCATCCCCAGCCGGGATATCACAAGGCTCTCCGCGAACTCACGCGCGAGTACGGGACACTGCTCATCATTGATGAGACCCACACCATCTGCGCCGGCCCCGGCGGCTTCACGCGCGCCGAGAATCTCGATCCCGACATTCTCGTCTTCGGCAAGGCGATTGGCGCGGGCATCCCGGGCGCGGCCTACGGCTTCTCGCAGGAAGTTGCCGACCGCATCGTCGCCAGGCAGGAACTCGAGAACTGCGACGTCGGCGGCATCGGCGGAACGCTCGCCGGCAACGCGCTCTCACTGGCCGCCATGCGCGCCACGCTGACTAAGGTTCTCACCAAGGAAGCATTCGACCGCATGATTCCCCTGGCCGAACGCTGGACCGCTGGCGTAGCCAAGGCGATTGCCGAAGCCGATCTTCCCTGGCACGTCACGCGACTCGGATGCCGCGCGGAATATATGTTTGGCCCGGAGCCCGCGAATGGCGCCGCAAGCCCACGACGCTATGGACTTCGAACTGGAACGCTTCATGCATCTCTATGCCATGAACCGCGGCATTCTGCTCACTCCATTTCACAACATGGCGCTGATGTCGCCGCAGACCGAAGCCGACGATATCGATCGCCACACGAAAGTCTTCCGCGAGGCCGTGAAGGCGTTGGTTGGCTAGGATGACACTGCACCGCTGGAGCAACGCTGAGGAACTCGCGATTCGTTTCAGGGCATCGCTTCAGCGATGCCGTACGCGCCTTCGCGTTACTTTCCGGCTTCAGCCGCTTCGCTCTGGTAGTCTGTTTCCTTCCGAATGAGAAGCCACCCTCCGAAGTGCTTGCTGGCTCTGTGTGCGCCGCTGCTGTTCACGGCGTGCGCCACGATCGGTCCGCCGCTCCCTCCATCACTCGAACTGTTGAAGCCACCTTCTGATCTGCGTGCTGCCCGCAAAGGCAATCGCGTGACTCTCACCTGGACTGCACCCAAGGTTACGACTGATCGTCAAACACCGCGCAGCATCGGCCCGACGCGAATCTGCCGCGGGCTGGAACCAACTCTGACGCAGTGTGGAACTCCGGTGGGTGAAGCCCCCGCGGAGCCGAGCAGCGCCACGGCACAGTCTTCCAAGCAGACGGCTCTACGCTCGTTCGTCGATACGCTCCCCGCCACGCTTGAGAGCGACGACCCCACACACTTCGCAACCTACGCGGCCGAGGCGTTGAACGCGGCGGGCCGCAGCGCCGGACTTTCTAACCAGGTTCGCGTTCCGTTGGCCCATACGCTTCCCCCGCCGCGTGACTTCACCGCGCGCGTCACGGGACAAGGCGTCGTGGTGACCTGGACGGCCGCCGCTCCGCCAGTCGATTCCTCCCCGTCGCAGCACTACGTCTATCGCGTCTACCGGCGTCTTGACGGAGCCCATGAGCAGCTCCTTGCCGGTCAAGATTCCCGCGGGCACGGACCACAGCTACACGCTCACCGACTCGAGCTTCGAGTGGGAAAAGACCTACATGTACCATGCGGAGACCGTGACTGTAGTCGCGCAGGACAACAAGCCTGAGCTACAGGTCGAAGGCGACGACACGCCTGAGGTCCAGGTCTTCACGCACGACGTCTTTCCCCCAACCGTCCCGTCAGGCCTGCAAGCGGTCTCGTCCGGTCCGGGGCAGAAGACGTTCATCGATCTGGTATGGGCCCCGGTGAGTGATGTCGATCTCGACGGCTACAACGTCTATCGCCACGAAGACGGCACGCCCGCAGTGAAAGTGAATGACCAGCCGCTGAAGACGCCGGCATACCGCGACTCTTCCGTCGCCTCGGGCAAGACGTATTTCTATTCGGTCTCAGCCGTAGACGTCCGCGGCAACGAGAGCGCACATTCCGAAGAAACCAGCGAGGCCGTTCCGTGAGGGTGTCAGCGGCGAGTGCCCTTCGACTTGATCTCGGCCAGGTCGCCGCGAAAGGAACCAGATCAGAATATTTTTGTCCCGTTTGCGCCTCAATTTCCACAGATATGGTTAGATAGATGGCGATGAAATACTGCCGATTTCAATTCAATGGCCAGGCGCAGTACGGGCTGGTCGAGTCCGTTGGAGGAAGGGACGCGATTGTGCGCGTCCTGCTCACCGCTCCCGAAGAAGCCGACGGGGATATGGAAAGCCTGCGCACCCGGCGGATCGAAGCGATTCCGCTGGAGGAAGCTGCACTGCTGCCGCCCGTGCGGCCGTCGAAGATCGTATGCATTGGGCGCAACTATCGCGAGCACGCTGCCGAGTTGGGACACGATGTCCCCAAGGAGCCACTGATCTTCCTGAAGGCCACATCGGCACTGCTGTCGCCGGGCGGCGTCGTGAGGCGGCCGAGGATCTCGCAGCGGGTCGATCACGAAGGCGAACTGGGCGTTGTGATCGGCAAGACCTGCTACCAGCCCGCGGCGGATGCCGACATCCGGCAATACATTTTGGGATACACCTGCGTAAATGACGTCACGGCGCGCGACCTGCAAAACAAAGACGGGCAGTGGAGCCGGGCCAAGGGCTTCGACACGTTCTGCCCGGTGGGTCCGGTGGTGACGGATGAGATCGATCCATGTTTCGGTGCAGGGGCGGGCGTGGGCGTTGAAACCCGCGTCAACGGCGAGATTCGGCAGCAGGGCAATACGCGCGATTTCATCTTCAATCTTGACGTCGTGATCCGGCATATCGCGCAGGCCATGACACTGTTTCCCGGAGACCTGATTCCGAGCGGGACGCCGGCGGGCGTGGGTCCGCTGGCGGAGGGCGATGTAGTCGAAGTCAGCGTAGAAGGCGTGGGAACGCTGAAGAACTCAGTTGTCGATGAGTAGAAGCGACAGTTCACGCGGACCGGGCGACCAACTGTAAATCTCATTCCATTCTGGCGGTCGAAGCGTGCAAAAGGCGTCATTGCGGCTATTCGTTCTGGGCGCGACCGGGAAAACCGGGAGCGCTATCGTGGCGCAGGGTTTGGCGCGCGGACATCAAATCACAACCTTCGGACGAACTGCGTTTGCGGGCACCTCGACATCGCTGCACAACGTCACAGGCAATCTAATGCACGCGAATGAACTCGCAGCGGCGCTGCCCGGACACGATGCAGTGCTTTCGGTGCTGGGAACGCGCGGACTGCGAGCGACCTCGGTGTTGGCGGACGGTGTGGGTGCCACGATTGCAGCGATGGGCTCGGCAGGTGTGAGCCGGCTTGTCATCCTTTCGTCGGTGCTTCTGGACTCGGGTCTCGGTTGGGTGCCTCGACTGATTGGTAGCACGGTTCTCCGACATATCGTTCGCGATCAGCGCGCCATGGAAGCGCAAGTCGCCGCGAGCCGCCTTGAATGGACGGTGATCCGCGCAACGCGATTCCGCAATGGCGCCTTCACCGGACGATTCGCTGTGAGCCGGGAAACGAAGCGGGCTGTAGACGTCCCGATTCGGTGGGAAGATGTGGCGTACCTGATGCTCGATACTGCGGAACGTGGAGATTGCGTCCGACAAGTCGTCCGAATTTGCGGAGCAACGCCTTGACGCTTCTTACGCAATGCGTTTGTGGCCGTTATTTCGCCGAGACCGCCGGGGCGGCTTTAGGGTGTAACGAAACTTCCAACGTGCCCGCATTTCTCGAACGGAGGTCATAGACTCCGGTGCGGAGATAGACAGTATCTTTGCTGAGCAGATCGCTGGGAACGTCGATTTCGTAATGCATCTGAAGGCCTGCGGCCTGGGCCGCCGCGTAACTCTGGCCCTTCAGAGACATCTCCTGCTTTTTTATAATCCAGTTCAAAGCGTTCCCCTCGCGGTCATACGCGACCAGCATCACTTCGATGTTCCCCCTGCGCATGCCGTCGTTCGTAGTTTCGAATGCCAGATCGTCGATCGCGATGGCGAACTCGGCAGAGTAGCGCGTGAATGGGGCCTTTAGCTCTGTGTTGTCTCCGATTCGTGCCGTCTCGGGCCCAGGCTGCTGACTGGATTGAGTCACGCGCACTTTGTAAAGGATCTGAGCGAAGTCCGGCAGGCCACGCGTCATCAGCGGCCTCAAGGGATCGCTCGGTTGCTCCTTCACCTTGTCGTGCTTCGCATTGTCGGCATAGTAACCGCGGCGATAGTAAGACTTGTACTTGCCAGAGAGCTTAACCTGGATGCGCCGGTACCTGCCGTCCATCTTTTTATCGGTAGGCGTGTAAGCCAACGTGTAGTAATGGGACCCGTAGTTGACGGCGCGAGCCAACGCGTCGTTCAACCCGTTCGTGTTATAGAAAGCTTTGCCGCCGGTGTCTTCCGCCAGGGTCTCCATGCTCGCGTAGTTGGCGTTCCGGCTTCCGCTATCTCCGAAGTTTGGACCCGACCCCAACGCCCGACTTTGGCTGACCCTGTTCGCGTTCGCTTCATACATGGCATCGTTCACCAGGCCCTCGGCCGCGATGGGATAGATGGCAACCTGCGCAACGGTCAATAAAGTGGCAGTTCTCTGCACCTCTGCGCCATACTGGCGCACAGACTGGAAGGGCTCAGCCGCGTTGAAGTCGGGGAAAACGCTGATCGGAAAAGATCCTGAAAACCAGATCAGATTCTTGCGGCCCGGAATGCCCGTAAGATAGCGGGCCAGTTGCTGCAGGGCCTGTAGTGTGGTCTCAATCCGCGTGTCGAGCTTGTCTTGCATCATGTACGCAACACCTCGGGGCGCCATCGCGGAGAGCGCGATGTCGGTTTCCCCCGCCAGATTTGCCATCACTGAGGCGGCTGCGGTCGTGTCCATATCGATTTCTGCAGGCGACAGCAGCATGGCGGACTGCTGTGGGCCGCTTTCCAGTTTCTCGTTTTTTAGCGCCGCTAATAGCAATCCAGAATCGGTGGTCAGGGATTGAATCATGCGCAACCGCGAAGTCAGAACGAATACCGCGAGATGGGTGCCAGGCTGCACGGTCGTGAGATACCGGGTTAGCTGGGCACGCACATAGGATTGATCCGCTACCTGCGTGTTCAGTGCGTCCAGCAGTAGCACGTTCACGGAGTCCGTCGTCTTGACGGGAGGAAAGTTGGTGTAGACATCGGGCGGCATCGGGGGCAGTTTCGGCGCCTTGATGCGGACGCCGTTGTGCTCTTCAAACACCGAGATTGTCTGCGGCTTGCCTTCTTCTAAAATCTCGAAATCTTTCTTGTCGAGACCGGTGACAGGCTCGTCCTTACTGTCGGTCACCACCACATCCACCAGCACAACGTCCACTTTTGACTGAAATGTGGGAACACTACCGGAAGAACCGGGAGGCGGAGTCTGAGCGTGCAAGGAAATGCCTAAGGCAAGCACCCCTAGAGAACGAAGGCGTCGGCACCACCTTGAGGTTGAGTCAATCGCAGAGGTCACCATAAGTGTAGGCCGCGGAAGTGCTGCGCTCGCGGCAATATGAGCCCAATGGTACTCTCTCGGGCATATCGTGCGTTTGGTTATTGCACCGCAGGGAAGAAATGGAATCCGCCGAGGAGCGATAGTTTACGGTCTCGTATATTCGCGGATGCCTCGCACATTCATCTAGTGCAGCCGGAAGCGTTCGCCGATCAGCCTCTGTAAGCGCGGGCGATAGAGCAGGTCATAGGCGAGTTCCTTGTCGGGAAACATGGCGAGGGCGGCGCGCTTGGCTCCGGCAGCGAGTTCGGAGGCTTCTTCCACGGTGAGGTTAGGATCTTGTCCGATGACGGACATGACCATGCTGATCATCACTTGCAGGCGACGAATCTTCTTGGCTTCTTCTTCGCGCTCGCGAAGGGCTTCCTGGTCTGGAATTGGAAAGCTGGCGTCTCGCCCTTCCTGCCGGTGAACATTCATGGTGTCCCCTTCTTCTGCCCAGATAAATCCGTCCCACAACATTGGATGACTCGGTGTGGCCCGGCGTTGCGCCGATGGTTCCTGCCATTCTGCCCCATTTCCGAAGGAAAGCAACTACACAAAGGTGTCGTTCTGGGGTCATTGCTGTAGATTCGCGCCGAGCGGGAAACGGTAGCATAGATCGGGTGGCGGCTTCTAAACAGAACACGTAGCCCCGGGCGCATTCGCCCGGGACGCTCGCTTCGCTGGGCGGAGCGGACGAAGATGTCCCCCTACGTGTGGAGACGCGATTCGATTAACCGAAGGGGAGTAAAATCGCTTGGTGCACGGGATTGGGCCGCTCGGTCCGATTCCAGAATGGAGATGTCATGGCAGAAGCTGGCAATCCGGCAGCCGACGCGCAGCCGCGTCCTGATCCCAACGAGAAGCTGGTGAAAGTGTTTGACTCGGAGCAGGAATCTGAGGCGCTGGTGGTGAAGGGATTGCTGGATTCGGCGGGCATTGACAGCGACCTGACTTCCGCGTCGTTGGTGCAAGACGCGTTTCCAGGCTTGGGCGGGATGCTGATCCTGGTGCGGGAAGAAGATGCAGAGGCGGCGCAACGCGTAATCGCAGAGGGCCGGCGGACCGCTCCGGACGACGATGAGACGGCCGAGATATCGATTATTGAAGACACGCCACCGAAGGGGTGACGGAGTGTCCGTCGAGGTAGAAGGTGACGGCTCCATCGAGATCGGTGCGGTAGACGCGGGTTCCCGCGTTGGCCAGACGCTCGAGGGTTTCAATGCGGGGCAGGCCAAACGAATTTCCGAGTCCGACCGAGATGCTGGCGAACTGTGGCTTGGCCTCGGCCATTAATTCCGGTGTGCTTGCGTTGGCACTTCCATGGTGGCCGACCTTGATCAGGTTCGCAACAGGATGCGAGCGCGAGGCAATGTAACGTTCTACGTGCTTTTCTGCATCTCCCTCCAACAAAACCGAAGAATCTCCGAAGCTCACGCGCAGGACCATCGAGTCGTTGTTTTGGGGCCTGGGGCCGACGCGCCAATCCCGAGGCGGGAACAAAACTTCGACCGTGGCTCCGCCCAGATCGAATTTGTCTCCCTCCCAGTGGCGCACGACTTTAACTCCGAGTGATTCCGCAGAGGCAACGATATTCGCCAAAGCCTGACTGGGCGGTAGCACGCCAATCCACAATTCTCTCGGCTTGAAATTCTTCAGTACTGTAAGGATCCCGCCGATGTGGTCGGAATGACCGTGTGTGATGGCGACTACGTCAAGGCGAGAGATGCCGCGGGTCCAGAGATAGGGAGAGACGACATCTTCGCCGAAGTCGAGTTGGGAGCCGCCGGACCCGATGGGGCCTCCGGCGTCGATCAGGAGCGTGCGGCCTTGCGGTGTTATGAGCAGGGTGGAGTCGCCTTCGCCGACGTCGATCGAAGTCATTTCCAGGATTCCAGGACGAAGATGCGGTGACGGTGGTATGAAAGCGAGGACGAGGGAAGCGAGAAGTATGGCGGCGAGTCCGACAACAGCAATGAGGGATCGACGGCGCGCCGACCACATTGCCAAAATCAACGCAACGACTGCGATTACGACGGCTGCGATAGACGGCATCGCGACACGCAGGTCCGCGACCCGTAGAGATCCAAAGCCGCGCACGGTGCCCGTGATTCCATCCACGGCAAAGGTGGTGAGAAGTACGGGAACTTTGGCCAGCCACGGCGAGACGTACCCGATGGCGAGAGCAGAGACGGCGGCGGGCATCATCAACTCGGTTAAGGGAACCACGATTGCGTTGGACGGCAAGCCCAGGGTGGTGGCGCGGTGAAAGTAGTACGCCATGGGCAGAGCAAGACCCGTCTGCATGACAGCGGAGATGAAGAGCAATTCCCAGCCCGCCAGACAAAATGCCGTTGTAGTGCGAACCACGCGGCAAGCCCACGCGGTGCCGATAAAGCGCGCAATCCGTGCCGCGATGAACTGCAGGTCCACGCGAAGCTGCGCAACGCCGGGGGGAAGGAATGCGGCGTAATCGATTGAGTCCCAATTGGCTAACGCCTGTTTCTGAAGTTGGGAGGTGCGCTGCAAGATGGGGATGCCGATGGCGGCGACGATGAACACGCAGACAAAGGTCATCTGGAAGCTGGCAGTGAAGAGCTGGGCGGGGTCGAGGATGAGCAGTCCCATGGCCGCAGCAGCGAGCGCGTTGAGCATCGCACGATCGCGGTAGAGAAGACGCGTTATCAGATAGATCGCACACATCAAGGTGGCGCGCCATACGGGAGCGCCGACTTCGGTGGTGAACGCGTAGGCGACGCAGAAACCCACGGTCAGGAGCGTGGCGGGAACATCGGCCAGCCGAAGTCGGCGCAAAATCCAGAACACAACGAAGGCCAGGATGCTGACGTTCATCCCTGAAACGACGAGGACGTGGTAAGTACCCGAGCGTTGAAAATCGACGCGCGTGTCGCGATCGATGAAGGCTTCTTCGCCAATGACCATCGCATCGATGAGGGCGGCCTCACGCGGGGGCCAGAGTTGGTGAACCTTGGCCACGACGCCTCGATGCAGGCGGCTGCGCCACCAGGCGATGCGGCTTCCCGCAAAGCCGGGGAGCCGTTCGACGCTCTCGAGTTTGGTTGAGCCGAGGGCAGCGATGCCGCGATCGGCGAGATATCCCTGATAGTCGAAGGCGCCGGGATTGCGAAAGTTGCGCGGCATTCGAAGCTGGGCGGTGAAGCGGATGCGGTCACCGTAGTGGAAGACGGGCATGACAGGGTTGGCGCTCAATGCGGTATAGCTGTCGTCCGCCTCCGCGTCGTTGGATCGCGGACCGTAGATGCCAAGGCGGATGCCGGAATGAACGGGTTCAGTGTCGCCGTCCGCAGCCTCAATTTCTTCTGTTTCCACGTCGACGTTCTGTTTGACCTCGTTGAATCTGGCGGGCTGGAGGTGACCGTCGCGCGTGACATGAGCGGTGATCTGAAGTTCCTGCCGATCGGCATACGCATCAATACTGGTGTCGACGCCAGTGGTGGAGCGGCGCAATTGAATGTGCAGAGCACCCCCGAGAAAGATTGCGGCCAGGGCGAGTCCCCAGCCGAAGAGCGAGCGCCGGCGGGTAAAGTATGCCGCGAAGACTATGAAAGCCGCTCCGGCGATCACCCACCACAGTGCCGGACGCCAGAGGTATGCGCCCGCGGTTATTCCGAGAGAGTACGCCAGAGTTGCCCATAGCATGGGCTGACGGGGCGCTTTCAGTTGGAAGGTCGGGGGGGATGCAGCGGGAGGCGACTGAAATGGCAATCTGGGAAGCGCACCCGAAGATGACGTCTGATTCAAGAGTCAGCCTGAAGATGATGGCGGAGATTCTCTCAGGGGCTAAAAGCCCACAAGCTTGAGGAAGAGTTGATCGCAGCGCTAAAGCGCTGCGCCACCCAAATTCGGTGCACCACCAAAACTACTCATTCATCGAATCAGGTGCACAACACTTTCCAGGTGGTAGGTTTGAGGGAACAAATCCACCAGATGTACTTGCTCGACACGGTAGCCGTCGGCCAGCAGGGGCACGAGATCGCGAGCCAAGGTTGCTGGATCGCAGGAAACATAAACAACGCGTGGCGCGCCCAAGGTCGTCAACAACCGCGCCACGCGTTCTCCCAGGCCACTTCGAGGCGGGTCCACCACCGCTAGGTCGGGCTTATTAAGGATATGAGGGAGGACTGCGCCCTTCCCGACTCGCTCCGAATGTGCCCCACGGGCCAGGTACTGCTCCGTGGTGGCCTGCACTGCCTCTCCATTCGAGGACTGATTGTAGGCAAGATCGGCAAAGGAAGTCTGTGACGGCTCTACAGAAAAGATGTGATGAAAGTCACCGGCCAGGGCTGTGGAAAACAGCCCGACGCCCGCGTACAGGTCGAGGGCGAGTTTGCCGGATTGGCCTGCGGTTACGATCTTGACCAGTTCATCGGTGAGGTGGCGGTTCGTTTGAAAGAAGGATCCGGCACTGACGCGGTAGTCACCTCGCTGCGTCTTATAGGTCAAGGAGGGAGCGCCGACGGTGACGAGAATGTCGGGCGCGGCGGCCTTGCGGTCACCGGGATTCGCTTCGCGGAATGCCACGACACCTGCGATCTCGGGCATGCTGGCGCGCAGTTCCTCGGCCCACTCGCGAATCGCAGCTCGACGGGCCTCGCGGGCGCAACCGACATCGACTAGCAATTGCGTGTCGTCGGCGTTGGCGAAGAACTCGACTTCACGGACTCCCTCGGGGACTTTGCCCGCGCTGCCGCTCTGCCAAAGAGACGTGATGCCGCGGTTGATGAGCGGAGAACTGATGGGACACTCTTCCACCGCGAGCAGTTCATGCGATGACATCTTGAAATATCCTGCGGCGAAGGTCGGGCGAGTTCGCACTTGCAGGCGCGAGCGATTGCGATAGTTCCACGGCGGCGGAAGGATGCACTTCGATGTCGAACGGGAGGTCCAGCTTGGCCGTGCGACGGAGGCTCTCGCGCAGGATTTCTTTCTTGATCTCGAGTTGGTACTCGTAGCTCGTGTGCTGGTAGTGGCATCCACCACAGCGGGTGTAGTACTGGCAGCCGGGCTGGATGCGATGCGGGGAAGGCTCGATGATGGAATCGGCATTGGCTCGCGCGAAGCCGGACTTCTGCTCGGTGAGGGACGCTTCGATTTTCTCCTGGGCCAGGACGAAGGGGATGAACACGGCTTTGCCGCGTCCGTGGGCGTCATCGGTGTTAGGAGCGGCGGGTAGACGGGCGAGGCCGTCGCCGCCGTAGATCAGCTTTTCGATTGTGAGGAGCAAGAGTTGATTCTACGGCATGGGAAGGGCGAGGCCACGCATGGCTGATCTTCTTCATATGACATGCACGCTGATACGACACACGCGAGATCCCTTCGACTTCGCTCAGGGAAGGCTCCTCGCTCCGTCTGAAGAGCCACTACGCTCGGGACGACGCGCCAAGAAGAGCTCTACTTTTGTGTCGCCCACGCCAATCCATCGGGTTGTTTGCCAGCGTCGATCTGCCCGACTACTTCCAGGGTCTTCAAGTCGATGACGGCGACTTTGTCCGCCATGCTTACGGCGACATAGGCGCGGGCGCCATCGGGGGCGATCAGAATTCCTGCTGCTCCGCCACCCAGGTTCAGTTGCTTTACATCTTTCCGAGTGATCGCGTCTATGACGACTAAGCTCCTATCGCCGGCTCTCGCTCCCAGACCGGAGATCAGGACACGCTTGCCATCGGGCGTGAACTTCAAACGATTGGCGCCTTTCACGGGGATGGGGAGAGTTTGAATCGCCTTTTTCGCGGCGACGTCAATGATGGTGACGGAGGCGTCGCGCGCGTTGGCTGCCCAGATTTCTTTTCCGTCGGGAGAGATGTCGAAGCCTTCAACGCCCTTGCCAGCCGGAACGTTCGTGATTTCCCAGGTGAGACGCGGTTGCCCTCCTGGTCCGCCAGGTCCTTGCGGCGCCGGGCCCGATCCGGGTGGCGCGCCCGGCGGCGGGCCAAAGCCTCCAGCGGGCGGAGAGACTTGTTCAATGATGCTGATGGTGGCGGAGTTGACGTTGGAGGTGAAGATTTTGTCGAGGCTCTTGGAGACCTCGACCATGTGGGTGCGATCCTGGCCGGTGCCGAGGATCCAATCTACGCGCTGAGTCGGGGGGTCGTAGCGGCCAATGATCTTGTTGGTTTCGGCGGTGAAGTATAACTTGCCGCCCGCGAACGCCAAGCCGTGCGTGGAACAGATCGCGCCGAGGTCGATGGGTGGCAGCGCCTTTCGGGCCACGAGATCGACGACAGAGATGGTGTTGAGGGTGCTGTCGAGTCCGCCGTAGTTCGAAATGTAGGCGAGTTTGCCGTCGTCGGAGGCGATGATTTCGTGGGGATCGGGACCGGAGGGAAGGCGCGCAACGACCTGCAGGCTCGCGGGATCAACGATCGATACAGTGTGATCGCTCTTCGACAGCACCAACAGAGAGGACGGAGCCTGCGCAAATGCCGAACTCGCGAGGATTGCCACAGCCATTAGAGGGGAAAACATTCTCGGGGATAATCTGAGTCTCGTCATTCTTGTTCTCCTGATCCGGAGAGCTAGTTTACAACGCTCGTCCCGCGGCTGCGCCGGACGCCCACGCCCACTGAAAATTGAAGCCGCCGAGGTGGCCAGTAACGTCGACGACCTCGCCGATGAAGTAGAGTCCGGGCACATTGCGGCTCTCCATGGTCTTGGCTGAGAGTACGTCGGTGTCGACGCCTCCGGCGGTCACTTCGGCTTTCTCGTAGCCTTCTGTACCGGCGGGGGCTATGGTCCACGCGTGCGCCTGTTGCTCGAAATCGGCCAAGGCGACGTTCGTCCACGAGGAGGGCGCGTGGTGATCGAGCCAACGATCGGCCAAGCGGGCTGGCAGAATCTTGCGGAACTCGGATCGCAAGGCCGTCAGCGTTCGCGGAGTGTGGGGATCCCGGAAGATTGCAGTGGGCTCGCTGCCGGGAGTGAGGTCGATTGTGATCTCCTGAGGCTTCTTCCAATACGACGAGATTTGCAGGATCGCGGGGCCGCTCAGGCCGCGATGGGTAATCAACATCTTTTCGCGGAACTGCTGACCGTCACACGAGGCGATTACTTCCGCAGAGACTCCGGTGAGATCGCAATACCGAGAACGGTCTTCGGCTTCGAGAACGAGCGGCACGAGGCCCGGCCACGGATCAACGATCTTCAGGCGGAATTGCCGAGCGAGGTCATAGCCGAATGAAGTTGCCCCGATTTTCGGAATGGAAAGGCCTCCGGTCGCGACGACCAATTTGGGAGCGTGAAACTCGGAGCTGGACGTGCGTGCAACGAAGTCTGTGGTGTGAGTTACTTCTTGAATTTTTGTGTTAAGGAAGATGCTCACGCCGGCGGAACGGCATTCTTCTTCGAGCATCGCGAGGATCTCGCGGGCCGAGCGATCGCAGAAGAGTTGTCCCAAAGTTTTTTCGTGATAGGGAATGCGGTGCTTCTCAACGAGCGCGATGAAATCTGCGGGAGTGTAGCGAGCCAGGGCTGACTTCGCAAAATGGGGATTGGACGAGAGAAAATTTTCGGGCTGACAGTGGAGGTTGGTGAAATTACAGCGGCCTCCGCCGGAAATGAGGATTTTTTTTCCGAGGCGGTCGGCGTGTTCGAGAATCGCGACGCGGCGTCCCCGCTTGCCGGCTTCGAGGGCGCACATCAGACCTGCCGCGCCGCCGCCGAGAATCACTGCGTCGAAGTGATGGGTCACGTTGGCCTCAGCGGCTAAAGCCGGACGGATTTGGGGACGCTAACGGCACGACTGCAGTCGTGCCCTTCCCGTTCTTAATAGTAAACATCTCGGGTTTCCGATTGCGACATCGTCACACCGGTCGCCTCGACAGTTCGAACACATTCAAAATGCAAATTACATGTAAAACAGACTCAGGCGCGGGAGACGATATTTTTCCAGCAGGCGCTTGTGAACGTATTGCTTGTGTAGCTGGTCGATCTGGGCGCCGGACATTTTACGGCGGTACGGGGCGAGATCGCGGTCGGCTTCGGCGCGGACGGTGACCAGATCTTCATCGCGAGTCGAAGTGAGCAAGACTGCGAAGAGTTTTTCTTCGAGCACGGTGAGGCGGCGCTCCAGATCTTCCAGGCGGGCAGCAGGCTTCTTTTCGATTTCCTGGGCGAGTCCGCGCAGGGTCCTTGCGGTATCGAGCGCTACGGACCTTGCGGAGATTCCACCCGCGTCGGGCAACGTCGCGGCCTCGAGCGCGTCGGCGTTGCGCCGCAGGAAGGGCACGACCACGTCCGGCTCGAATCCTTGGCTCGCTCGCGGTTTGGTTGGCGACTGTTCGCCCGCGGCGGCGCCCACCAAGGCCTCTTTCATGCCTTCGGCAGCGGCCAGCACCAACTGGGAGCAGTAGGCCAGGCTGTTCACTTTTTTTGTCTTCGAAGGGCGCTGGTCGTATTGGTCGAAAGCCTCGTCGATACCGCGCAACACGGCTTCGAGGGGAATGCCGGCATCCTTCCAGGTTTCAATGAGGGCCCAGTCGAGAGTGGAGAGGAGCAGGCCACCTCCGCGACGCTGCAGGTAGCGGTCTTCAATCTCGGTAAAGTAATTGAAATAATTTTCCACGGCAGGTTAGCGAGCAGAACGCGAAGGCGAGGAGGCAGGTGCGCCATCGCCATTCTTTGACTTAGGCTGCGCGGATTTTGGCTGCGCCGATTTGGACGACGCTTTAGGCTCAGCCTGGGACGCAGCTTTCGTCGAAGGTGAATCTTTTCGCGTTGCACTGTTGCGCTCCCAGATGATGCGCAGGCCCTCGAGTGTCAGGAGGTCGTCCACATTCTTGATGTATTTCGAGCCCGTGCCGATCATCTGGCCAAGGCCACCGGTGGCGATCACGTGCGTGTCCGTGCCCAACTCCGCGAGCAGAAGTTCGAGGATGCCATCCACCAGGCCGAGATATCCATAGTAGAGGCCGGATTGCAGGCTGCCGACCGTGTTGGAGCCGATCACACGGGCGGGCTTGCGGATTTCAACGCGCGGTAAACGCGCAGTGCGTTCGAAGAGAGCGTCGGCCGAGATACCGATGCCGGGACAAATTACACCGCCGAGATATTCGCCCTTCGCTGATACACAGTCGAACGTAGTCGCGGTGCCGAAATCGACGATCACGCAAGGGCCACCATACTTCTCGAAGGCAGCCACGCCATTGACGATGCGGTCGGCGCCGACTTCCGCAGGATTGTCGTAGTGAACCGACATCCCCGTTTTCACTCCTGGTTCGATGTAGAGAGGCCGAAGACTGAAATAGCGCTCGCAGACCTGCCGCAGCACCGGATCGAGCGGCGGCACGACGGAAGAGATCACGATGCCGTGAATGCCCTTTGACTCCAGACCTGCCATCGAAAACAAGTTGCGAAACAGGACGCCGTACTCATCCACCGTGCTCGTGCGGGAGGTGGCTACGCGCCAGTTGGCTACCAGGCGTTCGTAATGCGCAGGTTCATCCTGCTCGCCGGCTGCGTGCACCTTAGCCACGCGGCCAAAGACGCCCAGGACCGTGTTCGTGTTGCCGACGTCGATGACTAGGAGCATGCTGTTCGCTTTTGTAGCACCACCTTGGGCCGCCGCTGCGAGGGCGAGGCGCTCTCGCGACGGCCGGCAGGATGCCGGCGCTACCTTTCTCTGACTGTTCCGCTTAGCACTGTCTGTAGACCGTGCGGAGTTCGTACTTGCAAGAATCCTCGTGGATCCAGGCCTTCGGTTGTTCCTTCGAATGCGGATCCGTTCTCCTCGATGCGGACCATCTTTCCTTGCACCCAAGTCGAGCTTTCAGCGAAACGCACGAGAATCGATTGGCGAGCGTCCGGGTCTTCGAGCAATTGGCGATATTCGCGGTCGAGTGATTTTAACAAAGCGGCTACCAGTTCGACTCGTGACCACTCGCTCCCAGTTACGAGACGTAACGAGGTTGCACCTAACTCTTTGGGAAAGGTCGATTGATTCACATTGAGGCCGATGCCCACGACAATATAGCGAACACGCGTCGCCTCGGCATTCATCTCGGTCAGAATTCCGCAGACCTTCTTGCCGTCGATCAGAACGTCGTTGGGCCACTTCAGATCGGCTGTGACTCTTGAGTCGACTTGTTCAATGGCGCTGCGAACCGCGAGTCCGGCGGCAAGCGAAAGAACCAACACTTCCGACGGCGGCAGCGCGGGCCGCAGGATTACAGAGCAATAGATTCCGGTGGATCGCTGGGACTGCCAGGTGTTGGCGCCGCGGCCGCGACCTGCTGTCTGTTCTTCCGCGAGAAAGACGCTGCCTTCGGGAGCGCCTTCTGCGGCGGCGGCCATGGCGGCCGTGTTGGTAGAGCCAATCTTGTAGAAGTGGTGAATGTGCTCGTCAAAGCGCGTGCCGCGCAGCAAGGGCCGGAGGATTTCCGGCAGGAGTAAATCGGGAACGGAGCGCAGTTGATACCCAGTAGCAGGGTGCCCTGCGACATCCACACCTAAGCCGCGCAACTGCTGAATCATGCGCCACACTTCCGAGCGGTTAGAAGAAATTTCCTGCGCAATCTTGGTGCCGCTGACGACGACCGTCGCGTGCTCCATCATCAGGCGCACAATGCGACCGAGCCGCACGTCCGTGGCTGCGGCTGGTGCGCCGCAGGCGATTTGACTTGCGACACGCGTTTCCGAGTTGTGCCGGTCTTAGCTGATGCGGAGATTATGCGCGAATCGCCGCAAAACAACAAACGTGCGCGCTATTGCGCCATCTCGGTAAATGTGGCCACAGGATGGCCGAGCGCATATTGGCCTTCCGCGGTGACGCGAACCGTTCCCGCTGTCAGCGGCAACGTGAGGACGACCGATGCTTTTCCGGTTGAGTCGGTGGTAACGATGCGATTCGAAAGCGATCCGCCGTTGGTGGTGAACAGAACCGTTCCGCCGGACGCGCTTCCACCGGATTGTCCGGGGACTAGCGTCACGGAGAGCGTCAACTGGCTTCCTTTTGTGCCCTTCTGTTTGTCGCCTGTCTTGGTCAGCGTTGCCGGAGGATTGCCGACGAGAATGTAACCGCCCTGCTGTTGCGCGACGCCAGTGGTATCGGTGCTCGGCACGCTGTAGTGGTAGAAGCCGGGCGTGGTTCCCGCGGTTACCGTGATCCTTCCATTGTGGCCTTTGCTGAGAGTGGGCTGCGACACAACGAGGGTTACTCCGCTATCGGATGTGGGAGTTCCCAGCGTCACGGTGGCCGTGCCTGATGTGGCCTTCGGCTGAAGGATCGCGGTGCCGCCCGCAGGCACCATGGTCGTGTCCGGGTTCAGGTCCCATTCGGCTCCCGGCAACTGGCTTGTGCCCGTTACTACGAGAAGCGTGGCGGTGTAAGGCGCAACCGTGACGGCGGAAGACCACGCAGTCGTGTTGGAGGCGACAATTTGAGTGGGGTTCGTAACGGCCAGCGTGTACGACGTCATCTGCGAAGGCGTGAATCCGTTTGTCGTGAAGTGGGCCAACACGGCGTTGGATGGATCTTTATTCAGTATCAGCACGGTCATCCTCTTGCCAGTCGGGTCTAGTGCGGCGTAGCTGCTGAACAGGTTGGGATCTCCATTGTTCGTGTCGGAGACCGAGGTCGTGGCGAATGCGTGGTGATGGCCGTCGTAGTTGGTAAACAGCTTCAGCGCGAGATAGTTCGGATTGCCTGGGGTCGGTGCGGTCCAGCGCGAGGCGAGATACATCCGCTCACGGCCCATGATCCCGTATGCGTCGGCGTCTCCCAGGGCGGTCGAAAAATCTGACTCGCCGGCAAAGGCTGCACTCCATTCGGTGAAGGCCACGGGCGTTCCCGGATAAATCATGTTGGCCGTCGCCCGAATGCGCGGGATGCGGAAGGGGATGGTTTTGTTCGGCTGGATAAATGTTGCCCAGTTTTGATTGATCGATCCGGACTCACTGACGTAGGTGGGATCCCAGTAGTCGCGATAAATGCGCGCAGCGAGAGCCTGCTTCTGAGCTTGGGTCCAGGTGGAGGTGTCGGGGCTGTCGGGATAAGCATGGACATCGAACACGTCCACAGAACGTGTTCCGGCAACTTTGTCTTCCCAATAGACTTCGTTGAGCCACCATGGCAGGAGGTCGACGCCGGCGTGCGCGCCTTTGTCGGATCCGTTCGCGCCGTTCCAGTAAAACCACCAGCAACAACTCACCGGACCAAAGCGGATTGCCTTCGGATCCCAGCCTTTGAGGTTGCGCGCTTCGGTGACGAATGTATCGCGCATTTCGTTGTATGCGGTGGGGTTGGGGTGGACGTCGCGATGCGTGCCGCCCCAAATGTCGATCTCGTTATCCATGTTGTAGAAGTGGGGAGAGCTGCCGAATGCCGAGGCCAGCGCGGCGGCCCACTGGTTGCGGTAGACGCTACCTTGAGGATCGTTCGTGCCCGGCTGATCGAGGAGAGGGACATTGGCGTCGTTGGGATTGGCGGTGAGTGTCGTGCTGCAATCGGTTTTCAGTCCGTCCCCGGCGTCTGTGTTGAATGGGTCGACGCCGCACTGCGAGCCATACTTCGCAACGGAGAAACTCCAGTGGCCGTTTGATCCGTTTTCCGCGCTTTGCGCGACCCAAGGCAACATGACCATCGTCATCAGAGGATGGCTGCCAGCATTTTTCACGTCGGTGATGAACTTGCCGGAATCAGCGTCGCCGATCTCGGAGTAGTTGAAGTCTTCGAAGTACCAGTCGTTGGCGGCGTTGTAAGTGAAGAGCTTCCAGTTGTAGCGCGAGGTTGAATTGCCACCCCAGCGGACCACGGTGAGTCCACTGTCGGTGATGGTCGCCGCATCTTGCGGATAGGCTCCGCCGTAAACGTAGGGACTGATCGTATGCCGATTGTTGAGCGCGTCGACGGTCACGTTGATGTTCGTGGTGGCGGGAGCGTCGTCGGACTGCTGCGACGATGGCGCCGAATCGTTCGCGGCAGCAGGTTGGGGCTTGGATTCAGGTGCGCCAGCATACGAGGCGCTCACGATTAGTACAAGAAGGCATAGGACTGCGAGGGAACGAGCAAAGGAGTACATGGGGGAGGCCTCCGTTGCGCCTAGTCTAGCGCCGCCGCGGCGCAACGGGCGCACAGTAGTACATCTGTTCCAGAAAGCGGAACCGCATCGAAGGGGGAACCTTAGGGTTGCAAACCGTTGCAGGTGTCAGGCCGGGACGACGCGCATACTCATATCGGCGGCTTGCACGGAGTGGGTCAGCAGGCCAATTGAGATGAAGTCGACGCCGGTTTCGGCGTAGGCCCGAACATCCTCAAGACGGATTCCGCCTGAACATTCGACCGGAATGCGGCGGCCTTCCTTCTGAAATTCCGGCTGCGCGCAGTGTTCAACGGCGCGTCGCACATCATCAACCGACATGTTGTCGAGCAGAATTGCCTCGCCACCATGAGCCAGCGCCAAGTCGAGTTCCTCGAGCGTGCGGACTTCTACTTCTATAATCTGCGAGCCGCGGCGGTTGCGAATGGCGCGCTCCAGCACAGGAACGATTCCACCAGCCAGAGCAATGTGATTGTTCTTAATGAGCACGCCGTCGGAAAGATCAAGACGGTGGTTCTGTCCGCCTCCGCAGCGCACCGCGTTTTTGTCGATGACTCGCAGACCGGGTGCAGTCTTGCGCGTATCGAGAATACGCGCCTTCGTGCCTGACACGGCTTCCACGAATTTGCGAGTCAGGGTGGCGATCCCGCTCATGCGCTGCAGAAAATTGAGGATGACTCGCTCGCAAGAAAGAATCACGCGCGCATTGTGGCGGATGACTGCGACGGATTGTCCATTGTGCAGGCGCACGCCATCGAAGATTTCGGGATGCGTGGTGACTTCGTAGTGGGCAGTCACGGCTCCGTCGAGCGCGGCGTAGACATCGAGAATGCGCGCGATGCAACCGATCCCGGCGAGGATGCAATCCTGCTTGGCCACGATCGTCGCGGTCGCGCGCTGGTTGGGATCGATGCAGGCGTAGCTGGTGGCATCGCGCGTCGCACGGTCTTCGACCAGCGCGTTCTCGAGGATTCCGGTAATGCGTCTTGAGTTCCAGTCCATATCGTGAAGGGCGGACGCATTCGTCCGTCCGTGCTACCTAGGAGGCGCGATCAATATGCGCCGTGCCGAGAATCATCGAGCTGCGCTCGACCCCGGACGAATGCGTCCGGGGCTACATCAACATCCTAATTCTTTTAGCTTGCTGTTGGCCTTCTCCTGCAGGACCAAGAGTTCTTGCCCCCGGCGGCGCAAGCCTTCCACTACTTTCTCCGGCGCCTTCGCCAGAAACTGCTCGTTAGCCAGTTGCTTCAGATTGTTGCCCAACTCTCGCTCGATCTTTTCCAGTTCTTTCTTGAGTCGTTCGCACTCGGCGGCCACGTCGATCTTTCTCTCGTAGATTACATGCACGTCGAAACGCGCGGTACTGCGGGCCCCGGCTCGATTCGCGAGCGAACCCTCCACGAATGAGATCCTCTCAACGTTGCCGAGACGTTCGACGGCAGGCTGATTCTGCTCGATCATCCTGCGGATTGCGGGTTCATGGGCGAAGACCTCGATGGGCACCTTCACCTTAGGCTCGACTTTGAGTTCGGCGCGAACGTTGCGTACGCTCACGATCAAGTCCTGCAGGATGGCCATCTCGGTCTCGGCGGCGAGATCGAACTGCTTCTCATCTGCCTGCGGATATTCTGCCAGGGCAATCGATTGCAACGGTGGCTTGCCCTCGTACATTGCCTGCCAGATTTCTTCCGTGATAAATGGCATGACCGGGTGCAGAAGGCGCAGCGCGGACTCGAACAGATTCACCAGGTTCGCACAGGCCGCCCGCGCCGCGCTCTTGTCGGCGCCCTCTTCAAAATTCAGGCGCGGCTTGATCAACTCCAGGTACCAGTCGCAGAACTCTCCCCAGAAGAAGTCGTAGATGCGATTAGCCGCCTCGTGGAAGCGGTAAGTTTTCAGCGCGTCATTAACGTCCGCGGTGACACGATTGAAGCGCGAGAGAATCCAGCGGTCTTCCAGGCTGTTCACCTGAAAGGCGGCAACACCGGTGTGGGCCGTTGCTTTGGTGGCGCTCGTCCACACAAACCCGATCCTGTCCACGTTCATGAACATGAAGCGCGCGGCATTCCAGATCTTGTTGGCAAAGGCCCGATAACCGTCGGTGCGGCTCTCGTTGAACGCAATGTCTGTGCCCGGCGCGGCCATGGCGGCCAGGGTGAACCGCGTCGCATCGGTGCCAAAGCGTTCGATGATTTCCAGCGGATCGATTACGTTGCCCTTGGTCTTCGACATCTTCTGGCGGTCGGCATCGCGCACGAGCGCGTGAATGTAGACATGGCGAAAGGGCACGCTGTCGTCTTTTTTATTAGCCTCGCCGTTGGCTTTCTTGATGGCAGCATCCTGCTGATGTCCCTGCATGAAGTGGCAGCCAAACATGATCATGCGTGCCAGCCAGAAAAAGAGAATGTCGAAGCCGGTGATCATCAGCGTGTTGGGATAGAACACGTCGAGATCGCGCGTCTTTTCGGGCCAGCCCAAGGTCGTAAACGGCAGCAGGCCTGACGAGAACCAGGTATCGAGCACGTCGGACACTTGCTCCAGATTGCCGCTGCCGCATTTCGCACACGTGGTGGGAGCCGTCCGCGCGACTATGAATTCCTTACAGTCGCCGCACGTCCACGCGGGAATGCGATGTCCCCACCACAGCTGGCGCGAGATGCACCAGTCGTAAATGTTTTTCATCCAGTTGAGATATATCTGGCGATAATTTTCCGGAACGATCGTGATTTCGCCGCTCTCCACCGCTTCTATCGCGCGGTCGGCCAGCGGCTTGATCTTGATGAACCACTGCTCGGACAGGCGAGGTTCCACCACGGTCCCGCAACGGTCGCACTTGCCGAGAGAGAGCGTATAACTTTTTTCCGAAACCAGGAAACCTTGTTCCTGCAAATCGGCTAGCACACGCTTGCGCGCTTCGAAGCGGTCGAGTCCCGCATACGCGCCGGCGTTCTGGTTCATGTGCGCGTGCTCGTCCATTACATTGATCTGCGGCAGGTTGTGTCGCAGTCCGGCCTGAAAATCGTTGGGATCGTGCGCCGGCGTCACCTTCACGGCGCCGGTGCCGAACTCCGGCTGTGCAAGTTCGTCGGTGATGATCGGAATCTCGCGATTCATCAGCGGAACGAGAACATGCTTGCCGTGCAGATGCGTGTAGCGCTCATCTTTGGCATTCACGGCGATCGCTGTGTCGCCCAGCATGGTTTCGGGACGTGTCGTCGCTACGGTGATGAACTCTTTGGCGCCTGGCTTCGATTCAACGACCGGGTAGCGAATCTCCCACAACTTTCCGGGCACGTCCTCGTGCTTCACTTCGAGGTCGGAGATCGCGGTCTCGTGCCAGGGACACCAATTCACGATGTAGAGCCCGCGATAGATCAGGCCCTGTTCGTACAGGCGGACGAAGACCTCGCGCACGGCGTGCGAAAGATTGTCGTCCATGGTGAAGTATTCGCGGTCCCAGTCGACGGAAGCGCCGAGGCGCTTCATCTGGTCGAGAATCGCGCCGCCGTAAAGCTTCTTCCATTCCCACACTCGACAAATGAATTTCTCACGGCCCAGATCGCGGCGCTTCTTGCCCTCTTTGGTGAGCTGCTTTTCCACCATCATCTGCGTGGCGATGCCGGCGTGATCGGTGCCGGGCAGCCACAGCGTGATGAATCCGCGCATGCGATGCCAGCGCACAATGATGTCCATCTGTGTCTGGTTGAGCATGTGCCCCATGTGCAGGCGCCCGGTGACGTTCGGCGGCGGCAAAAGAAGAGTGAATACGGGGCGAGTCTCACCGGGTTGCGGTGTCTTCACCGAGAAGAGCCGTTCTTTGACCCAGTATTCGGCCCAACGCGCTTCAATCGCGCCCGGCTCGTACGACTTAGGCAATTCGTGCGGCATGAGTGTGTGCAATCGAAACCTGCGTGGGCAAAGCCACTCCTTTGGCTTCGCTCAGGACTAGCCCCGGTTGTCCTGATGAGGCACCGCCCGGCGGTTTCCGCAGCAGAAGGAGGAGCTTTTGATCTTACAGGTCAGAGAAAAGAGGGGTCAAACGGGGAGGGGGTATTACCTACTGAGAGGAAAATGCTACACCTTAAATGTCGAGTTGACGAGTAGGGATTCCGGAAATCGAAGTCGGGCGAGCGGGCCCGTCTATTGGAGTCTGCCAAAAATAGGCGACCAAAGAGCCAGCCGCGATCGACAACCATAGAACGTTCAGCAGTATTTCCACACCAACGCCAATCCGAGGCTTATCAGAGGTATCGCTAAGAACTTTCACAACGCCTATCAGAACTGACAGTTCCCCCTGGCCGCAAATCTGATTAGAATTCCCCCTGCTTGGTGTAGACGTTAGCGAAAATCGAGGTCGATATGGCGGGCAAACCTGACGAAACGACGAAACTGACTACGAAATCGACGGAAGGTCGGAAATTAATAGGGCAGGCAATCATTGACGGTCTGCTGACGCCTGGGGCAGTTTTTCTGCCTGGAGTCGATCGTCCCTCCGACTACAACCAGGGGCAGGGCAACTACACCCAAAAGGGTGGAGATCATAAACAGGGTCCCGGGGATTACAATCAGTCCCCAGCGGAGCTCAGCCGCGAGGACTTGGTGGCCAACGTTATCCGCGAGATATTGGTCGAACGAGTAGTGAAGACTGGCCGATAGCTGACAGGCTGCCGGATCGCCTTAGATGAATGAAGTCAACCGCTTGGCGAATGCTGGGCTCATCCAAGTCTTGGGAAGCGGTCGCGCTCGAACGAAGTGGAGCGCGGCAGAGCCAGATTCGATTGATGCGCTCCAGATCATCTACAAAGTAGCAGAACGGTGCAATATCAACTGCACTTATTGCTATTACTTCAACATGGGGGAAAGGACCCCACTTGCGCGCCCAAATCTGGCCTCAAAGCGAGTCACCGAGGAACTAGCACATTGGATCGCGCAGGGTTGTTATGAACTGCGCATCCCTCACGCGAAAATTTGCTTCCATGGCGGCGAACCGACGCTTATAGGCGTTGAGGCCTTTGGCGATGCATGCCACTGCCTCCGATCAACAATTGAGCCTATTGCGCGTTTGTCGTTATCGATCCAAACGAACGGTGTGATGCTGGACGAGCGTTGGATCGACAAATTTATAGAGCATGCAGTCGTGGTCGGCGTAAGTATTGACGGGCCGCCGAAAGCGAACGACCGCTTTCGGCTCGATCACCTCGGCAGGTCCACCTTCCGTAAGACCGAGGATGCGATCCGGCGGCTAGTCGATGCGCAGCATATTGGCGGTCCCCGTCCTTCGACAATCAGTGTATTGCACAGTGATAATGATTATCGGGGCATCTACCGGTACCTTAGGGGGTTGGGCGTCGCCGAGTTGAACTTTCTTTTGCCCGACCGCAACCTGGACGATTTCGAGTTCGTCGCTTCAGGCAAGGCGGCCGACTACGGTGCCTGCCTCTCGGATATTTTCCTCGAATGGCTCGAGGAAGACAACGTGGGGGTACATATCAAGTTCATCGACAAAATAATGTCGCATTTCACTCGCGACATAACTCCTGGCCAAGTGTTTCGGCGCCACAAGAAGACCAATCAAGTGGTTATTGCCCGCAGCGATGGCACGGTTGCAATCGACGATACCTTTATACCAGCGCTCGATTGGTACAAGAACGCTCCCGTGTACTCGACTGCCCGAAGCACGCTTCGAGACTTTCTGGCGGACCCAATATTTTGCGAAATCGAATCTATAGACAATGCCTTGCCCGGCGCGTGTACAGCGTGCCGCTGGCACCAAGTCTGTCGCGGCGGCGACCTTGAAAACCGCTTCTCTAAGCAGCGCGGATTCGATAATCCATCAGTATATTGCGAAACCTACAAGGTATTCTACCGAGAGGTTTGCGCGGCCTTGGTCCGAGGCGGATATCCAGCTGACCTCATTGCCGCCAAGTTTGGAGCACCATGACCAGCGAAACCTCTCTTGCATGGCTGCTTCAACCGCTCTCTATAGACACGTTCCTTACAGAGATTTGGGCAACCCGGGAGTATGTAGTAAAGCGGCATCGTTCCGACTATTTCACTGGATTGATTGATGCCGCCACCATTGAGGCGCATCTTGAGTATGGACGGCCGGAGCGGTCCGCCGTGCGACTCATAAGGAGGGACGACAAGAGGGAGCCAGATACCTATCGGTTCGCCGACGGCGGCATCGACTCCGTCCGCATTCGGAATAGCTTTGCGGAGGGCTATACAGTCGTTCTGAACGGTTTAGAACGGTATATACCATCAATTGCCGCCTTATCGCATGCGATCGAGGTCGAGTTGGGATTTGAGACTCAAATCAACGCCTACATCACGCCGCCCCACTCGCAGGGCTTCTTACCGCACTACGACGACCACGATGTGTTAATCCTACAGATCGAGGGCTGCAAGACTTGGCATGTCTACGACTCGCTGCCTTTAGTGCCAATCCACGAGTTGCGGCAGCGCGAGTTGTTCGTGACTGACAGCCTTCCTGCCCCCAGCGAGTTGATGCTCCAAGCCGGTGATGTTCTCTATTTGCCACGCGGACGGGTCCATGCAGCAAAAGCGACCGTTGAACCGTCAATCCATCTGACCTTGGGGATTCATCCTCCCACCGTCCTTGCACTTGTTTCCAAGGCGGTCGAAGCGCTGGGATATCGTGACGATAGGATTTTAGCTCCTCTCCCGCCACGATATGCGAGGGACGCCTCGATCCGTACGAAGATCGGGACACTTGTTCGCGAAGTCGCCGACGCGATTGACGAAAGGAGTATCGGCGATGGCATCGCAGCGCTGGAAGACGGTATCGTTCGTCGGGGTCGATGTAATCTGGCAGGACAGCTAGTCTCCAATTCCCTCGAGACGGCGCGGGTCGACGAACACACGCTCGTTACTAAATCCCAGCCGCTTTACGCGCGAGTGCTGGCGATCAACAACGGTGTGGCCTTGCAATTCGGGCAATCGATCGTGGAAGCCGGACCCGACCACATGGAAGCAATGATTTTTCTAGCTAGATCTGCTGAACCATTCCGAGTTAGCAAAATTCCGGGCCTTCCGGTGGCACAGCAAATCGAACTCGCTCGCAAGCTCGTTGTCGACGGCTTCCTCATCCGTATGCCTCGGGAAGTAGGTAGGAAGGGAGCATGAACGCGCTGAATCGGGTCTTGGGGGAGGCGAGATACATGACGGGCTCCTCGGTCGATCCGCCATTCGAGGCTGATCTCGTCCGCCTCATGCTAGCAGGCCTTACCAACGAGGCCGAGGCAGCCCGCCGAATGGGCGTCGACCAAGACGAGCTACGGTTGTTGCTAACCGACTTGAATCTCGGCCACGCCGCAATGGTCCCAGTTGCAATAGATGACGAGCTCGCGAGTTATTATGCCGACCTGGGACTGAGCGCGTTCGATGTTCCCTTGTTCGATGAGGTCGTCGAAAGCTATCGTATGACTCAAGCGAACGCTAACACTGTCAGGTTCCGCTTGTCGGCGGATGCAATGCTCTGCGATGCTGCGATGTCGCTCAGCCGCACTCCTGATGGTCTCGTGTTCCACGTGGGCCGCTGCGGCTCGACGCTCCTTTGTAATCTGCTGGTCAGTGTGGGCGGCTGGGTGGCGTTGCGAGAGCCAGAATTTCTTAACACGCTGTTCCTGCGATTGTCCCTCGAGAGGGATCGTGCCCGCAAGGAGAGAGTAGAAGTGCTCATCGCCCAATCGCTCCGGAGCCTAGCCCACGGTGTTCACCTTGATGCTGAACGCAGGGAGCGCGCCTGCATGGTCAAATTGAGTTCTTGGAATGCGATGGTAGCGGAACGTCTCGTCACTACCTTTGATACGACGCCGCTTGTCGTCGTCACACGCGATCCTTGCGCGACCGTCGCGTCATTTCTGCATAATCCGCCGCATTGGCACGACTGTCGGTCCGAAGGCGGAAGTCGTATGAAAGCAGCTCGATTATTCGCTGAAGTGTGGAGCAGGACGATCGAAGCGACGCTGCGCTTCCCTTCGCAGCGCACGCTATTCGTCGACTACGCAGAATTAGTAGCAGAACCGGTGGTGACCCTACAATCACTTTGCCGCCACCTCGGCGATATTCGCGCGCGCCCAGATTCGAACGCCATTGCAGTTGTCATGGCGAATTATTCCAAAGGGCCATATGGCGAACGCTATGATCCTAACAGCAGGCACCGTCTTAAGGGATTGGACGATACCGAACGCGACTTGGTGGAGTCAATCACTGCAGCAAGCCGAGCGGCGCTCGGTGATCGGACGTCCCCTCGCCGGTAAAGATTGGCGCTAGACACACCCTGCGCTTATCCGATTAATCCTCTTCTCATGTGTAACTGGTTGACGAATCCCCGAGTGGGCTCATTCCTTCAGAATTGCCAGACACTTCACCAACTTCGCAGCCCTCACCGGTCTTCGTTTGCAGATCTTTTCCAGCGTGTGCTGATTGATTCCTCTCCGCATGAATTCCCGCTTGGGAACATCAGCGATTTTCTCCAATTGTTCATCGGTGGCAATCGCGTAGCCTTTGCGCTTGTACTCGATTATTTTGAATTCCAGCAGATTCAAGTCTTCGCCCTCTTCCCAATGCTTGTCAGATTCCTTCCCAATATAGATCGGCGGCCAATTCGCAATGATGTGGGCCCGCAGCAACAATCCGCGAGTGACGGATTCGCACGGTGTGCCGTCGGGCCCGAGGCTCTTAGCTGAAGTCCTGAGGAGAACATGGAAGAAAACATAGGGACGGACGGGACGTACCCCGAACCGGGCGTTAACTCCCCCGACAAAACCGAGCATTTCTCATACTTGCTTCACCGACATCCCATGCAATTCAAGTCGTTCCTTGACTCCCAATCGAGGTTCCCAAAACAGGAACGCGAACAACATTCTCTTGCCTTTCGGCTTGACTTCCCAACATCCCAGATCTAATTCTAGAAACGAGACCTTAGCTCCTTGACAATCAGAAAGCTCACTAACCCCTTTGGGCTCAAGATTTTGCCCGTAACTCACTGAGCCCCATAGATTATTTTGAGATTTCCCCCTAACCCCGTGATTCCAATAGATCGAGGGGGGAGGGGGTACCCTATATAACCAAGTAGTACCCCCCATTCCAAAACAGGAATCGGATCAGTTGATTAATGTCGGAAAACCAGGAAGTGGCCGCATTAGCGCCTCGGCTAGTCGCAGCGCAACGAGGTCAGAGGGTCGATTCGAGCGGCGCGTTGTGCAGGAATGTAACTGGCGAGCAAGGCGATCATCGCGAGCAACAAGGCAATCCCAGCAAACGTGATTGGGTCCGTCGCTTCCACGCCGAACAGCAGGCTTCGCATCAGCCGGGTGAACAGGAATGCCGCAGCCAAACCAATCGCCACGCCGGAAAAGGCGAGCGCCATTCCCTGCCGAACAACCAGACTCAGGATGTTGCGCTGCGAAGCGCCCAGCGCGATTCGAATCCCTAATTCTCGAGTGCCCTGATTGACCAGGTACGCCATTACACCGTAGATGCCAATCGTCGCGAGAACCAGCGCGACGCTTGCGAAAACTCCCAGGAGCAGCATCGAGAAACGCCGCCGGGCCAGCGACTCGTTCACCCGCTGTTCCATCATTCGTACGTAGTACATCGGAAGGTCCGGATCAAGGTTCCGCAATTCTTTTTTGGCGGTCGACAGCATGGCAGCGGGATCGGTGCGGCCGCGGAAAGCTACCGTCATGGCCCGCGTGGGGAATTGCGTCTGCGGGAGATAGAAAGCGATGCGCGGATCAGAGTCGAGAGCGTCTTGCTTCACGCGTCCGACCACGCCAACCACCGTCTGCCATGGATCTTTCGACGGCAGTTCGACAATATGAATGCGCTTGCCAATCGGGTCCTGACCAGGCCAGAGTTGGTTGGCCATGTATTCGTCGACGATCACGGTAGTCGGCTTGGTGGTGTCGTCCTGCTCGTTGAAAAATCGTCCACGTCGCAACGGGATTTCCATGGCTTCAAAATAATGCCCACCAACGATGCGCTCATCCGCATTGAGAAATTTCTCACCGGGAAGTGGCGTTCGGCCCTCGACGGTGATCGGCGTCCAGGCAAAAGCCTCGCTCAAGGGCAGTGATGTAACTCCGCCAGCCGCGATCGCTCCGGGCGAATGTTCCAGCCGCTCCCAGATTTGCCGGTACGTATTCAGGATGGTTGGTTTGTCGTTGTACTTTCGACCGGTCATGGTCAAGTCGAAGGTGAGCACGCCGCGCGGATTGAAGCCGGGCGAGACATCTTGCAGGCGAGCGAAGCTCCGAATGAGAAGTCCCGCACCGATCAATAAGACTACCGAGAGAGCTAGTTCCGCAACAACGAGCAGGCGCCGAACATTATTGCCGCGGCCCCAGACCGCGCTCGTTCCGGCCGAACCACGACTCGCATCTTTCAGAGTCGAGTTGACATCCAGCCGTGAAACACGCAGAGCCGGGACAAGGCCGAAGAGAATTCCACAGGAAACGGAGAGCAGAAGCGTGAACAGGAGCACGCGGCCATCAATTCCGACGTCGTGCAACCGCGGGATGCTCTTTGTTCCTAGAATATGGATCCACCTCATGCTGACGAGGCAGATCAAGATGCCCAGCGCGCCGCCGCTCAGCGAGAGCAGCAGGCTCTCCGTCAACAATTGACGAACGATGTTCCATCGGCTTGCCCCTAAGGCCGTGCGCACGGCAATTTCCTGCTGGCGCGCCATGGCACGCGACAACATAAGGTTGGCGACATTGGCACACGCGATCAGCAGCACGAAACCCACTGCCCCAAGCAGCACCCACAAAGAGCGACGCACGTTGCCGACAACTTGTTCAAGCAGCGGCACGATGCTGAACGTCAAGCCGCCATTGGGCGGATAGTTCTCCGGAAATTGGCGACGTAACGTGGCGGTGATGGTATCCATCTCCGCCTGGGCTTGCGGCAGTGAGACTCCCGGCTTCAGCTTTCCGATGATGTTGTAGTCTTCGTGGTCCCTGACTTGCGAAGTCGCGGCGGGCGCCAGCGGCAACGGCAGAAAGATTTCAGCCTGCTCGGTTCCATCGAGCAAAGGGAGAACTTCCTGCGGCAAGGAAAAATTCTGCGGAAGGATGCCGACGATTTCGTAAGGCTGTCCATTGATGGTGACGGACTTACCGATCATATGCGGGTCGCGGCCGAAGCGTCGCGCCCACATTCCGTCAGTCAGGATGGCCGTAGAGCGTCCTCCGGGCGAATCCTCGTCGGGCGTCAGCAGCCGGCCGAATGCTGGACGAGCACCGAGCATGGGAAGAAGATTCGAGGAGATGCGAATGACGCCGACTCGTTCAGGGTCACCCTGCCCGGTCAAGTTGTAGTTGCCGCCAATCGCGATCGCGACCTGCTCAAACCCCGAGTGCGCTGTCTTGATGTCGAAATACTGCGCCGTGGAAAACCAATCCTGGGTGATGTTCAGCCCGGGGGAACGATTCCACAGAATCACCAACCGGTCGGGACTGTCGTACGGCAGAGGACGGAACAGCAATGCGTTTGCAACACTGAAGATGGAGGTGTTCGCACCGATCCCAATCGCCAGCGACAATACCGCGGCCAGTGTGAAGCCCGGGTTCTTGGCGAAAGAGCGAAGAGCGAATCGAACGTCCTGCATCCACGTGTTCATTGGGAGGCATCGTAGCATAGGCAGCGGCCAGCTAGGCGATCGCGCGTATCGCAACGACGGACGGCTGAACTCTAACAGCGGGAGACAGCATGTTTTGTCTTATGACGCCGTGCATTGATATTCATATTCAGGCGAGCAGGTTACGACGGTCATCTGTCGACCCCTCGGTCAGGGCTTGAGCGCCGATTTCCTTTGGTATAAGAGGATTAGTCGAGTTAGGTGGACGGACGTTGTTTCCTCTACTCCACACGCTTGAGGTTTGTTAATGACAGTCGACGCACCCAATCCGCTCGAGGATGCTCATTCAGGAACCGTCTCCAGTTCCTGGAGGCGCAAGCTACAGACGGTGGCCTCGTCGAAGCTACTGGCGTGGGTGGGATTGAGTTGTCTTTTTGCTGCTCTGCCGCTGTACTACATCCAAAATGCGAGGTTAGGGGATCCGGACATCTGGTGGCATATGCGCGCCGGGGAATGGATTCTGCAGCACCATCAGATTCCGCGTGTGGACCCGTTCTCCGCGGCGACATTGGGCAGGCCTTGGGTCGACTACAGCTGGATTTTCGACATTGGATCGTATTGGGTGGTCTCGCACTTTGACCTGGTGAGCGTGATTTGGTTCGAGACGCTGATGCGTCTGGCCGTTGGCGTTTCCATTTTCAGTTTGGCTCGAAGCCTGACGTCGCGGTTCTGGCAGGCAGCCGCGGCGACTGGTCTCGCCATGGTTGCGATGGCATGGACGTTACCGCCACGTCCTGGAGCATTTTCAGTTCTGTTCTTTGTGCTCGAGCTTCACGTGCTGGTTTCGGCAAAACGCAAATCGAATCCACGGTTGTTGTGGATTCTGCCTGTGCTATTTGCTCTGTGGGCCAATATCCATGTGGAGTTTGTCACCGGCCTCTTTCTGCTTGGGCTGATCTGTCTTGAGCCCGTGCTGGACATGTTGTTGGGGATGCGTCGCGAGCCGGGTACTCGGCTTGATCTCTTCCAGCACCAACTGTGGTTCGTGTTCATGGCCTCGTGCGTGGCGGTGCTGGTGAATCCCTACGGGCCGAAATTGTTGGGCGACGTCTTTCACTACGCCAGAGATACGAAGATTTACGACGTCATCATTGAATTCCACGCGATGATGTTTCGCACGGTGAACGATTGGGCCGTGCTAACTCTTGTCATGCTGGGTTGTTTTGCGCTGGGAAAGATTCGCCCATTTCGCCCCGTGTGGGCGCTCCTGCTGGGTTGGTCAGCATGGATGGGGTTCCGCTCTCTGCGGGAAGTGTGGCTGATTGCAATTCTGTCGGTTGTGGTGATTTGCAGCTCGCAGGCGGAAGAAGATCAAGGGGCTGAGACGAACGTCGGGATCGGTATGTCGACGCGGCTCGCGGTTGCCGCCACAGTGGTTCTTATCTTGATGGCGGGAGCTACGGTTTGGCCTTTGTCATCGCAGAAGCTATTGCGGCAAGTGGCGCAGAATTATCCCCTGGGCGCGGCGAATTTTATCCAGCGCAATCATTTGAAGGGACCGATGCTGAACGAACTGACCTGGGGAGGTTTCCTGATTTACTCGGTACCCGACATACCGGTTGCGATGGATGGACGCACCAACGTGCACTCGCAAGACGAAATCTTTCGCACATTTCCTCTGTGGAATGGAACGGCAGGGTGGCATGATCGCCCGGAAGTTCAGAATGCCAATTTGATCATCAGCGACCATCAATGGCCACTTGCGTTTCTGTTGCGAAGCGATCCGCGCTTCCGGATTGCCTACGAAGATGACACTGCTGTGCTCTTTGAAGCAGTGCATCCGGAAAAAAGTGAAAATCCGGCGCTACCGTAGACCCGGTGAACGCGACTTTCAACGCGGCAGATCCCTCAGAAGTCGTTCGTGGAACGACAGTGCGCTCGACTCGTGGAAGCGCAATCATCCCCGTCTTGATGCTCGCCGCCCTGATTGTTCTTGCGGCGATTATGCGCCTGATTGCGACTCACAATGATCTTTGGCTCGACGAACTTATCTCGTTGCGCATCGCCAATGCCGTGAAAACGCCATGGCAGATCTTCAGCAATGTCCATAGCGACAACAATCATTACCTGAATACGCTATTTCTCTACTTCGCCAAAAAGCAGAGTTACGCGCCTGCCTTA
The DNA here is from genome assembly GCA_963722365.1 of uncultured Acidobacteriaceae bacterium. GTDB lineage: Bacteria > Acidobacteriota > Terriglobia > Terriglobales > Acidobacteriaceae > Sulfotelmatobacter. The sequence continues at coordinate 70,730 of CAVRLM010000010.1, forward strand.
CGGTGGTTGTCCGTGTTGTGGGGAGTGCTGCTCGTTCCGGCGGGCTACTGGCTCATGGTTCGGCGGTCTCGCGTGGAGGCCGTGATTTTGGCGGGGTTACTGGCGTGTTCGTATCCGCTCATTCATTTTTCGTCGGAGGCGCGAGGATACTCGGGAGCACTCCTCGGGTCAGTGCTGGCGTGCGCGGCGCTCGCGCGGTGGATGACGCGGACGGATAGAGGTCGAGAGTCGTTCTATTTGGGATTGGTCTACGGATTGGCCTTAGTGCTGGCAATTCTCTCGCATTTGACCGCTTGCGTGATTTGGTTCTCGCTGGCCGCAGGATCGCTTATCACGCTGGCGCAGCGTCCCGAGCGTGGCAAATGGATATCACGATGGATCGCACTCAACCTCTTGCCCGCGAGCGTCTTTGCCGTTCTCTATTTTCTCGACCTTCGATTCTTAACGGAACTCGGCGGGCCACCGATGACGGTGTGGCATGCACTCGGGCGTTTACTGGCCCTGGGTCTCGGCTGGCCTGCCAAGGATGCTGCAAGCGTGTGGATTGTGGCTGCGCTTCTGATGGGATTGATCGGTTGGCAACTCGCGGCCGAACGGAAATCAGAGGAACCGTTAGCGGTTTTGCTGACGATGATCTACCTGGTTCCGGTCCTGTGCGTAGTGATCATGCAGCCTAGTTTCTTTTCCCCTCGATACTTTCTCGTTATCTTGCCATTTCTCTATGTACCCGCGGCGATGTTCCTCGGACGGCTTGTAAATCCACGAAAAGGACGCATCGCGCTCGTTGTAGTCTTAGCGCTTTTTCTGGCGGGCCAGGTATATCTCTACGCGGAGTTCCTGCAGGTAGGCCGCGGACAGTTCACGGCGGCGCTGCAATACATGATTGCGCACACGCAATCGTCGCAGCTCAAACTGGCCTCTGACCAGGATTTTCGGTCAAGTGTAGAGCTCGCTTATTTTGCGCCGAAGGTTCTAAGCAACCAGCAACTCCTGTACGTAACACGGGACAGCCGGGCATCAATTGAACCGGACTGGTACATCGTTCACAAGGAAGGCTACGAAGCGCCCGGACCTGCTGAACTGAGTGTGCGGGACCAGCCGACATGGTATCGCGTGGCATATTTCGGTGCGTCTGAGCTTTCGGGGCAGGCGTGGACGGTTTATAGCCATCAGCCTGTGAAGTAGCGCGAGTTAGCCGGAGCCGTGAACCTCTTGGGAATGCCGGCATTCGACACAGAAGACTTCGCTGCCGGAAGATGGGTCAGGACTAAAAGGGCGGGAGACTTTCCCGCCCTATTGCAATTCCTGATAACTGACGTCGCCGAAGGAGGGGGAATCAGTTCTTATCGGCGCGTTGACCAAACAGCCCCTGGTGCCAACGCGCTTCGGGGACGCATCTTGCCCCAAAGCCGCCAGCAGGGTTAAGCGACTTCTTTTTGTTCGTCCATCGCAGCCGCCAGAGGACTAACTGTGATATGGGGTAGGCCCGGCGTGTTCCAGCCAGTGTCACGGAAGGCACAGCTATTGAGATTTGGGACGGCTAACACCTGTGCGTTTACCGTGCCGCCATTTGCGGGCACGATGCAGTTGTCTGGGGTAGACCAGTTACCGGCATCTTTAATCTGCACGTCGACAGCGGTTGGGTTATACCACTGGAAAGCCACGTTGGGGCCGAGCGAACTTCCGGCTGGCGTGATACTCCCGTTCGTAACATTGATTTGTATCGGCATTCCGATCCTCCTCCTGAGTTGTAAATGAAGCCGCTACTTCTGTTGTTGCATCAGGGCCTGGTATCGCGGGTTATCGTGGAGATTGTCGAAGGGGGCACCGGTTGCGACGACCGAGCGCGAGTAGCCTGCCGCCAAGGCTTTGCTCAACCACTCTAAAGCAGTCCCTGTTTCGCGCAACTGGTTGTATACCACGGCTGCATTCAAAAGCAAATCTTTGTCGCCCGGTCCCAATTGCAGAGAGCGATCCAGATAACTCAATGCCTGCTTGCGATCACCCAGCATTGAGTAGTAGCTGGCTAAGTCTCCAAGGACGGTCGCGTCACGCGGATTGACCTTGAGTTGCTGCTCGGCCAGGACGATCGCTTTCCGGTACGACTCCATGGCCGTAGTGGTATCGCCGCCGTAATACGCTGCGTCCCCCATGCTGCCCCATGTTTGATAGTTGTTGTCGTCGAACTTCAGTGCCTCCTTGAAGTTCAAAACGGATTTGTCAAACTGTCGCAGCCGGAATTGCGCAACCGCCATGTTGCTGTAAGCATCGTGTGAGGGGCGGAGAGCAATCGACTTCTCGAACGCCTGCCGCGCCTCGTCGTCCTTGCCGGCATAAAGCAGGGCCGCGCCCACGTTGTTGAAGGCGAGGTAGCTCTCCGGATCAAGTTCGGCCGCACGGCGAAACATGGCTGCTGCTTTTTCGTATTCCGCTTGCGCGATATAGAAGCTGCCGAGAAACGAATAGACCCGCCAATACTGCGGACGCACCGCAATGGCGCGCTTGTAAGTCTCCTCTGCTTTGTCTGGCTGATTGAGATGCTGGTACGCTCCTGCCAGGCTGGTATATGCGCGGTCATTGGTGGGATCGAGTTGCACCGCCTGCTGGAACTGCTCCGCCGCCTTTTCGTACTGGCCGGTTCCATCTTCCAGCAGACCCAGGCACATGTGGCCTTCGGCGCCAGCGTTGCCCAAATCAACCGCCTTGGTGCACGCCTGCTGGGCAGGGGCGATCCATTGTTTCTGCTTGCCCAACTGATACTTCAACCAGTAGGTCTGGCCCAAGCCCGCCTGAGCCTGCCCGAAATTGGGATCGAGTTTCAACGCTTGTTTGAAAACAATCTCCGCGCTGGTTAAGTTCTCCGGCTTCGCCAGTTCTGCAAATAGCCGCGTCCCTGCACGAAATATTGGTAGGCCTCGGGTTGACTGGTGAAGTGAGCGCCGAACGCTTGCTTCTCGTCGCTGCGCAGCGAAATCTGAAGCGCTGCGGCAACGCCATTCGCGACCTGATCTTCAATCGTGAACAGGTCCGAAACCGGAGCAGTGATCTGTGCGCCCGCGAGATTCTTTCCGCTCTTGGCGTCGGTCAGGCTGTAGGCCGCGCGTACTAAGTCGCCTGCCTGCTCAAGAGACATCGTGAGACCTAAACTGACGCCGAACTCCTTCTTCGCATCCGCGAGAGTTGTAACTTTCTTGTCTTCGAGCGTGCGAGCAGAGATTACCTCAAGATCATGATTGGCGCTCAACTGGGAAAGTTTTGCCGTCACGTTCTCCAGCAAGCCTTTGCCGAAGGCGGTCATCTTGGGATCGCTCGCGACCTCGGCGAAAGGAAGAACGGCAATGCTTTTTCTCTGCGGCACGAGGGAAATGGATTGTCCGATCGCGCTGCCGGAAGATGCCAGACGACGCAAGACTCGCGGAGCCCAGACAGCCACTGCAGCCAGCATGAGTACAACTGCAGCAGCGACCGCCAGACGCCGCTTCCTTTTCGGCGACCAGGTGGTGGCCACGCGCACCGACTTCAGCGACTTGCCCGACTCGTAGTCCTTCTTCAGATGGAGGAGGTCGCGATGAACGTCTGCGGCACTCTGATAACGCAGATCGCGGTTCTTGATCAGGCACTTGTCGATGATTTCCTGCAAGCGCTGCGGAAGTCCGGGTACAGAATCATTCAATGAAACAGGAGCCTGACCGAGAATCGCGTGAACGGTCACAGCCCACGTGGGTCCGGAGAACGCCTGTTTGCCGGTGGCCATCTCATACAGGAGCTACTCCGAAGGAAAACACATCGGTGCGGGCATCGAGCGGTTCGCCGCGCGCCTGTTCCGGCGACATGTACGCAACTGTGCCAATGGCTGCGCCGGTATGGGTAAGAGGCCCAGTCGACGACAAAGTCGCTTTCTCCCGAGCCCGTGAGGTCGACAGCCGTCAGCTTGGCCAAGCCGAAGTCGATCACCTTGGCTTGCCCGCGCTCGGTGATGAAAATATTCGCGGGCTTGATGTCGCGATGCATGATGCCTTTGGCGTGCGCGGCCTGCAATGCATCGCTGATCTGCAGCGCCCAATCGAGCAGCGTGCCCAGAGGAACAGGCTGATCGCCGATGCGGTCGCGCAGCGTCTGTCCTTCGAGCAACTGCATGGCGATGAAGGGACGGCCCTGATCGTCATCGATCTCGTAAATGGTGCAGATATTGGGATGATCCAGAGCCGACGCGGTGCGAGCCTCGCGTTTGAAACGCTCCAAGGCACGGGGATCGCGCACAGAATGATCCGGAAGGAATTTCAGGGCAACCAGACGGCCGAGGCGCATGTCTTCGGCTTTATAGACGACACCCATTCCGCCCGCACCGAGTTTTTCCTCAATGCGATAGTGCGAAATAATTTGTTCGTTCATTGGCGCGCGGCTCTAACAGGACCCCGATAGCACGCATGGTACTCAACCAACCAGAGGGGTGCAATAGCACTTGGCGGCTTGTTGTCGGAACCCGCTATTTCAGCCCAGTGACCACGTACGCATTCGATAAGATTTGCACGTAAACGTAAGCGTAAGCCGTTCCGTCGGCAGAGAACATAGGGGCCCCCGTTTCAGTGATGCCGGCGCCAACGCCAGCACCGAAGGTTCTCCACGGCTCCATCTTCCCGGTTGCAATGTCTACCCTGTAGACCTTGGCGGTTTGCTCACTTCTACTGGAGGAGACGTAGACCGATTTCCCATCGGTTGACCATCCAGTGACGCGAAGGCTGGAATCAAGTCCAGGGATGTTACGCATGCCTCCACCGCTGTCGATCGGCCAAACTCCCCATTTCCCGTCAGGCCCGAGCACGGCAGCGGTTCTTCCGTCGGGCGAAAGCCGCAGACCCGCAACGCCCTCCGGAGTAAGAGGCTTGGAATCGCCATTGCTTAGATCGATCAGATAATCGCGACGCCCGTGTCCTGCTTCAATCCCTGAGGCTAGCAAACGCTTGCCGTCCGGCAGAAAGCGCACACCGTTGTAGCTGACGGCGTCATGCGTAAGTTGCCTGGACTCGCCGGCCCCGGTTGGCACCAGAAGCAACGGGCCACCTTTCGCCGCCCGGGTGATGACCCATTTTGAGTCGGGCGAGATAGCCTCGGCGTTTCCCTCGCCAATGCGAGCTGGCGGCGATCCATCGGTATCGCGCAGGAACACTGTGTAGTTCGGTCCGCCGCCGTTGCCCTCTTCCTCGAACACGATCTTATGGCCGTCGCGGCTGATATCGCGCACGAGCGACCAGCCGAACCATCCCAGTTCATGCTCCTCTTTTCCCCCAGGGGCGAGACCTCGGATTCCAATCCGCTGCTGATGCGTTACTACAAGCGCGGCTCCGTTGCGCATGTCCTGCAGCCACACGCCGCCGGGCACGTTGGTAATTGGCCGAATCTTTCCCGCCAAGGTTACAGCGCGAGGGTTCAGGGCCGCGCCATTGTCGGCGGAGGTGAACCAGATCTCATCGCCCGCTGGCGACCAGAGAATTCCTTCCATCGACTCCCAGCCCGAAGAAAGTTTCTTTTCCTTTTCCTTCCCATCCGCTCCGATGACGGCCACGGAACCCTCGTCGTCTCCTCCGGTATTTTCATGATCGGCGAAGGCGATCCACTTTCCGTCCGGCGAAATCTTGGGGTTGCTGATCCAGTTGATGCTGTCGAACAGCACCTTGCCAACGGGATACTCCAGCCGCCAATGGCTGTTCTCCGGAACGTATCGCACGACCGCCATGGCATCGCCATTCGGCGACCAATCGGCATCTTGGACGTAGTCCAGCACCTCGCGCGGAGTTCCTCCGCTCAGGGGTACGCGCGCCAGTGTTCCGCTGCGCGCATATCCTCCGTAGCGCACCGACTTAAGCCGGATGGCAAGTTCGCCGCTCTTCGAAATCGAAAGCAGTTCTGCATCTTTGAGGCCTAGTTCGCGAGCGCCCGGATCGTCCAACCGCGACATGTAGAGCTGATCTTCTCCGCCATCCCAAGAGGCGCTGTAGACCACGCTGCCATCTGGAGTGAAGCGCGCGTTCCCGATCGATCCCGTGCGGAAGGTGATTTGTTTGTATTCCGCAAGTGGCGCAGGGCCGCTGCCGCGACCCAGTCGCCAGCCAAGACCCAGCAATGCCGCCGCGATCAACAGGACAGCCGGGATGGCCACGAGCAACTTGGGTCGTGGTGGCCCGGTCTCAACCGACGTCACTCGGGCGGAGGTTCCTGAGGTCCCACTGAGATGTTCGAGATCGAAAGCGACATCGCTGGCGGAATGGAAGCGAGATTCGGGATTCTTCTCCAGGCAATGCTGCACGATTCGCTCGAGCGCGGGAGAGACATTACGATTCGTTTCGCTGAAGTCAGGCGGATCTTCCTTCAGGATGGCGCTCATCGTGTCGGCAGCGGTGTCGCGATGGAATGCGCGCTTTCCCGAGAGCATCTCGTAGAAAATTGCACCGAAGCTGAAGATATCGGAGCGTGGATCTACGGAAGTGCCGCGCACCTGCTCGGGCGACATATAGCCGGCGGTTCCCATCACAGCACCCGCTTCGGTGGCATGGGTCAAGGTGGGCAGCGAGGTGTGAGAGCCGCCTTCTGGTTGAGTCAGTTTGGCGAGTCCGAAATCGAGGATCTTGACGCGGCCATCTTTGGTGATGAAAAGATTTTCCGGCTTCAGATCGCGATGAATGATTCCTTTTTCGTGGGCCGCGGCCAGTCCATGCGCGATTTGCAGGGCGTAATCCAGGGTCTTGCGCACCGCGATCGATCCGCCGCGCAACCGCTCGCGAAGAGTTTCTCCCTCGAGCAATTCCGATACGACGTAGGGCGATCCCTCGTGAGTTCCGATATCGAATACCGCAAGAATATTGGGATGGTTCAGGGCGGCGGTGGCCAACGCCTCTTGTTCAAAACGACGCAAGCGATCGGAGTCCAGAGACAGCGCTTGCGGCAAGACTTTGACGGCTACTTCACGTTTAAGGCGCGAGTCACGGGCGCGATAGACCTCGCCCATGCCACCCGCGCCTAGCAGAGAAACAATCTCGTACGGTCCAAGTTTGGTGCCAGGGGCCAGATTCATGGGTGAGCAAGAGTATCACCCCGGCACATCATCGGCTAGACGGACGCTTGAGGGATGTAGGATTTAGGACGCAGGCGAGAAGGAGCCTACTTCTTCTTGCCCATTTTGCGAGTGATTTCTTCGAAAATCTTGGGGCGCAAATCGGCAAGCACACTGTCGACAATGCTGGCGATGCCGTCGGCATCGGATTCGGGTGCCGCTGAGGGCTCATCGGAATGCTTTTCCGCGCCGGCGGCAACGGCCATGGCTGCGGCCTCTTGAATGCCGGCTGCAATTGCTTCTTTCTCTTGCTGCGATGGCTCGGCTGATGTCGTCTTGGAATCTCCGGACTCGCGAATACGACGCCAGTTGGCCCAGGCAGCCGCAGTAGTCTCCGCAACGTCGGGTTCCCCTTGCTGAAGACGACCGTTGCTTTCTGCAGGGGCGTGCTCTGCGGCAAAGTCTGACGCTCTTGTAACGGAATCTCCAGCCGGTCGCTCCGAATGAATTTCTTGGGCAGGAATGGGCGCAGACGCTTCCTCGATCTTCGCTGGCTCGGGCTGCGCCGCAGAAACCGGCGTGGAGGCTTCGTCGGCGGATACTTCTTCTTTCCATGCCTGCTCGTCTCTTTGTACTTGCTCTTCTTTCTGTACGTGTTCTTCGTGTGCGGTCTCGGGCGTCTCTGTGCTTGAGGCTTCCGCCTTTGGAGCGTCAGGTACGACAGTGGCGGATTCTGGCGGAACAGACTCGGACTCCGCCGGAGCCGAAGCCTTCTCGGCAACATACGAAGCCGCTACCGCTTCCAGTTCTTGCACCGCCGCACTGATGGCTTCGGTCGCCGCGCCGGCAACCGCGCTTAAGGTTTGCGCTGCTTCGGGCGCCGGACTCGCAGGGACAGGAGCGCTTGAATCTTGTGTGGCCTCCTCTACCTCGGACGCAGTCTCGGTAGGAACCGCGGGCGCAGCCGACGAACTCTGGGTTTCAGTGGAAACAATTGCCTGTCCTGCATGGGCCGTCTCGGCCGCGGCGAAGGCCGCGTACGCCTGGCGCATCTCTTGTTCGAGAGAGATGGCGGCTTCTTCAGGGGCCAGAGCGACGGAAACCGCCGTCCAGCGCGATGCTGCGGTGCCGTTTCCTGCTCCGGCCGCAGCGGCCATGGTGATTGGCTCATCCGCAGGGTGGTTCGCCGAACTGTGTGACCAAGATCCGTTCCCCGAATTGACGCTTTGGGCCGCGTCCGATTCGAGGCCCGCAATTGCAGCCATCACATCGCTTGAACTTGGCATGGGGATGCTGGCCGGTTCCTGGACCGCGTCGCCCGACTTCTCCGCCGATGCTTCGATCTTGCTCTCGACCTTTTCTTCGGATTTCTCTTCGGATTTCTGCTCAGCAAATGTTGCGGCCTGCGGCACGACCTCCGGGGCCAGTTGTGGGGCCTGCGATTGAGGTTGTTCTGCTACTTCACTTCTGTGTTCTGCCTTGGCTTCTGCGAGAGGTTCTGCCGTATGACTTTCCGCGATCTTGCCCTTGACCTGAGCTGCGGCAGCCGCCAAGGCTGCAATCTCCTCGGGCGTTACATCTTTGGGCAAACCTTCTGGCGCCAGCGCACCCAGATCGACCCGCTCTTCTTCTACCTTTGCCTCTTGCGGATTCTCCGCCAATTTGTGCTCAACCACGGTGCGCAAGTCTTTGTTCATGGCGTTGTAAATTCCGGCTTCGTCGCCATTTTCCTGTTCCTGCGCAGCTTTTTCCTTCTCCTTCTTTTTCGAGGGAAACGCGATTCGGTTCCTCCACCCGGAATCTTCTTCCACGGCGACGGTCTTGTCGTAGCGACCTTCTTCGATGCCTGCGGTCGCCCGGGCAAATCGTCCGGGTTTCGAGGCTTCGCTGCGAGGCACGATCTTGTCCTCCAGCTTGCTCAGGGCGCTGAGCAACTCGCTGGCTTCAAAAGGTTTGACGATGAAGGCGTCGGCGCGGACGCGCTTGGCTTCTTCCGGCTTGAACGGCTCCAGTTTGCCCACGGTCAGCAGGACTGGAACCCGCGATGTTTCCCCTGCTTCCTTGAGGCGCTGGCACACCTCAAGCCCGCTGTAGCCGGGCATATAAACGTCCAGCACAATCAGGTCGGGTTTATGCTCGGCAATCTTTTTCAGCGCCGCGGAGCCGTTGTTCACGGTGATTACTTCGTATCCCGCATCCGCGAGGATCTTCCGCCCCATGTTCTGAGCGGTTACGCTGTCATCGGCGAGCAGTATCTTCCTGGCCAAGTGGTCCTCTGATGAGGGGAGATAACGCGAAGGTAACCCGAGCCACCACCTAAGTCAATGAGCAAAAGGGAGTAACCGGTTACTAGTGGTCAGCACCTAGTGCGTCACGACGGCTAAGACACTGAATTTAAGACTTCTGATTGAAAAACACTCGGCTGAAAGCTGAACGCTTTAACTGACAGCCATTCATCAGAACGGGATGATCTTCTTGAGTCCCGTCTTTTTCTTCTTTTTGCTGCTGGAAAGGTCTTCGTCGCTGGCGGGAGTCGAATTGTCGGCACTCGCGGTCGCAGAGGACGAAGACTGTCCTTGTCCCTGCTGGATTTCGTTGACTTGTGCCGGTGGAGGCAGAGCTTGATCACCGCCGCTGTCGGTGGGTTTCAGTTCGTTTGGATCCGGAGCCGCATTCGGTTTCAACTCGTTGGGATCAGGCGTAGCTGTTGGTGGAGGAGTCGTCGCGACCGGCGCGGCCCCGAAAGGCGAACCGCCTGGCGGAGTTGGAGACGAAGGCGGCGCAGGATCACCGCTCGGCTGATTCGGATTGATGATCTCTACGCCCACCTTGCCGGAAGGACCGGGATCTGACACAGACTGGACTTCTTTCGATATCAAATCACGCGCACTGATTGGCTCCGGATCGGCGAGTGAAGGATCCCCGACTTTAGAAGCGGACGCTACGTCCGGCCCCTTCTTCACCAGCCCCATCAATTTCTGGACGGTCGTAGCTTCGCTGCGGCTCGCCATTTCGGCCCGGTTTTGCGCGACCTCCGCCTTGGTTGCTCGTGGTATGGGCTGGTGCAACGCGGCCAAACGCTTCTTGGCATCTTCGGAGCGATCCATGAGCGGATAGCGCGTCAAGATTTTGTCGTACGCCGCCGAGGCGTTCTTGGTGAGTTCGCCAATGTAGCGCGCCTTCACCGCTTCCGTAGTGCAACCTCGGGGAAGGTTGTGAGCGTCGCAGGTAGGCGCCAGACGGATACGCGCGATCTGCCCTTCATAGTTCTGCCCGAGCAAGTACTCCGCTTCATCGGCGCGGCTGTACAGCGGATACTTCTCCACCAGCGACTGCAACCGGGCGATCGATGCCGGGTAGGATTGCCTCAGGTAGTAGAAGCGTCCAATTTCAAATTCGCGTTCGGCAAGAACTTCCTGCACTTCCAGCAAACGCTGTTTGGCTTCAGGAATCAATTTGCTATCGGGATATTGCAGAATCAGTTTGCGGTATTCGTCTTCGGCGCGCTTGGCGTTGGTGTAATCGCGGTCGGGCTTTTCCATCTGCTGATAATGGATGTTGGCGATCTTCAGCTGCGCTTCGGCCGCTTCCGGCATATTCGGAAAGAAAATCTCAAAGTCGTTGTATTCCTGCTCGGCCTGTGCCAGTGCGGCAGTTCCACCCTCCGCATACCAGGAGTCGCCGACCGCCAGTTTGGCGCGCGCGATGTATTCGGAATCGGGATAGGTATTGATCAGGGTCTGCAACGTCAGGCGTGCGACGTCGAAACGGTTATGGCGCATGGCGTCCATGGCTTTGTCGAACAGGACCTTATCGGGCTGTTTAGACCCGACGCCCGCCAGCGGGTTCACCGACTTCTTGTTGGTGCATCCAATGCTCAAAACCAGGAGCAGGCCCAACACGACAATCAACGGAATTCGACGTGACATAAGACCCCTAATGTTCCTTATCTGAGGACAGCCGCCAACAGCTGTCCGGTCGAGGGACGCTCGGAGCGTTCCCTTCTGCGGCGAGGCGAACACATACTTGCGATTCGTCCGCACTGGAATCACGGGCTTGCAACCCATCCCGCAGGCTTTACACTTTCTGCATCGCAGCTTCGGTCGCCACTTTCAGCAACTCCTGCGCATTCTTGCTTGGATCACCATTGCCGAACACGGCGTTGCCCGCCACCAGAATTTCTGCGCCCGCCCGAACCACATCAGCGACGGTGTTCAGCGCCACCCCACCATCTACTTCGATGCGGTAGTGGAGCCCGCGTTGACTGCGAATCTCCGCTAACCGCCGCATTTTGTGTAGCGTGGACGGGATGAACTTCTGTGCTCCGAATCCTGGATTCACCGACATGACGAGAATGTAGTCGACAATGTCGAGTACCTCACAGAGCATATCCACTGGCGTTGCAGGATTAATCACCACGCCGGCCAGGCAATTGTGGTTCTTGATGAGGTGCAGCGTCCGGTCCAAATGGCGGCACGCTTCCTGATGCACCGAGATCCAGTCCGCCCCCGCGGCGGCGAACACGGGAATGAATTCGTCCGGATTTTCGACCATCATGTGACAGTCGAGCGGCAACTTCGTCGCCTTGCGCAGCGACTTCACTACCGGCGGGCCGATGGTGAGGTTGGGAACGAAGTGCCCGTCCATGATGTCCACATGGATGACGCTTCCGCCGCCTTCGCCTGCGGCGCGTACCTGCTCGCCCAGCCGGGCGAAGTCAGCCGAAAGAATCGACGGTGCCAGTTCGATCAAATGTGAACTCTCAGTCCCTGGTTTCTGAGAAGCAGCATTCTTGCTCGGAATAGCGTATGAAAATTCTAACACGTGGAAACGCAGTGCCGTGTGGCGAGTTGTGGGTACCAAGCCCGTTCGGTAACAGATGTTCGTGGTTCACTTTTGAGTGGCCAAATGCAACCGATGATCAGGTTTCCAAGTTCCTCGCATGTTACCCTCGTCCGGCATGCCTTCCTTGTCCCAATTCGCGCCCGCGGTCTACAGCGTGATCGCTGTATTTCTCTGGGGCGCAGCTGATTTCGCTGGAGGATATGGGTCCCGCCGCGCCAACGCCTTCGTGCTCACCGCGTTCTCGCACGTCTGCGCGTTCGTTCTGATGTTCAGCATTGCCCTGGGAGAGCATGGAGTATTCCCTTCAGGAGCAAGCATCGTCTGGGCGGTAATCGCCGGGGCGTCGGGAGGCTTCTCGCTCGCCATCTTTTATAAGGCGCTGGCCTCTGGCCAAATGGGCTTGGCCGCACCGGTCGCGGCGTTGGTAGGCGCGGCCATCCCCACGATGGTGGACGTCGCCCTGGAGGGAACACCCAGCCGTTGGATGATCGGTGGCTTTTCCCTTGCCATCCTCGCGATCTGGCTGATCACGCGCCCTGAGCCGTCCGGCAAGAAGGATACGGCTGGTCGTCCGGCGGGGGTAGGGATGGCCGCGCTCGCTGGAGTCGGATTCGCGGGATTCTACTTGTGCATCCATCAGGCAAGCGGCTCGCCGGTATGGATCGCAGCCCTCTCGCGGATTGGTTCGTTCACGGCCACGTCCATCGCGGTGATTGCCACGGGCGCGCCACTAAAACTGAATCGAAATCTGGTTGCGCTGGGCATGCTAGCCGGATTTCTCGACATCAGCGCCAGCGCACTCTTCATATTCGCCAGCCAACACGGGCGGCTCGACGAAGCTGTCGTGATCACCTCGCTGTATCCAGCGATCACGGTGCTGTTGGCTCGGCTTGTTTTGAAGGAACACTTCAGTCGCTGGAAGTTCGTGGGCCTGCTGGCCGCGCTGGCGGCGGTGCCGATGATTGCGGCGGGATGAGAGGGTATTCTTTATTCTGGAATAGAGGAGCGTATCTGTTACGAGCCTCTTTGTTCGATATAACGACACTTAGCGTGAATCCACCCGATGGCTCTGCTTGAAGTCCGCAACCTGACGAAGGTCTTTCCCCTCGGCGAGTCGCCTTTTGGAGGAAAAGCACGGGGAGAAGTACGCGCAGTCGACGACGTCTCTCTCGACATTCACGCCGGAGAAACGCTGGGCCTCGTGGGAGAATCCGGTTCGGGCAAGAGCACACTCGGGCGCCTCACCCTCCGACTGATCGAGCCGACTTCGGGTGAGGTGCGATTCGAGGGCCGCGATCTGTTGGCGGCTGGCCGCGGGGAAATGCGAGGATTGCGCCGGGATCTGCAAATTATTTTTCAGGATCCCTTCGCCTCTCTCGATCCGCGTTTCAGGGTCGAAGACGTGATCGCCGAGCCTCTCATAATTCACGGGGCCTCCGGGAACGGCGCCGGCGAGTCTCAACCGAAACTAGAGATTCGCCAGCGCGTTGCGGAATTGCTGCGCGCCGTGGGCCTTGATGAATCCGCGCGAACACGCTACCCGCACGAATTTTCTGGAGGACAACGCCAGCGCATCGGAATCGCCCGTGCCCTCGCGCTCCGTCCCAAGTTCGTGGTGTGCGACGAACCCGTGTCCGCGCTCGACGTAAGCGTCGGCGCTCAGATCGTCAATTTGCTGGCGCAACTGCAACGCGACTTCGGACTCACCTACCTCTTTATCTCGCATTCCATGCCGGTGGTCCGCTATCTCGCGACGCGCATCGCCGTGATGTATCGCGGGAAGATCGTCGAGGTCGGCGAGACTGCACAGATCACCGAGCGCCCGGACCATTCCTACACGCGCAGCCTGCTCAAGGCTACACCGCAATTATTGGCGTAGATTTTGAGCGGGCGTGCCATACTTTCCTCATGTCGCCCCGGGCGTCGGGATTCACTCGCGATGCGCTCGAATTGATCTTCGGATACGGGCTGATTCTGTTTGTTCTGTGGATGCCCGATTTCCCGCAGCACATCCTGACTCCAGTTGCGCTGTTTGTGACTTTGGGAATCGTACTGGCTCGACGCCCAAGCTTGAACGATCTTGGACTGGGCCGCACTGGATTGGCGCCATCATTTTGGATTCTTCCGACCGCACTGCTCGTCGCCATCATCAGCCTGCTGGCCGCCGATCAAATTGGCACGCTGCATCCTCTGTACCGCGGCGACCTGAAACACATCACCGAGTACATTCTGTGGACGCTCTATCAGCAGTTCCTTCTGAACGACTACTTCATGCCGCGTCTGACACGGATCTTTGCGAGCGAAGGCTCGGCGATCGGAGTGGCGGCAGTGCTGTTCGCTGCGGCCCATCTGCCGAATCTCGTGCTTACTGCCGCGACGTTAGTTTGGGGCGCGCTCTCGTGCTTATTATTCCGACGGCACCACAATCTCTACGCTCTCGGTCTCGCGCAGGGGTTACTCGGACTCTGCTTCGCGGTTTGCGTCCCGGACGCGCTGCACCACCATTTGCGCGTCGGATTAGGATACTTGCGTTATCGAACAGTTCAACCGACTCGTTGAGCGTCCGCCTAGTGAATCTTCTATGCGCTCTCGCGTTTACTGCAGCAACCCAAAAATTCCTACCGTTTTGTCGTAAGCGACAATGACTCGGCCCTCTGCGACAACAGGGACAGCAAAACCAATTCCCTCCCCTAGGGCGTCGCGAGCGCTGTTCATATTGCTGTTCCAGAGCTCTTTCGAGACGTCGGTGGCGTCATAGGCGTGCAAGATACCACCACCGGCGGCGCTCTTCTCGTTAGCCCAGACAATTGCGTTCTGCGTGCCATTGGCGGAAACGACCGTATTCGCGCCGCGCAGACCAAACGAAGTCGGGGAAATTGCGATCGGCGTAGGATTCAGCAATCCATTCTGAAATTGGTACTGCTTCAACTGGAGATTGGAAGCTGCGGCGTAGAGATTGCCGTTGAAATACGAGGGCGTTCCATAGAGGCGGTTCCAGTTCGGGCCTTCGGCGACATCGCCGGTGATGGCATCGGAGCAGGTGTTATTGCCAATCATGAATTCCTGAGGAATCTGATTGTCGCCGCCACTGTTGAAGTGCCCCATCGTGTCGGTGTTGATCACGAAGAAGCGCCCTTCCTTGCTGTAACTCATCGCAAATTTTGCGCCATTCGTAAAATCGGTGGGCAGAAGTGCGACACCCGCTGAGCCCAGTTCCAAATCATGCAGATCGATGCAGGCTGCATCCGACGGCGTGAACCAGTCCATAACCTGAAAACTATTGCCGGTCAATTGCAGTTTCAGCATGGTGTCGCCGTAGTTTCTTCCACCCTGATCGGCGTTGAAGCTGCCATCGGCGGCGTTGATGTAGATGTTGCCATCCGCATCGGCTGCGGGCGCCGCGCCGCCTTGCCAGAACGCTCCTCCTCCGCCGTGGTCAGACGGACCGTTGGCAGCATCGACGGATTGGAAGTCCGGGGTGGGATTGAAAACCGCGTTCATTACCAGAGTTGCCGGATCGAAAGACATCAACCACCCGTGGTAAACGCCCCAGTCGGAAAACGATCCCCATGCCATGACAATCTGGCCATTCACTTTGATAATCCCCGAGCGCTGGTTCTGATTGGATGGGTCGAAAGCAATCTGCCCGTTCACGCTACCCTTGCCGTCGCCCGCAACACTGGCCTGAATCTTCACACTTCCAGGACCGAAGTCGTTCCCCGTGTGTATATCGATCGCCCGCAGCCACTGTTCTGCCACACCGTTTCGGGACAGCACGGTTACGAAGTACATGGCCCCGGTTGAAATGTCGATATAGGGCGTGCCAGTGATCCCGACCTCGCCCCCTAAGGTCGTGCGGCCCCCGAAATTATCCGGCAGTGTGGTGACGCCGTTTGCGGCGTCCAGGTAATGGCGTTCCCAGAGCGAAGCGGAGCCGGGTTTGTCGGCGTCGATCGCGTAGATGCTGTCGTGTTCCGTCGCCACAATAACCACGTTATGAGTACCGGCGGCACCCATGTCTAGCTGCGAGATATAGAGCGGCTGGGCTAGGATCAGCCCGTCGGCTTGAAAGGCCCCCCACTTGCCGAATTGGGTAGCGTTTACATTCGATAGCGTCAGCGTTGTTTCATTGGCGTACAGTCCGGTCTCGGAGGAATCACCCTTCCACATGAACACGCCAGTGAAGCCGGCGACCGGCGGAGGCACGTTGGGCGCAGTCGGGATGCTCGAAACTCCCTGACAATTCACCAGATAAGCCGTGGCAGCTAGCAAGAATACTGATGTGAAAATGCGAGGCAGGGGGTTCTTCTTCATGTAACCTCTCCGCTTCCCGGACGTTGGGGCGGGTTTTCGATGTAGAAGATCAGTACTTGGTTGTACGCCTTGCGACTCTCGGCGGTAGGCGCGAGACCCGGAGAAGACCTCCCTCGACTATCAAGTCGAGCAGTTGCAGCAACTTATCGCCCTAGCCGTCACGAGGCATCAACTGAAAATCTTCTACGATTTTTCCCCACTTAATAACTTTAGGCTTAGAACTACCCACTATCGAAACCTACATTCTTCCCTTGGAGGCAATACAGCGATTCTGGTATCCTCCGGGCAATCGATTCACTTTGAATTCTAGACGCGGATCCCAGTCCGGCATTTAACCCGGATTCACCCGCGGAGTTAGGCGGCATCCAGCAGGATCCGCTGCCAGCCACTTTATGCGGTCTCCCGCGTGTCCGCTCACGCGCAGGGGTAGTCTCGCGCGCAAATCGTTCGGAACGTCGCAGGTAAATAAAAAACGGGAGAAGTGTTGCATGTCTAAGTGTGCCTTGGCATTCCTATCAATTCTGGCTATTTTCCCCCCGGCATTTGCCGGTATCAAAGTAACTGCCCCCAGCAACGGCGCGACGGTGGGGTCGCCCGTTCATTACGCCGCCACCGCCGGTTCAACATCTTGTTCCAAAGGCGTGTCCTCGATGGGCGTTTACACCGCCCCCGGAGTCCTGGCCTATGTAACAAACGGAACCAGCATTGATACCGACATTTCACTGAGTGCCGGAACCTACAACACCACGGTCCAACAATGGGATTACTGTGGCGGGGCCTCTACGACTCCGATCACCATTACCGTAACCGGCAGCAGCGGCGTATTCGTGACTTCGCCTGCCAACAACAGCAACGTGACTTCGCCAGTACACTACGCCGCAACCGCAACTACGACTTGTTCGAAAGGCGTAGCGTCGATGGGCATCTACACTGCCCCTTATCAGAAGGCCTACACCGTCGATGGAGCCAGTCTCAGTACCGATCTAACCCTGAGTCCCGGAACTTACAACACGACCGTTGAGGAGTGGGACAAGTGCGGCGGGGCTTCCAGTACCCCTGTGACCATCACGGTGACCGGTGGAACAACTGGCAAGACGTTCACCAGCCTGCAGGTCAGCAAGGGCTGGGCCGGATACGGCGAATTGCCTCCGAAGTACGACATCTGCAGCGTCTGCTCCGGCGTCACCTGGTCGATGACCCAGAACATTTCCTCTCCCTCCATGGACAGCAAGGCGACGAAGTTCTTTATCGGTGGAACCACGCCGTACGCTGACGTTCTGTGGAACAACCATCTGATCGGCGACGGTTCTTCGCAAGGTCTGCCCGATACGAATCACACGCTGATACCCACGCTTCACAACTTTACCTACGATGCGTACTTCTACGGCACAAACTTAAGCCTTGCGGAAAACATCGAGTTCGATATCGCGCAGTTCGTCGACGATAAGGGCTTTATGTTCGGCACGCAATGCCAGTTGCAGGAGAACGGATCGATATGGAGCGTCTGGGACCCGCTCCATGGAAAATGGGTGGCTACGAGTGCTCCCTGCAAGCCGACGAGCAACACGTGGAACCATGTGACGATCAAGGTTCAGCGCACCTCCAGCGATCAACTGCTTTACCAGTCGATCACGCTGAACGGTGTGACCACCACTCTTAACAAGACCTATTCGCCTTTCTCGGCGCCGGGTTGGTGGGGCGTGGTCGTGAACTTCCAGCTCGACGGAAACTACAACCAGTCGGACTACTCCGTATACCTGGATAAATTCAACTTTACCTATTACTGATAGTTCCCCGACTCACTGAGAGCCCTCCGCTCCGGGCAACGCGTTGAAAAGCGCGTTGCTCGGAGCTAATTTTTGGGAGCCCTGATCGAAGGCCGTAGTCCCCAGTTGCGCCGAATGCATCCAAACAGTAGTGATCAGACCTTTCATCGCGGGGATCGTTCTGAGCGTTTCGATTTGCAGCGCGCAATCTGATCCCACAAGCACCCTCAGCTGTGAAGGCGTCAGGAACACCAGCACCAGCCCGCGCTATCGTGGCAGCAAGGCGAATGCTCCTCCGGGGAACGTCAGCAAGTTGCCGATTCGCTCGCTTCTCTATAACGGTTCGCAGACTCGCATCTATACGCGCTACATGCCTTGGTTCGGGGACTCCCACCATCGCGACGTCGGATACCGCTCGGATGACCGCCAGCAAGTGGCGCAACAAGTCGCCGACATGATCAGCCGAGGAATCTCAGGCGCAATCGTCGACTGGTATGGACCCAACTCGGGCTCCAAGAACGAGAGCACCGTCCTGCTGATGCACGAGGCCGAACGCCAGAATTTCGAATTTGCCGTTTCCGAGGATGCCGGATCCCTTGCCGAGTGCCAGAAGCGCGGCTGCGACGTAACCGAACAGCTGACCTCGGACCTTCGATACGCAGCGGAACATTTTGAAGCGTCGCCCGCTTATCTGCGATTCGACAACCGGCCGGCAGTTTTCTTTTTCGGCCTTGAGAAATATTCCATCGACTGGCGGCGGGTACGCCACGCGCTTCCTCTCAACCCGCTATTATTTTTCCGCAATTCCGGCGCATTCAGTAATCCTGACAGCGACGGCGGATACGCATGGGTCGCCCCTGAAACCGCCGGTCCGGGTGATCCGATGGCGATGCAGTATCTCGATCGCTTCTATTCCAAGGCACAGACTTCGAACAAGATCGCCATGGGATCCGCGTATAAAGGCTTCGACGACTCCGAGGCTGGTTGGGGAAAGGGCCGCGTCATCGATCAGCAATGCGGCAAGACCTGGCTCGCGACCTTTGCCGAGGCGGGACGCTTTTACTCGTCGTCTCACCAATTGCCCGCGCTCATCATTCCTACCTGGAACGATTACGAAGAGGGCACCGAGATTGAAACTGGAATCGACAACTGTGTAAACCTGCAAGCATCACTCAGTGATGCAGGACTGACGTGGACCGTCTCTGGACCAAACAATACTGTCGATCACTACGTCGTCCTCACTCAGCACGGCTCTCAATGGGCACTGGCGGCTGAAGTGCCCTCGGACGCTCGATCGATCTCGCTAAGCAAGCTTTCCGCGCCGCCGGGAACAAGCGCGTTGTGCGTAGAGGCCGTCGGCAAGGCTTCGATCCTGAATCACTTCTCCGGGCCGATTCCATATTCAGGCACCAAAGCTCCGAGGCCCTGAGGTGGATAGATTTTCGTGCGGGGGTGAAAGCCAGCTCTAGAACCACCACGACCACAGCCAATCCACGAACGTATGCGTGATCGTGGACGCAGGTACGCGACGGTTCTCGCGCCATGCCCGGCCATAGAAGATTCCCGCGATCGTGGCCAGCAGAACATATCGCCAGTTGAAGTGCGCTGATCGTTTGTTGAAATGCGAGAGGCCGAACAAAATTGACGCAATAATTAACGCGGCGAATCTGCCGACTCGCCGCTCGAGCAGGTTCTGCACCCAGGCGCGAAAGAAAAGTTCTTCCGGCACCGCGACAAAAACAAATATTCCCGCCCACATGAGCGCAGCCCTGCTGGCCGTCGGTACGTTTGTGTGAGGATGAAGGAAGCCCAGCGCCAGGCCGCCCACAATCACCGCGGGAGCGAAGAGCACAAGCTCGCGCATCCCGCTCTTCCAGTCGCTCCAACGTAAATGGAAGTCGAACCCCGTGCCGCTAAGACAGCGGATCCCAAGAAATCCGTACAATCCCGCATCCACCAGGAGCAGGTTGGCCAACCCGCGCGCGCCTGCTGGCCAGGCATCATCGAACCAGCGCAAATCGACGGCCAGGCCCAGCGTGAGCAGAATAAGCGCGTCGCGCCAGTTACCGCGCTGTTCTGGATCCGCCTGCGCCGCCCGCGCCAGCAGCCACGCCATCGCAACGGGCAACAACGCGTATAACGCAAACCAGTCCCACCGAAATATGTGTTGCGAGGTGGCAATCACAACGTAAGGCAGGACCAGGACAGCCGGAAGCACAATGCGCGCGACGAACGGCAAGCGGCCGATTGCGCCTGCAATTCTTTCTGCCGCGAACCCAAAGGCTGCCGCCGGAATCAGCTCGGCCACCAGCACGGCAATCACAACCGGCGTCGCACTCGACATTCGCCTATCTTATCCGGGCTGTGCTACCGCCCGGCAACCGCGTCATGACGATGCAACGCCGGCGCCCCCTCCAACCGCAAGAGGCAACTTCAAATTGCATAGTGAGACTGGAGGAGCCTTCGTTACACCACCTGTCTGAAATCAGCGAACTTGCCGAACCGCTTGTGTCGACGGCAGCTCCCGACTAGAATGCCCTCGAATCTCAGCAAGGAGGCACCGATGGCTGCCGCTCCGCTCCCGCCCACTTCGCTCGCCACCCCCGAACCCGCGCCGCTCTCCGAGGGCGCGCGCATTGTCAACACCTTCATCGCACCGTCCAAGACATTCACAGACCTGCGCCGCAATGCCAGCTGGTGGGGCCCCTGGATTCTGATCGCCATCTTTTCATTGCTCTTCATTTATGCGATTGGAAAACAGGTTGGGTTTGAACAGATCAGCAAGAACCAGATTGCGCACTCCTCGCGCGCCGATCAATTCGACAAGCTCCCGGCGGATCAGCAGACGAAACAGATTCAGATTTCCAGCAAGATTATTGGATTTTTCGCCTGGGGCAGCCCGATTCTAATTCTGTTCTACGCGTTAATCGAAACCTTGGCTCTTTGGCTCACCTTCAAGCTGGCGGTAGGAGCCGAAACAACTTTCAAGCGGGCTTACGCCATCGTTATGTATGCCGGCCTGCCTGGCATTATTGGCGCCATCCTCGGAACCATCTCGATGTTCGCCGGGATTAGTCCGGAGGGCTTCGACATCAACAATCCCGTGGGAACGAACGTCGCGTATTACCTAGACCCGGAAACCACCAATAAGTTTGTGCGTGGCATGTCGTCATCGCTCGATGTGATCAGCATCTGGACAATCGTCCTACTCGGCATCGGCTTTGCATGTAACAGCAAGGTCAAACGGTCGACCGCAATCATCATCGTCGCAGTCTGGTATCTCGTATTCAAGCTCATTACTTCCGGTCTCGGATCGATGTAGTCGGAACCGATACTAGAGATTCCATGAGATCGAGGTACTTGCTGCGCTACCTGAAGCCTGCACTGCCCTCAAACAGGCTTCGGTTGCCGGCCTCAGCCTGCAATCGATTCGATTGCCTGCACTGCCTTTGGCGGTAGAGTCAGCTTTTCAGTGGCGAGATCCTCTTTCATGTGCTGGAGGTCAGACGTGCCGGTCATCGGCAGAATTCCGACCGCCCGCGCGAAGCGGAAGACCACCTGTGCAGGAGTTGCATTTAGAAGCGCCGCAAGATCCGCCAGCGAAGACAATTGCAATACTGCCTTATTCGCAGTAAGCAGCGAGAAGCCCTGATACACAATCTTGCGTTCGCTGCAAAATGATCGAACCTCGCGATCCCAACCGAGGCGGGCGAAGCAACGATTCTGTACGAATGACTGGCGGCTCTATGTGAATCGATTCCAGTTGCACGAGATGTTGCAGAGAAACATTGCTGACGCCGATTAGCCGCGTGCGTCCAGCATCGCGCTCCTTCCGCATCGTCTCCCAGACTTCCGCATCATCATCGGTCCAGTCGTGATCGGATGGCCCGTGGAGCAGAAAGCTATCCACATGGTCGGTCCCGAGATGTTCGAGCGAACTCGCCAGAGATTGCACGACCTGAACCGAGAGGCTCGCGTCGGGATCGTAGGGCAGGCGATGATCCTGACCACGCTGGTAGGTAAACTTTGTTTGTAGAAAAAGGTCGTCGCGGGTCGCTATCCCAGCGCGATAAGCCGCTGCTAGCCCTTCGCCGACTGCAGCTTCGAAGTAGTGCTTCCGTTGGTTGGCCGTGTCGATTCCACGAAATCCGGCGCGGATCGCGGTCTCTGTGAGGGCTGCGGTGCGGTCTTCTTTCCACGCGGTGCCGTAAAGAAAATTGGGAACAAGTGAGGGGTCGGCGGGCATCCGTCATTGTGGCATGAAAAGCATTGAACCACAGAGGACACAGAGAACGCGGACGGATCTGGAATTTCTCCCCTGTGTCCTCCGTGTCCTCTGTGGTCGAGGCGCTGGTGGGTGGAGATGACCCGACAGTCAGTCCCGGTATATGCTGAAGGCCCAGGAGGCTTCCCCGTGAAACGTACTTTTGCCGTTGCCTGTCTTGTCATCTACGCCGCGTTTGCCCTTGCGCAGTCTTCCACTCCAGCCGCCAAGACGGCGGCTTCACCCGCAGCCCAGGGATCGACAAAAGATCCAGTCGCAAGTTCGTTGCGTACATTACTGCAGCGTTCGCAGAACAACACAGTCGGCGCTATTGAGGCGATGCCCGCGGACAAGTTCTCCTACAAGCCCACTCCCGACCAAATGCCGTTTGCGCACCTGGCCGTGCATGTCGTCGAGTTCAACAACTCTTTCTGTTCCAAGGCGGCAGACGTTGCCGCCCCGAAAGTCGACGAACTCAAAGAGAGCGACTCCAAAGACAAGCTAGTGGCGGCGGTCAAAGCGTCGTACGCCTTCTGCACCGATGCCTTGAGCAAAATGGACGACTCAAAGCTGGGCGACACCATTGAGCTATTCGGAGGCCGACAGGCTCCGCGCGCCATGGCAGCATTGATCTTGTCCAGCGGTTGGGCCGACCACTATAGCGCGGCCGCGATGTATTTGCGCCTGAATGGCATTCTTCCGCCATCGGCGCAGCCGAAAAAGTAACGTCAATCAGTCAGCGATTCATCACTCGACCATGGCTGCCTGGGTCAGGGTCGCCGTGTCTTTCCGTGACGAGTAGAATGGGAGCAGAACAAGTTCTTCATCCTGCAATACGAATGCGGGAGGATATTATGCGACGCACGCTCTGCATTCTTCTGCTTCTTTCAGGAACAGCAGTTCTCGCCCAAGACAAGAATCCGGTGACTTCTGTGGCAAGAGAAATTCTGCCGCGCCAGGAAAAGAACCTGGTAGCCGCGGTGGAAAAGATGCCTGCGGATAAGTTCGCCTACAAGCCCACGGAACAGCAGATGACCTTCAGCCAGCTGGTGGTGCACATCATCGGATCAAACAATCACCTATGTTCGACCATTGGCGACATCCCCGATGTCAAGGCGTCGGCGCCGCTGAAGGAATCCGACGGCAAAGACAAGCTGGTCGCGGCATTGAAGGCGAGCTTCGAATTCTGCTCCACCGCTCTGAGCAAGGTTGATGACTCCAAGCTCGCCGATGAAGTTGAAATATTCGGCGGACACAAAGGCCCCCGCGCCTTCGCCCTCTTCGCCCTCACCAACGATTGGGCCGACCACTACAGCTCAGCCGCCATGTATCTTCGCCTCAATGGATTGTTGCCGCCGACCGCACAGCCGAAGAAGTAGGAGAAAACCGGGCCGTATTGAGCTGGTGCCGAGAAGGTGCGGCGATAGTTTCAACGGCGTCCCGGTGTTTGAGTCAGGGGCGGTGAGTGGAATCGAGATGACAGGCGAAGTGACTGTAGTCTCCAGGTGGCTGCTAACAGAGCTTTACCGAGTCGTCGCCTCTAGTCCGGTTTGGCATGGCTCTGTTTACTGTTCCCGCTCATCGAACCGGACAGGCGGGTTTCCCGCATCCGGCTCTCGGAAAAGACACACGATGTTACGTGTGACGCCGTTTAAAGCATCTGAACACAACTCAGGGGTGGCTGGACTCATCGTCAATAGCCAGGTCCCTTCGCTACTTCTGGCTGTGTCCGTCTTTAACTAAGGCCCCTTCCCTCCACAAGCGTTACCCGGCTTCTACGGTACTACGGACCTTTCCGCCACCCCACACGGCCCAGCCTGACTCTCGCGAGTTGCCGGTTGATCGCGTCTGCCATCACCGCTGGGGCTTCCCGTGTTGCTGCTGGTCAACTTTGCCTGCTTGCCGTCGCCATTACCCCGGCAGGTCTGATGGTCCTCGTTCGCTCGTACTGTCCCATCAGCGGCGGCCATCCCGATTACACGGCGGGTTGGCTCCTGCGTTAATCGTTTCGAGGCCTGCTCAGCGTTCACTCACGTTACGGCCTGCATGCTCGCCAAGTCACCTAAGTGACCCTCTACACCGGAGGCTCCGACGGCTTCGTTTCCTCCACCGCCGCTCCGATTGCTTCCGGGTGGAGCGAACACAGTTCCCGGGCGGGACTTTCACCGGCAGTGGTACAGCGCCTTTCCACGGCGCACGTGCAATAGGGATGTTTCGCCAACTCGAAAGCGTAGAATCGTGTCGCCATGAAACCACTGCTCAAAGGAGCCAGCCAGCTCCTGTTTGTGATTGCAGGCTTGCTGTTCTTGGTGGGTGGACGAGCAATCAGCGAGTTCACGAAGACTGATCGGGTACTTGCTGAATTTCTGGGTATCGGTTTGGCTGTCGTGTTTCTTGTCTTGGGGATTGTGGCGAAGAATGCCGCACATGATCTCAATGAAGAGGACTCGGCGGCTCAGTGAGTGAAATGGGGATGTTTCGCCAGCCGGCTGCTGCTCGGCCTTAGAATACCGTTGTGCCAAACGGAAAGCATGGCGACAACCCATTGAGCGACATGACGGTTCATGGCGCTCACCCATTTCCATCAGACATCGAAAGTATGCTGCGCGAGATAGATTCTTTGGGTCGTGCTGATGGGAGATGGGCACTTGGAGAGAACTGGCCCTACTCACCGCATGAGTTCGATTGGGAGTGCGGCAGGAACCTGGACGAAGCTCGCAGATTGTTGTCGCATCTCCTCGCGATGCTTCGAGCTGGGCGGGGCGATGAAGTGCTTTTCGATCCTCGCACTCGTAAACCGTTTAAGAACGGCTGACGTGCTTACATGACCTGTCATTTCGCCGACCGGTCAATTTGAGATCGGAGTAGGGATCGTGATTGCTCGCGACCCCCTCCTCGGACCCGGACGGGCGCTCATTAGCGCATCCGGTTCTTATCGCGGATGACTGGCGGCAAAGCGAACCGCGGGGTAAGGATGGAGCACTCGCGGTTGAGGAAACCATCGGTCGGCCAAGGCGAGCGTACGCGTCCAGGAGATCGGGTGTTTCTGGCTGCGGCGGCGAAGGGTATGCCACCAATGCCCAATTAACCGATCCCGGAATACGCCGAGACTGTCGAGGTTTCCCGGTACCGCGTAGTAGTTGAAGTGGCCCTGCACAATCGACTTGAGCCATTGGCCGGTCTGACGCACGGGATCGTGCATACGCTCGCGGATCTGCTGCTTAATGTCCCGCAGCTTCGCCCGCATGCGTTTGCGGATCGTCTTGCGCCTCACCGTGAACCGCCCTAGCCTATTCTTCCCGCTGATGTGCGTGAAGCCTAGAAAGTCGAACGTTTCGGGCTTACCTTCTCCTCTACGTCTCCGGTTCTCTTCGGCAAACCTGCCGAATTCGATCCGGCGCGTCTTATCTGGATGTAATTCCAGTCCAAACATTCCCAGTCGTTCCTGTAAGTTCTCCAAGAATCGATCCGCGTCCGCTTGGTGTTGGAATCCCAAGATGATATCGTCCGCGTAGCGGATGACCACCACCTCGCCGTGTGCCCACTTCTTGCGCCACACGTTCACCCAGAGATCGAAAGCGTAGTGCAGGTAGATATTCGCGAGAAACGGTGAAATCACCGAACCTTGCGGACTGCCTGTCTTCGTGTCCGACCATTTGCCTTCCTCCATCACCCCAGCGTTGAGCCATTTCTGGATCAGCCGCAGGATGCGGGGGTCAGCGACGCGATGCTCCACGAACTTGATCAGCCAACTCTTGTCGAGGTTATCGAAAAATCCCCGGATGTCGGCATCAAGCACGTAGTTCACCTTCTTCTTCAGGAGCGCGTATGACAACGCATCCAGCGCCTGATGCTGGCTGCGCCCCGGGCGAAACCCGTAGGAGAAGCCAAGAAAGTCTTCCTCGTAGATCTGGTTGAGGATGGTGACCACGGCATGTTGGACAAGTTTGTCTTCGATAGCCGGGACCGCAAGTGGACGTTGCCGTCCATCTGCTTTCTCTATGTACACTCTTCTCGAGGGCGTCGCTCGATAGGCTCCGCGATGAACCCGGCCATGAAGATCGGTCAGCCGATCCTCTAGTCCGTCTTCATACTCCTGCCACGTGACACCGTCCACTCCGGGTGCGGCCTTCCTCTTGAGCGAGTAAAAGCTTTCCCGTAGCAGTTCGACGGTCAGGTGGTGGAGCAAGGCGGTGAACTTCATCTCCTTATTGTTCCCTGCTGCTTTCCGCACGCCCGCCAGCCCCTGTGACACGCGCTCCCCGCTCTGTGTCGGGGACGTGTTAGGTTGACGAACGTTTTCCTTGATCAACGGCCTTCCCTCCCCACTCTCCGCCGACGCGTTCCCGTCTTTGTTCGAATGGTTCATAGGTACTATTCCGCTGTGTGACTCCTCGGTGACGTGCATGCGGGCCGTGTGGCCTTGGCCTTCGCCCGCCGACCTCCGGCCTGGTTGAGCCGCAGGTGTCTCCGAGGTCTCCCGGTTCTCGTGCTTGAAGTTTCTAGGCGTGCTGTGGGGTCTTCGACTACGCCGGACTGAGCGGGAACTCGCGCTATCGCTCCCACTCATGTTGCCTGCCGCCATTACAAGAGCGTCGGCGTCCGGATTGCATCTTTTCGGAGCTCAATACCCACCCCACCTATTCCCCTGTTTACGCTTCGTCGTGCACCTCGCGATACCCAACGCAAAACTCGGGGCCGAGTGGATCGCTAGTCCTTTCTCGTGAGGCTTCTTCCTCCTCTGCTTCAAGCCGGTTTAGCCCGGCGCACTGTAATCGCGAGTAGAGTCGAGAACAGGCGCAGTGGCTTTAGCCTCCCGGTGGCTGTTGGGGTGCTTTCGCATGGCCCGCCTCAATCCGGTTTGGCTTGGTTCTGTTTCCTGTTCCCGCTCATCGAACCGGACAGGCAGATTTCCCGCATCCGGCTCTCGGAAAAGACACACGATGTTCCGTGTGACGCCGTCTGCAACTTCTGAACACAACTCGGGGTGGCTAGACTTATCGTCAATCCCCTTGTCCTTCGTCGCTTGTTGCGTCCGTCTTTAACTGAGGCCCCTTCCCTCCACCGGAGTTACCCGGCTTCACAGGTACTGCGAGCCTCTCCGCCACCCCACACGGCCCGGCCTGTCTCTCACGAGCTGCCAGTTGATCCTTATCATGATCACCGCTGGGGCTTCCCGTGTTGCGTCTGGTCTCCTATGCGTACATGCCATCGCCATTACCCCGGTAGGTCCGATGGAGCTTGTTCGCTCGTCCCTCTCCATCGTCAGCGGCCTTCCCTGTGAAACAGTCAGGTCGGCTCCTGCAATTGTTTTTTCGGGGCCTGCTCAGCGTTCACTCACGTTATGGCCTGCACGCTCGCCGAGTCGCCTAGCGACCCTCTACATCGAAAGCTCCGACAGCTTCGTTGCCTCCGCCGCCGTTTCGATTGCTACCGGGTGGAGCGAACCAGTTCCCGGGCGGGAATTGCACCCGCTGAAGTCCAGCGCCTTTTCACGGCGCACTGTTTCGCCAACCAGAAGTTTCCTTACTTTCGTCGAGTCGCTCTTGGGCCTTCGCACACCGCAGGAAGGCGATAGATTGAAAGTGTATTCTCCAACTTGATCGCCACGAATTCGCCAGAGGGCGACATCGCTGCAGCCCTCATCCGGTAGTATGTCGAAGGGAAAGTGCGATGCCAGTCAAAGCACGTCTTCCGTGTCGCCGTGTCCACCACTTGCACTATCTCCCGGTTGACATCCTCGTCTGCGATTCATTCCCAGAGTTACTATCGTGCGGAGACAGTCGAGTGCATGCTGAAATTTAGGAACCTCTTTATCGTTGAAATCAAAAAACATCCGCCTGCCATCGGCGGATGGTTCGCTCTCCACTAATTCAACAAACCCACCGGTCTTGACCTTAACTGGTTCCTCGCTGTGCCGCAGTACTCCGTTTTCCCACCGAAAAAATGCGAAGGAACACGTTGCGTCACGACGAACTGTTGGGCACGCAGCGACTTCGATGGTTGTGTCCGACAAAAAAGCTATCGTAGTCAAGCCAGGGTCGTTAGAGGTGGGCAGCATGTCATCGACTACCGCGACTGGTTGAGGCAACGGCGAGTCAGATCCAAGAGCAAGCTCGGTGCAGTTAAGCAGAACAACCAACCCCAAAATCCGTAGCATGCTGCGCTCATATCGCATACGTGTAGCCTAAAGCCGCCTATGCCGTGAACGCTATGTGATTGTGACACTGCTCAAGTGTTCCATGTCACCTTCGTAACTGTTGCGAACAGGCCGTTTCACTCATTGACAATTTTCGGCCCTCGTAACAATGATTTCGAGAGGTCACGCCGAGCGAACTGCTACTTGATCTGCACCAGTTCATTCGTCGCGCCCGGCTCCGGCATCGCCGGGGCGGGATGCTGCGGGGCGCGCCAGGAATCGAAGATCGAAACCTGGTGCACGCACGAAACCGTGCAATGCGGCGCGCAGGATTTTTCGTTCAGATATTCGCGGCGCAAGTCGTCGCGCGTATATGTCGCAAGCGGCACGCCGGGATAGCCGCGCTGCTGCGAGCAATAATGCACAAGCCCGTCTTCGCAGATGTAGAGATAGCGTCCACCCGCACGACATCGCCAATCATTGGGCTGGCCCTTCGCAATGTTGTCCTGAAAGGAATTAATGCGAGTGAAACTGCTTTTTTCCAGCGCCTGCATCTCGTGATAAATGCGGCGCTCCTCATCTCCCAGAGGCTGCAACTGCCCGCTGCCATCGTGAATAATCCCGATCGTCGAAGTGAAGCCCAGCTCAATCGCGCGCTTGCCGATCACCAGCGCGTCCTGTGGGTGCGCAATACCTCCGCCTACCACCGAATTGATGTTCACGTGAAAGTCGGCGTGTTCGGCGAGCAATTGCAGTTTCTTGTCGAGCACCTTCAGGCTCTTCTTCGACACTTCATCCGGATTCACGTTATCAATGGAGATCTGCAGCCACTCCAGACCAGCGCGGTTGAGCCGCTGAATGCGCTCTCGGCAACCAGCAGATATCCGTTGGTGATCAGTCCCGCAATCATGCCGTTGGCACGAATGCGGCGGATCACATCATCCAGTTCCGGATGCATAAGCGGCTCGCCGCCAGAGATCGTCACGACGGCCGTGCCCAGTGAGCCCAACTTGTCGATCCGGCGATACATCTCCTCGATCGGAACCGGCTTCGAGAAGTCATCGAACTCGTTGCAGTAGGTGCACGCCAGATTGCACCGTCGCATCGGGATGATATGCGCCAGCAGCGGATGATCGGTCGAAGCCAGCGCGCGCACCGCCATATTTGCCCCGCGCAGATTGCGGTGCAGGGCTTTAGCGCGGCGTCGCAAAGTTGTTAGAACAGATGGCATGAGGGCTTGTATTTCTATTACAGCACAATCAGGGCCCAAACTGCGCGGCGGCTCCAGTGGTCGGTAGATTCACGGGGTCGAACCGCAGCCTAACAGGTTGTTTTGTCAGACTAATTCGTGACCCGCCTCGCGCAACACATCGATCGCCCAGCCAAATTCTTCCTGGATCAGCACATAATCGGTGTCGTAGGTAGAGATGGCGAAGATTGGGATGTCCTTCTTCGACAGCGGCTCGATGAACGAAAGCAGGACCCCAGTTTGCGAGAACGGAAATGGTCCCTCGAGTTTCAGGCAGATCCAGTGCTGCGGGGAGTCAACGTGTTTCGGAAGATCATCTACCGGGCAGACGATCGATAACTCATCGGCACTGCGGGTGATTGAAGTGAACTCGCCCCTCGTTGCCCAGTCAGGCACAACAGCATCGGGAGCAAGACGCACAATCGCGTAGGCACCCGTCAGCCAGCGAAATTTGAGTTTATGGCGTTCCATTACAGCGCGTCCTTGATTTCAACCGGCCAAGACCAAACGTCGTTCGGTATACGCGAAACGGCAGAAGGCATCCCCGTCCACAGCCGATATTCTACGCGAAGCATTTTACAGAGGATTGGCACGAAGAGCGCCTAGCCTTCCACGGCCTTGCGCACAGCGGCTTTCGCGAGGATGCGAGTGGAATCGAGTGTCGGAAGTGGAGAAGCTTCCGGCGCGACCAGCAGCGGGATCTCGGTGCAGCCGAGGACCACCGCATCGCAGCCATTGTCCTTGAGTGCGCGAATCACTTCCACATGGTAGGCCAAAGATCGCGGCAGGAACTGTCCGTTAACGAGTTCATCGAAAATGATCTGGTTGATGCGCTCGCGCTGCTCGTGCCCCGGAACGCTGCGCTCAATGCCGGCTGCCTTCAGCGCCTCACGATAAACCGGCCCTTCCATCAGGTAGCGCGTGCCCAGCACGGCCAGACGCTTGTAATTCGACCGTTGGGCCTCTCGAGCCACTTCGCGCGCAATGTGCAGCCACGGACGCGGCGAACGATGCTCCACCAGATCGAAGGCCTGGTGAATGGTGTTGTCGGGACAGATCAGGAAATCGGCTCCCGCTTTGGCCAATTTTTCAGCCGAAGAAAGCATCAACTCAGCGACGCCCGCCCAGTCATCGCGGTCAATGCACTTCATGTATTGCGCCAGAGAATGTGAATGCAGCGAGACCTCTGGATGGTCGTGGCGGCCGAGCACCTGCGATCCTTCAAGCGAGATCGTGCGATAGCAGAGCGCGGCTCCCTCGGTGCTGCAAGCGACGATGCCGATGTGAAGTGGCACGGGAAAATGCTCTTTTGCTCAGATGGCTCGAAGACTCGCCGTACCCTTTTTTTCGGCCTCGAGTCGACGCAACTCCTTCAGGAACGCGTCCAGCGCACTGGGTTCAATGAAAAAGGATAATACGGCCGACTGGGTTACCCCGGCAACCTGGCCCTCCGATTCAATCTTTGACTCAACGCATGCGTGTCCCGCTCCGTCGCTGCAGTAGAAGCGCTTGCCAACCGCCCCGCCCGCCCACACAGGGCCAAACTGACCGAATACAACTTCACGTTTGTCTGCAGGATTGCTTGGAAAACCCGAAAGTTTCTCTGCGGCATCTGTAAGGCCGCCAATGGGTACATAGACATTCGCCTCTCCGCCAAAGGCTCCGTTCCAAGCCGCGATACCCACTTCTAGCACGTCTTCGTCATACCACCTCATTTTGACTTGGATTCCTTTGAGCATGGTAAGTTTCAGGTCACCGCGCGACCGCATAAGGGCTCGTATCGCGGTAACGCTTTTCGAATTCTTCCCGAGTGCAAATCGTTTTCACATCCACCACTCGATCGATAGCAAGGATTCCGTCCAGGTGATCAATTTCATGCTGCAACAGTTCAGAGAGATTGCGATCGTCTCCGGCTTCAATCTCGAGCACCTCACCCCTGAGATTCTGATAGCGGACGGTGATCTTACGGTGCCGCTCCACCTGCATGAAGATCGAAAGAAAACTCAGACACGCATCCCAGACGACAATTGTTTCCTCGCTGCGTTGGATGATCTCCGGATTGATCAGCGGCCACGGCTCGGCACCTGGGAGTTTCAGAAAGATGACCCTCCACAAAACTCCAAGTTGCAGAGCCGCGATGCCCCGCCCGTAGCCGGTCACGGAGCGCCAATGAGCCAGCGTGTCCGCGAGATCACGCACCAGTTCTTGGATCTCTAGCGCCGCTGGGTCCTCCACGGCGACAGCCTTTTCCCGCAACACTGGATCACCAAGTTGAAGAACAGGACGGACGGGCATAGTGCATTCTCAGTCTCAGCGCGCTGCCGCAGCATCAAACAAGCTCAGCAGTTCCAGTTTCTTCTCCGCCGGCAGAAACGACGCCTCGAACGAATTGCGGGCTAACTCGCGCAAGTGCTCGTCCGTAAATCCAAACGTCTCCTGCGCGAGTTGGTATTCATGCGAGAGCGTTGTGCCGAACAGCGCTGGATCATCCGTGTTCAGAATGATCATCACTCCCTGGTCGAAGTAGTTTTTGGCCGGATGTTCAGCAATCGCCTTGCACACTCCCGTGCGAAGGTTACTGGTAATGCAGAGCTCGACCGGAATCTGTCGTTGCGCAAGTTCTTCGATCAAGTCGGCATCCTGGCTGGCCGTAAATCCGTGCCCGATGCGTTCTGCGTGAAGGTTGAGCGCACCCCAGATGGATTCCGGTGGCCCCGTTTCCCCAGCATGCGCCGTCAACCGCAATCCCTGGTCGGCAGCATAGGCATAAACGCCACGAAACAGTTCCGGCGGAGCCTTCACTTCGTCGCCGCCCAACCCGACTCCGATTACGTGGCGGTCGCGGAATCGTGCCGCGAGCTCAAAAACCTTTTGTGCTTCCTCTACTCCGAAATGCCGCGTCGCATCGAAAATCCACAACAGCGATACTCCGAAATCGCGTGCTCCCCGCGCTCGTCCGCGTTCCAGTCCCTCGAAAATTGCCGGAAAGTCCTGCTTGCGGAACAGGCAGACACCGACGGCAACATACACCTCCGCGTGCAGCACGTTTTCTTCTTTCAATCTCTGCATCAGCCGGTAAGTGATGAGTTCGTAGTCGTCGGGCCCGCGCAGGTGCGCGCTGACAGCCTTAAAGGCCATCAGAAAGCTCTGGAAATCGGTGTAGCCATAAAGCGATTCGACCTCCGCGAGCGTGGTTCGATCCCCGTGAAGTTTGCGCAGTTCGAGCAGCGTCGCGGGTTCAACCGATCCTTCGAGGTGCAGGTGCAGCTCCGCCTTGGGAAGTTGACGGATGAATGCATTGGGCGGGCGGAGAGGTACGGATGTCATCTCTCCGATTGTAGATTCTTGATCAAGGTTTTGCGAGGGAGCGCGAATCTCGCTGCACCAATTATTTCGTTTACAATTCGGGGTTCTCATTCTCGGGTCAGGAGATTCCATGAACGCAAAGACCGTCCCCGCACTATTGGTTTTTTCCGCGATGCTTATCGTGCCATTGGCTCTTTTCGCCGCATCGGCTCCGCAAGTGAAAACCAAGTCGGGAGTGGTCGAGGGCAAGGAGGACGGCGCGGTCCGAGCGTTCCTTGGAATTCCGTACGCCGTGCCGCCAGTCGGCGATCTGCGCTGGAAGCCTCCTGTGGCTGTCGCGAAGTGGTCGGGAGTGCGCAAGGCCACAGACTTCGGCCCGCACTGCCTGCAGGGCAATGTTTTCGGCGACATGACTTTTCGCGATCCCGCCGTCAGCGAAGA
Organism: uncultured Acidobacteriaceae bacterium; assembly: GCA_963722365.1. Taxonomy (GTDB): domain Bacteria; phylum Acidobacteriota; class Terriglobia; order Terriglobales; family Acidobacteriaceae; genus Sulfotelmatobacter. Next base: position 104,102 of record CAVRLM010000010.1, read on the forward strand.
TTGCCTGTCCCTGAATGTATGGGTTCCCGCAAAGCCTCCGAGTGCGAAGTTGCCTGTAATGGTTTGGATCTACGGTGGAGGATTCGTTGCAGGCTCCACGTCGGAAACGCGGCAGGATGGCACTAATCTGGCGCAGCAAGGCGTGGTTGTGGTCTCCATGAACTACCGCCTGGGAATCTTCGGCTTCTTCGTTCATCCAGAACTCGCGAAAGAATCCGGGCACCACGCAGCCGGCAACTACGGATTGCTCGACCAGGTAGCCGCATTGCACTGGGTACATGACAACATCGCGGCGTTCGGCGGCGATCCAGAGAACGTGACCATCTTCGGCGAGAGCGCAGGATCTTTCTCTGTTAGCGCGCAGATGGCCTCGCCCCTTGCCAAGGGCCTCTTTCAGAAGGCAATCGGAGAAAGCGGCGCGGCCTTCTACAGCGGCGGCCTCTCGTTCGAGACCCGCTCGGTGCGCGAAGAGAAAGATGTAAAAGCCGTCAGCGCGAAACTGGGAGTGAGCAAGCTCGCCGATTTGCGCGCGCTCCCTGCGGAGAAGCTTCTCGATCCCTTCATCCCGCCACAATCGCGTGGCTTCGATTTCGGTCCCGACGTCGACGGATATTTTCTGCCCGAACCAGTCCCTGCGATCTTTGCAGCAGGCAAGCAAAATGACGTACCCCTGTTGGCGGGCTGGAACCACGACGAAGGCAGCTTCGAAATTGCCTTCTCGCCGCAGAAGCCGTCAGCCGAAAGCCTGAAAGCTACGGCACAAAAAGAGTTCGGCGCCAAGGCGCCTGAGTTCTTGAAACTTTATCCGGCCGACAGCGATCAACAAGCCCTACGCTCAGCCCAGGATTTTGCCGGAGATAGCTTCATCGCTTTCTCGACCTGGCAGTGGCTGGAGTCCCAATCCAAAACCGGAAAACATCCGGTCTACCGCTATCGCTTCGATCTGGGCCCGCCGTCTGATCCCAAGGGCCCTCAAATGGGTGCGTATCACTCGGCGGAAATCGAATACGTATTCGGGCAGCTCGACTCCAAAGCCGGAATCAATTGGAGACCGGAGGACCGCCAACTCAGCGCCACAATGCAAAAATACTGGGCAAACTTCGCGCGCAGCGGCGACCCCAACGGCCCCGACTTGCCGAAATGGCCGGCGTATTCCGCCGCTGACGGATGGCCCGTGATGTTTCTGGATGCGCAGTCTGCCGCGCATAAAGATGATCTGCGGGATAGATATCTATTCCTCGCAGGGGTCTGGGCAAAGTGAGCCTGGCTGGACTCATGGAGTATCCGGCAGAGTGGCCCGCCGAGGGCGGAGCCTGCTTCCGTACAAGGCAGACATACACTTTGGAAACGTTACTAGCGAGAAGAACCCCCTGAAATGACCCGCAAGGCATGGCTCAGCCCGCGTTCTCTCTGCGGGGGATACATTCATGTCAACTTTGGCGGAACCGTTCAGACGAATCAAGAAACCTTGGCAGTGGATCTTGGCCGGTGCAGGAGTCTTGCTGGTCTGGGCCGCCGTCGCGTTAACAACCACACGCACTGACCACATTGAACCAGCTTCGCAAACTACCATTGAACCGGCCCTGCAAACTACCAGCGAGGCGCCGTCACGAAGCCTTTATAAGGATAGACCTGAAGGAGGCGAGTCGGCGCTTATGACGCGACTAAGCGACGCCAGACCCGCACCCTCCGTTCGCAAGTCAACTCCTGCCGATGCCCCAGTCGAGCGCAAAATCATTCGCACGAGTTCCATGCAAATGGTTGTTCAGCATCCGGCGGAAACCGCCGACCAGATCAACTCGTTTGCGGAATCCCTAGGCGGATATTTGGTCAGCGCCGATGGCGGCGGACAAAATGCAGTCAGTGGCACGCTCACGATTCGTGTGCCTGCAACCCGATTTGAAGAAGCTCGGGCCCAAATTCGAAAAATGGGACTGCGGGTTGAGAGCGAGAAGATTGAAGCGCAAGACGTCTCGCGGCAATATGTCGACCAGGACGCAAGCCTTCGCAATCTGCGGGCCGAGGAGTCTCAGTATCTGGCAATCCTCAAACAGGCAAATTCTGTCAAAGATATGCTGGCCGTGACCGAACACCTGAGCGAAGTCCGCGGTCAAATCGAACAACAGCAGGCGGAGTTCAACGCCTTGTCGCGACAGATCGAGACCGTCGCCCTGACGATTTCTCTTAAGACTGAGCCCGAGCCCAGCGGATTCGGCCTGAATTGGCGCCCCGTCAACCAGCTAAAACTGGCTCTGCATGACGGCCTCGAAAGTCTGGCGACCTACGCGACGGCGATGGCAACGGTTCTTTTTTATCTTCCTGCAGTGCTGCTATGGATGGGAACGATTCTGATCGGAACTATGACGAGTTGGAAAATATTGCGCTGGGCCGGTCGACGCTGGTTTGGCTGGACCAATGGAGCAGTTCACGTCTGACCGAGGGCAATTGTTTATTGAATGACTTTTGGGGACGATGGCAGCAGTACGAACAAAACTTCACCACGAACCGGCGTCACGAGAAATCCCGGCACGGGAGTGCCGGGTGATCGTGCGCGAGCATCTCCGAGTCCCCCGGGGCGGCACAGTGGGACAAAGGGACTAGGGCGCCACCGGCGAACCGCTCGCCTCCGTCTCCGCCTTCTCTCCACGAAACACCCGTGAAATGCCGCGAACGATCCTTCGCATCGGCAATTCACCCTTCCCATCGGCGAAGAAGATTTCCCCAGTGCGACTCCCGCGGTAATACCAGCGCTTGAGCAATGCCAGATGCTCCATATTCTCCAGCGCCGACCTCGCTTTCGAGGGCGCAAATGACTGCAGCACTTCCTGCACCCGCGCCTCCATCGATTGCGACTTGGCGTGATCCGTTGGCTGAATGCTGAACGCAACCGGCCCCGCAATTCGCCCGGACTCCACGCGGAAAAACGCCACTGATCCCGTCGCCGAACTCGGTTGAATCATGAGCGCCGAGAGATGATCGAGCCGTTGCACAATCTCGGGAATCTGACTCAGGATGGGCTTCAGCTTCTCCAGCCGCGCATGGATCGCTGCCGCATCCTCAAAGGCAAGCCTGGTAGACGCAGCTTCCCGCTCCGCCGAAAGTTCGCGGTGCAAAGATTCTCCCGAAGAGTCGAAGTAGGCCTGCACCCGTTTCACTTCAGCAGCGTATTCTTCATCGCTGCATCCCTTGAAGCACGGAGCCAGGCACATCTTCATCTCGGAATAAATGCATCCGGGAAATTTCGGGTCAGGATGCAGATCGTCCACGCACCGCCGCATCTTGAAGAAGTCCAACGAGTCGTTCATGAACTTCTCCGCCGCAACCCGCGACAGGAACGGCCCATAATAAATCGAACGCCCGCCCAACCGACCCAGCCGCGTCGTGATCGAGGCCCGCGGATACTCGTTCTCCAGATGCAACTTTACAAGCGGCGCAAAGCGGAACCGCATCCGGTCAGAGTAGGTCTTGGGGAAGGCAGACCGAAGAACGCTGTAAAGAAGGAAACCAGATTCGAAATCCGATCCGGTCGGCGCATACCCGATCTCGCGCACACGGTCGCGCAGATTGAGTTTCTTGGTCCGCTCTTCGACCGGCCCTAGCAGTCGCTGCAGCCGTCGCCGCAGATTTGCCGTCTTGCTGATGTAAGGCTCGGCCTGTGCATCAGCGGCCCGCAAGAGGAACACAGCCGGGGCCGCCGGAACCGCGGCGAAGACTTCCGCATCTCGCCCAGGCGCGAATTCCAGCCGCTCAGTTAACACGAATTCATTGTAAGCAAGTCTTCACCCCGGAAGCACAGAGTCACAGAGAACCTCTTTTTTCTATAGTTTTGCTCCGTGCCTCAGTGTCTCCGTGGTGAGCCCGTTCTTACCGGAAGCTGGCGCTCCGGAACTTCTGCCGAAAATCCGTCCCGTCGAGGGTAACGATCCGGCACATCTCGTGCAGTCGCGAGCGCATGCGCTCCCCGATGCGGTCTCCTAAGGTTTCTCCACGGCTGGCCGCCCGAGCAGGTGAAATCGAGCCCGCAGCGCCTGCTGCCGGCTGATCATCGAAATTCGTGGTGATAATCGTCGTGCGGTTGTCGTTATAACGCGTGTTCAGAATCAAGCTGACCGTGTCCCACACCCACTCTGTCGGTTTCACGGCGCCCAACTCGTCAAGCACTAAAACATCCGTCTCGAACACAGGGCGCAGCACATCCAGTTCTGTGGTCTGCACTGTCGAGTTATACGAGTTCTGAATCTCCTTCAGCAGTTCCCGATAGTCGTAGAAAAGGCACGGAATGCCGCGGCTGACGATCAATTCCTTGATGATTCCCACGGCCAGATGCGTCTTGCCTGTCCCGATCTTGCCGATAATCAACAGCCCCTTGTCGCCGCGCGGATCGCATTTCTTCGCGAAGCCTGACGCAATAAAGTGACCTTCCTCCAGCGACGGATTCGCCCCCGGAAAGTCCGTGTCGTAATTCGACAGCTCGCAGTGCTCGTACCGCCGCGGAATCCGCGCCGCCGCCAGCAGCGACTGCCCCCGCGCCCGCAACCGGCAGTCACAACGCGCGACCCGGCGATCGTTTGCACTCTTGCCGCGGTCGCCGCCTACGGTCTTCCATCCAGTCCCTTCACACAACGGACAAACTTCCACCGGAGCCTTGATCACCTTGGACCCTTCCATCGTCAAACAAATCCTCTCTTTCGACTTTGCACCCGCGGCCGGCTTCCGCGCAAGCCGGAAACCCTATCTCCCTGTGTACATCCTGTGAACCGCCGCGCTGCCCTGTGGAGGTCGTAGGAAAAACCTCCTGCTAGGCTGGAAAGCCGCAAGGATAGCCCCAATCCCGACCCCAGGAGTGCAAAACAGGCTTCCGGCGCGGATTTTCACAGTTGACTTTCGCCACAGACGGAGGAGAATACGAGCCGTCGGGTTTCCCAACTCAGCCATAGCCAGTTTTCTGCCGTTATAGGCTGCGTATGCAAAGAGACCTGCGAGGAGAATCTATGAACAAGGCCGATCTGGTTGACAAAATTGCAGGCGCTTGCGAAATCAGCAAAGCCCAGGCCACAACCGCCATTGACACCGCTGTAGACAGCATTACCTCGGCCCTCCGCAAAGGAGATCGCGTAGCACTGATAGGCTTCGGCACCTTCTCGGTGTCCCAAAGAAAAGCACGCAACGGTCGCAACCCGCAAACCGGCGCCACGATCAAGATCGCTGCCCGCAAAGTTGCGAAATTTAGCCCTGGGGCCGAACTCAAGAAATCTGTCAATAAGAAGTAGTCGGGAATCACACGCGAATCACAGAGCGGCAGGGGGTCGGCCCTGCCGCTTCTTGCTGTCAGCAGTACAATCCGCAACACGAATGACTCCCATGTCCCGCTTCCTCTCACCCAGACTATTCGTACTCCTTGCGTTGCTGGCCGCGATCGCCGCACAAGATGGTAAGCCTCTACCATTCGGCGCCTGGCACCGCTTGTCAGAGACGCCCGTGATTGCTCCTCTTGGGAACACATGGGAATCTGCCGGCACATTCAATCCCGCGGTGGTCGTGCGCGAAGGCAAGATCGTCATGCTCTATCGCGCCCAAGATAAGCAAGGAACATCACGCCTGGGATACGCCGAGAGCTCCGACGGAATCCATTTCAATCGCCGCAACGACCCAGTCCTGAGCCCGACAGAGGACTATGAGAAAGACGGCGGCGTGGAAGACCCGCGCCTCGTACAATTCGGCGACACCTACTATTTGACTTACACCGGCTACAACAAGAAAGACGCGCAGCTCTGCCTGGCTACTTCGAAGGACCTAATTCATTGGGACCGCAAAGGCGTCATCATTCCCGCCAACAAAGGAAACTGGAATGTGAAATGGACTAAATCCGGCGCCATCGCTCCCGAGAAAATCGACGGCAAGTATTGGATGTACTTTCTCGGCACTAGTGCCGACAACAAAGATCAAGCAGGACTTGCGACCTCCACCGATCTCACTCACTGGACCGAAGCCACGCCAACCCCGGCGTTGCCGGTCAGACCCGGCCACTTCGATTCCAGAGTTGCCGAGCCCGGCCCCGCGCCGATCGTGACTCCGAATGGAATCGTGCTGATCTACAACGGTGCCGACGACAAACTCGTCTATCGCACAGGAATCGCGATCTTCGATCGCCACGATCCCCGCAAACTGCTCTGGCGGAGCGACGAGCCAATCTTCTCCCCCGAAAAAGATTGGGAAAAAATAGGTCAGGTCCCCGACGTAGTCTTCGTAGAAGGCTTGGTGCAACAGGACAACCGATACTTGTTCTACTACGGCGGCGCCGACACGAACGTGGGCGTCGCCGAAGCCCCGATCCTTCGCTAGAGTTCGCGCCAGGCATCGTACTCAGCTTGACCGCATGCAAACCTGACCCTAACATCGACTGGGGCCCATGCGATTTCAAATTCCTTCTTTGTTGGCGAGGCATCGCGCCGTTGAGTTGTGGGTCCTGCTTCTCGCGGCGACGGCAGCCGCCCAACAAGCCAAGCCCCCCGCGCCTCCTCCAGCTCCTATAGCCACTTTCACCGACATCGCCGAAAAAGCCGGCCTCACCGCCCAGAACGTCTTCGGCGGCCTGAATACAAAGAAGTACATCATCGAAACCACCGGCACCGGCGTCGCCATCTTCGACTACGACAACGACGGATGGCCCGATATCTTCCTGGTCAACGGCACCAAACTTGAAGGCTCTCCCGCCGGACAAGCTCCCACCAACCACCTCTACCGCAACAACCACGACGGCACTTTCACCGACGTCACCGCCAAAGCCGGTCTCACCGCAACCGGTTGGGGCCAGGGCGTGTGCGTCGGCGACTACGACAACGACGGATGGGAGGACCTCTACGTTACCTACTACGGCAAGAACCGCCTCTATCACAACCAAAACGGAGTCTTCACTGAAGTTGCTGAGAAGTCCGGCGTTGCAGGGTCCGGCAAGGCCTGGGGCACCGGATGCGCCTTCGTCGACTACGATCGCGACGGCCGCCTCGATCTCGTCGTAGCGAACTACGTCGACTTCGATCTCGCCGCCGCGCCCGTGCCCGGCGAGCGTCCGACCTGCATCTGGAAAGGCGTTCCCGTCATGTGTGGTCCGCGCGGTTTAGCTGGGGCGAAGAACATCCTTTATCACAACCGCGGCGACGGCACCTTTGAAGACGTCACTACCAAGGCGCACATCGATCGCACCGACGGCCACTATGCCTTCAGCGTCTCCACGATCGATTTCGATGAAGATGGATGGCCCGACATCTTTATCGCTTGTGACAGTACGCCCAGCATTCTCTACCGCAACAATCACGATGGAACTTTCACCGACGTAGCCGTGACATCAGGCGCGGCCTTTAACGAAGATGGACGCGAGCAGGCCGGCATGGGATCCACGATCGCTGACTATAACGGAGATGGCCACCTCGACATCTTCAAAACAAATTTCTCCGACGACACTTCTACGCTCTACAAGAACAACGGTGACGGTACCTTCACCGACGCCACTCCCGCCGCCGGGCTCGGCCTGTACACGCAATATTTAGGCTGGGGAACAATGTTCTTCGACATGGACAACGACGGCTGGCCCGACCTGATTCTGGTGAACGGCCACGTTTATCCCGAGGTCGATAGCCAGCACCTTGGCAGTAGTTACAAAGAGCCGCGCATTCTCTTTCACAACAGTGGCGATGGAACGTTCACCGACATCTCCGCTTCCGCCGGAGCAGGCATCACCACCGCAGCGTCGTCGCGCGGCCTGGCAGTCGGTGATCTGTGGAACGACGGTAAGATTTCGATTGTCATCAGCAACATGAATGACGAGCCCAGCCTGTTAGTGAATCAAATAAAGAATACGAATCACTGGATCGCCGTTCACGCTGTGGGCACGAAATCGAATCGTGATGGCATCGGCGCCCGCATTCGAGTGAAGACTTCCGCGCGCACGCTCGTCGACGAAGTCCGCAGCGGCTCTTCCTTCGATTCCAATAGCGACATGCGAGTCCACTTCGGATTGGGCGCAGCCACAAAGATTGAATGGATTGAAATCCGCTGGGCCAGCGGATTGACTGAGAGATTTGCGAACCTAACGGTGGACCAGATTCACACGCTAAGAGAAGGCTCGGGCGCAGTCGTGGAGGCAGAAGCCAAAAAACCGTAACCGCACAAGTCCCGGGACCACCTTCGTGGACCTTCGTGTCCTTCGTGGTCGCTGGTGTTCGATAGCGACCTATCTCGCCTTGGGATTCTTCGGAAACTGCTGGGTGCGGGTCACCCCCTCGCCTTCCTTCACGAACACTACCTGATTCACCGCGACGTCCTTCACCGTATCGACTTGCCCGCTGGGCCAGCGAACCTCCAGCAGATCGACCTTCGTCGCCTTCCCCAAGCCGAAGTGCACCCGCAAATCATTCTGCGAGAAGTACCCGCCGCCGCTGCGCACTTCGTCAATCTGCTGGTGTGGCTTCGTGTCCCCCGGCAGATGCGTCACGCACTTCAGCCGCGCGCCAATCCCGCTGCGATTCGATTTCGTTCCAATCGTCCGAACCTTGATCCAGTTGTTATTAAGCTTCGAATCGCACCGCAGAAGCTGTGGGTAGTCGTTGACTGTATTAATCACGACATCGATATCGCCGTCATTGTCAAAATCTCCAAAAGCCGCACCCCGCGATGGACTTGGCTCCGAGATGCCCGGCCCCGCTTGCAGTGACACGTCGGCAAAATGCCCGTTATGCAAGTTTTGATACAGCAGCTTGCGCTGCGCATATCCCGCTTCGGTCTTGAGTTGCTCTACCTCCGGATACACATGGCCGTTGCAAATCAAAATGTCTGCCCAGCCATCGTTGTCCATATCGAAGAACCCGCAACCCCAACCTAAATATTGCGTGTGCGCACCGAGCCCCGCCGTAAACGTGGCATCTTCGAAATTGGCGCCGCCCTGATTGTGGTAGAGCGATGGCGTGTCGCCGGCAAAGTTAGTTTTGACGAGATCGAGATTACCGTCCAGATCGTAATCCGCGGCCGAGATGCCCATGCCCGCCTGCGGCTTTCCATCTGGACTCAAAGCGCATCCCGCTTCAATCGCAATATCCTGAAACTTTCCATTCTTCTTGTTCTGGTAGAGAGCGCTCGCCGTCGAATCGTTCGCCACATAAATGTCAGGCCAGCCGTCGTTGTCCAAGTCCGCCGTCAGAACGCCCAAGCCATAAGTACCATTGGCACCGAGAATCCCCGCCGCCTCGGAAACGTCGGTGAAGGTTCCATCGCCATTGTTGTGGTAGAGAATGTTCTTACCGTTTTCCATGCCCGGCGGGCCGCACGCTACCATCACACTCTTATAAAGACACGGCCCCGATTCAGGCACCGGCGCAGTCGCCAGGTCGAGAACGATGTAGTTGGCCACGAACAGATCGAGTTTGCCGTCGCGATCGTAGTCGACGAAGGCACAACCTGTGCTCCAGCGCGTGCCCTTGCCCGCTACGCCTGCCTTCTGGCTCACGTCGGTGAACGTGCCGTCACCGTTGTTGTGATACATCACATTCTGGCCAAAGTAGGTGACGAACAGATCATCCCAACCATCGTTGTCATAGTCGCCGACACACACGCCTTGTCCCCATCCCGAATGAGCGACACCGGCCTTCGCAGTGACATCGGTAAACGTCCCGTCGCGATTGTTGCGAAACAGATGCGAGGTTGGCTCACTGCCCGCGGGAAAACCTTCCAGCCGCGTGCCGTTCACCAGGAAAATGTCGAGCCATCCGTCGTTGTCGTAATCGTAGAAAGCAACGCCGCAGCCAGTGGTTTCGAGCAGGTACTTATTCTTGTGCTCACCGCCGAAAATAGTTTTTGCGTTGAGTCCTGACTCGCGCGCGACGTTGAGAAAGCTGACGCCCAGATCGCCGCTTCCAGCTGGCGCTTCTTTTGCAGCCGGAGCATTCTGCTGCAGCGGGTTCGCCTGCAACCAACGTGGACGCGCCATCGCCAACACGCTTTCCAGCGAGAACACCAGAGATGAACGGCTCAAACTTTTCAGAAAATCGCGGCGTGAAGGGAACAAGAGGTCGCTACCTGGCCCACTCGGCTCGTGCTAAAATTCGCCCCTATTCCTTATATTCACGGAACCGCGACTTTGCAAGCCAGTCGGGCCAAATCCCCGCTCCCAAGAAGGCCTCAATGAATTCTTACCCAGTTCCTGATCGTCGTCCTGCGCTTTCCTGCGCCCTTTCGCGCGGCTGTTGCCTGTTTTTATTTGTGGTGTTAAGCCTCGGTCTTCGCCCCGCCCAGCTATCCGCCCAGACCCCGGAATTGACGCGGACGATTCGCACTTGGGAATTTCTCCCTGTCGTCGGCACGCGCGCCGGACTATTTGGCAACGAGACCGGACAATTCGAAGCCTGGGTCTATCCCTTGAAAATCTTTCGCGACTTTCATCTGACCTTTCTCGTTGGTGATCGCGCGCTACCTGCCGAGAGTCTGGCTCGCACCCTGACCGTCCGTCCTGAGTCAGCTTCGATTTTGTATGTGGGAGATTCTTTCCGTGTGCGCGAGACGCTTTGTGTCCCGGTCAACGAAGCGGGAGCGATCATTCTGCTCGACGTCGAAACCGAGCAATCCTTGGAAGTGGAAGCCGCATTTACCGGAGACTTTCAATTGGAATGGCCCGCAGCCTTGGGCGGAACCTATGTTAACTGGGACGACAAGCAACGCGCCTTCGTCTTCGGTGAAGAAGCAAAGAAATACGCAGCCTTGGTTGGATCTCCGACTGGCGCCGAAGCCCGAGTGGCGTATCAAACCAACTACTCTGCATCGGATCAGAACTCGATGCACCTCGGCGTGACCCAAAAAGGAAAAGAGACCAAAGTTCTCGTCATTGCTGGTTCGGTTTCAGGCCAGGCCGACGCCGAGAAAACGTACCAGCACCTGCTAACTTCCTACGCAGACTCCATGCACGAAGCGTCGGCTTATTACCGCGCTTACCTCGACAAAACGGTCAGCCTCGAACTCCCCGATACGGCTCTGCAACAGGCCTACGACTGGGCGCGCATCAGCACCATTCAAGGCATTGTGAACAATCCCTTCCTGGGAACTGGCTTGGTTGCGGGATACCGGACATCCGGAGTTGGACAGCGGCCAGGCTTCGCGTGGTTCTTCGGGCGGGATTCTCTGTGGACCTCGTTTGCTCTCAATGCCGAGGGCGACTATTGGACCACTCACACCGCGCTCGATTTCATCAGTAAATATCAGCGCGAAGACGGCAAGGTTCCGCATGAGATCTCGCAGAGTGCAAGTCTCGTTCCCTGGTTCAGGGACTATCCCTACGCGTACGTTTCTGCCGATGCCACGCCACTATTCATCATCGCGATGAATGATTATGCAGTGCAGAGCGGTGACATCGCTTTCGCCCGTGAAAAATGGGACAACGTCTGGCGCGCCTACCAGTTCATGCACTCCACCTACGACGCGCAAGGCTTCGCGCAAAATGCAGGCATTGGACACGGCTGGGTCGAAGGTGGACCGCTGCTTCCGGTCAAGAACGAGTACTACCAGGCGGGACTTGCCGTTGAAGCGCTGCACGCGCTCTCCAATCTCGCTCGCCTCGTCGGCAAAGACGACGTCAGCAAGGAACTTGCGGCCGAGTTCGATCACAGTAAGCCAGCGCTTGATCAGGCTTTTTGGTCGCCCGAAATGAAAGCCTACGCGTTCGCCCTGAAGCAGGATAACGAGCGCGTGAATGAAGCTACCGTGCTCTCAACCGTTCCCATGTGGTTTGGCTTGGCCGACACGAATCATGCAGACCAGACCATCACGCAACTCGCCGCCGAAGATCAGCAGACCGATTGGGGCATGCGCATCATCTCCCAACACTCGAAGGTCTATGACGGTTCTGGCTATCACTTCGGTTCGGTGTGGCCTCTGTTCACGGGATGGGCTTCCGTAGGCGAATACCGCTACCATCGCGCCTTCCCCGCTTACTTGAACCTGCGTTCGAACGCGCTCCTCGGTGCGGACGGTGCGCTGGGACACTTCACGGAAGTCTTGTCGGGAGACTACTATCAGTCGTTCGCTACCAGTTCGCCACACCAGATCTGGTCCGCCGCGATGGTCGTCAGTCCTATTCTGCGCGGCTTGTTTGGCTTGCAGACGGACGCGGAAAAACGTCAGATCACGCTGGCTCCGCACGTTCCCGCGGATTGGACCACGTTTGCCATTCGCGACGTCCGCGTCGCCGGAGTCGGCGTCGACTTCCAATATCGCAAGACTCCCGACAGCGTCGTGCTCGACGTCAAGCGCAATGGAAGCGAGCAGTGCTGGGTGGAATTCTCTCCGGCCTTCAGCCTGCGCACGCAGATCGTAGGAGTCCTGTTCAACGGGCGGCCATTGCCCTTCAAGGTTCAGCCCAACAAAAACGATCAGCATGTATACGTTCGATTCCCTGTGAACGCCGCCGCGAACAGCCTAGTGATTCGAGTCAGGAATGATTTCGGATTGTCATTGTCGAATGAACTGCCGGCTTTGGGAAGCGCAAGCCGCGGTCTGCGTGTGCTCTCGGAATCATGGAACACGCTCAAGACCGAATTGACTCTGGAAGTCTCTGGACGTTCCGGTGGTAGCTATGCCGTGAACGTCTGGAATCCGAGCCAGATCTCGTCCGTGACTGGCGCAGTTCTTGGCAAGCTCGGGAACCTGGAAATCCAGATGGCGCACGGAACAGCCGACGTTTACTCACGCCAGAAGGTCGTGATCCGGTTTGGCAAGTCCTAAGCTCGAAGGGCTAAACTCAAGCAACGCTCTCTTCGAGCTCGGGGCAGCAACTGAAGCAATGGATTGTCGCATCCACTGTAGGTTGCGGAGTTTCAACACGTAGGCGAGGAGTCCCTCCATGCAGCGTAAGCCCTGGCGCCTTTGCGCAGTTGCGTTCCTCTCACTTTCGCTATTTACCACCTGCTCTCAGAAGTCAAAACATGCCATTGATACCGAGGGACACCAATGGTGGCAGCATGCGGTGTTCTATGAGATCTATCCGCGCAGTTTTGCCGACAGCAACAACGACGGCATGGGCGACCTCAAGGGCATCACCTCGAAGCTGGATTACCTGAAAGATCTCGGCGTGGACGCGATCTGGATCTCGCCCTGCTTCCCTTCTCCACAAGTGGACTTTGGCTACGACGTATCCGACTATGAAGATATCGATCCTATGTACGGGACGTTGGCGGATTTCGATGTGCTTTCCAGCGAAGCCAAGAAGCGCGGTATCCACATCATTCTCGACTTCGTCGTGAACCATACTTCCGACCAGCACAAGTGGTTCCTCGACTCGAAGTCCTCGCGCACCGCAGAACACCGCGACTGGTACATCTGGCGCGACGGCAAGGGACCAGGACAACCTCCGAACAACTGGAACTCCGACTTCGGTGGCTCGGCATGGAAGTTCGATCCCACAACCAATCAGTATTACTATCACTACTTCTACACAGAGCAACCAGACCTCAACTGGCGCAATCCGGCGGTCAAGGATGCGATGTTTGATGTCACGCGCTGGTGGTACAAGCGTGGTGTGTCGGGGTTCCGACTTGATGCAGTGGACACTCTCTTTGAAGATCCCAACCTGCGCGACAATCCGTTCTCAGGGGGCATCAATCCTTACGGCGATCCTTACGAAGAGAAGCTATACACGACCAAGTTGCCTGAGGTGCATGACGCGCTGCGCGGACTGCGGAAAGTGACGGACGAGTACAACGGCGTGCTGATCGGAGAGACCTGGACCGCCAACATTGCAGAGCTAAACAAGTACTACGGCGAACGCAATAACGAGCTGCAGATGCCGATGGACTTTCTGTTCACCACGGTCAACAAGCTGTCGCCTGCGGAGTTCCGTAAGCAGATTGGGGCCATCGACTCCGCTTCCGGATGGCCGACGTTCGTCATCAGCAATCACGACATCGTGCGCTCCTACGACCGCTACAGCGACGGGCAGCACAACGACCAGATTGCGAAGCTGATGGCAGGTCTGTACCTGACACTGCGCGGCACGCCGATCATGTATTACGGCGAAGAGATTGGAATGAAGACAACGCCGCCGATGCGGAAGGAAGATGTGAAAGATCCGATCGGGCGAAGGGGATGGCCCAAGGAAAAGGGGCGAGACGGCGAGCGGACACCGATGCAGTGGGACACGAGTGTCAATGGAGGATTCTCAACCGCTGCTCCTTGGCTTCCTGTGCCGGAAACGGCCAAGACGCACAACGTCGCGGAGGAAGCCAAGGATCCGGAGTCGGTGCTCGCGTTCTACAAGCAGGTGCTTAAGCTGCGCCACTCGAACCCGGCTTTGTTGGACGGAAGTTATGTTCCGATCAACGAGAACGATCAGAACGTGCTCTCCTACTTGCGAATCTACAAGGACCAGACCGTAATCGTGGCATTGAACATGTCGGGCGCGGAACAGACCCTGAACATCGGAATGAGCCAGCATGGCTTCTCTTCCACCAACAGCCTCATCGCAACCGGGAAGTCATCGGTGAAGGGGGATGTCGTAACGCTTGAGCCTTACGGAGTCTTCATCGGTCAGCTTTCGAAGTAGCGCTTATTCGCCGCTCAGGATCCTCCAAGCTTCGCGGCCGGTGAGGACGACTTTCTGGACGCTTTTCACCGCGTTTTGATATTGGGCGCGCTCGAAAGCTGCAGGGTCCGGACATCGTAATTGGCTCAGCGTGCCTTTCAGATTGTTGACCGACTTGTATTCGTGCTTGTCCATCCAATGAATCAATCCAGCTTCGAGGTCGCGGAGATGGCCGATCCCGTGACGCAACAGTGCGGAACAGACCATGGTTACATCCGCGCCGACCAATAACAGTTTCACGACGTCATCGGGAACGTGGACGCCGCTCGACCCTGCGAGATCCGCCTTGATACGACCGTACAGCATGCCGATCCAGGTGAGGGGGAGACGTAGCGCCTCGGAGGTACTGAGCAGGACGTTGGGCTGAATGTCGAGAGCATCAAGGTTCAAGTCAGGTTGGTAGAAACGGTTGAACAGGACCAGACCATTTACGCCAGTGGCGTCGATGCGCTTGGCAACGTTGGTCAGGCTGGTGAAGAACGGGGTGAGCTTGGCCGCGACGGGAATCTTCACGGCGGACTTCGCCGCTTTCACAAACTCCACATACCGGTCTTCGAGCATTGAACCACTAACATCCTTCTGACTGGGAACCTGGTAGAGGTTGAGTTCGAGCGCGTTCGCGCCTGCTTGCTCAATCTGCGTCGCATAGTCGATCCACCCTTTCAGAGTTGTGGCACAGAGACTGCCGATCACTGGCACGCTGACAGCGCCCTTCGCATCGTGCAGCAGGGTCAGGTAACGATCGACGGCGGATTGAGTGAGTGCAGAGCGTTCTGCGGCCTCATCGAAGAGGGAATGAAAGACGATGGCGGAAGCTCCGGCGTCTTCGAGATGGCGAATGCTGTCGATGTCCTGCGTGAGCGGGGAGGAAGACGAAACCAGCGGAGTACGAAGTTTGAGGCCGAGATAAGTGGTGGAGAGATCGGGCATAGCGTCCTTGTGGAGATCTGATTCTCTGCGGGTAAAACGTCTACCGCGGGTTCTCTGGCATTGAGAGAACGGGGGATCATACGCTAGAGGGATCGAGTCGTCTATGAGCGGACGCACACTGCGGGATCGGGTATAGAATACGCACGGCGCGGGATGCACGAACTGTCGATTGCGATGGGCATTGTGGATGCTGCGATGGAAGAAGCGCAGCGTCGAGGCGTACAGGTCAGCGCGGTGCATCTCAGGCTGGGCGCGCTTTCTGGGGTGGTGAAGGATGCGCTGCTGTTCTCGTACGAGGTCGCATGTCAGGATACGACGCTGCAGGGATCGCAGCTGATCGTTGAGGATGTTCCGGTCATCGTGTACTGCTCACAGTGTCAGAAAGAACGAACGCTGGAGTCGGTGCAGTTGTTTCAGTGTCCGGAGTGCGGGACGCCGACGATGGACATTCGTCAGGGCAAGGAGCTCGAGGTGTTTGCTTTGGAGGTGCAGGAATGAGCGAGCCACGTCTGGTGGAAGTCCGCAGGAATGTGTTGAAGCAGAACGACGTGATCGCACGGGCGTTGCGCGAGCAGTTTCGCGCGGCGGGAGTGTTTGTCGTGAGCCTGGTTTCGAGTCCGGGGTCAGGCAAGACGACCTTCCTGGAGAAGACGCTTACGCAGTTGCAGCCTCGCTATCGAGTTGCGGCGCTGGTGGGAGACCTGGCGACGGAGAATGATGCGGTGCGATTGGCGCGCAGCAAGGCTCCGGTGAAGCAGATCACTACGGGGACGTTGTGTCATCTCGAAGCAGCGATGGTGCAGAGTGCGCTGCAGGAGTGGGATCTGCATCAACTGGACTTTCTGTTTATCGAGAACGTGGGGAATCTGGTTTGTCCGTCTTCGTATGATCTTGGAGAGAACCTGCGGCTGGTGTTGATGTCGGTGACTGAGGGCGAAGACAAGCCGCTGAAGTATCCAACAATCTTCAACAGTGCGGACGTTGCAGTGATCAGCAAGAACGAACTGGCCGATGCGGTGGAGTTCGATTGGGACGCGGCTCGGACCAGCATCGAGTCGGTGCGACCTGGAATGCAGATCTTTCGCCTCTCGGCGAAGACTGGTCAGGGAATGGACGAGTACTTGACGTTCCTCTCGCGACAATTGGAGTTGCAGCGGGCGGTTATGCAGACCTAGCAAGCCCAAGAGCTTTCACCACGGGGGACACAGGGGAACCACAGAGGAAAAATACCTCCCTCCCCTCCCCCTGTTGATCTATTGAAATCGGTTCATTCTTCTTAGAAGCCGTATTTGGCGATCACTCTCTTTTCTTTTTTGCCAACAATTGCGATTGCGGCGTGTTCGGCGGGCAACGTGAATGCCAGGGAGACGCCTGTGGACTGGTCTCGCAGGTTGATGCTGGTGTCTATGGCGGCGTCGGAAATCATCACGTACAGGACCGAGTCGGCAAGCGCTGTGGGAAATACTAGAACTCCGGGCGGGAGCGGGGATTGCTGGGTGAACACGGGCATGAGCTTCAGTTGACCGGCAACATATGAATAGAGGTCCGCGGTGGAACGCGGGTCTTGTGCGAGTTCGACGGGGTCGGACGTCCAGAAGATGCGGCCTTTGCCGTGAAGGATTTCTTTCAGCGTGGAGGCGTCGTCGAAGCGCAGCGATTCGAGCCAGTTTTGTGCGGGCTGCGCGAAGGCCAGTGCGATCGAACGTGTTCCGAGGGCGATCGCTGCGTTGTGATAGGTGAGCGGTTCGACATGGGCGCCGAGTCCGAGAGCGGCGGCGCGATGGACAATTTGCCAGTGCTCATCGCGGTCGACGGGGCCGGTGACGAGGAGGTTGCCGCCGGCATCGACGTAGGTCAGCAGGGCTTGCCATGCTTTTTCGGACAGCGCTTGGGGAGAGGGTAGGATGGCGAGCTTCGGTGCGCCGAGTTTCTCGATTTGATTTTCGGCAACTACGTAGGCGGGCAGGTGGACGTCGTAGGCGAGAGCGCGAACCGCATTCTGCTGGGCCGCAAGTTGGAATTCGGCGAGGACGGAGTATTGCGCGGCCTGCGAGGTGACGATTGCAATTGAGGGTAGTTGCGGGTCGCGAAGATGCTCGTGCAAGGACGGGGCGAACTGGGCGAAGGCGCGGAGCAGCGTGGCCTCGGGCTTCTCGGTGTAATCGGTGCGAACGGCGCCGATGGGAGTTTCGTTGCTCTCCGTCATATCGGAGTTGGTATTCCAAAGCCATTCGATGGCGCCGGAGCCCTGGATAAAGGATGCAGCGATTTTGCGTTCGAGGAGAGCGGCTTCGTTTTCGGGAGTGCGGCGGGCAATCTCGTCGAGATTCAGTTCGCGCTGCAGTCCGGTTTCCTGGATGAGCATGGCTTTACCGGGCTGCTTGGCGGCGAGGGAATCCCAGAGAATGTAGTCGTTCAGCCACCAGGAGTGATTGGTGGTGAAGTCGACGGACTCGCCCCAGAAAGCGGGTGAGAGGCGGTCTTGAATGCCGCCTTCATCCTGACCGACGGTGACGAGTTGTTGCGAACCGGTGGCGCGGATGGCGTCGCGCATAGTGTTCGCCCAATGGGCGAACGATTCCTGCGCGAAGAGGAAATAGTCATACAGGCGAAGTGAGTTTGTTCCCGTGTACATCCCTCGCGGAGCGAACTCGTCTTCAATGGGGAGAGAGATTGTGCCGGCGACGGAACCTGGGGAAACATTCCAGAGGGCGGCGAGTTTGGCGCGGTCGGGATATCGTTCGGTCAGCCATTTGTTCCAAGCAGCGAGTTCGATGGGATCGCCGTTGGGGCGCGTTTTCCAGAGGTGCTGTGAGATGCTGGGCTCGTTGATGAGATCCCATGCGAGATAGGGCACGTCGTGGAAACGAGTGACGACGGAGGAGATCAGGGTTTGCTGGCGGCGAACGGCTTGGGGATCGAGGTAGGCATTCGCGCCCCCAAGAACGTCGGGGAGAAATGCGAAGAAGTTGAATTGGACCGGGAGGCCGTATTTGCGGGCGGTCATTAGATAGGCCTCGAGGGTGCGGAGGGTGCGCTCGTAGGGCTGGCCGTTCTCGTCGGAAAATTTGTCCCAGCCGGTCCACCATCCGGTGCGGATCATGTTGAGTCCGGCATCGTGAATCTGAGCGAGATCCTGATTCCAGATGTAGACGTTGGGATGCTCGAAGTAGAGGCGCTGGACTTCGCTCGACATGTACGTTGTGCCGATTACGGCGAGGGGACGTCCATCGAGTTCGAAGTAGTCGTGATTGACGCCGAGATGCGGGCCGGAACGGAGGAAGGATTCGTCGCGGATCCAGAAGGCCGAGTGATAGATGGCACGGATGCGGTCGCCTTCCATGAGCTGCGCTTCGATGATGTAGAGTCCCTTGCCGCTGGGGGAGGGCAGGACAACGGGAGCATTCGGTGCGGCTGTGACGGTGGAGCGATTCGAGGGCTGCGCTTCGGGGAAGGTCGTGATCTTGAGAGAGAGTTGACTCTTCGGCTGGACTGCCGCGTGCCATTGCACTTGGAGTTCTACGGGTTCTCCGGGGAGGTAGAGGGGAAGCGCGGGGCGAACGGTGAATTCTTCGGCGCCTTGCAGGGCACGGTCGGCAAGCGATTGGACATCGGCATTGTCAAAGAAATCTTTGTGTAGATCGGCATCGACGAAAATCCAGCGGCCGCCGTCGAAACCGTTGCGGTAGTGATCCACTTGAATCACGGGAGCTGAGAGCTTGCGGCCATTCTTGATGCCCCAAGCGAGAGTGTTCAGGTGAGCATCGATGGATCCGGCGGCGCCGCCGCGGTGGTAGAGGTCGACAGCACTGAGGCGGATGACGGGGCTGAAGGCGCGCTTCCATGGGAACGCGGCGAGTTGCAATGGCAGTTCGGGATTGGGCTGGAATTGCAGGCCGTCGGAGCCGGGAGTTTCCTGGTACTGGTCGATCATGAGCGGACGGATGAAGCGGATGCTGTAGTCGCGAAGATGCCAGCCGGAAGAATCGCGATAGGCGGCGCGGGTGAAGGGCCTTCCGCCGAGGACGAGGAGATTGCCGCCGCGGTCCAAGAACTGCTTGATGGGTGGCCATTGGTCTTCCGGGAAGGCGGAGGCATAGGGAAGAATGAGGAGATGGGTTGCGGGTGCGGCGAGAGCATCGCGGAGGTGGTCGGCGTCAGCGGGCTGCGCGGTGGGGAACTTTACGGCCGGTGGGGGCGCGGAGGAGTCGGCGATCGGAAAGCCGGGTTCGATGAATACGACTATGGAGCTGCTTTGCGCGTGCAGTGCTGTTTGGCCGAACAGAAATGAGATTGCGGCCGCGATGAGAATACGTTTACGCATGAGTATGCCTGATGAGGAGAATTTATTTCGGCGGAAACGATTGCAGTCTCTGGCAAGTGTAATGGAATGTCAAGCTAGAGAAACGATTTTCTAGAGTACCAATTCGATTTGGGCAGAAGAAAAATGCGTAAAAGCGCGCTCGGGCGATGCTATGATGGCCGCGTTATCTGGTTTAGACATCTCTGAAGGGTGGACTATTGCACTCATGGCAATCGCGGCCCCCAATACTTCTACTACTACGGTTAAGACGCCGGGCCCGGAGCAAAGTTACGGCACTCCGCTGGCTACGGTGACCACGCTGTTCTTCATGTGGGGATTCCTGACGTGCCTGAATGACATTCTGGTTCCGCATCTGAAATCGATTTTTGACCTGAACTACACCCAGTCGCAGCTGATCCAGTTCGCCTTTTTTGGTGCGTATTTCGTCTTCTCTCTGCCTTCCGCCAAACTCGTTGACTGGATGGGCTACCAGAAGTCGATGGTCGCGGGCCTGCTGACCATGGGACTCGGAGCGTTCCTGTTCGTGCCGGCAGCGAGTGTGCCGTCGTATCCGTTATTTCTGGGCGCGCTTATCGTGCTTGCGGCCGGGATCACTTGCCTGCAGGTAGCGGCGAATCCTTATGTCACGGTATTGGGCAAGCCGGAGACGGCTTCGAGCCGGCTGAATCTGACTCAAGCGTTCAACTCGCTCGGCACGACCTTGGCGCCTTATTTCGGTGGAGCGTTGATTCTGAGTGCGGCTCCGAAGGTAATGGACGAGATTCGGGCGATGGCGCCCGATGCCCTGCAGGCCTACCGGCTGCACGAAGCCGCGTCGGTGAAGGCACCGTATGTTGGTCTGGGGATTGCGCTGGTCGTGCTTGCGGCCGCCATCGCCAGTTTCAAGTTGCCAACCATCGCGCACGCTCAGCACAGGGTCGGCGAAAAAGTGAACGACTCCATCTGGAAGCATCCGAGTTTGATTTTCGGTGCGATCGCCATTTTCGTATATGTCGGCGGCGAAGTTTCCATCGGAAGTTTCCTCGTCAACTACTTCACTCAGCCCGAGATTGGTGGCTTGACGGCGAAAGTTGCGGCCAGCTTTGTTACTTTCTACTGGGGCGGCGCGATGGTCGGCCGCTTCATCGGATCGGCGATCCTGCAAAAAGTGAGTACACGAGGGCTGCTTGGCCTCTGCGCGGTGTGCGCGGCTGCCTTAGTGGCGATCTCGATGCTGACGACCGGGCACTTCGCGATGTACAGCATCATTCTGGTGGGATTCTTCAATTCGATCATGTTCCCGAGTATCTTTACGTTGGGAGTGGCCGAGTTGGGGCCGCTGACGGGCGATGGGTCCGGCATCATGATCATGGCAATTGTAGGCGGAGCGATTATTCCGGTGGCGCAGGGAGCGATTGCCGATCGGATCGGCATTCATCACGCGTTCTTCCTTCCGGTGCTTTGCTACCTGTACATTTTGTTCTTTGCATTGAGCGGGTCGAAGCCCAACAGCCAGCGGTACGCCAAAGCGTAGACAGAGTACAGCATTGTACACAGGTGCGGAAAGTGTGCGCGATCACTGACACGACTCGCGCGTTTGGTAAGATACCTTGAGCAGAGTTAGAAAATCGCTGACTAAATCGTTTTAACTGACCATGGTGCAAATCAAGAAGCCTGGCCAAAAATCAGAAGTGATCACGCTCAAGGCCGTCGCCCAACATATAGGACTGACTCCCGGGACGGTATCTGCAGTTCTGAACGATTCGCCATCGGCGCGCTCAATTCCTCAGGAGACGAAGAACCGGATCCACGCGGCAGCGAAGGAGCTCAATTACCGGCCCAATTTTTTTGCGCGCACGCTGCGCAACAAGCGCACGTATACGATCGGGGTAATTGCCGAGGAGATCGGCGATTCTTACAGCTCTCCGATCATCAGCGGGATTGAGCAGTACTTGAGACAGCGAGAATACTTCTTTCTGACAGTGGTGCACCGGCATGATCCGGTGTTGCTGTCGCGGTACTCGCAATTGTTGTCGGAGCGCGGAGTCGAGGGAATCATCACGGTGGATACCACTGTGAACGAGGCGCCTGCCGTGCCAACCGTGGCGGTTGCCGGACACAAGAAGTTGAAAGGTGTCACCAACATTACGCTCGACCACGTGCGGGCGGCCGTTCTGGCGTTGAACCATTTGAAGTCGCTTTCACACGAGCGGATAGCTTTTATGAGAGGGAATCCGCTGAGTTCGGATGCAAACGACCGGTGGGATGCGATCTGCCAAGTTGCGGGAGAGATCGGGATGAAGATTGATCCTGAGCTGACGGTGCAGATCGACACGGATGACCCAACGCCGATGTTGGGGTATCCATTCACCAAGCAACTGCTGGCGCGCAGCAAGCCGTTTACCGCGCTGTTTGCCTATAACGACATGTCGGCCATCGGCGCGATTCGCGCACTGCGAGAAGAGGGGCTGCGCGTTCCGCAGGACGTTTCCGTGATCGGGTTCGACGACATTCCGGGGGCAGCGTTTTACACTCCGAGCTTGACGACGGTACAACAGCCGTTGCACCGGATGGGGGACGTGGCTGCGCAAGTGTTATTGGAACGAATTGAAGGCAAGAAGGAATATCCTCCTGACATCGCGATTGAACCGGAACTGATCGTGCGGGAATCGACGGCGAAGGCTCCGGGGACCTCGTAAGATCGCGGTTCCGATATAGTAGGCGCTGAGCGTACCGCTCCACTCATGGCCGCGCCTGACCTAACCTACGATTCAAAGTCTGCTAGAGCACTTACCTTCGCGGCGTATGCGTCGTTTGTTCCCATTGGGATTGCAACGGTGCTGCTGGGGCCCATGTTGCCGATCTTGTCGACGCGATGGAGCCTGAACTACTCGCAGGCGGGAGCGCTGTTCACGGCGCAGTATATGGTTTCGACGGTGGCCGTCGCACTGTCGGGAGTGCTGGTAACGCGCTGGGGATTTCGGTTCGCGATCAAGACAGGGCTCTTGCTGATGAGTGCGGGAGTGGGTCTGCTGCTGGCGGGGCCGAAGATGCTAGGGATTCTTTGCATTGGAGCCTATGGAGGAGGGTTGGGACTGGCGGTTCCAGCGGCGAACTTGTTGGTGGCGGAGGTGAATCCGGGGCGACGCAGCGCGACGTTGAACCTGCTGAATTTTTGCTGGAGCGCGGGGGCGGTGGCTTGTCCATTTCTGGTGGCGGCAGCGGCGAAGAGTCACCGGATACCGATCTTTCTCGGAGCGGTGGCAGGGTTTGCGCTCCTGGTTGCGGTGGGGATCGCGGTGATGCCTGGGTCGATTGTGGAGCCATCGTCGAACGATGCATCACGGAAGGCCGGGCCCGGGATTCGGTTCATGCAGAATGCAGTGGTTATGCTCGGGGCGCTGTTCTTTCTCTATGTTGGGGTGGAGAACGGATTCGGAGGATGGATCGCGTCGTATGCGAAGAGCTTAGGGAATCTGACGCCGTCGCAGGCGGTGATGAGTCCATCATTCTTCTATGCGGCGCTGATGTTGGGGAGATGGGTTGCTCCGCTGGCGCTTCGATCGATCGATGAGGTTCGGTTGGTGCAGGGAGGGTTGCTGGTCGGGTGTGCGGGGATGGGCGGGCTGGTTCTGTCGCACGAATGGTGGGGAGTGATTCTGAGCGCAAGCGTAGCGGGGCTGGGACTGGCTTGCGTGTATCCGATTACGATTTCACTTTTGTCGCGGGAGTTTGGGGCGGGGGCAGCGCGGCTGGGGTCGGTGATGTTTACTCTGTCGAATGTTGGGGGAGGGCTGCTGCCGTGGGTAGTGGGGTTATCGTCGAATCATTTCGACAGCCTGAAGGCGGGGCTGGCCGTGCCATTGATTGGGTGCGGGGCGATGTATAGGTTGTATTTGCGGGATTGGAAGGCGGCGGAGCCGTTGGGATAGTACCTCAGGGGCTAAAGCCCCATTTTGTTTTGGCGGTTTACGGTACGGCTAAAGCCGTACCCTTCCACAAAACCACCTCGGGGGCTAAAGCCCTCACAAGAGGTGAGGCGTCGAATCACAGCGCTGGAAGCGCCACCCAAAATCCTCAGTCAAAAGTCCTCACAGGAAATCGTCAGACAAGATCCTCAGCCAAATCCTCAGCCAAACCGTCGCACAAAGTTCTCATAGAAAATCCTCAACCGAAATCCACTCTAAGATCCCGGTCAAAAAATCTTCGCCTCGACAAACATCTCTCGCAATCTCCCGGGCAAATACCGAGAACTCATGGAAGGGACTATCTGCGGACTAGTCTGGCGGCTAGGCGGGAGAGGCGGACTAGTCGGTATAGAGGAAAGAGGGGTGCGGGCAGATGAACGAGTTGCCATTCGCTGGGGCCGGGGGTAAAGACCAGGCGCTGCAGGAAGCGGCGCCGATCGGCGGGGCGTTCGCGAAGGCACATCATGAGGCGGAAGTATGTTAGGGATTCGACGTTGAAGACGTTCTCGCTGACGATGTGGGCTTGAATCTCATTCGTCAAGGACGGCGTTTCAGAGTCATCTTTGAAAAATGTCTTCGTGGCGACGGGGATTGGCGCGTTTAGAAGGCGGTCTGCGAGGAGCATGGTCACGCTCAGAATGCGCACAA
Source organism: uncultured Acidobacteriaceae bacterium (assembly GCA_963722365.1). Lineage (GTDB taxonomy): Bacteria > Acidobacteriota > Terriglobia > Terriglobales > Acidobacteriaceae > Sulfotelmatobacter. Next base: position 128,568 of record CAVRLM010000010.1, read on the forward strand.
TTCCTAAGGCTTGGGCTTGAGAGGCGATCCAATTCCAGTCCAGAGTGGGCAGGGTCATGATGCGGGCCAAGTCGCAGAGCCAGACGAGGCGTCCCCACACGTGCTTGGCGGCGTGGACGGAGAGAACCAGAAATAAGTCTTCGGGGGAAGGCGTCTTCATGGGATGGCCGGCAACTTTGACGATGGTGGATCGTTGGAATAATCCGCCCATTTCGAAGTCAACAGCGTAGAAGCGAGGCTGGATCGCCCATTGGACCTCGAGCAGGTTGGGGCCGGCGGCGCTGTCGAAGGCGCACTCGTATCCTGACTTTAGATAGGCGCGTTCTTCGGCATGAGAAAGAGCCAGGTGTGGTGTGTAGCCGAGTTCGCGGACAGCATCACGGACGAGCGGCCAATCTGCGGGACGGATCAACAGATCGAGGTCGCCGGCTTGCCGCAGGGCAATGTCTCCGTAGAGCAATTCCGCCAAGGCTAATCCTTTGTAAGGCATGACCTCGAGGCCGAGTTCGCCCAGGTAGTCGACGATGCGAATCAACTCGCGCGACAGAAGCAGGGCTTTGTGGAGGTTAATCTGATGACACTGTTCGAGCCAAGGTGTCTGCGCGGCGGGGACAGCGTTCTTACTCTCAACCAACACCTGATAGAGAAGGGGTTGAACGCCGTGGCGACCAGCGAGAGCGAGAAGAGACTTCCACGTGACCGGTTGGCGTAACAAAGGGCGGATGCGGTCGGCCCTTTCCTGGCGGGAAATTTGGGAACATGCAGCGAGGAGGATGGACCACTCGGCTTCGAGCGTGGCGTTAGGCCCGGGCATGTTCATTGCTGGACCCGCTTATGCGAGTCCCACTCAGGCTATCGCGGCCGACGCAGAATTACCAACAGCGGTGGGCAGAGTACGAATCTGCACCAAATTCGAGGGCCGCGAGTTCGCCCCGGCGAGTTTCTTGGCCAGCATGTTGGCCGAGGGAACTCCGGTTCGGGCGAAGGATTTTTCGCAGTCCTGGGTGGAAGGGCCGCGCATGTTGCCCTCCATAAACGCCAGACCGGGACAGCGGGTGCAATTGGAGACGTGGGTACAAGAGGTGCAGGTCGTCAGATCTTTGAGGCGGATGGAGCGAACCTCATTCATTTGGTCGGAGTGACGCCAGATGTCGATGAAGCGCTGCGTCCGGACGTTTCCGGTGGGGAGGGGGAACTGGACGCAGGGGAAAACGTCGCCGTAGGGCGAAACATAACAGGCGGTATGGCCGGCGCTGCAGGGCGTGGATTCCAGATCGTTCTCGCCAACTGCCGGGGGAATGGCGCAGAACTCGTCGATGTCACCGACCAACGACGTATCACGGAAGACCTGGTGTAGCACGCTGTGGCCGACGCCGAGGCCAACCGTCGAGCGGTTGCCGTCCATCATAGGTGTAACCGTGGGATCGAGAGTACATTCGACGCCCAGTTCTTTCGCAAGGGCGCGAACGCCGGGATAGTCCTGCATGTTCTGGGTCATCAGAACGTTGGCGATGATGACCTTCAGACCCTGAGATTTCAGATAGCGGATCGCATCGACGGAGCGCTTGAGTGATCCGGGGATCAGCGTGATGGCGTCGTGAACTTCGGGACGGTGGGAGTAGATGCTGACTTGAATCGACTCGATGTTGAGATCGCGGAGGCGGGCCGCCTCGCGTTCGCGGACCAGGACTGCGTTGGATTTGAGTTTCACGCAGAACATCAGGCGTCGGGCGTGTTCAAGGATTTCGAAGAAGTCTTTGCGCAGAAAAATCTCGCCGCCGCTGAGGGTCAGGATGAAGACGCCGGCATCGGCCATTTCATCGAGCAGGTGCTTGATTTCGGCGGTCGTCATCTCGCCATGATCGTCATGATCGAGGTAGCAATGAACACAGCGCTCGTTACAGCGGTAGGTCAGATCGAGTTGCACGCTGAGCGGAATGTTCAGCTTCTGGGCCCTGGCCGACATTTCCAGCAGCAATGCGCTCATTGTGATTCTCCAGCGGGATTCCGCGCGGGGATTGGTTCTTCTGAGATTTGCAGGATCTCATGGCCGGCCAATTCCCGCGCCACGGTCTCAGCATCCTGAAGGGCCTCGGCGGGCTCAACCTCAAACTGGGGACAGATGCGCTGCTCGACGATTTCGTCGAGCGGAGTGGCGCCGTCGGCGGCCTGCCACAGGATGGTGGCCGTCTTGTTCAGAGTGAAGAGAGTGGAATCGCGCGCGGACATGATCATCATCTCGCCATCGAGACTGCGGGCTGCCACTCGCGGATTGCGTGCCAGGTAAAGGCGGCTCATCCGATCAACTCCCAGACGCGGGCATCGGGAACAAAGGTAAGACGGGAAACCGGAACCCGGCTCACGAACTCGAAGGCGGAATGAAAGATGGATTGCACCAAGTCCTCATCCTCCGCGAAAAAGAGGAGATTGGCAAGCAGAGAGCGAGTGGCTTCGGCCGGGGCGATCGGGTCGATGCGATTTTCTGAGCCCTTGGCCAGCAGATAGAGCGCGGCAATCGGGGCGGAGACGTTCTCGCCGAGTTTGGCTAGCTCTCCGGTAAATGGAGTGCCGTAGGCTGTGTAGCCCGAGTCGTGCCTGCGCACGTAGGAAATTTCGTCAGTCAGGAGCGTGGCATCCGGAGGAGCCAGGCGAGAGATCGTGGTCTTGCCGGCTTCGGAGACTCCGGCGAACAGGAACGCTTTGCCGTTGCGGATGGCGCTGGCGGAGTGCAAAAGGAAGCCTCCCTGGCGTGCCAGCACAAGGGTGTGGACGATACGCAGCACGGCGTCGATGGAGTAGGGATTTGCGGTCTGGCGGATGCAGCCGACGCGAGCGGCGGGCTCCCACTCGGAGTGAAAGTCTCCGCGCTCGAAGGTCCAACGGCCACCCCGTTTGGTCACACGCACCGGAATGTTTGGATCGGGGTTGCGGGGCGGAGTAAGGTCGACGTCGAATTCAATCTCCGGCTGCTGCGATGACGATACAAAACCGGCATAGCGGTCCAGCAACATGGTGAGGAATTGAGGATCCGTCGTATGCACGCGTACCGGCATGCCCCCGATTTCGATGACGAGGCTGAGACGATCGACTTCGGTGGTTAGCTCGGGCAAAGCTCGATCCTATGAAACGTCGACTTGTGACGGCCCGTCGGCGGTCTGGCACAAGCCGTGAACTCCCACGACGAGTCGGGCGGCGCGTGGAGAGCGTCGAAACAAGGCGGCAATTGCGCGTTCTGAGAAGCGCAAATCCTTGCCGGGCGAAATGCGTCGCCCGTTCCGCAAAATGAAGGAGACCTTTCCTAACAGATTCTCGCCAGGCATTGGTGAATCGGGACGGGGCACCGCATCACCCTGCGTGTGAATTCTTGAGCCTCCCGGCTCGCCATTTCTTGCCACTACCCGGTGGGCAATGAAGCGACGTCCGTTGCTGAACAGCACGATGTCGCCGTCGACAACATCGCCGTCGTTCGTGCGTTCGACTACCAAGGTGTCGCCGGGCCAGACGGTGGGCAGCATGCTCCATCCGGTAACGCGCAAGTGTAAGCTCCCTGCCGACCGCAACACTTCGCTTGCCAACTCGCATTTAAGAGAGTGAGTGTTTCTCGATGCTTGGCGCAACAGAGTCATGACACCTTCTGGTTGCCCGCGCAACTGGCAGAGCTGATGCCGATCTTTCCACACGTGAGAGCGGTGGTTACGAATACCTTCTCATAGCGAAAGGACGGTTTTTGATAGGGCTGCTTGGTGGACGAAGTGGTTGAATTATCGTTCGACGAGCTGTTCATAGTCATAAGGAAAACCAACCCTAACTGTGCGAGTCTATTGTAATGCCGATTGCGATGCCTGAACGGCGCAGCCGCCGGTGCCGGTGGTTCCGCAGGCCTGGTTGCCCTGAGTCGAAAAATAGACTTCGGAAGCACCGGCAAGCGTGCCCGACCCAACAGTATTGTCCATGATAATCCCGCTGGTGCCTCCGGTAGCGGCGAGGCTGAAGGTGGCGAGGGCCCCGAGGTTTCGCCACCTTACATTGTTGTCCGCGGTCTGACCTTGAACGGCGAGGTTCCAAACTGGATGAGCTCCGGCTTTCGATGTGCCCGCCGTTCCCACCCACTCAATGTTGCCGTTACTGTCGACAATCTGAGTACCGGCGGTGTATGCGTGGCTGGCTACCCAGCCCTGATGAACTGTTTGATAAGGACCCTGGTTGGTCCATCGCACCGTGGCATCGCTCGTGCTTCCGTCAGTGTTCACATTCCAGTTGGGGTGGCCCTGGGCGACAGTTCTTGAAGTGCCTGCCACGCGAACGACCTGAAGATGAAAGTTGGTGTCCAGCACCTGTTGGCCGATGGCATAAGGGGTGGATGGAGTCCAAGGCTGGACCTTGAGATTCAGAATGCATCCGCCGGACGCACAGCTGTTCCCCAACCCGGTCGTTTGCACGCCGGCGTAAACCCATTCAGTTGCCCCGCCGAGTGCGTTTGGGTTAGGAATGTCGGACACGGGCGAGCAGCCGGTCGTGGTGTTGGCCAATGGCGGCCCGGCAACGACGGTGCCCATGACGCCGGCCGTAATAGGAATCCGATACATGATTGGAGGTCCGCCGGTATTTCCGCAAACGTAGAAATTGCCGGTGGCGTTGACTGAGGCACGGTAGGTACTGTCGAAGCTGCCTTCGAAGAGTGGGTTGGGATTGGGGGGAGAAACCTGGCTGCTTCCGACCCTGCCTTCCGTACCACTGGTGCCGGCCCCGAAATTCGTGGCGAACAGATACACAGCGGAACAAGGGACAAATCCCGTGCAGGACGTGCTGCCATCGCTGGAGGAGAAAACGTAGGCCTTTCCGGCGGTCGAGTCGACGACAGGGCCCGCCACCAGACCGGCGCCGAAATCGATCTTTGCGGACTTGGTGACGACTCCGGTGGAGCTCACCCGATAGAAAAATCCGCCGTAATCACCCACGAAGACGTTGGTTGAAATGTGGTCGTAGACGGGACTGGAGAGAGGGGTCGGATTGCCGGGGTTGACTTGGACGGGGAAGCCGCCGGTCCGGACTTCGGCGGGGGTGCCGGCGAAGCCCCCGGTGATCTTGTGAAGCCAGCCGAACGCGCCACCGACCCAAATTGTGTCATGGGAGTAATCGGGGAATGCGGAAGAGGTTGTGTCATCGGTCCCAACGCCCGCGCCATCGCGCAAGAAGATGGATGTCATGCAGGGGGCGACGCAGGTGCGGTAGGAGGCGGCGGGAACGGCGGTTGGAGTCACGGGGGCTCCGACAGTGCCCGTGCCAGCTTTCCACTTGAGGAGGACCAGGATGCCGAAACCGCCGTTGCTCTCGACGAATGCGACTTGCTTGCCGTCGGATGAGATGACCGGAGACGTCAGGATCTTGCCGCCGGTGTTGTAGGCCCAGTAGACGGACGGCTTCGTTCCCGAGCAGCCGGCATAGAGATTGTCGTAGGCGACCACGCTAGCCTGGGTTCCAGAGCCCAAGAGTCCAGTATTGAATACGACGTAATCCGGAGTGGTTGCGCTGCCGCAGTTCGCAGTGTCGGTTCGAAAGGCAAACTTCGCGGGATAGTTGCCGGCTCCAGAAGAAGCGCCGAGGCCCATGTCTTGCGACCAATCGCGATGGACCTTACGACCGCTGGGCGCCTGCAAGCCAAGGTTCATGGAGGGATCATCACTCGGCATGGGGTCGGACAGGACTCGGCTTACATGTTGCCGGTAGAACTGTTGCCAGTAGCGAGGATCACGGGTCACCTGGGCGATCTGCTCGTAGGTGGCGGGCTCAGAAAAAATGACGTGCCGATGAGTCCAGTCCGTGGGGAGACCCTGGGCAGCGGGCCTGGCGGCATGGCCGGTCAAGACCCAACCGAGGACTAGCAGTCCAGACAAACTCACACCCAACCGGAGAAACCGTGCGGCAGAACCGTTCATTATCCTCACTCCATGGGTAGCGCGATAAGCAATCGAGTTTCGGGCGGTGCTTACGAATATCCCGTCGTGCAATGCGTCCTTGTTATTCAGTGGAGCCAAAATCTGGATCAACGAAATCGAATCTTCGCTCTGGTATTTTCCAGACTTGCATGCTCGAATTACCAATGGAAGCGGACGCAAACCTCCCATCGTTGGCTGGATTGGCGGTGATTTTACTCTTTATCGCAGATGCAAACAATGGGTTTCGAAGGAACCGCTTGAGCTTGCGTTTTAGATGCGCGCGAGATCCCTCGACATTGCGGAAAGGCTCTTCGCTCCGCTGGAACATTGGGTTTAAAGAGTGACGTTGGGGGGAATATCCGCCAGCCGACTGACCAAAGACTGCCAGAGTGCGGGCCGGACGGCTATTTCCCGGGGCCGCTCTCAGTATCGTTCGTGATTTCAGTCACAGACCGTACAATAGAATCAATGGGGCCTCTGCCGAGGGCAGCTTATCGGAGTCGTTCGGCAAATGAGGTCCAGACTTAAACGGAGGCGAACGAATCAGATTGGACGGATACGAGAACGTAGCTGAGGCCACGGAGCAAGCCGTGCAAGAGAGTAAGGTCAGCGTGCTTACGCTGGATGAAATTGCAAACCTGGCGGCGAAGGGCGGACAACCCGCCGAAACGCTGATGAATGTAGTTGCGCTCATTGCGAAGCGATTCCACACCGACGTGTGCTCGGCATACCTGCTGGAGCCGGACCGCGCCAATCTGGTGTTGGCAGCGACCGTTGGACTTCGCCGGGAGTGCATCGGAAGCCTGAGGATGGCGGTACATGAGGGGCTGACCGGGCTGGTGGCGGAACTGGTGCGACCGGTTGCGGTGGAACAGGTGAAGAACCATCCCAGGTTTAAGTATTTTCGGGATGCGGGCGAGGATGCTTACCAATCGTTTCTCGGCGTTCCCCTGATTGAACGGGGCGTTTTGCAGGGAGTTCTGGTTGTGCAAACCATCGAAGCCCGCGTTTTCAGCGAAGAAGAAATTCGAATGCTGACGGAGGCGGCCACGCAGGTCGCTCCGGTGGTAAGTGAGGCGCGAACGCTCGATCGCTTCATCGCCCCGCTGCAGGAGCGGCTCTGGGCGCTGGCGCGCAATCTGTGGTGGAGTTGGGACCATAACTCGTCGAGTCTGTTTCTCGATCTGGATCCGGCGCGTTGGAGCGAACTGAACCATAATCCGGTCGCACTGTTGTCGGGATTGCCGTTGGCAAAACTGGAAACCCGGGCCGCGGAGCTGATGCTGCACAGCCGCGTGAACTATGCGTACCGGCGCATGCTGGAGTACCGGGAGGCGGATCGAACGTGGGGAACGCGGCATGCGGGAGTGCTGCGGCCGCATCCAGTGGCGTATTTTTCGGCGGAGTTCGGCTTGCACGAATCGCTTCCGGTTTATTCCGGGGGGTTGGGAGTGTTGGCCGGAGATCACATCAAGAGTGCGTCGGATCTCGATATCCCGCTGGTGGGCATTGGGCTGTTTTATGGCCAAGGATATTTTCGGCAGAGGCTCGATCAGGGCGGCTGGCAACGGGAAGAGTACTTGAAGACCGATGTCAACGAGATGCCGATGGAAGTAGCCATCGGCAAGGATGGCAGGCCGGTTGTCGTGGAGATCGAAACGCGCAGTGGGCGGATTCGGGCCAAGGTCTGGCGCGCGAAGGTGGGCCGGCGCGATTTGCTGCTGCTGGATTCCGACGTGGAAGGAAATGCTCCCGAGGATCGCCAACTGACGTCGCGGTTGTACGGCGGCGATCTGCGCATCCGGATTCGGCAAGAGTTGCTGCTCGGTGTGGGCGGACTGCGAGCCCTGCGTGCTCTGGGGATTTCTCCGGGCGTTCTTCATCTTAACGAAGGCCACAGCGCGTTTGCGGTGTTGGAAGCGCTTCGCATGCGCATGGAGGACGAGGGCATCGCGTTCGACGCGGCGGTGCCGCGAGTATCTCGCGAAGTAGTGTTCACCACGCATACGCCGGTGCCTGCCGGACATGACCGATTCGACGGGGGACTGGTCGAGGAACATATTGGGCCTCTGCGCGAGGCGCTCGGGCTATCCCAGGACAGCCTGATGGGACTCGGCCGGGAGAACGCCAATAACGGGGACGAACTATTTTGTATGACCGTGCTGGCGCTGCGACTCTCGCGGCGCGCCAATGCAGTGTCTTCACTGCACGCCGAAGTATCGCGGGCCATGTGGACCAAATTGTTCCGCAACAAACTGGAAGACGACGTTCCCATCGGACACATCACGAACGGGGTCCATGTCCCGTCGTGGCTGGCTCCGGAGATGTTTCGTCTTTACGATCGGCATCTAGGGACGGACTGGCACCAGCGCAGCAGCGAAGCCAAAATCTGGCTGGGAATCGAAAATGTAGATGACGGCGAGCTTTGGGAGACGCATCTGAACCTGAAGTCGCAGTTGATCGAGTTTGTGCGCCGGCGAGCAGTGGCGCAAGCCGAGCGCCGAGGCGAGTCTCCGCTGGAGTTGCAACGGCTGGAGCGGGTGCTGAGCCCGGACGCTCTAACGATCGGATTTGCGCGACGTTTCGCGACGTACAAAAGAGCTAATCTGATTTTGACCGACATTGAGCGATTGGCTTCGATGGTGAATGATCCAAACCGTCCGGTGCAGTTCGTGTTTGCGGGCAAGGCTCATCCGCTCGACGAGCCCGGCAAGCGCGTGCTGCAGCAGATTGCCGAGTTGATGCGTGATTCCAAGTTCCGTGACAAGTTCGTATTTGTCGAGGATTACGACATCAACGTTGGACGACACTTTGTGCAGGGTGTGGATGTTTGGCTGAACAATCCGCGCCGTCCGCTGGAGGCTTCTGGTACGAGCGGACAGAAAGTGGTGCTGAATGGCGGCCTGAATCTTTCAATCCTGGATGGCTGGTGGGCGGAGGCCTTCGATGGCATGAATGGTTTTGCCATCGGAACGGGCAGGACACATTCAAATATGAGCGTTCACGATGCCCGCGACGGAGAAGACTTGCTGCGAACGCTGCGGGAAGAAGTGATTCCGCTGTATTACCAGCGCGACCGGGATGGGCTTCCGCGGGGCTGGATCAAGCGCATGAAGCGGACGATCCGCACCCTGGGCTGGCGGTTTAATGCCGACCGCATGGTGATGGATTACACGCAAAGGTGCTACCTTCCGGCGGCGGGGGGAACGTCGAGCGATCTACGATCGAACTCTTAGGCGCGAGGAAACAAAGTGTCACCTTTTGGCCGAATTTTGATCTATTGTTGGTGATAGTTGACCGTCCGCTGATGTTCTCGATTTTTCTGTGGGTCGAGGGCATATCGAAGCTGGATTTACAAAAATCTTCGTGAGCAGTTGTTTTATCGCGGCCGGTGGTGGGTTCGCGGATGAAACAATTCCTATCGTACCGCCTAGATACGGTGAACCACTGTCTGTGGCACGCGGAGAACCGCGTCTCCGTAACCCCGAAGGCTTTCGATGTCCTCCGTTATTTGGTGGAGAATGCCGGGCGGGTTGTCACGCAAGGTGAGATTCTCGAGTCCGTGTGGCCGGACACCTACGTAAATCCTGAGGTCATCAAGAAATACATCCTGGGCATCCGGAAAGTTTTAGGGGATCGATCGGACCAGCCTCTATTCATTGAGACGTTCCCGAAGCGGGGATACCAGTTCGTAGCTCCCGTGAGCGACGAGAGCGCTGCTGGCGCATCGGACCTCCATTCGGATTCGAAAAAGATGGTAGGCAGGGAGATGGCCCTGGCCGAACTGAACAACCATCTGGATCGGGCCCTCAAAGGACAACGGCAGTTGATGTTCGTAACAGGAGAGGCTGGAATCGGCAAGACGACCCTGGTGGACGTGTTTCATCAACATGCTGCCCGCCGCCCAAATCTGCGAGTGGCTCGCGGACAGAGTGTCGAAGGCTTCGGCGGAAAAGAAGCCTACTACCCAATGCTTGAGGCTCTGGGGCAGTTGATTCGAGACAGCGATGCCAATCCAGTCGCACAGACCCTGGCTAGCAGAGCGCCCACGTGGTGGATTCAATTCCCCTCCCTCGTAAAAGCAGAGAAGCGAGAAAATCTGCAGCGTGAGACCGTTGGCGCCACGCGGGAACGTATGGTGCGGGAGATCTGCGAGGCGATGGAAGCGATCACAGCAGAGAATCCGCTGGTCCTGATTTTTGAAGATCTCCATTGGGTAGATGATTCGACGCTCGACCTGATTTCCGCACTGGCGCGCCGGCGGGAGCCAGCCAAGTTGATGCTGCTCGGGACCTACCGCCCGGCCGATGTCGTTCTCTCCAAAACGCCGTTGAAGGGGCTGAAACAGGACTTACAAGTTCATCATTTGTGCACGGAGATCTCTCTCGAACGCCTGGAGCAGCCGGCGATCGCCGAATACCTGGCGACGGAATTTCCGAATGGTAGCCTGCCCGCGGGCCTTTCGGAGTTGATCTATCGTCACTCTGGGGGCAATGCTCTTTTCATGGTGGCGATTGTGCAAGACCTGGTGAAGAAAAGGTTGATCGCACAGGATCGGGGGAAATGGGCACTCACTAAACCGCTGAAGGATATTGACCCGGGCGTACCCGAGACGCTGCAACAAATGTTGGACCTGCAGTTCTCTCAACTCAGTGCCGAGGAGCAGCGGATTCTCAACAGTGGAAGCATTGTGGGTGAGCGATTTTCAGTGTGGGTCATTCGTCCAACACTCGACATCGAGAGCGACCGCATTGAAGAAGTGCTGGAAGGGTTAGCGGAGAAGCAACAGTTTGTACGGTCGGCAGGACTTCAGGACTTCCCGGATGGCTCGGCTTCGGCCCACTACGAATTTAGACATTCTCTATTCCGACAGGTTCTCTACCGCCGGCTGTCGAGCGTAAGCCGATCGAAGCTGCATCGGCGAATTGGGGAGCAGCTGAGGTTGCTTTACACGCAGGACCGGCCGGAACTTGCCTCGGAACTGGCGTTGCATTTTGAGGAAGGTCACGAGTACGAACAGGCGATTCGCTACTTGCTGCTCACCGCCGAGAATGCGCAGTACCGCTTCGCGCACGCGGATGCGATCACGGTGCTGCACCATGCACTTGAGCTGGCGCACAAGGTCGGTCCTAATATTCGGGCGGAAGTGGAGATCCAGATTCTCAAACGCATCGGCGATACCCACTACGCCCATGGACAGGTGGTGAAGGCTGCCCACGCCTACCAGGTTGAAGTGGAGCGAGCGGCTCAGGCGCACCTGACAAAAGAAGAGGTGAGCGCCTTGAGCCGGCTGGCGTACACCACCTCGTTAACTGACTCGAATCGAGGAATCGCTGCGAGTGAACTTGCCGTGGAAGTAAGCAAGAGCCTGGGCGATGCGACGTTACAGGCTCGCACCGAGATCCTGGCAGCCGCGTTCCGCCTGCTGCATGACCGGTGGAGTGACGCAGACGCGGAAATCTGCTCCAGGACCGTACCAATGACGGCACAGTTGGGCGCTAAAGACATTCACATCGCGCTGGAGATACTGTACCCGGCGCAGGCTCTAATCCTGCAGGGTCAGTATTTGTTCGCGCTCCATGCGGAAGATAAAGTCCGGAGCATGACCGGCCAGGGACTGATTGGCAACCTGGGCGCTTGGGGGAAGTGTCTCGCTCTGCTGCATGCGGGGCGGTTTGGCGAGCTTCTAGGCAGCTTGCGGACGCTGATCAATGCCGCTGAGAGAAATGGAAATAAGCTGTGGCTCTGCGCGTTCAGTAGCATGGAGGCATGGCTGCGGACATTGGTCTTTGATTTTCAAGGCGCACGGAAGCTGTGCGACGCGATCTTGCCGCAGTGCACGGGCAATCCGGGACGAACGCCGCGAGCCGTGGCACTACTCTGCACCGGAGAGACGGAAGTTGGACTTGGGAATTATCAGGATGCCGTACGGTGCTTCGGCGAAGTTCAGCGAATGACGAACCAGAAGTTTTATTTGCACTGGTACTGGAAAATGGGAGCGGCGCTCGGGCTTGCAAGAACGTGGTTGGAATCGGGGGACATCGCCAATGCCCGCCGTGAAGCTGATTGTCTGGTGCAGAGTGCGCTCTCAACGGCCGATCCCAACATGCAGGCGCTCGCGTGGGAGGTGAGGACGCGAGTGGCCATCGCTGAAAAAGATTGGGCGGTTGCTGAGAAGTCGCTGCAAGCAGCCTTCGGCGTTCTAGAGAAGCAAGAGGTGCCGATGTCCGCGTGGCGCGTGCACGCCACCGCTTGGGACTTCTACGATTCCCGGAAGGCCCATGAATTGGCCGAAGGACATCGGGCAAAGGCGGAGGCAGGAATCCAAAGACTTGCAGATTCCTTTGCCGATCCGGAACCGCTCCGTGCTGTGTTCCTTGCCGCCGCACCAGTTGGCAGGATTCTCGGTGCTGCCAGCGCCCGAAGATGACCGCCAGAAACCTCTGAACGGCTGTTCCTACCGCCCATTACCACCCACGAAGAACCAAGATTGCGTCTCATGGGCGCGTTCGGCACCGAATCTGGACCAAAACGACACCGGGACGGCCACTTCCCCGCACTCTGACTGCCTTAGTCTGACATCGTCATGCGAGGGGCATTCATTATTCGACTAGGGCCAGACACGAAACCGAAACAAGGGTTGTTAGAAGGATGGGTCGAGGAGGTCGATTCCTGCAACGAATTGAGATTCCATTCGACCGAAGAACTGCTCAAGTTCCTTGGCGACCGCTACCAGGCGGTCTTCGGAACAGGGCAAGAGAAACCGGGGCGGCGGCCGAGTCGACCGTAGGCAGAGACGACGCTTTGCCGCCGTCGGCGGTTGCAGTCAGGGGCCCTTCAAGTGGTGGATAAGAAGGAGCAATTGCGATGGAGTACAAACGTTCACGAGAATTCGACAGCCCGATGGAGTCTGGCATTCACGGAATCCCGGCAGTTACAACCGCAGTTCTCGAAGGCCAGGAGTCTTCTGCGGTGGCGCTCCTGGAAGACGCCATTCTGCCATTCAGTGGCCAGAACATTCCCTTTGGGCTGAAGCCCGCGGAATGGAATGAGTCGGACAATTATCAAGTCGCGCTGGTCCCGATCGGCAGCAAGGTAGACCGGGCGAGCAGGAACTCTCAGGCGACCATGCAGACGAAGCATGTTCTGGTGTTGCCGTTAACCTGGAAGGAACTGGTGGTGCGCCTGCGCTCGGGAGTGGATGCGTCGGGCTCCAGACCGGAATCCGGAGTTGTTCGGTTTGGTGACGTTTTCGCTGATTTCTACGCCATGGAAGTGACTCGCGCGAACGAGAGTGTCGCCCTGACGACGCTGGAGTTCAAGTTGTTTCGATTTCTGGTGCAGAATGCCGGCCGCGTCGTTTCGCGAGAACAGATGTTGAATGAGGTGTGGGGCTACGAAAACTATCCGTGTACTCGCACAGTGGATAACCACATTTTGAGGCTACGTCAGAAACTAGAGGCGGATCCGGCGCGTCCTGTTCACTTCCACACCGTGCACGGCGTGGGTTATAAGTTTGTGCGCGAGGGCCGGCGCGGGGTTCCGGAGCACAAGATGTAACGGTTGGCGCTCCGGAAGAGCAAGAGGATCGCAGAGAGGAAGGGGCGACGACTCAGTCGGCCTGCTCCCAGGTATCGTCCGGATCGTACGCTTGCATGGCGGCTGCCGTGTCCGAGGTTTGTGGACCGAGATCCTTCTGATAGACAACGCCATTCTGGTTCACGATGAAAGTCATGACACCGGAATTTCGGTAGGCTGCCGGGTACGCCACAAACGCAAACCCGCGGGTGAGATTGCCATTGACGACGTAATCGAGCGCACCGCCCTTCGCCGCGCTTCCTTGTTTGGTCAGAATGCGGTAGTAGTATCCGTGGAAGGGAGCGCTCTGTCCCGGCTGTATGTTGTAGCCTGCGGCTGTGCCGGAAACCATCAAAGGTCCGATCGGACTCGGGGCGTCGTTGTCGTTCGTTTTCCAATACAGCCCGTTCTGCTTGCCTTCGTCGCTCAAGAACCTCAACGCGTAGTGTTTGGTGGTATCGCCATTGCGGGGTTGGGAAGCGTAGTCCCGTTGAGCGTCCACCAGGCCGTGCAGAATTTCGATAGCGTCGTTCTCATTGGTGCCGACGCGTCGCCGAAGAATTTCCGTCTTGCCCGTTTCGGTGTCGAAATACCAACTGCCAGCGTCGTTCTTGACTATAGAAATCGCAAAAGGCCAGTTTTCGGCGCCGATATACAGTGTTGCGGTCTGATCGGGTTCGATGACGACGCGGTGCATTTGGTCGTAGCGGCGAAGGAAATTGTCACCCATGTTCTTGTCAGCCACGTCGTCGCCGGTATGGATGATGTCGTTGGCGTTGGTTCCGAAGATGGCATGAATCGACTGGGTGTCGCTGGCCTTGACGGCGTTGTACAGATCCAGAGCTGCGTCCCCAGGCGTGGCGAAGGTCTTTTCATTGCCCTGCTGGGCAACCGAGGGCAAGGCACACAGAGAGAATGAAAAGACGGCTCCTGCGAAAAGGAGCGCTGCAAACGGACTCGAGATCTCAGCTGGGATGGGCCTGAAAGTGTTTCGGAAACGTCTGCATTGCATCGTGCGCTTTCTCCTGTGCGCCTTTTTCTAGCGGCGGCGCGCGCCCCCGGAGTGCGGTTGAGGCCGCGAAGCCCCGGCGCGATTTTCGGTCCTAGCTGCCGGCGCGGGTTTTGGCTCAAGGCTTTGCTGGCCACGGGCGCTGTTCACCCGGGCGTTCCCTCCTGGGCTGTAGTTGCTGAAGGCGCTGCTGTTATTCCCTCGATTTTGCTCCTGCCCGTATCCACGTGCCGGCTGGTTTTGGGCTTGATTCAAGTTGCTGGGGCGGCTCTGATTCTGATTAAGCCCTGCCCGATTCTGCTGGTTGAGGGCTGGCTGGCTGGACGCGCCGACTCGATTGCTCTGCGCCAGATTCTCACGATTGCTGGTGTTGTTGAACTGAGGCTGATTGTATTTCTGGTTGAAATTCGGGGTGTTGATGTTGTTATTGCGGGCGGTGTTATTGAAGTTGTTCGCGTGGTAGTTGTTCGAATTTAAGTTATTCCGATTGACGTTGTTGACGTTCACATTATTGCGATTGATGTTGTTGACGTTCACGTTATTCACGTTGCGGTTGTAGTAGTTGTTCCGATTGACGAAGGTATTGGAAGTAGAAATATAGGTGTTGTGGTTGTAGACCACCGTGGAGTTGTGCCAGCCGCATCCCCAGGAGTTCCATCCCCAGCCGCAGCAGTGATTATTGTTGGCGATCGCGGCGCCAACCGCGATGCCGACTCCGAACGAGATTACGCTCGCAACTGCCATGTCGGCAGACGAGTAACCGGGATAGGCAGGAACCGGGGTCCCATATACCACGGTTGGATTGTAGGTTGGTACGTACACAACCTGCGGCTGCGCCGGTTGAATGACGATGGTCTGCGGCGGAGCTTGGACGACTGTGGTCTCGGGCGCAGCTGATTGCGCGGGCGCGGCTGCGGCGCCGGGAGCCTGGTTTTCGACGGAGACATTCTGTTGCTGGTTGCTTTTCAGGTTGCCAGCCTGTTGGGCGCGCTGGCGCATGACCTGTACGGCATTCATTACACTCTGCGGAACGTTGAAATAGGCATCGCCAAGAGCAGAGGTCCAGGACAGACTCTCGGCCATCTGTTTCAGGACGTCGCCGAATTGCGTTAGGCCCTTGACACTCGCGTCCCATGGCTGCTGGTCAACAGCTTGCATGAGTTGATCGCCCTTAAGATTTGAATTCTGCTGGAGCCAGGCATACGCGGCTGAAATCTGATCGGGATAAGTGGACGCGGCGAGAACTTGCGCCACCAGATTATCGGGAAACAGCGCGATGGGAGCCACCAACTGGTAGAGCTGATCGGCCGTGGGGACGGCATAGGTTGCGGCGGGAGCCTGCTGAGTAGCCGGTCCGGAGCGGGTCACGACCGGTTCCGATTTCTTGCACGCGTCCAAAGGCCACGTCACCAGGGCGACCGCAACGCTCAAGAAAATGGAGAGAATTCTGTTGTTGACTGTCATGATAGGCCTTCCGAATCAAGGCGCTACTGAACTCAACATCTCTGGATTAGGCGCACCCGTGAATAGGATCAGCGTATGGGCGTTGCTCCGCCGTGATAACTGTTAAAACTGCCAGTCCGGGGGGAACAATTTGGATTATGGATGGGCTGCGCGCGTGTCGTGTGAACGTTTCGTAAGTTTCGCACCCAAGCACAAACTGGTGACAAGGAAAGGGATGTGTAAAATCGGACAACGTGCCCTATCATGAGTAAGGCAGCCGCGCGCGGGCGTGGCGGAATGGCATACGCAGCGGACTTAAGGAAAACTTGAGTGCTCGTCTGGGAAACCGGCGATGCAGAACTGCTCAAATTCGGGGAAACCTTAAATGGCAATCCCGAGCCAAGCCCGGAGAGACACCGGCCGGGAAGGCGTAGAGACTAGACGGGCAGCACCTAAGCTCCGGAGCTTCCGGAGGAGGGTGAAGGGATAGTCCAGACCGCAAACCTGGCGTGAGCTCACCTCGGGGCGGCGAAAGCCGTAGACGGTATGAAAATCCGCAGGGCTTAAACGGCCCATGAGGGTTCAAGTCCCTCCGCCCGCACCACATTTTGCTCGGGCGGTAAAAAGGTCTGGCGGAGAGGGAGGGATTCGAACCCCCGGTACCCTTTCGGGTACGCCGGTTTTCAAGACCGGAGCCATCAACCACTCGGCCACCTCTCCGGTGACTGCAGCGCGGAGCGCAGTTTTGCGCGCTTGGTTAGTTTACAACAGGAGTCCGAAATCTTAGTGGAGCGGCAGCAGGCCGAATGCTCGGGAGTGGAACTCCATCACCTCGGCGAAATGGGACAAGAAATAGGTAAGACTATGATCGCCGGGATAGGTGTGGTATTCGTGCTTCACGCCTTCTTTTTGCAGTTCCTCGTGGAGGGCAGCTGCTCCTTTTTCGAATCCGTAGTTGTCATCCTGGCCACAGTTGAAATAAATAGACATTTTTCGCAGAGCGACGGCATTTCGTTTCGCCAGCAGGAATGGACTGTTTTCATTCCAGTGCGCAACGATGATGGGCTTGCCGAAGACTGGGGCAAGCACGCCTGCTAGCGGAGCTCCGGTATTCGAGGCCGAATCGAGCGTACGAGGTGATTCGGTGATGAGAGCGGCGCTTTGCGCGCTCGCGGCGGTAAAGAGTTCCGGATGGGCAAAGGCGAAGCGCAAAGCACCGTAGCCTCCCATGGAAATGCCACTGATGGCTCGGCCTGCGCGGCCCGGGCGGATGCGGTATTTGCTCTCAATGTGCGGCAGTAATTCCTGGAGGAAGAAGTCGCTGTAGCGAACGGAGCCGTCGGCGGAGTTGATGTAGAAGCTGCGCCGTCCTTCGGGCGCGACAATCAGGAAGTCGCCCATCTTGTGCTGGCGGCGCAGATCGTCGAGCAATGTCCAACCGCCCGTGTTGAAGAGGGTTTGCTCGTTGTCGCCAAGGCCGTGCAGAAAATACAGCACTGGATATCGCTGGGGAGGATGCTGCGCCGCACTCGCGTCATAACCGGCGGGCAGGTAGACGCAGTAGTGGACGACTTGTTTGAGAATACGGCTGTTCAGGGCGCTGCAGTCGATTCGGCTCTGAGCGGCCGCCACGTATGACGCAAGCAAGAGAAATAAACAGAGACGCCTGAGAGCTCGGATCATTCAGAACGCCTATTCGTACCGCAACGCCTGGACGGGGTCGAGCCGGGCAGCACGCCCAGCGGGATACAGACCGGAGACCAGGCTCACGAGGAATGAAAACCCAATCGCTAACGCGACCAGCCACCACGGCACGGCCCAGAAGTGTTCGGGCGGGAAGGACTGGCTCTTCAGGTAAATGTTCGTTCCGAAGTTTATAAGCTGGCCAATCGCCCAGCCGAGCGCGACCCCCACCATGCCACCGAGAATTCCCATGGCGCCGGCCTCGGCAAAGAAGAGCTTTTTTACATCTCCGTCGCTGGCTCCAATCGCTTTCATAATCCCGATCTCGCGGCGACGTTCGAGAATCGCCATCACCAGAGTGTTCACGATTCCGATGGAAGACACGATCAAGGCGAGGCTCCCGAAAATTCCGAGAAACGCGTACAACACTTTGAAAACCTGCTGCAGGCCGCGACTGGCATCGAGAATCGAGAATGTGCCGAAACCCATTTTCTTGATGGCATTCTCGACGACTTGAACCTGCGCTGGATCCTTCACCCGTACGCTCACGGAGGAATACACCGGCTGGTCGCTCGCGGCCCGCGAGATTTCGCGCAGGTCAGTGGGTTGCATCACGTGAAGACTTTCAGCCAGCTTCAACGGAAGGAATACCTTGGCGCGCGTAGGGCCGCGCATGCTCTCCGGGTCAAGGTCGGCGACGCCGACGATCTTAAGCCGCTGTTCTCGCGAAACTACGGAGTACGCGGCGCCCTCAAGATTACTGCCCGCGGAATTCATAGCAGCGGCACTGGGGGGCGAAGGCCTAGCTGGGTTTGCCGCTCGCTGCGCATAACGCATGGTCAATTCTTTTCCGAGCAGGGGCTTCGCCAAATCGGCGACATTGGTCTCGTCGACTCCGCGAGCCGGAGTCTTGCCCAGTAGTTCCTCGGCGAAACTCTTTTGCAAAACCGCTTCGGCAGCCGTGTCGGAGGAGAAGAAACTTCCCTGCATGCCTTCGAAGGCGTCATTGGATTTTGCGGATTCGGGAAGCGCGGAAACCATGGTCAGGTGCGGCTTATCTTCGTAGCGTAGTTCGGTGATGAAGCGGATGTCGGGATAGGCCTCGAGGACGTTGGGGAGATGTTCAATCTCGATCCGTGCAGGCTCGTCGAGGATGCGGCTTTCGCCTGGGGGCGGCGCGTTGCGGTCGTCGTCGCGGCCCATTCCCCGGAGATCGCGCCGAGAGGTAACCAATACAGTGTCAAACAATCCCGACTTCGCCAGTCGACGCGAGAATAACTGCTGCAGGCCAATGCCAAGAGAAAGCATGGCAACGAGCGAGGCGACGCCCACCGAGATGCCGATGGTGGTCAGCGAGTTTCGCAGCAGCGACTCGCGCAGATTTCGCAGAGCCAGTTCGGTTAGGTCTGGAAGCTTCATGCCTCTCCTCCTTGCTCCTGCAAGACGACCGGGGGCGTGTTGGGCCGGTCGTCGATGAGTTTGCCATCTGCCAGGAAGATGAGGCGCTCAGCGTAGCGCTCCGCCAAGGCACGCTCGTGGGTGACCATCACAACGGTCATCCCAAGTTCTCGGTTGAACTGGCGCACCATCTCCATGATTTCCGTTCCGGTGTGGCTGTCGAGATTGCCCGTGGGCTCGTCGGCTAAAAGAAGCTGCGGGCGGTTGATAAGGGCGCGAGCCAGGGCTGCTCTCTGTTGTTCGCCACCAGAAAGTTCGCTGGGCCGGTGATTGATGCGGGCCCGCAGGCCGACGCGCTCTAACGCTTCACGAGCAAGGCCCTGCCGCTGGCCGCGATCGACTTCCGCGAAGCGGAGAGGAAGTTCGACATTTTCTGCGAGCGTCATGCTGGCGATCAGGTTGAACGACTGAAAGACCATGCCGACCACCTGCAGGCGATATTTTGCGAGGTCTTCGCGTGAGAGGCTTGCCAGATCACGATCTCCGACGACGACGCTACCCGACGTGGGGCGATCGAGCCCCGCGATGAGATTCAGGACGGAAGACTTGCCGGATCCGGAACTTCCCAGGAGCGCAACGAATTCCCCGGCACGAACTTCGAGCGAGACGCCATCTACCGCGCGGATCAGAGTTTCGCCCATGCGGTAATGTCGGCAAAGGTTTTCACTGCGGATCGCGGCCGTTCCACGGACCGGAGGGGCTGTACTGGCAATCGTCATAGGCTCTAACGCATTTCTCCTCGTAACACACGCAGCGCGTCAGCAGCCTTCACGTCGCCACTCTTGCCTTCAGTGCCGTTGCCATTCACTGTGACGGCATCGCCTTCCCCGGGTGCGAGGAACAGATTCTCTTCGACTCCATGCTGGCGCGTATAGAGGTCGTAGTAGCGGCCGCGGGCGGCATAGAGTTGTGCGTGCGTACCCCGCTCCACGATTTGTCCCTGCTCCATGACCATGATCTGGTCGGCTCGGCGAATCGTGGACAGCCGGTGTGCGATCACGAACGTGGTGCGCCCTTGCATCAGGTAGGAAAGGCCATGCTGGATCATTTGTTCTGATTCAGAGTCGAGGCTGGAAGTGGCTTCGTCGAGAATCAGAATGCGCGGCTCGGCGAGGATGGCACGGGCAATCGAGATTCGCTGCCGCTGGCCGCCTGAAAGTTTTACGCCACGCTCGCCCACGATCGTGTCGTACTTGTCGACAAACGATTCGGCAAACTCGTCGACTCGGGCGATGCGGCAGGCGCGCATGATTTCTTCCTCGCTGGCGTCCGGCCGTGAGAAGGCTACGTTCTCGCGGATCGTGCCATCGAAGAGGAATGATTCCTGCAGAACGACGCCTAATCTTGTGCGGAAAGAATCGAGCCGAACGGTGCTCAAGTCCACGCCATCGACGCGCACCATGCCTTTCGAAGGCACGTAGAAAGCCGAGACGAGGCCAATCGTCGTCGACTTTCCGGATCCGGACGAACCGACAAGAGCGGTCACGGTTCCGGGTTCGGAGCGAAAGGAAATGTCGCGCAGGACATCGTGAATCCCGTCGTAGCTGAAAGTGACGTTCTCGAATTCGACCAGTCCCACAATGTCGCGAAGTTGCGATGGAGCGGTTTGGATCCCGATCCTCCTGACTTTCGAGCATGATTTCCTGGGTGCGCTCTAAACCGGCCAGGGCCTCGGTCAACTGCGTGCCGATCGAGACGACTTGCATGACTGGGGCGATCAGGAAAACTAGAAGAAAGTTGTACGAGAAATAGCTTCCCGGGCTGAGTGTGTGGGCCGTCATTTGACGTCCACCGATGTACATGGTGGCGGCGCCGACGACGCCCAGCAACACGCTGGCAGAGAGTCCCATCAGGGAGGTGGCCGTCAAGGTACGCATGACGTTGTCGAGGAGACGGCGCACTCCACCGGCGAAAATCTTCTCCTCGCGTTCTTCCGCGTGATATCCCTTGATCACGCGAACTCCACCAAGAGATTCGGTGAGGCGTCCGGTGACCTCGGCGTTAATCTTGCCACGCTCGCGAAAAATGGGGCGGATCGTCGCAAAGGCGCGGTTCAGGGCGAAGGCAAAACAGCCGAGCGAACCGACGGCGATCAGGGTTAGCGGGGCGCTGATGCGAATCAGGAGAGCGAGCGCAATACCAGCCGCGACTAGTCCTCCCGCGAAATCCACCAACCCCGTTCCCAGCAGGTTTCGGACGCCGTCAACATCGGTCATGATGCGCGACACTAGGGCACCGGTCTTGTTGGCGTCATAAAAGGACACAGGGAGGCGTGAAACGTGTGCTTGTACTTGTTGGCGTAAGTCCGCAATCAGGCGCTGGGCTGCTTTCGACAGCAACTGCGTCAACGAGAAGGAAGTGACCCCTTGAATCAGGGTAGCAAGCAGAACGGCCAAAACGAGAGGCCGCAGCAACCCGCCCTGGTGCTTGCTGACCACGTTATCGATCAGGAATTTCGAGGAATAGGGGAGGACGAAGCCGGCGAGCTTGTTGATGAGCATCAGCACAAAGCCGAGGGCGAGCAATCCGCGGCGCGGACGCATGAGCTTCCAGACTTCGGGCCAAACGGCCTTCAGGCGCTGGATCTTTTGGGGTTTGGCGTCTTCTTTGGCTGGAGAAGTCAATCTCTTCTTTGACTCCCCTGGCCCGGGATTCGCTTCATTATTACTGCATTGTCACACATCCGCGAGGGACGCGTCCCGAGAACGCGCCCTGTGACAGCGCGCGTGTAGACGTTGTATGCTCGGGGCGTGTCCCGCCTCTCTCCGCCGGACCGTTCACCGACCCTGGGCCTGTTCCTGGGCTTGCTCATCACGTTGTCCGCGATCGTGGCTTATTCGGCCTATATCACGTGGCAAGTGACCGGCTTGCGCAAGCTGCAGACCGAACTGGTGGACCGCGATCGCAAGGATTCGCTGCAGTTGCTGAGAATCCAGAATGATTTGAATCTGCTTGCTGTCGCCATGCGCGATATGGTGAGCAGCGACGAGCCTTATCCATTGACGGCATGGTCAGCGCAGTTTCAGCGGATCCGGACCGACCTTGACGATGCGATGCGACTGGAAGCCGGTTTGGCCGCGGCCAGCCGGACTCCGGAGCAGAGCGCCTTTCTCGCTGGATCGTTTACACAATTTTGGGATGCCGTGGACCGAATTTTTGCGCTCGCACGTGAAGGGAAAGACAAAGAAGCGCGCGCACAGATTCAACTCTCGCTGCAGGAGCGGCAGGCGGCACTGAGCACGGCCGTGGCACGGATGCTGGTGCAGAACAGCGAGAACGAAGAGCAGGCGGGCCAACGCATCGTCCTGATCTACGACCGGGTACAGAGGCAGGTGTACTTCTTTCTGGCCGCTACGTTGCTGGCGATTCTGCTGAGCGGGCTGTCGGTGATCCGCTGGAACCGGAGGCTGTTTGCGCGACTGGCGGAAGTTTCCGCACGTCGCAGCGAGCTGGCGCAGAAGTTGATTGCCACCCAGGAATCCACGCTGCGCTATATCTCGCGCGAATTGCATGATGAATTCGGCCAGATCCTAACAGCGGTGGGGTCGATGTTACGGCGGGCGGGAACGCATGCGCCAGAAGGGTCATCCCTGCGCGCCGATTTAAAGGAAGTTCTGCAGATTGTGCAGAGCACGCTGGAGAAGGTTCGCAGCCTGTCTCAGGCGCTGCATCCGGTCATGCTCGACGAGGCTGGGCTGGAGAGCACTCTTGACTGGTACATCCCAACCGTAGAACGGCAAACCGGAATTGCCATATCCTATGAGAAGCAAGGTGTGCCGTTCCCTGTGGATGGGGGCGCCGGTGTGCACGTTTACCGCGTCGTGCAGGAAGCACTGAACAATGTGGCGCGACACTCAGGCGCCAAGTCGGCGTGGGTGCGTTTGCGTTTCTTGCCTGCTGCGCTGGAGCTGGAAGTAGAGGATCATGGAGCGGGCTTCGCAGAGCGCTCAACCACCAAGCGCGGTATCGGCCTGGTAGCGATGCGCGAGCGAGCTGAGTTGATGGGCGGACAAATTGTGTTTTCACGACCGCCAGAAGGCGGAACGCGGGTTCACCTGGAAGTTCCGAGAGAGAAAGCGGAGTCTTATGGAAAAGAAGATCACAGTGTTGCTGGTGGATGATCATAGCCTGGTGCGGCGTGGGTTCCGTCGCATGCTGGAGGATGAGGCCGACATGGAAGTCGTCGGCGAAGCGGGCAACGGCGAGGATTCCATCAAGCTAGCGAAAGAACTTCATCCCCAAGTTGTAGTGATGGATTGCGCTTTGCCGGGCATGAATGGGCTCGACGCCACACGCAGGATCATTGAGAATTCGCCGGGCATTGCGGTTCTGATGCTCAGCATGCATACCGAGAGCACGTGGGTGAGACAGGCGATTGAAGCGGGCGCCAAAGGCTACGTTTTGAAAAACGCGATGGACCTGGAACTGGGGGCCGCCATCCGGAAGGTCGCAGCCGGGGAAACCGTTTTCGATCCGCAGGTGGAGCAGAAGTCGGTGCTCAAGGGAGAACGCAGCGCCGCGCTCACGCAGCGCGAACTCGAAGTGCTGCAGATGATTGTCGACGGGAAGTCGAACAAAGAGATCGCGACCGCACTTGAACTCAGCGCAAATACCGTCGCTGTTCATCGCGCGAACATCATGAACTCTTTGGGAATTCATAAGACCGCGGAGCTCGTGGTCTATGCGATTCGGGCTGGGCTGGTGAACGTTCCGTGAATCGTCGCTCGTTCCTTGGAGGGATGGCGGGACTGGCGTCGTGTTCGCAGTTGCCTGGCATTTGGGCGATCGCGGCACAGACTGCAGCGGCTTCGCCCGGCTTTCGATTCGCTGATGTAACCAGCCAGGCGGGAATTCAGTTTGAGCATAATAGCGGAGCCTTCGGCGGAAAATTTCTGCCCGAAACCCTCGGTTCCGGGTGCGCATTTCTGGACTACGATCGCGACGGGTGGCAGGACATTCTGTTGATCAACGGAATGGACTGGCCGGGGCACAAGAGACGCCGCTCGACGCTCCGCCTGTATCACAACAATGGAAATGGCACGTTCACTGATGTCACGACGCTCGCAGGGCTCGACATTGAAATGTATGGCATGGGCGTGGCAGTCGGCGATTACAACAACGACGGGTTTCCTGACATTCTGATCACTTGCGTGGGGCAGAACCGCTTGTTTCGTAACACGGGTAAGGGCACATTTGTCGATGTGACGAACACCAGCGGACTGGGTAAGCGAGAGGGCTTCAGTACATCCGCTTTGTGGTTTGACTATGACCGTGATGGACTGCTCGATTTATTTGTCTGCAATTACGTGAAGTGGTCGCCGGAACACGACGTGTTTTGCAGCCTCGACGGAAAACACAAGTCCTACTGCACACCCGAGGCGTATCGCGGTGCTACATGCTGGCTCTTTCACAATAAGGGTGATGGGACGTTTGAGGATGTAACCGCTGCGAGCGGGATTTTCGACAGCAGTTCGAAATCGCTGGGAGTTGCGCTGTTCGACCACAACCACGATGGCTGGCCCGATCTGCTCGTGGCCAATGATACGCAGCCCAACAAACTTTATCGCAACCAGCACAACGGTACGTTTAAGGACGCAGCGGTGGAGGCCGGGCTAGCTTTCAGCAGCGAGGGCAAAGCGCGCGCGGGCATGGGCGTGGACGTGGCGGATTTCGACAACTCCGGTACACCCGGAGTGGCGATCACGAACTTCGACAATGAAATGATCGGGCTCTACCGGATGAGCGGCAAGAGCTTCGAAGACATCGCGCCACAGTCCGGGGTCGGGATCGCGTCCAGAAACAGCCTGGGATTTGGTTGCGCTTTTCTCGACGTCAACCTGGATGGCTGGCTCGACTTTATCGTCGCGAACGGACATATCGACGAGACCGTGCGCAATATTCGCGGAAATGTTGGATACGCCCAGCCGCCCCAACTCTTTTTGAATGGTGGCAAGGGAACCTTCCGCGATGTCGCGGAAGAGGTTGGAACGGACTTCGATCAGCCCAAAGTTGGGCGCGGGTTGGCTTACGCTGATTTTGATCGCGATGGAGATCTCGATCTGCTGCTGACGACCAACAATGGACCGGCGCATTTGTACCGCAACGACCAGCAGACGGGGAACCGCAGTATCCGTTTTCGTCTGATAGGAACGAAGTCAAACCGCGATGGAATCGGCGCGAGCGTGCGGGTATTTGCTGGAGGGATCACGCAGTCGCGCCTGGTGAAGGGTGGCTCCAGTTACCTCTCACAGTCAGAACTCCCGGTCACCTTTGGATTGGAGAAGCGGCAAGCCATTGATCGCCTGGTGATCGACTGGCCGAGCGGCCGGACGGAGGAATACAAGAATCTTGCGGCAGGACGTTGCTACGAGTGCACGGAAGGAAAGGGAGTAGCTCCGCAGGATGGCTACTGACGGGCATTTACGGGAGATTTCTTCGCTACAGTTCCGACCGCCACCAAATCGATCTCGACCGAATCGTTCACGCGCAAGAACAACGTGCTCGGATTTTTCATTCCCCACTTCGCATAGGGGACGGTGAAGTGAACAGTGGCCGTCCAATGGTCGGAAGACATCTCGACTTCAGCGGGAACGGTAATCTCGTGATCGGTGCCGTGGATGCTGAACATGCCGTGAATCTTGACGGAGGACTTGCCCGGGCTTGCGATAGTGCCCTCGACTCTGTCTGGATGGAAAGCAATGTCCGGATACTGACTACTCTCGAGAATCTCCTTATGCATTTTGCGGTCGCGCATGCTGCTGCCACTTTCGCCACTGGCGGCATCGACGACGATCTCGCCCGAGATTTTTCCTGAGATCGGCTCTAGCCGCAACACCCCGTGCTTGAGTTGGAAGGTCCCGCGAACGGTGTGAAGGACATCTGCCAAGGTGAACTTAACAGACGTCTGTGCGGGATCAAGTTGAAAGGCTGTATCTTGCGCAGTAGCCGCCGAGCTTAAAGCTGTCAGCAGGGCGACGAATGTCCACGCGAGCCCTCTGGCGTATTTGATCGTCTTAAGTGTGGCCACGTTCATGAGTTATGCGGTTAAAAGACCCCATCCCAAAGTAAGGCCGTCCAACGCAAGGTGCAGCGGGGAAAGGATTCCCACATGCAGTTCGAGCAACCTTTGGAAAACATCTGGCCTCTTCTGAAGCACCTGCAGGGTGCGGCGTTGTAACCGAGGACGACCGTCGAGCGCAAGCAGCAGTCGGGCCATTAGGAGCGGACGCAGGGCCAAGCGGCGATGCTCCTGTTCGTAGCGAGTCAGGTCTGCCGTGCGCAAGCAGTCCGCTAAGACCAGGGCCTCGCTAAAGGCGAGGCAAAGTCCCTCGCCCGTGATGGCATCCACTGTGCCTGACGCATCTCCAATCAGCGCTACATTGCCGCGACTTACGCGCTTCAATTTGCAGGTGGAAGTCAGAGAGCCCTGCTCCCTGGAAGAAACGTCAGCGCCCTCAAGCCGTGCGCGTAATTCCGGGAAGCGCTGCAAAGCCTCAGCGAGCCGCAATTTGGGATTGCGGGAGATCAGTGCCACGCATACCTGATTGCTCGACACGGGCGTAACGTAGATTTCCCCGATCCGGGCCCAGTGTAATTCCATGCGGTCGGTCCAAGGCGCAACGCGATAGTGCTGCCGAAATGCGTAGCGGTAATCTCTTTTCCGGAAAGCGTCAAGGCCTGCCCATCGTCGCACGCGAGAAGTGCCGCCGTCAGCGCCGACAATCCAGCGGGCGCTGATTTTGCGTTTTCCCAGTTGAACTCCATCTGGCAAAATTCCGGTCACCGGGGTCTGCCACAAGAAGTCGATTCCCAGGCTTGCGGCTCGGTCTGCGATCAGACGATGCAACACAGTGCGGCGTATGCCAATGCCGGAAGAGTGCTTGGGGAATGCTGCCTCGATGGCAATCCCCCCCGCGAGAAATCGAATGCCGCGGAAAGGACAAGAATTTTCTTCGTCGACTGAAACTCCAAGTTTTTTGAGCGCCGCGAGGCCGTCAGGCATCAGGCCTTCGCCGCATGGTTTGTCGATCGGCATGTGGGCGCCGTCCGCTACGATCACGCGAAATCCCTGCTGCCGAGCCGCAATGGCGGCCGCGAGCCCTGCAGGACCACCACCAATCACAAACACATCTGTCGAATTCAGCAACTGCAAACCTCACCATTGCAGGAGTACAAGTTCGGAACAAAAACCCGGGCCCATCGCCGCAAGAATGCCGAGCGTGCCTGGCTCAGGGCGACGGTTCTTCATAACATCTTCCAGCACGACCAAGACCGATGCGGACGAGAGATTCCCGACCTTTTTCAGGCAATCCCAGGATGCGTCGAGCTGACCGTTGTGTAAATCGAGTGCGGCGGCCGTGGCCTCCAGCACCTTTGGCCCGCCGGTGTGCAGCACCCAGCTTCCGATGTCGCCACGCTTGTGGCCGTGGTCGCCGAGAAATGCATCCATGTCGTGCCCCAAATTTTCGCGAATCAACACGGGCACTTCGGGTGAAAGCGTAATGCGAAACCCCTTTTCGGTTATTTTCCAGCCCATCATCTCTTCGGTCTCGGGATAGAAAACGGACCGAGTCGCGAGAATCTTCGGGCCAGTCGCATTTAAGTCTTCTCCGGTCACAATGACCGCGGCCGAACCGTCGGCGAACAGTCCTGAGGAGATGAGGTTGGCTACCGAAAGATCGTCACGCTGAATCGTGAGCGAGCAGAGCTCGACCGACACGAGAGCCGCCGCCTGAGAGGGATAGGCACGTACGTAATCCGCAGCGCGCGCAATTCCCGCGGCGCCGGCAACGCAACCCAGGCCAAAGATTGGTACGCGTCGAATATTTCTCGGCAGGCCCATGCGGTTGATTAGGAGAGCGTCGATCGAGGGACTGCAGATGCCGGTGACCGACGTGAAAAACAGCGCTCCAAGCGCGCTGGCGTCGAGCCCGGCGTTGTGGAGCGCGCGACAAAGAGCCTGCTCCCCGAGTTCCTGAGCGCACTCAATCCAGACGTCATTGGCCTGTCCCCAGGTATTCATGTCGTAATATTTTTCCGGGGGCATGACCAAATGGCGTCCTTCGACGGCCACGTTGCGATGAAGGCGGGCCAACATTTGCGGATTCCGCAACTGGTCGCCCCAGTATTCCCGAAGTTTTTCCAGCAGGATTTTCTGAGAGTAATAGTGTTTTGGAAAGGCACTCGCGGCGCTGGCAATCTTCATTGAATGGGTTCCGGTCCCGGCACGGAGTCAGCGCCATCACCTTGCCGGACATCGTGGCTTACAAACTTAGATGATCGGGCGCTGTTGGCGGTTGTACTCGCGTACTACGTGCCGTCTAGAGTATTTTCCCAAACGCCCCACGGGCGAATTGTCATTCGCCTGTCAAATCGGGCCCCAGGAAGCAGGTAAAGCTTAACCGCGGAACGCTATTCGCGCCAGTCCTAAAGATTCTGACCTGCTCCCGTTCCCCCGTTTGGAGTGGCCTTCGGAGGCGGGCCCGGGCCGTTCGAGTGCGAAGGCCAGGTCCATTTTTACTTTCGCGATCGGGGGCTAGGGAGTGAGAGCAATTGAAGTGGGACTGCCGGGGACAGAATACGAGGCCACAGAAGTGAGCGCTCCGGTGCCCGTGTCAAGACTGAAAGATTGAATCACCGGACTCTGCTGGTTCCCGACAAACAAGTATTTTCCACCGGCATCTGTGGCTAAGCTGTTCGGCTGCGAACCTGTGCCAAACGGAGAACCCGTGAGGAGTGCGAGAGAACCATCGGAGCCGATGGAATAGGCCGCAAGGTTGCTTGACCCCTGATTGGCCACGTACAAATAGGCCCCGGATTTGTCGATGAAAAGAGTGACCGGCGCCGCATACTGCTCACCGATTGGAGAGCCGGAAAGCTCGGTTAGAGATCCGTCTGCGTTGATCGTGAACTCTGAGATGGAATTGTCCAGTGTGTTGGCCGTGTACAGAATATTGCCACTGGAAGAGATGGTCAATCCGAAAGGATTTCTTCCCGTAAAGAATGGGGAACCGGGAACTACGGAGAGAACACCCTGATTCAAATTAAAGGCTTCGATGATGCCGGGGAAGCCTCCGCCAGTCACATAAAGAGTAGAACCTGATGGCGACACCTTCATATTGATCGGTGTCATTCCAATCGGAAACGGGGAGCCCGCAATCTCTGTCAATGCGCCCGTGCCAGAGTCGATCGAGAAGGCCGAGATGCTACCCGATCCGGAATTCCCGACATAAAGGAAAGCTCCTGCCGAATCCATGGCGAGAATTGTGGGCGATGATCCGACATTGGTGCGGGGAGTGACTTCGGTGATGGCGCCAGTGGTCGAAATCGTGAACAAAGAAACGTCGCCGATGGGGGGGCCGTCGCCGGAGTTGGCAGCGTACAAAAATTTTCCTGAAGGATGCATTGCAATGGACTGGACCGCTGAGCCTGCGGTAATGGGACTGCCGGTCAATTGCGTAAGGACGCCCGAATTGGGGTCTTCGCGATAAGCAACAATCTGATTAGACCCGGGGATTGAGGCGTACAGGTAATGGCTACTCGTCGAACCACAACCCACCCATGTGGCCATGCTTGCGCAAACAAAGAGCAGAGCCGCTGCTTTCTTTAGCATCCGTGACTCCTGAAGGAATTTGCCCAAACGAAAATCGGGAGATCGCTGGATCCCGGCAATACCCGGGACGAATGAATCTCTATCAGCAGTACTTATTGTTGAACTTCTATCATACGGGAGAAGCCCTATTTTGCGCAGCAGGCAAGCTCTTGACAAGTGTTGCGATGCAGAAATTCTGCTTTCAGGTTGCACCACGCGGCTCTCCGCATCACGCCTGCTGCTTGGGAATGAATGATTTATCGATATCGGCGAGATGGCGTCAACATAAAGGGCAAGGCTAGTGCACCGGACTGGGAGTGGCACCGCCAGGGGATGAAGGCTCCGGCCGCACGTTCTCCTCGCCACCCCGTAAGGCCAGTCTCAAGCGGTCAAGATACACATAAACCACTGGGGTCGTGAACAGCGTCAGCATCTGGCTCACGATGAGCCCACCGACAATGGTGATTCCCAACGGGCGGTGCAATTCGGACCCAGTTCCGCTTCCCAAAGCGAGGGGAAGGCCACCCAGCAGCGCCGCCATGGTCGTCATCATAATGGGGCGGAAACGCAGGATACATGCGTCATAGATCGCTTCCACCGGCTTTTTGCCCTGCGTGCGCTCTACGTCGAGGGCCACGTCGATCATCATGATGGCGTTCTTTTTCACTAATCCAATCAGCAAGATGATGCCGATCATCCCAATGACGTTCAGTTCGTTGTGGGTCAACAGCAGCGCCAGAAGCGCGCCCACGCCGGCTGAAGGGATCGTCGATAGAATCGTAATGGGATGAATATAGCTCTCGTAGAGCATGCCCAATACGATGTAGACGGCCCCCACCGCGGTGATGATGAGGATTAGCATGTTGGAACGCGAATCCTGAAACGCTGCGGCGGTGCCCTGAAAGCTAGCCTGGATGGTCGGCGGAAATCCGATCGTGCGCTGGGCTGCTTCTATCGCATCGGTTGCCTGACCCAGAGAGATACCCGGCGCCAAGTTAAACGAGATGGTCACCGAAGGTAGCTGGCCCTGGTGATTCACCGCCAGCGGGGTGTTGGACGGTTCAAAATGCGTGAACGCTGCCAGCGGAACCGGGGTTCCCGTCGTCGATCGCAGATAGATATTCTGCAGTGCTTCCGGAGTTTGCTGGAACTGCTGTGCAACTTCCATCACCACGTGATACTGATTCAGCGGCCGGTACATCGTCGACACCTGCCGTTGTCCAAATGCGTCATACAGCGCATTGTCCAGGGTTTGAGGAGTAATGCCCATCCGGCTCGCCGTGTCGCGATCGATCACAAGCTTCGCCTGCAGTCCATGATCTTGCTGGTCAGAGTTCTGATCGCGTAGTTCGGGAAGGGTCCTGAGCTTAGCGAGCAAGCGCGGGGCCCACGTATTCAGATCGCTGAGGTTCCCGCTCTGCAGCGTGTACTGATACTGTGCATTGCCATCCCGCCCACCAATGGTGAGTTCCTGAGCCGATTGCAAAATCAGGGTCGCGCCCGGCACTACCGCCAGTTTGGCGCGCAGACGGTTAATCACATCGTCGGCGGTCACATACTGGCAAGACTGCCAGAAGTGTTGTTTCTGGCACGGGCCACGCTGTTCCAGCGGCTTCAGCATCACGAAGAACCGGCCCTGGTTCAGGGCTGTACCTCCGCCCGTAGATCCCGCCATGGTATCGACCGCCGGATCCTTCATCACGATGCTGCTGTAGCGCCGCATCTTGTCGCTCATCGACTGGAACGAAATATCCTGCGCTCCGATCACCGAGCCCTGAATGCGTCCCGTATCCTGTTGCGGGAAGAAACCCGTGGGCACTTTGAAGTAGAGGTAAGATGCTCAGCGCATGCCACCAGAATGGTACCGATCAGCATCACCGGCTGGTGGGCCAGAACCCATTTCAGCATGCGGGTATACAGTTGCCAGCAATCCGTCGAAGCACCATTCGCTGGTTCGATAAAAAATGTTGTGCTTCTCCTTCTTTGCGGCCTCAGGAATTTGGCGCACATCGTGGGGGTGGTGGTGAGCGACACTAGCAGTGACACGGCGATTGCCATACTGAGCGTGACCGCGAATTCGCGGAACAGCCGCCCCACAATTCCACCCATCATCAGCAGCGGGATGAACACTGCCACGAGAGAAACGCTCATCGACAGTACGGTGAATCCTATCTCAGCCGCTCCTTTGAACGTGGCCTGGACGACATCCATGCCATGCTCGATGTAGCGTGTGATGTTTTCCAGCACCACGATGGCATCGTCCACCACAAATCCCGTCGAAATCGCCAGCGCCATCAGCGACAGATTATCCAGGCTGTAGCCCAGCAGATACATCCCGCCGAACGTTCCTACCAGCGAAAGCGGCACAGCAATGCTGGGAATGATCGTCGCCCGCACCGTGCGCAGGAACAGGAACACCACCAGAATCACCAGCGCGATCGAAATCAGCAACGTTCGCTCGATATCTTTCACGGAAGCGCGAACCGTGGTCGTGCGGTCCATCACAATGGAGAGCTTGATCGCCGGGCGAAATCGAGGATTGCAGGTACGGCAACATCACCCTCACCCGGTCCACCGTCTCAATAATGTTGGCGCCCGGCTGCCGGAAAACGGGCATCACAATTCCCGGCTTGCCGTTGATCAGGCCGAGATTGCGTACGTCAGAGACCGCGTCCTGCACGTCGGCTACATCCCCAAGTCGCACCGCTGCCCCGTTGTTGTAGGCCACGATGAGCGGCCGGTACTGGTCAGCGGTAAAGAGTTGGTCCGTTCGCTCCAGCATTTGCGACGACGTGCCGTTCTGTACCTGCCCTTTCGGCCGATTGGCGTTGGCCGCATTCAGGGCGTTGCGCACGGTATCCAGACCGATTCCCAGTTTGTTCAACAGAGTCGGATTCACTTCGGCGCGCACTGCTGGTTGGGCTGCGCCCCACACAAAAACCTGTCCCACTCCGTCAACCTGTGCCAGCTTTTGCGACAGGATCGAGTCGGCGGCGTCATACATCTGCGGCACCGTCATCGTATCCGAGGTCAAACCCAACAGAAGAATGGGCGCGTCCGCCGGATTTACCTTGCGATAGCTCGGATTGCTCGGCAGGTTGGCGGGGAGTTGGCTGCGGGCTGCGTTGATCGAAGCCTGCACATCGCGCGCCGCCGCATCAATGTTCCGGTTAAGGTCGAATTGCAGTGCGATTCCAGTGGTCCCCAGCTGACTCGACGATGTCATCTGGTTCACCCCAGCAATTCGTCCGAACTGTCGCTCCAACGGCGTTGCCACCGCAGATGCCATGGTCTGCGGATCCGCTCCCGGCAGGCCCGCGCCCACACTGATCACAGGGAAGTCCATTCTCGGCAGGGAAGCTACGGGCAGGAAGTTGAACGCAAGAATTCCCGCCAGCAGCAGTGCCGCCGCCAGCAGCGACGTGCCGATCGGACGCCGGATAAATGGAGCCGAAATGCTCATGGTCTCGGGTGCGGCCTAGTCCGCCGACATGGGCTCCTCTGAAATCGGATTGCCAATCCTGTAGCGCGAGAACCTGTGCGCCAGGCGGTCGAACCACAAATAGACGACGGGCGTTGTGTAAAGCGTGAGCAACTGGCTGAGGAGCAGTCCGCCGACGATGGTGATGCCCAAGGGGCGGCGCAGTTCCGCGCCTGTACCCGATCCAAGGGCGAGCGGTAACCCGCCCAGGAGCGCGGCCATCGTCGTCATCATGATGGGCCGAAAACGAAGCAGGCAGGCTTGGAAAATTGCTTCCTCGGGTGGCTTGTGCTCTTCGCGCTCGGCCTCAAGCGCGAAGTCGATCATCATGATGGCGTTCTTCTTGACGATGCCGATCAGAAGAATGATGCCGATTAGAGCCACCACGGTCAGATCATTCCCCGTAACCATCAGGGCCAGAATCGCGCCGACACCGGCCGAGGGCAGCGTGGAAAGAATCGTGATGGGATGGATGTAGCTCTCGTACAAAACGCCGAGGACGATGTAGACGGTGATAACCGCTGCGAGAATCAAGTAAGGCTCAGAAGCCAGCGAATTCTGAAATGCAGCAGCCGTCCCCTGAAATGCCGCGTGAATGCTGGGCGGCAACTGGATATCTTTTTCCGCCTGCTGAATGGCCTTGGTCGCATCTCCCAGCGATGCTCCCGGCGCCAGGTTGAACGAGAGAGTCACCACCGGGAACTGCCCTTGATGGTTGACCGCAAGGGCAGCGTTGCTCGAGTTCATCTTTGTAAACGTTGAGATCGGAACGGGCGCGCCGCTGGTTGTTACGGCCGCACCATTGGCTGTGGGCGCGCCCGAGTTCGGAGTGACTGTGCTGGGCCGGATGTAGATGTCCTTCAGCGCTTCGGGAGTCTGCGCGAAGCTCGGAAGCACCTCGAGGATCACGTGGTACTGATTGAGCTGCGTGAACATCGTGGACACTTGCCGTTGCCCGAAGGCGTCATACAGGGTGTTGTCGATGGCTTGCGGAAAAATCCCGAGGCGCGATGCAGTGTCACGGTCGATCGTAATGTTGGTCTTGAGACCATTATTGAGTTGGTCGGTAGCAACATCGCGCAACGCCGGAAGAGTTTGCAGCTTGGCCACGAGTTTGGGCGTCCACTGCGCCAACTCCTGCGCGTCGGCGTCTTCGATGGAATATTGAAACTGAGTACGGCTCACGCGATCTTCCACTGTGAGGTCCTGGACCGGCTGCATGTAAAGCGTGATACCGTCGATCTTCGCCAGCTCGGGCTGCAGACGGCGGATGATGGCGGAAGCGTCGTCGGCGCGATCGTCACGCGGTTTCAGATTGATCTGGATGCGACCCTGGTTCGGCGTGGTGTTGGTACCGTCCACACCGATAAACGATGACAGGCTTTCAACCGCCTTGTCTTGCAGAATGACTTTCGCGAGTTCCTGCTGCCGCAGAGCTAGGGCATCGAAGGAAATGAAATCGGGAGCCTCGGACACGCCCAGAATCACTCCCGTATCTTGCACGGGGAAGAAGCCTTTGGGCACAATCACGTACAAGAACAGGGTGAGCACCAGCGTTCCGAAGGTCACCAGCAGCGTCGCAGTCTGATGCTGCAGGACCCATTTCACAGTGCGGCCGTAGAAGGCGATGATGCGGTTGTAATAGTTCTCCGTGACTTCGTAAAAGCGGCCCTTCTCGCCTTCTTTGCGATGCTTGAGAAGCTTGGCGCACATCATGGGCGTTAGGGTCAGGGAGACACCTGCCGAAACCAGAATCGTTACCGCCAGGGTGACCGCAAACTCGCGGAACAGTCTTCCCACGATGTCGCCCATGAAGAGCAGCGGGATGAGCACCGCAATTAAGGAAACGGTCAGCGAAACAATCGTGAACCCGATTTGCCCCGCACCTTTCAGGGCGGCGTCGAGCGGCGAATCTCCAGCTTCCAGGTAGCGATCGATGTTCTCGATCATGACGATGGCGTCATCCACCACGAAGCCGGTGGAGATGGTCAGCGCCATGAGAGTCAGGTTGTTCAGGCTGTAGCCGAGCAGGTACATCACGCCAAAGGTTCCAATCAACGAGAGCGGCACGGCAACGCTGGGAATTACGGTCGCGGCTAGATTCCGCAGAAACAGAAATACGACCAAAACCACCAAGGCGATCGCCAACATCAATTCAAATTCAACGTCCTTGACGGATGCTCGAATCGTCGTCGTTCGGTCGGTGAGAATCTGCACCTTGACTGCCATCGGCAGGGAAGCCTGCAACTGCGGCAGTAGCTTCTTGATGCGGTCGACGACGCTGATGATGTTCGCGCCGGGCTGCCGCTGGATGTTGACGATCACCGCCGGCGTCAGGTTCATCCATGCTGCGAGCCGATTATTTTCCGTTCCGTCAATGACGTTGGCGACATCGCTTAACCGCACCGGCGAGTTGTTGCGATACGCGATGATGATCGGCTTATATTGCTCGCTGGAAAAAAGCTGGTCGTTCGCCCCAATCGTGTAGGACTGCCGCGAGCCATCGATCACGCCCTTAGCTTGATCCACATTGGCTTGGGCCAAAGATGCACGAAGGTCCTCGAGGCTAAGTCCATACGAAGCCAGGGCAGTCGGGTTGGCCTGAATGCGCACGGCCGGCTTCTGACCGCCGCTGATCGACACCAGTCCAACGCCAGGCAATTGCGAAATTTTTTGCGCCAGCGAAGTATCCGCGAGATCTTCGACCTTCGACAGAGGCAAAGAATCGGAAGTCAGAGCCAACGTGAGAATCGGCGCGTCGGCGGGATTGACCTTGTTGTAGATCGGAGGATTGGGCAGGTCCGTCGGCAGGTAGGTTGAGCCCGAATTGATCGCGGCCTGCACCTGCTGCTCTTCGACGTCGATGTTCTGATCAAGTCCGAACTGAAGAGTGATGACCGAACTGCCAAACGAACTGGTGGAGGTCATCTGGCTCAACCCCGGAACCTGACCAAACTGTCGCTCCAGCGGGGAGGTGACAGAAGAAGCCATCACGTCTGGGTCGGCGCCAGGGTAGAACGTGACTACTTGAATGGTCGGGTAGTCCACCTCAGGCAAAGCCGAGACAGGCAATTGCATGAACGCAACCCAGCCGACCAGAAGCACGCCAACCATGAGCAGCGTGGTCGCAACCGGCCGAAGAATAAATATGCGTGACGGACTCATGAACCTGGGTTACCTGGGATTGAACCTGAGCTACTTTGAGTTCTCCGATGTACGCCATTATTCAATGGCGCTACACTGCGGGCGCCATTGGCGCCGGCGGGCGAAGCCGGATTGCGAGGCTCAATCCGGCTTCCTCGCTGTAACTTGTCCTGACCGTCGGTGACGACGATCTCGCCGGGATTGAGCCCGCTGGTGATCACCGTGGTATCGCCCTGCGTGAGCGCGATTGTGACCGGACGATCTTGCACGGTTTTGTCTGGATTCACCGAATACACGAACGTGCCCTGAGGACCGCGCAGGATGGCAGCCGTGGGCACAACCGTGCTGTTCTTGCGTGTTTCCAGCAGCAAATCAGCGTTCACGAACTGGTTTGGCCAAAGCTGGTTGTCGGTGTTACTGAAAACCGCCTTGAGCTTGGCGGTGCCTGTCGTCGGATCAATCTGATTGTCGATTGTCAGTAACTTGCCGG
The DNA here is from genome assembly GCA_963722365.1 of uncultured Acidobacteriaceae bacterium. Lineage (GTDB taxonomy): Bacteria > Acidobacteriota > Terriglobia > Terriglobales > Acidobacteriaceae > Sulfotelmatobacter. Next base: position 165,381 of record CAVRLM010000010.1, read on the forward strand.
TCGCCAGCTTGGTCTGATCGTCACGGCTGAAAGCATCCACCTCGAGGGTACCCTGTTTCATGCGCTTCGAGACGGTCGGCAAAACGTCTTCCGGCAAGGTGAAAATCACGGCGATCGGTTGCAACTGGGTCAAGACCAGCATCGGATTTGTATCGGAAGCATGAATAATGTTGCCCGGATCCACTTGTCTGAGTCCGACGCGTCCGTCAAATGGAGCGGTGATGTGGCAGTAAACGATTTGCAGCTTCGCGTTGTCGATCTGCGCCTGGTCAGTGCGCACGGTGCCTTGCAGTTGGTCGACCAACGCCTTCTGGGTGTCGACCTGCTGTTGCGCGATGCTGCCCGATGGAATCAGCGATGTGTAGCGCTCGAGGTTCAACTGCGCGTCGCGCAGTTGTGCCTGGTCCCGGGAGAGCTGCGCCTGCATCTGGTCGAGTTGAACCTGAAAGGGACGCGAGTCGATTTCAATGAGCAGCTGTCCCTGCTTCACATTCTCGCCTTCCCTGACGTTGACCTTCATGATCTGCCCATCAACCCGGCTTTTGATGTTGGCCGTGTTGAACGCGGTCACCGCTCCCAGGCCCGACAAGTAGACCGGGACGTCCTGGCGCTGCACAGGGGCCGTCGCCACCGAAATCGAGCGCGGTCCGGCAGCCTGCGCTCTCTGTTGTTTGGAATCGGCGCTACTGCTGCAGCCGATGAGAACCGTGCAAACTGCCAATGACAGGATGCCGATGATCGGGAAAACTCGACCTGTCGCCTTACAGGGTTTTCTTTCAAGAAAGTCAGTCATATTTTCACGGATGAGTCCGCCGCTATTCTGTCCGACACAGGCTCGGAATGAGGTGCAAGTATTAGACGTAAGCATTCTAGGCTCGGTTGCGACAATCCGCCCAGGAAGCAGGAAATCTCTACGCCAAGGAAGCTTCCCAGAGAGTGGCTCAGGCAGGAACCAAACTGCAGTCACGATGGCAGAAGCGCGCCCTATCTAGCATCCACGGCGGCCCGGCGGCGGGTCAAGGGCGGGGCGAAGGTTTTACAAATCTTTACTCCCGTTGACTTTCCGTTTACGGTCAGAGAGCTTTCAGCCCAGTGGGAACAGGGTGCTGCGTTTCGTACGCCACGATTTCCGGTTCATGCTGAAGAGTGAGAGCAATGTCGTCGAGTCCGTTCAACAGGCACTGGCGGATGAATTCATCGATGGAAAACGTCGCGCGGAAATCTTGCTCATCGCGCACTTCACACTTCTCCAAGTCAATCGTGAGGTGATAGTCGTCAATGTCCTGGGCACGCTGCAGGAGTTGGGCAACCTGATCTTCGCTGAGTCGCACGGTGAGGAAACCGTTCTTTGTGCTGTTATTGGCGAAGATGTCGGCAAAGGACGATGAGATCACTGCGCGGAAGCCGAAGTCGGCCAAGGCCCAGACCGCATGCTCGCGAGAGGATCCGCAACCGAAATTCTTTCCTGCCACCAGGATGCTGGCACCCTCGTAGCGTGGCTCGTGCATCACAAAGTCAGGGTTCTTCGTTCCATCAGCCGCGAATCGCCAGTCGTAAAATACAAACTGGCCAAAACCGGTTCGCTCAATCCTCTTCAGAAATTGCTTAGGGATGATTTGGTCGGTGTCGACATTGACTCGATCCAATGGCGCTACGCGCCCGCGATGTAGTGTGAAGGGAATCATTTCTGCGTTCCTTATCTAAATTGGCGGAATCAGGTCGATGTTACTGAAATTTCCAATTCCTAATATCGATGAAGTGCCCAGCAATCGCTGCTGCAGCCGCCATCATCGGACTCACTAAATGAGTGCGCCCGCCACGCCCTTGGCGCCCTTCAAAGTTGCGGTTGCTGGTAGATGCGCAGCGCTCACCCGGCTGCAGAATATCCGGATTCATGCCCAGGCACATGGAACATCCCGACTCGCGCCACTCGAAGCCGGCATCCTGAAAAATTCTATGCAAGCCTTCATGTTCTGCTGCACGCTTTACCGTCTGCGATCCGGGAACGACCATAGCCCTCACCTTTGAGCTGACGTGATGACCTTTGGCCACTCGCGCTGCTGCCCGCAGATCTTCAATCCGCGAATTTGTGCACGATCCTATGAACACGCGATCAATCCCTATGTCTTCAATTCTCTCGCCCGGTTCAAGCCCCATGTACTGCAGAGCGAGTTCCGTGGCGCGCCGGTCAACTTCTTGCAAGCCTTTCACTTCCGGAACGCGACCGGTCACAGGCGCGACCATTCCTGGATTTGTTCCCCACGTGACGAACGGACATAGCTGCGCCGCATCAATCTCAACGACTTTGTCGAATGCCGCGCCCTCATCCGTCGGCAGGTTATGCCAGTGAGCAACGGCTTTTTCCCAATCCGCATCCCGCGGAGCAAATTTCTTCCCTTTCACATACGCGACAGTCGTCTCGTCGGGCGCAACCATGCCAGCGCGCGCTCCAGCCTCGATGCTCATATTGCACAGGGTCATGCGGCCTTCCATCGAAAGCGCACGCACGGCGGGCCCAGCGTATTCGATCACGTGCCCGGTCGCGCCATCGGTGCCAATCTGGCCGATGATTCCCAGCGCAAGATCCTTCGCGGTCACGCCATCCGCGAGCCGCCCGCGCACATCGATCTTCATCGTCTTCGGAGTCTGTTGCCCGAGGCACTGCGTCGCCAACACGTGCTCTACCTCCGAGGTCCCAATGCCAAATGCCAGCGCTCCAAACGCTCCGTGCGTGCTGGTATGGCTGTCGCCGCACACAATCGTCATACCTGGTTGCGTGAGCCCAAGCTCAGGGCCAATGACGTGCACAATTCCCTGCTCTGGCGAATCCATGTCGAACAGCCGGATGCCAAAGTCTTTGCAGTTTTGCTGCAAGGCTGAAATCTGCTTGGCCGCGATCAGATCGGTGATCGGAGTTCCACGCGGCTCGGTGGGAATGTTGTGATCGACGGTAGCGACCGTGCGCAACGGTTGCCGCACTTTGCGACCTGCTGCTCGAAGCCCGTCGAAGGCTTGGGGCGAAGTCACCTCGTGCACAAGATGAAGGTCGATATACAGGATGGGCGACCGCCCCGCGGGCTGGGCCACCATGTGTGCATTCCAGATCTTCTCGAATAGTGTTTTCTTCTGTGACATACGACTCTGTTCACTTTTTCTAGCGCGGTGCGGTGATTGCTCCCTGTGACGCCGACGAGACTAGCGCGGCATACTTCGCGAACACGCCCTTTGGATAGCGCGGTTCCGGAGACTTCCACTGCGCCATGCGCTGGCGAAGCACATCGTCGCTGACTTCAACTTGCAAAATGCGCTGGTTAATGTCGAAGCGAATTATGTCTCCGTCGCGCACGCCGGCAATCGGGCCTCCCAATGCTGCCTCGGGAGACACGTGCCCTGCCATCAGGCCGCGGGTCGCGCCGCTGAAGCGTCCATCGGTGAGCAGCGCGACAGAACTGCCGAGTCCTTCGCCCACGATTGCAGCGGTGACCCCGAGCATCTCGCGCATTCCCGGACCGCCCTTGGGCCCTTCATAGCGAATAACGACGACGTCCCCAGCGTGAATCTTCTTCGCGGTGACGGCAGCCATCGCGTCTTCTTCAGACTCGAACACGCGCGCCGGTCCACGATGCTCCAGGCGCTCGTGTCCGCTGATTTTTGCGACGCAACCTTCGGGCGCAAGATTTCCCTTAAGAATGACGAGGCCGCCGGTCGCCTTTAGCGGGCGATCCAGGGGAACAATTACTTCCTGGCCCGGAGTTTCAACGGCGCTCTCACTCTCGGCCCCGATCGTTTTGCCGGTCACAGTTTCCGCCAACTCATGCAGATACTTGCCGTGGACCAGTCGCCGCGCCAGTAGCCGGATCCCGCCCGCCCGGTGCATGTCGGAAGCGACAAAACGTCCGGAAGGTTTCAAGTCGGCCAGCAACGGAGTGCGTGCGCTGACGGTTTGGAAATCATCAATCTCCAGTTCGACGCCCGCTTCACGAGCAATCGCCAACAAGTGCAGAACTGCGTTGGTCGATCCGCCAGTGGCCGCAACCGAGGCAATTGCGTTCTCGAAGGCATCTCGTGTCAGAATGTCGCGCGGCTTGATTCCATTCTGCAGGACGTTCATCACAACCTTGCCGCACGCGAAGGAAACTTCGTCCTTCATAGGATCCATCGCCGGGACGCTGTTGAAACCCATCGGCGAAAGGCCGATTATCTCCATCACGGTCGACATGGTGTTCGCGGTGTACTGCCCGCCGCATGCGCCCGCGCCCGGGCAGGCCACATCTTCCAGACCACGAAGGTCTGCGTCACTCATTTTTCCGGCTACGTTCGCGCCGACCGCTTCATAGACATCCTGAATGGTCACGTCTTTCCCGCGGAAGTTGCCGGGAGCAATGGTTCCGCCATAAAGCACCATACCGGGAAGATTCATGCGGGCCAACGCCATGGCAGCAGCCGGAATTGTCTTATCGCAGCCCACCACGCAGACGACTGCGTCGAACATCTGACCGCGACAAACCAGCTCGATCGAATCGGCAATCAACTCGCGACTGACGAGCGAGGCACGCATTCCTTCGGTGCCCATGGTCTCGCCGTCAGAGATCGCGATCGTGTTGAACTCCATCGGCGTTCCGCCGGCTTCGCGAATGCCTTCCTTCACCTTGGCCGATAATCGACGCAAATGAAAGTTGCAGGGCATGGTTTCAATCCACGTGTTCGCCACGCCGATCAGAGGTCGGCTCAGGTCGGCATCGGTAAATCCAATGGCCTTGAACATCGCGCGCGCGCCGGCGCGATCGCGCCCTTCGGTGATTCCACGACTGATGTGCTTGAGATCCATGGTGAAAGCTTACACAACTCAGGCTTCGGATGGAAAACCGCAAGAGCGATCAACCACTAAGGACACGAAGTTACACGAAGGTAGTTCGTTTCTCGGTTTTCCTTGGTGCACCTTCGTGTCCTTCGCGGTCAAGCTTTTATCGCGGGACAAAAACGGGGAACCCGCTTAGAGCAGGCTCCCCAGTTGCATGACGCTGCCCAGGAGCCGTCATGCTTGCCCAGCTACAAACTCGAACTCACGCCCGCGCCGCGGCGCGCGACTCTTCGATCGATACTCCTGCCGGAGGATGCGGCGCCCACGCAGCCGGGTGCGCCGCGCCGGAACTGACCTTGACGACATCCGCAATGCTGTACCACTCCCGATAGAGCTGGCCGACCTGCTTCTGGTTCACGTCGAGCGAGAGTGTGACCTGATGATCGTTCTCGGCCGCCTCGGCGTGTACTGCAGGAAGATCGAGGGCCCGGCGCGACGCCGCGTTCAGAATGCGCATCAAGGTCCCCTGCGTATTGCGATAGCGAATGTGAAAGGTCTGCATATATGGCTCCCTGTAGCGCCAGCGTTCTTGCCGGCTGTCCGGCGGAAAACTTGCCCGCCATCGCTCTAATTACTGCGTCGGTTCTTCTTCCAGCAACATCTCCGAAAGCGCCGCTCCCGCCGGAACCATCGGGAAAACGTTGGCCTCCGGAGCGCAATCGAATACCAATAACTCAGGTTCTGGCGACCGCAGAAAGCGATCGATCACATCGCCGGTCTCCGGCGATACCGGGAATTCCCGCATCGCGTCTTCGTTGAGCCGGAAGCTGTGAATCTTGTAAGCCTTGGCAATCTCCACGAAATCCGGGTTGTCGCTCAGGTCGGTCTCGGCGTAGTTGCGCTGGTAGAAAAGCTGCTGCCACTGCCGCACCATGCCGAGATACTTGTTGTCGATGATGACCATCTTCACCGGCAGGCCGAGACGATGAACCGTGGCCAACTCCTGGATGTTCATCTGAAACCCGCCGTCGCCAGAGACGCAGAGTACACATGCGTCCGGCTTCGCGAGCTGCACACCAACTGCTGCGGGAAGCGCGAAGCCCATCGCACCGAGTCCACCCGAGGTAATGAATCCGCGCGGTGAGGACGAGCGATAGCGCTGTGCCGCCCACATCTGGTGCTGACCTACGTCGGTCAGTACGACATTGTTTTCGGGCAGGCGGCTGAAGAGCTCGTCGAGAAAGCGAATGGTCGGCTGCGCCAGACCGCGTGGGTCAAGTTCTGCTCGTTCTGGCCCGCAGGCAACCGAGCGCCATTGACTGAAATCAGGAATAGAGTGGCGTTGCAACTCCGCCTGGAACGCGGGAATCGTATCCGCGAGATTTCCAATCACCGAGAGATCGCAGGGACGGACGCGATCCAGCTGTGCCGGGTCAATTTCGAAGTGAACGATCTTGGCATGAGGCGCAAACCGCGTGGGCTCTCCGGTGACGCGATCATCCAACCGCGCACCAAATACCATCAGTAGATCGGTCTCGTTGAGCGCTGTATTCGCGGCACGCGTTCCGTGCATCCCGACCATGCCCAGGTAATACGGCGCGTCCGGCGGAACAGCGCCCAGTCCGTGAACAGTGGCAAACGTCGGAACCTTCAGAGTGTCGAGAAGGCGGCGCAACTCCGGAATCGCCCCTGATAACTTCGCTCCCGCCCCGACCAGTGCAACAGGCTTCGAAGACTGTCGCAATAGAGCGACGATCGTATCTGTGAATCCGCCATCGGCTTTCGCATCGGCAGGCCGAGCATGTGGCGTGAACTTCACCGGGCCGGAGAACTCCTTCTTGGCCTTCAGCATGTCGGTAGGGATGTCGATCACGACAGGCCCCGGGCGTCCGCTGCGCGCCCAATAGAATCCCTCGGCAATCGCTTCAGGAATCTCATCGATGGTGCGGACCAGCCGGCTCCACTTGGTAAGGGAAAGAGTCACGCCAAAAACGTCGGTTTCCTGAAATGCATCTGTGCCGATCAGGGCACTGCGCACCTGTCCGGTGATGCAAACCAAGGGAACCGAATCCATCTTCGCGTCGGCAATGCCGGTGACCAGATTTGTGGCGCCGGGGCCGCTGGTCGCCATGGCGACGCCGACTTCTCCCGTAACCCGCGCGTACCCTTCCGCCGCGAACACCGCGCCCTGCTCGTGCCGCGTGAGGATGTGGCGCACGCCGCTACCCTCAAGCGCGTCATAAAGCGGCATGATCGCGCCGCCGGGATAGCCAAACACCAGCTCGACCCCTTCGGCGCGCAGGCACTGCAGAACGATGTCGGCGCCCTTAGGCATTCACCACCTGTTTTGTGGGATCGGGAGCTTCTGCCGGCTTCTTGCCTTCTTTCGGCAGCCAGCTCATCATGCCGCGCAATTGCGCGCCCACGATCTCGATGGGATGCTGCTTCTCTTTCTCGCGCAGAGCGTTGAAGTTGGGGCAGCCGCTTTTGTTCTCGGCGATCCACTCTTGCGCAAATTTGCCAGACTGAATGTCGGCCAGCGTCTTCTTCATCGCGGCCCGCGTGGCGTCGCCTACAACCTGCTCTCCGCGCGTCAGATCGCCATACTCGGCCGTGTTGGAAATCGAATATCGCATGCGGCTGAGTCCGCCTTCGTAGATCAGATCGACGATCAGCTTCACTTCATGCAGGCACTCGAAATAGGCGATTTCTGGCGCGTAGCCGGCCTCAACCAGAGTTTCGAAGCCCTTCTTGATCAGCGAAGTCAGCCCGCCGCAGAGTACCGCCTGCTCACCAAACAAGTCGCTCTCGGTTTCTTCCTTGAAAGTCGTTTGCAGAACGCCCGCTCGCGTGGACCCAATGCCGTGGGCGTATGCCAAGGCCAACTCATGGGCGTTCCCGCTGGCATCCTGATGGATGGCGATCAACGAGGGCACGCCGCGGCCCTCCGTATAGACGCGCCGGACAAGATGCCCCGGACTCTTGGGAGCAATCATCACCACATCTACATCTTTCGGCGGAACGATCGTCTTGAAATGAATGCTGAACCCGTGGGAGACGCCCAGAACTTTTCCGGGATGCAGATAGGGCTTAATGAACTGCTCGTAGGTTTCCGCCTGGGTTTCATCGGGAGTTAGGATCTGGATCCAGTCCGCGCGCTTAGCGGCCTCGTCCGGAGCGACCACGACCATGCCATCGGCGCGCGCCTGCTGGGCGCTCTTGCGAGCCGGGTCGAGCCCAACGATGACTTTGAATCCGCTGTCGCGGAGATTCTGCGCCTGGGCGTGTCCCTGGCTGCCGTAACCGATGATGGCGATCGTCTTGCCCTTCAAAGCCTCGGGCTTGGCGTCGCGTTCGTAAAAAATAGTAACCACCAGCGTGCTCCTCTCGATCACAAGGGGAGGAAAGAGCCCTTGCTTGTTGGGGAAAGTCGATCCGTATACTGCAATACCGACCGGTCGGTCGGTATCCAGAAATGCTACCTGTCGCAGCCGCTGGGTGTCAAGAGAGAACTCTGGTTCGCTTGGCGGGAAGGGACACTCGATCCGGTGACCGCGGCCGGCCTTTCCGTCATTTTGATACGCTTTGATACGACGCTTTTGGAGCGCTTTATGAATGCCGGTAAGGACCCGACAGAAAGTAGGCGGCCACATCCCGGACTGGAGGAACTTCATGGCCGAGTTTGAATGCCTGATCCCGATTTTGAATGTTAAAGATTTTGCTGCGTCGATGAATTACTACGTCGACCAACTTGGTTTCAAGAAGAAATGGGATTGGGGCGATCCGCCGACCTTCGGTTGCGTAACTCGCGGCAAGATCGAGATCTTCTTCTGTGAAGGAGGACAAGGGCAACCCGGAACCTGGATGAGCATTTTCGTGGAGGATGTAGATGCGCTCCATGAGGAGTACAAAAAGAGTGGCGCGATGATCCGCCAGCCGCCGACAAATATGCCTTGGGGTCTCCGTGAAATGAATGTGCAGGATCCGGACGGTCACCGTTTTCGCATGGGCAGCCATTCCGAGGGCCCAGTCGATGAGGAAGGCTGGAAACGCTTCGGCGAGATACAGCAGTTCGGGAAATGAGCATGGAGCACGATGTCCTTTTCAGCGGCGGATTGCGTAAGCATTGGCATTCCAGCCCGCAACTATTTACCATGTCACGCGATGGCTCGCGAGACTTTGCTCGATTCTCGTCAGGAGATTCTGCGCACCGCTGCCCGCCTCTTCCAGCAGCGCGGATACGACGCAACCTCGATGAACGACGTCGCCGCCGCGCTCAAACTCAGCAAGGGCGGCTTGTATCATCACTTTCAGAGCAAAGACGAAATTCTGTTCGAGATCATGAACCACGCCATGGAGATGACGCAGGAGCGGGTCATCACCCCGGTGCGTAACATTGCCGACCCAGTGGAACGGCTGCGAGCCTTAATCCGGCTGCATATCGAGGTCGTGCTGAGTCCGCGAGACCGCGAAATCACGGTCATGCTGCACGAGAATCATCCCCTGCCGCCCACACTCCGCAAGCGCATCAACCACCGGAAGAAAGAATATGTTCACTTCGTGGAGAGCTTGATCGCCGACGTGCAACGCAGCCGCGGAGTGAAAGGGGCGGTGGGCCCGCGTGCAGCCGCCTTCGCCCTGCTGGGCATGATTAACTGGATTTACCAGTGGTATAAACCGGAGGGCGAGTTGCAGGCAAACAATCTGATTCCACAATTCACCGAACTTCTTTTTGGAGGGATCCTGGCATAGCCAGACTCAGAGTGAAGCAATGACTGTGACCAGCACGCATTCGAAAAATCCTGCGGAGGGTTGGGATATCTCCGCGTCCGCGAAGGCCGATTCCGGCGAGAAGATTGCCCGTGTCCAGATCATCCTCAACGGCTTCAGCGCATACGACAAGAGTTTCGTTCCCGCGCTCAGCAGTTGGCAGGAGCAATTGGTGCAGAAGGGTGAATACCCGGGCGACAATATCGTCCAGGTGATCGCGACCAGCGATCAGGGCGACGACACGGAATCGGAAGACTCGTGGAGTTGAGACCCTGTTCAGACACTCAGGAACAAACCTTGATTCAGCCCAAGGCAGAATTCTTCGCAATCCACGAAATTGATACTCAACGTGTCGCGAGCGGCAAACTGTACCGCGAGTTTCTGCGCGTGCCCTCCATGAGCGCAGGCCTTTATGTGTTGCCCGCCGGAGCGATCGACCCGCAGCGACCGCATCATGAAGACGAGATGTACTACGTCGTTCGTGGGAAAGCACGTTTCAGAGCGGGAGAAAAAGACCAGGAAGTATCCCCTGGCAGCGCGCTCTTCGTGGCCGCTGAAGTGGAGCACCGCTTCTACGACATCTCGGAAGAACTAGCGGTACTCGTGTTCTTCGCGCCTGCAGAGAGCTAGTCGCGTTTAGTTTATGCGTTACCCGATCCAGTCAATGGCCGCGAACCTGTGGCCGGCGGTTCGCGAAATCTACGGCGAAGGCATCGCAACCGGAAATGCCACGTTCGAGACGGAGCTTCCGGAGTGGGAGAAGTGGGACGCCAGCTATCACAATCATTGCCGACTGATTGCTCTGGTACCCAGAGAAGAAGCTGTTGAGAGAATTTCGATTCCTCTCGGCGCAACTCGCGTCCTGGGATGGGCCGCGCTCAGTCCGGTCTCAAGCCGCCGAGTGTATGCGGGTGTGGCGGAGGTATCCGTGTACGTGGCCAGTGCTGCGCGCGGTCGGGGAGTGGGAAAGGCACTGTTGCAGGCGCTGGTGCAGGAATCGGAGAAAAGCGGGATCTGGACTCTTCAGGCGGGAATCTTCCCTGAAAATGCCGCCAGTATCGCCCTGCATAAGTCATGCGATTTTCGCGAGATTGGGATCCGACATCGCATCAGCAAGCTCGGTGACACTTGGAGAGATGTAATGTTGCTGGAGCGGCGGAGTGCAAGCGTTGGTTAGAACATAGTTGTAACTGCAAAAGCCGCAACCGTAGCGCACGTTAAAGCCATATGGAAATGCTCGGTATTCTTCTGTCCATTCCAGTTGCATTTGTCGCCAGCATGCTCTACTCCTTCTTCCTAAGTCGCGTGGTATTGAAGCATGGGCGGCTTAGGCAATGGCTCCGCTTCACCTCGTGCTTCTTCCTGGGCTTGTTCGCTTGTGAGCTTGGTCTGTTGGTGACCCTTGGTCCCGTGCATAGTCGTGGTCTTCTTGGGCCCGGCTTCTACGTTGCGCACTTGGCATTGTTCTTTATGGGTCCTCCGGCGCTCGCCAATCTCCTTGTCCTTCGCCCGCGTTCTGGATTCCTCACCAAGTGGTACGTCTCCGGTGTGCTCTGCACTCTGTTTGCGTTTTTCTTAGTATTACTCCAGCACAGCGTTTCGGAATCGCTCTATGGGATCGATGGCGAAAACGGTCCATACCGTGAGACCGCCATCTGCCCGCTTACTTTGACGGTACCCAGTAAATCTCTTCCTTGACCGCACCCTTGTCGGTGAAACCCCGCCGTTTCAAGATTGCCTTGCTGTGCTCGATCATCTCGGGATGGCCGCAGAGGTACGCGACAGTATTGCTCGCGTCCAGTTCCCAGTGATCGGCATATTTGCGCAGAATGTCGTCGGCGCGGCCAATTTCTCCCGGCCAGTCTTCGTGATCCCAAGGGCGGCTCACCGTAGGCACGTACTTAAACCACGGCAGCTCCTTATCAAACTCGTTCAGTTCGTTCAGGTACCCAAACTCCCACGGACGGCTGGCGCCATTGAGCAGGAACAGTTTGTGAGTACCGTCGAATCGTCCTTCCTTCCATTCTTTCGCGAACGTGCGCACGAAACTGACGAAGGGTGCTACTCCCGTGACGGTGGAGATCAACAGGTGATTGGTCTTGCCATTTTGCCTGTCCAGTGAGAATCGTCCCTTCGGAACTTTGCGCATGAGTAACTGGTCTCCGGGCTGCAGTTTGTGCAGCAGGGGCGTAAGCGCACCTTGGGGAACCAGTTCAAAAAAGAACTCCACTTCATTCTCCGAAGGAGAAGACGCGATCGAATACGGCCGCTCGAGACGCTTGCCGCCGCCGATTTCGACCCCGAGTGTCGCATACTGCCCGGGCACAAAACTGAATTCCCCTCCGCTACGGATGCGAAACATCCACAAGTCAGGCGCGAAGTCGACGCGCTTGGTAATTTCCGCACGGTAGAACTTTTCATCAGGAATCGTCATATCCCTCGCCTCGACTGCTTCATCTGGCGTTCAAGGAGTCGCGGAGCGCCCCACAGAATTGGACGCGGGCTCTCGTTTCAGCGGGCTACTCCTTCTAATCCTATTCCCACTGTTGCCGCCTGCATGCAACGTTCCAAACGAACGGTCGTACGGTTCGACTGAGTTGCGATATCCTAGCCGGAATCGAACCGTTTGTGAAGGCGTTTCATCTCAACCTGTGGCTCAGACGAACCCATTGGCCGCGATCGTAACGAAGCTGAGGAAATTCTACGGCCGTCCTGAGACTCCGAAAATTACAGACGCACTGGAACTCATCCTCTGGGAGAACGTTGCTTACCTCGCAGATGATGAAAAGCGCGCCGCGGCTTTTGCAGCACTGAAAAACCGAGTCGGCACCCGCGCCGATCAAATTCTGAAGGCATCGCAGAAAGAACTCGAAGACATTACCCGCTTGGGTGGAATTGTTCCCGAACTCCGCGCACAGCGCTTGCGACAGATTGCCGAAACAGTCCACTTCATTTTCAAGGACGATCTCGCCGCCGAACTGAAGAAGCCACTACCCCAGGCGAAGAAGTCCTTGAAGCGTTTCCCGACGGTCGGAGACCCGGGGGCGGAAAAGATTTTGATGTTGACGCGCAGCTATCCGGTGCTGGCACTGGAATCGAATGGCTTGCGTGTGTTGTTGCGTCTGGGATTTGCCGAAGAGCGAAAGAGCTATTCCGCCAGCTACCGCGGAGTGCAGCAGGCCCTCGCCGGACAGTTGCCTACCGACTATGACGGGCTGATCACTGCCCATCAACTTCTCCGCCAGCACGGTCAGGAATTGTGCAAGCGAGCGCGACCGCTGTGTGAAGCGGGATGTCCGCTCAAGGCAGAGTGCCGCTACTACCAGAGTTCGGTAAAGTGATTTCAGATTTTCGCCGACCGAGCCGATCATTTGCCGACGACGAGAACCACGAAGCTGTCCGGAAGGATCGCAGGCCTGGGGTGTGGATTGTCAGCCGTCGGTGCGGGCCGGGGGCCGAACTGCGCAGTGACGACGAAAACCTTATGCGTCTTCGTATCGAGCGCCATAGTGCGCGCTCCCTTTTGAGTCGGGACATTTTCGGCCACGCTGAACTTGTCTGGGGAATCTTCTTTCACTACGGTGAGGACTCCATCGCCTCCGCAAGAGGCAAAGGCAAGTCCGGTCTCAGGGTCGAAGGCAGTTGCGTCCACGCCATCGCCGATCGGCGGGGTAGCCAGCACTTTCCCGCTGTCGGCGTCGACCACGGCCATCATCTTGTTGTCGCAGCCCGCGAACAAGCGGCGGTTCTTGCGATCGATAGCAAGCCCACTCGGCTCGGTACACGGAGCCAGCGGCCACTTCGCTTTCACTTCGAGTTTGTTCGGATCGATCGCCACCAGCTCACTCTTGTCTTCGATGTTCACCCAAATGCCGCCCTTGGCGTCGGTGGCCGCGAACTCGGGCTTGCCGTCGAGTTTGATTGTGCCCACCACTTTTCCGGTTGCGGCGTCAATTGCGGTGGAATCCTGGCTGCGTCCGTTGAAAGTGAAGACCCGCTTGCTCGCCGGATCGTAGAGAATGGCGTCGGGATTTTCGCCAACTTTGACTTTGCTATTCGTTGCCAGCGTCTTGATGTCGAAGATGCTAACGGTTCCTTCGCGGCCGTTGCTGGTAAAACCGCGTCCTAGCTCCGGAGCGAGTGCGATGCCGTGAACGCCCGGGGTATCGGCGATATCTCCGACACTCTTGCCGGAATCCGCATCGATTACCACAACATGAGTACCGCGCGAAATGTAAGTGCGGCGGGCGTCGGCGTCGGTGATCAAGTAATCCCAGCCTCCCTCGCCGCCCAATTTATAAGTTGTTACAACGTGGTAGCCCGGACCAGTTGCGGCCAATCCCACTGCCGCCAGGGACAAACTGATGATGGAAACCACCCACCTTGATCTCGTTCGCATTGTTTTCTCCTCGTAACCGTATGGAATCACGGACCCGGCGTTTCGGGGCCCCGTCCCGATTCGCGAAGCCGCTTTTGTGCATCGAATCTATTGGGATTCGAACTGAAGTAACTTTACCGCACTTCGACCGGGATCCTAGACTCTTCTTTATATGGATGTATTTCGGCCACCTTTCTCGGGAGACGCTTCGAAGCCGAAGACCGCGCCAATGGCGGATCCGAGATTACAGCCTACGCCGGACTACGGAACGCTCGGCCCGGGCTCGGATATTGCGGCGGGCGGACCGGCGGCGAAATCCGGCAACGGCACACAGCGCTTGAATTCAAGAAGGTTCGGCCCGGTTTTTGCTGCAAGCATCGGAGTGCTGTTTGCGATCTTCGCGGGAAACATTGGACGCGCCCAAGCAGCCTGGTCGAACTTCACGAATCTTTTTTCGATCCGCCAGGAAGCACCCGCTTCTGCCAAAGACCTGCGACAGTTGGATCGCATGAAGCCGCAGACGCAGGCTGAAGCCTTGCTGGAGCTCGCGGTCGGACACCGAGATGGCGCGGTCGATCAAATTTCATCGCGGGTGGACCGCTGGCAGGGAAAAGTGAAATGGAATTCGCAGATCGCAACCCTCACGACCGCCGCCCTGAACTCGAGCGATATGCGCGTGCGTGAGTCGGGCATCGAGGTCGAACTTGCGGCCTATGGACTCGCGAAGAATTCCGCCAGCCTCGAGTATCTAACGACGGCAGCTAACTCTCCTGACCATGCGCGAAAGATCTGGGCGCTGTGGGCGCTTGGCCTGATAGGAAATCGAGGCGTCCAGAGTGACCGCGTGGTCCAAGTCTTGACCAGCCATTTGAAAGATGCCGATGAGGATTCGCGCCGCTGGGCCGTGGAGGGACTTGCGCTCGCCGGTTCTACGCAGACGATTGAACCCTTGTTGAAGGCAATGCACGATGATCCCTCGGCCAGCGTGCGTGAAAGAGCCGCATGCAGTCTTGCGGAATCCGGCATGTTCACACCCGAGCAGCGCATGTCCGCGGTACCGCAGTTACTCGCCTACTCAGACGATCCGTCGCTCGATGCCCAGACGCATGGCTGGGCTTTTCAGGCTCTCGGCGACATCACACACCAGCGACTGCCCAATGAGTCCAGCGCATGGAGAAGCTGGTACGAATCGTCGAGAGGCAACTGAAATTCTTCACCCAACGCCTTTGCAATCTCGCCTGCGCGTCTCTAAGCTCTCTGCGGTTCACTCGGCCATCTTTGCTACATGCACTTCAAATCCAGTCTTTGGCAGCAGCGACGTGAGTGAGAAGGCCTTGAATCCGTCGCCGCTGACTTCGGTGTGACGGTAGATTCCCGGCTCGCTTTCAATCATCTCCCGGCGTCCTTCCATGTTTCCGAGAAAGGACTGCGCCTGCCCGATGCCAACCTCAACCTCCTTCGCGCGTGTCACCACGGCTTCGGAAGCATATGAGCGCACCAGCTTGGGCCAGTATTTCTCCAGCAAATCTGTGCTGGCAAAGACATCGGCCCAGATGATGCGGCCATTCACTGCCACCACCACCCCAACGGCGTTGCGATCGCGCAACTGGCGGATTAGGCTCTGATAGTTCTGTTCGATTGGCTTAGCGACAGAGTCCACCTGTTTCTTGACCTCTTCGTTTTCCATCACCCGCGCGTACGAACTGGTGCGTGACACCTCACTGGCAACAGCCGGAGACGCCGCGGCGACTTGCACGCTCACCGCCTCCTGCTGCTTGCGCACTTCTGCCCACACCTCGTTTTGGTTCTTGTCGGCCATGGCCTTCGCACGCACGGAAGGCTGGGCCATTATTGCCATCGGAGCAGGAGCATTCTGCGATCGGCCGCCGACCGCTGCACCGTACATGGCTTCGGACGCGCCGAAATGCTCGCTGGCCGCGATCCAGCGCCCCGGTTCGACGCAGAACACGCTCAGGTCCACGGGATCGCTTTCCGCCGGAACGATGCGATCTTTGCCAATCACGCGATCCTGCTTGCCGCCGGTCACGATCTCACCCGCCAGCAAGAGGAGCGGTCTCTTGGAATTGTTCACCAGGACCAGCCGGTTCACCTGCGCACCATCACTTCGAACCGCCGGCGTCGAATGCCGCCGGATTAGTCCTTGCACATTTCCCGCCTCGGTCACGACTACGTCTCCCGATCGCAACCCTTCATCCAATGTCATGAATTCACCGGTCGGATAGCTTTTCCCAGCGACCACGGGAAACACCGTGAGATTTCCGTGCCGGATGGGCTCCAGCACCTTGTAACCCGGCGGCGGCGCGACTTCTCCCGCTTGCGCCTGTCGTTGATTCACGGCCACCAGCCCCACCACCATCACCACAACTGCCAACGCCAAGAACGTCTTCGTGCTCATAAGCGCTCCTCCCTTGCAGGACGGGCGGGATTGGCTCGGGGACGCGCCGCCCATCTCGACTCCGTGGAAAGAACGACAATGCCCGCTTGTCTTGCGGGCAAAATTCGCATCGCCAGGCGCATGAACACAAAGGATTGTTTCGTTTCGGACCTTCAACCCTGCGAAATCAGTGAGGCCAATCCCGCCCCTTGCTATTCCCCTGTAAAATTGAGGGATCGATCCTGGAGCCACTTCAGCATTGTCTTTTCTCGACCAACTGAACCCGCAGCAGCGCGAAGCCGTCGAAACCACTGAAGGCCCGGTGCTGATCCTCGCCGGCGCCGGCAGCGGCAAGACCCGCGTCATCACCTTCCGGATCGCCTATCTGATTGAACACAAGGGCGTAATGCCGGAGTCGATCCTGGCGATGACATTCACCAATAAGGCTGCGGCAGAGATGGGCGAGCGGGTCGAAAAACTGGTCGGCGGACTGAGCATCGCCAAGCCCGTCATCTCCACCTTCCATTCGTTCTGCGTGCGCATGTTACGACGTGATATTGAGGCGATGCGCATCCCGTCGAGCGTTCCCGGCCAGCCGCCGATCGGTCATACGAAAAACTTTGTCATTTACGACGAGAGCGACCAGCAGTCGGTGGTCAAAGGCGTGATGAAGCGGCTCGGCCTCGACGACAAGCAACTCACACCGCGCACGGTTCTGGGGCGCATTTCGTGGGCGAAGAACCACATGCTCGATCCGCAGGAACTCTATCTGCAATCGGCTGATCCCAAGACCGAACGCATCGCCCATTTATACGAGGAATACAAAAAAGAACTGCGGAAGGCGAACGCGCTCGACTTCGATGATCTTCTCCTCGACGCGGTACGCCTACTGAAGGCGGCGCCCCAGGTTCGCGAATACTACAACCGCAGGTTTCAATATCTGCTCATCGACGAGTATCAGGACACGAACCGTCCGCAATACGAACTCATGCGCATGCTGGCGGGAGACCGCCACAATGTATGCGCCGTCGGCGATGAGGACCAGTCGATTTACTCCTGGCGAGGGGCCGATATCCGCAACATCCTTGAGTTCGAACAAGACTTCCCGGAAGCGAAGATTATTCGCCTCGAGCAAAACTATCGTTCGACCCAGAACATTCTGCAAGCGGCGTCGGCCGTGGTCGCGAACAACCTGCGCCGCAAAGGCAAGAACCTTTGGACCTCGCGCCAGGGTGGCACCAAGATCGGATACTACGAGGCACCTGATGGCGAGAATGAGGCTCTATTTGCTGCCGACCATGTTGCCAAATACTTGCGGGAAGCCACCGAGCGTGGAGAGACTCCGCGCGCTGCCGTGCTCTACCGGACCAATTCGCAGTCGCGCCTGTTTGAAGAGGCGATGCGACGCTATGGCCTGAAGTACAAAGTCGTCGGTGGATTCTCGTTCTACGAGCGCTCCGAGATCAAAGACATGATCTCGTACCTGAAAGTCATCCATAATCCGGATGACTCGATTTCTCTGCTGCGTGTGATCAACACTCCCACACGTGGCATCGGCAAAGGCACGATCGACACGCTGGAGCGTCTTGCGCTCGAGACCGGGCTTTCGTTGTGGGGAGCGATTGCAGAGGCGATTCGTCGCGAACTCTTGCCTCCCCGGGCGCTGACGTCGCTGAAGGGCTTCCAGCAGTTGATTGAAGATGCCCGCGCCATGCTGGCAGGAACCTTTGTGGAGCAACTGGAGGGGGACGCGGCCCGGGTGGCTGCGAGTGGATCCGCGGTCAGCAACTCAGAAGAGGCGATCGAATTTCGCGGTGCTCAAGGAATTGACGGCGAATCTCAACCTGAGGATGCTACAGCCTTCGACCCAGCAGAATTTGAAAATTTCTCGTTCGATTTCGGCGCTGCGGACGCGCACAATACCGCTGGCGTCTCGCCGGCGGAGCCGCAGGCAGAACAGTCATCTCGTCCGCCGGAACCGCAGGTTGGATCAACCCCCGACTCATTCCCTACTCCCACGGTGAGCACGGCGGATATCCTGAAATTCCTCATCGACCGCACGGGATACATCAAGCTCCTCGAGGACGAAGACACGCCCGAAGCCTTCTCGCGCATCGAGAACCTGCGCGAACTCGTGAACGCCGCCATGGACTCTCGGGACCGAGGCGAAACGCTCGATGAGTTTCTCGATCACGCGGCTCTGGTCGCCGACGCTGACGACTATGACGAGCGCGCCCAGATCACACTCATGAGCCTGCACGCCGCCAAGGGCCTGGAGTTTCCCTTGGTCTTCCTTAGCGGCCTTGAAGAAGGGCTTTTCCCGCACTCCCGCACCATGCTCGTCCCGGAAGACATCGAGGAAGAGCGGCGCCTCTGCTACGTAGGCATGACCCGAGCGATGGACCAACTCATCCTAACCCGCGCGGTTTACCGTCGCCGTTACGGTACGGATCTGCCCGAAGCCAGCGTCCCGTCGCGCTTCCTGGAAGAGGTTCCCGCACCTTTACTGGAAGAGCTTGGCTCGCGTCGCGCGAGCACCGCACGCGTGGGAACGGGCAGCTACGGCCGACCAGCGCAGAGCCCGGCGTCCCATCGTGAAGACACCCACTATTCCTACGAAGACGAAGATCAGAGTGTTGCCTGGCACTCGGGTGATACGCGGTCCAACTCTCGCGCTCAAAAGCCCACGGCTCCCGCCCGTCCCTACAATTCGATTGAGAACATCGCCGAGTTTTTCGCCAGCCGCGGCAAGAAGTTCACCCTTCCCAAAACTCCGGTGGAGGAGCCCACGGGCAAGCGGGGGTTCCGCCCCGGCCAGAAGGTTCGCCATCCGAAATACGGCGAGGGCACCGTCTACCAACGCGAAGGAGAAGGCGAAGAAGCCAAGATTACGGTACAATTTCCTCGCTTTGGATTAAAGAAACTGGTGGAGAAGTACGCTCAGTTGGAACGGGCCTAGCTCGTGCCAGAATCAGCCTCTTCGTCAATTACATTCTTAGGACAGAGAAAAAATGAGGGGAGCAACCCTGTTGGTTTTGCTTGGCCTGCTGGCGTCATTGGCGTTGGCCCAGGAAAAACAGATTCGCCATGAGCGACGTCCGGCGCAATTTAGCGATCCAGCGTCAGCGAATGAACCACCAAAACAGCCGAACTACGACTACTTCTCCATCCTTGACGGCATGCCGATGCTTCTGGAACTTCATCATGATACCGAGGTTGGCACCAACAAGCCGATTGACGTTTACATGTTCGTGATCGAATTGCAGGTAATGAATTCTGACGGCAACTTGGAGCCTGAGGGACTTCAGATCCATAACTACTACACCGCGAAAGCAGTAGATCCGAATACAGCTCCGAATTCGCACAACGCCCGCGATTGTAAGACCTGGAACACCCTGGTGTTGAATGAGATGAAAGCTCGGAATTCGAAAGCTCCGACGTGGTCCTACGTTGAGTTCACCGTGGCGCAAGGGGCCCGCGTGATTCAGACCAATGAAGATGGCCAGGTTTTCTGGAGCGACGATATTGAGTGTTGGGGAGCGCGAGATCGATTCCCACCGTTCTAAGAACGGCAACTTCGAAAGAAGAACTTAAACCGCAGCAAGAAGAAGAGGACAAATACACGCATTCATGGCAAACACAACGAAGTTAAGCAAAGAAGACCGCAAGAAAGCCAAACGCACCGCCCGCAAAAAACGCAAGGCGGAAAAACCGCTCAAGCCCCGCGACTACGCCCGCGGATCGAAAAAGCCGAAGGTCAAGAAACTGGCCCGCGGACAGGCGAAGCGGTAAGACGTTGCAGGCAGCGCGTTGATACTGTGCCGCTGGCGTCCTTTTTGCGTAAGAAGGACGCCAGCTGGCTCAATGCTAAGTGCTGACGACTGAGAGCTGACCCCAGGAGATCACAACCGCTTGTCACAACCACCCACGGAACCCGCTGAGGTCATTCGTACTTCCGACAACCAACTGTTCTGCTGCAAGTCCATTGACAAGCTGATCTCCGAGTCGGAAACACCCGGCCAGCGCCTGCAAAAAACGCTCGGCCCCTGGTCCCTGACCGCGCTGGGCATTGGCGCAGTGATCGGCTCGGGCATCTTCGTGCTGACCGGCACGGCGGCCGCCGGAGAATATTTCAAGGCCCCGTCGATCCTCCACGCGCAAGTTCTCGACATCATCGTGAACTTCCTGCGCGGAGGCAGCACGTCGCAAATCCTGATGCACGGACGCCCGCCGGCTGGCCCGTCCATCGCCATTTCATTCTTTCTGGTGGCGCTGGCGTGCAGCTTTGCGGGACTCTGCTATGCCGAACTAGCATCGATGATTCCCATCGCCGGCAGTGCGTACACCTACTCCTACGCGACCCTCGGAGAGATCTTCGCGTGGATCATCGGCTGGGATTTGATCCTCGAATATGTGGTCAGCAATGTGGTCGTGGCCATCGGCTTTGCCGCCTACACGAAGGCGCAACTGGAATCATTCGGCCTGCACTTGCCCGATCGATGGTCGACTCCCGTGTGGGAGTCAGGCCATTGGACAGGCGCTTACTTCAACATTCCTGCATTCCTCATCATCTTCATCCTGACCGTCCTGCTCGTGCGCGGCATCCGCGAATCGGCTGAAGCCAACAACATCATGGTGGCCATCAAGATCGGCGCCATTCTGACATTTCTCGTGGTCGGTGGCGCGCTGGTGAATCCCAGCAACTGGAAGCCGTTTGCACCTTCGGGTTTCGGCGGCATCGTCACCGGAGGGGCCATCGTCTTCTTCACCTATATCGGGTTTGATTCCGTCTCCACTGCGGCGGAGGAATCGCGCAATCCACAACGCGACTTACCGATCGGCATCATCGCTTCGCTGATTGTGTGCACAATTCTCTATGTTGGTGTTTCGGTCGTGTTGCTGGGCATGATGAGATACACAACCTTCGTTTCCGGCCCGGCCGCCGACGCACCGGTCGCATACGCCCTGCAAGTGCTGGGCGCCAGCCGCTGGTCACGCTCCATCATCGTGATCGGCGCACTCACGGGCATGATCTCGTCTCTGCTGGTGTTTCAATACGGGCAGGCACGAATCTGGTATGCCATGTCGCGCGACGGCCTTTTCCCCAAGCTCTTTTCGAAAATCCATCCCAAGTTCAAGACTCCGCATTGGTCGACGTGGATTGCGGGATTCGCCGTCGGAGTTCCCGGAGGCATCTTCGCAATCAGCGATGCCGCCGATCTCTCCAACATTGGCACTCTCTTCGCCTTCGCGCTGGTCTCGCTCGGCGTGATCATTCTTCGCCGCACCCAGCCGGATCGTCCTCGTATTTTCAAAGTGCCGCTCGTGCCGTGGTTCCCGCTGATCTCTATCATCCTGTGCGGCGGTTTGATGACCGGCCTCACCGTAATCACATGGGTCCGCTTCCTCGTTTGGCTGGTACTGGGCTTGCTGATTTACTTGTTCTATAGCCGCCATCGCAGCGAGTTCGCGAAAAAATAGCTGTCAGCGTTCAGCTCTCAGCTGTCGACAAGAGCATTCAGTCACGCCGTCAGTGCCACCCCGATCGTGGCATTGACGGAAGTATCGATTCACCCTAAGATGGCTCGGCCTCGATGATTGCCGGATCGGGCGATCTGACACCGTCACCTATTGATCGACTAAAAATGATCGGACAAACCGTCTCCCACTACCGGATCGTCGAACTCCTTGGCGGCGGCGGCATGGGAGTGGTGTACAAGGCCGAAGACACACTTCTCGGCCGATTTGTAGCTCTTAAGTTTCTTCCCGACGACTCCTCGCAGGACCCGCAAGCTTTAGAGCGCTTTCGCCGCGAGGCTCGTGCCGCCTCTTCTCTGAATCATCCGAACATCTGTACCATCCATGAAATTGGACACCACGAAGGACATCTGTTCATCGTGATGGAGTGCCTGACCGGCCAGACATTAAAGCACCTGATTGAAGGCCGTCCCATGGAGCAGGAGCGCTTGCTCACGCTCGCAATTGAAGTGGCCGACGCGCTTGAGGCCGCACACAGCAAAGGGATTGTCCATCGCGATATCAAACCGGCGAACATCTTCGTTACCGATCGCGGTCACGCTAAGATTCTCGATTTCGGCCTGGCCAAAGTGTCGCGAGCGGCCCGACCGACGAGCGGCGACTCCCAAACCGTTGCCGACGCGGCCAACCTGGATCTAACAAATCCAGGGACCGCAGTTGGCACGGTTGCTTATATGTCGCCCGAACAGCTGCGCGGCAAGGAACTCGACGGACGCACCGACCTGTACTCCTTTGGCGTGGTGCTCTACGAGATGGCCACCGGCGTCTTACCCTTCCGCGGAGAAACCTCGGCAGTCATTACGGAAGCCATTCTGAATCGCACGCCTGCCCCGGCGAACCGCCTAAACCCGGAACTTCCTCCGAAACTGGAAGAAACCATCAGCAAGGCCCTGGAGAAAGATCCGGAAATGCGGTGCCAGAGCGCTGCGGAAATGCGCGCCGACTTGCGGCGCATCAAGCGCTCGATCGATTCTTCTCGCACTAATGTCGTGACAGAAGCACCGCCGTCTTCCTCTTCCGCGACTCCGGTGATTTCGCCGCCCACGCCGAAGAGCCAAAGAAAATTCTTCCCCTTGATTTTTGCGTTCGGCCTGCTGCTGGCCGCGGCCCTCGGCCTTTTCGCAGGAAAGTTATTCTTCGCCAGCGCACCGCTGGAGCCTCCGCTCTATCGCCAGCTGACTTTCCGCCGCGGAAGCATTCGCTCTGCCCGCTTTGCGCCGGATGGACAGACCATCCTGTATAGCGCGGCGTGGCAGGGAAATCCGGTGGACGTCTTTACCGCGCGCCCGGAAGCTCCTGAATCGCGCTCCATGGGCCTGAGCCGCACGCAGCTGATGTCAGTCTCTTCGACCGGTGAGATGGCGGTTCTACTCGACAGCAAGGCCATCGGAACATGGGTAACGATGGGCACGCTGGCTCGCGCCCCTCTGGCTGGCGGCGCTCCGCGCGAAGTTCTCGAAAATGTTCAGTGGGCCGACTGGTCGCCGGATGGGTCCAATTTTCTCGTGGTCCGCGACTTCGGCGGAATGAACCGCCTGGAATATCCAATTGGAAAGCCGCTTTACCAGACCGGCGGATGGATCGGCCATCCCCGCATTTCTCCCAAGGGCGACCTCATCGCGTTCGCCGATCATCCGCTGCAAGGCGACGACAGTGGCGCCTTGGCCATTGTGGATATGTCGGGCAAGGTGACGATGCTCGCCAAAGAGATGTTCACCATTCAAGGCGTGACGTGGTCGCCCAATGGCAAGGAGATTTGGTTTACGGCCAGCAAGTCTGGCACGGACCGCACGTTGTACGCGATTACGTTGGATGGCAAGCTCCGCACCATAGCGCGATTGCCTGGCGCACTCATGCTGCTTGACGTCGCCAAGGATGGCAAGGTGTTGCTGGTGCGCGCCAGCTGGCGTCGCGAGCTCATGGGATTTGGTGCCGACGGCAAACAACGCGAGCTTTCGTGGCTGGACTACACCTATCCCGGCGAATTGTCTCCTGACGGCAAGACACTACTATTTGACGAGGAAGGCGGCGGCGGATCACTCGCTTATTCGAAGTCAGGCGGATACACCTACGGCGTGTATATTCGCAAGACTGACGGCTCGCCAGCCGTTCTGCTGGGCGAAGGCAATGCGCTGGCGTTGTCTCCTGACGGAAAGTGGGCGATCACTGAAACGCAGGTCTCCCCCGCGCAATTAAAACTTCTGCCGACGGGTGCGGGCCAGTCCAAAGACCTGACGCACGATTCCATCAATCACAATTGGGCGCATTGGTTTCCCGATGGCAAGCGCATTCTCTTCTCGGGCAATGAGCCGAACAAAGGCGAGAAACTCTACGTCACGGAACTGGATTCGGGCAAGAGCCAGGCAGTTACACCTGAAGGCGTCAACGGAAATACGTTTGCGATCTCGCCCGACTCGCAGTTGGTCGCTGCCATCGGTCCTGACCAGCGAGGCTATCTCTATCCGATCAACGGCGGCGAGCCTCGTCTGATCGCAGGCCTCAATCCCGGTGAGCAGCCCATCACCTGGGCCTCAGATGGAAAATCCCTGTACGTTTACCAGCCTGGAGAACTACCGGCGCGCGTGTTTCGTATCGAGGTTCAGAGTGGACGGCGGACTTTCTGGAAAGAACTCATGCCCACCGATCCTGCGGGCGTTGAAAATATCGGCCCCATCCTCATGACCGCTGACGCCAACACCTGCGTCTTCGGCTATCACCGCATGCTCGCCGACCTTTACCTGGTGGAAGGTCTTAAGTAGCGCTAATTCCCACGGACGCGGAATAGCGCACTGGCATGCGGCCGCAACTGGACGTGAATTCCATCTGCCTTTCCCAGTTCCTGATGCGTCCACAGGTCGCGTACATCCGCAGCCTGCATCCCTAAGCCAATATCGTCCCAGAGCAAATCCGCCTTTTCGGGAGAGTCTCCGATATTGAATACGGCGGCATAATGGTCGCCGGACTGCGCGCCATCAGCGATCCACACACGAATATTTCCCCGGTCCAGGGACTGATGTCCGCCCGTGCTATGTTGATCTACGTCGATCACCTCTTGATTCGTAATGAGCGCGGTAGTGGCGTCGTCGTTGCTGGGCAGGTCTCCGCCGAAGATCAGCGGAGAACGGAAGATGCTCCACAATGTCATCACAGTCTGCTGCTCGTCGAGAGTGAACTTTGTGGGCGTGCCGCCGCCTTCCTTGTCGGTTACTTTCAATTTGCCAAGCGCAAGCATGTCAGCATCGGGCCAAGTTCCGTCCTTGCCCACGAATCGCGCCCAGTCGCGGGTGTATTCGAATTGCTGGCGCAGGAGCTTCCAGTCGTCCCAGAAATCGTCGGAGATGCGCCACATCTGCGCATACTTCTCGAAGAACTCCGCCTCGGAAACCGGCGCGGGCCCGGGCGAGATGCTGAGCACAATTGAGCGCCGGGTCTTGCGAATCGCGAGACTCAACGCTTTCATCTCGGCGGGCTGATAGAGGTGACTCCCCATGTCGTCGGCCTTGATGAAGTCGACGCCCCACGATGCATAGAGTTCCGCTATGGAATCGTAGTAAGCCTGGGCTCCCGGCTTCGTAGTGTCGACTCCCCACATGTCCGGATTCCAGCGGCACGCGTTTCCTTTATCTGCAACGTCAGCAGCATGAAAGGAGGTGCCCTTGATCGGACGATTGCTGGCCACCGCCTGCCGTGGGATCCCGCGCATGATGTGAATTCCGAACTTCAGGCCCTTGCTGTGCACGTAGTCCGCCAGCGGCTTGAAACCCGCACCGTTTGCCGAGGACGGAAACCGGTTCACGGCTGGCATCAAGCGGCCGAACTCGTCCATGGTAAGTGGGGCCCCGGGCTTGTAGTCGTGTCCCTGCGCATTCGGCTCGTACCATTGGATGTCGACAACAATGTACTTCCACCCATATTTTGCGAGATGCTCCGCCATCCAGTCGGCGTTGGCCTTGACCTGCGCTTCGCGGACCGTGGTGCCGTAGGAATCCCAACTGTTCCAGCCCATCGGCGGAGTTGGAGCCGGGGAAGAGTCAGCGGCGTGAACAGAAGCTGTCAGTATCGCAAGAACGAAGACGCGGAAAAGAGCGCAGGATCGAATCATAACGGCACATTGTAAGCCGTCAGAGCCCGATTGCGCCCCGTAAACGAAACGGGCGACCCGAAGGCCGCCCTGTCCTGTCTTGTCCGTGATAATCCGTGAAGATCCGTGGCCGAGAAGTTAGATATCGAGGTTCTTCACATCCAGCGCATTCTCTTCGATGAATTTGCGCCGTGCCTCCACGTCCTCACCCATCAGCGTGGTAAAGATCGTCTCGCACTCGGCGATATCCTCAAGCTTCACCGACAAGAGGGTTCGCCGCTCAGGATCCATAGTCGTTTCCCACAACTGCGGCGCGGTCATTTCACCGAGTCCCTTGTAGCGCTGGATGGTGAAGTCTTTGCGCCCTTCGTTGATGACATAGTCGCGAAGGTCTCGGACGTTCGTCTTCTCCACGACTTCGATCTCTGTCTTGCGCCTGGCCGCGGGTTTGGCTGCCTTCTTATCGCTCTTCTCTTCGTCGCCCGGCTCAGCGTCAACGCCATCGCCATTGCTGGCGGGCGCCGCCTTTGCAAGCGTCTCAACTACAAATGGCGGCTCCATGTAGGGCTCGATCTGCTTGTACTTCGAGATCAGCTGACGGCATTCCGCGCTCGACGCCAAAACCCAGTTGATGACATGCTCGGCACCGTGCTTGTTGACGAAGCTCACTTCCCACAGGTTGTGCTCTTCGTCAAAGCGTGACTCCACGGTTTTGAAACCCTCGTCCTTCTGGAGTTTCTTTATTTCTTTTTCCAGGCGCTCGATTTTCTTCGATGGCGTCTTCTTGTCGCCTTCGAAATCGGCGCGCTTGGCCAAGTCGAGTTTCGGAATGAGTTCCGTGACGCGTTCGTTGCGCACGCGCTTGTCGAGTTTTTCAAAGAACCCGAGATACTCATCAAGCACAGTCATGAAGCGTGCCAGATCTTTTCCTTCAATCTTGGCCGCGCCTTCGCCGTAACGCACCGTAAGTCCGTCGGCCGCGCGCTTGACCATGACTTTCACGAATTCGCGCTCGTCCTTGATGTACTGCTGCGACTTGCCCTTCTTCAGCGAGAACAGCGGCGGCTGTGCGATGAACACGTTCCCCCGCTTAATCAGTTCCTGCATGTGGCGGAAGAAGAACGTGAGCAACAGGGTGCGGATGTGACTGCCGTCGACATCGGCGTCGGTCATGAGGATGATCTTGCCGTAGCGTACTTTCGTGGGATCGAAATCTTCTTTCGAGATGCCCGTTCCCAGAGCCGTGATCATGGCGCGGATTTCCTCGTGCGCCAGCATCTTGTCATAGCGGGCTTTCTCGACGTTCAGAATCTTTCCCTTGAGGGGAAGGATCGCCTGGAAACGACGGTCGCGGCCCTGCTTCGCGGTTCCACCTGCCGACTCGCCTTCGACCAGGAACAGTTCGCAGCGGTTGGGATCGCGTTCGGAACAATCGGCCAGCTTACCAGGAAGGCCGCCGGAATCGAGCGCGCCCTTGCGGCGTGTGAGATCGCGCGCTTTACGGGCTGCTTCGCGGGCGCGAGCGGCATCAACTGCTTTGTTAATGATCTTTCGTCCAACAGTTGCGTTCTGCTCGAAGAACGCGCCCAGGCGCTCATTCACGAATTGCGTGACCGTGCCGGCGATGTCAGAGTTCAACTTGCCTTTGGTCTGGCCTTCGAACTGGGGCTGCGGCAGTTTGACACTGATGACCGCAACGAGACCTTCGCGCACGTCGTCGCCGGTCAGATTTTCTTTCACGTCTTTGAACAGGCCCATTTGCTGCCCTGCATAGTTGATGGTGCGGGTCAGGGCCGTGCGGAATCCGGAGAGATGCGTGCCGCCATCGACAGTGTTGATGTTGTTGGCGAAGCTGAAAATCGTTTCCGAATAGGCGTCGTTGTATTGGAGTCCAATCTCCATGTGGACGCCGTTGCGGTCGTCTTCCATGTAGATGGGCTTATCGTGCAGGGTCTGCTTGCCGCGATTGAGATGCTTGATGAACTCGGCGATGCCGCCGTTGTACTTGAAGTCGGTCTGCTTGGGCTCTCCTGTTTTCGAATCGGTGGCGCGCTCATCGGTCAGCGTGATCAGCAATCCCTTGTTGAGGAATGCGAGTTCGCGCAAGCGCTGTGCCAGCGTGTCGTAGTTGTATTCGGTCGCGGTAAAGATGGAGCGATCGGGCAGGAAGTGAACCTTCGTGCCGCGCTTCTTGGTCGCGCCTGTCTTCTTCAGCTTGTTGGTGGGATCGCCCTTGGAATAATTCTGTTGCCAGGTCGCACCGTCGCGCCAGATTTCGAGGTCCAAATCTTCGCTCAGGGCGTTGACGCAAGAGACACCGACGCCGTGAAGACCGCCCGAAACTTTGTACGTAGAGGAATCAAATTTACCGCCAGCATGCAGCGTTGTCATGACGACTTGCGCCGCGGAAACTTTCTCGCCGTCGATCACCATGTCGTCGACGGGAATGCCGCGTCCGTCGTCGATGACGGTGATGGAGTTGTCGAGGTGAATCGTGACTTCAATCTTGGTGGCGAATCCCGCGAGCGCTTCGTCGACGGAATTGTCGACGACTTCGTACACCAGATGATGCAGGCCGAGTTCGCCGGTCGATCCGATGTACATCGCGGGACGCTTGCGCACAGCCTCCATCCCGCCCAGCACTTTAATGGAGTCGGCGTTGTAGTCGTTGTTGCCGCCGTTGCCCCCGGCGTTCGTGGCGGTGATCGGAGTTACTGTTCCGTTTTTTAGTTTTGTGTCTGCGATGGGAGTATTAATCTCTTTGGTGGCCATTCCGCTCCGCGAAAATGTCCCGATTTTTCTTTGAACTTGGTCTTACGAATCTTTGAAATTCGGCTGGAATATTCGCCCTGACCCGGCTGCCTTGAGGCCCTCTGCAAAAGACTTCAAGTTATTGAAATTCTTAATACTTAGGGTCGTTTTGCAACTGTATAAATTATACCACAAAGACGCAGTTTTCGAGCCTCTGGAAAAGTGCCGAATCGAGGGAGTAAAGCGCCTGTATCAGCAAGTTGCCGATAAGTAAAATCGGAGATAACGACAGTAATTCGATGCCCGTTATTTATGGCCCTAGAATGAGCAGTGGTGGGACCTTCCCCACGCAAGAGGCCGTTGCAAATGAACTGTCGATTCAAAAAATCTTTCGTGTTGCTCTGGTGCCTGTGTTTCCTCACCGTCGCCTGCCATAATCGCACCGAAACCGTGAAGAGCACACCACCTGATTTTACTGGGTTCTCGGAAGGGGCGTTGTTCTGACGCATTCGGGGTTCAAATTAAGAGGCAGACCGAAAATCTATTCTCGGTCTCCTTCTGCGGGCCTGGCGGCTGCTTTGAGCCAAACACGTGGGAACCGAACACGCCGATTGTAGGAGACTCGAATTATCGGCTGATCAATCCGGTAACTCTAGAGATACTGCGCGGGGATAGTTGGCGCACATACACAAAATGTACGACGGACACCAATCCGAAACTGGACTATGCGACCATGTCGGCCGAGACGCCCAGCACGCCCAACACAAACCCGCCCGCCACCTCGCCTGTGGCAGCACCGGAATCACCGTCATACGTAGTACAACCAACACCAACCTTGCCGTTCTTCGACTGGAATGCCTGTCCCTTTGAGGGATGCACGTATGGCGAATGGACAGCGGCGGCAGCCGTCGAAGTCTTCGATAGTTGGAAACCAAGCCGCAAGCGCATAGCGACACTCCCCATAAAAACTGTGGTGACAGGCGTTTCGGGAGTGGTCATCACGTACAAGCCGGGCATCATCCGGCTAAATAACGATTTGCCGGATGATGATTTACAGCGAGGAGATACGATCCTTACGTACACTTACCGTGGTGAGGGCTTCTGCGCTGCTTGGTTCAAGGGGCGGTTCTATCGCGAGTATGACATTACTTTTGCCAAGTGGCCGGACGGAAGCGGCTGCCTGGGGAATGACTGCGCGGGCAACTATGTTGACCTCGGCGAAAAAGTGTGGTGGGCGAAAGTGAAGATGAGGTCTGGCGTTGTAGGCTGGGTCAACATGAATGAGGCAAAATTTGGGGGAGTTGATCAGTTCGCCTTCACAGCGCCGGATTCGCTCTTCAAAGAAAATGGGCGGCTTTTTGAGCCGCCCACGATAATCGAAACGCTTGACCTTACGCCGTCGCTGGCCGCTCTCCGCCCTTCGCGCGCCCCGGTTGAAGCTCCGGCTTGATCACGTGCTGAACGCCATCGTCCTTGGAAGTTGGCGGCGGTTGAACCGGTGGCAATTCCCGGCCTTCGACCAGCAGTTTGATCTCGTTCGCGTCCAGAACTTCCCGCTCAATCAGGGCGCGAGCAATCTTTTCCAGCGTGTCCCGGTTGTCAGAAATCAGTTGTTTCGCTGTGGTGTAGCCGGCATTCACCAGTTTGCGGACTTCCTGGTCGATCTTGATTGCCGTGTCTTCGCTGTAGTCGCGATGCTGCGCGATCTCACGACCCAGGAAGATCTGCTCTTCCTTCTTGCCGAACGTCATGGGACCAAGATCGCTCATACCCCACTCGCAGACCATCTTGCGCGCCATTTCAGTGGCACGCTCAATGTCGTTGCCAGCGCCCGTGCTCATCACATTCAGGAACAACTCTTCCGCGATGCGTCCGCCCATCAGAATCGCAATCTCGGTCTCGAGATAGTTCTTGTAGTAGTTGTGCCGATCGTCAGTGGGCAACTGCATGGTCACGCCCAGCGCCATTCCGCGAGGAATAATCGTGACCTTGTGCAGAGGATCGGAGTTCGGCATCTTCGCCGCCACGAGCGCGTGTCCCGCCTCGTGATAGGCCGTATTCTTCTTCTCGGCATCGGTGAGCAGCAGCGACTTGCGCTCCACGCCCATCAGCACCTTGTCCTTAGCGAGTTCGAAGTCGTACTGCAAAACTGCCTTACGATTCTGCCGCGCCGCTGCCAAGGCCGCTTCGTTGACCATGTTGGCCAGATCCGCGCCGGAGAATCCCGGAGTCCCGCGGGCCAGCACGGAGAGATCAACATCTTCCGCAAGAGGAATCTTTCGCGTGTGTACGCGCAGGATTTCTTCACGCCCACGCACATCTGGACGACTTACTACAACCCGCCGATCAAAGCGACCGGGGCGCAGCAAAGCCGGATCCAGAACATCCGGACGGTTCGTCGCCGCCATCAGAATGACGCCTTCGTTCGATTCGAAGCCGTCCATTTCGACGAGCAGCTGGTTCAAAGTCTGCTCGCGCTCGTCGTGCCCCCCACCCAGACCAGCGCCGCGATGACGTCCAACGGCGTCGATTTCGTCGATGAAGATGATGCAAGGAGCATTCTTTTTGCCCTGCTCAAACAGATCGCGTACGCGACTAGCACCAACGCCAACGAACATCTCTACGAAGTCCGAGCCCGAAATTGAGAAGAAGGGAACGTTTGCCTCGCCCGCAACCGCGCGGGCTAACAGCGTCTTGCCGGTTCCTGGAGGCCCAACCAGCAGCACGCCCTTGGGGATCCGTCCACCCAACTTCTGGAACTTCTGCGCCTCGCGCAAGAACTCAATAATCTCGCGCAGCTCTTCCTTAGCCTCTTCCACGCCCG
This sequence comes from uncultured Acidobacteriaceae bacterium, assembly GCA_963722365.1. Classification (GTDB taxonomy): domain Bacteria; phylum Acidobacteriota; class Terriglobia; order Terriglobales; family Acidobacteriaceae; genus Sulfotelmatobacter. Next base: position 196,919 of record CAVRLM010000010.1, read on the forward strand.
CCACGTCTTTGAACGTGACTTTCTTCTGTTGCATCGAAAGCAGCCGCGCTCGGCTCTTGCCGAACGAGAGCGCCTTGTTGCCGCCCGTCTGCATCTGCCGGATCATGAAGAACCACAGCGCGCCCAGAAGAATCAGCGGAGCCCAAGTACCCAGTAGTTGAAGGGGCAAGCTCCCACTGTTGATATCGCGGAAGGTAATGTTGACGCCCTTGCTCTGTAGGCTCTTCAACATCTCAGGGGTGAAGTAGTTGCTGGGGGCAGTCGTATGAAATGCGGAGCCGTCTTTGTGTTTGCCGCGCACTTCCATGCCGTTGACGGTTAGCTCTCGAATGTTGCCCTGGTCAACGTCAGACATGAATTGGCTGACATTTAGCTCAGTGTCTTTCTGGCCGTCACGCGCGCTCTTTACCACTTGCCATAGCAACACGGCTGAGACGATGATCAGGACCCAGAACAATACGGTCTTAACAGTTGAGTTCACCTAGAAGACTCCTAAATTCGGCACGGGCAGCTGCCTACACCAACTCCCGAGGCTCCTACAACGGTTAGATGCCCTTCTGCGACTTTCGATTGGGGAAATCCTTAATGCCTTATTCTACCTTTTCCCTAGGAAAAAGGCGCGCTCCAGTCTAGATGACTTAAGTCACTGGGGCACTTGCGTTTGCTGCCGCCAAATAGGGCAGATTGCGGTTAATCTGGTCAACCGTTCCCAAGCCATATCCGACCAGAAAAGTCTCGTCGACAAGAAATCCGAAATAATCAGGCTGCAGCGGCACTCGGCGCGCCGCCTGCCGGTCGAGCAAGGTCACTAATTTCACGGAAGCCGCTCCTCGGCTCCGAAGGTCGCTCATCAGGAATTCGCTGGTCACACCAGAATGTACCAGCCCCTCAACCAACAGAATGTGCTGCCCCCGGATGTCTGGCTCGTGGCTGAAGAAAATCTCCATCACTTCGTGGGACGAGCCGCTCGGAGGCCGCGTGTATTTGGGCTTGATGAACTGGCATACCACTGGCACTTCTACCGCGCGGGCCAGGTCGGCCAGGAACATGAATGCATTTTCCAGAACTGCCAGCATTTGGATCGTCTGGCCCTTGTAGTCATCCGAAATTTGGCGAGCCAGTTCCTTTACCCGCTTCTGAATTTGATCGGTAGTGATGACCGGACGAAGGGGCTCGACTCGCGGAGCATTCATGAAGGTTGTGCGCCTCCCGGCGCATCGCTATTCAATTTCGTTGGTCGGGTAATTCGAAAAAGGCTCATCCAGAATCGCGATGGCCGCGCGCCCCGGCTTCCCGCGAAACCCCGACGCGGACGGAAAGCCTCGCATCCACACGATCTGCTCGCCGCTTACGACCACTGGCCAACACTTGCGTTCTGGCTGGGCCACATGATGATCTTGCAGCAGCTCCTTGATCTTCTTGGGGGACTTCGTGTGAGCCGGCCAGAATCGGTCTCCGGGACGCCAGTTCCGCACCTTTAACGGTCCAGGCAGAGATTCTGTGTCCAGAAGATGATCAGGATTATACCGCTCATCTGCCCCATCGGGAACCCGCCTAACCTCGATGGATGAGCCCGATTCGTAAACCCGAATTCGCCCTGGCACGGGCAGATCGTATTCATAATCCTGCGGAGGATGCGGCGCCCGCAAATCGGGAGTTACAAATACCAACTCCTCCGGTTCCACTAAAAGCTTCCAACCCAGAGGCAGCGACAATTCCTTGCCCGAGGAGTCCTCGCTCGCAACTCGCAGGATCTCCTCGACGTGCTTGAACTCCAGGGGAATGCCTGCGTTCTCGCCAATCGCCTTGACCAGCCGGCGCTGCGCGGCGACCGTTTCGCCGAGAAACCACATCCTACTCACCGAAGCGTTCATCACCAGCCAAGGAGCATTCTCAATTCGCGAGCGTAGGTCATCGGTTTCAGGGTACCCCATTTCTCGCGCGTTTTTTGCGTGAGAAGTGGGGTCCTTGGTGGTTCCGAGCCCTGCGATCTGAACGAGTCCCTCCGCCCCAGATGCAGTACGCGCCCACTCGGGCTGCGACCACTGCACCGTCGTCCCCACCCATCCAGAGATTTCGTTTTCCCAGTAATCTTCTTCCCCGCGAGCAATCTCCGCAAACTCCGACAGATTCTCGGCCACGGCGGGATTGAACTCCTGCTCCAGCAGCGGCACTACCAGTTTGCGCACGCGATTGCGCGTGAACCGTGCGTCCGAATTGGTTGAGTCCTCGCGCCAAGCTTGTCCGATGTCCCTGAGATACCGCTCCACCTCGCGCCGCCGAATCCCAAGCAGTGGACGAACGATCTCGCCGGTTGCTTCGCCATCATCATCCTCAACCAAAATGCGCGGATGAATCCCGCCCAATCCCCGCAGCCCAGCCCCACGAATGATCCGCATGAGCACAGTTTCAGCCTGGTCATCGAGCGTGTGCCCGGTGACGATCTTGTCCAAACCAGCGCCGTGGAAGAGCGGCCCTTCAGGGCCGCGGTTGTACGACTGGTTTTTTGATGCCTGGCCTTTGGATGGCGCAGCGCTTTCAGCGCTGTGATTCGCCGCCCCCTCATGAACTGACGCTTCAGCCCCCGAAGGACCTACACCGTCCTCCGATCCCAGGAGATGCCGAAAGAATCCATACCGCAACTCGCGCGCCGCGGTCTCGACGCTGACATGCTCCTCCGCCGCCCTCTGAGCCACATCTTCACCGTCGACGAAAAACTCCAGATCGAACTCACGCGCCAAGCTCCCAACAAACTGCTGATCGCCGTCCGACTCCGCCCCACGCAACCTGTGATTGAAGTGCACAACAGAAAGGACAATCCCCAGTTCGCTCCGCAATTCCAGGAGCATCCGCAACAACGCGACCGAATCAATCCCTCCGGAAACGGCCACACCTACGCGGTCTCCGGCCCGCAGCAATTCCTGCCGACGGATGTGGTTCACAAGTTGCGCCGCCAACGAATGCACGAAGACATGGTACAACCTGGAAGGCACCGCTCAGCAATATGCGATATAGCTACGGGACTTCGACCGTCGAGCCAACCACTAGCGGGCCATGTACAACTAACTTGTACAGCGAACCAGGGTAGGGCGCGCCCATGCAATTCGGCGAGAGTGCAAACGGAAGCGATGTCGAAATCAAGGTCGGCGAGGAGTTCGAGCTTTCTCTGCCCGAAACGCGGACTGCCGGCTACCAGTGGACACTGACCGGCAGCGTCGACCCCGTATGCGCGCTGGTTAGTCAATCCTTTCAGCCCGCCTCCGGAAAAACCGGCGGCAGCGGCACACACTCCTGGCGCTTTCGCACCGTCGCGCCCGGAACCTGCCCGCTTGCCCTCGCCTACCAGCGCTCATGGAAAAGCGGACCGGAACCGGCGCAGACTTTCGCCATGAAAGTCCGCGTCCGGTCCTGAATCGACTGGTTAGAAATGGCCTGCCGTCAGTGCTTTTTTTTCTTCTTCTTCGGTGTCGGCCTTCTGCCGCCTCCACCCGCGTTCTCGACGAGACAGATCGTCCAGAAATCGTCCGAGAGGTTCGGTTCCATGAGGTACTGATAGGGCATCGTGAAATAGCCCTTCAGACCCCAATCAGGGCCCCACGAATTGCGGATGATGAAGTGCTGGTGCTTGTCGTCGTAGCCAACGGCCGTGACGGCGTGGCCTCCCACAACCGCCTCGCCCGGTTGCGGCATGTTGAGTTGTCCCGAATGCGCGACCTGTGCGCTTTCAAAGGAGTCATACACGGTGAAGCCGAGTACGAAGGGATAGCCGGAAGCAAGGCATCCCTTGAACTGGTTCAGCACGCGGCTGACCCGGTGATATGAAGTCACCTGGTTCTTGGCGGCATCGCTATAGGCTTTTGCCGGAGGCTTCTCCGCGAACTTGCTGGCATCATATGGCCAGTCGGCCTCGGGCGGAACGCCCTGCTTTGCTACGACCTTGATACCGTCACGGATCTGGGCGCCGGCGTCGGAATTGACGGTGTGCTCGATTACGCGCTCGTTGTAATAAATAAACAGGCGTGAGGGAACGAAGTCGCTGAGCCCCTGTTTGAGCCGCTCAAATTCGAAGGCTCCGGCGATCGCGTTGCCCGTGCAGCTGCCCAGTTGACCCTGATCGTAGACTGGTGGGCAATGCGGTCGAAGATCGACGGCAGTGGGGAGCGCCATAATCGTCGCTGCTGGAGCCGCATATACCAAGTCGCGCTGATCCGGCAAATCCGGTACCCAGCCATAGTGTCCAATGCTCATGGTTGCACTCTTTCTCGCGCGGCCTGAAAAAGGCTGCGTGTCTGATTTGATTCATTGAGCCGTTTCCGGAGGGGAAGAAGAAATCACATTATCCCTGCGGGCCCGCCCCGTCTAGGGAATAGTGCCGGCCGTTCGGGATTCGTAACAGATTGATTGGGATAAATTTCTGGAACGAGCGCTCGCCCCAGCGACAGCCTCCGCCGAGGCTGCCTCAAATCCGCCAAGGGAATATTAGAGGCTCGGGCTCTTTTCCGCGATCAGCTTCCCGATCTTCTCCACGAAATCCGACGCCTGCATGTCCTCGGTCTTCTCTTTTCCGCGCGAGCGCACGTTGACCTTGCCCGCCTCAGCCTCTTTGTCGCCGACGACGAGCAGGAACGGCACCTTCTGCATGGCATGCTCGCGGATCTTCGCGTTCATCTTTTCGTTGCGCGCATCCACCTCGACTCGCACGCCAACGGCTTTCAACTGCGCTGCAACTTTGTTCGCGTATTCCGCATGCCGCTCGCTGATCGGAATCATCACGGCCTGCACCGGAGAGAGCCACACCGGAAACGCGCCCGCATAATGCTCGAGCAGCACGCCGAAGAAGCGCTCCACCGACCCGAACAAAGCGCGATGCACCATCACTGGCTGCTTGCGCGAACCATCCTCGGCGACGTATTCAAGGCCGAAGCGTTGCGGGAGGTTGAAGTCGACCTGCACCGTAGAGAGTTGCCACAAGCGGCCAATCGCATCCACGAGCTTGATATCGATCTTCGGTCCGTAAAACGCCGCTTCGCCCGGGATGGTCTTGTACTCGACATTCTTCCGCTTGAGCACATTTTCAAGAGATTGGATGGCGTGGAGCCATTGCTCTTCACTGCCCACAAAATTCTTGCGGTCATCGGGATTCCAGGTTGAAAGTTCGGTCTGGAACTTCTCGAACCCAAAATCTTTCAGTACGTCCAGGGCAAAATCCAGGCAATTGCCGATCTCATCTTCAATCTGCTCCGGCGTGCAGAAGATGTGCGAATCGTCCTGCGTAAATCCCCGAACCCGCAGTAGGCCGTGCATCACCCCTGAGCGCTCGTAACGGTACACCGTACCCAATTCGCCCAATCGCACCGGCAGATCACGATACGATTTCAGCGAATCCCGGTAAATCAGGATGTGCCCGGGACAGTTCATCGGCTTCAGACGATATTCGGCGTCGTCGAGCTCCATGGCGTCGAACATATTTTGCGAGTAGTAGCCCTCGTGCCCCGAGGTAAAGAACAACTGCCGCCGCGCCACGTGCGGCGTGTAGACCAGCGAGTAGCCACGCTTCAGATACTGCTCGCGCATCCAGTCTTCCATCTCCTTGCGGATGATGCCGCCCTTGGGATGCCAGAAGATCAGTCCCGGTCCGGCCAGCTCCTGAATCGAAAACAGATCCAGCTGCTTGCCCAGCACGCGGTGATCGCGCTTCTTGGTCTCTTCCAGATGCTTCAGATAATCGTCGAGGTCTTTTTTAGAGAAGAAGGAAGTCCCATAGATGCGTTGCAGCTGCGGGTTCTTTTCGTCTCCCAGCCAGTACGCCCCCGCGATGTTGAACAGCTTGAACGCCTTGATCTTTCCCGTCGACGGAATGTGCGGCCCGCGGCAGAAGTCCGTGAACTTACCAGTTCGGTAGATCGAAATCTTTTCATCGGGCTTGGTGAACTGCTCGATGAAATGGCACTTCATGAAGTCGCCGTCTTTCTTGAACTCGGCCAGCCCCTGATCACGTGGCAGAAATTCGCGCGCATAGGGAATGTTCTGCTGCACCAGTTCCTGCATCTTCTTTTCGATCTTCTCCAGATCCTCGGGCGTAAATGGCGTGGGCCGGTAGAAGTCGTAGAAGAATCCTGTCTCGGTGGCCGGCCCGTGCCCGAGCTTGGTCTCCGGGAAGAGTTCCAGCACCGCCGCCGCCAGCAGATGCGCGGTCGAATGCCGGTACACCTCGAGCGACTCGGGAGCCTTGTCGGTCAACAGGGTGAGGTCGGTGTCTTTTTCGAGCGGCCGGGTGAGGTCGATCAGGTCGCCGTTGGTTTTCGCGGCCAACGCCGCATCCGCCAGACGTGGACTGATCGACTTCGCAATATCGAGCGCAGTCGTACCCTTAGGAACTTCCTTCACGCTCCCGTCCGGGAGCTTTACATGAATGCTGTCAGCCATAATGTGGGACCCGCAGGTGTTCTGAATCTTTCAGTCTATTGAAGGGATTCGAGAGGGTCAAACCCAGAGAGGGATAGCGGCAGCCAAAGTGGGCCACGGATTGTACACGGATGTTCACGGATGAAAGACGAGAATCTCTTGGTATATCCGTGCGAATCCGTGGCCCGCCAAGATCGCGGACCTCAGGATGACATCGCTGTTAAGAGTCTAGTGCGCCACATCCTTTAAGTGCGTAGCAATCCACCACTGATTGCCAAAGATATCCGTCACGGCTCCCACACGATCGCCGTAAGGCTGATCCGCCGGTTCGTTCATGGGCTTCGCCCCCGCCGCCAGCGCAGTCCGGTATACATCGTCCACATTCGGCACGTAGAGGTAAAACATCGATTTCATCGGCTGGTAGGCACCATGAGCCTCGCCCATTTCCAGATGCGAGTCGCCGATCTTCAATGTCGTATGGTGGACCACGCCGTCCGGCGATGTGTACCGCCCCAGTTCCTCCGCCCCAAACGCGCGCTTCAGGAATTGCACCACCGGCTCCGCTCGCAGCGGATGCAGATACGGCTGGATTGTGGGCGCGCCTTCCGACTTGTAGCCAGTGTCTTTGTAGGTCGCGATATACCAATGATTGCCCGCCGCATCCACCACGCTGGCGGAACGCTCTCCGTATTCCTGATCGGCAGGCGTCTGTAGTGACTTGGCGCCCGCCTGCAACGCCCGCTCGTACGCGGCATCGCAATCGCGAACATAGACGTGGAACGCTCCCAACAGCGACTCGCCTTTCCACGTCACACCAGGCCCGCCGCCGCCGATCATTAGCATCGAGTCTTCCACCCGAACCTCACAGTGGTACCCTCCCGCGGAACCCACTGCACGGAAGAGCTCCTCTCCGCCAAACGTCCGCTTCACAAAATCGATCACCACATTCGCGTCCTGCGCCACCAGGTACGGCGTAACTGTGCGGTAGCCGCGAGGAATTGGGCTAACGGCTTTTCCTTTGTCTTTGGGTATGTCGCCGTCCTCTGGGCCTTTCGTCAAGCGCTCCATGCGGCGGTGCATCTCTTCCACCGACATTTCTTCTTTCACGGTGATCCCCGTCCACTGATATCCGAAGGGATCTTCCAGGGTCACATCGCGCCGGCCGTAGAACTGATCGGCCAGAGGGCGGATAACTTTCATTCCCGCCGCCACCGCGCGCTCGGCGAACGCGTCCACGTCAGGTACCTGGATGACCAGCGATATAGGCGACTTGCCCAGAGTTTCCGCGCTGAAGCGGCCTCCCTCGGGCCATTCGTCGGCGAGATCAATAGTCGAATCACCGATCATTATCTCGGCATGCGGGATTGTGCCTCCAACCTCGAAACGGAACGTTTCCTTTGCACCCAAAGCGCGCTGATAAAACTCGATCGCTTTGGCAGCGTCTCGGAACGCTAACCTGGGCGATGCAGTTACGCGAACGGCTGCCACAGGTTCAGCAATAGTAGACATACGCTTACCTCCCTCGAATTCAGACTTCAATCGGGCCTTGAAACTTTCGCGCGGTAGGGTGCGCAAGTCGGCGGCAATCCGCAAGAGTGGATCAATGCCCGCCACCTTCGGAACCTTGCCGTCGGACCGTGACAGCATAGTTTCGACAGCTTTGTTGAGCTGCTCAATTTGCTTCCTATCGTTATTCCCCGGGTTCAGAGAGCGCTTAGGCATCGGCACCCTCCATGCGCGCCCGCAAGCTGCTGAGCGCGCGGAACTGTAGTTGCTTCACGGCCCCCTCAGTCTTGCGAATCTCCCGCGCCACATCCTTGATACTTTTCTGCTCCACAAACCGCAGCACTACCACGCGCCGCTGCTCGGCGGGCAAGGTGTCGACCAGGCGAAACAGAGTGGCCCGACGTTCCACTTCTTCAATCTCCGTCGGACTTACCTGTGCGGAATCAATCGTCCCTGAAGCATCCAGAACTTCGCGACCCGAACGTTGCCACCGGTCCGAGATCAAATTCGCCGCGATGCGGAACAGCCATGCGGCGAACGGAATGCCGCGCCACTCAAATCGCTTCAGGTTCGCCAGCGCCTGATGAAACACTTCCGAGGTCAGGTCTTCGGTCTCGGTGCGGTTGCCCACCCGACGCACTACGTAGGCATAGACCCGTTCGAAATTGATTTCGTAGAGCTCGGCAAAGCGGGCGGGATCCTGCTGCGCAGCCTCGATCAGAAGCCGCTCGTCCGCTTCTTTCTTCAGAGCCTTCAACGAATTCTCCGCCGTTTGGTCTTAACCTAAGGTAAACCGCGAAGTCCGGCAAAAGGTTACGGAATCCAAAAAATGAGCTGAAATATTTTTCAAGTAGACCCGACCAAGGTATTTTGGCATCTGATTAATTAGGTGTGGCTTTCATGCTATGCCTACCGCAAGCGACGGCGCACCAACCTGGGTCAGTCAAACGAATTAAGGATGTGACGTATGGAAGCCATTAGTGGAGTATTCAAGACCAGAACTCGCGGCGAAAACGCCGTGAATGAGGCCCTCGAGGCCGGTATTCCAGCCGACCGAATCACCCTCCTGACCCCCGGTGCAGTGGATCAACTGAACAAGGAAATCCAATCCGTCCCGACTGATACGACCGAACAGCCCGGCATGGGCGCTGCTATCGGAGCTCTCACCGGTGGAGGTGTTGGCTTCGCCGGGGGCTCTCTGCTGATGGCGCTCGTCCCGGGCCTTGGACCGATTACGGCCCTCGGCCTGTTGGGTGCCGCAGTGCTGGGCGCCGCCGGCGCGACCATCGGCGCCACCGCTGGCAACAAGATGGAAAATTCCTTCACCGAAGGCCTTCCCGAAGACGAAATCTTCGTCTATGAAGACGCACTGCGCCAGGGCCGAACCGTTGTGATTGTCCTTGCCGAGGACAATCAGGCCGCCTCGCTGATTCGCGAAATGCTGAAGATGCAGGGAGCCGAATCCGTTGACGCAGCTCGTGAGCAGTGGTGGATCGGCCTGCGCAGCGCCGAAGAGAGCCACTACGCGAAGTCCGGAAAGAGTTTCTCGGAAGACGAAGAGTATTTCCGCCGCGGCTTTGAAGCGGCCCTCCACGCCAGAACCCGTTGCATGGAATTCGATCAGGTTTCTGCCGCAATGACCGCCGGCCTTGAAGACTTGCAACGCGAGTATCCCGGCAAGGATGTTGAAGCAGCGTTTACCCGCGGATACGAGCGCGGCCGGGAACACTATCAACGACTCTGCGATGAAGGCACGAAGGCAGCCTAGCTTCGATTGGTGTTGAGAGTAGGATCGGCTCAGCGGTAGTACAAATCTTCGACTGCCTTCTGCACTCGTGCAGAAAGCGATTCCAGATCCTTCATGGTCAGCCCCGTCGTTGCGATGGGCTCTCCCACCCGCATCTCCAGCGGACGGCACTTGATGTGGTAGGTATTCATCGGCAGCAGCTCGTACGTTCCCACCAGCGCGACCGGAACAATATCCACCTGCGCCTTGATTGCCAGAAAGAACGCTCCCGCCAGGAACGGTTTGATCTCCCCATCCGGCGTACGTCCGCCCTCCGGATAAATCACCAGCGGCAGTCCCGCCTTCAACCCCTTCAACGCAGCACGGATGCTACTGATCGAGTGGGAAGGGTTCTGTTGGTCGATGCAGACTTGTCCCGAACGCCTCAGCTGCCAGCCCACGACAGGATACGATAGCAACTCCTTCTTGAAGGCGATGCGGAACTGAAACGGCAGGTGGGTATAAAGCACCGGAATATCCAACGCCGACGCGTGATTGACCGCGTAGACATGCGGCTTCGTGGTATCGATCTTGTCGAGTCCGGTTACCTTGACCGGCGAAAAGATCGTCTTCATGATCAGCCACGACCAGCGGTACGAGAACCAGTGCAACCGCCGTCCGCTGCGATCGAACACTCCCCCGGGAATCGCGAGCAGACCCATCACCAATGTGTAGACCCAGATCAGCGGATCTAGAATCAGGTACGAGCGCAACCGGCTGAGCCATCCATGTTTCAGCCCTGGAATAGCGTGGGGACTTGGCCTCACAGGGGCAACTGGCACGCTTCGGGGCCCGCCGCCTGCCGGCTGGCTGCTCTCCACGTCGCGACCTTCAACCCGGCCGTCCTCCACTTGCTCAACCGATGATTTCACTTCGTGCACACTTCCATTCTAGGTGAAACGTCTCGCAAAATCCGCCTACTGTCCACGATCACTGGCACGACGTCACACGCGAAGAAACTGACGACAATGAATTCCTTCGTGATACTTCGTGTCCTTTGTGGTTAATCGTTCTTGCATTGCACCAGCTTCAGGTGCGAACTCCGAGAACACGCATCGCCTCTCCCACCAGATAAATCGATCCGGTGACCACGAGCACCGAATTCGGTCCGGCGATCTGGCGCGCTCGAGACAGGGCCGTACCCACAGCGTCGACCGCCTCGATCTCGGCCCCCGTGCGGCTCCCCGCCTGCCGAATCTCGTCCGGCGACGCAGACCGCGGATTCTCCGGCCGCGTCGCAATCACCCGCTCGGCCAGCGGAAACAGGATCTCGGTCATCTCTGAGATTGCCTTGTCACGCATCGCCCCGAAAACAAAAATCAGCGGACGGTCGTCAAACCGCTCCGAAAGGGCGGAGCGGAGGGCCCACGCACCCGCCGGATTGTGCGCCACATCCAACACCACCTCCGGCCATCCCTCGCCCGCAACCAGCACCTCAAATCTTCCCGGCCATCGCGTCTCCCGAATTCCGCGCTCAATCGAATGCGGAGTGATGACCCCAGTTCTCAGCCGCGCCAGTTCCTCCGCCGCCGCAATTGCAAGCGCCACATTGCGAAGCTGATGTCGCCCAACCAACGGTGTCTCCACCAAAATCTCCGTCCCCATCACCTGAAGTGGGTACCGATACATTCCCCGTGGGTTGCCATTCGCAGCGCCCTTAGCAGATTTCTCTACGGTCAAACCCTGGTCGATTCTCTCCGCCACAAAGTAGTCCGCACTCCCTGGCGAAACTGGAGGCACATACTGCACCGCACTCACTCCTCGCGCCCCGAGTTCCAGAATCGTATTCCCGATCACGTCGTTCGCTTCGGGCTGTTGCGGCAAAGTCACGACCACTCCCCCCGCCCGAATGATTCCAACCTTTTCGTGCGCGATCTCGCCCACCGTATTGCCCAAAAACTTCTGATGATCCAGCGAAATGTCGGTAATCACGCTGACCAGCGGCTCCACCACGTTGGTCGCATCCAGCCGCCCGCCCATGCCAACTTCGAGCACCGCAATCTCCACCCGCTCGCGCGCAAAATGCGCGAAAGCAATCGCCGTCATCATTTCGAAGAAACTAGGATGCCAGGGCAGCGCCCCCTCCTCCACCAAACGCCCCGCCACCCGATCGACTTCGCCATGCAGCCGCGCAAAATCATCATCTCCGATTTCTTGCCCATTGACGCGGATCCGCTCGTTGATCCGCATCAGATGCGGCGAAGTATAAAGCGCAGTCTTCAACCCCGACGCACGCAAAATCGAAGCCAGCGTCGCTGCCGTCGATCCCTTCCCGTTCGTTCCTGCAATCAGGACGCTGGGAAACGCCCGCTCAGGATGATCCATCGCCCCCAATAGCACCCGCATGTGCGCCAGGTCGAACTTGTTCGACGGCGTATGGGCCAACTCGTGCCCAAGCGCAAACATGCTCGCTACTGCGGTTTCGTAGGACATTGGGAAGCTCTCAGCTGTCAGCCATCAGCTTAATTCTCAGATTACCAGCGTTGCGTGTGCCTGAAAAATGGCGGGGAAGCGAGCGTGGTGTTACCTGACGGCTGACGGCTGAAAGCTGAGAGCTGAAAGCCGCTTTACGCGGACATAAAATCGAGCGCCCGCGCGATATAAGGCTTCAGCTCTTTGCGGGGCACTACTGCGTCTAACATGCCGTGTTCTAGGAGGAACTCGCTGCGCTGAAATCCGGGCGGCAATTTTTGTCGGATCGTCTGCTCGATCACCCGCGGCCCGGCAAATCCAATAAGCGCTCCCGGTTCCGCGATGTTCAAGTCGCCCAGCATGGCAAACGAAGCGGTCACGCCACCGGTCGTCGGATCGGTCAGCAGAGAGATGTAGGGAACCTTCGCCTTGTCGAGGCGCGCCAGCGCCGCAGAAATTTTGGCCAGCTGCATCAGGCTGATTACGCCTTCCATCATCCGGGCCCCGCCCGACGCGGACACAATAATAAGAGGAGTGCACTGCTCCGCCGCCCGTTCGATAGCCCGTGTAATCGCTTCCCCCACAACCGCGCCCATGCTTCCGCCGATGAAGGCATACTCCATCACACTCGCCACCACCGGACGCCCCATCAACTTACCCTGCGCGTTGATAATGGCATCTTTCAGTCCGGTGTCGTGCTGCGCCTGCCTCAGGCGCGATGAGTAAGGCTTTAAGTCCACGAACTTCAGCGGATCGGTCGACGCAATGTCCCCATCGAAGGTGTCGTACCGGTTGTCGTCGAGCAACTGGGCGAGCCGGGTGCGCGCGTCGATGCGGAAGTGCTTGTCGCACTTCGGGCAGACGTTCATGTTCTCTTCCAGATCCTTTTTCCAGATGATCTGGCGGCAGTTCTCACACTTCACCCACAAGCCTTCGGTGCGAACCTTCTTCTCGCCCGAAGTATCCAACTCGCCGGATTCGCGTTTAAACCAAGCCATAAAAGTTGTTGGTTGCCAGTGAGCAGTCGCCACTAAAACCAGGCACAAAACGGGCAGCTATTTCTGAGTACCGAGTACTGAGTACCAGGTACTGAACTAGTACTCAATCCCTCTCTGCGCCATCACGCCCTTCTCATACGCATGTTTCTCTTGCTGCATCACCGTAACCGTGTCGGCGACCTCGACGATTGTGGGGTGCGCATTCCGACCCGTCAAGATAACATGCACCATCTCTGGCTTCTTCTTCAGGCTCTCGACCACCTTCGCGGGATCTAGCATGCCGTAGCTGATGGCATAGTTGATCTCATCCAGAATCACCAGATCCCACTCACCCGATTGAATCGCGCGATCGGCTTCCGCCCAGGCCTCCTCCACCATCTTTACATCTTCCGAGTCCGGCTTCTCCGCGCCGACCTTCACGAAGCCGCGTCCCATCTGCTTCATCACGAACTTGTCGCCGAAGGCCTGCACCGCATCAAGTTCACCGTAGTGCCACGAGCCCTTCAGGAATTGCAGCATTAAGACCCGCATCCCCTGCCCGACCGCTCGTAACCCCGTTCCCATGGCAGCGGTCGTTTTGCCTTTGCCCGGCCCGGTGTTTACGATGATGAGACCACGTCGGATGTCAGGCATGGGCAATCGGAACGATTGATTCTACTAGATGCCACTCTGCCTGTGCGTCGACCCGCTCGATTCCAATCAGCATAAAGAGATCGGCGAACTTGAAACACTTCTGTCCGAAACTGGACAGTGCAGTCCCATAGTGGACAGGAACCGACCGGCTGGCCACTGCGCTTGCCTCTATCCTGTCAAGCATTTAGGCGATACTCTACATGGAAGGGGAGTTGCTCTCTTTCCTGGCAGTGGGGCAGGTTTTCGGGACACGCATCCGCTCGGTATTCCCATAAAAGCAAATGAAACAGACTGCTTCCAGTCAACGTTGTATGGAAGTGAGGGTCTCGGTGAAGCACGAATACCGGCGAGCCATCGCGGTCAACATTAATTTCGCAGCGGAGAACTTTTCCACGGAACTCAAGCATCCAAAGTTTCGTAGCTCGGTCAGGCGGATCTCTGTCCCCTCGCGAACCGCGGAGGTCTCATCGTGATCAACAGGTGTGCAGTGTTGTTGTTGTCGTTGATTCTTGCGCTGCCGGCTTTTTCGGCGCAGCACGTTGCCGTGCATCCGCGACCGATGGATACTGGCGACGAGTCAGCGATTCGAGAGATTGTGGACATGGAGCGGCAGGCGCGCGAAGCCAGCCTCCGCCGCGATGCCGACTTCTCCGCACGAACCCTCGCTGAGGACTATGTCGCGATCACTCCCCTCGGCCAGGTGACCACGAAACAAGACACTCTCGCAGCTCGCAAGAGCGGCCAACTCCGCTACGACACCATTAACGTGAGCGATATGGTTGTGCGAGTCTATGGCGACACCGCTGTGGTCACGGCTCGGGCCGACGTGAAGGGTCACCAGCTGGGCGAGGATTTCAGCGGACCCTATCGCTACACCCGTGTATGGGTCCGCCGCACTGGGCACTGGCAAGCGGTAAGCTATCAGGCCACGGTCACGCAGTAACACGTCTTAAACATTCTGGGGCTAAACTTCCCGGCTGCGGAAGTAGCATCCGCTGGAACGACTCTTTCCGGAACTCACTCTCATGAATGCGGCCGTGGTGCACACGCTCGGTCAGCCTCCCCGTTGCGAGCAGTTCTCCGATCCCGTCCCGGGCGCGGGAGAGGTTCTGGTCGAAGTTCGCGCCGCCGCCTTGAAGCCGGTCGACAAACAAATTGCCGGCGGTGCACATTACGCTAGCTATCGCAGCCTTCCCGCGGTTTGCGGAACCGACGGTGCCGGTGTCCTGGAAGACGGCACGCGCGTATTCTTCGGCATGCCTCGTCCGCCTTACGGCGCAATGGCGGGGCGCACAGTCGTGGCACGTCCCCGCTGCTTTCCTCTTCCTCCTGAAATCGATGACGAGATCGCTGCAGCAGTCTTGAACCCTGGCCTCTCCGCTTGGGGAGCGCTCGTCTGGCGCGCCCAACTCGCTCCTGGCGAGACTGTTCTGATCTTGGGCGCTACGGGAGTTACTGGGAAACTTGCCATCCAAACCGCCAAGCTGCTCGGCGCGAAACGAGTCGTCGCCGCTGGAAGGAACCCGCGGATTCTCGCGTCTCTTCATGAGCTGGGTGCCGACGCAACCGTTTCGCTCGATCAATCGCACCCCGACCTCGTGGCAGCATTCGTTCGTGAAGCTGGCGAGACCGGGTTCGATGTCATCCTCGATTATGTTTGGGGCCCGCCCATCGAGGCTCTGCTTGCTTCGATGACGCGGAAAGATATGCGACCCTCGGCAACCCGAACGCGCCTGGTGCAAGTCGGCGAGAGCGCAGGAGCCACGATCTCGCTTGCCGCCGCCACGTTGCGCAGCTCCCGCCTCGAAATTCTCGGCGCCGGAACCGGCAGCGCGCCGACCGCGCCAGAAACCTGGCTGGAAGCCATGCGGCAGCTCCTCGACCGGGTCGCACAAGGTATACTCCGCATCGACACCGAGCGCGTACCTCTGGCTGATATCGAGACCGCATGGGACCGCGACCAGCAGGGCCGCCGGTTCGTCATCGTTCCATAGCGCATGTTTACGATTGGGAGACTATGAGCCTGAGTCGCGACTTCAAGAAGCCCGGCCTATTCGCTTTTCCACAACTCCGCATTGCCTCCCTACTGATCGCTCTCTTCCTGGTAGCGACTGCGAACCTGGCCGCCGCGCAGGACTCGAAGCTCTCTCCGGAGAAGCGCACTCGGATCGAAGCTGCGGTCTCGAAGTTCATGGCCTCCACCCACGTCCCCGGACTCTCAGTCGCAGTCGTTGAGAACGGCGAGTATGAGTGGGGCGGCGGCTTCGGCTTGGCCGACGTCGAGAACAACTCACCCGCCAGCGAACACACGCTCTTCCGTCTCGCATCGATCTCCAAGTCGCTGACGGCGACCGCCGCCATGCAACTCTGGGAGCGCGGGCGTCTCGATCTGGACGCCCCTGTCCAGAGATATTGCCCGGCATTTCCTCAGAAGCCGTGGCCGATCAGCACACGCCAGGTGATGGGACACCTCGCCGGTATCCGTCATTACAAAACCGGCCCCGATGATCTCGAAATCGGCAACACCAGGCACTTCGACAATCCGATCCAAGGCGGCCTCGACTTCTTCAAAAACGACGCGTTGCTCTCCGAGCCCGGCAAGCAGTTTCACTACTCCACTCAGGGCTACACTCTGGTCGGCTGCGTCATCGAAGGGACCTCCGGCAGCAAGTACGTAGATTTCGTGCGCCAGAATGTTTTCGCGCCGGCCGGCATGGAGCACACCCAGGTCGACGATCGCTTTGCCATCATCCCCTATCGCACCCGCTTCTATCAGAAGACAGACTCAGGCACGGTGCAGAACGCGGACTTCCTCGACTCCAGCTACAAGATTCCCGGCGGCGGATGGTTGTCGTCCGCGGAAGACATGGCCCAATTCGAGGTCGCAATCCTCAACGACAAGCTGGTCAAGCGCGCCACCCGCGATCTGATGTGGACTCCCCTGAAGCCTTCCGACGGATCAAAGGATTCCTACGGTCTGGGCTGGGGCAACGGAAACGAGGATGGAATCGCATCCGTAGGACACAACGGCGGCCAGCAAGGTACGAGCACCGCCTTCACAATTGCGCCCGCACAAAAGGCCGGCGTTGTCGTGCTCACGAACATGGAGGATGCAGACGCAAGCGACTTGGCCCACGAAATTCTGAAAGTGCTTGTGGGCGCAACCGAGAGCGCGCCGAAGAAATCAGGCTCGCCTGGCTTCAATGCTTGCGATAGCGTATATCGCCAATAAGTCAGCAAACACTTCACTTAAGCAGTCCGGTAACTACCACTGCACAAGTTCGACTCGCCGGTTCTTCGCACGGCCGATTTCCGCCTCATTGGATGCGATAGGGGAATACATGCCACAGCCGAACGCATCCAGACGGTTTGAGCCGATCCCGTATTTGCTGCTCAGCTCCGCAACGACACTGTTTGCACGCCGGTGACTCAAGTCGAGGTTGTAGTCGGGCTTTCCCTGGTTATCCGTGTGCCCGACGATATGCAAGCGCAGAGAAGGCTCGCTCTTTAACAATTTCGCGATTTCGGCCAGGACGATCTGCGACTCGGATTTGATCGCGTCCTTGTCGGTATCGAAGTACAGGCCGTAGACCGCAACTTCGCCTGAATCGTGAATGGATCGTTTCATGTCATCCGCGTTCAGGAATGCCATTTTCTTTTCGAGCACGTCAGGCGAGATGACTACGAGTTGTGCAAGAGCGCGACCCTTTTCCACTCTGCCCTGCAGGCGCTCTGGAATGACTCCATCATTGTAAGCAGTCACGAACACCATGTAGTAGCTAGGCTTGGCATCCCGACTCTGACCCACCATGAGGCGTTCATCGGCACCGTCATAAGTAAGGATCTGGGCGAGGTCGCAGTCATTATCGATTTTGTCAAAGGTGCTGCCAAAGTCCCCAGGTTGCCCAGCATTTTTCTCATACTGAACCTCGATGCCCAGGCGCTGAAATTCTTGCTTGTAATTGCGAAATAGTTCTGCCGGCGACCGCCCGGCTGGGGCGAGATAGGTGTAGTAGCTTACCTGACCCTCTACCGGCTTGCTTTTTTCGTAGGCAGGAGGACTAAAGTTTGTTGGTGGGCTAAGCGGTAATAGATACTCATCAAACCTCGGGGCGCGATAGCCGATCAGCTCGCTTCCTTCGTAACGTTTCATCCCCGCCGGATCCTTTGAGTTGGGCAGGTCCTGCCCTACGCTGGTGAGAATTACGCCTAAAAAGAA
This sequence comes from uncultured Acidobacteriaceae bacterium, assembly GCA_963722365.1. Classification (GTDB taxonomy): domain Bacteria; phylum Acidobacteriota; class Terriglobia; order Terriglobales; family Acidobacteriaceae; genus Sulfotelmatobacter. The sequence continues at coordinate 214,878 of CAVRLM010000010.1, forward strand.
AACGCAGAAGGCTGGGATTCGTTTGATAGTTCGAATCAGCACTTTTCCTTTTCCCGTCATATTCGAGATTATTGTCCGTTGGAAATGCGTGGCCAGGCTGCTTGGCGCCCGCACCAACGATTCTGGCGCTAAAGCTATCATTCAGAGATTGTCCAGGTCTGGCCAAAAGAGCTCAGTTTCGGGCGCGAATTGGGTACTGCGCGTCTGATGTACGGGTGCGAAGGCAGGAGTCGTCGTTATTGGCGCGGACACCAACGATTTGGTCCAGCAGATTCTTGAAGGTGCTGCTGAACACAACAGAGAGTGCACCGAAGAAATTAAGACTGACCACGTCGATGCACGCAATAAAACAACTGGCTTATTGCGGCCCGAATCCCAGATCAGTTCCCTATTCCAGACACTGGAACTTTCTGCACCGTCCCGCCCCCATTGTCTTTGATTTCGAAGCGGTCGTTGAACGAGCCGAGCCTGGTTGGCGCGAATTGAATGTTGATAGTGCAACGTGAATGGGCGGCAAGCGCATTACCGCAATTATTGGTCTGACGAAAATCTCGCGGGGTTGCTCCCACGATTCCGACTTGGGAGATGGCCATCGACCCGCTTCCAACATTGGTTAGCGTGATCGATTGTGCCACACTAACTGTCCCTACTTTCTGGTTGCCGAAATTAAGACTGGTAGGCGACAGGCTTGCCCAAGTCGCGGTTCCGATGAGCGGAACGGACTGCGGCCCATTGACGGCACTATCTGCGACAACCAGCGTCGCCGGCCGAGGTCCACGATTCCTCGGCGCGAAGGTGAGGTTGATATCGCAACTGTCCCCGGCCGCCACGCGGGTGCCGCAGTTGTTGGTTTGACTGAAAGCACTAGGATCGGTTCCGGATATTCCGATTCGAGTGATGTCGAGAGTTTCCTTGCCGACATTCGTCATCTTTATGGACTGGACTGTGCTTTGAGTCCCCACGACTTGAACAGGGAACGACAGAACGGCCGGCGAGAACAACACTGCCGCCCCGCTCGTCTGTTGAGAAATGAACGCTCCTGCACTGCCCGGGAATCCGTAGGCCGAAAGCGCCAGGTCCATCGCGCCGTCTCCGTTGAAGTCGCCGAACGTTATTGCCAGACTGAACACGCCCGCTTCAAAGTAACTCGGTTGCTGGAAGGTCCCGTCGCCGTTGCCGAGCAACACAGCGATGGTATTGTCTGACGAATTGGCAACCGCGATATCGGGTTTACCATCCCCATTGAGGTCCACAACAGTCGCCGTGTCGTAGGAGGTATTTCCGGTGGTGTAGTTCGTCGGTGTACCGAAACCTCCGCGTCCTTCGCCCAGCAGGACGCCTATTCCATTCCAGCCGCCGATGACCAAGTCGAGGATGCCATCACCGTTCAGATCAGCGGTCACTAAGGACTGAGGAAAACTATTAATACCTGCATAATATTTCGGCTCCAGAAAGGATCCATCCCCCTTCCCCAAGTAAATTGCCGTGTTAAATTGATTGGCGATCCCGATATCCAGAACACCATCCCCATTGAAGTCGCCCAAACAAATTTGCCCGCCGGCAGTGTCAAGGATCGTCTGCGCTTGAAACGTGCCATCTCCGTTTCCGAGAAGAATCGAAATCTGCGCGTCATAGGCTCCGATCACAAGTAAATCAAGCTTGCCGTCGCGATTGACATCTCCCACCACCAAGCTTCCGGGGTTCGTGGTGGTCACATACCCAACAGGCGGTTGAAATGTTCCATCGCCGTTGCCTAAGAAAACTGAGACCGTTGTTCCTTGTGTGTTTGTCACCGCAAGGTCAAGCTTGCCATCGCCATTGAAGTCCCCACTTGCCAGGGACCCAGAATCGGAAGCGGATGAGTCAGTCAAGGCCCGTTGAAAGGTTCCGTCGCCGTTTCCCAAAAGGACGGCAAGGTTCGTCTCCCAGTTCGATACCGCGAGGTCGAGGAAACCGTCTCCGTTGAAATCTCCAGAAACTGAGTACCAGGGATTGCCGAATGTCGAAAAGCGTGACCCCGCGAACGCAACCGTCTTAACCGGTGCTACGACGGATAAGAACGCAACATTGGACGTTGGATTGGCCGAGCCGGGGTTGGCTACGGTGATCGAGCCTGTGCCTGCCTTCGCTATATCTTCGGCTGGGATTTCCGTCGTGAGTCGCGTCTTGCTGATGAACTTCGTCGGGCGGGGGTAGCCGTTCCAGTTTACGACCGAATCTGTGACGAACCCGGCACCATTGACAGTGAGTGCGAATGTCGGTCCTCCCGGTGTCACGCTTGTCGGCACCAACGGTAAATCAATCAACGGCGTGGGACTTGATTGTGCGAGGACTGTCGCACTCATACACAACAACAGGCAGAAGACCAGAACGATCGCACGGGGTGGCCTCCTTGAAACACTCCCGGCGTGCGTTGAACCCGTCGAGGGGAGTGGAGCTTGGGAGCAGGCATTATCCCTGACTCGCGGTGGGCGGTCAATTATGCAGGATTGTGCAGCCCCGATCGCTTCGGGACAAACTCAATGGTCGTCTTCAAGGGGTCAAACTGGACGAGGTTGCATCAAGACTGTCCCTGCGTCACATCAGAACCGTGTGCTTCGCCACTCTTCGGCCTTACTTCACGCCCTTCTCCGGATTCCACGAGCCCTGTGCTTTGCGGACGAACACGATCTGTCCGATGTGATACGCATTGTGCGTACCCATGCGGGCGATCTCCGGAGCCCACTTCTGCAGCTTCTGCTCATCCATCGTCTCGACCAGTTTCTCTAGGTCGCTCATCACCTGGTTGAGTTGCTTGACGGTGTCGTTCCACTTCTTGGTGTCGAAGTCGTTGAATGTCTCGTCGTTGTTTCCGCTGAACTTCTTTTCCGGTTCGCCCTTGAACTTCTCCAGTTCCCGCTGGTTCCAGAACAGCAAATGATTGGTCAGCTGCCCGACAGAGTGATTGCCGCTGCCGTCTTTCCAGGTCGCCTGCTCAGCCGTCATCCCGTCGACCGCCACATCAATGGGAACGAACCAGTCCTTCTGGTCATGGGTCGTGTGCAACTGCTCCAGCAGGATGCTTCGCAAAGTAACCGGCTTCGAGTTTTGCCCGAAGACGGGAATCGACAGCAACGCAATCAAAAGTGTGATGGCAGTTTTCATATGCAGAATCCTCCAGAAAAGTTAGGTCAGAATTACACCAAGACATCGCCCGCACTCAATGCCCTGAATGATACGGATGCCCCTTCAGAATGGTAAAGGCCCGGTACACCTGCTCCAGCAGAACGACTCGCGCCAATTCATGCGCCAGCGTCATCTTCCCGAGTGAAATCGTATGTTGCGCAGCGCCTCGTGCGGCATCGCTAAACCCATCCGCCCCACCGATCGCAAAGATCAAAGGCAATGGATTTCGGTCCTGATAGTCTCCCAGGAACTTGGCGAACTGTTCCGACGAGATCTCCTTGCCCCGCGAATCCATCAGCACCAACGTCGACTTCGAAGCGCCTTTCGTCCCCGCAGCCCGCCCGCAGGTCTCGAGCAAGGCCGCTTCATCCCGCAGCGAAACTCCTTCTACTTGCGCGTACCGTGAAATCCGCTTGAGATACTCCTCGGTCAGCGATGCGATCGCCGGCTCCTTCGCCTTCCCGATCCACGCAATCTTGATCTTCACAGGCAAAGCCCGTTCACTTCTTCCCCGACGCCAGGACGACGGACGCGCCGAACGCGATCTTCTGACCATCCGAATAACGTCGCACAGCCGCATGCACCTTGGCATGAACCTCCGGCCACTTCTCTGCCGGGACGCGCTCAAGCATCGGACGAAACGGCACCGCTACGGCCCGTGCCTGCTCCCAAACTTCTTCGACTGGTCCAGGCCACGTCCACGGCAATGTCTTGGTCTCTTCCTCGACGCCGTTGAATCCTGCACTGCGCAATACCGCCGACAAACTGCCGCGCTCGGAAAACCGGAACGGATTCGGTCCGCTCGGATCGAGCAATGGCCCGCCTACATGGCGATGCACGACGCCCATCATGCTCTGCCAATAAGGCTGATCAAACGCACCCCATGCCAGAAAGCACGCCCGCGCACCCGTTCGCAAAACGCGCCGCAGTTCCTGCAACGCAACGCGAGGTTCACTGAAAAACATCACGCCGAAGCGCGAGGTCGCGAGATCGAAGTTGTTGTCGGGGAAAGGCAGGCTGTGGGCATCAGCCTGCTGAGTGGTGAAGTTCGTGAGCCCGCGCGTCCGTGCTCGCTCCTCAGCAATCTCCAGCAGCCCCGCGCTCAAGTCAAGCGCGGTTACGTGTCCAGTGGGCCCGACACGAGACGCCAGTGTGATTGCAGGTTCGCCGGTGCCGCTGGCCAGGTCGAGCACCCGCATGCCTGGTACCGGCTGCGCGTATTCCACCAGTGCGTCGGTCACAGGCTGGCCCATGGCGGCCGACTTGGCCTTCCACTTCTCCGACGCCACCAGCCGGTACTGTGTTCCCCAGTCCGGCTTGGAGTCTGCCTGCGATGTCATGGAGGACTTGAGAAACCCGCAAGAAGGTTTCTAGGCTTTCGCTTTCTTCTTCCTTCTCGTCGCGGCCACCTTGCTCGTAGAAACTTTGGTCGACGCCGCTTTCTTCTTCGCGACCGTCTTCAGGTCGGAGACTTCCAGCCGCTTGGCCGTCTTCCAGAGCCGCTCGAGATCGTAGAACTTGCGCGCCTTTTCCGAGAATACGTGGACGACGAAATCCACGTAATCGAGCAGCACCCACTCGGCTTGCTTGTAGCCTTCGACATGGGCAGGACGCAGGTTCGCAGCTTTCAGCCGCAGTTCCACTTCATCGGCAATGGCCTGCACCTGCCGCGGATTGGTTCCGCTGCACAGCACGAAGTAGTCGGTAAACGCTCCCGACCCTTTTTCCATTTCGAGGATGCTGAGTTCTTCGGCCTTCTTCTCGAGGCAGGCTTGAATCGCTGCGGCGACTTGCTGTTTGAGTTCGCTCTTCTTCATTCGGATATCAAATACTCTTCAGTTCGGCGATGAGTGCGCTCATATTGTAACTGACCCGTGACGGGCCATCGGAACCGCTTCCCGCGTGTAGAAGCTCACTTGCCGGAGCGCTTCGCCTCTGCCGCAGCTCGTTCGCGCAGCTTGGCCATGGTCGTTGCCGCCGGATCTTTGCGGTTGCTGTTCTTGGGACGCCGCTTGGTTTTGGTGGTGTAGTGATTTTGAGCCATGCTCCTCCTGCTTCATCGGCGGTTCGGGACGCCTGCCCTGTTTTGGTACTGGGAATTGTATGGAGATTCGAGGTCCAACTGCCCGCACATCCATCATACCGGGTGAGGATGGATTCACAAATTCCGCGCACCATCGGACCGATACAATCCCATCTTCCGGATGTACTCTGCGACTGGCGGATCTACCCAGCGGCCCAGTGGCTTTCCCGCCGCCGCCGCTTGCCGGATCGCAGTCGCCGATGCAGGCTGCTGCAGGTCTCCCATCAAGTGGATGGTCGCTCCCCTCAAAACCAAATCTCCGGTGGCGGCATGCTTGTGAAACGGACGCATCACTTCGGGGCGTGGGCGCAGGCTCTCAGGCAGCGCATTCGCCACATCGGCCAGCGAGTATCCAGGGCGGCTGGCCACCACAAATTCACACTCACGAAACAGTGCTTCCGCCTGATGCCATTTGGCGACATCCGCGAACGCATCCATGCCGACCAGCAGGAAAAGCTTGTCGATGGCCTTGAAAGACTGTTTCATCCGGCGGATGGTGTCGATGGTGTAATTCGGTTTTTCCTGACGATCCTTTCCCTTCGGCGGAGTGCCATCGACGGGAGCCTCAAGCAGGGAAGGCAGGAACGCTTTCTCGTCGGCGGTGGCAAGAACGAGCATGGCGAAGCGGTGAACAAACGGCGCGAGCGGCTGCCGCTGTTTGTGAGGCGGATTGTTCGCCGCAACAAAATGTATGCGATGTAGTTTGTATTGCTCCATCGCGGCGCGTGCCAGCGCGAGGTGCCCGCGATGGATTGGATCGAATGTTCCGCCGAAGAGTCCAATGTTCATGAAATGTGGTCAGCCCCGCCTAGTGTCCAGATTCCCGGCCCCAGATGCAAGCCGAATCATGTTGCCCTTGTCCGACTGGCCATCGTCCGCCATACCACAGGACACCGAAAAAAAACTTGTTCGCGAAACAGAAATGTACTCCTGTAACGTTCCTGCTTTCCGGTTTTAGAACTAGGATAGGTGGCATGCGAGTAACCCTCCCCCTACTCCGCATTCCTCCAGCGCGCGCCCCCATCCTGCGCTACGGAGTTGCGGTGCTCAGTACGGCGTTGGCGCTGATTCCCACGGTTCTGCTCGCCGATGTCTCCGAAAGTCGTCTCGCCTTGTTCGGGGTGGCCGTCATGGTCAGCGCCTGGTACGGGGGATGGAAGCCCGGAGTCGTTGCCACGGCCTTCGCCCTCACGGTGAGCGCGTACTTCACGCTGGCCGGGCACCATAGCACCGAGCAACTCCGCACTGCGATCGTCCGCCTGTCTCTGTTCTTCTTTGTCGCCATGTTGATCTGCTGGCTCAACGCAGCCCTGCGCGCCACGCAAGAGGACTTGCGCCGCTCGGAACTCAACTTCCGCTCGCTGGTCACGAACGCCCCATACGGCATTTGCCGCTGCGACTCGAGTGGCAAAATTCTCGACGCAAACCCTGCCTTCCTGGAACTGCTCGGCTACACCTCTGCCGGCGAAATCATCGGTCAACACATCTTTGGGCTGTATGCCGACAACGACAAGTGGTTTGATCTCGCCGACTTCCTCCGCACCACGCAACCCTTTAACGGGCTGGCGGCGGAATGGAAACGCAAGAACCAGACGACTACGGTAGTCCGCGTCTCCGGCCGCTCGGTGGCAACTGACGGCGAAGGCGTTGTGTTCGAACTCTTCGCCGAAGACGTGACCGAGCGCCGCGCGCTTGAGCAACAACTGCGGCAGTCGCAGAAGATGGAGGCCGTGGGACGCCTCGCCGGCGGCATTGCGCACGACTTTAACAACCTGCTGATGGTGATTCTGGGCTACTCGGAGTTCCTGCTGGAACGGCTGGGCGCCGAGCCGCACCTGCGCGGACCGGCGCAGGAAATCTCGAGCGCCGCGGAACGCGCCTCGTCGCTGACACGTCAGCTTCTGGCGTTCAGCCGGAAGCAGATGCTGGCTCCCCGCATCGTTAACCTCAACGACGTTGCGACGGAAAACATCAAGATGCTGACGCGGATGATCGGCGAGGATATCGACCTGGTGATGGTGCCGGCTCCGAATCTGTGGCCGGTGCGGGCGGATGCCGGGCAGATCGACCAGGTCATCATGAATCTGGCGGTCAATGCCCGTGACGCGATGCCGTCGGGCGGCCAACTCACCATCGAGACCACGAACGTCACTCTCGATGAAGAGTACGCCCGCTTTCACGGGCCGTTGCGGCCGGGCGACTACGTCATGTTCGCCATCAGCGATACCGGCGTCGGCATGGACAACGACACGCAGTCGCACATCTTCGAACCTTTCTTTACGACCAAGGGGACCAAGGGGACGGGCCTCGGGCTTTCGACCGTCTACGGCATCATCAAGCAGAGCGGGGGATACATCTGGGTGTATAGCGAAGTCGGCAAGGGGACGACTTTCAAGATCTACCTGCCGCGCGTGGCTTCTACGGGCGAGAGTGCGGCGCACGTGGCAACTCCGATCGAGCATCGCAAAGTGGAACCGGGGACGGAGACGATTCTGCTGGTCGAAGATGAAGCCAACCTGCGTTATCTCGCGCGTCAATACCTTGAAAAGCAGGGGTACAAGGTGATTGAGGCTGCGGACGGCGCGGTCGCGATGCAGATTGCGGTGGCGCATGAGGCGACCATCCACTTGTTGCTGACCGATGTGATCATGCCCGGTATGAACGGCCGGGAACTGGCCCAGCGGATTTCCGAGATTCGCCCCAACGTGAAAGTGCTTTACATGTCCGGTTACACCGAGAACGTGATCGGACACAATGGCACGCTGGATGTAGGCGTACGCCTGCTCCAGAAACCCTTCAACCTTCGCGACCTGAAAAGCAAAGTGCGCGAAGTGCTGGATGCAACACCAACTCCCCCGGAGGTCGCTATGTCGATGCAGTCCGCAGAACCGATCCGTGCCGCGCGGGCGAACGAAGTACCGCCCCTGCGCGCACAGCGCTTTCAACTTCACTTGCCCTTGCGTTATCGCCGTCTCGGCGAGAAAGAGTGGCACGAGGGCACAACCGAGAACATCAGCCGTTCGGGGATGCTCTTTCAAGCCAATGAAATGCTGCAGCCCAGTTCGCAGGTGGAAATCAATCTCGTACTCCCTGCTGAAATTGCCGGACTGTCTTCCACAGAAGTCGTCTGCCGTGGAGAAGTTGTCCGCACGGTTGAGAAACAGGGCGACACTCTGAGCCCCGCGCTCGCCGCACGGATCCTGCAATACCACTTCCAGCACGGGCCCCTGCCAAGGGCATAGCAGTCCAGGTGCAGTCTAGGTTCTGTGGTAGGTTGGTTTTCTGGCCTCATTCGTATCGTTCATATCGTTCCGTGGATTGATGGATTGTGTTCTGTGATCTGGCCAGCAGTAAGGAAGGCGGCTTCTCTCGGGCCGCCTTTTTCATTTCCGTCGACGTCCCCCCCCCACATTTTTTCTTCGCGTTTTTGCAAAATACTCATTCCATTGATGTTAGGGCAGCTGTAATGTCTACAGTCCCGGCAAAATCTTGATGTCAAAAGACTTATACGTAAAATATTCTTAAATAAGGAGTTAGGAGTGGATTTCTGATCGCAGTTCTGAGTCGTATTCTGTAAAGCATTTATTTTCTGAGGGTTGCATTCCGAGAGTTTAGCGCTACGCCGGCAAAGTGCTGCGGAATAAGGACTTAAGAGGAGAACATACTGCTGGGAGAGACGGCAGGACTTTGTCATCGACTCGCTGGGAGAGTTGGGAGATTTCGCACGCACGGAACTATTGTGAACTTTCTATTGGCTCAGTAAAGGTTGTGCGTCACAGGAATGACGATTTGGGCTGTGGATATCTGTGGAAAACTGTGAGTCTGGGATGCAGGGGAGTGTGCGGCGCCAGGATTTCCCGCGCAAAGGGGAGCGCCCTTCCCTGTGCTGTAGAGGCTAGCCAAGCGGAGGCGGTTTCATTGAGTGTGGGTTTTGAGTGTAAAGGCCTTCCATGAGAAGGCCGGTCGGAGTCAAGTCGATTCTGGTTTGGCTTGGTTGAACAAAGGTTTTCTCTCCCGCCGAGTGGCCACTGTCGCCATGCTTCCATCCGCACTCTGGAGGAGCGATTCGTTTCGCTCGGTGCATATTGGGCGTTCTCGTTTCAGCCGGTGCTGCTATCTGATTGGCGCCCTGTGGTTCTGCTCTTCAGAGTCGAACCTGGGCCAGGCCATTAACGCAGTCACCGAAACTCGGCTTTGGGCTTTTGTCTTTTCTCTCCTGGAACGATTTTGATTTGGTTTTGCTTTTTTGTTCTTACGCAGCTGCCGCAACGGTCGTTCGGCTGCTGTTGTGCAGCGGTTCGTACACTTCTCCGCTCACCCACAGGTGATGCAGCAGCACTGCCAGCTTTCTCGCAGTCGCAACGATCGCTCGTTTCTTTCCGTTCTTCCCGCCGCGCTCGGCCAGCTTCAGGCCCCAACGCCTGAGATCGCAGTCGATCCCGAATGGTCCCAAAATATGTTGTGCTCCCTGCACCAGTAGCGTGCGCAGATACGGGTCGCCTTCTTTGCTGATGTGCAGCTGCGGCTCGCTCTGACCAGAGTTTCGTCGTCCTGGCTGCAGTCCCAGATAGCAGCCCACATCGCGGCTCTGACGGAAACGATGCGGATCTTCCAGCGTCAGCATGTACGTCAGCGCGATCAGCGTGCCCACGCCCTTGATCTGCTTCAGCAGCGCCACCTTCGGATAACTCTGCTGCGCCAGATTCTCGATGCGCTCGTTGGATTCCACGATGCGCTCGCTCAACGATTCGATTGCGTTCAACAGAGGTTCCAGTGCGGCTTGCAGTTCCGGACTTAAGCCTTCCGCTTTCTCCGGATTCATATTGCGCACGTTGCATCCGTGCAAGCGCTCCCCGTAACTCTTCGCCAGTCCGCGAGCCGTATTCACCAGCGCCGTTCGTGCCCGCACCAGCCCTGCCCGCGCCCGAATCGTCATGAGATCAGCTTGCGCCTGCGCGCTGCGATGCTTCACCGGGTATAGCAACTGCGGATCGATCCGGGCCAGTCGCGCCAGTGTCTGTGCATCCAGCCGATCGTCTTTCTTGCGGCTCTCCCCGATCAGCCGCACCTTGCGCGCATTCGCCACGATCACTTCATGCCCCAACTCGCTGAGCAAGCGACTGATCCAAGGCGAATGCGTCCCGATTTCCAGACCGATCCGGCTGTGTGGCATCGCGCCAAACACTTCGCGCAACGCTTTCCCATTCGTGCGGACGCGCTGCTCCTGTTGTATCTGGCCGGATTCGTCCAGCACGCAATACCAGCTGTTGCGATCGCCTAGATCCAATCCAACGGTTAACTTCTGCCGAGAGATTTTCTTGCTCGGTTTTGCCGCTACGGTGCTAACCTTCTTCACTGCCGGTCTCCTTTATCTCTTGCGCTTCGAGCGCGTCGATAACTTGGGAGCGTACAGCATCCCGCCGGAGACCGGCCTTCTCATCCCATCTGATTACAACAGCGATTTCTGAGCGTAATCTTAACGCAGCAGATGGAGGCAGTCATGAGCCGAAGCAGATTGGTTCGTAGCGCTTCGGTCTTCGTGGTCGCCATCGGCGCTCTTCTGTCGGCATTCCCGCAAACACAGCAGTCTCCATCCACATCTAGTGACGAGTTTAAAACGGAAGCGGAGAAGCTCTACGCCGGGGCTCATCCCTATATGGACGAACCGCTGGCCGAGCTCAAGAAGATGGCGCATGAATTGGCGGGACTGAAACCTGGTTCCAACCCGGACCAACCCTCCGATCTTCTCGCTAAAGTTGGGGCGAAGGCCGACGAATTACTCCAGAAGGTTCCTGACTTAATTTCCGAGGAGGCCGTGAGCCAGGCGCAATGGCCTACATCCTCTGGTTGCCTCAGCGAGTGGTGCGGCATCCCTATAAACAGATCGCAGAGAGACCAAACCTTCAACTATCTCATCCTGACTCATCCGGTCCAAGACGGGGGGGTGGAGCTTCAAGAGTACCGGACCAACCGGAATGGCAAACCCGTCACACAAGGAATCGGAACGCCGAATTTCCAGGGCTTCACATCCGCCTGGGTTATCTTCTCTTCGTCAAATCAAGTGGAGTCACGCTTTCGCTACTTAGGGCAGCAGCAAACGGACGGGCGTAGCGCCTATGTCATCGGCTTCGCGCAAATCCCTGGCTTGACTGAGTCCCCTGCGCGCATTCAAGTTGACCGCGAGTCCATTCCCATGCTCTTGCAGGGCATCGCTTGGGTTGATCAATCGGATTTCCGCATCCTTCGCCTGCGCACCGATCTGTTGGCGCCACAGCCCGAGATTCAGGTCCAAAAGCAGACGGCCAATATCCTGTTTGGGAAAGTGAATATAGCGCACCTTGAATCGGCTTTGTGGTTGCCTCAATCCGTAAATCTCGAGATGGAGGCCAGGGGCCAAACATTGCACGAGGAACACAAATACTCCAAGTACCGGCTCTACAAGGCGAAAAGCAGAATCATCCTGTCGCCCATGGTGATTGCTCAGATAACCTCTCCCCGGCCGCCAATTGGAGTTAATAATCCCGATCCAAAGGCTCAGGAGCCACCCTCCGTTGCTGAGGTGGACAGAATGGATTCAGCCATCCGCGCAAACAAATCTCTCGCCCTAGTCGAGAATCCTGCCAAAGACGATGAAGTCAAAGTCGGCGTCCATCCGATTGATGGCAGCTTGAGGGACCTGGTTCCGTCGATCCCGCACTGGGCACCGGCAGATATAGACGAGCGGGTTCCTCCGGTAACAAGTGACGCGCCCTGTCCGTTGGCGCAAATTCTCCAACAGTCCAGTAATCGCACGCAGGATTTGATCAAAAGCCTGCACAGATTTACTGCGAATGAGCGCATCGAACTGACCGACACCGATAAGAATGGCAAGAGACGGCTCTTGAAGGCCGAGGAGGTGACCTACGTCGTACAGATCGCGCAAAACTCATCTGGTTACCCGAGCGTGGAGGAGTATCGATCTGGAACCAGCGGAAGGCCACCGGCAGCAGTGATAGATACCGGCATCGCAGCATCTGCCCTGATCTTCCATCCCACTCTCATCGGGAACTTCGACTTCCGTTGTGAGGGACTGACCCAGCTTCGAGACTCGCCTGCGTGGCAACTACACTTTGAAGAGAGGGCTGCCCCAAACGAATCCTTTAGCGAGATTAAAGTGCGTCATTCTGTTTACTCGCTAAGGCTCAAAGGCAGGGCATGGATCGCGAAAGACAACGACGAAGTCTTGCGAATCGAGACAGACCTGCAGTCCCCCATTCCGCAGATTAATTTACAAGTGGAACATACAGTCATCGACTACGCCCCAGTGGAGTTTCCAAAACGCCAAGTTCGACTGTGGTTACCGGAGGATACCGCTGTCTATCTTGTGTATCGCGGGCACCATTACGAGACCACCCATCAATTCAGCCAGTTCCAACTCTTCTCGGTTGATTCCTCCGAATCGATCAAAGCCGTCAAGGATGGATCTTTGCATTAGCAGGCGATCTTAGTGCGAATCCTGAGCTTCTCGTAAGCTACGCCGCTCGACGAAAAAGCCCAAACTGATGGCTGGCGTAACATCTCGATTACACTCAAAATGCCGGGACAGGGACTCTGGGTGTAATGGCTTAGTTCCGTCGTGGTGGTACCTGCGGAGCATGCCGAAGCCTGGCCAGATGAACTGTTGCGTACGGTTTGATGGTGAATATGACGCCAGCTGTGTCCACCCCGCGTTGTGACGTGGCGTACAAATTGCCGTCTTTGCCGAACATCAGACTGTTAGCAGTGTGAAACCGTTATTGCCGGCCGTGAATGCGTGCAACACTAGTTCTTTCCATTTGCCGTTCGAGGTGGGTGACAACTTGAAGGCTACGCCTCAACCGGATGGGCACAAGTGTCGTACGGCTGTAGAATTTGCAGGCATGAATCGGTTGCTTAGGGCTATGTCGATCTCGATGACTGGCGTTTGTTGGCTTCTGGTCTGCGTCGGGCTGCAGGCAGCGGTGTTTGCGGCAGGAGTGGGGGAGCACGCGGAGCGGCCGGGTATCACCGGAATCGATCACGTTACGATCTACGTCAGCGACGTCACAAAATCCCGCGCGTTCTATTCCAATGTCCTGGGATTGACTCCTGGGTGCCCGGGCTACGGTGGGCCGGAATCCTGTTTTTTGATACGTCCGTCGGACCGGCGGCTTCTACTGAAACCTGCGCCGGCTGGTATGAGAAAGAATGCCCATCAGAGCTGGCTTGCGGAAGTCGGCTTCGCAACCGACAACGTCTGGCAAATGCGAGCGTACCTTCTGGCGCATGATTTCCGGCCAGGCCCCATGCAAAAAGATTCCGATGGCGCGCAGTATTTTCGCGTTCAGGACCCGGAGGGAAACCTTATCGCGTTTGTCCACAGGCCGCGGGCTAAGGCCGGATACGGGGCTGGCTCGAAGCAGCTAAGTTCGCATCTGATCCATGCGGGGTTTGTCGTCAAAGACCTGGCTGCCGAGAATCACTTCTACGTTGACCTTCTGGGTTTTCGTCTGTATTGGTACGGCGGATTCAAAGACGCGGGCACCGACTGGTATGAGCTGCAGGTACCAGAGGGTTCTGACTGGATCGAATACATGTTGAACATTCCTGCGAACGCCGATCATCAGGAACTCGGCGTACAGAATCATTTCTCATTCGGCGTGAAAGATGTGCACGCCGCCGCAGTGGAGCTTCGCGCGAGAGGGTTGAAGACGTTTGATGGGCCGGAGGTTGGACGCGACGGCAAAGACAGCCTGGATGCCTACGATCCGGATGGCACACGCGTCGAGATCATGGAGTTCACTCCGGTCGAGAAGCCGTGCTGCCATCCCTACACAGCGGACCATCCGAAGCCGTGATCAATTTCGGCGATGCCGGTTACACTTCTTGAACCCTGAACTGATTTGCATCGCCTGCCAACAACAATTTTCCAGGGTTCTAGACGGGGCGCCCGAGGGTGATCCAGAAAGCTTCGATGACAATGTAGGCCATGAGTACCAGAAGGTAAGGACGCGCGGGCAACCGGCGACGCCAATCATATGCGATTAAGAAAACCAGCAAGGCATCGATCAACGCAAGGCAGGCAGTCTGAGACGGCGCCTGCCGAATGTTGAACCAGTATCCGAGTGTCCTTGCGAGGCCCGCCGGCAACAGAACCAGCGTAATGCAAATCATGTATCGCATGTGCATCGCGACGTTGTGCTGACGTATCGATGCGATCGAAACGCCGTACAACGTGCCGAAGAGCAGAAGCTGGACAGCGGACAAGAACTCGGCGTTGCGAGCCATTGCCAACGTCGCGCCGTCGGCCAAATGCTCGTGGTATTCCTTCCACAACATCGCTACGGAGAAGACGAGAGCCAGGGGAATCAGGATATTCGAGAGTTTTCCAAGAGCGCGATGGGTCGAGATCGCCTTGTAGCGTATTGCGAGCGGCTGGACGATTAACAGGATGAGAAAACCAAACAGCAGAACCGCGTGTATGTGGACAGCAGTCGTGATGGATTGGTCGAAGTGGGGGATCTCGGATAAATAGGGAATCCAGAATCCAGCAATGAAGACCGGCAGCAGAACAATTAAGACATAGCCGAGATTGCGATAGGCGCGCTCCATCTGCTGACTGCGGGGATTTTAGTCGGCGACCCTGGGCGTTTCAACCGATTTCACCCATCAATCTACGCGAAGGGTGTGAGTGGGAACACTGATTGCTTCGGTTAAGATGGGCCGAGTGAAAGCAGTCTTCAGATTGCAAGGACAAAACGTGAAAACCATTTTCGTCGCTAAGCTTACCGAACCAACATTTTCTGTTGCGTGGAGCCGGATCGAGCATGCTCGTTGAAGTCGGAAGTGTGGAGGCGATCTTTCGGTATCCCGTGAAGTCGATGGGAGGGGAACGACTGGAGGTCGTCAACCTAGGCTGGCACGGCCTGGAGGGTGACCGGCGCCTGGCATTCCGGCGGATCGAGGATCGCAGCGGGTTCCCGTGGCTCACCGCCAGCAAGCTTCCTGATCTGGTGCGGTTTGTTCCGCGTCGGCGTGATGGTGCTCCGGGAGACATCCCTACGCATGTTCGCACTCCGGATGGCGAAGAGATGACTGTCTTCGGGGAGGAGTTGGCTGCGGAGGTTGGACGCCGGTATGGGGCTCCGGTGCAAATGATGCAACTGAAACATGGCATCTTCGATGAAGCGAGCATCTCGGTGATTGCGATGGACACGGTCTGCGAGATCAGCCGACTCGCGGGGCAGAGCCCGGACGTGCGACGATTTCGGCCGAACGTTGTGGTTCGTTTGTTGCAACCCGCTCCATTCCAGGAAGAGCAGTGGGTGGGCGGTGTGCTCTCATTCGGCGAGGACGATGACGCCCCCGCGGTCACCGTCACAATGCGCGACGAGCGGTGCTCGATGCTGAACATTGATCCTGACTCAGCAAGCCTGTCGGCGGAAGTGCTGAAGGCGGTGGTGCGCGCGAACCAGAACATGGCGGGAGTCTACAGTACGGTAACCCGCATTGGTCGACTGGCGATCGGACAGAGAATATTTCTTCGTGCGGCGCGCGAGACGGACGACAACCGTCAATAACTCGCGGTTGCAGGCGTTGACGGGGAGACACTGCCTCGGACGCGAGCGTTCGCCTAGTGTGAACTGTGGGCAGGTAATGAAAAGACTCGAACGCCAAAACGGGTGGGTGTAGACTTACCGGAACCGCGCTGGAAGTAAAAGCAGTGAAACGAATCGCGCGCAGCCGTTGTCCTTACTGCCATTGTTCATCGCGGATTTGTGTCTCCAGATTTAAGAGCCTGTGGGAGGTTGCGGCATTGGCGCTGCTGCTGCGGCCGGTGCGGTGCCATGATTGCTTCTCGCGCTTTTATCGCCCGGTGTTTATCAAGACTCCTCCGCCGCCTGTTTCGAGCATGCCCCCAAGACATTTGGAAGAACCTGAGGATTCAGGGAAAAATGACCGGCGCTCGGCGTGAGTTGGAGAGATCCCGCTGCCTGACCTGATTAACATCGCCTGTGATCGTGGCCCTATCGGTTTGGGTAGACCGCAGCTACCCTCTCAGCCATATGAAAGCCGCCGTTTACACCAAGAACAAGTCGGGAAAGGTCCTAGAAATTCGGGAGCTCGAACAGCCGGTTCCGAAGGATAAGGAAGTCGTCCTGCGGGTTCGAGCGGCCTCGGTGAATCCGCTGGACTGGCGCATGAAGTCTCGACAGCCCGGCGTGGATATCGCGGGCCAGGTGGTGACCATCGGGAAAATGGTGACGCGATTCGCGCCAGGCGATGCGGTGTTCGGACTCTGCAGGGGTGCCTTTGCCGAGTACGCGTGCGCGACCGAAGACAAATTCGTCGCTATACCCGAAGACGTGACCTTCGAGCTGGCAGCGGCTGTGCCGGTGGCTGGACTGACGGCATTACAAGGACTGCGCGACAAGGGGAACCTGAAGCCGGGGCAGAAGGTCTTGATTAACGGCGCGGCGGGAGGAGTCGGCACGTTTGCCGTACAGATCGCGAAGTCCTTTGGCGCGAACGTAACGGGAGTTTGCAGCACGAAGAATGTTGAACTGGTGCGCGCGCTTGGCGCCGACCGGGTCATCGACTACACGCTCCAGGACTTCACGCAGGACAGCGAGCGTTACGACGTGCTATTGGACAACGTCGCAAACCGCACACTCTCGGCAATGAAGCGCGTTCTGAGCCCGAAGGGTAAGTGCGTGATGGCGGGAGCGCCAAAGGAACTCTGGGAGGTGCTCAGCCGACTGGTCAAAGGATTCGTGTGGTCTCGATTCTTGCGGCAGGAGTTCAGATTTTTCATTGCGAAAATGAATCGGGACGATCTGACGATGCTGGGCGAAATGATCAAGGCCGGAACAATAACGCCGGTGATCGACAGACGCTATCCGCTGGCTGAAACCGCAGCGGCCATTGCTTACGTGGAAGAAGCGCATGCCCGGGGGAAGGTCGTCATTACAGTCGAATAGCTCTCCGTAGTTCCCATGCTTCGAACGTCGCGAAGCATGGGGCAGCCAATCTCGTGGTGGCGCAGCGGCGGGGCAGTCCGCCACCTGCACAGGTCCTTCAGTCGCGCAAACAACGCGCGCCTTCAGGATGACAAATCAAATTCCGCCACTTCAGTGGTACTCGAGGGTCGGTCTACGAAGCTTCCTGCGAATTCTCCCCAAGGGCTTCGCCGAGCTCTTGCTCGCGGAACTTCTGCACTTCGTCGGCGATAGCGAACTTCAATTCCTCGATCCCTTTGCCCGTGACGGCGGAGATTTCGTAGAGTTTCAGCTTGTGTTTCTTGCAGTAGCGCTTGAGTGCGGCCAGCTTGTCTTTGTTCACGGCATCGATCTTTGAGGCCACCATGATCATCGGCTTCTCGTCGAGGTGAGCGCCGAAGCTGGCGATTTCGCCGAGGATTACCTCTACGTCTTTGGCGACATCGGGGCGGCCGCTGGAGTCGGAGACGTCCACCAGATGGACGAGCAGACGCGTGCGCTCGATGTGGCGCAGAAACTGCGTGCCGAGCCCCGCGCCTAGATGGGCTCCCTCGATGAGGCCGGGAATATCAGCGACTACGAAACTCACTTCATTCTTGGCGTCGCCTACGGCGACGACTCCCAGGTTCGGCTGGAGGGTCGTGAAGGGGTAGTCGGCGATTTTGGGACGCGCCGCCGAGATGCGGGAGATCAGAGTCGACTTGCCTACGTTCGGATATCCCACCAGGCCAACATCGGCGAGGAGTTTGAGTTCGAGCCGGTAAGTATGTTCCTCGCCGGGACGCCCCTCCTCGTGCTCGCGCGGGGCTTGATGTACCGAGGTGGCAAAGCGTGCATTGCCGCGTCCGCCGCGTCCGCCGCGGGCAATCACGAAACTCTGGTCGGGAAGAGTGAACTCGAACAGCTTGTCGCCGGTTTCGTCGTCGAAGACAATCGTGCCGACCGGAACTTTCAGGACGATGCCTTCGCCGTCGCGTCCGGTTTTGTTCGAACCCTCGCCGTGACGTCCACGTTGGGCGGTGTGTTCGGGATTGAAGCGGAAGTGGACGAGCGTGTTGTGGCGCTCGCTGGATTCCATGACGATGTCGCCGCCCTTGCCGCCGTCGCCGCCGGAGGGTCCACCGCGCGGAACAAACTTCTCGCGGCGGAAGGCCATGCAGCCATTGCCGCCGTCCCCGGCCTTGACCCGAATTTTCGCCTCATCAATAAACATCTTCGTCAGTCGTTGAACCTTGGTGGACCTTCGTGTCTCTGGTGGTTATCGGTTTTTGGATTTACCACGAAGGACACGAAGGTACAAGAAGGAAAAACCTTGCAAAATCATTCAGAAACCAAGAAGCCTCGTCCCGAAGGCGAGGCTTGTGGGGCGGACCTTTTTGAATCAAGACGCGGTCGCTCCTGCTCCGCGAAATTTTCGAGCGAAAAAACGCTACTCGACTTCGATGGGCTCGACCATCACGAACTTGCCCATCGATCCCTTGTTCAGGAACTTGATGCGGCCCGTAACCTTGGCGAAGAGCGTGTCGTCTTTGCCGCGTCCGACGTTGAGTCCGGGCTTTACCGGTGTGCCACGCTGCCGCACGATGATGGTGCCGCCGGGCACAACCTGCCCGCCGAATGCTTTGAAGCCAAGCCGCTGCGCGTTGGAGTCGCGGCCGTTTCGTGAAGTGCCTTGCCCTTTTTTATGTGCCATAAGACTGTTCTCAGTTCTCGGTTGTCAGTTCTCTGTTAAGACCTGGACGAATGCGTCGGTCCCTACATGAACCTACTTTTTCTTAGGAGACTTCTTTGCCGCTTTCTTGGGAGCGGCCTTTTTCTTGGCTGAAGTCTTCTTCGCTTTCGCGTGAACTTCTGGCGCTTCTTCTTCGGCCGGCTTCACCTTTTTCGGCCTCGCTTCCTTCTTGGGGAGTTCCGGAGCCTTGAAGCTCTGGCCGCCGAAAGCGATTTCAGAGATGCGGACGGCGGTGTAAGCCTGGCGGTGTCCGCGCAGCTTCTTGTATTGCTTCTTGCGCTTGTAGTGGAAGACCAGGATCTTCGCGCCGCGGCCTTCTTCGACGACGTCGCCGACGACGCGAGCATCCGACTGGATTCCGACCTGGCCCTCTTCGCCAGAGACGGCGACCACAGGGAACTCGACCTGTCCGTCGGTGCCGGTGCCCACTTTTTCTACTCGAATCACATCGCCGGGCGCCACCCGGTACTGCTTTCCACCGGCGCGGATAACCGCGTACATACGTCTGCCTCCGTCAAATGTCGTTGAAATTCAGCCCGTAAAATGGAACCCCAGGGCGCACAGGGGCGCAACCAAGGGGCCTGCTGATTTTCCTGTGCTTGCTGTGTTTTCCGCCTCGGCGCTTCAGCAGCCAAGGTTGGCGTCCCCAGAACGGGTCGGCGAGTACAGGCAAACTCAAGTATTCTAACGTGCGCTGTGGAAATCGGTCAAACGGGAATTGGGATAGGCTTAGTCTGTGTTAGTCCACACGAGATGATTCTCGGCTGGCGCTAAGTCCCTTACCTCGCGCGAGATCCTTCGCTCCGCCTGAAAGGCGGCTGCGCTCAGGATGACGCCTTTGGAAAAAAGGGCCTACATTCTTCGTGATCTCAGAGTGTTTGGTGGTTTGCGGATTTGTATGCGAAAATTCCGGCCGGATTCTCCGGAGGAATATCCAAATGCTCAAGCGTTTTCTGACCGTTTCATTGTGCTTGCTGGCCCTGACTCTGACTGGTGGTGCGCAAACGAAGAAGTCAGCGATGAAGAAGTCGCCTGCCGGGCCCGTTCCCGATAAAGCCTACCTGCAGAAGATCTGGGACGGCTGGGCTACGCTCGATCCCGCGAATACCGCGAAGTTCTATGCCACCGGAGCTCACACTTTTTTCGACATCGCTCCGCTGAAGTACAACAGCTGGGACGAGTATGAGAAGGGCGTCAAGGGCGTGCTCGCCGGGTACAAGAGCGCGAAGTTCACGGTGAATGACGATGCGGAGATTCATCCGCACGGCGACTTAGTCTGGGCCACCGCGACAGTGAAAGATGAAATGACGAACAAATCAGGGAAAGTTGAGATGGGAAATTTTCGCTGGACGGTGGTTTTTGAAAACATTGATGGGAAGTGGTTGACCGTTCACGAGCACGTGTCGGCGCCGCTTCAATAAAACCGTCGGCCACGGATCTGCACGGATTTTCACGGATCAAAACTAATGCCAGATTCGATCCGTGGCGATCCGTGAAATCCGTGGCCTCCTCAGTAAGACTTCCAGAAGAAATAAACCGTCATGCCTGCGCCTACCAGGACGACAAACATCCGGATCCACGATTGCGGCATTTTCTGGGCGTAGTGTGCGCCGAGGTATCCGCCGGCGATTCCGCCGATAATCATGATGATGCCGTGCTTCCAGTAAATGGCGCGAGCCACAACAAAGGTCACGACGGCGACTCCGTTGATGACGAAACCCATTACGCTCTTCAGCGCGTTCATGGCGTGAATGTCGGTCATGCCGAGGGCGGCCAGCATGGCGAGCATCACGATGCCCATGCCTCCGCCGAAGTAGCCGCCATAGACGGCAACAGCCAACTGAAATAGCGTTGCGCCGGCGAGAGCGGCTCCGCCGGCTTCATGCTCGATGATGGATTTGCGTCCGCCTGCTAATTTCTTGCCGAAGGCGAACAGCAGCGTCGCTCCCAACGTGAGCCACGGCAGCACGCGCATGAAGGTGTGAGCGGGAGTCTTCAATAGCAGGAACGCTCCGGTCAATCCGCCGACGAGGCTTGCCGCCAGCAAGGGAATCATGACCTGACGCGGAACGTCGAGGCGACTGCGGTATGCGCCGCCGCTGGCCGCGGTTCCAGTCCAGAGAGCGATTGTGTTGGTCGCATTCGCAGGAATTGGAGGAACGCCGGTAAACAGGAGCGCCGGGAAGGCGATGAAACTGCCGCCTCCGGCCACGGAATTAAGGGCTCCGCCGAGAGCGCCAGCGAAGAAGAGGAAGATGGCGGTTTCGATCGTCAAGGCATCAGGTGTATCAGAAAGGGCGCCATGCCGCCAATCTTCATAACTTTTCGCGAATTGCCCCGTCTGATGGTAGGAGCTAACTCACATGACCAGACTTTCTTGCGTGCTTACCCTTTTGCTACTGTCGTCATTCTCGACGGCCGCGGTCTTCGCGCAGTCGAGCACTCAGGCGCCGCCGAATCCTTGCATGGCCGCGCAACAGAAGCAGTTTGATTTCTGGGTGGGCGAATGGGAGGCGTCGTGGCCCGGGCAGAACGGCAGTCCGTCAGGCCATGGCACGAACAGCATCATGCGCATACTCGATGGCTGCGTGGTGCAGGAAAATTTCTCGGGTCAAGGGACTCCGCCGTTCCACGGGACGAGCCTCTCCATCTACGACTTGAAGCCTGGCAAATGGAAACAGACATGGGTCGATAATCAGGGTGCGTATCTGGACTTCTTCGGCGAGTTCAAGGACGGCCAGATGATCCTGCAGCGCGAGGCCACGGGACCCGATGGCAAAGCATTTCTGCAACGCATGGTTTGGAAAAACATTGCCGCGAATGAATTCGACTGGAGTTGGGAAGCCTCGCATGACGGAGGCAAGAGTTGGCAGGTGCAGTGGCCCATCCACTACAAGCGCAAGGGATGATGCGGCGGTGATGATTCCAGGGGGCATAGCAAGCTACGTCTCCACGTAATCTTTGGTAATCGGCAAGTTCCCGAAGCAACATCCGCCCTGCGAACGGGTTCATAATGAGTGAAACCGTGGGGGGATTGTCATGCGCAATCGAATCGTGCTGTTAGGTTCACTCTTCCTTTTCTATAGCGTTGCCTGGGGACAATCGCAAAGCATGCCGGGGATGGATATGTCTGGGCACGACATGTCGAGGATGGAGTCGGCCAAGGACGACAGCGAGGCCGGCGCTCATGTGATGAAGTCGATGGAAGGCCACATCGACATGGGGCCGCACATGAGGATGACTGCTCTGCGTCCGATGAAACCGGGGGACGCATCGCGTGCCCAGCAGGTGGCGGCGGAGGCCCGCAGAGCGTCAGAGAAATATATCGACTATCGCGTGGCGCTGAACGACGGCTTCAAGATCTTTCTTCCGAATGTGCCGCAAAAAATTTATCACTTCACGAATTACGCGTATGCGGGGGAAGCGGCGTTCCAGTTCAATCCTGAACATCCGACGTCGCTACTGTATGAGAAGCACGGCGACGATTACAAGTTGATTGGCGTCATGTACACGGCGCCCAAGCGATTCACCGAGGAACAACTCGACGAGCGCATCCCACTGAGCGTGGCGCAGTGGCACGAGCACGTAAACTTCTGCGCTCCTCCGGGTGACAAGAAAACAGATGTGCTGACGCCGCTGGCACAGTTTGGATTGCGCGGATCAATCACCACGCAGGAAGCTTGCGATGCCGCGGGTGGAACATTTCATCCGGTGATCTTCAACTGGATGGTGCACGTGTATCCGTTCGAAACGAATCAGGCGAACATGTGGTCGGTGGAGCGGCGGCACGGCGACGCTGACTGACGCATGTTGCACGAGCGGTCCGTCGACGCGCTCTATCAAAATCCCCAACCTAACGTCGCAAAAGGCGCGACGTTAGTTGGGGCACCCGCAAGAATGGACCACCCAAAAAATCCTTCCTGGTAGTTACAACCTCACAAAACAAACTGCTGATGTTCCTTTGGTAATAACGATTTAAGCGCAGTTCTCTGCTATCGGAACGGCGCGCCTATCGTCCAAGAAAGTATGACGGGCATCGCAACAAACGGAACTTCGACTGGGGCGAATGCGTAAGAGTCAGAGTGGGTGAAAAGCTGGCGCAGAGGTGACGCTGGCCGGATTCGATTGGCAAAAAGATTCGCGGGGTCTGGGGATTCTCTCACACTCGGTTTGGCGGCCCAGGTGAGAAAACCCCCATAGCAGCAGAGCAAGCATGTGGCTTGCCTGTTCAACCCCGGCGGCAGCATTTTATGCGATTCGTGGGGAAACACAAGAGTTTTCTCGCGCTGGTCGCGAACCGGGCCGCCCTAACCGCTTCCCGACGCAGCTTTCGGGAAAGAACAAAAGGAGCAGCTATGAAGTTCGCGACAATTTCCAAGAGTCTGGTGATGGGGTTGGCTCTGCTGCTGGCCTCCAGCGCGTTTGCAGCTTCGAAAGCTAGTCTGACCTTACAGAATCCAACCGTCATCAACGGAGCGAAGCTGAAACCGGGAGACTACAAGCTGGAGTGGGACGGCAGCGGTCCGAATGTGGAAGTCAGCATCATGCAAGGCAAGACGGTGCTCACGAAAGTGCAAGGGAAAGTGGTCGACCTGAGTTCGCCCGCGAGCCACAACGCAGCCGTAGTCAAGCGCAACGATGACGGAACCAGCACGCTGGCTGGCGCGCGCTTCGAAGGCAAGAAATTTGCTCTTGAGTTGGGTGAGTCGAGCGACGGCATGCAACCGGGATCGAGCAAGTAAAGAATCAGCATCTCAAACAAGAAGGGGAGCATGGATGCTCCCCTTTCTTGATGTCAACTAGCCGGATCATTTTGGCCGGGCCATTCGCCGCTGCGTTTAATTCTTAACGGTCATGGCGTCGGAGTCTACGGCCTTCTTGCCGGTAACGCCTTCAAGGCCGGCCAGCACTCCCCGATAATCATTCTTGTCGCATTGCATGGCGAAGCCGCCCTTCTTGTCGCCGTCTGCCCAGGTCAAGCCGACGAAGTGCTTCTTTGATTTGGTAAGCGCCATGAGCGCACCGATTCCAAAAGAGACGACCGCCAGCCCAATCGCCGCTCCAACTCTGCGGTGTACATCCTGGCCGTAACTGATCTCGGTAACCGCGGACGCAGGAATGGTTACGACATCGGTCTTGTCTCTTATAAGTCGAATCTGAGTCGACTCAATGGACAATCTCATGCCGGTTCCTGCTTTCGTGTCAGGTATCGATCCTCCGTCGTAGGTGACTTTGTAGGAGTTATCGCCGGCAAGAACAGTCAGTGGAATTGCAAGGCAAAGAATAATCGCAACTAGATTTTTCACTACGCCTCCAAGGTTATGGAAACCGGGAACCACGGTCTGCGAGGTGCATTATCGACTTGGGGTCATGATTCAGCAATGACCGAGCGCACACGGGAGACACTTTAGTAATTCACGTTTGAGAACGGGAAGTATCACGACTCTGGCTGCGTTTGATTTCAGGAGATGTTCTCGGGCTTGCTCAGGCGTTGCGAGAGATTCGTACCGTACCAGGACATGCCTGAGTCGCTTCCGCAAGTCCGTTTGGCTGCCGCCATCTGCCGGAACCTGATCGGCTAAAAGCCTTGCGAAGTTCCGCTTGAACAATGGCATGGCTGAAGTCATGAACCGATACGAAGCGCCAAGAGGCCGACAGGTGCTTCCCGTTTTGAATTCACGAATCTGAAATAACTTAGTTCGGTGACGCTGATCACAGTTCATCCGTGTTTTGGAGGAGTAGAGACTTGTATCAGGGCACGCCTTACAGGCGTGCCGAAATCAGCTTGAAAAAGGAATGCGGCTTTAGCCGCTGCCCATGGCCATTCCTGCTCGCTACTCCCATTCTTCTCGAGTTATTGCAGGCGCCCGAACTTTCTTCGTCACATCATCAATCGCAGGCAAGAGGAACCTTCTGCAGTCAGATCGGTCTGCGGGATTGTTTGTCCGCGTCTTGTACGAGTATCGCGCTCAAGGCAAATTCCGGCTGCACGAGTTTGTGGTAATGTCAGACCATTTTCATTTACTGCTCACGGTCGGTTCCGACATGACCATTGAATGCGCGGTGCAGTTCATCAAAGGCGGCTTCGCATTTCGAGCAGGACAGGAGTTGGGATTCAGGGCACCGGTTTGGCAGAAGGGTTTCTCGGAGGTGCGTGTTTTGGACGTCGAAGCCTTCCACGGCATTCAGCAATACATTCGGAACAATCCGGTAAGGAAGCATCTCGTTTCAGAAGCGGCGGAATTTCCGCATTCGTCCGCTCACGTCGGATTTGAGCTGGATGCGGCGCCGCAGGGGCTGAAGCCCGTGGTTGATGCGTGGCGGAACGGCATCGCTGAAGCGATGCCCTGATACGAATCTCTGGCGATTCGGGTTCGCCTATTGATTGGCGCGTCTGATGGTTCACATCACGGCTGCCCAGTGTTCGATGTGAACGAGCGAACGTAGCTTGCGCCGCTGGCAAAAAACGGAGAAACAAGAAAAGGGAGCGCTATCACGCTCCCTTTCGCTGAACACTGACTCCTGACCGCTGACTCCTGAGACCTAGTACTTCGGAACTTTCGGATCGACGCGATCGGACCAGGCGGTGATGCCTCCAGCCAAGTTGTGGACTTTGGTGAATCCGGCTTGCTGGAGGAAGGCGACTGCTTTGGCGCTGCGGCCGCCCATTTTGCAATGGACGACGATGTCGCGGCTGGAATCGAGTTCGCTGACACGTTTCGGCAGATCGTTCAGCGGGATCAGATATCCGCCAAGGTTGCAGATCTGGTATTCGTGGGGCTCGCGGACGTCGAGGACGAACACGTCGTCTTTGGCGTCCAGACGGAGCTTCAGGTCTTCTACTTGAATCTCGGGAACTCCACTCGACACAGGTTTCTCCTCCCCGCGAATTCCACAAAACTCGTTGTAGTCTATCAGCTTCGTGACCGTGGGATGGGTGCCGCAGACGGGGCAATCGGGATTCTTGCGCAGCTTGAGTTCGCGGAACTTCATGCCCAGAGCGTCAATCAGCAGCAAGCGGCCAATCAGCGGATCGCCGATGCCAAGGATCAGCTTGATGACTTCGGTGGCCTGCATCACGCCGACGAGGCCAGGAAGGATGCCGAGAACTCCACCTTCGGCGCAGGAGGGAACCAGACCGGGCGGTGGCGGCTCGGGATACAGGCAGCGGTAGCAGGGGCCATCTTCGGTGGCGAATACGCTGGCCTGTCCTTCGAAGCGGAAGATCGAACCGTAGACGTTGGGCTTGCCCGAGAGCACGCAGGCATCGTTCACGAGATAGCGCGTGGGGAAATTGTCGGTGCCGTCGGCGATGATGTCGAAGTCGCGGAACAGATCCATCGCGTTCGCGCTGCTGAGCCGAGTGTCGAACGTTCGCAGGTTGAGGAAGGGATTGATGCCTTTCAATTTGTCGGCGGCAGAGTCGAGCTTCTTGCGGCCCACGTCGGCAGTCGAGTGAATGATTTGGCGCTGCAGGTTGGTGTAGTCCACCACATCGAAGTCGACCAGACCGAGAGTTCCGACGCCCGCGGCGGCAAGATAAAGCGCCATCGGCGACCCCAGGCCGCCAGTGCCGATACAGAGCACACGCGCGGCTTTCAGCTTCTGCTGGCCTTCCATGCCGACCTCGGGCATGATCAGATGGCGCGAGTAGCGCAGGATCTCGTCTTTGTTGAGCGTTACTGGAAGTTCAGCGGTGGTGGCCATAGTGTCCTCGTTGATGTTTCCTTCGTGTACCTTCGTGCCCCTTAGTGGTTGAAAGATTTCTCTCGCCGAACCCACAAAACCCTTGTTGGAATGGAATCGACGGCCGCGCGAATACGGCTAACAACAGGAGGGACAACAGCAACAACGGCGCATTGTGTTGATCGGCGTCAAATCAGAAATCCCCAATCAGGCGGCGCCTCCAGCGATGGAAGGCACAATGGAGATGTTATCACCTTCGTTCAGCGCGGTCGCCTCTTTCTGCAGGTAGCGGATGTCTTCGTCGTTGACGTAAAGATTGACGAAAGCGCGCAGTTTGCCGTCCTCAGTATAGAGGTGCTTTTTCAGGTCGGGATGCTGCGCGACCAGAGCGGTCATGGCTTCGCCAACCGTGGTGCCTTTTACCTCGACCGAAGCTTGCTTGCCCACATACTGCCGCAAGGGCGTAGGAATGTGAATTTTGCTCATAGATGTACTGTAAGAGATGCGGCGGGGCGGGGGCAAGATTCAGGGGAGTGCCGGGCCGATGGACGGCCTTCGAGTCGACAAGTTCTGTCGCGAGTAGAGTCGAGAACAGGCGCAGTGGCTTTAGCCTCCCGGTGGCTGTTGGGGTGCTTTCGCAGGGCCCGCCTCAATCCGGTTTGGCTTGGTTCTATTTCCTGTTCCCGCTCATCGAACCGGACAGGCAGATTTCCCGCATCCGGCTCTCGGAAAAGACACACGCCTTCTGAGTTAAGTAAGGAAGCGTGTGACGCCGTCTGCAACTTCTGAACACAACTCGGGGTGGCTAGACTCATCGTCAATCCCCATGTCCTTTGTTGCTTGTTGCGTCCGTCTTTAACAGAGGCCCCTTCCCTCCGCCGGAGTTACCCGGCTTCCTCGGTACTACGGACCTCTCCGCCACCCCACACGGCCCGACCTGTCTCTCACGAGCTGCCGGTTGATCCTTATTAGGATCACCGCTGGGGGCTTCCCGTGTTGCGTCTGGTCTCCTATGCGTACATGCCATCGCCATTACCCCGGTAGGTCCGATGGAGCTTGTTCGCTCGTCCCTCTCCATCGTCAGCGGCCTTCCCTGTGAAACAGTCAGGTCGGCTCCTGCAATTGTTTTTTCGGGGCCTGCTCAGCGTTCACTCGTGTTATGGCCTGCACGCTCGCGGAGTCGCCTAGAGCGACCCTTTGCATCGAAAGCTCCGACAGCTTCGTTGCCTCCGCTGCCGTTTCGATTGCTACCGGGTGGAGCGAACCAGTTCCCGGGCGGGAGTTGCACCCGCTGAAGTCCAGCGCCTTTTCACGGCGCACTTTATCACCAACTGAGAATTATGTGAAACTGAAGGTCATGCCTTCTCCTCGCCTGCATTCCAAAGGACCAGAGTTCTTCTGCTCCCTCTGCAAAATACACCTCAAGTCAGAGTTCCACGTACCCACCGCAAAGCCGACAGTTGTACGCGCAGATCATGGGCCTTCCATCGAGTGGTCGAAGGAGGAGGAGAGCGTCATGAAAGATGCAAAGGTGGCAATTCTAAGCGTGTGGGACGAACATTTACGCACCGTTCACCCTCGTCAGTGGGAGCGGGAACAGAGGAAGAGAGCTAGACGCCGCGCCAAAAGCGAAACGGACGAAGACACCGAGCCTCACTGAGTGCTATGGCGCTGTTACGTCAGTTGACGCAATTGCTCGCGACCGTGGTTAATGCAAGAGCCCACGGCCTCTCCGTCGGGAGTAACCAATAATCCTGCTACTGCATTAAGTCGAGCGCGTCGCTGAAGGCCGCCTTGAGCTTAAGGGCCTTCTTGATTTCTTCACAAGTCACATAGGGATGCTCGCTGTATTCGAGGAAGCTCGGACATTGGTGTTCGCGGAAAAACTTGACTATGGACGCAGGATTGGTCGCGTAGTCGGCAGGCCACCCTTCGAGAGCCTCAAAGGCCGACTTGATGCCCGTCTTCCCGAAGAGGTAAGAGGCGTCCTCGCAGTATTTATCGAAATCGGTATCGAAGATGGCCTGGTACATCAGGTAGTTCTCCCCGTTAATGGTGAAGATCAGCCACCTCAAGTAGTGTGCCTTGAGTATCGAGAGCGTGGTCGGATCATCTGCGATTGCTTTCTCTATGACCTTGGCATGGTTGTAGATGTGCTCTTCCCTTCCAGGGATGACCTTCGCAATGACGCTGAAGCCGTAGCAAGCTGGAGTCTGGGGAAAGATCGGACCGTATCTGCCTTGCTCAACCTTGTCCTTGAAGAATCCCCCCTTGGGAATCGCCATCGCCTGTGGTTTCGTCCAATCCTCCGTGGACTTTGAGGGTGTTGCGGGTGCTACTGTGGCCATCGCAGTCTCCTATTCCGGTTCTTGATCCCTGTGGGTGTGACTCAATTCACTCGAATCCACCAGACAAAGATCACCCTAGAGTTGACTCGATGTTTGGGCAACTAGGGAAATCCCTAAGAGCGATTCGGAGCGGAATGTGGTCAAAATGCGGCCAGTGACGAAACCAAGGCATAGCGCTCATTGCGTGCAAGGCGATTTCGCGCATAACCCGAGCCGCTGTCCTTCAAGGAACTAGAGCAGATACCAATCCCTCGCCCGGACCCTGAGAAGCTACTTATCTGCCGGAGTGCTGGGACCTAGAATTTCTGCGGGAGAATAACGATGACGATTTTTGATCCGGCTCGCGGCAGGGTGATTGATGGGGGCGGGGGTGGCGGCGGCTTGCTTCGCCTGATTGGATTGGGCATTGCGGCGTTCCTGCTCGTGATCCTGTTGTTCAGCGCCGTGACGAAAGTTGGCACTGGACACGTGGGCGTGCTCACCCTGTTTGGCAAGGTGCAATCGGGGGAGACGCTGGGCGAAGGGATCCACCTGATCAATCCGCTGAAGACGAACAACGAGCTTTCGATCCAGACGCAGACGCTCAAGGAGTCGGCCAGCGTGCCTTCGAGCGAAGGACTGATGATGAGCCTCGACACTTCGCTCATCTACCATCTCAATCCCGACCGCGCCGCCGAAGTGTTCCAAAAGATTGGCGCCGATTATGAGAACGTCGTCGTCGAACCAACTTTGCGTTCGGCGATTCGCGAAGCCACGGCCTCGCATACGGCTAATGCTCTCTATACCGGTGAGCGGGAGATGGTGGCGAAGCAGATTTACGACCAGGTCAGCACGCAACTGAAAGAGCGCGGCCTGACCGTGGAGAACGTACTGCTGCGCGACATTCAATTGCCGGCTACGCTCAAGTCTGCGATTGAAGCCAAACAGCAGGCTGAGCAGGAATCTCTGGCCATGAACTTCCGCCTACAGAAGGAGACGCAGGAGGCACAGCGCAAGCGCATCGAAGCCGCCGGCGTACGCGACTTCCAGCAGATCGTGGCGCAGGGGATTACGCCGTCGCTGCTCGAGTGGAAGGGCATTGAGGCCACAGAGAATCTGGCGAAGAGCCCGAACTCGAAAGTGGTCGTGATTGGGAATAATAAGAATGGTCTGCCGCTGATCTTGGGACAGTAAATCGCAGTGCTCGATCGTAAAATCCCCACCCCTTCGGCTCCGCTCAGGGCAGGCTCTAACGTCGCAAAAAACGCGACGTTAGAATGGGGCACCCGCCCTTTTTGGTCGCGCTGCTAACATGAATCTGTGCAGCCGCTGCT
The DNA here is from genome assembly GCA_963722365.1 of uncultured Acidobacteriaceae bacterium. Classification (GTDB taxonomy): domain Bacteria; phylum Acidobacteriota; class Terriglobia; order Terriglobales; family Acidobacteriaceae; genus Sulfotelmatobacter. The sequence continues at coordinate 245,201 of CAVRLM010000010.1, forward strand.
CGAAGTCCGCCAGCTAAACATCGAATTCCATACGCAACAGGCAAACCTCGCTGCCCTGCGGGCAGGGGGACAGGCTCGGGGAGCTGTCCCCACAAAAAGCTCTGCCCTTTTTGCGGTCCGCGATCTGAGCTTTTCGATTGCTCCTGGGGAAGTGCTGGGACTCGTTGGGGAATCGGGGTCGGGCAAGTCCATTACTTCTCTTGCCATCATGCGGTTGTTGCCGGTGCAGGCGCGAGTCTCGGGGGAGATTCGCTTCACACAGAACGGTAGAGGTACCCGCAACCTGCCAGCTCTGGATGACGACGAGATGCGACGGCTGCGCGGGTCGGGCATCGGCATGATTTTTCAGGAGCCAATGACGGCGCTCAATCCGGTGATGCGCGTGGGAGAGCAGATTGCCGAGGCGGTAGCCGCGCACAATGTCATCTCAAGAAAGGATGCGTGGCAGCGCGCCGTGGATGCCATGAACGACGTTGCCATCCCGGAGCCAGCGCGGCGGGCGCGCGATTATCCGCACCAGTTATCCGGGGGGATGCGGCAGCGGATCATGATTGCGATGGCGATCGTCAACCGGCCTCAGCTGCTGATTGCCGACGAACCGACGACCGCGCTCGACGTCACGATCCAGGCGCAGATTCTGGAGTTGCTGGGGGAACTGCGCGCGAAGTTCGGGCTGGCGATGCTTTTCATCTCGCATGATCTCGCGGTGGTTTCGCAAGTCGCCGATCGTGTGGCGGTGATGTACTCGGGCAGCCTGGTGGAACTGGGCGCGAGGCAGGACATCTTCAAGGCGCCGGCTCATCCTTATACAAGGGGGCTGCTACACGCTGTGCCGGATCTCAAGACGGATCGCAGCCGGCCGCTGGCGACGATTGAAGGGACTGTGCCGGCGCTGCATGCGTTGCCACCCGGATGCAGTTTCGAGCCGCGGTGCGAGTTCCGCATTCCCGAGTGCGCGCGAGAGTTGCCGGCGCTGATCGAGGTTGGCGCGGGGCATTGGGCGCGGTGTCCCGTGGTCAATTCACCGGGCAGGTAGCCCATATTTCATCCATCCAGTCTATAATCGGCAGTTTGTCCGGTGATTCGTGCGCATACTGGTTTTAAGCGACATCCACGCCAACCTCGAAGCTCTCGACGCAACCCTTGCTGCCGCACCTCCGTTCGATGCGGTGGTAAACCTGGGGGATATTGTCGGCTATGGCGCCAGTCCCAATGAAGTGGCGGAGCGGTCGCGGAAGCTGGGCACGATCTTTGTGCGGGGAAATCATGACAAGGCCGCGACCGGGGTAATGGACCTTGACGATTTCAATCCCATGGCAGCGGCGGCGGCGATCTGGACTCGTAATGAGCTGACCGCGGAGAACCTTGACTGGCTTCGCGGTTTGCCGCATGGGCCGGTTGCGTTGCCGGACTTTCCCGAAGTGCAGTTGGTGCACGGATCTCCGAATGATGAGGATGAATATGTGGTTTCTCTGGGAGATGCTCTGGCGCCACTGATCACGCTGACGAATCCGCTAACTTTCTTTGGGCATACGCACTTACAGGGCGGATTTTTCGCCAACGGCTCCTCCGCCGACGGCTTTCGTCCGGAGTACAAAACCGTGGGTCAGCCGGAATCGGTGATGCTGCAACTGAAGCCGTCTACCCGGTACTTGATCAATCCGGGATCGGTCGGCCAGCCACGGGATGGAGATTGGCGTGCGGCGTTTGGGCTTTTCGATACGGAAGCCCAAGTCGTCCACTTTCATCGCACGCCGTATAACTTGAAGGCGGCGCAGGACCGGATCTTTGAGGCGAAGCTTCCGCCACGGCTGGCGACGCGGCTGGCTGCAGGGCGGTGAGAGGCTCGGTCGTGGGTCTTCGGGCTTCGGCCTCACATTCAAATCCTCTTGTAAACTCAAGCCATGTATTCATCGCGCACCGGTAGCAAGCCTCTGTTCGAATCCCGCGAGAATCCTCCCGAACATTATTTGATTGCGCACAGCGATGGCGGTGCGCGCGGCAATCCTGGCCCGGCGGGCTACGGTGTGGTGATTAAGGATGAAGCGGGACGCAAGGTCGCGGCATTGAGTGAATATCTCGGACATCAGACCAACAATTTCGCTGAATATCAGGGATTGATTGCGGCGCTTGAGTACGCACTCGAGCATGGTCCGAAGGCGCTGAAGTTGATTAGCGATTCGGAATTGCTGGTGCGGCAGATCAAGGGCATTTACAAGGTAAAGAATGCGACACTGCAGGAGCTGCATGGACGCGCGAAAGAGTTGATTGCGCAGATGGACTGGTTCTCCATCGGGCACGCGTTCCGTGAACAGAATCAGGAAGCCGATCAGTTGGCCAACGACGCGATGGACAAGGGCATGGGGCGGAGCGTGGCGAGAGCGACGCCGCCGGCGATCCAAACTGAATTCGAAGGGGTTGTGCGCGATGGGATGGTGCAGCTTTCAAACGGAAGCTTGCCGGAGGGGACGCGGGTGCAGGTGCGCGTGAAAAAATGAAAGTCGTTAGGATCCGAGTTTGAAACATCGGGCTCATTAGGCGTGCGGGAGAGAGTCTTTTCTGTCGCCCCTCCCGGGCTTGTTCATTTTCCATTCAACGTATCCCAAGCCTTACGGCGTGGGCTGCATTCTTGCGGCGCTTCGCGGCTAGAGCCTAGGCCTTCTTTCAAACCTAATAGAGGTTACCCGTCACCACTTCTTGAAGATTACTGCTACTGCGGCGACGATTAGGGCGAAACCCGCGAGGTAGTTCCAGCGCAGGGGCTGCTTCAGATAAATCACGGAGAAGGCGGCGAACACAGTCAGCGTGATGACTTCCTGGATGGTTTTGAGTTGGGCCGCGGTGAATTCGTAGGAGCCGATGCGGTTGGCCGGGACCTGGAAGCAGTATTCGAAGAAGGCGATCAGCCAGCTGATTACGATCACTTTGTAAAGGGGGACCTCGCGGTACTTCAAGTGTCCGTACCAGGCGAATGTCATGAAGATGTTGGAGATGGTGAGCAGCGCGATCGTCCTCATAGGGGCGACGGAGTCCTTTCTGTGGTTTCGTGGATTGGAGTGGAGCGAGTCATCAGGGTCTCGTATAGCAGAAAGTTACCTCAGGGGCTGAAGCTCGATTTTTTCGGGATCTTACGGCACCGCTAAAAGCCGCGCCCTTCCCGGTTCGGTTGAGAACCATCGCGCGGAGGCGCTGACGTTAAGGCAGATGCTCTTTCCCGGGTTAACGTTTACAATTTGTTTCCGGCAACTGGCCATCGAGAATTTCTCCTGCCAACGCAAAATCCGATTTCCGTCGCCGTGGTGGGCGTGGGCGTTTTCGGGCGCAATCACGCCCGAGTGTACAAGGAACTCGAACAACAAGGCGAGGCAGTACGACTGCTGGGTGTGGTCGACCCCGATACCAGCCGCGCGGATGCGGTGGCGCGCGAGTTCGGATGCAAGGCGTTCGGCTCGGTGCATCAGATGTTGACTACGCACAGTGAACTGCAGGCGGCTTCGGTGGCGGCTCCGACGGTGCATCACTTGAGCGTGGCCAGCGAATGCATGAAGGCGGGCGTAGATGTTCTGATCGAGAAGCCTCTGGCAACATCGCTGGATGAGGCGGAGCAACTGGTTGCCCTTGCGACCCAGCACAAGCGAATTGCGCAGGTCGGGCATCTGGAGCGCTTCAATCCGGCGGTGCGGGCGACCGTTCCGTTGCTGACGAAGCCGATGTTTTTTGAGGTGCACCGGCTGAGCGTGTTTACACCACGATCGCTGGATGTGGACGTTGTACTGGATCTGATGATCCATGATCTCGATATCGTGCTGGCGTTTGCCAAGTCTCCGATTAAGGAAGTGCGGGCCGTGGGGCTGCCGATTCTGTCGGGTAAGGTGGACATCGCGAATGTGCGATTGGAATTGGAATCGGGCTGCATCGCAAACTTTACGGCCAGCCGGGTTTCGACGGAGCGGGTCCGCAAGCTTCGGTTCTTCCAGCCTCGACAATACGTTTCTCTCGATTACGGACGGCAGGAAGTGCTGGTGTTCACCGTCGGCCAGGACGGCGGGCAAGCAATGCCTTCGGTGAATCCGCAGATCGGGGTGACGAAGCCTCCGGTAGCTTCGGAGGAGCCGTTGCATGCGGAGTTGAAGTCGTTTCTACAGGCCGTGCGAGAGAGGTCCACGCCGGTGGTTCCGCTGGAGGATGGACGGCGCGCGCTGGCGCTGGCGCTGGAAATTGTGGCTGCGATTCGCGAGCACGGCAAGAAAGTTGATCTCGCGGGCATTGTGGGCTCCAAACACTAAGAGTCGCCGGGCGCGCCCGGCGGACAGCCGAGGGCGGCTGTCCCCACATGAACCTCATAAATCTCTCCCGCTGTCCTTCCCGTACGCCTCTTATTTACATATGTTTACACACCTAAGTCGGGGCGCATTTGTTGGTGGGCAGAATCGCGCGAAAGATGCGAAAATAGACGTATCTTAGTTGTAGAGCACGCGCGCACCTTGCATTACTTCCTTAGAAGGCCGGATGCAACGCCGCGAGTCGATTGAGTGTCTAACGACAGGCGGACACAGCTAAGCTTTTACAGTTCAGCCACGCATGCCGATCACGCAAATTCCATTCCAAGATCCGGTCGCCCCGCCTGAAAAGCCGCAACCGGAGCAGCTGGGGCTTTACGATAAGCAGGACTGGGAGACTGCGTACCGGGATTTGGATGCGCATGTGCCGCACCTGCTAATCCAGTTGCAGGATGATTTACAGAGATCGCGGAAGCGGGAAGCGGCGTGGATCTCGATCATTGTCCACCTGCTGGTGTTTATCATTTTGATTTACCTGCCGTGGATCCAGAAGAATGTTTGGCACCGCGGGGTCGTCATTGCGGTCGATCAAAACAAAGACAAGAATCTGACCTACCTAGCATTGCCGCCGGATTTACAGAAGCCGACGCGGCGGCCCAATACCAACATTGCGTCGGACAAAGATCGCATCGCGACTTCGCGTCATCCTGAACTTGATCCCAAGGAATTGCGGAAGATTCTGGCGACGCCACCTCCGGGAGCGCCGGGGCAGACAGGGCCGCGTGCGCCGCAACCCGCAGCGCCACAAGCGACGGCGCAAAATCAGCCGCCTTCGCCGGATCAGCAGAATCCAGCGCAGCAGCAGACGACGCGACCGCAATTCCAGACAAACCAGACGGCACAGTTGCAGATTCCGGCGCGTCCTAATAATTCGTTCAGCAAGTATGGGACGGGGATGACTGCGGGGTCGGCGATTCAAGAGGCCACCCAAGCAGCTGCCGCGCACCGCGGAGGCGGAGGGCAGGAAGGCGACTTCGGCCTGGGAACGGGAGCGCACGGGCGACAGCTGGGAAATCTCGAAGTCCTCAGCGACACCCAAGGCGTGGACTTCGGTCCTTATCTACAACGCATTCTGCAGGAAGTGCGCGAGAACTGGTATCGCGCAATTCCGGAATCCGCCGAGATGAAGAAGGGCAAGCTGCAGATTGAGTTTGCCATCACGAAAGATGGGAAGGTTGCCGACATGAAGCTGACACTTAGTTCCCAAGATGTTGCTCTCGATCGGGCGGCCTGGGCGGGCATTTCGGCGTCAAATCCCTTTCCACCACTCCCCACGGATTTCACCGGACCCTATCTCGCATTGCGCTTTCGCTTTTATTACAACCCCGACAAAGCTGACCTGCAATAGCGGGTGTTTCCTGCCGGGAATCTTTTCTTTCTCACACGCAATGAACTAACCAGCAGGGGCGAAGGTGCGCCGGAATGGTCACTCCGGCGAAAAGAGGCTTCCTTGAAGAAGATGCCAGTCTTGTTTGTCGGCCACGGGTCGCCGATGAATGCAATCGAACACAACGCGTTTACCGAGACGTTGCAGAAGTTGAGTGCGCGTTTGCCGAAGCCGCAAGCGGTTTGCGTCGTCTCGGCACATTGGGTAACGCCGGGATCTCATGTGCTGGCGTCCGCCCATCCCAGGACAATTCACGATTTTTATGGATTTCCGCGTCCTCTGTATGAAGTGCAGTATCCGGCGCCGGGCGCGCCTTCCGAGGCAGAGAGGCTGGCAAGCAATCCGGAGATTGAGCGCGATGAGAAGTGGGGACTCGATCACGGGGCATGGAGCGTGCTACGGCATATGTATCCGGAGGCAGACGTGCCTGCATTTCAGTTGAGTCTCGACGAGGGACGCGGGTTCAAAGACCATCTTGAACTGGGACGCGAGATACGGTCGTTGCGCGAGCGTGGGGTTCTGATTCTGGGCAGCGGGAACATTGTGCATAACCTGCGCCGCCTCGATTGGGAGAAACCATCGGGCGCATATGACTGGGCGGTTGAGTTTGATGCCAAGGTGAAGGCCGCAGTCGATGCACACGACGTGCACGCGGTGGCTGAGCCGCAGAAGTGGGGCGAGACTCTGCTGGCGACGGCGCATCCGACGGTGGAGCACTATCTGCCTCTGCTGTATTGCATGGGCAGTACCGATGATAGCGACGCAATATCGTATCCATATGAGGGATTCGACTTCGGAAGCATCTCGATGCGGATGGTCTTGTTCGGCAACGATCGCCCCGCATAGTCCGGACTATAATCGAGCAACCTAGCAGGCTTCCAATCTGCAATAGGTTTTGACACCGTGTCGCAATCCGGAACGCGCATCGTGCTTGCTCCTCCAACCGCAGAGGCCTTCGACACCTATATTCGGGAGGCGGAAGCGGCCATGGAAACCACGTTGAACGACGGCTTCCTGTGGTCAGATCTAGATGCGGAGAGAGCCAAACGCGTCCGGGAAGGTCAAATCGTGGCGCAATTCTGGGCGGGGCAAGGGCCGGTCCAGGTGCCGAATGGATTGATCCATGACTGGATCGGCGCGGCGTTGATTCCTGGCACGACTGTCGAAGAGACATTACATCTGATTCAGGATTACGACAACCACAAGACCATCTACAAGCCTGAGGTGATTGATTCGAAGCTGAGGAGTCGTAAGGGTAACGATTTCCAAATCTATTTGCGACTTCTGAAGAAGAAAATAATTACCGTTGTCCTCGATACCGATCATGACGTTCGTTATCGTTGCATTGATCGAACCCGCTGGATCTGTCACTCGCATACGACCCGGATTGCGGAAGTGGAAAATCCGGGCAGCGCGAAGGAAACAATCTTGGCGCCGGATACCGGGCACGGATTTCTATGGCGCCTGTACAGCTACTGGCGGTTTGAAGAGCGGGAGAGCGATGTGTATATCGAGTGTCGAGCAATATCGCTGACGCGGGATGTCCCATATGGCATGGGATGGATGATCGAACCGGTCATCCAAAAGCTACCCAAGGAGTCGCTCATTAAGACGCTGGAGGCTACTCGGCAGGTGCTGGCGAGATGAGCCGCTGCGGAGTTCTAGCGCATTTCCTCGCGCCCAGTCTTCCTGCTACATTTTGATTCGTGGTCCCCTCCGTAGAGTACGAGCGGCGACTCAAAGACCGGCAGTCGCGAGTTGCGCAATTCGAAAAAGTTCATATTCTGCTGGGAAACGTTCGGCTGCTGCTGGCGATCGTCGCGGTGATCCTGGCGTGGGCTTCGATCTGGGCGCATATCCTCTCGCCATGGTGGCTGGTCGCGCCAGTAGCGGCGTTCATCGGTGTCGCCTCCTATCATTCGCGGATTCTTCGGGACCACGAGCTGGCGGAGCGGGCCGTCGTGTTCTATGAGCGAGGACTGGCGCGCATCGAAGATCGCTGGGCGGGATTGGGAGAAACAGGCGAGCGCTTCGACGATCCGCATCATGTGTACGCGGACGACCTCGACTTATTCGGCAAGGGCAGTTTGTTTCAGCTTCTGTCGACGGCGCGCACCCGCATGGGGGAAGACACCCTGGCACAGTGGTTGCTGGCACCTGCTCCAGTGAAGCAAATCCGCGAACGCCATGTTGCTGTGGAGGAACTACGCGATCAAGTGGATTTGCGCGAGGACCTGGCGGTGCTCGGAGAAGACGTGGGCGTTGGTGTGCATCCCGAGGCTTTGCTGAAGTGGGCGGAATCGCCGAACCAGATGAAAGCGGCGTGGATTCGCTGGTTGGCTTTGTTGCTAGCGATACTGGCGGTGTCGGCGGCGGTTGTGTGGGCGGTGTGGGATGTCGCGACTCCGTTTGTGCTGATAGTGGTGATTGAAGCGGTCCTCACTTATGCATTGAAGAAGCCCCTGGAAGAAGTGGTGAATGAGACGGAGCATGCATTCCGCAACCTTGATTTGCTTTCGGGCGTGCTGGCGCGAATCGAGGCCCATAGTTTTCAGGCGCCGCAGCTGCAGACGCTGAGGGCAGAGCTGGTGTCGAACGGCGTGCCGAGTTCGCAGGCGATTGCGCGGCTTCGAACTTTAGTGGACCGGATCAATTCCCGGCACAATGTGTTTGTGAGAATTATCGACGCGCCGCTTATGTATTCCGTGCAGGTAGCGTTTGCGGCGGAGCGATGGCGCGCGGCTCACGGTAGATCGCTTCGGTTGTGGGTGGGCGCGATTGCCCAAATGGAAGCGCTCCTTGCGCTGGCCGGTTATAGCTTTGAACATCCGGCGGATCCGTTTCCTGAATTCGCGGACGGCCCAGCATCGTTCGAGGCGGAGGAACTCGGGCATCCACTGGTGGCGTCGGAACTCTGTGTCCGCAACGACGTGAGTATTACAGGGGAGACGCGGGTGCTGCTGGTCAGCGGCTCGAACATGTCGGGCAAGAGCACGCTGCTGAGGGCCGTCGGATTGAATGTTGTGCTGGCCATGGCGGGAGCGCCAGTGCGAGCTCGGCAGCTGCGGCTGACTCCGCTGCACGTGGGAGCCAGCATTCGCGTGAATGATTCGCTGCAGGAGGGTAGTTCGCGGTTCTATGCCGAGATTACGCGGCTGCGGCAGATCTTCGATTTCGCGGGCGGCGGTCCGCCGTTGTTATTTCTGCTGGACGAACTTCTGCAAGGAACAAACTCAAAAGATCGACGCATCGGCGCCGAGGGCGTTGTGCGCGCGCTGGTGAACCGCGGCGCGATCGGCCTGGTGAGCACGCATGACCTGGCGCTGACCGACATTGGGGGGACGCTCGAAGGGCACCTGCACAACGTTCACTTCCAGGACGAACTGGAAGACGGGAAGATGATCTTCGATTACAAGCTGCGCGAAGGCGTGGTCACGAAGAGCAACGGGCTCGAATTGATGCGATCGATCGGTCTGGACGTGTAGAGTCCTTCCCGATACGCGAACCACAGGCGCTGAAGCCCGTTTTCATGTATGTCTTTACCGCGGCCCTTAAAGGGCCGCTCTTCCACACATTTGGAGAACTGTTGAGCGATCACTGCCGCTTCGCCGCGGTCGCGGCACCGTTTCCCCGACCACCCCGAAAATCCGGATCACCTAGCTGCCAAAGCAAAAACGAAAACTGATCCGTGAGGAGAGCGGTGTGCTGGGAACGGGTGGCGCCAATGCCACCGTGTCCGGCATCGTAGTCCACTCGGAGGAGGACCGGCTTGCCGCTGGAGGTGGCCGCTTGCAGGCGAGCGGTCATCTTGTTCATCTGCCAGGGATCGACGCGCGGGTCATTGATCCCGGTGGTGAGGAGTACCGCGGGATAAGCGGTTTGATCTTTGATGCGATGGTAGGCGCTGATCGCCAGCAGGTGATGGAAGTCCTCTTCGTTCTTGACAGTGCCGAATTCCGGGATGTTGGCCGGGCCGTTGATTTGAAGTTCGGCACGCAGATCGTCGGACATGCCGACATTGTCGAGGGCGGCGCCAAACATGTCGGGGCGCTCGGTGATGGCCCCGCCAATGGTGATGCCTCCTGCGCTGGTGCCTTCGCCAGCGAGATGGCTGGGCGAGGTGTATTTGTGATCGATCAGATATTGCGCGCAGGCGATGAAGTCGGTGATCGTATTTTCCTTCGTGGCTTTGCGCCCGGCGTTGTGCCAGTCTTCGCCGTACTCTCCGCCGCCTCGGATGTGAGCCACTGCAATCACGCCGCCGCGCTCGAGCCACGCCAGTGACGAGGGATCGAAGCCGGGGTCGTAGGTGATGCCGTATGAGCCGTACCCATGAAGGAGCGTTGGATGGGAGCCGTCAAGCTTAAGGCTGCGTTGGTGGACGATGGACAGCGGAACCATAGTGCCGTCGGGGGCCTTGGCTTTGACCTCCTCCGATTCAATCGCGGAAAAATCAACCGGCGAGGGCGGGACGATCTTCGTGTCGACAATCGTCTTGGTCTTGGGATCGTAATGCAGAAAGACAGAGGACTTGGTCCACGAATCAGCGGCGACGTAGACACCCGCTTCGGCCGGATTGGTGAACATTTCCTGAATGGCGCCGTCGAAGGGCAACTTGATCTCGCTTGCCGCCCCGCCTTCGAACGGCAGGCGCCATAGTCGGCCAAGTCCGCCATCGAGTTTCTGAATGTACACGGCATCGGCGGCCACTCCGAGAGCGGTCACTACAGCCTCGGACGGCGCCACGACAACGTCGGCGCTGCTGATGTTTCCATCGGGTAGCGTGAGTCGCAGAACCTTGAATCGCGACGCATTGTGATGGGAGACGAGATAGAGGTGGTCGCCGTGGATGTCGAAACTGGTGACCTCATCGGCGACATCGAGCAGCTTGCGCCACGGAACGCTGGCATCGTGAACCTCGGAAAGTTTCGCAAAGTAAAGCGTGGTTTCATTCTGGACACCGTGCACCACGATTCCGAGAGCGTAGCTGGATCCCAAAGGCACCGAGACGATGGGGAAATCGGTTTCGGTCATGGAAACTGACGGCGAAAGTCCATTGCCAAATACTGGTGTATCTTTGTCAGGATCGTCACCCAAATGGTGGAGGTAGGTACGGCTGTTCAGGTAATACGAAGTGCGAGGCTCGTCGGGTGCGAGCTTGCGCAAACGGTTGTAGAAGAAGGAATGATTGTCAGGCAGCCAGGAAACAGCGCCGAATTGCGTGCGTTCGATGTGCTCCCCGAGTTCCTTGCCCGTTGCGGTATCCAGAACATGCATGACGCTGTTCTCGGAGCCGCCGGGTGAAATGCCGACCGCGACCAGTTTCCCGTCGAGCGAGGGCTGGTAGTAGTCGATGGAGTAGTGAACGTTATTCGCAGTGAGCGTTTCAGGATCGAGCAGGAGGCGTTCGGAGGCGCTCGTGCCCTCTCGTGTGTAGAGCTTGCGATTGTCTTCTCCGGGCGTGCGTTTCAGATAGAACACGTGTCCGCCGTAGGACTGAAATCTGGCGACGCGGATTCCGGTGTCGTCGAGCTCCGCAATTCGGGAGCGCAATTTGCCGCGGCCCGGAATTTGGTCGAGGACGGATCGGGTGTAATCGTTCTGCGCTTTCATCCAGGCGGAGACTTCGGAGCTCTTGAGGTCCTCGAGCCACCGGTAAGAATCGACAATCTTGTTTCTGAAATAGTCGTCTGTGACTTCCCGCTTGGGTGTGACCGGAGGCGCCAGAGGCGCCGTTGAGATGGGCGTTTGCGCGCTCAGCGCGATGCTGGCGAGAAGAAGAACGACGATGCGAGAAGTCATATCGAAAACCTCCCCTAATTCAGGTTCTTGAGTCTCTTGTCACCAAACCCTGCAACGATTCTGATTCACCATGGGCGAGCCGGCCTTGCAGTGAAACGCTTCCTGAAACTCTGGCATGTTTGAGACGACGCCGTTGGTGCGGTACTTCTCCGGAGAATGCGGGTCGATGGTGGCGCGCAGGCGCTTGGTCTCGTCGCGGCTCTGGCCGCACCAGCTCTGCCCGTAGCCCACGAAGAAACGCTGATCGGGTGTGAGACCTTCAATCGGTTCCAGGGCCGGACCCTTAGTGTCATCTTTCCAGGCGAGGTAGGCCAGCAGGAGTCCCCCGAGGTCGGCCACGTCTTCGCCCAGCGTCAACTTGCCATTGATCTTGACGTCGTCGACGACGGTGTAGGTCGAATACTGGTCTGAGATGCAGCTGGCACGCTTCACGAATTCTTTTCCGTCGTCCTCGGTCCACCAGTCGCGCAGATTGCCCTGCGCGTCGAACTGGCGGCCTTCATCGTCGAAGCCGTGAGTCAGTTCGTGTCCGACGGTGCCGCCGGTATCGCCATAGTTGGGAGCAGCGTCAGACTTTGGATCGAAGGCTGGAGGCTGTAGCACACCCGCGGGAAAGTTGATGTCGTTCATCTGCGGATCGTAGTAGGCGTTAACGGTGGGCGGAGTCATGCCCCATTCACCATGATCGACAGGCTTGCCGATCTTGGCGAGTTGGCGGTCGAACTCGAATTTTCGGGCGCGATCGACATTGCCCAGTTCGTCACCGCGGATAATTTCCAGCTTGCTGTAATCGCGCCACTTGTCGGGATAGCCGATCTTATTGGCCATGCCGTGAAGCTTGGCCAGTGCCTGTTGCTTGGTGGCGGCCGACATCCAGGGCAAGCTGTTGATGTCCTGCTCCATCTGGGCCTGAATCTCTTTTACGATCTTCAACGCCTGCTGTTTGGCTTCGGGACTGAAATATTTCTGCACGTAGGCTTGGCCGAGGGCCTCGCCAAGATAATCGTCGACATACTCGGTGCAGCGCTTCCAGCGCGGCTTGAGTTCTTCCTGGCCCTGCAGCGTCTTGCCGTAAAACGCGAAGTTCTCATTGAGGAAGGCGGAAGAGAGATGGGCTGCATTGGCGTGCACGAGATGCCAGCGGAGGTAGGTCTTCCAGTCGGCCAGGTTTTCCTTCTCGATCGTCTCGTTCATCGTCTTAATGAAGGTGGGCACCGATACGTTCAAAGACGCGATGGAGGGCATGCCAACCTTGGTGAAATAGACCTGCCAGTGGAACGCAGGAGAGAGTTTTTCCAGTTCGGCGATCGTCATCTTGTGGTCGAGAGCCTTGGGGTCGCGCCGTTCGACCCTCGTCATGGAACCATTGGCCAAAGAGGTTTCGATGCGAAGCACGGTCTTTGCTTCGGCGGCGGCGAGTTCGGGCTTGTCGCCGAGGAGTTCGAACATTTTCTGCACGTGCGCGAGATAGCCGTTGCGCAACTCGACCGACTTGGCATCGGTTTTCAGATAATAATCGCGGTCGGGAAGCCCAAGTCCGCCTTGATCGGTGTTGGCGATCTCTTGATTGGCATCGTGCGGATCCTGAATGGATTCGAAGCGGAACAGAACATTGTTGGTGACCATATCGGCGGCGATGTCGGCGATCTGTTCCTTGGAATTGATTTTGGCGATTTGTTGGAGGGTCGGTTCGAGCGGCTTCGCTCCGTTGGCTTCGATCGTCTTCTCGTCGGTGCAGGAAGCGTAGTAGTCGCCAATTTTCTGATCGACCGCACTGCGGTTCGGATCAGGCACGGCCGCAGCCTCGAGAATTCCGCGCAGGCGGGTCAGATTCTCATCCTGCATTTTGGAATACGTATCCCAGGAGGATTGGTCGGGAGGGATGGGATTGTTCTTGATCCAGCCGCCGCAGGAGTAGGCGAAGAAATCGACGCAAGGATCAATGGTGCGGTCCATGCTCGTAACATCGAGGGCAGGAGTGTATTTTTCTGGGACTGGTTGCTGGGCCTGGGCTATGGAAAGAAGACAGATTACTGCGAGCGTAAGCGTACTCACGCGCAGGAGTGCCATGGAGTGAACCTCTCCTAACGAGAAATCAAAACAATGCGACCTCAAAGTATAAGCCTGCGCACGCGTCAGGTGTCAGGATCGAGGTCCTCGCACCGGCTCAGCTCTTCCGCAAACGAATCGATCCATCTCCGGTGTGGATCGTCAACGAATTGCCGCCGCCGTTGAGTTTGCCGTGAACTTCGTTCTCGCGAATCTTGCCTTCGGTGGTGATGGGCATGTCGAGATCGATGTGGCCGTCGCTGGTGTGAAGGCTAACATCGGCCGAGAGGTCGGGAGGGATGTCCAGCGTTACGCTGCCGTCGCCGGTTTCGAGGCGCCAGCCCGCCGCCAGCGTGGAGCCTTGTGTGGCGCGGACATCGACGTGTCCATCGCCCGTCTTGAGCTCCAGTTCATCGAAGCGCCCATTGGCGGTGATGTGGCCGTCACCAGTGGAGGCATGCAGCTTGCCGTCGACACCCTCCAGGTTCTCGGAACCATCGCCGGTGCGCAGATCCATATCGCCCTTGAGTCCGGTGAGATCGATCTTGCCGTCGCCAGTCCGCAGGTTGACACGGCCCTCACGCGGCATTTGGACGATGACGTCGACGCGGTGCTGTCCCCACTCGAAGTTGAAGTTGTGATGGGGAAAGTGAACTTCGATTTCGACGGAATCGCCAGTCTGGCGTTCGTCGACGCGGATGCCGCCCTCGCCGATCTTGTAACGCGAGGTTTCGACCTTGGCTTCGATCGTGTTCTGGTCCCATGTCGTGACGCGGATGTTGGCGTCGGAAGTCTCAATTCGCAAGGTCGGCTTGCCGCTGACGGAGTAGGTCTTGGACCATTGGTCAGCGTACGCGGGAAGCACGGAAACGGCGGCAATCGCCAGGACGGGCAGCGCGAGGCGCTTCAGAGCAGTAAGTCTCATAGAATCCTCCGGCCGGGCACACCACGGCCCAGCCTCTTAGACGTGGTTACGGGCGATCGGTGAGATTAGTTCCAGGAAATTCCCCAGCGCTGGTTGTCAGTGTCTTGGTGCGGCCCAAGAACCAATGTATGCCATGCGGATCAGCGTTCGCTCGGAAAAGGGTAGATAGAGGAGCGCGGCGCATACGGCAAAGGCTGCTCCTAGGCCAATTTCCTGGATCAACAAGAATGGAGCGATTGCCCATAACTGGTCGAGCGCGAGGATGAAGGGGAACATCTGGCGGAATTTCTCGCCGAGCCGCTGGTAGTCGAAGCCGACCGCCGACAGCAAGTAGCAGCGCAGGGGAATGCCCACTCCGGCGGTCACCATGACGGTGACGGTCAGAACTGTCGCGCCCCACACGGGAAGGAAAGTGTCGGCTACGAGTTGTACGTCGTGCAGGCGGAACAGGGCGACAAGGTAGAAGACCAGGTACATGACTTGGATCAAGGCGAAAAGGCCGCGGGTGAGAGCGCGGCGCGGAATAGGGACGTCGAGTTCAGGATGCATTGCGACCTGCGGGGAGGACATGTTCGAGATTGGGGAATTCCTCGCGCTGTTCGCCATCGCTTTTTCTTGGGGTACAGCATCCTTCGGCGCGTCAGCTTGCACTGGAGCGATGAAACGGTATCCGCGGCGTGCCAGCGTTTCCACATAGCGGGGGTTGGAGGCGGAGTCTCCCAGGGCTTCGCGAACCTTGTTAATGGCGGTATTCAGGCTGTGGTCGAAGTCGACGAAGGTGTCGGAGGGCCACAGTTTCTGCTGCAGTTCCTCGCGGGTAACTACTTCACCGGCGCGTTCCAGTAGCAGAGCAAGAACTTGGAAGGGCTGGCCCTGCAGACGCATTTTCACGCCGCTTTTACGCAGTTCGCCGGCGCTCAGGTCGAGCTCGAATACTCCGAAGCGCGCGATCCTGCTGTGGTTTTGCGGCACGACGCCGTAGTGTAGCAGGAAGATCTTGGGTCGTGGGTATGGGGTCTCAGGTTCACGAGTCGTGAGATCAAAAGCAACGACCAGGGCTCCGGCGGGACTACAATATCCGCGTGCCTGCTACTACTCCACCCGACGATCACAAGCATCACCGCCACGCAATGTACGCGTCGGAGACTACCGGGTTGCTGCTGATCGCCTTGATGCTTCTGATTCTCACTCTAGTCCGCTACTGGCACGACATTCATTGGAGCCTGCGCTGAACGTGGGTGCGGATCATCATGGGATCGCACCGCTTGAGCCGCTGCTTGTGGTCATCCTTGGGCCAACGGCCAGCGGGAAGACGGCGCTGTCTTTGGCGCTGGCGCAGAGGTTCGACGGTGAGATCGTCAACTGCGACTCGGTGGCGATGTATCGCGAGTTTGATATCGGCACCGCCAAGCCCAGTGCCGCGGAACGAGCGTCGGCGCCCCACCATCTCTTCGATTTCGTCGAGCCCACCGAGTTCATGACGGCCGGCGAGTACGCACGGCGGGCACGGCAAGTGCTGACGGAGATCAGCCAGCGAGGTCACTTGCCTATTGTGGTGGGAGGAACGGGACTGTATTTGCGGGCGCTGCTGGAAGGACTCTTTCCGGGACCGCAACGTTCCGAGGAATTACGCGAACGCTTGCGGGAACGAGTCGCGAGCCACGGGTCGGAACATCTTCATCGCATTCTTCGGCGTCTGGACCGTGCGGCGTCCGAGAAAGTTCATGCCAACGATATTCCGAAGTTGATTCGCGCCATCGAGGTGTGCCTGGCCTCGCGGCAGAAGATGTCTGATCTTTGGCAGCAGGGGCGCGATCCGCTGCGAGGCTTCCGAATATTGCAGCTCGGCCTTGATCCGGATCGTGGTGCGCTCTACGAGAGGATCAACCTGCGAGCGCGCCAGATGTTTGGAAACGGGCTGGTTGAAGAAACGAAAGATTTACTCCAGAGATACGGTGAAGGTGCGCGTCCGCTAACTTCTCTCGGCTATAAGCAAGCCGTGCAACTACTCAACGGAGAACTCACCCGCGACCAAGCCGTGCAGGCCGCACAGCAGGCACACCGCAATTATGCCAAGCGACAAATGACGTGGTTCCGGCGCGAGCCTGACGTGAGATGGCTGAAGGGATTCGGTGACGATCCACAGATTCAGCGAGACGCTCTGCGCGGGGTTGAGGCGGCAGATGTTGACTCTTTGCCATTCCCAAGAAACGACAGCCCCTAACACCTAACACCGAAGACCCAAGACCCGCCCTTCTGCTATCGTTCCGTCTATGCCCCGAATCATCCTTGCGCTTCTTTTTAGTCTGGCCTTTTCCCTGTCCGCGTTTGCCAAGAAACCGCCGCATCCGGCGCCTGTCAACGTGTCGCACGGTGACAAATGGGCGGAGAAGACACTGCGCGGCCTTTCTGTGGAAGAGAAAGTTGGCCAGGTTTTTATGATCTGGTGTCGCGCCAGCTTTCTCAATGTGGAGAGCTCGGAATACCTGCAGTTTCTCGAGGACATGAAGAAGTATCACGTGGGCTCGTTTGCCATGTCGGTGCACGTGGATGGTCCGTTTTTGTTGCGCACTGAGCCTTACGAAGCTGCGGAGCTGCTGAACCGGCTGCAGAAGGCCTCGAAACTGCCACTGCTGTTTGCGGCCGATTTTGAGCGCGGGGTCTCCATACGGCTGATGGGGAGCACGAACTTTCCGCACGCCATGGCCTTCGGCGCCGATGGGAATCTCGAAGACGCGCAAAATTTCGGACGGATTACAGCGCAGGAAGCGCGAGCGGTCGGGGTTCACTGGAATTTCTTTCCGGATGCGGATGTGAACTCGAATCCCGCCAATCCCATCATCAACACGCGATCGTTCGGGGAGGATCCCAAGCAAGTCGGCGATCTGGCGACCGCCTACATCAAGGGAGCGCGCGAAGGAGGGATGCTGACTACCGTCAAGCATTTCCCCGGTCACGGGGATACCGCGACAGACTCGCATCTGGGAGTCGCCAGCGTGGGTGGCGACCGCGCGCATCTGGATTCAATCGAACTTCCTCCGTTTCGGCAGGCGATCGCCGCCGGCGTTGACTCGGTGATGGTGGCGCATGTCACCGTCCCGGCACTCGATTCCGATCCCAACCACGTGGCCTCGATTTCGCCTGCGGTGGTATCGGACCTGCTCGAGAAACAACTGGGATTCAAGGGCGTGATCGTGACGGATGCGCTCGACATGGCTGGCCTGACGCATCTTTTTGCCAATAACATTGGGCGCGCCGCGGTTGAGGCGTTCAAGGCGGGGAACGACCTGTTGATCATCCCGGCGGATCTGGGAGCGTCCTACGTTTCGATGCTGAATGCCGTCCGGTTGGGCGAAATTTCCAAGGAGCGGCTCGACCATTCCGTCCTCAAGATCTTGAAACTAAAGGGTGCTCTCAACCTCGATAAGTCCCGCGCGGTGGACCTGAATGCCATTTCTACTGCGGTCGGCAAGCCGGAGAACATCGCTTTTGGGCAGCATGTGGCCGACTCTGCCATCACTCTGGTAAGGGACAACGGCAAGGTGATTCCTCTGAAATCCAAGGGAACTGCCAAGGGCGGGCTTCCGTATATAACCAAAGAGGAGACCCATAACCAGACTCTTGCGGTCATCTTTTCGGATGATGTGCGCACGGAGTCTGGCCGCGCTTTCGGACGGGAGTTTCGCGCCCGCATTCCGGATGCGCGGGTCATTTATGTGGATCCTCGCTTCGCCGCGGGCATGAGCGACGAGGTGCTGAAGGCGGTTGACGAAGCGGAAACTGTGGTCGGCGCGGTGTATGTGATCCCGAATGCCGGCAAGGTGGGGAACTCGGTGGCCATGGCGGATGCAACCGGGACGCTGTTGCAGCAGATGCTTGACCATGGGGCCGGGAA
This sequence comes from uncultured Acidobacteriaceae bacterium, assembly GCA_963722365.1. Taxonomy (GTDB): domain Bacteria; phylum Acidobacteriota; class Terriglobia; order Terriglobales; family Acidobacteriaceae; genus Sulfotelmatobacter. The sequence continues at coordinate 263,599 of CAVRLM010000010.1, forward strand.
GACAGTGATGGTTGCGATGGGGAATCCGTATTTGGCTAGCGATTTTCCCAAGATCGAAAATTACATGTGCACTTTCTCCAATGCGACCGTTTCGGAAGTGGCCGCCATTAAAGCGCTCTTCGGAGAGATTCCGATTCGTGGCCATCTGCCCGTAACGATCCCGAATATCGCGCAGCGCGGCGCCGGTCTGGAGCGTCCGGCGCAAGTCGCGGAGGGAGGAATTCATCATGCGCAGAACTAATTTGCAGAGGGTGCGAGTGCTTGCTCTGGGGCTTGCGACTCTTAGCGTTGCCCTTCTGGCTGCGTGCAGCGTCAACGTGAAGAAGCAGAAGGACGGCGAGGATAAGCAGGTCGACATCAATACGCCGGTCGGCGGCATCCACGTAAGCAAGGACGCGAACGTGGGGGACGTGGGCATCGCCGTGTATCCGGGCGCACATCTGAAGCAAAAAGATTCCGATGGCAACGACAAGAGTGCCAACGTGAACATTTCCAGCTTCGGCTTTGGGTTGAAAGTTGTGGCGCTGGAGTACGAATCTGACGACTCGCCTGCAAAGCTCATTGCCTACTACAAGGATGAACTCAAGAAGTATGGCAAGGTGCTGGAGTGCCACACGAAAGATTTCGACGTGGATCCGGATGTCGACTCGTCAGATAAGGGATCTCATGAACTGACTTGCGAGGGATCGAGCGGCAACAACGTTGAACTGAAAGTCGGCACCAAGGCGAACCAGCACATCGTAGCCGTCAAGCCCGAGGGCAAAGGATCAAGCTTCTCGCTGGTATATGTGCGCACTCACGGCAAGGAAGCGGATATTTAGGAACCGCCCGTAGAGGCGTCACTATCTAGCTATGTTTGGGCATCAACCGAGGAGGACTACCATGATTCGTCATCTGGCACTTGCATTCGCACTCACCGTAGCTCTGGCCTTGTCCGGCTTTGCACAACAAGACGATTCGCAGGACAAACCCTTCGACGTTCGCAGCTCGGTTGGCGACATGCATGTCGGCAAGGATGCCGACGCCCAGAAGCAAGGGCTGCCGCTATATCCGGGCGCCCGTCCGAAACACGAAAAGGACAATGACCCTCTCAACTTCGGCATCGTGACCGAGAGCTTTGGCATGAAACTGCTCGTCGCAAAATACGAGTCGGATGATCCGCCAGCCAAGGTGATCGACTACTATCGCGACAAGCTGAAAAAGTACGGCAAGGTTCTGGAGTGCCATTCCGAGAAGCACGGCGGCGATGTCGAGGTGCATGATAACGACAAGGACTCGAAAGACAGCAAGGAGTTGAAGTGCGAAGACAATTCGGGTCCGGTCACCGAGCTGAAAGTCGGTACCGAGGATAACCAGCACGTCGTCGCCATCGAACCCCGTGACGCAAGCAAGGGATCGACCTTCGCACTGGTCTACGTGCATACGCGCGGCAAGCGCGGAGACATCTAGGCAGCTGTCGGCTGTCCATCGACAAGCGGAAATCCGCGATCAAACCTCCAAGGAACGGCGAGGCTGCGCCTCGCTGCCGCTCCGTGCGATACTTTCAGGGAAAGCCCTTCTCGTTCTCCGATGGAACAGTCTTGTTACAAGTGCGGGCAGACGGTGGAGGAGGGAATCCCTTTTTGTCCGCACTGTTCGGCGCCGCAGATTCGGGTGGTAATTGCTGAGCCTGCGCCGTTGCCGCTGGCGTACGCTGGAGCCACAACGACGCAGGAGGCAGTATCGCTGCCCGCATCGCAAACCGTTCCGGTGCTGGCGCTTCCCATGCAGTGGTCGCAGGCATTCCGGCCTTGTGCACTGGCGGCGGTTGTAGCGTCGCTGCTGATGGCGCTGGGATTGAACCCATTCGTGGCGATGTTCAGTGTGGGATTCCTGGCGGTCGTGTTTTATCGGCAGAGCCGGCGTGAAATTTTGATGAGACCTGCAATTGGCGCTGGGTTAGGCGCATTGGCCGGGCTACTCTGGTTCGCGATGTCGTCCATTCTCGAAGCGCTGGTGGTAATCCTCTTTCACAAAGGGCCGGAACTGAGCAGCGAGCTCGTCAAGAGAATCCAGCAAGCGTCCTCCCAGACGACTGACCCGCAGGTGTTGGCCGTGTTCGATCGATTGAAGAGTCCTGGGGGACTCGAACTCCTGATGTTGACCGGCCTGATTTTCGCCTTGCTCGCTTCGCTGGTTCTTGGAGGCCTGGGTGGGCTGCTGGGTGGGGCCATTCTGGGTCGGCGAGGCAAAGGGTAACTTCGAATCGTCGGTTTCCCGGTCAGGATGATTTCCTGTGAAGTAAAGAAACAGTGGCCCACGCTTGCAGATGCCCGGCCTGCCGCGTATGATGCACCGTTTGCAGTTTTTCAGACGAATATGCCCGCACGCGGTTCGCTGCTCGGAATCGAACACCTCGACGCGAAAGAAATCGTAGGCCTGCTCAAGCTGGCCCGCCGTATGAATCCGCTCAAGCCGCGGCCGCTGCTGCGCGGCAAGCGCATTGTCCTTCTGTTTTACGAACCGTCGACCCGCACCCGAACTTCGTTCGAGATTGCGGCCAAGTCTCTGGGAGCGATCACAACCCTAGTGCTGTCGTCGGGATCGAGCATCGAAAAAGGCGAGTCTGTACTTGATACGGGATATACCTTGCGGGCGGTCGGGGCGGATTGCATCGTGATGCGCCATCCGTCAGCCGGAGCTCCGCACCTGATGGCGCGGCATCTGAATATCCCGGTGGTCAATGCAGGGGATGGGATGCACGAGCATCCTTCGCAGGCGCTGCTCGACGCTTTCACGATCCTGAAGCATAAGAAGTCGTTCAAGGGACTGCAAGTGACGATTCTCGGCGACATTCTTCACAGCCGCGTCGCCCGCAGCACCTGCCACTTGCTGACCAAGTTTGGGGTGAAGATCACCATGTGCGGTCCGCCTGAGTTCGTGCCCGACGTTGCTGCCACGCTCGCCCCTGGATTGCGCGTCACGCGCCACATCGAAGACGCTCTGCGCGGCACCGATGTGGTGATGCTGTTGCGGGTGCAGAAAGAACGGCTGGCAGGACAGAAGATTTCGCTGGAGGAATACATTGCGCGCTACCAGATGACGAGTGCGCGCTTGAAACTCGCCAAGCGTGACGCGATCGTGATGCATCCCGGGCCGATCATCCGCGGGCTTGAGTTGACCGCGGAGGTCGCCGACTGTTCTCAGTCTGCGATCGTGGACGAAGTGCACAATGGAGTGCCGACGCGCATGGCGATTCTGGCGCGGGCACTGGGAAAAGCGAAATGAGGGAACAACTTCATTTCCGCGGATTCACGCGGATCAACGCGGATTGAACAACAACAAATGGATTCGCGAAATAGGCTGAGTCACTGGAGATGAAGTTAGGAATATCAAGATGAGGACGGCAACTTCCATCCCGCGTTTGTATGTCTGTCTACGAGCAGGCGTTCTCGGTTTTACTAGCCGAGAACAACATCTTTTTTCAGAGACAAATTGCCGTACTGGTTTGGTTCCACAAACAGCAGATTGGCGAGTTCCGAGCAGATTTGCTCGTGGACAGGAGAGTGCTGGTTGAACTGAAAACCGGCCGTGACATTGAACCCGCATGGGAGAAGCAGCTCTTGAACTATCTTCGAGCGACCGATGTGGAGGTTGGCTTGTTGTTCAATTTCGGCCCGAGCGCACAATTTCGCCGGTACGTGTTCGAAAATATCAAGAAAGATCCGCGAAATCAGCGTGAATCCGTGGAAAAGAAGTTGGTTGGGAGTTGCAGATGAACCGTCCCGAAGCCAAGAGCCTGCTGATCAAGGGCGGTCACCTGATTGATCCCGCGGCGAAGATCAACGCACCGATGGATATCGTTCTGCGGGATGGACGCGTGGCCGAAGTTGCCCTGCCTAACAAGACGCGTGGCGGCGCCGAGGAAAAGTTCGACGCTCGCGGACTCATCGTGGCGCCGGGCTTCATCGATTTGCACGTCCACTTACGAGAGCCGGGTCAGAGCTACAAAGAGACGATCGCCTCTGGTACCGCTGCCGCAGCGGCCGGAGGCTTCACTTCGGTCTGCACCATGCCAAACACGGCGCCGGTGGTCGATACCGCCGAGTGGGTGCAGTGGCTGCGAAAGCCGGAGCGCGCGGCCGTGGTCAACGTGTTTCCCATCGCGGCAGCTACTCTCGGTAGCAAGGGAATAACCTTGACCGACTTCAGTGCCCTGCAGCGCGCGGGGGCGGTCGCGGTCACTGACGATGGCAAGCCGATTCTCGAAGACGACGTCATGCGGATGGCGTTGCGTCTCGGGGCCGAGCTCAACTTCCCGGTTGTGCAACATGCCGAGGATACGCGTCTCACGGAGAACTGCTCGATGCATGCGGGGCCCACGAGCTTCCGACTGGGATTGCGAGGAATGCCGGCCAGCGCCGAGGCAGGCATTGTGGAGCGCGACGTCACACTCGCACAGCAGGTTCGCGAATCGCGATTGCATGTGGCACATCTTTCGACTTCAGATGCGCTCAAGGCCGTCCGCCGCGGCAAACGGGCCAGAGCACGCGTGACCTGTGAGGTCACGCCGCACCACTTCACGCTGATTGACGAGAACGTTGGCGAGTATGGCACCAACTTCAAGATGAACCCTCCACTGCGCACCGCAGCCGATCTCGAGGCCATTGTCGTAGCGCTCGCCGATGGCACCGTCGACGCAATTGCCACCGACCACGCCCCGCATGCTGCGCACGAAAAGCAAGTTGAATTCGAGAAAGCTTCGTTCGGCATCACCGGCCTGGAGACGGCACTGGCACTGGCGATCACCAAGCTTCATCGTGAGCACAAAGTCTCTCTTACGCGTATCGTTGAACTGTTTACCGCCGGACCAAGCCGCGTCTTCGACCTTTCGGGACGCGGAACGTTGGCGCGCGGGAGCTTCGCCGATGTGACCATCTTCGATCCCAAAAAGCGTTGGACATTCGAGTCCGCCAAATCGCGATCGCTGTCGCACAACACCCCGTTCGAAGGGTGGCAGTTCACGGGTAAGGTGATGGCTACCATCGTGGGTGGCAAAGTGGTCTACCGCGCGAACTAAAATTCACGAGCGAGAAGGAGCATCTTGTGGCTCGCAAAACGCGCTTGGGTCTTCTGTTTTTTCTCTTGCTCAGCTTGATGACCTGGCTCGCATCGGCACAGGCGGCGGGACAAGCATCACCCTTGACCACTTCGATGCCCGCTACCAGTACGCCACACGCAGCACCATCGTTCGACGTAAATGCGGCGGTCGAAGCCTATTTCGCCAAGATGCCTCCCGCGCGCAGGGTCAGTTCCAACGCCTATTTCGAAGGCGGCTACTGGATGCTCCTGTGGGATTTCCTTTCGACGGTGTTCGTGATGTGGCTGCTGTTGCGCTTTCGCTGGTCGGCCGGCATGCGCAACTTGGCCGAGCGCATCACCCGCTTTAAGCCGTTGCAGACCGCGTTGTATTGGGTGCAGTTCATTGTTGTGGTCTCGACGCTCACCTTCCCCCTTACGGTGTACGAAGGGTATTCCCGCGAACACAAATATGGACTGCTGAACCAGACTTTCGGTCCATGGATGCGCGACCAGCTTGTGGGGCTGGCGGTTGGCATCGTGCTGGGAGCGATTCTTGTGGTGCCGCTGTTTGGATTGGTGCGACGGTTGGGGAACTCCTGGTGGGTATGGGGCGCAATTGTGGCGCTAGCGTTCATTGCGTTCGTGAGCCTGATCGCGCCCGTGTACATCTCTCCGCTGTTTAATCAGTACAAGAAGTTAGAAGATGCGCGAGTCCGGGATCCGATCCTGAGCATGGCGCGGGCCAATGGAATTCCCGCGACTGATGTCTACGAATTTGACGCGTCACGCCAGTCGAATCGTGTGAGCGCCAACGTCAGCGGCTTCGCCAGCACGCTGCGAATTTCGCTCAACGACAATTTGCTGAACCGCTGCACGCTGCCCGAGATCGAGACGACCATGGGACACGAGATGGGACACTACGTTCTCAATCATGCCTATAAGGGTCTGGCGCTGAATGGGATTGTGATCGTTATCGGCTTCGCATTTCTGCATTGGGGTCTCGGTTTTTCGCTGGCGCGCTGGGGCCAGAAATGGAGGATCCGCGGAATTACAGATGTTGCGGTGTTACCGCTGGCAATGATCCTGTTCTCTCTCTTCTTCTTTGTGATGACGCCGGTGAACAACACGATCACGCGCACCATGGAGTATGAGGCGGACATTTTCGGCTTGAATGCCGCGATGCAGCCCGACGGGGAGGCGAACGTCGACCTGATGTTGGGAGAGTATCGCAAGCTGGATCCAGGTCCGATCGAGGAGTTCCTCTTCTTCGACCATCCCAGCGGGCGGACCCGCATCACGGCGGCCATGCGATGGAAGGCCGAGCATCCGGAGTCGGCAAATCCTGAGGAGGTCGCCAGACCGGTTTTTGGCACGAACTGAACCCCAGGCTGTCGACAAGTCTTGAATCGAAGCCCCTTCCCTGCCATCTAAGGTTAGATTACTGGGGCACCGCTGTCGCCGACACTATGAAACTTCTCTACCGCTATTCCAAACAGTACTGGTCGCTGTTCGTGGTCGCACTTTTGCTGGCTGCAACCAACCAGATATTTTCCCTGCTTGACCCACTTATTTTCCGGCACGTGATCGACGGATACGCCACCAAGTACCACGAGTACACGCAGGCGCAATTTATTCATGGGGCGGGACTGTTGCTTCTAGCGGCGGTTGGAGTGGCGTTTGTCTCGCGGGTGGCCAAGAATTTCCAGGACTACTTCACCAACGTGATCGTGCAGCGTTTGGGCGCAAAGATGTATTCCGATGGCATTCGCCACTCGCTGGATCTGCCGTATCAGGTCTTCGAGGACCAGCGCAGCGGAGAGACGCTGGGCAAACTGCAGAAGGTTCGCAGCGATGTGGAGAAGTTCATTACCTCTGCCATCAATGTAATTTTCATTTCGTTGATCGGCATCGTGTTCGTGATGATCTATGCCTTCCGGGTGCACTGGTCGATCGCGCCGGCGTTTCTGATTACGGTTCCGATGCTGGGGATTATCAGTTCCGTGCTCAGCCGGCGAATCAAGAAGATGCAGAAGACCATCGTTGCCGAGACCACGGCGCTGGCGGGGTCGACGACCGAGTCTCTGCGAAACATCGAACTGGTAAAAAGCCTCGGGCTGGCGCAGCAGGAAGTAGGGCGGTTGAACGGCATTACGGACAAAATCCTCAGTCTTGAACTGAAAAAAGTGAAGTACCTGCGGAGCTTGAGCTTCATTCAAGGGACGTCGGTGAATGCGCTGCGCACGAGCATCCTGTTCCTGATGCTGTATCTGATCTTCCGGCAGGAGATCACCATTGGGCAATTTTTCTCGCTGATGATTTATTCGTTCTACATCTTCACGCCGCTGCAGGAGTTGGGCAACGTCATCAACACTTACCGCGAGACGGAAGTCTCGCTGCAGAATTTCCAGGACATCCTCGACACGCCGCGCGATCCGAAACCAGCAGACCCTGAACCTGTGAATGAATTGCTAACCTTGCAGTTCGAGGGCGTCAGCTTTCAGCATCAGAGCTCGTCGATCCTTGCGCTGGATCAGATCAGCTTTAGCGCCGCGCAGGGGGACACCATCGCATTTGTGGGCCCGTCGGGTGCAGGCAAGTCAACGTTGGTGAAATTGCTCGTGGGTCTGTACGCACCGAAATCAGGGTCAATTCTGTACAACGGGATCCCGTCGAATCGGGTGGATCTCGATGTACTACGCGAGAAGATTGGCTTTGTCACGCAGGATACGCAACTTTTCTCCGGAACGATCCGCGAGAACCTGCTGTTTGTGAATCCGAGCGCAACGGATGAAGAATGCATGAAGGTGCTGAACCAAGCGGCTGCGCATAGCCTGCTGGCGCGCGCCGATCGAGGTCTGGACACGCTGATCGGAGAAGGTGGCGTGAAGGTTTCGGGCGGCGAGAAGCAGCGGCTTTCGATTGCCCGTGCGCTGCTGCGGCATCCGCAACTGCTGGTGTTCGACGAGGCTACTTCCTCCCTGGACTCCCTCACTGAAGAAGAGATCAGCCGAACGATTCGCGAGGTGGCTACGAATCAAGAGGCGATCACCATTCTGATTGCTCACCGGCTTTCGACGGTGATGCATTCGGACCGAATCCACGTGCTTGAGCGCGGACGGATTGTGGAGTCGGGCCGCCACTCAGACCTGCTGGAACAGAAGGGCTTGTACTACGCGATGTGGCGGCAGCAGGTGGGCGAGCGAGCGCTCGCGGGTGCTCGGTAACTCCTCTTAGCGAGACATTTCAGCGGTTTTAGGGGTTTTCTGTTGCTCGGTGTGCCACGGTCACAGGCCCCTATGATTTAAATCACATACCCTCCCGGCCAGCCGACCTCAGAATCGGAAGACTACTCCACAAAGGAGTCGACCATGGCCTCCACTGCTGCCCCCACTTCGGCTGACCGGATGCAGACGCTTCCCTCCGACGCTGCACGCCAGATCCAATGGCGCTTTGCCGACCGCTATGACCTGCAAATGCTGGTGCAGTCGACACGATCGGTGGCTCGAGGCCCGGTGGCACGGTTAGTGGCAGGCGGTGGCCGCAATTCGCATGACTGGACACCGGCCAAGGCTGAATTGCTCGACGCATTCGACAAGGCCGGGATCACGGCCGTCTTCATGGAGCCCGAGCAGGGTGGGTTCATCGCCGGACCAAAAAATCTGGCCCTCGCGCTGGTTGCGTTTGAACTTGCGTGGGTCGATGGTGGGGCCGCAACCGCAAGCCTGGCAGGCTGTCTGGCGCTGGCGCCGATTCACGAGCGGGGTACTCCCGAGCAGCAGAGCAAATACATGCAGTTAGCCGCTCCGCCTCAGCCCGGAGAAGATCGCAAGCCGTGGCGCGGAGCGTTCTGCCTCACCGAGCCCATCCCCTATGTCGGCGTAGATACGGGGATGCTCAATGGAAAACTCAGCATCGCCGCGTGGAAAGACGGCGAAGAGCCAATGCTGCAGGTGGAGAAGCGCGGCCGGTTTATCACCAACATTGCGTTTGCCAATTTTGTGACCGCCGCGGTGGATTCCGGCGATGACGGAATCAAGGGAAGTTGCATGGTGATCCTGGAAGAAGGAGATCCGGGAACCTTCGATCGCGGGACACCCACGCGAAAGCTGGTGCATCAGCTGTCTTCCACGGGCGACCCGATCTTCAGTCTGCGCATTCCGGCAAGCCGGATTGTTGGCGGGTACGACGTGAAAGATGGCGTGATCATTCCGCGCTACAAGCACAACGAAGTGATTGAAGCGGTGTTCCGGCGGACGCGGGTCACCGTCGGCATTATGACATCGGCGAAATTGTTGTCGGCGGTCGAGCCGATTATTCGCTATCAGCGCGGGCGATTCCGCGGAGCAGAAACTGCGGCACCGGGATCGGTGCGTTACGAACTTGGACTGCAGGCGCGACAGGATTCTCTGCACCGTTTGGTCGACATTTGGGCAACAGGTGAGGCGAGTGCATCGCTGGGATTCGCGGCGGCGCGGGCCTTTGACGAACTCGATCCTTTGGAGCGCGAAGCGGATAGCTTGCTGGCCGCACAAGGAGTAGGCGAGGGCAGAGCGCGGATGAAGGCGTTGCGCGAGGTCTCAGAGCGCGCGGCCGATTTGGTTCTCTTACCGAAACAGGATCCGAATCGTGCGCAGGTCGAATCAGATTCTCTACTGCGTTTCGTCTTGCTGGATTCGCTCGCCGACGTTCTTTGCCCTGCAACCAAGCTATGGAATACGGGCTGGGGCGCGCAGATGATGCGCGAGGCCGTCAGCTTAATGGGCGGATATGGCATCACGGAAGACTGCCCGGGATTTCTCGGTAACAAGTGGATGGATGCCCAACTGGAAGCCACGTACGAAGGACCGGAAGCGGTGCAGCGGCGCCAACTCTCGGTAACGATGGCGAATCCGCTCTTCCTGGCGCAGTTCAAAGCCTGGATCAAAGAGATGCGCGAGCTTGCTTCTGATCGTCCTGGAACTGGCGCATGCATGTTGGCGACCGCGATGGGAATGTGGCTGTGGACGCTCGATCGATTGCAGCGCTTAACCGATGCGGATGGCGACCGGCTGTACCAGAGTGCGCGTCAGGGCGTAACGTTCCCGCTGGCCGATGCGCTGTGCTGGCTGCTCGCGGCCCGCTGCCAGATTCTCGATGTCATTGAACTGGAGCAGCGCGGGGTTGGCGATCCGGCCGTGGCAGAGGGACTTCCCGGGCTGGTGAATTTCATGACCGATTTGTGCCACGTGCAATCGGCGCGGGCCAGCGGCGAAGTATCGCGCATTTGCGCAGAGTTGGTGTTCGGATACAACCGGCATCCGGCATGGGACGAGGCCGGATCTCGCGGCTGCTTTCATCAGGACGAATTGGATTCGCTGGAAGATGTGATGCCGGGCATCGGTTCCTATGGCCTGGACGTGATCGCGAGTGATGGTTCGCATCCCAAGAAAGCCGGGCCGTGTGCAAAGTGCCACGGAGCCGAGGAATTCCTTACGTTTCAAACCAAGCTCGCGACTTGTCTGACAGGTTGCCGGTTGTCGAAGGATCGGGCGGCCGAGACGATTTCGAAGATCATGATTCCCGAGGCGCTGGATTATCCCGCATGAGCGCCTCCTCGCCACAACCTTGCGCCGCGGTCGAACGGCCCCAAATGAACGTTGACATAGCCTGCGTTGGGTTTGGCCCGGCGATGGGCGGATTCCTGACCACGCTGAGCCGCAGCTTGCTGAATCCGGATGGTTCCGTGCGGCTGGAGAGTGCAACGTCACCGGGCTTGCCGCTGCAGGTGATTTGTTGCGAGCGCGCCGACGGATTGGAGTTCGGAGTGTCGGGAGCAGTCACGCGGGCTCGCGGAATACGCAGCAGTTTTCCCGGTGTAGATCTCACGCAGATTCCGATGGCTGCGGCCGTCAAGAAGGAAAAACTCGTCTACCTGTTGGATCCGTTGCGGGCCAGTCATCGTTCTTTCGCGTTCAAGGCCGCCGACCGCATGCTTCGCTCGCTAGGATTCCTGTTCGGCGTGAAGCACGACGCTTACGAGTTGCCGTATGCGCCGGGGTTCATGAAGAAGCATGACGGACTCATCTTCTCGCTTGGTCAATTCAATCAGTGGGTCAGCGATCAAGTGGCCGCGACCGGAGTGGTGCAGATCTGGCCGGGGATGCCGGTCGCCGAGCCGTTGATCGAAAAAGATTCAGTTGCTGGCGTGCGGCTTGCCGATCAAGGAACGGATCTTCAGGGACATCCTGAAGCAGGTTTCACGCCGGGGATGGACTTGCGTGCTGCGCTCACGGTTGTTGGCGACGGCCCGGTCGGAGCCGTCGGACGACAAATCGACGAAACGATTGGCATGCCGAAGAGTCACAAATCCCACGAGTGGGCGCTAGGCATGAAGATGGTGATCGAGCTGCGCGAAGATAGCGGACTCGAACCGGGTACGGTGCTTCACACGATCGGCTTCCCGGAACCGGAGATCTTCGGATTTCTATACGTTCATCCCGACCGCATGGCGTCGGTTGGCATCTTTGTTCCATCGTGGTTCCGCAGTCCGGTGCGCACCGCCTATCGCTACTTGCAACATTTCATTCTTCATCCTTATTTGTGGCGGCATCTTGAGGGCGGCACGCTGAAGTCGTGGGGCGCGAAGTCATTGCAGGAGTCGGGACGGGACGGCGAGCCCTTCCTCGCCGGGAACGGCTACGCCCGTATCGGCGAGGGATCGGGCAGCACGAACATCCTCGCGGGCTCGGGCGTGGATGAAGCCTGGACCACTGGCGTGCAGCTGGCAGAAGCGGTAATCGAACTCGCTGCACAAAAGCGTCCGTTCACCCGCGAAAATCTCAACGCGACGTATGTGCGACGGCGGCGCGAGAGTTGGGTCGATCGCGAATCGACCATTGCAGCCGGATCGCGCGAAGGATTCCAGCGGGGCGTAATCACGGGAATGATCGGCATGGCGATCGCAGGTTTGACGCGCGGGCGATTTGGGCTGCGCCCGTGGCCCACACCCAGTCCCGCATGTTCGCTGAAGGAGGCCTACGGCTCGCGGATTCCTGCGGCCGAACTGCAACGATTGCAGCGGGAGTGCATGGCCACCGGCGCTTCCCTTCACGACCGGATCATGGACCGCTGCGGATGGCCGCAGATTCCGATGGATGGCAAGCTGCTCATCTCCCATCAAGATGCATTGCTGATGGGCGGAGGAGTGCAAGCGCCGTCGGGCTATGCGAATCACGTAATCTTTCGGCGACCGGAACTTTGCCGTGTGTGCGAAACAAAGTTGTGCGTGGAAATGTGTTCCGGGCAGGCGATTACTCGCAGCGAAAACGGCGTGCCCGCATTTGATCGAGAGAAGTGCGTTTACTGTGGCGCGTGCCTTTGGAATTGCCGGGCCGAGAGTCCTGACGGGAAGGGCAACATCGAATTTCGCGCGGGTGCGGGCGGCCTGCACTCGACGCTGAACTAATGACCTTTGAATCAACAGGAATCGAATGACAAACGGATATCACATTGTAGTTTGCGCCAGCATTGTCCCTGACCCGCTGCAAACCTTGGAGCCGATTCAGACGCTGACGGGTCCTGCCTTGAAGAATGAAGGAATGCTTCCGGCGGTGCTTGATCCGTGGGCGGCTCATGCTCTCTATGAAGCGGCGAATCTTGCAGCGAAGTTCCCCGGTAGCAAGATCTGGTTGGTCAGCATTGGGCCTAAAGCAAAACTCCAGCAAGTGATGATGACGATTGCGCAGCGAGTTAGTTTTGAATTCGTTCCCGTCGACTCCACCGCCAGCGGCTTCGCTGACGCGCATGCCACGGCCGCTTTGCTCGCCGAAACCATTCAGACAATTCCAGGGCTGGATCGGTCACGATTGCTTGTATTTGGCGGTTGGGAGTCCGCTTCTCGAGGGGCCGGCGCGACGATGCAATTGGTCGGCGAGCGGCTCGCCATTCTCGATCAGTTTCAAGGGGTGGACGCGCTGAGTGTCCAGCCCGACGGGTCGTTTGAAGTCCTCGAGAGAATTGAAGGCGGACGCCATCAGGCTTCCGTCTGCATTGGGCCTCCGGCGTTACTGGGCTGGGCGACCGGCAACCTACCCGAACCCCGCAACAATCCCCAGGTTGGCATGGCGAATATGCGCACAGTGATGCCGGCTCTGCAGCGAGCGAAGTCCGCGCCCCTCTCGGCTAAAGGTTTGCTCTACCTAAGCGCCAGCGCGCCGAAACAACAGCGACAGACTCGTGTGGTCAAAGATCTTTCAGCGGAGCAGGTCGCGCACGAACTGGCAGAGTGGATCGGCAAGTAACAATGAGGAGATCGACAGACTGATGTCACAGAAAATCTTGTTTTTGGCGCACGTGTCAGAAGCCGGAAGCACGCTACCCAAAACCGCTTATGATGTTCTGGGCGCTGCGCTGCAGTTGAGCGGGCAGATGAGTGCTTCGTTGACCATCGGCCTGATTGGAGCAAACGTGGACGCCGCAGCCGAGACCATCGCGGCCGCCGGCACCGAGCGCATTCTCGCGGTTGCCGGACCGGACTTCGCGACGGCACGCTATGCGAGCGATGCAGCAGCAGCCGAAGCACTCTGTCGTGCCTCGGGAGCAGAGTTGATTCTTGCGCCAGCGACCTCGCGGTTCATGCGCGTCCTTGCCGGAGTGGCTCACCGTCTGAATGCATGTGTTGATACCCATGTGAGTTCTCTGGAACTTCTCAACGGCGAACTTTGCGCCACGCGCTGGTTCTACCGCCAACGCATTGAGGGCGTCATCCGTCGCGACGCACGGCCCTGGATTGTGATACTGGAATCCGGCTGCAGTTCGGCGTGGACGGGCGCACCTGCCAAGGCTCGAGTCGAGCAAATTCCCATCACTCTTCGCCAGGGCTCGAAGAGGACTGAAGTTATCGGCATTCGCGCTCCAAAGAGCGACGCCCAAACGATCCGGCCCGACGCCAATCTGCTATTCGTTGCTGGCGCAGGCTGGACCAAGAAGCAGGCCGACGGCAAGCCACATGTCGATCAAGCCGAAACTCTGATTCTCGATTTCCTTCGCAACTCAGGTGCGTCGTTGGGCGGCAGCAAGTCTCTGGTCGATCAGTCGGGAGAAAGCCAGGCTGTGCTGGGCTTCATGACTCATCTGAATCAGGTTGGCCAAACGGGATCGACGCCGCGCCATCCCAAGGGGTTGTCGACGTGCTGTCACGGGGAAGAACCGCACGTCGTGGGATGGAGATTCGTCAACGAGCGTCGCGCCGTGAACCTCGATCCCAACTGCGGATGGGCGCGAGGCAAAGCCGATGTTCTTTATGTAGCCGATGCGTTTGAGGTGATGATGAGGTTAAACGCCCTGCTGGCTGAGAAACACCCAACCGCCATTGAAACTGAGCCGCAGTTGGCATGAAGCCTTAAACCTGAGAAATTTATAAAAAAGGAGCACACGTGAAAACGAAAAAGGGTGTAATTGGAATTCTGACCGGAGGCGGCGACGTACCCGGCCTCAACCCTGCAATCCGTGCAGTGACGATCCGCGCGTTGCGCGAAGGTTGTGAAGTAATCGGCATCCGTCGCGGATGGGGAGGACTGGTCGACATCGTCCGCGAGAAAGATTACGACAATAGCGAGAATTATCAGACGCTGACCGAAGATCTGGTCAACCGCACTGGCCGTACCGGTGGGACCTTTCTGCACAGTTCGCGCACCAATCCGAGCAAGGTGAAGAAGTCTAGCGTTCCGGCTCACCTGCAGTCGACGTATAACGCGGAGAAGAATGATCTCACGCCCGAAGTGCTCAAGAATCTCGACTGGCTCGGCATCGATTACCTCATTCCCATTGGCGGCGATGACACCCTGAGCTACGGCGTGCGCCTTTATCAAGAGGGAGTGAAGGTGGTCGCCATCCCGAAGACGATGGACAATGACGTTCCCGGTACGGACTACTGCATCGGGTTCAGCACGTGCGTGACGCGAACCATTTCCATGACCAACAGCCTACGTACGAGTGCTGGTTCGCACGAACGCTTTCTGGTGCTGGAAGTATTCGGTCGCTATGCCGGATTTACCGCGATGCTGCCCACCATGGCGGGAGCGGCGAATCGCTGCGTGATTCCAGAGCACAAATTCGACATCGAGCGCCTGACAGAACTATTGGTATCGGACCGTCAGAAAAATCCCAGCCGCTACTCGGTCGTACTCGTATCGGAAGGCGCGATGTTCCAGGGAGGAGAAATGATCTTTGAAGCGGAGACCACCGATGCTTTCGGACACAAAAAGCTCGGCGGCATCGGAGACCTGGTATCTGAGAAGCTGAAAGAGCTTTCGCCAAAATACAACAAGGGAAAAGCCATCGACGTGATCAACCAGAAGCTCGGCTATCTGGTGCGCTGCGGTGATCCTGATGCGATTGATTCCGTGGTTCCCATGGCCTACGGCAACCTGGCTCTCGACCTCCTGCTGAGCAAGATCCACGGGCGGCTGGTCGTTCTAAGAAATGGCCGGTACGACAATATGCCCATCGATACCGTGACGGCCTCGAAGAAAATCGTAAACGTGAAAGAGCAGTACAACATCGACCGCCTGCGGCCACACTACAAGAGTTTCGAGATGAAGCCCCTGTTCATCATGACCAGCGAAGTTGGCTAGCCAAGGGCCTTTGGCTTCCCTACAGGTGATCTCATACAAGCATAAGAGATCACCTGCTCTCATCAGTTTGATTCCCTCTCGGGCAATTCCACATTGTCATTACCTGGCTGGAAAGCAAGCACACGGACTCCCGAAAAGAGTGCGAGCTGTTGGCTTTAATAACTCAAAACCGCTTAATACAGCATCCGGGGTATTGTCTGCAGAGAGTGAGCAAAATAGTTTTCAAACTATACCCAGTGATTGGCAATCCGCGTCACCGCTGGAACTTACCAAGGAGGAACAAGATGCAAGCGAACTCATTGAGGGATCTTTACGTCGCCGAGCTGCGGGATTTGTACAACGCTGAAACCCAGCTGGTGAAGGCTCTGCCCAAGATGGCAAAAGCCTCATCCAATGCCGAGTTGCGGCAGGGATTCGAAGAACACTTGCGGCAAACCTCGGAACACGTCTCGCGACTGGAACAGATTTTCGACATGCTGGGGGAAAAACCCACCGGCAAGAAATGTCTGGGAATGGAAGGGCTGGTCAAAGAAGGCGCCGAGACGATGAAAGAAGACTATGAGGATGCGTTGATGGATGCCGCGATCATTGGAGCCGCGCAGCGCGTGGAGCATTACGAGATCGCAGGCTACGGAACCGTCCGGGCATTCGCGGAGTTGCTGGGCGAGAACGAACACGTATCTCTGCTGGATCAAACTCTGGAGGAGGAGAAGCAAACGGACGACAAGCTGACTCAGTTGGCCGAACAGGTCAATTCCGAGGCCAGCGAGCAGAGCGGCGAGGCCTCTACGGACCGACAGGCTTCCAAGCCGAGTAAGAACTCGTCAAGGCGCGCTGCCTAAGTTGGGAGGGAGGAGCGCTGCAAAAAGCGCTCCTTCCACAGCTTTTACTTTCACTTGTGGAAACTACTGGAATCACCCTATAGCCCCGCCTCACCGTTCCGCCGTATTTTTCCTAGTCAGAATCGCCTAACGCTGTCGTTAGTCGCCGGGGGTTAGGCTTTCCGACGGAGTCGCATCCATGAGTATTGGCGGGGTTTGCGAGGGAACGAAATCTGATCTTGCCTGGCACGAACTCTATCGAGCGGCGCTCTTCGAACCTGACCGCGAAAAGATTCCACAGAGGATTTCTGAAGCGGAGAGCGCCATTCTGAGCCGAATGAGAGAGCTGTTCTCCATTTACACTGACCACATTGAAGAAGATCTCGTTCTAGACGATGCGTTGTACGCTTTGCGCGCGCTCCGAACTTGCATTCTCCCCGGCGCCACTGCCGCCTAAGTGCCAGCTCAGACTCGGTCAAGCACAATGCTCGCGGAGCGTCCTGTTTAAGTGCTAGCACAAGCCCAGCCTTCCCCTAATGACATTCAGGTATTCACTAAGCAACCGCACCGCGGAGGGTGGGGCCAGCACTGTATTGTCGCGCGGAACATCTGGATTTAAATTGCTGAACATATTGCTGACCATCGAGAAAGTTGAGTTCCCGCAATGATTAACAAGAGCATAGAACACTCTCTTCCGCGACCCAAGAATCTGAAGCGCTCGTTCGAAGTTGCAGTGCGCGACATTTATCAAGCCGGCCTCTCCGGCAAAGTTTCGCAGTATCGCACTCCCATCGCGCAGCGAGCGGGCAGAGCCGATTCGAAGTCTTCAGTTGATGCAGAAAAACGCGCCCTATCCGATGCCGCCAAAGCGCTCGCGCAGTTGTGGAATGTTTCTCCCAGCCGATAGCTCAAGGGAGCGAATCATCACAAACAGGGTCGACGGATGCAGAGGCAACGGTGGTTGCCTTTCGGGAGCGGTGCGTTTCCGGAGCGCGACTAACGCGGTGGTAACTAAGATCAGAAGCAGGAGAGCCAGGGAACAGGTCACCATCGTTCGCCCGGTTTTAGGGTTACCGGCAATCATGTCGATACGCTGAGATGCCGAGGCAGCCCCGCAAGTTTCCACATTTCCATCGAACCTGAGCAAGTTTTACAGGTAAAAAGCAGGGCACCCTTTCGTAGATGCCCTGCCAGAAAGATCGCTATTCCAAATTTCTTATTTATCGCGAACCCTCAAACTGCCTTTCGAAGCGTGTCGACGCTTTCGGATCCGCGCTTCTGGGCGGACTCTCCCGCGCACGTGTTGCATTGAGCGACAACTTCTTTCCGGCGCTCTCGGAGACGGCTCTGGAAGGTGTCCCAGCGCCCCCCGATTCCAACCGCACTATTGCTGATCACCACGGAGTCGGTTCCGGCGGGAACCACTCGTTCGGAACCGGATGATGCGGCTTCAAGGTCCGCCCGATTCCCTCCTGTGCCGACTGGCAAGCGCGATCCCGTAGAGTAGCCATGCGCTGCAGCAGCCGCTCGCTCCGAGACGACATTGCCAGTGCTCTGCTCCGTCGTAGGGGTAATATTCCGGTCGGTTTCGGCGCGGTGCATCACAGGATCGCTCACCCACTTCGAGCGATAGCGCCCTTCGTAGTCGGCCCACCCCTGGTCGGAGTCGAGATCCGATTCCTGGTACGGCGGAAAACTTTCGATCTGCTTCTTGGTCAAGCTAACCTCAAAGTCATCGTTATGCTTGGTTGAGGCACGAAGACCGTCTGCCGGAACCACAAACTTCTTTGTCGTGAGCCAGCCCCCCGTGTCGACGACCACGTAACCAATAACTCCGGTGGAATGATCAAAGATGACGTCGTCAATCTCGCCCAGCTTTTCATCCTTCAGTCCGTAAAGATGGGAGCCGCGAATATCCTCAGCCGCTTCCGTGAACCGTGTTTCTCTCAGAATGCCATAGTGCGCCATATCTTCCTCCTATGTAGTTGTTGGTGTGAATCAGCGGGGTGGCCCGAAGCCCGTCCCCGGGGCGTTGTGAGCACATGTGTCCCAAGTATGGGATTCGTCAGAACAAGAGGCCATCCGCCGTTCACTGTATAAGCGGAAGGGAAAGTTAAATCTGTCCCGGATCTTCAGGATCGGGTTCCCGCACGGGCATATCCGGATTCTCGGGAGGTTCCGGCGGCTCTTGAACTGGAAAGGGCTCCGGCTCGGCGGGAGTTCGGAGGTCGTAGGGAAAAGAATTTTTCATATACGCCTGAGATGCGGATTGGAAGCCGGGTGTTTATCGGAGCTTGAAGAGAACCGATTGGGAGGTTTGTGCACCACACAAAAGCGCGGACCCAAAGGGCCCGCGCCTGCACCTGTCTTTCTTGTTAAACAAGTTTGTCAAACAAGCTCGGTCAATTCAAATTCAGTCAACCCAATGCTCAAGCGTGCGGCGCACTCGTGCTTCCGCTGGGTGAGGCTACCGGTGGACATGGATTTCCCGGAGCTGGAGCCGCACCGGGCGTACCGCCGGTGGAACCCTGAGTGTTTCCGCTTCCCGGGGTTGATGGACTGGTCGTTGACGATCCTGCGTTCGGGGCTGAACCGGGCGAACCGTTCGGAGTGCCGGGCAGAGTTCCACACGGAGAGCCGCTGGGCGAGCTGCCTGGAGTATTCGGTGTGTTCGGATTGATCGTCGGAGGTTGTGTGGTGCTACCCGGAGTCGGCGTTCCAGGAGAAGTAGATCCGGGCATATTTGGATTTGGGGTTGTGTCTGGCGAAGCAGAGCCCGGAGTGCTCGGATTCTGCGGCGTGGTTTGTGGGTTTGCCGTTCCGGCGGGCGGCGTCGCGGTGCCTGCGGGCGGAGTGGCCGTTCCGGCGGGCGGCGTCGCGGTGCCCGCGGGGGGCGTAGCTGGGCTGCCTGGGGGCGTGGCGGTACCTGCCGGCGGAGTGGCTGGCGAACCGGGGGTGGAGCTTTGGCCTGCGCTTCCTGAACCGCCAGCGGGAGCGGCTCCGCCTGCGGGCGCCGTTTGAGCAATTGCCCAACTTGCACAACATAAAACTACAGACAGAAATGTGAATTTGCCGATCGACATATCGAGTCCTCCCAAGTGCACTTATTCGGCGACGATGTTATTAAGTCCACGCCGAACTAAGTATGCACAGACCGGAAGAGCGGAAGTATCCGGCGTATCCCTTAGACATGGGAGAAAGATACGGCTTGAAGTCAGCGGGAGCTACCGCGCGGCGTTCACTGCGATATATAACAGTCCTGTTACAGAACCGATTAGTAGCGCGTAAGGCCACAATTCCAACGTGCGTTTCATGATCGACTGTCGCGACTCGGATTGTAAATCGGTAGCGACGGTGGACGGGGCTTGCGGCTGAGGAATCAATTTAGTGGACACGCTCATCCTTCGACTTGGATCTTTGCGACAGGACAATTCGATCCTGCCACTTCATTAAGTGATATTCCCCGACGGTAGACCATACGCAAAATACTGTAATTTTCGGAAGGGAGTTGGCCGCCTAACTCGCGAGGCGGAGAGCCGGAAAACCAGCTCTCCACCCCCAGAACAACGTCGCGGGCTGTGGCAGAAACAGCCAGTCACGACAGCGGTTCGATGCTGTCAATGTGAATCGTGTTGCTGTTCATCTCCAACTTGCCCGTGACCTTAACCTGCTTGCCAAGGTATCGCTTCACCTTCGACTGATCGTCGAGCTGGTAGCTCACTTTGGTCGTGGTGTCCTGCAGCACAAATAAGTTTCGCACTTTGACGACGCGGCCGGTAAATGCCAGGACTTCCTGGGTCTGAACTTCGCCGGCCGCGGGCGATTCGGCACGCGGCTGGGGAGATTGTTGCGAACCTGCGGGGGGCGACTGGCGCGAGATCGGAGCAGACGGTTCAATGGCCTCCTGCGCGCGAGCTGAGGACATCAATGAGACGGCGATCAGCGTTATTGCGAGAGCCAGCAAAATGCGCATCAGAAAGTTCGTCATGGAACTCGCACCTCCACCACAATTTGGATTTCAAGAGGCTTCGCGGGGACCCGTTAGGTCTGAGCGACTACAGAAGAGATTCGGATGGTCTTTCCGTTGAGTGCCCCAACCACGTGCGCCCGTTGGCCTGCGAGTTTCTTCAACCCATTCAGATCGCCCTCAAGCAGGTAGGTTGTGTTCGCATCGACGAGAGCAAAGCTCGCTCCGTCGTGAATACAGACTCGAGTGCACACGGTGGCAGTTTGCCCCAGCTTCGCGGAGTGGCGCGCCCCGCAGCGCGAACAAGTCACCATGCCGTCGTAGGCTTGCTCCTGCGCCGAATCCGCTGGTCGCGGCACAACAACTTCGCTTTCGGCCACGCCGGCGGCCGCGCCTAGAGTTGCCAACAGTAGTGCGAGTGCGCAGGCAATCCCCGTGCCAAGTAGGACGATTTCGACCCACACGCGTTTTGCTTTCATGGCGGCCCAGCCTTCCTGCGAGCCACTTATGGATGCTTCGTTGACTCGTGGAGTTGGCTGATAGCGGAGATGCACTTACACTGCCAAGCCTGAAGACCGCCGTTCGGAGGAGCTAAGTCGGTGAATAAGAAGGCATGGCCAACTCAAGTCGGCCACTGAGGCGGATCACGCAGAGAAGAAATTACCAGGATTTCGACCAGGAGTTAAGCCGCGGCTTGTGCCGCACTTGCGATTTTCAGGCTCGCAGCTTCTTTCGCGCCGGCACGACGTAACAGCTCCGTTGCGCGGCTGGCCTTGCCGCTCTCGCGGCACGAGACATAGACCATGGCCCCCACGTCGGAGAGCTGGTGGCCCAACCGCTTTGCTTCGTCCTCGGAAAAACCAAGGCCCACCAAAGTTCGCGATCCTCGCGATAGCGCGGGACAATTTTGCTCAATCACCAGTGCCCGAAAGAATTCCTGCGATCGAATGAAGAACCCGACTGTGGGAATTACCACTGCCCCGAACTCCGAGAACCACCCGATCATCCGCTCGCTGGTCGCGCTTTTGTCTCTTGCGTCGTCGAGCACCCTGGTATCTTGTACTGCGGTCGCAACCGGATGCGCGGGCGACAATACCATGCAAATATCTTCGTTACCAAAGCCGGCGCGATTCAAAGCGCATACGACTTCCGGCAACGCGATGTTCCGAGGGTACATTCCGTAGGCAGCGGGTCCTGAGGGGGTCATGTGGTTGATCTCCGGGGACGGTTCGCTAGGAAGGAAAATCCTGCTACACCATTGCAGAATTATAGGACTTCTTACTCCACGGGCACTAGAGTAAACCGTGTAGAGGAGACTAGGAAATCTTACAGGTGAAGCCTGATGGGTTTGACAGTCGATTTCCCGGTGTTGCGTCAGGAGAGTAACTCAACCTTAACTACGCGAATTGTGTTCGTATTCGTATCTAAAGTGCCGATGATCTTCACGTCTTCGTTAACATATTGTTTCACATCGACTTGTTGATCCAGTTGATAGGTCGTATTGCTGGAGACCTTCAAGACGTACTTGCCACTGTCTTCGATAATCTTCCCGGTGAACGATTGTGTTGCCTTCTCTGAGCCCTCATCAGAATTGGCATGCGGCTTAGCTTGTTGGTCCTGCGGATCCGGTTGAGGCAACGGGGTATCTCTGGGCGGGAGGGGCTGAGGCGCGGGTTGAGGTTTTTGCAAGCGAGACCAGGCAACTAGCTGTTGCGACGTTAACGCGTTTTCAGGGAACTGCGGCGCCAGTTGCGGGTCTTGTCCAAACGCCAAAGGCGCCATTGCTAGTAGTAAGCCAGCGAACCAATTCGTCATTTGATTCATAACCACTCTCCAAGACGAAGCGGCCCGCCAACCCGGACAAGGCAGGTATCAGAGGAACCCAGCCTGACGAATTCTATAATCGTTTTACTTCCAACGAACTGACTGGTCTATCGAGTTTTCCCTGTAGCAGCTAGAGAATTGGCTCTCCGCGAACTCGGCCCGGGCGCGGAACAAATCGAGCTACTACCAGATCGATCGCCAGAATCGCAAGAGCTGCAATCCCAAACAGACCGCCCGAAGCTTGGAGATGCACGACCAGGCAGAGCAGCGAAAAGACGAGCATGAACAAGGCCAGTGCACGCACCATAGGTGAGCCTCCTTAGCGAACTAGCGTGGGAGAAACATGCCACAAGGCTGCAAGGGCGCGCGCAGCATCCGTGAGCGCCTGCTTTTCGACTACCTGTGGGCTTGGCGGCGTCATCGTCAACCCTCTGCGTATGCCAATCGGTGTTCGGTTGAAACTCAGCTTCGATCCTCCCTGCTGAATCTGGGCAATCGCGCTTTCAAAAGCATGCTTCGGATCAGGCATCGGGATGTTGGGTGCGATCTTGGTTGCGATAGCTGACATTTCTCTTCACCTCGTGTGCACATTTAAGAGCAACTCGGGCCAACTAGGAATACAGCGATGCACGCACTCTCCAAGGGAGGTTTCCCTGCTAGGGATGTGAAAGCTTTGTAGTCTCGGACGAAAGAGAAAGTAAGTAAGATCCAGAAGAGAATGCAGGACGTTCCTGGACCAGGAGCCGCCCTGCATCGAAGCACCGTGTATTAATTTTGTGGACTAACCGCGAGAGCGGCGTTCCTCTTCAATCTCCTCCGTCTCGACATCGTCGGGAACACGTTGCGGTGGTTTGGAAGCCTTGGCATCATCGACAGCCTTCTTGCTGGCGTCTTTGGCCTGTCCCCAGGCGTTCTGCACCTTGCCTTCAGCCTGCTTTGCAGCGCCCTTGACCTGCGCGTTGGTGTCGCCCGTCCATTCGCCCGCTTGACGCTCGATGCGTCCTGCTACGTCCTTGACTTTTCCTTCGACGCGATCCTTGTTCATTTTTTCCTCCTTGAGAGAGTGCTTGGTTTGGGGATTACCTGATCCCCGCGCAGCCCCGAGACTAGGTCAGGGCGTCGGATTCGTTATGCAATTTTCTGTCGTCTTGGCTGATCTTGCTCTATGTCGTAGTTACCCTGCCTGTCTCCAGGCTTGTTTTCGCCGTGAGCGCTCTGCCGATGAGCTTGCAATTCCTGTGCAGACCCAAATGATTGGTGGCAAACTTCACAATCGTTCTGACTCTTAGGATTTTGATTCATCGTCAACTCCTCACTGCAGGTTAACTTCTGCACCATTTCTGCTTCACCATTGAGATGTCGATGGAAAAGGAAGGTTTGTTACTTTTATTTGCGCTTTTGTGCAATTTACGGGCAACGTCTTGCAATGTCCGGTCTGAGAGTAGCCCGACAAGTAAGTGCACGAATGTGTCCAGGTCAGCTATCTAGATGAAAGATTGCGACGAAGGCTGCCGAGGGATTGCTGGTTTAAACGACGCTGCGGCCTTGAATAATCCGGATCAGCACGGCGATCACGGCCAGCACCAGCAAAATGTGGATGAACCCGCCCAGCGTGTAGGAACTGACCATTCCCAGTAGCCAAAGAATGAGCAGAACAGCAGCAATCGTCCAGAGCATTCGAGGTTCTACCTTTCGTAAAACTTGTGTCGAATTTTTTCCTGAGACAGACTATGCAGAGTGGACGCCGGGCGTTATCCGGTAAACGTGGTAATTGATTCAGGAATTCCCCTTGATAGGTCGGGTCCAGAAACACGAATAGCGGGTGCGAAGCGACTTCAAAACACTTGGACGATGCCGTTGCGCACGGCGTAAAGAGTCAAATCCGCCACGGAATGCAGGTCCAATTTTCGCATCAAGTTGGTGCGATGAGTTTCGGCAGTCTTCACGCTTAGGTTGAGAGTAATCGCGACTTCCTTGCTGGTTTTTCCTTCTGCCAACAGTTGAATGACTTCCCGCTCGCGGCCAGTGAGGACGTCGCTGGAGTCTTCCGTCCGCCGGTCGCCCTCGTCCGGACGATTGTCGCGATCGAGGAATCCGTCCAGTACCATCTGACTAACTCTGGTGGTGAAAAAGGTTCTTTGGAGTTGCAACGCCTCTACAGCCGCCACCAAATCGTGGCCGGCATCGGATTTCAACAAAAACCCGCGAGCGCCAGCGCGAAGTACTTCGCGCACCACTTGATCAGAATCCTGCATCGTCAGGATCAGGATCGCCACTTCGGGCAGCACCGCTAAAATCTGACGGGCGGCTTCCAAACCATTCAGATTGGGCATGCCGATGTCGAGGAGGATTACATCCGGTCTCATGGCGGTCGCTATTTCCACGGTTTCGCGACCATCCTTAGCTTCAGCGCAGACCTCCCACCCGGGATGCCCCTCCAGCAAGGCACGGATGCCCTTGCGCGCGACCTCGTGATCATCGGCAACCAGGATTCGGAGCATCTTCAAGCGTGCGGCCTCTCGAGTTATTCGTAAGCCTGCCGGATTTGTCAGCCTCTATCGGGCATAGTACAAGCGTCCACTTACATCACCATTTGAAGCACAAATCATGCCAAACCCCACTACATTGGATTTAAAGCGGTTCGTTAGCATTCCAAGCTTAGAACTCGTGTAAGTTTTTCCGAATCTCCGACGTCTCAGCGAGTAAATTGGCGTTCAAAAACTGCTTACATACAGTATTTCCTGTACCTCTTAACCCGATTCCGGCGTCGCGGCAATCGCTTTTTCTTGCGTCCCTCATTTAAACAACTAACCGCTTACGGTGGCGATCGCATCAAAAAGCTGCACGGAGGCTTGCTCAATGGGTTTCGTTAAGACTACTTTTTTCCGCTTAGCCTTACGAACAACGGCGCTCGCGCTGCTGGCTTCGACAATTCCTTTGGCCATGCCCAATGCACTGGCACAAGGCGCCGATGCTGGACAAAGTCCGGACACCGGACCTCCCAGAACGCCCACCCCGCCCCCGTCGGTCGTAGCGCCGGACCCCGCTCCGCAGTCTGCAACTCCGCAAGATCAGCAGCAGTCGATCGTCCCCGAGAGCACCGCGGATGATTCGGGCAGGTTTGTTTTCAAGAAGCAAGTGCAGGAAGTGGTGTTGCATGCCACCGTCGTCGACGATACCGGGCGGCTTTTGACCGGCTTGGATCAGAGCGCTTTTTCCATCTACGTGAATGGCGTGCCTGAACCAATCACCTCGTTCCGCCGGGAAGATATCCCGGTTGCCATTGGGATTGTGATTGATAACTCGGGCTCCATGCGGGACAAGCGGGAGCAGGTAAGTCAAGCGGTTCTCAATCTGATTCGAGCCAGCAATCCCCAGGACGAAGTCTTCGTAGTGAACTTCGGTCAAACGCCTTACCTCGACCAGGATTTCACTTCCGACGTCAACTTACTGCAGACTGCGTTGCACCAGACATCCACGCGAGGAAGCACAGCATTGTACGACGCGGTGGTTGCCTCGGCGGTTCATCTGCAGAATAACCCTCGGCTTAGCAAGAAAGTGCTTCTGGTGATTACCGACGGCCAGGACAATATGAGCCGCGAGACCCTGCAGGAAGCCATCCGCAAGTTGCAGCCCTACAAAGGCGCCACGGTTTACGCGATTGGGCTGACCGATGAAGGATTGACGCGTTCCGGTCGGGACGCTCTACAGAATCTTGCATCCAGTACTGGCGGGGTGGCGTTCTTTCCGCAAAATCTCGACGACGTAAACTCGATCACCCGGAGCGTGGCCCATGACATCCGAAGCCAATACACGCTCGCATTCAAGCCGGGGAATTCGCCACAGAAGGGTTATCAGGCGATCAAAGTCGACGCCAAAGGTCCGAACCGCACCAGACTAACCGTGCGTACTCGCACGGGATACTATCCAGGAGAAGCGGTTCGATAGTCCGGCTGCGACGATCGACGTTCCTAGTGCGAAGATCCGGTTAGAAAGATCCTAGTTAGGAATAAAAGGCTAAGCCGCCGTCGGCCCCGTCGGAGTCTTGGGCGGAGGCGGCGGCAACTCAATTTGAATCAGGTTGTTCTTGATGGCATAAACCACCAGATCGCGAATGGAGTGGAAACTCAGTTTCCGCATGATGTTGCTGCGGTGCGTCTCCACGGTCTTGGTGCTCAGGTTCAGCAGGCAGGCAACTTCCTTCGAGCTATTGCCTTCTGCCAGCAGCTGAGTGATCTCGCGCTCGCGAGCGGTTAATGTGGGCAGCTTGGGCGCTTCGTTCCGGGAAACGGTCTGTCCCTTTTCCAGGAACCCAGCCAAAACCAGGTCGTTGACGCGCGGGGTAAAGAACATCCGCTTGTTTTGCAGAGCTTCCACAGCCGACACGAGATCGCGCGCCGCATCCGACTTCAAGACAAAACCACGAGCTCCGGCATCGAGAGCCTCGCGGATAACCTGATCGGAATCCGTGATGGTCAGCACGATGACCTTGAAATGAGGATCATGCTGCAAGAGCTGGCGTGTGGTGTCCAACCCATTCAGGTTAGGCATGCCGATGTCGACGATGACAACATCAGGATTGAGTTGCAGAGCCTTCTCGATAGCTTCGCGGCCATCGCTGGCTTCGCCGCAAACTTCCCAACCTTCATGTCTTTCCAGGAGCGCGCGCAAGCCGCGCCGCACAATTTCATGATCATCCGCTAACAAGATTCTCAGTTTCATGATTCGCCCCCACAGATCAAAAGGTGGACTCCATCGAACTTCGTTCCAAAATCTCTAACGCAACCCTGCAGCATCGCGCACATTCAGTGCAGTAAAGACGCGATGTTGACTGACTGCTTCGACGGCCGCCAGTAGATCACGAGCGGCATTGGACTTTACGACGTACCCTCGAGCACCCGCCTCCAACGCTTCGCGCATCATTTGTGGAGAGTCGTGCTGGGTGACGAACAGAATTTCGAGCTGTGGAGCCTGCCTGCGCAATAAACGGCAAGCTTCCAAGCCATTCATTTTCGGCATGGTCACGTCTAGCACCATGACGTCAGGATTCAGATCCTTCGCTTTTTCGACCGCTTCAGCCCCGTCGGATGCTTCTCCGATGACTTCCCATCCGGAGCGTCCTTCCAAGAGGGTCTTCAGACCTTGTCGCACGACCGGATGATCATCGACCAACAATATGCGAATTGTCATGCAGTTCCGTTCCTCTGGGGGGATACCGACCAGACGATTCGCCACATTCTACCTCAACCCTAATTCCAGGCCCGGCTGATTCCAGTCATTGTGACAACGCCCGTCTAGCGATGCAGCGGACTTTAAAAGCACCTACCGAGAGTATCGTTCGTGGCGATTCGCTTCCAATACAGGGAATCATGTATTCCGATGGCGCGCTTGGATTTAGCTCATTGCCGAAGCGACTGAAAAGCAATCATTTATGGCGCTGAGGCCACGGGAAAGTAGGTCTGATTGCGTAATAAGACTTCTACCGCTTCAACCACGGACCCGATGTCCTGCTTGGCGCATGCGCCGCGAACTCCAGCCAGCCGGGCGGCATCTGCAAGTTGCTTGGAAAGATGAATCGTCACCATCAGGATCGGGATCTTGGGGAACATTTCACCAATCTGACGGGCGACATCGACTCCATTCAGGTCGGGCATCTGGTAGTCCAAAAGAATCAGGTCAGGAGGAGCCTCCAGAACCATGTGGAGGGCCTCTGCGCCGGTGCGCGCTTCACCACAGACCTGCCATGTATTTTGCTGTTCGAGAATCGCTCGCAGGTAGTGCCGGACCGAGGGATTATCATCGACTAGCAGAATGCGCACCACGCGAGCCCCTTCTTCGGACAGAATTTCTGTTGAGACAGTTTCTTGCCAATCGCTCTTGCTAAATACTGGATCAGAACAACCAGCGCCCCACGGCGAGCGCTCTTGCGTCCATCGATTCCCCGAGCAGTTGCAACTTCAGTAAACCTAGGCGAGCTGTGGCGGCATCACCATCCAGTGAAGTCTGTAGGTTTACTAGTTGGCTAATGACAATCTAAAGTTGTTCTGTCTACCAGATTCCTTTGTCGCTGCCAGTGATTTTTTGCTCCAGGGCGGCGGCAGTTGCGAGCCCGGGCAAAAGGCTCAGACGAAAGCTATTCCGAAGCTCACCCTTCAGCAACAGCGTCATCAGTTCCGATGCGTAGAGGTTCATGGAGTGCGGCAGGATCGAAACCCGCAAAAAATCCCGGCGGAAGCGAACTTGATCGCTGCCGAACTTCGCCGCTTCTGTCACAACCGGACTGAGTGGAACGCCTGTACCCCGGTAGGCTTGCACGTACTCCGAGATGATCCTGAGGTAGGTCGCGATTCCCTCCCACAGACCGGCGGCGGAACCCAGGGACCGCAGATATTCGAAATTCACCTCTCCCTGATCCAGCAGCCGCGCGTTGTCGAAGATGTCGCAGAGCCGAATGTAGAAGTGCCGGTACATGCGCTGCAGGGTGCTGATGACGATGCGGTCTTCGGGCGCGGTCACGCGGAAACGATGTCCACCGATCTCGGCTACTTGGGCGCGCGTCGACACGGACCGCGTAACGGCCGTTTGTTCGCCGGTTTGTCCCAACCGTCCCGCGTGAACTTCGACGAGTTCCGGTAGGCCCGGCACCACGAAATTCCACTTGTTGGCGAGGCGGTCGCCCCAACTGCGGTCCGCCAGCTTGGCGCCGAAGCAGCTGTTCATGACTTCCACCACCTTCACAGCATCAGCATCGGTGTACAGATCCAGGTCGCTGCCCAGATCGGGCCAGTGATCCAGCGATTTGATTACGACCACTGGACAACCACGTTCTTCCAGAGCACTGCAAATCTGGTGCAAGAAACCCAGAGCATGACGGATGCGCGCTGTTTCCTCCTGCATGGCGGCCGCAATCGATTCGACTCCCTGATGATTCCCATCGACCTGCAAAAGATTCTGCAGAGGGGCGAACGAGCGCATGATGACGTGATTTGTCATAGCAAGCGCTTTGAGATCTTCCAGATCCCGGGCGGTGAGAGCGGAAACGTATTGGTAGACCGCACCAAAGCGGAGGTCGGTTGCCTGCGCATCACCATCAGCCTGCGGCAACGTGGCAGAATTCAATAAAAGCTCAGAAAGCAATTGCAGATTCTTAGACGAGTCGCGAACGTGCTGCATCGGATTTGAAGCTCCCCATTGAACGTTGTGACACAGGCCGCAGTTTGGATGTGAAAATGGCCGCCACGGTTGGCATTTTGCCCAGCCCTCGCTCAGTTCGAACCTGCAGCCGGCTGGGCGTTCTGGCCGCACTTGGCAAAGTTGAGGCGCTCGATCGCAGTGCCCTCTTCGTAGTCGTTCCAGGTTTCGATCATGATGAAGGGAAGCGGATTAGCGGCGTCGAAGTAGCGGTTGTAGAGGTGCAAGAGTGTCTTCGAACGTCTGGCCGCACCGGCGTCTGCATGTGGCGATTCAGTCCCCACTTGGCGGCGGAATCGTCGAAGCCGGGCCAGGCCGCTCCGACAGCAATCTTGTCGGGATGCTTGTTGCGCATGTTCTTGTAAAAGTCGTCCAGGTACTGTTCGCCCCAATTGCTGCCGTCCGGAGTCCATCCCTTTTGTCCGGGCTGCACCCAGGCGTACAGGCCCGCGAAGTCTGCGCGTAAACTGCGGCGGCGGTTCGTCTTTGTAGAAAAGAATCGGCGGAGACTCCCAACTGCTGCAGTGCTCAACCACGCGATTCCAGTCGACGTGGCCGCGCTTGGGAAAAATGAAGATCATCGGATGGCCGTTATAGGTCAGATAGGCGGCGCGGTGCGGCGCCGCCGGTCCGATGTAGGCTTTGTAGGCCTTGTCGAGAGCGGCGATGGCTTCGTCCGTGGCCTGCGCGTCATCATCCTCCGGCTTCGTTGTAAAGCAGCGCGACCTGAAAATGACTTTCATCCGCGGCCTCCTGCAGCAGTGCGAAATTGTGATCGGAAAAAGGAGCGGCTTCGCCGTACCAGTCGACGACAAAAGCAGAGATGCCCATGTGCCGGGCCTGTTGAATCTGCTGTCGAAGACAGCCGGATCGTCGCTGGAATAGCCGACGTCCATGTGGACGTGGTCGCCGAACCACGGCATGTAGACAGCAAGAATTTTCGGCCTGGAGCTAGGAGCCTGCGGATTTTGGTTCAGCGACGCGATGCATGCCGGGCGTGGTGCAACCCGTGCCCACCATAAAACATGACGATCGCCAGTATCAGCAGCTTTTTCGACAAACATAGAGCTCCATGTCGTTCACCGATGTTGATGAGATTTAGATGCCCAGCTGCCTTGAGGGCGGTTGGTTGGCGCCGAATGCCTTAGAATGCGGACAGCCTGAAGCTGGCGGATGACCCACCGGTCGGCGCCGGGGGTCATCAGCACCACATAATGCACAACCGCATGCTCGTTGTGAATCGTCTTGCCGCCGTCGAGAATTTCGAAGATCGTATTCGGCAGTGTCGTGCAACTCGATCACGTCGCCTTCGGGGGCGTAGAAAACCGCTTCGAGCTTATGACTTTGGTTCAGATAACGAGAGCTGATGCCGCTGCGCCGCTGGTCCGTTGACCGTATCGGCTGAGCCACTCGTTTGCGGTGCCCGCGAACAGACCGTTCAGCGGCGCGGTGGAGTTCGATTCCAGTGCTTGCATCAAGGTTGACCCAGGCAAACTTGTAGTCCCGAAGAAGCGCGCGCTCGGTCAGGCTTTCGACCGACCGCGGGCAGCTTTGCTCGTGTTCAGCACACCTGCGGGGGCGTGTCGGCGGCGCACGGAGGCAAGAGCGGTAAGACGGCAAATGCAGCTCAAGCGTGCGCTACGGCAGCCGACATCGAAGTCTGTTCATCATGAACGTTTCTCGATTGCTTGCGCCCCCAGCCGCAATTCGTTTCCCATCACGACTCCGGACGCCGCCGAAATCACTACCGGACCGGTTGCCGTCATCTGCGCGCGGGCGACGCCCTGCTTGATCGGCGCATCGACCGTGCTCATTTCTTTTCCATCTTTCGCCGTGAACGTCACGATCGTTCCATCCGGCACCGGATTTCCCGTGCAGTCGCGAACCGGTTCGGTCTCAACCACAATTCCTTTCGCTGTGCGCTGTCCTTTAATGCGCAGACTGCAAGGGTCGGACGCGACCTGCTGCACCACCCGGCGCGCCGAGAATCGCTGAGTGATGCCGACACTTGCAGCGCACCCGCGGACTTTCCCGAACTGGTGCGAAACCAGGCGACGCCATTCTGCGTCGAGACCTGATGCGATAGCGGGTGTTGCGCCCTTGGCGGTCAATTGAAAATCCACCGCGGCGGGCGCGAGAACCAGATTGTGAAATTCGTCAAAAGGCAAGGCCACGCCGCTGACCGCATCGTCTGTCCCACCGGAGCCCGCGAAGGATGGACAAGAAATGTAAGACTGGCCGGCTTCGCCGGGGCTGACAAAGAAATCCGACGCTACTGGCAGGTGCCGGAACAGACGATCGCCACATATTTTCCGGCGCTCTGCAGTTCCTTTCGCTGACAGATGCGATTGTCCTCCCCCAGATGTACATCACGCTTCAGCGAGAGTGCTGGGCCCGACCAGATAGAACGTCGCCGTGCCGCTGCCGGTGGTCGCGATCGAGGCTGCATTTCCCGCGACGGCGCCGCGACGGAACGCGCAGATCCGCATCCTGCGCGAAGCAATCATAGCCGCCAGGCAGAGCGACACCTGCAAAGAGTGCCAGAGCAATGCGCATCGCTTATGACCTTTGCAGGCTGTATTGATTGACGACGACATGAAAGTTCTGAACCTTCCCTGCCACGCGATTTCGGAATCTCGACCGCGAACGGCTCCGACGCCTGCGGCAGCAGAGCGCGCTCGACGTATCCGTCGGAAACCCAGACGACCTTGCCGTTGTTGTCGTAGAAGCTGGCAATCACATGCGGAATGTTGACGGTCTGCCCGCTCTGATTCAGCAACTCGCCATGCAGTACCGTATGCCCTGCGCATCGGTATCCAGCTTCTGGTTCATGACGCCGATCACGGGATCGGAGGATGCCGGAACCAGCGTGGCCTTCACATCCATGCGCACGTTCTTACCTTGCTCAGGCTGACGTGCGGAAAGTCGATGCGATACGGAGAAACCTGCTTGGGCAGCAGCACGTGAAGAATCTTGTCGAAGCTGCTTTCGTCGTCGATCGCGCTGCCGCGACGCATCGACCAGCGTGGCATTCACATTCACGAATGCCGGAATCGTATCTTCATTCACGACTTCGCCCATCACCACGGCGCCTTCGGCGGAGTCCACCGCGTTCATCGAAACGATGCGCACGTGCGGAGCGTCGACATTGTGCGATCCCCATTCCTCGCCGCGCGCTTCCGCTCACCAGATCCCAGCGCAGGTAATTCACCGGAACGATTTGCGCCGGAACATTGGGCACGGCGATCTTCATCCCAGATCACTTTCCACTGGTCGCCGCGCGCGCCAGGCGGAAGTCGCGAACATCTTCGATCGGTCCGACCGGAGTAGTCCAATGCAAGCGCACCCGCATTTGTGCTTCAGAATCGGTGGCGTGCAGCGGACGCGCGTCGATACTTCTCCAGATTCGAGAACGAGCGCAGCCCGCCATTGGAGCCAATCCACTCCTGGATGAACGCCTGCTCATTCACACTGTCGTTGGTTCGTTCCACGCTGGCGAATGCTCGGTCCCAGTTCCGCCGCTGGACGTCGATCAGGAAATTGGAGAGCGCCTGCTCGGGCGTTGTCGCGGTCGTGCTGAAGCCGGGCAGAGCCGACCCCGCGGCGATTCCGACGGTTCCGCGTAGATCGGCCCGCTGCCGGTCAAGACCGATCGCCATCAGCAGAACGGTGACAGCGACAAGGACAATTGGCAGAATGATCTCTTCATTCTCGTCTCTCAGGCGACGTAGTGCCCTTCATGTCTTCGACCCTACCGGCGACTCGATCACCCTCCGGACGCGTCTGTTCGCCGGCAACAACAGCTCCAGGAACATCGCCAGAACGCTGACTCCGATCGGAAGCGTTCCCCACAGCAAGCCCATCCACGCGGGAGGGATAGCGTCGGAATCAATGCGGTGGGCAGGAGGAACGTCATCTTTCGACCAGGCGGTGATCTCGCCGTTATTGAAGGTCTCGATCTTGCGCCATCCCACAAAGGTCAGCAGCGGTTCGTAGTACGAATCGTGGACAAAAACGTATTTCAGTCCGTAGCGATTGGCGTGCTCGAGCATGGCGCGCAGCGAGGCCATGCCCGCCGAGCCATAGAACTTGGCATTGGTCAGCTGCGCCGAGCCATAGTGCGTCATCTCCGGCAGCAGGCGAGCGGAGTTGTAGTCGCCGTCGACGCTGCTGGCGTCGGTGTAGGTCGAAACCTGTGCCAGCTCGCTGCCGAATCCCAAGCGTGAGATAGCGATAGGAATCGTGGCCATCGCGGTTCAGAAACGCGATCACGGGATTCACGTTCATAGCTGATCGGTTGGACGGTAGGGATTCGCCGTGAGCCACGCCAGCGCCGCGCCGATCGTCGCCACGGCGGCCAGAGAGAACCCGACGGCGGCTTTCGCGCGAAAGCGATCGAGCAACTCGAATCGCCAGCAGGCCGACGATCGGCATCGCCATCAGCGTCGCCCAGAACGTGAACCGCTCAAAGGTCAGAATTTCGATAGGCGCGCCCCAGCAGCCACCGCGGCAACGGCGTCGTGCCGCCCAAGCCAAAGATGAGACTCAGCCAGAAACCGAAGAGCAGCGGCCGCAGCCGCGGCATGAGACGAACCGCGGATGATGATGAACGGCAGAGCCAGAATCAGCGCTCCATACGGAATCACGAAGTAGTTGATCGCCGTAATCGAGTTCAGCAGGAAGTTGGCGCGGCTGTCGTGTGGAATCGGGATCTGGTGAATCGGATGTTGAATCAAGGCCATCCAGTAGGGCAACAGCACGACTCCCACTCCGACTCCCACCAGAACTGCGAACACCAACGCCCGACGCGAATGACCGCTCCCGACCGAAGCCGTCTGCGTCGCTCGTCGCGCGCATCCATGCAGGCCACCCAGAGCACGGGTCCGGCAAAGAACACGACGCCGAAAATCAGAGTCACGTGGTGAGCCGCGCGCAGCCGCAACTGACAGCGACTCCCTTGATCAGCGACGCGTCCCGAACCCTCGCGTCGACCATTCATAAAAATACGGCAACGCGTTCAGGTACAGGGCAGCCGAAGTGACGGTGGCCAGCTGCCCCGCCTGATAAACCAGAAACGCGAGCGCTCCCAGAAAGATGCTGCCCAACGCCGCATAACTGGCGGCACGTTCATCCACCCAGATCTTGGCAAACCGGAACACGCCTACCGGCAGCAGCAAGACCGCAATCAACTGCACCAGCATGTATCCCATTTTCAGGCCCGCGACATTCGACAGCAGCGCGATCCACTGGTGCGTCAGTGGAGGATAGGTGGTCTGCGAGAAGCCGGCGAACCACTTCTCATTCCACGGATTGAACCAGTGATGGGCGTAATGCGAGGCAAGAAAGATATGGAAGTTCGTGTCGAACGAGCCCGCACGGAAGCTGCATGAGCAGACAGAGGTCCATGCACGGCCAAAGCCACCAACACGATTGCCAAAAGCGGAATGGGACGAGAGTAGTTTTCGTTCATGTCAAGTGGAGAACTCCAGTGCCCTTAGCGTCCCCTTTGATTCGAAAAGCCTCTACGGGGTTTACCCCATTTTTCAGCGCCGGGTTCCTGCGGGTAATGTGGCAGAGCGCCGCCACCCCTGATGAAGGCAAACCTAGCCTGCCCAGGTCGGCATCTGAGAAGGACCGCAGGATTTCCTGTGTCGGGAGGCTCCCTGGAGCTCTCTAAGACTTGAAAAGCGTGGTGATACTGTGAAAAGCCGGATTCCGCTCACGAGCTTTTGCATTGTCATGGTTCTTGGCCTGGTCGGCCAGTCCCTTGGCCAGACTTACGACGTCGGTGCGGGGGGTCCCCCGCTGCCGCGAGCAAGCAAACCAATCAGAAACCGCAAGCCGATGCCGCCCAGAGCGGTCCAGATTTCAGTTGGGGGTCGGGCATCGAAGTTGCTCGCCAGGCGCGTGCCGCGCAAGATGCACTCAAGCGCAACGACTATCACCGCCGCCGTATCTTATGCGGAGCAGGCCGCCAAGTCGGCTCCGCAAAATGCGGAGCTCTGGTTCTTGCTGGGATATGCTGCGCGCCTGGCTGAGCATTATCAGCTGTCCGTCGATTCCTACAATCACGGACTGAAGCTGCAGCCGAATTCGGTTCGAGGGCTGGCGGGACTGGCGCAAACCTACGCCAAGATGGGCCGCGATCAGGAAGCCGAACAACTGTTGCAGCGCGTCGTTGAGGCCAATCCGAAAGATGCCAACAGCCTGCAACTCGCAGGGGAGTTGATGCTCAGCTCCGATCCGAAAGAATCGCTGGCGCTGCTCCAGCGTGCCGACGCACTTGCAGCCTTCGGCCCACACCGACCTGCTGATCGCTCACGCCTACGAGCGCCTCGGGCAGCCCGAAGAGGCTGCGCGTTATTTGAATCAAGCGAAGAGCCGTGCTCCGCACGATCCTGAAGTTCTGCGCGCGGTCGCCGGACAATTCCGCGACCAGGGGAAGTACGACGAGGCGATCGCCACGCTGAAGGCGATTCCCACGAAGACCGATGATGTGCAGGCCGAACTGGCTTACACCTATCAACTGGCGGGCAACCCGCAGGAAGCGGCTGCGATCTACACCCGGCTGGCAAAAGCGCGCCAAGGGAAATATTGGGTTGCAACTCAGCGCGGCGCAAGCCTGGGTGAATGTGGGCCAGCCGGATGCGGCGCGTCCATTTCTCGATGCCGCCGCGCCAGATCGACAGCAACAACTACCGCCTGCACGCCATTCTGGGCAGCATTGCCGAATCCGACGATCGCCTGCACAGAAGCCGGAGACGAATACAAACTCGCGCTCAGCAATTTGCCGGAACGTCCTCAGGAGGGACCGCTCTATCCGATTGAACTTCGTCTGAATCTTTACGAGATCGACGTCCGTCAAGACGATGCTGCCGCGGCAAAGCAGGAACTGCAGGCCGCCGCCGCGGCGATTCAGCAGGTTCAAGTCGCGGAGTCCGCTCGCCCGGAAATGCTGCGGCTGCGCGCCGCCGTCGAATCTGCCTCCGGCGATCTGGATGCCGCGAACCGCGATCTGAAGGAAGCGCTGGCGCTGGCTCCCGCCAACGTGAACTCGCTGATGAACTTCGGTTCCTTGCAGTGGAAGATGGGCCAGAAGGACGCCGCGCGCGATACGTTCACCAAGATTCTGGAACTCGACCACAACAATCGGCAGGCGCTTTCCTCCCTGGGCTATCTTGCGCGCGACGCGGGCGACAACAAGCTGGCGGAGAGTTATTTTTCGCGCGCCATCGCCGCGCACCCCAAGGACTTCGCTCCGTATCTCGCGCTGGGCGACTTGTATACGGCTGAGCGAAAATTTCAGGCTGCGGAAACGAATTACGAGAGCGCGTACCAGCGCATGCCCGACAATCCTCTGGTGATTGCGGGAGGCGCAAACGCCGCCCTGGAATCGCACAACATCGACCTCGCCCGCCACTGGCTCGATCGTGCTTCGGCCAAGGCCAACACAAGCGCGCAGGTCAAACGCGAACGCGAACGTTATCTCACCTTCAAAGGCGACTACGCGGAGTCGGCCAAGCTCGGATACGAAGTGATCGAGAAGCTCCCGAACGATCGCGAAGGCGTCGTCTACCTCGCCTACGATCTTTATTACCTTGGCCGCTATGACGACGCGCTCGCGCTGGTCACGAAATACGAGCCGATCCTCGCCAACGACAAAGATCTCCCGCTGATTGCCGGCAACGTTCACGCGCACAATGGCGACTTAAATGCGGCGCTAAAGGATTTCACACTCGCTCTTGAGCGCGATCCAAAGAT
Source organism: uncultured Acidobacteriaceae bacterium (assembly GCA_963722365.1). Taxonomy (GTDB): domain Bacteria; phylum Acidobacteriota; class Terriglobia; order Terriglobales; family Acidobacteriaceae; genus Sulfotelmatobacter. The sequence continues at coordinate 300,837 of CAVRLM010000010.1, forward strand.
GGCCACCGGATATGTCAATCGCGGATTCGTGCTGAACGATCTTCGCGAACCCGAGAAGGCGGCCAAGGATTTTCAGACTGCATTGCAACTGCAAAATAACTACGGCGAAGCGCACCTCGGGCTGGCATTCGCCAATCTGCAGCTTCACCGTCCGCGGCCGGCCCTCGTGCAACTCGATGCCGCGCAGAAAATTCTCGGCAAATCGCACGCCTGGCATCTGGCGCGGGCCGAAGGATTCCGGCAGAAGCAGGACTATCCTCACGCCGCTGCCGAGTACCGCACCGCGTTGGCAGAGACGCCGAACGATCTGACGACGCAACTGGCCTACGCCGATGTGCTCTATCGCATGCGTCACTACCCCGAAGTCGATCGCCGCACTCAATGCTGCGTTGAAGCTTTCGCCGTCCGACCGGCGATCTACGCACTGATGGCGCAGGTGCACGCCAAGCAGGGAAACCGCGAACAGGCGCTGCGTGACATCGAGTCTGCCGAAAGACTGGGCGGAAACACGGTCGCGATCCTTACGGCCACGGGAGACGCTTTGCTAACGCTCGGCGATCGCAATGCCGCCATGCAGCGCTTCTCACGCGCTCTCGACGTGCCCGGCGGAGATCGCATTGGCGTACGTTTGGCCATCGCGGAAATCTTTCTGCGCAAGGGACAAGACGACGAAGCTCGCCGGCAGATCGCCCTGGGCTTTGCGGAAGCGCGATCCGACACCGATTCTCCGGTGACCGCTGAAGACTTGTCGCAGGCCGCCGGACTTTTTCTCGCGATGCATGATTTCGATCTGGCCGAAAGCTATTTCGACAAAGCCAAAATGGCGGGAGCCAACAACCGCACCGTGCAGATCGGTCTTACGAACACGTACCTGGCCGAGGGAAACACGCGGCAGGCGGAAGAAGCTTTGGCCAGTCTCGGACCAGCCAGCGACTTTCACGACGATTATGACTACATGATGGCGTCGGCGAACCTGTCTCGCCAGCGGCAGGATCCTTTGCACGCCCTCTCCGCGTTTGCCCAGGCGAGCACGGTGACGGGCCAACAGGATCAGGGTATCGCGGAGAGTTCGCAATACTCGGCCGCCGATCAGGAAGGCCGTCAGGTGCTCAACGACAATTTGAGCATTGTGCCCGAAGCATCGTTTGGCGCGATCGCTCGAAGACATCAACGTTTACACGCTTGACGCCAAAATTCTCAAAGTCACGAACCCGGCACTGTTGCCTCCGCCGCGGCATTCGTATCAGAGTCTGGGCGAGTCCCACTATCGCGTGCGCTTGGGGAATCTTGCCCGCCATCACCGGCTTCGTCGGCCAGAGTTATACCGTCGGCCGGTTCCTGTTCCCCAGTGACGGCGTAGTTCAGGACCGCAACACGTTCGACACCATTCTGAATGGTGGAATTTCTCCGGTCCTGCATCTCGGGACCAACACCATCACGTTCAACGGAGGTCTGCAGTTCACTGTTCGCCGCGATACGACTTCGCCGACGTACATGAATCAGAATCTGTTCCGGCAGTTCCTCTATCTCTCCACCAGTTCTTTCTTCAACTGGGTTTCGGTCAGCGGCAGCGCGGTTCATGAAGCAGGGCCATTTACGGATCAGAACCTGCATTCCCGCGACCTCTCCGCCAACATCGAGTTCACCGTGGGCCGCCCTTGGGGCAACACTTCCCTCATCACCGGATACTCCGCGCGGGATCTGCTATTTCGCCCGACCGTCGAGGAGTATTTCAATACTTCCAGCTATGCCGGGTTGCAGCACAAATTTGGCAGGCGTCTCACGGCAGCCGTGATTGCAGACTACCTGCGCTCGTGGCGCGTGCAGGGCACGCAGTACGCGATCGCCCAGGCGCTGCTGCCCGGAGGCCGCTTCGAGTTCCGTGCCACTCCGCGTTGGAGCGTCCAAGGATCTTTCATTCTTTCTCGCGGCTACGGGTATCACGCCTACGACAACGCGCAGAGCGAATTTCTTGTCTCGTATGTGCGCCCGCTCCGCGGTCGTCTGAAAGACGGCATGGGCGAAGTGCCGGTATCTTTCCCCATGCGCTTCTCTTTCGGACTGCAGCAGCAAACTTTCTATGACTTTCCGGGATCCAGCAGAACCACGCTGCTTCCAGTGGTGCATTTCACTCTGTTCTAGTTGACTGGCTGATCGATGACGCTTACCGGAAAAACGCCGATCGCCGACGCCTCTCCGACATTGCCACCCACCACGTCGCAGGCGAAGGCCAAGAAGCTGCGACAGAAGCTTCTGGGCGGAAGTTTGACTCTGCTTGCCGGATCCGGGCTCGTGGGAATCACGAATCTCGTTTACAACCTGGTTACCGCCCGCCTGCTCGGACCCACGGGCTTCGCGCACGTCACCGCCGTCTACACCTTGCTGATGCTGGCTTCGGCGATCACGCTTTCCTTCCAGGTCGTTTGCGCGAAGTACGTCGCTAGTCACGAATCAGCTGACGACAAAGCGAAGATCTTTAACGCTCTGCATCTCCGCGGCTGGGTCGCCGGCGTCGCGATTGGATTTCTCTTGTTCCTTTTTAATCGGGCGCTGATGCACTACCTCAATCTGCCCGATCCGGTTCTGATTTCGCTTCTCGCCCTGGGGGCCGCATTCTACATTCCTCTCGGAGTCCGGCGCGGATACATCCAGGGAGTCCACGCCTTTAGTTCTCTGGCCGTTAACTTCATGCTGGAGGGACTGGTCCGGCTCGGCGGAGCCTTCCTGCTCATCCGTCTGGGACTCGGCGTCAAGGGCGCGGTGCTCGCGAGTGTGATTGCTGTGATCGCTTCTTATTTTCTGGCGAAGCCGACGCCACACTGGAAGCTGACGGATTCTCGCCACATTCCGATTGCCTTCGGAGAAGGCCTGCAGGCGATTGTGTTCTTCTCGGGCCAGGTCGTCATCAACAACTTCGACATTGTTCTGGTGAAGCACTTCTTCGCCTCCGACGAAGCAGGAATTTATGCGGCGGTGTCGTTGGTCGGACGGCTGGTGAACATGTGCGCGTGGTCGGTGGTGAACACCATGTTTCCCGTGTCGGCGGCGGCTCGCTCCAGCGATCGCGAAGCCCGGCCCGTGTTGTTCATGTCGCTGGGCCTGGTGTTCCTGATTCTGGCCGTACTGATTCTGGGACTGTGGGCCCTGCCAAGTTTCCTGTGGAGGCATCTCTTCGGAGCGCACTTCGAATTGGGCAACTATGGAGGCTTGGCCGCGCTGCTGATTCTCTACGCCATCACGACCGGGATTTACTCCCTGAGTTCGGTGATGATCACCTACGAAATGTCGCGCAAGATCGCCAATACCAGCTGGGCGCAACTGGCCTTCAGCGGAGCGCTGGTGCTGGGCATTTGCGTGTTTCACCAGAGCTTGCGGCAGGTCATCTTCGTGCAACTGTTGCTGATGGTGATTTTAATGGTGACGGTGGCGCTGCCTCTTCTGCGCCGGGAAATTACTCCGGCGGAAGACGTTCGCACCTACTCCAAGCTTTCCATTGTCCGGGCGTTGAACGAACACGAAGTCATCGCGGAGTTCCTGCGAAGCGAGTTTCATCACCCGGAGTTTGAAGAATACCGCCATGAATTTGGCAATCTCGTGCGCAAGCCTGATCTTCACAGTCAGCGCGAGAACGCCCTGCGTCGGGCCTTACTCTTTCTGCGGCGAGGAGCCATGTGGCGGGAACTTCCGGAAGACACGCAATGGTATCAAGTCGAACTTCGCCGCAGCGATCTGACCCGCATCCGCTTTTTCCCGCGCGCCCAATGGCGGCGCGTAGCCGAAGGCAGCTTCTACATGACGGACATGATCGAGAGCTTGCGTCTCAAGTGGGAGGAGTCGCCCGAGGATGAGTTCTTCCGGAAGCTGGACCGGATCAGCAACTCCGTAAACGTGAGTCTGATCAATCCCACCGTGCTGCTGATTGGCGTGGATGACCGAAGCCCCTTGACGATTCTCGACGGCAATCACCGCATGGCTGCGGCGATGCTGGCGCATCCGCCCGCTGACCTGGAGAGCTTTCAGTTCATCTGCGGATTCTCGCCGGCGATGACGCGATGCTGCTGGTATCGCACAAATGTGAACACCCTGTCACGCTACCTGACCAACCTGTTGCGTCACGTGTTCTACGATCCCGAGTCGGATATCGGTCGCTTCCAGGAAACCGATTCGTAGTCTCTGCTTACTGCGGCTGGTTGTTGTCGGATGGGGCCGGCGGCTGTGCCGACTCGTCCACAATGCTGTTGTCGCGGCGGCGCAGGACGACGGGTTCATTCTCACGGCGCAGGGCGTCCCGCTCTTGCGTGACCTTGGCTTCCACCTTCGAATTGCTGTCCATGGCCACGGCAAAGAGCTTGCGCCCTTCCTCCGTCCGGCTGCTGGCGACGCCAACGGTTGCAGTCGCTCCGCCCATCTGGCGTGCGCGGTCGTAGAAGAACTGCGCGGTTTCGCGGTCGCCTTCCATTTCCGCCACAAACCCAATGTTGTTCAGAGTAAACGCGTCGTTCGGGTCTAACGAATAGGCCTTGCGGAAGTCGACGTTGGCCGAACGCAAGTCGTTGCGATTTACCGCGGAGACACCGCGCAGATTCAGTTCGGCGACTTGCTCGGTCAGATCACTTGAGCGCGCGAGGTGATCGCGAAGGGCGCGCGCATTCTGCTGCGCCATTTCGCTGACCGGCTTCCCTCTCCACGTGCGGTCGACGGTCACCACCGCAGTCGCGTCCGATTGGGCGGCAGATGCCCGCTCGTAATATTTCAATGCTTCCTGCGCTTCGCCTTCCATCTCTTTGGCGACGCCCATATTATTCAACGTGAAAATGTTGTTGGGATCGGTCTTGAGGGTTTCTTGCAGCAGCAAGTCCGCTTCCGGCGCACGTCCTTGCGAAAGCAGGCGCACGGCCTCGACGTTCGCATGATTGATCTGCAGCGGCTGGTCGGCGAGCGCCAGCGCATCTTTCATAGGACGCCCTTCTATCCGCTTCGCGCTGGCGCGATCGATCACTGCCTCGCTGGATTGTTCCGACGCGAGGGCGTAGAAGCGCTGCGCCCGATCGATCTGCCCCTGGAGCTCCGAAATGTAGCCGAGGTTGTTCAGGGTAAAAGCGTCGTCCGGGTCGAAAAGATAGGCTTTGTAGAACAGCTGCTCGGCCTTCGAGTAGTTGTGCTTGCGAATAGCCTCTACTCCCTCGCGATTGAGGCGCTGGACGGGAGTGAAATGGCTTCGCTTGGGGATCGTAATTTTCAGGTCGCCCGCCTGGGCGGACTGCAACCCACACCCTGCCACTGCGAAGCCAACCAACCCTAAGAGGAGCAAGCGCTTAACGGACATGAAGTTCGTTCCTTGCCTGGAAAAAGTATTGGCCGCAAAAGACATAGAACTTGCGGCCACATTTGGATGCCCTTGGCAGGGTTTTGTTTGCTGGAAATCAGGCAAATTTGCGGTGGTGTGTGTCGAATTCTGACTACCTTGCCGGGACCAGTTGCATCCAATTGCCGCGGGAAAGACGCGTTCTGTTGAGACTCTGCATGAAAAGTGTGACGAAATTGGCGGTCGGCAGTCTGCTTCTCAGCGCCTTTGCGTACGCCCAAGCTCCATCCGAACCAGCGGCGTCTAACGCCACGTCGGCCATAGTTTCGGCGCCCGAGGGAAATATCAAACCGGTGCCGGTCGCACCGCCAGATGTTCCGGCGGATGCTGATATTGTGGCCGACCCTGTCAGCTTGATCCCCGATTTGCCGCGCTTACCGCAGGCAAAAGCAACGTTGATTGGGGGAACCGTGGAGCGACTGGATCGCGTCCGTGATCAGATTACCGTGCGCGTTTTTGGCGGCGGGAAGATGACCGTGCTGTTCGATCCGCGCTCTCATGTGTATCGCGGAAGCACCGAGGCGACCTTGGCCGATTTGAAAGTGGGCGAGCGCGTCTACCTCGATACCATTTTGGACGGCGACACGGTCTTTGCTCGAAGCATTCGGTTGAAGTCGACGCAGGCGATCGGCGAGAGCCAGGGAACGGTTCTCAAGTACAGGGCTGACCGCGGCGAGATTTCTATTCGAGATTCGATCTCTCCTACGCCCTTACGCGTGAGGATCAACTCCGCCACGAAGTTTCTGCAGGGTGACAAGCCGGTTTCGGCGAGCATGCTGGTGGATGGTTCGCTGGTGGGCGTGAAGTTTGGATCCGAAGGAAACGGGCACGATGTGGCTCGCGAGATTTCCATTCTCGCGCTTCCCGGAACTCGCTATACCTTTGCCGGGCAGATCATGCACCTCGACTTGCGTACTGGCTTACTGGTCATCAACTCTTCGACCGATCATAAGACCTACGAGGTTTACGTCGATACCTCAACAGCTCCCGACGAGAATCTGCATGTGGGTTCCGTGGTGACGGTCGTCGCCAACTTCGAAGGCTCCCGTTACGTGGCTCGCGATCTCACCATCAATTCCCCAAGCAAGTAAGATCGCGGCTGGTGGATCTCCCAAAGCTCGGGGCCTCGGAGATGTTCCTGAGGAGCGCATGGCCGAAGAATGCAATAAAACCTCACAGGCGGCTTCAGGACGAAGAATTTTCGTACGGACGATGCATTCCTCCTCCCGGCGACCAATCGTCCCGCCAGGGCCCTCTATGGCGCAGGAAGCGGCATCGTAGAGCACGACTGGATCGATTTTGACACCTGTATGTTCCCACCGGAATTATTGTCGTACATTAACATACATACATTATCGTACTTAAGATATCTCTAACTTGTTGAGGGAAAAGGCCAGCGTCGCCACATCGCGGGTCCTTTCTTTGAGCGACTGGAACGAGGCCAAGGGGAAGCAGCCTCCGCACTTGGGAGGCTGCACGCCGATATCTATTGCAAAACGTTGGCGTTACAGACGCCACTGGTCGCCTGGTCTGGCGGAGTCGGCGGAGTGGCCCAAGCCGCAGCACCAAAATCAAAGAACTCAGTCATATCCATCTGCGCCGCATCTCGCGCCGTAAGGGGTTGCAGTCCAAAGCGGGTTTCGATGAATTTGAGGATGGCCGTGTAGTCCGCGGGCGTATGGGAAACATAATTCTTTTTGGTGAACGGGGAGACGACCAGCAAAGGAAGACGGAAGCCCGACGTGGTGAAATCACAATTGATTCCTGTCCCGTTGGTGCAGATGTCGCCCGGCTGAAGATCTTTCGGCTTAATCCCATCGGGGCTAACCGCGACTGGCCCTTGCAGGGGCGCAACGTGATCGTAGGTTCCACCCGGCTCATCGTAAGTCAGAATAAACACGGAATCCTTCCATGAAGCGCCAGTCATCAGTGCGTTAATCAGGCCTGCAGCGTAAGCGGCGCCGGTCTGCACATTGGTACCTGAACTCGGATGCTCATCCTTCTGAGACAAGTATCCGGTCTCGATGAATGAAACCGAGGGCAAGTTGCCGTTCTTGGCATCGTCCAGATACTGCGAAAGCGGTTGAACGTTGGCGGGCAGCTGGTTGGGGGGCGCGTACGTCGCAAACTGGGTCAGATAGGTGCAGGCGCCGCTATTGGAAGATGCCGCAGCGGCGTGAACGATCGCCCCCCGGGGACCACGGGCGTCCGGGATGGAGGTCGAGCAAATGTCATCGGTGTAGTAGACCTTCCAGCTGACGCCAGCCTTGTCGAGAGCTTCGAAAATTGTGGGGGCCGTGAGCGGCGCGTTATCGTTGGCGTTGGTTCCGGGCGGATAGGCATAGCCCTGCGATGTGGCCGCAAACAGATACATTCGGTTAACTTGGGTGCGATTCAGCGCCGGCGCAAACCAACTGTCCGATGTGGCGAAGTTCGAAGCCATGAAGTAGTAGTAGTTCAGATCATCGCCATCGTAGTAGCCGATGGCGCGTGCGCCGGCGGTATCGGTGAAGGCGTTATCGGCGGCAAATTTCGCCGCGTTGTAGACAAATCCGTCCATGGTCGCAGTCGGCGAAATTGGTTCGTGAAGGTTCCAATCCAGATGGCTCTCGTTCCACGACGGACTTAAGTTTTCAATACATTGCGTCGCCAGGTGGAAGGCAGAGATGTTGGTCGTCCCATCAAAACTGGGATTGGATGCGTTTGCAGGGAGACCGTCGAACTGTTGGGGCGGGAAGTTGTGCGTAGCCCAATACGCCGGCAGTTGCCCGAAGTATGTGTCGAAGGAGCGATTCTCTTGCGCCATGAACACGATGTGATTGATGGAATTGATGCCGAGGTTGGTCGGAGGAGGAGTCGTGGTCGTCGGTGAATTCGATAACCCCTGACAGCCGCATAACGCGAGCAGAGCCGCAAGCATTCCCAAAACCGAACCGCAGCGAAACTTTTCCATCGTTCTCATTCGCATCACCTATCCTCAGGAATTCAGGAACTGCAGAGTGAGACTTGGATGAGTTTCGGAGGTGGAATGTTGGCTTCGATCGACCGAACGACGAAGCTCTCACAATCGACAAGAGGCTGAAAAGAATGGGGTTAATCCCGCAAGGGAATCAAAAGGTCCAATCGATTCCTGGCAAATGTCGAGATACATCAAATTCCGAAAAGTGAAGAGTCGGTACGCATTGCAGCGGCACGTTTCGCCATAATCGGTGCACGTACCAATATGGCTAATTACCCGACAGGCTCTCACTCGCCGGTTCATGCACCAACGATACCTTCTCATCTTCTTTCTTCAAAAGTAATCTCCTCTCCAGAACGTTCGTCCCAGACATTCTCAGAGCGTTCGACACGAAACAGAAAGTTCAGCACGTCCCGGAAACGTTAGTCCCAGAACGAAGGCTAGCTTCAGAGGAATCTACAGGCGCGGCGTGCCTCCTTCGAGAAGCGGCTGCAAGACCTCGGTCCCTCCGCTCCTGAGGAAAGATGTGTCGAAATGTGTTCTGTGCTGCAGTTCTGCTGCTGTCGTGTCACAAGTGTGTGCGTGGCTGATAGTTACGTCAAACCCACCACCTCGTTAGCCGATCAAACGGCAAACAATACTAGTGCCGCGAACAGTTTCGCTAAACAGACGAATGGCAATGCAGGCGCCGGAAACATCAGCAAAGTGGACGTGCACTCGTTGCTGTATCCAGGGCGCGACCACCAAGATCTATGCACATCTGATGGTGTGGTTCGGTGGGTCGAACCACATGAACGTTGGCTACAGTTCCGCGGATGCCGGGCAGGTTCATCAGCAGATCACCGACATGATCAGCCGCGGAATCGACGGCGTGATCATCGACTGGTACGGTCCGAACAACAGCAAAGACACGCCACCAAACTTGTGATGGCAGAAGCGGAGAGCCATCCCGGCTTCACCTTCGCCATCATGATTGACCAGGGCGCAATCAAGTGGGATTCCTGCTCGGGCTGCACGCCGCAACAGGCGCTGGTCAGCCAGTTGCAATACATTGAGCAGACCTATTTTTCATCGCCGGCATATATGACTCAGCAGGGGCATCCGGTGGTCACGAATTTCAATATTGATCTTGCGTACACGCATTGATTGGGCCGCTGCGAGTGCCGCGCTGTCTTCACAACCGGTTTTTCTTTTCCAGAACAACAGCGGATTCACGCACGAACTCAGCGATGGAAGCTACGCTTGGGTAATGCCCACGACGACTGATTACGGCATGGGCTATCTCAAAAGCTTTTACGACGCGGGAATGCCATTCGGGAACGAGCAGACCGTAGGCGCAACCTACAAAGGATTCAACGACACGCTGGCGAGTTGGGGCTCGAACCGCATCATGGGCCAGCAGTGTGGTCAAACGTGGCTGCAGACCTTTGGGGAAGCTAACAGTCTCTACAACTCCGGCAAGCAATTGTCGGCGATCCAACTGGTGACCTGGAATGACTACGAAGAAGGCACCGAGATTGAATCCGGAATCAGCAACTGCGTAACGCTTTCGGCCTCGGCGTCGGGTAACACGTTGAATTGGACAGTCAAGGGCGATGAAAGCACAATCGACCACTACACCGCATACATCAGCGCGGACGGGAAAGGCTTGATGTGGTTGGGGGATGTAAATGCGGGCGTGCATTCCGCGAATCTCTGCAACTATTCGGTTCCCAATGGAAGCTACACGCTTTTTGTGCAGGCCATCGGGAAGCCGAGCATGAGTAATCAGATGTCGGGAGCGGTGACCTTCACGTCAAGCTGCGTGAGCGTCAGCGGGGGAGGTGGCGGGGGTGGGGGTGGTGGAAGCGGCGGAGGTGGAGGAGGCGGCGGCTCAACAACCAGCACCGCGACCGTATCGTTGGGAACAAATCCGTCCGCCGTGACGATTCAGACTGGTGGATCGGGAAAGATCACGGTGACGGCAACGCCGCAATCAGGCGCCTTCAATAATCCCATTGCGTTGACGTGCTCCGGATTGCCCCAAGGGCTGAGTTGTGCGTTCTCGCCCGCTACCGTTACTCCCGGCGCCAGCGCCGTCAGTTCCGTGCTGACCGTCGCCGCCGCGACCGTGGTCGCTGCGAACGACCCAATCGGGGTCATGGCCTGCTCGCTACCGGGCTCTTCAGTTTCGGATTGCTCGGCATGACTCTGATGGGAAAGATCGAGCGCAGACGAATGTTTACTATTCTGGGGGCTTGTCTTCTGGCTGCCACGGTAGTCGGCGCCACGTCCTGCGGCGGAGGGGGCAGCAGCACTTCCAGCGTTACGAAGCCCGTCAACGCCGCCAGCTACACTGTCACCGTCAACGGCAGCGCCAGTTCCGTTCAACTTGCCACGACCGTGACCGTTACCGTGCAATAGAGGCGAATCATCGCGGTCATTCCACCCAGTATGGAGCACCGCCGAACGCCGGGCCCAGCCCAGAGAATTGCGCGTCATGAATCGCAACAACAGGCTCTTCGAGGGAAGCCAGCGGGGCAATCGTCGAATCTGCGCCACGTACCGTAAGGTCTGAACCCGCTGCTGCAATTCGAAGTGCCGAAGATATTTTTGGACGACATTCGGCATGGTCATGCGAAGCCCGGCAGAGAAATTCTGCGTCGCCATGGCCTGCTGCCTTTTTGGAATCCTCGAGGAACTGAATCAGGCAGTCGGCAAGTCCTTGCGCGTCCCCGGGCGGATAAAATTCGATGGCGAGCTCTTCGCCTCTCGCCATCTGCCGGAAGTCGGCCAGATCAGCGCAGACGATGGGCACGCCATAAGCGCATGCCAGGTGCGCGACGCCGCTGCATCCCGTGGAGGAAGAGTACGGCATGACTGCGACGTGGAACTCTGAAACAAATCTGGCAGCGCATCTTCCGGAACATAGCCGCGGAACTCGATGCGAGGATTATCCGGCGCACAGCTTTCTGCATCAAGTCGGTGTAGCCCGCGGCCTGCGGATGGTCCCCGCCAGCAACGACCAGTTTGGCATTCGGCAACTTCGCGGAGATCAGGTTGAAGGCCTCGATCATCAGTTCGAGGCGCTTGTAGGTTCCCCATTTCCCGAACGCAAGAATGCGATGTTCGGGGTTCCGCGGCGGGAGAAGTCAGGAAATTCAGGGCGGCGCGCCAGAATGCCATGCGCACGCAAGTGGACATTGTCGCGGCCATATTTGTCGTTCAGGATCTTGCGATAGCCGGGCATCAGCACGGAGACGGAATTCGAGAGCAGCAGCATGCGCGTGGCCATGGCGCCCGGCCAAGCGATAAGCGCCTTCGTGCCGAACTCCGACGTCTTTCAGCTCGACAGTGTCCATCAAGTGATGCAGGGTCACGTGAGTGTAGCGGCCGCTCAGGCGCGCGAGCAGAGGCGTCATCAGGCCGGAGAACGCCACCACCGGATTACGGCCGAAGGTGCTGAACAACAAATTGAACCAGACGACATCAGGCTTGAGCCGGTTCGAGCGTCTTCAGCAGTCGAAACGAGGCTGCCGGGATCATCGAACGACCAGCAGCGCACAACTGTAAAGTCCATCGGGTTCGACATGGTCCGGCAGAGAGTTCGTCGGCCAGAACGGTCAGGCTGAGAAACGGATTGCTTTGTAGCTCCTGCGCGAGATGAAAGCCGTATTCGCTTAGTCCCCCAGTGCTGGGGGGAAAGGTTGTGACCAGACAGATCTTCATTCGTCTCCGGCTTGCACACTCTCGCCTTGCAAGCGCTCAGGGTTCGATGTGTTTTCCAGATGAGATGTTGGCGGGCAAACGAATGAAAGAAACAGGTTTAAGCGTTCGGAGTTTTCGCTTGATCAGGGCCCGCAGGACTATGGCAACGGAAAATCGATTAGGTCGAAATTTCTGCGCAAACAGTGCTTCGCAACCGAGTTCTTTGATTCTGGACTGTCGCCTGTTCGACGGGCAGAGGTTCGAGAACCGTCATGTGCCGGACGAGACGGCTCAATGCAATGTAGGCATCACGATTGGTGCGAACGAATTCCAGAGGATACTCCGGTTTGCGCAGATGTGCAGCTTCCGGATCCGCGTCGACGATGCAGGCAACATCTGGCTTAGGAATCAAGCGCAAGAGCAAATTCACATAGAAACGTACAGGCGTGTGCTGGAGCGGGAGATTGGCGAGTTCGTCGTAGATATATCTGTCGAAGATGATGAAATCAGAGCCGGTGAAGATGCTTCCGGAAACGGCAACGCGAAGGCTGTATGCGTCGAGCAGATAAAGGAAGAGACGTGCTGCAATCACGTACCAGGACGTAACGTTCTTGTCGCGGCGGGTGATCGGTTTGTCGGGGCTTCCGACACCTTTATCGCCTTTGAAGGCCTTCAGGCTCATGTGCTCACGAAAGGCGGGAAAAACGACCACATTGTCCCAAAAGGTGTACAGGGTGGATCGAAAACCCAGTCCCCTCAAGTGAGCTTGCAGAGCCTCGATTTGGGTGCTCTTGCCGGCACCATCGATTCCGGAAAAGCTGATTACTTTTGCACTGCCTGGTCGCATGACGAATTGGCACTTCTCGTAACTATTTCGCGCCCGGCGGCTTGCTGGGCGTGCCCGCCGTTAGCGCGACTACGGTACCCACGGCCACTCCGACTCCTACCAGGGCACCGACTCTCAGAACAATCGTGCGTACGCGGCGTTGCTTGGCCGGAGCAATCGCCACGCCCGCGGGTTGAGCCGCGGTCACACCGCTGACCTTAGGTGCTTCCGCGGCGGCCGTTCCTACTGGACGCTGCGGCTTCTGAGTTTGATCCTGAGAAGCCTCGTTTGGAGAACTTCCGGTTTGAGGGGAAGCTGGCGTGGCCGTCTGCGGCGCGTTGCTTTGCGGAGACGACGGCTCCTGAGCCTGGGCTACTACTGCTCCTGGACTGTCTGGAAGATCGACAGACGCTACCTGCTGCGAGGGCGCGACGGCCTTGCCCTCCTGCGCGAAAGCGCTTCCAGCGAGGCACAGCGTCAGCACACAGCAAGCTGCAGATAAAGGAACCTTGTTCAACAGAGCGGTGTTAAACAATTGCATGGTTGATCTCCTCTACGAGTCGTCTAGCTGGCCTGCTTCAGCACGCCTAACTCGCCAAATACTCCGGCGACCCATGGGGTTTCCGGGGCAATGCCTTCTGCGGGAACGGCGTTAAAGCTACGTACGGCTTCTTCGGAAGTGGTAAAGGCTTCAAAGACCCGTGCCACTCGCATCAATTCGAGAATGACTTCAGATTCAGGGGACAAGGCGGCCAGTTTCAGATCGCCGTCGCGCTTCATGGCTTCTTCCAGACACTGCAGCATCATCTCAACGCCAGCGCTGTCAAGGTAGCGAACCTGGGAACAATCGAGCACGATGCGCGGACGATGGCAGTCCAGCAGCGGCTCCAATTCCGGCAGGAAGCTTCGAACTCCGTCCAGGTTCAGTTGCTCTGGCAGTTGCATGACGACTACAGGCCCATTGGTCAACATTTGTCCACCCCTTTAAGTGACATCTCTTTTGAAGTTTTACAGTCCACTTCTTCACGTCTACATTTGGCGCGGGCCCTCTTCGGCTTGCGAAGAATGCTCGCTTCCAAGTCCAACAGCGACTGGCGACCTAAAATTCTTGTCCTGACGCAGAATACGGTTGGGCCGGACGACGCAAGGGTCGGCGATTTCCAGAGTGACCCCGCGTTCAAGGTTCAACAGAGTGTTTCGATCCACGATCGAGTGTGACAAGTCGAGTCCAATTCCTACGTAGCTGTTCGATAAGATCGAACTATCCTCAACCACAGTTCCGTAATCAATCTGACAGTTGCTTTCTACATTGCTGGCGCGCGTGATCAAGCACTGTTCACCGATTCGGCTTCCGCGTCCGATAAAGGCCGGAGCAACGATGCGCGCGTCGCGATGTACCTGTGCTCCCTCCTCTATCCAAATACCCGGGCGAGTTTCAGTACCGAGCGGGCGCAAGCGGCAACGATTCGTAAGACTATCGACCGCCAGACGTCGTAGATCGCGCGGATGCTGAAGCCGGTTCACGTAACCGCGGACGACATACTGCGCAGGTTCAGCATTTGTGAGGGCGCGCATGATGTCGGTCCCTTCCGGCATGCTTGGGGGATCGACGATCCACAAATCCAAAGCTCCATCTTGGCCAAAAGCTCGCGTGATCGCTTGCTTCTGTTCACGGTGGAATTGAAAGAAGTCTTTGAAATCCAAATCCGCGTACGCACCCAGACGCGCAATCAAAAGCGAATCCTGGTCGCTATTCAGACGAGCCGATAAGTACTCCGTGGCTTTGCGCCAAGGCTCTTCTGTCGAGCAAAACTCGATCCTACTGGCAGAGTCAGTCCGGGCGGTGGCAGTAGCGACATTTCCGCAAACTGAAATCAACTCAATGCCGCCGCGACGCAGTTCTTCCAGGAACCGCGCCATCACCGAAAGTCCCAGGAGTTCGACGCATACCAGAGCCGCCCCTTCCTGGGGCGGTCGCCGTGGCGAGGGACGAATGATTGCTGTCATCGTCTCGACACTCGGGCCCCACGATAACGATTGCTCTCTGCACTCCCGCTCCACCTTCCCTAACCCAGAATTCTCTGGGCAGTTGCGCTACTTCACCGACGCTTTCATCATGCTGAGCATTCCCGCTCCCTGATGCTTAGGCGAGCGCCGGCGAATTTTCGTCTTGGGGAACAAGAGAGCGCGCATTTTCAATTTTGCTTTGTGGAGTTGCGACTTGGAATTGCCGATGGAGCAGTCGAGCAGTTGTGCGATTTCGTGGTGCTGGTATCCCTCCACCTCGTGCAACGCAAAGATCCTGCGGCAGCCTTCGGGCAACTCCTGAAGCGCCCTGCGCAGTGCGATGCGATCGACCACGCCGGTGAGCTCAGGATCGCTCTTGCCAAAATCGCGGTGAAGCGAAGGCGACTCGGGGTTAACAGGTTCGTCCAAGGAAACAGTGGGAGGAGATTTACGGCGGCGTAACTTCATCAGAACGGTGTTGACTGCCACCCGGTAAAGCCAAGTGGAGAAAGCCGCGTCTCCACGAAACGAACTGACCGTACGGAACACCTGCAGGAAAGCTTCCTGAGTGAGGTCCTCAGCTTCGGCAACATCTTTGGTCATGAGTAGGCATACGGAGTAGACGCGGTTCTTGTGTTGTTGGAACAGGGTTGCAAAGGCTTGCTCGTCGCCGGCCTGCGCGCGCTTCACCAGGTTAATCTGGGAATCATCGCGGCCTTTCATGTTGGTCGCGGGGATGACGTTTGCTTCTGTAGCAGAAATCGCACAAGTCGCCACGTTGGATCTCCTTTTTTCAGTTACCGGAAAGTTCGCTCGTCCGTTACTTCCGCGAGCATGGATGACAGCTTAAAAAAATGATGAACAACCTTGTATCGGGTCACATCTGTAAACGGTTGCAGGAGACGCTGTAAGCTTAGGCTTCAGGCCCTATGTAGCGAAGATCCGCGCTGGGCGCGGATCTAAGTCTTTCGAGTACGCAATCTGGAACATACTTCGTTTTGTAGGGCAACAAACCGATTGACCATGTCTCAAATGAAGACGACGACCCACCACATGTCGTCAGTAGAGGTGGAACTCCACTTCCACGCTGATCTGCACGTCGACCGGCTTGCCATCCTTCAATGCTGGTTGAAAGCGCCACTGCTTCACGGCTTCCAAGCGCTTTCGCGTCGAGGCCGAGGCCGAGACCGCGAACCACTTTAATGTCACGCGGATGTCCTGCCGCATCGACAATTAACCAAAGAACGCAAGTGCCTTGCTTCTTGGCGCGGCGCGCTTCTTCCGTGTAATCGGGATCGGGCGCGGAAATTGCCTGCGGGGCGGAGATGCCGCCACCCACCTTGTAGACACCGCCACCGATGCCGCCACCGCTTCCTGCTCCGACACCTGCGCCATGACCGACGCCTACGCCTCCACCTGAGCCAGATCCGATGCCACCACCGGAACCGGTTCCATTCGACGGTGGCGCAGCCGGCATGGGAGCTGCTGTCGCTGTTCCAAGATTCGGCATGTGGTTATCAGCGACGTGGACTTGCGGGGGAATTACCACCGTAGGCTCAACTGCAAGTTTTGGCTTCTCATTCCGCATAATAATTGCGGGCGGAGTGATCTGCTGCAAAGCTGCTTTTGGCAAACGTCCTTTAGGAGCGGGGAGGGGATCGTGATCGCCACCGCCGCCGCCACCGCTAATCACTGTCTTCGCTGTTGGCAGAGCATAGCTATCGGGCGAAGGAGCAATCAGCGTGACGGTCTGACGCGGCGCGATTTTTTGTACGATCTCATGCCCAAAGAAAGCGCCGCTCAATAACAGGCCAAGCAATACTACGTGGATGATGGCGGACCACATTACGCCATTCGAACGGTAGTTGTTGTATTGACCCCAAATTTCGTCAGGGGCGCGATGAGGCCGCAGTCTCGGGCTTGCGGCGAACGCGCCACCCGCGCGGATAGGGAGTCCTGGACAGAGCTGGCGCAGACTAATGCAGATTCGCCATTGAAGGCAGAATTTTGATGACTCGACATGACCGCTCCTCAAAAACCGTGAAAAAGACCCGCTAACTTAAAAGCAAATGGCGGGATAAAGCGGGCTCCCACCATTGGTTCAGCCAGTGTTCCGAGATGTCCGGCGAACCGCCACATCACAGTCGACCGGCAAGAAGCAGAACGAGAACGACGACGACAATCAGTCCCAATCCGCCGCTGGGGTAATATCCCCAAGAACGGCTGTAGGGCCAGGCCGGCAGCGCTCCCAGCAACAACAAGATCAGCACTACTAGAAGAATCGTGTACATTCAGCCTCCTCAGGTTGAACACTCGTTGCTAATCTTGCCGGCCCGGAAAACCGGGCCGAGCTCGGTTGAAAACCAACGCGATGCCGGATGCGTTACGTCCGCGTCAGCGTCGTTGCTACTCGTTTCTTTGCTCTGCACCGAATACTTCCGAACCGCCGCCAGAAACGGCTCGCTGGCAGCTGTGGGCTGTACTTTGCCGCTTAAGATGTCGGAGAACGGCACGAATTTTCCGTAGAGCAAGCGGGTTTCGTCCTTGTCCTGAGTAAGGGCAGCGCCGCTCAGATCAATTCCGGCGAACAGACCGCGCGCGCGAGAATACGTCAGAACTTCTGCTCTCATCTTCACGTCGGTATCGGCAGCAGCATCGCGGCCTACCGGGCCAGCGGCTGCGGAGGCATCGGCACCGAGCTTGAATTTGCTGGAGAGCAGGTGCTGCATTCCCTGATCATTGGTAACGATCATGACGAGATCGACTGCCTGACCACCGAGTTGAAGACCCCAGCTACCGCCAGTGATCGTGATAGGAGCGGGAGCGCTCCAGCCCGATTCAGTGCGGCACGTGGCGACGCCCTTGCCGTGATTTCCGCCAAAGCCGACGGCGATCTTGACCATCGAGGGGATGACGGCAATGCATTTCGCATCGCGCATAACCTTGTCGGGAATGGCTTTGTCGGGAGTGCCATGATTTCGTTCAGAACTTTCGCCGAGTTATCGATGCGCTTGGCGACATCGGACTCGTCTTTGTCGGCGGCCCAGCTCACGCCGAGGAGAGTGACACAGATACTCAGCAGCAGGAGGCACCTAGGAAATACTGAATACGCTCGTTTCATATGGTGTTTTCCTCTTCCGTGTGCGGAACGTCAGCACCGGCTAGTTGTCTAGCGAGTACCAAACTAATCTGCAGAGTCGTGTTGCTTCTATCCGGCTTAGGCAGTAAAGACCCTGAGAAACTTCCTGAGAAATAGGGGCCTGTCGTTCAGTGGCCGTTGCGTTCAGGGGTTTCCCTCGCTTTTCCTACAGGTTCCACGGTATTGTGGGTTCGAGAGCCGCGCACTACTCTGCAATCTCTACTCGACACAACGCCCCCAAGCGGGTGCCGGTCCTCTGGGACGGACCGGCACCTGCTCCTTCTAAAGCAAGAAAAACCTTACAAACCGCATACAGTAAAGGCGTTTCGCGAATACTTACTCGTGGGGATGTCTGACAGGGCGGATGCCGCCTACGATGAGCAAGATCAAATTCACCTAGGAGGCCAAGCCATGCTTTATTGGTCATTGATGTTCTTGGTGGTGGCACTGATCGCCGGTGTCCTTGGGTTTACAGGGGTCGCAGTGGCAGCAGCAGGAATCGCGAAAGTGCTGTTCGTGGTGTTTCTAGTGCTCTTTCTGGTTTCATTGGTCGCTCATCTCGGGGCCGGACGAAAGTCACTAAACTAGGCCCAAGCGACAACAGGGGTCCCGATTTCGGGACCCCTGTCTTTTCAGGCTGAGCGAGAGGAAGCGTGTCGATCCGGGCTGTGTGATCTACGGTGCGCGGTTCTCGGTCTGGGGTTCCGGACGATTCGTCGGGATGACGGCCTGCACCACTGATCCCCCACTCGACGATTCCACTTTGATTTCTCCCCCGAACTCAGCGAGCCTTTCTCGCATCCCCCCCAATCCAATCCCGGGCGCGGCCCCACCCTTGAAGCGAGCCAAAACGTCGAGGGGAATCCCCTTCCCATCATCGGCCACTGTGAGAGTTACGTGTCCGTCGTCGCACAGGATGCGCACATCCACGGATTGGGCGGCGGCGTGGCGGTACACGTTGGTGAGCGATTCCTGCAGGACGCGGAACAATGCAAGTTCAACGCCCCGCGGAAGCCTGGCGATCGGTTCGTCGATGCGGAGTGAAACCTTGACCTGACTGCGTTTTCCGTATTCATCCACGTACCAGCGAGCGGCCGGCAAGAAGCCGAGTTCTTCGAGCAAAGGGGGATGGAGAAGGTGGGAGATGGTGCGAACTTCCTGAATCGCAAAATCGGTAAGTTCGACCGTTTCACGGAGAAGCTTAGGCGCGTCAATGCGGACACCGGTCTCGAGTTGGTTGAGATTAATCTTGAGCCCGGCAAGATACTGGCCGACGCTGTCGTGCAACTCCCGAGCAATGCGGCGGCGTTCCGAATCCTGTAGTTCAAGAATTCGGGCGCTCATCAGGCGGAAGGATTCGGCATTTGCCCGCGAGCGCTCCACCGAATTTTTCGTGCGCGCCACCTCAGCCACCAGCAGACGAAAATTGTAGGCCAGCAACAAGGTCACGACCGCAAAGGCCAGCGCGAGCATCAGGACGTTGCGCGTAAACAGGTAGTCCCAAGCTCGCAGGCGTTGCTCGAGCAACGATTCCTCTTCGTCCTGCATACTCCTCACGATCACCGCCATTTGTTTCTGCTGAGTGGCGATTTCGTCCTGTCGCTTGCGCTCGTTAGCGGAAAGGTGAACTCGAACATCTTTGGAACTTCGGCTAGGGTCGAGGGCAGCTTGTTGCTGAAGGATCAACCCAAGCTGATCGAGGCGCTCTTGTTGACGGCGATTATCGGTGGTGAGCTTGCGCAAGCTGTCGATCGTTTGGCGGGCCAAGCCAAATTGTTCGCGAGATTGCGGAAGGAGTGACGTGTCTTGCGTCAGGACGGACGCGTTTTCTCCAGCCTGTGCGCGCATAACCTCCACTTGCAAGTCACTCAACTGAGATCGCACTTGATAGGTATGGATGACCCAATCGCGGCCCACCACAATACCGCGTTCGGTGAAATAGGCAACCGCGCCGAGCGCGACAATGGCGACGCAGACCAGAACAAGCGAGGCGAAGCGGATGATGGTGGACGATGGGCTCTGCGACTTAGATAGCGCCGACTTTGGATTCCTCGTCATCCTTCACTCGTGCTCTTACGTCAGAATGTGACGACCGCGTCATCGCAACCTTCTCGCAGGAACATCACCAGGGCCAGCTGCGCGGAAACCTCTGAAGCTGGCCCTAGGAAAATCGACCTCGTCGTCGAACTTACTTGGTTGAAGTCGCCTTCTGATGCTTCACTTCAAGCTTGTTGACGACCTGCTTGACGTTGGGCACCTGTCCAGCCAGTTTTTCCACGGAAGTGCGCTGAGACTGGGAAGGCACGTCGCCCTTGAGGGTGACCACGCCGTTGTTCACGTCATAGCTCACATCGTGCTTGAGCTTGTGCTGGATCAGCATGGCGTCAAGATTTTTGTCGATACCGGAGTCGAGGTCGGAGTCGACTTTCTTGGCAGTACTCTCTTCGCCGTTCGGGCGGACGCCAATCTCGTTAGAAACGACTTCCGCGCCAGCAATTGATCGGGCAATGGATTCCGCGCGCGCTTTGTCGTCGTCGGTGGCAACCTTGCCTGTGAGGGTCACCACGCTCTTATCGCGGTCCTGGCTGACGCTCACGTCATTGAGCCCAGCCTGGTCGAGGGAGTGGCGGATATCTCCGGCGACATCGGGGGCCTTGGGG
Source organism: uncultured Acidobacteriaceae bacterium (assembly GCA_963722365.1). Taxonomy (GTDB): domain Bacteria; phylum Acidobacteriota; class Terriglobia; order Terriglobales; family Acidobacteriaceae; genus Sulfotelmatobacter. Next base: position 321,480 of record CAVRLM010000010.1, read on the forward strand.
GGCCGGTCGGAGCAAGCGAGCGTTAGTCCAATCGCGAGGGCAATCAACACACTCGAAATGCTGTTCAGTGATTTCATAGTTCTCCTTTTTCTCTCTCGTTCACTTTCGTGCCGAACCAATGCGGAGGTTCGACTTTAGCGGCCTTAAAGATCTGACGGAATTGACCTTGATTCCAATGTGCCTGTTCTGCAGGACGGTCAACATCGATTGGACCCGGTAAAGTACTGGAGAATTCTGTGTAAAGGAGGGGTAAAAAAGATGAGCAACACATGGGCACGTGGCGGCCAAGGATGGCTTCCAAGCGGTCAAACTGCAAAGGCCCGGCTCGGGCCACCGTGTGCAGTCACTCCTCGAGTACAGCTCGAGGACGCGGCCGCCAGCACCCTGTTCCAAGCACCATACAACGCAACCTCGGGAGGCAAAATCGGTGAAAGGGTGTAGGGCGGGCGTCGGGCTTAATGGATTCGTACAACTTCGTAGAACGTAGGCGCAACGATCCTTCCGAGTTCAGATTGGGTGGGAGAGTGGAAACACTCAACGATTGAGCTCGCCACTGCATCCAACTCTCATCCAATGCCTTGGCAGCTGCAGATCGTATGGCTTCTGGTTCTGGGTATTCCGGTCGCGTGTATCGCATGGACGGTAACGCATGAGGAAGTATTCCGCGAGCCGCGCCAGTATTGCCGGAAGGAATGCGAACAAGCGCGGTCGATTGCGCGTCGAAAATTCTTTTATCTTTTTACTTGTGAATATTGCTTCAGCCACTACGTGGCGGCAGGAGTCCTTGTTGGTTACGCGGTTCAGGCTGCTTTACATGGACTGGCGGGGATATGTTGTCGCGTTTTTTGCGCTGGTGTGGGTAGCGAACCAGTACATGAGCATTTACAACCGTCTGCGCCTCGACATCAAACACGAGCAGGTTGAGATCAAGGCAGACGAGAAGAAGGTAGACGAGCGCAAAGCTGCCTGAGTCGCAAGCAATGGGTTCAAACGGGCAGAGGCGTCGCCATTGGCGTCATGCCGGCGGGAGGGAATGACGACTTCGACGATGGTTCCAGGGTTCGCATTCGCCAACCGCAAACTGCCTCCGAGTTCGTTGACGCGCTGCCGCATTCCGCCGATGCCAACGCCGACGCTGTCGGGACGCAAGCTGAATCACCTGTTCTTCAATTCCTTTGCCATCGTCGCGCACTGTCACGACGATCGCCGTCACTCTCCGCCACGCTTACGCTCCCATTGCGCGCTCCGGAGTGGCGAAACATATTGGTGAGAGCTTCCTGGATGATGCGGAAGATCGCGGTTTCGAGTTCCGGCCTGAGCCGGCTCAGATCCGGCGGGGTCAACATCCAGGCGAATTTCAATTCCGCTGCGTTCCGAGAGGCCTTCCAAGATACCAGCGCAGCGCCGAGACCAGTCCAACTTCATCGAGCAGCGGAGGATGGAGAAGATGAGAAATCGTGCGAACTTGCTTGATGGCGCGATCGACCAATTCGCTTGCATCCGCAGAAGCCTGGCGCATGGTCGGCGAAGAGTCCTTGGACAGGATTCCGTCCAGAATCATCTTCGCGGCGGCAAGCTCCTGTCCCAGTCCGTCGTGAATTTCCCGCGCGATGCGGCGGCGTTCTTCGTCTTGCATGGTCATCAGGCGACTGGAAAGGCGTCTCAGTTCAGCGGTCCGGATATCGACCATTCTCTCCAGTTCGATGGCGTTATCGCGGATCGATTGCTCCAGCAGCTTGCTGTCATGAATGTCGGAACAGGTTCCATACCACTTGACGATGTCTCCATCGGGATCTCGAAGAGGGACGGCGCGGGCGCGGAACCAGCGATATTGGCCATCGGTGCTGCGTATACGGTATTCGGATTCGTAGGCTTCTCCGGACTGAACGCATCGCATCCAGTGCGCCAGGCTGCGCTCTTTGTCGTCGGGATGCAGATATTCGAGCCAACCGAATCCCACGGCCGAACCGGCCGCCGCGCCAGTGTACTCATAGAATCGGCTGCTGATGTAGTCCCTCGTGCCGTCCGCCTGGCGGCTGAAAATAATATCGGGCGCGGTCTGGACGATGGCATCCAGTTCCTGATTCTTGCGGGCCAAGATCGCTATTCAGCTGTTGCAGGGCTACAGCTTTTTGTTCCAACTCGAGGGTGCGGTCGGCGACGCGCTCCTCGAGTTCGCTATTCAGGCGTTCCAGTTGCAGCTTTTTTCGATGCAATTCGGCGAAGACTCTTACTTTTGCGCGCAGGACTTCGGGGACGATCGGCACAGAAAGATAGTCGACTGCCCCGTGCTGATATCCCTTGAGACGATCGAGATCGGTCAGATGGACGGCCGAAACAAAGATGATTGCGGTTTTTTGAAAGCGCGGATGCTGGCGGATGATCTCGGCGAGCTCAAAGCCGTCGATCTCGGGCATGCTGACATCCATCAGCACGACGGCAACGTCGGTCTTGAGTAGTTTTTCGAGAGCATCCTTGGCAGAGGTTGCCTTGATCAGGTTCTCTCCCAGGTCGGCCAGAATGGCGTCATAGCTGAGCAGTTTGCCCGGCTGGTCGTCGACCATGAGGATGTTCACTTTGTCGTGGACGGTCATCATCCTCTCAATACGCCATCCCCACCTGAGTCAATCCAAATGCCTCTCACCGATGCAGCCACATGCGCAGCGCCGAGAGAAGTTGTTCGGTATTCACTGGCTTCGCCAGATATTCCGACGCGCCCGCTTCCAGGCATTTTTCGCGATCACCCTTCATCGCTTTCGCGGTCAGAGCGATGATTGGCAGCCGGCGGAAGGAAGAGTTCTGACGGATCACCTGCATGGTCGCATAACCATCCATTTCAGGCATCATGATGTCCATCAAGACGATCGCGACATCGGGAGTAGATTCCAGCATCGAGATTGCTTCGCGGCCGGTTCCAGCGGTCAGAACCGCCATCCCACGCCGTTCGAGAACGCTGCTGAGAGCGAAGATGTTGCGCATGTCGTCGTCGACGACCAGCACTTTCTTGCCGACCAGAGCTTCATCGGAGCGATGCAGGCGGTCGAGCATCTTTTGCTTTTCCTGCGGAAGGTCGGCGACCACCCGATGCAGGAAGAGTGCCGTCTCATCGAGCAACCGCTCCGGCGACTCCACTCCTTTGACCACAACGCTGCGGGCCAGAGTGTGCAGGCGCGCGTCTTCTTCCGGAGACAGTTCCTTGCCCGTGAAAACGACGACTGGCAGATCGCTAACCTGCGGAAGGTCGCGCATGCGCTCGAGGATGTCGAAACCGGTCATGTCGGGCAATCGCAGATCGAGCACGACGCAATCGAATGTTTCCTTGGTCACTACCTCCAAGGCTTCCGCGCCTGTGGAAGCGACCGATACATCGATGTCGTCGTGGCCCAGAAGCTCGCGGATGCTCATTTGTTCGGCAGGATTGTCCTCGACGATCAACAGCCTCTTCCGACGGGGTGTGGCATATTCTTTGATTCGCGACAACGCCGATGTCAAGGTCTTCCGGACTCGATGGCTTGGTCACAAAGGCAAATGCGCCGCGAGCCAGGCCGTGATGGCGGTCCTCGTCCAAGGTAAGCATTTGCACTGGAATGTGGCGCGTGGCTGGATCTTGTTTCAAGTGATTGAGCACGGTCCAGCCCAGCATGTCGGGCAGGAAGACGTCCAGAGATACAGCCGTGGGATGGAACTCGCGAGCCAGAGCAAGGGCCTCCGCACCGCGCAGGGCGACGAGAACCTTGAATCCCTTATCGCGCGACAGATCGCACAGCACGCGGGCATAGTGGGGATCGTCTTCGACGATGAGCAGGACGGCGTCGTCTGGCTGCAGATTGTCGCGATCGTCGGCAAGATCCGTTCGACCGGATGCTCGGCGACGACGATGCTGGACAACTGAAGCGGCATCGTGGGCGAGGAGACTCTCCACTCCGACGCCGTGAGCTTCGAGGCGGACGGCCCCACATACGTCAGCGGCAGATATAGCGTGAAAGTACTGCCCTGGCCGGGCGTGCTGCGAAGCTGGATTTCGCCACCCAACAAGCTGGCGAGTTCGCGGCTGATGGCCAATCCCAGACCGGTTCCGCCGTACTTGCGGCTGGTGCTGGCGTCTGCCTGTTGGAAGGCCTCGAAGATGATGCGTTGCTTGTCGAGCGCGATTCCAATGCCCGAGTCGGTAACTTCGAACGCCACGACCGAGGCTGCTCCACTCAGAATGGGATGATCTTCGCTCCATCCTTTAGTAGCGACGTTGACAGCCAGGCGAACCGAGCCGTGTTCGGTGAACTTGAATGCGTTCGACAGCAAATTCTTTAACACCTGCTGCAGACGTTTCGAGTCGGTGACCAGACTGCGGGTGAGATGCGGATCGGCCTGTACCTCGAAGGCCAGCCTGCGATTCTCCGCTTCATGACGGAAGGGGCGAGCCACCATTTCCAGCAGGTTGGCGAAGAATACTTCCTCGGCCTCGACGGACACCGTGCCGGACTCGATCTTGGAGAGATCGAGAATGTCGCTGATCAGGTTGAGCAAGTCGGTGCCGGCGCCGTGAATGGTGCGGGCAAATTCGACCTGCTTCGGGGTCAGGTTGTGATCGGGATTCTCGCTGAGTTGCTGTCCCAGGACCAGAATGCTGTTCAGCGGCGTGCGCAACTCGTGCGACATGTTGGCCAGGAATTCCGACTTGTACTTGGAAGTGAGGGCGAGTTCTTTCGCCTTCTCTTCCAAAGCGCGGCGGGCTTGCTCAATTTCCTGGTTCTTGCGTTCGACTTCGACGTTCTGTTCGGCGAGCTGTTGCGCCTTTTGCGCCAGCTGCTCGTTGGTCTGCTGCAATTCTTTCTGCTGCGTTTGGAGTTCGGCAGCGAGCTGCTGCGATTGCTTGAGCAGGCCTTCGGTCTGCATCGTAGCTTCAATACTGTTCAGCACGATACCGATGCTGGCCGTTAGCTGCTCGAGGAAGGCAAGGTGGGAAGCGGTAAATGCATTCAACGAAGCCAGTTCGATGACGGCTTTCACCCGGTCTTCGAAGAGCACCGGAAGGACGATGACGTTGCGCGGAACAGATTCGAACAGTCCCGAACGAATCGGAACCGTTTTTTCAGGCAGGTCGGAAATCAGCATCCGGCGCTTTTCTGCGGCGACTTGTCCGACGAGACCCTCGCCAATTCTCAAGCGGCGAAGGTGTCCGTCTTCACCATCATCGGCGAAGGCCGACAGCAGCACCATTCCGGCCGATTCTTCGGTTTCCATCTGGTAGATGACGCCCTGCTGAGCGTTCACCAGCGGAGCAAGTTCGGAGAGCAACATGCGACCCACTGTCGTCAGATCGCGCTGGCCCTGCAACATTCCGGTGAAGCGGGCGAGATTGGTCTTGAGCCAGTCCTGTTCGGTATTGCGGTCGGTCGTGAGTCGAAGGTTGTCGATCATCGTGTTGATGTTGTCTTTCAACTCGGCCACTTCGCCGCTGGCCTCCACCTGAATGGAGCGGGTCAAGTCGCCCTTAGTCACGGCGGTCGCAACTTCCGCGATCGCGCGCACCTGGTTAGTGAGGTTGTCAGCGAGCAAGTTGACGTTGCCGGTGAGATCTTTCCAGGTTCCAGAGGCGCCGGGCACATTGGCCTGACCGCCGAGCCGGCCTTCCACTCCGACTTCGCGCGCAACCGTCGTAACCTGATCCGCGAAGGTAGCCAGCGTGCCTGTCATGTTGTTGATGGTTTCTGCCAAAGCTGCGATTTCGCCCTTGGCGTTTACCGTCAGTTTCTGGGTCAGATCTCCGTTGGCGACAGCCGTAACGACCTTCACGATGCCGCGCACTTGTTCGGTCAGGTTGACTGCCATCACATTGAAACTGTCGGTGAGATCCTTCCAGGTGCCAGCGACGCCGGGCACTTGCGCCTGACCGCCGAGCTTGCCGTCGGTGCCGACTTCGCGCGCGACGCGGGTGACTTCGGCGGCGAAGGCGTTGAGCTGGTCCACCATCGTGTTGATGGTGTTCTTGAGCTCGAGAATTTCGCCTTTCACGTCGACTGTAATTTTGCGCGACAAATCGCCGCGGGCAACGGCCGTTGTGACTTCAGCGATGTTTCGGACCTGGCCGGTGAGGTTTCCGGCCATAGCGTTCACCGAGTCGGTGAGATCCTTCCACGTGCCAGCGACGCCGGGCACGTTGGCCTGACCACCCAGGCGGCCTTCGCTACCCACTTCGCGGGCGACGCGGGTGACTTCGGCAGCGAATGATCGAAGCTGCTCGACCATGGTGTTGAGCGTTTCTTTCAGCTGTAAGATTTCGCCGCGAACGTCGACCGTGATCTTCTTCGAGAGATCGCCGTTCGCGATAGCGGTCGCGACTTCGGCGATGTTTCGAACCTGGCCGGTCAAGTTGCTGGCCATGAAGTTGACGTTGTCGGTGAGATCCTTCCAGGTTCCGGCTACGCCGGGAACTTGCGCCTGACCACCAAGTTTGCCGTCGGTGCCGACTTCGCGGGCTACGCGGGTGACTTCTCCGGCGAAAGCGTTGAGCTGGTCCACCATCGTATTGATGGTGTTCTTGAGCTCGAGAATTTCGCCTTTCACGTCGACCGTGATCTTGCGGGAGAGATCGCCGCGAGCGACAGCCGTCGTGACTTCCGCGATGTTTCGGACCTGGCCCGTGAGGTTTCCGGCCATGGAGTTGACGGAGTCGGTGAGATCTTTCCACGTTCCGGCGACGCCCGGGACCTGCGCCTGGCCGCCAAGTTTGCCTTCGGAACCGACTTCGCGGGCCACGCGGGTCACTTCGGCAGCGAACGCGTTGAGCTGGTCGACCATCGTGTTGATGGTTTCTTTGAGCAGCAGAATTTCGCCGCTAACGTTTACCGTGATTTTCTTCGACAAGTCGCCACTGGCGATCGCGGTTGATACTTCAGCGATGTTACGAACCTGGCCCGTTAAGTTGCTGGCCATGGAGTTCACGGAGTCAGTGAGATCTTTCCAGGTTCCGCCGACGCCGGGGACGAGAGCCTGTCCGCCGAGCTTGCCGTCGGTGCCGACCTCGCGGGCGACGCGGGTGACTTCCGACGCGAACGAACGGAGCTGGTCCACCATGGTGTTCATGGTGTCTTTCAGCTCGAGGATTTCTCCTTTCACGTCGACCGTGATCTTGCGCGACAAGTCGCCGCGAGCCACGGCTGTGGCTACTTCGGCGATGTTACGGACCTGGCCAGTCAGGTTGTTGGCCATGAAGTTGACATTGTCGGTGAGATCCTTCCAGGTGCCAGCCACGCCCGGGACCTGCGCCTGGCCGCCGAGTTTGCCTTCCGTGCCGACTTCGCGGGCCACACGCGTTACTTCGCCGGCGAACGCGTTGAGCTGGTCGACCATCGTGTTGATGGTGTTCTTGAGTTCGAGAATTTCGCCTTTCACGTCGACCGTGATCTTGCGCGACAAATCGCCGCGAGCTACGGCCGTCGTAACTTCCGCGATGTTCCGGACTTGGCCGGTAAGGTTTCCGGCCATGGAGTTGACGGAGTCGGTGAGATCCTTCCACGTTCCAGCGACGCCGGGGACGTTGGCCTGTCCGCCGAGTCGACCTTCAGTACCGACTTCGCGGGCCACGCGGGTAACTTCGCCGGCGAACCGGTTGAGCTGGTCCACCATCGTGTTGAGGGTTTCTTTCAGCTGCAGAATTTCGCCGCGCACGTCGACCGTGATTTTGCGCGACAAATCGCCGCTCGCGATGGCTGTCGCGACTTCCGCGATGTTACGAACCTGGCCCGTGAGGTTGCTGGCCATGAAGTTGACGTTGTCGGTGAGATCTTTCCACGTGCCGCCAACGCCGGGTACTTGCGCCTGGCCGCCGAGCTTGCCTTCGGTACCGACTTCGCGAGCAACGCGCGTGACTTCACCGGCGAATGCATTTAACTGATCGACCATCGTGTTGATGGTGTCTTTAAGTTCGAGGATTTCGCCTTTGACGTCGACTGTGATTTTGCGGGACAAATCGCCGCGGGCCACAGCGGTGGTGACCTCGGCGATGTTTCGGACTTGGGCCGTAAGGTTACCGGCCATGGCGTTCACAGAGTCGGTGAGATCTTTCCACGTTCCGGCGACGCCAGGTACAACGGCTTGTCCGCCGAGTTTGCCGTCGGTGCCGACTTCGCGGGCGACGCGCGTTACTTCTGATGCGAACGAACGCAGCTGGTCCACCATCGTGTTGATGGCTTCTTTGAGCTGCAGGATCTCGCCGCGCACATCGACCGTGATTTTGCGCGACAAGTCGCCGCTGGCTACAGCGGTCGCGACTTCTGCGATGTTACGCACCTGGCCGGTCAGGTTGCTGGCCATGAGGTTGACGTTGTCGGTGAGATCTTTCCAGGTGCCGGCGACATCGGGCACTTGCGCCTGTCCGCCCAGCTTTCCTTCCGTACCTACTTCGCGGGCGACGCGAGTTACTTCGGCGGTGAAGACGCCGAGCTGCTGAATCATCGTGTTGACGAGATTTGCGGAGCGAAGGAACTCGCCTTCAAGCGGCCGGCCATCGACGTCGAGGCGAACGGTTTGAGTAAGGTCGCCTTGAGCGACAGCGGCGATGGCGCGCGTGACTTCAGCGGTGGGCCGGAGCAGATCTTCCACCAGCGTGTTGACGGAGACTTCCATCTCGCCCCAGGCTCCTCGGGACTCGTGAAAGCGGGTGCGCTCGCGCGTTTTACCCTGCTTGCCGACTACGTGACCCACGCGCTTGAGTTCCTGCGCCATGTGCTGGTTGGCGGCAACGATTTCATTGAACGTGTCGGCTACTTTGCCTGCCAAACCAACCCAAGTGCCTGGAAGCCGGACCGTAAAGTCACCATCCCGCATGGATTGCAGGCTGGTCAAAATGACGTTGAGATCCAGAGATCCGTCGGTGGTCTTGGATTTCCCATTGCTTTTCGCAAGACTGGGAGGAAGGTTCTCGGTATTGGGCGCTACATCGTTGAGCGCGGATCTTTTCATAGCCTCTCCCGAACAAGGAGCAATCCCGTCGACCGTTGTTCACTGAATCGACGGATTCATCTTGACTTGCACTGAGATATGACTGTTCAGCACATAAAAGAATGGGAAGCGCCAACAGCCAAAAGGGTATTGCTGCGAGCCCGAACGACACGCCCCACTACCCGGATTGCTAACGTATTGGTACCAGAGCGTAGAGGGTCATGCCCTAAGGTATTTCCTGTAGCCGACTGCCTTGGTTCGGCCGACCTTAGAGCATCGGGACGCACGTTGATAGGGGTCTGCTGGTTCGCAACCTATTGAGTCGATTCGATCTCTAAAGCAAAGGATGGGGATCCGAAGGGATCTCGCATCGCCCCTCCGAATGAGCATCGAGGGGAATAGCCGGAAGAATCGAGAGAACCTTGAATCATTCATACGAAGTCAGCATTGTGATTCCCGCATATAACGAAAGCGCACGCCTGGGTCGGAGCCTCAATCGAGTTTTGGATTTTGTTCACCAGGAAGGTTGGGAGGCTGAAGTGATCGTGGTGGACGATGGATCGGGTGACGGAACGGACGAAATCGTCAAGGAGTATGCCCGAACGAATCCGATGGTGAGGCTGCTTCAGAATCCGGGAAACCGCGGTAAAGGATACAGCGTGCGTAACGGCATGTTGAACGCAAGGGGTTCGATTGTTTTGTTTACCGATGCTGATTTGTCCGCTCCGATCGAAGAAGCGTCGAAGCTTCTGGAGGCGCTGGACGGGGGCGCCGACGTCGCAATCGGATCGCGCTGGGTGCGTAGCGAATTGCAGACACAGCGGCAATCCGTGGCGCGGCAAGTGCTGGGCAGAACTTTCAACGTGTTGCTTCGCATGCTGCTGCAGCTTGAGTTCAAAGACACGCAGTGCGGCTTCAAGGCGTTCCGGCGGAGCGCGGCAAAAATGCTTTTCCCTTTGCAAAGAATTGAAGGATGGGGCTTCGATCCGGAAATACTCTTTCTTGCAGGTCGAATGGGCTTCGAAGTTGCCGAGGTTCCGGTGGTCTGGGCCCACGCCGAGGGCACCAGAATCAATCCAGTCGCTGACGGCGCGAAGATGGTGTTGGAAATGTTGCGAATCCGGTGGTACGCGCTAACCGGGAAGTATGGAGATCCGCCGGTGACAACCACATCGGGCGTGCTGGCGAATGGTCCGGGCCCGCGGGGCTAGGGCTCAGGCAACAGTAGGTCGCTGTCATTCAGCGTGGCAAAATTACGTAGCTGCGGAAAATTGCGCTTTGCAGAGGCTAATTCGCTTCGCGCTAAGTTATACAGTTGACTCACGTTACGGGTCTGGAAACCCACCTGCTTCAGCACCGCCGCCTATCTTCTAAAAAACGGCCACTTCCGAGAGTCCGATGTTAAACGGAGAAGCCTTATGGATCAGAATCGAAATGAGAGCTGGCAGGACCTCTGTAAAGCAGCGGCGAACGAACTCGATCCCAAGAAGCTGATGGATCTGATTACCGAATTGAACAGAGCCTTGGATAAGCGGGACGGCCAACGCGCGGCTTCCGCAGACCCAATCGACGACGGAGCACTTTCGGCGGAATCTGCTGTTTAACAAGACATGGGTTCGGGCTCAGCCACGGGTGATCGCGAGTATTTTCATTTTGCTGATGGTCATTCCAGGATCGCCGGTTAGACGCATTTTCAGAAATCAATAATGGTGCGTAGGCACGGAACATCGCCGGTTAGCAGATGTCCCGTGCCTACGTTTTGCAAAATCACTGAGGACCGCCCTTCGGAGGCTTGGACTCCGAGTGATTTTGTGGTGGCGCCTGTTTTTGCTGCGCCTGCTTTTGCGGTGCTTGCTTTTGCTGCATTTTCTGTTGCTGCTGTTCATGCCGTTGCTGCAACTGCTGAGTCTGCTGCTGATGCTTTTGTTCTGTTTGTTGCTTGCGCGCCTCGTCCGCCTTTTGTTGCGCGAGACGCTGGTGATCGTGGTCTTGCTGTTGCTGGAGTTTTTGCCGTTCCTGGTCCTGCTTCTGTTGAAGCTTTCCCTGCTGCTGCTGATATTTCTGGTCCGTCTTCGCATTCCCGGTATGAGGAGCGGCGGGACGATCCATGGGTGGAAGGTCTTTGGGATGATTGGCGGGGGAAGAGGGATGGCCCGCACTCTCCGGTTTTGCCGGAGTCGCTTCCCGGTTGGGTCCGACACTGTTACCACGAGGCTGATTGGGCTCGTGATTCGCAGGTGGATGATACGGAGCTCCAGCCTCTCGAGCCGCTACAGCTTCACCGCCGCGGAAGGCTCCCGGTCGAGCCGTAGCCGCAACCGGCGGCTTGCCGTGATTTGCTGAGGCTCGAAGTTCGGGATTGCCGCGAGCCGCCTGCATATGTTCATTCTGGGCCGCGGGAGGTGGAATATGCCGCTCATGCATGACGGCCTCTTGCTGAGCGGTGGGGCGTGCAGAAATTCCTCCCTCGCCGCCGTTATAGCTGACGCGATTGATCGTCGTACGATTGTTGACGACCGTGGTGTTGTAGACGTTGTGAATCGTGGTGACGTTTACATTCGTGACCGAGCGATTGTAGAAGAAGTGTCCGTTATCCCAACGTCCGCCTTCGAAGCCTTCTCCGGAATAACCAAAACCATAGTTGATGCCGCCGTAGAAACCGACATGGGGGCCCCAATAGCCGTCATAGAAAACATACCGTCCCTCGTGCCAGGCCCAGTATGGTGGCGTCCAGAGATAGCCGGGCTCAGGGGCCAATACCCAAGTGCCTGGAACCCAGTAATAGTCGCCTTCGTCGTCACTCCACGTCCAATAGCCTGGCGTCCAAATGTAACCCTCGCCGGGGCAGAGAGGCTGCTCGTAGACGGGAAGCGCTGGCGGGCCGAAACTCACCGAAAAACGAAATTGCTGTGCGAACGAAGCAGAAGCAGATGACATCACGAACACAACGCATGCAAACAATACCGCACGGATGCAGCGAATGCGCATTTGTTTTCTCCTGTCGATTCTCGAGTCCCCGTCTGCTTACTGCGGCGGGCCGCGGATTCGGTGGCTACGAAGTATGTTGCGAGAATCGTTGGGGCCGTGTACCCGTCGGCCTGCTTAGAGACGCAAAGCAGTCTGGAGGTTGGCGGGGGTGAGCATCTACATCATGATCGTTGAAGCGATACGCACCTGAGGTAAAGCCACTTACGCCAATATATGTATGCATGGAAATGCCGTTACGGCATTCGCTGTATTGTTGGCTCGGTATAAAGTCCTATAAGTTCACCGCTAAGAGTGATCATTTCAGGATAGCCGTGGGTTTAATGCTTTTTGATTTTTCTTTTTTGCACCCACGTCCATCCCCCCCCCCGAGCTGGAGATTCGCGCGGTTGACAGTGCGGGAGTGGAAGCTAGTTTCGCGCAGAGGAGAGTGAGACATGAGAAAACTATTGGCAGCGATCTTCACATTGGGCCTGCTGACTTCTCTCAGCCTGTTGGCTCAAGACACAATGAAGCAGGACACAATGAAGTCGGATAGCTCGATGACGGCGACCACAATCATGGGAAAGATCAGTGATGATGGCAAGACCTTCGTCAGCGACAAGGATGGGAAGAGCTGGACGATTAGCAATCCGGATGCGGTCAAAGGGCATGAGGGACATCATGTCGCTCTGAAGGCACACGTCTCGGCCGATAAGGGAGAAGTGGATGTCGTGTCACTAAAGATGGCGAATGACAAGATGAAGAAAGACACCAGCACACCGAATTAACAGCCTACGCGGTGTAGATGGGGCCGGCGAATTCCGCTGGCCCTTTCTTTTTGCTTTGGATTTGAGCCGTGCAAGGCGTCTGGTTGCGTAATCGATTAAATAGGCAAGGAAGAAGGGTAAAAAACATTGGGCCGAATGGATTCCGATGACTCTGGCTTAAGGCCAAGGCATCGGGCCATTGCGGCCCTTCAACCTGCGAATCAGGAAGCCTGATTTCTCTATGCGGTACGACTCCCCATTACAAAGTGCAGGATCAAGGAAATTACCGCGAATACCAGCAGCAGGTGGATCAATCCGCCTGCAACGTGAAACACTGTGAATCCGCCAAGCCAAGCGATCAGCAGTACAACGAACAATACGGTCCAGATACTCATTATCTTTCTCCTCTGCTTGTGAAGTGCCTGTCTGTCCACGCTCCGACGAAACTACGACACATCTGATGCGACACGACTGAGCCTAGCTGCCGTGGCGCGGGATGTCATTACCGGACATCTGGTAGCCATGGGGCGATCGTGCTGTATGCTTGAGACGATAAGACGCAAGATTGGCAGCCAACCTTGGTACGCCGTGTGCACCTAACTGTAACCGCACGAGGTTCAGCGGAAGATGTGCTCCCTTATGAGACGATTCATGGTTCTTTGTCAGGTCGTGCTAAGCCTTGGGCTGTTTTTCGGACTAACGACCTATTGCGGAGCCTATTCTGTACTTACTCACGAAGAGGTGGTCGATCTTCTTTGGAAGGATGACATCCAGCCGCTGCTGCTGAAGCGGTTTCCCGGTTCCAGCGCCGAGGATCTGAAAAAAGCCCATGCTTTTGCGTATGGAGGGTGCCTGGTACAGGACATGGGCTACTATCCGTTCGGCAACAAGTATTTCAGTGACCTGACTCATTACGTTCGCAGCGGCGACTTCATCGCGAACATGATCAACGAAGCCAACGACTTGGATGAGTATGCTTTCGCTCTCGGCGCATTGGCGCACTATTCCGCGGACAATATTGGACACCCGACCGTGAATCAGGCTGTAGGGCTCGAGTTTCCAAAATTGCAGAAGAAATTCGGCAAGTCAGTAACTTATGCCGATAATCCTAAGGCGCATATACGGACAGAATTCGGCTTTGACGTGACGCAAGTCGCGAAGAATCGCTACACGTCCGATCGATATCATGATTTCATTGGGTTCGAGATATCAAAGCCGGTGCTGGAGCGAGCCTTTCAGGATACGTACGGCATTCCGCTGAGCGACGTGATTGCGAACGAAGATCTGGCGATCGGCACCTTTCGTCGGGCGATCAGTCACATTCTTCCGGAAATGACGAGGGTCGCGCTGGTGGCGCGAAAGAAAGAACTGGTCGCGGAGACTCCAAACTTCAACGCGCGCAAGTTCCGCTACAACCTGACGCGCGCCGATTATCAACGCGAGTGGGGGAAGGGATACCGCCGACCGGGATTTGGCACGCGAGCTCTGGCGTTCTTTCTCCGCTTCGTCCCGAAGATTGGGCCGTTCAAGGCGCTCGACTTCAAGATTCCCACACAGAAAACCGAAGATCTGTATATAGCGAGCGTCAACCACACGCTCGATAATTATAGAAGCCTGCTGGCGGAAACCAAGGCGAAGAAGCTAAGTCTGCCCAACACCGATTTCGACACCGGCCGAATGACGCATGCCGGAGAATATGTACTTACGGACAAAGCCTACGCCCGTCTATTGAACCAATTGGCGGGGCATAACTTCGCACAAGTTACTCCTGAGTTGCGCCTAAATATTCTCGCGTTCTACGGGGATCCGAATGCGCCCGTCGATACCAAGAAAAAGGCCGAGGCCTGGCAGAAGACGCAAGAAGAAGTGGAGCGGCTAAAAGCAATCAGTCCCGCGGATACGTCCGCAGTACAGATCTCAACGATTCCTTAGATCTCGAAAGATCTTTTCACCTGCGCTGTGCAGACATTTGCTTTTAGTCCCAACCCGCGCATCGCATGTAGCAACTAATTGAAAGCAGTAGATTTAAATTGCAGAAGTGCGCCACGTCGCGCACTTAAAGGGAGGATTATTTCATGGCAGACGATATGGAAAAAAATAAACAGCAGGGTGGTCAATCGGGACAGCAGGGCAACCAGGCTGGCCAGGACCAACAAAAGGGTCAGAACAATCAACAGAGCGGTCAGCCCGGACAGCAGAAAAAGGGCGGCCAGGGCCAGAATGAAGAAGACGAAAACGCCGACCGGCAGCGCCGCGCGTCGTAGTTGAGAGTACCTGCAATAAACGCTGAAGTCCCGGCAAGGTAGGTGCCGGGACTTCGTTATTTTGAATGTTGTTTTGAATTGTTTTCCGATTCCGATCCACTTAGTCGGCGCTAACCTCGACTGGCTTTGACTTTCCGGATTCGTCGGCCGAGCCGATTTCAGAGAGTCTCCGAACCTGCAACAGCGCCTCTGACAAAGTCGTCACAATGGCATCGCTGCAGCCTGGGCCCACACGTTCTTGAGCCTTCGGAACGCCTCCCCCGAATCCCCAGAGGCCGACCACAATCGCGAGCTCGGGACATTTGGTTCGCAGACGCTTGCAGAGGGAGCGCGCCTGCCCGACCGCAAATGGCGGAAGCGCCGACACGCAGACGATGAGGCAGCCACTCTGCGACACCTGGTCCAGCATCTCGTCGACGGTGCCGATCGCAACA